>JACKHI010000001.1 GCA_020639075.1 Phycisphaerales bacterium | reverse complement strand
CTTCGATGAAGTTCATATCCGTGACGAGAATGTTCCCCGTCGGCACAACAAGCGTATCGATCTGCGAAACTTGCGAATCCGGACTCGTCCCCTTCAAGTGCCCGTCCAACTGCTTCCAGAATCCCTCTGCAATCGTCGAATCGGCCATTGCAACAGTCGTTGCCGGCTCGATCTTCCACTGCAACGCAGTGAACGGATAAGGCTGCTGCAGATTCTGAATCGTCGTTTGCGCCCACTTCCGCAGCATCATGGGCACAACCACGACGCATGTGCCAAGCATCACCACCGCAACGCCCGCGATCACGAGCACGACGATCAGAACGGTATTCTTCTTTTTTGCAGTCATCGTTTGGCCCTTACTTCGGTGTGAGAACAGAGTCGTCGCCCGCAGTCACCGACTCGCGCCCATGTGGTCCCGCTTGTACGTGAATCTCCGATCTCGAATTTCAAATCTTAAATCTCAAATCCGCCTCACCAACGGATCGCAACTTAACAGTAGCCAACACCCGTCGCGATCTACGATGATTTGTCATCCGGCCATAAGACGGAAGCGGATGGGAATCGAACCCAACCAGTTGCTGCTTTTCCGCGTTTTTGTGTATCTTATGGCCTATCCAAATTGCATTTTTGACACTGTTTTTGACACCCTCCCTGCCAAAAAACGCCCAACAACGCCTAATACCATGCCCAATTGGGCGTCACTCGATAATACAGCAACCGACACTCGACATTCATGTCGACTTTCGGTGATCTGGCAAGCATACTACGTCGTTCTGCTTGAACGACGCAGGGCCAAAGCCGGACATCAAAGATAATAGGCGTCTTGCCGACAAGCAGATGACCATTGCGCCACTCCCAAAGCCTTTGGACGATCCCTCACCTGTTCCAGCGACCATAAGCAGGCTGAACCGTCGACTCTTGGCTTGACGCAAGATCACGGCGAGTTAAGAACAGACTTATGATCATCACCATTCTCATCATCATTGTCATACTCACTTTGGTGCCTGTTCTGGCCAAGACCTTCAAGGAAGACCTCAAGGTAGGCGCTACAGTACTTGCGATCTTTGGTTGCTTGTTTTTTGGTGGTATCTTGCTTTGCATGAACTGTGAGCCAGCCATGAGAGCCTTCGAGTGGATCGTCGATTATCGTTCAGATCAATGACCTGCTCATGTAGCCCCCCTTCGACCCTCAGCCACGGTCGTTGAGGATCTCTTCTTGCACTCAAGTCTGTGTCCTTGCCCCCAAAGCCACCACTCTTACAGACCCTCAGGAAAACTGTAAGCCAACCCGCGAAACGATTTCGCCTCAACTCCGAACGAATCGAGGGGGCTACTCAGAAACCGCGCGCATGTCAAATATCTTTTTGACAATCGCAGAATAGATGGTATACTAGCAAAGTTGCAAGGGATCTTGTCCTCTTCTCCCGCCGCAACTCGGGTTTTCCCGAAGTTTCCCGACGAGTTTTGACCAGCAGACTGAGACGCGCGGAAGGTCCGCGCGCTGTTGGTGTGTGAGCAAAGAAAGGAGATCTCAAAAGGCGCGTTGGGGCAGGGAGATTGGGATAGGACTCTGAAACACTGGAATTGGTTATCTCTGACGTTAGGAGAAACCCTCATGAAATACGAAGTCGGAAGGCCAGCATGGTGTTGGCCTCAAACTGGAGATTACTCATGCCAAGGAAAGCGAATGAGACGACGACAAGAAAGCTGACAAAAGCGGAATTCGACGAGTTGGTGGACATTCTGTCCACCGGCAACGAATCACAGGTGAAGAAACTCAACCGTGGTGACGCCACCCGGCTCCTCGCAGCCTTGTACGAAAGGGAAGTCCTGAGCCTTCGGTCGGCAACTCAAGACCGCTGGCTGCAGGGAAAGGCCCTTTTGGTCTTGAAGGACAAGGTTAAGGGATTCAAGGAATGGTGGGACAACGCGTACGAAGGGAAGCAGGTCCCTTACGCTTACAAGTCTGTCCAGCGGTATATGGCCCTTGCCCACCGTTTTAGCTTTGCTGAAATCGCGGACAAGTCACTGACGGAATGCTACGCAGAGATTGCCAACGACAATCGTGAGACGGTTGCCGAATTCGAGTTGGCAGCTGGAAACGAAGACGCGCCCGCCTCCAAGCAGGCGCAGAAATCACCCTGTCTGATCGCAAAGGCGAAGTCTGTCGCGAAGGCGGCAAGCGCGCTTCGCCAGGCGATCTCTGATCTCGACATCGCCAAGACGATTACGCTCGAAAAGGAATCTCGCCAGCTAAGGGAGACGCGCCAGTACATTCACGTCGCCGTCGAATCGATTCTGGCAATCGACGCCCGGCTCAATGAGCATGGCATCGAGCTTGCAAGCGACCTACTTGACGAGTCTAACCAGCGGAAGGTCGCGTAAGGAGCATATGCCATGAGTCATAACATAACAAGATACGCTGGTGGAAAGACTCGGGTGGCCTCCGACCTCTACGCCATGGCCCCCGAATTCGACGAGTTGCGTGAGCCGTTTCTCGGTGGCGGCTCGCTTCTTTGGGACGCCCCAGAAGGCAAGCGGTTGTGGCTTAACGAAAAGAATCCGCTTGTCTATGATCACTACCGGCAGCTCAGAAACGACGAGAATTACATCAACGAGTTGCTTGAGTGGAAGGACTACGCATCTGCCCTCAACGAGCATGAGCTTCGTGGTGTATTTGACGATTGTCGGCTCTGGCTGGACGCCTTACGACGGCAGCTCTATAAAACGGGGTGGCAGCCAAGCCGTTTCGCTACGCTCAAGGAATACGACGAAGCAAAGGCCTGTTGCGACTATTGCCCTTCCTACTGGCTCTTGCTCAATCGCTGGTCAATTGCCAGTCTTGTCAGACTTAGCCAGCATGATATTGCGGCAGCAAGCTATGAATTCCTCGAAGACGGAATGACCTCCGTAACGCGAGAGAAACTTGAGCGCCAACAGGCCGTACTCCGCAGGTCGAAACTGACATGCTTGGACTACTCTAAAGTACTCACCGCTCCGGGAGACAACGTCTGGGTATTCCTCGACCCGCCATATTTGGTCTCAGGCGGGAATCTGTACGACGGCGAGCCTTGGCAGGAATCAGAGCATGTCCGATTGGCCGACTCCTTACGAGAGTCTGCGCATGACTGGTTGCTAACGATAAACGCCAGCCGGTACTTTCGGAGACTCTACGCAGGCTTCAGGATTCATGAGCGCCTCTTCACCTGCGCCATGCCTCACAAGTACTCAAACAAGCAGGACAAGTTTGGAAGCGAATTCTGGGTCATGAATTATCCGAGTCGCTTCGAATCGTGGATATCTCAACGTGACTCTCTATTACTATCCGCTGCATGAGCATCGCATGGAGGGTATGTCCGTGAAGATATGTGCATGCGATTCGATTGCGAGTTTGAGATCGAATCCCCCGGGGTAAATTCTCGCGCGTTTTCCCCGATTATTAGGCCCAAAAAGCATGCCGCGTTGCCATAGGAGAAAGTTTCTCAATAAATCTGAATGATCCAAGGAGTTTCCCCGAAAATTTTGTATGATGAAGTATGAAAACAACATTCATGGCTCTATCGAACAAGCAGCTTATCAATCCAACGGCATAAGACTACGTTTTCATCATCGGCAGAATCTTGTTCGAATGAGCCTTGGCGGCCTGATTTGGTTGTCAAGGCTCAAGCCATTTGTGGACAATTTATTCGCGGTGGCGTCAAAACACCTTTTCAAAGAATCATTGACTGAGAGCGATTACAGGCTCAATAAGACAAATCTGTAGGAACCTTCACTGGTTGGTACTTGGCTACGCCAACTGCGAACCCCGCTTAACAATTGTGGGGAAGTCATTGTGAAGCAAAAAGCAACTGTGAGTCATGGGTGAAAAACGAACTGGGCTTGCGTGGTTGGGGTTTGAGAGCTTGGGTAACCAAAACCGTTATACGGCGTCCCGCAAGGGATTGAAACTCAGCAATTGACACTGGGCGATATAAAGGAATGTCGGCAGGATCAAAGAACCATATAGGCATGACAGCATTGTCTATGTCCCCGCTGTCAGAAAGGGATAGGTCAGCCTATTCTGGCAGCAGGGGTTTTCTCTCCAAGGCTCAACAAGGAATATCAGTACTATTAGTTGTCATGATTGAGTTGAACGAGAATCCAAGATCTTAAGTCATAACCCCTTATGAAAATGATTTAGATCCCAAAGACACTATCTGTAGGCCCAGAAGTAAACAAGAATGCAAACTCAGAGATTTATCGATGCCTTTGGATTCAAGAACAAAGCCAAACTATTAACACTTGGTGCTCATTTAGGATGAGTCAATAATTGGAGGAACAAACTATGAAGATGTCGGACTACGAATTTCATTTACTCAAACACATGTATCCAGAAGAGCTAATAAACAAGAACCTGAAGACTATTGCGCGATTGACTCAGTTTCAGGCAAGAAAGTTCTTGTTAGAGGAGATAGCGAACAACTTGTGGATGCAACAACACGGCATTGACACAGAACTCGAATCTCAATAAACCTACGTTTTGTCGAAAGAACTTGGGAACACCCTGTGTTAACAACTTCTTGTCTTTGAATTGTTGGGTCTAAGACTGAGGCTGTGTCCACTTTATTGCATAAGGGGCGCGAGATACGCCCGGACGACCACCATCTAACAGACCAAGAAGTTGTCATCGAACTCGGTATTCGTGAAAGCCGTTATTTGCGTATCGTCATCGGTCGGAGGGCTTCTTAGACGCGATTAGGAAGCTATTAATCGCCATGTCACGAATTGCGGAAAAGACCTGTCCAAGGCCAACAATAATAAGCCCAGAGATTATCGCGCCGATTCCTACCGCCCATGTCGTGCCGTTCACGATCTCCTTGCCAAGCTGATGTGCCGCGAGTTCCGACTCCAACGACATACGTTGCCTCATGCGCTGTTGTTCATCACTTTCGAACTGCTTGCGCTGGCGATTCCACTTCTCGACCAATTCAGGTTTGTCAGATCCCGCGTCTTTTGCTTTTTTCTCAGCCCGCGCCACCGCCTCTCGTTGCGCTTCGGATGCGTTGTCCAATGCGCCGAGTGATGACCGGATGGATGCGATCCTATTCTGAGACTGATATCTCGCGTAAACAGACATAGAGAGGGACACGACACCGGCTACGATCACAAGCGATCCCAAGACGATTAGCATGAGTGCAATAAAGTTGATTCCAAAGTACTTGGGAGCAGACAAATGCGTGGGTATGTGTGTGCGGCGATGAGGATCACTTTGGCCCCCTGCCGAGAATGATAGACTATGGCGAGCCATCCAGTCAGATATCTTTCGAAACGACCAGTAATTGGAAGCGACTCGGGAGTTAGTTAGGCGGGATTTGCAGTCATTGCAGGTGGGTGCGTAGCTTGGAATCAGTGCTCCACACTGCGAGCATGGATGCATGCTTGTCGACGATCTGGGGTCTGTTGAGGAATGAAGGTCATCATTCACCACGGTCAAGGGCGCGTCAAATATTGATTCTCTTTTTTTGCGAGGTGGATGGGTTGAAGAATCGGTCACGGTAAACGGTTTGTGACATTTCTTGCAAGTGGCGGTGCGGCCCGCTAAAGCGGCGCGGACTTGAAATGTGGCCTTACAGGCGGGGCACTGAGTTGTGAAGCTGTCCATTGTGCTCCTCCTACTGAGTTACGATATTCTCCTTGTATCGAAGGGGGAACGCGTTGGCAATCTTTGTTCCAGATTCTGAAGACGTGGCGTCGTATGGGGTCATCACGGCAATCGCAATCCACTGTCTCAAGAGTGTCCTTGACGCTGCGATTCTATTATGGCACCTAGCCGAATTCTACCAGAACCAGCCCACAGTTCCCGCAGGTCACACCTGTTTTCTCACGGGGCGTTGCCTTCCTTGCCCCTGATACGCTCGGATCATCGATTTCTTACCGCGTCGGCGCAGCGGCGACCGCGAATGCAGATCGAATTGGTGCCGTTTCACTGACGCATGGGCCTCACCTGCCAAGGGCCAGACCACTTTGGAGAGGCTCTCCCTGACGGGCGAAAACGACCGTCTTTTCCTTGCACAAGACCATGTAATTCGTCACCGTTTGGAGTTACGAACGACCGCTTTAGTTTGCGCCCCGATTTCGCCAAGACATGCCTCAACCAACGACAAATCAACCCTGAGTTTTTGACAGCATTTTTGACAAATCGCGGTTCTGAGTCAAGAAATGGACGGAAGCGGATGGGAATCGAACCCACCAGGCGACGCAATGCGCCGCCTCAACGGCTTTGAAGACCGCGGGGCCCACCAGGAACCCTGACGCTTCCAGGACAATCCGCCCCCGCAAGAGCAAACGGCGAATCCATCCGACAATGTACGACACTCGCCCCCGACATGCCAGCGCAAGAGCCACCAATGACCATTCTCACGACATTTTCATTGACCGACGACTGTCTCATCGATCCAATCTCCGATGCGCAAACCGCCGGTCGGCAGATACGCCGACGCACACCGTGCCATCTATGCCCTGTCGCAAGGAGCCTGCCCATGAGAATCGACTACGCAATCGTCTTCGTCCACGATATGAAGAAGTCCGTCGCCTTCTACCGCGACGTCGTCGGTCTCCCGCTCAAATTCGAAACGCCCCACTGGACCGAGTTCGCCACGGAAGGTTCGACACTCGCCCTGCATCCCGCCGATGAGCCCAATCCAGATGCCGAACCGAAAGACGATCTACCCGCGGGCCGCTGCCGCACCGGCTTCAGCGTCCCCGACCTCGATGCGTTCCACGCGCGATTGACACAACACAACGTCCCATGCATCCAGCCCCCCAAAGACCAGTTCGGCGCACGCATCGCCCAATACGCCGACCCCGACGGCATGGTCTTCTCCGTCAGCCAACAACGCTGAACAGATGATTCGGTAAACGTCACCGCAGGCCAAACCAATCGGAGATTCTTCACACAAGAAACTCGCCGCCCGCAACTCGAAACTCAAATTTGCCCCGAAGCGCCGGTCAAGCTCCTCAATTGCCATGACTCACGAATGCACAATTGGGCGACGCGCGAATCGTCTCCGTTCTTTGTACGAATTTGCGAGCGTTTGCGACACTTTGCGACAGTTTGCACGAAGAATTTTTCCGGGAACTGCGCAGCAACAACCCATCGCGTCGAATGTGAACCAAGAAATAATCCCGTTTGCAAGAAAAATTCACTGCGGAAAACCGGGATTCACACGACACCATGCAGGCCCCACGACCCAATGGCACATCGCGCGATTCGCCCGCATCTCGTTCGCACGCTGAAAGCGTGCCCGATGGTAGCCCAAGGCAAGTGCAGCTCGCGAAGCGGGCAAACGCAGCCCCGGGTAACGGACCGTTTTACGAATCAAGCACTGAAAGTGCGTTACAAATCTTCATGTATCGAAGGGCCCGTCGCAAACGCATCCCCATCGCATGCGTGAAAGGAATTCCGTGAGAATCCAGGATTCGACCGACGCAGCCGCGACTACTTCGCCGCCCCGGACCCACCCTGTCCGTTCACGGCGTCCTCGCCGAGCATGTCCTTCAGCCACTTCTGCAGCTTCTCGTTCCGCTGCACGATCTCGCCCAGCGAACCCGCCTGCAACTGCTCGCGCACGACGCTCTTCGACGTGGCCGCATCGCGACGCAGCTCGCCGCTCACCGGCGCGTTTGGCGCCGGTTGGAGCTTCGATCCCGCCGGCTGCACCGCCGCACGCGGCGCCGCCTTCGCTTTTACAGGGGCGACGGCCGTTGCGGGCGTCGTCGCCACGGCAGCGCCTGTATCGTGGGCCGTTTCGTCATGCAGGAGATCCGGCAGATCGCGGCGATCTCGCTCGAACGATCCGCCGTTCGCATTTCGATGCACACGATCAGACGCCATGGGTTGCGGCTGTAATGCTGCCGGTACGGGTGCATCGCGATACGGCATCTGGGGCTGCGGCGCCATCCGCGAATCCAGGCCTCGCGATGTACCGCGATCCCGCGCGATTTCCGTATCGAGCACCGTGCGCAAGCCGTCCAGTTCCCGCGGGACCGTGCGGAACAATTCATCAAACTGAGACAATCGACCGCGGAGCCGTTCGACGCGCGCGTCCATCGACCCGTAGAGCTGACGGATGATGCCAAGCAACTGCCCAACCCGTTCCGTATGCGCCTTGAGCTGGCGGATCTTCTCTTCCGCGTCGTTCTCGGCGCGGGTCAGCTCGCTGCGGTTTCTCTCGGCATTGGAACCGGCGTCGTTGAGCTGCCTGACGACTGTGGAGACCTTCTTCGACATCTCCGACAGCGCGCCGGCTTGGCGCTTGGCCTCGTCGATCAGTTCGCGAGGCATGGCGAGCAGCGATTCCGCCTGGGACTGCACGTTTTCGGCGCGCTTGATGAGATCGCCCGCTCGGGATTCCGCACGGCGCTGTGCCTCGGCCGCGTCGTTCACGATCTTCGCCGTTTCCTGCCGCGACTGCACGATTTCGTGCCTCGCCTCGCCCACCTGCCGTCGAATGCGATCCGTTTCCTCGGCAAGCTGGCTCCGCAGCGACGTGACTTCCTCGCGAATCCCCTGTGACATCTTTTCGGCATTGTGCAGCAACGTCTCGGCCTGTTCGCGGAATCGCTCGCTCGACGTCTGCGCCTGCAGCATCATGTTCGCGGCCGACTCGTTCAACTGCTCCGCACCGCTCTGCGACTGGATCAACATCTCGTCGGCGTGCCGCCGCAGCGCCGCGGCGCCGCTCTGCACCTGGTCGAGCAGCTTCGATGCATTCTGTCGCATCTGCTCGGCGCCCTGTTCCACCTGCAGCCGCACTGCATTAAGACGTTTGTAGTTTTTATCCGCATCGTCCATCGCCGAATCGCGCAGCGACTCGATCTGCGACGTGACGCGATCGCCCGTCTTGGCGAGATGCGCAACCGTCTCCTTCGACGCATGCCGAATCTCATCGCCGACGTTGCCCAGCTCGCGGCGCACGACGTCCGCCCGCTCCGTCATCTGCGCCAAACACTGACGCACCTCTTCGAGCGACGTCTTCGCCTGCATTCGAATGCGACGGATCGCCTCCTCCGCCGTCTTGACGCTCTTTTCCGCCTCGCCGCGCGTCTTCTCGACGCGAGCCGAAATCTCCGTCGACGACGCTTCGGCGCCCTTGCGAACGTCGTCCGCCTTCGTCATCGCCTTGGCAAGCACATCCGCCAGCTCCTTGCCGACGCTCGTGATGCGCGATCTCGCCATCTCGTTGAGCTGCCGCATCTCGTGCTGGAACCGTCCCGTCGTCCCGTCGACGCTCTGCGTCAACCGCTCGATTTCCGCCTTGCTCTGGCTGACGATCTTGCCCTGCTGCTCGATCAGCGATTCGAGTTCCTTCCGAAGCGTCATCGATGACTCGCCGAACTTCGCCTGACAAGTCTCGGCATGCGCCTCGACCGTCTCGACGGCTTCCTTCAGATCGCGATAGATCCGATCCGCCGTCTTCGACGTGTCGGCAAGCTGCTCCCGCAACAGCGCGACGCGCTCCTCGGCCTTTGCTTCCGCCGCGCCGATCTGCGTCGTCGCCTTGTGCTGAAGCTCGCTGACGCGCTTCTCGACCGATTCCCTGTGTTCGATCAGCTTCGCATTTATCACCTGTGATTGATCGTCCAGCATCGCGTTCAGATTTCGCGATTGATCGTCCAGCTTCGCGTTCAGCGCATCGCGACTCGACTGGAACCTCGCCTCGGCCTCGCCGACGTTCGCGTCCGTCTCGCGGACCATATCACTGACGCGCGCGCCGATTTCCGACTTGTGCCTCTTCATCAGCGTGTCGAGCGCTTCGCGAGCATTCCTGAAGCGATCCTCGAACTCGCTGCGCATCGCCGCACTCTGCTCGGCCATCGTCTCGACCTGCTCGCGGTGCGCGGACATGCTCGAATCGAGCGATCTTCGCGCCGCGTTGATCTGATCCTCCGTCTGGGCGATGACGGCTTCAAGCTGTGCGTGCGACTGATCGGCCGCAGCCCGCGCCGCGTCCAGACGCTTCGAAATCTCGCCGATCGACTTCGCACCTCGTTCGGCATTCTCACGCCACGCCTGTTCGGCAAGCTTCGTCTGCTCGGCAACGTGAGCCGACAACTCCGCGAGCAGCTTCTCGCAGGACTCCCGCGTCTCTGTCAGCAGTTGCTTCGTTTCGACGTTGGCCTTCTCGGCCTGCTCGCGCGTCGCATTCGAGTCGTCCACCATGCGCTGTTGCGCATTCTGGAATGCGGCGCAGGCATCGCCGACCCGCGATTCCGCCTCATCCACCAAACTCTGCATCCGCTGATTCGCGAGTTCCAGACGATCAGACATTTCCGCCACGAGCGCATCGGCCTTTTGCGTCACTTCCTCCGCACGCGCGACAGTCCGATCGCGCACGCCGTGCACGGTATCCAGCACGCCCTTCGCCTGCTCCTTGAGATCGTCGACGAGCCGCTTGCTCTCACGATCCATGATGTTCGACCTGGCGAATGCACTGCGCACGCACTCGTCGAGACTGACCTGTGCGGACTCCATTTCCGTGCGCTGCTGGGCGAGCAGCTCGATCATCCGCGCCTGCGACGCATCGCTCTTCTCCCGAAGCTCGTCGAGCATCGTCTTGAGCTGCTCCTGCAATTCGCCGGTCTGCCCCTTGGCCGCCGCGATGAACTCCCGCGCCCGCATTTCGAGCGACTTCGACAGCTCCGCCGCTTCGGCGATGGCAGTGCCGACGCGCGCTTCGGACGCTCGCTGGGCTTCAATCACGTGCTCCTGAAGCGCCGCCATCTCTTTCTTGAGTTCGCGAATGGACTCGGCCTCGGCGCGGGTTTCCCCGACAACCGCATCGACGCGTGAATTCTGATTCGTCGTGAGCTGCTCAAACTCGCTAGCCAGTTCTCGCGTACGGCGCTCGACTTCCAATTGGGCTCGATCGGCGGCATTGACCGCGGCGGCGGCGCGCTCCTCGAGCGTCAACGCGCGCGTTTCGGCGGATTTCAAAAACTCGCGAATCTGCGACTCCGTTTCGCGGGCGCTGTGCGTTGCGTCATCCAGCGTCGTCAGCGTTTCCTTGCGAAATCGCTGCAAGTCGCGAAGCTCGGCGTCGGCCTTCGCCTTCGTCGCGCCGATGACTTCCTGCTGGTCACGAATCTCCGCCTGCTGTTCACGGATCAGTTGAATGCCCTTTTCGAGCGTCTGCAGGCGATCCGACAGATGTCGAACGATTTCGCTGTTGTCACGCGAAATGTTCTTGTCCTGAATCGTCTCGCCGCGAACGTCGGCCAGCGCAATTTCAAACGAACGCAGTTTCGAATCGATCCGCGCGAGTTCGTCGCTCGGAATCCCCTCGTTCGGCGCGGCGATCGGCACCTTGATCGGTTCAGCTGCCTGCTGCGCCGGTGTTGCCTGCGGCGTCAGCATCTGGCGAGCGAACTCGCCCTGCGGCTTGGCTTCGGCAGGTTTGACGTTCAATGACAGCATGTGCGTCACGACTTCGTCGATCATGGCCGCCGTGACGATTTCGCGGCCGGCGCTGTAGGCCGCAAGCAGCGCATTGTCGCAAATCTGGTTGATCAGCCGGGGAATGCCCTCGGCGTATCGGTAGACGGCATCGACCGCATCTCGCGCGAATATGCGCTTGTCCGACGGAAGTCCGGCGACGCGCAGTCGATGTGCGACATATCCGGTCGACAGGGCATGATCGAGCGCGTGCAGGTGAAATGTCCTGAAGATCCGCTGGTACGTCTGGCGAAGCGACGGATGGCGAAACGCCTCCTGGAGTTCCGGCTGACCCAGCAACAGTATTTGAAGTAGCTTCGCGTCGTCGGCTTCGAGATTGCCGAGCATTCGAAGCTCTTCAAGGGCTTCAACCGGCAGATTCTGCGCTTCGTCAACGATCACGACGGCGAGTCGATCCCGCGCATACTGTTCCAGGAGGAACTCCTCGAGCCGATGCGTCAACTCAGCGGACGTCGTGGCGTCCGACGTGTCGATTTCGAATTCTCGGCAGATCGCCTGAAGCAGTTCCGGTCCCGTCAAACGGGTATTCGTAATCACGGCAGTACGAACGTTCGCACCGAGGCGATTCAGCAGCAAGCGACTGAGCAGCGTCTTGCCCGCCCCGACTTCCCCCGTCACGAGAACAAAGCCCTTTCGAAGCTCGACGGCGTAGAGCAACGATGCAAGGGCCTCCTCGTGATCCGGCGTATTGAAGAAGAAGCGCGGATCGGGCGTGTTATTGAACGGCGCGATCTTCAGCCCGAAATGTTCGCAGTACATTCGATCCGGCTCCAGCAGAAGCGTACAGTCGCTCGATCGCCGCCTCGGCGGTCCACAGACGTCACGGGCGCGGCGAAAAACTCGGTTCGTACTCTGAGTTATCGGAATCAGCGGAAGCGCGGCTTGATGCAGAGGGCGAAGGATTGCGCACTGAACAACTTGCGTACGACCCTCAATCCTGTCGTTGCGCGGTAGATTCGCGCCGATCGGCAGTTTTTGCCGACGCGATTTCGTTCGTCCCAGAATGTCCAACGTCTGGTAGGAACGATCGCCGCTCGCCGCTGTCGCATTTCTTATCGCTGGATTGCTGATAACTCGAAATTCAGTCGCCTTGTGCGTCACCCGATAAGCGATTGGGTTAAAGGACGCATGACGAATCTCGGCATCGCGTCATACATTTGCGAGAAGCAGAGCGATGATGAATCGACACAATGGCGAACGCCCGCAAAAGGCAACCGGCAGGAGAATCGTAGCATTGACGCTGCTCGTCGGCGCGATGCTCTACATCATCGCCGGTTCCGGCTGCGGACCGTCGGACGCTGAAATCAACGCATTCGTGCATGACTTCGAAGCCGATGTCACGGGTGGCGAGTACATCGTCCAGCCGCCCGACGCGATGGAAATCACGTCACCGAACTGCCCTGAAGTGGACGGCGAAGCCGTGGTCGTCAGTGCGGACGGCAAGATCACGCTCAAGCTTGTCGGCGACGTGAAAGTCGCCGGACTGACGCCTGTCGAGATCGCACGAAAGCTCGAGGCGAACCTCCAACGATATTATCAACGGCCCGTCGTCAGCGTCCGTATGACGCGGCGGGACAGCAAGCGGATCTACGTATTCGGCGAGGTCGCGGGACGAGGTCCCCAGCCGTATACAGGCCGGGACACGGTTCTGTCGGTCCTCGGCAAGGCGCAACCGACGTTTTCGGCATGGGCCGATCGTGTACACGTCATCCGCCCGAGCCACGAGGACGGCAAGCGGCATGTCATCGTCGTCAATGCGAACGACATCATGAAGCGCGGCAACCTCGAGAAGAACTTTCATCTGCTTGAAGGCGATATTCTCTATGTCCCTCCGACGCCGTTGGCTTACGTCGGACAGAAATTCCAGGAGTTGCTGCAGCCGATGCAGCCGGCGGCGCAGACGTTCATCGCGCCCGGCTACGCCTACAACTCAGGACAAACGTACTACCAGAATAACCCGTAAACCGAGTTACGCGTCCGCACGTTGCGGCGACGCCTAGAACGGACTCTACTGCGATGCAGCATCACGGCCACAACAACCACATCGACGAATTCTCCGTTTCGGACATTCGCCACACGCTCCACGAAATCTGGCGCGTCGTGCGGGATCGTCGCTGGCTGTTCATCATGCCGGCGTGTCTCGTATCATCCATCGCGTTCCTCTGCTCGTTGATGGTCCCCCGCCTCTACGACGGCGGCGCCATCGTCAAGAGCGAACACGATCCCGTTTTCTCGATCGTCAACTCGAGCGTCTGGGCGCATCCCTTCGCGGAGATACGCGATCGAATGCAGAGCGTGATCAAGGACCCCGCCCTGATCGAAGAGGCCCTCAACGAGTGCGGCCGACTCGACAAGCTGGAGAGATTTCCGGACGGAACGCTGACGCCGGAAGGCAAACGTCAGCGGGACCACCTCATTTCGAGCGTCGCGGCGGGATTGTCGACCAAGACCATCAGCGAATCGGAAAACGAGCGTATCGTCCAGATTTCCATGCGACATGCAAATCGTGAGCTGATTCCGGATGTCGTCCGCGCGATTCGACATCGCTACATCCCGAAGGCAACCGCGATGGCCGTCAGCGTGCTGGAAGACGTCCAGGCGTTTCTCAAGACGGAGGCGGACAAATCCCGCGAGCGTATCGCGCAACTGAACCAGCAGATCATCGAGTACGAAGTGAAGTATCCCGGCATCGATCCGGACAAGCCCGACCGACTGGACGCCGAGCAGACGAAGCTCGTCATCGAAAAGGTTGACACGGAGCGAGAGATCCAGGAATTGCGTCTCTACGATACCGAACTCAGCAACAACCTCGCGATGCTCTCAAACGAGAGGTCGGCGACGTCCGCTTCAGCGCACGAAGTCCCCAATCCTCGCCGCGTCGAGCTCCTCGAGGAGATTCAGCGGCTTCGCGAGGAAATCCGCCAAGGCATGACGCAGAAAGAGATGACGGATTCCCATCCGTCCATCGTTCGGGCGAAGGAACAACTCGAGCTTCGCCAGAAGCAGTATGACGAAACGCCGGCCACGATCTCGGACGCGTACAGCGAGGAAAGCGAAACCAATCGGTACGCCGCGCTCGAGGAAACGCAGCGACAGTACGACAAACTCGTCGCCCGCATCGGCGGCAAGGAACGCCGGCTCGCATCCATCGTCGCTCGTCTCGGCGAGATCGAGCAATCGCGGGCTAGTGCGATGGAACATCGCCACGCGTACCATCGGGCGAAAGCCGAATTGGTCCGCCTGAAGGAAGACTTGCGACAGTGGCAGGAGCAGATCGCTCCCGTCAGCCAGGTCCTCTACCTTGACAACAAGAATCGATCGGTTCGATTCAGCGCGATCCAGGACTCCTGGGTGGCGTCGACCCCGGTGACGCCGAAGTCGTCGCTGGTCATGTTGATCTGCCTGGGCATCGGCGGCGCCGTCGGCGTTCTCGCGGTGTTGATCGCGGAGCTTGTTGATCACTCGTATCGAACCGCCAAGCAACTCACAACGTCGCTCGGGCTGCCCGTCATCGAGAGCATCGGCGAAATCATGACGATCACCACGTTGCGACGCCGAATGATACGCAAGGTGCTCGTCATGCCCGTGGCCGCGACGCTTGCGATCACGGCGGCGACGTCCACAGGGCTGCTTGCATACATGAGCCTGGAAAACCCGGCGAAATACGGCGGCGTGGCGGACTCCGCACGGCAGACGATCAATCAGTTGTTGGGCAACTAACCCTCGGCACGGCTGATCGCCGACGAGACGAGACGAATACCATGGGTCGAATCGCAGAAGCAATCAAGAGAGCCGAACGGGAGCGAGCGAATATCAAAGCCGCCCGAATCGACACGGTCGATGAAGCCGCCGTCGCCTTTCAGGCGGAAGGCGACGCCATCGCAACAATGGAGGCGCCCTCGCCAGTCGCCGAACCAGGCACGTCGAACAAGCCGAGACATCGACTCAGAATTCCGGCGGCTCGAAAAGTACTCAATCGATTCTCCCCGGCCGGCCTGCGAAAAGACGACGCCATCGTCGTGCCGACGCCCCACTGGGACGTCCACAGCACGGTCGTAGCGGCCCGGGAACGATCCAGCCCCGTCACCGAACAATACCGAGCCGCCCGAACGTGGCTGCTTCGTCGAAACACGGCCGGCAAGCATGCATGCGTCGCGATCACGAGCAGCATCCCGAAGGAAGGCAAGAGCGTCACGACTGCGAATCTCGCAGTCACGATGGCGGAGGTCCGGCACCTCAACGTTCTGGCCGTCGATTGCGATCTGCGTCAGGGATCCATGGCACGGCTCTACAAGATGCCGAACACGCCCGGCCTGGCGGACGTCCTGACGGGCCGCGTGACGCTGGACGAGGCGATCGCGCAAACGCCGATCTCGAATCTGTGGACCCTCCCCGCCGGCGCGCGGCATGACCTGAATTCCGGCGAGTTGATGAACTCACGAGCCGCGACGCGGGTGTTCGACGAACTCCGCGAGAGATTTCATTACATTCTGGTCGATACACCTCCCGTGCAGTCCCTGTCGGATGTGGGCGCAATCGGTGCGCTCTGCACGGGCGTGATTCTCGTCGTTCGAATGAACAAGACGGCGTCGCACCTTGTCCGGCAGTCATTGCACTGGCTGCAATCGAACCACTTGAACGTGCTCGGCTGCATTGCATCGGATTGTCGCACCAAAGGGGCTCGCTACGAATACGAAGACCTGGCCGAGGACGACGAGTAGCCTGATTCGCGAACCGGGGAATCGCGACGGTCTGCAATTGCGTGATGCAGCGCCGAATGTCGCGCCGATTGGAGTCTCTCATTTCAATTCCGACGCCGACGCCCTGCCCTGGTCGGCATACGTCGCGGCCCATCCAGACGCCACGCTCTTCCACGAACTCGAATGGAAACAGGCGGTCGCACGTGCATTTGGCCATCAACCGCAGTACCTCATCGCTCGGCGCGGCGAGAAAATCGTCGGCGTCCTGCCGATGTTCGATGTCCGCAGCGTCGTGGCGTCTCGGATGCTCGTCAGCATGCCGTACGCGACGTACGGCGGAATTATCGCGGATGACACGTCTGCAGCGGATGCCCTCTATCGGGCGGCGATCGACGTTGCCGACCGGATCGGCGCCCGCAGCATCGACCTGAGATCGACTGTGGCCGCACTGCCCGGCGAGCCGATCATCGAGTCCCATGCGACATATCGCAGGGAACTACCCGCGACAACGGACAAGGTGGCGGAATTCCTCCCTCGCAAGGCCCGCGCTGCGGCGCGACAGGCCGCCGGCAAGTTCTCGCTCGAGACGACATTCGACGCAAACGATCTGGAGGTGGTCTGGCGACTTTATTCGAGGTCGATGCGACGCCTGGCGTCGCCTAATTATCCGCTTCAGTTCTTCGAAGCGCTTCGAAGCGTTCTGGGCGATCGCTTGCTCGTGCAAGTCGTGCGGCATGACGGCCACGCTATCGGCGGTCTGTTGACGTTTCTCCATCGCAGAACGCTGATGCCCTACTTCCTGGGGCTGGACGAACGCGCAAGAATCTACGGTCTCAGCCATTTCATCTACTTGAAGTGCATGGAATGGGGCGTGGAACGCGGCTTTTGTGAATTCGATTTCGGCAGATCGCGCCGCGAAAACAAAGGCGCGTCCGACTTCAAAAGACACTGCGGTTTCGAGCCGACAATTCTCCAATACCAGCGCTACGTAGCGCCGGGCGCAAGGGCGCCCGATCTATCGCCCGGCTCCGCGAAGTGGGCCGTGGCCAGGCGCGTCTGGCGCGGACTTCCGCTGGCAATCACGCGTCCGTTGGGCGGGTGGCTGGCGAAATCGCTTCCCGGTTGAAGAAAGGGGAGGACTGTGGCGGAACTGAAGCGTCGGAAGATCCTGTATTTGACGAATCGGGTCCCCTACCCGCCGGACAAGGGCGATCGAATCCGCACGTTTCATCAGATTGACCGCCTCGCCCTTCGACACGACGTCTATTGTGCGACATTCACGGAAACGGCGTCCGACGCGGCGCGGGTATCGAAGCTCCGTCGATGGTGCCGCGATGTTCTCGCCATTCCGTGGCAGAAACGCTCGGCCGTGATTCGAGCAGGTGCGGCATGGCTTCGCGGCGGAACGCTGACGCACGGCGCCTATGCCAATCCAATCCTCGCGCGACAGATCTCGCGTTGGGCCGAACGTCAGCACTTTGATATTGTCGTCTGTTTCTCCTCGATCATGGCGCCGTATGCGGATCTTGTTCCGGCGAAGCGGAAGATTCTCGATCTCTGTGATATCGATAGCGAGAAATGGAGCGACTACGCTCGATCGGCCCGGTTTCCGTTTTCTCGATTGTATGGCACCGAAGCGCGACGCCTCGCGACTTACGAGCAACGGATACAGAACGACTTTGACGAGACAATCGTGATCACGCAGCGCGAGCGACGCCTCATCGACGCCTTTCAGCGCGATCCCAATGTGCACGTCATCAGCAACGGCGTGAACCGGGTCGAAACTGTGAGTGACGCAGCCGCTTGCGGCCCCGTCGTCGGGTTTCTCGGCACAATGAACTACAAGCCCAACGTCGATGCCGTTTGCTGGTTCGCCAACAGCGTCTGGCCGCTCATACATGCACAAAACATGGACGCACAGTTCGTCATCATCGGTCGATCGCCAACGCGGCGCGTCCGCCGACTCGGCCGCCGCCCCGGAATCAGCGTCACAGGCGGGGTGCGCGACATGCGAACGCACCTCGATCGATGCCGGCTTGTTGTTGCACCGCTGCGCGTCGCGCGAGGTCTGCCAAACAAGATGATCGAAGCCATGGCGGCCGGTCGCCCGGTCGTCGCAACGGCATCGGCGGCGGACTGTCTGAACGTCGAGGCACAGAAGCAACTGCTTGTCGGCGATACGCCCGAGGAATTCGCCGCGTCCGTGGCGCGAATCCTCCAGAATGACGATCTCTGCAGGCGGCTGGCGTCAGAAGCGCTCGAGTGGGTTGCGGCCAATCATGACTGGGACGCCGAACTCGACATTTTCGAGCGTGTCGTTCTCGGTAACGAACCCGTCGTATTGCCGGCGCGTATGGCGAATACGCCAACGCAATCGGAATCGAATGTGCTCGATTCCGTCTTTGGATTGCCGACACTCGCAGACGTCCGTATCGGAGAGTAACCGCGTTTCGCCTTTCCGATTCTGTACGTCGACAATCCGACGATCACATACAGATAGCTCATTTAGCATCATGAGCGAACGAACGCGCAGTTCTTGCGCGATTCATGTCCCAAGCCGTGCCGGATTTGCCCCGCGAATTCTCCAGTCGGACCGGTACACGCTCGATAAGTTATTGAGACGTTGATCCGCGCGATCCTTGCGCGCGGTAACAACGTGTGGAGGCGGCAGAGTGACGACATTCGCAACCCATTCTCGCATCGATGCGGGCATGAATGATCGCCCGGCGTCAACTGAATCCGGTTTAGGCATCGGGTATTCTGTTCCCAATGAGGCTGATGTCGCCCCCCCGCCCATCGAATCGACGCAGCGCGAACGCCGCCCGGTCCTCGTCATTGCCAGTCGGTTTCCGCCCGTGGCCTCCGTCGGTGCGATTCGAATCCGGAAATTCGCCAAATACCTGCGGGACTTCGGCTGGGAACCCGTCATCATCACGGGGGCGATGCGCTCCGACGTGCAGAACAGTCACGACGCGCGACGCGCCGTCGATCGAGAGAGTCTCGACGATCTTCCTGCGGGTTTGATGGTACATCGTTTGAATGCATCGCTCGATCACTGGCCGTCGCACGTCAGCCGGTCGCTCGGTGAGCGGCTCGGGAAATGCACACGCGTTGTCGGCGTGCCGGCAAAGCGCTGGCAGGAAGGGCTGAAATGGCGGTTGGAACGCCTGCACGATCGCCTCGCGTTTCCGGATCGCGGGATCTGGCGATTGCCGACGATAGTTCGCCTGGCCCGGAAGCTTCACAAAATACACCGATTTCAGGCAGTGTTCTCCAGCGGAATGCCGTTCAGCGATCATCTGATCGGACTCGCAGTGAAACGGGTGCTCCGTGTCCCATGGCTGGCCGATTTTCGCGATCCGTGGGTCGAGTACATTCACTGGAAACAGTGGACGAGCCGCTGGGGCCGAAGCGCGACGCGGCGCGCGGAACGCGCTGTCGTGCGTCATGCGTCCTGCGTAATCAGCGTCAATGATCACATGACCGATCGATTTCGAGCGCGGTACGCGCAGGAATTGCCGGAGAAGTTCGTGACGATCCCGAATGGATTTGATCCGGGCGACTTCGCGATCGGCACAACGCCAGACACTCCAACGGCATCGCAGCGCCGTTTCACTCTTCTATACGCAGGCTCACTCTACCAGACGCGTAGCCCCGTCAAGCTCATCGAGGCGTTCTGTTCGTTTCTGGAAACGACTCCCGAGGCGGCAGAATTCGCCTCGCTTGAATTCGTGGGGCGTCCTGGACCTCACGTCGATGACCTGATTCGGCGGCGGCCCGACGCCATCCGCTATCGCGGACTGCTTCCGCACTCAACGACATGCCGCGCCCTGGCGAATGCGACAGTCAATGTCGTCCTTCTGCCGAATCTGCCGGGCAGCGAAAAGGACACGACTGCCAAGATCTACGAATGCCTCGGCAGCGGACGTCCGATTCTTGCCGCAGTGCCATTGCATGGCGCCGCCGCGGGCGTTCTGCGGGAGTTTGACGGCGTCAGCCTGTGCGACCCGGATGATACA
This sequence comes from Phycisphaerales bacterium, assembly GCA_020639075.1. Lineage (GTDB taxonomy): Bacteria > Planctomycetota > Phycisphaerae > UBA1845 > UTPLA1 > ECT2AJA-110-A. Next base: position 5,614,052 of record JACKHI010000001.1, on the reverse strand, counting down.
CAGGCCATCCAGTCCGCAATTGCAACGCTGTACGGTCGATGGCGCGTGAGCGATCTTCGGCTCGATCGATCCGCGGCGACGCTGGAACCGCACACGAGACGGGCCCAGGCGCGACTGCTGGCCGAACGACTTTCACAAATCTGCCCCGTCGCCGCCAGGGAGATTGCCGCTCAATGAGTTCCTTGTTCTCCAACACGAAGTTTGACGCGTGGACCGGCCGGCTCGTTCGCACCCTTCGACGCAAGCACAACGAACGCTGCATCACGATCCTGACTTATCATAGTATTTCGAGGGACCGGAGCGTCTTCTCGAACGGACTCGGACTGCGTCACTCGCCGGCCGCATTCGAACGCGAAGTCGAGTACCTGGCGGACAATTTCCATGTTATCTCCCTGTCAGAACTCGTTGCCATGCTCCGAAACGGTGAACAGCCGCGCCGGGCTGTCGTCATTACTCTGGACGACGGTTATGCGGATTCACTCACGTGCGCGGCTCCGATCTGTTTTCGGCGGCGCGTGCCCCTGACCATTTTCCCAGTGACAAGCGTTGTGGGTAACACAGGGCTCATCTGGCAGCACAAGCTGTCCTGGCTCGTGTCACAGGATCAGTCGGATCGCGTCTGGGACGCCCTCAGAGCGGAGGGTTGGGAAATTCCGGACGACAAACACGATCTCGAGGGCTTCGTGCGACGGCATTTCCGAGTTGACGTACCGGATATTCTCGAAGAAGTGATGAAGCACATTGGCGCGAACTCGCGGACGCTTGCTGCGAAACTTCGCCCCTACATCGAGCCTGAAGAAATCGCGAAGGCGGATCCGCAGTTTGTGGAGTTCGGCAATCACACGGATACGCATCCCGTCCTGTCAACGATCACAGATCATCAACAGCTCGTCGAAATCGGCGCTGCCTCGCGCAAGCTTCTCGAATGGACCGGCCGCGCGCCGATCACATTGGCGTACCCGTTCGGACTCAAACCGCACTACAACGACAAGACACGCTCGATGGCGGAAGCAACGGGCCATCTGGCCGCGGTCGACATGCGCCGTCGCATGAACATCGGAATCGTGGATCCGTTTGAGCTGAGTCGTAAGCCGGCCGTTTGCCCATCGCAGACGGACTTCGAGAAACTTGTCGAGGATTGGCCGGCGAACACACTCGGAGCGCCGCCCGTACTGAAGCCATGACAGCGACAATGCGTCCACATCTCATCGTCGCACCCTATCCAGGCGAGTTCGGCTGGGAGTTGATGAACTGGCAGGGACGCGTTCGGCGCATCGCGTGCTCGACGTCATACGGCGAAATGACGATCGTCGGATCGCCCGATCGACGCTCGCTCTACGGCGATTTGTTCCGCGCGATGCCCAAGCGCATACGCTTTTGCCCGTGCCGGCCACTGGGTCTGCCCGGCGACGCGTGCGACGATCATCGCATTGACCAGCGCGGCGCGCGCATCGATCAGAATCTCCTAGCGACATGGCTTGAGAGGTTCACGCGAAGCGCCTGTCGCCACGCAGGATTCGAGTCGTCCGGAGAAGTGCTCATGCCGACCATGGACTCAGCCATGTGGCCTACGAGCCCGCCGGAACAATCGATCGTATCCATGCATCGAGCGGGGCCCATCGACATCGATGTGGCGCTCGTCACACGACGGCGAGACGTCGCCGTCGAACGCAACCAACCCGACGATTGGTGGGAAAACCTGGAATACCGACTTCAAACCTGCGGGCTGAACGTCGTTCGCTGCAACCCTCCGCTGAATGCCGCCATTTCCACCCTCTCCCGCGCCCGGCTCGCGATCGGCGCCTCGACAGGAGGACTCCATCTCGCGAGTCTCTGCGACTGCCCGCACTACGTGTGGGGCCCTGGTCCCGAGGCGACATGGACGCCGATGCGGATCACGAACCGGCAACGATACGAAACCATCTGGAATCCCTTCAACACGCCCTGTCTGTATGATGAATGCGGCTGGCGACCGTCGATAGAACACGTAATGAAGCAGACGCTGTCGGCGCTCCGACGGATTGGACTGCCGGCGTTCGCCTCTCTGCGGCCGAAGCGTGCGAATGCCCGCTGGCTGATCCGACGCAAGCTGTCGGCGCTGATCATGCCGACACAACGGTCGAAAGTGCCTTGGCGCGTTCGGGAATTCGTGCGAACGCACTTGATTTGATGTCGCCCTCGTGGGGCGAATCGACGACAGGCGATGATCGGCCATCTCCCGCAAAGTCGTGCCCCGAATGCCTGACTATCGCGTATTGCTGGTTGCCTATCACTTCCCGCCGATCGCGGGCAGCGGCGTTCAGCGCGCCCTGAAGCTGGCCAAATACCTGCCAAATTCCAGTGCGAAAGTCCACGTCCTGACCTGTGGACACTCGCACTACCCACTGCTCGACGACACATTGATGTCCGAAATCGAGACAGAGCCTCGCATTCGAGTCCATCGCGTTTGCGGATTCGATCCCGGCGGGCTCGCAAACCGACTCGTACCGAGATGGAATCGCGGCCCGCTCACACGCGCCGCTTCGGCCGTGGAACAGCGCGTGTATTGGCGATTGCAGTCGACTGCGGATCGTTGGGCCATGCCGGAACCCGAACAATGGTGGATCGGCAGCGCAATCCGCGCGGCACGGCGCCTTCACGGCATTCACGGCTTTGACGCTGTCATCACGACGTCGCCGCCTCACAGCTGTCAGCGCGTCGGGATCGAATTGCAGCGAACGCTGAAACTGCCCTGGATCGCCGACCTGCGCGATCCAATCGTGGACAACTTCGCATACGCACCGCGCAATGCCGCGGCCGATCAATTCTGGAATACCCTGGAGCGAGATATCTTCGACCGTGCGGATTCGATTGTTACAACGTGCCCGGACTACGCCGCGCTGCTCACCGATAAGTACGCCGGCGCCGCATCGCGCACCATGTGCATCACGAACGGCTTTGACGAATCGGATCGACCTGCCGCAATGAGCGTGCCGCGCATGGACGCATTTGTCATATCACATGTCGGCGCGTTCTATCACTCGCAGTCGGTCGGCCCCCTGCTCAATGCCTGCCGTGTTATTCGAGCCCGCCGCCCGGATGCACGAATCCGGCTGCGACTCGTCGGCAGCGTATCCCGTCAACAGGCTGAGCACTTCATCGACGCGGATTCAGAATTCGTTCAGCGCGCGGGATACAGTCGGCACGCCGATGCACTCACGGAAATGGTCCGCGCGAACGCGCTCTTCCTGATGACGCCGACGGTTCCGGCGGGTCGCAACTGCATACCGGCGAAACTCTTCGAATACCTCGCATTCGGTCGAGTGATCGTCGCCCTCGCACATCGCGGCTCGAGCGTCGATTCGATTCTGCAGTCGGCTGGCTGCGACGGGATCGCGTATCACGACAACGCCGACGAACTTGCGGATCGCATCGAAACGGCGTACGACGCGTGGCGATCGGGTTTCGAGCCGCGCGGCTTCGACGAGAACGTCGTGGCGACTTTCCGCCGTGATCAGCTGGCAGAGCGATATGCCGCGTTAATCGATTCTATCATTCGACAGCGTCGTTCATCGCGTGCAACAACCAGGACCGTCGTCAAGTGAAGCTGCTGTGGCACATGCCGACGTTTCGGAGCGTCTCCTGCGGACTGTCCATACGCGCCTTGAATTTCGCGAGACAATTGCGCCGGCGCGGGCACGAAATCGAATTCGCCGTCGCGCGTGACAAGACGGACTGCGTCAACGGCATCATCGACGGGTTCCCGATTCAACTCCTGGACGTCGTAAGGCGGCATCCCGTGCACTGGTCGCTGCAGGCGAGGGAACGACTCCGCGCCGCACGCGATGCTGTTTCCCAAATCGCTCTCGATTGCGATGCAATCATCACATGTCAACCGGAAGCCGTCATCGCACTACATGGATCCCGCACAAGAACGTCGGCGGGATCAATCGCCGAATCTGGAAACCCGCAACACTCGACGCCGATCTTCTTTGTCTGCGGCGGCACGACGTTGCTGCACGACAACGCCGACGCGGCTCGTGCGCGACAGCACACCTTCGCCATCCGCAACATCCTCTCTGTCCCCACATTCGCGCTCGATCGCTCGCTGAAACGCCGTAATGAACGTCACGCTTTTGAGCGGGCCGATGCCTGCATCTTCGACAGCGAATCCACTCGGAATCGCGTCGTTGATGCCCATGGAATTTCGCCCGACAAGTGCCATGCCCTTCGGGGCGCCGTCGACACCGAAGTGTTCCGCCCCCCGACACGTGACGAACGACAAGCCGCCCGCCTGCGATTCGCGATCGCCGACGCCGATTTCGCGATTGCGTGGACCGGCCGAATGTCGCCGGAGAAAAACCTCGAGACGCTGATCCGTTCTATTCCCGAGTGCGGGGATCGACGAATCCGCCTGCTCCTGGCCGGAGACGGCGCCGAACGACCGCGGCTGGAGAAAATTACTCATTGCCTCGACGCCGATTGCCATCAGACGACCGCCGCGGCAACGACGGCGCGTCGCGTGCAATTCCTGCGCGATCTACCTGACGTGCGGCCCCTCCTGCACGCCGCAGACGCCTTTGCTTTCCCGTCTGTGTCCGAATCGCTTGGTCTGTCGCTGATCGAGGCAATGGCCTGCGGACTGCCCTCGATCGCGTTGCAGGCCGACGAACGGCGGATTCGAAACGCCAGTGCTGAAATCCTCGACCACGGCCGCTGCGGTCGTCTTGTCGCCGACAACGCAGCGAGGTCATTCGCTGCTGCATTCGATTTGCTGGCGCACAATACGGCCGAATGCGCAAGACTTGCGGCAAGTGCGCGACAACACGCAATCACAGCCTTCGGCTGGTCGGATTCCGCCGATAAATTCGAAAGTCTAATAACCAGAAGGATTTGCCGATCTAAAGGACAGGCGAATCCGGTTTCAACGGATCCTGCGCGCGGGAGCGCAGACGTCGAACCGCTCGTCAACAACGCGCCTGAATCGATACGGGCTTGATCGCCAAATGGCGCAGTCCGCGCAGCGACGGCGACGACTGCGTGATCTCCCGTGGACGCACATGGCCTGTCAGGCCTGTGGCACTGGTTTGAGACGGCTCGAAGAGGACACCGCGAGGATGTCAATGCGCTTCATCCTATATGCGTCGATTCTGTTCATGGCGCTGCCGATCGTTTTCTATCGCCCGTTCTTCGGGCTGTGTCTGTACTACGTCGTTTCGATCTTGCAGCCCAAAATCCTCTGTTGGCGCGGCGATTTCCAGGACGCGTTGATCGTCGGCATCCCGCTGGTCGTCGGTACGATCGCATTCGGGGCGCAGAGGCGAAATCTGGTTGCCGAGCGCGACAGCCAAACAGGCACACTGAAGCGACTCATTACGAGAATCGACAGAAGCCCGATTCTGGCGCCGCACTGGATCCTCGCGATTTTCGCGGCGCTCGTCGTCTACATCGCGATCACACGACAGCTCGTCGACTATCCGCCGATCACATCGTCGTACCAGTTCAAGAGTCTCTGCAAGATCTTCCTCGTCACGGCGCTACTGACAGGCCTGGTCACGGACTATCCGCGACTGAAGACGCTGTTTATCGTCGTCGGATTCTCGGCAGCGTTTTGGGCGATCAAGGGCGGCGTCAAGGTGCTGCTGATCGGTCCACACCAGGTGTACGGAAAAACATACGACAATAACCTTTTCGCACTTATGAGCGTGATGTCGCTGCCGCTGGTGTTCTACACGGCGCAGCTCATTCGGAATACCCGATGGCGCCCCGTGATCCTCGCCTGCACGGCGTTGATCTGCATCGGCATCATCGGCTCCAGATCGCGTGCCGGCTTCGCGGCCTTCGGCGTGGTTGTGCTCATGATGGCATGGGGCAGTCGCTATCGGTTTCGCGCCCTCGTGACAACGAGTCTTGTCGTGGCGGCAGTCTCAATCATGGTCGGTCCCGAAATCGTCGACCGTGTCGAGTCCATCATGGGCTATCGCGAGGACAAGTCAGCCAGCTCTCGATTCTTCACGTGGACGATCGCTCGGACCCTCGTCGAGCAGAATCCGATCATCGGCGTCGGCTTCGGCAACTTCGAAGAGGCCAAGGACGCCGTCTTCGGCGGCAAGAAGGCCGCACACAACATCTATCTGTCGAACATGAGCGAGCTGGGGTTAATGGGACATCCGATCTGGCTCACGCTCATTTTCGGGTCAATGGCGAGCCTTTGGCGATTCATGCGCAAGGCCCGCCGTCTTCCGCCCGACATGGCCTGGCCGTACTACGTCGCCCGCGCGCTGATGCTGAGCCTGATGGCCTTCTGCGTTCACGGCGCGTTTCATAACGAAGAATACCTGGAGCTGATGTTCACCGTTCTTGGGCTCACGGTCGCGCTCCATGTCGTCACGCGGCGCGAATTGAAGACGCACAACCTGTTTGCCGAGGCGGAACAGACGGAAGCCGAGGCCACGCCGGCAAAGGCCGCGGCGCCCGCCGTCAAACGGCCGATCGCGTCGCCTCCCAAACCGGCACATGTCGGCGTACGCTTCGATCCGCCCGTCACACTCGGCGCGCTGGCTCGATCCATGCACACGGGACGTTGATTCTCGACATCATACGTTGACTGCGAGCAACATCGATGTTGCCTAAGATCAACACCGCCGAACAAACCGAATCGGCGGCCTGCGGGCGTCTACGCAGGTCCGCCGCCTGTCCGAATTCGCGGCGCAATACCAACACGCGGTTCATTATCGCCCGCGTCGACCGCCTCTGCAGTATGTCGCGTCGTACGGATCGTGATTTGCCCCTCTGTGCGTACACACAGCGCTTCTGGAGGGACGCGACATGGGCGACATTTCATCCGGCATTTCACCCGTCGGCGGTTGCGGCCTGCCGAGCACGCAGGCGACATCCTTGTCGACGTCACAGCCGCTGCGCGGAGACGGGACGATCCCCGAAGCGACGACGGGAAACACGACAAACCAGATTGTCCAGAACTCTCGCGTCAGCCAGTCGCAAACGTCCATCTCGATCGCCAGCCAGCGCACCCAGCCGCAGGCGGCCGGCCAATTTGGCATGATGATGCTGCTGTCGGCGTTGATTTCGGACGACGACGAGAAGAACAAGTCCAACCCGTTCATGGCGCTCGTCGGGCTTGCACTGATGGCCGCACTGCAGAAGCAGTCGCAGAGCACGCAGTTTCTGCAGTTCGACTCGCAATCGCTCGAATACTCGCAGTCCGTCACTTCGACGGCGTCCATTTCGAGCCAATCCGTGAGCTATCAACAGACGACGAGCATCGATGCCGGCGGCAGCGTCGGCGGCCAGATCGACGTGGCCGGATAATCCGTCCAATCGCACACGAATACGCGATCATCATGGGCGTCCGCGCGAGCCGATATTCAATCGGACGCGCTATCGTTGCGCGCCAACGTAACCGTCTCATCGGTAGTCGAACATTTGGCCAAAGAAAGTCACAAACCGAAGCGGGCCAGTCGGACGCGTTCGCGCCGGGCGATATTCGCCGCATGCGTGATGATCGGGGCCTCGATCGTCGGGCTTGGACTCGTCGAAGGCATCCTGAGACTTGTCTGGACGCCCCCCGCCGGCGATCGCGTCATTCATTCATTCGACTTCGAGAAGGCGCTGCAACGTGACGCGGAATTGGGGTACGTCCCGCGGGCGAATGTGACAGTCGAGTATCCGCCGTATGGCGCGATCTTCGCGACGAATTCCGCCGGCATTCGAGGTCCCGAGCAATCCGTCGAACGAGAAATCGGCCGCCGTCGAATCATGGTGCTGGGCGATTCATTCGCATGGGGCCACGGCGTCTCTACGGGCGAGGCCTTTCCGGAGGTGATCGGCGCAACTCTGCCCGATGCGGACGTGATCAACCTGGGCGTCCCGGGCTACGATTTGGCGAAATCACTTGCGTTCTATCGACGCATCGGCCGCGCCTATCAGCCGGACCTCGTGATCGTGTCCATCTGCCAGAACGACATCCGTTCAGATGGCATCGTCGCGACATCGACGGACTCGGCTCGGCAAACAGCCCGTTCAGTCGAATCCGACGGCGCGGCGGCGGCCCCAATGTCCCGCTCGATCAAGCAATGGCTGCATGCACACTCTCGCCTCTATCTGCTTCTCCAACAGACGATCAACACCAACAAATCGCTATCGCGACTTGCCGTCACAATCGGACTCAAGGAAGATCTGGCGGGCTTCGAAATGCTCGACGACAACCTGCGGCCGGCGCTGATCGCTGCGCCTGATGTCGTCCGGCGCAGCCGCGTTCGCACATGCGAGCAGCTGCGAGCGATTCGTGACGCCTTGTCAGACGATGGCGCCGACATGCTCGTCGCATTGATTCCCTGCATCCAGGCGATTGATCAGAAGGAACTCGAAAAGTCCATCGCATACACAACGTATGAATCAAGTGACTTCGATCTTGGCGCACCGATGAAGATGCTGGCCGACTGCTGTGTCGCGGCCGGCATCCAGGTCGTCGATCCGACGGCCGACTTCAAGGCGGCAGTCAATCGCGGAGAGCGGCTTTACTTGCCGGGTGATCTGCATTTCAACGCGGCCGGACATGCGCTGTTCGCGCACTGCATACTCGACGCAATGGCGAGCAAACCGCTCACCTCAGACCGAACAGTCTCATCAGCGGATCGTAGTAAAGCCACGCCGCCACGATCGTCCCGATGAGCCCGCAGATCATCAGAGCCCACTTGATCCCAAAGACGTAACGATCGAATCCGGCCAACGCTTCGGCGTCGCCTGCAAATTGCTCCAGAAGTTCGCAGCGCGACTGGATGCTGCCGTGTCGCCAACTCGGCGCCTCGCGCGGTATGCCGTTCAAATCCGCAATGCGGCCTAACGTGTTGCCAAACAGATGCACGGCCGTCACGCACAAACCGGCCCGTCGCTGTTCGCCGTGAACGGGGCAGCGCTGCGTGCAGGACTTGATGTCCGGCGTGACGCAGCGAACGCCGTAAAGGTCCGCCTGCCGCTCGAACTTACGCGACAGCCAACTGAATCCGAACAGCCACATCCCCAACAAGGAAACCAACCCGACGAGTTGCAGCGCACCGGGATCGACGGGCCAGTTCTTCCATTGGTAGAACATCGTCGCGAGAATCGTCGCCCCGCCGGCGACGTACATCGATACGATCGCGAACACGCCGAAGAACGGCAGATGCCAATGACGAACGTGACCGGCTTCGTGACCGAAGACGGCCTCGATCTCCTCGTCGTCCATCGTCTCCAGCAACGCATCGGACACCATGATATAGCGAAGCGGCGCAACGAAGCCCATCACCGCCGCGTTGACGGCCATTCCGTGCGTATGCCACAGCAGGATCTCGCGATATCGCAGACCGATGCGCTCGCACGTACGTTCGAATCGCTTGCGCAAAGGTCCGTCGGGCAGAGGTTCCGTCGCCCAGATATAGCGGAGCATGACAGGGGCCAATGCGAGGACAATAAACGACACAGTCCCCAGCGCCGTCTGAAGGATGAGCATCCGCGCCGTCTGGTCGCGCGGCAACTTGATCAACCACGTCGCATCGGCATCGCTGTATCGATCGATCAGGTGTTTTGCGACGACGATGATGCACATCGGAATCGCGAGGAAGAGGATGTGATGCCGTACTTTGTCTACAAGATACGCAACGATGCCCGTCGCGCGCGAGTCGGGTCGGCGCAGTGACGCCTGGATGGCCGCAACGCCTTCGGATTGCTTCGATCGGCGTTCCTCGACACCCCTCTCATCCGGCGGAAGTTCCAGGGCCTCCAGGCGGAGCCTCAGTTCCGCCCGATACTGCATCGCCCAGCCGGCCAGCAGCGCGATGCCCGTCGGCGCCAGCATCACGGCTTCGGCAGCGAGCGGATACGCGTCCAAGTGCCATGTCATTCGAACGATCGTGGGCCATGCCGTACAGACCATCACGAACACGAGCATCGCGGCGATGACAAACAACTCGATCTGTTGGAACCAGGAAAGCTCATCCGCCGCATCGTCTTGCCCCTCGGCCGTCCCGTTAAGCCGATACTGAGTCCGGGCCGCTCCGATTCCGGCCAACAGCGCCATGATAGGAATCTGCAGCAGGACGATGCCGATCGTGATCCAGCGGGTCGCGGCGTCGTCGGCCCTCAGAATCAAGGCCGTTTCGACCGGCAGCTTGTCGCTCAAGACAAGCGCAAATGCCATGATGACAATGAAATACATAAATCTCGACTCGACCGCGGGTTCCGTATGTCAACAGTCGGCGGTATTCTAGGACGGGTCCGGCGTCCCACAAGGCGCGGGGCGTTTTCGCAATATGGCCGAATCGGCGTCGTTTGGCTCTATGTGCGCGCCACAGAGTTTGTCGGCGCGCCGCGATGGGTCATCCATGACCAATACGAGAATTGAGTTCAGCGTTTTCCAACTGGAGACACAACCATGAAATCGCATCGGATTCTGTTTGGCTGCTGCCTGATCCTTGCAGGAATCTGCACGATGCCGGCGTCGGCCCAGCCCGGCCCCAAGAACAACGACGGACCAGGCGCTCGCCCCGGACGCCCGGACGTCGACGGCGGCCTCGATCGTGCGGGTCGCGGCGGACGACGAGGCCGCGGCGCCGCCGCACAGCTCGCGAAGCTCGAAAAGGCGCTGAGTCTCGACGACGCACAGCGGACTGAAATCGAGTCACTGCTGAAGGCGCACGAAGCCAAAATCAAGGAGGTTCGCGACGGATTTCGGCCCACGCCGGAAGAAGTCGCGGAGATGGAGTCGATCCGCGAAGACATGCGCCGCGCACGAGAGGATGACGATACGCAGCTGATGGCCGAATGCCGCGACCGGATGCGAGCCGCCCGCGAAGCCCGCAATGAGCGGATGGGACCGGCCCGCGAGCAGATTCAGACGGCGGAAGCAAAGCTGCATGACGACATTCTCGCAAAACTGAACGACGACCAGAAGAAGCCGTTCGAGGACATCTGGGCCGATGTCATGGATGCTCGCGGTCGCCGCGGAAACCCCAAATATGATCCGCGAATGCTCCAGCGCGTCGTTTCCCGAGTGAAGGGCCTGACGCCAGAGCAGGAATCCACCATCGAAAAGCTGTTCAAGGATTTTCGTGAAAACGAGCGAGCCAAGCCGAAAGTGAAGGGCGACAAGCCGGAGGACGGCGACGCAGGCAAGCCCGACAAGGCGGAAAAGCCCGCGCGACGACCGCGTCGAGGCGCAGTGGACGACGCGGCCGGCAAGAAGCTATATGACGACGTCATGGCCGTCCTGACGGAAGACCAGAAAAAGGAAGCGGAATCAATGCTGGAGCGTGCGAACGGCCGGCGCGGCCCTCGCGGCGGACGGGGCGATCGGGACGGCCGCGATGGTCCGGGGCGCTTCCGAGGCGGCGAAGATCGGCCGAAGCCACCGAGCGATGCCGAAGACGACTAGACTGCGTCATTCAAGCAATGGGCTGCAAGATTTGATCAGAAGGGCCGACGTTCGCGTCGGCCCTTTTTCGTGCGCTGTTCGCTGGCGCCAGCCCGCCGCCCCCGAATGCTCTTTAATGTATGGCCTTCGAGATCGTGAAGATCGGCAGCAGCATCGCGAGCACGAGCCCACCGACAACGACGCCCAGAAACGCGACGATCGCCGGTTCGATGAGACCCGTGATCGTCTTGATCGACGTATTCAGTTCGTCCTCGCAGAAAGACGCGACTCGCCCCATGACAGTGCCGAGTTGTCCGCTCTTTTCACCGGCGCTGAGCATCTTGAGAATTGAACGCGGTATCTGCTTGTTACACTCCAGCGCTTCGGAAATCTGCCGCCCCGCCTCGATCCGCTCGTTGACGTTCTTCCAGAGATTCTCGTACTGGATGCTGTCGCATACTTTGGTCGTCAGTCGAACGCCTTCGAGCATCGACACACCCGACTGAATCATGGTACCGAGCGTCCGCAGGCTTCTGGCGAGATACGTCTTGTGATAAAGCGGCCCGAGAAGCGGTAATGAGAGCTTCAGTCGATCCGCAAAGACCTTGCCGTTGGGGGTTCTTAGATAGAAAAATGCGCCGATCCCGGCGGCGACTAGCAGCGCACCAACGTAGATGCCGTAGCTGCCGACCCATCCGCTGAAACCCAACAGAACCTTGGTCAGCGTCGGCAGCGCGTCTTCGCGCCCCTTGTAGATGTCGGCGAATTTCGGCAAGACGTAAGTCACGAGGAAGATCGTCGTGCCGAGCGCGAAGACGACCATGACGATGGGATACGTTACGGCGCCCTTGATTTTCTTCATCAGCGATCGCTGTCGATCCAGATGCTCCGCGAGCCGCTTCATGATCGGCCCAAGTTGCCCGGACGCCTCCGACGCGCGAACGAGGCTGATGTACAGGCTCGGGAAGACGGTCGGATACTCCGCCATGGCGCCGGACAGTTCCTTACCGGCCTGCACTTTGGCGATGACTCCGTTCAGCGCCCGCGCGAATCGCGGCGAATTGCCTTCATGAGCGCACGCCTCGAGGGCCTCGGATAGAGAGACGCCCGTCTCGACCATGACGGCCATCTGATTCGTGAAGAAGATCAGGTCATCGGGGCGATAGCGTTCACGACCGAGGCGCCCGATTTGAACGCCCGGCGCCTTTGCAGTCGACTTGCCGCCCGAAGCCTGGAGCTTGACGACGAAGTTACCTTCCTGCCGGATGATCCGGGCCGCCTCGGCGCGATCGGCCGCCGTGACTTTGCCCTCGACGACCTGCCCCGCGTCATTTTTCGCAACGTAGTCGAATACCGCCATGATCTCTTCGCTCCTCCGGACCTATTCCGAGCCGACGCCCAGCATCGTGCGCATTCGCGCGCCATCGCCGGCCGCGGCGATCGCGTCCTCCACGCCGATTCGCCCCGCCTGCACCAGCTCCACGAGCGACTGATCCATTGTCTGCATCCCGAGCCGGCGACCCGTTTCGATCGAAGAATTGACGAGGTGCGACTCGTTCTCCCGGATATTCCGGCGGATCGCCGTCGTCGCCAGCATCACTTCCACGGCCGGAACAAGTCCGTCACTCAGCTGGTCCTTCAGAAGACGCTGGCAGACGATGGCACGAAGCGATGCCGCGAGCTGAGTTCGCACCTGTGACTGCTGCGTCGGCGGAAAGACATCGATGATGCGGGCGACTGTCTGCACGGCGCTGGACGTATGCAGCGTCGCGAGCACGAGGTGCCCGGTCTCGGCGGCCGTCAGCGCCGTGGAAATCGTCTCAAGATCGCGCATCTCGCCGATCAGGATGACATCCGGCCGTTGCCGCAAGACATGCCGCAGGGCCGAGGCGAACGACGGGCTGTCGTCGCCGATCTGGCGCTGCTCGATGATCGACTTGTCGTTCCTGAAATCGAATTCGAGCGGATCCTCGACCGTGATGATATGGGCACAGCGCGTCTGATTGACATGATCAATCATGGCCGCGAGCGTCGTGCTCTTACCCTGCCCCGTGCCGCCCGTCACGAGTACGAGCCCGCTGGCGAAATCCGCAAACGACAGGACTTGCGGCGGCAACTGCAAGTCGGCAAAGGGCGGGATCTTCGACGGAATCGAGCGAATCGCCGCGGCCGGTACGCCCCGCTGATAGTGCATGTTGATTCGAAATCGACCCAGGTCTTCGGTTCCGAGACCGAAGTCCAGATCGCGATGATCCTGAAGGCGGCTTAGTTGCTCCGCCGACAGTGAATCGCGAAACCAGCCGAGGAGTTCGTCAGCGGACGGCGCCGGGCACGGCAGCGATCGCCATCGCCCGCTCGCAAGTATGGCGGGCACGACGCCTGCGACGAGCAGCAAGTCGCTCGCCCCGGCGTCGACGCACATTCGCAGTAACGCGTCAAGACCCGACGCGCGTTCGGCGAGACCGTCCATAACGGCCGAGCTCAGCGACCCGCCGAAATCATGCGAGTCAAATCGTCTATGATGCACAAACACGGAATACCTCCTCGACAGTGGTCATGCCGGATTTGACTTTTTCCATACCGTCTTTGAACAGCGTCGTGAAGTCCATTTTCTTCGCCAGCGTTCTCAGGTCCTGAAGCGTTGCCCCGTCGGATACGGCCTGCCGAACCTCGTCCGTCGGAATAAACAACTCATACACGCCGATGCGCCCGGAATACCCCGTTCCGTGACATCGCGCGCAGCCTTCGCCCGAAATCACTTTGTCGGTATCGATGCCCGCCTTGTGCAATGCGTGTTTCGCCCCAGGCGACGGCTCTGTCTCCGTCTTGCAGTAGGGACAGACTTTTCGAACCAGGCGTTGGGCGAGAACGGCGTCGATCGACGCACTGATCAGAAAGCTCTCGACGCCGATGTTGTGCAGCCGGGTCACGGCCGACACCGCGTCGTTGGTATGCAGCGTCGAGAGCACCATGTGGCCGGTCAGCGCAGCCTGCACGGCGGTCCGCGCCGTATCGTTGTCACGGATTTCGCCCACCATGATGACGTCCGGATCCTGGCGCAACAGCGAGCGCAGAACCACGGGAAATGTGAGGCCGATCTTGTCGCTAACCTGAAACTGATTGATCTGGCGCAGGTTGTATTCGATCGGATCCTCGACGGTACAGACGTTTCGTTCCGGCGAGTTGATCTCGCTCAGCGCCGCATACAGCGTGGTGCTCTTACCGCTGCCCGTCGGCCCCGTGACCAGAATCAAGCCGTGCGGACTCAGAAGCCGCTGTCGAAACCGCTTGAGCATGTCGACCGAGAAGCCGAGCGTCTCGAGGTTAACGAGCGCTTTCGTGTTATCGATGATGCGGATAACGACTTTTTCACCGAACAGATTCGGCAGCGTCGACACGCGCAAGTCGATCGGTCTGCCGTCCATCAATACGTGAATGCCGCCGTCCTGCGGAAGCCGCCGCTCGGCGATGTCCAGGCCGGCCATGATCTTGATGCGCGAAACGATCGGCGCCATCATCTGAACGGGCGGCGACTTCTTTTCATATAAGACGCCGTCCACTCGAAACCGGATTCGCATCTGCGTCTCGTCGGGCTCGATGTGAATGTCGCTGGCGCCCTCCTTGACCGCCGTGTAAACGAAGAAATTCACGAGCTTGATGACCGGCGAGTCGCCGGCCATGCCCTCGAGATTCGCGATGTCGTCCACTTTCGATTCGATCAGTTCGAAAGCGCTGTCCGACACGTCTTCGATAATGTCGTCGATGACGAAGACATTCGCGGAATTCACGTACTGACCGATGATCATCTGGATGTCGGCCGCCGTGACGGCGACGACCTGCACTGTGCACTCGGTCATTCGCGCGATTTCTTCGATCAGGAAGACGTTCGAAGGCTCGCACATTGCGACGGTCAGCGTGTTACGCACTTTGAAGAGAGGAATCACCGAGTGCTTTTCGCGGTATTCGCGCGGCAGCACATCCATGACATGCGGGTCGACGAGGCGCGGCGTCAGCTTGGCGTAGGGAACGCCGTAGGCTTCGGCGAGCGCCTCCATCACTTCGTCGGCAGTGACGAACCCCAGGTCGATCAGCACCTCGCCGAGCAGTTGCTTGTGACCGCGCGCCGCCTGTTCCGCGATCGCCTGCTCGATCTGCGCTTCGGTGATCAGTCCTCGCCCAACGAGGATCTGGCCGACCTGAAGCTTGTTCTTGGTGCCTGTCGCCGCCGCCACTGAAAACCACTCCGCTGAGAATGCCGACTTTCAATCAGCCGAAACTGCTGACGGCCGAATCGAGATCGTCGAAAATCTCGAATCGGCGTTTCAAACGCGTAATTCGGAACACCGTCTTGAGCGTATCGTCCAGGTTGCAGAGCTTGACGGCGCCGAGGAGTTCCTCGCATCGATCCTGGAGATCCAGGAGGAATTCGAGCCCGGCGCTGTCGACGCTGGGAACCGACTCGCAATCCACGACGATATTCGGGCATCCGTCCTGGATGCACGTGTCGGCCTTTTCGGAGAACGTCGGAAGCGCTTCGCCGCCGATTTCCTCGTTGGAGGACAATACGGCGACGGAACTGTATCGCGACATCTTCGTCGTCATGCGTGCGACTCCATCGACATCGGTCCCTCGGTGGAGATCTTGGCAACCGGCGCCGACATACCCCGGTTCATGTTGCAGAACAACGCGCCGATCCGGCCAATGTCGCACTCGCCGCGCGAACCCTCAATCGCCGCCTCAAACATCGCATGCGGATTCGCAGCGAGAAATCGTTCCGCGAGGAACGGGTCGAACTGCGAACCGCTGCATCGGCGAATCTCCGATATCGCCATCGGAATCGGCAGCGCCGCCCGATACGTGCGATTCGACGTCATCGCGTCGAAGGAGTCGGCGATACAGATGATGCGGCCGAACAGCGGTATCGCCTTTCCGGCGACGCCGTGCGGATAGCCGCGACCGTCGATCCTCTCGTGATGGTAGAGCACGCCGGGAACGAGGTCCTGAATCTGCCGAACGCGCGACAGGATGCGTTGACCGATCTCCGGGTGCTTCTTCAGGAGATCGAATTCTTCTCGAGTCAGCCGCCCGGGTTTCGTGAGCACTGCGTCGGGGACGCCGATCTTCCCGATGTCGTGCAGCAGGCCTGACAGATAGACGCGCTCGCATTCGATCGGCGGCAACCCGGCGCTTTGCGCCAGCGCCCGGCTGAAGAATGCAACCCGCCCGGAGTGACCGAACGTGTACGGATCCTTTGCATCAACACTATTGACCAGTGCGTGGAGCATCCCCATCAACAAGTCGGCCAGATCGTCGTACAAATGCTGGTTGTGAAGCGCCGACGCGATACGATCGACAACCGCCCGGAATAGCTGCACGTCGACCGACGTATAGTCCCCGATATCGGTGCAGTTGATCGTGTAGCAGATGCCGAGATTGGCGCCTTCCTGCACCATCGGATACGCGACGAGGTGTTTCAGCCAGGGCTTGGTCCACGCAAGACCGGGCTGTTCCGGCGCCTTGTTGAGCAACAGGTGTTTCGGCCCGGATTCAAGTTGGGGCAGCAGACAGTCGGTCATGCGGATGAGATCACTCGAGTTTGCCCCGACTTCGCCGATCGTGACGACGTGCTTCCATTGCCCGGCCCGTCGGGTCTCGCCCTCGCCGCCCCCAGGCGATTCCTCGTAATCGTGCCATGGCAGAACAAAAGCAACACCCGCTGCGCGCGTGACGGCAAGCAGCTCGTTCCCGACAATTTCCAGGATCTTTTCCGGATTCTGGGGGATCGACATATGATTGCTGATCTCGTAGATCAGATGGAGTTCTTCGTACGTGCTCTCAAGGTTGTTGGTGAGTACGGCGATCTCGTCGTGTCGCCGCTCACATTCCCGCGCCTGCCGAATCGTCAGCGCTAGCAGATCCGTCCGTTGTCGGAGCCGGACAGACTCGACGCATGTCGAGTCGTCGAGTTGTTTGCGGGCGAACGTCTCGTCGATCTCGCAATCGCCGCAAAAGCGCGCGAAATCCTCCTGCGGCGCCTTGTCCGACACGCATGCCGCGATCACGGCCCCGACGCATCGTCGTCGATCGATCAACGGCACCACGATCAGCGGTACGGCCGGGGCCCAGGGGCCGCAGATGCAGGGCTCGGCCGACGGCCGCACGTCGCTATTGACGGACTGGAAGTTCTCGCGCGCCGTCGCAACGACTTTTTGCATGAACCGGCCGTCCGGATGTGCAAAGAGCTTCCAGAAGGGCCCGCAGTGCTCGTCGAATGCAACGCAACGATCTTCGCCGCTCCACAACGACAGCCAGAAACCCTCCAGGCGCCAGTTCTTTACGAGCGCATCGAACCGATCCGCCGAGATCGGCCATTCGATCTGCGAGGTCGGAAGCCGGCCGGCAGCCGGATCAAATTCTTCAGTATGAGCCATGTTGCTCATGATCGATCCTCACGGTTATTGGGAGGAATTCGCCGTCAACGGCTCACCCAAAATCTGACTGACGCATGCAAGCACTTCACGAGGACTGAAAGGCTTCGGCAGCACTTTCCGGATGTTCGTCTCTTTTGTGTCTTCGTCGCTCAGTGAGAAGCCGCGCGCCGTCAGCATGATCACCGGTATCTGAGAGGTCTGCGCATCGTTGCGCAAGCGCGCGCAGAGTTCCAGACCGCTGAGATACGGCATCTGGTAATCCGTGATCACAAGATCCGGCATTTCTGATTTCGCCGTCGCAAACGCCTCTTCGCCGTCGCCGGCCGTCACGACCTCGAACCCGTTGTTTTTGAGTTTTGCGGAAACGACATGCACGATGTGCGGTTCGTCGTCGCAAACCAGAACTTTGAAAGTACCCATCATCAACCTCCGAGAATCACTGCACTCGCAAGATGTCCACCGAATTTCTGTACAGGCCGCCGACGCCCCGCGGAAGCGGCCCGACATACGCCTCCATCAACGCCCCACAACCGGCAGCGCAATCGTGAACGTGCTGCCGACCCCCACTTCGCTCTTCAACAGCACTTCGCCGTTGTGAACGTCCTCCACGATCTTCTTGACGAGGTTGAGCCCGAGACCCGTGCCCTTCGCCATTTTCTTGTTCGCTTCGACCCGAAAGAACTTCTCGAACATGCGCGGCAGATCCTCTTTTGGAATGCCCGCACCCGTGTCCTCGATGTCGATGAGAATCCGGTTTCGTTCTTCCTGAGGTACGGTGCTCACGCTGACGCGCCCGTTCGAAGGCGTGTATTTGATCGCGTTGCTGATCAGATTGAGCACGGCCTGGTAGATCAGATCGCGATCCGCGTCGACCTGGTACATCGCCGGCGTCAGGTTTTCCGTCAGTTCGATGCCCTTCTCTTCCGCCGACGGCCGCATCATGTCCACGGCTTCCTTGACGATCATCGCCACGCCGATCGGCTCGCGGTTGATTCGCACCGTACCGGCTTCGATCCGGCTGATATTCAACATATTGTCGATGAGGCGCCCCAGCCGTTCAGCCGACGTCTGGATGATGTCGTAGTACTCTTTTCGAGTTTCAGGATCGTCGGCCTCTCCATCGACCAGCATCTCCACGTACGCGCGGATCGACGACAGCGGCGTTCGCAGCTCGTGAGCCACGTGCGCGACGAATTCGCTCTTCTTACGGCTCGCCTCGTGCTCGCGCGTGATGTCGCGCAACATCGTGACGACGCTGTTGCCCTCTGAGCCTTCCTTGTTTTGCGCTGGATTCAGGGGCGCCGTCGCAATCAGGAAAACCCGATCGCCGATGACGAGCTCCCTGCGACGATCCGCCGCCCGGGCATCCGCCGATCGCGTTTCGTGAATCGTCCGGACGATCTCCTCCTCCTTGATCACCCCGTCGATGCCCTTGCGAAGCACATCCTCCTCGCGAAATCCCAGCAGCTCTTCGATCGCCGGGTTCGCCAGCAGGATCTGATCGAACGGATCCGTGACCAAGACGGGCTCCGACATCGCTCGAATCACCGCCAGCGTCCGCCGGCGATGCGTTTCCGCGAGTGTCAAATCGAGTTGCAGCTTTCTCTGCATGTCGGAGAGTTCGCGGACGCCCTCGCCGATCCGCTCCGAATGTCGTTCGATCGCCGTCCAGATCGGCCGCAGATCGCGCGGCAGCGAACTTGCAGTCGCGATGTCCTTGTGCCCATTGGCGAGGCCCTCGAGCGCTGCGAGAACTCCGCCGAGCGATCGTCGCCGGACCATCGCGTTCCAGCTGGCTGCAAATCCGCTGATCCCGAGCAGCAAAGCGATTACGCCCTTGGCCCAAACGGCGACGCCCGAATCGCCCGCAAACGTCGCCGAGTCGATGAACCACACGATCACGGTCGCCGCGACAATCGGCAGAATCACGAGCGGTGTCGAAAAGTTGACACGAGGCCTCCAGCCCGGTGCGCGCATCGGCGAGCGCGACGACGCCGCGGGCGCAGCATCGTCACTCGCGCCCAAGCCGTCGTACGGCTCGGCGGATGGATTCTCGACGAGCGGCTCGTCGATTTGCCAGGGCTTGAGTTGCAGGTCGCTCAACGCCCACTCTCCTCGTCCGCAATTGCAATCTGAGACGGTTGCGGAACTGTCGATGAGTATCTCTGCCGCTGCAGGGCAAGTTCATGTTCGGCATCGCGCCGACGGCCCAGCAACGTGCCGGCGACGTCTTCCCAGCGAGGCGCTCGGCGTCTTGCGGGGACATACTCGTCTCGAGCGTCCCGCGATGCCTTCGCCTTCAGCAGAAACGCCGCCTCGAATCCGGGATCGATTTTCAGCGCCCGATCCGCGGTTTCCCGCGCCTTGTTCAATTCGCCGCGGAGAAAATAGACGTAGGCTTCAAGCACAAGCATTTCCGGAATCGGTTCGTTGCGTCGATTGAACGTCGCGACAATCTCGAGCGCCGTATCCAACTTGTCCGCACGAATGGCAGCCCGGCAATAGAGACTCCACATGACTTGATCCGACGGATCCTCGCGGATCGCGACTTTCAGCACACGCATGGCCTCGGCGTCCCGATTGAGTTCGATACAACTCTTCGCATATGCCTGTATCGCCTCGACCGGCGCAACCGTCGCGGACACGGATCCGTCCTTTGCCGGCATCGCCGGCAGCTCGATATACCTCCGGATGACGGGCGCCAGTACGGCGATCGCATCCTCAAAGGCCCGAGCATTCGCGAGAATAATGCCGGCGCGCTCTTGTATGGCTTCATCACCGATCGCGATCTGAGCGACGGCGCGGGCGTGTCGCGCAGCGCCATCGGCATCGCCGCGGGCGTCGCAGATTTCCATGGCAAGCTGTCGAAGGGGAACCGACGCTTCGAATTGCGTGTACTGCTCGATCACGGCGAGCGCTTCCGTGCCGTCGCCGCGCGCCATAAGGCATTCCGCCAGTTTGAGGCGATAGTCCGGCTCGTCGGGCGCCAGCTCGACGGCGCCGCGATACCACATGATCGCATCGTCGATTCGGCCTGCTCGTGACGCGATCCGTCCGCCGAGGACGCGTCCTTCGACGTTGTCCGGCGCCAACGCCATGTACGACTCGATTTCCGTTACGGCCCTCGTCAGTTCACCGGTCTGATCGTGGAGCTCCGCGGAAAGACGAAGCACTTCAGGCTCGTCTGGCATCATCTCGCGGGCTTCCGACAGGACTTTCTCCGCCTCGTCAAATCGTCCCGAGCGAATGTGCTGCTCCGCCATCTGCAGCCGAACGTTCCCCCGGAAGTTGTCCCAGCGCTTGCGGGCTACGACATTCTGGTCTTCGTCGCTGATGTGGCGCGCGAAAAATTCATTCTTGCGCATTGCATCACAGCCACCCGCGGCGACGGACAATGCAACGAGCAATAGAGCGACCATCGAGCGCCGTTGTGTCTGCAGCGTCATCGTGAAACCTCCTGCATCGTTCCGATCCGCTTCGACGGGCCTGGCGTCGCGGGAGCGTTCGCCTTGTCCGCCTGCGTCGGTGCGACGGGCTTACGGCCGGATGGCTTATCAAGATCGAGCCATTCCGGCACGTCGAACGGTGGTCCAGGTCGATCGAACTGAGGCGTCGGTGTCTCGCCGCGCTCTTCCGTGATCATTTCGCGAACGGCCGATCGAATACTGGACGCCTCCGATTCCCACGACCTCTGCCCGCGAATTCGCTCGAGCAATTGGGCGGCATGGACATGCCGCGGGAAGTGATTCAGTGCCAGTCGAGCGTACCAGGCCGCACCGTCAACGTCGCCCTTGTCGAGTCGCTCCAGCGCCTTTGCGTAGTACTGTTCGGAGATTCGCTCACGACCCAACGGCTGAACGCCCTCTCGCGCGCCCAGTCGGACACGCTCGACATCCTGGTAAAGCGCCTCGCCCTTCGCAAAATCGTACGGATCCTTCACGATATGCACGGTCAGAAGAATGATGACTTCCTCGCGAACTGTCGCATCCGTCGTGACGCGGAACAAGGCGCCGAGCGCGCCTGGGAGATCGCCGAGCACCGGCGTCTGTTCGCGCCCCGCCGTCGTCACTTCGCGAAAGAGCCCGCCGATCAGGATCGTGTGGCCGTCGCGCACCATGATGTTCGTCGTAACTTCCGTCGTCTGTTCGAACGGGAGGTTCGCCGCCGTCAGACCGCCGGTCGAATCCTTCGGATGGATCTCCATCCGGACGAATCCGTCGTCGCCAACGAACGGCCGAAACGTCAGGATCGTGCCGGTCTCGAGAAACTCGACCGTCTGTGTTGACGTCGTTTCGGTGAATGTGGTCGTGATATAGCCGTCGCGTCGACCGACGATGACCTGGCCGACCTGCTTGTTCAGGGCGAGCACCTTCGGATTCGCGATGACATCGGTATCCGTCACGGCCTCCAGCGCACGAACGAAGACGCCGATCTGGTCCTTGATGATGCCGAACGTGAAGCCGCCGTTTGGTACGGCGCCGTTCAAGTCGGTGCGCGCCGTCAGCGTGGTATCACCGAGGAGATTGGTCGGCGTCTGCCCAGTCGCGATGCTCTGCGCCGCGGGGCTCGTGCTGTTGAGCGTCGTGAAGTCGATACCGCCGACGACCGTGAAGTCGATCCCCATCGCATTGTTTTCATTGAGCGTTGCGCGGAGAATCGTGGACTCGATCAGCACCTGCTGAGGCCGCACGTCGACTTCCTGAATCACTTTCATCATCTTGTCGACGACATCCGCGTAATCCGTGATGACGATGATGTCGGACGACGCGATGCTGTCGCCTTCGGAATCAGTGGGTCCCGCCACTCCGCCGAGCCCGACCTGCGCGGCGGGCGTCGTTGTGATGCTCCCGCCGTCGCTCTTCAGCGGGTCGATTAACGCCTGTACCGCCGCGGCCCGCGCGTACGACAGCCGTACAACCCGCGTGACAACCTCGCGCGAGTTCGACTTCATCTTCTGAATCTCTTCGAGCGGATGAACGTAAATGAAGTTGCCTTCGCAGACGTACCCGAGGCCGTTCGCCACGAGCATCGCGCGCAATGCCTCATCAAACGTCGCATCGTAAAGTGTTGCGCTGACGGTTCCTTCGGCACCCGGCCCCAGAATGATGTTGCGCTTCGTCGGCTCCGACAGCATTCGCAGCGCGTCCGACAGCGGCAGACCTGAGATGTGCAGCGTGATACGATCGTCGACGCCGACCTGAACGAACGGCTTGCCTGTGGACGTCCCAGCCGCGGCGTCGGACGCCGCCTGTGTAAGCGTCGCGTCTGTGGGCGTCGCCGACTCCTGAGCTCGACTGGTATTGACGACGCAGATCTGCAGCGACAGAACGACCACCGTCATGAACCGGATTCTCGCCGGTGCACGCACATGATCCGTCCGCAATCGTTCGCGCTCCCTGTTCATTATCCGTCGCGCCTCCATACGCTCCACGCGCTTATCTGGAGGTTCAATCGGACGTTATGGGCACGAGGTTCTGTTTTAAGGAGCCGTGAGCGAGCGGACGACGCCCGAAAAGCTGAGCGTGACGCGGCGATTCTCGATGTTTACGACCGAAAACCCGTCGATTTCGTCGCCCACATGGACGAGCCGTCCGGAAATGTAGGCGGAACTGGCGGGTCCGATCATGGTGGACTGAAGCTGCAGTTCCGATATCTTCTGATCGACGAGTTCCTCGACGGCATCGGCCTTCGCCTGGTAATCGGACCATTGCTCCGACAGGCGCTTCAGCCACGAGTCCTGCGCCACTTCCTCGCCGTCGTCCTTGCGTATCGGGCGGATCCAGGATGGATTGCGAAATGGATCGCGTGCGAGCGTTCGCGGCAGGCCTGATAGATTCCGCTTGCGGGGTTCCATCTCAAGGTTGCCTGTGTCGCCGGAAATGGCCGCCGTCGGAACCCCGGCAGTTCGAGCTGGAGGGTTCGTGGGAGCAGTCGGCGTCGGCTCAACGACAGCCGGTGCAGCCGCCGCAGGAACCAGGGGCGCTGCCGCAACTTCCTTCGTCGAGTCGCCGGTCAGAAACAGCCGACCGACAGCGACGAGCAATATGAGCAACAGGAGGCCGAGCCCTGCGGCCTTCCCCTTCTGCGCCGCAACGTCGCGCTTCAGTTGCTCCAGGAGCTGGCGGACTTTGTCACCCATTCGTCTTTGAGCTCGATTCGTCGAGTTTTGTCAGACTGCTCGGGACATTTCCGAGCAACTGCCCGTGATCGTGATGAAACGCCTGAACGACCATCGTTACATTCAACTCTCCACTCAACTCGTCCACGGCCTCCACCTGAAAACGCTCCACATATGCCAGTCGCGGCAGGACCTCGATGGCGTCAAGCAACTCGAATGCATGCTTGAAATCCGATCGAAACGCAATCTGAACCGGCAGGACTCCCGTACCGTTCGCGAGCCGGAGCCGCTCCGGTAGATCGTCGCTCGCAACGCGAGTCGCCGGCAGAGGCTGCACGTTGAAGTCCGAAATCCCCTTCTTGGACATCGCGTCCGACAACTCGTTGAGAAACTCGCCGAGTCGCCGATCGGTCGGAAGTCTCTCGCGAAACGTGCGGACGTCGTCACTCAGCGTGACCAGATCCTTGTAAAGACCGCTGATGTCGCCAACTTCCGCCTGCTTGATCGCGACGGCGAGCTGTTCGGCCGCAATGGAATTCTGGAGCTCCTCCAGGCGACGGTTTCCGGGCAACAGCAGCCCGAATGTGAAGCCCAGGACGGCGACGACGACGACGGAAATCGTGATGACATTGAGTCGTTTGGAACTCATTGTTTCTTCACCGCCTCGTGGGCAATTCGACACGTCATTCGAAACCGACGAGCCGGACGCCCGGCGAACATCGTCGGCTCCCGGACGTCCATATCCACTTCGAAAAAGGCCGGACTCTTGTCCAGAGCGGCCGCAAAATCGATGATGTCGGGAATCGAGCGAGCAACGCCGTACAACGTCAGACCTCGACGCATCGATTCGACATCCACAACTTCCGGCGCCGACGCTCCGCGACGCAGATCGCGTTCGGCGCCGCGACGCCCGACCATCAGCCCCACGGCGGAGCCGCCGACGACCTCTGTCGCGAAGTCACTCAGCGATGGCTCGTACAACTGACAGCCCGTCAGGACGATCGAATCCGGAACACGATGGCTCAATTCACCGAAAACCGTCACGAGACTGCGACCGCCGGCGAGTGTCTGCATCAGTTCCCGGATATTCGACAAGACGGTTTTGGCCTGCTCCATTTCCGCTTTCCGGGCGGCGACGCTCTCGACTTGCGCCTTCTGTTCGGCGATCTCGACCATCATTGCTTCGGCGGAGCTGACTCGAAAATAATGCGCGCCCAGCCAGACGACCATGATTCCGATCATTCCGACAATTCCGAAGACGCGTTGGCGCACCACGCCGCGCACCTGTCGCTGCTCGTGGTATTCGGCGGGAATAAAATCGCAATCACGCGAAACCAACGCTAACTCCTTCGGCGACTAAGCGCCCCTGAGCGACAACGCCTTTCGAAGCGATGAAGGTCCCTTCGAGCCGCCGTCGACCCAGCGCGTCCCCCGCAGGGCGAGTCCGCCCGCGACGGCCCACGCCGGCTGAAAGACGCGACGCTCGCGCCCGCCCATTCGATCCAATCCGAGCATGCCGCGTAGCGGATGACCGATCGTGCATGGCACGTCGATCAATTCACGCAACAATTCGACGACGCGCGGTTCGGCGGACTCGCCGCCGACGACCGTCAGGCTCTCGGGGCGTCCGCCGCGAAACGTCACGGCGAAATACCGCAGGCACAACTGGACTTCACGGCACAGCCGTTCGATGAGCGGCCGCAACGCATCCCCGATCGCCGATGCGATCTCGGGGGGAACGTCCGATTCGTTGCCGTCGCTTCGACGTCCCGAATCCATCAGGCGAATCCGCAGGTCCGCCGCCTCGTCCTTCGAAACGTCAAGCGTGCGCGATACCGCCTCGTTGAACTGCTCGCCGCCGATATCGACGACCTTGATGAACGAAATGCAGGCGCCGCGCGTCACAATGATCGTCGTCGCCGTGTAGCCGATCTCGATGAACACGTTGACCGAGTTCTCGTCCTCCGTGCGCCGCAGAAAACGGACAAAACTCCGAGCGACGGCGCACGGCGTCAGATCAATGGCGATCGGCGACAGCTTGAGCGACTCGAGCAGGTCGAGCCGGGCTCCGACGCACTCGTTCTTCGCGGCGAACGCGACGACTTCCTCTTTCTGCTCGTTGCCGTGTCGCACTTCGCCCACATGGATGTACTGAATCTGCACGTCATCGGGCTGTGCCTCGAAGCGGGCCATCGCTTCAAACAGCACCGCGTCCTTCATCTCGTCGACGGGCATCCGCGGCAGTCGAAGGTTCTTGAGCTGAAAGGCCGACGTACCCAGCGCCGTCACGACTTGGTTACCATGGAACGAGGCGGAACCGAGCACATCGCGAATCGCGTTGGCGACAAGCGTATCGGCGCTCGATGTCCCCGAAGCGGCTCGCTCGATCGGACATTGCGCAGCCGCGTGGACCGTCGGCGCCCCCGACGCGTCCACGAACTGGATCGCACGAACGAATGTCGTGCCGATGTCGAGCCCGATGGCACTCGGCTTGTTGACCCGCCTGAACAATTTCCGCCGCCTCCCGATTTCACGCACTCGACGGCCGGATCGATTCCGCCCGCCGCCGCATCTGTTACTTTCCTAACACCTCATTCAGCAAGTCCGCGACGCTATCGGGCATTGCCGATTTGTCGGTCGCGTCGGCCGCGTTCGCCAGGCCCGTTTCGCGCTCGACGACCGCCGAATCCTCTCCGATCGCGCGCGTCACGCCCGTCGCCGCTGCGACGGCATTCGCCGGCAACACTTTTGTGAGCGTCGTCCGGGTCGACGTGATGCCCGTCGTCGGTGCAATCGCCACTTCGAATTTCGAACTTCCGCTCTGAATCTGCACGAGTGCGGGCACGTCCTGATCGGGCACGCCCACGCTGTCAAATCCGAGAGCGCTATCGCCGTTGAAATCCACGCCAATGATGTCAACGCCCGCATATGCGTCGTCTCCGGCAGTGACGAGATGCGCATCGCCTGTGCGCTCGTTGACGATAGGCGTCGACGTGTCCGATTGCCGGGCCAGCCAGTAGGTATTGCTGACCGGATCGACCCGGAGCACGATCGGATCCACAGGGTTTGAAATACTCATGCTCTGGGCGTACGCAACGTCGCTCTCGAGCTGCATTGCGAAATTCTGCCCGCGCTGAGTGTCGGCGGCGTCGGAGTCGGGCATCGCCGCGATGAACAGAATCGCAGCGACGACGACGACCATCATGACTTCGATCAGCGTAAATCCACGTCTTAACATGCGTCTTCCCCCTTGGGACGCCGCCCGCTCGGGCACGGCGATCGATTAGTCCTTTGCGCCCGATCCGGCGCGCGGACTCTCTCGGCCGTCCTTGCGCGTATCGGTCGTTTTCATCTCCACCTTGACGGTCTTGGTTCGCAGGTGCTCCAGGATCGCCGATAAGAGCTTGTTCGTCTGCTTGGATTCCTCGACGATCGCCAATCGCTGCTTGCCCGTGTCCGGTATCTGCGCCTGCGCAGCGGGCATCGCGGGCGAACCCTCGAACGCCAGCTCGACGGCGATCACCGATAACAATCCGGCAATGACCGTCAGCAATACCCGCGTGTACTTGTCCAACACAATCGTCCTCGTATCCATGGCCGCTCCCGACTTCAATAATCAATCCAACTGAGCAATGTGAACGGCATCGCCGTCTTGCTGAGATCGTAATACTGGGCATAGTGGGCGTTGTAAGTCAGCGTAATGTTCGTGCTCGTTCCGTCTTCGTCGTCAATGCCCGAGCCGGTCGTCGTAACGAGCGCGCCGTAGATGGCGACGTAGCAGTACTTCTTGCTTTGCAGATTCAACGTCTCACACAAGGCTGTGCCGTAGACCACGAAAGTGGCCGACTGTGAATCGACCTTGATTTCGCCGCTGCAGACAATCGCCGGATAATTGGCGACGGCGACGATCCGATGCGCCGCGCCGTCCTTGACCTTCAGATCGCCGTCGACGACCAGCGTGCCGTAGAAATCCACACCCGCCTCGATCGTGAAATTTCCCGCCTTGGCGATCACGATTCTGCCGGGGTTCGTGGCCATGTTGGCGTCGAGGTAGCTGTTAAGCAGCCCCGCCTGCGATGCCGTCATAGTGCTGCTGTTGTACTGGAATGCCGAATAAGCCGATCCGTTGACGACGTACTTGCTGTAGAGCGAAAGGTCGATCGTCGGCGTCGGAACCGTCGCGACATTCTGCTGTTTCGACGCCGGCGGCGAAGCCGACCACCACAAGATTGTCGAACTCGATGTGGCATTGCCTGTGCAATCACCGTAGTACGACATGAGCCCGTTTGAGTGCATATCTCCGACGACGTGGATGGACGTGTACCCGACAAGCATATCCCCGCATTGCAGCGCGTATGGAACCTTGATCATCGGGTCCGGCCGCACCATGACTCGGGCGCGCACGCCCCGCCTGCCGCGCGGATCGCCGTCAATGTCGTGCGCGAGACCGAACGAGTCGATCTGGTAGATCTCCGGATTATCGGCGTCCTGCCTCACGGAAATACTGACGGCGTCGCTCGATCCGTCGACGTGAAGCCCCGTTCCGCCCGTCCAGTAGTCGCCGGATGCGACGCCGTCGGGCGGGTAAAGCAGGTAATGACAGGCCATGTCGACCCCGGAGCCCGCCAGATACGACGCGCGGGACGACGCCATCAGGTTCTCCGCCTCCGGCAGCACTGTCGAATGCGCTTCCAGGTACGCCGTCCCCACGGAGAACGCCACGACGGCAAGGCCCAGGACGATAATCAGCACGTAGCCGCGCCGCGCGCGTCGCTCTCGCGACCACATTGCGGCTCGGCGCTGAGTCGACCTTCGCGTCAGGATGTCGGGTCTCACGGACTTCATCGTCTTCATGATTCACATTCAATATCGCGACGCGCAACTCTGCGCGATCCGTCAATTGGGATACGTCACGGCCTCACCATCGACGTCCGCCCAGCCTGTCCATCGCGAAAACTCCGTGCGGCGGCTTGGCTCGCCGGACGTCTCCGGATCTTCGTGCGTATCCGCATTGAAGATGTAGTCCGCCGAGGCGCGAAGGGAGGCGGATTCGCGAAACACCAACGGCGTCGACTCGCTGTCGATCGCAAACGCGAAGTTGACGATCCGCGTCTCGGTATTGGACGGGAATCCCGACATCGCGAATCGCGCGATGTTCTCGGCGAAAACGCTCTGCTTCGGTGAAACCGCCGTGGCCTGGGCCGACCAGAGCGCCGCATTCTCGAAGCTCGCCTGGGGCACGACCGGCCCGACGTCCGACTCACTCGCTCCAAATGTCTGCCAGCGCTTCAGGCAATCAGTCGCGCCGTCGTAATACAACAGACACGTCTCGTTCAGGTTGATGATTTCATCGCCGTTCGTGTCGCCGTTCCAAAGCAGGATCGACGTCGATGTGACTTGTCCGACGGCCCGTGCCTGTCGGATCATGGCGCTCAAACGATCAGCCGTCATTTGCCCGGACTTCTTCGAATTGCGCACGTCCTTGGTTTCCATGGCGGCGTTCGTCACGGCCGAGATCATCGTCGCGCCGGCGGCCAGCGTCATGGCCGTCATCGACGCGGCAATCAACAGCTCGACGAACGTAAATCCGCGACGAATGCGAAATCGGACTGTCCGGAATCGACCCATTGCATCGCCCTCCTAGTACTCGCGCGTCTTGATGCGGACGAGGCTGAACACGACGTTTCGATCGAGATAGACATCGACGGTAACTCGAACGAACGAGTAACTGCTGTCAGCGGCCGCCTGATCCGGGAGTCGAACGTACTCCACTTTGACCTTGCGAAAGAAACGACTCATGGAGCTGTCCGAAACGGCAGCCCCGCGATAGTCTTCCATATGGCTGGCGGCGCCGTCGCCCTTGTATTCGTTGTAGCCGTGGAAATCGTCGACCGCGTTGAATAAGCGGCGCGCCGTCTCACCGGCTTCGGGCCCCGGAGAGGGCGCCAGTTCGCCCGGCGCATAGAATGGGCGGGCGAGGACTTCCTCCATCAGCTCCTCACCCAGCTCGACGGCGATCTCGTATTCGCTCGCCGCGTTCATCTGCTGAGCCACGGCGACGAAGGGCATCGAGATCGATGCCGCTATGATCGCGAGAATCGTCGCCGCAATCAGCGCTTCGGCAATCGTAAAGCCGCGGCGCACCGATCGATTCGCCGCCGCGCGTCGCCGCCAAATGTACAGTGCAGACCATTGCATCGGCATCCTCGCCAAACGGACCGCCGTTCTCAATTCAAAGCCTACGATTCCCGTCGCGGGACCTTCCAACAAACTCGGACGCCGATCGAATTCACCAATCGGATTGATCGTTATCGAACCGCCGCGAAAAGACCGCCCGTCCAACGCCGACTTCGGCGATCGGGCCCCTGAATGGCAAAACGGCGCGCCGGGAGTTTTCCCGACGCGCCGTCTGCATGATCGATCGGAACCATCTGTTGCGAGCGTCGGCCGTGTCGCCCGGTCAGATCTTACAGAGAGCTATGTGCGACGCCGTTCGTCGTGCCGCCGTCATTTGCGTTGAAGGCGCCCGTCGTTTCGACGTAAGTCCAGCCCGTCTTGCCGTCGAGAGTCGCCGCAAGATCGTTCAGGTTGTTATACGGATTGTTCGGGATGCGCTGGAGATACGGCCCAAGCGTGGGCGTACCCGTCGTCGTCCCGTCGACATTCGTCTTCTTCGTCATCTGATCCGAGAACTTCGCCATCGTCGGATAGACGCCGGCGTGCTGGAGCTTGTACAGCTCAATCTGGCCGCGAACCGTCGAGATATTCGTGCCAAGCGAGCTGAATTTCGCGTCCGTGCTCGCATCCGAGAACTGCGGAATGACGACGGCCGCGAGAATTCCTAGAATGACAACGACAATGAGAAGTTCGACCAGTGTGAACGCGCTGCGTTTCATTTCCCTTTACCCCCAATTGCGATGCGATCGACCTTTTTGCTTAGGTTCGATCCTGTTGCGTTGGCCGATCGCTTGGTCCCGATCCTGCGGAACTTCCAAATCGCGATCCGATGTTATTCCAGATCGGCCCTACGCTGCCGACCCTTTAACACGCCGAAACTCAATGTACGAAACGCCCGAAACAAAGCCGACATGCGCTTGTCGTGACCTGGCCGCCTACCACAGCAAGGCCCAGTCTCACTACAGCGCCTCGTGCTTTTATCGCACATCGGGCGATGCAATCTCCGTTGGGTTGACACTGAATATCGGCCCACACAAATAACAAAATCCTCATTCGTTGCCGAGTCCCTCGCTATCCGGCGCGCGAACGGCTCGAACCCCGCGCGAATGCGGCGACGGTGTCGTGATAACGATGCGATGCGACGAATCGAAACGACCGATAGTCGACGTGGCATATTCGGACGACGCCGGCTCGCGTTTTTTGCCACTCCGCCTCGTCCCCGACCGATACGCTTTGATGATGCATCTGGATCCAAAGGAAATCACCGCAACCGGCTCGCAGCGCCCTCGCCTTCGCGATCCGCGGATCGCCGCGTTCGTGATCCTGTGGGGCGCGTTGCTCGCGCTCGCGCCCTCGCACATGCTTCGCGACCCTGGGACGTTCTGGCACACCGTCGTCGGAGAGAAAATCCTCTCGACCGGCAGGATCGTGGATACGGACCCGTTCTCATTCACACGACAAGGCGATGAGTGGCTTGCGCAACAGTGGCTGGGTGAATGCGCGATGGCGCTGATTCATCGAATCGCAGGACTCGACGGCATTGTCCTGCTCGCAGCAACCGTGATTGCCGCCATTTTCGCCGCTGTCTTCGGAAGGTTCACAAGAGCCGGCATACCGATGGCAATGGCAACGTTCGCCACAGCCGTCACCGTCGGCGCCAGCAGCTATCATTTCATTCCGCGCCCGCATCTGGCGACGCTCGCCGGCATGACGCTCCTGATGCTGCTGTTGCTCGATGTCGAGGCGGGACGCGTCTCACCGACTCGCCTCTGGTGTCTGCCGCCGCTCTTTGTGGTATGGGTCAATACGCACGGCGGCGTCCTGGGCGGTCTGGCGACGCTCGTGATTTTCGCACTCCTCTGGCTGATTCGACCTCGGCTCCTGCGCGGACGCCGAGCCGAAACGGCGATAGCCGACTTGAATTCGATCGAACCATCGGCCGCTGATGGCGTTCCCGTCGCCAGACCGCGCGCTCCCCTGCTGGGGACAGTCGTCGCGCTCTGCACAATTACTGTTCTTGTCAACCCGTTTGGTCCGGCCTTGCCGCGGGTCTGGCTGAGCCTGATGGGATCCAGCGTCATCCCGAAAGTGATTATCGAACATGCCCGCCTCGCGCCGATCAGTCCCGAAGGAGGCATGATCCTCCTGCTCGCGGCCGGCTACTTCTACCTTTTGTATGATGTCCAGCCGCGCGGCGTCCGCGTTGCGTGGCTGCTTCCGGCGATTTGGTTTCTGCTCGCGCTCTCGCGCGTCCGCCACGGCCCGATATTCGCCATCCTGGTCGCGCTGGCGATTGCTGACATGATTCCGCACAGTCCGGCGTGCCGACGGTGGATCGCATCGATGAAAGCGTTCAAGCCGCTGCCTCGCCGGCATCCGGGAGTCGCCCCGATGGCCGTCGCAATCGCGGCGATGTTCGCGGCGGCACTCGGCATACAAGCCCTCGGCTGGAAGCTGCCGATCATCGGCGCAGGACGATGCGTCGCAACGAATGCCGACTGGCCCGTGGACGCTGTCGCATTGCTCGATAAGGAAATCGCCGACGCCGACCGTCCCGTCCACGTGTATAACGACATGCGCTTCGGCGGTTATCTGGCCTACGCCGCCCCGCACGCGCTGAGCTACATCGATGATCGCTGCGAACTCCATCACGACGAGGGGCTGCTTCGATACATCGAGCTCCAAAAGCACCCGGAGAGACTCCCCGGCGAGGCGGCCCGATACGGGTTTGACTACGCCCTGATTCGAACGGGTTCGAGCGTGCATAAGTACATGGATCGCAGCAACGACTGGACGCTGATGCACACGAACGCAACGGCCACACTATTCAAGGCGGCTCCGCCGTCGTCGCCGACTGTCGCAATTGCGAAACCCCAACCACAACGGTAGCCTACCGGCGAAACGGCACACCGCGTGCTAGTAATTACACGACGCAAGCCCGAGTCGAGTCTTCCGTCGCGATCCCAGGGTTGGACAACAGGTTTGAAGAAACGCGCAAAGAAATGGGTGTTGAACGTCGTCAAGCTCGCCGTCTGCGGCGCGGCGCTCTGGTATCTCAGCACGAAGGTCACGCTGGATGATCGTGTCCGGTTCGCAAACGAGACAGATCGAGCGTGGACTGTCGTCGAGGAAACGGGCACTGGCGCCGATCGCCGGTTTCAACTGCGGGATCCCGACTCCAGCGACACGCGCACAGTCTCCCTTGCCGAGCTCGGCAGCGAATCGAACAACAAGGGAAAGATCGAACGCGGTCTGAAGACCGTCGTCGCGAGCACGAAGTGGTCCTGGATGCTCAGCGCGATTCTTATCTTCACGCCGGTCTCATTCATCCTGGGCTGGCGTCTGCGAGTCCTGCTATCCACACAGGACATCGACATCAGCTATCGCGACTGCCTGCTCCTGACCTTCGCCGGCAACTTCTTCAACTTCACGCTCCCCGGAACGACGGGCGGCGACCTCTATAAGGCGTATCACATCGCCAAGCGGACGCATAAGCGAACGGAAGGCGTCACGATCGTCGTGCTCGACCGCGTATTCGGCCTGATCAGTTTTCTAATGATCGCCGCCGTCACAATTTTCGCGGCCCGAAACACATCCGTGATCGGGAGTTTCGGGGCCTACGTCGGATACCTGATGCTGGCGCTGATCGTCGCGGGCTTCATGTTCTTCTCGGAGCGCGTTCGTCGGATTCTGAGGTTCGACCATTGGCTCGGAAAGCTACCGTTCTCGGAGAAGCTGCGGCGAATCGACGCGACGGCATTCGCACTGCGGCGTCATCGAAGCCAGTCGGCCATGTCCCTGCTGATCACGATGGTCAGCCACTTCTTCCTCGTGACGTCGATCTACTTCCTCGCGAGGAGCTTTGGCATCGATCCACAACCCGATCGCGGCGCCGGTCAGCTCTATATCGCTGTCCTGATCTCCGCCGTCGTGGGCTATCTGTTCGCGGCCGTGCCAATCAGCTTCCAGGGGTTCGGTCTCTTCGAAGCCGTCTTCCTGAAGGTCCTCGTCGAAGGACGATGGTGTGACGCTTCCGCGATGCTCGTGCTCACGCTCTCGGCGCGGCTCGTGCAGATACTCTGGTCGATGCCGGGCATCATCGTTCCGTGGATGGGGCTTGAACGACCGACTGCCGAATCAGAAGACGAGCTCATCCCCGGCGACGAGATCGCCCCCGCGCCGCAATAGCCATCGGCAGCAGCATCATTCCGGCAAAGAACCCGCCCGCGCCGCACGCCGTCGAGGACGGGAGCAGCAGCTGACTGTTCGAATCCAGCGCGAATCCGACGGCGAAATAGCCATCCGTATTCGCCTGCAGAACATTGCCGGACATGTCCTGGAAATCCGTCTTGTCCTGGCCCGTCAGGAAGATGCCGTATTGACCGGCCGGCATTGCCTGCCTGGCCGTCCATGCAAGCGTCTTGTCGTTGTCTCGCCACGCAATCGTGCCGTCCAATTGCGTTCGTTCGAGGGTTATCGCAATGTCGACGCCGTTTTGAACTTCAGTCGTCTTGATCGCCTCACTGAATTGAATGACGACGCCGTTCACGCGAAGGGAGTTTGCCGCAAACTGCGGGTCGATTCGCAGCACTTCCGGCGGCGTGACATCCGCATCGCCGTCGCAACTCGCCGGCGTCGCTCCGTTGTTCGTTTGCGTACCGCCTTGCACCGGTTCACTCGGCGCTCTCGGCAGGACCGCCAACACCACCGGCGTCCCCGCCGCGGCGCTGGCGCCGGCCGAACCGGCGCCGACCGTCGACGGCGTGCAGGTCACCGACGACTGCGCTTCAGGCACGACCTGTTCGACGACTTTCGATCGAATCCCGTTCCCGTCGCGCATCGACAACGCCAACTCGCTCAACTGGCACGGTGAGAATATCGCTCCCCCGACAGTCAGATCGTCGTAGCCGCCCATGATGTTGCGCGAGTCAGGACAGACATCCGGACAATCCCGCATTTCGCTGCCGGCGCCGGTGCATTGATTGTGAAAGCTCTCGCAAGGGCGATTCGGACATTGATACGTGTGCTGAAGTCCGAAGTAGTGACCGATCTCGTGAAGCCAGCCAAGGCTCCAATTCAGAATCCCGATGCGATTGTTGATGATGATGATCTCGTCGCCGCTTGACGGGATCGAACAGTACCCGCCGCAACCGGACAACTCACTGATCACGTAGAAGTTGATCGCGTTCGTTCGGTAGTAGTATCGCGAGGCATAGGTGCGAGCGTAGGCCTCGAATTCTCGCTTCAGATCACAATCAAATGGGCCAAACCACTCGCTCGCCCCGCGAACATCCAGGATCTCCACAAGCTCGAGGCGCCAATCGGCATTCATCGCCGACAGCGTCGCGTTGCAGTCATCGAAGACGGCCAGAATCTGTTCGTCGGTATGGTAGTATCCGTCCGCCGGACGCCGGCCCTGCGCGTCGTTCATGATCTTGACGGAGACGCGCACCCGCTTCGAGACGCTCGGCGATGCAG
This sequence comes from Phycisphaerales bacterium, assembly GCA_020639075.1. Classification (GTDB taxonomy): domain Bacteria; phylum Planctomycetota; class Phycisphaerae; order UBA1845; family UTPLA1; genus ECT2AJA-110-A. The sequence goes on along the minus strand of JACKHI010000001.1, from coordinate 5,578,462 downwards.
CGGATTCGGCGACATAGATCTGAGCCTCGCTTCTCGATGCAAATCCGATGAACAGAGTCACGACAACGGCGAAAATTCGGCTACTACCCACGGGCCACTCCTTGGCATGTTCGATGCGCGGATTCCCCCCGGCAATGCTGATGACCTAGTCTACGCCGCCCCCATTTGTCCCGTTCGAAGAAACTGGATTCAACCAGACGCTCCCGGATCGGATGCTTCGCTGCGAATTCTGGAATCCCGGCGACGCTCAGCGGGCAAACCCACACGCCCACACAACCGCTTCGCCGACGAAGTCGGTACGATTACATCGGCGAAATAGAAAGTTGGAGCGAAACGCCGGGAGGCTAGGAAATACGAATGGTTCGCGCCGGGCAGACGTCTCGACCTGCGATAGCGGCGTCAGAACGCCGATCTGCGTCACAAGAACGAGGGTACAGACTGAACGAGGATTTTCGTAAAACGAAGCCTGCGTGCAGAGACGCACAGTGATACGCAGTGATTACGTCAATGGTCCGATGTGCCGATCGATGTGAAACTGCCCGAGGCGCTCCATGACCTTCGCAACACCGTCAAATGCACTGAAGAACCCGATCTTGACGAACAAGAGAATCACGGCAGCAGCCGCGCGCCACGCGCAGCCGTTGAGCCGAAGGACGATTTTCTGAATCAAGCCTGCATTCGGCGCCGCGTTGCGCAATTGCTGCGCAAGTCGACAACGATTGGCCGCGGACTCAACCCAGCGCAGCGCCCTGGCGTTCGCGCGCCCCAACAGGGGAGCTGTCGGTCGTTCCGAACGCACCCGCAGCATTCCGGCCGCCAATCGACGCGTCCCGTTGTCAGCCTTCGGATCGGCGAGCATTCGAGCCCATTCGTCACGAATCGCAGCCCCTTCTCGACTCGGGGTCTCGCGGAGAAGCCACTCGGGCACGCCATGGGTCGACGCTTGTTCCAGATAGTCACGAATTCGCATCTCAGGCCCCTTGCTCTCTCACGTTCATACGTTCGGACAGCGCGACGATCGCCTCGCGGCGATAGACCCGTGCGGTTCCCACTGTGATATTAAGGATCCTCGACACATCTCGATAACTCAGCTCCGCCAGATCGCGCAGGCTGATCACGTCACGCAATCGTTCAGGAAGCGACTCGATCGCATCACGAAGCTCCTGCACAAGCAGGCCCCCGCCGGGCGCCGCCTCGGACCTCGCTTCATCGCGACGCCGCATTTCCTCGGCGACCGATGTAAAGTGCTGGATCCGCACGCGACGCTTGCGGCCGATGTCCCGGCCAGCATTGATGGCGACTCGAAAGACGAATGCCCGCTCCGGCCGCTCCCCGGATTTCTCGCTGTACGCAATGAGCTTGCAGAAGCAATCCTGGTAGGCGTCGAGAACATCGTCTTCACGGCCCAGCATCCGCCAGAGCAGGCGAATCAGCGCCGGCCCGTCCTTGCGCATCGTCGTCAGCACCCACGCCTGATTCACCCGAACGGCGGACAGATCGATCGCGCCAATCAGACCGGCCAAGTCGGGTTGGATCGCAGTCTCAAACAATGGTCCCATCCACTCATTCAGGCGGAAGCGGATTCCGCGCGTCTCGGGCGTGCTATTCCCATTCTAAACGTCCGGGCTCGCCGACTGTTAATCCACTTGCGGAAAAAAATCCCCCGCGGGCCGCAAAGAGAATAACAACCCGCCGTGTCGGGCGTTAACTACCTGAGAATCCTCCTTGAAATCGCCCCTTTTCCCCCCTGGATTGACGCGGCATGGCAAGAACCGAAACAACCCACGAAAAATCGGCAGGCGTCGTCTCACTGATTGATACGCTCATCGACCGGGCCATCCGCGCGACTGCAAGCGACGTCCACTTCGAACCGACCGACGCCGCCGTCGCCGTCCGATTCCGCGTGGACGGCCATCTCGTCGATGTCGAGCAGATTCCGATCGTCCTCCTGCCGAACGTCGTCACGCGCCTAAAGGTCCTCGCGGGCCTCCTGAGCTATCGCGTGGACATCCCGCAGGAAGGCGCCGTGTCGCGGGAGTGCGACGGCCAGGTCTTCGATCTGCGAATTTCAACGTTTCCGACGATCCGCGGTGAACGCGTCGCCGTGCGAATCCTGCCCCGGACCTCCGGCACGCGCGAACTCGACGAACTGGGCCTGAGCGACGCAGTCCGCACCGCCGTCTGGCAGGCCGCCGTCCAGGGCGACGGCCTCGTCTGCCTCTGCGGTCCCGCCGGCAGCGGCAAAACGACGACGCTTTACGCGCTGCTGAATCGTCTGCGGATGGAGCGCCCGACGGCGAGCTTCGTGACTGTCGAGGACCCCGTTGAATTCCGACTCGACGGCGTCGCACAAATCCAAGTCTCTTCGCACGGCGAACTCACCTTCGAGCGCGCCCTGCGCAGTCTTTTGCGGCAGGATCCGCAGGTCCTGCTCATTGGTGAGATTCGCGATCGTCAGACCGCCGCCATTGCGGTTGAAGCGGCGCTGACGGGCCATCTCGTCCTGACGTCCTTTCACAGCGGCAACACGACGGACGCGATCGTACGCCTTCTGGAAATGGGAATTCCGCCATACCAGTTGACCAGCGCTCTGCGACTTGTCGTCTGCCAGCGACTGTTGCGAACGATCTGCGCAGACTGCAACGGCGCGATGGACGCCGAAGGCAACGAAATATGCGAGTCATGCATGGGCCTCGGCTATCGAGGCCGCACCGCCTGCGCCGAAGCGATCCGCCTCGACGCAGCGCTGAGATCGGCGATTCTGGATAGGAGCGACGCCGACCACCTGCGAAAGTTAATCCGCAACCAATCAGGATACGCCACGCTCGCGGAAGACGCTCAACGCCACGTCGACGCGGGCCGAACCACACAAGCCGAAGCTGACGCGCTGCATTGCACGCGCGATCGAGATGGAGATTGATCATGCCCGCGTTCGAATACACAGGCCAACTGCCGCAGGGCACCGAGATCACCGGCACCTTCGAGGCCGCCAGCATCGACGACGCCCGCCAGCAACTGGCCGGTCTGACGATCCACGTATCGTCTCTTTCGCAGACGCAGCGGATCAAGTCTAGACGCGCTTTGTCCCGCGAAGACCTGTTGTTCTTCAACCAGCAACTCGCATCACTCGCGGACAATCGAATCGCCCTCGATGAGGGTCTTCGCGCCGTCGCCCGCGATCTCCAGAGGGGCCCCCTCAAGGCGTCAATCGACGAACTCGCCAGCGACCTGCAGGCGGGCATCCCGCTGGACAAGGCCGTCGATCGACAACATGGCAGATTCCCGCCGCTCTATGCAAACGTCCTCAAGGCCGGCGCCGAAAACGGACAGCTCGGCGCAACGCTGCTCAACCTCAGCAACCATCTCTCGCTGCTGGATTCGACGCGCCGCATCGTCATGGAGACCATTACGTATCCCCTGATCGTCCTGACAATGCTCGCGGGACTCGTCACGTTCTTCATGCTCATCATCGTTCCCGGTTTCGAACATGTCGTTTACGAGATGACCTACGACTCCACGAATCCGGGTTCATATTCTGACATCGCGCTGCCGGGACTCACGCTCGCCGTCATGTGGGTATCCCATGCCTGGCCCTTCGTACTCAGCGCGGCAGGAGTCCTGATTCTCGCCTTCATTGTCATGTGGTTCCTCACCGGCTGGCTCCCGGCGCTCAGGCCGATTCGCGGTCAACTCGCGGGCCTGATCCCCGGGTTCGCCGGCGCGCGTCGTGCCAGCCTGATCGCCCGGTTCACGAATGCAGCCGCCCTCGGCGCGCGGACCCACCAACCACTGCCCGCATTGGTGCGATCCGCGGCGGGCGCAACGGGCGACGCCCGGCTCATCCGCGACGCCGAAGCGCTCGCGAGCGCTGCGGAGTCTGGTGCACCGGCGGAGCAGATCGCAATGCACTCGCGCGTCATTCCGTCGCTCGTCACCTATACGATTCAGGTATCCGGCGCTCGCGGCGAACTCGTCGAAGCGCTCGCGGACCTTGCACGCAGCTACGAGAGCATCGCCCGACACAAGATGGCCATGGTGCGAATCTTCATCGGCCCGATGGTCATTTTATTCGTCGCCCTGATCATGGGATTCGCAATCGTCGCGCTCCTGCTTCCTTTGATAAGTCTCATCAACTCGCTGACAGGTGGTTGATCGGCATGTGACGCAATCGTGAATAGGTGATAAATGGTTCCCGTACTCTTTATTGTGATTCTATTCCCGCTCGTGTTTCTGACGTTGGTCGCCTCGGCCGGCGTCGGGAATTTCAGGCGCATCCGACGCGCGGCGTTTGTTCGCCGCATCTCGTTCGTCGTACGCCGCAACCTACCGCTCGCATCGTCCATGTTTGTTTCGTCCGTCGGCGAGCCGGCCGGCATGCGACAACCTCTGCGCGGCCTGAGTCGATTGCTCGAACTCGGTCTGCCGCTCAGTGACGCGATCGCCACAGTCTGGCCGAGTTGCCCGCGCGTCGATCGATCGATGCTGCGGGCCGCCGAACAGTCCGGTACCCTGCCCGACGCCATCGCCATCATTGACGCGAAGTACCAACGGGACTTTGAACTGAGAGTCAACGACGACCAGCAGTCGTTCGTCATTCCTTCAATCACGTTCGTCGTCCTGTTGTTCTGCATCACGTTTGCGGGGATTTTCATCATCCCGAAGTTCGTCGTTATCTTCGACGATTTCAGCACGGCAAACCCGACAGTCATGCGCGAAATCTTCATGACGGGCTTTACGACGGGCGTGATGCCGTCCACCTGGTACGGCTTCCTGTTCCACGGATTCATCGCCTTTATTGTCGCGCTCGCCGCGCTGCGCGTACTCATGTTTCTATTCGGAGGGGCGCTTCGACGCACCGAATTCTACAACAACATCGCCGACTCCATTCGATGGGCGATTCCCTTGTTCCGACGCGCCGCGAAGGCGGAGGCATGCGTCGCGACGTTGCCGACGATTCGCATCGCCACCGCCGCAGGCTGGCCGCTCGTGCAGGCAATCGACCTCGCCGCAACCGTGAAAACCAATCTCATCTGGAGACAGCGCTTGCAGGACTGGGCCAACGCGATCCGGCGCGGCACCGAGACGATTGCCGCGGGCAAAGCCGCCGGCCTGCCCGACATGCTGCTTCGTTACCTGGCAGTGGGCATTCGCGACGCAGACCTCGAAGCCCCGCTGTATGCCGCGGAACAGTATTTCTCGCTCCTGCTGGAGAGACAGCGGCGCATCGTTCGCCTCACGCTGTCGATCTGTGCGACGATAGTCTCTGGTGCGCTCGTCGGCGGCATCTGCGTCGCCGTCATCGTATCACTCGTGCAGGTCCTCGATACAACGTCATTGCAATGGTGGCAGATATGACACACATCAGACGACGGGCATTTCTGCAACTCGAAGCCATCACGACGATGTGCATCATGATCTTCGTGATCGGCGCGCTCACCGCCGCGATCCTCAGCCTCGCGCGCGCCGGTCACGCACAGATTTCGCGGCAACAGGCGACGCTCGCCGCCGAGGCCGTCATGAACGAAGTGCGCGAAGGGAACGCCCCGACGGATGACGAATTTCGGGAGCGATTCCCCGATATGGACATTCACATCGAACGCACGCCGGCAGCCGGTGATTTCGACGGCCTCGATTGCGCGATCGTCCACGTGGACGCCTACACATTCGGCCGAAAAACCGCGAGCGTCCGGCTTCGCGGATTCGTCGAGAAGGAGGCCGCCGAATGATCCCGATCCGCAACACATCCAGACGAGCCTTCACGCTGACCGAGCTCATCATCGTATGCCCACTTCTCGCCGTAATGCTCTCGTTGCTCACGTGGGCGCTGATCTACCATATGAAACTCTCGCGCGGTGTCGCCGCCCAATCCCATCGACAGGAGATCATGCATCGCATCCTGGGATCGTTGAGGACGGACCTCCTCGAGGCCGACTCTGTTGTGGTTGAGAAATTTGAGGGAGAGACGACGCTTCCGGACGCTATCGCCGGGCAGCCGGACCTGCCGCCGGTCTCCGATCAGTCTCATCGGACCCTTGTCGCGCAAATCAAGACGTCGCGCCCCGCCGGACCTGTCAACTACTACCTGATCGCGGATTCGGCACTCGTACCCCGATCGAACAATTCGACGCTGCCCGATCTGCCGCCCGAATACACACTGGTGCGCCTCGACCCGGCCGACGTCGTCCCCGCGCGCGTCTGGCCGATGCACGATCTGCTTCTGCGAGTCGCGGGCGCCGATTCGGATGCGGAAGGCGCCGCGTCCACAACGCTCAGGCTTGTCTTCGAAAGCCGTCAGGATCTCGACGCCCGCGTTCCGATTCGACGCGTTTTCGACACCACGCTACGAGCAGGAGGCGCCCGATGACTCAACGCAAACGAGGCCATTTTCTGCTCATCGCGATCGTGGTCGTGGCACTCATCGGCACGACGCTCGTCGTCGGAGGCCATGGTTTCCAGGCGCTCGCCGTCCGAACCCACCTTGCAGAGCTTGACGCCGCGTGCGCACAGCTCGTGGCCGACGCACAACTGTGGATCGATCATCATTCCGATCGAATCGCCGCGCTCGGGCCTGACGAGTCGATAACGCTGGATGCGAAGGAGGCGTGCTCGTCCCTGATGACGCCTGAACTTGCGATCCAGAGAGTCCCCGAGACCAATGGCTTGCGAATTACCGCCCGCATCACATCGGGGCGCCACGCCGCCCGGCTCAACGTCACGATTCCAATGCCCGGAGCTCGGCCATGAACCAGCTGTCGATGTTCGGCGAGAACATTGCGCTGCTCATCGGTATCCTCACGTGCCTTGGATTCGCCGGTATCATCGGCCTCGTCCTCTATACATCACTTCGGGCCGCACACACCGCCCGCCGCAGCAGCAAGAGCCTCGCCGCCTACGACAAATCCCGACGCGATGCCCGAGGACGCCTCTTGCCGCCCTTGGGAGCAGGCATCTGCGAACAATGCGGCGACACCCGCAAACCCGTTCACTTTCTCCTCGACGGCTCGCGCCTCTGTCGACAATGCCTCGATGCTCGCCCCGGAAAATCGTGACTTTTCTCATCCGACAGGAATACAATCACCCATGCAAAACATGGATTCCCCCTCGCCGTTGCCCACGCCATCCGAAATCGAAGCCGCGCATGAACTCGCGCCGCCACTTGCGAAGCAACTGGAGTCGAGGCACTTGTCAAACAGCAAGCTCAACCTCGACACGCCCGCCTATCTCGTGGGCCCCGATCGCAAACTGAGCGTCCTCGACCTGCTGGACTACTTTCAACAGATGGGCTCAATGCGCGTGTCGGACCTGCACATCAAAGTCGGCAGCCCGCCGATCTATCGCGTCGATGGCAATCTTCAGAAGATGAAAGGACCGCCGTGCGACGCCGGCACTGTCGAACTCTTCGCCCGATCGCTCCTCGCCGATCGCGAATACGAACGACTGATCCGCGATCGATCCGTTGACAGCTCATGCTTTACGGAGTTTCTCCAATTCCGGCTCAATTGCTTTCACGACACGCACGGGATCGCCATCGCCGTCCGCGCCCTTCAAACGACGCCGCCGCCCGTCCAGGAAATCGGCTTTCCGAACAACGTATGGCAGGACATCGTCCGCCGACATCACGGTCTTGTCCTTGTCACCGGCACAACCGGCGCCGGCAAGAGCACGACGATCGCCTCACTCATCAACCACATCGCCCGAACGCGCGCATGCCGGATCATCACGCTGGAAGATCCCGTCGAATACCAACTCCACAGTAACGTCGCCCTCGTGTCGCAGCGCGAAGTGGGTCGAGACGTTCCGACATACGAACGCGGACTTCGCGACTGCCTGCGAGAGGATCCCGACGTCATCTTCGTCGGCGAAATGCGCGACCGGGACTCGGCCATGTGGACGCTCACGGCCGCCGAGACAGGCCATCTCGTCTTCTCTACGCTTCATACGCGCGACGCCCGCGGCAGCATCTCGCGCGTTCTCGATCTCTTCCCGTCGAACCAGCAGGACGAAGTTGCCAGCCAGCTCTCGCTCGGTCTCAGCCACATCCTCTCGCAGAAGCTGATCCCGCGCGCCGACGGACAAGGTCGCATCGTCGCCATGGAAGTCCTGAACAATATCTACGCCGTCGCCAACCTGATCCGCCTGACCAAACTCGAACAGCTCTACTCGCAATTGCAGACCAAGACCAAGAACACATCCGAAGAACGCATGATCACGCTGGAGAAATGCCTAGCAGGTCTCGTTCGCAAAGGACTCGTCGCACCGATGGAAGCGGAGAAGTGGGCCAACAACCCGCTGGCCTTCATCGAAGAAATGCAGCACTGACAAAATCGATGAAAGACCGTAGGTCGGGTCATCGACCCGACAATCCGCACCTACGCCCTCTCGTCCCGATGCTGATTCCGCTCGCGATTGTACCGGATGCCCAGATTGACGATCCGCTGAATCATCTCGTCGTAATCGAGCCCCTTCTCGATGGCCGACTCGCTGAAGTCCTCGTCGTGCGCCAAATCCGGATTCGGATTCGGCTCCAGCAGATAGATCTTCCCGTCGTCCGTCAGGCGGAAATCCATCCGTGCATATCCGTTCAATCCGAGAATCCGATACACGCGCCGCGCCATCCGCACGATCTTGCTCTCGACGCCGGGCGGCAGATTCTCCGCCGGTCCCATCGTGATCCCGCGCTTCTCCTGGTATTCAAGATCCCATTTCACGCGCGCCGTCGCAATGGCGTGAACGCCCGGCGCCATTTTCTCGAAGTACAACTCCCAGAGCAGCAGCGCCTCAACCCGATTGTTGCCGATCAGCCCGAGATTCAACTCGCGCCCTTGTATGTACGCCTCCGCGACGGCGTCTGTTCCGATCTGTTCGTGCACATACGCCACGCGCTCAGCGAGCTTTTCATCCGAGTTGACGATGGACGCCTGCGAGATGCCCACCGACCCGTGCTCCGTCGCGGATTTCACGATCAGTGGAAACTCGAGCTTCTTCGGTCGGCGCACTTTGCGACCCAACGGAAACACGGCGAAATCCGGCACCGGAATTCGATGATAACGCAGTACCTTCTTCGTCGTGATCTTTCGATCCGCAAGCAGCAACCCGGCAGGATTGCAGCCTGTAAACGCCTGACCGATCAGCTCGAGATAGCCCAGCAGATACGGGACATAGATACCTTCCCCGCGAAACTCCTCCAGCAGATTGAATACCACATGCGGCTTCCAAGCAAAAAGCACGCGACGAATGTCCGTCATGTCCTCGGGCGCGGCGAGCGTCCGCACCTCATGCCCCAAGTGCTCCAGCGCCGTAACGACGTCGTACTCCGTCTTGATCGCCTTGATTTCGGATTCCGAAAGGCCGTCCAGCGAGTCCGGCAACTCGATATCCTGATGGGTCAATACGAGGACGCGGAGTTTCTTCATAGCGCCATCCGATGCTCATTGCTGTGAATGTAATTCGTCACTTGCATCGTCAGTAGAATCGCCAATTCCGTCTTCAACTCGTCCGTCGGTCGATGGACGCGCAATTTCAGATCGCGGCAGCGGGAAATCATCTCCCGAAGAATCTGATCGACTGTGTAAGCATAGACGCCCGTCCATGCCGCGACTCGGTTCCGCAGCTTCGCCCCCGAGCTACGCAGAAATTGCGACGCCGGCGGGCACTTCGCATGCTCGGGCGATTCGGAAAACAGCCGCCGCAGATCCATATCGTAAAAAGCCGGGTAATCCGTCCCATATCGCGCCTGACGCTCCTCGTAATACTCGCGCAGCGTCATTTTCAACTCGCCGAGCGGATCGGACTTCTCCCGCGTTGTCACCATCGGCCGCCGACCCGCAAGCTCATTCATCAAACTGTCTAAATACTCCAGCTTTTTCATCGCCGGCCAGTTCCGATAACGCCGTCGCCACATCGTTCCGGGCCGCAGCCACACAGCGAACGTCTCGGCAAAATCCTCCGTCGGATGACTCTGCGCGTACCACCAGTCCAGATGCAGTACATAGTCGCGGCTGAACGGCTTCGGTCGGTAATGCGTCGGATACGGTCGCGAAGCGTTCCCAAAGATCTTGCGCCATCGCGGCCGACGATCCAGCTTGTATGCCACTTCGATGGCATGCCCCGCCTCGTGTCGCAAGAGTCGCATGCACGAGGTCCGCGTGCCGCCCTCGACATCGAGCATCATCTTCTTTTCGAGTCGCACCAGCCGCGGATGGGCCAGATAGAAAGGAATCGCGATGCCGGGAATTCCATCCGGCGAAAACCACTCGCTGCTCAACCAGCAGTGCGGACGGAACCGCAATCGCCGATCGGAGATTTCGTCGTATAAGCGCCGTACGCAGGCGGCGATCCACGTATCCTTGATCGTTAGCCTCAAATCGCAGATTCGCAGATCGAGCAGTTGCTGATCCGTCAGCTTGCCAAGAGCGACAAACGCGCGACGACGCGCCCTCGTGGTAGTCGAATCGCGAGCTGGAATAACCGCCCTCCTGCCGATCGCCTCTCTCTTATTCACCGAATAACGTCAAATCGTACCGATCCCGTCTCAACGATCGAACCGCGTTCGCTCGCGTTGCACGTAGATCGCGATCGGCCGCTCATATGTCGAGCGGCTCCCACTCGAAGTCCGACTGCCAGCGCAGATCGCCTGCGTTGTAGAGTCGAAACGCCTTGGCGACGCGGTCCGCCGTATGTGGTCCGTCCGCGGCGACAAAATGACGATCCGTCCCGCCTGCCTGGTATTCCAGCGTGAATCCCTCGGCCACTGTGCCGGCCGCCTGCATATAGTGCATCACGTCAAAAGCGAGAATCGCGAACGAATCGTCGCTCGTCATACCGCGCACCGCCGCATCGATCTGTCGATCGTCAGGGTCATCGATGGGGCGACCATTCTGTGTTTCCAATCGCATCCAACGCACCTCGGATTCATGGGCTCCATTAGGCCGCCGGCCTCGCCAACGACGATCGAAAAGCCTAACACGATCGCCGCCCTCAAACCAATCGGCGCGTAGGCCCCGACTGCGCCAGTTTCGTTCGGCTCAAACGCGACATTCGTCCCCCGCCTGCTCCAGGCGGGCGGCACGAGCCGGCTACGTGTGCGCGAATCCGACACCCACCGATAATTCCCCCGCCATCGCTCGAGCCGCCTGCCGATAACAACCCGATGCGCATCCATAGCTCAATCGACACCCCGATCCGGACGTTGTCTATCGGGAGAACCCGGTAGCGCCGCCCGTCCAAAGAAGACGTCGGCGGGATCCGAGACAGCCATGATGGCATTCAATCACTGGGGTATGACGATGACACCCGCTCGTTCGAAAATCACTGCTCTGCTCACCGGCTCGATGCTCTCGGTTCTGCTGACCGGATTGACCGGCTGCTACAACCCGAAGCCGCAGGATTGGGGCTATACCGGCCCACGCGTCTATCTCATCGCCGGCACCGACGGCGAGCAGTCCGACGGCCTCTGGGATATCCAGCAGGCGCTGGAAGACAACGAGATCAACGCCCGCGTCTTCGAGTATGAAGACTGGCTCGACATCGTCGAAGACATCGATTGCAATCCGGACGAAGAGGTCATCCTCGTCGGCCACGGTCACGGCGGATTCCTCGCCACCCAAGTGGTCCGTCACTACGCCCAAAGCCACAAGATGAAGCACATCGAGGCGATCTACACGATCGACGCGTACAACAAGGACTGGCCGCACAACCTGCATGAGTGCGGCCGCTGGGATCCGCATCATCAGCCAATGGCGATCCCTGTGGGGCAGAACGCCCTGAAGGTGCGAAACTACACGCAAACCAACGCCGACAGCCGCCGCTGGGGCTCGGATCTCGCCAGCACGCGGGCCTCGGAACTCGCCTGCGAACACCCCTACTATTGGTATGACGACTACTGGACGCGCGAAGACCACGCCGGCCAGCGCCTCGCAAACCCCGTTAACGCCGACGGAATCGTTCACGAGACGATTGACAACAACGAGGCCCTCGTCCAACGTATCATCAAGCTGTGCCGGAAGTCGGCGCTGTCACCGTTCCATTACACGCCGCCGGAACACCATCCCTATGTCGCGCCGAACCGACCGAAGCCGCAAACCCACTGGCAGCGAAAGTCGTACTAAGACTCGCCACGATTCGCCCACATTACCAGATAGCAGCCTGGGCCCCTCGTGGCCGCTCACAATCGGAATCGCCGTCGCAGCGTTCGTCCTCTCGCTTGCATCGCTCGGACCGGTCTACAGCCTCTCGGGTCTCACCCTGAACCCGCGCGGCATGCCCGCAGCGATGCAGGAATCGGAATATCTGGCCCTGAATCGAAAACCGGCCAACGCGCTGCCGGGCAAGCCCACTTTCGACGCCATCCTGAAAGCCTACGCCGATCGGCGAAATAAGCGCGATTCCGTCCGCCAATATTACGCCGTCAAGATGCTCCTCAGTGCTGTCGCGACCGCGGAATCGACGGACCGCCCCACGGAGCAGCAAACTCTGGATCGCGCCGCATCGGCAGTCGAAAACGACCAGCGCAATTTCATCGCGCGCATGCTCTATGCGACGCTGATTGACGAACGACAGCGTAGCGCGAACGCCTCTGCGGAGGACCGGCTCACAGCGATCGACCAGGTCCTGTCCGCTCCGCCCACACCGAAGACCGCCACGACCTACGATGACGAATACCGCGAACTGCTGGCCGACATGTTCGCCGCGACCGTGCCGCGAGCGGACGTCGCCGCCTCATTGGGCGCCAAGTGGTACGAATTCTATATCGCTGATCAGAAGGACTGGTCGATCGCGCTTCCCGCGATCGCACGATCAATGAACGATCTCCGACAGGCGCTCGACGCCGCCGGCAATCGTGTCGGCGCCGCCAAGTGCCGGCGCTGGCTCGCCGAATTCTGCCTCGGACTGGTCGAAAACTCCGGCGACGAATCCACCCAATGCCTCGCCGCCGGAATATTGGCGGCATCCGACTCCGACGACACAGCGATTTCGACACCCATGCGCGGGCTTGTCGACGCGCACACGTCGGGCCGCATCGGCCATGCAGCTGACTGGGCATCGCAATTCAAGAGCAACGGCGCGCAGCCCCAACCGTCGCTCGCGCCGGATGAATATGAGCTCGCCGTCGAACGCCTCCTCCTCTATGCGATCGTCATGATTCTCGCCGCCGGCGCGGCCGTCGCATTCGTCATGGGGATCGCCTCCATCGTCGCGCCCACTGACCCACTTTCGCCAGCGCCCGCCGCAAGACACTCCATATGGAAGTCACTCCTGCTGCTCGTAGCGATTACGGGGCTGACGCCCTTCCTACTGGCGATCCGAAATGCGAATCTCATCGACGCCGGTCAGGCCTATTACACGCCAACGCTCGCCTTCGCCGTCGTCCACGCGGCATTCTTTATCATTCTCAGCCTGATCCTGATTCACGCGATCGTCACAGCCTGGCCCGACCGGAATATGGCCTTCTACATTCGGCGCGGATTGCTTCCATTCGTAATGTTCGTCGCCGGCGCAATCTGGCTGGCATTGCCAAGCAGATTCGCCGCCCAAGTGCTCCGAACCGTCAACTACGACTTTCCTCAACTCGGCTGGTCGGCCGTCGCAATGCTTATTTACATTGTCGTCGCCGTACTCGTCGCCCGCGTCCCCGCCAGACGCCTCGCTCGCAGTGCGGCATCGACCTGGCTCGTATTCGCCATCCTGGCGTGCATCACGATGAAACTTCACGTAACGGCGGACCAGGACTACCAACGCGCCATCGTCGCCGCCCATGCGGATCCCATGGCCGCCCGCGTTGGCAAGGATTGGAAGAAAACCTACGTCGAACCCGTCAAGAAATCGTTTACACCGCCCATCCCATGATCGCCCAACTCATCAGCATCGGGAATGAAATCACCAGCGGTCAGACCGTCGACACCAACTCCGCCTGGCTCGCCCAACGCCTCGCCGAATTCGGCGTCCCCTGCGTCCGCCATCAGACGATCGCCGACGAAATCGAGCCGATCCGACACGCCATCGACGACGCCGCCGGCCGGAGTGATCTCGTCATCATCACCGGCGGTCTCGGCCCCACGCCCGACGATCTGACGCGCCAGGCACTCGCCGACGCCATGGGCGTAGAACTCGAATTCCACGAACCGAGCCTGCAGCACATCGAGGCCTACTTCGCCCAACGAAAGCGCCGCATGCACGAAGGCAATCGCCAACAGGCCTACCTGCCCGCAGGCTCCGATGCCCTCCACAATGAACGCGGCACCGCCCCGGGCATTCGCGCCCGCCTCCACAACGCCGACATCTACTGCGTTCCCGGCGTTCCCAGCGAGATGCGCGACATGTTCGCCGTACACATTCGACCGCAGCTCGAAAAGCAATCCGGCGGCAGCGCCATGCGCATCGGCATTCTTCGCACCATTGGCGTCAGCGAATCCGAAATCGGCGAGCGCCTGAAAGATCTCATGAGGCGCGATCGCAACCCGACCGTCGGCACCAGCGCCGCCGACCTTGTCATTTCCATTCGAGTCGTCGCGCACGGACCAACGCGCGACATCGCCCAATCAAGTCTCGACGCCGACTTGAGCGAGATTCGCGTCCGCCTCGGCAACGTCATCTTTGGCGAGAACGACGACACAGTCGAATCGGCCGTCGGCAAGTTGCTTATCGAGCGGCAATTGACCATCGCCACCGCCGAATCATGCACAGGCGGCCTCGTTGCCAAACGCCTGACAGACTTGCCCGGCTCCAGCGCCTACCTCCGCAGCGGATTCATCACATACGCCAATGAGTCGAAGACCGACCTGCTCGGCGTTCCGGCGTCCCTCATCGCCGAACACGGCGCCGTCAGCGAGTCCGTCGCAAAAGCGATGGCCGAAAACTGCCGAACCAGGAGCCGAACCGACATCGCGCTGAGCACCACCGGCATCGCCGGACCGACCGGCGGAACGCCGACCAAGCCCGTCGGCCTTGTCTACGTCGGCATCGCGACAACCGACGAGACTGTCGTGAAAGAACTCCGACTCGGCGACAATATCACACGCGATCAGGTCCGCGAACGCACGGTCAGAATCCTCCTGAACATGCTCCGACTGAGACTGTTGCGACGTGCAGACCACGACCGCAATCCGTCATAGCGCGCGGGTGCCCCATCCTTTGCGCCACAACGATCCGAGAAACGACCCGCAACTCAAAGCCGCCTCAGGCAACGCGCAAGCGCCACGCATTCAATCGAGCAAAGGGTGGGGAATTCACGGAAGCCGTGCGCGGGTGCCCCATCCTTTGCGTCACAACGACCCGAGAAACGACCCGCAACTCAAAGCCGCCTCAGGCAACGCGCAAGCGCCACGCATTCAATCGAGCAAAGGGTGGGGAATCCAAGGGAGCCGTGCGCGGGTGCCCCATCCTTTGCGTCACAACGATCCGAGAAACGACCCGCAACTCAAAGCCGCCTCAGGCAACGCGCAAGCGCCACGCATTCAATCGAGCAAAGGGTGGGGAATCCAAGGGAACCGTGCGCGGGTGCCCCATCCTTTGCACCACAACGATCCGAGAAACGACCCGCAACTCCAAGTCGCCTCAGGCAACGCGCACGCGCCACACACCCAATCGAGCAAAGGGTGGGGATTCACCGAACCCGTGCCCCTTCCAGGAGAATCCTGCTAGAATCCCGCTCCCATGAGCGACCTGAAAATCCGACCCATCATCGGTCTCGAAGTTCACGTGCAGCTCGCCACGCGCACGAAGCTCTTCTGCCCCTGCGAACTCGAATTCGCCGCCGAACCCAACAGCCGTACCTGCCCCGTCTGCCTCGGCCTCCCCGGCGCACTGCCCGTCATGAATCGACAGGCATTCGAGTACGCCGTCCTCGGTGGCCTCGCCCTCGGCTGCGACATCGCCCCGCTCACCAAGTGGGACCGCAAGAGCTACTACTACCCCGACATGCCCAAGAATTACCAGACGAGCCAATACGACCTCCCCGTCGCATTTGACGGCTCGTTCGAAATCCTCGCGTCCGACGGCACAACGAAAAAAATCGGCATCATCCGCGCCCATCTCGAAGAAGATGCCGGCAAGAACATGCACGAAGGACTCGACCATACGCGCGTCGACCTCAATCGCGCCGGTACCCCCCTGCTCGAAATCGTCACCCAGCCCGACATCGACAACGCCGATGACGCCTACACATTCTGCGTCGAACTCCAGCGCCTCGTCCGCTTCCTTGGCATCTCCGACGCCGATATGCAGAAGGGGCAGATGCGCTTCGAGCCCAACGTCAACGTCTCCATCACGACGCCCGACGGCACCGAATACCGCACACCCATCAGTGAAGTGAAGAACCTCAACAGCTTTCGCTCAGTCCGCGGCGCGATCGAATACGAGATTCAGCGCCAGGTTCACGCCTGGGAAGACGACCACGGCTACACGCTCGCCAACAAGGGCAAGCAGAATTACGGATGGAATGACGCCCGCGAAGTCACGGAATTCCAGCGCGGAAAGGAAGAATCGCACGACTACCGCTACTTCCCCGAGCCCGACCTCGTCCCCGCAATGCTCGACGACAGCGCGATCGAATCCTTCCGCGCGCGCGTCGGCGAACTCCCTCTCGCCCGCGAACGCCGCTACATCGAATGCTATGGCATGACGCAGAAGGACTGCGAAATTATCCTCGCCGACCTGCCAACCGCCGAACTCTACGAAGCCGCCGCCAACAGCGGCGCCGACCCCAAGACGCTGACCAAGCAGTTCGTCGGCGTCTGGAACCAGCTCGCATCGACGCACAACACGACGATCAGCCGGCTCGGTATCAACAGTGAAGTCGTCGCCGACCTCGCGAAACTCGTCGACGCGGGCACCATCAGCGCCTCGGCCGCGTCACAGATCGCCGAGCACATTTACAAGACCGGCATCGCACAAACCGCCGGCGTAGCCGACATCGCCGCGAAACTGGGCCTCATCCAGGAACGCGACGAAGGCCGGCTCGAAGCGTGGATCGACGAAGTCTTCGCCGCCAATGCGCAAGCAATCGAAGACGCCCTGCAAAACCCCAAGAAAGCCAAAGCCGCGGCCGGTTTCCTGCGTGGTCAACTGATGAAAGTGTCGCAAGGTAAAGCCGATCCCAAGCTCGCCGGCGATCTCATCGAAAAGAAACTCAATGCACTGAAAGACGGGGCGGACTGACATGTACAATGACGCCCCCAACGCGACGCCGCCATTGCCGACCGGTCCGACGAAACAACAACGGAATTGGGCCATGCTCGCCCACCTCTGCGGTCTGGCGTTCCTGACAGTCCCGCTCGGCAACATCGTCGGACCATTGCTCATCTGGCAGATCAAACGCGACGAACTCGGCGAGTTCGTCGGCGCTGCCGCCCGCGAAGCCTTGAACTTCCAGTTCACGTTCACAATCCTCGTCGCATTCGCGCTATCACTCATGATCCTCCCGCTACCCGGCATTCACCTGCTGAGCCTGCCGGTGTTGATACTCCTGAGTCTCGCGAATGTGTATTTCTGCTGCGCAGCCGCGATCGAAACGAATGATGGCGAGATCTACCGGTATCCCTATGCGTTTCGCCCGTTCTGATCGGAGCCACCAAGAGATGAGACGCCCACAAATCGGCATCATGGGTTCCAGTGAAGCGGACGACACGCAGCGACGCGTCGCCGAAGCGGCGGGGCGCGCCGTCGCACGGGCTGGCGCCGCCCTCGTTACCGGTGGTCGCGACGGCGTCATGCAGGCCGCAGCGAAGGGCTGCGCCGAAGCGGGCGGCACCGTCATCGCCGTAACGCCTTTCGCCCCGATGGAGCAAGTCAACGAATACACGCATTACGTCATCCCGACGGGGCTGGGCTGGGCGCGCAACGTCATCACTGCCATCAGCGGCGATGTGATCCTCGTCGTGGGCGGCGCAGCCGGCACGCTGAGCGAGATCGCGTACGCCTGGATGTACGATCGCCCCATCGTCGCCCTCTCCGAATCCGGCGGCTGGGCGAAGAAGCTGGCGGGCGAGCGCATCGACCATCGCCGCGAGGATTGCATCATCGACTGCGACGACGTAAGCAAGCTCGGCCCCATCCTCAGCGAACTGCTCGCCAAGCGCCCGCTCAAGACGATCCCCCCCGTGGGCCCCGACGCCCCATGATCCGCAAGCTCGCCAGCCTCCTGTTCGGCGGCCGCGCGCGCCGACGCGCCAAGCTCCTCGCAACGCCCTTCCCCGAGAAGTGGCGGCCCATCGTTCGCAGCGCGGTACCACATCTCCACCTACTGACCAGCGTCCAGCGGCAGAAGCTGGAAAACGACATCCGCATATTCCTGGCCGAAAAGATGTTCGTCGCGGGCGGCGACATCTCGATCACGGAAACCATGCGCGTCACGATCGCAGCCGGCGCGTGTATGTTGATCGTCGCCCTTCCGCAATTGGACGTCTTCCCGAAACTCCGTGAGATCATCATCTACCCGCACAATTTCACGGAGGAAATCGAAGCCATCGGCCCCGACGGTCGCCCATACGCCATCCACCGCACCCGGTCCGGCGAGGCCTGGCATCGCGGCCCCGTCGTCCTCGCCTGGAATACCGTCGCCCAGGGCGTCGCCTCACCGCACGACGGCTACAACGTCGTCATTCATGAGTTCGCCCACGTTCTCGACATGCAGGAAGGCGCCGCGGACGGCCAGCCGCCGCTGGACACGCGCGAAGCCCGCGAAAAATGGGTGCGTGTCTTCTATCCCGCCTTCGACAAGTTCGTCGACGACCAGCGCCGCGGCCGCTACACGCTCGTCGATCCCTACGGCGCCACGAACCCCGCCGAGTTCTTCGCCGTCGCGTCGGAGCACTTCTTCGAACAGGCCACGCTCCTGCAACGATTTCACCCCGATCTATACGACCTGCTTCGCGACTTCTACCAGCAAGACCCCATCCAATGGGGCGGCGATCCCCGTCGCATTCCGCGCGGCATCTACTGATCGCGAGCCACTGCTTGCTTGCCACCCAATGCTCCCCCCCCCGGGTCCGAACCACGACCATGAGGAAGTGGACCGGTCTCGCTGACAAGGCCACGATCAGATAGTGCAGCGCGCAGCGCCGAGCGCCTCCATCGAACGAGCTCGCCGCACGAACGCTATGCGTCTACGAACATCGCGTGCCCTTTCCCTTGCAGTCGCGGCTCGCTTCTGCGTCTCTGATCGCGCGCGAAGAAAAGGCCTTCGCAGTCTGCACTGCAAAGGCCTTTGAAGATGCTCTGAGAGTGTGTCGCGTGGCTTTCAGTCCCAGCCGACGAGCGAATCTTACGCTCGCGGATGGCTGTCGTCGTAGTCCTTCTTGAGCTGCGACGTCGTCACGTGCGTGTACACCTGCGTCGTGCTCAGCGATTGATGGCCCAACAGCTCCTGGACGCTCCGAAGATCGGCGCCGTTGTTGAGCATATGCGTCGCGAACGTGTGCCGCAGCGTGTGCGGGCTGATCGACGGATCGAGGCCGGCCTCGCTGAGGTACTTGTCCAGCTTGCGGCGAACGCTTCGCGTGCTGAGCCGCTGTCCGTGCTTGTTGACGAACATCGCCGAACGATCGAACGACGTGTTGCGCGGATCCTTCTGACGCATGTCGAGATAGCGTCGGATCGCCGTGACCGCCGTCGGTCCGATCGGCGTGATGCGTTCCTTGCGGCCCTTGCCGCGAACGCGGAGTTGTCCGTTGACCGGATCGAGATCATCGACGTTCAGCGCCACCAGCTCGCTGACGCGAACGCCCGTCGAGTAGAGCGTCTCGAGCATCGCGCGATCACGAGCGCCAAGCAGCGACGTGTCGTCGGGCGTGCAGAGCAGCTTCTGGATCTGCGAAATGTCGAGGAACTTCGGCAGGCGCTTTTCCTGCTTCGGCGTGCGAATGGTTGCAACCGGATTCGTCTGAATGTATCCGCGTCGCAGGCAGAACTTGTAGAAGCTGCGAAGCGTCGCGAGCTTCCGGGCTGCCGTCGCCTTGGAGTACTCCCGCTCCGTCAGGAACGCGAGAAAGGAACGAATCTGATTCGCATCCGCAGCGAGCAGCTTCTGACGCAGGACATCCGTCTGCGCCGACGTCTGCGTTGCGATGGCGACCGTTCCCGGTCCGCCCGCACCCGACGCCTGCTGTTGCTGCTGCATGTTCTGCGGCATCTGCATGCGTGAGACCGGCGCTGCGGCATTGATCGCCGCCTCGGGTCCGCCCAGCAGAAACTGGCTGAACTGATGCAGGTCCGCCGCGTAGCATTTTCCCGTATGGGGCGAAAAGTGCCGCTCGTAGCGGAGGTAGTTAAGAAACTCGGAGACCAGAGGATGTTCGTGACTCATGATCGCGACACTCTTCTCGGCGAATGCTTTCACAGTTGACTGCCACCTGGCCAAGGCCCGTTCCACGGACTCCCACCCGAGCCCAGGTCTTCAAGCATCGTGTGGGTCTAACACACTGCTTGCTGCGGATACTCCGTCCGCAGGCTCTGCTCCCGTATCGGGCCAATCCCGACCGGGGTTTATAAATAACTCACGAACTACGAAGTTCGTCGAGTTCGTCCAATTCCACTTCAAGTCGACGGCCCATCTGATAGCTCAACACGGCGGCGTCGAACCAGTCAAATTCCGTCTCGGCATCACAGGCAAGGCTTGCGAACGCGCCGATCACGTCGGCCTCGCTCCCCGGCGAATATCGGAACAGATACCGATGCCCGCCTTTTACCAGCGATAACTGTCGTTGCGATTCGTTCATGCGGGCACCTCCATGGCATCCGCCTCCGCCGCCAGATGAAGGCGACGGGCGCGCTCCTGATCCATCAGGCGATCGATTGCCTCATGCCAGCAGAATCGGAGATAAAGCGTCTGCACTTTCAGATACTGCTCCCATCCGAGATGAATATCCGCATTTTCTCGCGGCTTCGCGTATTCCCTGACGAGGTCCCGCACCTCTTTGTGGTTTCCGTTCAACACCAGTTGCACCTGGCTCGTCGGAACGTGCGGATCGCTGTACGACGCAGTCGTCACAGGACGCGGCATCCGTGACACGCCGACGGCATCGAATCCATCCGGCATCGACGAACCGTTAAGCGTGTACATCTGCAGAACAAACCCGACGCTGGGCGTGTAAGCGTCATACTCCGTAATGCCGGCGACGATAATCGCATCGGCGCCCACCATTGACGCCGTCTCCAGCGCATGCTCGGGAGATTCGATCTGCGTCTTGCCCTGCGACGCCAGCGTGGCGATGACGCGATTCACGGGCAACACCGTCACGCCGTCGACATACGTCAGCTCCGAAGCCAACAGATCGGCCGCCTTGCTCGAATCGAACTGGAACTCGCCGCTGAAGTTCAGAATTGGCGCCACGGCGACTGTCATCGGCCGTAGAAACGCCGGCGAGATGTTCGTCCGCTTCTCATTGAACGAACAACCCGCCGCCATCGCTCCAATCAACAGGAGCGCGAGCCCGATCGTGCGGACGTAACAAGGTTGTCGACGGACGTTTCGCATGGAAAATTCGTTCAATCGTTCAATTCCCGGGGCATCGAGACGGCGACGTCACGTCGGTCTCGTGTCGACACGGCAAACCCGAACCCTCGGCATTCGCCGAACGGGCCTCGCGTTAATCCTCGGACTCCTCCGCGAGCGCCGCCCTTCTCGTATTTGATGACGTCGCCGACGGCGATCCATCAAACTCGGGCGGCCGGAATGGCTTGACGCTCCAAATCGTTTCCGCTTCTGCGGTTCTGCTACTGAAGTATATGCGCCCGTCCGCGCCCCAGGCCGGTCCGTGATTGGCGCTTTCGCCGGTCGTGACGCGCTGGAAGCCTCGGCCGTCCGCATCGACGATGCCGATATCCGCCGTCGTCTCGCCGACGATTCCGTCCTGACGAACCATCGAAAACGCCAGTTGTGTCCCCTCGGGCGACCATGCGGGCGTGATCAGCGCAGAATCGGGGCGAACCGCAACTTCCGTCGGGTACAGCGCCTCGTCGTCGTTGAGTTGAACCGTCCAGATGCTGAACCATCGCGAACCGCGGGCACGCGCTCGCTGATACGCGATTCGATCGCCTTTCGGCGACCAGGTCGGGAACATTCCCTCGCCGATCAATCGCTTGACGCCGGGATTCTCGATATCCGCGACCCAGATCGTGCTCGTGCCCCGACTCGAGTCCATTCGGCAATAGGCGATGTGTCGCCCGTCGGGCGAAAACGTCGGATGCATCTCGGGCATCGCGTCGTTGCTGATCTGAATGGGATTGCG
This sequence comes from Phycisphaerales bacterium, assembly GCA_020639075.1. Lineage (GTDB taxonomy): Bacteria > Planctomycetota > Phycisphaerae > UBA1845 > UTPLA1 > ECT2AJA-110-A. The sequence continues at coordinate 5,556,239 of JACKHI010000001.1, read as the reverse complement.
TCCGCTGACGTCGATCAACCAGATGTCCCAGTGCCCGCCGCGATCGCTGGCAAAGGCAAGCCGCGTACCGCTCGGGTCGAAACAGGGCTGGGCGTCGTTGCTCGGGCCGTCCGTGATCTGCGTGATCGTCGCACCCTTGACCGACTTTATATACAAATGACTATTTTGGCTGTACCGCGTCGAAGCAAATACAAGCGATGTGCCCGCCGGATCGATCGACGGATCGAAATCTGCGCCTTCGACCAGCGTCGTGTGCTGGCGAAGATCACTCGCCGCCATGCCGATGAGCGAAACGTCGGGACGCCCCGGCGTCCGACCCATCAGATTCTCCCCGGGTAACCGCGGCGTCGATTCACTGCCGGGCGGCATCGAATTCGTCGCAGGCGCCTGGTTCGCCACAATCGGCGCCGTCGCCTCCTGGCGGATGCCGCCGCCGCTGCATCCGACGGACAGCGATATCGCGACGCCGGCGATCGCCGCAGAGTGGATTGCGATGCGACGTCGATGATGAGTCACTCGATCACGTTGCTTATTTCTAAGTTTGTCAATTTGCGACAATGAGGTCGCCCTTTCAACGGCGCGTCAGTGACGTTATCGGCCGCGCCAGCAGGTCGAATTAGAAACAAGTCCGGGCTTTCGCAATTGTCCGATAAGCCCGCCCAGTTCTATCGTCCTGCGCTGCATCGCTGCTTGAGAATCTCACGGGCGCATCCATGCCGTAACGCCTGACTTTTCAAGGCGTTACGAAATGCCGGACCGGACGATTACGCGCGGGATCGGCGCATCGTCGCGCAAGAAAATCCAGCGCCCGCCATGGCGTTACATGAACGCGTATTTCGACAATTCAAAACGGCGAAATCCGCGCAACGATTGGTCGCAACGCAATGCAGGATTGAGTGAAGTGGATTGAGCGGATTGTGCGCGTCAGCCGCCCGCCGGTGCGAGGCGATTCTTCAATGCGAGCGCTTCGGCGTTGTCGGGATTCGACTGCAACACGCCGTCGATTCGCGCTCGCGCTTCCGACATCGCGCCGAGTTCCAGCTCATACGACGCGGCAAGCAACTGCCAATCGACAGATGACGCATTCGTCTCCAGCGCCTGAAGGACGAGACTCCGCGCGTCCAGCAGCCGGCTTCGCCGCTCGACATTCGCGATCGCGCTGAGCAACTTCGCCCCTTCGATAAACGCCGCACCATTGTTCGGGTCCTTCGATATCGCGGTACTCTGCATTGACAGCATCACCTGGTAGCAACGCGCCAACCCGCGATGCGCCGTCACGCTCAACGGGTTGACGCCCAGTTCGGAACTGAACGCCTGTACCGCGGCATTTCCGGCCGATCTGGCCGTCGCCTCATCACCCGCCTGGAATGCCAACTCGCATACGTCGGCCTGAATGTCGCCGTCACCTGGCGCCGTGGTTTTCGCCTTCTCAATGGCCGCCTTTGCTTGCTTCCGATCACTCAGCCCCAGATTCGTACGAGCCAGGTCCAATGCGATCTTGGCGTAGACCGTTCCGTCCTTCTCGGATTCGGGCGCCAATTTGAGCGCCTCTTCCAACGGCCCCACCGCGGATGAGTACATATACGACTTGAGATAGACCGTCCCGACCGCCGCCCACCCGCGATAGTCGCGACGTCCCTCGTCCGTCGCGTTGTAGGTGCCGAGGGCCTCGATCGCCTCGGGATACCGACGCAATTCCATCGCCAACATGCCGTTGGCGAGATTGAGGCGACTCATCTTTGGATTCGTGATGCTCACGTCCCGGATCAGACGATCCGCCGTCTGGAGATCACCCGTCTCTATTGCCCGCAGGGCGGCGTCAATCGCCTGTACCGGGTCCATCGGCGGCGCCGGCGGCGTACCAGGCTGCGTCTGTGCAACAAGCCGCGTGCCGAGGAGGGCCATGGCGAGAAGGCACCATGCAGATCGCCGGAAGTGGCTGCAGAAAATCATGAAAAACACCCCTTGAAGTCGAATTCGATCGCCCCGCCGCAATACTCTCACTCTACGTCCGACGTGGGTCGATCGTTCGGTCATGGACCACGCTGGACCATTATCGGCCAGCCCCTGAGGCGTCGCCAGTTACGGAGAGCGCCAGGCGACGGCAGTTTTCGCGTGATTAAGAGGCTCGAAGACGTGTCGGCCGATCGAATTGAGCGCTCAGCCTTCGATACTGAGCGACATGCGAATATCGTTGGCGTCCGCTGCCGCATGGCGATTGGCCGTCTCGGAACGAACCTTGTCCATGAGCAATTGCCACGTTTCGCGCTGATGGCGGAGAATCTTGAGGGCCTCGTCGATCAGGTTGAGACTTCGTTTCACATTCGCATCGACGAGTCGGTTGTAGATGAACCCGTACAGCCCCGCCATCTGCTCGCACAGGGCAGCGTTCACTTCGTAACGCAGACCGTTGCGCAGCTCGAGGACGATTTTCTGCGCCCGTATCAGTTTTTCGCAGGATGCTTCAAAGTCGCCCTTCGCAAGAGCGTCGCGCCCCTGCGTCGCGAATCGAATCGCCCCGTCGTAGAGCATCAGCGTCAGCTGCTCCTGCGAGGCCGACATGACCGCGTTCTTCAGGTACTCGTTCGAACTGTTTTCGTACATTCGCGAGCGCTCTCCCGGAACATGATCTCTTCAGATATGAAGAGTGTTCACCACGCGCTACGTTCATCGGTCACCGCGCCCGGCGATATGAGTATGTCTCGAGAAGATCTGCAAAACGGCGAGTGCGGCGTATGAAGGTAACGCAGGAAAACAGCACGCAGTAAGGTCGCAGCCGGCAACGATCGCCCGCGGCATCCGACAATTGCAGCCCTGATCGAACACGATTTCTCAGACTATCGATTGCCCGTCAATGTGGCCAGACTCGCCAGGCCGCCGAGCGCCGATTGCTGGCTCTGCAATTGCGCGATCACGCTCTCCATGTTCTGGAACTGAGCGAACAGTCGATCACGCTTTCCGTTCAGCAGCGTCTCCAATTGGCTGATACGGCTGTTGAGCTGAGTCTCGCTCGTTTCCAACGATTGATCTCGAAGCGGAATCGTGCCCGAGTCCGTATCCGTCAGTTTGTCAATTTCGGCCTGGATCTGGTAGGCCAGACCGCTGCGCGTCACTTCGCCGTCGGCGTCTGTTTCACGCGTCGTGAACAGCTCGACGACGCCGTCGAGATCGGAATCTATGGCGTTGCGAAGCTTTTCTTCATCGAGCGCGATCTTGCCGCCCGTATCGAACTTGATGCCGACGCCGCTGAACCGATCGAGCGATGACTCCGTTCCCGGAACGACGCGGTTAATCAGCCCCGACAGACTCTGCCGTACGCGCCGCGCCGTCGCATCACCCTGCAAGATGCCGCGATCAAACGACTCCGGGTTGAAACTCGTCAGTTGGTCCAACAGGGAAATCGCATCGTTGTAGGCCGTGACGAATGCCTTGACGTCTGTCACCACCGATTCCTGGTTGCGCGTCACGGACACCGTCACAGGCTCGCTCGACGCCCCGACCAGGTTCAGCCTCAAGCCGGCCACGGCGTCATTCAGCGTATTTCCGCTCGTGCTGAAGACGAGCGGGCTGTCGGCATCCGCCGGGCCGAACGTGACGATGGCATCGCGGGCCGCGGCGACGGTATCGAAGCTGAGCCCCGTCGCGCCGCCGTCCAATGCGAGTGCTCCGACGACGCCCGACGCCTCCGCCGAAATGCTCAACCGATAAGGTCGATTGCCGGATCCGTCGTTGATAACGGCCACATTGACGTTCGCACCGCTTTCTCGAATCTTCCGCGCGACATCGTCGATGCTGTCAGATGCGCCGACGTTGATGCGCTCCTCAAACGACCCGTCGATGTACTGATCTTCCGACGACGCCGTCCCGAGAATGTTCAGCGCCCTTGCGACGGTGCCCCCCGATTCCTCGATCTTGAGTTGCCCGGAGCCGCCGAACGAATCGATCACGACGATCCCGTCGCCCGTATCGTTGATTCGAGCCGTCAAACCGTCACCCAGGCGCGTGCTGATTTCGCGAAGGACGTCGCCGATTGTCTGCTCGTCGCCCTGCGTGAGATCCACGATCGTCGTCGCGCCGGTGCTTGTCGTTATCTTGAACTTGCCGCGCGGAACTCCGCCGTTGAAGTGCTCGAGTCGCGTCGCCTCGCTGATGTACTTGCGCTGCAGGTTCTTGCCCCGCACATCCGCTGCGCCGACATTCGCATCAATGCCCAACGAGACGGCCGTGATCCCCGATACGACGAGATTGCCGGTTACATCCGCCCCCTGCGTCAGATCCGTCAGAGATAGGCCGAGGCCCGACGACGAGACACTCGCGCGAACGTTCGTCCCCGACGCATTGATCGCATCGATCAGATCCGACAGCGTCGATACGCCGTTCAGACTGACCGCTGCGCCGTTACCGGCGCGATCCGTAATGTTCAATTCACTCAGATCGACGCCCTGCCCGCCGTTGAGCGATCTGAGCAGTACCGTATCCAACTCCGCGATCAGGCGTCGCGACGTCGCCGTGGAGCTGTCGTAGGTGCCGACGATGAATCCGAGGTCCTGCGCCGTACGAGAGCCGCCGACAGCCGCCACTTGGATCGGTCCGCCCGTCGTGTCCGTCAGCTCGATGCCGAGGCCGTCCTCGGAAATCGACGCGACCAGCCGCCCCGCGTTTGCCGGCGCTTCGTTAATCAACCTCAATACGTCACCGACGGAATTGACGAAATAGACGTCCTCGCCCTTCAATTCCTGCGTACTGGACGATCCGGCGATGCCCAACGCGTCGGCGGCGCCGCCCGTGACATCTTCGATTATCAACTCACCTGCAGGATCCTGGCCGTCTGCCAGCGACGTGTCCTTGATCGTGATGTTCCCGAAGCCCTGCGTCACGCGCGCCTCGACGTCGATCTGTGTATTGTCATTGATGGCGTCAATGACGTCGCCGACGGTCTGCGCGCCGCTCAAGTCGATTTCCGCGGTACTTCCCGAGCGATCCGTGATACGGATCACGCCGCCCGGAACGCCTCCGCCGGAATTCAGCAAACTCAATGGCGTGGCTTCCGTCAGGTTCTGCGACAAGTCGAACTGCAACGAGGAACCGTCGCCCAGCGTCACCTGGAAGTCCGGCGCGCTTCGCTGCACGCGCACGCCGTTCCCGTCATTCAGCTGTCGAAGCAGCGTGCTCTCGCCGATGAAGGCGATGTTCCGACCGACGATCGCAGTGGACGCCGTCGTCCCGACGATGCCGAGATCTGTCGCCGTCTTTCCGGCGCCGACATCCGTGATCGTCAGGGATCCTGCGCCGCCCGAAATATCGTCGATTCTCAGGTGATTTCCATCGACGCTCGCGCGAACCTGAACGCCCGACGCTGCATTGATCGCTCCGACGACATCGCCGATCGATCGCGCCGAAACAAGGTCGACCGTCGCCTGATTGCCCGCCTTGTCAGTTACGAGGATACGTCCCGCACGTACGCCCTCGCCGCCATTCAGAAGCGACAGCGACGTGGATTGATTGACCTTTCCCGCGGCGGATTCAATCGTCAGTGTCCCCGTACCGACGGGTGAGCGATCGCTCGTGGCGAATCCCGTCGAGATCAATTGATGCGTCGACGCGAGATTGCGAACGCTGAACGTGTACTGCCCCGGCGGCGTACCTGCGCCCGCCGTTGCCAGAATCAAGCTCTCATTGCTGGATGTCGCCGCCGCCGCGCGAAATGTCGCAGGCGCCGTCAGGCGCGAGACCGAGTTGCGCAGCGAAAGAAGCTGCGCAGTCACTTGCAGGAATGCCGCACGACTCGCGGACAGCGTGTTGACCCGGTTCGTCAGCTGTGTAATGGGACCGCGCTGGGCTGCGATCAACGAATCGACCAGATCATTGATCGGCAGGCCGGAAACAAGGCCGACGCCGCTTGTGATGGATGACATTGGGCAGGTTCTCCGGTGCGGGCGTTACAGAACGTTGATCCATGGACTGACGGCGAGCGACACGTTGGTCATTCGACCGGTCAGCGTTGCCCCGCCATCGAGAGTCGGCGGCGCTGTTGGTCGATCCGGTTCGACTTGCATCGCCCGAAATCGCTTCTTGCCGTCAACGTAGCATGTCAGGATGACGCCGCGCTTCGTGCACGTCGGTTTCTGTGAAGGTTGTGCCGCCATCGATCGTGGCTCCTGAATCGGCGAAGATTCGTGAGAATTCTGTTTCGTGAACTTCAACCCGGCGTGCGTTTCGTGCGATCGGCGAATTTCGCCGATGGCTTTCGCCGTTGTCGCTTCGTGCCTTGTTCCCTTACATATCGGAGTGACGGGGCCGCGGAATGGAACAAGGCGTGGGCCGGACGATCCTCCTCCAAGCCACACGCCCTGATTTGTAGTTCGAAGTTCAAGCCGCGTATGACCTTACCAGGTCACGTTTTCGCGATTATCCGAGCAGCGAAAGCACCGACTGCGGAATCTGGTTCGCGATTCCCAACGTCTGCGTTGTGGACTGCAGCAGAATCTGCGCCCGCGTCAGGTTGGCGACTTCCGCCGAGTAGTCCGTGTCGCGAATCGCCGACTCCGACGCCGTGACGTTTTCCAGCGCGACTCGCAAGCTGTTCAGGTTCGTTTCGACCTGGTTCGCCTGGAATCCGCCGAGCCGTCCGCTCAACGTCGAGATCTGGCTGATCGCCGCAGAGACGATTCGCTCCGCCGCCGGCAGATTCTCCGGCGATACGAGTTCCGCCGACCCGCCCGTGCCGAGCGAGGAGAGGAATCCATCCTGAACCGTTCCGAGATTCGCCGTCGTGATCGACTCAATGCCGATGCTCACGCGGCCATCCGCATTCACGTTGGGACCGATCTGGAAGTTGGCGCCGCCGCCGGTAATGGAGAATGTATCCGTCGAACCGGCCGTGGTGCCGAATGTCTGGCTGAGTTCCGTGACGAGATCAAGTCCCGCCGTTCGGATGCTCGCCGTCAAACCCTTGACCGATGCAGCCTGACCGTTGACGAACACCTGGGCATCGCGACCGCGATCCTCGTTGTCGCCCTGGTCGCCCGCATTCACGGCAAACGTGCCGTTGATGGCTCGAACGCTGACAAATTCGCTGCTGCCGAACCGCGTGCTGTTGAACGCCAATCCCGTCGCACTCGCCGTCGCCGAAACGCCTGTCAACTGCGCCGTGTTCTGTACCGCCTGAGCGATGTCCGACGCGGCCGTTCCACTGGCGAAACTCAACAGTGTCGTACCGAGAGAGCCTCTGATTTCGAGCGTGATACCGTTGCCCGCGGAGAGCGTGCCGCCGGCCTGGAAGCCGGTGCTGCCGCCGAAGTTGATATTCAATTGGGCCGTCTGCGCGGACTGCGTGACGGCGACATCGACGTTCAGCGTTCCGTTATCCGGAACGCGTGCGCCGAATACCTGCAATCGGGGTAGATTCGCCGTGTCCTGGCCGTTGATCGTATAACGCAACTGACCGTTCAACAGCTTCTTGCCGTTAAACTGCGTCGAGTTCGCGATTCGATCGATCGCCACAAGCAACGAGTCGACCTGCTGCTGATTCGCCTCAATCTCGTCGTCGGACAGACCACCATCGTTGGCCGTCTGAACCGTCAACCCCTTGAGTTCGAGCAACAGCTTCGACACTTCCCCGAGCGCCGCATCCGCCGTCGAGATGACGTTGATGGCACGTTCGGAGTTGCTGATCGCCGTCGAAATGCCCCGAATCTCGGAACGAAGCGATTCGGAGGCAATCAGGCCTGCCGGATCGTCCGCACCGCGATTGATGCGAAGGCCCGAGCTCAAGCGTTCCAGGCTCGTTGTCAAGGACTTGTTATTGGCGGTCAACTGATGGATCGCCGTAAGTGCCGGAACGTTCGTGTTAATACGAGTCATCGGTTCCTCCCTGAACGCCAACGCCGCGTCAATAGTTTCGCGAACGTGGCCGGACACACCAGCCTTGTGTGTCGCCTGTCTTCGAATCGCATTCGCGATCCGATTCAGCCCGTCCTGCGTTCGATCCCGTCTGTCCAGGTCAATCCGTTTGTCTTGGACCGACGTGATCTTGTTGACCGTTAACCGTCCGGTGTTTCCGAATCGCCTAACGGGCCTGAGTCGTAATTTCGCCTTACGACCTGCCGTTCGTATCGGGCTGTCTACGATGGGACTTTCATTAGTCCACAAAAACTATTCCATGCTCGACGTCGCTCGCCACGCCAGACGCCGTAACCGTAGACGATACTTACTCTCGGACGCCCTACCCCGTGCCGATTGATCCGACACATCGTCTCTTATCAGACGGCGCGAATTCTGCGCGACTTCAGATTTCTCATGAAAAGACGCTCGTTGCCTCAAGAAAGTGATGCAAATTCGCAGGCGAATAACATCGCCTGCATTCGCTGCAGGAAGAACATCCCGTGCGATAGCGTGACGTAACACGTCGGCGTCCAACCCGCGCGCCTTGCAATCAGGCCGCGTCGAACAGCATCTCAGATCAATGATAAACTCAATGACGAACGCCGGCCGTATCGCAGATCAGTGACCAGATTCCGTTTCCGGCCGAAGAAAAATACGCCATCAGCGCAGGCCCGACCCAGAGATAGACGACGGCCCCGAGCGTCAACCACGGACCGAACGGCAGGGCTCGCGACTTCTTGGCGAACAGCGTTAGCAACACGCCGCCCAGTGCAAGAAAAACGGAAAGGAAGAATGAAAAGAACGCGCCCCAGAAGCCGAGACTCGCACCGATCGCCGCGAGAATGAAAATGTCACCCGAGCCGAACGCCTCCTTGCCAAAGGCAAGCGTCCCGCCGATCCGCACGAACCAGCCGATCGCAGCGCCAAGCACCAGCCCCGAACCGGCGTACGCGGCGCCGCCCAGGGCCCCCATCCACGCAGAATACCCCGTCACGCCCATCAGAGCACTCAACGCCGTATCCAGTTGATGAGTGCTTCGATAATAGAAGAACAACCCGAATCCGACGATCAACGAGGGCACAAAATGCGCGAACTCACGCATCGCCATCCGCCGAGCCTGCGAGCGCTCGGATTCAATCTCTTCTATGATCTGTTCGTCCGCCTCCCGCGAATCCAACGACGACATCACGATCACGGCCATCAACGTGACGCAGGACAGCATCCCCCGCCAACGATCGGCCGCCGCGCCGATGACGTGCGCATTCTCAGCAATCTGCCATATCCCGATGACCAGGATGACGGCACAAAGCAGAATGACCGGCAGCGGGCGAAATCCGCCGGCCCCGCCCGTCAGATACGCCGTCTGCTCGACGCTACCCTCGCCGGCGTGCGAATCACCTTCGCCATCGTCCGGAGCCGACGCGCGATGCTCCATGTCCTTCAATTCATCAAACGTCGCCTTGACGCCGAAAAGCCGCAGGACGATGAATGTCACCACCCACGCAAGACCGCCGGCGCAGGCACAAATCGAAACGGCGGGCGGCAATGCATCGATCAAGTTGCGCGGCACGTCGCGCGGGACCAATGACGGCACGAACCCGGCGCTACCGTCGTCTCCCGAGAGAAATGGCCCCGCAAAATCGGCGCCGCGCCGAAACCACCAGATGCCGTGCCCGACAACGCCGAGCACCATCGCCAGATTGAGCGCCCGGACATCAATCATGTACGACTCGATGTCCATCGCCGATATCGCCAGCAGACACGCAAACAGTGACAGCCAGGCGATCAGAATGCCCCAGTCACCTGCTGGGCCCAATACGGCCGGAACCAGCTTCGCGACAAACAGGGCGTCCCACACAATCATGAACACGAGCGCCGTCAATGCTTCGATCGTCGGATAGATCGCCGAGATCGGCTGACCGCACGCGGCGCACTTTCCGCGCAACAGAAACCAGCCGACGATCGGGAGATTGTGATGGGGCCGAATCCGCTGTTCGCAACGCGGGCAGAAAGACCAGCGAGGTTGCGCGATGGAAAGTCCGCGGGGCAGACGGAAGATGACGACGTTCAGGAAACTTCCGATGATCGAGCCGAAGATGCCTGCCGCAATCACGCCGTAGGCTGCTGCCGTCATCGAATAACCTCTCTTGACGCTCCGCCTGCAGCTAGCGCCCCGTGTCGCTCGCCACGAACCACAACTCGATCGACTCGGCGATCTGTTCGGGCGTATTCGACACGGTATCGACGATGTGATGGGCCGCCGATTCGTATTTCGGCTCACGATCGACGAGCAGAGACTCGAGTTCGGAAAGCCCGCCCGTCGGCGTAAGGTCCGGCCGATTCACTTTGCCCTGCGGATCGAGCTGGATCCGCGACCAGGCAATTGCAGCCGGCGTTCGCAGCCAGACGAATCGCCCCGATCGCTTGAGTGATGAGTAATTCTCAGGGACGCAGACGGTACCGCCGCCCAGCGCAATGACGTGATCGTCGAGCTTCTTGACTCGAAGACACGCTTCGCGTTCGCGCTGACGGAAACCCTGCTCGCCTTCCTTGGCAAACGTCTCGCGAATCGAGCAACCGGACGCCTCGACAACCATCTGGTCGATATCGACGAATCCCCAGCCAAGTCGCTTCGCCAACACGCGACCGACAGTGGATTTTCCGCTCCCTCGGCATCCGATCAGAAAAATATTCAAGGTTGGCGCCCACGTCGAAGATTGGTGATTCGTGCGCCGGCGACATCGATGTCGACGACGGCATAACACAGGACTTTGACCGATTGTCCCGGATTGACCGCCGTCGTTGCTCCGAGCATGTCCTTGAAGTCGCCCGATACGTCCGGCGATTCGTGGATGTGGCCATGAAGCGAAAGCATCGGCTGCAGTCGTTCCAACGCCACACGAACGGAATGCGAGCCCCACGATTCGCCTTGATACGACTGATCAAGCTTTGTTGCATAGGGAGGCGCATGGACCACGAACACCCACGGTGAAGCGGGTGCAGTGACGGCTGCGAGTTCCTCCTGAATCGTCGGGACGCCGTCGAACAACGTGCCGGCCCCCAACTGCGTCATTCTCGAGATGCGCCAGCGGGCGCCGCCCATCAGCGGTGGTTCGTCGCCGGGCCGATCGAGCCGCTCAAAGTCCTTGACGAACCACGGCGTCGGCGGTGTACACGAGTAGCCGAGGAAGTTGACGCCGCCCACCTGGATGGCGTCCTTCGGCGTCAGCACCTTCAGCAGGCCGTCGCTCGACAATTCACCCATCGCGTCGACCGCGCTACCCCAATCGTGGTTCCCGAAGATCACGAGAACCTCGTCGCAACCAGATGCCTTTCGCAGATCCGTTACGACATTTCTGAACGCGCCGCGAATGTACTTCGGTTGCCCCGTGCCTAGACGCTTAGCGTCCAGCGCGGAGTCATCCGGCAGAAGATCCCCGCCGAGGATGATGACGTCCGGCTTCTCAAGCTCGACCACAAAGCGCAAGCGCTCATAGTGCGACGAGTTACCGTGCAAATCCGACGTAAAAAGCAGCTTCATGCGCGTCCACTGAGGCCTGCCGGATGCGCGTCGCCTTGACCGCCCGGCCTGTCATCCTTGTAGCACGCCCCAAGTTTGCCACCAAGCGCTGGCGGGGTCAAATGCAGTCCGCTCAAAAAGCCGCGGCACGGGGCGACGCCGAGGTCTTGACACGAGCCTAAAAGTCCGTAGGGGCGCCGAAGGGTTCGACGCTTGCAGCCATCGCGCCGGCCGTCGCCTGATCATATGTCCCTGCATCAATGGAAGTCCCCATCCAGAATTCCCATTGCGCTGCCGCCTGATTCGAGAACATCGCAGATCCGCCGACCGTGCTGCATCCTGCCGCCCTCGCGTCGCGTAGCAACTGCGTGTCCGCCGGCGCGTAAATCGTATCGAAGACGAGCGGATTACCGGCAAACCCGTCGCCCGACCAAGGCGTTGCCGTCGTATCAGGCGTCATGCCGACACTGGTGCAATTCACAATCAACCCCGGCGACGACTCGGCACGACGGTCCCATGTCATCAACTGCACGCCGAATTCGGCCGCAAGGCCAGACGCCCTCTCCACCGTCCGGTTCGCAATCGTCACGTCTGCTCCCAGATCAACCAACGCCGCCACGACGGCCCGACTCGCACCGCCGGCGCCCAGGACCAGCGCACGAAGTCCGCCGATGTGCCGTGACGATTTTTCAAGTCCCGCCGTGATCGCCGCGACGGCGCCGCGATAATCGGTATTCGTCCCGCGCCAGCCCGAATCTGAATCGAACGCCAGAGTGTTGACCGCGCCGACGCGCTCGGCAATCGCATCGATCGCGCCGCCGCATTCACGAAGAAACCGAATCGCATGCTCCTTGTGGGGAATCGTGACGCTGAAACCTCGAAAGCCGGCCTGAGGTTTCGCCTCGACTTCCAAAAGAAACGCCTTCAGCGATTCGTAACCCGGGGCGACATCAATCGGGACATACGCCGCGTTGGTGCGCGTCTCTGCGAACACGGCGTTATGCACCGCCGGACTCAGGGAATGCGACACAGGATGGCCGATCACCCCGAAAACTGCAGTCGATGCATCCAGTGCGTCCCATCGATACGTGCGCTTGAGATCGCGAATCGCGAGTTGTCCCGGCGCCGTCGACGTCTGCCGGTCCAGACTCGCAAACGACGCGAATGCGCCGAATTTCGGCGCCAGCATTCGCGAAAGCACGCCCAATGACCCCATGCAGACGGCGATCGCCGGCTTGGGACACGTCCGCATGATCTCGAACGCCTCGAAGCAATCTCGCACGCTCCGCGCGTGCCACGCGATCTTGACGATGTCGCACGACGGCTCATCGGCACAGGCCAACAGATCATTCTGCATCGACTTGGGCCGACCGCGGAAATCGTGCAACGACAGCACGAGTCGCCGGCGCCTGTGAACTTCAACCTGCGCGGGCCGTTCGCCGGGTTCCGCCAGCGCCTGACGCACGAGATCGCGATGTCGCTCCGATGCCCGCCACGTCTCAAGTTCCACGTCGATCAGATCGAACCATGGCGCCAGCCTGTCCATGCGGCTGAGTCGATCGATGTCGTCGTCAGGACATTCCCCACCCTGTGCAGACGATCGATTCGTCAGGAGCAACAACAAATTGGGCGGCAGATTCGACACAGCCGTCCGAACATTGTCGTCGGAAATCTCCGCGCACAAATCGAGTCGCAATTCAAGCAATGTGGCGCCGGCATCGATCGCCGCGAAAATGGATTCCCGCAACCGATCGACGGTCTCGGAAAAAATAGGAACGGCAAGCCGTGTCGTGTGTGTCATGTGTACGACTTTATTGTCTATCGTTTTCAATCATACCGGAATGTGGAAATTCCGTGCCAGTCGGTGCTCACCAGCATCGCGTAGGTCGGGTCATCGACCCGACATTCGCCGGAGTGTTTCGATCACACACCGGCCCACTGGGGGCTCGCCAGACGCTGTCCGGCAATTCGATGCGAAAGAGCACACCAACGAAATGCAGCATGACTTGCACTGGGACAGAGTGAATCCGCTCCGAATGAACGACACAAATCGGCGCGAAACGCCAGGGCAATCCGCTCCGAATCAGCGACACAAGTCAGCCCAAGGTTGAGTGAAGTCCGCGAAGCAGTCGGGATGCAACTATGAGTTTGTATTCCCTCCTCCAAAAAAACCTGAAAAGTGGCTACATCATAAATCCATCAGAACGACGCATCCTTACGGAACTCCCCGGACAGCCTCTGCTTTTCGCCCGGCGTCCGTGCGCGACGGAGTGGCTGAACATACACTTCCACTAAAGCCGAAGGTAAAACACCTTGCCGACAACCGACCTCGAGATTGCAGTCGCCGACGAAATCGATGTCGCTTCCATGACGGCAATGTCGCCCGGCGTCGCGAACTAGTCCCCCGGAATCTCAATGCCCATCGCACGAAGCTCCGCCGTCGCAGCATCGGCCCAGCCGCGATTCGCCTTCGGGCTCGCGGGGCTCGGATGCAGTATTCGACCGATCCGCGGCCCGGAATCGCCCAGCACGGCGCGCAACCGCCTTTCCGCGAACACGCCGACGCCGACGGCGAATTTCGGCTTCAGCACAGACACGATGGATCGAAGCGCATCGTCACAAGCCGCATACAGCGGACCCGCCTCGATGGCCGGCAGCTGATCCGGCGTTCGATTCCTGCCGGTCGCCTCCAGGAAGCATAACGGGCAGTAGTTGGCGACGAAAAACGTTTTGAAGAACGCGCCGGGGCTGCGATACCGATCTCGCGCCCAGCCCCAAAGTCTCGCGCCGCTGACTTCGCTCCGCGGGCAAGCCAATCCCAGCACGGGCCGTTTCGCGTGCTCCTTTTCAGGCGTGCCGATCGGTGCAGAGAGCTTCAGCCACTCGCGGACGACGGATACTTCGCCAAACGGAACGCCTGACTGCGCCATCCCCCAAGGGCCGGGATTCATGCCCAATAGCAGAATGCGCTTCGGACCGTGCGCGTATCGCTCCAGGTACGCGTTCATCATCGGACCCGCGTACTCCATTGGATTATATACGTGCGTAACAGGCGCACCGAAACGCAGATCAGACAGTCGGGCGCTCAGATCGCGATGGATGTCGATCATCGTACGTTGGATGTCGATGCGGGATGAAGTCAATCAGCTACCGGCGATTGCAATAGGAGAGGTTTGAACAACGAAGTGTGGATTCAGGGGATAGTGCGACCGAACACAAGAATTCGGAACTGAGTGTCTCGCAATCCGATGCAACGTCATTGATCGCGAACCTGCGACGGATCCAGAATCGTGCTCCAACGGATATTCAGCGCCTGCAGTTTAGCTTCCAGCTTCGCTCGTTCACGCTGAAGTGCATTCATTCGTTCAGGGTCCTTCGGCTCTGCGGCAAGTTCGAGAATGACCTTATCCAATTCGCCCTGCGCGCTATAGGCAGCTTCTTCAACTTCCGACACCGAATCCATGGCATCGACCTCTGCGCGAAACTGCTCTGGATCACTACCGGCTAGACCAACTTGTCGAAGTGACGACTCACCGCATTTCGGACAGACGGACAGACCCGTGTCGTCCAGCCCACGCACAAACTCGCTCCCGTTCATCTCACCGACGTATCCGCACGCCGTACATTCGACGCGATAGGTCATGTCCTTGGCGCCGTCGATCAGCTCGGCCCTCAAGCGCCGTTCTGTACTGCCGGACCAATACCAGATCCCAATCGCCGCAACGAGGCAGACCGCGGAAATGATGACCTTCATACGGTTGGACTTTTCGATTAGCAGGGCCTCCCCAAGCTCGGCAGTCAATCGGAAAAAAGCAGAACCCATTGTGCTAGCCGCACAATGGGTTCTGACTCTTAGACCATTCCTTTTACTACCTTCGACGAACTCATGCAAGAGACGCCAAAGTACTTGGGCCACTGGAAGCCGCGATAGATTGCCTCAACATCGCGAATCCAGGCCGGGCGCCTCGACAAGAGACCGAATGCTAGTTGAACCGGATGTAGTGGTCCGGCATGACGAAATCGAACCACTCCGAGCCGTTCGTCGTCTGCGGGTGATTGTCGTATTGCCACTCGTCCGATCGCCATACGGTCTTCCAGTAAATCGTCGAATTCTGATGATCAATGGGTCGCCCCATCGTCCCTTGCTTGCGGCAGCTCACGGTCGATGCGTGGCCGTCTGCAAACGTCACGTTGAACCGCCCCAGCTTGCCGTGCGATCCAACGATGTCCCTGGGTTGTGCTCCAGGTCGATTTCCGCCCCACAGATTCAGATTCGCCGTTCCGATCTCGACGGTGTTCGAGACCGCCTGAAGGAATCGCGACTCCCAGAACAGCAGGACCTTACCGGTGTCGCCGAACTGCGAAGCGGAGCGACGGAACGCACCGAAGCGGCGATACGTTTCGCCGGTCGAATCCCAGAGGTGATCCTTGTAGCAGTAGAAGTCGCCCATGTAGCTGTTGCCCGTCGCAAGGAAGCTCGACTTGTAGTAGTCCAATCGGGCCGCGCCGGCTCGCGTCGGTGCCTGCAGCGCATATGCACTGGGATCCCATCCCTCGTCACCGCCGCAGCGGAACACGCTGAAGTCGTTGTGAATGGCGCCAGCCATCTGATTGCCATACATCAGCTTATTGACAAACTTGCCTTCCGGCCCCTCTGATGACGCCGTGGCGCCCGCATGCTCCGGCGCACTCGGATTCATCGGATTGTATTGCTTGAAGCGAACGTCCGTACCGATGCCGCCGCCCCAATCATGATCGCCGCCGCCCATCCATTTCTTCGTAACGCCCGGAGGCAGCTGCGAAGAAGGAATGCCGTCATAGGTGACGTCGTGCGGCGAGTGAAGCCGATTGTTGGCATCCTGCACCGAATTCATCTGAGCGTAAGCCGCGTGCTGACGAAGATTCGTCAGACACTTGACTCGAGCACCCTCCCGTTGCGCTGCACTCAGCGCAGGAAGTAAAATGGAAATCAGCACCGCGATAATCGCGATGACCACCAGCAACTCAATCAGTGTAAACCCGAACCTTCTTCGACCTTCCCGTGACATTACGCAAACTCCTTCTCGGCCTAAGAGAGACGTGACACGAAAGCGACTTCTAGCCACAAACGTGCTTCACAAAACACCTAGCTCGCCGTGCAATCCATTTTTTTCATGTAGCCGAAGGATATGAAATTCCCATAGGCTGGTGGACCGGAACCGAAACCACCAATCTGAACCTTCCCTGACTACGAAACGCTAGTCTAATATTCTTTGGCGGCGGAACGCAATTGTTTTTTACGGACCGCGTCCGTTTTTTTATGTGAAAACCGGGATCGATGGCCGCCGCGAACCCCTAAACCTCTTCCATATCAATAGTTAAAAGAAAAGGGCGCCGGCCGAAGCCGACGCCCTTTCGATCATAGAGTGGTCAGGACGTCATTCGAAGATCACGGGCACATGCCTGTCGAGTTCAACAAGGCTGTGACCATATCCGAGATCGACATTCCCTGGGTGCAAGGACATGATCCGCCATTGATCAGGCAGTTCATGTACTCATCCATGTCGCGACTATCAAGGATGGAATCGCCGTTGGCATCCCCCTGACACGTCGTGCAGATGCCTCCGCCGCCCGGCTGACAGGGGCCGGAACCGTTGAGCAATACACTGACAAACAACGGCACGTCCGCCATGGTCACGCTGCCGGAGTTATTCATGTCAGCACACTCACAGTTGGCAGCGCCACTGAGCAGACACGCGTTGAAGCCGTGGATGTCCAGACCGTCGATCGAGCCATCACCGTTCACATCGCCAGGACACTGGCAGCCCGACATATCGCAGGCGCTCTGGCCGATGCCGTCGATCAACACAGTCCAGGAGTTGATCACACCCGCGTCACCTGCCTGGCCGTCGATCACAGTCAACGTCCAGTCGCCGGCCGCGTTGAGTCCGTCAAAGACGCTCAGCGGCGTGATCGGCGTGAAGCTCGGCGGCGACGACGGGTACGTCGTCAAATCGCCGAAGTCACCGATGCACTGCGAGTTGGAACTTCCGCCGGTGCCTTCGTCGTCCAACGTCATGTTCAGATCGTTGTCCGGGCAGAAGCCGCCGCCGGTTGCCGTCGGTCGCATCACGAGCGTCGCCGACGCCCCTGAGTTGACGTGCGTGAGCGAAACCGTCAGATCGCCGACCCACGTGTGCGAAATGTCGATCTCGACATCCACATCGCCGATCGTGAAGCTGTCCGGCACCGTCAACGTGCTGCTGACCTGGCCGAGCGCCGGAATCGGCAGCGCCGGTGTCGTCGTGTATGGCGTCGGATTGCCCGCCGCCGATCCACAAGGCGAATCGTCGCCCTGGTACGTGCCGTTCGCGGCCTCGCAGCAGTCCTGCGATGTCACGACACACGTCGTCGGCAGACAGCACGCGCCGGTTACAGTCGAACAGACCGAACCGTCGCCCTGCCACACGCCACCGTTATCGGTTTCGCACTCGCCGATCGTCAGATTGGCGACGCACGAGGCATCCGGCAGACAGCAGGCGCCGCGCTGAACCGGACAGGTCACAGTCTCACAGGTCGTGTTGTCGCCCTGATAGACTTCGCCCGCCAGATTGCAGTCCGCACCGTTGTCAACGAGACGACAGGTGCCGTCCACAGTGTTGCAGCACGCGCCGCGGATCGTACAGTCAACGTTGGCACACATCGTTGCCGCACCCCTGTACGTTCCGCCCTGGGCGGAACACTCAACCGGCGTCTGATTATCGACACAGGTTTCGTTCGCAAGACAGCATGCACCCGGATTGTTGTCGCAGGGGTTCATTCCCACGCCGTCAATCATGAGCTGCCAGTTGTCGAGCGTACCCGTATCGAGGTTCGCCGTATCACGGACGCTCAACGTCCAAGTGCCCGCACGATCCATGTTGTCGAACGGCGACAGAGGACTAAACGGCGTGAACGTGCCGTTCGTCGGCAGGCCGCCGGCCGCACAGACGATCGCACCCGCCGCCTCGTCGTCCCAAGTGATCGACAGGTTGTCGCTGCTGATGCACTGGTTGTCCATGACGCGAACCGTCACGCCGTTGTGAATCAGGTCGATTTCGAGGTCGCCGATAAACGTATGCGTGATGTTCGTCGTGAGATTGACGTCTCCGATCGTCCCGCTGTCCGGAACATTGAGGTCCGACGTCGTCGTCGTCATGTCAATGATCGGAAGACCGACGAAACCGCTGTCATAGGTGTCGGGCGAACCCGCCGCCTCACCGCAGTTCGAGCCGTCGCCGACATAACTGCCGCCCGCGGCTTCGCAGCAATCCTGCGACGTCACGAGACACAACGATCCGCCAGGCAGACAGCAAGCGCCAACCACCGTACTGCACGGGCTGTTCGGGCCCTGCCAACTGCCGCCGGCGCCTTCACAGGCGTCAAACGTGACGTTTGGCGTACACGTGGCATTCGCATTGCAGCATGCGCCCAGAATGATCGGACACATCACTGTCGAACAGTTGCTGAAATCGCCTCGATACGTGCCGTTGCCGGCGATACAGTCGGCTTCCGATTCAACGGTACAACCGCCCGTGATGTTGTTGCAGCACGCGCCCATGATGTCGCAGACGCCCGCGGCGCAGGTCGACCCCAGACCCAGGTACGTTCCGCCGGCCGCCGAACACTCCTGCAGCGTCTGATCGGGTACGCAGTTCGTCGGGCTCAGACAACAAGCGCCCGTTCCTGAATCACAAGGACTCATGCCGACGCCGTCGATCACGAGCTGCCATGTATCGAGCGTACCGGTGTCGATTCCCTGATCGTCGAAGACGCTCAGCGTCCACGTACCGGCCTTGTCCTGTCCATCGAACGGCGTCAGAGGATTGAGCGGGATGAACGTGCCGTTGGTCGGCAGGCCCGCCGCCGCACACACGATGACGCTGGGAGCTTCATCATCCCATGTGATCATCATGTTGTCGCTGCTGACGCACTGATCGGCCATCACCCGGACAGTCACGCCGTTGTGGATCAGGTCGATCTCGAGATCGCCAAGGAACGTGTGCGTGATGTTCGTGACCAGGTTTAGATCGCCGATCGTACCGCTGTCCGGAACAGTCAGATCCGACAGCGTCGTCTGCAGATCCAGGATGGGCAGGCCGACGAATCCGCTGTCATAAGTGACAGGCATGCCCGCGGCCTCGCCGCAGTTCGTCCCGTCGCCGACATAAGCACCGCCGGCGTTCAGACAGCAGTCCTGGCTCGTCGTGAGGCACAGACCGCCCGTCAGACAACAGGCGCCCGTGATCGAGTCGCAGGCCGTGCTCGGTCCCTGCCACGCGCCGCCGGCGCCCGTGCATGCATTGAACGTCAGGTTGTTGGTACAAGTGGCGTCCGAGTTGCAGCAGGCACCAGGAACTTCGACGCAACTCGACGTGACGCACAGCGTGAAGTTGCCCTGGTACAGACCGCCCAGCGTCTCGCACTCCAACTGGGAAATCTCGGTGCAGCCGCCCGTGATCGGATTACAGCACGCACCGGTGATCGCACAAACGCCCGGCGTACAGACCGAGCCGATGCCCAGGTAGAGGCCGTTCGCCGCTTCGCATGCATCGAATGACTGGTTGTCAAGACAGACCGTCTCACTCGTGCAGCATGCGCCCGTACCGCCCTGACACGGGTTCATGTCGGAGTTCGTCCGCACGACCAGGTCCCAGCTGTTCAGGACACCGGTATCGGCGCCGGCATCGTCGGCAACGCTGAGGGTCCACGTACCGGCTCGATCGATGCCGTCAAACGCCGTGAGCGGGTTGAGCGGCGTAAACGTTCCCACCGTCGGCTCCGCACACGCGATCGGACCGTCCGCTTCGTCGTCGAACGTGATGATCATGTCGTTATTGCCGCCGCACTGATCTTCCATCACGCGAACCGTCACGCCGGAGTGAATCAGGTCGATGTCGAGATCGGCCAGGAACGTATGCGTGATGTCAATCGTCACATTGACGTCTGTGATCGATCCGGCTTCCGCAATATTCAGATCCGAGAACGTGGTTGAGTTGTCGTTGATCGGGAGACCGACGTTTCCGCTTCCGAAATCGCCGCCGCAGGACAGGCCCACGCCCTGGAACAGACCGCTCGCAGCCTCACAGCACTCCTGCGTCGTAATTCGGCAGTCGGAGCCCGGGAAACAACACGCGCCCGTCGAAGTCGAGCAGATCGTGTTCGGCCCCTGCCAGGAGCCCCCAGCCGCCGTACACGGATCGAACATGACGTTGTTCGTGCACGAGGCGTCCGCGTTACAGCAGGCGCCGACGACGATAGGACAAGGCGATGACGAACAATCGCTGAAGTCGCCCTGATAGGTTCCGTTGCCCGCTGCACAATCAGCTTCCGATTCGATCGAGCAGCCGCCCGTGATGTTGTTGCAGCACGCACCGCGAATGTCGCAGGCGCCCGCCGAACACGTCGAATTCGGGCCGAGGAACGTACCGCCGACGGCGCTGCACTGTGCAACCGTCTGATTCGGCGTACACGTGACCGTGTCGACACAACAAGCGCCGCTGCCGGCGTCGCAAGGACTCTCACCCACGCCGTCGATAATGACCTGCCAGTTGTTCAGACTGCCCGTGTCACCGCCCGCGTCGTCGAACACGTTCAACGTCCAGGCGCCCGCACGATCGACGCCGTCGAACGCCGTCAGGGAATTCAGCGGCGTGAACGTTCCGACCGACGGCTGGGCACAGACGATCGGTCCGGCCGCCTCGTCGTCGAACGTGACGCTCAAGTCGTCGTTGCCGCCGCACTGGTCTTCCATCACGCGAACCGTGATGCCTGAGTGAATCAGGTCGATGTCAAGATCCGCCTGGAATGTGTGCGTGATGTCCATCGCGACATTCACGTCCGCCACGGTGCCCGAATCCGGGACGTTGATGTCGGACGTCGTCAGCGCGTTATCCGTGATCGGCAGCGTAATCGCACCGCTGTCGTAGGTGTCGGGCATGCCGGACACGTCGCCGCAGCTGGTGCCGTCACCGACGTACGAACCGCCGCCCGCGAGACAGCAGTCGCGACTCGTCGCGATGCACGTATTCGGCAGACAGCACGCGCCGCGGAAACCACAGTCCGTATCGGGGCCGCCGAAGCTGCCGCCGAGCGCCGCACAATCCGCATCCTGATTGACGACGCACCGATTGTCCGGCAGAC
Source organism: Phycisphaerales bacterium (assembly GCA_020639075.1). Taxonomy (GTDB): domain Bacteria; phylum Planctomycetota; class Phycisphaerae; order UBA1845; family UTPLA1; genus ECT2AJA-110-A. The sequence continues at coordinate 5,534,674 of JACKHI010000001.1, read as the reverse complement.
AGCAGGACCCGACCTGACCGCAGAGAATCTCGACAGTCGCATCGGCGCCGCCGGCGGCAACGCCCGTGTCGCCGATCTGAATGTGATACGTCAACCCTGCCGTCAGAATGAACTCAAGCTGCTCGACTTCACCGAGCACCGTTTCATCCGCACAGGCAAGTTCAGTTCCCGGAATACAGCTGTCCCGAACGACGATGATCGGGTCGAATCCCGGCGCCGGCGTGACTGTCACGCGAAGCTGACAGTTTTCCGTCGGCGTGATCTCCCACCACAGGTCGTTCTGCATCAAGGCGCCCGGGCCGGGGCCGAATCCGTCGCAGCTGCCGACCGGGCCGTCCGCCGAGGCGAACTCAAAGCCCAGAACCTGAGAATACGGAAGATCCGTTGCCGGGTTCAGAACGATCTGATTGTCGCACGACTCGTTGGTCGGTCGGATCGGACAGACCGTGTTTGCACAGAACGTACCGACGCCTTCGAAGAAGCCGCCCTGGAGTGCACAATCGCCCGAGCTCAGATCTGTGCATGTGCCGTCCGCAAAGCAGCATGCGCCGTCGCAGGAATTGACATCACACGGCAGGTCATCGCCAAGATAGGCGCCGCCCGACGCAGCACACGTCTGCGGCGTGAGGACCTGACAACCCGCATCCGAACAACATGCGCCGCTCGGACAAGGACAATCCACCTCGACGGTGATCGCACCGCGACCGGCGTCTCCGAACGTCGCGGCCTGAATGATATATGTGTTGCCGATGATCAGGTTTTCGGCACAAAGTTCCGAAAGGAAACCAGGGCCGGAACCGCAATCGTCCTCGCTGCAGGCGATTTCAACCAGTCCGCCGCAGGAGCCGTCATAGACGGCCAGAAGCGTGTCGCCCACTTCGCTGTTGCATGTCTGCACGAATGCGGTCGTATCCGTTGCCACAAAGGAGAACCAGATCGTACCGAAGCCCGTATCCGGACCGCCCGCGTGACATGAGAACAGAGGATCGGAAGGATTCTCCGTCGCCGTCGTGTTGTCGACCGTGATGTTCGTTCCGCAGACGATGGTCAACGCCGAATCGCATTCATCATTCGTCGGAGGAATCGGACAGGCGACTTGGCAGCTCAGGCCGGCCGTAAACGACCCGCCGAATGTGTTGATACAGGCGGCCTCAGTGACGATGACGCACTCCGTGCCGGCATTGAAACAGCAACGTCCAGTGCCCGGGCATGCCGTCGTCGCACACGTCGTTCCGTTGTCGAAGTGCTGGCCGCCCAGGCCGAAGCACTCGTTCTCCGTCGCCTCGACGCACGTGCCGTCGCTCAGACAGCACGCACCCTGGCAGGGATTCGGCGTACAGTCCGTGAACGCACCTTGCCACACGCCGCCGCCGCCGAATGCCACCGCGCAATCCGCCGCCGTCAGGACCATGCAGTCGCCTTCTTCAAAGGCGCCGCCGCCGTCCGTGAACGTCGCGCAACATCCGCCGGTCACCTGACCACAAGGCGGCGTCACATTCGCACACGTCATGTCCGCGGCAAACCGCTGAGATGTGCCGGTGCAGCTGAAGATGAATTCACCTTCCGTGCAGGTGCCGGTGTTGTCGTCGCAGCACGCTCCCGTGGGCGGGTTCGGATTGCTGCTCGCCATACAAATCGACAGGTCCCAGTTGACCTGCGTACCGTTCAGAAGAGACGTGTTGCCGTCGAGACTGAATGGGTTGTCGCCGCTCGCCCAATTGAAGATACAGTTGCTGCCGTCATTCAGAGCCTGAATTTCGAGCCAGCCGTCCAGACCGATCGCACACTGCGGAATCGTCGCCGTGAACTCCATTACGGGCCGCGTGCCAACCGTCAGATTCGTCATCAACGGCGTGATCGTGACGATGTTCTCGCATGTGACTCGGGGGCTGGGGGTCGTCGGGCCGCCGCCGAAACCGGCCGCGTCGTCGTAGATTCGAATTCGGAAGTCGGTCGAATTCGGCGTACAGGCATTCGATCCGAGGCTGTAAACGCCCCACCAGCGGATATCAGTAACGTAGGTATAACCGTTACCAGTCCGGAAGTACTCAGTCGCGACGTTGTTGTTGTTTTCCGAACTGGGACTCAGGTCGATCTGACCTTGAAACTCGGGAAGGATAGTGACGAATGTACCGTTCGGGGAAACACTGACGCAGTCGATCGGCTGGATGCACGGGTTCGGCGTACACGAAGTGCCCGCGCCTTGCCACACGCCGAGGAAGTCCAGACAGATCTGCTCCGTGGGGACAATAGAACACGTTCCGGCAAACGGATTGCAGCACGCGCCGCTGCCGCCGCGGGGCGCGCCGGCGGGCGCCGAGTCCGCGTCGCCCTCGAGCGTTGTCGTGTTGGCGGCGTTCGCCCCTTCAAGTGCGATCGCTTTCGCATCGGCCGATGCAGCGCTCGCTTTCTTCTCGCCACCGCTCTTGGTCTCGGCAAACCCGAGCCGAGCCGACGTGGCGAGACAAATACACATACAAAGTGCGCTTGCGCGGAAACCCCATTTTCTCATTCTTAAACCCTGCCTTCCCGTGGATGCGGTCGACGCCCTGTCGACGCTTGAAATTCGTATGACTCCGAAGACGTTTCCCAAATCTCGCGAAATCCGCGAAGAAGCATCCTCACGCCGATGCCGAACGCGCGGATTGCCGAATTCGGCAATAACCGCCCGTGGCTGACGATGTCTGCTTCGAAGCTACGGAATCGCGCAGAGGAGGTGCCGGGAAACGAATAGCAATATTGGATGACCTCCCCATGCTTCCCAGAATGTCAGCGGAGGAATCCCCCCCGCAGCACCTTCCCAAGATTCCAGATGTCAATGATAACTCGGGAATCAGCAGGATTTCAAGACCTTTTCCTCGGATTACGCCTGACGGATCACGCCAACGCCCCAATACCGCGCCTCCCTGGCGACGCATGCAATCCTCTGAATCCCGCCCGATGTCGGCGGAATCGGAGAAGTCTCACCCGGCAATCGCCGTCTGATAAAAAATTTCCACGCCCCTGTCCTTTTTCATGGACATGCAGCGCGGACCTCAGATAAACTATGCTCAGTAGGATGTGCAGACCTCCTGCACGGAGTGGCGGTCCAGATTCCTGAAATTCCGCCGCGTTAGTGGGAAGGTATCCATATTAACTTGCATGGCTCTCGTCATTCTGGGACGGGAATCATCCATTAGGCACAGTATCTCATTTTCGTACATTGTGTTTTGGGAGGCGTAGGTATGCTGCTCGCGCGAAGCGTTGCGTGGTGTTGTTCAATTATCGCTGTACTGGCCGTGTCCACGACCCTGAGGGCGGACACGGCTTGGACTGCAATCTCCGGTGAAACCTATTGGCAACTGGACGGGGGGATGCTCAGTGTGTCTGGAATCCAGGCGAAAGCCGGATCGATGACAACGTCGGAAGACGACGAACAACAGCTCCGATTTCAGATTGCCCCCGAAAGCTCGCTGACTGTGGTCTCGGATGACGGCTCCTTCAGCTACGTCTCCGGCGGCGTCCTTGAAGTCATGGAAACCGTCACAATCACAACGGACGCCAAGTCCTACGAGATCTCAAAGCTCAAGCTGCGAATCCAGTACGATGACGACAAGGATCCCACGTTCGTCGTTTCCGGCTCGGTAGAAAGCGCAAATGAGACGGACCTCCTGTCTCACAAGTACTTCAAGCCGGGCTTCACGCAGGACCCTCCCAAGTTCTACTTGGAAGCGTCCGATGCAATCATCACTGAGGAATTCGCCCTCGCCATCGATCGGACCGATCTGATCGGGAAGCCTCTCGGATCCTTCACGTTCTTTTCCAACCTCGTCTGGAGCGGTGGCGATGAACCCACCGACGTCGAAGCAACGCCCGCCGGCGGCGCCCCGCGCGTCCCCACTGTCTGCAATAAGCCTGTTGGCCAGGACTTGATTGTCGGCGAACTCTACGGCCCGCTGGAAAATCCGGCGGCCCAACAAATCGGCGGCGTCTGGTACGACACCTTCTCCGTCGGCACCACGTCATGCAACATCGGTGACGTCGTCCTCACGTGGGAAGGCAGCAGCGGCTTTATCCATCCCGCCATCGGACAGAATTGCTTCCGCCTGAAGGACGGTCGCTTCGAGCAGATCGGCCAATCGTGGCTCAAGCACGGCTTCGCCGTTGCGGCCGGTAGCGCCTGCGGATGCACCTGCTCCGGCCCCGGCGGCGGCACACTCCACCCCGGCTGCTCCGATCCCTACGGCGGCGGTCTCAACAACAGCCAGGGATCGATCAAGCCCAAGTTCCGGGTCAATCCCACGACCGGCGTACACACGCACGGCTCGAACCCGACCTTCTCCGGCAGCGTCGCACGACGCCTGATGGTCCGCAGCAACGACCTCAATCCGACGCTCAATCCGGGCGCTCTCTACTTCATTGAAGGTCATTACGTTCATCAGCAGGATGCCGGACTCGACAACGACAACAACAACGCCTCCTATCGCCAGCTCTCCATCAGCGGCAGCGGAAACGAGTACTCCGCTTCGGTGATCGGCACGACGCAGCGCGAAGAATGCGGTATCCGCGCTTGGAAGGACACGGATCCGACCGTGACGGAAACCGACGTCGATATCGAAAACGACGGCCTCTACATCGTCTGTTCCAAGGCGACGGATCTTGGCGGCGGCGTGTGGCACTACGAGTACGCCGTACAGAACCTCAACAGCAATCGCGGCGTGAAGAGTTTCACGATCCCGATCAGCCCGGCCGCCGACGTGACCAACATCGGCTTCCATGATGTCGACTATCACGACGGTGACGGCGACAACAGCGTCGATCGCGATGGCACGGATTGGCCCGGCGTGTTTTCCAACGGAACGATCTCCTGGAACATGGTCGACGTCGGATCGAACTCCAACGCACTGCTCTGGGGCACGATGTACAACTTCCGCTTCGACGCCGATGTCGAACCTTCGCCGGATCTCGGTGTCGCCACGCTGACGCACTTCCGCGCGTTGCCCGGCAATCCGGACTCAGTCAACGCGGCTGTCGTCGTCCCGCAGCCGTATGCCGTCGCAATGGAAATCGTCGGCGGCGCCGCCCCGCACCTGCTCGCAACCTGCGAGACGGCGGATATCGTCCTGAAGATTCAGGACGGCGCGGAAACCTTCGACCCGTCGTCGCCGCTCCTGTGGCATAGCTATGACGGCGGCGCATTCACGTCGTCCTCTCTCGTTCCGATGGGTGGCGATCTCTACATGGCGACGTTGCCCGCACCAGTCTGCGGCGATTCGGCTCGCTACTACTTCTCGGCCCAGAGCATGTCGGGCACCGCAGTCAGCCTGCCCGTCCAGGCAACGGAAACCGAAACCTACTTCCTCGCGAATGTCGGCTTCGAAGAAATCAACACGTACCTTGAAACGAATTTCGAAGCCGGTCTGCCTGCCGGATGGTCGATTGACGGTCTTTGGAACATCGGCAATTCCTGCAGCAGCCTGCCGACTGGCGCCTGCGGTGATAGTGACGGCAGCAACGTTGCCTACTTCGGCCAGCCGTCAACGTGCAACTACGACACGGGCAATCACGAAAACGCCTCCATCACAACGCCCGCGATCGCATTGCCGCCCAGCGAGCAGATCCTCCTGACCTACTGCTCGGCCTTTGAGCGACACGTACTTCCGATCGGCGACTGGCCCGAAGTCCGCGTCACGCCCGAAGGACAGGCGACCGACCTCGTGGACGAGCCCGCCGTTGGTGCGTTCGTCGGCGGCGCCGCCGTCTGGCAGCAGCGCGTAGTCGACCTCACGGCCTATGCCGGCCAGACGGTCACGATCGCTTTCAACTTCGACAACCTCATCGCGACGGATGACGATCACCTCGGCTGGATGATCGACAACGTGTCGGTCAAGGCCCTGGAAATCGCGTGTATCCCGGGCTGCGGCAGCCCCGATGGCGATATGAACGTTGACGGTTCCGCCAACGGCGCCGACATGCAATCCTTCGCGGACGCGTTGGTGAACGCATCCATGGATTTTGTCGATGTCGCCCACGGCGACTTCAGCGGAAACGGCGTAATCGATATGGCCGACGTCAATCAGATGGTCGCGACCATGCTCGGCAACTAACGTCCGCCGCTGACGCTCGCAATCAGCGCGCAACGCAACGGCCGCCCGGCTCCAATGCCGGGCGGCCTTTTTTTTGCGCCGACGTCGAGCGCCGGCGCGACAGAGCGCCGAGCAGGTTGTGCCAATGTGGACCAACTTCAAGCCGCCGACATCGCCGCGCTGCGCACATGCGTCCGCCGACTCGATCGCCGGAACGCCGGCTGCGGCCGGACCGGGCTACGACTCGTCAACGGCCCCCTCCATGGCCTTCGCCTGACGCTTGACTCCGCGACCCGAAACCACAGGTTCGTCGGCATCTGCCATCTGACGGATGCAGGCCTCATTCAAGTGGTTTACAAACGCACGTCCTCGACCGAACTCCGGTTCCACTCCATCGAATGGCCCCGTGGACGCCTCCCGTCCATGCCGAAAAACCCATTCGAACCGCCGTCGACTGCGGATCAGCAAAAAGTCATTGGCCAGTGAGGAAAAATGCGGCGGAATGTGATTCGAGCAACGAAGCCGCCCAATGCGCGAGCCGGGAGTCGAACCCGGACACCTTGCGGTACAGGATCCTAAATCCTGCGCGTCTGCCAATTCCGCCACTCGCGCGAGTCGCCGTGCAATTCATCCGACATTCTACGTGCCGATCGCCGCAAGTGAAAGCCGGATCCGAGCGGTGAACTCGCTTCCCGGCGCCATTGCTCGAACCGATCGACGCCGGCGGCGTAAGAACCCCTGAGCCGAACGGATTCGTCTCTCACATTCAATTCTCTCGTCCGCAAGGAGGCACTCGTGCACCTCGCCATCGCGATCGCAATTGCATCACAGTATCTCAACGTGGCCGTCGATCCTGACCCGGCGCAGACGACGCTCGAACTCGACCACTACTTCAAGGGATACGACGCCTGCTTTGTCCTGCTCGACCTGAATACCGGCGTCACCGCTCGATACAACCCCGAGCGCTGTGGTCGCCGCTTCAGCCCTTGCTCAACATTCAAGATTCCGAATGCCGCTATCGGTCTCGAAACCGGCGTCCTGACGGGCCCTGACCACGAGATGAAATGGGACGGCGTGAAACACCATCGCGCCGCCTGCAATCGGGATCAAACGCTCCGAACCGCCGTCCGCGACTCGGTTCTCTGGTACTTCCAGCGCGTTGCGTCCGGCGTCGGAGCGGAACGAATGCAGAAGTGGCTCAACGATGCCGACTACGGCAACAAAGACATGTCCGGAGGCCTCACGCAATTCTGGCTCGACGATTCCCTCAAGATATCTGCCGACGAGCAGGTCCGCTTCCTCAAGAAACTCCACGATGAAACGCTTCCCATTTCGAAAGTGGCACAGCACACAGTTAAAGAAATCCTCATAGTGGATCAGTCCGACGAATTCACTCTGAGGGGCAAGACAGGCACAAAAGGCGACGAGAAATCCGATGTCGCCGTATTGGGCTGGTTTGTGGGAACAGTTACATCGCATGATGCGACATACGTCTTTGCCTGCAATATTTCGGCGAAAAAAGACGCAAGTGGTCCGACTGCGCGACGACTCGCAATAAGCGTCCTGCAAGGACTGAACGTCATACCGAAAGCCCCGAAGAAACCCCAGTCACGGAATGGAATTGACAATACGGCCCCACGGCCGGCGCCGAAAAAATGACGATGACCTTCGTCAAATTGACATACGTTCGTCTATGCCGAATTTGCAATCCCCGTGCCGTCGCAATACCATCCGCCGCACAACGGAGGACAAGGGGCGTCGCCAACGCACGGCGAGTTTCATTCGCATGGTCAAGTGCAGGTATCATTGCGAACGCCGACTTGTTATCCACCTTGCACGAGGAACTCATGCAGAATTACGAAACGGCAAAGGCATTCGTGGCAAGCCGGGGCGTCGATGTGTCCAATCCGACGATCACGTCCTCCGGCTTGTGGTTTACCGACGAACAGGCCGGCTCAGGCAAGAAGGCGTCGAAGACGGCTCGCGTCACAGTCCACTACACCGGCTGGCTGCCCGACGGCACCAAGTTCGATTCGTCTCGCGATCGCAACGAGCCGATCGCATTCGGTCTCAACCAGGTCATCCCCGGCTGGACGGAAGGCGTCTCCACCATGCAGGTGGGAGGCAAGCGATTTCTGATTATTCCGCCGGATCTCGGTTACGGTGAAATGGGCGCTCCGCCCGCGATTCCGCCCAATGCGACGCTCGTCTTCGAAGTCGAACTACTCGGCGTCGCATAGGTCCCGAGCGACACTCCGTCATCGATGTCCCGACGCCGACCCATACCGCCCGCTCCCGGGCTGAGCTGGGCGGTGTTTCGTTGCGCGCCGCCTTTATCGAATTCACGGACACGTGTATGCTGCCCGTGTTTTGGACAAAGCGAAGAAGACGCCATCAGGACGGATTCATGAACCACGCCCAGATTCAGCAGCACGCGAAAAAACACGAAAAGTCGATGACGAAGTTCCTTCGAGAACTCGTCGCCATCCCGGGTGAAAGCGGTACCGAAGGCCCCGTCATCAAGCGCATCCAACAGGAGATGAAAAGCGTCGGCGCCTTCGATCGAATCTGGACCGACAAGTTCGGTAACCTCTACGGCCGAATCGGCAAAGGCAAGCGCCTCATCGCCATCGACGCGCACGTGGATACCGTCGGCATCGGCGATCGCAAGAACTGGACGCACGACCCGTACAAGGGCAAAGTCGAGAAAGGCATCGTCTACGGCCGCGGCGCCGGCGACCAGCGCGGCGCCGTCCCGCCTATGGTTTACGCCGCAAAGATCATTCGCGAATTACAACTCCATGACCCCGAATGGTCCCTCCTGCTTACATTCACCGTCACGGAAGAAGACTGCGACGGCCTCAACTGGCAGTACATCGTGCAGGAAGAGGGCATCCGCCCCGAATGCGTCGTCGTGACGGATTCAACCAACTGCCAGATTCTTCGCGGCCAGCGCGGTCGCATGGAAATCGGCGTGACAGTTCGCGGAAAGTCCTGCCACGGCTCGATGCCCCACAAGGGCGACAACGCGATTTACAAGATCGCGAAAGTCGCGACCGAGATCGAGAAGCTCAACGAGCGATTGCGAAGCGACGACTTCCTCGGCAAAGGCACGATCACTGTCAGCTACGTCGACTGCGACACACCCAGCATGTGCGCCGTCCCCGATCGCGCCTACATCCATCTCGATCGACGCCTCACGACGGGCGACACGAAGGCGTCCGCCATTAAAGAAGTGAAGGACGCAGTCAAACGCGCCGGCGTCAAGGCCGACGTCAAACTCGCCCAATATGCGAAGCCGACCTACACTGGACTCGTCTACCCGACCGAGAACTTCTTCCCAACCTGGTGCGCCAAGGAAAACGACCCGCAAATTGCTGCTGCTGTCGAGGTCTATCAGAACCTCTTCAAGAAGAAGCCCAAAGTCGGTCGCTGGACCTTCAGCACCAACGGCGTCTCCATTGCCGGCATGTTCGGCATCCCCTGCGTCGGCTTCGGACCGGCCCCGGAAGCCGTCGCGCATACCGTCAACGACAGCGTACCGATAGAGCACATGACAAAATGCGCCGCCTTCTACGCCGCCTACCCCCGCACCTACTGCGAACTGAATCCAAAACCCGTGAAGTGATGGGTGCCACTGCTCTCAAGCAGTGCTGAGTGCCATCCCGACACCCAACGTCGGCACGCCGCGTGCCACTGCTGTGTCAGCAGCGAACGAGTGCTGGGTGCCACTGCTGTGTCAGCAGTGCCTACCGCCAGCGTGCGGGCGTCCCGAACCGCAAGCGTCAGCGAGTCGGGCGCGCGTAGTCGCTGGTGCGAGAATCCCCTCTCGCACCCACTCCCCGCGGGAATCCTCTCCCGCGCCACGATGACTACCACTGAACTGACATACTAGCTTTGCGACGTGAGACAAATCTAACGATCCCCAACCGTCGGATGCCCTCCGCCCCCTCACGATCGCGGCTCCGAACTTCCCCACGCCGAATGCGTGAAACAAACCAGCCCAGCGTCAGCGAAGACCGCGAAGCGCCGGAAGCGCAACCCTGGGTGAACTGACGCAAGTGAGAATCAAACCCTGAAAAGGTGTTACAAACTCCAAGCCAAAGCTACTACGAGCCAAACACCGCCCGCTCCCCGCGCCGCAACACCCCATCCAACGTCTTTGAAACATCCTCAAATCGCGTCAACATCATCATCGCCGCAATCACAAACGGCTTATGAAATGCCTCGCGATAAGTCGCCAGCCGATACTTCTCGAACACGTCCGCCGATACTTCCCCGCGCTTGCAGCTCACGCCCGAGATATCCGCCGGCAGACAGTGCATGTACAACGCATTCCCGCCGTTTGTCCTCGACATCTTCGCCGCGTCGCACTCCCAATCCGCCATGTGTTCCGCGTTCTGCGCCAGGCAGCGTTTCTCAAGCTCCTTCAATCCCGCGTCGTCCTTCGCAATCAGCAACTTCGTCCGCTCCTGCATCACGCCAAACGGCGCCCAGCTCTTCGGATAGACGACATCCGCACCGTCGAACGCTTCTGCCATGCTGTTGGCAATCGCGAACTTCCCACCGCTCTCATTCGCAAACGAACCCGCCTTGTCGACAATTTCCGGCACCAGACCGTACCCCTCCGGATGCGCCAGCGTTAGCTCCGCGCCGAACCGCGTCATCAGACCAATGATCCCCTGCGGCACGCTCAGCGGCTTGCCGTACGAAGGCGAATACGCCCACGTCATCGCGATCTTCTTCCCGCGCAGTGCTTCGAGCGATCCGAAGTGCTTCTTCAGATGCAGCAGATCCGCCAGCGACTGCGTCGGATGATCCAGATCACACTGCAGATTCACCACCGCCGGTCGCTGCGGCAGCACGCCCTCGCGATGCCCGTCGTCCAGCGCCGCCGAGACTTCGCGCATGTACTTGTTCCCCTCGCCGAGAAACATGTCGTCGCGAATGCCGATCACTTCCGTCGCGAACGAAATCATGTTCGCCGTTTCTCGCACCGTCTCACCGTGCGCGATCTGCGACTTCTTCTCGTCCAGTTCCTGCAGGCTCAACCCCAACATTGACGCCGCACTGGCATAACTGAATCGCGTCCGCGTCGATTGATCGCGAAAGATCGAAACGGCCAATCGGCCGTCGAAAACGCGCGTACTCACATTCTGCCGATAAGCCGACTCGAGAATCTCCGCCGTCTGCAATACGGCTCGCAATTCATCCACCGACCGATCCCACGTCAGCAGAAAGTCGCCGTTGTGCATATCCGTCCTGAGCTTCGCCAGCTCATTGACCATCTCGTGCAAATCCGTCACTGATGCCTGCATATTCATGGTTCCTGTCTCAACACAGCGACCGCGCGCCGCAAACGATCCCGTAGGGATCACCTGAAAGTAGCCCCCCGTTTCAACGGGGGGATGATGACCCATCTAATCTTCTCAATTCGTCCCAGCGGGACAGAATGAAGTCTGTGATCACCCAACTCGCCGCGGTACCATTCTTCACAACGATCGACCATACCACCGGATTGACCGTCTATGTGAGCTTGTAGATCACGATCACAAATCCCTTCTCCCGATCATATACCAACCACGTTTCCTCCGCCTGATACTCGGGGCGGAACGCATACACCTCCGGCATCTCCCGCCCCCCCTCGTCGAGCCAGATCCGTTGGAGCCTGCCCGCAAAAGTCCGGCTCCACGTCGCAAAGGCGCCAACCATCACAGCTCGATCTCGCTGCTCCACGAGCGATTCTTCTGGCACTCTCTGAAACGCCCTCGCCTCGATCAGCTTCTCGACAGCCGCCGGTGTCGCATGGAACCAGAGAATCGTGTCCTCATCCCCTCCGCCACCGCAATACGCGCGTCGCACGTGCGCATCGCTCACCCCCAACGGTGTTGTCATTTCGAAGATGCGCTCAAATGCCTGATCGACTGTCAGAAACGAAAGAAAGCTGCAAGCCATCCCGATGCCGACCGGCAGCCACACTTGAATCGCCCTCGATCGCAGGTACCGCCCCGCCATCGACTCCAACAGCCACACAATAACGACTGCCGCAACGCCGGCGCAAAGCCCGGCATAGACGCACGCAAAGAACCAGTTGTTGGAAATCACCAACGAAACAACAAACGCCGTCGCGCCGGCGGCGAAGAAAGGCCGCGCCTTGACCGTTGGCGGATTAGAAATCGCCATCGACTCCGTCGAGCCGGAGGGCATTACATCGACGCTTCCCGGCATGATCGACATCCGCGACTCCGCCTAAAAACGCTATCCGTTCAGCACGAGCTCATTGAACGCCGCAATCCGCCGATCCCACTCATCCTGCTGGCTGAACGTCTCCGCCCAGAAATCGGCATCCCACAATCGATGCAGGTCCTCGATCGAACGCTGCTGCTGCTCCACCCACGTGAAGTACTTCAGGTTGTGCAGCGCCTTGCGATCGTGGTAAGTCAATTCGCGATAGTGATCCGTTTCAATCCCCTGCAGATATCGACCGTAATCCCGCGCCGCGGACATCGCATCGTAAGCGCCATCCGCCGCATGCAACTCGTCCATCCGCGACCGATACAGATCCATCGAATCCGTCAGAGGCACGAAAATGACGTCGCGCGAGTCCATCTCGAAATACTTCGCCGTCTTGATCGCCCCGACGAGGTTGCAGATCGACGAAATGCCGAGCTCCCCGAGCCGGCCGACGACGTCTGGCAACACGCCCTCGCTCACGACGTACTCCCGCCCCGCCGGTTCGTTGAACAATCGCATCAGCTTCATGCACTGCTCGTCGTCGATCGCCGCGACCGCATCCGTGTTCCGCACGTTGTGAATCCACGGCACATGCTTGTCGCCGATCCCCTCGATCCGATGACCGCCGAAGCCCGATTGATACAACGTCGGGCATTGCAGCGCCTCACCCGCCACGACCCGCACGTGCGGATGGATCGACCGCAGATAATCTCCCGCGGCGATCGTCCCCGCGCTCCCCGTCGCCGACACGTAGCCCGACAGCTTCAATCCGCTCGAAGCAGCCGCCATCCGCTCGAAGATTTCCTGGATGATTCCGCCCGTCTGGTGGTAGTGCCAGATCGCGTTCCCGAATTCCTCGAACTGGTTAAAGATCACGCAATCAGGCCGCGTCGCACGAATCTCCCAGCACTTGTCGTAGATTTCCTTCACATTCGATTCGCAGCCCGGCGTCGCAATCACCTCGGCGCCGATGGACTTCAACCACTCGAACCGCTCGCGCGACATCTCCTCCGGTAGGATCGCCACGGCATGACACGCCAGTAGCGCGCAGTCAAACGCCCCGCCGCGACAGTAGTTCCCGGTGCTCGGCCAGACCGCCTTCTGCGTCGTCGGATCGAACTGACCCGTCACCAGCCGCGGCACAAGACAACCAAACGCCGCCCCCACCTTGTGCGCGCCCGTCGGAAAGTACTTGCCGAGGATGCCGACAATCCGAGCCGGCACTCCCGTCAGTGACGACGGAAACTCGATCCAATTCCCGTCGTTGAACCCGCCGCCCTTCACGACGGGTTCGTTCTTCCACGTAATTCGATACAGGTTGATCGGATCCGTGTCGTGCATGCCGACATCCGTCAACCGCGTACGGATCGCCTGCGGAATCAACCTCGGATCGCGCTGCTGCGCAAAAGTCGGGATCGTAATCCCCCGCTCGCGACACAACGTCGCCGCCCGCTCCAACACACGTTCATTGATTTCCATAATTCGCCTATTGTCTCATCCCTGCCACAGCGTGCCACTGGGTGCTTGTCACCCAGTGCCGCGGTGCCACTGCTCTCAAGCAGTGCGTAGGGTGGGCCGTGCCCACCAGCGCGTACGGTGGGCCGTACCCACCAGTCGCCGAGTGCGCACTGCTCTCAAGCAGTACCGGGTGCCATGCTTGCCCTCCAAGGCAAGCATGCCGGGCGCCGCAGCAAAGGGCACCACTGCACGCCATCGCTGCCACCCATCAGTCGTGCACCGCGCATTGCCCATCGAGCGAGTATAACCTACAGTTGTCTTCTTCGCCCGAGGTTCAGAATGCCGCCCTGCATGACCCATCTCCAATGCGTCGCCTGTAACGCAACCTACGAAGCCGGCACGCAGAACACCTGCCCAATCTGCGGTCCCCACGAAGGCATCCTCGACGTCATCTTCGATACCACCCGTGCCGCCGTCACGCTGTCACGCGACACCCTCAACGCCCGCGAACAGAGCGTCTGGCGTTACGCCGAACTGCTTCCCTGCGAAGCGCCAAACCTCCCCAACAACGGTCTCCGCACCATCGGCTGGACACCCATCATCGAAGCCCCCGCCCTCGCCGCCAACCTCGGCATCGGCCGCGTCCGCCTCAAAGACGACGGCCGCAGCGCATCCGGTTCCTTCAAAGACCGTGCCAGCGTCGTCGGCGTCGCCATGGCCGCCGCATCCGGTGCGACCAGCATTGCCTGTGCATCGACCGGCAACGCCGCGACGAGCATGGCTCACTGCGCCGCCGTCGCCGGTATCCAGGCCAACATCTTCGTCGCCCGCGGCGCTCCAGAAGGCAAACTCGCCCAGATGCTCGCCTACGGCGCCCGTGTCTTCGAGGTCGACGGCACCTACGACGACGCGTACAAACTCTCGCGACAATCCTGCGCCGAATTCGGCTGGTATGACCGCAACTGCGCCGTCAATCCGTATCTCGTTGAAGGCAAGAAGACGGCAGGTTTGGAAATCGCCGAGCAGTGCGCCGACAATCCGCCCGACTGGGTCGCCGTCAGCGTCGGCGACGGCTGCACCATCGCCGGCATCGCCAAGGGCCTGCGCCAGATGCGCGAGTGCGGCGTCATCGACTGGAGCGCACGCGTCCTCGGCGTGCAGGCCGAGGGCGTCGCGCCCATCATGAAGGCGTTGGAAACGAATCGGCTGGATATCCCGAAAGTTGGAACGACCTACGCCGACAGCATTAACGTCCCCGTCCCTCGCAATTGGCGCAAGGCCGTCAATGGCGTCCGCGCATCCAACGGGACAATCATCGCCGTCAGTGACGACGAAATCCGCAACGCTGTGGCAACCACCGGCCGCCTCGCCGGCATCTTCGCCGAACCCGCCGCCGCCGCCGCCGTCGCCGGCATCGCCAAGGCGCGGCAAGACGGAGTCCTCGACCCGAACGCCAACGTCGTCGCCATGATCACCGGCAACGGTCTCAAAGACATCCGCGGCGCGTTGTCGGCCATCGGCAAGCCGACACGGGTAAAGGCCGATTTCAAACACATTGTCGAAATCGTCAACGCAGACTGACCCATGACACGACAAGAGCCGCCAGCCCGAAACGACAACCAGCCGAAGATGACGGCAACGAATCATGATGCCATTAGATCTCGCGGCGGCGCGACATGCGGCAATGACGAATTCGTATTCTGGAAGTGCGACAATTGTGGCGCCTTCGCCATCCTGAACGAGGAAATCGAGACAATTCACACCGACGCCGACGACTTGACCCAAAGCTCGCTCTACATTCTCGGCGAAACAACCGTTTGTCCATCGTGCGGATCGGCCGACTCATATGACAGAGCAAGAGTGACCGATCGATTAGCGATCGAACGATCACCTTGGGCCTGGGCGCTCTAGTCGTCGCGAAGTCAAAGCAAAGCGGTAACCAAGTATGTCCATCGTCCTCACCAACGCCGTTCTCATCGACATCGACCCGCCGCGCGTCACGCGCGGAAACCTCCGCATCGCCGGCGACGTCATCGATGCCGTCGGTCCCGACGTGACGCCCCAACGTTCCGACGAAATCCTCGACTGCCATGGCGCCGTCATCATGCCGGGCCTCGTCAACGGCCACACCCACCTCTACTCCGCCCTCGCCACCGGAATGCCGCCGCCGCCGAAAGCGCCGACCAACTTCCACGAGATCCTCCAATACGTCTGGTGGCGGCTCGACCAGGCCCTCGACGCGGAATCCATCGAAGCCTCCGCCCGCATCGGTGCCCTCGACGCCGTCCGCTGCGGCACGACAACACTGATCGACCATCATGCCTCACCCAATGCCATCGCCGGCTCCCTCGACTGTATCGATCGAGGCCTCGCCGACGCCGGCGTCCGCGCCGTCCTCTGCTACGAGACGACCGACCGACACGACGCCGCCGGCCGCGACGCCGGCATCGAAGAAAACCGCCGCTACATAGCCCATTGCAGCTCACGAACCGACGGTAAGCGCGCCGGTCTCGTCGGTGCTCACGCATCCTTCACGCTCAACGACGACTCGCTCAAGCAACTCGCCGACCTTGCGAGCGCAACACGCGTCGGCGTCCACATCCACGTCGCCGAAGATCCTTGCGACGAACATGACTCGATCAAGAACCGCGGCCGAAATCTCATCACCCGCCTCAGCGCCTTCGACCTGCTCAAACCCGATTCGATCTTCGCACACGGCACGCATCTCAGCGCCGAAGCCGTCGAACGCGTCAACGCCGCCGGTCTCACGATGGCTCACCAGCCGCGCAGCAACATGAATAATGCCGTCGGCTATGCGCCAGTCGCGTCGTTCAGCAATGTCATGCTCGGGACCGACGGGATCGGATCCAACATGTTCGCCGAGGCCCGCGCCGCGTGGTTCGCCTCGCAACATTGCGGCGGTAAGCTCTCACCGAATGACGTCATCCAACTGCTTGCCAACTCAGCCCGCCGCGCCTCGCAATCGCTCGGCGTGACGCTCGGTAAACTCGAACCCGGCGCAGCGGCTGACATCGTCATCACCGACTACATTCCGTTCTCGCCGATTCACACCGACAACATCGCCGGCCACTTCCTTTTCGGCATCGAGTCTCGACACGTTCGCAGCGTCATGATCGATGGGAAGTGGGCGATGCGCGATCGCGTCATCATGGGTGTCGACGAAGCTGCGATACGGAAGGGAACGCAGCGTATCAGCGAATCGCTCTTGCGACGCATGACGAGTCTGCCAGTGCGTTGACACGCCGGATCATCAGATGATCTTCCGCAACTTGTAGATATCCGGCATTGCTTCGACAAGGCCTTCGAGTTTTGCCGCCGCCCGCTGAAAATGCGGCAGCGTGAGATGCTTATTGATCGCGCCCATGTCCTTCCACGTCTCGATGGCGACGATCTTCGTCGGATCGTCCGTATCCTGATAGAACGCGTACTCGATGCAGCCCGGCTCCGCCCGACTTGGCGGGGCCAATTCCGACAGAACCGCCTTCAACGCCTCAATCTTATCCGACTTGGCCCGAAAGAACGCCGTCACATGTATCTGCTCGCTCATCAACCTTCCTTCGTTTGTCTCACGTAGCGCCCGCAAATCCGCGGGCGTGTCCACATCCATCGTCGCGCCGCCATGAACGTTCACTTCCAACACGCGATCGGCGTACATCCGCGTGATCATATTCAGCCCTTTGTCATAGGCGGCAAAGCACGCGGGCGTCATGAGCCCCGCCGGAATGATAATCGGATGGCCCCGTTTCCCACCGCTTGAGGCGACGACGATCCGATCGCGATTCGCAACGAATGCGTCCACACACGCACGAACATCCTCTCCAGCAATCGCCGGCAGGTCTCCCGGGCAAACCGCCACGGCGTCAGTCTCGTCAACGTCTTCCGGAAATGCCATCCGCGCCATGCGGATCGAGTCGATCATCTCCGTCGCCGGATCGTTATTCTCGACGAATGCCACCTGTAATCGGACATCGTCCGGCAGCGCGTCAAAGACCTCGCGCCACGTCACCACATACACATCAGTCACACCACCGGCGATCATCGCCTCGATCACATTCGCCAGCATCGGTCGCCCACCGACGTCGATGAGCTGCTTGTCGCACCCCATCCGCCGCGATCGCCCCGCCGCCGGAATAATCCCGAATATTCTTCCGGCCATGACCGTCTCCAAACCCGACGACGCCCTTCATCGTCGTGTTTGCACATTCCCGGGGTGCAAACTGGCGCAAAACGTGCAAACTTTTGACACCATCGACCCGTGTTACACCACTACCGGTGCGCGCCGGGCCATTGCGATGTCAACCTTGTTCGCTGCTCCGACTCATTTCGACGCGACGAACGCCACGTTTACCTGGTTCGATCGCGAAGCATCCAACACACCTGCCAGCAAATGCCGCAGTGTATGCACCGCCCACATGTCGATCACATGCCCCGGTTTCGAATCCCCCGCCCACTCAACGCTCGACACTTGCCACGAGTCCGCGTCCAATCGTGCGCGCACGACCCCATCCTCAAACTCGATCGCTCCGTCGCCGCGCACTCTCAATTGATACTCGACGCCCTTCACGCGCCCAACAATCCAATCGCCATCGCCGCCGCGCCCCGCTACAAACCCATCCCGCGGCGCCGCCGCGTGAAACGACTCCAACGTCCCGAAGAAACTCGGCTTCTCGATATAAGGCCCGCCATACTCCGGGCAGAACGTATCGCAGTTCCCGCACTCATTGCAGAAATCCGCGTAACACGCGATCTGCATCTCCTTTTCGATCGCAAACCGGCGCGACGTGTCCGCCGTCACGCCGCCATCCGCCGCCACAACCCAATCGCAGTAGTCAAACGCAACGACCGGCGTCGGATACTTGAAGTTCGCCGAGTTCGGACACACCGGCAGACATTTGTCGCACGTTACGCAGTCGAACACGACGAGCTTCGAGTCGATCCGTTTCGGAACCTTCCGATTCTGCTCCGCCCGGTACCGCGGTTCATTCCGCGCAAGCTCCGCCAGCACGCTCGTATTCAGCAACCCCGCCCAGCGAAGCGCCGATTCATGCAACGTCGTCGACGTCGCATTCCGACCGACGCTCGCGTGTGCATGCTCCATTGCTTCATCCCGCTTGCCGTGCCGATCCAGAATGAAGTCGCCGATGTTCGCCGCCCCGCATGACGCCATTGCCGCGGACAACCCTTCCAGATACGCCGGCAATCGCCCATATCCCCCTGGCCGAAGCAGGTCCGTGCTGATCGTCACAGGCACGAACCCCGCCGCCACGGCATCGGGAAAGTTGAACCGATCGATCCCCGCGCTGAATGAGATCGGCACGTCCGGCCCGACCGCCCGCCGGAATTCGTCCGTCAATGCCATCGTGATGACATGCAGCGGTTGCCCCGACAAATACATGATCGGATTGCCGTCCGGAAAGAAGTCCCGATGGTTCTCCACTTCTAGCGTGTTGCTGAACTTGAAGCCGAGTCGCCGACCGCGCTGATGCGCGAAACGCGTGAGCCGCTGATACAAGCCGATCGACTCGTCAAACGTAATTGCTGCCCCGTACGCCTTCGGATTGACCCGCAGTTCCGAATAACCCAGCACATCGTGCAACAGATGTTCGAGTTTCACCTTCCCAAGCGTCGGCGGGTTCATTTTCACAATTACATCGAAGTCGCACTCGCCGAGCAGAAACTCCGTGATGCCTTCGATTTCATCCGCCGGGCAACCGTGAAACGTCGATAACGTGATACTCGTCGACAAACACGATCGATACTCGGCGTCGCGCTCCGCCCGATACTCCGCCGGTATCTCCCCTCGCAACGCCTCGATCATCGCCGACGCGTCGCGCATCCCATCAAGAAACTCGCGAACCTTCCGACTCTGGATCCCCTTCAGGTCATATCCGACACTCAGATCGAAAATCCAATCTCCGCACGCCCCGACGAGTTTCCCTTCCGCCAGCGACGACCGACGGAACATCTGGATCAGCATCGATCCCGCCACGTACTCGCGCAGCGACTGCTCAACCAACAACTCCTGCGACCACTCGACGTTGTAGCCGATGTTCGTCATGTCAATGCACGGCCGAGGAATCTCCAGCCGATCGTTGATCTGCACCGTCTTCAGTTCACAGATCCGCGCCCCCGCAACATAACTTAACAAGAGGTTCTGCGCCATCTGCGTATGCGGCCCCGCTGCAGGTCCGACCGCGCTGCCGGCACGTTCACCGTGAAACGATACGGAAAGGTCCGGTCCCCCGCCCGCAGGCAGATACCACTTTCGCCGCGGCAATTCGAAGAGCGCATCCTGCGTTCGCGGCTCGCGAAACATCCGCCGGATCAGATCGGGAAATGGTGCTGGGTTCAATTCGGCCATAATGCGACCATCATACGAGCGAGCGACACATGACCAAAGTCGTAGCGAAGCCCGAAAGTCGATTTCGGCGCCGATTCCACCAACGAACCGATCGCCCCCTGATGCCCGGGCAACCCGGATTTCAAATTTGAAATCTCGAATTTCAAATCTGAAAGTCCCAGCCGCCCCCGGGAATCCCCATCCGATGCGAAGACACACGTCGATATCCTCAAATTCGACGCGCCGCAACGTCGCGCCAGCGGAACGACCTTTAACCCAGCCCCGCCGCGCGGTATGCTTAGACAAATGTCCACGATCTCCAATCCCACGACGTCCGCGGGCATGTCCGCAAACCTCACGCTGACTGTCAACGGCAAGTCCGTCCAAGTCGCCGAGCGCGAAGGTGAATCCCTCCTCGGCGTCCTTCGCGACCAACTCGGATTGATCTCGCCCAAGAACGGCTGCGAACCCCAGGCCACGTGCGGTTGCTGCACAGTCCTCATCGACGGTCAACCCCGATTGTCGTGCGCGACGAAGCCGAAGACCGTGGTCGGTAAGAACATCCTGACTGCCGAAGGCCTGACGGAGAAAGACCGCGAGCAGATCGCCGCGTGCTTCGTCCGCGCAGGCGGCGTCCAGTGCGGCTTCTGCATTCCGGGCTTTGTAATGCGCTCCGTCTCCCTCCTGAATGAGAATCCGGACCCGTCGCGCGACGAGATCGAGCATGCACTGCGCGGCAACCTCTGCCGATGCACGGGCTATACGAAGATAGTCGATGCCGTTCGTCTGCTCGCCGACGCTCGACAGGGCAAACCCATACCGGAACCCGACTGCACCGGCCGCGTCGGCACGCGCCTCGATCGGTATCGCGGCACGGAGTTCGTCCTCGGCGACTTCAAATACGTCGACGACATCAGAATCGAAGGCTCGCGCTTCGCCGCCATGCGATTCAGTGATCACCCGCGTGCGACCGTCAGAGCCATCGATCCCGCGCCCGCGCTCGCCATGCCTGGTGTACATCGCGTCATCACGGCCGCCGACG
Source organism: Phycisphaerales bacterium (assembly GCA_020639075.1). Classification (GTDB taxonomy): domain Bacteria; phylum Planctomycetota; class Phycisphaerae; order UBA1845; family UTPLA1; genus ECT2AJA-110-A. The sequence continues at coordinate 5,513,514 of JACKHI010000001.1, read as the reverse complement.
TCCCCGGCGAGCGATACGTCGGGCTGATCGTCCGCGACTGGCCCGTACTCGTCGCCATCGGCGAAGAGACGCGATGCGTCGGCGACGTCATCGCTGTCGTCGTCGCCGACGATCAACGCACAGCCCGCGAAGCCGCCAAACGAATACACATCGACTACGACGTGCTCACGCCCGTAACGGATCCGGCCAAGGCCCTCGAGCCCGATTCACCTTTGGTTCATCCGAAGGGGAATCTGCTGTCCCGCTCGTCCATCAAGCGCGGCGATATTGATGCCGCCTTCGCCAACTCGGCGCATGTCGTTGAAGATGTTTACGAGACTCAGCGCATCGAGCACATGTTCCTCGAACCCGAGGCTTGCATCGCCATCCCCCAACCGCCCGACAACGGCTCGGGCCCCCGCCTGAAAGTCCTCTCGCAGGGCCAGGGCGTCTTCGACGATCGCCGCCAGATCGCCGGCGTCCTGGGCTGGGAGGAAAGCCGGGTCTACGTCGAGCTCGTCTCCAACGGCGGCGCATTCGGCGGTAAGGAAGACATGAGCGTCCAGGCGCAGACCGCGCTTGCCGCCGCACTGTGCAATGTGCCCGTCAAATGCACGCTCACGCGCGAGGAGAGTTTCCGACTCCATCCCAAGCGTCATCCCATCAGGATGCACTTGAAAGTCGGCTGCGACGCTGACGGCAGGCTCACCGGCGTTCGCGCCCGCATGATCGGCGACAAGGGCGCATATGCAAGCGTTGGGGCGAAAGTCCTCGAGCGCGCTGCGGGGCACTCCGTCGGTCCCTACAAGATCGAGAACGTCGACGTCGAGTCGCTTGCCGTATACACGAACAATCCGCCCTGCGGCGCGATGCGCGGTTTCGGCGCCAACCAGGCCTCCTTCGCCGTCGAGCGCTGCATCGATCGCCTTGCAAAGAAAGTCGGGCTCGATGGCTGGGACTTCCGCTATCGCAACATTCTCAAACAAGGTGATCGATTCTGCACGGGGCAGAAGCTCGACAAACCCTTCGGCCTGGAACAGACGATGCTTGCCGTGAAGGATGCGTACAAGAATGCGAAGTACGTCGGCATCGCCTGCGGCATCAAGAACGTCGGCATCGGCAACGGCATGCCCGACGAAGGAAAAGCCGTCATCAGCGTCGAGGCCGCCGATCGCATCGTGATTCGCATCGGCTTCACCGAAATGGGACAAGGCCTGTTCACCATCGCAATTCAGACAGCCTGCGAAGAAACCGGCCTGCCCCCCGGCATCTTCAGGGCGTGCACCGACACCAGCGCCGACGTCAACTGCGGACAGACGACGGCCAGCCGCGGCACAGTCCTGGCGGCGATGTCCGTCATGCAGGCCGCACGCAAACTCAAAGCCGAACTCGATGCCGTCGGCAGCGTCGACAAACTCGTCGGCAAATCGTATCGAGGCGAATACGCCTGCACGTATACGACCAAACTCGGCGCCGACGTTCCGGAACCCAAAACGCATCTGACATACGGCTTCGCCACGCAGATCGTCATCCTGAACGACGAAGGCGGTCTGGAGAAAGTCATCGCCGCCCACGACGTTGGTCGCGTGATGAACCCGACGCTGCTGGAGGGACAGATGGAGGGCTCGATCCACATGGGCCTCGGCTACGCCCTGACGGAGGATTTCCCGACGGAAGGCGGCGTGCCAACGAACACGACGATCAAGTCGCTGCGCGTGCTCCGCGCCCATCAGATGCCCGAAGTCGAGTGCATCTTCGTTGAAACCGCCGATCCGGAGACGGCCTACGGCACGCGCGGCGTCGGCGAGATTGGTCTCGTCCCCACGGCCCCCGCCGTCGCCGCCGCCTTGGAAGCTTTCGACGGCATCCATCGCACGAAACTGCCGATGTCAGACTCACCCGCAGCCCAGTTGATGCAAAAACCCTCCAGACCGGCGCCGAAAAAGTAACAGACGCAACCACGCTGAATGTTTGCAACACAATCGCCTTAGGAAGCGCGAACTTAGCACCGCAACGAAGCCACACAACCCGCTATCAACACACGCTGACCAGGCGCAATGCGACGGCAAATGGTAGTACGACGAACGCAATCGGATGGAGGCCGCAACCCGGACTTCTCTGCACGCTGAAAGCGTGACATATGCCAGCCCAGGGTCAGTGAGCCCCGCGCAGCGGGCCGAACGCAACCCTGGGTCCTACGGCCAACGCGGAATCAAGCCCTGAAAGGGCGTTACAGAAAGGTCGCAACGCGACACCACAAGAGATGAGCGAACTCCTCCCCGTCCTCGAAACACTCGTCGCCGACGCCGACGCAAATCGCCCTGTCGCGTTGTGTGTCGTATTGCGAACCAAAGGATCCACTCCGCAAGCGCCCGGCGCGTCAATGCTTGTTAGAGCGGACATGTCGACCGTCGGCACCCTTGGCGGCGGCTGCGTCGAAAACGAAGTTCGCACCCGCGCCTATGGTTATCTGGAAAAGACCGAAGGCGCGATGCTGGATTTCCTCCTCGACCAGAAGGACGGTTTCGAGAATGGACTGATCTGCGGCGGAAAAATGTACATCGGCGTGCAACCAATCACGCCGAACAACGTCGCCCCCTACCGCGATGCGCTCTCACTCGCAAAACGACGCAAACCCGCGCAGATGCCGATCACGATTCGCGAAGACGACGCACTCAACGAATACCGCATCAACCTCGAAGTCCCGCCGACGCTCATCATCGCCGGCGCGGGCCATGTCGGACAGGCCGTCGCGCGACTTGCCGTCGATCTCGACTTCCACGTCGTCGCCATCGACGATCGCGCGGATTACGCATCGCATGATCGATTTCCGCCGCAGGTCAAACTCGTTGTCGACGACATCGCCGAAGCGCTGCGCAATTACGAGTTGGATCGCGCATGCAGCGTCGTCATCGTCACCCGCGGTCACCAGCACGACCACGCCGCCGTCGACGCCGTCATCCGCAGCGACGCCGGCTACATCGGTCTCATCGGAAGCAAAAGGAAGAGCCGCCTGATTCTGGACGACCTCGCTAAAGCAGGCGTCAGCGCGGAACGGATCGACGCAATCCACACGCCGATCGGCCTGGATATCGGCGCTGTCACAGTCCCGGAAATTGCGATCAGCATCGTAGCGCAGCTCGTGCAACATCGACGGCGACATCACGCAAGCATTGTCGAAGGACCTATCGCGAAGGTTGAATAATCCCGCCCGGAGGAAACAGGTCTCAATTGCGAAGCCCGATGCTACCCATCGCAGACTGCCGGCGCCGAGTTACACTTCCGAAATCTAAGACTCAAACCCCAAGTCTCGAATCCAGGAACTCGAATTCGAAATCTCAAATTTGAAATCCGAAGTCTTGAATTCCAAGTCTCAAATCCGGAATCTCATATCTCAAATCTGAAGTCTCAAGTCTGAAATTTCAAATCTCAGATTCCAGCGTACGAGATTGCACTCGAAATCCGCATCCGGTTCGGCGCCGCAAGTCGCAGTGCGACCGGCAGACAAAGCAACCGGAACGCAACCAACTACGGCGTGCTCGGAATCGCATGCATGTTGTTGGCGATGTCCGCCGCCAGATCCGCCTGGATACTGAATGCGCCGATCCCGTTATGACATCGGAAGCAGACGAAATCGATCGTCGCCGCCGCACGGCCTTCGTCATCCAGCCGTACGGACATCATGTCGTCGCTGAACATCGTCGTGAAATCCGCGTTTTCCGTATTGATCCGGAAGATGTGCGAACGCGTATCCCCCATCCGACCGACAGCGCCGACGACGGCCGCCGTCGCGCTCGACCCGTCCCGCACGGAGAACGGCATGTGACAGCTCTCGCAGGACAGCGTCTCCGTGTAGTCCCCGCGCGTCAATGTCTTGCCCTCATGCAACGCCATGTTCATGTCAGAGTGACATGCAGTGCACGCATTGCGGATCGCATTCGATCGATCGTAAGTCACCGAAGCGTGCGGATCGTGACAGAACGTGCATGAAAACGACGAGTGACCGCCGCTGGCCAACAACTCCTGGTGTTGCGATTGCGGCACAATGTAGCCGTCGGAAACGGAAATCGTCGCATCCGCACTTCCGTACGGCACGCTGTGGCACGCGTTGCACGTCTGCGTCCCCTGCGAATCCACGAACAACGTCCGCGGCCCCGGCGCCGGCGGATGCTTCGATCCCGGTCCGTGGCACGCCTCGCACTGCACGCCGGCCTCGACGAACTCGCCCTGAATCCCAACGCGATTCTCCTGCGACAGCGGCGCCGCCGGATCCTGCATCATCGGCCCCGTCGTATACACTTGCAGCATGTCGAAATCGAATGCTAACGGCGTGGCCTGGGCCGTCTCGTATGCAGCGAAGCCCGCCGTCGTGCCGTTCGCCGGGAAGTCCAGATTCCATTGCGAATCCACGCCGCTCGTCCCGTTGGTCACGATGAAACCGGCGAGATCCAGGAAGCGGGCTCGTTTCGTGTAGCCGCCGATCACATAAGAGGCATCATTCCAACTGAAGCCGGCCGGCGGATTCGGAACACCCGCGCGCGTCGCCGCGCTTGGAAAGACAGGTGGTTGACCGAGTATCGGCGTCAACGCGTGGGCATGAGCGTGCAGCGAATGCACCGAGAAATAATCGCTATGACACGATCCGCACGCCGCTGCGCCGATGAACGACGCGCCGTCGTTCGTATTGTCCGTCGTGTTGTTGAACGGGCCTTCCGTCGCAACGGGAACCGGAGAGAAGCTGGGGCAATCGGCCCCGGATAGGACCAGCAGGCCCAGCACGACGAGACAACCGACGCGGCACGCCGCCGAACGAAACAGAGACAGTGGATTCGATCGATTTCGGTTTTGCATCACGCACCAAATAATAAGGCCCCGCACCTGGATGCCAAGTGCGAGGCCTTGTGTGATTCTTCACTCGATGCGGCGAACCCGCCGCAATCAGCGAGCCTTAGAGCATTTCCGCATCCAGGTACTCGTCGATCTTATCGAGCATGTCGCGGACGTAGTCGGGGTTGTGGATACCACCGCTACCGTCATTTTCCACGTAGGCGATCAAGAAGCGAGCCTTCTTGATGTTGTCGCTGATCATGGACTGATCCGCGGGGCCGCCCTCGGACGAGTAACCCCATGTCGAGATGTTGCCGAGTCGCATCTTGTACTCTTCGAGTCGCGTCGCGACCTCGGCCTGCAGCGTCGTCAATGCGGCGGACGCCTGATCGCTCGACGGATGGCAGCCCGTAGCCGCACAGCCGGCGGTGTTGACCTGGAACGAGTGGCCGGCGATCGCAGGAGCTTCTTCGCTCATGAAGTCCTGGCGATAGAGGTGGCACGTCGCACACTGCTCGGCCGCGAATGAGTGGACCGACACGCGGCTCGGAACGAGCGGCGTCACGGCCGTATCGGCATCCGGCATCGGCATTTCGCCGGCATAAATGTTCGCCTGGACGCTGTGGTGCGGACCTCGGCTCGTCGAAGTCCAATCGCGACCGCGGCTGTGATGGCACTGGCCGCAGATGTTGAACCGCGATGCATTCGTCGTCGCGTCGATCGTGTTCGTGGGCGTCGGGCTCAGGTTTTCGGGGAAGCGCAGCTGATAATCTCGGCCGTCTTCCGGCGCCGTCGCATTGCCGGTCTTCATATGCGGATCGTGGCAAACGGCACAGGTGATCGCGATCTGCTCTTCCCGCGTTTGACCCAGAAGCTCGTCGTCAGCAAGCGTTTCGCCGTTGACGATCGGTCGAACGAAGAACTCGCCCGAGTGGCACTTGCCGCAACTATTGAGCGACGAGCCCGCCTCGAAGTTCTCGGCGACATGCTCCGTCACCAGTGCATGGCCGGCGGTCTCCCACTCTTCAAAAGTGGGATGATGCTCGCCCGTGTGGCACTGGCCGCAAACCGACGCAGCCAGGTTCTTGGCCGGTCGCAGCGCCTCATTTTCGATCTCATCGACGTGTGCGCGAGACGGACCATGGCAGGCTTCGCAGCCGACGCCGGCGAGATCGTTCGTCGTCGCACGATCGACGAAGCCGCCTTCCTGACCGAAGCCGACCGTGTGGCAGCCAATGCAGTTCGCATTTTCGCCCTGTCCGATCGCCTCGAGTGTCTCGAGCGCACCGGCATGCAACGTCTCCATCCAATTCGTGTGGACGGTCTTGTGGCAGTCGCCGCAGCGCGTCGATCCGACGAACTGCCCGGTGATGCCTTCGTTGCCGTTCGAGTTCGTGTTGGTTGGTGTTTCACCAAACGGACACGTTTGGCCGGACAATGCGATACCCGCTGAGAGCATGCAGAGGCCGGCAATTGACAAGGACCTGGTTCTACGGAATGTGGGTTTGAAGTGTTTCATCCTTGGCCCCTTCAAAAGGTTTTCTTTGCGGCTACGCTATCCGCAACACACCTGAGAATATATCGACATCTTCGTGGACATACAACCCATTATCGACGAGATTCCTGGACAATATGACCGCCCCAAATCGGAGCGTTTTCGAGGAAAATGGGAGTTATTTGGCATGACTTTGGTGCCTATTCGCAGCCTGCCGATGACCCTCCAAGGACGACGATCGCCCGATTTGTGCATACGCAAGGCGCGCATAGAATGCGCAGCGAAGTGAACAACATGGAACGCCGTACTTTTTGCGCCCTGCTTGTCCTGACGACGACCGCTTTCGTCGCCGCTCCCCTGTCGGCCGATGATCCCGACAACTGCCTGCTATGCCATGGATTTCGCGGCCTTGGGCGCATCGACAACGAAACTCAGAAAATCCACGCATTTTACGTCGATCCGGATTACTCCCATCTTCGACGCGGCCCGCACGCAAGACTTGCCTGCACCGATTGCCACAAGCGATCTGAAGTCTCCGTTGTACCGCATCAGCCCGTCACTCACGTGGATTGCGCCCGGCAATGCCACTTGAGCAACCCCAACGGTATCGATCGCCGGTTCAGCCACGACCCCATCCAGTCGATGCTGGCCGACAGCACCCATACGCTTGACACGCTTGCCAAACTCGATTTCCGCGGCGGTCCGATTCTGGACAAGGATCAGTCGGCATGCCTCTATTGCCACGACGAACCCTACTTCCGTCTACCGCTCGACGTGGCCCCGCAACTCGCAGCCGTGACGCAGCGCGGCATCGATCGCTGCAATGTCTGCCATGCAGAGACCGTCCCGATCGACATCGAGTACGACCTCAACCACGTCCTCGCCCGACTGCAGCCGTCCAGATCTCCCCTGGAAATCGCGCAGACATGCGCCGTCTGCCACAGCGATCCGAAAGTCACGGCCGAACACGACATGAGCGACGCCGTCGCGAGCTATGTCCGCAGCTTCCACGGCAAGGCCACGCTCCTGGGCGAACACCAGACCGCCGACTGTCTGTCGTGCCATGTCAAGACGGGTGAAAACGCACACCTGATGCTCGGCAAGTCCGACCCGCAGTCCAGCGTCTTTGTCGCGAACATCGCCAATTCGTGTCGAAGCACGCAATGCCATCCCGGCGCCGATCCGGCCTTCGCCACGGCCGCCGTGCATCTCGACTTGCCCACGGCCCACGGCTCGATCGAATACGCCCTGGCCGCCATTTTCATTTTCCTGACGATATTCACATTCGGCCCGTCCGCCCTGCTCGTCATTCTCGACCTCCTGCAGATCATCGTCGGACGAACCCACCATCCCAGTCATCGAATCGAAAAACTCGCGAAGGACTTGATGGCGTCCGCCGAAGGCCGGAAGAGGCTCAAGCGGTTCACCATCAGCCAGCGCTTTCAGCACTGGTGCCTGTCAATCCTGTTCGTCGCGCTTGTCCTCACCGGCTTTCCGATGAAATTCGCCGATCGCGCCTGGGCGTCGATGCTCGTCAACATGTTCGGCGGCCTGTCCACGGCACGGAACATCCATCACTGGTCGGGGATCCTGCTGTTCGTGGGCTTCTCGTTCCACGTGTTCCAAGTCGTTGTCTCCAGCCTGCGTACCGCACGCGCGCCGGGGCCCGACGGTCAGCCAATGGGGCTCGTAAAGGCGTGGCTCTCCATGCCGATGTGGATTTCGCCGCAGGACGTCCGCAAGACGATGCAGCTCTTCGCGCATCTTCTCTTCCTCAGAAAGGAACGCCCGACCTTCGGCCGATTCAGCCCCGCCGAGAAATTCGAGTACCTCGGCGTCTTCTGGGGAACCATGCTGCTCGGTCTCACGGGCATGTTGCTCTGGGGCGAACAATATGCATCCCATTTCCTGACCGGTAAGACATTCAATCTCGCCACGATCGCCCATACATTCGAGGCGTTCCTGGCCGTCATCCATGTCGGTATCCTGCACATCTACAACGTGATCTTCGCCCCGAAAGTCTTCCCGCTGTCGCCGGCGACGATTACGGGGAATACACCAATCGAAAAACTCGTCGAGGAACACAGCGAGTTTGTCGAGGACGCGGCGATGCACATGGGCAAGCACCTGAAGGCGGATCCCACGGCGTGAGTAAGCTCAATCCTCTAAACCTGCCGAAGACGATCGCCTGGTTCTTCCGCGGCACATGGCGCAACGCGGAACGCGTGATTCCTCGGGCCTATGCCCTCGCACTTGCCTTCGTGATCTGCTTCCTCACCTATCAGGCGGTCTCCTACCTGATCGTCGGCCTGCTGAAGCCCTCCGGCTCGCCGCCCCAGATCACCCAACTCCCACGCCGAATGGACGCCACACTCTTCGAAGTGGATCGGCGCAAATGGCGCGGTCTGGATGCAACCGCCAATCCGAGAACGCCGCCGTCCCATTACCATCGCATCGGCGATTGGATCGAACCAGACCATCAGAGCGGTTGCACGACCAGCGGATGTCACAGCCCGTTGCCCCACAACGAGCGAAAAGAAGTCCGCGCGTTTCTGAACATGCACGCAACCAGCATTCATTGCGGCACCTGCCATATGAAATCGGATCGAGCGCCGCTCTCGCTGACGTGGTACAACCTCGCATCAGGAGATCCGCAAGGTCCGCCCGCGATTCTGCAGGCCTACGACCTCCTGACGTCGGACGAATATGAAAAGCAGCGCAACTCACCCGACGACGCATTCCAGGACAAGTTGACTTCGCTGCTCAGGAAAGCCGCCCGCGAAGCGGACAACCTTCCGGCGCTTGAGAATCTCGCTGATCACGTCAACGCCGTCCGTGCGACGAGCGACGAATTCAAGCAACTGCTGATCCAGGCACGAGAGTCCCTGCCGCGTCATTTCCGCGGCGAGTATGGCGCCAAGATCGCCGTTCGAGGCGTCGGCGGCGATCCCGTATTGTCCCATCCGGACACAGAGAAACTCGTCGCTCAGTACGTCTCGCAAAAGGACACGATCAAAGGCCAGGATCGGCGGGATTTACTGAATCGCATTCACCCGCTGCGCCGCAAATCCCCCCTGGATTGCACGGAGTGCCATCGAAAGCAAGACGGCCTGATCGACTTCGCCCGAATGGGCTATCCGCCGGCGCGAGCAAACGCACTCGTCGATCCGATCGTCGTCGAGATGATCGAACACATCAACAAGGGAACGCCCTTCCACATGCCCGACTTCATCGGCGTTGAGAAGTAACGCGGACCGGATCAAGCGAGCATCCAGTCAAATCCGCCGACACATTTGCTCTTCACGAGAATGGAATTCGGAATCACGGCATAGGGCGGAAGCCCCGCCCCGGTTCCTGATCTGAGCCGCAATCGTTGGCGAACAGCGCCAACCGATACGAATCCCCTCACGATTGGTACAGCCAACCGATCACTATCAGCTGCCAAAGGCTGAGCCGCCTCGGTAGATTCTCTCCTAATGCTCCGACATCTGCAGCATCGCATTGTCGAGACCGCGGATGCTCAGATCCAATAGCTGCATGGCGTAGTGTTTGTTGTGAACGCCGTTCCCCGTCTTCACAAGGTGCAGGTTGAATTTCGCTTCAGACACGGCATCGTCGATGCTCCGCGGGAGCGATTTCCCCATCGCCGTCAATTCCGCCATCCTCGCTTCAACGCGCGTCAGAGACGCTTCAGTTTCGTCCGTGTACGTCTTGATCTCGTCGATCCACTGACGGAACAGATCCCGGTAGTCCTCGCTGTGACATGCGACGCACGTGGTTTCCGTGGCCTTGACGAGCGGATCGCCCTTGAAGTCCTCCCCGGACTTCGTGTGACAACCTCGGCAGTTCATGCGGGAGCCGAACATCGCATTCGGCATTGGCTCTGCGACCCCTTCGCCGCCCGTCCCTTTCAACAACTCCACCTGCTCCCGATGGTGATTCGGATGGCAGTGTTGACAGTCGTTCACGACGGGCTCGAGGAACGCCGTGCTCGACGCCACCATCACCGGGTCGACCAGCCGATGCACGATCGCACGATGGCAGTCGCCGCACTGGGCGCTCTGTGCCGCCACGTGCACGCGATGATATTCTTCGACCGTCTCCGTCGTTCGATGCTCGAAGTCCTTTGTGAATCGATCCTGATCGTGGCAATGCCTGCATTCCCGCGCCGAAACCGTTGCATCGCCCTGCACGACGTCGAGATGGCAGCTCGCACAGTCGATCCCCCGTCGGATGATGTCACGATGATCCATCATTCCCGTGGACGAATTCGCCGTCGTCGGCGTCGCGCCGCTCAACTGTACCGCACCGTGAACGGCGATCATTCGCGACGGCGGCTCATGACACTTCAGACACGTGCCCGTTTCCTGGTTGAATGCCTGATTCGTGAAGTGACACGTGAAGCAACTGGACTGATTGACCTTGAAGTGACTATCGCCCCCTTCGTTGTAGCCGTGACAGGCGGCGCATGTCAGTCCGTCGAGTTGGTCCAGGCGCACGCGCATGTGCTCGAGTCGCATGAGCTCCATCGCATCGTCCTTCAGCGCCGTCGCCCCCAGACTCGCCACGACCGCCAACAGCTCATCCTTTCGCGCCGTCGCCGGCTTAACCGATTTGGATGCGGCCGCCACGAGTTCGAACCCGCCGTCCGGCAGAGATTGCTTCAGCCGATCGGACACCGCCTTCAGTTGACGCTCGTTCTCGGCGAGTTTCTCCTCGACATCCAGATGGACCTTGTGCTGATAGACCACCGTCGGCTTCCGCTCGATCTCGACCTCCTGCCCGGCGACATCGCGTATTTCCGTGCGGCGTTCGCCGATTTCCAGTTTCATTTCCTTGAAGCCGCCGTCGCCATGGCACTTGGACGTCAGGCAGCTCGCGTCTGAAACGTGCGCTCTCGGCCGGCTGCCGCCCGATCGACCGCTGAAATAGCTCACGGCCTGAGACAGGCCCTTGAACTTCGCCATGAACGTATGCCGCTCGCCCGGGGCATAGTGGCAATCGACGCAGCGCACATCGAGCCGACGGCCGTGAATATCCGCCGACCACGATTCGTAGTACGGATCCATCACGTGACACGTGCCGCAGAAATTCGGCGTTCCCGTGTAATACTCCGCACCGCCCACGCCGACGGCGCCCATGACGACGAAGACCAGCAGAAACAAACCGGCGACGCGCAGCCGGGCCCGCCACTTTCCGCGCGGCTTCTGTTCGCCGCCCGTCGATTTGCCCTCGGCCGCCGGCGTCGCTTCATTTCCCGTTGTCGTTGATTCAACCGCGCCCGTGTCGTCCTCGGCCATCATCGATCATCTCCAGTTCGACGATGCCGCATCACGGCGCCGCCGACAGCCTCGGCCAGTTCATCCGACTGGCCCACTTTCATCATCGGTCATCGAATCAGAGTGCTTATGATTCACTCGATTGCGATCGCCCCTCGCGAACCGACACGCCGGTCGGATCATCTGGAATTCCGCAACCAATCCGCGATCTAGCTGCCGGCAGCTGACGAAACGCTCAATGCGCCGCCTCGCCGCTCGGCATCGTGGAAATACAGAAATCGCCGCAGCGCATCGACGCCATGACACGTCGTGCAGACATTCGGAGGGACGAACGGCCGAAGCAGCGTACGCATCGCACGACGCTCCTCCGTTGACATCTTTGCAATCGACGCCGCGTCCACCGGCTGGCCATGCGGCGTGTGACACGTCCGGCATGAAATTCGCCCCTGGCTGTCAATCTCACCCGCCGAATTGAACAGCGGCAACTGCATCTCCTGCCCGCCCTGCAGCATTGCGAACATCGGTACATCCGGATGGGACGCAATCGCCGGACGCGGCGCCATGCCGCCGTCACGATGACAAGACGCGCAGAGTTGATCCGCCGCGGCAATGCCGGCCTGGACCGGCGGCGTCATCGACAACCGTGGCCCCAGCTTCGACGCTTCCGCATGCACTGTATGACAAGGACCGCACGCAACCGGATCCAACCCTGAATGCGCCAGCGACACGTCGCCATGGCCCGTACTGCAGATGCCGCGCATGTTCGAATGGCACTCCGTACAGACGGACGTTGCCCCATTCGTCTCGCTGACGACCCTCAGCAGGCCCCGCGAATCGCCGCTGTGCGGACTGTGACACGTCTGACAGCCCATTCGCATCTGCGGCGTGCCGGCCACATGATCCACCGGAAGATTGCCGATCGTGACATCGCTGCCGATGAACTGCGGATGCACGGCGGCCATCGCCCCGCCCGAACCCCAGCTGTTCTGAGAATGACATGCGTTGCACGATGCATCCGCCGTCGAAACGTCGCCGCAGCGAGCGACGCGCCACAAGCCGGCGTCCTTGTCGCCATGGGGCCGATGACACGCCAGGCACGCGTCGCCGGTCGCGATCGAGGCATCCGGCCAGTCGTCGGATCCGAGGTTCAAATCGTGTGCGCCGCCGAAGACTGTTGCTTTGTCGCTGTGGCAATCTGAACAGAGCGACCCGGCCGGTTTCCGCAGGAATTCGTCAAACCGCGCCTCATGCGGATCGTGGCACGTCGTACAGTGGACGTCGGGATGATTCAGCCCGCCGATGGCGAAATCGCCGGCGCACGCGCCATCCTGATGGCAAGTGATGCACATGCCGCGCGGATCCAGCGGATGCGTTTCCGGGCCTCGCGCGTACCGATGGAACATGTGGCAGGAACTACACGGACCGCCCGTCTCCGGCGTCATACCCAGACGGTTTCGCTCGTTCGGCGCCGTCTTGCGCAAATCGTGAGCAGTGGTAAACAGCGGTTGCTTTTCTTCGTGACAGGCGATGCACATCTGGCTGTCGACGAGCGGCCGAGCCAACATGAAACGCTCGCCTTCCCCGTGATGCAGCTTGTGGCACGAGAGGCAGATCAGCGTTTCGTTCGTGCCGATCCGCGTCCCCATTTCCGTGATCGCCGCCTTCTGCGCCGCATTCACGGGCGGTCTCAGAGGATGCTCACTCGCCCCGCCTTCGCGAAACATGCCGGGCCGCATCTGATCGTGGCACGACGTGCAAAGCTGATTCGACTCGACGCCCATGACCAGCAGGTGATCGTACGACGAGCCATGCGGCGTATGGCAAACCTGGCACGTGATTTCCCGCGGATTGCTGCCGACCTTCGCGCCGGCCTGGATGAGCGCTTCCGGAACGGGCCAGGGCATGCCGCCCGTCGGATGCGTTCCCAGCCTCGGACCGCGCGTGTAATCCGCGTGGCATGTCATGCACAACTGGCTTGCATTGTTGTTCACGCGGAGAAAGACGCTCGATCTCAAATCGCCGGTGAAGTCCCCCCCCGTATGTGCTGAATGACACGTGCGACAGCTGACTTTGCCTTCAATGAGCGGCAGGTAGTCTGGTACCACCATCCCTTTCGGCGGAGAAATTCCCGTTTGATGACCGTGCTCGTCCCACACGCGATGCCGCGAATCCACGACCGACGAGTCGTGACAGGACAGGCAGACGTTCGCCCGACTGGCAAACGGACTCTCCTCGATGACTGCCGGCACGTCCATGATCGGCGTCGCCTCGCCGCTGGCGATCGGCTCGATCCACTCCATGTGGCATACCGTGCATCGCCGCGCCTGCTTGCCCGTCAGTTCGTTCCGCATGCGCTGACCGCGAATGCTCGCGCGACCTTCACCGCGTGTGACGCGCACCCGGCGCACGCGATTCGCGCCAAGTTCAGCGACGTACAAATGCCCCTCGTGCATCGCCAGCCCCATGGGCGATTCGAACCGCATGACTTCGCCCGAGGCGTCCCGCAACGCGTCGATGAAACCGCCCGTCCCTCGAAAGACCTGCACGACGCCCATGACGCTGTCTGACACCCAAATGTCATCAGCCGCATCCACAACAACGCCCTTGGGACGATAAAGCTGACCAAGTTCCACGCCATACGTCGAAAATGCGCCGGCCGGCCGGCCGTCGGCGTTGAAGATCTGTCCGCGGCCATTCAACACATCCGTCACGAACGCGGAGCCGTCCGTCGCCAGACTGACCAGGTACGGATAATGGAGCTTGCCGATGGACTCGCCGAGCTCCCCGACGATCGATTGCCCGCCGGTCTCCACATCAACCCGAATCAGCCGATGGTTGTCATTGTCTACCAACCACACGAAGCTGCCGTCGGGCGAGACCGCCACACCCGTGATGTCCGCCTCGTGCCCGTCCCTCGCGGTCACCGGCAAGATCGGTCGGTCCAGACCGCCGGCGGAGTCTCTCACCAACGCCCGACGATGGCCCGTATCCGCGACATAGAGTCGCCCTTCGGCGTCCACGGCGACACCCACGGGCCGGGAGAGCGCCTCGCCGCCAATCGCCCGAATGGACTCAATCAGGGCTCCATCCGGCCCGAAGACGACGACGCGATCGTTAGAGCCGTCCGCCACATACACGCGGCCTTCGCTGTCGACGGCCACATCCGTCGGCATCTTCAACGATCCCGCACCGTCGATTTCGAATGACGACACAACCTCGCCGACCGCCGGCGATTCTGCGTGAACCGCCGCCGCCCATATTGGCGCAAAAACGCTCGACAATATCGTGAGCGGAAGGACAACTCGAGAATATCGCCGGCCGACGCCGAGCATGCCGCGTTTCCTCAGATCAAACGCCCAATCGTCGTCGGTCTCCAGTCGCCAATGACGATATCAGCGGCATCATAACGCAATTCTTCAGGCGCTCGACCTCATGGGTGCATCGATGTTGAGAATGAAAAATCAGACGTGAAAAATCGAATCGCGCGACGCCTGCCGGGAATTCGCACCTGGCGCATGCGATTAAGAAAATGCCCCATCATCAATCGCCCGAGCCGCGCCGCTTGATGTCGATCCAGTCCTTGACATCTTCCGGCCGGTACGACCGCATCCGCGCGAAGGCCTGCCGGACGTACGGCCCCAGGTCGATCGCCCCGGGTCGCTCCTTCGCAACGGCCACTTCGGTTCCGAAGATCGGATCTCGAATCGTGACAATCGCTCGCCCGCCGGCCCCATGCGTCCCCAGGACCCGAAGCTGGTTGTCACGCACAATCAGCCGGGCGCCGATCGACACGTACTCGACCCGATCCGGCAACATCTGCTTGGGAATCGCGGACGGCCATTCGAACCCCAGCGCCCGCTCCGCCACGTCGAGCAACAACTGCCGCTCGACGTAACCTGGCCCGCCCGCCGGCGGCGCCACGCTGACCTCGATGTCCGCCGATCGGATCGTCTCGTCGGAAAGCTCGAAGTTGTTGACGCGCACATTGACCGTGCCCGTCGCTCCGCCGCTCGCCCAGCGGTTAAGCAGCTGCTCGAGCGAAACGTCCGTGACTTCGCCGTTCAGCTTGATGCGATGAACGACGCCAAGCGCGATGTTCACTTCGTCGAAAACGAAACTCGCCTCGCCGTCCAGGGCCGGCATCTGCAGGAGCGGTGCAAACGACGCGAAACTCAATTCACGGATTTCGCCGCGACCCTTGAAGTGCGTGATCAGTCGATCCGCGAATCGGGCTTCGTCCACGCTCAGCGAGACATTGCCGTCGTAAGGTCCGTACGGCGCCGTTCTTGTCAGTTCGGCGAGTTCCGCATCATTGATCCGACCGCCGACTTCCACCTCCGGCATGCCGTCTTCCGATCGAATGCGATAGTGAATATTGCCGTCGAAGGAACCGTGCTTGACGTCCGACCCCAGGAAAGTCTCCAATCGCAACGCCGGAAGTGGAATCGACGGAACCGCCAGCCGAATGTCTCGAACCTGAATCCCGTCATCCGGCAGAAACTCGGCGACGATTCGCACGCCGTCGGGCACGGGCGTACCGTTCAATTGATGCGCCGTGAACCGCGCCAGTCCGGTGCCGGGCTGGCTCAGGTCGACATCGCCCGAAGCACCCGAGCATGTCAGCCGGAATCGCTCTTTCTGAAACTCTATTCGGAAGTCGTCCAGATGAATCCCGCGCAAGTCGAGCGCCTGCAGATCATCGCCGATCCCCTGCGGCAGGAGACTCCGATAGCGCCGATTCTCCCAGACGGCATCGCCCAGCGCGATGGTTCCGTTCGATAGCGCGAGAAAGTGACGATCTCGACGCTCCTCGATCCACGTCGCCGTGTCGCATTTGAATACCACATCGCCGTCATTCGGCAACCGCACCACGACGTCGACGAAATCGCGACTGTCGAATGTTCGGCCCCGCACGTCGCCGATCGTCGCCGGCATCGCAAAGAACGCCGTCACATCGCGTTCGACCTCCTGTCGATACGCGACGCTGTGCATGCGCCAGGCATACCACGACGTACCGCCGATCGACCCGACAACGATCACAACGGCCGACAGGATGATCAGCTTTCGATACGTCCGCATCAGAACTCTAACGAAGGTCAGAAGGCGACCTATCGCACGGCCCATCTGACTCACTGGATTTGACGACCAACGCCGCCCGCACCGAAGGCTTTCCCGAAATCGCAATCGTCGGTTTGCTCAATCTCGAAGCCGATCGCGATGCACTGACAAGTAACGATTCATCGCCGCACGAACCTCGCCCATCGTGTCTCCGCCGAATTTCTCGAGGAAGCTCCGCGCCAGCTCAAACGCTGTGACCTGCTCGGCAACCACGCTCGCCGCCGGCACGGCGCAGATATCACTGCGCTCGTAGTCGCTTCGCTCCGGCGACAATGTCTGCAGGTTCACGGAGTCCAGCCCGCGAAGCAGCGTACTGATGGGCTTCATCACAGCTCGCACAATAACCGGCATCCCATTGGTCATTCCGCCCTCGATCCCGCCCGCCCGATTCGACCGCCGTGAAAACCCGAGGCTCGATTCGTTCACGCGCGCCGGATCGAAGTCCATCTCGTCGTGCACCTGGCTACCCGGAACGCGACTGCAACCGAACCCGAGTCCGATCTCGACCCCCTTGAACGCCTGAATCGATCCCACGGCCCCCATCAACCGCGTCTCAAGCCGATCCTGCCAGCGCATGCAGCTTCCGACGCCGGGCGGCATGCCAAACGCACGCACTTCAACGATTCCGCCCAGCGTGTCCTTGTCCCGCTTCGCTGCCTTGATGGCGTCGATCATACGGGGCGACGCGTCCGCATCCGGGCAATACACATCGCTTGAATCACGCTGCGCCCCAAGCGCCTCCGCCGTCGCCGAGGCATCAATCGACGCCTCGACACCACCGATCGACGAAACGAATCCGACGACCTCCACACCCATCTCGCGCAACAGCAACCGCGCGACCGCGCCGGCCGCAGTGCGCGACGCCGTCTCCCGCGCGCTCGCCCGCTCGAGAATCGAACGGCAGTCGTCCGTCTCGTATTTCATGGCGCCGGCGAAATCCGCATGCCCCGGCCGAGGTCGATTCACCGCCGACGCCGTGTCGATCCGCCAGTCCTTGTTTGCCAGCTGCATCGCGATCGGTGATCCGATCGACACGCCCGCACGCACGCCCGACAGAATGTTGATCTCGTCTTTCTCGATCTTCTGCCGGCCGCCGCGACCAAAACCGCCCTGTCTACGTCGCAGCGCGTCGTTGATGAAGGCCTCGTCCAGCGCCAACCCCGCCGGAACGCCTTCGATCAATACGATCAGTGCCTGCCCGTGCGATTCGCCCGCTGTTCGATAGTCCAGAAAAGTCATGACGCGATTATATGCCCCGCTTGTCAGCCCGGCGCTCCATGCCGCCGATTGCGGCATCGATAGCCTGATCACCAGACCGCTCCGCCCGTAACGTCTCCCCGTGAGAAATCGGCCGTTTCAGCATTCTGCGTTGGAAGCAACGCGACGAGGGACACATCGCTGATTATCGGCGACGTCCATCCCCCCCGCGACCCGTCAAGACACGCCCCGATCGAACCGATTTGACAAAGAATGATCTGTATTCGACTGACGATACAGAGACGGCCGCGCAGAAGCTGCGCCCCAACGTCCGGAGAAACGACTCATGACGCAGGCAACCGCCATTACGCCCGTGATCGGTAAGAAAAAGGAACCCGCGCCTTCGATCGCCGGACCGAAAACGCTCGATGAGCCCAAACGCGAAGCGTTCATTCCCAAACCACCTGCATCCTTCGAGGAAGCGGGCCTCGACCCGGCCATTGTCGAATCGCTCATCGTCAAGTACCTCGCCGGCGTCGGAACAGCCACCGGCGGCCAAGTCGCCCACGAACTCTGCCTACCGGCCGAACCGATCATCGCGTTCCTCGCCAACCTCAAACTGCAGCAGATCGTCGTCCACGTCGGCTCCGCCGGAATGGGCGACTTCACCTATCGATTGACCGACAACGGTCGCGATCGCGCCCATCGATACATGCGCGAGTCCCTCTACGTCGGCCCCGCGCCCGTGCCGCTCGACCAATACATCGCCGGCGTCAAGGCGCAGACGATTACCGTCATGCATCCGAAGAAGGAAGACCTCGCGCGCGCTTTCAGCGACCTGCTGATCAATGAAGACATGTTCGCCGTCCTCGGTCCGGCCATCAACTCCGGCCGGGGTATGTTCCTCTACGGCTATCCCGGCAACGGAAAAACAAGCATTGCCGAGCGCATCACGCGCTGCTTCGGCGACGACATCTACATCCCGAAGGTGCTGATCTCCGACGGTTTCATCATCAAACTCTTCGACGGCGCCAGCCACGAAGTCGTCAAGACGGAAAGCGGTTCGATTCTCAAGAAGGACAAAGTCGATCCGCGATGGATCAAGATCAAGCGCCCCACGATCATCGTCGGTGGTGAGTTGACCATGCCGCTGCTGGAAATCCAGTTCAACGAAACCAGCAACACCTGCGAAGCGCCCATTCAGCTAAAAAGCAACTGCGGCACGCTCGTCATCGACGACTTCGGTCGCCAGCGCATGCGCCCCGTCGAACTGCTCAACCGCTGGATTGTCCCGCTGGAAAAGCGCTACGACTTCCTCACGATGCCCAACGGAAAGAAACTGCAGCTGCCGTTCGATCAGCTGATCATCTTCTCGACCAACCTGGAACCGAAGGACCTCTGCGACGACGCGTTCCTTCGACGTATTCCCTACAAGATTAACGTGGACGACCCGAGCGAGGAGCAGTTCCGCAAACTGTTCGACTTCGTCGCCCCCGGCGTCGGCTTCGAAATGAACGCTGAGGCGAAAAAGGCGCTCGATCATCTGATCGAAACGCACTACAAGCCGAACAACCGTCCCTTCCGCTGCTGTCAGCCCCGCGACCTGATGCTCCAGGTACGCAATCGCTGCCGCTACATGGGCCTCGAGGCAAAACTGACGCCGGAACTCTTCGACTACGCCGTCAGCGTCTACTTCACTGTCATGTAATCGCGAGACGAGGCGAACCGGCCGACGCCCTGTTCCCAGTTCAATGCGCCCTCCCAACCCAACGTGGTCCTTGCCTCCCCGGCAGAACAGACCGCGCTGTGCTTTACCGTTCGTCCGGCGTGAAACGTGACGACGCGATTCTTCCTTTGTCGGAACTTACAAGACGTTATCGACCTGCCCCCGCCTCCGATCCCTCAGCCACTTGCCCGATCCCCGAATCCAAATCAATCGTCGAACAATTGCCTGCATGTGAGACGATTCGGGGCGGCCCGGAATTCGCAGATCATCTCCGTTGCCGATGTTCGCCATCCGTCAATAAACTCCCATTCATGTATCTTGGGAACTTAAGAATGTGGACGACGTCTCAAAAAAAGCGAGCAGTGCGCAATGAAAGATATCCCGCGTGTCGCAGTCGCCTGTAGTAGTCTGATTGTCCAGTTGCCGGTAATAATCCGCCGGAATCACGACGGTCTAAATCGGATCTGTAACGAACCCATGTGACGACCTTTTGCCGGAATAATATCCATGAGCCTCGAGCCGTCCGTCCGCAAGCTGCCCGCTTCACTGGTGCGACCGGCTTTCTGACGCGACGCTCTGACATCGGATTCATGAAGGGCCTCAACCAACGCCTGTTCTCATCTCGAATAGTCATCGTGCATCTCACTTTTGGCGCGGCTGATCGAATACCGACGGCCCGACTGGAGCTATCGTCAATGCCCAATGCTCGTACCGCGATCGCGTTCTCTGTCGCTTGCCTCGTTTGCCTGACGGCCCTGTCCGCCGCGAACGCACAGTGCGGCCCCGCTTGGTCCGCAAAATCCCCGGCGGCGAAACCCTCCACACGAATCGGTACCGCCCTTGCGTTCGATCGACTGCACGGCGCCACCGTGCTCTTCGGCGGCTTCACAGGAATCAACACCAAAGTCGGAGACACGTGGACTTGGGACGGCGCCAACTGGACGCAAAAGACAACTGCCGTCAGGCCGTCGGATCGTGGCGGACATGCAATGGCCTACGACGATTCCCGAGGCGAAGTCGTTCTTTTCGGCGGAAACGACGCCATCGGAGTCAGCGCGGAAACCTGGATCTGGGATGGGGCGCTCTGGCAAAAGACGACGACGACAACCGCGCCATCGGCGCGACGCGGGCACGCAATGGTCTACGACAGCAATCGTCGAGTCATCGTTCTCTTCGGCGGCAACAACGGCATGTCCGACGTCGGCGATACCTGGGAGTGGTCGCGCGGTCAATGGAGTCATCGCGTCACCGCCACGGCACCGTCGGCCCGCGAGGGCCATGCCATGAGCTACGATCCGGTTCGCGGCGTGACCGTGCTCTTCGGCGGAGACAATGGCGGCAACGAAACCTGGGAGTGGAACGGGGCGCAGTGGTCCCAACGGGCGCCGGCCAATCCACCGCCGACAAGAGTCAATCACGCGATGACTTATGACGAATCTCGAAACGTGACAATTCTGTTCGGCGGCGCCGATGGCGGAATCACGTACGGCGACACATGGGAGTGGGACGGCACGCATTGGAACGAACGTATGCCGATGCCTTCGCCGCCGGCACGTTTCGCACCCGCGATGACCTACGATGCGGCGCGAGAACTGACCGTCCTTACTTGCGGATTCGGCACGACTGGGCAGCTCAATGACACATGGGAACTTGAAGGTCCTTCGTTTCACATCTCGACGCAACCTTCGCCGCAGTTCGTTGCGGCGGGCGCAACGGCGCATTTCTCCGTCGCTGCCGACGGTGTCGGCGTAGGCGGTTTCACATATCGATGGCGCCACAACGGCATGCCAATCTTCGACGATGTCGGCTACTCGGGAGCCGCAACCAAGATGCTGACTGTTCTCGCCGCCGCACCGTCGAAGACCGGCAACTACGATTGCGTGGTTTCGGGAACTTGCGGCTCGATCGTCAGCCTGGCAGCATCGTTGGCCGTCGATGATTGTCTCGCGATCGATGACCAGGACGATTGCGACGGCAATGGTTATCTCGACACATGCGAAATCGCCGCGAACGCTGCGCTCGATGCCAATCTCAACGGTACGCTCGATGAGTGCGAACCGGAACCGGCCGATCCGTGCGAAGCAGACGGCGGCGCCGACGACTGCAACGGCAACCACGTGAAGGACTCGTGCGAAATCGACGCCAATCCCGATCTCGACAGCGACAACAACGGCACGCTCGATACGTGCGATCCGCCGTCGATCGATCTTTGCGTTCCCGTCAACGGCGAGGGCGACTGCAATTCCAACGGCCTTGTGGATGCGTGCGAGATTGCCGTGAATCCGAATCTCGATGCCAACAACAACGGCATGCTTGATTCGTGCGAGGTCTCGCCCGCACCGCTTGGAACGGATGGCGACATGACCGACATGTCGTCCGGCGCGCCCTGCGGCGGCGGGACGGCGATGTTGCTCCCGACGGGTCTGCTCGGGTTTGCATTCCGCCGTCGGCGACGATCGCGTTGAGCGCCATCATCAACGTATGACACCAGGTGCCGGCGAACACGATACGACTCAGTCTTCCGCCGCCGGCTCCTTCGTTTTCAATCCATCCGACAGCACCTTCACCTGCGCATCCGTCAGCGTCGGCGACGCCTTGCGCACCATCGCGATGAAGTGCGCAACTTCCTCTTCCTTCACCGGGAAGCCGACGTTCCCGCCGGGCGACGCGATCGAGTCGCCGATCTTCTTTCCATCCGAATCCACAAACACGAAGAACGGCAATCCCGCCTTGTCGCCGCCATACCGGGCGTTCAGTTCCTTCCCGCCTTTGAATCGATCGACGTCCACTTTCACACTCACGAACGCCGAGTCGAACACCTTCGCGATTTCCGGCCGACGCAGGTACGCATCCAACCGATGGCACCAACCGCACCACGGCGCCGAGAAATCGACGAACACGGCCTTGTGCTCCGCCTTCGCCTTCGCAAGCCCCGCCGCCAACTCATCGTCCGCCGTCGGCGGCGATGCCTTCCACTTCCTGAGCACCTCCAGCACCTTCGCCGGATCGTGATGATCCCCCTCCTCCAGCTTGCCCGTGTCCTGCGTGTGGAGGTGCTTGCCGTCTTCATCCAGGATGACGAGCACAGGCAGACCATGCTTCGTCGGATTGTCGTACTTCCGGACGACTTTCGCGTTGTGCGGCTCGCCGTCGACCTTGTCGACATCAATCGCCACGACGATATATTCGTACAACAGCTCGTGGGCGATGTCCTTGTCTGCTTTGCACAGGTTGTGCAGCTTGTGACACCAGCCGCACCAGTTGGCGCCGAACTGAAGCAACACGCGCTTGTGATCCCGCTTCGCTTCTACCAGTGCGTCGGCAATCTGCTTCTCGCCGTCGGCGTGTCGATCGTAAATATCCGACCGCTTCGCGCTCTCGTCCTTCTTCGGCTCATCGCCGGCAAACGCCGACATCGCGATAACACCAATTGCCAGCACCAGGCACACCGGAAGAATTCGCCGCAAGGATTGCTTCACGTCTCGTCTCCTGTTCGCATCGACTCGATGTCAGACTCTCGCCTTTCCGACGCATGGTAACCTACGTCGTTGCGAGACGTCAGGTTCATACGTCTGGCTCGCTCCATAGCGTGCAAAGGATTCGTGTCACAGAACACCGTTTGCACGGCTCAACTCCTTTGTACGCATTGCGTTGCACCGTTTTGCGCCCGGGACGCCCCCCCGCAAATTGGCGCAAATTGTGCAAAATGCAGCGGAACTCAACGCGTGCATCGATCGGCATGCGCCACAGTCGCGCTGCTGGTGGTTGATCGTTGCCCAGCGCTCCGCGCAGCGGACGCGCGCCGCCGGGTGCCCTCCGCCCAGTGGTATGAACGACGCGCCCAGATGGATGCGTGCCAGGGGCTGACTTGGAATCAAAGATCGTCGCTGCCGCAACGTGCATCGTATTTCGCCCGGAGGGCGCACGAACATAGCCGGGGATTTCAATCCCCGGTCATGTCACAGCGTTATGGACAGGGCGTCCGGAGGACGCGCGACCACGCCACGTCCGCCCTGCCGGGCGGCAATTGTTAATTGACAACGCAATCCAGGGACTGAAGTCCCTGGCAACGACCGCACGCCCTCCGGGCGATTGTCGAATTCGAGTGCGAGTTTCGAAAAAGACGCCTCAATCCGAAATCGGACAGAGATTCTCAGTGACTTGGCAGTCAAAGACGTCGATGCGATCGACCAGAAAAGTCTCGCCTCCGCAAAGTCCGTCGAAGACATCGGTAAAGCTCGCCGTCCCAATCAGTCGACCGGTCTCTGCTGAGAAGTAGCTGGTGGCGCCCGTGAAACCGCCGCTCACGCTGATGAAACGCACCTCACCTGCGTTGCAGACGCCTGCGCGATAGGCCGTCGGGATGTCAGTACACGTATCCCCGATTGCGGCCCCTTCCCTGGCCAATTGAAGTCTCTCCTCATACGTCGGCAGCATGTCTACATCGCCCGGAAAACGGCAGAGACATGGATCCGCCACGTCGCGAACGAGCGCGACTCCGGCGATCGAGAAATCCTCGCATGTCGGCCCGAATCGAAAGCCGCTTCTAAAGAAGAACTCGGGTACATCGCAGACATCTCGCGTCAGGACGAAGTCATCGCACTCGATTCGCGCAATCCCAAACGTCTCATCACTGCACGCAGCGGAATCGCTCTCGCTCCCAACAGACACGCCAACCAGTCGGCGCGTCATCGGATCGTAGTACCTTGTGACAACGGACTGGCCGATGCGCCGGATCGCATAGTATTCGCCCTCCCCGCACGTGCCGAGTTGAACCACTTCCCCTGCGCCGCAGGGAGGATCGTCTTGAAACACCTCAATCTCCAGAGCGCCGAGCGCCTCGTCAAAGCTGGCAAACACGCCAGTATCGCCTTCGAATTGGCCGAGGCACGCATCCTCGCCGTCAGGCACGAGCATCGATTCGTCGATCACACCCGCCAGGCGACCACAATCCGCTGAAGGCGGCACGACAGTCTGTTGGCACTCAGCGCCGGCAGCGACGCCCACGGCCAATAGCGCGATGACCAACGTGTGCGAGTAACGTGAATCCATCGATTCTCAGGCCCTTCCGAATCGGCTTCATTACTGGAGACTTCCCGTCGCGACCCAGCCGCTACCCGCGATTCCGGCGATCCAGCGGGAGCCAGCCCCTTCATCGCCGAAGGCCGGCAATGACGCATCTCGACCGAGATGTGTCCGGGGGCGACGCCAATGGCATCCTATCGATGTCCAAGTGTCCATCGCCGCCGAATGCGAAAAACCGTCAATCGTTGCACTGAAAAACGCCGACAGAGTGCCATGCTTGCCCTCATAGGCGAGACTATCCGGGAATTCGTCCCCCTGGATCTTCGCACTCGACTTCGACATTCGCCCGGAGGGCGTCCGGTCTTAGCCAGGGACTTCAGTCCCTGATCGGCATTTTCAATTGACAATTGCCGCCCGGCAGGGCGGACGTCACGCGCTCACGCGTCCTCCGGACGCCATGTTCACTACGCCATGGCGAGACCGGGGATTGAAATCCCCAGCTATGTTCGTGCGCCCTCCGGGCGAAATAGGACGCAAGTCGCGGCAGTAACGCGCAATCCAAAATCTCAAATCTCAGATTTGAAATCCCCAGCATCACGCCGTCGCCTCCTCCACGATCCGGATCTCATCCTCCGTCAGCCCGTAGCGCTGATAGACGAGTTGATCGATCCGCCGCATCAATCTGCCACCGAATGACGTTCTTGAAGCCTTTCGATCGCAGATGCAACTTCAGAACGCACACCGGCGTCACAATGAGCGCTTTGCAGGAAATTTCGCAGGTTCCACAGACCCAATGAGCCGACCTGTTCAAACGTTTTGATCGCAACGGCCCGCTCGGCGGCATCTCCTTCGGCAAGTGCAGACCACGCAACATCAATCACCGCCGAACGCGCCGGAGCCAACACACACAACGAGCTGGGCTTTCGATACGCCGCAATAAGCTCGGGAAGAATCAAGATACTCGCGCGACCGATCCAGATGGCCGTTAACAGAATCCCCCGTCGGATCCGTCGGTAAGCCGGATTTCGAAGCAACTCCCCAAGGAAGCGGACAACTTCAAGCGCCTCATCCTCCCGGGAATCCTCCAGAACCGACCGAAAGCAATCCAGGCACACACCGAGCAGATAACGATCATCCGTTTCCCGCGCGACGTGCAAAACGTAGCGCGTCTCCGCCGGCGTGGCGCGCCGTTGCCTTGCAATCCGGATGATCTGCTCCTTGGTTGTCATTTCGATTGATTGGGCGCGTCGACAATCCCGGAACGGTCCGATGTTCCGCAATTCAAGTCTCAAATTCAAAATCCGAAATCCATCCACCTCACATCCGCCACTCCGCCCATCCACGAGGCCCCGCCGACCGCGAAACAACGAGCATGCCTACCCATCAGAGGCACGAACGCCGGCGGTCGTGCCGTCGTCACCTCGCGAGCCGACGAATTTGCGGGAGTTTGCGACAGTTTGCGGCGGTTTGCATGAGGAAAAAAATATCTGACCCCCAAAGCGAACACCGCCGTGAGGCCCCGAACCATGAAAATCCGACATTTTCCCATCGCCCGGCAAAATCCCCCGATCCCCCCATCCGGATCAAGACGACCCAGCCGCCACGCCGATGCTGATAGATGGCATTTCGCCGCCCGCGCACTCGGTCCGCGCTCGAAAACGGCCGGTTTGACACCCCCCGCCGAGCGGATTAGCCTTGTTGGGCTTGAGACGGTAAGCGTATGACCGCTAGCGGGTTACAACGCGAGGACAGACAATTGACGCGTTCGAAGATTTCACCCGCGAAAATTCTCACGGCGACCACAATGACGATGGCGGTGTTTGTCGTCATCCCGGGATGCGGTCCCCGAAACAGCGGCACCAATACCGTGCTGCCGGCGCGTCCTCGATCGTACGTCGTGGACATCCCGGTGCCGGCCGATTTTGAACTGGATCGCCGTAAGAGTACGCACGAAAACCGACCGGGCGAACGCGCCGTCAAGCATTATTATGTGGGCGACGAGAAGCCGCAGGCCGTGAACGACTTCTACAAGCAATTAATGCCGACGTTCGAATGGGAATTCGTCGACGAGCGGCTGCAGAACGGCGTGTATGTGCTGAACTACGAAAAGGCCGGCGAAAAATGCGAAGTCCGGGTCGACCAGATGCCAGGCGGTTTCTGGGGGCCGAAGACATGCGTGACTGTGCTCATCGCCGCCAAGGACTAGAAACCCAACCCTCCAGCGAGGCCGGCGGACAAGGCCGGACGAACCGATGCGAAGCGACAGGCGTCACGAACTTCAAACGAATGAGCTCTCGACCCAGCTCGAGAAAGTCACGGAATCCGTCAAGCAGAATGCGACGTTGCTCACGGCCATCGTCGGTGGCGCCATCGTCGTCGTCGCCATCGGCATCTGGTTCGTGAACCAGCGCGCCACGGCGCAGACCGACGCCTGGTCGCGTCTCGCCGTCTCGAACGCGGATGACGCCGCGCCGGCGGATTTGATTTCCAAGTTCGAGGCCGTCGCCAAAGACAACGTCACGCCCGAGATCACGCGCAGCGCATGGCTCAAAGTCAGCCGGACCGCCCTCAGCCAGCTGATCAAGGATCGCCCTGAAACGGAAGCTCCGGATCCGGAGGCCCGCAAGGAATTGCTTGCCAGCGCCGAAGAGGCCTTTAACGCCGTCGTCGCGAACCCCGGCAAGGACATCACGGCACTCGGCCGCGCCCTGATGGGCCTCGGCACGATCGCCGAAGATCGCGGCGAGTTCGACAAGGCGAAGGGGTATTACGAGAAGGTCAAGTCGAACAAGGCACTGCAGGAAACGCCCATCGCGCGAGAAGCCGAGTACCGCCTCGCGCACATCGGTGAATGGTCCACGATGATCACTTTCGCCGAGCCGGCCCCCACGCCGCTGTTGCCCGAAGGCGCGACAAACACGTCGCCGGCGCCCGGCGTCTTCACGCCGCCCGCCGACGTCAAGCCGATGGTCGAAACGTCACCCGCATCCGACGCCGCGGACACGAACGCGAACGCCGGCGACAACGCCGAGGAACCGGCGACGGACGCACCTGCCGACGCCGCCGAGGACGCTGCGACGGAAACCGCCGAAACCACGCCCGACAACGGCTGATCCCGCGGAGAATCGCCCGCGCCGAATCGACGCCACGCGACCGCGACGTCGACTTACGCAGCCACATCGATGGCAGCCATCACGCGCATCGCCATCCGCCAATGGACGGCAGGAGATCACACGCATGCTTCCGCAGACCGTCAAGACGCGCGGTATCCACGTCGGCATTCGCTTCGCACCGCAAGTCCCGCTCGACAAGCAGCATCGCCAGCAATTCCAATTGAAGGCGAACGAAGGCTTCGACTGGCAACGCCACGAATACGCGCCGAACGCCTGGCGCCTCAGCTCGCCGCAACCGGAAAACGATCGGCGCAGCGAACTGAAGTTCACGATTCAACCCGACGCGATGGCCTTCGAGGATCAGTTCCCGACAAGTCCGATCGACCTGTTCGAGGACAACCTCAAGTTGGCAATGGGCGTCGTCGAAGACGTCTTCAAGCCACAGCTGATGGTCGGCGGCTCCGGCTGCCTGATCCGCCTGTCGGCGCAGGCGGCGACAGGCGACTCGCGCCGATTCCTCGGCAAGCACTGCATGCGCATGGACGATCAGCTCAAGCCGCTGGGCCGCCCCGTCTTCGGCGTCGGCATCAAGCTGCTGCTGCCCGCCGTCCAGGGCGAAGGCCAGCCCAACTGGCAGGCGACGATGCGCGTCGAATCCCTGATGGAAGATCCGAAGCAGCTCTTCATTGAAGTGGATGCCAGATGGGGAAATCCCGTCCAGTGGAGCGCGGACGAAGCCGCCGCGCGTCTGCGCACGGCGTTCGACTTCAGCACGAATCAGGTCGTCTCATTTCTGGAACAGTTCGGCGCATCGCCGGATATGTGATTCACGACGCAGCGCCCGTCGAGTGATCGGCGAGACCGTTGCGATATCTCGTCCCGCGCCACGTGAACGAACCGCCGGCCGCGGCGCACTTGACGGCGTTCAGCAACGTCCCGAGGGCGATCACGGCGCCGATCGGGTAAACGAGACCATAGACCGACGATACGCGATTGAGCCGATAGAACGCCAGCATCGTGGCAAGCTGAAACAGGCAACTCGCGGCGGAAATCGTCGTGAGGCCCGTCCATGACCAGTCGCGCCATCCGGCCACGACGGCGGATGCGGCGAAGGCGCTCCATGGCAGAAACGTGAAATACGTGAGAACGATGATCGCTCGGACGATGTGCCACTTCTTGGAAAACGACCCAGCGAAGATTCGCGTCCATCCCGCCCATAGCCTCGCGAACGTATCGTACATTCGAACGGAATACAGTCCGCGAGCGGTCGTGACGACCAGCCGCTTGCCAGACGATCGCGCCCGCCGGGCGAGATGAATGTCCTCGTTGATCTTGTGACGCACGGCCGTATGTCCGCCGATCGCTTCGTAGCACGATCGCTGCAGCAACATGAACGCGCCGTTGGCGTATGCAACGCGGCCCCTGTTCACGGCGATCGGGCTGAACCACAGCATCATGACGGCGCTGCACGCCGGCTGCACGATCCGTTCGCATGTTGATTGGACTTCGTGTTCCGGCAGGATCGAAAGGAATTCCGCGCCGACGTCCAGTGCGTGGCGGACACTTGTGGCCAGTGAATGCGGCGATTCCATCGTGCAATCCGCGTCCGTGAAACACAACCAGTCGCCCGTCGACATTTCCACGGCCTGACGCATTGCGTTGTTCTTGCCGAACCAGCCTTCGGGCAGTTCCGTGATGCTCGTGCATTTCAGTCGCGCATCCTCGGCCGCAAGGCGTTTCAGGATTTCCGGCGTCGCGTCGGTGCTTCGATCGTCAACGCAGATGATCTCCAGGTTCGGATAGTCCTGGGCAAGCAGCGATCGAATACACGTTTCGATGTTTGCCGCTTCATCTTTGGCGGCCACGAGAACACTCAGCCGAGGCAGCGCGGACAGTTCGTCCCGGTTCAGGGACCTCGGCCGAAGCGTCGGTACGATCCGATCGATGACACCGAGAAGAACCAGGCGCGACGCCCACATTGCGAGCGTACCGGCAACGAGGATGTAGAAGAACCAAGACAACAAGATGAACCCGCCGTTACGCGGACGCGCGCCGGCGGCTCCGGTAGGCTAGATGAACTCGTGCAACCAATAGACGACGACGATTGCTCCGCCGTACGCGACGATCTTCAACAGCTCCGAGCGGAAGCGATTGCCGCGAAGCCGAAGCAAATGAAGGAGGATGTAGCGACGCACGAGCGCGCGCTCGCGAATCGGTTCGCCCAGATACGTCAGCCAGCCGACGAGCCAGCGGAGCGTGACGACGATCGCGTAGATGGAGCACGCGACCGCCAGCCCCCAGCGCCAGATCTCGAACAAGTCCCGATCGATCAGACTCACGCGTCGCTCTCGTCGTGAATTTCGTGACTGCCGGCGATTCCCTCGAACAGCGTCGAGCCGAGCCGGACCAGCGTCGCCCCGCATTCGACTGCAACCTCGAAGTCGGTGCTCATGCCCATGGACAAATGCCGGAATTCCGGCCCGACGAAGCGCTCGCCGCGCAAATCGTCGAACACATCGCGCAGGCGATTGAAATACAGTCGAAGCTCGTCGGGCGTACTTTCGAGCGGCGCCATCGTCATCAGACCGCAGAGTCGGATGCCCGGCCATTCCCGAAAATGCTCGGCCAGGTGCGTGACAGCGCCGACGGCGACGCCGTGCTTGCTGCGTTCGCCGCTCGTGTTGACCTGCAACATCATCTCGACTGTTTTGCCGAGCTTCGTCGCCTGCAGATGCAGATCTTCGGCAAGCCGCAGGCTGTCGACGCTGTGAATCAACTCGACCCACGGCACAACCATTTTGACCTTGTTGCGCTGCAGGTGGCCGATCATGTGCCATCGCGGTCGCACGATGTCGTCCTTGCTGCCGAGGACCGCTTTGCGCTCGGCCAGTTCGTGCAGCATGCCCGCCCGCTGATTGAGTTGTTGCGGCCGGCTTTCGCCGATGTCGGCCAGGCCGATCTCGATCGTCGCGCGAACAACTTCCATGTCGACGTATTTGGTCACGGCGACGATGCCGACGCCCGCCGGATCGCGAGATCCGCGATCACACGCCGACGCAATACGATCGCGCACCCGTTTCAGGTTCTCTGTCAGCTTGCGTTTGAGGTTGGTCGACTTCGTGATCACGGAGAGCGCGTCCCTTCGTCCCGTTCTCTTTGAACTCACACGATGCGGTGTTCGAGGGTCTGGCGCCTATCATACCGGACTTTCGGCCGAGGCAAAAGCACTTTTGAAAGGCACTTTGAGCGTCGCCAGCACGGCCCGATGATCGGATCCACCGCCGCTGAACACGCTGTAATCCAGAATCTCCGCCGCGCCACGCACGAAAATGTGATCGATGACGAAAGGGAGGCCGTACGTGGGACGCGTCGGCAGCGGCCGATCGCATGCGGCTCGCCGCGCATCGCGCCAGTCTTTCGACATGCGTCGATAGGCGGGCGCGATGGAAAACGTGTTGAAATCGCCGACGGCCGCAACAGGGCCGGTCACACACTGCGCCCAGCGCGACAGTGCCGCCGCTTCGATTCTGCGAAAGCACTCCGACGGCAGAAACATCAGCGGCGCCGGGCCCCACATTGGCGACAAATGTATATTTGCAATGGTCAATTGAACGCCGCCGACATTCACGCGATTCGAGAGTCCGTAAGGTGACGTCGGCCATGCCCGAAGGACTTGCCGCTCAAACACGCCGTCTTTCGCGAACGTGGCGTTTCCGAGGCGTTTGTGGTTCCTGCCCCAAAGGTAGGCGTAGTCGCAGGGCATCGCGATGTCGTCGACGATCCGCTCGATACCGGCGCAAGGCGCGTAGAACGAACCCTCGGGGACAACTTCCTGGAGGCAGACAACATCCGCGTTCGCGTCCCGAATAACGGCAAGCGACTCGCGCCAATTTCGCCCGAACAGGATGTTGTAGGTGAGAACTCGAATGGAGCCTGTCCGCGTCGGCGGCGCGATGTCCGCCGACGCTGAAAGGCCTGCAGAGCCACTCACAACCGTTGCAGCGTCATGATGAACCGTGGCTCCGGCGTTCATCTTCAGGCTCTTCTTCCCGGCAACACTCTGCAACGCTTTCCCCTCGCCAATCGAATCGGTTATTACGAACGCGCTGTTGTGGAATAATCAATGAGGACCGTGAGAGACTCGGACTTCGGATTGTGGATTCGCGGACGCTCACGAACCGCCGGGCGGCCCATTTGCCGAGCGATTCGCGGCGTCATCGACCCGGAGCAGACCGAGCTGGACGCTCAGCGCCACGGCAATCGCAGGAAGCAGAACGGCCGGAATAACGAACCAGGGCCCCGGGATCAGCATCACTAGGTTGCCCGCAACCGCGAGAATGGCGGCAAGGGCGTAGCAACAGAGTACCGTTTGACGGACCGATAGGCCGCGATCGCGAAGCTGGTCGTAGAAGTGACTTCGATCGCCGATAATGAGCGGCTTTTTGTTGAGACGGCGCCTCGAGATCGCAAGCGCCATGTCGTACACGGGAAACCCGAAAATCAGGAGTCCCACGACGAGCCCCTGCCACGAGCGAATCGACGTGGCCAGCAGCAGAAGAAGCCCGGCCGAGCCGCCCAGAAGGAGCGAGCCGCTGTCTCCCATGAACATCGAGGCGGGATTGAAGTTGAAGCACAGGAACGCAGCGCACGCAGCCAGCACGCACAGGCTGACGCAAAGTCCGATTGTCGCAGAGTCGAGCGGTGATCGTTCGGCCGTCCCGTGCAGATAGAACAACGCTGCAAATCCGGCAGCACTGATTCCGAGAACGCCGGCACACAGACCGTCGAGTCCGTCGATGACGTTGGTCGCATTCGTCGCCCCGGCAAACAGGCATGCGGCCAGCAACGTCGCCAATACGCTCCCCAGCCAGCCCTGAGCATGTCCGCTATCCAGCGCGATGTCGGCGAGAAGGAGTTTCGGCGCGAGCACGCCCACGCCGGCGAGCACGATCACGATCGGCGAGACGAATTGGACGAGCAGGCGCAGTTTCGGCGGCAGGTGTCGGATGTCGTCGATCAGCCCGAGTACCATCAGAATCGTCATCGCCGCGGCGATCGCGAGCGCCGGCGTCGAACCGACCGCGCCGGTCAGCACGGCCGTCAGCATGCCCGCCAGCCAGCCGAACCAAATCGCTACGCCGCCGAGATATGGAATCGGCTTCTGATGCGGTTTGAGACCGCCGTCGGGTCGATCAAACAAGTCGAGGCGAATCGCCATCCGCCGAACCAGAGGTCCGGTTGCAAGACAAGCAAGCAGCGACGCGAGCGGGATCCAGGTCATCGCGGGGTACTTCGAGTCAGTGACCGATACAATGGCAAGACCGTTGTCGCCGAGTGGACGATCACTCGTAAAACGCTCGAATCTCCGCGGCCACGCGTTCGAGCTGAGCGTCCGTCAATTCCGGATAAATCGGCAACGCAAGCACTTCCAACGCCGCCTTTTCCGAGATGGGCAAGTCGCCGCGCATGCCGCCGTATTGGCGGAAGCAATCCTGCAAATGCAGCGGCACGGGGTAGTAGATTTCCGTTGAGATACCCTTATCGGCGAGGTGCTTCCGCAATTCGTCGCGTCTCGGCGCTGCGATGACGTATTGGTTATAGATCGACGTGTTGCCTTCGGCGATCACGGGACATTTGACGGGCGCATCTTCGAGCAATTCGTTGTACTTGCATGCGTTTTCAGCACGACCGATCGACCATGCATCCAGATGCGGCAACTTCACGCGCAGGATCGCCGCCTGCAGAGCATCGAGCCGGAAGTTTCCGCCAATATGCGAGTGATAGTATTTCGGCTCGGCCCCGTGATTTCGAAGCAACTTGCACATGTGCGCGAGGTGTTCGTCGTTCGTAACGATCATGCCGGCGTCGCCAAACGCCCCGAGGTTCTTGCTCGGGAAGAATGACAATGTGCCGAGCTGCCCCATCGAACAAGCTTTGCGCCCGTTGTATACAGAACCGATCGATTGCGCGGCGTCCTCCATCACGGCGATGCCGCGGCTCGACGCCAGCGCCAGGATTTCATCCATTTCCGCGCATTGTCCGAACAGATGTACGGGGATGATCAACTTCGTCTTGTCGGTCAGCTTCGGCGCGACGCACTCGGCCGTCAGGTTGTACGTATCAGGATCGATGTCCGCGAAGACCGGCGTGGCGCCGAGTCGCGACACGCAGCCCGCCGTGGCGAAGAACGTGAAGCTGGGCACGACGACTTCGTCGCCAGGGCCGATGCCGAGCGCCATCATGCCGCAGAGCAGCGCGTCCGTTCCCGAGCTCATACCGATGCCGAATTCGCAACCCGAGTAGGCCGCGATCTCCTTTTCGCAGGCGTCCACCTCGGGACCGCCGATGAACCACTGCGAATCGCAGACGCGATCCATCACGGCCCGCATTTCCTCGCGCAGCGGCTCGTATTGACCGCGCAGATCAAGTAATGGAATCGGTTCGTTCTTTGTCGTCATGGTCGTTGTCACAGGATTCTCTCGCAATGATCCATTCCGGCGCCTTGGCTCGGCACCCCGCCAACAAAACGTCTGCGTGTTCTACTCGGATTGATCGCGCATGACAAAGGGCCGCCCCGCGTTCGGTCGCGAAACGGCCCTGAATATTCCAATTTTCCGTGCAGCCCGGCAGACGGCTCAAACGTCCCAGGTGTCGCCTTCGAGGAGAATGTCCTCCAGCTTGCCCGGGCCCTTTGCCTTGATGGCGTCGTCGATCTGCTTCTGCATTCCCAGTTCGAAAAGCGGCTGATCGACGCAGCGAAGCACGCCCATCGGCTCCGGGAACTCCGGATATCGCATCCGGCTGAGCATGTACGCAAGGCTCGGCTCGGCCAGCTTCTCATCGTGGAAGAGCAAGTCGTCTTCCTTCGTGGTGCCGTCCTTGAGCGACACGATTTCCGGCTCCAGGCCATTCAGGCGAATGCCCTTGTCATTGTCCTTGCCGAAGATCATCGGCTTGCCGTGCTCGATGTAGACCGTCGTGTCGTCCTTCTGGTCCTTTTCCGTCGCGAACAGGAACGCCCCGTCGTTGAAAATGTTGCAGTTCTGATAGATCTCAATAAACGACGTGCCCTTGTGCTCCGCCGCTCGCTTGATCATCTGGGCCATGTGCTGCACGTTTCGATCGACAGTTCGCGCGACGAACGACGCCTCGGCGCCGATCGCGATCGACAGCGGATGCAGCGGATTGTCGACGCTGCCCATCGGCGTCGACTTCGTCTTCTTGCCGATTTCCGACGTGGGCGAGTACTGGCCCTTCGTCAGGCCGTAGATCCGGTTGTTGAAGAGCAGGATATTGACGTCGAGGTTGCGGCGAATCGCATGGATCAAGTGGTTGCCGCCGATGCTCAGTCCGTCACCGTCGCCCGTCACGACGAAGACCGTCAATTCCGGATTCGCTAATTTCACGCCCGTCGCCACGGCCGGCGCCCGTCCGTGGATCGAGTGAAACCCGTAGGTGTTCATGTAGTACGGGAACCGGCTGGAGCAGCCGATGCCGGACACGAACACCATTTTCTCGAGAGGAATGCCCAGCTCGGGCATCACTTTCTTGACCTGCGCCAGAATGGCATAGTCCCCGCAGCCGGGGCACCAGCGAATTTCCTGGTCGCTTGCAAAATCTTTCGCCGTCAGTTGCGGCAATGCTTCGGTCGACATGATTCCGTATCCGTCCGTAATGAAGGACTACTTCGCCAGCAGTTCGTTAATCTTGTTTTCCACCTCGGAGATGAGGAACGGCTTGCCCTGCACTTTGTTCAGCGCCGCCGCATCGACGAGGTACGTCGCTCGAAGGATGAAGCGCAACTGCCCGCAGTTGAGCTCCGCCACGAGCACCTTCTTGTATCGCTTCAACACGTCGCCGAAGTTGCTCGGGAACGGATTGAGGTGACGAACGTGACAATGGGCGACTTTCTTGCCCTGGCCGCGGACGCGCTCGCATGCGCTCTTCAGCGCGCCGTAGGTGCCGCCCCATCCAACAACGAGAAGATCGCCTTCCGTCGGCCCCTCGACAACCTGGTCTGGGATGTCTTTCGCGACCAGCGCGACTTTCTTCGCGCGGGTTGCGATCATGTGCTCGTGATTGAGCGGCTCGTAGTTGACGTTGCCCGTGCCGTCCTGCTTTTCGAGACCGCCGATGCGATGCTGCAACGTCGGCGTGCCGGGAAGCGCCCACGGCCGTACGAGATTCTCGTCCCGCTTATAGGGCAGGAAGCCTTCGCTTCCGTCGCCGTTGGTATTGATCTTCGTCGGGTGCGTCACTTCGATCTTCGGCAACTTGTTGACATCCGGAATCGACCACGGCTCCTCGCCGTTGGCGATATAACCGTCCGTCAACAGGATCACCGGCGTCATGTGCTTCACGGCGAGGCGGCATGCCTCGATGGCTGCGTCAAAGCAGTCCGAAGGCGACTTGGCGGCGATCACGATCAGCGGACATTCGCCGTTGCGACCGTACATGGCCTGAAACAAGTCGGCCTGCTCCGTCTTCGTCGGCAGGCCCGTGCTGGGGCCGCCTCGCTGTACGTTCAGCACGACGAGCGGCAGCTCCGTCATGACGGCCAGGCCGAGCGCTTCGCCCTTCAGGGCTAAACCCGGACCGCTGGTGCCCGTCGTCGCCAGATCGCCGGCGAAGGCCGCACCGATCGACGAACATATGGCCGCAATCTCGTCCTCCGCCTGGAACGTCTTCACGCGGAAGTGCTTGTAGCGGGATAGCGCGTGGAGCACGTCTGATGCCGGCGTGATCGGATAGCTGCCGTAGAACAGCTCCTTGCCCGCCAGCTTGGCGGCTGCGACGAAACCCAGCGCCGTTGCATCGTTGCCGGCGATCCGTCGGTACTTCCCTGCGGGTAGGGACGCCTTATCGACGCGATACGTGTGTTCGAAGTACTCGCAGGTCTCGCCGTATGCATGGCCGACTTTCAGCACGGCGCGGTTGGCGTCGGCGACGTCTGGGTTCTTTCCGAATTTCTTGTCGATCCAATCGATCACCGGCTCGAGCGGCCGACCGTACAGCCAGCTGACAAGGCCGAGCGCGAAGAAGTTCTTGCAGCGATCGACGGCGCGGGCGCCAAGGGGTGAATCCTTGAGGGCCTCTTTCGTCAGTTTCGTCGCCGGGATGCGGATAAGGCGATATTTGCTGAGCGTATCGTCATCCAGCGGATTCGTGGCGAAGCCCGCTTTCTTCAGGTCGGTCGCGCCGAAGCTGTCTTCATTGACGATGACCAGCCCGCCCTCGGCGACGTCATCGATGTTCTTCTTCAGCGCTGCCGGGTTGAACGCAACGAGCGTGTCAACGATGTCGCCGGGGGTATGCAGCTCTTCGCTACCGAAGTGCACCTGGAATCCGGAGACGCCGGCCAGCGTGCCCGCCGGGGCGCGGATTTCAGCGGGGAAGTCCGGAAACGTGCTGATGTCATTGCCGAAGATGGCGCTGGTCCGCGTAAACTGCGTCCCTGTCAGCTGCATTCCGTCGCCGGAGTCGCCGGCAAATCGAATTGTCACATCCGTTCGTTGTTCGACGCTCTTGGGTGTTTTCGTCTGGGTTGTCATTTCGTCGAGTCCGATGTTCACGCCGTCGAGTCACGTCAACGGCTCACATAGCCGTCAAAATCGCCTTGTTATCAGGCACTCGCTTGCAAGTCGCCCGTCTGCCGTCCGAGAACGACGTGCGAGATTCCGAATCATAGCCGGCTCAGAGGCAATTGCAGCCGCATCGAGCGCTTGATGCGCGCGAGCACCACAATCGACCTGTTTATCAGTGTCGGTCATCTCAATGGGCAGGATTGATGAAGAAACTGACACGCCGCCGAGACTAGCCGCTTTCCATCAGCCGGAAGGTTGCTTGCTCCGCTGATAATTCTCGAACGCCGGACTCCGACCGACGCCCCCCTTCGGGTCGCCGACACGATCGGAGTGCCTTGCCGACCGATGCCATAAACCCCGTAGCGTACCTTCGTATGATTGCTTTCGCTACCCCGCTCGGGTGAGAATTGCAGAGCTTCGGAGTGGATCGACGGCGCCAGCGGACGAAAAGGACGCCGAATCGCTGGTGAGAACTGCAGTCGCCACGATCGCCGCATCTGACGCCGAGGCTGGCCACGTAATCCCCCGCAATCGCGCGCTCCGCCGGAGCGTAAATGCGCCTGCCAAGCTCGACCGCAACGCACAACCTCTCGAAATAATGTCGTAGTCGGCTTGCCTGACCGGCAGACCCCGCTTAGATTGTCCCGACTCGGTCGATCGTGACGCTGAGCGCTGAGAGCCTGGCTGGAACGATCGAGCCCCGAAACGCCGCGGCTGTGGCGGAATTGGCAGACGCGCTGGCTTCAGGTGCCAGTGACCGCAAGGTCGTGGAGGTTCGACTCCTCTCAGCCGCAATCCTCTCTCCCCCAGGGTCTTCAGTCGATCCTCGGATCCTACCGAATCGCCCCCGCCGCCAGCGCCCGCACCGCCCGCCCCGCCGGCTCGCTCGGATGCACTGCCTCCGCCGCTTCCAGCGCGGCAAGCCGCTTCTTCCCGGATTCACATTCCGCGATCCACTCTTTCGCAAATGACCCGTTCTGAACCTCGACGAGAATCTCGCGCATTCTTACCCGTACGGACGCATCCACCAGCCGCGGTCCTCGCGTCAGGCCACCGTACGACGCAGTGTTGGAGATCCGGGCCCGCATGCCGGCCAAGCCTTCCGTGTATTGCAGATCCACGACCTGTTTCACCTCGTGAATGCACTCGAAATACGCCAGCTCCTCCGGCACGCCGGCTTCGACGAGTAACTCGAACGCGATCTTCATCAACTCCTGCACGCCGCCGCACAGCACGGCCTGCTCACCGAACAGGTCCGACTCGCATTCCTGCGCGAATGTCGCCTCGATCATTCCGCCCTTGCCGCCGCCGACACCGGCACCCCATGCCAACGCCACGTCTCGCGCCCTGCCCGTCGCGTCCTGCCCCACGGCCACGATGCAGGTCAGGCCACCGCCCCGCTGAAACGCCGATCGCACCAACGTGCCGGGTCCTTTCGGCGCGACCATGACCACATCGACATCCGTCGGCGCGATGACCAATCCGAATCTCACGGCAAAACCGTGGACGAAGCCGAGCGCCTGGCCGGGGCGCAGCCTCGATGCAATTTCGTCGCGATAGATGCGGCCGATGTCCTCGTCCGGCAGCCCGAGAATCACGACGTCCGACTGTTCGATCGCCTTCTCCGCGGACACAGGCTCGAAGCCGTCGGCAACGGCCCGATCGAAGCTCGCGCCATGGCGCTGACCGACAAGCACCGAAGCGCCGGCGTCCCGGAGATTCAGGGCGTGCGCGTGTCCTTGGTTGCCGTAGCCGATGACAGCAAACCGCAAACGTTTCAGCAGCCCCAAATCGGCGTCATTCTCATACATGGCACGAACAGACATCATTTGCTCCTAGGTCACCGCTCGGAACGGATCGTCGATCGAGGCGTCCTGAGCGTTTCGCAGCCGCCGGATCCACCTTTCACGATTACATCACGGAATCCGGAAAACCGTCAGCATTCGCGGTCAATGAGCGTATTTCGGACCTCCCGTAGGGCTCGTCGCCCCATCGCTCCGTGTTGAAACGCCACGAACCGCTATGATACTGCGATGGAACGAATTGACATTGATCTCGCCGATCGCGCATTCGCCGCAACGCGCCGAAACCCCAGGGAGAATCATCCTTCCT
This sequence comes from Phycisphaerales bacterium, assembly GCA_020639075.1. GTDB lineage: Bacteria > Planctomycetota > Phycisphaerae > UBA1845 > UTPLA1 > ECT2AJA-110-A. The sequence goes on along the minus strand of JACKHI010000001.1, from coordinate 5,474,059 downwards.
TCTTCATCATGGGGCTCATGCTGGCGATGGTCCTCGTTCCATTCGTGTTCAGGATCAACATGGAGTCGGTCGAGGGGCGGCTGGTCATCGTCGCGCCGTGGGCACTGCTGTTTGTGCTGCTCGTACTGAGTTGGCGCCGCGCCCGACGTCATCGCCTCGCCGGCGCCGCGATCGCGGCCGCGTGGGATCATGCCCAACTTGAAAATTGGAGCGCCGTCGAGGCGATCCTGCCGCATCTGATCACGCGCCCCATCCGAAGCGATTCCGATCGCGGTCGCGCACTCGTCCTCCTGGCCTCCGTCGCGGAACGGAAGCGGGCCTACGACGCCGCCGCGCACATCTACGAGCGGCTGCTCCGCGAGCGAATCGGCGATGCGTCGCTCCTTCAGCAGTCTCAACTGGCACTCGCGTCTGCAAAGCTGCGCAACGAGGAATTGACGGATGCCGTGCAACTCCTGGATCGACTGCAGCAGATTCAGATGCCCGCGTCGCTTCGCGCCGTGTACGAAGTCATCCGGCTCCATCAGCAGCTTTTCATGGGGCACTACACCGACGCGATCGCGAACATCGACGAGCGTATCGCCCTCTTCCGGCGACACCTGTCGACGCGGGCCGGATTCGCGTACGCCCTTGTGGCAGCCGCGTTCCATCGGCTCAATCAGCCGGAAGCCGCCCGGCGGTATTGGAACGACGCAACGCTTCTGGTATCCCCCAAGAGAATCCTTGAGAGATTTGAAATCGCCCGCGATGTCAGCCAGGCGTATCCCGCCGCGGAGCATCCCTTGTGACTGAACCCGAAGCCTCACACCTGATCCGAACGCTCAAGCGCCAGATCCTGCTTGCCGGCGTCTGGAAAGTCGGCGTCCTCGCCATCATTTTGATCGCGTCCGTCGGCGCGGCGAGTACCTGGACGTCGCCGCAGCAGAGCAAACTCCTCTGGGCATTGTCGATTGCCGGCGCCGGGATCTGGATCATCTTCACGATACTTGGTCTGCGACAGGCGCGCGAGTCCAACCAGGCCGCGGTGTACATCGCAACGGGACGATTGGATCTGGCGGAACAGCAACTTCGCAACGCCGCCCTCGCGTTCAACCTGCATCGACGAGGCAAGCTCCTCGCGTGTCACAACCTCGCCGTCGTCGCACATGGCCGGCACGAGTATGCGACGGCCGCAGCGCTCAGCGCCGGCGTCATCGAACTGGGCCACGGCGCGCTTCGCGGCGTGTCGCGCATCTGCCGGATCCTGCTGGCCGACTGCATGCTCGAGTTGCACAATCCCGAAGCGGCACGCCGCGCCATTGAACCGATTCCGCTCGGCGATCCCGGCGTGCCCCTGTCGGAGCAGCTTCTGCTATTGCCGATCCGACTCCGCTGCGACGCCGCGCTGAAGGCATACGACCACATCCTGATCGATCTGCCGAACAAGGTCCGCCGCGCCGAGCTGCTGGATTCACCTAAGGCGGCCATGTGTCATCAGATCCTGGCCGACGCCTGCGCCCGAGGCGGCCGCCGAAGCGAAGCGGATTTTCTGCGCAAACGGGCCGAGCTCTATCACGACGACAAGGGCCCCGACGCGCAAAAAGAACTTGCGAGCGACGCGGGCGACTGATATAAGTCATGTGGAATATTGAGTTTCCGCCGCGCGACCGATCCGCCGGAGCGGTCCGGTCCGGGCTGGAGGCAGCGGGCGAAACGGCCCGCCTCATATCGAATCGGTAACACGGAGGTTACCCCCATGTCCACAGCGTTTGTGCTCGCATTCGTCGCGTCCTCCATGTTTCAGCAGACTACTCCGCCAATGTCGGCGGACGATATCCGTCGCTCAGCGGAGATCGCGCAACAGCAGGCCGGCGCGTATCCCGCCGATCCTGACATCGGGCCGTGGCTCGTCGATCTCGCACGACATCAAGGACATTTGAAGGGCCGCGTCGATGCGCGTAGCAATGCGCTGCACGTCCTGGCGCTGCTTCGCGCGGCGGCGCGCGTCTCACCAGACTGCGCGGATGCACACAAGTGGCTCTACGATATCGAAGAGCGCATGGGCCGACCTCAGCGGGCCGAAGCGGCGCTCGCCGATTACGTTCGACTTCGCAGCGATGATGATGCGGCCGCGATTCATCTCTTCCGCCTGCGGATTGAAGGCCTGCAGACGATCGAGCAGCGCGCCGCGCTGGCCGAAAGCGAGTTGAAACGCAAGGACCTCTCCCGCCCTTACAAGAGCGAATTGAACCTCTGGCTCGCGCGACATCACTTCGAGCGCGGCGAACGCGATGACGCCGCCAAGTATCTCGAACGATCCCTGCTGATGAACCCGATGAACATCGAGGCGCGAGAACTCGCTTACACGATCTTCGGCGAAACCCAGCCGGAATTGCAGCGCGTCGAGATGGCCCTGCAGCTGATCGCCGCCAACCCGAGCCAGGCCAACCTCATCTGGGATCTTGCGCAATACCTGGATAGTCTCGGCATGCACAAGCGGGCGCAGGAGTGGTACAACCGCGCGATCGAGATCAATGGTCGCGCCGATGCGGGCCCCGTCCCGGCCGACTACTGGCAGCGACTGGCGGAATCCTATCTCGCGTCGAAGGACTATGACGACGCTGTTGCCGCTGCCGGCGAAGCGATCAAGATCGACGACGGCGCTGCGGCCGCATATCTGGTTCGCGCCTACGCCTATCGAATGGCCGGCCATGCCACGCGGGCCGATGCCGACATCGACAGCGTCGCGAAGCTCTATCGCGCCAACATCAAGAAAGTGCGCGAAGAGAAGCGTTATGACGACGCTGCCGACATCGCCTGGTTCTTTTCCATCTTCCAGCCTGACAAAAAACTGGCGATGGAGATGTCCGAATTCGCGATGACGCCCTTCCATCCTTCCGACAAGGCGAAGATCGCCCGCGGATTCGCGTTGAATCTGGACGATCGCCAGGAGGACGCCGTCGCCACGCTTGAACCCATCGCCAAAGATGATCAATTCGCGGCCTACGAACTGGCCCGGATTCAGTTCGCGAAGAATCATCGCGACGACGCGATGAAGACGCTCACGCATGCCGTGGACCTTCAAACCACGGGGCTCGCGCGGCAGATGATCGCAGCCCTTATCGAAAAAGAAAACGGCCAGATCCCGGCGCGACCGATCGATACGAAGATCACGGCCGTCCTCGACAAGTTCCGCCGGGACGTCTTCGATTACCACAAGCGGCCCGGCGATTTCCTACGCTTCACGATCAAACCGATCATGAACGTCTACGAGCCGACGGCGCCGATCCGCGCCACATTCCGCATGGAAAACATCGGTGCATTCCCGATCACGTTTGGCGAGGGGTTCATGGCCCGACCGCTCGTGTCAGTGTCGACCAGGCTCGGCGGCGATGCCGGGACCAGTTTCGACAACTATCTGACTGTTTTGATGAGTTCGCGCCCGACACTCCTGCCGGGCGACGCGTTCGAAGAGACGGTTTCAATCGACGTCGGCGATGTTCGAACCTGGCTGACGCAGCATATCGATCGCCCCGTCCCAATCGCCATCACGGCCATGTTCGATCCGATCTGGGACGGCGGCACGATGCGCCCCGGTCTTGGCACGATCTCGGCCGGTCCGTTCAATGCGATCCGCAGCCCGCTTGATGCATCGCCCGCGGGCGTCGATCGTTTGATTGCCAATGCACAATCAGAAATGCAGGATGTCCGCATCAAGGCGGCCGACCAGATCGGCGCTTTGCTCGCGACGATTGTGGCGGCATCGTCGGAAACGAAGATCGCGCCCGAATTGACGCAACGGCTGGATACAGCCCTGGCGAAGCTGCTGACGGACGCCTCTTGGCAAGTGAAGTCCCACGCCCTCGTTGCCGCAGGCAATTCGCCGCTGAGCGATCGCACAACGACGGCCGCGGCGCCGCAGGTCCGCGTCAAGCAGCCCGTTGTGAAGCTGCTCGCCGTTCGCCTGTTTGCCGAGCAGCACGGCTCGAAATTCCGCGAAGTACTCGAGGAATTCTGCGCCTCGGATCCGGACGAATCCGTTCGACTCCTCGCGGCCAGCTATCTGCCGGAGTCGGCCCGCGCATCAATCGATCAGGACAGCCCGGTGAAAGTGACGACGACGCCGCCGAACGATTGATTGCCGGGGGCCAACGCTGTGTCAACAGTGCGGGATACGGCAAAGGGTGCCACTGCTGTGTCAGCAGTGCGCGATTGCGAAGATTCAACAATCGAAGCAAGAACACGGCAACGAACGAAACCGTCGGCCAGTGAACAATGCGATTGCCATCGCGGCGGGGACGCCGCGGCTCTGAATGCCATGCGATGACAGGAATCAAAAGACGCCGGGGTGCCACTGCTGTGTCAGCAGTGCACAATTGCGAAGACCTCAACTCAGCGAGTGGTTCAAGTCGCGATAGCGACGCCGGACAGGTCTGAAAGGCCGGACTACGGGAGCCCCGGGCAAGTGCAGGTCGCAAAGCGAGCTGAACGCATCCCGGGGTGTCGTTTATTCAACTGCCGTTGGAGTCCTGTAGGGACGACCTTAGCCCCGCGGATATGTGCTTGTGTGCGATGGATCAAACCAAGCGAACTCCACGTCAAGATCATCCCTCGCGATCCCGTGCATCTTTACGCCGAGACGCATAGAACGTCCTTTCAGGACTTGCCCTGCTTTCCGGCCACCAACCCAGGGCTGCGCGTCGACCGCTTCGCGGTCTTAGCTTGCCCTGGGCTACCATAGGTCACGCCTTCAGCGTGATATGCACTCAATCTGCTGCCTCGACCATTATCGTCTTATGTTTCTTCACTGCATCCAATCGAATCAGCGCCCCGGACCGACGTCCACCTTCTGCACGCGCCAGCCCGATTTCGTCTTTGCGACGACCAAACGAATCTGCGCCTCGATCGGTACGTTGAAGCCGCGCTTCAGCGCCGCGTCGCGGATCTTCTGTTGCTGCTCGGCCGTCAACGATGCAAACGGCGCATCGGCGGGTCCCATCCCCGATTGCGAGCGAATCTCCGCCAGCGCCGACCGATCGTTCGCGTTGACCACGTTGACGCTCACGAGCATTCGATCATCACTACCCGATGCTTTCTTTGCGACGACGGAATCAAGGTCGAGACCATTGATGTAGTACGCCGTCTCGCTCGTCCACGACTCGGCGACGCGCCGCACGGCGGCGTTTTCCGTGATGTCCGTCGGTGCAAACGGCGACCCGCCGCCTCCCGCCGGGTCGGGCTTCACAAGGGCGTAGATCCGATCCCGATCCGCCACGCCGAACAGCCGGCCCATCGCTTCTTCATACTTCGCCCGATTGTCGTCCTTGCCCATGCCCTCGGCGCGCACACGCTGCAGTTCCTGCATCGCCGCGAGCGCTTCTTTGGCGATCGCCTCGGGCGACGCGTCCGCACCGGCCGCCGGTTCGATGATCTTGAACGCGACTTCCTCCGACGCCTGATGCCGCCGCTTGTCGTCGCAGCCGGCGAGCATCAGCGCCGCCAGACTTACGATCGCGAATGTCCGTAGCGTCGTTGCGCGCGAGCCGTCAAAAAACCGCTGTGAGAGATTTCCGTCCATCTTCGGGAGTGTAGCGTCGCACGATGCCCCCGCAATGCTTGTTGCTGTCGCGCCCCGGCGATAGACTCGAATCGTCCCCAGAACGGGTCCAGATCCATGACGCTAACACGCATTCACAGTGCTTCCCTCGAACCCGACATCCGCCGCATCGGCCGACACATTTTCGAACTCGCGGAAGCCGCGGGGCCGAGCGTGTTCTCGATCGAATACTGGCAGCAGAAGGCCATGACCTGGCTGACGGGCAATGACGATCTGAAGCTCCGACTCTTCCGCTTCGTCGAAGTCCTGCCCTTCCTGCAATCCAACGAGGCCATTGCGCGACATCTTGCCGAGTACCTCGGCGACGACTTCACGCCGCCCGAGCCGCTCAACCTCGCCGTCGCCTTCGACAGGCCCGACTCGATGTACGCATCGCTTGTTGCATCCGCCGCCAAGTTCGGCTGCGGCATCGGCGCGAAGCAGTTCATCGCCGGCGATACGCCGCAGCAGGCGATCCGCAAAGTCAAGAGACTTCGCACCGGCGGCAACACGTTCACGCTGGATGTGCTCGGCGAAACGATCATCGCGGATCGCATCGCACGACATCATCAGCAGCTCTATCTCGATCTGATCGAGCACGTCAGCCGCGATGCGACGCACTGGCCCGACATACCGATGATCGACGTCGCACCGTGGGGGCGGATTCCAAAGGTCAATATCTCGCTCAAGCTCTCCGCGATCGTCGTTTCCTTCGATCCGATCAATCCGACGGGCTCGGCTAACGCCATTCTCGATCGCCTCCGCCCCGTGCTGCGCGCCGCTCGTGATCGAGGCGCGTTCGTCAACGTCGATATGGAACACTACGCCGTCAAGGATCTCACGCTCGACATCTTCAAGCGCGTGATGACGGAACCTGAATTCCACGATTGGCCCGACTGCGGCATCGTCATTCAATGCTACATGCCCGAGGGCGATCGCGATCTCGCCGAACTCGTTGCGTGGACCCGCAAACGCGGCACACCGATCAGCGTGCGGCTCGTCAAGGGCGCCTATTGGGATTCGGAAACGGCGATGGCCGTGCGCAACGGCTGGGAGAGCCCGCTCTACAAAGAGAAGTGGGAATCGGACGCCGCGTACGAGCGCGTCGGTCGCGTCATGCTCGAGAACTGCGACGTAATTCGCCCCGCCTTCGCCAGCCACAACGTGCGCACGATCGCTGCGATGCTCGCGATGGAATCGGCATTGGGCCTGCCGTCGCGCACACTGGAACTGCAGATGCTCACGGGCATGGGCGAACCCCTACGCCGCGCCCTGACGCGCATGCAACAGCGCGTCCGCGTGTATGCCCCGTTTGGCGACATGATGACGGGCATGGCCTACCTCACGCGACGCCTCATTGAAAACACGGCCAACGAGTCGTTCCTTCGCCAGAGCTTCGGCGGCGACACGCCGGTCGATCAGCTGCTTCGCAAACCGGCCCCGTCCCGGCGCGCAACGCAATCCCCGCAGCAGACGAAGTTTCTCCACGCCTCGCAGACCAACGTCGCGACAAGGACGTTTCAGGCGGAGCCCGAGGTCAACTTCGCCGACCCGCCGGTGCGAGACGAGATGCACAAGGCCCTGGCTCGCACCCGCGCCGAATTCGGCGAAAAGCTCGGCCCCATCATCAACAACGAAACGCCGAGCGCCGCCGAATGGCGGCCGTCCCGGAATCCGTCGTCACCCGCCGAAGTCGTCGGCTATTACGCCGTCTGCGACGCTGCCGTTGTGGACCTCGCGGCAAACGCGGCACGCCGAGCCGCTGCCGCCTGGGCGGCACAACCCGCCAGTGCACGCGCCGATTTCCTCGATCGCGCCGCCGACGCCCTCCATACCGCCCGGTACGACCTCATGGCTCTCGCCAGTTTCGAAACCGGCAAGACGTGGCGCGAAGCGGCGGGCGATTACCTGGATACCGTCGACGCCTTCCGCTACTACGCCGCCGAGGCTCGCCGCCTCTCGTCCGCGAATGGCGAAGCGCTGCGCGCCCGCGGCGTCGTGGGCGTCATCGCACCGTACAGCTTTCCGCTGTCTTTGATCGGCGGTATGACGGCGGCGGCGCTCGTCGCCGGCAATGCCGTCATCATGAAGCCGGCCGTGCATTCATCCATCTGCGCCGCGCGCCTCTGCCGCATCCTGATTGACGCGGGTCTGCCCGCCGGCGTTCTGAACTTCGTAACCGGCCCGGGCGAGCTGACCAGCCGCGCCCTCGTGCAGCATGGCGATGTGGATGTCATCGCATTCACCGGCTCGCGCCGCGTCGGGAGTCTCATTCGTGAACAGGCCCGCGAAACAGCGAGCGATCGCGGCGCTGCGAAGATCGTCATCGCGGAGGCGGGCGGCAAGCACGCGATCATCGTCGACGATGACGCCGACATGGACGAGGCCGTGCAGGCGACGATTGCGTCGGCCTTCGGCTTCTCTGGCCAGAAGTGCACGGCGTGCTCGCGCGTCGTCGTGCTCGACGCCATCTACGACGCGTTCCTTGAGAAACTGAAGGAAGCGGCGGAAGCGATCACGCCGAAGCAGGCGGACGATCCCGCGGCCCGCGTCGGTCCGCTCATCGACGAATCGGGCCTCGCCCGCTACGACGAAGCGCTCGACCACGTGCGACGCGCCGGTCGGCTCGTCCTCGCCGGCGGTCGGACCGACGCGGATTCCGGCGGCTACTTCGCCAATCCGTCGATCGTCACGAACCTCGCGACGGATGCCGAGCCGGCGCAAGAGGCGATCATGGCGCCGATTCTCAATGTGCTGCGCGCCGACACGTTCGAACGCGCCGTCTCCCTCGCGAACGACGCCCCCGACTCCCGCGTCGGCGGTCTCTACTCCCGAAGCCCGAGCCACATCGCATACGCGAAGGAGCGCTTCGCCGTCGCAACGCTGCACGTCAACCGCAAGATGACGCTGAGCCGCATCGATCGCCAAGGCGTCGGCCCCGGCACGGCAACGCCGGATTTTCTTGCGCGGTTTTGTGACACAGCTGCGCAAGCGGACCGACCGGCGACGGTGGAGTCGGCATCGAGGAAGAAAGGGAAACGAGGCGCCGCTGCAGAAGTTGCGAGATAACCATCGTGCCAAGCGGATCGACGCCCCGTCCTGATTTCGATCGAGGCTGCAATCAAGGGGTCCGGCCGTCGCCCCGCCGGAAATCAAACCGTCAGTGACGACGCGCAGATTCGTCAAACCAAGCTACGTGAAAATGTGTTTGTGCTTAACGTGTCGCGACTATCTCGTCGCGCGACGTCTTCCGCACAACAGAATCACTGCACCGCTTCCCAGGAAAATCAATGTCGCGGGTTCGGGAATGAACACGATCGCCAGCTCCACGTCATACACGCCGGTCGTATCGCCCGTCGCCACGTAATCGAACCTCCGCGGATCGTAGTAACCGATCTGGTCCATGTTCAGCGATCCCGACAGACCGAAGAACGTTGTCACGTATTCGACGCTGAACGGTGCGCCGCCGCTGCGCGATAGCGTCGCCGAGGCAGTCTCACGAAGCTCCCCCGGTGGGCCCTGCGTCCAGTGCACGACATAATCGCTGATGCCCGTGATGTCCGTCGGTCCGTTGTACGTGCCGGTCATGTCGATCAAGAACGACAGGTCGGTCCCCGTCGTGGATACGGAACCCGTCGCGGCGATCGAACTGCCGGGATAATCCGGCCATGTGAAAGTGCGTTCGGCGGTATAGTTGCCGCCCGTCAGGTCGAAGAGATTCTGAACGCCCGCTCCAATGGGACGCCCACCAATCGGACAGTAGATCGTCAACTGCGAATTCGCGAAGGCGATCGGTGTGAACGACGGGTTCGGAATTGCGGTGAAGTTGATGTGCGTTGTCGCCGGAGTCAGCCCCGTGGTATCCAGGCTACCGTCGCCCGGCGCGATCGACGCGGCGAACGGTTCGCCGTTGATCGTGCCGGTATAGGTCCCCGTGACGCTGATCATCGTCGCCGCCGCGATCGACGGACATACGATGACAGCTCCCGCGAACGCCAACACCCATGACGCCGTACGGCGCCCACAAATCGTGCGGAACATTGCTTGTTCTCCTTTCATATTTTGGTTGGGGTTTCCAACGGAATTGATGATTCTGCGCCATTCTAGCGCAGCGCCGTGCGCCCAGCCGCACCGGAGCACTCGACTGTTGAGTGGGCGCGCAAACGATCACAACCCGGCGAATCGACTTCAAAAGTTGTACTGGCGTTCATCGAAGCAGGACAAAGTTCGCGCGGCAATGGAAATGCCAGATGTGCGACACTCGCGCGCCGTCGAAGTCAATTGCTGGGAATGCGGCGCGCGATTTTGTGATCAGAGCCGCGACCGTAAAGGAGTCGGTGCCGGCGTATGCGAACATGACGGGCGACGTCCATCTTGCATCGGCGAGCCATTCCCGCTCGTATAAGAATCCCTTCTCGCACGTATCCCCGCGGGATTCCTTTCCCGCCAATCCGAGCGCATCCGCTACGCTGAGCAGTTTCCCAGGCGCTATGCACGTTCGACATGCACGCGACTCCGCACCGGCCCATCGTCGCGCCCCCATCCATGAATAGATGGGCCACGCGGCATGGGTGAGTGCCCGTCCCGCGGCATTGGTGGGCACGGCCCACCCTACGAGTGAAACGATTGCTCGCCACGCACCACTCATCGTTCACAACCGATGAATCACAACTCCGCCAGCTCCACATCCGAATCCCCCTCCAGCGCCGCAACGATCGGTCGCTCCACCGATCCGGCCGCGGCGCGTACGGCCAAGGGGCGCAGCCAGAGGCCGACGAGTTTGCGCGGGGCTTCGCCGACGCGCCACATCAGCGGTAGCGCGCACAATCGGCATGCCGACGAGATAAGGAAAAGCAGAAAATAGCCTTGCGCACCGGGGCCGATGCCGCGCAGGATTAGACCGCCGACGATAGAGCCTGTGGCGATCGAGACGGAGTTCATCAGGTTGTACGACGTCAGGATGGCCGTGCGCTGTTCGTCGCGAATCGTTTCGAAGAGTAGTAGCAGCGTCGCGAATTCGTAGCATGCCCACATGCTGCCGCTGAGCATCTGGAGCCCCATCAGGTAGAAAGGCGACGTCGACAGGAGCCACAGCGCCGGCAATGGCACGATGCCGAATCCGCCGATCCACAGGATCGTCTTGGCGCCGATTCGCGCGCCCCAACGCGCCATGATCGACAGCGTGACGGCCTTCGCCAGAAACGCCGTGCCGAGCAGCATGATGTACACGCTGTAGCCCAGCTTGATCTGACCCAGCATGTACGGGCTGAAGTACGGCGAGGCGAGCTGCGTCGTGACTTGCGCGAAGAGCATGTAAAGGAGCAGATGCCCCTCGGGCCGGCGCAATCGACCCGCGAAATGGATCAGAGAGACGCGCTCATCCGTATGCGCCGGGACCTCGGGTTCCGACTGCCGCGCGAGAAAGTACGTCGAAACGATCCGCGCGCAGAACGCAACGCCGAAGAGCACGGCGAACCCGCCAAGAATCGCCTCCTGCATGCCGGCGAACTTGAGAATCACTCCGCCGAACAGCAGGCCCGACAACACGGACATCTGCGCGATTCTGGTGCGCCGCGCGAAGAACGGCGATCGCAGCGAGCGCGGAACGGCCCGCCCCATCCACGTATTCCACGCCGGTCCGGCCCCCATGCCCGCGCCCCAATAGAGCGTCGCCATGAGAAAGACGACGTACCACGGCACACGACCAACATACGCCGCGATCGACAGCGGAATAAATGCGACGCCCTGAAGCCCAGCACAGAGGATGACCCAGCGCCGATGGGAACCGACAATTCGGACGAGCCGCGGCGCCAACAGTTGCAGGAACGCCCCCGCAAGCATGGGGATCGTCGCGACGAGCCCTGCGAGCACCTGTCCGAGCCCGACGGCGAGAACGAACGCCGGTAGGTACGTCTCGCCGATGCCGACCATGACGCTGAAGGCGGCGCCGTCGGCCTTGCTCGCACACATATCCTGTCTGATGTTCCGTTCGCTCACGCGGGGCGATTATAGTGAGCGCCGGCCGTGCCGCATCGTCGCAAGCGACAGCGAAATCATGCGACTAGAACTTGCCCTGGATGTCGCGAATCGGATGCCCCAGTTGGCGCTCGATCCTGGCGATAAACGTCTTCGACAACAGCGGCCAGTCCCATATTTTCATCCCGAGGTTTGCCACGACCCAGGGGCCGTCCCGCTGCCACTCGACGATCGATCGCTCGACGCCGCACTGGGCGCAGGCGAACGATCCCGGCGTGCCGCTGTCGTGCCAGTCGAGTATCGAATCCTTGTAGAGCCGACACGCATCCTCATCCGCAGAATCATCAAATCGGGCATTGCATAGGGTGCAGCTGTATTCGAAATCGCCCACCCAATTGTGATACAAGTGGCGACTAGTGATGATGGCGAGGCCGCACTGGTCTGTTACGCCGTAGAGATTCCCCCGTGATTCCCCCTCCTCGATCGCCTCGACGTAGCGCGGTCCCGGCGGTTGGCCCTCATCCCCCATCGCACACTCCGTATTGATGGCCTCGCAGATGATGCCTTCTCGAACGAGCCACTGCGTAAGTTCGGCGCCCTTCCGCGGCGCATCGGCTTCCGTCACATCCGGCACGGCGATGAACTCAAAGTAGGTTCCCATCCTTCTGGCCCTCATAAACGTGTAATTCACTCGCCATTAGCATACTTCACAGCGCCGAAGCCCGACAGGCGATTTCGCCCGTGCGATTCACGGCCAGGCCTTGGCGGACCGCCTACAATCCACCCGCATCGCATCGTCCAAAGAGCGGTCATCGTTCATCCGCTCGCGACGCCGGCCCCGCAACATCGGAGCATCCCGCACATGTCCACCCAGACCGCCCCCAAGCTCTCGCCTGAGAAGACCCGCCCCGCCAAGGCCTACGGCATGACAAGCCCGACATCGAAAGTCGGCGCGCTCGACATTTCCCGCCGCAAGCCAACGGCCACCGACATCGTGATCGAGATCCTCTACTGCGGCGTCTGCCATTCCGACCTGCACTACGCACGCAACGAATGGGCCGACGCCATGCCGGCAACCTACCCGGCCGTGCCCGGTCACGAAATCGTCGGTCGCGTCGTCGAGGCCGGCAGCGGCGCCACGAAATTCAAAGTCGGCGATCTTGCCGCAGTCGGCTGCATGGTGGACTCGTGCCGCACGTGTACGAACTGCAAACGGGATCTGGAACAGTTCTGTGAGAACGGCTGCACGATGACCTACGGCAGCACCGACCCGCATCTCAACATTCCCACGCACGGCGGATACTCCGAGGCGATCGTGGTCGACCAGGCCTTCGCGCTGAAGGTCCCGACGAATCTCGAACTGCCCGCCGTCGCCCCGCTGCTCTGCGCCGGCATCACGACTTATTCACCGCTGCGCCACTGGAAGGCGGGCCCCGGCAAGAAAGTCGGCATCGTCGGTCTCGGCGGTCTCGGCCACATGGGCGTGAAGTTTTCGCACGCGATGGGCGCACATACCGTCGTGTTCACGACGAGCCCCGAGAAGAAGGCCGACGCCCTGCGGCTCGGCGCCGATGAAGTCGTGATGTCGAAGAACCCCGACGAAATGGCAAAGCATGCGAACAGCTTCGATTTCATCCTGAATGCCGTCGCGGCGAAGCACGACATCAACGCCTACTTCGCGATGCTCAAGCTCGACGGCACGCTCGCCATGGTCGGCGCGCCGAGCGAACCACTGCCCGTCGCCGTCTTCAACTTGATCATGCCGCGCCGCCAGTTCGCCGGCTCCGCCATCGGCGGCATCGCAGAAACGCAGGAAATGCTCGATTTCTGCAGCAAGCACAACATCACCAGCGATATCGAGTTGATCAAGATTCAGTACATCAACGAGGCGTGGGATCGAATGGAGAAAGGCGACGTGAAGTACCGCTTCGTGATCGATATGGCGTCGATCAAGTCGTGACGATCGCGCGGCGTTGGTAGGGTGGGCCGTGCCCACCAAACTGTGAAGCGACGTATCGAAACCGGACAAGATGCCCCGCCCAGCAAACGTGCGATGGGCGGGGCATGTCGCTCTGCAAGAATTGAACACTGCTATCGTACGCTTCGAGAATATGATGCAAGTTCCGCCGACAAGTAACGCCCCACATTAAGGACAATCCCCCCCAATGCCCCTTTCCAAGCGCAAGAAACTCGCCCTGCGAATCACGATTCCCCTCGTCATCGTCGTTGGCGTGCTCGCCTACGGTTCGATTCCGCAGGGCGATCTCGTCATCTCGCCTCCGCCGACGAACGGCGAGCCGGGGCGCTGGGTCCATGTTGAAGGCGCCGCCAATACGCGCGACGCGGGCGGCTACCCGACGATAGACGGTCAGTTCGTCAAGCGCGGCATGATCTACCGCTCCGGCAAGCTGAACCACCTGTCGTCGGATGGCGCCGAATCGTATCGCAAGCTCGGCGTGAAGACAGTCATCGACTTCTGCAATCGGCTGACGCCCTGGCCGTTCTTCGGCGGCGACGAGTGGCGCGTGCAGCTCGCATCGAGCGTGCACGGCTGCCCGATGAGCTTCGGCAAGCGAGGATCGCGCGACGAGTTCTACACGCATGGCGTCGAAGACAATGCCGGCGCGTATCGCGACGCCTTCGAAATCCTCGCCAACGCCGACAATTACCCGGTGCTCTATCACTGCAAGGCGGGAACGGACCGAACGGGCGTGATGTCGGCGCTCTTGCTGTCTCTCTTGCGCGTGGATCGCGACACGATCGTCCGGGACTTCCGACTGTCCGAACAAGTGAACCTGCCGGGCCGCCAGACAGCGATGACAAAACTACTCGACGAAATTCAGGCAAAAGGCGGCATCGAGAAATTCCTGGAAGGCATCGGCGTGACGAAGCAGATGCAGGAACAGATACGCGCGTGCCTGCTGGAAACGAAGTAACCGTGTAGCGTGGGCCGTACCCAACACACAGCGTAGGGTGGGCCGTGCCCACCAAGGCGAATCACGCGCGCTGCTTTGGCGAGATTCCTACCTCGCATCCACTCCCGCAGCTGCTGGTGCGAGATTCCTATCTCGCACCCACTCCCGCGGGAATCCCTTCCCGCAATGCCGAGCGACTCGTCGGCGCACACCCCTCGAGGCAGCGCCGCGGGAAACGACTTCGAGATCGGCATCGGACATAGGCATCGGGCCTCTGGTTGAATACCGGAAATTAACCCGTTGGATAGATGTCCTTCAATCCGCTGTTCGGAAACCTCCCATGCTCCACGCCGGAAACACGCACAGCGTCCGCGATATCCAGCGTCCACAGAAACTCAACAAAATCACTGATCGGCTTTGACTTCCGCCCCGTCGCGAGCTGATGTGTGTACGTCCCCTTATTTGCCCCTTCCGCGACTTTGACCGACATATGCGAGCAGCAGAAGTGTCCCTTGGGCTCCTCGTGATCACGGAGCATCATTGTCGCCTGTCGAATCTCATCGAGTTGCGCACTTGAGAGCCGCCCCTGCGTGATCCAGTTCGTCACGCGCTCGGGAAATGCCGATCGCATGACGCGACCATCGCTCCAGACGGCGAACGTGACGCCGCCGGGATTGTCGAACGGGTTGGCGCCCTGTGCGACGACGACACTGATCATCGGCGCCGGTGGGTCAGGCGTTTCTTGCAGCGCAGACGATAGCGTTTGCGGTTGCGATCGAGTCGTCTCGATAGCACGCTTCTCGTGCGAATGCGCAGGACCGCAAGCGCCAGTCGGCAACAGAATTGCGAGGCATGTGAGTGTAAGTCGGTTGATCACGTCGAGAATGGTAAACGAGTGGCGCTGCTGGTGCGAGATTCCCATCTCGCACCCGTTCCCCGCGCCAGCTGGTGCGAGATTCCCATCTCGCACCCGTTCTCCGCGGGAATCCCTTCCCGCAAAGCCGAGCATCTCACGAACGCTGACATCGCGACACAGCGCCTGGAGAAGATCCCCGGGAGAGAGGTACGAGTAGGAATTCTCGTGCAGGCGCTTGGTGGGCACGGCCCACCCTACCAGCGACCACTCGCAACTCGCGGCTCGTCCCCCGACCGCCACCGCAAGCATCGCATCTTGCGCATCGTCCTCTCAGTGAAACTCGATGCAGACATACCAGCCGTCCTTGCGAGCGCGCCGTCATTGGCTGTCGGGGATGAGCTAACCGTCGCGTCTGTATCGGGGGATGAGCGCGACGGCGGCAAATGCGAGGAGCACAGCGGTGTGCGGCTCTGGCACGAGGGGTTCGATACGGAAGTTGGCGTGGCCCGTTGCGTCGAGGTTGCCGGAATTCACGTGTTCGGCATTCAGATTGTCGAGTACGGCCTGGAGCCGGTACAGCATGCCAGCCTGCAATATCGTCTCATTGCTGATCGTGAATGTGCCGGACGACGGATCATTGTAGAAGTTCCCGCCTTCGCGCACCTCCTGCAGGATTTCTACCGATGTCGTGAAGTTGCGGACTGACATCCCATAGAGGATGCCGACTTCCTGGTTTGGAGTGTGATTGTAGGTCAACGCCCCGTCGACAAACACGCGGAGGTCTTCGGTTGGTTCGATGAAGATCTGAACGCGCGTAACTGTCTCAACATCAGGCGACCGGATTGTGTGTGAAAGGCTGGTGGCAAACGTGCCCGTGCCGAGGGTTCCGTCCCATTGGAATGCATAGGTCGATTCGACGATGTTCGCACCGATCTGGGCGAGGCTGGTCTGGTTCAGCGGGTTGGTGGCGGTGGTGATGAAATCAGAATCGAGATCGGTGGCGCCTGTGTAGTCGTGAACGGAATTCGCCAAGTCAAGCGAATGGAAGACAAAGCCCGCGCGAAGTGATTGCGAGGATGCGAGCGAAAGGAGGATGGCCACGACGTGAGGGACCAGTTTCATATGCAATGCCGCACGGGAGTAATGCGAAGGAGAGCAATTAAATATCAATCTTACCAATATGGATTGGCGTAATCAATCACCTGAAGGAGCAACAATGCGAGCGAGTGTTTGCCTGCTGCTGCTGGTGCGAGATTCCCATCTCGCACCCACTCCCAGCGGGAATCCCTTCCCGCCAAGCCGAGCAATTAGCCAACGCCGACATCGCGGCACAGCGAGAGGGGGAGAATTCCCCAAGAGCGAGGCACGAGAAAGGAATCTCGTACCAGCGAAACCGCATGCTTGCCTTAGAGGGCAAGCATGGCACCCTGTCGGCGATTTTCTAAGCAGCGACTCACCCACGTGCCCGTCATTAGCCGCCTGAGCACGGCCACGTCTTATCAACCCCGTAGGCCTCTCGCTGTTCGGGATCGGACAACAACGGAGGCGATACGATCGAAAAAACTCTGAGCTTGCCGCTCCCGTCGAACTCGGCCTGCCACTCTAGTGTTGTGCCGAATTCATAGAATAGAAGCGTCTCGGAGTCATCCTCGTCACGCCAGAATGGCTTACCAAACAATCCGATAAATTCATCGACGCTTGTGGCGGCGCCGAGGCGGATGGACTTTTGTTGATAGCAGAAGCCGCCCTTGTACGGCTGTAGGACCCCAGTGCGTTGAATCGCCAAGAGGAAACCGTCCACCCGCCCGTCTCTCGAATTGAACTCCAATCCACTTGCGGCGTATATGTAGTGCTCGAGCTTCGTCGCCTTGCGATTGTCGGGAGGCCCCATGCGAGCAAGATCGTCAACGGGACCGCCAATCTTGATTCCGCTGATACTCTGTCGGCTCAGATCGACTTCGAGTTTCAAATCGGGGTCTGCAACCCAGTCCTTGCATAGATCGACTTTGCCAAACAACGCATCGAATAAGCCCATTTCTTCCTCCGACCTCCGAGACGTATCATTGCACATTTCAGGGCTGGCCTGGCCCACGAAACACAACTAGCGCTGTCCCGCCAAGATCTTCGCAAACCGCCACACATCATGAAACGAGTTGTAAAGCGGCGCCGGCGCCACGCGGATGACGTTGGGTTCACGGAAGTCGCCGACGACGTGTTGCTGCTGCAACCTCTTGAACAGCGCCTTCGGTTCATCATGCGCCAGGATCGACAGCTGCGCCCCACGAGCCGCCGGATCCCGTGGTGTAATCACTTCGTAGCGTTTGTTCGGAATCTGATCGAGCAGGAATTCGAGATATCCCGTCAATTTCAGGCTCTTCTCGCGCAACGCTGCCATCCCAACGGCATCAAAGATCTCCATCGAGGCAACGACCGGCGCGAGGGCCATGATCGGCGGGTTGCTCAACTGCCAGCCGTCCGCCCCTTGGCGCGCGACGAACTCCGGTTGCAGGTGCATCTTGAACCGCGAATCCGGATCATTCCCCCACCAGCCCGCGAAGCGCGGCAGGTCAATGTTGCGACCATGCCGCTCGTGCACGAAGCACGCCGCGACGGCCCCCGGCCCGGAATTCAGATACTTGTAGTTGCACCAACAGGCGAAATCGACGTTCCAATCGTGCAATTGCAGTGGCACATTCCCCGCCGCATGCGCCAGGTCAACGCCCATCACGCAGCCCCGCGCCTGCGCCGCCTTCGTGATGCGCGGTATGTCGTAGAACTGCCCCGTGAAGAAGTTCACGCCGGCAAGCAGCACCAGCGCGATCGAATCGCCCTCGCGCTCGATCGCATGCTCGATGTCCTCCGTCCGCAGCGTGTTTTCCCCCTCGCGCGGTTGCATCACGGTCAGGGCGTCTGCCGGATCGAGACCGTGATGGATGATCTGTGTCTTAACGGCGTACGTATCCGACGGAAACGTCGGGTAGTCGATGAGGATCTTGTACCGCTCGCGCGTGGGCCGATAGAAGCTGACCATCATCAGATGCAGGTTGACAGTCAGGCTGTTCATCATCACGACTTCGCCGGGCCTTGCACCGACAAGCCGCGCCCCAGTCTCGCGAAACTGCTCGTGATAGGAATACCACGGCCGCATGCCGTCGAAGTGCGCCTCAACGCCGAGCCGCGCCCAATCGTCCAGTTCCTGCTCGAGGATCGACCGCGTCCGCTTCGGCTGCAGGCCCAGCGAGTTACCGCAGAGATAGATGACGGGCTCGCCGTTCGGGGCGGTCGGGATGTGGAATTCGTCGCGCCACTTGCGCAGCGGATCGGTGGCATCCATTTCGCGAGCGACGGCTTCGGTGTTGGAAAAACTCATTGCATTAGCACCATCGTCTTTGTTGGGTGCCATGCTTGCCCTCCAAGGCAAGCATGTTGACTGGCCGGGTGGCCCACCACTTCCAGTGGTGGGGGCGCGACGATAAGCGCGCGGGTCGCGCCGCGAGTCATGACCAGGCCCCTCCGCATTCGCATCGTCGCGCCCCCATTCCTGAAGGAATGGGCCACCCAATGCCCGCACGCCGACGTTGGGCGTCGGCATGGCACCCTGCACGATGCTACTAGCACGCCGCCATCCCCTCGCGATTCAACCATCGCAGCGCCGTCCCGCTCAATAGCGCGCGCTTCTCTTCATCCGTAAACTCGGCCACACTCTCAATCAGCCCCCCCGGCTTCTGCTCCCCCAGAGGAAATGGATAATCCGACCCCATCGCAACGTTGCGGACGCCCATCAAGTTGACGAGGAACTTTAGCGCCTCGGCATCGTGCACAAGCGCATCGAACACCATCCGATCGAGATACTCGCGCGGGTTCCGCTGGTTATCCACCTGCACCAGGTCCGGTCGGCAATTGAACCCATGTTCGATGCGGCCGATCGTGTACGGAAACGTTCCGCCGCCATGCGCGAACGCGACGCGCAAACGCGGCAGCCGCTCCAGCACGCCGCCGAAGATCATCGAACAGATCGCCCGGCTTGTCTCCGCCGGCATACCGACGAGCCACGGCAGCCAGTACTTTCGCATGTCGTCGCGCCCCATCATCGCCCAAGGATGCACGAAGACCGCCGCGCCGAGATCCTGCGCCGCTTCGAAAATCGGAAACAGCTCCGGCTCGTTCAGATTCCACTTCTCGACGTGGCTGCCGATCTGCACGCCCGCGAGCCCCAGCTCCTTCACGCAGCGCTCCAACTCCTTGATCGCCAGTGTCGCATCCTGCATCGGCAGCGTGCCCAGGCCGATAAACCGCGTCGGCCTCTCGCGCACGACGCCCGCAATGTGATCGTTCAGGATCTGCGACAGATCGTACGTGTGCTCCGGCTTCGCCCAGTAGCAGAACATCACGGGCACAGTCGATAGCACCTGCACATCCACACCGTCCCGATCGCATTCCTCGACGCGAACGGCGGCATCCCAGCAGTTGTGCTCGATGGGTCGGAACAGGCGACCGTCGATCATCATGTTCGCCTTGCCCGGCGAGCAGTGATCCAGCGAGACGAACCCTTCGCAACCATACCGCTCACGCAGATCGGGCCACTTCTCGGGGAGAATGTGCGTGTGGATATCGACTTTGAAGAACTGCTCACCCATTCACTCGCTCCTGCGAAACTGCGTGCTCTTCACGCAATTTACACAATCCCTCCCGCGGGTGCCATGCCGCCCCGCATTCTTGCAGCGCCGCACAACATTCAGAGCCTCGCTGTCCACAGCGTGGCGCTCGCGACGTCAGGCGCAAGTCGACCTACTCCGCTGTGAGGACACAGCGGCTCTGATAGGCATCGACACGTGAACAATGCTGCTCTGATTCGTATCGCCGTGCTCGGGCCGCCTGGGAACGCGCAGGCGCAAAAGCAAAAGAGACGAGACGCCTCTCGACGTCTCGTCTCTGGATACATCATTCGACCGAATTTCGTGCCGTCGAACTTATTCCTGCACGATGAACATGTGCCGCGGTGCGGACACGTCCGTATTCGCACCGGCGATTGAAGTCGTCGGATTGATCGTGCCCGTCAGCGAAGCGATCGTCGAGAGAATGTAGATCTCTGAATTGCCCGTATCCGCCGCGAAGCCCCGGCCCGCGGAATCAACTTCGATCCCTCGAAGCGCAACGCTCGAGCCGTTGATCGTGATCGTCCGGTCCGGCGTCACAAGCACGCCGAGATTCGTCGCGTCGTCCAGGACTTCGATCTCGTCCGAGTCGTCGACGACGTAGAGGTGATCCGTCGAATCAACGAAAATGTCCTCGATGCCGCCCCACGACAGGCTCGTCACGATGCCGTTCGGCGTCGTTTCACCGCTCGCCGTTCCGGGATTGTCGAATCGCAGGATTCGGCTGGTGTTCTGGTTGAGGCCCGACGAATCCGACACCCACAAGCGCCCCTCTGAATCGAAGTGCAGCGCGTCGATCGTCATCTCCGTGTTGTCCGACGGTGCGCGGTCCGGCGGGTTGAACATGCGGTCCGGTGCGACATTGCCCGTGAACGTTGTATCCGACACGTTCTCAAACACGAGGATGCCGTCCGCGGCATTGATGGCGCCGACGAAAAGCCGATCGTTCGCCGCGTCATACGCCAAAGCGATCGGTGCATCGAGCCCCGTCGCGGCGCCTTCGACGATGCGATTCGCGGCCGTGTTGCCCGTAGCCGTCAGGGCGTTGTCATGAACGCTCAATCCGCCGTTCTGTCGAGCGACGATCAACTGTCGCGAACCTGTAACAACGAGGCTCCGCGGCTGGAAGATGTCCGTTGCGGCACCGGCCGGCAGGCTCGTCGCCGGCGCGACGTTACCGTTGTTCGAAGACGGATTCGAGTGGCTCGTAATCCCCGACGCGTTATTCACAACGAACAACCGATCGACGCTCGTGTTGTCGTTGCCGTTCGTGTTCCCCATCGGGTCCGTCGTCGGACACTCCGACCCCAATGCGACCAGTCCCATGGCCACAACACAACAGACCTGCATCTTGCGCGCAAACACCTGCATACACGTGCTCCTTCAAAACCGTTTCTCAATAAGGAAACCTGTCGCCGACCGCGGCGACGAATGACTCCGGATTGATGACAAGCGTTCACCGACGGGCGGCGCTCGAATCGGGAATACTACTGTCCGGTCCGGGCATTGTCATCGCCCCGCATGCCCCGTATTCGGGGCGCCGATCGGGGTGCCGCAGAACGGGGTTCGCGGCAATTCCCACGCAGCATGTCAATGCCCGACCGTCAAAACCAGACGCGCACGATATATATGTTGGAGATGAGCAATATCACAATCACCTGCGTCGCAACCACGGTCGCCGCGGGATGCGGAAATTGCAGGTAATCGCGGAACGCGGCAATGAGGCGAACTGCGGCAAAGAACACGGCGCTCGCGAACGCCACGTATTGAATCGTCACAATCACATTCCCGAATGACCAGGCCTCGATGACGTCAAGAACCACCAGTACAGCGGCCAGCCAGACAAATACATCGCTCGAGTAGATCATGCAGCGATAAAGATGTCGAACGCGAATCCGCTTGCGACGCATCGATCCCTGAAACACAAGCATCGCGCCGAACGTCGCCAGGAACCAGATCACATAGTTGAAGAAGTGGGAGTTCACGCTCAGGACCGTCCGCAAGTCCCGTACCGACCATGTCCACGGCGCCAGTGCGCTACCCGGCATCCTGATCCGCCAGCGGGGCAGACTGGCCTGCCACATATCGATCGCCCAAAGCCCGACGACGAATGAAAGAAACATCGCGACGAACACGTTCAGACCGTAGCGCGTCAACCTGCCGATTCGGACCGGCAGGACAGGGTGTACGGATTTCCAGAACCGATTCGTTCGCACGCCCGCGATCATCGTTCGGAAGAATGAACCCGCGCTCGCCTTCGGATCGTACTCAAAGAGATATGCGTGTCGGCGACAGTTCGGATCCAGCAGATCCCGCCACTCGAATACACCGCCGCACTCCGGGCAGCGGGCTTCCGACAGCCCGCGCAGGTTGTAGCCGCACAGCGGGCACTCGATCTCGTCCAGGAAGCTCGCCCAATCCGGCGCCTGATTCACAACGACAGGACGGGCGATCGGCAGATGACTCGTGTGTTCCATCGAAATCCGCAGTTCTCCCGATGCGTCCGCGCCGATGCAGCTAGATGTAGGATACGCGTCGCCGCAACCGACAATCGCCCGATCGGCGTCGTCTCAATGACGTCTTGTTCACGTGTCCCGGGTTTGACACCTGCCCGGCCCCGACCGGATTCGGGCCCCGCTGAAGCCTCCGGCCCATGTTAGGCAGGTCCGGCGGTACGCATCAACTTCAACCTGGGCGATCGTTCACAATCTCCAACCCACTGGGCAATGCGCGGATCGTCGCGACGACCGTAAGCCGTGCCCAAATCCTCTGTTAACGCAGTCGATCGGCCCGACGAACCGGTTTTCGCCATGCGTTCTATCACAATCGCATGCGATCATCCTTGCCAGATCCTCAAAATCAAACTATCCTTCAGCCTGTATTCGATCTCCTCTGATCACTCCATTTCTCGCGGATCTGACTGTTCGACAGCTCTTTTCCCCCGAATCCGGATCCGGTCACTGAGGCCCGCTCGAAGACGGTGTCGCTACCGCGTTGTGAAGCGTTTTCACTGCCGGGGAGTGGACACGGACCGCGTGCGCAGAAGTGCACGACTTTACGAAGAGCCCGTCATTCAGATTTCCGCCGCTTTCTTTTCCGACATTTCGCTTGTGCCCTTCCTCAAGACAAGGCCGGATTCAACAAGCGATAGTCCGCTGCGCGCCGTCAGATACCGACGAATCGCATGGAGCAACGAAGGGCGACGAGAAACTCGAGATCCGGGACGCAAGGAGTTTTGACCATGGGTCGAAAACTGTACGTTGGTAATCTGAGCTACGATGTCAAGGGGCAGGATCTCGAACAGCTGTTCAGCGAGCACGGCACGGTCGACAGCGCGAGCGTGATCATGGACCGCGACACAGGCCGCAGCAAAGGCTTCGGCTTTGTCGAAATGAGCTCGGACGACGAAGCACGCAGCGCTATTTCAGCGCTTGACGGCCATGACTTCCAGGGCCGCGCCCTGAAGGTCAACGAAGCCAAGCCGAAGGCCAGCATGGGCGGCGGCGGCGGCGGTGGCCATCGCGGCGGCGGCGGTTCGCGCGGCGGCCGCTGGTAACCAGCGCCCCTGACGACCTCAACGTGCCGTCGATGCGGCGCAGGCAGCGTGCCAAGATCGCACGTCGCCTGCGCCGGTCGACGGCAGCTTGTTGAGCCGCATTCAGATTGAT
The DNA here is from genome assembly GCA_020639075.1 of Phycisphaerales bacterium. Classification (GTDB taxonomy): domain Bacteria; phylum Planctomycetota; class Phycisphaerae; order UBA1845; family UTPLA1; genus ECT2AJA-110-A. Next base: position 5,450,414 of record JACKHI010000001.1, on the reverse strand, counting down.
TGCTCGTTCGCTCGTATTCCCCTGCCGCGCCGTGCACCGAAAGGCGCTCCGCCAGCCCACCGAGATTGCCAATGACGCAAGATGAACGGCAGGCCCTCCTCGATCTACTCGACGAAGAATCCCGCTGGTGTCGAGATTTCGAAGCGCGGAACGTCAACGGCCAATCAACCTGTTTCGACAGCGATGACGCAGTCGCCTGGGATCTGACAGGCGCGATCTGCCGGCTCTTTGGTTGGGAACGGGCTTGCGCCCTCTTCGGTCAGTTCGATCGACACATCAACGGAAAGCACACGCCCGTTCTGCTGTCTCGCGACAACGGCATCGGTGCGATGGTCTCGTTACAGACCTTCAACGACAATCCCGAAACAACCTACGCCGACGTTCGCAACTGCATCGATTCAATGCCCATCTGGAGCAGCGGCAGCCGTAAAATGTCGACGCCCGAATCCTGACCCGCCCGGCCGCCTTTGCCGGCTCGACTCGTCGGCAATCTATGCACTCCCCGCCCCCGGCATCCTCACATCTGGAAGGAAACGCAATTGGCCAAGAGACAAGTTTCCGTAAGAAAGCGTGAACGCGAGCAGCAGAAGCGCGAGCGCGAAATGAAAAAAGCCGAAAAAGCCGCCGAAAAACGCGAACGCCGGCAGGCCGAGGTCGAATCCCCGGAAGACAACCCGATCGCCGCCGACGACGCCACGCACTCCTAATTCGGGAAACTTTGTTGAACCGTCGGATAACGCGTTATAATACCGCCAGTTAGGTTTGGATGACCCGCAACGGCGGCGGCCGCGATCAGGCAAGGAACCCGATGGAACTCCCGCGACGCGAACGACAAGACGAACTGCTCCGCCCCGGCGAGCTCACTTCCCTCCGGCAGCGCCTCCGCACGCGCGCCGCCAAGCATGATCTGACGACGGTCATTGCCTGCGCATTCGACCATCGAACGCGCATGCTTCCGTTCATCTTCGCCGACCTGAGAATGGCGCCGGCGGGCAGCCGGGCGATCGGCGCCGCCATGGTCGACGCCGGGTTCGAAAAGACGCGAATTGTCCTCCAGCAATGGAACCGGAACTTCCGCCCGTCCCAGATGCGCCTCGACGGCCGCATCCCCGACCTTTTCATGGTTTCCAGCATGCAGCTCCACGCCGCCGCATGCAAGGACCTCATTCAGGATGCCTGCCGCATCGATGAAGCCCATCGGCCCCTCATCATCGCCGGCGGTCCCAAAGTCATCTACGAGCCGTGGGATGTCTTCAGCGCCGATCCAAGGAACCCCTGGGGCGCGGATGTTGTCGTCACTGGTGAAGAATACGTCCTCCTCAGCCTCATCGAATCGCTTTTGGACATCCGCGGCGAAGGCGAGTCCCTCCGCAGAACGTTCCAGCGCGCACGCGACATGGGCGTGCTCGATTCGATTCCCGGCCTCGTCTATCCGAACACCGGCCCGGCCGGCAACGCCGTGGAACTCGTCGACACGGGCATCCAGCGCCTTCTGGGCGATCTGGACGAACTGCCCCATCCTGTACTCGGATACAAGCTGCTCGAACCGCCGAGCAAAGCGCCGACGCTTGGCTCGAAGGCCGTCGCCGCCGATCGTGTCCGCAAGCTGAGCCCGATCGGCTCGCTCGTGCTGACGTTCGGCTGCAAATTCGCCTGCGAATACTGCCCGATCCCTGCGTACAACCAGCGCCAGCATCGCGTCAAGAGCGGTGAGCGCATCGCCGACGAGTTCATCCAGCTCTACAAGAGCTACGGCATGCGCTATTTCTTCGGCTCGGATGACAACTTCTTCAACGACCACAAGCGCACGCTGGAAATCTGCGATAAACTCGCCCATACCGTGATCGACGGCAAACCCGTCCGCAAGATCGCCCGCTGGGGCACGGAAGTGACCGTTCACGACACGCTGAAGCTCAAAGACCACATTCCCCTGATCCGCTCCGCGGGCGTCCGCGCTCTGTGGATGGGCGTCGAGGACATGACGGCCACGCTTGTCAACAAGGGTCAGACGACCAGCAAGACGCTGGAGGCCTTCAACCTCCTCAAAAAGCACGGCATCGCGGCAATGCCGATGATGATGCATCACGACGATCAGCCGCTTGTCAGCAACAGCGACAAGCCGTACGGCCTGCTCAACCAGATTCGATTGCTTCGCAAGGCCGGCGCAGCCAGCATGCAGGTGCTGATGCTCGTCCCCGCGACGGGCTCCAAGCTGTTCACGGGCACGTACACATCAGGCATGGCCTATGAATCCGTTGCCGGTCGCAAGGTCGAAGAGCACATGCTCGGCGGCAACTACGTCATTGCATCGAATTACAAGCGGCCCTGGATCAAGCAGGCCAACATCCTGATCGCCTACGCCTATTTCTATAACCCGCTGCGATTCCTCTGGTCGATCCCGTTCCCCAAGACGCGGCTCTATCTGATGGATAGCGGTATGCAGGCCATCGGCATGTGGGGCGGCGCCATGACGGCCCTGCGCACCAGCGGCTGGCTCCTTCGCCTCATGACGGGCCGGATCGAGCGCAAGAGCGCTCCGCCCAACACGAAGCTCCCCTTCCGCGCCGCCGACGGCGGTACGGCCAGCCACGCGCTGCCCGGTACGCCGCTCGTCACGCTGCGCCTGCCGAATCGCAAGTCGAAGGACTTCGACCCGGATCGCGGCGATCCAAACGCCGTCCCACTTCAGATTCTCGCTTCGTGATTAAACCGTATCCCGCGCTTGTCAATCGCGTAGGTCGGGTCATCGACCCGTCGCTCCTGCGAGAATCCATTCTCGCACGCATCCCCGGCATGCTCGTGCGCCGGGTGCCATGCCGACCCCAAGGTCGGCATGTTTGAGACTCGCCGGGTGCCATGCCGACCCATAGGTCGGCATGTTTGAGACTCGCGCCGGGTGCCATGCTTGCCCTCAAAGGCAAGCATGTGAGCGCGTCGCCAACGCACCGCTCGCGCGAGGATCCCTTCGCACCGCTCGTGCGAAAATCCACTCTCGCACGCATCCCCGCGGGAATCCCTTCCCGCAAAGCCGAGCACCGAGCAACCCCAACGCTCACGCAACCATTTCCCCCAGCTTCTGACACGTCCGCCAATTCCGCGTCGTGGAGATCGTCTTGAGCGACCGATCGAAATAGACGTTCGTCAATTTCGTCTTCGCCGCACCGTTGCCGCAATGGACGAAAATCTCGCGGCCCGCGACGACATACGAATCCCCCGGCGAACGATCGGGATCAAGCCCCTTCACATCGGCCGCCTTCGGCTTGTCCGCCAGGAACATGACGAACAACGACGTATCCGGCATGCCCTTCTTTGCCAACGGATGCGCGGCGACGGCCTTGAGCAACTCCGCCGCGCTTCGCACGACCACCGGCACGCTCAGCGAATGCCGCTTCTGAATCTGCTCCGACACTTTGCCGGCGACCTGCTTCGCGAGCGCCGCATTCGCCTCGAACACGACGTTTCCGCTCTGGATATAAGTGCCCACCTGCGTGCATCCCAGCGATTCGAAGATGGCACGAAGCTCCGCCATCGGCAGTTTGTTCTTGCCCCCGACGTTGATGCCGCGAAGGAGTGCGATGTGTTTCTGGTTGGCCATGGCTTCAAATTATCATCCACCATCCGACACGACAAGGCACGACAACGAACGCCGCATTCCACCCGACGGCCATCGCCTCGTCTGACGCGACCGTGCGCCATTACCAAATCAATACACGAGCTTACAAATCCGCGACAGACTTTCGACAATCGCAACGGGAAAATACGAAACGAGTTCGGGCAAGAACGCCCACTCGCAGAGTCCAAACCCTCGCAGTCGATCACGGCGTGTTCACGAAACCCGTCCGTCGCCAGACAGGCCGCAGCAGAAACGGAGAACGATCATGGAGCTTGAATCACTGATCAACCAGATTCTTGGCATTTTCGTCGACTCATTCGCCACGCTCTTCACCGATGTCCTCGGCGTCATCGTGACGCAGCTGCTCAGCCTGTTGGGCCTGACCAGTCCGTAACCACATCGGACGCGCTCCACGCGCAACCCGAAACGCAACCCGAAACGCATCCCGAAACGCGACCCGAAACGCGTCCCGAAACGCGTCCCGGCAGGGACGCAACGACAATAGCCCACCCTTTCAAGGGTGGGTTTGAAACCCAATAAGAAATGTGCCGTCCTGGAAGGACGGCGCGATTGACCCGCCAGCCTCGAAGGCTCTGCTGCGAGGCCCGTCAGCCATACCAAAGCGGAAATTTCTCAATATCCGAAGCACACGCCCGTTGCCCCGACGCGAATTTCTGCCCACTCACCGCTAATGCCAAACTTCAGCCCGGACAGCCGCGGTTATCAAGAGACGTCGCCGGGCGTATACTGATCCCATTCATCGACAAGCGTCGCCTTATCAATTGGGGAGACCGTGGATGCCCACGCGAATCAGGATCTGGGGGATCGTCGAGGCAGCGCGACGTGGCGATCGCGCAAGTCGAGCGTTTGACATTCTAATCCTCACCTTGATCTTCCTGAATGTGCTTGCGGTTATCATCGATTCCGTCGAATCGATACGCATGCGATGGGGCGCCCAATTCGACGCATTCGAGACTTTTTCCGTTATCGTCTTTACGCTTGAATATTCATTGCGAATCTGGGCGTGCACCGTCGATCCACGATTTCGAAAACCCATCACCGGACGATTGCGTTTCATGTCGCATCCCATGCCGATCATCGATCTGCTGGCGATCCTGCCTTTCTATCTGCCGTTTCTGGGCATCGATCTGCGATCACTCAGAGTCTTGCGGTTGTTTCGTATCTTTCGAATCGCAAAGATCGGTCGTTACTATAGTTCCCTGACGCTCATTCGACATGTCATCAAATCGAAGAAGGAGGAACTCGTTTTGACGACTGTTCTGATGGGATTGTTACTCGTTGTTTCCTCAAGCGTCCTGTACTACTGCGAATATCCGGTGCAACCGCAGGTGTTTTCCAGCATTCCGGCGACAATGTGGTGGGCCGTTGCTACGCTGACGACCGTCGGCTACGGTGACATGTATCCAATTACGCCACTCGGCAAGACGTGCGCCAGCGTGATCGCCATACTCGGCATCGGTATGTTTGCACTACCGACGGGTATTATCGGCGCCGGTTTTGTCGAAGCCATCGATAAACGGAGAAACCAAACACGTGTTTGCCCGCATTGTGGCAAATTGGTAGACGCGGACGACTAGCCGCAGCTACGTCGTCCAGCACGGCGTTTCTTCTCATCTCAGGAGCCTGAAAATGGGATTCTACATCCGCAAAGCGATCAAAGTCGGCCCTTTCAGGTTTAACCTCTCCAAGTCCGGTGTTGGTGTATCCGCCGGAGTAAAGGGGCTTCGACTCGGAACCGGACCTCGTGGCAACTATGTTCACATCGGGCGTGGAGGTTTGTATTATCGAAAGACCTTACCGTCCGTGAACGGCAGAAACGGTCAACCGATGACGGAGCCCCAGCAACAACCCTCCACACCCGGAATCGATTTCGACCCATTGAATGCGATAGACAGTGGCGAACTGGGCCAGATGGTCGACTCTTCTTCAGCGGATCTTGTCGAAGAGATAAACGCAAAGCACAGGAAGATTCGGAGATGGCCGTTAGTCGCGGCGATAGGTTTTTTGATCGTATTCGCCGTGCTACAGAAAACTCAATCCCCACTTGCTGTTACCATCGCAGCGATGATGCTGATTGCGTTAACCTTATACACTTTCGTCAAGGACAACATCAGAAAAACCACGGTCCTGCTCTTCGACCTTGAAACTGATATACAGCATGCTTACCAGAACCTCCACGGTGCATTCGAGCGACTTTCGAACTGCATAGGCAAATGGCATATTGAGGCGCAGGGCGCGGTCATCGACAAGAAAAGAAATGCCGGCGCTACCTCTATCATAAGGCGAACGCCGATTGCCATTGGCATTGGATGTCCGCCCAAACTAAGAACAAACGTGACTGCTCCAGTCATCCCAGTCGGAAGACAATCGCTGTACTTCTTCCCGGACAGAGTTCTTGTGTTTGAATCGAATAGAGTCGGTGCCATGAGTTATAAGAACATGATCGTCTCGGTCGAAGCAACCCGATTCATTGAAGAGGGAAGTGTGCCCGAGGACGCGAAAGTGGTCGACTCGACTTGGAGATATGTTAACAAACGCGGCGGTCCCGACAAGCGCTTCACCAACAATCGAGAGCTCCCCATTGCACTCTACGAAGACATAAGCTTTAGGAGCGATACTGGCCTTAATGAGCTGATACAGGTGTCTAGAGTCGGTGTTGGCGACGATCTTGCCCGCTGCATACATGACTTAGCAACTCGCACCTAGTGCACTTTTGTAGGATACACAATCCTGTCTCGCCCCCGTCATAGCGAGGCCGCAACAATGCCAACGCCTACGCAGGAAATAGCCAAAAAAAGAGAACGAAATCCCCCAATTATCCCGACGCGCCGATCACGCATTCAACCATGGCGTCGCTCCGCAACTCGCCGAAATCGCCTCGGTGCGAAGCGATCAGAATTTGCACGAATTTGCGGGACTTTGCGGGAGTTTGCACGAGAAAAAATGTTGCCGATGCCCGCGAATCAGACGTCACTGGGGTAGAAATCGAATCCGAACAAGAATTTTGCAAGGCAGTCTGAAGAATCTTCAGCGACGGGCAATCATGCGTCGATCAGGCATCGCGACAAGAAGTCAATAGCCGCGTCGCCGCCATCGTCGCGCCCCCACCGCTGAAGCGACGGGCCACCCCATTCGCCGTCACGCCCGGTCGCGAAACAGCACCAGGCTGCTCGTCAGACCGTGCACGAACGTCTTGCCGCCGACTGGTCCGATCTCCCCCGCCGCGAAAAAGCCCGCAACGGCGCAGTCCGGCGCCTGTTCGTTGACAATCGAAATGTCGTGGTTCGGGCTCTCGAACATGCGCGTGCCGCGGCCGTTGCACGAAAACAACAGGCCGCCCCGCGGCGGCGCAGCGTTGTCGCCGACGCTCGCGCTGAGCAGCCGGTGCATGTCCTTGTCGGCGCTCTCGGCGTCGCGGATATGGAATTGGATCGTCTGGCCGGGTCGTATGAATGCAGCCACCGCGATCGCCGTTTCGTCAACGAAGTCCAGCAGGTTTCGAATCAGAAAATCGCCCGAGCCGAAAGAGTTGCGGGCCTCGTCGATCGCGCTGCCGATGTGCAATCGGCCTTGTCGAATCAATGCCTGGTCCGCCTCGTCCGCCTGGTTGAACACCGTGCTGAGAATCTCGACTGCAGGTCGACCACGCAACTCCTTGATCACGTTCTGTTCGGCGCTGGTGACGACATACGGCTCGCCGATCGGTCGGCACCCCTGCGAGACGATCGCCTCGACGGAAATCGGCCCCGCGAGCGAGACGCCAATGAGCCCCTGCCGCAGAACCTGGTCGTTGAGGAATAGTCGATTCTGCCCCGGCTGGCTTCCGCCGCTGGGCAGGCCGCCGACGATCGTGCTGCCGGGATACAACTGGTCCATCAGGCCGAGCGTGTGTTCGACAGCCGGGCCAAACGTGAACGGTTCGGGCAGGACGATGAAGCTCGGCGACTCGTCGCGATCGATGCCGATGCGATCGCTCCAATCCTCGACGGTCTCGAAGTTGTTCACGTCGTCGAGATCGATAACGAATGGCAGCACGCGAACGCCGGGCAACGCGGCCGTCCACAACGCGACGGCAGGCGTGCGTTCGAGCTCACTCGCCGGACCGATGATGCTCTCGCCCGTGCAGCCGATGAGGTTGCTTGCGCCAGTCTTGTCGAGAACGACCTGCAGGAGTTCTTCGCAGGCATCTTCATGGTGCGGTGAGACGAACAGGATGGCGAGATCGGGGCGCGCGACGAACCCATTGGAAAGAAGATCGTCGACGATGCCCTCGGGTTCGCGATGCGTACTGATCGCCGCCTTGAATTCCATCGTGGCTCCATCGGCCGACTCGCTCGGCCGCTCAATGACGCATCGACTTTAACCAAAGCCCGACGCGATTGCCAGCCGACGCCGGCGTCAGTCCGGCGCGATTCATGGGCGTTTCGGAAGACCGCGATGTTTGCGAACGAACCGCAGGAGCGACTGAAAGTGATGCCAGCCCGCGGCCGACAACGCTTTTCGGCTCGCGCGGCGATGGGCATGGACGCATTCGATCTGCGGGCAGTAGACGACGCGCCTCCCCGCCTTCCATGTGCGATGGCAGAGATCAACGTCTTCGAAATAAAGAAAGAACCTGTCGTCGAACGGACCCGTGGCGGCAATGTCCCGACGGCGCAGGAACATCGCGGCCCCAAGCCCCCAGTCGACATCGCTCGGCGCGGATCGATCGATCGACTCGCAAAGATAATCACGAAAAAACTGCGGCGTGATGGCGAGACCTCGCACGGGCGAGCGCGCATAGAAAACAACGGGCCACGTGTAGAAGCGACGGACCGATGGTTGTATCGTGCCGTCCGGGTAGCGGAGCAGCGGCAGCACGATACCAGCATCGGGATGGTCGGCGAGATAGGCGGCGCCGGCGGCCAGAGCGCCATCGGTCACGCGGACATCTGGATTGGCGATGAAGATCGTGTCGCCCTTGGACGCAGAAAACGCTCGATTGATCCCCGCGCCGAAACCGATGTTGTCCTCGTCGAGAATCGTCACGGGCAAATCGTCCGTGCTTTCGAGGGTCAGAGTCTCCGCTCGCGAATTGTTGCAGACGACAAGTTCAACGGGCTCGCCGCCGCGAAACTCGCGCAGGCTCTCCGCAAGGGACTTCAGGTCCTCCGCCGCGTGGTAGTTCACGCTCAACACGCTAATCACACGTCGCCCTCCGACGATTCGCCCGCAGCGAACCGCGTACGTGGAGGGAGAACCAGTCGTGTACGAGGCGCTGCGCGAGCTGCTCGTCGGATATGCTCGCGAGTTTCTGCTGCGCAGCGCGCTTTGCCTCGATGCGCGCAGCGTCGCGCCGCCCCGCCGCGCGGCCTTGCCGGTAGGCGCGCCAAACACCCTGGCGAAGCTTGTTCATGGACTGGATCGCTAGGAACGCACGGCGCGCGCCGGCGAATTTTCGGCGTAGCGTCTTCGGCATGTTCGCCTGCCAGACGATTTCGGCGTTGCGCGCTGAATTGTAATGGTACTTCCAGCCTTTCGGACTGTACGAAGCGCTCAAGTGATGATAGCAGATCGAATTGCCGGCAAACCGGCATCGATAGCCGGCCCAGGCTAGACGGAAACCGAGGTCGACGTCTTCGTAGTAACTCTCGAACGCTTCATCTAGCAAGCCGACGGCATCCAGCGCGCTTCGACGGAAAAAGGCGGACGCGCCGCAGGCTGAGAAGCACTCATCCGACAATCCTGCGGCGGCTTCGCGCGGCGCGAGGTGCGCCCGCTTCGCCGCGCCGCCGGCGACGGAGTAGACGTCCCCAGCCGAATCGATCAGGTGCGGCGGTTCGGCAAGGAGCACCAGCGAGGCGACGGAACCGATGTCGTCCGCGTCAAACGCATCCATCGCATTCTCGAACCACTGAGAGTCGACTGTCGTGTCGTTGTTGAGCAGCGTAACGAACGGCGTCCGGGCACGGCGCAGACCGACGTTGCAGGCGCCGGCGAACCCGAGGTTCGTCTCGTTTTGAACGACCTCGACAAACGGATAGTCGCGGGCAGCGTCGCCGACGCCGCCGTCGGGCGAGCAGTCGTCGACAATCGTCACGACGAACCGCCGGTCTGACTGCCGAGCGAGGCTCCCAAGCAGAGCGGGGAGAAATCTCGCACCGTTATAGTTGGGAATCACGATCGTGGCGAGCGGGTCAGTCATACGAGCGTCAACGGCGTCTGGTCGAGTCAGCGATGGACGGCCCCGTGCCGCGGGACGGCAGGGAACTATACCCGCCACTTGCAAGCGATGCGACTTGCAGTCATGGTATTCGGCGTGCACCAGGCCATTTCCCATGTCGACGTTCGCGATCAGAACACACAGATTCGCAAGCGCGCCGTGCACGTCGCCATCGCCGCCAGCATGTCTGTCGCCGTGATCGAGTTGTTATTGGGCTTTCTGCTGCAATTGGAGAGCCTCATCGCCGAGGGCATCCACACGATGCTGGACGGTGTGGACTCCGTGATCGTCCTTGTGACGATATACCTGGCGGCGCGACCGGCGGATCGACGGCATCCCTTCGGCTACGGCAAATACGAAGCGCTCGGCGCCGGCGTCGAGGGGTTCTTCGTGCTTTTCGCCGGAATCGGCATCGCGTGGCGGGCATTGGCGCGGTTGATGTCGGGCGAGGCGCCGCCGTCAATACCAACGTACGTCTGCGCGTTCATGCTGGCGGCGGCGATCTTCTACTACATCGTGTCGATCTACCTGATGCGAATCGCGAGAACGTCCGGATCGCCGGCGATCTATGCCGAGGCGATGCACCTGCGAACGCACATCTACATCACGGGCGGTCTGGCAATCGGCCTGCTCGTCGGTTCGCTGGGCAATTGGCCGGTGATGGACACGTTGCTGGCGCTTGGCGTCGCCGTGTGCCTGCTGGGAATCGCCTGGCAAGTACTTCGACAGGTCTGGAACCAGATGATGGACGTTTCGCTGCCGCGCGCGGAAGTCGCCCGGCTGAGCGAATTGATCGATCCGTTCGGTCATCGATTCGTCGAGATCCACGGACTGCGCACACGTCAGGCCGGCGTCGAGCGACACATCGAAATGCATCTCGTCGTGCAACCGGAGACGACCGTGATTCAGGCCCACGATCTGAGCCACGAAATCGAGGATGCGATTCTCGCGGAATGGCCCGCGGCGCACGTGACGATGCACATCGAGCCGCTCAACACATCGCACGACGAGCACAAAGAGTGGACGCAGGATCAACCCAAGGTCCGGACGGACGACGACAAGCCGACGGATCGCGAGTTCATGCACTGACGCTTCACAAACAATTGTCAATCCAAATCAGAAGTCGAAACCGGCGATGCCGACAAGCGTCACGATCGCGTTGTATGATCCGTGGACCACGATCGCGATAAGGATGGGACGATACATCAGCTGGACCATGGGAATGCGCATTTGTTCGTCAGTCGCGCGCCAGACGGCGATCACGCCGCGCGACGCAATGAGCGTGCAAGTGACGTGGAGCATCGTGCAGACTGTCCAACGCCAGATTTCCAGCTCGAGCGTCGGATTCGGGATGTACACTTTGAGGTACAGCAGATTCTCGATGAATGCGAATCCGAGCGCACCGGCGAGCGCGGCGAACGTGATTTCATCCTGCCGCCGAATGAGAAACGGCCTGGTCTCGACCACGAGGAGTATCAATGAGATCTTCATGATCTCTTCGATGGATGGACCGACGACGATCGGACCGAGAAACGTCGGAATCATCTGGGAGAGAAACGTCCCGACGACGGCGAAGGGACCGCCGGCGATAACGATGACGACCAGAAGTAGAAACGCCTTCAGGTTGGACGCGTTTTTCTTGCGCTCCGCGTACCATGTGGCGTAACTGATCTGCCCGGGCGGCGGCGGTCGAAAGAGCTCGATGCTGCCGCACTCGGGGCACTTCTCGCCGGTCATCAGCCCACGGAGGTTGTAGCCGCACTGGCTGCAGCTCCAGTCAGTTTGAATCACTTCGTTCGGCCGGCCGGGAAATATGTTCAGCTCGTTGAAGACGGAGTGTCGCGCGAGTTCCTCGGACGTGTAACCCGGAATTCGCTGTACGGGCGGTTGCGCATCCTCAGCCCTCTGCCGGGGTGGCCCCGGCGGATCGATCGATGACGGATTGTCAGGAGGCTCTTCCGACAACATCTCAGGTATTAAGCAACGCAGGCGCTTTCCGTCATTCGACACAAATCGAATTCGCTACGTCTTGCGGGTGATGGCTGTGCCGTAGGCGTAGATCTCGACGGACATGGCTCCCTTGTTCCCGGACATCTGCTGGATGTTGCAGAATTGATAGCGGAGATTCCAGACTTCAGTCGCGCCCATTTCGCGAGCTTCGTCCAGCAATCTAAGGAGGGCTTCGCGACGAGCACGTGTCAACAGTCGCTGTGCCGCTTTCATTTCGCCGCCGACGAGGTTTCTGAGATTCGTGACCAGTGTTTTGAAATAATCCGTCCCGATCACGACGTTGCCGGCTACAAGCTGGGCCCGCTGCACGGACTCAGGGTTCGCCACGGTCTTGAGGTTGGTAACCACGATATCCCGGGCCGCGGCCTCGCGCTCGTCAAGACTCTGCAGATGCTTCTTCTCCGTCATGTAACCGATGACCGACCAGATGACCGGCAACAGCCACGGAATCAGGAAAATCAATAGTTCGTATTCCATTTCAGCGCACTCCGGGCTGGAAGGAATCGGCAGCCGGTCGGCTCGGCGCGGCGGTCGGTGCATCGACGATAACAGCCGTTCCATAGGCATAGAGTTCGGCGGCGCCTTGCGTAACGGCACTCGTCGTGAAGCGTGTGTTGACGATCGCGTTCGCTCCGAGTTGTTGCGCCTGCATGATCATCCGCTGCATGGCTTCGCGACGGGCTTCCGTCAGCAGTTCTGTGTATCCCTTCAACTCACCGCCGACGAGGTTCTTCAGGCCTGCCATCAGGTCGCGGCCCAGGTGTTTGGCGCGAATGGTATTGCCCTGGACGAGTCCTTTGACCTCGCGGATGGGGTAGCCTGGAATTGTTTCGGTGTTGACAATGATCATGGATTACATACCTCGTTTGTGTCACGCGATCCGTCGAAGCAAATGCACATACCCGACGAATCCGAGTGGATTCGAAACGCCCGCCGGCCCATTACAATGCACGAAGCTCGCTCGGGCCCGCGATCGCTCCGCGCCGGCGCGGCTTTGCGCCGCCTTTGACGCGTATCGTGTAAAGACGCGTCGCGAAAATCAACGTTCAAATTCTCGCGGGCCATCCGCATGACTTGGCGACTTGAGTTCTTCAGTGCTCCAAGTTCCGGGGAGTGCGGGCGTCTCGCCCGCACTCCCCAACTGGAAATCTCCTGAAGACCCATCGCGATTCACTGGCGATTCCATTGCAGCGCTTCAGCGAGTGGTTTCTTTTCGAGATCGGGAACGACGCAATCGTCCGCCGGATAGCCGACGGGAATAAGCAGGAACGGCTTTTCGGTCGAAGGCCGGCCGAGGATCTCCCGCAGAAAATTCATGGGGCTCGGCGTGTGCGTGAGCGTGGCGAGACCTAACGCGTGACAGGCCATGAGGAAGAACCCGCTGGCCAATCCGGCGCTCTCGATCGGATAGTAACTGCGTTGCATCCGACCTTCGACCATTTGGGAATCCAGTCGGAAGATAACCACCAGAAACGGTGCGATTTCAAGAAACGGCTTTTCCCAGTTTGTGCCGAGAGGTTCGAGCGCGTTGAGCCAGTCGGCCGTCATGCGACGATCGTAGCTTTCGCGTTCTTCGGCCTCGGCGGCCAGGCGGATTTCGCGCTTGATCGCCGGATCGTCGACGACGACAAACCGCCACGGCTTGCGATTCGCCCCGCTCGGCGCCGTGTGCGCGACGGCGATCGCCTGCTCGATGACCTGACGATCGACTGGGCGATCGGAAAAGTGCCGGCAACTTCTGCGGCCCGCCATCTCGTCGAACAGTTTTTCGGCCCTGTCGAGTTGCCACGACACGTCTCGGCGCGGCAGTTCATATGGAATCATCGGTGCAGGCATGTCCGGCTCCTATTATTTCCGGTCCTTCAAGCGAATCACGAACCGAAGGCCCGACCAGGTCTGATCGATGGCACAAACTTTGTTGTCCACGAGGCCGCTTGCGAGCCCGAACTCGCGAACGACGCCCTCCGTCAAATCTGTCGCCACACCCGACGCCTTCTTGGGCCACGCGATCCAAAGGCCGGCGGCCGGTGCAAGCCGAGTCCGAGCACTCTCGAAATTCCGGTGCAAATCGGCCTGCTTGCGACAAAACAGGAGAATCACGTCAATCGCTTGAGTCCCGCGGAGGCCGCGACTCAACCTGACGTTTTCGGGCGGATTGACGAGCTGCGAGTCGATGCCGACCGGCGCGCCGACAAGCGCTACACGATGCCCCGCCTTGATGCCAAGTTTCCGGTAAAGCGGCGTGCCGGAATAGCCTGCTGCGGCTGGATTCTGGGGCTTCTTTGCCATAATTATCCTCATATGGATTTGTATTCAGGGCTTACGCCCGGAGCCGATACTCCTATCATACACATAGCGTGACTCATGCCGATCACGCGCCCCCTGCGCCGGGCGACAGAGGCCTCCACGGTCCTCCAGAAGGCCGCCGCACAACGGCTCGCAACGCGAGCAACGAAATGACGTGATCCCGGGGAAAACACCCAGATGAACGATTCGAACGCAGTCAATTGGAAGGAACGATACGCCGACAAAGTCCAGACGGCGGAGCGGGCAGTTCGTCATGTCCGCCATGGTCAGCGGGTATTCATCGGCTCCGGCGCCGGCGAGCCGCAAACGCTGGTCGAAGCACTGAGCGCACGCGAAGACATCAGTGATGCCGAAATCGTTCACATTCTGACGCTGGGCGTCGCGACGTACGCGGAACCGCGATTCGGCGACAAGTTTCGCCACAACGCGTATTTCATCGGCCCGAATGTTCGGGAGGCCGTCAGCGAAGGGCGCGCCGACTACACGCCGATTTTTCTTTCGGAGATCGCGGACCAGTTTCGCACGGGACGGGTCGTGATCGACGTGGCGATGGTCGAAGTCAGTCCGCCGGATGAACACGGATACTGCAGCTACGGCGTCTCCTGCGACATCGTGAAGCCCGCGGCCGAAACGGCGCGGTTCGTCATCGCGGAAGTCAACGAACAGATGCCGCGCGTGCTCGGCGACAATTTCATTCACGTGCGCGATATTCATGTGCTGGTTCCGAGCGATCGCCCGGTGCTCGAAGCCATCCAGGGCGAGCCCGACGAGATCTCGAAGCGCATCGCCCATCATATTTCGCACTTGATCGAGGACGGCGCGACGCTGCAGCTCGGCATCGGTACGATTCCGGACGCCGTGCTGCACAACCTTGACGGCTTCACGGACCTGGGCATTCACACGGAGATGTTCAGCGACGGCGTGATTCCGCTCGTTGACAAGGGCATCATCACGAACAACCGCAAGACGTTTCATCGAGGCAAGATCATCGCCAGCTTCGTACTCGGGTCGCGCAAACTCTACGACTTCATCAACAACAACCCGTTGGTTGAATTCCATCCGACGGAATACGTCAACGATCCGTTCAACATCGCGAAAAATGAAAAAATGATATCGATCAACGCCGCGATCGAAGTGGACTTGACGGGCCAGGTCTGCGCCGATTCGCTCGGCAAGATGTTCTACAGCGGCATCGGCGGCCAGGTCGATTTCACCCGCGGCGCAGCGCGAAGCAAGGGCGGCAAACCGATCATCGCCCTTCCGTCGACAGCCGATCGCGGGTCGATCAGTCGCATCGTCCCCTTCTTGAAACAGGGCGCCGGCGTCGTGACGAGCCGGGGCGACGTGCACTACGTCGTCACGGAGCACGGCGTGGCTTACCTGCACGGCAAGAACATTCGCGAGCGGGCGCTGGCGCTGATTCAGATCGCCGATCCGAAGTTCCGGCCATGGCTGCTGGCGGAAGCCAAGTCACGCCGGATGATCTACCGCGATCAGATCGAACTGCCGATTCGCACGCCGATCTATCCGGAGCAATTCGAAGAGATATTCCAATTGCGCGACGGCGATACAGCCTTCCTGCGTCCGCTGCGTCTGACGGACGAGCCGCTGCTGCGTGACATGTTCTACAAACTCTCGGATGAGTCCGTGCACTATCGGTTCTTCCGAATGATCAAGTCGATGCCGCACGAGAAACTGCAGGAAATGCTCCACGTCGACTACGAAGCCGACATGGTGCTCGTCGTGATGACGGGACGCGATGAATCCGCCGAGATGGTCGGCATCGCACATTACAGCCGCAACCCGCGCGACAACTTTGCGGATGCCGCCTTCCTTGTGCGAGACGACTATCAGAATCAAGGCATCGGTACGCTGCTCATGAACCGGCTCGTGGACGCGGCCCGGGAAAATCGAATCGCGGGATTCACCGCAGACGTGCTGATCGACAACCAGGGCATGTTGAAGATCTTCCACAAGTGCGGATTCCCCGTGGAAAGCGAAATGCAGGACGGTATCTACGCGTTGCGGATTCCGTTCACGAAGAATCGCAAGCGCATAGACGTTGCACACGTTGCCACCGAAGAGCCGGTCGCAAGCGCTTGACCGCGGCATCCGCGTTCTCTATCGGATCAAAAAAACGAAGCCGGCCGCGATTTGATTTGTCTCGAATCGCGGCCTTTTTGTTGGAAAACCGAGAGTGCGGCGAAACTCGGTGAATTCAGTGATCCGGTACGTCGTCGCGTTGCTCCTGCGATTGTGCCGACAGCAGCTCGTCGAGTGTGAATACGACGCCGCATTCCGGGCAGCGCGCCTCGCGCAGACCCGTCATGTTGTATCCGCAGATCGGGCAGGCCACAGTATCGACGCCGCGCCCGCGCATGCGTTCGAATCGTTCCGCCGCCGTCTCGCGCCAGATGAAGACCGATGCAAGAACGAACACAAGTGGGAAAAGCGAGTTGCCGAACATCGTGGCCGGTTCGATGGGAATGCCTATGAGGTGCCTGAGTGCCCCGATGCCGAGCATCGCCGCAAATGCCCCCCCGCCGACGGCTCCCAATGTCGACGCAACCCGCCGCTGAGTCCATCTGATCGATGATCGCCAGATCGCAATCCAATATACGACGACGAAGAGGTCCGTGATAATCCACCCGACGAGGATGCCTTCGAACTCCGGCCGGCCGGCGATCGCGACGTCGACGGCAAACGCCGTCGCCATGATGATCATCGCGAACGGCAGGATCAGCATGGCCAGCACGAGTCGAGCGATGATCTGAGTCACGAGACGAGAGTCCTCCGTCCGGCGAATTGCGCGCCGTCTGGTGCAGCTTCTACGCCGCATGTGGGCCGATCGTTCGGATTGTTTCACCAAGCCGGGATATCGCCAAGTCTCACAGTCCAATGACGCGTACCATGCTCAGAATCCTTCGCATCGCAGTCGATCGGGCGTCGAAAACGCCGGCATGTCCGGTTGGCGGGCTGGCGCCGTCGACAGGCTGCCCGCCCTCCCGCATCATGCCGGAATGTTCGCCGTACTCTCCGTCTGGATCGCCCTCGGGGCGCTCGTAACATCGATCGTCGTCGTCCTGCTGCCTGATCAGGGTGCGGAGCCGGTCGTCACACTGCTGCCGTACACAGTCGCGCTCTCGGCCACACTGGCGGCGGGCGTCCTCTGGTGGCTGCGCACGCGACCCGACGACGAGCCCGGCGTGGCTGGCCAGCGGCTGCAGGCCCTGGCGGCCCTGTTCATAAACTCGATCACGTTCGCTGTTCTGCTGTTCTCCCTGCTCGATCCCTGGTACGCGCTGGCGGCGATGGCGATCGAGTACGTGTTTCTGTATGTCACATGGCTGCTGTATACACGGATTATCATCCGGAAGCCGGGATAGGCGGATCTGCGTATAATGCCGTGATTCGCCTCGGAACGACTCCGTCGGCGCATGAACTGGCGCATTTGGGAAAACAACGATGACTACGCCGCAAGCGACGGACGCGATCGAGATCGTAGTGAACGGTGACAACGTGTCGCTCGATGGGCCCGCGACAGTCGCGGTGTTGGTGAGCGTCCGTCAACCGCGACCGCCCTTCGCCGTGGAAGTGAACAAGCAGCTCGTGCGGCACAAGGACTATGACGCAACGCCGCTGACTTCGGGCGATCGCGTGGAGATCGTGACGCTCGTCGGCGGTGGATGACGCCGCCGTTCCGCTTATGACGCGCTCAGCGCGGCGGACGGGGCGTTCAGTGTTGCGGGCAGCGCGTGCAGAGCCGCGACCGTAGGGGAGCGGCGGGTATTCCGCACGGAAGATCAGCCAAGTCCGCTTCGCGTACGCAAGAACCGGAGGAGCCTCGTGGCGCCCAAAACGCGGGCGAGTGAAACTGTCGCGGATTCAAAGCGACGGAGTCACGCGCGCCGGATGCAATGGCGAGAGCGAACATTCGCAGCGTTCGGCACTGCTCACAGTGCAGTGGCACCCAACATGCCGACCTTAGGGGTCGGCATGGCACCCGTTCGCGAGATTTTGGACTGACAAAGAGAAACCGAGACAACCATGGATCCGCAACCTATCAAGATTGGTGAATTGACATTCCGCTCCCGCTTGTTCGTGGGCACGGGAAAATATGCGACGTTCGAGCAGATGCGCGAGTGCCTTGAGGCGAGCCGCTGCGAAGTCGTGACCGTCGCTGTGCGGCGCGAGCGGCTGATCGACGCGCAGAACCGCAACCTGCTCGATTACATCGACACGAAGCGCTACACGATCCTGCCCAATACCGCGGGCTGCTTCAATGCGGATGACGCGATCCGCGTCGCGCGACTGGGACGTGATATTCTCGAACAGCTCAACAACCCCGGCGCTGCGTGGGTGAAGCTTGAGGTATTGCACGACAAGAAAACGCTGCTACCCGATCCGGTCGCCACATTGGAAGCGACGAAGGAACTTGTGAAAGACGGCTTCCGCGTGCTCGTCTACTCAAGCGACGACCCGGCGATGGCGTGTCGGTTGAAAGAGGCCGGCGCGACGAGCGTCATGCCCGCCGGCAGCCCCATCGGCTCGGGTCTCGGCGTGCTGAACGCGAACAGCATCTCGATCATCCTGGAAATGCTGAAGGACGGCGATCCGGATTACCCCGTCATCGTCGACGCCGGCGTCGGCACCGCGAGCGATGTCGCAATTGCAATGGAACTCGGCGCGGACGGCGTGCTGCTTAACACGGGCATCGCCCACGCGAAGGACCCCGTCGCAATGGCGCGGGCGATGGCGCACGCGCTGGATGCGGGGTATCTGTCGCATCGAGCGGGTCGGATTCCGCGGAAGCGATATGCAACGGCGAGTTCGCCGGTGGATGGGGTGATTGGGTAGCGAGTCTTGCAAGAATTCTACTAGGTGATATCATTATTTCATAAATCTCTTGGCCGGAGTCTATAATGATACCCAAAGACCGTTTGTTGAACATACCGAGGCGCTTTCGACTAGCACACGAGTTCGCATTTTACCTACACGATATTCTTGCCGAAGTTGTTGTTCACGGCGAGATCAGTAGGATATTTGTTCACGAATTCACGTTTAGGTCAACTGCTGATGCTGAAGAGTTCAATTCAATTGACGGACCTGAGATCCTCAATTGGCTCAAGTCCCACAGCTACGCAGATGAGGCCCATGAGATAATACTACGAAACTGCATCGTGGCGGTACTTTCCGACATGTGCCAGTATCTTTGTGAAGCCCTATTCAACTCCGAGAAAGGCAAATTAAGCGTCGCACATTCGCTTCTTCGAAAGCCACTTCGAGACAATCTTTTTGAGCTGGAGTGGATGCTTGCACATCCGCAGGATTGGACGCACAAGTTCTTCGATCATGAGATCGCTCAGCTTGACGTAACCCAATTGAGGCCGGACGAGCGAATCCAGATCATAGCTGAGGCAAGCAGAAAGGCCGGTTCAGATATTTACATCGATGCAGAGTTCCTTAACGAATTGCGATACGATCGAACTTCGGCCCACGGTCTAAACGCAATTTGGGACAAATCGCTGCATCTCATTACTACGATCAAGCACTACAAGACGGAGGACCAGAATCTCAACTTCGTTTTTTCGGATGACGAGTCACGATTTGAACAATGGAGCGCCATCTATTTGACGCTCCCGCTAATGCTAATGCATGCCGTTGACGTCGTTGAGGCGCTGTTGGACTTAATCACGAAACGAAGTCCATTCGAAGCGAATATGAATACGCTCCGGCGACAGGCTGGCTTCCTCCTGTGTTCGTATTATACATTCGATGGCCCCCCTCACGAACGCGAGAAAATACTGGGCGATGCTTCAATCAGCCTCGGAATCGAATGCCCAATCTGCAATTGCGCAACTCTAAAGTCTCGGACGGATTGGCTAAGGCTGTTTCGAAACTCCGAATTGAGATGTCCAGAATGCTATACGATTCTTGAGATACCGGATCGACCGAGTTACGGATATTACGTGATGGGCGACGAGGAGTTAGAAGAATATCAACAAATCCCGCGTAAAGACATGCAGTGATCTCTCAACATCAATCCAGGCTGAGGCCATCC
This sequence comes from Phycisphaerales bacterium, assembly GCA_020639075.1. GTDB lineage: Bacteria > Planctomycetota > Phycisphaerae > UBA1845 > UTPLA1 > ECT2AJA-110-A. Next base: position 5,430,200 of record JACKHI010000001.1, on the reverse strand, counting down.
ATTCAACTCTAAGAACACGTGGTGAATCTGCCAATCGTTGCAGGCAATGCGAGCACGGGGCGAAGCCTGCAAGAAACGCGTCAAATCCCGATCTTCCTTAACGGGACACACGGATGCGTCTCAACCGCTCGAATGACCTCAGAAACAGGAGTGGGAGTGCGATTTGAACTCCCGCACGGGCGCCCCGTCCGTTCCGAATGGAAAGGATGGGGATGCCGCCATGAGTCGAACGGCTGCCCCCATTGTACTCCATCCTCAACGTCTACCCACCTGACACGTCGCCACGTAGCGCCAGCATGCACGTTTCCCGAAGACCGCAGTTTCTGCGCGATGCCAACTCAGCGGCATCGCCCCCCCGCCGGCCTCGGCCGCATCATCGCGCCGCGGGGGCGCCAGTCTTTAGCCCCGTGTGGAGCGAAGACCGCGAACGCGGTCGAAGCGCAACACGGGGTAAGCGGCGTTGTGTTCCTGCAATTAGCCCCCGAACGGGGGCGATAGTCCAAATCCGACCGGCGATTCAAATCGAACCGATGTTGCGCCGGATAGAGAGTCGGTTCATTCAACATGCGTGCAACATGTCGGCCCACTGCCGCCCCGCTTCGGGGGCGGGATTTCTCTCTGAACTTCATTTCCCCGGGTTGCGCAATGATCGCTTTGCGATCGTTGCTCCACCCGGGGCTACAAACTTTCGGCCCCTGAACGGGGCCAAGGCGAGTCCACATCGAACTCAGGTCGAATTCGCCCCTGGTCGGTGCCTTGGTCAGATATGGCACTCCATGACGCAATGACCGTTGCACAGCCTTGCCAACGCAATCACGATGCTCGCGGGAGGTTTGACGATGGCCCACACTTTCTCACAACTCTTAATCCACGTCGTATTTGCCACGAAGGACCGGGTGCCGCTGATCGATCTGGCGATGGAAGGCCGGCTCCACGAATACATCGGCGGCATCATCCGCAACGAGAAAGGCGTCCTCTGCGCCGCCGGCAGCATGCACGATCACATTCATCTACTGATTCGTTGGCGAACGGACCGGTCATTTGCCGACCTGATGCGCAACGTCAAGGCGAGTTCCTCGGTATGGATCCACGAAACGTTCCCCGGCATGGCGACATTCGCATGGCAGGAAGGTTACGGCGCCTTCAGCGTCAGCAAGTCGGCTGAGAATGATGTCAAGGCGTATATCAATAACCAGAATGAGCATCATCGCGTCCGCTCGTTTGAGGAGGAGTATCTCGCGTTTCTCCGGGCGCATGAGATACCGTTCGACGAGCGATATGTGTTCCGTTGAGCGCAGATGCACTGATTGGAGTTCGACGATCCGGCCGTGTCATGGGGGTGCAAAGACTCCGCAATCATCGCCGGGATGGAGAAGGTGCTTTCTTCAGTTCGCCCCCGATTGGGGGCGGGAGTTTGTAGCCCCGTGTGGAGCGAAGACCGCGAACGCGGTCGAAGCGCAACACGGGGTAAGCGGCGTTGTTTTCGTGCAATTAGCCCCCGAACGGGGGCGAGAGTCCACAGGCGTCCGGCGATTCAAATCGAGCCGATGTGCCGCCGGATTGACATTCGGTTCATTCGATATGCGTGCGATATGCCGGCGCACTGCCGCCCCGATTCGGGGCGGGATTTCTCTCTGAACTTCATTTCCCCGGGTTGCGCAATGATCGCTTTGCGATCGTTGCTCCACCCGGGGCTACAAACTTTCGGCCCCTGAACGGGGCCATGACACACCACAGGATTCGTGTGATCGCTTCGCTCGCGTTCGCCCTCGAACGCGGGCGAAAGTGGCGGCGGCGCTCGGCGAGAATCGATTGGTACGCTGCATCTGTGTGGGATCCCCTTTCGCCCCGTCCACGCTACAATCTGCGCCCATGACAGCAAAAGAAATCCTCAAGCAGCTCAAGTCACTCGGCGACGACGCTCGGCGCAAGCACAACACGAAGGCGGGCGCCGGCGCGAACCAATTCGGCGTCAAGATGGGTGATATCCGGGCAATTGCGAAGAAGCTCAAGACGAATCACGCGTTGGCGCTGGAGCTCTGGAAGACGGAGAACATCGAGGCGCGAATGGTCGCCGTCCTCGTGATGAATCCCAAGGAGCTGTCGGCGGACGAGATCGACGCGATGGTCCGCTCACTCACGTTCGCCTACGTCGCGGACTGGCTGATGTCTTACGTCATCAAGACTCATCCCGACAAGGAGACGCTTCGCGAGAAATGGATGGCCGACGACGACAAGTGGGCCGCCCGCGCGGGTTGGGCGCTGACGGCGGGCCGCGTCGCGAAAAATGCGAAAGGCCTCGATTTGAAAGCCCTGCTGGATCGCATCGAAGTCGACATGGCGAGCGCCCCACCGGAAGTGCAGTGGACGATGAACGCATGCCTCGCGGAAATCGGCATCAACCATGCGAAGCATCGCAAGCGGGCGCTCGCGATCGGTGAGTCGCTGGGCATCTATCGAGACTATCCCGTTTCGAAGGGCTGCACGTCGCCGTTTGCACCGATCTGGATTAATGAGATGGTGAAGCGGCAGAAGTAGGCATTTGGGTCGGGTGCCCCATCCTTTCCGAATGGAAAGGTTGGGGAATTTCTGCTATTTGCCCTGCGCCCGAGCACCGGACCGCGAATTCCTATAACACATGTGATAAAATGATTGAGTGCCATACCACCCAGCCGGTGCTGATTCGCCCGCCATCGAACGTGCGGAACGCCAGGCGACTGCGGAATTGGGTGCATGCTCGCCGGAGATGAGATCGTGTCGATTCGATCGCTCAGCCTGCTTTGCTTGTTGACCTATGTCACTTGGCCAATTGCTGCGAGCGGTGCGGAAATCAACGTGCTCGAGTGGACACTTGAGACCATTGTAAATATTGGGAGTGACTATGCGGGCCAATTGAACTTTGATCCAATGAACAACTGGCACGCGATGCAACAGGGAATGTTGGGCAACTCTTCTGCGCAATCGGTATACGATGTTTCCTGGACATCTGACGGCCTCTTTGAGTTCATGCTTGTTTCCGAGCACGTCTGCCAGGGCGGCGACAATGTCAAATGCCGTTCATCCGGCAACATCTTCCTCCGGCCGAGCGTCGAATCGACACTCGACATCGCAAGCGAATACAACTATGCCATGGGCAGCGGCACGCGCACGTCGCGCGTCGAGTTTGGACTTTGCGAATATGATCCGATCGTCGCGATCTTCAGGAATTCCATAATTCGCAATTCGATCGTGAACCCGGCGATCGGTCAGATCACTTACCATTCCGACCCGACGACGCTTGCCGCCAACAGAACATACGTTATTACCTACGACCTTGAATCAAGAAGCTTCACCGGCAACTCATCGAGCCTTTCTCATGCCGACGGGTTCCTACACGTCGCGATTGCGCCCATCCCCGAACCGACGGCCACCCTGATGCTGCTTGTCGCCGCCCCGCTGCACCTGCGGCGACGACGACGTTGATCACCCGCCTGTCGGGTCGATGACCCGACCTACGCATCTCAAATTTCAAATCTGAGATCTTAAATCCCTATCCGAACGCTCGCGGCAGCGTCTGGATCAGATCCGTCGCGATCAGGCACGTCTGCGTTGTCACGCGCGCCGTCAAATCGCCCGCCAGGCCGTGCACATGCGCGCCGAGCACGGCTGCGTCAAACGGCGTCATGCCTTGGCCGACCAGCGCTGCGATGATGCCCGTCAGCACGTCGCCGCTGCCGCCCGTCGCCATGCCGGGATTGCCCGTCTTGTTCGTGAAGATGCGCGAACCGTCGCAAACGAGCGTGCCGGCGCCTTTCAATAGAATCGTGCAGGCGGCGTTGAGGCTCGGTGAAGCGGCCTGGGTTCTGCCTGCTCTTGGACCTGATTCCTGTTCTCGCTTGATGTCGACCTCCGCATCAATCTGCGAGATGGACGCGGCCTGGGTTTGAGCGGGTGCGTTCGCCACGCGCGCGGCGGCGCAGACGATTTCCTTTCGACGCGACTGCACATCGGCCGCCGTCGTATTGCATAGCCTCGCCATTTCGCCCGGATGCGGCGTTAGCACCAGGTTGGACCAGTCAAACTCCGTCGGCTTGTCTCCGGTCAGGTCCAGCGTCGGCATCGCGTTGAGACCGTCGGCGTCGAGGACGATCGGGATGCGCCGGTTGCAGGCGAACTCATGTATCAGGGCACGCCACGCCTGATCGAATCGCACGTTGCCGCGCCCAAGGCCCGGTCCCGCTGCAATGACATCCGGTTTGGCGGGATGGCCGAGCATTCGCGAACCGTCAATCGCCTGAATCGCCCGCTTCGGATCGATCTGCCCGTTGGGCAATTCGGGCAATGGAATCGTCGTCGCGCATGGGCAGAGCACGGCGACGCTCTGGTAGATAGATTCGGGGCAGGCGATCGTAACGAGCCCCGCGCCGCTGCGGAGCGCGGCGTTGGCCGCCAGCGCCGGCGCGCCGATCATCCCGCGCGAACCGCCGATGACGAGGACGCGACCGAAGTTGCCTTTATGGGCATTCGATTCGCGCGGCGGGAGTTTCGGTATTTGGGTGACGGCGCGCGGCGTCGCGTCGAGATTCCTGTTTGTGGATGCGGATTGAGTTTTGCGCTTTGTTTTCTTTTTCGCCACGGACTGCTCGCTTGCTAACAATGCCGCTGTCGCTGTCGATGACCCGACCTACGCGATGTCGGGGCGAAAGCCGGACCTACTCGCCGATGCGATTGATCATCGACGCCACGTATCCCGCGCCGAAGCCGTTGTCGATGTTCACGACGCTGACGCCCGGCGCACAGGCGTTCAGCATCGTCAGCAATGGACCGACGCCGTTGAAGCTCGCGCCATAGCCGACGCTCGTCGGGACGGCGACGACGGGCGCGCTGACGAGGCCGCCGACGACGCTCGGCAATGCGCCATCCATACCGGCGATCACGATGACGACGCGCGCGGCGTGTAGCCGATGCGACTGCGCCAGGATGCGATGGACTCCCGCTACACCGACATCGACGATGACGTCGGTCGTCTGGTCCATCATGTCGCAGACGATACGCGCTTCTTCCAGCACGGGCAGGTCCGACGTACCGGCGGCGACGATGGCGATGACGCCCTTGGATCTCGGCGATTCAGTGCGCTTCAGCGAGAGGCATCGGCCAGTCTCGTGGTAGTCAGCATCGGGGAGGCGCAGGCGGACGGCCTCGGCGTGCTGCTTGTTTACACGCGTCGCCAGAATGCGATCGCCGCGTTCGGCCATGCGTTCAAAGATGTCGGCGACCTGATCGGGGGTCTTGCCCTCGGCGTAGATCACTTCGGGGAAGTCGCAGCGAAGGGAACGATGGTGATCGAGCGTCGCGAACGGCAACGATTCAAAAGGAAGCGTTCGCAGCGCCGACATCGCGTCGTCGGGTTTCACATGCCCCGCCGCAATGTCGTCGATGAGCTTTCGGAGTCGGGATTCGTCCATTGGCGGGATTATATGGGGAGTTGGCGGTGGACGCGTATCCGTGCGTTCTGAGACAGGTTGAGAGCTGCGTCACTCATCATGCCGACCTTGGGGGTCGGCATGGCACCCGGCGGTGAACGCGTTGTCAGTTCCAAGTCGGGTCGATGACTCGAGCTACGCCCATCTTGTCGGGTCGATGACCCGACCTACGCACTGGACCCCTTGATCCCTCGAATCCTCGATCCCTCTCCTCGCAGCTACTTGCCGATGGTGCTGTCGCCGTGGGTCGGGCAGATGAGGCGGAGATACCGAAAGTCGTAGATGCCGGTCTTATGACCGTCGCCCCAGACAATACTGATGGCATAGTTGCCGACGAGCTTGGCGTCGTCGAACGTCGTGGCTTTGTCGATATTCGATGGCAGCACGGTCAGCGACGTGCCGACGGCGGCCGGCTTCTTCGCGGCCATGGGTTTTTCGCGTTCGACGCGACATTGGGCGCAAGGGCACATCTTGCGAAGGTACCCCAGATCGAAGCGGCTCGTCTTGCCGTCCTTCCATTCGATTGTGAGACCGGCCCTGCGATCGATGTGAAGATCGACGGGCTTGAATTCGTCGGCCGCGAGAGGTTGATTAAGGGCGAGATCGATGAGTTCGTTTTCGTTCATAGTGCGTCTTGCCGCCCCGCTTCGACGGCTTTGTCAATCAACGCGATGCATGCCCGGAACGGTTCACTCTGGGCATTGTTGGGATTGCATCGCACGGGGATCACGTTGCGCCCCAGCCGGGCGCGCGACATTTCCAGCAGTTGCCTGAGCATACCGGCCGTTTCGGCTGCAGGGCCGTTCCATGCGCCGCTCGACTCGCTCAGCACCAATACGTCGCTGTCCATGATAGCGTAATAATCCGTATGCAGCCTCATGCGGAACGTAATGTCGCTGCCGACTTCAGAAGCGAGGAACTCTTCAAGCAGTTCCGTCGTATCCGCCTCCAGGATCTGCTTCGATTCGACTGCCGGCAGCATGGAAGAATCGCCCGGACCATGTTCGAGACCAAACATCTCCGCCGCAAAACTCCGCGTGTCCTCCATCAACTCCTTGACGGCCTTGGCGATCTGGTCGCGCGTTCGAAAGACGACGCGAGGCTCCGACACCGGCGGAAGGCAGAAAACGCGGGCATGCCAGGGATAGGCGTGGCGAAAACACGGCTCATTGTCCGTTTCGACGATCACTGTGGCGTCGGCATCCTGTTGCGCAATTTCGCCGACCGCCGCTGCAAGGGTCTCGAAAACGACGCCCGGCCTGGTCACGAGGCGTCGCGGCTCAACGACGACAGGCAGCGGCTGGCTCAGACGCAGGGCCGGCACGCCTTCGCGTTCCGTATCAAGGCGCAGATAATAGGTTGGACGCTTGCCGCGGAATTCGGCGAAGCCGATAGCCGTCGCCGTCTTTCCAGCGTTTTGTGGCCCGGATATATGAAGTATGGCGACAGACATGCTTCCTCGGCGTCGTTTGACAGTGCGAGCGTCAGATCGAACGCCACGCGGCGCAGATGTTCAATTTAACGCCGACCGACAGCGGAAATCCACCAGTCGGCCATTATCGGTTCGCCGCGACGTAACGTGTGGAGGGCTCGACGGTTGGAACAAGACACGCCAGCAAGTCCCCCCGACGACCTGAAGGGTATCGCCATTCTGGACGTTCGGCCAGCCCCGGAATTTGCGGCTTTGCACCATCCCGACGCCGTTAACATTCCGCTTGAATTCCTCGTCGACCGAACGCACGAGTTGCCCTCGCCCCACGAGCCGTTACTCATCATTGATGCCTGTCAGGTTCGGGCTCGCTGGGCGGCATCGCGACTTCGGGCGCGAGGTCGGCAGCAGATTTCCACGGCGTCAGGTCCGGATTGGATCGCACGTTACTGCACCGTGAGCGGTCCAGGAACGAAAAGGCTTTGGCGTCCGCATCGGTTGCTGACCGATGTCGCCTTGCCCGCGATGCGCTCGGCCTGGACATCATTGGAGGGCCGATGCGCGCTGGACCTCGCGTGTGGATCCGGTCGCGACGCCGTCGCCATGGCGGAAGCCGGGCTCCGCGTCGAGGCATGGGATCGTTACGAAGAGGCGCTGGATCGATGCCGTTCACTGGCGGCGAGCGCCGGCGTCAGCGTGGCGACGCGCCAGGTGGACGTCGAAGTTGATCGGGTGCTGGCGCCCGAATCGTTCGACGTGATCGCGTGTTTCAACTTCCTGCACAGGCCGCTCATGTCGGCGATCGCCGACGCGATCCGCCCCGGCGGCTTCGTCGTGTATGAGACGTTTACACTTGAACAGCGGGAACGGTTCGGCAAACCGCGCAAAGACGCACACCTGCTGTTGCCAAACGAGTTGCCATCGTTTTTTGACTCATGGCAACAAGTGCATCATTCTGAATCGCTGGCAGCGCCAAGGAGGTTCGTCGCGTCCATCGTGGCGCGCCGGCCGGAGGTGGTTCCATGAGCGAGTCGCCCTATGTCGAGTTCGGCGCCATTCCCTGCCCGGAGTGCGAATACGACCTGCGCGGACAATCGACGCCGTGCTGCCCGGAATGCGGACTCGCCTTCGATTCCCTGGAAGCGATGATGCTCGCCTCGAAACGGACCAATCAAGTGCTGCGTCGCGTGCAACGATGGCGACGACCGCTCGACGTGCTGACGCTGCTATCGCTCAGCGCCGTGGTTTACTGCTATCTGACGGATACGTTCGGCCGGCTGCCTCCGATCGTTGCAATCTCGATCGTGTTGCTCTGCCCGATCTGCGGCCTCCTCGCCCTGATCTTGCTGATTCAGGTGCTTCGATGGCGTCGCAACCCGCTGGTCCCGAAGCGGCATCGGGAACGACTGAATGAGTCCGTCTACTGGCTCATCATCCTGATCTCGCCGCTCGCCATTATTGTCTTCGCAATCGTCCTGGCGAACTTCTGACGCTTGCCGTCCGCGGAGGTCGCGCATTGACAAAAAAAAACGGCCGCGTTCCGTTGAACGCGGCCGCATCTCTATGACGTTACGGCGTTCGCTGAGCGTCAGCCGCCGTTGTCGTTCGTATTCGAATTGTCCGACGAGTTGTCATTCGCGTTGGAATTCCCGCCCGTGTCCTCGGGCAGGTCGCCCGTTCGCTGGCCGGTGTAAGCGATGGCGATCTGCGCTGTAAACGTCAGACCGCTGTTGTTCGTGTTGTTCTGGAGCGAAACGAGCAGTGTTCGCGCAATCTCGCCCGTCGTCGTCAGGGCCATGGCGTCGAAACTGCCGGCGATCGACGATGCCTGCAAGACGCCCCCACCGCCCTGCTCATCGCCGGCGCCTGCACCGGAAAGATCGCCGACGAATCCATATGCCAGCGTCTGGCTGTTGATCAGGCCCTGGCCCGCCATCGTCGTGTCATTCGGATCGAAGATCCGCATAACGCCGAACTGCGGGAACTCGACGCCGACGACATCCGGCAGCGCCTCGTCAAGCGCGGCGTTCACGTCATCCAGCCCCGCGTTCCATTGTGCGATCAGATCCGCGAGTTGCTCGGGGAAGTCATTCGGATCGAGCGGCTGCAAATCGCTCGATGCCGAATTTTCCGTCACTTCACCGCCGTTGTTGACGCTGAACGTGACGCGAACGCTCGTAGCGCCGCGTTCCAGCGTCCAGAGACCGGCCAGTCCTTCCAGCGAGGGATTCTGCTGGCACTGCTCGCTCATCATGCCCGTGCCGAATACGAGCAGGCCCAGCATGCCTACGGCAAGTCGTCGTTTCGTCATCATGTCGTGGAAACTCCTGCGCGAGGACATGAAATGTCGATGCTACAAATCAGCGGGCGGCCGCGTCAATCAGAATTGCACCGTTTTCGGCGCAATCTCTCGTCTGGTTCAGCGCAACTGAGTGCGAGCAATAAACTAACGGACGATCAGCACAGTCCGCATCTGCTTCATTTTGCATTAACTTACGCTGCCATCGCTTTCGCAACGCCGTGATCGGTCAATTCGACAACGCGCCGGAATCAAACGTCTCCATCAGGTGCAACGCCGCGGGGCCGGCCAGCACGATGAATATCGTCGGGAAGATGAACAGCACGAGCGGAATCAGCAGCTTGACCGCGGTCTTCTGAGCGCGTTCCTCGGCTTTTTGACGTCGCTTGACGCGCAGCGATTCGGCCTGCGTTCGAAGCGCCTTGGCCACGCTCGTACCAAGTTTCTCCGCCTGCGAAATCGTGGCGACGAGCGCTTTCATTTCCTCGACGGCCGATCGGTCCGCCATCTTCATCAGCGCTTCGGAGCGCGTGACACCCATCTGGGTCTCGACGGTCGCGATCTGGAATTCCTCGGCCAATGCCGGATACACATTCGCCATTTCGTCGGACACGCGCAACAGCGCGGCATCCAGACCGAGACCGGCCTCGACGCCGACGACCATGAGGTCAAGCGAGTCGGGCAGTCCGTTTCGAATCGACTCGGCGCGTTTGCCGATCGACATGTTGAGCCATAGGTTGGGGGCCATGAACCCGGCGCCGAGTCCGAAAGCGACGTAACCGGCGATCATCGCCATTTCCGCTTCCACGTTCAGGCCGTACATGGCCGCGAGCCCGCCGCCGACGACGGCGAGGACCGTCTTGCTGGCGAGGAACAGCGTCGGAGCGGAGTCTTTTCGGAATCCGGCGCGGGCCAGCTTCGATCGCAGGGTCGACTGCTCCTCGGCGTTCTTGGGCATGACGGGCCGCGACAGAAGCGGCGCCGCCTTTTCCCAGACGGATTGCGACGCGCGCTTGCGAGCCTTCTCCTGAATCGCCTTCGGATCGGCTTCCTTGGCGAGACCGGCGGAGCGACGGCGGACGATGTCCGTGGCGTCTTTTCTGCCACCGATGAGGGAGTACATGATCATCGTCACGGCGACGACGACCATCCCGCCCAGCATAATGACATCTTGCATGACCTGTTCTCCTTGCGCGGTTCCGGAACCAACTCGACAATCGCCGGCAAGCCCCGTTGAAGGTGCAGTGTTGCTACACCTTGATGTTGACAATCTTCTGAATCATCGCGAGGCCGAGAATCTGCATGATCGCACCGGCAATGAGCATGTAGTTGCCCATTTCGGTATCGAGCAGCGCATTGGCGTAATTCGGATTGACGACGAGTTCCAGAACAAACACGACCATCGGCAGTGCGAGAAGAACCCATCCGGAAAGTCGCCCTTCCGCCGTCAGGGCTTTGACCATGCCGAACAGCTTGATACGCTCGCGGATGACGCCCGAAATGTTGTCGAGCACCTCCGCCAGATCGCCGCCGGTCTGTCTCTGAATGCACACGGCCGTCACGAAGAAGCTGACGTCCATCATGCCAATGCGTTTCGCCATGCTCCGCAGTGCATCTTCGACCTTGATGCCGAGGTTCTGCTCGTGGAAGACGCGGGCGAACTCCGATCGGACCGGATCGGGCAGCTGCTGGCTGATCAGGAGAATCGCATTGGGCAGAGAATGCCCTGCGCGAAGCGCCTGGCTCATCAATTCGAAAACGTCAGGAAGCTGATTGAGAAACTTGTTGAGCCGCATCTTCCGCCGGATGAAGATCGCGACGAGCGGCAGTACGAGGAGGCCCACGCCGAGGGAAATGCTGACCCACATATCGAGCTTCATGAAGTTCGTCACGATAAACGCGACGGCCGACAAGCCGATGAGATGAATCAACGTCCTCGACGCCGACCAGGGCAAATTCGCCTGGTCGAGCATACGCTGCAGCGCAGCGATCACGCTCATCTTCGCCATGGCGGCGGCGATGGCGCTTTCGGCTTCGTGTTTCTGGCGCAGAATTGATGCCCGCGTGGCCTTCTCAACGCTCTGATCGGTCATGCCGCCTTCGTTTTCGCGAAGGCGATCCGAGACTCTGCGAGTCTCGACCTTTCGAAGGTCCTTCACAAGGCTGAATACCGCATACGTAAGCAGTACGGATCCGACAAGCGGCAATGCGACCATGCCCACTTGCGTCAACGTGCTGCCTTCCGCGATTAGCTCCATCATCATGACAGTTGCCGCCCTTTGCCTCTGTTATGCGACGCTACGCGCCGACCGGATCGCGAGAGAGGACCCGTCGTTCAAACAAGGCCGGATCCATTTCCACGCCGGAGTACTTGAGCCGATCGAGGAAGCCCGGCCGCAGGCCAGTTGCGATGAACTGTCCGTAGGCCTTGCCCGTCGCATCGATGCCAAGTTGTTCGAATTTGAATATTTCCTGAATCGTGACCGCCTCACCTTCCATGCCCTGCACTTCGGCGATGGACATGACTTTGCGCGGTCCGCCCGTCAGACGGTTTGCGTTGATGAGCAGGTGCACGGCGCTGGCGAACTGGTTGCGGATAGCGCGGATCGGAAGATCGAATCCGGCCATCATGACCATCGTCTCGACGCGTTGAACGGCGTCGCGCACGCTGTTCGCGTGAATCGTCGTCAACGATCCGTCGTGACCTGTATTCATCGCCTGCAACATGTCGAGCGTTTCGGCGCCGCGGCACTCACCGACGACGATCCGATCTGGTCGCATACGCAGGGAGTTGATCAGAAGGTCCCGGATCGCGACCTGGCCCTTGCCTTCGATGTTCGGCGGGCGCGTTTCGAGTCGGACGATGTGCGGCTGTCGTAGCTGCAGTTCCGCCGAGTCCTCAATCGTGACGATGCGCTCGGTATCGGGAATGAATGACGACAGGTTGTTGAGCAACGTCGTCTTACCTGAACCCGTACCGCCGACCACGATGATGTTCATGTGGCTGAGGACGCAGGCCTTGAGGAAATCGCACATTTCCTTGGTGACGGAGTTGTATCGAATGTAGTCGTCCCACGTGATCGGATCCGTTCCGAATCGGCGAATCGACATCGAGGCGCCGTCGATCGCCAGGGGAGGGATGATCGCGTTGACGCGGGAGCCGTCCTTCAGACGGGCGTCGACCATCGGCGAGACTTCGTCGCAACGTCGGCCGACGCTGGAGACAATCTTGTCAATGACGTGCATGAGGTGTGCGTCGTCTTTGAATACGCACGTCGACTTTTCCAGACGGCCCTTCCGCTCGACGTACACTTGCTTGGGTCCGTTGATCAGAATGTCGCTCACATGCGGGTCGGTCAGAATCGCCTCGAGCGGACCGAGTCCGAACGTCTCGTTGAGAATCTCCGTGACGATCTGCTGCTTCTCGTTGAAGTTCAGAAGCACGTCCTCGTCATCGCAGAGCTTGGCGATGATCTGGCGCACTTCCTCCTTGATGTCGTCGCTGTTGCGTTTGCCGATTTCCGCAAGGTCAAGGGTCTCGACGAGTTTCTTATGAACGCGCGTCTTGAGTTCGTAGAACTCGTCCGAGCGATCCTTCTTCTTGTTGTTGGCGCCCGCCGCCGCCTTGGCGCTCGCCGGAAGTTTCGGCGCGCCGGCACTTTCGCCACTCGATGTTTCCGCCGCCTGAGGCTGCGCTTCCGGAGCGGGTTGCTTCGGAACCTTCAGCGTCGGGATCTTCGATCGCCCGAACATTCAGTTTCATCTCCGATGATTGTGCCGACGAGCGGACGGAGACGCGCCGCGCCCTGCGGTCAAGTCGCGTACCGGCCGTGCTGCCTCTTCGGACTGCCTGCCGAGACAAAAATACGATACGCGTCGCATACGACGACGCGCATTACAGGTCGCTCGCCGAATTCGGCGCGCGAGCCCGCTATCGCGCAACATCGGCCGGAAACCGTCCGTGGTTTGGCTGTAAAACCGCGGCGTGTCCGGCGAATATGGCCGCCGACGGGTCGGTGATAAGGACGGGACTACTTATCAGTCGTTGAGCGACGACGCCGTTACATGCGAAAGGTGCGAATTGCGACTACTGCGCGACAGGCTCTCGCGCCGCGTCGCCCGCGCCGCCCTTGCCGCCGAACAGGCGACTCATCAGGCCGCCCCGCTGCGACGCCATCTGCTCGGCCGCCTTCGGATCGTGAATTCGCAGGGCGAGCTCTCGAATCTCCTGACGGACGCGGGCCTTGTCGTTGTAGGACTTGAGCGGCTGACCGATGTTGACGCTCGCGCTGACATTCTTCCAATCGTCCGAAATCGCGGCGTACATCTTCCGATCGAGAATCGACTCGACCTGTTCGACCTCCAGATGACCGCTTTCGCGACCGAGGCGATTGCAGAGGAATTCGATGCGGGACGTGTTGAATCCCTGCGTCCCGAGTTCCTGGACCATTCGATCCGTGTTTCGGACGCTCGTGACGAGCAATTGCAGAACCATGAAGTTGATGTCCGCAGCGTCGAGGACGCTTCGGCCGCCCGGGTCGTGCCGCGTCGGTCCGTCGACCACGACATAGGCGCACATATCCTGCAACGTCGACAGCACGTTGGCGCAGTGGGCGGCCGTAATCATCTCCGCCTGGGCGAATGAGTGCGGCCGGCGCAACACGTAAACGCCCGAATCGTGGCGGATCAACGCCTTTTGAACGATTTCGAGATCGAGTTCTTCCTGCGTCGAACAGAGATCCGCAACCGTGTACTGCCCCTGCACGTCGAGCAGCGTGGCGACGTGGCCGAACCGGAAATCGAGATCGACGACGACGACCTGCTTGTCAGCGCCCGCGAGATCGGCGAGTTCGACCGCGAGGTTCGTGGCGATCGTCGTCGAGCCGACGCCGCCGGCCGATCCCATCATCGAAATCAGCTTGCCCGGCTCTTTCGCGGTATCGGAAGTGGATGTGATCTTGGCGATGGCCTGTTCGAGCTCTTCGAGATTGAGCGGCTTGACGAAGTACTCGCGAATCCCGGCTTTCATCGCCTTGAGGACGAGATCGCCCGCCGTCTCCTTGCTCAGCGCGAACACCGCAAGATTGGGCGACGTGTCGCGCAGCTGCCGCACGCATTCGATGACGACCGGAGCGCTGGGATCGAGATCGACAATCAATAGATCGCAGGGAAACTGGGCGACGGCGTGGGAGAGCAGGCTGGGCTCATCGAGCTCAGCGACAATTCGAACCTGTGGAAGTGACGTCAGCGTCCGGCGCAGTTCCGGAGCCTGGGCCTCGTTGGCCGTGAACACGATGGTACGAACCGTCTGCGCCATTTGTCTGAATGCGGCCCCTTCCCGCGAGGAGCGTGCCTCCGCCTGCTCGGCGAGTACCGACTCGCCTAAACAATATCGGGGGCCGTAGCAAACCGCTTCAGTTCGCTACGACCCCCGTTCGGTCGATTAAGGTCCGATTTTACTGAATCAGCCGCACAGGTCGCTTCCCGCCGAGCGTCTGGAAGATCTGTTTGAGCTGATTGATATACAGCGGCTGACCTTCGTTATCGGGATCAGGCGCATTATCTGCGTAGTAGTAATTGTCCGGGGACGACGCCATGTTGGTGAGCAGATCGTCGTCCACGTCGCCGCCGACGCCGACCGTAAACACCGTCATGTGCATTTCCTTCGCCGCGTCGGCCCGATCCTGCGCCCAACCGAGCGCCGACGGATGGTTGTTGCCGACACTCTGGTTGTTGGAATTCACATTGGGCTTTCCGTCGGTCAACAGGACGATAACCTTCGACGCGGCCGATCGCGCTCGATCGCTCGTCAGTTCGTCGATCGCCTTGTCCATGCCGCCGCCGATGTTCGTGATGCTCGTGTCGTGGCCGGCCTGGAAACCGTACATCGTGGACGGAATCGTCTGCAACAGGTCCGCAAGGTTCTCGTTCCCCTCAGGGATCGTCAGATCGACGCGATGGATACCGTACTGACCGAACGTCTCCAGCGACACGTGGTCCTGCGTCTCCAGTGCGATGATCTCGTCGATCATGACCTGAACCGCGTTCTTCGCCGAGAAGAGCGGTTCCTCCGGCGCATCCTGAAGTTCCGGGCAGTCGTTCTTGTTCGCCAGGGACTCAAGGAGGTAATTGGTCATCGTCTTGAGACCGAATCGATATCGCAATTCGCTGTCCGTGGCTTCCATCTGCGTACTGCTGCTGGCCACGTAGTCGATGTACTCGTTCCAGCTTCCGTCGGCGAACGGCCAATCGACTTCCTGCCAGAGCTCATTGGAGTCGACGCGATTGTCGCCGTCGCCCGGGCCGCCGTTGTACTTGCTGCCGGATTTCTTGCTTCGCCAGCCGGCCAGGCCCAAGAGAACTTTCACGCGATTTCGATAATACGTTGTGTTGCCGTCATATTGACTGCTCAGCAACGCCGATCGTTCCGCGGACGAGTACCCGGCTTCCGTCAGGTTCTCGATCACGTCTGAATCCGATGTCGACGACCCCTTGCGGACGTAGTAGAGGCCCCAGTCATCGCTGGCGTCATACTCACCAAGCGTGATTTCGTCACCCCAGGCCGTCATCCAACCCCATCGCGGCCCGGCTTCGCCGCCGCCGCCACCCGCCGCGCCTTCGGCGCCCGGATCAGGATTTCCACCCGCGTTCGCAGGCGAACCCGGGCCGGTTCCCGGCTGGTCGTTTTCGTTGTTGGGCTGTCCCGGCGGAGGCGGATCGATACCGTTTCCAACGCCGGCGTTTCCTTTCTCGATGGGCAGCGCCGTCCAGATCTTCTTGAGATTGATCTGCACGCCGTCGATGTACCCGCTCTTTTCCGACGCGAATCGCTTGTAATGGCGCAATTCACTGTCGTCGTTCATCGAACCCGACAAGTCGATCACGAGTGAGATGTCTCGCGGAACGAGCATCGCCACGGCGCTCGCGCTGATGTCGGCCGTGTTCTTACCGAACGTCTTCGCGAACAGAAGTGAAAGCGGGCCGTCCTTCGCCGATTGATCGCGACGCACAGTCACTTTCACGGCGTCATACGGCTCGACGTTGGGTTCGAAATCGAACTTGCTGCCGTTAAGGACGGCGTGTCCGAAAACGACATCGGCGTCGAGCACGTCCGAGGATTCGCCCGCGACTTTGTTCGCGTTCGCATACTTCTGGGCTTCGGCCGTGGCGAGCGCGAAGGCATCGCCCGTCTGACCGAGCTGCGAAGCCGCCGCGAGCGCCGCGGCGTCCGCCGCGCTCTGCAGTTCCTGCTTCGCACTGAACATCAGACCGGTATCAACCGCCAACGCGGCGACACCGACTGCGACGGTTCCGCCGAATATGACGGACTGAACGATGACGGATCCGCGGCGAATCCGCCGCTTGCGTAGCACGCCTGTGCGATTCATCTTCTATCCCCTCCGAACTGTATCCCTTGGTCCCGCGCCTCATCAGCGTACAACGACCCTTGCCTGTCGCGCCGCGCAAGGGCGGGCGAAGCATCCCGTTACCTGGAAACCTACAATTCAGATCGGATCGAAGGAAACCGCCGACGGCGTCTAATTGCGCAAACCCCGATATTCTCGAGCGACTCGACACGCCTGTTCACACAAGACCGCAATATTGGCGGACGCGAATAATCTCGCGTCCGAAACACACGGCACGACATGGCGTCGGTCCGAATGCCAGAAACGAAAAAGCCCCGGCGCTCAGGAGCGCCGGGGCAAATGCGAATTCGATGTCGTCGATGAGGTCCGAGGCCGCTTACTGGATCAGGCGTACCGGGCGCTTGGCGCCGATGTCGCTGAAGATCTGCCGAAGCTGTCGGACGTACATCGGTTGCCCGCCGTTCTCAGGATCGGGCTGATTGTCCGCGAAGAAGTACTTGTCGGAGCCCGACGCCATTTCCGACAGGAGGTTTTCATCCACGTCGCCGCCGACGCCAACGGCGAACACAGTCATGTTCTGCTCCTTGGCGGCCGACGCCCGATCGATGGCCCAGCTCAGGGCGCTCGGCGCATTGTTGCCGACGCTGCGATTGTACTGATCGACATTCGGCTTTCCGTCGGTCAGCAGAATGATGTACTTCCTGGCGGCCGAACGGGCGCGTTCGCTCGAGAGCTCCTCAATCGCCTTGTCCATACCGCCGCCGATATTCGTGATGCTCGTGTCGTGGCCCGCCTGGTAGCCGAAGAGATCGTCCGCGATGGACTGGAAGGCCTCGGCGAGCGTCTGGGTTTCGCTGGCCGTAACAAGATTGATGCGATGGTTGCCGTATTGGGCAAACGTTTCGAGCGACAGCTGATCCTGCGTCTGACTCGCCACGAGATCGTCCACGAGAACCTGGACGGCGTTCTTGACGGAGTGCAGGGGTTCTTCGGGCGTATCGGCCAGCTCGGGCGTCTGGCTGTGCGAAGGTCTGCTTTCAAGCAGGTAGTTGACGACTGTCTTCAGACCGTAGCGATACCGAATATCAGGAACAGTGGCTTCCATCTGCGAGCTGGAACTCGCGTTGTAGTTGATGAAGTCGTCCCAGCTGCCGCTGTTGAACGGATAGTCGACCGATTGCGTGATCTCAGTGCTATCGACCACGTTGTCGCCGTTGCCGCCGCTGCCGGTGAACTTGGCGCCGCTCTTGCCGCTCTTCCAGCCGGCGAGACCGAGCAACACGGCGACACGACGACGATACGTCGTCAGATTGCCGTCGGCGCTTCCGCTGAGCAGCGCCGAACGTTCGGCGGATGTGTAACCGGATTCCGTGAGGTTCGCGATCACGTCCGCGTCGGTGCACGTGCTGCTTCTCGGAATGTAGTAAAGACCGCCGTCGCTCGTGGCGCTGTAGGTCCCCGGCGTGATGTCGTCGCCGAAGCCCGTCATCCAACCGAATCGCGGGCCGACTTCGCCGCCGCTCGAACCGCCGCTGGAACCGAGATAGCCGCTGGCCGTTGTCGGCGAGCCGGGCCCCGTTCCGGGCTGATTGTCGGAACTCGTGCAGGCGCCCGGCGCCGACGGATTCTGGCCGTTCTTGATGCCGGCGCGGCCCGTCGACACAGGCAGATGGCTCCACACATCGTCGAGATTGACCTGGACGCCATCGATGTAGCCGGTTCGTTCCGACGCGAATCGCTTGCAGTGCCGCAATTCGCTGTCGTCGTTCATCGACGCGGACAGGTCGATCACGAGGGCGATGTCTCGCGGAACGAGCATCGCCGTCGCGCTCGCCGACAGTCGCGCCGACTGCATGTTGAACACCTTGGCGAAGAGCAGAGAAACGGGGCCGTCTTCGGCGGACTGATCGCGACGAAGCGTGACGCGCACGGCGTCGTGCGGCGTCGCCCCCGGCAAGAACTCGTACTTCTCACCCACGAGCTCCGCGCGGCCGAATTCGACGTCCGAGTCGATTACATCGGCGCTTTCACCGGCCACGCGATTCGCATTGGCGTAACGCTGAGCCTCGGCGCGGGCGCGGGTCATGGCATCTTCCCGCGAACCGAGCTGGGAGGCGGCCGCAAGCGCCGCTGCATCGGCGGCACTCTGCAACTCCTGTCTCGCACTGAACATCAGGCCCGTGTCGACGGCGAGCGCGGCGACTCCGAGTGCGACCGTGCCGCCGAATATGACGGACTGCACGATCACGGATCCACGATGCCGTCTGCCGGATTGGCAGCATTGTCTTCGACGCATCTTTCACCTCTCCACTGTTTTGTCGTTCGTGCGCCAAGTCTTCCGATAAGTCGGCGCCGAAGAGTCACTTGCGAACGTCTATGGGCGACGAAACGTTCCGCGCCCACGCACACATGTGCCTGCCACCCCACAGCTTCGAAGCATGAACCGCCGCTGAATGCCGACGATCACTTTTCGCCGAATTCAGCCATTCCCCAGGGACCGCGAATCGCCAGATCGTTCGCCGCCCACTCGCCCGATGTTCCGGGACGGGTCTTCGCAGGGAATGTCTCGCGCGGCACGCCGCCACGATGATCGGGACGCTCCTTCGGCGTCCCTTCGAGCTTCTGTTCGAAGAACAATTGCGCATCCGTCGGCTCTGTGATCAGACTGCCCGGCGGCGGCGGAACCTGATGCGGATCGAGCGGCTCGACCAACTGCGGCGTGACGAGCACGACGAGTTCCGTCAATTCCCGCTCATAGTCCGTCGAGCTGAACAATGTGCCGAGCACAGGCAAATCGCCGAGGCCGGGAATCTTTGACGCCAGGCCGCGCACCTGATCGTTCAAGAGCCCTGCAATCGCGAACGTCTGGCCGTTTCCGCATTCGATCGTCGATTCCACGCGTCGCGTATTGAACGTGAACAGCGGGAATCCGCCGGCAACGCCGCCGGTCGGCACGGCGTCGCTCACTTCCGTCATGACGTGCAGCCGCATGAGCTGACCGCCGAGAACCGTCGGCGTGAATGCGAGTCGCACGCCGAATTCGCGATACTCGATCGTTACGGCGCCGGTCGTCGAACCGCCCTGCGCAACAGGAATCGGCACTTCGCCGCCGGCCAGGAACGTCGCGGTCTGACCGCTGATGGCGACGAGATTCGGTTCCGCGAGCAGGCGGGCGAGATTGTTTTCACGCAGCGCGTTGACGAACATCTGGAATTCCGCCTGCGGAAAACCGAACGTGATGTTGGTGCCGGCGCCGTTCTGATTGGGCAACACGAACGTCGTATTCTGCCCCATTCGCACGTCGGCCAGGCCGCTCGTTCCGAACGTCGTCGGATTCATCTGCCCGAGATTGTTCGCGAAGAAGAAGTCACGCGAAAAGTCGTTTCCGCCGACGGCCCAGTTGACGCCGAGTCGTCGAATCGCGTTCTTGTTCACTTCCGCCACGACGACGCGAAGCATCGCCTGCTGAACGCCGGCGATCGTCAGATTCGTGCGGACTTCACCGCCCTGCACGAGCGACGCGACTTCCGTGATCTGCTTAGCAACGGCGGCATCGGGAACCGTGCCGTTCATGAACAGCGTGCCGTTGACACTGCGAATCTCGACGTTGGACGTCGGCGCCGTTTGATGGATGAACGCCTTGAGCAGCGTCAGATCCAATTCGACGTCGATCGCCAGCGATCGTTGTTCGTCGCCTTCCTGCAGGAGCAGTTGGGTCGTACCGAACGCCTTTCCCGCGACGAGAATCTGCGTCGGCGACAGAAGCATGACGTCCGCGATCGTCGGGTCGGCGACGTCGACGCGATCGACGCTTCGACTCAGCCTGATGACTGCCGTCGAATTTCGATTGACCCTGACGCGCTGCGCCGATTCGTTCTCGACGGAGATCGACTGGATCAGCGGCGCCCCGCCCGATGCAGGCGCGATTGTCGCCGCGGGTTGCGGCGACGTCGGCGAGCCGACGGGCTGCATCTGCGGCTGCCCCATTGCGGCGGGCATGATCAGTTGCCCGCCGAGCGGCGTCGCCTCGGGTCCGAGGGCGACGAGCCGGTTCTGACCGGTCGATCCCGCGGGCGGCAGCCCCCTGGGGGCATTCGAAACGACGGGCATTCGATTCGGTGTTGAGACAGAGGCTTGCTGTTGTGCCCGGGCAGTTTGTGTTGACATCGTCGAGAGCATCGCGAGTCCCGCCGCCACGGCACTCAGCATTCGACGCATGTCCTGACATGGGCGGAGCGCCCGACGGGTGTGCCGTCGCGCGCCCCCTGATGTTTCACGACCTTCCACGCTCTGGATCATTCTTCTGGCAACTCCAATTCAGGTTCGTTAACGGTCGGTTCGGGACCGCCCTGTGTCGGTGTCCACGCCGGACCACCGAACTGAGGAGGCAGGGGCTTGTCGCCGTCGAACGTACGAACAGTTCCGTTTTCCTCGAAGACGAGCTTCTGGTGCTCATCGCCGCGTCTGACATCCACTACGTGATACGTCTGTTTGGGCGCAGCGCGAGCCACTTGGACCGGTGCGACCGTGGGGGCCGGCGTCGGCTCATCAGAGACCGTCGGCGCCGACATTAATTTCTTGAACAGTCCGGCGAGCTTGGATTCGCCCGGATCGTCTTCGTGACCGCGCATGGCGAGGCGGATGTTCCCGCGGCTCTGCGCCATCGCGGCATTCAGCGTCTGAACCTGTTCCGGCAAGAGGAAGAGCGTGACGGACTTGGAGACTTTCGCAGTCTTGCCGTCGGGGCCCATCTGCGACATGGACTGTCCCACGGCGCCGACTTCGACATCCGAGAGAATCAGCCGGCATTTGCCGTCCTGGTCGCGCTCGGCCGAGTACACGTCGACGCGGCTGCTGGGCATGATGAAGCCGGCCACGGCCGACTCTTCCGTGACCTTTACGCTGGCCGCGCGATATCCGGCAGGGATTGTCGCGGCGAGTCCGGGTTCGGACCCCGGCGGCGCAAGCATCGCCTTTGTGATCGGAACGCCGGGCGCCACAGGCATCTTCGTCACGCGACCGACGAGCGAGCTCACATCCATGAAGCCGTCGCGCGGCATCAGGCTCTTCGACGATTCACGCGTCGTCAGCATCACCTCAGTGATGCGCTGCGCTGCTTCGATCGACTTCGCGCTGACGACGACTTTGAACGTCTCCTCCTGGGAACCCTTGGCCTTCTTGACCATGTCGATGCCCATCTTGATGGCGAAGAAGCCGACGCCGAGGCCGACGACCAGTGGAATCAGTGTTTTCGGTTTCATCTATTCGTCCTTTCGATTGCCCGGGATCCGGCTCTCGCAGAATCCCGTTGCCCCCAATGGGCAAGCGATGACGCCTTACGTGGCCAAAGTTTCGAATCGCACACGATGCCGGACCTTGCGGATACCGCCGCAATCAGTCCGGCAACGCCGCCGGCGATTCGCTGAATTACGGGTCGACGCCGCCGACGCCCTGACCCGCATCGATGCCTTCGCGTCGCATCGTTGTCGTTGATCCGATCGTGAACGATCCGCCGCCGATCATGCTTCCTGTAAACGTCGCGCGATCCAGCGGTATGCTGACCGTGACAGTCACGTCCAGATCCGCGGGGCCGAGGTTGGCGATGTTCGTGTCGATCGTGTAACCCTCGAGGTTCGCCGCGCCCATCGACGCGTCGACGGCGCTGGTAACATCCGCGAGCGTCGCCCCCGGCAGCGAACCGGCGCGGGCGCCCTCTCGAGCCGCCAGCGTGACAGTCTGTCGAAGCATGAAGGCCCAGCCGACTTCCATCATGCCGAGCATGCCGAGAATCAGAAGCGGGGCAACCACGGCCGTTTCAACGACTGCGGCGCCTCGACGCAAGTGACGATGTCGTCTGATGCAGTTCACCATACTTTCCACCATCCGATCTGAGAAAAGAGAAGTACGCCCCACACACCAAGCGTCAACGGGATGGCATAGGGCACGGATGCCTTGCCTTCGCCGCTGAACTGATTTGCCGACGCAAACTCACCAAATGCTGTCCTGGCGGAACTCATCTTGACGAGCATCAGGCCCATGTTCGTCGCGAACCGACTCCAGGTACGTTGATAGAAGATCATTCCGACGGAAATCAGCCCCCCGACGAGAATGCCGGCGATGATCCCATAGAAGATCAGCTCCGGTCCCAGCCAGGCGCCGACGCCCGCCATGTACTTGACGTCGCCCGCCCCCATCGCGCGGATCAGCCAGAGCACGATCAGCAGCCCGAAGCCGCATGCGGCGCCGGACAAACTGTGTTCGAGCCCCGCCCATCCTTGCAGGACGCCATGAACGATGAAACCGGACACGACGATCAGACCGCAGAGCGGATTCGGAATTCGATGCTCCCGGAAATCCCGCCAGCAGGCATACGCCATCGCCGGCACCAGGATCGGAAGCGCTAGATGTTCAATTCCAACCGCCATCAGTCAGTCAGCCGTCCTGTTCGGTTTCCCCGCTGCGAAGCGCATTGGGTTCGATCCGAAGACCGGGCAGGTGGGGCAACGCCCCACCTGCCCGACACAAGAAACGTCTTAAGAAGACGGCCAGCCGTGGCCTCAGGCAGCCGCGCGAGTCCTTGCGCGGCGAAGATTCACGTATTAGTCGGGCATGGCGGCTTCGACATCGACGAAGATGTCCGAAACCTTGGTGCCGAGAGCGCTGATCGCAGCCAGCGAAATGACGATAATCAACGCGAGCATGACCGCGTATTCCGTCGCCGTCGCACCCTCTTCATCCCGAATGAACGACTTAACGAGATTCGTGACACTCTTCATAACTCTGCTCCTTATCCCGCTGGCCAGTCCCCACCGGCCAACTTTGCTCCGCCCCGGCGTTCGTCCGCATCATGCGATCGATCCGAGGCACATTTACCCTTGCTCCACGCCGACGTGACGCGGAGACACCACTCTCGACGGTATCCCTTCCGCCGAGTCCCTAATCAGAGTTCGTTTGAGCTCGGCCGCTCCGGGCCAGTCTCTGGCAAACTCGCCATAGTCTGTTGAACGAGGTTCGCGGCCGTCGCAACTCTCCAGGGGCGACGCCGATTCCGATGTTCCGAGACACCGGAGGGTGTCGGGTTTCGCCTGCTTCCATCCGGACGCCGGCGTCTCCCGCCTCGAGCCGCATCTTTTGCGCGGCTGCGTCTTTCGACCGCCGCACCAGACTCGACTCACGCTCGCCTCATTCCCAATACTGAAATCGTCGAGCGTCAGGCAAAACATAAGATTCCCCCGATGACCGGGCAAACGAACGTGCAAGGGTTTTTCCAGAATCGTTGCAGAAATCACGACAAGTGTCCGAAATCATGAATACCAGTACTGATAATCCATATCGGCATGCGTCTGCGCGCAAGACCTCGGCTCTTGAGTCGTCGCGACCCCTTCCCTGAAGCATTTCTTCATCACTATTCCCGGCCCCGACTTCAGCGGCACTGCAACCGTCTTTATTGGACGCTTGCTCCAACTGAATTGGATTTTCCGGACAACCGCCGGTCAGGATTCGCGCAACTGCTGCGCGATAGCGCGCATGATGTGCACGCGCAATGTCTGCGGGATTCCGATAGCTGACCAAGCGCAGAGGCGACGATGACAGATTCGCGGCACTGCCCGGCACTGCGCCGAATCCAAACTGGATCATTCGACAGAGTCGAACGCCGGGCGTCGGAAACTGTGTTGTGATAATTCCGAACGGACGGGATCCGTCGACGAAACGGAAGGCGTGGATCGGACCTATGGCTCCATTTGCCAGAAGAAGGACGGATCGCGCGGCGGCGGAGCATCGGACGTGTCCGGCGACGCGGGCAGTCTCCACCATTGCTCGAATTCGGACGAAAGCTCGATGATCCTGTCCCGGTCGGCCCCGCGGCGAATCCCGTTTCTTCCGGCGGCCAGGTAAAGCGGCCAACGTCCGAGAGTCGCCTTGAGCCTGACGCGCTGCCCGCCGCGAAGAACCTGAATGCTCGTGTCCTTCAAGGCGTCGCCTTCATTCGTCCAATCCTCCAGCGCCTGTTTCGGATTCTCGGCCGGCAGTCTTTTCCCATCGAGTCCCACAATCAGATCTCCCGGCTGCAGATCCAGGCGCGTGTCGTTCGACGGACTGATCGTCACGAGAAGCCCCACGGCGGCGTCGGCAAGGCGACCGTCTTCAGATCCGCTCACGACGCGTGTTTCCAGACGTCGAAACCCCCGACGATCGATTCCTCGCTCGAATGCAGGGCGAAACGATCGTCCCTTGATATTGCGAAGGACCGTGAACTCGCACGGCGTCCCCGGCTTCTGATTGAAGATCCAGGAGGTGAAGCTGTTGCACTCTTCATTGGACGACGCGATTCGGCCGTTCATCCCGATGATCAGATCCCCCGGACGCAATCCGGCTCGGGCCGCCGCCGTATTGGGGAATACGATATCGACTCTTAATGCGAACAGCCCCGGCGCGACACGCGAGTCATATCGGGCCTCGACGCTCTGCGTGTGCTGAATCCCCAGACACGCCGGCGCGGGGCCGATCTGCCTCGACAAATATAGTTCCTCGGCAGCACGGCGAAGACGAAGGCCCGCCTCGATCGAGATACCGGACTGCGACTTGATTCGCAGCGCTTCGAGCCAGTCGGGGGCGACTTCCATGAGCGCCAGCATCGCGTCGTTGCGCGTTCGCCAATCGGCCGCATCCAGACGATCCACGAGGGCGGCGATATCGTCAGGCAGACGCTTTGCACCGTCGCTGTCATCGTCCGCAATCAACGCATGCGGCATGAAACAGAAGACCAGACTGAGAATGACGGGCGCCGTTCGGGTCATTCGAGATCCCCCAAAGATGGCTTTCGAATACTCGGACATTCGTTCCACTTCATTGTATGATCGGCAGTCCATGAGTGCCTGCGCCGTTTTTGGCCTGCCGCCGGCTCCGCCCCGAACCCAACGAAGGACGTCCTTCGAACGAAGACCATGCCACGAACCCTCTTCTTATCCTACGAGCCCGACTTCCGCATGATTGCGGACCGAATCGACGACTACCCGCTCGGGCAGGCCGATCTGGACGCCTACGACGGCAGAATCGCCCTTCCGCCGGATGCCGCGGCGTCGTCCTCGATCCGCAATGCGATCGCCTCGCAGATCCGCGCATCGGACGTACTCGTCTGCGTGATCGGCCAGACCACATTCCTGGATCCGTGGGTCGATTGGGAAATCCGAACGTACGTCGGGAAACCGGACCGCCACGGCATCGTCGGCATCATGCTGCACGACCTGAACACGCCGCCGGCCGCAATGGTCGGCCAGGGTTCGATATTCATCAACTTTAAGAAGGATGCGCTCCAGGCGGCCGTCGAAGCGGCGATGGAGGCGACGGATCTTACTGAAGATTTCGTGATCGACGATTGATCAGCGCCGCGCGGACTGAAAGATTGCCAGATTCTCTCTTGGCCGTCGCAGGACGCTGGGGCCTCTGGCGGTCCGATTCGGCAAGAGGTTCTTGCTCAAGCACGTTCTTCGCTCATTGCATGATCGGCTGTCGCATCGCTTGAGGACGCATCATGCGCCTCAAGAATGGCGATATGACGAACCAGCGACGTCAACTCCCGGCGCAGGTGCCGCAGACGCATATAGGTCGTCCAGAAACCGATCATCATCATGATGATCGCGACGTAGGTAATGAGATCCGCGCCGCGATTGATGCTGAGCATCTTGGCGAGATCCGTCGTCAGATTCGGTCGCAACGTCGCGACGGCCGCCACGAAACAGAGAGTGCCCCACAGAAAAGCCTCGCGACGCGTCGACCATCCGCGAATGCCCGCCACGACGACGCCGATAAACAGCATACCGAGAACGCCCACGACGATAATCTGAAATAAGGTCAGCGTTCCCATGGATCAATCCACCATTTTCCCCACGAGATAATGAAACACGATGCGGAACGCGCCGCGGGATGACTGCCCCTTGGCCATGGAATAGTCCGTGTAGCGAATCCGCACCGGCACCTCCTTGAACGCCAGGCCCGTCTCCTTGATTCGATCGATGATCTCGCTCGCATGCGCCATACGATCCTGGCGAATGTGGATCTTCTCGGCCGCCCGTCGAGAGAACGCGCGCAGCCCATTGTGTGCGTCAGTAAGCCGAACGCCGTTGACGACCCGTGTGAACAGGACTGCGGCCTGAAGCACGAGCCGACGCGTTCGCGGGAGATTCGTCGCCTCGCCGAGGAAGCGCGAACCGATGGCGATGTCGCATTCCCCATCGAGAATCGGACGCAACAGCCTCGGAATGTCCTCGACGCAATGCTGCCCGTCGGCGTCGAACGTGATGATGTAGGCCGCGCCCTTCAATAGCGCGAAGTCGATTCCCGTCTGAATCGCCGCGCCCTGGCCCCGATTGATCAGATGCGTCAGCGTGTAGGTCGCGCATCGGCGAGCGATTGAACCCGTGTCGTCGCGCGAACCGTCATTTACGACGACGACATTGGGAATGATGGTTCGAATTTCGCGAATCACCGCCCCCAGGGCCGGTCCTTCATTGAAGGCCGGCACGACGACGAACGTCGAGTCCCGGACCGATGACGGCAACGAGACAACATCGGCTTCTGCCGGTTCGGTTGTGGCGGCTGCGCGAATCATGTTGATTACCGGCGCATGCTGATGGCGCCCACCCTATCGTAAGGTCTCGACAGGCGTGAATCCACGACCGGCCTCATTCGAGCCGGCCGATTCGCCGATTTGTCGAGTTTCGTGCGGCGTCGCTCTTATCGGACAACCTCACGAGCCGGGGACGCCTGCGCTCATGCGCTGTATAGTGCATTGGCTGTCCGCGACGCACAGCGTTCACCAGTCGGACCTGGGTTTTGAGACAATATTCGCGACCTGGAGGATCCTCCAGGCCCTGGAGGCGTCGGTCCGACCATCGATCGGCCGCAGATATCGAGCACGAACAGGCATGGCCCCGAAATCATCCAAGCAGATTCGACGAGAAGAGAAAGCCCGACGCAAGCAGGCGCAGGAACTGAATCTCCCGAGCGCCGCTGACGCCCCAGTGCCACTGCTCCTCGGCCTCGCGTTCGTTCTCGCCGTGCTGACCAGCAGGGCATACGCGAACAGCTTCAAGGGCGATTTCGTCTACGACGACACGAAGTGGATCGAGCAGATGTCCGTCGATCGGGTCAAGGATCCGATTCGCTCCGCTCTCGGGGCCCGCCGCCCCGTCGTCGATCTCACGCTGACGTACAACTACATCAGGGCCGAGAAGCACCCGGCCCCGCGCGCAATGACTGTGCGGGAGCTTCCGGATCCATATGGCTACCACGTCGTCAACCTGATCATTCACATCCTCGCGGGGCTCACGCTCTTCGGGCTCGTCCGCCGCACGATCCGGATCGGTCCCTTCTCCGATCCCGTCAAGGAATCGGCCCACTGGATTGCCTTCTGCATCGCGATGCTGTGGCTGTTGCATCCGCTTCAGACGCAGAGCGTGACGTACATCATCCAGCGCGCCGAATCGATGATGGGCCTGTTCTATCTGTTGACGCTCTACTGCCTGCTGCGCTACGCGACAACGCAGGACGGGCCGATCAGGATCTCGTGGCTGATCTGCACGCTGATCGCTGCATGCCTGGGCATGGGCAGCAAAGCCGTAATGGTGACCGTCCCAATCGTCGCACTGATTTTCGATCGAGCTTTCCTGGCGCAGAACTGGCGCGAACTCTTTTCCAAGCGCTGGCCCGCCCACGCCTGCATCGCCGCCTCGCTGCTCGTGCTTGTTTCTTGCGGCGTCGTCAAGGGTGTTCTCTTCAAACCGAACGCCCGCAACGCGACAGTCGGATTCGGTCTGTCAAACAAGCAACATCAGTACTATGTGTCGCCGTTTGAATACCTGTTGACCGAAGCGAAAGTCATCCCGCGCTACCTGAAGTTATCCGCCCTTCCGACGGACCAAGTGCTCGACTACAAGATGGAGAAGGTCGACCCGCATGTTCTGACATTTGGCGAGCTTTTCAGTGAATCACTGCTGCCGGGGGCGTTCGTGCTCCTGATGCTCGGCGCGACAGCATTCGGGCTGTACAGGAGACACTGGCTCGGCTTCGTGGGCGTTTGGTTCTTCGTCATCCTGGCGCCGACGTCCAGCATCATTCCGATTCGCGATCCCATTTACGAACATCGCATGTATCTGTCGCTCGCCGCCGTGATCGCGCTGTTCGTTGCGGGACTCTGGTTCGTGCTGCAGCGCCTGACGAAGGAATCTCTCCGCGCCGCATTGGGCCCGATCTGCGCGGCCGTCTGTCTGATTCCCGCAGCTGCGTTCGCGTACGGGACCTATCAGCGAAATGCGCTCTACCAGGACCCGACCGAACTCTGGGAGGACAACATTGCCAAAGTGCCAGACAACTGGCGGGCGCGGAACAACCTCGCCAAGCGATACCTGGACATCGCCGATGAGAAACCGAAAAACATAGACAAGGCGATCAACCATCTCGTGCTCGCCGTCCAGAACAACCCGCAGTTCGTTAACGGATGGTACAACCTTGGCAACGCCTACAGCCGCAAGAAGGAGTATGACAAGGCGATCGACGCCTATCAGAATGCCCTCAAGTCGAATCCGAGATACACCGTCGCCCACATCATGATCGGCAACGCGTATACGGATAAGGGGAACATGCTGTTTTCCCAGCGTAACCGGTCCGATGGCATCGCCGCACTCGAACAAGCGGCGGAAGCCTTCAAGACGGCCATCCCCACGGCCGAACGCAGCACGACGAACGAGCGCACGCTCCGCGCCCGCGCTCAGTACAATCTTGGAAACACCTACTCACGATTGTGGCAGTTGCAGAACGGCCCGCCGGAGAGATTGGACCTGGCAAGAGCGGCCTACGCCGACGCGCTGGAGACATTGCCGAATCATTCCAGCGCCCGCGTCGGTATCGGCCTGACTTATATTCGCCAATCTGATTTCCAGAAGGCCATCCACTGGTTTGACGAAGCGCTGAAGTACAATCCCCCGCCGAATGAAACGATGATCGCGCTATTCAATCGAGGCAACGCCTACCTGGAGTTGGGACAATACCCGCAGGCCGCCGAATCGCTTCGACAGTGCACGGCGAAGTTCCCGAATCTTCAGGACGGCTGGCTCAAGCTGGCCGAGTCGCTGGAAAAGCAAGGTCGCCCGCAGGAAGCACTGGCCGCGCTGAAGAATGGCGTCGCGGTCATCAAGAATTCTGTCGTCTTGTTCCGCGAGATCGCGTCGATTGCGAAGCGGTTGGGACAATCCGCGGATGAAGCATGGGCCACGGGCGAAATTCAGCGTCTCGTCAAACAGAAGCCATGACGATTGAACCGCCGACCGTCAGCCTCGTCATCCCCGGCCGCAACTGCGCGACGACAATCCGGCAATGCCTCGAAGCGGCAATAGCGATACGGGACGCCGATCCCGCAACGCTCCGCGAGATCATCTTCGTCGACGACGGTTCGACCGACGGCACGGCGGCCATCGTCGCAGGCATGCCGGTCACGATGCTGCCGGGCACGGGGACGGGACCGGGCGCGGCTCGGAATCTGGGTTGGCGCGCCGCCACATCGCAGCTTGTCTGGTTCGTCGATGCCGATTGCGTCGCCGAACTCGACGCATTGGCAAGACTGCTGCCGCACATGGCGGTCGCGAACGTCGGCGGCGTCAGCGGCAGCTACGGCACGATGACTGATCACTCGCTGTTGAGCTGCCTGATTCACGAGGAGATCATCGAACGCCATCGACGCATGGGTACGCACGTCAATTTCCTCGCAACATTTAACGTGCTTTACAGGCGCGCGGCGCTCGAAACAGTGGGCGGCTTCGACGAGAGATTTCTCAAAGGCCAGGACGCCGAGTTGTCCTTTCGCGTCATGAGCGCCGGCTATCAACTGCGATTTGAAATCGGATCGCGCGTCAAACACTACCATCCGACGAAACTTCGCTCGTACCTGCGGACACAACGACAGCAGGGGTATTGGCGTTTGTTCCTGCATGTCGGCCACAAGGGCCACGCCATGGGCGATTCCTACAGCGGATTCGTCGATCACGCACAACCGCCGTTGGCGATGCTCGTCCTCGCGACGCTTCCGCTCCTCGCCGTCGCTCGCTGGCGATGGATCTGCGTCGCCGCGACAGTCCTGCTGGCGATCTTTCAGGTTCCAATGACGTGGCGGCTCATTCGCCGCACGGGACAATTTCAGTATGTTGCATACGCCGGCATGAGTTTCCTGCGGGCATTCTGGCGAGGCGTCGGTCTCAGCGCGGGTGCAATCGCGTTCGTTCTCCGGCGACACAAGCCGGCGCAACCGTCGCAGGACGCATGATCCGGACGGAACATCCCCGACACAGCGATTGCTGCCCAGACATGGTTAATCAGCCGGCCGAGATGTCGCCGGCATCTGAGTCGACGAGTGCGTAACTTCCGGTTCTGCGTGTCGAAGATCGACAAGGACTCTTTCGACTCGATCGCCCCTTCGCCACCCGTAGGATATGACGTCACGCTCTGCGCGCGTATCCGGATCAATCGGCGCCGGCATTTGATCGCCGAACGCGAACAACGCGGCGACGCGAACGTTGCTGCCTTCGGCTCGCCAGTTAAGCGACCATATAGGCTCCATCTTGAGCGCGCTGGGCGACCACCAGCCCTGCAGTCGAGGTTCGGTCTGGCCGCGCACCGGCGGCGTCAGTGTCATGGCGGATTCAAGGGGAACCGCCCATAGTTGCTGATTCCGGTTCGCCAATCGAAACCCGACTGACTGGCCCCGCGTCGCCTCGAACTTGACCTCCGGGCCCATCTGAAACCACTGTCGGATATCGTGTGGCGCCCCGCCGTCGTCTGCGATGTCATCGACGACGAGCAGCCACTCGTGAGGTCGTGTGACGACAAGTCGCCGATGATGCACTGACTTGTCGTATATGACGGACCCGATGGCGAATTGAATTCCCTCTTGTTCGCCCCATGAACGAAGCGCGGATCCGAAGGGTTCGACGCCGATGCGCCGATGATTCTTGTCATCCACTTGGACCGTGCAATGTGCCCGCGTCGATTCGACGAAAACGCGATTCGGATCGGAATAGAAAAACCCATCTCGCCGCAATTCGGACCCGGCAGCGCTCTTTCCCAGGTAGCCGTATCGTCCAGCGTCACACAGGATCGTCTGGCCATGATCAAACCACGCGATCGATAGATCGTCCGCATGCTTGTGCGCCCTCGAATGAAACGCGCACTGCATCGCCAGGTAGGAAGCGTTAACGGCATTGTCCGGAGGCGCGGGCCAATCGGATCTGAGTGCGACGAATCCGGACGCCTTGAACCCGCAGGTCTTTTGCACCGGCGCAGTTCCCTGTCGCCCTTCAGTCACAGCGAATCTCAGACTTGCCGACGTCCATCCCTCTTCGTCCAATTCCGCCGACGTCAGCGTAACCTGATCGGTATCTCCGAAATTCAGAAGATACCCGTCGGGCTGAACCATCCACGCAAACGCGTTCTGCATCTTGAGGAATTCCTCGTCAAAACCCGCGATGCACGACAACAGACCGGCGCGATGCAGGTTGGAAAATGTCCGCATGACGGCCAGCTGATAGCCCGGCGAATGCTCTCGATGCACGCCCTCGTCCGTAAAGTGAGCACGAAACATCTGCTGAAGTCTCTGTTCCGCCTGGCGCACAGCCGCGTGAATTTCAGGCTGCCAACTGAACAACCGGGCCGCGGCCAACTGACCGGCGGCCTGGAAGATCCCGTGATTGGAGTGAAATGCGATCAGTTTATCGTTTTCGAGATAGATGAAATGATCAACCAGGGATCGCCATAGCAGGACGATCGTCTCATCCGATACCGTACTGTCGCGACACGCCGCATCGAACAGCGTCGCGAGGCGCGTGATCCGCAGGCCAACGGCCATGTCGTACCATGCGAACGAACCCGATCCGTCGCGCGTGGGGTTCGAAGGCAGCGGATGTTGAGCGATCCAGTCCAGCGCAACGGCGAGTGAGAATCGAAGAACCTCAGCATCGTGCGATTTCGATACCGCAGCCACCAACGGGACCAGCGGATCCCAGCAATGCAGCTGGTAGTTGAGCGAACGATTTGAATCTCTGAACGCACTCCAATCGACGGGCGGCGTCAATGAGACGACTCGCTCCCCCTTGGGCTGCCATCCCTCGCGCATCGATTTCACCACTCGATCGACGGAACCGTCCACGCCGGAGTATTTCAATAGGGATAGATACGGCGTAAACGGCCGAGCGATCATCTGCCGGCGCAATGTCGCGGCGTCAATCGCTTTGATCGAATGTTGCGATCGCGCGACGGGGCCTGCAACAAGGCGGCCCCGATCAGACGACAACTTCTCTAACGCTCCCGTCCTCAGACCGCCGACGGGTGGATCGGCCGCCGGCGCGGCGCTTGCGCAGATGGCCGCCGCCGCCAGACCGATCAACAGAATCCAAATCCCTCGGAGTCGCAACATAGCAGCACATTGTACCGGATCGCGCCAAAGATCGACGCCCATGGGCGACCCGCTTCCTTCAAACTGCGACGGACCGATAGCAGTTGCGAGACTTCACGCGGACGAGCGAAATAGTCAGACCTGCATCGGACCTGTTAGAATGGGCCTCAATGACGAACCCCGACGACGCCAATCCGCGGCATCCCGCCGCCCCGCCGCGCAGCATCCTCGTCGTCTTCGAAAAATTCCCCCCTGTCACAGTCAGCGGATCCTGGCGTCCATTCTTCTTCGTGAAGCACCTCCCCGAGTTTGGCTACATTTCGCACGTCATCTCCGCCGACCCCGAGGCAAACGACCCGACCGACGATGCCCTGATCCGCCAACTCGATCCCCGATGCAGCTTCGCACGGAAACGGATGTGGACCGCGACGATTCGACAGTGGATCGCTCGGCCGTTCCGACGCACAACCCGGAATCGCGCCGGCGTATCCGCGAAACCGGCAACCGGTCATACCGGCAGCGCCGACGACATCGCACCGAATCCGACTGTAAGGCCCTCGCTGCTTTTCACGCTCACCTATGCGATCGCCTGGCGGCTCTACTGGTACGTCGATTGGGCCGCACCTGTCGTGGCGGCCGGCCTGTCCGCCGCCATCCGAAAGCGCTTCGACCTCGTCTGGGTGTCAGGTCCGCACTCGCGGAATCTCTTCGCCGGCTATTGGCTGTCCGTCCTCCTGCGCAAGCCGCTCGTGCTGGACATCCGCGATCCGTGGACCTACGGCAGCCTCTGGTCGCCTTTGACGCCGGACGTCGCCCGCGCGGAGAAGAAGTGGGCCCGCCGGATTCTGCGGCGCGCATCGCGTATCGTCTTCACTAGCCCGATGACGATGCGCGAAATGCACCGGCGATTCCCCGACATTCCCCACGAGCGAATGTGCACGATCACCAACGGATTCAGCGCCGATGCAATCGAACCGCTCCGCAATGCGCCGACGAGCGTCTGCCTCTTTCGATACGTCGGCACCCTCAACGAACGACGCCGGCCTGACGTCATTCTCGACGGTCTGCTGGCCGCCCGAGAGACGAACTCGGATCTCGCACGGGACGTCCGATTCGAATTCGTCGGCGGCATGGCGGGACATGAACAGAAGATCGACGCCATGGGGCTCGCCGACGTCGTCAAGAGTGTTGGTCGCGTCTCTCACGACGACAGCCTCCGCATGATGCACGGCGCCGACGTCAACGTCCTGCTGCAGACGATCACAGAAGGCCAGGACGTCGTTTCCGGCAAAGCGTTCGAGTACCTTGCAGCTGGGAAACCGATACTCGCCGTCGTGAGCGAATCCGGCGGCGACGCCTGGCTCATACGCGACACAAATGCCGGCATCGTTGCACAATTCGACGACGCGGCCTCTGTCGCCGCTGCGATCAAACACTGCTGGCAAGCGTGGAAGACGGGCGCGGGCGAGTTGACAATAAGCGATGAGCAGCTGGCGAGATTCTCTCGAAGAAGTCTCACACGCGAACTCGCAACACTCTTCGACGAGGTGCTCCGTGATCGATCGCCATGAGCCGCGCAGGCCCTTGTTAAAGGCGATACCTGTATGATGCCGTGACGATGACGCAAGACTCCATCGAACCTGGACTTCGCCCCATGCGCGTATCGATCATCATTCCGGCATGTAATCGGGCCGACGTGTTGTCGCGCTGCCTGGCCGCGCTCTGCAAACAGTCATTCCAAGACTTCGAGATTGTCGTCATCGATGACGCATCGACCGACGCGACGCCCGATGTCATTCGACAGTTCAACCCGGAGCGCGACGACATCCGCGTCGTCCGGTTGCGCAACGATTCTCACGCCGGCGCGAATCCCAGCCGCAATCGCGGCATTGCCGTCGCCTCTGGGGAGTTGATCGCCTTCCTCGATTGCGACTGCATTGCCGAGCCCGAATGGCTCAAACGCCTGATCGCACCGTTTTCGACTGAATCGGACAACGTCGTCGCCGGCGTCACAGGCATGGTGCTGGACGCCCCCGCACGCAGCCTCTTCGACAAGACGTTTAAGGGAACGCATCGAATTCACAGCGCCGGCGACGCATCGCGCCTGATCGCCGGCAACATGTGCATTCGTCGCGAGCTGCTGCTGCGCTATCGACTCGATGAAGACCGCGCCGAGAAGCTCCAAAGAACCGACGGCACGCCCGACGTATCCGTCTCCGGCCGCGGTGACGAGGAGGGCCTGCACCTCATCCTGCGCGCCGCCGGCTACAGGCTTGTCGCCGTACCCGACGCTGTTGTGCTGCACGAACACCATCTTTCGGGTGGCGCGTTCTTCAGACAAGCGTTTCGCGGCGGTCGCTCCGCTGCACGACTCGTCTATAAGTACGCCCTGCCGCAACGGATCGACATGCTTCCATTCATGCTCGCCTTCGTCACATTGCCGCTCGGATTCGCTTGGCGGCCGTTGTTCGGGCTGTCGGCCATTTGCTATCTCACCGGCATCGCTGCGATTGTGTACAACGATCTGTTCCGAAAAAAGAAGACGCTCGGCGAAACACTGATTACGTTTCCCCTGCTCCTCGCCTATTACATGACCCGACTGACAGGATACGTGCTCGAGTCGATCCGACTTCGCGTCAAAAGCCACGATGTCCAAATGGTGCGCCTTTCCGATTTTGCAGGGGAAGCGAACCGCGATTGCGAGTAGTATGCGCGGAGTCTGCCGATAGGGTCCGACATGCAATCGCCGGAGTCTGAAAAGAACACTCAAGCGCCGTGGGCTGACCCCGAAGCGGGGATTGTCCGCGACATCCCCCATGACCTTCCGATCGCCGAACCATCGGCCGGCAGATTGGCGCCAACGAAAGAAACGGAGCGGATCTCGGCAATCGACGCCCTCCGAGGCTTCGCGCTGTTCGGCATCCTTCTCGTCAACGTCACGTTCTTCGCCAACGGTGCACCGACGGCGCTGGAAAATGCGTGGTCGACCGGTAACACGCTGGACGACATCGCCCTTTTCATCTCTCGTTTTTTCGGGAATTACAAATTCGTCACGCTGTTCTCTGTCCTGTTCGGCATGGGGCTGGCACTCCAGAGCGATCGCGCCGATCGCCGCGATGTGTCGTTCACGGCCGTCTATTCAAGGCGCCTGCTGATACTGCTCGGGTTCGGCATCATCCACGGCATCGTGCTCTGGTACGGCGACATTCTCTCGATGTACGCCATCCTGGGGTTCATCGCGATGCTCTTCCGACACACCTCTCGACGAACGCTTCTCAGAACGGCGACGGTTCTCGCGTTCATCCCAATACTTCTCATGCCCGGACTGTTTGCATTGGAACACATGACCAACTCATATGCGCCATCCGAATCGGACAACCAAACAAAGACCGCCCCGATTCCGAATGACGAAGTCGAACTCACAGCTCAGGATGCATCGGCGGCAATCGAACCTGACGTTCCCATCAATATTGAACGGATCATGCAGAACTTCGGTTCCGTCGAAGTGGAACTCTATCGGCGCGGGCCGTTCCACTTGTCGATCATTCACCGCGGCATCACGTATTTGGTGCTGAGTATCTTCGTGGGCGTTACGATTCTCGGCTGGCGATGTCTCGCGATGTTCCTCCTCGGCATCGCCGTCATTCGATCAGGCGTGATGACGAAGCTCTCGGAGCATCGACGCAGTCTGATACGACTCGTCACGATCGCCATGCCGATCGGGGTCGCGATTCAGGCTTGCGGAGAATTCGTCGGACGCAAATACCGATACGGATACTGGGAGACGTTGATCCCCGAACTCGCGACGTACATCGGCTCCTTCGGATTGACGGCCGGCTACTTCGGTCTGATCTGCCTTCTCAGCCTGGGCCCCCTTGGCCGGCGCGGACTCGCTCCGTTTGCAGCCGCTGGCCGGATGGCGCTGACCAACTACATCGGCCAATCCGTTCTTTGCGGACTCATCTTCTACAGCTACGGCATGGGCCTGATCGGTCGCCTGCGGTTCTCGATGGTCCTGCTGATCGTTTGTTGCGTATTTGCTTTTCAGGTCGTTGTCAGCGCGATCTGGCTTCGCCATTTCCTGTTCGGTCCATTGGAATGGCTCTGGCGCTCGCTGACCTACGCCCGCCGCCAACCGATGCGCCGACGTCTCGTAGCCCCGTTGACTGCATCGTCCGCGGTCCGCTGAAGCCGACAGTAGTCGGGCGACAAGATCCCACCCGTCATGACATGAGAGACATTTTCATGGACGACTTACGATCGACGAATCCACCCGTACAGAGCCGATGCCACTTCCTCACAGTCCTTACGTTGTTCGTGACAGCGATGGCGTCCGGTTGTGCCCCCAGCGTCCTTCTCAAACCGCCGGCGGAATGGCCCGCCGAATGGCGAGGCCGCCGGCTGTACCACACGCCGCGCGCATTGATCTATGCAACGAGCGCCGCCGCGGCGGGCGAAGCCGATCGGCTCACCAACGGCATCGCGGAGAAACACGGCCTGCCTTCCCCGGATCAACCAGGCACTTCCAAAGGGCTCGTCATCGTCGTCGACCACGGCGATGCCCCCATCTGCAACGACACAAAGGCGTGGCTGACACTCATGGTCCAGGGTCAAGCACAACTTGCAGGGATGAACGCCCCCAACGATCAGGCCGTCTCGCAATTGACTGACAAAATCGCCACCGAGACGGAGGAACTCAAACCAATCCTGGATGAATTCCTATGCATGATTCCCATCGCCGTCGCCGATGCCGACGTGTCAGGCAGCCTCGCATTGCCGAACGACGCGTCACCCACTGCCGTCTGGGCGGGCATCCTTCCGACGACGGCGCTGATTCGTGAACGCTCGGCAGCGGTGACCGACTTGATACTGGAGACGGCGATCCAACGAGAGGAGATCCCGCCCGCAGCGGTTTGGCTGGTGAAACCCATGATTCCGACGATTCGCGGGAGCTTGGCGAAAGAAATGACCAAACAAAGAGACGCGTTGTTCGAAAACGTCGTGCGACAGGATGATCCGAACTGGATTGCCGAACGAAATGCCCGGAAAGACGTCGCAAGAGCCTGGCAGATTGTCCGGCGCCCCGGTCGATCCCCTGCAGACTACGACGCGGAGTATTCAAAGGTCCGATCCGCCGTCGATCGGCTCCCGAATGACATCAGAGTGCTCCGTGTGCTGGCGGCTGCGGAATATCGAACAGGAAAGTACAGTGAGACAATCGCAACGCTGGACAAAGTCCAGGCCGTCGGCGCGAAACGATCCGGGGAATCCGCAGGGTCAGCACTTCTCAATATTTCCGAGCAACTTTCACCGATCGTGGCGACTGGCGCAGACAGCACGATCGCGAGCTCGTCCCCGGGGAAGACGAGCGACCTGGCGTTCCGAACGATGGCGGAGCATCGGCTCGGTCGCATCGACGAGGCTGATAAGCACTATGAGCAACTCCAGAAAACAGTCGGTACAGACGGTAAGAGCTCGAATGCAGGCCGCGCATACCTGATCGAAGTTGCTGCTCTCCTCGGCAAACCCATCGAACCGACGAGTCGGCCCGCATCGCCCTGAGTCAGATCAATCGCCTGACCGCGAGTTGCGTTTTCACTTGATACCGCCAGGAATTTCGAGCCACTTTTGGGGGGATAAGTCGCCCTACCGTCCCGCTGTCGCCTTTGACGCAATACGATCGGCCTCCGCAAGTGCCTTGACCAAGTCGTCATTGCGTATCGCATCGGGCCAGTCGGCGTCAGGATGGGCCCTAACAACGGCGAGCAGCGCCAACTGCCTTGGAGACAGATAGGACTCTGCGGACTTCCCGGCGCGAATCGCGCCATTCACGCGAGATGCCTGCGTTTCCGTCATCGGCACGAATCGATAAGGCGTTTTCGACATGAAGTACTTCGGCTCCTTGTCGGCCCGCGTATTGTCGTCCGTTCGGATCACTTCAAGACCTGCGAGCGACTTGCTTGCATCATATTGCCCATCCGTGTGCGTGAAGATCGCACTGGCACACTTCAGCTTGCGCGCCTCGGTCGCCAGCTTCAGATAAGGCAGTCGATCGGCGTCGAACCAAACATCGACGACCTCGCGCCCCTGCACGAATCCCGGCAATGTCGCGATCACGCCGTCCATCGCGCCGAGCTGCCCCTCGCCTTCCCAGAAACAGTGCATCGCAAACGTCGCGCGTTCGAGGCCGCGCTTGCGGGCGCTCAATTCGTCGTTGAGCAATTGCAGATAAACCGGTATTTGCCGCTTGGCTTTTTCAAGCGACGCGACCATCGCGGCCACGAGACCATTCGCCGTGTAATCGGAGGCGATGCGCGACGTCAGCTCCGTACGATCGTATCGCATGATCCGAACGACCGGGTTGTTCCATGCCGGCTCATTGAACGCCTTGAGCACGCGCTCGTCGTCGCCGTGAATGTTGTTGTAGATCGCGACGGGAACGAAGCACGACTCGGCCGCATCCCGAATCAACGGATGACTCAAAACGCGATCGCCGTATCCCTTGCACGTGCTGCAACCCGGCACTTCCTGGAACAGCACGAGCAACGGCCTGCCCGTCCGCTTGGATTCATCAGCCGCCGAATCAAAACCGCGACGCCAGGCGATCGTCCCCAGCTCCTGCGGGCTT
Source organism: Phycisphaerales bacterium (assembly GCA_020639075.1). Taxonomy (GTDB): domain Bacteria; phylum Planctomycetota; class Phycisphaerae; order UBA1845; family UTPLA1; genus ECT2AJA-110-A. The sequence goes on along the minus strand of JACKHI010000001.1, from coordinate 5,390,577 downwards.
AAGGCATTTGCGTCTGCTGGCGAGGCATCGTCATCCGCCCGGATGAATGCCGCCGTTACCAACAGACTGACGATGAAACTGACGCTGGCCGTTGTTCGCTTAATTCGTCGCATGTTGCGTCCCCTTGTTCTCCGGAGCGTCAGCAGATTAACCGACTCTTGCGTGAATTCCGCGCGAGCCGGGCACGATTTCGCGAATTCGAGAAATTTGACGCTTTTCCACGATCCGATTGATCAGTCGCTTTCGATCCGGCTCGCCACTGACGGCGCTGGCCCCGCCGATCCGATTCACGTCGAAGCGACAAGACAGGTCGGCAACCGTAATTATAATCCCGTCCATGATCGACGCCGAAAAGTCTGCTGCCACATCGCGCCGCGTGATATGGCGTGATGTCCTTGCCATCGCCGCGGTCTACCTCGCATTCGGTCTGCTCATCGGCCCCAGAATTCCCTACGACCAGTTCAATGTATCGCCCTACGTCCAGACGCACGGACAGAACATCGCTCTGGCCGAAACGATGGCGTGGCGCAACGGGCGACTGGCGCTCGGCCAGGACTTTTACGAGGATGCCGAATTCGAAGGCAACACCTATAGCGTCGTCGGTCTTGCCTTCACGATCATCGCCGTTCCGATTACCGCGATCGCCGACGCGCTTGGATGCGAAACGCACTTCCCGCGTTTCGTGTACTTCCTTCTGATGACGATACCGATCCCGCTCGTCGCCTACCTGTCGTTGCGCGGATTCACACCGACGCGCCTGTGGGCGACGCTGCTGGCGATCGCATTCGTCTGCGGCACGCCGATGGGACCGGAGATCGCGTCGTCTCGCAGCGGGAATATTTACGACATAAACCACGTCATCGCCGTCACAGGCATCTTCCTGTTCGCGGTGGATCTCCTCGGCCCTCGACGCATCTGGCCCGCCGCGATCGGTCTGATCTTCGCCTGCTGGTCGCGTCAGATGACCTGCCTGTATTTCGTGCCATTAATACTCGTCGCGTGGCGCACGGGCGTCGCACGATCGCGCCCGTCCGCCGACTCGCCGGCGGGCAGTCTCCAGTCGGACGGCCTTCGAATCAACGCCAAGGCGTCAATGCGTTATCGCCCCGTTGCGATCGCGCTTGTCGGTGTCGTCATCGCCGGCGGCATCCCACTTGTGTTGAACTACCTGAAGTTCGGCAATCCGCTTGATACGGGCTATGTGCACCTCTACGCCGACCGGACGGACCCGATCGCCGAGCGGGCGCGTTCGGCGCTGTTCAGCATCCGCTACCTGCCCCTGCATCTCTGGGCGATGCACCTGGATTACCCCCATTGGGAAATCCGTCAGGGCAAGCTCTTCATCGATCTCGTCGACGTCATCGGCGGGAGCCTCTGGCTCACGACGCCCCTCGCCCTCGGCATCTTCGGGACCGCTCGAAAATGGTGGCATCGAATTGACAGCCGCATCCTCGTCCTCGGCACGATACCCGTCATCATCGGCCTGCACCTGTACCACACGACCGGCGGCCCCGCCGGGATGTACCGCTATGCGCTCGATTTTCTGCCGATCTGGTGGCTCGTCATTGCGCCGTACACGACGTCGTCTTCGTCGGCGAAGCGCCTCACGATCGTTGCCGTCGCATACAGCATCCTCTATTACCAGGTTCTCCACTGGTAATCCCCGAACCCCCGGAACGCGTCCTCCACCTTGCGTTTCAGCATACGTCGACGACAATCTCGATCACGATTTGACGAACTACGAATTACCGAACTCCTGGAGAAGACCCATGTCGAAACCCGCCGCCCGGCTTGCAGCATTGGCGTTCTGCGGCGCGATCTGCGCGTACGCCACGTACAGTGTCGCCCAGCCTGCCCCGTCGTCATCGTCCAACACGCGCGTCGCCGTCCTGAATCTGCATCGCATATTCGATGAAACCAAGCAGATCATGGACCTCAACCAACAAATCAAGCAACAGGAAGCCGACTTCAGGGCGGAGGCGCAGCGCCGCAAGGACGTGATCGAAACCAAGCAGACTGAACTCGTTGCATTCCGGCAGGGCACGACGGATTACGAAACACGCCGAAAGGACCTCGTGCGATTGAACATCGAGTCCAACGTCTGGCTGCAGACGACAGAAGCGGAACTCGAGCAGATGAAATTCGATTGGACGAAGCACATCTACGAAAAAGCGCTCGAAGCATCCCGTCAGGTTGCAAATGAACGTGGGTACGACGCCATCCTGCAGTTCAAGGAATACAAGCCGGAAATGGTCGACCCGAACGTCCAGGCCATGCGGCGCGTCATTCAGGAACGCGATGTCCTGTTCTATCGCGGCGAAATCGACATAACAGACGAAGTCATCCGACGAATGGACCAGGCGTACCAGGCGCAACCCCGACCGACGAACGGCGGCAAAATGGGCTCGCCCTGATCCGACGGGATGGATGATGACGACGGCGCACGTCTCGTCCGACGCAAACCGATCGGAGCGACGCGACAAGACTGGCTTATCAAATCAGACGGCCGCCGCGATCCGACCTGTACCGTCGGACGCGCTCGGCTCGCGAAACTACGCCCACAAGGCGAACGACACGGGGCATTTGACAATGTCAAAATCGATCACGATTCAGACCATCGTCTCGACGCTCGATGCCAGGCCGTCCGCAGGACTGAAGCTCGACCAGCCCATCCACAGCCTGTCGGCCCTCACGACCGCGGATGAACACGCCCTCTCCTGGGTAGACAGCCCCAAATGGCTGGAGGCCGCACGATCCTCCCGCGCCGCCGCCATCGTCGTCTCGGCGGATTCCGCCGATGATCTGCCGAACCACCTCGTCGTTCCCGATGTGCAGTCGGCCATGGCGGACCTGCTGGAGTTATTTGACGAGTCGGCAGATCGCCCGCCCGTCGGAATTCACCCCGCCGCCCATGTCGATCCGGGGGCGTCCGTCGATCTCAGTGCCAGCGTCGGACCTTTCGCCGTCGTCAAAACCGGGGCGACGATCGGACCGCGAACCATCGTCGGTGCCTCCGTCAGCATTGGGCGGGGCGTTGTTATTGGATCTGACTGCCGGCTACACGATCACGCCGTCATCTATGACCGCTGCACGTTGGGAGATCGTGTCTCGATCCACTCCAACACCGTCATCGGGGCCGATGGGTTCGGCTATATTTTCCGGGGGGGACAACACCGAAAGTTGCGGCATATTGGGACCGTTGTAATAGAAGACGATGTCGAGATCGGCGCGTGTGCGACGATCGACCGCGCCAAAGTCGGCGAGACGCGCATTGGGCGCGGAACGAAGATTGATAACCATGTTCAGGTCGCCCATAATGCCCAGGTTGGCCCCCTGTGCATCCTGGTCGCGCAAGTCGGCTTGTCGGGCAGCGTACGCCTCGGCGTCGGCTGCGCGCTGGGTGGCCAGGCCGGCGTCACGGAAGGTGTGCACCTGGCGGATGGAACGCGCATCGCGGCCCAGTCCGGCGTCATGACTGACATCCGGAAGCCGCAGCAGACGGTCATGGGGACCCCGGCACAGGAACACATGACTCACAAACGTGAGCTCCTCGAACTAAGACGCCTCTCCCTGCTGAAGGACCGCGTCAACGCATTGGAAAAGAAAGTAGCCAGCCTTGAGGGCGCAACGGACCATTGAGAACCCGGCCGACATTCGCGGCCGCGGACTGTTTACCGGCAACGAAGTCACGCTGCGCTTCAAACCCGCCGCCCCCGATTCCGGCGTCACGTTCGTCCGGCTCGATACCGATGTTCCGACGCGGATCCAGGCCCATGTCCGTAACGTCACGAAGCGGGCTCGCCGAAGCGCCATTCGCAACGGCACGCACGCGATCGAAACTGTCGAACACTGCATGGCGGCCCTGCACGGTCTCGGCATCGACAACATCGAGATTGAACTCAACGCCGGCGAACTCCCCGGTGGCGACGGCAGCAGCCTGTTTTTTGTCGACGCGTTGAAAAGAGCCGGCGTCGTCGAGCAGGAATCCAAGCTCAAACCGATCATTATCGACGAGACGATTCATGTCACCGACGGCACGGCGGAACTCATCGCCGTCCCGGGGCCGAAGGATCATCTCGATATCCTCTACGATCTTGACTATGGTCCGGACGCCGATATCCCCAGGCAATTCCTCGCCATCACGCTCAGCGCCGATTCGTTCTGCCGGGACATCGCATCGGCTCGCACCTTCCTGCTCGAAGCCGAGGCAAAGCAGTTCCAGGCGGCCGGCATGGGCAGCCATCTGAGCTACTCGGATATTGTCGTCATCGGAAAAGAAGGCGTCATCGGCAACGAGTTCAGATACCCCGATGAATGCGTGCGGCACAAGGTCCTCGACCTGATCGGCGACGTCTACCTCGCCGGCAGACCGATCTACGGCAAACTCATCGCGACGCGCAGCGGCCACGCCCTGAATCACGAACTCGTTCGAAGGCTCCTCGAAGCGCTCGAACGCAAAGACCGACACACGCGCCTCGCCGCCCCCGCGACGATCGACGCCCGGCAGCTCCATCGAATTCTGCCGCATCGTTACCCGTTCCTGATGATCGACCGCGTCATCGAAATCGACGGCGATCGTCGTGCCGTCGGCATCAAGAACGTCTCCATCAACGAGCCCTTCTTCCAGGGTCACTACCCGTCGCAACCGATCATGCCGGGCGTTCTGATCATCGAGGCCATGGCCCAACTCGCCGGCATCCTCCTCTCCCAGAAGCTCGAACACACCGGCAAAGTCGCCGTCCTCCTCTCGATGGACAATGTGAAATTCCGCCGCCAGGTCATTCCCGGCGACCGACTCGTCATGGAAGTCGAGACCCTCCGCGTCAAGGCTAGAACCGGCCACGTCCGGGCTCGGGCGACCGTGGACGAGGCCCTCGTCGCGCAGGCGGAAATTAAGTTCATGCTCGTGGATGCCGAACCCGTCTGATCCATTACCGAATCCGGCGACAGAACCGACCTCCAGGCGCCGAATTCGCTCATTTTGCGCCGCCCCAATCCGCCCAGAACGGGCTGGAATCAGCCCGGCACCTCGGTTAGCATGAAACCTCGTAGAAGCGAGACACCGGCGGATTAGCGCGGTCCCTGTCGATCCGCCGCGGTAGGAAGATAAATGCCCCAGATCGCACCGACGGCGACTGTCGACCCCAAGGCGACGCTCGCCGACGACGTACAGATTGGCCCCGGCTGCTACATCGGCCCCGACGTGACGATCGGTCCGGGAACCCGTCTGATTGCAAATGTCACTATCATTGGCAAGACGCGAATCGGCGAGCACAACGTCTGCTATCCGTCCGTCGTTCTCGGCGCCGCCCCTCAGGATCTGAAATACAAAGGCGGCAATACCGAACTCCTGATCGGTGACCACAACATTTTCCGAGAAAACGTGACCGCCCATCTCGGCACGGAAATCGGCGGCGGCGTCACGGAAATCGGCAACCACAACCAGTTTCAGGTCGGCGCGCACATCGCGCACGACGTCAAACTCGGCCATCACTGTATTCTGTCCAACTCGGTTCAGATCGCCGGACACGTCAACATCGAAGACCACGTCATCATCAGCGGCCTGGCGGGCGTGCAACAGTTCGTCACGCTTGGCAGCTACTGCTTCCTCGCGGGCGCCGCGCGATGCACGGCCGATACGCCGCCGTACGTCATCTTCGGTCACGACGGCTCGATCGCGGGCGTCAACGTCAAGGGCCTGGCCCGATGGGGCTTCTCCGATGTGACAGTCCAGCAGCTTCGCGAACTCTGCCGCGTTCTCTTTCCGAAGCGCAACGCGGGTCCGCCGCAGCACCGCATCCGAAATCTCTATGGCCTGCTTCCGACGCGCCACAAGGAGCAGGTCGGCGTCGCCACGCTCGCCAAGCGACTGCGCGAAGCCGATTCGCGCGCGTTCACGGATGAGCACTGCCAGTACCTGCTCGCCTTCGTCAAGCGATCGATACAATCCGGCGTGCACGGTCGATACCTCGAAAGCCGCCGCCGCGACTCGGGGAGCCCCCCACCGGACTTCTATCGCAAAGGCCTCGGCAACAGCGGCGATGGAAATGGAGAAACGTCCCCCGCATGAGTTCGCCCGTTCCTGTCGCAGTCATCGGCGTCGGCCACATGGGCCGCCATCACGCAAGGCTCTACCACGAAATGGACGGCGCCGAACTCGTCGCCGTCGTCGATGCCAATGCCGAACGTGTCGCTGAGTACGCAAACCAATACGGCGCGAAGGCGCTGAAGTCCATCGACGAACTTCCCGATCGCGTTCGCGCTGTCTCAGTCGCCGTCCCCACGAGCCATCATCGCGCCATCGCCGAACCGCTGATGCGGCGTGGTATGGACGTCCTCGTTGAAAAGCCGCTCGCACCCGACATCGTCGAAGCCGAAAAAATGCTCGCGTGTGCACGCGAGACCGGCCGCATTCTTGCAGTGGGACATACCGAACGGTTCAATCCCGTCGTCCGCGCGATCTCCCGGCTCGACATCCAGCCGAAATACATCGAGGCCCAGCGCATCAGTCCGTTCCGCTTCCGGTCGGCCGATATCGGCGTCGTTTCGGACATGATGATCCACGACATCGATATCATCCTCAATCTCGTCAAGTCCAAAGTAGCGAACGTGCATGCCGTCGGCGTCGCAGTCCTGGGCAAGCACGAGGATGTCGCCAACGCCCGAATCGAGTTCGAGAACGGCGCCGTCGCCAACATCGCCGGCTCGCGACTCGCACTGAAGACGGATCGGCGACTTCGCGTCTTTTGTGAGACCGCCTATCTCTCACTCGACTACCAGACGAAAAGCGGCGTGGCCATCACGCGCGACGCCAATCTCGACATCATCAAGATGGCGCGCGAAAAGAACCTCGACGACCTGTCGCAATTGGCCAATCTGGACTTCGGTCAGATGATCAACGTCGAGCCGCTCCACATCGACGACGTCGAGCCGCTTCGCGCGCAGTTGGAGTCGTTTCTTGACAGCGTCGTCACGAGGTCCGCCCCCGTCGTGACGGCGGAGGACGGCGTCGCCGCCGTGCGGCTCGCGACGCAGATCGTCGAGTCGATCAATCAACACCCTTGGCGCGTCTGACGTTACGCGACGCGCTAGAGTCCATCGCAAGGATCCATCGTCCGAGCGGCTGCCGCCGTCACGATCGATGCGAAAACGTGCCCGGCAATGACGACAACGCACCTGCCCATCGCGCCGCTCCGATTTGCCCCCATCACCCACGCGCGAGTATGGGGCGGCACACGACTGCACGAAGTACTCCACAAACCTGCCGCAACCGGCGAACCTGTCGGCGAATCCTGGGAACTCTCGCCCCTGCCAGGGAACGAATCTTGTGTGACCGGCGGGCCTCTCGCAGGCCGTTCGCTGCCCGCACTGGCCGCCGAATATCCCAATGAACTGCTCGGCGACATCGCCGAGCGAGATCACGCGTTTCCGTTGCTGATCAAATTTCTCGACGCCGCACAGCCCCTCAGCGTACAGGTTCATCCCAAGCCACCAGCTTCGCCCGATGCGCCGAAAGTCGCCGTCAAGCACGAGGCCTGGTACATCGTCCAGGCGAATCCGGGCGCAGAGGTCTACATAGGTCTGAAATCCGGCGTGACGGCGGACGAAATCGCGCGCGCTGCCAATACGCCCGCCATGCGCGATCTGATTCAGGCCCGCCCCGCCAAAGCCGGCGACTGCTTCTATCTTCCCAGCGGGACGCTACACGCCCTCGGTGCAGGTCTCCTCGTCGCCGAAGTGCAAACACCCAGCGACACGACTTTTCGCATCTACGACTGGGATCGCGTCGGCGCCGACGGCAAGCCGCGCGAACTGCATATCGCCCAGGCGATGGACAATATCCGCTACGACGTCGCCGACGATGAAATCGCCCAAGCGCGCACTCAGCTCGAAACCGTCGGCCACCGACGCGACGGCGTCTGCAGATGCGAGCGCTTCGAGATCGATGAACTTGCCGCCGTATCAACGTCCTTCAACTGGACCAGGCGCCAGCCGAGTTTCACGATCTGGATGATGATCCGCGGATCGGCAACGCTGACCGGCGACGGATTCACAATCGACGCTCGCATCGGCGACACTTTGCTCCTGCCGGCTGCCCTCGACCGAATGCACGTCCGCCCGACCGGCGACTTCAAGGTGCTGGAGATCACGGCGCCGACTCGCGCCGACCGCTGACGCCGCTCGACCCACACACAAGGTCCGTGCATAATCCCCTTCCATGTCAGACGTACACGCAATCATCCTCGCCGGCGGCGCGGGTACTCGCCTGTGGCCGCTCAGCCGGAGGCTCCGACCCAAACAACTTCTCCGACTGTTCGAGGGCTCGTCGCTGCTACAGCTTGCCCTCAATCGCCTCGACGGGCTGTTTCCATCGGAGAATATTCGAGTCGTCACGACGGCCGACCTCGCACCGGCCATCTCGAGCGAAATCCCCTCGCTGACGCCGAATCACATCATCGCCGAGCCCGCCTTGCGCGACACGGCGAACGCCATCGGTCTCGCCGCCAATCTCATCGCCAGATCCTCCCCGGACGCCGTCATGTGCGTCTTCACGGCGGATCATCTCATCACGCCGCGCGAGCGATTCCAGGAGGTCGTCCGCCAGGGAATCGCAGCTCTGGATGCTAATCCCGACGCACTGATTACGTTCGGCGTTCAACCGACGTCGCCCCATACCGGCTTCGGCTACGTCGAACTGGGCGACCAGCTCGCCGACAACCTGCGCGCCGTCGCCGCATTTCGTGAGAAGCCGGACGCCGAAACGGCGAAGCGATATGTCGACAGCGGGAACTTCCTGTGGAACAGCGGGATGTTCGCGTGGCGTATCGAGACGATCCTGAACGAACTCAAGACCCATCTGCCGGCGAATCAATCGGCACTCGAGTCCATCGCGGCGGACTGGACGCCGGAGTCCAGGCCGGAACAATTCCGCGCTCGCTACGAGGCGCTCCATCGCGTGTCGATCGACTACGGCGTCATGGAGAAGGCCGCCCGCGTCCTCGTCGTCCCGATGAACTGCGACTGGATCGATGTCGGTTCCTGGGAATCCATCGCCGCCCTCTATGCCGCCGACGCCGCGGGCAATATCTCGATCGGCGCGACGGCACTGAATGAGAAAGCCGGCAACAATACAATCGTCAGCGAAACCGAGCACCTCATCGCCGCGATCGGTGTCGACGACCTGATCATCGTTCACTCGGACGATGCCACGCTCGTCTGCAGCAAGGCCGAGGCGCAGCGCGTCCGCGATATCGTCGAGCGCTGCCAATGGGAGTTCGGCGATCGCTACGTATAACGCGTTCCCCGTCCTCTGAGCGCCAGGTGCCACTGCTCTCAAGCAGTGCGGACGGGGCCGGGTGCCCCATCCTTTGCAGCCAATGCAGCAGAACAAACCCGACCGCAACCACACAATCACAGCAGCGCGATAACCACAACAACCCCACAGCAAAGGGTGGGGACTCGACTTCCGCCGAAACGCTGACGCCGCACCCTACACAAGCGCCGCGTACACGTCCTCATTGAATCCGATGTACAGCGTCTTCCCCTTTCGGACGGCAGGCGCGCGCAGGTTTCCCGTCGGACCGAGCATCGCCTTCAATAGCGTCTCCTTATCGATCGCGCCGTTCTTCATGTCGAACGTCTGCACGTTCTTTCCTCGCGCAACGATGACCTTGGACGCCGCAGAAGCAAGCTTCCACGCATCGTCAGCGTTGAACTTCGCCTTGCTCGCCGAGATTGTCTCTTTCGCAGACACTTTGTTTTCCGCAAGGAACCCTTGCGATTTTCCACAAGACGTTCAGCCGTTTCGGTGGTAGTACCAATCCACAGTCTTCGCCATGATTAAACTCCATTTCAGATCTCAACTGCCAGATTCCCAGGCGCGACCAGCCGCACTCTGTAGTCCGAGGATGTGCCGCATAGTTGGAAGCGGACCGTCCTTTGCGGCCCTGCCTTCGCCGGCAACATTGTAATCCGCCACATGCGACGGATTGGGCCCCGTTCTTACCGGCGCTTCTCCGGAAGGACCGACAACCCGTCATTGCAATGATACCACAACGTGATTTCCGCCTCCCCGAACGCCGATCCACGCAACGGAGCCGTTTGCCGATCGCAATCGGCGGCGGCTCGCGACGCTTTCCGGATATCAGGGGGAAAAAGTGATGGACGAAACAACGGTCGAACGACTCGAAACGAGTTTCAACCTTCTCGCACCGCGAGCGCCGGAACTGGTGGATAGATTCTATGCCCACCTCTTCTCGAAGAATCCTCAGGTTCGACCGCTGTTTCCGGCGGAGATGAGCGAGCAGAAATCGAAACTGCTCGCGTCCATCAAACTCGTAATGGCGAACGTGCGAAAGCCGGAAGCGCTGCACGAACCGCTGATGGACATGGGCCGTCGCCACGTCTACTACAAGACGGAGCCCGCTCATTATCCGATCGTCCGCGACACGCTGATCGGCGTCATGCGCGACATGGCCGGCGCCGCCTGGAACGACGGCTTCCAGCGGGCCTGGACCGACGCGCTGAACCTGATCGCAGGCATCATGATCGAAGGCCACAAGGCGGAACAGAAGTCGCCGAAATTCGCAAACCTCGCCGCATCGCGCTGACGCGGCGATTGACAGATCAGGGGCCGGGCAATTTGAAAACGCGACCGAATCCGATTCCGGGTTCGGTCGCGTTCTTCTGTCTCCACCCCCCGAGGCTTGTTCTTATCGCCGTCGGCATAGCCCCGTAGGTCGGGTCATCGATCCGACAAGCCCCGCGGTACACAGCCCCGTAGGTCGGGTCATCGACCGAATGGCATGAAGCTAAGCCGCGTGAGTTTTTCGGAGTTTTGCGCGGATTTTGGATCGTGATTGGGTGAGCCGCAGGTACGTCTTGGGTCTGCGTTTGACGGCTCGAGGCTCGATTCGGTCAGGTCGATTCGGGAGCTTGTCGGCGGCGACGAGTTCCAGGAGTCTTTGTAGCAAGGCGACACGATCGCTGTGTGCGTGGAGGATTTCGAGGAACGGCGCCATCGCTGTGATTCGCTGCCGCGCTCCGTCGAAACTCAGTCGTCGCGGATCGCCATCGCGACTCCTCGCCGCGCGCCACATCAACGAACGAATCAGGTTGTAGGCCACGGCGTACATGTACACTTCCTTGCGAACGATATCTGGCGACTTTCCCCGGAGCACTTCCATGTTCAGCGTTGTCTTCAGGCTCCGCAGGTTCAACTCAGCCATCCAACGATCACGATACAACGCGGCAATCGATTCGGCCGAGTAGGCCGCCTCGTCAAGCAAGGTCGTCAATACCTGGATGTGCTGCGTGCGGAATCCGTACGCAGCCACAGTCGTTTCGACCCGTCGAACGTGCATCGATTCCGGCAACACCGCCCATTGTTCCGGCGAAAGATGTCGTATGCGGTTCTTCGGCCGACGCCACACGATCAACGTGTCGTTGCGGTCCAGACGGCGCAACGGCCGCAGATTCGGAAGCGGTGCTTCATTCAGCCGCAGCAGCACGTCGATGCCGTGACGTCGCCATTCCGCCACGTCTGCATAGCTTTGATAGGCGCGATCGGCAACGATGACATCGCCGGAATCAAACCGCTGGAGCATGCGTCGCAAGAGGGGAAGTTCCTGCACGCGAAGCGCATCGACCGTCAGATCCAACAGGGCGCTGCTCGCATGACAGAAAATCGCCGTCAGGCGAAGTTGTGGAAAACCGCAGCCGGGCTTCTGACCATGGGGTTGCGGAAATGCCGCCTGCAACGCCGGCGTATCCGGCATGCTGATCGTCGCGCCGTCGATGATGCGAACGCGACGTCCGCACCAGCGCAGCGTGTCGCCCACGCGACCGCACACATCGTCGGAGATGCGCCGATGGAGTGCCTCGAACCACTTCAGCGGGAGTCTGCCACGCGCCTGTGCATAGGCGCTGGGATCACCGGATATCGAACATTGTGGTTCGCCGTGTCGCTGAATATCGCGAGCGAGAGATCCGCTGATCGTCATGGCGACGGCCTCGCGGCAAGCGCAATTGCTGACGAGGATCTGTCGCAGGAAGGTCCACACAATGACAGTCGGCGTCCAAAAGCAACGCCGGCCGCGATACCCGACCGCACGACTGATCGCATCGATGGTCGCCTGTGGAATAAGAGAAAAGTGACATTCGGAATCGACAAGCCCCTTGAGCCCACGGGCGGCAACCCTCAAACTACGCATGATCGACCTCCTGTCGTAACGGTGCCTTTACTTGACAACACCATTGCAACGGGAGGTCATCTATTGCGCAACCGCTTGTAAGTGCGCGTCGTAAAAGAAGTTATGTCTACATGCCATTCGGTCATCGACCCGACAAAACCCGCGATACACAGATCAAGCAAGATGCCGGAGCGCCAAAGGCGCATTTGAAAAGTGAATACGTGCCGCCCAAGCACAGAAGGTCAACCGGCCATTTTGCAGATTTTGCGCCAATTTGCGCCCCCCTGAATCAGGCGCAAAACCGCGCAGCTGGTTGTCACAAAAGGAGTTGGCCCGTGCAAACAGGTTTTGCAAAATGCAACGGCGTCGACAAACCGCCGACGCCGTCACGAATCCCTCGATCACGATTCGCGATTCACGACATCGCTAGATCCAGTTTCGATCCCGAAGCGATGTGATCAGCTCATCCGCGGAAACCAGCTGTGCCGCCGTCCGCAGGTCGCACTTGCAGCGTTCCTGCGCCGCCCGCGTGCGCTTCCATGCGTGCGTCATCAGCTTGTCGAGATTCGTGAGCACTTCCTCTTTGGTCGTCAGTCCGCCGCTCTTGGAATGATGCCACTCGACGTAGCTCGCCGACACGCCGCCCGCGTTGGCGAGAATGTCCGGGACAATCGGCACGCCGCGATCGCGCAGATACACGTCGCCTTCGCCCGTCACCGGTCCGTTTGCCGCCTCGACGATCGAACGCGCCTGGATCTTGTGGGCGTTCTTGCCGTGAATTACGTCGCCCATCGCCGCCGGAATAAGCACGTCCACGGGCAGTTGCAGCAACTCTTCGCCGCCGATCGATTCGCCGGGGAAACCCGTGACGGACTTCGTCTCCGCCACGTGCCGAAGAAGCCGCGGGACGTCGAAGCCGTTCGGATTGTGGATGCCGCCGCGCACATCGTTAACGGCGACGACTTTGAACCCCATTTCATGACAGAACAACGCCGCGAACGAACCGACGTTGCCGAAGCCCTGAATCGCAACCGTCAGCTCGTTCAACGGCCGCTTCAACACGTCTTCGCCGAGCAGTCGCGCTGTTGTCGCCACGCCGCGACCTGTCGCTTCGAGTCGCCCCGGCAGACCGCCGACGCCGATCGGTTTGCCCGTCACGCATTCGGGAATGTGCATCTCGCCGAAGATGACGGCCATGTCGCTCGGACCGCTGCCCATATCCGGCGCGGGCACATACACGCCCTTCTGAAGATCGAGCCGCTGCTGCATGACCCATTCGCGCAGGAACGACGACTTGAGGAAATGCGTCAGCGGCGCCGGATCGATCGCGATGCCGCTCTTGCCGCCGCCGAACGGCAGCTTCATCAGCGCCGTCTTCCAAGTCATCAGCTCCGCGAGATGCGCCGTGTGATCCAGCGTCACATCCGGTGCAATGCGAATGCCGCCTTTGGCAGGACCGCGAAGAAGGCTGTGATAGACGACATACGCCTTGGCGGACAGGCTCTCGGTTTCGGACAGCTTCAGTCGCAGCGAGAGAATCGTTTGGCGCTGCGGCTCGGCGAGGATCTCCATCGCTGCCGCCGGAAAATCGATGTATTGCGCCAGATTCTCAAGATCAATAAAACCCATTGTCGAAAGACTCCCACGCCTCCCCGAGTGTGCGTCGCCGACGCATCCAGAATCGATCCCTGCTCGACGGGAATCGACGTCCCTCAGGCGCTGCCTACCACGCTAAACGCGTCGCCCCCGACGCGCGAAACGCGGCATCATAGCCCCGCCGACCGTGGGCCGACAATGGGCGCTGAATCAGTTTCACGCGGATGTTTCCGGACGGTAGGACTCAACTCGCTACCCGGTTCGCATTTCCACGAATGAGTCGTTTTGCATCGCCGAACAGGCCGGTTCCCGCCGTGTGCGTCAGACGTCGCCGCGCACCCAATACAGGAGCCATCCAGCGCCCTCATAGACGAGCTTTGGAAACACCAGAAATCGCCCGCGCCAGGACATGCCGTCCAGATCGCGCGACTCCCGCTCCCAGCGCGGTTCCTGCATGACGATGTGCCGATACCCCGCCTTCTCGAACACGGCGCGAGCGCGGCGCATGTGCGTATAGCTCGTCACGATGATGCACGCGTCGTTCGCCTTATCGATTCCCGCCGCCTTTGCGACGCAGGCGGGATGATCGGCCGTCCGCCTCGACGCGGCATCCACCACGATACGATCAGCGGACGCCCCCCAGTCAATCGCCAGTGTGCGCATTCGCTCGGCCTCGGCCCCGAAGTTGCTGACGATCATCTTCGGCGCGTACCCCTCCTGCAGAAGCCTCGCGGACTCAATAACGCGGGCGGAATCTCCTCCAAGGCAGATGATGTAATCCGCCCGAACGAGCGGATCCTGGGCGTCCATTTCCGCGTACACCTGTCCGAAGATCGGGCTGAAAATAAAGAGTGCCGCGAGAATTGCGCTCACGCCGGAGCAATACACGACAATTCGAGCTCCGCGCCGAAGTCGCCTGAATCGCTTTTGATCCAAAGACGGCGGCGCCGGCGTGCCGCCGGGAGAATCCGATAATGACGCGTCGTCGATCGTCATGCGATCTCCCCTGCATTATCCGGCCTGAACCGCCTCGGAGCCCCTTCGTAGGATACCTTGGACGCTTTTGATTATTGTCCTGTCGTGCATGGAACGATACGCTCAATGGACAAGTATATCGCCGCGATACAAAGGACCGAATCCCGAAGTGACCAATGCTCCCCGGCAATCGCCGCCCGCGGACTCGAACGGCAACGCCGCACAACGCGCGGCGGATGCGTGGTACGTCGCGCCCTCCCGGCCGGCGCCCCGCGGCTGGCTGGTCTATACCCTGGATTTCGTTCTCGCGACGTTGCAGGGATGCGTCGCGGAGCCAGAGAAGGTCCGTAGAACCGTCGGCTGGTTGTTGGCCGGTCACTTTGTCCGCTGCGGTATGGCCGTCGCCCAATCCATCATCATGTTGATGGCGTGGACACCCGTGATTTCGTCGATTCTGGAAACCGTCGCCCGAGTCTACACGCGTAACGCTTTCGGTTTCTTCCTCCGAGCCTGCTATTGGAAAAGTAAGCTGGGCTACCTCGGCCAGGACACGATTTTCGACCAGTACACGGAGATCTGGGGCCCGGGCTCCGTCTCGATCGGCTCGCGATGCCATATCGATACGAACGTGCGAATGGCGGCCGGCGAACGCCGTCACGGTCAACACGGCTACATTCAGGTCGGCAGCTACGTACATTTGGGCCCAGGTGTCCACATCGCCGGGCGCGGCGGCGTGAAGATCGGCAACTTCGTCGGCGTCATGGCCAACGCCCATCTGTACAGCGCGACCGGCGTCATCGAACGGCCGAGCGATCCCGGACAACTCACGAGCATGTCACACATGGCCCACGCGACGCATCAGCACGTCGTCGAGGGTCCGATTCAGATCGGTGAGTACGCGATGATCGGCATGTCCGCCCGATTGATGCCGAACGTCAGGATCGGTCGCGGTGCCATCATCCACGCGGGCTGCGAAGTGACGGGCGACGTGCAACCCTTCGCCAACTTCGGCGGCCTGCCGCGAGGACGCCAGATCGGCTGGCGCATGCCGCGCCGCAAGAGCCCGAACTGGAAGCCGCGCGTCACTTCCGTGCCGACGCCGGAGGGCGGCCCGACGATTCGCGAAGTGATCGATCCGCATGACTCTCAGACCATCGACGGCGTCCTCGATCTCCACTTCGACGCATTCAGCGCAGGTATCACATCACAACTCGGTCGCGAATTCGTGCACCGGTACTACATTGCGATGATCTGCGAACCGGACTGTTCGCTGTGGATCGCCGAACTGGACGGTCGCGTCATCGGATTCCTGGGCTGCACGACGGATCGACATCATTTCGAGTCGTCGAATCGCAGCGGCGCCACGCGCCTTCTCGCCTTCTGGCGCTTCATCACCTTCCGATTGAACCCGACGGCGATCGTGCGCGCGCTGCGAAAGCAATCACTGTCGCGCGACTATCCCGATGCCGCCGAGTTGCTGTCCATTGTTGTTGCGCCCAGTGCGCGGCGTCTTGGTCTCGGCAAGCAGTTCCTTGACATCTGGCGCAGGGAGCTGGAGCTGGCGGGCCTCGGATCGTACGTTGTCTTCACTGACAACCCCGAAGGAATCAACTTCTACGAAAAGTACGGCGGCGAATGTCTGTTTAAGTTTCAATTGGGCGAAAAGTGGTCCGCCTGCTATCGCTTCACGGCGGCGGCCCTTCCTGTCGCCAACGAAGCAGAAAACTGCCGCGAGACGAACACGGAGACGTCGAAGCAATGACGGATCCGATCGTCCAACGCGGCATTGCGCATGCAGAAGCGATGGCAACACTGGATCGCGTATGCGCCGAGCCGACGGTCATTCATCTGGTTTCGGCGTATCGACGATTCGACGAGCTGGCCGCCGCAATTCCTCATGCGGCATTGAAAATGGCGTGCCTCTCCACATTCACGGCGGAGCCATTGACGCCGGCGATTCGATTGGCGTCCCTTCGCGCCGGCATTCGCACCGACATCTGGACGGCGCCTTTCGGGCAGGTCGTCCCGACGCTGATCGACGCCGATAAGGGTCTCGGTCGATTCGCACCCGATGTCGTACTCGTCGCCGCGCGGCTCGCCGATGTCGTGCCGGATCTGTATGACGGGCTATTGAACAACGAAGCGCCGACCGCTCAGAAGGTTGCCGACTACCTTGATCAGCTCAGCGCCGGAATCGCCGCATTTCGACAGCGATCGCAGGCGACGCTGCTGATTCAGGACTTCGAGCGTCCTTGCTTTCTCGTCGCCGGCCTGAACGAGACGGACTCCGCCGGCAGTCAGATCGACATCTGGCAAAGCGCCAATCGTCGGCTGCAGGACGTCGCAACGGTCAGCGGGAACTGCTATGTCATGGGATACGACGCGCTCGTCGCCCATCACGGCAGCGCATCCTGGATCGATCCGCGGACGGAGCTCTACGGCCGAATCCCGATCGCCGCAAAGCACTATTGGGACTACGGGCAATTCGTCGTGCGCTACCTGCGCCCGCTCGCCGGCAAGACGCGGAAAGTCATCATTCTTGACGCGGACAATACGCTCTGGGGCGGCATTCTCGGCGACGACGGCATCGACGGAATCAAGCTGGGCTCCGATTTCCCCGGAAGTGCTTTCGTCCGCTTTCAGCGACGTCTGCTCGCGCTGCAGCAGCGCGGCATCATCCTGTGCATCGCCAGCAAGAATGAACCGGGAAGCGTCGAGAATGTCGTCAATTCCCATCCGGAGATGGTGCTTCGTCCGGACCATATCGCCTGCATGCGCGTGAGCTGGTCGCCGAAGCCCGATGCGGTTCGCGACATCGCCGAGACGCTCAATCTCTCGCCGGATAGTTTCGTGTTCATCGACGACAGCCCTGTCGAGTGCGCCATGATGCGCGAAACGCTTCCTGAAGTAATGACAATCCAGCTGCCGGACGATCCCGCTCGATACGCGGACGTAATCGCGTCACTCGAGGGATTCGATCAGTTCACGTTGTCGGAAGAGGACAAGCAGCGCGGCGCCATGTACAAGGCCGAGGCGGATCGCAAACAACTTGCGTCTGCGGCCGTCGATCTTCCGTCCTTCTACCGCGGCTTGAAAATGCGATTGTCGATCGGTATCAACGACGAACGCTTCGTCGCACGGGCGGCGCAGATGACGCAGCGTACGAATCAATTCAACATGCATACAATCCGTTGCTCGGAGGACGACATCCGTGCACAGATGCGTGCCGCCGACAGTGAGGTGCTGACGCTGTCACTGAGCGATCGTTTCGGGGATTCCGGCGTCGTCGGCCTGGCCGTCGTCGAAAAGTCGGCGAATCGCTGGCTGCTCCACATGCTCCTGATGAGCTGTCGTGTCCTGGGCCGAACCGTCGAATCGGCATTCGTCGCTTGGATCTCGAAACGAGCCCTGGACGCCGGCGCCGTCGAACTACGGGGCGTCTTCGTTCCCACGGTGAAGAACGCGCCGTTCGCGGACTTTTATCACCGATGCGGCTTCGAACCAACGACGACGGACACAGACGCCGTGCTATGGGTGTTGAAACTGATTTCCGCCGATACAACAATACCGGACTGGTTCGACATCGAGCCGGCACCGTCCACGTGACAATAACCGCCGACCAGGGAGTTTTCGGGGCGCGATGAAAAACGAAGAGAGACTCAAGGCCATCGTCAGCGGCGTACTCGGCGTCGGCGAAGCCGACATTCACGACAGCCTGAGTTCCACTGACGTCGACACTTGGGACTCGTTGAATCACATCAACCTCATGACGGCCGTGGAGGAGGAGTTCGGCGTCCGTTTTCCGACTGAGGCGATGGATCGATTGAAATCCGTGGGGTTGATCAAGAGGGATCTCAGTTCGCTGGGAATCGACTTTGGCGCCTGATCTGCGAAGAACGCCGTCGTCCCACGTCCACAAGGTGTGGTGGATCGCATTTGCAGCGGCAAGCCTCCTGTTCATCGCAACTGCCGGCCGCGGCGCCCAGTGGCAGGACTCAGGCCTGCATCAAGTCCGCATCATCACGAACAACATCGCGAATTCATTCGGAATTGCGACGTCGCATCCGCTGCACTTCTACCTCGGCCGCCTGTTCTACATATGTCTGCCCGTCGAGCCCGGCTTCGCGATTTCGATTCTCAGCGCCGTTGCGGCGTCAATCGCCGTCGCCAACGTGCTGCTACTTGTGCTGCGACTCACGCACAATCATTGGGCGTCCGTCATCGCCGCCATAACGCTTGCGCTCGGGCAGACTTTCTGGCAGCACGCGACGCATACCGAGAGTTACGCCCTTGTCGCCGCCCTGCTGACAGCGGAGTGGCTCTGCGTCGAGCGAATTCTGTCAACGCGCCGGAATCGCTGGCTGATCATCCTGTTTTTTCTCAACGGACTCGGCGTATCCAATCACATGCTCGCGGGCCTGGCATCGCCGATCGATGCCGCCCTGCTCATCATCGTGATCGCCAAGCAAAAGTCGAGATGGCGTATTTTCGCCGGCTGCGCGATTGCCTGGTGCTTGGGCTGCGTTCCACTGCTCGAATACATGTTCCGCGACTACCAGGCCGGCGGCGATCTTGCCGCAACCATTCGTTCGACGCTTTTCGGCACATTCGCAGACAGCGTGCTTAACACGTCCATTTCAATCCGATCGCTCGCCATGGGCGCCGGATTCATCGCCTACAACTTCCCCGGACTCGCCATTCCTCTGGCGGTCTACGGAATCTACCGCGGCCGAACGACATGTCCGATCGCCCTGCGGCGGTTGCTTATCGCGGAAGCCATCATCTACGTGTTGTTTGTGATGCGTTACGCGATCGTCGACCAATACAGCTACTTCTTCGTCATTTACCTGTTTGTCGCTGTCTTCGCAGGTCTCGGCATCGGCCGGATGAACACATGGATGCAGCCACGGGCCTGGCGTGTCGCGATCGGAATCACGTTGGTGACGTCGCTTTGGACACCTGCCGTTTATTGGATGACTTCCCGATTCCTGGAGCGACGCCACATCATGTCCGCGGCGGCCGGCAACAAGCCCTATCGGAACGGCTATCGCGTGCACTTCGTTCCTTGGGGTGCGGGCGACGACCACGCAGATGAGCTGAATCAGAAAATCGCAAGCGTCGTGACACCCGATGCCAGCGTCATCGTCGAAGATCCGATGATCGCGTACGGAATTCAATACGCGCAGTCACTTGGCCGACTTGCCGATTCCGTCAAAGTGGTCGTCGCAAATGACGTCCCTGATGTGAGAAGCTACATCGCAAACGCCATTGGGAACGTCATCCTCGTTCCGCGCGATCGGGATCATCCACAGATCGAACCCGAGCTGCCGTGGCGTCGCGACGGTGATATCTACATGCTCTCAAAGTAGGTGGATTCGTCCCCCCGCAATCGCGACTGGCTCGCTGAGACTTGCGGGGACATTCTTCTCGCGTTCGCCCGACAAGTCGTTCTCATTCCGGCTCGATGATGGCCGCCACGGCTCCGGCAGGATCGCGGATGACGGCGAACAATCGTCCGGACATCTTCCGTGGACCGTCGAGAACCGCCCCGCCGTTGTCGATGCACGTCTTCGCGCTGGCGGCGACGTCCTCGACCGTGATGTAAATCAGCCACTGCGGCGGCAGATTCGCATTGGCGCCGCGCGCGTGACAGACGCCGGCGACGCCGGCGCCGGATGCATCCTCCATCACATAGTCCGAATACCCGGACATGTCGAACGCCGACGCCTTCCAACCGACGACCTTTTCGTAAAATCGGCGAACCATTTCGGCGTCGTTGACCGTCAGGTCTCGCCAAGTCACGCTCCCAATGGTCTGCGGCTTTGAATCACCCATGTCAATGCACTCCTCCCAGCTCCACGTCCCGCCCGTTAGATCTTCATCCGTCGCCATAGTTTCGCAGGACAAAAATGCGTATTTCTCGGCCCGCAAGCGGTTTCACATTCGCGAATCGACCATTGAATGAAAGTTGTGTGACGCGACGCTCGTCCCCCTCAGAGCTCAGCAAGCCGGGGACGTCAGCCAACGATGGCGCCGAAATCCGCGTCGATTTCATGCAGCGGCGTCATGAGCACTCAAGAACGCGATCACGTCGTAGACAACGTGCGTCCCGACGGCCAGCCCGAACCCGCGAAGGACATAGACCGCCGCGAGGTAAGCCCCGGCCGCCGCGCGAAACGCGAATCGTCCCGCATTCCACGGATCGCTGCCGATTGGGCCGTGATGGCTGACTGCAAAGAACAGCGACGACAGGATGACGGCAAGCGCGACGCCGACGGACTGCTTGAGCCGCAGGACGTCGTTGAACACGAAGATCAGAAACTGGATGACGATCAAGCGGAAAACAAGCTCTTCATAGATCCCAGCCCCGATGCTGAGCAGCAGGTTCTCCCATGGAACGCCCGCCTGAAGCATGTTTCCTTCGCCGACGCGGGCAAGGAACCAGTTCAGGCCGATCAACGGAATCGCAAGCAGTAAGCTCTCGCCAGCCATACCGATTAGGGCCTGCCCGCGGATCTTCCAGGGCAGCCGCAGTTTGACATGCCAGGCGATCAGTACGATCACGAGGAGTGCACCCGGCAAATAGGCCCATGAGGCGCCAAAAAGACTGAAGAACCAATGCAGGAGCTGAGCGGCAGCCAGATCGCGGCGCTGAATCGGCAGCGCCGCGTATGTCAGCGCCATGCTGACTTCGTAGGCAAGGATCAGGGGCGCCAAGAAGACGAGGCTCTGCAGCGGTCGTCGCGTAATGTGCCAGTAATCCTCGGGCCATGCATTCGGTTTGGGCCGGCGCGGACGCCTTGTCTGCGTCTTTGGGGGTCGTCTGCGCTGCGTTGCCCGTGCCATGAACGTATATTGCATCGTCAGCACAGCGCGTGCAACGCACTGGCCCGATTTCGCTCAGAGATTCGACGCCCCACTCGACACACAGTGAAGGACGAACGAGACGTGCCGCAACAAGATAGGACGATCCGGGACTTCTACGATCGACTTCTGGCGAAGTTCGGGCCGCAGCACTGGTGGCCGGGTGAAACCGACGTCGAGATCGTCGTCGGCGCGATTCTCACGCAGAATACGAGCTGGAAAAACGTCGAGTACGCGATCGAAAACCTGAAGCGCGTTGACGCGCTGAGCTGGAGCGCCTTGCGGGACATTGACGAGACCGCGCTGTCGGAGCATATCCGCCCCGCCGGCTACTACAACGTCAAGGCGAAACGACTCAAGAACTTTGTGCACTGGCTTTGGTCGAAGCACGATGGCGCACTTTCACCTCTGAAACACATGACGCTCGACGCCGCGCGATCGCAACTTCTCTCGGTCAATGGAATCGGCCCAGAAACGGCCGATTCAATCCTGCTTTACGCGCTTGAGAGACCGATCTTCGTGGTCGATGCGTATACGGGGCGCGTCCTGCGTCGACACGGTCTCGCCGATACAACGAGCGGATATGACGGATTGCAGGAGACATTTCATCGCGCGCTCTCGCCTGACGTTTCCGTATTCAATGAGTACCACGCTCTCATCGTGAGGCTCGCAAAAGCGCACTGCAAAGTACGAGCTGAATGCGCGGAATGCCCGTTGGCGCATCATGCACACAACGAGCATTTGAAATAATGATAGGGAGTTTCAGAACGAATGGCGCGCTGCGGCGCCAGGCAAGCCTGCACCGCCTCCCGGCCGGGGCGGCCGGAGTCGGCGGGTCAGCTCATCGTCTTGTTCTTCCACATCTTGTAGCCGACCAGGATGACGACAATTCCGACCAGCGCCAGAATCTGCCAGAGTCCGAACGCGCTGTCCGTTGCCTGAGGGACGACTTCCTGAGAGGTTTCCTGAGCCTGAGCGAACATCGCAATACTCCAAATATCCGGGGCGCAGATCGAAGTGAGGAGCCACTCCCGAACTTCGACACGCGCCGTCGCGTCTCCATGAACATACACCGTGACGTCGCCGGACATCGGACCCGTCGACACCTTCGCCAAAGCACCAGTAAACAGCGGATACGGCTCGTGTCAAGCGGAGGGGATCCGTCATCCGGGAATCCGGCCCCAACACCCGTTTCAGGCCGTCGATTGTCGCCGCCGAGGGCGCCGGCATCCCCGCATTCCGACCTCGATTTCGTGAGGCCGACAGATCGAATCGGCTGGTCGAGACCCCGCTCATCGTCATATACTCGCCCAGAATTGCAGGCGGTCATCCGAAATCGCCCCCATAAGGACAGGAACTCATGACGCTGACGCTCGGGAACGGCCAACTTGATCTCGACACGCTCGCCGAACTGCACGGGCGCCCCATCCGGGTCGACATCAGCGACGCGGCGCGAGAACGCGTCGCGAGCGCACGCGCCGAAGTCGAACGGCACTTGGCCTCGGGCGACGTTATTTATGGCGTCAACACGGGATTCGGCCGCCTCTGCAACAAGCGGATCGGCACTGCGGATCTTGCCAGGCTTCAGGAAAACCTGTTGGTGTCCCATGCCGTGGGCGTCGGCGAGCCGATTCCCGACCAGATCGTCCGCCTCATGCTGTTGTTGAAGATCAACGCCTTGCTTGTCGGGGCCAGCGGGATCCAACCCGCCTGCATCGACGCCCTCGCCGCGATGCTCAATGCGGACGTGCTGCCCGTCATACCGCGGCGCGGCTCGCTCGGCGCCAGCGGCGATCTGGCGCCGCTCGCGCATCTGGTGCTCCCGCTGATCGGTCGCGGCCAGGTTCGTGTGAATCACCAGACAGTCGCCGCGGAGAAGGCCTTCGAGGAAGCGGGCATTGCGAGAATATCGCTCGGGGCCAAGGACGGTCTCGCCCTCATCAACGGAACGCAGATGATGCTTGCGTACGCGGCAGACGTCGCCATCCGCGCACGCCAGCTCGCCAAGCATGCGGACATCATCGCGTCGATTTCCATCGAAGCCGCGAAAGGCAGCCTGAGTCCGTTCGGGGTGGAGCTGATGCAGCTGCGCCCGCATCGAGGCGCCTGCGAGACGTCGGAGAATGTGCGCCGCCTGATGGCGGACAGCGAGATCCTCGCATCGCATGCCAATTGCACGAAAGTGCAGGATCCATATTGCCTTCGCTGCGTTCCGGCCGTCCACGGCGCATGCCGCGACGCGCTTCGACACATGTGCGAGGTTGTCGAAGTCGAGCTGAACTCCGTGACGGACAATCCCGTGATTCTCGGCGACAAAGTCGTGTCGGGCGGTCTGTTTCACGGCGAATCGCTCGCGCTGACGCTGGACTACATTGCGATGGCCCTGACGGAATGGGCGAACATCTCGGAACGTCGGCTGTATATGTTGCTGTTCGGCGACGAAGAGCTGCCGGCGCTCTTGCTGCGCGACACGGGGTTGAACAGCGGATTCATGATCGTCCAGTACACGGCGGCGGCGCTTGTCAACGCGTGCAAGACGGCGTGCATGCCGGCGAGCGTCGATTCGATCCCGAGCAGCCTGGGGCAGGAAGACCACGTGAGTATGGGCGCGACCAGCGCAGTGAAGTGCCACGAGGTCATGGACCAGGTCGAAATGGTCCTGGCAATCGAAATGCTAGGCGCCTGCCAGGCGCTGGACTTCCGCCTGCCGCTGAAGCCGGGCATCGGGCCTCGAATCGCCCACGCAACCCTCCGCCGCGAAATTGCCTTCGCGGACGCCGATCGGGCCTTCGGGGAGGACATCAACAAGGCGATCGAGATTCTGCGTCGAGGGGACGTGCTAAAGGCCGTAGAGGCGGAAATCGGCCCGCTGGCGTGATTCGCTCCGGCTGGATCGTCCACGGGAAGCGAGATGCTTATAATCGTCGGATCGGCGGCGACGAGGAATTCGAGCCCGCCTGACATTTGGACGATGATACTTAGGACGGGAGACGAAAAATCATGGGCATTCTTTGTGTACTGATCGAAGCCACGCTGACACCCATCCAGGGCTTTCTCAACTTTTTCCTGAACATCTTCGGAATCGAAAACGCCTCGTTTGTCAACGATATCCTCGGTCTGTTCAACTGCTAGTCGTCGCATCTATTGCGGTGCGCAGTGTATGACGCGCCAATAACGGAAATCGCCGAACAGGAAGCTGTATCGATGACGAGTATTCTCTGCACGCTGATCACGGTTTTTGTTCAGTTCCCGCAGGCGGTTCTGGATGCTTTCTACGGCATCTTTGGTGTGACGGCGCCGGACCTGACATTCGGCGTCGGCTCGCTGTTCGGCTGCAACCTCTGACGCGACGAAGTCCACGAGTCGGCGAACTTTGCGACATCTTGATCGAATCACCGATCGCGACGCGTCCATCATGCGTCGACGTCATTCATTGTCTTTGATCCACGCCGCAATGTCGCGAATCACGACAGCATCGACGTAGCCCTTCCGTTGATACTGATCCGGCGTGGACGGCCCTTCGCCCGCGTGAAAGAGATGGTCGAGCTTGTCATATCGACGCAGCGTGGCGTTCTTTCGACCGTGAAGCCGGTCCTTCCAGATGGCGTAGTCCTTGTACGTCACCTGGTAGTCTCGAGCACCCTGGAGGATCAGCATGGGACGATCGAGTTTCGTCGCGAATCCGACGGGGTCCATGCGATCCAGTCCTTTCCAGTATTGTGCAGGCACGCCGAGCAGCATGTCGCCCGGATCCGCCTTGCCGGCGCGGAGTTTGTTGACGACATCCATCGCTTCGTTGATCGCCTTTGATTCCTCGTCGGACACGGCGCCGTCCGTATTGGCCAGATAATTCACCTGGTCAGCGACGAGTTCGTAGAGCGGTCGCGCCGCGGCGGCCATCATGACGATGCCCGCAATGCGCTTTTCCCTGGATGCGATGTACGGGGCCGCCGTCGCGCCCAAACTATGGCCAATGACGTACACGCGATCGGCGCGGATATCGCTGCGTTTCATCAGGAAATGAACGGCCGCGACGGCATCATCGGCCGTCTCCGTGTCGATTGTGACCGTGCTCGGTTCCATTGTCGCGCCGTATTTCTTCGTCCGCTTCTCATACCGAAGCACGGCGATGCGATTGCTTGCCAGGCCCCAGGCCAGATCTTTGAACGGCTTGTTACCGAAGATCGTCTCGTCCTGATCGTGGGGACCGCTGCCGTGGACGAGGACGACGGCGCTGAAAGGTGCGCCTTGCCTGGGCAGCGTCAATGTGCCATCAAGCGGGAACTCCGTCGTACCGACAGTGACGGGCACTTCCTCGAAGTCCTTCGGGCTCGCATAGTCGGGAGGTTCATAGGTTGTGCTCTGAGCGGAAGGCGCGAAAAACAACCCCGCGACTTTGCCATCCGCATCGAACGTGATGCGAACATCAAGCGCGGAATTGGCGAACTTGCTGACGAGCACGACGGATTGATACTGGCCGATCTTCGAGACTGAGGCGGAGATCTCGCTGTCGTAGGCGCCGAAGTTGGTTTCGATGCTCTTCCACATTTCGGCGAGCTTCTCCGCGGGCAGGGCGCTACCCATCGTCGCATCGCTTGCGGCGACGCACTTGTCAAAGCTGCCTTCGCGGAGCCAGCCGACGTACTTTCGCGCGTCGTCGATCCGTTTGGCATCGGCTTCGTTCTGGGCCAGCGTCGGCGCCGTGATCGATAAAACTGCAACAAGCGAACAAGCGAGTCGCTTCAGACTAAAGGACATGGTTGAGACCCTACTTTCTCTGAGGGAGGCTCCAGGAGTTCAACTGCTAGCCGTCGCTATCCGCAGCGCCCGACGCCTTTGACAACGCCTCGAACAGTATGAGGGAAAAGTTGAGGTGATAGACAACATGATCCTGATTGAACAAGTCGCGTCTGCCGATGATGAAGTCCGGTTTGCCATTTGAACGGTTGACCATGATGCCGTCGTGCACCTGCAAGGTCTGTGCGGTAACGTCCCAATGGACCACGATGTCGTTCCAGTAATAAAGCTCGTGATCATTCCAATCGAGGCTGAGACGATATTCTGTCGTCGATCGTTCGTCATTCAGCCCGATCGGTCTGCAAGGCGGGATTCTGGTGACCACCCCGGCCGCGATGAGATCTTCCATCCCGCCGGGCATTGTGCCGTGATCATCGATGTAACAGCGAATCGCCGATGTGATATTGGCCATCGATTGCTGAATCAGCTGCACTCGGGGCTTTTCTCGATAGTACACATACCCGACATAGGAGACTGCAAACAAGATCGCGATTCCCGCCGCGAGGCCGCCAGCTCGAACGCAGCGGCGTACCCTGGTGTTCAGGAGTTTCATGCTTGTTCCCGAAGGTCCGACGAGTGCGCGATACGGATCACCCGCTGTTCAATCGCGGTTTGAATCAGCGAGGGAATTATCCGCACTGCGGACCCTACGGAATTGAACGGTCCGCCGGCAGACGCCTTACGCCAATGCGTCGAATTGCGTGCGCATCGATTGGCCGACAGTCGGATTCACCATTGAGATGTAGGCGATCATCCCGCGCAGCCAGCTCTCGAAATAGGGATGATCCTCACGATTCTGCCGCGCGAGGCCCTCGTGCTTTGCGCGATGGAGAATCGCGCGGATGCGGCGGATGTCCTTCCTCGACACGTTGACTTTGTCGTTGACGACGAGTCCCGTCACTGTCTGCCGCTGGTTCGGTCGCTGCACGCGCGTTTTCTTTTCGTTGACTTCGAATCCCTCGTCCTGCGCGATGTGACGAATCCTCGCCAGCAGGTAGCCGACGTGCGGCTCGCCCGCGTCCTTCCGCGAGAACGACAGGTCGTCCGCGTAACGCGTGTACGTCCAATCGAGTCTCCGTGCGATGCCCTCAAGTCGCCGATCGATACCGCGCGCGACGAGATTCGAAATGGCCGGGCTCGTACACGCCCCTTGCGGCAGCGATCGCGGTCCCGTCGCGGCGTGAAATACCCTGCCCGCGTACTTCATTACTCGGCGCGGCGCCTCCGTGCAAAGGAGCGCAAAAATCGTCGCAACGGCCGGCGAATAACCCAGCGATTGAAACAAGCCCATCACGCGCGGAAACGTAATCGACGGAAAGAAGTCCTTCAGGTCGACGTTGACGAGCGTTCGCGCGCCGACGTGCGGCTCTGCGTTGGTGACAGTCGAGCACCCCGTGACAAATCCGTGCGCCGCCGAATGCGTAGGAATCTTGCAAAGCACGTTGTCGAGAATCCATCGCTGGGCTTCATCCATCGACTGATGCGGGGCTGAAAGTAGTCGCATTCCGCCCGACTTTTTGGGCACGCTGAACGAGACGTAGTGCACGCGCTCGGGGGCATCGCTGTGGAAGGCGAGGAACTTCAGCCGCGGTATCGAGATGTTCATCGCGACCGACACGTCGGAAGGCGCCGCCAGCACCGGCAATCCGGCTCGTTTCAGTGCTTCGACATTGGCCCGACGATCCGCGAGACCGCGAGAGACGCCTCGCCCCAGGAAGACGATGTCCGTCGCTTTTCGCCGCGCGATAGCCTCGGCCCGTGCCTGCCTGCGCCGCGCGGCCTCTTCGATTTTTTGCTGTTTGCGCGCCGCACGCTCCTCGCGCGAAAGCTGCACGGCCTGTTGTCCGCGGGCGTGGATTGACGACCAGTCGCCGCGGAGCTCGCCCATCGCCTTGCCGACGTCGTGTATGTGCACCAGCTCTTCCGGCGCGATCAATCCAAGCCCGACCATCGTGCGATCGATGACCTGAATGCGCGGCAGGCTCGCATCGGGGATTGCGTTCAGGGAATCGAGATAGGCCGACTTAAACGAATCCTCGTTGTCGATCGTCGCCATCGCCTCGGATGTCGTCATCGGCTTGAACTTGTCAGCGTCCAGTCCGACGAGATTCTGCGGCCGAACGCGCGGCGCGTTTGCGGCGCCTTGATCGGACCGCTTTGTTTGCGCCAGCGGAATCGGATACGGAGCGCCCCGCGGATGTTTGCAATTGCCGCAAAACAGGGCGCCCATCCGAAGGGGTTGCCGACAACGCACGCACTTCTCCTGCACGCTGCGCCCGCCGAACATCTGCTTGAAGAAATCAAACAGCCCCATGAACCTCAACCGACTTTCGAATGAAGATCGGGGGGCCGATCACCTGACTTCAGATCTCCGGACCGAGGTCGTTAACCAAGGCCCAACGCACACCCCGTGCGGTAGGAAGCCTCGGCTTGTCATGGCCAACCGCACGGGGTGTGCGTTGGGCCATACGAACAACGGCCTTGGGGATGCATGCAAAGCCAATCTCAACCACGGCGGAACGCCGCAGAAAAAGTCTCAGGTGATCGGCCTAACCCCTTTCGTCTCCATTGTCATGCCCGCCCGGCGGGCATGCACGTTGTCCATGTGTTTAGTCATTGGCCCGTCGCCCATTGGCGCGCCCGATCATACCAACCGCGTGTGGACGCGTCATTGTCCGCAATCTGGTTGTGCATGTCGCGCAGCGCCTGGATGTGGCGGCACGGTCCGTTCCGAATTCCATACTTGTAGTGATAACTGCAAACGCACTTGCCTTTGCGAATCATTCCTTCGTCGTCGATCAGCGCTTCGACCGGCTTGCTCTCCGCCTTACCCACGAGAATCACGCCGCCGCGAGGCCCCTTCTGTGCCGACTCGATTGTTACAAGTCGTCGCACGCGGATCTGCAGCGCGCCGACGCGCTCCGGATGCGGCGGCCCGAGTTCCTTGTCGCCCAGCGCCATCGGCAGGACCTGTCTCCAGCGATAGCATCCGCCATCAAGATCGCGAATGACCTGGCCGCGCAGTGCGAGCTGATTCAGCGACGCCGCAACGAGATCGGGCGAAGCGCTGGTTGCATTCGTGAGATCCGTCAGCGAAGAGCGACGCGATTGGTTGAGCGCCGTCGCCACTTGGGCGATTTGGGTGTCTGACGGATGGCTCGGCGGCATCAACATGTCGACGGCCGAACCGCGCGTCCAATCGTTCGCCGTCCAGCCCGACAGGCCCAGCGTCAGGCGAATACCGCCCATGCGCACGACCCAGAAACTGGGGAGCCCTGTTCCGAGGAGGTACACATCGACGCCCTCTGCCAGCGGCAACAATCGCGACAACACCAGCAGGCGACGTCGTCCCCAGATTCGAATCGGATCACCGGCTGGCCCGCGGTACGCCGCGCCGTGGCTCTCGATCAATTGCTCCCATGGCTCAAGCACCATACGCGGCGGGCGACCGTCGAAAAGCTCGAAGCGGATCGCCCGCGGACTCGTCCTCGCCTTGCGACGCTTCAGAAACGCCAGCAGGGAATAGACGCTCGCCACGGACAGCGTGACTTTCCGCATCGGCAGACACATAGCGGCCTGCAATTGCATGAACCCTCGCAGCCAGCCGTCGGGCAAGTCGATCTTTTCTTCGTGATAGTTCGGCGAGTCCTTCGTGGCGACGGCGAAGCCTTCGGGATTGATCGAAAACCGCGTCTCGCGATACGAACGCAGCGACTGAAAACTGTCGTACAGGTCCCACGAGTAGTCGACATTCGTCGTGCCGAACTCGACGCCATTGCCGTTGCCGAAACACGCCGATCGATCTGCCGTCAGGCAGCCGTAGCTCGACTCATCCGCCGAAAAGCACTCGAAGAAAACGACGTCATCGGCGACTGTGATAACAGGATCGTACGGCATCAGCTTACGCCACAGCGTCGGATCATTTTTCCGAAGCCAGTCGTTCAGACCGCGGCGGGCAATCCAATACCGATGCTTCGCCGCGTCGTATGCCTTCTTCAGATCTTTGGGTACGGGCTGACCGCGTTTGGCTTCAAACTCCCGAGTCGCGGCGACGACAGCATCTCGGCGGATCATGGCCTCTCGTTGTCGCTGGGCCTCTTTCCACGCCTTGTAGGCCGTCTTGTCCCGCGGCTGATACCGCAGGTCGTTGATGACGACGTCGTGCAGCGCACTGATCGCTTCACGAAAGCGCACGGGATCGATCAATGGCGCATCAAATGCGACGCGATCGCGCGACAGGTCCGGCGCAAATTGCAGAATACGCGAACCCGCCGCCTGGCGGATCGCGCTGCTGCCGTAATACGCCGTACAGACCTGCATTACGTCGACTCCCCTATTAATGCGGGCACTTCCAGTTCCGGGATCATCTCGCCGACGAGAGCCAATTGTTCCGGAGCGTCAGCCAGCATCGACGCGACGGCAGACAGTGCCGCACGGCGTTCCGCCGGTCGAATCGATCGGACCGCAATCACAACGATCGGCAATAATCGCTTTGCCTGCGCCGGATCATCGACGATGGCGCGAACAAGCTGGCGCAACGCGTCCGGCTTTCGGCGGCCGCCGCGATGCACGCCAAGTATGACAGCCGCCCACAAGGGCGCCAGCCGATCCGCTTCATGGCGACCCGGCAGGTGCTGCCGTTGCTCCAGTCGCCGAACAACGCCAAAACGCACATCGTCGAACGGCGTCTCGATCAAACGCGCCCACAATGCGGGTTCGTTCCAACCGAGCGAGGATTCGTCGAGCCACGTCATTGCCGCGGCACGTGTCCCGGATTGCAGGCTGTCGAAGAATTGCGACACGTAATCAACGTCGAACATGTCCATCTTGCCGAGGCGCTCCAGCGCCCAGGTCGCGGACTCCGATGCGATCGCGGCGCACCCCACATTCGCCAACCGACTCAGTTCCTTCGCGGAAAGCGACCGCGCCTCATGCCGCTTCCGAACCATGTCGAAGCCCATCTGCGCAACGGGCGCCGGTCGCGCGCAGGCGAGGTCGACCAACTGTTCGGCCGTCAGCCGATCGAGTGAAACGTGGCGTTTCATCGCGTCGCAGATCAGCGTCAGCGCGGCGATACTTTTCGTGTCCAGCAGCGAAAGCCAGTCGTCGATACCAATGGACGAGAGGTTGTCCAGATTGGCGAACGCCTCGGCGGCGAATCCCTGAACGCGCTCATCGGCATGCGACAGCAATGGAATCAACCGCGCCGGCGTCAGTGACTTGAGCAGCGCTTCATGATGCCCGCGCAACATCTCTAGCGACCACAGCCGGATAAGACCGCTGCGGGCGTCGGCGAGCAGATCGATCAGGATGTCGAACGCATCCGTGTGGCACCACAAGTCCAGATGATACGGAGCAGCCAGCATCTGACCGAGCGACTGCCCTTCCTTCAACTCCGCTTGCGTCGCCGTGAACTGGAGCGCCGCGTGGTTGAAGTAGCACGCGTGCATTAGCGACCAGTTGTCGATGATGTTCTCGCCAGTCGCGAAGTCGTCGTCCGTGTAGCATCGAAGCGCCTGCGCGATCGCGGGCACATAGCGTTCCGGATGCATGTATCCGAGCCGCCTGAAATACCGCCAGGCGCGCCGTCGCAGGTAATATCGCGTTCGATAGGTGAAAAGGCGATCTCCCGGCTTCTGCCGGTAGCCGTCGTAACTGAGACCGTGGGGAAGGTTGGACTGACGATCATGCACCGCGTGCACAGCGATCCGGTTACGCGGGCAAACGAGCCGAATGCTCTGCTGGTATCGGCGCGCCGCGGCATCATAGTGAAACTGCTTCCGACGAACCCGCCGCACGAGCCGATCAAATGCAACGGCGCAGACCGCCATGATACCGTCGAGCCCGTTCTCCTCGGCATGCTTGAACAACCGCTTGACGACAAGTTCATGGCCGCGGCAATCGAGCGGCTCGCTGAAATATGCGGTAATTTGTTCCCGTGCCCACGGCCGAGCATCTCTCTTCAGGCGTTCGACGAGCGGCGTCAACAGCGTCGGCGCTCTGACGCCCCGCAGATACTCGTAGAAGCGCGCATCCTCTGCAGCGAATAACTCGTCCAGATATATCTTGGATGGCCTGCCCGATTCACCCATCAGATCACGAACCGATTTTTCTCTTCGTGCGCGGCGTCCGCTTCGAGCGGCGTCGGAATTCGTACCTTACTGCCGCGGGCCTCACAAAGGCAAGTGCCTGCCGGTCGGTAGTTCGCGACGCCAACTACGGACAAACGCCGCCGAGTTCGGTTTCGAAGAGATGGACATCCGTGATATCGATGACGTCATCGCCGTTGAGATCGCCGAACAGCCCCCCGCCCGTCAGACCGAACTGCGGTTGAAACAACGCAAAATCGACCATGTCGACATCGCGATCGAAATCAAAATCTCCTTCGCACGGAGCATTCAACGGCGTGAGTTGGTATGCACCGCCGCAGGCGGATGCGTCGGACGGACCAATCGGTTCGATCTGAATCCAATATGTTCCCGGCCCGATGAACAGGAATAAATCGAGCGGCGT
This sequence comes from Phycisphaerales bacterium, assembly GCA_020639075.1. Lineage (GTDB taxonomy): Bacteria > Planctomycetota > Phycisphaerae > UBA1845 > UTPLA1 > ECT2AJA-110-A. The sequence continues at coordinate 5,357,641 of JACKHI010000001.1, read as the reverse complement.
GCACGGGGCAATGCTGCCGCCGTCGAACACGAATCCCGGGCAACCGTCAGTGCCGTCGAGAACACGAATCGTCGCGGGGCTCTCGGTCTCGAAGCGATAGGAGACGTCCGTGGGCTCCGTCAGCACGACTTGATACCAATCGCTGTCGGCGATGATGGTCTCGCCGTCGAACGCCACGCCGGTCGTTCCGCAATAGATTTCCTGGGGAACGAGTGTCGTGAATATCGGCGAGGGTCCGTCGCAACCGTAGTTCGTCACATCCTGGAAGGCCGGCGAGCAGATCGCTTCTCCCTCAGCGATGGCGTCAGGATGGCAGAAAACTCTGCAGGAGCAATCGATACAGGCCGAATCGACGCCGAGGAACTCTCCGCCCAGGCTGGAGCAGTCGGTATTCGTAACGAACTGACAGGCCAGTTCGCCGAGGCAGCAAGCGCCTTTCGGAATCCCGCAGTCAGCGATCGCAGCGAGGCACGTGTTGTCAACGGCAAACCGATCGTTTGGGCCGACGCAGTTTTCGATGGCGACATTGTTCGCGCAGGCGCCGTTGGCCTGGTTGCAGCAAGCGCCGATTGCACCGCCGACGTCGCCTATCAAACAGAACGCGAAATTCCCGTCCTGTCTGAATGGCCTGCGGTATTCAGGCAGTTCGCGAACGGATCCGCCCGACGTATCGGCCGCCGGCGCCCACAGGAAGTAACACGTCGGTGAACCGAATCCGACGATGGAAATCCAGCCGCGCGTCATGGCAACTGGCGTGATCAACTCGGCCTGGTAGAGGTTGTATTCCGCGCCGCGATAGACAATCCCGGTCGGCGTGCGAATGGCCGGAATAAACTGCGTCGACACAACAGCCCCCGGCGCATTGCCCTGATCCTCGTAGAATGTGATCTCGAAATCGGGAATCGGCTCCTCACATTCGATAAACGTCAGCGGACCGACGGGCTGAAGATCAACGCCGTAGAACTGAACATCAGTGATCAGACCCGCCACGCCGACGAAATCGTCGTACACAGTCGCCTGCCTGGAATTCTCCGACGTGTAGAGCGACGGTCCGAGGCCGATGTCCAACGGCGGCTGGGCGAATAGCGTGTTCGGCGGGCACGGCGGATGGGACGGGCAATCGGCACAAGTCGCATCCGGCCCGAGCCATGTCCATCCCTCATCATTGCAGACCGCCTGGGTCGTGACGACGCACGAAATGGACCCGATGCAGCAAGGGCCTTCCACTTCGCCGCAGGCGGGCTCAAGAAACTGGCATACGGAATCCGGTTCGAATCGGAAGTCCGGATTCTGGCAATCGGCCTCTGTGACGCCGTCTTCGCAATTAATGGCGCGCGTGATTTCTCCGCCGCAGCATGCGCCCGTGACAACACCGCAGGCGGGCGACAGATCGGCGCAAAGCGTATCCGGCGTGAACCTCTGCGTGGGCCCGATGCACTGGAAAATCTCGACGTTATCCGTACACGTGCCGTCGGCAGCATCGCAGCAGGCGCCGAAGACGCCTGCAAACGTGCCGCGAAGGCAGACGGCGAGATCGATCCCCTGTACGACTTCCGTGCAGCCGACGCAGATCGAGAAGTCGTCCGCGACGGGACCGGGCGGCGACGTCCATACAAAATTGCACGTCGCATCGCCCTGGCCGACGATGGAGATCCAACCACGCGTCAGAATGCAGGGCGTCGGAAGCGCGACTTCATACTCATTCAGCTCGAATCCGTTGATGTAATAAATGCCCGTCGGTGTTCGCGTGGCCTGCAGCGTGTAGGAGCACGTCGCCGCCGCGGGTCGATTACCGACATCGGGATGCAGCGAGACTTGAAACGTGTTATCGCTCTCGACGCACTCGAAGAACTGGCCGTTCGGCGAGATGCCGAGATCGAATCCCCAGAACGTGACGCGCGTGATCGGCCCGACGATGTCGTAGAACTTCTCGAATCGTTGGAGATTTGCAGCCGCCTCTGATACGCCGGCGCCGTCGAATTCAAACGGATTGCCTGGACTCTGAGCGAAAAGCGAATCGCCCGGACAATGCGGGAGTTGCGGGCAGGCGTCGCACGTCGTGTCGGGGCCGAGCCATCGAAGTCCTTCCGCAACGCAGGCGGCCTCGCTGGAGATGACGCAATTGGGCTCGCCGAAGCAGCAGGCGCCCGTCAAGATTCCTCGCGGCGCGCCAGGGGCTGAGTCGGGATTGCCGATCAATTCCGGGTTGGTGTCGGCATGGGGCGCGAGGCGCTCCGTCGTTACCGCCGCACTGCCGGAAGTAGTCGGATGGGCGTCTGGCAGCACGCGGCCTGCCTCATCCAGTCGATCGGCATAAGTCACACGATGAGCTGGAGGCGCGCTCTCATCGGCGCTGTTCCCATCCGTTTGTGACGACGCGTCAGCGTAAACGAACTGCAGCGACGTGCCCCAGATAGCGACAACAAGCGCGCAGCGGAAGACTGGTCGATTCATAATTCGCAGAACCTCCTGCAAATGTCCTACTCGGAGAATCGGCTCAGTTTTCCGAGCTTTTCGCGTGGATGGATCCAGGACACGAAAATAGCGGATCGAGCGAGAAATCATTGAATCCGCCACTTGACAACGTTAGCATGAAATGCACGTTTGTTTCAAGCCGATGCTGGATCAAAATCAGAAGTGTCGCGATCGAGGCTGGGACAAACGCCTCTTTTCCGGCGAGCCAGAGACGGAGAAGTTGTGCATGTCACGCAGGATTGCCGCTGTCATAGCAGCCATTTATTTGCTCATCGCAGCCGATTCGTTGCGCGCCAATGGATTTGTGACCATTCGTTTGATTTCTCCACAAGCAAACGCGACTCTTGCACCAGGATCGCAAATCGACTGGCGCATCGAGGCGGAAGTCTCCGAAGGGGATAACGCCGGATTGGCGTTGATCCTCGTCGATCTGGTGCAATCCGCCGGCAATCCGCAATTGTTCGATCTGGCCCCGGCGGTGGGTGTACCTTCGTCAATGGTGAAATTCGCGGCGCCGAGTGGATTCGCGAATCCAGGCGGCGGTTATGCCGGTACATTGGATGGAGAGCCCGGCGCGAGAAATCTGCGTCAGATCGGGGGCGCACAGAACGGGTTCGGACAGGCGGGAGCGATCATGGGCCAGTCGGTGGATGTCGATGCGGAAGTCGGTCAGCCCGGTCCGATTACGATCGCCGAAGGCTCATTCTCGGCCCCGGGCACGTCGGGCTCCTACGCCGTGTCGATGGAGAATATCGTCGTCAATACGTTTGACGCCGTAAATACTGCGCCTGCGGCGTCTCCCGTCAGCCCGGCCGCCGCCCTGCCGGTGGTTTCGACGTTGTTCTTTACAGTGGACGATACGATTCAGCTTCGCGGAGATCTGAATTGCGACGGCGTCGTCGACGGTCGTGATGTCGCGCCATTTTCACTCGCCCTTGTCGATGCCGCGTCGTATCCCGGTACGTATCCATTTTGCCAGCTGTCGCAGGCGGATGTTAACAACGATTTGTCGATCGACACGAACGATATTTCCGACTTTGTGGCCTGCCTGCTGACAGGCTGCCCCTGACTCTCGCTCAATCCTGCGAATCGGCGGGCTGTTTCTTTCGTCAATGCAATTTGATGGACTCAAGCCAGAGGGGAAGATTATGCATCGAAACGTACTCTCGCGCATATCAATGATCATCGTCGCCGTCGTGAGTTTCGGGAGCTGGCAGTCTGTTCGCGCCCAGAACGGTGCGTGCTGCCTCGGCGGCACGTGCGAAGATCGCTCGCCGCTATTCTGCTCGGCAAGCGGCGGAGAGTATCTCGGTGACGGAACATCGTGCGCGAACGACGCCTTTCGGTGCGAAATCGGCGCCTGTTGCACCGTCGAAGGCTGCGTGGAGGTTTCACAATTCTCGTGTGCCCAACAAGGCGGCGTATTCGAATCCGGCGCAACGTGCACGGAGGGGTTTTGCGGTGCATGCTGCACGCTCGAAGGTCAGTGCCTTGATACGACAGCGAACCGTTGCGCCAATCTGGACGGCGCGACATTCTTCGCCGATGTGCTCTGCCTGAGCGCGCCGTGCGGACCGCCGCCGACGGGCGCCTGCTGTGACAACGGCGCGTGCTTCGATGGCCAGCTTGAAGCGGACTGCATCAGCGGCGGTCGCGTCTGGGCAGGTGCGAATACGTCGTGCTCGGATCAGCCGGCGCCGTGCGATGTCGGCGCCTGTTGTGTCGGGACAAGCTGCGTCTCGCTGATTCCATCCGACTGCGCAAGCCAGGGCGGCCAGTTCATCGGCGGCGCCTGCACCGCGGGCCTGTGTGCACCGCCGAGCGGCGCATGCTGTTCGGGGACGAACTGCGTTGTGACGGTGCCGGAGAACTGCACGGAAGAACTGGGGCGCGTCTATCTCGGTGATGGAACGACTTGCGAAGGCGATCCCTGTGGCGAGCCGATGGATCCGACAGGTGCATGCTGCACAACGGAATTCGGTTGCCTGAACGACCTGACAGCGGCTCAGTGTGCGATGAGCGGCGGCCTCTATGCGGGGAACGATACGACTTGCGCCGGCGGCGTCTGCGACGTGGGTGCGTGTTGCCGCGGCGCAACATGCACGACGGAATTCCAGATTGCGTGCGTGCAGGTCGGCGGCGAGTACCTCGGCAGCGGGACGACGTGCGAGGGATTCCCGTGCGGCGCACCGCCCATGGGCGCGTGCTGCCGCTTCGAAGGCGGTTGCGAAAACGATGTGACGGCGGCCGCCTGCACGGGATCTGACACGTGGCTCGGCGCGAATACACAGTGTTCGGCAAACAGTTGCGTTCCGGGCGCGTGTTGCACGGATGCGGGCTGTCTCGATGTTTCAGAGACCGAGTGCAGTTCGCTCGCCGGGCTGTTTATAGCAGGATCTGATTGCGCGAGCGGCGCGTGCGATCCGGGTGCATGTTGTCTGGACGGTTTCTGCGGCATGGCGCCCGCCTACAACTGCTTTATCGCCGGGCGAGAGTTTTTCGGAGCGGGCGTGCCTTGCGACCCGAATCCATGCCTGCCATGCGCCACGTGCCATGGCGACGCCAACGGTGACAACATCATCGATTCCGGCGATATCCAGGCGATGACGGACTGCCTCTTGGGCGCTGATCCGCTCGTGTGCAAGTGCTCGGATATGAACCAGGATGGCGCGGTCGACATGGGCGACGTGAGTGCATTCGTATCGGTGGTGCTGGCAGGCGGCATTTGCGAAGGTTGAGCGGGCGTCAGTGCTCGCGTACGACAGTCTGAAGGCTTCGGACAATTGCTCGCAGATGCGCCGTCCACTGCGTTTTCATTGACGGCGCGAGCAATCGCTGGTTCACTTCGAGCTCGATGCCGAGATATCGCGGCGTCCTCAAGTGTCTGCGCAAGAATGTCGTGAGGCCGTCGGCATTGCCGAGATAAGGGTAGTTTCGTCGGACGCGAATGTCCGGCGCAATTGCCCTCAGGGACTCCTGCCATCGCGTGCAAAACGCCTTTTCGACAGGTCTGCGAGGATCATAGAGCAGACCAATATCGGCGTTACGCGTCTCACCGTTCAGCGCGGGTACGAATGTGTGCGAACCGATGTGGAGCGCGACGCGATCGGCTTGCAGCGCCTCGCGAATCGCGGTCTCAACGCGATACCGATGGGGATCGTAGATCGTTTCAATCAACGATTGACGTTCTGTCGTCGGCAGTTCTCTGGAGAACTCAGAGAATTGCTTCGCGTGGCCGGGCGATCGATTGACTTCGACGAGCAGTCGCGTGATCGGGTTGACGATAAGCGGCGCATTGAAAGCCCTTGAAAGCCGCCGGCCGATTGCGAGCGAACCGGGGTCCCATCCGCGATGTGACGTCAGCGCTTGGCGCGCCGTCCTGCTCCGAAACAGCGCCCGGTACTCTCGCGGCACACTGTTGCCGGCGTGCTCGCACGAAACGATCAACGAGTATTCGCGATCGCTCTTCATGCGTGCGCCCCGCTGCCTACGCTGGGGATCGCGCATCGTCGGCCCCGCAATGGTGCCGGCAAATAACAGTCGCGACTCCGAGCGACGAGCGGCGCCTGATCGGCGAGCGATTGCGGGTCGCGAGGTTCCCTATCCACGAAAAAGGGTCCCTTGTTCGAGACAGTCGCACGCCTCGCGATAAGCCGATTCGATCGCCGCGCGACTGGGATCGCCGCCGAGACGCTTCAGGATGCGTCTCGATAACGGACCGTTCTCGATGATGATCTGCATTGCCGCTTGCGTTGTCGACGAAGCACCCGATGTTGCGTGCGTGGCCTCGAAGAGGTGCCGCCAGACGTCGCGAACTGTATACCGCGTCGTGACATCGAGCCCGAGGGCTTTGAGGTACGCCAAGTCATCGATGATTGCAAATTCGCCTTCGCGCACCACGCGCATATGCAACTCGGCCAGGGCGGCGACCGTCCAGGCTTTCTGCGATTCGAACGAACACAGTCGCTCCTCTACAAGAGCCCTGAGAGCGGCAACGATCAGTTGGAGGATCGCCAAGTCGGCCGTGGGACATTCCTGCACGTCGAGCGTTCGGATCTCGATCGCGTTTCGGTCGAAGCGCGCGATCGCACCGCGAGCGTTGGCCCACTCGAAGCGCAGGATGCCCTCCGGATCGTGCGGAGCCAAATCCTTGTAGATATGCTGGAGAATCATTCGATCGTAGTCCGCGCGTGTGAATGCGGCTTCAGGGATGACCTGGCCGGAAACGGACGGAATCTTGCGCGAATTGCCGCGATACGTTTCGAGGCGCGTGTCGATGAGCCCCGTCGGGCTGCCATCCATAATCGGCGAACTGGCGGCGAGTGCGGGCAGGATCGGCATCAACAGGCGAATGGCGGCGTGCAGTCGACCGAATTCCTCATCGCCGGAGAACGGGAGATTCAAATGCGTCGACTGGAGATTGGACCAGCCGTGACCTCGGCAGTCGAAGATGCGATTGAACGCTTCATATACCGGGCTGTATTCATGGGGCCATAGCCGCGTCTGCGTATGCGGATCCATCCACGGGTGCATGGCCGTCGGCATCAGGCGGCCGCCGAGCGGTCGCAGCAGGTCGTTGATCCGGCGGACGCTGGCGTCGAACTTCTCCGCAAGGTCGGACAGAATCGCGGCGGGCCCGTTCGTCTTGAGCTCGATGACGTGGAGGGCCAGTTCGTTGGACCAGCTTAATTCACCGATTTCAACTTCGGACTCATAGGCGCCGGCGATCGCGTGCAGGACGCGATCCGATGCCGGGAAGACGTCCAGCGTCTTCGCGTCGACGATCATGTACTCCAGCTCGACGCCGTAGCATTCGAACAAGTGGTAATCAGCGCTCACGAACGGTCTCCATTCACGCCCTTTTTCTTCTGAACGCGGGCGGCGAACACCCGCATGATCGTGTCGTAGAGTTCATTCTTGAGGATTCGATCCTCGTACCCCGAATCGATGCTGGGGTTATCGTTGACTTCAATGATGTAGGCCTTGTTGCGCACGAACTTCAGGTCGACGCCGTAGAGACCGTCGCCGATGAGGCGCGCCGACGCCATCGCGTTCTTGAGAACGGCCTTCGGAACATCGTGGAGCGGAACGGCTTCGACGTCGCCGTAGGCATCCCGCTCGCAATCCGCGTTCCGAATCTGCCAATGCTGTTTGGCCATGAAATATCGGCAGGCGTACAGCACTTGACGATCAATGATGCCGATGCGCCAGTCGTAGTCCGTCGGCATGAACTCCTGGGCGACGAGCATGTCGGATTTGGCGAAGATCCGATCGAGGATGTCGTCCAATGCCTCAGGCGTTTCGGCCTTATAGACGCCTTGCGAGAAAGAGCTGTCGGGGAGTTTCAGGATGCATGGGTAGCCGATTTCTTCGGCGATGCACTCGCGATTCTTGCGATGAACGATCAGTGTTTTCGGTGTCGCAATCCGATGGCGCGTCAGCAATTCCGTAAGGTATACCTTGTTCGTGCATCGAGCGATCGAATCGGCATCGTCGATCGACACGAGGTCATTCGCGATCGCGCGGCGAGCGAAGCGATAGGTATGATGATTGACCTGCGTGGTTTCGCGAATGAACAGTGCGTCGAATTCGGCCACGCGATCGTAGTCCTCCCGCGTGATGAACTCGACGGCGAACTTCTGCCGCTTGGCGGCGTCGGCGAACTTTCGCAACGCTCCCTTGTTGGACGGCGGCAGCTGCTCGTCCTCGTTGACGAGGATGGCCATGTCGAACTGCATCTTGCTGGAGCGGCGGGAAGGGAAGCGATTGCGCTTGAAGAATTCCTGGGCGGACTCGACGACGAACGGGCGATGCGCTTCCGGAATGTCATCGCCGGAAATGGCGCGAATTGACCGCATGCGCCAGGCTTCGCCGTCCCACTCGAATTCCGCCCGGAGCAGCGGCGCCAGGAACATCTGGAAGAGCCGCTGACTCAATTCGTCGTGACGTTTGGCCGTGTTGTGGCCGAAGTAGATGCTGAGGGAAAATGTCGGTGATTTGATGGCGCGAAGGCTGTTCTGGATGAGTTCATCGACCTCTTCCGCCATGAATCTCGATATCGACGGCGTGCTCAGGTCCTGAATCGTCGTGACGTTCGGCAGCGGCTTGTGACCGCGAGCAAGCGCGAGCAGCGAGACATAGTATCCCATGCTTTGGTATCGATAGGATCGACAGAGATTGAAGACTTTGAGCGATCGGACAGTACTGTATTTCGGATCTGTCAAGTAGTCGCGCGCCGATACGACGTGGACGCCCGGAACGTGCAACGACCAGTTCTTCGGGTTGTTAACGACGATGAGATTCGCCACGTGACTTTCCTCCTGCAGCTCGGAACCGCGAATCAGTCTGTCAGGATCATCGATCAATGATGAGCAGATTGGCGTCATACGTGACGACGCCAAGCAATATAGCGCCGAGGACGCGCTCGATCGACTCGGCGTAAATCTGCGTTTCCGAAAACGGGTTTGGCGTCAGCGGATCGGCGACGAGGACATCCCGCTTGATCTTGTCGTACCCGCACAGAACGACGAAGTGCCCGACAGGCGTTCCGAGTATATCGTCCTCTGTGTTCGTCAGGCCGATTTCCCGGATGCTGTGGTAAAGATACGTGGCGCTGAGTCCCGTGATGATCGGTCGCCCCATCTTCAGGGGTTCGCGGATCAGTTTCGCCGTCAGATCTCGAAAACGCAGTTTTCCGCCGAGATGCAGGAACTCCAGGTAACCCTCGATCGCGCCGCGTAGTTTCGGATCGGGCTTCGCCCTCGACTGGGCCTGTAGCTTCTCGGCGATGTCGACACCGGGACGATTAAACCACGTCGGATCGAACACGTGAAGGTTGTACGTGTAGATCTTCGCCGAATAGCCGCGGCGCAATGCGTGACACGCCAGGTAGACCGCCAGCGTGCCGCCCTCCCCCAACGCGTCCACTTCCTCGATGACCTGATCGAGTGGAATCGCATCATCAAAGTAGTTGTAGACCGCGTGCAAGCACGTGGGGCCGCATGTGGTCTCCGTCGGTTGCGCCAGAATGCTGAAGTTCAGTTGAGATTTCAATCCGTGTGCAATCCTTCTTGCGATGACAAGTCCCAGATCCTAGCACGTCCGCGGGCGGCAGCCAGTGTCGCGGCGCCAAATCTCCGCCGCATTCGGGGAAGGAGTTTCGGCGCCAAACGATGGGGCCGTTCACGCCGTCAACCGCCTGACGAAGACGGACTGTTGCTTGGTCACGGAGTAGCCGATCCGCTCGTAAAAACGTCTGGCGTCTTCCCGAACAACGTTCGACCTTACGCGGATGTCGGCAAGATCGCATTGGATCGCCCATGACTCAACCCTCTGGACAAGCGCCCGACCCACGCCGCGTCCGCGTTGACCATCATCAACCACGAGGCCGACGATTTCGGCGAATGGACCGGATTCGAGGAGGACGCGCCGCTCGACCTGGATCCAGCCGACGACCCGATCGCGTTGGTCCACAGCGACGAAGGCGGCTTTCGATGGGGACGCCGCAATCTCTTCGAACCGGGCACGAATCGCATCGACAGCCGTGGGGTACCCAAGTTGACCGGACAAACTCGCGACGGCGTCCAGATCGTCGATCCGAAGCGATCGAATCGGGTTGTGCATCGCTGTATCGCCTCCTCACTTGCGGTCGGGGCAGGCAGACGTGCCCGTCAAGGAACTCGCGGGGGTTGCCGGAATGTGGCCCTCTTGTGGCCGCCTCTCCGAGACGGCGAGACGATCGAGCGATCGTGGCGTCAGTGTCTGAAGTGGCGAATGCCGGTCGTGATCATGGCGATGCCGCGTTCGTTGGCGGCGGCAATGACTTCGGCGTCGCGTTTGCTGCCGCCAGGCTGGATGATGGCCGTGACGCCGGCGTCGGCAAGTATGTCGAGACCGTCGCGGAATGGAAAAAACGCGTCGCTGGCGGCGACGGCGCCGGCGAGCATGTCCGTATGTCCGTTTTCCTTCGCAAGCCATGTCGCAATCCGGCAACTCATCACGCGGGACATCTGACCGGCGCCGTTGCCGATGAGCATGCCGTTCCTGCAGATCGAGATAGCATTGCTCTTGGTATGCTTGCAGACGAGCCAGGCCAGTCTCAAATCGTCCATTTCCGACTTAGTCGGCGCTCGGTCCGTCACCACCTGCCAGTCGAGTTCGTTCAGACCGACTAGATCGGGGGACTGAATCAGCATGCCGCCGGCGATGCGTTTGCAGTCGAAGCTCTCGTCCGTCGGCGCGACGTCCATCATGCCGACTTCCAGGAGCCGAACGCGCTGCCCCCATTTCTTCGCAGATCGAATGATGTTGACGGCGTCCTGATCGAATCCCGGCGCGACGATGACTTCGACAAAGAACGCCTGTGGCGGATGCTCGCAGCCGTTGGTCGCGGCGGCCTGTCCGAATCGCTGAAGCGTTCCCATAACGGCATCCGCGAATTCCGCGCCGACTTTGAAATTCACGGCCAGTATGCCGCCCATGGCCGCATTAGGGTCCCCCACGTAAGCGCGGCGATAGGCCTCGATCGGATCCGTCGCAATCCCGACGCCGCAGGCATTCGTGTGCTTGATGAACACGCACGTCGGAATCGTCGGCCGAGGCGCCTGTATCTCCAGAATGTCGTCGATACCCATCGCGTCATCGGCTGCGGCGGCGCCGGCGGACTTGCCCCCTGCCAACCCGATTTCTCGATGAATCTCGGCACACAGGTCGATCGCCGCGTCGGCATCGACGTAGTTGTTGTAGGACATGGGGACGGTCTCGCCCTCTTCGTCCTCGCCGACTGCGTGACCGTCCGTGGACGTCAGATCGAGCGGATTCGTGTCGCCGTACATGGAGAGCATTTCGGCGCCCTGATGGGAGTTTTCGCCATAGCGAAGGGCACCCCAGCTCCAAAGGCGGATCGTATGGACAAGGGGATTGTCGTCCTCGCTGTCCTTGCTGAGCCACGACGCAACGACGGAGTCGTAGTGTCCCGTCTCCCAGAAGGCGCCGAATCCGTTCGACTTGTACAGGTCCTGCCAGCCTTCCTCGTCGTCCTCGTCGCGATAGGTTCGCATGGCGTCGATAACGACGTCATAAAGGTGCGCCTGGTCGACGACGAGCACGTGTTTGTGGTTCTTCGCAGCCGCTCGGAGCATACAGGGACCGCCGATATCGATCATCTCGATCGCCTCGTCGAATGTGCAGTCGGGGCGTTCGATCGTGTCTTCAAAGGGGTAGAGATTGACGACGACCATGTCGATGGGCTGGATGCCGTGTTCCCTGAGCTGGCGCATGTGCTCCGGGTTATCCCGATCGGCCAAAATTCCGGCGTGAATCTTGGGATGCAGCGTCTTGACGCGGCCGTCAAGCAGTTCCGGGAAACCTGTGACGTCCTCGACCATCGTGACGGGGACGCCCGCCTCCTTGAGGCAGGCGGCCGTGCCGCCGGTCGAGATGATTTCAATGCCGAATTCATCCACGAGCGTCCTCGCGAATTCGGCGACGCCCCGCTTGTCGAACACTGCGATCAACGCTCGCTTGATGGAAATATCGGCCATGGCGCACCCTCTTGATTCACTTGCCCGCGCAATGGCGGGACATAAGAAAACGGCCGATTCGTCGTGAAAACGAACCGGCCGTTAAGGGTATCCGAATGTCGGCTGCTGGCAATCGACCCGGGCTGTCAGCGGGCCTCAAAGGCCCACTGTTGACGGGGATCACCAGTCGTCGTCGCCGTCATCGTCGTCGTCGCCGTCCTTGTCCGAGTCATCGTCGCTTGAATTGTCGTTGTCCGCGTCCTTCTTATCGTCGTCCTTGTCGTCGTCGGAATCGGCTTTCTTCTTGTCGGCGTCGTCGCCGTTGTCGTCGCCCCACACGTCGTCATCGTCAGAATCTTCCTTCGCGGGCTTTGCCTCTTCCTTCTTGGCCTCGGCCTTGTCTTCCGCCTTGGGTTTGACGTCGCCTTTTTCGGTCACGAGGTTTCGCGTGCCGACGGGAACGCGATCGCTCGTGCTGACGAGCCAGTCGTCATCATCAAGGAACGAATAGGCCGGCCGCTCGGGGCCACGCGCGGCCTCGGCCTTCGCCTTCGCGGCTGCTTCGCGCTCGGCCTTGGAGTCCGCCAGAAGCGTATTAAGTTCGCGTGCCTTCTTGTCGTTCTGCAGCACGAGGGCGAGCTGAGCCGGCTTGAGATAGGGCGCGTCCTTGGGTCGCAGACACGTCAGGCGGCCCATCTGCGTACCGAGGATCACAAGCTGATTCTCAACGTTGGCCAAGGCGTAGTCCGCGGACGGAACGTCGATTGCGGCCACTTCCTTCCCGTCTTCAACCTTCACGCGCACGATGCGTCGCGTCGCCGACTCCCACAGGTACGCCTCGTCGTCCATTCTCGCGAGGAAGCCGGAGGAGCCCGGTCGATTCCACTTGACCTCGCCGTCTTCAATGTTGACGGCATAGAGACCGCTCGACGTCCTTTGAAACACGAGATCGCCGGAGACGATTGGCGCGACGACGGGAGCCTCGTCAAACCGCTGCTGCCAGATGCGATCTCCGGCGCGGCGCGGCGAATTGTCGGGGCTGACGCGTTGCAGGCAGTAAAGCGATCGATCGCTCGAGGCAACGAACACATGGTCCTGCGTGACAACGGGAGAGACGAAGATCGCCCCGTCGGTATAGAACTCAAACACCTTGTCGCGGCGTCGTTGAGTCGCGGCGGCGCATCGGCCGTCCTGGTCGCAGAAATAGACGCTGTCCCCGAACAGGGCAGGTGCAGCGGACATATTCTTCGGGGTCGATACCTGCCAGTTCTGGAAACCCGTCAGAAATCGAAGCGAGTACATCCGCTGGTTCGCGGCTCCGACGAAGATGTCCTCATCATTCGCAACGGCGGGACTGCTCGGCGCGAAGGGCAACTTGATTGCTTGAATCGGAACGCCGATGTCCGCCCATACGCGATCTCCAGATCGAACGCGCGAGGTTCGCGTTTCCTGCAAGATGCGGCCCTTGCTGATTCGCTCGCCGATGACGGTGATCTTCAGTCGAGCGATTGGTTCGGGACTGATCGAGTTCGATTCATTGGAGTCGACGATGTCGAGAACGTCGTCGAGACGAACGCCGTGTGCGCGACCCAAGGAAATCTCGGCCGTGTCATGTTCGACTGTGATGACGACGCCTCGCAGCTTTCGCGGCTGTTCGGCCGGCAGGCCGGTGCGCCGATCGATGGCCTTAACGGCGCCCGGCGCCGTAAAGAACGCGTAGTTGTCGGAATGCGTCGGACCGCGAACCGTCTGCCCCGGATCGGCGACCTGCGTGACCCATCGGACGACGCCCGTCCCCGCATGGACGGCGACGACGACGTTGGATGGCGTCATCAGGTAGATATTGTCGTCGACGAGTTTCGTGCTCGCGGCGAACTCGCCCGTCGGTACCGGCGCGCTGGCCTGCCAGAACATCTGCATGCCCAGTCGTTCCGCGTCTTCGGGCTTCACGAGCGATTGGCCGAACGTCGGCGCCGCCGGAAAAACGAAAAGGCAGAGAATGGTCGCAGCGGCGACGCGGGTGGGTATCTTCATCTTGCAAGCTCCTCGCGGCGGGAAAGGCGGAGGCGCATGGCCTCGGCGCTGACCTTTGGCTGGCGGGAATACCGGCCGACCGTCCCCCCGGGGCACGGCGGCGCTGGCGACGTAAATTCGCCCCTCTCAATGTAATAGGGCTCACCGCACAGGGTCAAGCAATCGAACCAACAGGACCTGTTCGATCTGTGACTTATGGGCGGTTCGAGTGGGTCGAGCGTCCGCAAACACGATGTGTCGCCGGGGGCCGCACAGGCACGCCGGAGGGCCGCGAAATCGGGCTGTCGGCACTTCCATGGTCCGACAATCCGGTCGACGAAGTATCGTCGGCCGTAAGACTTGCAAATGCTGCGCGAGGCGGGGATAATCAAGCATCGCCGTCGGACGAATGGCAACGCAGCCATACCCGACAATCGCCGATGGCGACCTTCCTGCCTCCGACAGTGCGAGAGCCCAGCGCTTTCCGCCGCGAATCGGAGCCGAACGACTGCAAACGCCCCGAGGGGGGGCTTGAGAGAGAGAAGCGAAAGCACAAGCATTCCACCGGCGGCAGCCGTGTTTTCATCGTTGACGATCCGGAGGTTACGTCGTGAGCGTCCTTACCAAACTCTTTGTCTTGATTCTGACCGTTTTGTCCATTGCCCTGAGCATGCTGACCATCGGCACGATGGCGTCGCAGCAAAACTGGAAACAGAGTGCTGCCGACTACAAAGGTGAAGCGGCTACGGCCGTCGCCCAGCTCGATGCCGTGACAGCTAACGCCGCTCTCGAACAGCAGCGCGCACTGGCTCGCCTCGAAGACAATCAGGCTGAAATCACGCGATTGCGGAACGAAATCAACGAATACCGCATCCAGCTTGCCAACGCCTCGCAGAAGATCGCGAGCACGACCAATCAGCTCAACAATGAGCAAGCGCAGGCAACGAGCCTGGCCGAGCACAACAAGATGCTCGAAGGCGCGCGATCCCGGGAACAGGAACTCGTCGCCAAGCTCAGCGAGCGAAACTCACGGCTGACGCGAGAGAACATTGACCTGAACGATCGCGTCAAGGAACTGACCGCCAACATGGCGATGGCCCAGTCCCGCGTCCGAGCGCTCAAGGAGCAGCTCTCGGGCGGCATGGGCGAGCGCTTCGGCTCGGCCGCGACCATGCAGATTCCGAACGCCAACGCCACAGTGCAGGCGTACACGCCCAGCGCTTCAGCGCCGATCGGTCTGTCCGACATCACCGCGCCGATTCGCGGCGAAGTGACGGCGGTCCGCGGCGACTTGGCGGAGATTTCAGTCGGCAGCGCGGACGGCGTCGGCCACGGCATGCGATTCCTGTTGTACCGACGGACCGGCGGCGCGCCGAAGTACGTCGGAACGCTTCGCGTCACCGCCGTCGAGGCCAATGCGGCCGCCGGCGTGATCGAACAGTCGGAAGGCGACATCAGCGTCGGCGATGCGGCCCGCGACCAGGCCAGCTTCGCGATGGGCGGCTGATCGCATAGACATGAGTCATCACCCTGCCGCTTTTTTGCCGGCAGGTGTAATTCGACATAGTTGAGAATTCACACGGCGACCCCAGCGTTCGCCGGGAACTTTCCAAGATTCGGGAGTGAGCACGATGGCCAATATGCCCGGTGGTTCATACAGAACGAGCAGCAAACCGGACAACGACATCTACACCGCGTTGGTGATCATCGCCTGCGGTGTCGTCGGCCTTGCGATCGGATACGTCATTTACAAGTCGATCGAACTTCTCGGCTCGATCCCCAGTTTCAAACTCTGATCGCCGGAGTTCGTCGGGCGCAATGCCGGTTGCATCCGCACCGGCAACATTTCACAAGCCCGATTTTCAACGCCAACAATTTCCAGACCCTCGGATGACGCGCCGACGTAGGACGTGTAGAATGCGTCGCAGATGAGGAAGCGTTTGCAGGCCTCTGCGCCGTTAGCCGTATCGGCGATCCAACCGTTTCAACCATAAGCAGAGAGGGACCTCGGCTTTGCTATTCGACTCCCTGATGGGCATGTTCAGTGTCGATATGGGAATCGACCTGGGCACGTGTAACACGCTCGTGTGCGTGAAGGGCGAAGGTATCGTCCTGAACGAACCGTCGGTGGTTGCCGTGCGCAAAGGAACGAACCAGGTGTTGCAGAACGGCAACGCTGTCGGTCTCGTCGCGAAGGAAATGCTCGGCAAGACGCCCGGCAGCATCTCCGCCATTCGTCCACTCAAAGACGGCGTCATCGCCGACTTCGATATCACGGAAGCCATGCTCGGCTATTTTATCCGCAAGGTTCACGGCGGCCGCAGTCGTTTGATTCGTCCGCGCGTCGTCATTGCGGTTCCGTCCGGAATCACGGCAGTCGAAAAACGCGCCGTTTACGGCTCGGCCGAGCGAGCCGGCGCCCGTCGCGTCTATCTCATCGAAGAGCCCATGGCGGCGGGTATCGGATCGGGACTGCCGATCGCCGAAGCCCGTGCCAGCATGATCGTCGATATCGGCGGCGGCACGACGGAAGTCGCCATCATGTCTCTGGCTGACGTGTCCGTGGCACAGTCGATCCGCGTCGCCGGCGATGACATGGACGAGGCGATCATCGCCCACATGAAGCGTACGTATAACCTGCAGATCGGTCCGCAGACGGCCGAGTGGCTCAAGATCGAAATCGGCTCCGCCGCGGCGCTCGATCAGGAAGTGTCCGTCGACGTCCGAGGCCGCGACATGATCAGCGGTCTGCCGCGCAAGACTGTCGTTACAAGTCAGGAAATCCGCGAGGCACTTCGCGAGCCGATCAGCCATATCCTGGATACCGTCACGCACACGCTGGAAAGCTGCGAGCCGGAACTGGCGGCGGACCTGGTCGACAACGGCATCCATCTGTGCGGCGGCGGCGCGCTGTTGCGGGGACTCGACCACGTCATGTCGGACGCCACGGGGCTGACGGTCAAAGTGGTTGACGATCCGCTCTCCTGCGTCGCGCGAGGCACGAGCGTCTATCTCGAGAATCTGGCTGAGTGGAAGGACACGCTCGAGTCGGATCATCACAATCTGTAGAATCCTGTATTCGAACACGCGCGTCCGCGCACAGCCACGCCGGCACCGCTCGCTTCCTCAAGGTTGCAGCTCATTTCATTGGTCGCGGCGCCAGATAGCGAGCAAGAAAAGTACCCGCGAGCGCAATGAAACTGCTGACTGCAAAATTCGTCGTCCCCGTCACTTCGCCGATCATCGAGGCGGGCGCAATCCTCATCGACGGCGGTCTGATCCGCAGCGTCGGACCCGTGCGTGAGCTTCGCGCTGCGATGCCGGCCGGCACGCCGGTCGACGATCTCGGGGATGTCGCCCTGCTTCCGGGATTCGTCAATCCTCATACGCATCTGGAGTTGACGAACTATCAAGGGGTCCTGCCGCGGGCACCGCTGTGGGAGTGGTTTAACGCCCTGCTGCCGATGCGCGCGACCCCAGGCGCCGCCGAGCGGGAAATCGAAGGCGTGCGAGAGGGAGCGCGGCAGAGCCTGGCCGCGGGCGTGACGCTGATCGGCGATATCTCGCGGCGAGGCATCACGGCACTCTCGCTCCGTGATTCTCCGATCCGCCGTGTCTGCTTTATCGAATTGATCAGCGGCGCGTCGTTGCCGCCCTCGAACGCGGTCGAGCTGGCCACGATCGCGGACGATGCCGATCGCCGATTCGGGGACGATCGGACGCGAATCGGAATTACGCCGCACGCCCCGTATACCGTCACGCCGGCAGACTTGCAGGCAGCAAGACGGATCGCGACCGATCATCATTGGCCGCTCACGATGCACCTGCTGGAAACTGTGGAAGAGCGTGACTGGCTGCACGGACGAGCGGGCTTCCTGGCGGACTTCCTCCGAGATCGAGGGCTCGCCTGTGCGAATTACCAGCCGACTGATCCCGTCGCATGGCTGAGTGAATCGGGAATAGCGGACGCGGCGACCCTCTTCGCGCATCTGAACTATGCCGACCAGAACACGATCGACTTACTCGCAAATTCGCAATCGTCGGTCGTATACTGCCCGCGTGCCCACGAGTTCTTCGGGCATACGGATCATCCGTGGCGCAGTCTGCTGAGTCGCGGTATCAATGTCTGTGTCGGGACCGACAGTCTTGCCAGCAACGTGTCACTGTCGATACTCGACGAATTGAGATTTCTTGCGGCGCGGTATCCGGATATTGACGATATGACGCTGCTGGAGATGGGTACGATCCGCGCATCGCGCTCGCTAAGACTCGAACGATCGGCGGGCCACTTGAGTATCGACGCTTGGGCGGATGCCTGCGCGATCCCCTGCGTTTCCGGAAAAGTGGACGATGTGGTCGATGAAATCATCAACGGAAATGAAAAACCGGTATTGACCTGGGTCGCCGGCACGTTGGCGTCTACGCAGGCGGGCCTGTGAATTCAACCATTTGTGCGAATTTTCGCGGGTCATTTTTCATTCGAAAAGTGTGTCGCCCGAATCTGCGCACGAATCCTTGAGTGTCGCAGGGCGGATCTTACAATGACAAACGGTCCGGGGTTCCGGTCCAACCGCGGTTCCCCCCAGCTGCGCGCCGGGCCCCGGCCCACTTTCGTGTTGAGAGATGTATCGCATGGGAGCAATAGTTGAATGAGTGACGACGCACCGAAACTGCACATCGACGACGACTGGAAGAGTGAGGCGGCGGCCGAAAAGGAGCGACTGGCCGACCAGCTGGAGGCAAGTCAGTCCGAGTCCATCCCGGAGCCGAGCTTCGTCGACATCATTCAGACCCTTGCTATGCAGGCGATGGTCGGACTCGGCGGCATGCAGGGCCCGAACGGCCAGGCGATCCCGCCCAACCTGGACCATGCCAAACACTTCATCGACATGCTCGACGTGCTCGAAAAGAAGACGACAGGCAATCTCGAAGGAATCGAAAAAGAGATGCTGGACACGACGCTGCATCAGCTTCGGCTGGCCTACGTCGAAGTCGTTCGCGGCGCGCCGAGCGCCGGCCGATAGTCGGGCACAATCCTACTCGCTCTCGGCCTCCGCCCGGGCGGCGGCTGCCGGCTTGTCGCCGACATAATTCACCAACAGTTCGCAGGCACGATCCATTTTCGGCTTGGGATTCGTGTCTGGCTTCGTGATGTTGTTATAGAAGAACGCGAAAGCGTACCACTGGTCGTTCTTAGCGTGAATGTACCCTGCGAGCGTACGAACGCCGCGAATCGTGCCGGTCTTGCCGAATACGCGTCCTTTGGCGTTGCCTGATCGCATACGCTTTCGCAACGTCCCCGATTCACCCGAGACGCCTAACGATGATCGCAAGAGATGAAACGTCTTTTCGTCGCGAAAGACAGTTGAGAGAATCCGCGTCATGGCGGCCGGACTAATTCTGTTCTCGCGAGACAGGCCGCTGCCGTCATCCACTGAAACTTGATTCGCGGAAATGCCGAGCTTGCGATAGTAGGCGTTCATCGCAGACTGCCCGGACTCCCAGCTGCCCACGCCCCCCACTTTCGCCCCCATCGCTTTGAAGAGCCCTTCGGCCATCATGCCGAGACTATCCGTGCCTGCACGCGCCATCGCATCGGCGATCGACGCATTGTGAATCGCGACGACGTGCACATCCGGCGGCAGCGTGTTGGCGTCCAGCCGGACCTTCTCCCGCAGAACCTTGCCGCCGACGGGAATTCCCTCCGCCTCGATTGCAGACTTCAGCGCGGCGCCGAAGAACAATCCGGGATCGCGCACGGTCACGACTTCGAGCTGCCCGTCCTTCGACACATTGCCGCGCAGCATCAACGTATCGGAATCCCGTTGCCGATGGACGGTGACCGTCATGTCGCCGCCGGTTCGCGTCTCGTTTGAAATCCCCATGTATTCATTGGGCGGAATCAACGAGACTCTGGCGGGCTGGCCCGGCGTCGTCGGCGCGACGACGGCGGCAACGCAGTTCGCGTTGAAGTTCAGACCGCCGATCGGTGCTTCGTACCATGCCTGGTATTGGTCCTTAGGCCAATTGGGATGAACAAAGTCGAGATCGAAAATGAAGTCATCGACAATGATGTTGCCGGGGATCTGCTTGACCCCTTCGGCCCGGAGGCGAGTCGCCCACTGCTTGAAGGCGGCGCCAATCTCCTGCTCCCTGGCCTCGGCGAGCTTCTCGTCGCCAAACGTCGGATCCCCCGAACCGATGACGACGAGATCCGATCCCCGAACCGCCAGGACCGTCGTGAAGCTGTAATCGGGGCCCAGATGATCGACGGCCGCGGCCATGACGGCGAGCTTCATGCAGCTGGCCGGCATCATCGGCGTCGTCGCATTGCGCTCGTAGATCGTAGAACCGTCGCTGAGATCGACGATGTGAACGCCGACGCCTGTTTTCGCGCCGCTAACGGGCGCCAACGCATCCGCGAGCCGATCGGCAATCGCCGTCTGGGCCGACGCGATCGGACCCGCCGGAGCGGCGACAAAACACACGATGACGGCGCGCAATAAGGCCGGAAGTACGTACCCATTGCGTCGCCGGCAGCGGGGTCGATATTGTGCGGCCTCCCTGCACATCGGGAGTGATATTATCGCGGTATCCATCTGTTTCAAGGTTTTGAATCGCGCAGCATTCGCGCGTAAAGTTCTTTGGGGGCCACGGTTATCCCGCTCCTCGCCACGGTGGCGAGCGATTCGGGGGCAGCTCGGCGCAATCGACGAATTCACCGGTTCAGTTGCCGCCTCATCGCCGTACAATGATTCATCGACGCGGCCGTTGCGTCGCGCCGAACCTTTTCGGCGCAATTGCCGTATGCCGACTACAAAAGCCAGATTGGCCGTCGCACTGGACGACGTGACCGAAAGACCCATGGCCGATACGACTTCAACCACGACCGACCAATGCGCCGTCCTGATCGTCGCGCCGAGCCCCGACGATCTGCTCCTGCGACTGGGGCAGTCACTGCAGCAGACGGGCGCTTCCGTCCATTTCACGACGGATGTCTACATGGCGATGGCGCGTCTGGCGACGGGCGAGCATTTCGGCCACATCGTCGTCGAGGCAGCGGCCCTGGACGACTACGAGCGGACGTTTCTCACACTCGCCCCGCAGTACTACGAATCGACGTCGTTCTATGTTCCCGCCCGTTCGATCCTGGACGAACGTATGCTGACCCACGGGCGCTACGAGGTGCTTTCACCCGACGGCATTGTCGATGCCGTGCTGGGCATCCGCGATGCCGAGACGCTCGAAGCCACGATGGATGCGACATTGGCGGAACCGCGGACCATCGGCGAGCCGGATGAGGCCGTCCAGCCTTCGAACGCGGAGATCGATACGGCCGGATCCCTGTCGCCGCCGAAGCTCTCGACGGACGGCGGCATCGACCATGAAGTCGACGGCCCCTCCTTGCACGACGCCGTTCGCGAGCGAATGGGCGCCAATGGCGGCTCGCCGGCGCAACGCCGACGGCCGCCGGGATCGAGCGAGCCCCCTGCCGATCCGCCGCCGCAATCCGACCTGAGAGTTTCGCGCGAAGAAATGGATGCCCTGCTCGGCGGCGAAGACGACACGCTGGACGACATGACCGATGCGACGCGGAATGATGGGAGGGACGGCGAATGATCGTCCATTCCACGAAGACCGATACGCGCCTGCTGATCGTGAACGACCTGGACCGCCTTGCGCCAATCGCACGGAACGCAATCGCACCAATGCCGATCAGCGGCGTGCGCAACATCCTCGCCGGTATCGGCGCCGTGCCGGGCATGAACGCGGCGGCAATCCTCGTAGGTCACGATCCCGCGTGCCGCCAGACGGAAGCGGCGATCCGCGCGTTGCGACACGCCGCAGGACCGGACACACGGATCATCTTCTGCTGCTCGCCCGCCTACGAACAACTCGCAATGCGCGTCTGCGACGTCGGTGCGACGGATTACCTGATCTTTCCGCCCGAACGATCGGCGCTGCGAACGGCGCTGCTCGGCGAGCAGGCCGAAGCGCCGGAGCCGATGGCGCCGCGCTCGGAAATGCCGCGAGTTTCGTCGCCGGTCGGTGCAAATGAAATCGCGCGGATCGCGCTCAACCTGCCGCGAGTTCTGGAGAAACAGCTCGACACGCTCGGCGATCTCGCAGAGATGATCGCCCTGGGCATCGACGCCCGCGGCATCGAAGTGCAGGTCGGTCGGGAGATCGGCCGCGCCGGGCTCGACGCCGCATCGAAACATGATGCGAAGCTGCAGGAATTGATCGGCCCACGAGAGCGCCCCATCGGTCGCATCCGCGCCGGCCGCAGCGGTCGCGGCGAGTACACACAGGCTGATCGCGAGAAGCTGAAGCAATACGGCGTCTTGATCTATCGCATGTTCGAGGCGGCTGCGAAACAGTCGCAATGGCGAAAGCTGGCATTCACGGATGACCTGACGCGCCTGCCGAATCGACGCCGATTGCTGGCGTTTCTCAAGGATGTCTTATCTCGCTCCGCCCGGGAACGAGAGTCGACAACCGTCCTGGTCTTCGACATCGACGACTTCAAGAAATACAACGACTCGTACGGCCATGACGCCGGCGACGAGATCCTGCGCGAAGTCGGCAAGCTCTTCGTGCAATGCTCACGAAAGACGGACATGGTCGCCCGCCTCGGCGGTGACGAGTTCGTCGTCGTCTTCTGGGATGCGGAAAAGCCGCGTGCGGAAGGTTCGGCACATCCTGAACGCGTCTTCGATATTCTGCAGCGTTTCAAGCGGGCGCTGGATTCGCACACATTCAGCCGTCTGGGGCCAGAGGCCGTGGGTTGCCTGACGATCAGCGGCGGTCTCGCACGATTCCCGAATCAGGGCTCAACGCCCGAAGCACTACTGGAAGCGGCGGATAAGGCACTATTGCAGGCGAAAGCAGCTGGGAAGAATCGATTCTTCGTCGTCGGCGGCGACAAAGTCGTGCGCTGAGGCGTCGTGTCAGGCCGTCAATGCTGGAACGAGATTCCCTTCTCGTTCCCACTCCCCGCGGGAAAACTCCCGCGATCGTCACGCAATCCACGATTTCGAATCCAGTCAGAGCCTCGCTGTCCTCAGCGTGGCGATTCTACTACAAGCTCTACGCGCCCACGTCCGCCGCGAGGACGCGGCGACTCCGACTCGGCGCGCGACTCAATCACATCTCATCGCCCGAGTTGGGCTTGCCGCCCTCGCCCATTATGCTACCCACGCATGACGCGCGACGAAATCTGCGAGAAGTTTCTCGATTCCCTCGAATTCGATCTCTACGCCTACCAGGAAGAGGCCCTTCTTGCGTGGTTCGAAGAGGAAGGCGGCGTACTCGTCTGCGCACCGACGGGCATGGGCAAGACGCTGCTGGCCGAAGCCGCCGTCTTCGAAGCCCTCTGCACGCGGCAGCGCCTGTACTACACGACGCCGCTCATCGCGCTGACGGATCAGAAGTTCCGCGAACTGCAGGACAAGGCCGAGGCGTGGGGATTCAGCCGCGACGACGTCGGTCTGATCACGGGCAATCGCCGCGAGAATTCCGACGCCATCGTACGCGTCGTCGTGGCGGAGATTCTGCTCAACCACCTGCTGTCGCCCGATCCGGAACTCTCCGGCATGGACGGCGTTCACGCCGTCGTCATGGATGAATTCCACAGCTTTAACGATCGAACGCGCGGCATCGTGTGGGAGCTATCCCTGACGCTGCTGCCGAAGCACGTCCGCGTGCTGCTGTTGTCGGCGACAGTTGGCAATCCGAACGAATTCGCCACGTGGCTGCACGCGAGCCACGGCCGGAAGCTCCGCGTCATTCTGTCAAACGAACGACGCGTCCCGCTCACGTATCAGTGGGTCGAGGACAAGCTGATGACCGACCTGCTGACGGACATGACGACGAGCGACGATGCGACGAACCGCTCCCCCGCCCTCGTGTTCTGCTTCAATCGCGATGAGTGCTGGGATGTCGCCGAAAAACTGAAGGGCCAGACACTGATCAGCGCCGACACGAAGGCGAGTATTGAGGCGTTCCTCGACGAGCGCCGCGAGGACCTGATCGAGGGCGTCGGCCCCAAGCTTCGCCAGATGCTTGTGCGCGGCGTGGCCGTCCATCACGCGGGCCTCCTGCCGAAGCACAAGGACATTGTCGAGTCCCTGTTTCAGCGCAAGTGGATACCCTTCGTGATCTGCACGGAAACGCTGGCCGCAGGCATCAACCTGCCGGCGCGATCGGTCGTTCTCGGCACGCTCATCAAGGGAAAGCAAGGCGACAAGAAACTGATCCCGTCGGCGACGGCGCACCAGATCTTCGGTCGTGCGGGGCGACCACAGTTCGACAAGGAGGGATTCGTCTTCGCCATCGCGCACGAGGACGACGTCAAGATCAACAAGTGGCGGACGAAGTACGAACAACTCGATCTGCAATCCAAACATCCGAGCATGCTGCAGAAGCGCAAGGACCTTGAGCGGAAGAAGCCATCGCGCCGTAAGACGCAGCAGTACTGGTCGGAAGGCCAGCTCCGGCAACTCGTCGAGGCCGGCCCGGCGAAGCTCTACAGCCGCTCGATGATCTCCTACCAGGTGCTGATCTATCTGCTGACGAAATTCGGCTCGCTCGCCGACGCGCGGGCGTTCGTCGAGAAGCGCTTTAACGATGCCGATCGGATCGCGTCCTACCAGGAACAGCTGGGCTTCATGCTGGAGAATCTCGCGGGTCTCGGCTATCTGTCGATCGCAGAAGACGGGCTGCACGTCACGCTGAACGACAGCATTCACAAGCTCCTCAACTTCCGCAGCATCGATCCGCTCTTCGGGGCCTATCTCGCCGAACAACTCGTACAGTCCAACGATCTGGAAAAGCAGGTCGTGCTCGAAGCGCTGCTCGAAACGCCGCCGGGCATCTGGCGGCACATGCACCTGCGCCCCGGCGATCTGGAGCCCGGTCCGTTGCAAACGAACGTAATGGAGCCGCTCATGATCCACATGGGTATCAAGCTGGCGGGCTCACCGGCGAACGAATCCGAGGAGGAGAAGGACGAATACGACGATCCGCGCGACGATCCTTGGTGGGACGGCGAGACCGTGGAGCGACCGCCGACGCTGCCCGACATGTTGCGCATCGCATTCGAAGCGCAACTGAAGGCGCCGGAGCCGATCTACATCCAGGCGAAGCACGTCACACCGGACCTGTTCGACGACTGCGACTTCTATCGATTCGTCCGGTCTCGAAACCTGATCAAGCAGGAGGGTCTTCTGCTCCGGCTATTGTTGCGACTCGTCACGTTGTCGGAGGAATTCGCGACGCTGACGGAGGACCCGGCCTATCGGGCGATCGGTGAGAAGGCGACGCAATGCTGCATGGCCGTCGATCCGAGTTACACCGACCACTTCCTGGCGGATCTTCAGGAGGTTCGGAATCTGGCCGCGGCGCTTTGAGATGGTTGACGAGCACAGTCGACGACTCGGCGATTGTGCCAAAAGACGCGGCCGAAGTCAGGACGAATGTGCCAAAACGTCGGATTGTCCGAGCTGAATGCCCCCGTTGAGAACCGATCGCTGCGCACGTCAGGATTCGTCCAGTCGCACTCCGTCGCAGGTCGCATCAAGTGACGACGAGCACTTCATCGTCAACGGACAGCCCCAACATCGGCTGATCGCTGTGTGCTTCCGCCGCGGAAACGCGATGCATGAATTGGATGCCCGCCTGGTATCGCCAGCCTTCGACGTCACCGCGTCGACACCAGCGCACGACAGCGCGGATCCACTGCTCACCCTTTCCCGTATCCAGCATCACGCTGACGACTTCCCCGCGATACATCGGCGCCGTGAGGTCGATGCACGCCCCGGATCGGGACACATCGCGAATCGGACATTCGATTTTTCCCCATACGCCTGAAACGCCGGGAAGCCGACCGGTCCGCAGGCATCTCGCCTTGATCGGCTGCGGGCAAGCGTGCCGCGGCGTTTTCCGGTCGATCGCCGTTTTCCTGGCGCCTTGATGGTCGACGTGATAGCCGGGCCCCGTCTCCGCAGTGTCGTCGATCGAGTAGTCCAGGACCCTATCCACACTGCTGAATGATCGTCGGAACAGGTTCTCCCATGCTTCAAACACTCTTGGATCGAATTGGGCTCCGACTTGAAAGCGCATCTTGGCAACGGCTTCGATCGGCGAGAATTCGTGGCGATAGTCCCGCTTGCCGATCATCGCATGAAACGCATCCGTCACGGCGATGATGCGCGAACCGAGCTCGACTTCGTCGGCGCGCAGTCCGAGGGGGTAACCTCGACCGTCAAATCGTTCGTGGTGCTGCAGGATCATCAGGCGGACGGACTCTGAGGCGTTCGGATCGTCGCCGAGCAGTCGAACGGATTCGATGGGATGTTGGCGAATCAGGAGCATTTCCTCGGCCGTCAGCGGCGTCGACTTGCTCAGGATTTCCGCGCCGAGGCTCATTTTGCCAAGGTCGTGCAACATACCGGCCATTGCGATGGCGCGCAGCTTCTCCGGCTGATCGCCGAGAATCTCGAACGCCAACATTGTGGACAGCGCCCCGACGGCGAACAAATGGCTGGCCGTGCTCTGATGATGCGCGCTCATGTTGAGAAGCGTGCCCGCCACCTGTCGATCGCGCAACACGCCGTCGATGAGCGTGTCGACCAGTCTTGCGGCACGGTCCATATGGTCGGCGGGCCGACCGGCCGCTAGAAAATCGCGTGCGACGTTGACGCCGACCTGCTGAGCGCAAGCGGCCTTGTCGTTCGCGTCGATTGTCGGGTCGAACAGAATGTCCGCGAGTTCGGATTCCAGTGCGCGCTCGCAACGACGAAGTTCCTCCGCATCGATCAAGAGGTGATCGAGACCGCTGGCCTCGAGACGCCGATAATTCACGTTAGGCAGTCCAATTCCGGCTCCGCGATAGAGTACGGGTTCACCGCCCGCGTCGCCGGGGAGATAGATCGATACGTTCGACGCGGAGCTGCGCGCCAGCGCGCGAGCCGCCCCCATCGTCACGGCCTTCAATTCGTTGCCATCCTGTTCCATCGCTCTCGCCCCCCGGGACTCCACTCGTTTTGCCCTGCGGCGCAGAGTCCTCCGGCAAAGCATACGATTCAGTTACGCTTCGCAAATTCGAGATAGGTCGGCACCTGGCGATAATCCCGATTGCCGGTGTCGGTGAGTGGAAGCGCCCATAAGAAAACAGCCCTCGCAGATGCGAGGGCTGTTTGGATTCACTGTGTTATGAGCTGTTGCGATGTCGGACTACGTCCGGATTCGACGATGACGATTCATGCGCCGGCGACGACGCCGCAGGCCCATGCCGCAGATCATGACGGCGCCCATCGTGAGCGTCATGGACGCACCAATACCGCAGAACCCGCCGACGATCGACTGCAGAACGTTGTCCGGCGCCGTATCGGCGGAATTGCCATCGTCACCGTTGTTGCCGCTGTCGCCGTTGGTATCGGACGGCGTGTTGCCGCCGTTGTTACCGCCGGAAACGACAGGCGCGGGCTTCGGTCCGCTCGCCGGCGGCGTCGCCACAGGCGCCGAGGGCGGCGTGCCGGAAGCCGTGTACGTGTAGTCGTTCGACTCGAACACGCTGTTGATGTAGCTGTAGAGCCTCACGTAGATCGTACTGCCGTCGGTTGGTATCCCCGTGACAGCCTGCGACGTCCCGCTCAACGCAAGGGATCGATAGATGTTGGCGTCTGACGCCGAATTGAGCGGCTGCGTACCCACCCACAGCCGGTACTGCGTGATGTTGACGCCCGTGGTCCAGGCGAACGTGACATTGGCGCCACCGAGCGTGTCGCCATTGTTGGTCGGGAACGTCATGACCGACTTCACACCCGCCGCGACGTTGAACGCGCTCGATGTGCCTGCGGTCAGGACATTGCCCGCCGTACGCGTGGCCTTCAGGGCGACGCCGTTCTGAATCGTGTTGTACGACAGATTCGCAAACGTGAATGTACTGTTACCCGTCAAAACGACGCCGGTTAGCGTGCCGCTCAATATGCCTGATCCGGTCTGGACGCTGAGCGTGATACTCGTGTCCTGCGTCGCAACTGTCGGGTTGTCGTTCGTGTCCAAAACCTCCACGACGACATCGAACGGCTGATTGACGGACTGCGTCCCGATCGGGCTGAAGCCAAGCTTCACCGGCGGTCGGATCGAGACCGTAAATGCGTTGGTGTCGTCCGACGTGACAGTGTCACCGGACGTCCTCGCCACAGTCAGCTGAACGCCGCCTTCAGCCGTATCCCATTTGACGCCGGAGATCGTCGCCGAGCTGGATCCGCTGAGAATCGTGCCCGTCAGGTTGCCGTAGGCCGTACCCGTCGCTGCGATGCCCGATTTCTTGGTAATCGAGATGCCGGTGTCGGCTGACACCGTCGTCGGGTTGCCGTAGGTATCCTCAACGCTCACGACGATTTCGAAGCCGAGATCAATTCCCTGATCGGCGACAGTTGCGACGACCAGCGCCGTAGCGGCGCCGCCGGTGCAATCGAATGCGTTCGAACTGACAGTGCCGAGCGCATTACCGCCCGAAGCCGTCGCCGTCAGAACGACGCCCGATTCGGCCACATCGTACGTAACGCCAGAGATCGTGAACGCGCTCGTGCCGTTCGCGATCGTCCCGGCGACGGTGCCGGCCAGCGTGCCGGAGCCCGTGTTCAGCGTCAGCGCAACGCCCGTGTCCATCGTCGCATTGGTCGGGTTACCGAACTGGTCCGTCGAGTGCACGACGACATCGAACGGCACGCCGGCCGCCTGCGACGCGATCGTGTCCATCGTCATCGCCGCAACAGTACCCGGCGTCACGGTAAATGAGTTCGATACGCCGGCCGTCAACGGGAAGCCCAGCGACGCCGCGGCGCGAAGCCTGACGCCCGATTCGGCTGCCGTGTAATTGACGCCGGAAATCGTGAACGACGTCATGCTGGCACCGAACGTGCCGGTCACAGTGCCGAATACGGTACCCGTGCCGGCCGAGCGACTGATCGTGATTCGCGTGTCGACCAGCAGGCCCGAGGCATTGCCGAACTGATCCTGTGCCAGGACGCCGACATCGAACCCGGTGCCCGCGGCCTGACCCGAGATCGTGTTGAACGCCAGCTTGGCCGGCGGTCCTTCCGTCACGGTAAAGGTATTCGACATGCCGGCTGTCAGTGCGTCACCGCTGTTGCGCGTCGCCGTGATCTGGACGCCGGTTTCCATGACATTCCATTGCAGGTTCGGAAGAACGACGCTGGAAGCGCCCGAGAGGATCGTTCCGGACAGACCGCCGGCGCCGCCGATGAGCGTGCCGCTCGCGCCCGAACCTGACGTCTTTGACAGTGTAATGACAGTGTCCTGCGTAACGGCCGCAGCGTTGCCCAGCGAATCGGTCGCGTTGACAGTGACGCTGAAGCCCTCGCCCGCCGCCTGATCAGCGACTGTCAGTGCCAACAGCGATGCAGGTCCTGCCGTAACATTGAACGCATTGGAATCGCCGGCGGTCAGTGAATCGCCGCCCGTTCGCGTCGCTGTCAGGATGACGCCGCTATCAAGCGAATCCCAGTTCACGCCCATGATCGTCACGCTGCCGGTCCCGGCCGTGATCGTACCGGCCAGCGTTCCGCCGAGCGTACCCGACGCGCTTGAACCGGCCTTCTTGGTCAGGGCAACGCCCGTATCCAGCGTGACTGTCGTTGTGTTGCCGAATTGGTCCTTCGGAATCACGACGACATTGAAGTTCACGCCGGCGCGCTGGGCCGCGATCGTCTGGAAGCCGAGCGACGCCGCGGGTCCGGCCACCACATTGAAGAAGTTCGTATCCGTCGGCGAGCCGAGATTGTCGCCGCCGGAAACCGTCGCCGTCAGGCGAACATTGTTCTCCTTCTTGCTGTACGTGAGTCCGCTGATCGTGAACGTGGCCGATCCCATCGGGATCGTTCCGGCCGTCACGCCGCCCAGCGAGCCCGTGCCGTTCTTCAACGTCATGGCGATGCCGGTATCAGCCGTGACCATCGCGGCATTACCGTACTGATCGATCGCCGTGACGCCGATGTCGAACGGTTCGCCGGCCTCGACGCCGGAGACAGTCGTCAATGTGAAGTCGACCGGCGTACCGATCGTGACTGTGAACGAATTCGAGTCGCCCGCCGTGACGGTGTCACCATTGGAGGCTGTTGCCGTCAAGACGACGCCCGTATCCGCGGCGTTCCACGTCAAACCGCTGATCGTGAGGCCTGACGCCCCGCCGACGAGCGTGCCGACGCGCGTGCCGCCGAGCGTTCCTGTCGTCGAGAGCCCCGACTTCTTCGTCAGCGTGATCGTCGTGTCCTGGGAAGCCATCGACGCGTTGTCGAGCGAGTCGAGAATGTCGACGCGAACCGAGAATACGGCCGACGTCGTCTTGTCCGCGATCGTCGCAATTGACAACTTCGCGGGACCGCCCGCCGTGACCGTGAACGTCGCCGAGTCCGCCATCGTCAGCGTGTTGCCGCCCGATGCCGTCGCCCGCAACGAAACGCCTGTTTCAATGGTATCCCAGCTGAGACCGCTCAGCGTGATGCTGTTCGATCCGCTGGACACGGTTCCGGCGACCGCGCCGGCAAGCGTGCCTGTCGCGGAAGACGCCGGCGATTTCGTGATCGTGATGAGCGTATCCATCGTCGCGTTCGTGATGTTTCCATACGCGTCCTGGACATCGACCGTGACGCTGAAGGAGTCGCCGGCGCCCTGCGTCGGAATCGCCTGGAAGGCCATCGCCGTCGGAACGCCCGCTGATACGTTGAATGCGTTGGAGACGCCGGCCGTCAGCGTATCGCCCGTTACACGATTTGCGCGGAGCTGTACGCCAGTCTCCAATGTGTCGTACGTGACGCCGGAGATCGTCGCACTGCTGGATCCGCTGACGATCGTCGCCGTGATCGTGCCGCCGACGTTGCCCGTGCCCGTCGCAAGGGACAACGAAACCGAGGTGTCAGTGGACACGTTCGCCGAAGAGCCGAACGCATCGACGGTATTGACCACGACGGAAAACGGCACACCGGCCTGCTGCGCCGAGATCGTGCTGACAGTCAGCTTCGTGGCCACGCCGGCTTCAGCGGCCGTGTACGTGTAGTCACGCGACTGCCATGCGTTGTCGATTCGCGACCAGAGCTTGACGTACACGTCACTGCCGTCCATCGGCAGACCGGACACAGTCTGCGACGTCGTCGACAACGCGAGCGTACCCAGGATGTCGGCGTCGGCGAGGACCGTCATGGGTGCAGTACCGACCCAGAGCCGATACTGCGTTACACCGTATCCCGTCGTCCATGTGAATGTCACTGTGTCGCTGGTCAGCGTATCGCCGTCCGCCGCCGGATTGGTCATCACTGCGGCCGACTTCGCCACGTTGAACGCGTTGGAATCCGCTGCCGTCAGGCTGTCGCCGCCGGAAGCCGTCGCCGTGAGAACAACGCCGGATTCGAGCGTATCGTACATCACGCCGGAAATCGTCACGGAATTCGCACCGGCCGCAATCGTACCTGAGACGACGCCGCTGACGGCGCCGGTTCCCGTCTTCACAGTAAGTGTAATCGTCGTCAACTGCGTGCAGTTCGCGACGTCGCCGCCGGTATCCTGAACGTTGACAGTCACGTCGAACGGCTGGTCCTTGCCTTGCGCAGGGATCGTCTCGATCGCGAGTTTCGTCGGCGTTCGCGTCGACACGTCGAACATATTCGAATTGGCCGCCGTCAATCCCGTCTGTCCCGAAGTCACAGTCGCCGTGAGTTCGACGCCCGTATCGGCCGAGTCCCACTTGACGCCGGAGATCGTTACGGAACTTCCGCCCGCCTGGATGACGCCCGTCGTCACGCCGGCGATCGTGCCCGATGCGGCACTGCCGCTCTTCTTCGTGAGCGTGACGGTCGACGTCTGAGACGCAACGGCCGGATTGTCGTTCGCATCGTTGATGTTGACAGTGACGTCAAATTCGACATTCGTTCCCTGATCGGCGATCGTCGCAATCGCGAGCTTCGTCGCCGCGCCGCCGCTGACTGTGAACGCGTTCGAGTTCACGGCGAAGAGCGAGTCGCCCGCCACCGTCGTGGCACGAAGCTGGACGCCCGTTTCCGCCTTGTCGTATGTGACGCCGCTGATCGTGAAGCTGCTCGAGCCGTTCGCGATTGTCCCCGTCGTCGTTCCGCCAAGCGTGCCGGTGCCCGACTGTACGCTCAGCGCGACGCCGGTATCCTGCGAGACGGTGGCAGGATCCCCCAACGCGTCCACGACCTGCACGCCGACGTCGAATGTCGCGCCCGCCGTCTGTGTGCCGATCGTGACGATTTGCATGTGCGTTGCAGTACCCGCAGTCGCAGCGACGTACGTGTAGTCGTTGTACTGCCAGACGCTGTTGATATACGAATGCAGGCGGACATAGACCGTTGAACCGTCATCGGGAAGCCCCGTAACGGCCTGCGATGTGCCCGTCAGCGCCAGTGAGTGATAAATGTCCGCATCGGCCACGCTCGTCATCGGCGCGGTCGCGACCCACAGTCGATACTGCGTCACGCCGGAGCCCGCGTTCCACACGAACGTAAACGACGTGCCGGTCAATGTGTCGCCCTCGGCCGCCGGCGTCGTCATCGACGCCTTCTTCGTGCCGACGTTGAAGGCGTTGGATACGCCGACGGTCAATGCCGTCATGCCGGTCGTCGGCGTCGCGGTCAGCGTGACGCTGTTTTCCGTCTTGTTGTACGTGACGCCGGAGATCGTGACTTCGCTGGTGCCGTTAGCGATGGTTCCCGTCAGGACGCCGCCCAACGTGCCGGTTCCGGCGCTGCGCGTCAGCGTAATCTGCGTGGCGCTCGTGACGTTCGCCGGCTGATCGGAGCTGTCGAGCACCTGCACGACGACGTCGAACGGCAGATTTGTGCCCTGGTTTGCGATCGTCGTAATGGCAACCTTCGCCGGCGTTCGAGTCGTAACATCGAACGTGTTGGAGTCGGCTGCAGTCAGGCCCGTCATGCCGCTCGTCGGCGTCGCAGTCAATTCGGCGCTTGTCGCGGCCGTCGTCCATTTGACGCCGCTGATCGTGACGGATCCGTCTCCCGGAGCGATCACTCCGGTTAGAACGCCTGACGCCGTGCCCGACGCCATGTTGCCGGACTTCTTGGTCAGTGTGATCGTCGTCGACTGCGTCGCGACGGCGGGGTTGTCACTCGCATCCAGGATATTGACCACGACGTCGAAGCCGACGCCCGTTCCCTGGTCGTCGACCGTCTCGATCGACAGCTTGTTGGCGGCGCCGCCGTTGACGGTGAATGCATTGGAGTTGTCCGCCAGAAGCGTGTCGCCCGCGACGCTCGTGCCGCGAAACACGACGCCTGTTTCCGCCTTGCTATAAGTGACGCCCACGATCGTGTACGTGCTCGATCCGTTCGGAATCGTTCCGTACGTCGTGCCGCCAAGGCTGCCCGTACCCGTTTGGATGCTCAGTGCGATCTTCGTGTCCTGCGTGACGGCGACAGGATCGCCGAGCGCGTCCGTCGACGTCAGACCGATCGAGAACGACGTGCCCGCCACCTGCGTGGCGATCGTGCCCAACTCGAGATGCGTCGCAACACCCGCCGAGGCCGCGACGAACGTATAGTCAGTCGATTGCCAGACGCTGTTGATGTAAGAGAATAGCCGCACGTAGACATTCGAACCGTCCGTCGGAATTCCGCTAACGGCCTGCGACGTTCCGGTCAAAGCGAGCGACTTGTAGATGTCAGCATCCGTTCCGACCGTCATCGGCCCCGAGCCGACCCACAATCGGTACTGCGTGACGCCCGAGCCCGTGTTCCACACGAACGTGTACGACGCGCCCGTGAGCGTGTCGCCGTCGGCGGCCGGACTTGTCAGAGACGCCTTCTTCGCGCCAACGTTGAACGCGTTCGACGTGCCGACGGTCAATCCCGTCATACCCGTCGTCGGCGTCGCCGTCATTGTGACGCTGTTTTCCGTCTTGTTGTATGTGACGCCCGAAATCGTGACTTCGCTCGTGCCGTTGGCGATCGTGCCCGTGAGGACGCCGCCGAGCGTTCCCGTGCCGCTGCCGCGCGCCAGCGTGACCTTCGTGGCCATTGTGACGTTGGCGGGCTGGTCCGAGCTGTCGAGCGCCTGGATCGTGACGTCGAATGCAAGGTTGGTGCCTTGATTAGCAACCGTCGTGAACGCGAGTTTCGTCGGCGTGCGTGTCGCCACGTCGAACATGTTGGAATTCGCCGGCGTCAGCCCCGTCAGGCCGGAGGTCGGCGTTGCGGTGATTTCACAATTCGTTCCGTCGAGAGACCACTTCACGCCGCTGATCGTCACGGAGCTGTTGCCCGGATCGACCACGCCCGACGTCACGCCGCTGACGGTTCCCGTCGCCGCGTTGCCGGACTTCTTCGTCAGCGTGATTGTTGTTGCCTGCGTCGCGACGGCCGCATTGTCGTTGGCGTCGAGAACATGAACGACGACGTTGAAGCCGACGCCTGTGCCCTGATCGCTGATCGTATCAATCGACAGTTTGCTCGCTGTGCCGCCATTCACTGTGAATGCGTTCGAGTTGACTGCGATGAGCGTGTCGCCCGCAACGCTGGTGCCGCGAATGACCACTCCCGTCTCCGCCGTATCGTACGTGACGCCCGTGATCGTGAACGAGCTCGTTCCGCTCGCGATCGTGCCGTAAGTCGTGCCGCCGATCGCGCCCGTGCCCGTCTGCACGCTGAGTGCGACGCGCGTGTCCTGCGTAACAGTCGCCGGATCGCCGAGCGCGTCAACTGTCGTCAGGCCGACGGAGAACGACGTGCCTGCGACCTGCGTCGCGATCGTGCCCAGTTCGAGATGCGTCGCAACGCCCGCAGATGCCGCGACGAACGTGTAGTCCTTCGACTGCCAGACGCTGTTGATGTACGAGAAGAGCCGCACGTAAACAGACGAACCGTCCGTCGGTATCCCCGTGACGGCCTGCGATGTGCTCGTCAGCGCGAGAGAGTGATAGATGTCGGCGTCCGCGACGACCGTCATCGGCACTGTGCCCACCCAGAGGCGGTACTGCGTCACGCCGGCGCCGGTATCCCAGGCGAACGTGTACGACGAACCGGTCAACGTGTCGCCATTGGCGGCCGGACTTGTTAGCGACGCCTTCGCAGTCGTGACGTTGAACGTGTTTGAGACACCGTCCGTCAATCCCGTCATTCCTGTCGTCGCCGCCGCTTCGATTGCGATAGCGTTTTCATAGGCGCTATACGTGACGCCGCTGATCGTGACACTGCTCTCGCCGTTGGCGATCGTGCCCGTCAATTGACCGCCGAGCGTTCCCGTGCCGGCATTCAGCGCCAACGTAACCTGTGTCGCGCTTGTGACATTCGCCAGATCGTCGGAGCTGTCGGCTGCGGAAATTGTGACGTCGAACGGCAGGCCCTTGCCCTGGTTCGGAATCGTCGTGATGATGAGCTTCGTCGGGACGCGCGTTGCGACGTCGAACATGTTCGAGTCGGCGGGCGTCAGTCCCGTCATGCCTGAAGTCGGCGTCGCCGTGACTTCGGCGTTCGTCGCATCGAGGCTCCACGTCACGCCCGAAATCGTCACGGACCCGTCGCCCGGAGCGATCACGCCTGTGCGCACGTCCGCGAGCGTACCCGTGGCCATGTTCCCTGACTTCTTCGTCAATGTAATCGTCGTGCTCTGCGTCGCCACGGACGGGTTGTCCGAGGCGTCGAGAATGTTCACGACGACATCAAATCCGACGCCCGTGCCCTGATCTGCGATCGTCTCGACAGAGAGCTTGTTCGCGGCGCCGCCGTTGACGGTAAAGGCCGCCGAGTTGCCCGCATTCAGCGTATCGCCCGCCGAGCGCGTCGCGCGGAGCACGACGCCCGTTTCGGCCTTGCTGTACGAAACGCCGCTGATGGCGACGCTGCTCATACCGCTGAGAATCGTGCCTGTCAGCGTACCCGACAACGTGCCCGTGCCCGTCTGCTTGCTGAGCGTGACGCCTGTGTTCTGCGTGACGTTGGCCAGCGATCCGAGTGCATCCGTCGCTTTGACAGTCACGGTAAACGGCGTGCCGGCCGTCTGCGTGCTGATCGTATTGATTCCGAGTTCCGTGGCAACGCCGGCGGATGGCGCCGTGTACGTGAAGCTCGTCGCCTGAAACACGCTGTTGATGTACGAATGCAGCTTGACGTAGACCGTGCTGCCGTTCGTCGGGATGCCCGTCACGACCTGCGACGTCCCCGTCAGCGCCACGGACTTGTAGATGTTCGCGTCCGTCGCCGAATTCAACGGCGACGTGCCGACCCAGAGTCGATATTGCGTGACTTCGGCGCCCGTGTTCCACTGGAACGTGACGCTCGTGCTGTTCAACGTGGAACCGTCCACCGGCGAGAGAATCTGCGCCGGACCGGCCGTGATCGTGAACGCATTTGAGTTCGCCAGCGTCAGCGTGTCGCCGCCGCTCGCAGTCGCCTTGAGGACGACGCCCGATTCCGCCGTGTCGTAGTCAATATCCGAAAAGACGATCTGCTGCTCGCCGGCCGCAATCGTGCCGGAAAGCGTGCCGTAAAGCGAGCCCGTCCCCGTCTTCAACGTCACGGAGATAAACGTATCCTGCGTCACGGCAGCCGCCTGGTCCATGGCGTCCAGCACGTTGACTGTCACGTCGAACGGCGTGCCGCCCGCGTGATTGGCAATCGTCGAGAAGCCGAGCTTCGTCGCGCTGCGGACTTCCGCCGCGAACGAGTTCGAGTCGATCGCCGTCAGCGTATCGCCGCCGCTGGCCGTCGCCGTCAATTGAATGCCCGTTTCCGCCGTGTCCCAGAGAACGCCCGAAATCGTCACGCTGCTGGTGCCGGATGTGATGACACCCGACAGATTGCCGCTGACGGTACCCGAGGCCGCGATGCCGGATTTCTTGGTCAATGTGACAGTCGTGCTGCTCGACACGGCCGACACCTGCCCGAATTCGTCGCGAGACGTCACAGTCACGGCGAACGGTACGTCGACGCCCTGCGTGCCGATCGTCGCCATCGCAAGTCGATCCGCAGCGCCCGCCGTCACAGTAAACGCGCTCGAGTCGCCATTGGTGAACCCGGACGCCGCCGCGCGAATGACGACGCCGCTTTCCGCCGTGTCGTAGGTCACGCCGCTGATCGTGAACGAACTCGATCCGTTCGTCAGCGTGCCAGTCGTCGTGCCGCCGAGGCTGCCCGTGCCGGCGAAACGCGTGAGCGTGATGAGCGTATCGCCCGTCACGGCCGACGTGTTGCCGTATGCGTCCATCGTCGAAACGCCGACGTCAAAGCCGACGCCGGACTGCTGCGTACTGATCGATCCGACGACGAGAACGCTCGCCGTGCCCACACCCACGTTGAACGTGTTTGACGTGGCCGACGTATAGCCCGATGCCGAAGCGCGCAGCCGAACGTTGTTGCCGATCTTGCTGTACGTGACGCCTGAAATCGTGCACGAGCCCGATCCGCTCAGAATCGTTCCGCTGATCACGCCGCCGACGGTTCCCGTCCCGGCCGCGACGCTGAGCGTCACTGTGGTGTCAGCCATTGCCGTTGAAGGATTTCCGACCGAGTCGACAATCGAAACGCCGACATCGAACGGACCGTGGGCGATCTGCGGCGATGAAATCGTCGCGATTTCGAGCACCGAGCCGGTTCCCGCAACGACGTCAAACGCATTCGTGATGGCCGACGACAGCGAGCCGCCGCCCGGCCCCGATGCCGCCGCGTTGAATTTCACGCCTGTTTCGGCCGTATCGTATTTGACGCCGGAGATCGTCACGGAACTTTCGCCCGTATTCAGGACGCCCGTGATGGTCCCCGAGAGCGTGCCGGTACCTGTATTTCGCGAGAGCGTGATCAGCGTGATCGCTGTAACGCCCGTCGCATTGCCGAGGTTGTCCTCGACGTTGACTGTCACGTCGAAGGCCGAATCCGCCGTCTGCTCAGCGATCGTGTCGACCGTCAGCGTGGATGGCGGTCCCTGCGTTACATTGAACGCGTTCGAATCCGCCGCCGTCAGCGTGTCGCCGCCCGACGCCGTTGCTGTCAGGACGACGCCGGATTCGACGGTGTCATACGTGACGCCCGAGATCGTGGCACTGCTGGAACCCATCGCGATCGTCGCGAACAACGTACCGCCCAACGTGCCGGTACCGGTCTTTCGCGACAGCGTGACGCGCGTATCCGCGGAAACGGTGCCGGGATCGCCGAAGGCGTCGAGCGCGTTTACGCCGACGCTGAACGTGACGCCCGCCTGCTTCGCCGAGATCGTGTCGACCGCCAGCTCGATGGGCGTTCCCGCGCCATTGTCGAAGCTGAACGTCATCGTAGCGCCGTTCGCGCTGACGCTGCTGATGGCGAGGTTCGACTGCGAACCGTCCCACCAGTCGGAGTCAGGCGTCGTCGTGTCGTCAAACGTCGTCACGCCGGCGCTGTCATACAAGTCGCCCGCGTTTCCATAATTCGTGAAATTCTCGAGCTGGAAGAGACCGTCGGCCTGCTCCAGCGATGCCTGGTAGTGCAATGCTGTCGTGTGATTCTGGTCGTTGTTGTCGGCGACGTTCAGATCGATGTGCCAGATCGCGATGCCGGCGTCCGGCAGGCTTGCGTCGCGCCCCGTCTTCTGGCGATTCTCCAGAATGAAGAACTCGTTGGAGTCCAACGGATTGACGAACTTGTAAAACGTGTTCGTGCCGGCGACGAGGCTCAGGCCCGTTGCAGGCGTCGTCAGCAGATTGACGTTCGCCCAGCCCGCGAGTTCCTTGAGATACGCGCCAGGCTCCGGCGGATTCGTATCGAATGCCGACGCCGCGAGCGTTCCCATCAAGTCGTAATCGCCCACACCCGACGAGTCGCCTTCCGAGTCGTACAGATCGGGCCAGCCCATCAGCAAATGGCCGCTCTCATGGCAGAACGTGCCCATCTGCAGCCCCGTTCCGATATTCGTGATCTGGTAGGCCGTCGCCGTCTTGCCGTCGGCGGTGAACGTCGGCGATAGCGTCCATTGATGCGGCCAGAGTCCTTTGGCGAAGCCGTATGTCGGCGTGCCCGCGTAGAAGAGATTGACGGCGTCGATATTGCCGTCGCTGTTCGCGTCATACTGGGAGAAATCGTGCCCCGCTGTTTCCAGGGCATTCAGGGCCTCGAGAACGAGCTCGCGCGCCTTCGTGCCCGCGGCGATGTTGCTGTCGTAGTACGTCTTCGGATTCACCGCGCGATAGTATGCTACGGGGACATTGTTCGTGTACGTCAGATTGCCGTCCGACACATCGAAGAAGTAGTCCGCGACTGAACCATTGTTGGAATTTCCGGAGTAGCTGACCTGGTTCAGGAAATTGTCGATTTCCGAAATCGCGATCGTGCCGACTTCATCCGAGAAATCCACAACCAGCGTCAGGCCAAGTACGCTCCCCGTCGACGGAGGCGTCGGCATCGGTGCGCCCGGAGCGAGGTTCAGCCCCTCCCGCGTCTCGGCAACGCCCACGGCGAATCGCGCGCGTGCCGCCATCCGCTTGGCTCGTTCCGAATCGAACGTGATCCGCATGCCCGGCACGAGCCCGAGCGTCGCGGGATCCGCCGCCCCGACGCGCACGCCGGTCGATACGAAGTCCCATCCGTCTGCCGTCACGTCGGCATAGCAGATCTCTTCCGTATCCGGATCGCGCACGACGGTATATCCGTCGAGTGTCTCGACAATCTGGTAGTACTCGTCGCCCCAGATGCGATAGGGCGCCACGTCGCCGTTGGGCTGGCGCAGGTCGAAGACCTTGCCGAACGCCGGCGCTGCCTCAACTCGCACTGCCGGCAGAAGGACGGCCGCCGCCATCAGCGCGGCACCCGCAAGCATGACACATCGACGCGCACATGCGGCGCGTACGATCCTCGATCGCGATGTAGAATCGGAGCAGAACATCTTTCCTGCGGCCCCCCTGACGGTAATTGACGAATAATCTTGACGCGCGTCGTTTGTGGTCGACATGGACAGACCCTTGTTGGGACGTTCTCGCCGGTTCATTCCGCCGCTCGTCGCGACAGTGTGCACAGACCCGGATCGAACTTCGGTACCGTTGCCTGCGCC
Source organism: Phycisphaerales bacterium (assembly GCA_020639075.1). Lineage (GTDB taxonomy): Bacteria > Planctomycetota > Phycisphaerae > UBA1845 > UTPLA1 > ECT2AJA-110-A. The sequence goes on along the minus strand of JACKHI010000001.1, from coordinate 5,317,559 downwards.
GGGCCGTTTGATCACGCGTTGCGGCAATCCATCGCCACGTTTCGGATAAGCCACGACACAGCGCTGCGGAGACGGAACATTCCGAGTCTCCACGTTCGTCCACGTCGGCATGATTCAACATTGGGTCTACTTTCGATTTTGGGATTGCAGGCTCGGCAGGAATTGCCAACATTTCGACGTTGACGCCGTGCAACGTCCGACAATCAAGGGCCGAATGACATTGGCACGGCACTCGGTTGCGGGCGGATCGACGCCTCGCCCGAGTCGCTCATATCAGCACTGCCGCTGCCTTCGCAGGCGCAACATCGCCGAACCGGCGCGAGTGCACGCGATGTGAAAGTTCTGGGACGCTGGCGTCGATCTCGCCCCCGCGGAGCCAACCTGGATCCGACCGAACGCCCGGGTCCGGATCCGGACCGCAGAACGACGCCGCCGGCCCCGCCAATCGGCGAATTGCGATCCCCAATCTCGGCCGAAAGACCGTCCCGATATCCGCGCCGGCTCGAAAAAAAGCCGTATCAGCCCGTTTTGAGGATCGCTCGTTCCGATTAGGATACAATCAGCTATCCGGCCGTCCCGCCTTCGGAGACGTTCGCGGACCGCAGCCGTAATGTCCTGACTGGCAAGTATTTACATGGCATCGCCAGTGCGGCGATCCGCCGGACGGAAGAGAGAGAAGCGACGACGTGGCCGATTTCGTTGCCGGATACAACATCATCAAGAAGCTCGGTGACGGCGCGCGCTCCCACGTATTCCAAGTGGTGCATCCCGAGACTGGCGAAGTCTTCGCCCTCAAGCGAGTCACGCGCGAGGCCCACGAAGACACGCGATTCCTCGACCAGGCCATCAACGAGCACGAGATATCGATCCGTTTCGAACATCCATATCTGCGCGTCTCGCACGAGCTTCGACGCGTCCGGAAGATGCTCAAACTCAACGAGACGCAGACGATCATGGAATACGTCGACGGCATGGGCATGGATCGCGCGCGTCCCAATCGCATCGACAAAACGCTTGAGATTTTCGTGCAAGTCGCCGACGGTCTCCATCACATGCACGAACGCGGCTATCTGCACACGGATATCAAACCCAACAACATCCTGCTGAGAATCACCGGCGGCGTGAAGATCATCGACTTCGGACAGGCCTGCGAGATCGGCTTCCGCAAACCGCGCATCCAGGGCACGCCCGACTACATCGCGCCGGAACAGGTGAACCGAAAAACCCTCGGAAAACCGACGGACGTCTTCAATCTCGGCGCGACGCTCTACTGGGCGCTGACGGGCCAGACGTATCCGACTGTCATCACGAAGCACGGCAAGCGACAGGATGTGCCCGACCAGGCGGAAATCCCCACGCCGTCGAAACTGAACCCGGAGATTCCCACCGTTCTCTCGCGGCTCGTCATGGAATGCTGCGAATACGAGCCCTATCGCCGGCCCAAGGACATGACGGAAGTCATCCATCGTCTGGAAGTCGCGCAGGCCGTCGTCCATACGCGGCTCGACGAAGGCCACGATCTGACCATCGAAGTCGCGCCGCACGATGAAGCCGAAGTGTCCGGCGGACAGGATTCCATGGACATGGACGATCTCGATGAAGCCGTGGAACGCTACGATTACTCCGCGTTCGACGAATTCACGCACGATGCTGGCCCGGAGCCCGATCCCGATCTCGGAGAAATGCGTTGACCTTGTTCGCCCAATCGCAGCCAGACGCCGCCGACGCCATCGACGTCCTCAAAAGCGCGGCCGAACTCAACTGGAACGACCCCTATCGCGTCGGCTCCATGCTCCAGATGCCCGGGTTCGGTCAACTCGTGATGACAGGCGACTTGCACGGTCACTTCCGCAACTACGAAAAGCTCCAGAAATACGCGATGCTCGATCGAGCTCCGGCCCGACACGTCGTCCTGCATGAAATGGTGCACAAGGACATTCAGGTTCCGGGCGACATCGACGACAGCCATCTGCTGCTCCTCAAGGCCGCCGCCTACAAGTGCGAATTCCCGGATCAGGTGCACTTCTTGCAGTCGAATCACGAACTCGCCCAGTTCACGGGCTACACGATCGCCAAGAACGGCCGCATCGTGATCGACGACTACAACAGCGCCGTCCGCAACACCTACGGCGCCAGGAAGGGCGAAGACGTGCTGGCTGCGATGAGCGATTTCATCGCGTCATTCCCGCTGGCGATCCGCACGAGCAATCGCGTCTGGCTGTCACATTCCCTGCCGGACATTCACAACATGGATCAATTCGATCCGACGATTTTCGACAAGCCGATGTCGCGCGCCGAGATCGCTGACAGCCGCTCGGCATTCCTCCTCGTCTGGGGCCGCCGACATACGCCGGACCACATCCAACGCCTCGCCGAAGCCTTCGACGTCGACGTCATGATCACGGGCCATCAACCCCAGGAACTCGGCTCAGGCCTCTACCACGATCGCCTCATCATCCTCGACAGCAGCCACAACCACGGCACCTTCCTCCCATTCGACCTCGGCAAACCACAATCGCCCGACGAACTCATGAGCCGCATCCGCAAATTCGTCGAAGTGGCATAGCATTTCGTGAATTGTTGATTCTGCGCTTTGGTGATTCGCTGATATTGTGATTCAGCGATTTGCCGGGTGCCGCTGCTGTGGCAGCAGTCGAGTAGGTCGGGTCATCGACCCGACACGAAAAACCGCCAGGTGCCACTGCTGTGTCAGCAGTGCGAAAAGCGACGGGTGGAGTTACGGACGGGTGGCCCACCCTTTCAAGGGTGGGGTCACGACGATGGAACACGCTCGCGATTCTCAACTCAGAGCCGCCATTAATCAGAGCCGCGACTGTAAAGCAGCGGTGCCAGCGCATGCCGACTTGCCATCAAAACACGAACAAAGACAGAACCGTCACCACCGATCCAGCCCCAACGGGGCGAAATATGGTAGCCCAGGGCAAGCGAAGACAGCGAAGCGGTCGAAGTGCAGCCCTGGGTTCGCGCAAGTAGTAGGTATTTAGCCCTGAAAGGGCGGGATAACGATGCGCTCGCCGACTTGATGACCGGGACGTTTTTTCCGGGGCCCCATCGCAAAGAAAATAGGCGTGGGCCCACGCAGTCCACACGCCCCCTGCACTGCTTGAGAGCAGTGGCACCCGACATTCTCAAAGTCCATCAATCATCGACAACCACCTCAAACCCGCGAGGCAACGGTGGATGCTCCACCTCGAGAATCCCGCGCACGCGTGGATACAGCTTCAACCCCTCGGCAATCATCCACACCTGCAACGCGATGATCACAATCCCGAAGACGACCAGATGCCAATCCCCCTTCTGAACCCAGCCGCCGTCATTACCAACGCCAAGCTGATACAACATCGCCCACAACGGCACGGCAAGCATCAGGATCGCCGGCAGGATGATGAACCACGTCGGAAGCCTGCGCCGTGCGAGATAGAATGCGATCACCATGAACGCCAGCCCCGCCAAGAGCTGGTTCGTCGCACCGAAGAGCGGCCAGAGCGTCAGACCGCCCTGCCCCATCCCCGTCGCCCACGTCTGCCCCGGCGGTGGTAATGCCGCGACAATGGCAGCAAGACCCAGCGCGAACGCCGTCGCCCCATGCTTGCCCTTCAGCGGTGCGAAGTTGTACGTCGTCGCAAGCTCCTGCACGACGTAACGCTGCAACCGCGTGGCGGTATCCAGCGTGGTTGCGGCGAACGAGGCGACGAGCACAGCCATGATCGCGACGGCGACCGGCCGCGGGATGCCGAGGCTGGAAACGAAATTGCCGGCCCCATCGACGAATGCGCCGACTTTTGCACCGAGACCGCTGGTGGTGGACCAGGAAGAATAGCGAGTATTCCAAGCTAACTGCCCATTTACCTCGACCAGCTCCCAACCGGCCGGACGAGCACTTCCCATCGCGAGTTGGATTGACTCACCCAACATAGCGGAAGGCAATGGCGATTTGTCCCGTTTCGAGAAGAGGGAATATGAAGGATCAACCTCCAGAGTAACTGTTCTTGATATTTCAGGAGTGAGTTCGACATCCGGATCGGAGATGGACGCAGGCGCGCGGTACTCGGATGTCAAAACAAGCTCCACCTTTTCTCCATGACCATCCTCAAGAAAACCAAAACTCGTGACACTGAACGACGGAAATCCCTGCACGTACCTCCCGCCTGACTGAATTTGTGACCACCCCAACCCCAACCCCGCGCAACAAGCCAATATCACCAGCACCGCCAGGAACCCCTCCGTCAGCATCGCCCCATAGCCGACAAATTGCGCATCCGTCTCACACGCGATCTGCTTACTCGTCGTCCCGCTCGCCACGAGGCAATGAAACCCGCTGATCGCCCCGCAGGCGATCGTGATGAACAGAAACGGCATGATCGGCGGCGCCCCCGCCGGATGCATCTGCACCGCCGGCGCCACGATCGGTGCTCCACCCTCATGGAAAAACGTCGCGGCCCCAATGCCGAGTACGACCAGCGCGAGACAGAGCACGAGTTGATGGCTGTTGATGTAATCCCGCGGTTGCAGCAACTTCCACACGGGCATCGTCGACGCGACATAACAATAGACGAACAGAATCAACGTCCAGATGACGACCGGCGGAATTGCGAGCCCCGCGATATTGAGCGGCGCGAACTCGAATTGCAGCGCCGGCACATACACCGCCAGCACGATCGCCCCCATCATCAGGAAGACGGCAATCGCGGCAGGCCAATGCGGCGACTTGCCTCGCTTGTACACCCACCAGCCGACAAGAATCGCAATCGGCACTTCCACCCACACGCTCAACACGCTCGCCGGGTACATCTTGAAGATCGCCGCAATCACTAGCCCGAAGATGGCCAGCACGATCGTCAGCGCCAGGAACAGAACAACAAGGAACAGCACCTTTACGCGCGGATTGATCAGCCGCCCCGCCACTTCGCCGATCGTCTGCCCGCGATTGCGCATCGAGACGACGAGCGAACCGAGATCGTGGACTGCCCCGATGAAGATGCTGCCGAACAGCACCCATATGAGTGCCGGTACCCAGCCCCAGATGACCGCCAGCGCCGGCCCGACGATCGGTCCCGTCCCCGCGATGCTCGTGAAGTGATGACCGAAGATGATGCCCTTCTTCGTGGCAACGTAGTCGTGCCCGTCGGCGAGCTGTTTGCTGGGAACGATTGCATCCGGATCAAGCTTGAACAGCTTACGACTCAGCCATCGACCATAAGTGCGATAGGCGACGAGATAGAGAACGAGACTGCCGACAGCGATCAGAAACGCATCCATGGAACGCTATTCTACCAACGCTCGAGAGATTTTTGACAACAATCAAGTCTGAGATTCGTCGTGTTCGGGTGGCCCACCCTTTCAAGGGTGGGGTCACGACGATGCGATGAGAGCGATGGCTCAGAACCTCGAAGCCGACACTACGTTGAAGCGACGACTCCCGACGCCATCGTCGCGCCCCCATCCCTGAAGGGACGGGCCACCCGACGAAAGCAGTCGATTCAAACGCTCGCCGTTTCGCAGAAGAGCGGATCGGGCACGCCGGCCTCGGCGAAGCCGCGATTGCGCGTCGCACAACCGATGCAGGCGCCGCACGCTTCCTCGTTGGAAGACAGGCAGGACCACGTATCGCGGAACGGCGTACACATCCGCAGGCCGAGCTTGATGATCTCGGCGCGCTTCAGATCGATCAGGGGCATGTCCAGCGTGACGCGCCGATTCGGCGACGCCGCCTCGTATGCCTGCTTCGTAATTTCGAGAAACTCGCGCGAATGATCCGGATAGATCGTCGCCAGCCTCGGCGCCGGCGGTCCCAACTCCTCCGTCACGCCGATGACGATGCGCGAAGCCCGGATCACGTCGGCCCAATTGAACGCGGCCCCGATGAGCGTACCGATCAGGCCGGGGATATACGTGTGGGCCCCACTCTCACCGATCGCCATCGCATCTTCAATCTGCAGCTTCTTGGAGACGCGCGCGTTGCCGCCGATCTGCGAGAAATGCTGCATGTCGATCGTCAGTTGCTTTTCGGGATCCAGGGATTCGCAGAGCCGCCTGAAGCACGCTTCCTCGCGTCCCGAAGAGCGATGCGCGAAGCGGACGTACAGCAGCGCAATCGAGTACTCCGCCGCCGCCACTTTGGCAGCAACGGCGCTGTTCAATCCGCCGGAACATAATACGACCGCCGTCTCCTTCGACATCGCGCAATCCTCCGGCCCTCATATCGGCCCATTCACAACGTGAGTTTCGGCGCATCGCGCTATCGGCATACCGGCTTCTTCCTAAGTAGCATCCGACGATACCGATAAGAATCGAAAATGCGACATCGGCAATACTGCCTCGCGCGCAATCCGGCAACTTCAGCCGGCCCGAAGTTTCTCGAGCGCGATCGAATTCAGGCGACAAAACCAGCCACGAGCGCAAACCGGCCCGTGTCGGCGCCCTCTCGGCGATAAGAGTAAAACCGATCGTCGGCGATCGTCGATTCGGCCGCGATGTGAATCCGCGCCTCGCACACGCCGGCCCGCACGAGTTGATCGAGATTCGCGCCCCGCATGTCGAAGTGCATCAGTCCCGCCACGCTAGGGAAGAACCGCTCCGCATCCGCCCCGAGCCGCGCCGTCGCGATGCGCAGAACCTCTTCGCCGACCTGGTATTCCCACGGCCCGGCGCATGGGCAGATCGCCGCGATCAACTTTGCCGGATCCACATCGAACTCGCACTCCAGCTGCCGAACCAACTCTGTCGTAATACCCGCCACAGTCCCCCGCCAGCTTGCATGCGCAGTACCGAAGACGCGACGCTCCGGCTCGACGAGCAACACGAGCGGGCAATCGGCGCTGAATTGCATTACGGGCAGATTATGTTCCGCGCAGACGAGTCCATCCACAAAACGCAGCGCCGTGTGGCGACCGTCGCGGCCGCGTCCCGCATCGTCGCACGTCACGCGAATCACATGCGGGCTGTGAATCTGGTCCGCTGCGACGAGGCGCTCGAAAGGCAGGCCGGCCCAGTCACATACGCGCCGCCGGCGTTCGAGCGTTCGGGAAACGTCGGGGCCGCAATGCGTCGCCATGTTCCACGGCTTCGACGTAACGACATGATGAAAGCCGGGAATCTCATTCAACGCGCCGAATTGAAACAGACGCGTGTCGTCGACGCAGCGTTCGATCATGGGTTGAGTTGGTATGGTATCAGGCAACGTTGCGCCTCTTCAAGAATGCCCCGCATCCGGATTCTAGTCACGAACCCGCGAAAATCAGAGCCGCGAGGTTCAGAGCCGCGACCGCACGGGAGCGGTATCAGCGTATGCCGATTGGCGCGCGATTCATTGCTGGCGAGCAATGCGGCCCGTCAATCCCCGATCTGCACCAGCACCTTGATCTGATCCGTCTGCGCAGCCTTCCGCATGATCTCGACGCCGTCAGACAGCTTCATCCGGCTCGTCACCATCTCCGACACATCCACGTCCTTTCGCGCGAGCCAGCTCAGCGCTTCGCCAAAGGGACCACAGCGACTGCCGAGCAGCATCACTTCGTTGACGACAAGTGCCGTCAGGTCAACGCTGTGATCCGACTTGCACGTCGTCTTCATCACGATCGTCCCGCGTGGCCGAACAAGTTGCAGCGCGATCGGCAGCCCTTCAGGCGAGCCCGTACAATCGACGACCACATCAAACGCCTCGCGTGATTTTACGTCGTCGAGCAAACTCGTCCGGATTCCCTTGCGATCGAGAAAACGCATCGTGTTCGGATTGCGACCGATCGCCGTCAACGAGCATTTGCGTTTGGCGAGCACCTGCGAAACGAGCAACCCCAGGCGCCCCGTGCCGAGAACAGCGACCTGCATGCGCGGTTCGATCTTCACCTGTTGCATGACCTGCAATGCCGCCGCCAATGGTTCGACGAAGACGGCCTGTTCATCCGAGATCGCATCGGGCACGATGTGGCAATTCCGCGCCGGCAGCGTTAGGTACTCCGCGAACGCCCCGTCACGATTCACGATCCCCACGACCGACCTTCGGCGGCAGTGGTTCGCCAGACCGCTGGTGCACATGTCGCACTTTCCGCAAACGCAGTTGATTTCGCCGACGACCCGTTTGTCCTTCAACGCCGCGGGCCCCCGCTCGACAATGCCGACGAATTCGTGACCGAGCGTACCGTTGAAGCCAGCGTAGCCGCGTCCAATCTCCAAGTCTGTCGCGCAGACGCCCGCAAGTCGCACGCGAATCAGGACGTCGTTCTCGCCCGGCTCCGGGATCGGAATCTCGCCGACGTGGATCTTGAGATCGTGAATTTGCAGCGCTTTCACTGGAGCGACTCCGTTTGCCGTTGACGCGTGCGTATTCTCATTCCTGAAACGCACAAACGCAAAAAGCCGCTTCGGATCCATCCGACGCGGCTCTTGCGATGCAATCATTGCAAAATAATGGGCCGCCAACCGTCTCTCTGATGGGCAGCAGGGCTGGGATCGGACGCAGTCCTGTCCAGATGCACGGGTCCGCCTTGACCCGATTGTCTGCTACACGCCCATCAGATAACGGCTCGCAGATCCGTCTGCCTGCACGGCCTGTGACACTCTTATCGGTCAATCCGTGACAACGCCTGAGCGGTTTTTTTCGAGCCCATATTCGATTTCCGAAGCCGACCGCAGTCTTGGATTCGAATCGCGCGCTTGCTAGCATGTTGGACATGTCACGACGAATCAGAAGCTTAGCATTACGCGCCGCCTCGATTGCTGTGTTCGTCTGCACAGTCAACGTCGCAATCGCCAAGGAACGACATCTCGAACAGCTGCGCGTCGCACTGATTTCGCGGACGGCCCGATGCGCAACCTGCCACACCAGCAACGATAAGAAAGACTGGGAAGGCGCGGGCCTGAACATCTACGGGAAACGCCTCAGCGAAGTCTCGCCCGGCGATGCCCTGGCGGACCGGATCGCCCTGCTCGAACACGGTCCCGGATCGACCGACGCCGGTGCCGAAGCCGCACGCAAGAAGCAGGACCAGGACATCGACGGCGACGGCGTACCCAACTGGGTCGAGATCCTCGCCCGCGCAAATCCTGCCGACCCGAAGAACAAGCCCGCCCCGGAACGGATCGAGCGCGTCGAACGCGTCGTCACATGCAATATCTGCCATACGCAGACGCATCTTCCCGGCAAACAGGGGTTGGAGGCGAACCCGCACAACGCGTTCGGTCTGCTGCTCAGCGAAACGACGCGCGACAAGAAAGACGCCGCGTCGGGCTCCGGCCCGGATCGGCATCGTGCGGCGGAGCGAGTTCCAATCCTCAAACGCATTGAGCTGACGCGTAAAAAGAAGCCCAAAGGCGGCAAGGCCACGTATTGGGAGAAACTCCGCCTGATGCGGCTTCCCGCCGACGACGACGACAATCCCTCGAAAGAAAGCCTGATGTCGTTTCGAAAGCGTGCCGCACAGCAGCGGTCGAAAAAGAAACGCGATCCGACGCGCGGCATGGTCGCCCCAGCCCACAACAACGACGGATTCCTCCAGGACTGCACTGCGCTGGACTAGTGCAGGTAATCAACAGACGAGCCCCGCGGCGAATCGACGCCACAGGGCTCGCAATTACCACTCGAAATCGACAGTGAATCAACAGGCAGGTTAAGTCGTCAAGCCGACGCTTCCATCTGCGCGAGCAGCGGCGGTCGGCGGCGGCGGCGGCGCTTCTTGGGTGCGCCTGGAATCTTGGTTTCGGCCTTCCGCGGTTCAGCGCCGATCGCGATCTCGAGCGCTTCCGATGCCGTCTGGGCGAAGAAATCGGCCTTGACCTCTCTCCACAGACCTTCGGCCCGGTTGAAGACGCCGCCGGATACAAGGACGTTCATTCTGGGGCACGCATTGATTTCACGAATATAGTCAATTGTCTGTCGCACGATGGGGACATCCGTCGGTTTGCTTCCGACGATCATGAGCGTGTCGGGCTGGAGCTGACCGACGAGGGAACCCATCTCGTCGCGCGGAATGCCGGCGCCGAGGAAGTACACTTCCCAACCCGCGGCCTCGAAGAGATCCGCGCACATCTGGGCACTGATTTCTTCAGCCTCGCCGTCGGCGCTCGTAATGATGATTCGCTTGCCATTCTTCGCCGATCGTTCGAGACGTGACTGGATGTGGTCCGCAACTGTTCGGTTGATTCGCGTCGCCATGTGCTCGACGGCGACATTGATGTGATCGTCCCGATAGAGCCGATCGACGTGCTCCATCGCCGGCCAGACGACATCCTGGTAAAGCCGCTTCGGACACGTTCCGCCTTCAAGCGCCTCAGTGATCAACGTCCTGCACGTGCTTCGCTGTCCCTTGAGAAGAGGATCGACATACCGATCAAAAAGGCGCGTGTTGCTCATCTGCCGTAATCTCCATCGGGCTCCAAGGCCCAGGTTTACTCGAACTCGCGAGCCAGCTCCGTGCGTCGCGGATTCCTTCGTCCATACACTTGGTTTAGCCGGCGTCGCGTCCTGTCGAAGCCGCCTCGATTCCCCCCTCGCGTCGCAACCCGTGGGGCCCTCGGCATGTTAACTTGGGTAATTTAGGAATCATAGGTAAAATAGGAATCGGTTCAACGATCGAAAAATCTTTAGGCGTGCGGCAATCGTTGCGATTTTTCTGGCACCGATCGGTCTTTGTGATTCGCAACGACTCATAAAACATTAATTTGAAACAAGTTAGGTGACGACGGCGATTTTCGCCAGGCCACATGGAGGCCGCAGATTCTGCCGGCGTCGCACAGAATCACCGCAACATCACAAACGGCCCCTCCCGGAGATTCCTGCAGCGTCGCCGTCGATACGGCCTGGCCGTCACCGAACCCACGACTTATTGAACGGTCCGATCCCAGCCCACGCGACTGCACGATTTGGCCCCGGCATTGCATCCGGTTTGACTCGGGCGAGTTGTGGCGAGGCCGACAGACTTGAACCTTGGGGGGTAGCCAGGCATGCAGCGACGACACAATACCGATTTAGGTACAACGACGAACGTCTTCTTCCAGTGTTGCTTCTGGTTGATGCTCGCGATCGTCGTCGCGGGCTGCGACGGCGTCACGCTCGACAATCTCGGCCTCGGCGGAATCGATCGTCCGTCGTCCTCGGCCAATCCTGAGAGCTATGCACTGATCGGCACGCGCATGATCGACGTCACGTCGGACAACGGCGTCATCGCAAACGACGCCGATGCAATCTCAGTCATCGCCAAAGCGACCAACACAACCTACGGCGGTACGCTGAATCTCAACGACGACGGCAGTTTTTCTTACACCGCGCCGGCGGACTTCTTCGGCACCGACAGCTTTGACTACACAGTCGAACTCGAAGACGGAACAATGACGGGGACGACATCGATCAAGGTCTACCCGGCAGACGCGACGCCGACGCCCTGACCGTCAACGCACTGTGCTCAACCCATGCAGTTCATATCGAGGCGCGCCAGTCTTTCTTGGTTCATCACGGAATATCGTGAAGCTCCATAGGCATCCGCCGTAGCGCGAGTACCGCGTCCCGATTGGGACGCGCTGAGAATAGCCCAGCCTTTCAAGGCTGGGATTGATAGTTGGTTACTACCATTGCCGTGCCGTAGGTACGGCGCGACTCCGCGCATCAAGCTCATCCCGTCCCGCTGGGATGGGGCCTGAGAAACGACCGCCAACCCCCCGTTGGAAAACGGGGGGCTAATCTCATGTGATCCCTACGGGATCCAGGGTGGATACACCTGTCGCGCTTGTGCCGGCGCACCGAGTCATCCCGATTTTCCGTGATGAACCTCTTTCTTGGCACGAAGCTTTGCTAGGTGCGCCGTGCCAAGTGCAACCCTCGCCGGCCGCATGCGCGGAATCGACTCGCTCGTGGAGAAGAACGGGGCGAAATCCCCTCGCTACCGGTCTGCAATCACGGCTTCAAGTGCCAGCTTGCCAATACAGAGTCGATAGCAATGTTCGAATTCCGGACAATCCCGGCAGTCGTCCCATTGCTCATGATCCACGCCGACCTGACGATCTGACCGAGTCACTCCGCCGGCCGTGTCCATCTCGAACCAGAACGCCTTTCCGATGACTCTCTGATCCGAAACGAAATGAAGCGCATCAGGGAACATCTTGCCGTAGCAGATCTTGTGATCCGGTTGGTGCATCTGAGAACTCCAGTCCCGCCTTCCGCGGCGGACAACGCGCCGTCGACGAGGGCGCGATGCATTGCGGGCAAGGGTCAGCCGACACTCGTCGGAACGACCTTGAAGATGAACGCAAGGCAAAAGTAAACGCCGATGACCACGAATACCACGCCCGTAATGCGCCGGGACCAGTATTCGAAGGCGCTGACGCGGTCGAACGCCTTGCCCATCACATTCGCGCCGACAGCGATGAGAACGGCAAAGGCCACAACCGGCAGCGCCGTGCTGATGCCGAATACCGCGGGCAGCAGGATGCTCGACTCATACTTGATGGACAGCGGAATCAGGCCGGCGAAATACAGCGCGGCGGAGGCAGGACAAAACGTCAGCGCAAAGATCACTCCGAGCGGCAGCCCCGCCCAGATCCCCCAGTTGATGACCCGCTCGCCGACTTTCTGCTCCAGCCCGGACCCGCGAGTCGGCAGCGTGATCAGCCCCAGTAGCACCATCCCGACGAGAATCAGGATCGGCCCGAGCATTCGGTTCAGGTATTTTTGCAGGACGCTAGATATCGTCGGCGCCGACAACAGGCTGCCGACAAGGATTGTGGCAATCGCCACATACACAATACTGCGCCCCAGGGCGTAGAGGAGCCCCGTCAGCAGCGCCGCCCTCGGGCTCTCGACGCGTCGGCTGATGAATGAAATAGCCGCCACGTTGGTGGCCAACGGACACGGGCTGATTGCTGTCAGAACACCCGTCCAGGCCGCCGCAACGATCGCCGCCCACCATTCCGCCGACGCCATCATGACTCCAGGTACTTGCGGGCCTGCTCGGCCACGTATTGCTTGAACGCCGCTTCATCATCATGAATGAGCTGCCAGACACGGTCCATATTGATCCACGCGCGCTGCTCGCCATCAAGCGTATCCACGAGCACCAACGAACTTGTGACGAGACCGTAATCCTGCACAAAGTGCTCGTTGGGCGGCTCCTCCATGTTGATCACCCGCCACTCGAGAACACCGCTCTGGAATTCATGTCCGAACTCTTCTCGCAATGCCGCTTCCGACAAGCGCTCGATGGCAAGACACGTCTTACATCGCTGCGTGTTGTGGAAGTAGTAGGCAATGATTCTGTGCGACGGCCGCTGCTGTCCCGATGGCTGGACTTTGGCTGGCGCAGGCGAAACATCGGACGTTGCCATTTCCGCGGCAACGACAGGAACGACGTTCTCCTCGTCAGCCGGTAACGTCACTGATTCGTTTGAGAGTTCTGTCACCACCATGTAGGCGACGCTGACAACGACAAACGTCAACAACACTCCCTTGATCAGAATCTTTGCGCGCATGGCGTCTCCTTTCGCGCTCCCGCTGTGAACCCGCCCGTCTCACCCTTGCAGCAGCTTCGCCAATTCGGCGTCGTTCGGCACGCGTCCGACGACGCGGACTTTCCCGTCTATCACGAGCGCAGGCGTCATCATCACGCCGTATTCCGTGATCTTGTTGATATCCGTCACGTGATCGATGGAATACGACACGCCCAGGCGATCCGCGGCCGCCTTCGCGGCCGTCTCCAGCAACCTGCATTTCGTGCATCCCGTGCCCAGTACTTCGATCTTCATTGGAGCGCTCCTTCTTCGGCGTCATGCAAACGCGCCGTAGATCATTCCCACAAACGTCGCCATCACGATCACGAGCCCTGTAAACACAAACGTCTTGCCGTCGCCGATGACTTTGCGAATGACAAGCAGGCTGGGCAGCGACAACGCCGGTCCCGCCAAGAGCAGCGCAAGGGCGGGCCCCTTTGCCATGCCGTGCTCCATCAACGACTGGAGGATTGGGATCTCCGTCAGCGTGGCGAAGTAAAACAGGCATCCAACAACGGACGCGATCAGGTTCGACGTAAGACTGTTGTCGCCGACCAGCGCCGCGACCTGTTCGTCGGGCAGCAGCGCCCCGAGAAATCCGACGACGAATACGCCGCCAAACAGCAGCGGAACCAGCAACTTGGCGAAGTCCCACGTGTTTCGCATCCACTCCGCGACTTCCGCTCGATCGAACCATCGCCAGACCATCAGCAGGACGGCCACGCCCATCAGGCCCGCCAGCCACCACTTCACGTGATAAATCGTCATGACCCAGCCGCCGGCGTCGGTGATCGATGCAATGGACGACTTATCAAGCGTGATCTTGTCGCCGACCTTCAATCCGCCGACGGATCGATCAATCTGAGCGACGACCTCGTCGCGCGTTTCCTGAAGCACCACGACCTGCATCGTCGTTCCGTCGTTCGTCACAATCACCGCATTTCCGGGGTTGTACCAATCGCTGAAGATGAGAAACGCCATCATCGCCGCAAAGTAGATCACCGTCTGAAATAGCGAACGGCGCGGCGCCGGTGCATCCGGCTCGAGCATTGCTGCCTTGGCGCGAACTTGCTCGTCTTTTCGAAATACCAGCGCCATGATGAGGCCGATGAGGATGCCGAAGACCATCGCTCCGACAGCGCGGGCGACGCCAATTTCAAATCCGAGCACGCGTGCCGTCAGAAACAGCGCGAGAATGTTGATGGCCGGCCCCGCGTAGAGGAACGCGGCCGCAGGTCCGAGCCCCGCGCCCACGCGATAGATGCCGGCAAACATCGGCAGCACGCTGCACGAGCAGACGGCCAGCACGCTTCCCGAAACGGACGCGACGCCGTACGCCTCCACTTTGCCGGCTTTCGGTCCCAGATGCCGCAGCACGGTCTCCTTCGACAGAAACGTGATGATGCCGCCGGCGATGAACAACGCCGGCACGACGCACGCAAGCGTGTGGTTCCGCGCGTACCATTGCACCATCTTGAAAGCCTCAAGAATGGCGTTGGTGACTTTCGCATCGCCAAGCGGCAAGTAATACGCAATGAGAAACAGAGAACTGAACGCGCCCAAAATCTTCCATTGCTTCATTTCGCACCAACTTAATATGCATTTATTGCCAACTCGCCATAAAATGAAAAAAAAAATGCGGCTCAAAGTCCCACGGCCGCGCGCTGATCCTTCAAATTCTCCTTGAGCACTGTTTCGATGCACTGCCAGAACCCCGACAGGCAGCAGACTTTGACGCGATAAAATGTCATCACGCCCTCCTTGCGAATGTCGACCAGCCCCGCCTGCTTCAGAATGGAAAGGTGCTTCGAAACGGTGGATTGATCCGCCCCCACGAGTTCCGTCAGATCGGAAACGCACTGTTCCCTCTGCTCGAGAGCTTCGAGAATCATCAACCGGCTGGGATGGGCCAGCGCCTTGGCGATCGCCGCACGCGACTCATATCGCTGCCTGTTGATGCCGGATTTCTTATTAATGGCCATATGGGAATAATAGCATACAATTGACGCCGACGCAAGTCGCGGGCCGGACGCAAGCGGCGCCCGGCCTGCCTGCGCCGTCCCCAGCACGGCCCGCTCATCCCATCGCCCTGTAAAACAGCTCGCCCGGCGCCCGCCGGACGACGCCCTTCAACTGCAACGTCGTCAATGCGATGGCGACGCGGGCCGCGCCAAGGCCGCTCGCCTCGCAGATCGCCTCGACCGGTGCCGGTTCGTCGCCGATGGCATCGAACACGCTCGACTCCTCTTCGTTCAGCGACACGAACTGCGTTTTCCGACCGCTCCCGTTGCCGTCGTCTTGTGCATCACGTTCATCTTCCGCTGGCTGGCGCAGCACGTCACCGACTTCGCCCAGGCCATCCAGTACATCCTCCCAGCACGTCACGAGTTGCCCTTCGCCCTTGCGGATCAGATTGTGGCAACCTGCCGATTGCGGCATATCAACGCGGCCGGGCAACACGAATACCTCGCGGTTGTATTCCGTCGCCAGCCTCGCAGTAATCAACGCCCCGCTCCGCTGCGCCGCCTCGACGACGAGAATCCCCAGCGAAAGCCCGGCGATGATCCGATTGCGCGGCGGGAAGTTCTTCGGATCCGGCGCGACATCCATCGGCAGTTCGCTCAGAATCGCGCCCGCCTTTTCAATCCGCTCGGCGAGTTCGACGGCGTCGGGCGGATAGAGGTAGGAAAGCCCGCAGCCGATGATCGCAATCGTCCGACCATTCGCAACGAGCGCCCCGTGATGCGCTGCGGTATCGATGCCACGCGCCATACCGGAAATGACCGTCATGCCGGCTGCGGCCGCACGGGCCCCGAAGCGCTCCGCCTGCTCGACGCCGTAATGCGTCGCGTGTCTCGCGCCGACGATTCCAAACGACACCGCGTCTTCGGCCTCAAGCGTCCCGCGAACGTACAGACACGCAGGCGGATCCTCGATGCGCCGAAGTAACGCCGGATATTCGACGTCCTCAATGCAGAGAATCTGCACGTCCTTGCGCATCGCCAAGTCAACTTCCGCATCCACGGCTGAAATGTCCCGCCCATTCACAATCGATTCCGCCGTCTGAGGCCCGACGCCGCGAACGCTCGCCAGTTGAGCGACGGAAGCCCCCAGCACGGCGTCGATCCCGCCCAGCTCGCGCACAAGCTGGGCGGATCGGATCGGACCAACACCCCTGCAAAGGTGCAATCGAAGGTATTTCCGGGCGATGTCGGTGGGTCCGTTGGCAGCCATGCCGCGAAATCTAAAAACGCATCCAAACGCATGACAAGCCCGACAATCGTCAGTCAGTGACAGCTTTGGTGGCACCCGGACATCGAGAATCACCCCAGACTCGAAACCGTCGTCAGGCCTGACTACAATTGCCCCATTGTGGTGGCCGTGGATCGACCGCCCGGCACGCTGGCGAGAGGTGTGGCTTGCGAATCCTGACAGCAATTCCCGTGTTTAACGAAGCCCGATACGTGTCCGGCGTCCTGGGCGAAGTCCGGCGGGTGAATGGCGACATCCTCGTTGTGGACGATGGATCGACGGACAAGACGCCCGAGTTGCTCGCGGCGGAACGGGACATTTCCGTCATCACGCATCCCGAAAATCGCGGCTATGGCCAAAGCCTGATCGATGCCTTCGCATTCGCGGAGCGAAATGCGTACGACTGGATCGTTACGATCGACTGCGACGATCAGCACGAGCCGGCGTTCATCCCGAGCTTCCTGGAGCGCGCCGGACAAGGAGACGTGGATATCGTCTCAGGTTCGCGCTATCTGGCCGAACTGCCCGGCAACACTGGCGCCCCCGACGATCGCCGGCGCATCAATCAACGAATTACCTGCCTGATCAACGAAACCCTGGGCTTCCGACTGACCGATGCGTTCTGCGGATTCAAGGCGTATCGCGTGTCCGCCGTCTCGCGTCTCGATCTTTCAATCCCGGGCTATGCATTCCCGCTGCAATTCTGGGTGCAGGCGTACGACCGCGGTCTGTCGATCTGCGAATTGCCTGTCGCTCGCATCTACAATGATCCCAATCGCCACTTCGGCGGCATGCTCGACGATCCCGACGCGCGCCTGCGTCATTACCTGGATGTATTCAATTCGGAACTTGGAAAAATCGGCGTCGTCCCGAGCTTCCTCGATGAACAATCGCTCGCGAAATCCCTCGAAGACTGCACTTCTTCCGAATGACGAACCTCATGCCTGACGCACGCACGTTGACGCCCGCCACGACTGCGATCGACGCGCTCGCGGCGCCCCCGCACAGCGGCGATATCCTGATCGAACCCTCCGCGGATCGACTGATAGCGGCGGCCCGGGCCAATCGTGCACTTCGACAATCCTACAGATTCAATTTACTCGATCGACCGGCCGACGCGTGGCTCGCCGATCGAACGCGAGACGACGCACCGCTCGTCGTCATGTCGGGCCATCAACCGGAATTCATACATCCTGGCGTGTGGATCAAGCACGTCTTCGGGCATTATCTGGCCAGGCGTTTGAACGGCGCGTTGCAGTTCCTCATCGTCGATAGCGACGTGCCTGTCGTACTGCGTCTCGAATGGCCCATCATCATGGACAATTTGGCGTCCATCGACAGCGCTCGCGCCGACGCCATCATGAACTGGCGCAGCTATGAGTACATTCACGATCGAAAGGAAATCGACTTTGCAGCGATCTTCGACGCGGCGCGAAGTCGATATGCGGGGAACGATGCGTCGCCGCTCGAGGCGTTTGCCGCCGCAATGCTCGCGCCGCAGGCGTCTGGCTCATACGTCGATCGATGGATCGCCGGATTGACGCATTGCGACGCGTCACTCGGCGTTCCCCCATCGCAATTCACGCGGATCAGCCGACGATTCGGCTTTGCGTCAACCTGTCATGACGACGCCGCAGCAGCCCTGGTCGCCCACATCATCGTTGAGGCGCATGAATTCAGGGCCGCCTACAACAACGCACTGCATGACTACCGGAAGCGGCGCAACATCGCCGGCAAGCAGCATCCGATCCCCGACCTCGCCGAAACGCAGCGCCGAATCGAAACGCCGTTCTGGCTGACACATCCGGATCGCGGTCGAGAGCGTCTCTACGCGACGCCCTGCACGACATCGGGCTCCGTCATGATCTTCGCCGGCGACGCCCCGCTTGCCGAAATCCGCGTGCCGGACCTGATGGCGTCGCCATCGACAGCCCTCGCCGGCGCTTTGGGGGATTGGGGAATCCGTCCGCGCGCATTGGCCCAGACGCTTTACGCGCGAATGTTCGCCTGCGACCTCTTCCTGCACGGCATCGGAGGGGCCAAGTACGACCAGATCACGGACGATATCATTCGCCGATTTTTCCACGTCGAGCCGCCCGCATTCGGATGCGTCTCTGCGACGCTACGGCTCGAACTTCCGACGTTTGACGCCCCGGCGGATGCCCTCGATCGCGCCGAGCGACAACGCCGCGACTTGACCTATAACCCCCAACGTTACCTCGACGGCATTCAGTCGACTGCCCTCGCTGACCACATCGCCGAGCGCAACGAGGCCATCGCAGAGTCCGACCGCCTGCGAAAAGACGAACGGACCAATCGCCAGGGGCGAAAGGCCGCCTATCATCGAATCCAGTCGGCGAATCGGAAAATCCTCGACCAGTTACCCGATCGAATGGCCGCCATGAACGACCGAATAGCACAATTATCGCGCGAAATCGCACATAATCGGATCGCATCGAGCCGCGAGTGGTTCTTCGCCTTGTATACTGTCCCCCAACTTCGGGAACTTCGAGACAAAGCGCGGCAGGCGATCGATCGCGCCGCCGAATAACACAACCAACTCATGAACGACGCCGAACCTACGTCACATTCGCCGACCGATGCCGGTCATGTCCCTGTCCTGAGACTTGAGATCGAACAGATGCTGCTGGCAAATGCGCCGCGCACACTGGTCGACTGCACACTCGGCCGAGCGGGACACGCGGAACGGCTCCTTGAGCTCGCGCCGGCACTGAAGCTGATCGGCCTCGACGTGGATGAGGACAATCTCGCATTCGCGCGGGAGCGACTGGCCCGATTCGATGATCGAATCACTCTGCGGCACGCCGATTTCGCTCAGCTTGGCGCAGAACTTGCCGCAATCGGCCTCGAGAAAGTTGATGGAATCCTGGCCGATCTCGGCATCAGCTCGAACCAGATTTCCGATCCGCTGCGAGGCCTCAGTTTTGATAACGACGGCCCCCTCGACATGCGACTCGACCGCCGACAGAAAACAACGGCCGCCGATCTGATCAACAGCCTCGGCGAGGGCGAACTGTCGGATCTGCTCTGGTTCAACGCGGAGGAGCGACACAGCCGGAAGATCGCCAAACGGCTCTGCGCAGCCCGTCGGCAGGGCCGAATCAACAGTACAGTCCTTCTCGCCCGTCTTGTCGCGGCGGCAGTCGGCGAAAACCCCGACGCCCATCGAAGCAAGACGCACCCCGCGACCAAGACCTTCATGGCATTGCGAATGGCCGTGAACAGCGAACTGGATTCATTGAAGTCGCTGCTGTCTTCCGCACCGTCCCTGCTCGCACCAAACGGCCGCATCGCGATCATCAGTTTTCACAGCGGAGAGGATCGACTCGTCAAGGAGAGCTTTCGGGACTTGGCGAAACAGGGTCGCTATCGAATTCTCACAAAAAAACCGATGATCTCAGGTGAGGCGGAGCGTGTTGCCAATCCCAGGTGCCGTTCTGCGAAGCTCCGAGTGGCCGAATTGTCGGCCATCGCTTGAGTCTTCCGTAACATCCGATAAGATCGCCCAACAGCACAGGGAGGTGCGCTCGTGACCAAGGAAACCAAGGTCGGACTTCTGGTCGGTCTCGCCTTCATCATACTCTTCGCCATCATCCTCTCCGAGAAGGGAGCGACGAATAACGTCGCGCCGCCGTCGAATCTGACGATCGCAGACGCGGGTCAGCCGGGCGGCGGGTCCCTGTTGCCTCGAAATACGGTTCCGTTGGATAACGACGGCAAACTGTCGATCGCCAAGTCGCTTCCGCCGGCCACGGACACGCGGGTCGCCCACACAACGGGCAATTCCGTAATTCCCGAGCGCCCCGTCGGTGTCCCCATCCCGAAGTCGCAGGAAGAGGTCCAGCCTCTTCCGAAGCCGATCGTCGATCTGCTGAACTACACGCCCATGGCCGAACGGCAAATTGCCCTCTCGGACGTCGGGGCCACGCCCGGCGCCGGCAGTGTTCTCCCCAACAGCCTGGCGAAAGCGCTGACGGGAGACCGACCAAATGAAACAAGGCTGGTCATCGGTCCCGATCCCGAAGAGTCCCCGATCAAATCGGAAATCGACTCGCGCCCGCCTCAGAACACGCCCCCCGTCGCGATCGCTCCGGTCCGGATCGTGGCGAATCACAAAGTGCAGTCGGGCGAGAGCCTTGGAAAGATCGCAGCAAAATACTACGGTCGATCGACGCCCTCCCGAATCGATGCGATTTTTGACGTCAACCGCGATCGATTGACGTCGAAGCACGCTGTGCGCGTCGGCGATGTGCTGCGGATCCCGGCGATTCCGGACGCCGACGGCATTTCATTCGTCAACGCAACCGAATTCAACGGCAAGTCGATTGTGGAAGCCCAGCCGCGCCGCGACGACGAGATCCGAATCCCCCTGTCCATCGACGACAAGGCGGCGTCGACACCCAGCCGCGAACCCGAATCCTCCCCCATCGAATTCAAATGGTATGAAGTTAAGGAAAACGACACGCTCAGCCGGATTGCGGCGCGCCAGATGGGCAGCGCAGGCCTTTTCCTGAAGCTCTTCGACTTCAACCGCGACCTGCTCCCGGACAAGAATTCGATCAAACCCGGCATGAAGATCCGGATACCGCTTATCCGCACCGACGAGCAGATTTCCTCGGCGGATTTCACTCGCGCGCGACGCGATGCCACCCAACGCTAGAATCGAGCCGGTATGACCGTTCCCCGCGCCCTGTTCATCCTGTTTCTGATGGTCGCGATCGGCGTCGCGATCGTCGTGTTTCGGGGAGAATCGGCGCGCGCGGCGAATCGTATTCAGCAACTTCACGCAGAAACCATCGAACTGGAGCAGCGCCTCTGGTCGGCGGAAATAGAACTGGCGCGAATGCGCGAACCGCGGGCCATTCGGCAGCGCGCGGCGGACATGAACCTGTCGATTGTGCCGCCCGAACCGATCGCACGCCCCAGGCAATAACTTCCGCACGATCGCGGAGGCGAAAGCGCGGAGACGCTCACGCGTTGATAGAATACGTCACCGCGAACAGCATCTATCGAGACGGCACGACAAACGTCGCATGGAGGATCGAGACGTTTGACCAGGCGAGACCTACGACTTCGTGAACACCTGCTGATCGGCCTCGCCCTGCTGGGCCTCGGCGCGCTCGTCGGCCGCTTGGTATACATCAAGTCCTTTGACGGCACCCGCCTCGCCGCCAAGGCGGATCGTCAGCAACGCGCAGACATTCCCATCAAGGCCCGACGAGGCCTCATCCTCGACGCTCGCGGCCGAATCATCTCCGCGACCACGCTTCGAACCAGCGTCTTCGCCGATCCGCAGGTGCTCCCCGACACGCAAGTGGCGGCGGAAACTGTCGCGAGGATCCTCGATCTCGATCCGGCCGAAATCGCCCCCGATCTCCTCGCGGCCGGCGATCGACGCTTCTTTGTCATCAAGCGCGGTATCACAGAGGAACAAGCCGAACAGATTCGCGACGCGGGCATCTATGGTCTCGGCACATTCAGCGAACCGTTCCGCAGTTATCCGATGGAGGAACTCGCGGCGGCGACAATCGGTTTTGTCTCGCCCGATGGAACAGGCATCAGCGGCATCGAACATCAATGCGATCACTGGCTGCGCGGCGAAAACGGCGTCAAGACCATCGTCCGCGACGCCCGCCGAAAGGCGTTCTGGCTGGCCGAGGAAGGCTATCGCCCTGCCCGCGACGGCTACCACGTCGTCCTCACGATCGACGCCGAGATTCAGACAGCCGTCGAGAACGAGCTGGCCGCGGGCGTCGCCCGATACAACGCCGAAAGCGGTGTGGCCGTCGTGATCCATCCCCATACCGGCGCAGTGCTGGCGATGGCCAATTACCCGGGCTTCGATCCGAACAACTACACCGATTTCGGCGAAGAGCGTTATCGCAATCGCGTCATCACGGATCCCTACGAACCCGGCAGCACGTTCAAGCCCTTCATCGCAGCCGCCGCATTGGCCGAAAAGGTCGTCAACATGGACGAAGTATTCGACTGCGAGCACGGCTCGTGGACGGAAGGCGCACGCACGCTGAAGGACCATCACCCTTACGATTTCCTCACGTTCCAGGAAATCCTCATCAAGTCGAGCAACATCGGTATGGGCAAGCTCGGCCTGCGGCTCGGCAATCGAAACCTCTACGAATACGTCCGCCGCTGCGGATTTGGCGAGCAAACGGGCATCGGCCTGGAAGGCGAAAGCGAAGGACTGCTCCGCCCGCTCGTCCGATGGAACGCATTCTCCACGACGAGCCTGCCGATGGGACAGGAAATCGGCGTCACGCCGATCCAACTCGCTCGGAGTTTCTGCATCTTCGCCAACGGCGGCCGGCTCATCACGCCCTACGTCATCCGTGCAATCGTTGATGCCGAAGGTCGCGTCGTCCAGGACATGACGCCCCCCGAGCATGACAGCGAACCTGTCTATCCGCCCGACGTCCTCGATCAGATGCGCCAGATCCTCTGCTCAGTCGTCAACGACTCGCCGAGCCGTTCCGCACAGTTGCCCAGCCATCAGGTCTTCGGCAAGACCGGGACGGCACAGATCGCTCGCAAGGACGGACGCGGCTACGAGAAGAAGGCCTATGTGAGTTCCTTCGTCGCCGGCGTACCGGCTGAGAATCCGGAACTCGTCGCATTCGTCGCCATCCGCCGACCCGATGCCTCCGTCGGTTACTACGGCGGTCAAGTTGCGGCCCCCGTCGTCCGCGAGATTCTGCGACACACGCTTGCGTACCTTCGCATTCCCGGCGATATCGCGCCGAACGCGGACCGCGCGACGGCGATGACGGAAGACTACAACGACTGATTGTCGAATTCACGCAACAAATCACAGCTCGCCAACGTATGATCATTGAAACGGCGCCGCGCGCAGCTTCGCAACCGGCTGTCGAACGGTAGAATACCCTTATGCAATCTTCGGCATGCGAGAACGGACTCGAGCATGCGCATCCGCCCCGCGCGATGCGGCTCAGCGATCTACTCCTCAAGGGGCTGGGCGGCGCATCCGCGTCGCTTCTCGGCAACGATCGCCTCATCAAAGACATTTGTCTAGATTCAAGGCTGGCCGGTCCGGATTCCGCCTTCGTCGCCGTCCAAGGCGCTCAACAGGACGGCCTCCGCTTCGTCGAGGACGCCCGGCGCCGGGGCGCCCAGGCCGTCATCGCCGATCGTGACATGCCCCACGTTGAAGGTCATACGATCGCACGCGTTGCCGACGCCCGCGCCGCTGCTTCCCGACTCGCCGCAACGTTGTACGGATTGGCCGACGCACAGGCGGCGGGCTATCGGCTCGCCGGCATCACGGGGACCAACGGCAAGAGCACGATTGCCTACATGGTTCGCGCCATTCTCCAAACTGCAAATCGCCCCTGCGCGATGATCGGCACGATCCAATATGACGTCGTTCGCCGAGTATTACCCGCACCGTTGACGACGCCGGACGCCGTTTCGCTCGTGCGCCATCTGATGGACGCCCACGCCGCCGGCGCGCGCGACGGCGTCCTCGAAGTCTCGTCGCACAGCCTCGAACAACATCGCACGGCCGGACTGCGATTTTCTGCAGCCGTCTTCAGTAACCTCACGCAGGACCATCTTGATTACCACGGCACGCTCGACGCCTATCTCGCCGCCAAGCGGAAACTCTTCGAATCTCTTGATGCCGACGCCACTGCCATCGTCAACGCCGACGATCCGCAGGCGAGCGCTATGATCGACGGCTGCCGCGCTCGCATCATGCGATTCGGATTCCGTGAAGGCGCCGATCTCCTCGCACATGTGAGAGAATCCGATCTCGACGGCTCGCGATTCGTCGTCTCGTACCACGGTCGAGACGTGGAATTCGAAACGCCGCTCGTCGGCCGGCACAACGTCAGCAACGCCCTTGCCGCGCTCGGCGTCGGCCTGAGCCTCAATGTCGACGTCGCGACAATCCACGCAGCGCTGAAATCACTGAAGAACGTGCCCGGCCGTCTGCAACGCGTCGATACGGCGAACCTCGGCTTTACGATCCTCGTAGACTACGCTCACACGGACGACGCGCTGCGCAACGTCCTTTCTGCCGTGCGCGGTCCGACGAAGGGCCGATTGTTCTGCGTCTTCGGCTGCGGCGGCGATCGCGACAAGACGAAGCGCCCCAGGATGGCGCGGGCCGTCGCCGACGCTGCGGATCGATTCGTGATCACGAGCGACAATCCACGCACGGAAGATCCCGCCGCGATCATCCGCGACGTCGAAGCCGGCCTCACGGCCGACGACCGCAAGCGCTGCGACATCGAGCCCGATCGGGCCCTCGCGATATCGCTCGCCGTTTCTCAACTGAAGCCCGGCGACGCGCTGATCATCGCGGGCAAAGGCCACGAAGACTATCAGATACTCGGCAGCGAGCGGATCCACTTCGATGACGTCGAAGTGGCCGCCGCAGCCGTTCGGGGGTTGGGGGCATGCGTTCACTGACATTGCATGAGGCAGTTGAAGCACTGCAAGGCAAGCCGCTCGGGGAATTGCCCGAGATTTGCGTGCGCAGCGTCTGCACCGACAGTCGCCATATCGAACCGGAATCGCTGTTCTTCGCGATACGCGGTGACAAGTTCGACGGTCACGATTACGTCGAAGCCGCAATTGCATCCGGCGCCGTCGCTGCCGTCGTTGAAAACGGCGACAAACTGCCGCCCGAGCTGCTGGAGTCGGGCCGCATCATCGGCGTTCCGGATACGATTGCTGCGTTGGGACGCCTCGCCGCCTGGTATCGCCGAACGACGGCGGCGCAAGTCATTGCCGTCCTCGGCAGCAACGGCAAGACAACAACGAAAGATCTGATCGGCCACGTCCTGGCATCCAAGTTCCCGGGCCGCGCCGCAAGAGCGAGCTTTAACAACGCCATCGGCGTCGCCCTGACGCTGCTCAGCGCTGAACCGGCGGATGAGTTCCTCGTCGTGGAGATCGGAACCAATCATCCCGGCGAGATTGCGGCCCTGTCGCGCATGGTGCGCCCCGACTTCGCCGTCGTCACGAGCATCGCCGAGGAACATCTCGAAGGATTCGGCGATATCGAAGGCGTCGCCGCGGAGGAGTTCTCTTTCCTGCCACTCATGACGGGGCGCGCCGTCGTGGCCATCAGCCAGCAGGCCGTCGCCTATCTGCCCAAGCGCGCCGCGAAGTCGGTTCGGCTGCTGACCTACGGGTTCGATGCCGAAGCCCAGCTCATGGCGACGGAACCCACAATCGCCGGCGACTGGCAGTCGTTCGCCGTCAACAATCGATTCCCCTATCGCCTCAAGCTGCTCGGTCGCCACAACGTCGCCAACGCACTGGCCGCCATCGCGATCGCACAGTGCTTTCGCATGGAGCACGCCGAGATTGCGATGGCGTTGGAATCGGCCGCACCGCCGCCGATGCGGCTCGCGCGCCAAACGCTCTCGACGATGACGCTGATCAATGACGCCTACAACGCGAATCCCGGCAGCATGAAGGCCGCGTTCGAATCGCTCGCCGATCTGGAGGCTGCCGGCTACGGCCGGCGCATCCTGATCTTGGGCGACATGCGGGAACTCGGCGACGCCGCATCGCGCTGCCACGAGGCCGTCGGTCGCGAAGCGGGCCGATCCTGCGCCCACACGATCGTCGCTGTCGGCGCCTTTGCGAGGCATGTCGCAGACGGCGCCGTGCAGACGGCCGGCACGAGAAAACGCATCTACTCCTACCCGACGCTCAGCGCCCTCGAGCGCAAATTGCCGGATCTGCTGCGCCCCGGCGATCAAATCCTGCTGAAAGCGTCTCGCGGCGTCGGGCTCGAACGAATCGTCCCGGCCATCGAGGCGATCGATCAAACAGCCGCGACGAACGGTTCGCCGATATAGATCGCGGGGGCCGCATCGCGTTCCTGTCACAGGTTCATGACAAAGAAAGGTCGTTCCCGGATTGCTCTACCATCTGCTCGAACACATGAACAAGGAGGGGCTGCATTACGGCTACCAGAACCCCCTCTTCCGCGCGACCGTCGCCATCCTCGTGGCGTTCTTCGTCGTCTGGGGCTTCGGCCCCGTCACCATTCGAGCCCTGGTGCGCAAGAAATGCGGCGATATCCCCGACTTCGACCACAAGGCGCTGAATGAACTGACGCAGCATAAGGCCAATGTGCCGACGATGGGCGGCGTTCTCATCCTCGCCGGCGTCGCCGTCGCCACGTTGCTGCTCGCCGACCTGACAGTCTTCTACATCCATCTCGCCGGCTTCTGCATGATCTGGCTCGGGGCGGTCGGCTTCATGGACGACTGGTTCAAACTCAGCAACAAGGGGAAGGAAAACTCCCGCGACGGCCTGAAGTTCTATGAGAAAATTCTATTCCAGATCGGTCTCGCCCTGATACTGGGGTATTTCATCTACCAGCGCGGCGCCGCGAATATCCTGGAGGGACAGGTCGAGTACTACCGCGTGCTCTCGATACCCTTTTTCAAGGACAACCTCGCCGACCCGATGCTCCTGCCGCTCGGCGTTTTCATCCTTGTGACGATCTTCGTCGTGACGGGCACGTCCAACGCCGTGAATCTGACTGACGGTATGGACGGCTTGGCCAGCGGCTGCCTGGCTCTTTGCTGTTTCGTGTTCATGCTGCTGACTTATGCCGTCGGCGACGAACGCATCGCCGGCTACCTCCAATATTCACATGTACCGCAATCGGATGAATTGTCCGTCCTCTGCGGCGCCATGCTCGGAGCCGTGCTGGGATTCCTGTGGTACAACGCCGCACCGGCCCAGGTATTCATGGGCGACACGGGCTCATTGGCGCTTGGCGGTCTGATCGGATACGTGGCGATCGTGACGCGCATGGAACTCATGCTGCTCATCGTCGGCGGAATCTTCGTCGTCGAGGCCATGTCCGTGATCCTGCAAGTGGGGTATTTCAAGCTGACGAAGGGCAAGCGGCTTTTTCTGATCGCCCCCATCCATCATCACTTCCACCTGAAAGGTTGGAAGGAAACACAAGTCGTGGTTCGATTCTGGCTGTTTTCCGCCATCTGCGCCGTCGTCGCCCTGGCAATCACGAAACTCCGATAGCAAAACCGGCCCCAATGTCGATACATAGACAGGGCAGCGCAATATCTGCCGCCTGACGAACTCTGAATACGCCATGAAACTCCGCCTCGACACACAATCGACGCCTAGCAGCATGTCCGTCATCATCACGACGGCCGCACTCATGGGCCTCGGCGTCGTCATGGTCTTTTCCGCCGGTGAGAGCCTCGGTGCAGGTCCCTTCGACAAGGGATTTCTCGCAAGCCCGGAACTTCGACAGGCCGCCTTTACCTGCATCGCCCTCTGCGCTCTTCTGATCGTCAGCATCATCCCTTCGAGGATCTGGGCGATTCGAAAGGGCAAGTGGATTCAGCCCGTCGTATTTCTTGCATTGATCGCATTGACGCTGTTAGCGATGGTGCTGATCCCCGGCATCGGCGAAAAACGTAACGGCGCAAGACGCTGGCTCAATGTCGGCCCCGATTCGCTCGGCCTCGGGTTCCAGCCGTCTGAGATCGCAAAGCTCGCATTGACGCTTTTTCTTGCCGCCTGGTGCGCATGGATCGGACCCCGAATCCGAAAATTCTGGACAGGACTCCTGCCCACGCTCATGTTCGTCGGTCTCTTCGTCGGTCTCGTCGGCGTGGAGGACTTCGGAACCGCCGCCCTGCTCGCCCTCGTCGGCACCTGCGTTATCCTCGGCGCCGGCGCCCGGCTCTGGCACATCATCCTGATGGGCATGCCGGCCGTCATCGGCCTCATCTACCTGGTCATCCAGCGGCCCAATCGCGTCCAGCGACTCCTCACATTCATGAATCCCGAGGCGGACCCCCAGGGCGCCGGCTATCAGCCCGTTCAG
Organism: Phycisphaerales bacterium; assembly: GCA_020639075.1. GTDB lineage: Bacteria > Planctomycetota > Phycisphaerae > UBA1845 > UTPLA1 > ECT2AJA-110-A. Next base: position 5,288,926 of record JACKHI010000001.1, on the reverse strand, counting down.
TCGCTCCTGACGATCGCATCCGGCGGCTGGTGGGGGCGAGGGCTCGGCGCCGGCGTTCAGAAGTACGGCTACCTCCCAGAGGGGCGTACCGACTTCATTTTCTCAGTCATCTGCGAGGAACTCGGCATCATCGGCGGCATAGCGGTCATCGGCCTGTTCGCCGTGCTGCTCTGGCAAGGTCGAAAGGCCACATCCAGAGCACCAAGTGATTTCGGCCGATTGCTCGCCCTCGGCGTCACGCTCATGGTCGGCTTTCAGGCCGCGATCAACATCGCCGTCGTGACAGTCAGCGTTCCCACCAAGGGAATCAGCCTCCCGCTCGTTTCTGCCGGCGGCACAGGTGTGATTTTCTTCGCCATCCTGATAGGCTTACTCGCAAACGTCGCTCGGGCCGCTCCCACTGAGGAGCCTCAATGGGATTCCGGGCCGTCTGACGCCGAATGGCCGAACGCTGAAATGGCGGCCGGCGGCGCAGCATAGCCCCAAGCGCTCCGAACCGATCAACGAGGAATGATGCACCGGAATAGCGGCGTATCATGGCGAGCGCGTCTGCCTTGAACCCGCTTGCCGCCGACAGACAGAATTAATCGCATGACCAGCACACAAAAACGACGACTCTTCGTACTCGCAGGCGGCGGCACAGGCGGCCATCTTTATCCGGGCATCGCCGCGGCCGAGGAACTCCGCAAACTTCGCCCCGAATTCGACGTCGTGGTCTACGGAACGCCGCGACCGATCGACGCAAAGCTGACGGAATCCCACAACATGGGACTCGTTGTTCAGCCGGTGCAACCCTTCACGACGAATCCGAAGAAGATCTTCGGATTCCTCCGCAGCTACTACAAGTCAATCTCTGCCGCCAAAAAGGCATTCACTGAACGCAAGCCCGCCATGGTGCTCGGGCTCGGAGGCTACGCCGCCGCGCCGGCGATCGTCGCGGCAGCGAAGATGGGCGTGCCGACAGCGCTGTTCAATCCCGATCTCATTCCCGGCAAGGCCAACCGAAAACTGGCCGACAGCGTCGATCGCATATACGTGCAATGGTACGAGTCGATCGAGCACTTCGGCCGCGCGACGAAAGTCAAATGCAGCGGCTGCCCGATTCGCGCGGGATTCGCGACGATCAAAAAGGACGCGGCGATCAAGGCGCTCAAGCTCGATCCGTCAAAGAAAACGCTGCTGATCACCGGCGCATCGCAGGGCGCCTGGTCGATCAACACCGCCGTACTGGAACTGATGGACCTCTGGAAGAAAATGTCGGACTGGCAGATCGTGCACCTGACAGGCGCGAACGACCTGAAGGGCTGCCGCACCGCCTATGCGGAGGCGGGCGTCAATGCAATGACGCTCGCATTCACCGAGCACATGGCGCACTGCATGGCGGCCGCCGACCTGGTCATCTCTCGTGCGGGCGCATCGACGCTCGCGGAGATCACGGCCGTCGGCCGCGCCTCGATCCTGATGCCCTATCCGTTCGACAAGAAGCAGCACCAGCTGGCAAACGCGAACCATCTCGCCAACCAGAACGCCGCGGCGCTCGTCAAGGACGCCAACGATCCCGCCGTCAACGCACGGCGCCTGCGCAAGGAACTCGAATCCCTGATGGCCTCGGACCATCGCCGCGAACGCCTTGCGGAAATCGCCGGCGCCATGGGCCGCCACGACGCCGCGCTGACAATCGCGAAAGGACTGATCGCACTGGCGGACGGGGAGCGGGATGATCCGGATGATGAGTGATTTGTAGGAATGAAGGCCGTATCACTGCGACTGAGAACGCCGTGACTCGGTACCGCCCAGCAAGTCGCGATCCGAGCCGCAACCGCACTGAATGGCCCCGCATTATTCAATCTCTATGGAGACGATTCGACGCCCGTCGCGGGCGAATGCGGTTCGAGGTCGGTGGAACCTGAGTCGAAGGTTGAGTTCGATCAATGCGCGATCTCAAGCCACATTGAACAACCCGCCTTCGTCGGAATCGTCTCGCTTCTTTCGGGGCCGCCCCGGTTTTTTCCGTTCACTAATGTCCTTAAGTCTTCTTCCGCTGGAAGTCTTCGGCGAGTTTTCGACAGGATTCTCAGGACCGTCCAACGGATCACCGACGTTGATCGCGTTGAGCCGTTTGCGAATCATCGCCGCGTAGTCCTTCGACAATTCGAACCCCTTGAACTGGCGCCCAAGCTTCTTGGCCACGGCAAGCGTCGTCCCGCTGCCGCCGAACGGATCAAGGACCACATCCCCTTCGTTCGACGACGCCCGAATAATCCGCCCGAGCAGCTGCTCCGGCATCTGGCAACCGTGGAAACCCTGCCGCTCCTTGAACGTCCCCGCGACGCGCGAAAAGTACCACGTGTCGCTGTCGGCCGGGAATCGTTCCGCGATGTCCTGTGGCCGCAGCACGAACCCGTCCTTCGTCGGCACGTCAGGCGGCAGTACCGGCGCTATCATCCACGTGTCATCCGGAACGCGGCCGCCGTCAACAGCTCGACGGTCTCCATACACGAGCTGTCGCGCAGACGGAACGCGAATGTCCATTGAATTGAACGTGAACTTCTTCGGATCTTTGACAAACTGGAAAATGTGCGCGTGGCTGCGCGTGAACTTGTGCGTGCAATGCACGCCGAACGTGTAGAACCAGATCACCCAGCTGCGACAATGAAATCCCAGCTCCCGCGTGCATGTAACTTTCAGCTCGGCCGCAAACTCGTCGCCGATCGCCAGCCAGAACGTACCGTCCGGCTTCAACACGCGATGGACCGCGGCCATCCACTGTTTCGACCAGTCGAGATAATCATCGACTTCCCGCCGATCGTCGTACGCGTCGTACTTGTAGCCGATGTTGAACGGCGGATCGGCAAAGACCAGATCGATCGATCCCTCGGGGAGCTTGTTCATCCCCTTGATGCAGTCGCCCGTGTTGATGCCGTTTGTACTCTCTGCCACGCGATACACTCCGCCTGGTTTGTGTTCGCCCTGATGCCGCAGCGAACGATCCTCGCGAGTTCACTTGACTCCCGCCGCATCATAATTGATCGCCCATGACTGCGAATCAACGAATTGCCATTCAGTGCCCGCAAGATCTCACATGTCTGCGTAGTCCACTCCGTTGTCGACTACCAAGTATTCACAACCTCCACCAGCCGATCATCATCCAGCGGCGCCTGAGCGCTTTTCCACACCGCCACAGCACTCATCGCCTCACGCTGCGAGACCGCCCGGGCGACTTTTCCGCCCGCGGGCGTCCATAGCTCCATCATCATCACCACCGTCTTACCCGTACTCACAAGCCGGAATACCAGGCACGAATCGTCTCGGGAAAACACCGTGATCCGCGGCGGCATGCCCTTTCGCGCCGGACGCCGCACCACCGCGAGCCCGCCCGGCACGAGATAGACGCGGGCGCGCAATCGAATCAACTGCGTCACGAGCAACACAACGCCGAACATGACGACCATCGAAATACCGATGGCCCTGTACGCCATGAACGGAATGCCGAAGAAATACCCGATGATCAGGCCAACGATCAGTGCAACCACAACGAAGGCGGCGATGGCCATCATGACTCGGCCGATCCGCTCTTCTTTCGTCGGCGCCTCGCCCGAAATCATCTTGAGCCGATAGTCCTTGTACATCGCCGGCGTCGCGACTTCGATCGCCTCGAAGAACTCGTCGAACGCCGCGGGAATATCGAATGAAACACCCGGGCCGATGAGAACAATCCCCCCGCACTCACGCATGACGCGCCGAGCCTCGGTGCGAAATTCGCGATCCGCCCAGCGATCCCGCCACCAGCGACCGGAGCGAAACGCCGCCTCCAGCCGCGCCAGCTCCTCGGCAGGCAACGTGTCGGACGTGAACGACTTATTTCGCGCAACGCGAACGATATGTGTCGAGACCGCCGACATCGTCAAGTTCCTAGCAAGTCGCCGACAACGCATCAAACAGGCAGATTGCCCAGCGTCGTGTAGAATAGCGCGACGGCGCCGGAAGCAACTGCATAACAAAGCAAGATGACTGCCGACAACACGTTCAGCAAACCGGATTCAGCGCGACGCCGAGAAAAGCAGGTCATCGCCCGCACAAAACCAATGATCGCAAACAAGACGCACGTTCCTGCACCGATTCCGCTGAACCACGGCACGATGAAATCTGACAGATCCTTCGTTTGCGCTGCCGATCCTCGATTCGGCCCCAAATGCATGAAGCACATCGCGATCAGCCCGATCAAAATGAGAGTGTAGATCGTCAAAAACGTTGGAACCGTCTTCTCGCCGCGTACTGGCGCACGCCCCGCAGCAGCCGATTCACGCGTCGCGTAGATCAGAGACTGGGGCGGCGATGCCTGCATGTCTATGTCGTTGTTCATGTGCTGACCCCATTCTATTCTAATCGCCGCTTCCACGAGCTGCGATCATCGCAGGCCACGCGGAGTATAGATTGTAGAACGGAATACTGAGGCACGACGCACGATTCAAGCATCTCCGAAGAACAGGCCCGACCACCCCCAATTGTCGATCGTCATGGCAGCCGTCGTTATCCCGATGAAACGCGCCATGGCGATCGCACACCGAATCCCACGCTGAAGCGAGTTTAATTCGCCATGCGGCGTGCGGACTTGCGACGGCGCCGCCGCCGCAAGCCCAGCAACAGAAATGGCGTCAGCACCGGCATCCCCCCGCCGCAACACTGCTCCGGCTGCATCAACGTATCCCCCACGCCGTCCCCATCGCCGTCCGTCTGGCCGGGATTCGAATTCACCGGATCATTGTCGTTGCAGTCGAGAATCAGATCGCCGTCACTGTCGACATCCGCCATTCCGCACCCACATGCGCCCGGGCTCAACTTATCCGGATCATCCGGGCAATCGTCGAGACAGTCCGGCACACCGTCGTTGTCGCTGTCCGCATCCGAAACGTCGCAACCGCAGACGCCCGCCGTCAACTTGTCGGCATCATCCGGGCAACCGTCGCATGCATCGCCAACGCCGTCGCCGTCGGCATCCGCCTGATCCATGTTGACAGTCATCGGACAGTTGTCGAGCAAGTCCGCCGTCCCGTCTCCATCAGTATCGAGCGTCACGACGATCGCCTCGCTGCCGTCCGTGAATCGAAGCCATAGCGCCAACTGCGCGCTGTCATTCATGGCGGAATTCCGCCCGTCGGATCCGCCCGAACCGGCAACCCAGATGATGTCCTGCACCATTCGTACATCGCCCGTTGCGATCTCAATCGCGTCGCCGCTTCGAATAACCAGCCGTGTGCCGAAATCGGGATCGTGAAGCCAGATGCCGCTGTTGTTCGTCATGTCGATGCCGGGCCCCGCCAGATTCGCACGAAATGCGATCTGGGCGCGTGCGTTCATCGAGATCTCGCCGCTGAACGCGCCCGACATCGTCACAGCGTCACCTGCAAATACCACGCCATCCGGCAACCCAGGCGCCTGCTCACCTTCGCGAGCGACGAAATGCAACGTGCCGCCGCTATCCGTACAGAGACATTCGTCGTTCAAACCGTCAATCCCCGAACCTTGGAGCGTTGCCATGAAAGCGACGGGACCGTCGGCACAGATCACCGGCGAAAACAGGTCCTTGAAATCCCCCGCAGGCGCGGAACCGCCCATCCGTGCCACGAGGTCCAGCGATCCTGTTCGCCCTTCGGAAAAAAGCGCGCGATCATCGACGGCGCTCGTCACATTGCCCTTGAGAAACGCAACAAACGCAGTTTCACCGGCGGCGTTCATGTCGGGCGCGAAAAGAGCGCCCAATTGAATCCCCGCCGGCAGGCCGGGCGCAGGTTCTCCTTCGCGCACCACGACAGCCGGCGTGCTCGTCGTCCCCGAATAGATGACGTTGTCATTGCCGGCGTTCACGCCAACGCCGGACAAGCCAATGTAGAACCCGCACGAATCATCGGCGCCCAGCACAGGCTGCAACGACGAAGTTGACGCAAACAAGACGCCGGCCGGAAGCCCCGGCGCCGGATTGTTTTCGCGCACAACGACAGATGCTGCACCGGGAAAGCCCGTCCAGATGCACGCATTGTTCGAGACATCCACGCCTGTCCCCTTGAGTTGCCCGCTGAAAACCACGCGGCCTTCGTTGTTGAACAGGACATGCGTGATGCCACTGTACAGAATGCCGGCGCCAAGCCCGGGCACTTGATCACCTTCGCGCGCAACAACGCCCAGTATGTTCGACACGCCTTCGGAAAAGACGGCCTCGTCGTTTTCAAACGTGACGCCCGGCCCCGAAAGCAACGCCTCGAAACCAAGCCGACCGGCATCATTCAAATGCGGAATCGTGAATGACTTGTACGCGACCATATTCGGCAGACCCACGGCCTGCTGACCTTCCCGCACCACTTGCGAAAGCACTCCATTTCGATCGGTCCACAACGTCGCGTCGTTCGACGTCGTAACCATCGGCCCGGCGAAAACCGCGGCAAAGGCTGTCTCCCCCGCCGCGTTGATGTCAGGGCGATTGAATTCGTCGAAAATGATACCCACGGGCATCCCGGGGGCCTGCTCGCCCGTCACGGCAACGATACGCAGCTCAGTCGCAGCGCCGACCGCCGCCGCCCATGTGAAGATTCCGATGATCGCAAAGAACCGGGGGGAAGTTCTTACCTTCATCAAGTGCCTCCGTTGGTGTTTGACTCGTGAGAATTGATCTAGTTTGTCCAGAACCAGGGCCCGATTAACTGGTCATGCCTCCGCCGAGTGGATGCACGTCAATCGAATGTGCCACGCCTACGACATTCGCATTTGTCCTGTCCGACCGATCGACCAGTGATTCCCGTCAGGACGAGAATAACGAAGTCGTTGTGCGTTCCAAGCAGAGCAAGTGCTGTGCCATAATGTCTCAGAACTCGGCTGCACGGCCCCCAATTGCACGAGACACTCCAACATAATCGCGGAAATGCAATGACGCTTCGTCAATCGGGGGATTTTTCCCGCACAACTCCCAAAGTGGGGAATGCCCGTGATACTGCAACCCGATCCCAACCGAATGATCCGATTGGGCGACACGACACATCTGCAATTTGAAGTTTGCCTCGCATGGCGCGAATTCGTTCATGCCATTGCATTGACACCGTGGCAAGCTCCGATTCGAGTAAAAGAAACGCCGCCTCGATGGCGTCCCATCGAAGCGGCGTCCGTACTGATCGTTCACGAAATCCCAGTCAGACTTGTCTGACTGGATCCATCGAAAGCGGCGTGATGTGTCAAAGCCCTGGCATCGCCCCGATTCTCTTCTACATCATGTTTCGCCTTCGTTTCCGCTTCCAACCCAGCAGCATGAGCGGCAACAACGCGGGCAAACCGCCGCCGCAACACGCGGCCGGCGTCGCCCCGGGGCCCGGCGAATCCTGGCAGAGATCGCCAACGCCGTCGCCATCCGAATCAAGCTGATCCGCATTCGCGAGGTCGACGCAGTTGTCGTCGCAATCGGCGACGCCGTCGCCGTCACTGTCCGTGTCCGCCGTGCCGCAACCGCAGATGCCGGCCGACGTCTTGTTCGGATCGTTCGGACAGCCATCCATGCCGTCGCACACACCGTCATTGTCTGAGTCATTCGTCGCATCATTCGGACACGGATCGACGCTGCCGCAAAGGCCGTCGCCGTCGGAGTCATTCGTCGCGTCATTCGGGCAAGGATCGACGCTGTCGCACATTCCGTCGCCGTCCGAGTCGTCGTTGGCATCGTTCGGGCACGGATCCGCGTCGTCGCAGACGCCGTCATTGTCCGCGTCGCCGCTGCCGTTGTTCCCGTCGCACGCATCACACACGTCGCCGACGCCATCGCCGTCGCTGTCAGCCTGATCGGCGTTCGCGTCGTTCACGCAGTTGTCCGTCAAGTCGCCGACGCCATCGTTGTCTGTGTCCTTTTCTTCACACGCGACAACTGCAATGTCATCGATCGACCAGCCCGCCAGTTGAACCGTCGTATCGCTGTCGAGATGGAACCGCACTTCCACCATCTTGTCGGCAAAGTCGGAGATATCCACTCGCACCAGCCCCCAGCCGGCGCTCTCTTGAATCGTCGTGGTCGGACTGCCCACCGTCGTCGTCATCGTCGCGCCAGTCCACTCCCAGACTCTGCGCGGATTCGCACCGCCGACTTCGCGCACTTCGACGAACGCATGATCGAAAGTCGCCGACTCGATCTGGAACTGCTGGGCCCATTGCAGCGACGCCGGACCATACAGGCCTGTCAGATCAATGGCAGGCGACAGCAGGTCCGCGTCGGAGCTCGCGTTGTAAGTGTTGTCCAAATCCGTCGTCCAGCAGTTCGCTCCGCTGCTCGTCGACGTCAGCGGTGCGAAACTCGGCGTCCCGAGCTCCCACTCGTCTCCCGCGCCGCTGTGCGTGAAGCCTCCGTCGTCCGTATCGAAATTCGACGAATAGACGATCTTGTTCTGAGTGCCCGGCCCGCAACTCGTCGTATTCGAAGGCCTGCATACCTCCAGACTCCAGTTCTGAAGCGAACCGCCATCTGCCCCTGCGTCATCCAGGATAACCAGCGTCCACATGCCGCCGGCCAGTTGGCCCTTGAACCAATCGAGCCGGTAATTCAGTTCGGGCTGATACTCCAGACCGTCAACCACGGTGAAAACGCCGATCGGCAACGCCGCGTCGTCGTCCAGCGTCATATTCATGGATTGTTGTGAGTTGTTCCCGATGTCCGTAAACAGCCCTACAGCGTTGCCGGCGGGCGAGATCAGATACACGTCGAGGTCCGGCATGAACGTATGCGTCAATTCAATCGACACGCGAAGTTTGTCGATTCGCGGGTTGTCAGGAACCATCAGCGTCGACATGACCATGCCCGGTCCCGTCGGGATCACTTGCGGAACATCCGCGCTGGCATACGTCGTCGCACCGCCCGGACACGGTGCTTTGGGAAATACAGTCACGCAAAGTCGATACGTGCCGAAATCGATGCCGCCCCCCGGTACGCCGACCGCGACGTAGTAGACACCTGTGTCCTTGACGGTCAGGAACATCGCCTCGGAATCCGGCGTCGAGGCCCCGGCGTCGTTCGCCGAGAGCAGGATCTGGGGATCGCCGACGAGCCCGAAATAAAGCACGCCGTTCCATTCGACGGTATCACGCTCCGGGTCCAGGTCGAGACTGGCGTAAATCGTGTCGCCGGCATTCAAACTGATTGAAAACACATCGATGTCCGCGGCGCTGGACGTCGCGCCGGCGATGTGACCGTTCATCGGCAGCGGTTGCGCCGCTCCTGTCGAGTCGTTCGGCTCGACTTCGGGCGTTCCGTCACCCGAGACAGTGCGAACGTAAAGATCGTAAGGACGCAACTGTGCCGTGGCGCTGAAGTGCTTCACACGCACGAAGTACACACCGTCCGCGGGAATCGGCAGCCCGGCGATACTGGACGACAGAGAGCCGAAAGTTCCGTCGTCGCCGTCGAACTCCAACGACGTCATTCCGTCGGTATCGAAGATCTCCAGTTCGCTGTCGGTCGATCCGCTCGCGCTGGCTGACGTCATGACCGCCGCATAGACGCGATCGCCGGCATTGGCCGCAAACGAAAAGTAATCGAGGTCCGCATTCGGAAAGATGTTTGCCCGGACACGAACGCCCGCAGCCGCGCTTCCCAGCGCCGTTGCCGATGCCGCATCATTATTGGGTTCATTTTCCGTCAGAATCTGCGCGTTCGCGTGACGCATTGTCAACAGACAGACACCGGCGATCAGACACAGAATACGCACGCTCGTTCGAAACGAAATCATATATCCCTCCACACTCCCAACCTGACCGTTTTCACTTCCCTTGAATCACTTCAGTCGCCAAACGTCAACTCATTTCAAGGAACTCATGCCGCGCGAACCGCGTTTGCGATGGCGCTTCCATCCCATCAACACAAGCGGCAATAGCGCCGGCATTCCGCCTCCGCAACATGCGCCCGGCGTTTCCTGGGCGCCGGGCCCGGCCTCGCAGACATCCCCGACGCCGTTGCCGTCTGAATCGAGCTGATCTGTATTCGCGACATCGATGCAGTTGTCGACGTTGTTCGCGATCCCGTCGCCGTCGTTGTCGCCGGAATTGTCGTCCCCAACAAGCTGATCGACGTCGTCCGCGACGCCGTCACCGTCGGAATCACCCGCGTTGTCGTCGCCGACCAGTTGATCGCAGACATCTCCGACGCCGTCCCCGTCGCCGTCGTTCTGATCGGCATTTGCGTCGCCGGGGCAGTTGTCGCAAACGTCGCCCACGCCGTCGTTGTCGGCATCGGCCTGGTCCGCGTTTGCTACGCCCGGACAGTTATCCAGCGCCGCCGGAACGGCGTCGTTGTCCGGTGCATCCGTAAAGAACCAGACAGACGTGTTGTCCGCGATCGAATTCGCATGGTTGCATCGGTAGTTCAACCAATCGAGCCCGTTGTCTGCGAGGATTCCCGTCGTCGAGCCGAGGCCCAGTTCCGGACCCGCATCGAGTAACTCAACCACAACGACGCCATTATCCAGCAGCACGACCTCGAACGTCGCCGTATCGGCGCCGGCGCTGGCGGGCCAATGATAGATCTTGTCCCACTGTACGATGGCGCACTGCCCGTCATATCCGCTCCATGGACAATCGCCCGCGGCGTATGTCTCGAACCAGCAGGTCGCCGGAACCGCCCCGCCGCCATCATTGTCCAGATCGTCCCAGAGCGGACCGACAAGCCGATCAACGCCGAGCTCATCCCGGAACTCGCAGGTATTGGACAAGTCTGACGTAATCGGATCGTCCGACCCGATATGCACCCAGCCGTTCGACGACACCCACACGTCCGTGTAGTCCGCGCCGTAATACGGGAGCGAAAACCCAAGAGCGTAAGGCCCGTGCCGCGTGTCGTCGCCGATCGGTACATTCGTCGCCGTCGCGCTGGCGCTGATGTCCGTGAAATCCGGCGCCGGGCCGTGTGCATCATTCGAGTCGATCCACCAGTAACCGCCGTTACGATCGTGGTGCTTTCTGCCGGGGAAGTCATCGCAAGCATCTCCCACGCCGTCGATGTCCGCATCGCTCTGCGTGTCATTCGCAACTTCCGGGCAGTTGTCGCATACGTCGCCCAACCCATCGCCGTCGATGTCGGACTGTAACGGGTTCTGGAAGTCGACGCAGTTGTCAACTGAATCGGGCACCAGGTCGTAGTCATTGTCGATGATGAACCGAATCGCCAGGCCGTCCGTGATGGAGCCGAGCTGATTGCACGCGTATGTCGTACCAATCGTGGCGCCGTCGTTCTGAATTCCCGTCGTCGAGCCGCCTCCCAGCTCGGAATTCGCCCCGCTGTACTGGAAGACGATCTCGCCCGAATCGTACAGGATCGCTTCGAAATCGAAGTCCTCAACAGCGCCGCCCGCGTGATCGGCCGCCTCCCACATGAAGACATGACAACCGCCGTTCGGACCGGAGTCCGCCACGCGCGGACAAACTTCGAAATAGTCGTAATACCCGCCCGAAGCGGACAGGTTCAGGTTGTCGTGAAGCGCGTAGATTCGCGCCCCGCCATTGCTGCTCGGCACAGCCGGCAGAGGGCAGTCATTGCTCGCATCAGCGGCGTTATCCGCCGTGTCCGTCGTCAGATACCCCTCGCTCGTCATGACGAGTTGGTTGTACGTCGTTCCATAGAACGTAAAGGGCGTCGCAAGATCGATCGGTGCATTGATCGCGCTGTTGATCGACGAGTTGCTGTCTCCGAGACATACCAGCGTACCCGTACCGGAGACGTCGATGAAGGTATGCACCGGCGCGCCGTTGAGGCCGCCGCCGTTCGCATTGGACAGGAATCGATAGCCGCCGGAATCGGGCGAGTTGTAATCGACTGTCACTTCGACGCACCAGCCATTGACGATACCGCTGTCGCCGGACGTCAGATCCTCGATCATCAACGTCCAGCTGCCGTTCGTTTGCTCGCCGTCAAAAGCGCTCAGCGGATTGGCGGGCCGAAACGTCCCCAGGATCGTGGGCGGACTGGCGTTGCACGTGGTGCCGACGACGCTTGCGGCCTCGTCCGCAAGCAGCACGTCGATATTGTCATCTCCGCCGCATTCCTGATCGACAATGACGACGCTCGTCGACGTCGCGTCGTTGATCAGCGTGATTCGCAGGTCATGCACATACGTGTGTGAGATGTCGAGATCGACGTTGACATCCGCAATGTTCCCGACGATCCCATTCGTGATCTGATCCGTCACGACGCCGGTCGACGGAATCGCGAACGTCAGCATCCCGCAGGTTCGCTCAGCCGATACGCGTCGGCCGACGGCCAGCGTCAGCACCACCGCAGCGCAAAAAACCAATCGATCCGCCCGGCGTGCTCGTACCGCGGCTCTGTGAACAGACATTGCAAACATCCGACGCACTCCTCTTAACGAAGGAAGACGACGCGCAACAACACAATTGAAGTCAGTGAAGTCAAACGCAGCGCAGAACGGCGCCGCGACACATAAGTACGAAAGATCTCCGCATGTGACGGAAGCTATTATACCCGATGCCGCGATTGCAACGACAGGATTTGGGGCGGTCGATTACTGGGACGTTGACACCGCCCGAAGTCAACGGACGATGATTCACTGCATCGGAAATTCGCATTCATACGAACACCGCCGCAGCGCCATGCACTGCGCCCGGCTGCGCGAAAAACGGTGTGCCGACTATTCGTGAGTGGCTGATCTGCGAAAAGCCGACCGACCGGGCAAAAAACACCCGGTCGGTCGCGAGAATTGTCGATCTGGAGGGACCTGCCCTAGTCCCCGAACTTGATCCCCTGCGCCAACGGCAGTTCCGTGCTCCAGTTGATCGTGTTCGTCTGCCGCCGCATGTAGGCTTTCCAGCAATCGCTGCCCGATTCGCGACCGCCGCCCGTTTCCTTCTCACCGCCGAACGCACCGCCGATTTCCGCGCCGCTCGTGCCAATGTTCACGTTGGCGATGCCGCAGTCGCTGCCCGCGGCCGACAGGAACATCTCCGTCTCCAGAATATTCTGCGAGAACACCGAACTGCTCAAACCCTGCGGTACGTTGTTGTGCATCCGGATCGCGTCGCGCGTCTCCGCCTGCAGCGTCTTCGCATCCGACGGCTTCTGCGAACCGCCGTAGCCCATCATGTACAGGATGGGAGCGAACGTCTCCTCCTGCACGATCGCGAATTCGTTCTTCACGTTGGCAATGCACGGCGTTACATAGCAGCCGCTTTCGTATTCGCCGCCGCTGAGCACGTCGCCGCCGCACAGAATCTCGCCGCCCTCCTTCTTCACGCGCTCGATTGCGTTTGTGAAGTCCTTCACAGCGCCCTTGTCAATCAGCGGCCCCATCAGTGTGCCTTCGTTCAGCGGATTGCCGATCTTCACCTGCTTGTAGGCATTCAGCAGACGGTTCGTCAGATCCTTGCGGATCGACTCGTGGGCGATGATTCGCCGCGTGCTCGTGCATCGCTGGCCCGCCGTGCCGACGGATCCGAAGACGATTGCACGCGTCGCCATGTCCAGGTCCGCGTGAGGCGTCACGATGATCGCGTTATTCCCGCCCAGCTCAAGAATCGTGCGCCCAAGCCGCTTGCCGACGACTTCGCCAATGCGATACCCCATCCGGCATGAACCCGTCGCCGACACCAGCGGTATCCGCGTGTCGTTGATCAGCCGTTCGCCGATCGTTGATCCCCGACCAATAACAAGACTGAAAATCGCCGGATCAACGCCGCAGTCGTGACACACTTTCTGTGCGATCCGCGTCGAAGCCACAGCCGTCAACGGCGTCTTGCTCGAGGGCTTCCACAACGTCGCATTGCCGCAGACGGCGCTCAGCGCCGAATTCCACGCCCACACGGCCACGGGAAAGTTGAACGCGCTGATCACGCCGACGATGCCCAGCGGATGCCACTGCTCGTACATTCGATGTAGAGGCCGCTCCGAGTGCATCGTGAGGCCGTATAATTGCCGCGAAAGACCGACGGCGAAATCACAGATGTCGATCATCTCCTGGACTTCGCCCTCGCCCTCGGCCTGGATCTTGCCCATCTCCATCGCGACGAGAGAACCGAGGTCCTTCTTGTGCGCGCGCAGGGCATTCCCGAGCTGACGAATGACTTCGCCGCGCTTCGGCGCCGGCTCCATTCGCCACGAATGAAACGCCCGCTGACAGGCGGCGATCGTCTTGTCGTATTCGGCCTCCGTCGCCTGAGTGACGGCGGCAATGACCTTGCCGTCGATCGGACTGACGGATTCCAGCTTGCTTTCGGAGCCCATCCACTCGCCGTTGAACACGCCCGGATTGACGGCCTCGATTCCGAGCCGGTTCAAGATTCCCTGTACGTCGGACATTCGCTTGTCTCCCTGCGGAATTACCTTCCCTTGAAAACTGCATGATGACCGGATTTCACGCCTACCGCAACGCAGAGGGCGCCACTCGTAGGGTGGGCCGTGCCCACCGGACCCCGGTGTTTTGCTGGCCGGGTGCCATGCCGACCCTGCAGGTCGGCATGCCGATGTCGCGCAAAACTCCACGGGGTGCCACTGCTCTCAAGCAGTGCCGGGTGCCATGCCGACCCTGCAGGTCGGCATGCCGATGTCGCGCAAGACTCCACGGGGTGCCACTGCTCTCAAGCAGTGCCGGGTGCCATGCCGACCCTGCAGGTCGGCATGCCAATGTCGCGCAAAACTCCACGGGGTGCCACTGCTCTCAAGCAGTGCAGAATCCAGTGAGCGCCACGCACCTGGCGTCATGCGATCCCAAATGAAGGTATTAATGCGCCGCCTACCGCTTCCGCTTTGGCGGTGCCGTGCGAACCGCATACGTCCGCAGCGCCTCCAGCAACTCCCGCATGTCGTCAGCGTAAGGCGCGACCAGCTCCAACGGCCGCTCCTCGATCGGATGCTGCACGATCAGCTTGCACGCATGCAGCATCTGGCGATTCCATATCAGCTCGTCTGAATCCGAGGGCCTGCCCGTCACGTGCCGCATCGAGATGTGCCGGCCGCCATAAAACGGGTCCCCCACGATCGGGTGCTTGATGTGCGACATATGAATGCGCAACTGGTGCGTCCGCCCCGTCTTTGGATAGAGCTCGACGAGGCTGAAGTTGTTGAAGCGCTCAAGCACCTTGTAACGCGTCACGGCCGACTTCGAGAACTTCTTCTCGAACTTCGGCCCCAATCGCTCGGCGAAACCCGTCGCCACATATCGATCGTGGACCGTCGGATGCTGGCCGATCGGCACATCGATTTCGTCTTCGTCAAACTCGGGTCCGCCGTGGACGATCGCGTGATAGATCTTCTGCGTCGTCCGCTGCTCGAACTGAAGCGCGACGCGCCAATGCGCCTCGTCCGTCTTGGCGACGATCATGATGCCGGTCGTATTCTTATCCAGCCGATGCACAATGCCGGGGCGGAACGGATCTCCGCCCGTCGACAACGAATTCGAATAGAAACTCAGCGCATTGGCGACGGTCCCGCCCTGTGTGCGACTCGCCGGATGCGCGATCATGCCGCGCGGTTTGTTGATCGCCAGCACGTAGTCGTCTTCGTACACGATCTCGAGCGGAATATCCTCCGGCTTGACCTCGTAGGGCTCCGGCGGCGGAAACGAGATGTCGATGACATCATTCGCTTCCATTTCGTAGCTGTTCTTCGTCGGTTTTCCGTTGACGAGGATTTCGCCGCGTTTGATTAGCCGCTGGATGATGCTGCGCGACACTTTCTTGCGGAACCGGCCATGAAGATACTTGTCGATTCGCCGCCCAGGCAGCTTGCGCGCGATGACGATTCGCACGTGCTCGGGCTCGGCGCCGTCGGCGTCCTCCACCCGCTCGATGGAATCGTCGTCCTCGTACAACTCTTCTGGAAGATCAACATCCGCCATGAGCAACGCTTAACAACTGCAGGTCGGTTCATCGACCCGACACCGCCGCGCAATCCAAACCCGTACGTCTGGTCATCGACCCGACACGACCGCGCGAGCCAAACCCGTAGGTCGGGTCATCGACCCGACGGCCCCGCGCAATCCAGATGTCAGGCTTGGATTGATCGGACCATCAAACCGACACTACGCTGACGCCAGCGCCGCGGAATCCGGCGATGATACCCGCTGTGCCGCTTCCTTGGAATCCGTATCCGTCGAGCCGCGCGTCAGCCAGCCCGTGTTCCGCAGCGTCATCGCCGCGTACGGCAGGATCCATGATAGAAAGACCACCCAGAAGAATTGATAGAAGACGAGCCAGATCCAGTCGCCGTCCCGTTCGTTCCGGTAATAAATAGCACCCATGAGAAGGCCGCCAAAGACAACGGCCATTACATACTGCAGCATGAACCCGTCGCTCGTCAGGAACAATGCCGCCGAATGCGAAACGAAGAAATACGGCAGTAGCAGCGACATCAGCACGAGCACCATGTTGAACCGAAACAACCCCACGTGCCGCTCGCGGAAAGGCCGCCACATAAAACGCCACAATATGATCGTCTCGCGAATGTTGCTCCGGGCCCATCGCAGAAACATCTTGGCCATCCCCGAGTATGTCTCCGGCACCGCGGTATGCGCAACCGCCGTCTGCTGATACGCCGTCAGACCGCCGCCCCGCATGACCAGGTTCGTCAACGATCGATCCTCACCCGTGACGCATGGCCGCCCCAGGAATGCCTGTTCCCGCCAGTCGCTCAGCACCCGTCGAATCGCCGACGCCCGATAGGCGCTGATCGCGCCAGGTGCACAGAAGATGCCTCGGAATCCGTTCTGATAGGCACGCACAAAGCGAAACGAGAGGCTGAAATAACACTTCAGCAGCCGCGTGATCATCGACGCCCGACTGTTCAGCACGCGGACACACCCCGCCACACAGTCGATCTGCACGTCCCGCACGATCGGCGCCACCAGGTTCCGCAAGGCGTCCCGCTCCAGCACGCTGTCACTGTCCAACGTCACAAAGACATCGCCAGACGCCATCGCAAACCCCGCCGACAACGCCTCGCGTTTCCCGCGATTCTCAGGAAGTCGATGCGTGACCAACTGAACACCAGCCGGCGCACGGGAGGCCGCCTCGCGAATATGACGCCATGTGTCGTCGTCGCTTCCATCGTCAACCGCAATGATCTCCAGTCGGTCCCGCGGGATGTCGCTCCGTGCCGCCGAGAGAATCGCCTCTCGAACCATGGGTCCTTCGTTGTATGCGGGAATCACGACGGAAATGCGCGGCAATACATCGTCGTTGACCGGTGCATCGGCCCGATATCGCAGCCACAACACAATCCGCCACGCGAATGCGCCGAGCATGACGGCCGCATAGACTCCGGCAATCCAGCGAACTGCCGAAGACGAACCGCTGCCGTACGCATGCCAGAAACTGTCCTGTCGCAAAACGGCGAGAACCAACACCGCCACGCCGACGAAAATCGCAATGCGCGACCCCCTTCCGGCGTCGCAGTCGGCGGCCGATCGCGCCTCGAGTTGTCGCTGTGCCGTGTTCACCAGACGTTGCTCGCCGACTTGTACCCGCAGCTCATCCTCAAGTCCGGACCCGATCCGGCCGCAGGCGTTAGCATATCGAGATGGTTGTCGCCGTCGCTGCTTTCCCACGACGCTCCTCGCAACTTGCCGATTCCGTCATTTCGCGGCACGCTATATTCCAATGACCGAGTCGGCCGCCAATCCAGCAACCGCCGATTATCGGGGCAATTCGGCTACTGCCGCAATCCGGCGCATTCATTGCCTCGTCGCTTTCGCCAGCACGCTCGTCCTACTGACAGTCGCGATTCTGTCGCTCATCATGGAATCGCCCGTTGCCGCCACGCCTCTTGAGAATGCAAACGAAAATCCGAATCCGCCGATCGCTGCCGCAGCCATCGGGATCGACCCGAATACCGCAACGTGGGCGGAACTCGCACTTCTTCCCGGTCTGGGCGAATCCGTCGCGAAACGCATTATCGAAACCCGCGAGCAGCGGGAGCCCGGCGAGCGCCGGCCCGCATTCCAACGGCCTGAGGATCTCCTTGTCGTCAAGGGAATCGGCGTGAAAACGATTCAGCGGATGCGCCATCTGCTCCGTTTTCCCACATCAGCCCCCCCAGATTGACACGTCCGGGGGCAACCTTTACCGTCAATCGCCAATGGCGGCGAAGTTGCCGCGACTCAGACACGACGACAACAACGAGCCGGTTTCCAAACGACCGGATGGACGAGTCCCGCTATGCCAGTCAAGGAATGGTCTGAAAACATCATCGTCGGCGAACTGCAGGACGATCCGGCATTCTCGGAAGATACGAATCTCCTGGAAGAGATGCTGGAGACCCGCCCAGGATGCCACTGCGTCCTGGACCTCTCCGAAGTCCGGTTCCTCAACTCGTCAAACATCGCCAAACTTCTCAAGATCCGAAAGCTCGTCCAGAGCACGCCCCCAGGGAAGCTCAAGCTCTGCGGCATCGCCACCAGCGTCTGGGGCGTCTTCCTCGTCACGGGCCTCGATAAGATCTTCGAATTCTGCGACAACGTGACGATGGGACTCACCAGCGTCCAGATCGAAGGCGGCGAACTCGGCTAATCGTGCCGGGTAGCCATGACGCCTCCCCAAGTCGTCACACATGGTGCCACTGCTCTCAAGCCGTGCAGACCACCAGCGTACTCCGGTCGTCGGGTGCTATGCCGACCCCAAAGGTCGGTATGCTCGTACCCACGCATTCAATCGTCTATCGCGTCGGGTGCCATGCCGACCCCAAAGGTCGGCATGTTCGTACCCACGCATTCAATCGTCTATCGCGTCGGGTGCCATGCCGACCCCCAAGGTCGGCATGCCCGTACCCACGCGATCAATCGTCTATCACGCCGGAGTGCCATGCCGCCCCCCAAGCTGAGGCTGTCCGGGAATTCGAGTGAGGATTTCCGATTTGCAGAACCGTCGTAAACGCCAGTGTTTCCAAGGCCGACACAGCTCCGAAGGAGCGACAGTCTTTAGCCACGGGTGAAGCGGAGACCGCACGGCGGTCGGAGCGCAACCCGTGGTTAGCGTTTTCTTCCTCGGGTTTAGCCCTGAAAGGGCGGCGGAATGGCCGGACAGTCTAACTCCAAACGTCGGCATGCCGGGAGCCACGTCGGCACGCCGCGAATTCACACCCCTTACTCAACAAATTCAATCTCTCCCGCATCCGGAACCAACCCCGCCGCATGCCCGCGCTTCAGCAACTCCCGCACCGCCTTGCGACCGCGCTCGCCATAGTCGACTGTCCAGTCGTTCACGTACATTCCCACGAACTTATCCGTCAGGTCAGTATCCAACCCTCGGCCGAACTCCAGCGCATACGCGACCGCCTTCTCGCGATCCTTCAGCGCGAACTCAATCGCATGCTTCAGATGCTTCGATATCTCGCTCATCCGCTTGGGACCGAGATCGCGACGAACGACGTTTCCGCCCAGCGGCAACGGCAACCCCGTCTGCTCCCCCCACCACTTCGCGAGATCGACGACGAGATGCAGCCCGTCGCGCTCATACGTGATCTGCCCCTCGTGAATGATCAATCCGGCGTCCACATCGCCCGACAACACGGCCTCGGGAATCTCGTCGAACATGACGACCTTGTGCTTGAAGTTCCCCTTCCCAAGACACAGGTTCAACGCGAGGAATGCCGTCGTGCGCTCGCCGGGAACCGCAATCGTCTTGCCCTTCATGGACGCCAACGTCGCCGACGACTTTGTCACGATCATGGGGCCATACCCGTCGCCCATGCTGCAACCGCAGCTGAGCAGCGCATACTTGTCCATGACATACGGATAGCTGTGAATCGAGATCGCTGAAACCTCTAACTCACCCTTGAGCGCCCGCTGATTCAGCGTCTCGATGTCCGCCATCTCGTGCGTGAAGACGTAGGGCCGCGTGTCGATCAGCTCCTTCGCCAACGCGTAGAACATGAACGCGTCGTCGGGATCGGGCGAATGGCCAACATGAACGGGAATCGTGTCTGCGTGTGTCGTCGTCATGGCTGCTCGTTTCTTCAGAGTGCACGTCTTGAAACCGCGGCAGTATAGCGAGAAAACGCTGGATTCGACACGCTTTGACAACCGTCGTCCGGCCGGAATCAGCCATTTTCAGCGGTTTCAGCGCGCACGAAAAAGGACGGGCCGCATGAGCGCGACCCGCCCCGTACTCTCCGCGTCGCTCGCCTTTGTCAGAATACGATGCTGATCTCTCGCTTCAGATCGACGACACTCGCGCTAAACGGCGGCTCGATCATCGGTATCCCGCCGACCACTTCGACGACGATCACGTCCCTCACCTCGGCCGCCCCACCCGGCACAGTCAGCTTCAGGATCGGGTTCAGATTGTCGGCCGCGACGACCGTCTCATTTGAATTCGAATACCCGTCGGACCCCTTCACGGAAATCCGCAACGTCACACCGGCCGGCATGCAACTCAACTCCGCCGTCGCCGTGTAGCTCTGGTTGGGATCCGGATTCGACGGAAATGTCGTGAACGAAGTGATCGCCGCCGCGCCGTCTTCGAAGTTCAACTCAATATCCGGGAAGTCGCCGACCGCCGAGACGAACATCTTCTCACTCTGCACGCGCGGCACGCCCGGTACCTCGGCCCAGGCATACATCTCGTATTGCACGGACATATCCAGAGGCGTTCGATCCTCGAGTTCCTTGATCTTGTCGCAGATGAAGCCCGCCGCATTGTCCGGCACGCCGGGCGCCGGGCTGGCGTCGAACGTCTCGCAATAGTATTGCACGGCCTCCGCGCCCAACTGACACAACGCGAAGATCCCCGCCGCTTCGCCCGTCGGTCCCGCCGCGAGAAGATCAATCTTGATGGCCAGCTCGGCACAGAGCAGCGAATCCGAGCCCTGCGGCAAGAGCCCCAACCCTGTACACAGCTTCCCGAGATTGTCCGCAAAGAACGAGCACGCTTCATTCAACTGGATTTCATTCGGCGTCCAGACAGTCGGCACCGTCGCCTGGTAGTTGCCGACGATCCCCACCGGCGAGGCCAGCGCGACCTGCGACGTCGGTTCGTTTGGAAAACTGAAGGCCACGAAGACGTTTGCGCCTTTGACCGTCTGGCCGCATCGCGTCACGAGTACATTGACCTTGTTGCTTCTGCCCGCCGCCGCAGCCCGCGCCTTTTGATTCACCACGAGTTGCGACGCGTCACGATCCGCGTCCGGCTTCAATACTTCGAGAACAGTCGGCTGACCGTTACGCGAGTGCCCGCTAACGTCGTCCGTCAGACGTTGCCGCCCCGATCCGCTCTGATCAAAATCGAGTTCGAAATTCGTCTGAACGTCGCCAGTGCCGTCGACAGCCGTCACGAGAGCGACAGTCGCCGACTGCCAGTCGAGCTGGATCGTGCTCCCGTCCTCGCCCGTCAGCTGCGTCGCGCGACCTTTGTCGTCAAACGTGATCCACACGCCGCTGTCGGCCACGCCCGACTTCTGGTAGTGAATGCCGTCGAGCTTCGTCGGCAAACCGCCGTCGTCCTTCGCGCCGTAGAGCTCGAAAACGCCGCCATCCGCCGTCGACGTCTTGAGCAACAGTGGATCGCTCGGATTCGGGTAGTAGAGGAACTCACCGGGTACAGGCAGACCAAACCCCGCCGGAGCCCCGGTTGACGGACATTCCGCCCCCGTCAGCCCGACTATGCCGATCGCAGCTACCAATACACCAATAAGTCGATTGAAACGTCTATGGAATCCTGAATTGAACATCGCGCGTCTCCACGATCCAATTCACGACGACAGCCCGGTTGCCGTGCCGGAATCTCGGATCTACCAGAGACAGGCGAAAAGTGGATTCAGGGTACCCGTCGTTTTCCACTGAGAATTTCAGCCGACGGTGAATTCGGACTTACTCAGACAATTGTGCAGGCGACATCCCGACATCCACGATGCTGCACGCCTGGATCGGCTGTAGCCCCAACGCCTTTGCGGCTTCGATCAGTTCGTCGCTCTCGGCCCCCGGATTGACCCAGAACTCCTCGGGCGCGACGGCCGCAATGTCCGGCAACACGCCGATCCCGACCGCGGCCGGGAGATACATCGATACGCGCCTCAGCTTCGCAGGAATGTCACGAATCGACTTGAACACGGGATGCCCTTCAATCTCCCCGCCCTTCGGATTGACGGGATAGACCGTCCAACCCATCCGCTCATGAGCCCGAATGCTCTTGTTGCTGAATTTCGATCGATCGGCGGAGGCGCCGACAACGGCGACAGTCTTGGTTTCCATCAATGCAGACCTCATCAGATAACTGCTCATCACAACGTTCATTCCCGCATTCTAGTCAGTCCGTAGGTCAGGTCATCGACCCGACAGTTCGTAGGTCGGGTCATCGACCCGACAATCGCACCGACTCAACGTCCGAGAACTCCTCCAGCATTTATCCTCACCAATTCGCCTGCCGATCAACCTCTCGGAGATCCGCGCAAGACTGCCCCGGTCGCGCACGGTCCCGGAGCAATTTCGCGATATGTCCATCGGCGCCTGCGATTCCTGTGACTCCGTCAACCGACTGCTCGCTGCAGCCGGAACAGGCCTCATTCGCCATTCCGCCGCACTTTCCAGACCCGGCGAAACCCAGAAACCGCAGGAAATTTCGGGCGAGCCCGTCGGCAAGTCCGAACTGACTGACGAAGAACTCGAACAGGTTCGCAAACTCGAACAACGTGACAACGAAGTCCGACGGCACGAACAGGCACACGCCGCCGCCGCCGGTCCCCACGCTCGCGGCGGCCCGACATTCGAATACCAGAATGGCCCGGACGGCAAACAATACGCCGTCGGCGGCGAAGTCAGCATCGATACGTCGCCCGCCGAAACTCCCGAAGCGACGATCGCCAAGGCGCAGCAGATCCGCCGCGCCGCCAACGCCCCGGCGGATCCGTCGAGCCAGGATCGTACAGTCGCCGCCAAGGCCGCGCAACTCGAACAGAAGGCGCGACAGGAACTCCAGGCACAACAACGCACTGGAGATGCCGACAATTCAACGGGTTCGACCGGCAACAACCCCGCCCGCGCGGAAGCGACTCGAACCGCGCTCGCCGCTATCTACAACTCAGGCGCCGTCGAAAACGCCACCCAGGACCCCGGCCGCTTCATCAACGTCGCCGTCTAAGTCCGACACACAACAAAAAAATCCCATCACGGAAAATCGGAAATCGCGCAACTAGCGGTAAGCCCCGCAGCGCGATCGCCCAACACACAAGTCGCGCGAATGCTGCCCGCACGCTGAAAGCGCGCCATTTGATAAGCCCGGCAGCTCAATCACCCTACTCGCCCAGTCGCTCGAATTCTGGCCGCACGCTGAAAGCGTGCCATATGGAAGCCCAGGGCAAGTGCAGCCCGCGAAGCGGGCAAATGCAGCCCTGGGTCCCGAATCAACACGCGAAACAAGCACTGAAAGTGCGAAATAAACGTCCGGACGCCACGTAGTTCGCGATCACCAAAGTCGCACCGTAACAGAGACGAATCGCACATTTCACTCGTCAAGTCACGCTCGATCGCGAAATGACCTAGAACTGAAAGTAAATGAACGGCGCCGCATGCTGCGGATGAAACACCACGATCACAAGCACCCACATCGCATACGCCGGCCCCGCCAGAATCCCCGGCAACCGAATCCCCGGCCGTCCGCGACGCACCCACTCGCCGTGAATCTGCATGCCCGCCAGAACGGCCAGCAACATGCACATCGGCCACTTGTCCATCAGCCATGCCGGTTGCTCGATGGAAGCGGGCACAAACAAGTGCATCACGTAGTACGTTGCAACTCGCATCGCATCGATCGCCGAACCCATTATGCCTGTGTCCGGGTCAATCACCGGCTGACAGCGGAAAAACACCCACGCAACGTTGACGACCAGGAACGTCGCCGCCCATCCAGGGAGCACGGCCAACGGATGCCGTCGCGCTAGCGCGCCATCGGACGAACGCCGCGCCTCGCCGCCGACCAGCCATCCATACGCCTTCTGCACCACAAGGGCAATCCCGTGAATCGCACCCCACACGACGAACGTCCAGCTCGCACCGTGCCACAAGCCGCCGAGCAGCATCGTCAACATCAGGTTCCGCGCCGTCTTCCAGCGCGTTCCGTGCGATCCGCCGAGCGGTATGTACAGATAATCCCGCAGCCAGCTCGACAGCGAAATGTGCCATCGACGCCAGAAATCCGACAGGCTCACGGCAAGATAAGGACTCGCAAAGTTGAGACACAACTCGAATCCCAACAACTTCGCCAGACCGATCGCCATATCCGAGTAACCGGAAAAGTCCCCGTAAATCTGGCCCGCATAGCAGAACATCCCCAACCACAAGTCCGCCGTCGTGTACCGCTCAGGATGCGCAAAAACCGGATCGACCAACGTCGCAAGGTTGTCCGCGATCAGCACCTTCTTCGTCAGACCAACCAGGATCAGCATCAACCCGGCGTCCAGACTCCCCCAGTCGAATCGCCGCGGCGCCAACAACTGCGGAAGAAAATCCCGCGCCTTGACGATCGGTCCAGCCACCAGCTGCGGAAAAAACGCAACGAACAACGCAAATCGCAGGAACGAACCCTCGGGTTCGATACGCCGACGATACACGTCGATCGTGTAACTCAACGTCTGAAACGTGTAGAAACTGATGCCGACCGGAAGAAGCAATCCCAGCGTCCGCACATCCGCGCGAAAACCGAACTGCTCCACCAGGCTGCCGAACGAGTGAATGAAAAAGTCCGCGTACTTGAAGAGTCCAAGCACGCCGAGATTCCCGACAAGGCTGACGATCAAAAGCGCCTTGCGTCGCCCTTCCCCCTCAGTCCGCCCCAGCATCAGACCGACGACGAAATCCAAAACCGTAGAACCGATGATCAACAGCACCAGCCACGGATTCCACGCCATGTAGAAGGCATAACTGGCGACAAGCAACATCACGTGCCGGGCGCCTTCGCGGCGAATGGACCAGTACATCGCGAATACGATGATGAAGAAGAACGCAAATGGAAGGCTGGCGAAACTCACGGCCCCAGTGTCCCCTCGTCGCGGCCCGCTGCATACACAGGACCTTCCGGGTCCAGCAACCCCATCGCCACGACGTAGGCCGCCGCCCGATGGCTGATCGCACGAGCCAAACCGAGTCCGGCGTGCGACTCGTCAACGTAGTCGCTGTTGACACGCACAACATCCGCCGGTGTCCCATCCACGAATTCGACGCCGCGCCGCACGCATGCGCGCGCAAGCGCATCCTTCATCGATGGTTCGACATCACGCCATCGCGCTTCAGTTCGAGGGCTGTTCGGTAGATAACAGACGACCAGCGGAATCCGCAGCGCATTCATGTCGCCCAGCAGGCGATCGAATTCCGCCAGCGCAGGACTCGATGGTTCGAATCGTGGAATACTCCCTTTTTGGACGAACGCCTCGCCTCGCTCGTCTATCTGCTCCTGAAGATTTCGCAATCGCTTGTGATAGAGCCAAGGATGATTGTATCCGTCCTCCGAACACGGCTCGGCAACCATTTCGCGGCGCTCCCGCGCGAGTTGAGCGTGCTTCGGAAAAACGCTCGCCAGCTGCTCCTGAATCCAGAATCGCACTTCATCACGCCGCCCGACTGTCGCACACCCGCGTCGTAGGCGACCGTCGAAGAAGCTCGCCGCAACCTCGTTGGACCAGCCGTTGCCAAGCGTGTATTCAATGAAATCCGATGTGTCGAACAACGACCACGCCGCATACGTCGGTAACTCATCAGCGCGAATCGCCGACGCGTTAACCCCCAGCACCACCACCTTCGGTCGAACGCGCGATAGCGCGCGCTTCATGATCAACCGCCACTCGAACACCTTGCTCGCGGGGATCCCGAAGTTGAACGCCTTCAGGCCGGTCACAGACTCGAATTCGTCCGGGACCATTCCATATGCGGTTCTGGATGAGCCGAAGATGACGATTCCGGGCGGAGTCGCGTGAGATTCCAGCACCGCATGCTTACGGGCAATGCGATCCATTGTGTAGGCGCAGAGCTGCCCATCACCGCGACGTACGGCGTAATCGACAACCCACAGCGTCGCCAGGAAACCGAACGCAATCGTAATTCGCCGTATCATCGTCTCAGACGATATCGGCGACGGCGCACCACGGGCCCCAGATCACCAATGAGAGGTCCCGAACATGCGCAATTCATGCGCCCGTATTAACCACACGCCGAACGCAGTCGCGATGTGTGCACCGAAAGAACTTCCGAATCCTTCAGCACTGTGCTGACTCGATCGAAACGCGCCTACTCGACCGGCGTCAGGCCGACCCGCCCGCGCGCATCTGTCCCCAGACGATACCTCACGTGCACCGGGTCCTGACCCAACAACAACCCGATTCCGCGCGCCTCGCACTCCTTCAGCAACCGTTTCTTGTTCTCCATGTTCTCGAACGGCAGCAAGTCGTACGCCATGTTGTAACGAACCCCGACATGCGCCGACGTCGGCATCAGATCCGCCGGGAGTATCAACGTCTCCCCGCCTCCCGAAAACACGACGCCCTGCTGATGCCGCGTATGCCCCGGCAACAATCGCACGCTCACGCCCGGCGCGATATCCGCGTCGCCCGTCACCAGCGACAGGACTTCCGCTTCCTCGAGCGCCGCGAGATTCTCCTCGCGATACGTCCCCGACATCACCGCATGACCGTGAACCGCGTCATCCCACTCACCCCATTGCACGACATACTCCGCCCGTGGAAACGTCGGCACGTATCCACCCCGGCCGTCGGACATCGTCCCGCCGCCGGCATGATCGAAATGCATGTGCGTCAGAATCACGATATCGATCGAGTCCGGCTCGACGCCGATCGCCGCCAACGAATCCACGATCCAATGATCCGCGAACTGGAAGAAGCCCTGCTCCTTCTCGTCGTACTTCGCCTTCTGACCACTGCCCGACTCGACGAGTATCCGCTTGCCGCCCGTCTCGACAAGAAAACAAGACGTCGCCAGCGGTATCCGATTCCCTTCGTCGACGTCCACCAGCCGCGACCACAACGGCTTGGGAATAATCCCGAACATCGCCCCGCCGTCCAGCGAGAGATGACCGCCGTCAAGAATCCGGATCGTCATATCGCCCAGCCGGATCTCCGGCGGCGACGCCACAGCGCCCTGTCGTGCCTGATTGCTCATAACCCCGATTTGTAAACCATCCCGCCCCCCGACGGAAACCCCACGGGTGCCATCGCGACCCCCAAGCTCCCCATGCCCATACCCGTAATTCGGGTCATCGACCCGACACGACCGCGCAGGGTGCCATGCCGACCCCCAAGGTCGGCATGCAGGGGTGCCACTGCTCTCAAGCAGTGCCGGGTGCCATGCTTGCCCTCAAAGGCAAGCATGTGACCGTAGCCAACAACGCGGGGTGCCACTGCTCTCAAGCAGTGCAGACCACCGGCGTACTTCAATTGCGCGGCTACCATCGCGCCCCCATAGGTCGGCATGCCCCAATCCCCGTAATTCGGTCCATCGACCCGAAACGCCTCGCCGTCGCGGGAATCGGCATCGTCGATATAATCGCCCCGCGCGGTCCCATCAGCGAAAGTCGCTCGAAAATGCCGCCCCAAAAGCCGAAAACACCGCGCGAGGCAACCGTGTCCCGCGCTCGACAATCCGACACCATTGACGACGGAGAGACTGAACAAATGCTGCTCGCAGAGAAACTCGCCAACTGGACGCACAAGCTCAAATACACAGACCTCACACCCGAGGCCATTCACGAAACCAAGCGACGATTCATCGACTCCCTTGGCACCGCCCTCGGCGCCTACAAGGGCACGCCCGCCACGATCACGAGAAAGACGGCCCTGAACCTGCCCAAGGCAAAGAGCGGTCACGGCGCCGTCGTCGTCGGCACCAAGCATCGCACGACGCCCGACATGGCCGCCTTCGCCAACGGCGCTCACATCCGATACCTCGACTTCAACGACACGTATCTCAGCAAGGAACCCGCCCATCCGAGCGACAACATCGCCGCGACCCTCGCCGTCGCGCAGGATGCGGGCCGCTCCGGCAAGGACCTCATTCTGGCGACAGTCATCGCCTACGAAATCCAGTGCTCGATGTGCGACGCCGCATCCCTACGCGCCCAGGGCTGGGACCACGTGACTTATGGCGCATTCAGCGCTGCCCTTGGCGCTTCGAAACTCTGGGGCCTCAAGGCCGACGAGATGGTCCACGCCCAAGGCCTTGCCGGCGTCTGCAACATTGCAACGCGACAAACGCGCACGGGACAGATCTCCATGTGGAAGGCTTGCGCCTTCAGCAACGCCTGTCGCAACGCTGTCTTCGCCGCCAACCTCGCGCGGCAAGGCTTCACCGGTCCGCACGAGATCTTCGAAGGCCCGAAAGGCGTCTTCAAAATGCTCACGAACGGTCCCTACGATCCGGTGCTCGGCAGCAAGAAAACCGGCTACATGATCAACAAGACCTACATCAAGTTCTGGCCCGCCGAATACCACGCCCAGAGCTCGATTGACGCCGCACTCCAGTTGCGGACTCAATTCATGGCCGACGGCTACAAGCCCAACGACATCAAGGCCCTGCACATGGAGTCCTTCGAAGCCGCCGTCTCCATCATCGGCTCCGAACCCGAAAAGTGGCGCCCAACCAGCCGCGAGACCGCCGATCACAGCATGGGCTACATGACCGTCGCCGCATTGCTCGACGGCAAGCTCGATCGCGACTCCTTCTCGCCCAAGAAATTCAAGGGTAAGAAGTACCTCGACCTCCTCGATCGCACGACCATTTCGGAAGCTCAGGATCTCAACGAAGGCTACCCCGACGGTATTCCCAACCGGCTCATCCTCACGATGAACGACGGCAAGCACTACACGCTGACCGTCAAGTACCCCCGCGGACACGCCGGTAACCCGATGACGGACGATGAAGTCGAAACCAAGTTCCGCGGCCTCGCCGACGGTGTCATTCCGAAGGCACTCCAGAACAAACTCCTCGACTCCATGTGGAGCCTCGACAAAGCCAAGGACGTCAAGAACCTCTGGCAGTTCAACGTGAAGTAAACGTGGGCGAATTCAATCAGAGCCGCCGCGTCCCCGCGGCGAAGTAAGGGGCAGGGTGCCGGGGTGCCATGCCGACCCCCAAGGTCGGCATGCCGCATCCAGGTCGAGCCCTGTAGGTCGGGTCATCGACCCGACACTGCCGGGTGCCACTGCTGTGTCAGCAGTGCCGACCACCAGCGTATGCACGACAATCAGGGCAACTCGGACCATCGACCCGACGCACGACTAAAAACCACGCCGAAGGCGTGAATCAACACAGATAGGGATGAGCGTCCGTTGCCGGGCTGGTATACGCTACCAGCCCGAGCAAAAACCCTTTTCAGGAGCAACGGACATGAATCATTCTACACAGGTTGAGGCGGGCAGGCAGGTGTTTGTAGGTCTTGATTATGCGACGGCGTTCGTTCAGGTCTGCGTCCTGGATGCGTCGGGACGGGTTCTGGCCAATCGGCGCTGCGAGAATCACTGGCTCGCCATAGACCCCTTCGTGCGTCAGTTCGGTTCTGTCATTCGGGCGGCCATCGAATCCTGCACCGGCGCCGCGAACCTCGCCGACGAGTTGATCCATCGCGCCGGCTGGTCGATCGATCTCGCCCATCCCGGTTACGTCCATCGCATGAAACAATCGCCCGACAAGACCGACTTCACCGACGCGCGGATGCTCGCCGATCTGGTCCGCGTCGGTTACCTCCCGCGTGTCTGGTTAGCGCCGGAGTCGATTCGCGAACTTCGCCGGCTGGTTCGTCACCGCCAGGATCTAGTCGATCGACGGCGCGTCCTCAAGCTGAAGGTCGCTGGCTGGCTGCGAGACCTTCGTATCCAGGAGCCGAAAGGCATTCGATGGACGCTGCGCTGGCGCCACTGGCTTCAGATCGTCGAACTTCCGCCCGAAACTCGCTGGCTCGTCAACGATGCGTGCGACGAATTCGACACCATCGTCAAACGCATCAAACGCGTCGAATCGCACATGGATGAAGTGACCTGCGACGATCCGATGGTCTCGAAGCTCAGATCGCTCCGCGGTCTCGGATTGATCACGGCCTGCGTCATCCGCGCCGAAATCGGCGACGCGACCCGCTTCCGCACCGGCAAACAACTGGCCAACTACTGTGCGTTGTCGCCGCGCAATGTGTCCAGCGGACTGCGACAAGCGGACGCGGGTCTGATACACGCCGGCAATCGATATCTGCGAGCGACTTTGATGGAGGCGGCGCATCGACTGCGGCGATACGATCCGCGATGGATCCGGTTCTCAGTCGAGATGGAAGCACGTGGCAAGAAGCGCTGTGTCGTGGTTGCGGCAATCGCGAATCGCTGGATTCGAGGGCTGTATCACGACCTTAAGCTCGTCTCGCGCATCGCGGCGTAGAGCGCAGAGGAAGAAGAAAGAGCATATAGGTGAGGAACTTCGCTGGCAGTTTACGACGAAATCGATTGGGGCTTTGAACAAACGAGTCGCTCGTGTCATGATGACTCGCTCGTCCCCGGGCTGGGCTCACGGCTCGAAGACAGATGGGGCTGTCATCAACATGCTCGGAAAACCCACTTGGGCCAGGCGCGATCGTGCCGATGCTCGGATAGAAGAATGAGCCGACTCCAACGCGAGGCCACACTTGACATCCGACGGACACTCATAGAAGCCCGGGGTCAGCGCAGGTCGCAACGCGACCCAGCGCAACCCCGGGTTTCTCGTTCATGACAACAATCAAACCCTGAAAGGGTGACACAAAATGCGGGCACACTTCACCATCGCCCCATCACCAGCTTCGAACACGTGTCATGCTCATACATGTGCCGCCCGCAATAGACCAACACCTGACTGCGGCCATCGCCGTCAAAGCGCATCGTGCCCCACCCCGCGCACAAAAAAAAGCGGCGGGCCGAAACCCGCCGCTCAACCCCTACCTCTTCATGACCGTTCCGCGTAACGAAAACCAACGACGAATCAACTACGCCGTGGCCGCCTCATCTTCCGTCACGAGCTCCAAGTGCAGAAGCGCCGCAAATGCCGCCTTCTGTTCCGCTTCTTTCTTGCTGGGTCCCCAGGCCCCCGGAAAGCGTTGGCCGCCGATCCGCACCGCCACTTCAAAACACTTGCTGTGATCGGGGCCCTTCTCATCCAACAGATCATACGCCGGCGTAATGCCCAGCTCCTTCTGACTGTAATGCTGCAGCTGAGATTTGAAATTCTGCTGATGCTCGCACGCCGCCGCAACTTCGATAAACGGCACCATGTATTTCAGAATCATCTCCCGCGCGACGTCCAGCCCCGCGTCCAAGGCGACCGCCGCCACGAGTGACTCGAAGACTGCCGCCATCACGCTCGTCGGCAGCTTGGACCTGGCGGAGATCCCGTTCCCCAGGAACAGGCAATCATCCAGTCCGATCTGCTCCGACACCTTCGCGCACGTCTTCCCCGAAACGACAGTCGATTTGATCTTCGTCAATTCGCCTTCGAGATAGTCGGGATACGTGTCGTAAAGGTACTGGCAGACGACTTGGCCCAGGATCGAATCACCCAGGAATTCCAGACGCTCGTTGCTTTCGAGCCTGGAAGTTGCGATGGACGCGTGCGTCAGCGCCGATTCGAGTAGAGATGGATCCTTGAAGCGGATGCCAATCGCATCCTGACAGCGATTCAGCGCTTCTTCGCGCATGGACAAGCAACCTGTTACTTATCGGCTATCGAATCAGGCGGGTGGCGAAAGCCGCTCGAGACTCCCTCGACCGGAACGGATTTCGGCAGCAGCCTGTGGCGGAGCCGGGCACTGGAAACCGCCCGTGAACACCCCGCGACTTTTCCACTATACTCTCGGCCGTTTCGAGATTCAACATAATCTGCTTCCTCAGGCGCACGAATGACTCCCACGACGACAACGCCTCTCGGCCGACTCCCCTACCTCACGCCCGATATCGCGCCCATTCGCGCCGCCATCAAACGGCGCTACGAAGACTTCCGCGTCGAGGAAATCCCCGCCTACGAACCCTGCGGCGAAGGCACGCATACATACTTCAAAATTGAAAAAACCGGCCTCGCCACCATGCGCGCAGCCCACGACATCGCCCGCGCACTCGGCGTCGCATCGCGCGACATAGGTGTCGCAGGTCTCAAAGATGCCCGCGGAATCACCGTACAAACACTGAGCGTCGAACACTGCGACCCCGAGCGCATCCGCGCATTGGACATCCCGAGAATCCGGATCCTCGATGTCTCACGACATACAAACAAACTCAAGATAGGTCACCTCCACGGCAATCGATTCATCCTCCGCCTGCGCGATGTCGATGCCGATCGCCTCGACGATCTCCGCACCGCGTGCGACACGCTCGCCAAACGGGGCGTCCCGAATTACTTCGGCCAGCAGCGCTTCGGCCATCGCGGCGACACCTGGAAACTCGGCCACGCCGTCCTGAAGGACGACGCAAAGGAAGTGGTCGACCTCATGCTAGGTCGCCCCACCGAATTTGATACCGGTCCCGTCAAACACGCCCGCCAACTTTACGAACAGGGCAAATATGGCGAGGCCGTCAAGACATGGCCCTATGGCTTTCGAGACAATCGCAAGCTCGCGCGACAGATGGAACGCTACGCGGGCAAACACAACAAGGCCTATCGCACCATCGACTCGCGCATGCTGAAGTTCTTCGTCAACGCATACCAGTCGCACCTGTTCAACCAGGTCCTCGCGCGGCGCATCAACGAGATCGACGCCGTGCAACTCGGCGATCTCGCCTACAAGCATGACTCCGGCAGCGTCTTCCGCGTCGAGGATGTCCAGGCCGAGAACATTCGCGCCGCCGCCGGAGAGATCTCACCCACCGGCCCCCTCTACGGTGGTCGCATGACCCGCCCCGACGGCGTTCCCTGCGAAATCGAAGACGATGTGCTGCACGATGAACACGTCAGCGTCCAGGACTTCGATCGACTCAAGCGAATGAAAATCCACGGCTCGCGAAGACCCCTTCGGTTCTTCCCGCGCGATCTGGCAATCGAAAACGGCACGGACGAATTCGGCTTCCACGTCGAACTCCGCTTCTCCCTCCCCTCCGGCTGCTACGCCACAATGCTCCTCCGCGAAATCTGCAAGAGCGAATTGGACGAAGGGCTGGAGGATGAGGAATAACCCCGTAGGTCGAGTCATCGACCCGACATTTCTTGTATGCAAATGCCCCAACATGATCCCACGACGTCGTCCCGTGTGGTGCCGCATGGGTGCCCCATCCTTTCCGAATGGAAAGGTTGGGGAATCCGCCAGGTGCCATGCCGCCCCCCAAGATCGGCATGTTGACCACGTAGGCGCCGACCGATCGCCCATCTCACCCGCTCCGCCGCCACCGTGCTTTCCACGAACGACAAATCAGTCCAAATCGCCCGGATGGTCAGACAGCCCAATTCGACGGGCAGTTTCAATATCCGCGACAGGATAGACGCGCTCCGTTGGAACCATGAGCGCATCAGGCTTCACAGAAAACGCAATCTCCCTCTGCTCGGCCACCAGCTCGGATACATCGTCAATGCCGACAAGCCAATCACGCGAATAAGATGCGAGCACCGCACCTCGAAGTCCCAACTGTATTGCCCGACGTTCAAGGGGTCCGCCCTTCGGCGAGCGGTCCGGATCCCACTGAAGACGCACGGAGGAACGAGCCATCGCAGCCTTCCACTCCTCGTGCGTCCTGAATGTGTCGATCGAGTTGGAAGAAGGAACCGCCTGGGCGAGAATCTCGTCAAACGCCGATCGCTGCAACCGAACCGCAAGGACGACCTCCTGCCCTTCCTTCTGCCCCCATCCGGATCGATACATCATCCATAGAAAATTTGGCTTTATCCAACTCATTCGCGAAAGCGAAAATTCGCCGCCGAAGTATCCATGCTTCGCAGCGAAGTGTCCGATCTCTGGCCGATATGCCTGATAAACGACAATACTCTCATCGTCGAATTGTGCCAGGATATGTCGCCCCATCTTCGGGATCGAGCGCTGGCGCTCGCCATAACTTTCGAGTTGCAGTGTTGACGCCAATCCGTCTACTCTCCTTGTGCCCGTCATCGTCCTTTGAGGTTGCTCGCGTGCCATGCCGACCCCCAAGGTCGGCATGTTGTAAAACGACCGTTGTTCTCAGCGGAAACCACCCAAGTCAACGCCGCGTTTGACCAAAGCCTCAGCCCGCGCCGAAACGCAATCACCGTCATGCCGTCCCGTGTAGTGCCGCCGAATCCACCGACTGAGTTGCTCGTACCACTTGAGGAACTTCGTCCCCTTTTGAGCGACTTTGCGTTCGGCGGTCAGGACAGTTGTTTCAACATGCAACCGCCCCTGAGTCAATCGTCGATCGACGAGAAAACTGGGACTGACATTAATGACCTCGGATTGGAGAAAGTCGAGGCAGTAGATTCCTCTCGACGGCACATGTTTGATTTCGGGATGTGGAGAAATGCTGGCGTTCCATAACTCGCAATCCGACCCCAAACGACGCCCCTGGAGCTCCTGAAATGTCGAGAATCGATTGCCGTTTGGGGCTTCCGATGTTTGAGCGATGATCCTGACGTCACCCGTCGTGCGTACGAAGGAGAGGAATTCGACCTCGTCCTCGGGTGTCATGTAGAATCGAACCTGCCGCCCCATCGTCAACCCCAATTCGAATTTGACAGAGTTTCAATCCTTGAATCGGTGTGGGCGTGAGTTCGATCGTCTACACCGCAGCCGGCATGCCGACGTTGAGCGTCGGCATGGCACGCACGGTTCGGAACACCCTCACGGGTGCCATGCCGACCTCCAAGGTCGGCATGTTGACCACGTAGGCGCCGTCCGATCGACCTTCACCCCCGCTCCGCCGCCGCCACCGTGTTCTCCAACAGCATCGCCACCGTCACCGGTCCCACGCCCCCCGGCACGGGCGTGATCTGAGAAGCAACCCCCGCCACTTCATCAAACCGCACATCCCCCACCGTCTTCTTCTTCCCATCCCCCGCATCCACCCGATGCGTCCCCACGTCGATCACGATCGCACCTTCGCTGACATGCTCCCGACCAATCAACTGCGGCACGCCTGCCGCAACGAACAACAACTCCGCTCGACGCGTGTGCGCGACGAGATCGCGCGTGCGCGTGTGACACTGCGTCACCGTCGCATGCGCCCCTAGAAGCAGCATCGCCAACGGTTTGCCCACGATCACGCTCCGCCCCACGACGACCGCCTCCTTCCCCTTGATCTCAACACCCGTCGCCTGACAACACGCAAACGCCGCCGCCGCCGTACACGGTGCCAGCGCATCACGCCCCATCGCCAGCAAGCCCAGGTTCGCCGCACCGACGCCCTCGACATCCTTCGCCGCCGCGATCCGCTGCTGCAGAGCGAACCCGTCCAGCCCCTTCGGCACCGGCATCTGGATGATGATGCCGCTCACGCCCGCGTCGGCATTCAACGCATCGACGGCCCCAAGCGCCGCCTGCATGTCGCAGTCGCCTGGCAACAGGCGCAGCTCGTAATCAATGCCGACGCCCTCCGCATGCTTCTGCTGCGAACCGGCATAACTGATCGATGCCGCATCGTCACCGATCAACAAACACGCCAGCTTCGGCGGTCGCCTCTTCTCGCGCAACACCGCCGCTCTCGCCGCAACGCCTTCCCGAATCCGCGCCGCCAGCGCCTTGCCGTCAATCAACTTCGCACTCATATCGTGTCCCCAATCGGGTGGCCCATCCCTTCAGGGATGGCGTCCCGATGATCGACTCACTCGGTTCACCATCCAACGAGCGCCGGCGTTCCACTGCCGCGTGCCATGCCGACCCCAAAGGTCGGCATGCGCCGGGTGCCACTGCTCTGTGAACAGTGCAGCAACGAGCAAACTCCAACACAACACGACAACTTCTGGGTGCCATGCCGACCCCAAAGGTCGGCATGCGCCGGGTGCCACTGCTCTCAAGCAGTGCCGGGTGCCATGCCGACCCCCAAGGTCGGCATGCGCCGGGTGCCACTGCTCTCAAGCAGTGCAGCACACGAGTCAACGCTCACACATCGCGCGAAGCCCACGACCCCCGAATCCAATCGCATACATTCGACACTACCACGCCAATCGCTACGATCAACAGTGCATCCGTCACCCATCGCAACCGTGAAATCGGTATATACGCCATCGCCACGAACAACTGCGATGCGAACAATCCGATGAACAATCCGCGCACCCGCAACACCGGCCGAAACAACAAAACCGCCGGAATCCCGAGAGGCAACATATACCGGCTCGAGACCAACGGCACTGCCGGCACCCCATACGCCCACACGCCGTACCAGCAGGCCAATCCCGCCCAAACAATCGCGAGCGGAACGCGCGCCGATCGAACCCAGCCGATTCCGCTTCCGCGTCCAAACATCGAGACAATCACAACAACAGAAATGAGCAACAACAGCGAAGGCCCGAACGATCGCGTCGTCGGTGTAAACCACACGTAAACCTTGCGAAGGCAATTACCAATGACGTCCCCCGGATGCGCCCTCACAAACGCCATGCCGTCTGCATACAACTTCGCATCCGCCTCGGCCTCGCTCGCCCCGCCGCGCCGCAATTCGTTGAATCGATCGTACTCCGCCGACACAAGCCCCGGGTCCTCGCGATAGTGCGGATTGTGCCCCAGATAGAAGTTCAACCCGCCGATCGTCGATAGCGTGACCTTCCCCGCGACTGTCTGGTTCCTCGCCATCCATCCGCCGACGATCAACGCAGCCGGCAACACCATCGCCAACACCCGAACGCCGCGCCGAGATCCCGCCGGCACGCGGAAAAACGCATGCACGACGAACGGCACGATCAACAGCGCCGCGTTCGCCCGAGTCAGCGCAGCCAACCCCAGCAGGATCGAAACGCCCCACGGCGCAATCCGATGCTCCACCCGCGAAACCGGCGTCATGCACTGCGCGACATACAGCCAAAGCGCCAGCACCAACAGCAGCAGCGCCAGCGTTTCAGTCAATAACTGCGACTCAAGATAGATATACGGCGCATAGAACGCAGCCGTCAGCCCCGCAACGACACCCGCCCGCGCATCCGCCAGTCTCGCCGCGATGCACGCCAACCCGATCGCCGACAACGCGCCCATCATCGACTGGAGTATGTCAACCGCGCTATACCAGTACTTCGCGTCCTGCGTTCGATAAACGATCGACAGCAGCGCCGGATACAACGGCATCCGCGTCGCCGCATCTCCCGTCGGCAGCACGAATCGGCCGTCATCCGCCAGCGACTTCGCCAGCGCGACATACTCCTGCTCGTCATTGGAAAGTTGCTCGTGATCGAACGTCAGACTCGACGCGCCATGCAGGAACACCGCAATCGCGCCGACAACGACCAACCACCATCGTCGGCCCGCCCCAGCCGTTCCGCCATCCGTTGCACTTGGAATCACATCATTCACGCGGTCGATTCTATAGCGATTCCCCGATCGCCATACCCCGCATGACGAATCAACCCCGTAAGTCGGGTCATCGACCCGACATTCGCACCGAGCCGGGCCCGGATCCCATCACCCCTGCTCCCCCAACTTCCCTTCCAATTCCTTCACCCGCGCCTCCAGCTTCTTCAATTGCCGATGCATGTCCGGCAGCTTTTCCATCATGCTGAACGCACGCAACGCCGTCTGGATCGGCATCGCCGGTGCACCCGCGACCTTCGTATCCGCCGGAATACTTCGCATCACACCGCTCATCGCACCGAGTTGCGCCCGATCGCCGATCTCCAGATGCCCCGCAACGCCGACCTTCCCGGCCATCGTCACGTTGTTTCCGACGTTCACGCTTCCGGCGATTCCAACCTGCGCGACGAACATGCAATGCTCGCCGACCTTCGTCCCGTGACCGATCGTCACCAGGTTGCTGAACTTCGTCCCCGACCCGATGACCGTCCGCCCCAGCGTCGCCCGATCGATCGCACAGTTCGCCCCCATTTCGACGTCATCCCCCAACTCCGTGATGCCGATCTGCGGTATCTTGTGCCAACGCCCTTCGACCGGTGCGTAGCCCAGACCATCCTCACCGATGACAGTCCCCGCATGCAGCGTCACACGATCGCCCAGCCTGCATCCGGGATAAATCACGACGTTCGGATACAACAGGCAGTCGTCGCCGATCTCGCAGTCCTGGAACACGTACGTCCCCGGATACATCACGGCGTTCTTTCCGACCCGCACGTTCGCCCCGATCGTCACGTTGTGGTGAATACTCGCGTTCGCGCCGATCTGCGCCGTCTCGTGAATCACCGCCCGATCGCTGACGCCCACGGACGCGTGCTCGCGATAACCGTGGATTCGCACGATCACGGCCGTCACGGCCGCATACGGATCCGGCGCCCGGATCACGTTCATCCCCTCCGGAATCGCCTGCTCCTTTGAAACGATCACCGCCCCCGCACCCGTCCGCCCGAGCATCGACTCATACTTCGGGTTCGCCAGAAAGCTGATCTCGTCCGCCCCGGCGTCCTCCAGCGTCGCCACGCCCGTCACGTGCCTGGCCCCGTCCCCCTCAACCGTCGATGGCATACCGACTGTCGCCAGAAAATCCGTCAACGCATTCAGCGAATAACCCATAGTGCTACATACCCTAAGCGACACCGATCCCACCGGCCTCTTCGAACGATCCGGCACGATTCCGGATCGAACGCATGGTAGGCAGCCCCGCCGAGGAGTGTCAAACAACCGGACGCGTAGACGAAGCCCTCACTCGCGATTCGCTCGCCGCATTGCCGGCAAGCCGATATAACGCAGAATGCGCTTGATAAGTCTCCGAACAGCCGATGAATCAACAAATGACCGACGACCCGAACACACGCCCCACCGCAGGCCCCGCCGCAAAGGAAACCCCCGACGGGTTCGCCCGCTTCTGGCTCGCCATTCCCGACGCCGCCTTTCGAATCGTCGGCGTCACAGCCTTCGTCAGCTACGTCATCTGGCGATCGATCGACTACCGCGAATTCTTCCCGCTCGACAATGCGGCATGGCGAGCCGACTCGTTCAACACCGGACTCAACCTCGCGCGACGCACTCTCGTCGACCTGACTTACCTCCTGATCGTCGCCGGCTTCTGCCTGCGCATCCGACCTGTCAAACGCGCGACCGATCCCGGCAAGATCGCCATCGCCCTCGTCGGCGCCTTCTGGCCGTTCCTGCCTTTCATCCTGGAAGGTCTCTTCAATCTCCTCGACCCCCAAATGCATCGAGAGTGGCTGACGTTCATGTGGCGATCCCCCGCCGCACCGCTGCACATCGCCCTCGCCGGCGCCCTCGTCATCGCCGGTCTTCTCGTCGAAATCTGGGGCTACGCCTACCTTGTGAGAGCCGTCAGCATCGTCCCCGAAGCACGCGTCCTGAAAGTCACCGGGCCCTATCGATTCGTTCGGCATCCGATCTACTTCGGTCAGTTCCTTGCCCAGGCAGGCGTCTGGCTTGTCCTCGCCAACACGAACGCCGTCTGGATCGGATTCTACCTTTGCTTCGTCGCGCTCCAGCTCATCCGCACCCGAATGGAAGACCGCGCCCTCGAAGACGCCTTCGGCGAAACCTATCGCGACTGGAAACGACGCACCTTCTGGTT
Organism: Phycisphaerales bacterium; assembly: GCA_020639075.1. GTDB lineage: Bacteria > Planctomycetota > Phycisphaerae > UBA1845 > UTPLA1 > ECT2AJA-110-A. The sequence continues at coordinate 5,249,337 of JACKHI010000001.1, read as the reverse complement.
CGTCTGACGTCGCCGGCATTTCGCAGAATTCGCCCTGTTTCCATGCGATTTTGAATTCCCCCGTCGACCGATTGCGACCCCTAACGAGCGCTAGTATCATCACAACTTCGCCTGGTACGGCGACCGCCGCGTCTGTTCGACGCGTAGCTACTTGCAGGAAGGAGCAACTTCGATGGCGGATCTCAATCCCTTCAAAATCGCCCAGCAGCAACTTGATGAAGCGGCCAAGAAGCTTGGTCTCGACGCCGCAACGCACGAATTCCTCCGCTGGCCGCAGCGCGAATTCCGCTTCACGATTCCCGTGAAAATGGACAACGGCCGAACCCGTGTCTTTCACGCCTATCGTGTGCAGTACAACAGTGCGCGCGGTCCGACAAAGGGCGGTCTCCGCTGGCACCCGGATGAAACCATCGATACCGTCCGCGCGCTCGCAGCGTGGATGACCTGGAAGTGCGCCGTCGTCAACATTCCGCTCGGCGGCGGCAAGGGCGGCGTCACTTGCAACCCGAAGGAAATGACCGAAACGGAAAAGGAACGACTCGCCCGCGCCTACATGCGCGCCGTCGCGCGACAGCTCGGCGTTCATCGCGATGTTCCCGCGCCGGACGTTTACACAACGCCGCAGATCATGGCGTGGATGATGGATGAGTTCGAGATCATTCACGGCGAAAGCCATCCCGGTGTCATCACCGGCAAACCGATCGCCATCGGCGGCTCGCAGGGCCGCGGCGACGCGACGGCGCGCGGCGGCGTCTATTGCGTTCGCGAGGCCTGCAAGAAGACGGGGCTCGATCCGTCGAAGGCCACATACGCGATCCAGGGCTTCGGTAATGCCGGCCAGTATGCCGCGACGCTTCATAAGGAGATCCTTGGCGGCGGCCGACTCGTCGCCGTCAGCGATTCGCGCGGCGGTGTGATGAAGAAGGACGGCATTGATCCCGCCGAAATCGTGCGATACAAGCTTGAATCCGGCAAAGTCGAGGGCTTCCCCGGCACGACGCCGATTTCCAATGAAGACCTCCTCGAACTCGATGTCGACGTTATGTATCCGGCCGCCCTCGAAGGCGTCATCACGGAGCGCAACGCGCCGAACATCAAGTCCAAGCTCATCTGCGAGCTCGCCAACGGTCCGACGACGCCCGCGGCCGACGAGATCCTGCACAAGAAAGGCAGCCTCGTCCTGCCCGACTTCATGGCCAACGCCGGCGGCGTCACTGTCAGCTACTTCGAGCAGGTGCAGAACACGTACAACTACTACTGGGGCCTCGAAGACGTCCACACGCAGCTCGATCGCCGCATGACCGACGCCTTCAACGCCGTGTACGACACCCACAAGAAGGCCAACGCCCACATGCGACTGGCCGCCTACATGGTCTCTGTCACCCGCGTGGCAGAAGCCTGCAAGCTCCGCGGCTGGGTATAAGCCCGTGCCACTGGGTGCTCGCCACCCAGTATTCAGCCGCCGGGGTGCCACTGCTCTGTGAGCAGTGTCTTTGGGTGCCATGCCGACCCCCAAGGTCGGCATGCTCATGCGAATGCGAGACCTGGTCGAGATTCAAGTCTCACACCTTGTCAACGCAAACAACAAAAGCCGCGCTCGCAACAGCGAGCGCGGCTTCTTTCTTCAATGCGAACCGTAGTCCGCGCATTGAGACCTCAGTTCAGCCATCATGCGATCACATTTCTGCACCGTCGCCGTCTTACGCCCGCCAGCACAAGCATCAACGGCGATGCCATCGCCATGCTGCTGCCGAACACCCCCGTACCGCAGTCCGCCGCCGGAGCCACAGGCGAATCCGGCGCTCGATTGTCCGGAGTCCCCGACGCATCCGCGGGAGATGAGTCATCGCCCTGCTGGCCACTCGCAGGCACGGCGCCCCGGTCAAGCAACACGAACGCACCAAACTTGGCAACCTGCGCGTCGACTGCCAGTTTGCCCGAGTGATACGTCGCATCGATTTCGTTCCAAAGCCCCGTCGTTTCGTCAAACGCAAGAACGATCAACATCGTCGGATCCAGCTGTTCGAGCAATGCGGCCTCGCTGTCAAACCGCAGCGGGAAACTGAGCACCGCCGCCAGCGCAGGCTCGGCGCCGTTCGTCGTCACGCCGATCGGTCCCACGACAATCTGACCCGGAAAATCGTCGGGCAGCGGTGCAATCGATCCGCCAATGACAATCTGCGTCGGTTCCGCAAACGCACCCTCCGGAATCGACAACCTGACGGCGCCGTCTGCCGATGCAATTTCGCTGTCCTCGTCGTCGACGGCGCCAGTCAATGTCGCCTGCGAGATAATGTTCGCCTTCCGTCCATCGGCATCGGCACCCTGCACCTCGGCGTTCACGAAACACTGGTCGGGCAGGCCGTGCACGTCGCCGACCCATTCACCCGTCGCGGCGTCGAACTCCATGGCGACGTCGCGCGGGTCGTCCTCCCGATCGATCGACACTCGCACGATCGGCGCACCATCAAGCTCATCCCCGGCGCGAACCCGTACGACGACATCACCAATCGTTGCACCCGGTTCGATCTGTGCGGCAAGCGGGAACGACAAAGATTCGCCGTCGACGAAGAACTTCTGAGGCGCCGGCGGCGCCTGGCCCGGCACGACCGCCAGGACGACCATCGCGCTCATGCAGTCATCCTCGCTGAACGTCCGCGACCTGAAGAACTGCGAGTACCCGTTGTTTCCATATCGGTACCACATCGCGCCGATCGTGTCTCCGACATGCAGCCCCGCCACTGTCGTCACGTTGTCCTGAAACGGCTTGATCACGCCCGTCGCATCCGTCGTCCCCTGGATGATCATCCGCCCGCGGGAATCGCGTGAGAAAACCCGGGCGCCGGCGGCGAACTGGTTATTATTTGCCCACTGAAACTGGACAGGCTGGCACAGATCGCCATTGTTGAAATCGTGCGTCACGACCTGCGCTTCCCAATCCGATACGGGAATTCCCGGCAGCCGACCCACGATCACACCTCGATCGTCCGGCGTTCGAATGTGCCAGCGCGGCACACCGTTCGGCCCCGGAGCTTCCGCAGTAAACTGCCGCTTGATCGCACTCCAGCAATCCTCGCTGCCCTGAGACGTTCCTCCCTGGTGCGGATTGTCCGAGTGATGCGAACAGATTTTCGTATAGTCCCACTGGTAGAACATCATGCATGACGCCTTGTCGCCGCCGGCGTCGAATTCGGGAATCGATCCGCCCACGCCCGCGGCGCAGTGATCGCCGCCATTGTCCTCGTATTCGTCGCCCAGCCGAAATCCGTAGTGTCCGAATTCGTGGTCATAGACCGGATGATCGTTGCTTCTCGAGATATTCATATGGCTCGATCGCCAACAGCACAGATCGTGACTTCGCCAGAAGCCGTCGCTCGGCCAGTCGACATTCGCCCGCAGCGACGCGTCGGCATAGACGCGGAAATCCGCCTCGTCCCAGGTGTTTCGATCGTCAAACACGTCGACGCGCTCGATCAGCATCTGGCCATCCGTCGCATTGAACATGTATCGGGAGGCTCGCCGCATCTTCGTCTCGAAGCTGCTGAGCTCCGACGGCGACGCATCCCACTCGATCGATCCGACAAGGTGCAGACCGATGTAAGACGCATCACGATTCAATCGCAGTTCGTACGCGCCGTTCGGATCCGTCACTTCCATCGGCGTGAAATCCGCGTTGTCGCCATTCGCGTCGTATTCGAGCGGAAGACTCGTAACGTAGGCGCGGTACTTCCAATTCTGACTGCTCCCCTGGTTATGCTTGCTCCGATCGCTCTTGCTTTCCCCGACCATCGCGCGAGCGACAATCTCAGACCCCGCCGCCAACGGTGGATTGATCGTGATGAATCCGCTCGCGTTTGTCCGCTGCGGATAAAGCACGCCGTCGACGAACACCTCGGCATCGAACGCGCCCGTCCCGTTTGGGCTCACGACGCGAATCCGCGTACCTTCCGTCAGGCAATAGTTGACGTCCTCGAATACGTCGAACACCTGCGTTCCGTTGTCGCCGTAATACGCCGTCTGCCAGATGGGCACGACCCCGCTGTCGTCGTACGCCACGATCCGCACCTTTGTCGTAACGCGGAAATCGTTCGTATCAAACGGCGACAGCGTTTCGTCGAACTCGATGTCGAACGCGCCATTGGTGTCTGTCTGACCCGATGCCACTTCCGTGTCATTAAAGACCGCCGCCGGTATCGGTCCTCCATTGCATGGAATTCCCTGGTACTGCGTGTGAAGAATCACTTTGACCGGCTGGTTCGCAACGGGCCGAAGCACACCGCCGCAGGTTTCTCGAAGTCGCCCATGGGCGAACGACGGCACCCAGATCCCCGGCGGCAACTGGGGCGGATTGCACGGATCCACACCGGGCGGTAGCGTCGGACCACCAGGATCGAGACCGCCCCCGCCGATCGGCGGCAGAGGTCCCTGGCCGTTATCAGGCAGGGCCCACGCATTTGTGCCCGCCAGCAGCCCGAAGATCGCCGCCGCCGCGATGATCGGAATTGTCCGGTTTCGCCAGTTGTTGGGAACCCGATTGAGCAATACGTTTCGTGTGTCCATCCTCAAACACTCCTTTGGCTCTGCGAGGGCCACGTGCTGTGTTCAGCCCTTCATGCGTCACCGGAGGAGCAAGCTTCACGCCAGTAATTTGCGGACCGAGGAAATGGGGCGGTCCAGAACCGCCGACGACCGACCGCCTTCCCGACTCCAAAGGACAGCCGACTGCCATGCCGACCCCAACGGTCGAACGGGTGCCATGCCGACCCCAACGGTCGAACGGGTGCCATGCCGACCCCAAGGTCGGCATGCAGTTACCAAGCCCCATCATCAAACTCATCCAGATTCTCGCGGCCATAAATCCCGGCCAACACTGGCCGGGCTCAGATGACAGGATCATGCCCGATCGCGATCGAAATACGACGCGACAATCAACCCGCGCCGCCGCCCGTGACCTCCGCCATCTTCTCGCACAGAAACGCATTGACCGCCGCCGCCCGGCGATACGACAGAATGTGGTCCGCCCCAGGCACGATCACGTCCGGCCGCGTGTACTTTACCGGCAGCGTGCCGTCGGCGTCGCCGTGGATGTGGAAGATCGGAACGCGCGGATCGATCGGTGTCGGCTTCCATCGCAGAAGCGCCATCGACGCCCATCGCGCGAATCGCATGTCGGGCTGCGCGATCTGCCGCATGCGCCGCGCTGTCGGTCGTGGTACGAACGGTCGCGCGAACATCGCAGCAAGAGACATCAATCGCCGGCGCGGTCCATCCGGAAAATGCCCCATGAACTTCCAGATCCGAATCAACGGCGGCAACTCACGCGGATGTTTGATCGAACCAATTAGGAAAACCGCCTTCGCATCCAGAAACTGCGCCGCCTCCTGCGCGACAACGCCGCCGAACGACGCGCCGCCGACGAAACACGGCCCCGCCAGCCCGACGCGCGAGACCATCCGCCTCGCATACTCGCGAATCGTCTCGTTCGGGTGCGCTTCGATCCATCGCGGTGCGATCACATGACCGAACGCCTCGATCTGGCCTTCGAAGAGGCGCTCGTCGGCGACCATGCCGGTGAACAGAAGGAGCGGGATGTTGTCGGCGGACGCCATTTAAACCCTCGAACCCCAAGTAAGGAGAATAACGCATTCGAACAGCGGCTTGTAGAATGACAATCTGCTTTCAGGTGTTTCAAAAGGAAGATCAAGTATGGAGCGCGGCCTTGATGACATTTCGATTCGTTGCCTGAGAGCGGCGGATGCAGCCGGCTGGGTCGCGCAACGCCACGCCCTGTGGCCGGAAGTCCCAATTGATCAATTGGAGACCGAAGTCGCGGCGATCGCCGACGACCCGAAACAGGCCGCCTTCGGCGCATTCGACAAAGACAAACTCGTCGCCTTCGCCGAACTCTCGCTCCATCCACACGCCATCGGCTGCGATACGAGCCCCGTCGCCTACCTCGAAGCGTGGCGCGTCGACGAGGCGTATCGGCGGCAAGGCGTCGGTGCGATGCTCATCGCGGCCGGCGAAGCATGGGGCCGCGGCCATGGATGCGGCGAACTCGCATCAGACACGTGGATCGACAACGACGTCAGTGACGCGGCGCATCGGGCGCTGGGCTTCGAAGAGACGGATCGGCTGGTTCATTATCGAAAGCGGCTGTAAAGGTACGCTGTGCGACGAGTGCGGGATGAATAACGATCACAACGTCTTGCTGGCAATCGCAGCCTTCACGCTGGCCTTCGACAAGTCCCGCAGCGCATCCTTGCCGACCCAGCGCGCCGCCTTGTCGTCAGACTCGGCCAATCGCGTCGCGAGCTCGAGCGACACTTTGTGCAGCGCCCTGCTTCGTCGCCCCACGACGCGCAGCGCCCAGCTCACGCCCTTCTTCACGAAGTTACGTTCGTCGAACGCCCCCTTCTCGATCAGCGGCAGAGTTTTCGCAAATGGCGCGTCGCCCGTCGTTTTGTCATGCGCGCCGACGCTGGCGAGCAGCGCGAACGCGGCGCGTTTCACGAACTCTTCCTTCTTGCGCGACCACTGCTCAATCTTGCGAAACGCATGCGGCGTGCGATCGAACAGGTGGAAACACAACGTGTCGCAAACGGCCCAGTTGTCGAAGTCCTTCGCCCACGCGTCCATCTGCGCCGGCGTGACTTGTTCCGGTTCATCGACGAACGCGCAGAGCAGCCTCGCTTCATAGACGCCCGTTTTCCAGAGCTCGATGGCGAGCGCGTGATCTCGACCGATCGTCTTTCCGAGCTTCTGAATCTGACCCACGGGAACACCCAGGGCGTTGTCAGCGGGAATACCGAATCGAGACATTCCGGCCCGATACGACTTGCTGGAAAGTCGCTTCAGTTCCGCAACGGCGGACGCCGCGTCATACGACGACGCCGAACGTTTCGTTGGCCGAGCGGATCGACGCGTCGTCGTCGCCCGCTTCTTCTTCACGCCGACTTTCTTCACCGCCATCGTTACGCCCATCCCGATCGCCCATCAACCGATCTTACCCAGCAATCCACGCCGGCATCAGAGCAGTTGAATCCACGCCCTTACGATTCTGATGATCGCCGCACGTTTCTTCCGCAGGACCTGGGCGTCGGCCAGTGTCATCATCGCCCGATCTTTGGCCAGCCACGACAGCAGATTCGCCGGATCGTCGATCTCGATGCCCGTCTTCGCATACGACTTGACCTTTGCGCCCGTGTGAAAAATCACTTGCACGCAGTCCGTCGACCGGAGATTCACTGTCGCGAAGTCGTCCGTCGTGCGAAAACTCGGCGCCTTCCACTTGATCCCTTCTCCAATCGTCGAACTCGCGCCGAGAATGATCCGCCGAATCGCCTCGATCTCTTTCTTGAGTGGATGATCGAGCTCGCGCATAAACGCGTCGACATCCTCCGACGCCGGCGTCCCCCGTGTCGAAGGCGCCCCGGCCTTCGACACGACGCCCTTCCCCGACGACGCTCGCGCCCGAGGACCCGATGTCGCCGGCGTCTTCTTCACGACTTTCTTTCTGGTCGCCAAGCCGCCTCCCTCCATCCTTTGAGTCACGCCGATGCCGCGAACAGGGCGTCCAGCCGTTCGTAGCCGGCGGCGACGCCGTGTTCCATACCCGATGCAATCGTGCCGTCGCGCGCTTCCATCGATGGATAAAGCAGGTGTATCGTCAACACAGTCTTCGCGCCGCCTTCCGCGAGCGTCAGCGTCGCCAGCTGTTCGCCGGCTTGCGGCGCGCATCCGAATTCGAACGTCTCTGTTCGCACGATACGCTCGTTTGGAACAACCTCACGATACTCGCCGCTCATCGCCATCTCGACGGCATCGGGACCACGCCATGCCCAGCGGAATTTCCCGCCGACGCGCAAGTCGTTCTCGCAGCCGATCCACGACCATCCGGGCGGCCCCGTGAGCCATTGCTTGAACAGCTCCGGTTTCGTGTTTGCATCCCAGACCTGCTGTCGAGTCGCGTCGAAGGTGCGAACCATTATGATCTCGCGTTCGCTCGGCAGCGCGATCGTCAGAACAGCGCGCTGCTTTTTCTCCTTCGAGAGGTGCTCCGCGAGACGACCGACGTGTTGGATGCCGCCTTCGACGGCACCGAATTCGCGGACGACACGCTCCCGTGCCTCGGTCGTCGGAAAGGTCATGCGCATCGTGAGTTTTGTCTGCTCGGCCTGCCGCTCAAATGTCACAATCGACTGGAACGAGATAGGTGCGACTTCGGCGTCGTCGCTCGTGGAATAGACAAGCCGATTGGGTTCGTCGATTTCATCGAAAGTGATGCGATTCGGGTAGTCTCGACCGTCGGGCCCGTGCATGTCGAAGCGCCATTCACCGCCGACGCGCAGATCGAAGGAGTGCGTCGTCGTCGTGAAGCCGTTCGGTCCCCACCACATCGCGACCTGTGTCGGATCCGTCCAGGCGCGCCAGACGAGTTCTGGAGGTGCGTCAAACGTTCGCGTGATGACGATCTCGCGATCGGCTGTGGACGCGTTCGGGTTACCTTCGCCGGCCATGCTTCTTCTCCTGAGCCTTCATTTCTTCCAGGACGGCATCGAGACGTTGGAAACTCTCTTCCCATAGCCTTCGATAGCCTTCCAACCAGTCATTCGCCTTACCGAGCGGCTTGGCGTCAATTCGACACAGATGCGATCGGCCCTCGATGCGGCGTCGCACGAGCTTCGCCTTCTCCAGAACACGCACGTGTTTGGAGGCCGCGGGAAACGACATCTTCAACGGGGCGGACAACTCGCTCAGGTTTTGCTCCCCGTCGAACAGCCGACGGAGAATCTCCCTGCGGGCGGGATGCGCCAGTGCGTGAAAAACGTCATTCAGCTGTGCGGACGGATCTAAAACCATATGGTTTAATATACCGACGCAGCATCAGTTGTCAAACCATTTGGTTTAAGTTTTTCCGGGTGGATGGCCTCGATGAATTCGTTCGCCGATTCGCGCCGGCAACAGCGCGCTAAGAACTGGCACTGAAACTAAGTGTTGGGAGTGCGCCGAACACGCGGATCGCAAAGGGAGGAATAACCAAGTGAAACGCAACAGCGGGAGACAGGTTCGCCATTACTCCGGAACGTACGACCATCGCCAGAACGGCTCGGTCGCAGGTTCCGTGGACGACAGGACATGACCGCCGATGAACCCGACGTTCATTCGCCGATTGTGCCGCAATGCCGGATACCAGAAATTCCCGTCTTCATACATATCCGTGATCTTGTCGCTGAGGACCGGAGGCGCGGAATAGTAGGGAATCTGGCCGAGCTCAGTCGCCGATTTGCCGTCCAGGTCGAACACGAGCGGCACGTCAGGCCGGCTGAGAATCTTCGACGTCAGATTGATCCGCTGGCGAATGTTGCGATCGATCTGTGGAACGTACACCCACTTTTCTTCCAGCCTCATGTTGAAGCCGGTGCTGACATTCTCCTGCGGACCGATCGCGCCGGAACTGCAAGGTATCCCGCTTCGGCGTTCCAGCGAACCCCTGGCGGACGGACACATCATCGACGACTCCGAAGACGACAGCGCCGCGCGATCACGATCGCCGCCCGACCAGAATTCGTCGATTCCGTACATTCGTTCCTGAAAATCTTCGATGCGGAAAACGTTGGGACCGAAGGCGTCGCTGTCACCACGCGGAACACCGGCCGTCGGATCCGCGAACATCAGGAACTCGGTCGTCACGCTGCGCATGCGCGTCTTGCACTCGAGATCCTGCGCGGCGCCGCGGCCTGCGCTCAGGGCGGGCATCAGGATCGCGATCAACAACGCAATGATGCTGATCGTGACGAGCAATTCGATCAACGTCAGGGCGCGCCGGCTAGCGTTCGTCGAATTTTGACACATGTCTCTTTTCAAGTCCGCCCCTCTGAAAGTTCGGGTCGCAACAGTCCGAAATGATACCAGGTCGCCGGGCAACATGCACGCAAAAAATCATGGAACGACAAGGCGATTCGCGAAGTGTGCGATATCGCGCGCATCCAATACGCCGTCCCCGTTGCAGTCGCCTCGCGCAGTTGGATCGACCCCATGTGTGCTCTGATACACAGCAGGATCGGTCAAGGCCAGGCAGAACGGGATCACGTCGTCAATCGTCACTTCATTGTCGCCGTTCATGTCGCCTTTCAAGGGCTCCACTTGAGGGCCCAACAGGAGGTTCAGCATGCCGGTGACGTCGACCAGATCAAACGCCCCATCGTCATTCGTGTCGCCGATCACATTCGCGTTTGCACTCGGATACTGGCTCGAATATGCCGCCGGATCCGTCAATGCGAGAACAAACGGACCGATGTCTCGGCCATCGACCAAGCCATCGAGATTCATGTCTCCGACGAGTCCGCTGTCGCCGATGTCGAGCAAGTTGACGAAGCCGTCATAGTTGACGTCGCAGACGCTGAAGCAACGCCCCCAGTCGATGAGCATCACACTCTGGTTCATTCCGTCGCCGTCGTTGTCATGCCCAACGCCGCCGTCGTATTCCGCGATGTATTCGAGAATGTAAGACTCGTCGGCCGCGTCATAAACACCGTCGGCGTTCATGTCGCCGAACGTCGGATTCGGATACACATCCGTCCAGATGAACTCGTCGTCGTCCACTTGATCGGGCAGATAGGCGGTTCCGACGAGCGCCTGAACGCGCCACGTGGATGGATCGAGAAACGTATCGAACGTCTCAGTCCCTTGATTTTCCCATTCGGCAATGAATCGAAACGAAGGGAGCATCCGCGTGAACGAGTCCGCGAACAGAGCGCCGAAATGCAGATCCAGCAGGACTTCCTGAATCGAGAATTGATTGTTGTCACAGCCGTCCTGGCTCTGCACATTCGTGGACGGGCTGATCAGCCGAGCCGAGCCTTCGTTCGTTTTCGGAAAGACCAGCGTCACTGTCGTCCGATCGATCTGCGAGTCGTGCGCGAACTGAATCGTGACTTCCGGCTTATAATCGCCGCCGCCGGATCCGCACAACGTCGCGAAATCGTCGTAGGCGTGCGCCTTGTGGAAGAAGTCCCCGTCAATCCACCAGATTTCGCCGGCTTCGAACAACGCCGGATTGCCGGCGACCGCCTCAGTCACGACGCTGTATTGCTCAATTTCCTCACCCAGCAGAACGAAATGAAACTCCTCGCCGCTCGCCTCGTAGTACGGCGCCGTCGTGACATTGCCGTCGAATGCATCGCAACCGTCGGCTGCGCGATCCGCAAACCGCGGTTCGCTCGGCAGTCCGCCGAATCGCGCAACGTTCGCGAGGTATCGCAACTCCGGATACTGATCTTCGCCGCCCGTGTCCTCGTTCCCGTCCATATCAAATTCGATATAGCCGACGACGGGGTTCGGGCCATACTTGTCGGGCTCGTAGGTGGGCCAATGATCGTCGAGACCGACGGGACCCGGCGGATTGACGAGCCCGGCGAATACGAGGTCGATTCGAACGAACAAGCCAGCGGCATCGCTCATTCCGACAAATGGATTGATGTGCGGCATCGCCGGAGCGAAACTGTCGACACGAATCTCCAGGAGATCGGGCATCGCCTGGACCTCAGGATCGAACGGACCGTCGCCGTCGTTGTCGGTACGGCGAACGACTGCGTCGCCCTCGTCATCGCTGAACACAACGGGCGCCGCGGCGACGTCGCTCGCGACGATCGCGGCGAAGCAGACCGCAAGAAACGCGGAAATTGGCCAGGCCCCCCTCGTCACTGCGCCTTCTCCGATGCCCGGTTCAGGCGATACCGCAACGCCTCGCGCGTGATGCCGAGGATTCTCGCCGCACGACTCAGGTTTCCGCCGGTATGTTCATAGGCCGCGGACAGAATGATGTGTTCCACTTCCTCCAGCGTCGGACAGGATCCATCGAAGTCCAATCGGATGAACTGGCCGTCGCCGATCCCGAGCGTGAGATCGCCCGAGTCCATCCCCAATTGATCGCGATCCAGCGAATCCACGGAAACGGGAATCTGCGACGCGCCGATCTCATCGCCGTCGGAATGCAGGATGCCGCTCTCGATGACGTGACTTAATTCCCGGATGTTGCCTCGCCAGGAATGTGATCGAACGCGATCCATCGCGTCCTCGCTGAATCGCTTCTGGGGCATACCGAATCGCTCGCAGTGTCGCGCAAGAAAATGCCGAGCGAGAATCAACACGTCGTCACCGCGCGCCCGCAGGGGCGGAAGATGCAACTGCACGACGCGAAGGCGATGGTAGAGATCGCGGCGAAACTCGTCCGCCTCGACGGCTTCATTCAAGTCCCGATTGGTCGCGGCGACGATATGGACGTTGATCGGGCGAAGTTCCGTCGCGCCGACGGGTCGGATCTCCCGATGTTCGATCGCATGCAACAGCTTCGCCTGCATTTCCAGATCGAGATGCCCGATCTCGTCGAGGAAGATCGTGCCGCCTTCGGCGACTTCAAACAGGCCGCGCTTCGAGCCCGTCGCGCTGGTGAATGCCCCTTTGACGTGGCCGAACAGCTCGCTTTCGAACAACGTCGCCGGCAACGCGGTGCAGTTCACCTGAATGAACGGCCGCTTGCGCCGCGGGCCGTCGTAATGCAGTGCCCGCGCGGCGAGGTCCTTGCCGGTGCCTGTTTCTCCGGTGATGAGGACCGTCGGCGGATCGGGCAGAGCAAGCACATTCGTTCGAGTCAGTCGCGTGATCGTCTCCTTGATCTGCGAGATGGCCGGCGAGTTCCCGAGGATCCGATCGAGACCGCTCGTGCTTTCCTCCTGCTTTCGCAGAAAGTCCAGATTGTCGGCCACCTGCCTCTGATCGAGCGCGCGATCAACGACGAGCTTGAGTTCATCGAGGTCGACGGGCTTCGTGAGATACTCGAACGCCCCCGCCTTCATCGCATCGACGGCGATTCGCTCGTTGCCATGCGCCGTCATGACGATGACGCGGGCCGACGGCGCCTCTTCGCGAAGCTTCGGCAACAGCTCGAGGCCGTCGCCGTCGGGAAGTCGGATGTCGAGCAGGATGACGTCCGGAATGATGGCCGCGACAGCCGACAGTGCGTCCGCGCAGTTGTGCCGCATCTCGGCCTTATGGCCATGCGCGCGAAGCTTGTCGCACACGTTCTTGGCAAGCACCAGTTCATCTTCAACCACAAACACCTTGGACATCGAATTACTCCTGCAATGATCTATGCCGCGGCATTGCCTCGGGATATGCCGCGATCAGCGCGATTTCGCGCCGCTGCCGTCAACGTTGGGATCTTGAATGTGAATCTCGCCCCGCCGGCCGATACATCGTCCAGCCCCGCGTCGCCGCCGTGCAGCTTGGCGATGCGCATGACTGTCGCGAGACCGATGCCCGTTCCCGCGGGCTTCGTCGTAAAGAACAGATCAAACACGCGCTCGCGGACGGCCTTCGGCACGCCCGGTCCCTCATCTTCCACCGCAATCACGGCCGAGTCCGCCTCGATGCCGCAGCTCACGCGAATCGTTCCGCCTGCCGGGCTGTGTTCCATCGCATTCGAGAGATACTCGACGACGCATTGTTCAAGCCGCGGTCGATCGCCGCTGACGAGCACGGGCTCGTCGCTGATCTCGGTTTCCAGCGTCAGACCTTGGCGTTCGATTTCCGGGAGCAGCCCCTTGATGCCGACATTGACGACATTCGTCAGATCGATCTCGCCGAACGAGTCCGCATTCACGCGGGCGATGGAGAGCAGGCCCGTCACGCGATCTCCGAGGCGACGACCCTCGTCGAGAATGTCCTGGATGCGTTCGCGCGTGCCGCCGTCGAGTTGGCCGAGTTCGAGCGCGAGCTGCGCCGAGCTGCGTATCGCGGCGAGCGGATTGCGTATCCCATGCGCGACGGACGAACACAGTTCGCCGATCGCCGCGAGTCGCTCGCGCCTTGCTTCCTTGACGCGTTCTCGCTCAAGCGTCAACGCCTTGTCCGCCTCCTGAAGTTGTCTTCCGAAGAAAAGGACGCCGACAAGGATGATCAGCACGCCGGCGATGATGAAACTCTGCTTGCGGAACTGATCGCTGAGATCGACCTGCTGCTGTTCGATCAGATGGCGTCGACGTTCCGAGTTGGCGTTTGAAAGCGATGCGATGGCGTGCAGCGCTTCGTGCTGCGCATTGTCCATGTCACGCATGACGGGCCCCGCCGAGACGGACACGACGTCGGCGGATTTCGAGGCGTCGCCCATCGCAAGCGGCTGGAAAATACTGAACAGCTCGCGCGCTTTGGCTTTCATCCCGTCCACATGCAGCGCGATTCGCGTTTCATCGAGCGACAGATCTCGAATTTGCGCCAGCACCTGCGTCATGTAGCGATCGGCCGCGTCGAAGCGTCGTCGCTGCTTGTCGAATTCCTCGCGAGTGGGCCGGCCGAAGAGATCATTGCCGGGGGCGTTCAGTTCCATGACCGCCTTTTGCGCGCTCTGGAGCATCTTCGCCTCCGTATCGAGGCGCGTCTGGGCGTCCAGCAGCTCCTGAACGTGATCGACCGCTTGCTGGTGAAGTCGCAGGCTCAGCACGATCACAACCACGTCAAAAAACGCGAGCAAAAAGTAATAGTGGTACCAGCGGAACCGGGACATCAGACCTCCCTCGCCGTTGCGTGCTCACAACCATGTGTGCTCGCACACACAGCCCCGGTGTGCGATGACACACAATTCCAGGGGCCATTGTACGCGAAACATGTCGAGAAATCCCGATCCACAAACACCTAACCTTCTTGTTTTTAGTCGCTTACGAACCAAACGCGATAATATCGACGGTGAATATTGAGCAATTGGAATGCCAGAACCCACCGCCCCGAGAGGACAGCGAGGGGCGGTCTGGCGCCAAGCTGAACGCTCAATCGCTCGTGACCTGTCTCAAGGACTCAGGGTCGCAGTGAGGGGAGTGCGGGCGTCTCGCCCGCAAGACGGATAACTCGTCAGAGTATCAAAGGGTCGTACCCGAGATTCGTGCCCGCAAGACGGATAACTCGTCAGAGTATCAAAGGGTCGTACCCGAGATTCGTGCGGGCGAGACGGATAACTCGTCAGAGTATCAAAGGGCCGTACCCGCGATTCGTGCGGGCGAGACGCCCGCACTCCCCGAAACGAGAATCGATCAATCACGGAGCGACACTAGTCGGCCGGTCGCGATGCCGCGTCGGGCCCGACTGGGGCTTCGCTGGAGACTCCCGCCGAATGAATGCGGAACACGAGGTATGGGGAATTGCGGCACTTCGAGTATTCCCTGCACGGATAGACGAGCTCCGCGAGGTCTTTCTCCCGGCTGAGCTGCCCCGCCAGTCCCGAGTGGTCGCTATCCGTAATGACGTAGTCGGCACGGAATTCGTCGCGGATATCCGACACCTTCACATCGATGCGATCTGTGAACTTCTTCCCCTCGTCATCGACTCGATTGACCGAGACCTTGGCCGGCGCCTGGGCCCGCGTGATCTTGACGTATCGCTCCCACAGATCGGGCCGACGCGCGTGTGTGAATTTCGGATCGAGACCGACGACGTAGTAGTCGTAGCTGTTGTGATAGAAAAACAGCGGGAAATCGTCCCAATCCGTCGTGAAAATAACGGCGCCGGGTTTGGAATCCGCCTTGAGAAACGCCATCATTTTGCGAACTTCGGGCAGGTCGAATCGAAGCTGGGAACCTTCTCGGATGCTCTGCCAATTGTTGGTCTTGAAGCCGATCAGCGCTATCAATGCCATACCTGCCAGACATAGGATCGATCGAGCGACGGCCCCGGCGACTCTCGTTTGCGTTGACGTCGAATCTGACTCAGCTCCAAAGAGAATCGTGAGAACGAGCAGCGATGCGCCCGCAATCGCAAGCGGCCACCCCTCCGCCAGCTTCCACGTTTCCGCGTTTCTCACCAGCAAGATCACGCCGCGCCCCAGGATCGCCACTGCGGTAACGAACATGCCGCCCAGCCACAGGTAATCGAACAGTTCTCCCGAGGCCCCATCGTCATCTGTCGATGCTGGTTCCTTCTCCTCCAGCCTCTCCGTCGTCAGCAACGGAATAATCGTTCGCGCCATTAGCGCGGCACTCAGGATCGCGAACGCCGGCCAATACTCGACGAATCGACGCGCCTTCAGCGTCAGCACCAGGAAACCGAAATTCAACAGAAGCAGGAACATCTCGTCGGCATCGAGCCGCGGTCCCAGTCGGAATCGAACAATCGCAGCGCCTGCAAAAATCAATAGCAGCGGCCCGGCCAGCGTCGTCGCGAACCACCAGACGCCTTCGTAGGGCTTCCATTCGCGCCCCACTTCGATATCCGGCGCGAGCCCCGTGCCGAAGACCTGCAACTTCAGAAACTCGAACATCCCGCCCATATACGGATACGTGACGGCCCCGACGGCCCAACCGATGACGGCGGCGATCACGATTTGCCATGGGAATTTCGCCCATCCGCCCCGATCCACCACGCACGCCGCGGCAAACGCGCCGATGATGACGGGCGTGTACATAATCGACCCGAGGTACACGTGATTGCTCAACGCAGCGACGATCGCCACGGCCAGCGCCCGACGCTGTATGACGAACAGCACGAGCAGCAGCATGCAGATCAGCGATGGACCGATCGCGCGCACATACGCGTGTCTCATGAAGAACTGGAACGGCAGGAGCATGAAGAGCAACAGCCAGACCCACGCCCACGGCACGCGCGCTGTCCGCAGGATGGCGAAGAACAACATCACATTCACGCCGAAGAATGCGCTGACGGCCCAGCGGCCTCCGCTGAGCGGCTCGCCCGTCAACCACTCCGAAACCTTCACAAACGGCAACAGAAGAACATGAAATCCGTAGTGATGGCTGACGAACTCATCGCCGTGCGGTCCCGGCTCGCGAAAGTAGGCGTATTGCAGCCACGGGAACTTATCGACGAGACCGACTTCCGGCAGCATCGACGCCATCTTGATGTGGTAGAACGAGTCGTTCCCGGACACGCCGATCGCCTGCGTCCCGTCGCTGAACCGCTTCGGCGCCGACGCGAAATAGAGCATGACGAAGAAACCGAATGCGAATGCGAGAGCGTAGACCAATAGCGCCTTCGCAGTTCGTCGAACGATGCAGTCGTAACCGGGCGCCCGCGCCGTTAACAGGCAGTTCTCGCCAGCGACATGTCCCTGCGTCATACCGATCTCTCCGACGAACACCTTCAAACGCACACCGGTTCCAATGCCGTGCCGCGATAGTCTAACCGACTTCCGAATTCCTTCGATGGAAGCTCTCGACTTTGCGGCACCGACGCCCGGCGAACTGCCCCATCCTCGCGGCGAAAATGGAAATCGGCGGCCCGTCACGCCATTGGCGACAGGCCGCCGATCTCAACGTACCCCGCAGCACATCACTCCGCGGTCAGGGCGAGCCACAAGTCTAAAGTCCGAGGGCGATCAGGCGCCGTTGTCGTTTGTGTTGCCGGCGCCGTTGTCATTCGTGTTGCCGGCGCCATTGTCGTTCGTGTTACCACCGGTGTTGTCGTTGCCGTTGCTGTTGCTGCAGAAGAAGGCCTCGGAACAGTGCGTCTGCAGGACGACGTCGATGACGTCACCCACGCTGACGACGTCCCCCGCCGCGACGGCCGGGAAACCCGCCGGGAAGTTGCCGTTGTCGGTCTCAAGCCGGATCTCGCCTTCGCCGTCGTCGCTGTCCGCGAAGATTTCACCGACGAACACGTCGTTCACGAAGACGTCGTACCAACCCGTCGCAAAGCCATCGATCTTCAGGCGGAATCGCTTGCAATCCGGTCCGTTTTCGCTGTAGCGGGCGTCCACTTCGATACCGCCGGGACCGTCCACGTCGGCGCGAACCTGGAGCGAACCATCCGAGCAGAGACCGGCCGACGAATTGTCGTTGCCGTTGTCGCCGGTGTTGTCATTGCCGTTGTCGTCGCCGGTATTGTCGTTCGAATTGCCGGCCGTGTTGTCATTGCCAGAATCGTCGCCGGCGTTGTCGTTCGTGTTCCCGGCCGTGTTATCGTTGCCCGTATCATCACCGGTGTTGTCATTCGTATTGCCGGCTGTGTTGTCATTGCCCGAGTCGTCGCCGGTATTGCCGTTCGAATTGTCATCCGTATTGTCGTTGCCTGAATCGTCACCGGCGTTGTCGTTGCCCGCGTCATCGCCAGTGTTGCCGTTCGTGTTGCCGGCCGTGTTGTCATTGCCGGAGTCGTCACCCGCGTTGTCGTTCATGTTGCCGGCAGAATCGTCGTCGCCGAAATCGTCGCCGGCGTTGTCGTTGCCCGAATCGTCACCTGCGTTGTCATTTGTATTCCCGCCGGCATTGTCGTTACCGGCATCGTCGCCCGTGTTGTCGTTCTTATTGCCGGTCGAGTTGTCGTTGCCCGTATTGTCATTGCCATTGCCGGGCAATCGACCGAATCCGACGCGGATCTTCGTTCCGTCGACAAACGTGGTGCCGAACAAGTCGCTCTTGACGACAACGTTCACAGCGACTTCGCCGCCGCTCAGCAGCGAAACGATGTCGCGTCCGAGCGCCGGGCTCTCAGCGCGGACCACTTGGAGATTACCCGTTACGTCGCGCTGCAGGCGAACCGTCGCAACGGACTTGCGAATCGGCGCCGATCGGCTGTCGGCCGACGAAACCACCAATTCGATCTCCACGTCGCCGTTCACGCCCGCGTCGATCGCGTCCGCCTCGAACGCGATGCTGTCCATCGGCAGCTCGAAATGGACGGTCTCGCCGTCCACCGGAACCTCGGCCGACACGTCGATGTAGTTGGTGCGCTGCGTCAGGGAATTCGGCGCCACGAACATCGGGGCCCGCGCGAATTGTGCGTCGATGAGAACGTCGCTTCGGAATGCGCCGACACCTGAAAGGGCGTCGAGACCGGGGGATGACTCGCATCCCGCGTGTACGGCGAACGCTGCCATCCAGATGCCGGCCAGTGCGAGCACGACCTTGTGGGGTTTGGTGAGATTCATCTGAGTTGCCTCCGTGTTTGAGTTCTGTGCGAAATTGCTGTCGTTCAAAGTTCGAGTCGTTGCCGAGTGCACTCGGCCCGACGACGCCGTACATCAGCATTTCGCATACCACTCTTTTTCAGTGGTCGCCGGCGACGACGCTAACTGGATATTCGACATGGACTTAAGAATTCGACTTTGCCCGACGACCGATGCGGATCCTCAAGTCTGTGCAGATCAGCAAGCATTGCCTGCACACGGTCCTGTGCGGACGTTCACGCCGCGCACACGCCAGGCGGCTTGCGCAGTCGGCGCGAAAGCCGAACGCGATTCGAGTCAACTTTCGACCGCTTGTGCACGAACACACATGGCCGATGTGCGAATTCTCCCGAATTGACGACTCGGCGGGTTGAGTCGTGACGACACCACATTGCGAATTGCCGGCGCCCGGATGTGGGCAAACGCGCCGACGCACCACAAATCCAACGTCGTCCCTGAGAAACATCAATCAACAACGGAGATCGGGCAGTCGTGTGTCGGCGTGGCACGCACGATGCATGGGAATCTGCGCGACAAGGTTGAAAACCGAATTCGGACACCGCCTCGGCAACGCCGACGCACCAGAGGACGATCAGATGCCGACGCAAACCAAGCTCTCGTCGATTTCCATTTTCTTCCCGTTCTACAACGAGGAGGCCAACATTCAGCGCGTCGCACAGTCGGCTCTGCGGATCGCGCCGACGATTGCTGAACGATTCGAGATCATTCTCGTCAATGACGGCAGCCGCGACGCAACGGGCGCCATCGCGGATCGACTCGCCGCGAAACACCCCGAAATCCGTGCGGTTCATAACCGACCGAATCGCGGTTATGGCGGCGCTGTTCGACGAGGATTCGACGAATCGCGAATGGACTGGGTGTTCTTCAGCGACGGCGACGGCCAATTCGACCTCGCCGAACTGCCGAAGCTGATCGCTCTGCTCGCCAACTGCGATATGGCCGTCGGATATCGAATGCATCGGGCCGACCCGCTGCCGCGCAGGTTGAACGCGTTCTGCTGGGGCACGCTCGTCAGAGCCCTGTTCGGAATCCGCGTTCGCGACATCGACTGTGCATTCAAACTCATTCCACGACGTCTGCTCGACGACGTGACTCTCGAGAGCGACGGCGCGATGATCAGCACGGAGTTGCTTGCAAGGGCGACGTACCGAGGCCTGTCGATCGATGAAGTCGGCGTACATCACTATCCTCGCACCGCCGGCGAACAGACCGGCGCGAACTTCCGCGTAATCCTCAAGGCATTTCGCGAATTGTTCGCACTTCATGGAAAGCTGAGGCGTGACGCCGCGCGCCGTCCATCGCGTCATAGTCCGCAAAACGCCGGACGAGCGACCACGCCTGCCTGACGCCTGCCCGAATGCACATCAGTCTGGAGTTGCGTACGCGGCGCTGCTCCCGCTTGCAGGCATAGACGCGACAATCGCATGTCGTTCCTCTGGATTTGACCCGGCTTGCCGCAATGCGAGAGCGCCATCGCGATCCAATGCGATGAACCTATCGCGTGCTCGGCGGCACGATGACGGCATCGCCCCCCGCAGACTATCGGACGCCGATCGCACGCGCTGCCTCACATGGTCGGAACGAGCGATCGAGACTGATCCGTGAGACATTGGCAGCCGATGAGGCATGTACGTGTCGCCGACTTCGGCACGAGGAATATCATTTTCAGGGACTGGTTGTGAGAACCGAACTACGCGCACTACTCATCGCCTGTGACAACTGCAGATTGCCATTGCCCATTCGGCTGGCGATGCCGGGCGAAGTCGGCTCCAGCTGGCAATGCTCCGGCTGCGGCGCCAGGTACTTCGGTGTACTCGACGTTGAGTCCGCGCCGGACTCGATCAACAACGTGACGGTTCCGACAGCGCCGAATCCGCGAATCATGGTCGGCAGGGAACTGGTTGCGGCACTGCATCGCCGCGCCCCCCTCGACAAGCCGATCATGGACACGAGGAAACACCCGCGAAAAGTCTCTGACGATCACATGACTGTCATGGTGGATGACGTCGAAGTGCCGGCCCGGGCGATCGACGTGTCGATCGGCGGTGTCGGATGCGTTATCCCGATTGAGATTCGCCCGGGGCGCGAAATCCTGCTTCGATTCACTGACTTGCCGGGATCGCCGAAGACCACCGGCGTCGTTCGCGCATGCGATACGTGGGAAGACGGATATCGACTCGGCATCGCCTTTACGCGTTAGACGCTGCGCCCGGCAGCTCGATCAAAAACGTCGTCCCCTCGCCGACGCGGCTCTCCACGGCGATCGAACCACCCTGTTCCTCGACGAGACATCGACAGACGTAAAGCCCGAGCCCGACGCCGCCCGAATCCGATCGTGTTTCGCGGCGCTTCGTTGTGAAGAACGGCTCGAAAATGCGGGGAAGATTCTCCGGCGGAATCCCCATGCCCGTATCGCTCACACTGAGGCGGACCCGTCCGCCATGATGCGCCTCGGCCCTCAATCGAAGACGTCCGCCGCGTCCCATCATGGCCTGTCGCGCATTGATGCTGAGATTGAACAGCACCTGACGCATCGCGCCGGTGTCGAAACAGGCAACAAGCGAATCTTCGGCCTCGCACGCCGCATCGATCTTGTCCTTCTTCCAGTCGCGCCCCAGTGCATATAGCGTTTCCTCTAAAAGAGGCTTGATCGCGCTGACGCTCGGATGCGTTCGCACGTTTGAGGCAATACCGAGAATTCCATTGCACAGCGCCCGCAGTCGGACCGCACTGTCGTTGGCCCGATCGACGGCCTTTCGCCAGACGTCCGGATTGCTTTGCCCGGCGGCGAATTGACCGTACGAGATCATCGGCGTCAGCAGATTGTTGATTTCGTGGGCGACGACTGCCGACATCGTCCCGAGGGATGCGAGTCGCTGCAATTCGCGAACCTGGTCGCTCAGCAATGAGAACTGCGCCTCGAGCAGACCGAGCTTGCGGCCCAGTGCAACGTCGCCGACCAGCGGCCCGTCGCCGCCGCCGACATCCTCCGTGATGTTCGATCGGTCCTTGTCCAACATGTTCGCTTCCGCATATTGTACTGCCTCGGCGGAATCGTCGAGACAGGGGATTTGCAAAAACGGAAATTGATCTATGA
Source organism: Phycisphaerales bacterium (assembly GCA_020639075.1). Lineage (GTDB taxonomy): Bacteria > Planctomycetota > Phycisphaerae > UBA1845 > UTPLA1 > ECT2AJA-110-A. Next base: position 5,227,273 of record JACKHI010000001.1, on the reverse strand, counting down.
CCATCCCGCAGCGACTCGACGCCCTGATTGATGCAGCCAGGGAACTCGGCATCAGCGTCGAAAAAGTCCCCATGGGCGGCGAAGGCGGCGGCCTTGCCATCCTCGCGGGCCGACGGCGACTCTACGTCGACACGATGGCCGACTCGACGACGGCCTACGAGACGACACTGTCCGCCATCGCATCGATCCCGGAAGTCGATTCGCTGCCCTTGCCCGCCCCGGTTCGGACCGACATCGACAAGGCCCGCGGCGCCTGATTGCCGGTTGCGTCGAGTCCGAATGGGACCGATCATCGACGGGCATCGCAGGCCCGGCGCTCACGAACGCACGAGTCATTCAACCCGCAGCACCGAGACCCAACTGTCGCGCCACTGCGACAAACGAAACCCAGACAGGATTTGAAAATGACCTTGATAATGAGTGTTTCAGGCGTCCGCGGCATCGTCGGCCAGACCATGACGCCCCGATTGGCGACCGATCTGGGTGCGGCATTCGGCACCTTCATCGGTGGCGGCAAAGTCGTTGTCGGTCGCGATTCCAGGCCCAGCGGACCGATGCTCCAGCACGCCATCGTCGCCGGTCTCCTGGCAACTGGCTGCGACGTCGTCACGCTCGACATCGTTACAACGCCGGGCGTCGCGCTGATGATCGGAGAACACGCGGCGGCCGGCGGCATCGTATTGACTGCCAGCCACAACCCGACGCCCTGGAATGGCATCAAATTTCTCACGAGCCGGGGATTCGCCCCACCGCCGGCCGACGCCGAGAAGATCTTCGAGGTTTACCGACAAAACGCGTTCGCACTGAAGGACGCCGAATCCGTCGGCCGAATGCACCGCGACGACACGACGCACGTCAAACACATCGAGCGCGTACTCCGAATCGTCGACGTCGAGGCGATTCGTCGGCATCGATTCAAAGTCGTGCTCGACAGCGTCAACGGCGCGGGCGGTCCGGGCGGCCGCCAACTGCTCGACGCACTGGGCTGCGAAGTCGTTCATCTCAATGCCGAACCGACCGGCCGATTTGCGCACACGCCGGAGCCGACGAGAGAGAATCTGACGGGCCTGTGCGACGCCGTCCGAAAGCACGGGGCGCAGCTCGGCTTCGCGCAGGATCCCGACGCGGATCGACTCGCCGTGGTCGATAACCTCGGGCGTTACATCGGCGAAGAATTCACCGTCGCGCTGACAGCGAAACATCGCCTTTCAAAAGAGCCAGGGGCCGTCGCCGTCAACCTGTCGACGTCCCGCATGGTTGACGACATCGCCGCGTCGATCGGCAACGGCGCTCGCGTCGTTCGGACGGCGGTCGGCGAAGCCAACGTCGCCCATGCGATCTTGAACGACGGCTGCATCATGGGCGGTGAGGGCAATGGCGGCGTAATCGACCCGCGCGTTGTCTGTGTCCGGGACAGTTTTGCAGGGATGGGCATCGTTCTCGACCTGCTTGCCTCGGAAAACAAGTCCCTCGACAGGATCGTGGACGCCATTCCGCATTACGTGATGATTAAGCAGAAATTCGACATGCCGCGCGACGAGATCGACGCTTGGCTGGACCGCGTCCGCGCCAATCCGGGCGGCAGGATCAATGACACGGACGGCATCCGGATCGACTGGCCCGAGGGTTGGGTGCATTTGCGACCCTCCAATACCGAGCCGATCGCCCGCGTGATCAGCGAGGCCGCGGATGAGCGGACCGCCCATGAACTGGTCCGGCGCATGACGGATCTTCGCGCCGAATAGCGGCAATCGTGCGAATTCTCGGACGGCTCCGACGTATAGTCACCGGGATCATCCGGGAATGAACCCGAAATCGGCCCGCCCCAATTTCCCGACAGCACGCGTCGCGATTCGCGAATGCAGTTTGAATCCGTACCACCCGATGGGGTATTGTATACGGTTGAGGATTTGGCCTCGAATCGATCCCGAAGAGTAGGGAGCGAGCCGATAATGGCTCGCAACGAAGGGGAAGTACGGCTCGTCCATCTGTCCATAGTCGTGATTTCGCTGACCGGCGACTGGCCGGACGCGATTGCGCGCACAGCCGCGACCCCTGTCAGGTTCATCATGAAACACTACATCCGTCGACGCTTCGTCCGTCTCATCGCGATCGCCTCGTTGCTGACTGCCTCGCTCGCAATGGAATGCCCGACTGACGGCACGATGATGCCGCCGGATAACAACACCAACACGAATACAGGTCCGAGCGGCAATCCGACGCCCGATCCGGCGAACGGTACCTGGGCCCTTGCATTCGACGCCTCCAATGTCGGCGCGTTGTCGTCCGTGTGGGGATCCGGGCCGAGCGACGTCTTCGTTGTCGGCGGTCGGACGTCCCAGGGCGAAATCTATCACTTCGATGGCACCACTTGGCGAGCCATGGACGTCCCGAGCGTGGGATTGCTCGTATGGGTGTTCGGTTTCGGGCCCAACGACGTGTATTCCGTCGGCCTCAACGGGAGCGCCGTGCATTACGACGGCAAGAGCTGGAAGAAGCTGACGACGGGTACCAAAGAGGAACTCTGGGGCGTTTGGGGCCGCGCGACCAACGACCTGTGGGTCGTCGGCGGAACCGTCGGCAGCGGCGATCCGGTCCTGCTGCACTACGACGGACAGACATTCACGCCCGTTCCCGTCCCTGCGAATGATCGCGCCGCGACGTCGATCTTCAAAGTCTGGGGCATCGGCTCGAAAATCTACGCCGTCGGGGAAAACGGCCTCATTATCCAACACGACGGAAGCCAGTGGAAACAAGTGCCCGCCGGCCCAAATGCCGACGACGACTTCGTCTCCCTCTGGGGAACGAGTGAGTCGAACATCGTCGCCGTCGGCGGACGCGCGACGGCGCGCATCGCCAGCTTTGACGGCGCCAATTGGTCGACGCTCAAGCCGGGCGGAGCGGGCCTGAACGCCGCGTTCATGGACAACCCGGATTTCGCCGTCATCGGCGGCGTCGGCGGATACGTCGGGCGATTCGAGCCCGGCGCCACGGCGCCGATCGACGAGCAGTCACCGACGGGATTCGACATTCACGCAATCTGGGGCGACGGCGCCGGTACCTACTTCGCCGTCGGCGGAAACTTCTCGCCCCCCTTCCACGGCGTCGCCCTGATTCGATTTCTCGGAGATCCGCCGGCAGCGGCCGTCCCGCCCGTCGGCGTATCGAACGAGTGTGACGCCGACGCCGCCTGTAACGACAATGATCCTTGCACCATTGATCGATGCGTGAACGGCGAATGCGTGTTCACGCCGATCGACTGCGATGACGGTGATCCCTGCACGATCGACACGTGTGAGAACGGCAATTGCGTTCATACGCCGATGGCCTGCAACGACAACAATCCGTGCACGACGGACACCTGTGTCAACGGTACGTGCATGTTCACACCGATCAACTGCAGTGACAACGATCCCTGTACTGTCGACACCTGCGTCAACGGCGTCTGCATGCATACGCCGCGCAACTGCGACGACGGGAATCCCTGCACCTTCGACTCGTGCAACAACGGCGTCTGCGTCCACGAGCCGATCTGCATGCCGAACGAAATCTGCGTCAACGGCGTCTGCATGTCGGCGCCGGATTGCTTCGACGTCGGCGATTGCGACGACGGCGATCCCTGCACCATCGACACGTGCGATAACGGACAATGCGTCTTCACGCCGATGGTCTGCGACGACGACAGCCCGTGTACGGTCGACACCTGCGAAAACGGCGTCTGCGTCTTTACGCCGATCGACTGCGACGACGGCGATCCCTGTACGATTGACACCTGCGGACTTATCACGCTCAAAGGCGACTTCAACGACGACTGCATTAACGACGCCAATGACGTTGCTCCGTTCGTTAATGTGCTCCTCGGCGTTAATGCAACGCCCGGGAATCTCTCGCGCGGCGACATGGACGGCAGCGGCACGACCGACGGCCGCGATATCCGCCTGTTCATCGACGCACTGGTCCTCGGCAAGCAGTGCGGCGTCGAAACCTGCATCCATACGCCGATCGTCTGCGATGACGGCGACCCTTGCACGGCGGATGCGTGCGTCAACGGCGTCTGCGAGTTCACGCCGATCCCCGGCTGCGGATGTGACTTCGAATCGGACTGCGGCCTCGGCGAAACGTGCGACAACGGTATGTGCGTGCCGACATCCGCGCCCGATGTCGAAGTCGGCATCGGCGGCGGCGCATTCGGCTGCATCACGACGCCCTACGAGCCCTTCGTCAACGGCGGACTGTTCCAGTTCTGCCAGGGCTTCCAGGGGCTCAGCGATGTTTGGTTGACCATTCGCACGAAGGGATTCGCACCCAATGCACAGGTCCAGGTTACGCGGTCGATCAGTTTCGTCGGCGCGAACTGCACAACGACGCCGAACTGCGACATCGGTCTGTTCTGCGTGGACAACCTCTGCAGCCCGATCAATCGCACGACGTCCACAATCACGCTGACAGACATCGGCGGTGGCATCAACCAGACGACGCAGTATCTATTCCAGATGTTCTTCACGCCGGACTACCTGGACGCCCGCGACGTCATCCTGACAATTAAAGTGCAGGATGCGAATAACAGTGCAATTTCGGCAACTCAAGTGTATTATCTGACACTGTTCCCCAGACGGCTCTGTGTGGACGAGACCAATTGCGGTGTCGCCCAGGATTGCGTGAACAACTATTGCGTCCCGCAGTAGCAGGCCGTTTACCGACAGCACATAGAACGTCACACGCTCTCGCAGCTTGGAGTGCACAATGAAATCTCGATCCGTTGTCTCGTTAACGATTGTTGCATTGGGATTCGTCTGCCTCGGCCTGAGTTGCCCGACGACCGGCCCCGTACCAAACGGCGACGGCATGATCGCGGAGAACATCTCGGCGCCGCAGGGCGAAATCATCCCGTCGGCGACGGATGAACAGAAGGCGACGTTCGAACGCGGCAAGGCCATCATGGCTAAGCGATTCGACCTCGCAGATGGTCTCGGCCCGGCATTCAACGTCACATTCTGCGGCGCGTGTCACGAACGTCCGGTCGCCGGCGGCAGCTCCGGTCTCTATCGCAACTTTTTCATCGGCGGCCGCCTGACGAATGACGGCGCGTTTATCGCCAGTCAGTCTGCGGGCATGGCCGGCGGCGTGCTCCGCGTGTTCAATTACGATGAGAATGAACCCGCACGCCCTGAAGTGCCGACGACGACGACGATCTTCGCCCAGCGAAATGCGATCCCGATGTTCGGCGTTGGGCTCATCGCCGAATTGACCGACGAGGAACTGCTTTCCCGGGCGGACCCCGACGATGCCGACGGCGACGGCATCAGCGGCCGCGCCAACTTCGAGGCCGGCTTCGTCGGCCGCTTCGGTCGCAAATCGCAGACGGCCTCGATCGAAGGCTTCATCCGCGGCCCGCTCTTCAATCACCTGGGCGTCACGACCGACGCACTGACCGACGCACAGCGCGCCGCCCTGCCCGTTGCCAGCGATCGCCGCGAAACGACGGTCCGCATCAAGAATCCCGATCCGATTCGCGAAATGAAATCGGGCCATCGAATGCAGGTCGCTGTCTCCGACGCCAGCACGATCGATGACGACGATGTCGCCGATCCGGAAATGACGACGGACGAATTGTTCGACCTCGTCAGCTTCACGATGCTGCTCGCCGCGCCGCAACTCGAGGAGCTCGGGGAACAGGGCGAACACGGTCGGCAACTCTTCCACGACGCCAACTGCTCCGCCTGCCACGCGCCGCGCGTCCAAAGCCCCCGCGGTCCGCTGCCCGTGTACTCCGACTTCCTGCTTCATGACATGGGCGACGATCTCGCCGACGGCATCGTGCAGGGCGTTGCAACAGCGTCCGAATTCCGAACGCAACCCCTGTGGGGCATCTGCAGCACAGGCCCCTATCTGCACGACGGCCGCGCAGCGACAATTGAAGAGGCGATTCTCGCCCACGGCGGCGAGGCACAGGCGGCACGAGACGCCTTTGCCAACTTCAGCGACAGCGACAAGGCCGATCTCGTCGAGTTTCTCTTCTCTCTGGGAGGTCGCACCCAGGTTAGCGCAGGCCTGCTCCCGCCGGATGCGGAAGTCCCGGCCACGGGCCAGTACGGCGGCCCGTCGCGCGACTTGAGCGAATTCGAGATGCAGCAGTTCATCCGCGGTCGCGCCGTCTTCGATGAGGACTTCGAGGGCAGCGCCGGCTCCGGCGGCCTCGTCGGCGCCGACATGGGACCGCGATTCAACGGTGACAGTTGCCGCGCCTGCCACTTCGACCCCGTCATCGGCGGCGCCGGCCCGCGCGACGTCAACGTCATGCGACATGGAATCGTCAGCAACGCGGACGTGTTCAGCGCTCCGAGCGAAACACCGAACACAATCCTGCACAAGGAAATCAAAGTCGGCAGCCGACTCCCGACGGCCGAGACTGGTATCAATGTCTTCGAAATGCGGCAAACGCCGCACGTATTCGGCCTGGGCCTGATCGACACCATCGCCGAGTCGACCATCATGGACAACGCCGACCCGAACGACAGCGACACCGACGGCATCAGCGGCCGTGCTCACATCCTTCCGGGCGGCCGCGTCGGTCGCTTCGGCTGGAAGGCGCAGATCCCGAGCGTCGCGGACTTCGTTGGCGACGCCTTTGCCGCCGAGATTGGTCTCACAGTTCCGGCTGAAGCCAATCTGCCGTTCGCCATCACGAGCGACGACGACGGCGTGGCGGATCCCGAAGTCTCGATGGACCAGGTCAACGATCTGATCTTCTTCATGCGAACGCTGGGACCGCCGCCGCGGCAGCCGGTGCCCGCCGGGCAGGAAGCGGCCGTCGCCAACGGCGAGATGCTCTTCACGTCCGTCGGCTGCGCCAAATGCCACAAACCGGCCCTCGCCGGTGCGAACGGTCTCGTCCCACTGTTCTCAGATCTGCTGCTGCATGAGATTCTGCCGGCCAGCCAGAAAGGCATCGTCGACACCGACGCAGGCCAGCGCGAATTCCGAACGGCACCGCTCTGGGGCCTGAGCAAGACGGCGCCGTACTTCCACAACGGGGCGGCCGACACGATCGACGAGGCGATTCGCATGCACGATGCGGAAGCGCTTTCAATCCGGCAGGCTTACGAAGGCCTGTCGCAAGCGGATCGCGACGCGCTGCTGGCATTCCTGGGCACGCTGTAGAACAATGGCCTCCGGCATCGCTTTGCGGGCCTGGGGCGTGATTTCGAATAACGTCAAGAGACGATAATGAACAGCGATTCCGTGCGAGCGGGATCGCTGTTTTTTCAGGTTCATCACAGAATATCGTGAAACTCTGTTGGCATCTGCGGTAGCGCGAGTACCGCGTCCCGATGGGGACGCTTTGAGAATAGCCCAGCCTTTCAAGGCTGGGATAGATAGTTGGTTATTATCATTGCCGTGCCGTAGGTACGGCGCGACGCCACGCATCAAGCTTATCCCGTCCCCCTGGGCAACGCCGTGAACTGAACGCAGTGGCGGCAGCACCAGTCGGAGCCGCCGTGTCCTCACGGCGGAGTCATGCTCGTGTACGCTGGATGATTCGCCACGCTGAGACAGCGAGGCACTGATTAGAGCGTTCAGTTCACGGCGTTGCCCGCTGGGACGGGGCCTGAAAATGGCCGTCACCCCCCCCGTTAAGAACGCGGGGCTAATTTCATGTGAGCCCTACGGGATCCCGGATGCAGACACCTGTTGCTCTTGTACCGGGACACCGAGTCATCCCGATTTTCCATGATGAACCTTTTTTCATCGCAAGACATGGGCCCAGAGAGAACCTTATCGATTCGCGCTCAGCCCAATGCTACTCCGCCCGGAATAGATAGACCGACTGTTGTCGGTAGACGTCGCCCGGACGCAAGATCGTCGATGGAAAGTCCGCTTTGTTCGGCGAGTCGGGGAAATGCTGCGGCTCCAGGCACATCCCCGCTCTGAACGGATAGACGCAGCCGCCCTTGCCGACATCCGTGCCGTCCAGAAAATTGCCCGTATAAAACTGAATTCCCGGTTCCGTCGTCAGGATCTCCATCGTCCGGCCGCTTGTCGGCTCATGGAGCGTCAATGCCGATCGCAACGCGCCATTCCAGCCGCGCAATACGTAGTTGTGATCGTATCCGGGCGCAAATTGAATCTGGTCGTTTCTCTCATCGATGCGATCGCCGATCCGCCGCGACTGCCTGAAGTCGAACGGCGTCCCCTCGACCGGCATCCGCTCACCCGTCGGGATCATCCCCTTGTCGACCGGCGTAATGTGATCCGCGTTGATCACGATTTCGTGATCCAGAATCGTGCCGGCATCGTGCCCGGCCAGGTTGAAGTAGCCGTGATGCGTCAGGTTGACTGGCGTCGGTCGATTCGTCACAGCCTCGTACTCGATCCGCAATTCGTCCGCGTCCGTGAGCCAATAGTGCACAGTCATATCCAGTTCGCCCGGATACCCCTCGTCGCCATCGGGGCTGATGAACCGAAACTTTAGTCCGACGGCCGACTCCCGCTCCACGGACTCCGCCATCCACAGCTTCTTGTCGAGCCCTTCCTTGCCGCCATGAAGATGGCACGGCACGCCTCCCGGTTCGTTGTTGAGCGACAATGTGACGGGGGATCCGTCCAAAGTGAATCTGCCGTGACCAATGCGATTGCCGTAGCGACCAACAAGCGCACCGAAATACCGAGGCGTTTTCTCGTAGTCTGCCGGCGAATCAAATCCGAGCACGACGTCGGCGAATTGTCCCGATCGATCACGGGCCGTCAGCGACACGACGATGCACCCGTAATCCGTCACGCGCATTGTCATCCCGGAGGCATTCTCCAGCGTGTACAGGTTGACTAGGCGACCGTCCGACAGTCGCCCCCATTCCCGCTTGACGATCGATCCCACGACAATCCTCCAGTTCGGCGTTGTCCGCCTTCTTCGATCGCGCCGGCGCGGCCGCGCCGTCACAGCACGCGTCACGCATCTGCGAATCTCATCCGAGTTCCTTATAGAACAACACTGCGTCGTGCGGCGTCTTTCCGTCCGGATCGAATGCGAATCGCGGGATTGTGCCCACGAATGTCCAACCGAGTCGCCGATACAATCGCTCCGCGGCCTCCCCGCGTTTGGCGTCCAGCGTCAACAGCGTCAGGCCCGCTTCCGTCGCCGCCGACTCGATGGCGTGCATCAACCGCGTACCGAGGCCCGTGCAACGGGCCCGATGATGGACAATGAGCTTCACGACTTCGGCCCGATGCGGCTGATTCGGCGCCCACGCCGGATGAAGTTGCACAGTGCCGACGATCCCCCGCGCATCCCGCGCCACGAGGAAGATTGCACCGTTGTGCGCAGTGGCGAGCGTTTTTCGCCACCAGTCTTCGGCTTGTTCAATCGTCATCGGCGACAGAAAACTCACAACGCCGCCGGATTCAACGGTATCGACCAGCAAGTGCGCAAGCCCTCGAAGGTCGTTATCGCAGACCGGTTGCGTCAGGCGTTCGATCACGGGTAACGAGTCTGTCATGGATGCACTCCGATCCCGGGGATTATGCCTGACGATCGCTCACAAACGCAAACGACCGAAGACAAGGTCGACGCCGGCGATATCGCGACACGTCAACACGGCCACGGCTGGCCGGTCTCCGCCAGGCCGTGCCGTCGAAACCCCTCCGCACCGCCACGAGTGACGATCGCGACTGATGCGTCGACGGCGGGCTCCCGTTACACTCCGCCCCCTATGAGCAGTCAGGGACGACAGGCAACAGCGTCGCAGGGCGGCGGCAAAGGACGACGCACGCGAAACGCCCGGCGCGATCGCGGGGCATCTTCACAGACCGATCGGCGCGGCACCCTCGTCGCCGGTCTCGGCGCCATCCAGAGCAAGAAGGCGATCCTTCTGCTGACGCTGGCGTCGCTCGGCATGACGATCCTGATCTTCCCGCGATTGAATCTCTGGCCGATCGCCTATATTTGCTTGGTCCCGTGGCTGTTGTGCGTCTGCCGCGGCGGTTCGAGCCGTTTTCTCTACTTCATCAGCTATCTCTTCGGCGTCGCCTATTTCGCCATCAACGTCTACTGGCTTGAGCCCGTGACGATGGAAGGCTACATCGCATTCTGCCTCTTTTTCGGGATCTTCATGCCGCTCGCAGCGTGGCCGATCCGGCATTTGTACAATCGCCGCGGCGTCTCAGCGGCCATCGCGGCCCCGATCGTCTGGACAGGCATCGAGTTTCTTCGGTCCAGCGGTCCATTGGGGTTCCCGATGGTTCTGCTGGGGCACAGTCAATACAAGCTTCAATCAGTCATCCAGATCGCGGATCTCGTCGGCGCCTACGGCGTGACGTTTATGGTCGTCGCGGTCAATGGGTGGTTCGTTGACCTTCTGATGCAGCCGATCGTGATGCGTCGCGGCGGACGCGTACCACGAATGCCCCTTGGCACAGTGACGACGTCGGCGATCGTCATCCTGACGTTGATCTACGGAAGTGCGCAGAAAAACGAACGACACATGGCCGAGGGACCGCGAATCGCCGTCGTGCAACACGACATACTTCAGCAGCTCGGCGTGCAACCCAATCGTCGCTTTGACGGCCCCGAAACGTATCTCGCCCACTTGCGGCTCGCGCAACAGGCGGCGGCCCTCGAGCCGACGCCGGACCTGATCGTGATGCCGGAGTCGATCATCCCCTATTGCTACGCGAATGAGGAGTTCGAAACGTACGATCGCGATACGCTGGAATTCATCCGACAACGCCGCTTTGCCGGCGCGCCGGCATCCGTGATGCCGCAGGTGCAGTCGTTCGCCATGCAGGTGCGAAAGGGCTTCCAACAGGTATGCGACGATGCACATGTGTCGCTGATTCTGGGCGCAGGTGGAATCGTGTCATACAAGTCGGCGATTCCGCCGCACGTCCGCGCCTACAACTCGTCCTACCTACTCGTTCCGGGCGAGACGAAGCCTCGCGCGATGTACAGCAAACGGCATCTCGTGATGATCAGCGAGTACGTGCCGTTCCGATGGACGTGGCCGCGGGCCTATCAGTGGATCAACTCACTCGCACCATTCGGCGAGGGATCGCATTACACAATGACGCCGGGCGAGGCGTTCGTCCCCTTCCTCGTTGAGACGCGGGATTCGAAGAAGATCTATCGCGTCGGCACGCCGATCTGTTACGAAGAGATCATGCCCTACGTGCCGCGCGGGTTCGTTCGCGGTCCGGACAACACGCCCGCGGGCAAGAGCATCGACGTGCTCTGCTGCATGAGCAACGACGGCTGGTTTCATCATTCGACGGAGCTGGAGGAGCATCTCGCCGCCGGCGTCTTCCGCGCCGTGGAGAATCGCGTCGCCGTGGCGCGTAGCGTCAACACGGGCGAGAGCGCGATCATCTATCCCAACGGAAAAATCCATACGAGAGTCCGATTGACCGACGAGCAGATCAAACAGCTCGACAACGTTGAAGCCGTCTTGCACGACCTGACGTCGATCGCCGAAAAGCTGAACGCCGGGAATCTCCCGGCGCAGAAGCTTAGGGCGACCCGCGATGAAGTCGTCAAGACCGTCGAATCGCGATTGTCGGCGGCGTACTCGGCGATCGGACCCGAGTACTTCATCTACGCCGATCGGATTCTGACGATTACCGGCTCGATCTCGGATCTCGCCCCCGGGATTCTCAAGCAGACTGTTGCGACGCTGCTCGATCAGCTCAACGACGATATCGCAATGGTCCGCCGATGGCGCGAGCGACCGACGACGGCCCCGGGCGTCGTATCGGCGCGGATTCGCATCGACCCGCGAATCACGCTGTATACGCGATGGGGCGACTGGTTCGCAGCGATCATGCTTGTTGCGAGCGGTCTCGGCGTGCTAGACTGGCTGAGATATCGCGTCGTCCGACGGCGACAATCCCCTGCCATGGAGGGCACTGCTCATGCATCCAATTAATGTTCGACGAATCGAACGCGGCCGCCTGCCGGTTGTCGTCTGCGTGCTGACAGCACTGACGGGTTGCGTCCAGAATGGCGGCGTCAGCGTGTTGCCGAAGAACGAGCGCGCCGAATTCCGCCAGGACTGCCTGAAGGTCATGGAGGACTCGGCGTTCAGCCGCGAACCTTCGCTTCGCATGCAGGCGATCGAGGCCTTTGCCGCCGTCGCGCCGAAGGAAGGCATCGAGCGCAAGGCCATCCCGCTCAACATCGAGAACAAATACTCGGGCATTGTATTCGCGAGCCTGATGGCGGCCGGCGACACCAACAGCCGGCAATTCGACGAGCTTGCCAGAACCCGATCCGAGTCGCAGGACAAGAACGTGCGAATCGCCGCCCTCTTCGCGTTGCATCAGTTCGGCGATCGTTCGCGCACCGGCGAACTTGCACAGCTGCTGCTCAACGATCCGGATGAGACGGTGCGCGCAAACGCCGCCCTGGCGATCGGACGGATGCATGATCCTCGAATGATCAAAGTGCTTCGCGAAGCGCTGCGGCGGGAAAAGAAGGAACTCCCGCGAATGCAGATCCTGGAAGGTCTTGCAATCCTCGGCGACGAAAAGGCGATCGAGCGCCTGATGTTCGTCGGTCGCAGCGCGATTCCGCAGGACGCGGGCATCGCCCTGATGATGCTGGCCAACGCGAAGGCCCCGGATGCGGAGGAGCTCTTCTGGGTCCGACTCCAGGATGCGGAAGTTCCCGAGGTCCGCGTCTTGGCGATTCGCGGCCTGGCGGGCCTCGGAAAGAGCGAAGTCCGCCCGCTCGCCGTCGAATACCTGAACTTCAACAGCCCCGATAGGAGCATTCCGCATGATCCGCCTGAACAGCAGATCAAGCGGATACGCGGCATCGCTGCACTGGCATTGGAAGAGTTGGCCGACCCAATGGCCCTCGAACCTCTGAAGCGCGCCTTCTACGCGACAGGCCAGACGGAATACGTCAGACTGGCCGTCGCCCGGGCCGCCGTTCGCACCATAGACAAGTTGCAGGGCCGATAGCGAATCGACGTCAAATCATGCGTTGGATACCCTTCCTCATTCTGCTCTACTTCGGCGCCGTCGTGCAGACAACGATCGCACCCGTCATAGAGATCCACTCGATTCGCCCCGACCTGCTCATCATTCTCGCCGTGTACTACGCCCTGCACGCACAACGCTACGACGCCCTCCTGGCCTGCTGGTGCACCGGGTTCCTGATCGACCTGACGTCGATCGGCTACGCCTCGCATTCCAACGTCGGCGTGCACGCCGTCGGGCTCGGCGTCGCGGGCGTTCTGATCGTCGGAATGCGTGACTACACAATCCAGGACAGCCCGTTCACGCAGATGATCTATTGCTTCGCAACCCGACTGTTCGTGACGTGCATCATGATCCTGCATCTGACGTACGTCCTTGACGTCGAGGGCGCAGCGATCCGGTTTCTGATCATCGGCGTCTGGGAAGCGGTCTACACCGGTCTGCTCGCCCCATATGCATTCTGGGCGCTGCGGCGAATGCGCGGAGCCCTGGGTCTGGGCCCCACGCGTCACCTTCGAATGGGCTGATACCAGCGTGACGGAAGAATTCCCGCGCTACGATGTCGCATTCGGAAAATCACAACTTTGTTCCGCTCCACATGCGGACCTAGTGCGTATAGAGTGGGAACTCTTTGCCGATTTGGACGGCGATCCCGATCGCCCCGTTCGTCGTTTTGGCGCGGCGACGGCGTCCGGATCGCCAGCAACGCAAAGGCCAGGAATTCCGGCATCGAATGTTTGAGCGCCGCTTGCGAGTCGTGCTGACTATACCCGTCCTCTGCGGACTCGTGATGCTTGCGCGCCTGTATCGCCTCCAGATCCTCGAACGCGCTGAATTCCGCGAATACGCGGCCGCGGCCCTCATCGCCCCGAGACGCTATCTCCCACCCCTGCGCGGCGCGATTCGCGACCGATTCGGCGAGGTCCTCGTTTCCGATGAGCCGGCCTACGATCTGACGGTCGACTACGGCGCACTGGAGGCGAACGACGAATTCGTCGAAGACTATGCCCTGGAAATCCGCAGGTCCGAACCCGACTGGCACGACGCCGATCCGCAGTCGCTGCGGGTCGAAGCGACGGATCGCCTCGACGCATTCTACGACCGGCTGTCACGCCTCAGCGGAACACCGGTCGACGACCTTCTGCTCCGCCGCGATCAGATCGTTGAATCCGTCCAGAGCCTGCGCGAGTACATCTGGAATCACCGACGCGAGGACGAACGCAAGGAACTTAAGGACTTTCGGATCAAGGAACAGAACCTGCATCACGCGCTCATGCGCGACGTAACGGCGGACGCCCGCGCCAAAATCGAAATGGCCCTTCGGGACCTGCCGTTCGTTCGAATCGAACCGTCCGTGCGGCGCGTCTGGCACGATCGGGCGCAGCCGCTCTGTCATATCCTCGGCCGCATCGGCCAAGTGTCGTCCGAGCGCATCGAAAATGACCCGCGCGGCGACGACAGCCTCGCACACTATCGCGCCGGCGATATGGCCGGGACCTCGGGCGCCGAACTGCTCGCCGAGGAAACGCTTCGCGGTACGCGCGGCTACGAGGAAAACGATCTCGACCTGCAAGTCGTCGAACACATCGATCCCATCGATGGGAACGACGTCCGGCTGACGATCGACCTCGACTTGCAGCAGCAGATCGCCTCGCTCCTCATGGACGCCGTGATGGAGGACCCGAACCGAACGGGCGCAAGCTGCGTCATCCTCGATGTGGCGACGCGCGAAGTGCTGGCGATGGTCAGCGTCCCCACGTTCAGCCTGGAGACATTTCGCGAACACTACGACAGTCTCCGCGATGACACGCGATATCGTCCCCTGTTGTTTCGCGCCGTCGCCGAAGAATACCAGCCCGGCTCCATCATGAAGCCCGTCGCATTGCTCGCGGGCTTTCGCTACGGTCTCGTCGATCCGGCCGCGACGACGTTCTGCGACGGCAGCTACAAAAACGACTCCAAGCACTGGCACTGCTGGACATACTGGCGCCATCAGCCGGGCCACGGCAATGTCAACGCAGAAGAGGCGATTCAGCACAGCTGCAACATCTACTTCTACGCCCTGGGTGAGCGACTGAACGCCCATCGCTTGACGAGTTTCTATTCCGACTTCGTCCTCGGACCGAATCGGTCGGCGGACGCTCAGAGCGGCACCGGCCTGATCGAGGAACGAAGCGGAATCATCCCGACGCAGGAGTGGATCTTCGAACGACGAGGTCGCGGCTATCGCGTCGCCGATGGCAGAAACTACGCCATCGGTCAGGGTGAACTGCAAATCACGCCTCTCCAGGCTGCCAACATGTACGCAACGCTCGCGAGCGGTCGATTCCAGGAACCCACGATCCTGGCGGATGACGATCGGCGACGCCCCGCACGAGACATTCCAGGGCTGCGAACGTCAGCCATCAATACGGCTCGGCGCGGTCTCTATCGATGCGTCAATGAGGAAGGCGGTACGGCGGAACGCACGGCGCGCATGGAGAACATCGTCGTCTGCGGAAAAACGGGCAGCGCACAGTGCACGGCACGAGCGACTGTGACGGCCTACACGTTTGATTCCGGCAGTCATGAACAGACGATCCTCGCACCGACAATCGAAGCCGCGCGGGCGACGCTTCCCGATGGCGAGAACGCCCGGCTCATGAAGCGGAAAATCGTCGAGCGCTGGCCGCCGCCCCGCGAAAAAGAGAAATCGCCGCCGCCCCATGCGTGGTTCGCTGCATTCGCGCCCTACAAGCATCCTCGCATCGCGATGGCGCTCATCATCGAATACGGCGGCAGCGGCGGCCAGGTCGCCGCCCCCGTCGGACAAAAAGTGCTCCAGGTACTGCTCGATAGTCCGCACGACTATCTGGGTACGGGAACCGGCTCGGGCGAATCGCTGGCGCGCGGCAAGTCAGAGGATCCGTCGTGATGCGGAATTGGGGACGCGCGATTCCCGCGCTCGGCTGGCCCGTGCTGTTGGCGGCGCTGATGCTGACGGCTCTCGGGCTGCTCGGCGTGTATTCGGCGGAGGCGGGGCTCGAGGGTCCGCCGCGCGTCACGATGCGGCAGATCATGTTCCTGTCGATCGGGCTGGGCGGTTTTTTCGCCGTTCAGATCATCGGATATCGCGAACTCGGCCGCTGGTCGTATGTCCTCTTCTTTCTGACACTCGTCGCGCTCGCTGCCCTGCTCGTCGCTCGATACGTGCCGATGTCGCCGTTCATCATCGCCCGGCGGAACGCCTATCGCTGGATCACGATCGGCCCAATGACATTCCAGGTTTCGGAGTACGCGAAAGTATCGTTCATTCTCGCATTGGCCTCATATCTTCGCTATCGAACCAACTATCGAACGATCGGCGGATTGCTGATGCCCTTCATCCTCACGCTCGTACCCCTCGGCATGATCCTGAAGGAACCCGACCTTGGCACCAGCCTCCTGCTTCTGCCAACGCTGTTTGTCATGCTCTACGTCGCGGGCGCGAAGAATCGTCACCTGCTCGTCATCCTCGGGTTGGGCATGATCGCCGTCCCAGTGTTCTACTTCTCACCCCTGATGAACCCCTATCAACGGCAACGGATTCAGTCCCTGTTCCATCAGGACCAGACGGATACAAACTGGCGTCTGAACGCCGGCTATCAGTTGAGCCAGTCAAAAATCGCCATCGGCAGCGGCGGCATCGCCGGGCAGGGATTCAAGCAAAGCGCGTTCTTCCGCCACAACCTGTTGCCGGAGGAGCACAACGATTTCATTTTCGCCGTCGTTGCCCACCAATGGGGATTCCTGGGCTCTCTGTTCGTAATCTTGCTGTATCTGATCATCATCGCCACAGGTCTGACGATCGCCTCCGCCACAAACGACCCGCTCGGCCGGCTCCTCGCAGTCGGCGTCTGTGCCGTCCTTTGCTCGCAAACGCTGATCAACATCGGAATGACGATCGGACAGATGCCCATCACCGGCATGTCGCTGCCGTTCGTCAGCGCCGGCGGCAGCGGTCTGATCAGCAACTACATCGCCCTCGGACTGCTCGTGAGCGTCGCCCGGCGACGCCCCGTCGACATGGCCCCGAAGCCCTTCGAATTCGACGACGAATAGCGCCTCCCGCCCGTATTCGTCACAACACCAAAAATCACAGGCCACCGACCCGCCAAATCCGCCGACCCACACTCCTGAGTGTCAGACCTACGTCGTGATTTTCGGAATTCTGGTAGGGATGCCGGTTGGCGCCCCATCCGTGTCTCGCAGAGCGAACTGGAGGCGTCAATCGGCATTTAACGCCCTATAATCTCCACTTTTCGGGCCGAAGACCCGATAATTATGGTAAGTATGGCCGGCTTCCGGGGGGATGCCATCCGGCGTCGGCAGCAGACAATTCACCTTATTTCCAATGGATTGGAAAGGACGACCATGACGGAGCGCCGGTACAGAACAATCATCGCGACCACGCTGGGATGCCTCTTGGCAGCCAGCGCCCCCGCTTTTGCGGCACGGTTTTTCAACCAAATCACGCTCAACGGCGGCACGCCATGGACGCCGACGATGGCGGACGCCACGATCGCCGAAAATGGCGATCCGATCACGCTCGCCAACGGCGACACGATCACGATCGTCATCAACCTCGATCTGACCGAAGAATCGGAATGGGGTTCGACATTCTGGGAGATCCCCGGCACGCCGCTCGGTGCCTGCGTCGACATCGTCCCCGACTACCAGATCGGCACGGATCTCTCGCAGAACTTCCAGATCATGATCACCGGTCTGTTCCCGGGCACTTACAACCTGGACATCATCGCGCATCGCGATATCAACAACGTCCCGTGCTCCGGTGCGAACAACTCGATTCGGCTTCCGGCGGCCATCGTCGTCTGCGCGGATACCGACGGCGACTTGATCTGCAACGCCAACGACACCTGTCCGAACGACCCGCTCAACGATATCGACAACGACACGATCTGCGGCGACGTCGATAACTGCCCCAATACGCCCAACACGAACCAGGCCAATAACGACAACGACGCGCTCGGCGACGCGTGCGATCCCGATGACGACAACGACGAAGTGCCCGATGGCGTTGACAACTGTCCGTTCGTCAGCAATCCCGGCCAGGCGAACAACGACAACGACATGATGGGCGACGCCTGCGATCCCGACGACGACAACGACACGATCAACGACGACGTCGACAACTGCCCCTTCACAATGAACACCGATCAGGCGAACAACGATAACGACCAGCTCGGCGACGCCTGCGATCCCGATGACGACAACGACAACGTCAACGACAACGTGGACAACTGCCCGTTCACGTCAAACACCAACCAGGCGAACAACGACAACGACGCATTCGGCGACGCCTGCGACGATGACGACGACAACGACAACGTCCCCGACGTCTCGGACAACTGCCCGTTCACGGCCAATACCGATCAGGCCAATAACGACAACGACATGCAGGGCGACGCTTGCGATCCGGACGATGACAACGACAACGTCAACGACGACGTCGACAACTGCCCGTTCACGATCAATCCCGATCAGGCCAACATCGACATGGACGCCTTCGGCGATGCCTGCGACGACGACAAGGACGGCGACAACGTCGATAACGACGTCGACAACTGCCCGAATATCGCCAACGCGGATCAGGCCGACCAGGACAACGACATGGAAGGCGACGCGTGCGACGATGATCGCGACGGCGACACGATCCCGAACGCCATGGACAACTGTCCCGACGTCCCGAACCTCGACCAGGCCAACCTCGACCATGACGCCTTCGGCGATGTCTGCGACGACGACGACGACGGCGACGGCGTCGACGACGATGTCGACAACTGCCCGACGACAGCCAACGCCAACCAGGCCGACGCCGACATGGACGACATCGGCGACGCCTGCGACGGCTGCGCCAACGACCCTGACGACGACATCGACGACGACGGCGTCTGCGGCGATGTCGACAATTGCCCGAGTATCCACAACCCGAACCAGGCCAATCTCGACAACGACGCGTTCGGCGATGTGTGCGACGACGACGACGACGGCGACGGCGTCGATGACGATGTCGATAACTGCCCGACGATCAGCAATGCGAATCAGGCGAATATCGATAACGACGAGTTCGGCGATGTCTGCGACGACGATCGCGACGGCGACGATGTCCCCAACGGCAGTGACAATTGCCCCAACACGCCGAATGCCGATCAGGCGAACCAGGACAACGACGCCTTCGGCGATGTCTGCGACGACGACCGCGACGGCGACGGCGATCCCAACGATATGGACAACTGTCCCGACACGCCGAATTCGAATCAGCTGGACACCGACAACGACGGCGACGGCAATGCCTGCGACGACGATGACGACGGCGACGGCATCGACGACAAGGAGGACAACTGCCCGCTCGTCAGCAATGCGAACCAGGCGAACCAGGACAATGACCAGTTCGGCGACGCCTGCGACGATGATCGCGACGGCGACGAAACGCCGAACAGCAGCGACAACTGTCCCAACACGCCCAACGGCAACCAGGCCGACAACGACAACGACGGCTCCGGCAACGTCTGTGATCCGTGCCCGAATGACGCCGACGACGATGCGGACGGCGACCTGCTCTGCGCCGATGTTGACGACTGCCCAAATGACGCGGCGAACGACGCCGACGGCGACGGTGTCTGCGGCGACGTGGACAACTGCCCCGACGCGTTCAACCCGACGCAGTCGGATCTCGACAACAACGGCGCCGGCGATGCGTGCGACTCGCAACTCGCCTTCGTCGCGTGCCCCGAAAACACGCAGCTCGCCGCGACCGACGCAAATGGTCTCATCGTTGACTTCAACCTGCCGGATACCGTCA
This sequence comes from Phycisphaerales bacterium, assembly GCA_020639075.1. Taxonomy (GTDB): domain Bacteria; phylum Planctomycetota; class Phycisphaerae; order UBA1845; family UTPLA1; genus ECT2AJA-110-A. Next base: position 5,207,460 of record JACKHI010000001.1, on the reverse strand, counting down.
ACGGTGTCGGCAACGTTACAGTGACGGCCGATCCGGCCCCCGGAAGCACGCTGCCGATCGGCACGACGACGATCACGATCATGGCGAAGGACGATCTCGACAAGGAGATCACATGCACATTTGACATCACAGTGACGGATGGATCGGGCGATCCGAATCCGAACCCGAACGACACGCCGGAACCGCAGGCAACACCCGGCGGCTGCTTCCCCGTGTTCTTCCTGTTCCAGACGCTCTTCGGTATCCCGCTGTGCGGCCCGTGCGTCATCGTCTCGACATTCGCGACAATGGCCGGCATGATCGCCATGCGACGCCGCGTGCGACGAAAGTTCCGACGACGCTGACGATCAAAGCCGCGACCGTAAGGGAGCGGTACAGCTGGTGCGAGAATCCCTTCTCGCACCCACCAGCAGAACCGCGACCGTAAGGGAGCGGCACCAACGTAGCCGCTGGTGCGAGAATCCTTTCTCGCACCCACCAGACAGAACCGCGACCGTAAGGGAGCGGCACCAGCGCAGCCGACACTCGCCGGCAACTTCCGGCAAAGAAAAGGCACAACCAAGGGCGAGCCCAACCGGGCTCGCCCTTTTCAATTCTCACCCCGATGTTTCTTGCGCAGGTGCCCCATCCTCTCCGAATGGAAAGCGCGCCTGTCGGGTCATCGACCCGACAGGCGCGCGTACGCACCGATTGCACACCGTGCGACTGGGTGCTTGTCAGAGCCTGTCCGGGAATTCGAGAACGAAATCTCGATTCGCGCAATGGTCGAAAACACCACCGTTTCCGAAGTCAATCTCGCTCCGAAGGAGCGCCGGATCGTTGCCACGGGTGGAGCGAAGACCGCGCAACGGTCGCAGCGCAACCCGTGGTTAGCGTTTTTCCCTCGGGTTTAGCCCTGAAAGGGCGACACAACTCCCGAACAGTCTCTGCTCGCCACCCATTGCTCCGAACGGAGCGAACTCTCATCAATACCAACCAACTCCCGCCCGCATCAGGACCGCAAGTATGCCACTAGGTACATGCAAATGGTTGTCCGACAATTCGAACGCACGCAAATGTCAAGATTCGCTCTGAAAGAGCGACCTAAGGTAGCCCAGGACAAACTTCAGACCGCAACGCGGTCGAAGTGCAGTCCTGGGTACACGACAAACACACGTGTCTAACCCTGAAAGGGTGTTCTAATCCCCAAACAGACTCAACTCGCCATCCAGTGCCCAGATTAGGAAAAGAAGCACGCAACCTCGCGAGCGAATGCCTCATCCTCTACGAATAGAAAACCCGCGGAATACGCCACGAACACGCCCGCACCCAAACCGAACCAGAAAACAGGCCAAGCCCGGCATCATCCACTACAATCACTCCCCTGTCGGGCTGACCAGTACCGCCGACAACCAGCGGATCCAATACCCGGGCCGATTCATGGAACAAGATCACCAGCCAATCGATCCGCCGACCAACGACGCACCCGTCGGTCACTGCCCCCACTGCGACTATCAACTCCTCCAACCCGGCACCTGTCCGGAATGTGGAAAAGACATCGCCGCCCTGCACATTCGATCACTACCCCGCCTCACGCGTCGGCGAAGGGCGATTTTTCGCACAACAGCCGCGGCGCTGCTTCTTGCAGTCGTCGTCGCAGGTCGCTGGGCAATTCGAAATGGCTATCAGTATCGCCTCTACACCAACTCGATGCTGATTGATCAATACCCGGGCAACTTCAAGTCCGACAACGAACTCGCCCGTCGGATCGGTCTGCAAAGGTTGGCCCTCGAAGAACTCGACATCGTCATCGACAAGTCGATCGAGCTCGACATCTCACTTCGCACGCCCCGCCCGCCCGACGTCCCTCTCACATTTCACTACCTGATGAATCTCCGACCCGGTGCGTTCTTCTGCTGGAGTGCGAAGGACCAGCCGGAGTGGGCGTCAATTGTCTGGACTGTGGACGATGTCCGGATCGAGCCCGCCATTAGATCGGATGACACGACGAGTTTTGGAGGCCGGCCCACGCAGTTCCGAGGCACGTTCGAAACCAATGCGACGCTCGGCGCGGGTCCCCATCAACTGCATGCCGCATTGACCATCCGGCCGATCCCCTTCCGTTCAAATCTGACATCGATCATGCCGTTGCTCCAATCGAGGACATTCACGTTGTCCAGGCAAGCTGCCTTCGACATACAGGATCGTCCCATCTGCGAATTCATCGACTGTCGCGACACGCCCGACGACATCGAGGCCCTCCGCCGCCTGATTCGACTCAATGTACGCCAGGACTCGGCCGGCGACGTGGCGCCGGACGTCTGCGCCGAAGCGCACAACACAAAGCTGCAACTGAAAGGTGAGATCGAGCTGATCGGCGAGTCTCACACCACGGACTCGATGGATATTCACATTCCGGCGGCCTCCGCACCGATGACGCAGCATTGGACATGGATCACCGACCCGAAACGTTTCGACCACGGCACGTTTCGGCTCCGGATGGATGAGGCATCCGCCTTCGAAGGCGATGCCGACGTGTTCTATCCCTTCACGCTGGAATGGCGAATCGATATGACACCATTCCACACGCCCCCTGTCGGCGAAGTTTCACTACCGCGCCCCGACATAATGCCCCCAACCGCCCGCCTCGCGGACGCCGTCATTCCGATCGACGATTAGGCAATCCGCGAAATGCAAGAATCGCAAAGCGCGCAGGTCGGATCATCGACCCGACAGGCGCGAGTGCGTATCGATTCCGAACCGCGCCACTGGGTGCTTGCCACCCAGTGCCCCAACCACGCGCGTGCCCCTGCATGCCTGCCAGAAGCTGTCCGGGATTTCGAGAGAGGATTTGCGAATTGCACAACCGTCGAAAACGTCAGTGTTTCCAAGGCCAAAACAGCTCCGAAGGAGCGACAGTTTTTAGCCACGGGTGGAGCGAAGACCGCGCAGCGGTCGCAGCGCAACCCGTGGTTAGCGTTTTTTCCTCGGGTTTAGCCCTGAAAGGGCGACACAACTCCCGGACAGTCTCTGCTCGCCACCCAATGCTCCGGACGGAGCGAACTCTCATCAATACCAACCAACTCCTGCCCGCATCAGGACCGCACGCATGCCACTAGGTAATTGGCGCGTGGGCCAGGTCGTACTCGACCTGGAGTCACGATTTCATGCGTGAGAATCGCCGGGTGACACTGGTCGGCTTGTGCTCAAGCGCGTCGACCGCGGCGTGACCTCCACGCCCACACACTCACTTCCGCCCGCGTCGGTGCGTTCAAAGTCTCTTCTCCACACGCACGCCGGCAAAGACCATCTCCACTTCGACCGATGATCGACAAAGCGCCGGCGCCCCCCCCCCACTTCTGGATCACCGAGCAAGCCCAGTGAATGTATCGCTGCGTCCGAGGACCGCGCGCAGGCCCATCGCAGCACCTCCCGCGTTTGCACGAATTTGCGGGACTTTGCGACACTTTGCGGGACTTTGCACGATGAGAAATTCTGGCGTCGCACGATCAGCGCGACTCAAGGTCACGAATTCCGAGAGAATCTCCACGAATTTCGGGGGCTTCGTCCACCTCCGCAGCCCGACGGGAATTTGCACAATTTGCGCCAAATTGCACCCCCCTGTAGCCGCGCGCAAACGCCCGGACCGCCCCCGCCCGGCACTCACTTCGCGCCCCCTCGCCCCTCCCTTACACTCCCCGGTTCCCGCCCACGGGGCGGCCGCAGCAACATTGGATTCAACACCCCCAGATAAGAGGAATCTGCCCAAGTGGAAAAGACGCTCATCATTCTCAAGCCGGATGCCGTGCAGCGAGGCATGGCGGGTCGCATCATCACCCGATTCGAAGAAAAGGGCTTCCAGATCTGTGCGATGAAGCTTATTACGATCGACAAGAACCTCGCCGAGAAGCACTACGGCGTCCACAAGGACAAGCCGTTCTACCCGCGGCTCCTCCAGTACATCACGAGCAGCCCCGTCGTCGTCATGGTCCTCCAGGCCGTCAACGGCATCGCCGTCGCACGCAAGATGATGGGCGCGACCTTCGGCTCCAAGGCCGAACCCGGCACCATCCGCGGCGACTTCGGTCTCTCCAACAGCTTCAACCTCATCCACGGCAGCGACTCCCCCGAAGCCGCCGCCCAGGAGATCGCGCTGTACTTCTCCAAGGAAGACCTCCAGAGCTACGAGCGCGCCAACGAGAAGTGGGTCTACGACGTTTCCGGCGGCAGCCCCGAGTAAGTCCCCGCGATGGGTGCCACTGCTCTGTGAGCAGGGCAGGACGCGCGCAATGCCGGCGCCCGGGTGCCACTGCTCTCAAGCAGTGCCGAACGGAAGAAACGCTGGAGTCACAAGTGCCACTGGGTGCTTGCCACCCAGTGCTTCGGGCGAGTCACGTCGACTCGCACAGGATTGACTCGGCCATGATCTACCTCGACTACAACGCGACGACGCCGACGGACCCCGCCGTTACGAATGCAATGCTGCCCTTCCTTCGCGGTCAGTACGGCAATCCGAACAGCAGCCACGCCATGGGCCGCCCCGTGCGCGAGGCGATCGAATCGGCGCGAACGAGCGTCGCGCGGCTGATCAATGCGAAGCCCGACGAAATCTCGTTTACCAGCGGCGGCACCGAGGCGAGCAACTGGGCGATCAAGGGCGCGGCCTTCGCCGATCGCCGGCGCGGCGATCACATGATCACGATCAGCGTCGAACATCCGGCGACGCTAGGCCCCATGCAGTGGCTGGAAAAGTTCGGCATCTCCCACACGATCGTCGGCGTGGATCAGCATGGTCGCGTCGATCCGGCACAAATCGAGACGGCGGTTCAGGACAACACGATCCTGATCAGCCTCATGCACGCACAGAACGAAGTCGGCACACTGGAACCCGTCGCGGAAGTCGGAGCAATCGCGCGATCGCGCGGCATCCTGTTCCACGTCGATGCGGCTCAATCGCTCGGCAAAGTCCCCGTCGATGTCGAAGCAATGAACGCCGACCTGCTTTCCATAGCGGGACACAAGCTCTACGCGCCGAAGGGCATCGGCGCGCTCTACATCCGAAGCGGCGTTGAGATCGACAAGTTCATCCACGGGGCGGGCCAGGAGCACGGCCGACGCGGCGGCACGGAAAACGCCGCAATGTCGGTTGGTCTCGGCAAAGCCGCCGAACTGGCGATCGAGTACCTGTCGAAGGGATCGCACTCGGAATTGCGCGACTATTTCTGGCAGCAGATGCAAGCCACGCTCGGAAATCGCGTCGTCCTGAATGGTCATCCGACCGAACGCTTGCCGTCCACGCTGAACGTCAGCTTCCCAGGTCACGTCGGCGGCAACCTGCTCGCGAAACTCGACGGCGTCTGTGCCTCGACCGGGGCGGCGTGCCACTCGGGCGACGCCAAACCGTCGCGCGTGTTGACGGCGATGGGCATCGATCGCGAGCGCGCGATCGGCGCGATCCGATTCAGCGTCGGCCGACCGACGACGCGCGAAGAGATTGATGCCGTCGTGAAAATGCTGACGCAGGCCGTCATCGCGACATGATCGCTTTGGACGAACCTTCCCCGCTGCCGTCCGCGGCCGTGAAAGTGATCGTCAGATCGACGCTTCCGTCCGACTGAACTTCACCGCTGCCGGCAACGATGAACTCCGTCGGCTCACCATTGTTGAATCCGACAAACGCCTGCGTCGCCTGCATCGTGAACATGATTGTGCCGCCGATCTGCGTGAACGCCGGCATCTCTTCGATCGGCTGGAAAGTGCCGCCGCCCTGATCGTATTGCGTGATCCTGCCGCCCTCGACAACGACCCGCAGCGTCCCCGGAACGTCGAGCAACTGAATATTCCATGTTCCGTCCAGCGACGGCAGGACGAAGGCAATCGGCGAGCCTGTGTCGCAGCCGAAGCCTGCAGCGAGAGCGAATGCGATGGCGAAAGCGAGTCGTCGGCGCATGAAAGTTGCGGAATCAAACGTGCAGCGAGGGCCCCAAAGCCCTTATTATAACCGGAATGCCCACTCAACTGACAATGTCGACTCGTGAAAAGCGAACCCGCGAAGAAACGGTGCGATCCGATTTTCGGACACATCGCGCGTGGTCCCGCGGATGGACCAGCATGATGGTTATCGCTCTTGCCGTGGCACCCGGTACCGCCTGCCGAAGCGAGGCCCCGACAAAGCAAAGCGCCGCCGATCAAGGCGAACCTCGCGCCGATCAACCATCGCCCGGCTCGGCCACGACAGCGCCCGTCGCCCGAGTCAATGAAGCTGCGAATCTCGCTGACTACTACGAACGCGCGACACGGCAATTCGCGCTGGCCGACTTTCTGAAACCAAGCGGCGAAGACGTGCCGGATCGCATCGTCACCATGTCCCCGCTCATCGTCCGGGAAGTCGCCGAGCCGTATGCCGACTTGCATTTCGGAATGTCAATCGAAGCGGCACTGGGATTGGAGAAGAACGACGAGCCCGACAAGCCTGTCATCTACTACCACGAGGACGCTGCAACAATCGCAGGCGTCGAGCGACAACGGCTTGCATTTATGTGGCTCTTCGATAAGAGACGCGTCGACAACGCCCGGCTGCTGCGTTTGCAGGGATTCCGCATGACGCTCGACGAAAAGGGCTTCGCTATTTTCTGGGAGGTCCTCGATCTCTCGCCGCCGCGAATGATCTACGTCGCTCAATCGGTCGAAGACGCGGCAAAAAGTGAATTCGGTCCGCCCGAAGCGCCGCGACGATTCTCAGTCGAATTGCCGTTCAGCGAGGCGTCGCAGATGATCGTTCCGAGAATTCTGTCAGACGGACCCCAGCCGATGGGACCGTTCGTCTACATCGACGGACACACACACGAAGTCACGACGCTGCTCTGCCGCTGCATGCCGTCGCAGGTGGCGGATTTTCGACACAACCAGTACTTCGACCTGCGCCCCTTGCCGGCAGAGGGCGCCGATCACATCAGCCTATCGGACTTCCAGGATCTGCTCAGACGCACCGATGATCGACCGCTCGATGAGGTCATTCGAATACCATCAGCGTTCTCCGCTGTCCCGTAATAGCCGCAACACGCTACGCAGTTCCCGACATTCCCTCGCCGCCGGATGACGACGCCGGCCGGTTATCAGTCCCTCATTGAATATCGAATCCCGCCCTGTCATTCAGTCGCCCGCAAATCGTACCGACGAATACAGCGGCCGTGTGGTTAACCCGCCCGAGCGGGCCTCGATACAGATGGAACGGGATCATCATGGATGTGACATTCGTCAACGCATTTGTCGGTTCGATTCTCAACGTCTTCAAGACGATGATGAGCGTCGAAGTGAAAGTCGGGAAGCCCCTGCTCAAGCAGGCCGAACTCGTAACGGCCGAGGTATCCGGCATCATCGGATTGTCCGGCGAAGTCCAGGGCAGTGTGATTCTCAGCTTCGACATGCCCGTCGCCTGTGCCGTCGCGTCCGCCTTCGCAGGCGCTGACATGAATCCCGATTCGGCCGACTTCACGGACGCCATCGGCGAACTGGCCAACATGGTCGCCGGCAACGCCAAGAAAGATTTCCACGGATACGAGGCCAGCATCTCGCTGCCGAGCGTCATCATCGGAAAGGGACATCGCGTCTCTCAGTCGAAGGTCTCGCCGTTTCTCGTCATCCCCTGCGAAACGAAACTCGGAAAATTCAACGTTGAAGTCGCATTGATCACGGCGAAGGTGCCGGCAGCGGCGGGAGCCTAAACCATGAAGATTCTACTCGTTGACGACTCGCGAACGATTCGCAACATCCAAAAGAACACGCTCAAGACGCTCAACCTGACGGACGTCACGGAAGCGGCCGACGGTCTCGAAGCCCTCTCCTGCCTGGCCAATCAGCGGCCGGACCTGATGCTCGTGGACTGGAACATGCCGAACATGGACGGCATCACGCTGATCAAGAAGGTCCGCGAAACCGACAAGACGCTGCCGATCATCATGGTAACGACGGAAGCCGAAAAGTCGCGCGTCCTCGAGGCAGTGAAGGCCGGTGTGAATAACTACGTCGTGAAACCCTTCACGGCGGAAACACTGAGCGAGAAAATCCAGCAGACGATGGCCAAGTGCGGCGCCGCCGCGCCCACGACCTAGTCGCAACTCAATATTGAAGCACGCCCGGGCGGCGCGGATCGAGACATCGATTCGCGCCGCCGATTTTTTTGGGGGGTTCGCCGACGGAGTCTGCCGAATCCGCTCGCGCTACTCCTGACCGCTCTTCTCGTCGCCCTTCGCGTGATACTCCGAACACGGAACGAGCCGACGCGCCCGGGCCTCGTTAATTGTCAGTTGCATCGGATCCGTCAAATGCGGCACGTGTTCGCACTTTGCGTCGTGATAGGCCGTTGCGCCGCGACCCGTCGCAACGATGCGTTGTCCCGCCTCCCCCTCCAACTGTCGCCAGATTCCCCGGCGCGCACTCCACGCAGTCTCTTCGAGCCTCGCGTATTCCGCCGTTCGCGCCGTCAGACGATCCCGATCCAGCCATGCGTAGCCATGAAACAACAACTCCCCTGCCAAGTCGCGTCCGCCTTCCGGCGCGATCGACACGCGCCATCGCCCGAGTGCATCGCGGCCGATCGGATCATTGAGCGGTTCGGGCGCGGAGAGCTTCATCAGCCGATCACGTGTCTGCTCCTTGATGAATCGTTGCGCGTCTCGCGCCGCAGGCTGACCTCGCATGGGCACAATGACGCCGAGCAGACAGGCTTTGTCATGGGTGTCGAGTTCGAGCGTACCGCCGTCAATCACACGCGTCACATGCGCGAGCTGCGGCAGGCGCGAGATCGATGGCGACACAACAGAACGATCCGATGCCGTACGAACCGGACCGACAGGAGCGACGCCCCGCGCCGATGAATCTTCGCCCCGCCGGCTTCCCTGCTGCGACGCATCGTCGCGCGGTCGAGATTCGGCGGCCTTCGCATCCAGCTTGGCGCACGAGCGACATTGTCGCCTGCCGGCGCGCTCGGCTTCTTCCTTCGATGCGAAGCGCGTGATGTTGTCCGGCTGAATGCGCTTGGCGGATCCGCACTCATCAGGATGATTGTGGTAGACCTTGCCGCTGGTGGTGCCGACGATCGTGTCGGCCATTGCGAGACTGGAAGCGGAAATAACGATCACTGCGAGACACTTGAGAATCGAGGCATTCCCACGCATGACAGCACTCCTCCTTCGACCATCATTAAACGTCGATCGAAGGAGTCGGTGCAACGGAAAATCCCGACACGAGTGCCAATGACAAGCGTGTGGCCGTCAGGCCATCGCCATGACATACATTTGGCAGTGCAGCTTACCCTACGCAGATCGTCGGACTACTTGCTTGATGCGCGGAAAACGGCGACGACATCCTCGACGGGCACGACGAAGAGTTGATTGTCGCCCTCGAAGTCGACCGGAATTGCGTGTTTGGGGTTGAACAGCACTTTGTCGTACTGTCGGATGGGAAAGTCGTCGTCGTTTTCGACCTGCGCGGAGACCGCGACGATGCGGCCCGTAATCGTGGGGATTTCAATATTGTCGGGCAATTGTATGCCGCCCTTGGTGATCTTCTTGTCAGCATCCTTTCGAATGAGGACGCGCTGTCCGAGCGGCTCGACGGTTTCCAGCTTCATGCGATTTGTCTTGGGCTCATTACCTGGCATGGATCGATTCCTGCGGCATAGCCGCGCCGCATGTTACACGATGCGATCGCCAACCCACTACGTTCCGCATTGTAGCCATGGAGTCGGTCGGCTACCACGTCGGGCGCCACCGAGACAACGATATCAGCGCCTGCCGCGAGCGAGGTCGACGGACTCGGCCGGATGCGACGAGTGACTGTCGGCGGTATGGAATCGCATGACACGGGGATAGTCGATCCCCTCTTTCGCCGCCGTCACTGAATGGCGAATAAGCTGCCCCGGCCAGGCGAACCCGAGCACAACCACGATGGCGCAGACCGCCAACGCGACGCGAAGCCCCATGCAGGTCGACGTCGTGACCTTTCCGGAGGGTTCCCGCCAGTAGCAGCTCGCGATAATCCGCAGGTAGTACGCGGCCCCGACGGCGGCGTTGATGGCGCCGATCACGACGAGAACGATCAGAGACGTCTGATGCGCCTGCATATCCGCCGTTGCACTGAGAACCGAGCTGAAAATGTAGAGCTTACCCAGGAATCCGCCCGTCAGCGGGAATCCCATCAGGCCGAGGATGCAGACAGCCAGGGCGAGCGACGCCCAGGGATGGCGACGAGCCGCACCGGCGAGGTCTTCCAGCATTTCAGCCGACTCATCGGAATCGTCCGTCCCCGGCTTTCGGAACCAGGAGAGGACGAGAAATGCACCGAGGTTCATCGCGCCGTAAATCGCGATGTAGAACAGCATCGCCGCAACGCCGTTCCGAAGGGGCGAACCGGCGCCCGACGCTCCCGGCCCTGCCAATAGCGCCATCAGGAGGTAACCGGAATGAGCGACGCTCGAATAAGCGAGCATCCGCTTCACGTTGTATTGCATGAAGGCCAGCGAATTGCCAATGGTCATCGTCGCGGCCGCAATGATCCAGATCCCCCAATAGACCGACGAATCGGCGATCTGCCATTGGACGATGCTCAGCAGGTGCATGATGGCGATCAGGCCCGCGAACTTCGGCACGAACCCGAGCATGCCCGTGATCGGCGACGCGGCGCCCTGGTAAACGTCGGCCACATAATAATGCAGCGGTACGGCGGCGAGCTTGAACGCAAGACCGCCCAGCGACAACATGAACCCGACGATCAACAGCGGGTCGTGCATGCGATCGTACACATTGCCGGCCGCAAACCACTCCGCAATCGAATGGTACGCCCCCTGCTGGAAGGGCACCGTTCCCGCGCTGAAAATCGTCATCGTCCCGGCCGCGCCGTAAATGAAGCTGAATCCGTAGAGCGTGAGCGCTGCAGCGAACGCGCCGAGGAAGAAGTACTTGCCGGCCGCCTCCTGCGCGCGAATATCGCGACGCGAAAGACCGATCAGGATGTAAGTCGGTACGCTGACCAATTCCAGCGCGAGAAACAGCAGCACGAGATCATTCGCAATCGCCGTCAGTGATAGACCGACGAACGAGAACAGAATCAGGCTGAAGAACTCGCCGCGTTCTTCGGCCTCCGGCACATGCTTGCACGCCAGCACCACGAGAATACCGATCGCGAACGCGATCATGCGCACGTAATGCGTCAGTGGCCCCGTATGTAAAGACGCGACGGCGAACACCTCATCACCGTTGGCGGCGATCGCCAGCTTGTACGTCGCAAACATCGCGCCGGCGAGAAAGAGCACCGACCAGACGACGGCCCGGCTCGAGAATTCCTTCGACAGCCCGAGGAACAGGACGCCAATGGCACCGACGCAAAGGAGGATTTCGGGGAGCAGCAGCTCGACGATGGCTGACATTATCTCAGCGCCTCCGAGTCATCGGGTTTCATATGAATCGCAATCGGCGCGGCCAGCGGCGCCGCTTCGCCATCTCGCCGGACAATATCGAGCGTCGACCGATCGGCCGAGTCCGCCAGCGTAACGGCAAGCGCCGAATAGGCGGCATCATCGGATTCGACGCCCGCCGTCGCCCGATGCCAGTCCTCCATATGCACGTTGGCGACGCGTTCGAGCACGGGAGACAGCGAAGGCTCCATCCAGTCGATCACAGGCTTCGGATAGACGCCGAGGAAAATGCACGCCAGCGCGATCGGTGCAAGAATCGAAACCTCGCGCCGAGTCAGGTCCTGAGTCAGGCCGCCCGAACTGTCGTAACCGTGGCCGGGTTCCTTGACGGGGCCGAACAACACGCGTCTGACCATGTAGAGCATGTAGATCGCACCGAGCAGGATGCCCGTTGCCGCGGGAATCGCATAACCGACGCCAAGCGGTCCGGCCATGCCGCTGTCCGTGCGACCGGAGATGAACGTCCCGATCAGCACGAGGAATTCGCTGACGAATCCGTTCAGACCTGGCAGACCGATGCTCGACATCGTGAAGAAAACGAGGAAAAAGGCCATGATCGGCATCTTGCGGGCAAGTCCGCCGATTTGATCCATCTCGCGCGTGTGATAGCGCTCGTAAATCATGCCGACGATGAGGAATAGTGCTCCCGTGCTCAGGCCGTGATTGACCATGTAGAGCACGGACCCCGTAAGCCCTGCCATCTTCATGCAGAACATGCCCAGAAGGCAGAAACCCAAGTGCGACACGGATGAATAGGCGACGAGGCGCTTCACGTCCGTCTGCACCCACGCCGCCAACGCGCCGTAGACGACGCCGACGACGGCGAGCACGCCCATCACGGGGCCAAGCTCGATCGCGGCGTTTGGAAAGACCGGCATGCTGACGCGAAGGAAACCATAGGTTCCCAGCTTCAGCAGGACAGCCGCCAGGATAACGGAGCCGGCCGTCGGCGCTTCAACGTGCGCCAGCGGCAACCACGTATGAAACGGAAAGAGGGGCACTTTGATCGCGAAGCCCGCGAAGAAGGCGACAAATAGCCACCACTGCTCCGTCGCCGAGAGGCCCCCTTGTGCATGGAGCATATAGATGATGTCGAAATCGAAAGTGAACGCGCGGGCGCCGTCATGCACGACCGACGATGCCTTCCAGCCGAGATACAACACGCCTGCAAATGTCAGCATGCTGCCGGCCAGCGTGTAGAGAAAGAACATGTTCGCGGCCTTCTGCCGCTCGCTGCCGCCCCAGATGCCGATCAGGAAATACAGCGGAATCAGCGTGAACTCGAAACAAACGTAGAAGAGCAGAAGATCGCGCGCACAGAATACGCCGAGCATCGCCCCGAACAACAGCAGCATCAAGGCATAGTATTCGCGATGCCGCGATTGGATCGACGTAAAGCTCGCCCAGATCGCCAGCGGCGTCAGCAACAACGTCATCAGCATCAACGGCATGCTGATGCCGTCGAGACCGAGCTTGTAACCGAGCCGCAGCGGGATTGCCGCGCCGTCGCTCGAAACCCAGCTGTGGCTCTCCGTCAGCAATTGTCCGCCGGAGGAAAGATCGCCCGTGTGCTGCATGAAGACCGCCAGCGCGCAAACGGCGACGGCGAGCGTCACGACGGACATGCCGAGCGCGAAACGTCGAATCGTCGCGGGATCCCAGTTCGTCGCGAATATGACGATCGCGCCGAAGACAGGCGTGGCAAGCAAGATGGATAACAGCGGCATTGAGCTCATTCGACTTCTGTGTTTCTCCCGCCCCTTCGAGCGGCGATGTTCCCGACGTTCGTCAACCGATGCCGTTCAAGACGATCCAAATCAGCGCAACCAGACCGATGACCATGCCGAGGGCATAACCCTGCATTGCACCCTGCTGCCCGGATCGCACTCCGAATCCGATCGCCCGGGGAATGTTCCCCAGCACGTAAAGAATCGCATTGATGAAATTCCGGTCGATCGCGAAGCAGAGCCGACCCATGCGGCGTAGCGGCTGCACGAAAACGGCGTCGTAGATCTCGTCAACGTAGTACTTGTTATAGACAAGCCGATAGAGCGATCCCGACGCCGCGGCGATGGCCCATGGAATCGTCGGTCGCTTCAGATAGAGGTAACTCGCGGACAGAATGCCCAGAATCGCGATCCCGGACGACGCATACATCAACCCGTGACCGCCGGCATGTGCGGCTCCAGCATGTTCCGCACCATGCCCCGCGAGAATCCCCTTCGCCGACGCAATAACGGGCGCCAGGAATTCATGAAATACGCCGTCGGGCTGGAAAACGCCGAGGAAGCCGCCGCCGCTCACGAAATGTACGCCGACGTATCCGGCGAGGACGGCGCCGATCGACAGGAACACGAGCGGTCCGTTCATCCAGATGCCGCCCTCGTGTGCATGCTCGACGCCCTGCGGCAGTCGCAATGGTCCCCAGAAGGCCATCGCGACCATTCGGAACGTATAGAACGCCGTGAGAAGCGCCGTCACGAGACCAATCCAGCCGAACATCGGCACATTGCTCTGGAAGGCCGCATGAATGATCTCGTCTTTGCTCCAGAATGCCGAAAGCAGCGGGAAGCCCGCGAGTGCGAGCGACGCGATCAGGAACGTCAAATGCGTCACAGGCATCTGCTTGCGCAGGCCGCTGAATCGACGGATATCGATCACGCCACCCATCGCATGCATCACGCTGCCCGCGCCGAGAAACAGGCACGCCTTGAAGAAGGCATGCGTGTACAGATGGAAGACGGATGAATCAAACGCGCCAACGCCAAGGCCCATGAACATGTAGCCGAGCTGGCTGAGCGTCGAATACGCGAGGATGCGCTTCATGTCGAACTGCGTCATCGCGATCGTCGCCGCGAAAAACGCCGTGGCGGCGCCGATCGCCGCGACAAACCACATGGCGATTTCCGAACTGGCGAAGATGACGGAGCATCGCGCGACGAGATAGACGCCCGCCGTGACCATCGTCGCTGCGTGAATCAGGGCGCTGACGGGCGTCGGGCCTTCCATGGCGTCCGGCAACCAGACGTGCAGCGGGAACTGGGCGCTCTTGCCCATCGCGCCGCAGAACAGCAGCAATGCGATCCACGTGATGCGGCTCTCGACGAGCACCTTGAAGTCCATCACGCTCGCTTGCGCACCCAACGTCGTGTGAACCAGCGATTCAAACGCCTGATGGTTGTGCCCCGCATCGTAGTTGAAGACGCCCGCGACGAGATCGAACACAGTCTGGTGGTCCAGCGTCCTGAACGTCAGGTAGATCAGCCAGATGCCGAGTGCGAACCCGAAGTCGCCGATGCGATTGACGATAAACGCCTTCCGCGCCGCCAGCGCCGCCTCCGGCTTCTGGTAGTAGTGACCGATCAACAGGTAACTGGACAGACCGACGAGTTCCCAGCCCAGATAGAGCACGAGAAAGTTACCCGCGAGCACGAGCATGCACATCGAAAACACGAACAGGCCGAGAAACGCGAAGAATCGCTCGTACCCCCGCTCGGCATGACCGTGATGATCGCGCATGTACCCCTTCGAATAGAGCACGACCATGAAACTGACCGCAAGGACGGTCATCAGCATGACGCATGTGAGCTGATCGACGCGGAACGTCATCTGCAGCCAGCCCGCCGACTGCATCGCGCCGTGGGCGGGATCGGCCTCGACGACAAACCAGTCGTAAATCGGAATCGACTTCGACAATGCGGCGGACCCGACGGCCGACTCCGCGTTGGCTACGTGCGATGCCGCCTCATCGCGGGAGACTCGCGAAACGACGTCGCCGAGTATCAGACATGCCAGCACGAGCGAACCGCCGACGCCCGTGATGACGAGCCAGTGCGACTTGTCCTTCAGGAAACGTAGTCCGACGGCGCCGACAAGCAGCATGCCCAAGAGCGGGAGGATCGGGATCAGGATGGCGAGCGTCTTGAGGTTTTCCATCGTTGTGCGTCGAAAGTCGCCGTTATTCCAATCAGTCGTTCTCCGAACTTTGCCGCTGCATCAGCCGCGCATCGTTCGCCAGCTCTCAGCGTCCAGCGTGCCGCGTCGGCGATACATCATGACGACGATCGCCAGACCTAGCCCGGCTTCCACGGCGGCGATGACGAGCACGAAAAGCCCCATCGCCTGCCCCTGGATATTTCCGTGCAAAAGCCCCATCGCAACGAGATTCACCAGCACGCCCTGAAACATGATCTCCGTCGATAGGAACATCACGATCATGTTGCGGCGCGCGAGGAATCCGATGACGCCGAGACCGAAGATCAACGCGCCGACGAGCATCAGTGCCTGAGGTGTCGCAAGATTCACGAGTACCCTGTCTCTCCATCCGCGGAACGTCAGCCCCGCGGCAGAATCCATCGTCAATACGGCGCCGCCGTTCGACCCGACTCGCCCAACGGTCGGCGCTTCTCGAACGTGTCGTCGTGGGGGATGCGCTTCCGCGCGATCGCAATCGCACCCACCATCGCCACCAACAGCAGGATGGCGGCAAGCTCGACACTGACGGCCATATCCGTCATCAGCAGTTCGCCCAGCCGCAGCGTATTGTGTTCGCTCATCGCCGCGGCGCGGACGGCATCATAGGAAGGCCAGCCGCGCTGCACGATCATGCCGGCAATCGTCGCCGACAACACGAAGCCGGCGATCACCGTCCATGCAGGCTCGCGCGTTGCGCGATCGTAGTCGAGGGCGTTGCGGAAACGCTCGCTGTGCATCGTCGATTGCTGCGATAGCATGATCACGAATGCATACGTCACGAGAATCGCGCCGGCATACACGGCGACGAGCACCAGGCCGAGGAACTCCGCCCCGGCGAGGATCAACATCGCGGACGTGCTGAGAATGACAATGATGAAATAGACGGCCGAATAGACCGGCTTGGGATGCGTGATCATCCGCCCGGCACCGCCGAGCGCGAACAGCGACAGGATGACGAACGCGACGTGATTCGCCACATCGCCCAATATCCGGTGCATCACCAGGCAGAACATCCCGGCCGCCGCCGCGACGAAGATCACGAATAGACCGCGACGATCGGCCTTCGCCTCGCGCGGCATGCCGACGTAGATGCCGGCGGCGCCCAGGGCCGTGACGGCATAAGCGAGATAGACGAGTGTGTCAGTCAATGTCGTACATTCCGCTCTTGTTTCGGTCCAACCAACCGGCGACGCGGGTCCCCGGCGGACAGCGGGCTAGTAGCCCGTAATCCGCGGGTTCTTCCGCGGCTTTTCATCCTTGGTTCGGTCGTAAACCATCAGCAGCTTCTCCTTGTCAAAGATCATCTCTTCGCGGGATCGGCCGACCAGATGGAATTCGGGCGTCAGTTCGATCGCATCCACGGGACAGGCCTCTTCGCACATCCCGCAGTAGATGCAGCGCAGCTCGTCGATATCGAACTGCACGGGATACTTCTCGCGATCCTGCCACGGGCTCTCTTCACCCACGATGTGGATGCAGTGCGCCGGACAGGCCGTCTCGCACATGAAACATGCGACGCAGGCGACACGGCCCTGGTCATCGCGATTCAACCGATGCACGCCGCGATAGATTTCCTTGCGGAGCTGCCGGCGCTGCTCGGGATACTGGATGACTTTCTTGTTTCGAACATGCACGCTGAACATGTGCCGCAGCGTCGTCTTGAAGCCGCCGAAAATCTGCGGCAGGTACAGACGCTCCGCCGTCGTCAGCGTGGGCTGATCGACGTTCATGACATCCGTTTTTTTCCAGTCAGACGCCGGCATGCTGTAACTCGTATTCCTTTTCCCGTGCGGCCTTTTCCTTGATGAGCAGGCTCTGCTGCCGCCCCGAGATCGGCATGGCGTTCGTCAGCGACGCGATTGCCGCGAGAACCAGCACGCCCAGGTTAACAACGATGGAAATCCACTGCGGCCAGCCGTAATAGACGATCAGCACCTGCGCCGCGAGTATCACAAGCCCCATCGGAACCAGCGACTTCCACGCGAGTCGCATCAGCTGATCGAACCGGAATCGCGGCAACGACCAGCGCACGACCATGTAGGCGCCGATGAAGATCGCGATCTTCGCGCCGATCACGCCGATTCGGCATAGCATCGCCAACGCCGATTCATCCGTGCTCAGCCACGTGCAGTAAGGCAGGTGATAGCCGCCCCAGAAAAGACAGACCATGAACGCGCTCGACGTGATCATGTGGGCGTATTCGCCGAGGAAGAACATCGCCCACTTCATCGCGCTGTATTCGGTATGGAATCCGCCGATCAGCTCCTGCTCCGCTTCGGCCAGATCGAACGGCGCGCGATTCGCTTCCGCCAGCGCCGCGATGAACATCAGCAATGCCGCCACGGGATGGTAGAAAACCACCCACATCGTCCAGCTGGCCGCGTGCGGCGCCTGCGCCGCAACGGCGCCCTCCAGCCGCAGACAATCCATCGCATGATCGACCGGAAGCAGATAGCCGACCGTGATCACGGCCGTCAGTACGACGAGCCCCAGCGGAATCTCGTACGAGATCATCTGCGCCGCGGCCCGCATCGCCCCGTAGAAGGCGTACTTGTTGTTGCTCGCCCAGCCGCCCAGCACGACGCCGTACACGCCCATCGAGCCGACGGCGAGCAGGTAGATTACCGCAATGTCGATGCTCGCCACTTGAGCCACCAACGGCGTCGCATCGGCATCCATCCAGGGCCATCGGAACGTACCGCCCCACGGCACAACCGCGAAGCCGATCAGCGCCACGACAAACATCATGAACGGCGCCAAAACGAACAGCGCCTTGTCCACGTGCCCCGGCGTGATGTCCTCCTTCAGCAGCAGCTTGACGCCGTCCGCCAACGGCTGAAGCAGCCCCAACGGACCGACGCGATTCGGTCCATAGCGATCCTGGATCCACGCCGAGATCTTGCGCTCGAGGAGGATGCAGTAGGCGACGGCCGTCATGATGCCGCCGAATATCGCAAGGGAGAGAATGTTGCTGAACCAGAACTGGTCCGACAGAACCCATTTGATCTGATCGAGGAATGCAACGATCAGCGTCAACACAACGATGCCGCCGATCGTGACTGCCAGGAGTCCCGAGAGGATCGGATGCTTGATGATGGCTCGTATCAGCGCCAAGTCCGTGGCGTTCCTATCTCTAAATGACGTCAAACCTCAGCCGACGCCGCGTTGCTTTCCACTAATGCGCGTGTGCCGGCGGTTCCGGCGCCACATGCAGCTCCCCGAATGCGGGGATCGAAGCGGACATCCTATCGCGCACCCGCGCGGCGTTGTAGAGGCCCGATTCGCCCGTCAGCTGCAATAAGTAATTTCCGTCTCGATGACATCCGTCCGGTGGCTTGATCGCCGCCTCGAACGGTTGAATCTTGCCCTGATGATTCACGAAACAGCCGGATCGCTCCACCCACGCGCAGCTCGGGATGACGACGTCGGCGCCCTCGGTCAACTTGCTTGGCAGAATGTCCTGCACCAGCGTGACGCCTGTCTTCTCGCCGGCCGCGGCGATCTCCTTCGTGACCCACGCCTTCGGATAGCCGCCGACGAACCAGATCGCACCGTACGCACCCTTGCCCGCCTTCGCGAGGAAGTCCTCCAGCTTGGGCGTCTCACCGCCCAGTGCTTCAAGGATCATCTCAATCCCGCGACGATTCGGCGCTTTTTCCTTGAGAATCGTGAACTTCGGCGGTTTGCCGTTGCCGTTGACCGGGAAGTGCCGATCCTCACCTTCGTACGGCACAGGCCCCATCACCAGCGTTGCTTTCGCATCGACGGATCGCACGAAAGTCGCCAGCAGCCACGCTTCTTCGCACGACATGAACGGCGACAACATGCACGCGATGCTGCCCGCCCCCTTTTGCTCGACGACGCCCCCCAGCCGCAGCCGCGCGACTTCGTCCAGCGCCGACCAGTCCGCCGGCTGTGCTTCAACGCCACGCCGGACCGTCAGTCGCGTCAGGCGATTTGGATCTTCGACGTACTTGAAGTCGAATCGGCCTTCGTCGCACATCCACCAGTCGTTCACGCCGGGATTGAAGCGCGGCTTCAGCCGCCAGACCTGATTCTTATTGTGATCGACGTGGATCGCGCACCCCGTCGCGCATCCATTACAGACGCTGTCGGCGCTCTTGAGGAACCAGACGCGCTGGTCCATCAGGAAGTCCTTGTCCAGCAAACTACCGACAGGACAAACGTCGACGACATTGCCCTGCAACTCATTTTCGAGCGGTACGCCTGGGAAGATGTCTATTTCCGCACGGCTGCCGCGATTGATAATGCCCAGCTCGCCCGTTCCCGCGACCTCATCACAGAACCGCACGCAGCGCGAACACATCACGCAACGATCGGAATAAAGCAGCGTCCTGGAGCCGATGTCTTTCTTCGGGTTCTTGTTCTTCGGCTCGACCATCTGACTGGTCGCCTCGCCGAATTTGAGACTGTAATCCTGTAAATAACACTCACCCGCCTGATCGCAAACGGGGCAGTCCAGCGGATGATTCAGCAGGAAGTACTCCATGCACTCCTTCTGATTCTCCACAACCTTGTCCGAGGCGAATCGCACTTCCAGACCGTCTCGCACGGGTGTCTGACAACTCGGAAAAAGCTTCGGCGCCCAGCCCATCTCTTTCGTCTGCGGATGGGGCATCTTCATTTCCATCAGGCAGAGGCGACACGATGCGACGACGCTGAGACCCGGATGGTAGCAATAGTGCGGCACATCCCAGCCCGCCTCGAGCGCAGCCTGAAGGACGGGTATCTTGTCCCGGCACTCGATCTCTTTTCCGTCGATGATGATCTTTGGCATGGGCGTCAGCCTGAAGGCGAAATCCTTCCCGTCGATCCGAACCTCGATCGGCGACATCCGCCCCGACGCAACGCGCCGAACGAACCGATGGCCGCCTCGGCCGACGTCGGTAAGCCCCTGCCAGTCAATCGGTTGACCGCGCCAGTTGGGGTGACCTTCCACCGTCGCCCGTCATAGTTCGTGAAAAATATCACGAACTAGGGCGATATGATAGGGCAATTCCGGTTTTGTGACACCCCCGCGCATGAACGCCCGACTTGGATAATTGTGCGGACCAATCCAAGGCAAACATCTGCCGCACCGTCCTAATGGCGATCAAGACATGATCCCGTGGACGATGGGTGGCCCGACCCTTCACGGTTGGCGGTCTCTATGAACGACTCACCAACGAAGCTGAGTTATTCAGTCAACGTATCGCGGCCGGAGAGATCGTGCCCGAAAGAGAATTGCACACGTTGACCTTGAATCTGCCAGATTGATCTTCGTAGAGCAGATGTAATCTCAATCACAGTGCCCAATCGCCTTTCGATCGAGCGGGCACGTAGAATCACTGTGGACAGCGATTTACCAATCGGCAGGTCAGCCGCCACAACGAACATCTATGCCCAGAAGCTTGTGATTTCAGTGAGTGAATGGGAATCTCGCCGCAGGCGCCCCGACTCAATTATCGTCCGGCACATGCTCGACAACACCCGCCGCGTCGGTCACCAGCCAGACCACGTCACGCTTGGGATCTTCGACCGTGGGATCCGTCAGCGATCCGATTCGATCCGGGTCGAGCGCGACCCAGACAATGTTGCCGCCGAGCGGATATTGCGTCAGCGACGACTGGCGTGTCGGATCCAGGTTCAAGCGGCACGAAGGCGTGATTCCCGTACCCTGACCACACGTCGTGCCCTGAATCTTCAGCCCCGTGATATCGAGCAGTGGATTCGGCTGATTATTCTGCAACAGCCGGAACGCCACGGACGAGCAGGTATCTTCAGGATCCTGACAGCCAAAACCGGGGGAGTCGCTGATGAACGCGATAAACTCCGGCACGGGAACCTGGGGCTGACCATTGTCCGATCGCGTGTGGATGTTCCCTGGCGGAGGCGTGTTTTCCGGGGCATCGACATTCGGCGGCAACGGCGCGAGTCCGAATCCCTGTCCGACGCCGAATTCCTTGACCAGGAGCCGTGAACCGCGTTGCAGGAATATGAAGTTGCACGAATAGCTGACGGACGAACCGATCGGCTGGTTGAACGCAATCACGTCGCGATACCCGGCGCTGAGATAGTTCTGGATGTCGGCCGCATTTCGCACGAAGCCGTCATCCCCGCCGTCCGTCCGGACGTCGGCCGTAACGAGAAACAAGACGCGATAAGCGAGTGGGTAAGGCGTACCGTTGCGCACTTCAGACGTGATGAACTGGAGGTTTGCGGGAATCTGATCGAAGTACGTGAAGCTCTGGGCCCCGCCGCCACCTCCCCCCCCGCCGCCGCCACCGCCGCCGCCAGGGATAATGGGCAGCGTGTTGTTGAATTGACCAGTGAGAAACGGGCTGACAGAGCCGCATCCAATAATGCACAGCGCAAAAATATACAGTCCCACGCCCCGGGTCATCGGGCGGGTCTTCAAGCTGGATGCCTTGAGTTGCATCGAGATCTTCCTCCTGCGGTTCGTAGCGAGCGTCGTGCACGAGGGGGACGAGATCATCGGCCAAGCCCCCGGCCGCGCCTGGATTATAACGCCGAAAGAGTGTCGGTAACAGCATTTTTGCAGGACCGTCGAGGTGATTCTGCGTGATTTCAAGCCGAAATTCCGCGTCAAAACCAATGCAGGAATCGAGGGAACATCTCCACGTTTTCACGTGACACGTCCTACCGGTGCAGTGCGCCAATCCAGATCCAGTTCGCGACGTCACATCCCGATAACAACGAGGCTGCGTGAATCCAAAGAGCAGCGTCCAATACGTCGATCATCCATCGTCCAAGGCGTAAGATCCCGCATCATGCGGATCCCGTCGCTTATCGTCCTGGTCCTTGCGCTCGGCAATCAAGGGACAGTTCCTGCCGCGGCCGACGACTGGCCGCAATGGCGCGGTAACGGCACCGGTATTGCAGCAACAGACGCTGCCCCCGCGATCTGGAGCGAGTCGCTCAATATCCGTTGGAAGACGCCGATCCAAGGTGCAGGCCATTCGTCGCCCATCGTATCGGGGGATGC
This sequence comes from Phycisphaerales bacterium, assembly GCA_020639075.1. Classification (GTDB taxonomy): domain Bacteria; phylum Planctomycetota; class Phycisphaerae; order UBA1845; family UTPLA1; genus ECT2AJA-110-A. The sequence goes on along the minus strand of JACKHI010000001.1, from coordinate 5,185,027 downwards.
TGTGATCCTCACGACGGCCGCTACGGGCATCGGCCGCGACGCCGAATCGCGATACCAATCTACCGTCTGGACGGCGGCCTTTGTCGCCGCCGTCGGCGGGTTCGTCCTCGTGCGACTCGTGACGCCCAGGCGAAAGCGCTCGCCAAACGCCCCGAGCCTGACTGCGCAACACGCGTCACGCTCGAAGAGACATCGCTGGATCGCCTTGTGCGTCAGCGGCGCCTGTGCCTTGACCGCGATCATCATCGCCCGCCATTGGGCGCAACCCGACTTGGAAACCCTGCGTTACATCGTCTGCATTGATCGCCAAACCGGAACGATTCGCTGGCAGACTGAATGTGCTGCGGGGCCCCTACTCGGATCAACAGCGCTGACCTCCGCCGCGACGCCCACGCCGACGACCGACGGTCGTCACATCTACGCCCACTTCGGCGTCGCAGGCGTCTATTGTCTTGACTTCAATGGCGCCGTCGTATGGGCGAATCACGATCCGACGCCCGAGATTCTCTACAAGGCGGGCAGTTCGCCAGTTCTCTGGAACGATCTGCTGATCGTCACGCACGACACCGACAAGCGAAACTACACGACCGCACTCGACAAACACACAGGCGCCGCGCGATGGACGTCCGAGCGTACAGCCCCGACCGAAGGCCGCCGCGAACGAATGGACGCCTATTCCACGCCGATCGTCGTCCACGTCGGCGACAGCGATCAACTCATACACGACGGCTATCGACGAATCACCGGCTACGATCCGGCGACGGGCCGCGAGTTGTGGACGCTCCCGACCGACGCCGAGCAGATCGTCACATCGCCCGTCGCCGACGGCGACATCGTCATCTTCGCCGGCGAATGCAATCATCCCATTCACATGACGGCAATCCGATTGACGTCGTCAAACGGCGCGACGACAGCGACAACAATCTGGCAGACCAAGAGACAAGTGCCCGTCGTCAGCTCGCCGGCGTTTAATGAAGGCCGCGTCTATGCCGTTTCCAAGAGCGGAATCGCCACGTGCCGCGAAACAACGGCAGGCGACATGATCTGGCGACATCGGCTGCCCGGAACGTACTACGCATCCATCACGATCGCCGGCGGCAAGCTCTACCTGCCGAACCTCGATGGTGTCACCACAGTCATGGCGATCGGAGATGAGCCGCGGGTATTGGCGACGAATACGCTCGACGAACCGATTTACGCGTCACCTGCCGTGTGCGACGGCGAACTCTTCATTCGCGGAACAGGGCATCTTTACTGCATCGCGAAAACACCGAGCGATTCTTCCGAGCCGGATCAGTCGTCACGTTGACTTGGTATCAAGAGGGGCTCACTGGCAGGCTGCACGACGGAAAACGGGATCATGCCATATTACTACATGAGTCGACCAAGGAATGTCTGCGCTCGAGGCGCATATCGAATGCCGTCAGTCTTTCCGCCGCATCGCATTCAACAACGGCCGCCCCGTCACTTCCCGCCGACAACATCCTTCAACGCGGGAAACGACTGTGCCGACTTCATGGCGGCACGTATCGCCGGCGCCGGGCAGAGCCACAACACCGACTTCTGTTGAATCTTCTCGGCGCGCGACAGCGTGCCGATCACCTTGCCCGTCGTTCCGCTGACGATCGGCGCGCCGCCCTGGGCCCGAATCGTCTTCGACGTATCGAGCCGCACGCGGATATAGCCGCGCTGGACCTCGTCTACGACGCCGTCGATCCACTCGTATCCGCGCGGCTCCGTCTCGACCTTGTTCGGAAACCAGACGGGCTCCCCTTCGACCGGCACGGCTCGAACATCAAGATCGAGCACCGAATCGTCCGAAAGTTCGATGCCGACGGGCATGATGAGATAGTCGTTTCGATAGTCCCTGACGGGTTTGTCCGTCCCCGCATCGCCCGGCAGGCCCCAACTCTGTTGCAGCGCGACAATCGGCGTCCAATCACCGATCGATATCGCGTGAATACCCGTCAGGCGCGTCTCGTCGAACTTGACGCAGCTGGCGGCGATGATCGCGGCGAGACGATTGTTCTCCGTGCGAACGAAGAAACCGGAACCGTCGATGCTGGGCTCCTTGAATTCGTAATGAAAATACGGCTGAAAGAGGAACTTCCCCATCGGCTTCGGCGCCGTCGCCGCGACGGCCGGCGCTTTGGCCGGCGTCGTCGGTGACGACGCAGGGCGGCAGGCGAAACCGGCGACGATCGTTAATCCAATACCTACCCCGGCGAATATCCATACGCGGATTTGCCCCATCTCGCGACCTCCTTCTTCTCCCCATGAAATCGTGAGGCTCGCCGCATGTCAAAACAATTCCGCATGGCGACATCGCGGCTCGATCGCCGCTTGTCGTGTGCGCAGACGTGTTGTGGAACGCACCCGTCGCGAACTTGCGGGCGCATTTTCCATGCCCTAGTCTCTGCCGTTATGACTCCCTTCGTCGTCATGACGGCTATCTTCCTCGTCTCGATCGGCGCCGGCATGCTCGGCTCCGTGCTCGGACTCGGCGGCGGAATCATCGTCGTACCGGCGTTGTCGCTGTGGCTCGGCGTGGACATCCGCTACGCGATCGGCGCATCCATCGTTTCAGTCATCGCGACGTCCAGCGGCGCCGGCGCTGCTTACGTCAAGGACCAGATGGTCAATCTCCGACTCGGGATGTTTCTCGAACTGGCCACCACAACCGGCGCTCTGAGCGGCGCTTTCCTCGCAGGACGCCTGACTGGGAAATGGCTCGAAGTCGCCTTCGGTCTCGCCCTCATCTACACCGCGTATGCCATGTGGCGGCACAACTACGGAGCTGAACGCGTCGACCATCGTCCCGATCGGCTCGCCGACGCCTTGCGCCTGAACGGGGTCTATCACAACCATGCCACCGGCGAACAAGTGAGCTATCGTGTCTACCGAACCGGCGCCGGATTCGCCCTGAGCGGCATCGCCGGCATAATGAGCGGCCTGCTCGGCATCGGCGGAGGCGTTATCAAGGTCCCCGCCATGAGCGTGTACATGCGCGTCCCGCTCAAAGTCGCCGCCGCCACGAGCACGTTCATGATCGGCGTCACCGCCGCCGCCAGCGCGGGCGTCTATTTCGCGCGAGGCGACATCGATCCCTATGTCGCGGGACCGACCGCGATCGGCGTCGTGTGCGGCTCGCTGATCGGATCTCGCCAGATGCGCCGCCTGAACAGCGCCGCCCTGCGCGCCGCTTTCACGATCGTCCTCATCGTTGTGGCCGTGCAAATGCTCCACAGGGGGCTCACATCATGACGACAACATCGCCCGCATCCGCGCCGACACCGATGACGCCGCTCGAAAAAACGGAGCAGCGGCTCGGCCTGATCCTGCGCGTCGGCGTCGCAGTCAGCGCGACGATCATTGCCGTCGGTCTAATCACATCGCTTGTCCGTCATCCGGAATTTCTGTCCGATCCCGAAGGCCTGAAGCGACTGACCGGACCGGCCGCCGTATTCCCGCACACGATCTCGGAACTCCCAGGACAACTCATCCAACTGCAGGGCCGCGCCATCACCACGCTCGGCCTTCTCCTGCTGATCACAACGCCCGTCATCCGCGTCTGCGCGTCGATCGTCATGTTCACAATCGAACGCGACCGGCGATTCGTCGCGCTAACCGTGGGCGTGTTGCTGATGCTCGTGATCTCGTTTCTTCTCGGAAAAGTGGAATGAGTCAAATATCCGGCCGCGTCAATGACGTGGCATCTTCGCCCGCAATCGAAATCCCGCGAGCAAATTGACACACGAGTTCTTTGTGGCCCGTCACGTGTTCCGCTATGATAAATGCCAGTGGAAGGTATAGGTGCCTGTCTGATCCCGGTGGCGTCGCAAACGCGACCTGGCCGGGCATACCTGGAAACAAGCAACAGAGTGGGGTTGCCATGATGCCGATTGTTCATTCGTCCAGCCGCCGCGCGCTCGTGCGCATACTGGCCGTCGTCCTGGTGTTTGCAGTCACCGACATGTCAGACGGCCATGAGGATCATCGGATTCTCGAAGATGCTCAGCCGCCGTTCGTCGCCGGCGGCGCGCCCGGCAGCGGATCCGGGTCCGTCATCGAATTTCAATCGAGCGGAATGCACCTGCTCAGTTGGCTGCCGCTCGGTTCGCTGAGTGCAGGCGCCGCCAACGCGAACGACTGCTGGGGCTACACGTCGCCTTCGAACCGCGAATATGCCGTCATCGGCACCTCGAATGGAACGGCATTCGTCGAAGTCACGTCGCCGACGAATCCCGTCCTCGTCGGTTTTCTACCCGGCCCGAACAGCCTCTGGCGCGACATCAAGACCTACGGTTCCTACGCCTATGCCGTCAGCGAAGGCGGCGGCGGAATCCAGGTGTTTGACCTGAGCATGATTGATAGCGGAACCGTGACGCTTGCGAACACGATCACGACCGGCGGCACGACGGCCACGCACAACGTCGCCGTCAACGAAAACAGCGGCTATCTCTATCGCGTTGGCGGCGGAGGCGGCGTCGTCGGCCTTCGCATTTACGATCTCAACGTGAATCCTGCGACACCGACGCTCGTGGGCCAATGGAATACGCGCTATGTCCACGACGCGCAAATTGTCACGATGACGACGGGCGCTTTTGCAGGACGCGAAGTCGCATTCACGTTCAGTGAGTCCGGTGCAGGCGGCGGGACGCCCGGCGTCAATATCCTCGACGTCACTGACAAGTCGAACATTACCCAGATCGCATTTTTCCAGTATTCATCGCCCTCGTTCTCGCATCAGGGCTGGATATCGACGGATGAACAGTATCTCTATGTCAATGACGAGTTGGACGAGATCGATTTCGGAACGCCCACGACGACGCGCGTGATCGACATCTCCGACCTTGCCAATCCATCCGAAGTCGGCACATTCACGAACGGAACGTCAGCAATCGACCACAACCTCTACACGATGCCGGGGCGCATCTTTGAGGCCAATTACCGCAGCGGTCTGCGCATCTACGACGCCACGAACCCCGTGGCGCCGACCGAGATGGCGTATTTCGATACCTATCCCGAGGACGATCAGGCCGAATTCAACGGTCTCTGGAGCAACTATCCCTACTTTTCCAGCGGCGTCCTCATCGGCAGCGATATCGAGAAGGGCCTGTTCGTTTTCGGCATGGGCGATCCGGAACTGTCGTTTTCATTTCCCGATGGCCTGCCGGACACAGTCGCTTCCAGCAATCAGACGCTCCGCGTTCAAGTCGCAATCACGCCGGGAAGCAGTCTCGTCAACAATCAGATCAAGTTTCATTTGGACACGGGCGGCGGTTACGTCGTCACGGACCTCGATCCGACCGGCCCCGACGAATTCACGGCCGTCTTTCCATCGAACCTCGACTGCGGTTCACAAGTTCGCTATTTCTTCAGCGGCGAAACGCCGAACGGATTCACATGGCGCGGTCCGGCGACGGGAGAAGTCGCACCGATCATCGGCATCGTCGCCGACTCGCAGGGCGTCGAATTCAGCGATGATTTTGAAACCGATATGGGCTGGGCCGTCGGCGATCCGACAGACACTGCGACGTTCGGCATCTGGACGCGCGTCGATCCGAACGGTACGGCCGCCCAACCCGAAAACGACGTCACGCCCGGAGCAGGCACGCACTGTTTCGTGACGGGACAGGGCGCCGTCGGCGGCGCGACTGGCGCGGAAGACGTGGACGGCGGGACGACAACGCTGACGTCGCCCGTCTTCGACGCATCCGCATCCCTCGTGACGATCAGCTATTGGCGCTGGTACTCCAACAACCAGGGCGCCAGTCCCAACCTGGATAGCCTTTTCGTGGACATCTCCGACGATGGCGGCGCCAACTGGACGTTGCTCGAACAGGTCGGCCCCTCGACACCGGAGAGCGGCGGCGGTTGGTTCTTCAAGCAGTTCCTCGTCAGCGACTTCGTATCGCCCAGCCCGAACATGCGCGTTCGATTCCGCGCCGGTGACTTGGGCGACGGATCAATCGTTGAGGCCGCGATCGACGAATTCAATGTCGAAACGATCGACTGCCTGCCGCCCTGCCCCGTCGCCGACGGCGACGTCAACCAGGACGGCAACGTGGATTCGCGAGATGTCCAGGCATTCGTTACGGCACTGCTCGGCGTCCCGACATTCGATCAGTCCTGCGCGGGCGATTTCAACGCCAACAGCGATCTGGACGTCGGCGACGTCAGCGGATTGATCGACGCACTGATCGGTCAGTAGGTAACTGCCTGCGACCGACCGCCTGAAGTCCGCGCTCGACGTGCACCCCGTATGCCGAACCTTCTGTCAGTTGGGTCGATCATTGCGCATCCGCGTACTGCCGTATCTCGTTAGTGCGACTTGAGCGTGACCAGCGTGATCACGATCTCAAACATGATCAACACGATGATGATCCATTCGAGCGTTTCGCTCCGGCGGGCGCTCTGCAAGTCGGACATCTTCCCGTAGATGCTGTCCAGCGCTTCCAGCTTGCGGATGACGCTCGCATCCCAGTCGTTCAGATGCATGTGCTCCGACGCGACGCGGTACACCCGCGCGAGATACTGATCGCCCAACAACTTGATCGCGTTGTTCACGCCTTCGAATAGCGACACGCCGTCGAGTTGCAGCTCCGCGATCCGCGCGAGATCCGCGCGGAAGTTCGCCCGCCGCCACCAGCGACGCGGCCGCGTCAGCTTGTAACCTTCGTCCAGCGCCCGATCGAGCTGATCGTCGAGGAATCGCATCTCCAGCATCTCGACATTGACGTACTCCAGCACGGCAAGCACATCGTCCGCATCGGCATTGAACAGTATCGCCGCATGCCAATCGATAAACGACACGTCGTCGGAACCGTACGAAACGCATCCCGACAGCAGATCTTCGCGCTGCTGTTGCGAATGATCGACATCCTCCGCACTGATGATTCGCGCCAGCGCAGGACGGCACTGATTCACCACGTCGGGCGTCGCCAGGCCGCCGGCAATCTCGGCAATCTGATAAACGACATAGTCTTCGACAATCGCCGACACGCCCGGTCGATCGATCGCACTGAGTATGTCCCGAACCAGCGACTCAACGGCGTCGCGGGACGCCTTCAACAGAAGACGGTTGTCCCAGAGCTCGCCGCTCAGTTCCACGACATCGTGCATGGCGCACGTCAACGGTATGAAAAACGCGACGGACACGGCGCCGAAGTCGTAAAGCGTCATCTCGATCGTGGGACGCGTGCTGAATCGACCGAGTTCGACAGCGCCGATCTCGCGCGTGATGCTGACCGGCAATGGGGAAAATTCGAAATACTCCGGAACGCGCTGCGATCGCCGAATCCGCTCGCGATGCTTCTCGTCGGATACGAGACGTTCCACGGCGTCCAGGTCAATCCCGTAGCCGACGTCGTACGCGAACAGGGCGCGACACGCCCCTTTTTCGATTTGGATCATTCTTGATACCGACCGATATCGCCTCAACCTTCGGACGACACATAAGTCGTCGGATCGACGACGCCCGCCGCCCTGAACGCGGCACGCCGCTCAACGCACGTCCCGCACGCCCCGCAATGCGCCTCGCCGCCGAGGTAACACGACCACGTCTGCTCGAACGGCACGCCCAATTCGTCGCCCAACCGGACGAGGTCCGCCTTCGAATTCCCGACAAACGCTGGATCGAGCCGCACCGCGTGCCAGTCACAAAGCTGCATCGCACGATCCATTGCCGCGGCGAACTCGGGACGGCAATCCGGGTAGATCTCGTGATCGCCGCCGTGCGCCGCATACGCCACTGCGTCGTACTTCAACGAAACCGCCCACGCCGTCGCGATCGAAATCAGGATCATGTTGCGATTCGGAACGACTGTCGTCTTCATCGTTTCCAGATCGTACGCCGCCTGCGGGACGGGAACCGCATCCGTCAGCGCGCTCCCCGCCAGGAGCGGCGCGATCGAACCGAGATCGACGGCGCGATGTTCGACGCCGGTCGCATCGCAGATTGACTGCGCTGCCGCCAGTTCGCGGGCGTGACGCTGGCCGTAATCGACGCTCAGACTGCGCACGCCGTGACCCTGACGGCGAAGGTGATACAACAGCACAGTCGAATCCAGGCCGCCGCTGTGAAGCAGGACAACGTTCATACCGTCACTATAGAGTGAAAACCGATTGCGTGCGATCTGTGGCAGCGCCGCGAGCCCGGCCGAAACGGATACAATGAAGACAATGGCCACCCAGACGTTTCAGCCCGATCGCGTCCGGCTCTGCATGGAGTCCTCCGCCGCCGTCTATCGCGACGACATTGCCGCCGCCGTCGCGGACCTCGCGTGCGTCTCCCGCGACGAAGCCGAACACCTCGTCGCCGTCGCCGGCGAAGACGAACGCAATTATGCCCCGCGCGATCGCAATGCGCTGCTTGAAACCCTGTGCCGTCGAATCGACGAATTCCTGATGGACGATGACGGCGGCTACTACGTGATGCGCGCCTACCTGACGTCGCATGAACGCAGCGACGCGGTTCTCGAAGTCTGGTTTCAAGTCACGAGACCCGGCGCAACGATGCGCGGCACCTGGTTCCGACATCTCATCGTCGGACTCGACGAAAAAAGCGTTTATTCAGACATGGTCGAGGCCGTTTCACATTCGGCGCAGTGATCTCTGCGGCGCAAATGCCGGAATGGTCCTTATGGGACGCGTTCGATTCCGACACATGTATCCGCAGCGCAACTTCACGAACTCTTCACGCTGCGCGTCTTGGCGCATCGCGATTTCCGCCTAGATTAGTTCGTAACACCTACCTCCCCATTTTGCCGGCGCTGCGAGCCCACCACCACGCAGCGCCGGCTTCTTTTTTGGGCTCTTCACGGGACATCGGAAATCGCAATGCGGGTCGCCAACCCGACCTTGAATAAGGCATGCCAGTCGTCATGCAGGCTGAAACCGGACCGCCCCGCAAAGACCTAATCGATGAAGTCATCGCAACTGCCGTTGCATGAAAAAAAGTCCCCTCCTATCGGTCCACCTCCCCAGGACTCGCTGCCTACAATCGGTCAAGCGTCCGGCGAAGAGGACGCCATGGGGACAAAGAAATGCAACAGACACAACCGAACAAGACGAAGGCCGCACAGATTCACCGGATCGTGAACATGCTGCTGGAACTCGATGAAGTCACGCTCGCCCGCATGGAAGAAGCGCTGAAAAGCCACGTCGATGTCATGACGCCCGGCGTCATCGTCCGCGATCGTTAGCGCACTTCCTCAGGTTTGCGCGTCGTGCAAGACATGGGGAGTGCGGGCGTCTCGCCCGCACGGATTGTCTATTCAGGCGGGCGTCTCGCCCGCACTCCCCGAATTCGAACGCGCTTAACCACGTAAGCGCTATACAGGCGCTTGATTCCATTCGGAGCATGACCTGGTCTCGCGAATCCGCGCCGCCTTCAACCGAAGGCAACGGGTTTTCCCCGACCAGCGTCTCGCTGCCTCCTGCCAGTTTCCGCTGCCAATCTGGCACATCTACGTCCAGGAATCCCTTCGTTTCTGCGTCAGTTGCACTCAGGCCGCGCTGGCACGTCGCATGCATATCCTCTTTACGGCCGCCGGTCCGACTCCGCGCTGCCGGAAAGGACGTGCTGAACCATGCGACCCGACCAATACACGATCAAGGCCCTCGAGGCCGTACAGAATACCGAACGACTCGCCCAATCGTCGGGACACAGCGAAGTCACGCCCCTCCATCTCCTTGCCGTCCTGACCGGCAGCGATGCGGAAGGCGACGGCGGCATCATCGCGCCCATCCTCCAGAAGGCCGGCGCCGGTCTCGCTCAGATTCGATCCATCACCAAATCCGAACTTGATCGGCTCCCCAAAGTCCACGGCGGTTCGCTCTCCTTCAACCTTGCCGCGCAAAATGTCCTGCAAACCGCCGAAAAAATCGCCCGTGACATGAAGGACGAGTACGTCTCGACGGAGCACCTCCTCATCGCACTCGCTGATGTCAAAAGCGACGCCAAGGAAATCCTCTCCGTCAGCGGCGCCAAGAAGGAGACGCTCCTCGCCGCATTGAAGGAAATCCGCGGCAGCGCCCGCGTCACATCGCAATCGCCTGAGGACGCCTATCAGGCCCTTGAAAAATACGGCAAGGACCTCGTCGAGATCGCCCGACAGGGCAAACTCGATCCCGTCATCGGTCGCGACGACGAAATCCGCCGTTGTATGCAGGTCCTCGCGCGACGCACCAAGAACAACCCCGTACTCATCGGCGAACCCGGCGTCGGCAAAACGGCCATCGTCGAAGGACTCGCACAACGCATCCTCGACGGCGACGTCCCCGATGCGCTCAAGAATAAGAAGCTCATCGCGCTCGACATGGGCGCCCTCATTGCCGGCGCGAAATACCGCGGCGAATTCGAAGAGCGCCTCAAGGCCGTTGTCCGCGAAGTCATCGACTCCGCAGGGCAGATCATCCTCTTTATCGACGAACTCCACACGATCGTCGGCGCCGGCAAGACCGAAGGTTCGCCGGATGCCGGCAACCTGCTCAAGCCAGCCCTGGCGCGCGGCGAGCTTCGCTGCATCGGCGCAACGACGCTCGATGAATACCGGAAGAACCTCGAAAAAGACAAAGCCCTCGAACGACGCTTCCAGTCCGTCTATGTCGGGGAACCGACGGTCGAAGACACGATCGCCATCCTGCGCGGTCTCAAGCCGCGCTACGACGCTCATCACGGCGTCCGCATTCAGGACAGCGCGCTCGTCGCCGCTGCGACGCTTTCGGCGCGATACATCACGGATCGCCATCTGCCGGACAAGGCCATCGACCTCATCGACGAAGCCGCCTCGCGCCTTCGAATCGAGAACGACTCGATGCCCACGGAACTCGACCAGCTTCGCCGCCGCATCATGCAACTCGAAATCGAACGCGAAGCCCTGAAGAAAGAGAAAGACGAGGCGAGCCGAAAGCACCTGCAGAGCGTCGAACGCGAACTCGCCGACCTCCAGGAACATAACACGGCGCTCACCGCCAAGTGGGAGAACGAACGCGCCGCCATCGACAGCATGAAGGCGCTCCAACAGGAAATCGACGCCAGGAAGAACGAACTCGAGGATGCCCAGCGCCGCGGCGAGCTCGAACGCGCCGCCCGCATCAGCTACGGCGAACTGCCCGAACTCAAACAGCGGCTCGCGGCAGGCGAGAAGACGCTGGCCGATCTTCACGCGGCCGGCGACGGTCTCCTGCGAGAAGAAGTCACGGCCGAAGAGATCGCCGAAATCGTCAGCCGATGGACCGGCGTTCCCGTCAGCCGCATGCTTGAAGGCGAACGCGAGAAGCTCCTCAAGATGGAAGACCGACTCCACGATCGCGTCGTCGGCCAGACGGAAGCCGTTCGCGCCGTCTCCGACGCCGTCCGCCGAAGCCGCGCAGGCCTCGGCGACCCGAATCGCCCCATCGGCTCCTTCCTTTTCCTCGGACCGACGGGTGTCGGCAAGACCGAACTCTGTAAGTCCCTCGCCGAATTCCTCTTCGACGACGAATCCGCCTTCGTGCGCATCGATATGAGCGAATATATGGAACAACACAGCGTCGCCCGACTCATCGGCGCGCCGCCGGGGTACGTCGGTTTCGAGGAAGGCGGCCGGCTCACGGAGGCCGTCCATCGCCGCCCCTATAGCGTCATCCTCTTCGACGAAATCGAAAAAGCGCACGCGGACGTCTTCAACGTTCTTTTGCAGGTCCTCGACGACGGTCGATTAACCGACGGCCACGGCCGAACCGTTGACTTCCGCAATACGATTATTGCAATGACGAGCAATATCGGCAGCGCTCACATTCAACAGATCTCGGAGCACGCTGCCAGCCGTGACGCATATAACGAGGCCAGCGGCCGTGGCGCCGCCAAGTCGACCAATGTCGCCGAGAGCGACATCGCGACTGACATTGAAATAGAAATGGCCGTCAAGGACGAACTGAAGAAGCACTTCCGCCCCGAATTCCTTAATCGTATCGATGAGACGATTATCTTCCATCGCCTCAGCCGACAGGACCTGCGCCGAATCGTGGACATTCAGGTTGAAACGCTTCGCAAGCGCCTCGCCGATCGTGAACTCACGCTCGAACTCAGCGACGAAGCAAAGGACAAACTCGCCAACGAAGGCTACGACCCGATGTACGGCGCGCGACCGCTGAAGCGCCTTATCCAGCAACAAATCGAAAACCCGCTCGCCCGACGTCTGCTCGCCGGCGACTTCGCCGAAGGCAACAAGGTCCGAGTCGGCATCGACGGAGGCCAATTCACGTTTGAAGCTGCGTAGAGTCTGACGGCCGCAAGTGCCGTAGCGTCCGCGCCGGGACGTAGGAAGGGCCAACCTTCAGAGCCGCGGCGTCCCCGCCGCGACGTATTGCCCGGCAAGGCCCAACACCGTGTGAGAAGTGCGAACCGTGCGGAACGCCATGCCGCCCCCCCGAATTCGGCATAAGACAAGCAGACGACTACTCCCCGATCACAAGACCGACCCACGCCGCCAAATCGGCGCCGTCCGCACGGCCGTCACGGTTGACGTCGGCGCGAAGCTCGTCACCCGCGCCGAGCGGATCGCCGACCAGTGCTGCTGCCAGCGCCGCGGCATCCAGTACATCGACGCCGCCATCGGCGTTCACGTCGCCCGCTTCGAATGCGAACGGATTGCGGATCGCGATCAACGACGCGTCGGCGCGACCGCAGTAGATCTCTCGCCCGTCCTGCGAAAATACGATCCCCTGCGGTCCTTTGCCCATATCGATCGTGTATCGCACGAGCATCGCGCCTGTCTCGACATCCCATAGCCGCAGGCTGCGATCGACGCCGACCGTCCCCGTCGCCGCGATGCGACCGTCGGGCGACATCGCGGCGGCGCGGACCCAGTTGTCGTGGAGCCCGAGCGTCTTCAGCGTGGCGCCCGTCTGGACATCCCACAGCTTCGCCGTTCTATCGACCGACGCCGTGATGAGCGTGTCACCGACGCCGCTGAAGTCGACGGCGAGCGTCGTCGCCCCATGGCCGATGAAGTTGCGAATGAACCCGCCGTTGATCGTACTGTACAACGACGCCGTGCTCGCGCCGGCGATGACAATCGACTGGCTGTCGGGCGCGAACGCGAATCCGGCCGTTGACACAAACTGTAAGTTGAGCAATGCCCGCGGCGTCAGGCTCGGGTAATTCCAGATCATGCTTGGCTCGTTGTTGGTGCGTGTCGCCATTTGCTGGCCGTCCGGCGAAAAAGCGATGTCGACAACGCGATTCGCGTGCGCCGAAAACGTCTGGCCCGCCGCGCCCGTCGTTGCATCGAAGAAGTCGACAATTCCGTTCTGTCGGCCGACTGCGAGCCGAGCGCTGTCCGGCGTGAATGCGACATAGTCCTGCGAGATCCCCGTCGGCGAAGTCCAGAGCGTCGCACCGTCAGTCGAGTCGAACACCTGGACCTGCACCGGATACCCCGACAGCGCGATCCGCATGCCGTCCGGCGAAAGGGCCATATCGTTGTACTGCCCTTCGATACGAGTGAATTGCTTCAACACCGCCCCATTTGCGGAATTCACCTGCTGAACGCAGGGCGGCGGCGCGCCGAACTCTGCGCCGGCCGCGACGAGGAACGACTGCGCATCAGGCGAAAACGCGATGGGGCCCACGCCATTGCCGTCCAATGGTGAGATCGTGTCGATTGCCGCGCCGGTCAACGCATCCCAAATGCGAATCGTGCCATCGTAGCTGGACGTGGCAACGATCGCGCCATCGGGCGAAAAGATGACGCGATACACGCTGTCGGTATGACCCGAAAGCGTCTGGCGAAGCGAACCATCCGCGGCGTTCCAGAGCTTTGCTGTGCCGTCGTCACTGCACGATGCGAAGATTGCGCCGTCAGGCGAGAGCGCGATCCAATTCACGGCGGCGCTGTGCGCCGTGATCGTGCGCTCGACGCCGCCGTCGCTAATGCGGAAGTAGCGAATGACGCCGTGGTCGGCGAAAAAGTCGATCGATGTGCCGGCGATGAGAAACTGACTGTCGGATGTGAAGACGGCGGCAACCGAAGCGGCCGGTTCGAGCATGTAAATCAGCGCCCCGTCGCTTCGGCGATAGATGTATGTCGCATCTTCGGCGCCGGCGGGCGACCCGGCTAAAGCGAGGTACTGTCCGTCGGGCGAGAACAGAACCTGGCCGGCGGACTCCATGGCGATGATGGAGTTCAGCAGCTTTCCGTCACTCAGACGCCACTGATAAGCCCCGCCGATCGACGCCGCCCAAACAGACTCACCGTCCTGCGCGAATCGGACGCCGTACATACCGAACGACGACATGAAATCCTCTGTCGGCAGCGTCAGCGTGAGCGTCAGATCCCCGCTCGCCACATCCCAGAATTTCAGCGTGCCGTCGTCGGAAGCGCTCGCCGCCAACTGCCCATCAGCGGAGAAGGCCACATCGTTGACGCGCAGAATATGGCCGCCGACCTGCCAATCGATGTCGGGACGCTGGGCCATCAATGCGGTGGGACTCGACCAACAAAGGAATATGGCTATGAGAAGGCGATTATGCGAGGGCATCAGTTGGCTCCGGTCAGTGGATCTGGCACGTTTCGTATCCATGTCGTGCCAAGTGCGGCGTATTGCACGAATTGGATTCGACTGTCTGAGTACCGACCACACAAGGCCACCGATGGCCGTTCCCACGCCGCAAAATTCAGCCCGTAGCCATTCCGCGCCCGGCCAGGCTCGTCAACGGACACCCGCCCGCCGCCGCCGAAAATTTGTTGCACAAGCCCGATTGATTCCCGATCACCATCAGTAATAGAATTCAACGGCTGGGGCTGAGATGTAGAGATTGTCACCAAACCGGGTCAAAATCATGTTCAATCAACGCCGCGCGATCACTCTGATCGAGTGTCTAGTCATGCTGTCGACGACGGCGATTGTCGTCGCCGTGCTCGGCAGCGCAGTCAACAACTCAAAATCACATCGCCTGCGCGATATGGAACTGAGCCGGCTGCGCGATCTCGCCGCCGCGCTGCAGACCTACGCAGTCGAGGATCCGGACAACATCCTCGGCCCTGTGCATCCCGCTGCGCTTAATTTTGTCGGCGAAGGCTATTCCGACTTCGGTGGCGGCCCGGGATCAAGCAGTTTCCTGAATTGGGGCGACGAATTCGATCCCGCGACCCGCCCGCTCAATCGACTGCTTTACGGATTCAACACCTTCACGCTGCCGACAATTCAACGCACGGAGCCGGGGGATCGATCGGTCTATAAGGAGTTTCAATGCCTTGGAAATGACTTGGGATTTCAAAATGGCATCCCGCCGTTTGCCCTGGAATCGAACCTGACGCCCCATTTCAAGTCAGACGGTACATCTTTCCGCGTGAACAACCTGACGATAAATACAAGCTCCGTCCTTAACGGTTATGGAATCTACGCCCGCCCCACGAACCGAATCCCCGCCCCGTCCGAAACGCTGGCATTGATGGAAGCCCGTGCGTACCAGACGATTTTCTCCAGCGAAAACTCAATATTCTTCGGTGGCGTCAACAAGAATCTGGCCGGCTACCACGACAAGCTTGCACACTTCATGCTCGCGTACGCCGATGGCCACGCGAGCTTCGAGAATATGCGAAGTGACACTTTCTACGTGAGTCCTTCCCCGGCAACCGTCTGGATTCGCGGCACATGGGGCCGAATGGACTGTTCGGAAGATCCGATCGCCCTCCCCTGAATCGCGCCAGACGCCGGAGAACCCGCCATGCTACGACGCCCTCGCCCAACATTCCTCGCCACAATCCTCATCGTCGCTGCGACCACTGCCTCGATTGCCCGAGCCTCCGATCCCGCGCTCGTCGACGATCTGCGTATCGCACCCGATTCCGCACCACGAACCACCGTCGCCGCCTCGCAATACACCGTCGTCGGTCCGATCGCATACTTCTTTGCCGACGACGGCATTCATGGGGATGAACTCTGGCGCACCGATGGGACGACCGAAGGCACTTACATGATCCGCGACATTCGCCCGGGGCGAGCCGGATCGCATCCACGAGACATCACGGCGATGGACGGCATTGTCTACTTCGCCGCCGACGACGGCGCCGTCGGCGCAGAGCTATGGAAATCCGATGGCACATACGCCGGCACCGAACTAATCGCCGACATCGAACCCGGCCCCGCATCGTCCATTCCCCGCGACATCATCGTCTTCAACAACGAACTGCGTTTCACAGCGCAAACGTCATCGACCGGCGCCGAATATTGGGGTAGCGACGGCACGACAGTTGGAACAACACTCATCGCCGACATCGCACCCGGTCCCGACAGCGCCAATCCACTGCAACGTACGCTCCACGCCGGCGACGTCTATTTCGTCGCCGACAACGGCACAACAGGACAGGAACTGTGGCGCGAACGGATTGTCGCCAGTCAATCAGTCGTTGAATTGGTGCGGAACATCGCGTCCGGTGCAACCGACTCTGCAATCGCTGAACTCACGTCGGTTGGCGACAAGCTCATGTTCTCGGCAATAGCAAACGGCGTCGGACGCGAACTCTGGAAATCCGACGGCACGTCTGCGGGCACTGTGCTTGTCCGAGACATTGCGCTGGGATCGACGAGCTCCGGCATTCGATTCCTCACACAATGGAACGGCTTGCTCTTTTTCTCCGCCGAAAACGGAACCGAACTTGAGTTGCCGCCTCCGCAACCATCTCGCTCCGGCGTAGAACTCTGGGTCAGTGACGGCACTACCGAGGGGACGACGATGGTGAAGGACTTCTGGGTGCCGAATGGCACACCAGGCCCCGGCGGCAATCCGCATGAATTGACGCCGGGAGGTAACGAGTTGTTCCTGACGGCACTCCTGGGCACTGCACAGTTTTCGTCGACGGCCACTGCGCAGATCTTCAAGACGGACGGAACGCCCGAAGGTACGATCAATATCTCTAACCAGCCCAACCTCTCCGGACGAACCTACACCTACAACGAACTGACGTACGTTGCACCGAATCTCTTCTTTTCGTTCAGCCGGCGCCTCGGAACCGCGTTCGAACCGCCCGAACTCTATCGCACGGACGCCAACGGCAACTTCCAGATCGTCAAAGACATCGCCCCCGGAACGAACGTCGGCTCCTATCCGCGCGCCCTCACCGCCTTCAACGGCTCGCTACTCTTCGAAGCCACAGTCAACGCCGGGCATTGGCAACTCTGGATTTCCGACGGCACTCAGGCGGGAACCGTCCCAATCTACGAATTCAACGATCGCCCCGGCGACGCCTTCCCCATGGAAATGATCGACTTTGATAATCAACTCTATTTCGTCGCCGACAACGGTCAAAGCGGCACGGAACTCTGGCGCACGACCGGTCCCAACGGCGTCACACAACTTGCGGCAGACATCGTCCCAGGTCCCCGTGGTTCTGATCCAACGCAACTGACCGTCGTGAATGACCTGCTCTATTTCAATGCCAACACCAGCTCGACGGGGCGCGAACTCTACGCCTACTCCGCGACCACGCACACCGCCTCCCTCGTCAAAGACATCGAATCCAGCGGCGCATCGTCCCTTCCTGATTTACTGACGTCGTTCGGCAATTCACTCGTTTTCCGCGCCTTCGACCGCATTAACGGTCACGCCCTCTGGCAATCAGATGGCACAGGCGCCGGCACTTCGCTGCGAATCGACGCCTGGCCCGACGATACGACGTCGCCCCACGAACTTCTCGCGCTCGAAAATGCAGTCATCGCGGTCGCGGACGACGGCTCGACTGGGCCCGAGCTCTGGATCACGGACGACGCCCTCACCAATACATCGCTCTTCGCCGAGATCATCCCAGGTCCCGAAGGCGGCGATCCGTCCAACCTCACGCGCGTCGGCGATATCATCTTCTTCGTGGCGACCACACCCGCTGCAGGCACGGAGCTCTGGCGCGTCGACATCGACGGCGGCAACCTCCAAATGGTCCGCGATATTCGCAGCGGCCCCGCCGGCTCCGCACCGCACGATTTGCGCAACGTCGGCGGCTCGCTCTTCTTCGCCGCCAACGATGGTCAACTCGGCGACGAACTCTGGACATCCGACGGCACCGAACTGGGCACGCGGATGGTCGACGATCTCCTTCCCGGCGCTCACGGCTCCGCGCCCGCGTTCATCATCGATGGTGGTCCCCTGTACGGGGCCCTCTTCGTCGCGACATCAGACGACGACGGTCGCGAAATCTGGCGCTCCGACGGTACGCCAGCCGGAACGCACGTCATCGCCGATCTAGTCGCGGGCCCCGAGGGCTCCAATCCCGAAGGTCTGACGCTGCAAGAAGACGACCTGTACTTCATGGCAAACGACCACGTCAACGGCTGGGAGCTCTGGACGCTCTGCCTCATCGATGCTGACGACGACGGCATTCCCAACGACGTCGATAACTGCCCGGCGATCGCCAACGCGGATCAGTCCGACCTGGATAACGACGGTCTAGGCGACGTCTGCGACGCATGCCCTGAGCGTGCGACGGCAGACGTCAACGGCGACGGCGTCGTCAACGGTCTCGACGTACAGGCGATGGTCACCGCTCTGACGGATACCGTCGATCCGGACTCGCACTGCGCCGCCGACATGAACATGGATGCGCTCGTCAATGAAGCGGATATCCCCCTCTTCGCTGACTGTGTTGTGTCAGGTAATTGCGTCTTCCACTGATGCCGACGCATCGATTCGCACCCGGACAGGTCGCGCCGGCCTCCGCCGGTTGCATGCCGCCGGAGAGCTCGCAAGCCAATGCCCGTAGCGCGGAACGATTCAATCGCCGGGCCCGTAGCGCATCTGTGAATGCCTGATCGCTCGCCAACGCACCAGCTGTCTGGTCTCGACATACGTCAACAAACACTTGGCAGCCCAGCGTCACTGCTGACAAGGCGAATCGCGTCGATCGCAACTCGCCAACTACGACTCACCAGGCGATACACCGGTCAAGACTGACCCACGTGATGTTACGCGATCAACACGGCACCCCGAGCCCTCGCCAAATCGACGAATTCGCGCAAATTTGCGAGAGTTTGCGACAGTTTGCGGGAGTTTGCATGAACTTTTTTGCACAATTTGCGCCGTTTTGCGCCCCCTCTGATTCGGCGCACACGCCCGCGCGATGCCCCATTCACGCCGTCGCGGCAATTCCCTTGATTTCAGTCCCCGCAAGAGCGATAGTAGCGATCGAGCCACCGGCGCCGCACCAAGCGAGCGCCGTTTCCCGTACCACTGCCCCGCGCGTCGCCGATTCGAATCCACCCGGCAGCCTGAGGTTCCATCCCATGAAGCATGAAACCCGCCCGTCAACCCTCCGTCGATCCGCCTTCGCCTGTTTTGTTGCCATTTCCATGGCAGCGACCGCCGTCGCCCAACCATCCGGACAGGCGCCGCCACGGACCCCCGAGGCCAAGGCGGCGGATGAAGCGTTTCGCAAGCAGGATTGGGCGGCCGCCGCAAGCGCGTATGAAGCCATCACGAAGGCGAACCCGGACGACGGCATCGCCTGGTATCGTCTCGGTTTTGCCCGCCACGCGCTCGGCGAGTACGACAAAGCGATCCCCGCGCACAAGAAGGCGGCCGAGTTCCCGCAGGTCCGGCCGACGGCGCTTTACAACCTCGCCTGCGCGCTCTCGCTGACGGGCGACAAGAACGCCGCCTTCGCGTCACTCGACGATTCCATCGACGCAGGATTCGGAGATCTCAAGCAATTCGAGAGCGACTCGGATCTGAAGTCGCTGCACGATGATGCGCGCTTTGCCGTCGCCCGGCGCAGGCTGACGCCGATTGCCGATCTCGTGCGCGAGTTCGATTTCTGGGTCGGCACGTGGGACGTCTTCGACGGCAACGGCAATCAGGTCGGCACCAATCGAATTGAGAAGGTCGAAAACGGATGCCTCATCATCGAACACTGGTCAAACATGCGGGGCAACACCGGCCAGAGCTACAACTTCATCGACCCTACCGATCGAAAGTGGAGACAAGTCTGGGTCGATGGGGCCGGCAACGTCGTGCGTTATGAAGGCGTGGTCAAGGACGGCGCGATGCACTTCACCGGCAACTACACGCCGCAACGCGGCAGGCCCGCCATCGCGCGCGGCAGCCTCACGCCTGACGCCGACGGCAAAGTCCGGCACGTCATCGAACACTCGGATGACAATGGAAAGACCTGGAAACCCTATTTCAACGGCATATACATCCGGCAAGACAAGACCGCCAAACCGGAAACAGCGAATACCGAATCATCGAATTGAGTCCGCATGTACGGAGGATTCAAGCGCCGACGGCCGTCACGCAACTCAGAGCAGATCCTCGGCACCTAGAGAATCGCATACCAAAGCGGCTTGCAGCTGCTTCAGTCCTCGTCGGCAAAGATGACGGAAGGCGGCCGGCGTCTTTCCCAGTTCGCTTGCGGCGTCGCGAACGGAAAGCCGCTGAAAGTGCCGCAGTTGAATCGCGCGACGATAGTCCTCCTTCAAGGATGCCAGCCCGTCGCAGACGGCCCGGACGGATTCGTGAAGCACTGCCGCCTGACTTGGAGACTGCTCCCCTCCCGCCAACATGTCGATCGGATCATCCGTCGCTCCGTCCTCTCGAAGCAACTGCAACTCCGGTCGAAACCGCCCGCCTCCCCGTTTCAACGTGTGCTGCGCCCTCACGGCGTCCTGCAGCCGATGATCCGCGATCAACGTCAGCCAACGACGACTCGCCGCCGTGCCGCGCGGTCGAAACCGCGTGATCCGGCGGAAAGCGTCGATAAACGTCTCCTGGAGAATATCCTCTTCGGCGATGACGCTCCGCATGTCAGCCGGAATCCGCCGACGAATCCGAGTCATCAAGTGGCGAGAATTGCTTCGAAGTAATGCGACCAACGACGACAGTTCGCCTGATGCGATTCGTTTGGACGACTCTCGATTGGATTTGCTCGCCATCGTCACCTTCCTGTCCAGGTGACGCCATCTCCAATTAGACCGTGACATTCCAATCCGCAAGACATGACCCTTCAGCCCACAGCGCAGCATCGCGCTGCCGTCGCCCGTGGTCAAGAACGAAATGCCGAAAAACTCCACGAATTCGCGGCGCAATCGGCACTGGACTTCGGTACTGAAAATAGAGCCCGTTGCGCTTCATTGACGGCTCCCCATGTCCGAATCCGTGCCTCCCCAAGAGCGGCAAGGAAATCTCCAACGTGAGCCGTCCGCACGCACGCATTGGGCCGCGCGTTCTTTGTCAAACTTGGACTTTAGGAGGTACTGCAATGATCCGGCGATCATCCAAGACAACTCTCGCAGCGGCAATTGGAGTGGCGATGACATGCGCATTCGCCAATGCATCGACTGTGTATGAATGGACCTACAACCCGGCTCTGGAGCCCAATGGCAACTGGACAGACGAAACTCACTGGATTCCGACAATCGGCATGCCGCCACCAGATGCGCAAGGAGAGGCGGCTCGACTGTTATCGCTGACCAACCACCCGAATTACGTCGTCACGCTCGACGATGACATCACGATCGACTGGCTCAGCATTGAAACCACCGAGGCAACGCTCCGACTCGGTAACAATACGTTGTCCCTCAAGAGCGACTCCGGAACAAGCAACCGGGCGGTCTGGAACAAGGGCACGATTGTCGCCGACAACGGTGTCGGCACCATCGCGTTGGATTCGGACTCGGGCAACATCACTAACGAAAGCGGCGCGCTCATTCGGGTAGACAGCGGCGACACGCTGAACCTGAGCTTGAAAAGCGGGCAGTTGATCAATGCAGGCACCATCCGGATCGGCACTGGCGGCGCTGCAACAACGACGCTGCAACTCTCGACGGCGGCGTCTCTTTCCGGCGGCGGGCAATTGCAGTTGCAGGATGACAACGCTCGAATCCTGGCCGGCTCGTCCATCGGATTGACGAATGCCGCGGACCATACGATTCACGGACGCGGCGAACTGTCCGCTGCACTCACGAATAACGGCATGTTCAGAGTGGATTCCGGCGCGACGATGAAACTCGAGCATCCGACGTTGACAAACAACGGCACCATCCAAGTCGGAAGCGGCACGAGCGACACGACATTTCTGCAATGTGACGACGACGTCACGTTGTCCGGTTCTGGCGAACTGCAAATGCTTGACGCCAACGCGGAAATCTCGATCGGCGCGACCGGCAGCCTGACGAACGGGGCAAGTCACAAAATCATCGGTCGCGGCGCGATCTCCGCGCCCCTTACAAACAACGGCACCGTCCGCGTCAATACGAACCAGGCGATGAAGCTGAAGAACGGCGTCGTAGTCAACGACGGAACGATCGAACTCGGAACCGGCGTCGCCGGAGCGCCGGTACTGCAATTCGGCGCAAACGTCGCGCTAGGTGGGGACGGGTCAATACAGATGCTGGATGAAACCGCCAGTCTTATAGCGGACGGCCTCGGCACGCTGTTAAACGGCCAATCGCACTCGATCTTCGGGCAGGGGATCATCAACGTTCCCGTGGTCAATTTCGGCGAGATTCGAGTCGAACCCGGCAAGGTGCTCAGACTTCTGAATCCATCATTGACCAACTTCGGGACCATCGCGATCGGATACAACGAATTGATGACGGCGACATTGCAGTTCGACACCGCCGTGATATTGCAGGGTACGGGTGGCCTGGAAATGCGGGAACTAGGCTCCGTCATTGCGGCAGGGACTTCAGGATCGTTAACGAATCTGGGAAATCTCACAATCATCGGCCGCGGCACCATCAGCGCTCCGCTGATCAACGAAGGGCTGTTACGCATCCACACCGACGAGACGATCCACATTGCCAACAGCTTGCTGACAAACAACGACACGTTTCAGGTCGGCTACGGCACGTCCGCCACAACGGCTCTTATCTTCGATACGAGCGCATTGCTCACGGGCAGCGGCGTCATGAACATGCTCGGCGACAGTTGCACTATTGCGACTGCCGATCTCGTCGAGTTGACGAACGACACGGGCCACATGATTCGCGGACGCGGCAGCATCCCGGCGTTCCTGACCAACAACGGCCAGATCCGCGCCACAGGCACCGGCGCCGTACTGGATCTCAACGGATTCGACAAAGTCAACGACGGCGTGCTCGCCGCCG
Organism: Phycisphaerales bacterium; assembly: GCA_020639075.1. Classification (GTDB taxonomy): domain Bacteria; phylum Planctomycetota; class Phycisphaerae; order UBA1845; family UTPLA1; genus ECT2AJA-110-A. Next base: position 5,161,942 of record JACKHI010000001.1, on the reverse strand, counting down.
ACTTTGGCGCTACTCTCAACATCGATGTGGCGCTGTTGACGAACTTCGACGGACAGATCATCGCGGATCGCGGCACCGTGACAATTCCGGATACGACGACGATCGAAGGCGGATCATTCGAAGCGCGAAACGGCGGTGAGCTGCGCGTCGATGGCGTGATCGCGAACACCGATGACGACTGGTTCGCGTACGGCGGATTAATCAACCTAACGAGCTCCGCCGACGTTGCGACAAGCGGCGCCATCTACGTGCTGGCGGATGGCGCTCTTGAGCTCTACGACGATGAATCCGTCGGGGCCCAACTGAATTCGGCGGACATCAAGATCGACCGGACGGGCTCAATTCGAGTTGAGCCCCTCTGCAATGTCACGCTGACGGACGATCTGGAGTTCGCGACGACGGATGAAACCCTGTGGTACTGGTCGCACGGCGCGAATCTCTTCATGTCGGGCGGCGTGGAAACGCCGGGATGCCTGAATCCGTGGGCCAGTATCGAAGCGGGATGCCAGGACATGGGGTCCGTCGAGCCGACGGGGGCGGACTTCACGCTGGGCCAACTGTGGTTGACCCAGGGCGCCGCAGTGTCGCTTGCCGACAATTTCGACAACGGCAATCGTCAGTCGGGAAATCCCGAAGCGTTGTATATCTGGAATCTGAACCTGGCGGACGATGCGACACTTAACCTCAACGGATTGGCCCTTTACGTCGTCACGGGCGGAACCGTTGAACAAGTCCTGCCATGTGAATCCTGCTGGGGCGGCGGTCGCGTGATTGACGACCTCGTCTTTCTCGCGGGCGACACGAACTTCGATCGAGTCGTCGATGGAAACGACATCGGGCCCTTCGCCAATCTTATCATAACCGAAACCTACGAATGCGCGGCCGACTTGAACGAAGACGGCTTCGTCAACGCGTTGGACATCGCACCATTCGCCGCGATGATCGTGAATCGTTGAAAGAACTATCCTGTCTGACATGCCGCGCGCCGACTGGAGAACGCCCCAGGGCACGGCGCGCGGCCACATCCGCTTCGCATGTGAGACAGAGTCCCCGACACGCTCGGGGATTAGCCGTCGTTGCAGCTTCCTCAACAACACAATCAAATGCTCAGGATTGAACCCCCTATCGCACCGATGGCGGTTCAATGACGCACCATGTGTCACTTGCACTTCCGCATTGCGGTACCAGCGGCCATAGAGCAGGCGTCCGCCGTCACGCGCGAGAACTCGCAGCGTTCCGCGGTGCCTTCGATAGGACAACCGCGTGTCACTCAGGATGCATAATAACGGATGCGCGATATCGAGCACTCGCGATTCATCGTCTTTATGCAGCCCCAATGTCGGATTTCACAACATTGCACGTGGGCAATTTCACCCGCGACGCTGGATATTCCAATAGGCGGAATACAATGTAGCAATCCGAGGTACGGTCATATAATCGATCCGCCATTGCAATGGCGTTCGATAAACGCCCCAGTGAATTCCGGGGACTGTAGTTCGCAGTTCTGCGGCCGATGTCCAGTGCCGGCGCATTGGCCTCGACATGTTACTTGGCATTCACCACTTTACGCCGCCTACGATTGTGACTGGCGATCGGTCAATCGACCGCTTAGGGATCAATGCGAGTGTTCATTTTCACGCACACTTCATTAATGGAGGAAATCGCATGTCACCTCGGATGCTCCTTGTCGTCGTCGTCTGCATCGGGATTGCCAATACAGGACCAACGAGCGCAATAGAAACGCAGTTTGACAATGCATCGGCGCCAACGCTCTGCGCCGAAGTCGACAATGTCACGTTCTACATGACAAGCCCGGTACTTGGATTTCAGGTAACAGCGACTCATCCGGTCTATGGACCTTCCACATGCAATTGTCCACCGAATTTCATGGACTGCCCCCCGCCGTCGGGCGACGACTTCCAGTTTCCGCCCGCGCTTCCTGTACGGCTCTACGACAATGGAGATTGGGTCGTCTGGGCGTACCGGCTTGAATCCTGGTGGCGGCCGCAGGGAATGACCGCAATCGGACCTGACGGTTCAATGACCGATGCGCACTATATTGCGGTCTCAAAGAAAATCGCCGGAGCGCCTTCATGGCCCGAATTCTGCGTCATCTACCAGGACGGAAACATGCGGCTGATTCCCCATCCCCCGATCAGCCTGCAATGCGTCTGTTTCGGGACGTCCGTCATCGTCGGGCCGGTCACGATCGGGGACCGGCCGTATTCGGAAATCAGCTCAGTCATATTCAATGCGTCCGACAAGTCGCTGACGTTGAACTACGTTGCCGGCGGCTCAGCCAATATCAGTCTTTCGGTCGACCGGACTCAAGCGACAGCGGACGTATCCGTCAGCTATTCGACGTCGGTACCATTCGGCTCGCTTCGCAGTATGTATGTGACAGAGACGAATAGCGACACAGCATTCGCCCAGATCCTCTTTCATGGCCAGACGGTAGAGAATGGCCCTGCACTCGATGTCGACGACACTATCGGCGACGAAATATTCCTGTATCGGTTAACGTCGTCCGCCCACAATCAATCCGCTCCGGATATTCGCATTCGAACGTGTCCGCCGGACGCACCGGATAGCGTGACGGCCGGCGACACCGCGATCTGTTCGAACGGCAGCACCAGCCTGGATGCTGTCGTCCCGCCGTCGGCGACGGTCGATTGGTTTGCGGGCGATTGCCTAACGGGTGAATACGTCGGCACCGGGAATCCACTCAGCGTTTCGCCTGTTGCGACCACGACGTATTCGGCGCGGGTCGTCGATTCGAATACCGGTTGCATGAGCACTGACTGCGAGAGCATCGTTGTGTTGGTCTTCGATAGCGGCGGAGGCGACGGGAACGGCGACGGCGTTGTCGATGGGCTGGATATTTCCGGCATGGTCAACGCCATTCTGGGTGATGGCGGCGCGAGTGCGATGATCTGTGCCTACGACATGGATACGAACGGCCTGGTCGACTCTGTCGACCAGATGCTGTTCGTGGATGCGCTGTTGGGCGCGTAGAGCTGTTCGGCACTGGATAGACGGCGGCGACGGGACGAAGGGAATTGCGCGTCCTCGCTTTTCGCAGCCGGCAGTCGCGGATATCAGGCATCGAGGCGTCGATTCCCTCGACGCGGCCGTGGGCCATCCGACGACGCCCACGTGGGTCAACAACCGCGAGCTGTCAGTTGCTGACGCAGCAGCCGGGCTCGGGTACTGCGGACGAGCTGTGCGCGGCGGACGTCAACGCGGACACGCTGGTGAACGGCGAAGACGCGGCGGCGCTTGTTCAGTTGATTTTGGCCCCTAGTAACGCAGGCGATGATCGCGTGGTGCTAAGACGTCTAGCTGGCGTTGTGCCCAGAAACGACGCCTGACGCATTCGACCGAATTGTCTTGCACCGAGAGTGGGTCCACCGTAAGGCCATCCGACCCATTCGACCCAAGCCGCGAATCATCACGCTCGCAACACATGGCGCCACAGACGGTTACAACGATTCGCCCCGTCGCCCAAGAATTCTTTGCGCAGGTTTGCCTCGGATGGCGTCTAAGAGATAGCCCCCCCCTTAATTGTTCGCTTATTCGGTCACAAAGCTCGCCGCCGAAATGCTTGCAACAACCCGCTGCGGCGGCCGCACGTTCCTCGCATCGTGCGGCCGCCGATTAGTTTCACCCGCAGGTCAATCTCGCAACGGATACCGGGCCTGCGCTAACCTGGAGACTCTGCTCAATGTTGTGCCACACTGGCTCGAATTACACACCGAGAAAGTCGCGCCGCATGTCGGCGGTTGTTGGATTGGTCGCGCTCGCATGGGCGCTGCCTGTGCAAGCGGATCAGAATTTCAAGTGGCGCGGCACATTCAACAACAACTGGCAGAATCCGGGCAACTGGGAGCAGGAACCCGGCTCGGGCGATATACCCGGCGGAGCGGGGCACCATGTCCGCTTTCCTGACTCGGCGGACCGATTCAACGTTGACCTGAACAACGGGGGGCGAACGGTCAACAGCTTTACGATCAACACCACGGGGCCGAATCACGACTATCGGTTCTTCAATGGCCAAGTGACGTTGCAGGGCGATCTCAATGTCACGTCGACCGGTCTGCCGGTCAATTTTGACACGGACCTGGTCTTCCGACAGTCGACCGGAGGCACGTGGTTCAACGACAGCGGCGCGCTGATCTTCAACGGCCCGTTGACCGGTTCGGCGGGGATCATCATCAGTACGGGCGTGGCCCAGTTCAACGCCGTCTGCACGTACTCGGGAACGATGCAGATTGACGGGAGTTCGCAGGTCATTCTTGGGGATGCCGCGTCGCTGAAGGACGCGAAGGTCGTCGTCAACGCGGCGAACGGCCTGACACTCAATGGTGGCAGCGGCACAGTCGGGGCCCTCGGCGGCACGGGCTCGATCAACATTGCGGCCGGTACGCTCACGATCGGAACGGCGAATACGAATCTGTCGTACTCGGGAACAATTACGGGCAATAGCGGCTCCGGGCCGAAGCTCGTCAAGTCCGGAACGGCAACGCAGACTTTCGCCGGCGCCGTCAGTAGCGTCAACTCGTTTACCGTCAGCGGCGGCGCAGCGATCTTCAACGGCACCACCTGCAGTTTCAACGAGCCGACGCTTTCCGGCGCGCTCGTGGTGGACGCGGGCGATCTCACGATCCAAAACGGCAGCGTGACGTTGAGCGCGGCCGTGAGCGCCGGCGGCACGGTTCGCATCAACAACAGTCACACGTTGACGATCGACGGCGGCAAGCTGACGTGCGCTCGAATCCTGACGAACAGCAGCGGGCTCGTTCGGATCAGCGACGGCGGCGAGTCGGCGCTGGTGATCGGCCAGGTCGGCGGCATCGGTGTGGACGCAGCGTTCGACGGGACGATTGAAGACGCCGCCGGCGGCGCCGGCTCGATTCGCAAAGTCGGCTCGGGCACGTTGACGATCAGCAACGACCTCGAAAACACCGGCGGCCTGACGATTGAAGGCGGCACCGTCAAGGGATCGATCAGCGTTCCGGGGCTGACGCATGTCATGAACGGCGGACATATCGCGCCGGGCCAGTCGGCCGGCACGTTCACGGTTGACGACGCCGTGTTTGATTCCGGCTCGCACCTCGACATAGAGATCGGCGGCGCGGGCGTTGGCAGCCAGTCTGATTATCTCCTGGCGACCGGCTCGGTCACGCTCGCCGGCGCGCTCGACCTGTCGTATATCAACAACTTCACCGCGGCGCCGGGCGATTCGTTCCTGGTGCTGCAGGCAGACACACTGACGGGCCAGTTTGACGCGGTCCACTTGCCCGACGGGCAGACGTGGAACGTTGACTACGACTATCAGCTTGGCACGGTGTCGGTGAATGTGTGCGCCGATCCGGAGTCGAGCGAATGCGCCGCTTGTGACTCGGGCGCTCCGTTCGTCACAAATACGACTCAACACACGATGCACCTGATCATTCAGGGCGCAATTGACGCGGCGAACGCCGGCGACACGCTGGAGTTGAGGGCGTGCGTTTACCATGAATCGGGCATTGTGCTTCCGACAGGCAAGCACCTCGTCATTCGCGGCCAGGGTCGCGATCAGACGATCATCGACGGCGACTACGCCGGCACGGTGCTTCAACTGAACGCGGACAACGACAGCACCATTGAAAACCTGACCATCCGACGCGGAATCAGTACGTCCGAACCCACGGCCGGCGGCTTGACGATTCGCGCCAACTGTGATGTGACGATTCGGGGTGTAGACATTCGCGAGTGCGATGCCGGCACATTCAGTCAGGGCGGCGTCAGTGCTGACAGTGGCGCGTCGCTCGTGACGTTCGAAGGATGTCGATTTCTCGACAATATCAGCAGCTACACCAGCGCATGTCTCGCGATTGGAAACACGCATTTTGTCAATTGTCTGTTTGCGGGCAACAGTGGGGCGATTCAATCTTTGCAGTGCCATCATATTGCCAACGCCAATACCCAAAAAGTGGTCAATTGCACGTTCGCCGACAACGCGGACGATTACGCCATGATTGGCTCGCAAGGCGTCGCGATCGGCTGCGTGTTCGACAGCTCCAACCCGGTTGGCGTCTTTAACTTCGGCGCGACTGCGCAATACTCACTCCTGCCCGGAGGAACCGGCACGAACACCAGCGGCGTTCCGACGTTTGTGGATGCGGCGAATGGCGACTATTCGCTGGCGGAATCCTCGCTCGGCATCGACGCGGCGGACTATGACGCCTATGTGGCGGCTGGCGGCGGCGCGAACGACCTTGGCGGCGACGTGCGGCTGGTTGACGACGTCTGCGTCACGAACAGCGGTGTCGGCGCGGCGGATTATCTGGACATCGGCGCCTTCGAATTCCAGGGCGGCAATGATATCGACAACGACGGCGTGCCGGACGCCTGCGATGCGGATTGCTCGGGCTTCCCGGCCCACGTAAGCACAGCGCAGGAACTGATCGACGCCATCAACTGCGCCAATAACCAGCCTGACGCCAATACGATCTACCTCGACGCCGACATCACGTTGACGGCGGTCGATCACGTCGACCAGGGCGCTAACGGTCTGCCGACCGTCGTGACGCCGATCATCATCGAAGGCCAGGGGCGCGCCATCGAACGCGGTGCCGATCCCGTCGATCCGTTCCGCCTGTTCCACATCCGAGTTGGAGGCGATCTCACATTGAATGAGATCACGCTTCGTAATGGTTCTTCCGACCCGACAGCGCCATCATCCGATCGTCGCGGCGGCGCCGTGATGGTCGCAAACGGGAAAGTGACGATCACCAACAGCGTGATTGCGGACAACCAGGACAGTGCGATCTATCTCCTGGGACTCTCGCCCACAGCCACGCTCGATACGGTGACGATGTACGGCAACGACGCTTCCGCCGGAGGGATCGGCAGCGCAATCAGTGCATTGCGGGGCGGCGCGCTGACGGTACGAAATTCGATCATCGTCGGGAATAAGCAGCACTACGGCGGCGTCATCGCGATGGAGCGTGCCGACTCCCAGACCGTCGTCACAAATACGATCATCTCCGGCAACAGGGGCCCCAATGGCATCAGCATGATGGGTACGCTCACCTTGGTTAACAGCACAGTGGCCGGCAATCATGGGGGCGAAGGCGCCGCCGTTTACACCGGCGCTGACGGGCACAGCGTCGTGATCAACAGTGTCATCTGGGGCAATGCGGTCTCGACGGAATCACAGGTTTATTGCGACGGCACGTTGGACGTGAGCTATTCAGGCATCGAAGGCGGCGTGGCTGGTATCACCGGCGCGGGCACAATCAATGACAACGGCGGCAATCTGAATTTCAGCAGCAGTGACTCGATCTTTGTCAATCCGGTCGATCCCGCGAGCGCGCCGACGACGACGGGTGACTACCACCTGGCGCCCAACAGTTTGGCCATCGATGCGGGCGGCAACACCGAAGCCGCCAACGCCGGCCTGACCACGGACTTCGAGGGCGACAACCGCATCATCGGGATGACCGTTGACATGGGCGCGGATGAAGCCAGGTGCTCGTTGGACGGCGATGACGACGGCGACGGCGTCTGCAATTCCGTGGATGTCTGCCCCGCCGGCGACAACGACGTCGACACCGACAATGACGGCGTTCCGGACGCATGCGACAACTGCCCCAACACACCGAACGTCCGCAACCTGACGCAGAACACGGTGTATGCCACGATTCAGGCGGCAGTCGATGCGGCCGTGGATGGCGACGCAATTGAACTCGGCGCATGCACTTTCCATGAGAGCCTCATCATGATTCCGCCGGGCGTGAACCTGACGATTTCGGGGCAGGGCTATCAGGATACGACGATTGACTGCGGCGGACCGGGACCGGTGTTTATCATCGATGGACAAGGCGATGTGAACGAATCGGTGATTGAGAAGATGAACATCATCGGCGTCACGGATTACGTGGGTGTCGCCATCGGGCAGAGCGATGCGCCGACGCTTCATGAAGTTTGGTTCAGCCAATGCAGCGGAACCGCCGTCGTCGCGGGCGGCGACGGAACGTTGTTGGATCGTTGCGGGTTTATTGGCAACGACGCTGATGCTGGCGTGATCGTTGCAAGAGACACGTTGCTTCGGCAATGCGTCATGGCCCAATCGACCGGCCCGCAGGTGCGCGTGTTGCCCTTCGCTCTTGGCATCATGATCAACTGCACGGTCAACGCAACCAATGGCGTGCTCGCCGAACCGGCCGGCGATCTTGCGATGGCCAACACGATCGTCAAGGGGCCCGTGGTCGGTTCGATCTTCGCTGAGTATTGCATGTATGCCGGCGCGACGGGCAACAGCATCAACGTCGATCCGGTGCTGAGCGACTCGATCTATCTGGTCGAGGGATCGCCGGCCATCGATGCAGCGAGCTATGTCGCATTCGATTTCTACGGTGGCGGCGCGGTCGACGCCCTGGGCGAGACAAGACTGCTCGACGACCTCGGCACGGCGAACACCGGACTTGGCGACGTGAATTACCTCGACATCGGCGCGGTTGAATTCACCGGATTCACCGACACTGACGACGACGGCATCGGCGATGCGCTGGACGTCTGTCCGGGATCGGACGACGCGCTCGACGCCGACAACGATGGCGTGCCCGACGGCTGCGACGTTTGTCCCGGCGGCGACGACAACGTCGATGCAAACAACAACGGCATTCCCGATGCATGCGATACCGCCTGTCCCGGCGGCGCGATTGGCGACGTAAACACGGACGGCTTCGTCGATACGACCGATGTCGCGGCCTTCGCGGACGTGCTGCTTGATCCGGACAGCGCGACGGCGGACCAGATTTGTGCCGCCGATGTCAACACCGATGGATCGGCCGATGGCGACGACGTGCAGGGGTTTGTGGAGCTCTTGATGGCCCCCTGACGCGCCGCCCCGGCGCGCTGGCAGGCTGCCGCGCACTCGGGGCAGAGTGACGTCACTGGAAAGTGTGCCGAATCGTCGGCCGTTCAAACTACATCGCACCGGGCGCGACGAGCGTCCAGTGCGATGCGTATTTCATTTTGCCAACTGCAGAGTCACGGGTTCCGCAGTTATCACTCCATCGAATTGGGGACGTGAGAATTTCATAAATTGAATTGCGCATCGTGCGTGCAAATGGCGTCTGTTGGAGTGAAGGATGCCATGGCGTGTGGTCGCATCCTGACGGGATTTTAGGAGGATATCATGACGGGTTCGTTTGTTCCCAGCCGGGAGCGTCTGCTTGTTGCGTACATGGGTGTAATGACTGCAATGTTCACGGCGGCGTCCGCCTCGGCGCAGATCAATTTCACCTGGCAAGGCGACCACAACAACAACTGGGCGAATGAGAGCAATTGGTCGCAAACCCCCGGTTCGGGCAACGTGCCGAACGCCGCCAATCACTATGTGCTGTTCAACGACTCCGCCGATCGATTCAACGTCGATCTGAACGGCGACCTGCGAAAGGTCGGCAGCATCACGGTGAGCACCACGAACCAGAATCATGCCTATCGCTTCTTTGAAGGCGAGATTCAGGTGTTCGGCGACATCAGCCTTTCCACGTCCGGGCTGGCGACCACGTTCGACTCCGACCTGACGCTTCAGCAGTCGGCGGCGGGGACCTGGAACAAAGACAGCGGCGACATGATTTTCAACGGTCCGCTCTCCGGCTCGGGAGACGTGACGCTTAACTCCGGCACGGTGCGGTTCAACACGGCATGCTCGTATGCCGGGACGTTCAAGATCAACAGCGGCGGCCAGGTCATTCTGGGGAACAGCGGCACGCTTCAGAACGCGAACGTGCAGGTCAACACCGCGCTCGGCTTGGTCCTCGGCGGAGGCGCCGGCAGCGTCGGCGTGCTGAGCGGATCCGGATCGATCAGCATCGCATCGGGAACGCTGACATTTGGCGGCACGAACGCCAACAGCACTTACAACGGTTCAATTACCGCGATAAGCGGTCCTGGGCCGAATCTGGTCAAAACCGGCACGGGCACGCAGTCATTGAACGGCGGCGTATCCCAAGTGCGCTCGCTGACCGTGAACGGCGGCGCCGTCAATGTTGGCGGCGGCATGACGTTGAACGAGCCGACCTCATCGGGCGCGCTCATTCTCGACGGCGGCGACGTGAATGTGCTCAACGGCGGCAGCATCAGTCTGAACGCGCCCGGCTTCAACGGCGGCGTGCTCCGCATCAACAATGGCCACATATTGAATATCAGCGGCGGCAAGGTGACCTGCGGACAGATCATCACCGACAGCTCCGGCGTCATTCGGCTCAGCGATGGTACTGAACCGGCGCTCGTGATCGGCGAGGTCGGCGGCGATGGCGTCTCCTCGACTTTGGTTGGAACGTCCGAAGACGCTGCCGCCGGACCGGGCACGATCCGAAAAGTCGGCGACGGCACGCTGACGCTCAACGGCGACTACCACAACACCGGCGGAATCGACGTCGAAGAAGGCTCGATCGGCGGCACGGGCCACGTTCGCGGCACGACGCACGTCATGACCGGCGCTTCGGTCAAGCCTGGCGCGTCGGCCGGCGTGCTCACGGTGGAGCACGCGATCTTCGACGCCGGCTCAAGTCTGGACATCGAACTCGGCGGCGCGGCAATCGGAACTCAGCACGACCTGCTCTACGCCACCGGCGACGTCGTGCTCGGCGGCACGCTCGACCTTTCGTACATCAATAACTTCACGGCCTCGATGGGCGATGCGTTTGAGATCCTCTCCGCCGGCTCGATCTCCGGCGAGTTCGATACAGTCAATTTCCCTGATGGTCAACAGTGGGTTATCCAGTATGACGCGAACAGTGTTACCGTCAGTGTTCCCTGTCTCCCGGACCACGTCAGCACGGCGCAGGAACTAATCGACGCCATCAACTGCGCCAACAGACATCCGAACACCACCACGATCTACCTCGACGCGGACATCACCCTCACAGCGGTTGACAACACCGACGACGATCACGGCGCCAACGGGCTGCCCAGCGTGATCAGCCCGATCGTGATCGAAGGCCAGAATCACTTCATCGAGCGAGACAGCAACGCACCGCCCTTCCGCATCTTCCGGGTGGGCGACATGCCAACCCCGGGAAGCCTAACCATTCATGACACGACGTTGCGCAACGGCCTTCTCGATACGTCCGTGACCAGTAATCGCGGCGGCGCCGCCGTGCTGGTGGTCTCCGCCCAACTCAACTTGAACAATTGCATCCTGATGGACAACAACGGCAATGGCAACGGAGGCGCGATCCTGTTGAGTGGTACGAACGCCGTTACAACGCTTGACACGGTCGTCATGAACGGGAACAGGGCCCGCGAGGGCGGCGCGATCTACCTTGGTAATGGACTGCTGACCGTTCGCAACTCCATTTGCGCCGGGAACATGGCGCAAAGCAATGGGAGTGCTATCACGATAGTCTCTGCCTCGGGCCAGGCCACCATCACAAATACGATCATCTCGGGCAACAATGGTCCCAACGGCATCACCAATAAGGGTACGCTCACTTTGGTCAACTGCACGCTGGCCGGCAATCACGGGGGCGAAGGTGCCGGCATTTACACGAGTGCCAGCGGGAACAGTACCGTGATCAACAGCCTCATCTGGGGCAATGCGGTCGCGACGGAATCGCAGATTTCTTGTGACGGCACAATGGACGTGAGCTACAACGGCATCGAGGGTGGCGTGGCCGGCATTACCGGTGCGGGCACGATCAATGACAACGGCGGCAATCTGAATTTCAGTGGCAGCGACTCGGTCTTTTTCGATCCAGTCGATCCTGCCAGCGCGCCGACTACCGAGGGTAACTATCACCTTGCGCCCGACAGTGTGGCCATTGACGAGGGCAGCAACGCGTTGGCAACCAATGCCGGCCTGACCACTGACTTTGAGGGGGATATTCGCATCGTCGGCATGGCGGTGGATTTGGGCGCGGATGAGAACTCATGTCTGATCGACGGTGACGATGACGGCGACGGTGTTCCGGACGGCTGCGATTTATGTCCAGGATTCGACGACAGCATGGACGCCGACAACGATGGCGTGGCCGACGGCTGCGACCTCTGCCCAGGCTTCGACGATAACGCGGACATCGATGACGACGGTGTGCCAAACGGATGCGACTCGGATTGTTCGGGTTTCCCGGTCCATGTGAACACGGTGCAGGAACTGATCGACGCCATCCATTGCGCGAACGGGCAGCCTGACGTGAACACGATTTACCTCGACGCGGACATCATCCTGACCGCGGCGGACAACACCGATTTCAACCAGGGCCCGAACGGATTGCCCAACGTGATCAGCCCGATCGTGATCGAAGGTCAGAATCACATCATCGAGCGAGACACCAATGCACCCTTCTTCCGTATCTTCCGTGTGGGCGAGGCGCCCTCCCCGGGAAGCCTGACCGTTCGCGACACGACGCTGCGCAACGGCCTTCTCGATACGTCCGTGACCAGTAATCGCGGCGGCGCGGCCGTGCTGGTGGTCTCCGCCCAACTCACCTTGAACAATTGCATACTGATGGACAACAACGGCATTAACGACGGAGGTGCGATCCTGATGACCGGCGGCGGCGCCACAGCAACGCTGGACACCGTCGTCATGACGGGGAACAAGGCCGCTAATTCCGGCGAGGGTGGTGCGATCTATCTTGGCAGCGGACAACTGACTGTTCGCAACTCCATTTTCACCGGCAACCAGTCTCAATACAACGGGAGTGCCATCTCAATCACCTCTTCCTTAGGCGAGGCCACCATCACAAACACGATCATTTCCGGCAATCTGGGTCCCAACGGCATCACCAACAAGGGTACGCTCACCCTGGTCAACAGCACGCTGGCCGGCAATCATGGAGGCACAGGCGCCGGCATTTACACGAGCGCTACCGGGCACAGCACCGTCATCAATAGCCTCATCTGGGGCAATGCGGTCGCGACAGAATCACAGGTTGATTGTGACGGCACATTGGATGTGAGCTACACCGGTATCGAGGGCGGCGTAGCCGGCATCACTGGCGCGGGCACGATCAATGACAACGGCGGCAATCAATTCTTCAGCGACACGGATCCGGTATTCGTCAACCCGATCGACGCGACAAACGCCCCCACCACAGACGGCGACTATCACCTCGCGGCGGACAGCGTCGCCATCGACCAAGGCAGCAACACCGAAGCGACCAACGCCGGACTGACCACAGACATTGATGGCGACGCCCGCATCATCGGCGGGACGGTCGACCTCGGCGCCGATGAAGTGGCCGCCTGCTCGGGTGACGGCGACGACGACGGCGACGGCGTCTGCAACTCAGCCGACATCTGCCCCGGCTTCGACGACAACGCCGACGCGGATTCGGACGGCGTGCCCGATGGCTGCGATGTCTGCCCGGGCTTCGACGACACCGTCGACACAGACAACGACAGCGTTCCCGACGGCTGCGACGTGTGCCCGAATCGAAGGCCCGGCGACATGGATGGCGATCATGGCGTGGATCAGGACGACGTCATGCTGTTCGTACAGGTCCTGCTCGATCCGAACTTCGGCACGCCCGACGAGCGCTGCGCCGCGGACAACAACCTGGATACGCTCGTAAACGGCGACGACATCCAGCCGTTCGTGGAGAGGGTCCTCGAACCCTAGGCGCAACGCGACTGAAAAAGCTGTTACGAATCAGGGGCTTCACTATGGGGCGATCGTGGAATCGGGGCCGACCATGAGTGTCATGCGTCGGCGGCGCAGGCCGGCAAAAGAGGCCGCACCTGCGAGCAGCAGCATCGGCATGCCTGACCCGCAGGGCGCGGACGAACCGGCCGGCGGCGATGCACACGCATCACCGATGCCATCGCTGTCCGAATCGGCCTGATCAGCATTGGCGGTGCTTGCGCAGTTGTCGCACACATCGCCGATTCCGTCGCCGTCCTCGTCCGCCTGGCCCGAGTTGGCGTTGAACGGGCAGTTGTCGAAGCAGTCGAGCCATCCGTCGCCGTCTGAATCCTGGTCGGGTTGTCCACAGCCGCAGAGGCCCGGCTCGAGTTTGCCGGCATCATCGGGACAACCGTCAACGCAGTTGGCCACACCATCGCCGTCGCTGTCGTCGTCTGGTGCCCCGCATCCGCACGCGCCGGGTTCGAGCTTGTTCGGGTCATTCGGGCAGCCGTCAATACAATCGGGGACCGAATCGCCGTCACTGTCGGCGTCCGAAACACCGCAACCGCACACACCCGGATCGCTCTTGTTCGCATCGCTATCGCATTGGTCGACGTCGTCGCAAACGCCGTCGCCATCGGCATCGCCGGACGATTGATCACCGAAACAGAGATCGACGTCATCGAGAATGCCGTCGTGGTCCGCATCCCCGATCACCGAATACCCGCCTCCGAGGCATAGCGCAAAGTCGCCGAACACGCCATTGCCGTAAGTCGAGACCACCAACCAGTACCGCGTGTCCGCATTCAGCGCGATGGCATCGACGGGATAGAACGCACTTAGCACGCCTGGTCCATCGTCATCATCGAAACTGACGATGTGCATCGTCGGGGCGCTCGGATCGAACGGATCGCAGTAGAGTGCCATTGTCGTGTCGCCGATCGTCGTGCCTTCCGTCTGAATTTCCGCCGAAAGCACGCCGCCAGCCGGCGAGTGTATCGGAATGGCCTCGTAACGAACCGCCGTCCCAATCCCGGAAAGCGATAGGCCCAGGTTGCAGTTCAGGTTCACGCCGGATCCGGCAACGCGATTGAAGATCGGGTCCGAGATGTCGAGCGTACCGAAGGCCATCGACGTGCAGCAAACGCTCATCGCGCAGGTCGAGCCCATCACGCCCGGAGCGCCGCCCTGGTCCATGCAGTCGGTGTCGTTGATTTCCATGCAGCTTCCGTCGTCAAAGCAACACGCGACCTGCGCCTGTACGGGTGCGTTGGCAAACGCCGCCGCGCCCAGCGCCACGGCCGCGGTCAGTAACCCAGTGCGCGGAAGAGATCGACCCGATTTTCGAGCGTCGAAGTGCATCATGGTTCGTCGTCCTTGGCGTGAACAAGCCCGTGCGAAATTGGATGACCGCAACTCGGAGCCGGATTCGCCGCCAAGTGGCCGACCGGATACCGGCTACCCCGAGCCGCAGTCGCAAAGCGCATTTTAACGCAAACAAAATTGATAATGAAAGTGGCTCGCCATTTCGGGGCGGCCCGGGTTATCCCGCACGAAATACGGAGATCGAACCGAACTCTGCAGCTGCGGCTCAAAGCCGAATGCGATGAGGATTCCTTCGGCAACCGAATAGAGCAGAGCCGACCGCTGGCATCTTGGGGGGCATCACGGAATATCGTGAAATTCTATTAGCATCCGCGGTAGCGCGAGTACCGCGTCCCGATAGGGACGCGCTGAGAATAGCCCAGCCATTCAAGGCTGGGATTGCTAATTGGTTATCACCATTGCCGTGCCGTAGGTACGGCGCGAATCAGCGCAACAGGCTTATCCTGTCACGCTGGGACGGGGCCGGAAAAACGGCCGCCAAACCCGCGCAAAAAACGGGTGGCTACTCTCATGTAATCCCCACGGGACGATGGGTGGACACATCTGTCGGTCTTGAGCACCGAGTCATTCCAATTGTCCGTGATGAACCTCTTCTTGAATCACTTCGCCGACGTGCATTTCGCCGCATCGATCGAGGCGATGTCGACGGCACACGGCGCAGGGCCCGCCGACTATCCAGCCGGCTGCGACGCGGCAGCACCACCCGATCCTTGAACGACGGCACTATCAAAATACTCCGCACCACCGTAGCCGATCAACGAGCCGAGGACGAACCCGCCAAAGAAATCCTCGACAGTGATGAACCCCTGACTGCCCGTCTTTCTCGACAATGCTATGACGCCGATCAGACTCATGATGATCGCCGCCCCGACTGCAACGATGCTGTTCTGCAAGCTCGCGTGATCGGCCTGCGAATTGAGAATCCTGGCCAGGCTTCCGAGGAAGCCGCCAACGATCGCACCGATCACCATCGAACCCAGCGGCGGCTTCACTTCGAATTCCGATTCAACGACCTGCGTTCGCTCCTCGCCGTCAACGCGAAACGTCACTTGCGTGCTCAACGGCTGCCGCGTCGGCGTAAAGAACAACCAGCCCGTTGTTGAAATCTCAAAGTATGCAACAACTTCGCAATGCGGCTGAATGACGACGGCGGTCGGTGCATCCTCCTCGGCCGCCGGTTGCTCGGCCGGCTTCCGCATGAAGGTAACTGTGGCGTTGTCCTTCGCCGATACATTGACATCCATGAAGCCCGACAAATCCCGGTCGATCGTCACATTGGATCCGGGCTCCGCAGTGATGTTGAACTCTCTGCCCGTCGGCTCTTTCGTGAAGATTGGCACCGGGAGGACCTGCGACACGAGGATCTGCCCCAGCGAACGCGCCGCCAATCGTGCAAAGAGGCCGGCCTTCGACGGCGATTCCGTCGGCGATTCCCGCCCCGCTTCCGCATTGCGCTTCGCCTTCTGTCGGTCAGTCTCGTAAATATGATGAGATCGCGGCCCCTGAATCTGGACAATCTCCACCGGAACGTCGAAGGGATTCCGAAGCACAATCGCGACCGGCGAAACACTGCCCGCCACGAAACTCGCTTCCTGCACCGTCACATCCAACCGCCCGGATGCAGCACGCGCTGTCGGTTGCTCCGCCATGACAGAAACGCCCTCCCACTGCAGTGCCACGACGATTGCGCAAATGCAACGCCGCACAACAGTCGTGCAAATGCTCGGCCGCACTCAACACAATGACAGAAAACTCACCCGACTCCCCAATGCCGCGATTATATCCGGGCGAGTGGCCCGGTTGCGAGCCCATTGCGCAGGTTTTTCGCCACAAGCCGCGATGGGCGGTGCGGCGCAACAACCATATAATGCGGGCTGCGTCTGCCGGAGGCGATGGATGAACGATCGCGAAAAACTGTATGTGCCGCGGCCTGCTGAGGTGGCGGAATTCGAGCGATGGGTCGCGCATGAGTCCGCGAGTGGTGGCGACATGAAGCGCGCCTCGCTGGTCGTCGGACCCGCCGGCATGGGCAAGTCGACGCTGCTTAGGATGTTCGACAACATGTGCCGCGCGCACAACCCCTAGCCGTGGTGTCGCCGGCGCTCCGAGTCGACTAGGGGTGGATTCGTCACGATGCAGCCGGATCTAGGTGTCGGGCGCCGCGTGGCCACGAAGCAATGAGAGAAGCAGCGGAAACAGATCGAGCGGGGATGCGCTCGACGGTCGGCATGAACTGCGAATTGCAGGCGCTTGCCGAGGCGACGTTGCGGGAAATAGTGCGGGTTGAGATGAAGGCGCTGTAGGTACATGCCATAATTGACTTGTGCGCGGGCGACTGAATACTGTCGCCAAGCTGCATTCCCATAGCGATACAGGCCAGGTTAGGAATCGTATCCGATCGGGACGGCTTTTTTGCGGGCTGGCGGGCGGCGAATCCGAACGCGGCAACGCGTGCGGAGGTGCCGCAGCGGGTGCCCGCTCACGCCCACGTCGACTCATTGCAGTGTGCGCCAGCCGAACCTAGGATGCCCAGCGAGCTTGGGCAATATGGTTCGCAAATCTTTGATATTTCGGGCGGGCGCTCCGACTGAGGCGGACGCTGTCGCGGGATTCATCACGCGGACGAGCCGGCTAGTTGTGTCCGACGACGCCAAATGACACCACTGCGGTTTGTCGTAGCGGACTTGCCGCTCGGACTCCAAAGTGTGGCAACAGATAGTTCGAAATTAGCATCGCACTACTTGGGCCGCTCTGTGGTTTCCCACACGCCTAAATTTCAAATTCTAGGCCACACTCTATCGATCCCGAAGAAATGGGACCGCCATCGCCTGGGGCGTCCACGTCAAAACTCGCTTCCGCGCAAATCATGAGCTTTTCGCCACCTGGAGCTAAAGAAACATCAAAGCTGTCACCAACTAGGCCGGCCCTTTTTACCCGTACGTCCATTCGCCCGGGACTACTCGGCGGTGGCGTAGAGGTGATTCGCCAGACTGGCTCATCAACGTCAAAATGGCCGTCTCCGTCTAAGTCCTCGTCGACATCGAGGATTCCGTTATCAACTATGCTCTCGCTACTATCCACCCAACCGTCGTGATCTAAATCAACCCAAATCGTAATCCTCTGCGCCCGGATCACACCTCCTTCAATGGTAGACGCCGTCACCTTTCCAAGCGTAATCCGAAGAGTTGAATTATCAATACGTTCAATAATGAACTCAGCGTCCGCGCAAACCGAACCAAGGCATCCAATTCGCATGGGCAAGGTGTCAGCTGGGGGGGCGCACGCAAGCCCTAATAGCATCAAGACTGGCATAAACAAGACGAACATCGCGCGAATAACGCATGCACCTTGCTGACTGGAATCGTAGCATACCATGTTTGCACACCTTAACGCGAACCCATGCATATGTAGCCACTACCCCGCCAAGCACGGATCGGCCGCACGGGAGTTGACCTAGGCGGCGAGCGGGAAATCACAAACTAGGCTCAACGTTCTTTAGCTTACTGCATTATGCTGGTTCGTCCAACGGAATCTTGGCTTGGTGCCCCAACTAGGGTCAGAACTCCAGCGTAATACGCGGCTATCGTTACAGAAGCTGCGTTGTGAGTACGGCTAGTCAGTTTGAATATTCTATTCGGCCTTGTCCTGCACACGCCGCAATTGGTCTAGACACGGAACAGCTAGGATCTGCTCTCCCCCCAATCGATCGGCGGACCGATCTACCCTCAGGTTCAGGTAGGTCGCAATGCCCGATTTACGCAGAGTTGGATACTTGGCGAACCAATTGCCTCAGTTTAATTCGTGCGACGCTAGCGTGTGCCAATTGAATAGATTACGATTCGTGATCAGGAGCGGGCGGCATCAGGCACTATCTCCGCGAGGCTAGTCGGCAGCGCCAATGGCGTGATACGAATGTGTCGACCTGCTATCCTCACAACGCGCTCTCCCCAATGCTTGCGCGCGGTGAGGTTAGTCGGCATCGCAATCGCCAATCTAGGGCTTTAGGTCACGAAGGTGTGTGTCTTTCGCATCAGACGGAAGTCTCTGATCCGGTTCAAGTGCTATTGAAAGGTGACTTCCGATGTCCGAAGTGGAGCCGGTCGGTCCTAGTTCAAATGATGGAGGCCGGATACTAGGATCTCCTATCGCCCAGCTCTGCGGCGATCTAGCCCTAATTATTCCCACCATAGGGTCAGCCTTTAACCTGGCCACAAATATTCATGGAGTTATCGCCGAGTGGACTATCGGTGGATTCTACCGCACGATTGGCGCTTTCCTTGCAACAGCCATTTTGGGCTATTTTTCTATTAAGAGACGTATCACTCGCAATCGTTACGCCAAGAGATCGAAAGAACTCTTTAAGTTGAAGCCCAATCACTTCCGTGTGAGTCCCTACACGAATGACCAGAGTGATCGGGAAGCTTATCAGAGGGTAATGCGCGAGGATTCGGTCGATACGGAGGCACTCCAGTGGTTGACGGATACCACTGCTCCCTTGCTATACCTGACCGGCCCTTCCGGCAGTGGAAAGAGTTCGCTCCTTCGCGCGTTCGTGTTTCCCGCTCTTCCATCCCGAACAAAGATCATCGACTTGCCTCCCAGCAGTGATCCGTTAGATTCGATTCGATCAAAGCTGTATCAGCTATTATACAACCAAGGACCACAGGACAAGAGCACCGCCAATCCGCTTTGCACAATCGACGAAGTGCGAGTACTTATCTCGGAATTCACGCGCGCCAACCCAACCCTGAAACTCCTGATCGTGCTCGATCAATTCGAGGACATAATTGCTTTGGCCGGGCCGGAGGCGCCGTCGATTAAGGATTTGATTGACTTCCTCTCAACTTTGGTCGAGTCTCCGCTCGATTCGCTCGCGGTCCTCCTGGTAATCCGGACTGAAAAGAGCAGTTTGCTGGGGACGCTCGGTCTACCTCGACTGACTGGCGATGATGGAAAAGGAAATTGGAAACAAGTCCCTTGCTTTAGCCTGCAAGGTGCGAGGGGCTATCTTCGTAAGTGCGACGTTACGGAAGAACTTGCGGATTTACTCACGAAGCGGACTGCCGAGCTTGAACCTGAATCGCAACAAATTCGGCCTTTTGCACTTAACATTATGGCACTTGCGTGTATCCAATCCCCGGACGAGGCAGCCAGGAATCTGGAGCGCCGCACTCGACGTCACGGGAAGTTTGGAGTGCTCTCAGGCTACATTCGTCGACTACTTGACAATCCGAGTTCAAGGTCCAGGGAGTCGTCAATCCTTCGGTCACTTGTCAACCACGAGGGCGACCGGCCCCACATGACAGTTACCGAATTCGCGAGTGGAACCGGCCTCAGATCGAATGACATAGAGGCCGCCGTAAGAGAACTGCGGCTCACGGGGCTCGTACGCCCCGTGGGAGGACCCGATACTCAGACTTGGGAGATTTCGCACGGCTTCATCACCGAGCACTTATTGTGCATATTGCCGAAGGAGGCCATGCCCCGCAGGCGAACCCTCGGTCGCCGGATTGCATTCATTTTGCTCTGGGCAGTGATCGCGGTGGTCGCGTTCGTTTCTCTGAGGGAGTTTTACTTTCAGCCGGAGAAAGACCTGGAGGTTGGCAAGGTCACTTTTGAGCTTTGCGGTGGGAAGATACATGGCCATGAGGGCAATATTACCCTCACGTTTAAGAGGCCGGAATTCGACGACCGCACGATCCAATACGTAAGTACGCTCCCGCAATGGAAACTCTTGAACATCGTAGACCTAAGTGGAAGTCGGGTCACTGGGTCCTCGCTAACACTATTGGGGGGCTTACCTCACCTAGAGAACCTGTATTTGGTTGATTGTGGCAGCCTTGACGCAGAGGGACTAACAGAGCTAGCAAGGTTCTCATCTCTTACCGAACTGCATTTGGGCGGTGATGTTGCGACGCCAGTGGACGTTCGATGGATGGCGAATGACGAAATGCAACTCACAGGTCTTAAGACTCTGAGCTTCTCGGGAGGAGTGTTAACGAACGAGAGCTTGCGGGCATTGGCAGCAAAGGACTCTCCGCTCACCGCTCTGGAATCCCTGCACTTCTGGCGTACGCAGATATCAAACGAAGGGTTTCGAGTTCTTGCAGGGCTCGAATCCGGGCTTGATCAAGTCACCACCTTGGATTTGCAGGGAACGACTGTTTCCGTCGATGGAATTCGAGCTTTGGCGGCCAATACCACTAGGTTCGCGTCAATCAAGAATCTAAGCCTCAAAAACACGGGGCTAACGAATGAGGGGGTTGAAGCGCTCGCGTCGCCGGATTCCGGACTCAGTGCTCTCGCGGCGCTAAACCTCTCCAGTAATCTGATTTCCGACAAAGGGATCCGAGCATTGGCGTCTGCGGACTCTGGACTCAGGGCGCTCGCGGAGTTAGTCATTTCGGACAACAAACGATTGACGAATAAGGGAATCATGGCGATCGCCTCGAAGGATTCTGGGGTCGGTAAACTGAGAACCCTGGTCTTGCAGGGTGAGGAGGTTTCCGACGATTGGATCATGGCATTGGTGGCTAAGGACTCCGCACTCGGCCAACTCCAGACCCTGGACATTTCGTACTCGAAGGTATCCGACACTGGGCTCATGGCCTTGGCAGCGAAGGGCACTGGACTTGATTCCCTCCGTGTGCTGCGAATGACAAGAACAGGCGTAACCGACGACGGGCTTCGGGCGCTTGCGGCGAATGGCACCCAGCTGGCGACTCTAGCAGAGTTGGACCTTTCGGAAACGCTGGTGGCTGACCGCGGGCTTCAGGCACTGGCGGCAAGGAACACGGGGCTCAAGGAATTGAGAATTCTGGAGTTGGCAAGGACCGGTATAACCGATAAAGGGCTCGTTGCTCTGGCGGCAAGTGACTCCGGGCTTCGGCTCCTTGCAACTTTGAACTTGCGGCAAACACAAGTCACCGACCTTGGACTGAAGGTGTTGGGATCAAAGGACACCGAGCTGGGCGATCTAACGGTACTAGACCTCTCGTATACGAAGGTGACAGACGTGGGCGTTCGAGACCTGGCAGTTAAGGGATCGGGCCTCCGGTCGATGGCCACATTGGTGCTGAATGGCACAGATGTATCCGATAGGGGGCTTAGAGCTCTTGCCGCGAGCGATTCCGGGCTCAGCACTCTCACCACACTTTATCTCTCTAGCACAAGCGTAACAGACGACGGACTTCGAGCTCTGGCTGGGAAGGACTCGGGGCTCAGGGCGCTCACTAAGCTCTACCTTGGACAAACGTCGGTGACGGATGCGGCCATTTCTATGCTTCGTCGGGCCCGACCAAACCTTGAGATTTTCCATTGACTTGGGTTGGGTGGCGTGGGCCTCCCATCCTTTCCGAATGGAAAGGTTGGGGAAGTCGTCATCATTTGAGAGCCCAAGTCCTGTCCAAGGCCTACTCACAACCGAATCATCGCCACGCGTTGAGCGTATTAACGAAAGGTCGCCGGCATAATGAAATCCTCTCACCGCACCGGCCGATTCCCCACCCTTTGCTTCGCAAAGGATGGGGCACCCGTGCAAGATCAAGTCCCCGCCTAAGCCTCGACAGCGAATCCAGGCGAACCACCGCCCGCACCCGTGCCCCCTTCGCGACTGCAACGAAGACTGCGAACTCAACGGCCTGGACATCCATTGCGCAGTCGCTGAGTTATTGGGTCAATGACGGAAGGCTTCGGGCCCGACGACTACCGCCGCGGCTCGTATCGCATCGCCACCGCTCCCGAGCGGAATTCGACTCGGCTTACGAGCCGCAAGTCCACGGGCTTCATCAGCCCCGCGAACAACGTCGGTCCATGGCCCGACAACCGAGGATGCACGATGAACTCGTACTCATCGATCAATCCCAGATCCGCCAACGCCTTCGGGAGCGTCAAGCCGCCCAGAAACACGCCCTTTTCCGACGCCTGCTTGATCTGCCGGACCACCGTCCCCAGATCCCCGCGAACGAGCTCCGCGTTCCAATCCACACGCTCCAGCGAACCCGATACGACATACTTCTTCGCCGCGTCGATGGTCCTCGCAAACGGCAACATCCAGGGCTCCATCCAATCAGGCCGCACACCTGTTTCCGCCGGCGCCCGCCACGCCGCCTCCATCATTTCATACGTCACCCGCCCTAGGAGGAGCGCATCAGCTCGGGCGATGTTCTCGGCGGCGTGACGATGCAGTTCCTCATCCGGAACAATCGCACGATGATCGCAGCAGCCATCCAAAGTGACGTTTATCGAATACCGAAGCGGTCGCATGATGAACTCCTGAGGCAGGTGAGTTCCGCTATGCCCCAAATGTAGCGAACCATCGTCAGGGAAAAGCGCACGGGCATCATATCAACAGTGCCACCCAGCCGCGGAACACAGGTCAAGGCTGACCATCGTGATGTTGCGCACAAGGCCCAACAACCCGCCCCGCCGACGACACCTCAGATTCGCACGAATTTGCGGGCGTTTGCGACACTTTGCGACACTTTGCACGAGTTTTTTGCAGGATCTGCGCCGATTTGCACCGGATGGCGCTCAGTCACTCTCGCCGCAACAACTCAACCGCCCTCGCACAGCCGTCGCAGCAGAAAATTCGTCTCGACTCCACCGGCCCCGTCGATCAGTCGCAGCACGCATCGCAAGTCTGGCAACTCGCCACTCGGAACTCGCACCTACACACCAACCGGCGCTCGCTGCCCCAAGATCGGCAATGCATACGCCGCCGGGTTCGTCTTGCGGATCACCGCTTCAACCGCCCCCGGCTTCTGGTTGCGAATGTGCTCTTCGAACTCCGCGCGGAATTTCTGCACGATCGTGCGGATTGGGAAGGCGGCGCCGTCGGGCAGACCGCAGATGCTAAGGCCAGGCATCATGCCCATGTTCGTCGTGATGTCGGCGAGAAGATCCAGATCGCTGATGCGCCCCGCCCCCGCGGCGATGCGGCTTGCGATCTTGTACATCCAGTTCGTCCCCTCGCGGCACTGCGTGCATTGGCCGCAGCTTTCATGGGAGTAAAACCGGGCTATGTTCTTCAACACGTGACGAATGTCCGCGTCGTCTGGAATCACGATCGCGCCCGCCGTGCCCAAACCTAGCAGGCCGTAATTTCGCACGTCGTCGAAGCAGAGATGGCAATCGAGTTCGGCCTCCGTCAGCACGCCGACGGACAAACCGCCGGGAATACAGCCCTTGACCTTCTTGCCGTCGCGCATGCCTCGGCCGTAGTCGTCGCCAAAGATCAGATCGCGCGCCGTCAGGCCAAGCGCCGCCTCGAAGCAGCCGGGCCGATTCACCGGGCCGCTGACCGTATACAGCTTCGGTCCCTTCGACGTATCCGTGCCGATCGACGTGAACCAGCTGACGCCGCGCTCGAAGATGTGCTTCACGCAGCAAAGCGTCTCTACGTTGTTGACGACTGTCGGCTTCATGAACGCGCCTTCAATCGCCGGGAACGGCGGCTTGATCCGCGGCCAGCCGCGTTTGCCTTCGAGACTCTCGATCAATCCCGTTTCCTCGCCGCACACGTAAGCGCCGGCGCCGCGATGGATGTAGCAGTCGATCGAGTAATCCGTGCCGAAGACGTTCTTGCCGAAGTAGCCGGCGGCGTACGCCTCGTCCAGCGCCTTCTGCAGGATGTGGAACTGCTCGTGGAATTCGACGCGCATGTAGATGTAGGCCGTCGTCGTCTTCGTGGCGAATCCCGCGATCAGAATGCCCTCGAGCAACTGATGCGGATCTTCCTCCATCAACACGCGATTGCAGAACGTGCCCGGCTCCGATTCGTCAGCGTTCACGCAGAGATACGTGATCTTCCGATCGGGCGGAAGGAACGACCACTTCATGCCGGCGGGAAAGCCCGCACCGCCGCGGCCGCGCAGGCCGCTGGACTTCACGTCTTCGATGACCTTTTCGGGCGACATTTCCTTGAGGACCTTTTCGGCCGTCTTGTATCCGCCCTGCTTGCGATAGACATCGATGGTGCGAATGCCGTCGATGCCGAAGTTCTTCGTCAATACCGGCTCAAACTTGGCCATACGTCATCGTCTCCACTGCCATTGCGGTTGCCGACTTCACGCGAACCTGCGCATTCGGCGTGATGAGATTGAAATAGAGGACGCCCCATGCAATGCACGCCGCCGTCAACCACGTCCGCCATCGATGGCGACCGCCGATTGCGTACGGTGCAACAACGACGAGCCAGATCGGCAGAAAGTCGAGGGCGAACCGATTGTATCCATGCTCCATGTAGCCCGGGCTGTGGTACATCGCGAGACCGATCATGATCGGGATCGTCGCGAGCATCAGCGTTCGCGCCGGCTTCTCACGCCACCACAAGCGAATCGCGATCAACGCCCACAGCGCCATCGGCGTCGTGATCCAGAGGCTCGTACCGTTCTGATTGCTCGAGCTGAGGTCAAATGTCGTCAGCGACACGTCTCCGAACATCGGCGGCGCGAGATGCATGTAATAAAGATTGCCATGACCGCCGTCGACGCCGAGGATGAACTTCGGCGAGAACGTTCCATAAGTCAGGCAGCGCGCGCCCATGTAGCCGTCTTCGCGCCCTGCATAGATATGCTTGTAGCCGAAGTCGAGCGGATTGCCGAACTTCTCGTAATTCAATGCGAGCAGCGGTCCGGCGACGACGGCGAGCCCCAGCCCCGCGAGTACGAATCCCTTCGCGCCGAATCGACGCCACGCCACCCAGAGAATGGGCAAGCCGTAAAGGAACGTCATTTGGCGGGAATACGTCGCGATGAACAATCCAATAAGCGCCGGCCAGATGCGCTGCCTGCCGAGCAGATCGGCGGCGAGGATCAGCAGACCGATCTGCGACATGACATGATCCATCTGGCCAAGATAGCCATGACGCGTCTCATTGAGATTCGGGAGGAGAGCCGTACCGCCGATGAATGCGAATACCAACACAGCCGCCCACACAGGATGCTGCAAGCGCCGATAGAACACGACGAACGCCGTGATGCACAACGGCCAGTAGATCAGCAGCGCCATCGTTTCCGGTCGCCATCGCGTTTCGGGCATTTCGACGTAGTTGTGGTACGGCGAGACGGCGACTGTCAGAATGCTGAACAGCGGCGGAAAGACGTTGTAGTATTTGTGATCGACGGGATTGTAAGCCGTGTCGTGAAGACGCTTTTCCGGTTTCGTCAGGTTCTCGTCCGCAACCGGCGGATAGTCCCACTGGAGCTCGTGATTGCTGACAGGCGGAATATCAAAGTGGCCTTTGGTCCACGCGACGCCTTCGGCAATCGCCGCATTGCTGTCGGCATCCATCTCCCACTGCGAAAGCTGAATCTTCGGCCCCAGCGCCACTTGGATTGCAACCATCATCAGCAGAAAACAGCCGAGGACTTCGTATCGATGCCAAGCACGGCCGCCCGTCGCAGCGATGCCGGCGCCGGGCGGCAACTTCGGCGGCGACGTGCTGACATCCCGCTTGCCGATGTCAATCACATGCGGCTGCAGGTCGCCGAGCGGGGCAGCGGGTTTTGGTGAGTCAGTCGTCATGGGCAGGCCGAAGATCGATGATCGTCCGAATCAGATCAAACATCGGCATTGAACATTAGGATCGAATCAAGACTCTCGCATTTCCTGGATGTCGGACGTCTTTCCCACGCCGCCCGCCCCAGCCGCCGGCGGCGCATCCTTCGGTGCGTCGAACAAATCCGAACGCGGCGGATCGATGACCGCATTTTTCTCATCCTTGAGAATCTTCGCGACATCTTCCGGCTTTACGCACTTGTGCAGCTTCTCATTGATGAGCAGGCACGGACCGTGATCGCAGGCGGCGAGGCACTCTTCCGTGATGAGGCTGTACTTGCCGTCTTTGGTCGTCTCGTGCTCGTCGATGCCGAGTTCGCTTTTGATGGCGTCAAGGACCTTCTCCGCGCCCATGAGCTGGCAGGAGAGACTACGGCAGCCGACGATGACCTTGCCGCCCTTCTCGTGATCCCAGAAGTGGGTATAGAAGGTCAGCGTGTCGAGGACCGAGCTTGGCGGTATCTCGAGGACCTCCGCAATCTCAGCCATCGCCTTGAGGCTGACGTGGCCCAGCGTGTCCTGCACGACGTGGAGCGCCGGCAACAGCGCCGCCCGCTTCGTCTCATAGCGCGGGAAGAAGGAGCGGATTTTCTCCCGCACGGCGTCGCTGAGCACGGGTGCGGCGTCTTTGTCGTACGGGGCCTTGGTTCGATCCAGTGCTTTCCAGGCCATGGCGGCCTCCATATTCGTTGGTCGGCGGCGCGACGGGATGCCGATTGCACCACGTCCGCAGTCACTCAATTGAATCGGAGAGTTTACAGGATTCCGAGGAATCACGCATTGGGGCACGGCCGATCACCCCCGCGGTTTCGACGGCGCCGATTCGGGCGCCGGGTGCCCGATCCTTTGCGAATGCAAAGGGTGGGGTTCATTGGAGAATACCGTCCGATCTATCACCGGATCCGTCAATCGGGCATGCCGACCTTGGGGTCGGCATGGCACCCTTTGCGGGACGCCTTCTCGCTTTCGCACTGCTCACAGAGCAGTGGCACCCCGGAGTCGGGTTTTCGAATGGCCAGCACTGCTTGAGAGCAGTGGCACCCCGGGTTCTGGAGATGGGGAAGCTTCTCGGGTTGCCGGCATGCTTGCCTTTGAGGGCAAGCATGGCACCCGCAACCGCCCGCTCAGATCAGCGTTCCGGCGATCGCGGCGGTCATCCAGCAGGCCATGGCGCCGCCGAGCATGGCGCGGGGGGCGAGGCGGGCGAGTTCGGCCCGGCGGCCCGGGGCCATCGGCCCGATACCGCCGATCTGGATTCCGATCGAGCTGAGATTCGCAAAACCGCACAGGGCGTACAGCGTGAGATAGACGGATCGATCGGATACGGCGTGATCCCGGATCATCGCGGCGAGCCCCTTGTAGGCGATGATCTCGTTCGTCGCCATGCTGGTCCCAATGAGCGTGGCGATCTGGCTCCGATCGCCAGGTCCAATGCCGATCAGGTACGCGATCGGCCGGAAGACCACGCCCAGCAATCCGCTCAGCGAGAGAGTCTTGAGCCCCAGCAAGTCGAGGACCGGTGCGAACCACGATTGGGCACCGAGCACGCCGAGCCCAGCGTCGACAAGGTGGATCAGCGCAACGAAGGCGATCAACATCGCGAGCACGTTGATCGCGAGCTTCATCCCCTGCGACGCCCCCTCGGTCATGGCGTCGAGCAGGTTCTCACCGGGCTTTGCGACATTAACGACGACTTCGTCCGTCGAGCCGGTCACGCCTTCCACTTCGGGATCGACGCCTACCGTGGGCGGAACCATGATCTTCGCCATCACGAATGCCCCCGGCGCCGACATGAGACACGCCGTCAGCAAATGCCGCGTGATGTCGAGGTTCAATCCGGCGGCGGCCTCGTCCAGCATCTGCACGTAGACAAACAACACGCCGGCCGCGACTGTCGCGAAGCCGCCGGTCATCATCGCCATGAGTTCGGAACGGGACATGGTGGGAATGTAAGGACGCACCAGGAGCGGCGCCTCGGTCTGGCCCAGGAAGACGTTTGCGGCGGCGGCCAGGCTCTCGGCGCCGGTCACACCCATGCTCTTGCGCATGACCCACGCCATCCCACGCACGATGCGCTGCAGTATGCCGAAGTAGTAGCCGATCGACGCCAGCATCGAAATCACGATGATGGTCGAGAGAATGATGACGCCGACGTTGATAAACCACGGCGTCTTTTCCGGCGTGAGCATTTCGCTGACAAAGGTCGCGCCGGCGATGGCACCATCGAGCACCGTCTTGACCAGTTCGGCGATACGGGTGAAGAGCGCGTCGCCCACGTCGGTTTTCAGAATAAACAGCGCCAGCGCCCATTGCAGGGCGAGACCGCCGATCACGATCTTCCAGGGAAAGCGCCGACGGTCCACCGACAACAGCCACGCAATGAACATCAACGCGATGGTGCCGCCGAGACCGCGCACGAAGTCCATTCAGCGAACCTCCGGCGGTGTGGCCAACGGCGTGAAGTGTTCCTCGCATCGAGGTTCGTAGTCGGCAAGGCCGCCGACCATGTGCTTCGTGTTGACGTCCGTCATCCGCTGCGTGAACGGCGCAGGTTTGCCGCATACGCGACATGGGGATTGCTTGATGACGACGGACTGCGCCATCTCGCAAAGCTGCGGCATCGGTTCGAACGGCCGCCCCCATGCGTCATGTGTGATCCCTGCGACGAGGACGGACTTGCCGCGCCTGCAAAGGGTCTCAACGACCTCGATCAGCGGCAGACCGAAGAAGTGCCCCTCGTCGATCGCGATGAAATCCGCATCGCGCGTGTGTTCCAGAATGGCGGTCGCATCCGGCACGCGGATCGCGTCGAATCGCTCGCCCGGATGGGTCACGATGGCGTCAGGGATGTACCGATCGTCGATGCAGTGCTTGAAAGCGAGGACGCGATCGCCACGCATCTGGGCTTCCTTCAGCCGGGCGATCATATGCTCGGTCTTTCCGCCGAACATGGAGCCATGGACGACTTCAAGATGACCGGGATGCGCATTGGCGTTCACGGCGGCACATTGTCGGCGGAAGTCGTACGGGGGCAAGGAGAAAAGTCTAGGGCGACGGCGCGCCATGCTCGCCCGCTGGGCAGCGCACAATTCGCCGTGTACGTGATTCGTCCCCCGATGGACCGAACCACGAGGGAGATGCCCATAGCGAGCATGCCGGCACGACGATCCAGTTCAAGGTAATCACAATGCACGATGTATCGACTCGTCGCCGCATGCCGACCTTGAGGGTGAGGCTGTCCGGGAATTCGAGTGAGGATTTCCGATTTGCAGAACCGTCGTAAACGCCAGTGTTTCCAAGGCCAACACAGCTCCGAAGGAGCGACAGTTTTTAGCCACGGGTGGAGCGGAGACCGCATGGCGGTCGGAGCGCAACCCGTGGTTAGCGTTTTCTTCCTCGGGTTTTGCCCTGAAAGGGCGACACAATTCCCGGACAGTCTCACCTTGAGGGTCGGCATGGCACCCGCTCGTAGAGGCATTGGCGTTGAAACATGCTTGCCTTGAGGGGCAAGCATGGCACCCGAGATGCGCCCTCGCATGCCGACGTAGAGGGTCGGCATGGTACCCGCTCGTTGAGGCGTTGGCGTCGCCGTCAGGTCTGCATCGCGCCCATGACGTAATCCTCCGCGGCGGTGAGAACCCGCTTGAGTTGGGTGCGGTCGACTTCTTTCGCATCGCGCACGAAGAACGAGAGTTCAGCGTCGTTGGTGCCGGGGCGTTGGAACTGCTGCTCGTAACCGACGCCGCGAACGACATCTTCAGCGAATGTGCCGCGCGGCAGATGCACGTCCACCCGCAGCGCGTTCGCCTGGTGCGTGATGATCTTGCAGATACGATCTCCCGCCGGCGTCGTGATCTCCACGAAGACCTTGCGATCCCAGAGGACCTTCGCCTTCGGCAGAATCTTCTGGATCTGCCCGACAAGGAGCGTCAGCGTCATCGGGGTCCACTTCTTCCGTTTGCCGGGCTTCATTATCTTCTGAGACAGGTGCCACGCCTTGCCGTCTTCCTTCCACGGTTCAGCCGACTTGCCCTTGTCCGCAAGCGACTCGACATGCGCCAGGTACGCCGCAACGGCCGTCTTGAGGAATTTCCTGAATGCCGGCGTGCTGATCTCCTTCTTGTCGAAGACCATCACGCGCGTCTGATCGAGACCATGCTGAATACGGCGGACGCGTACGCGTTGCTCGTCGCCGTAACGATGGATGTCGTCGCGATCGTTCAGCGTTTTGAGGTTCAGATCCGCCTGCAGCGGCGCCTGCTTGATTGCATTGGCCGGTGTACGAATGAGCAGATCGAGAATCCACTCCCCGCCCGTCAGCGCGTGCAGGAACCACGGAACGGCGGATTGTGCCAGTCCCTTCGGGGCCTTTGCCGTGATCTCAACGCGGGCGCGATCGTTCCAGTCCGTTGGCTGCAGAGAGTCGCCGCCGAGGCGTTCAATCTCGTCGACAACGAAAGCCAGCGCGTCGCCTTCCCAGTGGATCTCTTTGTGGTTGCGACTCGTTCTCGCGCCGGTATGCCACGCGCGACCATCGCGCTCCCACGGCATCCGGACGGCATGCTGTTCGACTTCGGCGGCATCGAGCAGCGGTGATGAATCCACTTCGGACTCCGCTTCAGCCGCAGCCTTCGGGTCGTACACCGGCCGCTCGCCGCGCGGGCCCGCGTCGAGCGTCTTCTTCAACAACCGGCCGGTATGCGACGCCTTGGATTCGACGACGACCTCCGGAGGACCTTGAACGACGATCCGACCGCCCTCGCCGCCAGCTTCCGGACCGATGTCGATGATCCAGTCCGACGTCTTCATCACATCGAGATTGTGTTCGATGCAGACGACAGTGTTGCCCAGATCCACGAGCCGATGCAGAACATCGAGCAGCTTGCGCACGTCGTCGAAATGAAGCCCCGTCGTCGGTTCGTCGAGGATAAACACAGTGCGACCGGTGTTGGGCCGGCCCAGCTCCGCGGCGAGCTTGACGCGCTGGGCTTCGCCGCCGGAGAGCGTGGGCGCGCTCTGACCGATGGAGATGTAGCCAAGACCGACGTCGTCGAGCATCTGCAGGAGCCGCTTGACCTTCGGCACGTTCTGAAAGTGCTCCAACGCTTCGGCGACGGGCATTTCCAGGACCTCCGCGATGTTCCTGCCCTTGAAGCGGATCTCCAGAATCTCCCGCTGATAACGCTTGCCGCCGCAGGTCTCGCAGGGCACCCATACGTCCGGCAGAAAGTGCATTTCATGGCAGACCTGGCCGAGACCGTTGCAGTCGTCACAGCGACCGCCGGGGCGATTGAAGCTGAAGCGATCCACGGTATAGCCGCGCACCTTACTCTCGGGCAGCCGCGCGTAGACCTGACGAACGAGATCGAAGATGCCCGTGTACGTCGCAGGGTTCGACGACGGCGTTACGCCGATCGGCTGCTGATCGACATTGATGACTTTGTCCACATGCTCAATGCCGAGGATCGCCCCATGCACGCCGGGCGTCAGGTTCGCGCGATGCAGGCGCGACGCCAGCGCCGGATAGAGAATCTCGGAGATCAGCGACGACTTGCCGGACCCTGACACGCCCGTCACGCATGTGAATCGACTTAGCGGAAACGCGACGTCGACATTGCGAAGGTTGTTCTGCCGCGCGCCCGTGATCTGTATGGTAGGTCGCCTCGGGTCGTCAAACGCCGCCTTCGAAGGAGCGCCGTCCGGCTGGACAAGTTCGCGGATGGACCGACGATTCGTCGGGACGAGAATCGCGTCCCTGCCCGACAGATAGCGGCCTGTCAGAGAGTTTCCGTCACGCTTCAGCGCCGCGGGCTTACCTGCGGCGACGACTTCGCCGCCGAATACGCCGGCCCGCGGTCCAAAGTCGACAATATGGTCCGACGATGCGAGCACCTCGGAATCGTGTTCGACCATCAACAGCGTGTTGCCAAGATCGCGCAGGCGATGCAGCGCGTCGATCAGACGTCGATTGTCGCGCGGGTGGAGACCGATCGTGGGTTCGTCGAGCACGTAGAGCACGCCCGTCAGACCGCTGCCGATCTGCGAGGCGAGACGAATCCGCTGCGACTCGCCGCCGCTGAGCGTCGGCGCCGAGCGCGAGAGCGTGATATAGCCGAGGCCCACGTCCACGAGAAAGCGCAAACGCGATTTGATCTCGTGCAGCAGTTCGCCGGCAATGCGACCGTCGCGCTTGGTAAGCTTGATCTGCTTGAAAAACGTGGCCGCGTCGCTCAGCGGCATGTCGCACACGTCGCCGATGGGTCTGTCACCAAATCGCACGGCTGCGGCCTGCGGATTGACCCGCGCGCCCTTACATTTGCGGCAGGCAACGTCCGTGACGAGGTCCTTCAGTCGCTGGCGGTACTGCCAACTGTTGCGCGTCGCCTCGTCGATCGCCGGGAAGAAACCCTTCCACTGATACCGAAACGACGTGCCGCCGGACTTTTTGCCCTTCGACGGCGCCACCGTCGCCTGAATCCACGTATCACCGAGGCCGAACAACAACTTGCGACGCAAGTCCGCGTCCAGATCTCCGACAGGCTGCTTCGGATCGAAACCGATCGCCTTCGCCAATGCCGTCAGCATGGCATTCAGCAACGGGTTGGACTCGGCGTCTTCCCAACCGGCGACGCCGCCGCTCAAAATCGACTTCGACGGATCGACGAGAATCGCGTCGGCGCTCGTGCCACGCTGAACGCCGAGCCCTTCGCAGGCGGTGCACCAGCCGACGCGAGCGTTGAAGCTGAAGTTGTGCGGCGTGAGGTTGTCGTAGCTCGTTCGGCACTTGTCGCACGCGAGATGCTGCGAGAAGCGATCGACCGAAGCCTCCTTGCCGCCATCATCCAGCGTGACGAGCAGCAGCACGCCCTTGCCGATCGTCAGGCAATGCTCGATGGAGTCGCCGAGCCTGCTTCGGCGATCGGCTTTGACGACGGCGCGATCGATGACAAGCTCGACGCTGTGCTTGCGGCGCGCGTCAATGCCGGGACGCGCATCGAGCGAATGAACGTCGCCGTCGATTCTCGCCCGGACGTAGCCCTGTGACGCGAAGCGATTCAACATCGCATCCCACGTCTCCCCCTGAACCGGATCGACGGGCGCGCAAAGCAGAATTTTCGTTCCGGACGGCAGTGCGAGGACCTTGTCGATGATCTCCTCGCTGGATTGCGTGCCGATGGGAATATCGCATTGGGGGCAGTATGGCGTGCCGATTCGCGCCCAGAGGACGCGCATGTAATCGTAGATCTCCGTGACGGTGCCGACAGTCGAGCGCGGGCTGTTGCTCGCCGCCTTCTGTTCGATCGCAATCGCGGGCGAAAGGCCGTACACGTGGTCGACTTTGGGCTTCTGAAACTGACCGAGGAATTGGCGGGCGTAGGCCGACAACGACTCGACGTAGCGCCGCTGGCCTTCGACGTAAACCGTGTCCATGGCGAAGCTGGATTTGCCGCTGCCCGAGACGCCCGAACAGACGGTCATCGCACCGCGCGGGACGCGGACGGTCAGGTCCTTCAGATTGTGTTCCTTCGCGCCGACGACCAGCAAGTCGTTGTCATTTGGCGATCTTGTGACTTGATCATTCGATGCTTTACTGCGACTCAGCGTCGCTTCACGATCGCGCGACGACTTCGAGGATTCTCGTGTCGTCGACTTGGCGCCGCTCGCGGTCTCGAACAGCTCGCGCAGCGATTCGCCGGTATGGCTCTTCCTGTTGGCGGCGACTTCCTCGGGCGTACCCGTCGCGACGACTTCGCCGCCGCCGCTGCCGCCTTCAGGCCCCATGTCGATAATCCAGTCGGCCGTCTTGATCACGTCGAGATTGTGTTCGATGACGACGACGGAATTCCCCGCATCGACAAATCCGTGGAGCACGGTGAGCAGCCGGCGAATGTCCTCGAAATGCAGGCCCGTTGTGGGTTCGTCAAGCAGATAGAGCGTGCGACCCGTGCTGCGTTTGACGAGCTCCTTCGCGAGCTTGATGCGCTGGGCTTCGCCGCCGGAAAGCGTCGTGCTGGCCTGGCCCAGCTTGACGTAATCGAGCCCGACGGCGTGCAGCGTGTCGAGCATGTTCTTAACCTTTGGAATCGCGTCGAAGTGCTCGAGCGCCTCCTGTACGTCCATGTTCAGCACGTCATGGATGTTCTTGCCGCGATAGTGGACTTGTAGCGTTTCGTGGTTGAAGCGCCGGCCTTCGCAGACGGGGCACGTCGTCCACACGTCCGCGAGAAAGTCCATTTCGATGCGGTTCTGGCCGTTGCCTTCGCAGGCCTCGCAGCGACCGCCGCCCTTCTCGCCCGTCGCCACGTTGAAGCTGAATCGGGACGGTGCATACCCACGCACCTTGCTGTCGGGGAGCTTGGCAAAGAGTGCGCGGATCTCGTCGAAGAGCTTGATATACGTCGCGGGATTGCTTCGCGGTGTTCGACCGATGGGCGACTGATCGATGTCGATCACCTTGTCGAGGTTGTGCAGGCCCTCGATGCTATCGTGCTTCCCGGGTCGTGCCGTTTCGGCGCCGTTCAGATCGCGCGCCAGCGCTTCCCGCAGAATGTCATTGATGAGCGAGCTCTTGCCGCTGCCCGACACGCCCGTTACGCAGACGAATCGACCGAGCGGTATCTCGACGTCTATGTTGCGCAGGTTGTTCTGCGCAGCGCCCCGAATCACGAGCCACGGATTGGCATCCATCGGCTTCGGTTCGAATCTGCGAAGGCTGGTTGTCTTCTTTTTCTTCTTCGCCATCGGGCGATCAATCTTCCTCAGTTCTGCGAATCAGGCGCCATGCTTGCCCAATTAAGGAAATCAAGCGAAGTCACGAAGCCGTTACATCAACTAGCGCCGCTTCTTTTTCGACACCCTCTTCACAACCCGCCGCTTTTTCGACGCCATGTCGCTTACCTTCTCGTCGCCCACTTTCTTGGCCATTGATTTTGACTTTTTGACGTTTTTACTTTTCAGCCTCTCCACCGGCCGGCGCTCGGGAATCGCAATCTCCCTCTCCCCCGTAAGATACTGGCCCGTCAGCGAACCTTTGTTCCTGGTGATCTGCTCGTAAGTTCCCTCCGCAACGATGCGACCGCCGCGCACGCCCGGGCCGGGGCCGAAATCAACAATATGATCCGCCGCGCGCATCGTATCCTCGTCATGCTCGACGACGATCACAGTGTTGCCCATGTCGCGCAATCGAAGCAGGCTGTCGAGCAGTCGCTTGTTATCCCGGGCGTGGAGTCCGATCGACGGCTCGTCGAGCACGTACATGACGCCGACAAGGCCGGAACCGATCTGCCCGGCGAGGCGGATGCGCTGCAACTCGCCGCCGCTTAGCGACGGCGCCGTGCGCTCGAGCGACAGATAGTGCAGACCAACGTCGAGCAGAAACATCAGTCGGGCGCGGACCTCCTTCAGCACTTCCTCCGCAATAATGTGCTGCACGGGCGTGAGCGACAGTTGCTCGAATAACTCGTAAGCTTCGCCGATCGACATCGCACAGAGTTCCGTCAGATTCGGTCCTTTTGTTCGAGCGCCCAGCGGCAGTCGAACGGCCAGCGCCTGTGCGTTCAGCCGGGCGCCGCTGCATTCCGGGCATGCGCCGCGACGCATGAATTTCTCATAGTATTCGCGAACGAATCCCGCCTTCGCCTTGCGATATTTCTCACGAAGCTCCGCGACGACGCCCTCGAACTTTCCGCCATGCTTGAACACCTTCCCGTAGGATCGCCACGTGAAAGTGATGTGGCGATCACCTGTGCCGAAGAGCAGCGCGTCGCGCGCCGCCGGAGGCAGGTCCTTCCACGGCAGCTTGATATCGAAACCAAGCGCATCGGCGACGCCCTGAAACATATGCCGCCGCCATCGGCCGGGCTTCGTGCGCAGCGGCGCCACGCACGGCGCGTAGAACGTCTTCTTCGGATCAGGGATCAACAGATCGACGTCGAAATCAAACAGTTCGCCCAGACCGCCGCAGGTCGTGCACATGCCCGTCGGTGAATTAAACGAGAACAACTGCGGCGATGGCGGTTCGAAGGAAATCGAGCACTTCGTGCACGCATACTTTGATGAGAGAATCTTCTCACCGGCGGCGTTGGAGCGTTTCGACGTGCTCGCGTCGTCGTCGTCCATCGGCGCGACGATCAGCGTCCCCTTGCCGACGCCGAGTGCGCTCTGCACGGCCTCGGCCAACCGGGCGCGTCCACCTGCCGACACGCGAATGCGATCGATCACGACTTCGATGTCGTGACGTCGGTTCTTGTCCAGCGAAAGGTCGTCGCGTAACGAAACAACTTCGCCATCGACGCGGGCGCGGACGTAGCCTTCTCGCACGAGGTCCTCGAACAGGTCGCGGAATTCGCCCTTCTGTTTGCGGGCGACGGGGGCGAGGATAAGGACGCGTTGGCCTTTGGCTGCGTCGGTGGACTCCTTCGTGGTTTTGGTGGCGTCGTTGCGCGAATCGGGCGCTGGTTCGACCGCTCCCTTACGGTCGCGGATCGGAACCGCGTTGCCGAACTCGCTGAGAATCGTACCGACGATCTGATCGATCGTCTGGGCGGAGATTGGCTGACCGCACTGCGTGCAGTGCTGCTTGCCGATGCGTGCATAGAGGACGCGAAGAAAGTCGTGGATTGCCGTGACAGTCCCGACCGTCGACCTCGGATTCCAACCCGTCGTCTTCTGTTCGATGGCGATGGCGGGCGAGAGGCCGGAGATCAGGTCGCAGTCGGGCTTCTCCATCTGCCCCATGAACTGCCGCGCGTAGGAGCTGAGCGATTCGATGTAGCGGCGCTGGCCTTCGGCGTAGAGGGTATCGAAGGCGAGCGAGCTTTTTCCGCTGCCGGAAACGCCGGTAAAGCAGATCAGCTTGTTCCGCGGAAGCGTCATCGAGACGCTCTGCAGGTTGTGAACGCGGGCGTTCTTGATTTCGATAAATTCGGGTTCCATTCGGGTCGGGATTGTAGGCGCGGGCGCTTGGTTTCGGCAACGTATGCGAAATACCTGTTGACAGGAAAGCAAGAAAACAAACACGGCCCGGCGAATTGCCGAGCCGTGCGAGAACATCGTGTGAATTGTCTGTCGATCGCCTAGCTTTTGAAAAACTTCGCCAGCGTCTTCTCACCCGGCGGCGACGTCATCAGCGAGACAACGATCAGAGCCAGCGTCGAAGCGGCGAGAATCGTCGCCACGGGCATCATCCCCAGGAACAGGAACTCCCGCTTGGCGCCGTACCCGGATTGTGCGAACAGCCAGCACCAGACAGCAGCCATCACGATCACGCAGGCATACGCCCCGGCCTTGGTCACGCGCTTCCAGTAAATCGATGCGAAGACCAGCGGAAACAAGCCGGAGAATCCGCTGAAGCACCAGACTGCGAGCGTAAACACGCTGCCCGGCCTTTGCAGTGATAGCAAGTACGTCACGACGACGATCAGAATCACGAAGACGCGGCCGTACACGACTTTCTGCCGGTCGCTGACGCGATCGTGTCCGAGATAATGCGCGACAATATCGTTGGCAAAAATGCTGCCGATGCAGAGGAACTGCGAATCCAGGCTGGACATGATCGCCGCGAGCACACCGGCCGTCAGAAGGCCGGGGAGTATTCCTGTTCCGCCACCCTTTGTCAGCACAGCGACCATCTGGCCGAGCACCGCGTTCGGATTCCCCTGGCCCCATGGAATCACCGGCTTTGGCGGATCGCCGAACATCGCCGATGTCGCCCAGATACCCAACATGACGCACGGCACCCAGACGAGCATGATCAGGAGCGGATGCAGAATGACCGCCGGCTTGAAGCTCTTCGCGGACTTCGCCGTCAGCCAATGCTGAAACAGGTGCGGAAACATGCCGACACTGAGCGGTATCAGCAAATAGGTCAGGAAATGCAACTGTGTCATGCTGTGCGGCTTTTGCGGCGCGACAGGGATTGGTCCCTTCTTGCTCTTCGGCTGCTTGTGCCATTCGACGAGCTTGGCGTCGAAGAACTTCTTCGATTCGTTGTACCGCGTCAGTGGATCGTCCGCTCGAACCGTTCGCCGCAGCGAATGCGGGTTCATTTCGACCACCTGGTCAGTCGCGTGCTTCATGCCGCCGAGTTCACTTGAAATCACGAAGAACGTCACAATGCCGAGCACGATGAAGACGAGCGTCTGAAAGGCATTCGCCCATGCTGCGCCGCGCACGCCGCCCAGAAACACGTAAACGAGCACGACGAGACAGATGCCGCCCGAACCAAGCCAGTACGGAATCGCCCCCGCCTTCGCCGCGGTTGGTCCGACCCCACCGCCCGCGAAGAGGGACGGAAACGCGCCGCCGGTCACGTTCTCAATCGTGACGCCGGCGCCCATGACACCGATCAGCAGGTACGGAATGACGAGACCGACAAGGACTGGAAACAGGATAATCCCCAGCTTGTCAGATTCGAAGCGATCCCGGAAGAACTGAATCTGCGTGACATAGCCGTGCCTGGCGCCGAACGCCCACAGCTTGATGCCGACAAGAAAGAAGACGGCGGAGTGCACGATGCCCGACGACGACGCCATCATGCCGTAAACGCCGACGCCGGCCTTGAATGACTCACCCGTTGATCCGATCAGCGCGAACGCCGTCATCGTCGTTCCGAAGAGCGACATGACGAGGAGGAACCAGCCGATCCCACGCGAGGCCAGAAAGTAGTCGGACGCCGTACCCTTGAACTTCCGGCTTGTGTAAATGCCGAGAGCGATGAGAAGCCCGAGGTAACCCAGGATGATCCAGACGGATGTTTGCGCGGGACTCATCGAGCACCTCCCGCCGCATCCGACTCGTGCATGATTTCCTCTTCCAGCAACTCGACGTCGTCGGGCCAGCAGTACTTGATCGCGGCAATCCACAACAGCGCAGCCGCCAGCGAAATACCGGCGTGATAGGCCAGCCCGATCGGAACGATGTCAAAAACGAGATACTGCGAATCCCACAACCAGAAATCCTGATGCAAAATGGCCAACAGGATGATGAGTCCATAGACGAGTTTCTTCATGTAGGCTCTCTCAGGCGATGATGCCTTCTTCCAACTCGATGGGGCCGGGCAGCTCGATACGCTGCCCCATGACGTCAAAGACCGCGCCGACTTCGCTATTGAACACGTCGCCAATCAGGATCCGCACGATGTGATCGCCGTACTTCGGGTTCTCGCGGACGAACTGACCGATGCTGAAGTCCTCGTTATAGAACGCGTACACCAACTGGCGAATCGTCTGCATCGCAGCGACGAAGC
Organism: Phycisphaerales bacterium; assembly: GCA_020639075.1. Lineage (GTDB taxonomy): Bacteria > Planctomycetota > Phycisphaerae > UBA1845 > UTPLA1 > ECT2AJA-110-A. The sequence continues at coordinate 5,122,124 of JACKHI010000001.1, read as the reverse complement.
GTTGGCCGAATGCGCCGAGACGCGCGCCCGACGTATCGCCGTCGGTCAGCGCCTTGTGAATGGCGTCCGCAGCATATTCGCCGCCCTTCATCGCCAGCATAACGCCCGACGAATAGACGGGATCGAGAAAGCCGAACGCGTCGCCGATCAGCACCCAGCCGTCGCCCGCCATGCGTCGCGAACGATACGAGAAGTCGGCCGTCACGTATACCTTGCCGATGCGCTCCGCCTTCGCGAGCCGGCTCTGTAGGCCCGGACAGTTGCCGATCTCTTCATCCAGCGTCATCGCCGGATCGTCGCCCCGCCCCGTGCAAAGGTACGAAGGCGGCGCCACAACGCCGACGCTCACGAGCCGATCCTTTTGCTTCAGCGGGATCCACCAGAACCAGCCGTTGCGATCGCGCGTGTGCATGATGATCGTCGCACCGGCATTTCTTCCCTCTTCCATTTCGCAGTTGCGATAATGAGCGTAGAAGGATGCGTTCTTGAGTTTCTGATCCGGTTCGCGGAGTCCGAGCTGACGAGACAGCAGGCCCGATTGTCCCGATGCATCGATGACGACTTTCGCCGTGAACTCCCGCGTCTTGCCATCGATCATGGCGCGCACGCCCGTCGCGCGTTCGCCGTCCATGATGACTTCCCGCGCGTTGGCGCCGTGGATGACGCTCGCGCCGTTCGCCTCGGCGTTGTCGAGCATCATTTTGTCGAATTCATCGCGCCGAACCTGCCACGTCTTCGACCACTCATTGGGATCGCGATCCGTGAAATAGAACGGCGCCGACTCCTTGCCGCTTGCCGTGACGAACTGCACGCTCTCTTTCGTAACGAAATCGCTCTGACGGAGCTTGTCGAGCACGCCCAGGCGCTTGAACGTCCAGTACGTCTGCGGCATCAGCGACTCTCCGACGTGATGCCGAGGAAACGCGTATCGTTCCAATACGAGCACGCTGCGACCATGCTTGGCAAGCAGCGTCGCCGCCGTCGCCCCCGCCGGTCCACCGCCGATGATGATGCAATCGTAGTTTGTGGTCATAGACGTCTGTCAGTTTCGAACTCGGGTGCCATGCCAACCCCGCCACTCGCCATGCAAGCCGTAAGGGGTGCCACTGCTCTCAAGCAGTGCCGGGTGCCATGCCGACCCCCAAGGTCGGCATGCCGGCCACCACGATTTTGCGAACAGAGCATCACGAATGGAATACCCAACTATCCAATCCGATCCCCCGCCACGACCTCCAGCAACTCGATCGCCGGTTCATCGTCGCAATGGATCACGCCCACGCGCCCGTAGATCGGTCCATCCAGCGGCCGATCAAACGCCGCCTCCAACGCCGCCGGTCCGTCGAACCTGAAGAACCACTTCGGTTCAATCCGCCGAAGGACATTGTGCTGGATGAGAATATCACCCAGCGGCGTTTTCTTCGAGAGGATTTCGTTACGGACTTCGTCGGCCGTGAAGTTCAGGTGAATCCGGACGACGCCGACCTCGACAACATGCCCGTTGCCGACTGTCAGCAGGATTTTCCGTTGATACGTGTCGCCGTGGTGCCGATCCTCCATCACTTCCAACGCGATCGGTTCACCGTGATAGGCGCTCAGCCGCGTTGTCATGTGTTCATTATGCACCAGAAGCCGATCAAACGGCGGCGGGACCTCGCCGGGCGCGCATAGGACAGGGGCGTCGGCGATCGCGGGGCCGAAGTAGTCGCCCGCGATCGAGACGATGGCCTGGCGCGGGTCGGTCGTTTCCTGAATGTGCGGAGCCATGTGCCTTCCCGTGCTCTCTCGTGATGTTGAAGTTCACTCGCCGCCGCACTGCTCACAGAGCAGTGGCACCCTGTTGATTTCCTGCCTGCTCGAGAGCATTGGCACCCTGATCGCAACCTCACTGCTTGAGAGCAGTGGCACCCATCACCACTTCGTGGAATCAGGTATAACGAATGCTGCGGAACTCGTTTTCGAAGAATCGCTGGAGCAACGGATCGACCTGGAGCAGACCGGCGCGCGTCAGACGAACCTCGTCGCCGTCGATCTCCGCGAACTTCTCATTGACCAAAGAACCAAACGCCTGATTGAAAACGCTGGTAATCTCCTCGCCGAACTTGTCGCGAAAATACGCAGCGTTCAGCCGTCCCGTCTTGAGCTGCAGCACCATTTCACGTATCAATCGTTGATGATCCGTGATCGGCAGCGCCCGATTGATCGGCAGCTCGCCCTTCTGGCAGCGGGCGACGTATTCGTCCCAACCGTCGACGTTCTGATAGTGCACGCCCTGGAAGTGCGAAAAGGAAGCGACGCCCGTTCCGATCAGGTCCGCGCCGCGCCACAGCGCATCGCGATAGACGAAGCCGCTTCGATCCGACGGCTTCACCAGTGTGTACGCGCTCGACACGACATAGCCTTCCGCCGCGAACCGATCGAAGGCTTCGTCCACCCAGCGCTGCTTCGTCGGCCAGTCGGCGATCGGCGGCGCCGTGCCCGCCGACTTCGACTCCCGCGACAACACCGTGTTGTGCGGCATCTCCATCTGGTAGATCGTCACGCTGTCGGGCTTCATGGCGACGGCCTTCTCAACCGTTTCGCTCCACTTTGCGTCCGTCTCGCCCATCATGCCTGCGATCAGATCGATGTTGACCTGCGGGAAACCGATCTGCCGAATCCAGTCATACGCGCGAAAGATCTCGGGTGATTTGTGCGCCCGGCCGTTGGCTTCGAGGATCTCGTCGTCGAAATGCTCGACGCCGAGGCTGATGCGCGTGACGCCGATGTCCTTGATTGTCTGGAGCTTGCTTTCCTTGAGCGTGCCGGGTTCGCACTCGAACGTGACTTCCTTCGCGGCGTCCCACGTCCATCGCGTGTTGATCCGCTCGATCATCCGCGTGAGCTGCTGACTGCTCAGGAAGGAAGGCGTGCCTCCGCCAAAATAAACAAAAGTGAACTGCCGACCCGCGAGCCCCGCCCGTTCGGCGTAGAGATCGACCTCCCGCGCAAGGGCGTCCATATAGACGTCCACTTCGCTGCCGTTCTTATCCGTGTACACGCGGAAGTAGCAGAATCGGCATCGCTTCCGGCAGAACGGTATGTGCACGTAGAGCCCGAGGGGCGTCTGCGGATACGGCCCGGCGTCCAGCTTCTCGATCGCCGCCGGAACGTGATCCTTCGACCAGACGCTGAACGGCGGATAGTTGGCCACAAAGTGGCTGCCGATCTCGGTCTCGACCTTTTCCTGTTTGACCTGCGGGAGTTGGACCATGGATCGGCTTTGCAGATTGTGTGAGAAAAAGACAAACCCTTGCTAAGGGGCCCTGAGTGAGCCATTGTAGTAAACGTCTGCGCCGGCTTCAATTAACAGCATTCGCCACCGATCCGCACGCCATATGACACAATCAGGTTGTTACGAAGAGAATACAAGCGGGCGGTACGACCGTCGGCTGTCGCCGAGTGACAACCATAGGAAATGATAGACTGCAGCAATGGCTGACCACGAACTAGCGCAATTCGCCCCTACCCTCCTCTCCCCCGGCTTCCTCAACCCTCTCGCCAATGCCGTCGCCGACGATGACGCCGATTACCTTCTCCGCCAGCTCGCCAAGCATCATTTCGTCATCCACGAACTGCCCGGCGCAGAGATGTACGACGATCACGGTCTCCAACTCCACCTCACGCGCGTCCTGGACATCCCGAAGGAGATCGCGAGGCAGGCGACCCGCCCCATTCCCGACCTGGCGAATTTGCTCGGCGACCGGGCGGCCCGGCGTGTTGCCCTGCTGATTCGAAACGCGGATCAGTTGATCGCCGCCGACGTGCAGCGCACGCTGAACCTACTCGAAGCAGTCAACGCAGACGCGAAGGAACTCGCCGCACAATCGCCACCCACCCAACTACTACTCTTCCTCTCCGGCCCCGCCCCCGCATTCCGCCCTGTCGAGCCCTCGGCCAAGCGAAGGGCCGAGGCCCAGCGCGGTCCCAAGGCGATGACGACGGATTTCGATGCGAAGCCCTGGTCAGAGCCGCACGAGTTCGACATGCGTCCGCATCACACGTTGATGATTTCACACGCGGCGTGGTATTACGCATCCGTCGGCCGCCGCGCCGAGGCATCGGACGACAAATGGCATTGCGTCGAAGTAGGCGACACGCTCACCTTCTATCGCGCAACGGACGGAACGCCGTGCATCGCCGGCACCTTCGCGCGAATGAAGCCGGGCATGCAACTCGTCGGGGTTCGCTACGAAGCCGATGACAACGTGTTCCACTTCCCGTGGGACGGCGAAGATCCGTTCACGTTCTTCCGTCGCCTGTGCGAACAGCTGTCGCTGCTATGAAGGCAGGGCGCCCGCGACGCCGCCAAACGCCGCGGGCGCAGAGAGGAGAGGAGGAGTCTTCTCAAGCTGCAGGTGCGCCGCGGATGCAGTCCTTCACGCGGCGGAATATCCGAAAGCGATGGGCGAGCAGATAGAGAAAAATCGTCGCCGGAACGGACGCATAGCCCGCCGCCAGAATCCAACCCGTCACGGGCTCGTTGAAGTTGCCGCCGCCCGTGCTGACTTCCGTCTCGGCCGTCAGCTTCGTCTGCACGGCGCCGAAATCCTGCCGGACCTCATCGACCCGAGCCCGTACGGCGCTCATGTCCTTGGCCTTCATGCACCCGCTCGCAAGCAGCGCCGACGCACCGGCGACAAGCGCCGCGCCGCGGCGGATTCGCGTCGCGCTTCTCGTCGTCACTTCGCGCCCTCCGTCGAGTCGCCGGACGTTTCCGCCTGAGAATCCGCACCGTCGTTCGTTGGTGAATCTGCCTCCGACGTCGCCGGCGGTTCTTCGACAACCTCCGTCGGCGTCGTCGGGGCGGCGGCCGCGTTGCCGAACATCATGAGCTTCGCCGAGACGCCCGAGTCGAAGTAGAGATCGACCGTCTCGCCGATCGACGGCTTTCCCGTGGCGTCCACCTCCACGCGATACGCCAGGTTGTGCCGCTCGGCCACGTTGATCGCCTTGTCGACCCACGCCATCTTCGCCGCGATGTCGCGGTCCTGTTGGGCGTCCGTCAGATTGGGATTGATGCCGCAGCCCGAAACGCAGACGGCGTTCGACGCCACACCCGCCAACAACGTGAGAAAAACGAGATCCGATATCGATCCTCTGAACATGTTCCAAGCCTCCCAAAGTCGAAGTGAACCTTCGGCGAGACGGCGTGCCCTGCCGTCTGCATTCGAGAGGAAGCCTTGGTCCGCGCTTCTCCACATGGGTCAAAGGCGGACCAGTCACGTCTCATAACGAGCCCGGGGGAGGTGAATTACGGCGACGATGTGACCGCCCGAAAGTGCATTCCTGGGGCAAAAGCCGCGTCTGACGCGTCCCCACGGCACGCTTGCGCCGAGAAGATCGCGGAGCCGCCCCATTGCTGCAGAATGCCTTGATAACCGCCTGAAAACACGCCTAAGCTTGGTCATGCGCATGAATCTCACCATCAGATCGTTACTCGTATTGATTGCGTGTCTTCCGCTGGCGTCCGGCATGAACGGAAACTGCGACGGTATCATGTTGCCCGGAAATCCGACCTGCGGAACAAGCAACGTCCCCGCCGTCCAGCTCACGATCGTGAACGATGTCGGTCAGACGCTGCCCTACGCATCGATCGCATTCGCCGTCGACCAAGGTCAGTACTACGTCGGCACCTGCAACAACAATTGCAGCGATTTCGCGATCGCCTATGACGTGTCCGGTCGATTTGACATCAGCGTGATCGCGCCGGGGTACCAGCAGGACAATCGCGTCGTAAACGTGGGGACGGAAGCAGACGAATGCACGCCCGTCACTCAGGACATCATCGTCGTGCTGAAGAAGGACACGACTGTCGCCGTGCTCGCCGGCGCCTGGCGCGCACAGACGGTCTTCGGCACGATCGATCTCCGCTTCGGCGACAACGGCGAAGCGATCGGTGCGATCCTCTACGATCGGACAGTCGCGGGCGACGGTAACTTCTACGTCTCGTACAACGGCAGCCCCATCAAGGGCGTTGCGGGTCAGGAGATTGCCGTCCAAAACGTCAATGACCCGACGCGCGTGGGCGACATCTTCAATTTCGACGGGCAGGCGCTCGGCGTGCCTGTCGGCTTCGTCGATGCACAGTTGTCCACTGACTTCTACCTGCTTTCCGGCGCACAGCCCGGCGCACAATCGCAGGGTCTGTTCGTGACATACTCACGGCTGACCGACATTCCGACGGCGCTTCAGAGCCCTTGATGCCGCGGACGACAGAGTTCACGGGTCTCCGCGAAACGAACTGAAACACAAAAAAAAAGCCGCGCTCCGAGATGGAACGCGGCCTTCATGTGTCTTGACGATCGTCGATCCCGAGTTGCTACCGCAGCTCGACCGACCAGTAGGCGTTATCCAGGAATGCCTTCCAGCTTGCATAGCGGTTATCCGCCAGCTTAATGGAGATCGACGGATTGCGTCGCGGCTTGCTGGGCGATCGGATCAGGTGCATCGACGCCTGCTTCGGCGTGCGCCCGCCCTTGCGGATATTGCACTTCACGCAGGCGCAGACGATGTTTTCCCACGTCGCCCCGCCGCCCTGGCTTCGCGGCACCACGTGGTCCAGGGACAGTTCGCTTGTCGGGAACTTGTTTCCGCAATACTGGCAACGATTGCTGTCTCGCGCGAACAAATTGCGCCGGTTGAACTTCACTTCCTGTCGCGGCAGTCGATCGTAAACCGCCAGCCGAATGATCCGTGGGACTGCGATATCGAATCGGACCGTCTTGATCCAGTCGTGCTCCGCCGGCTCGAATTCGCGCGCGAGCTGACTCAAATCGCACCACTCCGAAAAGTCGTACGACAGATACTTGCCGTTGTCCACGTGAATCACTTCCGCCAACTCCTTGAAGAGCAGCGTGAATGCACGACGGACGTTGATAATCCGAATCGCCAAGTAATGACGATTCAGCACCAGAACATTCAATGATGTCGCCGATGGCTGGGCGAACACGAATTCCTCCAAATCGGACTCTTGCTGGGAGGTTCCGACGCACGACGCCCGCGCGTGATGAGTCCCGGAATCCCCCGATACGCCCGGCCAGGCGGTGAATTCGGCCCGAGCCGAGGATAGCGAAAAGTCCTTCCTACTCTAAATGATATGAGTCTAATGGACCAATCGCAAGCATTTTCCGGGAGAATGCGATGTCCACGTCGCTAATATCGCGCTAAGGACGCAAGCCGTTCTCGCAAACGGACCGAGACAAGTCGCCCGCACCGATCCGCCTTCGGCGTGGGAAATTCGACGCGAGCGAAAGTAATATAGACCATCGTCTAAACAACTGACGCCCCTGCAATGCCCCAGTCGATTTTCAGCGACATCGCCGCACGCCGTCGAGGAGCCGAGGCCAGTCAAATGCGGGCCCCGGATCAACCTTCGACTCGCTCAAATGGTAATGGCCGAGAATGCCGCTGAAATCGGCGAGTTCAGATGCCGACAGCACGGTCGACCGGATTTCTCCATCGACATTGCGGGGAGCAACCGGCCGGATACGCGGTAGCACGCGACACAATGTCGCCGTCAGGCGAGTCAGAGACGCGTACTGTGCGTCCGTCAAATCGTACTGGTTCAGCATCCGATCGTGGATCCGTCCCCGGACGAGCTCGGCGCGTGCGGGCATTGCCACAAACTCCGCCGTCCGCAGCCCCGTCGCGCCAAACGTCAGCGGGGGAATCAGGACGACGCGCCCCGCCGAATCCCGCTGATACCATGCATCAAGTTCCGCCGGATCTTCATAGGCCCCCATGTTTGCAATTTCGACGCCGACGCTGCGATCGTTCGCCGGGCCGGCATGCCACGCCCGCTCCTTCAGATCGAGCGTCTGGTAAATCGTGCCGTCGAGATCCAGCATGAAATGCACGCTCAGTCCGCGACGATCGTGCAGTACGTGAAAACAGCGCCGCGACGTACCGCAGACGTCGTAGTGAAGCACAAACAGGTCGACATATTGCTGGAGCATGGAAAGCGACCAGCCGTCGGCGCGAACAATTGCCGCATCGGCCTCGGACAAGTGTCTTCGAACTGAGTCATATCGATTCGGCGTCGCGCCCTTCCGCACAGGAATCGAATCTCGCCCCCCGGACTCAAAACGATTCTCAATGCGATAGGCGTCGTACCCCTTCGGATCCAGCCATAGGACAACAGGCACGCCGGTATGAAAGAACTGACCGCACACGACGATTTCGTCGCCGCATCGCTTGATCCGATCCCCGGGTCGAGGACCGACACAGCCGCCCGCGAGCGTCGCGGCGCCAACGCACGAAAGAACAAACAACGGAAAGACGCGACGTCGATCGCGGATTAGGGAGATGATCATTCAGCTATGTTGGCCCGAATCGCGGCCGACATCAACGTCCCGGGAAACTCCACCTGCCCCAGGTACGGCTGCGGCGTGTTCAACGTCGACGAATCCGTCGTCTCGGGGATCCACCGAGCGCGTCTTTAACTTTCGGTATAGGCTGCGCAAGTCACGAAAGCCGCCGATCGAAAGCCAACAGGTTACGATTGCGCCACTAATTAGAATGACCCACGTCCAAACGTGCCAATACGAAAGCCACGCCTCGGCCGAAATCGAACGCGTGGATCGGTAGGCCAGCACGCTGAAAAACACGATCGACCAGAAAAGTGGCCAACTCAGCGTAACAAACACCACAGCGCGATCGCTACCCTTGAATTCCTTGGAAAATCCAAGCCGCTCCCAGAAACCCCGGGCGTCACGAATCGATAACGAGGATTCGCCCTCCATCGCGTAATCACCTCGATGAAGCAGCTTGTCTAGATTGAATTTGCTGCGCCACTGGGCAAGCGACACGAGAACGTACGTTGCCGAGGCGCAGCATAGCGTGATCATACTCATCTCGGCGCCCGTATACCGATTCCTGAACCACAATGAAAAACGACCAAGATAGGACAGCGTGTGGCTGGACTGCGTCAGGCCGAAAAGAAAACTGTCAGGCACTTGTTTTACAACGACGCCAAATAGCGAAAGTAAGAGACCGACGATCATGCCTGCCCACGCCGCCGCGGTCGTCCCGCGGTTCCAGTAGAGACCTCCGATGATCGCTATGCCAGCGCCGCCAACGAACACTGCGGCAGTTTGCGAGCAGTACATCGAGATGTACTGCTGGTGCTTAAATACGTAACTGAAGACGAGAATAAACGCTGCGATGCCGACGACCGAGCATCGAAGCAAGAGCAAGTGCGTTCGCTCGCTAAATCGGCGCCCGGTAATGGGCATCAGGACATCCTGCACAAAGATCGCCGACCATGAATGCAGGTAGGTATCGTGCGTACTAATGAAAGCGCCCAGCAGAGCCGCCGAAGCGAGGCCGACGAGCCCGGCCGGCAATATCGTCCGCATCGCGATCGGCGTTCTCAACTGTGTTTCCAACTGAGCCCCTTGGACTGCCTGAATCGCATCGTGCGTGGCCCGTGCCTGGTTTGCGTAATCGGGATGCGTAAGAAACGTCTTGATACAGATCGGCAGCACAATCACAATCAACATCAGCACGCGGAAGCGCCATTGGCCGAGGATGAATGCCATCTTGGCTTCGTGTGCGTTGATTGCCGAGACCGCGTAGCCCTGCGTTCCGAACCAGGCATAGGCACCGTAGAACAACGTGACGACGGATATGAAATAGTAGAGGACATTGAAGTTCTCATCACGCTGAACATTGAACGGATCGACCATCGACTTTCCGGCGGGCTGGGCCATCAGCGTCTCGCTGATCTGCGGCCACGTGAAATGCAGCAGCAGGAAAAGAATGATGGCGATGAACGCAATGTTGGCGACGACCCCCTGTAGAAAGTCGGTCACCATCACCGCGATCTGACCGCCCAACAGCAACAGCGCCATCGGCACGATGAGCAGCGCGACCATCACGGCCGCGAACGTCTGAATCTGGACACCGAGGAGACTGAACGTCTCAGGCAAGCTCCATAGCTGAATAAAGAACCGCGCGCCGACAGACGGGAAAATGCCGAAGTTGATAATCCCTGCGACGAATGCAACGATTCCCGCGAAGATGCGGAACTTCCGGCTGTAGCGCTTCTCAAAGAACTCCGCCATCGTCATCGAGCGTGTTTGCCGGAAGCGATAGATCACCCAGCCGGACAGGGCCATGACGATGAGAACCGGCTCCTCCATGAGTTGCCACCAGATCGAGGTGAAACCCGCATCGTAGTTCTGCTCGAAATACCAGACGAGCGTAATCACGCCCAGTTTGGCAATTTGGTCCGACACGGCAATGAGATATCGCCCGCCGCAGCGATCGGCCGCGAGATAACCCGCGACGCTTGAGGCGTGCTGCCGAGTCGACATCGCGCCGACAAGCAGCAGCAGCATCAACGCACCGATGATGGTCCAGTCGATCAGGTGCATTCAAACGCTCGAATGGCGGACCGCAGACGTTCTGACATCAACCCGGCTCGCCGCGGAAGCGGACGTATCCCCAGTGCCGCGGCCGATGCATGTCGATCACGCCCTGCGGAGACCAGACCCAGTTATCTTCCTTCGAATCCGGCATGCGCTGGTACTTCCCGTCGACCGCCTGATGCCGCCACTCGACGCGCGAAAAGTTCATCCGCCATTCATCGCCGGGCCTTGGCGGCGCGGCGCAACCGGCGGCCTCCTTCAGAGAACGCCACGGCAATGCGAATTCGACCGTCCAGCCCTTGTCCTCGTCCGCCGGATTGTTGATCGTTCCGTCGATGGCGATCCCCGTCCTCAGACCGCGCATATCCCAGTCGTGCAATGCCGGTCCCTTCCGCAGATACGTCCGAACCAGGAACAGATCGAAGATTGTGCCGAACGCATTCGTTTCGATCTCGTAGTACTCGGCTTCATCTCCATTCGGATCGATGAAGATCTCGAAGTCGTTGTCGTTGAACACAATCTCATCGTGTTTCGTCAATGTCGCCCAGACGTGCGGCTCTTCGAGTTCGGCGGCGATGTAAAGAAACTCGTCGTCCCAGAGCATCTTCATCCGCGTGCGAAATCGCGGCGCCGGCTTGTCGAATCCCTCGATATCGGCAAAGTCGGCGGACCATCGAGCGGCTGCCCAGCTGGGATCATCAATCCGCCCGTCAATCGCCACAGGGCCGACGGCTCGCACGCAAGTGTATTGTCTCGGCAGGCGATTCGGATCCGCTGCATGGCCATCGAATTGCCCTGACATCGATGCGCAGCCGTCCCACGAAAAACCGGCAGCCATCACGATCGCAATCACCCCTGAACTCCGCACGCGCGCTCCTCGCTTCCTTCAAGATACTCGCCAGCGACACCGTCGACGCGTGGCCCAATCAACTACTCACGACACGCGTCAATCAACTCCGCAATCGTCGACGTTGCCAATCCCACGACAGTGTCCGCCGCGCCGTAATACAACCGCACGACGCTGTCCGCCCTCGCGAAGCCTTCCGCATCGAAGCCCTCCACGATCATCCCGCTGGGAAACACGACATTCGGCACCTGGCCCACGTGTTCGTACAATTCCCGCGGTTCGAGAATGTTGTTGCGTCCCCGCGCGATCACTTTCGTCGGGTCGTGCAGGTCCAGCAGCACCACGCCCGCCTGGTAGATGCCCGCATTCAGATGCGTCGCGACGCCGTGATAAACGTGCAGCCAGCCCTCTCGGGTCTTGACCGGCGGCGGTCCCGATCCGATCAGCTCATCCCAATAGTGCCAGCGGCCGGTCATGACGGATCCGACCGGTTCCCAATCAACCAGATCGTCCGACGCGGCCAGAACAATCTCCGATCCTGTTGTCACACCACTGTCGAGCGCCACGCGATTGGGGCGCTCGAGCCGAACGAAACGGCCATTCAGCCTTTCCGGAAACAGCACGCCGTTTCGAACGTCGTCATTCGCACCGAACGATACGAGTTCGAACGATTCAAAATCCACCGTTCTGGCGATCCCGAGACGACAGCCGCCGTCGGTATCCGCGGCAAACACGACATAAACGCAGTCGTCGATCGCCGTCAGCCGTGGATCGTACACATGGAATATCCGCGCCCCGACCGATTCGAGTCCGTCGATGTTCACGATCGACGGCCGAACGGAAAAACGCTCGCCGTCGCCGCTCTCGGCAACCATAAGGACCGTTTCACGGCCGCGCGTCTGTACGCGAAGCAGAAGAAAATACCGGCCTCGCCAAAACGCCGCCCCGGGATTGAACACGGAACTGACATCGACAATGCGCGGCGGCACATCCGGTATATCGCGGCGCGTCAGGATCGGATTGGCGCTAGATCGATTCAATATCGCGAATGGTACCCGAACCTCTCGCCTGCGCGAAACCGAATCAACGCAAACGCGCGCAGATTCACATCGCAGCATTGTCGAGCCCAGGCACTGCGATTGGACGTGAGATGCGGGATTGGGACGCGGAATACCATAGCGCGACGAACGGGCAACTCAATCCGCGGCTGTTCGCGCCACCGGCGCCGGTTCGACATCGTGCCAGACGATCGCCAGCAGGCGCTGGCCCGATCGCAGCGGACTGTCAATATCCGGCGGACACTGCACGCTCCCGTCGGGCTGCTCGATCGCGATCACTTGCGCGTTGTAGTGTCTGCGGAAGTCGGCCTCACGAAGCGATTTGCCCAGGGCGTCCATCGGCACGATCAATCGTTGGATCATGTCGCGACTCGTCGGCGTGACGCCCATGACGAGATTGTGCAGCTGGCCTTCCTGCTCGATCGCCGTCAAGCCGGCATGCTCCTCGAGCATCGCCTGCTGCGTTTCGGCCATCGACTCTCGAATCGCCTCGAATACGCGCTCGCGACTGAGCATGCCGATCCATCGATGCGGACGATTGTGCGATAACACGGGCAACACCTGGTGTTCGCTGCGACGGAAGAGATCCAGCGCAAGATAGACTTCCGTGTCTTCGTCCACTGTCCGCAGATCGACCGTCATCATGTCGGCGGCAATGACGAAATTCGCGAGCGCCGGATCCTCCATGAACGAGCGAATATCGGGAACGGATACGACGCCCAGCAGATCGTCGCCCTTCGCGACTGCGAAGACCGGTCGCGTGCCGGGACGAATGCGCTCGACCATCTCCGGCAGCGTCGTTTCCGGAGCGACAGTGTCCTCCCACTTCGGCTCCATCAGATCGCGGACATGCCACGACTCGAGCATGTGTACGATCGCATCGCCCGCGTGCGCCGGCGATTCGGCCGGCGTGCGGACCTGTTCGTGGTTCAGCCCCCATCGACGCCCGATGACGTACGCCGTCATGCAGACCAGCATCAGCGGTACGATCAAGCCGTAACTGCCCGTCATTTCCATGATCATCACGATCGCCGCGAGCGGTGTCCGCATTGTGACCGCCAGAACGCCGCCCATGCCGACGGGAATCAGCGCCCTGCGAAGATCCTCACTGAAGACGCCGGGAAACCAAGCCTCGACAATCGCGCCAAGAAACGCACCAATCGCACCGCCGATGAAGACGCTCGGACCGAGTACGCCGCCGGCCGAACCGCTGCCAACCGTCAATGCCGTTGCGATGCATTTCGAGATCGCGACCGCAAGGAAAAGTCCCGCGAGCGGTCCGAAGCCGATTTGCAGCATCGAAACCTGATCGTCGCCGTGGTGGAATACGCCTTCAATGGCGCTCTGAATGAACGTGTATTGACCATCCATGACCTGCGGCAGGGCGCAGGCGATCAGACCTGTGAGCAGACCGCCGATTCCGGGCAGCATCCAACGCGGAATCGGGGATCGCGGTACGACGCGCTCTTCAACCGTCTTCAGCCCGACACTGAATAGGATCGCGCCGGCGCTGCAGAGCACCGCCAACATGACATACGGAATCAACTCGTAGGCGGACGAAAAAGCCAGTTTGTCGGTTCCTCGAAGCAACGTGCCGACGCCGACCTTGTCGAAGCCGTCGTTGATCGAAACGAACACGGTATATCCGATGACCGACGCGACAAACGACGGCACGATTGCGGCGCCTTCGAATTCCTCTTCGCTATAGAGCAGACTCGTCGCAAACAGCGCACCACCGAGCGGGCATTGAAAGATCGCGCCGACGCCGGCGGCACAACCGGCGATCAACAGTACGCGGCGTTCCTGAGGCGTCGCTTTGAAAATGCGGCCGACGACGGATCCCAGCGCCGCGCCGAGCGCAGCGATCGGACCTTCCGGCCCGGCCGATCCGCCGGACGATATGACGCCGATGGCGGCCGCTCCTTTGATAATCGGTGCTCGCAGAGGGAGATCGCCCATCTGACGATGAAAGGCACGAGTCAACGAATCCGTGCCGTGAATGCCCAGAGCCCTCGGGCAGAAAAGACGAATCACAATGCCGGACAACAGACAACCGGCCATCGGCAACGCGACGAGACGCCAGTCAAAGTGGAACGCCGGCTTTGCGGCGCCGGCCAACGTGGCAATCCGCCCGACGAGTTCGTGTGTGCCGTAATGCAGGCCACGTTCGAGCGCCGCCGCCGCGCCGCCGCCCAGGACGCCGACGATGATCCCAAGCCCGAACAACCGGCTCCAGCGCGCCGCCGGCCGAGGCATCCGGTCAAGTACGTCCTGTATGGTTTTCTTGACGCGCGGCAATCGCTTCTCCGAATCAACGCGAAACGGAGCATCTTACTGGGTTCGCGCGAAGTTGTTGACCGCCCTGGGGCCTTTCTGCGGGGGTTCACAGAATAAAAGCGGCCGGTCCCACTGGACCGGCCGCTCTTGAAGTTTCTTGTATTGATCCGTTCAGGCCCGGATTCGGACGTCAAGTCGAGCCTTTGCGGGCAGGAGCGAAGATCAGCGTCGCCGTCGAATGATCGCCGCGCTGAGGCCGACCAGGACGAGCATGGCGCTGGCGGGCTCCGGGATCAGTTCTGCCGTAAAGAGGAAGTCGTCCGCCGCGCCGGGGTGCGCGTTGCCGTTGAATCCGAGCCAGCCCCAACCAGAAATTCCGGCGAAGCCGCGATGACCGGCATCGTTGTCTTCATCGCCGAAGCGGAAGCTGAAATTACCATCGCGCACGTCGAACAGCGTCTTGGCAACGCCGAACGTCGGATTGATAGGGTTCAGCGCCGTGATGCTTCCGAAATTCTGCATGTTCGCGCCCGGGATGACAATCAAGTCGTCATCGCCGCCGGCGAGCCCCACGCCGATGTTGTAAACGAAATCGATCTGGTAGAGGCCGAGATGATTGTCGTTCAGATACGTCGCGCCGCCGTCGATGCCGCCGTACGCAACGCCGGAGATCGTGATCGTACTCGCGCCGTCATAGACAAGCGTCACGTTCGACTGAGCGTCGTCAAAATCCAAAGTGAACACGTCATTGCCCGGCGAGATGTTGTAAAGCTCGTCTAGGCGGATGCCGTATGGCGGCGGATTTACGTCACCGTCCGGATGGTTGTGTAATCGGTATGTTCCCGGCGTGATCGACGCCGCCGAAGCAACCGACGAAGCAAACATCGCAACCAATGCGAGTACCAAAGATGAAATGCCGACCCTGCTGATCATGAACAATGCTCCTGACGAATCACAACGCAACGACTGGCCGTCGCGCAGCGAATCATCGAATTCCCCACGGAACTTGAATCCCCCTGGTCGCGGCGACCCCCGCCGCGCCCCCCTGTGCGTTCACATACAGTAGCGGATAGCGCAACTCGGAATCAACCCATGACCATCCGTCAAAGTACGAATTATCGGTTGTTCCGTTCAAGTACGGGGCAATTCGGTCTGATTAGGGGCAGTGGGTGTCGTTCCTTGGGTTCGGGTCCCAAAACTCAGGAACACCGCGAAGGCCTCGACACCCCTCCTCGGAATCTGGACTTCGTGGGAGTCCGTGACCGCTCCAGACTCGGTATCCGCCAATCTCCGAAGCCATGACATCGCGCCAAAGTCGGGTTTATGTGCCAACATAAGTTATTCTTATGTAATGCTTTATGATTCTCGCCAGACTGTGCTTCCGCGTGATCGTCCGTCCGTGGCACCCCGCGTTTGCGTGTCGGCTCGACACCCTATTTACACGTAACAGGGTCGTGTATTTTCTTGACATTGCGTTAGAAACTCGTCACGCTGAGCAATGCCAAGGGGAACCAGTCTTTCGACATCCGCCGATTGACGCCGCGACCATCAAACTCACTCCGACAGCCGAGCCCTTCGGCATGATCGCATCACGTTCCTCGTGTGCAGGCGAGCCTTCACGAATCTAGCCGTCGGCCCCAAGACCCGGGCCACAAGACAAAGGAGAGACGAGTATGAAGCATTCCTGGCTTATGAAGGCGACTTTCGCATCGATCTGTATCGGATTCGTATTCGCAACGACGGCGAACGCGCAAAACGTCGGCGATAGCGTCATGTTGATGTTCCAGGCCGACAACTCAAACGGGTTCGACACCTTTCCCGGTGCGAGGCAATACCCGGTCCTGGATCCGACGGTTCAAATGACTGTTGGCTCCGTGTCCGGTTCGTTCACAGCATTGAACGCCGGCGACCTGCAGATCATCGATTCAGCCGGCACGGGCGGGTTTCCATTTGACGACAACTTCTCCAGCGCCGGTGGCACGTGGACGCTGAACGACCCGAACTTCGACGTCAACGATGTCCCTGGCGAAGGCCTTCGCGTCAATTTCAATTTCTCGTCCGACGCGGAGTTCGCCAATCTGATCACGTCGAATATCCTGACCGATCTCATCGGCGAATCGTTCTCTGCGGGCGACTTCGGCGACAATCCGATGTTTCCGATCGACAACTTCCTTTGGGAGATTCGATACAACCCGGGCTTCGTCGCGCCGAGCGAATTGCTCGCCGTGTCGTTCACGGATATTTCGTTCTCCGCCGGGTCGTTGTCGAATCTTGTAAAAATCACGATCAACGGCACCGTTGCGAGCAACGAGATCACGTCGCCCGGATCGTCGCTGACGATTCCGGAACCGACGACACTGTCGCTCATCGCTTGCGCAGGCTTGATCTCGCTGCGACGACGACGACGCGCCTGACGGATCAGGCGGGCCCGCTGAGTGCAGCCCTGCCGCGTCCCACGTGACGCGTTTCGACCTGCGGCCCAAAGCGGGTGACTGACATAGGGCGCTTTGACAAGGGCGCAGTTGTGTCACGATCTGACTCCCATAAGATGCAGACGGCGGCCCAAGGGAGTTTCAACAATCAATCATGCATCGGTAACCACGGCTATACCGAGTTCGCAATGCTGCATTTCCGGCATTGCGGGCGAGGCGTCGTCGCGCGCATCGCTCGGCGGCGCTACCCGGGCCGAAAGTCCACAATCAGCACTTCAACGCCTTTTCGATTCCATGGAGGCATCGATCGCCATGTCCACACGAACGATAAACAGACTTGCCGTCGCTGCAATGATTGCGGCGTGTAGCATGAACTTATCCGGATCCGCGATGGCGGCAGACGTCCTGATCGTCGTCGAGGGTCGCGTCGCACAGAATACGTTCGGCGAATTCCCGTTTGAGACGACGCCGCTCGGCGCGCGTGTCGTATTCTCGTGCCTCGCGGACTCCGATTCCGGATTTGAGTTCGTCCCAGGCGTCAAGTTCGGCATCAGGATCACGTCCATGAAGATGTCCGTCGCCAACGGACTCGGCGGCCAGATCGTCCTGAATTCCGACGCCACTCGGAGCCTCGCGTTCTCCACATCGGGAATCACATCCGCGATTCCCGACAACGATCAGATGGAGTTTGACCCCATCACGCTTTCCTTCGGCGCCCTTGGCTTTCGACAGACGCTCAAGCTCGTCGATGCCGACGACGAGTCCTGGCCTTCGGTCGACCTGACGCAACTGAACGCCTGCGGCATCCCCGGAACGAACTTCGAAAACTACGTCGGCGGCGATCGAAAGCACTGGTATCTCGAAGGCCAAAGCACGTTCGGCGTGCTCAACATCGAACTCGTCGAAGTGCGGCAGCTTGCGACATCCGCCGGCGACGGCGACATGAACGCCGACGGCGCCGCCGACGGCGCCGACCTCCAGCTGTTCGCCCGGGCGGTCTTGGATTTATCGACGGACGTGGACGACGTTTGTCACGGCGACTTCAGCGTGAATGGCATCGTGGACCCGGCCGACATTCCCGGCATGGTCAACGTCCTGCTGACCGGCATCGCCCCGCCTCCGATCCCGCCGATGGGCGGCGCCTGCTGCTATTACGACCAGTTCTTCATCCCGGCCTGTCAGACAATGCCGACGCTCGCCGCCTGCGAGGGCCTTGCCGGATTCAGTCATCAGTTCACACTCGGCGTCGCGTGCGAAGATCTCGACCCGCCGTGCCTTGGCGGCTCCTGCTGTTATCTCGACGGCACGTGCCAGACGTTCGGCGCGCCGACGTCGACCGACCCGCAATTCGATTGCGCCAATTCGAACGGGTTCTTCATCGATGGCGGCACATGTGAGCCCAATACGTGCTTCTCCGCACCGACGGCATGCTGCCTGAACGACCAATTCGGGCAGCCAACCGGCACGTGCATCGTGATTCACCCGGATGATTGCGTCGCCATGAATGGAACGCCCAATCAACAGGGCGGCGTTCCCTGCGACCCGAATCCGTGCCTCGTCGCGTGCTGCGTCGGCGACGGCTCCTGCTCCGAGATCACGGAGCTGGACTGCCTCGCGCTCGGCGGTACATACAACTTCAATCAGGTCTCCTGCGAGTTCTTCAAGTGTCCGCCGGAAAACGACGACTGTGCGAACCCCATCCAAGTGACCGAAGGCAGCATCATCTTCGATCTCGGCGGCGCGACGACGGACGGCGATGAACTCCCGCAGTTCTTTCCAGGCTGCGAACAGGGCCTCGCAACAGAGAACTTCATCGACAACGACGTATGGTTCACCTACGAAGCCGCCTGCACAGGCGTCGTGCAGATCGACACGTGCGGCAGCTATGACCTCGGCGACAGCTCGAATACGACAATCGCCGTCTATGACGATTGCGTCACGTGCCCGCCCAGCAGCGCCGACAGCCTCATCGTCTGTAACAACCGCGAACAGGCCGCCCCGGTCCAGCTTTGCTTCGGCAACGGCGGCGCCGGTTTCGACGCCGCGATCCGCTTCGACGCCATCGCCGGCGTGTGCTACAAGATTCGCGTCGGGACCGAGGACGGTACGCCCTCCGGCGTCGGCGTCCTGAACATCGTCTGCGGCGGCGCTTGCTGCCCGCCCGACGGCGGTCTCTGCACCATCGAAACGCAGGCGTATTGCGAACAGGTCATCGGCGGCTACTACGGCGGCGACGGCACCGACTGCGACTTCAATGTCTGCCCCGGCGCGTGCTGCCACACTGTCGGCGAAATGCAGGTTTGCGAGATCGTTAACGGCGTCAACACATGTCTCATCGATCTCCAGGGCACGTACCTCGGCGATGCGACGACCTGTGAACCCGGCGCCTGCGGCGGTGCCTGCTGCATTCCCGCGATTCCCGACTGCGTCGTAACCTCTGCGGATGATTGCGCCAGCCAGGGCGGCAACTACCTGGGAGACGGCATCGCCTGCACCTATGATTCCTTTGGAATCAGCACCTGCGCGACGGGCGCATGCTGCGACGGCGTCACGTGCGTCAATGAAGTTCGCGGCACCTGCGACTTCGACTTTTTCCCAGGTGAGGATTGCTCGTTCTACGTGTGCCTCGACGCGCGCCCCGGCGTTTGCTGTGACGGCATCAGCTGCCAGGACACGATCTACGGTGAATGCAACGGCCCCAATACCGCGTTTTACTTTGGGCTATCGTGCGACAGTTTCACCTGTCCGGATGCCCGCATCGGCGCGTGTTGCCTTCCGAACCAAACGTGCGTTGAGCGCAACGTACCGGATTGCGAGGCGCTGGCTGGCGTCTATCAAGGCGAGTTTACGACGTGTGCCGGTGTGGATTGTTCGAATCCATAGACTGACGCACGTACTAACAACGCGAGCTGACGCGCCGGCCCCGATCGGGGCCGGCGCGAGGGTTTGATGAGATGCAACGCAACAGGTTGATCGCCCTGGTAATCCTGATCGCAGCGACTGCCGCCGTGTGGATCGCAACACATGGCGAAGTCGATCAAGCAAATGACCCGGCGTTTTCGACACACTGGAAGTGCTCGAAGTGCGACCACACGTTTGAGTTGCTTCCGAATGAGCGCGCCGAGGCCCTGAAACTGAAGGGCTCGCCGCCGATCCTCTGCCCTGCATGCGCCGGACAGTTTGCCTATCAGGTGTCGGGATGCCCGACCTGCGGCACGCTCTACTTCGGCGCCGAAGTTCCCGGTGCGTCGGGATTCTGCCCCGTCTGCCATCCGAAGAAACGGCAGCCCGATCCGGAGCCCGAAGTGCCGGGCGAAATCAGGCGACCTGTTGCGAACAGGAATTGATGCATCGAAATTCTAAGCGGATTGGATCGCGACGAACGAACCAGAATCTGGACGCTGGTCATGAACCACACACGACACATCACGATCGAACTTGAACGTCGGCGCAATGCCGCGCGCGACGCCTTCACTCTCCTCGAACTCCTGATCGTGATCGCCATTATCGCGCTGCTGATCTCGATCCTGATCCCGGCCCTCTCCGCTGCACGATGTGAGGCGGGAAAGGTCAAATGCCTCGCGCAACTGCGCGAAATTGCCGGCGCGACACAGCTGTACTGGGACGACCAGAAAACCTACACGCTCCCGTGGTACGTCGTTGGCCCCGCCTTGCGCCGGCCGCCGCAGGTGTTTTTCAATGTCACTGAGGTGACGCCGTGGGTCTTCGGCGGCTTCAAGGCGCCGAATCCAGATCTTGAGGCGGACCCCGAGACCGATAGCACGCTTTATCCCACGAACATCCGGCCGCTGAACAAGTACGTCGACCCGACTGTGCCGCCCGACGGCATCATCGACCTTTACATCTGTCCCAACGATCGATCGTGGCAGACGGCTCTGATCGGCGACTCGACGCCCACATGGGACCCGGAAACGACGCGATCCTCGTGGGAGGCAAACGGCAGCAGCTACGGTCTCAACTCGCGGTTCATGCAGGGCTATTGGGGCAGCGGCGGCAACGCCGGCGATTTCGTCTTCGACAACAACGGCGATCCGCATGACGAATACGCCGCGCGCATCTCGCGCTACATGACCGGCGGCGACGCATCCAGATTCGTCCTATGGCTGGAACACGGCTTCTACAGCACGACCTACCGCGCCTCGATGACGCTCCCTAACCAGGCCGCCCCACCGCGCAAAGGCTGGCACTGCAAATTCTCCAACTGGACGATGGCCTTCGCCGACGGCCACGCCATCGCCAGCTACTGGGACACACGCCTCGTCACCAGCCCCGTCGGCACGATCTGGCAGCCGAACTTTCAGCCGGATTGAAACTCGGTTTGAGGTACTCCTAAAGACAGATCGCGGCGATCGCACCATGCATCGTCCCACAAGAAAAAAGGACACAGCGCCCTCGTTCCGACTTCTGCCAGGCAAAGGCGGCCTTCCCAATCCTTCAAATTGCGATTCACAACCCACACGGGTTCTACACAGCAACCTCTACAAGACCAATCGTAGCATCACTAACCCCGCCGCCACCGCCCCACGCCGATGTTGTAAACGAAATCGATCTGGTAGAGGCCGAGATGATTGTCGTTCAGATACGTCGCGCCGCCGTCGATGCCGCCGTACGCAACGCCGGAGATCGTGATCGTACTCGCGCCGTCATAGACAAGCGTCACGTTCGACTGAGCGTCGTCAAAATCCAAAGTGAACACGTCATTGCCCGGCGAGATGTTGTAAAGCTCGTCTAGGCGGATGCCGTATGGCGGCGGATTTACGTCACCGTCCGGATGGTTGTGTAATCGGTATGTTCCCGGCGTGATCGACGCCGCCGAAGCAACCGACGAAGCAAACATCGCAACCAATGCGAGTACCAAAGATGATATGCCGACCCTGCTGATCATGAACAATGCTCCTGACGAATCACAACGCAACGACTGGCCGTCGCGCAGCGAATCATCGAATTCCCCACGGAACTTGAATCCCCCTGGTCGCGGCGGCGGAAGAAAAGGTGTCAGGATGATTTTCTTATTCCTCATGGGCGCTTTGTGCCCGGATGGACGCCGCCATGGCCTTGCATCAGAAATAAATCAACCTAACACCTTATCTTCGCCTGACACCTTTTCTTCGCCGAGGGCCTCCATCTGCTTCCAGAGTGGCGTGTAGTAGGTAAGCATCAGCGACTTCTGCGTGTCTCTTCCTGGCGATAATGCCCACTCTTCATAGCGCTGCTTCTCCTTCTCCAGAAAGTACTTATGCCTCTCGATATTGCTCTCGTCGATGAGGCTTGGGACGTTATGCAGAAGCTCCATCTCCTGTTCAACCCACTCGGAATCGCCGCTCTCCACTGCCTGTCGAAGTACGACGAAACCCAACGTGAGCATCTGGCAGTAGAGCTGATCGCGCGTCGTCATAGTCCTACCTCCTTTTGAACACATATGCTGGCAGGTTCGTGATGCCGGCACGTCGGGCGTTCTCCACACGCGTCATACCTTCCATGATGAATAGGGCCAGAAAAGGTGTCAGGGGCCAGAAAAGGTGTCAGGAAGATTTTCTGCTCCTTCCCCAAGCATTGCAAGGGGCAGAAAAGGTGTCGGGGTCAGAAAAGGTGTCAGGGTCAGAAAAGGTGTCAGGATTCTTTTTTCCGCGGTCGTCCGCGTGGTCGCAGCGTGATGTCTAACGCAAGCCGCTTCGCGATGCGATCTCGCCATGCGGTTGAACCCAGCGGAACGCCACGCGCAATCGACTGCCCGACCGACTCCGCCGCATCCTCCGACATCGAACCGTTCACCTCCGCGACCCAACCTCGCGGTCGCGCGACGGGCCAGGGCCGCAACCATCGCTTCAACTCGGACCCGCCATGACGCCGCGCGTGAAGACTGCTCCATCGCCATTGCTCCGCACGCCGCACGAGCTTCGCACGGTTCGCATTCGCCTCCACGTAGCGGCAGAGCGTGAGAAAGTGCAAGTCGGCCTGGACCGGAAAGCTCTTGAATCGCCCCTGATAGAGCGGTCCTTCGCCGGCCGTGTGCGTGTGAGCGTGCCAACGATGCGTGTGCGTCACGGTTACCCACTGCATCCATGTCGACAGATTCGTGCGTTTGCGGGCGAAGACGACGAGGTGCCAGTGATTTGGCATCAGGCACCACGCGAGAAGGTCGGGCGCGTCGGATCGCTCCAAAGACTCGGCAAGCACACTCTCGAATGCGAGATAATCGCTGTCCTTGAGGAACAACGGCAGACGCATCACGCGCCGATTCAACACGTGATAGGCAAGGCCCGGCTCAGTGATTCGAGGCGATCGACCCATGCCGGAAGCGTATCACTACGGCTGGCAATGCCAAGAAATTCTTCCTGACACTTTTTCCGGCCCCGACACCTTTTCCGGCCCTTGGGACTAGCGTATCTGACCTATTGGGGTCCTTCATCGACTCGAAGAATGCGAAATGTCGACTTGTCGTTGTCGTCAGCATCTTCATCTATTACCACCTTCACGTTCGATCCATTCGGCTGAACGACTAACGCCTCGTCCTCAGGCCAACCGTGAGGAAAATACATAATCCGGCAGCATAGGTGCTGAGCCAATCCGCGAACAATGGCCTCGGTAGTATGTCTAGTCCCCGATTCCAGTTTAGAGAACATTGGGCGGGAAAAAGTCAATTTGAATAGCCCATGAAACTCCCCCCCGGGGAGCTCTGCACCCCAAACGTTCACGTGCACGTTCGGATCAAATGAATTCTGACTGCCGTCTAAAACAATGTCCACCTCTTTTGCATCGAGATCAAAAACGTGCTTAATCGCCGCCAATAGTTCGGTTGACGAGAGCATTCGGTCTGAGAAGAACTCATCGATTACCATTATTGTCCAAGACTCCAAACGGCTTGGGCGGCCTCATAATCTGCAACGGTCATTCTTGGGTTTGAGAAAATCTCTCGGGGCCAGAAAAGGTGTCAGGCCAGAAAAGGTGTCAGGCCAGAAAAGGTGTCAGGAAGATTGTTCTGCTCCTTCCCGAGCATTGCAATACTGACGCAACTCGTCCAGACCTCTTTCGGTTAGACATGCAGCCGGGATTCCGACGCGTTGCGAAGGCTATGGGAGGCGGACGAAACCCACCCTACGGAATTCGAGACTCAATACGCGCGGCCCGGAACTCGCCACTTGAAACCAGCAACTCAGCTACGCCACCGCCGACTGCGAATCGCTCACATCGTCAAACCGCACGCTCACGCGCTTCGACACGCCCGCCTCCTGCATCGTCACGCCATACATCACGTCGGCGATGCCCATCGTCGGCTTGCTGTGCGTGATGATGATGAACTGCGACAGTTCGACGAACTCCTTCACGACGTTGTTGAAGCGCATGTTGTTCGCTTCGTCCAACGCCGCATCGACTTCGTCCAGCAGCACGAACGGTGACGGCCGGCTGCGGAAAACGGCCAATAGCAGCGCGATCGCCGTCATCGTCTTTTCGCCGCCCGACAGCTGCGTGATGTTTCGCGGCTCCTTGCCAGGTGGTCGCGCAAGAATATCGACGCCGCATTCGAGCACGTCGTCGGGATCCTGCAGAACGAGTTCCGCCTTGCCGCCGCCGAAGAGCTTCTTGAAAAGCGACGTGAAATGCTTCGACACGCTGGCGAACGTGTCCTTGAAACGCTGCTCCGATTCCTTGTTCAGCTTTTCGATCAGCGTGGCGAGCTGCTTCTCGCTGTCGCGCAGGTCCGCCAACTGCTCCGTCAGGAACTTCTCGCGATCCTCGAGCTCCTGCTGCTCGCGGATGGCGTCGAGGTTAACGCTGCCGAGCCGATCGATCTTCTTGCGGAGCTCGTTGATCTGCGCCTCGACGGCCGGCCAGTCCTCCTCCTCGTCGGGCACGTACGATGCATACTGCTCCGAGAGGTCGACGCTCAGTTCGTCGCGGACGCGATTGACGAGATCTTCCAGCCGCACGCGGACTTCCTGCAGCTTGATCTGTCGCTCGTGCAACTCGCCGTCAACGCGATCCAGTTCGCTCCGCAATCGGCGGGCGTCCTTCACGAACTGGTCGACCGCGTCACGCAAGTCGTCGCGCTCCTGCCGGAGGGTCATGCCGACGCGCTGCAGCTCGCCGCTCTCCTGCTTGAGCGCCGTCAGCGATTCGTTCGCCTCGTCGATCTGCTTCCGCGACTGGTCGATGCGATCCTGGGCCTCGGCGAAGTCCCGCTGGGCCCGATCCCGTTCCGCCTCCAGCTGGATGCGCGACGCCTGCAACTCGCGGATGCTCTGGGCGACGGCCCCCCGCTGCTGCGACAGCTCGCCCACACGAACGCGCATCGCCGTCAATCGCTCCGCAATCTCCGAACGCTTCGCGACGAGTTCGTCGACGGCCGACTGGAACTCGCCGACATGCTGTTCGCTTTCGATGTTCTTGTGCTCGACGATTTTCAACGTCTCTCTCGCGTTTTCCGCCTTGGCCGCGATTTCCGAGAGTCTCTTCGCCAGCGCCGCGATATCCGACGCGATGACAGGTCGCTCGCCGTTGAGCACGCGAATGCGATTCTCGACATTGGAAAGCGCCGACTGCTCCTGCACCCGCTCCGTGTTCAATTCGTACACGTTCGATCGCAGTTCCTGCATCGAGTTCTCGAGGCTGGATGCTTCCGACTCGCTGCGGGCCAGATCCTCCGAAAGACGCGCGATGCGCGACTTCGCCTCCTCCAACTCACGGGCCAGCTCCCGCAGTTCGCTGCGGCGGCTGATCATCCCCGTGTCGCTGCCCAGGGCGCCAACGCTCAGGCGGCCATCCGGCTCGATCACGATGCCCGACATCGTGACGAAACGCGCGTGCGTATCGAGCCGCGCCATGCTCGTCGCCGCGTCGACTGTCTGCACGACGTATGTCCGGCCCATCAGATGCCGCGCCAACACGTCGCACTGCTCAGGGTACTTCACCCAGTCGAGCAGGCGTGCAACAAACCCCTCTTGTGCCGAAAGGTCCGGACCGGCAACGAAAACCGGCACGGCGTCGAGACAAAACGTCTGGACGCGGCCGCTCAGTTCGCCGAGCGCGTCGCGATCCGCGATCAGCTTCGCGCGCTCCGTCGCCACCAGATCCGTTTCCATGCTGCCGAGCACGGCTTCGACGATGCCCGCGTGTGCGACATCCGTCTCGAAGAGTTCGCCCACGGCGCCGAGGATGTACCCGAATCGCTCGCCGGTCTCGTCCGCGTCGCGTTGTTCGAGGATTTCTCTCGCGCCGGCAAGCAACCCTTCGTGCTTGCTGTCCATTTCTTCGAGGAGCTCCCGGCGGCTTTCGAGACCGCTGCGGTATTCCTTGGCCGCGCCGATCTGGTCGATCAGCGACGCTCGCTGCTGACCGACGTCTGCGAGGCGCGTCTTCGTCTGCTCGAGCGACGCGTTGCGTTCGGCGATCCGCTCAACGAGTTCAGAAATACGCTTCTGCAACTCGTCGCGACGAACTTCAGCGCCGGCCAGTTCCTGGGCGACTTCCGCCTCCCGCGCTTCGAGCTTGGCCTTCTGGTCGGCGAGCGACTGGGACTGCACGTCGTATCCAAGCAACTCGTTCTGCAACTGGCTCTGCCGGCGGACAAGCTCGATGATGCTCTCTTTGAGCTCCTCCAGCGCGGCCCGCTTTTCGTTCAGCGACAGCGCGCAGGCCGTGTCTTCCTCCTGGACGCGCGTCTGGTCCTGCTGGACCTCAGCAAGCTCCGCCTCAACGCGCTTGGCCGCCTGTTCCTGCTCGGCAAGGCGGGACTCGAGCGAGGACATCTGGCCGTCAAACCCGCTCAGCCGTTCGCGCGAACGCTCAAGCACAGCCTCCTGGTCGATGATGCGGCGCTCGAACGCGGCGATCCGCTCGGCCGTTCCCGAGATCTGCGACTGGCACGCCGCGATCTTGGATTCCGTCGCCTGCGTTTCCTTTTCGAGATCCACGATCCGAACATTAGCCTCGCTCGTGCGAACCTCATTGTCGGATATCGCGGTTCGAAGACGCGTCGCCTCGTCGGATCGTTCCGTGATTTCGGCGTCGAGCGAATCACGCGCACCGGAAAGTCGATGATACTCCGCCAGCGCGTAGCGACTGCGCAGCTCGCGCAGCTGCTGCGAGTATGCCTCGTAATTACGCGCCTTGCCGGCCTGGAGTTTCACGCTGCGTAGGCGTCGTTCGACTTCCTCGACGACATCCTGCACGCGAAGCAGGCTCTGATTGACGCGCTCGAGGCGGCGAAGGGCCTCCTTCTTCCGCATCTTGTACTTGTTGATGCCCGCGGCCTCTTCAAGAATGCTGCGGCGCTCCAACGCGTTCGCATCCAGCATCGCCGACACGCGGTTCTGCTCGATGACGCTGTACGCATCCACACCGATGCCCGTATCCAGAAACAGTTCGCGAATGTCCTTCAGGCGAACGGGGCTGCGATTGATCAGATATTCGCTTTCGCCCGAGCGATAAAGACGCCTCGAAACGGTCACTTCCGTCTGGTCGATGGGGAGGAGGCCGTCCGTGTTGTCGAACGTGAGATCGACCTGGGCCATGCCGGAGCTCTTCCGGGTGCCGGAGCCGTTGAAGATCACATCCAGCATGTGCTTGCCGCGAAGGCTCTTGGCGGACTGGGCGCCGAGGACCCACTTGATGGAGTCCACAACGTTGCTCTTGCCGCAGCCGTTTGGGCCGACGATGCAGGTAATGCCGGCGTCGAACTCGAACTCCGTCTTGTCGGCGAAGCTCTTGAAGCCGGTGCTTGTGAGTTTCTTCAGGATCATAAGCGACTGCAAGCCTCCATGCCGCAGCAAGTTACGTCGTCAGGCCTCCTGCCGGACGGGAACCCATTCAGGCGTTCGGGCAGCGTACTCCGACCGAACCAGGAAGGTTTCATCATAAGGATCGGCAAGTTCTGCCGCCAGCAGTGAGTGTGGGTTTTTTCGCAGCTCCGGGGCGGTTCTGCCGGGAATCTGCCCGCGGTTTCTCGTTTAGAATGAGGGTCGAAACGGGTGAGGACCCTGGCGAGGAGTGCCGGTATGGCGACCGTCATTTGCGTTTTGGCCATCCTGCTGTTCGGTCCATTCGTGATCGAATTGCTCCTTGATGCCGTCTATCTCTGGTGTTTCGACGGAAAGGCCCCGGACAACAGACTGTCCCCAACCTGCGAAATCGGCCACCGGGCAAGAAAAGGCCGAAACGAGGCTTGCCTTCGATGCGGCTTCAACATTAAGGGGCTGAAGCTCGCGCAATGCCCAAGGTGCGATGCCATGATTGGATTCAAGAAGAGCATGTCGGATATGGGTTTTCGGCCTGACGAGATTGAGAAGATCAAGTCGAAACATGCCGAGACCGACGCGAAAACCGTTCCCGCGCCCAGGAACGTAGAGGACCGATGACGCCTCCGAACAGTTCATTCCAGCGTTGCGCCCTTTGCGAGCGTACCGGCGTCGGCACGACGCGGCATCATTTGATCCCCCGGATGAAGCATCGCAGCAGGCGGACGCGCCGCCTCCACGACCTCGAACGCCGTCGCGAGACCGTGGATCTCTGCCGCCCCTGCCATACCCAAGTCCACGCGACGCTGTCGGAGAAGCAGCTGGCGGACTCGTTCAATACGATCGAGGCGCTGATCTCGCATCCGGAAATTCAGCGATTCGTCGGCTGGATCCGATCCAAACCCGCGGATCTGCGTGTACGATCGTCGCCGCGCTCGCGATAGGCGGTTCATCGACGAAGTTGTCCGCTGCGGAAACTCGGCGTCGGCTGCAAACGTCGCGGTCCCGGCCCCTACACGACGAGATACGCCGACCAATGAAGATCGCGCTGGCAACATGTACGACGCTCCCGGACTGGGAAGTGGACGATCGCCCCCTTGAAGCCGCATTTCGCGCCGCCGGCGTGGAGATCGCAACGCCTGCCTGGGACGACGCGACCATCGACTGGTCGATCTTTGACGCCTGCCTCATACGAACCACGTGGGATTATTCCCAGCGACGCGACGAATTCGTCGGTTGGGCCGATCGCGTCTCAGAACGGACGATTCTCCTGAATCCCGCCCGGATCGTCCGTTGGAATACCAACAAGCGCTATCTGCGCGACCTCGAGTCTCAGGGGGTGCCGACGATCCCGACTGTCTGGCTCGAAAAGGGCAGCCACCCCGACGTCGGTCAAATCCTCGCGGAGCGGCAATGGCAGCGCGCTTTCCTAAAACCCGTCGTTGGTGCGTCGTCCAGCGGGACCATGCGCTTCGACGCCGGCGCGGAGGGAATTCAACGTGCGCGAGCCCATCTGGCGGAGTTGCTGCCGACGCACGAGATGATGTTGCAGCCCTACTACGCAAGCGTCGAAAAGGAAGGCGAGTACTCCGTCATATTCATCGACGGACAATCGACACACGCCGTCCGAAAGGTGCCCGTCGCAGGCGATTATCGCGTCCAGGACGACTATGGTGCGCACGATGAGCCGATTCAATTGAGTGAACGCGATCTTCGCGTCGCCGCCGAGGCCGTCGTCAGAGCCGGCGCCGGCGAACGACTGCTCTATGCGAGAGCCGACTTTCTACGCGCCCCCGACGGCACGCTGAGAATGAACGAACTCGAAGTCGTGGAGCCGTCGCTTTTCTTCAGACATCGTCCGGAAGCGGCCGAAACGCTGGCGCACGCAACGCTTGACCGCGTCAAGTCGTTGCGCGAATCCACAGCTTGACGTCATCGACGGGACGCGGCATCGTGATACGTCATGTTGCTGACACAAATGAAAAAACCGCCGACAAACAAATCCAGGGCAGTTCATCGCGAGCTTCGGGGACCCTTCGACGCCCGGACCGCATTCGATCGCGAGTGGCTCGTATGTAACGGGCGAGGCGGATACGCGTCCGCAACGATCAGCCAGGCGCTGACGCGACGCTATCACGGTCTGCTCGTCGCCGCGACGGAGCCGCCCGTCAAGCGCACGGTCCTACTGGCCAAACTCGACGTGTCTGCCCTCGTCGGTATTCAGACATACGAACTCGGCACCAACGTGTACCGCGATGCGATTCATCCCCAGGGTTTCGCGCTTATGACGTCGTTCGTCGCCGGGCCGAGACCCCGTTGGCGATGGCGCGCCGGAGCCGCCGTGATCGAACAGTCCCTCGCGATGATCGAGGGCGAGGATACAGTCGTCGTTCGCTTCAGGCTGATCGAAGGCGATTCGGCGGCGTTGTCGATCCGGCCGCTGATCACGAATCGGCACTTCCATCACCTGACAAACGCCGCGACGCAGGGGCGTCCAGCCGTCGACAGCGACGCCCATTCGATCGACATTGAATGGAAAGACTCGCCATCCGTCCTGCACATGAAATACACGGGAGCATTCGAGAAAGCGAACGATTGGTATTACGGTTTCCGGCTTCCCGTCGAACAGGATCGCGGGTTCGACTGCGAACAGGATCTTTTCACGCCCGGCACAATTCACGCAACGCTGACGCGCGACGCCGCGTCGGCAGCGATCGTCGCGGCCGGAACGCGGCTATTGGGCACGGCCGACGCGCTCTGGGATCGCGCGACGATCGGTAAGGCGTCAACCCACCGCAAGAAACGCCGTCGTTCGAAAAAACGCGGCAACCACGCATCGACAGGCCAGGCGGAGCATGCGCATCGCGCCCCCATCAACCCGACACAAAGGCAGGATGTACCAAATCCCGGCGACGACCGACAGCAACCCGACTACGCGCAATTCGCCGAGAATCTGCGGGAATCCGCCAAGCAGTTCATCGTCAGTCGCGAAGACGATTTGCGGACGATCCTCGCGGGCTATCCGTGGTTCGGCGACTGGGGCCGCGACACGTTCATCTCATTACCCGGCCTCTGTCTGTCGACCGGCCGATACGGCGACGCCCGGAGGATCATCCGGATGTTCGCGAAGCACGTCGATCGCGGCATGATTCCGAATCGCTTTCCGCCCTATGGCGAGCCCCCCCAATACAACACGTGCGATGCGACGCTTTGGTACATCCACGCGATGGACGCCTACGTCCGCCACACGAAAGACTGGGCCCTGATCAGCGAAACGCTCTATCCCATCGTCTGCAGCATCGTCGAATGTCACATCGACGGCACGCGACACGGCATTCGCGTCGACAGCGACGGACTTCTCGCCGCCGGCGAAACGGGCCACGCATTGACGTGGATGGATGCCAAGATCGGCGATCGAACGATCACGCCGCGCATCGGCAAGCCTGTCGAAATCAACGCCCTTTGGTACAACGCCATCAGCATCGCCGCGGACTTCGCGGTACACGCACGCGACGGGATTCGGGCGAAGGCATGGTGCGATCTTGCGCAACAATGCCGAACCGCCTTCAACGAACGATTCTGGAACGCCCAATCGGGTTGTCTGTTTGATATTGTCGATGTCGATCACGTAAAAGGCACAACAGACGATCGTATCCGCCCGAACCAGTTGCTCGCGATCAGCTTGCCCCATGACATCCTCGACGCGTCGCGCTGGCGCAGCGTCGTCGATGTATGCGAGCGCGAACTACTCACGCCAATGGGTATGCGAACGCTCTCGCCGAACCACCCCGATTATCGCAGCCGCTACGCAGGCGATCCCGTCGCACGAGACGAGTCCTATCATCAGGGGACCGTCTGGCCTTGGCTGATCGGTCCATTCGTCAGCGCCTACGTAAAAACGCACGGCAAAGATTCGGTTCCGACTGCGCGGAAGTTCTTCGATCGCTTCATCACGCATTTCGAAGAGGCCGGCATCGGCGGCATCAGCGAAATCGCCGACGCGGATGCTCCGCATGCACCGAACGGTTGCCCGTGGCAGGCATGGAGCGTCGCCGAACCATTGCGCGTCCTCGTGGACGATCTGGACGTACCGCTGGCGACGCAGCTGCAGGACTGATCGCTTATGTCACGAACGACTCGTGACGTCGCGCGCCACGCCGGTTCCTTCCCTCAATCCATAGGCCCGTTGGCAAGGACGCTCACGGCGAGATGACGCCTTCGATTTCGGCGATCCACGATTCGGCGGCCTGTTGAGCGAGGAGATGTGCTTCGAGTAGCGCGCGGCCGTTGCATCCCATTCGTGTCGCGACGGCCGGATCGCTTTTCAGCGACTTGATCGCGTCCACGAGCGCGTCCGGATCCTCCTGTCGAACGGACATCCCCGCATCGTGCTCCGTCAGCCACCGGGCGATTTCAGACCGTTCGTTGCCGATGAAAATCGCCGGCTTGGCGGCGGCGAGGATCCCATAGACTTTGTAGGGTAGCGCCTTGTCATACATGTCGCTCTGCTGCGAAATCAGGCACAAATCCGCGGCGTGAAGCACTTCCCACAATCGGCTCGCAGGGACATAGTCGATCAGTTTCGCATTTGACGGAAGACGCTCCTCGATCATCTTCCGATGCGGACCGTCACCGATAAACTGGAACTGGATATCGCGATGACCGCCGAGCCGGATGGCGGCTTCCAGAATTGAATCGAACGGATGCGACAGGCCCATGTTGCCGGCGTATTGCACGACGAACCGGCCCTCAGGGTTGTGCTCCGCCGCGAATCGATTTGGAGCATCGGGCGTCGGCGGCGCGATACGCGCCGGATCGAATCCATCGTGAATCGTGCCGAGCTTTTCGACAGCCACGCTTCGCGTGCGGCCAATCCGCTTCGTCATCTCCTCGGCAATCGAAATGACGCGCGCGGCGTCGCACATCAGCCACGTGTCGCTCTTCAGCCAACGGCGAAAGACGAAAGACCCTTCGCGCACCTTGCCGAGCGTGGCCGCAAGATCCGGGTAAAGATCAAGAACGCAGTACACATATGGACACTTGTGCATACCTGCGATTTTCCTCGCGATCGCAGCCCCTTGCGGCGGTGCCGTTGTCGCGACAACACAATCCACTCGATCCAGCCGGCGCCCCGCCCTGACGGCGCGATGTTGAAATGCGGCAAACCCGACTGCTCGCTGCACCAGACTCTTGCGGCGAACGATCGGTCGCACCACGCGAACGATGTCGACGCCCTCATGCAACTCAGACGACGGATACACGACAGTCGGGTTGTCCCATGCCCGATTGCCTGCGATGACGCTCACTTTCCAGTCCGGACGTAAACGCTTGATGCGAGGCAGTCGATCCGACAACACAGCCGAACTCGCGCAAATGTCCGGATAGTAAAACTCGTTGATGAACAGGATGTGTCGCGCGGCGCTCATGTGGTTCCGTCTCGCACAGTCGACGCGACTTCCTCCAGGAGCTGCACCCGAACGTCATCAGGCGCCGTCCCCTCGACGAGTTCCAACCGCAGCATGAGCGCATCCGAAACCGAAAGTTCCACGCGGCGCACTGAAGACTCGGCCGGGGCCGCGTTGTCAATCACGCGATCCGCGACGACCGCACCCGCGCGAACGAGTTCGATTCGCCGACAGCCGATCTCACGCGCGAGTATGCCGAGGGCAATCGCGCGCTCCGCATCCGTTCTCGCGCGACGAAGTTTCAGTCTCGCCAGGTTCGCGGCGGCGTGGAGAATACGCGTTTCCTCGCGCCCGCCCCATCTCGCAACCCAGCCGCCCCACTCCAGGTATCCCAGGACCCGTGCACTGAAGACCGCCATCGCCAGCACAAACGCGATGCCCACACCGAGGATGAAGTGATTCGCCGCCGCCGCCGCGATACACATCAGGCACAGAATAAAACTCGCGATGTAGATCTGGATCGCCGCCGTCGAAGGTCGTGCGCCGCGATCGATCAGGCGATGATGAATGTGATCGCGATCGGACGAAAACAGCGGCTGACCACGGAGCGAGCGACGGGCAATCGCCAGGAGCGTATCAAATATCGGGTATCCGAGCGCGAATAGCGGAATCAGGATCAATACGGCCGTGTGCGCCTTCTGGGCGGATCGCAACGACGCCATCGCCAGGAACATCCCCAGCGCCATCGAGCCCGTGTCCCCCAGGAACACGCGGGCCGGATGAAAGTTGTAGCGGAGGAAACCCAGCAACGAACCCGCCAGCAGGACCATCATCACAGTCATGTAATGATTGCCGAGCCAGATGGCGACGACAGCGTTGACGCTCGACGCCAGCAGGCAGATGCCCACGGCAAGACCGTCAAGACCGTCCGTCAGATTGATCGCATTCGTAATGCCGACGATCCATATGAATGAGATCGCAATCCCGACGAACGGCGGCAGAACGAACGAGTCCCACCAAGGGAGCGTGATCGCGTCGACGCGAAAACCCACTGAAACAGCGGCGATCGCCACCACCGCCTGTACGATCAGCTTGATCCGGGGACGCACGGCGCGACGATCGTCCACGATTCCGAGCAGCAGCATGCACAACGTGCAGGCGAGCAGCGAATAGACGTAAACCCGACTCTCTCGCAGCTTTTGGCCGACAAGGTTGTCCGCCTGCATGGCGATCATCGCCCCGGCGAAAACCGTAATGAAAACGACGAGCCCGCCCATCGTCGCCGTCACGCGCGCATGGCGCTTGCGGCCGCCGGGTCGATCGGTCCAGCCGAAACGCTGGGCCGCCAGAATGTAAAGCGGCGTCGCGATAAACGTCACAACGGCCGCTGCGGCGAACAGCGCGAAATACGTCTTGAACTGGCAGAGATACTCCAGCCAATAGGGCAAGGTTGACAGTGCGTCGGCAATCAAGAGGACTTCGGCCTTCCCTTCAGGCGTCGCTCGGCGTTCGCGCTCCGACGATTCTACCGCCGGAAGTCCATCTCGCCCCAGCCGTTTTGAATCCCGCGCGGCTTCGTGTTACGTTCATCCGATATTCCGCATGTTCGCGGGTCAAGAAGGAGCGGGCCAGATGTCGGTACGACTTATCGCCGGTCGCGCCGGATCGGGCAAGACCCGATTCTGCCTGAACGAAATTCGCCAGGAACTCGCGCGAAGCCGCGCCGAAGGTCCCCGGCTGATTTTCCTCGTCCCTGAACAGGCGGCGCTGCAGTCCGAACGCTTACTCCTCGCCCTGTCCGAGGGCACGACACTCGGCCGTTGCGAAGTCCTCAGCTTTCGACGCCTCGCCCAACGCATCCTCAGCGAATCGACCGGCGGCATGCCGACGCCGCTCACGCCGATCGGTCGTCAGATGGCCGTGCGTTTCCTGCTCGGCCGCGACCGGCAGCAGTTCATGGAATTCGGACGGCTGGCGGATCGCGGCGGATTCGTGGCGGAATTGGCCGGGGCGCTGTCGGAGCTGTTTCGAGAATCAGTCTCCGTCGAGCGGCTGGAAGCGTGCGCCAAGGCGGCGGAATCAGAGGACGCTCCCACATTTCCGCGGCTGCATGACCTGGCGATTCTCTATCGCGCGTATTGCGATTACCTGGGAGACGATCGCGTCGATCCGGACGGCGTCCTGGCGCTGGCCCGCGCCCGAATGGCGCAGGCGGACTGGCTCCGCGGTGCACGCGTTTGGGCCGACGGTTTCGCCAGTTTCACGCGCGAGCAGTTGACGACGCTGGTCGAATTATCCCGGCTGGCGACGTCGCTCGACGTGGCGATCCTGCTCGATCCGGCCCGCGTTCGCGACGACGATTCCATCGCCGAGACCACAGCCAAGCCCGACGAAGCCGACTTGTTTGCCAAGACTCTCGTGACAATGGCCGAGCTATTCCGCTCGTTCGCTGAAGCTGGCGTACCGCTGGAACCCGTGAAACGACTGACCGACGCACCAACGCGATTCAGCGCCGCTCCGGCGCTGTCGAAGCTGGAACAACGACTCTTCACGCAACCCGGCGCGACAGGCGATGAGCCGGACGCGCCGCCGCCGGTCAAGGAATTTTGCGAAGCACAACTCGTCGTCGCCGGCGATCTGCGCGATGAAGCGCGCGCCGCCGCCCGCGCGATTCTCGACTTGACGCGGCGGGATACGAACCCGATGCGCTATCGCGACATCGCCGTTCTGGTTCGAAGCCTTGAACCCTATCACGACCTGCTGAGCGCCGAACTGCGGCGGCACGGAATTCCATTCTTCATCGATCGGCGCCGGCCGACACATCACCATCCGCTGGTTCGGCTCGTTCGAGGCCTCGTCAGTCTCATCGGCGGTCTGTCATTCGAGTCGTCGATGGCGCAGATTCTGAAAAGCAGTCTTACCGGCATTTCTACGGAAGATGCCGATGCGATTGACAATTACGTCCTGGCCAACGGTCTGACGACGCCTGTGCAATGGGAGTCCACCTGGACTCGCAAACCGCCGGGCTTCGATGACAAACGAACCAATGCAGCCAAACAGGCCGTCGCACACGTTGAGGCGGCGCGGATCGCGCTTCGAACGCGATTCGATGACTTTTGGCCCGGCGCCGCCGCGCCAACGACCTGCCGCAACTGGATCACGCGATTAAGCGCGACGCTGGAGCGATTCAACGTTCGCCAAACGCTCGACGCGTGGAGCGCGGACGCCGAAGCTCGCGGCGATCTCGATGAAGCGTCGGAACATGTCCAAGTCTGGTCGGGCATCGTGGATCTCCTGGAAGAGCTCGTCGCCGCGCTCGGAGACGTCGAACTTCGCGGCCGACAGTTCCGAGAGACGCTGGAATCGGGCCTGTCGGAGTTGACGCTCGGACTGGTGCCGCCGACCCTCGACCAGGTCATCGTCAGCAGCGTCGATCGCGGCAGACAGCCGCCGGGATTGCGAGCCGCATTCGTCCTGGGGCTGGCCGACGGATTATGGCCGGGACGCATCGTCGACGAAGGCCTGCTCGGCGACGAGGAGCGTGCGTTCCTGGAGAACAAAGGCGCAGCGCTGGGCCGTTCGCGACTTGAACGACTTCGCGAGGAACGATTGCTGCTCTACGTCGGCGTAACGAGAGCGAGCCAAGTGTTGTGGATCAGCCGCCCCCGACGCAGCGATGACGGCAAGGAAATGCAGCCTTCGCTTTATTGGGCGAATCTCCGCGCCGCCCTGGGTGACGAAGCGATTTGCCGCACGGCGGGCGACGCCGTCAACGGCATTTCGACAACGGGCGATCTTGCTGTCTCCGTTGCCGCCGCACTCGGCAAGGCCGTCCGACCGCAACTCGGCGAAAAAGGAACATCCCTCGATTCATCGACCCTGTCTGTCTACAACTGGGCTGCCCACCATCACGACACGCACATTACGACGGCGCTTCAACATGCCCTCACCGGACTCCTGCCATCGAAGCCCGCCGCTTTGTCAGATAGCGCCGTGAAGGCCGTTTGGGCGCCGCCGCACGAAACCAGCGTCACGCAGCTCGAGTCGTTCGCGCGTTGCGAGTTTCAGCACTTCGCCCGCTACGGTTTGCGACTGCGACCTCGCGATGTCCACGAGTTGTCCGACGTACGATGGGGACAGTTCTATCATTCCGTGCTCGAGCAATTCGTCAACGAACTGATCGAGTCTGGCGAAGCACTGGCCGAATTGTCCGAAGCGTCGATCGCCGATCGCGTTGTCAACCTGTGTACGAACGTCCTTCCTGCGTTCGCCGACGATTTGAATCTGGACGAGGCGCAACGCCGCAGCCTCACGTGGCGAAGCCGGCGCGAACTGCCCGCGTTTCTGCTTGGTCATCAGGAAACCGTCGGCAGAACACAACTCCGCCCCATCGGCACGGAAAAGAACTACGGCCCCAAGGGCGACTGGCCGGCATTGAGGCTGTCGACGCAACGGGGCGAGATCGTGTCGATTCGCGGCAAAATCGATCGGATCGATCTGCTCGCGGACGCTTCGACGCGCCTCGCCGTCGTGTTCGACTACAAGCGAAAAATCAGCCGGCTGGCGTCGCTCGACGAAGTCTATCACGGCCTCGCATTGCAGCTGCTCGCCTATCTCCTTGTGGTTCGTGATCACGCCGACGAACTCAATCTTGGGCGGATCGAAACGGCCGGCGCCATGCTGCTGCCGATCAAATGGGCGCGTGAGAAACTCGATCATCCGGATGAGGCGAACGACGACGAATTCGCACCCTTCAAGAAGTTACGGCCGCGCGGATTAATCGACTTCGACGCACTCTCAGCCATCGATCCGGCGCATCAGTCCAAGGCGTCCTCGGTCTTCAGCGCATACAAATCAGCGGACGGTTCGCCCGGGTATTACGACACGACGGATGTTCTTAGGAAAGGCGAACTCGATACCGTCCTCGCATTCGTTCGCGACAAGATGACGCAGTTGTGCGATGCATGGCTGGCAGGCGCGATCAGCGTGCGTCCTGCCCGCCTGGGCCGCTCGCTGCCGTGCGATCACTGCAGATATCGCGCCGTGTGTCGGTTCGAATATGTCCAGGGCCAGGTCCGCGACTGCCCGAAGTTCAGCAAGACGGAAGCCATGACGCGAATGACGATCGAAGCGGGGAACAGAGATCGGGGGGCGTCATGAAGCAATGGACGAGCGATCAGAAGCGCGCCATCGAAGCGATCGATCGCAGCGTGCTTGTCTCAGCGGCGGCCGGTTCAGGAAAAACGGCCGTCCTCGCCGAGCGCTGCGCCTATCTCGTAACGGATGCACCGAGTCCATGTCGCATTGACGAGCTGCTCGTCGTCACGTTTACCGACGCGGCAGCGGCGGAAATGCGCGAACGCATCGCACGGGCATTGCGAGAGCGACAGCATCGCGAACCGTGGAACAACCGGATCCGCCGCCAGCTTGCGTTGCTGGACGGCGCGCAGATCTCCACGATTCACTCGTTCTGCCGCAACCTCCTCAATCGCTACTTCGCCTTCGTCGATCTCGAACCGCGCATGCCGATGTTGGCGCCGCTCGAGGCCGTGCAGTTGCGGAAACAGTGTGCGAAAGAGACGTTTGATGCTCTTGCCGCCGAAGATGCGCAGAACGCCGCGGCGTTTCTGGATTTCATTTCAGCCTACGGTTCGCACGAACCGTCGCTGCGAGGGCGCGTACTGGATATCGCAGCGTTTCTGGAGTCGCACGACCACCCGGATGCGTGGCTGGCAAGCGCGCGCGGGCGATTCAACCATGCCGATCCGACGAAACTGTCGAAGAACTGGCAATCCGAATTGGCCGACTGGCTGGCGCGCGAATTGGATCAACTCGCCGCAGCCGCCCAGACACTGCACGCAAGTGTTCCACGCGGCGAGATCGGCGGTTGGTTCATGCCCGTTTTTGACGCGTTTCTCCGATTCGCCGACGGCGCAATCGCGCGACTCGATCGGATCAAGGACGTCGCCATGATCGACAGCATTTGTCGAGATGAATTGCCGGCGCTCGACCTGCCGAAGATCGCCGTTTCTCGAAGAACCAATCAATACAAGGCGTTGTCCGACGAAGACAAGGCGATCTATGAACTCTGCGACAATGCCCGGAAGGAACTGGAAAAAGCCCTCAAGCGAGTTAACGATCGCGTCGGCCGCTTCTCCTGCGCCGACTGGGCAGCGGGCATCGCCGCGACGGCTCCGCATGTCGAGATGTTGCTGACGGCCGTGGAGCACGTGCGCAACGCCTATCGCGAAGCCAAGCGCGATCTCGGCGTCCTCGACTTCTCCGACCTGGAACGATACACGCTGAATCTCCTTCGAGATGAAGAACATCACGTGGCCGAACGCCTGCACGCACGGTTCAGGCATGTCCTCGTCGACGAATTCCAGGACATCAATCCGATTCAGGCCGAGATTCTCCGGCTCGTCAGCACCGAGGCCGCGCCGGAACGGCCGAACAACCTATTCACCGTCGGTGACGTCAAGCAGAGCATCTACCGATTCCGGCTCGGCGAACCGGCCCTGTTCATCGCACGGCACGATCGATTCAAATCGACGGATCAGGATGCCGGCAGAGTCGTACCGCTCAGCATGAACTTCCGCAGCGAACGCCCCATCATCGATGCGATCAACGCCATATTCGAACGGCTCATGTCGCGCGACCTCGGCGGTATCGACTACGACGGCGACGCGCGCCTCGTCCCGTTTCACACGGCCCCGCTCCCGGATGGCGCCGTCCCGTGCGAAATCCACCTGTTGCAGGATCCGCAAACCGTCAGCGCCTCCGAAGCCGACTCCTCCGACGCATCGGAGGAAGGCGCCGCCGGCGACTGGGAACGCATCGAACGCGAGGCGTATGTCATCGCCGAACGGATCAAGGAACTTCACGCCGACGGCGTCGGGTTCGGCGAAATCGTCATTCTGATGCGATCCATGAAAGCCCGCATAGGTCTTTTCCTTCGTCGACTGCTGGAACAGGGGGTGCCGGCCGTGTCAACGATGAGCGGTGATCTATTCGACGCGATGGAAGTGCTCGATGTGCTCGGCCTGCTCCAACTGCTGGACAATGAGCAACAGGACATTCCGCTCGCCGCGCTGCTCCGATCGCCGATGATGGGAGAGCCGCTGACGGATTCGCAACTCGTCGAGATCCGTACATGCAAAGCAATCGGCAATGGACCGCGACCATTTCATGAAGCCGTCCGCAACTACGCCGCCCACGGCCCCGATCAAGGCCTTCGCAGTCAACTCGCCTCGATGTTCGACCGGCTGAGTTCGTGGCGCACGATCGCGTCGCGCCGCCCCATCGCCGACGTCCTCTGGCAGATATACGAAGAATCAGGCTATCTCGCCTACGTCTCGGCCCTGCCACGCGGTGAGCAGCGTCGCGCAAATCTCATCCAGCTCCACGAATACGCGCGGCAGTTCGGCGATTTCCGCCGACAGGGTCTTAACCAGTTCATCCGGTTCATCGACGAACTGCGAGAAAGTGGCGAGGAACTCATGGCCGGCGCCGTCGCTCCGCAGGGCGACGCGGTCCGCATCATGACGATCCACGCCAGCAAAGGCCTCGAGTTCCGCGCCGTCATCCTCGCCGAGGCCGGCAAGCTCTTTAACCTCCAGGATGCACAGAATGCCGTGCTCGTCGATCGCAAGCTCGGCGTCGGACTCGAAGGCGTCGATCTCGAAAGGCACTTCCAATACCCGACGCTGCCGCATCGCCTCGTCGGCGACGCCGTTCGGCGCCAGTCCATCGCGGAGGAACTCCGCGTCCTCTACGTCGCATTGACACGTGCCAAGGAGAGGTTGCTCATCGTCGGAACCGAAAAGCTGGTTGAACCCCCTGGCCCGACAGTTGGCGATCCGGGCACAAAGGCCGCTGCGCTGCCGTTGCCCGTCCGCCTGAACGCACGCAACTGCATGAAGTGGATCATCGCCGCGATGGAGACAATGCCCGCCGAATCCGTCGCGTGGGACGGCGCGGAACCAGGCGACGAAACCCTCTTCCATGTCCGCCAATATTCACTCGACGATATGCGAGACTGGGCATTCGAATCTCCGGCGAGCGATGCCGCCGCCCGGAAGGCCGAGCAATTCGCCGCCCTCGTCCCTTTGGGAAGCGTCGCACCGACGGATGTCGGTTTGATCGCGACGATCGAGCGCCGCATTTGCACGCCCTACTCCGCCGACGCGCTCACGCACGTACCCGCCGTCGTGGCGGCAAGCGAACTCAAGCGGCGCTGGAATCTGCTGGAAGAACCCGACGATCCCGCCGTCGCTATGCCGACGGGCAAGCCCAAAGCGAAATACCCCCGTCAGTTTCGGATGCCGGCAATAACCGGCGCTGCAGCCGCGCCCGCGACCACGCAAATCGGCACCTGGACCCACGAACTGCTCCAGCGAATAGACCTCGCACAGCCCTGCGATCGCGCCAACATCGAGCAGCAACTCACCGGCATGGTGGCGGCGCGGCATTTCACATCCGAACAGGCCCAAGCGATCGATCTCGACGCCGTCACGTGGTTTTTCGCCAGCGATCTGGGCCAACGGCTGCGCAATCCGGCGACGCGCGTCCTTCGCGAATGGCCGTTTGTCCTGGCGGCGGATCCACGGCGCTATCGGCCCGAAGCGGCGCCGCAGGATGCCGACGACCTCCTGCTCGTCCGAGGTATCGTCGATTGCCTCTTCGACGATGGCGCGGGCTGGGAAGTTCTCGATTACAAGACGGACCGCGTAACCGGTGACGCACTTCACGAACGCGCCCGCGAGTACGCCGGCCAGGTACAGATCTACGCACAGGCCGTCGAGGCGGCGTTCAATGTCCGTCCGAAGAAGACATGGCTTGCGTTCATGACGCCGCACGAGATCGTCAGCGTGTAACGAAATCGAATTCGCTTGACGCTGACACAAACAAAGATTGCAATGGTCGACGTCAGACACGACAAGGACGCATTCGGCCCTGTCCATCAGCGGAAAATCGGGGCCGGCATTCAAGGATGAATCGCCCATGGCCGTCGACTTTACTTTCCACAAGATCGTGCTCGTACTCCTGATCGGCGCCGCACACGTCATGCTGTTCGGTTGCGAAGGATCGACGCGCCGCCACGACAAACGTGTCGTCGACATAACGCCGCCGGAGGACAACTACGAACCGGATCGACCACGAAGCGAATTGCCTGTCGTCGCGGATGAGGTCGAAGACATGATGGCGGCTCGCCAGGCCTACATCGATCGCCTGATCGAGCTCGAACGCGTCTATCTCGAAAGCGGTAACACGGAGAAGGCCAACTGGGCCCGTCGCCAGCGCGAACTGACGGAAAAAGTCGAAGTCTATCCGTACCTGTCGGAAGACCCGCCCGAGAAATCGTCGCAAGTCGCGCCGATCGAGTCCATTCCCGAGGCCGACCGGCTCTACGAAGAGGCCTACGCACTCTACGACACATTTGTCGGTGTCCCGTTCATTGGTTTCACCAAGCTGAACACAAAGGATGCGCGAACGGCCGAGGAGAAGTTCCGCACGATCCTTCGCGAGTATCCGACGTCGGACAAAGTGGACGACGCCGCCTACTACTGCGGTGTCATCTACAAGGAATTCCTGCGCGAAGACGATCCCGACAACCAACTTGCACTGCGCTACTTCAAATGGGCTCTTGAACTCGATCCGAAGACGCCGCATGCAGCACGCTTCGACATGGCCGTCGTCTACGACTATCGCCTGCACGATCGAGCGCGCGCGATCGAACTCTATCATGAAGTGTTGGAAACTGAGGAAGCCGGCATTCAATCCAACCAGCGCTGGGCGGCGCATCGGATCGAAAAACTGACGGACGATGATCGCAGTCCATTGCGACCCCGGGATCGGGCGCTCGCAACGTCATCGCCGCGGACACGCGTGCGACAATCCTATTCGAGCGCAGATGACGACCCCACGTCAGTCGAACCGGGCGCCGCCCGCGAACCGCGTTAATCTCGGCGAGCCGGCTGGATCACTCCAAGTGGAGCCGTTCGGCCTTCTGGACGAACCAGAACACGTAGGCCGCCAACCCAAGGCCG
Source organism: Phycisphaerales bacterium (assembly GCA_020639075.1). Taxonomy (GTDB): domain Bacteria; phylum Planctomycetota; class Phycisphaerae; order UBA1845; family UTPLA1; genus ECT2AJA-110-A. The sequence goes on along the minus strand of JACKHI010000001.1, from coordinate 5,078,893 downwards.
CCGATCAGGCTCACAAGGCCCATGCCGAGCATGCCGCGATCGCCCGCCGTGGAGTATTCGTGCAGGGCCCAGCCGCCGAACAGATCGGCGCCCATGATGGCGAAAAGTAGGAACACCAGGTGGAACCAGCGTAGTGACATGGATCACCTCCCTTCAATTCCGGGTGAACTCTGCTACTGGATCATAGGCGCCCGGCATTTCCACGCACACGCCACATCACGTGTTACACGGACGTGATCGGCTGGCGGCAGGCGGTGCCGCATCCGAGGCGGAGGGGTCGTTTTTGGCCCTTGGCCGCGGCTCGAAAAGAGCACCAATCCACACCACATTCTCGACGTACGGCCATGACGTTGTGGCCGGTTCTTGGATTCCTTTCTCCTTTTCGCGGTGAAAGAGGCACGGCCTGACATTCGCCAGGCCGTGCGCCCTACCCCCGCTACCAACCTGAATCAGTCGACGCGGACGCCGAACGCTGCCAGCGCCGCCGCATCGTTTCTGTAGATCTTGAACAGCGCATCGAGCTTCGTGAGGGAGAATAACTTCGCGATCTGATCGCTGACGCCGCAGAATGCGAGCGTGCCGTCGTTGTCTTTCACAAGCCGGTTGACATTCATGAGCATTCCGATGCTTTGCGAGGAGAGCTGTCGGACGTTGGTGAAGTCGAGTACGAGTTTGCGCTTCGCCTGCTCAACAGCGAGACCGCACAGATCACGACCGATTCGCTCGATGTCGCGGGCATCCAACAGTGACGGCCGCCCGATCGTCGCAACGATCACGCCGGCATAGTCCTGGATGATCAAGTCACCGGTGACCGCCCTGGTGCGAGGCGCGGCGGCGGTCGGCGTCGGGGTTCTGGATTGAAACATCGCAAAGTTCTCCAGGTCTCCATGGCGGCAAGGGAAGCGGCAGCCGGGGCGGAGCGTCTCGACCCACCCAGGCGAAACGCTTCGCGAGCCCGGCCGCCGCGCCGTCTCGCCATCCTTGAAGACGGACGAATTGCCGAGGCGGTCGCTCGAAAATCCCCGGAATTCAGGCGGTCCGGAATGGAGAACTGATTGACGGCCACCGGGCTCAAGACACCGGCGGCCCGGTTTAGCGCGTTGCATTGCCGGGCTATGAGCTACGCGGTTGTTTGCACGGCCCAAGTGCCAGAACGACAGGTTGTTGCGACGATTTGCGGCGGTTTTGCAACTTTTTCGAGGGGTGCAAAATGGCGCAAAATCTGCAAATTTTCCTGGGCTTCGTAGGCGGGTGTGCGGGCGATGGGATGGACGGACAAGCGGGCGATTCATCAGACTTGGGCTTGTTCGGTGTTCCGGGGGGATTTGAAATTTGAAATTTGAGATTTGAGATTTGAAATTTGAGATTTGAGATTTGAGATTTGAGATTTGAGATTTGAGACTTGAGACTTGAGACTTGAGACTTGAGATTTGAGACTCGATATTTGAGATTCTGAATTGGAGGTCTGGAATTTGAAATTCGATATTTGAAATTTGAGACTTCTAGCGGCCGCATCGGCCCCTCGCGACTTTGAGCCATGGGTCAGTCCCATCGTCGCGCCCCCACGGCTGAAGCCGCGGGCCACCCGGGCCGGCTTTGCGCAAGTCCCATCGTCGCGACCTCACGGCTGAAGCCGTGGGCCACCCGCCACCCGCCGTCGGGTCTATCGTGCCAGTTTGATGACATTTCTGCGATCTGTGGGGCGACCGCGCGGGTCGGCGCCGGTCGGGTCGCGTTCGCGCTGTCGGGCGGCTGCGTTCTTGTCGTTGTCGGCGATTGTCTTCGCCTCGACGCGCAATGGTCGCAGCAGATCGTCGCCGACGGGCGGCAGCGCGTCATCGATGTGCGAGAAGACGTCGTACGCGATGGCGATCTCATTCGTCGTATCGTTGCGATAGATCTCAATGACGCGACCTTCCTGCGGCGGGTCGATCGTTGCGCAGGTTTCGATCTCGACGTAATTCCCGCGATCGGCGACACGATGGCGATGCTCGTGCCCGGAAAGATGCAGCGCGACGCTTGGATGTGCATTCAACAATGCATGCAGATCGTCGGGCAGTAACGATGAGCCATAAATTTCTCGCAGCGCCTGGCTTGGATGATGCGAGCAGACGATGGCGATTTCGTTCGCCGCGTCGGCTCTTGTCAGTTCATTTTCCAGCCAGGTTCGCTGTCGCTCCGAGATCGATCCATCGACATAAAGAAAGCCGGGGATGCGATGCGCCGGATCACAGGTGTCGAGACCGATGAGGCGCACGCCGGCGACGGGCGTCTGGCTCCACCAGCTCTCGCCGAATACCGGGTCCGTGAAACCGTGACCAGAGGGCCCCGTTTTCGCCGTGAACATGGCGGCGATGAACTCGCGCTTGTCGAAATACTCGCGATCGGGATTCGGAAACACGAATCGGGGAATCTCGAACAGGTTCGGCGGGCCGGGCATTCCGGGCGTGACGTTGCCGTTCGCCAGTGCGGCCGTCGGCTTCAGATCCGTCGGCAGCAGCGGCGCGCCGAGGCCTCGCCCCGGCAATGGCGCGCCTCGAACGCCGTCGGGGCCCTGGAAGATCGGAAAGAGACCGATGGCGAAGGAGTCGTGATTCCCGAAGACGACGTACCAGGGGATATTCGAGGCGTCGCCGTGCACGCCGTTCTGATACATGCCTTGTGCCTCGAACACCGCGTGCGGGTCGAGCAGCGGTTCGGGCTTCTGCCAAGGAAGTCGATCGTCGATGCCCGTCAAGGGGTTGATCGGACCGCCGTCGAACAGCGTGAGCAGCCAGGCGAGTTCGTTGCGCTGAGAGTTGTCGCAGGCGTCGCCGGTATTGACGACGAAGTCGATCGTGCGGCCGGACGCATGAATGCGATTGATCTGGCGAATGATCCCGTCGACCAGTTGCATCGAGTAGGACTCGTAGGGCCGCCACGCGCTGCGCGTGATGTCGGCGGCGGCGGGGAAGCGCGCGGGTGATTCCTCGTCAACGACATGGGTATCGGAGATGTGAACGAGCCGCGTGACGAGTGTGAAGCCGTCGGTCGAAAACGCATCCGACGTCGTGCGCGGCAGGAGGTCGGCGTTGTCGGGCGGGCATGAGGCGGCGAGGCAGATGGCGATCGTCAAGCACGCCGACACGACGCGAAGAGCCCGACGGAAAGTGGTGTCACGTTTCAACATGGTCGCAATCGTGCGAATCGCCTATTCTACTTCCCATCCACGAGCGCTCGGTCAGGAACCGAAACCCGAACGAGGTGTGAACTAATGCTATTCTCGCTTGTCAGCCTGCGGAACACAACGAAACTTCGAACTCGAATTCACGGGGCCGCGTGCCTGTCGCTGGCGGCGATGTTGACGTGGACCGGCTTCCTCGGATGCAGTCAGCAGCACCATGTCAAAGGCGATCGATCCCTGAAAACGCTGCCGGAGCAGGATGCAGCACTTTTCATCGTCGATGCATCACAGCAACTCGTCTATTGCGAATTCGGCCGGCCTGAAGATTTTGGTGTCGGCCTGGACCGGACAGATAACACGATGGCTCGCCCCGGAACATTGCGCTTTTCGCCGATGATTGCCGATCCGAAGGATATATGCGAGCAAGAGATTCGCGAGAAACACGGCTTTCCGGAAGACAATACGTGTGCAACGTTCAGCGACGCGTTTGGCATCCTGGTCCACCGCATTGCCGACGCCAACCAAGTGGAAATGACGCTGGCAACGATCAATCCGCAACGACTCGATGACGGTCGTGTGCGCCTCACATTCACCTCCAACGTCATCGAGAACTTCTACGGTCTCGGCGAGCAGTTCGATAAGCCCGGCGAAGTCAACGGGGATCTCGGCGGTCGCATGCGCACGCCCGGCTGTGAATTCGGCAACATGCTCGTGCAGTTTCACGGCGGATACGTCGGCAATGCGCAGTTTCCGATTCTCTACTGCGTCGGTGACGACAACGCGAACTTCGCGATCTTCGTCGACGACACGGCGCCGCAAACGTGGGACTTCACGAAGGCGGACGCAGCGAATGCGAACGGCGGACGGACGTGGACGCTGACGGTGCCGAAGCGAAGCGAGCCACTGCGATGGTTCGTGATCGGCGGCGATGATCTGCCGAGCCTGCGCGAACAGTACATGGAACTCGTCGGCCGGCCGCCTGTTCCGCCGAAGAAGATGTTCGGTTTCTGGCTGAGCGAATACGGGTTCAACGATTGGGCCGAACTGGACGACAAGCTGCGGACGCTTCGCGAGAACCGATTTCCGATCGATGGTTTCGTGCTGGATTTGCAATGGTTCGGCGACATTCAGGACGACTACAAGGGCAAGCAGATGGGCTCGCTGACGTGGGACGAGGACAAGTTCCCCGAACCCGCGAAGAAAATGGCGAAACTGCGCGACGACGAAGGCGTCGGCATCATGGTGATTGAAGAATCGTACGTCGATCATCGCTTGCCGGAATACGAGACGTTGGCGTCGAAGGGCTATCTCGTGCGCGATGAGTCGGGCGAGAAGCCCGCAAGGATCGACAGCTGGTGGGGAGACGGCGGCATGATCGACTGGACGAACAAAGCCGGCGCTGACTTCTGGCACGACTGGAAGCGCGAGCCGCTGGTCGAGGCCGGCGTGATGGGCCATTGGACGGATCTCGGCGAGCCTGAGGCCTATCGCAAAGACTTCTGGTACATGAACACGGCAGTGGATGGGAGCCACAAGCATGCCGATGCGCACAACCTGTTCAACTTCCGCTGGGCCGAGAGCATCGCGCGCGGCTACAAGCGAAACGGTCACGAACAGCCGCCATTCATCATGTCGCGCTCGGGGACGTCGGGGATTCAGCGCTTTGGCGCGAGCATGTGGTCGGGAGACATCGGCTCGAATCTGCCCAGCCTGGCGGCGCATCTGAACGTGCAGATGCACGTGAGCATGAGCGGCATCGATTATTTTGGCTCGGATGTCGGCGGCTTCCGTCGCGACAGCCTGATGGGCGACGACGAGAGCGAGATGTACACGCGCTGGTTCGCGCACTCGTGCCTGCTGGATGTGCCGTTGCGGCCGCACACGTCGAACACGGAAAACAAGTACCAGACGGCGCCGGATCGCGTGGGCGACTTGAAGAGCAACTTGTTCAACCTGAGACGGCGATACGCGCTGACGCCCTATCTGCATTCGCTGGCCTGCATGGCATCCGTCGAGGGTGCGCCGGTCTTTCCGCCGCTTGTCTATTACTACCAGAATGACGATCGCGTGCGCGAAATCGCCGATCAGAAGATGATCGGTCGCGACTTGATGATGGCGACGGATGTGAAAGCCGGCGAGCGGCGGCAGAGCGTCTATCTGCCGGCGGGCGACTGGTACGATTTTGAAACGGGCAAGCTGTATGCGGGCGACAAGGGGCGAGACGTCGCCATCGACCCGACGCGCCCGGATGGCATTTTCACGCTGCCATTGTTCGCGCGGGCGGGTGCGATCATTCCGATGATGCACGTTGATGACAAGACGATGAACGTGTTGGGGAAGCGGACGGACGGGTCGCGCCGCGACGAGATCGTCGTCCGGATTTTCGCGGGTGAAGAGCGAACTTCTTTCGGGTGCTTCGAGGATACCGAACCGACTGCGAATTCGCAGCACGACGCCACGAACATCATCGGGATCGAGCAGGAGTGTCTCTCCGGCGACGACGGCATCGAGGCGCTAGGGTTCGATCCGACGCGGCGCGTTCAGGTTGTGCGCATCAGTTCATCCTGGCATGCCGAACCATCGACGGGAAATCGTAACTTCGTCGTACGAATCAGTCTGACGCATCCACTGGCTGCCCATCCAAGGGTCGTGCAGGGGAGAGGACACACGGAACTCAACAACGAACACTTGCCTGCAATCAAGAGCAATTCCTTTGAGTTCATGGAGCAGCTGAAACCCGGTGTGCTCGATCCTGACCAAGCGGGTTGGCGCATGATCGGCCCCGGCACGATCGAGCTGGTCTCGGGCGACGTACCGGCATCAGACGTCGTGTTGTTTGCGATCGAATTGGAAGAACCGGTTGGACGGGAGGCCGACGATTCCAAGGCTGGGGTCACGATCATGCGATGAACCGGTGCACTCAGAGAGTCGAATCCGGCGACAGATTGCAGCGATGGTGCGCGACGCCATCATCGCGCCCCCACCGCTGAAGCGATGGGCCATCCAGACCCAAAACACGCTGGTCGCGCATTGAATCAATACGCATCGTGCAAACAACCAGGCATTTCTCGGAGCACTGAACATCGACACGAAACCTGTACTTGGCGAACTGCGTCCGCGGCTGGAGATCGTCGCCGCCGCCCTGCTCTTTTCGACGGGCGGGGCCGCGATCAAGGCGTGTTCGCTGTCGCCGTGGCAAATCGCCGGCTTTCGTTCGCTGATCGCCGCCGGTTTTATCTTCATGGCCGTTCGCGCTGCGCGATCGGGCTGGACGCGGCGCGCCGCGATCGTCGGGGCGTTCTATGGTGCGACGATGGTGATGTTCGTCGTCGCCAACAAGCTGACGACGTCGGCCAACGCAATTTTCCTTCAGGACACGGCGCCGCTCTATGTGCTGCTGTTGAGCCCGTTCGTTCTGCGCGAACAGATTCAGAAGCGCGACTTCGGCATCATCGCCCTAATGATCGTCGGCATGTTGCTCTTCTTCTACGCGGGAGAACGAGACCAGGAGACGGCGCCGAACATCCGCGACGGCAACCTGATCGCCGTCCTCAGCGGTCTCGCCTGGGCGGGCACGATCATGGGGCTGCGGCTCCTGCGAAAGGACAGCGGCGAACGCAACGCCGCGGCGCCGGCGATCGTGATCGGCAACCTGATGGCGTTCGGCGCCTGCGCGGCGTTTGCATTCCCTGTCGCGCATTTCAAGCCGCTCGACGGAGCGCTTATCGGCTACCTGGGCATCTTCCAGATAGCGCTCGCCTACATTCTCCTCACGCGGGCAGTCGCGCACGTACCGGCATTTGAAGCGGTCATTCTGCTGTTGATCGAGCCGGTGCTGAATCCGATCTGGACGTATGCGTTCCAGCGGGAGTCGCCGCACGCGTGGTCGATCGTCGGCGGTGCGATCATTCTCGGCGCGACGACATTGAAGACGTGGCTGGACAATCGGGCGCGCTCGCGCGGCAAGTCGCGGAGTGCGGTGTAGCGATTGATAGGCGTCAATCCAGTCGGACGGCGCCGGCGGTTTGGGGATTAGCGAAGCGCTCGACCACTACGCGGCGGGGCAGGCGACATCACAATCGCAAATACGAACTGAATTACATGCTGAAATCTCTCGTGTGCCTTCTGCGAGGCACTGTGTCGCATTTGCGCGACCGCATGTTGAGCGTTGCGCGCTTATCGGTCAGTTCGGCATTTACTGCGCTTTGCATCGGCTTTTTCAGTACTGATCTTGGCGAATCGGACGCGTTTCGTGTTGCAACGCGGATCGGTCGTGATACGCTTGTACTATCGAAAAAAGGGCCGATTCCGCTCAGCACTCGCCGTGTGAAGCAGAACTTCAAGCTGACAATCGAATCGCCGGGACTTTGTACACACGTGCATTCGCGCCTGCGCGCACTGACGAAATCCAAAGCAACTGTCTCATCACAAGGAACGCTTCATGAACGCCTCGGTTCGTACGAAACGCCCCACTCCGGCAATCTCTCTTGTCCTCATCACGATCTGCCTCGTGCTTTCCGCCTCGGGGATCGCTCGAGCGCAGACAGACGGCGCGTGCTGCCTGACGAACGGCGACTGCGTCAGCATGTCCGAACTCTCCTGCGAGACGATCGCCCTCGGCAGCTATCAGGGCGACGGCGTCGACTGCGGCGCGGCCAACTGCCATCCGACGCTCGTCATCAATGAGATCGATTACGATCAGGAGACGATTCCGGACCGGGCCGAGTTTATCGAATTGAAGAACACGGGAGCCGGACCGTTGAACCTGGATCCGTTCGCCGTGGTGCTTATCGACGGCGACGGCGGTGCGATCTATCGAACGATCGAACTGCCGAACGTCGACCTGGCCGCGGGGGATTACTTCGTCATCTGCGCGAACAACGCGACGGTGCCGAACTGCGATCTCGATGCATCGCCGGACACGGACATGATCCAGAACGGTGCGCCGGATGCGGTGGCGATCATTCGAAGCGTTCCTGTGCGCGGATTCGACGTCATTGACGCACTGAGCTACGAGGGTCAGGTTGCGGCCCCCTGGAACGAAGGCGACGGCCTGTCGTTGTCGGATCCAGCTGTTTTCGAGCTTGGACTGTCTCGATACCCCGACGGCGTCGATACGAACAACAGCGCCGCGGACTTCAGCCGTCGCTGCGCGACGCCCGGCCAGCCGAACATCGCACAAAACGCGGATTGCGGCCTGTTCCGAGGCGCGTGCTGTCTCGACGACGTGTGCACCGATGCCGTCACGATTCTTGCATGTCGGGAAATGGGCGGCCGTTTCGGCGGCGACGAATCGCTTTGTTCCAACATCGACTGCGGCGCCGTCGGCGCCTGCTGCCGCGACGACGGGCTGTGCGAAATCGCTCTGGGCGTGAACTGCGTCGCCGCGGGAGAGACGTACTTCGGCGATGGAACGGATTGCACGGGCATCAATTGTCTGATCGGTGCGTGCTGCCTGCCGAACGGCACCTGTGATGAGGTCACGGAGGCGAGCTGTTCGACGGACGGCGGCACGTGGGACGGTGCATCGACGATGTGCGCGAACGTCATGTGTCCGCAGCCCGTCGCGGCCTGCTGCTATGACGACGGTTCGTGCGAAAGCGCGACGGCCGACGAGTGCGCGACGAACGGCGGTACGTGGCAAGGCGCCGGCTCGGATTGTATGACGGCGGATTGCCCGCAGCCGGTTGCGGCCTGCTGCCTGCCGAACGGTGACTGCGAAATGCAGACCGAAACGAGCTGTGGCGCCGGCAGCGGCAAATGGCAGGGCTACGGCAGCGACTGTATGGGCGTGACGTGTCCCCAACCTTCAGCCGCATGCTGTTATGTCGACGGGACGTGCGCCGAGGTGACGGATGCGGATTGCACGAACGGCGGCGGCGTGTGGCAGGGATACGGCAGTGAGTGTGCAACGACCGTGTGCGTACCGGTCGTCGCGGCGTGTTGTCTGGAAAACGGAACATGCGCGAGCGCGACGCTCGCGAGTTGCGAGGCAGACGGCGGCATGTGGCAGGGCGCCGGATCGGATTGCGCCACGGCGCAGTGCGCTCAGCCCGCCGCCGCCTGCTGTTTCGGTGATGGATCGTGCCTGGAGATGACGGACTCCGAATGTACCGCAGCGAGTGGAAGCTGGCAGGGATTCGGTTCGGATTGTGCGTCGACAGAATGTCCCCAGACGCAGCCGACGATCGGCGCCTGCTGCGCCGGGGACGGCTCCTGTACGGAAGTGGAGCAGGCCAATTGCAGCGGCACCTATCAGGGTGACGGTACGACGTGTGCGAATGCGAGTTGCACGACTCCGACGCCGAATCCGCAACCCAACGACAACAGCAACACGAATGGCAATAACAACGCCAACGACAATTCCAATGACAACGGGAACTCGAATGACAACGGAAACGACAATACCGAGCCGGAGCCGCAAACGACGCCGGACACGGGTTGCTTCCCTGTCTTTTTCCTATTCCAGACGTTGTTCGGCATTCCGTTGTGCGGTCCATGCGTTGTCGTCAGCGCGATCGGCACATTCGTGGGGATCATCGGCATGAAGCGTCGCGTCCGCCGAAAGCGACGAACGCAGCGCTAGTCGAGCAAGACATTCCCACGCTCAATCGGTCAAACGGCCCCCTTTCGCATGACTGCGAGAGGGGGCCTTTTTCATGGAATCCGCAAGAATGCACGGGACCAATGAGGCCGCGGCGCGCCCCCTCGCGGTTGTCGGAGTGAACAACGGATGCCTGATTGCAGCGATTTTCGGTCGAAATTCTCGGGCTGGCGTTCCATTCGGCGACGCGAAATCCGCAGGGCGTGATTACAATCAACTTGCAGAATGTAACGCCGTGAGCGAACCAGCGATCGACAATCGGGACGGGACACGCCGGAAAACGGGCATTTCCGCGCGCGATGCCGACAAGGCATCCGACGCCGCGCGAGGATTGTCCGATCCGGCCCGATGGGTGGAACTGCATGGCGACGCGATGTATCGATTCGCACTATTGCGAATCTCATCCGCCGAACTGGCGGAGGATGCCGTTCAGGAGGCAATGCTGGCTGCGTTGGCGGCCCGCTCGACGTTTGACGGCCGGTCCAGCGAACGCACGTGGTTGATTGGAATATTGCGATACAAGCTCATCGACCTGCTGCGAAAACGGCGAAAAGACAGAGAGCGGTCGGTCTCGGTGGATTCGAACCAGGAATCGCTTTTTGACGACGGCATTTGGATCCGGCGTCCAGACGATTGGCACGTGGCGGGATCGACGCTGGAATCCGAGGAATTTCAGCGGATACTCGGCGAATGCGTCGGCGCACTGCCGAGTCCGATGCGCGAGGCCTTCTGCCTTCGTGTGCTGGATGACGTGCCGTCCGACGAAGTTTGCAAGTGTCTGGATGTCAGTTCGACGAATCTCTGGACGCTCGTGCATCGCGCGAAGCTGCGGCTGCGCGTTTGTCTGGGCCGGCGCTGGTTTGGAAATGACGAGGAACGATCGAAACGCGGATAATGTTCGGCAAGCTCTGGTACATCCTGACGCTCCGTTGTGAAGAAGCCGACCGGCTTCGATCCCAACAGGCCCTCGAGCCGCTGACGCGCGTCGAGCGCGTCGCCATGTCCGCGCATCAGCTCGTCTGCAAGTCCTGCCGGATCGCCGCGAATCAGATCCGTATTCTGGACGAGGCGATCGCGCATCTGCGCGACGAATCGAGCGCCACGCCGGCGGTGGACGCCGGCCTCCCTGCCGATGCCCGGGATCGCCTCGCCCGCACCTTGCGCGACGCCGAGAATTCCCAGAAAAAAAATGAATGACGCTGCAAGGACCGCCGATCTGCGACGACACATCTATTGGATGTGACTCACGTCCATTTCAAGATTCCGAGTCCCTGCTCCCTTCCCCAAGTCCTCTTACTCAAACCCCGGGAGCAAACGCAATCGCGACAACGCCGCATGCGGCGTTGTCGCGATTGTCTCTTTTTTCTCGAATGAGATGCATCAGTCGCCGGAGACGATCCGGCGAATTTCGTTGAGGCTTTCCGCGGGGTTCTCGCTGCCGTACAGGCCCGACGACACGACGAGCACATCGGCGCCGGCCTCGACGAGTTGCCTGGCGTTGTGCGCCTTGACGCCCCCGTCGATCGTGATCGTCGCCTTGCTGCCTGTCGAATCAATCAATTCGCGCAGGCGAGCACACTTCGTAAACGTATAGTCGAGCAGTTTCTGTCCGGCGAATCCGGGGGCGATGCCCATCATGCAGACGCTGTCGATGTATGGCAGAAGCGTGATCAGGGCTTCGGCCGGCGTCTCGGGATTGATGGCGACGCCGGGTCGAACGCCCTTCTTCCGGATCGCATTGACGACGCCCATCGCCCGCTGGCTGGCTTCGAGATGGAAGAGCATCTGATGATGGCCGCAGCCGTCCATCCGCTCGATCCAGTCGTCGGGGCGGCTGACCATCAGGTGGACTTCGACGGGGAGTTTCGTCTCCTGGCAGCTGCGGCGCACGACTTCCTCGCCGAAGCTGATCGTGGGGACGAAATGACCATCGGAGACGTCGAGTGAAATCCAGTCGGCGCCGGCGGTCTCCGCCATCCGGATCGCATCCAGGAGATTTAACGCATCCCCAGCCAGAATCGACGCCATTAATTTGAAAGGTCTCGCCGCAGCCATGGATTTTCCTCGCGTTTGCGTGTCCAGGCCTATCCTAGCCATGGCGGCATGCATGTCCACGGCGGCGATGAATCCGGCTCACGCATCCCGTTCGCGATGCGGATATCGGGAATTGTTGCCGCAGGCCCGCCCCTCTATACTGGACGTTGACGAAAGATCCGGATTCAGGATGCGTTTTTCAGGTATTCATCATGCCGATTCATGAATTCCATTGCGATGCATGCGACAAGGCCTTCGAGGAACTGGTTCGCAATTCCAAGGATGAATCCGCATTGCGCTGTCCGGCATGCGGCGGCAATCAAATCACGCGCCAGTTCAGCGTCTTCGCCGCGAGATCCAGCGAGGGCCGCTCGGCGAAATCCAGTCCATTGCCCACCGGCGGTTGCGGTCGATGCGGCGACATGGCGGGCCCCTGTTCAATGGGCTGACGTCCCGGACCCATCCGCAGCACGAAAGCGAATTGAGTGGCAAAACGCAGTCAAACCAAGGAGTCTCTTCCGTCCGCACCGCTGGCGGCATTGCTCGCCTGGCTGATGCCGGGCCTTGGCCACTGGTGGATCGGCGATAGACCGCGGGCGATTATCCTGTTCATCGTGGTGACGACGACATTCTGGGCGGGCGTCGCCGTCGGCGGCGTTCGCACGGTTGTCTCCGAGCGAGAGAACGGCCCGTGGATCGCTGCCGAGCTGTGCATGGGGCCGCAATCCCTGATCGCGCTCAAGGCGAGCAAAATGCTCCGCGAAAAAGAGAGGAAAGACGCGAGCCTGAACTACCGGGCGCCATGGCCGTCGGGCGACATCGGCGTCATCTACGCCGGCGTCGCGGGCCTGCTCAACCTGCTGGTGATCCTGGATGTCCTCGCGCGCGTCGAGCACCTTCATACGGCGGCTCGGCCTCGCGCGCCGGCGCTGATAAGAAAGGCGGCACGATCATGACGTGGCTTTACGATCTGTTCGTCCTTCCGATCGAGATACGAGGCGTCGGCCGGCTTCTGATGCTGGCGCCGCTGATCCTGAGCGTAAGCCTGGTGTATAAGACGATTCGCTGCCCCGAACTCAAGCAGATCCCGTTTGCGTCCATCAAACTGTGTATCATGATTCTGAGCGGAATGCTCGCGATCGGCGTATCGCTCCTCGTGACGTTCCGGTTACTCGCGTAGCCACGTCGAGTTGAAAAAAACTCGCCAGAAACGTCAAGAGAAGGTAGAATGGACGCCTTGAGAGGACGCGCACATTCATAGGATATCGACCCGCCGCACGCTCCGGCGTCGCGCGACGACGATACTCCCCATACGTTCCCGAAAATCAACGGAGGATCGAACCATGGCCGTCACCGTGAAGCGGGCAACCCTTTGGAACACGCAGACGTCGAACACGCCCGGCTCCCTTGCCGCCTCGTTGAGCCCTCTCGCCGAAGGCAACGTCAATCTGGATCTCGTGATGGGTTACAGCCATCCGGACAAGGCCGGCGCGACGATCGAGGTCTTTCCGGTGGACGGCGCCGCTTCGCAGCGGGCGGCCCGACGCGCCGGCTATCGAAAGTCGGGATTCCCGTGCGTCGCCATCTCCGGCGAGAATCGCGTCGGCCTGGGGCGCCAGATCGCCTCGGCCCTGGCGGAGGCGGGCATCAACATCAACTTCTTCATCGCACAGGTCGTTCGGAATGAATATACCGGTATGTTCAGCTTTGAGGCTGAATCCGAGGCCGATCTGGCCGTCAAGATCATTCGCGAGGCGCTCAAGCATGCACCGCTCGCGGCGACGCGTGCGCGCAGCCTGGGGTTGAACCACAAGAAGAAAACGAAGACGAAAGCGGCGGCGAAGCGATCGGCCGGGACGAAGAAAACGTCAACAACATCGAAACGGCCGGCATCGAAGTCCCGCGCCGCAACAAAGAAGAAGTCGACGCGCTCCAAGGTGCGCGCCTGACGCGAATTCGTGCATATGAACTGGGGAAGATTCGTGAATACAACTCTGACTCGCCAATGGATCACGGCACTGGTCGCATTGTGCGTCCTGGTCGCATCGGGATGTGACAGCTCGCCCGCGAAAGACAGCTCGACAACAAGCGACAAGCCGTCAACGGAAAATTCGAACAAGCCGGCGGACGCGAAGCACACTTCCGCGACGCCCGCCAAACCGGAAGCGACGCCTGCGAAGACGGCCGCGGAACCGGCCAAGCCAACGGCTAAGCCAACTCCGCCCGTCGTCGAGAACCGCGTCCAGGGTCCCAGCTGGCAGGCGCTGGAACCCTCCGTTTACGACTTCGGTCTGATCTGGGTCGACACGACGGTCACGCACGACTTCCGATTCAAGAACGTCGGAACCGAACCGCTCATGATCGTCAGCCCCCCCAAGGCCCATTGCAGTTGTTCCTCCGCGGGCGAATACACGAAAGTTGTGCAGCCCGGCGAAGAAGGCGTCGTGCCGTACATCCTCACGACGAAGAATACGGAAGGCGACGTCGCACGAGACTTGAAAGTGACCTTCAATGACCCGCTCAAGCCTGAGTGGACGCTCTACATGAAAGGTCGCGTCAAGCACGTCTGCTCCATCGACATCATCGCCGACGGCCGCCTCGATCCGAATGACTCGGCCGGTCTTCAGGCGATCCACACTCGAAAGGCGAACTTCGAGGACATTTTGGAAAAGGAAACGCTCTTCCGGGTGCTGAGGCTCCAGAACACTTCCGGTCATTCGCCCCTGCAGCTGCGAATGTTGCCGATGATGGGCGGTCGCTACGAAGCGACGCTGCGGGAAATCACGCCGGGCGAAACGTTCGAACTGACGCTCGTCGGATCGCCGCCCTGGGTCACGGGCTACAACAACGGCTTGATTCGATTCGAGACGAATGTCCCGGAGCGCCCGACGTGGTCGATTCCGATCTACGCGAGGCTGCCGGAGCGAATCGAGATTTCACCGCCCAAGATCGTCGCCAATATGACGAACGCCCCATCGAAGACACGCACAATCACGATCAAGAACCACGGCGACACGCCGGTCAAAGTCACGTCCATCGCATGCAGCACAAAGGATTATCAAGTGACGCTGCTGCCGCCCGATCCGGCGAGCCCGAACAATTCAGTCATCGAAGTGGTACTGCCGTCGGGCAACTATCTTCCGCCCGCCTACGGTGAAGTCATCCGCATCGAAACGACAGACGCCGAAAAGGCGCTGGTCGAAGTGATGGTGCTGCCCGGATTCGGTCCGGCGACGCCCCGACCTGCCGACATGCCGCTTGAGTTTTTTCCGGGCAAGATGCTGTATTAGCGCGCCTCACGGCACTGCGTGACAGTCAGCGCAGGACCAGTTCGCGAGTCGGGCGAACTCCCAGCGTGCCCGCGCGATACTCGATGGCAGCATGGCCGCGCGCCGAGCACCTGAGGCTGCCGGGGCCATCCTCAAACGACCCGCCGCGATCGACTCGATAGCCGGATTCTCCGCGACCTGACTCCCGTCTGCCTGTCAGACCGCGCGTCGGCAGTGCGTAACTGCCGTACGCGTCGTAGCACCACTCGGCGACATTGCCGAGGATGTCGTGCAGACCGAAGGGATTGGCGCGAAACTGGCCGACGGGGGCGTGGGTGGCCGCATAACCGTCGTCGATCGACATTTCGGCGTCCGCATACACAGGTCCGCCGCGTTCGTGGTAGGCGCGATCGGCCAGATTGGCGGCCCCTGCAAGCGAATCCGGCGTCGCCCCGGTCCACCAGGGCGTCGATGTTCCAGCCCGAGCCGCGTATTCCCATTGCGCTTCCGTTGGCAACGCCATGCCGCGTCGCCACAGCACTTCGGCTGCATTTTCCCACGACACGTTCTCAACAGGGTGCCGCATCATTTCACCGCTCGCGCCGTCATCTGATTGAAGTTGACTCGGGTTCGATGTCGTCGCGCGCTTCCACTGCCCCTGCGTCATTTCATACTTGGACAACAGGAACGCGGCGAGCGGAATCACGTGCACGGGCTGTTCGTCATCCCCTGCCATCGGATCGACATGCAGACTTGCGAACTCGCTCTCGTTACCCTTGCGCGAGGCGCCGATCACGGCGTCCCCGGGCGGTATCAGGACGAAAACGACGCCGGTGTCTCCCTTGATTTCCAACCTGCCGTCCGCGCCTCGCGCGGGGACGCTTCCAGTTTGAACGTCCACGAATTCGTAAAGACCTGATTGCGGATCGGGACCGAGGGGAATGAGCCCGATCTGACGAGCCATCTGCATCCCACGATACATCGGAAACCGCTCGGTCGATCGAATCGCCTCGATCGCAGCATTCCACTCGCTTATGTGCTTGTCGATGGACTCGCTATAGACATGCCTGGCTTCGCGCAGGCGCCGCTGCATGTCCGTAAAGGTGCCGTTGTTGGTGTCGAAAAAATCCTCGAGCTTTCGAACCAGGTCGACGAGAACATCGTGCTGGAGGGCATCCGCAGGATCGGCGAATTTGCAGATGTGCTCGCGCGGAATCGAGCGAAGTATGGCTTGTTCCTCGATGCTGAGTTTTCTCAGCGCCGCGTCCATCGCCTTCATCTTCTCGGGATCTCGGTTGTCCTCGGACTGTTTCATCTGTTTGAGTTGCGATTCCAAGTCGGCAATTCGCGTTCGCACTTCGAGCAGTTCCTCCGTCAGGCGGATGCCCGTCAGGTCGAGCTGCTTGACCAGGTTCGTTTCGATCGCCTTCTCGTGGAGCCGAGCCAATTGGTTTCGATAGATCACTTGCCGCTCCCGAAACGGCGCCGCACGTTCGATCCAGTCCTGCATCGCATAAATATTCGCGGGATTCGCCGGCCAGAGACGACGGGCCTCGGCCTTGAGCTGTTCGATTTCGCGCGCATCGGCCAGCCGACGGAAATCCGACAGTCGGCGCTCCGCCACTTTGAAGGCAATCGCGGTTAGCAGCAGACCGATCGAGAGGGCCGCGAACACGCTCGTCGTACCGACCACGAGCGCACGGTTTCGTCTCGCGAATTTTCGAAATCGGTAGATTGCATCGGCCGGCCGTGCATGAATCGGCTCGTGGTCGAGAAATCGCCGAAGGTCCGCGGACAATTCGGCGCACGAGGCGTATCGTCGCGTGTGATCCTTATCCATCGCCTTGAGGACGATCGTCTCGACATCGCCTCGAAACGTCCGGTCGACAAGACTCAGTCGCGTTGGTTCGTCTTCCTGGATCGCGCGAATCGCCTCGGGAATCGAGGTTTTCGAGACATGAAACGGGTAGCGCCCCGTCAATATGCGATAGGCGAGGACACCCAACGCATAGACATCCGATCGGGCGTCGATCTTTCGCGAGTCTCCCCGAACCTGTTCCGGGCTCATGTAGGGCAGCGTTCCGATCAATTTGCGCGCCTCGGTGCGCATCGTCGCCGCATGCACGTCGGCATCCGTGACGCGCGCGACGCCGAAATCCAGCACTTTCGGCTGCCCGGTCGGATCGACAAGAATATTGCTGGGCTTCAGGTCGCGATGAATGACGTTGTTCTGATGGGCGTGGTCGACGGCATCGCAGATCCGGACGAGCAGTGCAATCCGCTCGCGAACACCCAGCTTATGGACTTCGCAATGATCCGTAACGGGCAGGCCCTCGACGAGTTCCAATGCGAAGAACGGCTGGAGTCCGAGTCCTGCGTCTGCGGCGCCGGCCTCGTAGATCTGGGCGATGCCGATGTGATGCAATCGGCCAAGAACCTGCGCTTCCTTCTCAAAGCGGCGCATCAACTCGCCCGTCACGAGCCCCGATCGCAGCACTTTCAGCGCGACGTCGCGCCTTGGATTTTTCTGGCGGGCGCGATAGACGATCCCCATGCCCCCCTGCCCGAGGACGCCGAGAATCTGGTAGCCGCCGAGTTCTTCAAGGCCGCCGCGCGCGCGGTTGTCCACAGCCTGGACCTGCCGAATGACATCGGCGATCAGGTTGGCATCAGACTTGGATGGCGGTGTGTCATGCATCGAATCACAATGGCGAGCGCCGCGTGGCGGGCGCTTGGATTGTTCTGTTGGCCAACGGACTCAGCATTCGTTCGAGATCCACTTGGCTATCAGTGATGGCTGAAGAATCTTGAACCTGAGCCGAGCATCTCGCCGAGGCGCTTGACGGCGCGAATTCTCAGGAGGTGAATCGCGCCAGACGTCCGCCCCATTTCCTCGGCAACGTCGCTCACGCTCTTTCCTTCCAGGAACAACCGACGAATCACGCGTTGATAGTCATCCGGAAGCCGGTCGATTTCGTCCTCCAGTACCTGCCGGATTTCATGCATGCCGGCCTGACGCGAAGGACTCACTCCGCCTTCTTCAATCAACTCGTAGAGCATTGCGACGCCGTCGCCCGTTTCTGAGGATACGACGCGGCGGTCGGGCGGAGGCCGCTTTGCACGATCCAGAAACTGAATTGCATCACGGAGGTTGTTGTCGGCGATCCGCTTCAGCCAGCGCGGGAACGACGTTGCCGTCCCCGTGAATCGACTGATCTGCTCGAATGCCTCGAAGTACGTGACCTGCATGATGTCGTTGGGCTCCAGCACGGCGCGCCAACGCGAGTTGATCTGAAGTCGCTCGCGAACGTGAGGTCCGTGGCGCAACAGCAGATCGCCCAATGCCGACTTGTCGCCGTGCCGGGCGCGTTGCAGGAGTTGTTCATCCGAAAGCGTCGTATCCATGAAGCCTATTCCATATCCTAGCCCCGACATTGACCTTGTCGACGGAAATCAGGCGGACGAATATCCCCTCCGACGACAAACGGAATGGATGACGGCTGATGGAACTCCCGGTTCCGACGGGCGCAAGGACTATTCGCGCACGGCGCTGATCAACAGGACGTCATCGACGGGCGTCTCGCCGTTCAGGGGAACCATGCTGATCGCATCGACCACGTCCAACCCTTCAATGACATTGGCGAATACCGTGAATCCGCCGTTCTGGTTGTCGAGGTTCGACGAGTTGTCCGCAAGGTTGAAGAAGAACTGCGACGTCGCCGAATCCGGATCACCGCCGAGCTTCGCCATCGCGACAGTCCCTCGAACATTGCTTCGGCCCGCGCTGAACTCGTTCTTGATCGACTCGCGGACGCCCGACTGCATGATCATTCCCGGCAGGAACCCGCCGCCCTGCACGACGAAATCGGGAACGACGCGATGGAAGATCGTGCCGTCGTAGAAACCGTCCTCGACGTATTGCAGGAAGTTCTCCGTCGTGATCGGGGCATCGTCCACCATCTGCACGACGACATCGCCCAACGAAGTCGTCAGTCGGACGAGATCGGGCGTGACGATGCGGAAACCGTCAGCCAGCGACGCGGAATTACCGTCCGGATTCTCAACAATCACTTCGTAGTCGCCGACGACGGCGCCGGAAAGGTCGAAATCGACCAGGAGCGTCGTGGCCGACTGGACGCGGACATTTGTGCCGTTCACTGTCGTCTGCCCGCGCACGAGCCGCACGCTCGCACCATCGTCGAAATTCTCACCGTCGATCGACACGTCATCGATCGACGTGTCGACCTCGCCAAACGCCGGATCGGCTGAACGCACGAAGGGATCGGAGCCTGTCACATCCACGAGCTGCGACGTCGAAACCTGCGCGCCGAATTCGTCGGTCACTGTCAACGTGACTGTGTAGTTGTCGGGAACTGCAAACGTGTGCGAGACCTGCTGTCCTGTCGCCGTGTCGGAATCGTCGCCGAAATCCCACGAGAACGACGTGATGCCGCCGTCGGCGTCTGAGCTCGTCGCCGCGTCGAAATTGAACCGCAATGCGTTGTTGGCGTCTTCTTCGAACGTGAACCCTGCCACTGGCAGGGAATTGACGAGAACGCTCTGCAGCTGGACCGCTTCGCCTCCGCGATTGTCCGTCACGTTCAGACGAACAGGGTAACGCCCGCTGCGTTCGAACACGTGCGTCACGATCTGGCCGTCGCCAACGCCGCCGTCGCCGAAGTCCCAGCGATACTCGACGATCGTACCGTCCGGATCGCTTGAGCCGGTCCCGACGAATTCGCGCTCCAGCGCGCCGTCGATTCCATCGTCACTGACGACCTCTCGAACGATGAAACGAGCCAGCGGATTCCGGTTCGCTCCGATCACTTCGATCGGCAATTCGCCGATGGCAAGAAGTCTCGGCGGCTCCTTCGTGATGATGTCGGCCTCGCTGAACAGATACGCCTGGACAACGAACGTGCCGTCGTCGACGAACTCGTGCGACACAACGCGACCTTCGTTGATCGACTTGTTGTTCATCGTGCTGCCGTCACCGAATGCCCAGTTGATCGCGTGGGCGTCGGGGAAGTCTCGAAGGTCGACTTCAATCCGACGCAACCTCGAGTCCGCAGTCGGCGTGGTCGACAGAACGGCGGGCGGCGGTCGCAAGTCGAACGACGTACCGGGGCCGGTCGTGTTGCAACCGTCGGTCGTCATCCCCAGACTCATCGCCAGGCCAATGAGCAAAATAAATACATGACGCTTTTGCATCTTCGTATTCCCCCGCCTCCGTGTGATTGGCTGGATTCCCCGGATCCCGCGGGCCGAAGTGACTCGACGCGCAAAGTTCGCAGGATACCCATTCTAGGCCGACGGCAGCGTCGATGAGATGCCTGCGGCACCCCGGATGACGCGCGGACCGGCCCTATCGGACGGAGATGAGGCTTACGCGGACTGTGTCACGCGAAATGGGGACTTTTGCCAACTGGGTAGACCCAGAATTGGGGAAACGGAGCGCGTTTCCCCAAGTGATAGCACACCCATGGAAAACGGACAATCCGGACATCGCTCGTAAATATCTTAGCAGCCGAAGATTACACGCAATGCGTTCTTTGTGAGCATCCGAGTCAACGTTTGGCACGTCGAATGCAGAATGTCTCTACGAGCCAGGCGGTCAGATTCCGAGGGATGCGAATTCGACATGCGGGCTGAACGTACGGAAGGCCGTACGAAGACGTTAGCGAGGCTGACGATCCAGTATTTCGCCGGTCAGTGAAGCAGCGGTGGTTCGCTGATCGGATACAAACGTGCCTGACCCATGCGAATGGGTCGGTTGTGTGTGAAGGGATGGGCTCGAGTGCGAGGCGGGCCCATCCCGTTTTTTTACGCGCCGGGATCGACGCTGAGTCACTCGACGCGTTCGCCGGAACCCCGGTCAGATCGGCGAAGCAATCAGCATTCTCGCTCGAATCCCCTTTGGTCCGACTTGGATAGACACGGCAGCACCGCATTCGGGACAACGCCCGCGATAGCACATCTCATCCGCACGTCGATAGACGCGCGAATAGGCGGCGCAGCATTCGTAGTAGACACCGACCCAGACGCGATGGACCCCGTTCGCCGACGGAGCCTCATGGGCATCCGCTGGATCGCCGTCGAGATCCGTCACGTCAAGGTGACGCCCGACGAGATTGCCTTCACCGACAGGTTCATTCATACGGGATTATCGGCGTTTCGAGATGATCGATTGGACTTGCCAAACCGACAGAATCTGCTTTACTAAAGGGTCCCCCTTAAGTCGGGCCGGGCGAAAGCCGGCCTGCGTAGGCCCCCATCGTCTAGTGGCCTAGGATATCAGGTTCTCATCCTGGAGACCGGGGTTCGAGTCCCCGTGGGGGTGCTTACTGATGGGCATGCAAGGGCTTACGAGCCTTTGCGTGCCTTTCTTTTTTCACCGCCAATCGATTTGTCGCTGATTTGCACTCGAACAGAGTTCGCCCATTCCGAACTCGTGTCTCGCGATTGCATTTCGCGGTCTGCTGCATAACTGTCTCGTTACCTCGGTTCATTCGGGGGCGAGATCGGATTCTGGTCCGACTCTTGTGTCGGGAAAAATCTATTCGTTGATACAATATTCGCTGTCGGGTTCCCAATACGGTCATCCATGAACTCGACGGGCAGCCTGATAGGGCGGTCCGGCAACGATTTGGACTCGGGAGGGTCTTCTATGCTCGCGTGGGAAGGTTGGTACGTCATCTTCGGCATGCCGCAGATCGCAATCATCATGGGGGCACTTGTCCCGATCGTCGGCGTCATCGCCCATTTCTGGTACAAGGCCCGGACGGAACATTCGGCAAACGAGTTGAAAAGGACCCTGGTGAATCGAGGGTACACTGTTGACGACATTGAGCGGATTCTCGCTGTTCAGGCCGAAAAGCCAGGCGAGTCGCGCTAAAGCCCCCCCGCCTTCGCAGACGTGCCGGCGTCGCAAATCACGATTGCACATTTGCTGACATAGCGATCATCGTGCTCCGATTCCTCAACGTGGCGTCCGCACAACGCCCATCTCCGCCGGACGACATTCTTCAAATGCCTCCCGCTTGATCTTTCCCGCTGAGTAGCGCTTCCGAAGCGACTTTGTGCAACACATACGAATTGTTGACCCTCTGTGGCGGGGGCTCCGCCGGCGCGTCGCTCGTCGGCCTGTCTTCAGTGATCAAAAAAAAAGGGTGCCGCCATTCGTGTTGAATGGCGACACCCGGGTTGAGCACGTTTGTCAGTCGGACGAATCGTCCGGCTGACGACTCAGCGCGGCGTGCTTAGTTGCACGCGTTGCTGGTGCAGGATCGCATCGCTGTCTGGTCAGGGCCAGTGGCGCTGCCCAGATCTTCGCACGTGACGTTGCCGTACGCGTCGAAGATGATCCACGCATTCTCGTCCTCGAAACCGTCCCCTGGGGCATAGGTCGTCGTGATCACTGCTCCCGGAGGCGCCGTGAAGAAGATGAACCCATTGAAGCCGTCGGGCAGCGTGACCGGACCACCGAAGGCCGATACGCCGTTGACGAAGACGTCGAGCGTGTTCGCCGGACCGCCGTCGTTCCAGCCGTCGCCGAACGAATCGAACAGCACGAGCTGGTAAACGCATTCGCCGGACACGAACGGAGGACACGCACCCGCGTTGATCACGTCGGCACAGTCAACGCCGTCGCCCCAGTAGAACAAGCCACCGGCGACATTGTCGATGCAGTCCGTGCCATCGATGGCGGCCGTGCAGCTGCCATTCTCAAGGCAGCAGGCGCCGCCGCAGACGCTCGTCGCACAGGACGTGCCGTCGCCGAGGTACGTACCGCCGAGGCCGTCGCACTCCGTGACGCCCGCCGTGACATCCGAGCAGGTGACGCCGACGCAGCAAGCGCCTTCACCGGCTGGTGCACAGTTGACGTTCAGGTTGATCGTCCCCGTCTGCGGGGCCGCACCGAACGTACCGACACGAATGATGAACGTGTCACCCATCGTGACCGGAATCGACAGCGATGCCGAGAACTGATCCGGGCAGGTGTTGCCCGTGTCACCTTCGGTGGCTTCGCCGTGATCGTCATTGCACTCGATCGGCAGGACGCCGCCCAGGATGCCGTTGCAATCCGTGTTGTAGATCGCAAGTCGGGTATCCGTGGCCGTACCGCAGGTATCGACGAACAACGAACCCGTGCAGCTTGCCGTGTAGCTGAAGAACAAGTCTGCATGGATGATGTTGTCGCCGAACGGGAACGGCGTGAGACAGCCGGCCAGAGTGGAGTCCGTGCCGTCAGCCAGATTGACGAGCGTCGTTCCGTCCGTGATCACCTGCGGGTCGACGCAGTTGTCGTCCGCGGGCGGAGGCACGAAGCAGGTCGAGTTGTCGCCGATCGTGAGCGTCAGACACCAGGCGGTGTCGTTGTCGTCGGCAACCGGATCGGTGCCGGCGACGCGGAGGTAACCCGTTCCATCCGGATCAAACGCGCCGATTGCATCGCCGTCGTTCGACGTGGACCAGAACCATGTGCAGGCAGCGCTGCCCTCGTTACCGATGTGCAGCCAGTAGCAGCCCGGGGCCAGGTTGATGCTCAGACCCGAAAGCGTGTACTTGAACTCATCGGCAATGCCGAGCAGGTTGCGACCCGTCGCGACGCGCGTCGGCGTCTGGAGAGTCAGCGACTGAACGACCGAGCCCGGAACGCCGGCGCCATCGTCGTTGTGGATCGTGACCGTGAAGTTGTCGGCGGTGTCCGGACAACCAGTGCCGAGGTAAACGCCCCACCAAGTGATCTCGGTGATGGTGCCGCCCGTCGGCGTGTCGAAGTTGTCAGCAACGCGACCGTCGGCGGGAACGCTGCTGCTGCCGAGTGCATTCTCGAAGTCCGGCGTCTGACCATTGGTGCCGCCTTCGCAGAGCTGCAGCGGGAAGCCGTCGCAGAAGCCGCCATTGAGGATCGCCGTCACGAACGGCGCGACGTCGGCGATGTCGGCATTGCCGTCATCATCCATGTCCGCACAGACGCACAGGTCCGGATTGCCTTCGGCGCCAATCAAGCAGCGTGTGAACTGCTGGATGTCGGCACCGTCGAGCTTCGTGTCGCCATTCAAGTCGCCCGGACATGTGTCGCACGTCGCGGGGCACGGGCAAACGAGATCGACCGTGATCGGTCCCTGGCTGGCGGCGTCGAACGACGCAACCAGGATCCAGTACTGGGTTCCCATCGTGGTCGGGATGCAGACTTCCGAGAGGAAGTTGCTGGAGCTGATGTCTTCGCTGCAGCTATCCGGAACCACGACCGTGCCGTTGTCCGTGAAGACTTCGATGATCGTGTCAGCAACCTGGCTGTTCGCCGTCGAGATGAACGCACTGGAGTCCGTCGCAATGAACGAGACCCAGAATTCGCCGAAGCCGTCGCCCGGGCCGCCACCGATACAAGAAAGATCGGGGTTGTTGGGGCCAAGACCGGCAGCCGGCAGGGCTGCGTTGTTCGTGACGTAGCTGCTGTTGCAGTTGATCACCGGAGCCAGAACGATTTCACCGGACGGGCAGTTCGGCATATCCGCACAAACCTGACCGACGAACGAAGCGCCACCGGAGACTTCACAGTCAAGGGGCGTCAAATCCGAGCAAGTGCCGACGCCGTCGAGACAGCAGGCCGACAGTGCACAAGGATTCACGGGGCTGCAGGTCGTTCCAATACCCTGGAACACACCGCCGATCTGCTCACAGACAATCGGGGCCGCCGACAGCTGACAGTTGGTTCCCGTCGTGCAGCAGGCACCGGCACAGGTGCTCGTCGCACATGTCGTGAATCCGCCGAGGAACGTACCGCCGGCGAGACCACAAGCATCGACATCGCTGTCCATGCAGGAGTTGGCCTGATTCAAGCAGCACGCACCCGGAAGCGGCAGCGCGTTGAGGCAGCCGTCCGCGGCGATTTCGATGTCGAGACAGAAGCCGAGATCGAAGTCGTTGTCCGAATCACCGGAAACGAACGCGTTCGGAGCGCCCTGGGCACTCACGCTGTCTCCCGGAGGAGCGACGACCCACAGCCATTCACAGACCGTGTCCGACGTGTTGGTGATTTCGACCCAGTAGCAGAAGCCGGCCTGAACAGGAACCGGCGGGTGCGTTGCGCTGTACTCCCAGAAGCCGCCGAATCCGCCGAAGCCGGAATTGACCTTGTTGGCGGCGCCGACGCTGAACGGACCGGCAATGATCTGGCCCGGGAACGCCGGACCGCCATCGCTGCCGCTCGTGTAGTACGTGATCTGGAATTCGTCGGGCACTGTGCCGTCAGCACAGGCAGCACCAGCGCCGAGATCGACGTAGAGACCCCACCACTTGGCGGACGTGATGTTGCCGCTGGCAACCGGGACGAAGTTGTCCGCAGCGCCGAGAGGACGGGTGCGATCGCTGACAACGGCAATCGTGTTGCCGGCGCCCTGACCACCACCGTCAGGAACCTGACCGAAGCCGCCGGTCTGGCACTCAAGCGGACATGCCGACGTGGCGCAGCTTGTGCCGTTTCCGAGGAACGTGCCGCCCGCGGTCGCGCAGTCAGCATCAATCAAGTCAGTGCAGACGCGGCCTTCCGTGCAGCATGCGCCTGTGAACTGAGTACAGGTCACTTGGGCACAGGTCATGCCGAGCGTGAACACATTGCCGGAAGCCGTGCAGTCACCGAAGCCCGCAACGTCCGTACAGATGCCCGTGTTGCGATCGCAGCAGGCGCCGGAGCCAGCCGGGGCCTCGGCCTGGACGCTCAGACCGACGTTATTCGAAACGCCGCCGAACTGGCGATTGCAGCCGTTGTTGCCGCCCGTCGAGTTGCAGCGCGTGACGACGGGATCGGACGTACCAACCGTCACCTGGGCATCCAGCGACATGCGGTTGCCCGCCAGCGAGTCCGTCTGGAACATGACGCCGATCGTATCGGGGACCGTCAGCGGCGGATTGATGATGAACTCAATCTCTTCAAACGTATTGAGCGTCGGCGTCGGCACATTGACCGTAAAGTCCGGACCGATCTGCGCGCCGAGCGCGCCGCAGTTACCACCCGGCAGGGTCGCACCGGACACCGGGCAGCCGTCGTAGATCCGCAGCGTGAGGTTGTACGGCAGTCCGTCCGTGGAGGCCCAGATCACCGAAACGCGGCAGATGTTTCGAAGCGTGCCGTCGAGTGTGATGAGATCGCCCATGTTCTGTAAGAGCTGCGTTCCGCTGGTCGGATTCGTGTTCGCACCGCTGATCAGCGTCAACGAATCGTATACCGTCGGTCCGCATGGCACGCCGCGCGGGGCGCCGAAGTCGATCGGGCCGATCAGTTCCTCGTCCATCAGACTCGGCTCATTCGCGATTTGTCCGAGCGGACTCGCGTTCGCCTTCAACGATCGAGGGGCCTGCGACGCGGGCTCCCCGGCATTGAGTTGTGAGCCAAAGCACCAACACAGTGCCAGGCAAGTTGCGATACATACAAACCTCTTTGTCATTTGGGATGCTCCTTCCAAAAAACGACTTTCAATACTGAGAACTTTTCACACCAAACGCGCCGACAGGCGCAGTTTCACCCACGCAGCGAACACTGCGTGTAGCAAGTGATTTATCGTTTTGACACCATGAGTTCGATTCTTTACCCCACAACCCCCGAACTCCACATCACTACTTCGGCCCACCGCGGTACGTCATATATGCACTGAATCACTGGATTGACTGAGAGGGTGCGAGATGACCAGTCGAATCGAGTGACGACGTATGAGCGACGAACCAACGTTCATGTTACCAAAATGTGAAGACCGAAGTCAACGTATCGAAACCGCGATATTAGCATCAGGAGGCCGTTTTTCGGAGATTGCCAAGCGCGTGTCAACGACCCCGACGGACCCCGAACTGTCTGATAACATTAACACTCGTCGGCCATCGATTCAGTCCCTAAAATCCGGGCCATGGAACTGCCACAGGCACTCGATTCCGTGTCCGCTCGCTCGATCGACGAGATTTCCGGAGCCGCACGCGCCGTCCAGGCCAATGTCGTGACCCTCCGCGTCTCGATCCTGCGACGCGAGCCGGACCTGCGTCTCGACGATATCCAGACGCCACCACCCGGTCCGGTCCGCCGATCCCGCAACATCCTGCTCCAACCGGAAACGTTGAAAACCTACTCCACGGATGAGCTTCTGGTCCGATTACGACAGGTCTGGGGCGAATTTTGCGCATTGTGCTGGTTGTTCGCCCATGTCGATCCGCAGGCCCCGGTTGATTTTGATCATCTCCCGCCCGGCCAGGATCATCGGTGCATCACCGACGCCCGGGCCAAGTTGGAGGAGGTCCAGACGCACCTCTGGCGGCTGATTCACGAACAACGCCGCCGTCACGATCCGGACGCGCTGAAAGACCCTGCATTCCAACGGGATGCCGAGATCGCCGTGACACAGCGCCTCAAAGTCTTCGGCGTCCGAGTGACGAATGCCACGAACATTCAGGTCTTCCATGCTGCCTGCGAATACGCCGGCATGCTCGCCGCCCTGCGATGGGCGCTGGACGACCGATGGGCGTGGGAAGGCCCGGGCATCATGAGCCTAACGAACGGCGCACCGGCCCGATCCTGACCCGAATCCACCTTTCTCCGCTCTGCAACCTGAACCACCGCTTCTTCATACAAGTAGACTGAACTGATCGCGTCTCGCCGCGCCAGGAGACGAATCGTCCGATATGATTGACATCAGGCAATCGCAATTTGATAAAAAGGCCCTGCACATGGACGCTAGGCCGTCGGCGATCGATACATTCGCCGGAGCGATGGATCGCACAGAGGGCAGGTTTGTGAATCTAGGGCAAATTCTTGTTGAAGACGCCGGCGTCACGCCGGAGCAGCTCGACGCCGCCAATCTCAAATGCGGCCCCAGCGATCGCCTCGATCAGGTCATCGTCCGCATGGGCCTCTGCAGTGAGATGGAGGTTCTGACCGCACTTGGCAAGCTGCATCACTTCGATGTCGTCGATCTGACGTCCCCAAGCGTCCAGATCGACCTGGACATCATGAAAAAGATGCCGTCCAAGCTCCTGCACCGCGCAAAGCTGATTCCCCTGAATCGCGAGAACGGCTCGATCCGCGTCGCGACGCGCGATCCGTTCCAGCTGTATGCATTCGACGAACTCCGCATGATCACGGGGCTGGACATCCATCCCGTCCTTGCCAAGGAAAGCGAGATCAACGAGGTCATCAACAAGTACCTCGGCGTCGCCAGCGATACCGTCAGTCAGCTCATCAGCGAGGACGACGATCTGCAAGTCGTCAGCGAGTTCAGCGAGTCGTCTTCCGACCTTGCGGAAATGGCGCAGGACGCCAGCGTCGTCAAGCTCGTCAACGAGATCTTACTCGAAGCCATCAACGAGCGAGCCAGCGACGTGCACATCGAACCGTTCGAAAACGACTTGATGATCCGCTATCGCGTGGACGGTGTGCTTCGCAGCCAGAATCTGCCGCCGCAGATTCGCAAGCTCCAGGCCGCCATCATCAGCCGCATCAAGATTCTCTCGAACCTGAATATCGCCGAGCGCCGCCTGCCGCAGGACGGCAGCTTCAAGATCAAGGTGCACGGCCGTGAAATCGATCTTCGCGTCAGTATCATCCCGATGATTCACGGCGAAGGCGTCGTCATGCGTATCCTCGATAAGCAGTCGATTCTGCTGACGCTCGAGGACCTCGGCTTCGCCGGCGACATGCTGACGGAATACGAACAGATCATCAAACAGCCACACGGCATTCTGCTCGTCACGGGGCCGACCGGCAGCGGTAAGACGACGTCGCTCTACGCGTCGCTCAACAGCATCGTCACGCCCGAGATCAAGGTGCTGACTGTCGAGGATCCCGTCGAATACAACCTGGACGGCATCAACCAGGTCAACGTCAACAACAAGGCCGGCCTGACGTTCGCAAAGGGCATGCGCGCGTTTCTGCGCCACGATCCCGACGTCATCATGATCGGTGAAATTCGAGACCTGGAGACAGCCGAAACGGCCGTGCAGGCATCGCTGACGGGTCACTTCGTGTTCAGCACGCTGCATACGAACGACGCCCCGAGCGCGACGACGCGAATGCTCGATATGGGCGTCGAACCGTTCCTCGTGTCCAGTTCGGTCGAGGCCGTTCTGGCGCAGCGGCTCGTTCGCCAGATCTGTCAGCATTGCAAGGAAGCCTATACGCCCGATCCGCTCGACATACCGCCGGACTTTAACATCCCGAAGGGCGCAAAGGTCTACAGAGGCCGAGGATGCCGCGAATGCCGGAACTCGGGCTTCTCGGGTCGCAAGGGCATCTTCGAATTGATGAAGATGGACGACGACATCCGCGAACTCGTGCTCCAGCGCGCGTCAAGCGGCAAGATCAAGAAAGTTGCCCGCGAACACGGCATGCTGCTGCTCCGCGAAGACGGCTGGAACAAGGTGCTGGCCGGCACGACGACCGTCAGCGAAGTCGTCCGCGCGACGAAGGGCTGATCGCCCGTCGATATCCACGCAAGCGAACGGAATGCCAAATCGCGTAGGTCGGGTCATTGACCCGACAAAGCGGGCGCCACTGTTCTGTGAGCAGTGCGATGCACCTGCCCGATCCCGGACTTGTTATGGAGTGGCGCGTCCGGTCGATACTCCGCCCAGAGGGCGCACGCTCATAGCCAGGGGGCTTCAGCCCCTGGTGAAACGATGTCCTGACAACCCTATGCCGCCCGGATGGGCGGACGAATCGTTCCCGGCTTCACGTCCGAGCGTCCTCCGGACGCCAAAAGAACAACCGCGCAACGAATCCGGCGGTTCAAAACCGCCGGCTATGTTCGTGCGCCCTCCGGGCGACAGCTTCAGAATTCCGTCGAAAGTAACCGTGCGCCATTGTTCTCGGGCAGTGCGATACGCCAGCTTCGCCGGCAGCGTCATCTGGGACGTTGTTTCGTCTTCGCTCCGATGATCCAATCCCAATCAACTTCAGGTTAGAATCTCGAAACGCAGCCCGACCAGAAGCGACTCGCGCAAATGTGCGGACTGTGGGGCACAAACGATGAATGGCTGGACAGACGACGAATTGAATCGTCAGATCGAACGGCTGCGCCAGCTCGATCTCGATTGCGTCCGCACCGAGATCCAATCCTCAATCGAGAAACTTCCATCCAACGGGCTTCGTCTGGCGATGCGCGTGCTCAATCGCCGAGCGGACATGGAATGGCTCCTTTGCATCGGCCTTGAGCGTGGGGAATTCAGGGAGATCGACGGTTGGATTCGGGTCTGCTATCCGCGCATCGGCGCCCGACGAGTTGCCGCTATCCTCAGGGAATGGATCGAGAAGGATGCAAATATCGTCTACCACGCGACGTACGCACTGCGATGTCTGCGAACCAGGCATCCTGAAATCGTCGGTGAATCGGACAGCGAAATCTTCAAGGCACTCTGGAAGGATCTTGCCAAAGTCCCATCGTTATGGGGGCTTATCGACTGAAGGTCTTTTCGGTCTCGTAGGTCGGGTCATCGACCCGACAAAGCGGGCGCGACTGCCCGCAAGCAATGCAATACGGTGGGTGTTTCTCCATCAAGCGCTGTCCAAGTCGGGCCGATCATCTCACGCATAAGACCAAAACCGATTGCCGTACGACCGTAACATTCGTCCACTGTGATGGATGACCTGTCCGATACCCTACGCTGTTGTTTTGGCTGTATTTCGTCGGCCCCGCAAGGGGTGCCGCTACGCTTGGATGAAATGCGATTCAGCACGAACACTCCATTTCTTCAATCGCATCCTGCCAATATGTCGTATCGTCGCGCAGCGCGTCGGAGTCCATCACACAGAGTTCCTGCTTGAACCTCTCGACATATTTCGGAACGAAATCCCGCCTGACGATCGCCTGCGGATTGTTCATGAAATCCACAACCAGCGCCAACTGAGCGACAAACGTCTCCAGATTTGCGCTCACATATCGCGCAGGCGACGGCCACACGCCCTGCCAACTGCGGGAAATATCCACCATGAATACGACGCCATCCGAGCTCAAGCAAATCTCACGACAGCTATCGCCGAACTTCTCCAGCGCGCCGTCGAATGGAATCAGATCCGCGATGATGATCCGACAGGAGAAAGGAAGTGCCGATGACCGCACATCCGTGCGCCTCGACACGAGCCACGACTTTTCCGACAACCGGAATTGGCAGGCCTCGATCGGCGTTGTCGGCACGCCGATTTCGTAGAGGAATCGGCGCGATCGATCAGGAAGCTCGAACCGGTCCAGCTCGCCCCGCATCCACGTCCTGCGGTCTGAAGCGGGTAAGACTCGCGGAACGAATACAAACGAATCCAGCTCTTCGATCGGCCGAGCTAACACAGAATGGCTCCTCCCGACGATACTTCGCCCGAATGGCGCGCGATTATCTCCCAGGGCTTCAATCTCGTAGGTCGGGTCGCCGACCCGGCGCGACGGGCGTTGCTGCCCTGTAACCATGCGGCATCCGCTGACGCCGCACAAATCCTGTCGGGTCGATGACCCGACCTTCCGGGTTCCGATTCATTGCATCAATGGAATTCCACGCGGCAATTCGGCAACGCCTTGAGAAACCGCTGCCCGTAGAATTTCGTTTTTACACGTTTGTCGAGAATGACTACGACGCCCCGATCGCGCCGGCTTCGGATCAATCGCCCGAACCCCTGCTTCAGCTTCAGGATCGCCTCGGGCACCTGGAATTCCATGAACCCGTTGCCGCCCGCTTCCTCGATTGCCTTGACACGCGCTTCGATCAAAGGTCGATCCGGCGCGGCGAACGGCAGCTTCGTGATGATCACGTTCGACAGCGCGTCGCCCGGTACGTCGACGCCCTGCCAGAATGAATCGGTGCCGAAGAGAATCGATCGCGGATGCGCCCGAAATCGCTCGACCATCTTGCCGCGCGGCATCGATCGGCCCTGGACAAGCAGCTCGTATCCTTCATCCCGGCAGAACAACTCGAGCATCTCCGCCGCTTCGTTCATCTGGTAGTAGCTCGTGAACAGGACGAACGCACGCCCTTCCGTCTGCGACACGTAGTGCTCGATCCGTTCGCAGGCGGCCTGCATGAAGTCTGGTGCGCTCGGCTCCGGCAGCTTCGTTTCGACATGCAACGTCATCTGCTCGAGGTAATCGAACGGCGAGTCGAGTTGGAGCGTCGTGGCCTCCATCGCGCCAAGCCGATCCCCGATATAAGCGAATCCCTTTTCGCCTTCGCCGACGCTCATCGTCGCGCTCGTGAGGATCACGCTTCGCGCATGTTCGAACAAGTGTTCCTGCAGGATCTTCGCCACTTTGAGCGGCGCCGCTGTCAGCTTCGTGTTCTCTTCGCGCCCTTCCGACGCCTCCAGCCAATAAACGGCGTCTTCCATTTTTCGCGTCAACAGATCGGCCAGCGCCGCCGCGATTTCGCGGCAGCGCGTCGCCAGGCTGTTCAGTTCGAACTTGTCGTCCTCGCGATCGAACTGTTCCTTCAGCCCCTTCAACCCGTCCGCCAGCTTCTCCAGCGCCGGTGACAACAGGTTCTGCATCTCGCTCGTGTCATCGACCCGCACTGTCCCGCGCCGCGGTGGAAACGCCCGTCGCAATGCTTCAAACAGTGCATCCGAATGCCGCTCCGCCTGCACGACAAGCTGAATCAACTGCGGACAATCCAGCATGCCGATGAATCCTCGGCCCGTGCGCTCGTTGAAGATGCTCCGCAACAAGTGCCGCACCTGGCCGCTGGAGACGCTCAGACCGAAGTGGTCCGAAACGACGGACTCGACGTTATGCGCCTCGTCCAGCACGACAAAATCGTAATCCGGCAGGATCGACACATTGTGATTCCGCCGCAGCGCCAGATCCGAAAAGAACATCGCGTGATTCACGACAAGCAGGTGCGCGCCTTCCGCCCGACGACGCGCCTTCTGGAAGAAGCAGTTGTCGTAATGCTCGCAGCGGCTGCCCATGCAGTTGTTGCTCTCGCTGCGCACGCGACTCCAAACATCCGCATCGGGCCGCATCTCCAGATCGGCCAGCGAACCGTCATTCGTCTGGTACGCCCAGTCCTCGACGACATGCAACTGCTGCAACTGACGCTGCGTGCTGAAGACCGCCTTCTGACGACGACTCGCCTGCGTCAGTCGCCGAATCCCCAGGTAGTTGCTCCGCCCTTTGACCAGCTCCGCCTTGAAGGGTCTGCCCATCGCCCTCTGAATCGCCGGTATGTCCTTCGCGATCAGCTGCTCCTGCAACGCGATCGTGTGCGTCGACACGACGACGCGATCCCCGTGGTCGAGAATCCGCTCAACAGCGGGCAACAGATAGGCGAAACTCTTGCCGACGCCCGTCCCGGCTTCGACCATCAGATGTTCGTTCTTCGCGAAGGCGTGCGCGACGGCTTCGGCCATCGCCGACTGCTGCGGCCGCAGCTCGTAGTCGGGAATCGCCTTGCCGATCAGCTCGGCCCATTTGTCCACGCCCGCCGTCTGCGACATTAATACTGCGTCCTGAGGAATTCGACAGTGAAGACGATCATGATGATGCCCGTGATGAAAATGATCAGCGTCGAGATCGCCGTCACGAGCGTGGATCCCTTGATGATGCCGTTTTGATAAGTTGCAATGATGTACGGCCGCGCCAGGGCGAACAGCGCCAGGAGCACGACGGCGATCGACGGCCAGATGCTGATCGAATGGATATAGCTGTATATCCAGACGCCGCGCGAAACTTCCTGCTCCTGCCCCGAGATGAAGTGTATGAAATGACCGCGGACGTAATAGTGGTTATCGCGAACGGCGCCGTTCGGCGCATCGCCGCCGATCAGCGCATAGCCGATCCCGTAAGCCAGGAAGTTCCCGAGCCCCAGGAGAATCAGCCAGACACACACTTTGGTTCGGCTTCGTCGATCCATCACCCCATAGCCTAACGGCTGGGCGATTTACGGGATAGCCGGCAGGTCGCTGATCGCACTCGGCGCCCGCTCGGGAGGCAATAGTAAGCGATCGGCCAGCACGCGTGTGAGATTCACTGTACACCGGAATTACGCCCAACACGTCGCCGCGTATGCGAAAGGGCGCCCCCATCGCGCGTGATGGAGGCGCCCTGATCAACATCAACATCGACGCCGATGCGCACTCGGCATGCTTCGGCTGACTTGCTAGTGCGCAACGCTACGGACAGCCGTCCGGCGTGATGTTGAGCGTGATGTTCCCAGTGTGGCTGGAGAAGTCCTGTATCTGGATGTAAATGACCTGGCCGACTGTCACGTTGCCGATGCAGAGACAGCTGTCGCGCGTGGCCGAGCCCGCCTGCGGTTCGTTATGACACGGCGCCTGGGCCGGATCCGTCACACCGGCGCAATCGTCGTCGCAGTCGAGTTCCAGGCCCCCGCATATGCCGTCATATGCCGCAAGGATCGTGTCCAGCGCCGCCGGGTTGCTGCCGTCGAACCGCGTACCGCACGTCGTGATCAA
The DNA here is from genome assembly GCA_020639075.1 of Phycisphaerales bacterium. Taxonomy (GTDB): domain Bacteria; phylum Planctomycetota; class Phycisphaerae; order UBA1845; family UTPLA1; genus ECT2AJA-110-A. Next base: position 5,044,388 of record JACKHI010000001.1, on the reverse strand, counting down.
GAGCGATCCGTTTTGTTCGACGGTATAGACCGCCCAGATATCCAGCTCGCCGGACGTCGTGCAACCGGGATCCCCGTCATCGAACAGGTTGCCGACGCTCGACAGCGACGTCGTGCCGGAACCGACGACGATAGCGTCTGCGCACGTATCGCCCGGCGGTGGGCACGGATCGACTCCGCAGACGGTCCCGTCACCCAGGTAGAGCCCCGCCAGACTGCTGCATTCCGGCACACCGCCCGTCACATCGACGCACGCGCCGCCGCCGAGGCAGCAAGCGCCCTCGCCCGCAACTGCGCACGAGATGTTAAGCACGATGTCGCCGCAGTTGGCGCTAAAGCCGGCGACGCGAATGATGTAGTCGACGCCGGAAACACAGGCGAACGACAGCGTTGACAGCAATCCTGTGCCGTCGTCGTCATCGCATGCGAGTTCAGTGCCGGCGCAATCGTCGTAAACGCTCAGAACCGTATCGTTCGACGGCGCGAAAAGACTGCCTTCCGTGTCGATCGTGGCCAGCCCCGTGCAATCCGCCGTCCAGACGTAATACACGTCCCGTCCTGAATTGCCCTGACACAAGGCCTCATTCTCGTCAGGATCGTTCGCGGCACAGTTGTTCCCGCCGAGGTTGGCGCCCGTGACGACGATCGAGGCGCCGAGACAGCCGTCGTTCGGCACCGGACCCAGCGACGCGATCGGCAACCCCCAGGCATTTGCGCTTCCGTCCACCTGTAGAATCAACTCGTCGATCGGCGTACCGGATCCGGGACCGTTCAACAGTTGATCAACGAACGGCTGGATATCGAGTCCGTCCGTCGCCCCATCTGAATTGGCATCTGCGCACGTGTCGCCGCCGCCGAGCAGGGCCGCGACAAAACCGGGGATGTCGCCCACACTGACGACATCGTCCATATTACAATCGACACCGACCGTCGCCGGAAACTCGGCCTGAAACGTCGCACGAATCACTGTCGGGCTCAGGAACTGCACATCGATCAACGACTGATCGATCAACGCCGACCGATGGAATTCCGAGCCGGAGATGCCATCCAAACTGAAGTAGATCATGTTATCGAAATAGGTGTCGAGATTGACGGGAATCCCGGCGCCCGTCAGCCGCGAACGCGTCAGGACAAAAAAGTACGTGTCCTCGACCACCGGCGACGCGTGATGAACTCTTAATCCGATCAACTCGGCATTGACGCCGGGAGCAACCGAGGCGATCTCCACATCGACGGAGAAGATCAGCGTCTCGCCGGTCATCGCCGCCGGACTTCCGCCGCCGTTATCCAATTGCACGACCTGACGACCTCGGAATCCTTCAGAAGCGAGCACGAAGGAATCCACCTGCGCCATTGTCAGCGGCGGACTCATCTGCGGCGCCGCGTTCGCGGCAAGGACGTTGTTGACGACGTCGACCGAATGCGTCGGCATGCTGCCTTGATATCGCAAGCCCCCGCCTTGCGGCAGGACATTTGCGAATACTCCGCCGTCCGGACAGAGGTAGTCGGGCGGGAGCGACGCCTCGACGATCACCGACGTTCCCGAACAGACCAGCGCCGGAGAACCGTCATCGAACATCCCGGTCACAATCATCCGGGATTCGCAACCTGAACCCGACAAACACATGCCCCAGCCGCGCGTATCGATGTTCACGATCCTCGTCTCGCCGGGACACAGACGAATCGTCCGCTCGATCAGCGGCACTGTCGTCGCTGTCGGATCCAGCGGCAATACAATCCACTGTGGTATCGGCGCAAACGGCCTGCCGTTCGCGCGCACCATCCAGTTCACGCCCGCCGGAAACAAACCCTCGCTCGGTGCAATGTCGAGGTCGAGGCTCAGACCGCAGTCGGATCCCTCGGCAATCCAGGATCGCCCCAGGGCCGGACTGGAATCGAACGCGGCCGGTGACGCCCCACTTGCCTCTTTCATGAGCACGCCGACGAAGAAGCTCGATCCGGGCGGCCCAACATCCGCCGGATCGATCACAAACTCGTTGAAAATGCCCGTATCCTCGTTCGACGCTATGACGTCTCGCTGGGTACGCGACAACAGGACGGCATCACTCGGATCGCCGTCGCCGTTCGGGTCGGAATACACGCCGATGGAGAAGATTCGCCCGTCCGCACCCGTGCCAAACGCAATGCTGACTTTCTCGATCACCGTTTCGCCGGCGAACGACGTGAACTGATTCATCCACAGAATGGAGTCGCTAGCAGCGCCTGCGGACCCAGCCTGGACGCCGTCGTCGAGCAGGTAGTTATTCCCCAGGTCCGGCGGCGGCAACAGTTCATCGCTGAAGACAATCGGAAAATTGTCGCCAATGCCCGGATCGGCGAGCCCGATGGCCCCTTCTCCCGAACCGGGCGGCTCGGGCGAGCCCGACGACAATCGGCCCGACTGTTCGGAATCCACATCGAGATCAATCGTCACGGCGAAACTCGGATCATTGTTCGTCACACGATAGGTGTATCGCGCCTGATCCCCCGGATGCACGGCCTGCATATCCGGCGACAGCAGTTCGAGATCGAGTCGCGGATCGCTCCCCAAGGCCGGCGGCTGCCCCGGCGCCGGATCCACGATGCAGATCGAAACATCCCCCATTCCCGTACTCGTGGCGCCATTGGCCCACGTCGTCGTCGCCGTTCCCGTCAATAGACATACTCTTGCGGGCCCCGCCGGAATCGCGATCGGCACAACCGCCGGATAGATTCCGGGCGTCGGCGTCGCAATCGCGACCGCGCCGACGACAGGCCCCGGCGGCGGCAACGGCGGCGGCGGCGGAACGCACACCATCGATAGCGAAATCGCCGTCGTTACCGGCGTACATTGCGGCGCCGTCGGCGATGCAACGAGATTGGTCGTACTGCTGACGATCACGATGACGGGAATGGGCACAACGACGGGCCCCGGCGCCCCCGCCACAGGAAATACGGCCGGCGCCGCCTTAAACAGGAACGTCCCGCGCCCCCATCTCGGCGGCGGCGGCGGTGGTCCGCAGGCCCGCGCATATTCAGAAATGCCCCAACTGACGGCTGACAAAAGCAATCCAATGAATGCGAGTCGGCGCAGCCGGCGCGATCGAATCGCCCCGTTCCGGCGACGCCTCCGCCCATCGCGCGCTAACGACCTTCCAAACGCTTGCATGGCCCACCTCCCAGGAAATGAAGAAATGAAATACCCATGCGAAATCCCCCGCGACAATGGGAGATCTCGCCAAGACGCGATCCACTCACCGATCACATGAACACGAGTTCCACGATAGCGCGAGGAGTGTCCGCACCATCGCCAGACGAATACACCAAGTGACCGACGCCGGTGGCATGTCGGTTCGGTATCCGAGATCGTTCGTCCGCGCATGACAACGTCGGGCTGCCGAGTGAGACGCATCGACCCCGCGCGGTATGATTGCCGGCCTACGCCAGCCGCTCTGATTTCTTGTTGACCGCCAACGCCCGACTGCCGGCGCGCAATTCACCCATGAGCGGCAATAAACCACTCAACGCAACCCAATCGACGAACATTCGCTATGCCGACAACCCATTGCGCTCGGTCGCACATTGAGATCGATCTGCATTGATGTCATTCGACGTGCCGACACTAGAATGGCGATCTGTGCCGTTGCCGGCTCTCGCACAGACATTTCGAGTCAAATGTCTATTTTCGAATGGTGAGTGCAACTGCAGGAGCTGTCAAGAAAATAACACACAGAATTGTCTTTTTTGTCGCATAGTCATAAACGTTGCGTCAACTGCGTGGCATTCGCACAGCCCTCAATCGATCCAATCATGCCAATCCGGCACATACCAAGGACCGTTTTCGACGCCGACAGCGCCGATGCCGAATCGCGCGGACGTCAGCCAGGCCGGCTCAGCGCGGTACGCCGCAACATGACCATCAACGTGTACGATTTGTGCGCGATGGCGATGTCGAAAGCTGGTCGTCGGGTTCATATTCGCAGTCCATCCACCGCCGCCGAACAACATCGGAGGATCCAACAACGCGTTATTGTGCGGTCGTGCCGCCCCAAGATCGATCGCCGCGTCTCCGAACGCGAACACGCGAGACGGATCCTTGACCGACGAGACGCTCTGCCATCGCCGATGCCCGATCTGGAATCCCCAGCCCGGCGTGTGCTCGGGGGAGAGGTAATATCCGTTGTACCCATAGGTGCTCGTCACGCCGCCCGCGGCCCCCTGCGGAATGTAAGAGCCCCACGGCTGCTCCGGACATTCATACACGCCCGATTGTTCCAGCCGCGACTGCAGATACGGCCAAACAAATCCTCGTTCGTGATCGACGACGCTCAACTCGTTCGTTCCCCACCAATACACGACAGGCCCCGTCCCGATCGTCGAAAACGACCAATACGCCGCCGGCATCATCCGGCCTTCATAGTCGTTAGCGTACATCGACAACGTGTTGCCCAGCTCGCGCAGTTTCGCGCCGCACGAGACGGCCTTACCCTCGCGCCGCGCACTCGACAATGCCGGGAGCAACACGGCAATCAGCAGCGCACTGATCGCAGTCACGACGAGCAGTTCCAGGAGCGTGAAGGCGCGAAACGCCAGACGCCGAGCCGACACCGCCGACCTGTTTCGCGTCCTTCTGCAAATCGAAATGCCCAACCAGATGCGCGTCATGTCATTCGCCCGTTAGTGCCGCGATGAAACCTGCGACGTCACGGCCGTCCAGCATCCCGTCGTCGTTGAAATCTCCGCGGCGCACATCACTCGACGACGCAGTCCCATCGACCAGCATCGCTGCAAAACAGGCCGCATCCTCGATCGTCACAGCCCCATCTGGTCTGCCGTCGCCACCGCAGACATCGCCCTTCGTCGCCAGCGCGAACATCCCCGCGGCGCCAGTCGTGTACAACGTTCCCTCGCAAACGGCCGGGCTGCCGCCCAGACCGGCGACGTGTTCGACGACAAATCCGATGTCCGACGGCGCTCTCGTGACGTCAAGCGAATACATGTCCGTGTTCGGCCCGAAAAATGGAAACCCCGACGGCACGACGCCGCAGTAGAGCAGCCCATCCATGTAAACCGGCTGATGCGTCCATCCGCCGACGAACAACGTGCCAGCCGAATCGACATACGTGTCCCACAGTTTCATCGCCGATGCGCCAAGATCCTCGAACGCCTGCACCTTCGGCACGGATCCGAATCCCAGAAGACCCGCCGACAGGTACACGCGGCCCGCCGCGACGATCGGTATGCTGTTCGTCCGCTCACACGGAATCGTCCACACGATCGCGCCGTCGCTCGCCCGAATCTTGACAAGTGTCGAATTGTCGCCGGATCCTGCGCTGTTGTAGCTTGCCGCATAGACGTGATCACCGACGATCGCAACGCCGCCGAAGAAGCCCTGGTTTGATACGCCCGCGCTCGCCAGCGTCGCCCGCCACAACAATCGCTGCCCCACGGGCGCGTCGACGTCGTACGCCGATATGTGTCCTGCCTGCTGGCCCGAGGGCGTCGTCGGCTCCGCCGTGCAGGCGACATACACGACGCCGTCGCGATACGACGGCGTCGCGCCGCTCGCGCCGCCGATCGCCTCCTGCCAGACGATGTCCCCCGGTTCAAACGGATTTTCAATCGCATCGAACGCCGACGTGTTCACGCAATACAGCGAAGCGCCGACGCCGAAGCCCGTGTAATCCGTGATGAACGCCCGTCCATGGGATACGTCGTCCGCCGCAACAACTGTCGCATTGACGACGGAACGGTCCAACGGCGTCTCCCACTTCAAGTCACCACTGTCGGCGTCGATTCCGAATAGCGAATTGCCGCTCGCGATCAGGATCGTTCGGGTTGCCGCATCCAGCGTCGGGCTCGACCAGGAATCCAATACGCCCTTGGCGATCTCCGTCTCGAACACGATCGCCCCAGTCGACGCGTCGAACGCGACCACCTTGTTAGACACGTAAGCGTTCGATGCATTGAAGTGCCGTGCATTGGCATATGCGCGACTTTCATAAACGATGGGGCTCGCTGGACCTTCGAATACCAATGTGCGACCGGTCAGGTCGACGTTCGCCTGCCACAACATCAGCGACAACGATGACGGCACATCGTTCGCGACGCTCCCACGCGTTGCGGCGCCGGCCAGTGTCGGCCAGCCCGACTGTGCTTGCCCCGCCGACGGAAACATCGCGAGCAATGCCGCAACGATGAAGCTTGCTCTGAAAATGCATGCACTCATTGTGAACCTGCACTCGACATACGGGACTGAAATAGGCCCGCGCGCCGCCCCCTCAAGCGGCGCGCGGGCGTTGAATTCGAACGACTACGCATTGCGGCGACGAATGCACGCCGCCGGCCCGATCATGCAAAAGAGCGCTGCCGTGACGGGCTCGGGGACGATCGTCACGGCGTCGATCTCCGCGTTGTAGCCCGCGCCCATAGGCACGCTGAAGCGGATGTACGACACGCTGCTCAAACCTGATTCGGCAATGTCGATCGCCGTCCCGCCGGCGGACCCGTCGTATAGCGCCAGCGCGTCGATGTACGTCAATCCGAGAAAGTCCGCGGTTGACAGCGCCGGGTTCATCGGCTTCAGGTAGTCGCTTGCAATTGTTCCGTTCGGCGCACCGAATGCATCCGTGCCGAAGATGCCGGAATCGAGATATCCCTGCGTCGGGAACAATCCGTCCGCCTTGGGAGACACCGGAAACCAGGTCACATTGTCGCTCGACACTTCGATGTTCGCCGGATCGGGCGTGATTCCCGAAATGTCACCGACGACGAAGTCGTCCGTATTGAAAAACGTGTTGCCGAAGACGATGAGATCGGCGCCGTAGAGGTGATTCGCATCGTCGAGCGCGGGCGTGTCGAGTTGCAGCGTCAGATAGCCGCCCTCGCCGATGCTGACGACTTCGTCGAGACCGTAGGGCGAACTGAACATCGTCACGTCGGCCGGAAACGACCCGAACGGCGTGTTCTCGCCCGTCGTTCGCTCCGGCGCGCCGAGCGCGACGCTCGGGTCCGATGAGTAGCCGGCCTCCGGATTCAAGCCCGGTTCGTATGCGACGACCTGGCTTGCCCACGGGCCGGCGATTGCATTTGCATTCCAGCCCAGCCCCGCGACGGCGATCGCCGCGACGCCCATGTTTCGAACCGCCCTGGCGGTTCGTGTGCTGAACACTTCTCTCATCCGACAGACTCCTCTCGCAGCCATCTCACGTGACTGCCAAAAAGAAAAACCCCCGCATCGCCACGAGAGCGGGATGCGAAGGTTTGAAAGTCCGCCGGATCTTGTCGCGCAGCGCGATGCGCCGCGCGAAAATGGGGGATTCGACCATCGCCCTCTTCCCGGGGCGGATGCGAAAAAACAACGGCGACGGCAGGTCTTCTGGCTTCCGGATCGTTCTACTTTCCGCGCCTTCTCTCCACGCAACGTGGAAATGGCAAAATGCGGAGTTCGTCCCCGGTTACAGCGGCGGGACCGCGATGGAGTTGCACCATCTTCCCTTTCAATGTCTCCCCACGAGGGAGACCGACGCCGAGCAATATTCAGTTGTCAATTAAACCGGGTGGCCCACCCCTTCAGGGGTGGGGTCGCGATGATCGGGTTCACACACCAACTCAACACCGCGCGACACACTCAACATCGGGGAGTCTGACCATCCGACGTTCGCAGGTCAAGCGCGACGATCGTAACAGCGCGTCAATGCTCCTCCGCACCGGGTGGCCCACCCCTTCAGGGGTGGGGTCACGATGATCGGAATCACGCGGACTCAACACCGCGCAACACGCTCAACATCGGGCATGTCTGACCATCCGACGATGGTAGGTCAAGCACGACGATCGTAACAACGCGTCAGCCCTTCTCTTCCGACTCCCGAACAGATGCACCCGCGTCCGGTCGCACGACGACGGCATCCCCCTGAGCCGTACAGCGCCCTCCGGCCGTGCGTGACTGCGACAGGTTCACAATCGCATTTGCGCCCTTCCGCGCTGCGACGGCCTTCAGCGCCGTCACGGCGTCGTTCGGCGCGCGATGCCCTTCGACATAGACGGCCTCGATCTGGCGGATCAACTGATAACCCACGATCGACGGCGTCGAACTCGTCGCGACGATGCGCGAGGCGTCCACCTGCTCTGAAGCGATGTCCGCATCCGTCCGGCCGGCGTAGGGCTGGAGCTTCGGATGCAGCGGCGCCGGTTTGCGGCGGCGACGAATTCCCCGCCACATCCGCTGAAGCATCAGCAGCCCCAGCAACACGACGACGGCGATGCCCAATTCCAGTCGATGACTCACCAGCCAGTTCGCGATATCCATGGGCGGGCATTGTATAGCGGACGCGAAAATCGCAATCGCGCCCGCACGGCGTCGCCTTTCAGGACACGGAGCGTCCCGGAATCACCCACGTCCGCTTCGAGGTTCGCCGATAATTCAGTCCGTGAGCACCCCGTGACTCGCCAATTGTCGGTCGTCAAATCAAGACAATCACGATGGATTGAATCCCCCGTCAAGGCGGCATATCAGAAGTAAGAGCCGTTGCCGCGTGCGCGGTCCCGAAAGGGACTCTGCGCACGACAACGGTTCGCTGGGCACTGCCCCCTACGAGCCCGGCTCGGATAGCCGGCTCGAGTATGCCCCGCGCGGTCGAGTCCCCCCTTGACCGCGGATGTGTGGCGCCGCGCCTGTGGAGGTATTCCACGGGCGCGGCGTTTTTTTTGTGCCACTGGGTGCCTGCCACCCAGTGCCGCCGGGTGCCATGCCGACCCCAAAGGTCGGCATGCCTCGCGCGGAGCAGGGACCGAGGATTCAAGGGATCCAGGGATCGAGTGATTCCAATCCTCAGAGGCGTCGGCGAGAACCAAATTGCCGGGCGCTGGGTGCCATGCCGACCCCATAGGTCGGCATGCGTCGCGCGACGCCCGGCCGCAGCTTAGGATCACCAAGAGCCTCCCCTCTTGCCGAAAAATCGATCTTCTTTTCTAATACGCCGTCCCTCTTAAGACGTCCGATTCGCCCGTCGAATCGGGTCCAAGGCCCCCATCGTCTAGTGGCCTAGGACACCGGCTTTTCATGCCGGCGACAGGGGTTCGAGTCCCCTTGGGGGTGCTTAAAGCACGGCCCGATCGGCGCTTGCGCCGATCGGGCTTTTTTGGTTTTTCGCGGATTGGCGCGAGAATTGTCATCCCGAGCGGTCGGCGATTTCGAAACGGCGGGGCCCGGTCAGAACCACGACCGTGAGGAAGTGGACCCGAGTCGCTGACGCAACCCACGAATCACGTGTGCAGCGGGCAATGCTTCATCCCCCATCGCACGATTGCAGGCTGCAAAATTATCGCGCGACCGCCACTTCGCGCGCCCGGCTCCCTCACGGTCGCGGTTCGGAACTGGGCGGCATGACCCGCCTCGTCAAGACCACCTCATCCAACGCTCCCTCGCACCGCAACCACCGAACGCCGACAACTGCTTGTCACCATCCGCGCGCACTACAGCGCAATATGCCAGAGATAGTGCCAACATGATGACACCCGACGGAATTTTCTGCTGGAACCGGCCCCGTCAAGCATCTTATCCTACCCGCCTGTCAGTCACATCGGCAACGCAATCTCGACAATTCGCAAGGAGCCGGAACCATGAAAGTCACGTCCAGCACACGATCGCCTCATCGATTTCTCTTTCTGTCCTCCGCCGTCGCCGCAATCCTGTGGATGGCCCACGGCGTGAGTAGTGCCGCAGCCGGGCCGAAATCCGACGAACGCGAATCATCGATCGACGTCGTCTTCTCGCCCGAGGGCGGCTGCGCCGACCGCATCATCGCCGAGATCGAATCCGCACGCAGTTCGATACACGTCCAGGTCTATATCTTCACGTCCGACCAGATCGCCGACGCACTGATCAAGGCCGCCAAGCGCGACATCCGAGTGGACGTCCTCCTCGACGCTTCGCAGAAGAAGAAACGCTACTCCAAATGGAAGAAGCTCAAGCAGGGCGGCGTCAGCGTCCGGTTCGACGAGGATCATGCCACGGCCAACAACAAGATCATGCTCGTCGACAACACGACGATCGTCACAGGCTCCTACAACTTCTCCAAGGCCGCCGAATCGCGCAACGCCGAGAACATCGTGATCATCAAGAACAACCGTAGTCTCTTCACGAAGTTCCGCGAAAACTTCGAATCGCACTGGGAACACTCGGACTGAAGCGATCCCAATGTCATGGCCCCTCCTGACGTCGCCGGGCGCGATCGGCAGCATTGACTCGCCATGTTGCCGATTGCGCCGTAGTCGCTTGTAATCTTCGGATCGAGACCGAACCATGTACCCCACCAGGCGACAAACTCCGCGACAGGAAACGACCTTTGGCGATCGACGCATTGGGTTGTTGATCGCGTCGATGCTCGCGCTCCTTGTCGCCGGCACTTGCGAGCTGTCGAACCCGGCTGCCGATTCCGCACCCCGACCCGCTGCGATCAAGCCGCTGTCCGTCGAAGCCCATCCATTCATCCTCGCCACGCCGGAAACGATCGCTGTCATCCGTGACCGCACGACGCGCGAGCCTGCGAAAACCTGGGTCGAACAGCTCCAGCGCCGCTGCCCGGCGGATGCCGACATCACAGCGACAACCAACGTCGACGAACGACTCAGCCTCGCGCGCGACGCCGCCCTTTGCTACCTCCTGACAAGCGACGAGGCCATGGCGAATCGCGCCGCGCGGCTCCTCGCTGAAACACCGCTGCTTGACGACGCCGTCACGACCAACGATGGTCTCCACGCATTCGTCGGCCGCGTACCTCGCTACTGCGAGGCCTACGACCTGCTGAAGACGCTCGCCCCTGATCTCAATCTCAATTGGCGGATCAACGCAGATGACGACGCGATGATTCGCAACCACATCGCCGCCATGGCCCGATGGCTTCGCGATAATCGACCCTTCTGGTATGACTTCACGCGCAACAACTGGGCGATTCGTCAGTACGCGGCGCTGGCGATCTGCACGATGACCATCGCGGACGGCACGCCCGACCTTCCGGCAACTGTGCTCCGTAACTGGTACGAATACGCCCGCCGGGAAACAGCGCTGTCGCTCGACGCGCAGGTCTGCCCCGAAGGCGCCTTCGCCGAGGGCTGCGGCTACATGAACTACGCCGCGGAAAACTACATTCCCATGTTCTTCGCTGTGCGAAATCTCCAGGGCGACGATCTGTTCGCGGAACCTCGATATCAAGCCAACTTCGAATGGCTCACGAGAATCCGCACGCCCGCGGGCCATCTACCGAACTTCGACGACGCGCCGCTCAGCCAATTCCCGACGCATTACCTGACTTCCGCCTGCGCCGACGCAGGCCTGTTCGAATGGGACTGGCAACGCGCCGGGCGGCCGACGATGGACCTCTGTCGCGCGATCTGCTGGCACGACGACGGCGTTCAGCCTGTGCCGCCTGCTATCGAGCCGAGCCTCATCCTCCCCGAAGCCGGCAACGCGATTCTACGCAGCAGTTGGGACGCCGACGCGATCTACCTGCTCCTGCTCGGCGAGCATGGTCAGCCGCGCACGAGCGGCTATGGCCACGAGCATCCCGACAACACGAGCTTCATGATCGAAGCATTCGGAGAACCGCTCGCCATCGACAGCGGGTACATCGACTTCCCAAACCACACGCTCGTGAACAGACCGGAAAACCACAACCTGATTCTGATTGATGACACGGGGCCGGCACTGCTGCAAATCGGCAATCAACCCCTCGTCGTCGATCAGGACGCGTTCATTGAAGACGCCGTCGTCGATGGCCCCGTTCCGCAATGCACTGTCCGAACGAACTACGCAAACACGGAGATTCGCCGCACGATCCTGATGCCCGGCCACGATCACTTCGTCATCGTCGACACACTCCGGCCCGCATCCGGCAACACGCACAAATTCACGTGGGTCCTCCACGGCAATGCGGGCGTTGACGAGTCGGCAGGCGGCACTGGCGGTGGGTTTGAATTAGGCGACAACTTCGCGCGCTGGACGCGGCCGGACGGCGTCGCGCTGCAACTCTGGCTGACCTCCAGCGCGGGTCCGCCGGCAATCCGCGAACGCTTCGACGAGGACGGCGAGCTCTATCGCAACCAACTGACCGGCCACGGTCCATCGTCGATTCTCCGTCATCGCACAGTCGAGGGCATCGTCGAGTCGCGCGATGCCGTCTTCCTGGCCGTCCTGCTACCCGTTCAAAACGCTTCCGACTTACCCAAGGTTGACGAGATTTCTCGCGACGCCGCCATCGCGTTCAAACTCACTTTCCCCAACGAATCCCGCATCGAGACCATTCGTGTGGCCTCCAACGTCTCTGGCCGACCGGTCGTCTCGATCAGGGCAATCGACGCCGACGGCGCCACGATCTACGAATCGAAGTCGGATTGACTGATCACGCTGAAGTTCCGACGAATCGTGCCCTCTGCGTCCACAATTCGACTTCCGCGCTCAAAAATCGGTGGCACGCCGCGCCTGACTCCGATACCGTCCCCTTCGTGCAAACGGCAGTTCCAGAAAACCGAAAGCTCCCCACGCATCGCGAGATGCTCAAGGCGATGCTCGCCCGCGATGCGGCATACGACGGCATCTTCATCGTCGCCGTCCGCACGACGGGGATCTTCTGCCGCCCCGACTGCCCGGCACGGAAACCGAAACCGGAAAACGTCGAGTTCTACCCGTCCGTTCGCGAGGCGCTCTTCGCCGGTTATCGCGCGTGCAAGCGTTGCCGACCGATGGAGACGAACGGGCGACCGCCGGTGTGGATCGCGAGGATCATCAAGGCGGCCGAATCGCGCGCGCCGAATCGCCTGCGCGACGGCGACCTGCGAAATCTCGACGTCGACCCCGCCCGCGCGCGGCGCTGGTTCAAGCAACACTACGGCATGACATTCCACGCATGGCAACGCGCGCTCCGCCTCGGCACGGCATTCGCGCGCCTGCGGGAGGGTGAGAAAGTGACGACCGTTAGCAACCAACTCGGTTACGAATCCGAAAGCGGCTTTCGCGACGCCTTTGAAAAGACGTTCGGCAACGCGCCGACTGCCGCCGCGAAAAAGGACTGCATCACGGCGACGATGATCGAAAGCCCCGTCGGTCGCCTCATCCTCGGCGCGACGAGCGACGCCGTCTGCCTGCTGGAGTTTCCCGATCGCCGCGCCCTGGAAGTGCAGATCGAAACCCTGCGCAAGCGCTTCGACGCGCCCGTCATTCCGGGTCACAACAAGTGGACGCGCGCCGCCGAACGGCAACTCAAGGAGTACTTCGCCCGCAAGCGAACGGACTTTGAACTGCCGCTGGACTACCCCGGCACGCCGTTTCAAGTGCAGGTCTGGAACGAACTGCTCAAGATCCCCTACGGCAAGACAATCGCCTATGCCACGCTCGCGAAACGCATCAAGCGCGACGGAGCCTGTCGCGCCGTGGGCACCGCCAATGGCGCCAATCGCATCGCCATCATCATCCCCTGTCATCGTGTTGTGAACGCCGGCGGGAAACTCGGCGGCTACGGCGGCGGTCTCTGGCGCAAGCAACTCCTGCTCGACTTGGAACAAGGCGCTGACTCCAATCAACTCTTCGGATAGCCGTTCAAGCGTGCAACTGCTCTTTGAGTAGTGCCGGGTGCCATTCCGGCGCCCAACGTGAGGCTTTCCGTGAATTCCGCCGCCCCGAAATGGGCGACGGAATTCCCATTCAAAGTCGACATTCGCCCGAAGGGCGTGCGGTCCTTGCCAGGGACTTCAGTCCCTGGATTGTGTCCTGATTTGGCAATTGCCGCCCGGCAGGGCGGACGTCGAGTGGTCGCGCGTCCTCCGGACGCCCCGTCCAATTTGCCATGAAGCGACCGGGGATTGAAATCCCCGGCAATGTTCGCGCGCCCTCCGGGCGACTTGCGACGCAAACTGCGGCAACAACGAACTTTGATTACAGGACAGCTGTTCGCAAGCACCTATTGGCACAAAGCCGCGATACGGCTTGGAGGTCTTGCGTGATTGTGACGGCTACGCTGCGCCCGCAACACTGGGTGGCAAGCACCCAGTGGCACGTAGCGAGATTTGAGAATTCGGACTCGAATCCTCAGTCAATCCCCCCAAAGGGTACAACGGTGGCAAGGCAGTTCGCCTATTGATGATCGCTCCCGTAGGGAAGCCGCCCGGATCATCTCGCAATCGAGAATCAAACGATGTAAACTGCAGGCTAGTGTCTTCGCTCAACAGAGTCAGGCATCTGTCGCGGATGAGCGTTGACAGCTTTAGTGTATGTTGCTTCGGGGCCGGAGTATGAAAGACAAGACCAAGAAGCGAGTCTTCGCCATATCCTTGGCTTTGAATGCTGTTTTCCTGATTCTGTGGACAGCAAGCAATCTGTTTCCTTGTGCTATCCGAACGGGCGACCGCAGTCTCGTCATGGTCTCCGAAGGGCACTTCTTCTATTCCTGGTTTGATGGGAACGCCACGGATCTGACATTATTCCAGCGGAGTTGGGGGCGCGGTGGCATCTTCAAACGGGTCGCTACGTCGCCCGGCGTATATATGACATGGACACTTGATTTCGGATCTCGAAAGACCGGCCCCACGACGACCTTGGTGCGACGCGATATCATCTTCCCGCTATCTGTGCCGACCCTCGCCTTCTTCCTTGTTAACGCCTGGATCATCCGCAAGCGATTGGCAACTCGTCGCATCGAGTTGCTGCGCAGCGGTGTGTGCGTGAAATGCCGGTACAACCTCAAGGGAAATATCTCCGGCGTCTGCCCCGAGTGTGGCAGCCCAGTCGGCGATCCTGCCGGATTAGATTTGACGCGAAAGCGCGATTAGATCCTGCCGGGGTGCCGCTGCTTTGTGAGCAGTGCAACACGCCAACCACGACCCGAGTTCCCCGAGCGATCCCCACCTAACTCACTTCAACCATTAAGATGCCCGATACGACCGTGGTGAGTCACACCCGTCAACCCAGGCCCCGATAATGAAGACCATCCGTCTGCTCATCTCCTGCCCCGACGCCCGCGGCATCATCGCCGCCGTCACCTCGTTTGTCGCCGAACACGGCGGCAACGTCCTCGACGCAGACCAGCATTCCGACAAGCAGCACGGCGAGTTCTTCATGCGCGTGGAAATCGACCCGGCCGGTTTCACGCTCAACCCTTCTAATTTCGAATCTGCCTGGCGTCCCCTCGCAGACCACTACCGAATGCAATGGCGCGTTGCCTGGGGCGATCGGCCCAAGCGCATGGCGATCTTCGTCAGCAAGGCAGGTCACTGCCTGAACGATTTGTTATGGCGATGGAAAACAGGCGAACTCGCAGTCGACATCCCCTGCGTCATCTCGAACCACGACGCACTGCGCCGCGACGTCGAATCACTCGGCCTCACATTCCATCAACTGACAATCACGCCCGCCAACAAGCGACAGCAGGAATCCGAGACACAGCAACGACTCGCCGATGCGGAGATCGATTTCGTCGTTCTCGCCCGCTACATGCAGATTCTCTCTCCGGATTTCGTCGCCGCGATGCCGAACCGCATCATTAACATCCATCACAGCTTCCTGCCCGCATTCGCCGGCGCGAAGCCTTACCATCAGGCTTACGATCGCGGCGTGAAGATCATCGGCGCCACGAGCCATTACGTGACGGATCAACTGGATGAGGGACCGATCATCGCCCAGGAAACCATGCAGGTGAATCATCGAGACACGGTCGACGATCTTGTCCGAAAAGGTCGTGACCTCGAACGAATCGTTCTCGCCCGCGCCGTGCGCCATCACGTCGAGGACAAGATCCTCGTCAGCAACAACAAAACGGTCGTATTTGACTAGAACCGGTTTCATAACTTCCTCAGTGTAATGATGACGCAAGCGACATGGAAAAAGGCTTGGTACATGTTGAGATGGCGTTCGTAACGAACAACCAGTCTGCGGAAGTTGGAGAGCCATGCGATGGTGCGTTCCACGATCCAGCGATGGCGATAGCGCCGAAGCGCGCGGCCGTCTTGCGTCGGCGGCCTGACGCGACCGCGCCGGTGCGGGCAAATCAGTTCGATGCCGCGTTGTTTCAGTCGCGACCGCAGCGCGTCGCTGTCGTACGCTCGGTCGGCGATCACGCGACGGGGTTTGCTTCGTGCTGCGCCGCCGCGAATTCGCGGAACGCGAACCCGTTCGAGCGTCGGCTCCAGCAACGTTACTTCCGCCGGTGTGGCCGAGGTAAGTCGCACTCCGAGAGGAACACCCGCGCCGTCTGCCACCACCATCCACTTCGTACCTTTTCCACGTTTGGTTTTTCCCACGCCGAGGCCCCTTTTTTTGCCGGGGCGAAGCTGCCGTCGGCGAAGACCTGCTCCCAGTCGAGCTTGCCTTGTTCGTCCAGTTCTGCGAGGAAGACGCGCCACAAAGTCAACCAGACCTCGCATTCCTCCCAGTCGCGCAGCCGTCGCCAACACGTGCTGGCCGACGGATACGAATCGGGCAAATCCTTCCATCGCGCGCCGCTGCGCAGGACCCATAGGATGCCTTCGAAGCAATCGCGGTTGTTGATCGGTTTGGGACCGCCTTTGGCGGAACGCGGAAATTCCGGAAGCAGCGGCTCGATTTTCTTCCATTGCTCGTCCGTGAGCATCGGCTTGTACTTGGCCATCGCGAACTCCTTTCGCTTGCGACGGACCAGTAGACCACAACCTCATGTATGGCGCAAATTTACGAATGGGTGGTTATGAAACCGGTTCTAAGGCCGAGGCGCGTCAGAAGCCCTTTCTCAGTTTCAGCAGCACCTCGTCGTCCACAAATGTCACGATGATCTTCTTGCCGCCGCTCTTCCACACGGCCTTCGTGCCCGTCGCGGCGAACCCGGCGAATCCGCCGCCGCCGGAATCCTCGTCATCCGGCTCGCCCATGAAACCCAGCACGTCGTTTCGACTCATGCCCGATTGAATTCGCTCGAAATTCGCCAGCGTCACGTTTGGATTCGAACAACCGATAACCAATGACATCGCCAGCGCGAGACCGGCGAGAATCACGCCGTTTCGGAACATCCGCATCAGGTTCTCCTTCACCACGTTTGCTGTTTCGCATTCCGACGTGACACGCACGCGTCACTTCCGCGACATACGTCCAGTAATCGTAGCCCGCGAAGTTCGTGCGCGCCAAACTCGAATCCGCCGGCCGCATTAGCGAGAGGCCGCCTCATTGATTTCGGCAGGTGCCGGTAGTGCGCGTCGTCCACGTGCCGACAAGACGATAACTCTCGCCCCTGCCTGATCTTTCCGATACGCAGACTGTCGACGCACGACGCCGATCGCACGACGAAAGAACGAGCAATCATCGCCGGAGAAGCACGTGTCAGGGAAGGCCCCCCCCTCATCCTCCAGTCCAACCAACGTGCCGCCCAACGCGCGTGCCAATGCCGAAGGCGTGCTTAATGTCACGCGCCTGGGCGTCGGTCAACAGCTCGATACCGGTCTCTACGATCAGGACGGCGTTCTGCTGCTCGCCGCCGGAACCGTTGTGACCCAGGACTTTCTGCGGCTGCTGCGCCGCTGGAAAATCCGCTACGTCCAGACATGGAAGACGCCGCCGCCGATCAAGACCCATGTCGTCGACGAAGCCACGATCACGCGACTCGAATCCGAAATGCTCCGGCCGGATTTCACGCGACTCAACGTCAAGCCGCTGGATCCCGCCCGACGCCCCCGCGTGACCCTTGAGGAACTCAACAAACGCGCGGCACGCGGCGCGGAACGCCACGCTTCCGCCACCGGCGACATGGCGGAATTCTGCGAACAGCTCGAGAAAGGCGGGAAAGTCTCGGATCGCGATCTCTATCGTATCGCCCGCGACTTCGCCGACATGGTCGCCGTGGACATGGACCTCCTGCCGACGGTCCTCAGCCTTCGATCCTCGCCCGACGACTATCTCTACCAGCATTGCGTGAACGTCGCCGCACTCAGCATGGTGATGGCGACGCAACTCGGCCTGCGCCGCGAACGCGTTCTGGAAGTCGGCCTGGGCGGCATGCTGCAGGACGTCGGCATGCTCCGCGTGCCGCTTGCCATTCGTCGCGCGCCGCGGCCGCTGACACCGGAAGAGATCAAGGTCATCGAGAAACACCCGGCCTACACGCTCGAATACCTCGCCAACATCGGCGGGCTACCGCGCGATGTGCGTTTCCTCGGCTTCCAGGTGCACGAGCGCATCGATCAGTCGGGCTATCCGCGCGGCCGCGCCGAAAAGACGATTCACGCCTACGCGAAGATCGTCTCCGTCGCGGATGTCTATGTCGCAATGACGTCCCCTCGCCCCTATCGCGCGGCGCATTCGCCGTACGAAGCGATCAAGACAATCCTCTACGAATGCGGCGCCGGACGATACGAAAGCACCGTCGTGCGCGCACTACTGGATTGCATCTCGCTGTTCCCGACAGGGAGCTTTGTGGAACTCGAAGACGGAAGATATGCAAAAGTCCTGCGCGCTAACCCGAGCCAGCACACACGACCTGTCATCCAGGTCGTCAGCGAAGATCTCGCGACCGAGTACGGCGTGTTCGACATGTCCCAGGCGATCGAGCTGAAGATCGCCAAGCCGCTGGCACCCTGATCTGCGTAATTCGAGCCACACCCGTCGGGCGCGACGGCTCTCAAGCAGTGCCGACGCCGGCGTAGCCCGCCGCGCCCATCACCACTTGCACGTCGCGCCACGGCGGCCAGTATCGGACCCGAACTACATATACATCCCGCCGTTCACGCTCAGCACTTCACCCGTGATGAACGACGCCTGCGGAGATGCGAGGAACACGACGGCTGCGGCCACTTCCTCCGGCTTGCCGAGTCGGCCCATCGGCGTTTCGTCGCAGACGTGCTTGAGCGCCGCTTCAGGAATCTCCGACGTCATGTCGGTCTCGATGAAACCCGGCGCCACGGCGTTGACCGTCACGTTCTTGCGGGCGAATTCCCGCGCGAGCGTCTTCGTTAGTGCGATCAGGCCGCCCTTCGCCGCCGCATAATTGGCCTGGCCGAAGTTGCCCATCTGACCGACGATGCTCGTGATGTTGATGATGCGGCCGCCGCCGGATTCGATCATCGGGATGATCAGCCGATGAATGACCATCGCCGGGCCCGTCAGGTTGACATTCAACACGTCGTGCCACATTTCCCGGTTCATCTTCATGAACGACTTGTCACGCGTGATACCGGCATTGTTGACGACAACCTTGATCGTGCCGAAATCGTCATTCAACTGATCGACCAGCTTGTCGTTTTCGGCCGGATCCGCGACGTTGCACTGGTAGAACCGCGCCTTGCGGCCCATCTGCTGAATCTCGTTCGCCACGCGCTCAGCCGGATCGCGATTCGTCGAGTAAGTCAGGGCGATATCAGAGCCTTCCCGCGCCAGCGCGATCGCGATCGCCTTGCCAATCCCCCGGGATGCGCCCGTTACGAGACTTGTTTGTCCATCCAGAACGCCCATTGGACACCTCCGAAGTGCGGCGTCGAGAAAACAATCGCCGCAAAGACAGGCATTCACCCCGACAAGGCCAACATCGCTCGTGCGATGGTTGGCCTGAACGCCGACATCGTAAAATCATCTGCAATGGAAAAAGTGTAGGGAAGATGCGCCCGCATGTCCAGCGAATTCGGGCCGGCGCGCGAACACACCGGCCGAAGCGCCGCATGCGTTTCGGCAAAGAACCAAGCAATCCTATGTCCGCAATCCGGCGCCGCCGGATTGCCTTACCGCATCGGCGATAGGCCGCCGGTCGCGCTTTCTACTCAGCCCGCCGCGGGATGCCAGCCCGCATCCACCCAGACGGAACCGCTGACCGCGGAATTCGTCAGCATGAAACAGATCGCATCAGCAACTTCGTCGGGCCGCAGAAGCCGGCGCAACTGCGTGAACGGCAGGATGTTCTTCTCGATATAATCGTCGCCCAGCGATCGAACCATCGGCGTGTCTGTAAAGCCGGGATGAATGATGCTGCATCGAACGCCGTAGAAAATCGCTTCCTTCGACAGCGTTGCCTGCGCGCCTTCCAGGCCGGCCTTCGCCGCGGCATACGAAATCTGCCCCTTGTTGCCGGCGGACGACACGGAGCCGATGAAGACGATCGCGCCCTGCATCCCCTCCTCCGGAGTCCATCGCTTCTTGCCTCGCGAAAACCGGTACTCCGCCAGCGACGCCACTGAATCCATCGCCCACAGGATCGGCGCCACCAGGTTGATCTTGAACACTTCCTCGAGCTGCTCACGCGAGTATGTCTCGACTTCCCCCGTGTCCTTGTTGCGCCGGACCGCCAACGCATCGCGCGTGATGCCGGCGGCCGGAATGCAGATGTGCACCGCGCCGAATCGTTCCTTGATTTCCGCAAAGACCTCTTTGCGGAAGTTGTCGCACGTCACATCCCCGACAAACGGAATCGCGATTTCGCGTCCGACTTTGTCGTTTGTCTCCTTCGCGAGCCCCCGAATGATCTCGTTTCGATCGACGGCGGCGACGACGCCGATGTCGCGCTCGATCAGAGCGTGCGTCGTGGCTCGCCCGATTCCACTCGCAGCGCCCGTGATAATGGCTGTCTTACTCGTGAACTTCATCGCTCTTGCTCCCGGTTGCCCGCGTCGAGTTTCTCGACCGTCGCGGCACCCAATGTATCCGCCCGGCGCGTCAGATTTTCTCCGATCGCTCGCCGAGCCACTCGCAGACTTTCGGCCACAACTCCTTATGTGCCCGACTGCCGACGGAAAGTCCGATGTGTCCCGCCTTGAACGTCACCGCTTTGCGATCCTTCGATCCCACGAGGTCGTTGAACGGCGCACTCTGGCCGCAGGTCACAAGATGATCGTTCGACGCCATCAGATTGAGAACGGGACACGTGATGTTGGACAGGTCAATCCGCTTCGTCTTCAGCTTCATCTTGCCGGCGGACAACAGGTTCTTTTGGAAGCAGTCCTTCACGAACTGTCGGAACGTCTCGCCGGCGACGGGAATGTTGTCGTTGACCCACGTCTCCATCGCCGTGAATTCCTCGATGAACTTCTCGTCGTTCATCCGCTCGTACAGACCGATGTACTTCTCCACGAGGTTCGCCATCGGCTTGAGCAGCGCGAAAGCGCCCTGCAGGATGTGCGTCGGTGCGTTTCCATAGGCGTCGATGATGGCATCGACGTCGTAGTACTTCGGGTCCGTCCATCGAACCAGCAACGCCTCGCGATCCGTCCAATCGACCGGCGCCGCCATCAGGATGAGGTTCTTGATCATCTCCTGGTGCAGCGACGTGTACATGGCGCTGAACGTGCCGCCCATGCAGTAACCGAGCAACGAGACCTGCTCTTGATCCGTGAACTCCGCCACATGGGTCATCACGTTGTGCATGTATCGACAGACGTAATGCTCGATCGTCAGGTGTTGATCGTTCTGCTCCGGCGTGCCCCAGTCGATCAGGTACACATCGAACCCGGCCTTCAGAAACTGCTGTACGACGCTCTTGTGGGGCAGCAGGTCGAGGATGTACGGCCGATTCACGAGGGCAAAGCACAGGACCAGCGGCGTCGCATGCACCTTCGGAACGTCAGAGTGATAGTGGAACACGCGAAGCTTGTCTTCTCTGTAAATCACGTCGTGCGGCGTCGCGCCGACTTTGACCCGCTTCGCCGTTTCAATCATGCGTGGCATCGCCGCCATTCGCTCGATGAAACCCTCCGCCGTCGGCATGAACATATTCGGCATCATCGACATGAACGGATTGGACATCGTCGAATTCATCATCAGGCCATACTCCCTGTCCCGACGTCGGCAGCCGCAGCCGCGAGCCGGCATCCCTGGTTTCAATTGCGCCGACGGCTATCGCTTTTTGCTATTGCGCGCACTCGCCGACGACTTGGTGGGACGCGACGCCTCACTCGCCCTGGCATCGCGTCCCGTCCCATGTCGCTCTTCCACTGCTGCGACTTTCTCTTCCAACTTGTCCAACCGATCGAACAATCGCTCCTCGATGCCTCGGAGCAGGTGCGCCAGATCTTCCACGTCCCCGCGAACCGGCGCCTGCAGCGATGTCTGCGCCTTGATCAGGAAATCGTCCATCATCTTCTTCATGGCGATCGACTGATCCATCGTCTGCTTCATGTGCTCGAGAAACTGCTCGCTGCGCATGAACTCGTCGAAATAACGGGCCATCGAATCGAAGAACGCCCGCTGCATCGACTTGGCTGCGTCCGTGTACGCCGGCGCCGACTCGCGACCGTTCGACGACGCGCCGGGCATGCCGCCCTGAGCGGCCGCCTGGCCCATCTGCGCCATCATGTCAGTCCAGAATTTCGTGAATTGATCGGCCGGGTTGGTGGAGGCGTCCGGTGCCATGCAGAATCTCACTCCTCGGCGGGTCGCCGAACGGTTGCGCCCCGGATTCATGGGGCGCCAAGGTCGAAGAAAGGGGCCACGAGTGCGATTGCGTCACACCCGCGGCCCCTGGAAACGTCACACCGGCATGTCTGTTGTCAAACCTGTTGGCCGCCTCATGCGCCAAAATCCAGTTGTCTTCATCAAACAGGCGGCCGATAGCAAATCGTGCATGCCGGTGCTTTGGGCATCCGTCGCGGCTCGCCGCGCGACCGGAAGGGTCCGTCGTGCGACGCGCGAATTACTTCGCAACCTTCTTGGTGCTCGTCTTGACCGTCTTCGTCATGAAGTCGGACCAGTTCTCGATCGTCTGCGTCGCCGTCTTCGCCGTGGCTTCGACATTGCCGCGCATCGTCTCGAACGCGTTCGTCCAGATGTCGCTCGCCCGCGTCATCATGTCCTTGTCGTCGGCATGCATCATGTCGAACGACTTGCGGATCGTCGACAGACCGTTGCGGCAGTTCTCGTCGAACATCTTTTGCGTCTGCTCGGCGCTCTTGCGAACGAAGTTGACGGCTTCCGTCGTCGTCTCCTGAGCCCGCTCCGTCATTTCGCCGCACACGTTGCCCGTGCAGAACATCTTGTTCATCGTGTCGATCGCGTCCTTCTGGAACTTCAGACCGGCGTCCATCGCCGTCTTGAAGGAATCGCCCGCCGCCTGGAACATGTTTTCCGTCGCCATTTTCGTCGTCTCCACTGTCTGCTGAGCCATGATGCTGATCCTCTTATTGCTGTCGCGCCCGCTGACGCGTCCTCGTCCTGTGTTCACACTCTGAACTATATCGCCGGTTTTGCGCGATTGCAACACAAATTTTGTGCAAACGCACAAAGTTTTTTTTCTTGATATAAACCGTTTAATGACAGATAATAACAAGAATTCGCGTCGCACATGCCCGTGACGGGGCGACGACGAATTGTGCAAATGCACCGGAGCCCGCACCCATGGCCGCCCCGCAGCGACAGCGATACGAGATCACCAAATACCCCAATCGCCGCTTCTACGACATCACGAGCCGCCGCCACGTCACGTTGTCGGACCTGTACGAGCTCGTCCGGGCGGGACACGAAATCGTCGTCACCGATAAGAACACGGGGCGCGACATCACGAATCTCGTCCTTACCCAGATCATCCTCGAACACGATCCGCCCAAGATGGACCTCTTCCCCGCCGCCGTCCTTCATCAGGCCATCCAGATGAGTGAGTCATCCGCACGGAGTTTCATCGACCAGTATCTCGGACAGGCCATGGAGGCCTTTTCCCAGTCGAAGCGACAGTTCGACGCATTTCTCCGGCAGACAGGCCTCCCCTCGTTCCCCGGCGTCGCGCCGCCGACGGACTGGCTTCGAATGATGATGCCGGGATTCGGCGGAACGCCGTCAGCAAACCGGCCCCCGTCCGCCGAAGTCGACGTTGCGGGGCCGTCCGACACGAACGACGGATCGGTCGAAGCTCAGGACGAGATCGCCGAAATGCGCCGCCAACTCGCGGCGCTCAGCAGGCAAGTCGAGGATATGAGCGCGACCGCAGGAAAGCCGACGCGCAAATCGAAAAGCGCCGCGAAGAAGTCACGACGAAAGAAACCCTAGGGGCTGTCCGTACTGAACTGACGCCGTTACGACGGCTGAAAATGTAACCAGCCTACGAATGGTCGCCCAGTTTCACCTTCATCCGCTGGACGACGCTTGGCGGTATCAGTCGCGTCATCTTTCCACTGTCCAGCCCGCCCATCTCGGCGATCTGCCGGATCAGCGTGCTGCTGATCAGCGCCGTCTGGTCCGTCGTAAACAGGAAAACAGTTTCAACGTCGCCCGCGATCATGTTCACGTTCGCCTGGCGCAGTTCGTTCCGCAGATCATCGCTGTCACGGATGCCCTTCACGATGACGTCCGCCCCGCGCTGGTTGACGAAATCCATCGTCAGACCGCTGTACGACTCGATCTTGACGTCCGCCGCATCCCCCACCAGCTCCTGCAGGATTTCCACGCGTTCGTCGGGCGAAAACAGCGGCTCTTTCTCAGGATTCACACCGACCGCAACGATCGTCTGGTCGAACAGCCGGCGGCTGCGTTCGATGATGTTCAAATGCCCATACGTCGGCGGATCAAACGTCCCCGCGAATATCGCAATCTTCGGCTCTCGAACGCCCATGCACGTCGCTCCTGAAAGTTGTCAGCGCCAGGTTGCGCCTCGAACCGATCGGCCGGCCCGAACCAATTCGCCGGTCCGCAATGCCATCGCTCGCTCGTCAGCTGACGCGCCGCGCGTTTGGCTGTTGGAATCCATCCTATCACAGCCCTCCCTGCGTGTAAGCGCTCACGCGAACAGCCCATTAGAGCCAAACGGCCCGAATCGGATTTTTGACCAATTCGCAGACCTGTTGCGAAATTGATCTTTACCCCGGGGCGATTTTCGGGCATCCTACACCTCATGAGCCAGGCGATTCTACGAACGGATTCCCGTGACAAAGCCATCGTGGCACGCGTGTGCCACGCCGAGCTCGATCACGATTCGACACTGAAGCTCAAGTCCGAGCTCAAGTCGATTATTGCGTCGCATCCGGAATTGCCTATCATCGTCGACATGGAAGAGGTGGAGTTCCTCCCCAGCATCGCCCTCGGCGCGCTGGTCGAAATCCACCTGAATCTGAAGCGGAACGGGCGCAGATTCGCCCTGGCTGCCCTTCGGCCGTCGATCGAAGAAATCATGACTCTGTCCGGACTGAACAACCTGCTGCAGATCTACCAACAGACCGACGCGGCGATTGCGCAGGCCTAGCCTCTCCTCCTTTTCCGCCGCGATTCCAGAAAAAATCCTAATTGAGTGCACTTGATCCGCCACGCCGGCGTTCTTAAGCGTCCGGCGTCAAAGGAACGATAGCGTCCGCAGCAAGGATCCGAATAACCTGACAACAACGTCGCGATCAACTCAGCGGCACGCGCCGCACGCGACGGAATCACTTGGACCTGACTCCGATTGAGTCAACAACATCCAGGGAGTGCAACGCCATGATTGCCCACGAGGCACGAGAACTGGCCATTACCCACGCATCTGACTGGCGAGAACGCATGCTGAACGGCAGCGCTCGCGCCACCGAACGCATCGACGAGATCTTCGGGATCGACGTCTTCGGCCAGCGAACGATGCAACAGCGCCTCCCCAAGGATGTCTTCAAGCGGCTGATGCGCACCATCGATCTCGGCGAGGCCCTCGACCCGCAGGTCGCGGACGTCGTCGCCGCCGCCATGAAAGACTGGGCCGTCGAGAACGGCGCCACGCACTTCACGCACTGGTTTCAGCCCCTCACGGGTCTGACCGCCGAGAAGCACGACTCCCTCGTCGCGCCCGACGGTCACGGCGGCATGATCTTCGCCCTCAGCGGCGCCGATCTGTCGCTCGGCGAACCCGACGCGTCGAGCTTTCCGTCCGGCGGTCTCCGCGCGACGTTCGAAGCCCGCGGCTACACGGCATGGGACGCCAGCAGCCCCGCCTTCCTCATGCGCGGTGAGAACAACGTCACGCTCTGCATCCCCACGGCCTTCGTCACGTGGGCGGCCGACTCCGTCGATCAGAAGACGCCCCTCCTTCGCTCGATGGACGCCATCAGCAAACAGGCCATGCGCATCCTGAAAATCTTCGGGACCGATGCCGGCGTCGCGCGGGTCTTCACGACCGTCGGCGCGGAACAGGAGTACTTCCTGGTTGACAAGCACCTGTACCACGCCCGCCCCGACCTGCTGACGTGCGATCGCACCCTGTTCGGCGCCAAACCGCCCAAGGGACAGCAGCTCGAGGACCACTATTTCGGCTCCATCCCGCCGCGCGTCCTGGCCTTCATGACGGATGTCGAACGTGAGCTCTATCGCGTCGGCATCCCCGTCAAGACGCGCCACAACGAAGTCGCGCCCGGTCAGTTCGAAATCGCCCCGACCTTCGAAACGGCCAACATCGCCTGCGATCACCAGATGATCATCATGGAGACGCTCAAACGCGTCGCCTTGCGCTACGGCATGGTCGCCATCCTCCATGAGAAGCCGTTTGCAGGTCTCAACGGATCCGGCAAGCACAACAACTGGTCGATGTCGACCGACACGGGCGTGAACCTCCTCGACCCGCAGGACGAAACGCACACGAACATGCAGTTCCTCGTGTTCCTCTGCGCCGTCATCCGCGCTGTCGATACGCACGCCGATCTCATTCGCGCGTCGATCGCCTCGGCCAACAACGACCATCGCCTCGGCGCGAACGAAGCGCCCCCTGCGATCATCTCGATCTTCCTCGGCGACATGCTGATGGACATCGTCGAACAGCTCGAAAAAGGCAAGCCCAGCCGGACGATCAAGGGCGGCGCCATCAACCTCGGCGCATTGAGTCTGCCGCAGATTTCACGCCACTCCGGTGATCGCAATCGAACGTCGCCGTTCGCCTTCACGGGCAACAAGTTCGAGTTCCGCGCCGTCGGCTCTTCCGCAACCGCCGCGTGGCCCAACACGATCCTGAACACGATCGTCGCGGAATCCCTCGACGATCTGGCGACCGCCCTCGAAAAGGCCGTCGGCGCCAAGCCGACGCAGGCGAAACTCGAATCCGCCGTGCGCAGCATCCTCAAGGATGTCGTCAAAAAGCATAAGCGGGTCATCTTCAACGGCGACAACTACACGGAGAAGTGGCACAAGGAGGCCGAGAAACGCGGTCTGCCGAATCTCAAGGACTCCGTCTCCGCCCTGCCCAACTTCATCACGAAGAAGTCGCTTGCGCTGTTCAAAAAGTACAAGGTCCTCAACGACGCCGAGATGACGAGCCGCGCCAACATCTTCATCCATCGCTACGTCGATCAACTGCTGATCGAGTCCGAGCAGATGGTCCTCATGGGACGGACGATGATCCTCCCCGCGGCCCTCGCGCATCAGACGCACCTCGCCGACGCCGTCTCATCGACCGAAGCCGCCGGCGTCGACTGTCCCGACATTCGGGCCAGTCTGGCCGAATTCGTCAAGAAAGTGCAGCACTTCAACGCCGCACTGAACGCGCTGCAGGAGGCCGACAACTTCCGGGACGCCGACGGTTGGGAAACGGCGAAATACCTGCGCGACCAGGTCATCCCGCTGATGAACAACCTGCGCGAACATGTCGACGCGCTGGAACTCGAAGTGGCCCACGACATCTGGCCCCTGCCGAGCTATCGTGATCTGCTGTTTATCAAGTAGCGCCATCGAGACCGCTTGATCGACGAATCACAAGAGCCGGGCGATCACTCGCCCGGCTCTTTCCTTTTCCCATCAGAACCCATCACTGCGACCATTTACGTCCCAGAATCCTGATTCAACAGAGCCTCGCCCGGCTCAGCTTCGCGACCTTTGAATAACAATCTTTGACAATTACTGTTATTCTTCCTATGCTCATCAGTGGAGGTCAATTCGAATCCATGAACGTCTCGCTCACACCAAAACTCGAAGCGCTGGTGCAGGCCAAGCTCGATACTGGTCTCTACAACTCCGCAAGCGAAGTCATCAGAGACGCACTCCGTCTGCTTGAGGAACGTGACCAATTGCAAAAGGCTCGTCTGGACAACCTCAGGAGCGAACTTTCAAAAGGTCTCGACGAACTCGATGCGGGACATGCATCAGACTTCGATCACTCGTCTCTGAAGATCCTGGCAAAGAACATCAAATCGGATGGACGAAAACGACTTGCGGCGAATAAGAAGTCTCGGAAATGAACCGCTATCGTGTCAGCCGAAGTGCTCGCGCTGATCTTGCCGACATCTGGCAACATATCGCGGCCGATTCACTGACTGCAGCAGATCACTTCATCGACAAACTCTTCAGTACGATTCGAACGCTTGCCACGCAACCCGACATGGGGCGGCTACGCCCGGAACTCGCCGAATCGGTTCGGAGCTTTGCCGTTGGTAATTTTGTGGTTTTCTATAAGCCGATGAAAGACGGTGTCCAGATCGTCCGTGTCCTGAGCGGTTTCCGCGACATTCCTAACGAGTTCGTCCCGGATTGAGTAACGTCGGGTTCCATGCACGGGTGCCCCATCCTTTGCGCCCCAATCCACACGATAGAACCACTGGCCCCCGAACCGCGCAACCCACGAACCAACCACCCATCCACCAACAAGCAAAGAGTGGGGAACCGCCCCGAGCGCGCCGGGTGCCATGCCGACGCCCAACGTCGGCATATTGGTCGCGGATATGCACGCTCCAACTTTGGCGCCTCAAGCTTTCAGCAGGAAGTCGATTTCAAATCTCAGATTTCAAATCAACGCGCGGTCCTCGTTGTCCGATCTCTGACGGAACCCGACGTCGACTTTCGATGATCGAGCTTCACTGCCCCACCGTCATCAACAACCCGGGCGACACCCACTCCACCACCCACACCACCAGCGGCGGCAGGAACAACCCCGGCAGCAGATTCGCGACCGGTATCTTCTTCACATCCAGGATCACCAGCGCCGTCGCGAGCAGCATCAATCCGCCGACCACGTTCATCAGATCCCGCGACAACGGCGGCAATCCGCCGGCGAATCCATACGCGACCAGCGCCAATCCACCCTGAAAGATCAACACAGTCAGAATGCTCAGCGCCACGCCCCAGCCCAACGTCGCCGCCAGCGCCATCGAGCAGAATCCGTCCAGCACGGCCTTGATGTACAGGAGCGTCGGATCGCCGCTCGCCCCGTTCTGCAAACATCCCAGCAGCGTCAACGGCCCGACGCAGAAAATCACGCTCGCCGTGAGGAACCCCTCTGCGAATCGACGCGCCGACGCATGATCCGCATCGCCGCCCGCAACGACCGCCCCCTTCCCAAAACGCCGATGGATCGTCTCGCCCAGCCCCTCCAGTCTCTCGTGCAGCTTCAGCGCCGTTCCGATCAGCGCTCCGACAATCAACGATGCGATCACCACCAGCCCAACGCGGGCTCCGTATGTGGGTACGCCCTCGCCAAATCGACGCACCACGCTCCCCATCGTCATGGGCCCCGCATCCACGCCCAGCATGATCGTCACGAGCCCGAGACACGTCAGCACGATCCGCTGGAACCGTTCCGGTATCACCGGACCGATCGCCAGGCCAAGCCCCGTGCCCAGGGCCACTGTCCCCGTGTTCACAATCGTGCCGTTGAGGATATTCCACATGCCCGGGAATGCTGCCCGAAACCCCCGCACCGGTCCAGAACCCTCGGTGATTCCCGCAACCTGGGAGCATCGGCGTCCCGCTGACTTGAGAATCCCCGGAAGGGGTGCCATGCTTGCCCTCCAAGGCAAGCATGTGAGCGCGCTGTAGGCGGCTCCCGTCCGGGATTGGCGAGCGATGCGTTCATGCCGTCCTGATACGAACCCGCCCCCACTCCCACACATTTCATCGTGCCACGACCGCCGCCAACTGCTAAGATAGAGCCCGTGTGCAGGTTCCTCGCTCTGAACATCGAATGATATGAGTCACGACGCCTCCACCGACGTGACGCGTTGCCTGATCCGGCTGCGCGATGGCGACACCGACGCCTCCGCCGAGCTGCTGTCGCATCTCTACGGGGAGCTCCGCGCGATCGCCGAAGCCTGTTTCCGCCGGGAACGCCCGGACCATACGCTCCAGCCCACGGCCCTCGTCCACGAAGCCTACATCAAGCTCGTCAATCAGAAAGAGGCCAACTGGAACGACAAGACGCACTTCCTCGCCGTCGCCGCTGAGGCCATCCGCCGAATCCTGATCGACCACGCCCGCAAACACGGCGCCGCCAAACGCACACCGCCGACGCTCGTCACGCTGGATTTCGACTCCGGCGACATCGGTCATCGTGAGGCCGACGTCGAAGCTCTTGACGCTGCCCTCCAGCGCCTCGCCGATCTCAACGCGCGACAAGCGAAAGTCGTCGAGATGCGCTTCTTCGCCGGCATGACCGTCGAGGAAGTCGCGTCCGTTCTCAACGTCTCGCCGAATACCGTCAAGGGCGATTGGCGCATCGCCCGCGCGTGGCTCCAGCGCGAACTCGAACGCGAGGGCTTCGCGTGAGTTCCAGCCGACACGATCGCGTTTCGCAGCTCTTTCTCGAAGCCATCGGTCTGCCGCCCGGCGATCGCCGCGCTTTCCTGGATGAGCATTGCGCCGGCGACGCCGAGTTGATCCGGGAAGTTGAAGACCTCATCGCGCGCGACACGCGACCCGCCGCCGTCGATACGCCGGTCCTCGATCGCGCCGTCGCAGAATCCGCCATGGGCGAGCCGACGCGCGCCAACGAACTGCCGAAGAAAATCGCACGCTACGAGATCGTCGACGTCCTGGGTCGCGGCGGCATGGGCGTCGTCTATCGCGCCCGGCAGACGAACCCCAGCCGCGACGTCGCTCTGAAAGTCGTCCATCCATTCGTCACGTCCGCGACGCTCTCGCGCCGCGTCGAATTCGAAGCACAGGTCCTGGGTCGACTCCAGCACCCCGGCATTGCCCAGATCTTTGAAGCGGGTTCCGACAACCTCGACAGCCGGCCGCTCTCGTTCTTCGCGATGGAACTCATCGAAGGCCTGCCGATCGACAAGTTCGTTCGCAAGAACGGGCTGTCCACGAGGGATCGACTGAAACTGCTGATCAAAGTCTGCGACGCCGTCCATCACGCCCATCAGAAAGGCGTGATCCATCGCGATCTCAAGCCGGCCAACATTCTCGTGACGAATTCCGGCCAGCCCAAGATCCTCGACTTCGGCATTGCTCGCGTCACTGACGCCGACATCCACACGACGACGCTCAAGACCAACGTCGGCCAGCTCCTCGGCACGATCGCCTATATGAGCCCCGAGCAAGTGACCGGCAACCCGGACGACATCGACACGCGCAGCGACGTCTATGCTCTCGGCGTTCTCGGCTACCAATTGTTGACGGGCAATCTTCCGTACGATCTCGACAACAAAAGCGTCCCCGACGCAGCGCGCATCATTCGTGATATCGATCCGACGATGCTCGGCACGCTCGATCGCGACTTCCGCGGCGACATCGAGATCATCATCAGCAAGGCCCTGGAGAAGGACAAAGATCGACGCTACGCAAGCGTCGCCGAATTCGCCGCCGATCTCCATCGCCATCTGAGCAGCGAACCCATTGCCGCGCGCCGACCGAGCATGATGTACCAGCTCGGCAAATTTGCGCATCGCAACAAGGCGCTCGTCGGCGGCGTGACGGCCGTCTTCGTACTCCTCATCGCGTCCGTATGCGTGATCAGCTATTTCTATTTCAAGGCTCGAAACGAACGGGACGCCGCGATACAGGCCCGAACGGAACTTCGCGACGCCAACGTCGCGCTCGAAGACGAAACCGCCAAGCTCGAAACCGTCAACCACTTCCTCGGCCGCATGATTGAGTCGGCCAATCCGCTCAGCGAGATCGGCTACGCCTCCAAAGACATCACAGTCCTCGAAATGATCGACCGGGAAACGGCCAACATCGACAAGGCCTTCAAGGATCGGCCCACGATGGAGGCCGCCCTGCGCACCACGTTCGGATCGATCAACGCGGGCCTGGGGCGGTACGAGGAGGCGGAAAAGCAATATCGCCTCGCCCTCGATCTGCACTGGAAGACAGGTGGGGATGACAAGGACACGGCCCGAGCGATCCGCGACTTCGCCTCGATCCTCGCCAGAAAAGGGGAAATCGAGGAGGCGATCAACTGGTTCCGCAAGGCCCTCGCCATCAATCTCAAGACCAGTGGTGAAGACAGTTTCGACACGGCCATGACCGAATGCCGGCTCGCCTACGCCTTCCTCCAGGCCAATCGGATCGACGAAGCCGAACCCCTCGCCGTCAGCGCCGTCGACAAATTCCGGCGACATGCGGATCAGGACAAGATCGATAACCTCTATCGCGCGATCACGATCCTGGGGAAAGTCTATTCGTCGCGGGGGAAATACGACGAGGCTCAAAAGCTCTATCGCGAGGCCCTCGCCGGATTCCGCGAGTGCTACGGCGAGACGCACGCGGCCATCGCCAGCGGCGTCAACAGCGTCGCCCAGATGTGCCTGCGAAAAGGAGACATGGAAGGCGCCGAGGCCGGCTACAAGGAAGCGATCGAGATCATTCGCAAAGTCGCCGGCAATGATCATCCGATGCTCGGCACATTTCTGAACAATCTTGCCTACGTGCAGGACTCGCGGAGCGAGTATGACGAGAGCATCGAGACCTATCGGGAATCACTTCGCATCATCGAAAAGTCCTACGGCCGCAATCATCGCGAGTACATTTCGACGCTCTACAACATCGCGTTTCCGCTCTACTCCAGCGGTCGGATCCAGGAATCGATGGAGGCGTACAAAACCGTCGCCGACTATCGCAAGGAACACCTCGGCCCCGACAACGAGCGCACACTGGCCCCCGAACTCTACTGGGCGACATGCAAAGCCGAGCTGGGCGAGCCGGACGTCGCGGAACCCGTCATGCGCAGAATCCTGGAGACATTCCGGAAAACGCGCCCCATCGACGATGTCTATACCCAGAAAACGCTGAGCGTCCTGATCGAGTTCTATGACAAACACGGCAAGTCCGACGAAGCCGACAAACTCCGCCCGCTTCTGACGAAGAAATAGCCGGGTGCCATGCCGACGCTTAACGTCGGCATGCAAAAGTCGTACGGGGTGCCATGCCGACGCCCAACGTCGGCATGCAAAAGTCGTACAGGGTGCCATGCCGACGCCCAACGTCGGCATGCAAAAGTCGTACAGGGTGCCACGCCGACGCCCAACGTCGGCATGCGAAAGTCGTGCAAACCCCAACCCAACAACGTCACGACAACCCAGACCAACTCCCCACGCTCAAAGCGTGACACAAGACAGCCCGGGTGCCATGCCGACGCCCAACGTGAAACTGTCCGGGAATTCGAAAACAAATTCTCGACTTGCGCAATTATCGAATACACGCGCGTTTCCCGGCGAAGTCTCGCTCCGAAGGAGCGCCGGATCGTAGCCACGGGTGGAGCGAAGACCGCGCAGCGGTCGCAGCGCAACCCGTGGAATGCGTTTTCTTGATTTGATTCCGCCCCGGAGGGGCGGCGGAGTCCCCAGTACGTCTCACATCCAACGTCGGCATGCAAAAAAGTAGCACAAACCGCAATCCAATCACGACCCCGCAACCCCGACGAATCGCCGGGTGCCATGCCGACGCCCAACGTCGGCATGCGGAAATCGTGCAAGCCCCAACCCAATCACGCCCCCACAACGCAGACCAACTCCCCACGCCGGGTGCCATGCCGACGCCCACCGTCGGCATGCGAAAGTCGTGCAAACCCCAACCCAACAACGTCACGACAACCCAGACCAACTCCCCACGCTGAAAGCGTGAAACAAGCAAGCCCGGGGTCAGCACAGACCGCGAAGCGGTCAAGCGCAACCCCGGGTCCTCAACGCCCCCACCCATCAAGCACTGAAAGTGCGTTACAAGCCCAACCAACCCCACGAACCATCCGGATTCACCACACACAACGCCGGATTCCGACAATCCGCCATTCCATTCACGCCCTCATTCGCCATACACTCTTGTGAGAGGATGCAACTCCACCCACCGGGCCAACGAGAGAATTGAGGCGGATCGATGCAACTGAGGAAACAACTGATTGCAGGGTTGATGCTGATCGCGACGCAATCGTCGTCTGCGAAACCCGCCGAGATCGACCTGCTCGAATGGACGCTTCGGACTGACGTTCGATTCGGCAACGGCAATGACGGCCGTGTCCAAACCATGGTCACCAACCCACTTCAACACACATACTTCGCCAGCCTTGGCAACTCGACGGCCTCGTCCACCATCAACGCAAGCTGGGATGCGGCGGGTTTCTTCGATTTCTTCCTCACGGGTGAATACGCAGACCAAGGATCTGGTAGTTTGCAGGGCTTCTCGCGATCTTCGGGCTCTGTGCTCTTCATACCGGCCGTCGATTCAATCATCACGATCGACGCCGAATTCAACTATGCGCTCGGAAGCGGTGACCGCGAATCCGAATTGAAAGTGAATATTGGCGGCGGCCCTGCCCCCCCGAGTTCGCTCTTCTCCCAATCGTGGGCCGCCATACCCATCGGCGGAAGTTCCCCGAACGGCACATTCACGATTCACGCGTCGATTCCCGTTCTCGCGGACGAGTTCTACAATTTCGGTTACCGCCTCGCGCTCTATTCCTATGGCGGAAGCCCGACAAACCTGTCGATGGGAAACGGTTACGTGCACGCCACGATCGTGCCAGTCCCCGAACCCGCTACCCTCGCGTTGCTCTTCGTGGTTGCACCACCCCTGCGAAAGAGACGTCGCGCTCAGTCACTCCGTTGACGCAGGTCAGCCCTACCGACCGTTCACGCGCCGCATGCGCGAAGGTCCATCGTTGCCACGTGCCATGCCGACGCCCAACGTCGGCATGCGGAAGTCGCGCAAACCCCAACCCAACAACGTCACGACAACCCAGACCAACGCCCCACGCCGGGTGCCATGCCGACGCCCAACGTCGGCATGCAGAAGCCGTGCAAGCCCCAACCCAATCACGCCCCCACAACCCAGACCAACGCCCCACGCTGAAAGCGTGAAACAAGCAAGCCCGGGGTCAGCACAGACCGCGAAGCGGTCAAGCGCAACCCCGGGTCCTCAACGCCCCCCCATCAAGCACTGAAAGTGCGTTACAAACAATCAACGAACCCCCACCCTACTCAACAACCACGTCAACCGAAACGGAACACAGGACAAGACACAAGATCAGCATGACCACCATCGCCCCCGCAAACTCGACCAACAAAACGCCCCCCTCTCTTTGCACGAATTTGCGGGCGTTTGCGGCAGTTTGCGACAGTTTGCAGGAAAAAACGATTTGCCCGCCCGCCGTCCGGCCGCCTCGCCGAACCGCATATTCGGATATAAACTATGCAAGTAAGAAAAAAATGATCGGCGGCCCCAGGCCCCGCCCGGTTGACGAGATAACGCCAGATACGACATCACGGAGCAGCCCCCATGTTGACGCCCTATCGCCCCGAGTCCTACGTGAACTTCGCCGACGCCGAACCTCGCAAGAAAATGCTCGAGGCCCTCAAGTACGTCGAATCCCAACTCGGCAAGTCCTACCCGCTCCGCATCGGCGCCCAGAAGATCGAGACGGAAAACAAGATCGCCTCCATCAATCCAGCGAAGAACGACCAGATCGTCGGCTACGTCGGCAAGGCCAACAGCGACCAGGCCCAGCAGGCCGTGGCAGCCGCTGACATCGCCTTTCGAAGCTGGTCGCGCGTTGACCCCGACGTCCGCGCCCGCTATCTGATCAAGGCCGCCGCCATCCTGCGTCGTCGTGTCTATGAATTCTCCGCCTGGATGGTCTTTGAAGAGTCCAAGCCCTGGCTCGAAGCCTACGCCGATACCTGCGAAGCCATCGACTTCCTGGAGTTCTACGGCCGCGAAATGATGCGCCTCGGCGGCGCCCAGGCCGTCACGCCGTTCGAGGGCGAGGAAAACGAACTTCGCTACATCCCCCTTGGCGTCGGCGCCATCATCCCGCCGTGGAACTTTCCGCTCGCCATCATGGCCGGTATGACGACCGCCGCGATCGTGACGGGCAACACTGTCGTTTTGAAACCCGCGAGCACGGCCCCCGTCATCGCCGCCAAGTTCGTCGAAGTCATGGAAGAGTGCATGCTGCCGCCCGGCGTTCTGAACTTCTGCCCCGGCAGCGGCGCCGAAATCGGCGACACGATCGTCGAACATCCGCGCACGCGATTCATCGCCTTTACCGGCTCGCGCGACGTCGGTGAGAGCATTTTCCAGAAGGCCGCCAAAGTGCAGAAGGGACAGATCTGGCTCAAGCGAACGATCCTCGAGATGGGCGGCAAGGACTGCATGATCGTGACGGAAAACGGCGACATCGACGATGCCGCCCAACAGATCGTCGCCGCCGCATTCGGCTTCCAGGGGCAGAAGTGCTCCGCCTGCAGCCGACTCGTCTGTGACGCAAGCATCCACGACGAACTCCTGAAGAAAGTCGTCGAGCATGCGAAGAAACTGACCGTCGGTAATCCGACGAGCCCCGACAACGTCTGCATGGGCGCCGTCATCGACAAGAGCGCTTACGACAAGATCAACAGCTACATCGAAATCGGCAAGAAGGAAGGCACGATGGCGCTCGGCGGTACGAAAGTCCCGACAGGCGGCTTCTTCATCCCGCCGACGATCTTCGACGGCATCAAACCCAACGCGCGCCTCGCTCAGGAGGAGATCTTTGGCCCGATCCTCGCCGTGATCACGGGCAAGGGCATCGATGAACTCCTCGAAATCGCCAACAACACCGAGTACGGTCTGACCGGCGCGATCTACTCCAACGATCGCCTCGAACTCGAGCGCGCCCGCCACGAATTCCACGTGGGCAATCTCTACTTCAACCGCAAGTGCACAGGCGCCCTCGTCGACGTCCAGCCCTTCGGCGGATTCAACATGTCGGGCACCGACAGCAAAGCCGGGGGTCGCGACTACCTCATGCTGTTCATGCAGGGCAAGAGCATCACGGAACGCTGGTAATCGGATGTAAGAGACTTATCAGGCGTGAGGGCCGGCCGAATGGGCAGCCGTGGGTTGTCAAAGCAATTGAAGCGCAACGCGTGGATGATTGCGATGTCATTCGTCGCCTCCGTCGGCTGCATTCATCCACATGGCGAATCGAATGCAACTTCGAGTTGCTACGAAGGCCCAATTGACGTGCACGTTCAATACCCTGACGGCGCCCCCGCAGCGAACCTGCCGATCGGATTCGGGGCCATGCTGTGGATAGTGGACCCGTCCACCGGCGAATCCGTGTTGCACGAAAGAACGTGGCGAACCGACGAGAACGGCGATTGTCGGCGCGATCGCTGGCGCGAATGCATGCTGCCGACAATGCTCTATGCGATTGATGTGCCGAGGCAACTTGCTGCGCTCAAACCGATTCTGAGGTACGACGCCCTTGAGGAAACGCACCGCCTGACGCTGAACGCGGCCTGCCGCGTAACCGGCCGCGTCAGCGACGCAAACCTTGGAAGTCGGGATACGGATGACCGCCTGGTCCTGGTCAAGCTGAATCCGGGAACGACGTTGACTTCCAGGTACATCAAGTACCAGACGGCCGACGGCCAGTTCTCGTTCCTGGTGCCGCCCGGCGAATACACGATGTCCATCAGCACGGCGCAAGCGCAATCGAATGGAATCCGCGTCGACGTTCCTCGCGGTGCATCCCGTCTTGATGTCGGCGATGTCCGCTTCGAGATGTTTTTTGAATACGCCCCCGCGGAACGCTGATCGCGTATGCCCAGTGCAGGCGCGCAGCGATCACCTTCGCCGGAGTCGCCGGGTACAATCCAAGTCGGCAATGTGAAAGAAGAGCGCGTTGAATCAGCAACGCAACGACGCCGGCCCGGCGATTTAGACGTCCTGGAAGATTCGCGGAAGATCGGTCAGGTTGTAAGTCTGTCCTTCGTGGTCGCTGATCGGATCCATGCCGAGTTCGGCCAGCTCCCGATTGACCCACGCCTTCATCGACATGTTGGTCTTCTGTTCCGTGTAGCTGATCTTCGCGCGAAGAACAATCTCGTGTCTCGATTTTTCGTCCATGATAGAACTTTCTCCGATACGGCCGGACATCCTGAACAATCCTCGTCAGGTGATTACAAGGTCCGAAAACGCTCGACACCCCCCTGGCATCGACTACGACCATCCTGGTCCGGCTCGTTACCAACGCTCCTTCGTTCGCTTAATCGGCGACTTGATAGGTGGGACCTATGTGATAAGGCGGCCCCGGAGAGCCCGAATTTAACCCTGTCGGGCTCTTCTATTGAGTAAGTATTGGATGTCTCATCGGACAATGCAAGGGTGGAACATGAGTTTTCGGCGCGAAATTCGGCATTTTTTGCAGCAACGGTTGTTTTGACGAAGGTTGTGAAATGCTCTCGCGTCACGCGCAATCACGTCGCCATCCAGCACCCCGGCTCGTGCGCCCGCGGAATTTTTCCCGCCCCCATGAGGTAACACTTCGTCGTCTCCGGTCCCATGAACTTGAACGTCTTCTTGAACAACGGATACAACGCCGCAATCTCCGTCGGCGTCGCGGCCGGCAGGCGATTGAACCATTTGCAATACGTTCCGTGCTCGTCGGCGATCTCGCGAAACACATTCGCGTTGTGGATCGTCGCCTCGATCTTCCGGCGGTTGCGGATGATTCTCTCGTCCTTCATCAGCCGATCGACATCACTCGACTTCATTTGGGAGACTCGGTCGACGTCGAAGTCGTAGAAAACGTCCTTCAGCGCCGGTGTTTTGACGAGCACTATGTGCCACGAGAGGCCGCACTGAAATATCTCCTGCGCGATCCGCCGCAGATGGCCTGCATCCGTGCGGATCGGACGGCCCCACTCCCGATCGTGGTAGGCAGCCTGAAGCGCGTCCTTCGAGGCCCACGCGCAACGCGGTTTTCCATCCTTCGGTTCGTGTTTTCTCGCAGCCATTGCGGGCCCTCCCGGCGTCGCCCCACGCGAATCCCTCGCGAAGTGAAATCCGCCGCCTTTGGGCGTAGAATACCCGCAAGCGACAGAGAATTGTCAACCGTCCCCGTATCACTGACCACCGCCGCGCTGCGGACCGACAAACGCCGACCCGACGAGCCCATTCGAAATGACCGATCGAATCTACGCTGACAACGCGGCCACGAGTTTCCCCAAGCCGCCCGAAGTCATGACGGCGATGCAGAACTACGCCGCGCATCTCGGCGCGTCGGCCGGTCGGGGCGCCTATCGCGAAGCCATCGACGCGGGCGAACTGCTGACCGAAGGGCGTCGCCTGCTCGCCCGGCTTATCAATACGCCGTCGCCCGATGCGATCGTCTACACGCACAACTGTTCGATGGCGCTCAATCTCGCGATCCATGGCATCCTGCGCGACGGCGATCATGTCGTTGCGACGATGATGGAACACAACTCCGTGCTGCGACCGCTCCATCTGCTGCTCGCCGAAAATCGCATCCGCGTCACATGGGTCGCCGCCGACTCGAGGACAGGCATCGTCGATCCCGGCGCGATTCGAAGAGCGTTGCAGCCCGACACGCGACTCGTCTGCGTGAATCACGGCAGCAACGTCACGGGCACCGTCCAACGGATCGATGCAATCGGCGATATCTGCAAATCGCACGGCGCCGCGTTTCTCGTCGATGCCGCGCAAACAATCGGTCACATGCCGATCGACGTGCTCGCAGCGCACGTCGACCTGCTTGCATTTCCGGGACACAAAGCGCTGATGGGTCCTTTGGGTACGGGCGCATTGTACATTCGGCCGGGGCTTGAATCGGATCTTCGACCGCTGTTGCAGGGCGGAACGGGCTCGATCAGCGAACAGCCGGAGCAACCTGAGTTCATGCCGGATCGATTTGAACCGGGCAGCCACAATGCCATCGGGATTGCGGGGCTTGTCGCGGCGCTGAAATGGATCGAATCGAAAGGGATCGACGCCCTCACGGCGCACGATCGAGCCTTGTCAGAGCGTTTCCTCGACGCGACGGCATCGATCAGCGGGCTGAAGGTCTTCGGTCCGAATGACGTAGCACAGCGCGTCGCCGTGTTCAGCGTCGCCGTCGAAGGGCTGGAAGCCGCCGAGTTGGCGGCCATCCTGGAATCCGAGTTCGGCATTCTGACGCGCCCGGGGATTCACTGCGCTCCGTTCGCGCACAAGACCATTGGCACGGACCAATGCGGCGGCACGACGCGCCTCAGCTTTGGCGCGCTCAACACGCCGACCGACATCGACAGATGCGTCGCCGCCCTGAACGAACTGGCAAAATCCCAAGCCGCAGCCAACGCGTAGACTGAAGTTGCCGAATCCCGATTACGACGGATTCGTGTGCAATCGCATCGGCATGGGAAGAAACCGGCAGAGCGGCGGCTAAGATTGGTAACGTCGACACGAGGCGATTCGCATCGCCTCAATGAGGGCCCCACGGCATCCGCACCCACCTGGCTCATGCGAAGCTTACGCGCGCGACAATTCGATGCGACGAGCGCGAAGCGCGATCGTGAAATGCGCCGGCGTGGATTGGCGCTCGCGACGATGATGATGTGCCTGTTGCAGATCGTCGTCCCGAGACAATCTCGCGCCGAGGTCGATACCGCGGCGATCGATCGGGCGATCGAGCGAGGCAAAGCCGCCTTGCTCGGCAAGGTTCGTACGAGAGACGAGATTACGTGGGTGGCCGGCACGTCGGGCCACGTCCGCACGGAATCCGGTGTGGTCATCCGCCAGCGCGGCGGCAATGTCGAGCTTGAGACGAACGGCGGCGAAGTCATCGTGATACCGCGCGGGAACATTCGCTCGTGGCTCAAGCGCGGATTCGTCGAACAGGAAATGCCGAGTACCCACCATGGCGGTCCGACGGCGCTGGCGGCCCTCGCCCTGCTAAGCGCCGAAGTGGAATTAAGCAACGAGCGTCTGTCCATGATGATCGACGCGCTGGCCGAGCATTCGCTGCCGGAAGCGGGGACGTATGTTCGAAGCCTCCGCGCGAGCGTGTGGGCCAAACTCCTCAATGCGCCGCGCATCACCAGCGAACAACGCGTTCGATTCAAACGGCTGCTGTACAAAGATGTTCAGTGGCTCCAGTCGGAAATCAAACCCGACGGCGCGTTCGACTACGGACACGGTATCACTGTCAACGAAGGCAGCGGGGA
Organism: Phycisphaerales bacterium; assembly: GCA_020639075.1. Lineage (GTDB taxonomy): Bacteria > Planctomycetota > Phycisphaerae > UBA1845 > UTPLA1 > ECT2AJA-110-A. Next base: position 5,003,346 of record JACKHI010000001.1, on the reverse strand, counting down.
TGCGTCGAACACACAGTTCGCCAACCTGGGGCTCTGGCTCGGTGATCTCAACGGCGGCGAAGTCGCGCGTGAGACCTGGCAGAAAATCGAACGCTACTGGATGAACGGTCGAGCGGCGAGCGGCGGATGGGCCTACATCGCCGGCGGCGACGGCGCGACTTCGTCAATGACCGTCGCCGGTTGCAACAGCCTCTACATTGTTCTCGAACGACTATACGCGCGCGGCGATTACGCCTACCAGCGATATGAGGGCTGCAAACCCAATAAGAAAGTACGGAAACGCGTCGCCGAGATCTTCCAGGCCATTCACGACGGCAACAGCTTCCTGACGACGAATCCGCCGGACATCTCGATGCATCAGCGTTACGAACTGTTCGGCATCGAACGGCTCGGCCTCGCGAGCGGCCTCGCCGAAATCGGCGGACTCGACTGGTTCCGTGGATACGCCAACGCGGCCGTCAGCCAGAAGTGGGGCGATGACGTCATCGCGGATGCGTTCACGCTGATATTCCTCGTTCACGGTCAGGCGCCGATCCTGATACAGAAGCTGAAACACGACGATGAGGAAGACGCGTGGAACTTCTACTTTCGCGATCTGCACGGCCTGACGATCTTCCTTTCGCGGAGCTTTGAGCGTCTCTATCGATGGCAATATGTACCGGCGGACGCCGATCTGCACACGCTTCAGAACGCGCCGTTCCTTCTGATCAGCGGGCACGCGTCGCTCACGCTCTCCGGCGTCATGAAAGAGCGACTGCGAAAATACGTTGACGGCGGCGGCTTGATCCTGCTGCACGCGGATCATGCGAGCCGCCGATTCGGAAAGAGCGCAAAACCGATATTCGAGTCCATGTTTGAGAGAGAAGGTTGGAAATTCGAACGGCTCTCCAACGACCATCCTCTCTACACATGTCTCTACGGTCGCGAAGGCCGTCGCAAGCGCATTCCGCTGGAAGCGATCTGCGATGGACCTCGACTGCTCGTTGTTTATTGTCCTGTGGATCTGGCGGGCGCCTGGCATCAGCAACGTCGGAATTTCAAGGACATCTTCGAAATCATGGCGAACCTCCGCGTTTATGCTGCACCGGCGCACGAAATGCTGCCGCGCGTTCTGCGACGGGACGAACCCGATCCGCCTGCAAAGCGGAATCGCGGGGAGCTTCGCGTCAAGCGATTTGCGCATAGCGGCGACTGGAACGCACACCTCGGCATGTGGGAACGCCAAGCAGAGCGGATTCGGCGCGCAACGGGTATCACGATCATCAGTGACGAAAGCGGTAAACGAGACGATGATCTGAGCCAATACGACATCGTCCACATGACGACGCGCGGAAAGGTCAAGCCGACCGATGCGGAAATCGAAACGCTGAAAGCCTATGTGAACGGCGGCGGCCTACTGCTACTTGAGTCGGCGGATGGTACGGCGACGGGCAACCGTGCGATCGTCAAACTGATTCGGCTCCTGGGATTCGGCGAGAATCGCCTGCTTACTGGAACGGACGTACTCGCAACCGGCGCTTTCCCCGAAGGTCAGCCGCTGAAAAAACTCGTCACGACGCGTTTCTCACCGCAACTGCTTCAGCAAGGCGATGCGCCGCCGATTCTCCTCGGCGTCGTCGACGATCGCGTCGGCGTCATTGCTTGCCCATTCGACTTGAGCGCCGGATTTGAACGGCAACAGATCTGGCAGCGCGTCGGGTTCGAAGCCGAATCCACGGACCGGATCGTCCGCAACATTCTCAATTTCCGACTTGCGCAGATTCATCGATTGTTCCCGGATGAGAAACAATGAGCCGCAACGATGCGTGGATCCTTCACGCCGGCGCGATCGGCGATTTTGTTTTGACGCTGAGCATCGTTCAGGCGCTGCGCCGCATCGCGTATGAGCCGATCCGGATTCTTGGTCGCCCCTGGTATTCCGAGATCGCCGGTCCGGCCGACGGCGTCGATTGTGTCGACTGTCTCGATGCGTTCCCGTGGCACCAGTTGTTTGGGGAACAACCCGGCGATGCGGTCGACGCCATCAAAGCCCGAGGTGTTCCGCAGCTCGTGCTGGACATGCTGGGCATCTCCGCTGCGGCCGCTGATGCGCTGAAAAAGTCCGGCGTAGCAACAATCGTTCGGCTGGACCCGCGCGCGGAGCCAGGTTCGACGCGACACATCACGCAACAGTGGGCAGACTCGCTTCGCGTTCAGGGAATCGAATGGCCGATCGAGGCCCCTCGCATCAGACCCGCGACGCCGCCTTCCACGAGGGCCGGCACGATCATTCACGTCGGCAGCGGCGGTCGCGACAAGTGTTGGCCCATAGCCAATTGGATTGAATGCGCGAAACAGTTTCGGGAAAGCGGCGAACACGTCGGATTTCTAATTGGTCCGGCTGAACTGGAGCGTTCGAAGGCGGCGGAATGGCGGGCGTCGATGGGCGACTTGGGCGAGATCGTTGAAGCCCCGCCGTTTCCAATGCTGAAGCGGATGCTCACCCGCGCGGCCGCGTTTCTCGGCAACGACAGCGGCGTCACACATATGGCCGCGGCTATGTCGACACCGACAATCGCGGTGTTCGGCGTCACAGATCCGCGTATTTGGCGTCCTTTGGGGTCGTTTGTAACGACGCTTGGGGACGCAAACGCCTGGCCGAGGGTTTCCGACGTTCTGAGTGCCGCCGAAACGCTACGGGCGTCGGGGCTTCATGGCGAGATCGCGGAGCGTGCATAACAAACGCTCGGCAAATGGGCCGCCATTTCGTACAATCGGCCGGAAACGCGACGTGAAAATCGATGCATCCACGCATGACTCATCTCGACAACGATCTACGGCCGGCCACTGGTGCGCAGCACTGGGCGGCGCTGCGGCTTGCGATTACGGACGGCCGGACGACCGATCCTGAGCGAGACCATCACGTCAAGGCATTTCTTGAGTACTCACGCGCTATGAACTGGCCGTTGGATCGCGTCTGGATGTGCGACAACGGCTCGCGACTGGCATGGTCCTGTGCAGCGTTGAAATCGCCCGGGCGCTCCTCAATGCTGATGGTCCCGTATCCGACGCAAATCGACGTTGCGCAAATCGCAACATTCGTCCGCCAGATCCTCGACGACGAGGCGGCGACCGGCACGAACCTGATTCAGTCCCTGCTGTTCACTGAGGATCTGGGAAATCGCGCAGCACTGGAAGCCGCAGGGTTCCGCGAGATCGCCGTGCTCTACTATCTCGAGTGCGCGGCGGGCGGATGGAAGTCAGCGATCGCGGATCTGGCGTCGCCAATGGGCCTGGATGAGCCGAGTTGGGTCACGTATTCACCGGATCGGCATGAGGAGTTTTGTCGGCTCATCAGTGAAACCTATCAAGACAGCCTTGACTGCCCGGGGCTTTCGAGGTTGCGCGACGTGCACGACGTTGTGGAAGGCCACAAAGGGGCCGGACGGTTCGACCCGCAAAAGTGGTTCCTATTGCGCAACGCCGACAAGCCTGTCGCCTGCATCCTATTCGGAGAATCGCCGCTACGTCCATCGGCGGAACTCGTTTATATGGGCGTGCATCCCGCGTACCGGGGTCGCGGCGTCGGTCAACGCGTTCTGGCCTTTGGAATCAACGCCATGCACCAGTCGGGGATCCGTGGAATCACGCTGGCCGTCGATGCCCGCAACGCCCCGGCGCTTCGGCTTTACGAATCCGCGGGCTTTCGGCGCACGCATATCCGCCGCGCAATGGTCCGAAGTCTGTCCGACAGTGCTTAGATTCGTATGCACCGATAGATAGGACACGAACGCCACCGCAAGCGTTTCCTGTGGTGGACATGTGCATATCTTTTTTTCAATTGCGCTAAGTTTCGAATATAAGAAAGGTCGCGTTAATTCTTGCCGCGGCGCGCGCGCTTCATGGCGTATTATCTCGTTGACGCCTCCGGCCTCGATCGATAGACTTTCGGATCGGCAAGTTGAGAGCGGCTTAGGGCATCAGCTCGACCTAAGTCGGGGCATAGAAGCACAAGCTATCCTCTTCCACCCGGTCGCCTTGCAACACTTGCCGTAAGGTGTTGTGTACCAAAAAAAGTTGACCCGTTTGACCGCGCCCAGTCGTGGGAGCGCAAAAGGAGCGCGCTGTGCCTGCCCAGATCGATACGATCGAAGAACGGATTCGAATTCGCATCGAAGAGATCGTCGGACCTCAACGGTATAAAATCTGGTTCAAGAACTCCACGAAGCTCGAGATTTGCGACGGCGCCCTGAAAGTCGGCGTCCCGAATCTCTTCATCGGCGGATGGATCGAGGATCACTTTGCGGACGCCGTCTGCGAAGCCGCTGAGACCGTACTCGAACAGCCGACGCGAGTCGCATTCCATGTCGACCCCGTCCTGTTTCGTTCGCTTCGCAAGAGCCAATTGAATTCACAAGCCGCATTCATCGAGAAACACTCGGGGCGATCGCCTCGAGACACGCGCGAGGGCGTCAACGGCCAGGACCCGGTCCTGCCGACGCGCAAACTCCGCGGAAAACTGGACGATTTTGTCGTCGGGCCCAACAACCGGCTCGCCTACTCGCTGGCGAAAAATGTCGTGGATGGAACGATGCTCGGCGCCGGTACGGTCTTCTACTACAGCGCCTGCGGGCTCGGAAAGACGCACCTGCTTCAGGGCATCGCCAACGCCCTCGCTGAGACCAGACCGGAAAAGAAGTGGGTGTACGTCTCAGGCGAGGATTTCACGAATCAGTTCCTCTTCGCCCTTCGGGAGCGCAAGCTCGACGCGTTCCGCCATCGATTCCGGGACGTGGACGTCCTCCTGCTGGACGACATCCAGTTCATCGCCAACAAGAAGGCGACGCAGGAGGAGTTCTTCCACACGTTCAACGCGATCAACGGCGCCGCCAAGCAGGTTGTTCTCGCATCGGATGCCCATCCGAAGATGATCGGCGACCTGTCGGATTCGCTGGTCAACCGTATTCTCGCCGGCATGGTCGTTCGAATCGAGCGCCCCGATCGCGAAACCCGCTGCGAGATTCTCCGGCGTCGTGTCCATCGCACGCAGCATCGCGTGCCCGAGCCCGTCATTGAGTACATCGCCGAGAGGATCCAGGCGAATGTGCGAGAATTGGAAGGCTGCCTGTTGAAGCTGCTCGCCTATGCGGCCCTGACGAAGGCGCCGATCACGCTGGATCTCGCTCGCCAGGCACTCGACGAGCACCTGTCGCAAACCGACAAACTGCTCACAGTCAGCGACATCGAGCAGAGCGTGGCCGCCTACTTCGGCATTCTCCCGACGGATCTGCACACGTCGCGCAAGAGTCGCACGATCGCCCTGGCGCGGAACGTTGCGATGTATCTGGCTCGCAAGCACACGACGCTGAGCTTTCCGGAAATCGCCCGGATGATGGGCAACAAGAATCACACGACCGTTTTGCTGGCCTGCCGCCGAATCACGGCTCATGTGGATCAGAATGCGGATGTCTCCTGGCAGACGGCGACGGGACCTGTTTCCCGGCCCATCAACGACATCATCGCGCTCCAGGAGGAGCAGCTACGTGTTGGCGGCATGGAGGCCGCCCCTTCTTCGTACATTCCGGCCGTCGCCGCCGTCTAGCGGCCGGCTGAATTACCGCTTTCAACGGCGGTCAGGAAATCTGATACGGGCGTTTGCCGTGGGTCGATGTGACGGAGCCGTGACCCACGCAAACGCCCTTTTTCTACCCATTAACGCGGTTTCGCCTGCGACGTCATGGATCCGGCGTAACGGACTTGAAACCCTGTCGCCGCTCGCGGCTATCATTCTGTGACCTCAGACTATCCACGTCGGGGCAGATTCGAGGCTTCGACCTTGGGATTGGCCCGTTGGTGACCGATGTAGAATCCACGGCGGATTGCGTGCAATCCGATCCGATATGGGACGTTTAATTCTCAAGTGCCCGATTCCCCGCGGGCCGGAGGTGGTGACGAATGCAATCCGCGAAACCCTGGCGAAACGCCCTACTCGCCGTTCTGACGATTTCCGCGACAATTCTCGTCATTGAACAGTCGCAACTTCTCGAACGTGCCGCGTATGCGCTGGAGCGCGGACGTCTCGAAGCCAATTTCGATCATCTCAAGGAAATCCCCGACGCCGACATCGAAGGCCTGGAAAAAGTCTCCCAGGGGTTCGCCGTCGTCGCCGAGACTGTCAAGCCCGCCGTCGTGTACATCGATGCCGTGGCCAAGCGGGTCGAAGTGGATCCGCAGATGGAAGAGCTCTTCCGTCGGTATGACTTCGGTCCTGCCCGTGGTACGGGCAGCGGCGCAATCTTCGACGATCGGGGATACATCGTCACGAACAATCACGTCGTCGCCGACGCCGACGCAGTACGCGTCACACTCGCTGACGGACGCCGATTCAACGCCGACGTCGTCGGGACGGATCCGAAGACGGATCTTGCCGTCCTCAAGATCAACGCCGATCGGCTTCACGCGGCCCGCTTCGGCGATTCGGAAAAAGTGAGAGTCGGCCATCTCGTGCTTGCCATCGGCAGCCCTTTCCGACTCGGACACAGCGTATCACACGGCATCATCAGTGCGATCGGCCGATCGGACGTCAACGTGGATATTGACTACCAGGACTGGTTTCAGACGGATGCAGCGATCAACCCGGGCAACTCCGGCGGCCCCCTGATCAACTCGCGCGGCGAAATCATCGGCATCAACACGGCCATCGCGACGGAATCCGGCGCGAACCAGGGCGTCGCATTCGCCATTCCGTCGAACATCGTCAAGGACATCGTCGGCAAGCTGCAGAGCGGCAAGGAAATCGTCCGCGGATACCTCGGCGTGCAGATCGAACAGGTCGATCCGCGAATCGCGTCGGCCTTCGGATTGGCCGAGGCCGAAGGCGTGCTCGTGCGCGGCGTCGGCCAGGACACGCCCGCCGACAAGGCGGGCATCCGCCCAGAAGACATCATCCTCGCCATCGGTAATCGGCGCGTGACGACGCGCGAGCGGCTCCAACACCTGATTGCCCGAATCGAACCCGGCACCAACACGGACATCACCGTCTGGCGCAAGGGCCATGAGATCGTCGTGCAGACGCGCATTCAGGCGCAGCCCAGGGGCTTCTCCACGACGGGATCGCTTCGCGATCTCGTGTCGCCGCCGGAATCCACTCGATCAAATCGCCCGCCCGAGTCAATTGGCGCCATGCGGGAACTGCCACAAGAACGACCGGGCGAGACGCTCGGCGGAAACACGGGGCCGGCACGCGTATTTCGCGATCTCGGCTTTGAGGCCTCGACTGTCACGCCGGAGTTGTCGAAAAAGTACGACCTGCCCGACGAGATCATCAACGGCGTCATTGTGACGCGCGTCTATCCGACGGGCGATGCGTATGAATCCGGCCTGAGACCGGGCCAGGTCATCACGATGGCGAACGACAAGCAAGTGAACAACATCGCCGAATTCGAGCAGCATCTGACGCCTGAGGCGATTCGCAAGGGCATTCGCATCCACATGAAGTGGCGCGGGAGCGATCAGTTCACGGTGTTGATTTCGAAGTAGGCGCGACCCCGACATTCGGAGCCCCCGGCCAGTCATGGCCGGGCGTCCCGCACCGGGAAATCCGTATCAGACACAATCCGAATTCGCTACACGACGTCACGGCGACGCTCGACTTCGCCGCGCCTGAATTCGCGATCATCTGTTCCGAATGGAATGGTCTGTATGCAGAAAAGCGGCCCGTGCGGCGAACGCACGGGCCGCTCATTTTTCTCCGCGTCTGCGTGTGTCGGGCCTACAGCGTCCCGCGCCGCCGCTGCTCTTCCTCGATGCTCACGAAAAGCGCCTTGAAGTTGCCGACACCGAAGCCGCGCGAGCCGTGGCGCTCGATCACCTCGAAGAACAGCGTCGGTCGATCTTCCAGCGGCTGCGTGAAGATCTGAAGCAGATAACCATCCTCGTCGCGATCGACGAGAATGCCGAGTTCGCGAATCGTCGCCATGTCTTCGTCAATCTTGCCGACGCGCTCGCTCAGTGCGTCGTAATACGTGTCCGGGACGCGCAGGAAGCGAACGCCGCGATCTCGCAATGTGCGAACCGTCTCGCAGATGTCGCCCGTCGTCATGGCGATGTGCTGAACGCCGGGACCGTAATTGAAGTCGAGGTACTCTTCGATCTGGCTTTTCTTTTTGCCTTCGGCCGGTTCGTTGAGCGGGAACTTGATCTTGCCTGTGCCGTTCTGCATGACCTTCGACATCAACGCGCTGTACTCCGTGCTGATGTCGTCATCCGTGAAGTGCAGCAGCTGCTGGAAGCCGAGCACATTCGCGTAGTAGCTCGCCCAGTGGTTCATCGCACCAAGTTCGACATTGCCGACGATGTGATCGACGGATGCAAGCCCCGTCGGCTTGAGCGCCTTCATCGACATCGGCTCGAACCCGGGCACGAACTCCCCTTTGTATCCTTCGCGACTGACGAAGCGATGAATCACTTCGCCGTATGTGCGGATGGACGCGATTCGGACTTCGCCCCGCTCGTCCTTCAGCGTCGTCGGCTGTTGCACGACGGTCGCTCCGCGCTTCCTCGTCTCGGCAATGGACTTGTCGACATCCTTGACTCGGAACGCAACCGCTTTGACGCCGTCTCCATGTAGATTGCAGAATCGAGCGACTTCATGATCGGGCGACAGCGCAGAGGTGAGGACAAACCGCACCTTCCCCTGCTCCAGCACATAACTCGCCTTTTCGCGATCGCCCGTTTCAAGACCGCGACGGGCGACGATGTCGAAGCCGAACAAGTGCCGATAGTACTGCGCGGCCTGGAGCGCATTACCGACGTAGAACTCGATGTGATCGATGCCGTCCAGCGGAAGAAAGTCCTGTGCGGCCGCCGGCGCCTTCGCGGATGTTGCCTGAGTCATGAGGTATCCCCTTTACGTCGCGTGTCCAACGCCAACAATATAACGGAATTGCCGGATTTGCCGACAGCAGAGACCGACCGGATCCCGCCCCATCCGGGCCGACGCGTCCTCGCGACGACAGAATCGAGTATCCGGCCTCGCTGGGAACCCTCGTGACGGCCGAATTCACTCGGCACGCGGCATTGCCACGTGAGATCGGCCGAAACGCACGACACGTGGATACCAGCCTCGACCGCGACCCGCAGACTCACTGTGCCAGGATTTCGTTGATGCTGTCGATCATCGACGTCCAGCCGGCGTCGGTGCCGTCCCGCAGATGTTCCGAGTGGATTCCCTCGTGAACCACGCGAATCCGGGTTCCGCCGGATTCCGCGGCAAACGTGACGGTCACCCGCTGATCGACGACCGGCTCGTCCGGGTTGTTCACGTTCCAGGTGAACACCAGCCGTTCAGGACGTACGACTTCAAGGAACTCGCCGGTCATGATCCACTCGTACGTGTCGGCCTTGTCGGCCGTCTCCGATCCCGAGCCGATCTGCTTGATCGTGTAGCGCCCGCCGACCCGCGCATCAATTTCGCAAACCGTAGGCCCTTCGCCACGAACGTTGAGCCACCATTTCCGCCGAATCGCCGGATCGACCCATGCGTCGAAAACCGCGTCGGGTGCCGCTCGAATCACGCCGGAAACGTCCACCACGAGCCTGCCATCCGTGTTTGAATTCGCAGGTATCATTTCGATTTCCTCCTGCCGCGTTTGCGACGTCCGCTCTTGTCACGTGAGGCCTTATTAAGAGCGCTCTGCTGGAAATAGGACGCCAGCGAATCAAGCTGACGCTCCCAAAAGGCGCGGTAACAATTGATCCAGTCCGCGGCGTCGCGCAGTGGCTCGGCTTCGAGATGACACCGGCGGACGCGCCCTCGCTTGTCGTGCGTCAATAGACCGGCCCGTTCGAGGACGCCCACGTGCTTCATAACCGCGGGCAATGTCATGTCGAACGGGGCCGCCAGTTCCGACAGGCTGCAATCACCGTCGGCCAACCGCCGCAGGATGCCTCGCCGCGTCGCATCCGCCAGCGCCGAAAACGTCCGGTCCATTCGCGACTCGTCATACTTTACCATTTAGTAAAGTATTGCCGGATCGGCCGCGGATGTCAAGCATTCCCGCCGGCAGGCGAGCTGGGGTGAATTGCGCACATGACACGGCGCCGCCCGCGATGCAGACCGCCCTGAGCTACGTTGATGATCATGAAGAAGGCGCGAGCCCGTCGAATTGAGGGATCGAGCAATGACGGCGAGAGCAATATTGTGTGAGGGATGGAGTTCCGAATTCAGTTATCGTCAGACGCGTCCGAGCTGCACGACGCCTCGGAATCCGAGTCGATCCGGCGCGTGATTTCGGCACGTATATTCGGGGCCGAGATCCTCAGCTCGGCCAGCGCCGCCGACGCGACGCTGCCCTCAGCCCGCGCGAGGGCGATCAGAAGATGCTCGGCACAGACGAACCTGCTTTCAAGCTGGCGGGCCTCTTCGATGGCCGCGGCCATGACATTGCGGAAGTGCGGCGTTCCCGGCAGGCGGCCGAAGACCCACGTGTCTTCGAGGCTGGCCTGCATGAGGCGATCGATGACGCCCTTGACCCGCGTCAGATCCGCCTTGTGACTGCGGAGTATCTCGGCGCCGACGTTCGTCCCCTCGTCCAGGATTGCGAGCAGCAGGTGCTCGGTGCCGACGTACTCCTGTTCGTAGTCGCGCGCGATGCGCTGTGACGTCCGAATGATCTGTTCCATCTTCGGCGTGAGCTTTTCGTACATATTTCTGAACCCACGGTGCGCGGGATGCGACCGCCGCGCTCACTCCACAGACCGGACATCCGCCGGCGGTTTATCAATCCGCCCTTTGACATAGTTATATCCGAGGCTTACGAGCGCTACAAGCAATGTGAAAGCGAGCGTAATACGCAGAATCCGCAGCCGATTCGCGATTTCCCGATCGCGCCACTCCGCCATCCGCCGGTCGATTTCCTCCAGCTTCGCGTCAATGCGAATCTCGATTTCGTCCAGCTTCGTCTCGATATAGCTGTCGGCCGCGCCGCGCAGCCGGTTCGCGATCCCTCCGACGAGACCGTGGTCCTCAATCTGGCTGCGAATTCGACGCTCTTTTTCCTCCGGCGACTCGCCCGAAACGGCTACTTTCGGTGGCGGCGTCGTCGGCGCCTCGACGATCTTCTCGAGCAATGACCCGATCAGGCGACGGCGCTTCCGATGGAACTTCGGCCAGAAACCCTCTGACTCGCGCAGACGATCGACGATTGTCTCGGCATGTTCGTCGTCCTTGAGATCCATGCCTCGCAAACGCGCCAGTGCGATCAGCCCACGATGCGATAACGTGTCATAGTCATCGCGATTGATCGTCATGATCTCTCGGACCATCTCGGATTTCGACGCATTCGTTCCGACGCGCCGCCGACCCCATCGCAGAACGTCGTGCAGCGCCTGCGAATCAAGCGCACGGAGAATGCCGACTCGCCGTCCGACGCGACGCAACAGCGCGTCGGATGACAATGAGTCGACGTCGCGCAACCCGACGTCCCTCGCGAGATTCGCGAGTTCGTCGTGCGTCTTCGTTTCGAGTGAATCGAATCGCGAGAATTCATCCGACATCGCAACCAAGCCGCCCGATGATGTTCGTGTACTTCCCGCCATGTCCGACAATCCGCGTTCGCGAAGTCCTCGCTCGGGAATTGTGCCGCGAACGACGACTATTCTCCCGAATCCACGGCGGGACTGCAATTCCCGGCGCAGCGCGCGGCCCGAGGGAGCCGGCATTCGCTAATCGGACGTTGAATTGCGCTCGGGCGATGGGACAACAGGCGTCGCCCCCGTTCGACGCTCACGCGCATAGACGACGAGTGCGCAAAGAAATACAAGGACGCAGACGCCCTTCCAGACCAGCAGCCACCAAGGTCGCCACCATGCACCGGTCGTGGCTTCCACAAGATCGGAGATCCCGAAGGCGATAAACACGGGAAAGAGCAGCGCGCAACGTCGCCGGTGGGTCGGTCGAAGCCATGCGCCGATCAGAAACCCGATGCCGATGGCGATCCAAAGACACGCCTCGGCTTGGTTGCCAATGACGAACATCGCGTCATAGCTGAACAACAAGTTGCGCATCGATAACGCCGACATGCCGGCCCTCACGGACGACGCATCATGGACGGCGATGAAGCTATCGACTCACGCCGTCGCGATCGCGCTTCCGGCGGAGTCGCCGCTCGTTCAGAAAGTACCAGGTCAGGACGATCGTCGGCGGTGTAAGGACGACAGTCAGCGGGAGCCACATGTTGCTCCGCGTCAGTTCGAACGCGAGTATTCCTGCTTCTGCAATCATCCCCGTATTAAAACCGCGTCCGGCCCTTGCCGCCAATCGAAAACGACTGAAGTTCGCCTACTTCCGTGCCGCTCGCGAGACGTCCCCCCCGCCGCTCCGCTCGTATAGCCGAATCTTCGAGACTTTACCGTCAAATACGCCCAGATCTTCATACGCCGACATGGCCCCGACGATCAATCCCGAACGCGACAGGAACTCGTGAACGTTGAATCCCGGGGCGCATCCCTGGCAATCCGGCTGATCCACGATTGCGATCAGCCGGGGCTCGCTTCTGAGAATGTCCGCCGTGAGTTCGTCGAGATACTGCGTCTCAACCTGTGGTCGGTTTTCGGCATCGTGATAATACCGATCGCCGCCGTATCGTCGAAGATCGCTGTGCACGAGAGCGATCGGCATGCTCACTAGATACCGCGAGCCCGTCTCATACCCGTATCGCACTAACTCGGGATAACCGTCGCCGACGTTCGTCGATATGAACAGGACATTCTCGCCCGCACGACTGTGCGCGAGGATCTCGCGCCAGATCGGCGTCGGTTCATCCCGTTGCCGTCCGATCGTCCAGCTCAATCCGAGTTCCGCGAATGCCGAGGGGATGGTTCCCACGACAACACCGACGATGCACATCCACGCCAGCGTCGCCCTGAACGACGTGCCACGCTCAGTCATCGCACAGACCCACAATGCCATGCAGGGGAGTGCGCCAAAGTAAACGGGAATCAGGTGATAGGAATAGTCTTTCCGCTGGACCACAAACGACACGATCGCGAAGCATGTAAAAAGTGCGAAGATCTTCGTCAGCGCGGCGACGCCCGGGCTGTTCCGCGTCGCCCGCCACGCCGCCATCGCCGCGCCGCCGTAGACAAACAGGACGCCGCCGACGAATGCGAGATGCGCTGTCGACATCGGCTGCTCGTACACCCAATAACGTGACATGACAAACGGCACCCACCGGTCGAAAAACGCCTCCCGCATTGCCGCCGGCAGAAACGCAAAATGTACCAAGTAGGCTGCCAGTACAATGCCCGCCGAAAGCGTCTCGGGGGCAAGCAACTTCCGCCAGCGCCGTCCTCGCAAGACGCAGGCGAATTCGATGCCGAGCCAGATTAATACGAAGTGGTGCTTCAATGCGATGCCGATGCCCGCACATAATCCGATCAAAAGGCGGAATAACACCGGCACACGCACTGCGTCGCCTTCACGAAGATCCTCTCGATACGCCAGCCAACGCAACACCAACAGCGGCACGAATGCAATCGCGAACGCATGCTCCCGCTGCCCGAAATCCGGCGCGAGCAGCGTGCACTCACTCGCGACGACGATCGACAGGAGCAACAGCCCCCGTTGAAGTGACGACATCACATCTTTCGCTTGCGCCAACAACCCGCGGACAGCGAGCGTCGACGCCACGACGAGCAGCCAGAACGTCGCGAGGTATACCGGGATCGGATTCGCCCCGAGCGCCCGGGCAGCCTGCACAGGAATCGCCAGGAGGTAGTAGATCAGCGGCGGATTCTGTTCGAGAAAATCGACGTATGGAACGTCGCCATCCAACAGCCGTTGAGCCGCGTGCAACAACAGACCGCAGTCGTGCGTGATGTTGAACGGCCGGATGACGATGATCAGCGCGAACACGAGGAGTTTCACGCCGACGAGGAGATCCCAGGTCAGCGAGCGATCGACCAGGGCATCCAGGCGATGCCGTATGCCGGCCATGCGCCCAATGAGGCCTGATTCAGCAACGTCTCCACAAGCCGTTAATTCTCCGTCAGCTGACAATACTCACTCCGTCCGCGGAAAGAACGACGCGACTGAACAGACACGCGGGGTATTATGACGCGATCGGCGGAATGTTGAACTGCCGCGGCGCGATCGATTATTCTCGTACAACAGAGTCGTCAGCCATGGAATACAACGAGATCGAACCAATACCGCCGCTTGCCGCGTACATTCACTGCCTCTGGACGCTTCGCGCGCCGGCGATCGGCGCTGATGGAGCTCCCGATCGCGTTCTGCCCGACGGTCTGGCCGAGATCATTATCAACCGCGCAGCGCCCTTTGACGAAATCCGCGACGACGGGTCGGTCATCCGCCAACCTACCGCCATCATCGCCGCGCAGATGACGCGACATCTTCTGATACAGCCGACGAGCGATGTGGACCTCGTCGGCATCCGATTCCGCCCCGCGGGCCTTCACGCGATGCTCGGCATCGACCAGCGCGAGCTGATTGATCAGCGCATCGAACTGTCGTGCGTCGAGTCTCGCATAAGCCGGGCGCTCGTCGAGGCCGCCGCGGCTGACGACGACGCACTTGGTCGAACGCAGGCCGCGTTGATGGCCATGTTCGAACGATCAAAGCATCGAGCTCGCGTCGACATTGCGCATGCGGCCGGTTGGATCCGGAAGTATCGCGGAGGTTGCCGCATCGACGTATTGGCAAGCCGTCTCGCCATCACGAGTCGCCAACTCGAACGCCGGTTCGTGACGGAAGTGGGTGTCACACCAAAACACTACGCGAGAATCGCTCGATTCGACGCACTGGTTCGCAGTGCGCAAGCCGGTCTTTCGGGTAACTGGACAACATTGGCCCACGCTCACGGCTATCACGATCAATCCCATCTCAATCGCGAATTCCGCACCTTTGCCGGTCAGACGCCGACTGAATACGCACGATCGGAGAACCTGATTGCGAGTCTTTTCACGTCTGGCGCCGAGATGTCGCTTTTTTACAAGTCGAGCGACATCGCGACGGCGTAGGATTGCACAAGTGCTCGAACGCCGCTGGGCGAAGCTCTGGCCGCGCGATTGCGGAATCGCGCCGAGGGTCAGTCTGCAACGGAATAGGAGCGGATGTCGCTCGGCATCGGTATTCCCGCGTTCGCTCAGGCTGCATCGCACTATCGAATCACATCGGGAGGAATCAAGATGAAGTACGGAATCATGGCAGTCGCTTTCGTCGGACTTGTCGTTGCAGTCGCCGCTGCGGGGCCGAAGGAAGGAAAGACCGGCGCCGATCAGATCTCGAGCATGGCCTGGATCGCCGGCGAATGGGAAGGCGATATGTGGGGCGGCAAGTTCCGGGCGTATTATTGCACGCCGGAGGGCGGCAAAGTCATGAGCTACAGCAAGCTGCTCAAGGATGACAAAGTCGCTTACCACGAATTCGAGGTATTCGAACTTGACGAAACGGGGAACGTGATCTTTCGACCGTTCCCGGGCGGCTCGGCGAAGGCCAAGCCGCTGATGCTCGCGGATTGCGACGCCAAAGAGCGGAAAGTCGTTTTCGAGAACAAGAACAAGGACTACCCGACGCGCATTGTCTATCAACGCGTCGCGGACGATCGGCTCGTGATTACGCTCTCCGATCCGTTCGGCGAATCGAAGAAAGTCGAGACGTTCGACCTGCGCCGATTGAAGTAGGCCAACGCGCCGGATGCCGTGCGCTGTCGGGACGCGGCGGTTCTGATTCGTAGTCACACGCGTTTGATCACGTCCTCGGCGGCAAATCGCACCTTCGGCAGCGTCGCGTGGCGGTCGCCGTCGCCGCGATAGCCCGCCGCGCAGGCGACGACCGTCGCGTATCCGCTTCCCGTTATGCCGAGCAGTTCGTCGTATTTCGCCGGCTCGATGCCTTCCATCGGACATGTATCGACGCCGAGCATCGCCGCGCACGTCATGAAGTTGCCGAGCGCGATATAAGCCTGCAGCGCCGCCCAGTGCTTAACGACGAACCCGGGCTTCGGCGGCACCAGCGTGCTCATCATCATCCCGCGAAATGCGGCGAGCGACTCGACTTCCACGTTTCGCACCTCGGCCATCCGGGCCAGATACCGATCCAGATCCGCCTCGCCCAGCTCCGTTTTCACGGCGAAGACGACGTAGTGCGAGCACTCCGCGGATTGCGTCTGGTTCCACGAGATCGGCACCAGCTTCTCTTTCACACCTTGATCCGTGACGACGACGAATCGCCAGGGTTGCAGACCGAACGACGACGGCGTCAGCACCAGCGCCTGTTCGAGCGCCGACCATGTGTCGGCCGGTATCTTTCGCTTCGCGTCGAATCGCTTTGTTGCGTATCGCCAGTTGAGCCGTTCGAGCATTGCCTTTGTCGTCATCGTTTCCATCGCGGGTCTGTCACTCCTTCTTCGCGGTCTCTGTCGCGGGCTGATTGAATCGTCCCGGATTGTAGTCATCCTCCAGCGCTGCCGGCCTGTGGCCGATCGGGACGGGCAATCCGCACTCCGGACAGCGATCCCGCGTCGATCGCAGGTCATAGCCGCAGCGGATGCAGAGACCGGACTGGTCTTTCCTGATTAGGCGGCGTTTGTGGATTGGGTAAATCATGAGCGTGAGGATGCTGAAGACCGTCACAGCGAAAACACCCTGGATCAGCGTCGTGAAGAGCGTTCGAACGAACACTTCGAACGACGACGCCGTCCGCGGAATATCCACAACTCGCGTCACGGAGACGGCAATCATGCCGGCGAAGAGATCGATGATTGCCGAAAATGGCAGCGTGCAAGCGCGGATGATCAGGGCCGTCACGATCGCCAGCGTCAGGGCACGATCGCAGAGCCATTGTTTCGCTCGCCGTGTCTGGCTCAGCACGAGAAGAATCACATACGCCATCACGATGCCCAGCATGATTGCGTAGGGATCGAACTCGCTCGCATCGAGCGCGAAATATGCACTCGGACCGGCGAGCGCTGCACCGATCAGGGCGAGCATCAAGGCGACGCGCCCGAAAGACGGCGGTTCGGGCGTGCGCGTGGCGGTCACGCGCGGTGCATCCGAATGCAGAGGTGCTTCGTCGGATCGGGTGTTCAGGTTACGTGTCATTCCGCGATCTCTTCTTGTCATCTCGCCGGGACGATTCCTTTCAGCAAGTTCTCGGCAGATTCCGCGACGGCAACGTTCGACACGCACAGCCGGGGCGGCGGGGATTGTATTCCGGCATGACGTATGCGACGAGGTTTTTGCGCGCGGGTTTGCACGGGTTAACTGCTTTGGGCGTGCCGAATTATGCCAATTTGCACGAAAACCGCCCCCCCGCAAATTGGCGCAAATTGTGCAAAATTCTGCGTCCGGCAAGCGGATCGAATCAGACGGAATTTGGCGATCGGCGCGCAGCATGACGGATGTGTCGCTTGACCGGCGCTTCGCGAAGGCAGGGCACGCAACTCGACTTCTTCGGATTAAGCTGGGATGGTCAGTTTGTTTCGCGCGAGATGACGTTGCAATCGGGCCGGGGGAGCTGCGCCTTGATACCCGCGAACACAGACCCGGTTAGAGATAAAGCCAGCAGTCGAATTCGTCGCATTCGGCAGCGTCGCGCCGAACTGTCGGATCGCGAGGCGGTGAATCATCCATCGCGCGCTGGGGATGTCGGATTTCGTCTGCGCCCACTCCGCGAGATCGGCTTCGCTGGACCGACTCCCTTACGGTCGCGGTTCCGTGCGCTGGCTCGCAATCCCCCCTTTCGAGGTGATTTCGGGCGGCGGTGTATGCGGCATATCTTGCGCCACTCGCGCCGCGTCGGGGAAGGGATTCCCCGGGGGATTGGGTGCGAGAAGGGATTCTCGCACCAGGACATCATGATCGCATTGCTCGCCATTTCGGATGAAAATGTGGTGGCTCGGGGGGGACTGCGATGACAAGGTCGGTTACCGCTTGGCGTCGCGAGCCCGTGCACCAGGATGACCCGGGCGTCCGGAGGCGCCGTATCATGTCGCCCGTCGTGGATGGCCGGTCGCAGCGATCGGCCACTCGGCGGAGCACGCAGAGCAGACTCTTTTTGAACGGACGCTCCTTCGCAGGGTTCTTTCGAGCGGGAGGTTCACTCATGCGCAAGATGTATGCAGCGTGTGCCGGGATCGACGTTCACAAGAAGAATGTCGTTGTTTGCCTGTTGAAGGTCGATTCAAAGGGTCAGATCTCGCGCGAGGTCAGGTCGTTTGGAACCTCGACAGGGGCTTTGTTGGAGCTTCTAGACTGGCTGGTGCTGTCGAGCTGTGAGAGCGTAGCGATGGAGAGTACCGGAGTTTATTGGAAGCCGGTATTCAATCTCCTCGATTCGTCGATGGAGGTCGTGCTGGTGAATGCCCAGCATGTCAAGGCACTGCCGGGTCGCAAGACGGACGTAAAGGATTGTGAATGGCTCGCCGAATTGCACTTGCATGGCTTGATTCAAGCGAGCTTTATCCCACCTCGCGAGATTCGCGAATTGCGAGATTTTGTTCGCACGCGTATGACGCTCACGGCCGAGCGGGCAAAGCATGTGAATCGAATTCAGAAGGTGCTCGAAGACGCCAACCTGAAGCTGAGCAGCGTCGCCACCGATGTGCTTGGCGTCTCAGGACGCCTGATGTTGAACGCCATCGTGGCCGGGGAGATCGATCCCGGCATCTTGGCCGATCTGGCGCGGGGCCGAATGCGGTCGAAACGACCTGAGCTTCGCGATGCCTTGACGGGGCGTATTCGTCCACACCATCGCCTCCTGTTGCAGACGCATTTGAATCTAATCGACGGTCTCGATGAAGCGATCGCAACGTTGACGGCGCAGATCGAGGAATGCATGCGCCCTTTTGCAGAGCTTCGTGAACGACTCACGACGATCCCGGGTGTGGGGAACGAAGTGGCGACGGTGTTCATCAGTGAGATGGGTGTGGACATGTCGCCCTGGCCGACGTTTCGACATGCCGCCTCATGGGCCGGGTTGTGCCCGGGCCATCACGAGAGTGCCGGCAAACGCAAAAGCGGCCGTACGCGGCACGGGAATCGATGGATCAAGCAGGTGTTCACGCAGGCCGCATGGTCGGCACAGCGAGCGAACGGTACTTATCTTCAAGCCCACTTTCGAAGGATTCGGTCAAAACGAGGCCCCCGCAAGGCCGCCGTCGCAGTGGCCCACAGCATACTCGTTCGATGCTATCTGCTCGCAAAAACGGGAGACGACTACAAGGACCTCGGTTCAACATACTTTGACGACCGTGCCAAGACGGCCATTACCCAGCGACTGGTTCGAAGACTTAAGAACCTTGGATACCAAGTCGAGTTGACAAACGCAGCTTAGACGAGATTTTCAGAGCAGCGACGCCGGCTACGCGCTCGCATGCTTGCCATTTGGGGCAAGCATGGCACCCCGTCGGCGATTTTCAGAGCAGCGGCGCTCGGGCACATTCTTGAAACACGCGACATTGCGCTATCCCATCGTCGCGCCCCCACGGCTGAAGCCGCGGGCCACCCGGCTTCGCGTTCGCGGGTCTACCATTATTTTGCATTTTGACTTTTTTGAATTTTGACGTTTCGCGACCTCAGCTTTCCCACTTGAACGCCTTCAATCCGATGCAGAAGCTCAGGACGCCGATGCCGACGAGGACGGCGCAGGGGGTAACCATTTCCGCCGGTGAGAAGTTGCGCCAGACGGCGCCTTCCATCGCGAGGATCGACCATTTGACGGGGCTGATGTCGGAGATTGACTGGAGCCACTCCGGCATGAAGGCGAGCGGGATCATGCCGCCGCCAATCATCGCCATCAGCACGAGGATCGCCCAGCCGATGCCGCCGGCGCTTTGTTCCGTTTTCCCCATGACCGACAGGAACATCATGATGCCGACGAAGCACAGCGCGACGCAGAACATCGCGACGATCAGCATCGGGTAGGAGCTCGGCCGCACTTCGAACACGAACGCCGCGACCGTGAACAGGAGCGTGGCAACGGCGAGCGTCGTGATCAGACACGCGAGGCCCTTACCGGCGAGGATCTGTGCGCGGCCCACGGGCGCCATGCGCAGTCGGACGAGCGTACCGTGAGTGCGCTCGACGACGAGCGTGATCCCGAACCCGGCGGCACATCCCATGATGCCCCAGATGCAACCCTGCGGGAACGAGATCTGGTACGAGTTCGTCGGATGCGACTCGGAGCGCATGATGTCGACCTGCTCGATCTTCGGCTGCGGAAATCCGCCGCCCTGCATGCCGCCTTCGGGCAGGCTCCGCATGAATGTCTTGAGCCCAGGGAGAAACGTCGTCAGCGTCATTTTCGTTGCGGGGTCCATGTCTTTCGACGCACGGATCTCCTGCAGCGACTCGTCGATCTGTTTGTCCATCGCCGCCGAATCCGAGAACATCCGCTGCACGCCCTTGTAAAGCTGCGCCGTCAACACGCCCTGCAGGATGCCGCTCTCGGCGAGGCGCGATGGATCGAGACCGATCTCGACATGCGGCGGGTTGCCGAACATCTGCCGCCTTGCCCGGCCGAAACCCTCGGGGAGCAGGATCATCGCCCGCTTCTTGCCGAGTCGCACCATGTCCTGCGCATCCGCCTTGTCAGCCCGCGCGACTTTGAGTTCTTCGAGGCCTTCGAGTTCGACGATGAACTTCTCTGAGTCCTTCGTCTTGTCTTCGTCGACCACGACAACGTCGATGCCTTTCGAGGCGCTGCGCAGACCGCCCATGATCGATCCGAACAGGCTCGAATACAGAATCGGAAAAATAAACGCGAAGAAGAACCCGACTTTGTCGCGGGCTAACATTCGCAGATCTTTGGCTGTAAGTGCGAGAAGCTGTTGCATCAGTCGCGCAGGCTCCTTCCCGTGAGGTTAAGAAACACATGTTCCAGATCGGGCCATTCGACGCGGAACGTCTGCAGAGTGCTCGTCGCCTGCAGCTTCTGCAATTCGCCGAGGGGATCGCTCGTCGAGATTTCCACATTGCCTTCGGCGCGCTTTGCGATCACGCGGCTCTCGCCGCCGTGGGCCTCGATCAGCGCATCGACCGTATCCAGCGCGAGCATCTTGCCGTGATCGATGATGCCGACGCGATCGCAGAGGCGCTGGGCCTCTTCCATGTAGTGCGTCGTGTAGACCACGGTCGCCCCCTGTTCGCGCAAAGTGAGAATGTTCTCGAAGATCGCGTTGCGCGATTGCGGATCGACGCCGACCGTCGGTTCATCAAGCAGCAGCAGGGCCGGTTTGTGGACGATGGCGATCGCCAGGTTGAGCCGCCGCTTCATGCCGCCGGAGTACTGGCTCGCCTTATCGCGCCGCCGGTCCGTCAGACCGACGAAGTCCAGCGCCCAGGCGACGCGCTCTTTCCGCAGGGCCCCGCCAAGGCCCTGCATCGTCGCGAAGAAGCGGACATTCTCCTCGCCGCTCATCTCTTCGTAGATGGCCAGAGCCTGCGTGGCGACGCCGATACGGCAGCGGACCTTGGGGTCCTCGGGCGAGCCTTCACCGTTAATCGTGATGCCGCCACCGTCCGGCTTGAGCAGTCCGACGGTCATGTTGACCGTCGTCGTCTTGCCGGCCCCGTTGGGACCGAGCAGGCCGAAGATCTCGCCCTTGTGGATATCGAGGGAGAGATGATCGACGGCAACGTTGTCGCCAAACTTCTTGCGCAGGTTCTTCAAGTGCAGCATGGGTGGACGACTCCGCGTCAATTCAGGTTCATCGGCCGTGTCGATACGCAGCGGCCGATCGCGGGGAGTTTAACGGGATTGGTCGAGTTCGGCGCGGGGGATCCGGATGCCGCGCCTGGGTACATGCCCGGCGAATCTTCACGAGAAGCCCGCCAGGAGCCGTTGCGCAACCGGCCACGACGTCACACGACGAGTCAATGGAAAGGAATGACACGAAGGAGACAGCGGCTCCGCTATGTCTCCGTGGAAACCGGCATCAGCCGGTGGATAGCGCGGAATTGAATTTGAAACCGGACGCGGGAGACTTCGTGTGATCGCCGACGATCACGACATAATCACGGAAACACGGCCCCGGTCGTCGCGCGCCGTCGTCGCATCGCGGGCCCGACTGCCTGACGATCGCGGCTTGAAATGTCTCTCGCGGCGGGTCGATGACCTGCCCTACGTGGGTTTGGAACGGCGCGCCCAATTCGTCACGCCGGGGACGGCGAGGCTCTGAATTTGGGAGTGTCGCGCATCGGAATGGCGGGTCGATGACCCGCCCTACGTGGGTTCCGAACGGCGCGTCCAATTCGCCACGCCGGGGACGGCGAGGCTCTGTATTGGGGAGTGTCGCGCGTCGGAATGGCGGGTCGATGCCCGCCCTCCGCAGGTTGCTCGTCCTATCGCTTGCCGGGGCTCTTGCGCGGCTGGAATTTTCCCCAGCCGTTCTCGCCGCAGAACTTGTAATCGTCGACGATCACTTTCCCGCGGCTCAATGTCGTGCGTGAGAAGCCGGCGAGGTTCCAGCCCTGGTACGGCGACCAGTCGGTGTTTGTTTCCATCGTGGCATGATCGACTTTGATCTTCTTCTTCGGATGGATGATCGCAATGTCCGCGTCGTAGCCCTTCTTGATGGCGCCCTTCCGCTCGCCGAAGCCCATGATTCGCGCCGGCGCGGCGCAGCACTTCTCGACGAGTGTGCGCATGTTGAAGCGCTCCTTCAGCACGCCGTGCGTGTAGACGAGCGGCACCAGCGTTTCGAGCCCGGGCAGGCCCATCGGGATCTTCGTGAAGTCCCCTTCCCACATCGCCTTTTGCTCGCGCGTGAAGGAGCATGTGTCCGTCGAGACGACGCAGACTGTGTCTTTCTTGATGCCCTTCCAGATGCGTTCCTGGTCGGGTTTCTTCTTGATCTGCGGGCAGCAAGCGTACAAGTGGCCGTCGGGTTCGGCGAACTTGCGATCGTCGAGCACGAGATACTGCACGCAAGTTTCGGCGAAGACGTTCGAAAGACCTCGTTTGTGGGCGTCCTGGATGATGTCCGTTCCGTCGGCGGTCGACATGTGGACGATGTACAGTTTGCCGCCCGTGACTTCGGCCCACTTGACGGCGCGCTGGATGGCCTCGGCCTCGATAAAGTTCGGCCGCGTGAACCCGTGCAGCTGTGCGCCGTATTTCTTCATGTCGGCGTCGTTGTGGCGGCGCGCGATCAGTTCGTCGAGCACGCGCGGGCTCTCGGCGTGCACCAGGAGCATACCGTCGAGTTCCTTGCATTTTTCGAGGCAGCCGAACATCGCGCGATCATCGGACTGCCAGCCTTCGCGCTCGTATATCATGAACTGTTTGAACGTCGGCAGTCCCTTCTTGACCATGTCCGCCATCTCATCCTTGTGTCGATCCCATTTCGTCACGGCGACGTGGAAGGCGTAATCGACGCATGCGATGCCGTCCGCTTTCCTCATCCAGTTCTCGACGGCGTCGTGCAGCGACTCCTCGCCGTATGGAATCGCGAAGTCGATCACTGTCGTCACACCACCGCGCGCGGCCGCTTTCGTTCCGCTGTTGTAGTCGTCGCTGGACGTCGTGCCGCAGAACGGCAATGCGAGATGGACATGAACGTCGATGGCGCCGGGAATGACATAGCAGCCCTTGGCATCGATGACCCGCGCGGCGTCGCCGTTGGTCTTGGCGATGTTCCTGCCGACTTTGACGATTTTCTCGCCGGAGATGGCGACGTCGGCCTTTTCGGATTTGTCCGCATTCACGACGGTTCCGCCGGTGATGATGGTATCGAAAGACATGACTCTCTTCCTTCTGTTGAATGGGCCGCTCCGCCGCGCCGTCCACCGCTCGGGCGGCGTGCGGATGAGCGAAATCATTGTGTTGCGTCAGCGTCGGCGGGTCAATGAACGGCCGTTTGGGGCCGAATCGACCGCAGTCGTCGTTGCTGGCGGCGTCCGTGCGGCATATCATCTTCGGGGTTCCCGAATTCTCGCCGGCACGGCCGCGGGCGAGACGAAATCAGGCCATCTCGTGGCAGCTTGTAACCGACGAAGCACTCCGCTCCCTTAAGGTCGCGGCTCTGACAGGTATCGCTTCAACGGAAGAACGATCGCGCCTCAGGCGGATCGGACGAATCCGCAACCCCGACGTATGCCCAAACGCATGATCATTCTGGGTTCGACAGGCTCCATCGGCGAGAGCGCGCTCGATGTGGCGGCGCATCTCGGGGGCGACTATCGCGTCGTCGGACTGGCCGCCTGCCGAAGCTGGGAACGGATGGCGGAGCAGGTTGAGGCATTCCGCCCCGCGGCAGTCGCGATGAGCGACGAGGCGGCGGCGGCGCGGCTCGCTGCGCGACTGTCGGAAAGCGGAACGACGACGGACATTCTGTCGGGACCGGACGCGATGCGCCGGCTGGTCGAGGAACTGGACGCCGATTTTGTGCTGTCGGCGATCGTTGGCGTGGCGGGTCTGGATTCGACGCTGGCTGCCGTGAAGCGCGGTCTAACGGTCGGCCTGGCGAACAAGGAATCGCTCGTGGTCGCCGGTCAGCTGATGGTCGATGCGGCGGCGGCTTCGGGTGCGAAGCTGATCCCTGTGGACAGCGAGCACTCGGCTATCTATCAGTCGCTGCACTCCGGAAGGCACGAAGAAATTGAGCGGATCCTGCTGACGGCCTCGGGCGGGCCTTTTCGAACCTGGACGTACGAAGCCATGCGAAAGGCGACGCTCGAGGGAGCGTTAAAACACCCGACGTGGGACATGGGTCCGAAAATCACGATCGATTCGGCGACGATGATGAACAAGGCGCTGGAGATTATCGAAGCCCGCTGGCTGTTCGACATCTCCGCAGATCGAATTGAAGTGGTGATTCATCCCGAGTCGATTATTCACTCGATGGTGGCATTCCATGACGGCTCCATCGTGGCCCAGATGGGGACGCCCGATATGCGAACGCCGATTCAATATGCGATGACGTACCCGCATCGCATCGCCCGTGCGGGCGATCGGCTCGATTTCTCGAAGCTCGAGCGCATGCATTTCGAACCGCCGGACGTCGAGCGGTTTCCAGCGCTGCGCCTGGGGCATGAAGTGGCGCGAACAGGTGGCACGGCCGGCGCGGCGTTCAACGCGGCGAACGAGGCGGCCGTCGCGATGTTTCGCGCGGGGAAGATCGGATTTCTCGATATCTCGTCGCAGGTCGAAGACGTCCTGCGGCGACACGAATTCGCGGAGACGCCGGATCTGGCGACGCTAATGAAGATAGACGCCTGGTCGCGGAACGAGGTCAATACATGTTGCAGAGTCTGACGGCAAACAGTGATTTGATGATGGCGCAGATGCCCGCGTTTCTCGGGAACATCTGGAACGTGACGCAGATCATCCTGGGTTTCTCGCTCATCGTCTTCGTGCACGAACTGGGTCATTTCGTCGCGGCGAAATGGGCCGGCGTGCGCGTCGAGACGTTCGCCGTCGGATTCGGCAAGGAGCTTTTCGGATTCACGAAGGGCGAAACACGCTACAGCTTCAACGTCCTGCCGCTGGGCGGTTACGTGAAGATGCTGGGGCAGGAAGACTTCGTCGTCGACAAGACGGGTGAATTGAAGGTCAAGGAAGATCCTCGATCATTCACGAACAAGAGTGTCGGCAAGCGGATGGTCATTGTCTGCGCCGGCGTCGTGATGAACCTGGTGTTCGCGGCGGCCGTTTTCACGATTGTCAATATGGTCGGCCGAACGCAGATGCCCGCCGTCATCGGCATCGTCGGCGAGAACGATCCGGCCGGGCGCGCGGGGCTTCAGCCGGGCGATCGCGTGCTGGCAATCAACGGGACACCGATCGACGACTTCAATCACATGTTCAGCGTGATCTCGCTGTCGGACGAAGGCGAGGAGCTCGACTTCAAAGTCGAACGCGACGGCAAGATCGTCGAACCGCATCCGCGCGTAATCCCGGAATACCAGGCCGACTCCGAGCGGCGTCAGATCGGCGTCGGTAAGGGCTACAACTATCGCGTGTGCTGGCTTCCGACGCGCGGCGACGAGAAGCCCCGCGAGGATGAACTGCAGGTCAACGATCGGATCACGCACGTCATCGTCGACGGAAAGCGGATCTCGCTCGACGACGAAGGCTGGATCGCGATGATTCGGCCGCTCTTGGCGACGATGGGGCAACCGCTGAAACTCGTCGTGCAGCGGCCGACGCATCCGGAATCGCTGACGACAGCGCAGTTGTACGAGCAACGCCCCGACGTCGAATCGACGGAGCATGTCGTGACGATTTCGCCGCTCTGGTTTCCGATTTCATACGACCCGGGCACACCGCAGTATGCGTCGCTGCTGGGATTCGTCCCGCGACTAACGGCGCCGCGCGGTCTGGACCCGAACGAGCCCTTCGGCAAGGCGGGGATGCAATACAAGGACGTCATTGTCGGAATCGCCGACGTGGACTTTCCGTCGTGGCCTGAATTGAAGGCGGCCTACGAGGCGAATGCCGGCAAGACGATCCCTCTTCGAATTCGGCGGGAGAGCGCAGAGAACCGCGGGCTGAGCGCGAAAGCGGTCGACTGGTTAATCGAGCAGCGCGAAGCGCTCATCGCCGGTGCGATCGAGAACTTTGAGACGGCGAAGGCCCGCGCATTGACGTTGGTGGGCGCCTCCGATCTGTCGGAGACTGATCGCAATGCCGTCGCAAAAGCGATGGAACCGCTGGCGGACCTGTCGAGTTGGCGAACATGGCTCGATGCGATCGATGTCCATCAGTTGTCGCTGGAAGTTCCGGGAGGATCATTGCTCGGTGGCAGTACGCCGACGATTCAGGCGTATCTTCAGCCGACGGACGAGGGGATGGTCTTTGTCGCCGACACAGTTCCGAACTTCGGCGACGAAACGACACCGGCCCGTGAATCGACCATTCCGCGATCCGCCGTGATCCTGAAGGTCGACGAACAGCCTGTTCGCGCGTGGTACGAATTCTACGCGGCGCTTCGCACGCGTGCCGGAAAAGCGGTGACGATCACTTATCGACATCTCGACTCCATCGCCACTGCGCAGATGAAGGTGCCCGACTGCGTCGAGGCGAAATTCAATCTTCTCCGCGGCGATCGCATCACAAAGATCGGCGGCGAAACGGAGACCGAGATCGTATCGAAAGACAAGAACGGCAATGACTCGACGAAGCGCGTGATTCTGCCGGACTGGCGGGCGATTGCCGCCCTGCTGGAGAAGCACGTCGGCAAGAGCGTGGAAGTCGAGTATGTACGACTGACGGGCGAGCGCGGCAAGGGAGAATACGCCGTAACGGCCGACAACACGGATCCCTGGCTCGATCGCGCCCACTGCACGGTGCTTGTTGACTGCTACCCGCTGAGCGAGCGGCATCCGATGAGCAATCCGATCGAGGCGTTCGTGGCCGGCATGGAACAGGCGCATCGCGCGACGATCGATACGATCATCACGATCAAGCAGATGGTGACGGGCAATGTCGGCACGAAGAACATGAGCGGCCCATTGGGCATCATGGCGATCGGTGCGAAGGTCGCCGATCACAGTACGCTGGACTTGCTTTGGCTGCTGGGCCTGCTCTCGGCGAACCTGGCGGTGATCAACTTCCTGCCGCTACCGATTGTCGACGGCGGATTGTTCCTGTTCCTTGTGCTCGAGAAGATTCGGGGCGAGCCCGTCAGCATCAAGGTTCAAGTCGCGACGCAGATTGTCGGCATCGCCCTGATTGCGACGGTCTTCATCCTCGTGACTGCTCAGGACCTGCTCAAGATGATGTAGCGGCCTGGGCGATTTTCGCGGCGATCGGCGAGGCGCATCGACGACTGCCGAGTCATCGTCGCCATCGGACCCGTAGTCGATCGTCCACGTTGTTGTCTTGCCTGCTCGCAGGTCCAACGTTACGGGGCCCCATGTATCGCAGCGCGATCGGGCCGTCGCCACAATTTCCCCCGTTTTCCGGGTCAACAGCTTCAGCGTCATCATGGATTCGCAGCTTCCCTGGTATCGATCGCCGAAGTAGATGGCGACGGGGCACGGCGTGTTGTTCCGGATGACGAGTCGTGCTTTTCGGCGCGTATCGGGCACACAGTCGTTGTCGCCGGCAAAGGCCCGCGTCGACGGCGCGAGAATCAGAATCGCTGCGAACGATTTGGCCATTCGTTTGACGGACATGATTCAATCTCCGACAGGTCGGCGGCGATCGGTCGATACGGCTGGCATCGACCGAATCGCCGCCGGGCGATAAGAACGAGTCAGGAGTCCCGTCTTTCGCCCGGCGGCATATCGGCAAGCGTCGGCCATGCATTCGTTGCCGGCGACGCTGATATCAGTCGATTCTAGGCCACGTCCATGCACGCATGCGCAACGTGCATCCGATCGATCGGCAATCATTGCGCCTTGTCAGGTCGCGCCGACGCGACGGCACGAAGTTCCTCACGTTGACCGTGGCGCGGTCAGGACGACGGTGGATCGGCGATTCGAATGCGAAAACGTGGATCGGGAAGAGAAGCGGCGAACGTTACGGAATTCGATCGGCGTCACGAAGGACGCCGGCGGATTCATCGCGGAAATATCGTGGATTCACAGCAATTCAGGGGCGGCCCATCGGATTGTTATTCCGAATTCATGGAATTGCAGGCCGAGATCAGCCGCCGATCTGTGACATCTGTCGATTGCCGAAGTAGGAATGCACTTCGGGCTTGAATGCGACGCAGTTGATAAAGGCCTGATGGAGCTGCGCGGGAATGACGGCTTGACTTACGTCGCGAAGTATGGGACGGAGTTCGACTTCGCCGCCGTCGAACAGGCAGCTTCGCAACTGCCCTTCCGCGGTCAGTCTCAGCCGATTGCAGGTTTCGCAAAACGGTTTGGACATCGCGCTGATAAAGCCAATGCGCCCTTTGGCACCGGGAATGCGAAACACTTTGGCGGGCCCTGTTCCGGAATCCGGATCCGCCGGCGTCAATGGGCCGAAGCGCGCCTCGATCCTGGCGCGGATGTCGGCTTCGGGAACAAAGCGCTGCTCGTACTCGCCGCCAAGCGATGTCCGACCGAGCGGCATGTACTCGATGAATCGAACCGTTGCATCGCGATCGATCGTGAACGCGGCGAAATCGGCGAACTCCGTGTCGTTGATGCCGCGCATCGCCACGCAGTTGATTTTCGGATGTCGGAACCCCGCGGCGACGGCGGCATCAACTCCGGCCATGACGTCGCTCAATCGGGCGCCGCGCGTGATACGGCGGAACGTCTCGGCATCCAGCGAGTCGAGGCTGATCGTAATTCGTCCCAGTCCGGCGGCCTTCAGTGCGGCGGCATGTTCGACCAGCAAGGCGCCGTTGGTCGTCATCGACAAGTCGAGACCGTCGGACAGGCTGTCGATCATGGCGACGAGCTTGGGCAATTCGTGTCTGACGAGCGGCTCGCCGCCGGTGAACTTGAAGCCGCGGATACCGTGGTTGAGGGCCGCCCGGGCGATCGTGGCGATCTCTTCAAAAGTCAGCAGCGACTCGCGGGGCGTCCAGTCAAGCTTCTCTTCGGGCATACAATAGACGCAACGAAAGTTGCATCGATCGGTGACGCTGACGCGAAGCGTCTTGACCGCCCGGATATCGCGCGGGCCGGTCGGCTGATCCGCTAACGGGGACGCGGTTTCTGAGGGCGAGAGAATTGGAAGTGCAACTTTCACGGTCCTGAATCGTAACGATAGGGACGGGTGGTGCCTAGCCGGCAACCCATTACAACCGGAAATTGACCTTGCGGCGTAGCGCTCCGAGAATAAGCAGACGCACCTATTGGAGAGGCCCCCTGTCGAAATCGCCCCGAGACCAGCTTGGCAACGCCGGAATTGCGGGAACCGCGAGCGACGGCATGCGTCCAATTGTGCGGAGCAGCGGGGACTCGGCAGACGTCTGTGAGACGGCCGAACGCGAAGCTGAATTGATCGCGCTGGTTCGCGCAGGGGACACGGCGGCGTATGCGGAGTTGGTACGGACGTACCAGGATCGCGTCTTCGGCCTGTGTTTTCGAATGTGCCGGAATGCCTCCGACGCAGAGGACCTGGCGCAGGAAGCGTTCGTGCGAGCGTACCATTCGCTGGCGAGTTTCGACGGACGAGCCCGATTCTATACGTGGCTTTTCCGGATTGCCGTCAACGTGTCGATCAGCGAGCGCCGACGGGCGGCCCGTCGGCCATTAAGGCTGGCGACGGATCTGGCAGGCTCAGACGGAACGGACAATTCGGCAGCGGGCATGTTGCAGCAGGACGAGGACTGCGGCCCCCGCGCAGAGGATCACGCCATGCGCAAAGAACAGACGGAGATCGTTCTGGCGGCGCTGGCTGAGCTGGACGAGGAGCAGCGTTGCATCGTGACGCTGCGGGACATGCAGTCACTTGGCTACGATGAAATAGCCGAAGTGATGGACATACCGATCGGGACGGTGAAATCCCGCCTGCATCGAGCACGGCTGGCGTTGCGAAGACGATTGAGTCCGCTGTTCGATTAGGGTGCGGGCGAAATGTAAGAAGGCGTGCGGAACCGTTGGCACGCGGAAAGACAATGAGCGATCGTGACGAACAACTGGAACTACTGACTGCGTACCTCGACGGCGAGGTGACGGACGCGGAGCGCGCCGAGGTTGAATCCCTGCTGGCGAGCGATCCGGCGGCAAGACGGCTCTTCAACGAGCTGAAGCAGACTTCTGAACTTGTCGCGGGGCTGCCCAAGTCGGCGGTGCCGGGGAATTTCAGTGACGGTGTGGTTGCGCGACTGGAACGTGAGGCCCTGCTCGGAGCCGATCGCGTTCAAGCTCGAGGCTGGACGTTCGGCAATTGGAGTGCGCTGGCGGCGTCGATTCTGCTGGTCGTTGCGGCGGGCTGGTGGATTCTGCCGCAGGTCGAGCGGATGCGACCGGCGAATGTCGCACGCGAAATGGCAGCAACAGACGCAGAGGTGGAATCATCGCGAACGGGCGAACGAGTCGCCATGAACGCGGAGACTCGGGCAGACGATGAGCACGCGATCCCTCCTGCCCCATCGACGGCCGGGATGCGTGCGAGTCGCGGCGGCCCGTTACCCGGATCGATGACGGCGGCCGGCGGCGCCCCGTCGGAACCGAATGCGGCGATGAGACCGGAAGCTGCAATGCGATTGGAAGATGAGTCGGACGCCTCCTCGGCCCGCGCGCTCGGAAACTGCGTCGCGGTCAGCGATGCGGCCGAAGTCGATCGGTATCTGAATTCGGGTCGATTGACGCCGATCAAGCTCGTCAGCGCCGATGCGGACGAGTTCACGAATCAGATTCTTGTTGAAGTTCCCGACGACAAGGCTGTGCCGGTCGTGGGTCGCGTCGTGGAAGCCAATTTCACGTTGAATGACGTGCCGAACATCGAGAACGAGCCGAAAGACAAACCGCTCGTTCGCACGCAACGATTCTTCGCGAGACAGGAAATCGCGGTGGATCAACGCATGCCCGAGCGTACGACCAATCTCGCGAAATCCAGCGGCGAAACCGCTTCGGATTCGGCGGACGACGACTCGGTTCGACAGTACGTTCTGAATGCACCGAGGAGCGAGGTCGCGGAAATTGTCGCGGCCGTTCAGACTGCCTGTGCCGCGAACGGCTATGACACGAATTACGACGTCAACGGACTCCAATTTGATAACAATGCAGATGCGACCGTTGTCACGGGGAATCTGCTCGCCGTGGTCGACGATCGGCCGGGCGACTTCAACGATTGGCTAACGGCAACGTCAGGAGACGACGGCGTCACGACTATGGGTGACTCGGCCGCCTACGATGAAGGCGCCGTGCGGCGTTCGCCCGGACTTGGAGAACTCGATCGGCGCGATGCAGAGAAAGGGGGAATCTCGGGCGCGGCGGATACGAATCGCGTGGCGGACAAGTCTGATGAGGACAGGACGGCATTCGAACCGAACAAGCCCGTCGAGGCTGCAGTCGATGAATCGAAGAAGGCCGACGCCTATCGAAAAGATCGCATCGCCGGTCGGGAGGAGTCGACATCGCGGCCGTCGGCCCACAAGCCCGAATCGATCGATCAGCCCCGATCGCGGGGCGCGCCAAGTGCAGGCGATCGGCGCGACGTCGCCGCGAAGCGGGAAACAAGTTCTGTAATAGGCTCGCAATTCGATTCGAACTTCTGCGGACCGTTGCAGTTCGAACCGCCGGAGGAGTCCGAAATCGTCACGTGCGTCGTGACCATTCGCCCTGCGGGTTCAAATCTCGGTAACGCGCGTCGCGGATCGACCGCATCTTCGCCGAGCGATACACGCGACGATTCGACCTCACCGACGAGCTCGCCGACGACGACGCGCCCCGCCAGAGGTGATTCGCGTGGCTAAGCGGAGGCCGGACAAGCCGGGCGGCAAGAAGAAAGTCCGTGTTGAATTCCGCAAGAATCGCGGCAAGGCGGCGCGCGACAAGGCGCAGTGGACACGCGATTTCCATCGGGATGCGCCGAAATCCGACGAGACCAGTTCGTCCGAGGCGGTTCGCGCCAAAGGCGACCTCTCACGCAAACGAACGATTGTCGTCGATGAAGGGCGCGGCGCGACGCTGATTCCCGGGACCGTGGTTCGCATGCGCGGACTCATCGCAGAGGTGGACGACGGCGAAAAAGTGTGGGCATGTACCGTTCGGCGCGTGTTGAGAACGCGTCAGATCGACGAGCGTCATCCGGTCGCCGTGGGCGATCGCGTCCGATTTTCGGGCGTCGAACTCGGTGGCGAATCGAGCGTGCTGACGAGCGACGATCGGGAACTGTCAGAAGGCGTGATCGAGGAAATCGAGCCGCGGACGACGACACTTGTGCGGCATTATGATCGCCGCGTTCATGTGGTCGCGGCCAATATCGACCTCGTCGTCATCGTCGTCGCAGCGGATCAGCCGACGCTGCGACCGCATCTCGTCGATCGTTATCTGATCGCAATTCACCAGGGAGGGATGCAGCCGGGTATCTGCATCAACAAGGCCGATCTGGACGCGGACGGATACGCCGCCGAAGTTGCGGATCGGTACAGAAAAATCGGCTATCAGGTCTTCCTGACATCCATGGTGGATGAACGAGGGATTCCAGCATTGCGTGACGCGCTGACGTCGAGGACCTCCGTTCTCGTCGGACCGAGCGGCGTCGGCAAGAGTTCGCTGCTGAACGCATTGGATCCGGATTTGAAACTGAAAGTCGGCGATCTGTCGGACCTGCAGCGCGGCCGGCACACGACGACGACGGCGAGCCTGTTGCGCTGGCGATTCGGCGGATTTGTCGTCGATACGCCGGGCACGCGGCAATTCGATCTGGCGCGACTTGCCTCCGAAGAGGTCGAGGCGTATTTCAAGGAGTTTGTCGACCTTGTCTCGGGATGCCGATTTCCCAACTGCTCCCATACGCATGAAACGGGCTGTGCGATCAAGGCTGCCGTGGAAACCGGTGAGATCACGAACGAACGATATGACAGTTACGTCAAAATCTACGAGGAATGCCGCGACAAGGAACGCACGCGCTGAGTGCGACGCCGACAGGGATTCCCGTTCCAACCGACGCGTTATCCGCGTATAACCTCACGCGTCATGACGACGCCATCCGCACGAATTCGCCTGCTGCTATTTCTCCTCGTCGCTATCGGCGGCGCGGCGATTGTCTCGCCCGAGGCGGTCATCGTGTTTGTGAGTCAGGGCGCTGTTTCGTGTGCGATCCTCATCGGCGCGTTCGGACTTGGCCGGCTTTTGATGTCGGCCGTGCCTGCCCGAGACTGCCCGATCGCGACTCAGTTTGTTCTGGCTGCCGCATTGGGGACGGGGGCGCTGTCGCTGCTCGTGCTGGGGTTGGGTGCGATGGGAATCATGCATCGCGGCGCCTGGATCAGTGTGATCGCCTTCCTGAATGTCGTCGCCGTCTGGCAGGTCGCGCGAAGTGTGCCGTCGCTGCGTGCGGAATCGGCGTCGAAGCTACCGGACGAGTGCGGCATGAATGCGATGCGATGGATGTGCGTGGCAACGGCGGCATTTCTGGCGCTTGGAATTCTCGCGTCGACGATGCCGCCCGGCTCCATCTGGCAGGCGGAAGGCAACGGTTACGACGTACTCGAATATCATCTCGGCGCTCCAAGAGATTACTTTGACGCGGGCCGGATCGGATACCTGCCGAACAACATCTACAGCAACTTCCCGTTCGGCATCGAGATGCTTTATCTGCTGTCCATGATCCTGCATGGCGACGCCGTAAGGGCTGTCTATACGGCGAAGATCGTCAATCTGCTGCTGGGCGTATTGGCGGTGTTGGCGATCTGGCGCGTCGGCTCGCGCGTTTCGCCGCGCGTCGGATTGGCTGCCGGCGTGCTGGCGGGCACGGCGCCCTTTCTCGTGTACCTGTCGGGCGTCGCGTATGTGGAAAACGGCATGTTGTTCTTTGCGTCGTCGGCGCTATTGGCGTCGCTTAGCGTTGGCGACGCGAAGGTGAATGCGAGTCGGCGCAGTTTGCTCGCGGGCGTGCTGGCGGGGTTTGCGGTCGGATGTAAATACACCGCCCTGCCGATGATCGCCCTGCCGCTTGTGGGATTCGTCTTCGTAGACGCCGTTCGGCGGAAGTCCTCGCGCGTCGCGCCGGTTGTTATGTCACTTGGCGTTTTGATTGCGATGGCGCCCTGGTTGATCAAGAACGGCGTCGCAACGGGGAACCCCGTATTTCCGCTCGCAACGAAGTGGTTCGGATACGCGGACGGAGTCTGGGACTCCTCCTGCGAGCAACGATGGATTGATGGACATCAGCCGAAGGCATCGGAATCGTCGATCGCGCATCGCGTCGGGCGGTTGAAGGATCAGATCCTCATGTCGAAGCAATTCGGACCGATCGTGCCGATTGGCATCGCATCGATCATCGGGGCGACGGGGCTGGCGATTACTCGTCGTCGTGCCGCAGACCGGCGCGGCAATGCGATTGACAACGGGACGTCGTCGAAGGACGCGACGGCGTCACTGATGCTTGCCTGCGGCATGATGGTCGCGATCAGTCTGTACGTGTGGATGTTTCACACGCACCTGGTGGATCGCTTTGCGATTGCTCTCGTCGGTCCCTTCTCGCTGGCCTCGGCCGTTGCCTTGTTTCGCAGTTGCTCGGATCGGAGCACTTACTGCGGGATTCTCGGTGTCGGCATTATCGCGATGCTCAACCTGTCGTCGGCGAAGGATCTTTTCTCGCTCGGGCAGGACGCCGGCGCCGAGCGGTATTCCGTTCTTGACCTGGAGATGTTCGGCCGGACGGATTGGATGACGTCCGCGGATTCGCCGTTTTTTCCGCACGTCGCTCGAATCAATCGGGAGATTGAGAATGGCGGTCGCGTGCTCGTTGTGGGCGACGCAAAGCGATTTTACCTCGATGCCGGGGCTGATTGCTGCGTCGTCTTCAACCGCTACCCGTTCGCCGATGCGGCGGACGAAATGTCTCCAGAAGCGTTGCTGGAGTGGATCGGGCGTCGCGGATACTCGCATGTCTATGTCGACTGGGTTGAGATGCAGCGACTGCGTTCTACCTACGGTTTCTGGCCGTCTATCACGCCTGAGTTGTTCGAGCGCCTGACAAAAGCCGGGCTGGCGCCAATCGCATCGTTCTCGCGTTCTGACGATGGTCGAGCCTATTCGACTTTATTCAAAGTCCCTTCGTGATCGGCTGAGACGCGCCAGACATGGCCAAAGCAGCTCGCACGCGGCCTCGTGCGAATCCGGCCGATCCGCACCTATGAAGAAGGCCCGCCCTGCCGATGCAGGACGGACCTTAAGATTCTTGGAATAACGTCAACTTAGCGTCGGCGACGAATCAATGCCAAGCCGCCGATAGCGAGGAGGGAAAGCGTCGCCGGCTCAGGCGTCGGGTGCTGAACCATTTTGAAGGCGATGCTGCCCGTGATGTCGAGGCTGAAGTCGAGCGACGTCATGCCGCCGATCGGCACGCCTGATCCACCGGTGAAATTGTCCCACCAGATCGAATAGGTGCCATCCATGTTGTCCATGACCATGACATTCCCGAATGCCGCGTTCGGCAATGCGGTCACATTGCTGATGGCGCCGCCGGAAGGATTCGGGAGAAGGTCGATATGGAAGTCGGTCCAATCGAAGTTCGTCGTGTTGTTGAGGTTCTTTCTGAAGTTGATCGAAGTCGCGCCGCGCGTATCGGAAACATCGATCGTGGAGTCAATGCCGAGATTGTCTCCGTATGAACCGATCCACGTTTCGTTCATCCAAACGCGATTTTGCGGTTCGTTGTAACCCCAGTCCTCATCCATATCCCACGTGCCGTCGCCCGTGTCGATAACGGAATTCACGTTGCCGACCGGCTGTTGCGTAATGCCGGTGATGGTTGCCGCGACCGACGTCTGCACAACGCCGGCAAGCACCATCGCAACACTTAGCAGGTATCGCTTCATTCCTATGGCTCCTAATGCAAACTCGAAAGCGCGACGTGGCCGCACTCCGATATTTCCCTCGCTTACATGCGTTCAGACTACCATGTCACAATGTCGTTTTCAATCAAATGAGCCACATCGGAGGTCTCGAATTTCGCACACCTTGCGGCCGTCCGGCGGAGCAATCGCAGATCCGTAAGCCACGCATTGACAATCTGTTACGATATCGCCCTGCCGGTACATCGTGATTTGCATGACTGAAGTCACATTGCCGGTCACCCATTTCGGCACGGGTGGCATCACGGCAGTTGCCGTTGTGATGCCACACGATTGTCATCCCCCAATTGAGAAGGATCAGCAGGAACTTCGCAAATGCCTAATGATTCCGTCGAAAACACGCAGGTGTCGGCGAGCTGAACACAAAATTCACTTTTTGCGTGCATTCTCGGCGGATGGCAATAGAATTTTTCTCCGGTGAGCCATATCACACACCCGGTTCCGGGTTACCGACGCCGTCCACCCTTTTGACCCAATGGTCCTCAGGTGGGCCTTTTTTTAGGGAGGTAAGGTCTAATGTCTGCCCGCCATGCAGTCACAATGATTCTCTGCGCGCTTGGGAGCCTTCTCGCAACTGAGTCGGAACGCGTCTTCGCCGACGTCGAATGGATGACAACCGGCGGCACCGCCGAGTTGGCGATCTCTCGCAACGCCGTTGCCGGATCCGTCCCGGGTGATTCAGCGGAGAGCGTCGTCCGAATCGATCTGGACATCGGCGTCGGGGCGCCGATTGCGTACTACAACCTGTACTTGAATGAGTTCGCATACGCCGACGTGCCGATCAATGGGCGGATCGATCTGGGCGGTCATGACAAACCCCTGATTGTCGACGGCCTATTGATTCGGGTCCATCGAAACAGCCTGACGGAGGATGTGAAGGCGGCGATCCTGTCGGGGGATGGGAAGATCCAGCTTTTCTCACTGGCCGATGCGCATTCGATTTTTGATCCGGCGACGGACACGATCTCGCTGCACGCGGATTCCTTACGCGTATCGAACGATCTTGCGAAACAGCTGGCTCGGCCGGACCTCGCCGGTTCGAACGTCGGCTCGCTTCGCGCATCGATCGATGTGATCTGGTCGGGCGGCGACGATCCGGCAAGAACCTCCGACCACGAATTCCTGGCGACGATCCCATCGAGCGCGGAACCGCGTGGCGGCGGCGCATCACCGGACGTTGTTTACACGAATTGCACAAACGTCGCGACCTATGGACCCGTTGGCAACATGTACGCCTATGCCCTTTCGAGCACGACCTGCAACATCGGGTCGATGACCTTGTTATGGGGGACGAGCCACAACGGGACGCCCGCACTGGCCATGAACGCCTATCGCATTTTTGACGGGCGGCTGGAACAGATCGGCCAGGGCTGGGTCAAGCATTCGTGTTGCGCGGCGGCGGGCAGCGGGTGCGGCCTGACGTGCCAGGGCGGCGGCGGCTCTCAGCTCGGCGCCGGATGCAGCGATGTGTATGGCGCCGGATACAACGGCGGCCAGAGCCGGCTCGGACCGCGATTCGAGATCAACGCATTCACGGGCAATATCACGCCGGCGCCGAGCGACATCGGCGACGCGGTCTACAAGCGACTTCAGATCGAAGTAGGCGACATGTCGACGGCCAATTACCCCGGTGCACAGTACCTTATCGAGGGCGTGTACGTGGGATCGGACGACGCCGCGGCCGGGAACGGATGGAACAACGCATCCTATCGAATGGCCAGCATTTCGCAGTCGACGTTCGACATGACGATGCTTGATCAGATGCACGTGAGCGTTCCGGCCATTTACGCCTGGCGCGATCACGGCAACGGCCTCAACACGCCGGATAATCGCGTCGAGGTCCAGCAGGTGGACGTCCCCGGCGAGGGCATATTCCATCTGGCGTCGAAAGTCACGGACAACGGCGACGGTACGTGGCGATTCGACTACGCGGTCTACAATCTGAATTCGGATCGAAGCGGCGGATCGTTCAGTGTCCCGTTGGGCGCCGCGACGCCGACGAACATCGGCTTCAAGGACGTCGACTATCACTCGGGCGAACCCTACGACAACACGGACTGGGCAGTCAGCATCGACGGCACGACGATCACATGGGCCAGCACGTCGACGTATGACCAGGACCCGATGAGCAATGCGCTGCGATGGGGCACGATGTACAACTTCTGGTTCACGTCGGACGTCGGTCCGAACGACGAGCTCGGCGAAGTAACGCTGGGGCTCTTCAAACCGGGAACGCCGACGAGCGTCAGTGCGACGACGCAGGTGCCGCTGGCGGGCGCCGTCATTATCCGGTTGCCGAGTGGCGCGCCGGATATTGTGCCTACGTGCGTGCCGACGACGATCGCCGTCGAAATGAAGGACGGCTCCGAACCGCTGGATGCGCAGTCGGCCCGATTCCACTATCGATACGGCGCGGGCGCGTTCGTCGAGGCGGCGCTGACGCCAGTCGGCGGCGAGTTGTATGAGGCAACGCTACCGACACCGACCTGCGCGGACGCACCTGAGTTTTACTTCAGCGCGCTTAGCACGCTCGGGACGACAGTCACGAATCCAAAGGACGCGGAGACGCTGCAAACTTACCTCAGTGCGGACGTCGGCTTCCCCGACACGCTGACTTATCTGGAAACGGACTTTGAAAGCGGCCTGCCGGCGGGCTGGTCTCAGAACGGGTTGTGGAACGTCAGCAGTTCGTGCAGCGGCGTGCCGACGGGCGCGTGCGAGGACGCAGGCGGCAGCAACGTCGCGTATCTCGGCCAGCCGGGCGTCTGCAACTACGACGTCGGGCAGTTCATCAACGATTCGATGTACACACCGGCCATCGCCCTGCCCGATGCCGATCAGATTCATCTGACGTATTGTTCGGCGTTTCAGCGCGATCTGACGCCGATCGGCGACTGGCCGGAAGTTCGGATCATACCGAACGGCGGCAGCGCCGAGATCGTCGATCAGCCCGCCGTCGGCGCGTTTGTGGGAGCGCCGGCGAAGTGGGAGTCGCGCGTCGTGGATTTGACGGCCTACGCCGGGCAGACGGTGACGCTCGAGTTCAACTTCAACAACATCTTCCCGGTCAACGACAATTTCCTCGGCTGGCAGGTGGACAACATTCGCGTGACGGCGCCGGGCGCGACGTGCATTCCGGGTTGCGATGGACCGGACGGGGATGCGAACGGCGATAACGTGACGGACGGAAAGGACATCGATTCGATCGTCGCTGCTATTCTCGCCCAATCGACGGATCCGCAGAAGCTGGCGGCGCTCGACTTCAACGGCGACGGCACGGTGGATGCCGCCGACGTGGACCAGATCGTGTCGGCACTGTTGAACCAATAACTCTTTAACCGTCACCTACAAGTCAACATTAGAGGGCCGTCCGAGAATCGGGCGGCCCTTTTTCGTCGACCGATCAAATTCGGAACCCGGCCCCGCGGAAATGGTCCATCATCGGCCGACGACGGCTGCCCATCTTTCCAGATGACCGATATCGCGATCCTGAATCCAATCCGAATTTCCCAATCGGCACAATTGAATCTTACTTTCTACCTTGACGGGTGTGAGTCGCTGGATCGCACCTCGACCGGATAGCAGCCGGAGCAGCCATGAGTGTGTCGTTTGCAGAATTATCCAATCTGGCTCCGCCTTCAGACGACGGCGCGATAGAGCGCGCGCTATCGGAACTGGAGACGAAGCTTGGCGCATGGTCCGACGCGATGTCGACGGCCCATCGTCGGCTTGCGGAGCGAATCCAGACATGCACAAACTCGGACGCGACCGGAGAGAACGAGATCCGGAACATCGCGCCCGAACCTCCGATCGCCGAGGCGGAATCGCCCGCTTCCGTCGACCGGAACGCGGTTCAATCCGGACCCATCGTCGAGTCGGAGGCGAACCCGCAGGTGTCGGG
This sequence comes from Phycisphaerales bacterium, assembly GCA_020639075.1. GTDB lineage: Bacteria > Planctomycetota > Phycisphaerae > UBA1845 > UTPLA1 > ECT2AJA-110-A. Next base: position 4,963,026 of record JACKHI010000001.1, on the reverse strand, counting down.
AGGTACCGAGAATGATGAGGTCCTCGATCGGTTGAGCAACGCGCTACGCCACTCCGAACACCTGGCGAGGGAGCTGGGTTCGGAGGACGAGACCGAGAATCCGAAAGCAAACGAGCCGTCGCCGGCGTCCGAAACGACCGATGAAGGTATCGAGGAAATCCTCGCCACGATCGAGTCGGACGTCGCCGACATGTTGCGTGCGCGCCACGCGGCGGCCGGCGGCAAGGTCTCGATGCGCGACGTCTGCGACGAGTACTTCGCCGAAGTGACGGAGACGGAAAAGCTGCTATCAACGCTCGAGCCGGAGATGGCCAAGGCGATCCGCGTTCAGTATCGACTGTTCAACGGTCGCAAGAGCATCCGTCAGTTGGTGGACGCGTACGAGCCGCCGAAAGAGAAGTCGAATAAGCGAAAATCGTGGTGGAGAGGATGAGCAGACGCATGGGAACGAGCACGCTTGAAAAACCAAACGCAGGAAAGGACTCGGGCGTCGACATCGAATCGCTCGATCGGCTCGGCAAGGACGTCGTCAGTGCAATGCAGTCGTTGCGGCAACTGCTGGATGCGCGGGCGCAGGCGTTGGAAGACTGCCGCGCGGCGCTGGAGCACCACCACAAGCGTCTGACGGACGAACGGAAGGCCTTTGCGGAGCAGGAAACGCAGCTCTGCGAGGACGTCGACAAGCGGGAGCAGGAACTCGCCGAACGTGAAACCAAATTGAAGGCGATGGAAGCGGATTTCGAGCGTCTCAGCCAGAAGCAAAACGCGGAAGTTCAATCGCTCGAATCGAATCGCGCCGACCTTCAGTCCAAGCTGGCGGAACTCGAACAGGATCGCCAGGCCTTGTCCAAGCTGGAACAAGCCCTCGCATCGCGAGAGGCGAGCGTCGAATCCAACCAGGCGAAGGTCGACGCCAAATCGGCGGACATCGAGTCGCGTGCGAAGGACCTCGAAGAGCGAGAGAAAGCGTTCGCCGCCGCCAAGTCCGAGTTCGAAAAGGACGCCGTCAGCCGCAAGGCGAGTGAATCGGAGTTGAAGAGCGCCCGCGCGGAGCTGCAGAAGGAGCGGGAATCGCTTTCGAAAGCGCAGAGCGAGTTGTCGAAAGAACGCGCCGCACTGGAGAAGGAGAACGCCGAACGCAAGCAGCGCGAGTCCGAAATCTCCACGAAGATGAGTTCCATTGAGCAGCGCGAGAGCGAGCTTGCTCAACGTGAAGGCGAAATCGGGCAGCTGCGTGCGGAATGGGATCGCCGCATGAAGGAGCTGCAAGGCGCCCAGACGCACTTGGCGCAGCTGCAGGAAACGATGAAGAACGAGTTCGAGCAGATCGAAGGATCGAAGTCGGCGTTGCTGCCGAAATTCCAGTCGGATTCCGGAGACGGCAAGGCGGACAAGGACGTTCCGCAGCCGGAGAATCCGGCCGAGGAAAAGGCTCGAGAATCCGTCGAGCGATTCCAGAAACTCTGTCGAGACGCGAAACGACGCGCGTTGGGACGATAGGACGAACAAGAGCGGCGATCGAACCGAAGATCGCGGAGTGCAGTCGGGGCAGCCTCAAGGACGCGGCGTGAAACCGTCAGGTACGGGAGAGAACGCGAATGGCATTAAATCTGTTCAAGAAACGTGCACGCCCGGGGCCGGATTCGAAACCGGCCCAGGCACGGCCCGCGCCGGTCGCTGAGAAGCACTTCGACCCGGCGCCGCCGACGGAGATTCCGTCGGATCCGCTGGAGGCATGCGTCGCACTGAAACGTTACGGGTACCTGCTCGCACAACGCGAAGCCTGGCGAGGACAACATTCGGCCGAGCGCGCCTGCGCCGAGGCGGCGGATCGAATCGACGACCTGTTCGCAATCGTCCCGGAAGGATTCGCATCCCTGCCGAAAACGGTCAACGACTACCCGGGTTGCCCGGAATCGTCGGTCGAAACGAAGACGTTTCTATTGGCGCGATATCCGGTGACGAACGACGAGTTCCAGCGATTCGTCGACGCGGGCGGGTACGACGACATGGACTTGTGGCCGCGCGAAATCTGGCCGCACCTGATCGACTTCCGCGATCAAACGGATCATTCCGGACCGCGCTTCTGGCGCAACGGTCGACATTGTCGAACGATGGCGACGCATCCCGTCGTGGGGATCTGCTTCTACGAAGCGCAGGCGTATGCCACGTGGGCCGGCTATCGACTGCCGAGTGAGGCCGAATGGCAGATGGCGGCGACGTGGCGCATCCGCAGCGCGGCCAACACGATGCGACGATTCCCCTGGGGCGACGCCCTGGACACGCAGCGATGCAATATCTGGCTGTCAGGCGTCGGCAAAACGATGCCGGTGGACGCCTACCCCGACGGCTGCGCACCGAATCAGGTCGCGCAACTCGTCGGCAACGTCTGGGAGTGGATGGCGGACGAGTACATTGTGACCGACGACAACGGAAATCCCGTTGTCAGCGACATGAGAATGTCCTCGATTCGCGGCGGCGCGTTCGACACGTATTTCTCGTCGCAGGCGACGGGCACTTTTCGAACGGGACTCGTCAGCATGGCGCGCGTGCATAACGCCGGATTCCGCTGTGCGCTGGACGTTGACTGACGTGACGAGGTTCATCGGGACATCAGGGTGCTACATATGCACGACAGCCGCGCGCGACATCGCGTACGACGAGCACGACAATACGGGGAGGCGACAGTGAACGTAGAACCATCAGCAACCATGAGAAAGCTCGAGCCGGATGTCTGCCTGATTTGCGGCACACGCAATCCGGATCTCGCCATCCAGTGTGGCGTGTGTTTTGCGCCGATGGCCGTCGTTCGAGACGCGATCGCGCAGGAGCGAGAACCCGAGATTGTCAGCGTGGTCGGCGAAAGCAATGTCGGAAAGACGGTCTATCTCGGCGTGCTGCTCGACATGCTCGCGCAACGCGCCGGCGATTTCAAGGCGATTCCCAAAGGCGCCTACTCAGTTGATCTTCAGCAGACGGTGATCAGCCATCTGGCGCATCGGATGTTTCCGCCGAAGACGCCGATGGAAGCGAACAGTTGGTATTGGGCCTACTACCAGGTGCTGCATCGCGCGTTGAATCGATGGGTCGATCTCGTCATGCCGGACATGGCGGGCGAGAGCCTGGCCGCTGAAGTCCAGAGTCCGCAAACGTTCCGCGTCGTGCACAGCCTGCTCAATAAATCATCGGGAATGCTGCTGTTGTGTGACGCCGCGCAGGCGGCCAACGGCGCGACGCAGCCCGACTTCTTCGGCATGAAGATGCTCAGCTATATCGACAGCGTTCTCGGCGTCGGCCGCGATCAGCGGATCAATACGCCCATCGCCGTCGTCTTGTGCAAGGCGGACCACTGCCCTGAGTGTTTCGACGATCCCGAGGCCTTCGTCGAAGCGAATCTCAACCGGGTGTGGAACCTTTGCGAGAATCGATTTGCGAACGTCGCCTTCTTCGCAGCCAGCGTTGTGGGCTCTCTTGGCTACGCTTACGACGAAAAGAACGAGGAAGCCACCGCGGTGCCGCTTCATACGGCGCTCTGCGGAATTCTGGAGCCGTTCGAATGGATCGTACAGCAACTCTGACGTCGTCCGCGGAAAACGATACACGTTCACTGATCGTCGATCATGCCGTCTTCACGTCGATTCGATCCCCGATGGGAGAAGGCTATCGCATCATCGCGGCGACGAGCGGAATTCGACCGGACGAACGGATGGAGACCACGCGCCGCGCGCCGTCGCACGGCGGCCTGGCGACGGATCATCCCGACGCCCTCGGCGTGATCGGGTTTCCGCTGCCGACTGGGCGATACTGCGTCGGTTTGGTGCGCCATGCCGGCAAGGAGCACACGGCGCGGGGCGGACTTCGCGTCCACACGCATTTCGTGTTTCTGGACCGAGCACAGTTCGGCGCGTTCGCCTGCGATCCGTGGCTGGTAGCGGGCGTAATCGCGGCTATCGACGGCGACGAGCCGCTGCTGAAAGCCGAATCGACGTTTCCGAAGCTAAGCCTTGGCGACGGCTGCGCCCAATTGCCCGATGCGTCACCGCGGCTGCCGGCCATTGAAGTCGGTTGGTTACAGAGCATCGTCGAAGCCGCTCTTCGAGGCGCCCCTGTGGTTGCGAATGCGGGCGCCGTCACTTACGGAAGCGAACAGTTGGCATGGCGCGTGATCCCGAGCGTCATGCGTGAAAGGCGGTCGATGTCGATCGGAATCGCGTATGCACCTTCGCGCGGCCTCGACGTGTGTTTCGTCAGCGAGCGAATCGACGAAACGCGTCGCCTCGTCCAGGGCGCGCGAACGTTGTGGATCGATCCGGGGGCCCCGCTCCCGGGACAGGCGCCGACGAGCGACCCGATCGCCCCGCCGCGCGGGACCGCAGAATTCGACGATTGGATGGCGTTGACCCGCGCCACGCTGGAATCGGGTCGCGTCGGGGAACTCATTCGGCTCTGCGACGCGATCGACGGTGACGCAACTCCCGAAGGTCTGGCGACGACGGCACGGCTTTACGAACACCTGGACCAGGTCACGTTCGCAAGCGCCGACGATGTATCACGGCTGATGAATCGATACCAGGGGTTCGCCCCCACCTGCCGGGCCCAGAAACTGCTTGTCGAGCGATTCCGCGTGGCGGCGACAGATCGACTTTCACAGCTTCAGCAGGACGCGAGCCCGTACGAAGGTCCCGGCGTTTGATGCCGCCGGGCCCCGATTCCGGGAAAAAATAACGCCGGTTCGTTGTTTGGCGTTACCTCGATCGGTAGAATCACACTAGTAAAGGAAGTCGAGACTTGGGTGCCGTTATGTATGCGCCCAATGTACAGCTCGAAGCCCACTGGTTGAGATTTCCGTAGAGGAATTCCTGTATGCGAAACTGCGTTTTCTGCCGGGCGATCGTAATCGCCTTGCTATGTTTCAGCCCGATAATTCAAGCCGACGATACGCCGGAAACCGCCGGCGAACGAGTGCGTGCAACGATCACGGAGCTGCCGGATGGCCGCCTGCTCGTGGACGGCGTGACGTATGAGTCGCGGACCGCTTACTACCGATCGGCCCACTTCCGCCGAAACGGCGGACCTTGCGGCACGCCGGCGCCGGATTTCGCGGCGGCGCCCCGAGGCGTCGGCGGAGCGGGCGACTGCGATTACTTCTCGACGACGTTGTCGTCGGACTACCTGCCGGATGTGGGGCGATTTCGGATTCCGGTGGTCGTTCATGTGATCACGTCATCCAACGGGACCGGCGCCCTGAATGAGGACAATATCCGCGCGCAAATTGATGTACTGAACGAGGCATTCCGCGGAAACGGCGGACTCGGCGCCAACGCGGAAATCGAGTTCTATTTGGCGACGGAGGACCCGAGCGGAAATCCGACGAACGGAATCACGACGATTGCGAATAACGCGTGGTTCATTGAGGATGGCGACTATTGGCTCACGCTCGCCTGGGACCCGTTCCATTACCTGAATATCTACACTTTGAATCTGAACACGGATGGAACGCTGGGCTACGTACCGCGATTTCCAGCCGAGGGCAATTTCGTCGGCTCATTGGCGGATCGCGTTGTCGTTCACTGGGGTTCCTTCGGCGCCGTTGGTGCGGACGGTCCCCCGAACGATACGGGCGACGTGCTGGTCCATGAAGTCGGCCACTACCTGGGCCTGTTTCATACGTTTATGGAGCCGGGGCTCTGCAGCCAGGCGGTCGCACCGGGATGTTACACGGACGGCGACTTGATTTGCGATACGAATCCGCACCTTGAGGCCCTTTTCACGCACAACTGCTCCGACGTAAACACGGATTGCGGACTTCCGGCGCCGACCGACAACTTCATGAGCTATAGCGAAGAGTTGTGCATGTACAGGTTCACGCCGGAACAGGTTCAGAGAATGCGATGCACATTGCTGAACTACCGATCCGATCTTTACGATTTCGTTTCGGAAACCGGCCGGTTGGGCGTTACGCCGACTTCAAATGTCGAGCACGCGGGGCTGGTCGGCGGCCCGTTCACGCCGATTCAGACCGTTTACGTTATCAAGAACACGGGGAATTCGCCGGTCGACTACGACATCGATATCACGAACAACTTTGGCCTTCTGTTGAACGGCGGCACAAGCGCCGTGAGCGGGTCTCTCGCGCCAGGCGCCAATCGACTGATCACCGTCGCGCTAGACACGGACATCGTCCACGCGCTGCCCACCGGAAGCTATGTCGCCAGCGTCGTGTTCAACGATCAAACGAGCGGCGCACAGTTCGTTCGGACGCATACACTGACGGCGGGTGAGTTGAGGCTCTGTTCGACAGGCGCCCCCAAGACGATCCCCGACGGCAGTACCACGGGGGCGGCGACGACGATTGTCGTGTCGCAGAACGCTATTATCGAGGACCTCGATATCGATGTGGAAATCACGCATTCGTGGATCGGCGACATTACCGTGACGCTGACGCACGTGGAATCGGGAAAATCCGCGCTACTGATCAATCAGATCGGCGGATCGAGCTTCAACACGTGCTTCGAGTCGGACCTGAACGACGTCCGATTGGATGATGAGGGCACCGGCGGCCTGATCGAAAACCAGTGCCGGCCAGGTCTCACATCGCCGCCGTCCTACAGGCCGCAGAATCCACTCAGCACCTTCAAGGGAATGAGTGTCGATGGAACCTGGGAGCTTCGCGCCCGGGACCTGGCGGCGGGTGCAACCGGAACGCTCGATCATTGGTGCCTCATCGCGTCGGTCGTCGAACCGGCGGTAGTCGAAGTACCCGATCCGAATGTGACGATTGACTCGGACCTGGACTCGATTCCGGACACGTCGGACAACTGCCCGCAAACACCGAACACGGATCAGTCGGACATTAATAACAACGGCGTCGGAGACGCCTGTGAAGGTCTGTCGCTCGGCGACTGCCCCAGCACGATCACGTTGCCGGCGACGAGCAAGGACGGACGAACGATCGACTTCGAGCTTCCCGCGTCTGCCGGCGGTTTCGGGAACATCCAGGTTTCGGCGTCCCCGAAGAGCGGTTCGACATTTCCGATCGGCACGACGAACGTCAAGATCACGGCGACGGACGCAACAGGCAGCATCGTCTCGTGCACGTTTGATGTCGTGGTGACCGACGACCCGACGATTACGGACCCGATCGTGGAAGGCGAGAATTGCGGCGGCGGCAGCGGCTGCGGCGCAGGCGGCGCGGTCTTGATGCCGCTGATGTTGTTGGGGACCGTGGCGTTCCGGCGAAGAATGCGAAAGCCGACGCAACGGCGCTGATATTACGCGCTCTGCATGAACGCAATCATCAGGATGCCGAACGCGATCAGCGTCGCCATGGTGCCGGCTACGACTGTCATGCCGGCACCCGCGACGGCCTGTCGCGTCAATCGCCGGGAAGCGTCGCGATCCGGATATCGGCGAAGTACGACCACTGAACATGCCAGGCAGAAGACGGCGATACACACGCCGTAGAGCTGGCTGAGCAGCGCAACGGCCATGCCGGGACCGATCTTCGACGGATCGTCCATATACTTCAGCATCACGATCAGCCCGCCAACGGTCGCAACAAACCCGCTGGCAAGCGCAAACGCAGCCCATAGCTGAAAGAACTGCGCCGCGTCTCGCGCCGCCGCAGAATCCTCGCGCTTACCGACCACATAGAAAAACGCATCGATCGGCGCGGCCCATCCGAAAATGCCAGTGAGAATCAGAATTGGCGTCGCGACGACGACGATTGCGCCCTTCCAGTCGATCAGCGCATCGATGTCTCCGTCGAGCCCATAGACGACGGCCCAGACGGCGAGACCAATCAGCGCGACGACGCTTGCAACGACTGCGGCGGGATTTGCGTGTCGGCCGAATTTGCCCGAGGTATTGAGATCCGGCGATTCCGATCGCGACTGCATCTTTCGTTCCCCCCATCCCCACTGGCTGCTTCCCATCGCTACATCGGGTTTCACGAAACTGCCGTTGACATCCGGTTTTGCAGGACTGCGGGCGGCGAGCTTATCGGATCGCGTCTGAATTCCCCGGAAACCCGACGCGGGTGCGGCGACAACCGACTCGGGCCGATATGATCCCCCGGCATGTCAAGTGGACCTTTGTCGTCAACTACGAACGCGGTGCGGATCCCCGTCGACCGAGTCCATGCGGCCGTCCGGGCGCTGTGGCGCCTGCTGACGTCGGGGCTGGTGATCGGCCTTGCCTACCTTCTCGGAATCCAGATCGGAGACTGGTCGCTGTTCTGGGAGCAGCAGCCGGCGACGTTCGCAGCAATCGCCATCGTGATCGCGGGCCTTGCACTGGCCGGCGTCGGCGTCGGCATCGGCGGCGGACGTTGGTTGATGTTGGCCGTCTGGCCGAAACACGTCGGGCTGCGAATCGACGAGAAGGCGATCGATGTCGCGCTCGGACCGTTCGGTTCCGAGTCAGTTCCCTGGGCGAACCTGACGTGCAACGTGGCCGAAGGGTTCGACGCGGACATGCTTTCGCAAATCGGCGACGACGCGTTTACGCCGGTCATGCTCGACGCACAAAAGCAACGAGATCTCTACGCGTGGATCCAATCGCATTCAGGCGTCGCCCCGGAGACGCTGACGCATGCGCTACGTCCGTACTTTGAAGCGCGCGTACGAAACGCGTAGCGCGCTTCGATTGCGCTACGACCGATAAGTCTCAGACGATTCCAATAATTATGTTTCTGTTTGCAACGCCAGCTCAAGGAGCGATATGAGCACGACCGATACTTTATTTCGAGGCTGTGGGTCTTCCGCCAATGGGCGGGACAGCCTGGCTTGGAGGGTCCGAGTAACGGCGAGCTCGGATCCTCTTTTTTTATGCGCACTTCGAAACCGCATTTCGCGCATTGTCTATTTAAGACTCGAGTCGAACGATCGCGCATCTGTTGCGCGGCATGCGCAGAAACGGCGGCAATGACGTCGGGAGTTGAATCTGAAACAAAGCGTTAGACGATCGAATCGCGCGCAATGGCCGAATCCGCCGGCACGCAGGCAAGACACGTGCGGCTGCGAACGACACGATTCAGGGAATGGACGGCGCTATACGCCCCGCCGTACGGCGCTCGCGAAGAGTTTGACCTCTTCCAATGTGGACCGCCCCGGCAGATCGTGCTCGAGACCGACAAACTGAAAGCCCAACCCAAGGCGGTCGTCGCTGTGCATGACGCAATGACGATACTGCGCTTCGACCAGGAGCGGTCGCATGCCCGGCCGCTGCGTCACTTCGATGCCGACGAGATCGCCGACCTGCAGACGCGGGTTCTGATCGGAACGGACGTCGACCATGACGCCGCCGACCGACACATTCGAGACACGTCCGGAGCTGACCGGGTAGCTGACGCCGTTGTCACCCGGCAAGCCGCCGTCCCAGATCTTGGCGGCAATGAAACGATGCGATGGAATGACGACGCGTTGGTAGGCGCGCCGCTGCACGGAACGCACGTCGGTCGGGGGAGCAAGCACCAGGGTCCCGGGAACGGCGTCCGCGACGGCAGAGAGGTCTTCCGAGACGCGCGAGACGAACAGGCATTTCTTGTGTCCGCGCCTGAACGCGACGCCCAACTCCGCGTCTCGCGACACGTCGACTCGCTGACCCTCGTTGGCGGGCTCGGGGCGTGCGATCAGAATCGCCCCTGATTTCTGGTCGTATCCGAGCAGTTTGGATCGGAACGACGCCCATTCCCCTTCGACCGCCTGCGTGATCACAAGGTCGACGAGTTTTTCCGCGGCCCAGACAAAGAGCGACGCATTCGGAGATACTTCAACATTCGTCCCAGCCGTCATGCGAACACCCCTTCATCGCGTACGCCGCTTTCCTCGCGCTCGATGGCGAGCCGAAGGGCCCGGATCGACTCCGCATCTTCTTTCGACGTCGTAAACTGCAACCCCATGATCGACGCGCCGACGCTTGCCGGCGTCAGGTTCGTCACACGCGCTCCCAGCTCGATCGACTGATTGCCGCCGGGAAGCGAAAATCGGACGCGCAATCGTCGTCCTTTTTCCAGCCCAGATACCATCGCGTCGTCGACTCGGCATGCCATACCGTCGGCGCTGACGTTGAGCAGGCTGACTGCCTGCCGATGATCCGACCCGTCGGTTTTCCATTCGATTTCGACTTTGGACGACGGTGCAAGCTTGGCGCGAAGGAAGCGTCGCCGATCGAGCACGGCGATGGATTCGGGCTTGGCCAGCGTAATGCCCTGCGTTTCGCCCCACTTGGGCAGATCAAGAACATTGGTCTCGGCGGAGTAGCGACGATCGTGGTATATCCGCGCCTCGCACCGACTGCCGGCGAATTTCGACCATTCGAAGGCGGGATTGCCGGTCACTTGAACGAGCAGTGACTGGCTGTCGCCGGAGAGCAACGTCCCATTGACGGTTCTCCCCGGCGCCGAGGCGAACTCGATGACTATCTGGCAATGCGCTGCCACGGCACCATCCAGAATGCGCACGGCTTCTTCGGCTTCGAGTTTGACTTTCGTGTGCATGATCCCGTCCGTTCGTTATTCGAGAACATCCGCACGGGACGCCATTGCCGGGCGCCGCGCGCAGTCGAGCTTTCTCTATTCTCAATTTCGAACCACGGGACGTCGCGCTTAAGCGTGGAATAGGACGTGATTCTGGGGCCGATAAAGGGCCCGAATAATACCGTCGTCATGCGGACGGCATCTGGACGGCGCCCATCTGCAGAATGCGCGGCAATTCCTGCGTCGGGACGCGCACATCCAGGCGAACCATGCCCTCATCATATTGCCGGTCCAATATGTGACCGTGTCGACTCAGGTATGCGAGCAGTTTTCCGTTCGACGCGGAGGCCTCGAGCATGACACGAGTATATCTCCCTCTCAGCCGTGCAATGACACGCTCGTGAAGCGCGGCAAGTCCTGCGCCCGTCGCCGCGGAGATCTCGACGGCTTCGGGCATGGATGCGCGAAGCAACTGAATCTCCGAATCGTCACCGAGCACATCGATCTTGTTGAGGACGTTGATCCTCGCCGTCTCCCGACAGCCCAGTTCTTCGAGCACTCGATCGACGGCCCGCGCCTGCCCAACGGCATCGTGGCTGCTTGCATCGACGACGTGGATCAGCAGGTCCGAGTTAATCGTCTCTTCGAGCGTCGCGCGGAAGGAGGCGACGAGATGGTGCGGGAGGTTTCGAACGAAGCCGACGGTATCCGAAAGCAGCGCCGACTGTCCGCCGCCGAGATTCCAGCGGCGCGTCTTGGTATCGAGCGTCGCGAAGAGCTTGTCTTCGACCAGCGTTCCGGCGTCCGTCAGGGCGTTCATCAAGGTGCTTTTGCCGGCATTGGTGTAGCCGACCAGGCTGATCGTGAAATGATCGCTGCGGGATTCGACTTCGCGGAGCTTGCGTTTGTCGATCTGCGCGAGTTGTTCCTTCAGCATGGTCACTCGTTTCTGCACGATACGGCGATCGATTTCGATCTGCCGTTCGCCGGGACCGCGCGTGCCGATGGCGCCGACGGCGCCGGCGGCCGTACCGCCGCCCGCTCCCGCGATTCGCTCCAAGTGGGTCCACATGCCGCGAAGCCGCGGGGCCGTGTACTCGAGCTGGGCGAGTTCGACTTGAAGCCTGGCGGAGTGCGTCCGGGCCCGGCTTGCGAAGATATCGAGGATCAGCTCTGTTCGATCGATGACGCGTCTCTTGGCGATCTGCTCGACTTCGCGAATCTGTGACGGCGCCAGCTCGTTGTCAAAAATGATGAGGTCGGCTTCTTTGTCCTCGACGTAGTCCGCGAGGGCCTTAACCTTGCCGGTGCCGATGTACGTCGCCGGGCAGATCTTGGGCCGCTTCTGTATCATGCGGCCGACGACTTCGGCGCCGGCGGCCGACGCCAGGCCGGCGAGCTCGGCAAGCGGATCGTAGCGCGTGCCGGCGATTTCCTGTCCGGGCAGAATGAGCCCGACGAGAACGGCCCGCTCCGCAGCGGCGCTGTCTTTCTTGTTTTTCTCTGGTAACAACGTTCCTGGTTTACCTGTCGAACCTGTCCGGGCGCGATGCATTTCGCCGAATCGCCGCCCGCGCGGCGGATTGTAAGAGCACCGCGACGTCTCAACAAACGCCCGCACGGGCTATGGATACCGAATATCGCCCTGCCGCGCCGATATCTGAAGTGATGGCGCTCTCACGCTCGATTCGGATTCGCACATTGCCCGCCCGCGTTGTGGACCGCCTGCGGTGGGAGTGGCGCGAATGGCATACGCCCTCCCGTCCGTCATTTCAGCACGAAGAGCTCGACCACGCCCTCCTGGACTTGATCCCCTGGCGCATTGGCGAACGCGTCCTGGATGTCGGCTGCGCTCACGGATCGTATCTCAGGCAATTGGCGAATCGACAGGTCGCGATCCACGGTCTCGACGTGTCCACCGCGTCGCTGCGTCGGGCGATTCAATACGGCCGCCCACTCGTTGCGGCATCCGGGGAGCGGCTTCCGTTCGCTGACGAGAGCTTTGAGACCGTGTTGTGCCACAAGACGATGTACCTGTTCAGAACTCCCGAAGCGGCGTTGGAGGAGTTTGCGAGGGTACTCCGTCCGGGTGGAAGAATCGTCTTCAGCACGTCCGCCACGCGTACGCCGTACGCGCTTATCCAACAGGCTGCGGTCCGAATCCTGAATCAGCGCAACTGGTCGTCGGGCAATCGGCTGGGGCCCGCCGCATGGGTCCGCACAGCGAAGAACTGCGGTTTTGATCAGCCCCACTTTTACTCGTGCAATCTCGTCGCGCCGATCGTATTCCGAATGTGCGACCGCTGGATCGTGCCGAACGAGTGGATGCGTCGAGTCGCCAGAACCGTCCGGCGAGTGACCGGCACGCCGATTGACAGCGCACGCCCGCATCGGCTCGCTCAGGATTTCTTTGTCGTCATGAAGAAGAAAGGCGTTTGCCGCTCTGCGCACCTGGCCAATGGCAATCAACAGCTGCCCATGTAGCCGATCAAGTCCGAGATTTCAGGCAGTTTTCCCGTGTGCGCCATGCTATAGATGAGATCGCCGTTGATTCGCACGTCGAATCCTTCCGCCGGCCCGTGTATCAACTCCGCGTCGATTCCCTTCTGTTTTTTTATTTCCGCCGCCAGACGATTGGCGTGTGCCTGGTAATCCGATACGTGCCGGTAGACGATCGATATCCGCATCCCAACCCTTCCCCAAGTACCACGATATGTACTCACCCCTTATCGGCCCAGACACTAAGTCCGCTCCGTGTAATCATCAAGACAGGATTCGTCGCGAATTCAGAAGCGGATGCAATGAGGATATATCTGTCATAATATTTCCGCGAGAAAAAACTATGACAAATCACCCCAATTACGGAATGTGACAATAGTCACTTAAATATCGTGTTATTACGCAATCGGTCGTGGCTGGATATTTGCTGTCATGGACAGGTATCCGCAGAAAGCAGCGTCGCAATGAAAAAAGGAAGGTCGGATTGAGAAACAACGCAATCGGCGTTGAAGTCGCCTCGCGCGCGCTGATTGCCTGATGCCTCAGCGCCAGTTAACAGGGCCTGCACGAATTGCGAGATGTCGTTGCCGTCGACGATGCAATCGTCATTCATGTCGCCGGACAGCAACGCGATCGGCGTGTCGGGAACGAGTTGGACGTTGACAGCGACGGGCGTGTTTCCGACAACAACGCCGACATCCTGCGATTGAAAGCCCGGCTTGCTGACTCGAATCGTATACGTGTCATTCGGCGGAACAATGTACGTCCATCGACCGAACGGCAGGAATGTCGACCGCGGGAGTTCGCCCGTATCGTAGGTATAGTCGAGGAGCGTGACTTCCGCTTCGAGCGGTTCGCACGAGGCCGACACGTGTACATCGATGCGCGCCTCGCCGAGGCGGTCATAAAGATACTGCCATCCCGCGCGATTCCTCGCGACGATGCCCGGCACCAGCGCGAAGGCGGGCTGGAATGTCGTCGCCGTCTCAACAATGAACGGATACGTGCCTTCGAATGCGTAGTACCAGCTCGTGTCGTCGCCGTTGACGGGGCCGAGGGCGACCGGCGAATGAACGGCGTATGAGATGCCGTCCACTGCGAAGATCGCATCCCGCATGCCGTACATCATCGCGTTGACGGCGTCGTGCTCCGGCATCCGCATGTCCGGCACGCCGGGATTGCAGGCATAGGGGTAGTCGATGAAACGGCCGGACGAATGGTACGAAACAGCGATCGCGAAGTGCATGGCTTGGGACAGACCGATCATGGCCTGCGTTTCGGGTTCGGACGCGGCTGTCGGTCCGCGATAGGAGTCTGAACACTGATTTCCGCTGCTGCCGAATCCGGCTTCGCAGACGGCGCCGGCGCCCCACTTGTAGGGGTAGTTACGGTTCAGATCGACGCCGGGATCGGCGGCCGAGCAGACCTGCCGCGTGTTCTTGCGATGACCGACGTCGCCGGCGTGAACGCGGGCGCTGCCGTCCGGATTGACCATCGGAATCAGAATGGACTTGTAATTCTGAACCCATGCGACAATTTGTGGATCGTTGGCGTCGTAACCGTTCGTCAGGACGTCGATCGCGTCCGTAACGATGTGCGGCGTGACAACTTCGCGTGAATGATGCAGGCCGTTGAGCAGGACCGCGGGTTCGTCTTCGTCGACGCCGGGCTGATCGGAGATTTCGATCGCCCAGATGTCGCGCCCATCGGTCGTCGTACCCACGCTGAAGACGCGCGTGATCGCGGGATGATCGGCGGCCACTTGGTTGAGGAACGCTTCGACTTCCGCCGGATCGAGATAATCGGCCAGCGGATCCACTCCGCGCGGTCCGGCTTCACCCGCCGAGAGATCCCGCAGGACGACATAGCCTGCGGATCGGGCCTGCTCGACGGCTGCATCGTCGGAGAATTCCGCGACGAGTCGTCGCCCCGCGACATCGATACCGCAACGATCGACAGCGGCGCCATGCTCGACGAGCCAGGCGATCGCGGCCCGCACATCCGCGGTATCGTCCGCATGAGGTTGGGGGGCGGGCAGAGCAAGCTCGAGCGATCGCGGCACGTCTCCGAATGCCGAGGGAAGCGCCAGCGGCAACAACGCGCCGAGGACGCACAGCAGTTTTCCGATTTGCAGCATCCTACCCCACCTGAAATCTGATCGCCTCGGCATTCTGTGTCGCCGACGACTTTGCTGGCAGCTGAAACCCTTATTCTATCGATCAGACACTCAACATTCCAACGGCCCATAACGGATTGGGCGCAAAAGCACGGCCGCGACGTCGTATCGGCGTCGCGGCCGGAAGGTTCTCCCAATTGTCCGATCCGCCTCGCGTCTAGCAGATGAACAGGAGCGTCACGAGGATGAACGTCGGGATCAGGATCAAGCCGCTGTAAAGCATGTAGCCGAAGAAACTGGGCATCTTGACGCCCTCGTGCTCGGCGATGCTCTTGACCATGAAGTTGGGACCATTCCCGATGTAGGTGTTGGCCCCCATGAACACGGATCCGAGGCTGATGGCGATCAGGAACGGCTCCGCAACGCCGGCGACTGTCACCGCACCGCCGAGCGTCTTGGCCGTTTCGAAGAAGACGACGTAGGTCGGCGCGTTGTCGAGACAACTGCTCAGTATTCCCGTCGCCCAGAAGAACTTCCAGGCGGAATTGATGCCGAGCTCCGGGCCTTTCGCGTTCAGAATCTCGATGGGCACCTGCATGCAGATGAAGATTCCGATGAACAGGCAGGCAACTTCGAGGATCGCCACGTAATTGAAGTTGTTTTCCTTGCGAAGTCCGCCCGGCGTGAAGTAGAGCGACAGGAACACGAAGGCCAACTGCACGAATTCACGGCAGAAGGTGAAAGGCTCCCAGCCGCCCTCCATGCCGAGGAACGGCTTGCCGGGGGCCAGCGTTCCCGTCGCGAAGACGACGCCCGCCAGGAAGATGAAATTCACTTTGCCCGCGATCGTGATCTTGCGGACCTGCGTCTCGTCGCGCTGGATGTCGGGGAGCGTCTCCTTCTTGTACGCAACGCTGTCCCAGAAATAGTAAACGACGAGCAGGAGACCGATGACTGTCGCCCATTCCTTCCAGAGTGCCAGCGTCCACATGAAAGGGACGCCCTTCAGGTAACCGAGGAAGAGCGGCGGATCGCCGATCGGCAGCAACGTGCCGCCGATATTGCTGACGATGAAGATGAAGAAGATCACGGTATGCACAACGTGCTTGCGCTCGGAATTGGTCTTCAACAGGGGGCGGATCAGGAGCATCGACGCACCAGTCGTTCCGATGAGACTGGCCAGCACGCCTCCGATCGCCAGGAAGATCACATTCGTCAGCGGGTGTGCGGGAATATCGCCGCGGACGCCGATCCCGCCTGAGATCACATACAAGCTGAAGAGCAACGAGATGAAGGGGATGTACTCCATCAGCGCATTGCCGAGGACGCCGACGGCCGTCGCAAGCCCTTCGCCCGTCGTGAAGGCGCCGTCGTGCTCATGGATATCCATGCCGACATGATGAAGCGTCTCGCCGAGCCAGTGATCGTGAACGTGCGTTCCGTTGTGCCGCATGAAGTAGTAGCCGAGCGTAATGACGGCCAGCGCCAACGCGACAAGGAGCTTGTTCTTGTTGTGATGCCACCAGTGCTCGGTTTTGTGGATCAGGGGAAGTATGGCGATGCAGAGGAGCAGCGCGGCGAAAGGCAAGACCCAAACAAGACTGGGGATTGGGTGTTCGGTTCCGCCGGCGGCGGCTTCAGCAAGCAACATATGGCGTCCTTTACCTGTATCGGCGGCGACCGCAGCCGGAGTACTCTCTGAATTCATCGGCAAAAACGCGGATGGCCTGATATTGCGTCTGGGTTGCCGCCCGGCGTCGGACCGGCCGACGCAAATCGACCACCATCACCCGCGCAATCACTTATCGGAAGCGACGTTACGACTTGCGTGAAAGTACGACGTTCGGCATGTCGTCCGGTGTTGACCTTTCGTCACAGGATTCACGGTAATCGTCTCTTGACTCGCTCAATTTGTTTGGTTAATGTTCGGATCGGTACGATCAGAGAAACGCGATTGTATTTCAACTGGCGCATGTCGCGCAACAAGTCGTGTTCCAACGCGGCTTGATTGGCTAATCTGCAACCCAACCTGAAAGGAGCAAACATCCGTATGTCCAAACAGACACAAATGAAGCTGGCGGCCGCGTCTCGCCGACTTGTGGCACTCCTCGCCGTTGTCGCCGTCACGGCGTTTGTCACGAACGCCGTCGTCACGCGCGCCGGTGATGAGCCGAAGAAGGACCACGAACAGGAAATGGCCGAGTGGATGGCGGCGAACCAGATGACGCCGATGCACGACAAACTCAAGATGTTCGTCGGCGAGTGGGACTGCAAGAACACGATGTACATGGAGCCCGGCGCGCCAGGGCAGACATCGAAGGCGGAATCCGACACATCGCTCGTCTATGGCGGTCGGTATATTCGCCAGTCGTACAAGGGCTCATTCGAGATGCCCGGACCCGACGGAAAGATGATGAGCCAGAAGTTTGAAGGCTACAGCGTCGTGGGCTATGACGCGATGAAGAAGAAATTCGTCTCCATCTGGATCGACAGCATGAGCACGGGCATCTACATGGAAACCGGCGATTGGGATGATGCGAACAAGCAGTTCGTCTTCAACGGCGACATGCCGCTGCCCAACGGCAAGTACTGCAAGAACAAGACGAACATCAAGTTCTCCGACAAGGATAACTACGTCATGGAAATGCACATGGAAGTTGCGCCCGGCCAATGGCACAAGCATATGGTCATTGAGTACAAGCGCGACGACTAGTCGGCCGCGAAAAAGTTGAGGGGAGAGCCGCCCCGGTCGAGCCACGCTCGGCCGGGGCGTTGTGTTTTTTGGGCGGAATTGGCGGGAAATATCGCGGCGGCTCGTGCTAATATAGACGTGAGAGCAGGGTCATCGGGCACAATCGCCTTATTCGCTCCGGCCGATCGGCATCGGCGAATCCGTGTGCCTGTTCATTCAACGACGCGCCGCATGGAACAGAACGCAGACGACAACGGCCTGATCGCATCCCTCCGTTTGATCGCACGCAAAGAGCGCGGCATCACGGTCCGCGTCTTCGTCACGATCGGAGCGACGTGCCTCATGAGCAGTGCGGCGCTGATCGCCGCTTACGTGCTCGCGATTCTGAATCGCCAATATGACCCTCGCTTCGGCGGATACTACCTTCGCGTGCGGGATTCCGATCTCGCTATCGGTTTTGGCGGGGCCGCGGCGATCTGGGTCGGACTGCTCTCGTGGATATGGCGCGGACCGAGCGGGAAGACGGGAATCGCCGGCTCGATCATCGGCACTTTCGTCATCGCCGGCTCGGCGTTTGCCGTATCGATCGGAATTGATGAATGGCTGCGGCGTGAAGAGGAATACCTGATTGCGGCGGTTCTCCTCATTGCCGCTGCCATTATCACATTCATCTGGATGCGCTATACAGCGACAATCCTCCGCGGCAACCCTGTATTCGGCAGGGATCGGCAGATCAATGTCGAATGCCCCAAATGCGGTTATTCGCTTGTCGGCCTGAGCACGCTGAGATGCCCCGAGTGCGGCGCAGATTACACGATCGACGAGTTGATTCGGGCGCAGAGTTATGGCCGCGGTTCGTCTGACAGCCTTGCCGATCGTGGAGGTCCGGTCTGCGAAGCGCCTGCCGAACCATCGCAAACCGCCGAATCGTCGTAAGTACGACAACAAGGCAGTGCACGTCGCCGCGACGACGGCATGGTCTCAAGCAGTACTGCGAAACTTGTTGCTCGGATTCCTAGTACGCGCCCCTCATCGACAGCACGGCCGGAATCGTCCGCAGAATGATCTCGATGTCCAGCCGCAGCGACTGATTCCGAATGTAGAATACGTCGAGCTGCAGCCACTCTTCGTAAGGAATTTCCGTGCGTCCGCTGACCTGCCAGAGACACGTCAGCCCGGGTTTCACCGTCATACGCAGTCGCTGGAGCTTCGTGTCGGTGCGCGCTTCGTCGAGCGGCAGCGGTCGCGGTCCCACGATTGCCATCTGTCCACGCAGGACGTTGATCAGCTGCGGCAATTCGTCGATGCTGAGACGTCGAAGCCATCGGCCGACGCGCGTCACGCGCGGGTCATTCCGCATCTTGAAACAAGGTCCCGTCGGCAGCGCGTTGCGACTGCGGAACAGCTCCTTCTCATCGTCGGCGCCGACGTGCATCGTCCGCAGCTTGTACATGACGAACGGCTCGCCGCTGAAGCCGGCGCGCTTCTGCTTGAAAAACACGGGGCCTCGCGACGTCAGTTTGATCGACAAGGCTGCCAGCGCGAGTAGCGGCGCCGCAAACGTCAGGGCGATCGACGCGATCGCGATATCGACGCCTCTCGACGCGATTTCGTAGAGCCGTCGGCGCGCCGGATGCCCGACGAACGACTCCTTGGCCGGCGCGAGAATCCCGCCGGTCGTCGTCCCGTGCATCACCGCGTATGAACCTAGTGTTGCCAACTGCCGCCTCCCTTCCCTTCACTCGCGGACGCGTCGTCATCGTGCCGATGCTTCCACGCCCAACCGATCGCACGCATCGCAAAGAGCGGATTGCCGATCAGGTATCGTCGCCACTTGTTTGCCGGATCGGCACCGAGCCTGTAGAGCCACTCGCCGCCGTTACGACAGAGCCAGTCGGGACCGCGGGGTTCACGACCGGCGTAGTAGTCGAACAACGCACCCACGCACCAGATAACGGGCACGTTGATCTCGTTCGCATGCCGGGCGACCCAGCTTTCCTGCCGCGGACTCGACATGCCCACAAGCAACACGCGTGCGTTCGACTGATTGATGGCCGATACGACCGCCGGCGATTCGGTATCCTCGAAAAAGCCATGATGAACGCCGGCGACTTTCAGATTCGGAAACTCGTTGTGCAGCGCAGCGGCCGCCTGGGCCGAGACGCCCGGCTCGCCGCCCAGGAAGAAAAGACTCACGCCCTCTTCCGCACAGCGACCGGCGAACCAGTCGGAGTAATCCGCCGCCGTCATCCGCTCCGGCAGCTCGCGTCCCGCCAGCTTCCCGGCCAGCAGGACGGACATGCCGTCGGCATACAGAAGATCCATCGTGCAAAGCGTCGCAAGGAACGATGGATGGCTCCATGCGAGATTGACTGTATGCGCATTGGCATAAGCGGCCGAAGTGCGAATCCCGGCCTTGGCCCGCGCGATCAGCAGTTCGACAAGTTGGTCCGTCCAGAGCGGCCGGATCGGCAGCCCCATCACGTCGATCGGATCGGGTAGGGATGTCTGCACGCCGACCTCCGTCGACGGCGGATTCCCGGTTCGATGGAACAGCCGCGGCGCGCGGCCTGATTCCTGGCTCGCATCATGCGAAGGTGACAGCGGCATGGGCTACCTCCCTTCCGATCGCGAGTTCGTCATAGGTATCGACGTAGCGCTGCGCGACTTTCGCGGCGTCGAATCGTTCACATACACTCGCCCGCGCCTTCACGCCCAGCATCGCGGCGCGACCGGGATCAAACAGCAGCGAGCGAACGGCATTCGCGAGTTCGACCGGTGCACCAGGGGCGACGAGCAGACCGTTGACGTCGTGCGAGATCGCTTCCGGAATTCCGCCGACGCTCGTCGCGACGATCGGCCGGCTGACGGCCATCGCCTCGAGCATCACGACGGGAAACGCCTCTGATTTCGACGGTATGCAGACGACGTCGGCGGCGGCCATCGCAGGCCACACATCCGACATGAAGCCGGCAAGACGAACGCAATCGCCGAGCCCTTCGGCACAAATCGCCGATTCGACGAGATCGCGATCCGGTCCGGCGCCGACGACGACCCAGCGGAATTGCTCGCCCATCGCCTTCAGACGACTCGCGGCTTCGAGGAGCGTATCGATCCCTTTTTCGTAGCTGAGCCTTGCGACGGTCAACACCAACGGCGTCTCATCCGTCGCACCGTGTTCCGCTCGAAACGACTCGACGGCATGGCGATCAATCTGCGGCGTCGTTTCGACGCCGGTGTGGATGACGTGAATGCGATCCGGATCGATCCCCAATCGCTCGCTCCAATCGTCCTTCGCCGCCTGACATACTGCGATGAAATCCGTGGGCAATCTCGCGCAGGTCGTATCGAGAAGCGGATCGCTGATGCGCTTCCGCTCGCGTCTGAATGCACCGATGGCGTAGGCCGCGCCGACAATTGTGCGTACGCCGGACAGCCGCGCTGCCATGCCGGCAAGCAAGTCGGCGCGGAGCAGGTGCGTATGAACGATATCGGGCTGAACGCGGTCGATAACGCCCTGCGCTCGGAACACGGCGCGGGGATCGAATTGCGAAGGAAGATCGAGGTTGAAGGTTGTGCAACCGGCGGCGTCGAAGACGCCCTGCATGGGGCCGCCGTCGTAGAAGCAGGCGAACGACCACTCGCACTGCGAGCGATCCACATGCGGCGCCATCCGCGCGAGCAGCTTCGTGTCCGTCTTGACGGCGAACGTCGACACGAAGTGAAGCACGCGCAGCGGTCGCGCACGGCCGGATTTGTTCGGCTTTCCCCCCTGCATGACATCCACGACCGGCGCCGCCAATTCGACGACGGTCATGCCCCCCGGATGCATCGCTGCGGCCTGTCTCGTGCAGCACGCGGCCGTCACTCGGGCGACTCGCGGCTCCTTGCAGGCGGGCGTCTCATAACGCCGGCGCGCAGCTCTGCATCATTAAGTTCAACGTACGATTCAGATGACGTGTCGGCAATCGAGACTTCGTGCATCTTCGTACGCATTTTCCAGCCATCGCCGCGTCCGTTTCGCCGCGCGGAGCGTCCGATCTTCTGATCGCTCCGCAACGACTTCGCGGACTGCGGCGGCAAATGCCTCGGCGGTTCGATCGAGTTCGAACCGGCTCGACAACGCCGCACGCGCGTTCTTCGCCAGGCGATCGCCCAGCGCAGAATCTGCGTGCAACGCGTTGATAGCATCGGCTAGTGAAGGGGCGTCCGACGGTCTTATCGCGAGACCTGTTTCGCCGTGTTTCAGGAACTCGCCCATCGCGCCGACGAGGGGGCCGATAAAGGGACATCCGGCGGCCGCCGCTTCAAGCATCGTGACGCTGAAGCACTCCGTGTCACTGCATAGGCAGCATGCATCGAGGGCGGCGAGGATTTCCGGGACGTCGTTTCGCGGACCGAGCATTTGCAGCGTCCGATCGCTGAGTCCGGAATCATGGACGAGCTTGCGCACGGCGGAAGCCTGCGGGCCGTCTCCGATGATGAGAAATCGCATGTCAGGATGCGAGCGGGCGAGTTTCCGCGCGGCGTCGATGAATACGTCGTGCCGCTTTTCGGATCGAAGATTCGCGATGATGCCGACGGCGAAGTCGTCGTTCGCGAGCCCCAGCCGCTGACGCCCCGCCGTTCGATCCGTCAATGTGGCGAATCGCGTCGTATCGATGGCATTCGGTATCACTGTGATGCGACCCGCGGGGACGTGTTCGATCCGCGCGAGCGCCTCTGCATGCGACGCGCCGAGCGCGATGTAACGATCGACTTCCCGCAGCAGGAGGCGGTTTGAAAATTCGATATGCCGCTCGCCGGCCCTGGGGAACCAGTGCGACCAGACGATGACGGGCGTGCGCGTCAGCCTGCCCGCAATCGTCGTCCAAAACATGCGATCGCCGCCGCTCTGCGAGACGACGAGGGCGTCGATGCCATCTTCGCGAATCAGTTTACGCAGTCGCATCAGGACCGCCGCGTCCGTCTTGAATCGCAGCAATTCCTCCCGCACGACGATCTTCTCCGCGGCACACTCCGCCGAGAGCGGGCCTGCATCCTTCAGGCAATAGACGACGGGCTCGACATCGAACTTCCGCAGCCGAGGGATCATTGAAACGAGCATGCGCTCCGCGCCGCCGGGCTCCAGGCGATTCGCAACAAATGCGACGCGCAACCGGCGCTGTGCAGTACGCGACTCAAGGGTCTCGCGCTCGCGAAACGACGGGAACTCTGCGTGCCGGCGTCGCGACTCCGTCAACCACTTTGCGACACCCTGAACGATGCCCGACATTTCCTGCACGTGCGCCCTGCCATCGCGCTTGAGGATTCCGGGGACATGTCGCAGCGCCATCAGGGCCAGCGACGCGTAGGGTTCGACTCGGCGAATGCCCCGCAGATTGCACGTCTTGTTGAGGATGTAGAGGTAGTTGTAACTCGTCATGAATCCGAGACGGCGCGGATTGGCCCGACCGGATGCATCGCGCCGATGGACGACGTGCGCGAGTTTCGACTGAAGAAGCCAGAATCGCGGCGCCAGTCGATAGCCCATTTCGCGATCTTCGCCCAACGCGTATTCGGCCAGCCGCTCGTCGAACGGGTTTGCCAGGACCACGTCGCGCCGATACGCCATCGCAGCGCCGGACATCCACACGGCCCGCGTCGCCACGTCCGGTCTTTTGAGGGCCGCTGGCGGATCGCCGGCAGGTTTGCCCTGCGGATGAATCGACCACCAGCGTGCTATGCGCGTGAGACGATCGAATCGACGCCCCCCCGGCGTTTCGAGCTTCGGCTCGCTGACGTTCGCAGTCACGCCGGCAACGCGCTGATCCGCGAAGAGTTCCGCGACGCGTTCGAGGAACGTTCGATCGCAGGTCACATCGTCGTCGAGGTATTGGATGACTTCGCTCTCGGCGATTTGCGCGGCTCGATTACGCGAGGACGTCAGGCCCGGCGCGTCAGTCCGATCGTATTTCCATTCAATCCCGCCGTCCTGACATTGAACGGCGAACTGTTCCCAGAGTTCGTCGGGCATGCGACCGTCGTCGATGACGACGACTTCGGCGGGCAGATACGTCTGAAGCCAGATGGAGTCCAGGGTTTCGGCAAGCGATTCGTGACGGTCCTTCGTGCAGATGGCGACGGCGACGCGCGGAAGATCGGTTCGCTGCAGCGGTCGCGTTGAGATTGCCTGATCATCCATGATCTCGCCACACTCCGGGAATCAGTTTGCGAACCGCCGGGACATGCGTCGGTACGGCTGCAATATAACGCATCACCTTGCGGCGTTCATCGGGTGTGAAAACAAGGCTGCCGCGAAGCGAGATAGCGACCAGCACGAGGCACGACGTCGCAACGAGCCACGGCCTTCCCGCCACGACAAACGCCGAAAGGAGCACAATCACGCTACCCCGATCGAGCTTGTAATGTTCGCGCGAGACAAGCAGAACACAGACGCCGACGGCCGCGGTCATGCCGAATACGCCACACCAGGCGGCCGGGCCGAGGCCTGTCGGGTCAATGATGCCTGTTACGAATATCGTGTTCAGAATGCCGTCTATCGTCCGCCCCCAGCTTGAATTCTGCACAACACCCAGGCGCGGCCCCACAAGGAAGATCGCGAGGAGCACGTTGATGCCGACGCCCGCGATCCACGGCCAGAGCATCTGCCGCGTTCGCTCGCGCAGATGAAAGTGAGCCGGCAGGAACGCCAGATAGGCGCCGAGAAGGAAGAACAAGAGGTGCAGCGGCATGATTTCGGCGCCTGCCGCATAGTCGGCCCGAAGCAACTGAATCACCCAAGTCTTCGTCAGCGAGATCAGTGCGCAGAGCAATAGGAGCCCGAGTCCGACGGTTCGAAACGCAAGCGAGAGCTGCTTCTCCGCGGCCTCGCGACCTTCCGTCTCCCAGGTGCGCGTGATGGTCGCCATGACGACTGTCGAAATCGCCACGGCGCCGACGAAGACGATGTTGCAGATCTGCCGGGCGCCAAAGAAGACGGCCATGGCGTCGTCGCCGTGGATTTTCTTCAAGTGCCATGCCGGATAGTTGATCAGCGCCTGCCACGTGACTCCGGCCAACGTCGTCCAGATACTGAATCGGAAGAGTTTCTTTTCGAGACCTTCGATGCGTTCGTCGCCCTGCTGGGATTGCCAGCCGACCAGCGCTGGAAGCAGTCGAAATCCGAACCAGACGCAGGGAATCGCCAGGCTCGCCGCGTAGAGTGAGGCAATCGTAAAGGCGCTGAGTTGCTGCGTAACGGCGACGATCATGCAGCCGCCGAGAAACAGCACGCTGTGCACGAGTTCCAGCCACGACAGGGCCTGGAACATGCGCAGCCCCTTCATCACGGCCATCAGGTAGAAGTAGATGGCGGACAGCGCGATGATCAATCCCGTCACGCGGGCGAGCGACGGCGCTTCCGATGCGAACGCAGCCCGCGTCGCCGGATCCTCCAGAATCGTCGCATAGAACCATTCGCCCAGCCAGTTTGCGTTTGCAAGAATGCCGGCGACGGCGATGACCGTCACTATGACGAGCAACGTTAACGAGCGCCGCGCGAATCGCGCCAGCGAGCCCGTGTTTTCATATTGCGGAACGTATCGCGCGATCGCCTCGTTCAGTCCGAGGCTGCAAAGCGGCGTCAACACGTTTGTCACAATGAGAATACTGGAAAGCAGGCCGTATTGCGGCTTCAACATGATTCGCGTGAGAACGAGAACGCGGGCGAGATTGAGCAGACGAATCGCAACGTTCGCCGTCAGGTACGTCCCCATCGACGAGGCGAGGCCGGTGCTGCGAAGCACACCGCTCGGGGCCGTGGGGTCCTGTTGACGCTGCGGCGCAGTCGCGGACTCCGCCGGCCTGACGGCAGATTCCGGCGCGTGAGACGTCTGCGGATTGTCGTCGTCAACGGCCGTCATGATGGCGGCCATCTTAGCCTTCTCCGCTGCCGGACGCCGAATCGCCGCCGAAATCCGGCCATCGATTGAACCCGTATTGAGTCGGACGATGCATCCCCTCGCGCCGCGGACGTGACGCTGTGTCGCCCCTCTGAGTAGTCGATGCGGCAGAGAGCGTCGCCGGCTCGACTCCCTCAGGGCGATCGCCGAGCATCAGCCAGAGGGCGACGGGCATGGCGGTCAGGCCGTAGAAGAGACAGTTGGCGAACGGGCTGTCGCTGGTTTCGCGGAACATGCCGTCTGCGAAGTAAGCCGTTGCGAGAATCCAGTAGAGTACGATCAGATCGCGGCTGATGAATCCGCCGGCCTGCACCGGCAACCTGCGATACACGCTGAGACTGACTTTGAACAGCGTCACAACGAGTCCGAAGTAAAGGACGAGCCCGAGAAAACCGGTTTCCGAGACGATGCTGAGCAGATTGTTGTGTTCCAGGGCCGACGTGCCGAACGCCATGTAAGGGCTCGACGGATCACGCGCATAGCTGGGTGCGACGTCACGGAAGTGGCCGAAACCGACACCGAAAATCGGATGGTCCTTCACGAGCTCCCAGCTCATCTGGGCGAGACCGATGCGCAGCATGATGGGGCCGACATCCGTTAGACCGCCCTTCGCGCGATCTTCGCCCATGAAGTTGTCCATGTTGGCGACGGACACGAGCAATGCACCCGCGAAGAGCGTCGCAACGATGACGACGCGACTCATGTGTCGTCGGGAATACCACGCCCAGACAACGAGGCACAGCACGAACGACAACCAGACGCTTCGCGTGCGGGTCCAGAAGATCACGGGCAGCATCAGGAGATTCGTGCCGAGCAATGGCCAGCGCAGTCGCGTCGAATTCCTGGCGAGCACGAGATTGCTGAAGAAGCAATATACGAGCGCCAACCCCATCTGCGGCGACGAGACGAACGGGCCTCGCACGCGTCCATAGTGGATGCCGACCGTCGGATCCGCGATGAACGCCGGCCAGATGAACTGCTTCAGCTCGAACTGTTCGCACCATCCGGTAAAGACGAGATAGACGCTCAACCCTGCAAAGAACATGGCGACGCGTTTGAAGTCCAGCTCTTTATGAAAGCCGTGCAGCATGAAGACGAACGTGGCGACGGGAAACAGGTACCCGCCGATCAGTCGATAGTGCACAGTCAGTTCGGATCGCGTCTCGAAACCGGTCATGAACGCGGAAATCGTGAAATAGGCGACGAGCGTCGCAAGCCAGACGCCGACGGCCCCGGGCCATCGAAGCCGGATACGCCCCAGCAACACCATCACGGCAAACAACGCACCGAGGACGACGATGCCGACGCGCGGAATCGTGATCGCAAAGAATCCCGGCATCTGGGATCGCCAGAACTCTTCGTGAAGAATGATCAGCGTACCGAACCAGATGCAGACGGCGGAGAGAATGTCCCGCCGAACTGCGAACCAACTGAAAAAGAGGAGTCCGCCGAGCGCGAGCCAGCCGGCGAGCAGCGCTTCGCCCGATCGCCCCATTGCGTGCGCCGCGAGAAAGACTGCCGCCAACAGGCCGAACAGCAGCGCTCCTGCGCCGACGATCGGTGTACGTTGTTGGACTGCAGGCACGGGGCAATTCCCTTTCCAGGAGTGATTCAATTCGAATCGTCGCTCGTGCACGACGTCGCGTGCTATCCGCGATCGTGCGACGCATGTTTCGGACTGCCGATCGCGCCGAGCGGATTCGGTCGCGTGGCGACGATCACGTCACGTTGTAGAGCATCGCCGGAATCGGATCCGTTCGCTGGTTCAGCACGAGCCCAAGGCATCGGGCGCCGGCCAGATCGAGTCGCTTGCGGGCTTCGCCGACGGTTTCACGCGGCGTCGAGCCTGCATTGACGACGACGAGCACGCCGTCCGTCTGCTTGCCGACGGCCTGAGCGTCGGGATGCCGATCCGCCGAGGCGATGTCGAATATCGTATGGTCGAACCGTTCGCGCAGCTGGCCGATCAGCGACTTGAGCTGTCGGCTCTTGATGAAGCTGAGCGGATGATCCGCCGTCGGACCGGCGGGCAGTACCGTCAACTTCGTGCCGTTGTTCAGCTGGATCGTTTGCAGTGCGTCGTCGAGCTTCGTGCGTCCGGCCAACACATCAGTTACGCCCGGCCATCCATCGACGCCAAGGACGTTCGCGACGCCCGGCCGTCGCAGGTTGACGTCGACGAGGCAGATGTTGAGTTCGGGATTCGACTCGGCGCCGAGCATTGCGAGCGACGCGGCGATCTGCGTTGCGCCGTCACCTTGTCGCGCCGCAGCGACGACGACAGTCTTGGGCGGTTCGAGATCACCGGAGAAGAACACGTTTGTCCACAATTGGGCGAGTTCGCCTTCGGCCGACTTGCTGAATTTCGCATTGACGCCCTGCAGCTGTCGCGTTCGCGACGGCGCATTTGCCGGAACGCCCTGATGACGTTTCGCATTGTCCGCGTTCGTCAGTTGGGCGCCGGGCGCGTTGACGACGGCAGTCGTCGTATCGTGACGAGCGTCGTCTGTCGAGTCAGGCGCATTCGATGCCGCCTTTCTTGTCTTCGATTTGGCCACTGCCTTCTCCCACGTCGTCGACATGTCGAGTTCGACGGGCGTCGCGTCCTCAATCGCCTGGGACGTCATCTCCTTGAGCGCATCCATGGAGCGTTCAAGTTGAGCCGCTTCTTCCAGCCAGCCGAGTTCGGCGTCCTGTCGCTCGGCGTCGGAGGCCGGCGGCCAGACTTTTTCGTCAGACGACGGCGTGATGAAGTCATCGTCGTCAAAGGAGTGCTGCCTGGGGTCGTTGGACTGATTGGACACGATTCACTCTCCGAAACGCCGCTTCAGGTTGTTGCGGCAAAACTCGCTTACTTGATGCTGACGTCTGACTGCCCGAATGGCGAAACTCACGATCCGGGCGTTTCCGTCGCCAAAGCCTCTTTAGTTCATGCCCGCTTCGACCAGGAATCGACCGTGCTTCTTGACGCTGCCGAGGACGGGCACACCGAGATAACGCTCGGCGTCCAGGCTCGAATGCAGCGTGTGGTCGAAGTGGTCAAGGAAGAACGCCATTGCGATCGACAACATGAAAGATGCGAAGAACGCGGCCAGTGTGTAGAGCGCCGTCTTGGGCCGAAGCGGATGCATCGGATCAGGCGTCGATGCGTCGCTCAACTTGCCGATCGTTACGGCATGCTGCGCCCGGAACTGATTCGCGCGGGCTTCCTGTTCGTCGCGCTCGAGCCGACCCAGATGTTCCTGGGCCGCGTCGAAGGCTGTCTTCAGCCGCGCGTACTGCGCGAGCTTGCGATGCGTTGCTTCCTCTTCCCTCGTCGTCGATGCGATCAGCTTCTGGTTTTCGTCGATCTGCCGCTGCAGCGCCGCGACGGTAGATCCGAGGCTCTGCGCCTGCGACGCGATCGCCATCAGGAGGTTGCGAGACTCCGTATCCAGTTCCTCCTTGAGGTACTGAAGTTCACGACTCGATTCGTGGAACTGAGAGTCCAGATTGGCCTTGCGGGCCTCGAGTTTCGACAGATGCTTCGTGACTTCAACGATGGCGACGTTTTCTTCGAGAAACTCGACGGGCACGCGTGCAATCGTCGAACGCACGTCCTCGAACGGCATCGATTCAATGCCGCCGGTTTCGAAGACTGTCGCCGGCATCACGTCCATCAGCACTTCGTAAACAGCCTTGCTCTGGGCCCACTTCATCCGAAGGTCCGCGTCATTCTCGCGAATCTTGCTGAGCCAGCGCTGGACACCGTGCTCCGAGCCGCTCTTCATGAGCTGTTCGAGCACGCCGATCTCACTTGCATTTTCATTGATGAATTCGTCGTACCCGTTCTTGGCCTGCGCAACCTGCCGGCGATAGTCGTCGATCACGTTTTTCATGACTTCCACGGCCGGCGCGCTCATCGTCTCCTGGATCTCGCGGAATCGATGCATATACATGTCCGCGAGAATGTCGGCCGAATAGCGGGCGATGGCGCCGTTGCCGCCTGGGCGATCCACGAGGAGCGTAAACGTCTCGGTCATCGCGACCTGTTCGCCGCCGGGCGTTTCCAGTTCGACGCTATCGCGGAAGTCTTTGAATTCGCGCTGCCGCTGCGTCAGGAGCGACTCGACGCGTTCGGCGACGGGACCTTCCGTCAGAAATGCGTCGATGTCATGCTCGACGTTCGTCTGTTCGGCATAGCCCGCTCGCTCGCGATCGCGCTGCGTTCGCAGCTCGTACCACTCGTCGCGAAGCGTCTTGTCTTCGGCGATGACCATGGCGCGGGCCAGGACGAGGTCCGACGTGATGATCTGCTGTTGCGCCTTGACGAAGACTTCGAGCTGTCGCTCGCCCTGATCCGTCGTCAGCGGATTGCGATCCGCCGGACGCTTGAAGATCAGGCCGATGCGGCTCCGATAGGTCTTCTTCGCGACGAACTGGCAGTAACTCCACGTACCGATCGTCGCCGTGGCGACGACAACGGCCATGAGCACCCAGTGCTGGAAGAGAATTCGCGTGATTTCTCGAAGCGATCTGCCCTGATTGCTTTCGTTCATCCCTGAACACCCGATCTTGCTAAGGTCCTTTTCGAGTCGCCTCGACGGACTTGTCTTGGAGACTTCTGACTCTTCCGGATTCGGCGGGACGCGTCAGTCGAAACCTCCCGCGTCCGTGCCGAATCTCAATCCGTTCACAATCGGCATCCTGCCGATGTCAATTCTTCAATTCGCGCCTCGATCATCAGGGACCGAAGCTTGTGGCGATGTTCGGCGGCCCCGACTGCCGCGTATCGACGGTCGATGGCGCGTTTCTCACCTGATAGCCGAAGTTCATGCCGACATACCCGCTGTAAGGGAACACGGCGCGGATGCCGCGTGTAAACACCTGGTCGATCCAGTCGTTCGTCTGGGCGAGCAACGTGGACGGCACGTAGATGATGTCGCCGTCGGCGAGGTACGGATCGTAGCGATAGATGCTGCCGTCGCCCTCGAGGCCTTCCGGTCCCGGCTTGCGCGGCTCGAGGAACTTCGTCATGTCGAAGACGATCGCCTCGGGTACGGCGACGTGCTTGCGCCGGATCAAGAGGATCTTCGACTTCTCGGCACGCACATTGACGCCGCCCATGGCCGCCAAGGCCTGCATCAGCGTCGTCGGCGCCTTCAGTTCCATCATGCCGTTGCCGTTGA
This sequence comes from Phycisphaerales bacterium, assembly GCA_020639075.1. GTDB lineage: Bacteria > Planctomycetota > Phycisphaerae > UBA1845 > UTPLA1 > ECT2AJA-110-A. Next base: position 4,932,131 of record JACKHI010000001.1, on the reverse strand, counting down.
CTTCGCCGTGCACGAAGACGCGCTTCGGTGCGAATTCCAGCGTCTGGACAGTCACTTCGACTTCACGCAGGTCCGCCTGAACGTACCGCTGATCGAGCATGCGCTTCGCCTCGTCGACCGTCAGGCCGGCGACGTGCGACTCACCAATGTACGGCAGGTCGATCGTGCCGTCGGGCTTGATCGGCACGAGTCGCGACTGGCCGCGAGGGGCCGTCGTGATGGCGCGCTTGAGTTCCTCGATTTTCTTGTTGGCGGCGTCGATGACGACCGTGAGTTCGGGGTCCTTGAGATGTTTGCCGTACTCGGCGCGGAGGAATTCCGTCAGGCGCTCGGCCGTGAGGCCTGCGGCCCGTACTTTCCCGACAAGCAGGCAGTGAACGTTTCCGTCGCCTCCGACCGACAGCTCCTGATTGAACTGCGGCTGGTACGGGAAGGCGATCTTGATGCCGTCTTCGATCTTTAGCTCGTAGTCGTTTGCAGAAACTTCGTTTCGCACCTGATAGATGATTTCGAGCGTATCGCCGACGTTGAGCCGATACGGCGGCCGATCGAGCGTCTGCTCGGGCAGTCCCGTCGGTGTGACGACCGGCTGATAGAGAACGCGCGGCTGAGGCGGCGCGGCGTCGGGAATCTCACAGTTGTTTCGCGAGCAGCCGGAGGCGGATGCAACGATCACGATCGTCGCAAGCGTCCATCCTTGTCGCACTCTTTGGCCGAATCCGTTCAGCGCTGGCATTGTCTCAACAGCCCTTCTATTGCGGCATGACAAACGCATCAGGCACCACGCGTCTGACGACGGGCAGGGCGTTTGCCGCCTCTCGATAGGTCGTATAATTCCCAACGTACACCGTATGGAGCCACTCGCCCGATCGCGCAATGCGATCAACTCGACTGGGCAGACCGTTTCGTCTCAGTTTCTGATTTAGTTCCGAAGCGGACCCGCTCTCGCGAAACGCACCGGCCTGGATCGCATAGCCGTCAATCGTCCAGTCGTACATGCGATGCGCATGCGGCGCGAGATCGCTGCTTGGATAGCGCTGGAACACGCTCGCAAATTCACGACGGGCATCCTGCCATCGGCCCGCGCGCTGGAGGCAGATGCCGAATCGATAGCGCAACAGGTCGGCAGGCGGCTTGTCCGGCAGGACCTTCAGCGCGGCCGAGTAGTGATCCAGGGCCTGGTCGGTCTTGCCTTCCTCGTAAAGCAGCGTCGCAAGCGTCGCGTGGGCATTCGCCTTGACTGTCGAGTCCTGCGCCAATCGCACGCACTGCTGGGCGTCAGCCTCGGCACGCGCCTTGTTATTTAATTCGATGTTGCAGAGAGCCCGCAGGCAGTAAGCCTCGGCGGAATCCGGATGTGCGGGATAACTCCGCAGGAACGTCGTCAGTGTCTCGTTCGCTTCCTTGAATCGATGGTTTCGATAGTCCCCTTCCGCCTTGACGACCTGCTTGAGATCGACCTGGCTCGGCGCATTACACGCGAGTCCGCACAACACGGCAGTCGCCGTCAACAGGCGGAAAGCGAGCGACTGGCGCCGCTGTCGGACAGGCGGGTACTTCGTTGTCGGGACGAATCTTGTCACGTCACTCCATCGCATGGTTCTGGCACCTCGAATTGCCCCATTCCGCATGAGGCGCTCCGGGATCGACAGAGGCCTTATCGGAGTGGGCACGGACCGGTTTAAGTCAAAAAACTCGGACTTCGAAAATCCATCCACTTCGCGCAATATGTGCGAGCGCGGCGACCAACGGGACGCACTGTGCGCCACGCTGGTCATCGCGGCAGAACGCGCAATTGCTGCGCATGCACCACGGTTCCGCCCGGCGGACATTCAAATTGCCCGTAGCTAGACACGGCGAGAAACTGCGCGTTTGATGCGACTCAGACCCCTGATGTAAAGACGCACGTTCGACTGACGAGGCGCGGCCGCGTTCCATGTCTCACGGGGCACAAAGCTGACGCACATTCGCCTATCAATATTGATACGGCGATCGCCCGGCGCTCTCCGGGGCGAATTCGCGCTTTGACACGCCCCCTCACGATTCTATAATCCGCCCCGCACGAAGGCGCGAATGCCATGGATCGGCCAATGCCAGCGCCTGACCTCTAACGATCGCCGGCGTGACTCGAACAATGAGGCGGACACAACGGAATTCCGCATTCGCCGTAGCACTTGCGCTGCTAGCCGCCGGTGCAGCGGATATTGCGCCCGTTTCAGCTCAGACGACGAGCGGAACAAGCGACATCGAGGCGGTCGAACCGCTGCTCCCTCCCGGAATCTCCGATTTTGATCTCGAGCTTTACGGCAAATTCGCCTACCTGTGGAATTCAGGGAGCGAGCAGGTCATCGAGGTGCTCGGTAATTTCACAGCCCGGATGGGCGAGTACGAACTCAAGAGCCGCGATGCCGTCATCTGGTTCCGGTCCGTCAACACGCAAGGCAAAGTCTACCTCGACGCGGATATTTTTCTTTGGCAGGGCGCGGAGATCATTCAGCCCGGCGGCACCGTTGAATCGGGCCCCGCCCTGGTCGTGACGCTGCGGACGTTTGGCAAGCCTGTCCTGAGCATCGACAGCCATACGCGCCAACGCGACGACGAGAGCGATGTCTATACGGAGGCAATTCGAGCACGACGCGTGCTCGAAGTGGAGCCCGCACCCAAGGCCGATGCCGCCCCGAAGCCCGTTCAGGTCAGCCCTTCGGTCGAGCAGCTTCTGTCGCAGCGGCCGAAAGTCAGGAAGCGTATCTCCTATCAGGCTGATGAAACCTACAACGAGCCGTACAAGGGCGCGAGCGTCGTCCTGGCCATCGGCAATGTTTATGTTTCACAGGGTTCGCCGACGCAGAGCGGCGACTACATCGAGCTCCGCGCCGATTCGGCGGTTCTATTTCTGCATGCCGATGCCGTCGGATCTCAGATCCCCGGCTTCGTGGATGAATCACGTGTCGATCGCGACAAGCGACCGAAGCGCGTCGACATCGATGAACCGCTGGCGCCTGTTTCCCCCGCCGATGAGCCAACGCTCGAGGGCCGCAAGAGCCAGCAGGAATCCATCCAGCAGTTCGTCTCCGCCGTCTATCTCGAAGGCGATGTCGTACTTCTTCATGGCGATCGAATGATCCGGGCGCCGCGTCTTTACTACGACTTTGACAACGACAAGGCACTGATCCTCGACGCCGTCACGCGGGCCGTCGCCCCAGAGCGGGATGTACCGATTTACGTCCGAGCTGCCGAAATTCGCCAGCTCGACGCTCGAACCTATCAAGCGAAAGACGCACAGCTGACCACCAGTGAGTTTCACACACCGCACGTGTCGATCGGCGCCAAGGAACTGGTGTTTCAGGATATCACGCCGCGAGACGAGCGCGGCGACGTCGTCGGCATCCAGGCCGGCACCTACGAGGCCAAGCATACGACGCTTAACGTCGATGGGACTCCGCTCGCCTACTGGCCCTACTCCGCGGGTTCGTTTTCGGAAGATACCCAGGCCTTCAAGCGAGCGAAAACCGGCTACAACAGCGAATTCGGCGCCCTTGTCGAAACGGAATGGTACCTCTTCAACCTGCTCGGGCTGCAGGAGCCGGAAGGCTACAACGCAACGCTGCGACTAGATTATTTCTCGGAGCGAGGCCCCGCGCTCGGCATCGACGTCGACTACCAGCAAGAAGACTACTACGGTCTCGTCCGCTCCTACTACATTCGCGACGACGGTCAGGACGATCTCGGCGGTATTCGAAATAACCTCGAGCCTGATACCGACAATCGCGGGCGCCTTTTATTCCGGCATCGCCACTTCCTACCCAAGGGATGGGAGCTCACGCTCGAAAACGGCTACCTGAGCGACGACAACTTCCTCGAATCCTTCGAACGGAATGAGTTCGAAAACGGCAAGCCGAATGAAACGCTCGCACGCCTCCTCAAGCGCCACGAGAACTGGCAGTATTCCGTGATGGCCAATTGGCGCATCAACGAATGGCAGACGGAAACAGAGCGCCTTCCCGACAATCGCTTCAGCGTGATTGGCGAACCGCTCGGCGAGTACGCGACGTGGTACAGCGACAATCGCGCCGGCGTCGTTCGATATCGATACGACGAGCGACGTTTCTCCAACGGCCAGGAGCGATGGGACAATACGGGCAGCACGGGATCCGTCATGCGCGGCGACACGCGACAGGAAGTGCAGTTGCCCCTGCCCGACGTCGGCCCTTTGAAGCTGACGCCCTACGCCGCGGTTCGCGGCACGGCGTGGGATGATTCCCCAAGCTATTACGGCGGCGGCGGCGAGCAGCGCGGCATGATCATGGGCGGTTTGCAAGGCAACGTTATCGCCAGCCGCGTCTATGACGATGTTGAGTCCGACCTGTTAGACGTCCATCGACTGCGACACGTTGTCAAAGCAGACTTCAACGCATTCGGTGCGGCGAGCAACATCAGTTCCGAACGAATCACGCCCTTCGATCCGGGCGTCGAGGACGTCAACGACGCCAGCGCCGTCATGCTCGGAGTACGACAGAAACTCCAGACCAAGCGAGGTCTGCCCGGCGAGCAGCGCACCGTCGATTGGATCACGTTCGATCTCGAAGCCGGTTTCTTCTCCAACGCCACGGAAGGCGAGGACACGCACGGCGACTTCATCAACTCCCGCCCCGAAGACAGCATCTCATCGAGCTTCGTCCGCGCCTTTTTCAACTGGCAGCTCAGCGATTCGACGGCGATCATCTACGACGGCGTCTACGACGTGAACGACGGCACGATGGGCACGAGCAACATCTCAATCGCCGTCGAACGCGAACCTCGGCTCGCCTGGTTCGCCGGCTATCGATATATCCACGAGACCGACAACAGCCTCGGCGCCTTCGGCGCGAACTACAAGCTGTCTGAAAAGCACACTGTCGCATTCCGCGAAACCTACGACCTGCAGGAAGGCCGCAATTTCTCGACGCAGGTCATCTACATCCGGAAGTGGCCGCGCTGGTACACGGCCCTTGCGTTCGACGTGGATCGACCGCTCGACGACATCGGCATCAATCTCAGCATCTGGCCGGAAGGAGCGCCCAACTTCGGTCTCGGCTCGAAACGCTACACGGGCCTCGGCGAGTCCGTCGGCCTGAGCCTGCGCTAGGCCGCTGTCCGGCGACGGCGCTTTCGCACCGCCGCCGAATCACTTGCGGTCCCGCTCTCCCTAATATGCTCTACTTGTTTTGCGGCTTGGCGAGTTCGATCTGCGCCTGCAGTGCGAATGGTCCGTCCGGATCCAGATCGCAGACGACCTGCCACGTCGCGCGGGCGCGATCGATCAGCCCCAGGTTCTGCAGCGACAGCGCCAGGTTTGCGTGGAACTCCGCATTCCTCGGATTGCCCTCCGCGGCCGCCTCGAAATGCTCCATCGCCGATTCGAACCTGTTCCGCTGCGCGAAGAGCAGGCCCAACTGGTAATGCACGTCGACGTACTCCGGCTGCAGCGCCGTCGCACGACGGAACACATCGATGGCCTCATCGGATCGATCCAGTTCCTTCAGCGAGAGCCCGAGCTTGATCAACGCCTTCATGTAGCAGGGATTGATCTCGACCGACGCACGGAATGCATCAACCGCTTCCTCAACCTGTCCGCGATTCCTCAGCAGCAGACCTAAGCGATAGTGCAGGTCCGCGTGATTCGGGCTGCTGCGGATCGAACTGCGGAGCCGACTGATCTGTGTCTCGACGAGATCCTGCGGGGCCGCGTCGTCTCGTCGGAGCCCCAGCACCTGATCAGACACTTTGCTGAAGTCCGCCTTCAGTTGCATGCGGGCGACTTCCGTAAAAAGCAGATTGCTGTTCGGTTCGATGTGACGGGCCAGATCGAACGACGCCATCGCCTCTTCGACGCGACCGTCGGCGTGTTGCGCGACGCCGATCCCAACGTAGGCGGTCAGCAGCCGATCGTTTAATTCCAGGGCGTGCGCGAAGCACTTGCCCGCATCCTCGAATCGGCCGTTACGCAGATGCTGCGTTCCCATCTTGACGTTCGCTTCAAGATGATCCGGGCAGATTTCCAGTGCCCGCTCGTATTGCGCGAGTGCCGAAACATCGTCGCCGACTCGCGCGTACAAGTCGCCGAGTCGGAGCCGCGTATCAGGATATTCCACGTCGCTGTCGATCGACATGTGAAGGTGTTCGATCGCTTCGCGAATCAACCCGGCATCTTCGTAGGCCCGGACGACGTCGTCGTGGGCTTCCCAGTTCTCCGGTTCCATCGCGATCGCATGTTCGTAGCGCTTGATGGCGCCTTCGAAGTCTCCCGCCTTGAGCAGAAGGTTCGCGAGCGTCAGATGCACGTCGATGTCGTTCGGATCCAGCTCCACGAGCTTCTGGTAATGATGGATGGCCAGATCCGTCTCGCAATTCTTGAGATAGATGGCCGACAGCCGCTCGTGCGCATTCCTCAGCGACGGACAGAAGCGGATCGAATCCTGGTAGTACTCGATCGCCTGCTCGACGTGATCGAGTCGCTCGTGGCAATAACCCAGGCTGAACAAAACCGCCGGATTCGTCGGATCGGACTTCTGCGCGATGCGCAGCTGCTCCAGCGAAATGTCAATATGATCCAGCTCGTCGAACGCACAGGCCAACCCCAGCCGCGCACCGATGTCGTCGCGCTCGTCCTTCAGGACCGACAGGAAACAGTCGCGCGCGGCCGTCGGTTCGCCCTCGCGCAACAGCGCACCGCCGAGGCGTACGCGCGCATCCAGATCGTCCGGATCGCGCTCAGCGGCGTCATAGAGCGCTTCCAGGTCGTAATCGCCTCGATGGCCGAGAACGTCTGCGAACGCGCCGATCAAATCGGCGAGCAGACCGCGACCGAATACTTCGAGCAGATAGCTCATCCCACTTCCCCCCCCCATTCGTCACTCGACACGATCGCCAGTGCTTCCCGCGCCCGGCCATAGTGTTCGTTGATCGCCAGTGCCCGGCGATACGAGTCCGCTGCGTTTCGACGGTCGCCTTCTTTCCGATACAGTTCACCAAGCAGATAGTGCACGTCGGGATAGTCGCCCCCGAAGAGAATCGCCTGTCCGAGTCGCTCCCGCGCCTCCAGCGCGTCATCGCGACTTGCATACAGTTGCCCGAGTTGAATCAGGGCCTGGACGTATCGCGGGTTGATTTCGACAGCGCGATTCGCCTGATCGATCGCATCGTCCGTGCGGCCGAGCCGTTGATAGACGCGGGCGCAGTGGTAATGCAGATCGGCGAATTCCGGATGCGACGCCAGGGCACGCTCCAGAACGCCGGCCATCAGCGAGAAGATGTCGTCGTCCACGCCCGTTTGCGGCAACGCCAGGAACGCCTCGACGAAGTCCGGCTCGCTGACGATGAGCTCGCTCAGCGAGTCGATCGATCGATCGTCCGTCGGCGTGAGGTTGTCTGTTTCCGGGTCGATTCGAACCTTGACGCACGTCGTTCGCCCGGCTTCCATCGCCATCGCGAGGAGCATGCCGAGATAGGCGTCGTTCGGTCGAAGCTTCATTGCAATCGCCAGATGCTCGGCCGCCTCGGCATGATCTTCAGACGCGGCAAGCGCCATCCCGAAACTTCGGCGCAGTTCGGCGTCCAGCGGCGCCAGGTCGACGGCTTCCTGGAATACGCAGACGGCATCGACGTATTGCTCTGCCGCCGCATACATCATTCCGAGATGACGACGCACGTCGATTCGATGCGGCGCGTCGTCGATGGCCTTGATGAGTGTCTCAATACCGTTCTGTATCTGACCGTTGCGGGCCATCGCGTGGGCCAGCCGAATCGCCTGCGTCGACGCATCGACGTCGGCGTCCGGCGATCGATCCAATTCGTCGGCGGCCATGTCGAACTTCCGCTGCGCCGCGTAGCACGTTGCCAGATACCTCGACAGGCCGGCGGCGTCGGGATTCAGCCGACGAGCCGAGTTGAAGTGATGAACGGCGACGACATGCTTGCCGGCGTTCATGAGTTCGATGCCGAACTTGAGATGCGACTGCCCCAGGTAGAATTTGGCCAACGTGCTGCTGACCGAGCAGCTGTCGTCGATCTGTGACAACTGGGCGATGGCGCGTTCGTAATCGCTCGCCTCGAATGCGGCGAGCCCCTCGCGATAAAGCGCCGCTGCCTCAGCCGGGCTCATGCGTCGGCGTCCGAAAATCCGTTTCATAACGACACGCTCCAAGCGTCGACGATTCATGACGAGCCGGCACGACCGACCTCGTTAGGACTATCGACTGCCCAAACGCGCTAGTTCATCTTCGAGACGAGGCCGATAGGCTCGCGCAGAAACGGCGGACGTTGCCCGCGGAGTCCGCGGCCCGAGGCACTCGGCCGGGTGCAGCAACCTCGGACGCCATCGTCCGGAAAACGACTCCGAGTAACTCACAAGTCGATTTCCGGGGCCTGAGGCCCGCGCCTTGTTCCCGCCCTTCATCCCGATACCATTTCACGCCGACAAGGACGTATCGGACCTGCCAGAGGTGTCACGGATGACCACGATCAAGAGCCAACCTGCCGCACGCCGGAGCATCGAAGAAGATCAGATGACCTTTACGTTCGGGGACACAAAGCCCGCGAGCGCCCGAATTACGCCCCCGGAGCCGGAAATGCCCAAGCCGACGAGAAAGTCGTCCGGAAAGAAGTCCACGAAGAAACGCTCGACGAAGTCCGCCTCGCAGGACGCCGCTCCGAAGAAGCGCGCCTTCGCAACGGCGGAATCGATGTCCAAGGCTCAGCGCGAGATCTCCGTCTCCGAGTTCTTCGCCAAGAACCGGCACCTGCTCGGTTTCGACAACAAGCGCAAAGCCCTGCTCACAACGGTCAAGGAAGCCGTCGACAACAGTCTCGACGCCTGCGAAGAAGCCGGCATCCTCCCGGACATTCACGTCAAGATCGCGCAGACGGATAACGAGCGTTTCGCCGTCACGATCCGCGACAACGGACCCGGCATCGTCAAGCAGCAGATCCCCAATATCTTCGGCAAGCTGCTATACGGCTCGAAGTTCCATCGACTCAAGATGAGCCGCGGCCAGCAGGGCATCGGCATCTCCGCCGCCGGCATGTACGGTCTCCTTACGACAGGCAAGAGCGTCAAGATCACATCGCGAACGGGCAAGCGCAGCGAGGCTCACTACTACGAACTCCAGATCGACACGAAGGGCAACAAGCCGAACATCGTCAAAGACAAGACTGTCAATGTCGATTGGGATCACGGTACGGAAGTCACGATCGAACTCGTCGCCAACTATCTGAAGGGACGCGCGTCGGTCGATGAGTACCTCGAACTGACTGCCATCGGCAATCCGCACGCACAGTTCTCGTTCGTCGATCCGGCAGGCACGCTGGTCGAGTTCCCGCGAGGTACAGAGACCGCCCCGGACCCCGTGCAGGAGATCAAGCCGCATCCATACGGCATCGAGCTCGGCGTCCTCATCAAGATGCTCAAGGACACGAGCGCGAAGACTGTCTCGCAGTTTCTCTCCTCGGAATTCAGCCGCGTCAGCCCGGCGACGGCGGCCTCCATCTGCAAGGCGGCGAAAGTCGGCCCGCGTGCAAACCCGACGCGCGTCGGTACGCACGAAGCCGAGACGCTTTACAAGGCGATGCAGGAAACGAATATCCGACCGCCGGCGACGAACTGCCTCTCGCCGATCGGTCCCGAACAGATTCTCGCGGGCCTGCTCAAGGGCGTTCGCGCCGAGTTCTTTACGGCGTCGAGCCGACCGCCGAGCGTTTATCGCGGCAATCCGTTCCAGATCGAGGCGGGCCTCGCCTTCGGCGGCGAACTCGGCCCCGATCCGACGGAAGACAAGGAAGAGGAACCGACAAACGAATCGCGCGTCCGCCGCGGCAAAGTGGTCAAGCAGTCACGCGGCCCGAGCCCCGCCAAACTCATGCGATTCGCCAATCGCGTGCCGCTGCTCTACCAGGCGTCGGGGTGCTGCATCCAGAAGAGCGTCGTGGACGTCGACTGGCGCCGCTACGGTCTATCCCAACCGTCGGGCAATCTGCCCGTGGGGCCTCTGGCGATCTTCGTGCACATGGCGAGCGTTTGGGTGCCCTTCACGAGCGAAGGCAAGGAAGCGATCGCCGACTACGACGAGATTCGCAAAGAGATCAAACTCGCCGTTCAGGACTGTGCCCGCAAACTGAGCGCTTACCTGAATCGCCGCCGCAAGCAGAAGTACGAAGCCGATCGCCGCAACATCTTCGGTCGCTACATCGCCGAAGTCGCCGCCGCGTGTGAAGCGATCAACCCGGACCTCAGCGCCAAGACGATCGCCGAGGATCTGATGGTTGTCGCGCAACGCGTCACGGCTCGCGCAGACGAACAGGTCGAACTCATCGGCGCGAAAGGCCGACGCAAGGCGTCGGAGGAAGATGCGGAATTCGGCGAAAACACAGTCGTTCTGGATAACGCAAACGGCGAAGCCGGCCCGCTGTTCAATGGCGACGACACCGACGAAGACGCGTAGGTCGGGTCATCGACCCGACAATCGTCAGTTGTAGGGTGGGCCGTGCCCACCACGACTAAGCGGGCCAGCCGTCGCATTCAGCCGGGTGCCGTGCTTGCCCTCAAAGGCAAGCATGCTCGCGTAGCCGGCGTATCGTTGTTACGAAAATCCCCTCTTGTCCCCCTCCCGCAGGAACCCCTTCCTGCGAACTATTCGCGTAATCCGGAATTTACTCAACCTGAGACGGAGACGGGCCACTCCGACGCACGGCGCGGTATCATTGTGTTCTTGATGCCCGGGACGAAAAGCTGAGTGTCACGTTTGGAATGCGTATGTGCCGTAACACACGAGGAGCTGTGTGACTTGAAGCAAACCGTGGGCCGTGACGAATTGATTGCCTTGACTATTTTTGGATTGGTGATGGCGATCTGGTTCTCTGCAAGTGTGTATTGGATCCTGTCATGTGAACCACTGCGAACAGATGTGTACTCCGCCCTGGGGTTCGATACGACACGTCGGGATACGCCTTCCGAACGCGACGATTCTTTCCACATGGCATTTCCACTTTTTCTGATTCTTGGATTAGGTCCAGTGGTGATCGGCCTGGGGGTGTCGTTGATTGGTTTCGCCGCATTGTCAGGGGCGTACAGTCGTTTTCGTGGCGCGGATGGCCCCAAGCTTCGGCAGGAGTTAATCTGCGTAATTGGAGAAAAGCGGTGGCCCGCATGGTTCGGGGCGATGATGTTGAGAGCCTTCGACGTGTCTGCCGGCGATATGAAAGACGACCCGGACAGCGGGGGTTGATGGACGACTGGACATCCGCGTGCAGCTTCCTCGGCTGGCACGCCAATCAATCTCGATTTCGCCGCCGGGTACCATGCTTGCCCTCAAAGGCCGGACTATCCGGTAATTCACAGAGCGTCGAGTCTCCATTGAATATTGGCGTGCTTCACCCGCTTACGCTGGTACCGCTCCCTCACGGTCGCGGCTCTGCACCTGCGCGGTTCAAGTGCTGTCTGACGATCCTTGCGAGCGTATCGGATTGATACACGCCCAAGTTCCAACTGCTGTCGTCCAACCCAATTTCCAGGAGGTGGTCACGATATTCGCTGTAGGGCTTGCCATCGGGCCCAAGATATATCGATATCCAATAGGGGCTTTCGGTCCCTGAAGAATCACAGAGGCGAATGACGAACGAACGCGAGCCATTGAGGGCACTTTCGTGATTGATTCCGGGCCCCGCTTCTATTCCCTCGGCAGCGCCGAGGATTTGTTCAATATCAGAAGGGTCATCAACGATCGTCGTTCCCACTTTGCGGCGCTCGTGGTCCATAAGAATGTGCTCGTCGAGCTTGAACGAAGCCGCGTCATATTGTCGCCAGTCGAACCCGGATGCGAGGAACACACCGTACCATGTCCAGAGGGGGCAGAGTCCAAGAAGAACGGCGAACACCACTCCCCTCAGATAGGTGCGTTCGCCGTGTAATCCGTGAGATGCACGAGAACGCGATGCCCGAACAATACGTCGGTATTCGCAATACCAGATGACTGCAATGACAATGACGACGGGGAAGATCAGCAGGAACATCCCATTTGCCCTAATGATCGTTGTCATCGGTATCATTGCTGACGGTTTCCTTCAACGTAAAGGTCGGCCGGGGGGCTCACCACTTTCGCTGGTAAGATCGTGATGATGGAATCGCATGGACAGTATATCGCTCGTACGAAATTCCTCTCTGGTACAACCTCCCCGCAGGAATCCGTTCCTGAAAATGCCCAACCGCCTGGCGATCCACGAGCGATTCCAAAGATCGGACGAATTTCAAACCTCAGCAGATGCACTCGTCGCCTAGAATACGGTTGCGATTGGAGGGCCGCGGTTGATTCACAATTCCGCCAGGAAGGAAATCAGGAAGGTCAGACGTCTCTTGGAATTTCTCTGTCTTTCCATGGTCGTGACAGTATCTCCATTCCTTATCTGGGCGTATTTCATCGCTCTGGCCGCCGTTAATGCAAGCGGATACGAGCCGTCGGACATTTGGGTCGATAAGGCCGGATACTGGCACGATACCGTGGACATTGTCATCCATGTCGCCACGTTTCTCTTGTGCGGCGCGGCGGTCCTTCTTTATCCCGTACTGATTTTTGCCGGATGCCGGCTGGTCATTGTTGCGACATGCACTCGAATCGACAGACGATTGGTTCGACTCGCGCTAAAGTCGAATCTGCGTGACGACGCTAGTCCCGTGATGCAAATGGTACTGCGTCGGTTCCTGCAATGGATTTAGACGGAGTGGGTCGGGTCATCGCCCCGACAATCGCCGAGTGCATTGCTCGGTGCCGTGCTTGCCCAAGAAGGCGAGACTGTCCGGGTTTCAGAGATCGTCGCTACCGCAAATTGCGTCGCATTTCGCCCGGAGGGCGCACGAACATAGCCGGGGATTTCAATCCCCGGTCTTGTTATGGCGTAACGTACATGGCGTCCGGAGGACGCGCGTGAGCGCGACGTCCGCCCTTCCGGGCGGCAATTGTCAATCGAACTTGTCACCCAGGGACTGAAATCCCTGGCAATGACCGCACGCCCTCCGGGCGAAAGTCGATTTCGAGTGCGAAGTTCGAAGGGGACGAATTCCCGGACAGCCTCGCCCCTAAAGGCACGCATGCTCGCGTAGCCGGCGTATCGCCGGTGCGAGATTCCTCTCTCGCGCTCCACTCTGCAGGAGTTCCTTCCTGCTGCAAACATCCGCACTACTCCGCCTCATCCCGCCGATACTGCGGCGCAATTGCCACATACGGCTTGCCGCGCCACTTCTTGATGAGGATCAACTCCCCCATGTCGTTGCCCTCGATCAAATGCCCGACCCATTGCAGGAAATAGCCGCCGAAAATCAGCGCTACCGGTCGCCACCACAAGCCCCACTGATCATTCACCAACTGCACGATCGCCAACGGAATCGCCGCGATCGTCAGAGGTATCCCGATCATGTGCAGCCAGAAGCTGACGGGGTTCTGGTGACGTTCGAGCCAGTTCTGTAGCCAGGCAGGTTTGGACATATCAATACTTGAAATCGCCGCATTGCTGACGTGACATTGATGTCGGCTGAAACTATCTCGATCGCACGAGCCGTGCCTTCTGTATTCCCAGTTTCCGCACGCTCGGCGCAATGTCGCGCAGGAAGCGCATGCCGTCCGTGTAATAACCCGCCGTCGGTTGCAACGCGTCGACATGATTCGCCCACCAAGCGTTGAACCGTCCCATGAGCAGCTCGCGAACGTATTTGCTGATGATGCTCGCCGCCGCGATCGGCAAGTGTTGCGAATCGCCGGATTTTCGAAACTCCACGCGCCATGTCGAATCGCCGGCGATGAGCGAATAGACGCTCTCACCGTCCGACTCGTCGTGAATCTTCAGCTTTCGCTCTTCGAACGATCGCATCAACAAGGGGCCGTAATGATCCCGACCGCCCTGCCGATCGATCAGAAAGCGAACGTTGCGCGTCTTCGCGCACCGCGCGGCTTCGTGGATCAGCCGCAACACCATCGTGAATGAAACGGCCGCCTTGTTTCGCGTGCGCTCGACCTGCTCGTTGAAATGTCCCTCCGGCAGAATCTCCGAGCGGGCCCAGGCCAGTCGAACATTCGACTCCGCGAGTCCGCGGCGAAACTGCGTCGTCGCGATTCGGACGCCGCCCGAATCGGCCTCCAGCGGCAACGATCGGTCGCACGCTGAATACCACGGATATTCGGCCAGCATGTCCGCCGTCGGGCAGAGCCGTTTCAGCAGCGCCGCTTCACGGTCAGCGGCGCCGTCCTCGCACGTTGCCCCCGCCAGGACCAGTGCCGTCCGCTCCAGTCGGCCGAGCCCGTCCTTTCGGGAGTAGAGCTTCTTGCTGTCCATGACCGGCAGGCGATTGTCGCGGGCTGAGGCCTTGTCGGACACGACCTGTCGCAAGGTCTCCCAGAGACAACAATTTGCCTGTTCCGACGGCACCTCGAAGGCGACCGCACTGACCACGAGCGGACCGAGAATCGGGCCGTATCCCGCCTCGTCGATTCCGACAACCGTCGTCATGTGTCTGCCGTGATCCGTCATCGACGGAATGATGACGGCCTTGGGTCGAATCGGCAAACGCCGCCGATCGCGGAGCATTCCCTTGCGAGGCGTTACATGCAAATCGCAGCCCGACCGAACGCCCGTTCGCCGATCCGTCAAATAGGCGAATCTCAATGCAAATCAAGTCACGCTCTGCTATGATTCCCATGGAGTGCCGAAGCCCTGCTTCGCTTGTCTGAAGTCGCATGATTGATACGTTCAGAGGTCTATCGTCCTTGGCGGGTTTGATCGACTATTCACAGCTCATTCCCGTGTTTCCACTGCCGAACGTGGTCTTGTTTCCCAAGGCCGTCGTCCCGCTTCACGTCTTTGAGCCGCGATATCGCTCGATGGTCGCCGACGCCCTGCGCGGTAATCGACTGATCGCGATGGCACTGTTGGACGACGGATTCGAGTCGAGCTACCACACGCTGGAAGCCCCGATCTATCCCGTCGTCTGCGTCGGCAGCGTCATGAAGTGCGAAGAACTCTGCGGCGGTCGATACAACCTTCTGATTCGGGGCATTGATCGCGCTCGCGTGCAACACGAAGATGTCGAAAAGCGGTATCGTCGCGCCGCACTTGAACCGATCAAACCGATCGAACCTCCACCCAACACGACTTGCGAGTTGCTGGCCGCACTCCGGCAACTTGTCTATTCGAAGCCGCTCAGCGCCGTCGCGCAAAACGCCAACTGGAAGGCGATCTTCGAATGCGCGAACCTGCAATTGTCTGAAGTGGCAGACTTGCTTGCGTTTTCCCTCTTTGAGTCATGTTGCGTCAAGCAGAAGTTCCTGTCGGAGCCGTGTGTCCGAAAACGAGCCTGCCAGCTGATCAAGATGCTCAAGTCCATCAGTGAACAACTGGAACAACGAAACGACACGCGCATGCGCCAAGGCTGGCCGCCCCCATGCTGCGATAACTGACGGCGTCGCCTTCGCCCTTTCACCATCTTCCCCAGCCGACACAATTCCGACGCATCGTGCCCAATTTTCAGGTGAGCAATACTGCCACGCTCGGGCACATCTCCCCAACGCCGATTGCCATGGCCGATAGTCGGAAGCGTCCGAATGGCAAACCAGCCATTGAGCCGCCGCTGCAAGTCGATTATCGCTATCGTCGCAGACTCGGTCGCATGCGCCGCCCGTGGCACGCTGCGTGGAACCTTCTCCTCCCGTCGCCAGGGGGTGGCGACGCAGGGGTAAGTACAAAGGGGAGTGGTGAGATGAATCTTGTAACGCTCGCGATGATGATCCTGGGAGTCGTCCTTTCAGTGGCGTCGGGCATGGTCTGTTACATGGGACCGCTCGCCGCGGCGACCGGCATCGACTGGCTGCCGCATGCGGACTTGATGCTCTGCCACCCTGGCCTGTGTCTCGGCGTGGGCGCCGCGGTTCTCCTGCTCGGCATCGCCATGCAGCCGACCCGCTCCTGACGCGTCGACTCACGCCGACGCCCGCCAAACGCGCAAAACGGCATCGCGCTCCAGGAAGCATGCGATGACCGTCTTTCCAAACGCCAACCTGCCGGATCAGCACCGGCGACGTCTGCTCAATACTCGTCTATCTCACGAACAATCAAACACTTATGCGCGATTCACCGCTTGAATTTCATGCAGACGTCCGATATCATTAAATGAGATTCCGTCGAGCCTTTTTGCTGCGGGAACCGTCAAACCGACCGATCAATAATTCAGCAGGCACGCCCGGAAACTCGATACCGGCGCGGCGACGTGGCGTCGCGCGAACCAGGAGATGATCATTATGGCCAGCAAGGAAGCCATTTACGAAGCCGTCAGTAAGCGACTGGATGCAAAGAGCTTTCGCGACGAGCACTGGGAAGGGACCTTCGACGACTATCTGGATATGGTCACGAAGAACCCCCGCGTCGCGCGCAATGCATTTCAGCGCATCTACGACATGATCCTCCACTTCGGCGTCGAGCGCTACACCAAACTCCGACACGAATTCGTTCGCTATAAGTTCTTCGCCGACCCGATCGACGACGGCGCCGACGGCATCTTCGGTCTCGAAAAGCCCCTCATGTCGCTTGTGGACTTCTTCAAGTCCGCCGCACAGGGATACGGCACGGAACGCCGCATCCTGCTCCTCCACGGTCCCGTCGGCTCCGCCAAGTCGACGATCTGCCGCCTGCTGAAAAAGGGCCTCGAATACTACACGCGCAGCGACGACGGCGCGATGTTCACCTTCTCCTGGAAACTCGAAAAGGACGGCGAGACCGAAATCGTCGACTGCCCGATGCACGAAGAGCCGTTGCGGCTCATTCCGCGGGCGGCTCGAAAGGACATCATCGCCATGCTGAACGAGAGCCTGCCGCCGGAGCAGCGCATCATCGTCGAGGGCGATCTCGATCCGTTCTGCCGCAAGACCTATGACGACCTGCTCAAACGATACGACGGAGACTGGCGGAAGGTCCTCGATCACGTCGTCGTCCGACGCTTCATCGTCAGCGAAAAGGATCGCAAGGGCATCGGCACCTTCCAGCCCAAGGACGAAAAGAACCAGGACTCGACGGAACTCACGGGCGACATCAACTTCCGGAAGATCGCCGAGTACGGCTCCGACTCCGACCCGCGGGCGTTCAACTTCGACGGCGAACTCAACATCGCCAATCGCGGCATCATCGAGTTCATCGAAGTCCTCAAGCTCGACGTAGCATTCCTCTACGACCTCCTCGGTGCGTCGCAGGAACACCTCATCAAGCCGAAGAAATTCGCTCAGACGCACATCGACGAAGTCATCATCGGCCACACGAACGAGCCCGAGTATCGCAAGCTTCAGAACAACGAACTGATGGAAGCCTTCCGCGATCGAACCATCAAGATCGACGTGCCCTACAACGTCGTCCTTTCCGACGAAATCAAGATCTATGAGAAGGACTTCAACAAGGATCGCGTGCGCGGCATTCATATTGCACCGCACACGATTGAGACCGCCTCCATGTGGGCCGTCCTCACGCGGCTCGAAGAACCCAAGAAGGCGGGCCTGACGCGCTTACAGAAGCTCAAGCTCTACAACGGCAAGAGCATCCCGGGTTACACCGAGGATTCCGTGAAGGAACTCGTCGAAGAGGCCCCGCGCGAGGGCATGCAGGGCATCAGCCCGCGCTACATTCAGGACAAGATCTCCAATTCGCTCGTCAGCGACCAGGCGATCCGCGAGAAGGGCATCAACCCGTTCATGGTCATGAACGAGCTCGAACTCGGCATGTCGCACCACTCGCTGTTGTCCGACGAGGAGCTCAAGAAGGAATATCGCGAACTGCTCAACGTTGTGCGCGAGGAGTACGAGGACATCCTCAAAAGCGAGGTCCAGCGGGCCATCAGCGCCGACGAGGATTCCATCAAGCGCCTCGCCGCGAACTACATCGAAAACGTCCGCGCCTACACGCAACGCGAAAAGGTGCGGAACAAGTACACCGGTCGCGACGAGGAACCGGATGAGCGGCTGATGCGCTCGATCGAAGAGAAGATCGACATCCCCGATTCTCGCAAGGACGATTTCCGCCAGGAGATCATGAACTACATCGGGGCCCTGTCGCTCGACGGCAAGAAGTTCGAGTACAACACGAACGCACGCCTGCAGAAGGCCCTCGAACTGAAGCTCTTCGAAGACCAGCGCGACACGATCAAGCTCAAGAACGTCGTCAGCGGCGTGGTCGACGACGAAACGCAGGCGAAGATCGACGTCGTCAAGCAGCGGCTCATCAAGTACTTCGGCTACAACGAGCAGAGCGCGACGGACGTGCTGAACTACGTCGCGAGCATCTTCGCCCGCGGCGATGCAAAGATGGAGGAGTAGGCGAAGGCGCAAACCCACATCAAACGACGATTAACTCACGAATAACAAAGCCCGCGGCAGGTTTGCCGCGGGCTTCTTTGTTCACCTCAATTGTGCCCTGCCGTCCCCCGGCGCGACAAAAAGCGCTTACGGACAGGAACCGCCGATCCGCGCCGTGATCAGCGCCTGGTCATCATAGTCAATGCAACCATCACAGTTGAAGTCAAAAAGACTGAGGTAGTTCGGCGGGCCGCACGATGTGATCCACCACGTGATGAGGCCCTCGTCATAGCTATCGACCACGCCGTCGGTCCATATGTCATAGAGACAATCACTCGACTCCGCATAATCGGGGATGCCATTGGAATTGGAATCGCAGGGGCTTGTGTCGTCGTAGTTCCACGCCGTCTCGACAATACCGAACGCCGCCTCGGGTGCGTCATAGGTGATTGAATCATAGGTAAATGTCGGCAACGGGCTGGGAATATTCCCCGCGTCGAAGCCCCACCACTCGACCGCGAAGACGCTGGCGCCGTTCTGATCTTCGAACCGTCGGACTCGCAGCGATCCATCGACGTTCGTCAGTCCGTCTTCGTCTTGATAGCGCATCTTGCGCTTCCACCAATAATGATCGTCGCGCAAGGAAAGAATCTCGTAGAAAACAGGATTCGGCGTCGAGTAGTCCATCAGGACCTCATGCTGGATATCAAATCGGTGCCCGAGCAGAAAACAATTTCGCTCGATCCAGAAGTTGTAATAGTCGTCCGGCGTCCCCAAGGTGTTCCGGTAGTTCCTGTCGCGGAGCATCGAATAGCCGCCGTTGGAATCGCCGTTGAAGAAGATTCGATCGTTCAAGACGACCGTCGCGAGCCTCGGGAAAAAGATGGCCTGGCTCGGGCTGAAGTAGGAGGTACTGGTATCCGACTGCAGGTTCGCCAGCGTAAAATCGGGGCCGCCGGTATGCGTTTCGTACGTCACACCACCGCTGACGTGATAATCATCGACTCCGAGAAAACCGCTCACCAGGTACGCAGCCGGGTAAATGTCGACGACGCCCTCAATGACTGAGTCGGGGCCGGCGTCCGTCGTGACGCCATCGAAGCCCAGCGAATTGGTCCCGGAGTTAACCGACCAGGTCTGGGAAAACCGATCGACGATCGTCGACGGATCACCATGATAAGTAGCGCCGAGCACATCCAGGTAGTAGGCGTCGGCGCCCCACGTTTCTCGCTGCGTATCCAGCCAGTCGGCCCACCACTCCTGGTTGGTCGCCGTCAACGTATTCGCATAGTCCTGAGACCTCGAATAGAAGCCGATGTGCTGGCCGTAGGACTGCACGGCGTTGACGAACGTGAATATGTCCTTCCCCGTCCCGAATGCATCGGTCGCCGTGTACCGAGAATTCATGGACTGATTGAGATCGCAGCATCCACCGTTATGACTCGACATCTGTCCCCAGCACAGCACGAAGTTCAGGTCGTCCCGAACCGCCTCCCACTTGTCATACACATAGCCAGCGGCAAGATTTGCGGAGGGGACATTCATCAATGGCATGTTCAGGAATCCCTGACTCTCTTCCATCCAGTCGTTGTATTCCACTGGATAGGTGCCCGCCGTCGTCATCTTCCCGCGAAGCCAATTTCTGTATTCCAGCGCCGCATTGTACCAGGGAATATCTCCTGCGCCCGAACTCTCGACTGTCTTGACGACGATCGAGCGCGACGCGGACTCACCCTCCGCCAACGCAATGTCCATGAAAAAGATGTGCGCCCCGTTCTTGCGCAGATTCGGTTGCAGCTTGACGGGCGGCCAATCCGTCGCATAGACGATGCGCGCGTAGTCGTCATCGGCCACGATCACGAAGGGCGCGAAATAGCCCCCCGGATAGCTGACCAGACCGGAAGGAAAGCTGCCTTCGGCAAACATGAAACTCCCATTGTTCGGATGGTATTCCGTGCGCTTCGCCACTCCGGCACCGAACGTCCCGAACCCGATGTTGTCATCCAGATCTGTATCCCCCGTTGGGTGCAGCGGCTTGAGCGCGTTCTCCCACGGGAAGCCGAAAAAGTCGAGTGTTCGCGTGGCTTCTTGATTAGTCACTTTCAGCTTCCACTCATCGTTGTCGAGATTGAAAAGCAGCGCCGTCCATTTCTCGTCACTTTCCTCACGTACGTAGTAGTATTGTGCATCCTCGCTGAAGCCTGGATCGCCCTCTCCGCTCACTTCGTCCCAATCACCACTCGCGATAATCACGATGTCCCAGCCAGTGATGTACCCGATCCGTGCCTCCGGTAGCGGCGGATCCGCCATTGCAATAGATCCTCCCAGTATGACAACTGCCGCCGCAATTTGCCACTTGCTGATCAACATCATTTTCCTCCTTAAAAACATGAGACCTTTAGACAATCCAACGTCTAACAGACACAACACGGCAAGGCCCGGCCGCGTCGTACGTCACCCGCTGACACTTGTCAGACAATACACCTCCAGCGACGTCGCGGAGCGCAATTCAGCGCTCTGCATGACGCACGTGCAGTGGAAACCCACCGACTGCAAAGGCGCGCAATGATCACACGACGCGTCGCGGGCTTATTCGCAAGTTGCATGGACGCGACCCGAAATCCAAGGCATGCGCAAGCGGCGCCATGAGATGGATTCTCTCGACGCCTTATGGGCGCAACCACTCTTGCTTGTCTGCCACTCACCTTCCCGAGTTCACTTAAAACATACACGCTGGCAGGCAATGACGCCAGTGGTTTCATTCGGTTTTTTGCTAGAGGTATGCAGCAAGATCGCAACGTTGTGATTCAATCCCGCGCATATGATCCACTCACGCCGAATTCAATGCCCCAAGCAAGGCAACGCCATTGGGGTTCCATATTCATGAGTGATTGAGCCGAGCTGCAAATGTGCCAAACCATTTGCATCCGCAAGCGTCAGAGTAATTCCTAAACACGATTGGACGCTTGCGTGGCGGGATTTTGCCCGGCCGGTTCAGCGGCCAACTGCCATTGCTATGACACCCAACGACAACGGCCCGCGTCTTCGGGACCTCCCCCCAACAGGAGCAGGCGCTCAAGCTCACTTCACGTTCCCCCGCGAAGTACAGCAGGCATTCGCGTGATCTTTCTGGCAGGTCGCGAACCAAGGTATGAGGATCCGCAATAGCGCCGGCCGAGTCCAGCCGGATGTCAGGCTTGCGCATAAGGGCGAGAATGTGAACTCGTCAAGACGTCAGAAGACTTCTTGAACAATGCGAATTCCAATGCCGGGCGCCATGCTCACCCCAAAGACAAGCATGCCGAAGCCGAGTGACATCTCGCCCTCAAAACGACCATTGAGAGGCGAATTGACTTGCCTGCATGCTCCCCTTGGAGGGGGCGCATGCCACGCGGCGGGAATTCGAGTCTGATGGTGCAACCACTTTAACTTCGCGCCGTACACGACTACGATGAATGCCCACATTCCCAAAGTAGGAGTCGTGAATCATGGCCGGAACAATGAGAACGTCGCGAAAAGCTCGATCGTCCGGGCAAATCGTCAATCGACTCAAGGCAACGGTACTGCTTGCCCCCTGCCTGACGCTTGCAGCCTGTCATCAGGTAAATCGCACATCAACACAAGCCCCAGAGGCGGCGGCCGTGGAGCATCATGACACACTGACACCAAACGCGACGAGCGGCGAGCCCGATCGCCAGCCAGAACATCGATCCGCGACGACGCATACGATGTCCGAGGTCCGACGCCTGAGCATTCCCGTCGTCAACACCGGCCGCTTCGTCGACCAACCCCTCTCCGATCAGCAGATCCGCGAAATACTCGCAGAGGCCGAGTCGATCACACCGAAGGGCTCGCGCGTGTGGTTCATCCGCGCGATGCGCAATCAAATCCACGACGACAAGCCGACCATTGCCGTGACCATTTACTTCACACCCGATCGACGGACTGATCGGATTCGGTATGGCTCGTGCTTCACCATCGATACTGCGTGGGAGGACACCAGGAAGGCACTCATTGAGGCGACGAAGTACGACACGAACAAACCACCCATCGAACACCGTCTCTCAACCTATTGCCAGGTCTCGACCGCCGAATCCCCATTCAATGGAAGCCTCGATATTCCTAAAGGCAGCCTGCTGCCATTCCCTTCACAGGACGAACTCACGGAAGCCGAACTCATCGAGATCATTGACTTCGTCCGCGCCGAACCGAGCATGCCTGAAGCGTCAAAGACTTCAATACCTGACAACAAAGTGGACAGCAACGCACCGATCGCATTTATCCGAAAGACGGTTGAGGGATACGATATCCACATGGGATCGCTCGAGGGCCCCTTGAGCGGCATGGGCCAGTTGATTCAATGCACGAAAGCCGTCGATGGCCTGAAGCTGACCGCGTTGGGCTCTTGGGTCTCCTGATCACGTCGAGCCATTGCAGTCGATTCGATCGCCGGCTCAGTCTCTGAGGAACGTCACGATGTCCAACAACGGCATGGATCGACACGGCGCGCAGAATTTCCGAGCCTCGCTGTCCCCAGCGTGACAGGACATTCAGAGCCGAGCTGTCCCCAGCGTGACAGGACATTCCGAGCCTCGCTGTCCCCAGCGTGACGAGCCTCGCGAATGCGTTCAACGCCCTCCCATCCGCCGCGAGAACACAGCGCCTCTGTCTGGACATGCCGCACAGGATGGCTGCGGACTTCATTGTCTCGATGCCGGGAAGTGCCATGCCTACCCCCGCCGGTGCCATGCTTGCCTCAAAGGCGAGACTGTCCGGGAATTGTGTCGCCCTTTCAGGGCTAAACCCGAGGAAGAACGCTAACCACGGGTTTCGCTCCGACCGCTATGCGGTCTCCGCTCCACCCGTGGCTAAAAACTGTCGCTCCTTCGGAGCTGTGTTGGCCTTGGAAACACTGGCGATTACGACGGTTCTGCAAATCCGAAATCCTCACTCGAATTCCCGGACAGCCTCGTCCTCAAAGGCAAGCATGAGCGAGCGCGCCGACGTCAACATCGTCGCGAAGCCTCGAACACACACCGCGGCCGCATGCTCCCCTTTGAGGGGGGAGCATGGCACCCGCTCGCAATCTGATTCCGAACTCCCTACCGCTTCGCAGCCTTCTTCGCAGCCTTTTTCTTCGTCACCTTCTTATTGGCGGTCTTCTTCGCCGCGCTATTCTTCTTCCCCGCCCCGCCCGCAACAGCCAGCGCATGGCTCTCGTCCAGCCACGCCATCCACAGTTTCTTCGCCATCGGCTTTTCTGCGCTGAACCGCGCCGTCACGTAGCCGCCAGACCCGACCTGGAAGTCCTCCGGCGCATTTGCGGCCAGCTTCTGCGCCTCTGGGATTGAGTCCTTCAGCTTGAACATCGCCTTGTAGCGACCGCCCTGCTCACCGATGTAGAGAAACCCCTTGCCGCACGCCTTGAACGACATCTGCGTGCACGCGGTCCCCTTGTCGACATCGGGATACTGACTCGCCTTCAACCGGATTGCTTCCGTCGGATCTTTGGCTTTCGCCGCCATGATTCTTGCACCTCGTCGTTAGAACATTTGCAGTAGGGTCCGCAGTGCGGACCATCAGCCAAGCGCGTGCTGTAGTTTCTGAAAACCAAGTGGGTTTCTTATCACGTAGTGATGCAAAACTCGTTAGTCCGCGACATTGACAATCCCGAATCTGCCACTTGATGTACCGAACGCCAACCGGTTATGGCCATGATTGAAGGCGACGCGGCAGATGCTCTCGTGCTCGCTGAGTGCTTCGATTGCGTATGACGACCCGACAGTCCAATCCGGCAATCCAATCAGCCTAAGCTCATTTGATGCCGATGCAGCAACCACACGCTCCCCCATCCCACCAGCGTCAATGAATACTCTGCACCCATCTAGAGAATCTACTCTGACAACTTCGCCCGATCCGAGATCAATTGACACCAGCATTGAATCGAGGTCTTCTGAATCATGGTCGATTCCTGATGCCAGCACCTTGTTTGGACCGATGTAAGCCATGTCAACGATTTCCAGTTCCTTGAGGGCAATCTGCTGAAGAATCTCTCCAGTCTGCGCATCAAGAGCAATCACCATACAACGATCGTCATAAACTGGGCGTTGTGCACCAAGACAAATGTGTTTGGAGTCTGCTGACAGCGCCACGCCCCCAACACCTCTCTCATCCGCCAACTCAAGCCGATGCCTGAGTTCAGCACTAGCCAAATCGAACACGCTCAGAGTGTGCGGCCCTCCGTAATACGCATACTCCCCAACCACGAGGATCGAGCCGTGCGCCATGAACCGGCTATGGCCCTTCGTCTTGTCGTCCCCCCCCATCAGTGCGATGACATCCTCACACTCCAGATTCCAAAGATAGACGCCGTAGTCAAAGCTCGCCGATGCCAGTATTCCCGATTCCGGGTCGAAGGAGAGATCGTGAATACCATGTACATGCCCGATTAAGGTGCGTACGTTCGCCATCGTATGGGGGTCAATCAAGCGAATTGTTGCGTCGACGCCCGGAATACACCCTCCGCCGGCAATTGCAATAAGTGAATCGTCCGGAGTGAAACTGATTCCCAGGATTGAAGTGCCGTGGGTATATGCACCGTCTGTCGTATCCCCATCCACGAATTGATAGCCCACGGGTACTCGCGGAAATGCCTTGGTCAATCGTGACCAAATATCAGTTGTCATGATCAGGCCCTTTTCCTGGATTTCGCAGAACATGCAAAGCCGAAAACCGTAGAACGCGCCAAGAACTTACTCCCCGCGCAAATCATAACAAATCAACCGCGCCTTCGTCCCATGCACCGAATCCCGCCCATTCTGATTCACGTACAAGAGCCCATGCGACAACGGTGGCAGTGCCCACGTCTCCCGCGCCGCGAACAACCATGCCCGCGAAACCACCTTGTGCCCCTTCGGCGTCAGTTCCAACCACAGCAGATGCCCATCCTCCGTCAGGCACAGGAACTTCCCATCCACGCGCATCAACGATCCGCGCCCAATCGACGACGTCACTTCGCGAGACTCCCCATTGACCTCGCATGATCAGAGCCTCGAACCCGAGCCCAATGTTGCTTCAAACACCAAGCGGGCCAGCGGCACAAACAAACCCAGAATAAACCAAGCTGTTGTCATGAACATGACAATCCATCCGACGAATCGGATCATCTCCGCATCAATTCGCGACGACAGCGTCCAGACAAAGTCCAGGACAAACGATCCTTCAATTCGATCTGCGCCCCCGAGAAAAACAATCCAAACCCAGAACAGCATTTCAATGAGGTATGCGCCGATCCATACTTCAACAGACATTGACTTCCTTTCCTTTAACAGCCCCAAATCAAAAGCCCTACTCCCCCCGCAAATCATAACAAATCAACCGCGCATTCGTCCCGTGCACCGAATCCCGCCCATTCTGATTCACATATAGGAGCCCGTGCGACAACGGCGGCAGCGCCCATGTCTCCCTCGCCGCGAACAACCAAGCTCTCGAAATCAACTTGTGCCCCTTCGGCGTCAGATCCAAACACAGCAGATGCCCACCCTCCGTCAGGCACAGGAACTTCCCGTCCACGCGCATCAGCGATCCGCGACCGATCGACGACGTCACTTCGCGAGACTCACCATTAATCTGCAGCGTCTCCGTCAGCTCCGGCGCCCAGTCCCACTTCCGTCTGCCGGTCTTCAAGTCAACGCAGACAATCGACATGTCCGCGCCGCCCATGCCGTCGATGCCGTACAGGTACCCATCGACCGCGATCGGCGTCATGAAGTGTGCCCCTAGCGCATCACTCTTCCATTCCGGCTTCGCCGTGAACCACGTGTCGAATGACAGCAGCACGCCGCCCGTGTCATACGACGACGAAATAAACACGCGCCCATCGACGCAAACGGGTGATGACGCGTTGACGGATTCGTACTTATCGCTGCGAAACGGATAACGACCCCGCACGCGCCCGTCGCGCGGGTCGATCACCAACAATCCGCCCGTCGGTGGGCGCGAATCTCCGCCCGCAAACACGAGCACCACGTCCACACCCTGGATCTTCGCCGGCACGGGCGATGCATAACTGGCGCCCCACTTGTCCCCCGCCTGCCATTCAACTTTGCCGGTCTTCTTGTCAAACGCGACGACCGTCGGTCCACCCGGCGCGCCGACCTGCACGATCAATCGATCGCCCACAACCAGCGGCGATGAACCCACGCCGAAGAACTCCTGCGGCACGCGGAATTTCTCGCTCGTGTTCGTCTGCCAGACAACTTCGCCATCGCTCAGCGTCTGACAAGTCAGCCGCCCCGTCACGCCGTAGCAATACACGAATCCGCCATCAATGACCGGACTGCATCGCGGCCCTGCGCCGAAACCGTATCGATCCGTGTATTTCGCCTCGAACTGCTTTCGCCAATACCGTCTGCCCGTCAATGGATCAAGACAGTCGATCACTTCGTCGTCCTTCAGGCGATGCATGAATACGAGTCGGTCACTCGCAATTGCGGGCGATGCATATCCTTCGCCTGTCGCCATCTCCCAGACGATTGAAGGGCCATCCTTCGGGAATTTCGACAACAGCCGCGTTTCCGGCGACGTTGCGTCATTGCCCGGGCCAAGGAATCGCGGCCAATCGCTCGTGACGGCGTCCGCCGCCGGCGCTCGCGGCGCCCGATGGACCGTCAACTCTGGATACGCCACGGGCCCAGTCGGCGACTGACACATACTGATGACACTGAGCAATTTGACTGAAATCGATAACACTTGGCACATGTCCCATATTCTAACGACCACAGATTCCACGGCCCGTTTCGCACTGCGACGCCGATGATGCACGACTTCAACACCGCCCTACAGCCCCACTCAGGGCGATTCCCGATTGACACGTCGTCAGACGCATCGCACCGCCGCCGCAACGCGTTGTTATCGGCGGGTCGCCATCCGGTCATTGCAGGGTGCGGCATTTGTACCCATCAATCTCTTCCTACGCGTATACCCGTGTTGATGTATCACGCGCGGACCGGGATAATCGAAAAATTCAGGTGTCGCCCGAGTGCAGAGTCTCGTCCGGCTCGTTCACGGCCGGTCAATCAACCAAGGAGTTCAGGAATGCGTCAGTCCACCCGTGAGATACTCTATCGTTGCAAAGCCGTTTTGTGTGTCACGCTGACGCTCAATATCTGCTACTGGTCCGTCGCCTGCGGCAACGGCGCCGTGTCACCGGATTCCACGATCCCCGGCGCCATCGGCGACACGATTGAGTCCATTCCACTCGACAGCGATCATCCCGTCGCCCAGGCGCTCGGCGGCAGTCAATTCGCCGGCGCTACGCATCTCGAGATCGATCGCGCGGACAACTCCTTTACACTCCAGTTCCCGGATGCGGATCGCGTCGCGACGGGGCATTACGTCGAGATCAACGGCGTCACAAGCGTTTCGAGCTTCACGTTTGGTCGCCAGGGACAGTTCGTCACGCTCAATCTCGATCCGCAAACGCAGGCCGTCACGCAACTGACAACATCCAACGGATACACATGGACGCCCAGCGGCAATGCCAAGGCGATCCTCCCGGCCGATCTCGATGCCTCGAACCCGTACATAGCGGCAAACGCCGAACTCCTCGCCGCCGAACACGACATCCTCACCAACGGCAACGCCGCATTCATTGATGGCGGATTCTTCGCCGCGGCATTCGTCTGGCTCGCGTGCCTCGCGATCTGCCCCGTCATCGCCATCATTCTCCTTCTGCTGAACGCCATCAGCGGTACCATCGGTACCGGTCCCGGCGGCAACCCGACGCCGACCGACTCCGACGGCGACGGCATCGCCGACGCAAGCGATAACTGCCCGAATACCGCGAACGCCGACCAGGCCGACGCCGACAACGACGGCATCGGCGACGCCTGCGACACGACGCCCAATCCCGGCACCAATCCGACGCCGAACCAGGCGCCTACCGCCAACGACGATTCGGCGACGACCGACGAAGACACAGCCGTCGTCATTCCGATCCTCAATAACGACACCGACAGCGACAGCAGTCTCGAACCCAGCAGCGTCGTCGTCACCAGCGGTCCAGCCAACGGAACGATCGCCGTCGACGCCGGCAACGGCGACGTCACGTATACACCCAACGCGAACTACAACGGCACCGATTCTTTCGAATACCAGGTATGCGACAACGAGAACCCGCCGCTCTGCGACATGGCGACTGTCAACATCACGATCAATCCCGTCAATGACGCACCCGTCGCGCAAGACGATGCCGCATCGACGGATGAAGACACGGCGCTGATGGGTAATGTCCTCAACGACAACGGCAATGGTCCGGATTCGGACATCGACGGTGACGCATTGACCGTCACGGAACTCGACGGCAATGCGGCGGATATCGGCAATCCCGTCCGACTCGCCGCCGGTGGAGCCCTCACGCTCAACGCCGACGGCTCCTTCACCTTCGATCCGGCCGGCTTCTTCGTCTTCGAGGCACTGGGGGACGCTGAAAGCGCGACTGTCACTTTCGATTACACGATCAGCGACGGCAACGGTGGAACCGACACGGCGACTGCCACGATCACGATCACCGGCGTCAACGACGCTCCCGTTGCCAGCAACGACGCGCCCGCAATCACCGAAGACGCAGCGCCCGATACGGTAATGGGCAACGCCCTCGCCAACGACGACGACGCCGAAGGCGATCCCATCACTGTCACCAACGCCGGCATGCTCATGGGTATGTTCGGCTCGCTCGACCTCGCGGCCAATGGCGACTTCACCTACACGCTCGACAACGGCAACACGATGGTCGACGCCCTCAACGTCGGCGACATGCTGACCGACACGTTCACCTACGACATCAGCGACGGAAACGGAGGCATGGCCTCGGCCAACATCAACGTTCAGATCGACGGCGCCAACGACGCCCCCATCGCCACCGACGACAGCACCTACCAGATTTCGCAGGGCGGCACGCTGACGATCAACACCGTCGCCACCGGTCTGCTCGGCAACGACGCCGACGTCGATAACGACGTGCTGACGGAACTCACTGTCACGCAGGTCGGCCCCGATCCGGCCAATGCAACCAGCTTCACGCTTAACGCCGATGGCACGTTCACCTTCGAACACGACGGTGTCGGAACAACCGACGTCAGCTTCCAGTACATGGCCAACGATGGCTCCGCCGACTCAAACGTCGCGACTGTCACAATCCAGGTTCTCGTCGGCCCCGCGGCCAACGACGACCTGTACTCCATCGCGATGCTGAACACGACGGCGAATGTCAACGCGCTCAACGGCGTCATCACGGCGACAAACGGCATGACTCCCAACGTCATCCCCAATGCCATGATGGACACGCTGGGCAACCCGGCGGCGACGCTCACGAAATTCGGCGGCGGTTCCCTCGGCGGCAGCGTCGCTGACAACAATGCCGGCGATACCGTGACGTTCGGAACGGCCGGCTCGCTCACGCTCAATGCCGACGGTTCCTTCAGCTTCACGCCCGATACCGATTTTGTCGGAGAATTCGCCTTCGAATACCTCCTCGACAACGGCTTCATGACCGACGACGCGCTGGTAACGATCAGCGTCGGCGACTCGCCGACCGCCGTCAACGACGCCTATACCTGCACCGGCAACGTGGGACTGAACGTCGCCGCTGCCAATGGCGTCTTCGCTGACAACGGCATCGCCGCTGACGAAGGCGACTTCATCACTGTCACAGAGGTCCAGGGCAACGCCGCAAACGTCGGCGTCGCCACGACGACGACCAACGGCGGCAGCGTCACGCTCAACGCCGACGGCTCATTCACATATGAGCCGCCCGCCGGCTTCGAGGGCATGGACTCGTTCACCTACACGATCGACAACGGCTTCAACGCGCCGAGCACGGCGACCGTCACGATCACGGTCAGCGACATGATCTGGTTCATCAACAACAACCCCGGCGGCATGTCGAGCAACATCGGTACGTTCAGCAATCCGTTCCTCAATACGAGCAATTTCAATAATTCCGTACTGCCCGATACGGGAGACATCATTTTCATCAACAAGGGCATCGGCAGCTACACGGGCGGTATCGTCCTGAAAGACAATCAGGTCCTCCTCGGACAGGGCATCGACCTGCTGACGGAACTCACCAACCTCGGCATCACGCTCGCGCCGCACAGCGCGCTGACGGCCAGCCCCGCGCCCAACGGCGCGTTGAACCGCTCGCTGATCACCAACCTCGCCGGGAGCGGCATTGGTATCAGCGTCGCTGCCAACAACACGATCCGCGGCGTCGAAGTCGGTAACACCAGCGACTACGGCGTCCGCAACGGCGCGGCTGCCAGCGTCGGCCTGCTGACTGTCTCCGACTCCAGCATCACCGGCAGCGGTGGCGCGATTCGCGTCGCCAGCGGCGGCACGCTCGCCTGCACATTCGACGTGCTTTCTTCCGCCAACGCGACGGGTAACGCCGTCTATCTCGTGAGTTGTGCGGGACAACTGACAGTCACGTCATTCGCCAGCGCGATTAACGATCCTTTCGACGCCGCCTTCCGTATCGACGGCGGTTCGATCGGCGTCACGTACCCGGGTAACACAACGAAGGCGCTGACATTCGGGCCACTGCTCGAACTGATCAACCGTACGGGCGGCGTGATCACGCTGTCGGGTATCCACACGCAGAACGGCGGCGGCGGTGGCGGTATCCGCATCGCCAACAACGCCGCGAGTTGTCAAACCAACCTGAACAATCAAGTTGACCTCGGCGTCACAAGTCCTCTGGAGAACACGGCCGTCACGCTGGACAATGCCGGCAGCGTCACAATCGCCAACATCGATATCCGCACCAACGGGCCGAGCCCGACAGGCATCCTCTCAACCGGCGCATTCCTCACGATCACGACCGGCACGATCGAGGCCATGGGCGCGCCCGCTATCGATCTCAGCAACACGACGCTTAGCAACGTGAGCTTCACGTCGCTGTCCAGCTCGGGCAGCTTCAGTAACGGCGTCCGCATCAACCAGTGCGGCGGCATCAGCGGCCTGAGCGTGAGCGGTGCAACGACAATCACGAATTCCGCCACTGACTCCGTCAGCCTGACGAACAACACCTGCCCGATCGACCTCGGCACGCTCAATATCACCAACACAACGTCGAATCAGCGCGGTCTCGTCGCCACGGACAACTCGGGCATGCTGACCACCGACGCCGGCACAATCGACACTGGCACCGCCACGGCCGTCAAGATCGACGGACCTGTCGGCAAGACGCCGCTGGCGATCACGCTGACAAGCGTCTCGTCGTCAGGCGGCTCCGCCATCGGCATCGACCTCGACGACACGTCGGGCAGCTTCACCGTCAACGGCGACGGCGGTACGACGGCCAACGGCTCCGGCGGCGCCATTTCGAACACGAGCGGCAGCGCCATCACGCTGAACAACGTCAGCGGCATCAACTTCAAGCGAATGAACATCACCAACAACCAGGGCAATGGCGTGATCGGCACGACTGTCAGCGACCTGATGCTCGAATACTGCTCCCTGTCCGGAAATGGCGACGCCCATGACGAAAGCGCCATGCGATTCGTCAACCTGCTGGGAACCTGCCGCATCGATGACTCGGTGCTGACGAGTTCCACCGGCGCGGGTCACGTGGCGTCGGTCATCGTCAACGCCGGCGACCTGACATCGCTGACGCTGGCGAATAGCGTTTTCAATAACACGGCAAATTCCCCGAGCAACGGCCTTGCGGGCTTCCGAATATCTACGAGCGGCACAGCGACGGCCCGCGTGAATGCGACGGGATGTGCCTTCGAGAATAACAGGACGCAAGGGATCTTGGGCGAAGCGGCCGGAAACTCAACGCTCAGCGTCTATGCCATGATGAGCACTTTCGTTGACAACAACGAAGGCATCGAGCTCAGTGCGTTGGACGGCGGTAATCTCAACTTCGACATCAACAACAACACCGCGTTCACCAACAACGCGGGCGCGGCCATCTCCGTCAGATCGTCGTCCATGGCCCCAAGCAACTCGGTGGTTAACGGGTTCATTCGCAACAATAACAGTATCGTCGGCGCTTCGGGCGTCACCGAAGACACGATCATCGTGAGTCCTGATGGCGCAACCCAGATGAATGTTGAAATCAACAACAATGTGATCACCCATCAGGGTATCTCATCCTGCGTATATGTTTCAACGTCCAACAGCCCCCTCGGTGACGCGCCCACGCTCCATGCCCGCATCCTCAACAACACGTTGATGAGCACGAATTCCCTGGCAATCTCTAACCTGGTGGTCGTGGCGACATCCAGTGCGACCGTATGCACGAAGATCGAAGGCAATTCGATTTCGAACACGAGCCCAACTGGCCACATTGACTTCTCGGAACTCGGCGCCAACCTCACACTGGAACAGGGCGCGTCGGGCTCTGGAGTTGTCGCCACAGTCCTCGACGACAACAACGATCCAACGACTGTCTCAGATATCTTCGTTGGCGGCTCGCCGTCGGTCGTTGCGAACGGCTCCTGCACGCAGCCGACGATTCCCTGACACGGCGACCAACTGCCCATGAAAACCCAAGGCCGCGACCAGCGCACCCGCGCTGGCCGCGGCCTTTCTCTTTCCCCTTGCCCCCGCTTTCCCATCACGCTCGCGGGGTGCCATGCTTGCCCTCAAAGGCAAGCATGCCGGCACACGCATCCACCGCCAACTCACCCACCAACGCCCAAACCCCAAACCCCTTTCAACATGCTCACCTTGAAGGGTGAGCATGCCGCCCGGCCCATCAAACCCTGTAAGGCAACGCCTCAACCGCGCAATGATTACGCTTTCTCACTCGTCGCCATCCGCCGCATCGACAGAACCCAGGCCGCCAGCGCCACGCACCCGATCAGGCCCTTGATCGTCACGACGGTCCACTTCGAATAGCCCGAGACATCCGTCGGACCGAACCCCTCGATCTGACCGAAGAAGCTGTAATACATCCCCCCGCAGATGACGCCCCACGCCCCGACCAACAGCGCAGGTCCGTAGCGATGTTTCCGCGTAACGGCAATCGCCGCCCACAACAACAGTCCTCCGGCAAGATAGTCGTCAACGTAAAAGAAGATCGTGCTGAAGTCCGTCCCTCGGCGCGCCGTCTCCAGCACAGGAAGTGCCGCGCCGAGGACATATGCCGCCTGCGTCTCGAATCGTTTCACCGATGCACCCTCCGCCTTTCAATGAACCATCGTCCGCATAACACGACGAGCATACCACCACGTCCCAAATCTCAACGACGAGTCGCCTGGCAGGCCGGCGACCGTCCGAAACGTGCGCGACGCTTGGATGACTTGGCGCCTCGTCAATGAGTGGGGCATTCCCGGTGCGTCTCTGTGACTAAAGACCAGTCATCCGCCTGGTTCCGCCTATGCCGCCAGTTGCGTTCCAAGTAGCGCCAGACCAATCTCCTTTCGTGGCGGGATCCTGATTCCAAGCTTCGGCAATTCGGACCTGAATCGCTCGCGCACCGCGACTCAAGCCCGTCGGGACCCGGACCGACGACACGATTAGAAACGTACCGTTTTCGCCAAGGGAAAGGAGAGTCCATGCGCAAACTCCTGTTTCTGACGATTTTGGGCTGCGCCGTCCTCCTCGGCCTTAGATACGTCGGCAAGCCGGCCGACTCCGTCGCGCCAGGCGCTCCGAACAAGGGACCGAGCGAAATCGCCGACTCGCGGCCCATCCGATTCGCCCTGACAGCCGCCTTCGTTTCTGAAAACGGTGTGGATGTCTATGAAGACATCGTCGACTACATCGGGCGCAAACTCAATCGGCCGTGCGAGCTCGTCAAAGGCCTCTCATATAAAACTGTCGACTCAATGCTGCAGGCCGGCGCTGTCGACATCGCGTTCATCTGCGGTCTTCCATACGTCATCGAATCGGATCGACCTGATTCACACATCAAGCTGTTGGTCGCGCCAATCATGAACTCGCCGGCGTATGAAGGTCTGCCCCAATACTACTCTTACGTGATCGTTCATCGAGAAAGCGACTACAACAGCTTCGAGAGCCTTCGAGGGTGCAACTTCGTATACAACGACGAGCTTTCGAATTCGGGGTACAACATGCCCCGCGCGCACCTGCTGAGCCTCGGCGAAACGAAACACTTCTTCGGAACGATCAGACGTTCGGGATCACACGAGGCGTCCATCCGCATGGTCGCATCCCGCGAGGCCGATGCCAGTTGCGTCGACTCGCTGGTCCTGGACTTCGATCGTCATCTCAACGACTCAAGCGCCAACGCAGTCAAGATCATCGACAAGCTGGGTCCCGCGGGCATACCTCCCGTCGTTGCGTCCACGAACCTCCCTGATGACGTTTGTAGCGCGATAGCTCACGTCTTCCTTCAAATGCATGAAGACCCTCGCGGACGTGAGATTCTGGATCGCGCTCTGTTGAAACGGTTCGAGAAAGTCGCCGACGACAATTACGACTCGATCCGCCGGATGAAGACCGCAGCCGAATCGGCCGGCTTTGACAGGTTTCATTGAGGACTGAGTCCATGCACGCTCGGACCGCCGGGTTCAATCTGTCACGCCGGATCGCCCTGTTGTTGGCGTTCATGTGCGTGCCCGTCGCCGCTGCGGCCGCGTTCTGCGTGATCATCATAAGGGAAAAATCTCACACCTACGCGCTGGTCAATTTCGCCGGCGTCCAACGGATGCGCATCGAGCGTCACGCGAATTACATCAACCGTACGTTGGCTTCCATCCTGCTCGGCGACTGGGAATCCGCCATTGATGCCAAGCAGCAGGCAGAGTCAGTCGCCGCCGAATTTGAATCGACATTAGCGATGATCCGCGACGGCGGTGTCGGCGAACTCCGGCAATCTGACGAACCGATTCACGTACCGGCCGTCACGGATCCGATCGCCAGGGCGGCGCTGGACCATGTGGCCGCCGAGTGGGCGCTCGCAAAGCAGGCCGCACTCGATGCACTGCGCGCCGATGCCGACGAGCTGATGAAGAACGAAGGTTATCGCGTATTCAATGATCAGACGCGTCGAACGGCCGTCGCCATGGACGATGTCGTTTACGAAATGCAGCGACTCGGGGAATCGCAACTGCGTGTGCTTCTCTCCACGATCAGGATTGCCGTCATCGCCACATTCCTCTCCCTTCTCGCAGCGATCTACTTCATGCGCGTTCGAATCGTCCGCCCCTTTGAGGAGGCGGATCGTGCTCGACAGGATTCGTTGGAACAATTGGCGAAGCAGATCGAATTGTCGCAGGAACTCGCAAGGCGGGCCGATGCCGCCAACGTCGCTAAGAGCGCCTTCCTTGCAAACATGAGCCACGAGATACGGACGCCGCTGACGGCAATCCTCGGATTCGTCGAGACGCTCGGCGAAAACCTCCGAAGCCCGAAGGATCAGGACGCCATCGAAACGATCCGACGCAACGGTGAACACCTCCTCGGGCTCATTAGTGACATTCTCGATCTGACAAAGGTCGAAGCCGGGAAAATGACGATCGAGAAAACCAGACTCGCGCCCGCGAATGTCGTCGCCGAGCTGGCATCGCTCGTCGGAAAAAGAGCCGAACTTGCTGGGATCGAGCTCGGCATCGAATTCGTCGGCCCGATTCCCGAAACCATCGAAACCGACTCGACGCGACTGAAGCAGATACTGCTCAACGTCATCGGTAATGCCGTCAAGTTTACGGAACGCGGCAAGGTTCGCGTGATCACGCATTTGTCGGACAATGCGCCATCGCCGCTGATGCAATTCGACGTCGTCGATACAGGCATCGGTATGACGCCGGAACAGGCCGCGAGACTCTTCCGGCCCTTCACACAAGCCGACGTCTCGACGACGCGAAGATTTGGCGGAACCGGTCTGGGTCTGACGATCAGCAAGCGCCTGGCCGAGATCCTGGGCGGCGACTTGGTCATCGTTGATACGCAACTCGGAGTTGGAACGCGATTCCGAGTCACCGTCGCAACCGGCTCGCTGGAAGGCGTCAGATTCATTGAGAACCCGATCGCGACGATCAAAGTGGACCATCACTCCGGCGCTGACAGCACGGATCCGCTCCCCGATATCGCGGGCCTTCGGATCCTCGTCGCCGAAGACGGATACGACAATCGGCGGCTGATACAGCGTATGCTCGAAAAAGCCGGCGCCGACGTGACGCTCACGGAGAATGGAAAACTCGGAATGGAAACGGCGCTCGCCGCGTGCGACGACGGACGCCCGTTCGACGTCACTCTGATGGATATGCAGATGCCCGTCATGGGTGGATACGAGGCCGCTCAACGACTCCGCGAGGCGGGATATCGCGGACCGATTATCGCGCTCACAGCCCACGCAATGGACGGCGATCGTCAATTGTGCATCAACGCGGGCTGCGACGATTACGCCACCAAGCCAATCAGACGAAGGGCGTTGATCGAGACCATTGCGAAGCATGCCGCCAAGCGTCGCAA
This sequence comes from Phycisphaerales bacterium, assembly GCA_020639075.1. GTDB lineage: Bacteria > Planctomycetota > Phycisphaerae > UBA1845 > UTPLA1 > ECT2AJA-110-A. Next base: position 4,895,337 of record JACKHI010000001.1, on the reverse strand, counting down.
TGGCGCCCCGAGATCGACCGTGCACGAATCCCAAGCGACGCCGACGCCAGCTCCCGAGTGGGCGTCGACCTGACATCGGTCTAGCCGACAATGTGCCGCCGATAGGCCTCGAAGATGTCGGCGTGGCTGAGCGTCGCGATCGGCGTCTCGTTGTTGTCCTCACGAACGACGACGAGGGCACGCACGTTCGACTTGGCCATCACGTTAACTGCCGACAACAGGGATTCGTTTTCCGTGATCCGACTGACAGGTCGCGCGATGTCGGCGGCGATCACGAGGTTTGCGATCTGCGTGTCGGACACGAGCCGCCGCACGTCATCCGCATCGACGACGCCGCTCAGTCTATTTTCTTCGTTGATGACGGGAAAGCACACTTCGTCGGATTGCGTGAACTCGTAGACAAGCGTCCCCATCGGCATGTCTTCCTTGAGCACAACCACATTGTGACGCCGCGAAACAGCAAGGGCGTCATGCACCGTCAGGCGCTGAAGAATCGCGCGGGCCATATTGCCGAACTTGCTGGGCGCGTCGAGCCGTGACGGGAGCTGCTTCTCATAGAGCGTGTAATTCCGGCAAAGCAGGAATGTCAGAATGCAGACCATCATCGCCGGCGGCAACAGGTTGTAGTTCCCCGTCATCTCGCTGACCATGATAATCGTCGAGATCGGTGTATTGGCCGCGCCTGCAAAGAACCCGGCCATGCCGACCAGCGCGAACGCGCCCGGGTGAATCGGCAACGAGGGGAATATCTGCTGGCACACGATACCCGTTGCACCGCCGATGGCGCCGCCGATCACGACTGCCGGACCGAAAACACCGCCGCTGCCTCCGCTGCCGATGGCGAACGACGTTGTCGCTATCTTGGCTAGTCCGACGAGTGCGAGGACGACCGCCGCAGCCAGCGCTGGTGAAATTGCGGCAGGCAACATGCCCTGGATCGCAGCGGCCGACGGCAGATCCAATACCGTTCCATGGCTCGGCAAGTCCCTGCTGAAGCACGCCTGTACGACGCCGTACCCGGCACCGAGCGCTTCGGGCAGGAAGAAACCGATGATTCCAACGAAAAGTCCGCCGATGGCAGGCTTGATATGATTCGGCCCCGGCAATCGCTCGAAGAACAGCCTCCTCACGGCATAGAACACACGAACGAACAGAATCGCACCCAGCGCCGAAGCGCCCGCCAACACGAGGTACGGCACCAGCATCAGCGGATCGCTGAATCCGTAGCCAGGCGCGATGAACAACGGCTGGAATCCGAAAATCGCGGCAAAAATGCAATAGGCGACCGTCGACGTGAAGAACGCGGGCACGAAGACTTCGTGTTCCTGGTCCGGTCCCTTGTACATGACTTCGGCGGCGAACAGCGCGCCTGCGAGCGGCGCATGGAAGATCGCGCCGATGCCGGCGGCCATGCCGGCCGCCATGAGAATACGCCGCTCATCCGGCGGCACCTTCAGCCAGCCGCCGAGCATCGAACCGAAACCCGCACCGATCTGCGCGATCGGTCCTTCGCGTCCGCCCGAGCCGCCGGTCCCGATCGTGATCGCCGACGTGATCGCCTTGACCAGCGGGACGCGTTTGCGAACGACGCCGTCCTTGAAGTGATAAGCCTCGATCGCCGCGTCCGTGCCGTGACCTTCCGTCTCGGGTGCGAACGTGAACGTGATCCAGCCACTGATTAGGCCGCCGACGGTTGGGACGATCAACAACATCCATCGAACGAGGTGCGACGTGCCGCCGAGATGTTCGAAGAGCGGCGGCTCGTTGCCGGGGCCCTTTGGATGGTATCCGCAGAGGCGCCCGAGAAAGACCGCCGATCCGGCGTCGAGCAGAACGAAGAACGCCGCAGCGCCGAGGCCCGAGACGATCCCAATGGCGACGCAGGAGGCCATCAGTCGCCACAGGTTGGGGGTCTTGGAGAGTGTTCGCGTCGTTATCTGCTTCATGGGCTCCGCGCTGAACGACGCGCATTTCTTAGTCGTGCGTGTCGGATGCCATCCCCGGTCATCGCAACGTCGCCTCGTGCGGAAGATCGGACCGCCGAAGGCGCCGGCCCGTCGTCATCCGCAGTCGAATGCAGTCGTTCAGGCAGTGTAACATCATCGGCGAAAACCTCACGCCCCGCACACGCCGCCCTACACAGGTCGGCCGCCCGACGACATCATTGTTCGACCGGTCTCATCATGCGGCCGACGAAGAGGATGATGCCCGTCTTCGAATCGCGGATGAGGAACAGGAATGGCCGATCGGCGCGGAACTCAGGAACGAACGGGACCATCTCGACGGATGGGGCCGCGGCACCAGCAATCATGACCACGGCCGTCGCGGCGGCGGCCTCCGTTCCTTCTTCATTGACCTCGACGAACGCCTTATGAAGCACAGCGCCGATGAAGAGTTGCTCCCTCGGATCGCTGCTGCCCGACATGCCGCTGAAATCCGCACCATCCGGCTCGGCCGGACTCGTGAAGGCTCGCTTCATACCCATCGCCTGCAACACGTCGCCCATCGAGTAGTCCGCCTCGAGCCTGAATCTGGGCAACGCGACCTTCACCTGGCGGGCATTCAACTTCGACAGCCACGTGTCCAACGTCTCCGCGCTGAGCTTCGCTTCGATGGCCGGTAAGCCATCCGGCCTGCGCGGCGCGATGAGCGTCATCGTCAATTCGTCGCCCTTGTAGGGAAGCTCAATCATCGAGAAACCGTCGTCGTCAGGATATGTCTGAATCTGGTCCCGGACATTGACTTGCACTTTCGCCGGCGTATCGAAGTAGGAACCGTCGCCGTTGAATGCGGCGTACGGGACGCCTTTTCGCCAGGGGTCCCGCATCAACTTCACTTTCTCCCTGGCGCCATCGACCAGCGTGAAATCCTCGTCGCGCGTCTCGCCCTTCTCAAACGGATCCGACCACTGCCCCAGAAAATACACGGCATTGGTGATGACGAGCCCTGCATCGGGACTCAGATCACCCTTGGGAATCAGGTCCTTGATCCGCTTCTCCGTGTTGTCCTCGACCCAGCCGTTGATCCGCCGGCGCGATCGCTCGGTATCCCCCTGAATATCAAGCGACGTGACGCCGCCCGACGCATAGAACCGATCGATCGTATCGACGTAACTGTTCAGCAGCGGAAAGTGCTTATCGACCCATAGGGCGTTGGCGCTGCGCAGATCGAAGCGATCCACCTGCGTCAGCAATTCGTTGAGCTCGTCCGCAATCTTCTGCGCCTTCTTCTGGGCTTTTTCCATTGCGCGCCAGTCGTTGCCACGCTGCAACGAAGTCGCCTCGTTGTTAGCGTCGTCCAGGCGCTTGCGAAGCGCATCGATCTGCTTGCGCGTCGCCTCGTTCGCGTTGCCCGCGGCGTCGGCAAACCGCCGGCGCATCGCGGTGTATCCCTGATGGACCGCCGTGATGCCTCGACGACCGGCCGCGTCTTCCACCGGAAATCGCAGGACGTTCGCCATTTCCGTATACGTCTCGTTTCGAGCGCCCTCCGCCGTCATCGTGAGCGCGACGGACATCGAATATGGCGAGACGAATATGTTCTTCTCGCCGGCTTTGGCTGCAATCGCGCGATAGAGCTCGAGACCGAAGGCGTTGTTGGCGCGAACAGCGGCGTTGTCGCTCTTTGGCGTTGCGTGCGAATTCTTCTCGTCGGCATTCATGCTGGCGCCTTTTCCCTTGGGTTGATCGGCCTCGGCCGACAGGCCGCATATTCCTGAAATAGCGATAATCAGTGTACCGAGTGCAATAACGATGGCTCGTGGCATGCGTGATTTCCTTTCGAGTCGTGTCGTGGCGACCGGCGTCGACGATATATTGCGGCAAGGCGCTTCCGCGGGCGAGCCGTGCGGCGACGGCATACTGATTGAGACGCTCGCCGCGGCGCGGCGGTTCCATGAGATTCCGCCTCCCCCCGCATGCCAATCCACTTCGCCGGTGCTTCGTCGTTACTCTGCGTGCCCGCCATGATCGTGTTACTGGGGCCTCGTCTGCATCGTGCCACTGGGGCTTCGTTATCATTGTACCGCTGGGGCTTCGTCATCATCGTATCACTGGGGCGTCGTCATCGTGCCACTGGGTGCTTCGCCATCGTGCCACTGGGTGCTTGCCACCCAGTGCCGGTCGCGCAGACCAACGCCCCAATCGATCGCTGCCGCACGCACGCTGAAAGCGTGACCTACGGTAGCCCGGGGCAAGTGCAGACCGCGAAGCGGTCAAACGCAGCCCTGGGTCACGAACCCACCCCCCGAAGCGAGCACTGAAAGTGCGTTACAGACTTGAAGGCGTCAAATTGTTCGCAGCAAACACGACCCCATCCCGCACAAACCGGCCGCCCCCAGATCATTCGCAACGCCCGCCCCCTTCTGAAATCTCAAATCCTCAAATCTGAAATCCCACCGATCCAATCTTGACAACGGCCGACCGCAAACACGACTCCATCGCAGGTCGATGCTCGCCCGCCAGTATTCAGTGATGAACTAGAAGAAAGCTGCGGCCCGCATAAGAAATGCCGGCGCCCGCACGCCGGTCGAGCACCGCCGGTGTGATGCGCTCTCAGCGCTGCCGGAAAAATGCGAGACGCCTGTCGACCCGCCGGCGCCGCTGGTCGCCGTGCTGCATGCGCAGGTGTCAAAGGGGCGGCTGCCCCCTTAACGATCCCCCGCTGACTTAGACGCATAAGACTCACCGGCGAAACTCCCACTACGACAGCTCTGGTGTTAGAATCCCAATAAATCGGAAGCGCCGTGCCCGGTTCGGCTTGAAAAACAGTCATGAGTGACCAGAAAGCGTGCGCGTCATCAGGTTGTCAATATGATTGCAAATTTCTCGTGCAAACCATCGAGCGAGGGCGCGGACGGCGTACTCGGCTCACCGATGAACAGTGCTGATCTCGCTGAGAATTCGCGTGCACGATCGCTTCCTGTATTAGCCCCCCGGTTTCCGGGGCAAGCACTGTATTTCGGAACGATCAAGGAGGGTGTCTGAAGATGGCCGGATTACAATTTTCCGAACTCGAAATTCAACGGCTGTTCGGCCATGAAGCGGCAGAGGACGAGGAGCCTGATCGGCTCCGCGAATACTACTTCAAGTCCGCGGTCTATGAACAAGTCGTTACCGACCTTCCAGTCCGAATTCTTGTTGGCCATAAAGGCATTGGAAAATCTGCGCTCTTTCAGATAGCGATGCGCGAAGATCGCGACAAGCAGAAAGTCGCGATTCTAATACGGCCAAACGATATTGCCGACATCGCGACAGAGAACCAGAGCTTCCTGAAGGCGATTCATTTGTGGACCGAAGGTCTGCTTGAGATCATTGCCCGAAAGGCAGCGAACGCAATGGGCGCATCGGTTAACAATGTCTCGGGAAAAATAGCGAGAAAGGGCGCGCAACTTGTCGACCTAATCGCTGAGACCTTGAAAGACAATCACAAATTGAACCTTGCACCCGCAAAGCAAGCCCTTCTTGCACACTTTCTAAGTTCTCGTGTGATCACGGTTTACCTTGACGATCTCGACCGAGGCTGGCAAGGACGACGTGAGGACGTGGTACGCATCTCCGCCCTACTTAATGCCGTTCGAGACATTGCATCGGCGAGCCGAGGCATTCGATTTCGGATCAGTTTGAGATCGGACGTGTACTATCTCGTACGTACGTCGGATGAGTCCACGGACAAGATCGAAGGATCCGTTCTTTGGCAAAAATGGACGAATCACGAGATTTTCGCCCTACTTGTTAAGCGCATAGAGACGTTTTTTGGCCGGGATGCCGACGAGGCCGCGCTACTCGGTCAGCATCAATCAGTCCTAGCGCGTTATCTAGACCCTGTCGTGGAGCCGCGGTTCATGGGCCAAGGACACTGGAAGAACATTCCTATGTACCGCGTGTTAATGTCTTTAATCAGGAAGAGGCCTCGCGATCTTGTCAAGCTCTGTACCTTGGCGGCGAGAATGACACGTGAATCACGCGATTCGCTCATCCGAACCTCACATTTCAAGGCGGTCTTTCCTGACTACTCTCAAGGACGCATTCAAGATACGATTAACGAGTTTCGCTCAGAACTACCTGATATCGAGCGACTCTTGCTCAACATGAAGCCGAACAAAGTAGAGCGGCGAGCGAAGACAGGTTACCAATACTCGACCGACGCTTTATTGAAAAAGATAGACAACATTAGCGAGTCGGGTGATTTTGTGTTCAAGAACGGTAGACGAGCCACAAATAAGGATCTGGCTTCGTTCTTGTACAAGATCAATTTTCTAACGGCGAGGAAGGAAACGAGCGACGGGATTGTGCGAAGTTACTTTGAGGAAAACAGATACCTATCGAGTGAGTTTGCGGACTTCGGTTTTGCATGGGAAATCCACCCTGCATATCGCTGGGCGCTACAGCCGGACGATCCTGAAGAAATCTACCGCAGACTTGAGGTCAGCATTGACGCGGCGTGACCTTCTCATTACTGCAGCCCGACCAAACCACTCAAAACGGAATGTCATCGCTTTCAACGAGCGGCGATGGCAAATCTAAGTTGCGTTGGTTCTCAAATACCCCAATAACGCGCTTCGCGATTCGGAGCAATTGGTCGAATGTCAGAATCTCGATTTGCGTCAAATGCGCATTGAGCAGGCGAAGCCCATGTTGCTGAGCGTCGTCGCCATCCCGGCCAATTATGATCCGCCCCCGGATCTTTAGCGGGTCCTCACCATCTTTCGACCGTATCTGGTCTCGGCTGCGTTCTATTTCTTCGATGTAGCGCATTACTTGGCCAATTGTGGCGGAAAGCGCGGCTGACGGATATGTGCTTCCGTGAGATTGGTCGTCGCGAAGTAGCGGATCGGGAAATGGCGTCTTTATTTCGATGATTTCGAGATACCCATCTACGGTGCGCCTGAGCATAAAGTCCTGCCGATCGTCGCGCGTCCAGGTACGCCGGTCGAGGAGCTCACTATATTCACTTCCAAACATCCAGGGATGAGTGGATAGAAACCGCTGTAACTCAGACTCCTTGTTGCAGTTCCCCTCGATCAGGGCTTCGGCAATGGTTATGGCGTTTCGATACTCGGTTATTCTCGCCGCGACGGCGATTTGCCTCAAAACGCCCGACTTCGCATGTGATAGGGATTGCTGAAGTAGCACTGGATCCACCTCCGGGTCGTCAAGGTGAGATGCGATGGACCCGAGGAGTTCGACTCGATCGGCAGAAGGTAGTTTTGGCACGCACTCAATGAGGTTTGCCAGCTTTTCGAAATCGGGTGACGATATTAGATGTAGCTCGCCATCGGCGGCGGCGAATATCTTGGAGTCGATCGCTTGCAGAAACTTGTGGAGTGCACCAATCGCGTCCTTCTCTCCCCCCTCAAGCCGAACGCTACGCTCGGGTCTTGCAAACCATCCCGTCTTTTTTCGATCGACTTGGTCTATTCTGAGCGAGTAGTGATGGAAATCTCCGCTCGTCGGATCGATGATCTCCATTAGCGTGGCGATCTGAAATGCCTGCGGCCCATCACGCAAAATTGTATTCGTAATTCGGCCAACGTTCGGATTTGCCTGCGCCTTTCTTATACGAACGAGAAGATCGTCTACAGATACACTCGGTGGAAGTTGCCCCTTCGACATTCATTTGCCTCAATGCTGGCCATCGGGCCGTACGGCGACCGCGCGGGCGGCGGCTGGAACGGTCGGCAACCGTTGGCGTCTGAGGGTACCACTGGCCGGCTTGTCCGCCAGCGCATCGGCCACGGCGTGAACCGCAAACTGCAAGTGCGTATCCGGCCTCGTCGGCACGCTCCGCGCGCTCATCATAACAGACTCCCCGCCCGCTCTCGCCATCAGCGGGGGATCGTTAAGGGGGCAGCCGCCCCCTTGCTCGTTCGCGAATGCAGTCCGACCCCCGACCGGCGCAACCCGTCGAACAAACCGCCTGCGGCGGAGCGGATTCAAACCGTCGAAGCGCCGACCGCGCAACGACTTCCCGCACGACAAACAATTGTCCACATCCCGCCCCGCCAAATCCAGATGCTATCGCAGAACTTCCACTTTTTGCCGCAAGAAGTGGAAACTCCGCCGCAGACAATCCCCATTTCGCGAAAGAAATGCCAATCGCCACCGCAGAAATGCCCCATTGCCGACCGGAACTGCCACTCGCCGCCGCAGACGTTGGACTGCTCGGGCCAATTTAGTCACAAATTGCGAAAGCAATGCGGGGCGACGGCCAATTTCAGGGGCGCGAGTGCCGAGTGGCGAGTTGCGAATGACAAGTGACGAGTTCTTGTGCGTCCGAACGATCCCCCACCCTTTGCATTCAAATGGGATGGGGCGCCCGCGCCCGCGCAGTGTTCAGTCATCAGTCGTCTGTTGCCGCCGTTTGACGCGGCAACGCGGACCGACGGCGCAAGACTGAACACTGAGTACTGAGTACTGACAACTCACAACTTCCCCGGAGCGCCGCCCAAGCATTACAAGCGGCATGACTGCGGCGACAAGCAACATCCCGCGCAATACCTCGTCATCACGCGGCGAAAATTTGCACAATTTGCGCCAATTTGCGGGGGGCGCGCGCATTTGCACGATTGCGATGTCGCCGCAAATGGTCCCATTACAGGAAAATCCGGAAAATCACGCCGGGCATACAGACTGGACCGAGGAATTCGCGCGATGGATCGGCACGGCGACCCAAACAGCTTGCTCGCGACCTCTCGTCGAGACCTCACCGCTGAAGCGATGGCCCACGCGATCCGTTTGCACGAATTTGCGACACTTTGCGACACTTTGCGGGACTTTGCACGAAAAAATCAATCGAACGATGTGCAACGCGCGGCCGAGGAGTTGCTCGCGGTCGATCGTCGCGACCCCACCGCTGAAGCGATGGGCCACCCGCCTTTTCGGCTTTCAGCTTCTTGCGTTTCAGCTTTCCTACCGGCTTTTGCGTTTGCGCTGCTTGCGCTTGTCGCGTTTCGCCGGTTTGTACTTCGCGCGGGTTGTGCTCTTAACCTGCGGCATCTGGCCCGCCATCGACATTTGTGCGAACTGCGAGCCGAACTTCATTCGGTCCATCATGCTCATGCCGGCCATGCTCTTCATGACGTCGCGCGCCTGGAGGAATTGTTTGCAGAGGCCGGAGACGTCTTCCGTGCCGGCGCCGCTGCCGCGGGCGATGCGGCGGCGGCGCGATGCGTCGATGATCTTCGGGTTTTCTTTTTCCTTGGGCGTCATCGAGTGGACAATCGCCTTCATTCGGCGGATCTCGCCTTCGTCGATGTTCAGCTCCGTGTCGCGCATCATCTTGCCGACGCCTGGGATCATCTTGAGCATGTCTTTCATGGAGCGACCGCCCATGACTTTGTCCATCTGGTTGATGAAGTCGTCGAGGCTGAGCTGGCCTTTGGCCATTTTCGCTTCGAGCTTGGCGGCGTCTTCGGCCGTGACCTGCTGCTGGGCCTGTTCGACGAGCGAAACGATGTCGCCCATGCCCAGGATGCGGCCGGCCATGCGATCGGGATGGAACTCTTCGAGGCGATCCAGCTTTTCGCCGACACCGATGAACTTGATCGGCTTCTGGACGATGCTCTTGACGCTGAGGATGGCGCCGCCGCGCGTGTCGGAGTCGAACTTCGTCATGATGACGCCGTCGAGCTCCAGCCGTTCATTGAAGTGCTTTGCGGTGTTGACGGCGTCCTGGCCGGTCATCGCGTCGAGGACGAGGTAGATCTGATGCGGATTCGTCGTCCCCGCGATGTTGGCAACTTCCTTCATCAGCTCTTCGTCGATGGAGAGCCGACCCGCGGTATCGAGGATGACGACGTCGAGGAGTTTCTTCTTCGCATCGGCGACACCGTTGCGACAGACTTTCACGGGATTCTGATGATCGCGTTCGACGTAGACAGGCACGTTGAGCTGTTGGCCCAATGTCTCGAGCTGATCGATAGCGGCTGGTCGCTTCAAGTCGGCCGCGACCATCATGGGCTTCTTGCCTTTGGCGATGCAGTACTTGGCGAGCTTCGCGCAGGTCGTCGTCTTACCGGAGCCCTGCAAGCCGGCCATGAGAATGACGGTCGGACCGCCGGCGACCCAGGGTATGCGCGAGTCGATCGGGCCCATGAGGCCCACGAGCTCGTCGTGGACGATCTTGACCATGAGCTCGTCTGGATTGAGCGTCTTGATGACCTCTTCACCGACGGCCTTCTCAGTCACGCGCTGGGTGAATGTCTTGACGACATCCAGATGGACGTCGGCCTCGAGGAGGGCGGTTCGTACATCCCGCATGACTTCGCGGACATTGTCCTCCGTAATGCGGCCTCGGCCGCGGAGTTTGCGGAAAACGTCGCTGAATCGATCCTGGAGTGCGTCAAACATGGCTGAATTCTACCCTTACGTACGCCGAGCCGCATCGCCGGCAGATTTTGCGCGAGGCCGCAAGATACGGAAGCCCGATCGGGGATTCAAGCGGCTGGGGAAAGGTGCCGCCGGTTGCGCAAAGTGCGACGGGTCTCGCATCATGGAGGGTTGCCAAGCCCCCCGCCGACGCTGCAACAGCATTCGCCCGCAACACGACTGTCGACCGTCGCCTTACATGGCAATATTACCCAGTGGCTTGCCAATCGTGAATAGGGAGTCTTCGATCTGAGCCATCCTCAGGGGGCGTCAGGAGTTACGACAAGGCGGCAAACAATGCATATAAAACATGTAATATCAAATAGTTACACAGCTCATCCGAGACTCAAAAAAAGCCAATGATTGTTTGACACCCTATCATCGATTTGATAGAGTCCAACAGCGTTGTGGGGAAACCCACGACCCTTCGCAAGCGGCTAACCGCCACGACTAACGGCTACTTCTAGCCGTGGCGCTCCTCCGGCACAGGGCAAATGTCCTGTGCCGGAGGTTTTTTTACACCATCGCAATTCACAACATCATTCATCACGTCGCGCGGCGCAAGTTCCATTTCACAAGGCACATGAAGAGCGCGCAGCGATCTGCACGAGAGATCCATGCGTGTTATCGCACGATGTCTGTGTCACGCGAGAGGATTGGTGTGAGTCATGGCTGCGATACGATATCGTTGCCAGTAGCATGCACGGGATGAGCGAACGAGATCACCACGAACGAGGGATTTTCGTAGGTCGTGTTACACGTCGGCGCATGCCTTGTCGCGAGCATTTCGAGCTGACGATCTGCATCGACGACTTCCCCCCTGCCGAGCCCGGCCAGTTCATTCAGGTGCTTTGCGCATCGCCGACCTATCGGACGCCGAACGCGAGTAAAGTCAATTCGGAGGCGATCGATGTTCGAACGGCCGACGCCGGCATCTTGTTGCGTCGTCCTTTCAGCATCGGCGGTCTGCGCCGGAAGGGCCGCCGTTGCGAAATCGACATCATGGGGCGCGTTGTCGGACCCGGCACGGCCTGGCTGAATGCTCGCATGCCCGGAGACGAGATCGACGTGCTGGGTCCGCTCGGTTCGCCGTTTCGTCTTCCGGATTCGCGCGCTCACGCGTTGCTGATTGCCGGCGGCGTGGGCCTGCCGCCGATTCGATGGCTTGGCGAAGCGCTGTCCCGTGAAGGCATCGCAACGCACGCCATTTTCGGTGCGCAAACGGAATCACTCGTGCCGCTGACTTTGACAAAACCCCCAACAAACATAGCGGAATTCAGCCCCTGCGCGGCGGAGTTCGCCGAGTTCGGAATCGAGACGATCATCACGACGGACGACGGATCATGCGGCGTTCTCGGACGCGTGACAGTCGCCATGCGGAGCGTGATCGAACAGAATCCCGGCGCGCCGTTGCATGTGTTTGCGTGTGGACCAGAGCCGATGCTCGAAGCTGTTGCATCGCTCGCGAAAGCGTTCGAATTGCCGTGTCAAGTCGCACTTGAGCGGGTGATGGCATGTGGAATGGGCACGTGTCAATCATGCGTCGTCAAGGTGAAAGACGATCGGGCAGAGGACGGTTGGCGCTACGCCCTATGCTGCAGCGAAGGCCCTGTGTTCGACACGAACGATGTTGCATGGTCCGATTAACCATGGCATCACGGTAAGCCGCGTTCGATTGAGCGCCATCAATGACATGTGGCGCACCTGTCAACGATGAGGGTGTGTCGACGCGCGATTCCCAGGTCGCGCGAACCGGGGTGTACACCCTTTTCATGCTCGACCTTCCGTCAAATCCGTCGAGTCGACCTGAAAAATTTTCAAAATTTCCAGCGCGTCGTCGACGATCCAATCAGGATTTTTTTGAGAAATTTTTTCGCGACTTTGGAGGCCCCAAGTGACGCCGATCGAACGCATGTTTGCGTTCTGCGCCGTCTCGATATCGACGGTCGAATCGCCGACAACAGCGACGCGTCCGGGCGGCGCGCTTAGCATTTCGGCGAGCATCAACGCGACGCGCGGCGAGGGTTTTTTGTCCGCCTCCGTTCGATAACCACGACATGCAACGAAGTACTTTTCAAGCGCAAGATGCGCGATGATCCGCGCGACGAATGGATCGGGCTTGTTGGAAAGCACCGCCATCGGAACCCGAGCTCGATTCATTAAGTCTAGTGTTTCCAACACGTTGGGATAAGGCACTGTCGTGCGCGTGCAGTGCGCGTCATAGGTTCGTCGTGCCTCTACGAGCAGTTGATCGGACCTGTGCGCCGCGTCGACGTATGTCGCAGCGCGGTCGCAGAGTGCGGGCAGTCCATCTCCGACCCATGTTCGAATTCGCGCGCTGTCGACCTGTGAGAGACCGATGTTGGAGAGCGCTTCATTGATCGCGTTGGCGATGTCGTTGAGGGAGTCGACGAGTGTTCCGTCGAGATCGAAAATGACCGCGCGCGGCGCGTTGTGATGATGTCGTTCGTTGCAAGTCATGCGCCCATTATTCATGAAAACGGTTAAAGGTGCCGAATAAGAATTTAGGTAAGACGGTCAAGTTTTTAGTTGACAACGTTTTGGCTGTCTCTAGACTTTTTTCACAGAAAGGAGGTGACGCTAATGGCAAAGAAGAAGAAGAGCGCCACCAAGAAGAAGGCCACGAAGAAGAAGGCCACGAGGAAGAAGGCGGCCAAGAAGACCGCCAAGAAGGCTACGAAGAAGAAGGCCACGAAGAAGGCCGGCAAGAAGCGACGCAAGAAGGCCGCCACCAAGAAGGCGACCAAGAAGCGACGGTAAGTAGCCAACGACTCATGGCCCTCGTCGCCCGCTCTGTGATGGGTGAAGCGAACGATGGCCGATGCCTTTGAACTTCTCAAAGGCAACAAAAAAAGATGGAAGGCGCTCTTGCCACGGCGGCGCCTTCCATCCTTCTTTTTTACACTTCGCGATCCGGCGTTCGCCGGGTGCTGATCCGACTACTTCACACGTTCGAGCACCATGGCGACGGCGTTCCCCCCGCCCAGGCACAGTGACGCCACGCCGTAGCGGGCATCGCGACGATCCATAAGGTTCAGGAGCGTTACGAGCACACGGGTACCGCTGGCGCCGATGGGGTGCCCGAGAGCGATCCCGCCGCCGCAGACATTGACGCGCTCTTCGTCGAGTTCCAGCTGTCGGACGCATGCCACCATTTGCGCTGCGAACGCCTCGTTAATTTCAAACAAGTCAATGTCACTGAGCTTGAGGCCGGCTTTGTTGACCGCCGCACGGATCGCGCCGACAGGGGCGATGAAAAGCTCCTTGGGTTCAACACCGAACGTCGTATGCGACAGGACGCGGGCGAGCGGGCGCCAGCCACGTCGCGCCGCTTCCTCCTCGCTTGTCAGCAGGGCCATCGCGGCGCCGTCTGAAAGTTGCGACGAATTGCCGGCGGTCACTGTTCCGTCTTTTTGAAATGCGGGCCGCAGACTGGCGAGATCATCCAGCGTCACTTCGGCACGAATCGTCTCGTCCTGATCGAAGCGAATCGTCTGTCCTTTGCGGCCCGGGACTTCGATCGGCGTGATGTAGTCCTTGAACAGACCGGCCTTTTGCGCTTCCGCAGCGAGATGATGACTGCGTACGGCGAAACGATCCTGATCCTCGCGCGTGATGCCGTGCTTCTCGGCGATGTACTCCGCGGCGCAACCCATGGCCCAGCCTTCGAACGGACACGTGAGGCCATCGGACAACATGCCGTCTTCAAGCGTGCCATTGCCGAACTTTTCGCCCGTTCGATGTCGTCGGATGTAATGCGGCGCGTTGGACATGCTCTCCATACCGCCCGTTAGAATGATCTTCGCTTCATCAAGACGGATGTTGTTGTCCGCGTTCATCGCGGCGCGTAGACCGGAGCCACAGACCTGGTTGACGGTCACGGCAGTGATGGTCGGCGGCAGTCCGGCCTTCAGCGCAACTTGTCTCGCCGGGTTCTGGCCGACGCCGGCCTGCAGGACCTGCCCAAGGAGCGCCCAGTCGATATCGCCCGGAGGGCAGCCTACGGATTCAACGACGTCTTTCGCCACTTGCGCCGCGAACTCCGGCGCGGTCATGCCACTCAGTGTTCCCAGGAATTTCCCGATCGGGCTGCGTTTTGCCCCGACAATCACACTTCTCGTCATCTACTCACCTCCAACAACCTGCTGTCGATCCAGTTGCAATTTCCCCGTAATCGGGGATCGGAGATTATAAAGATCTTCGCGGGTTACCGCTCGTGGCGACTTTCTGGGGGTTGCCGAACAGGCAGCCGATAACTTCGATCGCCGGCGTCATCGGTTCCTCGGTTGTGGTCGAATTGTGAGTCGAACTCTCGGCGTGTCGGCTGGTTTCCGCGTCCCAGAATTCTCACGTTGCGCAACGCGAACTGACGATGCTCCGGCCTGAGTGCCGGAAGCCTTCGGCAATTGAAGCTGCATCACCCCATGAGCCGTCTGCGTGGCTCGGTTGGCCAATGCGATCGATGCCGAACAAGCCTCGTCGCCGGCGGCGTTCGCGCCGGGAACTCGACGATCTTCGGCGGTGACGGATAAAGTCGCGGCCATCTGGAAACGGGGCGATCCCGCGTTTTTGGAACCAGATTTTTCTTGACTCGATGTAGTGCAATTTCCTACGCTTAGATTAGACGGCAACACGATGCCGTACGACGCGTCGGACAAAGCTAGGGCGTCCGGCGAGCGACGGAATCAAAGTCGTCTCTTCCGATCATGTGGTCGGATGTGTCGTGTTCGGTGGCGACGGTCGCCGAACGAGGGCAAGGCTCGGAGCGAGTGGAACACTCACCCAACGCTTGCGAGAAACCCGCCCTTTGTTTAGGAGGTGATCCATGACGAGTGACTGTACCAGGCTGCTGTAAGCTGCGGCTAACGTGGCTGCGCTATCAGCGGCCTTTCAAGAATGAGCCCGTCGATCGAACAATCGGTCGGCGGGCCTTTTTTTTGGTTCATTACAGAAAATCGGGATGACTCGGTGTCCTGGAACAAAGGCGACGAGCGTACGCACCCGGGATCCCGTAGGGATCACATGAGAATAGGCCCCCGTTTTCGACGGGGTGTTGACGGCGACTTTGGGGGCCCCGTCTCAGCGGGACGGGATGAGATTGATGCGTGGAATCGCGCCGTACCTACGGCACGGCAATGGTGATTGCCAACCAACAAACCCAGCCTTGAAAGGCTGGGCTATTCTCAAAGCGTCCCTATCGGGACGGGGTACTCGCGCTACTGCAGATGCGAACGGAGTTTCACGATTTTCCGTGATGAACCTTTTTTTTGCACGGACTCCTGTAAACCACCTTATGGCTTGGAACGCATCAGTTCCTAACGCACATCGTTGCAAAATGGGAGATCCGCAAGGCCATTTCGGCACTTAACTCGTGCGTCGGATCGATTCCCAGGGATGCGAACGCCCGTGTTGCGTGCGACTCTTGCCCTGGGCCTTCGCATGACACGTGTCCTTCATGCAGGCGAAATGCCATTGATCCGCGTCACGAAACAAGCGCCGTGGCCCATGCCGTCAGTAAATCGGTCAGGATTGCGATCGGCGCCGAGAACAGCGCCGAGAAGAAGCTGCTGATTCCGACAAACAGCACGTCTGCAATAAAACTCATCGTTCATTCTCCAGATTGGTTGGACTATCAAAAACGCCAGGCGAACCCGACACCTGCAAAGACATCGTCGGCGTCGTCATTGAGTCCGGCTCCCGCCCTGACGTCGATCTGAAAATCGTCCGACAGTAGAAAGGTGAAGCCGCCATCAACGTAATGGGCATCCGGGCCATCGCCCGCCGTCGGATAGAAGCCGAAGTACTCAACGAAGGCTCCCACGTTGTCGCTGATCGAATAGCTGAGCGACACGGATGACTGTGGTTCGACAATTCGATCGCCGTCGATCGTCGGCATTGCGAGGTTCAGGTTCCCGGCGATCGCAAAGGACTCGCCGATGTCGTACGACCATAGCAATCCGACAAACGGATCGACATCGCCGGAACTGTGGGCGATGTGACCGGTCGGCAGGCTGGCGGCAACGATGAGACCAACGTCGGGACGCCATCCGGATTGATCGGCCAGATGGAACTTGGCGCCCAGCGACAGGTCATTTCCGCCCGTGGAGGAATCCGTCATCGACTCATTTCGTCCGACATCGTTTTCCGCGCGCAACAGCTCGGTCGTACGCGTCCAGCCGGCCCACGCGATCCGCAACTCCACATCGTGCGCCAGTCCCGCGCGCAACAAGATCTCGGGAAACGTGTGCCGCCTCGTTCGAACGCCTTTTCGCCGATTGCTTGCGAAGGTAAAGCCCGATTCGATCTGAAGATGTCCGCTCGGGACTGTCAATGTACTTTCAGTGAAATCCGGCCGGTCCGTCACAAGGGGCGACGCCGGCTCTTGCCGATCGTCAGTCAGAGCAAGAGGTCCGGGCATCGGCTCTACCGTCGGTTTTCCGGACATCGCGCACCGCTCAAGCCTCGACGCCGCGTCGGCGCCTGCCGGAGCGCTCGCAGGATCCGGAACACAGAACATCACGAGAATATTCGCAACCACCGCGTACATTCGCTTTACTCCCTGATCGGCGACACACGAGTCGATCGGCCACGCGATCGAACGCGAACTTACGCAACACTATAGAAGTTAGCAAGTACTAATTTTACGCACAGCGTACGATGAGCGACGTAAGCCTGTCGCGGCCGCATTATTTCGGGTTCATCACGTAAAATCGGGATGACTCGGTGTTCTGGTACAAGCGCGACAGGTGTATCCACCCTGGATCCCGTAGGGATCACATGAGAATAGCCCCCCGTTTCCAACGGGGGTCGGCGGCCGTTTCTCAGGCCCCGTCCCAGTGGGACGGGATGAACTTGATGCGCGGAGTCGCGCCGTACCTACGGCACGGCGATGGTATTAACCAACTATCGATCCCAGCCTTGAAAGGCTGGGCTATTCTCAGCGCGTCCCAATCGGGACGCGGTACTCGCGCTACCGCAGATGCCTATGGAGCTTCACGATATTCCGTGATGAACCTTATTTCGAGCCAAGTTTCAAGGACTGGTCGAAATCGGCGATTCGCCTCGACCAGGCGTGCGATTGCCCGAGAGCGGTGACCTCGCGCCGGGCCGAGTGATACATGGATGTCGACAATCCCGCTGCGATGCGTGTCAGCCCGACGCCCAGCCCGGACACGGACCCGTCATAGAGGCACAGCGAGCGAAGTGTTTCGGAGGTCGCAATGAGCTCGGGATAAGCCAACCGATTCGGCAACAGCGGGACGCATCCGCACGCCATCGCTTCGACGGCGGCGAGACCGAAGAACTCGTGGTGGGCGGTCGAGACAAAGACATCGGCCCTGGCGAGCTCATTGAGATAGGCGTCGCGGTTCTCGAGGTACCCCCAATGATCGATTCGATCGGCGAACTCGTTGCGCGCTTCGGCAAAGACTGGCGGCACGTCCTTGAAGTGCTGGCCAAGGACGCTGAGTCGGAAGTCGATCTCGTGTTGCGCAATGTCGCGCAAGGCGGCGAAGAAGTCGTCGGGATTCTTGTCATGCTCCCATCGCGCGGCCCAGACGATGCGCAAAGGTCCGACGTTCGCCTGAGATCGTTCGGGCACATGCGGCAGCGCGATACCAGGGGTCATGACGCACGAACGAATACGGATCGATTCTATCGCATTCGCGGGCACGTGATCCGGCATGCGGCGGAGCAGGTCGTCGGCGGCGTCGAGAAAGTCGTCGCGATGGAAGGCCGAGTTGAACCAGACGGCGTCCGCGGCGAGCGCCGAGAGGATGTTGGTGAAACCAAAGTGCAAATCGCGCGGTTCATCATCGCGGAAGGGATAGGTCAATTGGTTTTCGTGAAAATAGAGAATCGTCGGAAGATCGCGAACGGCCTTCGGCGCGAGGCCCCTGAATTCGGCGAGGTTGAGCATGTCAGTGCAGAAGACGGCGTCGAATTCGATCGGCGGCTCGTTCGCCAGGAGCGCATTCGCGAAGGTCAGGGCGGCATGGCGCATGCGCCATTTCCACTTGTGGGCCGGCAGCGTGAGGAGCGTCCAGTCGTGCCGGCTGACGTCGCGCCAGCCGTCGATGAACGCCTTGTGGCTGCCGCCGTAGTATGGTTCGAGGGCGAGCACGCGCATGTCGTGGATCATATGCGATACCGGCGCCGTTCTGCATTCCTTAGGACACGCCCGACGGCCCCGCTTCGACGACCATCGTGGGCCAATCACCCTCGGTTATGATGTCCGCAGGCATGGACGGCGACACAGCGAACATCACGACGGCTCAACGAGACGCATGGTTGGCCCTGGACGACGCAGCATTGCTGGCGGATTGCCTGGTCGACGCGTATCGAGCGAGCGGCCCCGGGGGACAGAAGCGGAACAAGACGAGTTCGGCCGTGCGGCTGCGCCATCGACCGACGGGGTTGATCGTCATCAGCGAGGAGAGTCGGTCGCAACATGCCAACAAACGTTCCGCATTACGGCGACTGAGAATGGCGATCGCAATTCAACTGCGCCCGACTGACGCCGGTGCGTCAAACCTGCGCATGATGTTGCAGGACCACATCATGCCGGACAGTCGGCTGAGGCTGTCAGAAAAAAACGCGGCGTTTCCGCCCGTTATCGCGGCGGTCATCGATCATCTGTCGATTCATGGCGGGTCCGTACGCGAGGTTGCGGACATGATCGGTGTGTCGACAAGCCAAGTGATTCGGCTCCTTGCCTCGGAGGACGCCGTCTTCGCCCAGGCGAATCGAATCCGCGATCAATACAAGCTGCCGCGCCTGCGTCGAAGCTGAGTCCGTCTGCAACACAGATCAACTCGAATACCCGCCCTCGACATGGCTCGAACAAAAGTGGTCCATCACGGAATATCGTGAAGCTCCATAGGCATCTGCGGTCGCGCGAGTACCGCGTCCCGATAGGGGCTCGCTGAGAATAGCCAAGCCTTTCAAGGCTGGGATTGATAATTGGTTACTACCATTGCCGTGCCGTAGGTACGGCGCGACTCCGCGCATCATGCTCATCCCGTCCCGCTGGGCAACGCCGTGAACTGAATGCTCTAATCAGTGCCTCACAGTCTCCGCGTGGCGAATCATCCAGCGTACATGAGCATGACTCCGCCGTGAGGACACGGCGGCTCCGACTGGTGCTGCCGCCGCTGTGTTCAGTTCACGGCGTTGCCCGCTGGGACGGGGCCTGAGAAACGGCCGCTACCCCCCCGTTGGAAACGGTGGGCTATTCTCATGTGATCCCTACGGGATCTTGGATGCACATACTTGTCGCGCTTGTACCAGAACACCGAGTCATCCCGATTTTCCGTGATGAACCAAGAAAATGAGGCAATACCTGTGGGCGACGCTCTCTCAGCGCGGCGTATTCGTGTTTTGACGCTGAGTGGTACAACGTCGCCGCGGGGGCACAGCGGCTCCGATTGAATTCAGTACTTAGGCAAGCGTCTTCGAGTGACTTACGCACTTCCGTGATGAACGAAAAGCAAAGACCCGACTGCGCGAGCGACGCGCAGCCGGGCCATAAATAAATCACATCAAACCAACGTGTTCGAAAGCTTGGGGGGCGGGCTAGATGCCGCCGCCGCCACCACCGCCACCGCCGCCCGTGCCGCCGCCCGAGTCATTTTCAGGCTCATTGGGTAGATCGCCACCGGGAGAAGCACCCGGCTCAAAAAACGTACCGTCGCCACCTGAGACGCAGCCGAGCGGAATTGTGCAGGTCGGATCCGTCTTGAAGTCCGGCGTTTCCAGCAAGGGGAACAGGACATTCAACTGGTCGAATGGCGTGCAGAACGTGAGGACCGTGCCGCAGATCGGCAACGAGTAGAGCACATTTGCGCAATTGGACTGGAGCACTGTGCCGCCCGCGAGAAATGCGGTCGCCGCCAACAGGAGGCGATTTTTCTTTTTATTCCAACGCATCGAAAGGGTCCTTTCAAAACTGCGAGCGTCTTTGATAATTTTCGTTCGCGCCCGAATCACGGGCACCGTCAAATTCGCCTCAGGGGGCGGCCGTAACAATTCTCTGGGCCGGGCAGCCGAACATCAGGTCGTCTTCGCTGAACTGAACGTCGCCAATCGGTACGTCGTTCGCGTCCACTTCGATCACGTTCGGCGTTCCGCAAACGTTGAACAGCCCCAGGAAATAACCATTGTTGTCGATGAGCAAGCCGCTGCTGCCGACACCCGCCGTGATCACACTGTTCACGACCGCACAAGCCTGACCGAACTGTAGCACCATGGCGCCCGCAGTCAGGTAGCTTGCAAGCCTAATCTTTCGTCTCGTCCTGCGCGTCATCTAGGCAATTCCTCCCTTGGGTCCCTGCGTCGGCGGGCTGATTCAGGTGGGACTAACTCGCGAGGTCAGGCGTTGCGCCTACCCGCTCAAAGGATATTACCCGGATGACCAATTGTCTTTCAAGGCTTTGAGTTACGACGATTCCGATATCCGTCCGGAAAGGCGCGAACCCATCCCGACCGTCATCGCGCTGAGCCGCCGGTCCAACGATTGACGCCCTCTCACGCAGGCCCGCGGAATCCACGCCTGTCGCCCGATACGAGGATTGCGCAAGCCCCATAACGACAGGATCGTCAGCTATTCAGAGTATCGTCAACACGAAACGCCCTCTCGAAAGCGCCTGGCTGGTGTGGGCAGCCGTTTCCCCTCAATCGGGACCGCTCGACTAGATACCGCGATGCCACTGGGCCGCGTACCCGGAAGCTGGGCTATTCTGCAGAGTTCGGGCCTCCCCCGGGCCGGCGCTACGACTCAGCACCTGGAGAAATTCGGCGGATCGCTTGTTGACGCCCTCTATCAAGACCTCTAGGATGGCGATCTAGTTGAGACTGAGTCTCAATTTCGTAGTTGTTGAAATGGAGGTCCAGGATGACCGATTTGATGCAGGGCCAGGCGACCGATCGACGTTCCCCATGCCGGAATCGACGTTGGCTCGCCCGTCTCGGTCTCTGGGGCTTCGTGTTCTTTCTTGTTAAGGGACTCGCCTGGCTCATCGTGCCCGCCCTACTGGCCATGGGACTGAGCGACTAGACTCGCCTTGCCGGCTCCCGGTACCCGCTGGGGACCGGCATCAACCCACATTGGAGAAATCGCTGATGATTGCTGCTGTCATGCCTGAATTGAAAAGCGCCACGCAGGCGCTGCACGATGCGACGGAGCACGGGACATTCAACAAACTTCTCGTCACTGGAAAGCTCCCAAGACAGGCGTTCGTCGACCTGCTTGGCCAGTTCTTTGTCGTTCATCAGGCATTGGAGCGGCATCTTCGGGCCGCCGTCGCGGCTCGTCCCACCTGGCAGACAATCGTACGCGACTATCAATACCAAGAGCCCTACCTTCGTGAGGATCTGGCGTACTTCGGCGTCGATCCGGAATCGGTCCAGGCGATGCCGGCGACGACGGCGTTCATGACGAGGATCGAACAATACGCGGCGAGCAATCCGGTGGGCCTGCTCGGGATTCACTATGTCTTCGAGGGCAGCAACAACGGCTCGAAGTACATCGCGCGCGCACTGAGAAAGGCCTACGATCTGAACGACGGAGGTCTTCGGTACTTCGATCCGTACGGCGAAAACCAGGGCGCCTACTGGAAGGCGTTCAAGGACGCGATGAACGCCGACGCCTGGACCGAGGACGATACTGCTGTATTGATTGAATCAGCTCGGGCGGCGTTTGCGGCGACGGGCGCTATTCATCAGGCGCTAGGCATTCGATACGGCACAGAGGCGACGGGGAGTCACGGCTGCCCTGCCATGCGTCCGAGTTGACGCCCTCTTTCGAACGCCGCCAGCACTGCGTCGCGAACGTGTTCGGCGACTTTCGAATCGGACAACTTGTCCATCGCCGCCTGGGTGGTTCCCCCCGGGCTTGTGACGGCCTCGCGCAGCTCGCGCGGCGATGCGTCCTGCTCCAGCAGCATCGCGCCGGCGCCGACACATGCGTGCGCCGCGAGGACTTGCGCATCGGCGGGCTTGAGTCCCGCGGCGACGCCGCCCTCCATCATCATCTCGACGAAGTAATAGAAATACGCGGGCCCCGAACCGGCCACAGCCGTCACGGCGTCCATCAGGTTTTCGTCTTCAAGCACGACTGTCACGCCGCCCGCGTTGAACAAATGCCGAGCCTCCTCCACATCGTCGGCCGTCGCATGTTGGCCCCTGACCAGGCCCGTCACGCCGCGCCCCAGGCTGAAGGGCAGGTTGGGCATCGCTCGAACGACGCGAATGCCGTCACCGCCGAGAGACTCGGCGATGCGGCGTGTCTCGACACCGGCCATCACGCTAAGATAAATCGGATCCGGCGATGCCCCGGGTCGAAGGGACGCGGCAACGTCGGCGAATTTCTGCGGCGTCACAGACAGAATCACGATGCGAGCGTTGCGCAGTACTTCGCCGGCGTCTGCCGTCGTCGTGACGGGCAGCGGGTGCGCCTTGAGATTGCGAGACTCGGTCATCACGATTCGATTGCCCGCGAGGTACCCGCTGTTGATCAGGCGCCGAACAATGATGCCCGCGATATGTCCGCTGCCGATGACGCCCAGCGCGAATTGATGCTCTGACATGATGATCACCTCGATTCCGTTTTGTCGGGCAAATCCGGATTATCGTTGTAGCGGCGCCGCCGTCTGAATCAAGCGGCGACATTCCCGACAAAAAACAACGGCCGACGATACCCGTTTCGGGCATCGTCGGCCGCATCTTGCGAAATCTCCTCTCGCGCTGGGTCGATTCGACGGCGCGATCCGGGATCGCGCCGCTTGATTCATGTCACGCTACGGCGTCGGAATCATGCACCGGCAGCAAATGGTGACGGTACCGTCCGGGTTGTCCGAGATGACAGTCGTACAGACGGTGCCCGGCACGACGCATGAGCCGACGCATTGCCAGTTGTTTGCCGCATCGACCTCGATGTGGCACTCGTTCGGGCTGACGCACTCACAGTCCACGACTTCGAGAACGAACGTCGATCCCGGCTGCGTCTTGACGCACCTGGGCAGGCACTCCTGACCCGCGATCGGGCAGACGGTCGAGGAACAGAACGGCGTTCCCGGTACGGGGAGGCACAGGGCGCCTCCTCCGCATTGCGTCGTCGCACAGTTCGTGCCGGCACCTTGCGGCATGCCTCCCAATTCGGTGCAGCATGCGAGGAACGTATCGAGGCAGGTGCCATCCGGCAGACAACAGGCCTGCAGATTCCCGCAAGGTCCGGGGACCAACGAGAACCCCGGCGGACATTGCGTCGTTCCGGGAGCCAGGTCGAGGCACTCGCCAGTGTCCAGGTTGCAGCAGGACATCTCCGTGGGCACGTCGACGCACTCGCAGCAGACCTGTTGCGTGCCATCGGGGAGATCAGACACGACAGTTCGACAGATCTGTCCCGGCGGGCAGCCACCGACGCAGGTGAATGCGCCCGTCAGCGAATCGACCTCCATGTGACACGCGTCGGGACTGACGCAATCGCAATCCAGGACCTCAAGAACGAAGTTGGTACCCGGTTCGACACGAACGCAGCGCGGCAGACACTCTTCGCCGGCCACAGGGCAGATCGTGGTGGAACATCGCTTCGTCCCCGGGATCGGTCGGCAGATCGGCGCCGGGCAGAACGACGTCGCGCACGACGTGCCGGCCCCGAGCGGAATGCCGCCCATGTCGTTGCAGCAAGCGAGATACGTGTCAACGCAGTTTCCATTCTGCAGACAGCACGCCTGGAGGTTACCGCAGGGGCCCGGTACCAGCGAGTAGCCGACCGGACACTGCGTCGTCCCGGGTGCAAGATCAAGGCATTGCCCAGTCTCGATGTTGCAGCATGAGAACGGCTCGGGAATATCCACGCACTCGCAGCACATTCGCTGTGTGCCGTCGCCGAGGTCGACAAACGTCGTCCGGCAGAAGGCGTTGGGGCTCGGGCAGCCGCCGACGCAGAATGCCTGCTGGCTGGCCTCGTCGATTTCGATGTGACACTCGTTCGGGCTGACGCACTCGCAATCGAGCACTTCGATCACAAACGTCGACCCGGCCTCGACGCGTACGCATCGCGGCTTGCACTTGTCGCCCAGATCGGGGCAGAGCACATTGCGACATCGAAGCGTTCCCGGAACGGGATCGCACGTCGGCGGGTAGCAGAGATCGTCGCGACCGTCGCCGTTCGAATCACCGAGACACATCGATCCGGGACCCTGCGGAATGCCGCCGTAGATGAGCTCGCAGCAAATGGCGTCCGTATCGACGCACGCGCCGTTCTGGAGACAGCACGCCTGGTTGCCGAGGCAACTCGTGAAGTCACCCAGATAGACACCGCCCTGCTGTTGACACGCCTGTTGCGAGAGGACCACGCAGCCGCCGATGCTGAAGCAGCATGCGCCGGTAATCGGATTCTCGACACACTCACAGCAGTAGTCGACACTGCCGTCCGCCTGTTGCACGACGCGCTGGATGCAATCCATGCCCGGAGGACAGATGCCCGTGCACGCGACCTGCGGTGGCACTACATCCAACAGGACAGCGCGACACTCATTCGGGTCGCGGCATTCGCAATCGGTCACTGTCGCGACGTCACCGTTGATGTTGTAGCAGACAGGCACGCATGTCTGGCCGCTTTCCGGACACGTGACAGGCACGCAGGCCGAGCCATCGGGCGTCGGGCCACACTCAGCACGATCCTCGCAACAGAGGCCGTTGCGTGCGGCGACGTACCCGCCGATGTTGACGCCGGTCACGACACCGTGGGTGTTGCGAACGACGACTTCGATGCAGTTCTCTCCAACTCGGAAGAGGGACTGATTCGTGACGCCAACGTGTGTCGGTAGCGGCGTGTTGAACGCGTAGATCAGCGGCGTGGCCCCGACGAGGTTACCGTTGAGGTAGACCTCCGCGTTGTCATCGGCCCGCAGATCGAGGCTCAGTTCCGCGTTTTCAAACCACTTCTCGAGACAGAAGCAGTACTCGTAGGTATAGACGCCGTTGGGGCCCGTGTAGCTTGCGGCAATCCACTTCGTACCGGGGATCGTCAACCACGCGGGATTCGGATTGATGACGGTCGCCGGCCGCGGCACGGTACCGCCGCCCGCATCGACTGTGACAGTCCACGTGTCATCATCGGCGCCGCTGGCGATGAGGTTACCGCCGTCGTCGACACCCGAGGCGATATCGCGGAAGAGATCCTCCGGATCGCAGCAGCACTTGCCGTTCGTCGCCCGAACAGTTCCCTGGAGATCGAAGCCTGTCACGACGCCGCCGAGGTTTCGAACGACGATATGCAGACAGTTTTCACCCGCACGGAAGAGATTGGGATTCGCGAACGTCAGACCGACGGGCGTCGGACAGTTGAAGCAGCCGCCGTACGTGCCGAGGAAGTTGCCGTTGAGCACCACGTCGAACTCATCGTCGGCACGAATGATGAAGTCGAGCGCGGCGTTGCGGTAACGCTTGTCCAGACAGAAGCACAGTTGGTAGATGTACGTTCCGTTCGGACCCGTCGCATTCGCACTGATCCAGCGCGTTCCCGGAATCGTCAGCCATGCCGAGTTTGCCGGGATCGTCACTGCAGGCCGCGGCAGCGTGCCGAGAGGCGGCGGTTCGCTGATGACGGTCCATGAATCATCCGGCACGTTGAGCGGAAGGATGTTGCCGTTGTCATCAACGCCCGTGGAGATATCGAGCAGCAGGTCCTCTGGCGGGCACATTTCCTGTTTCGGGCACGGCGCCTTGGACAGGATGATGGCGACGAGCATTGAAGCGTCGTCGATATCGACGTCACCGTCCTCATCGACGTCGGCACACGCACAATTGTCGATCGGCAGCGGCGTGCCGAGCAGACATCGAACGAATCCACCGATGTCGAGACCGTTTCGAACGCCATCGCCGTTCATATCGCCGGGGCACTCGCACTCAACGGCCGCACAGTCGCAGCAGAGCTCAATGGAACCGTCGGCGTTGACGATGAGGTTCTCGACGCAGACCTGGCCCGGAGGGCAGTTGCCCGTGCAGATGGGCAGATCGCCCGCCGCGGCATCCGACACTCGGCATTCATCCGGCGATCGGCAGTCGCAGTCGAGGACGACGACCTGGCCGTTTGCCGTCACGCGGACGCATCGCGGCACGCACTGTTCGTCCGGATTCGGACAGATGTGCGGGACGCACGCTGTCGCGTCGGGCGTCGGGACGCACTCGGGCGGATCGGGGATGCACTCACAGCAGATCTTCCGACCGATCGGTGTGATTTCTTCGACGGTTTCGCATCGGAAGCCCGGAGGACAGGTACCGACGCACGTCGGCGGCGTGCCCGGCGTCCATTCCAGATGGCATTCATCGGGGAGCCGACAATCACAATCGATGATGTCGATCGTGCCGTCATCGAGAATCATGATGCAGCGCGGGAGACACTGGGCATTCGGATTGTCGCAGACTGTCGGCAGACAGCTCTGATGATCCGGGGCCGGATCGCAACCAAACGGCCTGCACAGGTCGTCGGATCCATCGCCATTGGCGTCGCCAAGACAGATCGTGCCGAGGCCCTGGAAGGTGCCGCCGATGTCGTCGCAGCAGATGCGATCAAGAACGACGCACTGTCCGGGCAGCGCACCTGCCGGGTCATAACAGCATGCACCCTTGCCGACGCACTGCGTGTTGAAGCCCTGGAACGAGCCGCCGAATATCACCTGGCAGCAGACTTCGTCCACAACGCTGCATGTTTCGGGAATGCCGTCGCCGTCGCTGTCGTAGCAGCAGGCACCGTCGCCGGCGCACACCGTGCCGTCGCCCAGGTAGGCGCCGGCGCACTGAGTCGGAGGTACGACGACGCAGGTTCCGTCGTCAAGGCAGCAGGCGCCCATGACTTCAACGCCGCCGCAACCGCAGTCGAGGGATGCGCCCACGGGGAGCGTGGTCGTATCGATGCTCGGCATGCCGGTCGATACGCCGTCGATGCGAACGAGGCAGAGATCGCCGGGATTGTTCGGCGGCACGGTGCAGACACCGACGCATCGAGCGATGTTCCCGCTGACCGCAATCGGACCGCATTCATCGCCGACGGCGTAGCAGGAGCATTCTTCGGCAACAAGTCCGGCAGCCGTCACTGTGATCTTTCGCGGCATGCAGACGTGGCCGGGCTCCGTCGTTTCGCATTGCGTCTGAGCCAGGGCCGCACAGAGTCCGGGCCCTGTCGGGGGCAGCGGACACGGAGCCGGCGGAATCGGCTGGCAATCGCAACAGAAGACCTTGGAAAGATCGATCGGATCGACCGTGAACGACGTCGTGCACTGCATGCCCGGCGGGCAGTCACCGACGCATTGGAACGTGTTGTTCGCTGCGTCGAACTCGAGATGGCACAGATCCGGGCTCGTGCATTCGCATTTCTCCACGACGATCGTTCCATCCTGGAAGATGCGAACGCATCGCGGCAGACATTCCTCGCCCGGCGTCGGGCAGATCGTCGGCTCGCAACCGAGGCGATCCGGGGTCGGAATGCACATCGGCGGCAGATCTTCGCAGCCGTCGTCGATCATGTTGCCGTTGTTGTCGCCGAGGCAGGCACCGGCGATGGCCAGTGAACCACCGGCGGCAAGGCAGCAGGTTTCGTTCACGACGGCACATGCGCCGTTCGAGAAGCAGCAGGCGACATCCGCGAGGCACGTCGAGCCGACGCCGCTGAAGGCGCCACCGAAGATGACTTCACAGCAGACTTCGTCGGCAATTTGACAGGTTTCGGCAATGCCGTCACCGTCGGCGTCGAAGCAGCATGCGCCCGCGCCCTGGCAGGCGGTACCGTCGCCGAGATAGGTGCCATTGCACAACGTCTGCGGGACCACGACACAGGAGCCGTCGGGCCGACAGCACGCGCCCTCGGGCGGCGTAACGGGGACACACTCACAACAGATGATCGTGGAGCCGTCGATCGGGTCAATCGTCGTTGTCGTCTGGCAGACGAAATTGACCGGGCAGACGCCGATGCACGTGAATGCGCCGGTCGTCGGGTCGAACTCGAGATGACACTCGTTGGGACTCACGCACTCACAGTTTTCGACGATGTCTGTTCCGTCCGTCAGGCGTCGAATGCATCGCGGCAGACATTCCTGTCCCGCAACGGGGCACGTCGTCGGCAGGCAGTGCGTGCGATCGGGCGACGGTGCGCACACAGGCGGGATGTCCTCGCAACCGTCGTCAATCATGTTGCCGTTGTTATCGCCGAGGCAGGCGCCGGCCATGGCCAGCGAACCACCGGCGGCGAGGCAGCAGGTTTCATTCACGACGGCGCATGCGCCGTTCGAATAGCAGCAGGCGACATCGGCGAGGCAGGCCGTGCCGAATCCGCCGAATGTGCCGCCGAAGATGACCTGGCAGCAGACTTCGTCAGCGATCTGGCAGGTCTCGGCGATTCCATCACCGTCCGCATCGAAGCAACACGCACCCGTACCCTGGCAGACTGTACCGTCACCGAGATAGGTGCCGTTGCACGCTGTCTGCGGCACGACGACGCACGAACCGTCGGGACGACAGCAGGCGCCCTCGGGCAGCGTCTCGGGCACGCACTCACAGCAGATGCGGATCTCGCCCGTGGCCAGTGTCGTGGTCGTTGTCTGACAGACAAAGCCCGGCGGGCAAACGCCAATACAGGTAAACGCACTCGTTGCCGGATCGAATTCGAGATGACACTCGTTCGGGCTCACGCACTCGCATTGGTCGACGATAAGCGTTCCGTCATTCAGGCGGAGCAGACAACGCGGCAGACATTCCTGTCCCGCCACCGGACAAACCGTCGGTTCGCAGCCATGTCGATCGGGCGTGGGCTGGCAATCCGCCGAAGGCGTTTCACACGCATCGTCGACGCCGTTGCCGTTGACGTCGCCAAGGCAGACAGTGCCAAATCCGTTGAACGTGCCGCCGAAGATGACCTGACAGCAGACTTCGTCCGCGACCTGACAGGATTCGGCGGTTCCATCGCCGTCCGCATCAAAGCAACAGGCACCCGTGCCTTGGCAGAGGGTGCCGTCGCCTAAATACGCTCCCTGGCATTGTGACTGAGGAACGACGACACAGGAGCCGTCCGGCCGACAACACGCACCCTGCGGCTCGGCGCCGGAGCAGCCACAGTCGAATTCGGAGCCGGGCGGAAAGCTTGTAAAGATGACAGCACCCTGTCCGGTCGACACACCGTTCACGCGAACTTCGCACATCGAGTTCGGCGGGAAAGGCGGAAGGCACGGCCCCGGACAACGAATCGCGTCGCCTTCGATCGAAATCGGTCCGCACGAATCGAAAATCGTCACACACTCACAATCCAAGGCCTCGAGCAGACCCGGGACGGCGGGATTGAAGCGGATCTTGGTCGGGTAGCATTCAGTTCCGGCGCCCGGCGTGTTGCAAGGCGACGGCGTGAGCTGATCACAAATGGGCGGTTGAGTCGCCGGGAACGGGCATGCGGGCTGTGCCTGCGCCGTTTTGGCAAGCAGCAGGCCCAAGGTACACGAACAAATACACAGCAACCCAAGAAAACGACGACGAACGCTTGTTTGATTCATACTGCGGCTCCCACCTCAATCCCGAATTCTTTTAGACGTGCCTCGAACACCAATTAGACAGGTGTCAACGATTACAACACGAACAGCGATCACATTTCAACCTTGAACCATCGTCTCGCGACGAGATTTCCTCGAAAACCCCGCATTTTCCTTCGAATTCGCTCGACAGGTCAAAAGTTGACACGACGTCAAACGTAGACTCTCGGCTCCAGCCGCCAGGAGAAACTCCGCCTCCCTGACGGTGATGACGGACGACTCCTGCGAGCGGCCATCAAAAAATCCAAAAATTCGCGATCCCAGTACAGCCACCCGACCAAATCCATCGAGATGCCGTCGAATCGCACCATTCACTATTGACAGGACGCTGGGAACTCGTTGTCATTTTTGGCTTTGCGAACATGCCGCTCGCACGGAGCAGGCACACAACCGAAGGATCACGCAGATGGCTGACGAAGACGATTTGGTCACCGACGACGAGGAAACCGACGACACGGCGGACGATGACGATACGACCGATGACGACGACGGTGACGAATCTTCCGACGAAAGCGATTCCGCAGGCGGAGAATCGGGGGAATCCAAGCCGACCGCCAAACGCGGGCGTCCCGCTAAGGAGCCGCCGCCTCCCAAGTTGTGGCGGCTTGAAGGCACATCGCCTGAAGGCATGCGCGTGACGCTCGGGCGATACGTCAATAAGGAAGAGGCCGATCCGGATCTGGAACGCCTAGAGGAAGACGGCTTCTACCAGAAACTCAAGATCATCAAGGCGAAAGACGAGTAGCTCGGACATCGCCGACGCACGGCGTCAATCGCCCATACTCCCTGTGCCGCGTTCTCGCATGCCGATTTTCTTGAATCAGCAGTCGAAACAGCTACAATGCAGGGCATCCATGTAGGGTGGATGGAGTTCCTCAGGGGAAGGCAGGGATCAAACCCTGTGTCCCATAATCAACCTCGCACGGCGCCATCGGCTCCATACGCCGATGGTATTCCGATGTCGTGCGCGTCATCGAAACCAGTCAAGCGACAGGCCAGCCGATGACCGTCTAATCCAGACGGTCGTAGTTCATAGGAGCACAGAGCATGTACATTCGCCTCGTTGTTTCCGTCCTCGCGCTGATCGCCACACAACATGCCGTTGCGGAAACGGCCTGGGAAGTGACGCAGGGCTCCACCGCAATCGACTTTGAATCGCAGAGCCTGGAGCGCGTCGGCTTGCAGCTGACGACTGTTGGGAAAAAGCCGGTTGGCGAACGGTTCGTCGTGCTTCAGGCCGATGACGCGACAGCCCTTCAGGTCGAATCCATTGGCGGCCTGGTCAGCTCGACGCCCGGCGGCACGATCCGGCTGAACAGCGATCTGGTCATTCGGAACGAGGAGACGGGTTCGCAGATTGCATTGGCGGGCGTCTCGATGCTGATCGAACCCGCCAACGGCATCACGTCGATCACCATCATGGACGACGCAACTTCGAGACCTTTGTTCCATGTCTCGCCTGTCCGAGCCGTTGTGGACCAGGTGTCGAGCGAGTTGATCCTCGAAGGCGCTGATCTGATCATGACAGCGGATCTGGCCTCACAGCTTGGCGCCCCGACGCTGTCGAATCGAGTTGTCGGCAGCGTCGAAGGACGGTTTTCGCTGGCGTGGGCCGGCGGCGATGATCCCGCTCAGCCCTTCGCCGGCGGCGCGCCGCGCGGCGGCAACAACGGCACGGACTGCAATGCATCGACGGGACAGGACGTCATCATCGGCGACCTTTATGCCAGTGTCAGCAATCCGGCGAGCGATCAGGTGAACGGCGTATGGATCGACACGTTTTCCGTCGGCACGGAGTCCTGCAACATCGGCAATGCGACGATGACCTGGGAGAGCGGATGCGGAACGATTCACCCGCTGATCGCCCAGAACTGTTTCCGCCTCAAGAACGGCAAGTTCGAGCAGATCGGACAATCCTGGCTGAAGCACGGCTTCGCCGTCGCCTGGTCGGATGAATGCGGCTGCGGCTGCACGTTTTCCCCGTCCAATCAAATGCTGCCGGGCTGCGGCGACCCGTATGGGGCCACGCTGAACAACAGCCAGGGGAGCATCCGACCGAAATTCCGCGTGAATCCATCGGACGCAACATACGTTTGCGGCACGCGCCCTTCGCTCTCCGGTTCGCCCATCGAGCGGCGACTGCAGGTCAAACACACCGACATCGATCCGGCGTTGAATGCGGGCGCGCGGTTCTTCGTCGAAGGCCAGTACCTTCACGAACAGGACGCGGCCGCAGGAAACGACAACAACAATGCGTCGTATCGCGAAATCAGCGTGACGCAGACCGGCACCAATGAGTACAGCTTCGGCCTGCTCGGCTCGACGCAGCGCGAACAGGCGGGTATCCGCGCGTGGCAGGACATCGATCCGACTGTCGTCGAGACCGATGTCGAAGTGGCCGGCGACGGGCTCTACATCATCGCGGCCAAGGCGACGCAGATCTCCGATTCGACATGGCACTATGAGTACGCGGTGCAGAATCTCAACGGCGATCGAGGCATCCGGAGCTTCCGCGTTCCGGTCAGCAGCGGCGCCGTCGTCACAAACATCGGCTTCCACGACGTGGACTATCACAGCGGCGACGGCATCAACCTGGTCAATCGCGACGGCACGGACTGGACGAGCACGCATAACGCGACGGCCGTCACATGGTCGATGGTTGACGTGGGAGACAACTCCAACGCCCTGCTTTGGGGCACGCTGTACAACTTCAGCTTCGATACGAACGTCGACCCTGCCAGCGGTAGTGTCACGTTCGCCCTCTGGCGCACGGGCACGCCGACGACGACGACGGGCACGACGACCGTTCCCGGCGGCGTCGTGAATCCGCTCGATTGCAACAACAACGGCGTAGACGACGAGATCGACCTCGCGAACCTGACGAGCAGCGACTGTAACAACAACGGCGTCCTCGACGAATGCGAACTGCCGTGCGAACTGACGAGCGTACGGGTTGCGACAGGCCTGGGCACGCCCGTTTTCGCAACTGCGGCACCGGGCGATTCGAACCGGCTGTTCATCGTTCAGCAATCGGGCGAGATCGTCATTCTCAACCTGGCGAATACGACCGTCCTGCCGACGCCCTTCCTTGACATTTCGTCGCTGGTGAGTTTCGGCGGCGAGCGCGGTCTGTTTGCAATGGCATTCCATCCGGACTATGCCAACAATCGCAAGTTCTACGTCAGCTATACGAACCTCTCGGGGTCTTCGATCCTCGCTCAATATCTCGTATCGGCGGGCAATCCGAATGTCGCCGACGCCGGCAGCGCGACGATTCTGAGAACTGTGTCGCAGCCGTTCGCCAATCACAACGGCGGTCAGATTCAGTTCGGCCGCGACGGCAAGTTGTACTGGGGCCTCGGCGACGGCGGCTCCGCCAATGATCCGTCGGAGCGGGCGCAGAACGACGCGTCGCCGTTGGGCAAGATGCACCGAATCGATGTGGACAATCCGCCGACCTACCAGGCGGCGGACAATCCCGGCGCTCCGTTCCTGCCGGATGTCTGGGCGAAGGGCCTGCGCAACCCGTGGCGATTCAGTTTCGATCGACTCAACGGCGATCTCTACATCGGCGACGTCGGTCAGGACGCCAGGGAGGAAATCGACTATCAACCCGCGAGCAGCATCGGCGGTGAGAATTACGGATGGGATTGCCGGGAAGGCGACATCGCGACGCCCCCGCCGGCGGACGCGGATGTCGGCTGCGATCCGAACGCGGGCGGCTACGTCGATCCGATTCGGGTTGAACAGAACGGCGCCGGCTTCCCCAGTTGTTCGATCACGGGCGGTTACGTATATCGCGGGTGCGCAATTCCGTGGCTGAGCGGAACCTATTTCTACTCCGACTACTGCGGCGACTACATTCGAACGTTCCGGTACGACGGCACGAACGTCTCTGAGTTCATGGACCGGACAGCCGAACTGCAGCCTCTGGGCGGCGGCACGTTCAGTTCGATCGTTTCATTTGGTGAAGACGCCGACGGCGAACTCTATGTCATTTCGTCGGGCGGCTCGATCTACAAGATCGTCTGCAATGATCCGAACGCCGCCATCTGCGGCAACGGCACGATTGAACCCGGCGAGCAGTGCGAAAACCCCGACGGCGCCGGCTGTGATTGTGAATGCCAGACTCAGCCGATCGTGTGCGAGTCCGACATATTCGCCGACAACTTCGAGACCGACACGGGCTGGACGATGAGTTCATCGGCCGGCACGACGAGCGGCTTCTGGGATCGCGGGATCCCCGTCAATGATCCTGCGTGGGCCTACGATCCTATTGCGGATTTCGACGGCAGCGGCTCGTGCTACCTGACTCAGAATGCGGCCGGCAACACGGACGTCGACG
Source organism: Phycisphaerales bacterium (assembly GCA_020639075.1). Classification (GTDB taxonomy): domain Bacteria; phylum Planctomycetota; class Phycisphaerae; order UBA1845; family UTPLA1; genus ECT2AJA-110-A. The sequence goes on along the minus strand of JACKHI010000001.1, from coordinate 4,861,030 downwards.
ACGGCAGCGTCACACTGACGTCCCCTGCCATCGACACGACGGGCGGAAATATCTCTGTGTCGTACGCGTATTACCTGAACCTCAACGCCGTTGACGGCGGCGACAGCCTGCGCGTCGAAATGAGCAACAACGGTGACGCAGGCCCCTGGTTCATCATCGACAATCACACGACCAACGGCGATCTGAGCTGGCGCTTTACCGAAATCCGACTGGGTACTCTCAAAGCCGCGGGCTTCACGCCGTCGGTCAATACGAAAGTCCGGTTCACGGCCACAGACGGCCCTGCCGCCAGTGTTGTCGAGGCGGGCATCGATGCATTCCGCGTCTGCCGCGTCCAGACCGACGACTGCAACGTCAACTGCATCGACGACGCCGAGGATATCGCGAACCTGACGAGCTTCGACTGCAACGAAAACGGCATTCCGGATGAGTGCGAGGAAAACGTCACGCCGTGCGACTGCAATGCGAACGGCGTCAACGATGCAATCGACCTCGCCATGCAGACGAGCGCGGACTGCAACGGCAACGACATTCCCGACGAGTGCGACATTGCTTCGGGATTCTCGATTGACTGCGACGGCGGGCCCGTTGGCAACGTGGCGAACGGACAGGCGCGACTCGTCATGTTCTGTTCGGGTTGTCACAATGTCGACGGCACGGGCGGCATGGGCTTCCCCGGCCCCAACATTCGCAATCGATCGCGCGTCTTCATCTGGAACAAGCTGCTTCCGCCGACGGATCACCCGGGCGGCACCTTCCCGCAGTACACGCAGCAGGACTTCGCCGATCTCGAAGCCTTCCTGTCCGACAGCGGCGGCCGCGGTCGTCCTGACTTGATCCCGGACAGTTGCCAGGCGTTGCAGGATTGCGACGGCGACAACGTGACCGACGGTTGCGAACTGGATGCCGGCACGCAGGCGGATCTGGATCACAACGGCATTCCGGATGACTGCATCGACGATTGTCCGAATCCGGCGGACGGCGATCTCGATCTCAATGGCGTCACCGACGGCCGCGATATCGGCGTCCTGATCGCCGGGATTCAGGGATCGCCCTCGCAGGACGAAATCTGTGCGGGCGACTTCTCGAACGATAACGCCCTGTCGGTCGAGGACATCGCCGGCATGGTGAATGCACTATTGGCGCCTTGATGACGCCGTAGGTCCGGGATCAACGTCCCGGCGAACCCGCTTTTCAGCTCAAACGCCCCGGTTTCCACGCGAAGCCGGGGCTTTTTTCTTGATCCGGGCGAGGGCCCCAAATATCTGGCGCCCAATGCGAAATACTCCTGCGTTGCCGTCGTTTGGCTATCTGGGACATTCGAGTGCGTGACCTGTCGATGCGCGACTCTCGGCAAAACCGTCGGCCGATCGCATCGTCCATCACCGACGAATGCCGACACGTCTTCAGGAGCATGCCATGCCCGCATATGTCGTTTGCCCACACTGCGGACATCCGTCAGTCATCAGCGTCACTGCCGAAGGGCGTCGATATCGTTGCCGGCAATGCAACGGGTATTACTTGATCAGGCAGACGGAATCTGCCCCACGATCGACGGATCGCAATTCCCCGGACGCGCGCCATCGAACGCCCACATGATTCGACTTCAATTCACGCTCACATGTCAGACCATCCACGGTTGCACATTCGAACTCGCCTCGCGGTAAAAGCGTGATATTGACAGGTGTCGGGCATCAGCTACCTTCGACGCACAATGTCGATCCCCGAAAATCCGCAGTGCTGCGTCGCGAGAATCGGCGCCGGCGATCTGTCACCGCCGGTTGACGCGATTCAGCGCGCCGGGGCGATTGGCGTTGAGCTGGTGCTGCCGCCCGACAATGACGCGTCGTTCGACAACACGCGACAACTCGTCACTGATGCATGCATGCGATTCAATGCCGTCGGATTGCGTTTGACGGCTCTGAGCCTGGCGACTGACGTATCTCGAGACATCGGAAGCCCCGACCCTAAGGTGCGAGAGGCGGCAGCGCAGCACCTGATCGCCATGATGGATCTCGCGTCCGTCATGGGCGCGCGCATCGTCACGATCACGGCCGGCATCGTACTCGCAGACAACGGCATCGCTGTCAATCGTTATGAAGACGCCTATCACTTTTCCGTCAAGACGATGATCGATCTGCGATTTGAAGCTGCGGCAAAGTGCATTCGGATTGCCTGTCGACTTGGAAGCGCGGGCTTCCTCCTTTCTCCGATCGATTCGCGCATGTGGATCGACCAGGTCAATTCGCCATGGGTCGGCGGCCGACTTGATCCATCTGTCATCGCGGGGCATGGATCGCCAGCCGATTGGATACAGACGCTCGGGCATCGACTCTTCATCGTCCATTGTCCCGAGGAAACTTCGGATGGCGATCCGTCGAACCATCAGCGGTTAGGACGGACCGAGCTGTCCCGCATGCTTCGTGCGATCGGGAGCGACGCGATATTCTCCGTCGACGCCGGCTCGACGGATCTCGAATCGATGAACGCACTCGCATAGAACTCGCCGTATGGCGCACGATCTCGCGGTTTGACCCCGCCTTGCCGGACAAATAGACTTCTATCGCGTTGAATGTCGACAATGTCACCCGTGTTTCTCGATGGCGTGATTGCGTCATTCCTGAATCACTTTCACGGCGCCGTCTATGCCTGATCGAGATCCGAACCAACCGATTCCGTTCGCCCTCTCCGAAGACAATCTGGCGCCGGAGGACGGCGCCGATCTGGATGACTTCGAAATCGATCTCAGCGACGTCGAGCCCGATGGTCTGCCCCACGGCCGTAGCATGGCCCCGCTGGACGAGCCCGATCCGAAGCGCCGGCCTCGAATCCCCGACCTGCTGCCGATTCTCGCGATTCGGGATACCGTCGTATTCCCCGGCACGATCGTTCCGCTGACAGTCGGTCGCGACAAATCAAAATTGCTGGTCGCCGACATCGCGAAGGGATCGAAGGTGATCGGCGTCGTCGCCCAGCGGCGCGGCGAAGTCGAAGACCCAACGCTTGAGGACCTCTATCGCGTCGGAACCGTCGTGACAGTGCTGAAGAAGCTCGAACTCGGCGACGGCAGCCAGTCGATCATCGTCCACGGCCTGACGCGTTTCGGCATCGAGGAACTGACGCAGACGGATCCCTACATGATCGCCCGCGCCCATCCGCGCGAAGACACGTTCATCGAGACGACGGAGCTCGAAGCACTGATCGAAACGGCGAAACGGCTGGCGCGGCGCGTGATCGAACTGACGCCCGGCGTGCCGGAAGAAGCGCTGACGATCATGGACAATATCGCCAAGCCCGGCTCGCTGGCGGACTTCCTTGCGGCGAACCTCTCGATGGAGATTGTGCGCAAGCAGGAGCTGCTGGAAACGTTCGACGTCCCGGCGCGATTCCGCAAGATCAACAAGGCCCTGGCGACGCAGCTCGAAATCCTGGAGCTCTCCAACAAGATCCACAGCCAGGTCAAGAGCCAGATCGACAAGACGCAGCGCGAGTATTACCTGCAGGAGCAGTTGCAGGCGATTCAGAAGGAACTCGGCGTCTCGGACGGTCGGGATGCGGAGATGGCCCGCCTCAAAGGTTCAATTGAGAAGGCCAAGATGCCTGAGGCCGTCGAGAAGGAGGCGATGCGCGAGCTGGAGCGGCTTGAGCGCACGCATCAGGCGTCGCCGGAATACAGCGGCGCGATCGACTATCTCGAATGGCTGATCGAACTGCCCTGGTCGAAATCGACCGAAGACAAGCTGGACATCCCTGAGGCACGAAAGATCCTCGATGAGGATCATTTCGATCTCGACAAGGTCAAGCGGCGCATTCTGGAGTTCCTTGCCGTTCGCAAACTCAATCCGAAGGGCAAGGGCACGATCCTTTGTTTCTCCGGGCCGCCGGGCGTCGGTAAGACGTCGCTCGGACGCAGCATCGCTCGCGCACTGGGGCGGAACTTCATTCGCATGAGCGTCGGCGGTGTGCGCGACGAGGCGGATATTCGCGGTCATCGCCGCACGTATATCGGCTCGATCCCCGGCCGCGTGATCCAGGAGATTCGCAAGGCGGGCAGCAACAACCCCGTGTATATGATCGACGAAGTAGACAAGATCGGGAACGACTTCCGCGGCGATCCCGCGTCGGCGCTATTGGAAGTGCTCGATCCGGCGCAGAACGACACGTTTCAGGATCACTACCTGGGCGTACCGTTCGATCTGTCAAACGTGATGTTCATCGCGACGGCGAACTACATGGAGCGCGTCCCGCACGCGCTTCGCGATCGTATGGAAGTAATCGACATCGCCGGCTACACGAGCCTCGACAAGCTGTGGATCGCGAAGAAGTATCTCGTGCCGCGTCGCACGGACAGCGCGGGCCTGACGAAACACAAGGTCGAATTCAGCGACGAGTCGCTGCGGCTGATTATTGACTCCTACACGTCGGAGGCGGGCGTTCGAAATCTGGAGCGCGAGATCGGCAGCGTCTGCCGCGCCGTTGCCGCGCTGATCGCAGAGAACAAGAAGGCGCCGAAGAAGATCACGCCGGCGCACGTGCGTGAGTACCTGGGCCCGATTCAATACGAGCCTGAGACCGCCCTGCGGACAAGCCTGCCGGGCGTTGTAACGGGGCTCGCATGGACACCGTTCGGCGGCGAGATTCTCTTTGTCGAAGCGACATCAATGCCGGGCAAGGGCGGTCTCCAGATGACGGGTCAGCTCGGCGACGTGATGCGCGAAAGTGCGCAGGCGGCGCTCAGCGTACTGAAATCGAACGCCGAGGCGTTCGGCATCGATCCCGCGCGCTTCACAGATCGCGATATTCACATCCATGTGCCGGCCGGCGCCGTGCCGAAGGACGGTCCCTCCGCCGGCGTCGCGATGATCACGGCGCTCGTGTCGCTGCTGACGAACCGGGCCTGCAGGGCGCAGGTCGCGATGACCGGCGAGATCACGCTCCGCGGTCTCGTGCTGCCGATCGGCGGTCTGAAGGAAAAGGCGCTGGCGGCGCATCGGGCGGGCATCAAGACGATCATTATTCCCGCGCGGAATGAAAAGAACCTCGTGGATATTCCCGAGGAGATTCGCAAGGAGATCGAGTTTATTCCCGTCGAGCGCGTGGAGCAGGTGCTGAAGCATGCGCTGGAGGCGACGGGCGGGGCGCGGGCGAAGGTGAAGACGTCGACGAGATCTTCGTCTGGGAAGTCGGCGGGCGCGAAGAAGAAGTCCACGTCGAAAAAGAAGGCAGCGCGGCGCTCGCGAGCGAAACCACGATGACTTCGGGTGCCATGCTCCCCCTTCAAGGGGAGCATGCGACGGTGAGTGGCGTTTGAGACGTCGCGACGAAATCAACTTCAACACGACTTCTCATCCTCGCCTTTGAGGGCGAGTATTGCACCCGACATTGGCGATAGGGGTATTTGGCGTGGAGATCGACGCAGTACTTGCACTACTCCAAGGCCATGCGGAATGCGTTTTGCGTCCTCCTCGTGGGATTCCGACTATCACGGAAAATTGTGTTTTGCCGAACGATCTGAGACACTTCTATGAGCTGTGTGGCGGAGTGTCGCTCTTCAAGAATCGTGATTACGGAATTGACATCGTAGCTCCCGGTGACTTCGTTTTGGCGAATCCTGTTATTGTTGGCGAGTCCTGCGAGTACGATATCACCGGCTCGTGGTATATCGTTGCCAGGGCAGGCGCACAGGAAACACTAACGATAGATCTATTTCCGGCAAGGCTGGGGCGCTGCTACGACAGTTTCTGGGATTGTCACGGCGTGCGTGGTAGTTGCCCCAGAATTGCGAGTTCATTTACAGATCTCCTATTGAGACTGTTCCAAGGTGGCGGTGAATACTGGTATTGGCTTCAGGACGATTTCCCGGTGATCGGCGACGCCTATGACGACGCGGAGAACTGAATCCAATATATGGGTGCGTGTCGCGCATCCGGAACAAGAAAAGGTGTCACACAAGAAACGGTGTCAGACAAGAAAAGGCGCCACTTGATTTTTCTGATACCAAGCCACGCTCGCCGCTAAATCATCCACACACCTTTTCTATTTCTATGACATCCCAGAGATTCTCGCGATTCGCATCGTCGCGCCCCCACCACTGAAGTGGATGGGCCACCCGGCAGTCGCCGCGCTGTGGACAGTGAGTCTCTGAGTGCGTACTACTTCTGCCAGAGGCCGTGGTTGACGCCGCCCTGGAGGTAGATCGCGAACGAGCCGTAGTCGGGGATTTCCATTGGCGGCACGGCCACTTGTCCGCCCGCCTTCTCTGCCGCGGCGATCGCCGCCTTGATGTCGTCCACGAGCCAATAGGGCCGCACGATCGGTTCCTCCGTGTCGCGCATCGGCGCGCGGACGCCGACCCAACCGCCGCCCGGCATTTTTGCCGTTCGCGCGTTGCCGAGACCGGTGACAGGCTTGCTGAACTCCGCACCATTCGCCGCCGTGTAGGCTGCGCACACCGCGTCGACGTCTTTCGTCACGATTTCGAGGTAGTAGATCTGCATGCTTTTGTTCATCGATTCCTCGGTTGTGGCGGGCTTCGGCCTGCTCCCGTTTCGATCCGCATTTTTCGAACTATCTCTCTGGCCGGCGGGCGGTCCTGCTGACGCCCAGCTCGAGAAATGCACGGCACACGCAAATACGACGATCGTTGTGACACTCAGGGCGCGACGCCCGTTCCCGAGCAGGCAGGTTTTCATTGCAACTCCTTCAGGTCAACGAATGGCTGAGTCGATTGTAGCATCCTGGCATCAGGCACTGGAACGATCTGCGCGGAGTGTTTCCCCGCGAGTGTGGACCGTCCCGAGAGGGATGGAGGCGCGACAACGATGACAGATAACAACGACATCAAGTTTCCAGTGATTATCGCGCAACCGCATCGTCGCGCCCCCCACCACTGAAGTGGATGGGCCACCCGCCACTCGCCTCGCCACGCTGGGGACAGCGAGGCTCTGAATGCGCTACGCGAGTGAAGCGTAGTTTTGTCGCGCAAAGCAGAACCCCGGCATGACTGCCGGGGCTCGGAATTCGTTTCAAATCATCGGGACGCGGATCGCATCGCTGCAGCCAATGCAAGCATCGCCGCGATCGAATCGAAAATCGACGCGATCGCGAGGCGTCGCCCGATCACATCTGCTTCGAATGCGTCTTCGCGTAGAGCGTCTCGAACTGATCCAACAGCTCGCTGAACAGCTCCATCGTGTCTTCGATCGGCTTCGGCGTCGTCATGTCCACGCCGGCGAGCTTGAGCACATCCAGCGGGTACTTGCTGCTGCCTGCGGAGAGGAACTTCATCAGGCCATCGACCGCACCTGCTTCGCCCTCGATCACGCGGCGACCGATGTTCGTTGCGGCGCAGTGGCTCGTCGCGTAGGTGTACACGTAGAAGTTGCGATAGAAGTGCGGAATGCGCAGGCACTCGGCGTCGGCGCAGTCGTCGAGGATCATCTCGGGGCCGTAGTAGTCGGCGACGAGATCGTGATACGTCTTGCGCAGCGTCTCGGCCGTCAGCGGCGTACCCGCCTCGGACAATTCGTGAATCTTCAGCTCGAACTCGGCGAACATCGTCTGGCGGAAGACAGTCGTGCGAATGCCCTCGATCTGCTGCTGGAGCAGGAGGAGCCGCTCGTCGTCGCTCTTCGCCTCGTTCAGCAGGTGATGTGCGAGGATGACTTCGTTCACAGTCGAGGCCACTTCGGCGCAGAACGTCGCATAGTCGCCATAAACGTAGGGCTGCGAGTGCGTCGTGAACCACGAGTGCATTGCGTGGCCCATTTCGTGAGCGGCAGTCGAGCGATCGTTCATCGTGCCGCCGTAGTTCAGCAGCAGGAAGGGATGCGTCGTGTAGGCGCCCCAGCAATACGCCCCGCTGCGCTTGTTCTTCGTCTCATAGACGTCGATCCAGCGATTCTCGAAGCCGTTGCGGAGCGTCGTGATGTAGTCGTTGCCGAGCGGCTGAAGAGCCGTCAGGATCGTGCCAACCGCGTCGTCGTAGGGAATGTCCGACTCCTCGACTTCGATCATCGGTACGTAGAGGTCGTAGCGATGGATTTCGTCGAGATTCATGATGCGCTTCCGCATCGCGACGTATCGATGCAGCCGCGGTGCATTGGCGTGGACTGTCTCGACGAGGTTCTTATAGACGCTGACGGGAATGTTCGGACCGCCGAGCGCGGCTTCGAGTGATGAATTGTATTTGCGGGCCTTTGCATTGAAGACGTGCGTCTTGACATGCGAGCTGAGCATCGCGGCGATGGTGTTCTGCTTGCCGGCGTAGGCCTCGTGCATGCCGAAGAAGGCATCCTTACGAACGCGGCGATCCTTCGAGTAGATGAACTTGTAGTAGCCGGCCGAGCTGAGTTGCACTTCGTTGCCGTCAGCATCCTTGATCTTCGGGAAGTCGAGTTCCGTGTTGGTGAACTGACCGAAGATGTTGCCCGGCGCCGCGACGACATCGCCCGCCATGGCGAGGAGATTCTCCTCGCTGTCGCTGAGCGTGTGCGCCTTGCTGCGGAGGATATCATCCAACGCGTGCTCGTAAACCGCGAGGTCCTTGTCTTCCTTGATCCAGTTCTTGATCGTATCGGCATCGATCGTCAGCACTTCCGGCGTGAACCAGCTCGTCGCGGCCCCGACGTTCGTGCCGAGCGACTGCACGCGATCCCATCGGCCTTGCGCCGCGGACTGGCTCATATCCTCATGAAAGCTGAGGCCCGCGTAGAGCATGACGGACTCATACTGCTTGCCGAGATCGTCGCGCATTTTCAGACCGTTCCGCAGGGCCTCGGCGGACTTGCCGAGCGAGCCCTTCATGACGGCGAATTCCGCCGTCATGGATTCGACCTTCTTGAAGGCCGCCTCCCAGGCCGCATCGCTGTCGAAGATCGTTGACAGATCCCACTTGTAGCGCGTCTCGATCTGCTGACGCGTCTTCGGTCCCGTCGGCTTTGCTTCCGGTTCAGTCGCTGCGACCTCACTCACGCCCGCGGCTCCCAACAAAACGCTTGCAATTGTCATCCATGCACCTGCCAAAAACAGCCTGATTTCATGTCGATCGAACAGGACCATACGAACGCTCCCCAAAGACGCAAGTCTGAAGATATTGTCACTATCGGCCCAATTAAAAGGGAAATGGAGGACCCGATCAAACCTCCTCGACCCTGCGATCTTTCGCCGGCATCGCCCGTCGGGGGTTTGCGACGACGGGCGTCGGCCTTGCCCATACGACGTCGCCGAATAAGATCATTTTTCATTCCACAAGCACTCAGACTCCCCCGGGGATACCAAATGCTCACCAGCACCGGACTCGCGACGATTCCCGAACACAAGGCGGCGTCCGACAGCCCTCTCATGGCGGACCTGCGCCGTTTTTCCGGCGAATTCCGCAAGTCTCACGGAACGCGTATGGGAGCAACGGCGACATATTGGCGATACGACCCGATGGATCACGGCATGCGCCGATGGGAGTATCCGTTTCTCGTCGAGCGCGTTCTGGCGATGGGAACGAAGCCGGAATCGCCTCTGCGGATGCTCGACGCCGGCACGGGGATGACGTGCATCCCGTATTACCTCGCCGACAAGATCCCTCACGCCGTTGTCGAAGCCTGCGACATGGATCCGCAGTTGCCGCCGATGTATGCAGCGATCAATCGGAATGCGGCACGAGGCGTCAAATACACACACGCCGACTTGCGCTCGCTGCCGTACAACGACGGCGCGTTCGATCTCATCTTTTGTATGTCGGTCCTTGAACACACGGATGAGTACGACCGGATCATTCGCGAATTCCGTCGCGCGCTGAAGCCCGGCGGTCGCCTGATCGTCACGTTTGATATCTCGTTGGATGGCCGCACGGACATCGCGCCGGCCCGGGCTGAACTGCTGATCAAGTCATTGGCGACGCACTTTGACGGCGTCCCGACTGACTCGCTCCTACCGCTGCTGCCGAAGTTGACATCGACCGATCGATTGACGACGGATTTCCTGAAGCAGCACGCGCCCGACCTGCTGCCGTGGCACATGACGCCGCGCATCTACCTCGGCGCACTTCGCAGGTTTCGCAAGCCCGTAACGCCGTTCTTCAGCATCACGGTTTGTGGTTTGGATCTGACGCGCGCGGTGAAGAGCTAGTGTTTCTGTCGCGCCATGCTCGTCTTTGAGGGCGAGAGTGTCCGGGAATTCGTGCCCTTCGAACTTCGCACTCGAATTAAACATTCGCCCGGAGGGCGTGCGGTCTTTGCCAGGGACTTCAGTCCCTGGGTGGCGTCTTCAATTATCCATTGCCGCCCGGTAGGGCGGACGTCGCGCGTCCTCCGGACGCCCCCTTCAACAAACCATGACACGACCGGGGATTGAAATCCCCGGCTATGTACGTGCGCCCTCCGGGCGAAATACGGTGCAGGTTGCGGCAGCGACGATGTCTAATTCCCGGACAGCGTCATCTTTGAGGGCGAGCACGACACGCTGCAATGACGGTGTGCTATTCCGATGCGCCGGCGCCGACAGGTTCGGCTTTGGTCGCGAACTCGGCATTCCAGACACGCATGATTTCCTCGGCGCCCTTCAGCCCATAGGTGCGGGGTCGCGGCGGGATCAGGCTGGTATCGACATCCTCGTACGTGATTTTCGGGCCGCTGGGCGTGTATTCGGCGATCGTGGACTTCAGCCACTTGTCATTATTCGCCTTGAACGTCTTGCACCAGCGCCGGGCCTGTTCCGTCATGTCTTCCTTGCTGTCCGGATCGAGGCCTTCGATCGCGAAGTCGGGCTTGTAGTGCGCACCGCGGCATTCGTCTCGCTGCAACGCGCCCTGGGCGATCACTTTCGCGAGGAGGATCATGTCGCCCAGCGCTCGCGTGAACGACAGGTTCTGGTTCGTCCATTGGCCGCTGTCGGCGAGGGGCGCATTCTTGTATCGCTCGGCGATCTCATCGATCTTCTGAATCGTCGTCTTGATCTTGTCGTTGTAGCGGACGACAGTGCAATTCTCGGTCATTGTCTTGCCGAGCTCGTCGTGGAGCTTGTAAGCGTTTTCGTTGCCGGTCCGCGCGACAAGGGCGTCCATGTGGTCCTTGTGCGAACGCACGGCGGCGTCGAATGCGGATTGCGGCATGTCAGTCGCTCGCTTCTTCAGCGAACCCATGTAGTTCTCAACAGACGCGCCCGTGAACAGGCCCTCGAAAATGCAGGACAGCAGCGAGTTCGCGCCAAGACGATTCGCCCCGTGGTACTGGTATTCGCACTCACCGATGGCATAGAGCCCCGGGATGTTCGTCATGTGATTGTTCGGCGCGCCGTGTACGAGACCGCCCGTCTTCTCGCACTTCGTGTAATCGGCCCACAAACCGCCCATCGAATAGTGAACGGCCGGGAAGATCTTCATCGGAACGACGCGCGGGTTCACGGCCTGGAACTTCTCATAGATGTTGAGAATGCCCTCCAGTTTGTGGTGCGTCGACGACGGCAGATGCGTGAGGTCGAGATAGACGCAAAGGCGGTCCTTATCCACACTCAGGCCGCCGTTGACGCAGACGTCGAAGATCTCGCGCGTCGCAATGTCGCGCGGCACAAGATTGCCGTAAGTCGGATAGCGCTCTTCGAGGAAGTAGTATCGTTCGGACTCGGGAATCGCCGTCGGATCGCGGGAGTCCTGAGCCTTCCTGGGCACCCAGACGCGGCCGCCCTCGCCGCGGGCACTTTCGCTCATCAGGCGGAGCTTGTCAGCGCCGGGTACGGCCGTCGGATGAACCTGGATGAATTCGCCGTTGGCGTACTTGGCCCCCTGCTTATAGACGCGTGCATTCGCACCGCCCGTGCAGATCATCGACATCGTGCTCTTGCCGAAGATCAGGCCGTTACCGCCCGTGCCGAGCATGACAGCGTCGCCGCGAAGTTCGCGGATCTGCATCGAAAACATGTCCTGAACGACGCATCCGCGACAAATGCCCGCCTCGTCCTTCACGATGCCGAGGAATTCGAAGTACTCGTACTTCTGAATCATGCCTTCGGCTTCCCAGCGTCGGCATTGTTCGTCGAGCGCGTAGAGCAACTGCTGGCCTGTTGTCGCGCCGGCAAAGGCCGTGCGCTTATAGAGCGTGCCGCCGAAGCGCCGACGATCCAGATGGCCTTCCTTCGTGCGATTGAACGGAACGCCGAGGCGATCGAGCAGGTCGATGACCTTTGGGCCCCAATAGGCCATTTCCTTGACGGGGGGCTGATGGTTCAGGAAGGCGCCGCCGTACACTGTGTCGTCGAAGTGCAGCCATTCGTCGTCGCCGAGGGCGCGCGTCTGATCGTTGACGCTGTTGATGCCGCCCTGTGCGCAGACGCTGTGCGAGCGCTTGACGGGTACCATGCTGACGAGATCGACTTTGATTCCGAGTTCAGCGAGCTTCATGGCGGCCGCCATGCCCGCCAAACCACCACCGACGACGACTACTCTTTGTTCCGCCATGATTGCCTGCTCTAAACGAAGAAAGTTAAACGCGTTGCGTTCTGTACCAGTCCGATCGCCGTCTGCTCAGTGATTCGAATGCGATTCGTCGTCGCTCCCATGGTCGGAAGCCGCCGAGTCGTCCACGTATTTCGCCCGGTCCTCCTCTTTGTCCCAACCCTCGAGGAATTGTCCCTTGGTGTTGGCGAAGACATAGAGACTCGACGCGCCCCAGATGAAGAGGACGAGCCCCAGGCCTGCAGCCGCCATCGACACGCGCTTCTGGGCCCTCTCACCGACGGTGATTCCCCACGTGATGCAGAAAGTGAATATGCCGTTCGCAAAGTGGTAAACGGCTGCGGCAAGACCGATGACGTATAGCGTCAGGGTCACGGCGGCCGGCACGACTGTTTCAGTCCCGAAGAACTTCCACTCCATCAGGCCGCGTCGTGTGATCTCAAACTTGTCCGGAATGTCATGATCGAGGAACGGGATACCGCCCGGGAACAGATCCGCAAACCGGAACTTGAGGAGATGGATGATGATGAAAATAAACGCGATGTATCCCGTAATCCTCTGGAGCGTGAATCGTGTGTTCTCCATGTAGGGATACTGAGCCACATTGTGCTTCGCGGACATCGCGATCTTGATGCCGTACAAGGCGTGAAACGCCAGCGGCAGGAAGATCCCGAAGATCTCCAACAGCGGCAGATAGGGCATGCTGTGGAGGAAATGGACGTGATGGTTGAACGTCTCGCGCCCGCCCTCCCCTGTCCATTGGCCATAGGCCGCCATTGAGTTCGTCAGCAGGTGCTCGATCAGGAAAACGCCGATCGGGACGATGCCGGACAGGGAATGTAATCTGCGAAGCAGGAAGTGGTTCCGCGCTTCAAACGACTGCGGTGCGGATGCCGATTCAGCCAACGTTGCACACCTCGATTATCCAGACCCGCGATCGGTTCGGCCCACGCCAGCGCCGCCGGTCGCGAAAGGGTCGGTCAGACATAGAACAGATAGCTAGCCTACGACCCGGATTCCATAGCGTCAACGCGAACAAAAGGATTGAAAAAAGTGCGGATTCCGCGGTGAAATCGTCGCCGTTAATCACGCCTCAAGCCGTTTCGCCGCGACGACGCCGAGCCAGACGGCGGCGAGCCCGAGACCGATGCTGGCCGCCAGGTAGATCGACGCCCGAAGCGAGGCTCCGGCCTTGAAGAGATCGTAGACTTCCACGGCGAATGTCGAAAACGTTGTGTAGGCGCCGACGAAGCCGACAGTCACCGCGAGGCGGACGCCGTCCGACACTTCAGTCCGATCCCGCAGCCAGGTCACGACCACAGCCAGAAGAAAGCAGCCCGTCAGATTGACGGTCAGCGTGCCATAGGGGAACCCTTTTGGCGCGACGGCATTCACGCCAAGCGTGACGCCGAAGCGCAGAACCGCGCCGACGAATCCGGCCAGACCGACAAGCGCCGCGTTTACCAACCATACCATACCCAAACTCCGATTGGGGGCTTAGTCGGCCCCGACTGCACATAGCCGACACCCGCCATCACGGCCGGGAAAGTCGACATTCGCGACTCAGTCCGATTCCGGCACGAAGCAATACGTCTCCACGCGACGCTGCTCCCAGATCGGCGTCGCCGGCGTGAATCGCTTCACGGACGCCTCTGCGGGACGAATCGACACGACGTTGGATTCCGCTGCCTCGGGCTGAACCGGATCGCCATTGGGCCCGACGACAATCGCATTCCCCCCCTTGCTGAACAGACACACGTAGACGCGATTTTCCGCGGCCCGCGCTCGGACCAGCGACATGTCGGGCGCTTCTCCGACCGCGACGATCAGCTGCGTTCCCTTCATCGTCAGCATGCGGGCAAACACGTAATTCGCCAACTTTGAAGCCGACGACAGTCCGACGGCAACGCCTTCGTCAACGGCCATACGGACGACAATATCAACGCCGCGTGACAAGTCGAGACGGACAATCCGCGACGCATCGACCGCTGGCATCGGTGACGGCTCTGACATCAGGCACGCCAGGTCCGCATCATCGATGCGCACCACGCACCCCGCTGCCGGTGTCAAATCTGCGACCACTGTTGCATCGCCGCTGGTCGGCGCCTGCGCGAGCGTCGTTCCGTGCGCATCGACGATCATGCTCCGACCGACGTAGCCCATGCGGCTGCGTTCGCGACCGCTCTTGGAGCAACTGGCGAATGGCACGCCGAATTCGATCGCGCGGGCGCGGACGAGGAACTCGGGCTGAATGTTGCGGAATTCACTCGTACCGAACGCCGCGTTAACCCAGGCCGTCGGCTGAACGATGAACTCGGCGCCGCGCGCGACGAGCGTCGCCGTGATCTCAGGCATTCGGAGGTCCGCGCAAATCAGCACGCCCATTCGCCCCCAGGGCGTGCTGACGACGAGAGATTCCCGGCCCGGCTCGAACCACTCGTTGTCGCAATCCCAGAGAAACTGCTTGCGGGCGATCGAAACGCACTGCCCCGTGCGATCGATGATGGCGGCGCTGTTGTACAACGCGTCGCCTTTCGATTCGACGAAACCGGCGACGATCCACGCGCCGAATTCCCGCGTCAATGCCGCAAAACGTTGCAGGACGGCCGCCGACTGCTCGATATCGCCCTGAAAATAACGCTTTCGGGATTCGAGCAGGTATGACGGGTAGGCGATTTCCGGCAGGACGACGAGGTCGGCCCCGCCCTCTCCAGCCGCTCGAACCTGCCTTTCCAGGGCGGGCCAAACATCGGCGGCGGAGTCCATTGACTTCGCATCAAGCTGACAGCACGCAATCCTCATTTGCGGCTATAGTGAAATCGCTGCGGCGCGAATTGGCAAAACGCCGCCGCGATCTGGCGACTCGAGCGCCACAATCCATATAATCCCGCCTTTCGGCAATCGTGCGATTCGCCGACGGATACTGGCAGGCAGGCATGGCTCAACGCGACTATTACGAAGTTCTGGGCGTGACTCGATCCGCGACGCAGGACGAGATCAAGCGCGCCTATCGCAAACTCGCCAAGCAGCATCATCCCGACCAGAACAAGGGCGACAAGGCCTCGGAAACGCGATTCAAGGAAGCCCAGGAGGCCTACGCCGTCCTTTCGGACAAGGACAAACGCGCGAAATACGATCGGTTCGGTCACGCGGGCCCCGGTTTCGCCGGCGGTCCGGGCGGCGGACATGGCGGCGGACGGACGTGGAGCACGTCACAGGGCGAGCCGATCGACATCGGTGATCTGGCCGACATGTTCGACTTTTCATCGTTCATGGGCGGCGGCGGTGGATCGCCGTTCGAAGGGGTGTTTTCGGGCAAGCGGCGGGCATCGCGGAAGCCAGTGGCCCCAGCACCGGATATCGAGTACCCCGTGTCGCTCACGTTCGAACGCGCGATCCGCGGCACGAAGCTCGAACTTGAACTGAAGGCCGAGGGCCGCGGCACTCAGCGCATCAGCGTCACGATTCCGGAGGGCGTGCGCGCCGGGCAGAAAATTCGCGTTCGCGGCAAGGGCACGCCGGGCCGCGGCAATCAGCCGTCCGGCGATCTCTACGTCGTCGTGTCCGTGCAACCTCACACTTACTTCGAACGGGAAGGCGACGATATCTACCTGACGACGCCGATATCGATGACCGAGGCGGCGCTTGGCGCCAAAATCGACCTGCCGACGCTTGACGGAACGCGGACCGTCACGATCCCGCCGGGCACGCCGAGCGGCGCGAAGCTCCGTCTCACGGGCCTCGGCGTGAACAACCCGCAAACGAAACATCGCGGCGATCAGTTCGTCGTCGTCAAGATCGTGCCGCCGAAGCGCCTCAGCCCGGAGCAGAAGGCGCTGTTGGAAAAACTCGCGGAAGTCGATGGCGCAAACCCGAGAGATGGACTCTGGTAGACACCGCCGGGCCGGAGGTTTCGTCATGCGGAAAATCCCAACGATCGTCATCTGCGGAATGGCGCTGGCGTGGCTGCCGGGTGTCGGCCCATCCGCAGCTGCGGCGCCCGAACGCGTCACTGGGGAGTCAACGTTGACTGTCCTCGCTCAGGCGCCTGCGAATCCGCAAGCGACGACGGCTCCCGCCACACTCAAGGACGATCCGCGCTACCAGCGATGGCGCATGACGATCACTTGGAGCCTCGTGATCCTGATTGCGTTCGTCACGGCGGCCGCGGCGATCGTCGTGTTTTCGCGAGGCTTCCGCCGGTGGATCGGGCGCGAAAGAAAGGCGCCGACGGCGAGCGAGGACGTGTGGGCGATGCACAAGATACCGGAGAATCTGCCGGATCTTGACGAGGAAGACGACGCGAATCGCGATTGATGTACTCAGCGATTGTAAGAAGCGCCCTACTGCCGCGGATGACAGCGTTCGTGGATGCCCTTGAGCCGTGAAATATCGACGTGTGTATATATCTGCGTCGTTGCGACGCTTGAGTGCCCGAGCAGTTCTTGGACGATTCGAAGGTCCGCGCCGCCCTCGAGAAGGTGCGTTGCAAATGCATGCCGAATCGTATGCGGTCCGACGGAGCCGGTGATCCCCGCCGCCGACGCATATCGGTTCACGAGGCGCCAGATGTTCGTTCGATCCATGCGTCGCCCAGTTCGCGAAACGAACAGTGCGTCCTCCTTGGTCGCCGTTTCAGTGAGCGCGGCGCGCAGACCGGAGCGATAGACGCGGACGGCTTCGATGGCCTGCGTGCCGAGCGGAATAATCCGCTCGCGCTTGCCCTTGCCGAAGCAGCGAAGATAGCCGACATCGAGATTCACATCGCCGGCGCGTAACGACGCCAACTCCGAAACGCGCATTCCCGTCGCATAGAGCAGTTCGAGAATGGCGCGATCCCGCGCGTAGAAGGGTTCCCCTTTCTGCGGCGCCTCAAGCAGCGCATCCATCTGGTTGCGCGGTATGCTGCGCGGCAGCTTCTGCCAGCGGCGCGGTGTATCCAGCAACGTGCCGACGTCTTCCCGCATCGCCCCCGTGATAAAGAGGAACCGCAGAAACATGCGGATTGACGCGAGATGTCTGCCGATGGACGACAGCGCCAGTCTGCGTTCGGCGAGATGGACGAGGTGCGACTGAACCAGGAGATGCGTCACGTCGTTCGCACGACAAATGTCGCGATCCGTGAGCTGATCGATGAACTCGCGCACGTCGCGCCGATACGCGGCGACGGAATTCTCCGCGAGACCGCATTCCGAGATAAGATAGCCGATGAATGCGTCGAGGGTCCTGGGCCAGTCGATCTGCGCATCAGGTTGCGCCGCGGCAGCCGTCGGCGGAATGCCGCGAAGGCCTTCAGGCGGCGCAGACGTCCTTATGAGGTCGGTCGGTTTCCCCGATGGTGAGATCCTGGAAAATGGCGCACGTGTTGTATTGGCCGAGGCATTGTTCGTAGACCTTGGCGATGCGTTGCAAGTTGAATCGTCGGGCACAGCGCCGATCCTTCCCTTCAAAAAACGGACAAATCGAAGAATCCGTTGTCGAATGCATGTCGTTGCTCCCCTTTGGGGGCAGCCCTTGCGCGCCACCGCCCTCCTCTGCTAGGGGATTTATCGGTAGATTCGAAGAGTGGGGTTGAGGGATCGCGCGCGCACGGCGCAGGATCAGCCCTGGCGCGGCCGTGAGGGCAGATCGAGGGCGAATCGAGAGAAATGACCGCCGTTGCGTTCGCTGCGCTTGATGCTCAAACGTCCGTCGAGACACGCGGCCCAGTATCGCGACAGCGCAAGGCCGAGACCCATGCCGCCGGCCCGCGCGCGCTCGGCGTCGCGACCACGACGGAAGGGTTCGAAGATGACGCGCGTCTCGTGCGGATCGACGCCGGCGCCGCCATCATCCACCTCGAAAACGACGCCGTTGCGCGTCGGCGTCGCGTCGATCCAGATCGGTCCCTCGGCATCACTGTACTTGCAGGCATTGTCGACAAGGCTCGCGAGAATCTGCCGGACGAACTCGGGATCGGTCTCAATCTTGGATTGCGAATCCGTCTTGTCGTTGATGACGAGCGATCGCTTGCTCTCCTGACAACGTCGCGCCGTTTCTTCTCTCAGTTCATCGAGAATCTGCTTGGGGGATACGACGCGCGAGTGAATTCGCGCCGCCGCATCGTTCACCTTCGAATAGACGAGAACGTTTTCGACGAGATTGGTAAGCCGTTTGGATTCGCTGCGCAAGGTACCGAGGTACTTCGCGCGAAGTTCGCGATCGTCGTCGTCCAGTTCGGCGAGCAGATCCGTGTAAAGTTGAAACGACGTCAGCGGCGTGCGCAGCTCATGCGTTACAGCGGCGGTGAAGCGCATGCGGCGCTCAAGCAGGCCCATGTATTTCATGGTTCCGTACACAATGCCACCGAGCGCCGCCAGCAGAACGAGCCACGTTATGCCCAGCCCCCAGATAACATCAAATGACGTCGACGCCATCTCGGGCGGCAGGGACATCTCGGCAACGAGTTTCGCAGGAATCGTATGAAGGTGATTCGGCATCGTGGGTTCACGCGCATCCCGCGGGACGATCTTCGCACCGGGCAGGAGATTGTCCTTGAGGACCTCCTGCTCCAGCGCTTCGCGCAGCCGCTCCCAGTCAAACAGAACTCCCTGAATCACGCAGGACGGTTCCGTCACATCGGTTCGCGGCAACGACACGGAACGAATGAGGGCAAGCTGCTTGTTTCCGTCGTAAGTCAGGTCAAGCCAAACGGGAATCATCGGTGTGCCTTCGACGGCACGACATCCCTCCTGCGGATCCATATCGATCGACGGATCCTGCCCGGGCAGCAGATTCGCCATGATGATCGATTGGGGCTCACAAGCCTCCCTATGAATGTTCCGTCCCTCTCGTTCGAGAAGTCGCTCGCCTCGTAGATTGAACTCCTGCACAGCCCGCGAGTGCTCAAGCGCGTCGATCTTGTTCGCGTCGCCATCGCCCGACGTCGAGTCGATCGTCTTGACGTGACTTGACTCGGCATCCTCATCCATATACGCGAGCTGCGCCATTTCCAGCATTTCCTGCAATCTGAGCGGATCGTATGCAGCTCGCAGTGCTGACAGCCAATTGGCAGGCGTTGCCAGCAACCGCCGCTCTTCCGCGGGCAGCACGCTAGCCGTCTGGGCATATTCATCGCCCGGCCCGACCTGCGGAGAGTCCCAGCCATCCGGCGCCATCGCCTGAAAATGCAGCAACAGCCAGTCCGGGCCGTTGAGTGACTTCAAAGGTGACGCCAAAAGTACAGGGGTCGTCAGTTTGTTCAGCGTCTTCGCTTCATAGGCATCCGGCGGCCGATAGTAAGGTTTGAATATGTCGAAGGACTGGTATTTTTCCTGGCAGAACAGGTAGTCGATGCGCTCGAGTCGGAACATCGCAGTTGTCAGGTCATACTCGAACTCGTCGCGATACTTGGCCATGCGACGCTCGGCGTCCAGCTGCAGCGTCGTGTGCGTCGCCCAGGCCATGCCGGCGATTACAAGTGCGACGATCGCGAACAACCCGATCAATATCGATCGTCGCGAGATGGAATGCGGAAAGTGCATGGTTGGTGATTACGTCGGCTCGACGCGCTGCACATTCGCGCCGAGCATGTAGCCGCGACCGCGCACCGTCGCGATGCCGTCGGCCGCCTCCTCGCCGCAGGCGCCCGTCAGTTTGGATCTCAAGCGTGCGACATGCATGTCGACCGTGCGCGTCTCCACGCCGCCGCTGAGTCCCCAGATGCGCGTGAGGAGTTCATCGCGCGTGATGGCGCGCCCCGGATTCGAGGCGAGATGCGCGAGGATCTGACATTCCGTCTCGGAGAGGCTCTGCGGCGCCGCACCATCGGAGACGATCTCGCGGCGATCGAGATCGATCACACCGTGGCCCATGCGAAGCTTCTGAACGGGCGACGGCCGCTCGGGGCTGCGCCGCAAAACGGCCTCAACGCGAGCGACGAGCTCGCGCGTCGAAAAGGGTTTGACGACATAGTCGTCCGCACCGCATCGAAGACCTTCGACGCGATCGTCCTCCGTGCCGCGTGCCGTCAGGATAATGACGGGCAACGTCGGATGCGTTTTTCGAAGTTCCTTCAGGACATCGATGCCCTGCATGCCCGGCAACATCAAGTCAAGCAGGACCAGTGAACAGCCGGGTTGCCGCGCCGTCCGCAATCCCGACTCGCCGTCGGCGCACGCGTCAACCTCGTATCCCGATTTGGCCAATGTCGCAACGATCGCCTCTCGGATCGCGTCGTCATCCTCAACCACGGTTACGCGCGTCGCAGCCAATTGAATGCGTTCCTCCGAGCCCCAAGGATTCTCAGTATTCGGTCCGCAACGACGAAGCCAAGATGTACAAGACTTGAACGCACACGCGACGGACGAACTCCGGATTATAAGCCCGATTTCCGAGCACGACCGACTCTATGGGCTGTAACGGACCTGTAACCCCACAGGATGCGTCCAAATCGCGACCAGGCGATCGGTCACCATGTGTCCTGCGCCCTGTGGCCCGATTGGTAAAAAAGCACACGGCCCGGTCTTGCCAGGCCTTGTTGCTTCGAATCACAGTCCATGTCCGCCGGCCTGGCGCGTCACGGCGTTCTACTCGCCGACCTCGCCGTTCGAGGCGATCGCCTCGTCCAGCGACTCGAACACGCCTCGATGACGCGCCGCGTAACCGTCCAGCCAGACATCGTTCTGCATCGTTCGGGCGGTGACGAGGTTGATGCTCACGTCCCGGCCCTCAAGCTCGGCCGACAGTTTCTCCAAAGCCGCTCGATCCGGCGTCTCGGTAAAGAGCCAAACCGTCGTGGGATCCAGTTGGACCGCCGAGGCGAACAGCGCATCGAGATCGACATGCTCGGCCGATCGAATCGATCGGACCATGTCGAACGCCCGCACCTTCTGTTCGCTTGTCGCTGATTCAAAGGCGACTTCGAACGGCCAGGCCTCGATACCATCGTCCGTGGACGCAAGCACGGCGAATCTCTGTGATGCGTCGAGCTGTTCGATCCGCGTGGCCAGCGCGTCGGCCAGCAGGTACTGATCCGCCTGCGCCCGTCTCGACGCCGCGATCACGAATACGACGCGCTGAGCGCTGAACGACATCGGGATCACGCATTCGCGAGGCCCGCCCGCCGACGGAATCGTCACCGCCTGACGGCCGAAATACTGACCGCCGAGGGACGTGTCGATGACGACCTGTTTTCCGGTTTCTGACGGATCGAATTCGACCATCACGGGGGCGTTGCCATAATCGCGGCCGGCCAACACGACGCGGCCCCCCGCCGGTTCAGTGCGGACGTTCAGCCGCGCCATGGTGCGCTCGAGCTTGATCGACGCATCCATCTCATCGCCACCGATATTCGGCATCGGAATCGTCATTCGCGCGTCGTCATACCCGTCGGCCCGCGCCACGACTTCGACATCCTTGCCGAGGAACTGGTAGTCCAAATCGACGTCCAACGGCGTTCTGCCGAACAGCCGATCGTTGACCCATATCTGGGCCGGCACAGGGTCCGTGTTGATCGCGAGCTTGACGCCCGCCGGCTCCAACGGCATCCGCAGCTTCAGCGTCTCACCCTCTTCGGGGGACTTCAGCGTACGTGTGATGGCCTTGAACCCATCCTTGCGAACGACGACTTCGGCGCCGATCTCAGGATCGATCGTCACTTGCACCGGCGAATTGCCGACAAGCCGGCCTTCTAGGAAGACTTCCGCGCCCGGCGGATCCGTCGCAATCTCGGCCTCGAACGGCCGCTGCGCCAATCTCAGGACAATTTCATCAACGCCGCGGAAATCCGACAGCGCCTGCGTGATGGTGTGATACCCCGGCGCTGTGACCTCCAGGAGCCGTTCATCCATCGACTGGGAGGCGACGGTCAGTTCAATTCGCCCCGTCGTGTCGTTTGGCGCCAACCTGACGCCATCCAGCCGAACGACCGCGTCCGACGGATCGACCAGGATCGACAGCTCCACGGAATCCGGCTGCGAGTCGTTCGATTCGACGTGTCGCATCTGATCGATCCACGCCAATGCTCGATCGCGCGTCGTTTTGTCGTTTGCCAGCCAGGCCGCGGCAGCCGTCAACAGAATGCCGAGGCAGACGCCGACGGTCAGGGCCCTCTTCCGCCGACGGCGCTTCGGGCCGCCCTGCGGAAAGTCCATCGGCGGTGGTGTGAATCGATGAATATCGACACGTTTCGCCGAATCCGTTTCGTCACGATCCGTCACGAACAGATCGGAAGGCGGAATTCCATGTTCGAATATTTCGGAGACGGCCTCAACGGGATCCTTCACGACCGGCTTGCGGCGCCGAACGGCGGCAAACGGCCCAGGGGGGATCATCGGTGCATCGACGTCCTCATCTTGGCCAGACGATTCGGGCGCCTCGGCATGAGAATCGATGTCATCGTCATCCGGTGATTCGTCGTCCTCTGCATCGAGGAAGTTAGCGGCGGCTGACGAGACCCGCTCGCGCCGGACCGGCGATTCCTCGACGAGCCACGGCTCTGAGGGAATCGGACTGGGCTGCCACGGTTCGATCTTCGGCAAATCCGCGAGAAAATCGTCCGCCTGGTCATCCGCATAACGCCGGGAGAGGATTTCGTCCGCGCGCTTTGGCTGCACGAGCGACTGAGCGGTATTGCGGCACACGCCGCAGACACCTTCGATGACTGATATGGCGTCATCCGATTCAAGCCGACGGCCGCATCGTTCGCACGCCAACGGGTCTATTGCCGACATGGGGGCTCCCTGCAAACACGGCCCGCACCCGGCGAGCCAGCAAAAATACGGCCTCAATACCGAAGGTCCCCGGTGTCGGATCCCGAACCGGGCGCAATACACCAAGCGCCCGGCCGCAACACCGGATATCATTTCATCGTCGGACGGCGTCCCATAACTGTAGCCCTTGGCATTAGTTGGGCCGACGCCGCAGAGATTGACGCGAAGCGCCCGGCAACTCCGGCGGAAATCGACACTCGCCGACACCTCCAGGCGGTGTTCGTTGACACGCCAACAGCAGCAATGGAATATGGATGTTGGATATCGGGGCCGTATGGGCCTGACGGGCACAAAATCGACGATTCCGACGAATCAAGAACGCGCCGCTGGCTCGGCGCCCGCACTGGATGTCATGGCTCATTTGATGGTTCACTATCCTGACGGACGGCAGGTGCGCTTTCCGCTCGTCAAATCCGAAGTTGTCGTTGGTCGCGACGCCACGTGCGATCTTGCGCTTCAGGACGCCATCACATCGCGACAGCACGCCCGGTTCTATCGAGACGATCAGGGACGTCTCTGGGTCGCCGACCTCAAGAGTAAGAACGGCCTTCTCGTCAACGATCGCCATGTCGACGCCAGTCCACTGACCGGCGGAGATCGGATCGCCATCGGCACGTGCAACCTCGTGGTCCACGAAGAGCCGGGGCACGATGTCCGGCTCCACGAGCCGCTGGCCGACACGCAAATCGGAGCGACGAGCGCCTGGGGCGCGTCGCAGAATTTCGAACTGTCGCAGCGACGATTGCAGTCGCTATATGAGCTGAATGATCGGCTGACGGGTCGCCTGGATCGCGACGACTTGCTCAAAGAGCTATTGCAGGTCTGCCGGGAACAGCTGGGACTGGACCGCGCAGGAATTGCCGTCTGGCGCGGCGAGCCGCATTCGCTTGAGTGGGTCGAAATCGGTGGGATCGACAAGTCGCGTGACGAGGGGCTGACGATCAGTCGCAGCATCGTCGATCGGGCGTTGCACCAGGGCGAGCGAATCCTGTTCAACGACAAGTCGCCGGGGGAATTCGATCCGACGGCAAGCATCATTTCGAACAACATCCGCTCGGCGATGTGCGTTCCGATGGCATACCTCCAGAGGGTCCGCGGTGTCATCTACGGTGATCGCATCGTCTCGACGGGCGGATTCAAGAAGGAGGATATCGACTTCTTCGCCGCACTGGGCCGGCTGGGTGCGATGGGCCTCGCGACTGTGCAGCTCGTCGAGGAAACGAAGCAGCGGGAGCGCGTCGATTACCAGATCGGTCTCGCCCGCCAGATCCAGACGCGACTGTTCCCCGCGGAGTCGCTGCGGCTGCCGGGACTCTCCATAGACGCACTGAATGACCCTGGCCAGCGTATCTCGGGCGACTATTACGACTATTTCGAGCGGGATGACGGCAAAGTCGTCATCGTGATGGCGGACGTTGCGGGCAAAGGAATTCCTGCATCGCTCCTGATGGCGAACCTGCAGGCGGCGGTCCGCGTCACGCTGCAGAAGGATGCGGATCTTGTCGGCAGCGTGACGGCGCTGAATCGACTGATCTGCCAGAATGCGGGTGACGACCGATTCGTCACAGCGATCTTCGGGATCCTCGATCGGGAAACGCGCGAGTTCAAGTACGTCAATGCGGGGCATCACCTGCCGTTCCTGATTCGCAATCGCGCGGATTCGGGAATCTTGAAAGAAGCAATCGACGCGGATCTGCCGATCGGCATCGACATCGACTATCCGTATCGGGAACGATCACTCGTTTTCGAAGATCGGCCGACGATGATGATCCTGTACACGGATGGCGTGATCGACGCCGAGAACGAATCCGGCGATATGTACGAGGAATCCCGATTCGCGCAGGCGATCGCGAACAACGTCGCGCAGCCGACGGACGAAGTCGTGACGCGGCTTCGCCGTTCCATCAAGCAGTTCACGCGCAACACGCCGCAGACGGATGACATCACGATCATGGCCGTCGAGCTGGAATGAGCGCCGCGCGTTGTCCACCCGTCACATTATGAAAGCACTTTGAGTGGTTGCTTCTGCTTCGTCACTCGCACGGGCACGGATTTGTAGGCTGGCGTACGGGATTGACCATCGACGGCGATCGGGACAAGGACGTTCGCCTCGGGAAAGTACATCACGGCGCTGCCGACGCTCACATCAAAAGCTCGGGCTCGAATGTCTCGCATCTCGCCGGTTTCGTTCGAGACTGTCACGAGATCGTCGGGCGAGAGGCTGAAGCGCTTCATGTCCGCTTCGTTCAATAGCACGACATCGCGGCGATCCTGATTGCGATAGATGTCTTCCTCTTCATAGACGACGGTATTGAACTGCCCTTCCGATCGAATCGTCATCAAGCGCAACATGCCGTCGGGCAGGCTGAGTTCGGGCAGCTCACACACGGCGAATTGCGCCTTGCCGCTTGGCGTATTGAACGTCGGCCTGTGAAACGTGCGCCCTTCGATCTGGAACTCTTCGCTGGTTCGATCGATATGCCCGATCTTCTCCCAACCGGGAACGATACGCGCAATCGCCTTGCGAATTGTCTGATGCTCCTGCATCGCCTTGAAGTCGACGGGGCCGTCATCGCCGAGAACGCGACGCGCGAGTGACGCGATCACGTCGACTTCACTCCGCGGTCCTTCATGACGCGGCCGACCGCCGTCGCTCAGTCGAACATAGTTGAACATCGACTCCTGCGTCGTCTTCTGGGGCTCTTCATCGCGCGCGAGGACGGGCAGGATGATCGTCTCCTTGCCGCGCGCCCAGGCGTGCCCCGTGTTGAGCGTTGTACTGAGGTAAATGACTGTGTCGATCTTGCCGAATGCTCGCCCGGTAAACGCGGCGTCCGGATTGGCGCCGAAGAGATTCCCGCCGAGACAAAACGCAAACCGCATCGCGTCGCGATCGGCCGCCTCCAGACATCGCATCGTATCGTAGCCTTCCATCGTAGGCGGCCGGACACCGAATTCCCGCCGAAGCGCTTCGAAGACGCTGTCCTTGAGCGCTGGTGTCACGCCGACGCTGCCGACGCCCTGAACGTTGCTGTGACCGCGAATCGGCATGAGTCCCGCATAGCGCCGCCCCACCATTCCGCGGAGCAGCGCGAGATTGACGATCGATCGAACATTTTCCACGCCGTGCAGATGGTGTGTGATGCCCATCGTCCAGGAAAAGACGACGTTTTTCGCGTCGATGTAGCGCTCGGCGACGCGTTCGATATCGGCGCGGGCGACGCCGCAGGTCACTTCGATTTCGCTCCAGCTCGTCGCGCTGACATGATCACGGAACGAACTGAAGCCCTCCGTCGATTCATTGATGAAATCCGCGTTGGTCGCGTTGCGTTCTATGACGTGTTTGGCGATGCCGTTGAGTAGGGCAATGTCACTGCCGATTCTCGGCTGGAGGTACTCGCTGGCGATCTCGCTTCCGAAGAGCAGACTGCGAATGTCGGAAGGAACGCTGAAATTAACGAGGCCCGTCTCCTTCAACGGGTTGATGACAATGACGTGACCGCCGCGGCGACGGATCTTCATCATCGTGCGCATGAGGCGAGGATGGTTGGATGCCGGGTTGCCGCCAATGAGGAAGAGCAGGTCGGCATTGTCGACATCCTCAAGAACAATCGACGCCGTGCCGGAACCGATTGCCTGGTTGAGACCGACGCCACTCGCCTGATGGCAGTAATACGAACAGTTGTTGACGTGGTTGGTTCCGTAGAGCCGCGCGAACAGTTGCAGCAGGAACGCGGCTTCGTTGGACGATCGACCACTGGCGTAGAAGAAGCCCTGCTCAGGCACCGTGTCGCGAATGCGTGCCGCAATCCTGTCGAGAGCCTGTTCCCAGTCGATCGGCGAATAGTGCGTGTCGTCAGGACCTGCGTAAAGCGGATGGACAATGCGCCCGGCGGATTCGAGCTCGCGCGGTGAAAGCGTGCGGAGTTCGGCAAATCCGTAGCGCCGAAAGAACTCACCGCGAAGACCGTCCTGCATATCGGCCGCCATGGCCTGGAGGGACTTCTTGCAGACTTCCGGCCAATGGCCGGATTCGTTGCGCATGCCGCCCTTCTGACCGCCCATGCCAAGTGCACAAGTCTTGCAGGCGTTCTTGGATCGCATCGCACGCCACAAGCGGGTCCAACCGACCTGGTCGGCGATGTTGAGGGCATACCTGACTGCGGGCCAGCCGCCGCCACTGGTGACTTTTCGCATGACGCTTTCCTTTTTGAGCGGGAGACGATTCCGTAATGCGATATCGAATCGGAGCGAATGGTACCTTGTAAAAAAATCGGTGGAAAGTGGCATTCACGATGCTCGCTAATGCGCTCGAATAGGGTCTTTCCGGTATGCGTCATGCGAATTTGCGTGTTCGCGTTTCAGTTGCGTGGCAAGCGCGAAAAAACGCCACGCCGCTCTCGACGACCTGAGCCCGGCCGAATTCGAAGCACAGCCGAATGTGCAACACCCTTTGACCACGAAGCGCGGGGAAGGCCAACTAAGCCTTGGAAGGGCCGATTCGGATCCGAGATCTGAGATTTGAATTCTGAAATTTGAGATCTGAAATTCGAGATATGGATGCCGGACTTCAGTTCATGCGGATTCGGGCGTGATCCGCATCGCCGACCGCCTCGATCCCCGAATATGGCACGGTTGATCGATCCGTGGCGCTCAACGTCTGCAAGTCACGCGGGTACCCGCGATTGTTCGCAACCCCGCGATGATCGGCAGGAGCGCCGAAGATGATGGGCGCCAGGCTCCGGCCGTCGATATCGGAGGGCAGCCGGTCTTTCATTCCGATGAGATCGAGAATCGTCGGCATGACGTCGATGATTCTGACTGGCTCGTCGCAGTGCGTACCGGAGGCGACGCCTGGACCGTTAACGAACAGCGGAATGCGACGCTCCCGCGGAGATGCACCGCCGTGCCCCCCGCAGTCCTTCTGTTGAAAGACGTGGGACTTATCCGCGAAGGCGATCACATCACCCGCGCGGGGAGAATCGAACAACGCCGAGAGTTCCTGATCAAACGCGGAGGGCTCCAGATGCGCCGCTTTGCGCGCCGACGGATCGACGTGCATGACGAGGCGCTGACCCGTCCGATCGCGAACGCCGATTCGCCCGCCGCTGAGCCTGTAGTAAATGCAACGAATCCCCTCGATCGGCGTGCGATCGAGCGAGCCGGCATTCTCCCGCGTTTCTTCGGCGCTCAAGGCGTCGACGATAAGCATGACGTCGTTATCACGCGGCGGCGCATTCCAGTCCGCATCGCTGCGTACGTGAATCATGACGTGGCGGCGTCCTGGCAGAACGATTGCGTCGCAGTTGTCCGAGACGCCCTGCGGTCGAGCCTCGTGAATGCGCAGCTTCGTTCTTTCGCGGAGTAGTGCGGTCACGTCGAGATCGTGATCGCCGCCGCAGTCCATCTGGCCGTGATCTGAAACGAGCACGTAGAAGGTCCGATCCGCCCCCACCGCTGCTTCGATGGCAGAGACGACTGCGCCGATCTGCGTGTCCACGTTGGCGACGGCAGCAGCGTAGCGATGCGAAGCGACGCCGTGGGTGTGGGCGACTTTGTCGACGCCGGGAAAGTAGTAGGTCTGAAAGACGGGCCATTCGCGCCGTCGGCGCGATCGGCGAATCACATCGCTCACCCGGGACCCCACGCGCGTGTCCACGGCCTCGTAATCGCCGAATGCCCAGTTAAGGCCGTTGGCGAGTTGAGACTGCCAACGCCAGGTCACACCGCGTGCCGCCGCACACTGAACGCTCGAAGTAACGCCCGGCGCGATCAGCTCGTAGATCGTCTTCGCCTGGTAGTCCCGATCGACAGTCAGATATGTCAAGGCTCTCGTGTAATCCACGTGGCGCTGCGTGGATCGATCGAACCACGCGTTGGCCGTCACGCCGTGTCGCCCGGGATAGCGCCCGGTCATCAGCGAAACGGCATTGGAATACGTGACTGTCGGAAAGCACGCAGCTGCATTGGTGAAATGAAGACCGCCCTCGAGGAAGTACTTTCGAATATTCGGCGTCTGTGCCGCGACGTCGAGGGCTTCGAGCCGCTCCGTATCGAGGCCATCGACAAAGAAGAGGACAGCGTTTCGGGAATGAACTTGGACGCCTGAATCGAACGGCCGATTGCCTCGGGCACATGCGAATGAGGATAGCCCCAACGCGAGGAGGAGGAGCCGGCCGAATCGTCGCAAGCGTCGTAATCTGAATTCTGAGTGTCGATATTGCAAGTGCAGCGAGCCCGGCGTGATTCTGGAGGATGGCAATTCGAATAATGGCTGTCGCGTAATGCCGGAATAGAATCGCCCGACGATTTGCGAACTGTGGATTCGAAATCGTCGGGCGATTGTTGCTTATCTGGTCGTCGGATTCCACCGCCGGCAGGACTTCGGAACCCCGAACCCGATCGAACCTCGGGGCAGACGACTAGCCGTTCAAAACAGGTCGATCGCTTCGGCGCCGGCTTCAATCGCGACGGGATCGATCGTGATGATGAAGGCATCGCCGCAGAAGTAGTCATCGCCCTCGAGGAAGATTGAGCCGGTCAGATCGAACGCCTGGATGAAGTCGCCCGTGAACGGGTCATAGTCTTCCTCCAACAAGAGCTCGAGATCGAAAATGCACGGATAATCCAGCAGCAACGTCTCGCCGTCGAGAACCAGTGCGGATTGCAAAACGCCGTCAACCGTGTATTCGAGATAGATATCCCATCCCGTGATGTTCTCGAAGCCGAGCAGCGTGATATCCGGCAGGCTGACGCCGGCGAGGTCGGTCGACACGTCATCCACGAAGACGACTTCGTCGGCAATGATGATCGTATTACCGCGCGGTCCGAAATCGGATGGCAATGGAGCGACGCGAGGATCGACGTCCTGCGGTCGATTGATCGCGTTGTTAATCGTGATCTCGATGTCGTCGAGATCGAGTTCGTCCAGCAGATCGGCGAGATTCGTGTTGCAGCCGGTCCCCAGCGGAATGGCGAATGCCACAAGACAAAACGCGAGCATGTGCTTCTTCATATTTTCAATCATCAACGACTCCTCAGAAAACTTCCGGCGAGGTTTGCCAGGTCAAATCACGTGTCAAACTAAACGTCAGCGAATCCGTCGACCGCCCTTCGGGATGACGGTCGTGCCCCCTCGGCTGCCGCCGACAACCCAATACGTGTTGTTCCAGATATGTCCGCAGCCGGGGCCATGACGATGACCGCTGACTTCGATCAGCCGCGAGCCGTTCCAATAGTGGCTGCAGCCGCGTGTGCAGACGTGCCTAGCAGCAACGGCCGGCCGCCCCTTTCGGATGACAGTCGTTCCGCCGCGGCTGCCGCCGACGATCCAGTAGCTGCCGCCCCACTGATGGCCGCAACCGGGACCGTGGCGATGGCCGCGGATGTCGATCAGGCGCGAGCCGTTCCAATAGTGGTTACATGCGCGCGTACATACATGCTGCGTTCGAACGACGCGGCGCGGCGCGCGGACGCGAACCCAGTACCGCCCGTCCCAAACGTGACCGCAGCCGGGGCCATGGACGTGGTTTCGCAGGACGATGATGCGGGAACCGTTGTAGTAATGATGTTGACACCCGCGGGTGCAGACGTGCCGTCGCTCGACGCGCACTTCCACATCCTCATCATCGTAGTCATCATCGTCGTAATCGTAGTGAACATCGTCGTCGTCCCGGACCACGACGGGCGCGGGGCCTTCCTTGTAAATCACGACGCGCTCTTTCTTCTTGCCGCAGCCGGCGACCAGCGAAAAGCCCATCGCGATCGCGACGATCATCCAAAGTCGAACCGTCATCATTCGATTTCCTTTCGAAGCGGCGCCAGGTCACGACGCCCGGGCTTTTTTGCTCGAAACAGCGATCGCGCGAAAACAAGCGAGGAAAGTGCGTCCTGCGATCACAGCATGGAATGGTATTCCATTCGTGCAGATACAACAAATCGCGCACCCCATTCCGCCCGCATTTTCAGACACGTCCCGCGAGCCGTTGGTCAGGGGCTTATCCTCGAAAAAAGCCCGCCACGCGACAATTGCGCGTGGCGGGCCGTGGACCAATCAAATGCTCAGGAACACGCATCAATAGATGTGCGTGGACTCTTCCTCGTTAACCGCTGGCGAAATCTGGTCCGAAGTCAAGCGAACACGGAAGCGAATATCGCCGGTCCCTGTACCCTTGCCGACGACGCGATACCTCTGCGATTCCTTTTCGGCGAGGACGGGGATGGGTTCAAACCGAACGATCTTGCCGCTCACGGAATGCTGCGTGGGGCCTTCAGCGGTGACGTACTCCTCCTCGGCCGGGAACTCACATTCGATCACGACGTTGGTGCCGACTTCCGTTCCCTGGTTGAGAATCGTGATGATGTACGTGATGTTCTGGCCGACTTGGATCGGATCCTCGACGTCGATGCACTCAAGCAGAATTGCGGGGACGCCCTTGACGCGCATCGAGCATTCGGCGCTGGCTTCGGAGCAGTAGGACTTTGCGACGACCGTGTTTCGGAAGTCGCCCTTCTGATTACAGACGGCATCAACCGTAACTGTCCGTGAAGCGCCGGGTTCAATTGTTCCCAGGCTCCAGTTGATCAGACCGCCTTCGAGTTGACCGCCGTCGCTGGCGCCGCTGAACGTGAGGCCTGCGGGGAACCGATCGGTCAGGATTGTATTCCGCGCGGGGGCGTCGCCAACGTTGGTCACTGTGATCGCGAACTGGGCATTGAACTTAAGCAGTCGTTCGGACGGGCAGGACTTCGTGACCTGGAGAACGGGCTGGAGCACGCGCGTCGTTGCGGAGGCCTCGGCTCGCTGTCCGCCCTTTTCGGTCGCAACCGCAGTGTTTGTGTAAACGCCTGTCCTCGAACCGCGCACGCTGAACGTGAACTCACGCGCCTGGCCCGCCATGAGCGTACCGGCATTCATGACGACGCTGGTCTGCCCTTCCGCGGTCATCAGTCCGCTGGGAAGTTGATCGTCGATGCGGACATCTTCCGCGACGCCCGTGCCGGTATTCCGCACAATGACGCGGTACGGAATCGGATCGCAGAGAATGACTTCGGCGGGCGCTTCCTTGATGAGTTCCAGCGCCGGTTCGACAACGCGAATCGACGAGCAGAACTCGGTCGAAAAAGTCACATTGGCACAACCGCGAAGCTCGCCCAAGCCGGTCGCGGCGCCCTTGAAGGTCACTGTCTTCGTCTCGCGAGGAGCGATCGACCCGATCTTCCAGGTTGCGGTTGTGCCCGTCTTTTCAGTCGGCTCCGGGCTGATGGACGCGACCGCAAAACCGCTCGGGATCGACTCAACCAGAACGACGTTGTCGACCTTGCCTGGCGTGAGATTTCGAATCTGCAGCTTGTATTCGAAGGGCGCGTTGACTCGCACCTCTGACGGGTGAACCCGATCCAGCGCGAGCACGCTGCCGGACTGACTGCCGCCGGGATAGAAAGTCGTGTTCGTGGCCATTGTCGCCCCGGACTGACCGAAGGCGAACTGGCTGATCGTGAGAACAGCGCATAGCGCTACGAAGCATCGGGCCAGCGTGCCCGATCCGTGTCTGGTGAACATTTGCCACTCCTTCTGAATTTTTGCTGGTTCACTGACCATCGCGCCGCATTCGGAGCGGCGTAACCGTGTGCCTTGCGAGGGGCCATCGGAGAACGCCGAATCGTAACGTCTGACGTCAGATTTTCAACGCAATGTGTCGATTGCGACGTCTCGGCGCCGGCTGGCGCGGCGCATACGTAAAATCCGAAGCAGCAAAGGAGCCGTGGTTGACGCATTGCATCGTGGATGCCGGATTGCGACGGGACGAGTCGGAGAATTGCAGTTGAGAATGACGTGGTGAAAACAAAGACGCCTCGAATCGTGCGCTGCCGCGCGATTCGAGGCGTCCGGTTCAGATGGTGTTGAGATCCGATTCAGGGAATATTCAGTCGCATCCCGGGAGCGATCTCATCGGCGCGACTGATGACGTGTCGATTGGCATTCAGGATTTCAGGCCATCGACCTGCATTTCGCGGTCCGTAGTGAGCTCGAGCGATACTCGTCAGCGTGTCGCCAGGGCGAACCACATACGAGCCGCTGCCTCCGGTGCTTCGCATCGCCGTCCGGCCGGAAGACGACGAAGATCGCCGCCATCCCGAGTTGCGCGGCGTCGCACGATGGCCGCCGCGACCAACGGCCTGCGTATTTCCGATCGGGTACTGCAATTTGTAGTTGCGTTGATAGCTGTTGGTCGGACATGTCGCAGCGACTTTGTGACCGTTGACGCCTTGCGTCGAGCCGATCGCATATTGGAGATTGAAGTTCTTTGTGTACGTTGTCGCGCCTGCGTCTGAATTGTGATAGACCACTTGCGGTTGCGGCTGAGGTTCCGACCGCCTGAACCAACTGGCGAAACCACCCCCGTTGCCTTGCTTGACGGTCTGCGTCGGGCCGACAGCGTACTGAAGTTTGTAGGATTTCGAATAGCTATTGGAGCGCGTGTTCGTATTGATAACGCTCGCGGCAGCAGGGTTGATCACCTGCGTGTCGCCGACGGGATACTGGAGGTCATAACTCTTGTTGAAGGTACCGGCCCCGAACATGTTCCAGCCCGAACCCATGTTCCAGGTCTGCATCTGCTGATTCTGTTCGCAGCCTATCGCACCAAGCAGCGATAATCCTGCAACGACTATAAGACCGTTCGTTCCGGCGAAACGACTTAGCATCGGAATCCTCCCGCTAGTAGACCAATCTTATCCATAAGATCGGCAGAAACTGCGCCGCACACAAAGAGAAAGGAGGGATCACGACCGGTAATGGTCGCGATCCCTCCCAAGTGTACGTCAGAAGAGGTTAATTAGTTCCCCTGCACAAAGTGCGTGGATTCCTCTTCCTTGATTACGTTTGGCACTTCGGTGCAGCTGACCTGCACGTTGAAGCGCGTGTCACCGTCGGCACCCGGGCCGGGCTGCTTCGCCCAGACCATGACCTTGTAGATCGCGGTGCGCTCGGGTTCCAGGACCGGCAGGCCGCTGAAGGTCAGCGTGTTGCCCGACAGGTTGTACTGGAGCGGAGCACCACCCACGACCGGCGGGGTCACGGCGGTGGCTTCACCCTGTGCCTGGACTTCGCACGCCACGATGATGTTCGTCAGCGGTCGGAAGCCCTGGTTGGTGACGCTGATGGTGTAGGTCGTCTGCTCGGCCGGCGACGGAACACCGTCAGTGTCGGCGTAGAGCGGATCGGGATCGTCCACCACCTCGATGAGAATGGCGGGCGTACCCTTGACCTCGACCACGGCCGAGTCACATGCCTGCGGCACACATTCCGCCTGGACACACGCTTCGTTCGTCGTCGTTCCGAGCGACACGCCACGCATCGTGACGGTCACGTTGACGCTCTGGCCCGCACCGATCGTGCCGAGGTTCCAGCTCGCGCTGTTGCCCGACGCCGTTGCCGGCGGGTTGGCGGAGACGAACGCCAATGCGCCCGGACCTTCCCATCGATCCGTCAGCTGAACGTTGCTCGCCGGAGCATTGCTCGGGTTGCTGACCGTGATCGTGTACTGGACGGTCTGGTCGCGACCACGCTGCATGAACAGCGTCGTCGGCGAAGCGCTCTTGCTGATCGTCAGCGCCGGCTGAGCGATCGTCGTCGTGCATTCAGCCGAGGCCGCGAGACCGCCATCGGCGGACGCTGTGGCTCGATTGGTGTACGTGCCGCTTCCAGCAGCATTGGCCATGTAGCTGGCCTGCTTCGACTCGCCCGGAGCCAGCGTACCGGCATCGAACGTCTTGGTGTTGCCGCCGGAATCCGCCGTCAGGCCGGAAGGCAGGCTGTCATTGACCTGGACGTTGTTCGCCGGAGCGTCGCCCGTGTTCGTGACGACGAGGTTGTAGCGAATCTGATCACAGCCAACCTGCATGCACTCCTTGCGGAGGGCAAGGCCCGGGCGGCCAATCGTGATCGGATGGCAGTCGCTGACCGGATCGGCACAGGAGGCCGTGGCCGTCGCACAGTTGTCGATGGTCTTCTGGCTGGCACCGGCGTTCACGCGAGCGCGAATCGTCAGCGTGCTGGAACCGCCGGCCGGAATCGTGCCGAGGCTCCACGAACCATTGCCAGCAGGCGAGCTGGACACGAAGTCCACGCCGGCCGGGAGCTGATCCGTAACCATGACGTTGCTGGCATCGCCCTGACCGACGTTCTGAACGTTGATCGTGTAGTCGAATTCCTGGCCCGCGACGACGATTCCGGTCGGACCCGACTTCGAAATGGCGAGCTGCGAACCGTACCAGGTCTTGGTCACGACGGTGTCGCCGATGTCCACTGCCGGCTTGCAGCACTGGATATCCGCGGGGCGTCGGACGTGAATTTCAACTTCGGCCGAGCCGAGGTAGTCGCCCGCGGGGCGGATCGTGGCGTTCGCCATGCCGGTGCTGTCGGTTCGCATGGAGACCGACGAGCCGCCGTTGTCGAACGACGCGTTGCCGCTGACGATCTGGTACGTCACTTCGTAGTCGGCGAGGCCGCTGCCATCCGAGTGCTTGACGACCTGCGTCTGGAACGTGTGCGGTTCGTTGCAGGGGTTCGTCGCATCGGACGGGAAGATGACGTCGACGTCATACCAGTACTTCTTCGCGAAGACCTTGTGCTTGCTCCAGTCGTAGATGCCGGGGCAGTAAACCGTGATGTTGGTTTCGCCCTCGATCGGCGACGTGATGACACACCAGGTCTGGCCCTTTTCGAGGTGAATGTCGTCAGAAGGATCGCTGTTGCCGCGATCGAGCGTGTGGCTGAAGTTGTTGGTGTGAGAAATCGCGTAGTGGTTGTCCACCTTATAGCCGCGACTCGCGCGCCAACCGCTCTCGTCCACTTCGACGATGTCGCCGACGCTGCCTTCCGAAATGATCCACTCGACGCGTCGGTTCGGCAGCGCCTTACCCTTCTTGTCGAGGACGGTCGCGACCATGACGTGCTGCGTCATGACCGGATTGATGTCCTTCAGCGGCGTCACTTGAAGCTCGACCGCAAAGGGATCCCAGTTCGAATAGTAAGCACCCTCGGGGGGCTTGCCGTGTGTCGGGATGATGTCACCGCCCGACGGCCACTGAAACGCGTGCGGCGTATGGTTGCGGCAGCCGGCGAGTGTTCCCAACGCGACGACCATCGCCATGCAGGTCGCCAAACGTTTCGTCAGGTTGCTCGTCATGTTTGTCAATCTCCTCTCGCTTGTTGGATGAATCCGTAGGCAGTTAGTTTGTCAGCGAAGAACGGTCGCGACCGCGCCAGCGACCGTGCCTCTTACACATCTTGGTTCAATCGTCCGCCGGAACGCGCGTTACCGACGGTAATATCCGTGACAATCGGCGCAAATCGGACAGCACACAGGCAGATCTCGTCGCGCGACGCGACGTCAGAATAACTGCCTGGCTGAGAATTGTCGTAAGCATCTGCGATTGCGATACTCAAGAATAACCGCGCCTGTTTCGTGTTCATACTCACTTCGCGTTACCCGATCCCGCTGTTGGCGATCACGCCAGATCAACCGAGACTTCCGATCGCCTACGATCCGAGGAGCCTTCCACGACAACCCCGAATCTCAAATTCGGCCGATTTCAACGCAAACCGTTGACAATTCCGCCGCAAACCTCGGCTGAATGGGACCTTGCCTCTTGCCCATGCCAGACGGCGGCGGCACGACCGGATAACAGCGCGAATATTAGGCGTAAGTTACGCACTGTCAAACAGCAATGACTCAAAATATCGACATTTTTCAGAATTCCGTCCATGCCCCACCAACACTGGGATGATAGTCCTACCTACCTATCGACCCGTAATACGAAAAGCCATTTGTTTGTCACAGCTCCCGCCGCCAAGTGTGTCGCGGAGCGAGATGACAAGCGTGTACTCGTCGACCGGCAAAACCTGCTGGAAATCGATCGGGCCGATTGCCAGAAAGAAGTCTTTGCGAAGTCCATTCGAAAGGTCCGGGATTTCCTGATCCAGCGTAGACCAAACTTCCACGCCTGACGAGTTCAGAAGCTTTTGTTGGACAGAAAGTAACGTCCTATAAACCCCGGTTTGCGCTCGGGTCGAAACGAAGTTCTCAACCTCGAGATAGATCAGCAGCCGAGGGAAATTGTCCGCTCGGAAGACAGCCGGCGTGAACGGTTGGTACTTGCCGAAACCGTCAATCGATCGGCAAAAAGCGGCAACCGGTATGCGCAGCTGCTTCGCATCGCGCGAAGCGGCCACCCATCGATCCAACTCACGCATGTCGAGGGTCGTCGGGTCGACCTGCCCGGACCGAACCGGCGGCAGGATCGCCGCAAGATATTCTTCGATTTTTATTTGCGTCGAGGGATCCGTACCCGCAATCGGCGCCAACGCGTCGGCTTCACGTCGCTCAGCGAGAAAGAGGATTCTCAGCCGCATCTGGGCTCGAATGTCGTTCGGTGACTGGCGAACGACGGACTCGAGTTCGGCGATCTCAGCCACGCGCGGATTGACGGGCGCCTTCGCCGATGGCTCCGCAGTGGCGTCGCTCCGCGCAGCTTCATGACGGATACGGTCGTCATGGGCGCCGTTCTTTCGTGATGAC
The DNA here is from genome assembly GCA_020639075.1 of Phycisphaerales bacterium. GTDB lineage: Bacteria > Planctomycetota > Phycisphaerae > UBA1845 > UTPLA1 > ECT2AJA-110-A. The sequence goes on along the minus strand of JACKHI010000001.1, from coordinate 4,823,252 downwards.
GCTGAGGCATCGTCATCGTGTCTGCGAACCGGCTCCCGGTTGGGCGACCAATATGTCAGATCGTCATCGGGCGAGCGTGACGGCTCTGGTGAGCTCGTGTCCTCTCGTGAGCGATCAGGTTCGCTTCGGCGATCCGCATACGATTCGCGCACAGGCGCCTTTCGCGCGGGATCATCACCAGGTGATTCTTCAGCCGGTTGCTTGCGCCGTTTCGACGTGTTTCGACTTTCTGATTCATCGGCCCACGGTTCGCGACTGTCACGACCGCTGCCGAGCGCCAATCGCTCTTCCTCAGATCCAGGCCCCGGCGCGTCCGATGCCGCATAGGCCGATTCGCCGCCCATGCCGGCCACATCGGGCGCCTTGAGCGGCAATTCCACCAGCGCTTCGGCCGCGGCCTCGCCTTGCGAAGACGCAAGTCGCACGCGTGCGAAGGCGGGCAATTGGCGCTCGCCGAGACCGAGCATGTTCACGGGAATCTCCACGAGCACATGCGACGGCTCCCCCGTCACCTCCTCGGCAATGACCGTCCGCGAGCCGGCGACGTGCCCTTCTGCGTTTCGATAGCTGTTGCGCGTTGCGTTGACCGGACGTTTCATGGAGTCGAGAACGTCCACTTCGTACAGCATCTGCTGACCGTGCAGGCCGTTGGTCTTGTACATCGATTCGACGAGGATTGCGTCGATGCGGCCGTTGTCTCGTTCGACGCGCCGGCTTCTCGTTGCGATCAAATCGACGCGAGGTCCGCAGCCAGCGAGTATCGCCACCGTCAACGCCCACAACAGGATTGCGTGTTTTCTCGGGATCAAGGGTTTCAGCGTCTCCGATTTGTCGCAGTAGAGAATAAGGCGGCTGAAACCCAGCGATGAAGATCGGCAGGCTTCACGCCCCCGGCGATGACGGCATCGACGCGTCGCGAATCGCCGGCCAAAACGTCCCCAGCAGGAGTCGAACCTGCAACCTCTGGCTTCGGAGGCCAACGCTCTGTCCAATTGAGCTATGGGGACCGGATATCTTGCAATCCCGTGATTCTATGGTCTGTGGTTCGGGCAGCAAGAACGACGAGGCGGAGTTTGACTACCGCGTCGGCACTGCGGCGCAACGTGAATGTCTCTACCCAGGCATGACTGCCTCGGCTCGGAATGTGGGTAAGGACACCCAGACGCGATTGCCGGGGCTTGGATTGTCTTTGCGCCGCCGCGAGTGGATGGAGGCAATACCTTCGCGGGAATTCCTCATGTATGCAGGCTTGACGGCGACGCCTGCGCGGCCCATTCTGGATCACTGGAAATTCACAGCGTCCGGTCGACATCGCTGCGGAAGCGATCCGACTGCACCCACAGCAACGAGGCAGGCATGGCCAGCGCCACTCAGGACACGAAGACGTCGGAACACCTCCAGCTCAACGAATGCTTCGGGGCCCACAACTACCATCCGCTGCCCGTCGTCATCGAGTCGGGAAAAGGCGCGTGGGTGACCGACGTCGAGGGCAACAAGTACCTCGATATGCTGTCCGCCTATTCGGCGCTGAACTTCGGGTACTCGCATGAACGTCTGATCGCCGCGGCCACGAAGCAGCTCAACAAAGTGACGCTGACATCGCGCGCGTTTCACAACGATCAGCTCGGCCCCTGGTGCCGTGAGATCTGCGAATTGACCGGCTTCGAGGCCGCGCTGCCGATGAACAGCGGCGCCGAGGCCTGCGAAACGGCCATCAAGATGGCGCGCAAATGGGGCTATGAGAAGAAGGGCGTCGCGAAGAACCAGGCCGAGATCATCTGCGCGAAGGGCAACTTCCACGGACGCACGACGACGATCATCAGCTTCAGCACGGACGAGCAGTACAAGGCCGGCTTCGGTCCGTACACGCCGGGTTTCCCGCTGGTGCCGTTCGGCGACGCGTCGGCTGTGGAAGCGGCGATGACCAAGAACACCGTCGCCGTATTCGTCGAGCCGATCCAGGCGGAGAGCGGAATCCTCGTTCCCAAGGACGGTTACCTGAAAGCCCTGCGAGACATCTGCACGAAGCACAACGTGCTTCTGATCTTTGACGAAATTCAGACGGGCCTCTGCCGTACGGGCGATCGATTCGCCTGGCAGCATGAAGGCGAAGACGCGCGGCCGGACGCAATGTGTCTCGGCAAGGCGTTGGGCGGCGGCGTTCTGCCGATCTCTGCGGTCGTCTCGTCGCGCGAAGCGATGGACGTCTTCCATCCGGGCGACCACGGCTCGACGTTCGGCGGAAATCCGCTGGCGTGCGCAGTCAGTCGCGTGGCGATGGACATGATCCGCAATGACGGACTCGACGAGCGCTCGCGAGAGATGGGCGCCCACTTCAAATCGAAGCTCCAGGCCGTCGGTGCGCCCGCCGTGAAGGAGATTCGCGGCCGCGGTCTGCTGATCGGCGTGCAAATCAAGCCGGAATATCCGAAGGCCCGCTGGTTCTGCGAGCGCTTCATGGCCGAGGGTATTCTCTGCAAGGACGCGCATGAAGACGTGATCCGGTTCGCCCCGCCGTTGATCATCGAAAAGTCGGATATCGATTGGGCGATGGACCGAATCGCGCCGGCGCTGTTGTCCGCGAAGACGAACAAATAGCGCCCGCGCCAAACAGAAAGCGACAGGCAACATGGCGAGTGCGTCAACGAGTAAGCGAATCGTCATCATCGGCGCCGCAGGGCGCGACTTTCACAATTTCAACTGCCTCTATCGCGACGACCCGCAAGTGCGGGTCGTTGCTTTTACGGCGGCACAGATTCCGAACATCGACGGTCGAACCTATCCATCCGCCCTCGCCGGCAAACACTATCCGGAAGGCGTACCGATCGTTCCGGAAGAGGATCTCGAAAAGACGATCCGCGACAAGAACGCCGATGTGGCGCTGTTCAGCTATTCGGATGTGTCATATGCACACGTGATGGGCATTGCCGCGCGCGTGAACGCCGCAGGGGCCGCATTCGAACTGGCGGCGCCGGTCCACACGATGCTGCCGTCGAAAAAGCCCGTGATCGCGATTTGTGCGGTCCGCACCGGCTGCGGCAAGAGCCAGACGACGCGACTCGTCGCGCAGACGTTGAAGGCGATGGGCAAACGCGTCGCCGTCATTCGCCATCCGATGCCCTACGGCGATCTGGCGAAGCAAGCATGCCAACGATTCGGCGAATTGGCCGACATGGATCGGCACGAATGCACAATCGAGGAACGAGAAGAGTACGAACTGCATATTGAGGCTGGCAATCTTCTGTTCGCGGGCGTGGACTATCACCAGATTCTCAGAGCAGCCGAGGCGGAAGCCGACGTGATGCTCTGGGACGGCGGCAACAACGACACGGCATTTTTTGAGCCGGACCTGTTGATCACCGTCGCCGATCCGCATCGCGCCGGGCACGAGCTGGCGTATTACCCTGGCGAGCTGAACTTCCGCATGGCCGACGTCATTTTGATCAACAAGGTGAAGACGGCGAAGCCGGAGGCCGTCGAACTCGTCGCCGCCAATGCGGCGCGCGTGAACCCGGGCGCCGAAGTCATTCGCGGCGAGTCGCGCGTCACGCTGGACAACCCGGACCTCGTGCGCGGCAAGCGCGTTCTCGTCGTCGAGGACGGCCCAACGCTCACGCACGGCGGCATGACGTTCGGCGCCGGCCACGTCGCGGCGAAGCAGGCGGGCGCCGGCTCGATCGTCGATCCGCGCCCCTTCGCGGTCGGCTCGATTAAGACGACATTCGCAAAGTACAACCATCTGACGGACATCCTGCCGGCGATGGGTTACGGCCAGACGCAGATGAGCGAGCTGGAAAAATCGATCAACGCTGCGGACTGCGACGCCGTCGTCATCGGGACGCCGATCGATCTGTCGAAGCTACTGAAGATCAACAAGCCGAGCGTGCGTGTGCGATATGAGCTGGCCGGCGAGGGTGCGGAGCGGTTGGCGGCAATTGTGAAGGGGCATCCGAGTTTGAAGGACTGACACCTGCCTTCGTCGGCGCCCCCAACCCACGGCGTTGTCTCGCGCAACGATCATCGCGACCACCATCCTTGAAAGGATGGGCCACGCAACCTTGAAGTGCGAATCGTCGATGTCGTACAATCCATCGCAATGGGCGCGTCAGGTTTTTTGGCGCAGATTGGCCGGAGGCAGATTGTGGCGCGAAATATTCGAATACTCTGGATACTGCTCGAAGTGAATCAACTTCTCTGGGTGCTCCTGCTGGCGAACAACTTGCTGCAGGCCCCTCACGCCGGCACGAATAATGCGCTCAACCTTGATCGACTGCTTGTCCTAATCGGATTCTTGTTCGCCACTGGGGCGCAGATTTGGGCCTACAACGTGGATCGCAGAGTCCATCCACAAACAACCGAATGACTGCGTCCGCACCTGTCGCCCCCAACCCAAGGCGTTGTTTCGCATACCGATCATCGCGACCACCATCCTCTAGAAAAAGATGGGCCACGCGACCGGTGAACCCGGTTTTCAACCACAACTTGCGTCTGATCCCCGCGATCTTGCATGTTTCACATGGGATTCCGCTCCGGTATTCCGCGCCTGTGGACACGTCGTCATCCAACCGCCATATTTCTGCACGTTGCCGATTGGACGGCGACCCGCTTACCAGGAGACGACGGCCATGAGCCTTGCAGGAAGAAGCCTATCCACGCTTTGCGATCTTTCGACCGACGAACTGAAATCAATTCTCGACCTGGCGGCGCGCGTCAAGAAGTCGCCAAAGGACTATCGAAAGTCGCTGAAGCAGAAGACGCTGGCGATGATCTTTCAGAAGCCGTCGCTGCGCACACGCGTCTCGTTCGAAACCGGCATGACGCAGATGGGCGGTCACGCGATCTACCTCGCGCCGACGGACATCAGCCTCGGCAAGCGCGAGACGACGGAGGATATCTCGCTCGTACTGTCGCGCTATGCCGACATCATCATGGCCCGCGTGTTCGGTCACGACATCATCGAAGAGATGGCGAAGCACGCGACAGTGCCCGTGATCAACGGACTGAGCGACTACGCACATCCGTGCCAGATGCTGGCCGACCTGCAGACAGTGCAGGAGCGCCGCGGCGCGATGAAGGGATTGAAGTTCGTGTACAGCGGCGACGGCAACAACGTGGCGCATTCGATCATGTTCGGCGGCGCGCTGGTCGGCATGCATGTCGTGATCGTGACGCCCCCCGGCTATGAGCCGAAAGAATGCGCACTGTCGAAGAGCCGCGAGATGGCGTCGAAGACGGGCGGCTCGATCGAAGTGACGAACGATCTCGCGTCGGCGGCCGGCGGCGCGGACGTGCTCTATACCGACGTCTGGGCGAGCATGGGCCAGGAAGACGACGCCGAACGGCGCAAGCAATTCTTCATGCCCTACCAGGTCAACATGGATGTGCTGAAGATGGCAAAGAGCGACTGCGTCGTGCTGCACTGCCTGCCGGCGCATTACAACGAAGAGATCACGTATGACGTCACACGCTCGAAGAATTCCGCGATCTTCGACCAGGCGGAGAACCGGATGCATGCGCAGAAGGCGCTGATGCTGAAGCTGGCGGGCGCGGCGTAACAGTTCTTGACGTAAGGCGTCGCGTCAGTTTTTCAGGCGAATCCCAAAGAATGCAGGATCGGAAATGAACGAGGGCGTTGCTTTCGAGCAACGTCCTCGTTGTGTTTCGGCATCAGGATCGCGTGCTGAAGCGACGCCGTTCTCTTCGTGCGTGTGTTCTCGGAACACGAATGACGGGCAATTCAATCCCGGCAATCTGTTCCACCCCGCCTGCCAACACTCAGCATGAATCCGCCTTCGTGAACATTCGATGAGGATTATTATCAGCAGTTCGTTCGACGCGCGACTGCCATCGAGACGTCCGTACACGCAAGACCAACGCCCTGCGTGCGTTCGCATCCTTCAGTTGGCATACCCCTTGCTCATATACTCCAACAGTGATCGTCCCGCGCATCGGGATTGCATCACGCAGTTGGGGGAAAGATCATTCGGATTGCACGATCCATTCTGTGTCTCGCTTTGCTCGCCGGCGCCATCGCACTGACCGGTTGCAGCGAGAATCGCCGAGTCGCCTGGGAAGTCGGCAGCCCGGCGATGTTGTTTGATGGTGGCAGATCCGCATATGACGCAACGCGATTCACCCGCGGTCCCTGGCCTGCGACGACAAACGGCTACGACACCGTCGAGCGAAGGGATTACGTCGAATACTATCGCGACTATCAGGGCAATGCCCTCAACGAACGCAACACGCCCTATCGCAGTTTCCGCAGCTTCTCAACGGGTTCGCAGTTGCGATAACACGTCTTCAAATCGACGCATCAAGGCTTACTGGAAACCAAGCACGATCAGTGTGAAGGGCTGAACGTCCTTGCCGTCGGGCGTGCCGTCGACATTCACGTCCGAGACGAGCACGCGATAGGGATCCGAATCGACACCGAGCAGGACGGCGACAAACAGCTGCACGTCATCGATATCGACGTCGCCATCGCCGTTCACATCGCCGGGAATTTCGTCGCAGGGACCAATCGTATTGGCGCGAATGCACGGGAACGGGCACAGATTGTTGCATGAGGGGTCGTAGCCACCGCGCACGTGGGCGCGATCGCCGAGGGTGTAATACCCCGTGTTCTCCACATTGTAGATGCCGCCGTCGTCACCGAAGAATAGTGGCGTGCACTCGAAGCCCATCTGGAAATCTCCGCAGACATCGACGCATCGCTGGAAAAGGTTGTCGCGCATGACGGGCAAGTTGTCCTCGTTATCGCAGATTCCGGGATTAGGGCGAAACGTGCCGGCGACGAAGGCGGTCGCACCCTGCGGAATGACTTCGACGTGCTCGATCAGAAACGACTCGCCCCCGTCGTCGGGCGTGAAGACGAGACAGTTGGTCGAGCCGAGATCAATCGATCCGCAGACCGTCGACAGGGCGCCGATTGTGTTGTCGGTGAGGCACGGCGTGGAACAAGCGCCGCCATTGCAGTTAGCATCGATCCGGCCGGTCACGACGACGCGATCGCCGGCAGTGAATGCGCCGAGATTCTGTAACGCGTAACGAATGCCCAAGTTGCCTTCATCGGCCTGGAAGACGAGACCGCAGTCGGGCGTGTCGACCAGTGTTCCGGGGCCGCCGAAAGCGGGAAGAATCGAATTGGAGAACAGCAGCGGGTTGTTGCACGGCCCGAGCTGGCCGCTGCTCGCATCGCCGGCGATCGTGACATAGTCGCCGACGGAGAAGTCGCGAATCGTGAAGAAGTCGAAGCCGCGGCCATCGCCCGTCAGGAGGTAGGTGCAACCGAACGTGTTAACGATCCGCCCCGTCGCCTCCGTGCATTCGGCAATCGTCGGGAACGCGACATTCGGGAGGTCTTCGCCATTGCAGGCGCCGGCGCCGTCGGTCCCCGGGCCCGAGACGAAGACGCGATCGCCCGGTTCGAAGGCATCGGAACCCACCACGAGAAATGCGCCGCCGCGATCGGATTCGAAGCGCAGGCAGCCGCCCGAATCGACAAGCGTGCCACACTCCGCGAAGCAGCGATCGATCGTGGTCACCGAGAGATTCGGCGTCACAGTCAGATCGCAAATAGAGGCCGTAGACCCACTGATGGTTCCACTGACGACGACGCGATCCCCCACATCGAAGCCGGCCAGGTCGGACGGCCTGACCGTCGTACCGTCATCGGCGACATGGACGATGCAGTCCGGAATGCCGCCGGTATTCACGAGTTCGCCGCACGCCTGGTAGAAGAAGTCACCGGCGCAGGTCGATGCAACCCCCGCCAACAGTACTGAAAAGCAGGTCAGCCGAGTGAGGAGGCAATTCCCCCTGGCACAGAAACTGTTACGCACGAGATTCATTGGAGCTCCCTGGGGCTCGCCAGTGAACTGGAATTCCAGTGACGTCTGAGAAAACGACGCACGTAACCGGGGGTTCCTGTCAGAAATGCGTGGTCAGGTTCCGAACAGCGTTGCGACGTCTCTTCACGAAAAACGAACGGAAAGCCGCCCCCTCACTTGGCGGACGATCTTGTCATGGGCTTGCGGCGGACCTAAAGTGACGCCCGTTGCGAGGGGGAATTCGCACGATGGACGCATCCATTTCCCCTCAGAAAAGCGGCTTGGAGCCCCCCCGGCCCGGTCGCCGATAAATTCATAACCTCTTGTCAGACGGAAACGAACGCGCATGAGCACCGAAATCATCCACGTCCACGGTCGCGAAGTTCTGGATTCGCGCGGAAACCCCACAGTCGAAGCCATTGTCGTGCTGGAAGACGGAGCCACAGGGCAGGCCATCGTGCCGAGCGGCGCATCGACGGGTGAACATGAGGCCGTCGAGCTGCGTGATGGTGACAAGGGGCGCTATCGCGGCAAGGGCGTCTCGAAGGCGGTGGACAGCGTCTGCACCGTATTGGCGGAGAACGTCGTCGGAATTGACGCAACGGATCAGGAACTGGTCGACCAAGTGATGATCGAATGCGACGGCACGCCGAACAAGGGCAAGCTCGGCGCAAATGCGATTCTCGCCGTATCGCTGGCGACGGCGCGGGCGGCTGCGGAATCGGTCGGCCTGCCGCTGTTCCGCTATCTCGGCGGCTGCCACGCAAACACGTTGCCCGTGCCGATGATGAACATCCTGAACGGCGGCAAGCACGCCGACAGCACGGTCGATTTCCAGGAATTCATGATCCAGCCCTGGGGCGCGCCGTCGTTTCGCGAAGCGCTGCGCTGGGGCGCGGAGATCTTTCACACGCTGAAGGACGTACTGCACGCGAAGGGCTACAACACGGCCGTCGGCGACGAAGGCGGATATGCACCGAGCCTGAAGTCGAACGACGAGGCGTTTGAGGTCATCGCAACGGCCGTCGAGAAGGCCGGCTACAAGCTCGGCGAGCAGATTTTCTTCGCGCTGGATCCGGCGACGAGCGAATTGGCGAATGAAGCCGGCGCCAAGGACAAGTACAAGTTCTTCAAGAGCGATCCGAAGCGCGTGATCGGCGCCGACGAAATGGCCGACTATTGGGCGGAAAAGTGCTCGCAATGGCCGATTCGCAGCCTCGAAGACGGCCTCGCGGAAGATGACTGGGCCGGCTGGAAGAAACTGACGAATCGGATCGGCGACAAGGTGCAGCTCGTCGGCGACGACCTGCTCGTGACGAATACCGAGCGCCTCGATCGCGCGATCAAGGAAAAGTGTGCGAACAGCATCCTGATCAAGGTCAACCAGATCGGCACGCTGACGGAGACGTTCGCGGCGATCCAGATGGCGATGCGAAACGGCTGGACGGCCGTCATCAGCCATCGCAGCGGCGAGAGCGAAGACACGACGATCGCCGACATCGCGGTCGCGACAAATGCGGGACAGATCAAGACGGGCAGCCTCTGCCGAACGGATCGCGTGGCCAAATACAATCAGTTGCTGAGGATTGAGGAGCACCTGGGCGATTCGGCCGTTTATGGCGGATCGCTCTGGCGAAAGAGCTAGCAGTTAACGGCATCAACGGGCAACATGACGAACGATAATGAGACAACACGAGAAGATGCAATCCGGTCGGCGGCGCCGCGCTCGCCGACGGAGCATCGCGTGATGTTCGTCGTTTTCGTCCTGTTGTCGTTCGCCTTGTTCGCGCCGGTTGTCATGCTGCCGATCATTCGCGATCATTGCGAACTGCTGGTCGAGGAGTCCCGGCTGCAACAACGAAACGCCAGGCTGCATGCCGAACTGAATCGGCGAATCGCCATGCGCGACGCCTTCGAGAACGACGCTGTCGTCAACGAACGCCTTGCGATGCTCGACTTGCACTATCGCAAGCCGGGCGAGGATGTCCTCACGATTCTGCCGAACCACTTCCAGGCCGACGCGGCCGTTGACGCGGAGCCGACGCCCGTGTTTCAGAGCGTGCTGCTCATTCCGTCGGACTGGCCTGAATCCGCCCGCAAGGCGGAGGCGTGGGCCCAACGCTACGGTCTGATCGATCTGTTTCTCAACCCGGATGTGCGTCCCGCGTTCCTGTTGATGTCGGGCGGTCTGCTGATTGCAGCGTTCGTCCTTTTCGCTCCTCGCATTCCGCGACGCCGTCCGGATCCTTCGCGACCCGTGGTACTGCCGCCGCGAAACGTCACGCTCGGTCCGAGACGGACGGCCTGACGATTAGACATGTCCGCCATTACCCTCCAGAACGTCAATAAGTCCTACGCCGGCGCAGACGTCCTGCGCGATGTGTCGCTGTCGCTGCACAAGAACGAGCGCGTGGGTCTCGTCGGTGCAAACGGTTCGGGAAAGACGACGCTGTTTCGTCTGATTCTCGGCATCACGCCGCCGGATTCCGGGACGATCACGACGGCCAAGGGCGTCACGCTGAGTTACCTGCCGCAGGAACCGAACATCGACGAGAACCTGACGCTGATCGAAGCGGCGACGGAGCCGTTCGCGGAGCATCGCGCCCTGGAGCTGGAACTGCGATCGCTGACGGAGCAGATCGCTGACGCGCACGGCGGCCCCGGCGCCGACGAGTTGCTTCAGAAATACGATCGCCTCCACGCGCAATTCGAAGCTGGCGGCGGCTACGGATACGAGATCCGGATTCGCGAGGTGCTCGGCGGATTGGGCTTCTCGCCGGAAGACTACCAGTTACCCGTCAAAGTGCTCTCGGGCGGTCAGAAGTGTCGCGCATCGTTGGCGCGAATGCTGATGTCTGGCGCGGACTACCTGCTGCTGGACGAACCGACGAACCACCTTGATATCGACGCGACGCGCTGGCTGGAAAAGTACCTCTCGAACTACAACGGCGGCGTCATCGTGATCTCGCACGATCGCTTCCTGCTGGATCGCGTCGTGACCAAGATCGTGGAAGTCGAGCGCTGCGGCGTGAACGTCTATCCAACGAATTACTCGAACTACGCCGAGGCAAAGCGAATCCGGCAACTCAACGCCGTGCGCGAATACGAGAAGCAGTCGGCGTGGATCGCGCATCAGAAGGACTACATCGAACGCACGCGCTATCGAAAGGACACGGCGAAGCAGTCGCGATCGCGACAGAAGCTGCTTGCCAACATGGAGGAACGCGGCGAGATCCTCGACGAACCCACGCAGAGCAAGCGAAAGATCCATCTGAAGTTCGATCCGCCCAGGAAGTCGGGCGACATGGTGATCCGCGTCGAAGGCGCGTGCAAATCGTTCGACGACATCACGCTGTTCAAGGACTTCGACTTCGAAATGACGGCCGGTGAAAAAGTCGGCATCATCGGTCCCAACGGCGTCGGCAAGACGACGCTGCTGCGCATGCTGCTCAAGCAGATCCCCGCCGATTCGGGCAATGTGCGATTGTTCGAAAACCTAACAGTGGGTTATTACGATCAGGAGCATCGGGATCTGAACCCCGATCATTCCGTGATCGAGGCCGTTCGCGAAGTTCGCCCCGAAATCAAGGAGGCCGAGGCGCGAAGCTACCTGGCCTTGTTCCTGTTCCGCCGGGACGAAGTCTTCAAGCGCGTCGGCAACCTGTCCGGCGGCGAACAGTCGCGTGTGCTCCTGGCGAGGCTCGTCTGGACGAACCCGCAGGTGCTCGTGCTCGACGAACCGACGAACCATCTGGACATCCTCGCGCGGGAAGCGCTGGAACAGGCGCTGAACCTGTACCAGGGCAGCATCCTGATGGTCAGCCATGACCGATACTTCCTCGATCGCATCGCAACGCGCCTGCTCGTGCTGCCGCGACGAACGGAATGCGAAGTCATCGACGGCAACTGGTCGAAATACGCGGAGATTCTGGCGAAACGCGAAGAAGCGGCGCGCCAGGCGGAGGCGGACCGCAAGGCGGTCGAGAGAGAAAAGCGCGAGGCGCAGGAGCGGCGAGAAAAGAAGCAGAAGCCGAAGTCCCGATCAAAGTATGCGGCCCAGCGGATCGAGGAAATCGAAGAGCGCATCATCGCGATCGAGACGCGGGTCGAAGAGATCGAGATGCTGTTCGCCGATCCGGACGCGATGAAGGACGCGGAAAAACGCCAATCACTGCATACAGAGTACGATCGGATTCGCGAGGAGCTCGCGGAGTTGAATGAGAAGTGGGAGGCGGCGGCGGATGAGGCGTAGCTTCAGGATCCAACCGCCCAACGGTGCCAGTCATTGCAACGACCGTGAGGGCGTGGAGAGCGCCGCGAAAAGAGCACACCTATTCGCGAATGTCATCTCGCCATAGTTCTCTCTTATCAAGTGCTGATCCGTCTTTGATAAGACGCTCAAACGCCTCCTCGGAGATCGGAATGACCGTCGATCGCGGCCTGTCGAGCACGGATCGAAGTGCTTCGTCGTGAAACTCCCATGCCAACCCACGTCTTCCGGCCGAGATTTCGATATCTCCGGGCTCTTTCACAAGCTTGAACCAACGCAAGACATATTTGGGATCACGTGTTCTTCTGAAAAGCACCCGATTGGCGCCGGTGCGCTGCTGAACTCTCGCGGATGGGCTCGACGCTGACGACTCCAGCGTCTCCTCCAATTCGGGAAAACTGGGGGCGTCCACCAAGGCTCGAGTCTGCCAGTCAAGTCCAAGACCCGCGCCCTGGCATATGTTGACTCTCTGCGCCATCCGGATCAATTCACTCCGATCCTGGGCTAGCGTTTGTTTGATCCACGTTCCAAGGGAACTGTTGAAACGCAGGTCGTGTTCAAGTCCCAGCCAACGGTAGGCCAGGTCGTATCGACACGAATAGCCCGCTATCAGAATCGCAGTCAGGCAGACTGCAATGCGCCTTGGCCATCGTGCCCGACGTTTGACCTTCGAATTCTCTACTGCCGCTTCGTCCGCCATGACTTCACCAATTCTAGCCCGCATATTTCACATGGCCGAGTTTGGTGGTTCTGCGATGTCCGATTGTGGTCGGTGGGGTCGCGGATTTGCGGATCGGCGTGATTGGGCGCAGAGCGCCCCCTTACCCCCATGCTGCGAGTCGGGTTGTCGGGAGGATTAACTCGGCGCGAGGCGGGCGACGAGGCGTTGCAGAAGTGACTGATAGGGATAGCTGCTCGACAGGTGGAGCACGACGCGGCGGACGCTGACGACCACGCGGGCCGCGACCTTCAGGAGCTTCAACCGAATCGTATCGACACGAGCTTTGGCGAGTTCGGTGTCCTTCAGCGCCTCGCGTCGCACGTGTTCGATCAACACGTACGCCGCCGACGCCAGCAGCAGCCGGAACTGATTCGCGATGAACCTGCTGCAACTCGTTCGATCGGCGAACAGGTACAACTGCTGCTCTTTGATACGATTCTCCATCTCACCGCGCTGCGTGTAGATGGCGTCGTAGATCGCCTTCGGTGAATCGTCGAGATTCGTCACAACGAAGCGCGGGTTGGCGCCCTTCGGCAAGCGCTCCGCCTTCAGGATCACACGCCGCTTTCGATCCCACGTCTTCGCGCTATATGCGAACTCGTGGAAGCTTCGCTGCTTCTCGCCGGTCGCCTCGAAGCGCTGCTCGGCCGCGTCCATGTAGGGTTCCTGGATGCGCTTGAGCCGCGTGTTCGTCGCCAGACCGACGACGTAGCCGATCGCGTTTTCGTCGCAGTATTTCAGGGTTTTCCAGCGACAGAAGCCCGAGTCGGCGCGGAAGATGATCCGCACTTTGGGCCACGATTCGCGTATGCGCCGCACCAGCAGCTTGAGGATGCCGCGGCTGTGCTTCGCCGCGTCGATCTTGCTCGGTCGCAGATAGGCGACCAGCAACTGATCGCCGCAGAAGACGTAGAGCGGCAGGTAGCAATAGTGGTAGTAGAAGGCGTGGAAGAATGAGCCTTCCTGGTCGCCGTGAATCCGATCGTCGGTCGCATCGAAGTCGAGGGTGATCTCCTTCGGCGGCGTCCTGTGCGACGCGATGAACTGATCGACCAGCACGGCGCTCATCCGCGCCAGCGACTTGCGATCGACCCAGTTCTCAAACCGGCACAGTGTCGGTGGTGACGCGAGCGGAGCGTCGGGATCGGGCGGCGTCTCGGCGAGAAGTTGCATGATCGGATCGTTGCGAAGCGATTGATGATCGTTGCCGTCTTCGTAGCCCATGGCGATGCCGAAGACTCGCTGGGCGAGGAGCGTCTTCGCGTCGTGCTGGATTCGCGCCGGATCGCGCGGATCGCTGATGCAAGCCGCAAGCGCGTCGATCATCCCCGTTCGCCGATTCGCTTCGCGAAGCAGCAACGCGCCGGCGTCGGACGTGAGATGACCGCCGCCAAAATCGGCGATGATTTTCTTCCGAGAAAGACTGGAAAAAGTGAGCGATTCAGAATTACACTCTGTCATCACAAAAGGCCTCCTTGCTTTGTGCTGAATGTTCTAGACAAACACCCAGTCTACAGAGCAAAGAGGCCTTCTCTATGCGCCTTTCAGCCGATCTTGATGAAATATCCGGGCTAGGCGGTCGATCCCCTCGCAATCCCACTCACGGCTCCGCCCACTCTACTCGCAAGGAGGATCCTTTGAATGCAAAGTCGCTACCAAGATTATTCCTCGTCGACTCTACATTTGCGACAGTAACGTCGGGGCCATCGGATTTGATCCGCACGGCGGCCTCGTAATTCGAGAAACTCCGAGACGTGTCCACATCGCGCGGCCGACGACACCCTCCGATCTTTGTCGCTCGAGACGCTGCCCTACCCACTGAACACATCTCCGGTTACAACGCCCCACGTGTTTACGATCCCCCCACTCTTCCAGGACAGCATTGCCCTCTACCTGTTGTCACTGCTGATTCTGATAACCGGTCAGATCATCTACGCGACCGTCGGCTTCGGCGCGGGGATGTTCGCCGTCACGCTGCTCGTCATCCTGCTGAAGGACCTGCCCGGCGTCGTGTCGACGATCCTCTGCCTGACGTGGATCACGGAAGTGCTCGTGCTCTCGCGCGAGTGGCGACACGTCTGGGGGCGATTGCTCTTCGTCATCGTCCCCCCCTTGTTTCTCGGCGTATGGATCGGGACGAAGCTGCTGGCGGCGGGCAATGGCGAAGCGCTGAAAGTGGCCCTAGGCGGGTTCGTCGCGGCGGCGGGAATTCACTTTCTCATCACGGAACTCCGCGGTCGCAACGGCACGTCGCAACTGGACGCGACGGCTGCAAAGTCGCAATCGATTCGCCCTTTGATGGCAGCCATCTGCATCCCTGTCGCAACGATGTCGGGCGTCCTGGGCGGCTGCTTCGGCACGGGCGGACCGCCGATCATCGTATTGTTCAAGTCATTAAGGCTCGATAAACGCACGTTTCGGGCGACGCTTCTCGCGTTCTTCTTCGCGACCAGCATCTCGCGCATCACGAGCGGGATCACGCTCGGCACGCTCGGAATGACTAACGTCCACGCAGCGCTATGGCTGGCGCCGGGCGCCGTCATCGGCACCATCCTCGGAGCGCAGATTTACAAGCGACTGAGCGAGCATCATTTCGCCCGTATCGTCTCGGTGCTGATCACGGTGCTGGGGTTGACGTTGATCGTGACGTCGATCGGACAAGCGCGTTAATGACCTTGCGTGCCCTGGCCATGACTGGCCGGGCTCCACGGCCGCCGGTCTGGCGTATTACCCAGTGCGGGCCGCCTTCATGAACTTCGACATCTTCGTCGGGTCGATCGGGTTCGTCGTCCGACCGCCGCGCTTGAGGGCCGTACCAACGATGGCGCCGTCGGCGACTTTCAGCGTATCGCAAATCGTCTCTGCCGTTGCACCGCTGCCGATCCACAGGGGGCGATCCGGTACGGCACGCTTGACGCGTTCCGCATTGGACAGGTCCGTCGGCACGCCCGTCCCGCTGCCGCTGACGATGAGTGCGTCGGCGCCGGCGCGATAGGCCGTTTCTTCCGCCGCCAGCGCGATGTCATGCTGGCTCAGCGGCGCCGCATGCTTGACGTGAACATCGGCGGCGATCTGCACATGCGGTGCGACAAGTCGACGACGCGCCAGCAACTCGGCGGCATTACCCGTGATGATGCCCTGATCCGTTGCATACACGCCCGACAGGACATTCACGCGAATGAACAGCGCACCCGTCGCCGCGGCGACGGCGAGCGCTCCGAAAGCATCGTTTCGAAGCAGATTCACGCCGACGGGAACGCCGACGGCGCCAACGACGTCGCGAACGACGATCGACATGGCCGCCAGCGTCTCCTTCGGCGCATCGGTCGCCGCAAACGGCGCGTCGCCGAAATTCTCAACGATAACGGCGTCGAATCCCGCCTTCTCAAGCAGCCTGGCCTCGCTGACGGCGAGCCGGCCGATGTCGTCGATCGACATCGCGGCATTCGCAGACCCCGGCAGCGGCGGCAGATGCACCATGCCGATGAGATGCAGCGCTTCCAGAGGCTTGCCTGATCGTTTGCGTTTGTTTTTGGAAACCATGGAGTTCCGTTTCATTCAAGTCTGAACGTCGAGCGTTCACAGATCGCTCATCCGTGTCGCTCCTGCGACTGGCGGCGTATCCTATTCCGAAACTTGCACACAGGCCACGGTTGGCCACCCATTGCCGACGCTCTGGCAGGCACGAGAAGCCGCCATTGATCGAAGCCGGCATCCCGCAATGAACGCGAACGCTCCGCGCAACGTGAGCTCTATTGCTTGGGTGGGTTTGTGCCTTCGCCGGCATTTCCGCCGAGGAGTCGGGAAACGTCGGTTTGCATGACATCGACGCTGGCCCGGATCTGATTCAGCGCCTCTGTCAACGAAAGGTGCTCGGCCTCGGCACGCAGGATGTCCGTCACGAGTTGAATCTGCCGCTCAGCCAATGCGCTGTCGATCTTTGAGAACATCTCCCGCCGATGCGCGAGGTTGTCATTGAGAGATTCGTCGAGGGTTTCCAACGCTTGTCGGCTTCTATCAGCCCGTTCGATGGCGGCGGCGATGTCCGCCTTGGTTTTCTCGACCAGATTCATCGACGCGGCATCAATCGCCGACGAATCCGCGTGAGATGCGACATGCGATTCATCGTCGATCGCATCGACGTCGACATCCAGAACCACTGCGTCGTCACACGTTTCACAAGCTCCCGCGTCACATTCGGCGACGGCACGTGCATCCTCGACACGCGCTTGCGCTTCGCCTTCCGATTCGGCTGCGGCGATGGCCTCTGCGTCCGCAATCTCGTCGGTCATCAATGCGTCGATGTCGCAGAACACGTCGTCGATGCCCTGATGAAATCCCAACTCGTCCGTGACGATCGACGGCGTCGAAGCGTCGGCGACGGCTTCGACACTCGTGGGCGATGCGTCCGATGACGCATCGATCTCGGAATCCGCCGGCGTCGGAGGACAGGCATCGGGCTCGACGGCCTCGTCAGGCGTCAACTTTTTTTTTGAGTCGCTCTCCGCATCGTCGCAGGACGCGGCGGCGGTTTGCAGGCCGGAATCGTCGTCGCATATCTCATCGACAATCTGCGTGTCATCGGGAGATTCCACGACATCGACGTCGAATTCGTCGACGACCTGTTCGGCCGAATCGCAGGCAGGCTCGCCCATCACAGGTTCATTCTCGACCGGCGATTCGGCGATCGAGTCCAACGGCTCATCGGCCGCATCATCGGTCCTTTCGATCTTGTTCGGATCATCAGGCCCGAAACCGGCATCCGCGAGTTGCTTCTCGAATGCGGCAACACCACCGAGGCTCTCGTCGTCGGGCGACGGACCGCCCAGTTGGGCGACGGACTCGGCAAGCAGTGAATCGAAATCGATGGGCTCTTCGTCGGCATCAACAGTCCGCGGCGACTCGTCGGCGGCATCGATCTCGATCGCGAGCGGATCGAGTTCAGTCTTCTCGTTGTCGTGCGGCAATTCGTCGAGGGCGGGTACGTCCAGCGCACTGAACACAAGATCCGCAACGTCGTCATCGACGGCTTCACTTGATTGGACGGATGCATCGTTCGCCGAATCGGAGGATATCGCTTCCGTCGAATTCGCGGAGATCATGTCGGAATCGGTATTCTCGTCTCCAACGGCCTGCGTCGCGTCGGACAATTCCGCGTCGTCCTTCGACGGCTGAACAGTCGCTGGTCCCGCGTCGTTGATGGAAGGAGGCGAGTCGACGGCGGTCGCCGCCGGGCCCGGCATCATCGTAACTCGTGCGATGGCGCTGGCCGCTTCGTCGGCCGCCTGTCGAATCGACTCGAGTTCCTCGCGCAGGCGCGTGCACTCCGCAAAGTTCGCGGCATGCATCGCTTCGATCCGTTGTCGGCGCTGACGCGAGAGCCGAAGTTGTACGCGGAGATTTCGGAGAAAACGTCGTTCTGGCGGCAGGCGATCCTCGATCGGCTTGCCGAATGTCCCCTCGCGATACGGCGTGATGATTTTCGCAAGTTCGCCGCAAAGTTCTCGTGTGGACGGCCCTTCCAATTGCCTGTCGATGTCGTCGAGCCGATGCTCGGCGGCCTCGGCGCGTTTTGACGCCGCTCTCCAACCGAACAGCGCGCCACCGACCGCGATGCCGCCTACGACGAGCAACGGAAGATCGCGTCCGATATTCGCCAGGAAGTCGATACCGGCCGCGATAATGGATTGGTCCATTTCGACGGTCACTCCATCGGTATCGGCGAGCGTATGGGGCGACGTGCGATATCGCTTCCGAGATTCAGAATTGGAAGTGCGCGAATCGAGTCGGCCGCCGGAGCCAACCGGTAAGCCAGCGAATTCTGAGCGGAACGGCTGAGGGTTGGACCGACTCAGTCGTCGTAATTCCCGCCGGTTGACGTGCGACTCGGACGAAGCATTCAAACTCTCGACAAACGGCCCAATGAGTGAACCACGAAGCACGGCGGGGATTGCCTCCGACCGAGCCGGGGCCGTTACGCAATGTCATTCGTAGCTCAACTTGGGTCCGGTTCCGACGTCTGTTACACTGGCGAGGAGCTTCGCCGTCCCATCGCCAACGGAAGCAGATTCATGGGTGAGCACGACATTCAGATGAACATTCCGCCCGAAGAGCGCCGTCAGTTCGTCCAGCGACTGCTGACGGACGTCCAGGCCCTGGAGGAGATGCTACGCCGGGGAATGATCGAATCCGGGTTCCGCCGCATCGGCGCCGAGCAGGAACTGATCATCGTCGGCCCCGACTGTCGCCCGAAGTCCATCAACCTTGAACTGCTCGAGCGCCTGAACGATCCGGAACTGACGACGGAGCTGGCCCGGTTCAACATCGAGCACAACCTGGCGCCGCTGATTCTCGGCGGGGACTGTCTTCGGCGCATGGAATCGCTGATCAACGAGAAATTGAGTTTGATCCGCGCGGGGGCGGCAGAATTCGATGCCGACGTCGTTCTGACGGGCATCCTGCCGACGCTGGAGTCGGCGGATCTTCGCCCGGACAACATGACGCCGCTGCCCCGATACGCAGGGCTCGACGACGCGCTGATGGCGCTGCGCGGAGGGCCGTTTCAGTTCGTCATCAAGGGAATGGACGAACTGAGCGTGAAAATGGAAACCGTCCTCGTGGAATCCTGCAACACGAGTTTCCAGGTCCATTTCCAGGTCCGCCCCGATCGATTCGCGAATCTGTACAACGTGGCCCAGGCGATCTCCGCACCCGTGCTTGCGGCGGCTGTCAATTCCCCGTTGCTCTTCGGTCGGCGACTGTGGAAAGAGACGCGAATCGCCGTGTTCCACCAATCCGTCGATGCGCGAGACCAACGGGATCCGCATCGCGAAGTTGCCCCCCGGGTCAGTTTCGGCACTCGATGGGTTGATGAGTCCGCCATCGAGATTTATCAGGAGGACATCTCTCGTTTTCGCGTCCTGTTCGTCGCGGAAAAAGAGGAAGACCCGTTCGCCTGCATCGAACGCGGCGTCGCACCGAAGCTGAAGGCACTTCAGACGCACAACAGCACAGTCTATCGCTGGAACCGCGTCTGCTACGGCGTGACCGACGACAAGCCGCATCTTCGCATCGAGAATCGCTACCTGCCGTCCGGCCCCACGACGATCGACGAGATCGCCAACGCCGCGTTCTGGTTCGGTCTGATGGCCGGCGTCAGCGAAAAATACGACGACGTCCGAAAGGTCATGGATTTCGACACCGCGCGCACGAATTTCTTCGGCGCGGCGCAGCAGGGATTGCGAGCGCAATTCACGTGGATCGGGAAGAAAGTCGCGCCGGCGCAGCGGCTGATTCTCGACAACCTGCTGCCGCTCGCTCACGAAGGGCTGCAATACCTGAAAATCGACGGACGCGACATCGACCGCTATCTCGGCGTGATTGAGGCGCGCGTCGCCAGCAAGCAGACAGGGGCGACATGGATGCTCGAGTCTCTCGCCCGGATGAGTCCGTCCGCGACGCGCAGCGATCGACTCAGCGCATTGACGTGCCGGATGGCGGAACTCAGCCGCGAGGGCGATCCGGTCCACGAGTGGCCATTGGCAAAATTTCAGCGCGCGGCGGACTGGACGTCGACCTACGCCCGGCTTGGTCAGTTCATGACGACGGATCTTTTTACGGTCAACGAAGAGGAAGTGATCGATCTCGTCGCCAACCTGATGGACTGGCGGCGGATTCGCCATGTCCCCGTCGAAGATGACGAACATCGGCTCGTCGGGCTTGTCTCCTATCGGACGCTGTTGCGGCACATGGCCCGGAATCTGCCTCGCGGCATTGCGGAGCCCGTCGCCGTGCGCGATATCATGATTCCGGACCCCTACACGGCGACGCCGGATACGACGACGCTTGAGGCCATCACGATCATGCGTGAGCACAGCGTGGCCTGTCTGCCGATCGTCGAAGGCGATAAGCTGGTCGGCATCGTGACGGAACACGACATGCTGAATATTGCCGCGGAGCTCATCGAGAGCTCGCTGAAAAACAAGACCTGACGCTTGTGACGACTCTGACTGCCGACATCGAACAATCTCCACCCCGCTTCGAGCGCATTCTCGGCTCCTATCGCGGCAACGCGACAGGCGCATCCGTCGTCTGCGTCGCAGGCATTCACGGCAACGAAGTATCGGGGATTCACGCGCTGCGGCGCGTGTTGCGCGTGCTGGAGGATCGGCGACCTCCTTTCCGCGGAGAGTTCGTCGGCATTGCGGGAAATCTCTCGGCGCTGGAGCGCGGAGATCGCTACCTTGCAGAGGACCTCAATCGCGTCTGGACGGAAGATCGCATCGAGGCCGTGCGCGAACTCGCGCCGGATCGATTCACGACGATCGAACACGAGGAAATGTGGGGCCTGCTTTCGGCGTTGGATGACGCCTTCACGCGATCGCGCGGCGAGTGCTACTTCCTCGATCTGCACACAAGCTCCGCCGGCGGCGGTCCATTCGTCCTGCTGGGCGATACGATCCGCAATCGTTCATTGGCGTTCAAGATTCCCGCCCCCGTGATTCTGGGGCTGGAAGAGACGATCGACGGCGTGCTGTTGGAGTACGTCAATTCGCTGGGCCACGTCACGATCGGGTTCGAGGCCGGTCAACACGACGATCCGGCATCCATCGACAACCAGGAGTCCGCGATCTGGATCGGACTGCTTCACGCCGGCTGTATCGACGCGGGCGACGTGCCCGAGGCCGTCGAGGCGCGGCGCCGTCTGAACGAACGCACGCACAAGCTGCCGCGCATCATGGAACTGCGCTATCGAAAGCCCGTGTCGCCGGAAGACCACTTTCGAATGCGACCGGGCTACATGAACTTTCAACCCGTCTCGGCAGGTGAAGTCGTCGCATCGGATCGCAACGGTGATGTCGCCGTGAAAGAGACCGGCCGGCTGCTGCTGCCGCTCTACCAGGGCAAGGGCAGCGACGGGTACTTCCTCGCGCGGGATGTGCGACCATTCTGGCTGTTTGTCTCGTCCGTGCTGCGCCATCTGCATGCGCATCATCTCGTGCGAATTCTGCCGGGAATCTGGCATCATCCCACGCGGCCCGACACGTTCGTCGTGAACCGACGTGTCGCGCGCTGGGTGCCGATGCAGGTGCTTCACCTGCTCGGCTTCCGCAAGGTGCGCGAGGAGGGCGAGTATCTGACAGTCAGCCGACGACGCTACGATCTGAAAAGCCCGCATATATAGCGCGGGTGCCCCATCCTTTGCTCGGCGCGCGGGTGCCCCATCCTTTGCGAATGCAAAGGTTGGGGACTCGATTTCGAATGTCGGATCACCTGCGATTGACGACCAAACGCCGGGTGCCATGCCGACCCCCAAGGTCGGCATGCAACGCGCCGCGCAAGGGTCCGTCAGCGCGGGTGCGCGGGTGCGCGGGTGCCCCATCCTTTGCGAATGCAAAGGGTGGGGACTCGACATCACAACGTACCGACTTGATACACACCCCGGCGCGCAACAAACCGCCGCATCACTGCAGCGGCTCGGATTCCAACTTCCGAGCCGGCCCAGTCATGGGCCCGTTGACCCCGGCAGGGGTCACGGATCGTAGCCACGGGTGGAGCGATGGCCCGAAGGGCCTAGCGCAACCCGTGGATAACGATCAGGCGATCCGTCCCGCCCCGAAGGGGCGGCGGAGGCGCACCAATTCGAATCGCGCGCAATCCAACACGCGTCCTCCGCCCCATCCGGGGCGGAAACACACTTAGGAACCCGCCAACCACGGGTTCCGCTCATGCCGCTTCGCGACATTCGCTTCACCCGTGGCTAAGGTCCGTCGCCCCATTCGGGGCGAGTGAAGATGCGCCCCTTCGACATTGCGATGATCCTTCATTTCCCAAGCCCCTCCGCCTAGAATCAAAGCGAAGCCTCGAACGGTTAGCCCACCGGAGTTGAGACGTTAATGAACCACCGGACTTGCATCTGGGCATTGATTCTCGCGCTGATATTTAGTCAATATGCATCCGCTGCATCGATCGACGTCTTCGACATGAATATGACGACATCTGTTTACGTCGACAGCCAACAAGTCAGTCAATACGTGTTGGGACCGACGAACCCTCTTGTGACCACACGTCACGCCCAGTTGGGGCTGACAAAGGCGACCACCGTTATCGCTCTCGCCTGGAGCCCAGCCGGTGGCTCGTTCAGTTTTCTGTTCGATCATGTTATCGATGACAGCCCCGGCTTTTCGATGTCCAAGACTTTTGGGGGGGTGGGAATCACCTCCGACGTCGATCTCATGTTGGATTACCACTACACCTATTCGTTCAGCGATCTGACCGGTGGCATCATCCTGACAAGCATAAATACAATTACCCGACTCACGGATGACGGCTTTGAAACCATCATGCGAACCGTTCGGCAAGGTGGCACCGGCTCCCTTGACCCGCGGGCCGGCACCTTCAACACGACACGCCACATGCTGCTCGAAGCCGGCGAACGCTACGGCATTTCCTACAGCATCGAACTCCATGCCGGTTTCGAAGCTGGAGCGATTGGCACAGGCAACGGGGCGTTGGATTTCACGCTAACACCCATCCCCGAACCCGCCACGGCGATGTTAGTGGCATTGATGTCGATCGCCGTCATTCGTCATCGACCATCAAGCCGCCCGCTTCTCGCGCCGCGTGCCTGAAATGCAGCACCTCGACGACCCGGCGCAGCTCATCGACGTGGTAATAAATGATGTAGTCGCCGAACACGACTCGATGGATTTCAATGCCCAGCTCGGCCGATTCCAACTCTGCAACTGGATGACGTCGCGGTGAGTGGTAAAGACTGTCAGTAAGATCGAACAGATCCGTTAGCCAGCCCGCGATGCGATCGTCGCTCGCGCCCTGCGTTCGGAGCCAGTTGACTTGATCGTCAATGGCTGCAATCACGCGAGGCATGTACTGGACTTGGTAGTTCATCGATCCAGGGAGAGACCGTGCCGGGCGGCAATCTGACGAATCGCCGTGCGGGCATCGACGCCCTTGCCGGCTGCGGCCTGCTTTCGACCTTCACGAAGCGCGAGAATATCCTGCGCGAATTCCGCCTGTTTCACGAGCGTGTCGTATGCAGCAGGACTCAACAGAACGCCAGCCGCTCGGCCCTTCTGCGTGATGACCATGGGCCGGCCGCTTTCCTGCACCTGTCGCAGATGCTCCGTCAGATGGGTGCGATGCTCGCTTACAGGATGGATATCGTCGGTTCGCATGGCAATTAACCCTTACGATGCCTGTTACAATGCGCTGTACGTCTAATTGTACAACACTCTTCGGCGCGAAGTCGAGCGGAATCGTGAAATGGGTCGGACCGCCGGATCACGAC
This sequence comes from Phycisphaerales bacterium, assembly GCA_020639075.1. Lineage (GTDB taxonomy): Bacteria > Planctomycetota > Phycisphaerae > UBA1845 > UTPLA1 > ECT2AJA-110-A. Next base: position 4,799,124 of record JACKHI010000001.1, on the reverse strand, counting down.
GCGACTGATAATCCGCGGCCCACGCCGGTTCGAGGGGGCTGGCCCGGTGATTCTCCCCGGGGTACACGATGATCGAGCGCGAGCCAACCACCACGAGCGGCGTCGACGCAATTCTCAGTGGGTGCCCCATCCTTTGCGAATGCAAAGGGTGGGGACTCGACATCGCAGCCCCCCGACTTGATACCTACCCCGTCGCGCAACAAACCGCCGCATCACTGCAGCGGCTCGGATTCCAACTTCCGAGCCGGCCCAGTCATGGGCCGTTGTTGATACTGAAACGGATACGGTCGTATTCCACAGATTTCGCTCGGCACTTCGGGGTGCACTACGATCTGAAGTTGCCCGGCGCATAGTTCGCCCACGCCTCCGCGACTCGACCTTCCGCGTCGAACCGCATCGCTTCAGCGGCGATCATGCCTTTCACACTCCGGTAGTACAGCACGACGCTATCTGCGCCCACGAACGTTTCGATCAGTTCGAATCGCAGATCGGGATAGGCCGCCATCGCTTTTTGCCAATAGGCGCGAAGCGCCGCGGCGCCGGTCAGTGTTCCGGAAGCGTCACCCGTGATAGCGGCGATGAACGGCGACGCGAAGCGGACTGAGTCGGAGTAATGCGCAAGGACTCGATCGAGATCGTGCGCGTTCCACGCTTCGATCCACTCCGAGGCGAACTGTTCGGCGAACGCTCGTGTGATCATGCGTGTGTTCCGATCGGCTGGCAGGTCGGGCAGTAATGCGTCGAGCGTTGGGCCACGACGATTCTCTGAATGTCGGCCTTGCAGCGCACACAGGGCTGTCCGTCGCGACCGTAAACGCGATGGAGCCTCTGGAATTCGCCAGCCGTTCCGTCGGCGCGGACGTAGTCACGCAGCGTCGAGCCGCCGAAGTTGACGGCCTTGCGCAAAACGCGGCGCACGCTGGCGGCCAGGCGACGTTGGTCATCGGTCGACAATTCGTCGGCGAGCGTCAACGGATGGATCCTCGCATCGAACAGGGATTCGTCCGCGTAGATGTTGCCAATTCCGGCGATCGATCGCTGATCGAGCAGCAGCGACTTGATGGGTCGTCGACCGCGGCAGAGCTGAACGAACTCGCGCGTCGAGATCTCGAGGGCGTCGGGGCCCAGGGACTCCAGTTGGTTGTCGCCGGCGGTTCGCCCCTCCGGAAAGAACCAAACGCCTCCGAATCGACGCGGATCACGAAGGCGCACGTCGCCGGCCTCGCCCTCCAGTCGAAAAGACAGATGCGTATGCGGTAGCGTCGGCGCCTCAGCGCGTTCGATCGTCAGGCGACCGCTCATGCCGAGGTGGACAAGGCAGGCCGCCCCGCTCTCCAGCTCGATCCAGAGACGCTTTCCGACGCGCTTCACAGCCGCGACGCGATCGCCCGTCAGCAACTTTCGGATAGACCCGGCGCCGTGACGCACGAAATCGGGTCGCGAGAGGCGGACGGACGCGATGCGTCGTCCGGCGATTCGTTCGCGAAGGGTTCGGGCGATGGACTCGACTTCAGGCAGCTCGGGCATGGGAACATTCTAGACGAATCCACCGTTTCGGCGTCATGCGGCCCTTCGAACGCTCTGACCTCAAGCCGAAGGGCGTCGGCACTCGATCTTCATGGTATGAATCCGCCTCACATTCTCGGCGTCATCCTCGCCCGTGCCGGCAGCAAGGGGCTGCCGCGTAAGAACGTCCTGCCGATCGCCAGTCGGCCCATGATCGCGTGGACGATCGACGCCGCCCGTGCCGCGACGCGTCTGAACGCCCTTTGCGTCACGACGGATCTCGCCGAGGCCGCGGCAATCGCGCGATCGTCGGGGCTGCCGGTCGTCGATCGCCCCGCCGAGCTCGCCGACGATGCGGCGACAGTCGACTCCGCCGCCCGCCACGCCGTCGTCGAGTATGAGCGGCTCTTCCAGACCGTCACGCACGTCGTGCTGCTGTACGCCAACATTCCCGTGCGGCCCAACGGCATCATAGACGCCGCCATCGACAAGTTGATCGCGACGGGCGCCGACAGCGTTCGCAGCCTCGCACCGGTCGACAAGATGCATCCTGACTGGATGCATCGGCTGGACGGCGATCGGATAATCCAGTACCGGGCGAACTCGATCTATCGTAGACAGGATCTTGAACCTCTCTACTTTCACGACGGCGCCGTCGTCGCAGTGACGCGCGCATCGCTCTTCAACGTCGATCCGACGGATCCGCATGCCTTCTTCGGCCGCGATCGGCGCGGCGTCGTCTCACCGAGCCCGGCCGTCGACGTGGACAGTGCGACGGATGCGCGTGTCGCCGAGGCCGTGCTTCGAACTCAGGCCGAGACTCCCAAAGCGACCGGCGAATCAATGGCCCGCCTTGTTGACGGCGCTGCGCCCTACGTCATCGCTGAGATCGGCGTCAACCACGACGGTTCGATCGAAAAGGCGCGAGCGCTGATCGACGCCGCAAAGTACGCCGGCGCGAACGCAATCAAACTCCAGATCTTCAGCGCCGACTCCCTCGCTTCGGAGGATGCGGCGACGTGTCGATATCAGCAGAAAAATACGCAATCCGCCGATTCACAGCGGGACATGCTGCGTCGGCTCGAACTGCCTCGCGACGCACTGCTGAAACTCCGCGCGCACACGCGCGACGTCGCGATCGACTTCATTGCGACGCCGTTCGGCATTCCGGAACTCGAATTTCTCGCGGCTGAACTCGACCCGGGAGCTGTCAAGATTGCGTCACCCGATCTGGTTAATATTCCGCTCCTGCGGGCCGCGGCCAACACCGGAAAACGAATAATTGTGTCAACAGGGGCATCCGAGTGGGAGGAGATCGTCGCGGCAGTTGAATTGCTGCACGAACTTCGAAACGACGGCCGGCTCGCGCTGCTTCACTGCGTGTCGGCTTATCCCACGCCCGCCGCACAGATTCAACTGGCCGTTATCCGACGTATGATCGACCAGTTTCGCCTGCCTGTCGGCTTCAGCGACCACACGATGGAGATCGAAACAGGCGCTTACGCCGTTCTTGCAGGCGCGTCGATTCTCGAAAAGCACATCACGCTTGATAGAAAGGCGCCAGGGCCCGATCACGCCGCGTCGCTGGAACCCGCGCGCTTCGCGGACTACGTCAGGCAGGCTCGGCAGGCGGCGATCATGCTTGGTCGCAGTGAGCGAACGTGTCTCGACATCGAACGGGATGTCCGATCGCTCGCCCGCGGCCGGCTTGTCGCGCGACGCACCATCATGAAGGGTGCAACGATCACCGCCGACGCCCTGATGGTTCAGCGTCCGGGCGACGGTATCCCGCCGACGGAGCTGGGCCGCGTCGTCGGTCGAACGGCCGCACGCCGGATCGACGGCGCTTGCCCGCTGGCATGGGACATGTTGACGCCCGCCGGTTGACGCCGCCGCCGTTCGGCGCGCGAACCGCATTCGTCTGATAACAACCGCACAATTCGTAGAATCACGCACTACCGAGATTAAACGGCCGGATATCGTCGTGAATTCGCAAATCCCGTGTGCCGATACGGCACGTAACGAGCGTGTGATTCGCGCGCCGCATGGAACAGTCTGGAACTTTCAAGAGCGAGGCCAGCCATGGTGCAAGCCGAACTGTCGCAGGAAACAAAAGCACTCGTAGACAACGCCATTGCAGACGTTGGCGAAATCGCGACGCTTCCGGAAGTGACGGTTAAGATCATCGAAATCGTCGAGAACCCGAAGTCGACGGCCCGCGATCTTCACGACGTCATCAAGAACGACCCGGCATTGTCCGCGCGAATCTTGAAGGTTGTTAATTCGGCCTTTTACGGTCTGCCCGGCCAGATATCGAGCATCGATCGCGCGATCGTGCTCTTGGGTCTCTCAGCCGTCAAGAACATCGCCATTGCCGCATCGATGACGCACCTGTTCACGGGCGGCGCTTCGATCGACGGGTTCAGCGGCGCCGACGTGTGGAAGCACTCGATCGGCATCGGTGTGGGTTCGCGGCTGTTGTCCGCGGCACAGGGACGACCGCAGGTGGAAGAGAGCTTCCTGGCGGGTCTGATCTCCGATCTTGGTCTGCTCGTCGAGCGACAGCTCTTCGCGGCGGAGTTGGGCGAAGTCGTCGGCCGATTCCAGCACAACGGCGGAAATCTCTGCCAGATCGAAAGCGAGATCATCGGCGCGGATCATCAGGCGTTCGGCATGGCCCTCGCGAAGAAGTGGCGTTTCCCCCAGACGATCTGCACGACGATCGGCTACCATCACAATCCGATGTTGTTGGCGGAAATGAACCGCGAACTGCCGGCGATCGTAAACGTCGCCGACATCCTGACCTGTAAGGCCGGCATCGGCTTCGCACAGCACGACAAGAACACCGAGATCACCGACGAACTCTACACCTTGATCAAGCTGGATGCCGCAAAGGTCGACGAGATTCTCGATCAGCTCCCCGAGCAGGTGTCGATCGCGGAAGGCATCTTCGGCGAATAGGCGGATTGCCTGGCCTCACTACAGCAGCTTGTTTAGTTCCCGCTTGAGGATCTTGCCGGTCGGACCACGCGGAAGATCCTTGGAAATAATCACGCGCCGCGGGACTTTGTAGCCCGCAACTTTGCCGCGGCAGAATTCCCGCAATTCCGTTTCCGTCGAGTCCGCGCCTTCGATCAGCGTGACAAACGCCACGGGCACCTCGCCGCGCGACGGATCCTGCTGACCGATGACGGCGGCCTCATTGACGGCATCATGCGCTTCGAGCGCCGTCTCGATCTCGCGCGGATAGACGTTCTCGCCGCCGACGATGATCATCTCCTTCTTGCGGCCCGTAATCTGAATGAACCCGTCGGCGTCGACGCAGCCCATGTCGCCTGTCTTGTACCAGCCGTCGTCCGTAAGCACGGCCTTCGTTTCTTCAGGCTTCTTGTAGTAGCCGGCCATGACGTTCGGGCCCTTGACCCAGAGTTCGCCGATTTCCTCGTCGACGAGTTCCTTGCCGTTATCGTCGAACGCTCGAACGCTCACACCGGCGATCGGCTTGCCGACTTTCCCGGCACGATGCGCCCACGGCATGCTCAGACTGACGACGGGCGCCGCTTCGCTCATCCCGTAGCCCTGCAGGATCTCTACGTTAAACCGACTCTTGAACGCCTCGAACGTCATGGGCGACAGCGCTTCGCCCCCACTGATCGCAAACGTCAGCGACGCGAGGTCTTCCGCCTTCGCCGATTTGCTGCGAAGCAGCGCCGTGTACATGCTCGCAATGACCATGACGATCGTGCTCTTCTGCTCGCGAACCGTCTTGAAGACAAGGTTCGGATTGAATTTCGGCAGGTAATAGACACGCGCCCCGAGCCGAACAGGAACCAGCAGCATCGTCGTGATGCCGAAGCTGTGGAACAATGGCAACACGCCGAGAAAATGATGTTCGCCTGTAAGTCGCGCCGCCTCGATACAGGCGTCGATGTTCGTGCGAAGGTTCCGATACGTCTGCAGGACGCCCTTCGGAACGCCCGACGTGCCGCTTGTATAGAGCAGGACAGCCGTATCGTTTTCATTCACCTTGGGCGGCGCCGGTCGGAACCGGAGGTAGCTCAGGATCATCTCGCGCTTGAGCGGCAGATCCTCGATGTAGATCTTGCGAGCCTTCGTCGCCGACGCCAGCTCCTCGAAATGTCGAATCGTGAAGATGACGTCGATGTCCGAATCATCGACGACTTTCGCCAGCTCGTCGGGCTGCAGAAGGAAATTCAATGGAACGACCGTCCGGCCAGCCCATAGCGTACCGAAAAAGGCCCCGGCAAAAACCGTCGTCGAAGGCAACAGGATGCCGACATTCTGCCGATTCGATGCGCGCTGAACCTGTCGCCGCATCACATCCGAAAGTCGCACGAGTTCCTTGTACGTCAGTGAGCGCGTCGGATCCGCCACAGCCACCTGGTCGCCGCGCCGTTTCGCCGTTTCAAGCAGAGTTTCTACGAGCACCCGGTTCTCCAGCAGTCGAGGCCCTCTCAGGGCCGGTTGATCGAAGCGATCAAAGCGACGCACGCTCCATCGTGCAGAACGCACGCGGTGTCCCATTCGCACGCCGCGCGCGTCAAACTACCCTGAAATGGGAAACTATTGAAGCCCGTGGCTCATCGCGAATTGCAGCCGCGCGTGAGGCGCCTGCCCGCCGCGCCGGCTGTACGCGACAGGCGGTCAGCGCGCGACCGACTCGCTGACGCTCACACCTTGACACAATACTGTCGCGATGCACTGCCCTAGACCAGCATTTCGAGCGGGCTCGCAACGCCGTCAACAGCCGGGAGGAAGTAGTCCCGCGCGACGACATCCCAACTCATCCGGCTCGCCAACTCGTAGCCGCGATGAATGCAGGCCTCCTTGTCGCGCGGCGTCCTCGGCAATCGCTTGACGATTTCCGTGGCGACGTCCTTTGCGATGGAAGCCTCGTGGACTTCCCGGGCGGCTCGCGACAGGTGCATGTAAGAGTCCATCGTGTCCGGCGCATGCCGGAAGCCCGCGTATTCCGCGATGATCACATTCATCGATCCGCCGGGCCCCGCGGCGCGGGAGACGAACTTGGCGCAACCGCAAGCGTCGCTCAGAGCGCAGATCGCGCCGAAGGAGAGCGCCTCGACCTGCGCGATACCGAACGGTTCATAGATCGACTGCCCGAATTCGACATCGCTGCCGCGGCGGATGTCCACGAACTGCATGTCCGACGGCATGCGCTCGCCGCAGAGGGCGCGATTAAAGCCGAACTGGTTGATGAAGAGGATCTTGCACTGCCGTGATCGCGCGTTGAACGCCTGCACGGCCTGATAGAACAGCGCCTCGCCGCCCGACAGATCCGGCACGCCTTCTCGATGTGCGACGGGCCAGTCCCACCACTTCTCCATGTGGCGAATGTCCTCCCGATGACGAGCGCCGGCCAGCTCCGTCGAGAGGACGAACAGGACGGCCGACTCGCCCGTCTTGCGGAAGGCCTTTTCGATTTCGTACATGACGTTGATGTCACGCCATAGACCCTTACTCGGCGTCATCCGCGTCACGTGCGTGAACACGTGGTGCGGCCGCTCTCCCAGCAGGTTCTCGGCGTACGTCTGCAGAAGTCGTTTGCTCTGCGCGGCCTCCTTCGGATCGACCCTGTACGCCGGCACGCCGTTGTAACAGAGCTTGATGTTGCTCTCCTCCATCCCGGGGCCGACGCGACGCAGTTCCTCGACGACGTAGTCGCTGACGGCCAGCGATACATCGAGATGACGCGTCGCGCCGATGAGGGCATGCCGATAGTAGCCGGTCTGATCGCCGTAAAGATCGCCGAAGGACAGATGCTGTTTTTCGGCGAGACGCAGAACGTTATAGAAGGACGTGTCATGCCCCGGATGATCCTCGACGATCTTGCGCGCCGTCGAAACCTCATGGGCGTGATACGCCGTCTGGAACGCGTTGTCGTGGCAGAGCTTCGCCGCCAGCGCCGTCGGTATGCCCATGAACTCGTGACCGACGACGACACAACGGCTCGTCCCCGTCGCCAGGCCGAGCGCGCGGGCGACAGCGAGCCCCGGCTCGGCGAGCCGGACGTATTGTTCGTAATCCCAGCTGTTCTCGTAGCGTGACGACTCAACGCCAAAGGACTCGAACAATCGGCGCTTCAGATCGTTCACGATGTCATGGGGAATTCGACCGACGTCGATCAACGCGACTTCCGGCCAGGCTTCGAGACCGCTGATCGGATCGCGCAGGTGCCGGCGGCCGTACACGATCTCGGTATGAAATCGCTGCTGGATCTCGCCAAACGCTGCGCGATGGGGGCTGTCCCAGCGACCGTCGATCGAGGAGTACTGTACTTCGCCTCGCGGTCCCAATCGTGAATCGGCATCGCCTTCCGTCGTGAAAAGCGGACAGAGCAGCAACGTCCGGCTCACACTTTCGGAATAGCCCTTCGACGTGATCAGCCCTTCGAGGACCGTGCCGATGCCGCCGACTTTGACGATCGCCTCGTGCGTGACATGAACAATGTTCAACATTTCCGATGCTCCAAGGGCCAAGTGCCCTGTTTGATCCTACCTGCAGCCTATCCGGATCGCACGCCGTGAAACACTGTCGCCATGGCGATCGGATCCGGGATTGCGGCGCGGATGGCCCGCGATGGCCGGGGGCCTGGTGCAGCCCGGCGAACAGGCCGCCCCTTCCCCCGTCTACCTAATCGGCTGATTCGACTAGAATCCGCACGCCGAACCCGTGACGACCTTGAGATTCGCGAACGCGACATGGCTGACCGTAATTCCAACCTGATCAAGACGGTCAATCTCAAGCAAGGGATGCCGCATATCGACGAAGCCCGGCAGCGGCTGATCCAGGCGATTGACAGTGCCAAACGGGCCGGCTTCAGGGCGATCAAGCTGATTCACGGCTACGGCGCATCCGGCGTCGGCGGCGGAATCCGAACCGCCGTTCGCAGCTCCCTCACCCGCCGGCGACGGGAAGGGAAGATTCGGGCGTTCGCCGCCGGCGAAAAATGGCACGTCTGCGAACCCGACGCACAGGCGATTCTCGCCGAATGCCCCGCCCTGGAACGAGAAAGCGATCTGAACATGCACAACGAGGGCATCACGATCGTCCTGCTTTGAGTCAATTCTCCCAATCCGGATGACGCGCAGTCTCGCCCCCAATCCCCCTGAAACACTGTCCCGTTCATCCGACTCCCGGCGCAAATACCGCCATTCATCCATCGCCGGCAACGCGTTCGCCCCGAACGCGCCCCCGAAATCGTGTTTTTTTGATTCGCCGCATATGTTGCATACTGTGCCATACTATGTATAATCCCACGGATCATGAACAAGGAAAAACGACAGACCGCGATTCGAAGCCTGGTTCGCCGCGTCAGCATCCGGACGCAGGCCGACTTGATCACGCAGTTGCAGGTCCGCGGGCTCGACGTCGATCAGTCCACACTCAGCCGGGACTTGGCCGAGCTCGGGATACGCAAGTCCGGCGGTCGATACGTCATGCCCGGCGCGACGGCCGACGAGCAGCAGCACGAGATCGACTATTCGCCCGTCGTCCATTCGTTCGGCGCCTGCGGTCCGAACATCATTGTGATCAAGACGGACATCGGCCAGGCCCAGCCGGTCTCCATCGCGATCGAGGGAAAAGAAGAGCCGACGATCGTCGCCACACTGGCCGGCGACGACACGATTTACGTCACGACCAAAACGAAACGCACGCAATCCGTCGCACTGCGGCGATTGGCGGACTGGTTCGGAGAAAAGAATGAAAAGTAAGCAATGCGTTCTGGCCTATTCCGGCGGACTCGATACGTCGGCCATCGTTTATTGGCTCGTTGAGCAGGGTTACGAGGTTCACGCCGTTCTGGTTGACGTCGGCCAGAATGATGACTTCGACGCATTGTGCAAAAAGGCGATTCGCCATGGCGCAGCGTCGGCCGTCGTTCGCGACGCCAAGCCCGCGATGTGCGCAACAATCCTGCCCTTCGCCGCCGGCCTCGGCGCGACGTATGAGGGTTGCTATCGCCTCGGCACGGCCCTCGCCCGCCCTTTCATCGCGTGGGAACAGGTCAAACGCGCCAAGGAACTCGGCGGCGCCACGCTCGTCCACGGTGCGACTGGCAAAGGCAACGACCAGATCCGTTTCGAGTTCGCCTATCGCTCGCTGGCGCCCGAGTGCCCGGTTCTCGCCCCCTGGAAAGTCTGGTCCCTGAAAGGACGCGAGGATCTCGTCAACTACCTCAAACAGCGCGGCTGCACGGACAGCTTCGAAGTCACGAAGACCTACAGCCTGGATGAAAACCTCTGGCACCTCAGCATCGAAGGCGGCGCTCTTGAAGATCCGTCGGCGACGGTCGATGTCGAGTCGATCATCGCCGCCGTGCGCGGCGATTCGACGAAGGCCGTGACACAGTCCGAGTCCACATTGATCCGGATCGAGTTCGACAACGGCGTGCCCGTGGGTCTGAACGGCCAAGAGCTCGGCATCGGCGGCGTGATTGACGCGCTGAACCAGAAATATGCCGGCGAGTCCTGGGCGTGGGACATGCTCATCGAGAACCGCTTCACGGGCATCAAATCTCGCGGTGTCTATATCAACCCGGCGGCGAAGCTCCTGCACATGGCCGCGGACTCGCTCGCCCGCTGCGCGATGAACAAGCCGACTTACGATCAATATGTCTCGCTCGGTCGGAAATACGGCGCGATGGTCTACCGCGGCGAGTATTTCTCCGATCAACGGCTTGTCCTCGAAGGCGCCGCCCGCGTCCTGATGGCGAAGATGACGGGCACGGCGACGATTCGCGTCGGTTCAAATCCCTACATCGCCGGAATTGACATCTCGGATTCGATCTTCAGATCGGACCTCGCAACCTTTGAAAAGAGCTCATTCGATCAATCGTCCGCCAAGGGCTTCATTGATCTGACCTGGTTGTCCTCGATCGGACGGCCGTTCACGGAGGCGGGACATGAACACGCTCTGGACGCAGCGCGAAGCCCATCATCCGACCTTTGCGTCGATCAATCGATGCATGGAGGAGGACTGGTTTCTACTTCCGTTTGAGCTTCGCCTGCAGCGCGCCCACGTCGTCGCATTGCATGCCGCCGGAATTGTCTCTTCCACGGAGAAGACCGCACTCGATGCCGCACTTAACGGCATCGAGGCGGACTTCGTTGGTTCGCCCTGCCCCGAAACCCCGGCCGAAGACATCCACACGTGGCTCGAAACGCTCGTCACGGAAAAAGCGGGCGACGCCGGCAAGAAGCTGCACACGGCCCGTTCGCGCAACGACCAAGTCGCGACGCTGCTCAAGCTTTACGTGATTGAGGCAGCAACGAAATTGGGAAATCAGCTTCAATCGCTGGTCCGCGCATTCAGCGAACAGGCAATCGAGTGGTCGAACGTCGTCGCGCCCATGCAGACGCATGCGCAATTCGCCGCCCCGGGATCGATGGGCTTCTGGGCCTTGCGCTACGCGGCAGCGTTCCGTGCGGCCCGCCGCATTTTATGCAGCATGATCGATGCCTGGCGCGAGGAATGCCCCCTTGGCAGCGGCGCCGTGGCGGGTTCCAGTATCCCCATCGATCGAAACATTCAGGCGGCGGAACTCGGATTTGCCGGCCCCAGCCTCAACGCGCTTTACTCGACGACGTCTCGCGACGAGATCCTGCAACTGTTGTCGATGTGCTCGCAGGTCGCGCTGCATCTTCAGTCTCTCGCCGCCGACGTGCTCGCCTTCTGTCAGACGCCGTTCGGCTGGGTCCGCTACCCGATGGCCTTCGGTACGGGCTCCTCGATGATGCCCAACAAAGCGAACCCCGATGCCATGGAACTGCTTCGCGGCCGCTGCTGCACCGTCGAATCGGCCTACGTCGAAATGCTCTTTCTCATCAAGGGCACGCCGAGCGGATACAACCGGGACCTTCAGCAATGCAAGCCGCTCCTGCATCGAACCGTCGAGGAGTCGCTCTCGATGACGTGCCTCGCGGCGGACTTCATAGGGGCGCTCTCATTCAATGACGAGCGATTGCGCGAGGCGGCCCGCGCCGGCGCGATCGGTGCGACACTGGCGATGGAGGCGCTCGTCCTCGACGGCACGCCGCTGCGCGACGCCCATCGCCAGGTCAGCGACGCCCTCTCCAAGGGCGACGACAACGCGCTCGCCATCGAGCGCTATCAGACGATCGGTAGCGCGCAGCCCGGCGAAACGCGCCGCGTTGCCGAACGATTCCTCAGCGAACTGGAGCAGAACGCATAGAATGGTCGAAACCCTGGCCCTGGAAAAACAAATGCGATCCATCGGAAAAATCCGCCGCGCCGTCGTCAAAGTCGGCAGCGGCATTATCGCGGGCGACGGCGTCATCCGGCTCGACGCCATCGAGCGACTCGCCGGGGATGTCATGGCGCTCCGCGACGGCGGCGTGCAGGTGCTGATGGTCGTCTCAGGCGCCGTCGCGGGCGGCTATCGTGACCTCGGCTGCCCGAAACCGCCGACGCTCGTCGTCGAACGACAGGCGGCCGCAACCATCGGTCAATACAAACTCATGTCGCACTTCGCGAGCGCGTTCGGCAAACGCAACGTCAACGTCGCGCAGCTCTTGATGACCGAGGACGACATCGAGAACCGCCGACGCTTTCTCAGCGCGCGGCACACGCTGCACATGTTGCTCGAACGCGGCGTCGTGCCGATCATCAACGAGAACGATCCGCTCGCCGACGACGAAGCCAAAGTCGGCGACAACGATCATCTCGCGGCCCTGATCACGAATATCTCCACGTCGGAACTGCTCATCATTCTCAGCAGCGTCGCCGGCGTGTATCGCGACCAGGAGAAAGGCGAAATCATCCACGAAGTCGCCGTCAACGATCGACTTGTCGAGCACATTTCGACAAATAAGACCGCCACGGGCGTCGGCGGCATGACGGCCAAGGTTTCCGCCGCAAAGCTCGCCAGCCGCTGGGGCGTGCCCACGATCATTGCCGACGGCAACACGCCGGGATTGCTGTCCCGCATCGTTGCGGGCGAACCGATCGGCACGATGTTCCAGCCCGGCAGTAATCGATTGAATTCGCGAAAGCGCTGGATCGCCATCCGCCACAAATCGCGCGGTACGATTCACGTCGACGCCGGCGCCCACAAGGCGATCGTCGAACGCGGCGCGAGCCTGCTGCCGGCCGGCATCACGAATGTCGTCGGCGATTTCCCGATCGGCGCCCGCGTCAATATCGAGAACTCGGACGGTCAGGTCTTCGCCGTGGGGCTCGTCTCCTACGCCGCCGGCGAAATCAAGCGGATGCAAGGACACAACAAGGCCGACTACGAGACGGTGCTGGGCTACAAGTACGTCGATGAAATCATCGATCGCGACGACCTCGTGTTGATGACGGGCGACGAAATCAAAGAGATCGACTCATGACTCGTGCAATCGAATCCACGGCAGCCGCAGCACGCAAGGCGGCCGGCGCTGTCGCGATCCTGACGACCAAACAGAAGAACGCCGTATTGCTCGATCTCGCCGCGAGAATCGATCAAAGCAGGACGACGATCCTCAGGGCGAATCAGCAGGATCTCGACGCAGCGACTGCGAACGGCGTGACGGGCCCGAAACTGAAACGCCTGACGTTGTCCGCCGATTCGATCGGCCAGATGGTCGAGGGCCTGCGTCAGATCGCCAACCTGCCCGACCCGATCGGAGGCGTGACAAAGGACTACGCCGCCCCCAGCGGTCTCGCAGTTCGAAAACAGCGCTGCCCCATCGGCGTCATCATGATGATCTACGAGGCTCGGCCGAACGTGACGATCGACGCGTTCGCGCTCTGCTTCAAGGCCGGCAACGCCTGCATCCTCAAAGGCGGTCGCGAGGCGCTGCATTCGAATGAGATTCTCGCAACGCTCGCTCGGGATGCGCTCGGCGCGGCCGGCATACCGGCGGAAGCGCTAACGTTACTGACGACGTCGGATCGCGAGACTGTCAAGCGACTATTGGCCATGGAGCAGTACATCGACCTCGTAATTCCTCGCGGCGGCACGGAGCTGATTCGCTTTGTCCACGAACACGCGAGGATTCCGACAGTCCAGCACTTCCACGGCGTCTGCCACATCTATGTCGATAAGGACGTCGATATCGACAAGGCCGTCCACGTATGCGCAACGGCGAAAACGTCCGCACCCGCAACGTGCAACGCCGCCGAAGCAGTGCTGGTCCACGAATCCGTCGCCGACGCATTTGTTCCCATGCTCGCCCGACGACTCCAGACAGACGGTGTTGAAATCCACGGCGACGCGCGCATCTGCTCGCTGGCGCCGAACGCAAAGCCGGCGACGGACGACGATTGGGGACACGAATACCTCGACTTGATCGTCGCGATGAAAGTCGTGTCTTCATTGGACGCTGCGATCGAGCACATTCATCAGTACGGATCGAACCACACGGAAGCGATCCTGACCACGAACGAAACTGCCGCTGCCGAATTCACGCAGCGCGTACAATCGTCGTGCGTGCTCGTCAACGCCTCGACCCGCTTCAACGACGGCTTCCAGCTAGGTCTCGGCGCCGAGATCGGCATCAGCACGTCCAAGATCCATGCGTACGGCCCCATGGGCCTCGAAGAACTGACGACGCAGCGCTATGTCGTCCAGGGCGACTGGCACACGCGCTGACGCGGGCTTGATTTGGCAATCGGGTGCCATGCCGCCCCCCAAGGTCGGCATGCTTATCACGAATCACGCATTGGTAGCGGTAGGATGGCCGGCCACGAAGCGAGGCTCCTTACCCGACCCCGTCGCACCCCGACCGATTCATGAATAGAATCCACCCCATGAGCAACAAGCAAGCCACCATCGACAAGATTCTCGAACGCCGCGTCAGCGCGATTCTCCGCACAAACGACACGCACCTCGCCGCCGACGCGATGCGCGCAGTCGTCAATGCGGGCTTTCGGATGATCGAATTCACGTTGACGATTCCAGACGCCTTCGATCGCATCGCCGACTTCGCAAAGGACGATTCGCTGATCGTCGGAGCGGGAACCGTCCTGACGACAGACGACGCGCGCCGCGCGGTCGATGCCGGCGCGAAGTTCCTCGTGTCGCCCATCACAGACGCCGACGTCATCGCGGAAGCGAATAGACTAAACGTTGTGAGCATACCGGGTACTGTCACGCCGACGGAAATGGTCACAGCCCATCGCATGGGCGCGGATTTCCTCAAGTTCTTCCCGGCGCAAGGCGATGTGGCGAACTACGTCCGCAGCATCCTGGGCCCTTTGCCCCATCTGCGGATCTTTCCGACGAGCGGTGCAACGGTCGACAACTTCCTCGGAATCCTCGACGCCGGCGCGGCGGGCGTCGGATTTGTCGGCTCACTCTTCGAGCCAAGATTCATGGCCGAACGGGATTTTACGGCACTTGAAAACCGCGCAGGCCGGATTCAGTCCGCTCTCAAAGATTGGCGATCCGCATGAGTCTGTCCTGAGCCATGGCACGACAGCACATTGCGCATGGTCTCAGCAGGCAATCGTCGTTCCGAACCACGACCGTAAGGGAGTGGGCTCGCGATGCATCGACACCGAGCTGCGCAATGACAACGAATCATCTCTACCCGATTTCGAGTCGCCTACTGCCGATAGGAGGCGCAACTTTGCGGACGGCCCTCGTCAGACAAACGCCGCGCGACCGGACTCCCTGACGGTCGCGGTTCGGTACGTCCCCTCGAGATGACCTTGGGATTTGGCATAGATCGAGTGTCACCTTTCTGTCACCCAATGACGAAGTTCGCCTTGTCAATAGGCTTCCGAGCAGCGAGATTCGACATGAACCATCACCAGGAGGCTGCTATGGCCGACAAGTCACCGCTGCGTCATCGACCTCAGGCATATTTCATCACCTTTCGCACCTATGGCTCGTGGTTGCACGGAGACCCACGTGGTTCCGTAACAAGGAAATGGAACGAGCCCGAAACGCCGTTCATCGAAGCCGATGACGAATGGGAGAATCATCGACGCAAATCGATGGTGCATCCGCCGTACGTCATGGACATGCCAGCACGACAAGTCGTTACGAGAACGATCTGCGACGTGTGCCACTATCGTGGATGGCTGATTCACGAATTGAACGTTCGAACGAATCACGTTCACTTGGTCGTGAACTCGCAAGACACGCCCGAGCGCGTGATGACAGATCTTAAGGCCTACGCAACAAGACGAATGCGCGAAGCCAACCTGGTCACGCGGGACCGCGCAATTTGGTCACGTCATGGCAGCACAAGGTACTTGTGGGATGAGAAATCCGTCGCATCCGCCTGCGAATATGTGCGTGAAGGCCAGGACAAGAAAACACTCGGCCCTTTCTCGCCAACATCCGGCCCCACGGCCCGTTCCGAACCACGACCGTAAGGGAGTGGGCGCGCGATGCATCGACACCGAGCTGCGCAATGACAACGAATCATCTCTGCCCGATTTCGAGTCGCCGCGCGCCGATAAGAAGCGCAATTCGGCCGATGGCCATTGGAGGGCGAACTCCGCGCGACCGACCTCCCTGACGGTCGCAGTTCGGTCCGTGCGAGAAAACGCTAGTTCACTTGAGCGCATACGGCAACACACGAATCGCCCGTCCGGGCCGCGTCGGGCACTGTTCCTGGCAGACGCCGCAGCCCGTGCAACCCGTCCCTGTCGCGCGAGGATCGATGACATGCACGCGACCATTCTCGATGCGAATCGCATCGGCGCCATAAGGGCAGACGTCAGCGCAGATCGTACACGTTGCCGGCGAGTACTCGCTCGGCGAATTGCGATCGACCGATGGCAGAGCAGCGACTTCGTCGACCGTCGCGGCCCCAATCGGACTCGCTGCCGTGACATCGCGCGTACACGTCTCCGCATCCCAGACGGCCAGCCCGATGCGAATCTGCAATCGATCGACCAGCTTCAGCGCGCCGCTCGGGCAGACTTTCATGCACGCAAGCTCGTCGCATACGACGCACGCCCGCCGCGTCGGGTCAATCGACGGCGTCCCCTTCAGTCGTCCGTCATCAACTTGTAGCAAGCTGATCGAATCCGCCGGGCAATGATCGGCGCAGCTGCCACAGCGATAGCACGTGTTGAGGAAGTCCGGCTCGGGCATCGCTCCCGGCGGTCGCAAAGGTCGCGACGTGGATGGTGCTGCGATCCCCGGCAGTTTCGATTCCAGGTACTTCGCCGCCGGCTTCATCAGACGTGAAAAACCCTGGCGAAAGAACGCGCGTCGATCGTGCGGCGAACCGGATGACTTGTCAGCGTCGGACATTGCCGGAATTGTAGCACGCCGCCGACGTTCCAAGCCACGATTGGCTCGGATCGCGCAACCGCGGATCGACGCCGATAGTCGCAATATCGAGCGCCCCCTTGCCTGCATAAACCCCATCCCCGATCATGCAACCGATGCCGACGCGCCTTCCACCTGCCGACCGCGACGAGATCGTACGGACCGCGGAAAACCTCTTCCGCGAATTCCTCCGCGATCGCGGCCTGAAATACACGGACGAGCGCGAAGACATACTCGGCGCCGTCATGGGTACGGACGAACACTTCGAGGCCGAACAACTGCTGTTCCTGATGCGCCAGCAGAACCTCCGCGTCGGCAAAGCCACGGTCTACCGGACACTGAAGCTGCTCGTGGAATGCGGGATCGTGAAGGAAGTGCACTTCTCGAACAAACAGGTGCACTACGAGCATACCTACGGACAGGACCCGCACGACCACATGGTCTGCCGTCGCTGCGGTCGGATCATCGAATTTGACGCGAAGGATGTGGCCCGACTGCGCACGCTGATCGCCGCGGAACATCGATTCCACGCATTGGCGCATCGATTTCAGATCATGGGGTTGTGCGAGACGTGCACGAAGAGCTGCCCGATCGGTCCGCAGGCAAGGCTGCTGGGCGGCCGGAAGAAGAAGAGGCCTAACAAAGAGCCAGGTACGCGAAGAACGTGAGCACGAGAATCTTGGTTCGCGGCTCGACGACTCCGATCAGGCGGTTGGCGGCATTCACGGCGACGATCATCTGACTTTCCCCTGAGTAGCAAGTTGCTTATTCTACTACCGTGCCGAGGCGGTTTTCGCGGGTCGGCGACGAAAAAAGATGGGTGCAACCGGCGCGCCGCGGGTCGTCATGGATCGCGTAAAACATGATGCGAGTTTTTCGGACACTCCAAGCAACGGGGTTGCAGGGGTTTACGCACGAAAGCGCGATAACGTGTCGACAGAATGAGATTCGCCGGCCCCAGGATCACGGCGATCCGCGTTGAACGCCGGCATCATGTGGTGTCGCGCCGACGCAACGAACCCAATCGGGTGCCATGCCGACCCCCTAGGTCGGCATGCCGG
This sequence comes from Phycisphaerales bacterium, assembly GCA_020639075.1. Classification (GTDB taxonomy): domain Bacteria; phylum Planctomycetota; class Phycisphaerae; order UBA1845; family UTPLA1; genus ECT2AJA-110-A. The sequence continues at coordinate 4,781,280 of JACKHI010000001.1, read as the reverse complement.
TCACGACACCGGGTGCCACTGCTCTCAAGCAGTGACGATGGAGCAATCTTAACGGGTGGCCCAGAGTTTCAACCCTGGGGTCACGATGATCGAGCGCGACGCAGGAGCCACTACCGGGTGCCATTGATGGGCACAACTGATGAGTGCCACTGCTCTCAAGCAGTGACGCAACCAAGGGTGCCATGCCTGCCCTCAAAGGCAAGCATGCCGAGTCGCGACGACGCGTGCGATGAGAAACGAATTCGGGGCGACTCGACCGCACACGCATGCTTCCCTTGAAGGGGAAGCATGCCACCCGGCATGACGAGTCGCCCCCGCCCTGCAAAAGCGTAGCGACGGAACGTATCGTCCAGGAGGGACGCAATGAGAATAGCCCACCCTTTCAAGGGTGGGTCACAAAGACGAGAAATTGTGCTGCCGTCCCAGAGGGACGGCGCGAACTTGCGGCCCGAGCCGATCGGCGCAATCCACGCCCCAACGGGGCGCAACAAAACAGCCCAGGGTAAGCAAAGACCGCGAATGCGGTCGCAGCGCAACCCTGGGTAAGAACCAAGAAGAGAGTCAAGCCCTGCAAGGGCGTTACAACCCAGAGCAACCAGGACCGAGTCGTCGGGAAAAAGACATATGGCGAAATCCAGCGAGAAGATGGAAAAGATCACGAGCCTCTGCAAACGCCGCGGCTTCATCTTTCAGTCCAGCGAAATCTACGGCGGCATCGGCGGCTTCTGGGACTACGGCCCACTCGGCGTCGAGCTCAAGCGCAACATCAAGGACGCCTGGTGGCGCGACATGGTCCAGAACCCGCCCATCGGACCAGACGGCAAACAGGTGCAGATGGTCGGCGTCGACTGCTCGCTCATCATGAACCCCAAAGTCTGGGAAGCCAGCGGCCACGTCGGCGGCTTCAGCGATCCGATGGTGGACTGCAAGGAGTCAAAGGGCCGCTATCGCGCCGATCAGATCCTCGTCGCCGTCGCCGCGAACGATGACGGCAACGGCAAGATGTACGCCTTCGTCACAGGCGATGAGGAGACACAGGCCAAGGCGCTGAAGAATCTCGCGAAATACATGAAGGCCAAGACGCTGGAGCCGGGGCAATACGCGGAGAAACCGCTGCTCGAACTCCCCGTTGAGATGTTCCCGCGCATCGTCGGCCCTCACGCGAAAGAGGCCGGCTCACTCACCGAACCGCGCGAGTTCAACCTCATGTTCCAGACCTACGTCGGCGCATTGCAGGACTCCAGCAGCGTCGCCTACCTCCGCCCCGAAACCGCCCAGGGCATCTTCGCCAACTTCAAGAACGTCTGCGACTCCACGCGCGTCAAAGTCCCCTTCGGCATCGCCCAGATCGGTAAGGCCTTCCGCAACGAAATCAACCCGCGGAACTACACCTTCCGCTCGCGTGAATTCGAACAGATGGAAATCGAGTTCTTCTGCCACGACAGCGAAGCGATGGAATGGTGGAAGTGGTGGCGCGACACGCGTATCAACTGGTACAAGTCCCTGGGGCTCGCCGGCGAAAACCTCGTCCCGCGAAACCAGGACGAAAACGAACTCGCCCACTACAGCAAGGCATGCACGGACATCGAGTACATGTTCCCCTTCGCCGACGAACCGCAGGAGCTGGAAGGCGTCGCCCATCGCGGCTGCTACGACCTCACGCAGCATCAGACGCACAGCGGCAAGGACCTCACGTACTTCGACGACGAGCGCAAGGAGCGCTTCCTCCCGACAGTCATCGAACCCAGTGCCGGCGCCGATCGCAGCACGCTCGCGTTCATCTGCGAGGCGTACCACTACGACGAGTCGCGCGCCAGCAAGGAGTTCATGACGTTCCATCCGCGGCTCGCGCCGATCAAGGCGGCCATCCTCCCGCTCGTCGCGAAAGACGGCATGCCAGAAATCGCCGAGGCAATCTTCAAAGACCTCCAGAAGCGCTGGCCCGTCACGCTCGACATCAAGCAGAACATCGGCAAGCGCTACGCCCGCATGGACGAAGCCGGCACCCCCTACTGCTTCACGATCGACGGCCAGACGAAGGACGACAACACCGTCACAGTGCGCGATCGTGATACGGCCGGGCAGGAGCGGATTGATAAGAGCCGGATCGTGGAATACCTGACTGACAAGCTCACGTCACAAGGCGCGTAGGATTTGGGTGCTTCGATGGCCGGCGAAGCGAAGACACAACCCGCTGACTCGAAGCCAGGCGGCCCGACCTGCCCGCTCTGCGATGAACCACTCGCGGCCAACTGGCAGGGCCGGCTCTACGGCGTCATCGTTTGCGAGACCTGCCGCCGGGCCTTTGCGCGCCGCCGCATCTGGGCGTATGTCGTCGATCTGACTTTACTGATCGCCGTAATGTGGGCGATTCAGCTGGTCGTCCGACCGATTGGGTCCCCAACGCTCGGGCGGACCTGGGACCACACAGTAGGTTTTTTGTTCGCATCCATGCTCTTTCGCGACGCACTCGGCGGACAATCGCCGGGGAAGCGGTTGTTCGACCTGCAGGCGACGCATCGAGCGACGGGAACTGGCATCGGCTTCGGCGCAAGCGCGCTTCGCAACCTTCCGCTGTTGCCTTTCTGGTTCGCTCCATTCGCGCTCTACGCCCTCGCCGAACTCGAATTCGGCCCGCGTATCGGCGACGGTCTGGCTAAAACGAAAGTCATCTGGAAACGCCATCGCGACAAAGTGCCCTTCCTGCCGCCACGAGGATATTGCTACCAATGCGGATACGACATGACAGGCAACGTCTCAGGCAAGTGCCCGGAATGCGGAACGCCCTCGCTTCAGCCACCGACCCCGGCCATTGAGGGGCGCCTGTGATTCATTCACCGGTGCCGACATTGAGCTGGTCAAAAACACCCATGTTCATCAACCACCAGGATGACCGACGAACGTAACGCCGCAGTGTCGAATTCACAGCCGGCGACTGATTGCTGACCCACAAAGAAAAATGTGCATCACGGAAAATCGGGATGACTCGGTGTTCTGGCACATGAGCGACAAGTGTAAGCACGCGGGATCCCGTAGGGATCACATGAGAATAGCCCCCCGTTTCCAACGGGGGGTTGACGGCCATCTTTCAGGGCCCTGTCCCAGCGGGACGGGATGAGCTTGATGCGTGGACTCGCGCCGTACCTACGGCACGGCATTGACGCCAACCAACTAGAAATCCCAGCCTTGAAAGGCTGGGCAATTCTCAGAGCGTCCCCACCGGGCAACGCCGTGAACTGAACACAGCGGCGGCAGCACCAGTCGGAGCCGCCGTGTCCTCACGGCGGAGTCATGCTCATGTACGCTGGATGATTCGCCACGCTGAGACTGCGAGGCACTGATTAGAGCATTCAGTTCACGGCGTTGCCCTATCTGGACGCGGTAAAAGCGCTACCGCAGATGCCAATAGAATTTCACGATATTCCGTGATGACCCAAAAAACAATCCCGCCGCGTAACGATCCTCGCAAAAAACCGCCTCAACTATGGGCGGTACCTTTCTAGTAGACGTCATTTCGGAGTGGGCCAGATGAAATCCAGGGTTTCGTGCATCGGCGCAGCGGTTCTGCTCGCGGTCGCAAACAACGTCTATTCGAACGTAATCTGCATTCAGAGTGTCGCTGACAAACTGACGCCTGCCGATTCATTCCCGAACAAGTACTTCGGTTGGAGCTGCGCCGTCAGCGGGAATACGGCCGCCATCGGCGCCTATCGCGACCACCAGGACGGCGTCACACCAGGCGCCGTCTATGTGTACGAAAACACATCGAACCACTGGGACCAGGTCTCAAAGCTACGACCGATCGCGGGCACGACGATCGCAAGCCTCGGCTACAGCGTCGCCATCGACGGCGATACGATCGTCGCCGGCGCTTACCGGGACGACGGCATCGCGCTCCGCACCGGCACAGCCTACATCTTCAGGAGAATTTCAGGTATATGGCAGCAAACGGCCCGCCTGATGGCTGACGACGGCACAAATGCCGACGAATTCGGCGCCAGTATCGCAATTAGCGGCGACACGATCGTCGTCGGCGCGCCCAAGAGCGATCAAGCCGCGATCGACGCCGGGTCCGTCTACGTCTTCCAACTGATCAATGATGCTTGGTACCAAACGGCTCGCCTGACGGCGCCCAACCCCATTATCGGCGCTCAATTCGGCAGCAGTGTGGCGATCAGCGGTGCGACGATCGTCGTCGGAATGCCCCGACCCAACCACGCTGGCCCCGGGTCCGTCCACGCGTACCGGGAAACAAACGGTGTGTGGCAACCCGTTGCCAGCATCGCATCCGACGACACGCCGAGTGAAGACCTGTTTGGCGGCAGTGTCTCGATTGACGGCGACACGATCGCCGTGGGCGCCACGCTCAGCCAGGATCCAGCATTGGGCAGTGGCGCTGTCTTCGTCTTTCGCGAGAATGCGGGGCAATGGGAGCGGATCGCAAGACTCAGCGAAATCGAAACGCTGGAGTTCGACAACTACGGCATCAGCGTCTGCCTCGATGGCGACAGACTAATCGTCGGGGCCGCAACTGGCGAGTCAAGCGTTTATGGCAGCGGCGTCGTGTACGTCTATCAAGAAATCGGAGGCGTCTGGCAGCGACTCGCGCTTTTTGAGTCCGACACGCCGAAAGGCGGTGACTACTTCGGCCAGTCCGTCAGCGTGAGTGGGACGACCGCCGTCGTAGGCGCCTACCGGGCGGATGGTTCGACATCCGACAGCGGCGCAGCCTTCGCATTCGACGTCTTCTCGTCTGCAAATGACTGCAATGCAAACGGCTTTCCCGACGAATGCGACTTGCAGTTGATCAGCGATGACTGCAACGGCAACGGCATCCCCGACGAATGCGACATCGCAAGCCAACTCAGCGCCGACTGCAATGGAGACGGCGTGCCGGACGAGTGCGGTCCAGGCGAGCTTTTCGAGTCCGCAACCCTCGTTGCCTCCGATGGATCACCGGGCGCCGGATTCGGAAAGAGCATTGCAATGGGCGTCGATACAGTTGTGCTAGGCGCGTACCGCGACAGTGAAATCGTTCCATCCGGAGGCGCGGCGTATGTGTTTCAGCGTGACGGTGGATGGGAAGAAGTTGAAAAGCTGACGCCGACGGACATTGCCGAAGGCGATGAATTTGGATTCCGCGTAGCGATGGATGGCGACACGATCGCCGTCGCCGCTGTGCGAGATGACGACGTTGGCACGGACAGCGGATCGGTCTATGTATTCCAGCGACTGAACGACACATGGCAACAAGTCGCCAAATTACACGATCCCAACGCCGCACAGGGCAGACAATTCGGATACAGCATAGCGCTCAGTCAGGGAACGTGTGTCATCGGCAGTAGTTTCGGCGGGTCTGCGAGTGTCTACAGGGAAGTCAATGGTATCTGGGAACACGTCACGCAACTGACGTCGCCCGAACCGACGCTCTATCCCACGTTTGGTTCTCCAGTCGCGATAGATGGAGACACGATCGCTGTCGCAGCCCCGATTGTCACACAATCAACGTCTATTCCCGGCGCCGTCTTCGTCTATCGATCTAATAACGATGATTGGCAGCTCATCGACATGTTGGTCGCACCCGATCCGCAGGCGTGGGACTACTTCGGGCGGACGCTCGGCATTTCCGGCACGAGCATCGTTGTCGGTCTGACCAATCACGATTCTACAAACGTGGACCGAACAGGCTTTGTCTATGTGTACACGGAAACCAATTCAGTTTGGCAGGAGGTTGCGAGGCTTGAGCCGGACGAATCAACACCTGCCGACAGTTTTGGCTCAAGTCTTGCCATTCAGAATGACACAATTGTCGTCGGCGACCAGGCCGCCGGAGCCATCGGCGCCCCCTACTTCCTTTATGGCCCAGCCCATGTATTCAAGCGCATCGGCGAATCATGGATGCGGATTTTCAAACCACGAACATCTCAGGAATCGTCGACGCTGCTATTCGGCGCCGATGTCTCGATCGAAGGCAACACGGTACTCGTTTCCGCGTTGCAGAACGTATCGGCTGGCGGCGGCTACATCGGTACGGTGCTTGCGTTTGCGGTCCCCGATTTCCAACTGGCGGGCGATCTCGACGACGACACCGACGTCGACCTCGACGACGCATCGATCCTGATCGATGTCCTGCTTGAAGCGGACGCCGATCCTGATCACGTCGCCCGCGCGGATGTCAATTGCTCCGGCGCCGTCGATGGAAGGGATCTACAGGCGATCGTTGTGCAACTGATCGAAGACATGTAACGACAATTCAAGGCAAGCGTAATGTCGGAGACGCAGAAATGCGAACAACTCAACGAATCATCGTCATCATCACGCTCACAGGAGCATTCACGCAACCGGCCGCTGCAGTCACGCAGTGTCTCGTTCCGGACTACGTCGAATTCACGGCCGACGACGCGTCAGCGAACGCGTTCTTCGGTGACGATATCGATATCGATGGGGAACTCGCCATCATCGGCGCTCCATTGGATGGGAATAGCGGAACCGGCAGCGGCGCAGCCTACATCTTTCAAAATTCGGGCTTTCAATGGCAGCAGCTCACCAAGCTGACGCCGACCGATCCGACCATCTGTAGGCGATTCGGCGACAGCGTCGCCATTGACGGCGATACCGCCGTCGTCGCCGCCCGACTCGTCATCCCGAGTGCTTTTTATCGCAGCGCCATCTATGTCTTTCGCAACATCGACGGCGTTTGGCAACAAATCGCCCTGCTGTCGAATTCGCTGGGCTCAGGCGACGATGTCAACGATTTTAACGTCGATATCCAAGGCGATGTCGTCGTCGCCGGTGCGCCACGCTCCACCAACAAGGGCGCCGTGTATGTCTTCCGCGAAATCAACGGCATCTGGCTTTCAACGGCCATTCCGAGCCCCGAGCCCGAAGATGGCTTCATTCAATTCGGCGCCAGCGTCGTGTTGGCCGACGACGATCTCATCGTCGGTGCGCCCTACGCACTCAACTCATACGGCGAGAGAACGGGGGCCGTTTACATGTTCCGCGAATCCCTCGGGAACTGGACGCAGTACCGGAAACTGATTGCAGACGACGCACCAGAAAACACCCGGCTTGGCGTATGTCTCGCATGGAAAAATGACACGCTCGTCGTCGGCGCAACGCTTACAACCACCGAATACGACAACCAAGGTGCGGCCTATGTGTTTCATCGCTCAGGAAGCCAATGGCTGCAGACAGCCAGGCTGACGCCGCCCGAAGATCTGTTCGCCACCGGTTTTGGCGGCAGCGCTGCAATCAGCGGCGATACCATCGCCGTCGGAGCGAAGAGGCTCGCCGGCACAATCACTGGTGCAATCATCACATATCAAGACAGGAACGGATGGGAATTCGCCGGCTCCCTGACGCCGTTGGAAATGCTCAACGCACGCCGATTCGGCTACTCAGTCGCCCTTGACGGAGACTCCCTCCTGGGCGGCGCCACCAACGGCAGCGTTGACGTATACGCCAGCGGCTTAGTCTACGCATTCGATCTGGCAGCATACGCCCAGGATTGCAACGGCAACGGCATCGCGGACATTTGCGATCTTCAGACAATCAGCACGGACTGCAACGGCAACGGCGTCCCCGATGAATGCGATATCGCCCGCCAGTTCAGCGCCGACTGCAACGGCGACGGCCAGCCCGACGAGTGCGACTTCGTCGAAATCGATGCGCTCGCCAGATTCACTTCAACCGACGGCGCCGTCGGCCAGAGATTCGGTTGGAGCGCCGACCTCGACGGCGACACCGCCGTCATCGGCGCCGTCAATGATTCCGCCTTCGGCTATCGCAGCGGTGCGGCCTACATCTTCCGCAACAGCGGCGACGGTTGGCAGGAACTCGCGCGGCTCGTCGCGTCGGATGCCGACGAAAACGATCAGTTTGGCGTCAGCGTATCGACCAGCGGCGGAACGGCCGTCATCGGTGCCTATGGCGAAGGCGGCGATTACTCCGGCGCGGCATACGTATTTGAGGAAACGGAGAATGGCTGGCAACAGATCGCCAAACTGACGCCGTCCGATCCGGCTCCGTCGAAGTCGTTCGGCTACCGCGTCGCCATCGAAGGAGATACGATCCTCGTCACCGCCAGCGGTGACAGCGAAATCGCGCCGTATAGCGGCGCCGTCTACGTCTTCCGGAAGACCGGGGGCACTTGGCAGGAAACCCAGAAGCTCAAAGCCAATGACGCCTCAAACCACCAATCGCTCGGACGAGGTATCGCCCTCGATGGCGATACCTTCGTGGCCGGTACACCTCGCCCGAATCCGACGACAGGGGACATGGACCAGGCAGCGTACGTCTTCAGGGAGATTGACGGCGCCTGGCAACAAGTCGCGAAGCTGACGGACGGCGACGACACAGTGCAAAGCGGCTTCGGCAACGCCGTCGATATCCACGGCGATACGATCATCGTCAGCGCCTCCCGTAACAACCCCGACGACCCGACCGACCAGGCGGCGGCCTACGTCTTCCGCGAGATTGACGGCGAATGGCACCAGATCGCCATGCTTGCGAACAACACGACTCCGGAAGACGGATCATACGGCAGGGCCGTCGCGATCAACGGCGACACGGCGTTGATCGGACTTACGAACGAAACTGTGACGACTCCGGGCGCGATCAATCGCCCCGTGTTCGTCTACCGCGAATTGAACGGTACATGGCGCAGAATCGCGCGTCTGACCAGGAGCGACGACTCCCTGGCCGATCACTTCGGCGGGAGTATCGCGATGGAAGGCGACTTCGCGCTCGTCGGCGCTGCATGGTCCCCGGAAGTGACTCCCGTCGGTGCGGCCTATACCTTCGATCTGTCGGTCTTCGCACTCGCCGGCGATCTGAATAACGACAGGTCCATCGATCTGGACGACGTCGCGATCCTCGTCAATGTCCTGCTCGACGCGGACAGCAATCCGATGCATGTCGCCCGCGCGGATCTGAACTGCTCCGGCGAAGCCGATGGCCGCGATCTCCAGGCGTTCCTCGCGCAACTGATTGCGCCGTAGCGCTGCTCAGCGAGGCGATTCGACAGACACCAGCCCGGCGTCGATATACTGACCGCCCGTCGTATTGTGACAGTGAATCGCAATAACGTTCGCGCCTCGCTTCAGTGCTTTGGCCGCGTCACCCTCGAGCGGCACGGCGCCGTAGGCCGTCGTGTACTCCTTCAACGTCGCAACAAGCGTGCCGTTGATATAAACCTCGGCATCCTCATCGTGGTGCACGCTCAATTCGACGCCGTCAAAAAAACCGTCGAGTTCGAATGTCCGTCGGATCCAGATGTCATCGCCGTCCCAAGTCGTCCCGATCGTCGCCCCGGGCGTGCCGGCCGTGCCGAAACCGCCCGCCCCCGTCTTCCACGCGGAATCATCGAACGACGCATTCATCCAGTCGTCGCCGGGCTTCATCATTGTGTACCGCCACGTCGCGCCGCTCTCAACGGACGTCGGCAGAAGCGTCTTCACTTTCGGCGGCGTCGTGTAGAGCCTTTGTGCCGCGGCCGCCGCGCGAGACTCGTCCATCTTCAGAATTTCGCGGTCATACGTCATCAGCCCGTTGACTTCGCCCTCGACGTCCGTCGTCTGCGTGTAGACCGCGGCCGCAACACCCTGGCCGACAAGACGGTGCAGATCGCCGAGCATCCTGCAGTACGCATTCGTCAGCGCGGCTTGAGATTCATATGTGCGATATCCCCAGTTGTCCTTCTCCTGCCACAAGTGCCCCTTCATCGGCAGACCCAGACCGCCGAACTCGCCGTTGACGACGGCCCGATGCGCATCCAGCCCGTCAATTCGCGGCGCCGGATAGCTGTGGATGTCCAAGACATCCCCGACCTTCCGATCCGCCCAACCACTCGTGTTGTCCACAAGACGCGTCGGATCGAGCCCGCGAACGAAGTCCACGATGCGCGACGTCTCCCACTGCCCCCATCCCTCGTTGTACGGCACCCACATCACGATGGACGGATGGTTGTAAAGACCCTCGATCATCGCACGGAGTTCGCGCTCGTAGTTGTAGCCCGACTGCGCCGTGCGCGTGATATCCGGCTGATGGGGATTGATGTACGCGTCGCCCGACGGCATGTCCTGCCAGACGAGTAGCCCCATCTTGTCGCACCAGTAATACCATCGCGCCGGTTCGACCTTGACGTGCTTGCGCACCATGTTGAAACCGAGCCGCTTCGTGATCTCCAGGTCGTACTTCAACGCCTCGTCGCTCGGGGCCGTGTAGAGACCGTCGGGCCACCAGCCCTGATCAAGGGGTCCATACTGAAACAACGCCTCGCCATTGAGAAACAACCGATTAACGCCCGCGCTGTCCTCGCGCACTTCGATCGATCGAAACCCGAAATAACTGTTCACGTGATCGATCGCCGTTCCCTTGGCATCGAAAAGCGTGACCGTGAACTCGTGCAGCGTCGGCTCGCTCGGCGACCACGACGGGATGCGCGCTTCGGGCTTCAAAACCAACGGGGAACCCGCCGGCGCTTTCGCGTGATATGACAGACCGCCGATCATTGCTTCCAGTTCAATTCGACAACCCGTCGCATCCCCGCGCAACGCGACGTCCACTTGAACGCTGTTGTCCTTGAACTCCGTCGTGATGCGAAGCGACTCGATCGACGTGGACGGCACGCGCTCCAGCCAGACCGTCTGCCAGATGCCCGTCACGGCCGTATACCAGATACTATTGGGTCGGCGGACCTGCTTGCCACGCGGCTGATACCCTGCATCCGTCGGATCCCAGACGCGCACGACCATTTCGTTCTCGCCGTCATTCAACGCATCCGTGATGTCGAACGTGAATGCATCGTATCCACCTTGATGCGCACCAACGCGCTTGCCGTTCACGTACGCATACGCCTTCCAGTCCGCAGCGCCGAAGTGAAGCAGCAACCGATCGCCACTTGTCATCGCAGGCGCCACGAACGTCCGGTGATACCAGAGCTCATTCTCCGGACCGACGCTTCCGCCGACACCGCTCAGATCCGACTCGATGCAGAACGGCACGAGGATCTTTCCCGCCCAAGATTTGGGCTTGTCCGTACCGCGGGGCGTGATCGCGTAGTCCCAACGGCCGTTCAGATTCGTCCAATGATCGCGAACCATCTGCGGTCGCGGGTACTCCTGATACGCAGTCTCCGCTGTGACGGAATCGGCCCAGCGCGTCCGGATCGCGCCGTCAGCACTCACTTCCGAGTGGATTGGCCCGGCGGCCGTCACCAGCATCGCGAGGATGCACATCGTATATCGCGTCAGCATTCGCCCACTCCTTGTTTTGGTGATCGATGGCCATACTCATCACGGCCTCGATACTGTCGAACGAGCCTCCATCGGCAGACCTCGACACCTGCGGAGGTATGCGGACTCGGGACCCAGTGTAGGATTTAGAGGCCGATCTGTTCTCTGGACATTTGTACGATATTCGGGATTCCTGAACAGTCGCGAACGCTTCGGATTGCCTCAGATTCGCAATTCCAGTCCGGATTGCGGCAACCGCCGCCCGTTTCTGCTTCGTCTTACGATGCGTGGATCTTCCCGGATTCCTGAGTCGCCCCGGCAGCTCGCACCGACTCAAAATCTGCGTGAGTTCCGGACGGCGCTTGACGCTTCAGGTGAAAGAGGAGACACCAATTCATGATGCGATCACGAGAATCGAACAAGAATCCCGGAAGGCGCCTGTCGGCCATGCTGATCCTGGCGATGGCCGGCCCTGCAATCGCCATTGATATCCCGATCGCCAATCACGGCTTCGAGGACAACACCGTCGCACCCGGCTGCTTCGCCGTCTTCCTCCCCAATGCGTGGAGCGTCTATGACCCGAATGGCATCGTCGACCAGAACGCGGACGCCGTGGGAGGTCTCCACCCCGAAGGAGGCCCCTACTTCCCAAACGCACCGGAAGGCAATCACGTCGGCATCGTCTACCTCGGCGGCGACATCGGCGGGGGTGAAGCCGGCCTCTCGCAGGTCCTGGGCGAAACGCTGCTGCCGGACCAACGCTACACGCTTACGGTGGAAATCGGCGACATCGCATCCGGCATGGGACCGCCGCCGTGCGATGTCTTCGGCTTCTTTGATCTCGACGGCTTCCCCGGCTATCGCGTGCAACTGCTGGCCGGCGGCGTTGTGATCGCGGAGGACGACAACAGCCTCGCCCCCCTGCTCAGCGACGGCGTCTTCATGCAGACAACAATCGAAGTCGTTATCGACGACGACCATCCGCAACTCGGACAGCCCTTGGAAATCCGATTGATTAACCTCAACACGATCGATACACCCCAGCATCCCGGCATCGAGGTCGACTTCGACGACGTGCGCCTGACGCGCGAGTGCGCCAAAGACGGCGACATCGACAATGACGGCTCGCTCGACGCCACCGACGTGGCACTGTTCGTCGACGTGCTGGTCGGAAACGACACAGACGCCATGCATGTCGCCCGTTCGGATCTGGACTGTTCGGGCAGTGTCAACGGACTCGACGTTGCCATCATGACGTCACGGCTGCTGGGAAGCTAGATCCACTACCGTTCTGACGTTGGGGAGCCGCGCCGTTCTCGCTCGCCCCGCTCACTCGAGGAGAAGGTCCATGAACGGCTGAATGTCCTCGCCATTAACCATTCCGTCGCGATTGACATCGGCGTTCAGGAAGCTGCACGGCGAGCCCGCGTCTCCGTGCAACAGCGCCTGCACAAAGCGCTCGACGTCGTCCGCGGAAACCGCTTCGTCGCAGTTCAGATCGCCTGGCCGCAGAATTCTGAGCGTGACATCCGTGTCCGTTACATCAATGACCGAGTGAAGGTCCGCTGCCACGCCGGGGATGGACACGCCGGCGAAGTCGCCGTGAACGGCCGCTGCGCTGATGAGCGAATATGACGCCTGCGCGTTCGGCACGTAACCGCCGATGAAGTGGACATCCAGATTGCCGGCCAGTTCGATCGCGCCGCCAACCATCAAGTGGTCATTCGAGCCGGGCCCCGAGACATCGAAGCGATACAGCGTATGGGGACCCGATTCAATATCGCCGCTGACACCCATCGCGCCGACGACCGCGCCGCCGGGTGAAATCGTCCCGCCGATCCCATTGAGTTCGGGCGTCAAAACGCTCGCGACAATCGCGCCCGATCCCGACAGAACGCCATCGAGCTGACACTCCGCTGGCGAATTTGCCCCGAATTGAGCCACGCCCCCGTTCATCAGCAACTCGCCGGAAATGCGAGTGTGGTCATCGTTTCCAAGCGTCAGGGTATGGGATCCGACATCAACCAGCCCCCCCAGATTCTCAACGCCGACATCGCCGCTGAGGAGCGACAGGTCTCCTGCGAGATGTATCCCCGAACCCGGTGCACACGCCAGCCTGCCGTGCACGGTTCCGAAGCCGACGAGCGTGTCGTCGGCGTCTAGGTGAATCCCGTTCGGACAATCCAGGACGCCGCCCGCGATCGACGTCAGATCACCGAGTTCCACGACATTCGCGTCCAACAACTGAACTGTGTGGCCCTGGACCGTCAGCTCCCCCTCGACATCATACCCATTGGAGTTTGTCGAGGCTCCCATCGTCAAATCGTCTATCGGGTTGATGATGGCGGCAGCGTCACCGAAAACCGGCGCGTCGATGACGCCGGCGCCGATGAACCGTCCCCCATCAATAAATGCGATCCTGGTGCCCGAAATCCCCTGGCCGACGCCGAAGACCGCCCCTTTGAAGGTCACGCCGGCGCCATGGCTGACGATCATTCCCTGGTTGGTGACGTTCGCCTCGATCGTCGCGCCGTCGCCGGTCATGATGTCCGATCCACTGATGGTCACACCGCCAAAGGCGACGACGCGCCCACCCGGACCGATGTCACACGTGTTCAGAAGCGCCGTGTTCATATCCTTGATTGTCAGCGTGTGAGAACCCACATCGATGAACCCTGAATTCGTGAGTCCGTCGGAGCTTGTCGTTCGCCCGACGGTCAAGTCCCCCGTCAGCGTCAGCGCCGCGGCGTTCGACGCGATGAAGAGGTCCGAGTTCACGAGCCCGTTCGCCTCCATCGAACTATTCACCAGGCGAACGATACTAGCGTTGATGACGCCTTCATCCAGAACGATGAGGCCGGTGGATTCAATGCCTCCGGCGCAGGAGAGTGCTGAGCCCGGCCCCAGCACCTGCAGCGCCGCGTCGTCCCAGAGCAGAATGCCGGTGCCGGTGTCAGTCACGTCGCAGTGCGCGCCTGTCACGATCTCCATGTCGCCGATGCCTCCGGAGGCGCTCCCGGTCCCTCCGACGACGATGTCATTGAACACCGCCGTCGTGCTCACGCCTTCGAGCATGAGATAGCCGTTTATTGACTGGCCGACAATCAAGTGGCCGCCCTCGATGTGTCCACCGAGTTCCGCCTCTAGCCAGCCGGTGCCATTCGCACCCACAATCGTCGTCGATCCCGTATCCAGGAACAGGGACGACCCGGCACCGTTCACAATGACCTGGCCATCGTCACCGATGTCCGGCCCAATCACGACGAGCCCCGGCCCTACATTCAGCGTCGATCCGCTCCGCACATCCAGGTTTGCGGAATCCGGCACGTTGGTCGTCCCGCCACCCAAGGTCAGCACGCGCATGAATGCCGTCTGGTCCAGCGTTCCCGTCGCGCCGTCACGAAGCGTGACTGTCGGATGACCTGGCGCACCGAGCTCAAAGGCGCCGTCCGATCCGTGATAGGCGAATTGGCCACCGAAAATATCGAGTGTCCCGCCATCCATCTGCAGCGTGCCGCCGGGCCCGACAAGAAATGAACCTGCCTCGACGACGCCGCTATCCGCGATGTGAAGTGATCCGATCCCGCCGTCCGGATCGTTCCCGACATTCAGCGCGCCGCCCACATCGAGGGTCGAAAGGTTCTTCACGTCGACACTTCCGTTCCCGGCCGCCGCCCCGGCAGTCTGATTCGCGCCGATGGAGAAATCGCCTGCGATCGTCACGGAAGAACTCGGCCCCGCGTCGTCGATCGTCAGCGTCGACGTGGACGCAGAACCCTGCGCCAGGTTGACATCGCCCGCAAACTCGACGTGACCTCGATTGCTGACGATCATCGAGGCGTTTCCGCCCGCGCCGATCGCATGGGGCTGCGACGATCCACTGACTGTCAGCGTCGAACTCGCGAAAGCAAGAAGGTTGAAACCCGACACGTTGATCGTCGCTGACGACATAGGGCCCGAACCGGCAACGAACCGATCGGCCACAACCACATGGCCGGCGTCCAGGACGTTCAGGGTTCCCTCTCCAGTTCCACCGATCGTCAGGTCCCCCGCCATCGTCGAGAGCGACAGCTGCGTGCTCAATCCATCCACCGTCAGCATCCCGTGACTGCTCAATCCGCCGCCGATCGACAACGGCCCGGCGACGCTCATTTCGCCAGTATCGAGTGCTGCCGTCGCAGTCTGGCCGAAGCCCGGGGCGATACTGAGCGCCGAGCCGATCGCATGGGGGCTCGAGACATTCAGCGTGACGGAGCCGTTGCTGTATGTCTGCGAGTTGCTGGCGGGCGCGTTGACGCCCCAGACGACGAAATACGTCGAATTAAGACCAAACGTCAGATCGTCTGCAGCCGTCGGGGATCCGCCGGGCGTCCAGTTGGCGGCGATAGAGGCGACACCGCCGAGCGAATTGTTCCAGGATCGCGCGACCGCCAGCAGCCGCGTTGATGGACAGAGAAGCACGAAAAAAACGACGGCCAATCGCGAGAATCGGATTGCACTCATGACTCGGGGGCTCCGGGGGAAGGCGAGCGTCTGCGGATTCGCCCGCGTCCCGCGAACATCGCGGGGCGTTCGGCGCTCGATCCGCGACGTATTGGCGCGCGACGGCGCAATTTCTCACGAGATTTGGGTTTCCGGGCCGATCCCCCACACGGATATAATCGGGGCTGCGGTGCGAGATTCCGAATGATCGAGTGGATAACGACGTCTACCGTGCTTCATGACCTCCGCGACTTCGAAAATCGCGCCGCCTGGGATCACTTTGTCTTACGGTTTCGACTCCCGGTCCTCAACTTCGCCCGATCGGTCGGCCTTTCCGAAGGTGACGCCGAGGACGTCGCCCAGGAAACGCTGATCACGTTCGCTGAGCTGTTTCGCGAGGGCCGGTATGATCCGCAGCGAGGCCGGCTGAGCAAATGGCTCTTCGGCATCGCCCACCGAACGGCGCTCAACCATCGACGCATGACCGGCCGCCGCGCCGCCGTCGTGTCGAGCGGCAAATCGATGACGGAAGATGTCGCCGTCGGCGACGCGTCTGCAGCGGAAACCTGGGATCGCGAATGGGCGCAGGCGCTTCTGGAGCAGTGTATCGAACGCGTCCGGCGAGAGGTGGAACCGACGACCTATCGAGCGTTTGACCTCGTGGTGCGCGAGAATCGACCTGCGGCCGAAGTGGCTGAAATCCTGGGCGTGAATATCAAGCTCGTCTATAACGCCAAGCATCGCATCCTGCGACGAATTCGCGAACTCAGAGAATCCATCGAACAGATCTGACTCTTTTGTGAGAAATGACGAGGCGCTGCGCCAATTATTCGGGGCGCCCGACAATCGAACCGCTCGACACGGCGTCGCCGAAACGAAATGCCCGACACTTGCCCGGACATCATGGAACTTGAACGAGTCGCCACGTCAGCGAAGGATGACCCGTCATCATTCGCCGTCGTCGCCCACGCCGCTTCGTGCGCAGAGTGCGGCCCGCTGCTCGCAGACATCCGCGCGAATCTCTCAAGCGAGGCTCCGGTCCGCGAAGCCCTGTGCCGCCTGTCGGCGACTTCGCCGGCGCCCGCCCGGATCGCGCCCACCGCCATCGGTCCCTACCGCGTCATACGCGAAATCGGACGCGGCGGCATGGGCGTCGTATACCTCGCCGAGCAGTCCGAACCCCGACGACAGGTCGCAGTCAAAGCGCTGCATCCCTGGCTCGACGCCGACGGACGCATTGAGCGGCTCTTCCATCGCGAATCGCGGGCCCTGGCGCGACTGAAACACCCGGGTATCGCCGCGATCTACGAATCGGGCCGCTTTGACGACCATCGCGCATACATCGCGATGGAATTCGTCGACGGCGAATCGCTGATTCAATTCGCGAAACATCGCAACCTGTCGATCTCGGATCGGCTCAGGTTATTTCGCCGAATCTGTGACGCCGTCGCCTATGCGCATCAGCGCGGCGTCATTCATCGGGATCTCAAGCCGGCGAATATCCTCGTGGAACCGAAGGCGCCCGCGTCGCCGACGCCGAAGATCCTCGACTTCGGTCTCGCGCGTCTCGTGAGCGACGAGGAGACGCCGGACTTGGATAGTTTTCTGACAAGCGAACGTCGCGTGCAGGGTACGCTGCCATACATGAGCCCGGAACAGGTGCGCGGTGCCGCGGAAGACGTGGACGTTCGAACCGACATTTACTCGCTCGGCGTTCTGCTCTTCGAGCTGCTGACATACCAGTTTCCTTACGTAGTACATCGCGGCCGTTTCGACGACTCGGCGCGAACGATCTGCGAAGTCGCGCCGACGCGGCCGTCGAGATTCGATCCCCGCTTGCAGGGGGATCTGGAGACGATCATCCTCAAGGCCCTGGAGAAGGCGCCGCAGCGCCGGTACGCGAGCGCGTCGGCCCTGGCTGACGACATCGATCGATTGATGGCGCGGCAGCCGATTCACGCCCGACCGGCGACACTCGACTATCAACTGACGCGACTCATTCAGCGCCATCGCGGCGCCGCGATCCTGACTTCGATTCTGCTGCTCGTCGTCATCGGTCTTGCCGTGACAACTACGTGGCTTCTGGTCGATGCGCGATCAAGCCTCGATCGCGCCAGGCGCGCCGAGACGATGGCCGCGACAGAGGCCGAGCGCGCAAAAACAGAAGCCGCGACGGCGACACGCGTCAGCGATCTGCTCGTCGACATGTTTCGAATACCTGATCCCGACATCGGCCGCGGCAGGACGATCACGGCGCGCCAACTCGTCGACGCCGCCGTCGAACGCGTGAATCGGGAGCTGGGTGACGAACCGATTGTCCGGGCCCGCCTGCTCGCAGCCCTCGGCGACAGCTACCACAGCCTGGGGCTGTTCGACGAGGCCGTAACCGTTCACGAGACGGCACTTGGGCTGCTGCGCGCAAACGACACCGACACCGAGCGCATCGCTGATGTCGAATTGAGTCGCGCCGAATCGCTCCGTCGCCTGGGCCGGCTCGAACCGGCACGCGAGGCGTACAAGAACGCCATCCGCATCATGGGGGAGCGACACGGGATGGACGACCCCCACGTGCTGAACATGCTCCGCGGTCTCGCCGATATCGTGCTCCAGGAAGGTGACAGCGCCGCCGCGATTCCGATCATGGCGGATGTTGTCGAACGGATGCGTCAACAAGGGGATCATCGCGAAGGTCTTGTTGCCGCACTGAATTCATTGTCGGGACTTCTTTGCAGTGTGGGTCGTGGACGCGAGGCGATCCCGCTCATGCGCGAGGCGATCGCCGCGCAAACGCTCGTTGCACCTGAGGGGAGCCTCGTCACTGCGAAACTCCAGGCGAATCTCGCTTGGTTGCTTGTACAGACAGACGCGCTGGACGAGGCCGAGCCACTCGTTCTCGCGGCGCAAGTCTATCGAGAGCGCGTGCTTCCGCCGGGGCATCCCGATTTCGCGTCTTCGTCTCAGACACTGGGGACGATCTACCTGAAGCGTGATCGAGCAAATGACGCCGAGCCTCCGCTTCGCGCCGCCGTGGCGCTTCGCGAGCGGTACGCCTCCAGTCGGGAAGATCCCGATCTCGCGGAGTGCCGAATGCTCCTCGGAGATTGCCTGTGCCGAATCGATCGCTGGGCGGAAGGCAGCGCGCTCCTGGAATCCGGGTGCGACGCATTGCTGCGCCGACCGGAACCGCTCGTCGATGCACTCATTCCAGCGATCGCCCGAATGGCCGAACACATCGACGCATCCGCCGAACCCGGTGAAAGGGAGAGATGGACTCAACGTCTGAAGGCCGCAGAGGCACGCGCCGACGCCGGCACATCCCTACCCGAAGCCATCAGCGAAAATTGACGCAGGAGCGGCGCCGAGCGGCATCGCGACGCCTACCCGAACAACTCCCCAATCGGCCGCGCGTCCGGATCCTTCACGATCCGGAAAGGCCGCTTGTCCGGTGAGTAATTCGTCTGCGCGTAATCCACGCCGATTGCCTTGCAGATCGTCGCGTGCAGATCGCCGACGCGCACGGCCCGATCCGCAACAGATCGTCCCGCGTCGCTCGCCCCGACGAGCCGACCGCCCAGCAGCCCCCCGCCGCCCGCCGCAATGCTCCACACCTGCGGAAAATGATCGCGCCCCTGGTTGTCGTTGATCCGCGGTGTGCGGCCGAACTCGCTGGCGATGATCACAACCGTGCGATCGTAGAGATCCTTCTTGATCAGATCCGAAATCAACGCCGCAGCCCCCTGGTCGAGCTCCGCGCTCTTCGCCTGCACCGACTCGAAGTTGTTCGCGTGCGTATCCCAGCCGCCCAGCGAGACCTCGACGAAGCGCACCCCCGCCTGCACCAGCCGCCGCGCCTGCAGACAACCCTGACCGAACGCCGACTCGCTCCCGTACGACTCGCGGACAGCCGTCGGCTCCTCATCCAGGTTGAACACCCGCGCCGTCTTCGGCCGCATCATCAAAAGCGCCGCGTTGTAATGCTCGGCAAAGGCCTTCAACGCGTCGTTCTTACGATGCTTCGCCTTGAAACTCCGATCCATGTCATTCAGAAGCTTCAGTCGTCGCCGGAATCGCTCGCGACCGATTCCCCGCGGCGGCGCCAGCGTCGCATCGCTCTGCCGCGCGTTCCCGATGTAATAAGGTGCGTACTTCGGCCCGAGATAACCGGCCGCCCAGTCGATCCCGATGCTCACGTACGGCGGCAGATTCTCGTCGCGCGGGCTGCGCCCCTTGTACTTGGCGACGATCGAACCCAGCGTCGAATGCTGCATGCTCGCCAGTGGTGGATAACCCGTGTGCATCAGGTACGTCGCGCGCGAGTGATCGAATTCGTTGCTCGTCATGCTCCGAATCAGCGAAAGATGTTTGAAGCCCTTCGCCAGTTGCGGCAAATGCTCGCTAATCCGAATCCCCTCGGCCGACGTGTTGATCGCCGCGAAGGGACCGCCGTGCTCCGTTCCGGGCGCCGGATCGAACGTGTCCAGATGACTCATCCCGCCGCCCATCCACAGCACGATGACACTCTCAGCCGTGCGATCCTTCGACGGTTTCGCATAGAGCACGCGCGGATCGAGCAGCCCCAGGAATCCCGCCCCCCCGGCGGCGCCGACGGCGGCGCGCAACCACTGGCGCCGACTCATCGCGCGATAACTTTCACAACCCTGGCAATCGTAATTCAGCATCCGCAATGCCCTCGCATCAACCGGACCGCCGCGAATTCCAGCACGGCGCAACCTCCGCATGCTGAAAGCGTGGCACAAGTCAACCCAGGGTAAAGCGGAAGCCGCGCATGCGGCTTTCGCGCGAACCTGGGTTCGCCAACCCGGGACTCACCAAGCCCTAAAAGGGTGTTACAAACACTCTGCCGATACGACAAATGAAACACCTTGGTCATCAACCATACGCCGACTCGATAATCGCTGTCGAAGATTCGACACTCTGTAATACACGCTTCCGCCG
Organism: Phycisphaerales bacterium; assembly: GCA_020639075.1. Lineage (GTDB taxonomy): Bacteria > Planctomycetota > Phycisphaerae > UBA1845 > UTPLA1 > ECT2AJA-110-A. The sequence continues at coordinate 4,760,605 of JACKHI010000001.1, read as the reverse complement.
CAACACTTCGGCGCTACCGAATAAACTGAAACTCCCGCGTATTGAACAACGCCCACTGCAGATCTTCCCAACCTGCGTCGCCGCGACTGTCGGAGATCACGTCCATCGCCCATTTTCGCTCCTGCTGCGTCGGCTCGCGCGTCAGAACCTGATAGAAAATCGCATCGACAAGCTGCTTCGTGTTGAGACGGCGCGCCGCTCGCCAGCGAACGATCGGATGGCCGGGGTGCGAACGAACCACCCCGTTCACGAAGTCCCCGTTCATCAGCGACAACGCCTGCTGGATGCTGCCGTCCGCAGTGCCGTCCGGTAGCGTCTCGCGATCCGACGCCCCGAAGATTCGCAGAAAGCTCCGAGGCCGTGGCGGATACGTCGTCTTCGCCGACGGCATGTTTCCGCGATATCCGCCCGGGTAGTAACCCGTCGACACCAGGATGGAATCGTTGATCTGCTCCGCCGACATCCGCCGCAATCGCATGCCTTCATACAACGAACCCGGCACGAGATCGTCCTCCTCAGACGGTGTCTCCTTGTTGTGCCGCACAACGCTCGCCCATGTCGTCAGAGATTCCGAGCTCGTCTGCTGATACGTGCGCGACGTCGCGATCAAACGCAGCATATGCTTGACGTCATACCCGCTGTCGATGAACTCGATGGCCAGCCAGTCAAGTAACTCCGGATGAGACGGCGGATTCAACGGACTGAGATTGCCCGCCGGATTCACGAGCCCAACGCCCATCATCTGCTCCCAGAGCCGATTGACGATCACGCGGGCGAAGTACGGGTTGTCGCGCGATGTAATCAACTCAGCCAGCGCGGATGGTCCATCGCCGAGCGAGGACACGGCGCCCGTCAGGAACCGACCCTCCGCACGACGCGGATTGTGACGCACGCCGAACGTGGGTCGCTGCCCGTCAGTGTCGGAATTCGAAAAGTCGCGCCGCGTTCCGCGATAAAAGCCCGCCATCCCCTTGAAGTCGTCCTGCGTCCAATAGTCAAACGGATGATCGTGACACTGCGCGCACTTCAACGACACACCGAGAAACGCGTCAGTCACCGAGACGGCCAGCACATCGGCGTCCAACCGATCACGCAACAGAAATCCCGTCGCAGGATTGCGCTCACTGTCGCCCTCCGCTGAAACGAGGCTTCGAACCAGTTCGTCGAACGGCATGTTCTTCTCGAACGCCGCGTGCAGATAGTCGCGCAGCCCGTTCGCAGGCGCCCCCGGCACACGGCCCTGCTCCCGCAGCAGATCGCCGAATACAATCGTCCATCGATCCGCGTAGTAACGCTGCTCCAGCAACAGATCGACCCACTTCGCCCGGCGCTCGTCCTTCTCCCAACGCATATACAGTTCGAGATCTTCTAGCGCCGGGACGATCCCGACGAGATCGAGACTCGCGCGCCTGGCGAACGTCCAGTCATCGCAGACGTTCTTCGGCCGGATCTTCTCCGTCTTGATCCGATCGAGAATGAACCGATCGATCGCGTTGAACGGTCTGAACTTGCCGAATTTCACATCGGGAGGAGTCGGCTTCTCCGCCGGCAGCGGCTTGAGAATCTCCTTCGGTCCCGCGGGACGCGTGCTCTTGAAGCTGGGAAACTGCCCGAGTGCGTCGGACGCCGACAAGAGAAGCGCCGCCGCAACGCCGAACGCCATGCAGGCGATACGACACCACTCGGGGACTCCGCGGAAGAATCCAGTGGCGCGCACGCTGCGCCGGTCCGGCGGATTGACTCTGAATTCGCCCAATGCGCGCATCGTCACCCCTATGGCTGGCATAACGTCCTTATTCTACGCCCGATTGCGACGCCATCCCAAGAAATTCGACGATGCTTGACGGCGGCCGACACGTCCCCATGCCAGATTTCGCAGCATACGACGCGACGCCCTGAAAAACGCAGTCCGCGCCGCGGGATCGCCCACGCATGACGAACGCAGACCTGCAGCTCAATGGCCGTCACCTCCTGTCAGAACAACCGGGTACCTCGCAGCCAACACCAACGCGTCGTCATCGATCCATCCACCACTTGATCAACGCAAATACGATCAGTACCCCGATGAATCCGAAGAACCAGACATCATTGCGCCACCTCCGATCCGGATTACTTCCCACGTCTCTCTAGGACAAGAAAACGATCATGAGTACCTGTTGGTCGAGTGCAGGGAACCCCCGTCCGTCGCGAAGCAGAAACCCGCCGGCTCTCGGATTCCCCGCCGAACACACGCTCACACACCGGCCATCAGTGATTATAGGGTCTTTCCACAGATTCTTTGACAATCGCTAGCCGACAAAAGGGCTCGTCCGTCATCCAATGAGAAACGTCGGGGCGATCCACGCCGCGTCGCCAGGCGATCGACGCACGACGCCGGTCGCCACGGGCTTTGGATCACAGACGCGAAGTTTGTAAAATCGTCTCTTGCATCGAATTGGGGGAAGTGCGCGGCGCCACCGGCCGTCATCGGTCGATCAACGGCGACAGCGAACAACCAACGTCACATAGTGTAATGCACGCCGCCGCCACAGGCTGCGGCGGTAGTCGTCAAGGTATTGAAGCAAAGGGGTAAGCATGCAGTCACGTTTCGTCATGAAGTTAATGATCGCAGCGACGCTGTTCGGTGCAGCTGCGGCACACGCGTCCATGATTGTCGGCTACGACATTCCGCAGATGGCATCAGGCTATTCCACTCTCGCACCCATTCCCGGCGGTGCGCCGGAAGTCAGCGCCACGCCGATGACGGCAACCATGGGAAGTCTCTCCAACGCCACGATCGCGAATCACTTCCGATTCAACGGATGGGTCCCCACAGTCAATGCGTCGAGGTACATCACGACGACCTTCACCGTCGATCCGGGCAAACTCCTCAATCTCTCCAACATGACCTACTCCGTAGAGGACCTGCCCCACTCCGGCACGCTGACGACGTTCCACGTCCGTACCAGCCTCGATGGATTCGCCAGCGATATCGACGCCTTTTCGCTGACGATGCCCGGCGTCGTCACAGATCGCACAACGGACCTCTCCATTCTCGGCGCTGTCGGCGGTTCGATCGAATTTCGTTTCTACGCAACGACTCTCAATCCGGCCATCACCATGGGATTCGCTAATCACCTCCCCGGCGGCGCCGGCGGCGGCCTCCCGGATGTCGGCCAGAACATCCGATTCAACGGCGAAATCGTCACCGCCCCCGAGCCCGGAACGATCTTGCTCGTCGGCCTTGCCGCAGTCGGCATCGTTCGCCGCCAATCGCGCATCAAGACCGCATAATTCGCAGAACCACGGCGCATCTCTGAAAATGGAAAGCGGCCGGCGGACGATGCCGGCCGCTTTCCATGATTCCTCAATACACTCGCGACCAACGGATACATCCGAAACGCCGCACCCACGCGGCGGACCGATGCACACACGGTAAATGCGCCGGCAATTGTCACATATGCAGAAAACTGCGATCTCAGATTCCCATACTGCCATAAGAACGGCACACTTCTCCTCTAACAGCGGACATCCTCAAACACACTTCACCTTACTTCGTTCCGCAATCCCAACGTCGGCAGGCGCATTTTGCGATTTGTCTCGCGCCATATCCTCTATTTAGACAATCCGCCAAATACGCGAGTATTGGTTGAATACCCCCTTGCGTCTCGACCCCGACGTGCACATTCACACGCGCTGTCGTGCCCTTCCACACGACGCGATTGACTCTGCAAAATAAGCGCAAATCGCCCGTGCAACTTTTGCACAAACGCCCTTCCTTAAGAACAAATCGCGTTTACTGCAATCCGAGGCAGGCGAGTCACGGCGCCACGAATTCCGCTTGGAAACGCGCCCGGCCTGAAACAAGGAGTAGACAATGCTGACTTCGAATGGAAACAAGATTCAAAACACAACAGGAACGGCCAAATTGCGCACGATGCTAGTGAGATCACTTGAAGTCGCCGCGCTCGCGATACTTCTCGCTGCCGCTGCGCCGGCATTCGCCCAAACGGGCTACACAATCACCGGTGGCATGTCCAACTTCGACTGCGGCAACCACTGTGATGAACCATGCGATGAATTCGAAGTCGAGATCGAAGACATCTTCCCCGAAGACGTCGTCCACACCTATCACAACAGCAACTACGGCAATCCGACCGTAACGCTGTCGCCGGGCGGAAACTCGACCATCGTCGACTATCGCAACCCCAATCACCTCACGGCCGTCGGCTCCATCGAACACTTCGGCATCACGCTCCGACAATTGTCCGCGGCCGGCGCGATTCACGTGCGCTGGATGGTCAACGGCCAATCCGCCACGGTAAACGGACAAGTACCCCTGCCCGGCGGCGGTTCCGCGCCCGCCACGCAACCCATGCTGCCGTCCATCACCGCCGACTTGGCCGCCGGCTCGACCGGCGGCGACGGCATCGCCTGCTCAGTCATGAACACGGATCCCTTCCAGTTCATCTGGATCAAACGCCGCGCCCTCGTCAGCCAGGGCGTCGTGACGCTTGAATCCCTGATGCCGAACGATCCCGTCGTTACGACGACAGTCCCCCTCGACGCCTCCCCTGTTCTTCTCGCACCCGGCCAGACGCTGACCGTGATCAATGACCTCATCGAAGTCGAAGACAACGAGAGCGTCGTATTCACGGCCGAGTACTTCCAGGACCTCGGAAACGTCGGTCCATTCGGCGGCAACCACGTCCTCGGACCCATGCTCGGCAACGTCATGACCGCCAGCATCGCAAGCCCCGACAGCGGATGCAGCGTCTCCAGCCCGATCATCCTCGAACAACCGATCAGCACGACAGCCGATGAAGGCCATTCCGTCGACCTGCGCGTCAATGCCGACGGCAATGATCTGACGCTCTCCTATCAGTGGCTCAAAGAAGGCCTCCCCATCGTCGAGGGCGGCGCCGGCGGCAACTACCACAGCGTCACGTCGGACGAACTCTCCATCGACGAACTCAACGCGGAAACCGAGGGCTTCTACGCCGTAAGAGTCACGAATCTCTGCGGCTCCGTCGTCTCTGACTCCGCCCTCGTCTTTATCACGGGCCACAACGACGCGCCGACGCGCGTCTGTGATCCCGTCGCCGTCACCACGTTCGCCAGCGAAGCCGATTGCTACAACGGATACGGCTACTTCCTCGTCAACCCGACAGGAACCGCGCCGTTCACGTTCCAGTGGGAGATCCAGACCGATCCCGAAACCTGGCTCGCGTTGGACGTCGACTACGTCCAGCTGCCGTGCGGCGGCTGGGCCATCGCCGACCAGCCCGATGCGGCGGAAACCTACATCGAAGTCATCCCCTGCGACGGCGTCGAAAACTACCAAGTGCGTTGCCTCGTCACCAATGACTGCGGCAGCTCGCCCAGCGCACTTGGCCAACTCACGGCCTACAGCGGTCTGCCCGGCGACATGAACCGTGATGGTCTGCTCAACGCCGAGGACATCCAGTCGTTCGTCGACGCCGTCCTATCGACATCCAACACGGCATCCGACCTCTGCATTGCGGACGTCAATATGGACTTGGTCCTGAACGTCGACGACGTGCCGTTCTTCGTTGACGCGCTCCTCAATCAATAAGCCGGAAGATCGAGGCCGCACCGGGCAGGTTGGGCAGCCGCAAGCCCAACCTGCTTTTTTCCATCACGGAAAGTCGGGATCTTTCGGAGTTCTGATACACACCAACTGTCGTATACACCGACAGGCATACGCATCGACATGCGTATGCATCGACAGGCATATTCACCGATAGGCGTATTCACCGACGGTCGTATGCAGCGACAGGCATATTCACCGATAGGCCTATTCACTGACAAGCGTATTCTCCGGGGATCCCGTAGGGATCACATGAGAATAGCCCCCCGTTTCAACGGGGGGTTGACGGCCATTTTTCAAGCCCCGTCCCAGCGGGACGGGATGAGCCCGATGCGCAGAGTCGCGCCGTCCCTACGGTCAACGCCGTGAACAATCACCCCATTCCGAGCCCAGCCAGTCATGGCTGGGTTTTTCTCTGAGCGCCCCCATCGGAACGCGGTCACTGTCGCTCCATTCAGAGAGATTTCCCGCCTTCCCCAACGATCCGGACAAATGGCAATGGACGATTTCTCCGCTCGTCCGTCTTCCCAAACAGAGTCAACTCTCTCGCGGAGACCCGTCGATGTCCACGTCACGTTCCGTCCGTTCGATCCACCGAACACCCGTCTCAATCGCACTGATCGCCTGCGCCCTGCTCTTCGCCGTGCATTCCACCAGCGCATGGGCACAAAATCAGGCGTGCTCGTCATGTAACGAAGTCGTACCCTGCAACCAGCAGATCGCCCAGATCATCATGAACGAAGACGGCGGCAATCCGACACACTTCGTTCGCGCCTGCGGTGGACTCAGCACAGACGTACCGGCCGCCCACGCGACGCTGATGTCGTTTCCCGCCAACACGCACATCGACGCCATCTGCGTCGGCGCGAGATCGGCGTCGGCCGTCACCCAGCCCTGCGAAGTCTTCTACGCAAACCTCGATCCTTTGACCGGCCATCCGGAGATTATTCAAGGCGTCACGCAGTTCGGTCTGAACCCCAACGGTAGCCATCATGAGATTGTTCAAGTCAACTGGACATTGACCGGCGACTGGTGGATCGGCGTTCGCTTCCCAGCCGGCGCCTGCACACTCGCGGAAATGGGTACGCGCCCTCGCCTCACAGGACAGGCCGCCGTCTGGGTATCTGGCAACGCCTGGCGCGAATATCCCGCCGTCGGCGCTCCGGGCTACGGCCCAAACACGCCCATCATCCGCGCCATTACCAGCTTCAATGCGATCAGCGCGCCGCGAGTCATCGTGAACACGCTCGGACCGCAGCCGCTGCGAACCGACGAATTCGGCGCTTCATTCGACATCTCCGTCTCATTGTCCGCCGAACCCTGCGACGACATCATCGTTCAAGTCAATGTCAACGATCCAACCGAAGCCGTCTCGAATCCGAACCTGCTGACATTCACGCCGCTCAATTGGAGTACGCCGCAGATTGCGACCGTCAGCGGCGTCGACGATCCTCAGATCGACGGCGACATTCCATATTTCGTCGACGTCGTCTCATTCTCATCCGGTCCGGCAAGCCCTTGCTTCGGCAGCCAGACAACGACCATCGCCGCGATCAATGCCGACAACGATGTCTTCGTCGCACTAACATGCCCGCCGCCCGAATTGCAGTGGAATCTCTTTCCGCCCATGGCGCCGCCGCAACTCGTCAACCACGCGATGGCTTATGACAGCAACCGACAGCGCGTCGTCATGTTCGGCGGCATCACGCCCAACGGTCTCAGCAACGAAACCTATGAATGGGACGGCTCAACGTGGACGCTTGCCCACCCCGGCGGCGCAGGCGCCCCTTCCCCGCGCGCAGAGTCGGCCATGGCCTACGACGCCGCACGCGGAGTCTGCGTTCTCGTCGGCGGCTCGGACGCGTCCGGCCCCTCCGATGAAACGTGGGAATGGAATGGACTCACGTGGCAACTCCGCGCTTCCGGCCCCGGCAATTCACCAGGCGGCCCGCGCGTCGGGCACGATATGGCATACGACGCATCGCGCGGCGTCTGCGTCGTTTATGGCGGCCTGCCGCCGCTACTCGAAACGTGGGAATGGAACGGCACGACCTGGTCGCCCGTATTCACGGCGCACGTCGTTGGCGCCGGCGATCGACGCTTCAGCGCCATGACGTACGACGCAGTCAATCAACGCGTACTGCTTTTCGGCGGCATTGACACCGTCGGCCACAACAACGACGTCTGGACCTACAACGGCGTTGATTGGACCGTCCTCGCGACCATCGGCGTCGCGCCGACGCCGCGCGCCAATGCCACAATGATCTTCGACACGTCGCGCGGCGTCGCCGTCGTACAGAGCGGTGACGACTACTCAGGCCTGATCACCGACGACACGTGGGAACTCGACGCAACCACGCTCGTGTGGACGCAGACGACCGGCCTGCCGCCGCCGCGAACCTTTCACGCCGCCGCCTTCGACGAGGCCCGATGCGAGACCGTCCTGTATGGCGGCGATTCCGGCGGCGGTATTTCTCCGCAGGAAACAGCCACGTATCCGATCAACCTCATCGCGGGAGGAACGCGTACATTCTGTGTCGTGGGTAATGCAACCGGTATCGACTGGTCCTGGTCGCTCAGTGGATTTGCCGGCGGCGGCTGGTCCATCGACCAGCAGAACGAGCCCGGCTTGCCCGCCGGAAGCACTGCCGACGCCATCGTCGCACAATGGGTCGCGAGCATGAACAACGCAGCCTGCTGTACCGTCGAAGCAAAGGTCTCGCCGCAGTCGTCGCAGTGCTTTGAACTGAATACGAGCGATACCAACGGCTTTGACCTCTGCGTCGGCGCCGCCGGCGCACCACCGACATGCTGCGTCAACGCCGGCGTGTCGTGCTCGTTCAACCCGACAATCACCGAGGTTTTCCTATCGGGCGCCGACTGCGACGGCAATGGCCGGGACGACGCGATCGACATCGCGATCGACAACAGCCTCGATGCCAACGGCGATGGCATCCTGGACAGCTGCGTCACCTACATACTCGGCGACATGAATTGCGACCTGCAAGTCGACGGTCGCGACATCCAGGGCTTCGTCCTCGCGTGGACCAGCCCCGCCGACTATGGCGCAACGTATCCAACTTGCCACATACAGGCGGCGGACTACAACGGCGACGGCATCGTGAATATGATTGACCTGGCCGCGTTTCTGCAGGCGCTGACGCCCTGAGCGCACATCGCGATCCACTTCATCAGAAAAACACACGGCCGCGAGAGCATTCTCTCGCGGCCGTGTTCTCAATGACAATTCCATTCAACTTCGGACGAACTGCCCCTCGCCATTGCAGACTCCCGCGATAGCAAGACTCAGAACTCTCGCGTGACTGATTTCTGCAACCGCCGCGATCGCAACGTTTCAGAAACGCATTCCCCGTCCAACAGCACTCAGTAGTTCTTTGAAAGCAACGCGACTCAAATGCGCTGCATCGACGCAGAAACTTGAAACGCGCCCGACGCTCTTGCGCGCCGGCCGCCACTGCGCACCGAACGCGCCACGCCTCTGACGCGCCGGACCCGCAAACTAGTCCTTCACGATATCTCCCGGTCGTGGAATATCATTCGCGTCCCGAAACGCAATGAGGCTCTTGACGATGTCCTGCTTCCCTTCATTCTGCGCTGCTGCAATCAGTTTCTCGAAGAAGTGCGGCAGAAACAGCGCCTCGTCAAACACGTTCGACGACCTGCGCCCTGTCTTCTTGAATTCAGAGCTTGCCGTATAAGCCTGGCCGACGACGACCTTCGCGCGAGAGTCATACCAAGCCTTGTTCGCGTCGTAACCATCGACCTGCGCGATCATGCTCATCGCATCCGCCTCGACGGCCGCCTTTTCTTCCTGGCTCTGACCCATTTTCGCGTAGACCACGACCCCGATGACGCACGCCGTGAACAAAATTCCGCCGAGTTTTTTGATATCCATCTTGATGCTCCGGCACGTTCCTGGCCCCTTGAACGACCGCAACAGCGCAGAGTCTTTACGATTCGGCCAGGATGCGGCTATGTTAGAAGCTTCGCCCCAAACAGGTCAAGCAATCCGGAGCCTCAACGCATGGATGTCAAACGTGCCCTCAAGGGCCAATATCACGCCGCCCTCGACATGCTGAAACGCGCAATCGAACTCTGCCCCGATGACGCGTGGACGGACGACGCATCGACGCTCCCATTCTGGCAAGTCGCCTACCACACGCTCTACTTTACGCACCTCTACCTGAATCAGACCGAGGGCGACTTCGTGCCGTGGGAGCATCACAAACCCGACTACCACGACCTGCCCTGGCCCGCCGACAGCGGAACGACGCCCGAGCATCCCTACGACAAATCGCAACTCCTCGCCTATTGGCGGATCTGCGACGAGTTCGTCGACACCGCAGTCGACCGCCTCGACCTCGATGCAACCGACAGCGGCTTCAGTTGGCACAAAGGCTTCCCGAAACTCGATCATCAACTGCAGAACCTCCGACACATCCAACATCACACCGCAATACTGTCGGCAAGACTACGCGCAAACGCAGGCGATGCCGCGGACATCGCCTGGGTGCGTTTTCGTCATATTCAGTCGTAGCAGGGAACTTCGACGAAAAGTGGGCGATCAAAGCGGCTCGATATCAAACTGAATCCGCGTCACGTACGCGACCGGACCGCTGTCGCCGTGCGCATCGACCAAAAAAAGAACGATCGGCTTGCCGCTTTCGAAAGGACCGCGAAAGCTCTGCTCAAAATTACGGATCACCGGCGCCTTCACGTCGCTGCCGATGTCAATATCGGAATCAGCCACGCCCTTGAACTCGATCTCCAATTGAGCCGAGCCGATCGCATCGGATATCGCAGCGCCCGACGCCTCCACGATAAATCCGATATCCTCGTATTTGATGCTCGCCGCACGGGTTCCATCCTTAGACGTGCTCGAACTCTTGACGAACGGCGCGCTCGCGCCGAAAACCGTCTTTCGCGACTTTCGTTCCGAGTCGAGTATCTGATCGACCCGATACAGAACGCGTGCATCGCCGAGCTTCGCGAGCGCCTTGCTCAACGATTCCGGCGACTCTGCCCGCGCCGTCAGGTCCTTGACCGTGACGTCGTTCAACCGATCCCGCATCAAATCGACCTCAAAGATCATCACCTGCATGCGCGTCCGCATTTGCATCGTGACGTCCTTTGATTCGTCGTCCGCCGTCTCGACATCCAGTTCCTCAATCAACGTTCGGATGAGGGCGATCTGCTGACGTGTCGCATAGACGATAATCGAATTCGTGCGCCCCTCCTGAACGAACTGGGGCCGCGTCTCTGCGGATTCTCGCCCGGCAAGCTGACTCAACGCCAGGAACAACGCCGGCGCCTTCGCGTGCTTGAGTGGGAAGATCACGACCTCTCTCCGCGTCGCCTCCGTCACATCATCTTTCGGCTCTTTCGCAACCCGTGCTTTGCGCTCTCCTTTTGGCGGACAGAACGCAAACGTCGGCCTCGATACACACGCGCACGCGATCGCTAGAATGAACGCAACTCGAATGGTGAACACGGGGAATCCTCCAGCAGTTGAATTGTGTGTGGCATGTCGCCAACGGAACTCCGCGCAATTCGGCGCAAGCCCGTGACGCGCTCCGCATCGACGGAGCATACGCGCAATTAGGATGACCAGGCCCTCTTTGCGAGCATCCGCAGACTGCAGCTCGCGAATACCAGAACACCGACGTCTCCCGCCGTTCGCCAGAAACAGCCAGGCAACGCCGTTCTGCATTCAATCACTACTTACACCCATACAAGATGCTGGTTGCCAATAAATGCAAATAATCTCCGGCATGTAGTAGTGACGCCCAAATTCATCGCGACGCCAGGGGCGCAGCCCCACGAGACTTAGGAAAACCTCGATCGACGGGCGTGCAATAGTCGAGACGGGAGTGCGGCGTGCCGACCGACGCGAAGCACGCGATCCGCAAAGACTGAAAGCAGCCAGTCGTGGCGGACATACGGAAGAAGTGATCCCGAACCGCTGGAGGATTCATGTTGAGCCGCTCATCCAGCCACTCGGGAAAGCCATTGCCGATGATCCGTTCGCCCATCCACGTTCGCCGCACGTTGAAATGCCACGACGCTGACATATTCATTCCGGACATGTCCCTGGTACAGCGCGCATCTTCCTCGGAGCGAGCGCGCCACAGAGAAAGGCGCAACACGCGCCTCTAACCAACGCTCCAAACTCCCGCACACCCACTACTGCCACGCCCGTGGCACTAAACGACTCCGACCACCTCTGTATCTCGCCTTGTTTGCGCGACAATCCGCGTACTGAATCTCGAATATCGCTGCGAAAAGCGTCTGCTTTTCCATCTTCGATAGTCTCGCAGCTGGCGACACACAACATCGAGATACACCGCTTATTCGCATCAGAATGCGGAATGAACGTTTTAGCTAACGCACGTTCGACCAATGCGCACTGCGCGCACAGACTGACACACACCCGGCAATTTTCACTGCGAACGACAGCATGCTGTCTGACTCTCAAAAGAAAACACTTGAAATCAAAATGACGGCATGTATCCTACCAAAGTCACATAGAGATCGCGTTCACGTCAAGCGATCGACGGGATTCGAAACGCATCCCCGATCGGTCAATGTGCAAAGCACCGGCGTGAAAGCAAGCACGGTTGAAACACTGAGCCTGTTCTTGGCTCGGGTCCGACGAAGATCGCCTCAGCCGCAGCGCTGGGACATCGATTCAAAATGCCGTGTGATCTCAGGGTAGGGTAGCGGTGTCGACTCGAGTCAATGAGTCGACAAGGTTGAACGAATTAGGGGTACGAAACAGGAAGGCGAGCGCCTCCACAATTCGCTTCCGACTAGTTCAACGAAACTGAAAAAAGCTCAGTGGAATCGGGGCCTCATGGCGCCCGGCCGTCGTGTCATTGCCCCGACTGGCAGGCGCGATTGACCTGACCCGATTCTGCGGCGAACGAACTGTCAGCAATGAACGGATGATCGTGAGTGTGTTGCTCAATGATGATTCGTTGTGGAGATTCCGCGCCCCGAAGTGCGTGGAAGTTTGGACCGTGGGAGATACGAACATGGCACGAAGCATTGGTTTACTGAGGAGACGATGGCTTGTCGCAACAGCGCCGGCGGCGCTGGCAGTGGCGCTGCTGCTGTCGCTTGCCGGCAACACAGTTGGGCAGGAGCGACAAGCGCCGATTATCGATCCGATCAACATCGATCCCGGCCCGGCAATCGTCTGCGGCGATCCCAGTCCGCCCATCACGCCCTGCAACATCGTCGTCAACAAGGAACTGTTCATCACGGAACTCTGCGTCGTCGAAGATCCCGTCCGTACCAAGTGGACCGCCGGCGGTGCGGATCCCAACGCGCTCGGCGCATGGACCTTCGGCAAGCTCATGGCCTCGATGGCCGGACAGCCGGACATCAGCACGGACCCAGTCGCCGTGTCGGACTTCGTTCGACACTGGATGGAGCATTGGCTCGTCGACCAGTTTCAGAGCGGCGATCCCCAATGTGTGGCCCCCGCCCGACCCTTCGTACAGCAGTTCCTCATCGATCCGTGGGAACAGATCAGCGGCGGCTCCACGCTGAACATGAAACTCGCGCCGTTCAGACTGCTGGCAATCGTCAATCGAATTGACCTTCGAAAGAACACCGTCTACGGCTCGGGAAATGCCGGCGAAGCGCGATTCGTCTTCGGCGTACTCGCAATGGACCCGAACGAACCGGATCCGGACCGCTGGTCGCAGACGCAGTTCACTGTCATTCTCGAATACACGCAGCCCGCCGAAACCTGCGATCAGGTGAAGAACTGGGCGAATCGCTGGCACGCGCTGGGTTCGATTCCCTTCGGCAACACTTTCAACAAGGAACTTCAGAAAATCACGGATGACTTCGCCGGCTTCAATGCCGCCCCCGGACAGCCGAACGGCAGCTCGATCTCACAGGTTCGCACGAATGACTTCGTTCTCGACCGCCCCTGGGAGCTTCGGGAATTCCATCTGAACGGCGACTTCAATCCCGCGCCGCTCGAACAGTCCGTCGTCGCCCTGACCGTTGACCTGCGACACAACAACACGCAGTTGCTCGCCGATTACATCACCGCCAACGAAATCGACATCCTGCACGAACAGCACACCGTCCCTCTCTCCTTCAACGGCGAGTGCTTTGCGGCGATTTCATCCATCAACCCGCCGGATGTCTGGCGCGCCCCGGGATTCGACTGCACCGAAACGCGATTCAAGTTCGCCATCAACAACTGCAACGGTTGCCACAGCGATCCGGAAACCGGCACCAGATTCCTCCACGTCTTCCCCCGCGACATCGGCTTTGAATCCAATTTGTCCCGATTCCTCACGGGCACGCCGAGCGGCATCAACGATCCGACCTGCCCGCCGCCGCCCGACCCCATCGCCGTCACCCGGTTCTTCAACGACCTGAAGCGACGCGCGCTGGACCTCTGCGACCTGCTCTCGTCCAACTGTGAAATCGACATCTTCCGCCGAGAGCCTGCGCCTCAGCAGAGCGATTCGAGCCCGACCAGCAGCGAGTCGAGCGCTCAGCCGACGACCAACAAGAACATCTTCGAAGAAGCCCCGAACGGTCCGGGCAACCGCGTTCACTAACACAGCGTTTCTGCCCTGACGTCCGCGCCGGGGCCCGACACGTTGCAAGACACTTTCCCCTTGGCACGGCGCCGGTCGAAAACCGGCGCCGTGCTTCTTTTTGGTTCTTTACGGAATCTCGTGAAACGCTGTTGGCATCGGCGGTAGCGCGAAGTCCGCATCCCGACCGGGACGTCTTGAGAAGAGCACGAGATCCGCGTCCCCATTGGGACGTTTTGAGAAGAGCACGAGACCCGCGTCCCGATAGGGACGTCTTGAGAAGAGCACGAGATCCGCGTCCCGATAGGGACGTTTTGAAAGTAGCCCAGCCTTTCAAGGCTGGGATTGCCGGTCGGTGATCACCATTGCCGTGCCGTAGGTACGGCGCGACGCCGCGCACAAAAACCGTCCCGTCCCGCTGGGCAACACCGTGAACTGAAGCTCGTCTTCCACCTATCTCGATTCGGCGGCGCGATTTCGAATTCAGAGCCACCCTCTCCTCAGGGCGACGTATCGCGAACAAACGACCGACAACCCCTCACACCGCAACCGCCATGTGTTCGCCTGGCTCCCTCACCGTCGCAGCTCGGAGGCAGGCGGATTCCCCGAAATGCAATCCGCCCAAACCCGCCGCAGATCGCGAATCCCCTCCCGATCGCAGGGAAGACAAGAAACTTCGCCGACCCTAGGATATCCTGATCGTCGCCTTCTCAACGCGACGCGCCATATGGAGTTGCCGCCATGTCCCGTTTGCTCCAATACCTGACGGGTCCGCTCGCCCGCAAGCTCGCCGTCGGCTTCGGCTTTCTCGCTGCCGTGATTCTGCTCCTGATCTGGCTGGCCGGCGGCTTCCATCAAAAGATCGATCGAACGGCCCCCGGCGGAAAAGATCAAATCGCAACCGGCGGATCGAATGCCGACATTGCCGACCTCCACACCGCCGTCGTGACTATCCGACAGGTCCCGCGCGTCGAAACGGCGTCGGGAAGCGTTCGCGCCGTCCACGAAATCTCGACCGCCTCGAAGCTGCTTGCCAAAGTCATGACCGTCAACGTGACGGCGGGCCAGCGCGTCGCCAAAGGCGACGTCCTGATACAACTGGATGACGAAGATCTGAAGTCGCGCGTTGAACAGGCCCGCGCCGAAGCGTCGTCGTTGCGCGCGACGCGGGATCAGGCGAAAATCGAAAACGATCGCATCGAGAAACTCCACGCCCAGAACGTCGCGACGAGCATCGAGTGGGAACGCGCCAGTAGCGCCTACAAAGCCGCCGAGTCAAACTATCAAAGCGCCGAACAACGCGTTCGCGAGGCCGAGACCATCCTTGGATATGCAACCATCCTCGCTCCCATCGACGGCGTCGTCGTTGAAAAGAAAGTCGAAGCGGGCGACACCGTCACTCCGGGCCAGGTCCTCCTGACGCTCTATGATCCGACTCGAATGCAGCTCATCGCCGGCGTACGAGAATCCCTCGCACGCCGTCTCCGCGTGGGACAGCCGCTTCAGATCCGGCTGGAAACCATGGACCACGCATGCGAAGGCTCCATCAGCGAAATCGTCCCAACCGCCGAATCTGAGAGCCGGACGATCCCCGTCAAAGTCGTTGGTCCCTGTCCCCCCGGCGTCTATCCCGGCATGTTCGGAAGACTCTTGATTCCGCTGGAGTCCGAGCCGGTGCTTGTCATCCCAGCAGGCGCCGTCCGACGCGTCGGACAACTCGACCTCGTGCGTGTCGTCGCCGACGGCGAGGTGCAACGTCGCGCCGTCAAGCTCGGACGCGCTCTGGATGGCGAAATCGAAATCCTCTCGGGACTGCGCGAAGGCGAGCGCGTCGTCGTCGAAAACACATAAAGAAAAAAGGCGTTCGATGGTCGATTCGAGCGACCCATTGGGTCTTCAGGCACATCACGGATTTACAAACGCCGTCGTTCGGTCGTTTCTGAATTCCAACATGTCACTGGTGCTGATTCTCCTGGCCGCGGCAGTCGGCCTGGTCTCCCTCTACGTCACACCGCGCGAGGAAGACCCGCAGATCGTCGTGCCTCTGGCCGATGTCTACGTCAACTTTCCCGGACACACGGCGCAAGAAGTCGAACAACTCGTCGCCACGCCCCTCGAAAAACTGCTGTTCGAAATCGACGGCGTCGAATACGTCTACTCAATGTCGCGCGAAGGTCAGGCGATCATCACCGTGCGGTTCTTCGTCGGCGAGGATCGCGAACGAAGCCTCGTCAAACTATACAAGCGAATCGACGAACACATCGACGTCGTCCCCCCCGGCGTCACGGGCTGGGTCATCAAACCCGTGGAAATCGACGACGTACCGATCGTCACGCTCACGTTGACCGGCGCCGATTCCGACGGCTACATCCTTCGCCGCGTCAGCGAAGAAGTCGTCCAGCGCCTCTCTTCGATCGAAGATCTTTCGCGGGCCTATGTCGTCGGTGGGCAGTCGAGAGTCGTTCACGTCTATCTCGATTCCGCGGGCATGCAGTCGCGCGGCGTCGCCCCGCTCGACGTCGGCCGCGCCCTGGAGGCCACGAACGTCTCGCGAATCGTCGGAGATTACGATCAGATCGACGCCGACATTCGCGTCGAAGTCGGCGACGCCTTCTCGCACCCCGGCGAACTCTCGGAACTCGTCGTCGCCGTCGTCGGCGATAACCCCGTCTTCCTCAAGGATGTCGCTGCAATTGTCGACGGCCCCGCGGAGGTGGATCAATACGTTCGCCACGGCTGGGGATGCGCAAGCGGATTCGAGGATCGCCCCGGATTTCCCGGCGGCGTGCTCGGACGCGACGAGCCGACGAAATCGTCGCAAGAGGTTCCGACGCCGGCCGTCACGATCGCGCTGGCGAAGAAGAAAGGGACGAACGCCGTTCGCGTGGCCGACGAAATCATCGCCGCCGCTGACGCCCTGCGAACGACGATCGTGCCCGACGATATCGACATCGTCATCACTCGCAACTACGGACTTTCTGCCGACGAGAAAGTCAATGAACTCGTCGAAGCACTGGCCGTCGCCATTTTCATCGTGATCGCTCTGCTTACGCTCGGACTCGGAAAACGCGAGGCGCTCATCGTCGCATTGGCCGTACCCGTCGTCTTCGGTCTGACATTGACAGTCAACCTGCTTCTCGGATTCTCCATCAATCGCGTCACTCTGTTCGCGCTGATTCTGTCTTTGGGGCTTCTCGTCGACGATCCGATCGTCGACGTCGAGAACATTTCGAGACACTTCCTGCTGCACCGCCGCGCAACGCGCGAAATCGTCATGGAAGCCGTCGCGGAAATCCGGCCGCCGCTGATCACGGCGACGCTCGCCGTCATTGTCTCTTTTGTCCCCCTGTTCTTCATCACGGGAATGATGGGGCCGTACATGCGGCCGATGGCGCTCAACGTCCCCGTCGCCATGATGATGTCGATGGTCGTGGCGTTCACCATCACGCCGTGGCTGTCCTATCACCTGCTGAGAAAGAAATACACGTCGACGTCCGGCGCTGACGCGGCCCCGTCCGATCCGCACGACACAAGCGGCGTCAAACAGACGCCGCTCTATCGATTCTTCTACCCGCTGATGGCGCCGCTCCTCCACTCGCGCTTCAATGCGTGGATATTCCTGATCGTGACGGGCGGCCTCACATTGCTCGCCGCCGGACTCGCCCTGACGCGACACGTGCCGCTGAAGATGCTCCCGTTCGACAACAAGAACGAGCTGCTCCTCGTCCTGGACATGAATGAAGGCACGACCCTCGAACGAACCGATGCCTGCGTTCGCGACATCGAAAACTACCTCGCGAATGTCCTCGAAGTGACCGACTTCGTGTCCTACGTCGGCCTCAATTCGCCGATGGATTTCAACGGCATGGTCCGACACTACTACCTGCGCAAAGGTCCGCAGTATGCCGAAATCCGCGTCAATCTCGTCGGCAAGAAGAGTCGCTCGCAGCAGAGCCACGCCATCGGTCTTCGAATGCGTGACGACCTGACGCGCATCGCCCGAAAGCACGAGTCCAATCTCAAGATCGTCGAAGTCCCGCCCGGTCCGCCCGTCCTCGCGACCCTCGTCGCTGAAATCTACGGTCGCCCCGATCACACTTACGACGACCTGCAGGATGCGGCGCGCATCGTACGCCGTCGCCTCGAACAGGAGCCCTGCGTTGTCGACGTCGACGACACGATCGAATCGGTTCAGACCAAGATCGTATTTGTGGCCGACCGAGAGAAGGCTGCCATCAACGGCGTCGCCGTCGCCGACATCGCCGCGACGCTCGATACGGCGCTGGCCGGAATGTCGGCCGGCATCATTCACGATCCCGACGAACGCAATCCGCTCGCCATCCTCGTGCGACTGCCGAGAGCCGATCGCTCGAGCGAGATCGACTTGGCGCAGATCCGCGTCCACGGATCCGGCGGCATGCTCGTGCCCCTCGCCGAACTGGGGCACTGGGAAGAGCGACGCGTCGATCAGACGATCTACCACAAGAATCTGCGACGAGTCGCCTACGTCTTCGGCGACACGGCCGGCCGCGCTCCGGCCGAAGCCGTCGTGGACATGCTGGCCGATCGGATCGACGCGCCGAATTCCAACTCGTCCGACCGTCACGCGATCGCCAACAGCAAGCCACGACCGCTGAGCGGCCGAACGTATCTGACACCGGGAAGCGATCTCCCCTGGTCCGTTCCCAGTGGCATCGATGTCGATTTTGCCGGCGAAGGCGAATGGAAGATCACGCTGGATGTCTTCCGTGACCTCGGGCTCGCATTCGCCGCCGCGCTCGTCGGCATCTACGTGTTGCTCGTGGCGCAGATGAAGTCATTCGTCGTGCCCGTCGTCGTCATGCTGGCGATTCCGCTGAATCTGCTCGGCATCATGCCCGGCTTCTGGCTGCTCAACGCAGTCGGCGCCAACCAGATCGGCGGATATTCCGATCCGATCTTCTTCACGGCCACGGGAATGATCGGAATGATCGCACTCGCCGGCATCGTCACGCGCGATGCAATCATCCTGATCGACTTCATCCATCTCTCCCAATCGCGCGGCCGCTCCCTCTTCGACGCCATCATGGAAAGCCGAGTCGTACGCCTGCGTCCAATCCTCCTGACCGCCGGCACGGCGCTGTTGTCGGCCGCGCCGATCACGATCGACCCCGTCTTCTCAGGTCTGGCCTGGTCCCTCATCTTCGGCCTGCTCGCTTCGACGCTGTTCACACTGTTCGTCATTCCGATCGCCTATTGGCTCATCTACGAACGCACCCGTCCAACGACCGGCCACGCGTAACCAATGCAATCGCACCTGTCCTCACGGCGGCACAAATACGCACGGAGATTTTGCGGACGTTCCGCGTGAGTGCCGCAACCGCTCTGTCGCTTCAATCCAGACGGTTGAATTGGCAACCGCTTTGGAAACACTCAAACGCCCGCGAGGACCCGAATCATGCCCCGAACATTGCAACGCACAATGATCTGCTTCCTGATGGCAATCCTGCTGAGCAGCGTCGCTTGCACAACTGTCGTGCAGCCGCTGCCGCTTCCCATCGATCCATTAACCGTCACGCCGGCGCTGCGCCTGGCCTGCCGGCAGACAAACGGCATTCCACTCGACGATGCGTACATCCTCGAACAACTGCTCGCCGTCGAAGACATGCGACTCGCCGGCTGGCAGAAACCGATGGCCGTCAACGAGTCGCGCCTGGCATGCATTCAACGAATCAATGAACCGTGCGACGGCGTTGTCTGCACCGACGACGACGCGCTGCCGCTGAAAGTCAACTGCCAGGAATGTGCCCTCGCCATCGCGGACCAGATCTACGGCGAAATCTTCGAGCCATGACCCGAACCCCGGATCGTTCGCCGTTCTTATCGCAGCGAATTCGACGTCGTGAACACGACGGCACTCCGCCGCATGGAAACGACGTCCCGAATTTCCCGCTTGTCGCACTCCTACGCACGATTTTCAGCGGAAAACTGCGAATTCTGCCCCATCCGCCGCTTCTCCCCTCTGCGGGACACATGGTTGCCGGTATGATCCCAACAGCGAATCGCTCAAGGAAAGGACCCAATCATGACCCGCTTTCTGCGCCCGCTCGTGGCTGTCCTGTTGTCCACAAGCTTTGTCCACCAGTCCATCGCCTCTGCGGACTGCCAGCCGGAAGCCACCGGCTTCGCCGCAGGTCTCGGCACCCCGGAAGATCCCTACCAGATTTGCAGCGCCGCCCAACTCAATCGCATTCGCAATCACATGTCGTCTCACTTCGTGTTGATCGCGGATATCGAGCTGAGTTGCGGCGCAGGTACGTCGTCCCCCTCCGACGGGAATACCTGGGATCCATTGGGCTCGTGGGCGGACGCAAACAACCCCGCGGATTCACGTGCCGATCGAGTCGCGACTGAATTCACCGGCAGCCTCAACGGCAAGAATCACGTCATCAACAACCTGAAAATCGATCGCCCCGGCGTTCACAACCTTGGCCTATTCGGCGCGATCGGAGAAAAGGCAACCGTCATCCACGTGCACTTCACGAATGTTGTCATCCGCGGCGACGAACTCGACGGTGGTGGCATAACGGCCGGCGCTCTCGCCGCGCACAACTATGGGCATGTGAAGAACGTCACGGCTCAGGGAACTGTCATCATGAGAGAAAATGCCGGCGGAATCGTCGGCTACAACCACAAGAATGCGATTGTGACCGACTGCCAGTTCGAGGGTCACAGCGAAACGCGTATCTCAAACCACGCAGGCGGCATTGTCGGTAACAACTACGGCGTCATCCAGCACTGCCGGGCCAATGCCGTCGTCATGACTGAACCCTCCTGGGCCGGTGGCATCGCCGGCGGCAACCATGAAGGCGGCGTGATCAGCGAATGCTACTCAGACGGCGAAGTCAGCGGTTTTGTCGAATGCGGCGGGATCGTTGGCGTCGTGGATACAGGCAGCATCCTGCGTGACTCGTATTCGCACGCCAGCGTTACCGGATTTGAAGTCCTGGGGGGCGTCGCAGGTTTCGTCTGGACCGCGACAGCTGAGAACTGCTACGCAACCGGCAAAGTGAACGGCTCATATCACAATGGCGGCATCCTGGGCGGCGAAATGGAAGGCACGACCCTCATCGGCCTCGTCTGGGACGCCGAGGCCTCGGAAAATGATGTCGGCGTCAGCAATTTCTCCGTCCACACACCGCCCGATCTCTTCGACGGAAAATCGACCGCCGAAATGATGACACGAGCCGCATACGGCAATACCTGGGACTTCGAAACAATCTGGGCGATCGACGACGGAAACGACTATCCGCGACTCCGCGCCCCATTCGGTCCAATGCCGGCCGTCAACGATAGCGTCGGTGATTGCACGCAGACGGATAACTTCGTTGACGACGCCGTCGACAACGACGATAAGCAAGACACTGAGGCAATTCCGAGCGTCGAAAGCGAAGGACGCCTGTTCGGCGACGCCGGTGCTTTCTTCTTCAACTTCGGCGACCCTTCATCCTTCCCCCTGTCGCTCATGAACTGCGGCAGTGGCGCCATGATCATGACGCCCCTCCTTGCATTTGGACTGGGCCGGCACCGCGGAACACGACGACATCTTCGCTCGCGCAAACGCTCGCCTCGGGCTCGATAACTTCGCGCAATCGCCGGCGGCGCTTCGATGCAACCGCCGGCCTCCGGAGGGAGGCGACACTCGCCCCCCGTTAGTTTTTAATGGAAGAACAACGACACGCCGACCTATCACAAAGGCCGACGTCCCCATCGCGCATCAACCGGCCAGCTGCAACACGACGAACGCGCCAATATCGCGACCATCGACCAGACCGTCTTCATTCACGTCCGCCTCACAGATGCCCACGCCCTGCGGATGCAGCGTCGTCTCGAAGAACGCCGGCACGTCGTCCAGATCCACGAACCCGTCGCGATTGACGTCCCCGACGACGGAACCGACCTGTTCGAACTCATACGCGCCGATATCGACGCGGCAACCCTGCACGCGCGCCTTGCCATCCAAATCGGTCGCCCCGGGGGCCGCCGCAAACTCCGGATCCCCCCGATCGATACACGGGCTGCCCGCCAACAAGTGATAGTCGCCCGACACGAACACATCGTCAGATGCGTCGGCCGGCGTGCCCATGTCGTCCCAGTGACCGAAGTCCACGAAACGCGGATCGGCATTCGACACGCCGACGCCGCCCGTTGCATCCTCCACAACTGAGTAACTCAGCGAATCGGCGATCACCTGCGGCCGCGGACTCGTCGGATGGATACTGCGATTGCCATAGACAACACAGTTCGTCACCTCCGCGGCATCAAGACCGCTGGCGCCGAACACCGTTCGATTTCCCACGATAGTGCAGTTCGTCACAACGCCGTCCTGCGTACTGAACGGCGTGCCGAATCCGTCGTGGATGTTGCCGACAAAAAGACAGCTGTCCATATACGCCGGGCCGGTGATGCCCACGCAGCTCCCCGAGATCGGGCCGGGCGAATTGTTCAGGAACTGCGAATTTCGAATCAACCCCAGCCGATCACTGGAAACCAGGGCCAGAATTATCGAATTGAGCGACTCGATGACGCGATTCCTCTCGAAACGACATCGGTCCATCGCGAATTCGCCGCTGATTGATCTCACGGCGTATTGATCTGTCACATTGTCCAGGAATTCAGTGTCTTCGATGCTGCCCCCGCCGCTGAACTCCAGCAGATAATCCGCTTGGTTATCGATAAACCGGCACCCCCGGATATCGAACGTCGAAATGAGCGGTGAGCTCCCGACGACACGCCGCACATCCACATTGCCGATGAAATCCGATCGTTCAATGATCACGGAAAACGTCGAGGACACGATGGAAGCCCCGCCCGTGTTCGCCTCGAACCGCGAATCTCGGATCTCTATCCGCGCCCCCTGCGCGCATACACCGGAATTCTCCGCAAACGTGCAGCCGACCAGCGTCGCCCCGTTCCCGCGGAAAAGCGTCGCCGCGTTGTTATTGCGAAACTCGCAGGAGATGACCAGGCCGCAGCCGCCAATGCCCGAACAGTCGAGAAACTCCTGCGTAAAGCGGTTGATCCCCACAACCACATCGCCATGTTGCTCAAACTCGCAATCGAAAAGGATCGGTGACCCGGGATATTCGAAGTATGCCGCGGATCCGTCGATCCCATCGCCCGTAGCGACATTGCCCATGAACCGGCAACTGTCGATCATGATGGTCCCGCCGCCGCGCACACCAATCCCGCCGCCGCGATAGGCGACGTTTTCCCGAAACACGCATCGCCGGATCGATGGCGCCGAATCGACGCATCGAACGCCACCGCCGATCTGCGTATCAACGCTCTGACCATTCGTAATCGTAAACCCGTCCATCACGCTGAATGACGACTCCCCATTCACGAATCGCACAACGGGCCCAGCCGCATCGCCGTCGATGATCGTTTCCCCCGTGACTGTTGGATCGAGCAGGCCGGCGCTCTTCAGCACGATCGCCTTACCGAGAAAGTCAATGTTCTCGTGCCAGCGACCGTCTTCTGTGCAGTCGTTCGGAAAGACCGCGATCAGATTGCCGTCGACAGCGGCATCAATGGCCGACTGAATCGTCGTGAACGCGCCGCCCTCGCCCGTACACTTGACGAGCAACAGTCCGCCGCCCCGCGGTCCGCCGCCGCCGGTCAATGTGATCTCGCCTATTTCGTCAAGTTGCGGTGGGAGCAGGTGTGCGAACTCGGCCGGAAACGACCCATTGGCTGCGGCACTCGCACAGATTGAAACCATTGCCAACGCGCCGCACAGCGCGCGGAATCTCCAGAGACTTCCCATGATGTTCTCCTTTCTCTACGTTGATTGACTCAACATCGAGTATATGAACCGAAAATGCGGCGAGTCAATTTCGCAACACCGGAAACTCGCGCCGGTCTCTCCGCGCCCCACCACCCGCACAGCCACCATGCCAACCGTACGGCATTCCAATCCTCGAAGTGTGTGCCACTGCTCTGTGAGCAGTGCAGAAACGAGAAACCGCCAAGTGCCGGGTGGCCCATCCCTTCAGGGATGGGGTCGCGACGATACGAACACGCACCACAGTCGAGACCTGTGCTCGATCGCCGATTCACCCAATCTCGGCGGGTGCTCCTTAACGATCCCCCGCTGCTGGGCAGGCGGACGGCGACTTGATTGCAGGGTCCGCACCGCGGATCATTGGCCCACCTGGTCATGAGCATCCAAGTGAACCAGCGGTCACTCAAAATAATCTGCATAACCCTCTGGTGTATCGCCTCCGGCATCGCCGTCGTCTGGAGCCGATGGCGCCTCGACGGCACTCTGGGGAGCTGGCTTTGGTTCTTTGGCGCTTATTTTGCAATATGCTGTCTCAGCCTGGGGGCTTCGATTCGGAGTGTATTCACCGCCGAAGCCCGGCAAACCTCATAGGCGGGATGTCTCTGCTCTCAAATAGTACGGCAGCGAAAGCACCGCCCCACTTCGGGCCAGCCGCCTCGCATTCCCATGGCAACATTCTTCCCTTCCAAAAAAAAGCAATGTTCGCGGCATTGTGTGGCAGGTCCGACCCCGATCCGGGTACTTTGACGGGAGAAGCCTGAGTTTCCGCCGCGAAATGGCCACCGGCCGCGGCGGAGATTCCACTCCTTACGGAGACAATTGGAAGTACTGAGGTAGGATTTGGCTTTGACGGGCCGAAATGTGGCCACTGAACAGGCCTGTGTCGCCCGTGAGCGGACCGGCACGCCTGTATCGCGTGGATAGGTGGTTTCCGTTCCGACGACTGATGACTGTCAATATCACGGCATCGAACCGGAAGGCGCTTCCCAGCTGAAAGCCTCTGAGTTCGGTCGTGTTCGTGCGGACCGCCATCGTATTACTAACCGTCGCTCCCACCAATCGCGCATTGGGAGAACTGGCGCAGGGGGCACGCTCTGGTACGATAGGCATTACAAATGAGACATTCATAGATATATGAAAAGATCATCGCCGGCCGTAGAGTTGAATATGCGTCGCACATCGGTTCGCCAACACTCTGTCATTCCGACCTGGCACGACTGACAACAATGGCAGAAATGCTTGTCCCGGATTTTGCGTTTCGCTAATATCGCCTCATCGGGGGAACCGTTCGAATCCCACTGTTACCAACTGCCTGATCTAGTTGAAGGAGCCTACGAATGAATTCGCGTCGGTGCGTCTTCGGAATCGTTGCGTGTGTACTGTCCGGAATACCCGTGTTTGCCACGACTTCGTCCGCCGCCCAGGTGGACGCAGTCTGGAATGTCGGATCCGGTAATTGGAACGGCGCCGGCAACTGGTTGCCCGCCGTCGTGCCCAACAATGGCGCCGGCGGAAACACCTATCACGTCAGGATCGACGACAGCACCGGAACCGATGCCGTCGTCGCAGTGAATCTATCACCCACGATCGATCTGCTCACGATCAGCGCCGGCGATACGCTGTTCATCAACGCCGGTCAAACGTTGAGCATCGCGGTCGGCCCCATTGTGAATGATGGACTTATTGCGTGGAACGCCACGTTCGGTTCTACGAACAACGGTATACTCCTGACGTCATCGATGTCTCTGGAAGGCAGCGGCGCAATTGAGATCGGCAACAGAGGCAACAACCGCCTGCTCGGCATTACCGGCGGTACGCCGCCGCACCTCACCCACGGCGAACTGCACACCATCCGCGGCGGCGGAACCTTCAGCGGCGACACGCTCACGCTGACGAACAATGGTGTGATTGAAGCCAGCGACGGCTTTGCCATGAACCTCGACCTAGCTGTCGGCGCGAATGTCAACGCCGGCACGCTTCAGGCGGTCGGCGTCGGCGCGCTGAACATCAATGGTTCCGTTATCGACAACAGCGATGGCGTG
Organism: Phycisphaerales bacterium; assembly: GCA_020639075.1. GTDB lineage: Bacteria > Planctomycetota > Phycisphaerae > UBA1845 > UTPLA1 > ECT2AJA-110-A. The sequence continues at coordinate 4,734,559 of JACKHI010000001.1, read as the reverse complement.
ATCGCGGCGCTGGACACGGCGACCGTCAACATCAATTCGTCGACCATCGTCGGCGGACTGTTGGAGACCGACGCGGGCGCGGCCATCAGCGGAACGGCTTCAACGCTTCAGGACGTCACGCTCAACGGCCTGCTGCGGCATGACAACGCCGAGGACTTCATCTATCAGGGCACGATCGTCAACAACGGTACGATTCAGTTGAACGGCACGGGCTCCGGCGCCGATAAGACGAATTTCATCGTTTCCCCAACCGGCGTCACGCTGACGGGCCCGGGTGCGATTGAAGCCAACAACCACCCGAACTTCGCGAACTACTTCATTGCTGATGTTCTGCCGACCCCGCCGATGCTCGTGAACAGCGCAACCCACACGATTCGCGGTTCGATGAGTCTTGGAACCAACCTGATCAACCTCACCAACCAGGGTTTGATCGACGCCAACAACGCCGTGCCCATCAATCTCGACTGCGCGGCGGGAACCAATGTAAATACCGGCGTCATTCAAGCCAGCGGCGCCGGCGTCCTGAATATCAACGGCACCGATCTCGACAACACGGGCGGCGTCATCAAGGCGCTCGACACGGCCACCGTGAATATCAACAGCTCCACCATCAACGGTGGTCCACTCGAGGCCGATCCCACCGCCGCCTTCAGCGGCAACGGATCCACGCTCAAGGGTGTCCACCTGACCGGCCTGCTTCGGCACGACAATGCCGAGAGCATCACCTACGAAGGCGCGATCACCAACGACGGCTTGATTCAGCTGAACGGCGTCGGTTCAGGCGCAATCAAGACGAATTTCATCGCTTCCCCATCCGGCGTGACTGTCACCGGAACCGGCGCCATCGAACTCAATAACAACGCGAACTTCGCAAACTACGTTACCGCTGTTGTGGCGCCGACCCTTCCAATTCTGGTGAATGACACTGGGCATACCATTCGCGGTTCGGGCATCCTGGGGGCGAACGTCCTGCACATCACAAACGACGGCGCGGTTCTCGCGAATCAGAGCCTTCCGATGGTGATCGATCCTCCCGATAGCGGACAGGGCTTCCTCAATAACGGAACCATCGAGGTGGAGACGTCACTCAACATCGTGAACGGCAACTTCACGAATGCGGGAACGGTCAACGTCGCATTGGGCGCGGGCCTCACGCGCACTGGGGCATACGTTCAGACCGCCGGCACGACCACGCTGACCGGCGACCTTGCCGCGAGTCTTGTGGAGCTCCACGGCGGCGAGATGCTCGGCCACGGCGCCGTCGTCAGCGGCCTCGTGCAGAATTTCGGCGCTGTCATTTCACCCGGCGATGCGATCGACGCCACCGGTTTCTTTCGAACGCAAGGCGGCCTTCAATGCGGCCCCGATAGCGTGATTCAGATTGATATTGGCGGCTATGACGCGGGCGATGACCATGATTTGATTTGGGTCTACGACTTCACCCCCGCCGGGACGCTGCGAATCCGCTTCGTCGAGGGCTTTGATCCCCAGATCGGCGATCAGTTCAGTGTCCTGCTGCGCAATCTCGTTCCCAACGAACTGATCGGTGCGTTTGATCACCTGGACGTTCCGTGCAACCTCAGCGGAAGGTCCGTACACGTTTCGTTGTCGAACAGCGAAGCAGTTGTGAGCATTGTCGCCGGTGCCGACATTGCCGACGTCAATTGTGACTGCGCTTCTTCCGAGCAAGACGTATTGGCATTCGTTGACGCGTTGCTGGATCCCGCCGCGTTCGACGCACAGTACCCGGATTGCGAAATCCTCAATGCCGATTTCAACGACGACGGGCTGTTGGACGGTCGCGACGTCCAGCCCTTCATGGAGGCGCTAGTGAACTAGCCCGGTGCCACAGGCGGCTTGCCCGACGCTGTCCGGGAATTTCAGAGAGGATTTCAGATTTGCAGAACCGATGAAAACGCCAGTGTTTCCAAGGCCAAGACAGCTCCGAAGGAGCGACAGATCTTAGCCACGGGTGGAGCGGAGACCGCGTAGCGGTCGGAGCGCAACCCGTGGTTGGAGTTTCTTCCTCGGGTTTAGCCCTGAAAGGCAACACAATTCCAGGACAGCCTCGGCCGGGTGGCCCATCCCTTCAGGGATGGGGGCGCGATGATACGAACACGCACGACCGTCGAGTCCTTTGCTCGATCGCCGATTCACCCAATCACGGCAGCCGCCCCCTTGACACCTGCGAATGCACAGCGACAACCAACGGTGCACGGTCCCGACAAACGCATGGCATTTTTCCAGCCACCGCTGACACCTCCTGTCACCCGGTGTGTGAGAAGCACACGCGTCCACGCGAGCACCGACGAATCACCGCACGTATCACGCCAACGATAGCCCCCCGCGCCACCCAACGCACCCCGGATCGCCCGCATCCGCAGTCGTCGCCCCACTCGCCCGCGCCAACCCGAACACTCAATCACGAAATCACCAGATCCTCTGGATCCCTCGCCCCCTACTCCCGCTCATCGCTTTCGTCGTCAGGAACAGGCGCCACCGGAAACCCGCGCCGCGCTGCCGGCGGAATGTAAGCCGGGCATGCTTTCGTCACATGCCAGGAAATGCCGGCGAGGATGACAAACACAAGGCCGATCAGAAAGACGGTCATCACCTCCGCCCGACTAAGATCGAAAAAGGGAATCGGCAGCATGACCATCACGCCTACGAATGCCAGCATCTTGTCAGCGTCGGAGTAGCTGATCTTCAACTTCCAACGAAGTTCGCTGTAACCGCGGATGGCCGGTCTCTCCGCGCGAACCTGGCGCAGGAGCCGCCACTTGCCGACGAGCACATACACCGACACGAGCACGATGAAGACGAGAACGAATGTTCGAAAAACGGCATCGCCGGGCGACGCCGGTGCAGGCGTCAGAATGCAGATGACGAGCGTACAACCCATTACCGCGAAGTTGCTCAACGCGTGGGCCCAGTCCATCAGCCCCTTCGGCTCTGTCGGAAGATCCTCGCGTCCGCAGAACGTGTAGAATGGCATTAAACCGACCCCTGTTAATCAAGCTGACACGACAATGTGCGTTCCCGCTTGCCGACCACACGTGTCGATCATATCACCAACGACCCGTTGGCTCGCAACGGGCAACGCCAACCGCGCGAGCTCGTTCACCAGATCCCTGGATCCCTCGATCCCTGGAATCCTTGATCCCTCATTATTCGCGTAGCGCCGACCAAGCCTCCCTATTGCCATGTTGCAGACACACGAATCAACCCGCCCCATCGCCCCCGCCCTCAAACTCGGGAGAATTTGCGAGAGTTTGCGACACTTTGCGCCCGTTTGCACGCTGAAAAAAACGCCGGCCCCGCCGCATGTCAGACGCTCGAACCCAGGATCCCCCGAGTCCGCGATCCCATTCCAGAATTTTGCACAATTTGCACCATTTTGCGGGGGGCACAAATCAATGCAAAACAGGTTAACGCGTTGCGATGAAAGGAATTATCCCGTGCAAACGATGTTGCACGAAAACGTCGAGCTTCAGAATGCCACCAACCGCCGACGCGCCGCAGAAATTCGCGTCGGGTTGATGCCCCGACCTACGCGCCCGCAGACCATTCGCTTCGGGTCAACGACCCGACCCACGGCACTGACAACTGACAACCGACGACTGAAAACTCACGCATGCGGCAGCTTGAACTGCTCGCACATGCCGTGCACTTCCGCCTTCACGCTCTCGGCGACTTTCGCATCGCCTTCGCTGCCGAGCACGCGCACGATCAGGTCCGCGACCTTCCGCATCTCGTCGATTCCCATTCCCCGCGTCGTCAGCGCAGGCGTGCCGAGGCGCAGTCCGCTGGTTTCCATCGGCTTGCGTTCGTCAAACGGGATCATGTTCTTGTTGACGACGATGCCCGCCTTGCCGAGCCAGTCTTCGGCCATCGCACCACTGACAGTCGGGAAGCCGTCTCGCAGGTCGACCAGCATCAGATGGTTGTCCGTCCCACCGGAAACGATGTTCAGCTTGCGGCTCACGAGCGACTCTGCCAGCGTCTTGGCATTCTCAATCACGCGCTGCTGGTACTTCTTGAACTCCGGCTTCAGCGCCTCGCCGAAGGCGACGGCCTTGGCCGCCACAATGTGCATCAAAGGCCCGCCCTGCATGCCCGGGAAGACGGCCGAGTCGATCTTCTTCTGCCAGTCGGCCTTGCACATCGTCAAACCGCCTCGCGGTCCCCGCAGCGTCTTGTGCGTCGTCGTCGTGACGAAGTCGCAAACGGGCACCGGGCTGGGATGCAGGCCCGTGGCGACGAGACCGGCGATGTGCGCAATGTCGGCCATGAGCAGCGCGCCGACTTCCTGCGCGATCTCGGCGAACTTGTCCCACTCCCACGTGCGGCTGTATGCCGACGCGCCGGTAATGATCATCTTCGGCTTGCAGTCCCGCGCAAGCCGCGCGACTTCATCCATGTTGATGCGGCCCGTTTCGCGCTCGACGCCGTAGTGCGTCACGCGGAACCACTTGCCGCTGATGTTGACGTTCTTGCCGTGGGAGAGATGGCCGCCATGATCGAGATGCAGCGAGAGAATCATATCGCCCGGTGTGCGAACCGGCTGATCCGGATTCTTCTCCCGCTGCTCCGCCTCAGCGAAGCGCGATCCCGGCAGCATCGCCGCGAGCAGAACAGCCTGGTTCGCCTGGCTGCCGCTGGAAGGCTGCACGTTGGCATGATCGCAGCCGAACAGCTGCTTGGCGCGATCGATGGCGATCGACTCGACGATGTCCATGTTTTCGCAGCCGCCGTAGTAGCGGCGACCCGGATAGCCTTCGGCATACTTGTTGGTGAAGATCGAGCCGGCGGCCTGAAGGACGGCCGGGCTGACGTGGTTCTCGCTGGCGATCAGCTCGAGCGTGTTGCGCTGGCGCTCCTCTTCAGCGACAAAAGCCTTCCAGATCTCCGGGTCCTGTCGAGCGATGGGCGAGTCGTCGTTGCGTGTCATCAGTGCAATCCTCTATTGGCGTTTCAGCCCCCTGATTCAGTATGCGGAGCATTGTAGGAAAGGGGGAATCAATCGTATAGGGGCCGCCGGTACGTGGCGATCGCACGTTGTAAACGCCCGTTTTGCAAGGCGGAAAGGAGTCGCAAGCATGCGAAGTCGGTATGCCGTCACGCGAAACGGCAAGTCGCTGCGCGGGAATCTCCGCCACGACTTAGAGACCAGTCAGGTCGACGAGATTTCCGCCTTCGGGCAGTTCGAATTTGAACTCCTTCGGGTCAATCTTGGCGTTGATCACGAATTCGGAAAACGTACGCGTCTCTTTTGTCTTCTCATTCTTGTATGTTTCCAGGTTCTTGAGTTCGAGCCCCGTCTCCTGATCGAACCAGACTCGTATCTGAACCGGGTCGTCGTCGGATGGGGACGCTTTCGGTTTGAACTCAATGACCCACACCTTCTTTCCATCCACCACTTCGTCCGGCCGGAGTTCTGCCTCGTACATTTCCTTCGGATACCGGCTCTTCGGGTCCAGCAAATTGACGTCGACCGCACGCTCCCGTTTCAGGTGTTGCCAATCACCCCAGAATTCCCCCTCCTCGAAGATGACTTTATCCCGCCTTGCGTGATATGTGAGCTCCTCATCCGTAATCGTGACGGTCTCGAACTCGTTCTCGAGCGGTATGGGCGTACCCTTTTCGAGATCTTCCATTCGAGTCTTCTGTTCGTAGCGACTTACCATCCCCTTCTTCCGTCGCTCGAGCTTGACGACGCCATTCGTTTCATACCGCCCTGTGTATTGATGCCCGACGACTTCGAACTCCCGACCTTTGACAATCTTCACTTTGAATTGAAGCGTCTGTATGTTTCCCAGCTTCCTGCTGATCTGCTTTTTGACGTCAATGAGCGTCGGCTCCGCGGCAGCGGACGAACTCAACATTGACGAAAGCGATATGGCGAACGCGAGAACGAGGATTCGGGCGTGCATTGTGTTCTTCTCTCCAGCTTGAGTCCCGGCGGCTAGCTCCGGCCGACGCGAGCAGATTGGCGCCGCTTCCGGCAGATTCTACCTCCGAGTAACGCCACAACTCAATGCTGAGACCGCTTGCAGGCCCACCATCCGGAATCCGCACCCCTAAAATTCCCCGAATTCGCCTAACGTTCGGGTTGACGTTCGGCCGTTGTTAGGATAGCCTCATAGGTGACGAAGCAGTAACGCCGGACTGCGGCATCACCGAGCCCAAGGGGAACGCAAACCTCAACGTGGAAGGTGAGTAAGCCAATGCGAACCGCAGCCCTTGAAATGCCGCTTTGTCTGACAGGTCCCGGCGGAGATTACCGTCAGGCCTGGACCCTTCGTGAAGACGATGCCGCCGCGCCCGCCGAACTCAGCCCCGGCATGGCGCAACTGGCGATGTCGTCGCCTGGTCCGGCCGTGATGTTCCCGCCGATCACTGCCGCGCGAATTCGATCGATGTTCGCTCGACTTCGCCGCCGCCTCGAAGCGATGTTGTCGCAATGGGTCCGCGTCTCGTGGACAGACGATGTCGCCTCCTCGCAATCCGCCTTTGCCGCGGCGGAGTGCGAACAGGTCAAGGACGCGGCCGAGGCCGCCCGTCGAGGCACGGCTCCCCTGCTCTTGCTGGGGCCTGCCGGTCTTAACGGGCGTGCCTGGCCCGACCGCATGGAGTCTCGTAATGCCACCGAAAGCCAGCAAACCGACCGCCCGCAGAGCCGCAGCGTCAGAAACGAAGCCCGCATCCGCAAAGACGGGGCGCCCTCGCACGCGAAAGCCGAAGCTGACGCGGCCCGCCACGCCGCGTCAGACCGAAATCCTGACGTACGTCCGGGACTACCAACACAAGCATGGCTATTCCCCGACGTACGACGAGATCGCCGAAGTGCTGGGCATCTCCAAGGTCACAGTCTTCGAGCACCTCACGACGCTCGAAGAAAGAGGTCTGCTTCGAAGGGAGAAGCACAAGGCTCGCTCTTTGCTGCTGGCTGATCATCTTGAATTGCCGGACGAGCGCCCCGGCTGCATCCCGCTCGAAGGTCGTATTGCCGCCGGTGCGCCGATTGAGGCGGTCGAGAACCGCGAAGTGCTGAATCTGGACGCGATGTTCGACTCGCCGCACGGCGTTTACGCGCTGGAGGTTAAGGGCGACAGCATGATCGAGGATCACATCGACGAGGGCGACTACGTCGTGATCGAAAACCGCAAGACGCCCTACAACGGCGAGATGGTCGTTGCATACCTGGATGAGGGCGAAGTCACGCTAAAGCGGTATTACCGAGAGAAGAGCCGCATCCGGCTGCAGCCGTCAAATCCGAAATACGAGCCGATCTATTCGACAAATGTCGAGATCCAGGGCGTCGTGATCGGCGTGATTCGCCGCGTTCGGTGATCGCACACACGAGTTCGGACAGTGTCGAGCGAGGTTTTCGGCGTATCGGCTCACTTTTTTGGCTCGTTGCGGGAACAATCGGCTGCGATCGGCCATCTCATCATTGTCGCGGCATCGGTCCGCGCGTTGGTGAACCCAGCTTCGGAGTCGCAGCATGGTCAAGTATTTTTCCAAGGCAATCGGCGCTTTCCTCGTCGCATTGGCGACCCAGAATCTGCAGACGGCATCTACACCCAGCAGTGAAAAGAATCCATCCGTCATCCTGGAAGGCCGCGTGACTGACGAGCTGGGCCGACCGCTCGCAGGCGTCAAAATCATGCTCATGGGCGGCGTTGCCACGCGCTGGGAAGCAGGCTCCGCCGTTACGAACGACGATGGTATCTACCGCTTCGACCCTGTCCCGAATGGCTATTTTCAGCAGGTCGAATCCGTCGATGGCACCAGAACCTGGCGCAACTGCTTCGGCATGCGGATCAGCCATCAAGACTATGTAGCCGAGGACAAACAGGATTGGTGGGACTTTCAGATTCCGTTCGAGCCGGGCACATATTATCGAGATTTGCGGCTGACACCCGGCGGTCGCCTCAGGGGCTCGATCATGTCAGGCGATGGTACGATGCCGGCTGCCGGCCTTGACCTGCGCGTGATGGGAATCATGGATCTGAACGGCTGCGCTTCCTACGCGACGACTGATTCAGAAGGTCGCTTTTGCATCGACCGTTCACTTCATGCGGGCGAATACGAAATACAGGTCAATGACCCGAAAGAGAATTACGCTGTTCTGAGCTGCGTAAGGATAACAGTCGGCGAAGTGGCGAGTGTCGACATCGCATACAAATAAGATCAGTCGTCAGCTTTCCTTTCGCTGCTCCTTCGCAAACGTGCCGCGGCCCGGCATCGTCTCAGTCTCGGAGCGGGCCAGATTCTGCACCAGCGCGCCGGCGCGGATTCGCTTTTTCTTGCCGGCGCCCGTCACGCGCGCGGCCGCGAGCCGCAATGACTTGAGCGATCGTGACGGGACCGCAATGTGACAGACGGGCTCGCCCGGTTTGACCATCGGCAGCGTCGTCATGCCCAGAACGATTCCGTCGCATGGCGCCTCGAGGATGTTCTGCCGTTCGCCGAAGACGCTGGCGTTCGTCGCGATGCGCTGGCCCTGTTCAACCGGATCGCCCGGTTTGACGTGAAATCGCAGGATGCCGCCGACTTCGGCGCGGACCCATGTCGAGCGGGAAATGCGCACCTGATAGGCCGGCAGAACGGGCTCGCCGGCGACCATACCCAATTCACGCAATACGTTGTTCACGCCGCGCACGCCAACTTCGACGGCCTCTTGTTCGATTTTCAGCGGTTCGCCGGCTTCAAGAATGATCGTCGGGCAGCCGGCCTTCGTCGCTTCTCGCCGGAACGATCCGTCCGGACCCTTGCCGTCAATGATCAGTTCGCAACCGAACGCCCAGGCGAGCCGCCGCACGTCCGCGTTTTTCAGATCGCCTCGAATGTTCGGAAAGTTCGTGCGCGGTTGCGCCGCCGAGTGCAGTTCGATCCCGAAGTCGGATTTCCTCGCGATCTCTTCGAACAGGAGGTACGCGACGCGACTCGTCAGACTTCCGCTCTTGAAACCGGGAAAGAAACGATTCAGATCTCGCCGATCGGGCATGTACCGATTCTGCGTTTCGATGCCGAAGACGTTGACGACGGGGACAAGGATCAGAGTTCCGGCGACAAGCTCCAGCTGCGCGCCGTACATGATCTCATGAATCACGCCCATGCCGTTCAGTTCATCGCCATGAACGGTCGCCGTCACAAAGAGAGTGGGCCCCCGCTTCTTGCCGCGCATGACGCGGATTGGTACGCCCACGGGATCGCCCGTGAATTGCTCGCTGATTTTGAGCTTCAGGTCGCGGGTCTCGCCCAGCTGAATTGTCTCTCCCGCGATCCGAAAGACCTTCTTCTTCGTCATTACGCTTTCCCACTACTGCGCCGCATCCGCGGGCGGCAACTTCCGGACCTTGCGGCGCTTTTGCTTTCGCGGCGATCGCGGCGGGACGAGGCTCTGCAGCGTAATCGCCTTGCCGAAACAGAGCAGCTTGTCGCCGGCCATGACTTCGCGCGTGTGTTTCGGATTCGGAATGATGACGCCGTTTCGATCGATCTGAAGTACGACGACGTCGCGCTCTCGCAAACCCGTATCGACAATGGTCTTTCCCACGAGCTCCGACTCCGCCGTCACGGGAAATTCGACGACGCTGTAACCCGCGCTCAAAGTCAGCCTTTGACGCAGATCCACTTCCGGAAACATCACGCGATCCTCGATCAGACCGATGATCTCGCCGGCGATGTCGAGCCCCGTCGCCGTTTCGATGCCCTCCAGCCCCGGCGATGAATTGACTTCCATGATCTTCGGTCCATCGGCGCCTTCGAGCATGTCGACGCCCGCCACGCGCAAACCCATGATCTGGGCCGCGCGAACCGCCGTCTTTTCATACTCCGGATCGAGATCGATCTTCTGTGCCATACCGCCGCGGTGCACATTGCTTCGAAATTCCTGGCCCTGTGCGACGCGCCGCATCGCCGCCACGACGCGATCGCCGACGACGAACGCGCGAACATCTTTCCCCTTGCTCTCGGCGACGAACTTCTGAATCAATACGTTCTGTCGCGTGCTGTGCAGCGTCTCGATGATGGCCGCCGCGATGCTGACGGAGTCCGCAAGAATCACGCCGATGCCCTGCGTTCCTTCGAGCAGTTTGATGATCACGGGCACGCCGCCCACCTGCTCGATCGCCTTGAGCACATCGCCCTTCTCACGCACAAACGCCGTCGGCGGCATTCCGATGCTGTGTCGCGTCAGCGCCTGGAGCGATCGGAGCTTGTCGCGCGAAATCGAAATCGAGTGCGACGAGTTCAGCGTGAACGTCCCCATTTGCTCGAACTGTCGCACGACGGCCGTGCCGTAGAATGTCACCGACGCGCCGATTCTCGGGATGACCGCGTCGCAATGTCCGACGGTACGGCCCTTGTACTTGAGCCCCGGGTCCTCCTGCTCGACGGTCATCGAGAACTTGAGCGTGTCGAGGACACGTGCCGAGTGGCCGCGAGCGATGGCCGCCTCCCGCAGGCGAGCCGTGCTGTAGCACTTGGGATTTCGTGAGAGAATGGCGAGCTTCATGAATCGCGACCTTTCGTTGGGTCTGTTCGCTGCGATTTGCGTTTGAATTTCGCGGGCGCCTCGCCGGCGAGATAACTCAATCCCGGATCGACGACGTATCGCCGACGAATCGCCTGCCGGCCGAGTAACATGCGAAAGCCCATTTCATCACGATTCGTCAGCGTCAACTCGATCGGCCAGCGTTCGCCGCCGATTTCCACGTCCGTCTCGATCACGTATCGCATCGACGCATGTCCGCTCGAAGAGCGTATCCTACGCTCATCCAAAATACGTGCGACGGCCTCCACGACTTTTCGATTGCTGCGCTGAATCGGATGAACCTTGAATCGGATCAGGTCGCCGCCGCGTCGTCGCATGACTCGGATGTCAAAGGCGTGCAGGCTGGAGGATCTGGCGCCGGTATCGACTTTTGCCTTGATCAGCTCGATGCCCAAGTCCGGAAGCGAGATCCACTCTCGCCAGCCCATCCGCGGACGCATCGATATCTTCCGTGCACGGACCTTCTCGGACATTCCGCCGCGCTCCATCGTCACGATTCACCTTGGCTGGAAGGGCATGATTAGACCGCACACGCGCCGACGCGACAAGCGCCTACCAGATGAATCGAACCATCGCATACAACATGAGCAGCACGGCGATCGCCAGCCACCACTTCTTTGAAAACGCGCCGCGCGGTTCGACCGGCGTTATCCAATCGCCGCAGGCGGGGCATTTCTGTGCGTCCTCGACCACGCGGGCCCCGCACGATGGGCACTCCATCTCTTCGAGATCGTCGTCGTACCCCGCGTCGATATCCTGGGGAAGCGGAAGATCGTTGTCGTCATCCCACGCCATGCGTCACTTCACCAGCTTCAGGACATCCTTGAATCTCGGGTCGTCGCAGCGCTCGACGAGTTCGAAGACCAGCGCCTCGGACGTCGTCAATTCCGCGCCTGCCGTCCGCATCCGCTCCAGCGCCGCGACCTTATCGAAATCAAATCGCGACGCGACGGCATTGACCGGCACGAAGGGTACGTAATCCACCCGCAGCAAGTCCAGCACCGTCTGCTGAATGCACACGTGCGATTCCACACCGCAAACGATGATGTGTTCCCGTCCGGATTTCTGCAGCGCATCAGAGAACGCCGCATCCCGCCAGCAGCTCATCGTCGTTTTCTCGAAGACGCGGTCTAGTTCCGACAGTGCCGACTTGACCCGTTCATCCGTATGACCGAGCCCCTGGGGATACTGCTCCGTCAGGAAAATAGGCAGCTCAAACAGCTGCGCCGTGCGAATCAGTTGCAGACAGCGATCGATAACGCCGGCCACCGGATCGCTGCCGATTGCGGCGAGCATCTTCGACTGGACGTCCACAACCACCAGCGCCGCCAGGTCCCGTTCGATCATGTTCACGTGCGGCATCAATCGCCCTCATACCGACAGACAAACGGCACCCGCGCGTCCGGTATCAATCCCAAGTCTCATTGCCGGTCAGTATAGTTTGGGGCGGACCATGCCTCAAACCAGCAATTCGAACAATGCAGTTGGCGGAGGATCCTCCTGAGGTCGGCGAGAAGTCGCGAAATCTCACCGATCGCCCAAGGCGCACAGGTGCATCGTTGGATTCGGAGCACGATGTTTTCGATGGTTCGCGTCCTTGGATCGAATCCGGTCCGGCCGTTATGATCCTGACTTGTCGACCGACTTCCGCCCGCTTTTCAAGGGTACGCCGTGAGTCAGAAGTATGCGTCAATTTCGGGAAAAGTCGTCCTGTTGACCGGCTCGACCGGCGCGATGGGCCGGCATCTCGTCGACGCGTTCCTTCAGGCCGGCGCCCGGCTGGCCTTGTGCGTGCGCCGAATGGCGAACCTGCCGGATCTTGAAATCGCTCTGGCCAATCATATCGACGATACGGCGATCATCCCCTGCGATCTGCGCTACGAGGAAAACGTCGTGCGTCTGATTCATCGCGTCGTGCATCGCTTCGGTCGCATCGACGTGATCGTCAACGCCGCCGCCATCACGGGACCGCGCGAGCTCGTCATGAATTACCCGGCCGATCCGTGGCGCGACGTGATCGCGACCAATGCGACGGCCCCGTACCTCGTTTGCCGCGAAGCGCTGCCGTGGATGAAACGCCAGAACAGCGGCGCCATCGTCAACGTCACGAGTTCGCTGACGCGCGACACGAAGGCGAAACGCGGCGCCTATCTCGTCGCCTGCCACGCCGTCGAAGGCCTGACGAAGCTGCTCGCCTGTGAACTGAAGGGCACGAACATCCGCGTCAATACGATCGACATCGGTCGCATGGGCGACGACGTGCAACCCGTGGCGTCACCTCAGCATTGGGTGCCGGCGTTTCTCTGGGCGGCAAGCGACGAATGCCAACAGAGCGGCGAGCGCATTTCGATCACGGACTTCGATCCGCACGGCTCGATGAAGATCTGACGCCGAAGCGACTTATTCCGTCTCGCCAACGTCGCTTCGTTTCATCGGCTCAAGCACTGACTGAATCGCCTCCATCCGCTCCATACGTTCGGCCTGGCGCTGCTTCAATTCCTCAGTCAATTCGCTTTCCGAATCGCTCTCCGCAGGGCTCACATGGACCGCCTCGTCGAAGAGAAGGTTGATTTCCTTGTCGATATCGTCGCGACTGTATCGCTCCCGCCGAAGTTCGCGACCGCGCCGATCGATATAGCTCACGCTGAACTCGTCGAACAACGGATCCTCGCGATCGAAACGGATCTCCATCACGACAAGCCCATCGCCGACGGTCTTCTCGCTCACGAACCTCATCGAATCGACGCCGTGCTGGTAGAGTTGTGCCGAGAGGATGACGTCCAGCAGCAGCGTGCGATCGAGTTGATTGGGCGGCGCGACCATGTTCTCCCAGACTTCGTCGATCTTCGCCTGGGAATTCTCGTCGAGCCGATCGATCATCGGCTTGGTCAAAGGACCGTTGCAGCCGGCGGCCAATATGGCGAGTGAAAGTAAGACAAAGCGCATGAGATACCTCCGTTCGTTGAAGTGACTTCCGGAACGGAGAGTTTACCGACGGCGACGGCAACTCACAAAAAAGTTCACAAGTGCGTGGGCATTGCGGGAAGGCGTTGCCGAAGCGTCCGCCCTACTTGATCCGGCCCAGTTTGAAGAACTTGTCCTTCTTGCTCTGACCGGGCAGGTCGCCGCCCATCATATCGAGGGCGAGCTTTGCCGCATCGCTCATGCGATCCTTCGTCCAGACGGGTTCCCAAACGAGATCGACTTTTGAATTCGACACACCATCGACGGCCGCAACTTTCGACTCGACTTCCTTCAGCAAGTCGCCAGCCACGGGGCAGTTCGGCGTCGTCAGCGTCATGCGAACATAGACGTCCCCCGCATCGTTGACAGTCAATTCGTAGATCAGGCCCAGTTCGACAATGTTGACGGGGATTTCCGGATCGCGAATCGTCTGAAGGACGTCGAGGACTTTGTTCTGGAGATCGGATGGTGGGGTCGTGCTGGGCATTGTCGTCAGTCGTCAGTGTTCAGCATCCAGTTGTCAGTTGTCTCTTGCCTGAATGCAGTCGTCGGTCTCGCAATTCTCGATGGTTGAGATCTCGACATCGGAGTGTCAGATTGGAGATTTCAGATTTGAAATTTGAAATCTCAGTCTTCGAATATGAGATTTGAAGTCTGTGATCACAATTCTCAGTATTGGAACCTCAATTGTCCATGGTGGGGCACCGACTCACTGCGACCGGTTTCTCCTAACGCGCGCCCGCGACCGTCTTCAGGACGAGTGCATAGTTCTTAATCTGCTCCAACATTGCCGCGAGGCCGTTTGCCCGCGCCTGCGACAGATGCGTGCTTAGACCGATTTCCGTAATGAACCGCGGCTGCGTCTCGATGATCTCATCCGTCGTGCGCCCCGAATACACGCGAATCAGCAACGTAATCAGGCCGTTGACGATCATCGCGTTGCTCTCGGCCGAAAACGTGACGCGCCCGTCTTTCTCCGCCCTGGCATGCAGCCAGACGGTCGACTGGCAACCGCGAACGATGAACTTGTCCTGCTTGTACTCGTCCGGAATATGCGGATGTCGGCGGCCGAGATCGATGATCTTCTGGTAGCGTTCCTCCCAGTCCGTGATCGCGCTGAACTCGGAGATGATTCGATCCTGCGTCTGCTCGATCGACTCCGTCGAGGGTCGCACTTCCGCTCGCTCGATCGGACACGTGCGCGTCATGACGTGAATCGCCTTCCGCACTGCCGCAACGAGCACGTCGATTTCCTCCTTCGTGTTGTAGAAGGCCAATGACGCACGAACCGTCGCCGGTACGCCGAAGCGCTTCATTAGGGGCTGCGTGCAGTGATGCCCGACGCGGACGGCAACGCCTTCCCGATCAACGATCCGGCCGATGTCGTCGGCGTGAATTCCATCGACGACGAACGACAGAATGCTCGCGTGTTGGTCCGCCGCTCCGATCAGGCGCAAGCCGTCGATCGCGCGGAGCTTCTCCTGCCCGTACGTGACGAGTTCATGCTCGTATTCGCCGATGCGTCCTATGCCGATCTTTTCGACATAGTCCACTGCGACGCCGAGCCCGATCGCACCGGCGATGTTCGGCGTGCCCGCCTCGAACTTGTAGGGCGGATCCTCGAACGTCGTCTTGTCGAAACTGACGCTGCGTATCATCGCCCCGCCGCCCTGGTACGGCGGCATCGCACGGAGCAGATGCTCCTTGCCGTACAGAACGCCGATGCCCGTCGGTCCGAACAGCTTGTGACCGCTGAAGACGTAGAAGTCGCAATCGAGCACGGACACATCGACACGCATGTGCGAAACGGCCTGCGCGCCGTCGATCAGCACGGGAACATCCTGACGATGCGCCGCCTCGATGATATCGCGAACGGGATTGATCGTACCGAGCGTGTTCGAGACGTGCGTGACGGCCACGAGCTTCGTCCGGGGGCCGAGCAGACGCTCGAACTCATCCCAAACGAATTCGCCCTTATCGTTGACGGGCACGACGCGCAATCGCGCGCCGACGTCTTCGCAGAGCATCTGCCATGGAACGATGTTGGCGTGATGCTCCATTTCCGTAATGAGGATTTCGTCGCCTTCCTCGATGCCCGCACGACCGTACGTCTGGGCAACGAGGTTGATGGCTTCCGTCGCACCGCGCACGAAGACGATCTCTTCCGGCAGCGCAGCGCCGACGAACCGCGCGATCTTCTTGCGCGCGTCTTCATACGCTTCCGTCGCCTCGGCCGCCAAAGCATGGGCGCCGCGATGAATGTTCGAATGGGTTGTTTCGTAATACCGGCTGACGGCATCGATCACGGCTTGCGGCTTCTGCGCCGACGCCGCCGAATCGAGGAAGACGAGACGCTTACCGTCGTAGACCGTTCGCCGGAGTATCGGAAAGTCGTTCCGGATTGATTGGACGTCCAGGTCCGACATATCAACCGTCGTCTTTCTGACGCGATCTCGCCCGCGCCATTGCATCCACTTCGCGAAGCCGACGCCCCGCGGCAAGTGACTAGGTTTCGCGACGGCGATCCGCCGAGCGAACCGCATCCGCGAAATCGTCGCTGTATTCGAAAGGTCGGCCGAACGTCAGCGATTCTCCATGGGCCAAGCGGCTCGACAGCAACTCCTGCAGCTTATCCCGCAATGATGCGATCCGCACCTGGCCGACACTCTCGCCCGCGAATGCGTAGATCAGCAGGCTTCGCGCTGCATCCTCACTGACGCCGCGCGATCGAAGATAGAAAATCGCATCCTCATCAAGCTGACCGACGGTCGCACCATGCGTGCACTTCACGTCGTCGGCGAGAATTTCCAGCTGCGGCTTCGTGTCGATCATGGCGTCGCGGGAGAGCAGGAGGTTCATGTTCGACTGCTTCGCGTCCGTCTTCTGTGCATCCTCCCGGACGATGATCCGGCCGGTGAATACGCCGCGCGACTTTTCGTCGTAGATGCCCTTGAAGAACTCCCAGCTGTTGCAGTGCGGCTTGGCATGATCGACGCGCAGATGGTTGTCCACATGCTGCGACTCTCGAAGCACGCTCAGGCCGTTGAACATGCAGTTCGCGCCTTCGCCATCCAGCAGCGCGTTGATGTCGTTACGGACGAGCCGGCCGCCGAAGGCAAGTGAATGCGACGAGACGTTGCCGGCTCGCATCAGATAGACCTGCCGTGTCGACAGGTGGTATGCATCCGTCGTCTCCCGCTCGATCTGGTAGTGATCGACGACGGCGTTTTCCTTGGCGACGATCTCCGTCACGCCGTCGGTCATGTACATGCCGGACCAGACGCCCGCATATGTCACCACGATCCGCGACTTGGAGTTTTCTTCGGCGATGACGAGATTCCGCGGGAAAATTGCCGACGGCACATCCCCGCCCGTCGACAGGAATACGATGTGCAGGGGCTTATCCGTCACGACGCCGCGATCGATATGCACCAATGCGCCGTCCTCGAACAGCGCCGTGTTCAGGGCACAGATCGCACTTTCGCGATAGTCGGCGTGCTTCGTCAGATGCGGTTCGATCAGATTGCGATGCGATTCCATCGCGCCGGCCAACGACATGACGTGCATGCCCACGGGCAATTGATCGAGCGACGACAACTGAGGTCGAAAAACGCCGTTGACGAATACGGCCCGCGAACCCGCGTCACCGTCAAAGAAGAAAGGTTCCAACACGTCGGCCGGAATCTCGACGTTCGGCACAGGCCGCGCGAACCTGACGCCTTCCAGCGGTGCGAGGTTCGTGTACTTCCATTCCTCGTCGCGCGTCGTCGGGAAGCCCATCGCCTCGAAACGAGCGAAGGCGGCCTCGCGAACGTCGGCAAGCCAATCATTTGAATGCGATTCCGAACGCGCCGCGTATCGATCCCGCCAGAGATTCTGAACAGCGTCCGTTTTCAACATCTCAGCCATTGTTTCTGCGTATCCGTTCGAGGCATGCGAATCACGACCGCATGCATTTCCCTACGACGCCAGCGATTCCTGCATGCCGACTTCGGCGAGGATGCTCGCGTAACCCTTCTTCTCCAGTTCCAACGCCAACTCCTTGCCGCCGGATTTGACGATGCGACCGTTGACGAGCACGTGAACGAAATCCGGCACGATGTAATCGAGCAATCGCTGATAGTGCGTCACGACGATAAACGACCGATCGGGACCGCGAAGCTGATTCACGCCGTCGGACACAATCTTGAGGGCGTCGATATCCAGCCCGGAGTCCGTCTCATCCAGGATGCCGAGCTTCGGCTCCATCATCGCCATCTGGAAGACTTCGTTGCGTTTCTTCTCACCGCCGGAAAATCCCTCGTTGATGGCGCGGGTCATCAGCTTCTCATCGAGCGCAACCATGGCGGCCTTCTTTCGGACCATCTCGAGGAACTCGCCGGCCTCAATCTCGGGCAGGCCCTTGCTCTTGCGCATCGCGTTGAGTGCGGCCTTTAGGAAGTAGCTCGTGGCGACGCCGGGGATTTCGACGGGATACTGGAAGGCCAGGAAGATGCCTTCCCACGCCCGCTCTTCCGGCGCGAGTTCGAGTATGTCCTTCCCGTTGAAAAGGATCTCGCCCTCCGTGACTTCGTAGTTCTCGTTGCCGGCGAGGACCGAGGCGAGCGTGCTCTTGCCGGAGCCGTTGGGCCCCATGATAGAGTGGACTTCGCCGGGACCGACCTTGAGATCGATGCCCTTCAGAATCTCGTGATCATCTATTCGTGCGTGTAGGTTTCTGATTTCGAGCATGTCTGTTCCCGAGCCGCGAGTCATTTGTCGCGCCGGCTCAACTGGTGTTTCCTGACTTCAAATCCGAGATTTCGAATTCTGAATCTCATTCACTGTCGCTTGCCTGGCGACACCAGGCGTCATTTTGAATCTTTACCCAACGCTGCCTTCCAGCGATACCTCAAGCAGCTTCTTCGCTTCGACCGCGAACTCCATCGGCAGCTCGTTGAAGACTTCCTTGCAGAAGCCGTTGACGATCAGTCCGACCGCGTCTTCCGTCGGGATGCCGCGGGAGTTGCAGTAGAAGAGCTGGTCCTCGCCGATCTTGCTCGTCGTGGCCTCGTGTTCCATGTGCGCCGTGGCGTTTTTCACTTCGATGTACGGGAACGTGTGCGCCCCGCACTTGTCACCGATGAGCATCGAGTCGCACTGCGTAAAGTTCCGCGCGTTCTCGGCGCCTTTCTGGATCTTCACCTGGCCGCGATAGGTGTTCTGACCGCGACCGGCGCTGATACCCTTTGAAATGATGTAGCTCTTCGTGTTCTTGCCGATGTGCACCATCTTCGTGCCGGTATCCGCCTGCTGCTTGCGACCCGTCAGCGCGACGGAGTAGAACTCACCGACGCTGTTGTCGCCCTGCAGGATGCAGCTCGGGTACTTCCACGTGATGCTCGAACCGGTTTCGACCTGCGTCCAGCTGATGTGGGAACTGCGACCGGCGCACTTGCCGCGCTTCGTCACGAAGTTGTAGATGCCGCCCTTCCCGTCTTCATCGCCGGGATACCAGTTCTGAATCGTCGAGTACTTGATCGACGCATCATCCAGCGCCACGAGCTCCACGACCGCCGCGTGCAGCTGGTTCTCATCCCGCATCGGCGCCGTGCAGCCTTCGAGATAGCTGCAGCTCGCACCTTTCTCGGCGACGATCAATGTCCGCTCGAACTGGCCTGTCGACGCTGCGTTGATCCGGAAGTAGGTCGACAGATCCATCGGGCATTTCACGCCTTCAGGAATGAAAACGAATGACCCGTCGCTGAAGACGGCCGAATTCAGCGTCGCGAAAAAGTTGTCCGAATACGGAACGACGCTGCCGAGATATTTCCTGACCAGTTCCGGATGTTCCTGAACCGCCTCGGACATCGAGCAGAAGATGACGCCCATCTCCGCGAGCTTGTCCTTGAAGGTCGTCCCGACGGAAACGCTGTCGAAGACCGCGTCGACGGCGACGTTCGCTCCCGCGATACCCGCGAGCACTTCCTGTTCCTTCAGCGAGATGCCGAGCTTCTCATAGGTTTCGCGGATCTTCGGATCGATGTCGTCGAGGCTCTGCGGCTTGTCTTCGTCCCGCTTCGGCGCCGAGTAGTAGACGATCTTCTGATAGTCGATCGGCGGATAATGGACATTGGCCCACGTCGGTTCCTTCATCGTCAGCCAGTGACGATACGCCTTCAGCCGCCATTCGAGCATCCAATCCGGCTCTTTCTTCTTGGCGGAAATGAAACGGACGATGTCCTCGCTGAGGCCCGGCGGCGCGCTGTCCGCTTCGATGTCCGTCACGAAGCCGTACTTGTATTCCGACGACGCCCAGCGGGCGATCGTATCGTTGGATGCGGAACTCATTGGAAGGAAACACTCCCCGCGGCGACGATATCTCCGTCACCGCACAGGCCCACGGCGATTCGCCGGCAGGCCCTCTTCTTCAACAACCGACGCCGCAACACGACGCGTCGGCGCGACAATCCCGACAACTCAGGCGCTGAAGCTGCTGCCGCAACCGCAGGAGCTCGTCGCATTCGGATTGTTGAACACGAAACCGCGACCCATCAGTTCATCCTTGAAGTCGACGTTCGCGCCTTCGAGGTAAATGTGGCTCTTGGGATCGCAGATGACCTTGATGCCGTGACGATCCCAGATTTCATCCGTGTCGTACTTGGTTTCCGTCAGATCGAGCGTATAGGAAAACCCGCTGCAGCCGCCGCCCTTCACGCCAACGCGCAGGAACGTCTGTTCCGGATTCAGATCCTGATCCTTGATAATCGTCTTGACTTCGCTGGCAGCTCGTTCGCTCAGATCAATCATTGCCGTTTCTCCATTCGTCGATGAGCGGGTGGATTGCACCCTGCTCGAAATCCCACATCGTGCGACGATTATCTGTTCGTCGCTTAGTTCGCAGCCTGGTGCTGACCAGTCCCGCCAGTCGGCGGCTGCTGGTTTGTTGAAATCGAAAGATTGACCCGCTTATCGCCGGATTGATGTTCGGCCAGATCGGCGAGGACGATCCCCGCCAGGAAGGCCTCAAGGCGATGCTGAATCACTTGGACCGGTCCGCGAATCGGACACGACTCCATGATGTCGCACGCCGGGTCGTCCCCTTCCTGATGCGATGCGCACTGGACGAATTTCACCGGCCCCTCGACCGCACTGATGATGGCGGACAACGTGATCTCCGTCGGTCCCTTGCCCAACCGATAGCCGCCCTTCGCGCCGCGCGTTGAGTCCACCAAGTCACTCTGCGAGAGTGACTTAAGGACATTCATTAACAGCGATTGCGGCAGACTGTGCTGCTCGGCAATCTCACGCGCGGTACAGACCCGGTTGGGTTGTCCCGCCAGATGGCACAGGGCAATCAGGGCGTAATCCGTTTTTCTTGTCAGCGACAGCATCAGGCGCTCCTCAGTTGCTCCACCGCAATATAGTACCGCGCGGGTGCTATTTCAACACCCACCAAAGGGTCGACTTTTGAGATCTTTTTTGAGCTTATGGGACGGCTCCCGATCGGGAGCGAAAATTCGGGCGACGAGTGTGCTGCCCTGGACATTCAGGACGTTCGGAAATGGGGGTGCGTGCGTCTCGCCCGCACGAGGTACGCACGTCGCGGGCGGGACGCCCGCACTCTCCGAATTCGAATTCACGATTTTGGGTCGCAGGATTGAGTGAAGGACCTGCCCCCTACGAGCGATTCGGAACTTCCCGCCAGAAGAGGATCTTCTTACGAACCTCCGACTCCTGGACCGTGATCATCTGCGAGATCGTCTGCTTGTTGATCGTCGTATACGCCGTCTTGGGCACCACGGAAACCACCAGCGGATCGCTGTTGTCCCGGCTGTGGAACCAGACTTTCAGCGTGTACGTGGTGAACACATCGACGCCGCCGAAATGCGCCCACATCGGCTCGGTCCCTCCGAAGCCTCGCGCGACGCCGATGTCGCGCCGGCCCAGTCGGACCGTGCCCGCGGCGTTCCAGAGTTCGACGCGCACGCCGACAGCCGCCACATTGGTCCCGCCGCCGCCCAAGCCCAGGAGGCGGACCTTCAGGTAATTCGAATCATTCGTTCGGTTCTCGAGCAAGACGTTGGTCGTGTCCTCGCGCGTATAGCAGATATCCAGATCGCCGTCGTTGTCGTAGTCCACGAAGACGGCATCGTGGCCGTTGCCGTCGCTATCGGCGCCTTCGTCCACCAGGCGAAACGTCCCGTCATTCTGATTCTGGTAAAGTCGATTCGGGCCCGTTCGCGTGACGACGTACAAGTCCAGGTCGCCGTCGTTGTCGTAGTCGCCCCAAGCGCAACCGCGTTGCCCCGTTTCGTCGTTGATGTAGGCGTTGGCAGTCTGGTTTGTGAACGACCCTGAGATTGCCGGACTCCACGTCACATCATTGCGCCACAAGTAGCCGGTATTGCCCGACGCATAACGCGACACATAGAGATCCAGATCGCCGTCGTTGTCATAGTCGCCCCACGCCGATCCCATCTTGTCGCTGCCGCCTGTAACGACGGAAATGCCCCGCGCGTTTTCCGTGAATGTCCCGTCGCCATTGGACGCGAAGAGCTTGCCCGATCCATAGTGGTAAAAGAAGTCCAGAAATCCGTCGTTGTTGACGTCGCCCGAACTGCAATAGTCGCCGTTGCCGACGTCGCCGCTGTCATTGAGCCCGAGGCTTGAGCTCTTTGTCTCCCCCAACAACAGGGCCGACTTGCCGGGATCTCCCTTGTGCTCACCGATCCAGTTGCCGTTCTCGCTGAAGTGCACGATGTCGCACCAGCCGTCACGGTTCACGTCGGCGGCGGCGACGCCTTCGTTGTTGTTCGGCCCGGCGAAACTCAGGTTACCGGCGTCGTTGAATGTGCCGTTTCCCTTGTTCTGAAAGCAGGTCTCGACATTAAAACTGCTGTGATTGCCCGACCAGAAGTCGATGGCGCCGTCGTTATCGACGTCGAACAGTGCACCGCCGCGGCGCTCATTGCCCGATCCGAAGGTGCTCGCCGTGAAGCTCGCGCCCTGGCTGTTGTTCGTCATCTGGCGCGATGAACTATCGCCGCCGAGGATCGCATCAAGATCGCCGTCGTTGTCGAAGTCCGCCCAGTGAATGCCCGAAGCGTATTCCTGATCCGTCGTGGACTGGACGTTGAAGCCCTTGGCGATCGACACGTCGCGAAATCTGGATGTGGTCACGCTCAGATTGTCGATGCCATACGATTCATCGTTGACGTCGGAGTTGCCGCCTTCCTCCAGACCGTCGGTGAATTCGAGCGTCGTAACGGACGCCGTCGCCGTGAACGTCACAGTCACATTGCGGTAAATGCCGTCGGTGTCGATCCCGGACCGAGTTCCGAACCCGAGTTCACCGATGACATCGGGCGGATTCTCATAAGTGGGCGGATACGAACTCGGCCGCTGACTGAATGACTCTTGGAAGATCGTGCCGCCCGCGATCTTGATAAAGAGCGCATCGATGCTTGGATCCCAGGATTTGGGGCTCCATGAGTCGATGGCGTACAAATCGAATTTCAACTGATAGGTTTCGCCGACGGTCGTGTTCAACGACAACTCGACGACGTGTCCATTGAATCTGCCGAGGAATCGGGAAAAGTCGGCGTCGTACTCCGTGGTCGAGGTGTTCCACTCGGCGCCGACTGTCGATTCGAAATCCGTAAAGTAGGGCACATCCGCCGGCGTCACTGCCGCCGCCGGAATGATGGTCGCAAACGGCTCGTAGCTCCAGCCGCTCATTGACGTTTCAAGCGTCGCCTGCGAACCAAATGCGCTACCGTCCCACACAAGGGCTCTGAGATTGGCCGAGTCCGTCGTCATCTGCACGAATATCTGCCCAGTTGAAGCGCCGGGCACGAGCTGGATGACGATTTGATCATCGCCGACGTTGATGTCGGAATACTCGGAAGACCACGAACTGCCGTTCCACGTTCGATAGCGGAAATTGTTGCTCCAATCCGAGGCATACACAATCAGTGCTTGCGAGCCGCCGTTCGCATAGGACAGATCGAACTGCCGCATGTTGTTGCGATTGAGACTAGTTTCGAGTTCGCTGACACCAGACCAAGAAGACCCGTTCCAATGTTGGACATTGAGATCGTTGTTCTGATCCTGCACGGCACAGAGGATTGCATCGCTCGCAGGATCGGGAGCCAACCGCAAGTAGTAGCCGTATGCGCCGACGTCGGACATCGCGCCCTCGCTGCTCCATGATGCGCCATTCCACATTCGATAGCGCGGGCTCGTCGAATTGTCATCGCAATAGGCAACCATCGCGTCGCCCGAGAGGCTCTCGTACGCGACGTCGAAACACTCCTGGGCCGTGCTTTTTGCATTCGACGTCAACGTCGTCTCGCTCCCCCACGACGAGCCGTTCCACACTTTCGCATAGACGTGATTGGTGCTGTCCAACCACGCGGCGACGATCTCATTGCTGCCCGCACGCGATCGAAGCCGGACCCATCTGACGTCACCGCTGACCAGGTTCGATACGACAGACTCGCCCGAAAGGGAGGCGCCGTTCGACGTCCTGTAGTAAAGCTTGTTGTCGTTTTTTTCCCAATAGACGATTAACGCGTCGCCGGACGACTGTTCGTACGCGAGATCGAACATCCTCGAGCCCGTACCGCCGCCGTTGTCGGTCAGTTCGAACGCCGGCGTCCAGGTCGTTCCAATACGGCCGAACAGGTTGAGGTCGTTGCACCAGTCCAACGCGATGAAGCCGATCTCATCGCGCGTCGGACAATTCGCGCCGGAAATAAACGTGATGCTGCAACCGACATCGACAGAGTTCGAAACGCCGGACCAGCTGGTGCCCGACCACGTCGAGTACTCAGGCGTGCTCTTGGAGTCCTGCGCCCAAACGAGCAACGGTGTCGAGCTGCTGTTGGCCACCGACGGAAGTGCAAGTAAGAGGACGATCAGGACCGAAACGCATCGTGCGACCGGTTGCAGAATCCTCGTTGAGATCGTGAGTTCACTGTCAGCCGGCAGCGCTTCCATGAGCCTGCTCCCCCTCTCAATGGCACTCCGCCCACGCAGCCCCGACCGATACGACGGCGCGGACGGGGTGCGGTGCGCCTACCTAAAAAGTCTGATTCATCCCCCTACTCTGCAAATCGGTGATCCCGGCCCGGGATTCGACTCCCGTCGATTTGCGGCCGAATTTGCGGACGGCGCCCTGGGCCAGCCAGCGAAGGAGAGTCTTGGTGACAACGCAGCATCGGCGAAAGCACGCGACGATCGATCGCCAGAAACCACCTATTCGAACCCGTACTATCACGGAGCCCCAAGGCGAGATCAGTCCGAGAAACAGCGACTATCAGCAATTGCAGCCCTGATTTCAGAATACGATCGAGTCGATGGTACTCCGGGACCGTGGTGGAGTATTCGAGGTGCGGAACACACGTCGTTCAGGATTTACTCTGGTCGAACTACTGATCGTCGTCATGGTTTTGGGGATACTGGCGGCCGTTGTCATACCGCAGTTTTCGGACGCGTCTGAAGATGCCAAGATCGCGGCACTTGCGACGGACTTGCAGACAGTCCGCATGGCGATCGGTCGCTATACGGTCGAGCACGACGGACGAACTCCGAATCTCGATCCGGACGGCCTCGAACGAAACACGTCAGTTGGGTTCGTGAATCGCCTGACACAAAGGACGAACAAGGACGGCGCATTGCGAGCCGCGGGTGAATACGGGCCGTACCTCACTGCATTTCCGAAGAACCCTTTCGTGGAAGACGAAAACTTCAACGGCAAAATCCGATTCGGCACCGAGTCCCTACCGGCAGGCGGTTCCGGCTGGTACTTCAATACCGAATCTCTCCGGTTTTCCGCGAACAAGGGCGGACACGAGGATCTGTAACGTCCACCCCTCTTGACAAGGAAATTGAAAGCATTAGTTTAAGGGGCTCGCTGCGAATTCGGCGCGGTACGTGCGCGCCTAAGTTTCGGCAGAGAATAAGGTTCCGATTGCGCCGCCGCCCGGCCGATCCACCCGCCAGGGAGCGGTTGAGACACCTGCGGCCGCGCGATGATCCGACGCTGGCGGAATCCTAACGACATTTTGACTCGAAACTTACCGGCCGCGGACCGATATCCGCGATACGTCGAAATAACGTATCGCTCTTCGCGGACGGCTGCCGGTTCACCCGCGCGAATCGATGGGTACTAGAAACGTGAACCGAACAAACTGACTCGATCGCAGACAGCCCGGCCGCCGTTGGCCGGACGCGATCAGGACACGCGATACCCATATGATCACGCTCACTCAGAAACAGAAGAAGCAAAGGTTCGACATCATGAGCGACTCGCCTTTGGCATTGCTGCGAAACGTCGGCATTTCGGCACACATCGACTCCGGTAAGACAACGCTGACCGAGCGAATCCTGTTCTACGCTGGTCGCATTCACAAGATCCAGGAGGTTCGCGGCGAAGGCGCCAAGATGGACCATATGGAGCTTGAGAAAGAGCGCGGCATCACGATCACGTCCGCGGCGACGCAGGTCAAATGGCGCGACAACACGATCAACATCATCGATACGCCGGGGCACGTCGACTTCACAGTCGAAGTCGAGCGATCCCTGCGCGTCCTCGACGGCGCGATCCTCGTTCTCTGCGGCGTTGCCGGCGTTCAGTCGCAGTCGATCACGGTCGATCGGCAGATGAAGCGCTACGGCGTCCCGCGCATCTGTTTCATCAACAAACTCGATCGCGCCGGCGCCGATCCCGTCAATGTCATCAAGGGTCTCGAAGAGAAGCTCGGCCTGACGGCGATCCAGCTACAGCTCCCGATCGGTCTCGGCAACGACCTGAACGGCGTCGTCGACCTCATCCAGATGAAGGCCGCGTATTTCGACGGCGACAACGGCGAAAAGGTCCGCTGGGAGGCGATTCCGGCGGACATGGCTGAGGAAGCGAAGAGCGCTCGAACGGGTATGCTCGACGCCCTCTCCCTGTTTGACGACGACATGCTCGAGCTGATGCTCGAAGAGCAGGAAGTCCCCGAGGAAATGATCCATCGCGTTCTGCGACGCGGGACGCTGGCGAACGACTTCGCCCCCGTCCTCATGGGATCCGCCTACAAGAACAAGGGCGTTCAGCTGCTTCTCGATGCGATGACGCGCTACCTGCCGTCTCCGCTCGATCGCGACATGCACGCGCTGGATATCGACAACGCCGAGGCCAAGACGCCCATCAAGCTCGAAGGGGACCAGCCCCTCGTATGCCTCGCGTTCAAGCTCGTCGATGAGACTTTCGGCCAGCTCACATACATGCGAATCTACCAGGGCAAGATGCTCCGCGGCGAGCGCTACAAGAATTCCCGCGACGGCAAGATGTATCGCTTCGGTCGCATCCTCCGCATGCACGCCGACGATCGCGAGGAAATCGAATCGGCGTCGGCCGGCGACATCGTCGCCGTCGTCGGCATCGACTGCGTCAGCGGCGACACGTTCTGCGGCGCCGGCGTCAACTACTCGATGGAGTCCATGCACGTTATGGATCCCGTCATCTCCCTCTCGATCGCGCCGGCCAGCACGAAGGACCGCGACAAGATGGCCAAGGCCCTGAACCGCTTCGCGAAGGAAGATCCGACATTCCGGCTCTCCAGCGATGAAGAGACTGGAGACACGATCATCTCCGGCATGGGCGAGCTCCATCTCGACGTGTATTGCGAGCGCATCCGCCGCGAGTACAAGTGCGAACTGATCGTCGGCCAGCCGCGCGTCAGTTATCGTGAGACGCCGAGCATCTCCGTCAAGTACGACTACAAGCACAAGAAGCAGACCGGCGGTTCCGGTCAGTACGCCCACGTCGTCGGCACGATGGAGCCGCTGCCGGAAGGATTTGAAGAGCCCTACGAATTCGAAAACAAGGTCTTCGGCGGTCGAATCCCGACGGAATACATCCCGTCAGTGGACAAGGGCTTCAAGCAGTGCATGAAGAAGGGCCCCGTCGCCGGCTACGAAATCATCGGCGTCAAGATGATCCTTGAAGACGGATCGTCGCACGCCGTGGACTCGTCGGACATGGCGTTCCAGATCTGCGCCCGCGACGCGTTCAAAGAGACGTTCCTGAAGTCGAAGCCTGTGCTGCTCGAGCCGATCATGAAGGTCGACGTCGAGACCCCGAACGAGTTCCAGGGGTCGATCATCGGCGATCTCTCGAGCCGGCGCGGAATGGTCCAGCAGACGGAATCCAGCGGTCCGCTGACGCTGATCGTGGCGCACGTTCCGCTATCAAGCATGTTCGGATACGCAACGGACGTCCGCTCAATGTCACAGGGCAAGGCGACGTTCACGATGGAATTCGAGAGCTACAAGCGCGTGCCGAAGACGATCCAGGAAGAGATCATCGCCGCCGCCAAGGCCGCGGAAGCAAAGAAGTAATCACAGCCGGGCGTTTTCGCACACCGCCGGATCGATGTTCGTGCGCCTGCGGCAATCGGATATGATGCCGACAGCGGAACGGCAATCGGGTGGAACGCAGCGACGACGCCGACTCGACAATCGGTAAGGGAGCGAAACCGTGCATCACAAGTTTAACAATCGAGCGCGCCGCGCGATGGCACTGGCGAATCATGAGGCCATCAAGCTGCACCACGACTACCTTGCACCTGTCCACATTCTCCTGGCCATTCTGTCGCTCGACCACGCCGTCGCGACGATCGTCCTCGAGCACCTGGGCATCGACGTCGACGCACTGCGGGACGACGTTCGCAACAACGTCCAGCCGGGCAGCAAGGAACTGCATCAGGTCAAGATGGCCCAGCGCGCCGACACGCGCCAGTGCCTTAAGTACGCACTCGACGAATCCCGTAAACTCGGGCATCACTACATCGGAACCGAACACCTGCTGCTCGGCATTCTTCGGGAAGGTCACAACATTCCCGCCAACGCGCTGTCCGAACGCGGCATCAAGATCGAAACGATTCGAGAGGAGATCCTCAACTACCTCTCCGGCATCGATCATGACGAACATCCCGGCGTCACGACGTCGCCCGACGCGACCGAATGGCTGCACCAACAGGAACTCGCGAAGGCGTTTCGCTCCACGAGATTCTGGCACATTCTCGTGCTCGCTGTCGATGCGGCCAACCGCCTCGGACACGGCGAAATCGAGGATGAGCATCTGCTGCTGGGCTTGATGCGGGAAGCGGACAGCCCCGTCGCCCGGCTGCTCGCGGAAAAAGGCGTCACACTCGACTGGGTGCGCGACGCACTCACGCGCGATCAAGTGATCACCGGCGTGTGATCTGACGAACCGCCGAATCAAAAACAAACGGGGCGTTGGCGTTCTTCACGAACCGCCAACGCCCCTTTACTTTCGTTCGAATGACGCCGACTTCGCGTCACGCATCCGTGTCGCCGTCCGCCGGCGAAGACTCTCCGTTCACGCCCGTCAGCAATTCCTGAAGGCCCTCGCGATTCAGGATTTCAATTCGCTGCCTCGCCAGCGACACCAACCCGCGATTCTCAAACGTCTTCAGGTGCCGGCTGATGATCTCGCGAACACTGCCTAACTCCATCGCCAATGCCTGATGCGTCACGCGAATCGGATCGCGCCGCTCGAGCAGCGCATTCGCCAGTCGCTTCTCGACCGTCTGAAACGTCACGCGCTCCACGGTCTCTACCAGCCGCACAAACCGGCGAGAGATCCCGCCGAAAATAAACCGTCTGAATGCCGCCGACTCATCCATGATCCGAAAGAACAGTTCCCCCGGAAGAACAACGGCCTTCAAAGCGCCCTCCGCGACGCCCCGCGCCGGCGACGGGCAGGACCCGAACAGACAACTCGCCGACAACGTGCAGCAGTCGCCCGGACGCACCCGATCCAGCGTGATCTCACGATCTTCCGCGGATCGCACGACGGCCCGGGTTCCGCCTTCCAATGGAAAGACGAATCGATCCGCGAAGTCGCCCTGCTCCAACAGCACCTGGCCGTCGTCCGCACTGACGACTGCACAATGTTGGCGGAAATGGGCCAGCGTCTCGTCGGACAGGCCTGTAATGACCGGATACTGCGTTCGCAAACGCAATTCGTCACTCTCTGCAAGCATTTCAGTGTTCTCCGAAGACCCGTGTATCTGTCGCTGAGAAAATCCAATCCAAGAATAATGAGTTTCGTGTCCGAACTCACATATAGTCAATCACGGGATTTACCTAGGGCCGCAAAGATGATGCGACTCTGGCCGCGTGATATGTCAGCACAATTGATATCGGAACCCGCGCGTACGAATACTGCGATGACTACCTAAAACTCCGAATCTTGTTCTGACATTCGGAAAGACCATTGACGCCGTATCTGAACAACACAGACACAGCGCATCCGAAAACCGGTGCAATGCGTTCGAATCGTCCTGGTGCGAGGACTTGGCGACAATTGCCCGGCATTCGCAAGAACGAGGATCGTCTACGACGATTCGCTCACCAGCGGATTTCCTGACAGCCGTCGTGTAGTGCATATTATATTGGATTTATGCGATTCGTGCGAGCCTGAGCGGCGCAGGGCTCCCCCCTTGTCGCATGGCCAGTTGGACGCACGCCTTACCTGCCTGCTTAGCCGATAATAGGACCTCATCCGCCATGACCATCGCTTCCGTCAACGACGTCGGTTGGTTGTTGACGATGCTAGCGACGCCGGCCGTCAATGACGGCGCAGGTCGAACGCTCACCATCATCTTCGCCCGTTGAGTGAAATGGGCCAGGATTCGATCGGCGACGACCATCGCCTTCGCAACCGGCAGACCCGGCAGGACAAGCAAAAACTCATCCCCGCCGTAACGTACGGCAAAGTCGCCGTGGCGCGTGTTCTGCTTGAGGAGTTCGCCGACGAAACGCAGAATCTCGTCGCCCGCCGCATGCCCTTCGGAGTCGTTGAGCAGCTTGAAGTTGTCGAGATCGAACATCACGATCGACAGATCTCGATTGGCCGTGCGCTGGGCGTCGAAGACGCCCGGCAGCTTCTCCTCCATGAATCGTCGGTTGTAGACGTCCGTCAGTTGGTCCTTCCACGCCGCCTGCTGAATTCGATGCAGATCGCGCGTTATACGCCGCGTTTCGACGGCGACGCGCGTATCCGATCGACGCTCCGTCAATTCCGCCTTCCGTTGCCACGTGATTGCGTCGAGCTTCAACGCGTGGACGGCCCTCGCCAACACGCCGAGTTCCGCATGGGACTCGAATGCCGATGTGTCCGTGCGATGCCGGGAGTCCGCCGAAGCCGAAGCCGCCGCAACCAGGGTACCGAGCGGATTCAGTACGTCCCGATGCAGCCGCATGACGCCGATGACGAGCGCAAGAACGCCGGCGCCGAATACGGGCATGTAGTAAAGAACAAAGTGCTCCCAGAATCCGCCGAGCATCGGACTCATGTCGAGCAACACGCCCAACGTCGCAGGCTTCTGACCGACTGCGCCAACGCCGATCGGCACGAACTGTGCATCCAGCGGGCCGACTTCGGAAGAGAATGTATGCGTCAACCAGAAATGCGAGTCGGATCCTTGCGGCTTCCGCGGTTGGGAACGAACCAACTCGAGCATCTGAGCATGTTCAGGGGATCGCCCTTCACAGGCGATCTGGCGCCCCGTGTGGTCCCAGATGCAGATCGCCATCAGTGATGGAGATTCCAACATTGTGCGACAGACGTTTTCCGCGTCGGCCAGTGCCGCAGCCCCGATGGCGTCGAATTGAAGCGCCATCGTTTCGGCGAGGAGTCGCGTGCGATTGTGGGCGGAATTGTGCGCGTCCTCGCGACGCAGGAATTCGTGCGCCGTCAATGCGGTTGCACCGACAGCGAGCAGCACGCCGACCATGGACGCGCGAATCGATGCCTTTGCCGATGTCGGTCGCTTTCGCGTGCTCAAGGGCCGCCCCTCCTCCGGAGAACGCCCGCGCCTCTGGCGCGCTGACGCCCCGAATCCTCCCGTTTCGCGATCGACGCAATGCGTCGACCGCCGATCGCGTGCAATCACTCCCCGGCCATCCCACGAAGAGCGCGATCAATGAAAAGGTACGATTTGCGAAACAACGGAAGACCGATGAACGCCCGAGAAAACGCAGAACAGAGTATTCGATGTATTGAGAAATGACGCGCACGGGCCTTATCAGACGTGCGACAGAAAATGGCGACCCGATCTGTCGGCCTCTGATGTTATCGACCCGCTAACGAAGATTGATCCTCAGCCCAAGCTCCGTCTCGATGCGAAGCAAGGCCTCCGCATTTCCCATTGCATCGTCCACGGGATGATGCGTGTGCCTGGTTGATCGCAGATGCTTGAAGCTCGCCGACATGTCCTTCACGACGCCCTTGTAGAGCGATCCCAGATTCGTGGAGCTGTGACCGAACGGATTCCGCCCCAGAAAATGATGGAAATACCAATTGATGAACTGCCAGTCGAATCCGTTGTTATCGGCGACGAACATCGGTCGACCGACGCTCGCTTCGGCGATCCACGCATCGAATGCGGCCATCACACTCGCCGGCTCGTCGAACGCCAGCGTCTCGTCGCGCGCGAAACCACTGACGGCGAGGGCCTCGGGGACCCACTGCTCCGAGATCGGTCTGAGCCTGCCGTAGAAGGTCTTTGATAACGTCGGTTCCACAACGACGGCGCCGAAGCAGATCATCGAGTAGTCACCTGGAATAGGACCATCCGCCTCGATGTCGACCATGATGAAGCTCATACTGTCCCCTCGGCGCCTTCCGCCCCGCGCATCGCAGAATCGAAGCTCAATCGCACGCGAACCAACAGATCGTTCAATGCACCAATGCACGCCGGCCCGTCGGGCAATGAACTCGTCTCACGCGCATTTTCCAACTCGACCGTCAATCGCTCATACTCGCGCGTGTGAAACGAAAGATCCGCACCCTCCATCGAGGCATTTTCCTCCCCGGTGATCTTCTGTGAAATCAACTCCTCAACATGGGCGAGCCGGAATGAGTCATTCAACCGCACAAGGTTGGCCTCGACGACGCCAGTTTGCATCAGGTGTATGCCCGTCAATAAGACACGATAGACATAGAGCAGCGGTTTGACGCGCCGGTCCTTTTCAAACAGCCGCCATTGCGTCCGAACGAATCCCAGATAGTGATGCGCATGATGTCTCGTCACGAGCTGCGGCACGAGCGCCTTCAATTCCTCGTGCTCAGCCGTCGTATGGACGATCAATGGCGACGTCAATTGCTCCAGGACGTATCCGTTGCGCTTCAGCAGGAGTTGAAAGAACTTCAATGCGTCGTGCGTCACGAGGTCCAGCTCGACGCCGTCGCGCACGCCCGAACTCTCAATCGTGTCTCGCGTCGCACGCTGACCGATCGCGTCGCGCAACGGCAAAACGTGCACGCCGCGCAAGTCGTAGTCCGAATCTCGCGACGGGAATCCGTACAGATGGGCGCCGCTGATCGTCGCAAACAGCAGCGGATACGGCTGTTCGTGGACGATGGAACTCAACAGGTCCTTGCGCTCCAGTCTCATACCTGCGACCTCCGCGCCCGGATCAGCAACTTGTTGGCCCGCTCGTAGTCCGGTCGCTCGGGCAACTGCGTCGTTTCAAATGCCGCGTCGAACGCGCTATGCAATGCGAGTCGCCACGCATTGATCTCCTCCCATGCGACGTCGCCTCGACGCACCGCAAGCAGCCGTTCGCGATGCTCGCCGACTGCGACCGGCACGGCGCCCGTGCGCAGCGTCTCAATCCCCGCTAACAGCAGACGAATCAGGTGCATCGCGTGCTTCCACTTGATGTCGCCCTGATTTTTCACGCGCGCCGTCAGCTTTTTGAACTGACTCAGGACATAGCCGTTGTACGTCTGGTACACGAGCTTCGACAGAAACGCGTCACGCATCGCAAGCATCTCTTCCGCGATCGGCGCAGCCGTTTCGACGAGCGGTGTGTAAAGACACTCCAGCACATTGGGATTCGCCTTCAGCGCGAGCGTCAGGAATTTCTGCAATTCCCAGTAGCACTCCTGCGCCTCGTCGTTCTCCAACTGCTCCGGCACGCCGTACAGTGACCAGTGCATCTCCGCCGGCGGCAGGTAAACGCCGCGTCGATCCACGTCGGAATCATCCACATCCAGCCCATACGCCCTCGAACCGACGACGCAGCGAAAGACGACGCACTGCATCAGCGCGTACTCGTCCATGACATTGTCCGCCGGCCAGATGCGATCGCGCTGCACCTGCTTCAGCACGCCGAATTGCGCGCGACGCATCATTGCCTCGACGCCGTCAGCGAAACGCACGCGATACGCATGTGTGTGATCCGTCGGCGCAGCGACAATCTCTGCGACGCCGCCAATCGCGCGCGCATCGCCGCCGCCAATTGGCGAAACCGCAGCGCGCGTGACGATCTGCGTGCCGGCCGGCAGGATCATGTTGGGGTTGTAGGAAATACGCTTCGACACGCTTCGCGACCTTCCGTGCAGCCTCATTCAATCAGCTCGGCAACATACGTACTGTATGCGTCCTTCATCGGCAACTGCAATTCGAAACGGATGCGCCGACGTGTCGCGGTCGTTGAATCGCCTGTCATCGGGTTTCTTGCAGTTTTCTCGTACGACTCCCAGCGCAGACCGACGCCCCGCTTCTGCCAATCCGGCAGCTCGTTAAAGTTCACGCCGTTTGCAAACAGCAGTTCATTCTTTGCGGATGTCGACATTCCGGACAGCCGCGACGTGGCCTCCGATGCAGTGAATCCCTGCCGGCGATACATCCAGTAGCAATGCGCATTCAGCGCATTTCGACCAGCATCCTCGCTCCGCCAGCGGAAATAGTCCGCCACGCATTCCGCCGAAGGCAACTGGCAGATTCGGCAGTCGAATACGGCGACGCTGCCCAGAAGCAGGCTCAGCCTCGCGCTCGCCTCGCCCGCCAGGACCGAGTTCAGCTTTCGTATCTTCCGGCCGAAGGTCGATTCGTCCCGCTCGAACAGCAGCGAAATCTCGTCACTCTGCGTATAGGCGAACACGATGCGAATCCCGACGTCCATCAGGTGCACGCAGGTCGTGACCATCGCATCCCGAAATCGCTCGTCGAATGGCGCATCAAACGAGACGATCTCCTTCGTCAGACGCGTAAAGCCGCGTCCGTCAAGTCGGGCAACGATGTAAATGCCCGGCAAGACGCACACATCGTTCAGCGTTTCGTAAACCCGCATTCGCTTGTCCAATTCGTCAAACTTCATCCGACCACTCCGAAACCTTGAATCCCTGCGGCGTCATCTCAACGTAGAAGATCTCGTCGAACCCTTCCCCTCGGCCGGGCAGAACCAATCGACTGTGGGTCCCGCGCAAACCGCGATCGGGAAACACGTGCCCGGGCGCACGGCGTTCGTTCCGTCGCCTGCAATCGTCGATCCGTGACTGAAAGTAGTAGCCGACGACGCGAAATCCGTGATCGCGGGCGATCAGGATGTAACGCTTCCTGTCCGCCGCCGTCGGATTCGTGTTGTCAACGACGAACGGCTGCCGCATGTCGAGGCATGCCTGCATCAGGCTCGCTTCCCGATGCCGCGTTCGAAGCATGTCGAGACTGATCCGAACGTGGGTATCAAAGAACCGTTCCCGATAAAACGAAGTCTTCCCGGACGCCTGTATGCCGATCAGAATCACCGCGTCCATCTCGCTCCTCCCGCTTCATCCATTCAGCCGTGCACACTCACCATCACGGACGGCAGAGGAGTCGAACCTCACACCCTTCGGCGCCGTCTCCTTAGCAGGGAGCGGCGGATCCACATCCGCATTACCGTCCATCGTCAGGAAAACTCCCTATCCACAGTCGCCCGCGATCGAAGCGACATACACACCAAAGGGTGACCGACGGGACTCGAACCCGCACCTCCGCGGTCACAGCGCAGCGCTCTACCCTTGAGCTACGGTCACCATCAACGTGTAAATCGCTCATTCGGCGCGCAATCTCGCCGCACACATCGCGTCTGCTACCGCGATGAGACAGATCGTCTATTGGTCTGTCGCCCCGTCCCGAGTGCGCACAAAAAAAGCCGGCCAACCCCGAATTCGGGGCCGGCCGGCTTTGGCGATCTCGCATTGTCTGAATGCGTTAACTGCCCGCGCGCGGCCTCCCCGAATGGTCGTTGTGGCAACCATCCGTACTGGTATGCGCAATAGCGGGTTCGTTAAGCATCATTCCATTAGTATGCCGTGTATTTGGCACTCCGTCAAGTCTCTATCGGATATTCGACCGACAGCCATCAGAAAACCCGCCGGCATTGACGGGAATTGGCGACTACCCTCGCAAATCCAGGCATACCAACTTATCCAGATTCCTGAGGAACAATCGCCCGTATGCCAGCGTCGACACTGTCCAGCACTGCTCATTCTTCGCGCCGGTTTGCGGAAAGACCGTCGTCGTCCCCGTCGCCTTGAACCCCTCGGGCGACGCCTCGCCGATCTTCAATTCGCCGAGCTGCGTCAGCAGGATCAGCTTGCCGTCCGCGAAGAGCACCGAGCCGTGCTTGTATTCGTTGCCGCGCTCTTCCCACTTCAATTCGCCCGTCTTGAAGTCGGCGCACTTGAACGAACGCTCATCGCACGTATAGAGATAGCCGTCCACGAGCACCGGCGTTTGAAACTTGTTCTTCAGCTTCTTCGTGCGGTAGATTTCTTCCGTCTCGAGTCGATCGCCCTTCTTCGAGAGCTTGAACAGGCCCGCACCTGTGCTGTAGCCCGACGACAGGAACAATCGGCCGTCGTGGAAGATCGGCGTCGCCGCATTCACTTTCCAACTCGTCTCCCACGGAATCGTCAGCACTTCCTTCCCTGTCTTGATCTCCGCAACGACTGCCGAATTCCCCATGAAGCCGATGACATACCGCTTCCCATCGAACGTGAACGGATACGGCGTCGAGTAGCCCGAGTCCTCATCGCCGCCGACGCGCCAGACATCCTCCCCCGTCTCCTTCTTCACGGCCCGCATGCCGCCGCCCTCACCGCCAACCGTTACGACCGCCAGATCGCCTTCAATCAACACGGACCCGCTGTACCCCCACATCGGCTTGGCGTCGAATTTCTTCGTCCAATTCGATTTGCCGGACGCCGCATCGAGGCACGACAGCGTTCCGAGTGCACCAAGTACATACACACGTCCGCCCTCAATCGTCGGGGTCGACCGCGGTCCGTCCCCCCAACCCGTCATGTCCTTGAAGTTGTCCTCCAGTCGCGACTTCCAGACCATCGAGCCGCTCTGCGTATCGAAGCAGTAGACGACCTGACCGCCGTCGGCGACGCCGCACGTGAACGCGTGACCACCGACGACTGTAATGCCGCTGTAGCCCGATCCGATTTTCGCCTGCCACGCAGGTTCGAGCCCGCCGTCCCACTTCGACTTGAATCCCTTCTCATCGCTCTTGCCGTCATAGCCGGGGCCCCGCCAATGCGGCCAGTCGCCGGCATTCGCCGTCGCCAGATGAACGCAGAACGCAACCGCGACCGCCGATACATGAAAAGTCACTCGCAGGGGCTTCATTTGAACCTCGTTTCAATACCGGTATTTCGCATCGATGGGAACGTGAGAGTATGCTAGCCTCAGCATATGCGGCATTCAACAATTGCGGCGCGTCAAACGCAAATGACGCCGGATGGAGAGCGAATCACAGTGTCTCAGACTGAATTGACGCTTCGAAACGAACTTTGCCGCGTCGCCGAACGCGTTCACGCGGCGGGCCTTGTCAGCGGATCCGACGGCAATGTCTCAACGCGGCTCGCCGACGATCGATTCCTCGTCTCCGCCAGCGGCACCTGTCTCGGTACGCTGACGCCCGACGAACTCGTCGTCATCGACGCGAACGGCGACGTCGTCGAGGGCGATCGCCGCGCATCGAGCGAGCGCTGGATGCATCTCGCCGCTTACGGCCAACGACCCGACATCCGCGCGATCATTCACGCCCATCCGCCGACTGTCGTCGCCATGACGCTCGTCGGCCTGTCGATGCCGTCGGATGTCCTGCCTGAGACCATCATCGCCTTCGGCAGCGCCCCGACGTCAGCATATGCGACGCCCGGCACGCGCGACGGCGGCGACATTGTCCGCGATCTTGCACGCAACAACGATGCGATCATTCTCGATCGCCACGGCTCACTCACGATGGGCGACACCATCCACGCCGCCATGATGAAGCTCGAACAACTCGAACACGCCGCGCGCATCATCACGCTCGCGCGACAGCTCGGTGAGCTTCGCACTCTATCGCCCGACGAAATCGGGCGTCTCATCGACCTGCGTAAGGCGTACCACGGCGGCGACTCGCAATCACGGGCGAATTGATCGGAGCACGCCTGCGAATCGCGTCGTTGCATTTCGACGCCGACGATT
This sequence comes from Phycisphaerales bacterium, assembly GCA_020639075.1. Classification (GTDB taxonomy): domain Bacteria; phylum Planctomycetota; class Phycisphaerae; order UBA1845; family UTPLA1; genus ECT2AJA-110-A. Next base: position 4,696,714 of record JACKHI010000001.1, on the reverse strand, counting down.
CCGGCGTTCCGTGACCTTCGGACTTGCCGAATCCGCGTCAATCGTGTTATCTAATCGCAGTCGGACCCACGCACAGGCCGCAAGCTGGAGTTAGTCATGCAATTCACTCGCCAAGATCGTCGTTTCATTCTGTTCGCAGTCGCCGCAATGCCGATTCTCGTCGGTTGCGCATCCACCAACGTCTGGGTCGAGGCCGAACGCCGCATCGAGCTTCCCGTTGATGCCGCAAAACAAATGGACGTGCATTCCGACAACGGATCCATCTTCGTCTGGGGCGATGACGCGACGGCCGACGAGAAAATCACGATGACCGTACGCATCCGCGCCGGCGGTCGCGATCGCGTCGAGGCCGACACCTGCCTGAACGCCATCGAGATCGACACGTCCCCCGTGGCCAGCGGCCATCAAACGGTTCGAACCATCTGGCGAAAAACCAAGCGCCCCGACTGGGATGCCCGCGTCTCCTACGAAGTGCACATGCCGACGCGGCTGGCCCTCCACGCCACGACGGAGAATGGCGCGATCAATGCCCGCAACGTCGGCGGCGAATGCGTCCTCGAGACTGAAAATGGGAGAATCGAAGTCCGCGGCGGCCGCGGTCGCCTGAAGGGCCGAACGGCCAATGGGCAGATCGATGCCGAAACGTGGGCTTCGGATGTGGACCTCAGCAGCGAGAACGGAATGATCTTCGCCGCTCTGAGAGCCGATGGCCCCATCGACGGCCGCATCGAATCCGCCAATGGCCGAGTTCAGGTTCTGTTCGGCGAGCGGACGGCCACCGTCGTTAATGTGGGCACTTCGAACGGGGCGATCCGCACACGGAGCCTGAACCTGAGTGACCTGCACAGCTCCCGAAACCGCCTGAGCGGCCAGCTCGGCGCCGGCGGCGGTCGCCTGAAGGTCCGCTCGGCCAACGGTCACGTCACACTCCGATCCATCGGAACGACCCAGCCGGGCCGCGTCGTGAGTGAATCTGACAGATAATGTCGGTTTGCGGCGCTATGTGATACGATTGCCTGCAGAAAGACGAAATCCCGCCCGAAACGACTCCCGTGCGAACGAAAAAGCGACGCCTTGACTTCCCGCAATCGGAGACTAACTTTGTTCCGTTTTTGACGGGGATTGTCCCCGTGTGAATGACGATATAGCCATCCGAAAGCGTGGTGTGCAATGGCTGCGGCGAAGAAAACGACGAAGAAGAAGACGCCGGCTCGAAAAACGACGAGCAAGAAGAAGTCATCAGCATCCAACGCACGGACAACATCGAAAAAGCAGACGAAACCAGCCACTCCGGCGGCGGGCAAGAAAACGTCGACCAAGACGAAAAAAACCGTGGAAAAGGCAGCGACAGTGAAGAAAACGACGAAGTCTCGCCCCAAGAAAACGACCACCAAGACTAAGACCGCGGCCTCTAAGGAACCCACAAAAGCGGATTCCAAGGCGCCGGCAAAGGCAAAGCCCCAAAAGCCCGCCTTCGATGCCGAGTTCCTCAAGCAGGTTCGCGACGAAATGGTCGACGAACGCCGTTCGCTCCTGTCGATGATGCAATCGACCCAGCAACAGCTCGCCGGACGGGATACCGGCCTCGCCGACCTCAGCGACATCGCTTCCGGCGGCTTTGAGGACGAACTCGCGATCGGACTGATGGCCAGCGAAGCCGCCACGCTCGAAAAAATCGATGCCGCTATCAAGCGAATCGATGACGGGACCTACGGTATCTGCCTGGAGTGCGAGAAGCCGATCCCCAAGAAGCGGCTGGAATTCCTTCCGTTTGCGCAGCGCTGCATGGAATGCGAAGGAAATCGCGAACGCCGCGTCCGAATGGGCACGATGAACGACTGAGGCAATCGGCGAACGCCCCTACTGCTTCTTGAGCCGCTGCGCCCCCTGGTCGGACTTGATTTCAAGCACGCCCGTCATGTAGTAGGTTGCGGGATACTCGCGCGGCGCCGCCCCCGGCCGCAACAGCTTCAGCTTGAACCCGTCGAATTCGTATTTGCCGCGCAGATTCCGCGTTTCGCCCCCCGTCTCTCGTGCAATCGCCCGATAGTCCCCGTTGTCCTTGAATTCCGCGGACACGATGTAGAATTCCATGTCCTGCGGAATCGGATCGGCCTTCCACGTGCCGACCAACGAAGCGCTGCAACCGCAAAAACCCGCAAGCCCGAACGCGAGACCGGCCGTCACGAAAACCCGTTGCAATCCGTTCACTGTCATCATGCGAAATGCCTCACAACTATTGGTGCCGTAAGAAGATACCGTCACCCGGCGCGAACCGTATAAACGGTCGCCGATTCTGTCAACAACACCGCCGCCGACGCCCTCGCCTTGTACCAATGTCACATGGCGGATAAATTGCGTAACTGGTTCATCGCGATGGTTGATCGGATAAATATCTGAAACCAGTGAAGTTACGCCGAAAACCGAGAGGATATATGGCAAATCCCGAAGCAATAGAAGTCGAGGCGGACGTCGTTCAGGCGTTGCCGAATACCATGTTCCGACTGGAGTTCGAACACGAAGGCGAAAAGCACCAGGTGCTGGGTCACATTTCCGGCCGCCTGCGAAAGCACTTCATTCGAATTCTGCCGGGCGATCGCGTCCGCGTCGAGCTCAGCCCCTACGATCTCACGCGCGGTCGCATCGTGCGACGCCTCTAAAACACGCCGACACCGATTCAACCATCACATCTGATCAAAGTCGCATCGTCACCAATTAGATATTCGTCTGATTACGAACGCTCGATCCGTCGCGCCGCGCGGCCGCCGGCACGTTCGCGCGCCGGCGGATTGCACCGATCCGATCAGACCTTGGCATCGCCATATGCCTGCACGATGCGCGTCACGAGCTTGTGACGCACGATGTCCATCTTGCTCAGCCGGACGATCGCGATGCCCTCCACGCCCGCCAGGCGCCGCACTGCATCCACCAATCCGCTCGGGCGACCGCCGTCCAGATCGATCTGGCTGTCATCACCCGTCACGATCATCTTGCTGCGATGCCCCATACGCGTCAGCGACATCAACATCTGCTGCGGCGTCGCATTCTGCGCCTCGTCGAGAATGATCGCGGCGTTGTTCAACGTACGCCCGCGCATGAACGCGAGCGGCACGACTTCAATCACATCATTCAACATGAATCGTTTGATCTGCTCGAAGTCCATCATGTCGTGCATCGCGTCGTAAATCGGCCGCAGATACGGATTGACCTTCGCCTGCAAGTCGCCCGGAAGGAAGCCCAACTTCTCGCCCGCCTCCACGGCAGGCCGCGCCAACACGAGCCGCTTGATGCGCCCCGACTTCAGCAGAGACAATGCCATCGCCACGGCAAGATACGTCTTGCCGGTTCCGGCAGGTCCGACGCAGAAACACAAATCGTTGTGCGCAACTGCCTCCGCATAGGCCTTCTGCCCATCCGTCTTGGGCGCGATGATGGCGGATTTGCGAAAGACCGGGATGAATTCCGTCGGTAGATCGTCCGCTGCGCGCTTCACAGCCACGGCCGCCAGCGCGTCCGCAATCGCATCGCCCGACAGCTGATGATTCTTCTTTAACTCGCCGCGCAGTGCCTCGATGACGGCGGCCGCCTTGCCGACGTCATCCGCCTCCCCCACCAGTTTCAATGTCGCGCCGCGTGCAAAGACCTTGACGCCGAGCGTCTCGCGAATCGTTCTCAGATTCACATCGCCAGGTCCATAGAGCTGCATGCGCTCGTCGTCACCGCCGTCGAGTGTAATCGTGATTTCAGATATGTTGCTGACTCCGTCTAGTCGCCAGAATTTCAAAACCGTCAGTGTATCAGCAGCCACCACGCAACGGGAGCCGCCCACAAGGGGGAATCCAGAACATCCAGCACGCCCCCGAACGCCGGGATTGCGTTCGCCGAGTCCTTCGCCTTCGCGTCACGCTTGAACAACGACTCCACAAGATCGCCGCCCTGGCCGACGAGCGCCATCAACACACCGAATATCGCAGCCGTCGTCAGCGTCGGAAACAACCCCCGGAGCGCCGATCCTTCCGCCGAAAACCGCTCCACAAGCATCGGTGTCAGCACCGCCACGGCGATCGACGCCGCCACGCCCCCCGCAAGCCCCTCCCACGTCTTCTTGGGGCTCAGCCACTCGATCATCTTGTGACGACCGAACGATCGGCCTGTGAAAAACGCACCGATGTCGCAGATCTTCACCGTCGCCAGGAAATACAATAATAGCCACGTCGAGCCCGTCGGTCCGAACATCCGCATCCGCGCGATGAATTGACCGAGCAAGCCGAGGTAGAGCACGATCAGCATTGTCGACGCCATCGCGCCGGCCGCTCCGTCGGTCTTTCGCCGACGCATGACGAGAAACCCCGTCCCGAGCATCGCCGCCGCGAAAATCACCACGGTCCATCGCATATCCGCCAGCACCAGTGCGTTTCGATCCGATGGCGCCCCATTGCCTGTCACAAACGGGATCGTCACCAGCGCAATGTTCACGGCGAGCGGCCAACATGAAAGCGGCGCGTGCCCGGCCGCCGTCATGAGCCGCCCCAACTCCCGCGTCCCCATCACAATCAGCAACCCGAGCACGACGTAGACCAGGACACCGTCCAAGGCGACCATGCCCGTCGCATTGCATAACCAATCCGGTGCAGACGTCGCCGCAAGACCGCTCCATCGCGCATCCGCATAGAGCAAGCCGCCCAGCACGACGACCATCAGGGAACCGAATATCAATCGATGACGTAACATGCGGCGGATGATAACCCGACGACGGTCGATCGGCACACTCGCCGTCGGGAGCGGGATTCGACTTCGTGCCACTGGATGCTTGCCAGAGGCTGTCCGGGAATTCGAGAGAGGATTTCCGATTTGCAGAACCTTTGAAAACGCCAGTGTTTCCAAGGCCAAAACAGCTCCGAAGGAGCGACAGTCTTTTACCACGGGTGGAGCGGGGACCGCGTAGCGGTCGGAGCGCAACCCGTGATTAACGTTTTCTTCTTCGGGTTTAGCCCTGAAAGGGCGACACAATTCCCGGACGGCCTCTGCTTGCCACCCAGTGCCCCGGAGCGCGAAATCAAAGACAACAACATCGGCGACACGACTCAGGCGCGCTACTGTTTTTTCACCGTTCGGCTCGCGCGGATCGCCGACTTCGCCGACCCATTCAACGCCACCGCCGCACGCACAAGCGCCTTGAACGCCTTCGCATCAATCTTGTCACCTTCAAAGAGATCAATCGCCCGCCGCGTGTTGCCATCGAGACTCGCGTTGAAGAGACCTGTCGGATCTTCCAAGGAAGCACCCTTCGCAAACGTCAGCTTGACCTTGTCCTTGTACGTCTCGCCGGTGCAGATCATCGCATCGTGCGACCAGACGGGCACGCCATCAGGATTCGACGGCTTCCGCCATTTCACTTCTTCGACGACATCCGGATCGACCTGTTTGATGAGCGATCGGATGCGGGCAATTGTCTCGCTGCGCCAGTCATTGAGTTCATTGATTCTCGCGTCGATCGGGCTTGAGGAGGATTCCTCTGCCTTCGTAATCCTGGATCCCGTCTTGCGCTTGTTGGTGCGTTTCGACTTCTTCATGATGCGGCATCGTCCCCGACTGTGCGCGCAAACGCGGCCCATAGCGCACGGAATTCATCGCCGGTGATCTCTCGTGATGATGTTTCGGTAAAAGCGTTCATCTCTTCCAGCGGAGGAATGGGGCCTTCAGGGAGAAGATCCCCGCCGGGTCCGCCAGGGAACGCAAGCGTGATTCGACCGTCAGGCGAAACATCAATGGACCTGCAACATAGATTCTCCGCGTCGCATTCGTAGTAGTGGAGTGTCGGGGCTGCATCTGACGCGTCGGCTTGCCAGATGGATGCAATCCATCGAGCCGGCGGACCGAACTCCGGCAGGTAATATCGAACGCCTTGTCTGTTCAAATAGCTCTGCACCTTGCTCATGTTGACATTCCGCGGCCGCACCTCTGTCGGACGAAAAGGGTCATACAACACTGTCCGCCCAACCCTTCTCGAATCTCTCGACCCATTCAACACCCTTCGCTGAGATGTCCAATACGTGTGTTCTGTGGAGCAACCGCGATGATTCGCCAGTTGCCTCGTACTCCAACACGTGGTATTCGCGACCGCACGATTGCCACGAACTACAAGGCGCTACGTTCGGGGGCGAATCCCATGCGATCTGCGCACGACGACGCAGTTCCTCGATCGCCGCTTCGAACGACTCGAATGGGCCATCCAATTCGCAGTGGATCTCGTCTTCGATGTAGATTGTACCCAGCTGCATGACCATTCCTGCAACCGCACTTCGCCCTGAGGCTCTTGGAGGCTGCGCGGACCCTAGGACACCAGCCTCGACCAAAATGGAATCGTTCGAGGCGTGCCGGTCAGCGCATGACTCGGGCGCCCGAAATAATATCTGAATTCATTCTGAAAATAATCCAGAAGATCCACACCGTAATAAATAACGTCCGTCTGGTACACCGAGAAGACTGGATTTCCTGTTGTGTACGGCTCAGCAGGAAGGTAACGATGGCCGAAGATCGGAATGAGCGCTGGCGCTCGGCCGACTTCCAGACGTGCGATATCGAAAGCGGCATTCAGGTCGCCGGGCTTCTCACCCCATTCCGTCAGCCAGAACCCGTTGTGTTCGATGTCGAAGCACATCCCTTCGAGCGGCCACGCCATTCGCTCGCGAATGTCCCCTTCTTCAGTCGCACGCCAGCCCGCCCAGCTGCGCGAAATGGGCAAACCCAGAGACAGGAATTCGCGCAAGTCCGGAGGGAATCCGAACCCGAACGCACGTTCGATGCGATCAAACTCGCTCGGTTTCAAACCGCAGTCGAATCGCACGCCTGCTTTGACCAGCACCTTCTGAGCAAACGCAAGGTCCATCACACAGTGATCGCACCACTCAACCAGCCGCGTTCCAATTCCGCTAGACTCGGAGCTAACAATTCCCATCGCTCCTCTATGGGATAGTAGGCCCAGACCCCGGGATCACTTATCCGAAAGCAGAACTCAATTCCGTCGCAACCAGCATGGCCCACAACAAAAGCCCCGCGTGAATGATCCAGCGAGACTTTTTGAATCGGGAGGATGTACCAAAGTTGCGAGTCCTTATCAAACCGTCCCGTTGAAAAGCCCTTGAAGTACTCATTGCAGGACGGCGACCACGGCAAGTAAGCACGATCGATTTCAGCGGCAGCCATTGTCCCTCCCCATTCTTGATCGGTGCGAAAGTTCCGAGGGCCCCGCGAAGAGCTGGCGGTAGTATTGTCGCACACGCCGGTGCAGGCCCCTCTACTCCCCCACCGCCGCAATGCTCACCGATCGCTCCAGCAGCTTCGCCACATCCAGCGTCACGCGCTTCCCGTTCGGTGCGGAGTCGCTTCGCGTCGAAAAAGAAACATGCATCCGCATCGCGTTCGGCTCGAATACGACGCTCTGATACGTCACGAGCCCGCTGCCGCTCATCGAGACTTTCTTCAGTAGCTTCCACGCACGTGAAACCGTGACCGCCGGATCGTCCTTCGTCGCCTCGAACGTATCGCTGAGCATCATGTATCGATTGCACGCTTCGATCGCGCCGCGCTCGCGAAAGTGATTCGTCGCGATCAGGTAATCGTCCGCCGCAGCACCGTTCCCTCCGTTGCCCGGAAAATGCCGCACCGTGACGCCCTTGCTGTTTTTCGTCATCCCGTCGTATTCGAACACCATCGACGGCGCCCCATCACCAGACGTCGGTCCCGCTACAGGTACGATATTCCCGACAAGCACGCGATGCGTCCGCAGAACGCCGAGAACATCTTCCTCCATGTGATCCGCTCGCGCCGCCTCGATCGCCAACCGCAACGCGAATCCGCGAGGCGTCAGCTCCACGCCGTCGCGCGCCTTGGCGACCATTGCGTCATGCATCGCCAGCGTCACGCCGTTTTCATTCATCCCCGTCAGGCAGACGATCATGCCCGGCCACGTGACCGACAACCACGCGGCCGCCTTTGCATCCTTCGCCGGAATGTTTGCAACGACGATCTGCGAATCCCGCAGGCAGTCGATCGTATGCCAGTCCAGGTTTCGACCGGCGATCGTCGTGCCGTCTTTCGTTCGATTCCCCCATGCGGCGAACGACGAACAACCGAAGCCGACAAAGTCGGGCACGCAGTTGATCGCCACAAGATCCCGCCGCGCCAGCTTCCGGCCGAGTTGCGGCACTGTCGTCTGGCCGTCCAACCGCGCATCAATGCCGGCCAGCATCCCTTCGATCTCGACGAGATAGGGCCCCGGCACCGCCATGACATGATCCAGCCCCTGAGCAAGCCCCTCATATCGTCTCGGGCCGCCGCTGATGTCTTTCGCCTGCAGATAGCCGTCGATCAGATCGATGATGTCCTGCGCGAGCAGATACCCATGGGCGAAGCCCCGCTCCGACGGATCGCCGGAGACCCGCAGCACGCGAACGCCGTCAACCTGCGTGATCTCACCGTGGACCTTCCGCTTCGCTGCCGGCTCGTCCGCACGTACGACGGGCGCGACGATCATCGTCACGAACAAACAGACCATCCAGACCGACAACAGACGACGATTCACTCGGAACATCCGGTTCTCCCGATATATACTGATCCAGAACACGCGCGTCAGACGGCGCGACGACTCCGGCCAAGCTTAACAAATCGGAATGAAAAAAGCCCGCACGAACGTGCGGGCTTATGTTCAAACGTATCGATCCTGCGACAGCTGCCGCCCGCCCCTGAAGACGTCGCGCGCATCCGCAGGCCAACACCAACAACGCGGCTAGGCCCTCGCCTTCGCCCGCCCCGCGGGTTTCTTCTTCGATGCGGACGACGACTTCTTGTCAATCGGCGCCGACTTGCTGACGTTGATCCCCGATTCGTCGCCGTCGCCGACATCGGACGAATCGAACTCGTCGGCCGACTCAACGCTGGCGGACGACGCATCACTGCTCGACGAGGCCGCCTTCGCCGTGTCGCCATATCCGCCGGCATCGAGAATCTTCAGCCGAAGCTCGTTGACCAGCTCATCATTCGCCTCAAGAAACCGCTTCGCGTTCTCGCGCCCCTGGCCGAGCTGCATGTCGCCGTAGCGGAACCACGCGCCCTGCTTCTCGATGATGTTGTATTTGACGCCCAGCTCCAGCATGTCGCCGCTCTGGCTGATACCGCAGTCGAACATGATGTCGAACTGGGCCTCGCGGAACGGCGGCGCCACTTTGTTCTTCACGATGCGGGCCCGCACCTGGTTGCCCGTGACCCGATCCCCCTCCTTGATCGACGCAATACGACGGACATCAATCCGGATCGAACTGTAGAATTTCAACGCCCGTCCGCCCGGCGTCGTCTCCGGATTGCCGAACATCACGCCGATCTTCTCGCGAATCTGATTGATGAATATCACAATGCAATGGCTCTTGGAGATCGCCGCCGTCAGTTTTCGCATCGCCTGGCTCATCAGCCGCGCCTGCTGGCCGACGTGCGCCTGACCCATCTCGCCTTCCAGCTCCGCCTTCGGGATCAATGCCGCGACCGAGTCCACGACGATCACTTCCACCGCGTTCGAACGCACCAGCATGTCCGCGATTTCGAGCGCCTGTTCACCGCCGTCGGGCTGCGAGACCAGCAACGTCTCCGTATTCACGCGGTTGCGCTTCATCCACGCCGGATCCAAGGCGTGCTCCACGTCCACGAACGCGCAGACGCCGCCCTTCTTCTGGGCCTGAGAGACGATATTCAACGCGAGCGTCGTCTTACCACTGCTTTCCGGGCCGAAAATCTCGACGATTCGCCCCCGGGGGATCCCATACCCCCCCAACGCCATGTCCAGCGACAAAGCGCCCGTCGCGATCGCATCCTTCGTGATGGAGAAATTCCCATCCATCTGCATGATCGCGCCCTTGCCGTAGGCCCGTTCGATCTGCTGCAAGGCCCGATCCAGGGCCTGCGTGCGTTTTTCGCTGATTGTTCCGTTGCCTTTGTCGGCGGATCCCTTGGCCATGCGTTACTCCGTCACTGCGTCAATTGGGATAGGGTCTCGGATGTGCCGTCCCGGGCACGATCCCTAATCTAACACGGTGCATCGGCACGTGGCAAGACATAAATTTAGGGAAATGTTAGGAATTGTTCGGAGCCGATTTTGCCCCCGAATCCGCCGGGTGACAGACGTCGGGCCAGCGGCTTCAGCGCCCCGCGATCTTCGTGCCACGATGCCGCGTGAGATGTCGGCAAGACCCGCGTTTCCCCTACGTGAGCATCCGCAAGTGAGCGTGCGCGCCGATTTGTCGAAATCGGGACTGTCCGCCGGGTCGGCGGCGTCGCCGGATGCAGTCAATCCGCCGCGAAAATGCGACTGCGTTCAATGCAATCTGAGAAGTCGTCCACGTACAATAGCCGCAACCACGAAGCCGCCGGCAGCGCAATCAATTACGCGCGTTGAGGCAACGTCTTTTATTGGAGGTTACCAGCCATGATCCAACGTCATCGAGTCACCCGCGTCGCCTTCTCTCTGAGCCTCATTTGGACATTCGCCGCGTCAGGCGCGCAGCAACTTCGCGCGGATGAGCCGACATACAACGAACTCCGACAGCAGTTCGAATCCGCCTATGCCGACAAGGATTACCAGAAGGCGCTGGACGCTTCAAAGAAACTGCACGAAGCCCGCCCGAAAATCGTCGCCCACATCTACAACATCGCTTGCATGAACTGCCTCCTCGGCAATAAGGATGAGGCCTACAAGTGGCTCGACAAGCTCGCCGACTCCGACTTCAAGGACGCTGAATACCTCGCCGAAGACGCCGACTTCCGCACGATGCAGGCTGAAAAGCGATTCCGGGAAATCGTCGCGAAGATACGCGGCGAGAAACCCGCGGCGGACGACAAGCCCGAGCGAAAGATCAAGAAACTCGACGAAGACAAGCCCAAGAAGCAGGACGCCGAACTCTCGCCCCGGGAGCGCGTCGAGAAAATCCAGTCCCTCACGCAAGAGCTGATCCGCGTCGCCGACAAAGACGGCAAGCACGCCCTCGAACTTTCGATCGAGGCCTACGACCACGCCGTCGCACTTCAGAACCTGGCCGACAAAGACGGCGGCGCCAATCCCCGCCTGAAGACCGCCGCCGACCAACTTCTCGGCCGCAGCGCCTACAACGTCGCCTGCATGTACGCTCGCCTGGACAAGAAGGACGACGCCTTCGAATACCTCAACAAGGCCGTCGATCACAAGTCATTCGAACAGGATATGGTCGGTCTCATCAAGGACGACACCGATCTCGACAGCCTCCGAACCGATGCTCGCTACGCAAAGGTCATGGATCGCCTCGGTGAAAAGGCCGCCGCACCCGATCCGCGATTCAGCGACGACAAACTGCCCGAAGTCGACAAAATGTCGGCCGAGGACCACTACCAGGAAGTCTTCAAGATTGCCCAGCAGTTGGTCAACATGGCGGACAAGGACAACTACAAGGAGAAAATCAACCTCGCACGCAAGGCGCTCGCCCATGCCAAGGTCCTGATGGACCAGGACAGCACCGACACGGATGTTCGCGGCGCCTGGTCGATCGCCAATTACAACGCCGCCTGCATGTATTCACTCAATAAGGATGCGGACGCCGCGTTTTTCTACCTGAATCGCGCCGTCGATGCCGGCGGATTCGGTCGCCCCATCAACGCCTCGATCAAGGGCGACTCCGACTTCGACAACATCCGCAACGATGATCGCTACAAGGCCGTGATGGAAAAGGCCGATCGCGTCGTCAATCGGAATCAGCGACGCGTAGAGACTGCGCCGGAGCCAAAGGAAAAGACGGTCGAGCCGCAGTGGAAAATCACGCTGCCGAAGAACTACGACGCGTCCAAGGCGACGCCGCTCGTCGTCGCCCTGCATCACTTCAACGGCAACATGAACAGAACGACTGACCGATGGCGCAAGGCCGCCGATGACGTCGGCGCCATCTTGCTGACGCCGCAGGGCACAGTCGAAACGGGCGATGGCATGTACCACTGGGGACACGACATCGACACGATCGAACGCAACGTCATGAAGGCGATCGACAAAGTCATGGACGAACACAAGGTCGACCAGAAGAAGATCGTTCTCGTCGGCTTCAGCCAGGGCGGCTGGGCGACGTGGGCCATCGCCGCTCGGAATCCCGATACCTTCCGGGGAATCATTCCCGTCTGCGGCGCCGTCAAACCTGACATCGAGAAGAACCTCGAAGACGCCGACATCGCCAACCTCCGCGTCTGGATCATGCTCGGCGAAGATGAGAACTCAGCCGTCGTCGAAGGCAACGAGCACGCCGCCAAGCTGCTGAAGAAGGCCGGCGCCAAAGTCAAACTGGAAACCTATGAAGGCGTGGGCCACGGTTATCCCGAAGACAGCGACAAGGAACTGACCAAGGCCCTGCACTTCATCCTCGACTAAGCTGCCACAGCATTGACATTTCGACATCAACCTCCGAACCCGGTCAGCAATGGCCGGGTTCTTTTCTTTGCGCTCAGATTTCGCCACTCGATACTCATCGCTCTATCACCCTTCCGGTCTCGACGACGAAAAACGCAAGATCGTCCGAGTCCAGGTCCAGCACGGCCACGCTGTGCGGCGTCGCGCGATAGAGCGCCCCCGGGTTGATCACGCGACAGCCGTTCACCCGCACGTCTTTCATCACATGCGTGTGGCCGTGAAAAACGTAGTCCAATGAGTCGTCTTCGAGCAGTGATTGGAATTCCCACTCGTGACCGTGCGCGACGGCGATGCGCTTTCCGTCCAGCGTCAGCCGCAATGGGGCGTCCGGCCATGCGAGTCCGACGCGACGCAAATATGCACGCATCGACGCGCCCGCTTGATCGCAGTTTCCCCAGACGAACACGCAATCGTGGCCCGCCAACTCGTCAAGGACCGACTCGCTGCAGATGTCCCCGCAGTGAATCAGCTTCGTCGCGCCTTCGCGGCCCAGTAGCGCGACGGCCCGACGCGTGATCGCCGCGTCACCGTGGCTGTCGGACATGATCCCGATTCGCATCAACCCTTCCCCCGTCCACCCGCATTAACAATACACGGCCCCACATTTCACGAGCCAATGCACCCGACGCTAACCGGGATCCGTGGAACGCCCGCCGAACAAGTCCAGCGGCGTATTCCAGTTTACCAACTGGTCCGCCGCCTCGCCCGTCAGTTTCACAAAACGCACGTTCATTCGATCCAGCATCGCCGTCATAGCGAACTGCCCCGCCTCGATCGCCGCCGCCACGTGCGGCCTCGCCGTTGGTCGGTAAATCGCACAACACGGATGCCGCTGCACGCGCTCGCGATCCATCGTCTCGGGCACGATCGCATCGACCGCGGGCGATTCCGAATCGCAGGACGATGCCTCTCGCACAAGGCGCACAAGCAAATCCCGCCCGAGCCGCGGCATGTCGCACGCAAGCAGCAGCACGGTCGATTCCGGAAACGCAGACTTCAGACCAGATAGACCGGCGATGGGGCCTGCGCCATCCGGTCCATCCGGGACGCATCGAATCTCATGCAGCGCCGCGGGAAGATCGAACGGCGCCTCCCCGACGAGCACGCACTCACTCGCACAGTGCGTCGCCACGCGCAGCGTCCGGGCCAACAACGACTCTCCGCCAACGTCGATCAGCGCCTTGTCGCGCCCCATGCGCCGACTGCGACCGCCGACAAGAATGCCGGCAACGAGTCGGGGCGATTGAGATGATCGACTTTCCGTCGCGCTCACGTTGGCTCCGATCTGATCATGGATGCACATGTTACTGCATTCGTCCGGCGCCGGCCGTGTCGGCGGGCGATCTTCCCATCCTGTCGATCGCGGCGCCGGTCGATCCGCCGGACGTTTGCGCGCCTTGGGGGGGCGCAAACTGGCGCAAATTGTGCAAAACTCAAACGCCAAAGCGCGCGCCGCCATTGATCGGACGACGGACCGCCGCCGTCAATCGTCCATGCCTGATCGGCGCATCGGTCGGGTGGCGCTATTGACGTGGTGAACGAGATGAGAAAATGGAAATGGTCCTTGTTGGCATGCGAACGAAGAGGGGACGGCGAATGCACCGACGCGGCCAAGGGTGAGCGTGTGGTGTCGAGAACCCGCCGCGGCCTGAGCACTGGTGGACAAGCCGAGGCCGTCCGGGAATTCGAGCGCTTGAAGGCGTCGAGATTCGCTCTGAAAGAGCGACCTACGGGAGCCCGGGACAAACTTCCGACCGCAACGCGGTCGAAGTGCAGTCCCGGGTCCGCGACAAATACACGTGTCTAACCCTGAAAGGGTGTTCTAATTCCCGGACAGCCTCGGACAAGCCATCAGAGGCACCCGAGCGCTCCGCGGTTCGACATTCAAGGGGCACGCCTTGGGATCGGACACGTTCATCAGTAAAATCGAGATGATCGTCGGCCGCCGACTGCGGCCGGCGCCGATGGGCAGGCCGAAGGAGAAACGGAACCCGAAACGGCGGAAAAAGTAGTAACTGTCCTGACTTATTTCTGACTTATTTGACTTATTGTAACTGTCCTGACTTATTCCTGACTTATTCTAAGTGTTCACTCGGAAATTGGTTGTTGAGCTGCAGCATCGGAGGGAGTGCGATTTAGGATGAAGCTGAAGGTGCAACAGGTAACATTGGCGTTCAGTGTGTTGGCAATATCTCTTTCGCTGGTCACTTTGTGGTATGCCAGTAGTGCGGCGGTCGAAGAGAGGGTATACAATCGGATACTGCGTGAAGTCGAAGTGGAATTGAGGCCCACGTTCGAGGATCTTGATATTAAATGGAATCGAGAGCCAAGTTCCTTTCGCGAATTGCTACATCCTATGATGCTTATGGAATCTCACGGACCGTAGTAATTTGTCCCGTGGGTCTTTCTCGCGCAGTTTGCATTAAAAGTCTGCATTAGAGCGCATTTCAATCGAAGCTAGCGGCGTATCCGCAGTGTTTCATCATTGCGATCGCGTCGCTGGGTTGGATGGCCTCAACTGGCTTGGGAAAAGGTGTCAGGAAGGGCTTGGGAAAAGGTGTCAGGAAGAATTATCGTCGACGTGATGTCAGGTCGAAGAATCGGCCCCCAAAAATCAACCTGACACCTTTTCCACCCTGCGAGTGGTGTCGGTAAATGGGATTCTCCTTACTTGATTGGAACTCGGGAGGGAATTACGATCCGAGTAGATTTTTATCCACCGACACACCCGAAGTATGCTGGCCAAATATCGACTGCGTATCCACTCTATTGAGTTGACCATGAACCACGAAGAAAAGGTGTACCGACTCATTGATCAATCCAAGGATCTACTAGCGAAGGAGGGAATCGACGAGATCCTACACTTTTGGAATCACGGCGAAGTTGAGATCGCATTTGAGGGATTGATAGTGGAATTGTCGAAGCAATCGAAGCGACCGCAATGTTTCGATTACGACGAATGGTTCGGTCTATTGACTGAGCTAGGGCTTCGCGAGGATTCGGTGCTGGTCGGAGATTTGGTCGAGGTGTTTCAAGATTGGGTGGAATCAAGTAGAGGTTGAGCCCGTCTAAGTTGAAACGCAGAATGTTTCATTTAACTACACTCTGGTATTCCCCATCCTAAGTGGACACCCGGTTAAGTGAGTTTAAGCAGCGGCTTCATAGTCGGCAGGACTCTGGTAGCGCAGGCTCGAATGCAGCCCAGGCTCGAATGCAGCCGCTGACGATTGTAGAACACCTCGATCCATTCAAAAATCGCTCGGCGGGCCTCGTCCCGCGTGGCATATTGACTTCCTTTGACCAGTTCCCGCTTCAACGTCGCGTAGAAGCTCTCGATGACCGCGTTGTCGTACACTTCGCCCTTGCGGCTCATGCTGCAGACCATGCCGTGGGCCGCCAGCATCGCCTGAAAGGCATGGCTCGTGTACTGGCTGCCGCGATCCGAATGATGCATGATGCCCGACGGCGGATGCCGCTGCTCAACGGCCATCGCCAGCGCGTCGATCACCAGATCACTCGTCATTCGTTCGCGCATCGACCGGCCCACAATCCGACGCGGGCCGGCAAAGGTGTCAGGAAGAATTTCTTGACATTGCACGGGGGCCACTGAACGCCGTCAACCAAGTCAGGCGGCTTGATTGAGTAACTGTTGCTGTAATTCGGTCCATTCGGCCGGGTGGCAATGTTGACGTGGCAAAAAAGCTTGCCGAAGCTGGCCGGGAATTGTTTCGCCCTTTCAGGGCTAAACCCGAGAAAAAACGCCGACCACGGGTTGCGCTCCGACCGCTACGCGGTCTTCGCTCCACCCGTGGCTAAGAACTGTCGCTCCTTCGGAGCTGTTTTGGCCGTGCAAACACTGACGTTTTCGACGGTTGTGCAATTCGGAAATCCACTCTCGAATTCCCGGACAACTTCGCACAAGCCACCTGTGGCGCCGGGCGATCACGCGCTGCAAGGAGTTATCGTGCAGGCGGTGCGGCGCGCGACCGGACTCCCTTACGGTCGCGGTTCGGAACGGGGCGACCTTTCCCGAAAGTTCGTTGGGAAAAGGTGTCAGGATGAATTATTCTGCGGCCGGGTCGCACTGTTGACGTGGTGAATAAGGGTGCAACTGGTGGCTTGTCGAGGCTGTCCGGGAATGCATCTACTTCGACTTCGCGCTCGACGTCGACATTCGCCCGGAGGGCGTGCGGTCTTTGCCAGGGACTTCAGTCCCTGGATGGCGTTGTCAATTAACTATTGCCGCCCGGCAGGGCGGACGTCGAGTGGTCGCGCGTCCTCCGGACGCCCAGCCGATTGCACCGTGACGCGACCGGGGATTGAAATCCCCGGCTATGTTCGCGCGCCCTCCGGGCAAAACACGACGCGAGTTGCGGCCGCGACGATTTCTAATTTCCGGAAAGCCTCGGACGAGCTTCCTGTGGCGCCCGGCGACACGCGCTGCAAAGAGTTATCGCGCAGGCCCTACGGCGCGCGACCGGACTCCCTTACGGTCGCGGTTCGGAACGGGTCGGCCTTTCCCGAAAGGTCGTGATGCATCAGGAGAAAAGCGTCTTCGTCGAAACGGCGATCATCAGAGAAGAAGGTCTCTCGCCGCCGGTCTGTTCCAAACGACATTGAAACGCGCGTCTACACCCACCACTCGACTCAGTTGCCGTGCATCTACAACCACTCAGAGATTGTCAGGGCCGGATAGCATCTGCGATTTCCCAATCCGCGATGCAGAAACATCGATATCAACGGAGCGTTACCAAAATTGATCGCTGAAACCGGAACCGAATCGGTACGAAATCCATCGCACGATTGGCTCGCGCTTTCGACGCTTGGCAAACTACTCGCATGAGCGCCCGCGTGCATTCTTTGCAGCCATCCGCACAACCATCCTAGACTGACAAATCGACAGACCTCGTTCGCGTTCCACGCCGCCCACGATCGTTCTGCCATCAATAACGACGAAAGGCATCGCGCCCATCTCGCCGATGTCGGCCCGCTTGTGGACGCGTTGAAATTCCTGTGCGGCAGATCATCCGCAGGAGCAACTCTATGAAAACGAATCAACGACTTTCTGGCGCCAGTGTATCGAACCACTACCGGCTGCAACTGCTTGCTGCATTCCTTGTCTGTATCATCGCAGCACAGACCGCCCAATCGGCGCCGCAGCGGCCGATCGTTCCGCCGGGTGGCAACAATCGGATCGCCCCTGTCGCCGCGCCGCGCGCGCCAGGTCTGGTGACGCAAGACCTCAACGCCGGCCTCACGCCGGCGGATCTCGTGACTGCGCTGTTGGGACCGGGCGTGAGCGTTTCCAACATTTCCTACACCGGCGCAAACGTCGCGGGCGGCACGTTCAGCGGCGGGACCGGCATCATCGGTTTTGAAAGCGGCATCATGCTCAGCTCGGGCGACATCTCCTTCGCCCCAGGTCCCAACACACAGGACGACGTCACTTCCGACAATCTGCAGCCGGGCGACGTGGATCTGGACGGTCTGATCCCGGGCTTTACGACGTTCGACGCGTGCGTCCTCGAATTTGACTTCGAGTGCTCCGGCACGCAGATCATCCAATTCCAATACGTATTCACATCCGACGAGTACAACGAGTGGGTGAACTCGCCTTACAACGACGTCTTCGGGTTCTTCCTGAACGGCGCCAATATCGCACTGGTGCCGGGCGGCGCCGGCACGCCCGTCAGCATCAATAACGTGAATTGCGACAACCCATACAACCCGCCGAACGGCAGCTTCTGCAATCTCTACGTCAACAACAGCTGTGCGGACATACCGCCCGGGACGTTTCCGTGTGCGGGCGTTCGCGACATCCAGATGGACGGCCTGACTGTCGTTCTGACTGCGACCGGCGTCGTGAATCCCGGCGTCAATCACATCAAGCTCGCCGTCGCCGACGCGGGAGACGAGATTCTCGACTCCAACGTCTTCATCCAGGGCCAGAGTTTCGTGTGCGGCGTACCGACGGGCGCATGCTGCAACATGACGGCCCTGACGTGCACCAACAACGTGTCGCAGGCCAATTGCCAGGGCGCCGACGAAGTCTGGAGCGTCGGCCTCGCGTGCAGCCAACTGAATCCGCCGTGCGTCCCTGTCATTCATCCGGGCGGCACGAATTGCAGCAACCCGATCCAGATCAACGCCATTCCGTTCGTTGACGTCAATACAACGGCCGACAAAGACAACGACTACGCGAACACGTGCCTCGACACATTCGACAACGGCGATGACATCGTCTATGAACTCACGATCGGCAGCACGCAGTGCATCGACATCACAGTCACGGGCGCGACGCCGGACAACAACTGGATCGGCGTGGTGATCGACGACGTCTGCCCGCCGAGTACGGCATGCATCGCGCAAACGACGACGCCCGATTCGGTTGCAACGATCAGCAACCTGACGCTGTCGCCTGGCACTTACTACCTGATGATCGATCGCTGGCCCCTTGCCGACGACAGCCTGGACTTCACGCTCAGCATCACGAACTGCGGCGAAGTGACGGGCGCATGCTGTGACACGGGCACGACATCGTGCACGAACAACGTGCCGCTATCCGCATGCCAGGGCCCCAACGACGTGTGGAGCCTCGGTCTGGCCTGCAGCCAGATCAATCCGCCTTGTTCACCCGTCTCCCAGGACGGACAGGACTGCGAATTCCCTCTGGCGATCCCGGCGATCCCCTATACGGATTTGAACACCACTTGCGGAAGGAACGACGACTACGCCAACACGTGTCTTGATGCGTATGACAAGGGGCAGGACATCATCTACACGTTCAGCGTGAGCGGACCGCGATGTATCGATATCGTCGTGACTGGCGCAACGGCGAGCGACACGGGATTCGGCATCGTCGTCGACAATGCGTGCCCCCCAGGATTGACGTGCCTCGCCCACGACATCGCGACCGGCTCGACGGCGATCATCAACGACCTCGCGCTGACGAGCGGCACGTACTATCTGATGCTCGACAACGCCGACAACGTGTCGGACTGCTTCAGCTACGCACTGGATATCACGGATTGCCAGACGACGATCGGCGCGTGTTGCCTCGATGGCGGCCAGTGCACTCAGATGAGCCAGGCGGCCTGTCAGCAGTCCGCCGGTCTCGACTGGACGCCCAATACGCCATGCAGCCCCAGTCCGTGTCCGCTTCAGAAGGGCGACGCGAACTGCGATCACGCCGTCAATGCGGCCGACACGCCCGACTTCGTTGCAGCGCTGATCGGAGGATACACCGGCTGCGATATCAGTCTGGCCGACATGGATGATTCGGGGGTTGTCGACGGCGTTGATATTCAGTTATTCGTCGACGCGCTGATCGGGGCGTAAGACGTCTGCTGCGACGAATACACGATAGAGCGTGCCGAACGTTGATTGTTTGCGGCGAGGCATCCCGGCCATGTCCGGCCGGGCTCGGACAGTGTTTCCGGCGTTGCGAGTTGACCGCTTGGCGACTCGGGCAGACGCTGCTCATTGCGTGGCGAGATACGCCTTGAGGTTCGTCACCTCTTCGTCCGTGAGCGTGATGCCGTTCATTGCGCTATCGAGGCTGCCCAGGTCGTTGATAATCTGCCCGGCGCTACCCTTGAGCGAACTGGCGGAGTGACAGCGGGCGCAGTCGTTTGCGAACGTCGTTTCACCCGCCAGCGCGGCGGCGTTGTCCGTCGGCACGACATTCGTCATCGTTCCGCATCCGACGATAGAGAGGGCTGCAACCAGCGCGATGACCAATGTTGCTGTGCGAAAGGTATTGCTCGTCATTTCAAGCTCCGCGTGTCCGCCTTCTCGTCTTCTTCGGCCTTAAACCGATAATGATATCCACCGGAAAATTGCAATTCCATTCCAACAGTTGTTTCTTCGTTGGAATTCGCAACGGCGTCAATGACGCATCACAAGCGCGTTGGTCTACGCACAGATGGCGACAACATCGAAGCGGCGCCTGATAGACCATCCATCTCCGTCGTGGCTTCGCGAATCGCGCGGTTGCTGTCAACCAATTCGCGCGTGCGTTAACGCACTACGCGTTTGCGAATTCGCGTAACGCGTACTGGCTGAGATGTCTCATGCGATGGTTTCGCAAGAGGTGTCCGGATTGATCAACATCCGTCACAGCGACGACGAATTGCAATCCTACTGGAATTCCGCAGAGTCAATCTTGTCGATGTTGCCGTCGGCGTCGCGGTCAAATGCGTCCAGCACCTCCGCTGCCGCGACTTGGAGCTGTTCGCGATGCGAGTCAATGAGATTCGCGCCCGGCGCGGCGGCGCCTAATTGCCGCGAATGCGCCGTGAACGAGGCGCGTTCACGAATTGACCGCTCATACTCTATTGGATGGGCGTAACATCCACGGACGTCGGTGCGGGCAATCGAACGGCCCACAATTCGACGTATCGGCGCCAGGGCGGAATCACGCTTCGCCGATAGCGCAATTCCACGATGATACCGAACACCTGTATCGTGCCGGTAGGACCCAGCACGGCGGCCGGACCGCCGGAGAAGCCGATGTAGTCGCCGTGGGGAACGCGAATCGGGACGACTGCATCCGGACACTGCGTCGATGCCCCCCGATCCATCACCCGCCCTTCAATGAGTTCGGGCGTGAACTCTCCCAGGCGCTTCAAGTCAATCGGCAGTTCAGACGCTCGATATCCTGCGACCAGCACGCGCCGCCCCGCCGCAAGCGATACGTCGCGGCATAAATCATTGCACTTGAATCGCGCGCGCGTCGACTCGAGGATCATCCAGTCGTCCTGCACGCGTCGCGACGGATTCGGAGAACTTTCGGAGATGTGACGCGCCTTCATCGGGTAGCCGTCCACAGCTGCGATTGGCCCCGAATTATCAAACCCATGCGCCGATGCGATGACCGTCGTGGCCGTAATCGGTGTTCCTGACCCGAAATCGTTGTTGGCGACGAACGCAACGTGCAGACCATCGCCGGACTCGATCGCCCGTATCGCCCGTGTTTGCAGCAGCGCCGGACGCGCGTCATGAGCGCATCCGAGCGAATGGGCGAGCACTAGGCTCATGATCAGTTGCCAACGGCATCGTTGGTACACTTCAACTCCATCCGCCGACCCTGCTCGACGGTCTGGGCAACAAGCAATGATGCGCCTCTGTCGCCGGAAAATGCGTCTCGCTCCTGGCCGAGGACGACGCCCATCACGGATCGGCCGCCGTCTGTGCTCACGCCGCCGCCGAGAAAACCACGGTAGTTCCCTCGCGGCACTTGCACCCAGAAACGTCCTTCTTCGTCCGTCGAATCCGCCGATGCAGGTTTCGAAACCACGCGACCAGCGACATATGTGGCAGGGATCGGCCAGAATTCGAGCGGACTTGCGCGATCGTCAACAACGAAGCCACCAATTTGAACATCGGCGCCTGCGGCCGGCGGACGCACGAGGATGATCGTGGCGCCCGTCCTCGACGCTTCTCCGCCGATCAACGTACGGAATCTCGGTGCATCGGCCAACGGCACGTTTGTGTTTCTTGGTTTCGCCGTCGGATCTCGATACCAGGCCATCGGAACGCCATCCACGACGGCATATGGCATGTCGGCGCCATCGGGCTCCCAGATCGACATGACAATCGGACCGCCCGCCGGCGTTCCCGCTCGCAATCCGGCTTCCGTGACGACATGAACGACTTGGAACATGTCGCGCGACGGATCACTCTCATCCGCAAAGCGCGACGGGGCGCCCTCCGGCGGCGCATTTATCACATCACCCGATCCGCAACAGGCAAAACCCGACGTCATGAGCGCGACAAACACACCTGTCGATCTAAGCACGAAATTCGCCACGAATCCCTCGAACCCAGACGTTCCACGATTCGATGATCGCATGCAACAGGCGTCTGCCGGTTGACCATGGACTCGGCAGTACCCTGTGTTTGTCGAATTGATGGCCCGCATCCGCAACATTCAAACGCGACGACCAGCTTTAGATGCGAGCAAATCAGAGAATCAGAACTCCCGGCGCTGGCGCGCCGGCGGGATGTTCAATTGGCTGCGGTATTTCGCGACGGTTCGTCGCGCGACGGGCGTGCCGCCTTCGCTCAGTTTCGCGGCGATGTCGTCGTCGCTCAGCGGCTTGCTCTTGTCTTCCGCGTCGATGACCTGCTTCATCTTCGCCTTGATGCTGTCCCAGCTCACGCTCTCACCGCTCTCATCGGTCATGCCGCCCGTGAAGAACATGCGCAGCGGATGGATGCCGCGCGGGCTCTGGACGTACTTGCCGTCGACCGTTCGACTGATCGTCGATGGATCGCAGCCGAACTCCTCAGCGACATCGCTCATGCGCAGCACCTTGAGGAACTGCGGACCGTAGTCGAAAAACTCGCGCTGCCGTTCGACGACCAGCTTCGCCAGCTCGAGCATGCGCTCGCGGCGATACTGGATGGCGTCGATCAGCGCGCCGGCCGCATCGACTCTGCTGCGCAGGAAATCGCGGGCGGCCTTGTCCTGGTGCTTGTCCTTCAGCATCCGCTTGTACTGCGAACTGATGCGCAGCTGCGGCATGTTGCCGCGCGTCAGGCGAACCGTATAACCGTCGCCGTCGTCGTCCGGTTCGATCATCACGTCCGGGCTGATGCGCGGCGTGTCGGCGCCGCCGACGAGGAGACCCGGATGATGCTGAAGCCGGCCGATGATCTTGAGGGCGTCCTTGATGTCCTCAATCGTGCGACCGGTCTTCCTGGCGACCTGCGGAAACTGGTTGCGGCCCAGCTCGACGAGATGATCGCGTACGAGCGTCTCGTGGAAGTCATCGAAATCGCCCTGTGCGTGAAGCTGAACGAGCAGGCACTCGGCGAGATCGCGGGCGCCCACGCCGATGGGCTCGAGCGAATGTACGTGGTCAAGCGCTTCGTCGAGCACGCGCCGATCGAGGAGCGGCGTGCGCGACAGCGCGATTTCCTCCATCAGGCGATCGGTGTCGCTGCTGTTGCGCTTGATGATCAGAGGTCGCTGTTCGCTGGGCGCGTCCTTGCCGTTTTCACCGGAAAGCGGCTGGACTTCTGATTCGCGTCGGAGATAGCCGTCCTCATCCATCCAGTCGATGATCGCCTCGCCGGCCTCGGCGACGGCGGGCGACAATTCGAGCAGGTGCCACTGCGAGAGCAGGCTGTCTTTCAGGTTTTCGCCGCGGCTGGCCGTGTTGGCCATCGCGTCCATCTTGGCGTCGCGTTCGCCGTCGTAGGAACGGCCCGAACCGTAGGCGAGATCACCGGGATCAAATTCGAGATCGCGCGACATCTCATCGAGTCGATCGAAACTGTCGGCGTCGGCCTGTTCTTCCTGGGTCGTCGCAGTCGCCTCAGTCGGCGCGACGTCATCGACGATGTCGTCGCCGGGAGACGATTCTTCAAGGACCGGGTTGGCGGCCATCTCTTCCTGGATGCGTGCCTCCAGCGCCAACAAAGGGAGCTGGAGAATCTCCATGGACTGGATCAGCTGCGGCGTGAGCCGTTGCTCCAGCCGCATCTGCTGGCTCGGTACCATGGAGAGATACTGCGACATGGGCTGCGTGCGTCTCCTTCCCAGTCGAGGTTATCGCCCTCGCGACAACGCTCAACGCGTTCCGTACCTTCATCGGTCCATGCGACCGACGAGCCAATTATACAATCAACCACGTGCGGACCATCCGTCCGGACCGCCGAACGGCATGAATTTTGCTAGCAGATTTTTTCTTGACTTTTGCAAAACCCGACAGGGTTGATCGCCCGTTCACGGCCTATTTGGGCAGAACGCCGATTTCGAGCCGTGATGCCTGTGCCGGGTTCCGAAAAACGCGATGCGTCGCAGGCACAAAATCAGAATTTTCTGCCTCGAAAATGTTCGCCACGAATCGTTGCGGATTGCGATCAGCGAGCGGAAACCATGAGCTTTGAATCTGCACCATCACGCGATGCCCCGGCTGAAACGTGTGCAGGATGTCGGGAATCTCGAAGCGGACCTCCGCCGGCTCGTTGGGAACGAACGGTTCGGGCCGCGAGCGATCGTTGCGATAGCGACCGCGGAAGACGTCGG
The DNA here is from genome assembly GCA_020639075.1 of Phycisphaerales bacterium. Lineage (GTDB taxonomy): Bacteria > Planctomycetota > Phycisphaerae > UBA1845 > UTPLA1 > ECT2AJA-110-A. The sequence continues at coordinate 4,672,208 of JACKHI010000001.1, read as the reverse complement.
CGCGCACCAGCCGCTGATAGCCGCCCAGGGCCCGTTTGCGCGGCCAGGCCCGCGCGCCAGAGTCGCCCGCAGTCGCAGTATCGGGCGGGAGAACGTCGATGAGCTTCACGACCCAGTCCGCATCCGATTGGGAGGTCGACACCCAGAGATCGGCCGTGATCGGCCCCGCGATGGTCAGCGGCTCCGCCAGCGGCTCAGTCTCGTAGACGAGGACGTCGGGCCGGCGGGCGGCAAAGCGCTGGTCGTCCGTCATGAATTCCTGTGTCATGCCCGTTACGATCGCCTCGGTATACGGCACCGGCTTCGCCGGATCGCTGACGAACTCGTCAAACGAGTCGGCGCTATCGGAGCTCGGTGAATCGAACGCTAACGTCCCGTTGGCGCCGAGGAAAAGGGACTTCATCTGCAGTTGACTCGGCGGCCATGACTCGAAGGTCCGCCAACGATTGACGCCCGTCTCGAAGACCGTGGCTTCGGGAATGTCAATCGACACATCGCCCTTCAGGAAATGTTCGAAGAACGGCGTTTCGAGCTCGGCCTGATAGTAGTTGCTGGTCTCGGCGCCGAACTCGATGTTGCCGAGACGATCGCCCTTCGTTCTGGACCAGCCACCGTGGACCCACGGCCCCATGACGAGAACATTGAAGACGTCGGGGTTCTTCTTCTCAATCGATTCGTAGATCTTGAGCGGACCGTACAGGTCTTCCGCATCGTACCAGCCGCCGACGGTCATAACGGCCGGCGCGACATGATTCAGATGCGGCACGATGTTGCGTGCCTGCCAGAAGGCGTCGTAGTCCGGATGCGCGGCCATTTCGTTCCAGAACGGAATCTCGCCGTGCAGGTAGTTTGCATTCGCGTTCGCGAGCGGCCCCATGTCCAGATAGAACTGATACCCATCGGGCGTCGGAAACTCGAAGCGCTTCCAGTGTTCGGTCGTGGGGCTTTCACGAACATGACCGAAGCCGGCCATGAAGGGAAACGCCGGCGCAAGCAGGAACGCCCCGTGATGATGGAAGTCGTCGTACCACCAATCAGCGATTGGCGCTTGCGGCGAGACGGCTTTCAACGCGGGATGTGCGTCGATCATGCCCGCTGCGCAATAAAACCCCGGATATGAAATGCCCCACATGCCGACGCGGCCGTTGTTGTTGGGAATGTTCTTCACGAGCCAGTCGATCGTATCGTACGTGTCTGTGCTTTCGTCAATGTCGTTCGAATTGCGCTTGACGTCTTCGTGCGGCCGCATGTTGACGAATTGGCCATCAGACATGTAGCAACCTCTCACGTCCTGAAAGACGAAGATGTAGCCGTCGCGCATCAGTTCGTCGTTGGGACCAATGTCCAACGGGAAATCTCCTTCGCCGTAGGGCCTGCAACTGTAGGGTGTTCGGCGCATCAGGAAGGGATAGGGCTTGCTCTGATCGCGCGGCGAATAGACGGCGGTATGCAGCATCGCACCGTCGCGCATGGGGATGCGATACTCGCGTTTGTAGTAATTCGCCCGAACTTCGTTCAACGCTTCGAGAGGTTCCGCGACCGCCGCAGCCGACGCCGCCGTCGTAACGACAGGCGTGTTTGTCGTATCGACTTCGAGTTTCTTTTCCCGGCGTGCACAACCGCTGAACCCCGGCACGACGGCGATGCATCCAACAAGAACCCAACCGGCCAATCGATGTCGACGTGTCGCTTCCATTCAATCCTCCATTATCGGTCTGGGCCGCGAGTGTAGGCAGGCTGCGGCGCGTTCTCAAGCGCGTGTTGCAGAATGTCATCACGTCTGTCATCGCGACGTCGATTGCGGCGAAACCGCAACGTCGATTCGCGGACGCTATCGGCAGATGACCCCTCGGCTGTGATTGTCGCGGATCTTACCGGCCAAACTGCAGTGGCATCGCATTTGCACGTTGCCATGTTGCAAGCGGCGAGTGTGGAGCAGGACAGACGTTAAACACGAAGGGTAGGCAAACATGATTCGAAAGCAGAACCGATTCAAGCGACGTGGGTTGGCCGTGGTCGAGACCGCCGTGATCATGCCGATCGCCCTGATGTTCATCCTCGGCGTCTCGGAATTCAGCCTGATGCTGATGGCCAGACAGTCCGTGGCGATCGCGGCACGCGAAGGCGCTCGAGCCGCCGCCCGGCAGTACGGCGACATCAACGACGTACAGGCGGCCGTCGATCGCGTGATGGAAAAAGCGGGCTACGAGGGCTACTCGATCGAGACGAACGTCGAGAACATCGACTATGACAATCGCGACGCCAGCGTCAAAGTGACGCTTCCGTGGGATCGCTTCGCAATCTCCGGCAACGTCTTCGGCGGCGGCATGTTCGACATCAAGATCACAACGACGATGCGTCGGGAAGGCGAAGCGCCGCGGGATTGAAAAGAGCCCCCGCCTTCGGCCTCGTGGGACCCGCAAGACGGGGTTTGCTCCCTCCACATCGCCCGAGAGAGATTGGCTGCCTGATCGAACGGACGGATCGATCCGGCGTATGATTCGAGAATCGCTAGCGGCGCAACATCGAGCGTCTTCGTAACTCAGCGGCGATCAACCAAATCACCAACAAGCCGATGAACACGTTCCTATCCGCCTTTCTTCCGAAGCGATCCGCCTTATGCGAATCGCACCAACGCGGCGTCGCTTCCAGTCGGTCCATCCGGACTGCACGTCGATCGGCGCGCGGTCCTTCCGCTCGGATCGCCGCCGGACTTTCGTCGCGGCGTCGCTTCCACTGGGAAATTCGACCGGGCTGACGGCTCTGACAGGCCGTTCGACAAACCCGCGTCTCGTCGGTAATCTTTCCGACCCTGACACTTAGAAAATACACCGCTGCGGGGCTGTCGGCTTCTATAGCCCGCGAGATTTCTTATAAGACGCTTTGCCGTGCCCATGACGACGGAACGACGCAACGAACCCTGGCAACGGCTGTACCCCTTCGAACGCCGATTCTTCAAACGCAAAGGCTTGCAGATGCACTACATCGACGAGGGCGCCGGCGCGCCAATCGTCATGGTGCACGGCAATCCGACATGGTCGTTTTATTACCGTGAGTTGATCAAGGCGTTTCGAGACTCGCATCGATGCATCGCGATGGACCACATCGGCTGCGGTCTGTCGGACAAGCCGGGCCTTGATCAGTACGACTATCAGCTGAAGTCTCGCATCAATGACGTTGAAGCGCTGCTCGATCATCTGGGTATCGAGGAAGGCGTCACGCTCGTCGTCCATGACTGGGGCGGGATGATCGGCATGGGCGTCGCGCTGCGCAGGCCCGAACGCATCGCGCGAATCGTCGTACTCAATACCGGTGCTTTCCTGCTGCCGGAAGGCAAGCCATTCATGTGGCAGCTCGTGATCGCCCGGCAGGACAACCCCCTGACGCGGTTCCTTGTGCGCGGCTGCAATCTGTTCTGCTGGGGGGCGGCGATCGGCGGCTCCGTCTATGGGCTCGATCGAGACGTGCGAGACGGATTACTGGCGCCCTATCGAACCGTCCGTGATCGCCTGGCCGTGCATGAGTTCGTGAAGGACATACCGCTGGCGGGCGGCGATCGCAGCTACGAAACGGTCAAGTCGATCGACGACGGTCTATCCGCATTGAATGACAAGCCGATGCTGATCTGCTGGGGCAAACAGGACTTCGTTTTCGACGACGACTTCCTTGCCGAATGGCGACGACGATTCCCGAAAGCGGATGTGCACGTCTTCGAAGATGCTGGGCACTATGTCATGGAAGACGCGCGGGATCGGATCGTGGGGCTGGTTCGCGGTTTTGTGACCACATCAGGGTAGCGAATCGCCCGGCACACTCCTTGGTCGCGCTTTTCAGCGTTCCGCTTTCTTTACGTCGATCCGTTTGCAACCGTAGCCGGCCTCGCCGTCATGGAATACGCGGAACTCGAGATTCGCGCCGAGCGTCGTTTCGAAGTGCAACTCGAATGACTGCGGCGCGCCTGTTTCCACAAAATCGGCCGATATCACTTCGCGCTTGGCAAGCCGCGTTCGCGCCGTCGAATCGTACACGTCCAGCGTGCAGAAAACCGCACCGGCTGGTGGTCCTTCTTTCAAAGCGAGCTCAAACGTAACGACATACGCCCCGGGCTTGAGGTTCTGAACGTACGGGCCGTAGATCATGAAGGCCTGCTTGTCTTTCGCGCCCACGTACCAACCGTCTTTCTCTCGATGGCCGATCTGATGGCTGACTTTCAGACGCTCATCGCCGGCGCCACGCGGATCGATGGTGAACTCGTCTTCCAGCGTCGGCAGATCAATGGCATGCAGCGAGACGATCGTGCGCCCATCGCGCTGGACACGGTAGATCGGCGGGGCCTTACGACGCCGCAACAGGCCGGCATTGCGTTTTCGCGTCGCGTCGTGATGTTCGATGAGGTAAAGCCGGCCGCCGCGCGCCAGCGCCGCATCGCCCTCCGGCGTGTGGACGAGCTTCTGCCGCAAGCCGACGACGTCCGTGTAATACTGAAGGATGTGCGATCCGTAAGTCGCGTCGATGACGCCGGGCTCGAGATCATTCGCGAGGATCCAATCGATCACTTCGCGATAGGAGCTGCACCAGTAGTCGCCGTCTTTGAAACCGTGTTCTTTCGCGCCGTGATAGCCGCCGACGAAACAGTTGTAATAGACCGTCTGATGCGGATGGTATAGCCAGAGCACGTATAGCACGGGCGCAAACATCGTGCCGATGCCGACGACATACGCCCCCCGCTTCACTGCGACCGCGTCGAACCGTGTCGCAGCGAATCGACAGCATGCAACGAGCCCGAACGACGCAACGATTGCGAACGGAGGCACGCACTCGAGATAGTGTCGAATGCCGTCGCAGTCCTTCGCACCCGGAACGCAGATCCGCAGGATCGGCAATGCGAACCACCAGCCGTAGAAGAGCAGGTCGTACCCGCGGCGCTTCCACGCCAGCCAGCCGAGCCCGATGACGAAGAACGCCAGGAACGATGGCGGCGTGCAGGTGAGGAATTTCTCCAGACCATACCAGTTCCAATGGTCGATTCCACCACCGGCGACTTCGGTATAGAAGCGATAGTAGTTGCCGAAATCGGCGGGGTGATACACAAACGTCGGATCGAGCAGACACCAGATGCCGGCGGCGACAAGTGGCACGAACAGGAAGCCGATCAGCCAGCTTTTCCGGATCTTTTTTCGATGCAGGGCAAGCCAGCAGACGAACCACGGCAGACCGATGATTGGAATGAACGCGGCGTTGAGCTTGCTGGCGGCGGCCATGGCCGTCAAAACGCCTGCCCACATGAGTGTACGAACCGACTGCGTCATCGTCGCGCGGCGAAACGTCAGTATGGTCGCGGCCATGAGCATGGCAACGCTGACGTCCTTCAAATTGTTGTGAAGGTGCGCGAACATGCGCGGATGCAGCGCCACAATCCAGAATGCGGCGATTGCTGCGACGGGCCCCGCCTCTTCCCAACCCGCGCGATAGATATACCAGAGACCGATCAGGGCGATCAGAACGATCGCGAGATGATGCGCCTCGATGGGCGGCATGTACTTTCGCAGACAATGACAGCAAAGCGCCGAAATCGTCTTTGGAAACGCGTAGAACTGCCACAGGCGCGTGGCCCGCGATCCGCGATGGAAGTCGGGATGCGTGACGTCGTCATAATACGCAATGTGCTTGTCCGCCGTCTGAAGGTACGTCGTATCCGCGCCGTGCAGCCAGAATTCGAGAATCGACTCGCCCTTGTAGAGCGCGCCGAGGACCTCGTCGAACGTATAGCCGTAGGATGGAAGCGTGTATCCCACGGCCGCGACGAGCAGCATCGCGCAAAGAAAGAAAACGCCCGGCCGGGCAATGCAGCGCTTTTTCGAGGGCGCACAGACCGGCGTCTCCACGACACGGGGACCTGCGCCGCCCTCCCGCGGTGTGTTCGAATCTGCTGAATTACCGTCGCCGACCGCCACGCGATTGTCTCCTGCGCCGGATGATTCAGGCTCGCTGTGCGCGGGCCGCCGCTGCGAAACGTCGATCGAATCGACGGCTCAGCAGGAGCCTTAACGTGTTGGCCACGGTCGACGAAACGCGCATCTTGCTTTCACCGAGTTTCAGATCGTAGCGCAGCACCATCGGGGCCTCATTCATGACCAGATCGAGCGGCGCGAGCTTCAGCAGGATGTCGGCCATACACTGGAATCCGCGATGCTCGATGAACGAATCGCCATACGCGGCAAAGGCCCGCTTCAGCGCCGATGCACGATAGGCGCGAAAGCCGCAGGTGTAATCGCGTACGCCCGGAATCGGCATGATGAACTGAAAGAGCATGCGGGCGCCGTAGCTCATCCAACGGCGGACGATGCTCAGTCCGACGATCCTCGCACCGGGCCGATAGCGCGACGCGATCACGACATCGCTGCCTTCGAGGATCATCTGGACCATCCGGTGAATCAGGCCGGCGGGATGCGTGTTGTCGGCGTCCATCGATAGGATGATGTCGTCACCGCCGGCCAGTTCCGCGGCGCGACGAAGACCGTCGCGGATCGTGGGGCCGAGCCCCTGGTTCGGATTGTGCGTAATCACGTCGATCGGCAGTCGTTCCTGCTGATCGCGAAGGACCTGGGGCGTTGCGTCCTTGCTGCCGTCGTCGACAATGACGTAGCCTCGTTCATGGCCGAGCCGGGCAAGCCGCTCAAAAACGCCTTCCAGGTTTGCGAGCAGCGCCGGCAGATTTTCCGCCTCGTTGTAGGCGGGGAGCACTATGTAGAGCTTTGGTATCGCCATGAGTTGAATCGGATCCGTTTGCGAGAAAGGCGGGATCATAGCCGTGACGCGCGATGTTGTGTATTGTCCCAACGCGCAGCACCGAATCCCGCCGCCGGATCGCCTTTATTGCGCATGACGAAGGACTCGCTCAATCCTGTGATTTCTGACTCGAACAGAACTGCCGCCGATTCCGCAACGACGGCCATCGTCAATGTGGCCGCGCATCTTCCGCGCATGGCGGCGCTTCAGCCGGACACGCCGGCTCTCGTCTGGCGATCCGATCGCCGGCGCGACGGCCAGGCCGTGTACTCCCATCTGACATTTCGACAGTTGGATGAAGAGACTGATCGTTATGCCCACGGCTTCGAATCGATCGGGGTTCGCCGAGGCATGCGGACCATTCTGATGGTGCGTCCGAGCCCGGAATTCTTCGCATTGACGTTTGCGCTGTACAAGATCGGCGCCGTGCCCGTTCTGATCGATCCGGGGATGGGGAAGTTGCGGATGGTCGACTGCCTGAAGTCGATCGAGGCCGAGGCCTTCATCGGGATACCCATCGCGCATGTGCTGCGTTGCATGTTTCCGTCGGCGTTCAAAAACGTTCGCGTCTGCGTGACTGTCGGCCGACGATTCGGATGGCGCGGTCATCGACTGGGTGATTTGCGCGGCGACGCCTGGCGACGCTACGAGATGGCCGAAACGAAGCCGACCGATCCCGCCGCGATCATCTTCACGACGGGAAGCACGGGACCTCCCAAAGGCGTGTTGTATGAACACGGCATGTTCGATGCACAGGTCCGCATCCTGCGCGAGCAGTTCGGCATCGAACCGGGTGAAGTGGATCTGCCGACGTTTCCGTTGTTCGCGTTGTTCGATCCGGCACTCGGCATGACGGCCGTGATCCCGGAGATGGATCCGACGCGCCCCGCGTTTGTCGATCCGACATTGATCATCGAGGCCGTGCTGGATCGTCACGTGACGCACATGTTCGGTTCGCCGGCGCTGCTTAATCGCGTCGGTCGATACGGCGAGGCGAACGGCGTGCGACTGCCGTCCGTTCGGCGCGTGATTTCGGCGGGCGCACCGGTGCCGCCCGCCACGCTCCGCCGCATGAGCAAAATGCTGAACGACGATGCACAGGTGTTCACGCCCTACGGCGCGACGGAAGCACTGCCCGTCGCGTCGATCGGCAGCCACGAGATTCTCCGCGAGACGGCGGCGATCTCCGAGCAAGGAGGCGGCACCTGCGTGGGTCGGCCGGTTGCGGGTGCGATCGTGCGAATCATCCGGATTTCGGACGATCCGATTCTCAAGTGGTCGGACGAACTGTGCCTTGCATCGGGGGAGATCGGCGAGATCGTCGTCAAAGGACCGATGGTCACAAAGCGATACCTGACGAGTGAGTCGGCGACGCATATGGCTAAGATCCCGGACGACGACGGCGTCTGGCATCGCATGGGGGATGTCGGTCGTATCGATCAACAGGGGCGAATCTGGTTCTGCGGACGCAAGGCGCATCGGGTCGTCACGACGAGCGGGACGCTGTTCACGATCCCGTGCGAGGCGATCTTCAACCGGCATCCGAAGGTCTTCCGTTCGGCGCTCGTCGGCGTCGGTGACGCCCCGAAACAACGTCCGCTCATCTGGATCGAGCTCGATCACGACGCGACATCCGCGGCCGAGCGTCGACGACCACAGGCTATTCTGGCGGAGTTGCGTCGGATGGGGGTTGATAACTCGCTGACGGCGTCGATCGACGTGATCCGGATCCACCCGGGATTTCCGGTGGATATTCGCCACAACGCCAAGATCTTCCGGGAGAAACTCGCGGCACAGGCGTCGAGCCACGGCCGTTCGAGTGTCGATTGAAGCGGCCCCGACTGTTCCCATAACTGCCGTCAGGTCCGATCTTTGAGTCGCACGACATAACCGGACCGCTCCGGACGCCCGAATCGTTGCTTCCCACTTGGTGGCGGAGTAGAATCCAACGTGGTTCGGCCGCATACGCAACCGCATTGGGGGGCGGCCACTTATGCCCGCCGGCAGGCCTTCGAGCCCGCCACGACTTGAGTGTCTGGGGAAGGTCCACGGCGGCCTAGCCACACGCGGTAAGTAACCGCAGCCTTCCTCGCGTAACAGGATCAATCCAGCCGACGCGCGAACTAGAAAATAGAGGAGTCACGACGATGGGGTTCGGCCACAAGACAACAATGAAGCTGTCCGCGCTTGCGCTATGCGTCGGTGTCGCGGCCTCGATGGGGCAAAGCTGCGGAAACGTCAGTCCGTTTCTTGCCGCAATGTTCAACAACACGTTGACCGGCGTGGTGACGACCAATCCGCCGCCGATCATCAACGATCCGAATGAAAACGGGAATACAAACGCCGACATCCTGGCGAGCGTCTGCGATCTCCCCGATGCCCAGCGCGTGATCCAGATCGGCATCCAGAATGAGGCGGCTCAGGCCGTCGATTTCTCGATAACGCTGGTGGTGTCCGCCGGTGTCGGCGGGTTCGTCTGCGACAACCAGATTCAGGAATACCTCAACGCGGGCTATCGCGACGCCATTGTGCCCGGCTCCGGCGGCAACGCAGTCGTCGGCTGCGACACGATCAGCCAGCTCGGCGGCACGCGCATCCTGACGCTGGAATTCGGCGTGAACCAGGGCATCGCCGCGCGGCTGACGGCGAATCCCAATCCCGATACGCTGTTCCCCGACGCCGGGCTGCCGAGCGTCACGCTGCGACGCGCCGATAACAACAGCACGATGATTCCGCTGCCGGAAGTGATCGTCGTCGGCTCGGGCGATCCCGACTTCGTCTGCACCGGCAATAGTCTCTGCACGCAACGCGGATTCGTTTACGTCAGCGCCGGGGGCTTCCCCGTCGGCAAGGCGGCGGAGGCGTCGCGGATTCAAGGCACTGTCTGTGCCGAAAACTTCGGCACGGCCCCCGAGATGCGACTGGACAAGACGCTGGATCAGTCATCGCAGCCGTATCAATTCGGTCGCGGCGGCACGATCATCTTTGGCGTCCTTGATCGCGCAGGCGATGCGCTTGACGTGAGCCGGAACCAGGTCGCCTGGCTCGTCATTGACGAGAATGACTCGACGTTGCACACGCCGGAACGCTAAACGAACAAACAACATCGAATGCACGAACACCCTGCGATTCGCCGACGTGCGGATCGGAGGGTGTTTTCTTGCGCTTCATGGAGTTCCGACGCGACGACGCATCACGCCTCGGGTTTCGTCTCCTTTCGCACGCGATCCCGCGCGATCCTCACAGCCTCTTTGCTCAAGTCGCATCCGACAAATGAGCGACCGTGTCGCCTGGCGGCGACGAGGGCCGTACCGCTGCCGCAGAAAAAGTCGGCGACGGCGTCTCCGGGATTGCTGCTCGCCTGCACGATTCGACTCAACAAGGCCAACGGCTTCTGCGTCGGCCAGCCGGAACGTTCGAGCGACACCGTCGATAGAAAGGGAATGTCCCAGACGTCGCTGAGAATCGGGCCTTTCTGATTGAAGTAGAGCCTCCCCTTGCGCGTGGTTTTGTATGGACGCCCGTTCTCGTCGTGATTCAGACCGTCCGTTCGATAGGCGCCGCCCCGCTGCACGTGAAACGTATGCCGGCCGGATTTTTTCGCATACGCGAGGATCGTATCGTGCTTGCGCGCGAACCATCGACGACTCGCTCCGCCGGTCCGGTACTGCCAGATGATCTCATTGAGGAAGTTACGCTCGCCGAAAATCGTGTCCAGCATCACGCGAATGTAAGCCGCCGCCCGGTAGTCAAGATGCACGTAAAGCGTGCCCGTATCGGGCAACAGGCGATGGCACTCGACGAGGCGCGGATGCAGAAATGCGAGAAACGCCTTGGTGCCGCCGGGCCAGCGATCGTCGAATGACGGATCGCGCGTCTGCTGCTTTCGCGCCCCCGCCGTCCGCGGCTTCTGCGTCACGAAAGGCGGATCGATGTAGATCAGATCGCAGCAGCCCTCGGGCAGGGACTTCATGAACGGGAGGTTGTCCGTCACGCGGATCTTGTTCAGGAACGGGGCCAATTCCGTATCTCCAATCCGAGGTCCTCTTCGGTGAATCGCTTCGTCGCACGCCTGGTTCGCCGCTCGATATCGAGCCTCCCCGACGCCCCCCGCTGCGGAGAATCCGACGCAAGCGACGCTCGCCGGTTCGTGATAATATCGCGGCCGGTTCACGCGTGCGCGGCGCGTTCCGACGTGACGACGGCGCACGACAAGAAAAGGCGGAAACGCAGAGGCAGTGACATGGCGGTGGATTTTCAATTCGATCGGGATTTCCTGAAACGGCTGTTCGAGTTGGCGCGACAGGAGGACTTCGGCCCGACGGGCGATCTCACGTCGCGCCTGCTGGACGAGGCGTCGTTCAACGTCGTCGGCGCGTGGCAGCTGACAGCCAGAGAGGCCGGCCGCTTCTGCGGCGCCGCCATTCTCCCGATGCTGATCGAATCGCTTGCGCCTCAAGTCGTCCTGTCTTGGGTCATGCCCGACGCCGATCTCTCCGACGTTCTCCCTGGCGATTGTCTGGCGAAATTCAACGGCTCCGTCGGTCAGATGCTTGCCGCGGAGCGGACGATTCTCAATTTCCTGCAGCACATGTCGGGCGTCGCCACGATGACGCATCAATTCGTCAAGGCCGTCGGCGAAACGCACGCGAAAATCTACGACACGCGGAAGACGACGCCGGGCTTCCGCATGCTGGATAAATACGCCGTCCGCTGCGGCGGCGGCCACAACCATCGAACGGGCCTCTACGACGCCGTGTTGATCAAGGACAACCACATCGCCGGCGTGCCGACCGAGCGCCTGGCCCACGCAGTCATGTCGCTCTTGAACGGAATTCAACGCCTGCCGTCGGAGCCGGCATTCGTCGAAGTCGAATGCGATAATCTGGATCAATTCGCCCAACTGCTGAAAGTCGTCGGGATCGACGTGATCCTGCTCGATAACTTCAGCTACGGCGATCTGCGCAGGGCCGTGGAAATGCGCGACGCCGCAGGCCTGCGCGGCAAAGTCGAGCTGGAGGCCAGCGGCGGCGCGACGCTCAAGATGATCGAACCGCTCGCGGCAACGGGCGTGGAGCGCATCGCCGTCGGGGCGATCACCCATTCGGCGCCGGCGCTGGATCTCGGGCTGGATGCCGTTTAACCATGAAGCCGATCGCCCATCTGCTCGACGCCGACGCGATCATCGCGGGTCTCAGCGCGCAGCGCGTCGGCAAGCGCATCGTCGTACTCCCCGAAGTCGACAGCACGAATACGTTCGCGCTGAAACTCGCCGAAAGGCCTGACGTCGATGGCATCGTCGTGTTCGCGGAGCGCCAGACTTCCGGGCGCGGCCGACTGGGACGCGTCTGGCATTGCCCGAATGGGGCGGGGCTGATGTTTACGGTCCTGCTTCGCGAGCCCGCAGGCGCGACGACGCCCGCCGCATGGATGATGCTCGCGGGCTTCGCCGTCGTCCGGGGCATCGTCGATTCGACGGACGTCGTCCCTTCGTTGCGATGGCCGAACGACGTATATGTCGGCGACCGCAAACTCGCGGGGATTCTGGTGGAGTCGCGTCGGGAAGATGACGGCGTCGAAACGATCGCCATCGGCGTCGGCGTCAACTGCCTTCAGCAGGCGGGGCATTTTCCGCCGGAGGTTCGCGATCGCGCCGTTTCACTGGATATGCTCAGCAATGCCCCGATCGATCGGCAAAGCGTCGCGTGCAGCGTGCTCGCGACGCTCGATCGGTCCTTGCTCGAACTGGTGCATCGCGATGAGTCGCGCCTGATCGAACTATGGCAGACGCACAGCGCAGACATCGGCGCGCGGGTCGAGCTACAATCCGATGGACATACGTATCGGGGCCGGATTATTGACATTCACCCGCGCGACGGACTGCTCGTGCAACTCGACGACGGCGGCAGACGGCAGTTCGATCCGGCCGTAACGACGCGCGCCTGACGCCCGGCCGGGAAGGAAAGGAACCAGAATCCATATGTCCGATCAATTCGGGGAATCCGATTGGGACCCACCGGCAACGATGCCGAGTGCCCCGCCTGGTTACGTCGCCCTGCCGATCGCGCAACCCGCAATCGCCCCGCCGAAAGGGCCGGGCATTATCGACCTGTTGATCGGCGTCGGAATCGTATGGGGCATCGAACTCACATCCGGCGCTGTCGTCGCCACAATCACGATCATGAAGTCGGCCCAGGACGGCAGTTCGCCGGACGACATGATGGCACAGATCGGATCCATGGCGTGGTTCCTCCTGCCGTTGACGCTGCTCACGAATCTTCTCGCCGTCGTCGTATGTTGGTACATGATGTGCAGGCGCCATTCCCGCACGCTCGTCGTCGGTCTCTCGCTCGGCAGACCGGCGATGCGGTTCGTCGTCATGGCAATCGCACTTGCCGTGATGGGCAATCTGATGGCGATCAGCGTTCTCACGGACGACGTACACGCCGAAGACGTACCGATCTATCAGCTCATGAACGGCGGCGGTCTCGGGCTGTTCGCGTTCTTCGCGATCGTGATCGCCCCGATGGAGGAGATTTACTACCGCGGGTTTCTCTACCCGCTGTTGCGCAAGTACGTCGGCGCCGTCGGCGCCGTCCTGATCGTGTCGATCTGGTTCGCGTCAATCCACGCGATCCAGTTGCAGGGCGCGTTTATTGCACTCGTGCCGATTTTCGTGATGGGGTTCTTGTGGACCAGTCTGCGCGAATTGAGCGGATCGCTCTGGCCGTCGATCATCTGCCACGTGATGTACAACAGCGGTTTGATAATCATCCAGGCGCTGAGCGACGCGTCGCAATGAGAGCCGCCGCCCTATACCGAGCGATATTGTCGATTGTATTGCGCCCTAATATCGCGGTACGGCAGGATCAATCTTCCGCGACCAGGCGTCGATGCCGCCGGACATACTCCGCGCCGCGCCCAGGCCGGCTTCACGAAGGAACGCGACGGCCTGCATGCTGCGATGGCCGTGATGGCAATAGGCGACGATTTCGCGCCCCTCGGCGGCCTGACGGATTTCCTCCAGCCGCTCCGGAATCTCGGGCAGCGGGCACAGGAACGCGCCGTCGATCCGTGCTCGCGCGAATTCCTCCGGGTATCGAACGTCCAACAGAAACGTCGAGTCCGTCCTGCCGATCAACGGCTCGGCGTCTTCGACCGTCACTTCCCACATGGCGTCCATTCGTTGCATCATTCCCTCGCTTCATTCCGCGAATCGCGTCATGAGATTGTAACTCAAATCAGCCGGCGCGCCCGCGCAGAAATCGGACTGCAATCTCGCAGTGCATCCGAATCGCCGTCGGAATCGCAGCGTCCGGAAAGTCGTACGTCGCCTGGTGCAGCGTCGGCTGGGACTCCGGCGGCTGAGTCGCCACGCCGAGGCGCCAGAAGGCGGCCGGCACCCGCTGGGCGAAGAACGCGAAATCCTCGCCCCCCATGCAGGCCGGCATGTCACCTTGCACGGCCGCCTCACCAAACACGTCGCGCGTCACGTCGTTGACGAACCCCGCGCACGAAGCATCGTTGATGAGCACCGGGTAGCCCCGGCCCATCTCAAGGTCAACAGATGCGCCGTGGGCGGCCGCCGTCTGGCGAGCAATCGCCTCGAATCGTCCCAGCGCGCTCGCCCGGACCGGCTCGCGCAGCGTTCGAATCGTGCCGGTCAATCTCGCCGTTGCGGGAATGATGTTGTTTGCCGTACCGGCCTGGAATTGCGTTACGCTGACGACGACGGCATCCAGCGGATCGACGCCGCGCGACGCGATCGACTGCACGGCATTGACGATCTGGGCGCCGACGTAAATCGGATCGACGCTTCGATGCGGATACGCAGCGTGCGCGCCGACGCCGCGGATCGTCATGTCGAAGAAATCCGCCGACGCCATCGTCGCACCGGCGCGCACGCCGATTTTGCCCAGCGGCATGTAGGGCCAGCCGTGCATCGCAAAGGCCGCATCGACCTTCGGATGATCCAGAATGCCCGCATCGATCATGAGCGCCCCGCCGGCGAGCCCTTCCTCCGCCGGCTGCCAGATGAATTTGACGCAGCCCGGAATCTCAGCCGCCAGCTCCGACAACGCGATCGCCGCGCCAACGAGACAGGCCGTATGGCCGTCGTGTCCGCAGGCATGCATACGATTTGGAATCGTCGACTTATGCGGCAGATCCGACAGCTCCTGGACGGGCAATGCGTCGAGCTCGGCACGCAATGCGACAGTCGGACCCGCACGATCGGAATTCAGCAGTGCGACGATGCCCGTCTTCGCGATGCCCGTCTGGATCTCGATATTGGGCAGTGACGAGAGGCAGGCGTGAACGCGACGGGCCGTTTCGACTTCTTCATAGCCGAGCTCGGGATGCGCGTGGATTTCGTGACGCAGCCGCGTCGCGACAGGGACGGCTCGATGAATGGCGGCTTCGATGTCCATGACGCCTGAGCATACGCGATGGCCCCTGCGACGTGTAGATGCGTCGTGTGACGCAGGTTGTCACTCGTGGCGACGAATTGACTTCTCGTCGCCCCGACCAGCGGATATCATGCATTTCGGAGAGCCGAAGGACTTATCATGGCGCGCGTCAGCTTCACGCAGAACATTCAGCGGCACGTGCAATGTCCGCCGTGCGAGGCGGACGGCCGGACGGTGCGCGAAGTGCTGGACGCGGTGTTCGCCGACAACGAGCGGGCACGCGGATACGTGCTCGACGAGCGCGGAACGCTGCGGCAGCACATGAATGTGTTTCTGGATGGGCGACCGATCAGAGATCGCGAGACATTGACGGACGAAGTGACGCCGACGAGCAGCGTGTGCGTGATGCAGGCGCTGTCGGGGGGCTGAGCGGTTGTTCGGCATGGCGCTCGAGTGGCCGCTCGTCGTCGCAATGCTCATGGAGCAGTGGCACCCGATTTGAGGGTGTGTTCGTCTGCGGCATGCCGACCTTGAGGGTCGGCATGGCACCCGGCAGTAGCACCCGATAGGCTTGCCTTTGCGGGCAAGCATGGCACCCTTGCAATGAAGCAATCGGGACCGTTGTTGGCCCGGTGATTGGAGAATGACCAATGAGTGATCGTTGTCTCGTCGGTACGCGCAAAGGGCTCTTCTTCCTCGAACGCAACGGCAGGTGGAACGGCAGCGGCTGGCACATAGCGCGTGTCGAGTTTCTCGGCGACAACGTGCCGATGGTCCTGCACGACCCGCGCGACGGCGCCATCTACGCGGCACTGAGCCACGGTCACTTCGGCGCCAAGCTGCACCGCAGCGACGACGGCGGCAAGAACTGGACGGAGCTCGCGGTCCCCGAATACCCGCCGTTGCCAGATGGCGCCGAACCGCAGAAGCACCCGTTCAGCGGCAAGATCATCGAGTGGAAGCTGCAGATGATCTGGGAGCTGACGCCCGGCGGTGCGGATGAGCCCGGCGCGATCTGGGCGGGCACGCTGCCCGGCGGTCTGTTCAAGTCGATGGATCGCGGTGCAAGCTGGACGATGTCGCGCGACCTGTGGTTCCGCAAGGAGCGCGAAGAGTGGTTCGGCGGCGGCTTCGATGCGGCGGGCATTCACTCCGTCATCGTCGATCCGCGCGACAGCAAGCGCGTCACGGTCGGCATCTCATGCGGCGGCGCCTGGCAGACGGAGAACGGCGGCGAGACGTGGAACATCCGCTCGAAGGGCATGTTTGCCGCATATATGCCGCCGGAGCAGAAATACGAAGAGAACTCGCAGGATCCGCACATCGTCGTCGCCTGCAGGCACAGCCCCGATGCCATGTGGACGCAGCATCACAACGGCATCTTCCGCACGGTCGACGGCTGCAAAACGTGGACGCACGTCGATCACGTCCCTGTTGCCGATTTCGGCTTCTGCTGCGCCGTGCATCCGCACGAGCCGGATACGGCATGGTTCGTGCCCGGCGTGAAGGACGAGAAGCGTTACGCCGTTGACGGCAAGCTCGTCGTCAACCGCACGCGCGACGGCGGCGCCAGCTTCGAAGAGTTGCGCGAGGGCCTTCCGCAGGAGCATGCGTATGACATCACATTCCGCCATGCCCTGGCGATCGACGAGACCGGCGAGAGCCTCGTGTTCGGCACGACGACAGGCAGCGTCTTCGCGACGAAAAACCAAGGGGATTCATGGGCATGCGTGTCGAACCACCTGCCGCCGGTCTATTGCGTTCGGTTTGCGTGATTCGCCGGCTCGATTGACAAACGCACGAAATCGTCAGACTAACCGATCGATTGGCAACGCCGGCGCTTCGTGCGTGCTGATCGCGCCGCGGAACAGCGCATAGACGAACGTCTGCGGTTCGGCGAGCTCATTCACCTTGATGTGAAACGCCTCGGCACTCTCGCGCGTCGGTCGAATCGTCACGACATGATCGAAGAGCTCGATCCATGCGTCGCGCAGATTCCATTCGCGGAGGATCGTCCCCGCGCGGCGGCGGCGGAAGGGCTCGAACCGAATGAGGTCCATCCGCCCCGGCGTAATCCGGTAATACCACGGGTTGGCGTGCGGGTAGATGCAGTACACGATTGTCGCGCTCGGCAGGACGATAAACCACAAGAGATACATCCAGTGGAACGGAAGTATCGGGCGGAGCATGAAAATGAGGACGATGCTCGCAGGAATCCCGACGAGATAGCCATAGCGCGCTTTGGGAGACAATCGGGCGCGATGAATCACGACAGGCTCGAACGGAACGTCCGACATCGATTCGATCTCAGCGGTATCGTCGCTGTGAACATAGGCCCGCAGGCGTTCGTCGGCGTGGGCCGCAGTCGCGGCTTGTCGCAGTCGATCTCGAGATTTCTGTCGCCGGCGATCTCCCCAGACATGCATGCCATGCAGAACCCACGGGCTCACCATCGCACTGAACAACAATCCAGGTTCGCCACTCAACGCCACAAACCACGAAAGCAGAAAACAAGCCCCAAGGAAGACGAAGAGCCACTTGATCGAAATTTGCCGCGCGCCCAGTGGCTGCACCCAGTTCGGACTCCCCAGAACGACGCCGTTCGCCGTGCGACGAATGTCGTGGATCCGCACCTGCTCGGGATTCCAGTCCTTGCCCACAATGATGAGCGAATCGCTCGGGCGTTCGGCAACGACCTCGCTCGAGGAGGGTTGCGTCATTGCCGAATCTTCGGGAGATGACGGGCACTCTTGCGCCATACGATCCTGCCGGGGCCGCCGGTAGACAGACTAACTCGCCACTCGCTTCAGCTTGACCGCGTCCGGCACATGCGGCGATCCGACGTCACGGCCCCGCGATCAACTGCTCGACGAAGACCGGCACGTCGAGACCGTTGAGATCGCCGTCGTCGTTCAGATCGAACACGCAGATCGCCCCATCGTGGAGCAGCGCCGCGACGAACCCGTCGATCGTCAACTCAAAGTCGTCTGGATAGAGATTGCCGTCGCAGTCCGGCTCGCAGGTATCAATCACGCCGTTGTTATCGATGTCGCCGTCCACCGCGTACACGACGACATGCCCCATCGTCGTGGCCACGCACAAGTATTGATCCGACGCGGCGAGGGCCCATCCGAAGCGGGCGGCCAGTCCCGCAAAGGGCGACGCGATGACGGCGCGCTCCGTCCAGATGGGATCATCCACCGTGTACAGCCGCACGAGGCCCTGGTTGCTCATCGCCCCCGGCGAAGCAACGAAACAGCGATTGCCGACTGTCGCAATTGCACTCGCCTGGTAGATCTCGGTCGGCGCCGCTTCAGAGACGAGTCGCGCCACGGGGAACCAACCGATGCTGTAGATAGGATCCGGAGAATTGAAATTGAAGACATCCGGTTCGTTGACAGGTCGAAGCACATCCGCACCGCCGAATAGCGCCGACTGGTATTCACCCCGCGACGTCGGATACCCCACGACGATGAAATCGTCCAGGAATCTGATCGGACGCGTCACGACGTTTCCCGTCGGGTTGATAGACGGGTATTGATAACTGAAGTCGGCATCGGCGAACAGCGCCCTGTCATAGACATAGATGAGTGAATCACTGACGTCGGCGACTGCGAGGTAATCGTCATTCATGGCGATCGACTGAGTGCTGAAGGTACCGAGTATCGGCGCGTTCGTTTCCTGCGGTTCGATCCACGCGCCATCCACCAGCCGATAGATCGTGATGCGACCAGCGCCGGGGGCGAACGTCGCGACGGCGTCGCCATGCGCGTCGAATGCGCGCCCCGGGATACGGGATTCATCCAATGCGACGTCTCCCGTCCGCGTCCAGACTCCGTCGACGCTTTCGAACACTGCGATTTTCGAAACAAAGGGCGCAAGAGTCGAATACTCACCCACAAAGATGCGGCCATTCTCAATGTCGATGTTTCGTCCGAATTCGACGGCATCGAGTCCGGCGTCGGGCAGGAGAATCGCATCCTCCAGCAACTCGCCGCCGACGCGTCGGTAGACATACACGCGGCCGGTCGGCGTCGGCCCGCCCTCCATCGTCGCACCGACGGCGATGACATCCCCTTCCGCGGCCAACGCCACGCCGAAATTGAGTCCGACGGCGCCGTCCGACGGCGTGAGAAGCGTCAATAAACGAACGCGCCCATCGATATCGCACGCATCCACGACGCCGTTGGCGTCGCAATCGGGGGCGACAAGACCGTCGCCGTCTGGATCCGCCGGATCCAGGTCGCAATCGTCGGGAACGCCGTTGCCGTCGCAGTCCGGTTCGCACGCATCAGGGACGCCGTTGGCGTTGCAGTCGGCGGCGATCGTACCGTCGCCGTCGGGATCGTTTACGTCGATATCGCAGACATCGAGCGTCCCGTTGCGATCGCAGTCGCCGTCGGCAAGCTGTTCGACGTCGGGAATGCCGTCCTGGTTGCAGTCTGCCTGGCAATCGTCCGGGATGATGTCGTTGTTCGCGTCCGTCGCGCCGCCCGCAATCGCGCAGGCGTCGAGTTCGCCGTCGCCGTCGCAATCCGCCGTCAATTCGCGCACGAAGGCATGGCTGTAGCTCACGGTCCTGACGACGGAGGCATGACGATGGCCCGCGATCATGCCGGGCGAAAGAGCGTCGTCCCACGATTCCACCCGCGACAGATACGGCTCGTCAGTATCGAACATCACCTCATAGACAACATCAACCCCGTTCACGACGCCGCTGACAAGAAAGCGCCCGTCGAGCGAAGCCGTCCAATCTCCGAGATCCGACGCACCGATGTCAAACGTACGAATGACTTTGGTCACGTCCCAGCCGTCCTGCCCCCTTTCGACGATGAACACAGCGCCAAAGCCGGCATGGGCGATCATGACGCGGGAATCCGCCACTTCGATGCCGCCGATGGTGCTGCCGAAGAAAATATCCTGAATCGCCAGCGGAACACGGCCGGTCTGACGCCAGCCGTTTTGCCCGAATTCCCAGATCAGCGCCTGCGATACGATCTGGTCATCACCGAATGGACCCAGATTTCGGTATCCGATCGTGACGATCACATTGCGTCTGACCCCAATTGGATGCGTTGATGCGTTCTCGGAATACAGCGACTGAACCTTGACGAACTGGTCATTCCGTCGCTCAAACACCTGATGCGATGCGAGTTCGTTCGATCCATTGCCGGTTCGCGTTGCGATCAGCCATCGGCCGTCGAACCGGATCCTGCCGCCCAAGACGCCGGTGTAGTTCGATGCGGGATCGTAGTACGTATCAGCCAACAGCCATTGTGACGTCAGAGAGTCGTATCGATAAAGGTAGATCGTCCCCTTCATCCCGGAACCGATGGGCCGATATCCGGGCGCAGAAACCACGAGATAGTCGCCCGACACTTCGACCTGTGCGCCGAAGAATGCGTTCAAAGCCGGTCCGACCAACACCTGTTCGATCGTCCATTCGCCGTTGACGTAACGGCGGATCGTCACGGAACCCGTCGAATTAAGCGACGCACCGTCGGAATACGGAGCGCCGACGACGAGCGTGTCCCCTTCGAGATCCAATACAGGTGAGTAACCAACAAGCGCCCCCCAGCCGGCCGAAAACTCCACCGCATCGCCGACGGCGTCATTTTCGCAGACATCCAGCACGCCGTTGGCGTTGCAGTCGTTGCCGCTGAGTTCCGTGGCGTCCGGCACGCCGTTGTTGTCGCAGTCGAGTTCGCCGGCGTGGGCGGTCTGGACCGCCAACAGACAAACTGCGGCAGCCGTTATGATCAGGATGTGGCCAATGGATCGCATGAATCTCATTGCCGAAGCAATGCCTCAGTTGGATCGGTTGAGAATTAGCAAGAACATTCGCTCCGGCGATTCCGTCGATTAAGCCCTGACGCCGACCCATCGTACCGTCGCCGAAGGCACAGGATCAAGCTTTCGCCCGCCAGGCTGCGGAATCGCAGCCTGATGGCGCGTCATCGCAATATCACATCGAAGGGGCGACTCAGCTCACGGACCTGCCAACAACTGCTCGATATAAGTCGCGATATCCAGCCCGTTGATCGCATCGTCGTTGTTCGCATCAAATGCACACGAGGGTTCGGCACTGACAAGCGCGGCGGCGAACACATCAATCGTCGCGTTCGCCAGTTCCCACGCATCTGGCAGTTCATTCCCGTCGCAGTCGGGCTGACAGACATCGAGGACACCGTCGTCGTCGACATCGCGGTCTGTCTCATAAATGTAGATGACGTCGTCGTCCGTCGCGTGCGCCGGAATGCCAAGCCCGGAAGCGACGACGGCCAGCGTATCGCCGGAGGCGGCCATTTCGGAACCGAAATCCTGCGGCAATGGCGCAACGGGCGATGGAATCGTCTGACGCAAGACCCAATTGCCGCCGTCGCGCTCAAACAGCTGAATGCGCCCGGACGAAGACTCCACCGCAGGCGCACCAACGATCAGACGATTGCCCACGAACGCCGTTGAGCGACCGAATTGGTTCACGCTGAGTGCCTCACCAACCTGCAAGCCGTAAAACAAGTCTTCTATCAGCAACTGATCGCCAACCAGCCGATACAACTGTGCCGATCCGCATGAGAAATCACTGTTCGCCGTCGGACCGAAGCCGGTGCGATTGCCGAACGCGACAAGATCGCCGCTGATCATCGGGCGCGCCGCAAACGCGCTCGACGTCAATGTTCGACCGATGTTGCGAGACCGGGCAATGAGTTGCCAGTTCTGACCGTCGAAACGGAAAATCTGGCCGTCGTTGGCCCCGTAGCCCGCGATAAGCAAGTCATCATCGAGGGCGATCCGCTCGGCGAAGCCGCCGGATTCAGCCAGCGATACGGTGTGTGCGACATTCCAGTTTCCGTTGTCGTATTCGTAAATGATGACCTTTCGAGAGTGGTCACTGGAGAGGGCCATTCGATTGCCATCTAGAACGATGTCGGACCTTCGAGCGAGCGTCTGCGGGGAAACCGTCGTCGTCGCCTCCCATTGCCAATTCGCACCGTCGTAGTGATAGGTATAAACGTAGTACACGTTCTCTGAAGGTTCACCTTCCCCCTTTACAACGAGAATGTCACCACTGACGGCGACTGAATAGCCGAAGGAATACAGAGATTCCGACAGGCCATCCGGGAGGATCACGGCCTCTTCCGACCAGACTTCCCCGCTTCGGCGATAGACGTAAACGCGATCGCCATCCGGCCCCTGAACGCCGCCCGACGGAGCACCGACGGCCAGTACATCGCCATCGAGGGAAATTGACACGCCGAACGCCTGCCCCGAAATGCTGTCACTCGGACGAATCTCACCCGTGCGCACAAGGCCGCCACGAATGTCGCATGCATCGGGCCTGCCGTTGCCATCGCAGTCGCTGGCGACGAGTCCATCGCCATCGGGATCGGTCGCATCGAGATCGCATTCATCCGGAATGCCATTCTCATCACAATCCGCTTCACATTCGTCGGGAATACCGTTCGCGTTGCAATCGGACGATGTGATGCCGTTGCCATCCGGATCCAGCGCGTTCACGTCGCAGACATCGAGAATGCCGTTGGCGTTGCAGTCGCCCAGCGCCATCTGCGACTCATCGGGAATGCCGTCGCCGTTACAGTCCTCCTGGCAGCTGTCGGGAACGAGGTCGCCATCGACGTCCGGAGCGCCGTTCGCGATTTCGCATTCGTCCAGCGTGCCGTCCCCGTCGCAATCCGCAACAATCCGACTGATATTTGCAGTGGGATATGGAAGCGCCGTGCTCGAGACCTCGGCACCCCACCAATTGCCCGATCGATGGCTTCGATCGACGACGAAGCCCAAATCGGGGCGACCTGTCACTACGGGCCCGGACTCCGTGAACACCAACTCACTCGCGCCGATGTAGTAACCTTCATCGGATTTTTCCACCCAACTCGGCGCCACACCAAAAGACAATGCACCGGTTGGCACAACATGCCATCCGCCCGCATCCTTTTCGAGGATGACAACTGAGTTAAAACCGAGACCATCACCCATGGCGTAATAAGGGGTCAAAATGATCCGATTCTCTTCAATGAAGCAATCCGTGAACCCCCTAGGAACGGCCAGCGGCGGCGCTTGAGAGGCGATCGGCACCCGCTGACGTGGCAACCAACGACCAGCCTCCCATTCATAAATAACTGCACAATAAACGATGCTGGCCTGGCCGGTATGGGGAAAACCGACGATGGTCTCGATCGGCTGCACCTCAACTTTGACCATGATGTTTCCGCGCACACTAAACAGCATGTTGTCGACAAGGTGGCCGAGGTTATCGACCCAACTGCCCATGTGGATCGTTTGTTCCAGTTCAAACCCGTCGCCGCGATCGACAAAGCAATACGCGCGCGGTCTCGTGGCTGAAATGCTGGTCGAAGTAGCCACTTCGCCGACATACAGCCGATTCGCCTCCAGCGCAGCGTATACGCCGAAACGTCCGCGCGGCTGAATAGTCCCGAGTCGCTGTTGGAATTGCCACTCGCCGCCGATACGACGATAGCAGTACACCGCTCCGATGGCCGAAGACACATTTTCGGTCGGCGCCGTGATGATCAGGCGATCGCCGCGAACGATGACCCGATCGCCGAAGGCCCTCGGATTACCGCCTTCTTCCTCGTAGATCGTTTGCGTCAATTCCCAGCCGATGCCAGGCGAGTACTGATAGCACAGCACGCGCCCGAGATAACCGACACCGGAAACGAAGTTTCCCGGCTCGCCGACGACCGCCGTATCGCCGTCGATGTCGATGTTGCCGTGCTCATATCCGACACTCGGTACAACCCGTATTCCGGAGATTTCCGAGACAGGCACGAGTGTGTCATTCTCGCACACATCCAGCACGCCGTTGGCGTTGCAGTCATTCCCGCTCAGTTCTTCCGCATCCGGCACGCCGTTGTTGTCGCAGTCGAGCTCGCCACCGCGCGCATCGACGCCGCCGGACAGGCCTATCCACCCGAAAGCAAGACACAACAGGACAATGCGACCTCGCACGATTCCCGTCGACGCGGCAGCACTTTGCCAAACCTGTATTTTGGATTGCGACATCATTACACACTCCGACCGCTGGCGAACAATGCTACCCGATGGAACCATCCTAACTTGATTGGGGGAACCGGGTCAACAAAATCACCCGATGCGGCCCGGGATTCATCGATGTTGCACAATAGCGGCCCGATCACTATTGCATCTCGACGACATTCACGCGCATCTGCAGGCGCCGCATTCCAACTTGGAATGGTCCGCTGTGGAATCGCAAAGGCTTCGGCTGGACTGCCAGTTCGCTGACGACGAAACGCGCCGAATCCCGATACCGTCGTCTGGATGCGTCACGGATACAAGCGATCCACCGGCAATGGCGGCGACACGTGCGTACTGATCGCTGCGTGAATGATCGACAGACAAAGCAGTCGCGGTTCGGCCGTTTGAATGCTGTGTATGACAGTCGCCGACGACAATCCCGCAGGCGGCGCAACGTACACACTGCCGAGTATCACATAGACCATCGACTCTCGAAGATCCCACGCTGACAGGAGCGAACAACCCTCGTTGCGACGCCACGCCCGGATTTGCACGTGCTCCAGTCGGCCCGGCACGACGCGATAATACTGCGGCTGGAGGACCATCTTCAATTGAATCACAAGGATTCCGAGGACTGCCACCAGCGCTATTAAGTTCAACACGCTGAATGGCGTGCCGCATGCAATTGCAATGGGATACACAATGATCGCCGCCAATGCGCCGATACGCAGTTGGCGGACGCGGCCGATCGGTGACCATAACCGCTCGATAATCACCGGCTCGAGCGGAACGTCGATGAGGCCCGTGAATGTCTCCACGTCTTTTTCAGTCGCAAGGACTGCCAACCGACGGTTTCTCAGGCGACCGCGCAGGTTGTAAAAATCCTCCGGTCCATCGCTGGACTTCGAGAACCGCGGAAGCACCAACGTAAGAAGAATGACCATGGCATTTGAGTTGTTGGCAAATCTCTGCCCCACGACCGGAATGAGCACCCAGACAAGGAGCAACGCGTGAATCGCGAGCAGGAGCAGCGGTTGCCCACCGTTCCGTTCGGGCAATCGCAGACGTCTGCCGGCCACGCGACAGACCGCAGGCCGATCTGGTTCGTCGGAGACCGGCTCAACAACGACATCTCTCTTGTCGGACGCCAGTTGAATTGTGAACGGTGAAATCGGCGCAGCCGAACGATTGGTTCGGACAGTGTCTTCGCGATTATCCATGCGACTTCCGATTTCCCCGGGCCGCTAAACGTGCAATTCCACGACATTCTTGTCCGTCAGCACATGATGCCCTGTCACCTGCTGGCCGTCGTGGACGCTGCCGCCCCAGATGCGCGCGTGCTTCAGATGCTCGGCGACTTCGTTATGCACCAGTCGCGCCATATCCTCGACCGTTCCGCCGACCGGCAGGATGAACGGCGCTTCTTTGTCCGCCGGCTTGCCCGGTCGCTTCGAATACACGCGAATTACGTTCAGCATCTCGAAAAGCGCGGCCATCATCTCGGGCAGGCCCTCGCCCGTCTTCGCCGAAACGGGAATCATCTTGAGATCCGTTTCAGTCAACTCGCGAAACGTCTCGTAGTTCTCCATTGCGTCCGGCGCATCCATCTTGTTGGCGACGACGAACACGCGCTTCGGCAGCAGCATCGCCTCGTGCTCGCCTTCTTCCATGCCCATGACGCCGTCTTCGTGATCGTGACCGTAGTCGAGCTCGGCCGTCGAGACCGGATGCATGCCGTGCGCCGCAAACAACCCGACGCATTGCTCGAACTGATCGATCAATTCGATCGCCGACAGATCGACGACCAATAGCACGATGTCGGCCTTTCGTATCGCATTCATCATGCCGGGCTGGGGATGACCTTCCATGACCGGCGGTGCATCCACGAGTTGTATCGGCACGTCCTCGTGATGCGCCATCCCCGGAACGGCCGCGTGCGTGCTGAATGGGAATTCAGCGATCTCGACTTTCGCTTTCGTCAGCGCGCCGACGATCGAGCTCTTTCCGACATTGGGCGCGCCGAGCAGAAGCACCTGCCCCGCCCCCTGTCGCGATACGCTCATCGGATCGTGCTGATGACCGGAGCCCGACTTCGCCGCCTTGCCGACGTCTTCCTTCGTCTTCTTGATGCGCTCCTTGATCTGCTGCTGGACCTTCTCGCTCGCCTTGTGCTTGGGAACGAGGCGCAGCATCTCCTGCAGCGCGTCGAGCTTCTCCTGCGGGCTCGTCGCGCAGCGATAACGCTCTTCGGCTTTCTGATACATGGGGCTGGCATTGACGGCCATGGGGGCGTTGCTCCTTATTGGCTTACGTTCATCTATGATACACTGGAAAGTGCTGATGAGGAGCAATGCCCATGGGTGAATTCACACACGCCATCATGCCGGCCAACATTGCGATCTCGATCAGCAATCTAGCGCAAGACCTGCTGACGACGCCAGCGATGCAAGATGCGATGGAGTGGTGGGATCGGACAAGTGATCGAGCGCCGTGGAGTCAATTGGGCTGCAGCGAACGCACGACCAGCTACATGCTACCGGCCGGTTTCGGAATCGATGGGCGCCCGTATACACTCGAACTCTTCCATCAATACCGCTGGTGGGACTTCCTGGCGAACGAAGAACTGCGAGCGATCATCCTGGCCGTAGGAGCCGCGGCGGCTCGTATTGTTGCGGCAGATCGAATTCTCTGGATATCCGAAACGGGTCGATACCCGCTGTCGAACACGCTTGACGTTGCGTTTCAGGTCTCAGAGACCTGTGTAAGAGAGAGCCCGGACCTTGTCGAGCTTCAGTGCGATCGGATCTACACATACAAGGAAGTCCGGTCCTTTCCCGAGTCCAAGTTTGAATTCATGCTTCAAAGGGTCCGCCGTCCGTAACTATACAGCGCGATGTCGGCCATCGGCTATCGAGTTCGGCAATCTGTACCAACCCTGGACGCCTCACGGCGCCCCATTCACGTCCCCGCCGCCTCACGCAACTCGACGAAGCATTCCCCTCGAATTTGCCCAAGAGTCCTTGGTACGCTCCATACTGGCAGGATATACTGACCGCCACGTGGATAATGTTCTAACGGACCGGAGAGAACCCATGTCCCACCTATGGCCCATCCGATTCCGCGGCACGCTCGCCGCAGCGATCGTCATCGCATCTTGTATCTTCCACGCCGCCCCGACGCGCGCCGCCGACTGTAACCAAAACGGCATCGATGACCTGATGGACGTCGATCCGGCGGATCCGGACGGAGACGGGGTCGTTCATGACGATTGCAACGGCAACGGTCTACCCGATGAATGCGAACTCGGCGAATACGAAACAACGCTGGCGCCGGCGGCTCCCATCTCCAATCTCCAGTTCGGCTACGATGTGGCGATCGAGAATGGCATTGCCGTTGTCGGCGCTACCGGGGACTCGGACGTGGTATCGAGTAGCGGTGCTGTACACGTCTTCAGGTACGCGGGAAACAACTGGACTCAGGAAACAAAGCTCAAAGCGCAGGATGCGGCGTCCGGCGACTACTTTGGAGCCAGTGTGGCAATTAGCAACGATGTCATCCTAGTCGGCGCACCATTCGACGACGATTCGGGCCTAAGCAGCGGTGCCGCCTACGTATTCCGACATACACAGGGCGGATGGCAGCAGGAATCGAAGCTGGTGGCGCAGGCGGCATCCGCCCGGGAGCAGTTCGGTGGTAGCGTCTCGATCAGCGGGGATGTCGCACTCATCGCTGCAATCGGGGACGACGACGCCGGCGACTCAGCCGGAGCCGCGTACGTATTTCGTCGCATCGGGGGCACATGGACACAGGAAGCCAAGCTCGTTTCCGCCGAAACGATTTCCGGTGACACATTCGGCGCCAGCGTCGCAATCGACGGGGATTTCGCGGTCATTGGCGCGAGCGAAGTTGACAGCCCTCTTACCAAATGTGGAGCCGCCTACGCTTTTCATTTTGACGGCGTCGGCTGGCAGCAAGTGACTCGAATGACCGCATCGGATGCTTCAGCTGGAATGCGGTTTGGAGCGAGCGTCGATGTCAGCGGCGATTCGGCGATCATCGGCACGGAGCGATACTGGGAAATCGGCCGCAGCGCATCGTCAGCCTACATTTTTCGAAACGTGAATTCCGATTGGACCGAAGAAGCCCGACTGACGGAGTTCGATGCGTCCGTCGACGTCGAATTCGGTATCGGCGTATCGATTGACGGCGACCTGGCAGTCGTCGGCGCACGGGACTCCTACTACGGTTCGGGGCAGAATGCGGCAACTTATGTATTCCGACGGGCTGACGATGCATGGACCGCCCAGGCCAAACTGACCAGCGAGTCCTTACCCTGGCAATCTTACTTCGGCATATCCGTGGATGTGAGCGGCAGCCACGTGATCGCCAGTGATCATTTCGCCAGCACAGGCGCCAATCACTCCGGCTTGACATTCATCTTCGATCTCATCGCGAATGACTGCGATGCCAACAGCGTCCCAGACGACTGCGATACGTCGGATTCCGATCCAGACGGCGACGGACTCATCAGCGACGACTGCGACGCCGACGGCGTGCCTGACGAGTGCGAGAACGACTGCAATCGCAACGGTGTTCCCGATGATTGTGATATCGATCCGTCCGATCCGGACGGCGACGGCCACATCAGCGACGACTGCAACAACGACGGCGTCCCCAACGAATGTGAGACATCAATCGTCGATTGCAATGGAAATGGCGTTCCCGATGACTGCGACATCGACGCATCCGACCCAGACGGCAACGGTGCCGTGAGCACCGATTGTAATCACAACGGCATTCCCGACGAATGTGACGTCGACCCGGCGGATCCCGATCGGGACGGACTCATCAGTCCTGACTGCAACGCAAACGGACGACCCGACATTTGTGAATGCGACTGCAACGGAAACGGCGTTGAAGACACGTGCGATCTCGACCCGAACGACCCCGATGGGGACGGCTTCTCTAGCGACGATTGCGATGCCAATGGCATCCCTGACGAGTGTGATATTGACGGTTCGGTACTCCATCCGTTCAACGCTGGGCCGTTCATCCCCTTCGGCAGCAGCGTCGATATCGACGGCGACTTTGCCATCGTGGGCGCGATGTTCGTCGGCGACGGATTCGACGCCGGCGGCTACGCGCATGTGTTGAGACGAATCGAGAACACCTGGCGGATTGAAGCAACATTAACAGCGCCGGACGCGTTCGCCGAAGATCGGTTCGGAGCTACCGCAGCGATTAGCGGCGATACTGCCGTCGTGAGCGCTCGCGACGATGACGACGGCGGAATCAGTAGCGGAGCTGTATATGTTTTTCGCCGAGTCAACCAAGCTTGGGAGTTCGAAGCCAAGCTAAACGCGTCAGACGCCGAGGACTACGACGCATTCGGTTCCGCAATCGACATTCACGGCGACAACATCATCGTTGGGGCGTTCAACAAGAGTGACGCTGGAAGCCAGAGCGGCGCCGCATATGTCTTTCATCGGACAGGCACTACGTGGCACGAGGAATCCAAATTGACGGCGTCCGATGCCGCAGCCCAGTTCTATTTCGGCGATTCTGTTGCGATTCACGGGGATGCGGCGGTCATCGGCGCTATCGGCGAGAACAGTGCCGGCTCGCGTACTGGCGCTGCATATGTCTTTCGCAGGAATGGCGCCGTCTGGTTGGAGGAATTGAAGCTGCAACCTCTGAACGCCGAGGCCTTCGACAATTTCGGAGGCAGCGTCAGCTTGAACGGCAATGTGCTCATCGTGGGGGCAACAGGCTTGACTCTGCCCGGCATGCGTCAGGGGACGGCATTTGTCTACCGAAACGTGGCGGGTTCCTGGCAATTCGAAGCGACTCTGTCGCGGACGGAAGGCTCCCACGGTGATCAGTTCGCCGGACAAGTCTCGATCAGCGGCGACTTGGCCCTGGTCGGCGCCAGAAGTCACAACGAGATCGGGCCGGGCAGCGGCGTCGCATATCTGTTTCGTCGAGCCAATGGCGTCTGGTCAGAACTCGCTCAGTTGAAACCCGCTGGCCCCGCCAGCTATTCATCATTCGGCGAGCACGTATCCATCAGCGGTCATTACGCCATCGTCGGTCGGCGACTTAGCGACCAACTCGTCATCGACGGCAATTCGCTCGTCAGCGTTTTCGACCTCACTCCGAGGGACTGCAATCACAACGGCATTGTGGACGCATGCGATCTTCGCGGCGATCTGACGGGCGACGGCAGCGCCGATCTCGGCGACCTTCCCGGGTTCGTCGCATCGCTCCTGGAAGGCACGGACTGCGCGATCGCCGACATCAACCAGGACGGCGCGATCGACGGCCGCGACATCCAAGCCTTCGCCCAGCTGCTAGTCAACCCTTAAGCACCGCCAGATTGATCAGAATGTCGTCAGCCCCCGCGCGGCGGAACCATCGACGCCTCGCAGTCGTCAGCGTGGCGAAGATTTCCGCGTACGTGCGAATCACTCCGCCGTGTGGACACGCCTGCTCGGAGTGATCGCGACATCTCTGGAAGATTGCGCCGACTCTGACTGTCTGCGC
Organism: Phycisphaerales bacterium; assembly: GCA_020639075.1. GTDB lineage: Bacteria > Planctomycetota > Phycisphaerae > UBA1845 > UTPLA1 > ECT2AJA-110-A. The sequence continues at coordinate 4,641,450 of JACKHI010000001.1, read as the reverse complement.
CAACATGGATTGCATATCATCCCCACATGGCCAAGCAACACACCCAATTCATCTGCAAACACTGCGCCAGCGTCCAACCCCGCTGGATGGGCAAGTGCCCTGCCTGCGGCGAATGGGACGCCCTCGAGGAAAGACGCATCGTCGGCACGAGCGAAGACAAGCATCGTCCCATCGCCATGCCGGCCGAGGGCGCACTCGTTCAGGCGCTCGCCGACGTCCGTCCTGATGACACGAAACGCTACGCATCCGGCGTCAGCGAATTCGATCGCGTTCTCGGCGGCGGCATCGTCCCCGGCTCCGCCGTTCTCATCGGCGGCGATCCCGGCATCGGTAAGTCAACACTACTCCTCCAGATCGGTCACGCCCTCGCCGAAGCGAAGAAGAGGATCGTCTACGTCACAAGCGAGGAATCCCTCGGGCAGGTCCGCCTCCGCGCCGCGCGACTCGATCTCGACGAGTCCCCCATGCGCGTCGCTGCGCAAACCAACCTCGACATCATCATCAACCTGCTCCAGCACGAGAAGCCCGACGTCGTCATCATCGACTCCGTCCAGATGATCTATCGCCCCGATCTCGCCGCCGCCCCCGGCAGCGTCACGCAACTCCGCGACGCCGCCGCCCGGCTCATCTGGCTCGCCAAGCAGATGAACTTCGCCCTCATCCTCGTCGGTCACGTCACGAAAGAAGGCGCCATCGCCGGACCGAAGATTCTCGAACACCTCGTCGACTGCGTCGCCTACTTCGAGGGTGATCGGTTTCACTCCCACCGACTCGTTCGAGCCATCAAGAATCGTTTCGGCTCGACGGACGAACTCGGCATTTTCGAAATGACCGATCGCGGCCTCGCTCCCGTGCCCGATCCGTCGAAGATGTTCCTTGCAGAACAGCGCGAGGGCCGACCAGGCTCCGTCGTCCTCGCCGCCTGCGAAGGCACGCGGACGCTGCTCGTGGAGGTCCAGGCCCTCTGCGTACAGTCCGTCTTCGGTTCGGCCAAGCGAAAGACGACGGGCGTCGATGCCGCTCGCACGGCAATGGTCCTGGCTGTCCTCGAGAAACACGCCGAATGCGTCGTCGGCGATCAAGACGTCTTCATCAACGTCGTCGGCGGCGTGAAAGTCTCGGAACCCGCCGCCGATCTGGCCATCGCCCTCGCCGTGTACTCCGCCATGACCAATCGGACGCTTCCGACGGGAACCGTCGTCTTCGGCGAGCTGGGGCTGGGCGCGGAAGTCCGTCCCGTGCATCATGCCAGACAGCGCGCGACGGAAGCCGGCCGCGTGGGTTTCTCGCGATGCCTGCTGCCGCTCGCCAGCGCCGAGTCGATGCCGAAGAAACCCGGCGAAATCGAGATCGCCGGCTGCGATCGACTGAACGACGCCGTCTCACAACTGGCCTGACGGCGACGGCGTAATCTCGAGGCGCGATCCGCCGCCCAGAGAAGCGGACGACAATCCCGGGGCCCGGCCTCGACGATCCAATATCCCGGAAGTGAGGATACCTTGACTGCATCCACCGAAGCGACTTCGAATCAACAGAAATTCAGCATCCTTATGCTGGTCATCGCCACGATCGCCCTGGCGGGCGCCTGCTTTCTGACGAACCCGTCCAAGTTCTCGCAGGCGCACCTCGACGACAACTCGATGCTCAAGCATTTCGTTTCCACGTTCGGACTCGCCGGCGCCACGGGCGAAGGCAGCGCATTTCCCACGTTGCGGCCCATCGAGATTCGCGGGCTCTGCTTCCACGTGGGGGCGGCCGCCCTCATGCTCGTTCTTGGCGCCCAGCTGATCGCGAGGAAAGATCGACCTCGATTGACCATCGACGATCTGTACGACCTGAAGCGGCAATTCTCCGGGCCCTACGTCTATTGGGCGCTCCTGCTGTTCATCAGCGTCGTAAGTTCCTACAGCTCCGATGCCGGGCGGGACATCTCCCTCGGCGGCTCGTTGCTCCGAATGCTCACCTTCGGCTGGTGGTTGCCGCTCGCGATCGCCTTGCGTCCGAAGGATGCAAAGCGGTTGTCCGTCGTCATGACGTTGATCATCACGCTGATGACGCTGTTCGGGATCTGGTATTTCTATGGACGGCCCGATCCCAGAAATCGACTCTGGTATCCCGTCGGCAACGAGCTCTGGTTCGGTGCATGCATCCTGCCGGGCATTTTCATCGCCGCCGGCGGCATCCTCGCCGGACTTCAACGGCGCGAAAAAAGCGAGGAAAACGCCGGCCAGCGCATCGATCTCATCATCATGGGCCTCATCGCGCTCATCGTCTGCGCCTTTGGTCTCTGGCTGACGAAATCCCGTTCCGCCGCCGCCGGTCTCTTCGCGGGCGGCTGTTTCTCGCTGATTCTGCTGGCCCCGAAAAAGCGCCGCGCCCTGGTGCTGCTCGGCGCGATTCTCATCGCACTGGCCGTCGTGCAGTTGAAGGTCCTGCCGATGCTCAAGCACAGCGCCATGGGCGATCGCGCTCACTCTGTGCGCTCGCGCTTGAATCACGAATGGCCGTATGCCATCACCCTCTGGACGCAGAAGGTCGTCGGCGGACATGGTGAAGGCGGCTACACAATGCTCGCCGGACGTTTCGCGCGCGAAGATCAGCTGTCGGATCCGAACGCAATCGCGATCGACGAACGCGTCTGGGTCGCCGAAGCGCACAACGAATACCTGAACCTCCTATCCGATGTCGGTCTTGCCGGGACGATTGGTTTCGTCGGCGCATTGATTGCGACGCTCTTCTGGGCGGTGCGTTACGTCGACAATCGGCGCGACGAACCAAACGAAGGCGTGAATCGATGCCTCGTGATCGGTCTGGCCGGCGCGCTGGTCGCCGTCGCGTTCGAGGAAGGCGCATCCGTCGGTCTTCGTCATCCGGGACTGCCTCCGCTCTTCTACACGTGCTGGGCATGCCTCTGGGCGATGGTTCGCGATCAACGGCCGCTGCCCGCGCCGCCAGGCGACGCGAAGGACTACGAAGAGCGCCGCCTCGGTTCGAGCACGGTTCGCCTGGGTGGAGCCGTCGCTGTGATCGCGGGGATCGGTCTGGGCTTCGTCGGGATTCAGGATTGGCGGGCTTCGCGCGATCAATACGAGGCAGGCGTTTCTCTGCGCGACGGGAATTTCGAAAAAGCGATCGCATTGGCGGATTCTTCGGGAAATCAACTGCTGGATCCGATGCGACGACTCGTCTCGCGTGAACTGGCACTGGAAGCGCGCGTCCAGGAGTTGATTCGTCGTGTGCGACTCGCCATGAACGCCAAAACGCCGCCGACGGACGAGGACCTTCAGTTTGCCCGACAAGCGACGATCGAGGCCGCCGCGCTGAACAAGACGGCGCCGAGGTTCCTGCAAGTGTCGAAGTGGCAATGGCAGTTGGCGCTGGCGCTCCGCGATGCCCATTGGATGCGCAACGAACAGGCCGAGGCCCGCGAATACCAACAGGCATACCTCGAATCACTGAACCAATGCCGCATCGACGAACCTTTCATCATCGACTACCTGTTCCGGCTGTGGGGTGAAGTGAGCGAACCCATTCCGCAGGCGCGATTCGATTGGCTGCGCCTGTGGCTGCGGCGCAACCAGATCGGCGAGGATCCGCGATTCGGTTTGATGCTCCAGCAACTGGCGACGCAGGTGCCCGGCTTCAAACCTGTTCTCGAGGGTGCCGTTGCAGTCGCGATTCAGGACGCCGAGACTGATGTCGAATCCTGGAAGGACCCGTTCGCTCCCGAAACGCTGCGCATCGCCGCCGCCATCGCCAACGCCAGCGGCGATTCCAAACGCGCAATCGACTATGCCGACACTGCCGCGAAAATGTATGCGAGCGCCGGCGGCCGGCTCTTCTACGGCGAGTCCGCCGCCCTGCTCGAAGAGGTCAACGACATGTTCGTCGCGGATCCGACGGCCGATCCGAAGCCGGCGCTGGAGATTCTCGTCAGGGCGTCGCAGATCCTGAATGGTCCGATGCCCCAAACGGGCGATGACGCACTCAAGGTCCCGCTGCCGCGAGAATTCGGACAAGCGCGTTTGGGAATCCTTCTGGCGGCCGGGCGCGAGGACGAAGCGAAAAAGCAACTCGAAGCCTTGATGACGGACGCGATGGGACCGATCGAAACGCAACTGGCCTTCGCCTACGCTCGAATCGCCAATCAGTTTGTCGGCCATCCGAAATCCGCGCCGCTCGTCGCCAAGTGGGCGGCGCGCGCCGAAGCGCTGGATCCCAAAGTCCTCGAATCTACCTTCGCGAAACTCCGGCTTGCGCTGTCGCGCGGCAATGACGACGCGGCATTGGCCGCCGCCCAACACATCATCGAGGCGGCGCCGAATCGCCAGGAGGTCTTCGATGCACTGTTACAGGCGGAAATGGAGAAGCCGGAAAGCGGCATCTGGAAAGTCCTGCGCGAAACCCACAAGGACTTTCCGCCGTCGCCGCTGTCCGCCGCATCGCAACCCGCCGCATCAGCGTTAGGCGTGCCCGACGTCTCCGAAATGCCGAAAGAAAAAACGGAAAGCGCAACCCACGAGTCCGGCGGCCCTTCAGAGCCGCGACCCTAGGAAAGCCGGGCTCGGTCGCCCCGTCCTTTGCGACTGTAAAGGTTGGGAAACCACTAATGCGCTTCTCCAGGCCGAGTGCCCCATCCTTTGCAAATTCAAAGGGTGGGGAACCACCAACGCGCGACTCAAGGCCCGAAATCGGTAAACGCCTAACGACGCGAGCCCATCCATGTGCGGACGATACACGCTGACCTGCGAACTCGACGATCTCATCGCTGAATTCGGGATCGAAGTCGCGACGGAATTGTCGCCGCGATACAACATCGCGCCGACGCAGTATGCGCCGATCATCCGGTCGACATCAGGAACACTCCGACTCGACAACCTGAGATGGGGGCTCATTCCTTCGTGGAGCAAGGATGCATCGATCGGCGCACGACTCATCAACGCTCGCAGCGAGACCGCCGACAGCAAGCCGTCATTTCGCTCCGCCTTCAAATCGCGCCGCTGCATTGCACCCGCCACAGGGTTCTATGAGTGGAAGAAAACCGGAACCGGAAGCAAGCAGCCATACTGGATTCATCTCGCGAATGATCGACCGATGGCGTTGGCGGGACTATGGGAAACGTGGACTTCGGACGACGGCAAACCCATGGAAACATTCACGATTCTCACCACCACGCCCAATGACAAGATGGCGACGCTGCACGACCGCATGCCTGCGATGCTCTCCCACGACGACGTCGAAGCCTGGCTGAACACCGAGGCAACGGACGCGACGCGGCTCAAGGCGATGCTGCACCCGTGGCAGGACAGCCCGCTCGCCCTCACGCCCGTCGGTACGCGCGTCAACAACGTCCGCAACGACGACAGTTCACTGATCGAGGAAGTCGCGACAGAAGCCGACGGGGAATCAGGCATGCTATTCTGAGCGAAGTGAACAGGGCAGCGTCTCAAGGCCCCCAGTCACGTCATTCCGAAAAAAGAAGGTTCTTCACGGAACTTCGACAAATATTCCCCTTGCGTTCGTTGCGACTGAATGAGCCTCCGCCTGGACCGAACTCCCACGCTGAAAGCGTGTCACTAGAAAGCCCAGGGTCAGTGCAGCCCGCGAAGCGGGCAAACGCAACCCTGGGGATCGTATTGGGAGACGAATCAAGCACTGAAAGTGCGTTACAAAATCAGCACATAAACGGTTCCTCAATCCGCTCGGCATTCCCGTAGCCTACAGGTCTATCCCGAAAATCCGTGATCAAAGAAAAAACGCCGCCCAGTCCCTCATCCTGACGGACAGGAAGTAGAGCGTCGTCGCCGTTCGTGGCCGCCACGTGTTTCCCATCGCCGCATTGTTGGCGACGATTGGCAACCACCCCTGATTCGCGTACCTTCTTGCCGGCAGGAAACATGTTCCGTCGACTGATCGACCCCTTCAGGCAGCGCGAACCATCATGGCAACCAACCAGCAGACCATCGGCGATTTCCTCGAACAGCTCGCGTCGCGAACCCCCACGCCCGGCGGCGGCAGCGCCAGCGCAATGATCGGCGCAGTTGCGGCCGCCCTCTGCGGGATGGTCGCGCGGCTCAACGACAAAAAGTCGGGCGAAGAGGGCCCCCTCCACGCCATGATCGCAAAGGCCGACACGCTCCGAAAGGAGCTCGTCACGCTCGCCGACGAAGACGTCAAGGCGTTCAACGAATTGATGGATTGCTGGAAGCTCCCCGATGACGCCCCCGATCGCGTCGCGCGTCTTGAATCGGCGACCGCCCACGCAACGGAAGCCCCCCTCGCCATCATGCGCACGGCGCTCAGCGTCATGCGACTCGCCGCCGAAGGTCTCGACAAGTCGAAGAAGAACTGCATCTCCGACGCCGGCGTCGCCGGCCTCGCCGCGCATGCCTGCCTCGAAGGCGCACGGCTGAACGTCATGATCAACCTGCCCGGTCTCAGCTACGTGGAAAAGGCCGAAGAATTTCGCGACAGCGCCGCGCAACTCCGAACCGAAGCCGCACAACTCGCCGTACGAATCAACGACAAGATCGCGGAACTCTACGACAACTAGCCGCTTCGCTCGCATTCCTCCCGAACGCCGGGGTGCCATGCTTGCCCTCAAAGGCAAGTTTCGTAGGGTGGGCCGTGCCCACCACGAATTCGCGTTATTCGCCCACAAGGGTGCCATGCTTGCCCTCAAAGGCAAGCATGCAGAGGCGAAACGCGGATTCGATCCGGAGTCGACCATCGAGGGGCGAACTAATTTACGACCTGTTCCCCTTTGAGACGATGCATGCTGTCCGCAGAACGGTGGGAAGTCGTGTAGTTCGGGTCATCGACCCGACAGTTTCGTAGGGTGGGCCGTGCCCACCACGAATTCGCGTTATTCGCCCACAAGGGTGCCATGCTTGCCCTCAAAGGCAAGCATGCAGAGGCGAAACTCGGATTCGATCCGGAGACGACCATCGAGGGGCGAACTAACTTACAACCTGCGCCCCTTTGAGACGATGCATGCTGTCCGCAGAACGGTGGGTAGTCGTGTAGTTCGGGTCATCGACCCGACAGTTTCGTAGGGTGGGCCGTGCCCACCATGAATTCGCGTTATTCGCCCATAAGGGTGCCATGCTTGCCCTCAAAGGCAAGCATGCAGAGGCGAAACTCGGATTCGATCCGGAGTCGACCATCGAGGGGCAAACTAAATTACAACCTGTTCCCCTTTGAGACGATGCATGTTGTCCGTAGATCGGTGGGAAGCCTCACTGACGACCCGGCCAATTCGCCCCCCCAGCCATTAGGCTGGGCCACGGGCGACGATCACAAATTCCGCGCTTGCGCCCAGCGCACACGGCGGAACACCGGTCAAGCCACAACCAATAGGGTCCCTGTCAACGCGGTGGTCATGTCACTGGCGGACAGCCGCTGAGAATTTGCGGGAGTTTGCACGAGAAAAAAAAGAGCCGGCCATTCGCGGCGACCTCCCGCAAAGGACCGGCTGATGGTGGAGTTCGGAAAATTGAGTGCGACGCCCGCGTCAGTTCCGAGCCGACGTCAATGCCTCGGGCGTCGTCTCGGCAGGGCCTTTCCAGACCCGCACGTCCGTCACTTCGCACGACAACGAGGCCGCACGATCCTGCCGCCACATCCGCACGGGAATCCGGCGGGTCACGCCCGGCATCAACGGGCCGCGCCAGTCTTCGTCGATCTGGATCGGCGTCGCCGCCCATGTCGAATGTTCCCAGACGGGTTCGTCGGCGCGATCCAGGCCCACAATCCGAATGCTCAGCATCGATACGATCTCGTCGCCTTTGTTCGTCACTTCGACGATGCCGCGCGATCGGCCATGCGAATCGGAATCGACGAGATGCGTCTCGATCGAGAGTTCCTTCAGGTAGTCCGGCCGGCGCTCGTCGTCGATCGCGTCCGCCAGTGCAGGCGGAAGCGCCTCTCGATACTCCGGCAGGGCCTTGACCAGATCCGTCGCGAGCCCCGTCAGCGTGTCCGCCTTCGCATCCACGATCGCCAGACCGCGGAAGGCCAGGGCCGACGCGCAAACGATCACTGTCATAACAACGCCCGCAATGCTGATAACCGCGATCGAGAAGAAGCTCAGCCGTTTCCGAACGATAGTAGTTCCCGATCCCATATACGCCTCTTGTTGGTGATGATGTCGCATCGCAATTCGCCTTTCGATATCTGCTTTCGGCGCCTATCCCGTGCCGTTGATTGCCGGCGGGCGGCGATCGATCCAATGTTGCATGCCAACCCCATATTGGCCGGTGGCCGACGAATATTCTCGACGCCCCCCACTTCGCGAACCGCGATCCGAGTCGGGTGCAGGCGATCGGGCGATCTGTCCGATAAACTTGCACAGACTGCGCGTCGAGTGCGCAACTATTGCCGTTATTGAGAGTTACATTCAGCACACATGGCGGACATTCTCGACCAGAGCGAAGTAGATGCCCTGCTGAACGCAGTCTCGTCGGGAAGCGTCGAGACCGAAGAGTCATCCTCAGTCAGCGGATCGAACGAGCCGGACAATCGTGACATCAGCATTTACGACTTCAAGCGCCCCGAGCGAGTCAGCAAGGACCAGATGCGCGCCTTGCAGTCGATTCACGAAGGCTTCGCCCGGAATTTCGGCGCGTCGCTCTCAGGCTTTCTCCGCACCATCGTCGAGACGCGCGTCGCCACCGCCGAACAATTGACCTACAGCGAGTTCATTCACTCACTGCCGAGCCCGACGTGTTTCACGCTGCTGAACGCCGAGCCTCTCGCAGGTCAGATGTGCCTGGAAATCAGCCCGCTCATCGTCTTTCCGATCGTCGATCGATTGCTGGGCGGAACCAATGCCGAGATCTTCATTCCTCAGCGACCTTTGACGGCGATCGAGAATCGACTCGTCCTGCGAATCATCGAGCGCGCCTTGTCCAATCTCGCCGAGGCGTGGCAGGACCTGCTGAAAGTGAAATTCACCGTCGCCGGTTCCGAAAGCAATCCGCACCTCGTGCAGATCGTCGCACCGAACGAAGTCGTCGTGGTGATCGGGTTCGAAATCAAGATCGGTGCTCGGGCGGGAACGATGAGCGTCTGCATTCCATTCAACGTCATCGAACCGATCATCGGAAAGCTCGGCACGCAGAGCTGGCATGCCTATTCCCACAAGGGCGGCACCAGCGACGAAGCGCGATCCGTTTCGCAGAACCTGCGTCACGCAAAAGTCAACGGCCGCGTCTATCTCGGGCAGACGCAACTGACCGTCCGCGAACTATTGTCACTTGCGCCCGGCGACATCATTCGTCTGAACAAACTGGTGAATCGCGAGTTCATTCTTCAGATCGAGAATCGCAACAAGTTCGCGGGACGACTCGGGCAACTCCGCGGCAATCGGGCCATCCAGATCACGCGCGAAGCCGTTTCCGACGAACTCCTATGATTCAGGCGTCCGACGCGAGAAGGACGCTTCTCATGTCGCGTGTGATCACGCATCTCCAACACTGACGGACGACTCATGCGGCAATCCAGGCCGAATCGCGCGATCGTAGATCAATCCCCCGGCCAGACCGCCGACGAGCGGCGCGAGAATGTAGACAGTGAAGAACCCGCCCCGCGGTCCCGGAATGGCAATCGACTTCCAACCGGCAAGATATGCAAAGACCCGTGGACCGAGATCCCGCGCCGGATTGAGACCGGCCTGTGTCAACGGCGCGACAATCGCAATGATGATCGCGACAGCAAGTCCGATGAAGATTGCCCAAAGCACGCTGCCCGGCCGATTCGCATTCCGCGCATCAGTGAGCGCGAATATGAAGAAGACGAGCAGCGCCGTACCGATCCCCTCGGCCAGCATCGCCTGAACGTGCGTGACGCGCTGGAACGAATCGGCTGTTGTCCCGAAGACCGCCGGATTCGGAAAGTACTCTCCGAATACCATCGCCGACAACTGGCTGCCCGGTTCACCGCGTGTGATGTGCTTATCCGCCTCGAAGGCCGAGAGAATGTTCGAGAAAAGAACATACAGGACTGCCGACGCAATCATCGCTCCGACGAGCTGCGATACGACGTAGGCGCCGGCCCGGCTGAGCGGAAACCGGCGAAAAGCGACGAACGCCAGCGTCACGGCAGGGTTCAGATGTGCGCCGCTGATCGCGCCGACGGCGTAAATGGCGAGGCCGATCGCGATCGCCCAGACGAACGCCACTTGCATCAGTCCGTGCAGTTCGCCGGTCAGAACGGCCACGAAGACCGATCCAGTTCCGAAGAAGACGAGAATGAACGTCCCGATGATTTCGGCCGCGACGATTCGCCCGATCCCCTTCGAATCCTCCGCCATGCCGTCCTCCCGCTCCGCCGGAACGCCCGCAGCCCAATGCGCAAAGACGATACTGCACCGTCGATTCGAAGCTGCCGCAAGGGGCTGAAATTCCGGATCCGAAGTGGATTCGCAATATCGGCGAGAGGATTGCAGAAAAAAAGCCGACATGCGTCTCCTCGCACGTCGGCTTTCACATTCACTGCGTTTTGATGGTGGAATCAGCCTCCGAAGAAGCTTGAAACGATGCTATTCACATTGGGCGCGCTGAATCCGAAGAAGGCCAGCACCGTGAATGACGCATCCAGAAAGTTCTGCATCATCGCCAAAACCGGACTGAATAGTGTGGTCACTAGTTCACTCACCATAGGCAAGTACCTCCCTTGGAAATGTGAATCATTCCGTGCACGCCGGCCGCCGCGAACCCCCGCGGCAGGTCGATTCGTGCGCCTGCGCACAAATAGTGAGATCGACGGGACCGCGCCGAATTGAGAAGCGAATCATTTGTTTTCAGCACTATTACCGCCAAATCATCGTCCGCATGCACGCTGCAGCCGACATTACCGGCACTACAATTCGCCGACGACGCGCACGATTTGCCGGAACTTGCCGCCTGACTGAAGTGACCGAATCGCCGATGAATTGCGCTACCATGAAAACTCCGCCGAACAACTGGGGACCGGGGCGACGTCCGCTGCTGACGCTCGACGAGGCATGGTCTGCGATCGCCGGCGAAGTCCGGCACGCAGCGCCGGAATTCGTCAATCTCGCCGACGCCGCCGATCGAATCCTCGCGCAACCAGTTGCCGCGACACAGGACTGGCCGCTCTTCGACAAGGCCATGATGGACGGATTCGCGGTTCAATCCGCCGACTGCACAGTTGCCGGCGCCAGACTGAACATCGCCGGACTCGCCGCCGCCGGCGCCGCGGCGGACCGCAGGATCCAGTCCGGCGAGGCGATGCGCATCAATACCGGCGCGCCGCTGCCGATCGGCGCCGACGCTGTCGTCCGAATCGAAGACACGCACGTCGCGGACGACTTGATGACTGTTGAAATCAAGACGCAGGTCGCGGCGGGGAAACATGTCGCTCCCAAGGGCGCCGATCGGCGAACGGGCGAACTCCTGCTCGCAGCGCCCATGACGATCGAAGCGGCGCAGATGGCGGCCCTCGCGACGGCCGGTTGCACGCGCGTCAGCGTTTACCCGAAGGTTCATGCAGCCATCGTTCTGACGGGAAACGAGATCGTTCCGATCGGCGAAACGCTCGCCGCCGGCCAGATTCATGACAGCAACGGCCCCATGTTGGCATCGCTTGTTCGCCAGTTCGGAGCGACGCCTCGCCGTGTCGGCATCGCCCGCGACGACAAGACTGATTTGCGATCGAAACTCATCGAAGCTCTGGAGTGCCCCGTCGTCATCAGCGTTGGCGGCATGTCGATGGGGACGCTCGACCTTGTGCCGAGTGTTTGCGCCGAACTCGGCGTCGAATGGCGATTCCACGGCGTCAACATGCGACCGGGCAAGCCCGTTGCGTATGGTCGCGGTCCTCAAGGCCAGCACGTCTTCGGACTGCCAGGCAATCCCGTCAGTGCGTTTGTTTGCGCGTGGCTCTTCGTTCGCATGGCATTGCGCGGTCTCGTCGGCCATCCATGCAAACCGCCGCATCGACTGCGAGCTACACTGACGCGTTGCATTGAGCCGAAGCGTGACGCTCGCCCTGCATTCGTTCCCGCGAGATTCTGGAATCACTCCGAAGCCGGTGAACTCGTCGAACCCTGCGCGTGGGGCGGCAGCGGTGATCCATTCGGCCTCGCCATGGCCAATGCCCTGCTCGTCCTGAATGATCCGACGCGCGGCATTGCGGCGGACGAAACGGTCGAAGTCATACCAATATCGACAGAGTTGTAAGGTTCGCATCGCCGCGTGCCAGTGATTGGCGGACCAATCAGGCCATCACTGGCCCGGCCCGGCGATGCCGTGCTGATATGGCGAGGCAGTTATTTCCGCCCCAGCACTTCAGCCATTCGATCGATGCCCGTATCGATCTGCTCCATGCCCGTCGCGAAACTCATGCGGATATGTGTGTCCATACCGAACGCATCGCCCGGCACGAGTGCGACGTGGGCCTTTTCCAGCATCACTTCGCAGAAGCCCGCCCCGTCCGACACACCGAGCGGCTTGAACGCCTCGCGGACATCCGGGAAGCAATAGAATGCGCCGCTGGGTTCGATGCAGCGCACGCCTTTCAATTCGTTCAATCGCCGAGCCATGTGCGCGCCGCGTTTCTCGAATGCCGCGTGCATTTCCGCGACGTGCGCCTGGTCGCCCGTGAGAGCCTCGATGAGTCCGTACTGGGCGAAGTGAACGGCGCCGCTCGTCGTGTGGCTTTGCACATTGCTCATCGCCTTGATGATGTTCGTCGGGCCGGCGGCATACCCCAGTCGCCAGCCAGTCATCGCGTGCGTCTTGCTGGTGGCATTGAACGTAATCGTCTTTTCGTACCAGGCATCGCTGATTCGCGCGAAGCTGAAATGCTCTCTGCGGTCGCCGTATCTCAACTGGTCGTACATCTCGTCGCTGAAGACGATCAAATCGTGATCCGCAAGCGCCGCGGCGATCGCTTTGGTTTCCGCAGCGTTGTATGCGAAACCGCCGGGGTTCGACGGGCTGTTGAACACGAATATCCGCGTGCGATTCGTCACGGCCGCGGCGATCTGATCCGGCGTCAAACGAAGGTCATCACCCTTGGGCACGATGGGAACCACTTTGCCGCCGAAAAACTGGATCTGTTCGGGAAAGCTGACCCAGTACGGAACCGGCAGGAGGACTTCGTCCCCCGGATCGAGGAGTGCAGCAAACGCGAGCGCCAACGCCTCTTTGCCGCCGAGCGTCACGATGACCTGCGATGGCGAATAGGTCAGTCCGTTTTCGCGACGGAATTTCTCACAGACGGCTTCCTTCGCAGCCGGAATGCCGCAGGACGGTTTGGCGTAGCCGGTATGGCCACCGTCAAGCGCTGCCTTCGTCGCGGCAATGATGTGCGCGGGCGTGCGAAAGTCCGGCTCGCCGGCGCCGAAACCGATCACGTTCACGCCGGCTCGCTTCAGTTCCGCCGCTTTCGTCGCGACTGCCAACGTTGCCGACGGCGTGATTCCCTTTGCCCGCTCGGAAAGTCTCATTCAGCTGCTCCGTTCGATCGATTCCATCCGCGGGGCCGCGCCTAGCGCGAGCGCCCCACTTCGAAGAGATCGTCACTATAATCCGCAAAATTGATTTGGGGAGCAGTGTCCCGCCGGACGATCGGCGATCGTCGCATGGAATCCTGGAGGATGTGGCCTTGGCGCAAGCGGCAGTTCTGGACGTCGGCAATTGTGATCCGGACCATTGGACGCTTCGGCGAATGCTGGGCGAGCGTTTCGACGTCAGCATCGACCGCGTCATGTTCGTGGACGAAGCCCTTGAGAAACTGCGATCGAACACTTACGCCCTCGTACTGTTCAACCGTCTGATCTTCGCGGACGGAAGTCCGGGGATCGCCCTGCTTGAGCGGGCCAAATCCGACGGTTCCATCAATGGGACGCCGATGATGATGATCAGCAATTTTGAGGAGGCGCAAGCCAAGAGCATTGCCGCGGGCGGTGTGCCCGGCTTTGGAAAGAACTCCGTTTTCGAAGACTCCACAGCGGAATTGCTCGCGCAATACCTTCCCGGAAAAGAGTAATCCTCCTGCTGCCCGTACATGGCGTGTTGCATGGGAAATCATTGGAGATATTACCCACTTCGTGAAATCGGTAACAAAGTCGGCTTTCCGGACACAAACCTGGTGACGCATCGTCATTCTTGCCGCGGCCCCGAACGGTCCGTATAAGTTTCGCACAGATAGCTACTTAGAACCAAGAAAAAGCGCCCCCCGAGGTCAAATCCAGGTCAAGATCCAGGAAGAAAAAATTTGCATGTCCAATTTCTTGTGTTATTCTTGGATTAATCGTAGCAAGTTAGCCCACCCCCACACGACCCATTAGGTAGATGGGTCGCCCGCAAGGTCGGCAAGCAGTTGAGCGACTGCCGCGTCGGCCGGAACTGAAGAAGAAGAAGTGATCCAGCGTCCAACGGCAACCGGACGCACGCGGTTGGTCGCGTGTTGAGGCACCCAGTGCTGCGCGATCAGCTCCCCACCGAAGCTCGCCAGAGTTGCCAAACCGAAGCGGTCCTTATGGAGACCGCGGGAGACAGACATCATGGCTTCAGCAAGCGAAATCCGCGACGCAAAGATCCCGACGGCTCAGAAGCCGGCGAAGTCGACTCTCGGCCAGCTGACGACGGCCGACCAGGAGATGCTTGATCGGCTGCTCAGCCGTCCGTTCGAGTTCATTTCCGACCCGTCGTTCACCCATCGCGGCGTCGCCACGGAGTTGTTCGCGGAAGACTTCGTTTCCGGCCATGACACACGTCCGTGGTGTAACGCTGCCGTCGCTGAAGAAATGCCGGCGACGGAATCCATGCTTCCCGGCGGCACGTTGACGGCCACGAAGGAGCGAACGCTGTTCCTTCGCCTCAACTACGCCCGCTTCCGCATCGACAAGATCCTGAAGAAGTTCGACAACCGACGGTTGACGAAGGCTGCGACGGAAGAAGTCCTCTGGTGGCAGCAGCGCGTCGAGCAGACGCAGAATGAGATCGTGCAATCGAATCTTCCGCTCGTCCTCGCCATGGCGAAGCGCACGAAGCTCGGCAACATCGACTATGCCGATCTGATCAGCGAAGGCAACATGGCCCTGCTTCGCAGCGTTGACAAGTTCGACGCCGGCCGCGGCTACAAGTTCAGCACCTATGCATGCCGCGCGATCCTCAAGAGCTTCAGCCGCGTCGCCATGAAGCTGGCCCGATATCGCGGCCGCTTCCCGGTCGAGTTCGATCCGTCGCTGGAACGCAGCGACTACCTTGACAAGCGCCGCGTCGATCATGAAGCCGACTGCGTCGAAGAGCTTCGCGGCATCATCCGAGAGAATACGGCCGAGCTCAGCGCCGTCGAAGTGACGGTTCTGAAGGCGCGATTCGCATTGGCGAAGGTCCAGGGCCTCGAAGGCGATGCGCCGAAGACGCTGGAACAGGTCGGCTCGCTCATCGGCGTGACGAAGGAGCGCGTCCGGCAGATCCAGAACCGTGCTCTTGCGAAGCTCCGCGAGAAGCTCCACGACGACTTCCTTGCGGCGTAACAGACTTTGAATCCTTAGGTAACCTCTTCTCCTCCTCAAGAAGCCCCGCGATTGCGGGGCTTTTTTTGTAAGCAGAGAAACTATGAGCGTGTTCCCCCGGTTGGGATAATTGACCCAAGTTGTTAGAGACGGGTTTGGTTATCTCACGAACGGAGGAACACACAATGTTATATGTTGGCATGGACGTACATCTGTTGTCTACCACGATTTGCATTTTTGATCCGACGGCGGACGAACGGCGTCGATATCGCACGGTGAAGGTCCCGACGACCGCCGAGGCGATTCGTGGAGTGCTCGAGCCGCTGAACGGGGATTGCAAGGCCGTTTTCGAGATCGGTCCTCATGCCCAGGCGATCATGGCCATTGTCAAACCCCTGGCCGCCGACGTTCTGGTCGCCAACCCATCCCTGATCCCGTGGCTCTTTCGCGACGGTCGCAAGAACGACAAGATCGACGCACGCAAGTTGGTGACGTTGCTCTATCTGAACCAGGTGCCGACGGTGCATCTGCCGAGGGCCGACATCGCCGCGTGGCGGGCGCTGATCAACCATCGCCGCACCGTGGTGAAGCGTCGCACCAGGGTCAAGAACCAGATTCGCTCGATCCTCCGCGCCTACCTGTACCGCTGCCCGCACAGGAGTTGCTGGACGCGAGTCGGACGAATCTGGCTCTCGTCGCTGGCCTTCGACGAACTTCGTCAGTTCATGGTCGAATCGCAGACGGCGGAACTGGACGGGCTCGACGAGAAGCTGAACGACATTCATCGCCAACTCGATCGGATCGCCAGGCTGCATTCGGACGTGGCGCTGCTACAGACGATTCCCGGCGTGGGACCGCGCACTGCAGAAGCCGTCGTTGCCTTTACCGACGGCGTCAAACGCTTCCGCGATGGCAAACAGTTCTCGAGTAACTTCGGGGTCGTGCCGACGCTGGATGTCTCGGATGGTCGCGGCCGCGAAGGATGTATATCGCGGCGCGGCGCCAGCGTGGTGCGTTGGCTGGTCGTCGAGGCGGCGCATGTGGTGATCCGACGCAACCCCGAAATGCGCGCCTTCTTCGAGCGAGTCCATCGCGGCAGGAAGGATCGGTACAAGAAGGCCATCGTCGCGACGGCTCGCAAGTTGTTGGTGATCGCGTATGCGATGATGCGGGATCAATCGAAATTCGCACCACAGCGCGTGAGTGCGGCCGCATGATCCGACCGTCGCGAGGCCTCCGATTGGGTGAAGGCCCCGCGATCGGTCGAATCATGCTGAGGGTGTAAGACGAAAAAGTGCCGGCGACTGGCGTTGAAAAGGTCGCGGCGGACAGGAGCGTGAAACGGGTCAAGAACGACGGGATGAATTGGAGTGAGCCCGAACGTGGCGGCTTGATCGTCGAACGGTTGAAAGAACCGCCGGCAGATCGATTCCAGAGAATGGGCCACTCCCCCTGCAAAATCTCATGTGCCCCGGCCGCATCGAAAGCTACGGAAGGTGAGCACGAATCAGAAGCCTGGAACATTATCCGTCAAAAAATCCCGCCCCTTGACAAACACACGCTCATAGAAGCCGCCGTGTCCTCACGGCGAGGTGCGCATTGAAATGTGGGTTCACAGGCGCCACGCTGGGGACAGTGAGGCTCTGATTGGACTGGGGGCGGCTCGGAATGTCGTGATTGCGATGAAATGCTGAGCGGACAATTCGAGAAATCGTCCCTACGCAATCCGCTCGCCCTGCAACCGATCCGGATGCACGATGCCGCGCAGGTCGCCGCTGTTGAGGATGCGGATATCCCCCACGCCGTACTTCATCATCGCGAGACGCGTCAGGCCTAGTCCGAAGGCGAAGCCCGTGTACTCGTGCGGATCGATGCCGCCGTGGCGCAGGACGTTCGGATGCACCATGCCGCAGGGGAGAATCTCCACCCAGCCGCTGCGCTTGCACGTCGGGCAGCCTTTACCGTCGCAGATCGCGCAGCTCATATCGAGCTCGAAACCCGGCTCGACGAACGGGAAGAACCCGGGGCGCAATCGAACTTCGACATCCCGCTGGAAGACCTGCCGAAGCAGCAGCTTCATGAACGCGATCAGGTGCGCGATGGAAATATCCTTGTCGATCAGCAGCCCTTCCAACTGGAAGAACGTATTCTCGTGCGACGCATCGATCGCCTCGTAGCGGAAGCATCGGCCCGGCGCGATCACGCGCATCGGCGGTCCGAAGCGCTGCATCGCGCGCACCTGGCACGGGCTCGTGTGCGTGCGCAGCAGCCAGCCGTTCGTCAGCCAGAACGTATCCTGGGAATCGCGGGCCGGATGCATCTCGGGGATGTTCAGGGCCTCGAAGTTGTAGAACTCCGTCTCCATCTCGGGGCCGCCGACGACGGCAAAACCGAGACCGCGGAATAGCCGTTCGACTTCGCGCTGTACGGCCGTGACGGGATGGAACGCGCCGCGGCGCTTCAGCGGGGGCGGCAACGTCGGATCAAAATCGGCCGACTTTTTCCGCTCGCTCGCGACGTCGGCCGACATCAGCTTCGTCTGCGCGTCTGCGAAGAGCATCTGCACATCTTTCTTCGCAGCGTTGATGGATTGACCGGCGCGACCGCGATCGGCGGCGTCGAACTGCTTGATATTCTTCAGGGCGTCGGCGAGGGGGCCTTTGAGCACTTTCGACTCGGCGGAGCGCAGGGCGTCGATCGAATCGGCGGCGGCGATCGCCTGCTCGGCGTTGGCCTTCGTGTCCTGGAGGAGTTGTTCAAGTGCTTCGAGATTCATGGCGCGTTTCGTGCTCGCGGGTCATCGTTCAAAACCGACGTTGTATTGGGAAAACCGTCGTCTCACAAGCGATTGCGGCCCGGGCCATGGGCTGGGCCACGGTCCGTCTCGCGTACTGCCCCGCCTGTATCGTCGCGCCCCCACCCTCGGAGAGGGTGGGCCATCCAATCAGAACGCGGGCGCGATGTCTTCAGGCCTCTCGAGGAAGAGCTTGATCGCACCGTCGAGGTCGCCGACTTTGACTCGGAGCCGGAAGGTCCGGCCATCTTCGAACTGCTGATGCGGCTTCAGTTCCTGTTGCAGAGATTCGTAGTAGATCATCTCCTGCGACGTCCCCTGGCCCTTCAGGTTGATTCGATGGATGCGGCCGTGGTCTTTGCTGATCTCATTGGCACTGCCTTTGACTTCAGCCTCGATGACGACGACCTTGTCTTTCAGTCCGGCCTTGATGTCGCTCAGTTTCGTCAGCTCGGACTCGGGCATCGCATTCAGCGCGCACGCCGCAATCCATAGCTTCGAATCGGGAATCGGCCAGATCATCACGTCGTCCAATCCCGAGTTGCTGGACGCGCCGCCGTCGTCGGCGCCGTTGGGCCCCACGCTGTAGAGGAACGGCTCCTCGCCGAGCAGCAGGTACACGAACGAATCGCCGCTGTAGCTGTCCTCCCCCACGCCGGACAACGCCTTATCACCGAGGTCTTTCAGCGTGTTCGGCCATTTGTTGTGCTTGCCCTTGTAGGCGAACAATTCGGCGAGGAGGATGGCGCCGCGACGTTCACATTCGGCGCGCCCGGCGCTATCGTAGAGCCCCGACACACCGTAGCCGCCGCCCATGAGCAGCCCTTTGTTGACGTTCGTCGCGCCGGCCGCTCGATCGAAGGCCTGGCGAATCTCGCCCGCCTTCTCCATTGAATAGCGGCCCAGGAACTTGCGTGCGATCTCTTCAAAGCCCTCGCGAATCGCGTTGCCGGATCCTTCGGGGTCCGTCTCCAGCCGGGCGCCAATGCCGAAGCGATTGCCGCCGCCCATCGACTGGCCCGTGATCTCTCGATAGCGATTTCCGTTGAACGTCCCTTTGCCGCCGCTGAACGGGCTGAAGATGTATTGCAGGCCGTCGAGCCATTTCGCGCACTCCCCCGCAATGGCCGGTGAGCAATCGACGTTCTCACCGTCGATCTTCCGCAGCAGCTTGGCGACTTTCCCCGCGTTGGTTTCGTTCAACACGCCGAGCGCGAACGCCCAGCGGATATTGCGGTAGGTTTCCAGGCGGATTGCATTCGACGCAGCCTGTTCCTCGATGCTGAGGCAACCGCGCATCTGGACCGCCGTTCGCAGATTCGTCTCGACTGCGGAGCGCATTCGATTGATCGACAGTTTGCCGTCCGCGAGTTGCCACGCCCCCTCAAACAGCCCAAGGGCACATTCCCGCTGATATTGAATGTACGGATAGCGAAGCGACACGAGTCGTCCGCCTTTGTCGTCACCCGACAGTTTCACGGGCGCGACGAGCGCCTCGCACTTTGCGGCCTCGCGATACTGTTTGAGCACGTCTTTCGACTTGTCGTACGACGCGTTCCAGCCGTCATGGAATTTCGGCCGCCAGGGTCCGGGTCCCGGAGGCCACGCTCCCTCTTCGCCGACAGGCGACATCCCTGCCGCCGCGCGATCCTGAGCCGTCATAGTGAGCATGCCGAAAAAGTGCGGCCAGTCCGCATCCGTGACGCTCGATCCATCGATGTTCGGCATGAACTTCGTGTAGGCAACGTACGCGTTTTCGTCGCTGGAGACGTCGGGCAGTTCGCCCTTGTACCACGATACGTAATTGACTGTCCGCTTGAAGTCCGGCGCATCGGGCATGTCGACCGCTGTCGCCATCGACGCCGGACACAGGATCACCGTCAGAATGAGAATCGTTCGATGCATGGTTGTTGCTTTCCAGGAACACCATCGCCCCGCGGGCTTACGCCGCGTTCGCGATCGTCTTTGAACCAGTAGAGAGAATCCCCTCGCCACTTTCATCAGGCGTTGTGACCCAGGGCCGCGCTACGGAACCGGGTCGTATCCGCTGCCGCCGAACGGGTGACAGCGACCGATGCGCCGCAGAGCCATCCAACCGCCTCGCCACGCCCCGTATCGGTGCACAGCCTCGATCCCGAATTCGCTGCAAGACGGAACAAACCGACAGTTGCCCATCAGGAATGGACGGATCGCGTATTGGTACATTCGTATAAACGCAATGACCAAATTGGCCGTGACTCGTCGCATGATCTTTCGTCGCCTAGGGTGCGATTCCGGCGCTCAACGTCGGCGTACGTGCGCCGTGAGAGCTCAATCCGCCCTTTTTTCGCATCGAAACGCAAGTCGGTGGAAGTCCCGCCCCTCGCGCTCGTACTTAATTTCAAAGTTCGTTTTGATGTCCTCGCCCACGATCCCGTAGTTCTCATCCGCCCAGTCCGTTTTCTGCAACTGGGGGAACGAGCCTGTCACTTCGCGAATCTGCTCGAAATACTCGGCATGATCCGTCTGGATCGCCAGGCGGGCACCAGGCTTCAGCGCCCGAATCGCCGCCGCGATGAAATCCGGCTGAATCAGCCGACGGCGATGGTGCCGCTTCTTCGGCCATGGATCGGGATGGTAAATGTGGAGCGCGTCCAGGCTGTCGGCCTCGAGCCGATGGATCACGAAGTGCTTTGCATCCGCCCGCATCACGCGGACGTTTTTCAGCCCCCAGCGGGCCATCCGGTCCGCGGCGTACAGGTAAATCTTGTTCGCCCACTCAATACCCAGGAAGTTCCGATCCGGATGGGCCTTTGCCTGCCGCAACAGGAAAGTGCCCTTGCCGCACCCGATCTCCAGCTCGATCGGCCCGGGCTGTGAAAATAGCCCGCGCAGGTCTGTCGGCTGCGTTAGCGACTCCACGTCGACTGTGATGGCGTCCAATGCGGTCACGGTGCGGATTATACAGGATTCGGTGGGCTGGTCATGAATCGGGCGCGACGCCGCACATACCGGCTCCCGGAATTGCCCGGGGCCTGCGGATTCAAATCGCCGGAAAAAGAGTGTGCCTGCCCGAGGGACTGGCGTCCGCCGGGCAGGCACGGGAAGTAGGGATTAGGGGAGGTAGGAGTCTGTTAGCGCCGACGCGTCGCGCCTCCATGCGCGTTCCGCGTCGGACGAGGGCTGATCCATTGGTCCTTTCAGCGAACGCCGCCCGTCATGAATGTCTGTACCATCCACGCATGGGACGATCGCTCACACGGATAGAGTATTGCAATTGCCGTGCCAGACGCCGGATGGACGTGGCGACGCCCGAACGGGGTCGGATCAGAATCGCGGCCACGAAGTTGTGCGGAGATACACGCGACGCTGTGCGAATTTCAACAGTGAGTCAGGCTTCATTACTCGGCGTCTCGGCACGTCTGAAGAGCCAACCGAACTCCTCCATCCGCAATGCGATGCCGACGCCAAAGAACGCCGCCACGGCAATTCCCAGCGGCACGAATACAAGGATCGCTTCGCGAAGCGTCCTCGCCAAATCGCCGAAGGCCTGCCCTTCCAGCCTGGAGTAAGCAAACCAGGCACAGGTCCCGGCGGCCGCCGTCGCAATTGCCGTACGAATGGCAGATGCCCCAATGACACGGGCACCCATCCGTCCCCCAAGCCTCGCTCGCAGGAGGTAAACGGTCGCACACACGTGCAGGAATGACGTCAGGGCCGTGCTGATTCCGAAGACGCGTTCTTTCACGAACCAGATCAACGACAGCGTCGTGATCAGATTCACGACGACGAGGACGCAACTGACCTTCATCGGAGTAATGACATCGCCAAGACTGTAGAAGCCCCGTAACAGGATGTGCTGGCAGCAGTAGGCAGTCATTCCAAGTCCGTACCAGATCAGGATCGCTGACGCCCGCTCCGTCTCAGCCGGCCCGAAGCGCCCATGTTCGAACAGCAGCGAGACGATCGGCTTGCCGAGGATCATCAGCATCAAACCCGACGGTGCCCCGACGAAGATCGCCAGCCGCAACGCGTGGGCCACTGACCGACGAAGCCCGTCGAAGTCCTTGCGGGCGGCAAAGAGGCTGAACATTGGGAATGCGGCTGTCGCAAGTGAGATAGCGAGAACTCCGAGAGGAAACTGGTACAGCCGGGCCGCGTTGTTCATTGCCGACAACGCGCCGCTCTGCAGCGGATAGGCGATCTGGCTTCCGAACATCGTAAAGGACGCGGGCCCGTTCGGCGCCTGCGTCAGCGATGTACAGATCTGCGTATCGAAGAAGGCGTTGAACAGCAGGACGCCCTGTCCGAGCACAACGGGAATGAACATCCCGAGGATTTTCCGTACGTCCGGATGCGAGCGATCCAAAGACAGCTTGAACACAACGCCGTGGCGCTTAAGCACCGGCAGAATCATGAACAGCTGGATGACGCTCGCCGCGAGCACGCAATAACCGACGCCGTAAACCTGCTTTTCGAGCGTATCGCCCAGCATCGGTCCGACGACAAGGGCCCCGATCACAGTCATGCCGTTCAGCACAATCGGCAACAGCGCAGGCACAGTGAAATGATGCACGCAGTTCAAGATGCTCGAGAACAGCGCGACGATGCAGACGCCCATCATGAACGGCGCCATGACGGCCGTCAGCCCGAGATGCAGATGGCTGACGCTGGTCGAGAACGCAGCGACGGCGAATGCGACAATCTCGAGCAGCAGCACAACAATGCTCAGCACCAACGCCATCAGGCCTGTGATCCGCCCGAGCAGCAACCACGCCGCGGGCTTACCCTCCTGATCGAGCACGCGCGTGAAGACGGGGATGAAGACTGCGGACAGGGCCCCTTCACCGAAGAGTCGCCGGAAAAGATTGGGAATGATGAATCCGTAGTTGAATGCGTCCTGGACCCAGCCTTGCCCGAAGACATGGTTCATGACCATGTCCCGCACGAGACCCGTTATGCGCGAGCAGAGCGTACAGATGGCCAGGATGCGGGCGGATCCCACGAACCGCGAATGTTGCGACGACATGGGCGGGGACTATAACGTCTGTTGCGCCGGAGGCGAATGGCGTGCGCGACGGATCGCGTTATCAATCGGACTACGCCGCGCGAGCCGAATCGACGACGTTAACGCCTTTCAATCCGCACTCGCTGCAGATTCCCGTCTCGTTGCCCGTCAGATCGTAGCCGCACTGCCAGCAGATCCGCATCGATAACAAGTCGTTCCGAACAAACTCGCGGAATCGCTTGCTCCGAAGCTCGGAGTACCATGCGCGCATCGCGAACCCGACAACAACCAGGAAGACAAGGAAAACGCCGACGCTCCAGAGCCCGAGCACGCTGACTAGGTAGTCCATCGGCACGGCCAATGCCGGTCCGATGATAAACAACGCCAGGAAGATCATGAGGCCCTTCGACGGCAGCGCTCTCGTCGCCTCCCATCGCCGGACGACATCACGCCGGTCGTTCTCCGTCGGATAGTGCTTCATTTCGTCCAGCCTGAGCCACCACATGGGCGACTATCATAGCTGATTGCCGGGCGCCGTTGCGACGCCCGATGCAGAAGCGCTTAACGCGCCCCGCCCGACGAACGGTGGGCACGGCCCACCCTACGGACTCACGACTCATCAACCGCCCCACAGATCCCGCAGGCCCTGCCATGGTCGATCCCGCGGCGGCACGTACCCCTTCCACGGGTTTTTCTCGCCGCCGCCGGCCCCCATGTCCTTCTCGACGATATCCCAGACGGCGTCACGGACCATGCGGCGGAATTCCTGCTCCGCCCGGAAATCCGCCTCACGCACCGATGGATCCATCGGGGCTTCGTCCTGGTTTTTCTCCGCCGTCAGCTCGACTGCCAGATCCGCCGGCAGGACGCCAACCGAACGCATGGCCAGCAGCGGCTTCATCGTACGTGTGTCCCACAACGCGCCAATGTACTCAGCATCCGCCTCGCGCGAGTCGATTCGTGCATAGATGATGCACAACTCCGCGCCGCGGAGCTTCGCCGCCTCCAGGATCGCCGACCGATCGTAGCCCCGCGGATCGAGGCCGCTCGGCGTCAGGAAGATGATCTCCCGCAATTCCGGCTGTTCGTCGAAGAGCTGATTCCAAAACACTTTGTGGTGCGCCGAGAAATCCGCGATACGCAGATGTCGATTGCTTCCGTTCGCATCCGTTCGCGCCACGACGCGCACGACGCACATCGCCGCCGGGAACCGACCCGGCGACGCCTCGCCCGACAGCACTTTCACGCCGATCGCCTGCGACTGCGTCGATGGAATGCCGAGATCCGCCGGCGTCACATCGACGGGCATCGAGCGATCGGCCGCCTGGTAATGCTCGCGCTCGGGACGCTCGCAGCCGAGGACGACTGAGACGATCGAAATGGCTGCAATCGACATCGCGCGACGCGATCGCACAGGTGTGCATCGAATCGAAAACCCGCCCACACTGTCTGAATTGACGCCCTGCATCATTCACTCCCGTTCGGCGCGCAATTGCACCCTTGGAAATATCGGAGTCGCCGCACGACCAACTTGCCCGGATCGCATCCACCGACACGAATCAACGCGCCAACATCGTTGAAATCGCAATGATCGCGCAAGAACTGCTCGCAGCGCAACGCAAATGCGCAGGAACTGCCGCACGCCTTCAACGCATCAGGAATAACACCAAGGCATACTCACATCGCGACCCGGTTCGTCCGATACGAACAATGACTGTATTGGAGCACTGCTGCGCGTGACCACGCATACCTCAACGTTTCCGATCGACCTCGCCGTCCGACCGACGACGACTCCCGATCGAATTTCGCCGCCGGAGCCGCCGATTCCCGCGGCGCCGACAAGTGAAGCGAAAGCTGCGATTCCACGTACCGCACTCCTCGGTCGCTGCCTGCTCCATCTGCCGCGCTTTGCGTGGATTGCGATGGACGTCGTGATAGCCGCGGCCGGTGTCGTCCTCGGCCATCAGCTGTTCGTATGGTGGGAACCCGGCATCTCCGGAATGAGCGAGTACTCCATCGCCGTCGCCGGCGTCGTGCTCGCCACGTCGATCATTCTCGCCGGCAACATGTTCGGTCTCTACGACACGGAAACCCTCTGGGGCCGCTCGCGCATCGTCGCCCGCGCCCTGCTGACGGTGCTGGCGGCCATGACCGCGATGTGGGTGGTCATGCATTTGTTCATGTATTCACCCATCAGCCGCCGGTCCATCGCGACGGGCACGCTGTTCTTTCTGCTCGTTTCCTCGACGATTCGACTGTTGGCCCATCAGGCCGTGCGCGATGTCCGCCGCGGTCTGCTCGTCATCGGCCAGGGCGCGCTGACGGGAACGATCATCCGCTCCGTCCGCCGCGACGCCGTCCCCGGCTATCGACTCGTCGGCATTGTTCGGACCAATGGCGACGCGAAGGACAAGAGCGTCGGCGACATTCCGATCATTGGCGACATCGCCGACGTCGAGCGACTCTGTCGCGAGCATGCCGTCAGCGAAGTCGTCGTCGCCAACCCCGATACGCACAATTCGACATATGTCCGCGCCGCGATGGCGTGCCTTCGACTCGGCTGCCGCGTGACGGATGAAACGACATTCTTTGAATCCACCTACGGCGAAGTGCCCGTCACGCACATCACGCCCCAGTGGTTCCTCGCCGCCGACCTCAAGGGACAGCGCCGCGAGCACGCCTTCGCCAAGCGCGTCTTCGACTTCACTGTCGCCTTCTTTGGTCTGCTCACGACGTGGCCGCTCATGCTGCTGACTGCGATGGTCATCAAGGTTCGCGAAGGCGGCCCCGTGCTTTACTCGCAGACGCGCGTCGGCAAGGCCGGCGTTCCATTCACGCTCTACAAGTTCCGCACAATGCGCTGCGACGCCGAAGCCGACGGCATGGCCTGGTGCCAGCCGAACGACCCGCGCGTTACACCGATCGGTCGCTTCCTTCGCAAGAGCCGCATCGATGAACTGCCGCAGCTATGGAACATTCTGAAAGGCGAAATGAGCGTCGTGGGACCCAGGCCCGAGCGGCCCGAGTTTGCTGGACCGCTATCAAACGTGATCCCGTTCTACGACGAGCGGCATCTGATCAAACCGGGCCTGACGGGCTGGGCGCAGATCAACTTCTCCTACGGCGCCACGATCGCCGACGCCCGCCGGAAGCTGCAGCTGGATTTGTACTACATCAAGCACACGAGTCTGGAGCTTGATTTGGTCGTGCTGCTGCGGACGTTTGGGACGTTTTTTCTTGGCTCGCGTTGATTCCAAACCCCGAAGGGGTGAAATACGTCAGCCCAGGGTGGAGCGATGGCCGCAACGCGGCCGCAGCGTAACCCTGGGTTTGATGCGTATTTTGTAGCTTAGTCCTGTAAGGACGAAACAACAGACTCTCAAGCTTAGCGGTAGAAACTAGCCAAAGAACTCGCCGAGCAGCTTGCGAATGAAATCCCAGTTCTCGTCGACCGGAGTCGCCAACGCTCGATCCAGCGCGTTCAGCCGCTCCTGCCTCTGCTCGATCAAGAGGTTGTCGATATCAACCTCCACGTCGTCGGGCAAACATCCCGCGACAACTGAATCGACACGCCCCGCCATCTCCGAAATCAAACGCTTATGAAACTGCCGAATCTCCGCGAGAAAGTCCGTCTTCGACAGCAACCACTCCCCATCATCAACGGAGTTCCATGCCAACCCCGTCTCCGGTTCATTACCGCAGTTGTTGAGCCAGCGAATCGTTACTGTTTCTTCTTCAGTCCAAATTCGCACATCGGGAATTGATCGATCGTATCCACCAGCCAAATGCCGAACACGAAGCCACTCTTGGGAAAACACGGCGAGATCATCGTCATGCCCGCCAGAAAGTTCCCTGAACCGTCTCCAAAACACTCGCTGGTCAATAATAGTCCGCACGTAATCCAAGATATCAGAAGGAACAGGATTCAAAACATGAGGCAGGATTTGAAGCAAGTCCATATGCAGCCGAGCAACCTGATAATCGCAGAAAGCCCCGCGCCAGTTCCAGTCCGGCCGCGCCTTTATCAGGGCATCATTGGTTCGAAACAGATCGATGGCGCCGCAGCGGATGTTGTACGATCCGCGTGTCAAACCAAACCAGTGAAGGCATTTGACGCCGTCAAGTTCCCACGGAACCACCTCATGGACCGGCGTTAGTTCGAATTGGATCAGAGCATCCCTGTCGGCCATTTCATTATTCTACCGTTCCCCGAGCGGCCAGCCGACCCGCCATGGCGGCAATCGGGACACAATGACAATTCGCCACGTCGTAAATCGAATTCGTAACTGACCCCGACAGGGGTCGCGGATCGTAGCCACGGGTGAAGCAAAGGCCCGACGGGCCGAGCGCAACCCGTGGAATGCAATAGCGCTAATACGTCCGCCCCGACGGGGCGGCGGAGGCGCACGAACTCGTATCTCGCGCGGAGACTCGTACTTCGTCCGCCCCTCGCGGGGCGGTAACACAAGTTGACATACCTCTTACCACGGGTTGCGCTCATGCCGCATGCGCGGCGTTCGCTCCACCCGTGGCTACGATCCATCGACCCATTCGGGGCGAAAAAAGAAACGGCACGCGTCCGAGGGCGCGTGCCGTTCAATTGTCATTCAAAAGTCCGCGAAAGACCGCGCCTTACGACGCCAGCAGCAGATTCAGCGGATTCTCCAGGAAGTCAATAATCATCCGCGTGAACCGCGCACCATCCGCACCATCCACGACGCGATGGTCGAACGACAGGAACAGCGGCATCATCTTGCGGACGACGATCTGGCCGTTCTTCACGACGGGCTTCTCCTGCATCTTGCCCATGCCGAGGATCGCGACTTCCGGGTAGTTGATCATCGGCGTGCTGAACGTGCCGCCGAGCGAACCGACGTTCGTCACGGTGAACGTGCCGCCGCGCATGCCTTCGATCGGCAGCTTGAACTCACGGGCCTTCTCCGAGATCTCCTTCATTTCCTTGGAAATCGTCATCAGGCCCTTGCGATCGGCATCCCGCAGGACGGGCACCATCAGACCGCGATCGGTATCGACGGCCATGCCGATGTGCACGTAATCCTTGTAGATGATCTCGCCCGCCGCCTCGTCGAACGACGAGTTGAACACGGGGAACTGCCGCAGCGCGCCGGCGACGGCCTTGACGATGAACGTCGTGATCGTCAGCTTCGCGCCCTGTTCGGCCATCACTTTGCCGTGTTCCTTGCGGAAGGCTTCGAGATCCGTCACATCCGCCTCGTCGCCATGCGTGACGCGCGGCAGCGTCCACGCCTTGACCATCTGCCGCGAGATCGCCTTGCGAATCTGCGGAACGGCCTCGCGACGCACGGGGCCCCATTGCGAGAAGTCCGGCAACGCATCGCCGCCGCCGACCGGCGGCATCGGCGCGGACGGCGCCGCGGCATAACCCGCGCTGCTTGGTGCAGCCGCCGGAGCGCTCGGCGCGGCGGCGCGTCCCGACGAGCCCGTGATGACGAATCGCTCGACGTCTTCCTTCAGGATGCGGCCGCCGGAGCCAGTTCCGTGAACGTCGCGAAGATCGACGCCGCTTTCGCGGGCCAATCGGCGAACAGCAGGCGCGGCGGGAATGGGACCGCCATCATGATGCGACGGCGCTTCGGCGACAGCCGTCGGCGAGACAGGCGGCGGCGGCGCGGCGGCGCTTCGGCTCGCGACAGCGGCCGCAGGCGCCGAAACTGTCTTCGGCGCGGACGCAACGGCCGGGGCTTCCGCCTTCGCGGCCGCAGCCCCATCGCCCCCGACGACGAGCAGGACCTGTCCGACTTTGACCGTGTCGCCCTGCTTGACGTTCAGCGACGTGACCTTTCCGGCGTAGGGCACCGGCAGTTCGACGCTCGCCTTATCCGTCTCGACTTCCATGACCATCTGATCCTCGGTCACAGTGTCGCCCTGGCTGATCATGACATTAACGACCTGGGCCTCGTGGATACCTTCGCCCAGATCCGGAAGTTTGAATTCTTTCGACATCATTCGCCCTTATGCGCGTCTTTCTTCGGGAGCGCCACAGCGCCCCACGTTTAGTCAATCTCACATCTTAGGAGTCCCACTGCTCTTACGCAGCGAGACAACCGAGCAACCGCCCGGCCCCCGGAAACGCCGAGTCAATCTCCAATGCCAGCAAACCTCTTCATTTTGGCGTTTTGACTTTTGAGCGTTTCAGCGTTTCCCTCAAAAGCTCAGCACCTTCCGCGTCGCGGACACGACTTTCTTCACGTCCGGCATGTACGGCAACTCATTATTAAAGAACGGCAGCACGAGATCGTATCCCGTGACGCGCTCGACCGGCGCTTCGAGGTAGAGCATGCTGTCTTCGACGATGCCCGCGATGATTTCCGCGGCGGGGCCGCAATGCCGAGGCGCCTCGTGCACGACGACGCATCGTCCCGTCTTGCGGATCGAGGCGTTGATCGTCTCGCGATCGAGCGGAACCAGGCTCAGCAGGTCGATCACTTCGACGTCAACGTTGTGATCCTCTTCCAATTCCTCGGCCGCCTCCAGCACGGGGCGCATCGACGCGCCATAGGAAATGATCGTCGCGTCGTTGCCTTCACGGACGACTTGCGCCTTGCCGATCTCCATCGTCTCCGGCTCGTCGGGCACTTCCTCGCGGAACGCGCGATAGCTCGCCTTCGGCTCGTAGAACATGACGGGATCGGGATCCAGGATCGACGCCCGCAGCAGCGCCCGGGCGTTTCGCGGTCCGGACGGAATCACGACCTTCAATCCCGGCAGGTGCGCCCAGATCGCTTCGCGACTCTCGCTGTGATGCTCGATCGCGCGGATGCCGCCGCCGTAGGGCATGCGAATCACCATCGGGCAGGTGAACCGGCCGCGCGTGCGGTTTCGCAATCGCGACACGTGGCTTTCGACCTGGTGGAAGCCGTGATAGCCGAAACCGGAGAATTGCATCTCCGCGATCGGCCGATAGCCCGCGATGCAGAGACCGACGGCCATGCCGACGATCGCCGACTCCGCGACGGGAAAGTCCACGACGCGCTGCTCGCCGAACTCCTTCAGCAGGCCTTCGGTAATCCGGAAGACGCCTTCGTCGTAACCAACATCCTGCCCGAGGATGATCGACTTCTCATCTTCCTGCAGCGCTTCTTTGAGGGCGAGGTTCAGCGCCTTCGCCATTGTCAACATTGCCATGAGCTTTCGTCCCGTCTCGATCTATTTGTCGCAGTTTGTCTGTTTCGTTCGTGTCATCGCGGATCGCGCCGAGAAATCAGTGAACCTGGGAAATCGCGCTGCTCGATGCGGCGTGCGGCGATCCGTTGCTCCCACCGTTCAACAGGTAGGCTTCAAACTCCGCCCGCTGGCGCTTCAGCGCCGGCGTCATCGTTTCGAAGCAGTGATCGAACGGTTCCATGATGTCGGCCTGGTACGTCTCCGATTTCTCGACGGCCGCCGAGATCTCCGCGGCGATCTCCTCTTCCATCGCCTCGCGGGACTTCTCGTTCAGCACGCCCTTGTCCTGAACGTACTTCCAGAAGCGATCAAGAGGATCCTTGCATCGCCACGCCTCAACTTCCTCCTCCGTGCGGTATTTCTTCGGATCGTCCGCCGTAGTGTGGACGCCGAGTCGATACGTCACGGCTTCGATCAACGTCGGTCCGCCGCCGCTTCGTGCCCGATCGACGGCTTCACGCGTCGCGGCAATCATCGCGAGGATGTCGTTGCCGTCCGCCTGAATGCCGTTCATCCCGTAGGCGAGCGCCTTCTGGGCGATTGTCTCAGAGGCCGTCTGCTTTCGCCGCGGCAACGAAATCGCCCACTGGTTGTTCTGCACGACGATCACCATCGGCAGGTTGAACACGGCCGCGCAGTTCACGCCCTCGTGGAAGTCGCCTTCGCTCGTGCCGCCGTCGCCGACGAACGTCAGCGCGACGCTCTTGTTCCCGTCCAGCTTGAGACCCCAGGCGATGCCCGCGCCGTATTGAATCTGCGATGACACGGGCACGCAGATCGGCATATCGTTCAACTCCTCGGGAGGCGTCGCACCGATTTCGTTGCCGCCCCACCAGAGCATCAGCCGAGCCATCGGCCAGCCACGCCACAACATACCAGCCGGTTCACGGAACGACGGCACGAACCAGTCGTCCTTTGTGATCGCGAAGGCCGGGCCGAGCGACGCCGCTTCCTGCCCCAGCGCGGGGCCGTAGGTGCCGATGCGCCCTTGTCGTTGAAGGCGCAACATGCGCTCGTCGTATCGCCGGGCCAGCAACATGCCGCGGAACAACGACAGAATCTCATCATTCGAGAGCTTCGGCTCGAGTTTCTTGTCGACTTTCCCATCGGCATCGAGAATCGAAAGCGACTCGATCGTGTTCCTTAACTCAATCTTCTTCCGTGGCACGCAGACACTCCTTCCGGCTGACTCCGTCAAAACGGCGTCCATCCGACTCTTGCCAGACAGGACCCGGCCGATCAGACAGGTCAGTTCATTGCGACAGACGCGTTCGTCGCAACCCTGTGATCCGATCAAAAACGCGCATAACTGCAGACTCCAGCAGTCTGTGCCGTCACCGACAACGGACCGTCAACGCGCGTTCTGAAAAACTCAAAATCGAGCGAACCGGTCGCCGCCAAGAAGGCAATTGCCTCGCAACGCCCGGTATGGACGCATTTTAGCGGGCTGGAGACGTTTGCCAATCAAACGAAACCATAGCGGCCGGCATTCAAGAACACGGATCCGCGAGCGGATCTAGCCGCCTGCAATATCGTGTCCGATAAGGGTTTGCAACAATCCGGCGGTGAGCCTCTCGACCTTTCGCAACCCTTGCCATGCTCAAACGTTTCACCACGGCCGCAAGATTGGTTTTGATTGCCCGACCTGAGCGTTATCCGCAATCGTTGCGACTGGCCGTCATGCTGACTGACCGCATCCGATTGGGGCGCGACTCGACCCTATCGCCGCGGCTTATTCGCATCCCACCAGTCGATCCACTTACGTCGAT
Source organism: Phycisphaerales bacterium (assembly GCA_020639075.1). Classification (GTDB taxonomy): domain Bacteria; phylum Planctomycetota; class Phycisphaerae; order UBA1845; family UTPLA1; genus ECT2AJA-110-A. The sequence goes on along the minus strand of JACKHI010000001.1, from coordinate 4,609,204 downwards.
CGAATCCGAAATTCTCCCCCGTGATTGCGATGAGTGCTTCCTGCACTTCTGTTCGATAGACCGACACCATCGTTTGTTCGTAGTACGTCGCCGTACCGACCCATGACCCTGGTCCGAGCACGCCGATCGTTCCAGGGCTGTATCCGACGAGGTAACCGCCGTGGACGATTCGGGCGCGACCGCCGAAGGTGCCGTAGATATCACCGAGGTACACGGCCCGAGAATGGCGAACGATGCCCGGCACTTCCGTGGACAACTGCTCGATCAGATTCGGCACGACGTCGATTGCGTGCAGAACACCCAGCGCCGCCGCCGAATGCCGGAGAATCCCCTCTTCGTCGCTGTACAGCGCGTCGCGCAATCGTTCGACCACGCGCGGGTCATCTCGCCGCGCCAGTTCCTCGGCCGCGGCGCGGCGCACTTTCTTCGAAGGATCGAGGATAGACATCACGACGAGGTTCATCGTCGCGTCATCATCCGGAAACTGCGAGAGCGACTCGATCAACACGAGCCTCGACGCGCGATTGCCGCTGCTCAGCACGCCCGTTAATGCCGGTATCGCAAGCGGGTCGCGGATCTTGAGGATGTTGTCCCGCGCTGCCATGAACTTCTTGCGATCGACTTGGCCGCGTTTCGGGGACATCCGCGAGTCGTGAATCGCCCGCACTTTCACGAACCACTGCGAGATGATTTTGCGGACCAGTTTTTCCTGTTGCGCCTGCTGCCGATTTGCGGCAATGTCCGCCGGATCCGGCGCATTCGCCGAAGGCGGTCGCACCCAGTTTCCCTGGTCGTCCTTCTCGAACCCGAGCGCCTTGCGCGTCGGCGCATGGTCGGGATCCAGTTCCAGCGCGTGATCGAGTTCGTCGGCCCGCTCCGGACCGAGATCCAGCTTGTCACACCACATCGCCAATTCGTAATGTGCGTCCGCCGTCTTTTCGCATCGCTTGCGCCGCTCTCGATACTCCTGCCATGGCGATTTCTTCTTCGTGTGCTTCTCGATCTCATCCTTCGGGAGATCGACAACGCCGATCCGCGTCCGCAGCCGCAGCGCCTTGCCGAGATCCTCGACAACTTCGCACTCGATTTCCTGCCCTTTGGTTGTTTGAATGAAATCGGCGCGTGCTGACTGCGTCACAGCGAACCCGAACACGACCAGGATGCATATGAGGCGCAACTTCGCGCCGCGGTAACAACTGCCGATCGCATTCGTACCCATACGACGGGATTATACGCTTCAACTTTCACGAAATGCTAAGAATTTCGCATGCAGACGGGGCGGCAATCGGCAGACGCCGCTCAGGCGGCGATTTCCAGTCGGCTGACGTACTCGACATAGGCCTCGAGCATCTTCTCCCAGCCCTGAAGAAAATCGTCCATCTCGTACCGGAGGATGTCGACGAGATTGACATGATCGCGAGATTCGATCGCGTCCCGGATTTCGCGAAGTTTGACTGCGGGTTCTCGGAGCCACTCGAACACGTGCTTGTCGGCGATGACGAGTTCTTCGAGGTCGAGTTCCAGCAGCTGGCCGCTGCTGATCATGGCCTCGTGAGCCTGCGACCAGATTTCGACGCAGTCGATCAATCGCTGCATCCCGCTTGCGACGCTGCCGGCGTTCAACTGATCCGCCGCCTCCCGCACCAGCTCGAAGGTATCCCCGATGGACCGTTTCGACGCCGTCAAGGACTCGACGACAACGGTTCGCCGGCTGCCCGACACGAATTCCAGCCGGGCGTATCTGGACAGCGGCTCGGCGAGCGTGGCTTCCAGATGAGCCGCCTCGATCGCTTCGCCGTCACAGATGACCTCGAGCAGGATCGAATCACCTGCGCCGTCCTTCAGCGTCGTCTTGGCTCGCTCGACGACGCTGCTGACTTTCGCGTCCGCTCCGATTCCGTCCGTCGCGAGCAGCTTTCCATCAAGAAATGCGTGTTCCATCGAACTGCGCCTCCTGCGCAAACGTGCCATCGCCGTGACTCAGGCGATGTGGAGCAGCCAGACAAGTATGAGACCGCTCACAGCCGTCACGCATGCCGATCTGAACATCCGATTCCACTCGAATCCTCGCGCCGGCGCCCGCGCCGCCTGACCGAACGGGTCGCCCGGTCGCCACTGGACGCGCATCGAAACCAGCTTGCCGTTGCCGATCCGCTTGGGCGGCCTCTTGGAGACACTGTGCGTGTTGACGGGTTCGAGTGACGCGTTCGAGGGGGCAATCGCCGCCTCCGGCCCCGAATCGCCCTCACAGCCCGTCTCCGTTCGATTCGATGCCGCCGGCCGCATGGCGGCTCGCATCGCCGCCTTCCGAACGAGGACGATGTCCTCCGTCTCGCTGTCGTCGAACGGGACCCGCGCCACGCGATATATTCCGCATCGCATCGCCGAGGCCGCGTCACTAAAGAGCGTCGATTGGAAAGTCAGCGTTTCCGCCATGCTCAACCCATCACGATTCCACGAGGGACCCGTCGAACGATTCGTTCCAGTGCTTCGAAGGTTATCGGCCGATGCGCCGCCAAACTTGACCACTAGAATTCGCACACAACTGCCTTGTCGTCAAAAGGTTAATCCTGCCAAACCCGACGGATGATGGCGCAGTTTCTGCCGTTTTCGATACTGATAGGCCGAACTGCCGTGATCAGGCGAACATGTACCTTCGTCAATTATGCTGCGTCCAACTCACACGGAGCCCCGCATTCGCCGTTGGATTCCATATGGCTGGCATTGCACTGATAGGTTGCGGGACGGTCGGAACACAAGTATTCCGCATACTTGCATCACGCGAGGATCGCTTCACACATCTGGCCGGCGCGCCGCTCGAGGTACGACACGTCGTCGTCCGCGATCCCGGCAAGAAGCGCGATCCAGGCATTCCGTCGACGCTGCTCTCATCGAATGCAGAGGCAGCGATCTCTGATCCGGCTGTGTCGATCGTCTGCGAACTGATGGGCGGCATCGACGAGGCCAGGCGCATCCTCGATATAGCCATCGCCAACCGCAAACACGTCGTCACTGCGAACAAGGCCCTGCTCGCGGAGCATGGGGCGTCGCTATTCTCCGCCGCCCGCAGTGCCGGCGTCAGCATAACATTCGAAGGCGCCGTCTGCGGCGGCATTCCGCTCATCGACGCCGTTCGCCGTGGGCTCATCGCAAACGAGATCACCGCCGTCTACGGCATCCTGAACGGCACGTGCAACTACATCCTGACGCAGATGCTCGATCGGCAAACATCCTACGCCGACGCGCTCGCCAAGGCGCAGTCGCTCGGTTACGCCGAGGCCGATCCGACGCTCGACATCGACGGCACGGATGCCGCCCACAAACTGGCGATTCTCGCGTCCGTCGCCATGCGCGAAAACATCGCATTCAACGCCATCCCGATGGTCCGCGGGATCCAGGACCTGCAACTGACGGATCTCATCGCAGGACGTGAGCTCGGCTATACGTGCAAACTGCTCGCCGTCGCCGAGCGTGTCGACGCCGGCGTGCAACTCAGCGTGCGGCCGACGTTCATTCCCTCGTCGCACCCGCTCGCCAAGGTCGACGGCGCCTTCAACGCCGTCAGCATCTACGGCGACGCCGTCGGTCACGTGCTCCTTTACGGGCGCGGCGCCGGCGGCGGTCCCACGGCCAGCGCGGTCGTCGCCGACATCATCGATACTGCCATTGGAACGGCACAGGCGACATTCGATCGACTGGGGCCCTACGCCGACGGTGCAAAAGCCGCGCGAGTCGTCCCAACGGATGAGAATGAGACGGCCCACTACATCCGTGTGGAGCTGGTTGACCGTCCGGGCGGCATGGCCCGCATCGCACAGGTACTTGCGGATGAAGGCATCAGCATCGCGTCGCTCGTGCAGCACGCGCCGGAGGGTTCCGCCGGCAGCGAAGGCGTCCCCGTCGTCGCGACGACGCACGTCACGCGCGACGATGTCGTGCATCGCGCCGTCGACGTCATGAACAAACTCGATGTCGTCCGCGGCCCCGTCGTTTGCATTCCGGCCATCGAAGAGCGCCCCGAATTCTGAAGTGCATCGGGCGCGATTCCCGCCCATCATTACGATTACACAAGAGTGTCGGCGGCGAAGTTGATCGAATTGGCGAGCATGCATGCAACGCCGTGGCGCACAATTACATCACATCTCCAACACGACCTGCACAATCCGCGATCTGTCTTCGCTGTAGAAGACATGCACGCAATAATCCGGCGTCTGCACAATCGCCGGATAACTGTAGTCGCCATCCCCCTCCGCGATCACCTGCCGCTCTCCCCATGTCTCGCCGCCATCCGTCGACCGAACCAGTATTAACGGCGCGCGATCCGTAGCGCTGTCGTTGAAGACCATCAACAACGATCCATCCGCCAGTCGTTGGAGCGCCACTGCGCTGTCGGGATTCGGAAACTCTGTCTCGACGGGCCGTGTCCATGTCAGTCCCCTATCGTCCGATGCCGCTGCAAAGATGCGATGCCCGCCGCGATTCCGCGCGACCATCAACAACGATTCGTCGCCATCGGTGCGCGCGATCGCCGGCTGCAGCAGTCGGTTCTCACCGTCCACCGCCAACGTCGCGCCGCGACACCAATGCACGCCATCCGTCGATCGCAGCAGAAATCCGTTCAACCAGAAATCCGAATACGCCGGAAGCAGCCACGAACCATCATCGAGCCGAATCGGCGGATTGCGGACATTCGATCCCAAGCCGGCCCCGATATCCCGCGGCGCCGACCAAGTCTCGCCGCCGTCCGTCGATTCACTGGCCATCAGCGATGCGCTCCACCATAAGTGCGGTGCATGCGCGAACAACAAACGCACGGTCTGGCCATCCAAGAAAAGCAGTGGATTCGCCGATCGATCGGGAAGACCGTCGATCATTCTCGGCAGCGACCACTGCGTTTCGCCGTGATTGAGCCGTGCCGTGAAAATCGCGGCGCCGTCGAGTTCGTCGGGGCCTTCGTACGAATACCACGCGGCCAGCAGGTCGCCGTTATCAAACGCGGCGACACTCACGCCGTGATGACCGATACGACCGTCAATGGCGTCGAAGATGTACCGGCGTGTGGCGACGATTGGTTCGGAAGCGCCGCTCAACGGCAACAGAAGAAGCGGGCCGAGCGCGTCGGCATCGAGATAGACCGGTTGACACGCGAGGTTTAATGCCGGCATGACACCAAGAAGAACGCCGGCAATCAGGATCCTGGGGGACAGCATGTCAGTTGAGTTTGCCGAGTCCGAGGTTGACGACGAGCCGCTTGCGATCGACGAGGTCAATCTTCATATTCGCATCGTCTTCATTGACCGTGACGGATTGTGACGGACCGATGGAGAACTTCAGCGTATACGTTCCCGGATTGTTGACGCGAAACGTATAGCCGCCCCCTTCGTTTGTCGTCTTCACGACCGATTCCAGCGTCACGGCCGTGTTCGCGATCCCCTCGCCATGATCGTATTGGCCGTTCCGGTTCACGTCGTCATAAACGACGCCGAGCACGAAGACGGGGCTGATTGGAATCGTCCCGTAGTCCTGCGTGATCATCATCGAGTCTGAGTAGGTGATGCCGTCTTCCTGGCGCGTGAAGCTTCCGCGCTGAACCGAGATGCCGACTTCGCGAAAATCGGCATCCAGCATCGTCACGCGATGCCCACGATTCGCAATATCGCGATCGACGAACAGGTCCTGATGCTGCTGTTCAACTGTCTGAAGCGGATCCAGCGTCGCCGTGGTTCCGCGCCACGCGAGGTTTTCGCCGGCCGCGGCATACACATAACCGTTGCGGATCATCCGATCGAAGGGACTTTCGCCTTCGGGCGTGTCATGCGCAAAGTAATTGCGAGCCAACATGTCCTCGGAATGATCGGCCGCCGTTCGGCGCAACGTCGTGTTCATGGCGACGGCCTGCTTGGGCATCGCGTCGATCGCGCCCGGAATCCCTTCGTCCAGCGCGATGCCGAAACGAAGCGCCTCGCCGGCGGGCAGGAGCCGCGCGCGGTTGATCCGCTCCAACGTAAGCTGCTCCAGAACCGTCGCGGCCGGGCTCGGCGTGGCCCCTTCGGGAGGCGGCGGCAATTCGTCTGCGGCATTGACGACGCCGGACGCACCTGGCGGCACTCCCATCGGGGCGATGCCATTACTCAAAGACGGATCGCACTCAGCGCCGGCAACGATGAAAATCGACAGGCAGATGGCGAGACAGCGCGCAGCGAACAGCGATTCACCGCTCCGATGACAACCGCTCGGCGTGCCGGCTTGCGCGATGCGGCTCGGCCAATGTCGTTCGACAGAATCTGACAAGTGAACCTGCGGGTTAAGGTTGTCGGAAGCGAATGGGAAGAGTACCAATCTGACTCGAACCAGGAAACTCTAGACTAAACGTGCTTGCTTCAGCATCGCGACGCGGGTCTCAGTTGACGCGTTCCATGTACTTCTTCCAGCGCTTGACCCAGGCGTCGTCGACCTTGCCGAAGTGCTTCTGGAAGAGTTCGAGTTCCCCTTCGACGGTCATCTCGAAATCGCCATCGCGACGGTTGATCTCGTCGATATAGGCCTTCAGCTCTTTTCGTTTCGTCCGAGTCAGGTAATGGGCAATCGCCCACGATTGCGGATAGGCGATGCCGCCGACATTGCCCGTAAAGAAGTAGTTGATGTCGGAAACGAATCCATCCACGGGATAAAGCGCATTCTGCTTGACGAGGTTGTGGAATTCGGCAGCCTTTGTCTTGTTGACCTTGCCGAAACCGGAGCCGCCGCCTTCGTCGATCGGCTCGAAGAGCTGGGCGACACCCTCGGCGAACCAGCGTGGATTGGCGAATTGCAGCGCGGCCTGCCGATTGTGGAAACCGATATGAAACAGCACCTGGTGAGCGACCTCGTGCTGCAGAACTTCTTCCGTCAAGTCGCCGCCGAACGTGTTCATACCGTTTTGCGATGCTCGCAGCGCGAGAATCTGGCGTCGAATCGCTTTCTTCTGATCGGACGACACGTCACCACGCCGGAGCTGGTCCGCCAGTTGACTGATCGTCTCCTCGATCTGGAGTTTCGCGTTCTTGAATGCCGGTGTGTTGCGAACGTTGTAGAAGTAAGAGTAGTCGGTCGTCGGATCATAATAGCCGAGGATATTCGGCGAACTGACCGGGCCGCCGACGATCTGCGAGTATCGCTCATACTCCTTGTATTCGTTGAAGAAATGCGTCAGGAGCTTCTCGGGCGGTTGATGCACTTCGATGTCCAGGCCGATGCACCACTTGGCGCACGCCCGATAGGTCTTTTCGATCGCGTATTCGAACACAGCGACGTCTTCTTCGCTTGTATTGTAAATGATGGAGTAGTGCAGACTTCGACGAACCTTGAATCCTTCGCCGATGTGCTTCTCGACGTAGCGAAGGCTGACCAGCTCATTGCGCGGATCGGCAGGAACGTCGCTCATGTCGACCTTGTGTTTCCCCGACGACGACTCGTCGTCATCACTCGGCTTTGCGAACGCCGACGGAACAAAACTGCCGAACGCAATGGCTGAAGTCGCGAAGAGAATGGCCGCGATGGAAATTCGTCGCATGTGCACTTTCATGCTCCTTGAGGTTCTGGAGGCGCGCCGCATCAAACGCGCACGCTGGTTTGTGGCTGCCCGCGAGCAATCGGACGCATTTCCATTATAACGGATGCGCCGGCCTCTCGGTTCCTGCAGGCGCGTGGGATCTTCGCCGCCGCCCCGGCGAACCCACCGCCTTGATTCACTGTAACTATCTGTCATAATTGGACTTGAAGCACTTTCGAGACTTCACCCCCCACGAGGCGGGCCCCGAAGCGCAAGCGAGAACAGGCATGACAATGAACACAGTGTGCGTGATCATGCCGGCCCTCAATGAAGAGGCGTCCTTGCGTGTCGTCCTGCCCCAGATTGCGTCCCTGGCGCCAGGCCAGGTCATTGTCGGCGACAACGGATCGACTGACGCGACCGCCGACGTCGCCCGGTCCTTCGGCGCCGAAGTCGTCTACGAACCCCGGCGCGGCTACGGTGCGGCGTGCTGGGCGGCGATGCAGAGGATTCGCCCCGATATCGAAGTCGTGCTTTTCGTCGACGCGGACGCCAGCGACGACCTGACTCGCGCCATCGAGCTCGTCAGGCCCATACTCGAAAATCGGGCCGATCTCGTCATCGCGACGCGTGACGCGGAATCCGTTGAATCGGGAGCGTTGTCTCCCCAACAGCGATTCGGCAACTGGCTTGCAACACGGCTCATGTGGCTCCGCTGGGGATATCGCTATCGCGATCTGGGGCCGTTCCGCGCCATTCGAAAGTCGAGCCTCGACCAGATCGCGATGCAGGATCGCGCATTCGGATGGACCGTCGAAATGCAGATCCGCGCGCTGCAGGAACGCCTGCGAATCGAACAAGTAAGCGTCCACTACAAGCGGCGTATCGGCCAAAGCAAGATCGGCGGTACGATTCGAGGCTCGATGAAGGCCGGCTACTGGATCCTCTCGACGATCGGCCGCCATTGGTTTCGACGATCCACGCCGCGCACCTCGAAATAGCATTCTTGGCCTTTATGTTTGCGACAGAGGAGTGATTCCCGCATCATTCCGCCATTCGTTCGCGCCGCCTGTCGAGGGAGAAACATGCAGAGCTTCAAGGAATTCACCGATTGGTTTGACGGCATCATCTGGACGCCCTACCTCTTTTTCCTGTTGCTCGGCTGCGGCCTGCTGTTCTCCATCGTCTCCAAGCTCGTGCAATGGCGTGCACTGACTCATGGCATCCAGGTCATCCGCGGAAAATACGATCGCGCCGAGGACGCGGGACACATCTCTCACTTCCAGGCGCTCTGCGCCGCTCTCAGCGCGACGATCGGTCTGGGCAACATCGCCGGCGTCGGCGTCGCGGTCACGCTTGGCGGCCCTGGCGCCGTCTTCTGGATGTGGGTCGTTGGCTTCTTCGGCATGGCCGTGAAATTCGTCGAGTGCTCGCTCTCCACGATGTTTCGAGACGAAGAAGACGTGCCCGACGCGAGTTCGCCGGCAGGCATGATGCGCGACGCCGAGACTCGAACGCTCGAGTACGCAGGCGAGGCGCCGCCCGCGCACGGCGTGCAGCCCACGGCGCGCGGCGAAGTCCGCGGCGGCCCCATGTGGTACATCCAGAAGGCCCTCGTCGATCCGCACAAAGCGCGCGGCAGCAGCCTGTGGATCCTGTTCAAGGCCATGGCGATTATTTACGCGTTCGTCATCGCGGTTGCGTCTTTTGGCGGCGGCAACATGTTTCAAAGCTGGAACGTCGGCAATCAGTTGTCTACGTTTGGCGTCGATCCCAAGTTGTCGGGCGCCGTGATCGCGTTCCTCGTCGCACTCGTAATCATCGGCGGCATCAAACGCATCGGAAACGTCGCATCGAAACTCGTCCCGGGCATGTGCGTCCTCTACGTCGTCGGTTCTCTCGTCGTTATCTTCCAGAACATGGACCAGATCGGCGCGATGTTCGCCCTGATTTTCAAGAGCGCGTTCAATCCGGCCGCGGGTGAAGGCGCATTCGCCGGCGTCAGCGTCTATCTCGCATTCGAACTCGGCCTGAAGCGCGCATTGTTCTCGAACGAAGCCGGCCAGGGCTCGGCCGCCATCGCGCATGCCGCCGCCAAGACGGACGAACCCGTCCGCGAAGGCATCGTCGCCGCGATGGGCCCCTTTATCGACACGATCATCATCTGCACGATGACGGCGCTCGTCGTCCTCAGCACGGGCGTCTGGAATCGTCCTGCCGTGGGCACTGTCGCCGCCATCGACGGCGACACGGTTCGCGTCGCGATGACACCGTCGAAGGACATCCCCGAGAACCTGCGCGCCGTGCACTACGCCGAGCTGAACAATCCGCATACGTCGCTGTGGGTGCTCGTCGAACGCGAGCAGGGCAAAGCGCCGAAGCTGCTTCCGGCGGCGGCGTCGAAATCGGTTGTCGACATGCCGACGGAGGACATCGCAAAGCTCGGCGAGATCGACATCACGATCAGCCGCGAAGGCGAAGCCGACGATCCCGAGGACTTCGCGAAACGACTCAATGCAATCAGCGTCGGCCAGCCCGTCCATCTCGGCATCGACGGCGCGGAGATCACGCGGTTTGCGCTGGATACCGTCTTCGTCGGATTCGGCAAGTGGATCATCCTCATCGGCGTCTGCCTCTTCGCCTTCAGCACGATGATCAGCTGGAGCTACTACGGCGAAAAGGGGACGGAGTACCTGCTCGGCCGAACGGCGATCCTGCCGTACAAGATCCTCTTCGTCATCGCCATCTTCGCCGGATGCACGTTCAGCCAGTTCAAGCCCGTTTATAACTTCTCCGACGCGATGACCGGCCTGACGGTCTTCTGCAATCTGCCGGCATGTCTGATCTTGCTGCCGACCTTGATCCGCGCTGCGAATCACTACTTCAAACGGCTCGATTCCGGCGAGATGAAGCGGACAAAGTAATTGGATGCGACGGAATGCACTGCGAATCCAGAATCTGCACCTCAAACTTGAAGTCTGAAATCTCGAATCTGAGATTTGAAATCTGAGTTCGAGTATCTGAGACTCGATACTTGGGATTTCAAATTTGGGATCTCAAACTGGGGATCTCAAACTTGGGATTTCAAATTTGAGATTTCAAATCTGCGATTCTCCTTTCCTGACGATCGCCGCAATTGCCTTACCGCGCGTGTTTTCGCTACGATTTCGCATATGCCGGAGTCCGACCACTCGATGCCGATCTCCACTGCATCCGCTGCGGCCACAACCTGCGCACGCTGAGTTGGAGCGCGAACTGCGGTGAGTGCGGCACGCCGGTTGAGCAATCGCGCGTGCCGGCTTACCTGCTCGTGCGCGACCTTCTGTCGCTGCGCTGGCTTCGATTGGCATTGATACTACTCGCAATGACGTGGGCGATAGACGCGGTAGTGACCGTGCATTTTCAAACGCTTGTCAATTACTGGATTGCAACTGTGCCGCCGCACGATAACTTTGGATTCGGGGAAATCCAAGCGTTTCTTTCGTGGTGCTCCGTCGCGACGCGCACGGGGGCAGCATGCGTTCTGGTCTTGCTTGCGCTGCGCGTGCCGAACCGGCGAGCACTGATCATGCTCGTCGTCGTTATCTACCTTGCTGTATTGAGCCTGCTTATTGTGGACTACGCAGTCAGATGGGGAATCCTGATTCTCTTTCCACCGGCTCGGACTCTGCGAGTGAACGCCGGCATTGCCGCCGGGATCCTGGACTCCCTGGCCCCGTTTTCCACGTTTCTTTGGTTGTCTGGAATCCTCGTGGCCGTCGGCGACGCGAGGTGGCGTCGCACCCTGCGCACTGGGCTTGTTGCGAGTGGCACGTCCGCCGCACTGGTGTTTCTGGCATGGCTGATACCGCTGTCGACCCTGACCGGTGGATATGAAGTCTGGTCGCAGTGGGCATACTGGATGGCTGACGCGCTGGCTCTCTTGTGTGCAGCCATATGCCTGCTGATTCTGAGACGAGAGTTTCCCCGCATCGGCGGGCGAACGTGACCTTGCTATCGCCCAACGTCTTGCATTCTCGTTACCCATAGAGCACCCTCCAATCTTGCGATATGATCTCTTTCGGAACCGCGCCCGGTGATTTGCCGAGTTCGCGCGGTCATGGCGATGTACGCTGGTACCGCTTCCTTGCGGTCGCGGCTCTGAATGGCGCGCCGGCGAAACCAGAAGACAAACGCGATCCAAACCATCGCGAGACGAGAAATAACGCACACCTTTGGAGTCACAACCATGAGCGAACCTACCCGAATTGAAAAAGACTCGATGGGAGAAATGACTGTTCCGGCGCACGCCTTGTGGGGCGCTTCGACGCAGCGGGCCGTGGAGAACTTTCCGATCTCCGGATATCGCTTCGGTCGCCGATACATCCGCGCGCTCGGCCTCATCAAACAGGCCGCCGCGATGGTGAACGCCGAGCTTGGCGTCGTGCCGAAGGACAAGTGCGAGATGATCGCCAAGGCGGCTGACGAAGTCATCGAAGGCAAGCTCGATGAGCACTTCGTCGTCGATATCTTTCAGACGGGCTCGGGCACATCGACCAACATGAATGCCAACGAGGTCATCTCCAACCGAGCCATCCAGATGGCGGGCGGCAAGATCGGCTCGAAGGACCCTGTTCATCCGAACGACCACGTCAACCAGGGGCAGAGCTCCAACGACGTCATCCCGACAGCGATGCACGTCGCCGCCGCCGAGTCTCTGAAGCAGGACCTGCTGCCGGCGCTCGACAAGATGGCAGCCGCACTGGAAGCGAAGGCCAAGGCGTTCGACCACGTCGTCAAGATCGGTCGCACCCACCTGCAGGATGCGACGCCTATTCGTCTCGGCCAGGAGTTCAGCGGGTACGCCGCGCAGATGCGGCTGGCAGTCGAGCGCTGCAAGCGCGCGATGCACGCGTTGCGCGAGCTGCCGCTCGGCGGTACGGCCGTCGGCACGGGCATCAATACGCACAAGCAGTTTGGCAGCCGCGTCGCGAAGATCCTCAGCGAGAAGACGGGCATTGCATTCGTGGAGGCGGCGAACCATTTCGAGGCGCAACACGCGAAGGATGGTTTTGTCGAGGCATCGGGCCTGCTTCGGTCGATCGCCGTCGGCATGAGCAAGATCGCGAATGACATCCGCTTCCTCGCCTCCGGTCCGCGTTGCGGCATCGGCGAGATCAGCATTCCGGAAACGCAGCCGGGCAGTTCGATCATGCCGGGCAAGGTCAATCCCGTGATGTGCGAGATGGTGTTGCAGGCCGCGGCCCACGCGATCGGCGCCGACGCCGCGATCACGCATGCCGGCGTGACGATGGGCAACTTCGACCTGCACATCGGCATGCCCGTGATGGCATACCACTTCAATGAGAGCGTTCGCATTCTTTCCAGCGCCGCGCGCGTCTTCACGGATCGCTGCGTCAGCGGGATCGAAGTGAACACGGAACGCGCCGAGCAACTCGTCGAACAGAGCCTCGCGATGTGCACGTCGCTGGCGCCGGTCATCGGCTATGACAACGCCGCGGCGATCGCCAAGGAGGCGTTCAAGACAGGAAAGACCGTTCGACAGGTGGCGCTCGCGAAGGGCGTCGTCGGCGAGGCGGAGTTGAAGAAGCTGCTCGATCCACGGGACATGACGCATCCGACGGAGTAGTTGTGAGTCGTGGGTTTTGAATCGTGAGTGGCGAGTCGTAGGGTGGGCCGTGCCCACCAGTCCGCCGTAGGCCGGCTCATCGACCCGACGGCCAGGTTCCACGGCTGTGTCAGCATCGTAGGTCGGGTCATCGACCCGACAGACCGGGTGCCACTGCTGTGTCAGCAGTGCGAGCTGGAGGAACCACCAAACACCGCGGGCGCCACTGCTCTCAAGCAGTGCCGAGCCGAGTGAACCGTGCGTCGACGACAAAAATCTTGAAAATCTCTTGTCGCGATGCAAATCTCGCTCCATTCGGCAGTTTGCGCCGGCCGAAACACCGAGATTCGTTTGCACTGCGGTTTGCACGGGGTAACTCCTTTCGTCGTCACGCGTTGGGCCCGTTTGCGGCGGAAACGCGGGGGTGCAAAGTGCCGCAAAGTGTCGCAAACTCGCGCAAATTCGTGCAAACGGCCGACACGCCGATTTCTGACGGCGGGCGGTCTTGTGCCACTTGGGAGGGTTGCTCGGCGCTTCGCCCATTGCGGTCGTTCGCGTGCAATGGGTCAACGAAACATTGGCGGGATTTGCCCGCATTTCCGAATTCGCGCCGGACTGGGCCAATGATCAACAACTACCTGCAAGCACCGCACATCCAATTGGGCTTCTATTGGCACAATCGACCGCAGGAGGCGTCGTTTGCGGCGTGCATGCGTTGGCTGATTGCGGATGGGTATGACGTCGCGCAGTTGGAAGCGCTGCGAAGTGTGGACGGCCGGTTGCCTCGGTTTCGGCAGCCGGCCTGGTTGGGTAACCCCGAAGCCGAGTGTGCGATGTTCGAGAATTGGGATGCGGCGACAGCGCTGTCGTCGGTCGATTGGCTGCCGATTCTGTGTCATCTGAGTCCCACGACGCCGCAGGACGTACCGATCTATCTGAATTATGCGTTGGTGTTCGACGAGAGCTATGATCGCGGCGACGCGCACGCGATCGAGATCCATGCGAGCGGTGCGGCCTTGAATCTTCGGCAAAACGTCGGCGCTTCGGAAATGACCTCCGATGACGTTGCCGAGGCCGAACTGACCGATGCGTGGCAACAACGAATCTTTCGGGCCGTCTGCGAATCGCTGGCGCCCACATATGCGGCGAACAATTGGGAGAACGCGTTGCAGCCGCCTGCATACCTTGCGCAGTCGGGAACGTCGTTCGATTTCCAGTGTTTCTTCTTGTCACAGGAATGGGCCGACGTCGCTGCAATTGAAACACTTGTCGAACTGCTGGACGCGTGGACGTCGCAAAGATTCGCCAGCGGTCTATTGATTGAATACGCCATGGCGATGGATAGCGACGGCAGTCAGGGTGATCGCGTGGCGTCGCTGCTGCGCGAGATGATGCGGAAATTGCAAGTCCTGTAGAGTGGGTGAATCTGCCCTGCAGTGAGTTGGACCCGATACCAAAGCACCGCATTGTTCCGCCTGAATGACGACAAGACTCCCTTCCGGACTTTCTTCGCGCCCTTCAGGGCGGAATTCAAACAAAAGGAAACACGATCCACGGGTTGCGCTTCGACCGCTTCGCGGTCTTCGCTCCACCCGCGGCTACGATCCGGCGCTCCTTCGGAGCGATTTTTACCCCGCAAACAGGCGTGATTTCTAATGGCTGTCTGGATCGAGAATTCTCTCTCGAATTCCCGGACAGTCTCACCCATAAGGTCGGCATGGCGCCCGGCAGAGACGATGACTCATGTAAAAAGGAACGCGGCGTTCTTCGTTGTCGAAGTTCGCCGCGGGAATATTGTGGATCGATTCGAGTCGAAGCGAGAACGCGTGAAGGCGGTCTGGGAATAAACGCAGCCTCTTCAACATGAAGCGGGATTATTTTTCGATCTTCTTGCTCTTCTTCCGCTTCTTGTTCTGCTTATCAAGCCATTCCTTGTTGGCTTCCTGTTCTTCCTCGGTCTCGAACTTCTTGAGCTTGCGCGTGACTTCGGGGTTGTAGTACATGCGGCGGAGGAAGTACTCCTCATCCGGCACTTTCTTGTCGCGCGAGACGTTTGCCGAGACCCACTTGTTCCAGTTGTCTTCCAGTTCCTTCTGGCGATCGGGCGGGAAGTTCAGTTCCCAGGCGCGCTTGCCGACGCCCTTGCGGTTTTCCTGGTCGACGCCGACGCGCTTGGACAGATCGAAGACGGCCCGGAAATCCTTCTTGCCGGCAATGCCGCCGTTCATCATGTAGGCGCAGAGGCTCCAGGCCTGGGCGTAGTTGAAGAAACCCTGGTCGGAAGTCATGTCACCGTGCCAAGTCTGGGCGTCGATCGTCCAGACGTAATCAAAATCCTTCCACTGCTTCGTGTCGTGGAGTCGGCGGATGACGGGGGCGTATCGACCGCGATTGGGAATGTCGGCGAAGTTCTCGTCGACCGTTTTGTCGAAATCCCAGTATTCGAAGACGGACGCGTGGCCTTCATTAAACCAGCGCGGCGCCTGGATAGGGATCGCGTAGTTGATCTGCGGCAAGAGGGAGTAACCGAGGCGCATCTGCAATTCCATGTGCGCCGCTTCGTGCTTGAGCGTACCCTTCTCCCACTTCTCGAACTTGGTGACGCCGCTGGTGAACTGCTGAAGCCGGAAACGCTGCGCGGGCCATTGGGGGCTGCGATCGCCGTTGGCGGGCACGGCGATCGGGTGGAAGAACCCGCCGCTGCCGGGCGTGCCGCCATTCCGCATGTAGGTCGCTCGATCCGAAAAGACGATGACCTCGACCTTTTCGTGCATCTGGACGGGAATGCCGAGGAGCTTCTGATAGGCTTCGCCGTACTCGCGGTGCAGTTTCTCCATGTACATCGCCGTGTCGACGGTGAATTCCTTGTCGATGTCTGTGCGGACGATGAAGAGCGGTCCCTTGTAGGTCCACAGACGAATGCGCTTTTCGCCATCCGTGATGACGCCGCCATGAATGTCATCCTTCGGATCCTGCTTGGTGCGCCGCATCATCTTCTTGTAGCGCTTGTCGTATTTCTCGTCCGATTCGTTGCGGCGCTGACCCCAACGAACCCTCGGGCCCTCTTTTTCGCCGTCCTTGGCGGAATTCGACTTGCGTTCCGGCGACTTATCGTCGTCCTGCAAGACGAAGTCGTCGAAATCGATAGGCGGATTGGCTGCGCGTAGTCCGCGCGCACCGAGTACGGCGAGACCGAGACCAATGAATATGAAACTCCGAACCAGCAGATGCCAGCGCACCATAGAACAATCCCTTCGTTGATAACAAAGACGACGCGGGGGCGACCCGGTATTCGTCAACCGCCGCCGATCCGGCTCATTTCGGCGAGCGAGCGTCAGTCTCTACACGCATACCATCCTAATATCGGCCGTCAGCGATCGCAACGATTTCCTCCTGGGCCCCGTAATACAGCGTGTCACGCCACAAGGATCGCCTCAGCCAAACCAACGACTCCGATTCGTCCTTTCCGGCAAGCGCCTCGCGGATTCAGTCGATCAGCATCATACACCCATTGATTCAACCCCATGGAGCAGCATGACCCTGCACGGGAGGACAACTATCTCACATAACGCGGCCGCCGCCGGTACCTTACGGTGCGTTCTGGCGGCGGCGGTGTGCATGATTCCATTCGCAATGTCACTTCGTGAACTCGCCCGCGCTCATCGAGATTACCAGATCGGCATTGACTTCCGGATGACCTATACCGCGGCAAGATCCTGGCTCCAGAATCGGAACCCCTACGACGACGCGACACTCAAGGAAATCTGGTCCGCCAGCGGAATGCCGAACGCGACAGCTCCCGGGCGACCGCAGACACCGAACGTCTATCCGCTGTCGATCGCCCCGCTTCTGACAGCATTGGCTTGGCTCCCCTTCCCCGAAGCCTTTGCGATCTGGCTTGTCATAAATGCGGCCGCAGCTGGATTCATTGCGCGGAACATTGTATCTGCAAAGCCATCGGACTCCGGTCGAGGGGCGACGTTCGCCGGCGCGGTTGAACCCGCCGGGCCCTGCCCGACGCTGGCACCGTCCTTGCCGCAGGCTGCTGGTTGTATTCTGGTCCTGGGGTTTCCGCTGCATTACGGGCTGATCGTGAGCAATCTCGCGATCATCACGACGCTGCTTGTGGTTCTGACGCTGCGATACCGAGACGCAAGGCCCGGACTCGCCGGATTCCTGTTCGGGCTTGCCCTGATCAAGTACACGCTCTGTGCGCCATTGGCGTTTCTATTCGCTGTCGAGCGACGCTGGCGGCTCCTGGCGGCCGCGTTTGTGACACAGACGCTGCTGCTGGGGATCGCGTCAATCGGCTTTGCGGGGGAATCACCTTTCGGATGGATTCCGCAGATGCTGGCGACGGGGATCGGGAGCATGTCCGCGGGCGCCGTGAATCACTACGCATCGCTGGACTACACGGCCCTGCACGTTGAGTTGCCGTCGCTGTTGTTTCGCCTGGCGCCATCGATGGCCGAATGGCGAAACGTGATCCTGCTTCTGATCTCGGCGATCACAATTTTCGCGTGTCGCCGGCCGTCGGGATCACACGTGAAGAACGAGTTCATTGAACTCCGCTACGTTGTCGTGCTGGCATTCACGATGATCGCCGTGTATCACCGGGTCTATGACGCGATTGTCGTGATCGCGCCGCTCGTCGCGTGGTTGTTGCGATATCGCAGGTCGATTCCGTACGGACTGGCGTCTCTGCTCTGGTTCGCCGCAGTGATCTCGATGTTCGCGGGGCCTGCCGTCGCGGGGGGAAGTGCGGACGTGCCGTACATACTCCTCGCATTTGTTCAGACGAACGTCCCCTGGGCCATGTTGATCGTACTGTTCGTCGGTATCGCCGCACTGCGATCGGTCAGCAGAACGGCGGAACGTTCGAACCGGATCAGCCAGGAAGGCTTCGACGCGGCACTGACTCGCGGCGCGTAACTCACATCAGATCGCCGAGAAAGGGCTCGAGCACAATCAGCTTCTCATCGATATTCTTGCGGCTGCGCGCCTCGATATTCAGTTTGAGCGTTCCCTCGGCGGCATTCGGGCGGATGTTGAACCACCAGTCCGGGAACCGGAATGTCACGCCGTCGAATCGCTCGACGCGCGCCTTCGGCAGGGCCGCCTCCAGATTGCCGAGAACGCGCTCCGTGTTTTCGCATCGATAGCACATCTCGCCGGACGTACTGTAGCGCTGCAGCGGTTTGACAAGATCACTCAGCTTGTGGTCATCCGACATCAGCAAATCGACGACATGCACGAACGCAAGCAGCGCCGATTCGCAATTCGCACTTTCGCGGAAAAACAGCCGCCCCGACAGATCGCCGCCGAAGATGGCGTCGTTCTCCGACATCGCGCGCTTGATGTAGGCCGCCCCGATCCGCTCACGGATCGCCGTGCCGCCCGACTGAATGATCTCCTCTTCCGTCACGGTACTGGCGCGATGGTCGAAGACGATCACGGCGCCGGGATTCGTGTTGAGCATGTGCCGTGCGAGCAGTGCGATGATGAACTCCGGCCGAACGGTGCGTCCTTTGTCGTCAATGAACAGGCAGCGTTCGGCGGCGGCATCGAAGCAAATGCCGAAGTCGGCCGATTCATCGCGCACGGCTTGCCGCAGATCCTGGAGGCAGCGGCTTCGCAGGGGATTGGGTTCGTGGGCGAAGTTGCCATCGGTCTCAAAATTCAGCTTTGTGACGCGCAGGTTGCGAATTCCGCGGAAGAGGATCGGAAACCACTTGCCGGCGACGCCGTTGGACGCGTCCACAACGACGCGCAGCGGCCGCGGCAGACGCGTTTTCGCGGCGAGCGGCTTTCGCATGAATTCGATATAGGCTTCTGACAGGTCTCGCTCGAGCCGTCGCGAGTTCGCACCCGTCACGTGCTTGGGAACGCGGACGGCGATATCGCGGATGCTGCCGAGCCCCGTTTCGATGCCGATCGGGAGCGCATTCGCGCCGCAGATTCTAAAGCCGTTCTCACCGATCGGCTGATGACCGGCGCTGACCATGACGCCGCCGCAGGCGCGCGTCTGCTCGACGGCGAAGTAGAGCTGCGGCGTGTCGATCAGACCGAGCATGATCACGTCTGTGCCAGTCGCGCGGATGCCTTCGACGAGGGCCTGCTCGATGCGAAGCGAGTCCGGGCGCGTATCGCGGCCGATGAAGACGGAATTCGCATCAGGATCGGCCCGGTCGTAGCCGCGCAGCTTCGCCCGAAGGAACTGCGCCGTTGCGTGGCCGATTCGCCAGGCGGCCTCGTCTGAAAGCGGATCCGGCACGCTGCCCGCGATATCGGAAACGCGGAACATCGAACCGATCTTGGAATCGGATCGCTTCGCTTCCACGACTTGACCGTTGACGACGCGTGCGGAATCGGCGACTTCGCGCGGGGCGCGGACGGGCAGTGTCGCCACGACGCGCGCCGTTTGTTCGTCATCGTTGAATTGGCAGCCATGACATTTGGGGAAATGCGCGCGTCGACGCCCCCTGCACACGGCGGTCGAGATCTTGACGCTCTCTTCGCCCGGACAATAGCGTTTGTAGTCATCCGTTGACTGCGGCGTAGCCATAAGTGACGCATCGTATCGCGCAAACGGCTTGGAAACCACTGACGTCCCCTTCTGATCCCGTGGGCCTCGGACACAATTCACAATCCGCACCGCATTAGGACTATACGCCGACGCACGCCGAACAGTTCGTCGCCGAGAATTGGCGAGTTGTCGGGCGAAGTCGTATGATGTGAATTCCCGTCAGACGTGTAGCGCATGAGTTGTAAGGAGCACGAGATGAGCGTCAGTAGCGCAACGCAACCAATGATCTACAATCCACCCAAAGACTTCGCAAAACAGGCCCACGTTCCGTCATTGGAGGCGTACGAAACGGAATGGCGCCGGTCGATCAACGATCCGGAGGGTTACTGGGGAGAAGTCGCGGCGGAGTCCCATTTCTTCAAGAAGTGGGATCGCGTGCTGGAGTGGAATCCTCCGATGGCGAAGTGGTTCGCAGGGGGGCAGACCAACGTCTGCTACAACTGCCTCGATTTCCAGATCGAGAAGGGCCTCGGGGATCATCCGGCGATCATTTGGGAAGGTGAACCCGCGGCGGCGGACGGCACGCCGAAACAGCAGGTGACGCTGAGCTATCGACAACTGCACGCCCGCGTGTGCCGGTTCGCGAACGCGCTAAAGAAGCTGGGTATCAAGAAAAACGACCGCGTAACGATCTATCTGCCGATGGTGCCCGAGCTGACGATCGCCATGCTCGCGTGCGCGCGGATCGGCGCGCCGCACTCGGTCATTTTCGGAGGATTCAGCGCGCAGGCCATTGCGGATCGCCTGACGGATGCTGACTCCCATCACATCATCACGTCGGACGGCGGCTGGCGTCGGGGCAGCGTCGTTCCATTGAAGAGCAACGTCGACGAAGCGTGCAAGCTTGTTGACAAGGTAAGCAAAGTCATCGTCCTGAAGCATTGCAACAATGATGTGCACTGGGATGCCGGTCGCGATATCTGGTGGAGCGATGCCATTGACGGCATGTCAGAGGACTGCGCCGCGGAGAAGCTCGACGCCGAGCACATGTTGTTCCTGCTCTATACGAGCGGCAGCACGGGCAAACCGAAGGGCATCCTGCATACGACGGCCGGTTACATGGTTTACACGCGCCATTCGGCCAAGCAGGTCTTCGACTACAAGCCCGACGACGTCTACTGGTGCACGGCCGACATCGGCTGGATCACAGGGCACAGTTATATCGTCTATGGTCCGTTGCAGAACGGCGTCACAAGCGTGATGTACGAAGGCGCGCCGAACTTCCCGGATTGGGAACGGTTCTGGCAGATCTGTGAGCGTTATGGCGTCACGAAGTTCTATACGGCGCCGACGGCGATTCGCGCGTTCATGAAACAAGGCGCCGAACTTCCGAAGAAGCACGACCTATCGTCTCTGAAGCTTCTCGGCACAGTCGGCGAGCCGATCAACCCCGCCGCATGGGCGTGGTACAACGAGCACATCGGCGGCAATCGTTGCCCGATCATCGACACGTGGTGGCAAACGGAAACCGGCGGCGTCATGATCACGCCGCTTCCCGGCGCGACGCCGACGAAGCCGGGCTCTGCCACGCGGCCCTTCTTTGGAATCGACGCGGCCGTCGTCGACCATAGCGGCACGCCAGTCGAGCCGAATGAATCGGGGCTGCTCGTGATTCGCAAACCTTGGCCCGGCATGTTGCGCGGCGTCTACGGCGACGAGGCGCGATATCGCAAACAATACTGGTCGGAAATCGAGGGATGCTATTTCACCGGCGACAGCGCACGCTGCGACGAAGACGGATACTTCTGGATCATCGGGCGCGTCGACGACGTCATCAAAGTCTCTGGGCATCGACTGGGGACGGCCGAAATCGAGTCCGCGCTGGTATCGCATCCGAAAGTCGCCGAAGCCGCCGTCATCGGGTTTCCGGACGAGATGACCGGGGAGGCCATTGCGGCCTTTGTCACCGTGAAGTCCGGCGTCAACGTGAGCGAGGACCTGAAACAGGAACTCCGACAACACGTATCCCGCACCCTTGGTGCGATCGCGAAGCCCAAGGACGTGAGATTTACGGACGGTCTGCCTAAGACACGCAGCGGCAAGATCATGCGCCGACTCCTGCGGGAATTGGCCACGACTGGCAGTGTCAAGGGCGATATTACGACACTGGAGGATCTCACAACCATTGCCAAGCTCAACGGCGAAGCGTCCTAGGGACCTTTCCGAATAGGCGAAAATCTGATAAAATGCCGTCTTGTGGAAGCAGGATTCTCACTTCGACAAGACCTGCTTCCGGTAAGTGATCAGCCACTGCGACGAGCCAATCCTCTGGTTTGGCTCGCCGCGAGGCGCAAACACCGGTGCCGCAGCGCGGTGCGATCCGGTGTTGTCATACGAGGCGGGGGAGTCTGTCAGAGGTTGAGCGGACATGTGGACCGCAGACGTCATCGGTGATCGCGGCGGCTGTTTGCACGCCGCCGCGACAGCCCGACGGACCCGCCGAATTTAGGAAGGACTGAAACCCATGGCAATGGAATCAGCCTGCCGGCTGCAAATGGGGAAGGAACGCCACGAAGGCGATGTGCGCATGGAAGCGGATCACATCGACTTTGCAGGGGCGACGAAATATCGATTTCGGATCGCCGAGCTGACCAACCCTCGCCGCGAAGCTGACGGCATACGCTTCAGCTTTCACGGCAACCCCGTCACGATCACGCTGGATGCCGAAGGAACCGCGAAGACCTGGATCAAGTACATCCAGAATCCGCAGACGCTCGCCGACAAATTGGGCGTCGAGGAAGGCAACACGGTTCGCGTTCTCAACCTGAACGACGACGACGAGCTCATGGGCTCGCTTCGCGATCGGGAAGTCAAGATCGTCGCCGAGGGCAAGCGCCGCTGCGACATGGTCATGATCGGCGTCGAGCGCGCAGCCGAGCTCCGCCAGATCGGATTGCTCGCCGAAACGCTCAAGCGCAACGGCGCGATCTGGGTCGTGCTTCCGAAGAGCGCCCGAACCGTGACGAAAGCGAACGTCTTCGCGGCCGCTCGCGAAATCGGCATGAAGCAGGTTCAGATGCTTGACTTCACGGACAATCGCGCCGCGTACAAAATCGTTCGACCGACGAACGGCCGCAGCAAGCGATCGAGCGCCAACGGCTCCGAGCCGAAGGCCGCCGCCGCGAAGGCCTAGTCGTTCGCCTCCATACAACTCATTACTGAATTCGACCACGCCCATGTCGAACGTCGATTGCCAACTCGTCATTTTCGACATGGACGGCACGCTCACGCGCCCGAATATCAACTTCGACGAAATCCGCGCAGCGATCGGCCTCGACGGCGAACCCATCCTCGAAGCGCTCGCGAAAATGCCACCGGCGGATCGCGCACGCGCCGACGCCATCCTTCAGGAATTCGAGGATCGCGCCGCCGACGGCAGCGAACTTCAGCCGCACGCGCTGGAAGTTGTCGCTGCAATTCGCGAATCGGGCCGCCCCGCCGCATTGATGACACGCAATACGCGACGATCCGTCGACATCGTCATGCGCCGGCATCGATTGGACTTTGATTTCATCCGTACACGCGACGACGGGATCAACAAGCCGGCGCCGGATCCTGTGCTGGACATCTGCCGCCATTTTCGCGTCGCCCCCGCATCGACGTGGGTCATCGGCGACTATCATTTCGACATCCAATGCGCGAACGCCGCCGGTGCAATTTCCGTACATCTGGCGGAGGCGTTCGAAACACTTCCGCCATGGTCGAATGAGGCCCGCCACATCGTGAAATCGCTGCTGGAATTCTCGCGATTGCTTGGAATCCGGCTCGATACCGAGTCGCGGCCGATTTTGCCGGGCGCCTAGCGGGCCGATGCAAGTCTCGATTGGCGACGGATCTGACGGCGTCCTAGAATGCCGCCTCAGATTCGGCTAACGCGACGATGCCTCGCGGGTCCTGCCGACGGGCGATAGCCCACGCCGATGAAAACGAATACGACAATGATCTCGATTCGAACGCCCAATGACGGGAGCCCTCGATTGATCGCAAGAACGCTACTGCTGACAGTTTGCCTGTTCGCCGCACACGCCATCGCCCAGTCGCCAACCACGCAACCGGCGGATGCGGGCGACACAACGCCGCCGATCAACGCCGCCGATCGCGCGAAGGTCAAGATCGTCAACGGCAAGCCGTCGTCGGGCTTCGAGATCGTCGACGAAACACTCGACAAGCTGGAGGCCCGTGGAAAGGCGGCCAACGCGATTGAGGCGAAGATCGTCTATGACTTCATTACGCCCGGACCGTTCGAAGGTGCTGACGAGGATTCGCAGAAGAAATTCGGCACGCTGTTCTTCGTGCAGTCGGGCACGCCGCAATTCCTCGTTCACTTCGATCGAAAGGAACAGGGCGGCGTCGTGGATCGCACGCCGGAATACTACGCCTTCGACGGTCTCTGGCTGACGGAGCGCAACGATCGATCAAAGACAGTCATCAAGCGCGAGATCGTCAAGCCGGGACAGAACGTCGATCTGTTCGACCTGGGCAAGGGCCCCTTCCCCCTGCCGTTCGGTCGCAGTCGCGCCGAGATGCTGCGGTACTTCGAGATCCGGCTGCACGAGAACGAAAAGGACAAGCCGATCAAACTGCGATGTCTTCCGCGCGTCGGGACGGACCTTGAGACGCGCTATCGCTACGTCGATCTCTTCGTGGATCGCAAACTCGACATGCCGACGCGCGTCGTCTGTCAGCGCAAAGTGGATGACAATCGAATCGAAGTGTCGTTCGCCGACATCGAAGAACACGCAAAGATCGACCCGAAGCGGTTTGAAGTACCGGTGCCGAAGGATTTCCAGGAGACGATCGAACCGCTGGCGCCGGCGCCGAAGCCGGAGGCGCCTCCGCAAGGCCCTGGTCAATGACCGCGCGACCACGCGACGTCCGCCCTAGCGGGCGGCTATTGTCAGTTGAAAACCCGATCCAGGGACTGAAGTCCCTGGCAACGACCGTACGCCCTCCGGGCGAATGTCTCATTCGAGTGCAAAAATCGAGGGAGATGAATTTTCGGAAACCCTCCGACATGCACCCAGTGGCGCCGGGGCCGAGATTTCGGATGGTGTTTTGCGCGTGCCGGAAGGGTCTCGATGGTATGATAAAGCGGCGGATGTTGGACCGTCGCGACAGGGGCGGAAGGAAAAAACGAGCCGCGATATGAATGAGATGCGACAACACGAGAGAGCGATGAGATCACGCCGAACGATGCGATGGGGATTTGTGCTGATGACTGCGGCATTTCCGATGATGACGGCGTGTCTCGACGTCCCCCAGGGCTCGATGGACAAGAACGATCTCGCGTCGATGAAGACGACGACGATCGACATCCCGGGCAAGGCGACGTACACGGCCTATATCGCCGACGATTACGACCTGCAGCGCGTGGGTCTGATGAACACGACGGAAGCGGAGCTGCCGACGGATCGCGGCATGATCTTCGTCTTCGACGCCGATCGCCAGCAGAGCTTCTGGATGCGCAACACGATCATCCCGCTCGACATTGCCTACATCCGCTCCGACGGCACGATCGTGAAGACGTACACGATGGAACCGCTGAACGAGATGGGCTATCCGTCGATCGAGCCGGCGCGATTCGTACTGGAAGTCCGCGCGGGGCAATTCAGCGAACATGGAATTGTTGCCGGCGATCAGGTGACGATTCCGGCGGAGTTGTTCGGGGATTGAGGTGAGGTGCAAGCTTCTCGAATGCGATGACAATAGTCCGCTCACAATCATCGCAAGATCAGCGGTCGTATTGACTCGCGTTGGCCTTCCCTCTCCCGGTCCTTGATCGATTGGATTGTAATTTCGATATGTCCGATCCCGCCACCATTCGATGTGCTGACGATCCAAATCCACGAGCGATTGCCAATGCTCACGGATCATGGCGCCGTGCCATTCGAAGATAGCGACGCCTTCGTCCAGTTCGAACAATCTCAACCATGTAGCGCTGTCGTAAGGCCACGCCGCAAACGCGCTGAAATGGCCGTAGGGTTCATAGAAGCACTCGCACCAGAGTCTCCCGCATTCGGGACACGCATGGAGCGAGCACCAGGCTTTCGCCTGAATCTCTACCAACGACGAACCAACACGTTTCATGTGCAGGACGCGATCGGGACGCCCACAGATTCCGCACACTTCGAACTCCAGCCGCGGGATTGGAACCCGTATTCTCGGGGCACTCCAATTGGCAGTCAATTTGCGGGCAAATATGATGAAAATCCGACGGCCGCAAAGTCAGGTCGGATCGTCTTCTTGTGGTCAGAGAAACGGAACATGCCGGTGCGTCGATGTGCGCCAACCGGTTGAGAAATGCCGCCTGCCTTGGCCACGGGCCATTCCCCCTTTTTATCAGGAGCCCCCATCGCATGTTACCTCCGAAGACACGACCAGCCGGATTGATCTTCTCACTCGCCGTCGTCGCATTCTCGCAGCAGGCGGCGTTCGCCCACTTGTGCATCGTCCGCCAGGGGCCCGAGAGCGCCGGGGCGATCGAGTCCGGCGATATACACGGCAAGAGCGTCGCGACGGGCGACTTCAACGGCGACGGGTTCGTCGATATGGCCGTCGGCGCGCCGAACGACAGCGTCGGCACAGCGAACGGCGCGGGCGCTGTCGTCATCAGCTACGGCTGTCCGACGGGCATCACTCAGGTCGGGGCGCAGGTCCTCACGCAAACGAGCCTTGGTTTCACGAGCGAACTCAATGACGCCTTCGGCTACTCGCTGGCCGTCGGCAATTTCAACAACGACGCCTACGACGATCTCGCCATCGGAGCACCGGGCGAAAGCATCGACTTCCATGATGACGCGGGGAACGTGATGATCGTTCTCGGCAGCCCGAGCGGTCTATTGCCGACCGGCCTCATTTTGAGCCAGGGAAATTCACCGGGCCTCGTCGAGGCGGGCGACATCTTCGGCTTTGCGCTGGCGACGGGCGACTTCAACGGCGATGACTTCGACGATCTGGCCGTGGGGATTCCCGGCGAGGACCTCGAGATTGGCGCGCTGTCGATCGACGAGGCCGGCGCGATCGAGATCTACTTCGGCGGCAGCAGCGGCATCACGACGGCCGGCGCCTACATCATCACGGACAACGACACGCTGAATCCGGCCGCCGCAGGCGCGCTGATGGGCTGGGCGCTGGCGTCGGGCGACTTCGACGACAGCGGCGAGGATGATCTCGCCGTCGGTCTGCCTGGCAAGAACACAAGCGGCGTCGCGAATCACGGCGTGATCGAAGTGCTATACGGTTCGGCAACGGGCATCGGAACGGCCGACGCGCAATTGTTCAGCCAAGTGTCGTTCGGCGGCGGCAATGAAGCGGGCGATCGTTTCGGCCAGTCGCTGGCGGCGGGCAATCCGAACGGCGACGCGTTCGACGACATCGCTGTCGGTACGCCGCTGAAGGGCTCGGGCGACAATGGTCGGTTCTACGTGGCCTATGGTTCGACGACCGGCATCACGACGATGGGTGCACAGAGCATCGGTCAGACAGTCTCCAGCCCCGGCGATAACTTCGGGTATGCGCTAGCGTTCGGCCGCTACGACACGGATGCATTTGACGATCTTGCCGTGGGTATTCCAGGACAGACGAACGACGCCGGCGCGATCCGGATTTTCTTCGGCAACGAGACGGGCGTCGCCGCGTTCAGCGGGACTATCACGAAGACGCAGGAGACGCTGAACGAGGTGTCGGAAAGCGGCGATCGCCTGGGCGAGGCGCTGGCGTTCGGCGCATTCGCCGGCGGATCGCGCGAGGGCATCGCGATCGGCGCGCCGGGCGAAGACTGGGATCCGCTGCCGGGCGATACTTCGGCGTCAAGACCGGACGCCGGAGCGGTCTATATCGATCTGCCGTGGAAGCAGGTGCAGAACCTGACGAGTCGATCGTGCATGCTGACAACATGCGACGACGAGATCGCCTTCTCGCAGAAGCCGTTCGAACCGCACCTGCTGGCGAGCACGTCGAAGATCATGACGCTGCTGCTCGCGTGCGAATCGGTCCAGCAAGGATGCAACCCGTGTTCGAATCTGAACAACGTGTACACAGTGCCCGCCGTCGTCTGCAATCGCGCCATCTGGACGGGCGGTTCGATCGGCGGTTCGCTGGCGAACCTGTGCCCGGGCGAGACGATCACGCTGAACAACCTGCTGCGGGCGATGATGTACCCGAGCGGCAACGATGCAGCCTTCAGCATTGCCGACTTCATCGTGAATCCGAACAGCAACTGCGTCGACACGACGTGTCAGGACATCTTCGACTTCGTCGACATGATGAACGCACGTGCAGCGCAGATCGGCATGAGCGTAACGAACTTCGAGAACCCGAGCGGCGGCGCACATCCGTCGTGGCCGAGTCAGAACGTCGCCAGCGCAAACGATATGGCAAGGCTCGCATTCACGGCGATGCAGAATCCGCTGTTCCGGCAGGTCGTCGGCGGCACGAGCTTTACGGCGACGCGATTCGGCACCTGCCTCGGCGGCAACGGCGTGACGAACACGACGTGGAACACGGGCGTTTACATCATGCCGGGCGGTCAGGGCCCCGACTTCCCCAACGCCAGCGGCATCAAGCCGGGCGGCACGCCGGCGGCGGGTAACACGCTCGTCTGCTCCGTCGATCATCCGGATGGTCGTTACTTCGGCGTGATCCTCGGCGAGCCCAATGGCGGCTCGATGCGCACGGACATGACGGCGCTGCTCCAATTCGGCTCGTCGGAGTACTGCAACTTGCCATTGACATTGCCGCCGACGCCGCCGGGTTCGAATCAGAGCTTCCCCGGCATTTCGACGGCCGTCGATTCGGCGACGACGATTCAGACGCCGCTCGACGAGTCTCCGGATCGCGCGTGGGTGCTGCGGGCGACAGTCAGCCCGGGCAGCGGACCCGCGACGGCGGATCTTCGTCTCTGCCGTACTGTGCAAGTGAACCTGGCGCCGGGCGAAGCGACGACGCTGCGCGTCCAGGCGTTCGAGTCGCATGGCGGCGTCAACATTCAGAACATTCACAGCGAGCGCGCCGACATTCGCGTGCAGCACACGCATCCGGCGATTGACGTATCGATGCTGCTGTCGCCGGGCGACGACTACGTGATCCCCGCGTTTGCGGCGGCGGGCGGCGCGCCGGAAGCGGTACTGAAAATCACGAACACGAGTTCAATCTTCCCGGCAATGCTGGAGATCAGCGAACTGGACATCGCATTCAGCCTGAACCTCACGCCCGGCGGTCCTGCGTTTGAAGTGCGGCTGGAGACTGATGTGCTGGGCGGCGAGGATTACGTGCTGATCAAGGTGGAAGGACTCGACGCGGGCGACGGCAGTTCGATCGATCTGAGTGTGTCGAATACGTTCGCCGACGATCCGGGTTGCGACGGCGCGTTCGACATCAACGACCTCGATGCCTTCGTGAAGGCGTTGCTCGGCTCGACGGAATTCGCCGTGGACTATCCGTCATGTTACTACGGCTCGGCGGACATCAATGGCGACGGCTATGTGGATGGTCGCGACGTCGGTCCGTTCGTCCAGTTGCTGGTCGCGCCCTGACGGCGGCTTACGACACCTGAGTTGACGCCGACAAGGCGTCCCCCCCGGCCCCCGCGGCGTTGCGACGGCAGACTTGGATCTGGCAGCGCGACGCAGCGGGGGCAACTCTTGCGCGGTGGTGTTGCCCGCGATCGCGTCTCGATGGTATCGGACGCGACTACGCCGGAAGGCCCAATCCCGACACGACTCTTCGACTACTTGTCAACACACGTCCGCTACGATCCGACCTGATACATGGAGCGTAACGTATGCTGAAATCAGATCTCCTTGGCGGTGATCAGGTCGTGCCATCATGAATCAAATACCCTTGCAGCCCTCCTCGCAGGGGGCGGCCAGCCGTTATGGCAAGGCCCCCGGCGATCAGATCAACATTGGCGTCCTTCGACACGATCGCGGGAAGCATCCGGTGCTCGACGCATTGCTGGGGCCCGCCGCGACGTGGTGTCACGCCGCGCCGGTCGATGTCACTCAGACGAACGACTTCGGCCAGTTGCGTAGCTTCGACGTCATGCTATTTATCGACAGTCGTCCTATTACCGACCTGGAAGACCGAAACCAGGTCCGCCAGGCGCAGGACACGCTGGAACTGATGCGCAAGCGGCGTATCGGCACCGTTATCCTCACGGATCGCCCCTGGCAATTCTCGAACTTTGACGCGGGTGTCGTGTGCATCCCGTTCGACAGCCCGTTCGAGCGAGCCGAAGGCGCATTGCGCGCCCTCGCGCATGTGCGACCATTGATTCGCCAGATCGACAAGCAGTACATCTCGATGCAGCGGCTTGGGCGGACGCTTCAGCGGCGCTTCGAGGAAACGGATCGCGAATTGCGGCTCGCTTCGCGCCTGCAGCACGACTTCATGCCGCAGGACCTGCCGCAACCGGGTCCGTTCAAGTTTGCATCGTTGTTCCGCCCTTGTTCGTGGGTCAGCGGCGACATCTTCGACGTCTTCCGGCTCGACGAAACGCGCTGGGGGTTTTATATCGCCGACGCCGTCGGCCACGGCGTCGCGGCGGGACTGCTGACGATGTACATCAAGCACGCGATTCGCCCCAAGCGCGTCCTTTCAAACGGTTACGAACTCGTGCCTCCCAACGAAGTGTTGGGACATCTCAACGCCCTACTTGCGGCACAACGACTGCCGGATTCACAGTTCATCACGGGTTGGTACGGCATCCTGGATATCGAAACGAAAGAACTGCAGTACGCAGTCGCCGGCCATCCGCCGGCCTTACTCGTGTCGAACGACGGAACGCTTCAGGAATTGCACGGTGAAGGATGCGTGCTCGGCATTACCGCGGATGAGAGCTATTCGAACGAATCCGTCACGCTCGCACCGGGTCAGCGGCTGGTGCTTTACAGCGACGGCCTCGAGCCGACACTCATCAAGCGTCGGCCGCCGATGCCCGAACTGCCCGAATTTGAACCCGCCGCAGTCGCTCTGCTCAGCCTGCCGACTGACGCGTTCATTACGCAGTTGCGGGCGCTGCTCGACGACTCGCCCGGCAGCCTGGCGCAGGCGGACGACGTTTCTGTCCTGACGTTGGACTACGTGCAGGCATAAAGCCTGACACAATGGGTTTGCCGCAGACTGCTTGCTGTTCCGCCGCGGCGGTTCGCAGGTGCGCTTACTCGACTGTCCCGACGACGTCGGCGCCGTCCGACTCGGCGCCACGGCACACGCTTGAGTCCGCGGGCTGATAGGCCATCGGCCCGAGCGCGCCTCGGAAGCGCCGCTGGAAATCGTCTTCCGTCATATTGGCCGAGGCCGCAAGACGAGCGAGCATCACGGGGTCGGTAAAGTCGCTTTCTTCCAGGCAGATCATGTAGGCGCGGGCCACGCGATAGGCATCGGATTGGACATCGACGCAGCGAATGCGCGTGCGATTCGTCTTCGGGTCGATCATCTCAGAAAAATTCATCGGGCAGATGTTGCTACCCTGAATCGTGACCATCACGCCGCCTCGCAGATCGACCTTCGGATCTCGAAGCAGTCGCACGGCGCCGTTCCCGAGGTCTCGACAATAGGACATGTCGAACGGTACCGGCGGCGCACAGCGCAGGACATAGCCGAGCGTCTGCGGGACGATCGTCGCCTTTTCGCCGCGCTCGTTGAATCGCCGCGTCAGCTCATCGCCGATGAGGCGTCCGAGCGGCACCTCCGCCAGCCGCAGGTGCCCGGCGGCGTCGAGCGGCACTTTTCGACCCAGCAGCTGTTCGAGTTCATCCTTGTCGCCGAGTCGATAGGCGAGGCCTTCGGCGACGATGACGACGCCGTAGCTTCGCCCCATCGATTTGCGTTTGATCATCGCGCCTTCGATGACGTCGGCCAGCGAACCGAAGCTGATGTTCTCGGGAAACGTCTCAGGGATGAGCGTCAGCGTCGCGCCGGTGCTCTTGCCCATGCCCAGCGCGAGGAAGCCCGCATGCCGGCCCATCACGACGACGACGTACCATCGCTGCGTCGTGCGCGCGTCTTCCATGAGGTTGCGTACGAGTTCGGAGCCGAGATGGCGCGCCGTGTTGAATCCGAATGTCGGCACGTCGCCGGGCAGCGGCAGATCGTTATCGATCGTCTTCGGCACATGGACGACGCGAATTCGACCGTTGGTCTTCGCCGCGACGAATCGCGCGCTGAGCGCCGTATCATCGCCGCCAATCGTCAGCAGGTGCGTGACGCCGAGTGCTGCGAAATGCTTGACGACCTGGTCTACCTTGCGCGCGTCGGGCTCGACGACGGTCGTCTCGCTCAGCTTGTTCTCGTTGAGCAGCGTGGTGCGCGCCGTCTTGAGGATGCTGCCGCCTTCGAAGTGGATGCGCGCGACTTTGGGAATATCGAGCGTCGTCGAATGTCGTTCCGGCACGAAGTTGTCCGACACGAGATGACGGAATCCCTCATAGATGCCGATCACGGCCATGCCGCCGTTGATCGCCTCGATCGTCGCGGCGCCGATGACGGCGTTGATGCCAGGGGCTGGACCGCCGCCCACAATGATGGCAAGAGTCGGCCGATTCATGATTCAAGGGTTCCTTTTCAGAGGCAGGCAAAACGTTTTCGCAAATGATATCCCGGATCGTCGGGCCGTTCAAAGCCCCATGGCGCGGACGCCCGATATTCCGGCTGCAACTGTTCCACGAGGAGATCGCGTTCGCGACGCAGCCTGCACAAATGGCTGCCG
The DNA here is from genome assembly GCA_020639075.1 of Phycisphaerales bacterium. Taxonomy (GTDB): domain Bacteria; phylum Planctomycetota; class Phycisphaerae; order UBA1845; family UTPLA1; genus ECT2AJA-110-A. The sequence goes on along the minus strand of JACKHI010000001.1, from coordinate 4,576,770 downwards.
TGCGACGATCGGCTATTTTGCGCGCGACTGGATGTTGTCCAGTACGTTCATGAAGTTGATGTAGCTGTCGTAGGGGGATTCATACGGATTGAAGTACTTGTGGACGTCGCCGTCCGCAAAATACTTCGTGCACATGTAGTAAAAGTGGTCCGACGTCTGCAGGCGCCGCCAGTCGCTCAACAAGACCGGGTCGTTTTTCGCCTTGACGGCCCCTTCAAGCTTGTAGATCTCCGTCAATGCGTTTGACTGCATCGCGTTGCCGAGCCAGGCCGACAGATCGCGTTCCGTGTCCGCCCAACTGATCAAGTGGTGCGCGTCGTATTCCCCCACGACTTCGTAGCTGTCCGCCACTTCTCCCGGCGTTTTGAAATCGTTGCCCTGCTTCAGGACCTGACCGGGCATGTGGTACAAAAAGTCAAAAATGCCTGTATCCGCCCATTGGTGTTCGCCGAGCGTCTCGTAGTCCATGAACAGGTTGACGGTAAAACCATCGCCGTTGACGTCATTGACCCAGCCGGCGAATTTCTCCGCCGTCAGCGGCCACTCCGACCAGCCGCGGTTACCGAACCGAAACGCGATGTCGTCCGACAGCCGGTAGTTCTTGAGCAGCACCTTGATGTCGGCGTTCGGCGGCCGGTACACATAGTTGGGCGATCGATAGCCGAGCAAATGGTCCGCGCCTTCGCAGATGATGGCCTTGTAACCCAATTCCGCCGCGGCCGCGGCAACTTCGTTGTTGTAGATCAGCTCGGTATTCCGGAAGACGCTGCTTCGCTGGCCGAACAGCTCGTGGATCCGGTCCTGCTGCATTCGAATCTGTTCGCGAAACTCGTCGCGCGAATAGAGAAACGACAGGCTGTGGTAATACGTCTCGGCGATGAATTCGACGCAGCCCGTATCGGCAAGCCGCTTGAAGCTGTCCAGCACCTCGGGCATGTAGGACGCGAATTGATCCATGACGACGCCAGTGAGCGCGTACGAGACTCTGAAACGGCCCTCGTGCAGCTTGATCAGGTCATAAATGCACTGGTTTGCCGGCAGGTAACACTTGTTCGCGACCTTGCGGCAGATCTCCGCATTCTTCGCGTCGTCGAAGTAGTTCGACACTGTGTCAAAGATGCTGTACCGACGCAGGCGATACGGCTGATGAACCTGGAAATAGAAACAGACAGAGGCCATGAGTCACTCTCGATTCGTTACGTCGATCTTAGCGGAATTACCGACATCGTGGTAACGAATAAGATGCAGATTCCTTGAAGTTTGCCGCGTCGCATATCGATTGCCGTAATGTTGACCGCAGCGAAGTCCATGATCCCGGCTGCACAGCCGCAACGCACGATGCTCGCGATGCGCCGCCTCGACGCTGGTCGATTCTCTACGAGCGCCGGGCAATCGCAGCCTGGTACACATCGACGCATCCTCTGGCGGACTCTTTCCATGTCAGTCGCCGAACTTCGAATGTGCCGTGCTCGCGGAGCGCCGCCCGCAGGGGCGGGTGCCGCAGAACGGCGATGATCTTGTTGGCCATCTCGTTGACATCCCAGAAATCCACTTTCAGCACGTGCGAGAGGATTTCGGAAACGCCGGACTGCTTGGAGATGATCACCGGCACGTCGTTCGACAGTGCTTCGAGCGGCGCGATGCCGAACGGTTCGCTCACGCTGGGCATGACGTACAGATCCGCCATCTGGAAGACGCGCGTCACGTCGTCCCCGCGCAGAAAGCCCGGAAACATCACTTTGTGACCGATCCCGAGTTCGGCGGCCAGCTCGATCGAGCTGCGAATCATGTCGCCGCTGCCGGCCATGATGAATCGCGTCTCGGGCTCGTATTCGAGCACCTTCTTCGCGGCCATCAGGAAATACTCGGGGCCCTTCTGCATGGTAATCCGGCCCAGGAACAGGACGATCTTTTCATCCCGCCGAATTGACGGAGGCGGTTCGGCGACGCCGCCGTTCTTGTCTATCGCGTTATAAACGACTTCGACCTTCGAGGGATCGGCGGCGTATCGGCTCAGCAGAATCCCGCGCGTGAGCATGCTGACGGCAATCGCCTTGTCCGCCGCATGCACGCCTTGTCGCTCGATGTCGTAGATTCGCTGGTTGACGTGCTCGCCGCTCCGATCGAATTCCGTCGAGTGGACGTGAACCACCAGCGGCTTGCCCGTCGCCGCGGCGACCGCGATGCCGGCGGCATAGGTCATCCAGTCGTGCGCGTGAATGACGTCGAACGTCTCCGATAACGCGATTTCGACGGCGAGCTTCGCGTAGCGATGAACCTCGAAGAACATGTCCCCGCCGTAATGGCCGGAACCTGACGCCGGCTTTCCGTGATCGATCACGCTGGTCGGCTGATCGGCCGCGGAAACCTCTTCGCCATTCTCGTTGACGACGACTTCTTCCATCGTCCCATCCGCGCCGACGCGCGTGATGGTTGTGGTTCGAACCTGCTCGTCTCCCGGCCGATCATAGGGGCGCAAGGACGAAGGCACCGACCGCACTTCGACATTGGTCATGCCGGCGGGAAAATACCGAGTGAAGGTCGACCGTTCGGCGCGAGCGATCTGCGCCGGCGTCGGACTACGTAACTGTACGTGTTCAGCGTTGGCATTCTCCGCAATCGCCTGAGGCAACACGAATATCACTTCGTGGCCCAGCTCACTCATCGCGCGGGTCAGGCCGAAACAGGCCGTACCGAGACCCCCGCTGATGAACGGCGGAAATTCCCACCCTAGCATGAAAACTCTCATCGGAGAGGCGCCTTCCACATCGATGTTCGATGCGATTCGAACGAAACATTGGCGAGTCGAACTCCCGCAACGGATTCGCGCGATCGACGGCGCGGGCGACAGCCCGAATTCAACGACGCGCCGGCACCGGTCGGGAATCAGGCATTGTGTGTGAATCCGACGGTCTGTCAACGGACGCCTGCGACCGTTACAGCGCAATTACATGCCGCTCCCCTCGTTTGGTCCTCAGCCGGTTGCCAAGAGCGATCGGCGCCGCCCCGACCCATCGCCGTCACTGCGTGTTCCACGCATCATGCGCTAAGCGCCGTACCGTTACCGAGTCGGCACGGCGCCGCCAATTGGCACCGCTTTCGAGCGATTCCCGCAGATTCACCATCGTCCCGAACGTCCCAGTCGAGCGCGCCTCGTGATGCACATCCGAGATTAGTCGGCCCAGGCCGCGACAGACATCGCAATTCGAACGTCCCACCTCGCCGGCGTCGCCCAAGCTCAATGGACGACGTCGCAACTCCGATACGACGGGGATGCCGCGAATCGTCGCGGAATCGGACCGGTAAGTACTCGGCGCCACCCGCCGGAGCGCACCATTGGCCAATGTGAGTGGGGACGAAGACATGGGACAGACGAACGAACGCAGTCAACCATTCGGATATTCACGATCGGGCGCCATCGCACTTGGCGTCGTCGCGTTGGCACTGACCGTCGCATTGACGGGAAGCACCTGCCAAGTGTCGATCACAGGGGATGGCGGCACAACGGGCGGTTCGAACACGAATACCGCAGTGACGCCGGGCGTCCTGAAGATCCAGGTCCTCACGGACTCGATCGCTCCGGCGGCTAGTCCGCTCCCGGCCGCTGACGAAAACGCTCCCGACGACGTGGACGTCAACCTGACGCCGATCGCCTACAGCGTGGCCTTCAAGCGGATCGTTCTCCAGGAATTCGACCCGATCAGGAATGAGACAGCGACGGAGTTCGAGGCCTTCAGCACGGATGATCCCGACGCGGCCCTCGTCATCGATCTCGTCAACGACGACGCGTCGGCACTCGTCAGCGCCGATGACTTGCCCAGCGGAATCTACAACAAGGTCGACATTGAGGTTTTCTACCTCGACATGACGGTCCCGACGCTCTACCCGGGCTCGACTTCGAATAACATCAACTATCGCATGGTCTTTGAGGACGACGGCGTCCTCCAGGCGCGTGATTTCCTGCTGTACCTGGAGCCCGAGTGGTTCCTGGAGAACACACAGCTTGGAATGACCGTGACTGAGGCCGGATGGTATTGGATGGACCGTGAGGACCCGGACCACGTCGTGGCCGTCGAGGGCGCGACGTCGCATCCGAGCTTCCCGGTCCTGGACCTCTTCGCCAACGAGGAGTTCTGGTCGTCGGAGCACAAGGTTCTCGAGGGCGGCGTCATCAGTCCGGAGCTCGAGTACGACAGCGAAGCCGGCGGCGTGCTGAACATTCAGTTCGACGTGACGGAGAAGTTCAACTTCAAGGATTACCACGACGACACGACGGAAGCCGACGGCCTCTGGGAAATCCGCAAGGACGGAGGCATCCATCCCTTCCCGCCCGACATCTCCAGCCAGCCGCAGCAGACGGACGTCACCAACGTCAGCATCACGTCGAACGCAAGCTGACGGACGTTCGCATCGGCAACCTGTGAATTCATGAACGCCGCACTCCCCGAGTGCGGCGTTCTTTATGCCGGCATGGCCAATTCCCGCGCCGCCGCTTCGAACCAGCCTTCGCCCCAACGATGGAGGCCGCGAAGGAAGAGCGCCCCCACCGCGACGGGCGCGATCGGTCCGCAGGACAGAACAAAGGGAACGATCGCCTCCGGCGCGTCGGCTAGGGCGACCAGCGAATCGTGTTCGTCAGCCCCCTCTGCCGTGCGCCATCGTTCGCGGACATCCTCAAACGTCATCGGCAGCGATGCTTCGAAGAGCAGCTCCGGCTGATAGATTTCCTTATCGCGGACGAGCCCCACACACGTCAGGTCGATCAGTTCTTCCCGCGCGATTGCCAATTCCTCAGTGATCTCGCGCGCCACGCTGGCGAAAGGATCGATCGAGCCGTCCGCCAGCCGATCCGCCTCCTCGAACGCCCCGCCGAACGTATGCACGTGCTCGGCGTGATAGGAGACTTTCGCGGAACGGCGGCCGTAGCAGATCAGACCGTCCGACGTCAAGAGCGTCGCTGTCGTTCCGACGGGGTTACTGAATCGCTCCCAGCCGAATTCCTCGAGCCGATCGTGATGGAAGAGATTCGTGCCGACGAAGTCGCGATAGTTCGTCGGACCGACGGTCATTGCGAATCGCGCGGGGCGCCCGTCGCCGTCGAGGTCGACGCGATGCGACAGGTAACGGAGGAGCGATCCGTTGAAAAGCAGGCGGTCGTGCCGCTTCGCGAGGATCGACTGGCGTTCCCATTCTTCCGCAATGATCGCGTCCAATTCCGGCGTGGATGGCCGCTCAGCCGAGTCGTACTTCACACTGACGCAGGCGGGCGAAAATTGACCGGCGGCGTCGATGACGAACGGCAAATGCTTGAATGCGGCATCGTTCATTCAGGAGATTCTCTCCGCTGCAACTCCAGACGCAACAACGGCTTAGCCGGCTCAATCGCAAGGAGCCCGTCAACCTCCCGAAGTTTCTCATACGCAAAGGGTTGACGCGTATGACAATGTATAACTAAACTACGCGTAGTTGTGCGGAGGATATCCGGCGCATCGCCGGCTTTCGATCAATGGCCAAACGCTCACTCGCCATCCTGACGCTTGCATCGCTGTTGTTCCTGAACTTCGGCGTCGTTGATGCGTTGCACCTTGGCCACGACCACAACCACGATCACGGCGCCGACACATCCCACTGCCAAGTCTGCTACCTCGTCAAAGTCGCGACTGTCGGCGTCGCCGTCAGCGTCGCCTTGTTCGTCGTCTTCAGCGGCGAGCCTGAGACCGAGCCGATGCTCATGCCGACCCGACCGCTTCGCGTCGGCCGCGGCGCCCCCAAATGCCCGCGTGCACCGCCGGTCTGCTGAACCGAGTCACTTCGATCCATCCCATTCTCAACCCAACTGCGCCCTCGTTGCGTCGCATGCCCGTTCGCCATCGGTGAACAACACCACGCATCGATTGCGCGAAATTCGTCCGTCGGTAATCGCTACGTTTCGCGTCTAAGCGCGATTCGCGTCGCACCGTCGGTCAATTGAGGAATTTTCCCTTCGGCGGAATCCGGCCACGCCGGCGAAGCCGCCCAGGTTCGGGAGCCATTCCATGAAGCGTTCCGCTTTCACACTGATCGAACTCCTCGTTGTCATCGCGATCATCGCACTGCTAATCAGCATCCTTCTCCCTGCGTTGGCCAAGTCCAATCGCATCGCAAAAGCCACGGCGTGCATGAGCAACATGCGCGTCATGGCGCAGGCGCTGCAAATGTACGCGGACAACAACGAGGGCCGATTCCCCACTGTCGGATTCGCTCATGGCGGCGCCGGCGTTGTGGAGGAACTCGCGTGGTACAACACGATGGTCAGGGAATACAGCGATACCCGTGTACTCCGCTGTCCGTCGGATCAGAGCCCGCATTGGACGATGCCCGTCCCCGGAGGGGCAAACCGACTGCGACTGCTCAGCTACGCCAGTAATTACTACATGACCGGCGAGATCAACGACACGCAGGATCTGCTCGTCATGACGCGTATCCCGCGTCCATCGACGACGGATTACTGGGTCGAACTGGCCGAGCAGGGGGAGTTTGCGGCGGCGGATCACGTTCATCCTGAAACGTGGTTTTCCGATCCGAAACGGCTCGCGTCACAGGAAATGGAACTCGAACGACACGACGGCCACGCCAATTACGCAATGGTCGACGGTCACGCCGAACCCCGAAAATTCGAACAAACCTACGACATCGATCTAGCGAACAGCAGCCTGCCGAACATTGCGTGGACGCACAACATTTACGATCCGCGTCTCGGCTGGTGATTCGATCGATCGTCGCGCTATGACATCAACATTAATACTCCGGAAAGGAGCTTCAAATGAAATCCATTCAACTCTCTGTACTGGGACTGTCTCTCTTGTTTGCATCAAATGCCGCCTTCGCCGGCGGCGGCCACAATCACGCCGATGAGGATCTCGTCGTCGGCGTCTCGGGTGCGGGTCAGCTCGCCGTCGAATTCAATTTCTCCGAGCTGATCGAATTACCGGAAATCAGCGGCGGTTTCCTCAGCGGCTGGGGCGTCGCTGATCCGGGCTTTTTCAACCTCGCCGACGACGAACCAGCCGAGGACTTTTTCGTTCTCGGCGCCGGCGCGGATGTGCGCTTCGAGGTGATCAACTTTGACGGTGCATTCCAAGGTTGGACTCAGGGATTTGCCTCGACGTTCGCGGCGCCGGGCGAGTTCTTCGCGCTCGGCGGTCCCGATTTCGACGAGCATCCGTTCTGGCAGATCGACTCGAGCGACAGCGGCTTCGATCCGCTGCAGACGCAGTGGAACGCGACCGGTCGGTTGATCGACGTCGGTTCAACCGGCTACGCGGCGAGTGATCCGTTCACGCTGTCGTTCGTGCCTGTGCCGGAGCCGTCGTCGCTGTCGATTCTCGCATTGGCCGGCATGACTTTGATGCTTCGCCGCCATCGCCGCGCGTCGTAGCGCACGGCATTGATGAATGGGATTGGATAATTCTCCCGGGTGGCGCCGACATGCGGCGCTGCCCGGGCTTTCGCCGGGAGAATAAGAAAATCATGATGAACTCACGACGCATTTGCACACTCGCGATCCTCTTCGGAATTACGCTGTCGATCAAGAATGCCGGCGCGCAGCACATCGGCGATGTCTGGGTCGGACGAACGGCCGCCGGTCAGCTGGATGTCGGCGGCTTCGCCGATGAAGGCATCGGAAAGTACCTCGCGCCCTCGTCAGGTCTCTTCCCCGGTTGGTCGGACAACGATCCGGGCTTCGATCGCGTGATCACGGACGACCCGGACAACGATCTCTTTTCGCTCGCGGCCGGCGCGCAGATTCGCTTCGAAGTCGTGGCGTTTGATCCGGCGTTTCGTGCCGTGGACACATCGTTCAACCTTCTGGATATGCCTGGCGAGCAGACATTGCTCGGCACATCGAACCTCCATACGCACTTGACGTGGAATATCAATATCAACGATCCGCAGTTTGACCCGGACGAGTATCTCTGGGAGGCGACTTTCCGACTCTTGGACACGGGATCGACAGGATACACGCCATCCAACGATATCACGCTGAAGTTCACCAACGTCGATGTTCTGCCGGGCGACGTGAACGGCGACGACGTGGTCGACACGCTCGATATCCCGGATTTCATCGCCCTGCTCTTCGACGACACGCTCGCAACGCGCGAGCAATGGGCGGCGGCGGACCTGAATCTTGATCGAGCGATCGACGGACTCGACTTGCAACGATTCGTCGCGATGCTGCTTGTCAGTGAATGACGATTGAAATGGAACTTTGCCGCATGAAGAACTCACGACACATTGCGTTCACACTAATCGAACTCCTCATCGTCATCGCCATCATCGCCGTCCTGATCGCGGTGCTTCTCCCAGCGCTTTCGCAAGCCCGCGTATCGGGACGGCGGTCGGTGACCCTTGCGCACCTGCGCGGTCTCGGCCAGAGCATGCAGGCCTACATGCAGGACAATGACGATCGCCTGCCTGCGATGAGCAGTCACGAAGAGAAGGCCTTCCTCGGACTCAGCCTGCTCGCGCGACGCGACTCATTTCCGGCGAAGTTCTATGTGAATCCGAACACGCAGGACACGGCGCCACACATCATTTCCGATGATGGCCGACCCGTTCTTGTTGAATTGAACGACGTCGAAGTCGTCGAGAGCACGGCCGTTACGCCGGCGAACATCAACCAGATCGAATGGCATTGTTCGTACGCTTACGACAATGATGTCAAGAAGGAAAACAGGGGACGCATCAAGGTGTTTCTTGGTGATCGAGCGGATTACACGACGGGGCGCACGTATTCCGCCAACTGGCAGGGCAAGGGAATGTGTCTGCTGTGGACCGACGGGCACGGCGAATTCACGAAGCACAACCACATCTGGGATCAGAGCGATCCCAACATGTACCATCACAACGAATTCGAAGATGAGGGCGGAAACGAAGTGAACGGCGACGTCCGTGTCACGGAGGGGACAATCGATACGCATATGCGATTCTTCAGTGAGGAAGAGGATGACGTGCTACTGCCGAATTGAGGCGTCGACGACGCCTGCCGGCTTGGGAAGATTCTCAATCGAGCCAGTCATTCGGTATTCAAGGAATCCGCGCCAATCAGGCCCGGCAGCCATACCGGTTCCACGAGCGATGCCTGTATCGAGGCGCCGACTTCAGCTAGAATGGGCGTTGATCGATCGTACGACGACGCGCATTTCGCCGGAGATAGTCTGATGAACATCGTCCTCACTTCCATCGAGCCGCCATTGACTGAGGCCTGGACACGCTACTGCGGCGACCTCGAATTCGTTCGCGTTCACGAGGGCTCCATCTTCGACAGCGGTTGTGACGCCGTCGTCAGCCCGGCCAACAGCTTCGGGTTCATGGACGGCGGCATCGACATGCTCTATTCGCAGCGCTTCGGTTGGGGCGTGCAGGAGCGGTTGCAGGCACTGATTCGCGAGAAGCACCACGGCGAATTGCTCGTTGGCGCGGCGGAGATTGTCGAAACGAACGTCGAGCAGATTCCTTATGTCATCGCGGCGCCAACAATGCGCGTGCCGATGATTCTCAACGACTCCGTCAACCCCTACTTGGCGGCACGGGCTGTCCTCTTGTTGATTCAATACGGCAAATTCACTGCCGGACCGCTCGAAGACACGCCGATACGAGACGTCGTCAAATCGGTTGCGTTTCCCGGATTGGGCACGGGCGTCGGACGCATCGGACCGAACACGTGCGCCAATCAGGTTCGGGCTGCGATTGACGATGTCCTGCATCACAAGCCACGATTCCCCGCCAATTGGCCTGAGGCGCAAAGGCGGCATCAACAAATGTATGCATCACGAATTCGCGACCTCCAGCGCGAATGATACGTTCATCAATCGAGCGGTCGATAGTTGACGTCCATCGCCTTCAGTCGCTTCAGGTGAACATCAAGTCGGGAGCGAAACGCTCCCCAATCGCGCCCAGTCGCATAAGACCAGGCAACTTCCGATAGCGCGCACGCCCTCGGGAAGGCCATGTACTCCACATCCGCCGGCGCCTTCAGCCATTCCGTCCAGACGTTACCCTGGGCGCCGAGGATGTGTTTGCGGCGTGATGCCTTCAGCGACTCGGGCATCGGTTCGAATCCGTATACCCTTTCGGTATTCAACACGGGCGACCAGATGGGGCCTCTTTCTCCTGGCAGATGCGACTGGCGATAGTCGAAGTAGCAGTGACTCGTCGGCGACATCACGACATCATGGCCCTCGTTGGCCGCCGCGATGCCGCCCTCCATGCCACGCCAGGACATGACGCTCGCCTTCGGCGCGAGGCCGCCCTCCAGGATTTCATCCCATCCGATCATCCGCTTTCCGCGCGCTGCGAGCATCGCCTCAATGCGATGCATGAACCAGCTCTGCAGTGCGCTCTCGTCGGAGAGCTTCTCCTTCGTGATTCGCGCCTGGCATTTTTCGCAATCCTTCCATCGCGATTTCGGACACTCGTCGCCGCCGATGTGGATGTACTCCCCCGGAAAGAGCGCGCACACTTCCGCGAGCACGTTATCGATAAACACAAACGTCTCGTCATTCCCCGCGCAGTACACGTCGTCAAACACACCCCATGTCGTCGGCACGTCGAAGGGACCGCCCTTGCAGGAGATTGCCGGATAGGACGCCAGCGCCGCCAGCGCGTGCCCCGGCATCTCGATCTCGGGCACAATCGTCACGAATCGTTCGGCGGCGTATTGCACGACGTCACGAATCTCCTCCTGCGTGTAGTAGCCGCCGTAGCGACCTGAAAATTCGTCGCGCCAGGCGCCGACGGCAGTCAGGCTCGGGTACTTCCTGATCTCAATCCGCCAGCCCTGGTCGTCCGTCAGATGCCAGTGGAACACGTTGAACTTGTGATAGGCGAGTAGATCGATGTATCGCTTGATGAACTCGACGGGGAAGAAGTGCCGGCTGACGTCGAGGTGCATGCCGCGCCAGGCGTAGCGCGGCTTGTCAACAATCTCACATTCCGGCACGCGGAGCGATTGAATCGATTCGCCCTCAACAAGTTCGCCCTGCTCAATCAACTGTCGCAGCGTCTGCCAGCCGTTGAAAGCGCCGTGGACTGTGCGAGCTCGCAGTTCGACATGTCCCCGGCGGACGGAGAGTGCGTAGCCCTCGACCCCGAGGTCATTCGCCCCACGCGACGTGATGTGTATTCGACCCGAAGGTTCGCCTGCGTCGCGTCGTTGAACAACAGGCAACTTGCCGGTCCGCTGTTCAATGAACTCGCGGATGGTACTGGCGATCTGCCGATATTCGTCATCGCACGTGATCACGACATCGGGCGCAATGGCATGCCATTGACCGTTGGCTTCGAGCTTCATCGGTGCCGGGATCACGGCGATCGAGCCGCCGAGCCGCGCGGGACTCGGCGACGCTTCCGTCACTCCGTCAATCACGCGATCATTGCCGGCGCCGCAAGAGACTCCGAGGGTAAAACACGCCACTGCTCCCAGGCGAATAGCCGGATTGATCGCGATTCGAGTATTCATGAACGCGGATCCTGACCGAGGGGCGACGAATCTTCAACAGCACAATCGCGAATCCGAGATTGGCGTCGATGGCCGTCGCGCGAGGCCCGTGATTCCGCGAAAGAAAAAAAGCGGCGGCCGCCCAACTCGCCTTGGGCAACCGCCGCTCGCCATGATGTGTCGTTGCGTTGATTCTATGTGCGCTGCTGCGATCAGATGGCGCGCGTCTTGTCCGTGCGCGGACCGCGCGGTCGCCGCGGCGCGTCGTCATCGTCCCTGTCCGCATCTCGCGGTCCGCCGCGACCGCGGCCGCCGCGCTTCATGCGATCGCCCTTCGCGCCGTCATCGCGATTGCGCTTCGCGTGTCGCCTGATTTCTCCCTTCTCGATGCGACCGTCATCATCGGCATCCCATCGATCGAACCGTTCGGGCCGACCGGGGAATTCATCCGGTGTGATGAAGTTGTCATTGTTTTCATCGAATCGATCGAACATCCGCGGACCCATCGCGCGAGCACGCTGGCCGAGCCGCCGCGCACGCATCGCGAACTGACGCCAAACGCCGCGCCCGCCCGGTCGCATCATTCCAAACTCGCGTCCACGTGCATTGCGATGCTGCTCAAGGAACGGGCAGCCGCCCGGCCCCGGCATCATGTCGCCATGCGGACTGAAGCCATGCATGGGGCCCGGCCCAAAACCATGGCCGCCGTGCGCGGGGCCCATCGCGCCGAATTCGGGGCCCATCGGCCCTCTCGGACCCGGCATTCCGCGACCTTGTCCTTTGCCACGGCAGCACGGGCATTTGCAACCGCATTCGGGACAGCCGTCGCCGCCCCGCCTTTCGGCGAATCCTCGGCCTGCGCCGCGTTGCATGCCCGGACGAGGCCGCATGCCGTCACGTCCGCCGCGCTGCATTCCGCGACCACGGCGACTTGGCCGGTCCATCGCGCGTGGACCATCGTCGTCGAACTCACCCATGGCGGGTCCCTGAGGTCCCGGAAATGGATGATCACCGCCGTCTGCTTTCGGTCCGCGAAGCGGCGGTCCATCAGGTCGCTTGTCGCCGGGACCTCTGCGGGCCTTGGCATCCCGCCTGGCCTTCGGCTTGTCGCCATCCTCACGATGCTGCTTCTTCAGCGCCTTCCGCATGGCCTGAAACTCGGCCTTGTCGATTACACCGTCGTCATTGGCGTCCCATCTCGCGAATCCGCCGCCCTTCTCGCCAGGCTGCGCCGGACCGTAGGCCACGGCGTGGGCGCGATTCGCCGTCAATGCCAGGACGGCGGCCCCCATTAGTACTGTCAGTGCTCGTTTCATCGGAATTCTCCTCGAATCTTGGTTCACGTAGCTCTACGGAAGGATGCCGTTAGGATATCCCCCGATGCCGACGAGCCAAACGCACGGGACGCTCCGTTATTGCGAAACCGCCGGCGAGAGCGCCGCAATCGGCCGCGTGAGCCGATCACAACGCGTTCGTTCTCTATGAACTGGGCCTGTCGCGGTCAGCGTTGGCTGACGCCCGGCAGTGTCGTCGACCAGGAACTAAGTACGCAGTCATCGCGTCGTTGCGAGAAGTGACGCGGGCGCGAGTCGAACCCATCAGGGAGCAAACAAACATGATGAAGAAGAGCATTTTCTACCTCGCGATCCTGGCGGCGATTCCCGCCGCAATTCCCGCCCGCGCCGTCGCTGAAACGGACTTCTCGAAGTTCGGACTTTCGCGCGCTGCGCCGGCCGACGCGTTCATCACAGTCGCGGCTCGCGGCAATCCAGAACGTGACTTTCTCAAAGAATATTGGGGCGGCGTTTCGCAGGCCTTCTGGGAGAGCGGCATCGTCACAGACCTTTGGGATATGGTCACGGAAGAGGTTCCCGACGAGAACCTCGCCGAGATTGAAGAGCTGAAGGAGCGCTTCACGGAATTGTGCGGCAAAGTCGGCTGGGACGAGTTGTTCGAAAAGGAGATGCTCTACTCAGGCCGCTTCGCGAATCTCGGACCGTCGGCGCCGCCGATGTACGAAGGCATGGTCCTCGGCCGGATGAAGGACACGGAAACGGCGTCGAAGAATTACGAAGCGGTTCACGCCATTCTGACGGAGCTGGCGAAACTCACCGAGGCGAAGCCTGACGTTCCGAACCTCGTCGTCACGACGGAAAGCCGCAAGGACGGCCTGACGCTCGCCAAGGCGTCGTTTGCCGAAATCCCGTTCATGGAATTCAACGTCGGCCTGCGCAAGGACGTCATCATCATCACGTTCGGCAGCCCGAAGATTCTGGCCGACGCGCTCGCCAACCTCTCCGACGACAAGGAAGCGAAGCGCATCGTGGAGACGCCGCGATTCGCGTCCGCTTTCTCGAAACTCCCGGCCGCTGAGGATACCCTCGTCTTCTTCGACGTCGAACGAATGATGAGCACGTTCCGCGGTATGGCGACGATGATCGAAAAAATGGGCGGTCCCGCCGGCGACAATGCGGATTCCCAGCCGTCCGAGCAGGCAATGGTCGGCAAGATCCTCGGCCAGATCCTCAGCGACGCCTCAATCGTCGATTACATGGCGACCGTCCAGTGGACCGATGGGCATCGCGCTTTCGCCGAGACGAGAACAGCAGTTCGCGACGGCGGAACGAGTTCGCCGCTCTTCAATGTCATCGGCGGGAACAAGTCGATCGACGATTTTGCCAAGTACGTACCGCGAGAGGCTACGTCGTTCAGCGTCTCGTCAGGCTTCGACATCGCCGCCCTATACGACTATCTCGTCAACTTCATCGAGAAGAACATTCCCGACGGCAAGGATGCGATCGCCGAATGGAACAGGTTGCAGCAGGAACAGTTCAAGCTCGACGTGAAGAAGGACATTCTCAGCCTGATCGAAGGCACGAGCTTCAGCGTGTCGCTCGGCAATGACTCCGTCGCCATGACGCGCCTCACGGACGAGAAGAAGGCGGACGCCCAGATCAAGCGACTGGTCGACTTCATCAAGCAGAACGTGGGCCCCGATCAGGGTCTCAGCTTCGTACCCGTCAAAGTAGGCCCGGAGCAGGAGTTGCTTCAGCTTTCTCATCCGATGCTGATGCTGCAGGGCGCGTCGCCCGTCTTCGGATGCGCCGACGGCTACTTCATCATCTCCTCTTCGTCGTCGGCCGTGAAAACCTGCCTGCTGACGGGACGCGGCAAGCACGCAAACATTAAGGAAAGCGGTCCGTGGAAGGCACAGGCATTGATGCCGGACGGGCCCGTCAGCAACATCACTTTCACGAACCAGTCGAACATGGCCCAGGAGCTTCAGCAGCAGATTTCGATGTTGTCCATGGGAATCGGCTTCCTGCAGATCGGCGTGCCCAACATGCCCCCGCCCGCTCAGAAGATCGTGACGGCGGCGTCCAAGATCCTGCCGAAGCTGCTGCCCGTCGCCGGCAAGATGAACTTCTTCAAGTCAAAAGCGGGATACACGACGTTCGACGGCAGCGCCTGGACGACGCGCAACGTGCAGAACTACAAGTCGCCCGCGGAAGTGAAGAAGCTCGAAGGCGACAGCGACGAATCATCCGACGCCAAGTAGTTCGGAGAACACGATCGCACACGCGATCACTCTGAAAAACCGGTGCGACTTTCCTCGTCGCCGTGTCCTTGGCCAAAGGCGCCTGTAAGCACCTTTGCCTCGGACGCGGCGACGTTGCTTTTCTTCGTCGCCGGCGTGATCACATCAGAGCGTAGATGACCGCGAATACGCCGCCGGCGAGAAGGCCGCCGCCCCAGATCGCGACCTTCAGGAGCCGCGCCGATCGATCGTCGTTCGAATCGGTCGCCTGTGGCCCGCCTCGATCGGTCTCGTCGGCCTTCCACCAATCGACAAGCGATTCGCGAGCCTGTCCGACGCGCCGACGGGCTTCGTCGAGGATGGCCTCGATTCGGCCGTGAAACGTCTCGCGATGCGCTTGAACCTGAACCGCGGCGACTCGCGCCTCGCGTATCTGCCGGATCAGCACCGACTTCTTGACGTTCAGCTTCAGGTCATAATCGCGGGCTACGCGCTTGAGCTCGGGCCATGTCATCGACTCGAGCGGAATCGCATCTTCGGGCGCCGCTGTAGCAGTCGGCGATTCCAATGCATCGGCGCGCGGCTCTTCAATATCCGGGGGGACCGGCTCCATTATCGCCGCCATGATCGCTCTCCTTTATCCGGTTTGCCTAAACGTACGATACGAACGCAACCCGCGAGCGATTGATTCGGACGTTCGTGCCGACGAGCGCGCATGGCGCCACATCAACGTGACGATCAAGAGACAGCGCAAGAATGCGGCCCCGCGACATCGATGATGTCGCAGGGCCGCTGATGTGTTATCGGTTGTCGCGATTGCGAACGTTCGGGGCTACGACGCCGTCGTCGTCGGTGTGAACGTCGGTTCCGCAGGGAAGTCCGCCGGCCACGCCGTCTCTGTGCCGTCCGCCGCATCCAGGTAGTTCATGTCCTGCGTATCGAAGTCGTTGCACAGCGTAGAGTCCGTCGTGTCCAGGTCATCCAGCGCCACGCAGATCTCATCAAAATTCAGATCCGTGATGCCGCCCGACGCCTGTGCGTGCAACAGCATCGCGCCGCTGCCGGCCTGCCAATGCCCCGCCATGCTGAACGTGTCGAAGCCGTACGGCGAGTCGCTGAACATCGTCGTCGCACGCACGGTCTTTCCCGTGACATCGCCGTCCGTCCGATGATCGACGCGAAGAATCGCGTTATCGAAGCTGTAGTTTTCGCCAAGCTGACCCGTGACCCACGCCAGGTTCCACTTGTGGTTCGCTTCCGTCCGATCCCACTGCGTGTAGACCATCAGGTCCGTATATTCCGTTGATCGCGCCGCGGCGGGCCGGCAGTATAGCGCACCCTTGCCGAGATTCGCCGTTGTCGGCTTCGTCGTCACGAGCGCACAGAGGAACCGTTCGAAACCGTCGCCGCGATCGACCCACACGCGAAGCGCAATCGGCTCCGTCACGGCATTGCCGCTGCCGTCGGCGATGTTGTCGCCGTCAAAGTCGAACGCCGCGAAGTCGGCGCGATAATTGACAGTCGTGCTGTTGACCATGAAGTCGCCATAGACTTCCGTTACGTCCGCGCTCTCCATGTCGCCGTTGATGACGGCCGCGAGAGCCATCGATCGCTGCGCTGCGCCCTGGAACATGTTCATGACGCGCGAGCCCGCCCGCGTCGATCGGTCATAAGCCGCACTGCCCGAGATCGTGGCATCGGCGTTATGGGCCTTTGCGTTCTGCGAGTCCGTGTTCGGCAGTTCCGAGATGTCCAGCGTGATGTCGTCGGGAATGAACTGCTCGACGGCGTCCGTCGAGTTGTCGTTGCCGCCTGTCAGCGAAGGGAAGTTCGTGCAGCCAGAGCCGGCCGCGGCCAGGATCCCAACGAGAACAAAGGCCCACCATTTTTTGAACATGCATTTGACTCCGAATTGTTGTCCCCACCTTCGGCGATGCGACCGTGCGCTTCGCCTCTCCACACGGGCTATCGGCAGTTAAAAGCAGGTCACTTGCGATGGCGCAGAATCGGCGGTTTCCCCGAGTAATTCACAGGTTTTTGCGGCCCGATTCCAGTAACGGCGCGGCGCAGGAATGTCCGGAAGTTGTTTTGTTACGGGACGTTTCATGAAACGGACGAATCGCTCAACAACCAAACGCACATACCGCGATCGCCTGCGCCGACATATCATGCAAGCGACACGACCCGCAACAAACCTGGAGCCATCCGATGCCCACGCATGCCTGGCATGACGTCACACCCGGCGAGAACCTGCCTCACAACTTTACGAGCGTGATCGAGATCCCGATGGGCTCGAACGTCAAATACGAACTGGACAAGCTCACGGGCCTGCTCAAGCTCGATCGCATTCTGTATTCGGCCGTTCACTACCCGGCGAATTATGGATTCATCCCGCAGACGTTCGCGGAAGATGGCGACGCACTGGACGTCCTCGTGCTGTGTCAGGTTCCTGTCGCTCCGCTGACACTCGTCGAAGCCCGCGCCATTGGTCTGATGACGATGATTGACGGCGGCAAGAAGGACCACAAGATCATCGCCGTCGCCCTGAACGATCCGGAATTCAACAACCTGCGCGAGGCCGTCCAGCTTCCGCCCCATCGCCTGAACATGCTCCGCCGCTTCTTCCAGGACTACAAGAAACTGGAAGGCAAGGACGTGGAAGTCGACGAGATCCAGCCGGCCGAAGCGACATACCCGATCATCGAACGCGCGCTGGAGTCCTACAGCAGCCAGCGACGAAAGGGGTTCGTGCTGGGCAAGTAAGGCACACCAATCCCCTCCGAACCTTGGTGCCACTTCCCCGTGGCCGGGTGCCACTGCTCTCAAGCAGTGCCGGCCGCGAACAACCGCCAACGCCTCGCCATCATCCATCCAGAAGTGTCACCATCATGACACTCCGCAATCTCCGACCCCTTGGCATTCAACCGCTCTTATTCGCAAATTGGATTCACCTAGACAGGAGGTAATCCGATGGCTCCCGAAAAACACCGGAAGTCGAGAAAATCCTGGAACAACTCAGGTGACGCCCACTTTCTCACCTACTCATGTCATCAAGGCCTGCCGCTACTCAACCGCAATCGCTCACGGCAGTGGGTCATCGACGCAATGACCGATGCCCGCGACCGTCAGAAGTTCGACCTCCTAGCGTACGTCATCATGCCGGAACATGTACACGTCCTGTTGTTGCCCAACGAACCCGACTATGACATGCGGTACATTCTCAACGCGCTCAAACGGCCAGTCGCAGACGCCGCGAAACGCTATCTCATATCCACGCACCAAGTTAACTGGATCGAAAAACTGACGATCAACTACCCGTCACGCAGCGTCTTCCGGTTCTGGCGTCCCGGTGGCGGTTACGATCGCAACGTGTTTCGGCATCGCAGGCTGCCTCGATTGATTGAGTACATCCACGGCAACCCCGTTCGTCGCGGACTCGTGGAAACGCCGCAACAGTGGAGATGGTCGAGCGCGGGATTCTGGGAAGGGGAGAAGGACGTGCCGATTCGCATGGATGATGTCGAAGCATGACGATGACGCTGTTCTGCATGGTTCGCTTCTAGCGGCACTTCGGGTTCAAACGTACGCGCGTCACTCTTCACTGCTTGAAAGCAGTGGCACCCTGGCAGTGGCACCCTGACTCCGCGCTGCTCCCCTCGCCAAACCTCGACTCACTTCAACCCTTCCGCCCGAATATGTCGTCTCAGCCGGAACAGCTCGCGAAATGCCTTCACGATCACTTTGAAGTTCGCCCCCGTCGGGTTGCCGGCCGTGCGCGGGTAATGTGTGACGGGCGTTTCGGCGACGCGCAGGCCGCGATAGCGCGCCTTCGCCAGCAGTTCAGCGCTGATCATTGCGCCGTCGCTCTTGAGTTCAATCGCGTCGATGAACGACTTCGGCAGCAGCTTGAACGCGCAGTCGATATCGCGCACCTTCACGCCGAAGAATAGCCGAATCAGCTGCCGCCAGCCCCATGCATTGACTTTGCGCATGAACGGATCCGCGCGATTCGCACGATAGCCGACGGCGATATCGCACTGATCGAGCAGCCCGACGAGCCGGTCGATTTCATTCAGATCGAATTGTGCGTCGCCGTCCGTGAAGAAGATGAACTCCTTCTGCGACTCGGCGAATCCGCGACGAACCGCGCCGCCGTAACCGACATTGGGCCGGTTATGCACGGCACGAATCTGCGGGCATTCCTCGGCCAGCCGATCGGCGATCGCCTCAGTCCGATCCAGGCTGCCGTCGTTGACGAGGATGATCTCGAAGTCTTCCGCGAACTTCGGCGCCGCCGCTAATGCCAGCCGCGCGACGCGCTCGATGTTGTCCTCTTCGTTGTAGAAGGGGAAGAAAATGGTGAGCGAAGGCAGCTTTTTCATTTAGGCTCGTTTCGCTGTCGATTCGCTTTCGCACACCTTGCGAATGCGTTCGACAATGTTGGTCGTGCTGCGGCCCGCTTCGAACGGGACGAACAGCACTTTGCCGCCATGCTTCTCGACAACCTCCCGGCCGACGACTTCTTTGCCTTCCCAGTCCTGCCCCTTCGCGAGCACGTCCGGCCGGATCGCCTCGATCAACGAGAGCGGCGTATCGTCGTCAAAGACCACGACGTAGTCCACATCGGCCAATGCCGCGATCATGCGCGCCCGATCCTCCTGCCCGACGATCGGTCGATCCTCTCCCTTGCCGAGCCGCCGGACCGAATCGTCGGAATTGACGCCAACGACGACAACGTCCGCATGCTGCTTGCAGAAGGCAAACGTCGACACATGCCCGACGTGCAGGATATCGAAGCAGCCGTTGGTGAACGCAACCTTCTCACCCGCCGCGCGACGGCGTTTCAACTCCGGCAGCAGCGAATCCAATTCTCGTACCTTGCCGAGATCGCGATGATGTTCCAACAGAATCTCGCCGACAATCTCGTCGCGCGTGATCGGTACGCAGCCGAACTTTTCGACTTCCAGACCGCCGGCGATGTTCGCGAGACAGACAGCCTCGCTATCTGTGCAGCCCAGCGCAATACCGACGGCCAGCGCCGCCAGAACTTCATCGCCCGCGCCCGTGACGTCATATACATCCCGCTTCCGAGTTGGAATATGCTCGAACCTGCCCGGACCGATCAAAGCCGCGCCTTCGGCATCAAGCGTGACGCAAACCTGCTTGCACCTTGACGCACTGAGAATCCTCTCGCGGTGCTTCTCGACCGCGGACACATCCGGCAGGCGAATATCGATCAGCCGTTCCGTTTCCGTTCGATTGGGCGTAATCAGGGACGCCCCGGCGTAACGCGAGTAATCGTTAATGGCCGCTGGGTCCACGATCACGGGGATTCCGCGTTTTGCCGCCAGCTCCGTCGCCGCCGCGGCGACCTCCGCCGTGACGACGCCCTTGTTGTAATCCTCAATGCACAGGACGGCGCATTGGGAAAGCTGACGTCTCACCTCCGAAAGCAGCTGTTTCGTCGTGTTTTCGTCGATGGGATCGCGGGTCTCGTCGTCGAATCGGATGAGTTGCTGACGGTGCTTGTGCTGGGCCAGACCGACGATTCGGGTTTTTCGCGTCGTCCGCCGACTGGAGGATCGAACCAGTCCGCTGACGTCCGCGCCCGTCGCCGTCAGGAGCGTTGAGAGCTCCTCGGCGTCGGTGTTCATCCCCATGACGCCAACGCAGTGCGGGACGGCTCCCAGGGCTGCCACGTCGCCCGCGACCGAGCCGGCACCGCCCAACGCGAATTCCTCGCGTACGCGATTCAGGACGGGAACCGGCGCCTCAGGGCTGATCCGCTCGGCATCACCATAGAGGTAATGGTCGAGCATGTAGTCCCCAAGGACGAGGACATGGACCTCGTTCGAGGCTTCAAGCAGGCTGAGAAGTCGTTCCCACATCGTCAATCGGGGCCCTTTCGCAAAGGCTGTGAATCCTATGAGGGGGCGACAGTACCAGCAAGAATCCCGCAGTTCCCCGGATACCTGTTCGACCGCCAAACCGTCGTAATAGTAGTGGCAGACAAGATTTCCGACGAAAAGTGGTGTTTTGGCTATTGCAAAATCCACTCCGTCCTATAAAAACTCAAGAGCGCAATTATCGCAGGCCGAATGAATGATTATCGGTACTCGTTTTCAGGGTTGGAAACGAGTCCTCAACACAATCTGACACACGCAACCTTCGCGTTTGCAAGAATCTGGAGTGGCCCGAATGAGGACCATCGCGATCGCCAATCAGAAAGGCGGCTGCGGCAAGACGACCGTAACCATCAATCTGGCAGCCTGTCTCGCCCGAGAGGGCCGACGTACCCTTGCCATCGACCTGGACCCCCAGTCGCACCTCGCTCTGGGGCTCGCTGTACCCGAGGAGCAGATTGAATCCAGCGTCACGGATTTGCTGCGCGCAAATCCGGAGCAGATGGATCTCTCCCGCTTCACGTGGCAGATTTCCAGCAACTTCGATCTCATCCCGTCCAGGACCGATCTCGCCCAGCTCGAGCGGGAATCGGCCAACGACCATCAACGGGAAAAACGGCTCCTGGCCGCACTCGAAAGCGTCCGGGACAAGTACGACTTCATCGTGCTGGATACGCCGCCGACGATCGGCTTCCTGACCGAGGCGGCGCTCTATGCCGCCGACGAAGTCATCGTCCCCGTGGATACGGGCTACTTTTCCCTCCACGGTCTCTCCAAGCAGATGGACACGCTCCGCAAGGTGCGCACGGCCTGGAACAAGCCGTTGACGCTGCGGATCCTGGCGAATCATTACGACGTGCGAACCAAGCTCGCCCGCGAGATTCTCGCCGAACTTCGCAAGCGGCACGGCGATGCGATGTTTACGACGTTCATCAACTTCAACACGAAGCTGAAAGAGAGCGCGAGCCTCGGCCAGCCGATCACGGAATATGATCCGGCCAGCAGCGGTTGCCGGGACTTCGTTCGCTTCGCCCGCGAATTGATCTCGCTGTCGACGCCCGCCGTGACGGCGCCGCCGCCTGTCGTTATCGCATCGCCCGCGCAATCGCAGGCCCCGGCCCAGCCGCAGCCGCGGACGCCGGAAGAAAAAACGCTCATGGAGCGCGCCGACGCCCTTGCAGCAGACGCCGAGAAGCTCCTCGCGACGACGCAGACGCTTGTCGGCCGACCGCAGCAAAGCATGACAGACGCCGCCGCTGTGACGACGGCCGGCAACGGCGACGGTCAATCCACGACGGCCTCTACTACGCCGATCGCACAGAAGACTGCAGACCCGGCGCGTGTCGCGCAGAAGCTCGATCGCATCTACGGGCCGCGCGCCGTCAACGACGGCGTCGTGTTCGTGATTCGGGCGACCGGTGCGAATCGCGTGCAGATCGCGGGCGACTTCAACGATTGGAACCCGGATCGCACGCCGCTGATGCACGTGGATAGCGACACGTTCCAGATCAAAGTGCCGCTGACGCCAGGCCGCTATCAGTATCGCTACGTCGTCGATGGCAACTGGCGCAACGACCCCGATAACCACAATGTCGAGATGAACCCGTACGGCGAATTGAACAACGTCGTGGATGTAGCGGGTGTGCCTGTCGGCGTATAGCGCCCGATATTGAAAACTAAGAAGAAATCGAAGGGACCGGACGAGTGACGCATCACTCGCCCGGTCCTTGCCTTTTCTGGCAGAGAACGGATGGACATGCCGCCGACGAATCTGAAACCAAAATCAAATACCACTCAGTAAAAGCCGATACTGAGCTTATCGGGCAAACCACACGCGACTTCGTTGAAAGGGATCCCATGCATCGAATCCAGCGCCGCACCGCCGCATTGATACGAATCCTCGCGACGGTCTTCGTCCTCGCGGTTTCCAGTTCGAACGTACAGGCCGGGACGGCTCGTTTTGACAGCATGGAATTCGTACCCGTCTGCGGCGAATGGACGGTGCACTTGAATGCCGACGGTACGAAGCTTGCCACGATCGGATGGGACGGCGCCGACGCCAGGGGCTTCACATATTGGTCGGATTGCGCAGGCCTAAGGATCTTCCCGGATCTCTTCAAGATTCCGAACGGCGAAAACGTCATCGACATGTCGGCCGATGGGAAATGGATCGTCGGATATACGTTTCAGCGCGAAGAATCGATTCATGGTTCCTATCGAATGACGCCCGAAGGCGACATTCAGCCGATCGGCCACCCGCCCTTCTACGACGAGGTCTATGCCCAGGCCATCTCCGACGACGGGGCGATCATTGCCGGCATAACCCGGGGTGAGATCTTCCGATGGACTGAATCCGGTGGATTCGAGTTGATCGACCTCGGCGATTATGGAATCGACAGGGTCAACGTAATCCACATGGTCGGTGACGGATCGGTGATCGTCGGCGAATCCAACCAAGTGGCATTTCGCTGGACGGAATCCGAAGGCGCGACGACGTTGGGGCACTTGCGATCGCCGATCCTCGGCAACTATTACGAAACGCGGGTCGCCGGCGTCTCGGCCAACGGCAACGCCGTCGTCGGCTCCAGTCTTTACGATGACGAACTGAATGCACGCGCGTTTCGATGGACGCAGGAAACCGGAATGACGGCCCTGGACGACGACCCGGATACGACCTACGCATGGCCGAGCGGCGTCTCGGCCGACGGCGGCGTGATCATCGGTACTATCGACAGACGCCACGGCGCCGGCGGATCCTTCATCTGGGATGCGGCCCATGGGACACGAATGATCCGAGACGCCTTGGTCGACGAATACGGACTCGCCGGCGAAATCGACGGATGGCGACTATCAAGCGTTCTGGCCGTCTCTGACGATGGCAACGTGATCGTCGGCGCAGGCCTCCGCCCCGACGGTACCCCCAGCACGTGGCGCGTTGTCTTCGACACCAGCAAACTGCCCACACTGGTCGACACAGACGCCGACGGCATCTGCGACGACATGGATGCCTGCCAGGGGGATGACACTTCCGGCGATTCCGACGGCGACGGTCTCTGCGACGACATCGATGCCTGCATCAGCGGCAACTGCGTCAGTGAAACGCCTGTCGTCGATTGCCCCGGGGACATCCGTGTCGAAGCGACGTCCGATGAGGGCGCGATCGTTCACTTCAACATGCCGACGCTTGCGCAAATGTCGCAGCAGAAATCGATTCACGCCGATCGAACCTCGGGATCGATGTTCCCCATCGGCACAACCGAGGTGAATGTCTACGTCGTCGATTCATCCTCCCCCGACGCCAATGCAATCGCCTGCACCTTCAACGTGGACGTATCGCAGGCCGCTGATGTCGCTTCCGCAACGCCGCCGGATACGTTTCAATCCGTGCTGCAGGGCAACTGCTTCGCCATCGGCGCTGAAGCCGGCCTGATCGCTCCCTTTGCAGGTATCTGCCTGATCCGACGAAAACGGCGCAAACGTTCGGGCCACTGAGGCAGCATGCGACGCACTCCCAATAGAGCAATCATGAAGCCCGGCGAATCGCCGGGCTTTTTTGGGGTTAGTTGGTGGCTCACAGTTGTTGTGCGATATCCGGACATTCGGATTTCACGTAACCCCCGCGATTGGCCGAAGTCAAGATAAGGGGCTTTCATTGGGCCGAAACGCTGCTTCCCGGTCTGCCGTCAGGCGGCATTGCGTCCTGCGGAGATTACAGTCGAGACGGGCCGGTGTACGTCACTCACGCATGGATTGAGGGCATCATGCATTTCTTGAATAGAAAGGGAGAATCGTGCAGACACTTCGAAGACAAATTGCATTGACGCTCGTTGCCGTCGTCGCACCTATGTCACTGTCGACGGTGATTGCGGCCCCATCGACTTTTGAGTCACTCGGCATTCTCGGTTCCGCGTCGTCGGGCCCTGATGCAAACATCACGGCCGACGGCAATATCGTGGCGACCACATCGCCGTTGGTCTTCAACGGACCGACGTTGGTCAAGCCCGATCCGATGGTATGGTCGAGTTGCACGAATACGATTCAGTTCTCCGAGGCGTTCGCCACGGAAGCCTATGTCCTCGACATCTCGCTCGACGGCAACTGGCTCATCGGCACCGTTTACGACACGAACAGCAAAGCCGCATTCCGAATGTCGTTATCGGGAGACATTGAGACCATCGGGTCGCCGATCGGACAGAACAACACCGAGGCCGTCGCCGCGTCCGCCGACGGCGACGCTATCGCGTGCACAGTGAACGGCCGCATCTATCGATGGACGGCTCAGAAGGGCTTTGAACCTGTCGGTGAAAACGGCGTCGCGATTTTCGGCGATCCCTCGGGCATCTCCGCGGATGGTTCGACGATCGTCGGAACCGGCAACAGCGTCGGGGCGTTTCGATGGCAGTCGGACGGCACGTTTGATGTGATCGCGGCCGACGGCGTCGCAACGGCTGTTTCGCCAGACGGCGGCGTCGTTGTGGGCTATGCAGGCAATGACGAAAAAGCGTATCGCTGGACGGCCGCTACGGGACTCGTCATCCTCGACGCGGGCGCCGTCAATTATCCCCGCCCGAGTGCCGTGTCGACGGACGGCGCCTTGATCGTCGGGTACTGGTAGCGATTGAAATTTCACACCTGAGACGACCACGGATATGATGCTTGCATGAGCAAGCATAAGAAGAAACCGGCCAAGAAGGTCGCCAAGAAGGCCCCGCGAAAGACCCGCCGCGATGTGGCGGAGATAGCGCGCGAGAACCTTGAGCAGATCATAGGGGAGAAGCTGAACGGCGAACCGCTGGACACACCAGAGGAAATGCCTGATACCCGAAATCAGGCGGCTGTCGAACTGAGCAAACTCGGGGCCAGCAAAGGCGGAAAGGCCCGGGCAAAGAAGCTCTCGGCAAAGAAGCGATCCGAGATTGCCAAACGAGCCGCGAAGGCCCGTTGGGGCCGAAGCCGTAAATAGTTTACAGAAAGCCATTTACGACTATGTGCATAATATTTATCATAAATCTCTTGCAATAATTAACGGATGGTGTACCCTGTAGACGTAGGCAGTTACGATAAATCAATGTACCGGCCGCACGGAGGCTCACGCAATGTTGTTTCCAGATGACCCCGAATTCACCGAAGCTGAAGCACAGCGTGAGTTGTCTCCTTTCCATGACGTACTTCGTGACGCCGTGATGCACTGTCACGACATTCTTCGATCGTTAGCCGAAGGTAACGCGCTCGTTGCCAAGGGCTTCGAGTACCTGTCTGCTCGCCAACACCTGATGAACAGTCTTGTCGTTGAGCGAATGAAAGAGTTGGCGGCAGAAGGTAGTTTAGGGAATGTCGAAGTGTTGACGGAGCGCAGGTTCCTGGAGCTTCGTTTCGATTCTATTGATCTCAGATGCAAGAAGGTCAGTCCCGACGGCAGCACATCAAATTACCCAACTAAGTCGAGTATCGACTACAAGAACCAAATCCCGTTCCCGGACGGGCCAGCCTTTGTCTATCGCGCGAGATTGACGCTGGGCTGGCTGTGGGGACCGACCGCAATCGATATCGAAGATATCAGGATCATCTACGCTAAGGGCGACATGACGCAGTGGCAGTATTCTATCCTGAAGCCAGCCGACGAATCCGATGCTGGTCTTCGCCTGCGACCAACCGGCTCTGGCGGAGGGCATGGTGGTACAAAGTTTGGAGATGATGAGGATCGGGGTGTGGAGGGTGCGTGACTGACGCAGCGCCTTACTTCGGAGAGATGTTAACCGTAGCCCGTGAAGCCGCGAAAATGACGCAGACTGATCTTGCGCGCGCTACTGGCTACGATCAATCTGTTGTTTCGCGTATGGAAAGCGGCGACATCGCGATTACGGAGAGCGCGGCTGTTGAGTTTTCGAAAGCGCTCAAAGTTCCTGTGTCATTCTTCAGACAGACTGACAGGCTCTATGGCCTTGGCGCAAGCTTCCTATTTCACCGAAAGCGTCAAACTATTCCCAATCCTGATCTGAAGAAGATACAGGCTGAAGTAAACATCATTCAAATGCAGTTGTCGCGCTTGCTTCGGGGAGTACCCCTTGAGTCAGAGTATCATGTGCCGACGTTTGAGGTTGGTGTAGACGGATCGCCAGCCGAAATTGCCAGATTGGTCCGGGCGGAATGGCAACTACCAGCAGGACCCATCCGCAATCTTGTGAAAGTTGTGGAGAGTGCTGGGATATTCGTTATTTATCACCGATTCCATATCCCCAAAGTCGATGGTGCGAGTCTTTGGATAACGGGCCTGTCGCCATTCGTGGTTCTCAATGAACGGATGCCGGGGGACAGGACGCGATGGACGCTTGCTCACGAATTGGGGCATATGGTCATGCACCGGAGCGTAAGCAAGAGCATTGAGGATGAAGCTGATGAGTTTGCTAGCGAATTCTTGATGCCGGAGAGGGATATCACTCTTGATCTTCGCGACCTGACATTACCAAAGGCCGCAAACCTGAAACTGACCTGGCGATCTTCCATGCAGGCGCTCATCTATAGAGCAAAGGATGTCAGGGCTATCACTCCCGAGAAATACAAATCGCTGTACATACAACTTAGCAAGCATGGATTCCGTAAGGCCGAACCAAACGAACTTCCCCGCGAGGAAACGAGCAACATATCCAACCTGATTCGATATCACACAACTGAAAACGACATGTCTGTGGACGACCTGTGCCGAATGACCCATTCGGATAAAGATTGGTTCGAAGCAACGTATCTTCCAGCCGCTGGGCCAAGATTGAGAATCGCGAAATAAGGAAGAAATTCCTTTGACAGTGCGCCTGCGCCTTGACATTGCCTGCACGAGCAAGCATATTGTAGCGTATGAACAAGCTCAAGCGAGACAAGCAAAGGGCGGTCGTGGCGGCGTTGGTCGAAGGAAACTCGATCAATTCAACGGTTCGGATGAGCGGCGTTGCGAAAACGACCATTCTCCGCCTGCTGGAAAAGCTCGGCTGTGCTTGCTCGCGCTTCCATGATGAGCATGTCCGGGGCTTGAAGCCTGAGGCCGTCCAGTGCGACGAGATTTGGTCGTTTTGCCATTCCAAGCAGAAGAACGTACGCGAGGAGAATCAGGGAAAATTCGGTCACGGCGACGTTTGGACATGGACCGCAATCGACCCGAAAACTAAATTCATCATCACTTATTACGTTGGGCTGCGAAGCCCGCTCGACGCCTACGCATTCATGGACGATCTGTCCGGCCGCGTGATTGACATCGGCACCCTGACGACCGACGGATACGGCGCTTACCCTGCCGCGATCCGCGAGACGTTTGGGCGCGATGTGAACTATGCCCAGCTCATCAAGGTCTATCGAGCCGAACGCCCGGACCATGCCCGCTACAGTCCAGCAGCTTGCATCGGAACAGAACATAAGACCGTGTCCGGATTCCCTGATCCTGACGAAATATCGACGAGCATCGTCGAGCGATCGAACCTCACGATCAGAATGTCGATGCGGCGATTCACCCGATTGACTAATGGCCACTCGAAGAAGATCGAGAACCACGGGCATGCGTTCGCCCTATTCACAATGCACTACAATTTCGCTCGGAAGCACTCGACGCTTGGAACGTCACCGGCCGTTGCGGCCGGGTTGGCCGATCATCTTTGGACGCTTGACGAGCTTATCGGGCTCGTGGATTGAATCGATACCAGTACCGATCGTCGGCGAAGCAAATGGCGGCGCCGACTGGGGCTTCATCTGGGATGAGGGGAACGGCATGCGGCTCGTCTCCGCTGCGATCGCGAGTGACTTCAACCTATCTCAGGAAATCGCCGGCTGGTCGTGGCTGCAGCCGCTCGATCTGTCTGCAGACGGCAACGTCATTGTCGGCTTCGGCAAGAATCCGAACGGCGATTACGAATTGTGGCGCATCATCGACGACCCGGCGAAGCTGAGTCCATTGCCCGATTCAGATGCCGACGGCGTTTGCGATCTGGCCGACGCCTGCGACGGCGATGACGCGTCCGGCGACAAGGACGATGACGGAGTCTGCGACGACATCGATGAAGTCGATAACAACGAATCAACCGGAGCCGATGTGACAGACTGTCCGGATGACATCGTCGTGGCCGCAACATCGAGCGATGGCGCCGTCGTGACGTTTGACCTCCCGACGCTGGATACTGCATCGCACGGGAAGCGCCTGGTCGCTGATAAGTCGTCGGGAACGATGTTCCCCATCGGTACGACAAACGTGTTGGTCTATGAGACCGACTCAACGACGCCCGGCGCCGACGTAATTGCGTGTTCGTTCAACGTCGAAGTAACGGCCGCCGATGTCGCCGCTGTAACGCCACCGGATTTGTTCCAATCACTGCTTCAGGGCAACTGCTTCGCCATGGGCGCAGAAGCCGGCCTGATCGCTCCCTTTGCGGGAATCTGCCTGATCCGTCGAAGACGACGCAAACGATCGGGCCGCTGAATCGGCATGCAAATCGCGGCCAATTTAGCAATCATCAAGCCCGGCGAATCGCCGGGCTTTTTTTTGGTTCATTGCGGATGCCGGCGACCCCATTCGTGCAGGTGACGCGACCCTCGTTGTCAGTTGCGCCGAACCCAGGCGCGCAAAAAAAGGCTGCAGCATCAAGCCGCAGCCCTTTGTGTCGCATATTGCAAAGTGCGCCCCTGACAGCGGACTGCCGGCGCGACTCTCAGGCTTACTTGCCCTTGAGCTCGACCTTGCCGCCGGCCTCTTCCAGTTCCTTCTTGAGCTTCTCGGCGTCTTCCTTGTTGAGGTCTTCCTTGACAGCCTTCGGAGCCGAGTCGGCGATTTCCTTCGCTTCCTTCAGACCCAGGCCCGTCGCCGCGCGAACGACCTTGATGACGTTGATCTTGCTCGCGCCGGCGTCCGTCAGGATGACGTCGAATGCCGACGGTGCTTCCGCCTCTTCCGCGGCTGCGCCACCGCCGCCGCCCGCGGCCATGACCACGGCGCCGCCGCCGGCCGGCTCGATGCCGTACGTGTCCTTGAGGTAATCCGCGAGGCTCTGTGCGTCCTTGACCGTCAGGCTGACGATCTTGTCACCGAGGTCCTTGACCGCGGCCGAAAATTCCTTTGCGGGTGCTTCTGCCATCTGTTCACCTATCTGTCTTGCAATGTGGGCCCGCGTATCGCGTCGCCCGGAACACCATCCCGATAGCTGAGATCCCTGTGATCTCATTTAACCCGGGCGACTCATCGAGCCGCCACACGAAGGGGACCCTCGGGTTCGAGTTATTCGATAGTTTTCAGTGCTCAGTTCTCAGTCTTCGGTTTTCAGTCCTTGGCCATCAAGGCTCAATCAACTGACCACTTATGACTGATTACTGACAACTCTCTCACGCTACTTTCGTAATCGTCTCGCCCTTCTCCAGCTTTTCGATCAGGCCCTTGATTGCGCCCGCAATCTTGCTGCCGACCTTGAGCTGACCGGCAACGCGTCGGCCGGGGCTGAGGAACAGCGTCAGGACTTCGCCCTGCAGTTCCGCCTTGCTCTTTCGCTTGGAAATTTCATCGATTGAAAGAAGTTCCGGTTCGCCATCGACCAGACCGTTCGACAGCTCGAGCTTCGGGAACTCCTTGACGAGCAGAATCAGCTCCTTGGCCGTTTCGACCGGGCTGCCGCCCGTCACGAGTGCACAAGGGCCCTTCAGGCTGCGCGCCAGGGGTTCGAGCGCCGTGCCTTCAAAAGCGCGACGCGCGGCGGAGTTCTTGACGACGTGCACTTCAACGCCCGTCTTGCGCAGGCGGCCGCGGAAGTCGTTCACTTCATTGCCCGTCAGACCATGCACGTTCACGACGAGCATGTCTTCGAGGCCTTCATACTTGACGGCTATGTCTTTTCGGAGCAGTTCCTTGACGGCCTTACTCATCACAGACTCCTGTTATTGCTGCTCGACTTGGAGCATCACGCCGGGCGACATGGTGCCGCTGACGCAGACTTTCTTGATGTACGCGCCCTTGGCCGTCGACGGCTTGAGGCGACGAAGATGATCGACAAACGCCTTGAGATTCTCCTTCAGATCTTCTGCGGAGAAACTCGCTCGCCCCACGACGGCGTGGATGTTGCCGCCGGCATCGTTTCGGAAATCGATCTTGCCCGCGGCGAATTCCTTCACGGCGTCGCCGACATTCGGCGTCACAGTACCGTTCTTCGGACTCGGCATCTTGCCGGACGGGCCGAGCACGCGGCCCAGCTTTCCGACTTTACCCATCGCACGCGGATGCGCGATCGCGACGTCGAAGTCCTGCCAGCCGCCATTGATCTTTTCGACGAGATCGTCGATGCCGGCCTCGATCGCGCCCGCCGCCTTCGCGGCATCGGCGTCGGCGCCGTCACAGAAGGCGATGACCTTCTTCTTCTTGCCGATGCCCTTGGGCAGCGAGATGCTGCCGCGAACAAGCTGATCGGCATGTCGCGGATCGATGCCGAGATGGACAGCAACGTTGATCGTCTGATCAAACTTCGTGCCGCCCGTCACATCTTTCAGGAGCTTGATCCCTTCGTCGACTTCATACGCCTTGTTGCGTTCAACCTTCTTCAGGTTCTCGCGCTGACGGCGCCCCATGCGTCGCATCGAACGGCCGCGCTTCTTGCGCCCGCCCGACGCCTGGACTGCTTCTGCAGCCTTTTCCTTGGCCATGGAAGTCCTTTCTAACGACTGAACGTCTGCCACGAATGTCGGCTCGTGGTCGAACCGCGCCCGCCTCGCGGGCGTTCCGCCGACTGCCGCCGGCGAAATAACGAGCCGCGTAATTTAAGCGACGCCGGGACCGGCTGCAAGTGAAGGCAGTCGCGTGAAACGTCCCGATAATACCACCAGCGAGCCGACGACTCGGCCCCTCGACCCAGCCCGCCCCATACCGGCGTCCGTTCAGCGGCCCGACCCTCAGATCAAGAAAAAGGCCCGGCGTCCAAAGGAGACGCCAGGCCGTCAGGTCATCGGAGATCCGCAGTTTCGGCGGAATCCGTCGGTCTTGAACTAGTTGCCCGACAACATCAGCACGAACGGCGCCACGTCGACCGTATCGATCGAGGCGTCCAGGTTCACGTCGGCGTTGAGGATCGTGCAGTCGACATAGGTGCTCTCGTACTGTGCCGGCGCGAGCACCGCAGTGACGAATGCCTGGATGTCCTTTCCGTCAATCTTGCCGTCGCAGTTCATGTCGCCTGGAACAGGCCCCGTCGCATAGGCCGCCCCGGCCTGTGCATTCGATTCCGGGAACGCCTGCGTGATCGCGACGTAGGATCCGTTCGCCCCCTGGCTCAGGTCGTAGCTGAACATCGGTACGCCCTCGGCGCCGCGCGTTCCGGCGACATAGACCGTGTTGTTGCCGACCGCCAGCGCGTTGGCCGAAGCGTTCGCCGCCGGCACGCTTGGCGCGACAAACGTCATCACGCCCGTGTCGGGATCGATCGAGTACAGGCCCGTCGGCGAGCCGAAGCCGGTATAGCCATAGAGCAAACCATCGGCCGGGTTGTAGTCCAGTCCGAAGAATCGATAAGGGCTCGTATCCACGAGCAACGTCTTATCGCAGGTTGCCGGATCGATTTCGTAGATTCCCAGCGGACTGGCGAAATTGAAATACCCGTACAACTTGCCGCGACCATAGGCGAGACCGCTCGGGCCTGCCGTGAAGGACGTGCCGAATTCACAAAGCGGAATCGTCGGTCCCTCGAACGGCGCGATAAAGAGGTTCGGACGGAACGTGCCGTCCTGCGTTCCGGCGATATAGATCGCTCCATCGGGGCGCCCCGCCGCACCCTCGATCGCGACGTCCGTGTTGTAGCCATTCGTCCAGGTCACGCTCGGCGCGCCAGTGAGATCCGACGTGCGTGTCGGCAATCCGAGGCTCGTTTCAGACGTTCCCACGAACAAAGGTCGACGCGGATCGAGTTGAGACTGTGTCAGCGGCGTGACGCAAAGGTCGTCGTAATAGACCGACTCGCCATGCGGGGCATAGAGGTCGATGTTCATGATCGCCAACTGGCCGACGCTGATCCCGCCCGTCACCGGAATCCAGCTCTCTTCCATGAGCAGTTGTCCGTTGTAGTACTCGCGAATCGTACCGGCGGACGAGATGTTGCCCGGCCAGTCGTTGTCGAAATCCGCTTCGATACGAATCTCGACCCACTGATCGTAGATGAGCGGTAACGTGGTCGTTGCGCCCGAGTCTCGCAGCGCGTCGTAAACATAGTCCCCGCTCGGATCGAAGTGCAGTTCGACGGGGAAGAAATAGGGCCCGCCGTGCTCGTAGTAGCTGTTGACCACGAAGAATGTCGTGCCCGTGAGTTCCGACGGTATGTACTGCCACGCGACGATTTCCCACGTGCCGCCGGCGAACGCCGTCGTGAATGGATGAACAGCGTCCTTGAATCCGCCGACGTCAATCGAGTTCGGCGCCGATCGAGCCTGAGCCGTCGACACGAAGCCCGCCGCCGGAGAGAAGTCATCCCAGCCCGTCCAGCCGCCGACGTGATACAGCTGCTGGCCGTCGGTGTAGCTGTCGAAGTTGTCACACCAACCCGTGATCTGGTTCGGATTGCAGGGCGACGGATAGCACGTCGAGTCCTCTCCCTGGAATTCACCGAATGCATCCGCGCAGAGGTACTCCGCCGTCACGATGCAACCGCCGCCAGCAAAACAACACGCGCCGAAGGCGGGTTGCGGGCACGGATTCACAGGGTCGCACGTCGTATCAGGGCCGGCCCACACGCCGCCCGACGTCTGGTTGACGCATGCGTATTCGGTGTAATCCGATTGGCACTCGCCGCTCTCCTGGCAGCACGCCCCCGTCGGAGGTTGCGGACAGACGTTGGGGTCACATGTCGTTCCTTCGCCGAGGAAGTCGTTTCCTCGTAGAGTGCAGAGCGGCTCGCCCAGGACCAGACACGATCCGTCATCCGGATCGCAGCATGCCCCGGCGTCGGGACAGCCTTCTGCCTCACACGTCGTACCGGGACCGCGCCAATCACCCAGGTTCCCCGGCGAACATTGTGCCTGAGTCACTTCCATACAGCCGCCGAAGAGGCCGTCGCAACACGCTCCCGTCGGCTGCGGACACATGTTTGGATCGCAAGACGTTGCGTTCCCCTGGTAGTTGCCGCTTTCCGCCATGCAAGTCGCCTCTGTGACGACGGAGCAGAAGCCCGTGTCCGCGAAACAACATGCCCCGACAGGCGTGTTGCACTGAACCGACTCACATGCAATGCCGTCACCGAGGTACACGCCGTTCACGACACTCTCACAGTCGCTCTGGGTTTCGATCGTGCATAGCCCCGTTAGGTTCGAACAACACGCGCCTGTTTGAGCCTTTGCCTCCTGCACTGCCAATACGATGGCGGCCAACGCGCCAGCCATTGCGAGAGCCTTACGCATTTTCCACAACTCCTTGATTGGCCGCGGTACCTTCGAACCCTTCGCCGCGCAATCGGACGGGCCAATAATCGATCCGATCGTGACGAGTCCCCGACAGGTGAGGACACACCTGCCGCAGCCAGACGCCCCCTGATGCCGCATGGCCGATTCCGAGCCTACCTGACGCATCGTCGTTTTGCAATATTTTTTGCCTTTGGATTTGCGATTGCAATCATAATATGCTCTAATGCATATAGTTAATGCAATAGCCACTCTGACTTTCAGGCGATCCACATCATGAATACGGATACCGAACCTACCAGTGGGCTTTCCGAGGCAATTGAGAGCATTCGGCGGGTCCGCTCAACGCTTGCCGCTGTGATCGAAGGGATTCCGGGCTTCAAGTTTCGACGCCCCAACGACCTGTCGGCCGAGCTCGGTCTCGATCCGAAACTCGCCTGGAACCTCGGTCGATGCATCGAAGAGTCCGACCCGCTGGCCGCGGCACAGTTTCTGCCGGGGCCGACCGGAATTCAGAAGTTCCTGAGTGCCGCAATACGACGAAATGTTCCCCAGAATCTGGCGAACGCCGTCCGGGCCGCGTCCGTCGAATTCAATGATGTGGTTCGCCGCCAGGCCGGAACACGGAAGAACTTCAACATCCTCGTGTCCGGAAACTCATCCAGAACGCGAATCAGCGCCGACGTCGAACATCGGCGGCGTGCATTTGAAGGAAACAGCTACATCTGGGGCGTTCATGCCCAAACGATCTTCCGATCGAACATCGTCATGCCCTCGGAAGACTCCGACCGTTGGGACCTCGCAACGATTCGCGGGATGGTGGACTTCTGCTGCCTGAGAGCGAACGTCGCCTGGCGCATCACGCTGCCCGTCTCGGTCGATGCCGATCGTATTTTTCACCATGACGTGCGTCGGGAACCGATCGATCCGAAGGTCTCGCCGCGGGAGAGCATCCTGCCGCTGATGCTCGACTACTGCACGCAGCCGGTGCCGAAATTCAGAGCTGTCCGCGGGGCATTCGGCCAGGAGGAATACGAGTTCGTATCGAGCTCCGTCGGTCTCGAATCCCGCATCACGTGCGTCACCGGCGAAGTGCTCCGGCGCGTGGAGCCGAGGTACCGAAACGACGTGTACGACGACTTCTGCATGACGTTTCCGATACGAACCCCTGCCAACACGCTCGTCTTCGATCTCGTGATTCACCGTGACATCTTTGATTCGACGCAGGGATTCCGAGCGCAACTCTACAGCGACCTTTTTGCCGGCGGACCGGGGCTCTATTACGAGGAGTCGGACCAGCTACCGATGCGCGAGCAGATCGAGTATCTCGGCCGCGGCTCCGACGTCTTCGTCACGCCCGACATTCCGGGATATGACCGGATGATCCAACACACAATGGAGCGCTGCGGATGCGATGACAGAGACTACGACGCATATCGCGTCCGAATCGACTATCCGCCGATCGCGACGCAACTCATGATTCGACGGCCGTTACCGTCGCAACCGCGATGAGGACGCGGGCGGGCTGCGGAAGGCGCCACGCCGGCGGTCGATCTGCGTTACGAGAAATGACAAACCACGACCGCCTCGTTACGGCCTAGTCCGACCGAACGCGCGAATCGTGGAATAACAAGCGACTGGAAAAGGAAAGTCGAGCGGGCTTCAAGCCGCATCGACGACGACTAGCCGACGACTTCGAGCCCCATGTTTCGGGCCGTGCCGGCAATGGTCTTGCAGGCCGCATCGACGTCGCCGTGACAGTTCATGTCCTTCATCTTCGTCTTTGCAATCTCTTCGAGATCCGCCCGCGTTACGGTCCCGACCTTCTCGCGGTTCGGCACGCCGGACCCCTTGTCGATCTTCGCCGCGCGCTTCAGAAGCGCCGCTGCCGGGGGGCTCTTGATGATGAAATCGAAAGTCCGATCGGCATAGACGCTGACGACGGCCGCGACCGGCATTCCGTTCATGTCCTTCGTGCGCTCGTTGAACTGCTGCACGAATTGTCCGGGGTTGACGCCGTATTGACCGCAGGCCGGTCCGA
This sequence comes from Phycisphaerales bacterium, assembly GCA_020639075.1. Lineage (GTDB taxonomy): Bacteria > Planctomycetota > Phycisphaerae > UBA1845 > UTPLA1 > ECT2AJA-110-A. Next base: position 4,540,417 of record JACKHI010000001.1, on the reverse strand, counting down.
TCGGCGGCGCGGGCGTCGCCTGTCCGCCGGGGCCCTGTACCTTGAATACCGCTGTAGGAGTTTTCTTTTTCGCCACGTCTAGTCGCCTCGATAACTAATCGCAATTGCGATCGCGAACGCCGCCGAACTACTCTTCGGTCGTCAATTCAACTTGCCAGTATTCCAGTTCGATGGGCGTCGGCCGGCCGAAGATCGACACGATCACGCGGACCTGGCCCTTGTCGGGGAAGACCTCGTCGATCTCGCCCTCGAAGTTCTCGAACGGTCCTTCCTTGACCTTGATCGCATCGCCCTTCTTCATGCCCGACATGCCGCTCAGCGTCGGCTGTTCCGACGCCTTTTCAACGACCGCGAGCATTTTTTCCACGTCGTGCGGCTTCATCGGCGTCGGCTTACCGTCGGAACCGATGAAGTCCCCAACACTCATGGTTTCCTTGATCATGAACCAGATGTCCTCGGGAATGCTGCCGTCCTCCTCGACGGCCATCTCCACAAAGACGTATCCGGGATAAAGCTTCTTGTCGTAGACCTTCGCGACGCCGCCTCGCATTCGCTTTTCGCGCTGCGTCGGAACGAGAATTCGCCCGATCCGCTCCGACAGCCCTTCAATCTCAACCTTGCGCATCAGCGACGTGCAGACCTGATCTTCACGATTGCTGGCGACGCGAAGCACGTACCACTGCATGCCTTCGCGAAAGAGCCCCTCGCCGGATTTGAATTCCGGCGCCTTCGCCGCACCGGCGGCACTCGCGCTGGTCGAAACAGCTGCGGCGTCCTGCGTGTCATCCTGCATGCCGTCGTCGGCCTGGTTCAGGTCATCCGCCACGGAATTCGCTCCATCGTGCTGCGTCGGGTCCATCATGAGCCGCCGCCGCCAAAGATCAACTCGAGCAGACCTCGCCCCTTCAGGACGCCGATCGAACTGAAGAGCAACATGAACACGATATCCACGACAAACAGCAGCACGGACATGCCGACGAGTACGAAGATGACGACCTTGGTCGAACCGATGATCTCCTTGCGGCTCGTCCAGTTCACTTTCTTCATCTCGCCTTCCGTGGCAATGAGAAAGTCATTGACCTTCGCGTTGCGCCCCAGGAGGCGGTAGCCGACGACGCCGAAAATAACCAGCACGGCAACGGCCATTCCGACTTGAATCATGAGAGTCGTCGAACCCGTCGCGCCATAAACCGAGAGTTTCTGCCATAGAAACGCGATCAGCCAGATCACAAGCGTTCCGAAGCCGATCGCTGTCCACATTCGCGTGTAGTAGCCCTGCCCCGGCTTGTAGATACCGCCCGCCACTCCGCTGCCGGAGCTGCTGTTGCGCGTTCCCGCCGGCCCGCCGGCAGACTGTCCCCGATCGCCGTCACCCGGTCGATTTGACACTCTTTTCTCCCGCTCGGCCACGGCAGATCCTGTGCCGAATTCATCCGAGCCAGACTGATCTTTTTTAGACATCAAACTGAGTCCTTAACTTTCGATCGGCGATCGCCTCTGCCGCCAGGCGACAGGGCTGAAACAGGAGCGAAGGGACTCGAACCCCCAACCGCCGGTTTTGGAAACCGGTGCTCTACCAATTGAGCTACGCTCCTACAGAAGTAACGAGATCTGAGTCGCGAGTGACGAGTCCACAACGCCTGCACACACGCCCGTTTCACTCCGCATAGCTCAACTTCATTGACTCGACACTCGCTACGCGGACTACTTCCGCTTGATCTTATGCATCGTGTGCCGTCGCTCGGTCTTGCAGAACTTTTTCAGACCTTCCTTGAGCCCTTCCGGGATCCCGGCCTTCGTGTTCACATTCGTGCGATAGTTCAGGCCGTCGCATTCCTTGCACTGAAGCCAGACGTGTTCGCGTTTACTTGCCTTCGCCATTTTTCTGACCTCGATCCCAAGACCGACATTCAAAACCGCCGGCCCGGCCGACAATTTCGACCGAGCCGACAGGCTGTTTTCTCAAAATGCGCCGCCGAACCGATCGGCCGCGCTAAATGCGGGACTCCGACGGAACCCCGCGAATACCCTATTCGACAACCTTCGTCACGACGCCGGAACCAACCGTTCGACCGCCCTCGCGAACCGCGAAGCGGACGCCCTCTTCCAGAGCGACCGGGGCCTGAAGCTCGACGGCCAGCGTCACGTTGTCACCCGGCATGCACATTTCCGCACCGCCGAGCAACTGGAGACTGCCCGTGACGTCCGTCGTTCGCAGGTAGAACTGCGGGCGATAGTTGTTGAAGAACGGCGTGTGTCGCCCGCCTTCTTCCTTCGTCAACACGTAGACCTCAGCCTCGAACTTCGTGTGCGGTGTGATCGAACCCGGCTTCGCGAGCACCTGGCCGCGCTCCAGCTCCGACTTTTCAACACCGCGAAGCAGCAGACCGACGTTGTCGCCGGCGATGCCCGAATCGAGCGTCTTGTTGAACATTTCGACGCCCGTGACCGTCGTCTTGCGGGCTTCCTTCGCCAGGCCGATGACTTCGACTTCGTCGCCGACCTTGATGCCGCCGCGCTCGATTCGGCCCGTTCCGACCGTACCGCGACCCTTGATGCTGAAGACGTCTTCGATCGGCATCAGGAACGGCTTGTCCGCTTCGCGCTGCGGCTCCGGAATGAACGAGTCCAACGCCGCCATCAGTTCGCCAATGCACTTGCTGGCCTCGGGATCCTTCGGGTTCGCCAGCGCGGCGTTCGCCTGACCGCGAATGACCGGCGTGTCGTCACCCGGGAAGTCGTACTTCTTCAGCAGGTCGCGAACTTCTTCTTCGACGAGGTCGAGAAGCTCCGGATCGTCGAGCAGGTCCACCTTGTTCAGGAAGACCACGAGCGACGGAACGTTGACCTGGCGGGCAAGCAGCACGTGCTCGCGCGTCTGCGGCATCGGGCCGTCCGCCGCGCTGACCACGAGAATCGCGCCGTCCATCTGGGCGGCGCCCGTAATCATGTTCTTCACGTAGTCGGCGTGCCCAGGACAGTCAACGTGGGCGTAGTGACGATTGTCCGTCTCATACTCCACGTGCGATGTCGCAATGGTCAGAATCTTCGTCGGGTCGCGACGGCCGTCCTTCTCGGAAGCCTTGGCGACTTCGTCGTAGGCCTTCATCTTCGCCAAGCCCTTTGCGGCCTGGACCGCCGTGATCGCCGCGGTCAATGTCGTCTTACCGTGGTCGACGTGACCGATGGTCCCGACGTTTACGTGCGGCTTCGTTCGTTCAAATTTTTCCTTGGCCATTCCAGCGATTCCTCCGCGAACCTGTGGTCGCTACGTCTTAGATGCCCTTTTCGCGTGCGGGTCGCACGGCGTGGTTGCTAACCGAAGACTGCCGACACGCCCCAATATTCATTTGGAGCGGCCGTCCGCCTCCAACCATATCCACATAATGGACCGTCGATCGGCGAGGCTGTCCACCCCCGCCAACCTCGCAGGACAACCACTGCCCTGCCTCATTCATGCGGTCAATCAAAAACAGCGGCTTCGTTTCGCCGATCTCTCGATCGCCTCGCCGCCGAAATCAAGCTGCTGACGGGACTTGAACCCGTGACCTCGTCCTTACCAAGGACGCGCTCTACCAACTGAGCTACAGCAGCGCGAATGTCGCCTGCGGGGTCATGGGTACGGCTTTTCCCGAGGGAATCGCTCGCCCGACGGGCTGCGCGCAAGCCGCGCCCGTGTCATAAATAAGACCCGCCAGTATATGCGTCCGCGACAAAGCGTCAAACGGTGCGCAGAACGGAAAAATATACCGTTGCGGACGTTATCCACAAGGCCCCCGCACTCCTGGATTCCCGGTACTCATACGGACCGGCGCCCCCGAGACGCTCCGGCCACCTGCCCCAACTTCCTGTCAATCCAGAACTTCGACGCCGCGACCCGGCGGCGTCCTCAGATCCACGACCAGCTGTCGATGCAGGTTTCTGAAACCCCACGTCCGCAGCAGGGGATCCAGTCGGTCCCGTACCGACTCCGCTTGCATCGCGTCGATCACGAAGACGGCGCACCCTGCCGCCGACGCCGGCAGCTCCGACACGTCCGTCACCACCTTCAGTCGCCGATCCATGTACCACGCCAAATGCGGCGGCACGATATTTCGAAACTCATAGCCGCCCCGGCGCTCGACCCGATACGGATCATCGTACATCGCCACGACATCCGTCGGCGCCGTCATCCGTCCGATCGCCGTCCAGTCCTCGATCGCCATCGGATGAACCTGGTGAACTCGATCGAACATCACATTGCGAAACTGTACTTCGATCACCACCGATAGCGGCGCGAGCGCCGCCATCGCCACGACCGACGCCGTCGCTCGCGCCCGCCACGCCATATCGACAAACGTCGATATTGCGACGGCACCGAGCGTCGCAATCGCCGGCCCCAGATAGAACATCCAGTACTCGTGCCGCTCAAATTGCTTCCAGAAAACGACGACCCACAACAGCCCCGTCATCGCCACGACGTTCAAGCCGGACCGCGATCGAATGTCGCCGCTATCTACTTTCGCAGGCCGCCGCCATCGGACGATCATCACGATCAGGCCGACGACCGCCATCGCGGCCAACAGCCACGACACGTTGTCGATAACATGTCGCCACCATTCCTCCGACGTCCCGGCGCCCTTGATGTCGACATGTTCCCCGGCCCGCGAGACGAAGATATCAACGAGATCGCCCCATCGACCGGCGAGTCCCGCGTAAACGATGAAGCTCACCATTGATACGACTGCCGCAAGCCCGCCGATGGAAACAACGAGACAATCTCGCCATCGCCCGCGATGTCGCACCGCTTCGATCGTCGCCAGCACGGCCATTAAGCCGAAGAATATCACGACGGACCAGTCCACCCAGACGCCCACCCACACGCACGCAACCACAACGGAGAGCCCCAGCCATCTCCATCCGCCGCCACGCCCGGCGAGCGTCCAGCCCGCCGCCGCCGCAACCATGCAGAACAGACAAACGGCCTCGTGATCGACCATACGGCCGAAATACACGCTCATCGGCATGACGGCGTAGAACAACCCCGCAATCGCCGCGATCCGACGACTGTGCGCCTTGCTCGTCAGCCATAACAGCAAGATGTAGGTTCCCAGCGAAAATACGATCGGCACGAGTCGCGCCGCCCACTCCGACTCGCCGAAGACCTTGAACGACGCCGCAACGAGCCAGACGAGACCGGGAGGATGCGTCGCATAAATGCTCGAATCCTCCGGCCCCGGAATCGCCGCCCCCGCCGCCACGATCGGCATGCCATGATGAAGAGACATGGGATATCGAAGGAAATTCCGCGCAAGCTGCGAAAAGAACGCGCCGTTCCAATCGTGAACGCCGTACCACGGCTCACTCAAGTCACGCGTCAGGCCGAAGCCGTAGACCCCGACAAGCAGACACGCCCAGACGAGAAACCGCCTGGGCGACATCCGCAGATTCCATCGTCGATCGGATCCCCCATCCAACGTCGCTTTCTGACTCTCGTCCGCGTTCAATCCGCCGGCCTCAGCAAAGGTTCGCTCTTCGCCTATCTCGTCAACGCCGGCCATCATCCCGCCGGCCCGGCCGGATGCCAACCCCCACGACGCCCCGATCATGTCGCTCAGACATTCACTTTGAGGCTCAGACTCGACCTGCTGATCTCCACCGGCACACGCTGCGGCTCAAACGCCGACGTCACGCGCTTCCGCGGCCACGGCAGCAGCATCGGCGTCCTCGCCCGATACCGCCGATAGTCCTCGCCGAGTTGCGCCGACAGATCGCGCTCCTCCAGGAACACGCCGAAGAAGATGTAACTCGTCGTCACGGCTGCAAACAGCAAATGCGAGAACGTCATATCCGGCGTCGCCCAGAAGGCAATGATGAATCCCAGCATCAGCGGATTGCGAACCAGTTTGTACAGCCATGGCGTCACAAATCGGCCGCGATCGAATTCCTGGCCCCGCAGGTGCGCCCAGACCTGACGCAGCCCGAACAAGCCGAAGTGATCGATGCAGAACGTCGCGTACAGCACGAGCGCCCAGCCGAAAAATGACACGCCGTAAAGCAGCATCCGACCGATCTCGTTGTCTACGCTCCACAACGCACCTTCGATCGGTCGCCAGAACCGGAAAGTCAGTATCAGGCAGATGCACGTCGCCAGCACGAAGGTGCTTCGCTCCGCCGCCTTGGGAATGTGCCGGGCGAACCAGCGCTTGAACGCCGGCCGCGCCATGATCGTATGTTGCACGCCGAACAGACTCAGCAGCGCGACATTGACGATGACGGCCGCATACGTCGAACCGGCGATCCCACTGTCGATCGACTTGCCGACGAGCAGGTTCTCGACGAACCCGATCGCGTAAAGAAACGTCCCCACAAACAAGACATAAACCGCCGCACCGTACGCAAAAACGCCCATCGCACGAACTCCCGTCCAATTCCAACCGCCGAAGACCGCCCATGCAGCCTTCCCGGGAGTACCGTGCGACGTTTGCCGATGATCTTCACTATGTGGGATAAAATCGTGAAATTAGTGCGCTGTGGCCTCAGAAAGAAGCCGACGAGATCGCGGCAACGAGTGGGAATCCTCACGTCAGCCGCGAAGGCCTAAGCCGTCCGCGCCCGCCCCACATTGCGGCCCTCATATTCGAGCATCTCTAACTTAAGCGCCGCAATCTTCTCATCCTTATACAGCCAACCCGGATATTGCCGTATCGGCGCTGCCACTTTCACGGCATTCGCCAGGATGAACGCATCCCAATAGGGCTCGCGAAGACCAAAACCGCGACGAAAGTCCGCCACGAGCTTTCGAAACAACCAGCGCTTCCACCAGCGCCAATAGACGGGCGGATCGGAGACGATCGTCGTCAATACGTCCACACGCCAGCCCGTGCCTGTCAGGAGCGTCTCCAGCTCCGGCGGTGTATACAACCGCCAGTGTCCCTCGGCGGCCGGATGATGCAGCCGCATCGGCATCGGTTCGCCGCGCAACATACTGTGCGTCATCTGGAAGCTGATCGCGTTGTCCGTCACGATGCTCACGACGCCTTCGCGCGCCGTCACGCGATTGATCTCGTAGAGACCGAACTCCGGATCGTGACGCAGGTGCTCGAAACACCCCCAGAAGACGACGAGCCCGAACGATTCGTCCTCGAACGGAAGACGACCGCTCTCCAGATCGTGCTCGATCAAGTCGAATGAATAGGAATCCTGCCCGTTCGGATGCGTGCGTGTCAGCCGCTGCACGACGCCGCGCTTGTTCGTCGGCGCACAGATGCAAGTGATGTCTTTCCAACCCAGCTTTCCCGCCAGGTAAGGCACTTCAATCCCCCACGAACCGACGACAAGGCACTTCGTGTTCACGCCCGCCGCCGGCAATGAAATGAACGACTCGTGCAATCGCCGCGCATGGCACAACAGGTACTGTGCCTCCCCCCGCGCCGTCGCCGGTTGGTCCACCTGCCCCGCCGACACGAGCCAGTGCAGCGTGTCGCGAACTGCATTCGAATATTCAGCGGGTGGTTTCAGTGCCATTTGCAGAAGTTCCAGTTGTCAGTCGTCAGTCATCAGTCGTCAGCTTTTGATTGTCAGTCTTCAGTCATCAGTCATCAGTCGTCGGTTGTCAATCGTCAATTGTCAGCAAGGAGTCGTCGGACGTTCGATGCCGGAGAAGTTGTCGTCCGCCGGGTGGCCCAGGGTTTCAACCCTGGGGTCACGATGATCGACTTCAGGGGAGTGCCGAGCGCCGGAGGCTCAGGTCTTGCGTTCGAGGTGTCGGATTTGAAACGCCGGATGTGCATCTTCGGACATGCTACTCTGGATTTGAAATCTCAAATTTGAAATTTGAGATTCGAGACCTCCAATTCCATGACTCGCCGCCCACAACACGCAACTCATCACCCGCCACTAACTTCTCCACGCCCACTACTCATCGCTCATCAATCGACGCTCACAACTCAGCCCTCACAACTCACTTACTCATTGATCGACGTCGAGCTGTCGCCATCGCCACAAGCGCAGCTTCTGCGCATGAAAAAAGACCGGCTCCGCTACGGAAGCCGGCCCGCGGTCAAGCAAACAAGCGATCTCCAGACTTGGGGCAAACGTGCCCCGCTTACATTCCAAGGAAGCTGATTTCGCCCGTCAGACTCTTGAGCTCAATGGCGCCGCCGCCGCCGTTCAAGACGCCTTCGAGAAATCCCGCTGATGTCGAAATGTCTGTCACGGCGAAGCCGTTGAGATTGGCCGTCACGACGCCGCTCTCCGACAGGAGCATAACGCGGGCTGCCGTAGTCTTTGGCACCATCAGGCGGATCTGTCCCGTCGTGGTCGATGCGGAGATGCGACCGTCGAGCCCGGGATCGAGTCGCAGGTCGATGTCGGCCTCCGTCGTGTCGGCCGATACGTCGCCCGCCACATCCTGAATGGAAATGGCCCGCTGCGTCGTCTTCGCCGTCACGTCGCCCTGAACGTTCTTCACGTCCACGGCGCCATTGTCCGTTCGGATCTCGACGCTGCCCGTTAAGTCAACAACCTCGACAGGTCCATTGCCGACAAGGACTTCCAGGTTCGCGCCGGTGGGTACCACCAGACGAACGTCGAATAGGACGTCCTCGTCGGAAAGCTCCGGCGCGATGGTTGCTTCGACATCCAGTCGTTCGTCGTCGACGAAGGCTCGCTCGGCGGTAACTCGGGTTTGGTTGAGGAGGTCTGTGAGCTGCTCAACGTTGAAGCCCTCCCGCGTGATGATTTCCGCGACCCGCAACGTTGCAGTCGTCTGGCCGTCGGATTGCGTCACGCTCACGCGTCCGACGGGGAGTTCGAGTCGAATCGATCGAACCTTTGTGAAATCGACTATTTTCGTGGACCGCTCGATGTTCGGATTCTGCGGATCGATTCCATCCGGCGCCGAGAGGTTCGTTCCAGCCGGAAGGGATGCCGGCATACCGGTATCGCAGCCAACAATCGTTACGACGACAACAGAGAACACAGCCGAAAAGAATGCAGCGCGTGCCACGTGAGGGCCTCCAGGAAAGTTGATGCGCGGCGAACAGCGCGAACGAAATAGATCGCGCCGTGATTTGCTTATCGGTCAGCCGGGCGGTTCAATAAACAGCGCATACTTGGCCGGGTCCCATAAGCGTCGGCTCGGCCCCGAAGTCGCCGGCGAGCCGCCTGCGACGACAACCGAATCGCATTCCCATCGGCAATTGCGGCGAGTTTCGCGGCAGAATTTGCCGAAGTCGCAAGACAAGGAAGAAACGTGACAAATACGACTGATCCATTTCCGCCGATGCCCCCCGCCAGGCCGGCGCCGCCTCCTCCGCCGCCACCGCCACCCGGCTCCGGCATGCGGCTCGCGCTGCTCATCGGTCTTTTCTTCGGTCTCTCCGGCGGATATTTGCTGCTCAACACATTGCGCGGCGGCAACTGGTTGACGGGCAACACGGCGCCGCGCCCGATCACGCCGCGCGCCGATCTGGCCGACTTCGAAAAGACGACGATCAACATCTTCGAGCAGGCCGCGCCAAGCGTCGTCTATATCACGCGCGTCAGCGCGCCGCGCGAACACCGTCTGCTGAACGGCCGCACATTCTACGACACGCCCGAAATGGGTACGGGCTCCGGCTTCATCTGGGACAACGCCGGTCATATCGTCACGAATTTCCATGTCGTCAACGGCGCCGAGCAGGTGCAAGTGACGCTCAGCGACCAGACCGTCTGGAACGCGACCCCCGTCGGCATCGCGCCTGACAAGGACATCGCCGTCATTCGCATCGATGCCGAACCGTTCCGTCTCAAGCCGATCCCCATCGGCACGGCCAGCGACCTGCTCGTCGGACAATCCGTCTTCGCCATTGGCAACCCGTTCGGTCTCGACCAGACACTCACGACGGGCATCGTCAGCGCGCTGGGCCGATCGATCACGTCGATCTCAGGGCGGACAATCGAGGATGTCATCCAGACGGACGCCGCCATCAATCCCGGCAACTCCGGCGGTCCGCTGCTGGACAGCGCCGGAAGGCTGATCGGCGTCAACACGATGATCGTCAGCGATTCCGGATCGAGCTCGGGCATCGGGTTCGCCGTGCCCGTCGATACAGTGAATCTCGTTGTGCCGCAGTTGATCGAACACGGGCAGGTCGTGCGACCACAGCTCGGCGTGATCGCACTCGACGAAGGCAGCGCGCGACGGCTCGGCATCGAGGGCGTGGCGATTCGCATCGTGCAGCCCGACAGCGGCGCCGAAGAGGCGGGCCTGCGCGGCTTTTCGCGCGATTCGTCGGGCCGGATGATCCACGGCGACATCATCCGCAAGATCGACGATCGCGTCGTGAAGAATCTCGACCAGTTGCTGAGCTCCCTGGAAAAACATGACGCGGGCGACATCGTCAACGTCACTTACCTCCGCGACGGCGAAGAACACACGACGCAGGTTCGCCTGCAGAAGCCGGAGCCCGCCGAAAAATAAGAGGTTATTCACGCATTTACGGGGATTGACGGCCAAACCGGAACCGCGACTGTGAGAGAGTCCGGTCGCGCGATGCAGCGATTGCGCGATAACTTCTTGCAGCAGGTGATTATGCGATGGGAGATGAAACACGGCCCGCTGCAGATGCGACTCGTGGGTTGCGCCGGCGAACGCCGCGTCCCGTCAGGGACGCTCCGAGAGTAGCCGAGCCTTTCAAGGCTGGGATTGTTGGTTGGTGCTCACCATTGCCGTGCCGTAGGTACGGCGCGACGCCGTGCATCATGCGCATCCCGTCCCGCCGGCCGCGCGGCCGACCCGATCGCCCGGCAAGGCGTCTGCCGACCTCCCACAACACACCGACATCAATGCGTATACTTCAATACAATGACGCCGCCCACTGCCAAGCATACTGCCGCCATCAAACGATCGATCGGCCGCATACTCGGCCTGCTCTTCTTTCTGCTCTTAGTCGATGGTTTTGTGTATCGTGATCCGTATATCAAGCTTTCGCACGGCTATGGTATCGGTTCGATCTCAAACTCCACTCCTTGCAGCCTGGAGTATGGCGGCGGCGATGGCGACGCTCGATCTGGCGAACGATGGTGGGCCGGTGTCGGCAGTCTCGGGGACCGGCGAATCTATTGGCTATCCAAACGAGATTCCGACGAATTTCTGCAATTCGACAACGAACAAGACTGGCTCGCCGCCATCAAGAAACATCACGTGAAGCCAAGCGACGACTGGCTCCCCCGAATTGAGAATGTCACGCAATTCAATTCGCGCGAATCGATCATCTTCGGCGACTGCGAAGGCGGGTACTTCATCGCCGACACCGCCAGTAATGACGTCGGGGTTGTCGCCAACGAAACCGCATGGCGATCCGAAGTTGAACGACTGACCGGCGCGCCGCCCGGGTGGATGTGGAGCGCGAATTCCTTCCTGCTGAAATACCGCAACCCGGAGTACCTCGCGTTCATGGGCATCCTGACATTGGTCTGCCTCGTTGTGGTCTATCGACGTCGCAACATCCCGATCGGTCAGCGCAGTCCTTGAAATCGATCGATTCAGTCAGGCCCGCAAAATTCAGTTTCATCACGGATTTCTGTGACCTCTGTTGGTTCCTGCGATAGCGCGAGCGCCGCGTCTCGATCGGTACGCTCGCGGGCGGCGCTCCTTCCGCCCGGCTCGGACTCGACGAGTGCCGCGTCCCGTCAGGGACGCTCCGAGAATAGCCCAGCCTTTTCAAGGCTGGGATTGATCATTGGTTACCACGATTGCCGTGCCGTAGGTACGGCGCGACGCCATGCATCATGCGCATCCCGTCATACTCAGAGGGAGGCGACTTTCAAATGATCCCGACGGCATCCCGCGTTCATAGGCTCTTTCGCCTTGTACATGAACAGCGACTCCCGAATGAACCAGAATTCAGGACACGAGTCTGCCTGACACTGCGTGTCTTGTAACGCCATTCCAAAACCCTGTCGGGTCGATGAGCCGACCTACGGGCCTGTACGACAATCACGGAGTTCCGGCCGAATCTCCGATCAAGATTCCTTGTCGCCATGCGTCAGGGTCCACCGACATTTCGCTCCGAGCTCAACACTTCGGCCGTTTTGCACAATTTGCGCCATTTTGCGGGGGGTGCATTTTGGCGCGAATGCATCCAACGCCCTGTCGCCGCAATGGTTACCCCTCGCAATCAGCCGTGCAAAACGACACGTTCAATTCTCCCCTCATCAAGCAACCCAAGAAGCGGAGAGGTCGGATCCTTACACCTACAGGAAGCGCTCCGCTACAATCGCGTTCCCCCGCCCGCTTGTGGTCGGGACCAACATGACCCCAAGCATCGCCCCGGAGGGAACTTTGAATCCAGCACACTCACTGCGGCTTGCCTGCATCTGCGTCGCGCTGATCGCGGCAAGCCGAACTCAGGCCCAGGACCAACCGATCGCCTTCGTGGGGGCGACGATCATTCCCATCGACGGCCAGCCCATCGAGAACGGTCGCCTCATCATCGAGAACGGCAAGATCACGGCCGTCGGCGACGATCGACTCTTCATCGCACCGAACACGCAACGCGTCGACGTCGCGGGCAAGACAATCATGCCGGGGCTCGTCGATACCCACAGCCACTTGGGCAGCGGCTGGGGCGGGGATGCGTCGGGACCGATCCAACCGGACTGCCGCATTTACGATTCCATCAACGTGCTTGATGCGGGACTGCAGAAGGCCCAGGCCGGTGGTCTCACGACGCTCAACGTCATGCCGGGATCGGGCCACTTGCTCAGCGGTCAGACGATCTACATCAAGCTCAATGACGGCCGCACGATCGACGAACTCGCCATCCACAACGATGACGGCGGGATCATGGGCGGCATGAAAATGGCGAACGGGACCAACTCACAGCGCGAAGCGCCGTTCCCCGGCACGCGAGCGAAGTCGGCGGCACTCGTTCGTCAGCGCTTCATCGATGCGCTGGCGTATCGCGAGAAGCTGAAGAAGGCTGAAGCGGACGACGAGAAGGATCCACCCGATCGCGATCTGGCGTTGGAGGGGATCTGCGAAGTCCTCGACGGCAAGCGCGTCGTCCACTTCCACACGCATCGCGCCGACGACATTCTCACTGCCATTCGCCTGTCGCAGGAATTCGGATTCAAAGTCGTGCTGCATCACGTCAGCGAGGCGTGGAAGATCCCCGACGAAATCAAGAAGGCGGGCGTCGCATGCAGCGTCATCGTGATCGACAGTCCCGGCGGCAAACTGGAGGCGAAGGACCTGCTCATGACGACGGGCGCTGTGCTCGAGAAGGCCGGCGTGCCTGTCGCGTTTCATACCGACGATCCGATCACGGATTCGCGTTTGTTCTTTCGCTCGGCGGCGCTGGCCGTCCGAGCGGGTATGTCGCGTGAGAAGGCGCTGGCCGCGCTGACGATCGAAGGCGCGAAGATGATGGAACTGGACAATCGGATCGGCACGTTGACAGCGGGCAAGGACGCCGACTTCATCATCCTCGACGGCGATCCGCTCAGCGTCTATACGCACGTTCAGCAGACGTATGTCGAAGGCAAACTCGTCTTCGATCGCGCAAACCCGAAGGATTATCTCTACGCAACCGGCGGCTACGGCGCTGGTGAAAATCATATCCCATATGGCTGCTGCCTCGACGAAGGAGAACACAGCCGATGACGAAGCAAGGCAAAATGAAAGCTCACATTCATCTGTTGATGCTGCTCGCGATCGCACTGTTCAGCGTCGATTCGCTGCGTGCTGATGCACCGATCGCCATTCGCGGCGAGACCATTTACACAATGGCCGGCGAACCGATCACGGACGGCATCATTATCATCCGCGACGGCAAGATCGATCGCATCGGCAAGGCGGCGGACATTCGCATCGCCGACGACGTCAGGATGTTTCGTGCGAAGGTTGTCACGCCCGGCCTCATCGACGCCCACGCCACGATCGGTCTGACAGGCTACCTGAACCAGCGGCAGGACCAGGACATCATCGAGCATTCCGAGGCGATTCAGCCGGAGCTCCGCGCGTTCGACGCATACAACCCGCGCGAACGACTCGTCGAGTGGGCGCGATCGTTCGGCGTCACGACGATTCATACGGGGCACGCGCCCGGCGAAGTGATTAGCGGTCAGACGATGATTGTGAAGCTGGCGGGCGATACGGTTGACGATGCCGTCGTGCGCCCCGAAGCGATGATCGCGTGCACGTTGGGCGACTGGGCGACGCACGGCGACAAGAAGGCGCCGGGGACGCGCTCGAAGGCCGTCGCAATTCTGCGAAGCGAGTTGATCAAGGCGCAGGCGTATGTTCGCAAGATCAAGGAGGCGGACGAGGCCGAGGCGAAGGCCGCATCCGAAAAAGCGGCGGGCGCCGGCGAGCCGGAGTCGGGAGACAACGGGGAGAAGTCAGACGGAGACGCTGAAGGAAAGAAAGAAAAGAGCGGCCCGAAGAAGCCCGATCGCAACTTGCGATTGGAAGCGCTCGGGCGCGTGATCAATCGCGAGATTCCCCTGCTGGTGACGGCGCATCGCGCGAACGACATCAGCGTCGCGCTGAGGCTGGCGAAGGAGTTCGATATCGACATCGTGCTCGACGGCGCGGCGGAAGCGCATCTGCTGATCGACGAAATCAAGGCGGCGGGCGTGCCCGTGATTATTCATCCAAGCATGATCCGCAGCCATCGAGGGACAACGGAGAATGCGAGCTTCGAGACGGCCGCGAAGCTCGTTCACGCGGGTATCCCCGTTGCGATGCAGAGCGGATACGAGGATTACGTCCCCAAGACGCGCGTCGTGCTGTTCGAAACGGCAATCGCGGCGGCGAACGGTCTGTCGTTCGAAGAAGCACTCGCAACGTGTACGATCAACGCGGCGAAGATTCTGAAGATCGACGATCGTGTGGGTTCCCTTGAGGTTGGAAAGGATGCGGATATCGCGATGTATGATGGGGACCCGTTTGAGTACATGTCGCATTGTACAGGCGTGGTGATCAACGGAGCAGTTGTGAGCGAGGAAGTGCGCTGACGCACCGGGTCTTCACTCGACACTCGCGACTCGACTCTCTAATAACTCGCTAATTCCGCCCCACGACATTCGCCATGCATCGCACGGCGCCGACGAGATGGCTGATCGTCGAGACGTTGACTTCGCGCACCGTCATGCCGAGTGATTCATAGACGCCGCGGGCCGCGGCATCGAGCGCCGGTATCCCATAGACCGGCATGATGACGATGCGCTCGCCGTCTCGCGACTCCTGGAGCACGTTATTGTACGTGACGATGAAGTCGCCGCCGCGGCTGTCGGCGTAGGGAATGCGTATGACTTCGACACCTTCTGACGTGAGTCGCGCGGCGATGTCGTCTAGGAGCTTGATGCGCTGCGGTGTGAAGTCGGGACCGACGGGCGGCGGCATGTTGGGCGTGATGTAGAGCCGTTCGTAGAGCGCCTGCTTTGAAGCTTCGTCGGCGGCGGCGATCACTTTGCGAGCCAGCGCCGGGCTGCCGAGGAGGACCTTGTTATCGTCGATGGCCGTGAGGTACATATCGACGTGATCGCACGGGACATTGCCGCCGTCATCACCGACGACGATCAGCTTGCCGGCGAACAGATCCTCCAGCAGGCTGCGAACGCGCATCGTATCGCCCGCTGACGCATTTTCGCGGAAGACATTGGCGCCGATGTAGATGATCGTCTGCGACGCGACGACGTTGCCGCCCTCTAATACGAGTGAGGAATCGACGCGCTTACAGGTCGGCTCGATCTCGTTGAACGCATCGGGAATGCCGCGCTCGTTGCCGCGCCGTGCGGCGTCGAACGTCGGCGGCGGTTCGGGCGTGAGCCAGACGGGAAGCGCCTCCGATGCGCTGCGGCGCGTGGCGATGTAGCGATCGCGCGCCCACATCAGCAGCGGTCCATCGACAGGCATCAGCCGGATGTTGCCACGATTGGTGAACTTCCATTGGCGCAGGCGGCCCGTCACTTCCTCGACGGCCTTCGGAGAATTGCAGACGAGCGTGAATGTCGAATTGGGCAAGGCCTTGAGTAAGTCGTGCGTCGCCTGCCAGGCCTGACCGACAAGCGCTTCGGGTTGATGCACGACGATGTGATCGATCGTGCCGGCGTATTCGCTCAGCGGTGCGTAGCGACCGCGGGATGAGTTTGACGATTGGGCGCTACCGCCCGTTGCGCTCGCGCCCTGATTCTTCGACGAACCCGAATCGCAGGAGACGGCGCAGCACAGGCTCAGGAGGATCAAGATCGCAGCGGATGGATGTGAAGTTCGCCGCATGAATCGTCGCCGTGACTCGGGATCGCGCCGCGGTGACATCCATGTCGCCGAATCGCGATCGCCTGATCATTGTATTCCGTCGCGGTGCCGACGCGAAGCGGAAATGGCGACAACTTGCAGGTGTGCGATGCGAGTCAATTGATAGGGAGCGCGTCTACGATTCGCTTCCTTGGCGGTGTTCAAAGAGTTAAGCGCACGATCGCCGCCACATGCTTGCCTTTGAGGGCAAGCATGGCACCCGGCGGCGACCTGTCGATGCGCGATACGCTACCAGTCCAAAGGTGCGCGCCAGGCAATTCGAAGTTCCTCCAATGGCGCAACGGCTTCTCCGTCTCGTAGAAGCATCGCGGGCCCGCCATCGCGAAACAGCCAGCCAATGCCTCCATACGAACCAATTGCGCTAGACGAAGTGCATTCGATTGCACTCACTTCACGATCGAGCAACTGCAACGCACCGGGCAACACCTCCGACGCGCCCTCGGCACCGCCGCTCACCTTGTGGGCCAGTAAATATCCGAGCCCTCTCTGATTCGTTTCTTCGGAAAAGGCGATATCCGTACCCCCGCAGGCATCCACGGAACAGCCGGCGCCAATTCCCATCTCCACGAGCGCCGCGAGAAGGCCACCATCGCTGAGGTCATGTGCAGCGGCAACGAGGCCGGACCGAATCGCCTTCGCTACCGCCTCGTGCAGCTTCGCTGCGGCATGGAGTGGAATGTCGTCGCCATTCCTGTAAACGATACCGGCGAAACACACGTAATAGCGTTCACCCGAAGCAACCGACGGCGCCGAACGAATACACTTGTAGACGTCGTCGATCACCGAGATCGCCGAAATCAACAGCGTGTGCGGTATCCCAAGTTTGCCGGGTTGTCGGGCGAATTGCCGGCGAACACGCGACGAGTATGCGCCGTAGCGCTCATCCACGACGCGCTGGACCATCGCGGCATCGCCTTCGCTCATGGAAAACACGTTGTTCAGCGAATCCTTGCCGCTGATGAACGGCAGGCCGTAGGCCTTGGCGGCGTCGTAGCAGGCCTGACATGTACGGATGAGCGCGCCGAGCGAATGCGGATCGTCGGAACTCGGCCAGCAGAAGTTATCCAGGATCGCCATGTTCTTTGGGTCGCCGCCGACGCAGACGCAGTTGCGCACGGCCTCGTCGATGGCCGCGATCGCCATCCAATAGGGATCGACATCGGCGAGATCGGGCGCGAGACCACAGCCGAGGACGACGCCTTTGCTGGAATTGAGGCGCGGTTTGACGACGGCGGCGTCGCCGGGGCCTTCACCGGGGCCGACGAGCGGCTTGACGGCGGAGCCGGCCTGCACTTCGTGATCGTATTGGCGGATGATCCAGTGCTTGGACGCGACTGTCGGGTCGCTCAGTGCCGCCTGAAGCTTGTCGCGCATCGCCTTCAATTCCGGCGACGTCTTGAAAATGTCGCGATGTTGCGAGGCATCAAGTTTGACCGGCGATTCGGCGTTGGTCATCGGCGGGATCGAGACGTTGCTGAACTTCGGCTCGCCCGTTGTGGATACGGCCGCCGATGGCGATGTCGTCGTCGTATCGGTCGGCGCCGGCTGCCACTCGGCGACCTTCTCGCGCTTTGGAATTCCGTCGTGGAGGAAGTGCATGTCGAGTTCGCCAACGGTCGTGCCGTTGTAGCGTACGACGAGTTTCCCGGTGTTCGTGAACTCGCCAATGACGGTCGCCTCGACGTCTTCATTCGCCGACAGCGCGAGCAGCGCATCAACGTTCGACTTGGGTACGGAGAGGACCATGCGCTCCTGGGCTTCGGAGATCCAGATTTCGTCGTAACGAAGACCGCTGTATTTGAGCGGGACCTTGTCGAGATCCACGATGGCGCCCGTTTTCTCTGCCATTTCGCCGATGGCGGATGAGAGGCCGCCAGCGCCGCAATCTGTGATCGACGAGAAGAGGCAGCGCGACGCCGCGTCCGGTACATCGCGGTAGTCGCGAGCGAACAGGACGACGTCGCGGACCTTTTTCTCTTCCACGGGGTTTCCGATCTGGACGGCGTGGCCGAATTCGTCCTCGTGCGTATCCGTGAGTTCGGCGCTGCTGAATGTTGCGCCGTGGATGCCATCTCGGCCGGTGCGACCGCCGAGGACGACGATGGCGTCGCCGGGCTGCGGGGCTTTCTCGATTCGGTTTCGCGGGATGAGGCCGACACATCCGCAATAGACGAGCGGGTTGCCAAGGTATCGCGGGTCGAAGTGGACGGCCCCGTTGACGGTGGGGATGCCCATGCAATTCCCGTAGTCGCGCACGCCGGAAACGATGCCCTTCAGCACCGTTTTCGGATGAATAACGCCCTTGGGCACCTGATCGACGGGCCAGTCGGGATGGGCGACGCAGAAAACATCCGTATTGGCGACGGGTTTCGCGCCGAGACCGCAGCCGAGGACGTCGCGGATGACGCCGCCCGCGCCGGTGGCCGCGCCGCCGTAGGGTTCGATTGCGGACGGATGGTTGTGCGTTTCGACCTTGAAGGCGATGCCGTATTCGCCGTCGAAGCCGATGATGCCGGCGTTGTCCACGAAGACGGAGAGGCATTCGGGGCCTCGGCCTTCGGCCATGAGTTCCTTCGTGGCGCGGGCGATCGTGTCAGCGAGGAGGTTGTCGTAGCGGATTTCGACATCGCCATCGGATTTCGATCCGGGCATCGGCGCGCCGCGATAGACATAAGCGCTTTTCAGCGTCTTGTGGACGCAGTGCTCGCTCCACGTCTGGGCGAGGGTTTCCAGCTCCAAGTCAGTCGGTTCCCGCTCGAGCGATCGGAAATGGGACCGAATCGCCTGCATTTCGTCGAGCGACAGGAAGAGATGGCCGTCGCGGCTGAGCCGGCGGAGCGCGTCGTCATCAAGGCTGCGGATCGCGACGTGGCGGAGCTCGAAGCGATAGCTAGGCGGCGTGGGAGGCGGTGTGATCGGTCGAACCCCAGGATGAACCTCTTCAATGCAGTCATTCGCGATGAGCCGGGGAATGCGGAGGCGGTCGGCTTCCGTCGGGCCGGGTGTTATGACGTATTGGTAGCCCGTGCGGACGCTCGCGGCGGGAATGCCCATGTCGTGAAGGGCCCGCAGCGTCGTATTGGCTGCATTGTCCATCACGCCGGGTTTGAAGTAGACCTCGAATGCGACGCCGTTATCTGGACTGGAAAGCGGGTCGCCCTGTTTCGCGATTCGACACGTCTCGACGACGGGGTCGGTCAGCAGTTCATCCGCAATTCGGGGCGGCACCGAGTCGTCAGCGTCGAGTTCGATGAGGTATAATCGGGATGCCTCCACTCGCCGGACGATCGACACGCCGAAATCGGCCAGCGTCGCCCGAATCCGCCTACCTCGCGGATCCTCCTCGCCTGACTTGGGAGTTACCTGAAATCGCCAGACTGTCATGGGAGTTCCCATAACCGGAGCGGTGGCCTGAGGCAGTGCTAAGGTTCGCTGCGGCAGAACTTTACGTCAAGGAATCAGCCGTTTCGGACGACCGTAAGTTTAGATACGTCAGGCTGTTGCGTCAAATTTCTCTTGTCGATGGTATGAGAGAGAGCTATCGTGTTCGGCTTGGACACAGGGTGTGGTGCCAGGTGCCCAGGATGATTCGAAAGCTCGTCGTGGCGCAACACGACTGAAATCATAGGAAGTCGGGCACGTTGAAAGTACGGCGCGACGTGGTGAACGAGACAAGTCTCCCGCCGTTGGCGGCGACAACTGGCTGAGTTCACACGCAAGACGGCAGGACTCGATTTCGCGGCGCGGCGAAATCGGCAGACAGAACGCCTCGCGGCGCGCAACGATGCCGAGGATTCTCAAAAATGAGCAAACAAACTTCCGGATCGAATGGATCCAACGGAACGGGTGGAAACGGCGGTTACCTGGAATTCGAACGACCGCTTGCCAGACTTGAGAAGCAGATTGAAGAACTTGAGGCGACGCAGGCTGCGTCCGGCCGGGATCACTCGGCGACGATCAAGACTGTTCGTGCCGAGCTCGCCCGCGAACGACAGGCGCTGTATTCCAGCCTCGACGCGTGGGAGACGGTGCAGATGGCGCGGCACCCGAAGCGCCCCCTCGTCCCCGATTATCTTCGCCTGATGGTTCGCGACTTCGCCGAGTTGCACGGCGATCGCAACTTCCGTGACGATCGGGCGATCATCACAGGTCTGGGCCGCATCGGCAATCACAAGGCGATGTTCATCGGTCACAACAAGGGCAAGGACACGAAGGAGCGGCTTGAAAACTGCTTCGGCATGGCCCATCCGGAGGGCTATCGCAAGGCGTTGGCCAAGATGAAGCTGGCCGAGAAGTTCAATCTGCCTGTTGTCTGCCTGATTGACACGGCCGGGGCCTTTCCCGGCATTGGCGCTGAAGAGCGCGGCATCTCGACGGCGATCGCCGTCAATCTCATGGAAATGGCAAGGCTTCGCGTCCCCGTCATTTGTGCCGTCATCGGCGAGGGCGGATCCGGCGGGGCGCTGGGCATCGGCGTCGGCGATCGCGTGGCGGTCCTCGAACACGCGTACTATTCCGTCATCTCGCCTGAGGGTTGTGCGGCGATCCTCTGGAAGTCGGCCGAACACGCCAAGACGGCGGCAAACGCACTTCGCTTCACTGCGAAGCAGCTGAAGAAACTTGATCTGGTCGATGACGTTCTGCCCGAACCCATGGGCGGGGCCCATCGCGATCCGGCCGCGGCGGCGGACACGCTCAAGAACTACATTGTCGACAACCTGACGCATCTCAAGCGATGCAAGATCGAGACGGTCCTGCAGCGGCGATATGACCGCGTGCGGAACCTGGGCAGTTTCTTCACGGCCCCGGCGGCGACTTCGGCCAAGACGACAGTCGCGAAACCGCGAGCTGCGGCCAAGGCGGGTGGTCGGCGAAAGACGCAGTCCGTCGTCGTCGACAAGGCGTAGCGTTGCGTTCATTCGCCTCATAACGAGAATCTGATCAGGCCGGGTTGTTCGCAACCCGGCCTTTGTTATTCGTGCCTCGTCCGGCCATTAGTTGGCCAACCTTTCGAAATCCGCCTACGCTATTTTCTATGGACAAGGCTTCTCCGACTGCAGTCTCCAAGCTAGACGCCATGAAAGCGGTACTCCGCGAATTGAAGCGCGTGGCCGTCGCCTTCAGCGGCGGCGTTGATTCGACGTTTGTCCTGAAAGTCGCCGTTGATGCGCTCGGGGCCGAAAACGTCGTCGCCGTCACGGGGACGAGCGACAGCCTGGCGTCTCGTGAGCTGACGGAAGCGAAGGCTCTTGCCGATTCGTTCGGCGTGCGGCACGTGCTGGTCGACCCGCGCGAGTTTGACGATCCCAATTATCTCGCGAACCCGACGAATCGTTGCTACTACTGCAAGACGGCGCTGTACGACAAGATGGCGGGCATCCTCGCTGCGCATCAATTGAATGCAGCCATCAACGGGACGAACGTCGATGACCTCGGCGACCATCGACCGGGGATTGCGGCCGGCAAGGAACACGGCGTGCATTCGCCGTGCGTCGATGCGGGCCTGACGAAGCAGGACATCCGCGAACTCTCCGCCGCGATGGGGCTGCCGACGCACGACAAGCCGGCGGCGCCGTGCCTGTCGAGCCGCGTGCAGTACGGCGAAGAAATTACGGCCCTGAAGCTGCGGATGATCGAACGGGCGGAGAACCTCCTTCGCGACATGGGTTTTCGCGAGTGCCGCGTCCGGCATCACAACAATCTGGCGCGGATCGAGGTACCGGCGAACGAAATCGGTCGCCTGGCCGACGCGGACACTCGCGCGACGATCGATGCGGCTTTCCGGGAGTTCGGCTATTCGTATGTCACGCTCGACTTGCGCGGATTTCGTTCGGGCAGTCTGAATGAAGTGATCGCCTTCGGGAAGCGACAGACGATCGGCTAGTGGAGTGGCTGAGTTAATCAGGTGATATCCAGCGCGGGCGTATCGCCCTTTCGATCCAGATCAATCGTTCGGGCGAGACGCCCGCACTCCCCCAAGAAGAATATCCACCACGGAAAAGCAATCGCGCCAGCTCTACGGGACGGCAATAAAGACAACCACATTGCAAACCCAGCCTTGAAAGGCTGGGCTTTTCTCATTTCGTCCCTATCGGGACGTTTACTGGTTAATTTCGCAGAAGCCAAGTGCTTTTCACTGCGTGATCTGGGCGAGTACGTCCAATCCGTTGCGCAGTCGGGCGTGATCGGCATTGGAGAGCGCGTCGATTCTCTTGACGAGCGCTCCAATGCGGCGTTTTCGCCCCTGCAGGAGCAATCGCCGCCCTTTCGGCGTTGCTGCGATTCGAAAGGCGCGACCGTCGGCGGGATCGGGTTCACGTCGCACAAGATTTTCCTTTTCCAGTTCCTGAACGAGTCGCGTCATCGTGGGGGCCCGCACGCGCTCCGCGTTCGCGAGAGCGCCCAGGCGCAACGGCCCGGCGAAGACGACGACGGACAGCGCCGACAGCCGCGGTGCGCTGAGTCCCGACTTCTCATCCTCGTGTCGCAATGATCGCAGGAGATGGATCGCGGCCGAATGCAGGCGGTCCGCGGTTTCCTCTGTCGATAAGGTTGACGTCCTGTTCATGTCGATGGTACCATTTAGTTAGCGCTGCTAAGTAAATACTTACGCAAGGAGGTCCGCATGTCAACATCGGAAACGCTATTCACCGCGATCACGTCGGGGGATCTCGAGAGGGTTCAGTCGATGACGGCGGCGTCGGCCTCCCTTCTTGACGCAACGAACGCACAGGGTGTGACAGCGATCATGGTTGCGCTCTATCACGGCAAGCAGAACATTGCAGCGGCGCTCGCCGAGCGCAAGGGCGATTTGAATCTGTTCGAAGCGGCGGCGATGGGCCGGATGGAGCGCGTTCGAGATCTGATCGATGACGACGTGTCGCGCATTGACGCCATTTCGCCGGACGGATTTCCGCTGGTCAGTCTTGCGGCGTTCTTCGGCCAGTTTGCAGCAGCGGAACTGTTGATCGATCGCGGCGCGAACGTCAATGCGGTCTCGACGAACGGGATGAATCTTCGCCCCATCCATGCGGCGGCCGCGCGGAGCGCCGAACCGACGATGCGCAAGCTGCTGGCAGCCGGCGCCGATCCGAATGCGCAGCAGCAAGGCGGATGGACGGCGCTGCACAGCGCGGCGAAGCATGGGAATCAGGCGTTGGTGGATTTGCTGCTCGAATACGAGGCGGACGCGTCGATCAGGAGCGACGACGACAAGACGGCGCGGGATCTGGCGGTCGAGGCGGGGCACGATCGGGTTGCGACGCGGCTGGATGAGCGCGCGGCGTAGGATTCTCGCGGTTTGCGGGTGGAATTGGGTCTGCACGAGCGATCATTGCGCGTAGGCATTGCGCGGACGGTGATTGCATTCCGGCGGATGGCGTAATGCGGGCGATCGCATTACCGATGCTATGCCCGGGTGCGAGCATACGCTGGTACCGACTCCCTTACGGTCGCGGCTCTGATTTGCGGTGATTCAACTCGGCGTTCGCGCGCGGCGTCGCATGAAGGGGAGTGCGGGAATCAGAAGCAGGAACGCGGCAGGTTCGGGGATGACCTGCATTGTTATGTTCACGTGGCCTGCGGCGTGGCCAACAGCGCTCGAACCGCCTCCGAAAGTCGTCAGCAACATGCTGTAGCTGAAACCGAAATTCGTACCCGCCGGAATCGTCGTGCTCTCCTGAATGGAAAATACGCCCACGCTCGCGCCGAGGAAAGCAGGGCCGGCCTGATGCGATTCGTTAATGAACTGAGTCTTCGCATCCGTATCGGCGACGATCAATCCCAATCGTGCGTAGTATTCCGAACCCAACGAGTGATAGGTGTACTGCGCATCAACAGTCACAAGCAGATCACTTTCAGTATGCATCCTTGCGGTCCCGACCGAACGCGAAATAGACAGGCTTGACGTTGTCGGGATGTCTTTCAGCGAGTGAATTGCATCGATCAAGAAACTCGCCGATTGCGCCTGCCACATGAAGTTGTATGTCGTCATCGCGGACGAGTCACCAAGCATGACATTGTGGGTTTGCTGAAACGGGTTCTGAACCGTTACAGACGTGATGTTGTCCCTATCGTCGAGAAAGCCATCGTCCACCGTTGTGCTGAGATTCCAGACCTGCAGCGTCACAGACGCCCCGAAGAGGGGTGAGGCGCAAAGTAGCGTGGCAATGAGGGACAGTCTTGGAGTCATAAGCAAACCGGCACGTTGGAGAGACAACTTTGATTTATGGTACCGATTTGATTCGACGATTGGTAGCTTCTCGGCGCGATTGCGCTCTCCAGATTGCGTTTGCTCACATGTTCAGGGTTCGCAATCTGGATCTGGCTTCGAGCTCAAGGCCGCTTCGCGGACTTTGATTTCATCTGGGCTCTTTTCTGGTTCATCACGGAATTCCGGGAAGTCAATTCACGCCGTCGATGCGACTTTGGGGATCGCAAGCGACTTGGCGCCCAAGTGTTTATTTCGCACTTTCAGTGCTTAGATCGCGGGTTGGTTCGGTACCCCGGGCCTGCGTTTGCCCTGGGCTCGGCATATGGCACGCTTTCAGCGTGCAGGCGGCATTCAAGCATTTGGCCTGTTGTGCGATTGTGCTGTGCGGCCTCGCCGAAGTCTTGCGATTCCCGATTTTCCGGGATGTACTATTTCCTTTACTTGACATCGTCGCTACGTGATGCGATGAAGTCCATGCGAACTGGGGAGTGCGCGCGCCCGGCTCCCTTACGGTCGCGGTTCCGTGAGTTGGCGGCTCTCTGCTTGAGGCGATCAGCGGCGAAGGACGTTCATGGGTTCGGCAGTCGGGCCGGCGACGGGTTCTGTTTCGGGCGTGATTTCCTCTTCGCCGTAGACGCGCGTGATGCGGCGCGGGATGAAGGAGGAGACGTCCAGAACGCGCACCTTTCCGTGGCGCACTTCGGCAAGCTGTCGCGGATCGACGCGTGTCGGCACATCCCGCTTGCGATCGACGACATTCACGATGCAGCGCACTGCGCCGCCGTATTCGTAGACACCGCTGACGTCGATCGTCTTCACTTCGAAGCCGAGCTTCGCATAGGCCTGAGCGGCGGCCTGATCCATGTCGGGGACATTGTAGATCGGCATCAGCACGACGCGATGGCCGTTGCGCTCGTCCATGACGACGTTGTTGTACGTCATGATCCAGTCGCCTGTTGCGCCGAAAACGGCGGGGAGCCGCAGGACGCGATAGCCGAGCGTGCGCATTTCATCTGCAACGTGATCGAGCGCCGCCTGCACATCCTTCGACAACTCGAACTCCGTGCCGTCCGGGTCGCAGGCCTGCGTTACGAACGAGTTTCCGGCCGTGGCGCTGGCCACAAGGATCGTGTCTTCGCCGATAGGCGTCATGTACATGTCGACATGGTCCCACGGCAGGTAATCAATTCTCTCACCGACAAGGTGGTAGTTGCGTCCGCAGATCTTGGCGAGTTCGCGTCGAAGCTGCGGGTCTGGCAGCTCGCAGTCGTTTTCTTCCGCAACGTTGGCCCCGATGAAGACCTGCTTACCGTTCGCGATGACGTTGCCGCCCTCAAGCTGCAGCCAGCTACGGAGGACGCTCGGACCGAGGAGGCCTCGATAGAGCATTCGCTGCGTCCGCAGATCGTTGTGCTTCTCGTATTCGTAATAGGGGTTCGCCGACGGAACAAACGAGGCCGATCGCTGGACGGCATCGCCGCGCGAGCGAGAAATGCATCGATCGCGCGCCCAGATGGAAAGCGGCATGCCGACGTTGACCACATCCATATTGCGATTGCCGCGCGTGGCGACGTCTTGCCATCGTTCGGCGAATCGCCTGGCGGAATCGCCCGTCTCACACAGCACGCGGATCCGGACGTCGTCGCCCAGTCCCGCGAACAGGTCGCGATAGACAGGCGCGAGTTCCGCCTCGATTTCATCATCAAAGTGGAGGAGCACTTCCGCGATGCGCCCGGACGTGTCGGAGAGGATCTGGCCCGCCTCCGGCGCCTCGGGCGGATCCGACGCAGGGCCTTCGGCCCTTGTTACACATGGCACGAAAGCGACGACGATAAACAGCCAAAGCCACGACGCGCGACGTCGCGGCCTGTTATCGACGCGGGAGACGGCACTGG
Source organism: Phycisphaerales bacterium (assembly GCA_020639075.1). Taxonomy (GTDB): domain Bacteria; phylum Planctomycetota; class Phycisphaerae; order UBA1845; family UTPLA1; genus ECT2AJA-110-A. The sequence continues at coordinate 4,514,022 of JACKHI010000001.1, read as the reverse complement.
GATTCAAACCGGATGTGAACTGCGTCTTCAACGCTGACAGCTCCGAACGAGGCTTCCGGAAATCCGTTCTCTCGGACGAGTCGCAACAACAACTACCAGCTCGATCAGAATGCGAAGACCAAGCGGATGAGTGTTTAGGCGTCGGCTTTCAATGTCCGGGATTTGCCGGCGGATTGCCGGCAGGAACGGGATTCGAATGAACCTCGACTAGCAGCCTCCGATCCGAACCGGCCGGGATTTCACGCCACGACGTTGCCGACGGCGGAGGCACTTTTCTATTATCGTATTTATAGCGTTCAACGCTTTGGATTGCGAAGTTATTGCGAGTCGCCCGGCCGGCTCGGCCAACCGCTTTTTTGGGTCACCCCTTCGTATCAGCGTCAATTCCGGGCGTCCACGACTATCATTGCGAATCGGCGGCCGTCGGCTGCCCTGGACCGCCAAGGAGACGCCCCGTGCCCGACGCCACTCTGCCGCCGACAAATCCGGACGATCTGCGAGCCAACGGCGTCTCGACTTCCACATTTCGGGCGGCCTACGCCAAGACGCCGCCGTGGGAAATTGGCCGTCCCCAACGGGCGATCATCGAGGCGGCCGAGCGCGGCGCCATCGTCGGCGACGTCCTGGACGCCGGCTGCGGAACGGGTGAAAACGCGCTTTGCCTGGCGGGCAGGGGGCACGTGGTTCTCGGCGTCGATGTCGTCAGCGTCGCGATCGATCGGGCTGTCGCGAAAAACCTCGAGCGACGGCAGTCGGCCGAATTCAGGGTGCACGATGTTCGCGACCTCGGTTCACTCGGACGGCGATTCGATACGGTGGTCGACTGCGGTTGCTTTCACACGTTTTCCGACGATGATCGGCCTCGCTATGTGGCCAGCCTGCGCGATGCGCTGCGTCCGGGCGGCCGGTTGATCCTCATGTGCTTTTCGGAATCCGAAACACGCGAGGGAGGACCTCGTCGGGTCACGCAGGAGGAACTGCGGGCGGCATTTGCGGACGGCTGGACAATTGAATCGATTGCGCCGGCGCGCTTCGAGGCCAACATTTTCGAAGACGGCGCGCGGGCATGGCTCGCCAGCATACGAAAGGACGATTGAACAATGGCGGATCGACGACCGAAGATTCTCGCCTTCGCCGGCAGCATGCGCGAAGACTCCTATAACAAGAAGCTCGTCAAGGCGGCGGCCGAGGGTGCGCGGAAGGCCGGCGCGGACGTGACGTACATCGATCTTCGCGAATTCGAGCTGCCCATGTATGACGGCGACATTGAAGCGGCGGGCGGTCTGCCCGGCGGCGCGAAGCGGCTCAAGACAATCATGAAGGACCACGACGGATTGTTGATTGCATCGCCGGAGTACAACAGTTCCATCAGCGGCGCGCTGAAGAACGCGATCGACTGGGCTTCGCGACCCGCGACGAAGGACGAGCCGCCGCTGGATTGCTTTGCGGGCAAGACGGCGGCGCTGCTGGCGGCGTCGCCGGGAGCGCTCGGCGGGCTGCGGGGTCTCGTACATCTGCGCTCGATTCTCGGCAACATCCGCGTCATCGTGATTCCGGATCAGAAGGCGATACCGAAGGCCCACGAGGTTTTTGACGCCGAGGGCCGCATCAAGGACGACGCGACGCGGGAGAGCGTCGAGAATATCGCGGCGGAGCTGGCCCGCGTGACGTCGGCGCTGATCGGCGCATAATGGGGATTCGAATTCGATCGATTGCCCCGATACGCCGAAAGAGATGCCCGTGATTCGATATCGTTGCGACGGCTGCCAACTGGACCTCAAACGCGACGGTTCCAACCACTTCATCGTGAAGATCGAGGCGTTCGCGGCGGCGGGGAAGCTGGAATTCAACGAGGAGGATCTCCAGCGCGATCACGCGGCGGAGATGGAAACGATCATCCGCAATCTCGCATGTACATCGCCCGACGAGATCGAGGATCAGGTCTATCGATCGTTTCGCTTCGACCTGTGTCCGGAGTGTCATCGATCGTTTCTTCGGCATCCGTTGGCGCGACTCATCGAGGAGCGCCGGCGGTCATGACAATGATCCCCGAGCGTATCGACGGCGTGATGAACGGCGTGATCGGTGTGATCCGCCGCGACGCGCGGTACCTGATCATTCAGCGCTCGGCGCACGTGCGTGTTCCGCTGGCGTGGTGTTTCCCAGGGGGCGAAGTCGAAGAAGGCGAGTCGCTGCATGCGGCGCTCGTTCGGGAGATGCGCGAGGAGTTGAATATTGACGTCGAGCCCGGCGAATTGCTGATGACGATGCAAAGGCCGGATCGGAAGCTCGTGCTTTATTGCGTCGCGGCTCAGCTGAACGGCCATGAACCCATGCCGAACCCGGCGGAAGTGGCGCAATGCCACTGGATGACGCCGGTGGAGATCGAGGGAATTGAGAATCTGTTGCCGGGGACGATGGAGATTATTCGGCGCGTGGAGGAGTTGGGGTAAGAAATCGTGGGGCGGATCAACCCATCACTCGTGGCTCGGCGTTTTCCAGGCGATGGACGTGCGTCTTGACGCCGCGATCGCGCAGGTCCGCGACGAGTCTCGTTCGTATGTCGTGCGACAACTGCCAGGCCGCTGACGGTGTATCGGCCCATGCGGCAAGCCAGCATCGCAGGCCCTCCTTGCCCATTTCCATGACCCAGAATCGCGGCTCCTCGTAATTGGCGTAGGAGGGGCTGGACTTTGCCGCCGATTTCGCAATCTCCTCGACGACTTTCAGATCGGAATCGGGCGCGACCCAGAATTCGACGTACTTCCACTGGTAGCGATCGATGATCGAGTAGTTGACGAATTGCTTGGAGATCATCTGGGAGTTGGGGATCATCAACCGGCGCCAATCCCAGACTTTCACGATCGTGTGCGAGACTGTGATGTCCTCAATCGTGCCGAACTCGTTGTCGATCGTGACGGTGTCCCCAATTCGAAAAGGTCGCGAAAAGGAGATTACGACGCCGGCGACGAAGTTCTCCAGCATGGGCCGGGCGGCGATGCCGACGATAACGCCGACGGCGGCGACGACAAGCGAGAGCATCGTGCCGGGGAGTTGCTGGAGCAAGGGCAGCGCAACTATCGAGATTGTGAGTAGGAGGATGACCGGCACGAGCGTCGCGCGGAAGAGCGTAAATCGAGTTTCGACGTTGAGGAGAGCCTGTTTGCGGGCCTGCTCGTTCGGATCATCCAGCGGCGACGACGTGCGAACGGCGTCGAACTGACGGAGTTTCTCGAGGCGATCGTGACGTTCCTGCCGAACGCGCTGAAGTTCGCGATTGACCCAATAGGCCAATGCGATACCGCCGCCGCCGAAGATGATGGCGTAGATGGGGTACCATTTGTTCAATCGATTGCTCCTGTGGGCTAACTCTGTCGCGACGGCTAATCGGCTCGGCGCATACGCTGGTACCGCTTCCTTACGGTCGCGGCTCTGTGCGCTTTGTAACTCGTAAGACGCCACTAACCGCGCACGCCCAGCTGGCCCGCGATGATGTTGCGCTGGATATCGCTCGTCCCGCTGAAGATGATCGTTCCCAGCGCGTCACGCAGGTAGCCTTCGATGCCGTTTTCCAGCAGGAAGCCGTTGCCGCCATGGATGCGGCAGAGGTCCATGCTGTTGGCGAGGAAGCTCTCGCTGATGAACAGCTTGGCGACGGCGGCTTCGGTCGGGGCGCGTTTATTCGCGGCCTTCAGGGCCGTCACGTTGTATAGCAGCAGTCGCGCGGCATCCAGCCTCATTTTCATGTCTGCGATGCGATGAGCGACGGCCTGATAGCCTGCGATGGGGCGTCCTCCGACGTTGCGTTCGTTTGCGTACTGGACAGCGATGTCGACCTGTTTACGCATGGCGCCGAGGACGAAACCGAAGATGCAGGCGCGTTCGCGCTCGATGGATCCCTGGAAGAGCATCGCCCCGCTGCCGGGCTTGCCAAGGATGTTCGCTTCGGGAACGCTGACATTCTCGTACGTGACTTCGCTTAGGCCGGAGCCGTCTAGCCCTGACGCGGGCAGCGGTCGAACGTGCATGCCGGGCGTGCCGGGCTCGACGAGCAGGCAGCTCAGTCGATAGCGATCAGGATCGTCCATCTTCGCATACACGACGTGCAGGTCGGCGCCTGCGCCGCAGGTCGTGTATTTCTTTCTGCCGTTGATGATCCAGCGATCGCCGTCTTTCCGCGCGATCGTCTTCATGTTACCGATGTCGGAACCGCCGTCGGGCTCCGTGACGCTGTGGGCGGCGACCCACTCGCCCGTGGCGAGCTTCTTCAGGTATCGCTTCTTCTGCTCGTCGGTGCCGGCTTTGAAGAGCGTCTCGACGCTGCCGAAGACGTGGGCGTTAATGGCGATGTACAAACCGAGCCGGCGCGGTGCGCCGTAGGCAAGGCCTTCGAACATCGCGACGAATTCGCTGAGGGAGTCGCCGCGACCGCCGAACTCGGCGGGGATCGTGACGCCCATTGCACCAAAGTCCGCGCACTTTCGCCAGCCGTCGCGATCGAACGCCGGATCGACGTCGCCGTGTGTGAGCGATTCTGCGGCGAAGGCGTAGGCTTCGTCGAAGGCCTTTTGTTGCGACTCGGTGAATGAAAAGTCCATGAGAATCCCGTCGTTTCGTTCGCTCCTGCCTGTTGAGCGTACGCTGGTTTCGTGTCGGTCCGTCGACCATGCAGCCGTATTGGTATCGGTCCCTAACGGTCGCGGTTCTGATCGGTCGCGTCCCTCCGCTCCCTTACGGTCGCGGCTCTGATCGGTCGTGAGCGCCGATCAATTCGTCCATGATATGTTGCAGAAACGCTTCCGCCAGGTCGTCGTTCACTGTCGAACCGATGTGCGTCAGTACGAGGCTCAGCCGGTTGGCGTATTGATGGCCCTGCAACGTGATTCCCGGCGGGCTGAGGGCGGCATTCATCGTGTAGAACCGGCGAATCGGCGCATTGCCTAGCGTCGTCAGGCCAGGGATCACGGTCCCGAGAAAGCCGAACCCAAGCGACACGGGACCTTTGCGCAGGGTTCGCAGGAGGTGCCGCCGCATCAGGTTCGCGTGCGGCGCCATGAAGGAAATCATCTGGAGCGAGCCGAGATCAATGCCCTTCCGCAATTCGTCGCGCATTCGCGCGTTGAGCGTGCGCACGAGCGACTCGCTGTCGGTCATCTCGTCCGGCGTTGCACCGAGTTTGATGAAGGTCATGAAGTTTCGGAATATCGGCTCGGATCGGCCCGGGGGACGAAGATTGAGCGGCACATCCGTCTTGCATTGCCGGCCGGTGTTATCGCGCTGCGGCCCGAGTGTGCGAATCGATCGAAACACGCCGGCCAGCAATGCCGGCGCGAGATTCGCGAAACCGCAGAGGCGCTTCACGCGAGCAAGGGCCTGCTCCGTAGCGGACACATCCAATTCGCGTACGAGGATTCGAAACGGCGTCGCGCGCCATACGCGATCGGATCGCGGGATGATCATCGAGGCGGGACGCGAATAGCGGATCTCATGGCCGAGCCGACGAATCGCGCATCGCGCCCGCTTCTTGGCCGGTTCGCGTCGCAGGTGCGCGACAATTTCATCGGTCGTCGCTGCGTTCGTCACTGTGGCGGCCTGCGCATCTTCGTCCCCGGACCACAGTGCGTTCAGCGCCTTCAGCATGTGCTCGGGCGCTTTGCCATCCATCAGGGCGTGGCTGAAGAGTATGACGAGTACGTCGTTGCCGTCGGGCAGATGGAGCAAGTACCAGACGATCGGATCGGAGTCCGCGTGACTGAATGGCCGATCGCAGAGCGACTCGGCGAAGCGCCAGACATCGCGATCCGCACTGCCGTCCAATGTTGATTCATGCAATGCGACTTCGGCGCCGTTGCGGTACGACCAGTACGGAACGCGATATCCGCCGGGCGCAACGAGTCGCGATGTCATCACGGGATACTGCTGATTCAGTCTCGCGAGCGCTGAACGCAGTCGCGCGACATCGACGCGACCTTCAAGCCAGACATGCGTCTGACACGTGAAGCCGCTGTGCCCGACTGCAAGCAAGCCCTGGTGCGCGACGAGCATCAGCCGATCCGCAGCGTTCAGGTATTGCCGATCCGCCGCCGGTCCGTCGGACGGCGATTGATCGCCGACATGGCTCGTAGACGCGACGCTCACGCCAGCCGGCCCCGTCGGGCCCAATGCTCATGAGGGAGATTGTGCACGTCAGGCAATCTAGCTGTGCATCCCGGCTGATGCAACGCGATTAATGTCACGAACGCGATTCAGGCGAGTTCTCGCAGTGCTTCGCCAATGCCGCAGACGCGAATCGACGAATCCGCCTTCAGTTCGGCGATCAACGTCGACAAACCATCCGCGAAGGCCGGATCTCTGCCGACGATCCACTCGTGCAGACCGACGGCGACGCAGCCGCCGCGCGATCTCGTCTCCTTGACGACGCTGCGCCACTTGTCCAGCAGCGTCGACGCATTCGACGTTCCATCAAACAGGTCCCAGTCGTCCGTCTTAACCGAGATGCGGGCCATCAGATCGCAAATCCGATACGGCTGCCAACTCACGTCGCGTTCCGCGTTCCATTCGAAGCTGTAGTGCGGGAGGTACTGGACCAGCGCCGTCGTCCACGAGGATCGCGGCGAGCGGAATCCACTCGGGACGATTTTCAACCGCTCGAAGGCTGCGATTGCCCTCTGGAGCATTTCGATCGTCTGATCGCCCGTCAGATCGCGAGGCGATTCATGCCGCCAGCCGTGGCAGCCGATCTCGTGCCCCGCGTCCCGCACGCGTTCGATGCGCAGCGGATGGGTCGAACAGAGATCGGCGACAACATTGAACGTGATACGCAGATCGCTGTTTGCGAGGATCTCCAGAAGCCGTTCGGTCCCGGCTTCCGCAAAACGTCCACCTTCGTCGCCTGCGTGATGCCCTTCGAAATCGCAGGAAAGGCAGATCGTCGGCATCGCGGGGAGGCGCAGCCGACGAAACCGCCGCCCAAAGCCCGTACGCACTTGCCGCCTTCGTCGATCCCACCATTTGTCGTTGCCGTCTTGTCTTCCACTCATATGCATTGGACATCTTAACGCCCCGTGTCAGAATGACCCCATGCCCGAGTCCGCGACGAACACGACGCCCCCCACGAACGACGATTCGACGTCGCCGGGCGCGTTTCCGCGTATGATCGAACGCCCCTGCCCTCTCTGCGGCGCCGTTGAATTCTCGCGACACCTCGACGCATCTGACACGACATTCGGCTTCCCGGGCACGTTCCGCGTCGTTCGCTGCGACGCTTGCGGCATGATGTTCACAAACCCGCAAGTCGCATCCGAACATATCGGCCGGTACTTTCCGACCGACTATTCCGCACATGACGCGGGTCGCGCCCGCCGCCATGCGACGAGCACGAAGAGAGGCCACGATCCGTGGGACACGCTGGCGCCGTTCGGCAAGGGGCAGTTGCTGGACGTCGGATGCGGCAGCGGTGCGTTCATGCTGCGGCAACGGGAACGCGGCTGGCACGTGTTCGGAATCGAGCCGTCCGACGCGGCCGCGGCTGTCGCACGTTCGCTTGGGCTCAGCGAAGTCTGGACCAGCGACGTGGCGAACGCACCGCTGAACGGTCACTCGTTCGACGCAATCACGCTGATGGGCGTTCTCGATCATATTCCGGAACCGCTGGCCGCGCTTTCGAAGCTCCGCAGCGCCTGCAACAAGGGCGGTCAACTGATTGCGACGGTTCCGAATGCCGCCGGCGCCGCCGCGAAGCTGTTCGGCCCAAGTTGGCCCGGTTGGGATCTTCCCCGGCATCAGAATCACTTCTCAGTGGAATCGTTGCGACGCATGCTCCTGAAGGCAGGGTTCGATCGCGTCGACGTCCTTTGGAAGCGCCGGACCTCGCACTGGCGCCGCGGCGCTGAGTTGCATGCGGCCGCTACGAGCAGCGCTTACTGGAGAACCGTCGCGGCGTCGCGAAACTTGTGCGGTCTGCTCGCGAGAATCCACGCACGCGGTCCGCGAGCCGACGAGATCATCGCCGTCGCACGTTGCGAATGACAGGTGCATCGACGACATGCCCATCGCCCGACCACTCAATTCCGACACCGTCGAGCGTTTCACGCGCCGGCTCGCGCCGGGATTTGCCGGCACGTTTCGCACGGATCGGCTCATCCGCGCGATTTACTCGACGGACGCCAGTATTTACGAACTCGCCCCCGATGTCGTGCTCTTTCCGACGACGGCCGATGATGTTCGGCGCGCCGTTCGCGCGTGCGCTGAGTTGGACATCGCGATCACGCCGCGAGGCGCGGGCACGGGGCTGACAGGGGCGGCCGTCAATCACGGCGTGCAGCTCGATTGCTCGCGCCATCTCAATCGTATCCTCGCGATCGATCCGGAGTCGCGCACGGCGATCGTCGAGCCCGGCGTCGTTCTGGATCATCTCAATGCCGCCCTCACGCCGCATGGGCTGCAATTCGCGCCCGACGTCGCCACGAGCAGCCGGGCGACGATCGGCGGAATGATTGCCAACAACTCGTGCGGCGCGCATTCCGTGCTGTATGGCCGCACCGTCGATCACGTATTCGGGCTCGACGTCGTCCTTGCCGACGGTTCCCTTGTCCATTGGAGTTGTGACGATCACAACTCGGTTTCGGGCAATCCGCTCGCCCGGCGTTGCGACGCCATTCTGCGGGAAACGCTCTCTCGCCACGCCGACGACATCGCGGCGCGATATCCGAAAGTGCTTCGAAGCAACGCCGGCTATGGGCTCGACCGCCTGAATCCCGTACGACCGCTCTCCAGCAGTGACGAACTCCGGCGGCAAGGCCATCTCAATACGCACGCCCTGATATGCGGAAGCGAAGGGACGCTTGGAATCGTCACGCGCGCTGTGTTGAATCTCGTGCCGCTACCTAAAGCGAAGGGGCTTGTCGTCGTCCAGTTCGCAAGATTGCTCGACGCGCTTGCCGCCGTCCCCGCAGCACTCGACCACATGCCGGCAGCGATCGAACTCATCGACGCTCTCATTCTGAGCGCTGCACGTCAGAGCCCCAAGCTCGCCGCCGGCAGCAGAGCGATCAAAGGAACTCCCGAAGGCGTCCTGATCATCGAGCTCTACGACGACGATTCGCATCGCCTCGCCGAGCGGCTGAACGCAATCCATCACGATATGCGGGCGAAGCAACTCGGCGACGCGCACACGATCGTGATCCGTGACGAGGAACAGACGGCCGTCTGGAACATGCGCAAGGCCGGGCTGGGGCTGTTGATGTCGAGGCCGGGCGATCGACAGCCGTACGCCTTCGTCGAAGACACGGCCGTCGACCCGGCGCGACTGCGCGACTACATCGCGCGGTTTTCCCAAATCCTGACGAGTGAGAACGTGGATCAGGCCGGCTACTACGCCCACGCCAGCGTCGGCTGCCTGCACGTGCGACCGGTGCTCAACCTCAAGAATCGAGACGACGTGGCGCGAATGCGCCGAATCGCCGAGCGCGTCAGTTCGCTCGCGTTCGAATTCGGCGGCACGATGACGGGTGAGCACGGCGACGGACTGCTTCGCTCAGAGTGGATCGAGGTGCTCTATGGCGCCCGGCTCGTCGACGCGTTTCGTACGATCAAGCAGACATTCGATCCGCAGAACATTCTCAACCCCGGGAAAATCGTGGATCCGCCGCGAATGACGGAACATCTGCGGTATGGCGCCTCATTTACACCGATCAGAATCGCAGGCAACGAAACAGCTCTCGACTTCTCGTCGCACGGCGGCATGACGGGCTTGGCCGGCATGTGCAGCGGCGTCGGTCAATGCCGGCAGAAGCATGTCGGAACGATGTGTCCTTCGTACGAGGGCACAGGCGATGAATTGCATACGACGCGAGCCCGGGCCAATGCTCTGCGCATCGCGATGAGCAATCGCCCGCTGCTGGCCGATCTCGACGATCCGGCGCTCGACGAAGTCATGGACCTCTGTATCAGTTGCAAAGCGTGCAAGACTGAGTGCCCAACGGGCGTCGATATGGCGCGGCTCAAGGCGGAATGGCAGCATCGCAGGCATCTGGCGAACGGTGCACCGCTGCGCAGCCGGCTGATTGCGCACACGGCGACGCTCGCCCGCATCGGCAGCAGGGCGCCTCGGCTGGCAAACGCCATCGCACAGTCGGCGGCAGCGCGACAGTTTGCGGATCAGCTTCTGGGCATTGATCGGCGTGTGGCGCCGCCATTGCTGGCGCGGCAGACGTTTCGCGACTGGTTCAGTTCGCATCGTCTAGCGACGAAGCCGAACGCCGGCGCCCGTCGCGTGGTCTACTTCGTCGACACATGGACGGATTTATTCACGCCGGACGTCGGCCGTGCGACGGTCCATGCGTTGGAGGCATTTGGTTGCGAAGTCGTTGTCCCGCCGCCTGTCTGCTGTGGTCGGCCCGCGATCAGCAAGGGGATGCTGGACATTGCCCGCGAGCAGCTCGACGCGACTGTTCAAGTATTGTCGCCGTTGCTTACAGACGAAGTCACGATCGTCGGCACGGAGCCGAGTTGCTTATTCACGCTCGTCGACGAGATGCCGCAACTTATTCGTAAGCCCGCCGCTCGGCGTGTGGCTGAACGTGCAAAGATGATCGAAACGTTCCTCACGGAATTGCCCGAGGTGACGATCGAGAGGCACGCGAAGGTCCCGAGTCCCGCGCGGGTACGTTTCCACGGCCATTGCCATCAAAAGGCGATGATCGGTACCGCCGACACGTTGGCGGTACTTCGCCGGTTCAACCTGGACGTCGAAGAGATCAACAGCGGCTGCTGCGGCATGGCAGGATCGTTCGGTCACGAACGCGAGCATTACGATGTTTCGACGGCGATCGGAGAGAGTCGGCTCTTTCCGGCGGTGCGATCCGATCCCGATGCGCAGATTGCAGTCAGCGGTTTCTCTTGTCGGCACCAGATCGCGCATCACACGGGCGCAACGCCGCGGCACTTCATCGAGATTATTGCGGAGTCAATCGCGCAGACGGAGCGCTTCCGGCAGGACGCTCGAACGGGCGATGCGTAGTGATCAATCGTTGCTTACGCCTCGTCGTACTCCGCCGTGAGGACACGGCGGCTCTAACGGAACACGTCGCCGTGAGCATATGGCGGCTCTGACGGAACACGTCGCCGAGAGGATTTGGCGACTGTGGAAGAACGTGCCGCAGCGTTTGTCGTCTATCGCCGTTTGCCGGCGAGGAAGCCCGTGAGCGCCATGAGCTGAAAGGCGATGCCAGTGAGAAGTGCGAGCGTCGACCCGTTGGGGTCATTATTGATCGCCCAGTAGAGACCGAAGCAGACGGCGCAGATGGCGAAGGCCTGGGCGATCGCGCCGGCGAGTTGGGCGATGGAAAACTCCGTGAAGTTCCGCTCGCGCCGCATGGCCCGAACTTCGTCGAGAATCTCGTCAAGCACTTCGAAGGGGCTGTCCGCCGCGCGAACCTGTCTGGGCCTGTCGAGGGCCTGTCGCGCATGATCGACGGCCGGCCGCACGTCTGATTCGGCCGGCGACGCGCCGTCTGAGCGCGGGTCGGTCTTTGCGGTGTCCGTTCTCGCCGTCGAGCTTTCCATGGAACTGGGCTCCGTTTTCGCGACCTCTGACTCAGATCGCGGGGATGATCGATCATCGACCGTCGTATTGCGACGATCGTCTTTCTTTTCCTGAATGGGCGTCGGGACAGGCGGCGCCGCCGGTTCGATCGGTCGTCGTGACGAGACGCTCACGGATTCCCGCTTTGGCGCTCGTTCGCTTTCTCGCCGCGCGGCGTCCAGGACGGCCTTCATCTCGGCGACCCGTTTGGATTCGCGGAGAATAAAGTCGGCCGCAGCGGGGAAGTTCGACATCGTATGGTGCGGCCGGGCGTCGGGATCTGTCGCACCGCTGCCGAGCAGAATCGTCCGACAGCCTGCCGCGTTGCCGGCCTGAACGTCGCGCGCGGAATCGCCGACCATCCAGGACTGGGTGACGTCCAGCCTCATATCCTCGGCAGCCTTGAGGATCATTCCGGGCTTGGGTTTGCGTAACTCACTGTCGTCGCGATATTCCTCGACGACGGCGGCCCGGCCCGGCAGAAACGGGCAATAGTAGATCGCATCGACGGCCGCGCCCTTTTCCGCCAGCAGTTCCTGAAGCCGCTCGTGGACGATCCGAAGCTCGTTTTCCGTGAAGTACCCGCGTGCAACGCCCGACTGGTTGGTCACGATGACGACGACGAATCCGGCCTCGCGGAGGCGCTTCACCGCGTCGGGAACGCCTGGGAGAATGCGGATCTGGTTGGGATCGCGCAAGTATCCCGGATCCGCTATCAGCGTGTTGTCGCGATCGACGAAGACGGCTGGACGAGAATGGTTCGACATGAGTCCTGTAGCGCTTGGCTGACCGCGCCGTCGGCTCCATCCGACGCACCACGCCGCGAGCCTACCCGCAATCGCTTAGTTTCGCCAGACGCGAGTGTTAGAGCAACTGGATTTGCCGATTGTCAGATGCGCGGCAGGCAGACGATGACAGTCCCCCGCCACAAATGATGACGCGGTGCCCCGAATGTGCCTCAGTTCAATCAATTACTCCCCAAGAGTGCTGCATGTCTGGTGTGGCTGACAGAGAGGTCGCGTTCGTTTGCCAAAAACTCACAGCTTCTTGCTTGCTAACCAAGTCGTTCGACGAGGGCCATTCGCAGGAGCGGGAGCATGATTTCGTGATGGCCCGTGATATGGTGACCGTGGCCGGGTTTGACGGGTCGGCCGACCACGTTCTGGCTCGGTCGATAATGTCGCATCATGTCCAGGTTGGCCGTCGTCACATCGTCGAGGTCCGCGCCGAGGTTGCGAGCGACGGCGATGGCCTTCAAGAACACTTCCGGCATGATGACGGATGACCCGACGTTGACCCAAACGCCCGAGGCGCCGCCCTTCGACGCGGGCCCCAGATCCGCGACGACGGCACAGACAAGTTTGAAATCCGTCGCGCTGAGACGCTGAATGTCGGAATCCGCGACATTGGCGTGCATATGGATCGTGTCCGTGCCCATGGCGACATGCACGCAGACGGGGATGCTCTTCCGCCCTGCCGCCGCTATCAGGCATTTGTCGATGTTGGGCGGATTGGTATCGATCAGGTGGTTGGCGATGGCTTCGCCCAGCCCTGTCCCGGCCGCAACGCCCTTGCCGATGGCGTCGGCGAAGAACCCGGGCGTTTCCTCGACCATGCCGAAGCTGCCGTCGCGAATCGTGTCGCCGACTTCCTCGCTGGTCTGGCCGAGCGTGGCGACTTCGACGTCGTGAATGGCCGTTGCGCCGTTCATCGCGATGGCGGTGACGATTCCGCGCTCGATCAGATCGCAGAGAATCGTGGAGCATCCGACTTTCACGAGATGAGCGCCCATGGCGAAGACGACGGGGCGATCCGCCTGTCGCGCGGCAACGATCGCGTCGATCAACTTCCTCAGTTCATTGACGCCGAGATACGGAGGCAGTGCGTCCAGCCACGCACCGAACGACGCCCCCTTCCCCGGCAATCCTGCCATGGCCTCGACGTCGAACTTGTGCGATCGATTGCGGATCGAGTAAGTGTTGAGTTTGCTGAGATCGACGGGTTCGTATCGTTTCGCCATGGCTCACTCGCTTGTTGCGCGGCGCGTCTCATTGCCGGCGTTCGGGAAAACGGGCCAGCAGTGCATCCAGCTTCGTCTCAAGCATCTTATCACCTGCGGCATCGAACTCGATGGCCAGCTTGAGAACGAGCAGGCGGCATGTCCCTTCCTTCCAGCGGCTTTCCAGCTTCACGGCGTCTTTCTCCGTCGTGAGGATGGCGTTGGCCTCAAGCGTTTCGGCGACGTCGCGCAGACCCGCAATTTCGTCAGCCGCGTATTCATGATGATCCGGATATTCGTAAGCCGCCGCCACTTCGACGCCGAGTTCCTCGACGGATCGACGAAAACCCTCGAAATTCGCGATGCCCGCAAAAATCACGGCACGCATCGCTTCGGCGCATTCGAGCGGCATGCGCTCGCCGCGGAGATCCGCGAATTCGACGATTCGATGCGACGCCTCGACGATCGGCGGTCGATCCGCGATGCGCTCGATGCGGCCGCGAAGGAGTTTGCGGTCGTTGTCCGTCACTTGATCGCTGCGCGTGATCACGATCAGATCGGCACGACGCAGGCTCGATCGCGGTTCGCGCAACAGTCCGCGCGGAAGCACACAGCCGTATCCGAACGGCGCAATGGCGTCGACCAGGACGATATCGAAATTACGGCCGAGCTTGCGATGCTGGAAACCGTCGTCCATGACGAGAACTTCCGCACCCGCCTCGACCGCGGCCTTCGCACCTGCGACACGTTTGGGATGGATGACAACCATCGCCTGCGGACAGCTTCGCCGAAGCAGCATGGCCTCGTCGCTTTCCGCTTCGACCACGACGCCGCCGGGGGCCGCTGCGGACGCCTTCACGCGGCGTTCGCCCTTGTAGCCGCGCGTCAGGACGGCGACGCGACGATTCCGCGCTACAATACGCTGCGCAATCTCGACAGTCATCGGCGTCTTGCCGGTCCCTCCGACCGTGATGTTGCCGATGGATATCACGGGGGCGCCGACGCGCGTCACGGCCCCGGGAAATACGTCGTAGTAGATGTTGCGAATACGGATGACGAGACTATAGACGAGCGAGAGCGCGAACAGGAGGCCCCGGGCCAGATCGGCGAAGAGGCCGGTGGTCCGGCCGGCAATCAAGTCGAGGAACTGTTGCTGCCTTGCCTGCATACGAGGCGGGAGTGTAACCGATTCCGAATTGCATTGACGACGCGCAAAATGGAAAGTAGTGTCTGTCCACGCTCGACGCCAGGAAGCCATGCGTCCATTCGGGAGCTACGCCCATGATTTTCTCTTCCACCATGCCTGTCATCATCCGACGTCGGGGCTGGATTCCGTCGTTGATCATCGCGGGCGTCGCGCTGGTCGCTACAGGGTGTTCGAATTCGGGTTCGGGCGTCGCCGATCGGCGTACTTCTGGCGGTGCAACTCCGCAAACGTTTCGCAACGTCAGTATGGACAGCTGCATGGACGCGGCGACGATCGTGATTCGTGAGAATTTCGGCGCCGTCAGGACGTCGGCGACGACGGGGACGATCGAGGGCGGCCCGCAGAGCTTCACGCAGCGCGGCGGCACGGCACGGGTTACCGATCCGGCGCTCAAGCCGACGTACAAAATGCGGCGCTTCGGCACAATCTGGCTGACGCAGGGAGACGGCGGCGTCATCGCGAATTGCCAGGTCCGCGTCCAGCGTCTCGATACGACGGATTATCGCGCATTCCGCACGCACGACGAATTCAACGATCTGCCCACGGCAACGCCGATCGACAGCGATGCAGGCCTCCGCGCCGATCAGCAGGAAGTGTGGACGGATTTGCCGCGCGACAGCGAGATGGAGCGTCAGATCCTTGGCGCGATCTACCGCAGGCTGCACGGCCTTTCGGACGACGTGAATGCCGCCGATGCACCGCAATCCTGACGGCGGCCATTGCTGATGCGCGTCGTCATCGCCCCCGACAGCTTCAAAGGTTCTCTTGATGCGCGCGGCGTCGCGTCGGCGATTGCGCGCGGTATCGCGCGCGCCCGGCCGGACGTGACGACAATTGAATGCCCGCTCGGCGACGGCGGAGAAGGGACGCTCGATGTTCTCCTTTCGGCGACCGGCGGCGAACGGCGCATCGTGCACGCTTACGATCCCGTTGGTCGACCGATCGAGGTGCCCGTCGGTCTCTCATCCGACGGGACGACGGCTATCATCGAACTTGCCCAAGCCAGCGGATACAGCCTGCTGGAACCTCACGAGCGGAATCCACTACTCACGTCCACGTTCGGCACAGGCCAGGCGATTCGAGCGGCCATAGAGAGCGGCATCGAGAAGATCATCCTTTGTCTCGGCGGGAGTGCAACGGTCGACGGGGGCGCCGGGATGATCCAACCGATGGGCTTGCGCCTGATCGACGACGCGGGCCAGACGATGCTCGACGGCGTTAGCGGCGGCCACTTGTCAAGCATCTGGCGACTTGCATGGCACAATCCGCCGGATCATCTCGAAGACGTTCGATTCACGATTGCGTGCGATGTCCTGAATCCGGCGTGCGGCCCGAACGGTGCGGCGATTGTGTTCGCCCCTCAGAAAGGCGCCGACGCGGAAGCGGTGAAGCGACTAGAGCGCGGATTATCGCATTGGGTGTCGATCCTGGAACACAGTTCGGGCAAGTCGTTGCGAAATGAGCCCGGCACTGGCGCCGCCGGCGGCGCCGCGCTGCCGCTGCTGGCGTTCTGCCAAACGGAGATGGTGCCGGGCGTCGATGTCGTCTTCGAAGCCGTCGGTTTGCCGGAGAAAGTCGGCGACGCCGATCTCGTCATCACGGGAGAGGGCCGACTCGATCATCAATCCACGATGGGAAAGGTCGTCGGCTCCGTCGCGCGGCTCTGCCAAGGAACCCATGTGCCCTGCATCGCGATTGTCGGCACGGTCGATCCGACGGCCGGGGCCGCGGCATCCGCACTCGATCGCGTTTACGCGCTCAACTGCCCGTTGGACGAAACGGCCGTCCGTCTCGAGGCAGTGGCGCAACAAGTCATACGCGAAACGCTGTAAGCTTCGATTCAGACTGGCGCATCAATTCAGCTTTTCCAGGAATTCGCCAACAATGCTCGCGTAGGCATCCGGCGCTTCGACGGGCGACATGTGACCGATGGCGGGGATAACTTCGAGCGTCGCGCCGGCGATTCCGTCGGCCATTACGCGGGCGACATCCGGCGGCGTGATGGCGTCGTGTTCGCCAACGACGACCATTGTCGGCTGATGAATAGCAGCAAATGTCGTTGTCGAATCGGCCCGACTTGCCATTGCCCGCATGGCGGCAGCCGCGCCTCTCGGATCCGTCGCCAGCATGATGTCACGCCATTCGTTTACAAGCATCGATGAGGCGTCGGGCGCGAAGAGGTTGGGCGTCATCGAATCGACGACAAATCGAAGGCCTTCGGCGAGTACCTTGTCCGCCGCATCCAAACGGAACTTCGCCTTCTCCGGCGTATCGGAACCCGCCTGGGTATCGGCGAGCACAAGCGCCTTGGCCTTTGCCGCGTGCCTGCGAACGAATTCGAAGACGATGTACCCGCCCATCGAGAGCCCCATCACATCGACGGGACCATCAATTCTCAGCGCGTCGAGAAACGCCGCGAGATCATCGGCATAGTCGGACATCGACGCGTCCGCCGTCGCCGTCGAGTCACCGAATCCGCGGAGATCGGGCATCAGAAAGCGAAACGACTTTGAAAGACGTTCGGCCGTCGGCAGCCAGAGCCGATGCGACAGCGGAAATCCATGGACACACAAGACGATCGGTCCCGCGCCCACATCGTCGTAGGCCATTTCGATTCCGCGAACGGCAGCTTTTCTCATCGCAACGCTCCATCAAGCCGGCTGACGATGCCCGTTTTACCTACGGGCGGCATGTTGCGCGACAGCTGCGGAAAACGCCAACGACGCGGCGGGGCCTGAAATTTGAGGGAAAGTCGCCGTCAGGGAATCGTCGGCGCATAAAAATGCCCACTCGATCCGACCACCGAGTGGGCCTATCCCAGCGAATGGGCGAGCCGACAATCATTCGCCAGAGATATTCAAAAATGGATGGGGAACGGACGCAGACAGCCTCCTATCCCTCACCCCTAAAACTCATTCCTGACCGGGATTATTCCTAATATTGCGAGAAAATTTCAGCCGCTCGGCCATGGAAACCACACACTCCGCAAGGACGTAAGTCAATCATTTACAACAACTTAACAAATTCTGACCAGCCATAACGACTAGGACCGCCTGGTCGCCGGAGCAATTTTCAGGAATTTGCTCGGACGACGCGCGGCGTGTGAAGGACGGAACGAACAGCCGTCAAGTCGTTCGCGTCGTCCGAAGCGCCATTTCGTCGGCGAATACAGAAGGCGTAACCCAGCCAAATCATGCAGAGACCGACGAATTCGCCCACGTACAGCGCCTCGACCATTCCGAGGACCTTCGTCAGGACGCCGCCGATCGCCGGCAGCAACGCTCCGAAGGCAATCAGCGCGTTGCCGATCGCCCGATGGCGCGTTGTCTGGTAGTGACCGAAGCGGATCGCGCTGAGGACGGCGCCGCCGACCAGGAAGATGACGGAGTAGAGGTTGATCGATCGCCCGAAGGCGGATCGGATCCACTGCCACTCAAGGAGATCTCCCGATGGTCGAGCCGGCTGCATTCGTCCGATGTCCACGGGCGACATGACGACGCAGATCACCGCGGCGACGACGATCGGAATCGTCAGCGCCGTCAGGATGTTCGCGGTTTTTCGCCGCATGAGCAGATAAACGGTTCCCTGCGCCAGCGGAAAGCCCCCCAGCAGCGCGCCGGCGATGAACCATAATTTCGAAAGAAGTACCGAATTCCCAAAGAGCGTGATCGTGCTCTCCAGCGCTGTGCCGATTCCGTAGCAGCAGACGCCGGCGGCCCACCAGAGTAAATGGGCGCCGCGCTTCTTGGTTCGATAGCGATGAACAAGTGCAAGGAAGAACGGGACGCTGACAATCGTCGTCAGAATCGGCAGGTAGTGAATGAGCTGAGGCTGGGCGAGCGTGCCTTTCATTTCATCACTCCTTCGCGCCCGTCATTCGCGCAAGTCAGAACTGGACGCTTTGACCGTTGGGCGCAAGATCGTCCTGAATCGTCCTAGCATCCCGGAACTCGACGCCGAAATCGCGAGAGATCACATTGATGCCGCCGTCATGGGGACCGACGATTTTCGTGCCCTCGATCTTCACCATATCGCGCAGATACGTCCCGCGCAACAGACCGTAGAGCTGGGCATTCTTGATCGGATCGTCGCCAAAATGCACGCGGGCCTCGATCATCGGTCGGCCGTCCATGAAGCCGAAATTCTGCCGCAGGTAGTGCTGCGGATCGTTTTCGATGAAATCATTGGGTTGATTGATGCCGGCATCGCGATAGGTCACGACGAGCGGGCCATCCTGCCGCGGCCAACCTCGGATCGCGGCCGGGCACGTCCATATCTCTTTTCGCTCCCCCAGATAGAGCGGCATCATCAGATTCTGAAGGGAGCTCGGCCACAACTCCGCGTTGAACGGATCGCAAGCTTCATCGCTGACAGATGCGTTACCGAATACGGGGTTCGTCATAGGTGATACGACATATGGAACTCGATCGTCATTCGCGACGGAATACTCCCAGATCGCGCGACTGACTTCGTGAAGCCTCGTCTGACAACTCGTCCGAATCGCACGTCGCCGCGCCGCCGACATCGCAGGCAGCAATACGCTGATCAGGATCGCCAGAATCGCAATCACAACCAGCAACTCCAGCAACGTAAATGCGCGTCTTCGATTCATTCCCAGCGCTCCATACACCATCAACCCTTGCCGTCAAATCGGAAAAATGGGGGCCCGGCGCCGCGAAACCCACATAACGCGACGCCGAACGCCCCAATAGCGTACTTCTTTCATCAGCGGCGGCGGCGAATGAGGCCCATCGCCGCAAACGCCAGCAACAAGCCGCCCGTCGCAGGCTCCGGAATCGTCTGGCCGATCAAGACGACGTCGTAGCCGTTCGTCGGTTTGAACACCGGATCCAGCGAATTGTTCGTCCCAATGCCGGAGGCCTCGAGATAGACAAAGCTCTGCGCGTTCGGATCCAGGAGCGGAATTACGACGGAATCCAGGTACGCGCCCAAGTCGCCGGTTGGCAGACCTTCCGGCGACATGCTGTACTGATCACCCGGCACGCCGTCCGTGATCAGGTTCATCCCCGACGACGATCGATTGATCGTGGCGCCGACATCGGCTGTGTTAATGGCCGACCAGATCGTTCCGCCGAGCTGTCCCGTCAGCATCGGGAAGTTGCCCGAACCGTCGCGCTCGATCAGCCAGCCGCGCATCGAACCGAGGTACTGAAAAGCGCCGAGCTGCTCGTTCGCGGGCGTCGCAGATTCCGAAATGCTGTCCTGCCAGAATTCGTATCCCAGATCGTCGATCCGCGTGATGCCCGGACCAATGTCGGTCAGGCCGCCGCTGCGCGTGTCGAACGACGGATTGATCGGGCCCGTCTGCGAGTCGTCGACCTGCGTGCCCGCGAGCACGTTGGTCGTGACGCCGAACGCCGGCGGCAGAGAAGGCTCCCCGCCCGCGTTGGTGCCCGTCGCATCAAAACCATCGAGCGACAACGTGTTGTTGCCGCGGTTGATTCCGAGATCGATAAAGCTGCTGGCGCCGGGGATCTCCGCCGGCGTTGCACCGATGGGTCGCGCGAGGCTGCGCTGGCCGTTGTTCAGATCGCCGTCCAAGTCGAGCCGCGGACCGCCAAGGTATTCAATCGCCTGGACCGGCACCTGCTGACCGCCGCCGATCGGCACGCTGCCGCGCCGAAACATGAAGCTGAGCGATCCGTACTGATTCGGCGTGTAGAGGGGCGTACCGGATCCGACCCATGGGGAGGCCGTCGTGCTCCCGGTGCCCGCGAGGCGATCGCCGTCGTAGAACGTTCCAGGAAAGCCACTTTGCGGCACGACGAACCTCGCGCTGCCCGGTGCAAGTCCCGCATCGACGCCTGTCAATAACTCGAAGCGATCCGCCCGGACAGAACCGGTCCAAGCCAACGTGGCCAGGGCGACAACCGCCAGTGTGATTCGTGCAAACTTCATCATCGTTCCTTTCATTCCCCTGAAATGCGGACGGCTTCGTCCGCTGGTTTCCCCCCACGAAGCCGCTTCGGGCTTCGCGAGCAATCAAACATTTCAATCAAGCAGGCCGACAAGGCCCTGCACATCCTGTCCGTTTACGTTTCCATCCGTATTCGTGTCAGCCGGATCGCCGCCGCATGCGCCGCCGGAACTTCCGGTCAGCAATGCGTCAACGAACTGCGGGACGTCGGCGATCGTGACAAACCCGTCGCCGTTCATGTCGCCGGGCTGTGCAGCGCCTGCGTTGAATGAAGGCGCTGCAGCGATAAGGACGAGGTCGTAGGAATTCGTATCTCCATAAATCGGATCCCCGCTGTTGTTCAGACCGAACGAGGCTGACTCGAGATAGACGTAGGCCTGCTGCCCATCGACCAGTAATGGAACCACGACGGAGTCCAGATAGGCCCCAAGATCGCCGCCGAAATCCGTCATCGCCAATCCGCCGTTTCCGGCGACGCTGAAGTCATCGCGAATGTTCCCCGACGTGACGACGGCCGAACCACCGGCCAAACCGTGCGCCGTGTTGAAGACTTCGCCCACGTCGGACGTGTCCACGTTTGGCCACTGAGTCGAGCCGATTCCGCTGCCGGCGAGCGTCGGAAACTCGCCCGTTTCGCAATCCGCAACCACCAACCAACCTTTGAAATTCGCGAATTGCTGCAGTGTGCCGAGGACCGACGCAGTCGAACTGTTGGGCTCGATGGAGTCGTACCAGAACTCGACCTGCAGATTGTCGATCGCATAAACGCCGGGCAGTGAACCGTGCGGCGTGACGGCGCCGACGCGCGTGTCGAAGGCCGGATTCGGCGCGACGGCGGTCGGCATCCCGTCGGGACCGGTCCCGGCGAGCGTCAGGATAACTGTCGCGATGCCCGGTCCGATGCTTGGCCCGCCCTCGTTGGTGCCGGCTGCTTCAAAGCCGGCGATTTCGATCGTGCCGAGGTCGACGTTCAATTCGAGATCGATGTAGCTCGTCGTCCCGGGGACGCGTACGGGCGTCGCGAAGCCGCCGCCGGTATTCACGGGCACGAGGCTGCGCGAACCATTGTCGAGATCGCCATCAAGATCCAGCAACGGGCCGCCAAGAAAGTCCACGCCGATCAGGGGCAACGTCCCCGCAGGCCCCAACGGGACACTGCCGCGGCGATAGGTACACGACAAAGTGCCGAGGTCGTTGGGTTGAAAAAGCGGCGAACCGAGACCGCGATATGCGACCGTCGGCCCCACATCGGATGTGCCGACAAGGCGATCGCCGTCGAAAACGGGGCCCGGGATGCCGGGGCCGGGAGACGGCGCCAGATCACGCTGCGTTCCGGGCCACAATCCTACGTCGACGCCGACGAGCAATTCAAAAGGCGCCGCCAGCGCGACAGGCGCCGACAACAAGACAAGAGAAACGAATGCTATACGCATGGTGTTATCCGCAAAGCGCACGCGGCCGACAAACTGCGGTACTTCGCGCGCATGAACCTGATGCAGAATCTGACGCCAGTGGTTGTCGTGGTTCGGGATCGCCTTGTTTCTCAGCCGCCGAGCGCAGTCCCTACGAGAGGAACCGTCGGATCGCGCGAAGTTACAGAGTCGATCCTGCGGATGCCGCTCCGGCGATCAGTTGGGCAACGCGCAATTGATCGCGCTGCGGATCGAGGGAGCGTAAGGCTATCGAATGGGAGGGGCGCGAAGTGCGCAAGCGCGGCGATGAGGTGAGAATCTGGGGATCCGCACGGTCGCGAACGCCCCCAGCGAGTATCTGCGCCGAAGCGACGCCAGATATCGGTTGAGCCCGGCCGAATCGGAGGATTCGAGCGTTCTACGGGCAACGGCCATCACGACATGTGCAATGAACGATGCGGCCGTAGAGACGAAAAGCAACAGTCCGA
The DNA here is from genome assembly GCA_020639075.1 of Phycisphaerales bacterium. GTDB lineage: Bacteria > Planctomycetota > Phycisphaerae > UBA1845 > UTPLA1 > ECT2AJA-110-A. The sequence goes on along the minus strand of JACKHI010000001.1, from coordinate 4,491,394 downwards.
TGCCCTGATCGGCGATCACATCGGGCATGACGCGATCGAGAACGCCGGCATGCATCAATGCGACAATCAGGATAAACGCGATCAGGCAGCGACGATCGCTCAGGACGCGAAGCGACCAGGCGAAGGTGATTTCCAGAATAAAGAAGATATTCGTGACAGCGAGCAGGATCAGAGACGACCATGCCGTGGGTTCACCAACCGCCGTCGCCGAGCCGTAGACCTTCACTGTCGCAGGAAGGTGCATGGCGAACAACAGCAACCAGACGATGCGCCAGATGGACTTCCGGTGCAGCAACTTGCGCCAGTCCATACCCTGGAGGAGGGTTCGGCGATCACGGTTGTCGACAGTTCTTTGCGTCATCTGACCCCCATAGACTAGTTACTCGTTCGGTCCGGGTCAATGCCGATGATTTCAAAACGACTCGCGTTTTTTCGCAGTGCTCCTCTGCAATCCGCACCATATTCGGGCAAATTTCGTCATCTGCGGCACAATCATCCCATCGGAATTACAATCATCGCAGCATGGAAACGCCCCGCCGCAACATCGAGCTGCAACGCGCCTGGCAGGATCACGACCGGCATTGGCGCGACAACGCCTACGTCTATCCCGTCGTTTCACGACGAAGCAAAGGGCTGTCGATCGGCGTGAATCTCAATCCGGACAAGGCCTGCAATTTCGACTGTATCTACTGCCAGGTCGATCGCTCGACGCCGCCGGCGGTACGCAAAGTCGACCTCGACGTCGTTCGGGTTGAACTCGCGAATCTCCTCGACCGGGCGATCGACGGAACGATCTTCAATGAGCCGCCCATCAGCGCCTTGCCGCCCGATCAGCGGATCGTGCGCGACATTGCATTCAGCGGCGATGGAGAACCGACCACGTACGCGCGTTTCGACGAAGCCGTTGCGCTTGCTGCCGAGCTGAAACAAGCTCGCGGTCTGGATCACACGAAGCTCGTTCTGATCACGGACGCCTGCTACCTGACGAAGCCCAACGTGAAGCGCGGTCTCGCCCTGATGGACGCGGCCAACGGTGAGATCTGGGCGAAGCTCGATGCCGGCACGCAGGCGTACTACGAGGCGATCAATCGGCCGAACTATCCACTATCGCATGTCCTGGCGAACATTCTCGACGCCGCTCGCGAGCGGCCGATCGTGATTCAGTCCTTGTGGATGCGCGTTCATGGATCGCCGCCGCCGGACGCTGAACTCCTCGCGTACTGCGATCGGATTCGCACACTCATCGATCAGGGCGCACGCATCAAATTGATCCAGGTGTACACGATTGCCCGCGAGACGACCGAGCCTTACGCCACGGCGTTGTCAGCCGATGAGTTGCGCCATGCGGCGAGAATCATCGAGGACCATTGCCGCGTCCCGATTGAATCGTTCGGCGGAGCCGGGATCGGCGAGGGCACGGACCGTTGAATGCCGGCTGTCATGCCCGTCTGAAACCGAAACAGACGCCGCTCCCATATGCGGACCCTGGCAGAACGCATCGGAAGACAGACGATTGTCTTGAATCCCGTTGATCCTCGCGTCCCCCCGATAACATGGGCCCTCCGACGCGCCGAAGGCAGCTGATTCACATCGATCCGTACCGTAATAACGCGACATCGCCCTTGCGGAACGACCCATCAGTCGACCGTAATAACAGTTTATTCACTTAGATTCCGACGTGGCCCGATGGAGGTTGAGTGAAAGCAACGTCTTCCGTGGGGAGAAGTCGCATTGGAGCAATCTGCGCAATGACCACGATCATGACCAATCCAGCCATGTCGGCAGCGACCGACTCAGGCGGGGAGTTCCTCGGCTGGGATCGCCCGCCGGTGGCGCTCGTGATCGACGCAGACGAGGACACGCGAAAAACTTGCGCGGAGATCCTTGATCGCCAAGGCTGGCGCGTCCACCTGTCCGTGTCCGCAACCGACGGGCTCGATCGATGCGAGATCGTCAATCCGGATTTCATCATCCTGGACGGCGCCCTTTGCGGCCCCGACAATCGCAATGTCATCGATCAGCTGCGGACAAGACCGGCGACGGAGCTCATTCCGATCGTCATGTTCAGCGAGAATGATCAGTCCGAGACGATCAAGCGCGGGCTGGCGGCCGGCGCCGATACGGTCCTCGCCAAGCCGCTCGATTCGGAAGAGTTCGACTTGCGCGTGAAATCTCTCTCGCGGCTTCATCGAATCTGGCGGGAACTTCAGGACGAGCGCAGCGTTTTGGGCGAGCAGACGCGGATCCTCAGCCTGCTCCTGGATCTGAGTGCGTTGCTTGCCCGCACGGAAAAGCTCGACACGATCCTGGCCAAGACGATTTCGACGGCGTCCGAGATGACATTCTGCCGACGAATCTCCGTCATGCTGCCGAATGCGGACCGGACGGAGCTTTTCATCGCGGCGGGACTGGGCATCGACGAGCGGGTCCGCAAAAACGTCCGGCTCGGGATCGGCGAGTCCATCGCCGGTCGCGTCTTCATGACAGGCGAGACGATCGTGTTGAACTGTCAGCAGGACGCCGCGAAGTACCTGGACGAACGGGACCTTCGCGTCTTCAGCGGCCTTCCGATGATGTGTACGCCGCTCTGCGCCTCGGAACGCGTCATCGGCGTACTCAACCTGACGGATCGGTTCCATGAACGCCCGTTCTCCTCGAACGAACTGGGCTTCATGAACCTCCTGACGAACTGTACGGCGTCGGCGATTCAGAACGTCCGGACGCGCAAAGCGCGCGACGAAGCGCGGGATTCCATCGTCATCGCATTGGCGAAGCTCGCCGAGCATCGCGATGACGATACCGGCAAGCATCTCGATCGCGTGACGATCTTCTCGATGAAGCTCGCCGAGGCACTGCGCAAAACGCCTCGGTATGCGAGCGAAATCGACGACGATTTCATGTGGAACCTGCAACGCGCGGCGCCGCTGCATGACATCGGGAAAGTCGCGATTCCCGACGCAATCCTTCTGAAACCGGGTCGGCTGACGGACACGGAAATGAACGTGATGCGCACGCACGCAAACGTCGGCGCGGAGACGATTCGTTCATTGCTCGATCGGGCGCCGGACTCGGGTTTTCTCAAGATGGCCGAACAGATCTCGGCCTCGCATCACGAATGGTTCGACGGGACCGGATACCCAAACGGGCTCAGCGGCCAAGACATTCCGCTGGCGGCGCGGATTCTCGCACTGGCGGACGTTTACGACGCATTGAGAACGGAACGCGTTTACAAGCGCGGCATGTCACATCGGAAGGCTGTCGAAATCATCGAAAAGGAAACGGGGACGCACTTCGACCCCGACGTCGTCGATGCCTTCATGAAACTCGAGGCGACGTTCGAACGCCTGGCCCGCGAACTCTCCGACCCGAACATCGACCCACGACGATAGACGTGAGATTCGGCGCAACCCGCCGAATCAAATCCGACGCGACTCCGCGACGCTTTCTATTCAGCCTTGTACAGATAATGCATGTCTTCCAGTTTTGCCTGCGCTCCGTCGTGGACGGCAAACTTCGCCCCGCTCCAGAGCGACGCCGCCGCGTACTCGCCTGTTTTGGAAACGGCGTAGAACTTGAGATCGTAGTCCGGCCGGCCGTTCTTCTTTCGAAGGCGCGACTCTGTGTGTTCTACGATACGCTCCAGCACGATCCGGCACGCTTCCTCGGGCGAATTGCCGCGCCGCATTTCATCGACGATCTGAAACGACGAGCAGTTCTGGAGGTTCGCCTCGCCGCGCCCCGTCGAACCGGCGGCGCCGACTTTGTTGTCAACATACAACCCCGCGCCAATGATCGGCGAATCGCCCACGCGCCCCGGGATCTTGTAGGACAGTCCGCTCGTCGTCGTAACGCCCGCGATATCCCCTTTTGCATCGACGGCGCAGCAGTTAATCGTGCCGTAAGTGAACGGTATCGCCGCCGGATTCGCTGCGCCTTTACCGCCGCCGTTCCATTCTCCCGGCTCGAGCCAGTCGTCGTCTTTGGACAGGGATTCCTTCCATCGAAGCCAAATCTCACGACTCGCGTCCGTCAGCAGATTCTCTTCCATGAATCCATGGGCCTTAGCGAACCGCAGCGCGCCTTCGCCGACGATCAGAACATGATCCGTTCGCTGCATGACCAGCCTGGCGACTTTCGATGGATTTCGAATATTGCGCAGCGCCGCCACGCCGCCCGCCTTGTGTGTGGGGCCGTGCATGCAAGAGGCGTCGAGTTCGACGACGCCGTCCTCGTTCGGCAGCCCGCCCAGGCCTACAGAAGTGTCGTTCGGATCGTCCTCGACTTTGACGACGCCCTCAATCACGGCATCAAGCGGGTCGGCCCCGGAATTGAGCTGGCGCATCGCCTCGGCGACGGCTGCGAGACCGTTGGCGCTCGATATTACGACGGGGCGACGCCCGGCGCTCGCACGCTCAGAAGCGGCCGCCGGGCCCGCAAGGACATCCTGCGAAACGAGACCGCCCGCGACGGCCGCCGTTGAAACTTGAATAAACGTACGTCGATTGACATTGGATTCGGCAGCCATCGGGATCTCCCAAGTCAGGGGCGTTTCCGGGGGATAATTTCATTGAAGCCGTCGGCCCGACCAGTGGTTGCGGGCCGACCGCGGGCATCGTATCGTCGGCTAAAGCCGTGGTGGCGAAAATGTTAGGTCAATCACCCACGGAGTGGACAATATCGGACAGTGCCGGTCGTCGTCCACATGGACGAGGCAATTGGAATTCCCCCATGTTACGCTAACCCGCCGCAGCGTGGCGGGTCTTTATTCATGAGCAAGGCGAATCACATCTCGGACGAGGCACGGGCGCAGGAGCGTCAGCAGGATGCCGCCGATGTCGCCGCGACGCTCGATGGACGCCTGGACGCGTTCGACAAGTTGATCGAACGATACCAGCGCCGAGCGGTCAGCGTTTCGTATCGCCTGCTCGGGAATATCCAGGACGCCCAGGACGTCTGCCAGCGGGCATTCGTCAAGTCCTTCAGGTCGTTATCGACGTTGAAGGATCAGGAGTTGTTTGGATCGTGGCTGATGCGAATCGTGTCCAACCTGTCGCTGAACCATCGACGGGATCGCAAGCCGCACTTGTCGCTCGCCACGAGCGAGGGCGATACGGGCGTCCCGGAGGCCATCGCCTCGGCCGGCCGATCGGATGGAGACTCGCCAAGTTCGGCAATGGAGACGAGCGAGGCCGAAACGGCGATACGCGAGGCGATGGACAGCCTGCCCGAAAAGCAACGCATGGCGTTGGTCCTGTTCGCGATCGAGAAAATGCCCCAGAAGGACGTCGCAGAGATCATGGAATGCAGCGTCGAAATGGTGAAATGGAACGTTTTCCAGGCGCGTAAGTCGCTGAAACAAGCACTCGCACATTTGATAGAAGAATGAACACAAACCCCTTGGACATCCTTGAACTCATCAGCCGCGGCGACGCCGATCCGCTGACCCGCGAGGAACGCGTCATCGTCGATCGAGCGATCGCGGCTGATCCAGGCCTGGCGCGACAACGCGCCGCCTACGTGCGGCTCGACGCCCTGCTGGCGCGATTCGCGATGCTGCCGAACGACGTGGACTGGGAAAGCCTGTCCGGCGACATCACGGCCGAAATCCGCGCGGAAGCCGACGCAGCCGTTGCGATGGACGACGATTCGAATGCCCTGATCGAGACGCTCAGCCGCCCCTTGCCGCCGGTCGATTGGAGCGCGTTCCACACGCGCGTCGCGACGGCCGTGCGCGATGAAGCCGCCCAATTGGAACGCGAACGCACGATCAAGTGGCCCGCGATCTTCAAGTGGGCGCCGCTTGCGGCAGCCGCGCTGATCGCCGTCTTCGTATGGGGCCCATTCGGCATTCCCGCGAAGAACGGCGGCTCGAATGTCTCACCGATTCACGTGAACGAACCCGTGGCCCTCGTCGAAGTGGAATTGGCGGCGCCGACGTCCACGGGCAGCGTCGCCGTGTCGTTCGACGAGACGCCGGCGGATGACTCGCCGCAGGATCCGACAGTCATGGCGGGCGGAACAGTGATCGTCAACGGCAGCTGGCCGACGGAGGAGTCGGCGACGGTCATCGATGTCGACACCTACTACTACTAGGCAGCGGCGTCGATCGAAAAAGTGATTTCTAACGCAGGCCGTCGAAAGGCGGTCTGCGTTCTATTTGATTTTCGACGGAGCAGATATCGCACGGCTGGATCGCAACCAGCGGCGTCACAATTCGGCACGAAAGGACTTCAACGATGCCCGGCTTCCACATCGGAAATTCCGTGCGAACCCTCGCAATCTCTCTCGCATTCACGCTCGTCATCACGAACTTCGCCGCATCGGGAGTCATCGCGGATGACAATAGCGCCGCCATCTCGCAAGCGCTCGATCAGGTCATCGACTCGTTCCAGACCAGCGAATTGCCGGTCGCCGACGCCTTGACCGAAATCGGCCGCGCCGCCGGCGTCACGATCGACGCCGATCCGGCCGCGCTCGATCTGCTGCCCTGGGGCAAGAACACGAAGCTCAAGGGGATCAATGTCCGCGCAGCGTCATTGCGAACCGTGCTCCCGCAGATCCTCGAACCACTCGGCCTGGAATATACGATCGGCGAGGAAGCTGTCCTGGTCACGGCCAGCGAACCGCTCAAACGCATCAATCGCCGCGCGACGTGGAATGACCTGAAGACGCTTCAGCGCTGCATTTCGACGGAATACACGCCCGAGGCACTCAACGACTTCGTTATTCGCTATCGCATCACGAGCAAGGTCGACGCCCCCGCCCTGCTGAACGAGCAACTGGCAAAGTCCGCGGGCGGCACGGTCGCCATGGTCCTTGAAGACGCCGCCGCCGCAATCGGCTGGGTCTGGTTCCCTAACGAAGATCATATCGTGATTCGCACAGTGCAGGCGCAGACGGCGAACTACATGTCCCGCCGCGTGACAGTGCAATACACGAATGAACCGCTCGCAGACATCCTTCTCGATCTGGCGAACCGAGCGGAGACGCCGATCAACTTCGAGCCGGGCATGATGCTGAAGCTGCCGTCGGAAACGGCGCGGCACACGTCGCTGGCGCTTCGGAACAACTCGATCCGACAGGGCTTCGAACTGCTCAGTGCGCACACGGGGATTCGCTACTCCATCCAGCGCGGCGGCATCAACGTGAGCTTGTCCGACGTCATTCAGCGCGGGTCGAGCACATCGCTGCCCATCTCATTGCGATCGCCTTATGTCGGCAAGATCACGGTCCCCGGCCCCGACAAGTCGTACGCCTTCGACATCCTGCTCCGCGAGGACGATCTGCCGCAGGACATTCTCGACTACCGAAAGGCGATCATTGACGAGTACATCGAGAAGATGCGTGCCGAGATGCAGGCGGTCGAGTCGGAATAGTATCGCAGGGCCCGCCGTACGAGTTCATCTCACTGCCGCAAACCCGTCCCAGCTGACGTCGGCGCCTCGACGGACGCAACGGTACGAGCATGAGGGACAGCACGCCGAGCGCGGTGACGCCCGTCGTGCCACATTGCTTGTCGGGAACAACCGGCGGCATCTCGCCGGCTCCGTCGTCTCCGCCATTGTCATTGCCGCCGCCGGAATCCGTGTTGCCGTCTTCGCCGCCGGTGGACGGCGTTTCGCCTCCAACGTCGCCTGAATCTGTCTCGTCTCCGCCGCTGTTATCACTGTCACCGGGGTCGAGGCAAACATTGTTGTATATCAGCTTGACGCCCTCTCGCAGTGGATCGGCCTTTGGCTCGGTCAGCGTCCCGCTATTGATCAGTGAATTCACCCTGTCGTTAAATGCCATCAGTTTGTTGCATCCCGCCGTCGTGTGACCGCTCTGGAAGCGCCGTTGCGACTTGTTGAGCAGTCGCTTCAGCACACGCGCATCCAATGGACTCAGTGCCCCCCCGCCGCGCAACTCATCAACCGCACTCCGCAGATCCAGGAATGCCGTGTCGAGGTCAAATGCGACCGATCGGCGCAGAACGTAGGTACAAGTCGACGTGTTGCCCGATTCGTCCGTGGCGACGCAGATCACTTCGACATCATCGTCAGCGGGCGGGACGTCACCCAGAAATGCGGGCGAGCACTCGACGAATGGCGCGACGTCGCAGTTGTCCAGCACATCGGGCGCCAACGAATCCGTTAGATTCGCCGCAAGAACGGGCCCCTCTGGACAGTCGAATGCTGGTGGTTCCGTGTCCATCACTTCGACAGTCTGCTCACAGGAATCGACATCGCCCTCCTCCAGGGACAATGTCCACGTGACGACACTCACGCCCATAGGAAACTCAGCGCCTGCAAGCGTCGATCCGCCCGTGACATCATTGACGACGAGTACATCGAGCGGCGAACACGGCAACGTTGCGACTGCATCGTGCGAGTCGTCGCCGACCGTCGCCCGACACTGTCCCGCGTCTGCCGCCGTCGTCCAGTTTGTCCCGCATGTGAGAGAAAGCACGGGACCGCCTTGTACCGTGAACGTCGCGTCGCACGAATTCGCCTGACCGCAGCCGTCAGTCGCCGTCAGCGTCACGCTGTGCGTACCGACGTCGAACGGACCCGCCGGAGTCAGCTGCAGCGTCACTGGTGCGCAGCGTGCATCAACAAGTAGATTGTTCGCGAGCAAGTCGTCGGGCGATACCGTCACGTTGCAGGCCAAGCCTGCATCAAACACTTCGCCCGTCCGACATTCGGGCGCCGGCGCCGCGTCGTCGTTCAGAATCGTGCCGACGGCGGTATCGACCGCCAGAACGGCGCCGGCGGGATTGCTCAGCCGGACGCCGAGCGACTCGTCGGCCTCTTCCAGGGCGTCGTCGTTCACCGCAACGCTCAGCATTGCCGTCGTCGATCCGGGCGTGAATGTGATCGTTCCGCTTGACGATTCGTAATCCGAGTCGGCGAGCGTGGCCGAGCCGTCGAATGTCTGGTAATCCACAAGGACGTCATCATCGGCCGCGAACGAGAGCGTGAGATTGAACTGCAGCGCGCCGGACGATTCGACGCCCGCAACGCTGTCGATCGAGATTCCCGGCGGCGGATCCGCTTCGAAGGCGCCGATATCGCAGCCGGCGCCACGCGGTCGCGCATGGCCTCGCTGATCGGTCGCCGCCGCGCAATCCGGCACGGGGATCGCGTCCACGGCAGGACTGTTCGCCGGAAGCGCATGGGTCAATGTCGAGCCGCCATTGTCCTGCAGGGGTCCGAGCATTGGGTCGGCGGCAAAGCTGGTCGGATCCGCCAAACACGACCCGTCCTCAACGAGATTATGGCCGAGATCGTTTAGCACACCCGACAACATCGCGCAGTCGCCGTTCGCGCTGTTTGCGAGAATCGAGTCGCTGATATTCAACGTTGAATTGTTGTCCAGACATAGGCCGCCGCCGGCGCCGCCGGCGCTGTTGTCGCTGACTGTAACGGCACTGAGCGTTACGCGCCCGCCGACGTCGCGACAGTACACGGCGCCGCCGTTCAGATCGGCATGGTTACCGCTCATCGTGCAGTTAGTCAGCGTCAGCCGGCCGTTCTTGCTGCTGATCGCGCCGCCGTCCGCGTTCAGGGCGGAATTGTTCACGAGCGTACAGCGCGACATCGTCAGCTGTCCGCCATCGACCCAGAATGCGCCGCCGCCATTCCCGTTGGACTGGCCGTTGGCGATCGTCAAGTCGTTTAGCGTCAGATTGCCGGACAGGCTGACACGCAGCATGCGGAAATCCGAGGCGGCCGCCGGATCGCGCTGCAACAGCGCCCCGTTGCCATTGATCGTAATAGCGCTGGTGATGGAAGGCAGACCGGAAGCACCGCCGGCGTTCACGTAGCCGGCCGTCAGCGTATAGGTGCCGCCGGCAGCCAGGTTGATTGTGTCGGCGTAGATGTTGCCGTTGGACTGGAGAATGGCGGTGATCAGACCGTCTGTGTCTCCGTCCGCGACATCAAATGTGACAGCGGTTGCCGGCATTGCGACAACCAGTTCGATGGCAACTAGAAGCGCCATCGAAGTACGTGATGTAGACATCACGACCCTCGCTTGTAACGGGACTGGGAATACTCCGCGCTTTCCTCGCCACGCGGCTGGCTGCGCCCCGGTTCAAGCTGCCTATCTCCCCGAGATGTAACTTACGATTCAGATTCCCGAATTGACGCAGAGATTGCGTCGGGCGTCTGATAATTGTCGTGGTCGGAGCGGGCGGCCTTCGATTACTCAAGCGCCGATATGCCAAGAGTCGCAAACCGGCATTCCTGTGCTTCATCACCAACACTGAACACAAAATGAAATGATCGAGGTAATTCGGCGTGCTCTAACCCAATGTCTCGTGGCTCGGACCATTCCTGTCCAATCGACTCGAATGTGTCAATCAAGACTTTCAGCGCTTCGGTATCTCGCGGCAAGAGCTGCTCCGCGTCGAGGAAGACCAGCACCCAGCCCCTGTACTGTTCCATCCATTCCATGTCCGCCAAACACTCGTCGAATGCGTGCCAATTGGTAATCCGTGGGTAAGGGAACTTCAGGGCCTTTCTGACGGTCTCAAACAACCCACGCACGTTTCGACACTTCTTCGAATCAACCGCGCAATAGGCGATCTCGTCCTGGGACTTACAATCCGTCTCCATCTCGCACCACTTTGATTGCATCAGGTAATGAACGTGGGGCGACGTCAGCGCTTGCAGCTTTCGATGAAGATCGTTGTTCACGTTGTACTCCAACTCACGTCATGATGTCGCATTTGGCGATGTCGGGAGGCAGGGCCGGGATTGATGTGCCTCGCGCGCGAGTCGAGGGCATGAATGGCCGGACTCGGAATTTCGCGCTAGATTCTCTCGACAATCCGCTCCGCCAGCGCCGAGATCGTCAGCAGCGGATTCACGCCCAGCGCCCGCGGAATAATCGAGCCGTCCGCAACAAAAAGCCCATTATGAACGCCGCCCGCGCCATCGAACACGCGGCCGGAATCGTCAACCACACCGTCCGCCGTCGAGTCCGCCAGTGCGCAGCCGCCGAGCGGGTGCGCTGTGATCAGAGAATTCCGATTGCTGAATTTCCAGACGGGGTTCGAGATATGCGTCGCCCCCATCGCCCTCGAATGCTCACGCAGCTCATCGTCGATCGCCTGGAAAAAGTCCGCGCGACTTTCTGCGGCGGGCCAGTCGATTTCCGCGTCGCCGGCGGCGTTCAGAACGATTCGCCCCGCCCCGTCGCTCCGACCCATCACGATGAACGCCAGCGAATGATTGAGGGCGCCATCTTCCACATACGGATTCGCCGGTCGGTCCAACAGGCGTCGACCGATCTCGGCGGACTCGTCGCCACTGTCCGTATCCTCGCCATCCATCAACCCAAGCGTCGGCGCGAGCACGGCAAGCAGCGCCGAAGGGAACGTCAGGTCTTCGACAATGAAGCGAGCACCGCCAGGCCCCGGCAGCGAATAGCGAACACCACCGATGACGCTCGTCCCCGGCGTCTTGCTCCGCCAAGGATGGAAAGGCCGATCCCCGATGCCCAATGTGTTAAGCGGCGCGTCTCCGTTATAAGCAATTGCGAAGAAGTCGCCGTTGCCGCTGAAACCCTCACCCAGCCGTTCCGACAAAACGAGACCGCGCTCGCGCGAACGCAACAGGATTTCCGTGCTGCCCATTGATCCGGCGGCGAGCACGATCGCCCCGGCATCGATCTCGATCTGTTGCGGCTCTCCGAGCGCCGGGTATTGCATACCATGCGCCCGCCAACCGCCGTCGGTCAGTTTCTCAATCCAGAGAATCTCGATGCCCGTGAAGATGTCCGCACCGTTCGATCGGGCCATGGGGAGGTAGTTCATTGCGATCGTATTCTTGGCACCGACGTTGCAGCCCGTCATGCAGTCGCCGCAATCCGTGCAGGCGCGCTGCGCTGCGCCGTGTGCGTTGAAACCGTCCGCCCCGAAGTGGACGGCGACATCCAGCGGTTCGACGCTCACGCCGATTTCGTCGGCGCGTTTCTCCATTGCGCGGAACTTCTTGAACGATCGGGCTCGCGGATGGCGTGACGGCGCCAGAATTGATCGAGCGCGATCGTAGTATGGCCGCAACGTCTCGAACGTAAGGGCGGCCGGCCATCCGGGCTCGTCGAAGACATCCGCGTCCGGCGTCAGTGCGACGCCGCCGTTGATGAGCGACGTGCCGCCGAGCCCGGCCCCCTGCAGTACGCTGATCCCCTTGCCGCCCCGAATCTCGTAGAGCCCCAGCGGATTCACGCCCGGAATACGCGTCGCCGCGACGGCCTCCCCTGGCTCATCGGGAAAACTGCCGACAGGCCATTCGCGGCCACGCTCAAGCACCGCAACGTGCTTGCCGGCCCGTGCGCTCAGTCGGGCCGCCGCGATGCCGCCGCCATAACCTGAGCCGATGACGAGGTAGTCGTAGCGATCCCGCCGATCCGCCCAATCGCTCGCCAAAGGCCTGGGGCCGAAACCAGGGAGGGCAATGCCACAGCCCGCAGTCGTCGCCGCGATCACGGAACCGGCGCCGATGGCCATGTGTCGGCAGAACTCACGACGGCTGGTTTGGTTGTCGGGTCGCCAGGTCAATTCCGTCCCTCAAGAGGCAAGAAGAAATCTGTTCGCGAGAGATCGTCAGGTGAAGCCAGGGCGGAGGCAAGACTCGACCCGCCCCGCCCCGAAGAGCAAAAAACGCCGAAAGTGACGCCCGCCGACGCCGCCTGAAGAAGGCAGCGGAAGAATCTTGAAGAAAGTGCTGGCCGCTCGACGGGCCGATGCCGTCTTCATAGATGAAGGGACGATTGCTTCTTCCCCTCTCCTCTACCCCAACTTCTCCTTGGTTCGACCGCCTCGGCCGGCTCCCGCAGTGGAGCCCGCCGGGGCGGCCAACTTTCCAAGCCATTACACCGCCGATCGTCGCTGAAATCCGATGCGATCAGCCGTGCGTCGCACGCCCGCTCGTCTTGATCGTACGTGATTCTGGGTGTATATAGATTTGTCCGATTTCGCTGACGTAGCTCAGTTGGTAGAGCAAGGGATTCATAAGCCCTGGGTCACTGGTTCGAGTCCAGTCGTCAGCATTTGCACCTGTCTCGCGTGCTCCCCCCAAAGCCGAGCCTTGGCGTCCGACGTCTGAACTCCGTAGGGCGGATTCGAACAACCGTCGACGCGGGCCCCGATGCAAGTCCTCAAATGCGAAGTTCCGAGTGCTTCAGTGAATCCTGCCAGATTCGCTCCAGATGAATCCGAACATTAACCGAATATACAAGTGTGGACACGGCACGCTCAACATCAAGCTTCTGGCGGCCGAGTAACGATTGCGTCGAGCGGGCGACGCGAGCGATCCTCATTCGCCGCGCCGAAGCTGATCGGAAACGAGACCCGCGGCAACCCGATGATGGAGAACACCACGGGCCGGCAAATGGCAATTGTGACGTTTCCCTGACTCAGCTCGACGCGCTGGCGGAGATTCTCGGTGCAACGCTGAGCGACGCATTCGAGGATCGAGGCGAACAGACTCCGCGGCACTCTCTCAACAGGCTACGACCGAATCCGTGTGCTCAACGACTCGCACCACATCGCGGCATCATTCCGTTTCGATACATCGACACGCGCGGCGGACATAAGGCTGCGTCCAACCATTGACGGACGACCATTCGAGAGGCTGATTGAATCGAGCGCGGCGTGCGTCAGGATCCGTGACGGCGTTTGCACGACGATGCGCCGAGATGACATACAGGAAAATAAAAAAGGCCCGCCTTGCAGGCGGGCCTTTTTTAGTGCGTCCCCAACTCTCGGGCCGGAGAGTAGAGAAAAGGAAAGGAAGTCTCACGTTGGGGACGCATACTTAATAATGCGCGATTTCATTCGAAAGAACAAGCGCTTTTTCGCAATTTCAATGCCCGGGGGACCTCACTCCGATTTTACATGCAAAACGTGTCGTACCGTCGACATCGAGCCGGTCGTACTGACTAACGTCTGTCTACCCGGGTTCGTCTTACATGGTTCATATTGCGCAACATCGGCTGACTCACCCGTTCAACAATACGTTTTTCACACTCTTGCTGTTCCTCTTGAGTAACTGTTCCGCACCAGAGGACCCATCCTGATGAAGCGGGCGTCGAATCGGACCGCCCCCTGAAAAGACACAACTTTGACATCGAGTTCCGATGCCGGATGGGCGCGTGCACCCCTCCGTCGCAAACATGCAAGCGACCGGCGGCCACAGAGATACTTGGAGCGACATATGACGGAATGCGGGTGGTCGTAGCTCGCAACGTCATGCGGCGCGAATTGAGCGGCGCCGTTCAGCACTGCGTTATTTCGCCTTCGACTTTTTCTTGCTCGGGCTTTTCTTGGCGGCTGCCTTCTTAGCCGGCGTCTTCCGGGTCGCGGGCTTCTTCGAACCGCTTGCAGACTTTGACTTCCGTTTCGCCGACGAAGCAAGGTTGGATTCATACCGGGCGATATAGTCGTCGACACTCACACTTCGAATCGTGTCGCCCAGAACGTCCAGCGCCACGCCGTCGAGGTTCTTGCATCGGATGCATGCCTTGCCCATGTCCAGTTTCTTGCCTGTCTTCTTCCAGGCGCTTTCGAATTGGGCCGACAGCTTCTCATCCATATAGACGCACATCAGGTAGATGCCGATGTGGTTCTTCTGCGATGCAAGGCCCGCAAAGGGCAGAGGTTGCCGCGGATCGCAGTGGTAGCCGGCAGGATAGATGCTGTGCGGGATGAAGTAACCGATCATCCCGTACTGCATCCCTTCCTTGAAACGCTTGTCGAGATTCTTCTTGAAGACCTTCCGGAGCCCCTCGATCGTAACGCGGCGATCGTCGGGCAGTTCCGCGATGTAATCATTGACCGTTGAAGCCTTGCTTTGCATATCCCAGCTCCTTGCAGGGCGATCGCCCCTCGATGACATATCCAGCGAGGCACATAATCGCCACTGCAGGCGATTCGCGCCGACGACTTAGTTCGGGTTCTTGAAGAACATCGCCGTGAACCACACGTTGTTACCGCTTCGGCGAACGCCGATTCCGCAATGCGTCCATGCCGGCATCGTCTGCGCGCCGGCGACGGGCATCGGGGCATCGATCTGCGTGTGATGGCCCGGTGAGTTGATCCATCCATCGACCGCCGCCTGCCCGCTCGGACTCGAATTGAAAGCCATGAACAGATTCTCCCCGACAAACGGATTGCCGCTTGTCGGATCGATCGAACCATCCGGATCGTGCGTGATGCCCGCATCGAGCGCGCGCGTCGCCGGATCCTTGCCGGTATTCGGATCGACATGTTCGAAGAATCCGCCCGTCTCCATCGCGACGCAGTGATTGAACGCGACTTGTGCGGCGTCGGCATACCACGTGTACGCGGGCAGGCTCTTTCCGGCGCGATGAACGTTGATTGCCGTCAACGCGTCCATCGCCAGCTGCAGTTCCTCGGTGCTCATACTGGACGCGGGCGTCCCGGTATTCATGTTCGTATTGGCGTTCGTGTTCGCGTTCGTGTTCGTATTTGTGTTGCCCGTCATGCCTGTCCCGTTCATGGGGCATGCATCCATTCCCATCGCAACGACACTGAGCAGCGAGACGAAGACGACGCGACTTGTTGACGACTTCATGAGATCCAACTCCTTGGACAACGGCCCCTCAGCCGACGGCCCCTTCCCGCCGAATCGGCGTACGGCGACACAAATGCCATACGTATGGCGATTCAGGCTAACAACCAGTCTCTCCGAGGCGGTCCACGATTCAGGACCCGGACAATCACGATTCACGCGGCCGATCACTTGGAACTTCGCGATATTTTAACGCTCGATTCACAACATTACACCTTGCCGTTAACCCCCATCGTCGTAAGTTACGCGCAGCCGCAGCCGGATCTCCGCCATGCGAGATTCAGCCATGAATCCGCCGGCTCGCACAGCCCTTTCTGAGGAGAAGCACGCATGAAAACTCAACCCGGATTACCTCAACGTTACGCCTTAATCGCTTGCACGGCACTGCTCGCGATACTGGCCATGCACCGGACCTCAGTCGCCGCTCCGCCGCTCCAGCCGACGAAGAGCGCGAAGGCACTGCAATTGCACGCCATCGATTGCGCGATCGAACAAGAACGCGATCCGGATCACTTGATCAACCTCTGGATGGACCTGTTCCCGGGGACGCAGGCGGCCCCTCGAGGCACATGGGCATCCACCACATTGATCGACAACGGTCCCGTCAACAATCGCCTTGACCTCGTCTTCGTCGGCGACGGCTACACGGTCGACGATCTGCCGCTCTACGCGACGCAAATCGACAATCTGCTTCCCGGGTTCTTCGCCGAGGAGCCTTTCGCCGCATACGCGTCCTACTTCAACGTCCATCGCGTCGATGTGATTTCCAACGAATCGGGCGTCGACGAACCCGCCATCGGACAGGTTCGCGATACGGCCCTTAACATGTCCGTCAGTGCGACGTCGACGGGCATCTTCGTCAGCACGACCCTCGCTCGCAGCGCCGCCGCCTGCGCGCCTCAATTCGAACAGGTTCTCGCTGTCGCCAATACGACGACCTACGGCGGCAGCGGATATTACTCCGCGGATGTCGGCACGCTGCCCGGCGGCAGCGGCCTCGCCCTGGGCGTCGCGCTCCACGAATTCGGCCATTCCTTCGGCAATCTCGGCGACGAGTACTGGACGACGGGCGTCACGCACGGCACATACGAACCGTTCCAGGCCAATTTGAGCATTTACGACGCCGCGGCCCAGACGGCGCAGCTGCGAAAATGGTACCGATGGCTCGACCTGCCCAACATCGACACCTTCGAAGGCGGCGACTACGCGCAATTCGGCGTCTATCGCCCCTCGAACCTCTCCAAAATGCGTACCCTCAGCGGCGCTTACGAAGAGGTCAACGTGGAACAACTCGTGCGGCTCATCTATGAGACTGTCTCGCCGATCGACGACGCCACGCCCGCCTCGCCCGTCGCCTACATGGCCGACACGACATTCTTTGTCACGCCGATGCAACCCGCCGACCACAATCTCGATATCCAGTGGGCCGTCGACGGCGTTGACGTCCCAGGCGCGACTAACACGACGTTCACGCCCGACTACGAGGCGTTGAGCGATGTCGAACACTCGGTCAGCGTGAGAGTCGTCGACAACACGCCGCGCGTCCGCGACGAAAGCCTTCGCACGAATTACATGACCGATACGCGCAACTGGATTGTCCAGGGCGGATATCCCGGTACGCCGACCGGCCTCACGGCGACGGCCGACGCCGACAGCATCGTCGTGGACTGGAATGACAATCCCGAGCCCGATCTCACACACTACAACGTATACCGCTCAACGACGTCGGGCGGTCCGTACACCAACATCGGCAGCAGCACGACGAGCGACTACGACGACACGACTGTCGTACTCGGCACGACTTACTACTACGTCGTCTCCGCCAACGCGCAGGGCAACGAGAGCGATGCGAGCAACGAGGACTTCGGCACCGCCGGCGTCGCGATGCCCGCCGCACCGCAGAATCTCATCGCCACATCCGGCGAGCAACTCAACACGCTCGACTGGAGCGACAACAGCGAACCGAACATCCTCGGCTACAAGGTCTTCCGTTCGACGACGAGCGGCGGCCCCTACGCGCAGATCAACGCGACGTTGCTCACATCGAGCGACCTCATCGATACGGGCCTGACGAACAACGTGACCTATTACTACGTCGTCATCGCACGCGACGCGAATGGCAATGAGAGCGCGGCCAGCGCCGAAGCCTCGGCCACGCCCGTTAACCTGCCGCCTGCCGCACCGACGGGACTGGCGGCCGAACCACGCGATCGATCCGTGAATCTGACCTGGAATCCAAACACGGAGCCCGACTTCAACTCCTACTTCATCTATTACTCGCTCACAGCCGGCGGTCCATACGAGGAAGTCGATAACGACGATGCGACGTCCTTCCTGGTCGGCGGGCTGACCAACGGCCATACGTACTATTTCGTCATCGCGGCGGAGGATGCGGGCACGCTGATGAGCCCCTACAGCAACGAAGTCTCTGCGACACCCGTCGACAATCAGCCGCCGGCGATCCCGCAGAACGTCACGGCGGATGCGGGCTTCGCCCAAGTCCAACTGACGTGGTCTGCCGTGAGCGACTCCGACTTCGCCTTCTACAGCATCTATCGGTCAACGACCTCGGGCGGACCGTACGCGAGCGTCGATACGGCGGAGGATCCGGAGTACCTCGACGGCGGCCTGACGAACGAAGTCACGTACTACTACGTCGTCACGGCGACTGATGCGCTGTCGAATGAAAGCGGTTATAGCGCCGAAGTCTCCGCGATGCCGACGGCCGATCCCGTACCCGCGGCGCCGACAGGTCTGACGGCGACGATCGGCGACGGCATCGTCTCGCTGGATTGGAATGACAACGTCGAAGCCGACTTGAAGGAATACCGAATCTATCGCGGCACCGTCAACGGCGGACCCTATACGGAGATCGACACGAACACATCCAGCGACTTCCCCGACACGAGCGTCGTCAATGGCACGAAGTACTATTACGTCGTCTCGGCAATCGACAACGCGAATCAGGAGAGTCCGTACAGCAACCAGGTTTCGGCGACGCCGCACGAGATCATTCCACCGGCCCCGCCGCAGAACCTCGAGGCCTTCCCGCTCGATCAGGGTGCGTATCTTGACTGGGACAACAACACCGAACCCGATTTGAACTCCTACGTCATCTATATCTCTCCGACGCCGGGCGGCCCGTACGATGAGGTCGACAGCGACGACCCGAGCGAGTTCCCCGTCTTCGGTCTGACCAACGGCACGCAATACTACTTCGTCGTGACGGCGAGGGACGACAACGGCAACGAAAGCGGGTACAGCAACGAAGCCACGACAACGCCGATCGCCGAGCCGCCGCCGGTGCGTCCGCGAGGCCTGACGGCGACGTCCGGTGAAGGCAAAGTGACGCTCAACTGGATCGACAATTTCGACAGCGTCGAGTTCTACAACGTGTATCGATCGACGACGTCCGGCGGTCCCTACACGATCATCGCTTCACCTTGGATGAGCGACTACATCGACACCAATGTGATCAGCGGCACGACGTACTACTACGTCGTTACGGCCGTCAACGAATTCAGCGACGAAAGCCCCACAAGCGACGAGGCGTCGGCCACGCCGACAATGCCCGTGCCGCCGCCGTCGAACGTGTCGGCAACGGCTTCCATTTCGTCCGTGTACCTCGCATGGGACTGGGTCACTGACAATCGCGTGGGCGGCTACGGCATTTATCGTTCGACGACGAGCGGCGGTCCCTATTCGCAGGCCAGCGCCGTACAGGACAACAACTGGACTGACACGAATGTCGTCGCCGGCACGACTTACTACTACGTCGTCGTGTCCATCTACAACAGTCAAAGCGAGAGCGCCTACAGCGCGGAAGTCTCGGCCACGCCCGGCGACTTCTTCCCGCCGGCCGCCCCCACGGGCGTCGTCGCCGTGCCGACTGACGGCGGCGCGAATCTCTCGTGGAACGCCAATACCGAGTTCGATTTCAGCGAGTACGTCATCTATCGCGGCACGACGAGCGGCGGTCCGTACGAAGAAATCGATCGCGACGACGCGACATCGTGGGCAGACGGTGGATTGACGAACGGCACGACCTACTACTACGTGCTGACGGCCGTCGACACATCGGGCAACGAGAGCGGCTACAGCAACGAAGCCGCCGTCACGCCGACGGGCGCGCAGCCTGGCGGCTACTTCGTGCAATCAGGACGCGTTGAAGTCGTTGGTTCGACGCTCGACGTCGCCATCTCGCCCGTCGATCCAGTTCACGCCTTCGTCCTGCTCAGCTACGGCACGGGCTATACGAACGGCAACACCAACGCCAATCGCGTCATGGTTCGCGGCGATCTGCTCGACGCCGACACGCTGCGACTTTATCGCGGGACTTCCAGCAACTCCTCGTGGGTCAGTTGGCAGGTCATCGAATGCGCCGGGAACGAGTTCACGGCCTATCGCGGCAGCGGCTCTTTCTCCAACAGCCAGGGTTCGGCGTCGCTTAACATCGGCGCGAGCGTCAATGCCGCGAACTGCCTTGCACTGGTCTCGGCCGACTCGAATTCGAACAGCCGAAGCTACTACAGCGAAGCGCATCTGACGGCGCGCGTCGATTCGTCGACCACTGTCCGCGTTGAACGCGCCGATACCGGCAGCTCGAGCACCAACTACAACTGGACCGTCGTTGAATTCGACCCGTCGAAGATCGCGTCGATCCAGCATGGCAGCCTGAGCTTCAGTTCGGCGAACGAGGGCAATCGGGCGACGGCGAACATCAGCGCCGTCAATCCGAACAGCTCGATCCTGCTGTTCCAGAGCCGCACGACGCGCAACGGTCTTGCCTACACATCCGTCGCCGGACAGCTCACGTCGGCGACGAGCGTCGAGTTCTATCAGCACACGGGCACGGCAGGTACGCGGACAGTCGAATACACTGTGATCGACTTCGGCGTCGGCGCGTCCGCGCAAGGCGGGCAGATCGACAACTCGGGCAACTCGAACTGGGCGATCGAGGACATTTCCCTTTCACCCGTTGATCCATCGTCGACGATGACGTTCCACAGCATGACGTGCGACGGAACGGGAACCGCCTATCCGCGCGGATACTCGGCGGCCGAACTGACGTCGAGTTCAATCCTCCGCATCGAGCGAAAGCGATGGGGTCAGGCGAGCTACATCGAGTGGCAGGCCATTGAACTGCCGCCCGTCACGCCTTGATGCAGATCAACTATGCACGCTTGAAAAACAAAGGGCCCCGAAACGTGAGTTTCGGGGCCCTGTTTCTTGGTTCATCACGGAATATCGTGAAACTCTATTGGCTCCTGCGGCAGCGCGAGCACCGCGTCCCGATAGGGACGTTTTGAGACTAGCCCAGCGTTTCAAGGCTGGGATTGCTAGCTGGTTATCAACATTGCCGTGCCGTAGGTACGGCGCGACTCGGGCTTTCGTCGAGTTTCGCGATGCCCACGATGACTCGCCGAACGTCGCGGCGGCCGCCGTATTCGGTTGACGAATTTACCCGTGGGGGGCGACGCGGCGCGCGGAGTTCATTCTGTCCCCACGGGACGAAATCGGGTTTCAAGGCCGCGTTACCCAGCGATGAATCGCTGGGCTATTCTCACATCGTCCCGATGGGACGAAACAAATTGCTGGCCTATTCTCTCATCATCCCGATGGGACGAACTAACAATAGCCCTGTCCTTGAAGGCTGGGGCCAAACAGACGACTCACGTTTATCGCCGTCCCCGAGGAACGGCGCGAAGTCCGAGCGTTGGAGTGGCTCCGTCCCTACGGGCGCGCCTACTCCGCGCGCTGGCGGTACAGGTTTTTGTCCACGACGCCCTGCATCGCCGGTCGATCCAACCCGCCGCCGAGAAACTCGTCGATCCGGGCAATCGCGGCTTCCGCCCCGCCCGTCATGATCGCGTTGTAATCCACTTCGAGCAGTTTGAACTGCGGGCCCGCCTTCAATCGCGCCAGCGTATCCGCCACATGCTTCTCAAAGAACTGCGCCATCACGTCGTCGCTCGGTCCGTCGTCGCGCAGCGTTCCGCGCCGTTCCATCATGCGTTTCTGCGAGGCGAGAATCTCCTCCATCCGGCGGCGCATGAAGATGACGCGATACTCAAAGCCTTCCGGCAATTCCACGACGAGCTTGGAGATCATCTTGACCGCCTTGCCCTTGGCCTCGGGAATCCAGCTCGTGTCCTCCTTGATCTTCTTCACGCGCTCGAACTCGTAGTATCCCTTCGGGTTGTCGTCGTCGGCGCTTCGGATGCCGTCGCTGATCGGCGGAATGCCGCCGGCGTCGAGCATGCTCATCATCATGCTCGTGCCGCTGCGCGGCAGACCGGAAACAACACTGATAAATTCGTCGCGATTCATAGGCTGATATTCCTCTAGCCGGACCATCTTAAGGACCCGTCGCGCCTTCGCAATCCAGCCCTGAATCGGTCCCAAATGCCCCGGGAACATGCAGGTTTACCCTGCGAATCACCGAATTCCGGATGCGATGCTCTTTTTTTGGATTACAATCCATATGGCGGGACCATCGGACGCCGATGCATGATCGTCGCCTGCTGGCGGCGCCAATGCCGTATCACTTCCCGGGAGGTTTCGACGATGACAAGCAGAACGAACAACTCCGACCGACTCTCAACTCGTTTCACAATCGCCGGGCTGCTCGGCGGCCTGACATGCGTCGCGGGCCTCATCGGCATCGCCTGCAGCAACGGAACGCACGACACGCCGACGGCCGAAAATCGCTCGACGCACCCGACGGCCGACACCCACGGCCTCCACGCCGTTCGAAACGCCGATCTTCGCATGATCATGAATAAGCTGCACGCGATGCACTTGACCGAGATCACGGACGAAATCGAAATAACGGGTGAACTCCATCGCGACATCTGCGATGTCGGAACGATGGCGGAGTCTCTCGCCGCAGATGCACAACTCATCCCCATACTGCTCGACAATTCGACGATGACGGACGAAGCCCGCCGCCTGATGACGTCGATGTCAACGAGGTTGAAACTGGAAGCCGAGGAAGTCGTTCACGCCGCGAATCGCGAAGATCTGCCGGCGCTACGCAACAACTTGCGGAACATGCTGGACACATGCACCGCCTGCCATCACGAATTCCGAGCCCCGACGCTCGCGATGGCAGACAAGCCGGCACGCTGGCAGGGGCTGTAATTATCGGACGATCGCCGTCGTCTTGACCTGCTGTCACGAAATTCGATACGCTACAAACTGCGTCAGGCGGAATCCTCCGCCTTTTTCTTCGCAGGTTAGATAAATCGTTTTATCAGGGCCCGCCATGTCCGCTCATCGAGCCTCAATCGCCATCGCTATCGCCGTCTCCTGCCAACTTCTGCATGCGGAGCCGTCGTTTGTCTCGCATGTCCCGACAGACAACGTCTTCAGCCAGCCCGTCGGCGTCACACAGCGTAACCCACTCGTCGTGCGCGAGGCGGACACGCTGCATCTCTGGATCAAGATTGGTCCTTCCTTCACCTACGACAACGTCGCCGTGTATTACACAACAAACGGCGACACGCCCAACGGCAGCCAGGGAACCGGCTTCGGCACAACGACCGCACTCCGAAGCAACGGCGGCTTCCCGACGATCTTCTTTCAATTCAATGAAGGCGGCGATGACTGGTGGCGCGTCAGCTTTCCCGTCGCGGCCCTGAATTACGGCAACACGATTCGCTACAAGATCGGCGCCTGGCAGAGCGCCGAACCCGGCGAGCGCTTCGCGGGCGACGGTCAGGTGTTCGACTTCGACGTCCTGCTCGCCTGGCCCGGCGCGGGCGCCGGCGCGGCGAACCCCCACGAGGGCTTTCCGCCTGTGTCGCACTATCTCGAAGAAGGCGTCGTCGGCAACAACTACATGAACGTGATGCTTGACCTCAACGGCACGGTCTATGACGTCTATTACCCGTCCGCCGGCTGCGTGCAGGGCATCAGCACAAAGAACGAGGGATATGTCGACGGACCCGATACCTTTCCGGCATTGCTACCGCCCGGCGCACGCGGCCAGATGCACATGAACCAGGGTATGGCCGGCATACGCCTCGGCAGCGTCACGTACTGGCTCAGCAATGAGGCCGGCGTCGGCTACGAAAACAACGCTCAGCAGTACATCGACGACACGAACGTCATCTACACGACGGCCAAGCTGAAGAATGCGAACATCACAGTCGACCAATACGACTTCTGCCCGAAAGACATCACGTTCCCGCTTGACGACGGCGCCAATCCGAACCGCGGTCTCTACATCAAGCGCTACATCATCACGAACAGCGAGGCCTCGCCGCAGACGATCAATTTCTACTACTGGGCCGACTTCGCCCTCAACGGCGGCGACAATTTCGACGGCATGTTCACGGATGCGGCGCGCGGTGCGATGATTGCCTATGACAATACGCAGCGACTCACGTCATCCAGTGGCGAATACAATCCGACGACTTTCGGCGACTACAACAAGAACGTCAGCATCTATCTTGCAGTCGCAATGCGCACCAGCGACAGCGTCGGCGCGGCGAGCGGCACACCGGCGACGGACTTCTGGAGCGACTCCAGCAGCGATCAGGGCCAGGGTTGGATCGGCAGCAAGCTGACGATCCCCGCGGGCGGCGCAAAAGAGATCGACGTGATTTACGCAGGCGGCTTCGACGATTTCGCCGGCGCAACGGGCACGTACGATTTCCAGATCGATAGCGCGATCGACTGGTTCCACAACAGCGATCTCGCCGCCGCGCAGTCGGCGACGGAAGACTACTGGACGAACTGGCTCAATGGCGGCGTGACGATCGACTTCCCCGACGATCGATTCGACGAAACCTTCAAACGCGGTCTGCTCGCCACGGCCTTGCATCTCGACGGCAGGAACGGCGGCATCATCGCCGGCATGCACAACGGTGCATACCCGTTTATCTGGCCGCGCGACGCCGCCTGGGCCGCCATCACGCTCGCACGCACGGGTCATATCAACGAAGCAAAGGAGATTTTCCGCTTTCTGCGCGACATCGCATTCCGCGATACCGAAGGCTGGGGGCGCAAGGGATTCTGGAAGCAGAAGTACTCGACCGACGGCTTCACGATCTGGGGTACACCGCAGGTCGATGAGACATCGTGCTATCCGTGGGGCATCAAATACATCTACGACGTCACGGGCGACATCGCGTTCCTCGCGGATCACTACGACGAGGTCTACGAAGCCGGTCTCGCTTCCAGCCAGGACAGCACCAACGACTCGCGCCTGCGCTACGAAGAAAGCGTCGATCTCGTCTATTCGATGAACCTCTGGGAAGACTCGTTCGACGTCTTCAACTACTCGAACGCATCCGTCATTCGCGGTCTCGAAGACGCCGCACGAGTCGCGGACATTCTCGATCAGAACGTCTGCCCCGGCGGTCCCGGCAACTGCGGCTATCACAGCGACAAGGCGCTCTTCGAATCGCGCGCGAACGCAATTCGCGCAGGGCTCGACGCGCGACTCGTCTGGAACGGCGAAAACACGGACATTTCGCACGCCGGCATCACGTATCCATTCGAGATCTACCCGCCGGGCCACGCCCGCGCCGAGTTGATTTTCGATCGATTCAACGGCATAGCCAACGACACGTTCGGCAACAACCATCCGCTCGTGAACTTCGGCGGCGAATGGGGCGATCTGATCAATCGCTACTGGGGCGACGGCTACTGGAACAACCCCGGTGCTCCGAACGCCAACGGCAGCCCTTGGTTCCTCTCGACGATGTGGTACGGCTGCTACTACGCGATGCGACAGGACATCAACCCCGGCAAGGGGGATATCGACAACCATCGCTATCGCACGGAGCTGCTTCTCGATCGGCTGGGCCCGATCGGCTTCGGCGCCGAGCAGATCGCGCCGAGCAACAGCCTGCTGGTGCCGAGCGCGCCCGATTTCGTCCTGCAGACGGCGTGGCCGAATGCGTGGGAATCGATGAGCTTCTTCGTGGACTCAATGATGCTCTTCCTCGACTACACACCCGATGCGCCCGGCAACACTCTGCGCATTGAGCCCAAGCTGCCGACCGGCTGGAGCACGATGTCGTTCGGCAACGTCCCCGTTGGGTCGGTCCGCGTCAGCATCACCTGCGATGAAGCCGATGGCGACAACGGCAACACGTTTACGAACGAGACGGGCGGCTCGCTTGCGTTTGATACCGTCATTCGCATCCCCGCCGGCGCGAATCTGCTCGGAGCGACTCGCACGGATTCACTCGGTTGCACAACAACCGGCGTCGACAGCTACGACCCGTCGACGGGCCGCGTGCGCGTCGTCGGCAATCTAGACGCGACGGCGGCATCGACGACGCGCGTGGACGTGTATTACGGAGAGGCCGGCGATTTCGTCGCACCGGCAGGCGTGGACGTGGCGGACATCCCCGAATTCGTCGCCGTGCTGCTTGGCAGCAACACGGATTGCGTCGCGCTGCTGAAGGCCGACATGAACAGCGACGGCCTTGTCAACGGCAATGACATCACCGGATTCGCGAACGCGCTTGTGCCGTAGTGAGTGGAAGCAACGCGTGGCCCGGGGTTTCACAACCCCGAGGTCACGATGATCAATGCAGGTTGATGCCGGCAGCTCGGGTGGCCCATCCCTTCCAGGGATGGGGTCGCGACGATGCGATGGCGAGTGAACGCATTCGATGTTGCATCGAGCTTACCTGCACTCGTATCGTCGCGCCTCCATCGCCGAAGCGGTGGGCCGCACACTCGGAAAAGCAGATGTGAGGATTTGCCTGCGACTTACGGCTCAACAAACCGCCCCTCATCGTATTCCCCCATCGAGATCAGTACCGATTGGTTGACTCCGAGGTATTGATGGCTGGGACGCCGCCCGCTTTGATCCAAGAACGGCTCAATAAGAGACGCCGCATCATCCCAGCCTTCGCTCGACATCGTCCAGATTAATCGCGGAGGCGGCGGCCTCTCAACAAAAAGTTCCTCGTAGAGGGTATTGGGGCTCCCACAATCGAATTCAGGAGAAACCGACACAAGTACAACTTCGATCTCATTGAGCGGCTTGATGAATGCCTGTTCGTGCAGGGCGATCGATGTCCTCACTTGGCTAAGCGTCCGGAAACAAGCATGCAATGCAGCGACGTTCATCTCCAGCGCCCCGAATAGTATCAACTTGCACCAGTCGCTCGACTGCTCGTTGTGGAAGATGCGAATTCGTTCATCGATCTCCATTTTCCGACCCGATTGCGTGTTCTTCGCGATTCGCAATTGCGCGTGACCTGCTTCATGGCGTCCCTACGCGATTGAGCGATTCAGACAGCCAATCCCTTCCAGGGATAGGGGCGCGACGTTGCAATGATGAATGAGCACTTTGTTTCGTGCCGAAGAGCATCTTGCGCACGAATCGTCGCGCCCCCACCACTGAAGTGGTGGGCCACCCGACACTTCGTTCAATTGCCTGCCGAAACGAATCGCGCGATTCACTCTGCCATTCCCTCTTTCACCAACTCCCGCCCAAGCGCAATTAGATCATCCACATCCTGCTGCGGCAGAAACAATCGTGTCGGTATCCGCTCGAATCGCTCCCGCCGATCGCGGTCCTTGATCTGGTGAAATCCGATATGCACGAACCTTCGCTCCACATTCGGTCGATCCCGTCGAAACCCGTCGACCGCCTCCGGACATGTCTCGCGCACGGCATCGACGGCCGCCTGGTGCATTCGCGGCTCCTCATACATCAAATGATCCATAATCCGCACGAGTGAATCGGAGTAGTTGTCCACGCCGATCGACGCCGCCTGGATCGTCTGCATGAAGATCCCCGGCGACGTCGGTCGCTCTTCGATCTTCAGATCCGTCTCGACGCCCGCATCGACCGTGATCACGATCAGCCGGCTGACCCGTCCGGCGTCAACGAGCTGACGAATCTCGCCGCCCTGCATCGAATCGATCACGTGGCGCAAACCCAGGTTATCGACGAGCCCGCCGTCCGCCAGGAACAGATACTTGTGATGGCGATGATCCAACGTGTATCGACCGTTGGGGCCTGAGGGCCCCGGCGTTGCGATCTGCCTCGCCCATTTCTGGAGTCGCGTCTCGACTTTCGCACCCTTCGCCTGCATGACGTGATCGTTGATCGTCGTCATGTTATACGCGGGTTCGAAATACTTCATCCGCAACGGACTGAACACGACAGGAAACGCCGACGAAGCCGCCACAGCCCAGCCGACCGGCACGCTGCCCAGATCGGAGCCCAACAGATCGAAATCGCCTTGCGTGAATTCCACGCGCGTGGATGTCGAGATGTTCGTCGAATTGATCACGATAAACGGCCGACGATCGCGCTGGATGAGGTCGGCGTATCTGTAACCCTCGAAAATCCGCTTGTCGTAGTATTCCGCCGCCACGTCCGTGCGATCCAGAACGACCGACGGCAGGCGCAGCGCATTGATCGGATTCAGCATCACGCGGAGGATTTCAATCGGCAGGTTCAGATCCAGAAATCGCTTCCGGAATTTGCCTTCGAAAAAGTCGTCGCGCCATACGCCGTAACCCATCGCCGCAAACGAACCGCCCGAGACGGACGAAATGATGTCCACTTCGTCCAGCATTGATCCGCTGCCGTCCGGCGCCGGCATATCACGCAAGCCTTCCATCACGCCATAAGCCAGCGCTGCGGCCCGCGTGCCGCCGCCGGACAGCGTCAGACAGATAAACGTTGCGTCCGTGTTGTCCGGCCCCGGGGCGACATTCTCGAACCGATACTCAAGCGCCGGCTCGTGGGTCAACAGACGTGTATTGACGGTCTCCGGAAACAGACAACCGGCATTGAGCGTGAGTAGCAGCCCGATGACAATCTTCGCCAGCCGTCGATCGATCGATCTTTTCGACCTCGAATCCTTGACGATCGATTCGCGCCAGCGCCACCGCAAGCTCGCAGTTGCAGCGTCGGAGACAATCGGACGAGCGTCTTGCGACGGATCGGCACGATACAGCATTGCTGAATCCAAAGAACGACCTCCCGTGTCACACCAAACTGTCGCAGAGTGTACCGGCCAGTGATGAATCAGTAGATAAGAAAAGGTCCGTTACGAAAAATTGGGATGACTCAGTGCTCTTGTACAAGAGCGACAGATGTATCCACCCGGGATCCCGTAGGGATCAATTGAGAATAGCCCCCCGTTTCCAACGGGGGGTTGGCGGCCGTTTTTGAAGGCCCGTCCCAGCGGGACGGGATGAGCTTGTTGCGCTGAGTCGCGCCGTACCTACGGCACGGCAATGGCGATCACCAATCAGCGATCCCAGCGTTCAAAACGCTGGGCTATTCTCACGGCGTCCCTATCGGGCAACGCCGTGAACTGAGCGCTCTAATCAGAGGCTCGCAGTCTTAGCGTGGCGAATCATCCAGCGTACATGAGCATGACTCCGCCGTGAGGACACGGCGGCTCCGACTGGTGCTGCCGCTACTGCGTTCGGTTCATGGCGTTGCCCTATCGGGAGGTTGTACTCGCGCTATCGCAGATGCCAACGGAGGTTCGCGATTTTCCGTGTTGCACCTAATAAAAGCGGCCCCGATCCACCGGATCGGGGCCGCTTCAACCTCTATCAATCGTAGCGAGTTCTACTGCGCCAGCAGCAGCGCCACGAATTGCTCGACCTCGATGTTTGCCGCACAGATCTGCTGCGGCGTCCCGATGCCGTCGATGTACACCATGAGGTATTCATCAATGTCGCGGCCGTCGATCAGACCGTTGTTGTCAACATCGCCGAGAAGGCACGCCACTTGCGGGCCCTGCGTCAGGCAGTACACGTGGCCCGCGAACATGGCCGTGTCACCGTTCGTCGCGAAGCCGATGGCCGTCTGCCCCACGATCATCACGGATCCCGGCGTGTTTCCAACCATGCCGCCGCTCGATATGACTTCGCAGTTCGCCTGATCGGCGGCAATCCGCCCCGCCGCCAGCACCATCGCCGCCAGAGCGACGATCGCAAGTTGTGTTCGTTTTGTTCGATTCATCGCAATTCTCCGAAATGCGCCGGCCTGGGCCGGCGCCGTTCAATTGTCTTATCTGAGCACGACGGTTCCGTGCGTCGCCTTGTACAGCATTGGCTTGTCGTAGACACCATCCGCATTCTCGAACGTATCCGGGACGATCCACACGACGGAGTCGTCCGGAGCAAAGAGCTGCGCGATCGGCATGGACGGGAACGGTCGATGAAACGAGCCGGTGTTGAACAGGCCACCGTCGATCTTCTCCATGAACCGCCAATTGGCCGGCGGATAGAGGAACTGCATCAACTGCATGTCGATGTCGCTGAGATGGTTCCGCTGTCCCATCGTGCCCTGAAACGACTCATTCGGCGGCAGGATGTCCAGCGACCGACAGTTGACTGCGTCGTCTTCGCAGCAGAATTCGATATCGCAATCGTGGCCGTCCCAGCGAATGCAGTTTTCGTCTCCGCATTCGCAGTCGGGATTGAAGTCGTAATTGCACGTCGAGAAGATGCACTGCCCGTACGACATCACAGAGTCGAAGTCCATCACGTCCCGCGGCCAGCCGAGAGAATCTGCCTCGATATCAAAGTTGGCGATCGAGCAGTCATTGATGCGTTCTTCAATAACGTCGATGTACATGGCGCGATCAGGTCGCTGGTGCGTATGATGGAAGCCCAGGATGTGACCGACTTCGTGCGAGAGGCCGTAGAGGATTCCATCCTCTGACCAGTTGGTCCAGTCCTCGCGGATATTGAGCGTTCGCGCTCCCCCGGCGCCGCGCCCAACGCGGGCATTGCTGCCGTTGTTGGGCCCCGCATTCTGAATGAGCACGTAATCGTCTTCACCGTTGCGCGGCACGAAGTCGATATTCGCAACGGACTCCCAGACGAGCATGGCATCGAGCACCTTCTGCTTGTTGTCCTCGATCATGTCCGGGGCCCACTCGTACGGGACGATGCCGTCCGGCCACAGCTCGGCTGAGGTCCCCACGTATGTCCCCGCATGCGCATCGCTGCTCATGGAAAACACCGCGGCGATCGAGGCGACGATTGTGATGATCTGAGTCTTTCGAAACATCGGATTGATCTCCTTTCTCAGTCTCGCAGTCACCACGCCTTACTGAAGACTCACGAGCACCAGCACGAGCCCGTCCTTCGGCGACGTCATCGCCTTGCCGATGATCGCGCCCTGCGCCGCGTCATGGTCCGAGACCTTCATGCAGTGCCCCGGCTTGTCCGACGTCGTCAGCAGATCGCCGGGCTGAATCTCGCCCTTCGTCATGTCGACCTTGCAGTACACGCGGCCCGTCAGCGCGACGGGATAGCGGCCGTCGGCGATGGAACCCGACTGCCCCATCATCATGCCCGTGCGCACTCCGCCGGCTCCGCTGACAATGCCGGCGACTGTGCGATCGTTGGCGCGGTTCGACACGATCAGCGCTCCGGGGTTCGTCGGGTCGATGCACACGACACTGCCCGGCTCGATTGCCGCAGGCGACTTGATCTCGAACTGCTCGGACAAGTCGCTGCCGCCATTGATTTGGAGTTCCTCCGTGATGATGCGCGCGTTGCCCGCGAAGTCCGTGTCGAACACGATTCGGGCGTTGCCCAATGCGTCTCGCATTTCCATGTAGGAACCAATGCCGCCGTCCTTTTTCGCGTCGATGATGACGCCCGTCTGACCGGACTGATAGAGTGTGAGGCGGGCGCTGTTGTTGCCGTCAGCGGCGTCGGCCCTCAGGCTGACTTGATCGGCGGTCTTCAGAGTGAGATTGCCGCCATCGTTCCCATCGTCGGCGGTGAGGATGACCGCAGCGACTCCGCTGTCGTAGAGGTTGATGTAGGCGCCGCCGTCGATCCCGTTCGCGTCGATGCGCACGGCTTCCGAATCATTCCATCGCAGCTGGATTCGGCCGCCGTTGTCCTGGTTGTCCGAATCGATCACAACGCGTTCGCTCGCGCCGTCATTGATCGTCATCCGACCGCTGTTGCCGTCATCGGTCACGAAGGAAAAGACGTTGCCGCCGCTTGCGTTGCGCAGGAACATATCCGGCCCATTGTTCGTGCCCACGGCGTTCAGACGAAAGAACTCCGCGTCGTTTGCATTCCAGACGCGCATCTCCGGCCCGCCGGGCACGCTGGCCCCTGCCGTTCCCGCATCAAATCGGAAGATCTCTCGCGCACTGTTGCCCAGCGCCAGCCGCGCACCGTTCACGCCGTCATCGCCGTCGGCGTGGAGCGTGCCGACGCCGTTTGCGTCGTACAGAATCAACTCGCCGGCGTCGTCCTCGTCGCCGTCCAGCTGGACCGTCTCGACGCCGCTGTCATTCAGGAGCGTCAGACCGCCGCCGCCGCCCGCACCCTTGGCATTCAGCCGCACCGTCGTCGTGATGTGATCGCGCATCGTCAGCAGCGACGCGCTGTTGCCGTTGTCGTCGGCCGTCAATGTGAACGTCGTTACACCTTGACCGTTGTAGCCCTTGATCGCTCCGCCGGCGTCAGCGCCCGACGTTCCGACGGCCTGATCGCCGTCGAGGCTCAGACCGATGCCGCCGCTCCCCTGGTACAGCTCCATGAAACCGCCGCCGCTGAACGAGTTACCCAGGAGCGCCGTCGCGATCGTCCCGGCGATCGTGCGAAGCTGCCCCGCCTGACCGTCGGCCCCGACGCTCACCATGCCGTCCGCCCGAAGCACCTCCAGCGTGCCGGCGTCGCCCGTCTCGCCGAGCACGACGTCATTGGTCAGCTCCGCGTTCTCCACGCGATCGACCCGGAAGGCGTGCGGCACGGAAACCAGCGGAATCCGCGGCATCATCTCGACGCCGCCGTTCACGCTGACTCCCATCTCGCGCGGTCCGCCATCCCAACTGTTGCGCGATACGGGCACCATCACGCTCACGACGCCGCCGGAGACATTCGTCGCCACGGCGATCGGCCCTTCGATCGGCCCGATGACCGGATGGTAGATCGTGAATGCGAGATTGACGGGGCCATCGGGCAACGGATCGCCCTGGCCATCCGTCAGCATTGCCTGAAAGCTGATCCGGCTCGTTTCCGCCGAAAATATGGGGCCGGCGAACGAGGGAATCGCAGTTCCCAAGACGGCCGCCGCAGCGGCCAGAAACGCCATCGATCGGATAATTCTCTGGTTTCGGTTCATCTTTATGACTCCTCGTCTGGGTGGGTGTCCATTCATATGGCGGAACCCATGCCCCGCCGCCGAGGAGACTGGCCGACCTGGCAACCGAACCTTTCAGAAAACCGGAAAAAAAGTCCAAGCGGACCCCAAAGGCGGCCCGCGCGATCGAATCCTTCATTCGGAATCTCACCAGGGGTCCCCAAGGAACTACCGCCGCCACGCGCTTACAATCCCCCCTATGCCCAGCAATCGATCCAGCCGTAGGCGCTACGACCAATACCGCCGCCAGATTCGCAACCGAAAAGTCGGCAAGCCGGAAAAGCCGGCCCGCGCCGCCGCCGGCGAAAAGTCCGCCGCCGGCGGCATGACCGTCGAAACGGCGGCCATCAAGTCGACCCATCGGCATCGCTCGTTTGCTCGGCTATTCAAGGAATTTTGGGGATTCCTCCGCGGTCATCACCGAACGATGTACTTCGCACTGACCACGCTGACGATCTCCACCCTCTTCGGTCTCGTCCCCCTTTACGGCACCAAGCTCGTCTTCGACAACGTCCTCGGCGATCGACCGTTGCCGCCGGCGATCCACGACACGATCGGTCTGCCCACATCGCCCAGGATGCTGCTCGCCGCCATCGCCGTCGGCATGGTCGTCCTGTCCGTGCTGTCGATGTTCATCGGCATGTGGGGACGCTGGCAGGCGACGCGCGTCAGCAAGCGCGTCACTGTCGAAGCGCGGCGCAAGCTCTTCGACCACGTCGTTCGTCTTCCGCTCCATCGCATCTATTCGATCAAGAGCGGCGGCGTCGCCAGTGTCCTTCGCGAAGACGCCGGCGGTATCGGCGAACTCGTCTTCTCCATGATCTACAACCCGTGGCGCGCGATCATTCAACTCGCCGGCAGCCTCTTCGTCCTCATCTTCGTCGACTGGCGAATGCTCCTCGGCTCGCTCGCACTCATCCCGACGGTCTGGTACACGCATCGCACGTGGGTCGGACGCATCCGTCCCTTCTGGCGCGACATTCGCACGACGCGAACGACGATCGACAGCCAGGCCGCCGAATCCTTCGGCGGCATCCGCGTCATCCGAGGTTTCGCGCGCGATCGCACCGAGACGGCACGCTTCACAGCCGGCAATCATTTCATGGCGCGGCAGGAACTCTTCGCCTGGTGGTGGATGCGCGGCGTCGATGCCGCGTGGGCCGTTCTCATCCCGCTCGCGACGGCCATCCTCCTCTGGTATGGCGGCTCGCGCGTTTTGACGGATGCGGCCCTCGTCAAGCAGGGCGTTCTGACTTCTGCGCAGGCATTGACCGTCGGCGATCTCGTCGTGTTCCTCGCCTACCTGACGGCGCTGCTCGGCCCGATCGCTACCCTCGCCCAAAGCGCGACGACGCTGCAGAACGGCCTGGCCGGTCTCGATCGAACGCTCGATCTGATGGCAGAGGATATCGAGATGGCAGGCGGCGATGATTCCGTGCGACTGGACCGCTCACGCGTCGAGGGCCGCATCACGCTGACGGACCTCGCATTCACATACCCCGGTTCGCAATCACCCGTCCTGCAGGACATCAACCTCGACGTCGCCCCGGGAGAGATGATCGCCCTCGTCGGTCCGAGCGGCGCCGGCAAGACGACGCTCTGCAATCTGATCGCGCGCTTCTACGACCCGCAGCAGGGAAGCGTCGCACTGGATGGTCGCGACCTGCGCGACATCGACGTGGACAGCTATCGCAAACTCCTCGGCATCGTCGAGCAGGACACGTTCCTCTTCGACGGCACGATCGCCGAGAACATCGGCTATGGCCGGCGCGACGCGACGCGCGAAGAGATCATCGACGCCGCCCGCAAGGCCAACGCCCATGGTTTCGTCGTCGATCTCGAACACGGCTACGACACGCTCATCGGCGAGCGCGGCGTGCGACTCAGCGGCGGCCAGCGCCAACGCCTGACGATCGCCCGCGCGATTCTCGCAGATCCGAAGATCCTGATCCTCGACGAAGCCACGAGCAATCTGGATACCGAGAGCGAACGCATCATTCAGGCGAGTCTTCGGACGCTGATGAAAGACCGGACGAGCTTCGTCATCGCGCATCGCCTCAGCACGATCGCCTCGGCCCATCGCATCGTCGTCATCGAAGGCGGCCGCATCGTGGAAGTAGGCGCCCACGAACAACTCATGGCGACAAGCGGCCGCTATCGCTACATGGTCGACCTGCAGACTCGGCCGGTGGAGTCCACTACAAATACGGAACAACTCAGCGAAGCCACGACCGAGTCGTGATGGGTGGCCCAGGGTTTCAACCCTGGGTTCACGATGATCGGATCGCGCGCAACTGCCGGTACGAGAGTCCCTTCACGCTGGTGCGAGATTCCTATCTCGCACCCACTCCCCGCGGGAATCCTCTCCCGCACGCCGCGATACACCATTGTCCACACGTGCCATCCCTCAAATTTCGATTACCATCCCCAACCAGATCGACAACCTTGAAAATCTCAGCAACCAAAGAGGCGCCCCGGTCATCATGCGAATCGTATTCTTCGGCTCCAGCGAATTCGCCATCCCCACGTTCGACTCCATCCGGGGTGATGGACACGACATACCGCTCGTCGTCTCCCAACCCGACAAGCCGCAGGGCCGCGGCAAGAAACTGACGCCGACGCCCCTGAAGGCAGCCGCCCTCGAAGAGTGCATCCCCGTTATCACGCCGGAGAACGTCAACGCACCGGAAGTCGTCGCGCAGATCCGCGAATGCAGGGCCGATCTCGGATACGTCGTCGCCTTCGGTCAGTTCCTCGCCCGCGAGCTGCGCGAGAGCGTCTTCCCTGCAGGCATGGTCAATCTTCACGGCTCCGTGCTGCCCGCCCTCCGCGGCGCGGCGCCCATCCAATGGTCCGTCATCAACGGGTCAGGCGAGGCCGGCGTGACGACGTTCCGAATCGTCAAGGAGATGGATGCGGGACCGATCCTCATCACGCGGCGAACCGCCATCAATGAGGACGAAACGTCCAGCGATCTGCACGATCGCCTCGCACGCATCGGCTGCGACGCCGTCCGCGAGACGATCAAGCTCTTGGAGACCGATCCCAAAACACCCGGCGAACCGCAGGATCACAGCCTCGCAACGATCGCGCCCAAACTGCAGAAGTCCGACGGCTTCATTCGCTTCGACTTTTCGGCGCGAGCGCTCTGTAGTCGGATCAATGGACTGTGGGACTGGCCCGGCGCTGTCTGCCGATTCGTGTCCGCAGACGGCAAGCGAGACGAGCGCGTCACGATCGCGCGCGTGCGACCCTATGAAGGGCGAACGCAGGCGGCCGCGAACGATGACGAACTGGGCCGAATCAGCGAGACAATGGCCGTCCAGGCGCGCGACGGCGCGATTGAAATTCTGGAAATCAAACCCGCCGGGAAGAACCTGATGCCCTGGCCCGATTTCGTCAACGGTCGCCGCGTTCGACCCGGTGATCGCTTTCTCCCAGTGGAGCCGCAGGCATGAGCGAGTCCGACACGATCCGACGCGACGCACGCGATCGCGCTGTCGACGCCATCGAAGCCGCCGGGAGTGGCCAGGCATTCGTCGGCCAGCTCCTCGACGCGTGGCAGCAGAAGACGCCGCTCTCACCCGCCGACGCAGGCCTCGCCGCCGAACTCGCCATCGGCACGATCCGCCGACTCATTACCTGCGAACACATTGCCGCAAGTTTCTATCGCGGTCGCTGGGCGGGCCTGCGCGATCGACTCCGCGCCGTGCTCGCGATGGCCATCTACCAACTCTGCTGGCTCGATCGCATCCCCGATCATGCGGCCATCGATCAAGGCGTGCGACAGGCGAAGAAGATGGGTGTCGGCGCGGCCAAGATCGCCAACGCCGTCTTGCGGCAGGTGCAGAAGCATCGCGGCGAAACGACTGCGCGAACAGAAGACTTCAACGCACGAACGACGCTTCTGCTCGACGCGGTTCGACAAGTCGAATTCACGACCAATATCTTTCCCGATCCGGCGAAGAAGTCGCTGCTTTATTTCCAGACGGCCTACGGCATACCGCCATTTCTCGTTGAACGATGGAATCGCAAATTCAAACTCGCCGGCTGCCGACAGATCTGCGAATCGACGATCCGACGCGCCGGCCTCACGCTGCGTCCCAACGCGCTCAAGCTGACGGCCGCAGAATTGCTGAAGCGCATCACAGACCGCGGAATTGAAGCTCTTCTTTCGACAGACAGCGCCTCGATCCTACTGCCCAGCGACGTTTCGGCCGCCGACATCCCTGAAATCGCCGAAGGCCTCTGCCAGCCACAGGACGAGACGGCACAGAAGACGCTGCGAAACGCCGGCATCAAACCCGGCACATTCGTGATCGACTACTGCGCCGGCGTCGGTACGAAATCGACGCAGGCGGCTGAGTTGATGAACAATGAAGGCGTCGTCATCGCGACGGACATCGACGAGCGAAAACTCGAGCGCGTGCGCAACGCCGCCGACGCGCACGGCATTCACATCATCGAAACTTGCAGGATCGAACGCGTCGCGGACCTGGTCGAAGAAACCGGCCGCACTCCCGATGTGATCGTCATCGACGCGCCGTGCCTGAACACCGGCGTCCTCGCCAAACGCCCCGAGGCCCGCTACCGCGCGAGCCAGCAGGCGCTGAACGAGATCACACAACTTCAATCAGAGATTCTGCGAAGCGCCGCCGCCCTCGCCGGCCCCGCGACGCGCCTCGTCTATGCGACGTGTTCGCTGGAAGACGAAGAGAACCGCGCGCAGGTCGATGCCTTCGTCGAAACGAACCCGACGTGGACGATCACACGCGACGAACTCACGCTCCCCGATCAATCCCACGACGGTGGCTATTGGGCGGTGCTCGAACGCACCCCGTAGGTCGGGTCATCGACCCGACGCGACCGCGCGAAAATCGTCGGGTCGGTGATGCGACCTACCCCTTCGCAATTTCGTTGAGATTTTTCCGCCAATGTGGAACCATCCCCTATCCTCCGGCGTCGAATCGCCATGCGATTCGACCACGAAACCAGGAGTCTCACATTGTCCAGTCTCCCAGTCCGCTCAAACGCATGCCCCCGGCCCATTGCTGTCGCGCTAACATTCGTCATCGCCCTGCCCGCGTGTTTCGCCGCGCCGAATGAAGAGCCGGACACTCCGCCCCTGCTCCGCAGGCCGCCGGAACCGTTCGTCGGACCGATCGACGACAAGCCCGATCCGCCGATCAAAGACATGGCCGATCAGCAGATCAGCGAGTACATCCGCGAAGTCTTCCAGGATCGCGACGGCGTCTATTGGTTCGGCACCAACGGCGACGGTCTCGCCCGCTACGACGGAGAATCTCTCAAGTACATCAGCGTCAAAGACGGCCTGGCCGGCAGCGCCATTCGGGGAATCCTCCAGGCGCCAGATGGGGCGATGTGGTTCGCCACCGAGGGCGGCGTCAGCCGCTACGCCGAAGGCAAGTTCACCAACCACACGATCGCGAATGGTCTCAGCGACAACGAAGTCTGGTGCATCTTTCGGGATCGCGCCGGGATAATCTGGGCCGGCACGCACGAAGGCGTTTGTCGATTCGACGGCAAGACGTGGACGCCGTTTCCCTTACCGAGGATTGACGTCACCGAACCCGAATCCCGTTTCACTCCGAAAGTGGTCTTCTGCATCTTCCAGGATCGAAGCGGGAATCTCTGGTTCGGCACCGACGGCGAAGGCGTGCATCGGTACGACGGCAAGTCGTTCACGAGCTACACCACGAAGGAAGGCCTCGCCGGCAACCTGGTGCGATCCATCGCGGGCGATCGCCTCGGCCGGATCTGGATCGGCACCGAGGGCGGCGGCGTGAGCTGCTTCAACGGCAGGACATTCCGAAACTTCACATCAAAGGACGGCCTCAACAACGACCGCATCTTTGAGATTCTGGAAGATCGATCGGGCAACATGTGGTTCTCTACGCTCGGCGCCGGCGCGTGCCGCTACGATGGAAAGACCTTCCGAGCATTTGCTGAAGACCCTAACCTGATCATCAACGGCAGACCCGCCCGGAGTCATGTGCAGGAGTTCTTCGAAGATCGTGACGGCGTGCTCTGGCTCGGATGCTCCGGTGGCCTGTTTCGACTCGACGGCGAGAGGATCATCAACGTAACGCGGGAGGGTCCCTGGCCGTCATCGCCCAAGAAGCCGGCCGCTAACGCCAACCCGTTGGAGCATTTCGCACAAATGATTCTGGGCGAGTGGCGATTGGGCCTCATTAACGACGCGATCCAAAGCGACACCTGGGGCTGGGGGCCGGGAAGGCGCTCTCTGGTTGCGCGCACCGTGAACTCCCGCGGCGACGGCGAAACCACCAGCGGCGTATGCCGCGTGCTGTATTGGCATCCCGGCCGCAAGAAGATCGCCATGCTCGCCCTGTTGTGGCAAGGCATGATCGGGGAAGGCACTGCGACGATCAAAGGAGACAACGCGCGTTTCGACTACATCCTTCATTACCCGACGCATCCCAGCCGCAAGCTCATCCTGGATTGGAAGTTCGACGGGCCGAACAAGTACCGCTCCACGCTTTTGGAAATCGTCGGCGAGGACGATCCGTTCGAACTCGCGTCATGGGACTACGTCCGCACTGATGCACCGACGCCGCCCGCCGCGAACGCCAAGGCGACGCCACCGAGCACAACGCAGCACGTGACGGCTTTGAAACCGCTCGTCGGCCATACATGGGCGGCCACCGGCATTCCGATGAACGGCAGACGAGTCGACATTCAGTCGCACGTCGATTGGATTCCGCACGTCGAGGCCATCCACGCGCGCATCGTTGAGCCGACGCAGGGCGGCGAGCCCGAGCACTTGTTCGATACGTACGTTTACCATCACACGGGCACGAATTCGCTGCACTGTCTTGCATTGTCGAATCTCGGCGCCGTATATGAAGGCGACGTGAATGTGCTCGATGACGGCGCACTTCAACTCGAATTAACTGGATACGAAGACGACGCAGTCATTCGGCGACTCGTGCGATTCGACTTCGAAAAAGACGGAAGCCTGCGCCATCGCGCATGGTCAGTCAGCAGGGAAGGCCGCACACTTCTATTCGACGTTTATCATCGAATCGCGTAGGTCGGGTCATCGACCCGACACGACGGCGCGCGAATCGTCGCGTCGATGAGCTGACGAACACCGACTAATCCCGACGCCAGATAGGAAGGCGGCAATTCATACAGCGAGTGGCGAATCCGCTTGAGAACCGGCCACGCACGAACGGACTCTTGCCGCAGCGAGGGCATGTCGAAAACCCCCACATGATTCCCAAAACCCACCCGATCATGAGTGTGACAAACGCGATCACACCGACGACATCCGTTCCGCCGACCAATCGCCCAATTGGCTGCGCGAATATTGTCAACGGAAGTACTGAAAACATGAGCAACAACGATAACCCCGCCCGGCGGCGAATCTTCGAAAGCCGACGCTCCTCTTCAGGCGTTGTCGGCGGGATCGGCTCGGCGGGCTTGTCGGTCTCGGTCTGCATGTGTGCACCACGCCGACGCTGCGGCGACAACCTCTCCAGGAGGCGCATAGGTCGGGTCATCGACCCGACACGACGGCGCGCGAATCGTCGGGTCGATGACCGAATGGCATGAAGCTAAGCCGCGTGAGTTTTTCGGAGTTTTGCGCGGATTTTGGATCGTGATTGGGTGAGCCGCAGGTACGTCTTGGGTCTGCGTTTGACGGCTCGAGGCTCGATTCGGTCAGGTCGATTCGGGAGCTTGTCGGCGGCGACGAGTTCCAGGAGTCTTTGTAGCAAGGCGACACGATCGCTGTGTGCGTGGAGGATTTCGAGGAACGGCGCCATCGCTGTGATTCGCTGCCGCGCTCCGTCGAAACTCAGTCGTCGCGGATCGCCATCGCGACTCCTCGCCGCGCGCCACATCAACGAACGAATCAGGTTGTAGGCCACGGCGTACATGTACACTTCCTTGCGAACGATATCTGGCGACTTTCCCCGGAGCACTTCCATGTTCAGCGTTGTCTTCAGGCTCCGCAGGTTCAACTCAGCCATCCAACGATCACGATACAACGCGGCAATCGATTCGGCCGAGTAGGCCGCCTCGTCAAGCAAGGTCGTCAATACCTGGATGTGCTGCGTGCGGAATCCGTACGCAGCCACAGTCGTTTCGACCCGTCGAACGTGCATCGATTCCGGCAACACCGCCCATTGTTCCGGCGAAAGATGTCGTATGCGGTTCTTCGGCCGACGCCACACGATCAACGTGTCGTTGCGGTCCAGACGGCGCAACGGCCGCAGATTCGGAAGCGGTGCTTCATTCAGCCGCAGCAGCACGTCGATGCCGTGACGTCGCCATTCCGCCACGTCTGCATAGCTTTGATAGGCGCGATCGGCAACGATGACATCGCCGGAATCAAACCGCTGGAGCATGCGTCGCAAGAGGGGAAGTTCCTGCACGCGAAGCGCATCGACCGTCAGATCCAACAGGGCGCTGCTCGCATGACAGAAAATCGCCGTCAGGCGAAGTTGTGGAAAACCGCAGCCGGGCTTCTGACCATGGGGTTGCGGAAATGCCGCCTGCAACGCCGGCGTATCCGGCATGCTGATCGTCGCGCCGTCGATGATGCGAACGCGACGTCCGCACCAGCGCAGCGTGTCGCCCACGCGACCGCACACATCGTCGGAGATGCGCCGATGGAGTGCCTCGAACCACTTCAGCGGGAGTCTGCCACGCGCCTGTGCATAGGCGCTGGGATCACCGGATATCGAACATTGTGGTTCGCCGTGTCGCTGAATATCGCGAGCGAGAGATCCGCTGATCGTCATGGCGACGGCCTCGCGGCAAGCGCAATTGCTGACGAGGATCTGTCGCAGGAAGGTCCACACAATGACAGTCGGCGTCCAAAAGCAACGCCGGCCGCGATACCCGACCGCACGACTGATCGCATCGATGGTCGCCTGTGGAATAAGAGAAAAGTGACATTCGGAATCGACAAGCCCCTTGAGCCCACGGGCGGCAACCCTCAAACTACGCATGATCGACCTCCTGTCGTAACGGTGCCTTTACTTGACAACACCATTGCAACGGGAGGTCATCTATTGCGCAACCGCTTGTAAGTGCGCGTCGTAAAAGAAGTTATGTCTACATGCCATTCGGTCGATGACCCGACCTACGATTCTACCCAAACACCAACCCCGCATAACCGACCGAGTCCCGATCCCCGCGCTGCCCCAACAACGCGCGCCCAATCTCATCACTCGTCGTGTGCTCCAGCAGCGTCGCGCGCTGGGCGCCCATCGCCTTGCATGCCTCCAGCGTCGCGGCAATCGCACCGCCGCCGCACGCATTTCGATTCGTGATCGCTTCTTCGACCGCCCGCTCCCCTTCCATCGCCAGCATCAGATCGATCATCCGCCGATCGTTCACATCCCGCGCCCAGCGCACGCCATCGGCGCCGACGCCGTGCGACGTGAAACCGAAGCTCGGTCCGTAATGCGTCAAGTCCGTCGAGCACGCGATCGCCGCGCGCACGCCGTAGGATCGACACGTCCGCCCCACGGCACGCCCCAGCGCCGCCGCATTCCCGTCTGGCGGCACCATGATCGGTACGATCAACGTCTCGGGCATTAATTGCTGAATAAACGGAATCTCGACTTCGATGCTGTGCTCGTGATCATGCGCATGCGGATCGGCGCGCAGCAGACCCGTCTGCCCCATGAGGCGCTCGCTCAATCGATCGTCGATACCGACCAACCCCAGCGGCGTCTCCCACGCACCCCGGTCGAAGATCGACGGCACGCCGACATCCGGCACATGAATCGCCCCGAAAATGACGAACACCTGCGGATGCGTGCGTTCGGCGAACTCGCGCAACACGCGCGCCGCCACGCCGCCGGAATACACCCATCCCGCATGCGGCAGCACGCAACCGATCAGTCGATCCGCATCGATCGAACGCCCGCCGGACATCGCCGGCGACTCGGCGCGCCGCAGACACTGATCGATGGACACACGGCAGGCGTCGGCGCCATCCGCGTAAAACCGCCCCGCAAACGCTGGCTCTCGAATCATCATGATTTTGGATTATAGGGGAATGACGGGACGCCCGAGTGGCCCACCCTCTTCAAGGGTGGGGGCGCGACGATAACGACACAGAGTAAACAACGCGCAACGCATAACGCCGGGTGCCATGACGACCCTCAAGGTCGGCATGCGACGGGTGCCACTGCTCTCAAGCAGTGCAGCGGCGAGAGAACGCCCGAAATTCGCAACGCCGAGCATAGAACGCGCCAATTCGCGTTTCTCATACGGCGGAGCGACTTGCAATCAGAGCCGCTCTGTCCTCAGAGCGATGTAATTCGAAATGTCGATGGTATTGAGACACATGGCAGCGTCCGGCTGTCGCGGATTTCCTGTCATCAACTTGCGTGACTTCGCCCTGAGGACAGAGCGGCTCTGCCTGGGGTAGCCGACAATGAACTCAATTCACGCCGCTGCCCGTAAGGGCGCTGCAACGTCTCGTCGCAGTAGCGCACTCAAACGAAAAAGCCATCATAACTGGACTGATGAAATGCGAACGATCGCTCAACCCGCAACGTCGAGCAGGCTGCCGACTGCATCGGAAACGCCCGCAATCGAAGCGTCCAGGTTCTCAGACGCGCTCTGGATCAGCTTCACGACGGCAGCGCCCTGCGCCTTCTGCTGATTCAACGACTTCGCCGCGACGGCGAACTGA
Source organism: Phycisphaerales bacterium (assembly GCA_020639075.1). GTDB lineage: Bacteria > Planctomycetota > Phycisphaerae > UBA1845 > UTPLA1 > ECT2AJA-110-A. The sequence continues at coordinate 4,447,989 of JACKHI010000001.1, read as the reverse complement.
ATCTGCGAGGCAGTCTCTGCAGCCTTGAGCGAAGTGACAGCGGATGCGACGGATGAGACGTTCATACCGTCGCCATCGGCGACTTTAGACCGTCGATTCACATCGCCTGACGATGGATGCAGTGCCGTCCGAAAACGCCGGCATCAGTCGGTTCCGAACATCAGTTTTTTGCGGAACGATCGCACAAACAGCCCGTGCATCCGAGCCAGGATGTAGGACCCGTAAAAGAAACAGGCCATGACGACGCCCCACGCCAGCAGCGCGACGGCGACTTTGCCGAGCGCGCCCTTGCCGGACCCCTCGACCATCTCCGAGACTTGTGGAATGAACCAGCTGAACAGCAGCCCGCCGAATCCGCCGACGAACAGACTGCCGAACACGGCCAATAGCAGCACGAGAAAGACATAGTGCACGTGCGTCTTGCCGATCGACTTGGCCACGTTCAGAACATTCATCGCCTGGCCGACATTGCCGAGACTCATGCCGATCAACTGCATCGGAACGAGAAACACGACAATCGCGACGCCGACGAAGAACGGCGTGCCCGCCTTTAGAAACCTCCCCATATCGCCGGAGAGCGCCGTCTCGATCATGTCGAAATCGATCGTCAGAAACCCGACGACGTAGATCGACACGCCCAGGTACGCAAGCAACACAAGGTAGGAAACAACGCTCTTGCTGAGCGTGGCGGGCGCCCAACTCAGCTTCGGTGCGCCGTCCTCGCCGATGCCCGTCGAACGCACGATGTCGAAGAACGAGTGAATCGCAACGGCCGCGAAGAAGATGATTTCCGCAGAGAAGATCATCGTCAGGATCGCGGGAATGCTCGATAGATCCGCCGCCTCGCCCTCGCGCGACGTTCCGACGTTGCTGAACGTCATGACGTTCGAAGCGCCCGTGATGAATACGACCGGCACAACGCCGGCAAGAAAGGCCCACAGCGCCGCCGTCATGATCGAACTGAACGCGCTGAGCGGATAGCTGACGGCGTTGCCGATTTCCGAGTAGAAACCGCCCTTGCTGAACGCACCGATCTCCACGGCCTTCTTGATCTTCTTGGCGCCGAGACCGCCGCCCGTCGTCGCCGGGATCGCCCGCCAGCAATGCGAACAGAGGATTTCGACCGACGTATCCGCCGACTTCGTCTTCGCCCCGCAACTCGGGCAGACGCGCACGCCTGGCTCGGTGGACTCGCCGGCGGCCGCCTGAGCCTCGATCAGTTCGCGTTCTTCGTCCGACAGCTGCTGCGTTCCCGCCTCGAGGGCCGCCAGGCCAGCGAGATCGATCTCGGCCGCCGGACCCGCCGCCTGCTCCAACTTCGGTACCGTGAAGCCGCGATTACAGGCCGGACATCGAATCGCGCGACCGGCGTACTTGTCGGCGATGGACAGCTTTTTCTCACAACGGGGGCAACGTAGCTTCATGAATGACGACCTCTGGATGCTCGTCGAGGCAACCCGGCGGCAGGTGAGCTTGGGCCGACCGGCAAAACACCTATCTTATAAATGCGCGCGGAGAGCCGCAATCTTGCGCCCTCAGCGCCGGATCGGCGTTGTGATATCGGTCTATTCCGCCGGCTGGAAGGCCGATCGAATCTCTGTCATGAGCTGATCGACTTTGAATGGCTTGAAGAGAACGGCATTCAGCCCTTCCTGACGGGCCCGAACGATGGAGTGATTCGGATCGTAGCCGAACCCCGTCATCAGAATGACGGCGATTTGTGGATAGAGATCGCGCCCCGCCGCGAAGACTTCGTAGCCGTTGCGATGAGGCATCTTGATGTCGGCGAGCAACAGATCAAAGGGCTGGGACTCGAGGTAGCCGATCGCCTCCGCACCGTCCTTCGCGAGCACGACTTCGCAACCATGGCCGCGAAGCACGCCGCCGATCGTCTCGCGAATCGTCTCCTCATCATCGGCGATGAGGATGCGCTTCCCTTCGAGGAGCGGGTCCTTCTCCGACATGTCGCCGTGCCGGCCCAGGATGCCGCTGCGCGGCGATGCGACAGTGCGGACTTTCTTCTTGATCGTATCGACGCTGTCGATGATCGCATGCAGCCGATGGCGCAGCTCGTCGTTGCCGATGAACTCCTCGACCAGCGTGCCCGCTTCCGTCACGATGTCGTTCAGCGGTCCTGCAATCTCGTCGATCACATCGTCGGCAAGTTGCCCCGTCGATTCGTATCGCTCGACGATCAACAAATCGAGCATGTTCAGCGCGAGCGCGACGTATCGCGCGAGCATCTCGGCGAACTGCCGATCGTCTTCGTTGAATACGGCCGCCTTGTCCGACTCGATATCCAACACACCGATGATGCGATCGTGCAGGCGGAGCGGAACCGTCAGCGAACTCCGCGCCTGCTCCAACCCCTGCAGATAGCGCGGATCGCTCGCCGTATCGTGGCAGATATAGCTGCGCCCCGTCGCAGCGACGTAACCGCTGATGCCGTTGTTCTCCGTCGACGCGTAGATATCGAGATCCTGGCTCTCGGCGCACATGCCGTGCTGGAGGACCATTTCCAGGCGATTCGTTTTCTTATCAATGAGGAGGACGGCGAAGTTATCGAAATGAAGGAGGTCGTGCAGATAGCGTAGGATTTTTCGTTCGAGCAGTCGCAGGCGTTCCTCGACATCCATGCCCGCGGTCGACTCGGCGTCCAGTCGCACGAGTTCGCGCCCCGCCAGATCGATCGCGTCGATCTTCTGCTGCAGACGCCGACTGTGCGTGACGTCCCAGACGACGGCGCTGAATCGCGCGATCCGCCCCTTCTCCTCGACGACGGGCGTCACTGTCACGTCGAAATGCTGATCGTCGCCGGCCACCAAACTAAAACGCCGGGCACGTGCGTGCGCCGGCGTCGAGTTGGCGAATTCTTTGACATGATCGCGAAACGTTCGTTTACACGCGTCGCTGATGCGATCAACCAGATCGCGCGGGTAACTCCGCATCCGCGGGTTGTCCCATTGCAACCCGCCGTTCGCATCGAAAATGCAAACGCCCTGGCCGATCGTCTCGAGGAGCAATCGAAGGTTCGCGTTGGTATCGCCCGGCGCCCACATCGCTTCGATGTAGCCCGGATCGGCGATCACCAATTCGAAGTTCGCCTCTTTCAGTCGCTGTTGCGCCGCCTCGAGCGATTCGACGCATTCAAAGTCCGCGCTCGGACCAAAGCGATCCTGAAGGGCATCCGGAATATCGTGGCCAGCCGCAAGAACGAGAATCCTGCGGTATGTTGCCGTGGCACTCATTTTTTCGACCTACCGCTACGCTCGCCGACGATAACCTCCGAAGCGCCGGCCGGGCGGACGTCGATCAGTTTAAGGGTATCGCACGTCCTTGCGCGATACGCTCCCAACACACATCATATTCGCGGCCGTCCCCGAAGACAAAGCCGCCGGATCCGCCGCATTCGCGAAATTCCAGAGTCGCGCCCTCGCGACATGTCGCCATCGCCCCGCCGGCCGGCTTATCGAACAGTTTCGCCAGCCGCCTCCTGGCCATGCCGAATCGGCCGTGCCTCCGCGGAGAACCCTTCCTCATTTAGGTCGGCAGACAATCCAATGGAGATGGGTTTGAACTCCCGGCGCGGAAGGGAATTCCCTCGATAAGCATCTCAGCTCGCTGAATTATCGCAACGTGAGGCAATCCGGGAAGGAGATCATCCCGTCATCGGGGATCTGGCGAGAGGTAGCGGCGTACTCTTGGCGCCAGCCATTCCCGGACGAACCGTCGATTCGTCCAGCCGAAATGGCCGCCGTCATTGCCGAGCTTTTCCATCGACCGTGTCCACTTCAATTGATCCAGTGCGGCATATCGCCGCTGTTCGACAGGCAGAAAAGCCGGCCGTGACGTGAACCCCACTTTGCCGGCTGATTCGCCGAATTCCCGATCGATCGTCCCTGCGATCGTCGTCCCGGGGCCCAGCAGAATCGAATCCCGCTCCGAATAGCAGTTCAGGATCCGCTGCGTCGTCCTGCCGAGCGCGGGCCGCAGGTCGTACGTCGGGCTGACCGACGCCGCGAGCAACACGATCGCCGTGACGGGACAATCCGCCGGCAGTCGCTCCGTCGCCAGCAACGCAATCCCCGCCCCGCCCGAATGACCGACCAGCTGAACCGGTCGTCCCGGGTACTTCGTCATGTACGCGACCAGATCGTCGCGCAGGCGATCCGCCTCCCGCCGATTCCGCTCGATATCCGTGAGGTTGATCAGGAAGCCGCCGGGCACCGGCGTGCCCCAGACATGCCGCCGAATCGCACAATCGACGCCGCCTTCGTCGAGCCCCAGAACGAGATCCCGATTCCAGACACTTGGGCCCTCTATGCCCGGAAGCACAACGACGAGGCCACGATCGAGGCGCGCCGACGAATTCAGCCGCCCATCCGGCACGCAACCGAATGTGCCTGCTATCGGCGCCAAACAGAGCAAGCCGAGAAGATAGACTTCGCGTGCGTAAGGCGATCTGGAGGTGAACGACATTGGTGAAGCGATTCGCTGTGAGACGCCCAATCGATCGGCTCCCAATGCCATGCCGGGTGCCATGCTTGCCCTGAAAGGCAAGCATGCTCGCGTAGCCGGCGCCCCCTGCCCGAAACGGCAGGCAATTCATTCTCGGCCCCGTGACGCGATTCATCATGAGGCGTCCAACCGACTCGCGAACTACGCGACTCGACGTTGCGGCGCCGCGGCACTCACACCCGCAGGTTCCGGATGCACGAAGTTGGCGTGCAGCAGAAGCACCCACATCAACGCCGATTGCCCGACTGCCAGGACAATGTACGACTGGACCGGCAGAGCGTCGAATCCACCCCATCGAATCATGACGGCCAGTGCAGTGAAACTGAGCAAGGTACCGGCAAAAATTGCCGTTGCCGCCGCATAGAGCCAAGTGTGATAGCGACTGTTCCATCGCAGCGCCCACGTCCCGAAGAGGGCAGCGCCGCCAACCGCAAGACAAAGTGCAATCGTACGATGGACCGGATGCGACGACAGCGTCATTGCAACGCTCTGAATGTCGAACCGCTGCGAATCCGGCCATCGCCAATAGACATTGGCCGCGAGAATCGCAAATCCCAACCAGAGCAGGCACATAACCCAGGTCCGTACCTCAGGACACTTGATCATCATCCGCAGCCCCCCGACAGCGATGATCCCGATTAAGAACGAAGTTACGTAAAACCAACCAACAGGGGCTGCAGCCCCCGCAACGGCCGCCGCCATCTCCGCTTCAGTCATGTGCAATCCGGCCCCGACGCCGCCCAGTTGGTTCATCGGCCCCCTGCCTGTGCGAGTCGTCGATGTCGGCATCGGATCTGTCGGAAGTATCGGCGTGGACGAAATATGCTGCGCCGCCGCCGGAGAAAGCAGTCTCGCAGTATTGAGACGACCGGCATACGTATCGACATGCAGGCTGCAACAGAGCCAGATCAGCGCGACGCCGACCGTCAGACCGCCGGCCCCGACGGACTTGTACAGCAGCACCGCCGCGACGATCACGAGCTCCACAAGCGCCAGCCACTGCCAAATTTCAATGTTGCCGTAGTTCCAATCCGGCTGCGGCGGTATATCGACGCCGAGCGTTGGGAAGTGGACCCAGTGAACGTGGGCGGATTTGAACAACAGGATCGCCAGCGTTGAAATCAGGCACGCCGAGAGAAACCGGAGCACTTTGTCCTTGCACACGACCGCTCCGATCGACGACGTCAGCAACACGGCGCCCCAAAGCACCACATCCGTCCATTGATCCACGAAAGTCGCCGACAGGAAATAGACGGCTGTCGCCGCCTTCGGGGGCGACCAGAGATAAGCCGGGCCGTGCTGCGTGATCGACTCGGCAATCGCGCCGGCTTCGCCGCCCCATCGCGGCAGATAGAAAATGCCCAGCGTCAACCCGACGATGGAAATAAGCACAAACCCAAAGCCGACAATCCCGCGAATCGTCACGCTCGCCGGTCGCAATCCCGACTCCACGAGGTAACCGAGCGCAAAGGCCGGCATCGTGATGCAGTGCGGCGGGATAAACCAGTCGTACGCGGCTGCCAGGGCTCCGATCGTGATCCCGAACGCCAGTGACGCAGCGACAAAGAAACCGATCCGCTTCTTCAGACACCAGCCCGCAAGAAGAATGCACACGATGCCGACGACCTGCGGCGTCCAACGAACGAATGCACCGTATTGATTTCTGAATTCGTTGGCTCGAACGATGGCCTTGGCCAGATATGGCGATTCCGACGTCGAGTCCGACAGGACCTGCAGCCCACCGGCCTTCACCTCGTAAAACCTCGTCATCACCGCTTCGAGGTTGCTCACAAACGGCTCCGGGTAATAGGCGATCGCCAGTCCACCCAATAGCGCGAGCACGAAACCGACGAGCAGCCGAAACCCGCCTGGTCGCGGCACATCCCGTGGCGCGGGTTTCGCATTCTCTTTCGGCGCGACTCGAACCGTATTCGGCGCCGGCGGTCGAACCGAAGCGGGCCGCGGGGCCGGTTGCCCGGGCGCCGTCGGTCGCAGCGGATTCGGCGCTCCCGCAGGGCGAGGCGGATGGAGTGACATTCCGGAGACCGGCTTCGGAGTGGGTTTCGGCGTATCCATGTGTTTCTTCGCGCAAGTGACGCGGCCCGAAGCGCGCGGCCCGATTCCCCACAGGCCGCGGCAGGTCCGCTATTTCTTATACGAAGCCATCGGCAGGAGATTTCGGAAGCGGGATTGAATTGGGAGGATCGGCAGGTTTATTCAAGGACGTTATCGGACGACGATTCCCTACACCGGCCAATCCCGCGGCCCAAGGCTGATAACCGCCCCATCCCCCTGCAAGGGCCAGCGGGCCAGATATTCTCGGACGACAGCCGGTGTCGCCTTTTCCAGTACTGCCAACCGCTCCTCAACCGTCCGCGGCACGCCGAAGACGTCGATCTCCTGGATCATCTGCGAGAACCGGTAGTACGGCGCCTCCCCCTCGGATGCGAGCGACGTCGCCACCCGATTCCGTACCCGCTGAACTTCGTCGTCCGTGACCCCCTCGTCCTGCAGCTTCTTGATCTGCCCCCGCATCGCGTCCAGCAGCTCATCCGCCCGATCCGGCTCTGTGAACCCGAATGCCAGCATCAACCCGGCGTCGCAGTAATCCAGCCGACCCGCCGCGACATTCGCGGCGATCCCGGTCTGAATGATGTTCCAGAAGAAACGGCTGTTCCGCCCGCCCAGAATCGACGCAACGAGATCGCCGATGTCGCGATCTTCATCCGCCGCGGACGGCGCCGGATAGAGCACACCGACCGCCTGACGCTGAAATCGATCCACAACGCCCTTGTGAATGCCCGTTAGCGCCGAGGTGGGCGTTGTTCTCGCGGGTCGCGGCTCTGCCGGCGTCCAATCCCCGCAAATCCGCTGCGCCATGTCGTACACGGCCTTCGGCTCAACGGCGCCCGTCACAATCAGCACCATGTTCCGCGGGTGATACCGATCGACGAAGTACCCGTGCAACGAATCCCGCGACAACGCCGTGATCGACGCCGTCGTGCCCAGCACCGGCCACGACAGCGGATGCCCCGGATACAGTCGCTCGTGCAGCAGGTCGTAGACCTTCCGCTCCAGCGAATCGTCCGACATCGCAATCTCTTCCAGGATCACGTTCTTTTCCATGTCGAACTCTTCTGTCGGCATGGTCGATTGCATCATGTCGGCCAGCAACTCGATCTGCCGCTCGAGATCCTCGACGCGCACCCAGCCGAAATAGACTGTGCGTTCTTTCGACGTATAGGCGTTGTAGGTGCTGCCCATGTCGTCGAAATCGCGCGTGATCTGCTCCCAGCCGCGCTTCGCCGTCCCCTTGAAGCACATGTGCTCCACAAAATGCGACACGCCCGCCAATTCCGGCGTCTCGTCCCGCGCCCCCGTGCGAACCAGGAAACCCGCCGCCGCGCTTCGCACATGCGGCATCGTCTCCACGATGATCCGCAAACCGTTCTTGAGCGTGTGCTCATGAAAGCCGTTGGATTGCGTCATGCCCGGAACTCCTCCAACGCTCGTGGACCCAGCGTCTGCACGCATAACTTGTCGCGCGGATGCGTCGCGAGATATCGACGCACATCGTCAATCGTGACGGCTTCGATCTCCGCCTTGCGCTCTTCGACCCCGATGGGTCGCCCATGATGATAGATGTCGCCGCTGAGTTCGCCGACGCGGGCGCGCGTGATGTCGCCGTGCGTCTGCATCTTCGCCGTGATTCCGATCTTCGAACGTTCCAGCTCTTCGTGCGTGATGTCTTCGGCCAGCCGATCGATTTCGCGAAGCAACGTCCGAGCCGTCTGATCGCAGCGGGCGGGCGTGGTCGACGCCCCGGCGAACATCATGCCGGCGCCGCGCGGATGCTCGTTCCACGCGCCGACCCAATACACGAGCCCCTGCTTCTCACGCACTTCCGTAAACAACCGCGAACTCATGCCGCCGCTGAGGATCCCCAGCATCACGCGCTCGACGCTGTGCTCCGGATCCGTCGCCGAAACACCCGGCCAGCACATCAGAATGTGCTCCTGCTCCAGCGCTTTATCCTGATGACGAACCCCCGCAGAGAACTCGACGGGAATATTCTCAAACGCGTCCGCGGATCTGTTGCCGAAACCCTGAAACTGCTTGTCGATCGCCTTCGCCACGGCGTCCACATCGATCGCACCGCCGACGCAGATCTGCATCCGCGCCGCGCCGTAGTGGTTCTTCCAGTATTCGACGACGTCGTCTCTCGTGATCGCGGCAAGCGTCTCTTTCGTGCCGAGCTCGTGACGACCCAGACGCGGACCATATGCATGCCGCGCGATCAGCCGCGAGGCCAGCTCCTGTGGATCGTCCTCCATCGCCGTCAGCTCCTGCTGAGCCAACTGCACGGCGACGGCAAACGAATCTTCGGGAAACGTCGGCGTTCGTAGAACCTCCGCGATCAGCGCGCCCGCACGATCGAGATACTCGGGAAGACAGCTGCAGCGAAAAACCGTCGACTGACGACCGACGCCGCCCGTGAACTGTGCGCCGATGGCGTCAAACGCGTCGCTCACGTCGCGCGCCGACTTCGAATCCGTCCCCTTGGTGATCGTCTGTTCAACAATGTTGCCCAGACCGAGCTTTGATTCGTGCTCGTCCACCATGCCCGCCGCGACGCGCACATTCAATGCGACCGTGTGGCGGCCCGGCATCTCCAGGGCTGCGAATTCGATGCCGCAATCAAGCCGACGATGATGGTAGGTTTCGCTTCGCTCCATGCCGGGGTTATAGCGGCGATCGGAGCCTTTCGAAAGCGCCCGACAGTCGTTAGTCCGTCGCCGATGCATCCGAGAAGAGAATCGCCACATGACCGCGACGGGCCACGAGTTCGCAGGGAACCGTCTCAACCAGGATTGCGGCAATTCCCTCAACCTCTTCACGCGTCTCGGCGTCGATTTTCACCTTCACGAGATCCGTGTTCCTGAAATGTTCTCGAATCGTCGCGACCTGTTCGGGCTGCACGCCGTGACGGCCGACGTATACGATCGGCTTCAGCGGGTGAGAACGGCCGACGAGCGATTTGCGTTGCTTTGCGTCCAGTGTCATCGCGGTAATCCTATCCGGCCCGATCCGGTTCCGCGCTACCGCCGAATGCCCGCAATCGGAACAGGTCCCTTAACATGCGGGGACGAACGCCGAATCAGCCGATGCAGGAAGGACGCTCGCCCCGACACGCCAGGGGACCGCCGAACCGTGGAAACCCGAATAGTGCTCCGAACATGTTGAACAAGCAATCGCCCAATCGAGTCGCCTGGCAGCTTTCGTTGTTCTCACTGGCCATCGTTCTGATCGCGATCATGGGCCTGCGATTCGTACGCACCGGCAACCTTACGAGCTTCACGGGAGGAACGACCTATCGCCTGATCGCCGACAACCTCGTCAATCGAGGAGTCTATTCCGTTGATGGCGAACATCCGACCGGCTATCGGCCGCCGGCCTACCCACTCGTCCTGGCGGGCCTGGGCATCGTCCTCAAGGAGTACTCTCAGTCTGGCGCCTTGCTCGCCAACGTTGCGATGGACGCTGGTTGCCTCGTCGTGCTGCTCCTGCTCGTCGGGCGACTCGCGCGCGACTGGCGGGCCGTCCTCTTCGCGGGGCTGTTGTTTGCCATGGACTTCCCATTCCATCTGGAGGCACTGGCCCAGCGCGAAACGATGCTCTACACACTGCTTCTCCTGACATTCATGACGGTCGCCGCCCGGCGCAACGTCGCGTTCGGTCCGCTCCTCTTGATGACTGGAGCCGCCGCCCTGGCATGGCTCACGCGACCAACCGGCATCGCGCTCATTCCGCTCCTGCTGATTGCCGCCTTCTTCCAGTCGGAAAATCGATCGATCGGCATCCGCATCGCCCGCGTCGTCACGACCTGCTGCCTTTTCACCGCGATCGTCCTGCCCTGGCAGATGTATCTCTATCGAAGTTTCCGCGCCCCCGTGCCCGCCGGAACAACGTCGAGCGGTCTGAACCTCTACCAGGGCAACAACCCAGCCGCCGACGTACTGATTCCATTCATAGACGTCGATACCTACCTGCCCGAAGTCGATTCGAGATTGAAGAACCTCGGACTGCCCGAACACGACGAACTCGCTCGTGACCGGCAACTCAAGGCCGACGCGATGAAGTACATCCTCGCCAAACCGGCATCGTTCGTTCGCCGTGCAATCATCAAGGTTCTCGCGCTGTACTCGCCGATCCCCACACCACTGGGATCCGCAAACATCGATACGTCAAACGGCGGCGTCGCCATGACGAACTTCAGATACCATCTGTCGCCCTGGACTTTCAGCATCACGATCAGCGGATTCGCGATCATCGGCGTCCTTGCAGTCGCAATTCGACGCTGGAAGTACCTGCTCAAACGAAGTCCCTATGCCACGACCCTGATCGTCGGTTACATTCTGATCGTGACTTCGCTGCACGCAGTCACTTTCGCGGAAACCCGGTTTCGAATGCCACTTGATCCTCTGCTGATCGCGCTGGGGGCCGCCGCCCTCTTTGCCCGATCCCGCGACGTCATCGCCAGGCAACGTTCAACCCCATAGCGACACGCGCCTCACGATCCCGATATGCCCAATCAACCCGCCAGCGTCTGCTTCGTCGCCCCCAACAACTACGCCGTGTTGGCCGGCCGCGCGGATATCCGCCAAATCGGCGGCGCCGAAGTCCAGCGCGTCCTCATTGCGCGCGAACTCGTAGAACGCGGTCATCGCGTCAGCTTCGTCACGCTCGACCACGGCCAACCCGATGGCGTCGAACACGACGGCATCGCTGTCTTCAAAATGTGCGGCAAAGACGACGGCGTGCCCGGCCTGCGTTTCATCCATCCCCGCTGGACTAGTCTCTGCGCTGCCATGCGCCGCGCCGACGCCGATGTTTATGTCCAGCGCACGAGCGGCGTCGAAACCGGCCAGACGGCCATGTGGGCGAACAGCAATAACAAACGCTTCATCTACTCCGTCGCCAACGATCCTGAATGCGACCAGCGCCTCGGTGGCAAACGCACTTGGCGCGAGCGCGCCTTCTACAAATACGGTTTACGCCGCGCCGATCGCGTCGTCGCTCAGACCGATCAACAGCAGACGATGCTGCGCACGCACTTCGGAATCGACGCCGTCGTCATCCGCAGTTGCGCGCCGGATCCTGGCGATCCATTCTCGAACGACGATCGCAGCAGCGCATTCGCAAGTCGTCGCGTCCTATGGGTGGGTCGATTCTCCAGGCAGAAACGGCTCGATCGCCTGACCGCCATCGCAGCGGCGTGCCCCGACGTGCGGTTCGATGTCATAGGCGATCATCCCAACCCGCCGCCCGAAGTTGCGGCGACGTTGGCGGAGCTGAGACGACATTCAAACGTCACGCTGCACGGTTTCATCCCCTACGCCGAACTGCCGCCCTTTTACGAACGCTCTTCAGTGCTCCTTTGCACCAGCGACTGGGAAGGCTATCCCAACACATTCATGGAAGCCTGGTCGCGCGCCGTCCCCGTCGTCTCCACAATCGACCCCGACAGCGTCATCGCCCGCCACTCTCTCGGCCGAGTTTGCACGCGCGACGACGCAACGATCGCAGCATCACTGACATCCATGCTCACTGACGAAGCCGCATGGAGAAATTGCGCCGACAACTCACGACGCTTCTATTTGAACAACCACACGCCGACCGCCACCGGCAACGCCTGGCACAACCTGCTCATGCACGCCTGACCCGCGCAACAGCCGACAGCGACGCCGATCCAAACGCACGAACAAAAAAGGCCCCGGAAAATCCGGGGCCTTGAGATTCACCTTGATGTACCGCCTGTCACCTCAATGACTCGGCTTCGGCAGCGATTCATACGCCTCGGCCTGCGCCTCGCGATTCCTCTCGACTGTCCGCAACTGCTCCGCCACGGCGCTACCCTGCTCGCCGCCGACGCTCTCCAGCATGTCAATCAACCCCTCAAGCTGCTGCGGATCGAGCTTTGAAGGATCGACTGTGCCGTCCGCCCGCAATGCCTCCAGCGGCTTCGTCAGCTGGGGAAACTCCTCCAGCAGATTCGCGTCGCGAACGATCGGCGCCAACGGGCTCTTGTCGATCTCGGCGATCAATGACAAAACGCCGCTTGCAAACTGGCGCTGAACAGGCTTCGCATTCGCGTTCGTCGCGACTTGCTTCGCCTGCGGCTCGATCAGGACGGCGCCCCACATTACCAATAGCGCCATCAGCGCGCCTTCCGCAAAACCGATACCCGTCCCGAAAAATCGATCGGTCCCCCGCAACACCGGCCGCTTCATGATCACTTTCTTGCGAATCGCCTTCACCGGAATGCCCACAATCCACAAGCCGAGCGTGATCGCAACGGCGCACGCGACGTAATTTCCGAATGGGCTCGGCCCGCCTGTCACGCGCTGGACGATCGGATCGAAAATCATCGGGTTCGTCATCAGGAATCCGACACCCGCAATCGTGATCGGCAGCATGATCGCCTTGCGAAAACCGCCCTTGAACAACCCATGCAGCGTCATCAGGCCGATGATCGGCGACGCGATTTCGCCGAGCAGATAATCGCTGTTCAGGCTCATGCCGAAAGTCGCGGCCGTCGCCGCCAGCAAAAGCCCCGCCATCAGCCAGGGGCCCTTCACCGGCGCGTCTCGATCAATACTGAAATCCATCTCTCGGCCCCGGTTCGGCGTGGAAGGACCGGCCGGCGGCGAAAACGCCTTCGGCTCGGCGATCACGGGGGGCTTCTTCTGGCCTCGTAGCAGGTACATGGCGACTCCTCGCGACATTCGTCGCAATGGCAATATGATCCAGTCTATGTATCGGTTGATCAAATCGACCGGAATATTGCACAATCGACAGCCGTTTCCGGCAAATTCGCCCGAAATCCCGCCGCGGCACGGCCCGAGGTGTGCCGCAACCGGGAATTCCGGACGCATTGAATATAGGATGCCGCCAAAAGTCGCCCGCGCCTATTTGATTCCGGGCGGCTCTTTATAAAGCGTAAATTCGGCCGCCGACCCAACAACAAATGGCGGAATTTCCGCCGACGAATTGACATTCTCTTAACGGCAAGATGCGGAAGCTGTTTCAGACCGCAAAGGAGCGAAGATGACTGCCGAAACCGGTTGGTACCACGCGAAGAACGGCCAGACCGTCGGACCCATGAGCCTCGACGAACTCGTCGCCAGCCTCCCGGGCATCGACGGCCCCGAGACGCTCATCTATGGCCCTTCCACGCCGGAATGGACTCAGGCCAAACACGTCGCCGCTGTCCGCGATCGACTCCGCGGCGCCGGCGGCCCGCCGCCGACCCCCAGGACGACAATTGCCGACGAAATCGACTACGAGATATTCGGTGACGACATGCAATTCGTCGAAGTCACGCTCGATCCGAATGAAGTCGTTGTCGCCGAAGCCGGCGCGCTGCTGTATATGACCCGCGGTATCCAGATGGAGACGGTCTTCGGCGATCCATCGAAACAGACCGGCGTCCTCGGCAAACTCCTCGACGCCGGCAAACGCATGGTCACGGGCGAATCCCTATTCCTCACGACCTTCGCCGCCACCGGCTCGAAACGGGAACAAGTCTCCTTCGCCGCCCCGTACCCCGGCAAGATCATCCCCATGCATCTCGCCGCACTCGGCGGAGAAGTCCTCTGTCAGAAACAGTCGTTCCTTTGCGCCGCCCGCGGCGTCACGATCGACATCGCCTTCCAGAAAAAACTCGGCGCCGGCCTGTTTGGCGGCGAGGGGTTCATCCTTCAACGCATCCGCGGCGATGGTCTCGCGTTCGTTCATGCCGGCGGCACGATCGTCAAACGCGAGCTGGCGCCCGGCGAAAACCTGCGCGTGGACACGGGCTGCCTCGTCGCATTCCAGCCGTCCGTTCAATACGACATCACGCGGGCGGGCGGTATCAAGACGATGTTCTTCGGCGGCGAAGGGCTCTTCCTCGCCAGTATGACGGGACCGGGATCCGTGTGGCTCCAGTCGCTGCCGTTCTCGCGACTAGCCGGCCGTATCGCCGGTTCATTCAGCGCCGCATCCGGTAAGGGCGAAGGCTCCATCCTCGGCGGCATCGGCCTCAGCAACCTTTTCGGCGGCGGCGACTGATCGCACGATGTAAGTCGAATGGTCCGGCGTTGTGCGCCATTCTCCCGCGGGCCCGACCTGCAATCGTGCGACGATCCACAACAAAAACCGGGCGTCGTGAGCAACAAAACAAACGAGGCGGCATCCTCCGATGAAGATGCCGCCTCACACTTTTGCGCAGGTTGTGTGCCTTGCCTACAAGTCTTACTTGCGCCGTTCGCCGCCGTTCGCCACAGCGGGCTCCGGCTTGTCCTTGCCGTAGCTGTACATGTCGCGCGGCCGGATCTGGCATTCGCGACGAGTCTTCGTATAGCTCTTCTCCCCTTCAAAGAGGATGAGATAGCCGCCGCCGGCGAAGCTGACGACGCGGGCCTTTACCCATTCGCCGTTGTCATCCAATGCCCAGCATTCCGAACCGGGCATCGCCCAATCCGCACGTTTGTCGAAAGCACTCATCTTTTCCTCCCCCCTCTAAATCGGAAAGAGATACGCTTCGTTGAGTGTAGAATGCGGTATGAAACCCCTCCCAGGCAAATCGTTATCAGCCTTGCCGGCAATTCCGCCGCATGCGGGCGACGGAGGGCATTTTATCGATACTGCATTCGTTATCTGACAGTGCGTTTTGGGAGCCCCACTTCTTCAACGCGGACCAATGACGCCGTCAGCCGATCGTGTACGACGTTTCCTGCCCTGTCGAAGCGACCGAACGAGAGCACGCCCGTCGGACAACTCTGAACGCACGCCGAACAGCGAACGCACTCCGGGTCCTCCATCGGCGCCCCCTTGTTCGCGAAGTTCATCACGTCGATGCCCTGATGACAGACGCTCGTGCACACGTTGCAGGAAATGCACTTCTTCTTGTCCGCGAAAATCCGAAATCGCGAAAACCTCGCGTAGATGTGCATGAGCGCCGCCAACGGACATGCAAACCGGCACCACACGCGCCCGGAGAAATGAAAATACAACCCGACGCCCAGTATCCCCGCGAATAGCAGATCCACCATATAACCATAGCTGACGATCGGCGCCTTCTTGCTCATCCAATCAAACACGTGCGTCGCCCAGCCCGCACCCATCCAGCCGAGAATCCGAAACAGCATGATCACGATCGCAAAAGCCAGGAAGCCCTGCCCGATCATGTTCAACCGGTTCCACTTGGGCCCGTGCGGCATCTTGTGCCGATGCGCATCTCCCATCGTCTCCGCCAGCGCCCCGCACGAACAGATCCAACCGCAGTACGCCCCCTTGCCCCATCGCCGCACCAGCAATGGAATAACGACAAACGTCTGGATTCCACCAACACTCAACCAGCCCCACAACGGCTGGTCCGTGAACCAGTTCCCAACGACCAACGGCCACGCCAGCACGAACCCGATCGCCCGCCAGTACTCTCGCCCGTGCCCCCAATTCGCCATCGGAAAGAACGCATCCGCGAACGACTTGCCCAGACCGCTGTCAAACGCGCCGTTGTGACCCAGCCACGGCAGAATGATCTCGGGCAATAGAAAAAGCGGCACGATCTGAATCGCCGCCAGCGTCATCGTCTGCAGCTTCACATACGGAGTCTTCCGCCGACGGATCCGTCGCACCCCGAACACGACGACGCACACGCAATACGCCAGCGTGTAATAGAAGCTTCGACCGCTCGCCGAAATCGCCAGCGTCTGCCCCAGCGTCCCTTCCTTGGACAGGTACGCGCCAAGCCCGCTGCCCAACGCCCCCGACTTCAGACGATCCCACAGCGCACCCGGGTTCAACCCGGCAACTTTGTTGAACGCCCCCTGCAGGCCCACATATCCCAGCAGGTAATCGCTCTTCCAGTGATACATCCAGACGCAGAACAACAGAAAAATCGCCAGCGTCACCCATTGCTTCGCCCGCATCTCCCCGCGGATCGGCACGCCGACTTTCCGAAAGAACGCCAGCGGCGGCTCACGGCCGATCATCGCAAAGACGACGTCGTTCGGAATCGTCTCGACGCCGCCGTTCTTCGACTTCAGAACGACATCGCCCTCGCGAATCTCCGCAACGTCCGTCTCAAACGCAAGACGAATCCGCCCCGCGCCATGCTCGCTGCACATCTCTGATGAGAACGCCGTCGTCACGCGTTCCGACGTGGGCTCTTCGACTCCAACATCCGCCGACGGATCGCGCACCAGCGCGTTCAACTTTTCCACATTCTCAGGCTTCGCCCGCGAAAACTCGGACCCTCGATAGCTATGCGTCACGCTCGCGCCTGCCACCGCCAGCGCAATCGACGATTCCAACGCTGAGTCCCCGCCGCCAACCACAAGTACGCACTTGCCCTTGAAATCCATCGGGTCGTGAAGCCGCTTGTAGACTTTGTCCAGCTCCTCGCCCGCCACGCCCAACTTGCGAAAATTCCCGCTTCGACCGATCGCCACAATCACGCGCTGCGCCCGTGACGCCCCACCGGCATACCGCAGCACGAACGATTTCCCATCGCGCTTGACGTCCTCGATCCGCCGCCGAGTCACTTCGATGCCCGCCGCCGCGCGCTGACGCTCCAGCTCCGCGACAAGATCCTCCTTCACATTCGCCGTCAGCGTGAGTTCACCGGCAGGCGTCATCTCCGTCGGATACGTGTAAATGGGCTTTCCCTTGGGAAAGTCCTTGATCGTCGCGAACGCGTCCGCCGCCTCGAAGACCTCGAAACTCATCCCGCGGCGCTTCGCCTCGATCGCCGCCGAAATCCCCGACAGCCCGCCGCCGACGATCGCAATATCCACGACGCCGTCACCGCCGGCGCCCGCCGAAAAGTCCGCCTCACCCGCAATCGCGGCAACGGCCTTCGCACCGCTGTCGACAGCAAACTTGAGCAGCGGCACACCCGTCAGATCACCGACGACGCGCAGCCCCGGCACCCGTGTCGTGCCATCTTCATTGACTTCAGGGAGTTTCTCCACGTGACCCGCCGGCCAGCGCGTGTGGAGCCAGTGCATGTAGCGTTTCAAAATCGACATCCGGTTCCTATTCCAGGCCCCCCGGATTCGATTGCGTCAAATGCCGCCGGGGCGCGTCCGCCAATCCAGCAGCGACGCCTGGTGCTGGCAATACGGACAAACAACGAACGCGTACACGCGCTCACAATGCGGGCATCGACCGTTGTCGCCGAGCATGTCGAATGGACGACCGCACTCGCACATCCAATGAGGCCCGATCGGCGGCGCCTGGCGACAGTCCGGGCACGAAATCATGTCCGGCACGATGCTGCGCCGGACAGGTTCCTGGTACTTAAGCCGTTTCGCCTCTTCGAGACCGTTCTTGCACTGAACGCCCGCAAAGAAGGCGATGGCACCGAGGAAGAAATCCTGCAAGAAAATCGCGATACCGAGCAGACCCGCCACGCCGACGAGACCGACGTACGCGGCAATCGTCAGACTCGTCGAGGCACTCGTCACGAACCATAACAATTCGCGCAGGATTCGTCCTCCGTCCAGCGGGTAGATCGGCAGCATGTTGAATATCAACAACACCAGGTTCATGAAGAACAGGTAGTCGAAGAACGTCGCCAGATCCGGACTGAAGCTGGAGACGTCAACGTAGAACGCCAGAACGAAGAAAATCGGAACGAACACGACGTTAACCAGCGGGCCCGCCGCCGTCGTCCACAAACTCGCCCCAGGTCGCATCGGCGGATCAACGAATGCCGCGCCGCCCAACGGCCAGAGCATGATATGAAGAGCCGTCCCCCCGACGCTCCGACACGCCAGCGCATGACCGAACTCGTGGATCAACACGATGGCGAACAGCGCACCGACTTCCGCCAGCGCCCACAACGGATTGTGGTAGGCGTTTTCCTCGACTGTCTGCTGATAAAAGTAATACGCCGCCAGGAACCACGTCCAATGAAGATAGACGTCAATCCCAAAGGCCTCAAAGATCTTGACGCCGCCCGGCAACCCATCGCTTCGACCCGAATTCGACATGCCGGCGGATTATAAGCGGTTCCCCAATCGAATCGACCACGCTTGCAGCGCGTTCGAAAAACACCGCGTCAAGCGCTGCCGGGCCGCGTTCGCCAATCCAGCAGCGACGCCTGGTGCTGGCAATACGGACAGACCACGAACGCGTAAACGCGATCGCAATGCGGACATCGACCGTTCTCGCCCGGCATGTCGAACGGCTGACCGCATTCGCATTGCCAGTACGGACCGACCGGCGGCGGTCGCCGACACGCGGGACACGAGATCATGTCCGGCACCCGCGGTCGCACCAGCGTCTCGTTGTACTTCATGACCTTCGCATCTTCGAGCCCGCGCTTGCACTGCATGCCCGCAAACACCGCAATCGCCCCCAGCCAGATGCTCTGCTGCATGACGGCGAAACCGAGCCCCGCGGCCACGCCGACGAATCCGAGATAGGACGCGATCGTCAGACTGCGCGAAGGGCCGATGAAGAACCAGAGCAGCGACCAGACGACTTTACCGCCGTCCAGCGGATAGATCGGCAACATGTTGAAGATCAACAGCACCAGGTTGATCTGAAAGACCATTTTGAGAAAGTAAAGCACATCGCCGTCATACTGCGCCGCACGGGGCTCATACAGATAGACCGCGAGCCAAGTGATCGGAACCAGCGCCACGTTGACCAACGGCCCCGCGATGATGCTCCACAACATCGCCCCCGGTCGAAACGGCGGCTGCACGTAAGCCACGCCGCCCAATGGCCACAACATGATATGAAGCGCCTTGCCGCCCACGCTCCGACACGCCAGTGCATGACCGAACTCGTGCATCAGCACGATCCCGAACAGCGCCAGCACCTCCGCCATCGCCCACATCGGGTTGTGATACTCCGGGACGTGTTGCTGATAGAGGTAGTAGGCGACGAGAAGCCACGTCCAATGAAGAAAGACGTCGATCCCGAACGCGTCGAAGATCTTCACGCCGCCGGGGAGCCGGGTATGTTCCTGCGAATCTGACATGGAATTCGATTATAGGGCAAGACAAACCGGGACGCTTGGAACCTTCGAAGCGCTCTATTAATCTGTTCCGCCATGGCAACGTTTAACCGCGCAGAAGTCATCGACAAGAATTTTCTCGCCCTGCTCGACAACTGGGCCGAACCCGCGTCTCCGCGCCGAAAGGACCTCGACGAACCCCTCCACGCCGAAACCCACATGACGGGCCGGGATCTCGTCGAAGTCTTCGAATCCCAGATGATCGCGCGACATCTCGACCTCATCGCACGCCACCTCCGCGCACGCAACGCATCCTTCTACACCATCGGCAGCGCCGGACACGAAGCCAACGCCCTCGTCGCACGACTCACGCGCCATACGGATCCGGCATTCCTGCACTATCGCAGCGGCGCCTTCTTTGCCGAACGCGCCCGCGCCTGCCCGGAGATCGACGTCATCTACGACACGATCCTCTCCCAGGCCGCCAGCAGCGAAGACCCAATTTCCGGCGGACGCCACAAAGTCTGGGGCAGCAAGCCGCTCTGGATCATTCCGCAGACCAGCACCATCGCAAGCCATCTTCCCAAGGCCGTCGGCGCCGCCATCGCCCTGCGACGCGAAAAGCTCTCGCACATCGCGCCGCCCGTCCCGCGCGACAGCATCATGATCTGCACGTTCGGCGATGCATCCACCAACCACTCGACGGCGCAGGGCGCATTCAACGCCGCACGATGGGCCGCCTACCAACAGGTTCCCGTGCCCGTCCTCTTCGTCTGCGAAGACAACGGTCTCGGCATCTCCGTCCGCACGCCGCCGAACTGGGTCGAAGAGAACTTCCAGCACGCCCGCGCCATCAAGTACTTCCGCACGACGGGCCTCGACATACTCGAAGCGCACGACACGATTCGAACCGCGGTCGACTACTGCCGCAATCATCGCCGACCGACGTTTCTCCATCTGAAAGTCGTCCGCATGCTCGGCCACGCCGGCACTGATTTCGAACCCGCGTACCACACGCTCGAACAGATCGCCGATGCCGAATCACAGGATCCGCTGCTCCAGTCGGCGCGCCTCGCCATCCGCCAAGGTCTCCTCACGCCCGACGAAATCCGCGACATGTACGAAGGCCTTCGCAAGCGCACCGAGGAAGCCGCGGATCGCGCCGTGAAACAACCGCGGCTGACGTCCGCAGCACAGGTCGTCGAGCCGCTCGCACCCTATTCGCCCGCCGAAGTGAAGGCCGAAGCAAAACGAGTGATTCCGCGGGAAGAGCGCATCACCGCATTCGGCGGCGAAGACAAGTTGCCGGAAAACCTCGGACCAAGACATCTCGCCGTCAACCTCAACAGCGCGCTGTTCGACTTGATGGCGAAGTACGGCGACATGTTCGTCTTCGGCGAAGACGTCGCGCAAAAAGGCGGCGTCTATTACGTCACGGCCGGTCTGCTCAAGCGCTTCCGCGCGTCGCGCGTTTTCAACACGCTGCTCGATGAACAGACGATCCTGGGTCTCGCACAGGGCTTCGGCTACATGAACGCGCTGCCCTTCCCCGAGATCCAGTATCTAGCTTACTTCCACAACGCCTGCGACCAGCTACGCAGCGAAGCCTGCAGCATGCAGTTCTTCTCGAAGGCCCAGTACCGCAACCCGATGGTCGTCCGCATCGCGTCCCTCGGCTACCAGAAGGGCTTCGGCGGACACTTCCACAACGACAACAGCATCACCGCCCTGCGCGACATCCCCGGACTCGTCATCGCATGCCCATCGCGCGGCGATGACGCCGCTGAAATGCTCCGCACTTGCGCGGCGTTGGCACATGTCGACGGCCGCGTCGTCGCGTTCCTCGAACCGATCGCTTTGTACATGCAGAAGGACCTCTACGAAGACGGCGATGAACAGTGGCAGTTCACGTACCCGTCGCCGGAGAAATGCGCCGTCATCGGCGAACCGCGCGTCTACAACCCGAAGGCGAAGGACGTCGTCGTCATCACATTCGGCAACGGCGTGCGCATGGCCCTGCGCGCCGCCAAACAACTCAAGGATGAAGACAAGCTCGACATCCGCATCGTCGATCTTCGCTGGCTCAATCCGCTCAATGCCGAAGCGATCGCCAAACACGCTTCCCACACTGACAACGTCGTCATCCTCGACGAAGGCCGAAAATCCGGCGGTCTCGGCGAGGGAATCATCACGGCGATGGTCGAACACTGCGATCGCATGCCGCGTGTGAAGCGCGTCGTCGGCGTCGATACCTACATCCCCCTCGGCCCCGCCGCCAACCTCGTCCTCCCCTGCGAAGAAGACGTCGTCCGAGCCGTGCGCAGCCTGACCAAGTAGCATCGGTACGAGCGGCCGGGTTTTGAATCCCGGAGTCCCGATGATTGCGAAACGGAGCGGATTCAGTCGCTCTTTGTGAACACCGATTACAAACGCGTTCACTTGTTATACAAGTCTCTCTTGTCAGGCGCATCGAACTGCACGCGCTTTGCCGATATAATCCGCCCAGGCCAGAACCGAGAGGAGCACGCGATATGTCTGATGGGCCGAATACGCCAGTCGAACCTACGCCGGACCCGACGCCGGCGCCGGCAGCAACAAAACCGCATCCCGATCCCGCCGCGCCGAAACCGGCCGTCTCCACGACCCACGAAAAGGAATCCGGCGTCGGTCGCGTCATCGGTACGATCTTCCACGTCCTCATCTGGCCCTTGAAGATCATGTTCCGACCACTGGTCTTCCGCGTCAGTCACGAGCGCGGCAACCCGAAAGTCTTCTTCACGAGCTTCTCGCCGCTGATGTACATGTGGCCGATCATGGCCATGGGCTGGTTCGGCATACTGACGCAGAAGATCATTCAACCCGAAGTGCTTGGCTGGGCGTGGATCACTGTTGTTCTGATCGTCCTGATTACTGTCGCCGCGGATCTCGATCGCAATCGAGCGCTGGTCGTCGCCGGATTGGTCCTCATCTGCTGGATGTTGGGCTTCATCCTCGAATCTCAGAAGAACTGGCCCGTCCTTTCGGACATCCGCGATTTCTTCGCAAGACAGAACGTCCAGTTCGATCCCGGGACGGCGAATGTCTTCAGCGTGGTCATCTTCATCATCCTCGTCGGCGTCGTCATCGTCGCCTGGTTCGACGGTCGCTACGAAATCACCACCCGCGAGATCACGCACAAGCGCGCTTTCCGCACAAGCGACTCGCTTCCCCGCGCCGCCAAACGCATCAAGCGCGACTGGCGCGACATCGCCGAAGTCTTCCTCGGCCTCGGCGCCGGCGACGTCATCGTCCTCGACTCACAAAAGAACATCGTCATGCGCATCCCGAACGTTCCGTTCCTCTGGTTCTTCCGCCACGACGTCGACCACATCCTCGAAGTCCTCGCCACAACGGAAGTCGAAGACATCGCCGCCGTCATGGAAGAAGACGACTTCTCCTGATACCGCGTGCCACTGGGTGCTGGCCACCCAGTGCCGGGTGCCACTGCTGTGTCAGCAGTGCAGGAGTCGAGTAAGCCCTCAGCACGCGAAACAAACACGGCGATAAGAACGCGGCGCCGGATACCTCCGACGCCGCGTTCTCATCGTTCGCAGTACCGACCGCGCCACTGCGAACCATCTTCAATCTTGCCCGCGCTCCAACTACAGCCGATCGAACACGATGAACCCCAGCACCCACTCGTCATCCGTCAGACAGCCGGAGCTCTCGTCCTGCCGCAATGCGCGGAACGCGGCGGCGTCGTTCGACGTCACGATGTCGCTGCCCATGAGCGCACCCGTCAGGGTGTCGCCTTCGGGATCGGCGAAGTCGGTGAACACGCCGCCCGTGCTCATCTGCACGTAGTCGAAGTTGCGATGGACGGGGCCCCAGCCGGCAATGAACCATCGCGAGCCGTCGGGCGTGACGCTGCAGGTCGCGCCGTAGCCGATCAGCTTCTGATCGAGACAGTCCTCGATCGGAATGACCGTGCTGCCCGCGCTGGTGTCGATCGTCGTCGAGCGAAACGCGTAGCGATCCGACTGGCTCGCCAGCGTCGCCCCCGGTGCGTCGGCCATCACACCGATGGCGCTGCGATAGCTGTTGTTTTCATCACCCGCGTCGGCGCTCTCCCGCCACAGGAAGTAGCAATAGCTGTCGCTCTTCAACGCCAACGGCGTATTCGCCGTCGTCGGGTTCTCGTCAAACACCGTGATCGTGTCGGTATCCACGTTGATGATCGCCGCGTGATTGTCGCCCATGCCCGGCAGCTTGTCGCCGATATTCGGAAACTGATGATAGAGAATGTACCCGTTGTCGAACTGGATCTGCGATCGTCCGTCGAAGCCGCCGCGATCGGTGGCGATGCCGAGGTCGATCTGAACAGCCGCCGCATTCGGCGCCTGGATGTCGAACACGTAGATGATGTCATTGTCGCTCACGGCCGCAACGCGCATCGTCGCAGCGTCGATATCGACCTGCTCGAACGTCGTCTCCGGATTGCTGAGCGCATCCGGCGGATTCGGGAAGGTGATAACCGTCGGCGTCGTGCCGGAGGTGTCGATCACTTTGATGACGTTTCCGTCGCCGACGACGCTTTCGTTGTTGATCGTCGCGACATACGCGCCATCCGCTCGCATCTGCCCCGGAATGTTCGCCTCGACCATTGGATCGACATTGACGCCCGTCGAGGAAATATCCGTCAGGCTCTCCAATTCCGTATCGTAGATCGACACGGCGCCTGTACTGCGAACCAGAACGACCTTCTTCCCCGCTACGACGAAGTCGCGCGTGCCGAACAGACTGGCGCTGTTGGGAATCGTCGTACCCGCCGTCGTCGCGCTCGTCGCCGTCGACGGATGGAGATAGTGAACGCCCGCCTCCTGGTTCGACGAAACGGCCGCCTCATCCGATCCGACGCCGAATACGATCAGATCGTCGCCGATATCGATCTTCCCGCTCGATCCGAGCGTGATCTGTGTTTTGACGGCCGGGCTGTTCGAGTTGTTCGGTCCGTTCGAATTGTCATTCCCGTTCGTGTTCGTGTTGCCGTTCCCATTCCCATTGGTGTTCGTGTTGCTGTTCCCATTGGGATTCGGATC
Source organism: Phycisphaerales bacterium (assembly GCA_020639075.1). GTDB lineage: Bacteria > Planctomycetota > Phycisphaerae > UBA1845 > UTPLA1 > ECT2AJA-110-A. The sequence continues at coordinate 4,423,377 of JACKHI010000001.1, read as the reverse complement.
GCCCGTCGGATCGCCGTTCATCGGGCAATCACCGGCCATCGCCGTCACGAGAATCGCCGCGAGACACAGGGCCGACCATCGACCCCAAACCGCCGTCTTCATGTGATGTTTGAACATGAGCCTGCACCTCCAAATGCAATGTTTCCATCGCTAATGCGACGACGACGGGGGCGTTGGCTGACGTGATACGAGAATATTCTAGTATTCCGGACATTCGTGTCCGGAATAACGGCAAGACGAATTGCGCGGGCCGCCGTGATTTGACAAGCAAACATCGACAGGACAACCGCTTGCGACTGCGCGGACATGCCCGGCGCGTCGTGGCGGACGATGGCGAGCCGGACGCCGAATTTGCGTTTCGTCGTTTGCACCGGTTAACTCCCTGTCCACGCGGACTTTGTTCCGCTTGCGCCAGAATGCACAAGGTGCAATTTGGCGCAAATTGTGCAAAACCGGCGTCCGAACCACCTGTCGCGGATAACCGCGGCACTCGGACCGGCCGTCGTCTGTGGTTCTGTCTCCGCGCTCCGCGTAAGGAAAGGTCTCGATCATCGTGTTGCGACGTCACAGGAGGCACGTGCAGGCATGAGCGGCGGAGGCCAACATCGCGATACGGATCCATCGTCCGGCCGCTCCGTCGGCGCGACGCTCGCGCTCCTCATCATTGCCGTCGCGTCGCTGGCGGCTGGCGGCGGGTTGCATTACGTCCGACATCTGTCGCTCCGCAATCTGCAGGACGCCAGGACCTGGATCGAGACGCCTTGCACGATCGAACGCTGCGAATTCGTTACGGACAGCGACGACGATTCATCGTTGCAGTTCGCGTATCGATACGAAATCGACGGACGCGAATATCACGGCGACAACCTCGATCCGATCATTGGACGCATGGGCGACGACGACGAATTCGAGGAGGCAATACACCGACGGCATTCAGTCGGCACGCAGGCCGTCTGTTTCGTCGATCCCGCCGATCCGACCCGCTCCGTCTTCGATCGAGAACACGGGGCCGACGCGCCGCGCCGCATGTGGCTGCTCGCCTTTCCCTTCACATGCGTCGGTCTCGGCTTCTGTTTCGCATTGATCGGCAGCTTGGTCGGCGAAAAGCGCGGGGCGGCGACCGACGTCGAATCCGCGACTGCGCAGCTTGCCGGCCGTCCGCTACCGCGCCGGCTTCCGCTGTTGACGCAGTTGTCCGTCCTGACCGGTCCGACATCCGCCCAGCTCGTCTGGCTGTTCGTTGTCGGATTCGCATACGTTTTCATCATCCTGGACGGGCCCGCTTCCTATGCTCGTCTATTCCAATGGAACAGCTCGCAGAGAACAACCGACGGGCGCGTGCTTGATTCGCGCGAAATCGACCAGCGCGAACTCGGCGTCGACATTTACAAGGTCAAAGTCGCCTATGTCGTCGACGACACGTCGTACGAAAACGACAGCTACGTCCGCGGCGACGAATTCAGCGAGGGCGATGCCGTAACCGTCTCGTTCGATCCATCCGACCCGGGCCACGGCGTCATCCCCGGCGCTCGCCGCTCCGGCTTCACGTGGTGGCACAGCGCCATTCCGCTCGGCGTTCTGTTGCTCCTCGGCCTCGGGCTTCTTCTCATGTACCGTCGGAACTACGGCGTGTTGAAACTGCTGAAACGCGGTCGCGCCGCGCCGGCGCGGTGGAACACGCAAAGCAAAGCACCCGACGATGAAATACAGGCGGCGACGCTCGTAACGAATTATCAATTCGACGTCGCCGGAAACACGTACTCGGCTTTGCAATACACCGCCCCCGCCAAGGGAAAACGTCGCCGAGTTAGGACGCAAACCGCCGCAACCGATTGCGTAACCGTGCTATACGATCCAAGAAGTCCGAAGCGCAATGTCATCGTCGACGCCGCACTGATCGAGATGATTGACGACAGTCGCTCCAGGGGCGATCGCATCATCGACTGCGCGACGGCGCCGGTGGCGATTGGAATCTTGATCCTGCTGTTTCAGGGCGCCGGCCTGATATGAAGAACGCCCCGAGAGGCTATCATCCGGCTTCTACAGCACGGGAGGTATCGCGATTACATTTTTCTCAAGGACGCGCGAAAGGACGAGCGTACACCGGTCCCGCTCCTTTACAGACGCGGCTCTGATCGGACGATCGCTCAACGACGCATCAAACGATGCCCAACGAAATCCGGAGTCAAGATGAAACGGTCCCGCTATCGCCATCAATTCAAATCGACTGTCGTGTCTCTCGCGATTGCATGCGCCTGCATTGCACGAATGCCTGTCCGCGCGGACGAACCTTCACAGGACATCGCCGACAATCTCGCCCTCGTCACACCCTTCGCCGACATGGCGATGGACTGCGTGCACAAACCCTATCCCTACAAACTTTCGCACGTCCTCAATTCCGACGCCGACGCGCAGACGCCCCGCCAACTCACGCCCATCTTCTACGGCTGTTTCGACTGGCACTCCGCCGTTCATGGTCATTGGATGCTCGTGCGCCTGATCCGCCTCTATCCCGAAGCGCCTTTCGCCGATCGCGCCCGCGCACTAATCGCCGAGAGCTTCACGAAAGACAACGTCGCCGGCGAAGTCGCATACATTTCGGGCAAGGGGCGCAACAGTTTCGAACGGCCTTATGGCCTGGCGTGGTTTCTCCAACTCTCGGCGGAACTCCACGAATGGGATGATCCACAGGCCCGCGATTGGGCCGCAACACTCGAACCGCTCGAAGCCATTGCAGTCAAACGACTCACGGACTGGCTGCCGAAACTCTCGCATCCCGTCCGCACGGGCACGCACGACCAGACGGCATTCGCATTGGGGCTCATTTATGACTGGGCAAAGCGTCGAGGCAACAACGACGTGCTCCGGCTCGTTGAAGAGCGCGCCCGACACTTCTATCTGCGCGATCGCGGTGCGAACCTCGCCTTCGAACCCAGCGGACACGACTTCCTTTCGCCCGCGATCGCCGAAGCCGACGTCATGCGCCGCATTCTGAAACCCGTCGAATTCGCGGCATGGCTCGGCGCGTTCCTGCCAGAACTCCCCGTCGACGGCTCGGCGAACTGGCTGCCGATCGCCGTCGTCACCGATCGAAGCGACGGCCATCTCGTGCATCTGGATGGCTTGAATTCATCCCGCGCATGGATGCTCGAAGGCATCGCCGCGGGATTGCCGATCGGCGATCCGCGCATCGAGGGCATTCGCAAGACGGCAGCGCTCCATCGCAAGGCAGCCCTCGAAGCGCTGAAGCATCAGGAATACGAAGGGGGCCATTGGCTGGGGAGTTTCGCAACGTACCTTGTGACGCGGCGAGGAATGTCGAACTGATCGCGTGCGACTCAGCGCCCGCCCCCCGGCGGTCCCCGTCGCGCGCCGTTGTTATCCCCGCCCGATTCCGCCCACGGCGGACCCTGTCCACGACCACGACCGGCGCCTGCGCCGCCGCTCGATCCCGGCCCGCGCCCCGGCGGGGGCCCGCCGTAACCGTTGCCGCCGCCCCGTCGCCAACCCGCGGCCTGTCGCACTTCTTTTCCGCACAACTCGAACAACTTCGCCCGTTGCGCGCTCGTCAAATGGGGTCGCAGCGCCAGCAGATAGTTCGCGACTCGGCGTTCGAGCGTGTCGTGAATCTCGATGACTTTTTCCACTTGGGCCATGATCGCCTCATCGCTCGCCGTCGCGTTCTCGAACATCGACGCCAATCGCTCGCGCTCAGCCGCAAGATCCGCCTCCATCTCGTCGCGTTCTGTTGCGAATGTCGGATCGACTTTCGCAATCTCGGCAAACTGATCCGGCATCAGGCGGAGCCAACCGCCCAGCGCACGCAGCGGCTCGCTTTGGCTGCTTGTATCCTCCGACCGGCCGCCGCCGGGCTGCCACGCATACGCCGCCATAAAGCCGCCGAGCGTGCAGACTGCGAAGACGATGCCGAGCGTCCCTCTGCCTCGCGATTTCATGGCGTCGCCTCCGCATCAAGCTCGTCCGCCGATTCCGGCGTCATGACGGAAAATAGACCTGTCGCCGATGGTGATTCGATCGCGTCAAACCCGACGGCGGCGAGCGCTTCGTCGGCGCTGGCCACCGGCAAATCCGCAATCAGATGCGTGCCATGCGGCTTCGCCAGCCAGCCGGCGCCATAGCCCGTTCCCACACCCAGCGCGATCGCGGCGGCAATTCGACTGAGCCGACGCCCCCATGCCCACGTAGGTCGAATCACCGCCCGATCGTCGAGCGCTCGCTCGATCCCCTCCCACGTATCACGCGACGCGCAGTCGATCGACCACTCACTCAGCACGTCGCGGACATCGCGAACGCCTTCGAACGCCTGCCGACAGGGCGCGCAGGCACCAAGATGGCGCTCTGCCTCCTGTTGCTCGTCCGGCGGCAATTCCCCCGCCGCCAGCCGGATCAAACTCGTCTGGCTCAAATGCATAATGGCGTGTCCTCACTCTCTTGAACGCCTCGCCGGGGAAAAACCGGCGGTCAATTCGCCAAGTCTCTAGTCGTTCCGCAAATCGGCCAATCGCTCGCGCAACGTCGCGTAGGCCCGCACGATACAGGACTCCACGGCCCCCGCGCTCCAGCCCGTCGCCTCCGCGATTTGCGCGTGGCTCATCCCCTCAAACCGATGGAGAACCAGCGCCAGCCGCTGACGATCCGGCAGTCGCGCGACCGCGAGACGTATGGCGTCCTGTCGTTCCTTCCGCTCCAGCATCGCGGCGTTGCCCGCGGGATCGACCGGATCGATCGGGTTAGATTGCGGAACGGGTTCGCGCGCGGCCTTGCGCCGATGGTCCCAGCACTGGTTCGCAACGATGCGATAGAGCCATGTCGTGAATTGCGCATCGGGCCGATAGGCGGCGGCGTTATGAAACACGCGAAGAAACGTGTCCTGACACACATCCTCGGCGGCATCCCAATGGCCCAGAAAACGATACGCCAACGAGAGCACGCGCGACTGATGTCGCTGCACGAGCACGGCCAACGCGTCGCGCTCCCCTCGGGCGACGCGCTGCATCAGCTCGTGATCCGTCTGCGCCGTGCTGATTCGTTCGTCATTCACGATTTTCTTTTTTCGGAAATCCCGCCGCAGGAACATTCACCGCCATGCGTTCAATCAATGGCCGTCAGGTTCGTCCGCGGAAACGGCAGCGACCATCATAAGCCCGGCGCCGTGCCGAGGCAGAACGCAAATCGAAGTTTTATTGAGGAGAATTCCAATGAAACGGTTAGCGATTTTTCTGGGTTGTGTCGCCCTCGTGACGTTCACCGTCGGTTGCGACGAGACCACATTCAGCAATCTGTCGCCCGAAATGCAGGCGATGGTGTCGAGCTATCTGGGCACGAAAACCACGATGAGCGCTCGACCAATCGTCCCCGGAGATCAGACTTGGGATCGGATCCGCGATCGGGATCGGGACCAACTCCAGGACGGCTCGTGTGATGGTGACGGCAGCCAGAACATGTACGGCGGCGGCAACAGCGCCGGAAACGGGAATGGCGGATCGGGTGGAAATGGCACCGGCAGCGGCTCAGGCGATCAGGATCAGCTGCGCAAGCGCGACGGAAGCTGCATCCCCTGACGATCGCATCACATGAACATGAGGTATGGTTGGCGCGGATGGTCGAATCACGACGATCCGCGCTTCGTTGCATACAGAGCCGCCGCATCCCCTCGGCGACGTATCTCTCGCAACATCACACATGACGCCGCCACGCTGAGACAGCGAGGCTCTGATTGACGCGGCATGCGCTCGCTGACCACGCGGGACACCGCGCTCAATCGTTGGCCATTCTCCAAAATCTCAAACTCGCCTTTGCGCGCGGTATGCCCCGTCAATCCTGATACGGCACGAACACGAAGTCCCCGCCGTCCTTTTCGCCCCAATGCGAATCATGACGACCGCCGTCATCCTTGCCGTCGGCGCCGATCGAATAGAGCAGCGGCTTACCGTCGACGAGTTTGTATTTGAAGAGCTTGCCCGTGTACGGGTCCTTACCGTAATCGCGATAGTCTTTCAGCCCGAGGTTCTTATCCAGATCCTTTAGTCGCTTCGGCCATTCACCGTGCTTGGCGTGATGGGTGTAGAGCGCGAGAGCGATCATCGTGCCGCCGCGATGGGATTCCACTCTCACGGTCAAGTCGTAAGCGCGTTCGAGATTCGTGCACATAACTCGATTGAAATCATTCGCGCGCATCTTCTCTCTGATCGTCTCACCATAAGCCTTCATTCGTGTGGCCGTCTTGGCGTCGATCGGGTTGGCAACGATCCCGAGCATCGCCTTGAAATGTTGCTCCGCCAAGCCTCTTGCCGCCACTGGATCGAATCCGGCGGCAGCACCTTCGATCGCCTTCCAGCGATCGAGTTGAACTTCTCCCTCATTGCAGACAGATTGCAACATGTCGAGACAAATCGCCCACTCACACGTTACGGCACGATTCCAGTTGAGCGGGCCTGGGTCGAATTCTCGCAGCGTGTCGTAGGCCGATTTTATCTGATCTCCAGTGATGACTCCTCTATCCAGCGCGACCCTAATATGGGTGTAGGCGAGATTTCGTATGGCAGCCCCAACAAGGCCGCTGATCGTCCATGGCTGTTGCTCTGCGTGGTCAGCAATCCGCATCAAGGTACGAGTCGCATCGATAACAGCCTCGCCTTGACGATCCTGCTTGCGCCAAGCACGCACCATGATCGCACGTGACGCGGCACGGAATGTCGACAAGCCAGGGAGCACTGCCTCGTACAGCGTCGTCAAGTTGTCGGGCAACGGCTCCCAGTACCCGTTGACCTTTGTCGCCTTCTCAACGTCTTTGATATACGACTCACAGCTTTGAAGATAGGCGTCGATAGCCGGAAATTCTTCGGGCTGCCAGACCCGCCCATCCCATCGATCGTATTCCTCCCGCGCAACGCCCTCCATTGAGGGCAGCCCGCCCTTCAAGTCCGCGTCGGGAAAGACCGGACTGTAGAGTTCGCGTGCGTTCTCACCGCTTCCCGCCGCGAATTCCCGCTTCCACCACCCGATGTAATCCACATGCTTGTCAAACGTCAGCTCCGGCGGTCGCTCCGCCGGGGGCGCCATGAGGCTCAGCGCAAACATCCATACGACGCACTTAGAAACTAGCATGGGCCCCTCCGACCTTGAGATGAGTTTGTCTGACCGATCGGTCGATACATCGGCGCGGCAATGTGCAACTCCCTGCATTCTGCGCGAATCGAATCTGAAAAGTCCATTCCAAATCGCCGCCCGACTTATAATCGGGCCGAATTCCCGCCTTGAATGCTGGCGCCGGATGCCTTCACTCAGAGCCGCCGCGTCCCCGCGGCGACGTTTCGCGACTCATCGTCGGCGTCGCCTATCGCGAAGAAAATCCGAGATGCGATGAGGCGCCCATCGCGTGCTCGCGATGCTCGCGATACTCCGCCCTGAGGACAGGGCGGCTCTGCTTTAACAACGGCGGCTTCTATGAGCGTGTGTTTGTCAAGGGGCGGGATTTTTTGACGGATAATGTTCCAGGCTTCTGATTCGTGCTCACCTTCCGTAGCTTTCGATGCGGCCGGGGCACATGAGATTTTGCAGGGGGAGTGGCCCATTCTCTGGAATCGATCTGCCGGCGGTTCTTTCAACCGTTCGACGATCAAGCCGCCACGTTCGGGCTCACTCCAATTCATCCCGTCGTTCTTGACCCGTTTCACGCTCCTGTCCGCCGCGACCTTTTCAACGCCAGTCGCCGGCACTTTTTCGTCTTACACCCTCAGCATGATTCGACCGATCGCGGGGCCTTCACCCAATCGGAGGCCTCGCGACGGTCGGATCATGCGGCCGCACTCACGCGCTGTGGTGCGAATTTCGATTGATCCCGCATCATCGCATACGCGATCACCAACAACTTGCGAGCCGTCGCGACGATGGCCTTCTTGTACCGATCCTTCCTGCCGCGATGGACTCGCTCGAAGAAGGCGCGCATTTCGGGGTTGCGTCGGATCACCACATGCGCCGCCTCGACGACCAGCCAACGCACCACGCTGGCGCCGCGCCGCGATATACATCCTTCGCGGCCGCGACCATCCGAGACATCCAGCGTCGGCACGACCCCGAAGTTACTCGAGAACTGTTTGCCATCGCGGAAGCGTTTGACGCCGTCGGTAAAGGCAACGACGGCTTCTGCAGTGCGCGGTCCCACGCCGGGAATCGTCTGTAGCAGCGCCACGTCCGAATGCAGCCTGGCGATCCGATCGAGTTGGCGATGAATGTCGTTCAGCTTCTCGTCGAGCCCGTCCAGTTCCGCCGTCTGCGATTCGACCATGAACTGACGAAGTTCGTCGAAGGCCAGCGACGAGAGCCAGATTCGTCCGACTCGCGTCCAGCAACTCCTGTGCGGGCAGCGGTACAGGTAGGCGCGGAGGATCGAGCGAATCTGGTTCTTGACCCTGGTGCGACGCTTCACCACGGTGCGGCGATGGTTGATCAGCGCCCGCCACGCGGCGATGTCGGCCCTCGGCAGATGCACCGTCGGCACCTGGTTCAGATAGAGCAACGTCACCAACTTGCGTGCGTCGATCTTGTCGTTCTTGCGACCGTCGCGAAAGAGCCACGGGATCAGGGATGGGTTGGCGACCAGAACGTCGGCGGCCAGGGGTTTGACAATGGCCATGATCGCCTGGGCATGAGGACCGATCTCGAAAACGGCCTTGCAATCCCCGTTCAGCGGCTCGAGCACTCCACGAATCGCCTCGGCGGTCGTCGGGACCTTCACCGTGCGATATCGACGCCGTTCGTCCGCCGTCGGATCAAAAATGCAAATCGTGGTAGACAACAGATGTACGTCCATGCCAACATATAACATTGTGTGTTCCTCCGTTCGTGAGATAACCAAACCCGTCTCTAACAACTTGGGTCAATTATCCCAACCGGGGGAACACGCTCATAGTTTCTCTGATTGGCATCGGCGGCTCTGAATACCCCACGCTGAGAGGAATGGGCACGCCTGATTGGATATCGCCCTGGATGATTGTCACGCTGCCCGGGCAGCCTCGCTTCTTGATGCCGCAAGCATGTCGCCCAAGTTCAGGAACAAAGCGGCTTGACCGGCACGTGGATCTCCACGATCCACTTCTTCTCCGGATGCATGTCCGGGTGATTCAGATACAGCTCGTAGCAAGGTCGATCGTCCGGCTGATAGCCGCTCTGCGGCAGCCACTCGCACATCATTTCGTTCCAGATGCCGCCGAACTCCTCGCTCGTCACTTCGGCGTGGTAAACGGCGTACTTGCCTCCGGCGATTTTCTGCGTGCCGATGTCGCCGCTCGTCTGTGTCCCCGGCGGCACCTGAATGCACGCGTCGTAGCGGATCTTGTCCGGCGGCGTCAGCTCCGGGCTGTCCCAGCAGATGCCGATCATCTTGGCGCCCATCATCGCGAACCCGCGCGGTCCGGCCCACTGCATCAGCCGCCCCCACGCCTCGCACGAACCCTCTTCGCCGTAGGGACCGAGATGGCGGACATAGGCGACGTGGTATTCCGGCAGTTCCTTGACTTCGACGTTCATCTGTTGGCTCCTTTCGAATGTTGGCCACTGGTGGTTGATCCACTTCGAAAGGTACATCGCCGCCATTGATTCGGCGTTTGACGCGTTGCTGGAGGCGTTTGAATTCTTGCTTTGTTGTTCTGCGTGCGCGGCGCGGAATTCGCTCGGCGAACTGCCGAAATGCTTGCGGAAGGCCGTCGCGAAATTCTGCGAGCTGGAGAAACCGACAGCGAAGGCGATGTCCGTCACGTCGCGATTCATGTCGAAGAGCAGGTGCTGAGCAGAGCGTTCCAGCCGCAGGCGACGCGTGAACTCCGCGACGGTCTCGCCCGTCACGCCCTTGAAGACGCGATGAAAGTGATACTTGCTGAACGCTGCGGATTCGGCGATCTCGTCCAGCGTCGGATTCTCCGCGAGACGGGCGCTGATATAGTCCATCGCCTTGCAGACGCGACGGATGTACTCACGGACGTTTGTTTCGTTTGGAATCGTCATCAATCAGGTCTCGCGTCAAATCGTGTGATCCGGGGAGCATACATAGACTCACGATGATCGGCGACGCGAAACCTATCGACAAGCGCGTGCCAGCCGGGTGGCCCGCCACTTCAGTGGTGGGGGCGCGACGATAGCAACGTGAGTGCCCGCTCCCATTCTTGTACAACTCATGCGTTCGTATCGTCGCGCCCCCACCCTCGAAGAGGGTGGGCCACCCCGAACGAAACCACTCGCTTATGACGTGACACGCGCGACGGGTGCCATGCCGACGCCCAACGTCGGCATGCAGCCTCACCACTCGGCCCGGCAACGCGTCCCGGCAATTCGCGCCCTGTTCACTACCCCGCCGCTGCCGCGGCGGCCGCCGCCTGCTGCTGTTGTTGCGCCGCCGCCGCGCCGACATGCGACGACGTCCCCTCCGCACCTTCCATCGCCAGAATGACCGTTTGATATCCCATCTTCGGCAAGCCGTTCGCCCAGACGATCTCGCCGTATCGTCGCGTCAGGCAATACACGTGTCCCGCGTGGCCCACGTACAGGAAAGGTCCCTTGATCAGGATCGACGGTACGTTGAATCCGCCGTGCGGCAACTTGGTGCGCCACAACTCGTCGCCATTGGCGGGATCGATCGCCGCGATGTATCGATGGGTTCCGATGTATAACAGACTCTTCTTCGAACGCGCCATGGACCGGCCTCCTGTCGAATTTCTCGTTTCTTTCGTCACTGCCCGAGCGACGGCCATCGTAACATACTGATCGCCAAACACACCTGTTCAGTCCGCGGTACGTGGATCAAGTCCACCCATGCCATGATGCACGCGCAAACAACGTTCGACCGCTCCGGATCCGCCTCGGTCATTTGCGGATTTTGCGACAATTTGCGCCCGTTTGCGGACAATTGCACGTTTCTTTTTCCCTGCGACTCCCCTTTGGAGCAGCAAGCGAACGCGCCTACAATGCCCGCCCATCGGGTGGCCTACCTCTTCAGAGGTGGGAGCGCGACGATAGTTAACCGAAGAACCGACGCGGGTGGCCCACCCTTTCAAGGGTGGGGTCACGATGATCGGCGGGTGGCCCATCCCTTCAGGGATGGGGGCGCGACGATACGCACGCGAAAGCACGCAACGGAGCAGACAACACCAGATGATTATCTCACTGAACTGGTTAAAGGATTTCGTGAACATCCCGGCCGACGCCGACCCGCGGAAGCTCGCGCTGGAATTCACTGTCACGACGGCCGAGGTCGACGGCATCGAACACGTCACGCCGAACTTCGAGGGCCTCGTCGCCGCCCGCGTCGACAGCGTCGAGCAGGTCCCCGGCGAACCGAAACTCCGCGAAGTGAGGCTGAGCGCCGGCAAGGACTACGTCACGCTCTCGTCGGCGCCCAATCTCAGCGTCGGCGATCTCGTCATGTTCGCGCCGCCCGGCGCGAGCGTCGCGGGTCACGAAGTCGGCATGACCGACCCGAAGGGACGCAGGGCCGAAGGCATGATCGTCGCCGGCCAGGGCATCGGTCTTACGCAGGTCGGCGCGAACGCCATGTTCCTGCCACCGCACACGCAGCCCGGCTCGCCGATCGATCCGGCACCGTTCGACGACTGGCTCATCGAGATCGACAACAAGTCGATCACGCATCGGCCCGACTGCTGGGGGCACTACGGCATCGCCCGCGAGATGGCGGCCATGCTCAAACTACCGCTGAAGCCGTACGACATCACGCCGATCGATCAACTTAAGTGCAACAAGCCCGCGATTCCGATCGAGATCGACGACGCGACGCTATGCCCGCGCTACACGGGTCTGTTGATGACGGGTCTCAAGCCCATCCCGTCGCCAGTCGAGATGCAGGTGCGCGTGGCATTGTGCGGAATGCGGCCGATCGATCTGCTCGTCGATCTGACCAACTACATCATGCTGGAACTCGGCCAGCCGATGCACGCATTCGACGGCGCGATGATGCCGGACGTACAGGTCGGCAACGCAAAACCCGGCGAAGAGTTCAGGACCCTTGACGGTATGACGCGCACGATGCCCGACGGCACGCTGATGATCCAGACGGGCCGCAAGAGCGTTGCGATCGCCGGCGTCATGGGCGGCGCGGAAACCGAAGTCGGACCGACGACGCAGTCCGTCCTGCTGGAATCGGCGAACTTCGACGCACCAACGGTCCGACGCGCGGCGACGAAGATGGGCCATCGCACGGAAGCGAGCGCGCGATTCGAAAAGTCGCTCGATCCGGAGAATACCGTCATCGGCATCGCGCGCTTCCACAAACTGGCGAAAGAGTCGTTGCCGGGCGTCGAACTCGCGAGCACGCTGAGCGACTGCTATCCGTCGCCGAAGCAGCCGAAGGCGATTCGCATCGACTGCGAATTCGCCGCGAAGTTTATCGGCAAGGCCATTTCGCAGGACGAGATCGTCCGCATCCTCGAAGCGATCGAGTTCAAGTGCGAGCGCGACGGCAAGTACCTGAACGTGACACCGCCAACCTATCGCGCGACGAAGGACATCGAGATCGAAGCCGACATCATCGAGGAAGTCGCGCGCTTCGTCGGCTACAACTCGATCGAACCGTCACTGCCGACGCTGACGAGCCGGCATTTCCCCGAGCAGCCGGACCTCGTGCTCGAAGAAAAGACGCTCGACTTCTTCTGCGCCGGCAGCGGATTCGTCGAGGTTCACGAGTACATCTGGTACGACGACGACTGGTTGAAGCAGATCGGCTTCGAACCCGGCGAGTGCATTACGCTTCAGAACCCCGCCGCCTCTAACTGCTCGCGCCTGCGTCAGACGCTCGCGCCCGGGCTCATTCAGTTCGCCGAACGCAATCGACACAACTACGATGCGTTCCGACTCATCGAGATCGGCGGTGTGTTCGAGCCGGGGCACGATGCCGTCGAGAAGTCGCAGCATCGTCGCATGGGGCTCGTCGTCGCGCGACAGGGCAAGAAGGCAGACAGCATCGTGTGGAACGATCTGCACGAAGCGTTGACCGACTGGGCGCGGCACGTGTTCGAGCGCCCCCTGTCGTACAAGGCGTCGGAGGCGCAATATCCGTGGGAAGACGCCGACCGGATCGCGAGTGTGCACGTGGCGGACCGCGAACTCGGCCGTGTCACGCTGCTGCCGCTGGTGCTGCGAAACAAGATCGACGAACGCCTGAAGAACTGGTCGTTCGCGATTGCGGAACTGCGGCTTGACGTGATGCTGGAACTGCTCGGTCATCACGAGAAGCTACCGAAGGTGCCGAAATTCCCGCAGGTGGAACTCGACTTCAGCGTCATGATCGACTCCGCGCGACACTTCGCGGCGATCCGAGAAGAGTTATCCGGCTATTCCCATCCGCTTCTCAAACGTCTGAGTTTCGTCGACGCCTATGAAGGCGGCTCGATTCCCGCCGGCAAGCGCAGCCTGACGCTCCGCACCGAGATCGGAAACGACGAACGCACGCTGACGGACGAGGAGATCCAGGAATTCCAATCGTCGATGCGCGAGGTGCTGCAAGGAAAGGGAATGGAACTGAGAGCATAGACGGGTGGCCCGCCCCTTCAGGGGTGGGGGCGCGACGATGAGAATGACGTAGAACCGCAAAGCGCCGAGTTGGGCCAAGAGGCGAATGCAATGCGAAAGGAAGACTCTCAAAGTTGTGTGCGTCGCCGTCGGGCGCTCCTTTGCACATTTGCGTTGATCTGGCTTCTTCTCGCCGGCGCATGGATAGCGAGTTGCTTTCGAGCGATCGAGTGCCTTACACCCAAGTCGCTTTCACATTTTGATTTTGGCGTGCTGTCGATCCATGTTGCAGCTAATGGACAACATGAATACGCGCGTGAAGTAACCTTGGACATTGGAGACTCATATTCCAGCCGGCTCGGCGAGTTTGGGTTTCAACTTCCCAAATACCGTACAGCAGGCTATGAAGACAAAGTTCTTGCCCGGAACTTCGAGTTGCCGATCTGGCCGTTGCTGCTGATCATGTCGTGGCTCGTGTGGCGCGCCCGGCAGCGACTTCGACAGGCGAAGCAGAGAGTGAACTCGTGCATCCAATGCGGTTATTCGTTGGCATTCAACACAACCGGAACCTGCCCCGAATGCGGGGCGGCGATTCAGTCGGTAACAACGGCGATTGGAGAAACTTGAGCGTTAATCGACTTCCATACTGCTGTCACAGCAGTGGCACCCGGCAAAGACCATAGTTGACGCAGCCGGTTTTGAGGTGATGAGAGTGTCTCCATCGACCCAACAAACGCGGACTTTGGATTATGGATCGCCGTGCAATCGCTCGCAGCTCGGGCGCATCGTTCGCCGCTGTGGTCGGTTGTTATTGGTTGCCTTGATCGCCGCGGTTGCATGGACCTTGCTCGTCAAGCGTTCGTACCACGCGGCAATGTGCAAGACGTGTGGCTACCAGTACTCTTCCGACGACATCTCATTCGCCGCAATTGTCGTTCGACGCCGAATCTGCGGGACTTACATTTCCCCGTGCCAATCCTACGCCGAAGCTCTGGGAAAGCCGTGCCCACATGCTGACATGGTCAGTCTTCTTACGCATCGAGCTTGGGGATTGTGGCTCTACGAGCTTGGTGATGGCTGGCCACACTGGCTCCAATCGGATGACCTTCCTGATGAAAATGAACTCTCCGCTGTGCGGCGACTTGCGGCGGCGGAACCTGATTTGGCGGAGACCTATTACCATCGCGTCATTGAGAATCGTGACTACGATTATTACCGGCAGCTTCGTCACCGTGCGAATGTCGAAAGCGGAGACGCCACTGTAGCCCCATCATCGCGGCCCCACCCCTGAAGGGATGGGCCACCCGTCTTGAGCATCCCTCGACTCAGGCACTGCTGCCACAGCTGTGGCACCCGGCGATTACTCGATGTTCAACGCACCTCGCAAGCCTAATCGTCGCGACCCCACCTTTGAAAAGGTGGGCCACCCGGCCATGGATAATGAACTCCCGACAGTCCGTTCGCTGAAACGCAGTCGCATGTTCCAAACCACCGCTTTCCTGTTGATTGCCTGCGTCGCGACGTGGTTCTTCGGACAATTCTGGTCCGCGGGACGCGATGCGCCATGGGGCAGTTTCGGAGTGGATGACGGCAGCCTGTATATTTCGTGGTATAGGAGTGGGGCGAATCCACTCGTCACGACTGCCAACTGGTACTTGATTCAGCGAGGCAGCGGCAATACCCGCATGTATGGCTTTTCCCCGCCTGCAACGCCAACGGCTACGATGTTTGTGCCGCCAGGTATGGTCATGCAAGTCGTTCACGTTCCCCTTTGGGCGCCACTCCTGGCCCTCTCGCTACTGCTCGCATTGTTGTGGCTGCGGCATCGGCGTCAGCGACCGCGCCAACCCAATGCGTGCAAGGGTTGCGAATACGACCTCTCGTTCAATGTCAGCGGGACCTGCCCCGAATGCGGAAAGGCGAGTCATCTCGATCAGCCGAAATCACGAGTGGCTACGAGCCGGCGCTCGCCGCCGCTTCTGCCACAACTGTGGCACGTGGCGATCACTCGATGTTCAACGCACCTCGCAAGCCTCATCGTCGCGACCCCACCTTTGAAAAGGTGGGCCACCCGTCAAGTTATAGCAGTAAATGGAAGAGCCTGAGCGTCGCTCGACTCCGGCACTGCTGCCACAGCAGTGGCACCCGGCGATCGCTCGATGTTCAACGCACCTCGCAAGCGTCATCGTCGCGACCCCACCTTTGAAGAGGTGGGCCACCCGTCAAGCTATAGCAGTAAATGGAAGAGCCTGAGCGTCGCTCGACTCCGGCACTGCTGACACAGCAGTGGCACCCGTTAAATAACTTATGCTCGAAGCGACTCGGAAGCCCCATCATCTCGCCCCCATCCCTGAAGGGATGGGCCACCCTGTTACGCGTTCGCTTCTAGCTCTTTGAGGATCGATGAGAAAGGTTCTTCCAGAACCGGATGGAACCCTTCGGGGGCGATGTCGCAGAGGGGGCGCATCACGAAGGTGCGTTCGTGCATCATCGGGTGCGGGAGCGTGAGTTCCGGTTCGCTGCGGATCTCGCTGTCGAAGAGCAGCAGGTCGAGATCGATCGTTCGCGGGCCCCAGCGCACGGCGCGCTTGCGACCGAGCGAGTCCTCGATGTTCTGGCAGACGGCGAGCAGTCGTTCGGGAGAGAGATTCGTATGAACGCGGGCGACGCCGTTGATGTACTTGTCCTGGTCGTCGGGACCGCCCTCGGCTTCGGTCTCGTACAACGGCGAGACGACGTCGATGTCGACGCCTTTCGTCAACTCGAGCGCGTTGAGCGCGGCGGCGATGTTCTTCTCGCGCCGACCGATGTTCGAACCCAATGCAATGTAGGCGACGTGCGGCAGATCGCTCACCACGTAATCTCCGCGATGCGCCTGCCCGCCTCGAGGATCCGTTCTTTGTCGACCGTCAGCGCAAAGCGCACGAAGTCGTCGCCATGCTTACCGAAACCGACGCCGGGAATGGCGACGATGGCCTGTTCGTCGAGCAGTTTCTTGGCGCAAGTCATCGAGTCGTAGCCCTTCGGACACTTCGCCCAGATGTAGAACGTCGCCCGCGGCGGCTCGACTTCGAAGCCCGACTTGCGGAGCAGGGGAACGAGCGTATCGGCGCGTTCCTTGTAGAGCTTGCGGATGCCAACGATTTCTTCGCGGCCGATACCTTCGAGTGCAGCGATGCCCGACTCCTGGACGGCGCCGAAGATGCCGGAATCCATGTTGCCCTTGATCTTGGCGAGCGCCGACAATGCGTCGGCATGCCCCACGGCGAAACCCACGCGCCAGCCCGTCATGTTGAATGTCTTGCTGAGCGAATGCAGCTCGATGGCGACATCGATCGCGCCGGGCACCTCGAAGATCGAGTGCGGCTTGTCGGCGTCGTCGAAGTAAACCTCTGTATATGCCGCGTCGGAACAGATGAGGAAGTCGTGCTTCTTCGCGAGCGCGACGCATTTCTCGTAGAAACCCAGCGTCGCGGGCGCGCCCGTCGGATTGTTCGGGTAGTTGATGAACATCAGACGCGTTTTGGCGAGCACGTCTTCAGATATCTCGTCGAGGTTCGGCAGGAATCCGTTCCGGGCGAGAAGCGGCATCACATGCGGCGTGCCGCCGGCGAAGATCGTCGCGCTCTGATAGACGGGATAACCCGGCGACGGCACGAGGGCGACATCGCCGGGATTGATAACGGCGAGCGGCAGGTGGCCGAGGCCTTCCTTGGTGCCGATCAGGGCGATGACCTGCGTTTTCGGATCAACTTTCACGCCGAAACGTTCGTCCATGAAGTTGGCGGCCGTCTTGCGGAAGGCGAGGCTGCCAATGCCGAGCGCGTAAGGATGGTTCGCGGGCTTGGCGACAGCGTCCCGCATCCGGTCCACGATGAACCCGGGCGTCGGCTTATCGGGATCACCGACGCCGAAGCTGATGACGTCGCGACCGGCGGCGATGGCCTCGCTCTTCATGCGATCGATTTCGATAAACAGGTACGGCGGCAATTCGTCGAGCCGTGCGGCTCTGGCAAATGGCATGGGAAACGCTCCTTCGTTCTGGACCGCACAGGGAGACACGCGAGTGCGTGCGGCAGTTTTCGGAGCGATTCTAGGGACGTTGGAATGGGAGCGTCAATCGCAAATGGGTGGCATAACACGCGACAGGGTTTGTGCGACCTGGTGCGGGATGGCGATGTCGGGATTCGGGCGTTGTGATCGTGTGGCGGTAGGCCATGGTGCTTTGGTGGGTACGGCCCACCCTACGCCGGCAAGCGCGCGATGGCCGACTCCAAAGTCCCACGAACATGCCGACGTTGGGCGTCGGCATGGCACCCGGCGGTTAGCCAAGGTGCATCGGTGGGCACGGCCCACCCTACGCGGGCAAGCGCGCGATGGCCGACTCCAAAGTCCCACGAACATGCCGACGTTGGGCGTCGGCATGGCACCCGGCAGTCCGAGGTGCGTGGTGGGCACGGCCCACCCTACGCGGGCTGTAGATTGTTTCATCGCTCCGGGATGAAAAAGGTGGGGGCCCGGCTCTGTAGGAGGCAGCCAGAGCCGGACCCCGCGTGAATTAGGGATGAGTTCAGGTCGTCAGGTGACAACCGGGGGTATGGAGCGAAAATAAATCCGCGGGATAAGCATCTTTGTCCTATCCTCTCGTCGGCGTCACGACTGTTCGCTTCACCGACAAGGAAAACTTAAGATACAAATTCGCCGGCCGACGAAAATCGATCGCAAATTTCTGCTCGGTACGATAATGCTGCCCGGCGTTCGAATGACGATTGCAGTGACCCATCGCCTGTGAAACGGCCCGGCGACAATCAGCACTTGTACTGAATCGCGGGGCGATCTTTCGAGATCCCTATCGGACGCGGACGATTGACGCCGGCTTCCGAACTCGGCTGTCGGGTCAAATCGACGCCGCCCGTCGGTCGAGCGGGGCCCACTTCCGATGATGCGTCCAGCAATCTGGATTCGGAGGCGATGCTCTCCAGACCGGCGGCGACGTCTTCGGCTCTCATTGGACGAGAGAAGAGAAATCCCTGTCCATCGTCACAGCCGAGCGACTGGAGCAGCGCCACTTGCTCGTAGGACTCAACTCCCTCGGCGATGAGCGCCATTCGGAGTGTTCTCGTCAGCGTGACGACGGAATGAATGCAGGCGGCCACGCGGCGCGTCGATGAGGCGGACTCCAGAAACGCGCGGTCCAGCTTGATTCCGTCGAGCGGAAATTCGTGGAGGATTCCGAGGGATGAATAGCCTGATCCGAAATCGTCCAGGAAGACGCGCACCCCACGAGCGCGAACGGCCTGGATCGCGGCCAGGGCCTCTTCCGCATTCCGGGTCAGCGTCGTCTCGGTAATCTCCAAGACGAGCGAGGCCGGATCGAGATCGTGCTTACTCACCAGGCCAGCGACGCGCGTTGCAAGCTCGGCGCCGGTCAATTGCGCCGGCGATACGTTCACAGTCAGAAACGACAGGCGGTCTCGACACCACGTGCGCTGCCACTCGGCAAACTGGGCGATAGCCGTGTCCAATACCCAATTGCCGATCGAGTCGATGATTCCCAACTCCTCCGCCAGCGGAATGAACTCCTCCGGCGACACGTCGCCGTAGATCGGATGCTCCCATCGGCAGAGCGTTTCCAGGGCGACGGCGCGACCAGTCACGAGCGATACGATCGGTTGAAAGACCAGATAGAATTGGCCCCGCTCGACGGCGGTCTTGATGTCCGACTCGATGTCGATCTTCCGCATCACGGTTCCGTGCATAGTCTGGTCGAACACGACGACGCGTCCGCGCCCGAGATGTTTGGCGCGGTACATGGCGATGTCGGCGTCGCGAATCATGTCTTCGGCGCTTTTGTAGCCGACGTTTGATCGGGCGATTCCGATGCTTGCGGATGAATTCACGGAGCGTTCATCGAGCACATAGGGCCTGGACAAATCCTCCAGGAGCCGATCCGAGACGGCGATGGCATCCGCATCGTCTTTCAGGTCCTCCAGGAGAATGCAAAACTCGTCGCCGCCGAGTCGCGCTGCGAGGAATCCGGTTTCCTTCGAGCTGCAGATGGTATCCGAAGCGCGAAGCGATTCGTGCAGGCGCTGTGCGATCGTCCGGAGCAGCTTATCGCCGGCCGCATGGCCAAGGCTGTCGTTGATCGCCTTGAACCTGTCGAAATCGATAAAGAGCACGGCGAAATGGAGATCCGGAATTCGCTGTCGTCGCTGAATGACGTGGTGCAGTCGATCGTAGAACATGGAGCGATTGGGAAGTCCGGTCAACTTGTCGTGGAGCGCGGCGTGGCGGATCTCGACGGTTCGGGCCTGGACGATGTTCTCGAGTTCATCCATTCGCTGCCGGTCACGTGCGTTTGCGACTTCTAGTTCCGCAGTGCGCGCGGCGACTTCGGTCTCCAGCTGCTCGTTGTGACGTTCGACTTCGTCGTATAGCTGGCGCATTTCCCGAGACGTCAGATCGAGCGAGAGCTCCAGTAAGTCCCGATCCTGGTCGAACTGGCCGTAGGTCCGATCGACGGCACTGAGGAACGCCTGCCAACTCGCGAGGTCGACGGGGACGGCGTCCTCCGACAGCATCAGCTTGCGAATCTGGCGTTGCAGCAGCGAGTGCATCATGGCGGACTCATTGTTCGCAGATCGTGGTGATCGTCATCGATTGGTTGTGGAGATTGCATCGGCCCGTCTCAAACGGAGACAACTCGCCATAGGAGTAGAATCCGATCTGACGATCGGCCGGTCCCATGACCTCACACGCGGCTTCGAGTTCCGCTTCGGTTCGTTCACCAAGGATGAGCCGTCGCCCGACGCACGATACGGCGATTGAAAGAACCGGCGACGGCGGGGAATCGTCATGGAGCATTCGGGCGCATTGGCTCGACTCGCCGGCCGCCGTCACGAGCCGATCGAAGTTCGATCGCGTCAACTGGGCGGTCGATCCGAGCGGAATGTCCCCTGCAAACGTCATTGACTGGGCGTCTTCATCAATCGCAATGATCGTGCGAATCAAGGCTTTTTGAGGCTCCGATTTGGTTCGTACGGATAAGGGAAAGAGCAGCGCGCTCGAAGGCAACTCATTGGCTCGATCGCCCAGATACTGCCGATACAGCGCCAGCGCAGGCTTACCGTCCAATTCGAACAACACGTTGCCCGCGGCTCGCGTGACGATGCGTCGCGGCCCGAACGGATCGAAACCCCCTCGCGAGCCGTGCCCGATGCGAATTGAATCGCCGTAGAAACCAATCGCCGTGACGGTACGCGTCGCCGGCATGCGCTGATCGATGACCCAAGTCTCTTTGAATTCCGATCCGTCTCCGGCGAGTCCGCCCGTGACGGCGACTCCCTCGGGAAGGGCATCATTCAATCCGCGCGCGAGTTCGGAACCGTTCACATTCAATCCAGTTGAAAGGACGAAGACCGCCTTCAGACTTGGCTCTCCAAGATCGCCGCCCAAGGCTTGACCCGCAGCGTAGGAATCGCCTGAACTTCGGATTTCGGCGCTGGCGAACTGGATCCGGGTTCGTTCGAAACGAAATGCCACGGCGGCGATCGAGTCGTCATGCACCTCGCCGTCCATGATCTCACCGGCGGTTGAGCAGCCCATGATGATTGATTGAGGAAACGCCTGCGAAAGCTCATTCAGAGGCGCCGTGTCAGATCGAAACCGAGGACTGGCGAATGCCAGAACCAGCGTGTTGACCGAATTCAGGTGAGCCGGCAAACGCGTCGTCCAGCCCGCCGACGCATCATATGCAAACGTCTCGAACTTGGTGTCTCGACTCGTTTCAACGATCATGAGTCATCTCCCGATTCGGGCGCGCGTGGACCCACATGGTCGACTCCGGAGACTTGACCCCTTAGGGAAATCCCCCGGCCTTCACCCGTATTCTTCGTAGCGATCTGCGTCATACATGAAGAGCGTCCGGACTTATTGGACTGGTTGGCAGCGGGTCGAACGACGGCATTGCGGGAGGCCGGGCGTCCAGGAATCGCGTGACGCCTGCGGCGAACTTCGAGCCATCGGGTTGCCGACGGTGACGGCGGGATGCGGGAAAATGGCGCGAGCCGGCATCAATCGTCCATCAAATGCCTCTAATGTGCGGCTCGATAACGGGAAAAGAACGCGAACCCGTTTGGTACAATAGTCCGATTAAGGTTCGTTCTGCGATTCATAAGTTACGAGGACACCCATGCGTCAGACTGCCATCGTTCTCTCGTTGTTGATCACGGTCCATTCGGTGCACGCCGGCACGAATTCACCGCCGGCGTTGCCGACGATCACGGAACCCAACATGCCGGGGCTGATCCTGAACCCACAGGACGTTCATATGGAAACGGCTCCATTCTCGGATCCGGATATCGGCGACACGCACTCTTGCACAGATTGGGAGATCTGGTCGGTCACGCCGTCGGAGCGCGTCTGGTTCGGATCGTGCGTGACGGGGCCCGAAGCGGTTCACGCCCATTTCGGCGACGGCACATTCATGGGATCGCTCGCGGGGGAATTCCAGCTTTCGTACGAGACGGACTACCTATTACGGGTAAGACATCGCGACAGCAGCGGCGACGCGGCGACGGAATGGAGCCCGTACGCCGAGCGGATGTTCTCCACGGGTCCGCAGACGCAGACATTTCCGCTCGAACTTGACGACATCATCGACTCGCCGGCGCCGACATGGCGAACGACGGGCGGCGTCGACGTCAGCCTGCCGGACGGCGCGTCGATGCGGATCGAATCGAAAGACTCCCAATTGCTGCTTGCGTTCACTGGCGCCGGCGGCATGACGACGATCACGAACACGGCGCCGCTCGCCGAGCATCTTGCGACACGACTGCGACTGAGCGCTAACGGCGCGAGCGTCGCGCTGCCCGCCACAAATATCACATTCGTGACGGACGAAGGCGTCGCTGTCACGGTCTATGTCCCCGCAATCGCCGTCAGCGGCGCGCAGGAATCCATCTACTGGATTTCTTCGGGCGGATCGACGTTCGTCGGCAACGCCGGTCAGACGGAGCCGGATTTCTCCACGTTGGCTCGGGGTTCGCCCGTGCCGTGGACGACGTCGATTCCAGGATACCAGGTCGATGTTGTCGCGACCGGGCTTAGACTACCGGTCAACATCGCGTTCGTACCGAATGCGACGATGGGCGGACCGGAAGCACCGCTCTATTACGTGACGGAGCTGTACGGCAGCATCAAAGTCGTCAGCAATCTCGGCAACGTGAGCACGTATGCTTCAAACCTGTTGAATTTCTCTCCGACGGGCGCGTTTCCGGGGTCTGGCGAACAAGGTCTGTCCGGCATTGTCGTGGATCCGGCGACGGGCGACGTCTACGCCGGCATGCTTTATGACGGCGGATCAGCGCACTATCCGAAGGTCGTTCGGTTCACGAGCAACGACGGCGGATTCACCGCCGCGACGCAGACGACGATCCTCAACATGCCGGGTGAATCGCAGGGTCAGTCACACTTCATCTCGAACATGACGCTCGGCCCGGATGGAAAGCTCTACGTGCACATGGGCGACGGCTTCGACGCTGCGACAGCACAGAACAACAATTCCTTCCGCGGCAAGATTCTGCGAATGAACCTCGACGGATCGCCCGTGACGGACAACCCGATGTACGACGCGGGCGACGGAATCTCGTCTCGCGACTACATCTACGCGTCGGGTGTGCGCAATCCGTTCGGCGGAACGTGGCGCGCCTCCGACGGTCGGCACTACTGGGTCGAGAACGGACCGAGCGTCGACCGGATCACGCATCTGGTCGCCGGGCGCAACTATTTGTGGAGCGGATCCGACGCCAGCATGATGAACTTCGCCGCCTACGTCTGGGCGCCATCGGTCGGTCCCGTGAACATGGCGTTCATTCAGCCGGAGACATTCGGCGGCAGCGGCTTCCCGGCCGAGATGATGGACGTCGCGTTCGTGACGGAGTCCGGCGCGACGTGGGGCTCGGGGCCGCAGGTCATCGGCAAGAAAATCTCGATGTGGACGTTTGACAGCAACGGCGATCTCGCCGGCGGTCCGACGACATTCCTCCAATACAACGGAACCGGCAAGGCGACGGTCGCAGGTCTCGCGGCCGGCCCCGACGGGCTCTACTTCACGGATCTCTACAAGGATCAGGATTACAATTCACCGATCGATGCCGGGGCCAACGTGCTGCGCATCAAGTTCGTCGGCTCGGCCGACTTCACGTCGGACGTAACGGAAGGCAATGCGCCGTTGACGGTCCAGTTTACGGATACGTCGAGCGTTCCGAACCCGACGGCATGGCTGTGGAACTTCGGCGACAATTCGACCAGCACGGAACAGAATCCGCAGCACACGTATACGTCGAACGGCGCCTTCACTGTTCGACTGCAGGTCACGAGCGCGGCGGGCGTCAGCACGATCCAGAAAGCGGCGCACATTTTCGTCGGCGATCGCGTGCCTATCGCCTTCCTCGGCGGCGGCGTATCGCCTTCGGCGTCGGATGCGGCGATCATCGCCGACCTGTCGGCATTGGGATACGACGTGACGTTCTACAACGACGCGCCGGCGAATCGACCCTCGGCGGCGGCGCTTGCGTCGAGCCAGGACCTGGTGATCGTGTCATCGACGGCGACTTCGGGGAATATCGCCGGGGAGTTCCGCGACGAACCCGTGCCGCTGATTTACTGGGAAAGCGCCTTGAACGCGACGGATCGCGAGCCGCTGGCCAGTGCGCGAGCGGTCATCGGCGCGACGCAGATCAATGTGTTGGATAACGCGCATCCCGTCACGGCGGGCATTTCACTCGGGACGGTCGATGCGTACACGTCGACGACGTCGATGAGCGTGGGCCAGGGCACGCTCGGCCAGGACGTGCAGGTTCTCGCGACTCGGGCCGGCGCCGCTGGCGACTATGCGATCATGGTGGCCGACGAAGGCGGGGTCCTGCTGGGCGGTCACATCGCACCCGCCAAGCGCGTGTTTCTGTTTCTGGAAGACACGGGCTGGCTGACGGCCACGGCCGAAACGAAGCAGATTTTCGAACAGGCCGTTCTCTGGACTGCCGGCGCAGTCCAGGCGGCGCCCACGATCATGATCGACAGCCCAACGAACGGTCAGGTTGTCATCGACAACTCCGTGACTGTCAGTTGGACGGCGTCGGGCGATCTCTCTGGGGCGCATCATGTTCACCTTCAGCTCGACAGTGAACCGATCGTGATGAACCCGAACTTCACGGGAATGTACACGTTCGAGAACGTCACGCCTGGGCCGCATACGATCACGGCCTGGCTGGTCGCGCCGGGACACATTCCGCTTCCGAACGACGAGGCCACTACGACTGTGAACTTCGTCGTCGAAGAGTTGATCGTCGACCCGAATTCGATTTCGATCCCGCTGGCGTACAACTGGAATGCATTGATCCACAACACGGAGGGAACGGATCCGGACGCGCCGGACGGCTATCGTTCGATTTCCGATCGCGGATTGATCATGAGCACTGCCGACTCGGTGGGCACCGGCGGCATGGCGCTGACGTCGGCCGGGCTGACTTATCGATTCGTTCAATCGCCGAGTCCGGCGCTTGATGCCGTCGTGCTGGGGCTGCGACGTCCCAACGGTGGCACGGCATGGGACAACACGGATGACGACGACAACCTCGGCGTCGTGCCGACGTGGGATCCGACGGGCGGCAGCGGTCAGGTTACGTCATCCGTAACGACGTTTGCAGCGAGCGAGCCGCTGGATGAGACGTTTGACATCGGCTTCTTGTACCAAATCTCCAATGGCGGCGGCACGTTTGACGTCACGCTCGGATTCGACGACGCATCGAGCGTGACTGTCACGCTCGGGGCGCCAGACTGGTTCGCGGACTTCGGTCCGGCGATGCCGGCAGCCGGCCCAGGCGTGGCGGTGCAGGCCTATCTGCCTGGACCATTGTCGGGCGGCATCGGCTTCCTGGCCGCCGGCAATGTAGACGCACCGATCATTGATGGTCCGTTGAGCGTGACAGAGGCCCGCGTGACGACGGACTCGCTGCTGGCGGATCTGGGATTTGATGTTTCGGGACGACGTCTGAACTCGCTCACTTTCAATAACTTCAACGGCGGCGCCATCGCCATGACGGGCATTATCGCCGCGAGTTATTCGTCGCCGTCGTGCGCGTGCGTCGGTGACCTGACTGGCGACGCGACGGTCAACGGTGACGATATCCGACGGTTTGTGGACTGCCTTGTCGGCACAGGATCTGACTGCGGTTGTGCGGATGTAGACGGTATGGACGGTGTTGGGCAGAATGACATCGCGTCGTTTGTCGGCTTGCTGCTGACCGGCGCGGGGTGTCCGTGAGCCTGAATGCCTTCGTCATCCTCGCACCGCTGATAGGGGCAGCGCCCGGACTGACAATCATCACGCTTGCAATCATCGGGGCGAGGCGACGGAAACGTCGCCTCGCCTCGCTTCATTCCGAGTATGAATCAGCGGCCCGGGACGCAACGCTGCTCGACGTTCGATACGCGACTGATCGACGATTCAAGTCCTATCTCAAGCTGTTCCCCTGGGAAATGGTGGGCATTCTGATCGTTCGCATCGACCGGATCGACGCGCATCTGGTCTCGACGAACGGCAAGAAGCGTATTGCGTTGTCGTTTCATGCCGGGGCCCACACGATTGAGTGGAAGAAACCCGAATTCCTGCGAAACGGCATCATCCCCTGGCTCATCATTTCCGATCCGAATGAGAAGCACTACTTCACATCGGAAACAGGCGCGACCATTTTCGGATCGAAGCGGCGCACGGAGACGTTGATCGAGCGGATTCAGGCAACGTTGCGATTGGCGAAATGCCGCGAGTGCGAGTACCTGTTGTGGGGGAACACGACGGGCATCTGCCCGGAATGCGGCTCAACGTATTCGCTTCCGAATATCAACGAACCTCGAATGGACGCTGTGCACGAATCGCAGGAGTAACAGGACGGCCAACCAGCACGACCACACTGAAATCACCTGGCTCGTCGTTGCCAGTGCCTCAGCGTCACGCGCCACGGGGCATGATGGATGGAGGGGTCAATTGCGTCCTTCAGCGCCGCATCGTCATCCTTCAGGAATTGCCACTCATCGATGATCTCGTAGTCGGCGTGCAGTATGTCCGTCAGCGCATCCCAATCCGGCAGGGAGTCGAAACCGCTCGTCTGCAAAGTGAACATTGAAGCGACGGCTGCCCCTTTCTTGATGCGCCGGATCACTGCCGCGGGCGTCGTCGCCAGTTTCAGGGCGGCGTCGCTGCTGTCCTGCGCATCGAAAGCGAATCGCCAATCGGCGGCGGGAATCGTCGCGAGGGCGCGCGACGTCGCGACATCGTCGGTCCGGTCCGTCGCAACGCGGCAAGCCGCATAGTATCGCGCAGCGGGATGAGACGTGACGATGGGCGCGTCGGCGTTCGCGCCCTGGGCAACTGCGAGCGAGATTGTCGATGCGATCGGATCGAGCCACCGCAAGCTGGACCAATGTCGTTGCGTGACCAGATTGACGCCGCAACCGAGCCATGCGACTGCGAGAAAGATCGGCCCTAGACGGCGCAAGTCGAATCGCTTCTGCGGACTCGTCTCGAATTTCCCTTTCGTAAAAAGACCCGCGAGGAGGACGCAGGCGACGCCGCTGATGGTCAGGATGTATTTGTCCAGAATCGTCCGCGTGATCGCACCGACGACAATGGCTGCGATGAGAACGAAAGCGACAGGAGCGACGGTTCGCCACGATCGGCCCAACATGATTAGACCGAATAGCGCGGCGAGGGCCAACGGCGCCCATACCCACCATGCATTGACTGACGCGAGGTTCCCAGTGGTGAGCGCGACAAGCAATCTCGCCAGTGTCGCGAGGACCGAGCCGCTCGGGCTGCTGTGGCGAAACGTCGTCAGGTGCGCCATAAAGGGCTTGATCCAGATTCCGAAAAGAGCAATTGCCGTTACAGCAGCGATAAGCAGCCTAATTCGTGCCTCAGGGTTACGAGCGAGTCGCCACACAAGCGGACATGCGAGTAGCGCCGCCACAACAATTCCGAAGTAGTTCGTCAGGGCGCACGAAGCGGCCAATGCGCCCCACGCGACGGCTCCGTATTTCGTGACGGCGCCTTGCCGATAGAGCCGGCCGGTCAGCCAGAGCAATCCTGTCGAGAGCAGCAGAAACATCGCGTACCAGCGCGCGGCGAATCCGAAAAAGAGATGGGCCGGATGACAGGCCGCAATCAACATCGCAGCAAGCCCGGCTCGATCCCCGAACCACGCCCGCCCCGCGCCGCGAATCGTCAACAGGGACGCCAACGCGCAGAGAATCGACAGGCCGCGAAGCGCGAAAGGTCCAACGCCAAACATGCCGACGGACAGGTTCTGGAGAATGTAATACAGGGGCGGGTCCGGATCGGCTCCGACGGACTGCAGATGCAGCATCCGGCTCATCGGCATGGCGTAAAGGCGACAACTGAAGGCTTCGTCGTCGAAGACTGTGTAGTGGTTGGCGGCGAAAATGTACCAGACGGCGACGACGACGATCGCGACAACGGACTTCGCGTCGACGAGGCGGCCGTCGGTCGTCTTCATCAATTCAAGTTCCTTTTCCGCCGTGGTCGTCTTCGACATGTCTGCGGATTCTAACGCGGAACGGCGGGAAGGATTGGGATTCGCTCGTCGTCCAGGAGTCTGTGATGTGTTCACAAGTTGATGTCAGACCTCGTAATGCGCTTGACGGACGGCCATCCTCCGCGTGCAGAGGGGAGGAAGTGGGACGGGCAGTTCGATATTGCAGGTGTGCCTTTGAGTGCGAGGCCAGCGCCTCAGTGATTAGAACTCAAGAGTTGTTTGGCTGCGACGCCGAAACCCTGCGTCCTCATGCTCACTTGTTGGGGCGGGACTATCCGGCAACTCCGCCGCCCCTCCGGGGCGGAAACAACGGAGATACACGCATTCCACGGGTTGCGCTGCGACCGCTTCGCGGTCTTCGCTCCACCCGTGGCTACGATCCGGCGCTCCTTCGGAGCGCTAATGGCGCGGGACACACACGTGTATGCGACAATTTCCCAAATCGAGAAATCGGTCTCGAAATCCAGGATAGTCTCGACTTCTTGAGCGAGGATGGTACCCGCACTCAATGCAGTTGGATTTAGTTGCGGACTGTGGCGACCTGCTCGTCGCCCTGAACGAGCGCGACGTGCATACCGGGCTTGACCATCTCGGCGAGGCGCAACACATCCCAGTTCGTCATGCGGATGCAACCGTGCGAACCTGTCTTTCCGATCATCTCCGGATCGGGCGTACCGTGGATGCCGTAGCCGTCGATGCTGAGATCGATCCAGCACAGTCCCACCGGATTACGCGGGCCCGGCGGAATCAGGAGCGGTCGGTCGATCCCTTTCACCTCTGGCCAACTTTCTGGACGGAATGTGTAGATCGGATTGACGGCGATCGATTGGATCGTGCAGTCGCCCTGGGGACGATCGTCACGCTGGCGAGCGATCGAGCAATTGAACAGCGCGATCAGGCGTCCGGTCTCATCGATCACTCGGACCTGCTTCTGCGAAAACTCGATCTCGATGCCGGCTGCGCGAGGCGTTCGATCCGGCTTGAGGACGTTCGGGAGAACGAGCGTCTGACCGATCGCGAGCTGATGAACGTCGATGCCGGGGTTGAGCCGTTCAATCAAACGCTGCGTACAGTGGCCTTCGAAGGCGACGACTTCGAGCAGGGAGCGAAAGGGCATTCGCTCGGCTTCCGACCGCTCGATCCAATCGGTCGGGCATGGGCCCACGCGTGATGCGTCGGCCTTCGTCAGTGTGTAGGAGCGAGTCGGTTTGAATCCGTCGAGTCCGAGGCGCTTGCTGGTTTCGGCATCCAATTCGCCGGTCGGTTCGAGACCGCAGGACGCCTGAAACGCGGCCATCGCCATCCGCGTCTTGGCGCCGGCAACGCCATCGATGATGCCCGGCGAAAAGTGCTTGTGTTCAAGCGCCAGTTGCAGGGCAAGCTGAGACTCAAACGATGCGGAATTCGCGGCAGCCTCGGGCGGCCGTGCCGTTTTCTGACCCGCCTCGGCCTTTTTCGTCGGCCGTTTTGAGGGCGGTGCAACTTTCCGTCGCTGCGCAGGGCGAACAAACTGGGCCGAACCGGATTGCGGGGCGATCCAGATGGCGAGCGATGTAGCAATGACGAGACGGCAGATGATGGACATCGGGCGCATGGCGCAGCCTCCGATCGTTGAACGAGGTTGGAGCGTTCCAGTCATAAGATCGGCAATTCCTGCGGATCCGCGTTTGCATTTTCGTTCGACGGCCGGAAAACCCAACGGCGCTATCGCATATAATCCCGAACGATGCTGGAAATCGGGCTAGAAATCACGGTCCTTGGATCGGGAACCTCGCACGGCGTGCCGATGATCGCCTGCGACTGCGAAGTGTGCACATCGGACGACCCGCGCGATCGCCGGACGCGCCCCAGCATCGTCATCCGCCGCGGCGAAACGTCGCTGCTCGTGGACACATCGCCGGAGCTCCGGCTCCAGTGTCTGGCCAACAATATACGTCGCGTCGATGCGGTCCTTTACACGCACTACCACGTCGATCACGTCGCCGGGTTGGACGATCTTCGCCGGTTCTGCTGGTTGCAGGACGGCGCGATCCCGTGTTACGGGCAACCGGCGTCGCTTGATCGGATCCGCGGCATGTTCCCGTATGTCTTCGATCCGATCGGCACGCATCCTTCGGCGGTCCCGCGGCTGGCGCTGCATGCGATTGAGGGCCCTTTTGAAGTCGGCGAATGTACGATCACGCCGATTCCGCTCCTGCACGGCACGATGCCGGTGCTTGGATTTCGAGTGGGCAACTTCGCCTACTGCACGGATGTCAGCGAGATTCCCGCTGAGAGCTGGAGGCTCCTGGAGAATCTCGACGTGCTGATCCTCGATGCGCTTCGACGCCGGCCGCACCCCACGCACTTCAATCTCGAGCAGGCGGTCGCACATGCACAACGGATTGGCGCCAAGTCTACGTACTTCACCCATATCGCTCACGAACTTGGCCACGTGGCGACCAATTCGACGCTTCCTGAGAGTATGGCGCTCGCATTCGACGGGCAGGTGATCACTTCCAGCTAGGGGCAGATGCGAGGCGAGGGCACGTATGAAGCGATTGCAAAGTCCTATGCCATTAGTGCGGATTCGAACCACGACGCCGACTCGGCAACGATCCGCTCGTTGACTTTCACATTACGCATCCCGTGATCGTTTAGATCCAGGCGTTCGAGTCTGACTTCGACACCGGCCTTCTGAAGTGCGTCGAGATATGCCTCCGACTGGTCGATAGGGACTTCAGTATCGCCGCGCGCGTGGAACATCAGCAGCGGTTTGGCGGCAGTCGCCAGCGCTGCGGGACCGTCGTCGGCATCGAGGCTGAAGAAGGGCTTGCCGAGGGGGCTGCCGCGATGGTCGAGCCATCCCTGGGCGTCGAGTAGTCTCCACGCGTCGGCTGTCATCGCGCGATCGAACAGGCGGCCGGGACTGGCGACACCTGCCCAGAAGACGAGCGCCCTCAGTCCCGGTATGCGTTGAGCGACACAGGCCGCTGTGAAGGCGCCGAAGCTGCTGCCGCAGAGCCCGATGCGTGAGGCATCGGCGTCTTCGCGATCGGCCAGCCACTCGATCACTCCGAGAAGATCGCATTTCAGTCGATTGCAGGTCACGTCGATGAATCGGCCGGCGCTTTCGCCGCAACCGCGAAAGTCGAACGTCAGGCAGGCGATACCGCGCTCGGCCAGTTGCCGGCCGAGCGAGACAAAACGATAGCACGATCCCATACGCGATCCTGTCAGGCCGTGAGCGCAGACGACGATAGGCGGAGGTTGCCTGAAACGCCGCGGATCGGGAAAAAAGCGTGTTGCCGCAATAAAATCGGCCTCTATGGGAATACGGAAAGACGTCTGTTCACTCATGGCAAGCATGATGCCATCAATACGGCAGGATTGCCACTGTTGCGGTTCACGGGACGAAAGACGCGTAACGCTGAAGTGCGACCGAATGCCGGTCGTCCGCGCTAGTTCCTTTACGACAACTCAATCATGATCGCTATAGGACAGGGCTAAAGGCACGGGCTCATCGAGTCTCGATTCGGTTGCCGCAGCGACGTCAAATCACTATAATTCGCACGATCTGAGGGCCACTGATCGATGGATCCAGTCGGGACAGTCACATCGCTCCTCCGGGATATCCGAGATGGAAAAGACAAAGCGGAGGATCGCCTCTACGCGCACGTCTACAACGATCTGCGCGAGATCGCGCGCGAGTTCCTTCATGACCGGCCGAAGGGCGATCTACAGGCGACGGCGCTGGTCCACGCCGCCTACGAGCGCGTCAAGAAACGGGAACCGATTGAAGCGAACGATCGCCATCAGTTCTTTTACGTACTAAGCCGGGCGATGCACGACGTTCTTGTGGAGCAGGTGCGTTTCGACCTTGCGGCCAAGCGCGGC
Source organism: Phycisphaerales bacterium (assembly GCA_020639075.1). Taxonomy (GTDB): domain Bacteria; phylum Planctomycetota; class Phycisphaerae; order UBA1845; family UTPLA1; genus ECT2AJA-110-A. Next base: position 4,391,350 of record JACKHI010000001.1, on the reverse strand, counting down.
GGTGGCGTGCGCCATGTTCCTTACGTGGAAATCTGCGTGGATGACTCGATGCAGCGAATCGAGATTCTCGACCTGCACGAAGCCCTTGCGGATCTGGGAGCGCAGGATCCTGAGGCGGCGAGCGTTGCGATTCACCGTTTTTATGCGGGAAAATCCTTCAAAGACACATCGGACACGATGGATGAGTCGTTCGCGCAAACGCGCCGACATTGGGACTACGCGAAGGCCTGGCTTCACGCACGACTGACGCGCCGGATGCCGCCCGAGGATCGACCTCCGGGATAGCGTGTTGCGATTCGGCCTGAGCAGGCACTCAGGCTCAAAGGAAAGGCTCGAGCGCCGGAATCGAGGATCATGTCGGACGCCCAATTCGATGAGAAAGCGGTCTTTCTGGAAGCGCTGTCGCTCACCGGTGAGTCGCGCGAACGTTATCTACAGAGTGCGTGCCCGAACGAGACGAACCGCCAGCGAATTGAGTCACTGCTCCAGCATCACGACAGAGCATCCGACGATTTCCTGAAAGTCGGCGTTGAGGAATCTCCGCACCCTCGCAATACGCTCAGTCAAGTCGGCGAATTCAAGATCCTCCACCAGATCGGCCACGGCGGAATGGGAATCGTCTATCTTGCTGAGGACACGATTCTCAACCGGCAGGTCGCGCTAAAAGTCCTGGCGCACCATCTGACGGGCTCGGAGGAGGCCCTTGGAAGATTCAAGGACGAGGCGCGCAGCACAGCGGCATTAAAGCACCCGGCGATCGTACCGGTCTTTCGCTTCGGGCAAGACGGCGAGCACCATTATCTCGTATCCGAATTCGTCGACGGCCAGACGCTTTCCGACTTCATCGAAAATCGGCGGCAGTCGTTCAAGCATGCCGCCACACAGGACGTCCGCGCGTGGCATCGGCAGTCGGCGGAGATCGTTGCGACGATCGCCGACGCGCTCGACTGTGCCCATCGGGAGAAGATCATTCACCGTGATGTGAAGCCCTCCAACATCCTGCTGGATCGAGCGCAGCGACCGCGGCTGACTGATTTCGGGATCGCCAAACATCTTGTCGAAGAAGGTCAAACCAAGCACACGACGATGATCGGCAGTTGCCACTACATGAGCCCGGAGCAGGCGGGCGTGGCCAACACGACGATCGATCATCGCAGCGACATCTTCTCGCTCGGCGTCGTCCTGTACGAACTGCTCAGCCTGAGTCGGCCTTTCGACGGCGACTCGATGCAGGCTGTGCTGAAGGCCGTCACGGACTCCGACGCGCCCAAGCTGCGATTGAAGGACCGGCGAATTCCGATCGATCTCGAAACCATCTGCATGAAGGCGATCGAGAAGCGGCCGTTGGATCGATACCAATCGGCGGCGCACATGGCGGCGGATCTGCGATGCTATCTTTCGGGGGATCCGATTCTTGCGCGCCCGCCGTCCGTCTTTCGCCGCGCACGATCGCTTGCCCGGCGACACAAGTGGCTTGTCCCGGTCGCCGCCACAATCGTTGTGGGCCTGTCCGTGTGGATTGCATGGTGGCAGAACGAGCAATATCGACGCAGCCTCGTTGCAGTCGTTCACGTTTCATGTGAGACGGCCGGCGCAAGACTGATGTATCAGGAATTCCATCGAACATCGACTGAGCCGGAGACGCCGAGCGAAGTCAAGGCGCTGCCACTGACGCTCGAATTGAAGCCGGGGCAGTATCGGCTTATCGCCTTCTTGGACGCGGATCATTTTGCGGAAACCACGTTGCTGGTCGCCAAGCCCGGTACGGTGCACGACGTCGACATTCCCGCGATCCGCGCGAATGACTCATTCGAACACATGGTTCGATTCGAAGGCGGGGAGTACACGACCGGCCTTTCGGAGGCGCCGCCCAATTTCAATAGCATCAGTGTCGAGATCCGGCCGTTCTTCATCGACGACGCCGAAGTCTCCAATGCCGAATTCATCGCCTTCCTGGACGCGACGGGACATCCCGATCCGCATGACTGGCAGGCGACTGGGCGTCCTTTGCCGGAATGGGGCGATCTTCCCGTTGTCAATATTGCCTGGCACGACGCCAACGCGTATTGCCGCTGGGCCGGAAAACGTCTCCCGACTCGGGCGGAGTGGGAATTCGCCATGCGATATCCCGACAATCGAATCGTGCCATGGGATGGCGCACTGCCTGACACTGTCGTCGAGTACAACCACAAGGACTGCCTGCGGCTCATCAAACACGGTCCGCAAGCCGGCCTCAGTGTTTACCTGAGCAAGGCGCTGCCCGTCCGCTCGCATGAGGAGTTGTCCACACACAAAAAACTCTATCACGGCGCCACGAATGTACGGGAGTTCACGGAGACGATCAGCATCGGCGTTACGACAACCGTCTATTTGATCGGCGCGTCGTTCTGTGACGATCCCGAACTCGAAAACTTCTCGACAAACTGGACATATCCCGTGGAAAACTCAGATCTGGGAGGAGACGTCTACTATCCGGGCTCGCCGCGAATCGGATTTCGCTGCGCCCGGAGCGCCACTTTACCTCAGTAGAAAGGACTCTCGTGCCAACTGACTATCAAGTACACATGTGGCTTTCGTATTCACCTACCGACCTCGAGGCCAAGGAGGCATTCGAGTTGCGATTTCCGGCAAGTCTGAAGAATGCGTGGGAATCGCTCAGCATCTCCGCCACGAACCTGTCGGACCTTGCGAACAAGCTGAACGACGAGATCCTGAGCAATTGCAAGAGTTACATCAACTCAGACACGGGGCTCAGCGTAACGGCGATCGTTGCATTCACGGCGGCCGGCTGGTCCGAGGTCTCGGCCAGCCATTCGACGCCGACGCCCATGAACATCGACGTCACGGCGCCGCAATCCGTCCCATGGACGTTCTCGTACAACGGCAAGAGCTACCAGATGACTGCAAGCTGCACATTCCCGGCATAGCTCGCACCGCGAGTCTCGGCAGGCGAAAAGCGCCTGCGAAGTTTTCGAAATCAAGCCTAAACCCAACGGGGCCGGAGTTCGAAGCTAAGAGATGACCATCCGGAGAGCGCGTCGAACCCTCGGCATCGGCCGTCGATCGACGACTTCGTGACCGCGCGCCGATCGCGTAACGGAGATTCCGCGCACAACCTGAATGAGTGAAGGCTCCGGATGTCGCGGAGTGCTTTGCATGGAACCGTGGACAATCGAGCAGTTTGCCGAGATCCTGGCCGCCCGGGGGCAAGTCGCGACCACTGACGATCGCCCGCAGCGGTTTCTGCACGAACTCGAAATTCAGACGCATCGCGACTTCCTGGGATTCAATCCTCAGCTTACGGAATCTCAGAAAGTCGAACGCAGAGCGCTGGTTCGACGCACTTGCGACTGCCTCATTCGACGAATCAACTCCCGCCTGTCAGATGAAGGCGAGATCGACACACCGCCTTCCGACGATGTCCATCGAATCTCGCAGATTTTCGAGCTTGCCGCCGAACCGCTCGGAGGCAGCATCGCGACAGGTGAGGCGCTTCTCGACTTCGCCAGCGGCGCCCTGGGGCACGTCGTCCATTTCACGCATGAGGGAAAACGCCATCCCTATCGGATATCCGAACCGGACTCGGGGTTCATCTTCCTGTTCGCCGAGTTCGGTCTGGCCGCAAACGCGCTCGGACTACCATTCTGGACGAATCGGCTTTTGCTGGACCTGATCAAAATGCAGCGATATTTCCTGGAGCGGAACGCACATCAACGACCGCGGCCCTGGCTTCAGTATCGACAGCCGGATCGACAGCTGGCGCCGGCGGCTCGGCGGCGGATCGATCGTGAATTCGCCGTCATTGCCGAAACCTCGCCGACTGTCGCTCGATTGGAGGCGCTGATGCAGGCGAATCTCATCTTCGCAACGTCGAACCAGCGATCGGTTCCACAGCAAGAGAGCACCAGAACAACGGAAGTTGAGTTGATCGGCTGAAATGCGGGATCACAACGCTCACGATTGAGGCAACATTGAGATGTCGGGGGCCGAGTCACTTGAAATCGAGTGCGGGCAGGGACCGATAACACGCCAGTCGAGTGACGACTCAGCAGCGTTCGGTCGGTCGCGCTGCAATATCGCCGCGTTATTTGCTGAGGCCATGGTCAGCCGCGACGTTTCCCCCAATCGATCGCCCTGGATTCAACGGCCAGGCATTTCGCTTGTTGGGCCACGCCGCGCGTGCTAGGATTCAATCCAGAATGTCTCGCATTGTGATCATCGCATGGGTCGGCTGGCAGACGTTGATGCTTCCCGTCAACTTGACGGTCGACCGTGCAAACGGCGCGACGGAGCGCTGCTGTTGCTGCGCTTCGGCGTCCAGCTGTCAGTGCGGTTGCGAGCGTCCTTCCAAGGCGGCCGACGACGACTGCCCGACAGTGTCGCGATGCGAATGCAATGACGCCCCGGCCGTCATCCTCGATCACTCGCAGCTTCGGGATGAGCAGACGCGATCGCTTACGGCGATCGACATTTCCGATTCGACCTGCAAACCCCGCGAATTCGCCCCATTCATTACGTCGCATCTGAGGGGACCGCCCCCGGATCTCGAATTGATCCAATCCACTGTACTTCTCGTTTGAAACTCGGAGCGCGACGGCGATTCGCAGCATTGCGAATGCGTTGTCACGTCTACTTCGATGTGCCGAAATCGATCGCACATCGTTTTCGCGCATCACCGCGCGCCCCGAATGTCGACCTGGATCTTCGCGGATTCACAAACGAGAAGTGCTATGCAACAAATCACGATCATTGCCACGGGACTGGCCATTCTCCTCGGAGTCGGCTGCTCCGACAGTTACTCGACGACGAAGCAGGATGTTTCGCTGGCGCAGCAGTGGCAGCGCCGGCGCGTCTCCCCTCCCCCGCCCGCCCACGGTCCATCGCCGACGACGGGAAATCGAGTGCGCCTCGCGCCACGTGATCCCGAAGGGCTTGTCGAGTACACGATGCTCGCCCTGGAGCGCAATCCGGCCATCGCCGGAGCGCTCGCCGACGTCGAAGCGAAACTCGAGCGGATTCCGCAAGTCACGTCGCTCGAAGATCCGATGCTTCGACTTGTCGCGCGACCCGAGCCGATTCAGACGGCGGCAGGCGACATCGTCTTCACGCTGGCCGCATCCCAGAAGATTCCCCTGCCGAAGAAGCTCGATCTGAAGGGGAAAATGGCGGCGGAGGATGTTCGCGAAGCGATCGAGCGGCTCAACGCCGTGCGCCTGCGAATCATCGCCGACGTGCAACACGCCTACTATCGCATCTACGTCAGTGATCGCGCGATCGAAATCACCCAACAAAACGCGGCCCTTCTCCTTGAGCTGGAACGCGTCGCGTCGGCGCAATTCGAAGTCGGCAAGGCCGATCAGCAGGACGTTCTGCGAATTCAGACGGAGCTATCCGAACTCGACAATGCACTGATTCGATATCGGGGCCAACGCGTCTCGGCCGTCGCGGCGATCAATCAACTGATGGATCGAACGACGACGACCGACATCGGCACGCTGCCGCCGCTGGACGGCGACATGTTCGATGCGCGCGTCGAGGAATTGCTCGAACTCGGCAAACGACACAACCCTGAACTCGCGGCGTTGGCGCATCGGTCACGACGCGATCAACTCGGGGCGAACCTCGCAGACTTGTCTTACGTTCCCGACGTCACGCTCGGGTTTGAGTGGAACCACGCGGACGGTCGTGCGCCCTTCGTGCCGCCGGTCAATCCGCAGACGCGCGTGCGACCGCCCTACAACGACGCCAGCGCACAGGGCGACGACAACTGGGCCCTGACGATCGGCGTCAATCTGCCTATCTGGGCGCAGCGAAACGAAGCGGCAAGGCGTGAAGCGCTCAAGCGTATCGAGGCGACGGACGATGATCGGCGATCGATGCAGCGAATGATCGAGTTCCGCATTCACGACGCTTGGGCGCGGATCGAAACGGATCGCTCCAGCGTCGAACTCCTGGAAACGACAATCATCCCGCAGGCTCGACAGTCCTACGACGCCTCTCTGCTGGCATATCAGGAGGGAACGGAGAAGTTCATCACAGTCATCGACAACTGGCGCAAGTTGCTGCTCTTCGAACTGATGAAGCATCGCGACACGGCGAGCATGCAGACGGCACTGGCGGATCTGCAGCGCGAGATCGGCGCGAGCCTCGTGTCGCCCGGCAATGACGAAAGCAAGGTGGCGTCATGAACGAACGCATGCAAGAAGGACGAACGCTGTTGATCCGCTGGGTGATTCTTCTCGTCTGTCTGATCGCCCTGCTCGCCTGGGCGACGTGCAGAATGAACCATGCGCGCGTCGCACTCATGTCCGGGAAGCAAAGCGCCGGCGAGGCGCAGGCGCCTGCCGAAACCGCCATTGAATACTGGACATGCACGATGCATCCTGAAGTTCGCGAGTCGGCGCCCGGCAACTGCCCGATCTGCGGAATGAAGCTGGTGCCGAAATATTCAGGAAGCGACGTGCCCGGCGAAAAGCCTCGCGCGACGGCGACGCATGCAAACCGCCCCGCCGCAGGTCAGCAACTCTACATGTGCACGATGCCGGAGTGCAACGACACGCCAAGCACGGACCCCAACAGTCGATGCCCCGTCTGCGGTATGAAACGCGAAGCCATTGAAACGATGTCGGCACACGAGGGCTCGGATCTCGAATTGAAGCTGAACGAACGGGCCCGGCGGCTTGCGGAGGTCGCAACGGAGGAAGTTTCGAAGCGGCGATTATTCAAACACATCCGCACTGTCGGCAAAGTCGGCTACGACGAGACGCGACACAAGATGGTCACGGCCTGGATTGCCGGCCGTATCGATCGGCTCTTCGCGGACTACTCCGGCATGGTCGTTGCGGAAGGCGATCATCTTGTCGAGATCTACAGCCCCGATCTTGTCACGGCGCAGGAGGAATTTCTCACGGCGATCCGCGGCGTCGAGTCGCTGGGCGGCGCGAACGCCTCGACACGCGAGCGCGCGGAACGACTCGTCCAATCCGCGGAGCGTCAACTGGAATTGCTCGGCGTCACGAAGGAACAAGTCGACAGAATTCGACGCGAGCGGAAGTCGTCGACCCGGCTGACGGTCTACGCGCCCATCGGCGGCACGATCGTTCGCAAGGCGGCGATGGAAGGCATGTACGTCAAGACGGGGGAGCCGCTTTATGAGATCGCGGACCTCGACTTCGTGTGGATCCTTCTCGACGTCTACGAATCCGATCTGCCCTGGATCGCGCCGCTCCAACACGTGCGCGTCACAAGCAGCGCGATGCCGGGCGAAGAGATCGGTGGACAGATCGCGTTCGTCGCGCCGCTTGTCGATCCTGCAACACGGACGATCGCCGTGCGCGTCAATGCAAAGAACCGCGAAGGCCTGCTGAAGCCGGGCATGTTCGTCAATGCGGAGTTATTCGTGTCGCTGGCCGACGCCGGAGCGCCGGCGATACCGCACGCCGATGGCGCCTATGTGTGTCCGATGCATCCCTGGGAGGCGAGCGACGCCGTCGGTAACTGCAAGATCTGCGGAATGCAGTTGATCGCCGTCGCAGAGCTGCCCGGCTATCGCGAACCGCGTGCGGCCGGCGAGGTGCTGGCCGTCCCCCGCGAGGCCGTCCTGCAGACGGGCGAGCGATCGCTTGTCTATCTCGAAAAGGAACCCGGCGTCTATGCGGCCGCGCGCGTGGACGTCGGCCCGCTGGCGGAGGACGACGAGGGCGTCGAGTACTTTCCGATTCTCTCGGGCGTCCATGCGGGCCAGCGTGTCGTCGTTCGAGGGAATTTCGCGATCGACAGCCAGATGCAGATCTCCGGCAAGCCGAGCCTGTTCAACCGATCGACTCCGATGCCTGGGAATGATCCCGACGCGATGCCGAGTCATTCCGGGCACGCCGCGGCATCGAATGCGGCGATCGACGACACAAAACAGACGCTCTGCCCGGTCATGGGCAATGAGATCGATCCCGAGGTCTTCACGGACTTCCACGGCGTTCGCGTCTATTTCTGCTGTCCGCCCTGCATCGAGCGTTTCAAGAATGATCCGGAGAAGTACCTTGCGAAACTGCCGACGGCCACGGCAGCGGAGATTCAACGGAAACTGGCGGAACCGGGGACGCAGCCATGATCGACGGACTGATCCGAACATTCCTGCGTACGCCGATTCTGGCGCTGATTCTTGCCGTGGCGATCGCCGTTTTCGGCTGGCGCGCGTTCGAACAGAATCCGAAAGACGCCATTCCGGACATCGCCGAGAACCAGGCGATCGTCTTCACCGAGTGGATGGGGCGCAGCCCGAAGGATGTCGACGAACAGGTTACATATCCGCTGACCGTTGCTTTGCAGGGCGTGCCGGGCGTCCATGAAGTCCGCGCGACGAGCGGCTTCGGCTGGTCGATCATCTACATCGTGTTCGACGACGACACGGGGTTCTACTGGGCGCGCAGCCGCGTGCTCGAACGATTGAACGTTGCGCAGTCGACGCTGCCGGAAGGCGTACGCCCTGTGCTCGGGCCTGACGCGACGGCACTCGGCCAGATCTTCTGGTATACGATCGACAACGGCTGGTATTGCGAGTCCCATCCCGGTCTGCGGTTCGACGAGGATGGAACACTCTTGAAATCGTCGCGCATCGCGCAGCTGAAGTCCGACGCATCGCTCGAACAGCGACTCGACGCCGCCGAACCGAAGCACTGTCCGCTGGACGGCAAGGCGCTACTGTTCAGCGAGATTCCGCTGGATCAGCTTCGCGCGATGCAGGATTTTGACGTCAAGCTGGCGCTCGAAGGCGTGAGCGGCGTCAGCGAGGTCGCGAGCGTCGGCGGCTACGTGCGGCAATACCAGATCGACGTGAATCCCGACGCCATGCGCGCGTACAACGTCAATCTCGCGGGGCTCGCGAAGGCCGTTCGGGAATCGAACGTCGACGTCGGCGCCAAGGTCATCGAACAGAACGGCATGGAAGTGCTCGTGCGCGGCATCGGTTTTCTCGGCGGCGGGCAGCGCGGCGTCGGAAGCCGACAGGCGCGTGAGCAGGCGACGCTCCGCGATATCGAGAACATTGTCGTCAAAGCTGTCGACGGCACGCCGATTTATGTGCGTCAGCTCGGCGCCGTCACGACGGGGCCGGACTTCCGTCGCGGGGCGCTCGACAAAATGGGCGCCGAGGCCGTGGGCGCCAGCGTCATCATGCGCTACGGTGAAAATCCGCTCGACGTGATCTATCGCATCAAGGACATCCTGCCGGACATCGAGGCGGGCATGCCGCCGGGGGCCCGAATCAACGCCTTCTACGATCGCTCCGGGCTCATCGACGAAACGATGGGCACACTTGTGACGGCGCTCTGGCAGGAAGTCCTGATCACGATCATCGTCGTCGTGCTCTTTCTGCTTCATTTCAGAAGCAGCCTGGTCATCGCCGTCACGTTGCCGTTGGCGATTCTCCTCGCATTCATCTGCATGCAGGCGCTTGATCTCGGCTCGAACATCATGAGCCTGGCCGGCATCGCGATCGCGATCGGCACGATGGTCGACATGGGCATCGTGATGACGGAGAACATCTACCAGCACCTCACGGACCGGCGCGACGACTTTGCCCGCATCGAAACGGGGCGCGACGGCCGGCCGAGAACGATCATCGACGATGCCACGCGAAGCGCCGTCGTGACGGATGCGGCGACGGAAGTGGGAAGCGCGATTCTGACGGCCGTCAGTACGACGGTCGTGTCGTTTCTCCCGGTGTTCTTCCTCGAGGGCCAGTCGGCGCGCCTGTTTACGCCGCTCGCGTGGACGAAGACATTCTGTCTTGTCGCCAGCGTCCTGATGGCGCTTGTCCTGGTTCCGCCGTTCGCATCGTACATGCTCAAGTCTCGTCGGCCATCGAAGCGAATCGCGCTGATCGTCGCCTCGATCCTCGCTGTCGGCGTCGGAATCGGCTGGCACACTCTGACGGCATCCACCACGGCCTTCGGTTCAGTCGGCGAGCCCCTGCGTCAATACACGGGCCTTGCCCGCCCGATCGATGCGATATTGATCGCCTTGATGTGTTTCGTGATCTGCTGGGTCACGATGAGGGAGGAGCTTCGTCCCATTGAGCGCAATCTCCTGAGCCGATGGATATGCCGCATCTACGAACCGACGCTCCGCTACCTTCTGCATCACAAGCTCATGTTCCTCGCCATGCCGGTGGCACTGGTCGTCTGGGGGCTGGGCATCTGGCTCGGGTGGGGCGCGATGCTCCGGCCCTTCATAGTCGCCTTGGATTCAATCGGCATCTCTGAATGGTCGCTGGCGTGGTGGATTCACCTCGCGGCGGGCATTCTCGTCGGGGGATTCGTTCTGCCCCTGATCTTCGACTCGGCTGTCTTCTTCGCGGCGCGAGGAAAGAAGTCGGGCCATACGTCTCGACGATTGTCGAAACTCGGAGGCATCGTCCTTGGTATCGCGCTTGCCCTACTGTTGCATCATCTGAACGTCGCCGATCGAAACCAGGCGGCTGCGGCGGCCGTATTCACGGCGGGCGACGACAATATCGTGCCGTCGCAATATCCGCTGATTCGCAAGCTCTCGGAGGACGCACGGGGCATCGGCCAGGAATTCATGCCGCCGCTCGACGAAGGGGACTTCCTCTATATGCCGAGCGTACTGCCCGCCGGCTCGATCAATACGGTCATGGATGTAATGCGCAAGCAGGACATTCAGTTCTCGACGATTCCTGAAGTGAAAACCGTCGTCGGAAAACTGGGCCGCGTCGAATCCGCACTGGACCCCGCCCCCATCGGAATGCTCGAGACTGTGATCTCACTCAAGCCGCGCTCCGAATGGCCGCTTGTCGACGACCCGGACAATTCCGATCGAAAACGCCGTCGAACGATGGACGAAATCTGGTCGGAGATTCAGCGGGCGGGCAGCTTTCCGGGCGTGCTGCCCTCTGTGCAGCTTCAGCCTATTCGCACGCGCGTCGAGATGCTCTCGACAGGACTCAACGCAAAGATCGGTCTGAAGATCTACGGCGACTCGATCGAGCGCTGCGAGGAGGCCGCGGTCGCCGTCGAGTCGCTATTGCGCCGCGAACTGGATCATGCCGAAGCGATCAACGCGATTCGCGTGAACGGCAAGCCCTACCTGGAATTCCACATTGATCGCGAGGCCATCGCTCGCTACGGCGTCAACATCCGGGACGTCCAGAATGTGATCGAGCTGGCGATCGGCGGGATGAATCTGACGACGACGTACGAGGGACTCGATCGCTATCCCGTGCGCATTCGGTATGAGCGCGAACTGCGCGACAACATTCCCGATCTCGAGCGGACACTCGTTTCGACGCCCGGCGGCGCACAGATACCGATTTCGCTCGTTGCGGACATCAAGACGGTCGTCGGACCGATGAGCATTCGGCGCGAGGGCGCGAAGTTTGTCAGTTACGTCACGATGAGCAACGTCGGCGTGGATGAAACGACGCTCGTGGAGCGCGGCAAGTCGATCATCGACAAGGCGCTGATCGACGGGACCCTGAAATTGCCTGAGGGAATCAGCAAGCCGAAATGGACCGGCAGCTATGAGCGGAACCTGAAAGCGAAACGGCGACTGAGTCTGCTCGTCCCGTTGGTGCTCATGATCAACTTCGTGCTGATCTACCTGCAATTCAAACGGATACCGTTGACATTGGTCGTGTTTCTCGCGATCCCCGTCGCCTTCGCCGGCGGATTCATCCTGCTCGACTTCTGGCCTTCGATCCAGAACGCGCTGTATGCCGTCGGCATCATGGACCGCGGCTTCGCAGGCGACGAGATGTATCTCACTGTGGCCGTCTGGGTCGGCTTTATCGCGCTGTTCGGCATCGCCGTGGACGATGGTATCGTGCTCGGGACCTATCTCGACCAAACATTCAGCCGCAGACCGATTCGACAATATGACGAAATCGAACAGCGAGTCGTCGACGCGGGCCTGCGTCGCATACGTCCGTGCCTGATGACGACTTTCACGACGCTGGCGGCGCTTGTGCCGGTCATGATCTCGACCGGTCGCGGCAGCGACGTGATGGTGCCGATGGCGATCCCCGTCTTCGGCGGAATGCTCGTCGAGTTGATCACGCTCTTCGTCGTTCCTGTGTGCTATTGCGGATTGAAACAAATGAAATGGCGATTCGGCCTTCCGGATCAGGACTTTGCGCGATGATCCACGAACGAGCGCGAACCGATCAAGGCAGGCACTTCGCATTTACCTGGAAGTACCCTTAACCCGTGGTGGGCACGGCCCATCCAACAAGACAGGAGGACTATCATGAAGAAACTCGTCACTTTGACGCCGATCGTGTTGATCGTTTGCGCTGCAATTGCCTTCGCGAGCGAACCGCCGAAAGAGGACAAGCCGGAAACGAAGGAAGCTGTCAATACGATGTGCCCGATCAGCGGCCGTGCGATCGACGGCAAGACGTTCATCGAATACAAGGGCCGGCGCGTCGGATTCTGCTGTCCCGCGTGCGATGACAAATTCCTCGCATGGGACGATCAAAAGAAGGATGAGTTCATCGCGGCCCAGGCTGTCGGCAAGAAAGGCGAAGCCAAGGAATTCGGGGGCGACATTTATACGCTGACGAAATGCGTCGTCACGGATGAGGAGCTCGGAAGCATGGGCGATCCGCCTATCAAGATCATCGAGGGTCGCGAAGTCCGCGTCTGCTGCGCCGGCTGCTTCAAGAAGATCGAGAAGGACACGAAGAAGTACTTCGACAAGATGGATAAGCAGATGGCCGACGACCAGCGTCCGCATTACCCGCTGGATACATGCATCGTGACGCACGAACCGCTCAAGCGCAAAGGCAAGGACACGGCGTACGAATACGTATTCAAGAACCGACTCTATCGACTCTGCTGCAAAGACTGCGCCAGGAAAATCGAAAAGGACCCGGCGAGGTACTCCGCCGAGCTCGACGCGGCTGTCCGCAGTGCGCAGGGAAAGAACTACCCGCTGACAACGTGCCCCGTCACCGGTGAAGAGCTAGGCTCCATGGGCGAACCCGTCGAACGGATCGTCGCCAATCGGCTGATCAGATTCTGTTGTTCCGGCTGCTTCAAGAAGTTCGACGCGGAGCCGGCGAAGTACATCGCGAAAGTGGATGCGGCACGAAAGTGAATCGTCTCTGACGCGACACGTCGCAACTGACAGAGACTTCGATATTCCAGCACCGATGTTCAACACCTCGGTGCTGGATTTCTTGGTTCATCACGGTATATCGTGAAACTCCATAGGCATCTGCCGAAGCGCGAGTACCGCGTCCCGATAGGGACGTTTTGAGAATAGCCCAGCCTTTCAAGGCTGGGATTGTTTGTTTGGTTACTACCATTTCCGTTCCGTAGGTACGGCGCGACTCAGCGCATCAACCTCATCCCGTCCCGCTGGGACGGGGCCTCAAGAAACGGCCGCCAACCCCCCGTTGGAAACGGGGGGCTATTCTCATGTGATCCCTACGGGATCCAGAGTGGATACACCTGTTGCGTTTGTACCAGAACACCGAGTCATCCCGATTTTCCGTGATGAACCTTTTTCTTTTGCAGAATTCTCGACGATGTCATCGCTGTGAGCGCATGCACAGTGCTGACACACAGTCTCGTCAAATACTGCGCACGCATGCACAGTTTTCTTGTTCCAATCGACGGAAACAATCGACATCAACTCGGTCCACCGCATTCTCCGCGACAATTGCATGAAATGGCACACAGGATGCTGTGTGTCAGCCGACGATGCATCGCGCCGCGAGATGTATCGCGGCGCGACTTGCGTCACATCCGTCGAAGCGAAACGCGGCAAGCCAAATTCGGATCAAATCGATCCCCCTTGACGGGCTGTCCGACGCTTTCGTAAATCATGTGCGTGCGCAGAACATTCTCAGACAGCACGGAAAGGTAGGGCATCATGACGCGTTACACTGTTTACACCTCACTTCTTATCGCGATACTCGCGCAAACGGGTTTTGCGCAGACCGTGACGGTCACCACCGGCGCAGACGTCGTCGACGTCGACTGGCAGACAGCCACGATCGCCGACTTGCCCGGCCCGGACGGCAAAGTCTCATTTTCCGAGGCGATGATCGCCACGAATCACACGCCGGGCCATCAGACGATTGCGTTCGCGATTCCGCAGGAAGAGTGGACGCTTCAGTTCGCGCTGCCGGGGCGTGCCGTGCTTCAGACGCTCAACGGCTTTTTCCTTCGATCATTCGACGACGTCACGATCGACGGCACGACACAGACGGCGTTCACCGGCGACACGAATCCCAACGGTTGTGAGGTCGCGCTCTGGGGCGCCGAGGTTTTTCTCAACGGCGACAACAGCACGATCCGCGGTTTTGACAGCACGAGCATACAGCTCACGGGCTCGAACGGCGTCGTCGAAGATAACACAGGAACGACCAACATCACGGTCTACGGCGGCACGGGCAACATCGTGCGGAACAACCGCGGCGGGACGATCAAGATCGATCGCGCCAACGACTGCGTCGTCATTGGAAACACGGTTTCCAGGGTCCGCGTACAGGGCTTCGACAGCGAATTCGGCACGGGCCCCGTCATGAATACGCGCGTCGGCGGCCCGACGCTCGCGGAGCGCAATTACATCACCGGCTACGGCACCTTTGACGGCGAGGGGTATCCCTCCGGCACGACTGTGCAGATTTTCGATTCCAGCGGGACGATCGTCGAAAACAACTGGATCGGCACGACGCCCGACGGGCTATCACAAGGCAGCGCCGCGTCGACGGTCGGCATCGGTTTCGAAGGCATCAACAGCAATGCCGTGATCAGGAACAATCGCGTAGCGGCGATTCGCGCCGTGGGCATCGGTCCTCATGCGACCGGGCTCGTCTTCGGCACCGGCATTCATGTTTACGGCACGGGTTCGAACATCTCGATCGTCGGCAATACCGTCGGACTAAACGCCAACAACGAACCGATCCTCGGCAGCGTGACGGGCATTGACGTGGTGAACTACTTCCAGGGACCGGTCCAGGGCGTTCTGATCGGCGGCCCGAACCCCGGTGACGGTAATGAGATTGCAGGTCACCGGCTCGGCGGCGTGAGCGTGCGAAACGGCGTTTCGGGCGCTACAATTTCGGGCAATTCCATCTACGCCAATGTCGAAATCGGAATCGACCTTCATCCGGCGACCAATGTCTTCGGCGTTACGCCGAACGACGCACTCGATACGGACACGGGCGGCAACGGCCTGCAGAACTTCCCTGTTCTGTCGCCGGCGACGAACGCGGGCGGCACGATGCAGATCGACGGCAGCCTCGACAGCCACGCCTCGGAATCCTATCGCATCGAGTTCTTCTCCAACGCCGTTTGTTCGAATTCGGGCTTCGGCGAGGGAAGATACTTCCTCGGAGGCATCGACGTGCAGACAAACGCTGCGGGGCATGCGAGCTTCTCGGCGGACCTGCCGATCAGCGGCGCGACGCCGAGCGAGTACCTCACAGCAACAGCGACGCGCATCACGACCGGCGACACGTCGGAGTTCTCCGCATGCGTCGCGATCGACAACATCGCGCCGCTCACAGGCGACATCGACGGAAACGGCGAGCTTGACGCCAACGACGCAATCATGCTTGCGTCGGTCCTTGGCGGGCTGGACAACGATCCGATTCACATCGAGCGCTGCGACATGAACTTCGACGGCGTCGCAGACGGACGCGATATCCAGTCATTCGTAAGCGCCATGCAGCCGTAATGCGGCCGCGAGAACTGCGCCATCGTCCCAATCATGAAGGCCCTCGAAGCCGGCGCCGGATCAACAAGATCCGTCGCCGGCAGTTATTTTGTATCCGGACTGTCAGGGGCTTACGACAACCTGACAACGGGCCGTCCGTCGTCACACCGGCGTACGTCCGGCAGAATTCGATCCTGCTATCGCCGTTGGGAGGCTCCGGATAGAAAATTCTCATGCCACGAGTGAATCCGTCGCCGGATTCGATGCGAACAAACTCCTGTTGATCGGTGCGCGCCCACGTGCGGATCGGTCCGGACTCACGTAGAATGTCAGCGTACGGGCCGGAGGGCCAAGGTTTCCATCAATGGACCCCCAAACCGTCGAACGAATACTCACGAGCATCCTGCCCGTGCTGGAGATTCAGCGATCGCTCCCGGACCTGCGAGGCATCGCTGCGGACTTCGAGACTGTCCCCGATCCAACCGACAGGATAATGAGGTGCATCGATCGACTCGGCGCCGTTGCGCGCATCTCGAATCAACAGCCGAGCTCCGTCCTGACGGCGGCAGACTCACGACGCAGTTATCTGCTCGTCGGCGAATCCATCGGTCTCGGTGCATCCTATCTGCTCACGGCCGACGGAATCACTCGGATTCCGAACGGAGAATCGAGCGAGGTCGTCGCTCGGATCGGCAGAGACGAATTCCTCACGGAATCACAGCTCATTGCTGACAAGCCGATTCCGGTGCTGCAGTTCGAGAAACGCCCCACGCTGGCGCTGGCGAGGAGCGTATCCGCGGACGATCATTCAATGTCACCTTTTCGCCGCCTGCGCGGCCTGCTCGCCCCTGACGCCCGGGACATTTACATCGTGATCCTGTTCGCCATCGGCGTCGGAATCCTGTCGCTCGCGACGCCCATCGCGGTTCAGTCGCTGGTGAACTTCGTCGCATTTGGAGGTCTCGTCCAGCCCCTGTTCATCATCGGAATCCTGCTGTTTGCATTTCTTGCAATGGCGGGTGTGATTCGAACCTACAAGGCGTACATCGTCGACGTTCTTCAGCGACGCATCTTCGTCCGCGTCGTCGGCGATCTGGCGTATCGACTTCCGCGCGTCCGGATCGAGGCGTTCGATACGCGAAGTGGACCGGAACTGGTCAATCGGTTCTTCGACGTGATGACGGTCCAAAAGGCCAGCGCAACATTCCTGCTCGACGGCGTCGGCGTGTTGTTACAGGCGTTCATTGGTCTGGTCATTCTGGCGTTTTACCATCCATTTCTGCTGGCCTTCGACGTCGTCCTGATCGGGGCGATTCTGTTCGTGGTGTTCGTCCTGGGACGCGGCGCCGTAAAGACAGCAATCCTGGAGTCGAAGGCGAAATACGCCGTGGCGGCGTCGCTCGAGGAGATCGCGCTCAATCCGCTGACGTTCAAGCAGGCGGGCGGCAACGAATTTGCGTGGCATCGAACCGACGCCCTGGCTGCAGAGTACGTTCGCGCCCGGCGAAGCCACTTCAACGTCGTCGTTCGGCAGATCATCGGCGCCGTTGCACTCCAGGCGATCGCCGGCACCGCCTTGCTGACGCTCGGCGGATTCCTGGTGATCCAGGGTGAACTGACGCTCGGCCAGCTGGTGGCTTCAGAGTTGATCGTGTCGATCGTGCTGGCGTCATTCTCGAAGTTCGGAAAACAGCTGGAGAGCATTTATGACTTGCTGGCAGGCGTCGACAAACTGGGGCATCTGATCGATCTGCCGCTTGAACGGCAGGATGGCGAGTGCCTGCCGGCATCGTCGCAGGCGGGCGCCGTGAGTCTGATCGATGTGGACTTCGGCTACGACGGAAGGTCCGCCATTTTTGAACGGTTGAGTTTGCAGATTGCCGCGGGAGAGCGTGTCCTGATCGTCGGAGATCACGGCTCAGGGAAGAGCACACTGTCCGATTTGTTCTGCGGCGCGAGATCGCCGATCGCGGGACGCGTCGAGTTGGACAATCTGGATTTTCGCGACCTGAGCCTCGACGCCATCCGCCGACATGTCGCTGTGGTCAAGGGGCTCGAGATCGTGGAAGGCTCGATCGTCGACAACGTGCGACTCGATCGAACCGACGTGTCGCGGCAGGACATCCGCCGCGCGCTCGAGGACGTCGGTCTTTCCGAAGCCCTGCGAAAACTGCCGGAAGGACTCGACACGCAGCTCAATAATCAGGGGCGACCTTTGTCGTACGGCCAGGCGCGCCGGCTGATGGTCGCGCGGGCGATCGCGGGAGCCCCGCGTGTCGTGGTGCTTGACAACTTGCTGGACGATCTGGACGCTCACTCTCGCGAGATCATCGTCAGGACGATTCTTGATGCCGATCGCCCGTGGACCGTGATTATCACAAGCCATCAGACGCATGAACTTCCGGGATTGTCGCGCGTCATCGAACTGCCGACGGCCCGGCGCTCGACGGAGGCGGCATGAGTTTTCTGGGGAATCGTGGAACGACGATGGACGCAATACACTCGCAAACTGAATTCTCCGCGATGCAACTGGTGCAGACGTCGAAATGGACGCTTCGAATCGCGATCGTGATCGGCGTATCCGTCGTCGTCGGAACACTGCTGCTGGGGTTTCTTCCGTGGCAGCAGAACATCGCCGGCGCCGGTCGCGTCGTCGCCTACCTCCCGCTCGAACGACAGCAATCCATCGACGCCCCCATCGGCGGGCGGATTGTCGATGTCCATGTGCAGGAAGGCTCCATCGTCAACAAGGGCGATCTTCTTCTCGTCATCTCGGATCTCGACCCGCAGTTCATGGCCCGGCTCGAACAGCGTCGGCAGGCGATCGAGACGAAGTTGACCAACTACGAAGACAAAGTACAGACTTTTGAACTGCAGATCGGCAATCTCGAAGCAGCGCGCGATCTGGCGATCACGGCGGCTCGCTTCAAGATCGAGACAGGGAAGGAAAAAATAAAGGCGTCGCGAGAGAAGCTCTCCGCGGCCGAAGCATCTCTCGTCGCAGCGGAATCGCAGTACGAGCGCAAGACGAAGCTCTTCGCCGCCAAAGCCGTTTCGGAACGGGACGTCGAAGTCGCGCGGCGCGACCTGGAGATCGCCCGTACTTCGAGAAACAGCGCCACGGCCGACCTTCAAGCCGAATTGAACAGCGTGCAGGCGCTTGAAACTGAACTGGACAAGATCACGCAGGACGCGGCGATCAAGATCAATGACTCCCGAGGCAAGATCCAGGAAGCGCGGAGCCAGGCCGCCGATGCCCGCGAGAGCCTGGCCAAGATCGAAGGCGACATCAGCAAGGCGCAGACGCAGCGCGTTACGGCGCCGATCGACGGCACGGTGCTTCGATTGTCGGCAAATCTGTTCGGCCAGATCGTGAAGTCGGGCGACAAGCTGCTGGAGATCGTGCCGCAGACCGAGAAGCGAGCCGTGGAACTCTGGGTCGACGGAAATGACGCGCCGCTGTTGTCGAAAGGGGATCCCGTACGGCTGCAGTTCGAAGGATGGCCTGCTGTACAATTTGCCGGATGGCCGTCCGTCGCCGTTGGTACTTTTGGCGGTCGCGTCGACCTGATCGACTCAACGGACAACGGAAAGGGGAAGTTCAGAATCCTCATCCTACCCGATGCGGATGACGAAAATCCGTGGCCTGGCGCACAATACCTCCGCCAGGGCGTTCGCACCAAGGGATGGGTGCTATTGAACGAAGTGAGTATCGGCTATGAAATCTGGCGGCAATTGAACGGCTTCCCGCCCGTCGTCGCGCCCGAGGAGCCCAAAGACGATATCGCGCGAAAGCGCGTCAAGTGAGTTTCCATTGAATCACACGATACTGACGATCAGACATGCCATCCTCAGCTCGATCGGCGTCGCGATCATGGGCCTGATGGGCGCCTGTTCCGCATGGGAAGGCGGCCTTGATCCGGCGCAGGAACGTTCGATATCGCGGCGCCTTCGCGACATTCAATCGACGAATCTGGCGACGCTGGCGACAAAGGCGCCATCCACGATTGACGAGAAGATCGACATGTTCAGGCAACGGCAGCCGAACGAACCTGTACGGACCCAGGCCGGCGGACGCCCGGACGCCCCTTCGCCGGCGAAGATCCGGATGAATGTCTCAGACGCGAGGCTGACGGCGTTGGAGAATAATCTGAAACTTCGGGCAGCCACAATCGACCCGCAGATCGCAAAGACGGCCATCACGGAGGAACGCGCCAAGTTCGACGCCCTGATCACGGCGGGCGTCGACCTGTCACGCAAGGATCTGCCGGCCCTCGACGGTGATCTCGTCACGTTTACGTCCTTCGACAAGGAACTCGACAAGAAGAGCGCCAAACTGACGCGCGTCGAACAGACGAAAGAAAACCTCGATCTGAACGTCGGGCTCGATCTGCCGCTTCCGACCGGCGCGAAAGTGAAGCTGCGTTCCATCTGGAACGAGCAGAATCTCTATCAGCCGCAGTTCTTCGACCAGTTCGTCAGCGCCAGCAAGTTCTCGATCAGCCAGCCGCTGCTGCGAGACGCGGGCGTGCGGACGAATACGGCGAGCATCCGGCTCGCCCGCCTGAACGACAAGGCTATCGAGGCCAAAACCAAGCTGACGGCCATTCGCATTCTGGCGAAAGCGGAGAAGGCCTACTGGAAAGTCTACGCGGCGTCTCGTGAGTTCGACGTGCGGCGGCAGCAGTACGATCTGGCATTCGACAATCTCGAGCTCGTTCGGCATCGCGTCAAAGAAGGACTGACGGCGGAGATCGAGATCATTCGTTCGGAAGTCGGCATCGCGAATCGGCTCGAATCGCTGATCGTCGCCGAGACATCGTGGCGTCTTGCACAGCGTGAACTCAAGCTCCTGTTGAACATGGAAAACGTCGATCTCAACTCGCCGACAACGATCGAGGTCGCGAGCGAACCGACGTTGCTGCATTACGAATTCGAGCGCGACGCCCTGGCCGCGAAGGCGCTGGAGCAGCGCATGGAGATGCTCGAACTCGAACTCAAGCTCGCAGCCGACGCCGTCAAGATCGACTTCGCGCGCAATCAGACGCTGCCCTTGTTCATGCTCGACTTTGAATACGGCGTACTGGATCGCAAGGACTCGTTCGGATCCGCCTTTCGAGGCGCGTGGGACTTCGACAACGTCGAATACAAGCTCGGTCTTCGCGGCGAGATCCCCGTGACGAACGAGAAGCGCAAGAGCAAGCTGCGCCGCGCGATCCTGACGCGTAACCAGCGGCTGGCGACGCGGGAATTGCGCGAGATGACGATACGCCAGGAGGTCTTCGACACGCTCGATATTCTCGAACAGAACTGGCAACGCATTCTGGCGGCGCGACAGAACGTGATCGTCTCGGGTATGAATTACGAGATCGAACTCAAGCAGTTCGAGGAAGGTCTGCGCACGATGCGCGAAGTCCTTGAAGCACTTACGTCGCTCGGCGATGCGCAACTCAAGGAAATCAAGGCAGTCGTCGCCTACCAGGAAGCCCAGATCGACCTCGCGTTTGCGACGGGAACGCTGCTGGGTTATGCCGATGTCGACGTCGAATCGATCCCCTTGTCGCGGTAATCCGCGGACAGCGCCGACATTTGCTGACGGGACACATTCCCTGGATCGCTGCCGCGTCCTGAATCGACTTCACGATTGAACGGGATGCCCATCGCCCATCGCCACAATCGACCTTCGGGACGAAGCCGAATCCAGACTGCAATGAATCGCCGCCGGGGCAGACCGGAGCCGGTCGGGAGTCGCCGCCCATCGACAAACAGGACGCGGAAAAGACGACGAGTCAATTGAGCCCTGACAACTTCGCGATCGAATCGGATCGCGGTGTGGATGCTCCGATCTTTCAATCGCAGATTCCTGTATTCGTCACGCACGGAGTCATCCGTCAGCCAATCGACGAACGCCAGCGCGTCTCGAACATAACGCTGGTCGCTCCGCATCGTCTGCAAGCCGGCGAAACGCATGAATAACGGCGCAAAGTCATCCGCCAGCGCCATCGCGGTCAATCGCAATCGGCTTCTTGCGGCGATCAGTCGCTTGCGCTTCAGCGAAAGGGCGTGCGACTCGATACCGGCGCGATGTTCAAGCAGTTCGGCGATCATCGCCGGCGCATCGGCGTTGCTCGTCGCGTTCAAACGAAAATCGTCATCGGTCACGAGACGCGCAAACGCCGCCTGTTGCAACTTTAGGCTCATGCCGACACCTTGTCCCAGATTGATCGAGCCTTGCGGAGTTCGTCGAGAATTTCCGCAAACGGCGGGATGTTCTCGTCACGCTCCAGAATCACGCCCTTGACGGGCGCGCGCCGCAGAATCGTCTCGAGCAGCGCCCAGACTTGCGGCGGCGTCGCACTCGAGTGGCTGTCGATCAACGTATCGCCCTCCCATCGACCGCCGACGAAATGCAGCTGCACGATCGCATCGAGCGGCAACGCGTCGATCATCTCGTTTGCGTCGAAGCGGTGGTTGACGGCGTTGGTGTACAGATTCGTCACGTCGAGCAGGAGACCGCAGCCCGTACGCTCGACGATCTCCTGCAGGAATTCAGCCTCGCTCATCTCGGCCCCGGGCATCTGCACTGCGTAAGTGATGTTCTCGAGGATCAGCGGCACATCGATTGATCGCCGCGCAAAGTCGACGTTCTTCGCCAGCACATCGATCGCCTCGTACGTGAACGGCAGC
This sequence comes from Phycisphaerales bacterium, assembly GCA_020639075.1. Taxonomy (GTDB): domain Bacteria; phylum Planctomycetota; class Phycisphaerae; order UBA1845; family UTPLA1; genus ECT2AJA-110-A. The sequence goes on along the minus strand of JACKHI010000001.1, from coordinate 4,368,979 downwards.
GGCGACAGATGACCGATCTCGATACCACCTGCGCGCGTGAAGGCAATGTGCTCGCTCCAGTACGGCGGCCGGACTGCCTCGACGATCGTCGCAATGCGTTCGAGATAGCGTTCGCTCAGTCCCTCGGCGCTGCCGAGGGAAAGATCGAGACCATGAGGGATGAGTGTGAAGTGATCGGCGAGCAACTGGAGTTCCTCGTCGCCGTCCGGACCACGATCGAGAAAGTGATCGACCGTGATTTCGAGAAAGTCGACCTGGCGGCGATGGACGAACAGATCCGTCTTGAACGGCGCGCGAAAACCGACGCCGACGCCGAGCCGCGGGATGTCGTCGAATCGGCCTGTCAACTGCCGCAGCCTCCGCACCCGCCGCCTCCACAGCCGCCGCCGCAGCTACTTCCGCAAGTCGAACCGCAACTTGAGTTGGAATTCGATTGTTGGAACATGTCCCTGACGTTCGACATGGACGTCGGACCCAATGCCGCCAGTCCGAAGACGCTGACGGCCAACAGCGCCGACGTTTCCCCCGGATCAATGACTGTCGCGGCGAGGCTTGATTTCGATTCGCTGCATACGCTCTTTAGTCGTTCGATGTATCGCTTGCCAAGATCCGAAATTCGACGCGGCCAGCAAACGAGCATGTGCACGAGCGACGCACCGATTCCGATGAGAATCAGAAACGCAACGTTGTGCTTCCCCTTCGCCAGTGCGACGACAAGTTTGAAGCCGCCGAGCCCCAGGATGACGGCAAGACCGATCGCGATGATCCAGCCTGCAATCACTCGTGTTTCGCGGGGAAGCCGGAAGCGCTGCTCGGTATGCTGCTGCTCGTAATCCGCCGCGAGCGTCTCGACGATCGACGTCAGGCTGGGTTTGAGGAACTCCCTGGGCTTCTTCTGGCGAGCCGCGTGATCGAACACGGCCTTTTCGATCCGATTGAGGTCGCGAACGCTCGGCGCGGTCTCGGCCTGCTTGAGATAGTCCTCCGAAGTGACGCGAAGCGAAGTGGAATTCGCCGAGGCGAGATAACCTCGCCGCAACAGATTGAAGACGGCCAGCCGCACAACTTCATTTGCGCCGCCGCGCAGGTGCGCGATCGCGTAGGGATCGGGGCGCTCGGGTACCTCCGGCGTCGCGGCGATTCGTGTTCGGTCGGCGAAATACTTCGCCGCCCAGCCGACGACGACGACCAGCACGGCTGTCACGAAATAGACTTTGAGAAAATCCGGCCCATACATGTTCGCGATGTAGTTGTCCTGCCACCACGGCATGGAAACCGCCCTCCTCTCGTCAGCACAAAACCACAATCGTCGTATGTGTCATCGCCCAAGTCTACTGCAATTGTACACTGCCCCCGGACGCGCCGGCGTTCAAAAGACGGACCGGTTTTGTAAGCCGCCCCCTGCCTGCGGGGAATACTCGAACGAAAAATGGTCACCCCCGGAAAATCCGACTTGCCCGTACAATGCGCCGATGGCGCTATTGGTACGAAATCTTCCGCTCTCACTGGACGAACCCGAGGACGACCTTCGGCTGAAGGCCGCACGGCGACTTCGGGTTAATCCGGACGACATCAGGGAATACGGCATCGTACGGCGCGCCCTCGACGCACGCTTCAAAGATCGCATCGTAAACGTCTATAACCTGGAGCTTTCCCTGACCGGCGGCGTGAAGGAAGAGCGGCGCGTCCTTCGACGCCTGAACCGGTCCGACGTCGTCGAAATGCCGCGGCGCGTCGAATCGCCGCTGGAGAACGGAACCGAATCGCTCCCGCATCGCCCCGTCATCGTCGGTTTCGGACCGGCCGGCATGTTCGCGGCGCTGTGGATGGCGCGGCATGGTCTGCGCCCGCTGGTCCTCGAACGTGGCCAGGGCGTGAAGGTGCGCCATCGAGACATCCTGCAGAAGTTCTATCGCCAGCACGAATTCAATGCTGAGAGCAACCTGCTTTACGGCGAAGGCGGCGCGGGGGCCTACAGCGACGGAAAACTCTACACGCGCGTCAACGACCCGCGGATGCGCGACATCCTGCAGGTCTTCGTCGATCACGGCGGCAAGCCGGACATCCTGATCGACAGCCGTCCGCATCTCGGCAGTGATTGCATCCCGACGCTCTGCCATCGCATTCGCAAGACGATCGAATCACTGGGCGGCGAAGTTCGTTTCGGGGCGCGCCTCGATCACATCGGGATCGACAATGGAGAGGTCCGCACAATCCGCGTCGGTTCGGAAGTCCTGACGCCCGGACCGCTTCTTCTGGGCATCGGTCATTCCGCCCACGATACGGTTCGCGCCCTGATCGCCGCCGGCGTCACGGTCGTTGCCAAGCCGTTCCAGCTCGGTGTGCGCGTCGAACATCCGCAAACACTTGTGGACCGCTGGCAGTTCGGCCAGGCGTGCGGCCATCGGCGTCTGCCTCCTGCGGAGTATCACGTCGTCGCCAAGGGCGCCGCCGCCGAGTTGGGCGATGTCTATAGTTTCTGTATGTGCCCCGGCGGCGTGATCCTGCCGTCCAACGAGTCGCCCGGGCTCATCGTCACGAACGGCGCTTCGGGCGTCAGCCGATCCAAACCGTTTGCCAATAGCGGACTCGTTCTCAACGTTCCGCTGGAAGCGATTGGAAACGACCCGCTCGTCGGCCTGGATTTTGTCAATCGGTGGGAGCGCGCCGCATTCAAGTTGACTGGGGGAACCTACGAAGTACCCGCGCAACGCGCGCTCGACTTTCTCGCCGATCGACGTTCCGACGGCCGACTGGAAACCAGCTACCCGCTCGGCGGCAAGTGGTCGAGCATCGCCGCGATACTCCCACCGTTTGCGACGGACGCCATCAAGCGCGCGCTCGTCGACCTGGACGCCCGCATGAAGGGATTTGCCGGAGAAGAGGCCTTGGTGACGGGCCCCGAAACGCGCGCTTCGGCGCCCATTCGGATTCTGCGCGATCCTGCCACGCGGCAATCCGTCTCCACGATCGGTCTTTACCCCGTCGGCGAGGGCGCCGGGTATGCGGGAGGCATCATGTCAGCGGCGGCCGACGGAATCGCAACGGCCGAAATCCTGATTCGCCGCTACGCACCTATGCGCTGATTGTCAGGTGTCGACATTGATTGGCTTCGCGGGACTCGAATTGTCATGCGAGCATCAGCGTCAATTCGTCGCGCGGCAGGCATCGCGCCGATTCCAATACCGAGCGAGCCTCCACGATCGTGAATCCGTGCTTTGTCAGCACTCGGATCGATGCGATGTTGGTCGCCGCCGCCGTCGCGTACAGAGGACGCTGCGGCACTTCCGGCAGGAACAGTTCGAGGGCGCGGGAAGCGATTCCCCGGCCCCAGTACGACTGCCCCAATCCGTAGCCCACTATGTGCCGGCCGCCCTGAAGATGGCATCCGATCGTGCCGCAGGTTTCGCCATCGGCGAGAATCACTTTCTGCACGACATCTGTCGCACCTGCGGCCCAGCCCTGAAAGATCTTCGCCCACGCCGCATGGAATACCGCTGCGCTTCGATGCTTGACCATCGCCATTTCGCGCCAGGCCGGATCATTCTCAAACGCAAATAGTATGGGCACGTCCGCGGGCTGAGCATCTCGCAGAATCACGTCGTGCGGGCGCGCCGTCGGCTTTGAGCACATCGTTCCCATCGCAACGCGCAACTCATCGAACGCGACTTAGTTCCGCCTGCCGAGCGGTCCGCACAACCAACCCCAGAAAGCCCGCCGGCCCTTTCGGCCTCGGCGTCGAATCGCCATCAGCATGAAACAGCACAATGAAACCGCCGGCATTACTGCAGGCGCGCAGAGTCCGCACGCAGCATCGCCCGCCGGCGGCTCGGTGCACGCGTCACCAACACCGTCGCCGTCCGAATCCGCCTGATCCGGATTCGCCACTGCCGCACAGTTGTCCTTGTCATCGGCGATGCCGTCGCCATCCGTATCACTCGGCGTGTCCATCGGCGGCGGCGGCGGCGGCGGTGTACAGGCATCACCCACGCCGTCGCCGTTCGAGTCGGCCTGATCCGGATTTGCATCCATCGGGCAATTGTCATCGTCGTTCGCGATGCCGTCACCATCGGCGTCGGGTGCGACAATCGTGTTGCTTGTCGCCGTGTTGTTGGCGAGATTGACGTCGATTTCCGCTCCGAACGCGCTGACGGTATTCGTCAGCATGCCGTCCGCGCCCGGCGTCACGATAACGGTCGCCGTCGCATTCGCACCGCTGGCGATTGTGCCGAAATCGAAGGTAATCGATCCGGTGGTTTGTCCGATCAGCCCCTGGCTCGACGTAACGGAATCGACGGAGGCACCCGCGGGGAGCGTATCCGTCGCGATCACGTCGGTTGCATCGTCTGGACCGTTGTTGGTCACGGTAATCGTGTATGTCAGCGGAACGTTTGGAACCGTCGGATCCGGCGAATCGACCTTAGTGACGGAAATATCCGCACAATTCAGTCCCCAGACTTTGAAACTGTAGCTATCGCAGGGATCGCCTTCGCTGAGCTCGGACACCACGAGAACGACGCGGCTTAGCGCAGGCATCGTGAATGAGAACTGCTTGCTGACGCTCGTGCCGGGATCGGCGAGGTAATTCGCCTCGATGTCCGTGGGATCGAACGCGCCCAGGTAGGCAGTGACAAAGTAGTTGCCTACTGTGCACTGATCGACGAAATCGACGGTTACGCAGACCGCCATCGACTGCGTATTCTGAAGCTCGTAGGCGTCGAAAGCCCGCTCACCGGTCGCCGCAAACAGGCCCGGACTCGCTTCGGGAACCCCGCAAATGCCGGCCGGTGAGAAGCGATTCAGTCGGCCGGTTTGCACGCCCTGTTCGACAAGGTACTCTGAGACGGGCGTCCCGATCGGTCCGCCCTCGACGCTGAGCACGCACTCGTCAGCCCGATTCGCCGCCACGAGAATCGCATACGACCCTGTGGCGACGCCGCCGATATCGCGGACGCGCACGAAATACGTACCGGCCGCGGGAACGACGAAGTTGAATCCCTCGCTAAGAGGGGCGCTGGAATCCGAGTCGGCTTCGATGAGAACTGTGACACCGTCGGTATCGATCAATGCGACGTCGACGTCTGTGCTTGTTGCATCGCGTTCCGGATCGCCGTCGGTGGCGATGTAAAGAATATCTCCGGCCATCGCATCAACCGAATAGAAATCGACATCGCCGGCAGGCGAGATGTTTGCAGCAATGAAATTGACGGGGGCAACCTGGATCAGCGGAATCGCCGTCGCCGCGCTGTCATTCGCATTATATCTGAACTCGTCGTCGTCCAACTCGTGCGTGACGACGACGAAGAGCCGATACGGGTCGAGCACGTTATTGTCGCCGAACTCATTGATGCGAAGGAAATACATGCCGCCCGCTGTCAGCTGCGCCCCGGCAATGCTGGAGGCGAGACCGGTTTCCGTCGAACCGTCCCCGCCGTTGCCCGTGCCGTCGTCGTCATCGAACTCGATGGTCGTCGCGCCGTCGGCTTCGAGGAGCGTCAACTGCGAATCCCGTGACGTCGCGCCTGGGTTCTGCGTTCCGCCGGTGTCCACGAGGACCCACACGCGGGAGTCGGCCGGTGCATTGAAAGTGAAGAAATCGACATCGCCGGCGATGCCGATCGACGCGTCGATGATTGCGCATCCGGCGTTGTTAAAGGTGATGGGATTCGCCGTTTCAGGTGTACCGTTTTCTTCCGTCTCGGTCTGAATGACCGGAGGTGCGGCCGACGCGGCGACACTTACGCCGAGTACCACTGCAATTCCCAACATCGGAGCAACAAAGGCGCTCAAGTGACTCTCGGCTCGCATCGATTCATGTCTCCCTTGACTTGACATTCAGCTCGGTGTTCGCGTTCGCCATCAGACGTGGAAGGGTCTGGCGATCCGCATGAAGGCACAACATCCACCTGCGAGAACCGACAGACCCCTGCATTCTAATCTATATCCGAGGCAATGATTGGATGTCAACGTGGAAACGCCGAATGGGGCGGCCCTGATTCATGCGTCTCGTGACGCAGGGATATTATCTACCCTTGAACGTCCCGGAATAGCGCCCACGGCGCACGTCGCGGGCACATCGATGCGTGTGCATGTGGATACGCCGATTCGACTCAGACTTTCGGCTGAGTGAGGTTTGACGGCGGCTTCAGCGTTGGACGAGAACGCTCTTGTTGTTCACGAGCGCGCCCTCGTGGATCTGATGGCATCGTAGAAATACTGCATGTCGGTCGCTAAGGCACACCTGCCGTCGTTGGTTGAGCCGCTGTACTGAACGCGGCGGCCGATGTAGTTGTCCCGGCACGTCACGCGAACGACGGCTTTGTTGACGCCCTTAATTTTGACCTGCACCAAGCGGTTCGCGCCACTCCATTGATACTTGAAGTCCGCGTCCTCGAGCAGGTTGCCGTCGGCGTCGCCGCTGAGTTCCTCGTCGCAAGGATCGGGCACGTTGTTGCCGTTCTGATCGGTCATTGCAATGCGTTCCGGTTGAATACTGATGATGCGTGAATCCTATCCAGCAAGCGAGGCGGCGTGCAACTTCACTTCTGATTCGGCGCGGCGTACCATGCCGTCATGACGCTACGAGGAAAGATCGCCGTCGTGGCCGGCGCCACGCGTGGCGCGGGGCGCGGCATTGCCCGGGCGCTGGGCGAAGCCGGCGCGACTGTCTATTGCACCGGCCGCAGCAGCCGCGCCGGGCAAGTGGACCCCAAGCGACCGGAGACGATCGAGGAAACGGCCGATTTGGTGACCGCCGCGGGAGGCGAGGGAATCGCGGTATGCGCGGACCATACCGACGAGTCCGCCGTCGAGAGACTCTTCGATCGAATTCGAGCCGATCACGGCAGGCTCGACATTCTCATCAACGACATCTGGGGAGGCGATCCGCTGACTGAATGGGGCAAGACGTTCTGGGAAGTCAACGTTCAGCAAGGCCTGAAGTTGATGGAGCGCGCGATCCACACACATATCATCACGAGCCGACATGGCGTTCCACTGATGCTCGACAGCGGTAACGGTCTCATCGTTGAGATCACGGACGGAGCCTTCTATGGCTATCGCGGGCAGCTGTTCTACGACTTGTGCAAGATGTCCACGATCCGGCTCGCCTACGCGATGTCCGTGGAGTTGGCCGAGCGCCCCCTCACTGCCGTTGCGCTGACGCCGGGTTTTCTCCGTTCCGAAGCGGTGCTGGATCACTTCGGCGTTACGGAGCAGAACTGGCGCGACGCGATCAACAAAGACCCCCACTTTGCACACTCAGAGACGCCGCTCCTTGTCGGGCGCGTGGTCGCGGCGCTTGCGGCGGACCCTGATGTGCGCCGCCTAACCGGCAAGGCGCTCACCTGCTGGGATCTGGCGAGGCACTATGGCGTCACGGACACAGACGGCCGGCAACCGCATTGGGACGAGCACATGGACGCAGCCGTCGAGGAGATCATCAAGCTCGCTTCCCCAAGTGAGGATGATGTCTTTCTGCTGACGATTCGCAAACATCAAATCGATTTTGATGAGGGCCGAGCTGCGCAGCGCGACCGCATTCAGGCGTTCCTGAAGCGACATGTCGATCCAACGCGTCGATCGACGTGACTTCGCGAGTGCTCAGCATCCGAGCAGCACGCTGACGAAGTTCTGCAGATCGCTGCCATCGACGGCGACGTTCTTCAACTCGCCGAATGCGCTTACGGCACAAGCAATTCCTCCAGCAAGAACTGAATGTCGTCGCCATTTGCAAACGAATCGATGTTCATGTCCGCGGCGCAACGATCCTCGGGCGTGCCGTAATTCGGATCCAGCAAGACCTGCACAAACGGCACGACGTCGTCGAGATTCACTGAGCCGTCGCCGTTCACATCGCCCGTGCGTCGGTTCGGGCAGTAATCGCAGGCATCCGGCACGCCGTCATTGTCCGTATCGATGTTATCGTCAAAACCGGGGCAGGCGTCGAAGGCGTCGCATACGCCGTCGCCGTCGCTGTCGGCGCCGCCGTTGCACGCGTCCACTTCGTCGGCGCCGAGGTCAACCACGCCGGCGATGATGCGGGCGTCGCCGTCGATATCGAAGAACAGACCGGCGTTGGTCGCGGCGGCGTTGTCGCCGAGATTGATGGCGACACTGTTCGTCGCGAGGTGGTAGTCGCCGGCAGTCGTGGGGGCGTTAGTCGGGTCGATCGGATTCACGAAGACCAGATCGGCGTTCGTGAAAGTTTGATTGCCGCCGTTGTCGTTGAACGGGCCGTCGACGGCGGCCAGGCCGCCTTCCAGACCGTTGAAACTCACGTTGAGCGTGCCGTCCTCTTCGGTGCTAAGTTGCGGGCCGAATGCAGCGGTGTTGCCCCACGCGACACAGTTGATCATGGTGCTGGTAGAGCCGATCGCCGTGCGCAACCCGCCTCCGCTATCAGCACTGCTATTGCCCGCGATCGTACAATTCACCAGGCTGAGCGTGCTGTTGATGTTGTTGATTCCCCCGCCCGCACCAATTGTTGCGTAGTTACCCGAGACGATCGTATTCGTCACGATGGCTTGCGAAACCCCGGCGATCTCCATGGCGCCGGAACCGACCGCGGAGTTCCCGGCAAACACTGAATCGTGAACCGCCAATGTGCCGCCCTGGATTAGAATCGCCCCACCAATACCCGAGTCTGTCGAGTTGCCGGTCATGATGACACGATAGAGCGTGAGGTGGGAATTGTTATGTGCGTAAATACCGCCCGCGCCGAAGTGGCCCGCGCTGTTCATCACCTGGCAATTGATCAGTGTGAGCGATCCTGACTTGACGCGAATGGAGCCGCCCTGGGTTGTGAGGCCGTTAAGAAGTGTCGTATCTCGCAGTGTGAGGTCGCCGCCATCGACGGCCAACATGCGGAAGAGAGGCGCAGAGATGTCGCGTTCGATAGTGTGGCCCTGTCCTTCGATCTCTATCAATGTTGTCACGACGGGCAGGCCGTTGCCGCCCAGCGCGCCGTTATCCTGTTGCGTGAGTACGATGTCGGCTTCGAGGTAAATCGTGCTGGTATTGGGGGCGTAGTTGGCGCAATGGATGGCGTCGATGAGCTCCTGAGCTGTCGTCACATGGATCGAAGCGTTGACGCAATCGTCATCGCAGGCATCGGGAATTCCATCGTTGTCGGCGTCGATGCTGTCATCGAAGCCGGGGCAGGCGTCGACCGCATCGCCCACGCCGTCGCCGTCTGAGTCGGTGAGCCCCTGGAATTCGAAGGCGCCGATGTCGAGAGAGGTGGTCGCGCCCGTGCCGGTATCCGCAACGCCCAAGTCGTCGTGCGTTCGCGGCTGACCGTCCACGTCCGTCGTGCCGCCGCCGGCCGCGATGTAGGCGTCATCGTCTGCGGCATCGATGGCGGGCGAGCCCTGCGCGAGCTTGTACGAATCGCTTAGCTCCGGATCGGCGTCGATGTTATCGCCGGTCGCGCCGACGAACATGCTGCGCGAGGCGTTGAGCGTGCCCGTTGTGGCAACAGAAACGGGGCCTTTCACGATTGAGTTGACCAGGTTCAACGCTATGCCGTCTTCTACGTATAAGCCGCCGGCCGAGTTGATGGTGGAGTTTACAATCTGAGTCGATCCGCCAACGCCAAAGACTGAGACAGTCGTTCCCGTGTTCACGATGACGCACTGTCGAATAATCGAGGATGAACCGACCGCAATGCCGTAGTCTGTCGCGTTATCGACGAAGAAGCATCGATCCAAAACAACGTTCGCACCGCCGGCGATGATTCCACTGCCGCCCCATTGCTGGACAACCACGGATTGAAGGGTCGGCGCATCGCCTTCGCTCAATGAAATCGCGAGCCCGGACGTGCCGCCGGTGATGGTGAGGTCGCGGATGTCGGGGGAGTTCGGTGCGGCGCTGCCGAATATTTTGATTGCGGGGCCGGCGCCGATGCAATTGAATGTCGTCTCGGCCGCACCAGCCCCCTGAAGTGTTAATTTGACACCGAAGGGAAAAGTCAGGCCGCTCTCTTCAAACGTACATGCACCGAGCTGAATCAGATCGCCATTCTGCGCGGCGTTGAGCGCGGCCTGTATCGTCGCGTAATACACGTCCTGCGAGACGTTGTGTATGTTGGGTGAGTCGGGACAGAAGTCGCAGGCGTCCGGCGTACCGTCGCCGTCGGCGTCGGCTTTATCGTCAAAGCCGGGGCAGACGTCGGCGGAATTGCACACGCCGTCTAAATCGTCGTCGCCGTCCAGCGAGCACGTGGCCTCATCCGCACCCATGTCCACCGTCAATCCTATGATGCGGTCGTCGCCGTCAATGTCTGTTGTGAGGCCGGCGTTCGTCGCCTCGGAGTTGTCGCCCTGATCGATCACGACGGCGTTGGGCAGGAGGTGGTAGTCGCCATCTGTTGTGGGGGCGTTGGTCGCATCGATCGGATTGACGAAGACCAGGCTCGGATTCGTGAAGGACAGATTGCCTCCGAGGTCATTGTACGAGCCCGCGATCGAAGGGATACCGCCTTTCAGCGCGGTGAAACTCATATTGAACGTGCCGCCAATATCCGTATAGATCTCCGAGCTGGAACCGGAATCAGTCGTGTTGCCTCCCACAACACAGTTGATCAAGTTGCTGGTAGCGCCGGCTGTTGTGAACAATCCGCAGCCGTTGGTGAGGCCACGATTGTTGACAAGCGTACAATTCACCAGCGTGATCGTGCCGTTCTTATTCCAGACGGCACCGCCATTACCATCGGCGTAGTTACCCGAGAAGATCGAATTCGCCACGAGAGGTTGATTGACTCCATCGATGTAAACTGCGCTGCCTGAGCGCGCAGTGTTTCCGGCAAATACCGAATCGCGAATTGCCAGCGTACCGCCCACCATCTCGAGGGCCCCGCCATTACCCGAATCCGTCACGTTGTTGGTCATAATAACACGTTCGAGCGTGACATCGGAATTGTTCTGGGCAAGAATAGCGCCACCGCCGAAGTGGCCCGAGCTATCCATCACCTGACAATCGATCATCGTGAGCGTTCCTGAGGTGACGCGTACCGCGCCGCCGTGACTTGATGCGCCATTGCGCAAGGTCAACTCGCGTAGCGTGAGTTCGCCAGTGGTAGACACGAATATCATTTGGTTGAGGTTAGCTCCGCTGTCACGTTCGATGACGTGCCCCTGTCCTTCAATCACGATGGGCGAGGATACAGAGAGTTCTGATATGAGTGTGATATCGGCGTCGAGGTAGATTGTGCCGCTGTCCGGGAGGTAGTTGGCGCAGTCGATGGCATCAACCAGTTCCTGTGCAGTGGCCACGCTGACCGGGAAGGTGGTGCAATCCGCGTCACACGCGTCCGGGATGCCGTCGTTGTCCATGTCGTTGTAGTCGTTGAAACCCGGACAGACATCGCAGCCGTCAGGCGTGCCGTCGTCGTCGGCATCCTCGATGTCATCGAAACCGGCGCAAACGTCGCAACCATCCGGAACGCCATCGCTGTCCGCGTCCATGCTGTCGTCAAAACCTGCGCAGACATCGCAGCCGTCGGGCACGTTGTCGTTGTCGGTATCCACGTTGTCGTCGAAGCCTGAGCAGATATCGAACGCATCGCCGACGCCGTCGTCGTCGGAATCGCTGAAGAACTGGAATTCGGCGGCGCCGATGTCGAGGTGCGTAATCGCGCCCACGCCGGTGTCGACGACGCCCAAGTCGTCATGCGTTCGCGGCGCGCCGTCAATGTCTGTCGCGCCGCCGCCCGCCGTGATGTAGGCGTCGTAGTTCGCGGCGTCGATGGCGGGCGAGCCTTCCACAAGCCGATAGGAATCGCTAAATACCGGATCGGCGTCGATGTTGTCGCCGGTCGCGCCCACATACATGCTGCGCGAGGCGTTTAGCATGCCGTTCTCATAGAGCGTCACGTCGCCCTTTACGATGGTGTTGGTCAGGACCATGACCGCATTGGCGTCGGCGAATATGCCACCGGGCGAGTTAATTGTGCAGTTAATGAGCTGCGGCGTTGAGCCATTCCAGGCAAAAACGGCGTCTACCCACCCGGAATTCACGAAGACGCATTGACGCAATATGGTGGAATACTTGACCATAACGCCATTTTCCGCATTTTCGTTATCCACAAAGAGGCAGCGATCAAACAGAGGGGCGTCGCCACCTGATGCGACAAAAAGCCCTCCCCAGTGTTGAAAGATCACCGACTGAATAGTCGGAGATTGATTTTCGCCCATTGAGATCGCACCTTCCGCATTCGATCCAATGATCGCCAGGTTTCGGATCGTGGACGTGTTTGGAGTGAGGCTGGATCTAAAACGGAATCCGGGGCCGGTGCAGCTGATGATTGACTCACTCGCTCCAGCGCCTTGCAGAGTCAAGTTGACATTAACGGGCATCTCCAAATTGCTTTCGAGGAATGTGCATGCGCCGAGCTGAATCACGTCGCCATCCAGTGCGGCGTCGAGCGCGGTCTGGATCGTCAGGTAGTACGCGTCCTGCGTGACGTTGTGGACGTTGGGCGAGCCGGGACACGTGTCGCAACCATCGGGAATACCGTCGTTATCAGTATCCACTGTGTCGTCGCCGCCTGGGCAAATATCGTTTGAATCACAGACGCCGTCGTTGTCGCTGTCGTTGGGATTGTCGAGCGGACAAGTGTCGCAGAAATCCGGCACGCCGTCGTCGTCGCTGTCGATGTTGTCGTCGCCACCCGCGCAGACGTCGCAACCATTCGGCACGCCGTCGCTGTCGTCGTCGGCGTTATCGTTGCTGCCGGGGCAGACATCGCAACCGTCGGCGACGCCGTCGTTGTCTGCGTCGAGTGAGTCGTCGAAGCCGGGGCATGCGTCGACTGAATCGCAGACACCGTCGCTGTCGCTGTCGTTGGGATTATCGTTCGGACACGGATCACAGAAATCCGCGACGCCGTCGTTGTCGCTGTCCATGTTGTCGTTGCCGCCGGCGCAGACGTCACAACCGTCCGGAACGCCGTCGCTATCGGCGTCGGCGTTGTCGTCGAAGCCGGGGCATGCGTCGTTTGAATCGCAGACGCCGTCGCCGTCGGTGTCATCGGGATTGTCGTTTGGGCAGGGATCATTGACGTCGCACACGCCGTCTGAGTCCGCGTCACTGCAGGGTGTGACACGAACTTCTCCCAAGCCGGCGTGGTAGGTGATTAACCAGGGGCGATCGTCGGGTGAGATCAGATCGTCGAATGTGCCGACGAGATTGCCCGCCTTCAGGACCACAAATGTGTTTCCCGGAAACAGCTCGTCAACATTCAATTGGCTGAGATCGAGCGTGCCGCCAAGCGTTGCCGTGTTGCTGACGATGAGTCTGTCTGTCGTGGCAGCCTGAAGATGTATTGTGAACTCAATATCGAGCTTGGAACCGGCATCGAATGTGATATCGCCGACTGTTAATGTACCAATCGACGCGCCCGGCGCGACTGTACCGCCGGATTGGACGGTGATTGCTCCGGCGCATGTGCCGGTGCCGCCGAGCGTCGCGCCGTTTGCGACAGTGACGCTGCCGGAACCCGTGGCGGAGCCGGAGGTGTTCGTCGCGAGCAGCGTTCCGCCGTTGACTGTGACGCCGCCGGAGAACGTGTTCGCACCGCCGAGCGTCAGCGTGCCGGCGCCTTCCTTTCGAATCGAGCCGGCGCCGCCGACGCTGTTCTGGATGACGTTGTTGAATGTCGAACTACCGCCGTTGCCGCCGATGACCAGCGCCGCGCCCGGCGTGCCGTCGGTCAAGGCCATGGGGTCCGTTGATCCACCGACCACGATCTGATCGGCGACGATCTGACCGCCGGAGACAAGCAGCGTACCGCGCGGGAAGAGCGAGATCTGGTCGGCGTCGATGGTACCGCCATTGCTGGCCGCCGCCGTTCCCGAGGACCCGTCGTCAGGCGCGATGTCGCCGACCTGAAGCAGGCCGACATCCACCGCGCCGCCATCATCCGCCACGAAGAGTTGTGAGCCGATTCCCGACGGGCCGACGGTCACCCGCGGGGCCGTGAGCGTGCTGCCCGAACCGCTGATGTTGAACGAGCCGCCGCCGGTCTGCACGACGCGCGGCGTCGGGTTGGTGGCGGTACTCGTCAATGTGACGTCCGCACCTTCCCGGATGAAGGCACTGCCGCCGCCGTTCAGGAAGAACACGTCCGGGCCGGCGTTGGCGAGGTTGACGGTCGCGCCGCCGCGAATGTCGATTGTGCCGCTGTTGGCTTCGATGCGCTGCCAGGTTCCCCCGTGCGTGATCTCCACCTCGCCGCCGCCCGTGTTGTAGAGCGTGCCGAAGTTGGTGATTTGTCCGGAAAGCGTGAGGATTCCGGTTCCGGCCTTGGTGAAGTTGCGCGAGGCCGAGTTGCTGCCGGTGCTCTGCAGCGTGCCGGAGAAGGTGGTGTTTGAGTCGCTGGTGGTCACGAAGTGGTTGGACTTCCAGTCGAGCCGGCCGGTGCCGCTGAGTGGGCCGATGTGGATCGTCTGATTAAGAAAGTCGTCGGCCGTATTGTTCTGAACACGGAATCCGTCGTCGACGTCGATCTCGACAGTGGCGTATTGAAAAGCGTCGGGGTCACGGAGGAGCACGTAGACGTTATCGATGATCAGCGTGCCAGTGAAAGTGTTTGCGCTGCGCCAGATGGAGTGGACCCCGTTCGCACCACTGGCATTGGCCGTCGCCGTGAGGGTACCGGAGCCGGATAGCACGCCGTAGACGTCGACGTAATGGTTCAAGCCGCGGGTCCACAGGCTGGCGCCGACCACTTCAATGTTGGTCATGAAGTCATGAGGCCCCGTTTCAGCCCCGCCATCGCCGTTTGTGAAGTTCATATTCCCGTTGAGACGGATCAGTCCGGAACCTCCACTCGAAGACTTGAACTCAAGTAGAAGACCGGTTTGCCCCATCAACAGGTTCAGGACGTCGCGCGAACCGCCGCGCAGGTCGATCGTCGTGTGACTGCCGCCGAAGTTCGTGTCATTGAACCGAGCGTTGTGCATCGGGTCGTCCGGATAGCCGGACGCATTGCCCCAGTTGCCGGCGTTGTCCCAGTTGTTGTTTGAGTTGCCGGTCCAGTCATACGTCGTTTGAGCGGCGACCGACGACGCGACGAATGCGATCGCGAGGCACGCAAGTAAGCACGTCGGCAATATGCGCGCAGTCGCTCGCGAGTATTCCGAGCGATTGAAGGACAGGCACGAAGCGGAAATCATATTGATGCTCCTGATTAACCACGGTTGCTGACGACTGGATTGGCCAGATCCCAGCCGAGGGCGCGTACTGTTCGTTGTTGCTTGCAATGGGCACACAGACCCGCGACCAGCCAATTGGGAGGTCCGGGCGAGTGAAACGACGATGGCGTCGCCGGCTCGACGCTGTGAATTCTCATCTGGGGGGGAACACGGCACGGTCCGCCGTTGGATGACAACCATAGGCTTAGACGCCATTTGGGACGAAATTGCGCAATGAAAAATCGGACCTTCACGACGAATTGCTATAAACTACCACCATTAATAGAGTTGGGTGGCCGATTGGCATACAATGCACGGGGGACTTACATAGAGCATTAGAAGCTCCCCCTTGGAGGCGATTGGTGGGCAAGGGCAGCGATGTTACCAATATGCTCCTTCGGGTCGGGCGTGGTGATTCGTCCGCCACTGCGGCTCTGCTGCCAATGGTCTACGACGACCTCCGCGCGCAGGCGGCCAGTCTCTTCCGGTCCCAGAGTCTCGAACATACGCTGCAACCGACGGCACTCGTTCATGAGGCGTATCTCAAGCTCGTCAAATCCGAGGGGCAGTCGTGGGAGAGCCGGCGTCACTTTATGGCGGTCGCTGCCACAGCGATGCGGCAGGTCCTGTCTGATCACGCGCGCGATCGGCGTCGTCTCAAACGCGGCGGCGGCGCGCAGAAAGTCGCGCAACACGAGTCGCACGCGGTCGATTTCGGATCGGCCGTGGACATCGTCGATCTGGATGACGCGCTGGGCGAATTGGCCCAACGTGATGCGCGGCAGTCGCGTATTGTCGAACTGCGGTTCCTGTCGGGACTGAACACCGAGGAAATCGCCGATCTGCTCGGTGTATCGCGGCGTACCGTCGAATTGGATTGGCGGGTCGCACGTGCGTGGCTGAGAAAACGACTCGCCGAGGCCAGCGCGAGATGAGCGACGGGTCGCGGCACGAGCGCGTCAGCCGGATCATGCGAGCCTGCCTCGAGGCTGCGCCGGACGAGCGCGATGCGGTCTTGCGTCGCGAAGCGTCGGATGACACGTCCATCATTGCGGAAGTCGTCAGCCTTCTCGATTTCGATCGAGCCACTGACAACGATGTATTTTCGGATGACGCCATCCGCGAAGGCCGACAGGCGCTGCACCGGATGATGGATGCATCGCCGGACGATTCGGACGAAGCCGCGCGAATTCCAGAATCGATCGGTTGCTATCGGATCGTTCGCAAGATCGGTGAAGGCGGGATGGGCGTCGTCTATGAGGCCGAGCAGGAAAATCCGCGTCGCCGCGTCGCGCTGAAGGTCATTCGTTCGCAACTGGCGACGGACGCGCTCATAAAACGATTCCAACGCGAGGCACACCTACTGGGGCGCCTCCAGCATCCGGGCATCGCCCACGTGTACGAGTCCGGTTTCGCGACAGTCGGGGGGAATCGGCTTCCGTACCTCGCGATGGAGTTGATCAACGGATGCCCGCTGGACGAGTTTGTTCGGAGCCGTCAGCCTGATGTGCGGCAACGACTGGAATTCGTCGCGCTGGCCGCGGATGCCGTTCATCATGCGCATCAGAACGGCGTCATTCATCGGGACCTGAAGCCCAGCAATATTCTCGTCGCCGCCGCTGTCGATGATTCACATCATGCGGCGCCTGGCGCCGGGCCTGCGGTTGGTTCTCCAACTTCTCCTGTAGTCGGCCGACCGAAGATCGTCGACTTCGGAGTCGCCCGAGCGACGGAAAGCGACGGTCATCTCGCGACATTGCAGACGCACGTGGGTCATCTCGTCGGCACAATCACATACATGAGCCCGGAGCAGGTCGCGGGTGATGTCACGAAGCTCGACCATCGATGCGACATCTACGCGTTGGGCGCGATCGCGCACGAACTCCTGGCGGGCAAGCCGCCGCTGGACGTGCGTCAGCGGTCCATTGCCGATGCGGCGCAGGTCATACGCGATGATGAACCGTCTCGACTTGGCTCGGTCGACACACTCTATCGCGGCGACGTGGAGACTATCGTCGGCAAGGCGTTGGAAAAGGACCCGGACCGGCGCTATCAAACAGCAGCCGAGTTGGCCGCGGACATTCGGCGCTTCCGCGACCATCTGCCGATCCTGGCGCGGCGGGCGAGTGCGTGGTATCGCGCGCGGAAGTTCGCTCGTCGCAATCGAATCCTCGTTGGCGGAGTGACGGCCACACTAATCGTGCTGGTGATCGGGCTGGTCAGCACGACCTGGCTGGCGATACGCGAATCCGATGCACATCGACAAGCCGACCGGGCGTTGTATCGCGCAAGCCTGGCTGTCGCAGATGCCGCACTTCGCGACGGCGATGTGGTGACGGCCGACCAGCATTTGGCGTCTGTGCCGCAGGCGATGCGTGGCTGGGAATGGGCGCATTACGCGGCGCGACTGGATCAGAGTTGCGCGTCAATCAATGTCGACTTGCACGCGACTCAGTCCGCGCAAACGGCATCGCGCGGGCATGCGCATGTCTGGTTTAGCGAAACGGACGATCGGCTCCATGTCGGCTTTTTCTGTGTACGTGAGCAACGTCTTGAGGCGGGCACGTGGGATACGGCCGCGCTTCAGCTGCTTGGCACCTGGCTTGTTCCGGGGGGGAACACTTTTGCGCCCTACGGAAATGGCGACGACGTGCTCGTCAACGTTGACAATGAGGACCGCCTCTACAGTGCCGATGATGGCAAATGCCTTGCATCAAACCGCCATGTTGGGATTCCGTCGATTGAAAAACTGAACCTGCTTTCGGCGGTTCCAGAAGCGTTGACTGTTGGGAACACGCGACTTGCCG
Source organism: Phycisphaerales bacterium (assembly GCA_020639075.1). Lineage (GTDB taxonomy): Bacteria > Planctomycetota > Phycisphaerae > UBA1845 > UTPLA1 > ECT2AJA-110-A. The sequence continues at coordinate 4,350,978 of JACKHI010000001.1, read as the reverse complement.
ATGACATCAACAATTGCCGTCGATGCTCGATCGTTATCAGTCCGAACGGTCGATTTGCCCTTCTTGCCGGCGATGAGCATGACACGCTGGTTTACAACCTGACGAATGATGAGCCGCCGGTTCTGCTTGAGTCGCATCGCGAGGGCATCGGCAATGCCGTGTTCAGCAAGGACGGCCGTTACGTGATGACGGCTGGAAATGATCGACGGCTCGCGTGTTTCGACATGGAACAGAACGGCCGGCGCGTCTGGGAAAGACCGGAAGCGCACCAGGATGCCATCCTGGCGGCGGCGCTGAGCCCGGACGACCGCACACTTGCCACGGGCGGGCAAGATCGAGTTCTGCGCCTTTGGGACGCAGCAACGGGTCAGCCGGACGGCCGGCTCGTCGGGCATCATGATTCCATCCTCTCGATCGAGTTCAGTTCCGATGGGCAACAGATCGCCAGTTATTCGCTGAACACAGTCAAGACATGGCGCCTGGAGACTGCGCGTGATCCGACGGTCCTGCGCGACCATTCGTGGTATGTGTTTTCTGTTGCCATCAGTCCCGACGGAGCGTTGCTCGCGTCACATGGGGCGTCTTTGCGACTCTGGGATGCGCGGACCGGCACTCCCATATTCAGTGAATCGCCTCATGACGGGGCTGTCTACGCACATGTTAGTTTCTCCGCGGACAGTCGTTACCTGCTCGTGAATCGTCGTTGTTCGTCGAGAGGTGCGCGATACAACGAGGCGTTTGTATTGGACACGCACACGGGGCAGATCGTAACGTCGCCAGTCGGTATCGAAATCGGCGATGAGCCCAGTTTCATGGCGAGTGGGCGATATGTCGGCAGCAATCGTCAGGATTCGAGATTTCGTTTGACCGACTCGAAATCCGGCGAAACCGTCAGCGAAATCGAAGGCGTTCGAAGCATCTACGTGGGGCCGTCCGGGCGGATACTGGCCTGCATTGCGGACGACGAGGTGCAGATTCGCGAGTGCGTGAGTGGGAAGGTCCTGCACTGCTGGCCGGCCGTATCGGCAAGTCGGGTTTTCCTGCTTCGGAGCGAATCCGTATTGGCAGTCGCGCTGCAACAAGGCGACGTCGATCTTTTTGACGTGGATTCTGGTCGACGGCTTGGTTCGTTGGTCGGCCATGCGTCGCGCGTCACGTGCTTCGCCGAGCTGCCGAGTCACAATCGACTCGTGACAGGGTCGGACGATCGCACGATTCGACTATGGGACATTGACCGACTTGAGGACGTGTGCGTTCTCCGTGGACACACAGATCGGATTTGGGATCTAGCCGTGGCGCCGGACGAAAGTGCGATCTTCTCGGCATCGGGCGATTACACCATTCGCCGATGGGATACTCGCCCGATCAGCAACCTGTTCGCGGCGCGACAATCGTATCGAGCCGCCGTCGAATCGCTCTCGCCGCGGATAAGACGCCGGCTCGAGGATACCGATTGGGACTTGTCGAAGGTCATCGCAGAAATCGATGCCGATCCTTCGTTATCCGACCGCGAGCGGCAGATTGCACACCAGGTATTATTACAGGCGCTGTCGATCAGGCACACGACGTCGGCGTCGAACAACGCGCAAATGTCTGACGACAAGTGAATGAAACTTCCGCACATGGAAGGAAAACTCGGGGCGACTGGACAGTTGTTGAACTTCTTCCACATTCTTGTGATGAAGTCAAAGTCTGGAACACCCTGCCATCACGCCCGCAGTTCCCCGTGTTTCGCGTTCGTCTCCATCGTTGCACGTTGAATTCAAGAAGCGTGATGTGCCACACTTCATTGGGGGAAAGCCCAACTAGAGTAATGGCCGCCCGGGAACTCAGGCCCGGGCGGCCGCAAGGAGATACGGTTACAGATCGAGTATCAGTTGCGTCATACGCTGGACATCCCGGCCGTTCACGACGCCATCTTCATTCACGTCCGCAGCGCAAGATTCGTCGGCGGTCGCGGCGTCGGGGTCCAGCAGGACTGCTGAAAACGACGCAACGTCGTCAATCGAAACGACCGCATCGCCGTTGGCGTCACCCGGTTTGCGATTCGGGCAGTTGTCGACGCAGTCGATCACGCCGTCGCCGTCGGTGTCCACGTCCGCGATCTCGCTGTTGACGGAGAGTCTGAAGAGCCCTCGCTGACTGTTGAAGCCGTACAGGCGGAGCAAGATCGTCTCTCCCGGTGCGACGAGAGGCGTCAACATCGTTGACGTGCCCAGGCCCACATCGCACCCATCGCTCTCCGAGTCGATGACCGGGCCCCCGCACGATTCGTACACGCGGAGTCGAACGTTGAAGTCCGTGAAAGAGCCGCACGTCGAGAACGTCACGGATTTTGGACATTCGTCCGCATTCGTGTATTGAAACCAGACGTCGTACTCGGGCGAATCGCAAGATGTCACGCCGTCCGTGGTGGCGCCGATCGTTGCGCCGGAGTACGTCTCCCCGTCTACGATCGGCGTCGCGGTTTCGCACGAGTCATTGGGAGGCGTGGCATGCGTATTCAACGTCAAAGCGAATAGGCCAGTCTGGCCGTTGTTTCCGGCAACGCGGATCAGGTAACTCTCGCCGGATTCCACCGGCCAGGAAACATCGCTCTGCATGGAATTGGCGATGTTGTTGTTGGCGATAATCTCGTTGCCGTTGCACCCGTCGAAGACCGCCAAGACGGTATCAAATCCGTCATTTGGGATTTCCGCCGTACGGACATTGGCGATACCAGTCTCCGACGCCGTGTACACGTACCAAACGTCGGGCGACGGCTCGGAAGCGCCGCACGACGTCGTACCGTCGCTGGTCGCTTCGGTGGTGCATCCGACGATCGTGCCCTCCGAGATCGGAATGGCGTTGGCGCAATCGTCGTTGCCGGCGAAGCACGGATCGCACCCATCAGAGATACCGTTGTTGTTGACGTCGATCGTGTCGTCTTCGCCCGGACATGCGTCGCATCCGTCCGGAACGCCGTCGCTGTCCGTATCGGCCTGATCGTCGTGACCGGGGCACACATCACACCCGTCGGCATTCCCGTCTCCGTCGCTGTCGACAAAGTCGTTGGAGTCCGGGCACACATCGCAATCGTCCGGCACGCCGTCGCCGTCTGAGTCGTTCGTCGCCACGTATTCGAGGACCAAGTCTCCAACGACGGCGCCGCCGACTCGGAAGTAGAGCGGCTCCCCGGAAATCGCACCGCTGAGGGCGCGGAAAAGTCCCGTCGAGCAGTCGCCGGTCGCCAAGATCGCGCTGCCGCAAAACAGCTGGAGCGTGATGCCGCCGCAGGCCGAGTCATCGAGCGTATCGATCGAGATGTGGAGTGACTGGTCGAACTTACAGGCGACGTCGAACTCCGGCGTGATGGAGAACCACGCCGGACCGGTTCCGGTGTTGATGGGCGTGCGCCCGAGGCCTACGTCCAGCGCGGTCGCGCAGGAACCGTTGGCCGGCGGCATCGGTCCGGCCGTGTCGCAGGCGTTCGGGATGCTGTCGCCGTCGCGGTCGTCGCCGTTGGTGAAATCCGTGATCTGAACGTTGGAGATCCGGGTAAGGAAAAACTCACCCGGACCAGATATGTCACTACGCGCAGAGGCCCCCAACGCGAACCGTCCAAGTCTGTTGATGCTCGCAATCGCGACGCTGTCGATCACAGTCTCCGCTGATCCGCCCTCTGGCGTGAGAATAACCGAGACGGTTCCAGATGCTGAGCCGGTTGACTCGTATCGAATCAATACGTGAGCACTGCCGGTATTCAAGTCGAAGGATGGTGTTGCGGTGATCGACGCGCCTCCAAGGCCCGAACTGACTTTCACGAAGTTGTCGGACGGATCGCCCGGCTCGTCGTTGCGCGCATCGAGTTTGACTTCCAGAATCGGATGATCCACGAACTCGTTGACGCCGTTGGAGCCGAAGATGAGTGAGTCGTCAGAGTCCGCAACGGGCATGACGACCAGCGCGACGCCCTCACTGAAGATTGCCATCTGAACATCGAAGGAGACTTCCCACGCCCACGCCGTTTCTCCGGCGACCGGCGTCTCGAAGACGAATGTTCCCACATGGGCCGTGCTTCGAGTCAGGGTCCCAGCGTTCGCGCCGCTCGATCGAGCGTTACCGTTGGCAACGACCGGATGCCCGAAGTTCGCAGCGTCGAAGTTCTGGGCGACGAGCGTCCGCGCCGGCAGGTCCTCGATGCAATCCGTGACGTAGTTCTCGTTGCAGTCGGCGTTCTCGCCGAGCGGGCAATCGTCGAGGGCATCGCACATTCCGTCGCCATCGGTATCGATATCGACGACCGCAGACGTCAATACGAAGAACTGAGCTTCCGAGAAGACGCGCAGTAGAACGGTCTGCCCCGGTCCGAGATCGATGGGCGTTCCCGTGGAACTCAAGCAGGTTTCGATGCCCGCGATTCTCGCAATCACGTTGGTATCGGCTGTGCTCCATGTGACGGTGAGACGTTCGTCACACGTGCCGGCAATGTAGCTGTAGAACACGTCGTTTCCGCGAGCAGTGCCGCATTGGTTGGGGACGAAGCCGATTTCCGACGAGGAACCGAACGCCGTGCCGACGACGGTCTGGCCGGGCATCAGCGGCAGCGCGTCCTCCGGGCCATCGTTTTGGGGAGTGCTGCATCGGTACTCGATCGACCCGTTTTCACCCTCCGATCCATGGAAGATGTCGGAAAAGAAACCGTAGTCGGGATTCACGTAGCTGCCGCCGCCGCCGCCTGCGCCATTTAGGCCACCGGCGCCGCCGCCGGAGTAGCCGCCGCCGCCGCCGCCGCCACCCAGTTCGCTATTCCCGGCACCGCCGCCGCCGAATCCCCATCCACCGTCAAGTGTAGCATCGCCGCCTTGTCCGCCAGCGGGATAACCCTTCCCCCCTCCGGAATCATTCCCAGCGCCTCCAAACGCGCCACCTCCTCCACCCGCTGTGGCTCGACTTTGACCGGCGTTTCCGTCGCATCGTCCTTCGCCCCATCCTATGGACCGACCAGGCGAACCGCACTCGCTTTGGGTGCCGTCTCCCGGGGGATCCTGTCCGACACACCCCCCGGCAAACGATTCGCCGAAAGCGCCGCCGCCGCCGCCCGCGACGGCAAGAATCTGCCAGTCCGTGGTTCCGGGCGCCTGGTAAAGCAGTGCGGTTCCCCCTCCTCCACCGCCGCCAGCGGAATCCGCGCCGGAGTCAATGAACCCACTTATTCCCGCCTTGCCCACCACAAACCGCAGCAGGCCCCCCGGGGCGATCTGTCTGGGCTGGTCCCCGAACTCGATGGCGATCTGCGTTGTAGCGCCGTCGCCGCCGGCATCGAAACACTGAAGATTACCACCTACGGTCATGTCGCCGCCATCGCCGCCGCGAAGCTCGAAAAACAGCGAGGCGTTGGGGATGTTCGGAATAACGAAGTCCTTGGCCTCGCCGGAGAAATTGACGACAACGCCGGCGAGGTCGCCGTCGACGTACGGCGGAAGACCATCCCCGAGCGGGAGGTCGGGCTGCGCCAAAGCGGGCGCTCCGCCAAAAGCGATAGCTACCAATACCAATACCGCCACGAGAACCCGCGCAGCATGCGGGAATAGTCGGCCGGCACGGCGCGCTTCAGAATGGACCTCGGATGGTTGTATGTTCGGTTTCAGCTGCATTGATTCGTCCTTTCAACGTCCCAATTTGGTTGAAGATGCGTTGCCAGAGCCCAGCTCCCAACTGATCCGCATCCACGCATCACCCCATAAACGCAGGAATTCCCCGCCCGGGGACAAATTCGTTGCCGCAATCGCGGATTTGTTGGGGGTGCTGATGCCGGGAGGTCTGAAAAAGGGGCGGACGATTCCGCCCGCCCCGCATCCGATGTCTCACTCCTAATCGAACGACCTTACGCAAACGACCATGCGCGAATACCGCAATCTGACCGTCGTCAGCTTGCTGCACTCGTGGCCCTGCGTTGAACCGATCGGCACAATCGGCGGCGCAATCCGATGAAACCGATCGCGCCGATGGGCATCAGCATCATGCCGCTCTGGCCGCAACCGCACGGCGCCACTTCCTGCGCGGCCGGGCCGTCGTCGCCGTTCGTAGAGCCGTCGGCGGCGGCGGCGGAATCGCTGCCGGCGTCGTCGGTCGCATCGTCGTTCGAATTGACGTTAACAGCCGAACCACTGTTGACGTCGGATGCGGGCAGTGGACAGCCATCGCCATCCACTGCCGCATCGACGCCCGTGTCGGGACAGAGATCGTCACAGTCGGACACGCCGTCATTGTCCGCGTCGGCATTGTCCTCATCGTTGGGGCAGGCGTCGCAGCCGTCGGCGATGCCATCGTTGTCCGAGTCGAGGGCGTCATCTGAGCCGGGGCAACTGTCGCAGCCGTCGGGAATTCCGTCGCCGTCTTGATCCAGGTTGTCGGCGGAGCCTTCACAGAGGTCGCAGCCGTTCGGAATGCCGTCGTTGTCCGTGTCGATGTCGTCGTCGAAACCGGGGCAGATGTCGTCTGTTGCGAGGTATGTCACTTGGCCGTCCAGCCGGCCGCCGTTGCCGGTTTGTTTCGAAATGTTGAACGCCCAACTTGAAACGTAGCTGCCGCCGCCGCCGCCAGCCCGCGACAACGTACCGCCGCCGCCGCCGGAATAGCCGCCTCCGCCACCGCCGCTGTGTTGATTCGCCCCACCGCCGCCGCCGAAACCCCAGCCGCCGGCGCCGCCGACTCCGTCGCCAGGTCCTCCAACGCCGCCTATGGGGCAACCGGCGTCCGCCTCGCTGGATGCGACATAGGCGCCGCCGCCGCCTGCGCTTTCTCCATCGCCGCCGCAAGTGTCAATCCTGGCATCGCCACCCGCTTCACCATCGACGCAACCGAGGTCCCAAGCCTGATACGCGCCGCCGCCGCCGCCGGCAGCCGCGAGGGTGATCCAATCGTCTTCGCAGATATCGAACGGCACGCCCGGCCCCCGGTACATCACGCCGGTGCCTCCACCGCCGCCACCGGCGCTGGCATTGGCTGCTGAGTTTCCGTTACCGCCTTTCATGCCAACGACAAACCGGATTGTTCCACCCGGTCGCAGCTCCTGAAAACCAAAGCCGATGCGAAATGTCGCTATGACAGTCGCGCCTTGGCCGCCGGGTTGAGAGCAATCACCGTCTTGGGCCACGGCTTCGCCGCCATCCGCACCGAAGAGGCTTAATCGAATCACGCTCGGAGGATCGACTACGGGAATCGTGAATTCCTCCACTTGACCCGTCACTCCCAGGCTTTGCTCCGTGCCAATGATGAGGTCATCCGCAAGAGCAGGCGTCAATGCGCCGCTGAGGATCACCAATGCCATGGCTATGAAGCGCGCGAAAAGGGGAATCGAGTGATTCGTTCGATGCCTGCCGACCAACGGTACGTTTGGCGATTTTCGTTCCATAGGGCCGTCCTTTCGATTTATCCTGAAATTCAGCCGCTGCGACGCCGCGGCATGGCTCCCTCGCCTGGGCCGTAACGGCGGTACATCCCACAAACGAAAAAAGTCCACAGTCGGGGACAAACTCGTCAGGCGAATTGCATTTTTCGTGCGGGGTCGCAGTCCCGGATTATCGGGGGAACAAGAGGGGCGGACGCTCCGTCGGAATCGTTGAATCACATCACAAGAGCTCGGAAGCTGTTGATGTTGTGGCAACAAAACGGTCAAATCAACCATTGGGGAACGACGCCGCCGCGAGGCGATCAGCGCGGCAAGCGCGAATATGCCATGCTTGACGGCTCGGGGACCGGCGACAGTGTCATCGTGCCGGTGCTGCTGAACTCCAAGAGATTCGAGACGGGCGAACCGTCAGCAAGCGTGCCAGTGAGCACGGCGTCGTCGATCCCGCTGATGATTCCGTAAGCGCCGTACGGGAAGTTGAAGTTCCCGAAGAACGTGATATTGCCGTCTTGGAAAACACGGGCGGAGCCGCCCCACGTTCCGCCAGTCACCTGGAGCTCGCCGCCGCAGGAAGCGTTCAACTGGTTCCCTGCGTGTCCGCCGGACATCAGGAAGTAAGCGTCGTTCCGTGCCGACGACTGTCAGCGCCCGGAAACTGTAGACGCCTCCATCATTGAGCATGATGTCCGCGTGCGTTAAAGACGTCGCGACGCACAGCGCAACAAGACTCGCAAAAAACGACTTGGATTCTACTCTGAGCCATCTCTTTTCCCCTTGACCCTTCGGATGAGTCTTGACTTGTACGAACAAATGTCACTTAGCCAGTGGTGCGATCGGCTTTCCTGGGCAATGTGCCGACATGGATCGTCTGAATGCGTCTTGCCTCCTCTTCCCGCTCGAGACCATCACTTGGAGGCGCGTGAAGCCGGGGCATTCGGGTCCCCCAAATGACAGTCGCCCCAGCGCGGACGCCGGGGCGACTGTTTCGTGAGTCGTTATCACCGCGCTTCGAGGGGAAGCGTCAATGTGTCAGAAGCAACTCCGTGAACGCCTGGATGTCGAGACCGTTGATGGCGCCGTCTTCATTGACGTCGGCGGCGCACTGTTGATCCGCTGTGCCCGACGCCGGGTCAAGCAGGATCGCACTCATCGCCGCGGCGTCGGCGAATTCGACGACACCGTTGGCGTCCACATCCCCGAGCTGCAGACCGCCGCACGCGGTGTCGCAGACATCGGGAATGCTGTTGCCGTCGGAGTCGATTCCGTCGTCCTGCGTTTCGAACGCACCCATATCGAGGTAGGTCAGGGCGCCGGAGCCTGCATCATCAATGCACGAATCGAACGTGCGCGAATTGCCGTTGAGGTCGCTCGCGCCACCGCCGGCCGTGACGTAAGTGTCATGGTCGGCCGCGTCGATGCCCAGTGAGCCGGGTGCTAGGCGGTAGTCACCATTCGCCGCGTCAACGTATGTTGGAGCACCGTCGATGTTGTCACCGGTGGCGCCGACGTAGAGGCTACGCACCATGCTCACGACGCCGTCGCCCGTAATCGATCCATCGATGATCGTGTTGAAGCTGTCGATTTGGCCGCCCGCAAAGGTCGCAAGCGGGCGAGCGCCGCGGATGGTGCAGTTCACGAACGTCGCAACGCCTAGCACGTCGACCCGGCGGATCTCCGCAAAGCCGGGCGAGTTGTCCGCGATCAGGCACTGAAGGAAAAGCGGATTGCCGGCACGTGTGAAAACGGTGGCGTACGAGTCGGTGTGGCCTTTGATCACACACCGATCGAAGAGTGAGTTCGAAGTATGGACATACAACGACGCGACATTCGAACAATCCTCGATGTGGACGTTTCGAACGGTCGGTGACGCACCCTTAATGTGCAGTCCGCTGCCGAGGTCGCCGGTGGCGCGGCCGTTGCGCAACGTCAGGTTCTCGATCAGCGTCGCTGCGGTCTGTCCGCTGAGTTCCATCCGAATGATCGGATTTGAATCATCGGCGCCGCCACCATCAATGACCGTGGCGCCAGCTCCGGCGCCGCGGAGCGTCAGGTCGACGCCGTTGGGCAACGTGATGTTGTCCTCGTAAAACGTGCACGGGGCAATCTGAATTACATCACCCGACACCGCAGCATCGATCGCTCCCTGAATCGTCGCGTAGTACAAGTCCTGCGTCACGTTATGAACGTTAGGAAAGTCCGGGCATGAGTCGCAGCCGTCAGGGATTCCGTCCGAGTCGGCATCGAGATTGTCATCAAAGCCGGAGCAGACGTCGCACGTGTCAATTACGCCATCCCCGTCCGAATCCGTCGTTGAACTTACCATGGCGAACGTGAGCCCCTGACCTGCGCCCGAGTCGGTTGCGCTGGTGACCACAGAGATCGCAGGAACCGGCCCGGGAAAGCGCAGGATTCCGCGGTAGAACGCGCTCGCGGGGAGGACCAGGGTGTTGTCTACCACGCTGGCGCCGGCCATGCCCGAGACGATGGTAAACGGTCTATCGAACTCATAGGTCACAGGGTCGGGCCCGCCTGCGCCGGCGCCGCGCCAGTAGTATGTGTAGAGCAGCACGTCGTCGGCAGGAGGTTCGAAGGTCGCGGTCCAATTGGTCGCGGCGCCGAAGCCGGCATATTGCTGGCTGGCCCCGAGCGGGGCGTAGGCATAGTTCGGCCCCGAGAAGTCGCCGGTGGACTGCGAGCCGTCAAACACCGGGGAGATGATGACTTCGGTGTTGCAGATTGAGCCGGACCTTTCGCCGCCGACGCCCGCACCCCAATCGATTGCGATCGCCGTGTCGCACACCCCGTCGCCGTCGCTGTCGCCCAGCGCGTTATTGCCGACGCACACGTCGGCGACCTCGAAGGAGATGCTGCTCTGTGTGAGCACGACGTTGGCGGGGACGCTCTCGGAGCCCGCGCCCGGGCCGCCGACGCTCTTCAGCACGCTTGCGATCGTGTTGGCGAGGTTGAAGTTGTAGCTGCCAAGGGTGGTCGGCGCAGTGAAGCTGCCGGTGGCCAGCACGGTGCTGCCACTTTGGCCGACTCCCGTCACGACCGTGCGGGTCTGCCCGTGCGAGGTGTCGCTGGAGACACCGCCGAAGGTGTTTTGGGCGCCGCCGATCTCGACGAGATTCCGCGCGCCGGCTGCGCCGGACGGCTGGCCGCTATAGCCGCCCGGACCGGTGAAGCCCAGAGGCGCGGCGAAGTTCTGCATCGCGGCAGGTGCGGCGTCGCCGACGGGCAGGTCGAAGGTGGCCGCGTTGCCAGCGTCCTGTGCAAGGTCGGTAACGAGCAGTGCGAGACCAAAGTTGTCACTTGAGGAAACCTGGAAGGAGATCGTCCAATTGACCGGTTGGCCGGGCCCAACGAGCTGGCCGTCGGCGGACGAATCAAGGGTCACGGTCACCGTTTCGGTGGTGGTCTGCGGCGCGGCAGGGACGGTGTTCTCGGGGAGTTGGGCGACGAGACCTTCGATCGACTGTTCTCCGAGCGATGCAACAACACCGCCATTGAGCCAATAGTAATTTTCAGGAGCGCCGGAGCCAAAGGTGTCAGTGATGAACACGTAGTAGGCGTTGACTCCCGGGGTGAAGTAACCAGCTCCGGGAATTTGAACGCCGGGCACCCAGCCGCTCAGGGAGCCGTCACTGGCATCGAGGAACTGGCCATTCTGCCATTTGAACGCAACATCCTCGCGCGACCATCGCAGCCCGATCCAACTCATCGCGGAACCGCTCGCTGCCGTGGCCTCCTGGAGCTGGCTGATTTGACGTGACTGGGAAACTCCCTGGGTCTCGAACTTGTCGATTGTGGCGAGGTGGGTGCCGTACAGGCGCCAGCAGAGCTCACTTGCGTAATCATACCTTTGGGGTGCGGCCAACAGAGGCTGGTTCAAATCAATGCCCCCTTGCCACGCCATCGCGATTTCCGTGGGGGTGTACCACCGCGTAAAGTCAATCCCCAGCGCCCTGTGCCACGGTTTGATATTCAGATCTTCCGGCCCGAAGGTGTGCGCCTTGAAGAGCTTCAGCTCCTGCAGGAAGGCCGGATCAGCAGCCACTCCCGGTCCGCGAGCGCCGTGGAGGATCGAGGCGAGATCGTGCAGGTCAGCGTCGCCGTCGCCGTCCACGTCGTGGGCAGCGGCGTCGAGCAGATCGAAGTCGTCCATATCGACGTCGCCGTCCTCGTCGGCATCGAAGCGGGCCACGCGCATGAGCTGGCCATAGACATCGACGAGCGACGGGTCGGCGATGGTGTTGGGACTGCGGTCATTGTTGTCGGAAACGCCGTCGCCGTCCGTGTCCGGGCCGCTCGGGTCGCCGCCGGGGATGCAGCCGTCGAGCCAGCCGTCGCCGTCGACGTCTGTGGAGAACTCGTACTCGACTGTCCAGTATTCTATGAACTGGCTATCCCACTCCGCGCAGTCGCCGGTCCCGGCGCAGGAGGCCGCATTCCGCAGCAGGTACATTTCCGTCGGTCCATCCGTTGATAGTTGAGCATTCCAGACGGCTGCCGGGATCGTGATTTCGTCATAGAGATATTCGCCGCACGGCCATGTGGAGTCGAACAGACGGCCGACCGACGTGCCGTTGAGCGTGACGTCAATCCACTTGTCCGCGTCGTAGATGTTCTCGGTCCAGGTGAACCCGTACGTGACGGTGACGTCCCCGATCGCCTCGGGCATAAACTGCGGCGGATAGTTGTTCGGGTTGGGCGTGCACTCGGCCCAGGAGTCGTTCCAGAACGAGTAGGTGGCAGTCAACTGTGTGCAGTCCGGCACACCGTCGTAGTTGCAGTCGCGCGTGTCGTCAATCCCGGGGCAGACGTCGCAGGCGTCCGGGATCGTGTCGCCATCGGCGTCGATCGCATCGTCGAAGTCGGGGCAGAGGTCGCAGGTGTTGATCACGCCGTCGCCGTCAGAGTCGTATTGGCAGCCGTCGAAGACGCCGTTCCCGTCGCAGTCTTCGAATTCGCACTCGTTAAGCACGCCGTCGCCGTCGCAGTCGTTGCTCGTAATGTAGTCGGCTTGGAACCGCGTTTTGACAAGCCCGCAATGCTCGGGACCCTGAAAATAGCGCACTCTCATGGCCATATCACCATTGCCAAGGGCGCGAAGGTCGTTCCAGGTCGCTTCGTCAATGACAAACGATTCCCAGGTGCCGAGACTGCAGAACTCGCCAGTCTCTGCCCACAACAACCCGGCGACGAGAACGTCGTTGATAAAGAAGTTACCAATCTCGTCCAGATCATCCAGATTGTTACGTGCCAAAAGGCTTACGGTGACGTCACCGATTGCCGCCGGAACTTGCGTGAATGTGTAGTTCGCGAACGACGGCGTGTTAAAGTGATCGACCGGGCCTGACCGCAACTCCACCGGAACGGTGAGCTGCTGATCATCGGGGATCCCGTCGCCGTTGCAGTCCTGGGCCAGGGCCGCGCGGGTCGCGCCCGCGGCCACGCTCAGCGCGACCACCAAAATCAGCCGGAGCCCACTGCGAGGTTCTTGTCTTGCGATTTTCCGTCCCGTCGTGTTCATATCGTCAACTCTCCTGTCAGGAACATGTGCCCATCCACCGGCAGCCACCTCAGCCACCTCTGTCAACCCGAACACGACGCCCGGAGGCCCGACCCTTCATGGAAATGCGAGAAAAAGTGAGTCGATGTAAAACTTTGCAAGATAATCACTTAAGAGGTCGGCCGCGGCTGGGTACAATACCTGTCTATGGAAAACTCCGATCAGCCGGCCGCGGATCCCGTCGAGGTAACGCAGCTCCTGAAGCGTGTCAGCGCCGGAGACAGCGCCGCCGCGGGAGATCTCCTGCCGCTGATCTATCAGGAACTGCGTGCCCGCGCCGGCGCCTACTTTCGCGGGCAGCCCGCCAACCACACGCTTCAGCCGACGGCGTTGGTGCACGAGGCCTATCTCAAGCTCATCAACGCATCGGACAGCTCATGGAAAAGCCACGCGCATTTCAGCGCCGTGGCCGCCATGGCGATGCGCCAGATCCTGACGGATCACGCCCGCAAGCGCGTCGCGAACCAGCGTGCCCAGCAGGCGCGGGAAGAGGTCACGTGCATTCCAACGCCCTCCAACGATTCGCTCGTCGATGTGCTGGCGGTCGATGACGCGCTGTCGAAGCTGTCGAAGCTCAGCCCGCAGCAGGCGCGACTCGTCGAGTTGCGCTTCTATGGCGGACTTTCAATGCAGGAACTGGCGGAGGTTCTGAACACGTCGCTCTCATCGGTCGAACGTGAATGGCGCAAGGTGCGGGCCTGGTTGCTGCTGGAACTTCGGGAGTCAAATGCCTGATGGATGCCGCGGGCCGCCACGAACGCGAGATGGAGATCTTCGAGCGGATCTGCAGTCTGCCGCCTGAAGCCCGGCCGAATGCCCTGAGTGATCTATGTGCCGATGACGCATCGCTGCGTCAGAGAGTCGAGGCCATGCTGGCGCTCGACGACGCCGACGATCGTCGCCTGGACAATGTCGATTCGCACACGCGCATGGCCCAGCTCATCGAGAGCGTCACCGAATTATCGTCGAATGAGGGCATCCCCGAGTATATCGCCGGCTATCGCGTCATTCGCAAGATCGGGGCCGGGGGCATGGGCGTCATTTTCGAAGCCGAACAGGATTCTCCGCGACGCCGCGTTGCGCTGAAGGTGCTGCGCCCCGGCCTCTTCGGACGCGAGGCAATGAAGCGATTTCAGCGTGAAGCGCATGTGCTCGGGCATCTGCAGCATGCCGGAATCGCCCAGATCCACGAAGCCGGGATGGCGGAAACCGGGAATGGCAATCGTCAGCCGTTCTTCGCAATGGAACTGGTTGACGGAGAACCGCTCGATCAGTTCAGCAACTCGAGGAAACTCGGCGCCAGACAGAGACTTGAGTTGATCGCCCGCGTATGTGACGCCGTACAACACGCGCACCAGAAGGGCGTCGTTCATCGCGATCTGAAGCCGAATAACGTCCTGGTCGTGGCCAGTGATTCAACATCAAGCATCGGCACTCACGATCCGCTCGGCCAACCCAAGGTCCTCGACTTCGGCATCGCGCGCGTGACTGACGCGGACGTTCAGACTGTCACATTGCAAACGGAGGTCGGCCAACTCGTCGGTACGCTTGCGTATATGAGCCCGGAACAGGTGGCGGGAAATTCAGAGGACATTGACACGCGGAGCGACGTCTATGCGCTGGGCGTCATGCTCTATGAAACACTAAGTGGCAAGCGCCCCCACGACCTCGCCGGATTGTCCATTGTCGAGGCAGCGAGGATCATCACCGAAACAGATCCGCAGCCGCTTGGGCAACTCGATCGCGCGCTGCGTGGAGATATCGAGACCATCGTTGCCAAGGCCCTTGAGAAGGACCGCGAGCGCCGTTATGGCTCGGTCGCCGAACTCGCCGTGGACATCCGGCGGCATCTGCAATATCAACCCATCGAAGCACGACCGGCCGGCACAGCCTATCACCTGTCCAGGTTTGCGCGTCGTAACCGCGGCCTGGTCGCTGGATTCATGACCGCGTTGGCGGCGCTGACGATCGGTCTCATCGTCAGCGGATACTACCTCGTGGAGGCGCGAACACAACGGAACAATGCCATTGAAGCCAGCCGTGCAGCAAAGCGTGATCGAAACGCGGCCATCAAGGCGCGAGATTCCGCTATCCGTGCCCGCGAAGAAGCCGACCAGGTCATTGGCTTTCAGGCCGCCCAGCTCGCTGATATCAATCCGCCAGTCATGGGACAGCAAATTCGGCAAGACTTGCTTGCCGCCATATCGAACGAACGGCGCGGTGCGTTCGAGGAATCCCTTGGGCAAATCAATTTCACCAATCTCGCACTTGCAACGCTACAGAAGAACATTCTCGATCGCTCTCTAAACGCCATCGTGGAGCACTTTGATTCCGATCCCCTGGTTCAGGCCCGATTGCTGACCACACTTGGTGAGACGGCGCAGAAAATCGGATTGCTGGACGTCGCCGAGCCGCCGCTCCGCAAGGCGTTGGCCATTCGTGAAGACGAACTTGGCTCGGATCACATCGATACGCTCACGGCTCGCAGTATTCTCGGCGGTCTATTTATTGATCAGGGCCGTGTCAAAGAGGCGACTACCCTTGTGTACTCTGCCTTCGATCGCGGCGTGCAGACCTACGGCGAAGATTCGCCGAACTGGGATACGTGGGCAGAAAACCTGATCAAGCTCCAATTCGAGCAGCGACAATTTGCTGAAGCAGAATCGTTGCAGCGCAAGAGGATCAATCGCCTTCTGCAAGACCAGCCCTCGAACGACACTGCCTTGCTAACGGCTCGCGAAACGTTGGCCGGAATTCTCTTGCAGCGAGACGATCCAGAGGTTCTGGACGAAGCCGAGTCGCTGCTGAACGGCGCGTACGAAACCCGAGTCGATAAACTGGGCCCCAATCACCCGCGTACGCTGTGGACTCAGGCCACGCTCGCGGTCCTGCTGCGTAGGCGCGGACGCATTGATGAGGCACTTCCACTCACCGAATCCTTGTGGAGCGCCAGAAAAGAGGTATTCGGTACGGACCATCCCGAGACACTTTCCACCGGCAACAATCTGGCTTCGTTGTATTTTCGCGCGGGGCGCAGAGATGAAGCAGTCGCGATGTTACGGCGAGTCGTCGCGAGCCGACAGCGCGTCCTGGGCGAAGAACATCTCGATTACATCATTTCTCTCGAAAACCTGGGCGCCGTCTTGGACGCAGTCGGCAACACAGACGAGGCCCATCGATTATTCAGCGATGCCCTGTCGCTACGCCGCCGCGTCTTCGGCAGCGACCACCCGCAGACTCTGCTCGCCATCAAATACGTTGGCGATCTGGATATGAAGTGGGGCGCCGAGAAAGAAGCCCTGCCGTTGTATGTCGAGGTACTCGCCGGAGCCATCAACTACTTTGGCCCGGAACACGACAACACACAGTCGGTGCTTGCGACGCTGCTGACAGCGGCGGGTCACGAACTGGATGAGGGCGATCAAGAAGCCCAATATCAGGCTGCAATCAAGGTCTCGGAAGAACTCGTTGGCGATATTCACGCGCAAACGCTTGCTATCCTGCGTGGGTATGCCAAGGTCCTCATTCAAACACAGCAGTGGGAGGCCGCGCACAAGACGTTGACCGATCTGCAACATCGCCAGGAACGACTTCCGTCGACCGATGCCGCGGCCAGGCAGGAAACTGCGCGTCTGCTGGCCGAGACCCTGGAGCACTTACCGCCCGGGAAAAAGTCGACTTCCCTACCTTCGAACATGGTTAATGAGTGAATCACTCATACGGCTTTCAGGAGAGCACCTGGTCGTGCGAGCGTCGTTGGCTTCGCACCAAAGGTTCGGCTGCCGCGGGCCCGCGGGAGCGGGTTCCGCATATCGAGACCTGCCCGAAGGCTCGTTCTCGTCCTGAGCATTGATTTCGTGATACTCGTCGTCAATTGTGCTCGTTACGCGGACGACCGCTACGCGGCGGTCGGAACCGTTGACGGCGCATGGCTTATCGATTGGCGCGCGGGCTCGCCGGATCGCCGGATCTACACGTCGCCGGGCGCCTACGCGCATGCGGTCAGCTATTCGCCGGATCATTCACTATTGGCGCTCGGAACGAGCGATGGCCGAGTCATCCTGTTGGAGACGGAATTCTACGAAATGATCTTCGAATTCCAGGCGCATCTGCTCGGCCGTGATTTCATAGGGCGCGAATCCCACGAGCCGCAGTACAACTACGTGCGCGACATCCGATGGAGTTCGGACGGTTCGATTCTCATCACAGGGCCCGGGGACGGTACGGTGCGCGCGTGGGACGCACTTCGGCTCGGCGAAAGTCGCAGAGCCCGAATCGCCGAGGATCGGAACAGCCGCGGCGAAGAATAGACGCGCGAGCGGGCCTGATCTGATGACAATTTCTGATAACCCAGCTGTCACTTCCGGCAACCGGTTCGATTACGTGGGGAAATGAACTCAAGACGGCATTGCAACGCAATATCAGTCGAGTCGTTCCAACGGAACGCCCTAGGCAAACTCATCGTTTGAGGAGACCCATGAATCGGCGCGACTGGACGCCAGTTGAACTCGTCTTCGTTTCCTGCTCAGAAATGGGGCCAAGAACAAACCCGGCAGAAAATCCTCCATACCGTCTCCGAATTCAGGCAAGTTCTGCAAGGAAGGCCTCAAAGCTGGGCGCCTCATCGACGAAATCCCATGTTCCCATACCGTGTTCAGCGGACAAAACGGGCGCTTCGACAGGGAACTCGGAGGTATCAAGGACAAACGGGTCGGCGCCATCATCGGCGATGACGACATACCCGTCCGGCCAACCCGGAAGCAATTTGCCTTCCGCATCCAAGCTGTAGCCGATCTGGCGCTTAAACAACTCGTCGGCACCATAGAGGCAAAGCCCGCCACAAAATCGTTCGTCGTCAATCTGAACGCGCAACGGGGAGAACCTTGCTAGGAACTCCATGTATGTGGGCGGTAGGTTCCAGCGGTTTCTTATCGCGCGTATCACTTCCTCCGCGGCAGGCACCAGGCAATTATGCGGATTCGCCGGATCCAAGGTCTCGCGTGACGCGGAGAGTTTGGAATCAAGACGGGAAACAATCTGCTCTAACTCGGTTACCGGATGATCCAATGCTCTATCACGCCTCGGCAGTGGGTAGCCGGGCCCTTCGCGGTAGTCATCGGCCGCCCAATCGCGCACCTCATCGAGTCGCAGGTCTGATTCCTTCCACTGACCTGGATCCGATGGCAAACCCCGATCGAAAAGCTGCTTTGACGCCAATGCCAGTTGTTTCACCGCATTGGAGCGGTCATGCAATGGCAAGTTCTTATCTAGCGCGATGGCAATGATCTTCGGATAGGCCAGCTGACTGTTGGATTTCAGGAGACCGTCGATTGCCCAGTAGCGAGTGAGTGGATCGTCAATCAGGCGGTCGAAGGCTGGCACGGATTCACGATCGCCCGTGCCCATCGCCTTTGCCAACTGCGACGTCGCATGGGTTCGCATGTGGCCGATCGGGCCGCGTTCCGCATAATCGGCCAGGACATTCAGCGCGTGCCTTGCTCCGTCCGTCCCCATTCTTCGAAGCGCATCAATAGCATTGCATGCGATCGAGCCGTTAGCCGCCTCGAACAGGGCGGATCGGAGTTTTTTCGACGGTTTCGTATCGCTCGTTGCCCATGCTCAACATTGTAACGTGAAAACACGCCTCACAATGCGCCCCGCGTAATTCAGTAGAACCCTGTCGCTTGGTCGCCTTAGGTCCTCATGATTCGTTGTCTTTCCGAAGGTCATTGAGACGCGAGGAGTGATGTAAACGATGCTCGGACAGAATGCCGGGGACGAAGTGACTCCAAATCGAAACACCCTTCCCTCAACTCGGGGCGACTGGACACCAGTTGAACTTTTCCTTGCCGGAATCCGCTTTTTTTTACCCCACCGAGAGAGTTGAGTAACTGTACTTTATCGAATCCGGATCTCATTGCTGCGCCCCCTCGGCTAGCGTTGTTCGAGTCCCATTGACTGAGCCGTGCACATGGAGAACTGAGCCGCACGCGGGGCGAGGCTCAGTTAGGTCTCGACGATCACTGTTTCGAATCTGACTCTGCGAAACGACTGTCAGGCGACCAAACAGTCTCGCGAGCACCGTGTGCCTTCGAGCGGAAAGCACGGGACTCCAACGCAATGCTAAGGGCAAGTCGCGCCCGCAAGCAGATAATCGGCGAATGCTGCTATGTCGTCGACTGTGACTCCGTTCGCCCCGTCGATGTCCGCACAGGAACAGCCTCCGCCGTCCACGACGCAGCTGACGAACTGTGAGATATCAAGGCCATTCCTGTTTCCATCGCCGTTCATGTCGCCCGGACAATTGCAGGCCGTCGAAGCCTGCCAGAAGCCGCCCGTCAGCTCGAATGCGCCGCCGACGATTGCCCCGTCAGCGGGACCGGCGTCGGTCTGGCCGATAGTTCCTTCAAGCTCGAAGTCCCCACCGGCGCTGTATCCGCCGCCGCCGTCAACGGTGTGCCAGGACAGGTCGAAGTCGTCGGCGCGCGCCTGTGACAACGCGATAACGGCCAGGGCGAGCAAGCTGAGACGGATATTGAGCATAAGGGCTTCCTTTAGTACGCTGAATATGAGAGCGTCGTTTCGTGAGGCCACCGACCGTCCGCTGAACGATTGGCGACCGCTATTTCGCTACCCTCGCAGCGGCGCGGGCAACAATGGTGCCCGCGCCGCGCGTTTCAGTTTGAGCCTCTCGGTGGCTGCTCACGGACATTCGTAACTGCACAGCGTGTAGGTGATCTTGTTCCACCGGTAGGCAGAAGAGCCCCCACCCGCACTAAGAAAGGTGCTGTCAAATGCTGTTGCATCTTGCCATGATGTGACGATGGTCCAACCAGGCGGGCAGTACGGCGCCGGATATGGAGTCGAGGCGGCTTCCGGAGTTTGGAAAAACTGGCCTGCAGAAGTCGGGGCCGACTTCGTCGTCACGATGTACACAGTATTGCATGCCGCCGTCCCCTGCACGCCGCCGTCTGGAAACATGATGCCGCCGGTCGTGGCGTGCAAGGTGCCGGCGGTCATCGTGCCACTCACGTTTGCATCGCCGCTAACGTCCAGCTTGCTTTGCGGGTTTGTGGTGCCGATGCCGACGTTGCCACCTTCAGTAATTCGCACGGCTTCGATGATGCCGCCCGCCTGCTGCGTCCGGAGTTGCAACGCGATGCTGGATGTCCCGGAATCGTCGCGCGCCTGAACATATGCGGTACCATCGACGCCGTCGCCTTCATTCGCATAAAGATAGATGTGCCCCCTGCCGTAGTACTCACCGGCATTGTGGAGCGCTTTCTTCGGCGCGTTCGTTTCAATGCCCACGCCACCCTCGGCGTTGATTAGAAACTGCCCGTTGCCGGTCGAGCTGAATTGGGAGGGTGCGGTCGAGCCGTCGGACCAGACGAACGAGTTTGGCGTCGCTGCGTTTGCGTAGCTGCCGGCGGCGAAGCTGTCGTCTCCCGACGCCGTGTTGTTCCGTCCGCCAGGAATCGTGGCGTAATAACCGTTGGCCGCGTTATTTTCGCCGCCGCCGATCGTGGCCGAAACGACGCCCGCTACGGTGTTGTCCTGCCCGCCGGCCACCACAGAGTGGTTGCCGTTCGCGGTGTTGTTGCGGCCCGCGCCAATGAAGCTGTAATCCGCGTCGGCATGGTTGTTGAGTCCGCCGGCGACCGTGGCTCGAATGTTCGACGCAGTGTTGCCGGTTCCGCCGCCGACCGCGGCGCCCGGCCCCGTCGCCGAGTTCAGCGTCGGTATGTGAACAACATTGTTGTTGTCACCGACGACGAGACCCTTCGTCTGGAGGGCGTACGGCGCTGCCGTCAGCGCCTGCCGCGGGGCCAGTGTGGAGAACGCCCCGCCCGAAGGACTGGCAACGGCAACCTCCAGCCAGCGCGCGTCGCCGTTGAAGGCCATCACGCCGAAGTCGAGCTCAACCGCGAACAGGCCATCGACGACGCTGACGCCATTCACAGCGATCGTCGAGCCGATCGCGGTACCCGAGGCCGAGTCGTCCCAGAGCGTGAACTCGAAGTCCGCGGTGTCGTTGACGGGGCTGCCCGCCAGGTTGAGCCGACCCTGGTAGGTGAACTGGCTTCCCAGCGGCGTTTGCGCAGAGAGCGGTGATGTCGCAACAAGGATGGTGATTGCGATGGGTCGAACCCACTTCCATGGTGATTTCAGCATCAGATGGTCCTTTCGCCGCGAGGGTGTTTGACGGGATTGCGGTAACGAGTGTCGGCTCGCTCCAGACGGCGGTACGTCACACTGAGAACGCAAACCGGCCGAAAACTCCCTCATCGATTTTTTCGAGTGTGCGGGCAAGGTCCGCAAATCGATGGCGGCAAGGTACTTACGCAACGACCGGGGCCGAAGTTATAATGCGTGAATGTCGGATGCGATCCCACTCAACCAGGCGAATTCCGACGGGCAAGCCGACGCAACGATCCTGCTTCAACGCGCCAACGACGGAGATTCAGCCGCCGCCCGGGAATTGCTGCCGATGGTCTACGAGCAGCTCCGGACGATCGCCGGCAACCTCTTTCGAGCCCAGTCGCCGAATCACACGCTGCAGCCGACGGCGCTGGTCCACGAGGCGTACCTGAAAATGATCAAGGCGCCCGACGGTACCTGGCAGAATCGCGTCCACTTCTTCGCCGTCGCCGCCACTGCAATGCGACAGATTCTCCACGACCGGGCACGCCGCCGCGCCGCCGACAAGCGAGGGGGCGACTTTCGGCGCGTACCGATGGAGAGTATTCAGGAGCCGTCCAGCGGCGGCCTGTTGAACATCGTTGAGCTGGATGCCGCAATGGACAGACTCGCCGAGATTGCTCCCAGGCAGGCGCGCATTGTCGAACTGCGCTATCTGGGCGGTCTGACCATCGAAGAGGCTTCGCAAGTCCTTGGCGTGTCGCATGGCACCGTCGAGAGAGACTGGCGGGTTGCGCGGGCGTGGCTCAGACGTGAACTCAGCGATGAGACGCGCACGTGACGGAATTTGACCTGTACCAACGCGCCGCTGCGCTGTTCCACGAGGCCCGCACGAAGCCCGAATCGGAACGAAGGCATTTCCTTCGTGAAGCGTGCGGCGACGACCTGCAGCTTCTGAGCGAGGTCGAATCCCTCCTGGCCTACGACAGCGACGATGACGACATCCGGGAAGGTGGCGGCGCCAATCTTCTGGCCTCCGACATCGCACTGGACCATGGGCCGCGGGAAATCCCGGCGAATTCGAGGATACCGACGGAGATCGGCGGCTACAGGATCATTCGATTGATCGGTCACGGCGGAATGGGCGCGGTGTACGAAGCCGAACAGGCCAATCCTCTGCGCCGTGTCGCCTTGAAGGTGGTTCGACCCGGTCTGCTGGGCGGTCAGTTCACCACGCGGCTTCGTCGCGAGGCGCAGGTATTGGGCCGACTCCAGCATCTCGGGATCGCACAGATCTTCGAGGCCGGCATCGCCGATCGAGATGGAACGCCGCAACCTTACTTCGCGATGGAATATGTCGCGGGGCTCCCGCTCGATCACTACGCGGACGGACGCGGTCTGTGCGTGCGATCGCGACTCGAGTTAATTGCGCGCGTCTGTGATGCCGTTCACTATGCGCACGAGCGCGGGATCATCCATCGCGACCTGAAGCCGAGCAATATCCTGGTGACAATCGATCGCGATGACCCCAATGAAGACGGCGTCCTGACGCCGGTACAGTGCAGGGAATCGGCGGACTGCCTCTCGCATTGGCGATGCGCAGGACAGCCGAAGATTCTTGATTTCGGTGTTGCGCGGATCACGGATGCCGACGTCCAGATGACGACGATGCGGACCGACGTCGGGCAGCTTGTTGGCACACTTTCGTATATGAGTCCCGAGCAGGCGTCCGGCGACTCTGATCGCCTCGATCGGCGCAGCGACATTTACACGTTGGGCGTGTTGCTGCATGAGCTGCTGACAGGTTCGCCACCCGTCAACATTCGCGGCCGCAGCATTCCCGAAGCTGTGCGACTCATCAGCGACGGCGATCCAATGAGACTCGGCACTGTCAACTCTCATTATCGCGGTGACATCGAGACCATCGTCGACAAGGCCCTGGAGAAGGACCCGGATCGCCGCTACCCGTCGGCCGAGGAGCTGTCTGCGGACCTCCGGCGGTATCTGAATGATCAGCCGATCAAGGCCCGGCCGGTCAGTGCAATTTACCAGATCCGGAAGTTCACGCGCCGAAACAGGGCCCTCGTCGGCGGAATGGCGGCGACACTGATCGCAATCGTCGCCGGCGGTATTGTTGCCGGCTACTACGCAGTGCACGAACATCGCGAGCGATTGTACGCGGAACAGCAGCGCCGCCTCGCAGATGAACGATACGACGAAGTCGTACGACTCTCGGATCTCAAGCGTCTGAACGATGCGATCGCCAAGGCCGACACGTTGTGGCCTGAACTGCCAAAGACGATTCCGGCAATGGAAAAGTGGCTCGCTGACTATGCTGAACCGCTGGCGTCCAATCTCGAACTGCACAGAAAGACCCTGGAGAAGCTCCGATCGATCGCGAAGATCGCTTCGGAGGCAGCGCCGAATGATCCCCGCTGGGAACTTCCCGACAAGGAATTGCAATGGCGTCACGACATGCTTGCGGATCTGGTGCAACGACTGGATTTCTTCCTTAATTCGAACGATGGCGCGCGAGCGCAGGTCAACTTGCGTCTCGATAACGCCCGAAAGATTGGTTTCCATACGCTCGAATCGCCTGCTGCCGTCAGCACCTGGAAGCAGGCGATTGCCGAGGTCGAGCGCAACCCCAACTACGTGGGATTGGCACTGAAGCCGCAGGCGGGGCTGTTGCCCATTGGCGTGGATCCAAGGTCAGGGCTGCTGGAGTGCCTTTTCCTCCGAAGCGGGCAGGCGCCGCGCTATCGCCCCGGAACAACGAATTACGACATGACCCCGAAATCCGGGATGATCATGGTGCTGTTGCCCGGAGTGACGTTCCAAATGGGAGCTCAACGATCGGATCCGAATAAGACGAATTACGACCCGAACGCCCGGGACAACGAATTCCCGGTCCATGCGGTCACGCTGGCCCCATTCTTCATATCAAAGTTCGAGATCACCCAGGGGCAGTTGGCGAGGATGACAGGCTTTCGTACGTCGGGGTATTCAGCGTGGACCGATCTGGACCCGCCCGTTGATGATCGCCATCCGGCGGAACAGATCACCTGGCAAGACGCAATGGAGCAACTGCCCCATTTCGGCCTGGCGCTTCCGACCGAGGCGCAGTGGGAATATGCCGCTCGCGCGGGTACCAACACACCGTGGTGGAGTGGGCAAGACATGTCATCGCTGAAGGGTTGCGAGAACATCGCGGACCGGCGCCTCGGAAAAGTCAGTCCGAAATCGTTTCGCTATGAAGATTGGCTGGACGACGGATATCCCGTGCATGCGCCGGTGGGGACGTTTGCACCGAACCCGTTCGGCCTGCATGACATGCTGGGAAATGTCTCGGAGTGGTGCCTGGACACGCTGTCGCCGTACACAAACTCTGTCAGCCCCGCGATCGGCCTCCGCGATGAAGAGGGAAATAACCGAGCGATGGTACGCGGCGGAAGCTGGCAGGAACGCGGCGTCAATTGTCGCGTGTCCGCCCGCCGACATTTTCCCCACGATGTTCGTCAGACGGATATCGGAATACGGCCTGTTCGCTGCATTCAAGAGTGACGAAAGCAATTGCTACCAAACCCGCTGCTTCCCAGGTCCGACGAACAGAGGGAGAGGTTTGCCGCAAACGACAAGCGTGCCTGAGTGCTCCGGCAGATCTCAACTGTTGACTTTGCGAACCGTAGGGCAAACCGGATCGGGATTCCAATCGCCTGTCAAACGCTGCCGACGCATCCACGGTGGACGTTCACGACCACATTCGTGCGTGCTTGACTCACCTGGTTGATCAGCATCAGATTGCCAGATCCGTGCGGTGAGCAATCCATAATCGCTAGCAGAGACAGTCCATCGTACCGCGCGATTCATGACAAGACGTCAACCCTGTTCGACTCGTCGCTGACAGCCCGTTCGCCGCGACAATTCGCCACCGATGAGAACAGTCGGGCCAACCCCGCACGAATAGCCACGGCATCACAAAGTTGGAAGTCAGGCTGCCAAAGACCTTTTGCGATTGCGACAGACGATCTAACCCGCATATTTCACATGGCCGAGTTTGGTGGTTCTGCGATGTCCGATTGTGGTCGGTGGGGTCGCGGATTTGCGGATCGGCGTGATTGGGCGCAGAGCGCCCCCTTACCCCCATGCTGCGAGTCGGGTTGTCGGGAGGATTAACTCGGCGCGAGGCGGGCGACGAGGCGTTGCAGAAGTGACTGATAGGGATAGCTGCTCGACAGGTGGAGCACGACGCGGCGGACGCTGACGACCACGCGGGCCGCGACCTTCAGGAGCTTCAACCGAATCGTATCGACACGAGCTTTGGCGAGTTCGGTGTCCTTCAGCGCCTCGCGTCGCACGTGTTCGATCAACACGTACGCCGCCGACGCCAGCAGCAGCCGGAACTGATTCGCGATGAACCTGCTGCAACTCGTTCGATCGGCGAACAGGTACAACTGCTGCTCTTTGATACGATTCTCCATCTCACCGCGCTGCGTGTAGATGGCGTCGTAGATCGCCTTCGGTGAATCGTCGAGATTCGTCACAACGAAGCGCGGGTTGGCGCCCTTCGGCAAGCGCTCCGCCTTCAGGATCACACGCCGCTTTCGATCCCACGTCTTCGCGCTATATGCGAACTCGTGGAAGCTTCGCTGCTTCTCGCCGGTCGCCTCGAAGCGCTGCTCGGCCGCGTCCATGTAGGGTTCCTGGATGCGCTTGAGCCGCGTGTTCGTCGCCAGACCGACGACGTAGCCGATCGCGTTTTCGTCGCAGTATTTCAGGGTTTTCCAGCGACAGAAGCCCGAGTCGGCGCGGAAGATGATCCGCACTTTGGGCCACGATTCGCGTATGCGCCGCACCAGCAGCTTGAGGATGCCGCGGCTGTGCTTCGCCGCGTCGATCTTGCTCGGTCGCAGATAGGCGACCAGCAACTGATCGCCGCAGAAGACGTAGAGCGGCAGGTAGCAATAGTGGTAGTAGAAGGCGTGGAAGAATGAGCCTTCCTGGTCGCCGTGAATCCGATCGTCGGTCGCATCGAAGTCGAGGGTGATCTCCTTCGGCGGCGTCCTGTGCGACGCGATGAACTGATCGACCAGCACGGCGCTCATCCGCGCCAGCGACTTGCGATCGACCCAGTTCTCAAACCGGCACAGTGTCGGTGGTGACGCGAGCGGAGCGTCGGGATCGGGCGGCGTCTCGGCGAGAAGTTGCATGATCGGATCGTTGCGAAGCGATTGATGATCGTTGCCGTCTTCGTAGCCCATGGCGATGCCGAAGACTCGCTGGGCGAGGAGCGTCTTCGCGTCGTGCTGGATTCGCGCCGGATCGCGCGGATCGCTGATGCAAGCCGCAAGCGCGTCGATCATCCCCGTTCGCCGATTCGCTTCGCGAAGCAGCAACGCGCCGGCGTCGGACGTGAGATGACCGCCGCCAAAATCGGCGATGATTTTCTTCCGAGAAAGACTGGAAAAAGTGAGCGATTCAGAATTACACTCTGTCATCACAAAAGGCCTCCTTGCTTTGTGCTGAATGTTCTAGACAAACACCCAGTCTACAGAGCAAAGAGGCCTTCTCTATGCGCCTTTCAGCCGATCTTGATGAAATATCCGGGCTAAGCTCGAAACCGCGTTTGCGGCGAAATAAATGGGGGCAACCGGTTCGATTTGTTGCGAATTACGATCTCAAAAGTGAAGTGAAAAGTAAGATGGGTCGGAAACAACCGAAGAAATGCTCTTTGCAAACTAATTGCCTGAAACGGCTTACGAATCGGGGCGACTAGATTCGAACTAGCGACCTTCTGCACCCCATGCAGACGCTCTAGACCAGACTGAGCTACGCCCCGGAAGAGTGCTGAAGCCCTCATTCCAAGGCAATCCGCCGGAATTGTCAAACCGAATCGAACCGCACTTCCCGACCGCAACGCTGCCGCCGAGTGATTCGATCTACCCTCGTCGCCAAGTCGCCCCGGTAGGCGCGAATCCGTCTCCACGGGCCTCGCCGGTTGATTTTTGTCCCCTTGTCGGCTTTATTCGCGGTTTCGTCGCCGACGCCGACACTGCACGTGTTGTCGAAGGCGCTTCGGCAAAAATCGGACGGGAACTCGCATCCTGTTAAACCGCTGGATCACACCTTGAAATGACGCAACCCCCGCCCGATGCCAAGACGCTCCCGATCCCAACGGACCCGGCGGCCGTGCGGATTGATCGCATCCGCGATCGATGCAACGTCTGCGATCACGCCTTCGACGAATCCCAGGACACAATCGCGCGCGTTCCGTGCCACGTTCGGGCGTTCGCCGGCCGCCGTTTTCGACTTTGGCGTTGCCGTTCATGCAACACGATTCACTGTATGGATGTCGTCGATCTCGATCATTACTACAGCCGATATCCGTTCACGGAAGCGAGACTCGATCTCGTCTGGCGAATCTTCTATCGTAACCTCGCGCGGCGATTCCTCCGCCACGGCATGACGCGATCCCATCGGTTCCTCGACTACGGCTGCGCCAACGGTCTGTTCTGCATGGCGCTTCGTGAACGTGGATTCGCAAACGTCTTCGGCTACGACCCGTATGGCGCTCCCGAAAAAACGGGCGATGCGAGCGTTCTTGATGCCGGCCCCTTCGACTACATCCTATTGCAAGATGTCATCGAACACGTTGAGGCCCCGGACGAACTGCTGCGGAAGATGAACGCCCTTCTCGCACCCGGAGGTCACATCCTCGTCGGCACACCGAACGCCGATCGCATCGACCCGACGCGTCCCGGTGTATTCCCGAACGAATTGCACGCCCCCTACCATCTTCATATCTATCCGCGAGCGACGCTCGAAAAAATGGGCCGCGATCAACGATGGACGCCGACTGCCTTTTATGATCGTTCCTATCACGATCGCCCGTGGTTCGGCATGAACACGCGGGCCGCCAAGTACTACCAGTCGATGAAGGACGGGAGTTTCGATGTCTTCTTTCAGCCGTTCGACCTGAAGGCGGCACTGCTATCGCCCGGTTGGTGGTTCTATGCCCTGTTCGGGTATTGGCTCAGCTTCAAGTCCGACATGTCCATCGTGTTTCGAAAACCGAACTGATCCTCGACCCCGCGACATTGGAATCCGGCACGGCGGCTTGCAAGAGGTGCATCCGGCGCTATTCGGAGCGACGATCCGAAATGACCCGCGCGACCTGCTTGCCGTTGTCGCGCGCGCCCCTCCATAATCCCCGTCGTGTTCAATCGGTTCACTGCATTCAAGTTTCTCAAGAGCGTCGGTCATCGGCCCATCTTCTGGCTCGGCGGACCGATTCTGCTGTACCTGTGGACGATTCCCGGCCCGTTCGTTTTTGACGATCTGAACCTGCTGCGAAAAACGGAACGATTCATCGAGGGCAAGCGCGATCGGCTTGAGCTCTTTCGTTTCGCACCCACCGACGAAGACTGGCTGACGATGCGCAGCCGCGGGACGTATCCCTGGTGGTCGCCCGACTCACGTCGCATCGACTTTCAGCGACCGATCGCCGAGTGGTCGTTCTGGCTCGATGTGAAGCTGTTCGGTCGCAATCCGATCGGTCCACGAATCGAAAGCCTCGGCTTGTTCGCGGTTGCGTTGTTGCTGGTTTACAGGTTGTTTCTGAGCGCAGGCACGGATTCTCTGCGCGCCGGGCTTGGGACATTCTTCCTGGGAATCTCACAATGCCTCGCCCAGCCGGTTGCATTTGTTTCAAATCGAAGTGACTTGTTCGTCCTCATCGGCATTGCACTCGCCGGCCACGCCTATTTTCGATTGAATCGGCACGCATCACCTGCTCGCGGAATCGTCGGTCTTGCTGGATTTGTGCTGGCGCTGCTGGCGAAAGAGCCCGCAGTCGCGTTTGCCGGCGTCGTCGTCATTCACGCGCTGGCGACATCGCGACGACGCGCCGAGTTTCCCGCTTCGCCGGCACAGCGATGGTACGCCACTGCAGTGGCATCCACCGCAGCCATCTATCTGTTCTGGTACATGCAGTCGAGCCATGGCACATTGGGCGAATTGGATGCCGCATGGCTGATGGCGAGATTGCGAAGTTTGACCCTCTATCCGTGTGTGTGGGTCATCGGACTGCCGATCGCCATCCTGCCGCAATTGCCTGAGTCCGCCACCAGCTGCGCAATCGCAGCGGGAATTGTCTGCTGGATGGCGATGGCCTTCGTCATTTTCCGGCAGTGGCGCAACGGCCGGCGCGGGATTCTGTTCTTCGCGCTGTGGGCGCTTGCATTCATGGCGCCGGCGCTGCTGACGATCCCGGAATCGCGGGCGATTTCAATCGCGACTGTCGGCTGGGCCTGGATCCTCGTCGGTATCCTGATGCCCGATGAATCATCAGCGTCTCAGATCGGCCGGCCGTCGATTTGGACGCGACAGTGGTTCCTCGCGACCAACGGTATCGTGAGCGTCTGCTGTTGCATCGGTACGCTCTATATGATGCAGCGGTACGAGCTCGATGCGCGCGATCACTTGCGACGCATCGTCGAGCAACTTGATGCACCGCTCAATGACGGCGACTGTCTTGTCGTTCTCGAGGCCGATACGCCGTTCGAGTTGATCTGCGCAGGCGATCGACTAAGCGTGGTCACGAATCGGCAGGATGTTCGAACCATATTCCTGACGATGCGCGGCGCCGACGCGAGCGTCATCGTTGACGGACCGCGAACCTCCATGATCCGAGGCGCTGCGCCGCAGCTATTCGACACGCCGGCGCATCGACTGACGCTCGGCGCCGGATACCGTCCGCACATCGGCGATACGTTTGAACTCGCCGACTTCTCGTTCGAAGTCGCAAACCTGAATGACAAGGGCGAAGTTGTCGCGCTGAGACTGCGGATCCACGACGACGCGGACGTGAGCCGGCTGAGGACATTTCCAGCGAACCTGTTCGGGCAATCGCTAGGCGGACCGCGCAGAGACGCCGGTCGCCGCGGGGAGCGCAGTGACGATCCGTGAACCGCGCACACGGTAATCCGTCTTGCCCCAACGAACGGTTCCGCGACCGATGATGACCCAGTAGGCCTTTTGCACGACCAGCGCCGCAACCAGGCCGCCAACCGCGAACGACAGGATTGACGGACATTTCAGAAACGTCATCTTGAACAATCGGCGTATGCAGAATCGCATTGCGACAAGATGGATGCAGGCCGCAATCGCGATCGCCGGCAACTGCAAGTATTGTGGCCAGATGAACGCTGCAATGGCGGCTGGCAAGCCCAAATAAAGCGGCGACGCCGTACCGCCCATGACGATGTGCACACTGCACAACACGCGCCACGGCTTGACAAGACTACCGATGACGACGCGCGTGGTTGCGTTCGCAGTGGCGGCGAACGAGTTGTCACGCGTACTCAGATAGATGCCCTTGCCCCAACCGACCCATCGGCGAAGCCCAAGCTGCTCGACACGTCGCGCCATGATTGAATCTTCGGCGAGTTCCGCCTGGACGGCGGCATGTCCGCCGATGCGATCGTATGCGTCGCGCGAGAACAGCATGAACTGCCCGTTGCCGAGAACGACTTGCGACCCATCGCTCGCGGACTTCGAACCGAGCAGTGTGTAGAAGCCGAGCAACCAGCTCACCGCAGGTGTGATCAACCGTTCCGAAGGGCTTGCAAGATCCAGCATCGGCCAGAGCGACACGAAATCAAGTCGCTGTTCGATCGCCTTCTCCATGATGGCGGCAATGGCGCCGGGGACGAGCCGGCAATCGCAATCGACAAACAGCAAATAGTCCGATGTCGCATTTCGAGTCGCCATCGCCAGTGCGTGCGTCTTTCCGATCCAACCGTCGGGCAGTTCGGAAACCTCGACCAGATCGACGCGATCGTCATTCGCCATGATCGATCGCACAACGGCCGATGTCTCGTCCTCACTGCGATCGTTGACGACGAGGACGCGCAAGTTCGGGTAATTCTGATCGAGGAGACGGTGCAGACAGGATTCGATTCGTTCGGCTTCGTTGTGCGCGGCGACGTAGACTGTCAGCGCCGGAACACCCTCGCCGAACGAGATCGTCGGATTCGGTACGAGGCGCATCGTTTCATCCGCGCGAAAGCCCCGGACCCATGCCGTCGCAGCAAGCCACGCCGCAACAACCAACGTGTACAGTCCGACAAGCCCCCAAAGCAACATTGAGATCAAGTCGAATACTCCCGTCTGGTCTGATGATTCCTGCACACAGGCGGCTACTGTATCTGCCCCTGAAACAGGCGGCAATCCCGGCTTGCCCAACCGGACTGCGCCGTCGATACTGGCCCCGAATCGCGTCTCCCGGACTTCCGGCATGCCGCAACCCTTTGGACCGACCAGAGTTGGATGATCATGGCTCCCCCAAGGCGTATTCGCTTCAACCCGAATGACTACTTCTTCTACTCGCATGATCGGATGATGCGCCGCCAGGGGGGCGGTGCGAACATCGCATTCATGTCGATGGATCTCGACGGACGTATAGACCCGCCGAATCTCGCTTCGGCGGTCCGTGCGACATTTGCGGCGCATCCCGTGTTATTGGCCGGCATTCGCATCTCGCTTCCAATGGGGCGGCCTTATTGGCGCATCCCCAGCAACATCGGGGAAGCGGCGACTTCGCAGGCCGCGATCGCCGTGACGCATGATGATTTCTCGGATCACGCGAATGGCGCGGCCGACGCGGAAGCGCTGTGGCAATCACGATGCGGACCGAAATGGGATCTGCGAACGGGCCCGCAGATGCGCGTTGAGTTGTATTCACTTCCGGAAAACAAGTCGCGCATCTGCATTCGCTGGCCGCATCTGTTGATGGACGCGGAAGGCGCATTGCTGTTTCTGGCGGAACTCGCGCAGCGGAGCCGCAATGACATCTCTGAAATAAACACCGACGGATTACACTCTGATGAGTTGCTCGTCGATCCGTTGAAGGGATGCGGCTTCTTGTCGCGCGTGCGGCTCGCCGTCGCCGGACTGCGAGGCATGACCGGCGACAAGTCGCTCGAGGTTCACACGCTCTTTGAGAAGGGCCGCCCGGTATATCAGGATCAACGATGCCTTCATCGCGCGTGGACGGGCGAGCGCTTCGCCACAATGTGCGCACTGGCAAAGGCCTGCGTCCCGCCCGGCCCCGCACCCTATGCACGTTACCTCGCAGTGTGCATCGTTCGCGCACTGCATCGAATTTTCACGGAACAAGGCGTCGAAACGGACGCGTACCTGATCACGTTGCCGCACAGCATTTCCGCGGCGCCTGGCGATGCGACGCACACACGCCCCCTACAGGGAAACTACATCGTCTCGCCGACGCTCTGCGGTCCCAAATCACTGATCCACGACAAGAAAGCAATGGCCTCGGAACTGACACGTCAACTCGTAGCCTACAGCGAATCCGACATGCAACGAAAACAATGGGCGATCAGCTGGGCAGCCAACTTTTCGCGCGCCGGCTTCTACCAGTTGTTGATGCGTCTGCCGTTGGGATTGGAAGCGCTATCGTCCGGATTCTCCTACTACGGCGGGATTCGTGCACCGATCGACGCCATCTGCGGTGCTCGCGTCACAAATCTCTGGGGCGCCGGCCCCCTGCCGACGCCGCCCGCATGGAACCCCGTCTTCGCTCGATTCGGCGACACGCTCAATATGTCACTGACCTACTCGCGACCTGCCATCAGTGATGAATTGGCAACGAAATACCTGCGCTATATCGACGAGGCGATGTTCGATGACTGAGCCGCGCCACGAGGGCACTTCGCTGGTCGGACTCTTGCTCCACGTGCAATCGCAGAATGAAAATCAATTTGTAGCGCAAAGAACCCGCGCGCTTGGCATGATTGGTCGGCACTGAAGCTAAGCTGAGTGAATCGCCAGACTAGAGCCCCAGGCCAATCGTGGATTTGATCAAGTAAAGACAAACCACGAGTATCGCGCAGCCGATCAAGTTCATTGCGAAACCGGCCCGCGCCATGTCGCTGACCTTGAAGTACCCCGATGCATAGACCAGCGCATTGGGCGGTGTTGCGACCGGCAGCATGAACGCCAATGACGACGCCAGCCCGCACGCGATGCAGAGAAGCG
Source organism: Phycisphaerales bacterium (assembly GCA_020639075.1). Classification (GTDB taxonomy): domain Bacteria; phylum Planctomycetota; class Phycisphaerae; order UBA1845; family UTPLA1; genus ECT2AJA-110-A. Next base: position 4,317,814 of record JACKHI010000001.1, on the reverse strand, counting down.
CCGGATCGAGACCGATGCGCGGTGCAATCCCGATCAGGACCGGTGTCATCATGCTCGTGACGGCCGTGTTGCTCGTGATCTCCGTCAGAAAGTCGACGAGGAGGACCAACATCGTCAGGCCGAGCCATGGCGAGGGTTGGCCCATCGCGGCGACGAAATGATCGGCCGCCCATTCGGTCAGTCCCGTCTTGAACATGGCGTTGGAAAGTGAAATACCCCCGCCGAACAACACAAGCGTACCCCAGTCGACGTACTTTGCGTCTCGCCACGACAGAACGCTCCGCCAATCGCCCCGCCGAATTGGAATCACGAACAGCAACATCGCCCCGAACAACCCGATCTCGGGAATGTCGAAACGGGAAATCCGATCCGCAAGCCGTACAGGCAGGATCGACGGCCAGAACGGCTGCGTGAGCCACAGGAGCGTGACAAGTATGAAAACGACAAGTGTCATTTTTTCATCGAGCTTCAAGTGGCCAAGTTCACGGCGTGCGTCCTGAACCGTCGCCAGAACGTTGTCGTCGATCCGCGTCTTTGAGCGAAACCGAACCATGAGCAGCGCCCATGCCGCGAACAACCCGACGATCGAAATCGGCAGCCCCACGCGCATCCAACCGACGAAGTCGATTTCCGCGATCCCGCGATCGCGCAATATCCCGGCGACGATGCCGTTGGGCGGGGACCCGATGAGCGTCGCCAACCCGCCGATCGACGACGCCCAGGCGATGCCGAGCATCAGGGCCGTGCCGAATCGGGACTTGCCGGGCGCCTGATGCAGTTCGTGAAGGACCATCAGTGCGATCGGCAGCATCATTGCGGTCGTCGCGGTGTTCGATATCCACATGGAGAGGAATGCGGAAATGCCCATCATGACGAATAGAATTCGCCCAGGCGTCCGCATGACGGCCGGACGACTCAGCACGCCGAGCGTGATCCGGCGATCGAGACCCGTCTTGCGCATCGCACCCGCGAGCAGAAAGCCCGCAAGAAAAAGATAGATGATCGGGCTGGCGTAAGGCTCGAATGCGGCGCGGTTGTTGTAGGGAAACAGGCGACCGTTTTCATACCCCGTCACATGAAGCAGCGGCAGCAGCAGGCCGGGGATGAGGGCCGTCACTGCAAGCGGGACAGCTTCCGTGAGCCACCATACCACCATGTGGACGAGAATCGCCAGCGTCATCTGGGCGCCGCGGGCGAGTTCTATCGTGTCGGCGTGAGTCAGCGGAAGCCCTGTCCGATCGGCCGCCATATCCACGAACGTCTGAGGCGTCGGTGCGAATGCGATGGCCACTAGCGCCGCGGGACCGAGGACCAGACCGATTTTCTGACCCACGGATCGCTCGGGATGGTCCCGGACGGCCGTGTCTTTCATATCGTGAGCGGTATGTGACATCGCGATTGGCGCCGCCGCACTCGTGTCGCCGAGTACGAGCAGTCTATTCTCCCGGCTCAAACACCCGCGTCAATCGGACATTCCCGAGGCTGATGCGGCACGCCCAAAAACCTGGCACTCACGCGCACACGAGCCCTATTGCCCAAGCGATTCCAACGTAAACTAATCGACATGAGCGACGCCAGACACGAAATCGAGACGTTGCGGCGCGAGATCGAGGAGCATGATTCCCTCTACTACACGAAAGCCGTTCCGCGCATCAGCGATCAGCAATATGACGCGCTGTTTCAACGATTGAAGGATCTCGAAGCAGAGCATCCCGAACTCATCACGGCCGACAGCCCGACACAGCGCGTCGGCGAGAGGCCGATCGAGGGTTTCGAACACGTCGAACATGCCGTGCCGATGCTCTCGATCGACAACACATACACGCCGGACGAATTGCGCGAATTCGATAAGCGCATCGCAAAAGCGCTGCAGGATGAACCCTACGAGTATATTGTCGATCCCAAGATCGACGGTGTTTCAGCGACGCTTCGATACGCAAACGGCAAACTCGCGCTTGGCGCCACGCGCGGCGACGGCAGGACGGGCGACGATATCACTGCAAATCTGCGGACCATTCGATCCATCCCCCTCAAACTGAGGGGCAGCAACTGGCCCGACGTGCTCGAGGTGCGCGGCGAAGCCTACTGGCCACGCGATGCGTTCAATCGCCATAACGAACACCGCATCGCGAAAGGACTGGAACCCTTTGCGAATCCGCGCAACGCAACGACCGGCACGCTGAAATCGCTGGACACGCAGTCCATCGCCGATCGCGGCCTCGCCTTCATCGCCCATGGCGCGGGAGAAATCGTCGGCGCGTCGTTCGCGACGGCCTCGGAGTTCTTCGACGCCCTCTCCGATTGGGGTATTCCGACGACGATTCATCAGCGCGTCTGCGCCTCAATCGACGACGTGATCGCGTTTGTCGAGGCATGGGACGAGAAACGTCACGCACTCGAATACGAAACCGACGGCCTCGTGATCAAGATCAATTCGATTGAGCAGCGCGATCGACTCGGTTCGACAAGCCGCTACCCGCGTTGGGCGATCGCCTACAAATACGCGGCAGAACAGGCGGAGACGGTGCTGATCGGCGTCGACTACCAAGTCGGCAAGCTGGGAACCATCACGCCCAGGGCGAAGATGAAGCCCGTACAGCTCTCCGGAACGACGGTCCGGCACGCCAGCCTTCATAACTTCGACCAGGTCGAGCGGCTCGGCGCGGACCACGGCGGACTTCACGAAAACGACGTCGTGCTGGTGGAGAAGGCGGGCGAGATCATTCCGCAGGTCGTCCGACTCGTCAGCCCCGGCGCGAAACGAGGCAGAAAGATCGAACCGCCAACCCGCTGCCCCGTCTGCAACGGCGACGTCGAGAAGGACGAAGGCGGTGTTTACATCCGCTGCATCAACCCCGCCTGCGACGCCCAGATCAAGGAACGACTGAAGTACTTCTGCGGTCGCGACCAGATGGATATCGAGGGACTCGGCGACGTCATCGTCGAAAAGCTGGTCGACCAGGAGCTCGTCGAGTCATTCGCCGATCTTTACGCGCTGAAGGACAAGAGGGAGAAGGTCGAAGCCATTGAAATCGAGCAACAGCGCAAGAGCGGCGACGACGTCAAGACAAGCATCGTCAAGTTCGGCGAGAAGCGCACACAGAAGCTCCTCGAAGGCATCGAGAGAAGCAAAGGTCAGCCGCTCGCGCGCGTCCTCGCGGCAATGAACATCCGCCACGTCGGCGGCTCCAGCGCGGAGCTCATTGCGGATCACTTCAAGTCCATGGAAGCGATCGCTGCGGCGACAGAGGAACAATTGCAGGAGGTCGACGGCGTCGGTCCGGAGATGGCCAAGTCCCTTCGTGCGTTCTTTGCCAGCGAATCGGGCCAACAACTGTGGCAAGACCTGCAGAATGCCGGCGTCAACATGACGCAGCCCGACACCGTAGCGGACACTTCAAACGCACCGCTCGCAGGCAAGACGCTCGTCGTGACAGGCACGCTGGAGCAGTTCGATCGCAAGGAGATCGAGACGCTTATCAAGCGGCTCGGCGGCAAAGCGTCGGGCAGCGTCAGCAAGAAGACGGATTACCTCGTCGCCGGAGAGAAGGCAGGAAGCAAGCTGGACAAGGCGAAGGAGCTCGGTGTGGAAATACTGACGGAGGCGGAATTCGTCGAGCGGTTTGTGTCGCAGCAGTAACCCCGGCGGTCGATGAATGGGTGAATTACGAACGGTTCGCTCCTCGGCCTGAAAGGGCGTTACAACTTCGCAAGACTCTCAACTCTGGCGACGACATACCATTGAAGGCCTATGACCCGATCGCTTTCAATTGTTCGCGCGTGCGCTGCAGGAGCGCATTCGCCGTTGCATCGTCGGGATCGAACTCCAGAACCTTCTTGAAACACTTCAACGCCCCGCGCCAATGGTCGCGGGCCCTCGTCAAGTCATCGCTGCGAGCCGCAAGGTTGCCTAGATTTCCCTCGCACGTCCCCAGCTGCAGCCACGCCTCATGATAATCCGGCGCCAGCTCCACCGCCGCCCGGCAGAGCGAGGCCCCCGCCCCCCACCAGCGAAGCGAGATCGGTACGTTCGCCATTGTCCCCAGCTGAAGCGCCCGTTCGCACGACGATCCACTCGCCGACGCAATCCACGCCTCCACATCGAGCTGTTGCGGCGACACGGCATTCGCCATCACCACGTCGGTATGCGCCCAAACCTGGCGCCGCACGAAAATCACGACGCTCTTATCGAAATACACGAGCGCCCAATTGAAATCGTCGCGCACGAGATTCGCGATGAGTTGCTGCGTGTCCGGACCGCAGTGCAGCATGACGACGTTCACTCTCTCGCGATCGAAGAACGCATTGTGCGGAATCTGGGCGAGCCCCAGCTTGAAGGCCTCAGCCAGCGTCGTATCGGCGTAGGCGAATGTGTTCGTGTCAACGAACAGCTGCTGCTTCTCGTTAAGCCAAAGCAGGGCATTGCTGGATGCAAAATAGTCGACGTAAAGCCGCGGCTCGAGTTGCGGCTGCGCGCCAAACCACTCGACAGCCGCCCGCGGAAACGTGACGTCGCTGTAGCCCGTACCGCGCTGCCGCGTGATGCGGCGCTCGGCGTAGTACATTCGCCCCGTGCCGATCAGGAAGATCAGCCACGCCGTTGCGACGATCAGCAGAACCGACGGAACCAAGACCAGCCAGGCGGGACGCGATCGAGAGGGGCTTTTGCTCGAATCACCACGCCTGAGTAGCTGAGTGATGGCCACGACGGCCAGCGGTCCCGCGATAAATGCGAACGGCGCGATATTCCGCCGCATCTGCGTCGCCACGACGAAGAAGCCGACGATTGCCAGGGAGAATGCCCATCGCCTCTTCAGCACACACGCCACGAGCCCGATCGCTGCGACGACGAGCAACACGACAAATGCGTCAATCGTGTATCGATTGATGGTTTCGGCGAAGAAACTGAACGGCGACTGAAACTCCGAGATGTTTGACCAGCTACCGGCGCCTTCCGCCGCCCCGCCGCCGCCCATCGAATTCGATTCCGCAAGATAGCGAACCGTCCGCAGTGGAAACACCGCCGCGCGCACATGCCAGGGATGGCAACAGCAGGCGATTGCCTGCAGTACGAACGCGACGACAACCCAACGAGGCGAATCGGTCGCCGGTTTGTTGTAGAGCGACGCGCTCCAACGTCGCACTCCCGCCGCGCCGAGGCCTTCGACCACCCAGCACAGCGTCAGCGCGACGCCGAGCAGATAGTAACTGTGCAGATTGACGAGCAGCAGTTGCAAACCGACGAGCGCGGCGACGTGCCATACCCTTCGAACACCGCCGACCAGCACAACGAGCTGGATGCACAGAATCGCATAGCTGAACAACTCGGGGCGCAAACTGAAGCGCTCGTAGCCAGCCATCGCCGCGATCAGCCAGGCGATCGCAAGTGCGACGGGACTCCCCGTCTGTCGAAACGCGATGTGACCGATGGCTGCGAAGATGATCGCGATCAGGCCGAATCGCAGTGCGAACAACCCCGTCGCGCCCCCTGCTCGCTCGACGAGCGCAAAGATGACCTGGCTTCCCCAGTTGGCATTCACGAACGGCTGCTTCGTCTCGGCGTACAGGAACGGATCAGGCTGTGTGCCGACAATCTCGCCCGTGTTCAGGAAATGCCGCCCATAGGCGATGTGATACCCAAGATCGAGATTGCCGATGCGAAACCAAGCGAGCAGAACGACGAGCGTGCCTGCGAAAATTACAGCGAGCCATGCTGCAATCCGGCCGCACTTCGCAGTCAGGGTTTGCGTCGTCCTGTCGCACGTGATCGTCTTCGAAGGGCTCACGTTGTTCTATCGGCGGTTTTGGCATGAAAAAACCGGCCGGTTCCAGAGGGAAACCGGCCGGTCTGAATGATCGTACAGAGATCGCGGCGTCCGCGAGACTAGAACTCCTCGCGTTCGAGCGAGCTCAGCGTCGGGAATGCGTCGGCCTCCGCCTCTTCCTGAATGATGATCGTGGGCTTGATCAGGATCAGGAGGATGGCGTCGTCCTTCACGTTCGACGTGTTGGAGAATGCTCGCTTGAGGATCGGGATGCGCGAAAGGATCGGAACGCCCGCATCCACGTCGCGCTCGCCGGACTGCTTGAGACCGCCGATGAGCAGCGTGCCGCCGTCCGGAACCGAAACCGTCGTCTTGACCTGCTGCGTCGTTCGCGTCGCGAGTTCGACGAAGCCGGAACCGACCGTCTGCGAACCGCCGAAGAAGACGGTTCGGAATTCGCCCGTGACCTGCGTCGCCGTGCGGACCGTCATCGTGACGTACTTGCGATCGGCCGAAACCGTCGCCTGGACGTCCAGAACGCGGCCGGTCAGAGCCGTCAGAACGTTCGGCTGGAACGCACCGGCGTTGTCGCCGATGACCGGCGTCAAGGCGGCGATGTAGTCCTGCTCAATGGCGGACGCGAAGAAGGCCCGCTGTCCATTGAACAGCACCAGTCGCGGTGCATCGAGTTCGCTCGCCCGGCGATCGACCTGCGACGCACGAATCAGGAAGTCGACCTGAACGTTGTCGAGGAAGCTGCCGAAGATCTGGAACGCGGGCTGATCGTTGATCAGCGAGCCGAGCGAACCGTCAATGTTCGTGTCCGACGGTGCAGCGAGGCTCAGCGTATTGTTGACGATGGGAATCGGCGTGTAGCTGTTGGTGATGTTGCCGCTCGGCACGAGACCTGGCTGGCCAAACGGCTGTCCGAACGGCTGTGTCGGGAGATTGATGCCGACGTTGCCCGGCGCACCCGGTGTGAAGCCGTTGCGAACGAACTGCCGCGGCACGAGGACCGGGTTGTTCGTCGAGGGATTGAGAATCGTCGTCTGGTCGAAGCCGGCGTTGCCGTTGTTGAGGATGATGTCGAGGTCGACGCCGATCTGCTCAAGCCAGTTTCGTGAGATCGTGATGTATCGGGCTTCGACCGCGATCTGCAGAGCGCGGGCCTGACGAAGCTGCCGCAGAAGGTCACGAAGCTGCTGATGGTTTGATGACGTCTGCGTGACAACCAGCTGTTGATTGAGCGTCGCGATCGAACCGACGTTTCCGCCGGCTTCCCGCCAGCTCTCAGGATCGATCGTCTGCTGGATGAGGTCGATGATCGGCTGAAGCGCATCTTCAGGATTCTGCTCTTCATCCTCTTCGCCCGTATCCTCGAACAGGTTGCCGCCGCCGCCGCCACCGCCGCCGCCGCCGCCACCACCGCCGCCACCGCCGCCGCCGCCGAATCCGCCGCCTTGACCGATGAATCGGCCGCCGGCGATTCCGCCCTGCTGGTTCTGCGAGTTCTGCCCCGCATTGGCGATGTTGATTTCAGGACCACGGAAAGTGGGGACGGAGATGATCAGATCCTGCACGTTGTAAACGTGAACGAGCGTTCTTCGACTCAAGTCTTCCTTGGTCGAGATTCGGATGATGCCTTCGTCGATTTCGTACCCGAGCTCGACTTCACCGCCGCCGACTTCGTCGAGAATCAGCTCGAGCGCCTTCTGGTACGTCACATCGGAGAGATCGAGCGAGACTTCGGCGTCCTTTTCGACGGCGACCGCTTCCATGGCGGACCAATTGGGAACAATGTTCAGATTCGTCAGCGCCTTCAACTTGGCGACGACCTCTTCGAATTCGAGCGCGTCGAACTTGATCTCGGGCGCACGCGTCTTGAGCTTGCCGCGGGTCTTTCGCGTCTCTTCAGACTCGCGAAGTTCCTCCGTGCTCTGACGTCGAGCTGCGATTTCCGGCCAGTTCTTCGGATACGTCATGTTGTCATGGAACGGAATGCCCGACAGGTCGTTCTCGATGAGCAAGTCGCGCGTCTGCTTGTGTCGCTCGCCCACGGCTTCGCGATCGCGAATGCTCTGCGCGAGGTCTTCAAGCGTATCCCGCATCCAGCGAGCCTGCTCGTGATCGGGCTGAATGACCAGGACCTGATCAAGCACCTGAATCGACTCGTCGAGCCGGCTCTCCTTGCGGAGTTCCGTCGCCCGAGCCATCAGTTCGTCAATCTGACGACTCTTGGTTTCCTGAATGAGCGTAATGCGCTCGGCTTCGCGCTGTTCGATCTGCGCCTGCTTATCGCGAATGTCGTTTTCCGCGTAGGCGCGCTGTTCGTCTTCAATGAACCGCTCGAGGTCCTGGACCTGACGTCGCAGATCGTCGTACTTCGACGCCGGCGACGCATATCGGCGATTGGCCTCAATCGTCTGTCGCGCGACGTCAAGCATCCGGAAGGCATCGTCGAAGTTGCCTTCGAGCACGGCCAGACGGATTTCCTTCTCGAGTTCGCGATACTGCGCTTCGGCCTTCTGCCACAGCAGTTCGTTTTCGCGAGCAAGCTGATCGACGAGCCGCGAACCGCCGCCCGTTGCCGGCGCCGACTGGGCCACGCCCATCGAGCCCGTCGGAGCGGGAGCGGAGTGAACGCTGGTGCCGCCACTGGCAATCGGCGTGCGCGTCGTGATCGGCGTGCCGCCCGTCGTCATCGGCTGACCGCCGCTTGTGCGAACGGCGCCCGGCGTTGCCGGCGTCATGCTGTTGCTCGGCGTGTTCGGCCGGACATTGACGGCGCCGCGAGACTGATCGTCCAACAGGCGAAGCTTGTCCTGAGCCTTCGTGCGCTGGGCCGACGTCGCGTACGGATTCGTCGTCACGTTCGTGAAGCGCTTCCGCGCCTCGAAACGATCGTTTGCCTTCAAGGCGCTGTCGCCTGCGGCGAGATCGCTGTCGGCCTTCTTCTGCATGCCGATTGCCTGATCGACAAGCAGCATGTAGCGGTCCAGTGTGCCGCGCTGCTCATCGGTCAAGTCGTCGCTTTTCGACAACTCATCAAGCAGCTTACGAGCCGCTGCGTAATCGCTGCTCTCGTGAAGCCGGATCGCCTCGGCCAGCTTGTCAGACGTAGTGTCCGCCAAGACAGGCATCGAGCCGACAACCATTGCCAGCGCAAATGCAGCACACATCAATCGCAGACGCAACATGGGATTCTCCTTCATTGAACGATGACTCCGCGCACGAGCGAGCCGTCGGCGAAATCCCTCAAAATCTCTATCATACCTCGCAAAAACGCGTAACGGTAGGCGTTTTCTGTGCCTTACACCTGACGAAGCGACCCCTGTCGAGTCAAACTGGCGGGGTATTACGGGCGGGTGGACCGCTGAAAGCCGTCAGGCGCTTTCCCCTCATTGATGCCCATTTTTACGCCTCTTGGGGTCACAATGCAAGGGTTTGTCCGCTATCCATCCATCTTCTCTAACAACTGCTCCCATAATCCATTAGGCCGATGCATCCGTTTTCAATCACCCGCGACCGAAAATCCCGTTGTCGAAAATTCCGGCGGCGCGAGCCAAGCGTAATCCTCGCTCCACACGTGCAGACTAGGACCGCTTCCGCTCGATCCGATCCAGTCCGGCGCGTCATTCGCCGCCTGCAGGATTCCGCCGATCATGTTGTAAGCACTGACGCCATCATCCTTAAGCCGCTTCGCGGCATCCCCGCTTCGCCGCCCGATCGTGCAATAAACGACAACCCGGCGACCGTCGACGGAATGTCCCCGCAGTCCGTTATTGAGCAACTCACCCAACGGGAGACTGATCGCCCCCTCCAGATGGCTCACCAGGAATTCTTCCGGTTCCCGGACGTCGATCAGGAGATCGCCGTTGCGGACCCAGTCGCGAGCCGTTTCCACGCCCACGCCATCCGCGCCCGTCTGCCAATGATGCCAACGTCCCAGTACTGCGAGACCGATACTTCGATGCCATTGGATGCACGCCGCGACCACGAGGACGATCGCGACAGTCACGATCCGACGCCACCATGGGCTGTTGGCGGGCGGCGACGATTCGCCGCCGGCGGGATTGAATTCCTCGGTCATGGCGCGTTCCCCCGCTCATAGAAGCGACTTTGCCGTGTCCGATCCCAATACGCGCGACGCTCAGAGTACCGCAGCGAAAGGTGAAGACCGTCCACGTGTTCATGCGCAACGATTCGAAATGGAGATGCAGCTTCTACATCATAGGACGCGATCCAACCGCCGCCTGCGTTCGAAAGCGTCACCTTCTTCACGCGCACGTCTCCGATTGGGACACTGATGATCCGGGGCGCAGACTCGCAAGCAAGAATGCACGACGACAACTGCGGCTCACTCGCATGCGACGATCGGAGCCTCGGCAGGACCTGAAGATCCATCGAATCGCCGGTCGACGCGACTTCGCGGGCGAGCAGAAAGAGAGCCTCGCGGGGGTACACGTTTGAGGATGGAGCCAACGACCAGTTGCGATCGGCCTCGTTCTCAAAATAGCTGAATGCATCGATCCGCAAGGCGTCGTGACGTCGGACAAGGCGCTTGAACGTAGTTCCGCACCACTCCTGACTGGAAGCAGCGAACTTCTCCAAACGAAGTTCCGGCCGACCTAGAAAGATCGTGACCATGAACCGATAGTTGTAATTCTCAGTCGGAATCTCCTCGATGATGTTCGTCTTGAAGACCGGCAGCGAGCCGCTGCCGGCTAAGTCGGGAGATTCGGCCTTGACCATTTGAACTGGGTTCAGCCATTCCCGATTGGCGAGCATGATCCGCGTGTACTTTCGCGGGACACCGTAGATCTCGTCGACGGCGTCGTAGTAACAAAGCTCGGCGAGCCCATCATCCCACAAGGCGATCCTGGAAAATGACGCTTGTCGCCCACCCGCCACCGAGTCCGCGGTTGTCGGATCCGCCGAACGCGAATCACATCCCGCAACAACCGCCAACAGAAGAACGGCAATCCCGCATTCCCGGAAATGACGACCGAGGGAGGAGCGCGGGAGTGTTTTCGCTCCGCCGGATCGGCCGCCGCCAAGCGCACTCCCGCCGGCCCAATTGACGCCGGCGCCCCTCCGGATCACCGCAGATTCCGCCGGTCCGATTGGCATTGGAATTGCAGCGTTAACTATTGACGTCCTATACATTTGCATCAGGTTCTCCGACCAAGAAAAAACCCGCCGATAATTTGCCGACCCCTATTGTTGGTGTTATATTAAGTTGATCCTTTATCGCCCTCACTCGCCGGGGCCGGGGTCTTGGAACAATAGTAACAACTTTTGCGGCATGGACTTAGCTGCGTTGAACGATCTTCGGGATTGAGATCGTCTGGAAAGGTCCCTTCGTGGTTGGACGGGATTCCGCCTTCCTCACCGAAAAAATTCGCGAGGCCAACGACATTGTGGATGTCGTGGGGTCGTTTGTCGCCCTGCGCCGGGCTGGAAAAAATCTGAAGGGGCTCTGCCCGTTTCATCGAGAGAAGACGCCTTCTTTTAATGTGCTGGCGGACAAACAGATCTTCAAGTGCTTTGGCTGCGGTGCAGGCGGAGACGTCTTTAAGTTCATCCAGCTTCGCGACGGCATTAATTTCCCGGAGGCCCGGGAGGTGCTTGCCAGGCGCGCCGGGATCAGCCTTGAAAAGGAGTCCCGCGAGCGGCGGCCCGAATCCTCCGCCCCCGCCAAAGGTGAGCTCGAAAGGGTCAATCAATGGGCGGCGAAGTGGTTCCGTGCGCAATTTGATTCCGCCGAAGGCGCCGCCTGTCAGAAATACGTCGAAAGCCGCGGAATCACGGCTGAAACGGCACTGCAGTTCGGGCTCGGTTTTGCCCCTGCGGGCTGGACGAACCTGTTGCCGGCCGCACGAAAGGCGGGGATTTCCGATGCCTTGCTCGACGCTGCTGGCCTGATCAAGCGAACGGATCGCGGCGAATACGACGCGTTCCGGAATCGGCTGATGTTCCCGATCACCGACGCCTTGGGGCGGATCATCGGCTTCGGCGGCCGGGCGCTGGACGACGATCCGGCGAAATACCTGAATTCGCCGCAGACGGCGCTATTCGACAAGGGACGCTCGTTATACGGACTACGTGACGCCAGGGATTCTTGGCGAACGTCGCGGCGGGCAATCATCACGGAAGGCTATCTGGACTGCATCCTCTGCCATCAGGCCGGGTTCAAGGATGTTATCGCCACACTGGGAACGGCGATGACGGGGGATCACGGTCGATTGCTGATGCAATACGTCGATACGGCCGTCCTCGTCTTCGATGCTGACGAGGCAGGACTGCGGGCTGCGGATCGGGCGATCGGCGTCACGATGTCGCAGAAACTCGACGTTCGTATCGCCCAGGTCCCAGAAGGAATGGACCCTGCGGATGTGATCGTAAATCACGGCTCCGCAATGTTTGACGAGGTTTTGACCTCGTCGGTACCGGCGCTAGAATTCAAATGGAATCAGGTGACGCAGCGTTGTCAGGATGCTGCAAGCGATGGAGATCGACGACGAGCCGTGGAAGAGTTCCTCGGCGTCGTGGCAGCCGCGGTGGGTGAGCAGTCAATCGATCCCATCCAGAGGGGGTTCATACTCAATCAGGTCGGAAAGTTGCTGAGCCTGACCACGGATCAGGTCGAGCGGCAGTTGCGCATGATCGCGCGGCGGCTGCGATCGAGCGACGATGCACCGAGCCGGTCCATCCAGGCCGGTCTGATGCCCCTGAGAAATGGGGAGCAGACGGCGTTGCGCGACATTCTCTCCGTGCTTTTGAACGAGCCGGAGTTTTTTGAGGATGTGTCGGACGTGTTCGATCCCGCCCGAATTCAGGATGCGCTGGATCGGCGCGTGGCGGAGACATTTGTCGAGATGGTGCGTTCCGAGCAGGGATATAATCTCAATCGGATGATCGGCGTCTTCGACGATACGGACACGGCTCGACGAATAACGGATTTGCTGTTTGTCGGCGAATCGCGCGGCAATTTTGGTGCGACGGCGCAAGGCGCCGCCGATCGCTTGCGCAACGTCGATACGCAGCAATGGGTCAGCGCTTCGTTTTCCGCTATGAAGCAACAGGGAAGCAAGGCTGACGTTAATGAAGTGGGATTGAAGCCCGTGCCTGCGGAAGGCGAGGAATACGTCCAACTGGAGGACGTCCTGACGAAGGCGCGTGGAACGAGTCATTTTGTCGCACGAAGGCATCTGGCGGCCCCTATCAGACAGGGCGCCGACCGACGTGCTGCAGCACCGGGCGAAAGCGTCCGGCCGACAGAATAGCGGACAGCAGTTACTGGAAAAGGCAGACAGGCAGAGGAGTCAGTCGCATCGCATCTGAAGGATAGTAATTCGAGTCGAGCACCGTCGAACGCTGCGCGAAGCAATTCGCGCGCGGGCCCGAGTTGCGTATGAGGCGCACAACAGCCCACGAACCGGCCCCGGTCGCTCCCATTCGAAACTGTCTGATGCAATCGACATCGAGACCCGTTGGAGTCGCAACGAATGTCGCAAGTACTTAGCAAGCAAACAACCAACCCAGTCGCCGGCGGTCGGATTGATGAACCGCACGATCCGGTCGAACTGAGCGTCAGCGAATTGATCGAGAAGGGCAAGGCCCGCGGCTATCTGACTTGGGAAGAGCTGAACGAAGCCCTTCCCGACGAAGCCGTGTTGCCGGATCGGCTCGAAGCGATCCTGCATCGCGTCGAGGATCTCGGCATCGATATGATCGACGAAGCCGAGGCCCAGAAGCTCTCCTTTGGCGAAGACCAGAGCGCCAAGAAGAAGAACCTCAGCCCGATCGTCGCCGACGCGCCGGAAGATGATTACCCGATCGAGTCGCCCAGCCGGCGGATCGACGATCCCGTGCGCATGTACCTCACCCAGATGGGTGAGATTCCGCTGCTGACGCGCGCCGAGGAAATCGCGCTTGCCAAAAAGATCGAACTGACGCGCACGGCCTTCCGCCGAATGGTGCTCGAATCGGATTGCAGTCTGTCGGCCGCCGCCGATCTGCTCCAGGGCGTCAACGACGGCACGTTACCGTTCGATCGGACGATGAAGATCTCCAGCGGCGAAAACCAGGCGAAGCAGACGGTCCTCACGCGACTGCCGTACAACCTGACAACGGCGCGCAAGCTGATGGATCTGAACCAGGAAGACTGGCTCACGCTCGAGAACGTCGAGGACAAGGCCCAGCATCGCGAAACGTGGCGAAGGATCAATTCGCGACGGCGCAAAGCCGTCCGGCTCTTCGAGGAGCTGGCCCTGCGCACCAGCAAAGTGACGCCGCTGATGCGAAAGCTCTACGCCCTGAGCGACAAGATGTCGGAGCTGCAGAAGCTGCTCGGCAGCGAGCGGCGCGTCGCGTCCATGCCGATCGACGAAGTCGAGGCAATGCGGGATGAACTCGCCGGTCTGCAGGATCTGGTCCTGGAAACCCCGGAGATGCTGCGCGATCGCGTTCGCCGGATCCGCAAAGTCTATTCCGAGTATGAGGACGCCAAGCGCAAGCTGTCGGGCGGTAACCTGCGGCTCGTCGTGTCGATCGCCAAGAAGTACCGCAATCGCGGCCTGCCCTTCCTCGACATCATCCAGGAAGGCAACACCGGCCTGATGCGCGCGGTCGACAAGTACGAATACAAGCGCGGCTACAAGTTCAGCACGTACGCCACGTGGTGGATTCGACAGGCCATCACGCGGGCCATCGCCGATCATGCGCGGACCATCCGCATCCCGGTCCACATGATCGAAACGATGAGCCGGCTGCGAAACATCTCGCGCGAGCTGCTGCAGGAACTGGGTCGCGAGGCGACGATGGAGGAAATTGCCAAGCGCGCCAAGATGCCGCTCGGCGAAGTCCGACGCGTCATGAAGATCAGCCGACATCCGATCTCGCTCGATCGCCCCGTCGGCGAAGGCGAGGATTCGTACTTCGGCGACTTCATCGAAGACGGCTCCGCCGAGAGCCCCGTCTCCACGGCCAGCAACGAGATGCTGAAGGATCGCATCGAGCAGGTGCTCAAGAGCCTGACCTATCGCGAGCGCGAGATCATCAAACTCCGCTACGGTATCGGCGACGGATACACCTACACGCTTGAAGAGGTCGGCAAGATCTTCAAAGTCACGCGCGAGCGCGTGCGACAAGTCGAAGCCAAGGCGATCCGCAAGCTCCAGCATCCGGTGCGTGCCCGCAAACTCGAGGGCTTCCTCGACAAGGATGGCAAGCTCCAGATTCCAGAGGACTTCTGATCCGACATTCGCCAGGAGCCTGCGAGGCCGACAGACGTCTGGCCGAGCCGCATCGGCCGATAACGGAAACACACGAACGCCCGATTCCGGATCCCCGGCATCGGGCGTCTTCTTTGTTGACCGTTATTCCCGAAGTGAATCGCGACCTGACGTCGGGTCAAACGTCAACGCGGTCCTCAAGCGGCCATGGGTCGATGTGTGAAGAAATCGAGTTGATCCAAACGAAATCGGTGCACAACTTTTACGTTGGTCCGCCGTAGTCGGACTCGACATTGCGATTCGTTTGCGGTAACGTGAAATCACAAGTTCGACGGACTGCCGTCGAAGGAAACCGCATCACATTCACAAGAGTATACGAATGACATCCCGGGGCTCAGCCTGTTCGTTCGACGGGCCTCCGATCATTGCCTCGGCTAACGAATCTAAGTGTGACTTTTCCCAATGGTTGCCGGCACCGCGGCGCGTGATCCACGACGTCGGCATCGCGAGGACGCTACCAAGACTGGTTGCGTCCGTTGGTTAATCGGAATCATGTGAGACTTTGGCGATGGAACCTAACTCCAATCCGGCGGAGACACGGAACGAAACGACGACACCTGCCGAGCACAACGCCCCTTCAGCTGACAGCAGTCCGTCAATGACCCATTCCCCGACGCCCGCCGATGCCGCGGACAGCGCCGGACCATTGCCGACGCAGGCGGCCGGGCCAAGCACGCCGGTTCGCACACCGCCGCCACGCCCACAGCCGATCACTCCCGCTGAAATGGCGGCAAAGGTGAATGACGCTGACGCCGATCTCGATCGTGCCGTCGAGGAAGCGATGTCGGGCGTCGATCAGGCGGCCGCTTCGATGCCCGCAGCCACCGCACCCACATCGGAGGGCGTCAAGGCCGGCGAACTCGTCGAGGCGCGAATCGCCAACATCGGCAGCGAAGACGTCCTTGTCGATTTCGGCGCCAAAATGCTGGGCGTTCTCTCCAAGAGCGAATTCCGGGACGACGCACACTACGCCGTCGGCGACACGCTCGAAGTGCTCGTAATTGGCGAGGACAAATCCGGCGGCCTGATCAACGTCTCGCATAAGAAGGCGAAGCAGCAGAAAATCCTGCAGACGATGAAAGTCGGCATGGTTCTCGAAGGGCCCGTGACGGGCATGAATCGCGGCGGCTTGGAGATGACGATCGAAGGCCTGCGCGCCTTCATCCCGGCTAGCCAGGTCGAACTCGGATTCCGAAAGGATATCTCCGACCTGATCGGCAAGACGATTTCCGCTGAAGTGACGAAGTTCGACCTGTCGGAAGAGAACATCGTCCTGTCGCGCCGAAAGGTCCTCGAACGCGAAGAGAAAGGCCGAAAGGAAAAGGCCTTCGACGAACTGAAAGTAGGAGAAATCCGCAAGGGCAAGGTCAAGACGCTGATGGACTTCGGCGCATTCGTCGACATCGGCGGCGTGGACGGTCTTCTTCACATCAGCGACATGAGCTGGGGCCGGATCAACAAGCCCGAGGAAGTCGTGAACGTCGGTGACGAAGTCGAAGTCAAAGTCACGAAAGTCAACCAGGAAAAGGGGAAGGTTTCCCTCAGCCTGAAGCAGCTCAAGCCGCATCCGTGGGAAAAGGCCGGCGAGAAATATCCGGAAGGCACAAAGATCAGCGGCCGCGTCGTTCGACTCGCGACGTTCGGTGCATTCGTCGAACTGGAGCCCGGCCTCGACGCCCTGCTTCCGATCAGCGAGATGAGCTGGACAAAGCGCGTCCGCTCGCCGAAGGAGGTCGTCAACGAAGGCGATGTTGTCGAAGCCAAGGTCCTGAGCTGCGAGCCGGAAAAGCAGCGGATATCGATCAGCCTCAAGGCAATGTCGGACGACCCGTGGTCGGCCGTTTCGTCGAAGTACGCCGTCGATACCAAGGTCAAAGGAAAAGTCGTCCGCACAACGGATTTCGGCGCGTTCGTCAACCTTGAGGACGGCGTCGACGCCCTGATTCACATCTCTGAACTGTCGGATCGGCGGGTCAATCGGGTCGAAGACGTGCTCAAAGTCGGTGCGGAAGTCGAAGCCCGCGTCGTCAAGATCGACACGGAAAACAACCGCATCGGCCTGTCGCTGAAGGAGCCGCCGCCCGAGCCGACAGCGGAAGAGCTGGCGAAGATCGAACAGGAACGTGCCGCAATTGAAAAGCGTCGCAACAAGAAGCGTCGCGGCGGATTGACGATCGACTGGGAACAGGGCCTCGGCGGTCTGGATCCGTCGAAGTTCGCACGATCGTAGTCTCGACTGCCGGCGGCAGGACGAGATGGCCGTCGACATTCTGGCGCGAACGTCTCCTCACGAAGATCACGAATGCCCGCTGCAAGCCTGCCGCGGGCATTTCTTTTTTTCCGATAGTCGATGTTCCGACATCACGCACTCAGCCGCTTCGCCTGCCGCAATCTGGCCCTCATCCTGCATCTGCGTTACGCTACCATGGCGAACGGACAGGACGCCACGGGCGTACGTTTCGCATGGAATTCTCGACCCACAGCGGCCAGAGCCGCCATTGGATTCAAGGATGAGCGATTACGACGTATCGCGGACCGCCGGTACCTGCTACGCCACGGGCCGCGAATTCAGTGAAGACGAATATTTCTACAGCGTGATCCTGGAGACAGCCACAGGATTCGAACGCCGCGACTACGCAATTGACGCGTGGGAAGGCGCACCGACCGACGCCGTCTGTCATTTCAAGACGCGGATGCCTCGCAAGGAAGCCCCCAAACGAACGTTCGTTGACGACACCGTCCTCCAGACGTTTTTCAACCGACTTGAGGGGACGACGGAGCCCGCCAAACAGCGATTCCGCTTCGTGCTCGCGTTGATTCTGCTTCGCAAACGAATCCTTCGTTATGAAAACAGCCATCGCGAAGGCGACGGCGAACTGTGGATCATGCGCCAGATCGGGGATCGGAAGAAGCACGAGGTCTACAACCCCGGACTCAGCGAAGACGAGATCGGCGAAGTAACGAGCCAACTCGGCGCCGTGCTGCACGCCGACTTTGCCTCAGACGCCGAAGATGCTGAGAACGCGGCGGACGAAAACAATGCGGCAGACGACGCTGGGATCTCCGATGAGTCGGCGCCGAACGATGAGGAACGGGCGTCGGCTGTCGGCGAAGAGGCCCGCTCATGACTCGAATTGGCGAACGCTACTCGTACGTGATCATCGCCGCACTGGCGATGCTATGCACAGGCTGCCCCACGCCCCCCGAACACCCGCCGATCGACAACCATCCGAGGCCGGAAATCAACCGATCGGACGACGAGATCGTCAGAACGATCCGGGCGAACGAAGCCAAGCTCAACCAGGCGCTGTGGTCGACAAGCGTCGCCGTAGTCGCGCACATAACGGACGCGAAACGCGTGGAGCATTCCTACAACCTCGAAGGCACGATGCTATTCCAGCGGCCTCGCAATCTGCTGATCAATCTCCGCCCCGGCATCGGCGGAACCGTCATGCAGGTCGGCTCCAACGACAATGAATATTGGGCGTGGATCGAGCCTGAGCTCTCGCAGATGTGGTGGGGCCGCCAGGAATATGCCAACAAGCCCTGCACCAAGGACGTCTTCGTCAATCCGAGCGAACTCGTCGCTGCGATGGGCATCGGCCTGCCCAGCGCTGACAGCGAACTCATCGGCCCTGCACGCAAGTCGCTCAGAACGACGGATGCGCTGGAGTACATGCGAAAACGCTCCAGTGCCGGATACAAACTCGTGCAGGAATATCGCGTGATGCGCGTTCCGCCCTACCTGGTCGACGTCGTGATCTTCTACGACGAGTACGGTCGCAAAGCGATGACGGCCTCGTTGGAGGACTATCGTGAAGCATGGGAAGGCGGCCCCCTGATCGCACACAAAGTCAGCGTGATCTGGCCGATCGAAAACAACAAGCTGAGCCTCGAAGTCGGCAGCTTTAAGAACTTCGATGAGAATAAGGTCAAGGCCAACGCCTTCACGCGGCCGACGGATTCACCGCCGCTGCCGGCGAGTGTCTACGAGAATATCGTGCAGGTCGACGCCGATTGCGATCAGCCCAGCCGCTCGGATTCGACGATCGAACCGACAGGCTGGTATAACGACGGAACGCCGTACTATGGGCCCGTCGATACCGACGAGTGGCCGGGCGATAATGCGCCGGCGCTCAGGGATGCGAACGACGACCTCGACAACAGCACATCGGCGCGACCGCCGGAGGCGCCGTGAGAAAGAGATCGAACGACAACCGTCATTCTCGTGTTCGACGCATTCAATGCCTGCTCGCGGTGGGAAGCCTGACGATTGCAGCGCAATCGGTTGCGGCAGCGGACTGGCAACCGGATCGCGTGATGTTGTCCGGTTCGGACGAACGCGTCTGGGTCGTCGCTGCATCCAAGGGCGAAGCGGATTCGGAACCGGAGGTTCGGTTCTGGTTCTCCGCCGATTCCGCCGCCCCGGGGATGACGTCGGCGCCGAAGCCGTCGCCGAACATTCAGCCCGTGACAGGCAATCCAATTTTTGCAGCGGCGGACAAGTCTTCACTGCGCGTGCTCTTCGCCGATCTGGCGCTGTGGCGATACGAACCGAAGTCCTTGCCGGCGACCGACGCGCTGTTTGTCCTGCAATCCGAACGCGAGCCCCTCGCATTCGCCGGGGACGCCGCGCAGGGCATCACTTGGTTTCTGGTCGATGCCGACTCACTCGCCAGGCCTGTCTCCACAAGTCAGGCTGACGACGAGGACGAAGTCGCCACGCAACCAGCACCAACGACGCAGGCATCGGAAAAACCGACGCACTTGGCGCTGTTGCGTCTCGAGCGCGGCTTCTGGACCAGGATCGACGTGCCGGCATTCGCGGCGGGTTTCGACGCCTACCAATTGGCGGTCCGCAACGGGCACATTCACCTGTTCTGGAGAAATCCGGCGGGAAATGTGATTTCCTACTCCGAGTTCCAGGATGACGCATGGAGCCCGCCCGACGTCGCCGTCAAAGGCGTCGTCATCGAGCGATTCTGGGTCGGATCGTCCTTGACGGGGCCCGTCCTCATCGTCGGCTCACCTGCCGAATCAAAAGGCAAACTCAACCTGTCGATCGCATTCGAGAATGAGAAAGGCTGGGTGCATTCGAAGCCGATCGGGCCGAGTGCCGCGCCCTTGGCGGTTTCCCGCGACGCCGTTGCCGCGACGATCGCATGCAATCAGCTCGCGGTCGCTGTGATCGATGACGGAGCGATCCAATTCGCCTGGGGTGACATTTCGACGGCGCCGACGATTCGCAAAACGGAACTCTCTACAGTCATCCCGACGCTGGACTCCGCGAAGCAGCGATGGCGGGATTTCGTTCAGACGGCGGTTCTGCTCGTCTTGTTCACAATTGTGCTGACCACGCGTCGCGAGCAGATGCAAACGCCCGCCGCCGTGCCGAGAGGATACATACTGGCTACCGTCGGACGACGTGCGATGGCGACGTTGATCGACGTCAGCCCGGCCGCCATTCTGATCCTGCTCCTCAACTGGGACTTCATTGGACCGCTCCTGCAAACGTATGGCGCCTCCGACGCGCCGGTCGTTCAAAACCCCGAAGTCATCGCCCGGCAGGACCGGATCTGGCTGCTTTTTGTCGTACTGTATGGCGGCTGGTGTCTCGTTCTCGAGGGATTGGGTCATACGACGCTGGGCAAGCGGATCCTGAACTGCCGCGTCCTCAGCGCCGATGGGACGGCGCCCACGGGACGGCAGATTCTGATTCGGAACGTCCTGCGGATTCTCATCGTCGGCCTTGGCGTTTCGGGCGTGCTCGTGACATTCATGCTCCTCGCAATGTTCACCGTCAATCGGCAGCGCCTAGGTGACATCCTGGCAAACACGATCGTTGTACAGCCCACCCCGACGCCGTCGAAAATCGACGAATCGAATCCGTTCGACGATCGCGACCCTCGGGACGACGGGTATTGACGCCGACCGGTGCATTTCCGAAGTCGCTGAGGAACTGCTGGGCCCCGCAATCAAGTGCTGAAACAGCCTGCCGCCCGAGGCGGAACGGCGAACCGCAGTTTGCTAGCCCGGATATTTCATCAAGATCGGCTGAAAGGCGCATAGAGAAGGCCTCTTTGCTCTGTAGACTGGGTGTTTGTCTAGAACATTCAGCACAAAGCAAGGAGGCCTTTTGTGATGACAGAGTGTAATTCTGAATCGCTCACTTTTTCCAGTCTTTCTCGGAAGAAAATCATCGCCGATTTTGGCGGCGGTCATCTCACGTCCGACGCCGGCGCGTTGCTGCTTCGCGAAGCGAATCGGCGAACGGGGATGATCGACGCGCTTGCGGCTTGCATCAGCGATCCGCGCGATCCGGCGCGAATCCAGCACGACGCGAAGACGCTCCTCGCCCAGCGAGTCTTCGGCATCGCCATGGGCTACGAAGACGGCAACGATCATCAATCGCTTCGCAACGATCCGATCATGCAACTTCTCGCCGAGACGCCGCCCGATCCCGACGCTCCGCTCGCGTCACCACCGACACTGTGCCGGTTTGAGAACTGGGTCGATCGCAAGTCGCTGGCGCGGATGAGCGCCGTGCTGGTCGATCAGTTCATCGCGTCGCACAGGACGCCGCCGAAGGAGATCACCCTCGACTTCGATGCGACCGACGATCGGATTCACGGCGACCAGGAAGGCTCATTCTTCCACGCCTTCTACTACCACTATTGCTACCTGCCGCTCTACGTCTTCTGCGGCGATCAGTTGCTGGTCGCCTATCTGCGACCGAGCAAGATCGACGCGGCGAAGCACAGCCGCGGCATCCTCAAGCTGCTGGTGCGGCGCATACGCGAATCGTGGCCCAAAGTGCGGATCATCTTCCGCGCCGACTCGGGCTTCTGTCGCTGGAAAACCCTGAAATACTGCGACGAAAACGCGATCGGCTACGTCGTCGGTCTGGCGACGAACACGCGGCTCAAGCGCATCCAGGAACCCTACATGGACGCGGCCGAGCAGCGCTTCGAGGCGACCGGCGAGAAGCAGCGAAGCTTCCACGAGTTCGCATATAGCGCGAAGACGTGGGATCGAAAGCGGCGTGTGATCCTGAAGGCGGAGCGCTTGCCGAAGGGCGCCAACCCGCGCTTCGTTGTGACGAATCTCGACGATTCACCGAAGGCGATCTACGACGCCATCTACACGCAGCGCGGTGAGATGGAGAATCGTATCAAAGAGCAGCAGTTGTACCTGTTCGCCGATCGAACGAGTTGCAGCAGGTTCATCGCGAATCAGTTCCGGCTGCTGCTGGCGTCGGCGGCGTACGTGTTGATCGAACACGTGCGACGCGAGGCGCTGAAGGACACCGAACTCGCCAAAGCTCGTGTCGATACGATTCGGTTGAAGCTCCTGAAGGTCGCGGCCCGCGTGGTCGTCAGCGTCCGCCGCGTCGTGCTCCACCTGTCGAGCAGCTATCCCTATCAGTCACTTCTGCAACGCCTCGTCGCCCGCCTCGCGCCGAGTTAATCCTCCCGACAACCCGACTCGCAGCATGGGGGTAAGGGGGCGCTCTGCGCCCAATCACGCCGATCCGCAAATCCGCGACCCCACCGACCACAATCGGACATCGCAGAACCACCAAACTCGGCCATGTGAAATATGCGGGCTAGACTATTCTGAGTGCCGTGTCCAACAATCGGCGAGCGATGCGTGTCCGACCTGCAAGACTGTCCGAAGCGAGGTGCGGAGATATGGGCCAGCAATGTGAGACGTGCCGACACGAGAATTCCGAATGGGCGCAATTCTGCGGGCAATGCGGAGCGCAATTGGCGCCGCATGGTGCAAACGGAACACCGCCGCCGCCCATACCACAGGCGTTGAACGATGCCGCCGTGCTGCCGCGGGCCAGGACGGGCGGCCTCCTGATGACACTCGCCATCATTGCCATGATTGGGTTCGGCTGGCTCTGGGTCATGATGCCGGCCAGCCGCCGCCATTCGATTCCGATGCCGGACGTTTCGTTTGTTCCGCCGGAAATGCCTGACGTTTTCGGGCATCACGACACGCCGACATCACCAGGCGTCGTCAATGACGACGGAAATCACGCGATCGCCCGAAAGACGTTTCAGGCCGACGATGACATTATCGACGCGCTATACCGACTGCTTCGCCCGACGACTGTACCCATTGTCGTCACTCGACCGGCGGACAACCGACTATCGGCCAGCGGCAGACCCGACGACATGGCGGCGCTTGAGGCATTCGTTCGCGAATTGAATTCGACGCACTCTGCGATGGGCGGCAGACAACTCACGACGTACCACTTGCCGCCGGAACAGGCGAAAGCGCTGGAAGATGTACTCGGAGAGGCCCGCACCCGAGTCACGGTCCGTCGTGACGGATCCGCGCTGCACGTGCGCGCACCGCAGGCGATGCACAGGTCGATCGACAATCTGCTGAGACACATTCAATCGCAAATGCAGACGATGGTCGACATCAGCCGGCCGGATTATTGATCCTCGACGCACGACTCGCCCGATTGCTTGGCACGACGTCGCGCCTCTCGCAGCTCAGCCCTTCTGGATTCCCTGTATACGAGCGCCGCCTTTGCGCGCCGATCCCCCGCACGAATGACGCGATAGCGGGCGCCGATCCGACCCGCGAAGTCCTGCACGAGCGAAAATGCCGACGTCCAGTCCTCGCCGATCAGGCGCGACTTGCTGAAGTCAAACAACACGCCCGTGGGAAAATCGGCGTCACAACAACGAATAAACAGCGAAATGAACCCCGCGAGCGACTCGACGGATACGCTTTCACCCGCGGGGCTGACCCAGACGAATCCGTGCGACGATGCCGCAAAGTTCCAATGCCGCAGAATGTAGTCGCTCTCGGCGAATGCGGCGGCCTCCGCACGAAGGCGACTCACGGGATTGTCGATCGGTTCGGCTGCCATCATCTCAATCACAATGACCGTCCGGCGGAGGGTTGTCCGACGAACGGCAAACCTGCGGGCGAGGCGGCGTCGGCAAAATACATGACACGAAACATGCCGACGCGTGAGCTGCGACTGGAATACGGAGCGGCGCGGGATCCGCGGACCGCTGAAATCGACGAAGCCCGCGAAACTATCGGCCGCGCAATCTCGGCTCGGAAATGGGATCGCCCCGGACTTCCCGACGATTGCGCAACTTGACCCGACTTGCATGACGCGTTGCGCAGTCGCTACTACCATATGCTGATGGGCCGCGATGTCGCGGCGCAGATTCGCGGGAGGCGATTGATGAATCCACGACGAAGAT
The DNA here is from genome assembly GCA_020639075.1 of Phycisphaerales bacterium. Classification (GTDB taxonomy): domain Bacteria; phylum Planctomycetota; class Phycisphaerae; order UBA1845; family UTPLA1; genus ECT2AJA-110-A. The sequence continues at coordinate 4,293,514 of JACKHI010000001.1, read as the reverse complement.
CCAATCCATCCGGCGTCGCCGCAGCGCTATGGATGCTCGCCGCCGTGCCGATTTTCGCCGGAGCGGACTGCGGCGACGGTATCGGTTTCCGACTGCCCGATCCGAACGTGCGTGTCATCGCCTTCGGCGATTCCACGACGGCTGGGCCTTCAATGATGCAATACGTCGAATACCTGCCCGATCTTCTCGGCGAACCGGAAAACGCGTTTTCAAACGAAGGCATGGGCGGAGAAACGACGACGGAAGGCGTCGCACGCCTGCAGTCGCTGTTGAACGGCGGGTACCTCCCGAATGCCGATACGATCATCATCTGGGAAGGCGGCAATGATATCATCGACTTCATTCAGGCGCATGACCCGTTCATCGCTATTTCCCCGAATGACGGTCTCTATCCGTTTGGCGACGAGCTGCAGCAACAACTGGACGCGACGGCCGCGAATCTCGCCAGTGAAATCGGCGCGGCCCGCGCCGCGGGGCTGAATGTCCTCATTGCGACTTACTTCTTCATTCCGGAAGAGATTTTCACCTGCAATGCGACGCCGCTCGACGTCATCTTCCCGGGGCAGGCCCGTGTTGCGAACGACTATACGGAGCGTTTGAACGAGTCAATCCGGAATCTCGCCGCCGTCGAGCAGGCGACGCTGATCGACATCGCAACGCTTGACGACACATTGCGCGGCGACCTGTCCAACTACGAGAATTGCAATCATCTCAGCGCGGCCGGGAACGCCATTGCGGCGCAGCAAATCGCGGAATCGCTGTAACGCAGTCGGGCGACGACGGCCCTGCCGCGGGGCTATTCGTCGGCGCTCGCCCCCGATGCCTGACTCGATTTCACGGCCTTATCGAATTCCAGGGCGAATTCGGCAACGTGATTCCGTACTTCTTCCGGCATGTCCGGATTCGCCGCAATGTCCGCCTGGAGTTCGCGAAGCAGTCTGCCTGCCTCCTCGTCCTTCCTGCACCCAAACAGCGCCAGCATGTAGCGCAATCGAATACGCTCCGATACGTACGGGCCGATCGGCCAGGCGCCGGGCGGCGCCTGCATCACTTCGCGCAGATAGGGCTCCGACTCCCGAATCTTGCCTTCTGAGATGAATGTGTCCGCAAGATTCAGCAGAGTCATGATCGTCTCGGGATGATTCTGCGGCAGCGACTTTCGACGAATCGCCAATGCACGTTGCTGGACCTTCAGCGATTCCTCCACCCGGCCCGTGTCCGCCAGGAGCAATCCAAGGTTGTTGAGGTCCGTTGCAACCTGAGGATGATCCGGCGAGAAGATCTGTTCATCGAGCTCGATGGCCTCGCGAATAAGCGGCTCAGCCTCTTCCATCTTACCCACGCTCATCAGGGCATAGCCGAGATTATTGATCGACATCGTCGTCGCGGAATTCTTGAGCCCGAGCGACTTGCGCCGCGACTCCACGACATGTCTCAGGATTGGTATCGCGCCTTCGACGTCGCCCATCTGCAGGCGCAATCCTCCCGCCGTGGCGAGCACCGCCGTCGCCGCATATTCATCGACTTCGCGAAGTTGATCGGCCAGCCGGACGATCTCGTCAATGATCCGCGAAGCCTCGTCGAACTTACCCCGCAGCGTCAGCAGTACGGCGAGGTTGTTCTTCGACTTGATCGACTCCATATCCAGCGGTTCGTGATGCTCCCTCGTGATCGTCAGCGCCTCACGAAACAGCGCCTCCGATTGTTCGAGAGATCCCTTGTCCTGTAGAAGCGTCGCTAGTCCGTTCAGGGCGACGATGAGATTGTCCGGATCCGCGTCCTTGAGATTTCGCTGAATCTCCAGCGCGCGAGAGAGGTGCTTCTCCGCCTCGTCGAATAGACCGAGCCCCTGATATGTCGTCCCGATCGTATCACGAACAGCCGCCTCGACTTCCGGCTTGCCCGACAAGCCGCCTTCGTCCAGGAATTTTGCGGCGGTATCCACAATCTCTCGAACCCTGACGTCCTTCTTGCCCCCCGCACGGTCCGGATCGACCGCTGCAAGCATATTTTGCAGAAACTCCACGACGGCTTCCGAGCGCTCCGCCGCGGAAACGGCTCGATCTCTCGCTGTCTGCGCCAATCGTCGCTGTTCCGTCTCCGCATCGCGCGCCGCAACGGCGGCCTTGCGCTCCGTTTCGACTTGCCCGCGCAATTGTTCGGATCGCCAGTAAAGCGCCAGCGTTGCAATGAACCCGATCGTCACGGCCAACATCAACAACGCGGCCATGGCCACGGGGACTCGATGACGTCGGAGCTGCTTTCGCAGCAAGTAGCCCGCAGAATGCCGCTTCGCCTCGATCGGCTCTCCGGCCATATAGCGCCGCAGGTCCCTCCCTAACTCACCGGCCGACTGATAGCGCCGTTCCGGCTCCTTCGCGAGACACTTCATCGCGATCGTGTCGAGTTCGTCGTCGATCTTCCTTGGCGCAATCAGACTCGGGCGGCGCGGCATCTCATTCACGATGCGATCAAGCGCATCTCGAACGCCGCCCGTTACATCGTACGGGAACCGACCCGTCAGCGCCTGATAGAGCATGACGCCGATCGAATAGACGTCTGTCCGAATGTCAATCGTTCCAGGGATTCCCTGCGCCTGCTCGGGCGAAGCCCACGGCAGGGAACCGACGAACTGGCCGGTCATCGTCATGCCCTGCGCGTCGAGATCCGTCGTCCTGGCAAGACCGAAATCGAGCACATGAGGTGCGTCCGCCTGATCGACGAGGACGTTGCTCGGCTTCAAGTCGCGATGCATGATACCGCGAAGATGTGCCGCGTTAACGGCATCCGCGAGCGATGCGAACAGCTCGAGCACCTCCCGCATGGGTCGGAGATGCGGCGCCTCGCCGTTAATTGCATTCGACCACCACGCATCGAGCGCGAGCCCGTCTATGCAATCCATGACGAAATAGAAGTGGCTCGCCGTGCGGCCGCTGTCGTGAATCGAGACGATGTTGGGATGCTTCAGCTTGGCGAGCGTTTCGACTTCGCGATCGAAACGCATCTTGTCCGAGGCGCCGGCGAACGGCCCCTCGTGCATGACCTTGACCGCGACTTCGCGCCGCGTGGACACTTGCATCGCTCGATAGACGACGCCCTGCCCCCCTCGCTTCAACTCGCCGAGAATCTCATATCCTGGAATCGCGTCTGTCGATATCGCACCTGATGCCTCGGCGGGCGCGCCGATCGGCCGCAACGCCTTGAGTCGGCCCAGCGCGGCTTCGTTCTTCAAGCAGATATCAAAATCCGACTTGCAGGACTCACACTCGCCGATGTGGATCCGCAGCGCCGTCGCGCTGTCTTCGGGCAGAACGCCCTTCGCAAGTTCCTCCAGTTGTTCGGGATTCAGGCACTCGGACATGGAATTGACAGTCGCCTCACCAGATTTCCGCGAGTTCCGCCTGGAGTTCTCGCAATCGCGTCAGAATCCGAGTCTTGCAGATGTACACGGCATTCACACTCAGACCGCTCGTTTCGGCGACGACCGCCGCGGGCTTCCCTTCCATCGCATACGCCTCGAACGCCTGGATGTGCACGGCATCGAATTCGCGACGGATCTGTTCCTGGCAGAGGCTCAGTACGTGACGTTCCCACTCCTCCTCCCAGACTTCGTCGAGCTGATCAGGCACTTCGAGTTGGTCGAAGAAAGCCGTCCGCCCGTCACCATTGACCGGTCTTCCGGCCCTGGCGGCCCCGGCGCGGATTTTCTCGATGCGCCGGGCGGCGAAGCCGTGCAGCCACTGTCGAAGCCGCCCGCGATCCCGCTGGTACTGGCCCTTTCGATAGGCCGTCGCGAAATCCGCGAGCGCCTCCTGTGCCGCGTCTTCGGCATCCGCCGATTGCAGACCCTTGCGCTGGGCGTAGCCGACGAGCATCGGGAAACAACGGCGATGCAATTGGCCCCACGCGTCGGCATTGCCGGGATCGTGAAGTCCTTCGAGAAGCACCGTCGATGTTCGCGTAAGTTCTGATATCACGTTATTGGGGGCCTGATGACTGCCGCCATTATATCGAACAACCCGCGTGGTCGACGAATATTCTCTCGCCCGGATTTAGACGATTCCGGCAGCGTGATTGCCCCGTATATCGGCCCTTTTGCGACGAACAATATTGCGTCGTCAGGGCAGATTGCTCTGACATCCGGGTACCCATAACGGATCTCAGACTGCAATCGTTCCACTGCGTGCCAATGAACTCCAAACCTGACAATCCACGTGGTATAATGGCCCCGATCACGGGAGTCGTACAATTCAATGGATACCACGCGGGTCTCATTGCTGCTGCGCATCAGAGACCGGCAGGATGGCGTCGCCTGGCGGGAGTTCGACGCGATCTACCGGCCGATGTTGCGCAAATTCGCCATCGCCTACGGCGCCGACGCGGCGGAGGCGGAGGACGTCGTTCAGCACTGCATGACGGCGATCCACGAGCACATCGATCAATTCGAATACGACCCCTCGAAGGGACGCTTCAAGGGCTGGCTCAAGACGCTTGTCAACAATCGAATCCGCAACCTGCTTCGCAAACGCAGGGAGCGCGTCGCGCGGAGCGGCGAATTCGCCGCCACCGCGGCGGACGACGGCCACGATCCCGAAGCGATCTTCGAGAAAATCTGGCTGGACGAACATCTCAGGCACGCACTGAAACTCGTCAGCGGCGAAGTCGAAGAAAAGACGTTCAAGGCCTTCGTGGATTACGTGATCCGAGAAAGACCCGTCGAGGACATCTGTGCCGACTACGGGCTGAACGCGAACCAGGTCCACAAGAGCAAATACCGGCTGACAAAAAAACTCGCCGAGAAGATGGCGATATTGACCGGCGAAAAGAGCTGACGGCATGACCGATTGCCCTTCACAGGTGCAACTCGACCGGCTCTTCGCGGGTGAATTGTCACCTTCCGAAGAATCACGTCTTTGGAAGCACATCGACGATTGTCCGGCCTGTTCCCGAAAAGAGCCCGCGGACGAAGATCGTTACGGCGAACTCGTCGCGCACCTGAAACGGCTCGACTTATCCAGCATCGACTTCGATCGCGATCCGGAGACGGACCTCGATCTGCACGCGGTACGTCGCCATCGCACGCGAACAGATGACGCCGGCGTGGCGGATCAGATTCCGGGGTACGCGATTCTCTCCGAACTTCATCGCGGTGGACAGGGCGTTGTCTACGAGGCGACGCAGCAATCGACCCGGCGACGCGTCGCAATCAAAGTGCTTCTGGCCGGACGCTATGCAACGCCGGAAGCGCAACGACGATTCGAACGCGAGATCGAACTCGTCGCCAGCTTGAAGCACCCGGACATTGTCGCCGTTTTTGACTCCGGAAGGACGCGCGACGATCGGCAATATTGCGTCATGGATCTCGTCACGGGACTGCCACTGGACAAATGGCTCGACGATTCACGACCGGCCCCGTCCGATGCACTCGAGTTGTTCGCACGAATCTGCGACGCCGTTCATTACGCCCATCAACGCGGCGTGATCCATCGAGACTTGAAACCCTCGAATATCCTCATCGAGGCCGACGGCGCCCCCAAAATACTCGACTTCGGTCTCGCCCGACCCACAGGCGCCAGTGAACAGCTCGTTTCGATGACGGGCCAAATCCTGGGAACGCTCCCGTACATGTCCCCGGAGCAGACGCGCGGCAGCCCCGACGACATCGACATTCGAACAGACGTGTACTCGCTGGGCGTCGTTCTGTATGAAATGCTCACGGGGAGTTATCCGTACCCCGTTGATGGGCGGATTCCCGATGTGCTCAAGCACATCGCGGAGACGGCGCCGACGCGCGCCAGTCGAATCTGGACTCCGGACAGCGGCATTTTCACGTCTGCCAATGCGTCGGGAACAGCCCGAATCCGGTCCTGCCCGGTCGACGAGGATCTCGACACGATCGTGCTCAAGGCATTGTCGAAGGAGAAGGAACGACGCTATCAGACGGCGCTGGATCTTGCCCGCGACGTTCGCTGCCGCCTGTCGGGCGATGCGATCGTTGCGCGGCGCGACAGCACATGGTACGTCATGCGGAAGTCAATACGACGACATCGTGCGGCATTCGTTTCCGCGGCGGCGTTCGTCATTTTGCTGGCGGCGTGGGGCGCCGCGATCACAATTGGCTACAGCCGGGAGCGGGAGCTCAACAAGGCACTGCACGAAGAGTCGCTGCAGACGGCCATACAACGCGACCGCGCCCTGGAAGCCGAGGCTCGTTCCCAAAAGCGGTTCGGACAAATCCGTGAGATGGCGGAGTCGTTTCTGTTTGAGTTTCACGACGCCATTCGCGATCTGCCGGGCTCGACGGAGGCGAGGGAGTTCGTGGTCACGCGCTCGCTGGCCTATCTCGACAGGCTTGCCGCTGAATCCGAGGACGACGCGACGCTCATGCGCGATCTGGTCGCCGCCTATATGAAAGTCGGCGACGTCCAGGGCGGACTCGGTCTCGCCAACCTGGGCGACACGCAGGGTGCGATCGCGAGCTACCAGGAAGCTCAGCGACTGGCAAAACAGTGGCAGGCGCTCGAACCCGGAAACAACGATGCCGCTCGGGCGGCGGCCGACGCCTTGAGGCGCATCGGCGATATGCACTTCACGCAGGGGAACATCGACGCCGCGCTCGAAGCATTCCGGACGGCGCTCGGCGGTGTCGAGCGACTTGCCGGGGATTCCCCTGACAATTTGAGCTACCAGCGGGACATTCGACGGCTTGCGACGAGTATCGGCAATACGCTCGCGGCCGCGTGGCGATTTGACGAGGCGAACGCCGCATATTCACGGGCACAAGCCATCAGCGAGTCACTGATCGTCAAGGCCAGCGACAACGCCTCGGATCGTCGCGACCTCGCCGTCGTCCTGCTGAAGCAGGCTCGTGCCGCCATCAATACGGAACAACCCAAGGAGTCATGGATTCCGAAGATCGATCGCTCGATCGAGCTGTCGCGCGGCGTCCTGTCAGAGGAGCCAAACAGCGTTACGTTTCTTCGCGATCTGGAAATCGCCTACGATTTCAAGGCGGAATCGCTTCTTAAGTTCGGCGATGCCGATGGCGCGCTGACTCAGTATCGCGAAAACCTGTCGCTCGCGAGGCGATTGCTGAATCTCGACCCGAAAAACGCACTGGCCAAGCACGATCTCATGATCGCGCATAACAACGTCGCCCGATCGCAACTCGCGCTCGAAAAGACTGACGACGCGCTCCGCGAGTTCAACGAAGGTCTTGTGCTTGCCAAATCGCTTTATGACGACGACCCAACCAACTACGAAACCCTGCGCGACGTGGGGCGCAGCCATCTCTTCATCGCTCAGGTACATCTGGCCGCGGGCAATGCGTCCGCGGCGACGGAATCCTGTAACGCTTCCTTGAGTGCGTTCGACGCCGTCGCGGCGCATGATCCGAACAACTACGCCGCGCTTCGCGATGTCGGCCAGGTACTCGGCATTCGATGCGATCTTTACCTCGCAACCGGAGACGATGAGTCGGCAGACGTCTCTGTTCGTATTGACGGCTATCAAAAGGCTGCCGCCGACTTTGTCCAATTCCGCGCCCTTCTGCAGACGTTGAAAGACAACAATCGGCTCGGCGAACAGGAAGTGCCGTATATCGCTATGTTGCAGGACGAAATCGACCGCTGCAATCAGGCCGTCGTGGAGCTTTCGAAATCCGACTAGCCACGATCCTCGCCGCTTCTACGCCAAATCAAATGTCATCGTCAACAACAGCGGCCAGCCGGCGTACTTTTCCGCGTTCGGTGATCGCGCCGTCAGTGCGTCGTCGACGAAGTATTCCGACATCGATCGAATGCGAAGCGCGGCGGCAACGGATGCGTTGACATAATCCGACACCTGGTTTTGCACGCTCTCAAGAAGAACTTTCTCTCCAGTCGCCGCATCCGTGAATCGCGCCTGCACGCCTGTCAGGAGCATTGCCGGATGCAATGTGGTAATAAGTATGAAACCGTCGAGCCGACAGACGCGCCGCATTTCCGAGAGCACGCCCGCCACGTCGCGAATGTGATCGAATACCAGGCAACAGATAACGCGATCGAACGCTTCGTCCTCAAATGGCAGGCGTTGATGCAGATCGCCGACGACAAAGTCAATACGACCGAGCGCCTTTTCGCGCGCTTTGGCAAGCATGCCCTCGGAGAAGTCCATCGCCGTCACTTCGGCGCCGGCGCCCGCCAACCGCAGGGAATGCCGGCCGGTACCGCAGCCGAGATCGAGGATCTTCAGTCCGGCGACTTCGCCAAGCGCCGCTTCCACGACGGGCCCTTCCAGCTTGACGAGCGGATTGTCCGCCTCGTCGTACGTCGTGGACCAGAGGTCATATCCCTCACGCGCTGATACTTCGCGCGTTGACTCCGCCGGTATTGACTCCGCCATGTGAACGCCCCGCTACTGTTCGTCAATCGTCAGCACCTGGTCAACTTGTACCTGCTCGATCGTTGTTAGCTTGCCAGACGGCCATTGAATCTCGACCTCAACGACGCCGGTCTTGTCGCCGAGACCGAAGTGCGCTTCCGGCTGGATTCCCAGGAACGCGCTGTTCGACGTGACGACCTCGCGCACCTGCTCGATTTCATCCTGCCGTACTGTGACGCGCGCACCAATTCCGGCACGATTGCTCGTCGAACCATTCAAACGAATCGTCAGCCAATGAGCCCCGCCGGCGGCGGGATTCAGTAGTATCCTCAACTGCGGCTCAGGCCCGCCGAAGATTGACCCATTGGAAATGACGAGATCCTGAAACCCATCGCCGTTCAAGTCGCAGGCGGCGACGCCGCGCCCGGCCTCCTGTTGTCCGAACGCAATCCGACGACCGATCGGAATATTGAAGAGTCCTCGCTCACCCGTTCGCTCGACGAAAACACCGTCGCCCGCATTCTGAAGGAACCGTCCGGCGCCGTGGGCGTTCAGATAGAGCGCCGGCGTCAGGATCGACATCAAGTCGCCGGCCCAATACAGGTCGAGCGTTCCCCGATTGTCGGCGTCGAACCACGTCGTGCCGAAACCGAATTCGTATCGCTCCAGGTTCTTGCCGCCCTTTGCGTTCCACGGAGGCAGCGCATCGGAGGATTCAACGGACGTCGTCGCCGTCACGTCAACGAGCATTCCGTCGTCGTTTCGCAGAAGCCTGTGGAAGTACGCGCCATCCGGTGCATTGTGCGCATTGCCCACGGTACCGGGAAGAAACGCCGTTGGAAAATCGCTGCCGACATTCGTGACGAAGTAGTCGATGTCGCCATCGCCGTCATAATCGCCGCCTGACATCCCCATCCAGCCGCCGTGCTTGTTCAGGATGTCATCCTGCCGTCGCGAGAACTTCATGCCGCCGTCATTGTGGAAGTAGTCGATGCCGCCCGGAATATCGTGGCAATCGAAAAGATCGAGTCGACCGTCGCCGTCAACATCGCTCAGATACGTGACGAACGAACCGGGAATGAACATGTCGGAGGCCGTCTCCGCCGACCATCCGTGCTGCGCCGTTCCTTCGATGCCGGCGTCGTTCACAATCTCATACGTCGGGACGTTGTTGACCACGCCCGAACAACGCCAGAGTTCATTGGGCTGCGATTCGTAGATCGGGACGAGCAAGGACCCGGCGGCATCCAGATCGTATCGACCCACGACGATGTCTATTCGTCCGTCATTGTCGAGATCGCCGATACCGAACGCCATCGCCGGCGCCGCGGATGTCAATCCCGTAACGTCGGCCGTCGGTCTGCCAAACGTCGCGATCCCGTCGGCGTTTGGTCCTTGATTCAACAACAAGACCGGGCCGACGTCATTGCTGTCCTGAGCGCCGCCCCGCTGCCTCCCGATGATCAGATCGAGACGACCGTCGTTGTTGAAATCGCCGACGCCCGCCGCTGAACAATTGTCATCCTTCATGGATACGCCGGCGATTTCCGCGATATCGACGAAGCTCGCCTTGCCGTCATTCTGAAACAGGCGATTGCTCGTGCCGGCGCCGTTGAGAACCAGAATGTCGATATCGCCGTCATTGTCGCAGTCCAACAGCGCCATGCCGCCCCAGCCGTCGATGCGGCCGGCCTCGCCCAACGAAGCACTGATATCTATGAATGCGCTCGGGCCCGCAAATTCCGGTACGTCCGAACCGATCGGTCCGGCGGCCTCGCAGCTTACACCGACGACAGCCGCTGCAGTGCAAAGCGTCACGATGCCCCCAATACACTTCGAGATAACCTGCATACGGAACATCCTGCGTGGACGCGCATCGACCATCAAGTTGCGTCAAATCAACAGCGTTGACGCCGAGCAACACAACTGACCACATCACAAGCCTATCGACCTGCACGTCCGCGAACGCTTTGCGGCGAGCCGTCGCCTGCTGCGATTGATGATTATCAGCCATGGCGACGATGACGTCGAGACCGTGATGCCGCGGCGCGCGATTTGCAGCATGTGTCGGGGTAGTTGACGCGCCAGGCTCGTTGATGCCCGGCGACATCAGGTATCACGATTCGCGCACCCGCACAAGGAGTCGCTCACATGAAACGCCACGCTCTTGCTATTGCTGCCCTGCTCATCGCCGCGCCAGCGGCCACGAGCGCGTTCGCCCACGAGATAACGCTCAATGCGACGATCCGGGACTTCAAAGAGTCGCATCCGGACTTTCAGCTCGATCTCGCTGACGATCACGACTATGTTTCGTCGACGCTCGGCGGCGACAACAAGCCGGTCTATATCGGCGGCGCCGGCACGGCGACGACCAGCGGTGCGGCCAACTACAACCAGTGGTACAACGACACGCCCGGCGTCAACCTGACGACGACGCGCGATCTGGTTCTGTCGAACGGCATGGCGGGACAGGGCGGCGTGTACACGTTCAGCGCGCCGAGCTTCTTCCCGATCGACGGCGAGCTGTTCGGCAACGAGAACAGCGCTCACAATTATTACTTCACGCTCGAACTGCACACGGCGTTCACCTATCAGGCGGGCATGACGTTCAACGTGACGGCCGACGACGATCTGATCCTCTTCATCGGCGGCCAGAAGGTCATCGATCTCGGCGGCATTCATCCGCCGCAGAATGCCACGCTCAATCTCGACACGCTGGGCCTGACGGCCGGCCAGACGTACAACTTCGATCTGTTCTTCGCCGAACGGCGCAAAGTGCTTTCGTCGCTCTCGTTCGACACGTCGATCCAGTTCGTGCCGGAGCCGGCGACGGCGGGACTTTCGCTCCTCGGCGGTCTGGCGATGCTGCTGCGTCGCAAGCGGAAGGCGGCTTGATACTGCGAACGATTCGAACGACTGCGGACGTTCAACCGGATAGACATGAAAAAGAGCGGCCGCTCCTTGATCGGAGTCGGCCGCTCTTGCGTATTCAGTCGTCGTCGGAAACTCAGCGACGATCAGAGAAACATGTCGTTGTCGTCAAGATCGTCCATGCCGTCGTCGAGATCGTCGAGATCGTCGATTCCGTCGTCAGGACCCATACCCGGTCCGAAGCCCGTGTTTAGATTGATGACGTCGGGTTCGGCGCTGACGGTCACACCGTCCAGCGTAACGATCATCGCCGCACCGCACTCGAAATCATCCGGGCTGTTGAAGATCGTGCCGGTCCAATCGTGCATTTCGACGAGTGTGAAATCAAACGGATCGTAGTCCTCTTCCAGCGTGATTTCGACGGACGATGCACACTCGTACTCGAGGAGAAGCGTTTCGCCCTCAAACACATAGACGGCCTGCATGACGTCGTCGACCAGGTACTCAACATACATGTCGTAAGCCGACGTGTTCTCAATACCCATCAGGAAAGAGTCTTCGAACGTGTCCGGATCGATCTGATCGCCCGGATCCGTGATCTGGTCAACGCCATCCGTGATCATCGGGTTCCTGCCGCCCGGGAGATTCACGCCCGGGTTTCGCGGATCGACCGTCTGCAGCTGGTTCACATTGCTGAGAATGCTCAGGTCGAAGTTCTGGAGTTCGCGAAGCAGTTCGGTCAAATCCGTCTGACAGCCGACGGTCCCCGGCATCGCGATGAATGCGAGGGCAACAAATCCAAGAGTCGATCGTGTGCGCGTGCTCATCTGTTTTCTCTCCCCGTTTCTCGACATCGGAAGCCGGCCGGAACGACGCGTACCGGTCGTACGGAATCGAGTTCCTGAAGTCGGACCCAATTCACGAAGCACCCGCTTCGGGTCATTGAGCCGAAGACCGACGCTTCAAGCGAGGTATCGGCAAGGGACGATTCGAGATTTGCAAATAGCGATACCAACACTCGGGACCTTGGTTGCGATGGACGCATGCCCACCGCCCGAGAAGTCGCAAACACTTCGGGTTCTCTGGAGCCGCACGGACGCACGGCCCCAATAAATCGGCTTGAGCCGGGGAAACACAAGCATCCCGGCCGCTATCGTGCCGATTCGAGCACGTGCGGTAGCGCCGCGCAATAAGCGTCCGAAATACCCGAAAAGTTGCGGATTTTTCGTCCGAATACGGCACGTCGTGATCGTGTGATTCGCGAGCGAAGAAAAAAAGAAAGTGCAAACGGGCGCAAACTGTCGCAAACTCCCGCAAATTCGAGCAGATCCGAGAGGCCGGCCGGACGGGTCTGTTGTGCGTCGCGAGGCGTTCATTCCGATTGGAATAACGTGCCCGGCGCTCCGGGATGGACTTGGCAATTGAGGGGAAGATGAGATTTCAGATTTGAGATTCGAGATTTTGGAATTGGAATTTCAGATTTGAGACTTGTGATTCGAGATTCGAGATTTCAGATTCGAGATTTGAGATTTGAAATCTGGAATTTGAAATTGGAAATCGGACATTTGAGAAACGGGATTGGATGAATCGATTCTGGTTTCGGGATCCGGCGTTCCAGGCGCGCAACTGCACACGATGCCGTCCACTCAAATCGAGTCGACGCATCACTTGACTAACTTGGATTCCGATCCGGTCAGATAAACTGCGTCACTTCGTCAGACCTGGTTAGGCTTCTTCGGGAAGAGCGCCTGGAACAGTCTGTCGTAGCGATTTCGCCAGCTTGGCCAGTCTGTGCCATCGTGAACTTCGCCACCATTGACTTTGTAGCCTTTCGCTTCAAGTTTCGCAGCGAACTCCTTCGCAGCATTGCCGAGATCCCAGTTCTCATGCGGGTTGCGATAGTCGTATTTGCTCCATTCGATGTAATAGTCGACCGGCGACTCCGCCGCCTTGCCCATCAACGGGTCCAACCCCGCCGCCATCGACCCGAACATGAACGGGCTCTGGCAGCCCACTTTGCCGACGATCCCCGGCTTCTCGAGCGACAGTGCGATTGCCGTAAAGCCCATGAAGCCCTGACCGACGTAAGCGCGGCCGGCAGGCGTCGCAATCGTCCGGAATTTCTCATCAACGGCCGGAATGATCTCTTCGGCGAAGATGTCGCTGTACTTGTCCGTCGGGCTGAAGCCGGGGGCATGGTTGATGAACACGACGATCGCCGGCACCGTCGACCTGCCGATGATGCCGTCGAGGGCCTTGTCCATTTCGCCGAGGCCCTTCGCGGCCGAACCGCCATGAACGTAAGCGACGGGATAGCGGTCTTTTGACGTGTCATAGCCGGCGGGCAGATAGACGTCGATATTGTGCTTGGCGCCGAGCAGTTTGCTGTCGAGCTCGACAGTCTCCATGCGCCCCTTGGTCGCATCCGCCGAGACTTCGAAGTAAGTCGGCGCGTTCCACTGCGGCATGGCGAACCACGACATGTCGATCGTGCTGCCGCCCATCGACATCTCCATGTCCTTGCCGACGACGGAGATGACCGCTTTCCGTGGGTTGCGCGGATCGGGCGTTTCCTCGAAATCCTTGATGAACTGATAACTCAGGCGCGTGTCAGGATCCAGCTCGGCCGTGTAGAAGAACAGATCCGTCCCCGCGACGCGTTCCATCGGTCGCTCCTGTCGAGCGCCCCAGAGGTCACCGGCGACGGCGACGTCCTTCGCTTCGCCGCGATAGACGAAGTGCACGAATCGATCGCCTTCGATGATCGGGAATTCCTTTTGCTTCGCGAGATACTCGTCAATGACCTGGCCCTTGTCGTCCGCCTTGGCGACGCGCTCGAGGAACGCCTGAAAACGTGCGTCGCCTTCAGGCATGGGATTTGTATCGACGGCGAGTTTCGGCGCGGATGCCTTCTTGATATCGACGCGGGCCAGTTCATCGAGGCTGCGCACGAAGACGCTGTCGCCGGCGAACGCGGGGTGATCCCACGCGACGTCGGTAAAGACCTGCGTCGACGCTCGCTCTTCATAACCATCGGGCGTCGCCTTGGCGACATGCATCGTGCCGTTCTTCGTGATGATGACGAGATTGCCGTCCACGAGGATGATGAACCCGTCGCCGGGAGCGCGCGATCGCCATTTGGACTCGCCCGTCTCGGCATCGACGCACGTCAGAAATCGCACGCTATAGGCGTAGAAGTGACCATCGTGATACACGGGGACGTTAAACGTCTTGCGGATGTTCCGGTTGTCCCAGGCGATCTCGCCTTTCCGTTCCGCGCCTTCACCCGTGAGGTTGTAGAGCGCCGAACCGTCTTCCTTGTGATGCAGCAGCAAACGGTTCTTTCCGGCCGGAACGCAGGAGGACGCGGGTGCGCCCTGTCCCTGGTGGGCGAATTCCCAGACGACTTTGCCGGCGGACGGATCCACTGCCATGATCTTGTCTCTGCCCACGGCCAGGATCACTTGCGAATCGCCGGCGTCGGCCGACAGAATCGGCGACTGCCACATCACGCCGTCGCTGCCGGCGGTCCATCGCCTCTCGCCGGTCTTCGGATCGAACCCCATGACGGCCTTGTCGTCGCCGCCGACTTCAAGGACGACGACGCCGCCCGCCGCGATCGGCGATGACGCGAAGCCATACGGCGGCACTTTCGCATCGAACTCCTTGACGAGGTCCTTATTCCAGAGCTCCTTGCCTGTCTTGAGCTCCGCTGCGGAGAGACGACCCGCAGGCGTGTAGCAGAACACGAGGCCGTCGTGAATCAGCGGGGTCGAGATCGGGCCATCGTGGGCGCCATCGGCGCCGGGGTGCTTGGGGCCGAGCTTCGTCCTCCATTTTTCCTTGCCCGTTTCGCGATCGAAGGCCGCGACGACATCGTCCTCGCCGGCCGTGAACATCGTGACAACGAAATCATCCTGAACGGCGACGCCGGAGTAACCGCTGCCGATCTTCATCTTCCAGGCGACTTCGAGACCGATGGCGTCGCTGCTGGAGAGAATCGTCTTGCCTTCCCACGTGCCGGTGCCGTCGGCGCCGCGGTAGCCGGGCCAGTTTCGCGGCGATTCGGCTTGCGCGTGGTTCGGCACAGAGCCGAGCGTTAGAGCGAGGGTCGACACGATCAGCGCCGCGCGGCGGCAATTGGAACATTCACGCATTCGAAGGTCCTTTCACATCGAGGCTGGTCGAACACGATGCAACGAGGCGTCGTCCGGGCGAGCGGGAAATTGACGGTTCGTCATCGTTTCGACGTTGATTCAAGTCAGTCGAGAATTCCGTGATGTTTAACCGCAGTCTCGATGGCGGGCCAGTCGACTGCGACGCCACTCCTCCGCAAACGCCGAGCGATAGGGGCAACGCGGCCCCCTTGGGCGCTTGGCATTCTCGATTTACGTACGCTGCTTGGACCGGGAAAACCGGAATACCCAATTCAACGGGATTTGGGTCGTCATCTCTCGCGGATTACGATGTTCGAGCGGAAGGAATCGCATATGCCGGAATTGCCCGATGTCGAGGCCTATTGCGCCGCCCTGCGGAAGAAGGTCGTGGATCAACCGCTGGAGAACGTGCGGCTGATGAGCCCGTTTTTCCTGCGATCCATCGAGCCGGCAATTGATGCCCTGGAAGGTCGAACGGTCCGGCATGTGGAGCGGCTGGGCAAGCGGATTGTGTTTGGATTCGATGAAGACCTGTTCGCTGTGATCCACCTGATGATTGCGGGCCGATTCCGATGGCTGGCGTCGGGGAAGCACCTGCCACGGAAGCTGGGGCTGGCGGAATTCGACTTTCCGCTCGGGACGCTGGGCGTTACGGAAGCGGGCTCGAAGCGGCGGGCGTCGCTGCATCTGGTGGCAGGGCGCGCCGGGCTGGCAGCGCACGATCGCGGCGGGCTGGAACCGCTGACGGCGAGCGTCTCGCAGTTCGGTGAGACGCTGCGGCGCGAGAACCACACGCTGAAGCGAACGCTGACGGACCCGCGATTGTTCAGCGGGATCGGCAATGCGTATTCCGACGAGATTCTGCATGCCGCCGGGTTGTCACCGATCGTGTGGACGAGCCGATTGAGCGACGCGGAGATCGAGCGGCTGCATGCGGCGACGATCGAGACGCTTTCGCGATGGACGGCTGCCTTGACGGCGCAGTTTCTGAAGAAGTTCCCGGGGGCCGGGGATGTGACAGCCTTTCGCGAGGACTTCGCGGTGCATGGGAGATTCGGCAAGCCGTGCCCGGTGTGTACCGCACCCGTGCAACGAATTCGGTATGCGGACAATGAAACGAACTACTGCGCGACATGTCAGACGGGCGGGAAGGTGCTAGCGGATCGATCGCTTTCAAGGTTGTTGAAGGAGGACTGGCCGCGGGTGATTGGGGAGTTGGAGGGGTAACACTGAAGCGCTGCGTCGGGTTTGCGTCCTCGGGTTGTCGATCGTCGTGCCCCCACCCCTGAAGGGGTGGGCCACCCGACCTTCTCGACTCAATTTCCTCCGAACGCGGGCCTTCGTAATCCAGCAAACGCCGAACCAATAAGGAACAACGCCAGCGACGCGGGTTCGGGAATCGTTGCGATCCAACCTTCGCGAACACCATTAGGATTTGTGCCTGAGCCGACGATGACCATGCCGTCATCCGAAATGCTGCCTGCGGCGAGATTCGTCCAGCCCGAAGTGTCGAGACCATAATCAGTCATTAAGAACTCTTGCAGAAGTCGCAGGCCGATTCCATCCTGCCAAAGGTAAGTACCTCCTACGATGATCGACCCATCTGCAGAAACATCTTGCGCCGCGAAGGGCGCGATGCCCATATCGATCACTTCATCCGGACCCCAGCGAAAACTCGTGTAGCCGAACCCGGCCGCGAATTCATCCACGCCTACGACGTACTCGCCGTTGGCGGACACACCCCAAGCATGGCTCTCCTCATATTCCGGCTGTGTCGTTCTGAACGGTATGACCCCGTCAACAATGGACCAACGGAATGCCTGACTGGCGATACCCGGGATAATCGCCTCACCGACGATCGTCGACCCATCCGTCGAGATAGCTCTCGCCTCGTGGGGAATGGTCCCGTCGCTGCCTATCGGCAACAGGCTGGGGACCCCGTTGTCCCAGCGAACAGCGCGCTTTTCGTTGATCGGCGTGCTTCGCGACGCATAGCCGACGATGATGCTACCGTCGCCATTGACGTCATTCGCGACCGCGAAGTCAAACCCGGGGACCTCCAGCGGTGTGATTCCGCCGTCAGCCAAACGATAAGCCCCCCAATAATCGGTCGAAGTGTCGTGCCCATGCCCGACGATGACTGACCCGTCGGCGGAGATTCCATTGGTGTAGAACGAAATGTCCGGCGCGAAGGACGCATCGATTGGATGCCAAAGCCCATAGCACCAGACAAATGGCCTTGCCGCTCCGCTGGTTGATTGCGGCCGGCCGATGATGACGTTCCCATCTGCTGATATCTTGTGTGGTAACGGAATCGTATTTCCATACGACCCGAGCCCCTGGAAGCTCGGCATGCTTGCGTTGGTGATGTTCCCCACCGCGAGTAGCGTGACAAAACCGAGAATCGGAATTGCGATTCGATTCATGAACTCTGGCCCTTATTGATGGCGAAGGGAGCCCTCGCGGCCGAAATGCTCGGCGCGCAAGCTCGCTTTCTTCTTAACGGTCGATCTTAGGGTTGGTATTGAGGCGAAGATTGCGGCGGCGGATGGGGGCCCGCTCACCGGCTTTAGGAGTCGGCACGGCGTTCGACGAAAAACGTGTTCAACGGAATCGCGGCCATCCGCGCCATCGATCATCGTGACCCCACCCCTGAAGGGGTGGGCCACCCGGCTAATCAGGGATAACACCGCGCTCGGCTTCCAGTTCGCCCGTAATCCAGATCGTGCGCGAGGGTTCCTCACAACCCTTGAAGCCGAGGTGCTCTAACTTGATACGACAAGTATCGCCTTCGATATGAATGGGCGCGGGCGACTTGCATTGGTATCGCAGGTCCCCCTCCTCGCCAAAGGCCGGGTGGCCCAGGTCGGAACGACCTGGGGGCGCGAATTCGAGCTCGCGAGTACGCCACCTTTCCCAGCATCCATCTCGTTCTCCAGCACCGTTCCTCGACGACTGAGTCGCGTTCATGTCACGTCGCCCGCGCGCCGTTGACAGTTCTTCGAATCGAGAATCCACTCCGCGGGCGAATTCGCTACCCCACGTCCTTCGGACATGGGCCACCCGCCGTTGATCATCGTGGCCCCACCCCTGAAGGGGTTGGCCACCCGGACGCCCATCGGAACACACTGCTCGCAGAGCAGTGGCACCCCGCACTTGATCCCTTGATCCCTGGAATCCTGGATCCCTCGATCCCTACCCCGTCAGCCCGCGTTTCCGACGCCTCAGCCCGGCCTGAAACTGTATCCCACCTGCATCCTGACGTTACAATACGCCAAAAGCGAAACCTCTGTCCCCCTGCGGAGACTTTGTACGTTATGGCGACTGAACCCACGATGCATCCCGGTGAAATCGGACCGATGACGACGATCTCGGGCCGACCTGTAGATACGACGTACGGCCCTGCCGAGATCGCGGAGGTCGATTACGACACGCACCTGGGCGATCCGGGGCAGTATCCGTTCACGCGCGGCGTGCACGCCGAAATGTATCGCAAGCGCCTGTGGACGATGCGGCAGTTCGCCGGGTTCGGCTCCGCGAAGCAGACGAACGAACGATTCAAGTTCCTGCTCAGTAAGGGACAGACCGGTCTGAGCACGGCGTTCGACTTACCGACGCTGATGGGGCGCGACAGTGACGATCAGCTCTCGCTCGGCGAAGTCGGTCGTTGCGGCGTGGCGGTCGACAGCCTCGCGGATTTTGAGGTTCTCTTCGACGGCATCTGCCTCAAGGATGTCAGCGTTTCCATGACGATCAATGCACCGGCCGCGATCGTGCTGGCGTTCTACATCGCGACGGCGGACAAGCAGGGCGTGCCGCGCGATCAGCTTCGCGGGACGTGTCAGAACGATATTCTCAAGGAGTTCCACGCACAGAATGAGTTCATCTTCCCGCCGGCAGAGAGCGTGAACCTCGTGACGGATACGATCGAGTTCTGCGCCGATGAACTGCCGCAGTACAACCCGGTTTCCGTCAGCGGGTATCACATTCGCGAGGCGGGTTCGACGGCCGGTCAGGAGCTGGCGTTCACGCTGGGCGACGGGTTGCACTATTGCCAGCAGGCGGTCGATCGCGGTCTGGACATCGATTCGTTTGCACCGCGGATCAGCTTCTTCTTCAACAGTCATAACGACTTCTTCGAGGAGATCGCGAAGTTCCGTGCGGCGCGGCGACTGTGGGCGCATTACATGAAGGAGCGATTCGGCGCGAAGAACGAGCGATCGATGTGGCTCCGCTTCCACGCGCAGACTGCCGGATGCAGCCTGTACTCGAAGCAACCGTATGTGAACCTGATGCGCGTCGCGTACCAGGCGATGGCGGCGGTCATGGGCGGTTGCCAATCGCTTCATACGAACAGCATGGACGAGACGATCTGCCTGCCGACGGAAGACGCCGTGACGCTGGCGCTGCGAACGCAGCAAGTATTGGCTTATGAAACGGGCGTGACGATGACGGCCGATCCGCTGGGCGGCAGCTACTTCGTCGAGAGCATGACGAACCAGCTTGAGGCCGAAGCGCGCGAGTACATCGACACGATCGACGGCATGGGCGGCATGATCGGCGCGATCGAGAATGGTTATATCCGTCGCGAGATTGCGGATGCGGCATATCGCTACAGCCAGGCCGTCGAGCGTGGCGACAAGAAGCTCGTCGGCGTGACGGACTTCGTCGAGAAGGACGAGGAACCGATCAAACTGCTGAAGATCGGCGACGACGTTGAGAAGCAGGTCGTTGCGGATCTGCAATCGGTCAAGGCGAAGCGCGATTCGGCGAAGGTCAAGGCGGCGCTGAAGCAGATCACGCTGGATGCGCGGGCGAAAAAGAACGTGATGCCGGCGCTGATCGAAGGCGCGAAGACGTACGCGACAGTCGGGGAGATGGTCGGCGCGCTGGAGCAGGCGCTGGGACGTTTTGACACGGGGCAGATTGCGTAGCGACGGGTGGCCCATGGCTTCCGCCGTGGGGTCACGATGATCGGCCGCGAGAAAGGCATCGGTTCGACGGGGGGCCGAATACTCCGTTGATTGGGACGAGAAAACGTGAGTTCGCAAGGACGCGTGTCACGTCATAACTCCGCCGGCATTCGTATCGTCGCGCGCCCACCCCTGAAGGGGTCGGCCACCCGGCCAACCCCGCTTTTTGGGGCACGGCCCACCCTACAAACCCATGCGCCACATCGCCATCGGTGACATCCACGGCTGCTTCGACGCGTTGATGACGCTCGTCGACAAGATTCCCATTGCGGACAGCGACATGATCGTGACGCTTGGCGACTACGTCGATCGCGGGCCTAGATCGCGCGATGTGATCGACTGGTTGATCGCCCGGCACGCCGCCGGGACGCTCGTGCCGCTGCGTGGCAATCACGAGATCATGATGCTGGAGGCGGCGGATGATCCCAAGGAGGCGTTGCCGGACTGGCTGATGAGCGGCGGAGATGCGACGCTGAAGTCGTATGCGAACGGCAAGGGAAAAGTGACGCAGCGCGATATCCCTTCGACGCACTGGGAGTTCATCCTGGAAACGTGTCGAGATTACTACGAGTCGGATACGCATCTCTTCGTACACGCCAACGTCGATGGCGACTTGCCGCTCGGCGACCAACCCGAGCACAAACTCTTCTGGGAGAAATTCCACAACGCGCCGGCCCCGCACGTTTCCGGCAAGACGCTTGTCTGCGGTCACACGCCTCAGAGAGACGGCAGACCTCGCAGTATCGGCCATGCCATCTGCATCGATACCGGCGCATACAAAGACGGCGGCTGGCTGACGGCGCTGGATGTGGCGACGGGGCGCTATTGGCAGGCGAACAAGGGGCGCGACTTTCGGGCGGGCTGGCTGGACACGCACCCTTCATAGCGGCCGCCGAAAAAACTCTCGATTCGACTAACGGTGGAGAAAACAGCGGGTCTGACTTCCGGGGGATCGTTGCGCGCTCATGGTGAGCAAACTGCTGTCCGAATGAGTCCTTAGTGCCAGATGTGCGGCAGTGCAGGCACACGCCACGGATTGGACTTCGTCCTTCTCGAATCAACACCTCTACGGATCAACGCAACGCAGAAGAAAATTCGCAGCTCCGTATGCAATCGACTCATCTCGCTCCGGTATGACTGATTGCGATCGATGATTCGGCAATCGATCGCAGTCAAGTCACTTCTTTTCAAGGAGCTCATCATGTCTCGCAAGTTGATTGTTGTCGTTGCTGCGCTTTGCCTGTTGTCTTTCGCCATGATCGCGGCCGGCCCTGACTCGTCAGTGGATCCACGTGTAACGCGGATTGCGGAACTTGAGCAACAGCTTGCCGATCGCGATGGTCGAATCGCCGAGCTGGAGTCTCATCTTCGTGCGCTCAAGAAAACGCGAACGGCGACGGAGCTGCTGCGCCTGCTCTTCACCGAAGAGATGACCTGGGATCTCGTCGTACGCAGTCGCCATGACTATCAAAACGTCGTAGAGTTCGAATGCGAGTTTCCGGCCCTCGGCATTCCGACCGTCTTCGAGTTCACATTGAACGAAAGTCCCGGCGACGTGACAGTCGGGGATCAGATCAAAGTCTCGGCCCGACTCGAGCGGATTCAACGAGAGCGACGCCATACGACGCAGCAGCTATTTCTGGATGGAGCGACAATCGTCGAGCGATTGCGACCGAATCCGGCGAAGGACGCTATCGACAAGAACTGAAACGGGCTGCGCCGATCGTTGCGCATGACAAAAAACAGGAACCGCCTATTCGGCCCGATCTCCGGTGACGCCGGGATCGGGCCTTGTTCGCTCGACAATCTCGGCTATCCGCGCCGTTTGACGTGCACGGCGACTTCCTTGGTCTCGCCCTCGCCGACTTCGACGTCCATCGTGCGCGTGCCGTACATTTCGTGCCAGGCCTCGATCGTGTACTTGCCGGCGGGGAGCTTTGGGATCTCGAAATTCCCGTCGGCGTCGGTCACGGCGAAGAACGGGTGCTTAAGCACGCCGCAATACGCGTCCATCCAGCCGTGAACGTCGCACTTGAATTTGACCATGATCTCTTCCTTGGAGAAGGTCTTGTCCGCGGTCATCCCGGCCTGCGGCTGCGAGATGTTGAACTTCTGGTTCTTCTTTGTCAGCGAATTGACGTTGTGCGCTGTGTCGTCGTTGTTCTTGATTGTCAGCGTCTGGCCGATCTGAAGACCGAAGATGTGCGGATGATACATGCAGCCTGTCTGATCGAGCGTCACGGCCTCGCTGGGCGCGGGGTATTTCGCCGAGATGCCCTTCTTGACATAGACGAAGACGTGAGGGAGACCGCCGTCCTTGCCGACTTCAAGCTTGGGGGCGATGTGTTCCATGTTGTGTTTCGCGCAGAAGCGATCGCCCTGCATCGTAATCTTCGTCTTGGGCGGCGGATCGCCTTCCAGCGAGACTTTTCCTTTGATGGTGCTCGTGCCGAATACAGGGGCCTGAGTCGATCCGGCGCCGTCGTCCGCAGCATCGGCCTTGGTCGTATCACTCGGTGTATTCGAACCGCCGCTGGATGATGAGGACTTGCTGTCGCATGCGACAACACTTGCGAACAACAGGACCAGGGAGAGGATGGCAAATCGCATGACTGGGAGTGAGTCGCTAAAGCTGATTGATTGAGAAGTCCGGCCGACACTCATTTGGCAATTCTCCGATTGGGGGTTTTGCTTTGCACTTCGACGCGAGGCAGACCAGCGTCGTGGGGTAGTGTAGCGGTTCTGAAGCGGATTGTCCGATCGTCCCAATTCCTGCGGCAAAGAAATTGACGGGGCACGATCGTGAGTAGGGAGAATTCTCCGCAGGCTGAGCGACCCTTTCGCCGCCGATTTCGAATTCGCGCCTACCGGGACGAATCGGGTTGCTGCAGAATAGACGCAATCATGAAACCCGACTCACATCGACGTCGTTGTTGCTTCCTGCTTACTTCGTTGTTTCTCACTATCTCTCTGGGCTGCGCGTCACAGAGCGCGAAGCGCCCATGGACGATGGAGGCGCGGCGCTACGCCGTCGCCGCGGATCATCCCGACGCATCGCAGGCCGGTGCGGAGATCCTTGCGCAAGGCGGCAACGCGGTTGACGCGGCAGTGGCGACGTCGTTTGCGTTGGCGGTCGTACGTCCCGAAAGCTGCGGTCTCGGCGGCGGCGGGTTCATGCTGATTCATCGCCCCGGCGCTGCGCCAGTCGCGCTGGACTATCGCGAGCAGGCGCCGGCGGGGACGCAAATCGACCTCTATCGCGATGCAAACGGCAAGCTCGATCCGACGCGGATTCAGCGCGGCGGCTTGTCGGTCGGCATACCGGGAACTGTGTGCGGGCTGTTGCATGCATTCGATCATTATGGTTCGGGACGCATCACGCGGGCACAGGTTTTGGCGCCGGCGATGCGGCTGGCGAATCGACCCTTGGCGGTCGATGGCCATCTGGCGGAATCGATCAGTGACTTCATCGACGCGTGCGCGAAGCAGCCGGAATTGCAGAGGCGGCATCGCGACCTTTACGCATCGCTGGTCGACGAAAACGGCAAGGCCCGCACGCTCGTCGATCGATCGGACATCGCGATCACGCTGGAAGCCATTTCCGATCATGGTCCCGACGGCTTCTACAAGGGCCCTGTCGCAAAGTCGATCCTTCGCACGATCAAGGAAGATGGCGGCGTTCTGACGGCGGCGGATCTGGCGTCGTATCGCGTGCGGGAGGTGCGACCGATCGAGCGAACGTGTTTCGATCATGCGATTCTTGCGATGCCGCCCCCGAGCTCGGGCGGGGCCGTGATCATTGAAGCGATGAACGTGCTGCAGGCGATCGGTCTCGATAAGCTCCGCGCGGCGCATGCGATCGAGTCGGGTGCTGTGACCGAGGCGCCTTCAGGCGTTAACGCGCGCTTCGGCGACTACTCTCATTACCTCATCGAGGCGCTGAAGCCGGCATTTGCGGATCGAGCGAATCTGTTGGGCGACGCGTGCCCGGCCGTCGCGGCGGATGTTGCGCGGATGATCGATCCGGCGCGGGGGCGGGTCATTGCGAACCAGATCGACGTCGATCACGCGGCGCCGTGGACGCGCTACAACGACGGCGCGATGACGGGCGACGACGGCGGAACGAGTCATCTGTCGGTCGTCGACGCCGACGGCATGGCGGTCGCCTGTACGGAGTCGGTCAATCTTGAGTTTGGTTCACGGATGCTCGTGCCGGATACGGGCATCATCCTGAACGATACGATGGATGACTTCGCATTGGATACGACGAAGCCGAACGCGTTCGGTCTGCGGCAAAGCGAGCGGAATATCGTGCGTGCGGGATCGCGGCCTTTGAGCAGCATGTCGCCGACGATTGTGCTGAAGGACGGCGATGTGCGACTCGTTGTCGGGGCGTCGGGCGGGCCTCGGATCATCACGTCGACGCTGCAGGTCATGCTGAATGTCATTGTCAGCGACGAGCGCGTGGATAACGCGGTGGCAGTGCCGCGCTTGCATCATCAGTGGCTGCCTGATGAGGTGCGCGTGCAGCCGGGGTTTTCGCACCGATTGCGCCGATCATTGGAGCATCGCGGGCACGTGATCGAATCGCGCAAGGACATCGGTCACGTGCAGGCGATCGAGCGGTTGGCGGATGGGACTCTGCGGGCCGCTTGCGATCCGGGGAAAGGTGGGCGGCCCGCGGTTGAGTAGCGCCGCAATCGGGTGGCCCATCGCTTCAGCGGTGGGGTCGCGATGATAGGCATGCGCGTGGATCTATGATAAATTAAGACGTTGCTCACGTTCGTATCGTCGAGCCCCCACCCATGAATGGGTGGCCACCCGTCCACCCATCACTTACCGAGCACGGCGATGTAATAGGCACTCGATCAGAATCGATCATCGCGTCGTCGTTGCTGACTGAACTTATTGGAGGAGCTAAACATGTGCCGCGGCATCGACACAAGCACGCCACAGGGGTTCTTTGATTTTCTGCGAGTCCGCCCCGGAATGATGATTGGCGAAAAGTCATTCAGGATACTTCGTGCTTTCCTATACGGTTATGAAACGGCGACTTCGTACTATGACGTGAACACGACGAACGATCCGCTAATCATACCAGCCGGAATGCACGACTGGGCAAGCTACCGGCTGCACGTCTACGGCGGCAGCGGCGGTTGGCAACACGCCATCTCCACGAGTGCACAATCCGACGAAGAGGCCTTCGATCTCTTCATGCAACTCTATGACGAGTTTCGGAATCGCAAGCCACATGTCGTTGCGCGAGTCGTTGGATTTCAAAAGACGATTAACCGTGGCTCCTTAAGAAAACTCGACGGCAAGTGGGTTCAGTCCGACGATCCTCGCGAATCCCCTACATCCATGTCACTGGTTACGTACACCGACGACCCGGGGTTTTTCCTGCTGTCGGACACGGATGTGGAAATCCCTGTTCAGTCCTTTTATCGAAGCATCGAAGAATTCGAGGAGTGTTCCACGATCGCGCGCAGCGTCTTGACCATCGTGGATCCGGATTGGAACTACGGGATTGTTGAAGATTGATCGCGATCGGGTCGTGTCGTGATCTTGAGCGGTCGATTCGCATTCGATCATCGTGACCCCAGGGTTGAAACCCTGGGCCACCCGTTACTTTCGAATCGTGGTACCGGTTTCGCCGGCCAGGGCCTTGGGCATGTTGAACAGGTCCGTCACGACCGCGCGGGCATCCGGGTTCTTTGCAGTTTCCAGGAACTGGACGGCGGCCTGGATCTTCGGCAGCATCGAGCCGGCAGGGAACTGCTTGTCGGCGATGTGCTTTCGGATCTCTTCGAGCGACACGTCCTTCAGAGGTCGCGCCGTCGGCTTGCCGAAGTTGACGTAGACGTATTCGACGGCCGTCACGAGAACGAAGACATCGGCCGCGGACTCGGCGGCGATAATCGCACTGGTCAGGTCCTTGTCGATGACGGCCTCGACGCCCTGCTCGTCGCCGTTTTGATCGTAGATGACGGGAATGCCGCCGCCGCCGCCGGCGACGACCAATGCACCCGCGTCCACCAGCGCCTTGATCGTCGGCATTTCGTTGACTTTCGTCGGTCGCGGCGATGCGACGACGCGACGATAGCCGCGACCGGAATCCTCGACGATGCGCCAACCGTCGTCCTTTTCGTGCTGGCGCGCCGTTTTCTCATCCATAAAGCCGCCGATGGGTTTCGTCGGGTTGACGAAGCCGGGATCGCGCGGGTCGATCGTGACTGTCGTGATGACGGCAGTGGCAGCGCGATCGTGACCGCGCCGGCGGAGTTCGTTTCTCCACGTCTGGCAGATCATGTAACCCATGCCGCCCTGCGTATCCGCGACGGCGAGGCCGAGATCGATCGGATAAATTTCCTTACTCGACAGTTCGACGCGTCGCATGACGCTGCCGACCTGCGGTCCATTGCCGTGCGTGACAATCACCTGCCAGCCGGCCTCGACGAGATCCGACAGGGGCTTCGCGACGACGCGGCTCCGCCGGAACTGCGCGGGAATCGTTCCGTCGCCGTTGTCGTCGATCAGGGCGTTTCCACCGATGGCAATCACGACTCTCATAGTCACTCCAAACGTTTGCGCGGCGCGCGCAGACGAGAATGAATCGGCGCGGTGCGCGGCCGAATCAAGCACCATCATATCGCGGCCCCTGCGTTCGCAAGAGACTCGGCGGAATCCGTCAATCGTCGGAGTTATCGGGATTGGCGAGAGTCATCGGCGCGACATCGGCATAAGCCCACGCCGCGGCGCGAGCCGGCTTGCCGGGCCTGGGCATCGGTATGGAGACCGGCGAGTGCGACGAGGCTGAAAATCAGGCGCGGTTTTTCTGTTCTTCGTTCAGCTTCTTGTCGACGGAAAGAACGGCCTCGCGAAGGCTGCCGTCGGGGGCGACATAGACGAGGATCGTCTCCTGTCTGCCGTTGACGGCCTGGTTGAATCGGATGTCGACGATGACGGCGCCCGTCGAAAAGTCCGTGCCGCCCTTGTCTTTCTTACCGATCGCCTCGCCGACGGCAAGTCGATAATCCTGCTTCTCCCACTTTCGACGGCTTCGCTTCCAGACAGTGACTTCCACTTTGTTCCGCTGTTCGCTTGCATCCGTCAGGAAGAACTGAACATCGGACTCCACGCGGACCGGCGGCGTGACGGGAGAGAAGTCGCTGAAGATCGTCGTCATGCTGGCGCTGGCCGGATCCTTCAGTTCGGCATCCCTGCCGGCATACTGATTCCACGCTTCGTAGCGGATTCGATACTGATACTCGTGGCCGGGAACGGCCGTGAGGTCGTATGCCACGATCGGCATCATTTTGTCGGCCGGTGCGAGTCGGCTGGGCGCCTTGTATCCACCCGGCCGTTTTTCGACGCGGGCGAGCGCCTTTTCATAGATGCTCCTTGCCTCGTCCTTCGTTTTTGCGGGGACATCCGGCGCCTGCATCGCCGCACGGGCGAAGATCATCGCTGCTTCGAAATCCTTGGATTTCCCGGCACGATTCGCGCGGTCGATCCAATCCTTCGCGAGGCGATCAAGACTGCCGCCCTTCTTCGGCGGCGCATCGAGGAACGGAAGGATCTTGTCGTACTCAATCCGATCGCCGTCGGTCCGCGGCAAGATCGGCCTTGCAATCGCTTCCTGGTTCGGCTCGATCAACTCTCGCAGCTTCTTCGACTGCGCCGCCGTCATTCGGTCGAACGGCTCGAAGGGCAGCCACGTCTCGACATCCTGCCAGCCCCGCCACTTCTCATCGCGGTCGATCCGCTGCAGGTGCACTTTGACGATGCTCAGGTACGAATTGGGCGGGTATTTCTCCGTCTTAAAGTAGAGGTCCTGCTCCTGCAGGTTGACCTGGGCGGCGACGGCGACCCACGTGAGTGTCGACTTCTTGGTGTTGAGCGGCGCCCTTGCAGGATCGTAATTCTCCAGCAACGGCCGTTCGGCGGTCAATTCGAGGCCGGAGGTGCCCATTGCTACAACGGGCAGATCGGGTTCGACGAGCTTGACGATATTTCGCTTGTCGGCATCGGAGACGGACGTCGTCGTCACGAACAACGGCGGGAAGGCCTGGGCCCGTGCAACGTCCATGTTGACGCCGGCGTTTTCACCGAGGCTCTTGGCGTTGGAACCATACCATGCGAGGAGCGCTTCGACGGCTTCCGTGTCCTTGGTTCCGGCGGCGTCCGCATCCGAAATTCTGGGCTTGGCCGTCAGGACCGCACTGGCGGCCTGATCGGCCGCATCGCCGACGCCCTTGATCAGCTCGCTCGGCGACGTGCCGTTTGCGTCATTGAATCGTCCGCTTGCGAAACCATAGTAGACCGCAAAGACGAAGAAGCCGGCACAGACGGCTATGACGACCTTCTCGATGTGCTCATGTACGAATCCGGCACTCTGTTTCGCCATGGAATCGTCCCTTATCCAAAAGTGCCCGATGTCGATCGTCGCTCACACTCGAGCGCCACTCGATCGCAGGCCGTTAATGTCTCGTCCGTCGCAAATGCGGCATCAACCGCGACCTTTGCGTTCTTCCACTGCATCCGGCGTCGCCAGAATCTTCTTCAGTTCTTCCGGAATCCACTCGTCATACACGACGCGGAAGAAATAGCCTTCCAGGTCGATGGTCATCTCGACGACGGGATCGTCGCCATAGATGTACTCGACCTGTTTCGCGTTGGGTTCGACGGCTTTGTAGTCGACGCGAATCGGCGTGTAGTACCCTGCACTGCAAATGGCCTCGAGGACATTCATGACGGACGCTTCTTCGACAACCAACTGCAGCTTCAGCGGGACCATGAAATGTTGCGCGTCGTTCTTGTCCTTCGTAAACGAATCCGCGAATGTCGCTTTCATACCGACGTTGATGCTGCCGCCGCGGCCGAGCTTGTCGTCGATCTGTAGCAGGCGGATGTGTTTGACGGGCATGTTGCCGACCCAGGCGTCGTAACCGCGACCCGCCGCCTGTAATTCCGCGGCACGGGCTTCGTTCAGCTTGGCGATCGCCGCGACGAAGTCCTGCGCGATCCAGAGCGTCATATGCGCGTGCCAGATGATATCCGCATTGAGCTGCACTTTTTCGTTTCCGGCATTGCTGGGCCCCATGGCCCCTTCATTGACGTATATGTAAATGCTCTTGGCGATCTCCTCGGAGACGACGGACTGCGGATTCGAGCGAAGGGCCTCGGCCTTTGTGACCGGACCGCCGACAGGGCCGGCAGCGGGACCTTCGGATACAGCAACCGGGTCCGGCCGCCAAGGGTCACTGGAAGGGGCGGCCATCGGCGAATCATCCGAGCCGCGTTCGATTGCCTTCTGAATTTCCAGCGCAGTCGGCTTGTCGCGCGCATTGAGCCGCTTGTTCAGCTCGGCGAAGGCGGCAATGTACTTTCCCTTGAAGTCAATCTTGTCGGAGTCGCGCTTCGGCTCGGGAAGGATGCCGGGAATCAACAGCTGTCGCTCGCGGCCTTCAAACGTGTTGTACTTCTGGGGCGCCAGCGCCTTGTCGACCGTCTCGTCGATCGCCTTGTTGCGGCGCTCGCTGTTTTCCGCGCGCAACTTGATGGCTTCAATGTTGGCCGGATTGGCCGACGCGCTACGGACCTGGCCGCTCAGGCTTTCGATTTCCTTGACTTTCTTCATGACGTCGTCGCCGGCGGTGTAGGCCCAGCCCGCCAGTCCCAGCGAGCCGACGACGGCCACGCCGAACAGAATCGTCATCAGGTGTTTCTTCAGGGCTGCCATTCATTCAGCTCCACTTAGGGGTTCGCAATCTGAAGTCGCGCCGCGCGATGCATCGCATCGGGTCAGGGCTTCTTCGACGTCGTTTCCGCGTCTTTGTCAGGCGTCGCTTCCTTGAACGACTCCGGAATCATGTCTTTCGGCGTATCCGCCTTTCGAACGATGATCTCGAGCGTGAACACGGAGTCCGTCGTCACCGATTCGCCGGTCAGTTGGTCGATGTCCGTCTGATCGAGCTTCTCAAGTTCCGCCTCGATCTGCTTTGCGCGCTCGGCCGCCGCCTTGTCGGGCGTTTCATTGCCTCCGCCGATCCTCGGCGTATTCCCGTCGCCGCCGCGACCTCCGGCCGCAGGTCGACCTCGCCCGAATCCAGGCCCGCCCCCTCCTCCTGAGCCGACGGACACACCGCTACCTCCGCGCATCCCGCCTCGACCACTGGCGCCCGCGCCGGACACGGATTCACTCAGCGCTCCGCCTGACGCCACGTCGGTCGTCGTCCGCGACGGCATTTTTCCAATCAAGCGCACGTCATCGACGTAGAAGCCGCGATCGGGCCGTCGCCCCAGGCGCTCGATGTTCTTCATCAGGTCATCTTCGATCCAGCGCGCCGGCTTATCCAGGGGCGTCACGCCACTGATGCGGATGGCCCAGCCGGGCTTCGTCCGATTCGTTTCCCCGCCCAGCAGGGTTTCGGGCGTGTCGGAGAAGCCCATATACAAAGTCTGAATCCAGACTTCTTTTCGATCGGTTCGGGGGATACGACGGGCCAACGCCTGATATCCTTCGCCGTCCTGAACGGTTCGGATCTCGGGGGCCGTGACTTCGCCGACGGCTTCGTGAATCACGCTGAGAATGCGCGGCACGAAGACGTTGTTCTCGGGATACTTCGCCAGCAGATTGATCGTGCCGGCGTTCTTGCTCTTCTCATCCGCCTTTGAGTACGAGTTCTTCAGCTGTGTCGCGGCGCCGACAACAATGGCGGCCTTCTCCAGTGGTTGGGTCAGGTTTCTGGCGCCTTGCAGAGCGCTTTCCGCTGCAACATCACTGGTGAACGCCTTGGGGCGCGGCACTTCGGCCTGGTTATCGCCGAGAGCGCCGGCGATTGTTCCGCTGGCGCTGAGGTTGCTCGCCCAGATGGAACCGGCGCCCAACGCCAGCATGGCGGCCGCACCCGCAAACCACGGGCGCTTCTTCTGCCAGAGCATGTGCCGGCGGAATTCGATTGGCAGCAGATTCGACTCGACTTTCGCGAGTTCCATACCCTGCAGGGCAAGGCCGTAGCAGACGGCCATGCTCATGATGTTCTCGTTGAATTCGTCCTTCTTCTCGACCTGCGCGGGGCGAAGATGCTTGAAGCCCGACAGCTTTGTCACTTCCATCTGGAGGTTCTGCTGAAGGAACTTCTGGAGACCGGGCAGCTTGAATGCGTTGCCCATGCCGATCACCTTCGTGATGTTGGTATCGCGATGGGTCGACGTGTAGAAGCCGATCGATCGCTGCACTTCCGAAACGAGATCGGCGAAGACGGGCCGCATGGCCTGGAAAATCTGCTTGGCGTGCTTGGACGCCGCGGCATTGCGCTTGAGTTTCTCAGCTTTCTTGAAGGCGATCTTGAATGCCGAGACAAGCGCTTCGGTGAACTTGTTGCCGCCGATCGGCACGGGGCGCGACCAGATGCGCTCGCCGTCGATAATGATCAAATCGGTCGCGACGGCACCCATGTCGAGCAACACGGCCGCCTCGCCCTCGGGCATCGGCAATTCGAATCGTGCCGTGTTGTAGGAGGCGATCGGGCTCGTCTGCACCATGTTCGGTTCGAGGCCGGACTCGGTATAGAGCATCAGGTAGTTGCGAATGAGTTCCTTGCGGATGGCGAAGATGCCGACTTCGATCTCCGTCGTTCCTTCCGACTCGCCGAAGATCTGGTAATCCCAGACGACTTCATCCATGTCGAAGGGGATCTGCTGGCTCGCCTCGTACTGCACCATGTGCGGTATCTTCTTCTTCTCGACGGGCGGCATCTTGGTGAATTTCGTGAGCGTCTGCTGTCCCGGCACGGCGATCACCAGCTTGCTGCGGCTCGTGTCGTTTCGCTCCGCGAACTTCGCAATCGACTCGGCGACAAGATCCGTCGCATCCGTCTCCGACTGCGAGAGGATTTCCGGGTGTTCGATCAGGTCAAACGCAAGCAGTTCGAATTCATCGGCGCTGATCGCCTGAAGCTTGATCGCCTTCAGGGAACATTGACCGACATCGATCCCCCAGATGGGTTGTTTGGCTGCCATAACGTGTCTCCGGTTGGGACAATAGGCGACGAGTCGCTAAGCGTTCAGCGTCACGCGCAATATTCTGGTCCGTCGTCCTCGCGGCCGATGGTATCGGCACTTCGTCGCGACACCTATCATAACGCCCTGACGTCAAAACTGTGCAGGCTTGGTGCAGTTGGCAGGTAGCCGCGCGCAGCGGCCATTTGTCGGGCCGGTCGGAGCGCCGCTCAGTGCTCGCCCCATAACCTTAGTGTATTCATAACGATCGCAAGGGTCAACGATTTCGTGTCGCGAGCGCTGACGCACGGGAGGTGGCGTTCGACGCCCGAGGAGGCATCCGATAGGTCCGCCGGCGACGACTGACAGCCGGCCTGAGGCAGCACATCTGAGACCGAGTCCGTTGGTTGTGGTCACACGGGCGTACTGTTGAGGCGTGTCCGCAGAACCTGCAGGGCCATCCGGGATTCGACGGCCTGGAATCCGAACGTCTTGATCATCGCGCGCATCGCCTGGGAATCCGATTCGTCCATCGCGGCGGCCGAGAGCTCGGCGAGGTTCGCGACGCAGTGAGGATCGGCCTTCAGGCATCGGGCGAAGAATCGCGTCGCCGTCGTCACGCGATCGAGCGACATGTGGAACAGCGTCGACAGCTCGCGGGACGCCTCTTCCAGTCGCGTGGCACGAACAAGTTCGAGGTATCGTGCGAAGAGTCCCACGGACGACGCGTCGATATGTGCCGGATCACCGTAGTACCCCGTGGATTCGTCGCGTTCGTTCTCCGCGATATCCGCCAGGCCGGCGATCGCGTGATCAATCTCCGCGAGGCTACGCGTCATTTCCGCGAGATCGCGATCGGACGACAGGGGTGAATTCGTCTTGCTACGGCCGTTGAGGAGAGAATCCCGGCGCTCGACGACGGCGGTCGCCATTCGATCCAGCAATCTGCGTCGCAGGATCAGAAGGACTTTCAATGCTTCGTCGTGACGGCTCACTTCGTCTCCAACCTCTCCGGGCGCCGGCCGGTCCGCATCAATGCAATCTCGCACGCGGATCCGGCAGTATCCCTCTCTCTATTCGACGATACGGGCGTCATTCTGGACAACGTGTTCTGCTGAAGGGACCGATACGACTCCGATAGACGTACTGATCCAAGCTTCCGGCAGATCGCGGCGCGCCGAATATTGTTGAGTTCCCCCGACTGACGATGCTCAAGGCGTGCGAGACCCCGGAATAGCGGACGTGCATCGGTTAGCCGCAACATCCTATCCCCAAATCACTGTGATTTCACCGCCGCGGCGATTCGCCACGTCCGAATTCGATCGGATCGACACCCAACTTGTTTGCTGGTAACGTCTTGCGGGTATTAGCGGACCCGTCGCAATTCGGTGCGATCCGTGGTCGACGTCTCACTCCATTCGCATCCGGACACGAAACTATGGCCAAGCGGGCCGGGAAACTAACGTACAAAAGTTCAGGCGTGGACGTCTCGGCGAATGACGTCATGGTCGACAAGATCGGCGCGGCACTACGGCGCACTTACGACCCGCGCGTTATTTCCCGGCACGGCGGCTTCGCCGGACTCATGCGCCTCGACTATCACGAGCGACTACTCAAGCGATGCTATCGGGAACCCGTCCTTGTCGCGGGCGCCGACGGCGTCGGATCCAAGTTGCTGTTCGGCATTCAGCATCAGCGTATCGCTTCGCTGGGCATCGACCTCGTCGCGATGAGTGTGAACGACATTCTCACGGTCGGCGCCGAGCCGCTGATGTTTCTCGATTACGTCGCCTGTCACAAGCTCAAGCCGGCTGAAATCGCCGAGATTGTCACGGGCGTTTCGACGGGCTGCGTCGAAGCCGGCTGCGCGCTGCTCGGCGGAGAAACGGCCGAAATGCCTGCGATGTACTCGCCGTCGCATTTCGATCTCGCCGGCTTTTGCGTCGGCGTCGTCGAGCGTGATCGAATCATCGACGGCGACGACGTCGAGCCCGGCGACGTCGTGATCGGTCTCGCGTCGAGCGGCATTCACTCGAACGGTTACAGCCTCGTACATGCTGCGATCGAACGACTCGGCAAGCGGAAGCAGCTTCCCGTGGATCTCGGCGAGCCACTTGAAGACGCGTTGTTGCGACCGACGCGCATTTACGTGCAGCCGGTCCTGAAGCTGCTCCGCTCGTATCGGCGGAAGAAAATCGTTCGCGCGATGGCCCACATCACGGGCGGCGGTATTGCGGGAAATCTGCCGCGCGTGCTGCCCGACGGCTGCGCGGCCCACATCCACCGCGGCGCGTGGACGCCGCCGCCGGTCTTCCGGCTGATCCAGGCGCTCGGCGTGGACGAATCGGAAATGTACGACGTCTTCAACATGGGCATCGGATTCATCCTCGTGGTCCGCCCGGCGTTCGCCAATGCCGTGATTGAACGATTGAACAGTGCAGGGGAAACCGCCTTCCGGATCGGCACGATTCGAAAGGGCAAACGGCGCGTCGTCTGGCGATAACACCGGGACGCATGGATCGATCGATTCCCTTATACTGAGAGATGCCAACTTTGAAGCGCGTTCCGTCGTGAACGCCAACGTCGCGGCACTCGCCGCCAGGGAGAATCGACATGAGTTCCGATCGCCTTCTCCGCGTCAGTGCCGCGATGGCCGACGCCGATCTCGACGCCCTGTTCGTCAGCAATCCGAAAAACGTCCTCTACCTGACGGATTTCCACACGACGATGCCGGGCGAGGTTCAGCCATTCGGCGATCCCGAGGGACTCGTCGTCATTGCGAACGGCGAAGCGCACCTTCTCTGCGACGGCCGGTACATCGCCGGCGCCCGGCAGCTCGAGGACGTCACGGCGCACCTGATCACGTCGCCATCGAACCCTGGCGTGTTCGGCGAGGCGATCAAGGGCATCATCGGCGACGGCAAGCGGACAGTCGGATACGAAGCCAACGCCCTGCTCTACTCGGACGCGGCGTCGCTCATGGAGAACCTGTCGGGTTATGTGTGGAAACCCGCGCAGTCCATCTTCGCAAGGCTGCGCGTCATCAAATCTCAGGATGAGGTCGACCTGATCCGCGAGGCCCAGGCAATCACGGGGCGCTGCTTCGACCATATTGCCGGCTGGATTCGACCGGGAATGTCCGAGCGGGACGTCGCCGTCGAGATTGAGACGTACATGCGGCAGAACAGCGAGGGCAACTCATTCGCACCGATTGTCGCCTTCGGCCAGACGGGCTGCCATCCGCATTACACACCTTCGCCGACGCGAAAGCTTGAGAAGGGACAAATGGTCCTTCTCGACTTCGGTGCAATTCATCACGGCTACTGCGGCGACATGACGCGAATGCTGGTCATGGGCAAGGCCAATGATCGCCAGAAGGAAGTGTACGACCTCGTGCTCCAGGCCCAACTCAAATGTCTCGACGGCGTCAAGCCCGGGGCAACATGCCATTCGCTGGATGCACTGTGCCGGGACTACTTTGAGAGCAAGGGCTGCGCCGATCGCTTCCAGCATGGAACAGGGCACGGCGTGGGGCTCGCCATTCACGAAGATCCGCGCATCAAGAAGGGATTCAAGGAGACCGTCGAGCCCGGCATGGTCTTTTCCGTCGAGCCCGGATTGTATTACGAGGATTGGGGCGGCGTCCGCATTGAGGATCTCGTCGCTGTCACGGACGACGGATATGAGAACATCACGACGACATCAAAAACGCTGCTCGAAGTCAGCCCCTGATCCGGCGTCGCGCCTCGCGACTCGAACGCATCAACTGAAGAACGACGCCCAGCGTCGCGGCTGCGCGAAACACTCCGACGAGATCTCGGCGCGCTGCCCATTGCCGACGACTGTCCACACGAATCTCCCCACATCCGACAGTCCCTTAGGCGGAGGTTCCTCCGCGAGGATGGCGATCAGTTTTCGATCCGCGGCGGAGGCATGAATTTCAGGACGCTTCATCTCCTCCCAGGTCACGGCGATCTGATCGAGAATATCGGAGCACTCGCCGTCGCGTGATTTCAGGCAGGCGAACGTCAACAGCGCCGCCGATTCGATGTCCACGTCGAGATGATACGCCATCCCGAAGGACCTTGCGGCATCCTTGACCCGACCCGATCTCAACTGGCAGCAACCGAGCAGGTACCAGGCGAGAGGACTATTCGGATCGGACGCCAGCGTCTTTCGCATCTCTTCACAGCGCCGCTGCGGCAACGACGACCGCCAGGCGGCTTCGGCGGCGCCACGAATGCGTGCGACGTTCCGACGGCGCATTAGTTCGCTGATCATCACAGTGACGCCTGCACACACTCCAACTGCCAATACGCCGATTCGCCAAGTCACGGTCGTATTAAGCCCGCCCGAATCCCGTCGGTCAATCGGGCAACAGTTGCGCGACTCGTCCCGGTCTTCAAGATATCGGGCGTCATACCATGCCTGACGTGCGTCATACAAGGCAATAGGCGTGAATTTCGGATTTCGACACTCCGTCGATAAATCCCCTCGTACATCTGTCAATTGGTGCTTCGAATGGGACGATTAAGGGGTTAACAGTGTCGGATGCCCTGCGCCCTCCGGCGTACGCGGCCGGAAGACGACGGAGAGAGAAACTCATGAACGACGCATCTCAACCCTTTGATCCGATTATCAGCGACCTGGCCGGTGATGAAGACCTCATCGATATCATCGAAGAGTTCGTGGAGGAACTGCCGGACCGCGTTGCGGCCATGAGCGCCGCGATGGCGGATCAGAACTTCGAAGAGCTGAGGCGCCTGGCGCATCAGCTCAAGGGCGCCGCCGGGGGCTATGGTTTCCCGAGCATCACGGATTCGGCGCTGCAAGTCGAACTGGCCGCCGACGTCAACGACCCTGCCAAGGCGACGGAAAAGCTGGCAAAGGACATCGAAGCACTGACGGAACTCTGCCGACGCGCACGCGCAAAGTAAGAATAGACGGCTGGAGACTCGTGGGAAATGGAAGCCGATCGGAATAAGAAACTCCTCGTCGTCGATGACGATCCTGCGCAGCTCAAACTGCTGCAGCGATTGCTCTCCAAGGGGGAGCACGAGGTCCTGACTGCAACGAACGGCAAGGAAGCCCTTCGAATCGTCCTGACGGACGAACCGCGGATCGTGTTGACCGACCTCGTCATGCCGGAGATGACGGGACAGGAGCTCTGTCGCGCGCTGCGACAGCACGAGGGCGTTCGATTCGTTTACATCATCGCCGCATCGGCACGGAGCCGGAAAGACTGCATCATCAGCGCATTTGACGCCGGCGCCGATGATTTCGTCAGCAAGCCGATCCAGGCCGACGAGCTTCTCGCTCGCATTCGGGCCGCCGATCGCATCGTCGGCGCCGAGTCGGCGCTCGCCAAACGAACGCGCGAGGTCCATCGGATCAATGCTGAAATGGCGATGGCGCATCAGAAACTCAACCTCGCAAACGACAAGCTGACGCGCATGGCGACGACGGACGAATTGACGGGCCTGCTCAATCGCCGCGAAGGATTCGCCAAGCTCGCCGAATTCATCAACGCATCGAGTCGCTACGGCTACGAACTTTCCTGCGTCATGCTGGACATCGATCACTTCAAGCGATTCAACGACACGCACGGCCACGCCGCAGGTGACTATGTCCTTCGGGAAACGGCCCGCGTTCTCCGCACCAGCACGCGCGCGACCGATCGCGTCTGCCGCGTCGGCGGCGAAGAATTCCTGGTCATCTGCCAGGGAGTCGGGGGCGAGGGCGCCCACGCGTGCGCCGAGAATCTGCGAGCCAGCGTCGAGGCCGCGACATACACGTACGAAGGAGCAAAGCTCAGCGTGACGATCAGCCTCGGTGGCGCCGTCTGGCGCGACGGCATCTCGACGCCCGACGAACTGATTCGACTCGCCGACGACGCCCTCTACATCTCCAAGCGCAACGGTCGCAATCGCGTCACGATGGACGGCGATCCGGTTCCGGCGGCACCCGACGCCGACATCGCCGGGAACAAGTCGACCGCGGGCGTCCCGGCGTCCCACACGCCCGCGAATCTCTGAGCGTGCTGCGGGGGCTTGCACCGCGACGACGACCTCGACATATTACGAACGATGTCGCGCGACTACTCAACCTTGAAGATCGCAATCCCAAGTGACGCAACACGGGAAGCGCGCATGCGCGCATTCGTCGACGCCGTTTGGAACGGCCTTCATCCGACGGGCGTCTCCTGGGTCGGGTTTTATGTTCATGAAGGCGGCGACGAACTGATTCTCCACTCGTGCCGAAACAAGCCCGCGTGCTCTCCGATCGGCATGCATGGCGCATGCGGCCAGGCATTCAAGTCCGCTGCGGCGCTCGTCGTGCGCGATGTGAAGGAACTCGGCGCCAACTATGTGGCGTGCGATCCGCGCGACCAATCGGAAGTCGTCATTCCGTGCCATGAGAACGGCGCCGTCTGGGGCGTCCTCGATCTCGACAGCTTCGACGTCGGCGCCTTCGATGAGAGCGACGTCGTCGGATTGACGGCACTGTTGCGACAGGCGAAGCTGACGGACGCACCGTAGCGCCTCGACGCCGGCTCAACACCGACGTACATCGATCCCGGCCGCTCTAGATCAGCGGCGGCAGAGTCACGAGCCTGACGGACACGATCGGATCTTCCTTGCGGATCTCCGCGAGCACGGCGTCGCCGATGTCGCCGTCGATCTTGCAGACCATCAGCGCCGTCTTCTTCAGGCGCGACAGGAACAGATCCGCAACGTTGATGTTGTGCGTGCCGAAGATCGTTCCGACAAGACCGATGACGCCGGGGCGATCGTCGTTGAAAATCAGTACGAGCGGTCCTTCCGGCGCCATCTCCATGCGATAGCCGTCGATTGCCAGTACGCGGAGGCGCCCGCCGCTGAATGCAGCGCCCTCGATTTCATGCGACTCGCCGCCGCGCATGAACCGAACGCGCACGACATCCGGATAATCGGCATTGGCCGCATGGGTCGACGTCCGCACGCCGATCCCGCGCTCCTTGGCGAACACGCCTGCGTTGACCATCGTCAGCCGCGTGTTGATGTGCGGATTCATCATGCCGACAAGCGCCTGGAGCGCCAGCGCCGGACACAACGCATGCAGCGATTCGCGGCCGATCGTCGTGACTTCGACGCTATCGACGCCGTCGCCGCACCACGTCGAGAGAATCATCGCCATGCGGGCCGTCAAATCCAGATAGGATCGATCGCGCTCCGACAGATCGCCCGGCAGTCCCGTCACGTTGATCGCGTTGCGAATCGTGTCGCGCAACAGGTAGTCGAGCATCTGATCCACGGCATCCGTCGACACGGCTGTCTGCGCCTGGCGCGTCGATGCGCCGAGGTGCGGCGTGAGGACGACGCCGTCGAGATCCAACAGCGGACAGCCCTTCGGCGGTTCGTTCTCGAAGACGTCAATTGCGGCGCCGGCCAGTTTCTTGTGTTTCACGGCATCCGCCAGGGCGGATTCGTCGACGAGACCGCCGCGGGCGCAATTGACGATGAAGGCCGTGGGTTTCATTTTCGCCATGCGCGACGCGTTGATGAGATTCTTCGTGTCGTCCGTCATGGCGGCGTGCAGCGTCAGGACATCGAGTTCGGGCAACATTTCGTCAAGCTTGCCGACGACGCGCACGCGGCCGTCCATCGCCGATTCTGAACGCAGGAACGGATCGAACGCCAGCACCTTCATACCGAAGGCCATGGCGCGCTCCGCGACGGCGCGGCCGACGCGGCCGAGGCCCACGATGCCGAGCGTCTTGCCGGCGAGCTGTTCACCGACGAACAATTTCCGATCCCACGCGCCCGATGCGATGTGATTGTGCGCGGCGACGATACGCCGATGCGCCGCGAGGATCATGGCCATCGTGTGTTCGGCCGTCGAGAGCGTATTGGCGTCGGGCGTGTTCATGACGAGGATGCCGGCGGCCGTGGCCGCATCGATATCCACATTGTCGACGCCGACGCCCGCGCGCGCGATCGCCCGCAATTTGCCGGGCTTCGCCAGAACCTCGGCCGTGACCTTTACGCCGGAGCGAATGATCATGCCGTCATAGTCGCCGACGCACGCGGCCAACTGCTCGGGCGACAGCCCCGTTCGTACATTCGCCTCGACGCCTTGCGCGGCGCGCAGCGTCGCGAGCCCCTCATCGGCCAGCGGATCCGTTATCAGAATGCGATACATGGTTTGACTCGTGGTTGTCGATCGTCGTTGCACGCGATCACAGGTCCCCCTACCGGGCTCGTCAGTTTCGTCACTCGACCGACTTGACCTGTACCTGAATGATGTCGTCCTTCTTCGCGACGAGATCCGCGATCGTCTTCGACGTCGGCTGCTTGTCGAGGCGCAATGTCGCGACGGCCGCTTTCGATCCCTTGTAGATCGTGTTGGACATCTCCTGAACGTTGATCTGCTCGGCACGCAGC
Source organism: Phycisphaerales bacterium (assembly GCA_020639075.1). Taxonomy (GTDB): domain Bacteria; phylum Planctomycetota; class Phycisphaerae; order UBA1845; family UTPLA1; genus ECT2AJA-110-A. Next base: position 4,252,726 of record JACKHI010000001.1, on the reverse strand, counting down.
TGGTCCAGCACGAACGCCAACACGCCGACTTTGTCGTAGTGCCGCACGACGATCTGACACTTTGCCGCCGACTTCGTTTCGATATTGACGCAATTCAGAACCTGGCCCGTTGCGTTGAAAGTAGCAACGACGCGGACCGCCTCTGCGGCGATCGCCTCCTGCGCCTGATCGGTCGACGCGCCGACGTGATGGGTGCCGTACACGACGCCGCCGGCCGCGAGAATGGCGGGTTTGAAGCTGTCGGTCCCGCCAGCCGGCTCGTTCGGATAGACGTCCAGACCGACGCGCAGGTTCTTTTCCTTGATGGCGTTGGCCAGCGCGTCATAGTCGACGACGTCGGCGCGCGACGTGTTGATCAGAAACGCCCCGGCCTTCATTTTCGACAGAATCTGGGCGTTGATCAGGTTCTTCGTTTCCGCCGCCGCAGCCACATGCAGCGTCATGACGTCGCACTGTTCGGCCACATCGGCCACGCTCTTTGCGTACCGCGCGCCGAGTTCCTCCGCCGCTTCAGGCGTCAGCGATCGACTCCAGGCGATGACATCCATCTCGAACGCCAGCGCTCGTGCGATCACGGCCTTGCCGATTTCGCCGACGCCGACGACGCCGAGGGTCCGACCTTTCAGACCGGCGGCCTTCGAATATTCCTTCTTATTCCAATTGCCGGCGCGTAGCTCGGCCGTGTTGTCGGCGATGCGGCGATCGAGCGACAGGATCAGGCCCATCGCCAGTTCGGCGACGGCGACAGCGTTCTTGCCGGGGCAGTTCGCGACGGCCACGCCGCGCGCCGAGGCCGCCTCGACGTCGATCGTGTTGTAGCCCGCGCCGGCGCGGAGGATCAGCGCCAGGCCGTCGCACGCCCGGATCATATCCGACGTGACTTTCGTGCTTCGTACGACAAGGACCGACGGATCGTGCGCCTTCAGGGCCGCCGTCAGCGTGTCGTCCTTCAGATCCGGCTCGAAGATGACGTTGCAGCCGGTCGCCTTTAATCCGTCCAGACCTGATTTCTCAAACTTGTCGGCGATGAGAACCTTCATGATGCTACCCTCACAGTTGATTTCGCCTTGATTCCCGTAGCCATATTCGTCATCCTCGCGCCGTTTGCACGCCCAGTCAACGCCGCGTGGACACGCTCCGCGAAACGCGGCCCTTTGACGCCGACGCATCTGTCCGCAGAATGGTTCATGACCACTGCCCGCCGCCCCCGACGCCGGAATGCGGCCCGTTCGGAAAGGTGCAATCGCATGCCCGCAAACGCCGACAAACCGCTGGATCCGCGAAACGGAATTCGTGCATTTCTCGTTCTGGACGGCGCCGTTCGACTTCTGATCTGGATCGCCGCCACGAGCGGGGCGCTGGCGACTGTCGCCGCGCTCGACGGTTGGCCGAAATACGCGCTGCTGACGGCGAACTTTTACGAGGCCTGGGGCTGGGCCGACAAATTCATGTGGTGCATCGTCTTTTTCAATATCTACTACGTCGCAGCGCTCTTCCTGCTTCGCCTGCCGATACCGAAGCCCGCTGAAGGCACGTATTCCCTGAAACCGGGCGTCATACCCGATCGAAACCTCATCTACTCGATGTTGATCGCGACGCTCATCAAGGCTCGTTACGAACCGCCGTTCCCGGGCTTTCTCGTTCACGCGTTCGCCAACCTGCCGCCCTTGTGCTGGCTGATGGGGCCCGTATTCGGACCGCGATCGCGCTCCGTCGGCGTCACGGATCCGCTCATCATGGATCCGCATTGGGTCGAGATCGGTCGCAACGTCGTCATCGGCTACGGCGCGATCATCTCCGGTCACACGCAGGGCCGCGACGACATTACCATCAAGCGGACGATCATCGGGGACAACGTGCTCGTGGGCGGTAACGCTGTCATCTATCACGGCTGTCGAATTGGCAACGGCGCCGTCATCATGGGCAGCGCGCTGCTGCGGCCGGAGACGATCGTGGGGGAAAACGAGGTCTGGGGCGGGATTCCCGCCAAGAAGATCAAGACGTTGCCGCCCTATGGCTCAGCGCCGCGAATTGAGCCGAACACCCCGGACTGATGTGCAGCATGACATCTCGGGCAGTGACGCCGACCCATTTGGAACGAAGCCGACGTTCCGCTTTGCCCCTCGGATACAACGACATGGGGCCGACGCGGGCATTTCACCGCGCAAAAATCGGGACGATCCCAATGCAATCCTGAAATGCGCTAACAGTCGCAGGGCCCCCGCGTTTTCTACGTGAGGAGCCCCGACTATGAATCCCATCACAGTGATTCTCGTTCTGGCAGCGACATATTCGCAAGTGCAGACTGCGCCCTCTGAACCGACAGACGACGACATGCATGTGACAGTCGACGGCACGCGATACGAGTTGTATCCGGCGAAGATCCTCGAGGAGCGCGGCATCCACATCCCCGAAATTCCGCGCGATGAGAACGCCGCGTACGTCTATTTCGACGCCATCAATATCACAAAGCCGGCGGACGACGAACTCGATGACGCTCTGCGATCGGCGACGAACGGCGTTTGGCCGGAAGGTGAAACCGGCGAGAAGCTCGCTCGATATGTCGACGAGAACACGGCCGCCATCGAACTTGCGCGGAAGGCGGCTCGCATGGACCACTACGCCATGCCGCTGTTTCGAGGCGAATCCGACTCGCTCTTTGAAGCGTTGCTGCCGTCGTGCGAGGGGCATCGCCGGCTCGCCCGGCTCCTCGCCGCCGACGCCGTGCGACATGCCGACGCGGGCGACTTCACGGGGGCGATTGACCGCCTGCTGACTGCGCAGCGCATGGGCCATCAGATCAGTCACGGCAATACGGTCATCGAAGGGCTTGTCGGCATCTCCATCGGATCGATGGCCGGGAAACGGCTCGCCCAGATCGCCGAAACGCACGAGATCGATCCCGCGTTGCTTAAAAATGCTGTCGCGAAAATGAACGCGAGTTCCAAATCGACGCTTCAGTTTGAAGAGTTGCTTCGACAGGAGGCGAACTTCAGTCGGAATATCCTCAACGACTTTTTCGAAGCCCCCGGCAACGTCATCGCGTTGACGGACCTTTCGCCAATCGACTTTTCCTCGCACACACGAGTGGTGGACGACGGCTGGCATCGACTCACTGTCGCGCTGCGGCGGCTCTATCTGCCCGACCGCGCGATGCAGCGCCATCTCGATCGTTTCTACGACGAGATCAACAAAAGCATCGCTCCGCACGCAGACGGCACGCCCGGAACCGTCGTCGACCACGAAAAGGTCCTTTCGCAGGTGCCGGCGTGGGACGTCATCAACGCAAATGTGCTGCCGGGCTACGATCGCACATACGAAGTCGTGCTTCGCCATCACAGCGATACCGAGCGATCGAAATTGCGCGTCGCGATCGAAGCCTATCGCGAGGAGAACGGCCGGCTCCCGGATTCGCTCGACGCACTGGTTCCCGCCTATGTCGAGGCCGTCCACGCCGACCCGATGACGGGCGCGGACTTCGACTATTCGCCGCTCCGTACGGAATCCACTGCACCACACGGTCTCGAAGAAATCTCCTACGAGATGATGGAGTCCCTGCGACAGCAGCGACTTGCGCCGTCCGTGCTGAAACCTCGCGAGTCCAAGTGGCGGCGCTACGTCGCACGATACATTGACACATACAGGCTGACGACATCGCAACGCAACAGCGCCGAGGCGATTCTTCGCGACATCGAATCCAGGGCGGCCGATTTCGAATCAAAGCACGCGGCGACGATCCGGCAATCCATCGAGCGAGGAGATGACGACGCCGCCCGGAGGGAGTCCCGGCCGCTCGACGTCCTATTCGAAGAACTCACGCGGCGTCTCGATCGACTGCCGACGGCGGAACAGCGATCGGTCGGCGAAGCCGCGATCACGAAAAACCCAGCCACCGACGAGGTTGCGGACCGCTGACAATATCCGTTGGTTCTCCTAACAATCGCGCCGCCCCCGCGTTTTGACTGTCGGAGGTCCGCCATGACGGGAATTCCCTCGATCATCGCCATTGCATTTCTGTTCACGCCGTCGCAGACCGCGGCGGCGGAGGACGCACCAATCGCCGACGAGAACCACGTTGTCCTCAAAGGCCAACTCTTCGAGATCTATCCGCTCGACAAGCTCGAATCCCGCGGCGTCCGCGTGAAACGCATCCCGAACGACCAGAATGCCGCGTATCGATACTTCGACGCCATCAACGCGATGCCGTCGGCGATGGACGACGGCGAATTGACTGACGCATTCCACATGGCGATCGGCGGCGAGTGGCCCGACGGTGAGCTCGCTGAGCGGCTCGATGCCTACCTCGATCAATGCGCGCCGGCATTGGAGCTGACGCGGCAGGCCGCTGAAATGGACGATTACTTCCTGCCGCTGTTCGGCAGCGAATACGATTCGATCTTCGCGCTCCTGCTGCCGACGCTGAGCGACCAGCGCCAACTGGCAAAGATCCTCGTCGTCGATGCGCATCGTCGCGCCAGAAACGGGGATCAAGAAGGCGCGTTGGACAACCTGTTGACGGCGCAGCGTATGGGCAACCAACTCGGACACGGCTCGACGCTGATCGAAGGGCTCGTCGGCGTCGCCGTCGGCGCGCTCGCGACGGACAAACTCGCCGATTTCGCGGAGTCCTACGACATCGACGCCGACCTTCTTCGACAGACCGTGACGGAGATGGACGCAATGTCCGCCGACATGCCCACGTTCGAAGAAATGCTGGGCGCCGAGGAGGCCGTCAGCGACAACGCCATCGACGACATGATCACGAATCCATACATGTTCTCGGCACTCTCCGATGCACCGGCCATCGGCGCTTTTCCGATCGAGCAGTCGAACCCCGGCTGGAAGCGGCTCCTCGGGGCCCTACGCCGCGTATACCTTCCTGATCGGGCGATCAAGCGCCATACGCATCATTATTACGATCTCATCCGCGAGGGAACGAAGCCCACGAAAGACGGGACGCCCGGCACGATTCTCGAAGAAGACAAACTCTTCGAATCGATTCCCTCCTGGGATGTGATCAATCAGGCGCTGATGCCGTCTCTCGCCCACACCTATGAAGCGAATCTTCGCTATCGCAGCAACTACGAACGGGCCAAGCTGCGAATCGCCGCGGAGGCGTACGCAAAGGAAAACGGCAGGCTCCCGCAAACGCTCGAAGCGCTCGCGCCGAGATACCTGCCGCGCGTCGAGGCCGATCCGATGACGGGCTACGACTTCGAGTATCGTCCGGAGCGGGCGGCATCGGGCGATCTGGTCGGCCTGGAAGACGTCACGCGTCAAAGCGCGGAAGAACTTCGCAAGAAGCGCCGCACGCCGGCGATCCTCACGCCGCGCGCCAGCAAGTGGCGGCGCTACACGATGAACTACATCGAGCAATACCATCTCGACGACGCTCAGCGCAACAGCGCCGAAGCCGTCCTCCGCGATATCGAAGCTCGGGCCGGCGCCTTTGAACGTTCGCAGGGCGCCAAGATCAGGCAACTCATCGACTCGGGCGATACCGAGTCGGCAAAGACCAAGATGGGCCCGCTCGACAAGCTCTTCGACGAACTGACGAAACGGCTCGATCGTCTGCCGACGGCAGCGCAGCGCGCCGCCGCCCAAAAGAACGGAAAGCAAGAGGAGTAACGCGAATGTCCGCCATCATTTCATCACTGCTTGCCCTGCTGCTCTTCCAGGGACAGGTTGATCACGCCACGTCGCGCCCGGCCGCGGCGGAATCATCCGGCAGCCGCAACGGCCCACGCGCCAACCTGTTGGAGGCCGTCCCCGTCGACGCCAGTCTCGCAATCATCGCCGATCTGCGCGGCGAGAGCATTTTCGAAGACATGTTGAAGGCCATCGCACGCAGTCAATCCTCCGGCGACGAAGAGGCGGAAAAGTACGCCGAACTTCTCGACTCCATTCCCGGCGAAATCGCGATCGGTATCGCGCCTGACCCGCGAACGCCGGACGAAGCCGCATTCGTCGTCGTGATGGACGTCACGAAGCCCGGTTTCGATTTCCGTGACTGGCTCGATCGCCGGCTGCTTCCCGTCCTGCGCATGCAAGGCCGTCGAAAGCGGCTGGCCTCGCTCCGCATCGAAGGCGACGGCGGCGCATTTCGAATCGTAAACCCGCACGACGACAACAAGTCCTTTGCCTACGTCTCCGTTCGCGGCGGGACGGCCGTGCTGGCGAACCGCGCGAATCTCGCTCGCACCGCCGCCGCAATCCGCGAATCGGATAAGTCGTTCGCCGACGCACCCGGGATTCGTCGGATTCTTCGAGACCTGCCGAAGGACGCCCCGATCAAGGTGCTCTTCAATCCGGCCCCCATCCTCAAGGCGCAGAAGCCGCCGAAGAAACGCTCGCCGGATGAACTGCTTCAGCAGATCCTGCATCCCGAAGATCTCGTCGCGGCCGGCGGCTTCATTCGATGGCGCGGCCGAACTGTCGAACTCGGCGCATGCGCCCAGCTTGCCGACGAATGCAAGGGCATCGCTCAGTGGTTCGATCGCCCCGACACGGAGTCGACGCTGATGCGCGAACTCGCCGGCGAGTTTCCCGTCCTCTTTCGCATCGGTCTAACGTCTCTTACCGCACTGCCGGACGGCATCTACAAGATCACCGACAACCTCGACGAGACGATCTCCACGGAATACCGGGAGGATCTCGCCGACTTCAACAAGACGACGGGGATCGATTTCAACGCCGCCGTACTCGGCCAGATCCGCGAGGAGATGGCGATCGCCGTTCGACCCGACTTCTCGAAACAACCGCCCGTCGCATGGACGCTCGTGGCACGAATCCAGAACGCTGAGACGCTTGAAAATGCATGCGCGAAACTCGCGGAACATTTCGACCTCGCCTTTGATGCGCGCACCAGCGAGGGAATCACGATTCGATCGACGCCGCAACCGACGCAGCTCGCATGGTGCATCGTCGGCAATCGGCTCGTCGTGGCCGACAGCTTCGCGACGGTCCGCGATGTCGCCCGGCACTTGAAGGCCGATCCGACCGGCAAAAAATCAGAGGTGATCGAGAGAGGAACGCGGGAGATCGGGGCCGCCAATCAGATGATGCTCCTGACTGACGTCGGTCTGCTGTGTCGGCAGGCCCCGATGCTCCCCGCACTCGCAGGACCGCGATTCAGTCCGCTGCTCAGCGGCGGTTATCTGGGCGCATCCGTCACGCGCCGCGATCGCGGCGTTCATCTGAATGTGCGATGGGAACTCGGCGGCCCTGCGGCAGGCAACGACGACATGATCGACTCCGGCGCCGATCAGCTCATCGCGAATCTCACTGAGAATCTGGCCGCATCCCTCGCCGTGGCGCGCCACCAGCGTCAGCGCATCATCGGGATGACCAACCTGCGGAGCATCACGCAGTCGTTCTACATCTATGCCCAGGATCACGGGGATCGTTTTCCCGAATCGATCGAAGCACTCGCCGCGGAGAACCCGGATCTGCTCCCGCTGGCACTCCTCGCCAATCCCTACACGCAGGACGGGCCGGAATCGCCCGGCGAGATCGCGGAATACGGCCACGTTCTCTATCGACCCGGGTTGACGCCGAAGTCCGCGCCGGACGAGATCCTGCTCGCCGAAAAGTCCGTCCAGGCGGGCATCGGCACGAACGGCGCCAACTTCTCATTCGTTGACGGTCACTGCGAGTTCATCGAGGAACCTGTCGCCGGACGGCTGATCGAGATGATCCAGGCCGGCGAACCGATCGTGACAGTTGCCGCCGCGACGGCCAGCCTGGACGATTCGAACGCCCCATAAGCGGACGGCCGTCCCAATACGTCGCGCACGCGAAATTGACCCTGTTTTCGGCCCTGTTTACACTCATACTGTCGACGGGCACTCGCAATCACGCCGATTCGCGACACAGTCCTGCCGGCAGAGGGGATCGCCGAAATGTATCGACTGCTCGCATCTTGTCTTGCGCTGTGCCTCATGATGGTCATAACGGGCTGCAAGGCGTCGCCGGAATCGGAGGACGCCACGACCAGACTCGGCGGCATGATGCCCGCAGGCGAAACGACGCCCGAGATCCTGTATGCCGTGGACCAGTCCGAGGTGAAAGTGCTGCCGGAACGAACCGTCTCCAAGGAACCGCTCTCGACGTTCCGTGACAAGCTGGAGGAGAAACGGGCCGCCGAAACCGCGATGCCGACGACAATGGCCGGCGCCGGCGATGAGGCATCAACCGCGGCGGCAGCAGCGCCCGAAGAGAAATCCCTCTGGGGTAGCGTTCGATCGCTGCTTGGCGGGAAAAAGGCGGAGAAGGCCGTCGACGCACCCAAGCCGTCCGACGACAGCGATACAACGAAAACAGACGACGAGAACGACGAATCCGCCGACAAGAAAGACGATGCGGGCGATGACGAAGATTGGTAATCCGCGGCGGCCGTGAAACCCGCCGGACACATACGGCCCGCATCGCGTTAGACTCCTGAGCATGTCATTCGACTCATCGATTGTTCAGGCCCACAGTGTTGCCGAGGCCTATCTCTATCTGAAAGTCTCCCCCTGCCCGCACTGTCATCGCGGTCTTCTGGAGCCGACTCTCGATCTGACGCGCGAGTCCGAAACGTGGCGATTGCCCTGCAAGTGCCGACAATGCGGCAAGCCTGTCGAGCAACGATTCCAGATCGATCCTCCACCCACACGTGAATCGGCTCAGTCCAAGATCATCAATCCGACGGATTCGCCCTCCCGTGCGATCGATCTTGTCGGCTGGCTCAATCTGTTCCAACTGATACTCAGCGCCGCAGGACGTTCGCAAGATCGCATTGAAGGCCGAGAGCTGGCCCTGGAGGCCGCGGCCTGCCTTGACGAAGCCCTGAAGTTCTACCGTGACGGCAACGAAATGCCGCCGGAGAGCGCCTTCTTTTCGGCGGCTGGACGAACTGCGCTTCGCGAGCATCCTCAGCGATTCCTGAGATCAACCTGGCTTCAGCGGCGGATGACTCTGCCTAACGCCGCCGCTGCGACCAAGGGCCCCGCCGATCCGCAGACTCGACGCCGCCGCTGGTGGCCCTTCGGCCGCAAGCGCGCTGAGTAGGTTGAAGTACGGTCACGAGACTTCGGAAATTCGATCTCGAACCGCCGAATCTCGCCCAATACCGGACGTCGGGCCGACACGAGAGCACGAACAATGTCTCAGCCTCCATTTCGCCGATTTATAATAAGACAGGCGAACGCGCGGCGCGCCGACAACAGCCGGATTGCGTCATGGTTCGCCGCCGGGAGCCCAATGCCATGCTGGATATCAAGAAGATCGGCGTCTTTCTCAAGAATACACCTGTCGACGACGCCGTGATGGCTTTTGCGTCTCACATCGGTCGGGACCCGGCCCGGCAACTCTACATTGCGAATGTGCAAAACCCCAATGATCCCGAGTCGCCGACGCCGCCAACGGCGGATGCCTTCGACAAGTCCGTTCGAAGCCGACTTTCCGATGCCGCCCAGGCCGCCGTGCGAACGGCTGTTCTCAGCGGAAATCAGATCGAACAGATCCTCCGCGCGGCGCGCGATGAGAATCTCGATCTGATGGTCCTCGGCCGCAAGCTCCCGTCCAGCCAAGTGGGGATCGGCGCGAAGATCACGCGGATCGTCCGCAAGAGCCCCTGCAGCGTGCTGGTCGTTCCCGATCTATGTCAGCCGCATTTCGATCGCATTCTCGCCGCCGTCGATTGCTCCGATCATTCGCGCGACGCGCTGGAAGCCGCCATCCAGATCGCTCGGACAGCGCCCGGTCAACGACAAGTGACCGCCGCGTTGGTCCGTAGCGTGCCCATCGGATACGACGTCGCCGGCGTGACGTTCGTCGAGGCGGCCGAACGACAGCGACAGCGCGGCCTGGAAAGCCTCACCAACTTCATCGCGTCCACGGACACAGCGGGCGTCAACGTCGACCCGCTCATCCTGCTCTCGGAAGATCCGGCGCTCGCCATCACCCATGCGGCAATGGCCAAGAAGATGGACATCGTCATCGTCGGCAGCCGGGGATCGAGCGGAACGGCCGCGGCACTGCTCGGCACAACCTCCGAGCGCCTGCTGATGAGCTGTGCGACGCCGACGCTGATCGTCAAGCGCAAGGGCGAAACCCTGAGCCTGCTGGAAGCGGTCTTTCGTATGTGACCGATCGGCGGCAGGGACTGCGCTGATCAAACGCCAGCCCACACCCCGAACGTCGGTTCGCCTCCTTCAATCTCGACCTCCCTGATATGCCTACTGGCACAATCGTGCCTTCATACACACAGCCCATCATCGCGCATGCACAATGCGGGCGGCGTCGATTTCCGACTTTCAATCGGTACCCGAAAACACCCCATTCCTAATGCAATGTAAACCGGTGACTTAGAGAATTTCGCGAGCTGAAGATCCTGACTGGCACGGCGAATGCTCTAGTGCATTCCGTAACGGTGCAAGACGGCCGACGCACGAAGCCGGCAACGCGATCGGTCGAGCACGAACGGATTTGAACGGAATTTTGGCACTACTTAACCAGACCAGGAGACACAGAAATGTTCACATTCAATCACATTCGCAAATGGGCTCTCATTCTCGCAATCCCCCTTATGAGCATCACATCGATTGCGCGGGCTGACGATACCGAGCGCCTGCAGATCCTCGCCGCCATCGACGCCGTCACAGCCAAGATCGAAGCGACAAAGCAACAGATGACGGAAATCTCGGCGGAAATCCCGAAGATTCAGGACGAGATCGACCAGTACTACAAGCTCTACAAGGAAACCAAGAAGGAAGAGTATGTAAAGGCAGCCGAAAGCGCAGCCGCCAAGCTGATGGCGAAAGAGCGAGCCTTCGTGAAGCTCGAAGAGTTGCTCAACGAATACTACACGATTCTGGCGGAGCTTGAGGCTCGACTCGAAGAACTCGGCGGTTAGTCCGATCTGCGTCGCCGACGTAGGCGGGCTCGCACTCACAAAACACTGCTCCTTTCCTCCTCTCTAACGACCGCGCGAAACCGCACGGTCGTTTTCCCCGTCGACGGGAAAGCAACGCCCGGCTCAGGATCTCCCGCAAGTTCAACAAGAGACGATACTTTCGACGTAACCCAGCGATGAATCGCTGGGCTATTCTCACATCGTCCCTGTCGGGACGTGAACAAGTTGCATCCGCAGATGCCAACTTCGCTTCACGATCTTTCGTGACGGCCCCAAGACAAGAAGGGGCCCGCCCATTCGGGCGCGCCCCTTCTGATGGAAGAAAGAGTCGGCATTAATCCGACGATTCAACGAGTCGCAATCAGAGGCACGGGTTGTTCGTGCCGTCCGCGATCGCCACGTCATCCGCATCGATGTCGCCGTCGCAGTCGACGTCGCCGTCGGACCACTTCGGATTCATCATGCCAATGTTGGCGCTGACAGCGGCGCCGTCATTGACGATGCCGTCGAGGTTGATATCGCCCGGCGTCGTCTCGAGAATCGCGATGATCTCGCAGATGTCGTCGTAGTTGACGATGCAGTCGCCCGTCATGTCGCAGCTCAGGTCCTTGCCGGCGTGATCGCTGAGATCGGCGCCCCAGGCCGTCGAGAACATGTTCGCACAGACGTAGTCGATGTCAGCCGCATCGACCGTGCCGTCGGCGCCATTCGGGTACGCACCCGGGTAAACGGCGTCGCCCGCCACGTCGGCGCGGGAATCGCCGTTGCTGTACGCGCCGTGGGCAAGCGTCGTGTTGAAGTAGTTGCCCCCGAAGGCCGTGTCGACCGTCGTGAAGCCCTGCTTGCGATCGAGCTTGCCTGCGACCATCGCGAGACCGTCAGCGAAGTATCGAACGTCTTCCTTGTCGAGATCGCCGTTGCCGTCGAAGTCGCCGAGGATTTCCGGAACGATGAAGTTGATCGGCGCAACGTTCGGGATCGCATTCGTCGTAATGTCGTTCGACTGGAAGCCGGCGGGATCCGCCACGGCGGCGATCAGCGGAGCGATGTCGCCAAGATCACGCATGCCGTTGACGTTGAAGTCGCCCTGGATGTGCATGCGCGGTCCGAGCTGCGTTCCGCCCGTCAAAGAGAGCGAACCGTCGAACGCGCGATAGGCGCCCGTCGTGCTGCCGTCGGAATAGGCGGCGGGCTCGGCGAACTCAAACGGTCCGCGATTGGCGGGAATCGTGCCGATCGCGTTGCGAACCGGAACGTTTCCATTGGGCTTCACGCTGCCGAAGGCCGGGATGACCGTCGCCTGCGAGACGAGCGTGGCCGCCGAAACGCCGGCATTGAAGCCTACGGCGTTCGACACGTAAACCGTCGGATCGTCCAGCGGGGAAATCGCGTTGACGGCCTGCGGAAGAATGAACGTGGTCGTCAGCTGATCGGCGGGCATGTTGAACTGCGGCAGGGCGCCGGAGTTCGCGACGAACGTGTCAATGCTGTCCGTGATGTTGTTGACGTAGGCCGCCAGCGCCCGGTTGTCCATGTAATCCGGCGCGGCCGGATTCATCTGCTTGGGATCGCCGCGCGTCACGAGCGTCTGACCGCCGCCGATGGAGAATCCGTTATCGACGTCGTCATTGTTGATAACGGCCTCGACCGAGGGGCGAACGAAGTTCACGCCGCCGGCGATGTCCTTCTTGACGTTCAGGATTTCGTAGATGCCGGATACGGCGTCCGACGCGGCGCGGCTGCCGCCGAGGAGACCGGTATAACCGACGCCGAGGCGGTGATGCCGAACGGCGTTCTCCATGATGGAGGAACCGCCGCAGTTGGCGGTGTACGTATTGTAGCCGACGTTCGTCTCCTGGTTTTCGCGAGCGCGATCGCCGCTGCCGTTGCGCTTGAGCGGAGCGAGGTTGTCGCCGGCGCCCCAGCTCGGGTCCACACCGACGGAGTTGGTGAAGCCGTTTCGCGTGCCGGAGCCCGAGTCTCGCGTACAAGCCTGGATGTTCTCGCCGTTCGCATTTCGGCCCGTGACGAGCATGTACTGAATTTCAGTGTACGTGACGTTTTCGTAACCGGTTCCCTGGTTGGCGATCGACGCGACCGGCGAGTAGGCGAAAATCGTGTCATAGATCGTGTTGGCGTCAGGCGACGCATTGAAGTTCATCGAGTCGCCGCCGGCGGACAACGAGGCGAGTTTGTTCGAGTAACCCGTATCCGCGGCGCCGCGCGTGTTGTTGCCGTAGCCGGTCGTCGTCGGCTTCTTGTTCCACGCACCTTCTCCGGCGAGCGTAACGAACCAGCGGCTGGGAACGTCGAGGTTGGCCGCATCGATCGCGCTGTAGCAGTACGGCGTGCCCGGCTCGGAGGCGCCGGCGCAACCGCCGGAGAGGATGCAGCTCACGAATCCGTCGAGATCGCCGTCGATCGTGATGATCTCATCGCCGTCGACGTCGCCCTTGATCGTCATCCCCGCAGGCACGCCGTCTTCCGACAGGCAGGCCGTGATCCACAGCTCGATGTCGCGGCCGTCCGTGAACGTGTCGCCGTTCATGTCGCCCGTGTCGGATTCCGGAGAGAAGCAGTTCGCCATGCAGGAGGCGAGGTCGACGTATTCGCCGGCTTCGGCCCAGCGAGCGCGGTTCAGAATGCCGGCTTCCGCAGGAATGTCCTTCGGCAACGCGCCCGTCAACTGGTAGTTGACGAACTCCTTGAAGCCGTTGCCGGAACCGACGGATCGGTACTGTGCGAGCCAGCAGCCGTGCCAGTTCAGACCGCAGAAGTAGTCCGGTGCGAGCTGATCGACGCCGGTCGACGATCCGATGCAGTTGACGTCGGCGAAATCCTTGAAAGGTGCGCCGCTGCACGGAATCGTGTCGCCATCGACATTGACAAAGTCATTGGTCGTGGCGCGAAGGCCGAAGAAGTCCGCGAACAATGTGGCGCCGGCGATCGTGAACTCGCCGCAGTCGCCGTACTGGACGGGATCGATCTGATCGTACGTGATAAACGGATCGATGATGCCGTCGCCGTCCACGTCATTGCACATGTGGCCTTCATCCCAAACGCCGTTGAGAAGGGCCGCACATTCCGCTTCCGTCAGATCTCCCTGACAATTTACAGTGAAACCGGCCGTATCGACCGTGTAGCAGGCGCCGGTCGGATCGACGCCGGCACGAGACTGATTGGCTGCCGCCGCGATGACCGCGAGCGCCGCCGCAATATTCAAGCACTTCTTCACTTCTTTTCCTCCGAGGTTCGAGTTATCCAAATCGGCGGCGATCCGCCGAGTGTTCGATTCACATGGGCTGCTTCTCGGCGCGCACCGTCCACGCACCGGCCCACGTTGATTCTCTTGACTGCTGATGACTGACTGCGCGTTGTGTTCGACTAAAGACCCGCTTCCGTGTTTTCTTCCTCCGAATTACCCCTCCTTTCGCTGCCGGTGAAGGAGTCCTGACTGGGCGCCGCCATCGGCCTGACGAGCGCCCTAGTCTCGGCTTTGGCTTTCACGAGAACACGGAGTCGGATCTGTCCTACGAAACTAGTTCCAGGGCGGTCCGACTCTGTTGTCGCCGGTCAGCGAGTAGTACTTGAGCCCCCACTCCCAGTCTTTGACGGTCTGCAGAATGCTCTTTCGCTCGACGTGGGCGTCGGCATAGAGGAAGTTCGCCGTACCGCCGCTGTATCCGTCGCCGCCTGGATGATGGCGCCCGACGGCGTTCAGTTCGCTGATTGCTCCGTTGTCGATCAGATTGGTTGCATTTTCAACGGCCGATCTCGGGCGGATCGTGTAATGCGGTCCGTCACCGTAGGTGAATCCGGGAGAGTTGGGCGGCGCGTTATATTCGTCGGAGCCGCTGCTCAGGTGCATGAACGGATTGATGGGACGATGCGCCTTCGAGAGAATGCCGCTGCCGCCTTCCGTCACGCCCAGGGCGCGCCAGTCGTTCTTGAATTCCGTCGCCAGGATGGTACCGGCCGGATCGTGCACTTCCGTTTCGTTCACGAATCGGTTGATGCGAGGGCCGCCCGACAGCGACGTGTTGAACTTGTTCCGAGGGAAGATTGCCGCGTTGCCCGTGTAGGCCATTCGCTCGGCCTGACGATCCTGCAGCCCGTTCGGCGTCGATTGCCCGTTCTGATCGACTTGGCCGACTTCCCATGGACCATTGCCCGGATTGGTGCGCGGCGCGCCGCCATTCGGAAACCCGGGACACTGGAACGCGGTTTCGGGCGCCTGACCGCCGGAGTAAAGGAAGTAGGACCAATGCACGTAGCCGTAGGGATGTGAAGGATTGGCGGTAAAGGGATTCCAATCGCCGTACTCGTCGGGATAGACATATCCCGGAGGGAAGACGCCGGCATTTTCCGCCAGGTATCCCGACATCGCCTGCCCGACGTGATGCAGGTTGGCCCCGCATTTCGTGGCCTGGCTGTGCTTTCGCGCGCTCGACAGCGCGGGCAGCAGGACGCTGATCAGGATCGCGATGATGGCGATAACGACCAGCAGTTCGATCAGCGTAAAGCCGGATCGCACTCGACGAGTGAACTGACGACTGTTGGAACGACGTTGCATCGACTCTTCCTCCGTTTGCAAACCTCGCATTCGAGATTCGCGGCATACATGATTTCTTCCATCACACACGATTCACTGACGCGCGGCGTCTGCGCCGCATTGACAATCCATCGTTCAGCCCGATTCATTCGCCGTGCATACCTGGTCAGAATGGACTCGCAACTGATCGCTGCGATGATTCCCTTTTCCGAGCGTCATCGTACGACCGACTGCGGATTTGCAACCGCAATCTAGCGCGAATGGTTTGTGAAGGATTGCCTAAGTAAACGAGAAATGCTGAGAGCATTCATCTTCTATTAACAATTGAGATGCTTCATAGAATGCGATAGCCACCGCGACCACTGCGCGACGGTATCAAGATCGCCGATGACCAACTCGTGTCTTTCTTTCGCAACGCGAGTAACACGCGATGCGCTTCAGGACCAGCCGCCCTTTCGAGCTGCTCCCGCGTCAGCGGCTCCGGATGCGCTTCGATCAGCGCAGCAACGACCGCATACTCGGCAGGACCCAATGCAGGCTTCGGATGACCCATCACGCGACACGGCAGACCGGGACCTTTGAGCTCAATTGCAGATTCTCGGCGATTCGTGTCAATCGGGTCCGCCAACGATACACCCAGTCCTCGCGACGCGCGACGCCGCGACCTTACAGGATCACACAAGAGACATCGATCAGGGCTCGGCGAGTTTCCATGTCGTTCAGAACCCATCCCCATATTGCGTAAGAGAGTATGAAGACAGCGGCGCCGTCGCCTCACTCGATAGCAAAGGGTAAATTCTGAACCGAAAACTCCACACTGTTGCGGCGCGAAGTTTGTTCGAAGGCTTCGTTAAGTGTTTCTTAAGAGACGCAGTGCTGTCGGCGCATGACTGCGGACACCGTTCATCTCCGAGCTAGGCGAACGCCGCGCAAACACCTAATGCCGCGCGGCGCATACCGGAAGGGCGCATTCTCAAAGGGAGTCCTTGACGACCCATACGTTTCACAACCGCGCGAACCCGCTGGACCTTCGGCAATGCCCAAGCGAATGACGATTCAGGACGACGAACACAGACGTATCAGCGCCGTTGTGAGAAGCTCACGCAAAAAAACCGGAGCGGGTGCGTGCACCCGCTCCGGTCGTTTCATTCCAATCCGAAAATCGTCGATCACTTCATCAGCGTCGACACCGACGACGCCGCCGCACGCGCCGGCGGACAAGCCCCATTGAAATCAACAGCAGCGGCACACACATCGCCGTCCCGGAAGCGCACATTCCCGTACCGCAATCCGGCGTCGGCTGAGGGGCGACAATCGTCGGTGCGACGGCGGGCGCTCCCGGATCGACAATGACACCATTCGCGCTCACGTCGTCATCGCCGCGCTGACCATCGACCAGGTGCAGCGTGATTTCGCTTCCGCCAAGTTCCGCCCCCGTTGTTCCGTCGTACAGGAATTCATACCAATGCGGCGTCGTATTGCTCGACTCGGGCCCATATCGCCAGTAGGTATCAATCTCAACGCCCGCTGGAAGTTGCGCGATGATCCGCACCTCAATCGACGCGCCGGGCTGCAACCCGCGGACCTCGAACGACA
Source organism: Phycisphaerales bacterium (assembly GCA_020639075.1). Classification (GTDB taxonomy): domain Bacteria; phylum Planctomycetota; class Phycisphaerae; order UBA1845; family UTPLA1; genus ECT2AJA-110-A. Next base: position 4,235,681 of record JACKHI010000001.1, on the reverse strand, counting down.
CGAACCCCATCGGGAACGTCACGCCGTCGGGCGCATCCGCCGGCGATGGGTTACTGCTTGCCACGACATTCGCCAGCGTCGTGCCCGCCGGTGCGACAATCGTCAGGTAGTTGCCGTCCGAATTCGGCAGCGACGCAACGTTCGGCTGTTCGCTGTCCTTGACGCCGTCGTTGTTGCCGTCGCCGCCATTCGGAGCGCCGTCTTCCGTCGCCGCGTCAACGCCGTCCTCGTCCGGCGTCGGATTGGGTTCCGGCTCCGGATCGATTGTCCCATCGCAGTCGTTGTCGATGCCGTCAGCAACTTCCGTCGCATCCGGATTCACGTCTGCATTCGTGTCGTCGCAATCGTCGCCCCCCATGTCGGCATCGAGGAAACCGTCCCTGTCGTCATCGACACCTTCGTCGATCGTGCCGTCGCAGTTGTTGTCGATGCCATCCAACGACTCCGTCGCGCCGGGGTTGACGCCGGAGTCACTGTCATCGCAGTCGCCGCCGGCGACTGGTGTGAAGCCGTCGCTATCAGCGTCGAAGCCCTCGTCGATCGAACCATCGCAGTTGTTGTCAACTCCGTCGTCCGATTCGGTCGCGGACGGATTGATGGCGCTGTTGCCGTCGTCGCAGTCGTTCCCGCCGGTGCCCACATCCTCGAACCCATCTGCGTCGTCGTCGAAGCCCTCGTCTATCGTCCCGTCGCAGTTGTTATCGACGCCGTCGAATATCTCCGTCGCACCAGGATTGATGCTCATGTTCGCATCGTCGCAGTCGCCCCCGAAGATCGGCGTGTATCCGTCGTTGTCGCCGTCAAAGCCCTCGTCCGTCGAGCCGTTGCAGTTGTTGTCGATACCGTCGTCCGTTTCCGTCGCATCAGGGTTGATGTCCGCATCTGCGTCGTCGCAATCGTTTCCGCCCAATGCATCGTCAAGGAAGCCGTCGCCGTCGTCGTCAAACGTCTCATCGGTCACGCCGTCGCAATTGTTGTCGACGCCGTCAAAGACCTCCGTCGCCCCCGGATTGATGAGCTCGTCGCCATCGTCGCAGTCGTTACCGCCCGTCGCGACATCCTCGTATCCGTCGCCGTCGTCGTCGAAGACTTCGTCGATCGTGCCGTCGCAGTTGTTATCCACGCCGTCGAACACTTCCGTGGCATCCGGATTGATGAACTCGTTGTCGTCATCGCAATCCTCCGGCGGGTTGAATCCGTCGTGATCGAGATCGCAGCCCTCATCGATGTTCCCGTCGCAGTTGTTGTCGATCCCGTCACAGATCTCCATCGCATCCGGATTCACATCCATCCTGCTGTCATCGCAATCACCGTTGCACGTCGTATATCCGTCGTTGTCCGTGTCGAATCCTTCGTCGATCCCATCGACGCAGTTATTGTCGACGCCGTCGCACACCTCTGTCGCGCCCGGATTGATGAACTCGTTCGTGTCGTCGCAGTCGTCGCCGCCCGTCGCCGTGTCTTCGAACCCGTCGTGATCGTCGTCAAACCCCTCGTCGATCGTGCCGTCACAGTTGTTATCGACGCCGTCAAAAACCTCCGGGGCGTCGGGATTCACGAACTCGTCGTTATCGTCGCAATCCTCAGGCGGCGAAAAACCGTCCATGTCGTCGTCAGGCGGAACGAGTTCGAATGCACCGATGTCGTCAACGCCCGCCTGCGGTCGCGAGATACCCCGCTGATCCGTCGCCAGCAAGGAATCGCCCGCATTGAATGCCGGACTATCAACGCCGATTGCGTGCGTTCGCGTCGTCGTCGAACCGTTCAGATCGAGAATCGCGAGCATCGGATTCGTGTTGTTGATGTCTGAGGCCTGGGTGAACCACGCCGCGCCTGAATTGTCGCTCAGCAGGTTGTGTCCGAGACTCACCGGCGGATCGGCCGGTCCGCTCAACTGGATGTTTCCTGACGGGTTGTTCGCGACGATCGTATTTCGAAAATCCACGGCGGGGGCCACCGGGAATCCACCGTCAGTGAATGCGGCCAGCTCGACACCCCCATCGCCGTTGAAGGCGATCGTGCTGCTGTCGATCACTGCATCGATCAGCTGAACCAGAACTCCGTCCACCGTGTTGCCGCTGATCGTACTGTTCTCGATCAGCAGATCGTCGGCCTTAAAGATGCTCACGCCGTTGACGCTGTTCCCGCTGATCGTGCTGCCGCGAATCGTCAGGTCCTTGAGAAACTGAAACGTCGCGCTGTCGTTGGTCAGGCGTACTCCGTTGCCGGTGTTGCCGCTGATCGTGGTATCCGTGATCGTCGTCGTCGCAACCGAACCGATGCCATTTCCCAGGTTCCCGGAAATGTCGCAGTTGATCACAGTCAGAGTCGAGTTCCGATCGCGACATCGAATTCCGCCCGCCGCCGCCGCAGACGCATCGCCCGTCCCGTTGCCGCCGGTAATCGTCATGTCGCGAATCGTGACATTCGCGAAAGCGGACAGGTTGATGTCGAACACGCGCGAGCCGATGCCGGTCGCATTGATGATCGTCAGTCCCGGTCCCTGTCCCTGCACGGTCACCGAATCGTTGACGTCCAGGTCGAACACGGCGACGGTGCCAAGATCGCCGTTCTCGGCTTCCGGACCGGTGCGCGACAATGCAAACGTACCGGCCGGCAGAATCACCGTGTCGCCGTTCACGGCGACGGACAGCGCATCGCGCAACGAGCAGTTGCCGTCGCAGACGCCGTCGAAGGTGTCCGCAGTTGTGTTGACGTTGTAGTCCGTCGCCTCCACGCGCAGCGATCCCGCCGACGCGATCATGCCGATCGCCATCGCGAAGAGGGCGCATCGGAGCAGCGGCTTCGGGCCGCGAGTCAGTTTGAAGTCGGAATTCGAATTGTCAGTTGCATCAAGTATCATCGCCTTGCCTCCACGTCGAAACCCGGTCGTCGAACGCTTCCGCCGGGTCACAGATTTCGTTCGAAGGTCCTCAAGTGGCCGCCCCTGGACGGGGCAACCTCCAGAGGGATAGGCGAAAAGCGAGACAAATCTCCCCGACCGGAGCGAGCGCCCCCCCAATGACGGCCGAAGTCGGAATTGGCACATGGGCCGAGGGCTTTCGGCGACGCCGAATCGGCGGGTCCGCGATAGGCACGAATCTGGCATAATGCCCGCGATCTACCCGGAAGGCCGAACGACGTGAGCGAACCCGAGACAAGAGACTTTCGAACCGACGCGCGGCTCTTCGCGGCGATCAATCGCGGCGATGCGTCGGCGTTTGACACGCTCTATGAGCGTTACGCGGATTGGGTCCACGCCCTGGCGGTCCGCTTCACGCGGAACGAGGCCGACGCCCTGGATGTGCTGCAGGATGCGTTCACGTATCTCATCAAGAAGGCCCCAAGTCTGCAGCTGACGGCCAAAGCGACGACCTATCTCTACCCCGTCGTCAAACACGCGGCGATCACGCGGATTCGCAAACGCGATCGGGAAGGAAATCTGAGCGCCGAGGCCCTGCATAACCTGACGGCCCCGCCGGCGACCGCGGAGCTAGGGTCGAACGATCTGCACGACGTGTTGGCCGGGCTTTCGGAACCCCATCGCGAAGTCGTTCTCATGCGCTACATCGACGACATGACGCAAGAGGAAATCGCCGAGGCCCTGAACATCCCCGTCGGTACCATCAAGTCGCGATTGCATCACGCCATCAAAACGCTCCGAGCCGACCCGCGCACCCACGCCTACTTCGACGCCCCATAGGACGTAGGTCGGGTCATCGACCCGACATCACGCGCCAACGACCCATCCCGCACCACTTCGGTCCCGAATGTCGGATCGACGTGCTCGTTCTATAATCGCCCCCGGATCGCGATAACGACGCGACAACGCCACGATAGCAGGACGCACACCATGAAGACCGTTATCGAACCCTTCCGTATCAAAGTCGTCGAACCCATCCAAATGACTTCGCCCGAACATCGCGAAGCAGCGCTGCGCGAAGCGGGCTTCAATCTCTTCCGCCTTCATGCCGAAGACGTGTTGATCGATCTGCTGACCGACAGCGGGACGGGCGCGATGAGCAGCGACCAATGGTCCGCCATCATGCGCGGTGATGAGTCCTACGCGGGGGCGACGAGTTACTTCCACTTCCACGATCGACTGCTGGAGATCACCGGCATCGAGCACATCCTGCCGACGCACCAGGGCCGCGCCAGCGAGCGAATCCTCTTCGAAGTGATGTGCAAGCCCGGCGACATCGTGCCGAACAACAACCACTTCGACACGACGCGCGCAAACGTCGAACACTCCGGCGCGAAGGCGTTGGACCTCGTCATCGACGAAGGCCGCCACGCCGAGTCGACGCACCCGTTCAAAGGCAATATGGACATCGCGAAGCTGGAGCGGCTCTTCGAGGATGTCGGACGCGAGAAGATCCCGCTTGTCATGCTGACGATCACGAACAACTCCGGCGGCGGTCAGCCCGTCAGCCTGGAGAATATCCGCGCCGTCCGAGCCGTCTGCGATCGTCATGGCGTGCCGTTCTTTCTCGACGCCTGCCGATTCGCCGAAAATGCCTGGTTCATCAAGCAGCGCGAACCGGGGCAGTCCAATCGCAGCGTCCGCGAAATCGTGCGCGAGCAGTTTGACCTGTGCGACGGCGCTACGATCAGCGCCAAGAAGGATGGGCTCGTGAACATCGGCGGCGTGCTGCTCATGCGCGGCCACGCCATCGCACAACGCGCCAGCAATCTGCTGATCCTGACGGAAGGATTCGTCTCCTACGGCGGTCTGGCCGGCCGCGACCTGGAAGCGATGGCGCAGGGCTTCGAGGAAGTGCTCCACGAGGACTACCTGCACTATCGCATCTACAGCACGGGCTATCTGGCTGCGAAACTCCGCGACGCCGGGATCGCCATCGTTGAACCCGCCGGCGGTCACGCGGTTTACGTCGATGCATCGGCGTTCTGCCCGCACATTCCCGCAAACCAATACCCCGGTCAGGCCGTCGCTGTTGCGTTGTATCGCGAAGCAGGTATCCGAACGTGTGAAATCGGCACCGTGATGTTCGGCGGCGAAACGCCGCCGGCAATGGAACTCGTTCGCTACGCGATCCCGCGCCGCGTGTATACGCAAAGCCACATCGACTACGTCGCCGAAGCCACGATCGAAGTCTTCAAGCGCCGCGAGACGCTCAAAGGCATGCGCATCACCGAAGCGCCGCCCGTCCTGCGACACTTCACGGCGAGATTCGCGGAACTCGAATGAGGCTGTCAATCAGAGCCGCGGCGTCCTCGCCGCGAAGAACTGTAGGTCGGGTCATCGACCCGACGAACCGCGCAAAGATCGTATCGACGCCGGGTGCCATGCCGACCCCAAGGTCGGCATGCCTGCGAATCACAACAGGCCAACCCCGCACGCAATCAGAAAACCCCGCCCCCGCACTCCGTTCCAACCTGACATGGACATCACCAACCCGCGCATCCTCAAACTCAAGGGCATCCTCTTCCTGCTCCTCGGCACTCTCGGAGCCGTCATCCTCCTCATCCGCTCGTTCGACTTCGAAACATGCGCCCTGTTGGCAATCACAATCTGGTCGTTCTGCCGCTTCTATTACTTCGCGTTCTACGTGCTGCACGAATACGCGGATCCGCAATTCAAGTACGCGGGCTTGTGGGATTTGATGCTCTACCTGATGGGTTGGAAGAAACATCGACCGCGGCGCACAGAACACGTGTAGCACGCCGAGCCGGACCAGTCATGGCCTGGGTTTACCACCGATAACCAGCCCCATATTCGCTGGTACGAGATTCCTATCTCCTACCCTCCCCCACGGGAAGCGTCGCTGGTGCGAGATTCCCTTCTCGCACCCACTCCCCGCGGGAATCCCTTCCCGCAAAGCCGCGCAATCACGCCAACCTCCAAACACATGCCCCAACCCCACACTCCCCATAACCCTCCCCCAACCTAAAAATCCAAAACCCCCAAACCCGCCCCCCTCGACCGATGTAGTACAGGACAACAGGAGGAACCCGCGCGCGTGCAGCCAGCCAGACTCGACATCTCGGACGAACCCCTGATCCGCGCCATTCATCGCCGCGCGGCGATTCTCGGTTTCCTGCTATTCGCCGCGGCCCTCGCATGGATGTGCTTCGTCCCCTTCGACCTGACGCGCCATCCCTACAATCCGCCGCATTCGCGACGCGTCGGCTATCTTCTCCTGACGGGGCTGAGCCTCATCGACGTTTTCGCCAACATCGGCATCTACCTCCCCTTTGGAGGTCTCTGCCTCCTTGCACTGCGCAGCCTGCGCGCGAATCGCTTTCTTGCGATCATCGGCGCCACGTTGACCGCCGCCGCATTCAGCCTGAGCGTCGAGCACGCCCAGTATTTCATCGCCTCGCGCGTCGCCTCCTGGATTGACGTCTTCTGCAACGTCACCGGCGCCGCCGTCGGCGCGACCATCACGGCCGCCTTCGAACCGATCCTGCGGCTGATATTCCGGCGCTTCACTGCATCCGCCCAACGCAACTGGTGGGCCGTCATCGCCAAGGGCGCCGTCTGCGCACTGATCCTCATCCATCTGCGGCCCTACGACATCGTCATCGACAAGGGCAGCGCCGCAGCGGGCCTCCTCCGCGCCGACTTCAATCCGGCCGCCGCCTGGAACGCCCTTCCCGAAACCGCCGCGAAACTCGTGAAGGAAGGCCGCATCGAGGCGCGCGAACGATCGCGCATGGAACTCGAATACCTGCTCGATCGAGTGACCGATATCGCCAGCTACGCCGGTCTCACGATCCTCCTCTGGCTCGGGTTCCGACCGCGACGGTTCTTCGGATACGTCCGCGCCGTCGGCGGATCGGCATTCGTCGTGCTCTGTACGGCGTTCACAATCACGCTGCTGCGCCAGTTCCTCGCGTCGCACGGTCTCGACACGGCGCATTTCGTCGCCGCCTGCGCCGGCTGGATCATCGGCGCCGTCCTCTCACTGATGCTCCTTCGAAACGTGAGCGAGGAGGCGTCGAGCGCAAATCCCAGCTTCAATTTCCGTTTGCCGCGATCGATCGGCACCCTCGGCGCGTGCGTCGCGATTGCCGCGATTCTCGGCTACGAACTCGTCCCCTTCGACTTCAACACGACCGGCATCGCGAAGACGGGCATGTTTGAGAAAGTCAACCTCATGCCCTTTATGGTACACTTCCATAGCCGGCCCAACGATGCGCTCTATGACATCTCCGGCGAATGCCTCATCTACTCCGCCGTCGGTCTATGCATCGCCGGCTCGCTCTATCGCCGCACGCGACTCCGCTGGCGCACGCAGTTCGTCGTCACCGTCGTCGGCACAGCCGCGATCTCTGCAGCCCTTCAGATCGCGCATCTGTTCATGTTGACTCGTCGCACCGACGTCACGACCGTCCTGCTGGCGACAATCTCCGCCGCCACGATGTCGCTGGGATTGAAATGGTTGACGGACTATCGACGCTTCGTCTCGACGCGTTACGCCGACGACCTGCTCACGCGGCAGCTGATCGAAGGCGAAACCTACGACAAGAACGCGCTCAAGTCGCTTGAGAAACGACGTAGCGATGCTTCCCCGAGCCCGACGCCGCAATCCGCGGAACCCGACTGATCCGCACATCAACCTCGCCGCCCAGTTGCCGGCTCAACAACGATTTCGCCCGCGCCTGTCGCGCCGGATCGAGCGCATCGTCGGCGACAATCTCGACATCGAGGCTCATATCCGCGCGTTGCTCGATCCGAAACTGCCGCACCTCGGGCATGTCCCGCAGCACATAGATAACCGAAAGTGCGTGCGCCGTGCCGCCGTCCACGCGGCGAAGTGAATCCGTCAACCGGCCCTCGATCCGCTCCAGGCATTCGAGTCCGCGCCCGCACTCGCACACACCATCGCGACGACGCGCACGATCGCCCGTGCGATACCGAACCAGCGGCATGCCGCGGCCGTCCAGATGCGTCACGACGATCTCACCACTCGCCGCCGCTTCACCGCGATCATCGAGCAATTCGACAATCACGCTCTCCATTGTCACGTGATACGCGCCTTCCGGGCACTGGTGCGCGATGAAACCCGCCTCGCGCGAGCCGTAGCCGTCGACCACCGGAACGCTCAGGGTTTCCTCAATCGCCGCCCGATCCGCCGGCGCCAGCACTTCCCCCGTCGTGAAGACGGCCTTCAACGACGGCGTCTGCAGCGAGCGCCCCCGCTCCATCGCATGCCGACTCAGCGTCGCCAGGCTGCTCGGATAGCCGAACACATGCGCCGGATCGAACGCATCCAATCGCGCCAAGTGCACATCCATCGTACGCGGCGACATGTCAAACGCGTCGAGCAGGAGGTGATTCGTCAGTCGATCGCGCAGCCGCTTGAATCGATCCGTATTGCGAAGCTCCACGGGCGAGCCCCACAGGTACAGCTCGCGCGAACCCGGCTCGATGCCGAACCATCGGCGCGTTCGCGCGCGCGCCGCCTGGTCCGCCGCCTGCCGATCGCGACACATGTAGAACCGCAACGGCTCGCCTGTCGAACCGCCGGTCGTACTCTCGAACAGTCCGCCGGCAACGTCGCGCACGACGATATCATCCAGCGACGCGCGAATGTCCTCTTTCGAAATCGCTGGAATGCGCCGCAGATCGCCGAGCGTCATCGAGGCCGGATCGATGCCCGCATCGGCGAAGCGCGCAGCATAGAACGGCGAACGCTGCGATGCGTGTGCAAGAAGTCGGCGAAGCTTCGACGTCTGCAGCGCGCGCAGACCCTCCGTCGACAACCATTGAGAACGCTCCAGCTCATCCAGAAATCGCAACGTCGGCCGACGAAGCATCGCCTCGTGCAAAGGCCACAGGACATGTCGGACAATCGTCGGATGCATCAGGCCGCGAACTGCTCCCACTGCCGCTTGTTGCCGCCGATCCACTGACCGAATCTGCGAACCCAGGAGTCCAGCACAACGCACTTCCACAGCGTCGCGCCGTGATTCGCCCGGCCCTCACAATGCGAATCCCAGACATTTCGCATTGCGTCAGCATTCAGCCATGCGCCGACGCCGTCGCCCTCCATGACGCGCCGCATCAGGGGGACGGCGCCGGCCTGCCGGAACCACGCGTCCATCGGTACGTCGAACCCCGACTTCACGCGCCCCGCCAGGTCTGCATCGACATGCCGGGCAACCGCATGGCGCAACGGCATCTTCCCATGCCGGCCTCGACGCCGCAGTTGCGGCGGAATCGTCCACGCGAACTCGACCCATTCGTAATCAAGCATCGGCGAGCGCACCTCCAGCGCATGCGCCATGCTCGCCCGATCGACTTTCGTGAGTATCCCGTCCGCCAGCCCCAGCCGAATATCAACGTATTGGCATCGTGACAGATGATCCGGGGCATCGCAGCTTTCGTAGAGCTTTCGCACAGTGTGAAGCGGATCGTATCCTCGCAGGTCATTCACGAGCTCGGGCGACATCAACGACGCCGCGCCCTCCGGCGACAACGTCGAAATGCTCCGACCATGCGCCGTCGCCGGATCGATCGAGATGTTTCGCAACGTCGTACCGGCTCGCAGAATTTTCGGTACGCCGGGGCCGGCCGGCCATGCCCGCGCGATCGACGGCAGCACGCCGCGCCGTATCGCCGTCGGCAGCCATTGTCGCGCCGTATGTTCCGCAATATCGAACCGATACCGCCGATAGCCCGCCATCACTTCGTCGCCGCCGTCTCCCGACAGCGCCACTGTTACATGCTGTCTGGCCTGTTCGGAGATCAGAAACATCGGGATTGCCGACGCATCCGCGAACGGTTCATCGAAATGCCACGCCAGCCGTTCCGCCATCTCAGCGAGGTTCGCCCTGGCAATCGGTTCGACGTGCGCCGTGTTCAGCCGCTCCGCCAACTGCCGGGCCTGTGCGCGTTCGTCATGATCTCGTTCATGAAAGCCGCACGTGACTGTCGTGATCCGTCCGCGAGACGTCTGCGACATCGCACCGACGACGGCCCCCGAATCGACGCCGCCGCTGAGGAACGCCCCGACCGGCACATCCGCATGCAGGCGCATCCGCGTCGCGCGCTTCAGCGATCGCCATGTCTCCTCCGCCAGCTCGTCCTCGCCGGCCTCGTCCGTCACGCCGCGATAAGTCAGATCCCAATAACGCCGCAGTCGGACCTCTTCGCGATCGAACGTCAACATCCGACCCGGCTCCAGTTTCTGGACATTCGAGAAAATCGTCTTCGGCGACGGAATGAAGCTGTACGCCAGAAAATCGGCGATCGCCGTCGGATCGAGTGACGCAGCCTGCCGCATTCCCAGCAACACGGCCTTCAACTCCGATGCGAACACCAATCGATCTCCGTCGACGGCGTAGTACAGCGGTTTCACGCCCAGCCGATCACGCACCAGCACAAGCCGCCGCTCCCGATCGTCCCAAAGGGCGATTGCAAACATCCCGCTCAACCGCTCAACGAACCGCTCCCCCATCTCCTCATATAAATGAACAACGACTTCCGCATCGCTCTGCGTTTTGAAGTGATGCCCCCGGCCGATCAACTCCTCCCGCATCTCGCGATAGTTGTAGATCTCACCATTCGTGATGACGCGAATTCGACCCGTCTCGTTCGCGATCGGCTGCCTGCCGCTGGTCAGATCCACGATCGCCAATCGCCGATGACCGAGGGCGACATCGACTGTCAGGTATGTTCCGGAGTCATCCGGCCCGCGATGCCGAAGCGCATCCAGCATCCGATCCAACCGCAGGCGACAGTCGTTTGTCACTGCGTGATAACCTGCGATCCCTGCGATCCCACACATGGCATTCGCTCCAGAGTCAAAAAAAGGCACGGTTCGCAAGAAAGTGCTCGGGCGAACGGCAGCCCCAACAGAATATCGGTCATTCTGCAGATTCGATCGGTCCGGAACCGTCGCGCCGCCGCACGATAACTACCGACATGCGCAGATTTTGCGCAATCGCATTCCAGCGAGCCGGGTCGAACGTTGACACAAACAAACAGGCGACGGCGGAACGGACCGATGTACTCTCGGAGACAACGTTTGCGTAACAAGAGCGAAACCGCAGTCAGAAAAGGTGGCCTCGAACCAATCCGCGCCGTAGGATTGAGACAGGGCGGCAACCACCCCCATTCTGCCGCATCCACCAGGAGTCTTCAGACATGATTGCCACCCATTCCATGCTTGCGTTCCTTCAGAGCCTTGGCGCTCCCGAATTGATTGTCATTGGGATCATCGCCCTGCTCATCTTCGGTCGCCGCCTGCCCGAAGTCGGACGATCGCTCGGCAAGAGCTTTGTTGAGTTCAAGAAGGGCCTGAAAGATACGGGGGATGAATTCCGGGATACGACAGACGAAATCAAGAAGATCCAGTCCGAGGCCCGGAACTCTGGTTCAGTCGAGAAGCGATCATCCGAGCGGCCATCGAATTTCAACGACCCCAATCCCAGCGAATCCACGCACGAATCCGTACATTCGTAATTCGATCCAAAGAAACGGAACTGTCGCAGGTCGGGTCATCGACCCGACAAAGTGTCCGTGCGCGAAATCCACCAGCGTCGGGTGCCACTGCTCTGTGAGCAGTGCAATACGCCAACCACCACGTGCGTGGCCCACCCCCTTCCAGGGGTGCCAGACTGACGACCATCACCTTGTCTGCGCAACTTCGGCAGAGGACAATCCACCCATGTCCTCAAACGACGAACAGGCTCCCGAATCCGTCTGGTGCCTCGTCGCCAACGTGCGGGAAGAGATTCCCTTTGGAGAAGGGGGACGCGAGACGCGCTGCGGCACGCGGCTGCTCCGCGCCGGCGCCAAGGTCCACTGCTATCCCGTCTGTTGGGGCGACGGCTACGAGAAGATTAAGGTGATCGCGCGACACCGCGCTTCCGGCCGCTGGATCACGACCGTCCTCGCGCGCAAGGCACTGACCAATTTCCGCGCCAAACGCGTCTATGACCCTTACGTCGTCAGGCGGATCGCGAATTCATGGACCCGCGTGCCGGACTTCGAGGCCTTTCTGATGAGGCACTTGGAACCTGCGGAAGAGTTGCGCTTCCCAGAGCCGAAACAAACACCTTCGCGCGCCAGGCCGACACCCCGGTCCCACGCCCGCTCGTCACTCTTCGACCGCCTTGTGGACTACATCTGGAAGCGCAAGAACCCGTAGTCGTAGGTCGGGTCATCAACCCGAAAAAGTGGCCGTGCGCCGGGTGCCACCGCTCCGTGACCCGGGTGCCACTGCTCTGTGAGCAGTGAATACTGCTAACAAGCACGTGAGCGACACACGTCCCCGACCCGCCTAGCCTTCACCCGGCCGATCCCCCGACAGCATCTCGAGCAATAGACCGATCGTCTGCTCCACAGTCGCCGGCGTCGCATGCCCCGGAATCGCCAGCGGCTTGATGAAGGCGAACCCGATCGCCGCGTGGACAAGTTGCCACGCGAGCCCCACGGCCGAAACGTCTCGACGCACCTGCCCCGCCCGCTGGGCACGTTTGATCAGGTTGGCAAGGAAACGTGCGTATTGTTCGTAGTGCTCGCGCAGGGCCGCCTGGACATTCGGATCGCCGATTTCCGTCTGCGCCATGAAGATGACTTGATAGAGTTGCTTCGTCCGCGGGTCGGTAATCGCCGGATTCAGTCGAAACAACACGCGCAACTGATCCATCGGCGACTTGAGCGGCGCAATCGCATGCCGCCACGCGCGAATGACTTCCTTACCGACTTCCTCGACGAGCGAAGCAAACAGCTCCTGTTTGCTTTTGAAATGGCGATAGAGCACGGGTTCCGACACTTGCGCCGCCCTTGCCAGTCGCGCCGTCGTTGTGCCCTGGTATCCGTATTGCGAGAAGCAACTGATCGCCGCTTCGAGCAGGTGCTGCCGGCGATCGTCGGCCTTCATGCGACGCGATGTCGATCCGCCGCTCATCCGTCGATCCCCTCCGGCGACGAGGGTTCCGCGGCGACAGGATCCGCCGGCGCCTCGCCCGAATCCGACCCGCTCCATGCCTGCGGCGCCGAATCTCCCGCGTAGTCTTCGGCAACCGCCGGTTCCGCCTGACCCGCCGAGTTCTCGACGGCGTCCGGCGCGGCGTCGGCGTTCAGCGTCGTTCCATCCGGGTACGTCTCCGCGACGACCGGCTCCGGGCGACGGAGCGGATCCACAACGTCGCGCGACGCCGTCGAACGTCGCGGTTCAGGCCGCCGCGCCGTGTCGCGGGAATTCGCAAGAAACGGCGATCGATACGGCGCGCGACGCGTATTGCCGACGAGCCGGCGATCGTTGTCCATCAACGCCGGCGCCAGGTAGAACTGGACGAACGTCTTCGTCGTGGCCGACACATGGCCGCCGTCGTATCCGGCATCACGAAACTCATTGCGATACGACACGTTGACCAGCTTCTCATATTGCGCGTCGGTATCCGGATAGGGCGAGGAGATATGGTGAAAACCCTCGAGACCCGCAATGCCGTCGCGGCTTTCCTTCCGATCGACAGTCCCCGTGTACCAGACGAGATTGCTGAGCACGGCATCGCCCGGCGCATGCAGGACGTAGAGCTTGCCGCGAACGCGTCGCAAGGCTCGCGTCATGTCGTGTTGCGCCGACATGCTGCATCCGAGATAGGCGACGTTGTCGACCTTGGTCGACTCAGGCAGATACTCGAGTGCAAAAGTCGCAATTCCCGTTCCCGCCGACAGCGCGACGATGTGAATCGGCGCGTCCGGATTCTGCCTGCGAAAACGCTGAATCTGATCCGCCAGTTCCGCCGCCTTCTCGCGATTCCGGGTGATATTCAATTGATCGCCCGCATGCGTCCAACTTTGCCACGGATAAACTTCCACAACCCCGCCAAAGCCCGCATCCCGCAATCCGCGCGGTATGTCGAAGGAACCGATGTTGCCCACCGGCCCGGCGCCGCCGACGTAATAGACAACGCCCTCGCGCTGGACGCCCCGCGGTTGGGTCTTGTCCACTGCGAACTTGACGATGTTCGAACAACCGGCGCTCGAACAGAACAGACTGAAGAACAGGATGCTTACGTATTGTTTCAACATGAGTTGCGGCGAGATTCGATTCTTGAAGCGCCCCGACGCACGCGGTCAGGCAGCCTTCGCGATTATACGATAGCGCGCAGGCGTGTCGATGTGCAGTCTATTCCCGTTCCGGGGCATTGCCGGCGATGCCCATTCGCCACAATCGCCATCGTTCTTCATGCCAGTCAATGTCCTCCGTCGTGACAACCTCAACCGGCATCACAATTCGATCGACCGGAATGTCGTTTCGATGTTGAGCAAGCCGAATCGAGGCGCGAACAGCCTCGCTGACTGCACGATAAAGGTCGTATGTCACCAGCGCGTCAATGTCCCCGCGCCGCACGGCGGCAAAGTACTTCGGGTCGTCGCGGCAGACAATTAGGGAGCACCCCAAAGGAACGAGCGACTCGCTGTCATTCAACCGACGCAAGGGCCAGTCGTCGAGCAACACCCATCCGCCGACGCGCGGATACAACCGCGACTGCCGCCGAATGATCTGCTGGCCTTTGACGCCGTTCCCACCGCAGTCGAACTCCTTGAACAACTCACTGTTCGGCTCCAGGCGCTGCTGCGACTTAAAACCTGTGTAACGAGCCCCGTATGTGGGGCTATCCAACCCCGCGTGCAAGAGCATCACCGTTCGACGATCGTCCGGCAGCAGGCGAACGCACGCCGTCGCCGCCGCCTGACCGACTTCCAGTTCGTTCGGGCCGACGTAGATACTTCGCAGCGAACCCGGGATATCGAACCCCAGTAGCACAACGGGCTTACCGCTCTGAATCAGGTCGCGCACACCGTCACGCAACGACTCCGGATCGTTCGGCATCACGCAAACCGCACTCACTTTCGCGGACTGCAACTCCGCCACAACCGCCTGCTGTCCCGCAGGCGTCCCGTCCTTCGGTGCATGGAAGGACACGCTCATGTTCGGCGATTCGGCGACAATCTTCCCGGCGACCACTCGAATGACGTCCCAGGCCGGATCGTCGTCGGACGTCCCTACAACGGCAATCCGCGTCGTCACTCGCGGGGCGGTGGAGCGCGAACTGTCACGGGCGTCGCACGCCGCCGTCGCTGCGCAGACTGCCAGCGCAAGCAGCCACAGCGGCCGCACGCGCACGCGGCGATCACGATGACTCTGCCGCCTCGATATGTGCTTCTTGTTACTCACGTTGTATCACACGCGCCGGCGAACGATCAGCGTCGCCGCGCTCAGACCGACAAGCGCACCGAGAGCGTCCGCGGCAAGATCGCTCCACTCGAAACTTCGGCCGACGTAGGGCTGCGTCCACTCGTCCATCAGAGCATAGCAGAGCATCAATGCCCACACACCGAAAAAACGGCCCGGCCCCGACACGCCGCGAGCAAGGACGAAATGCGTCCACAGCGACGCGATGCCGAGGCCCGCGTAGCCCGTGAAGTGCAGCACTTTGTCATTGATGAGTCCGGCGCCCGGAACGCGCCCGGGCGGAAGATGCGTCATCACGAACGCGCCCGCGTAAAGGCAGACACATCCGGCGACGCTCAATTGCCGGACAATCCGCGACGCGATCTGGCGAGTCTCAGCCATCAGTCTATTTTAAGACGCCTGTCGATTTGCGACGGACGGCGGCTTCCGTGCAGGAGCCTTCCGGATGGGTGCGATCGCACCTGCGTCACCTGCCATCGCCACGTCTTCAGCGGGTGCGCGATGCACTTCCGCACCCTTCAAAGGCTTGGACGCCGACTCAACGGCCGCTTTCATCGGGGTTTCCCGGGGCGCATCCTCCGAAGTCGACGCGTCGTCTCCGGCCATCCCGTCGACTGTTTCCGCGGCGATCGACACGTCCGCTTCTGCCGTCTCCACATCTGCATCGGATGATTCGTCGTCGATTTGATCCGTCGTTTCAACCGCGACCGGCAGAGCGCGGCCGCTCAGAACGGCAAGCACTTCATCCGCCAGCGCCAGGTAATCCGTCGCACCGTTGCTCCGAGGAGCGTATTCAAAAATCGACTGGCCGTAGCTGGGGCATTCCGCCAGCTTCACGTTCCGCCGAATGCGGGAATTGAAGATTCTCGCGTTGCACCACGGGACGTTCGAATCCCGATGCGAATCCAGAAAGGCGCTCAGATCGTCCACGACTTCGGACGACAGCCGAGTCCCGGCGTCATTCAGGCAGATGGCGATCCCCATGACCGACAATGCCGCGTTGATCCGTTGATTGACGAGGAGAATTGTCTCGAACAGCTTGCCCGTTCCCTGCAACGCCAGGAAATGCGGCTGCACGGGAATAAGGACCCGATTCGCCGCGCACATCGCATTCAACGACAACACGCCGAGCGACGGCGGGCAGTCGAACATGACGATGTCGTAGGGCCAGTCCCCACCACGCAACGCATCACGCAGAATGACCTCGCGACCGACGACGCTGACCAGCTCCGTCTCGGCAGCAGCGAGGTCGACGTGCGCCGGCACGATGTCGATCGACGGGGAATAGGTATGAATCGCCTCGCTGAGCGGCAGGCTGCCGGTCAGAACCTCGTACACGCCCTTGTCGGGCGCGGCTTCGTCTAAGCCGAAATGCGTCGTGAGATGGCCCTGCGGATCGAGATCGATCAGGAGCATCCGCTTGCCGCGCTGCCCGAGGCCGGCCCCCAGATTGACCGCCGTCGACGTCTTGCCGACGCCGCCCTTCTGGTTAATGACCGCAATGCACTCCATTGCACAATCCATCCATCAGAGCCGACTGTTTCATCTGCGGAATGAGCACGACGAGTCAGCCGGCATTGAATGCGACGCCAGGCGTCATCCGGACGCCCGTAAGTTTCTCTGCTGCAGAATTGTAAGGTAACCGCCGCGCCAACGCCAAGACGATCGCAGCACGGACAATTCACACCCATTCAGCAGCCGCCGCGCCGCCGGGCGCCGGATGCCATGCCGACCCGCAAGGTCGGCATGCTGGCCGCCCGCCAAGCGCGTTCATCCTCGCCGGGTGCCATGCCGACCCCAAAGGTCGGCATGTTGGCGTGACCATCGCGTCTGTCCTCGCTGCAATTCCGAAGTACAGCGACTGCCCTAACAATCACGCCGCCGCGGCGTCATCCCCTTCCTTCTTGTCGTTCTTCTTCTTTTCCGGCAGCCCGTAGTCCAGCTCATGCGGCGGCGGCGGATCATTTCGATGATTCCCCGGCGCCAGATACTGCTCCATCCAGCGCATCATCCGCATGTTGTAATCCAGCCGCGCCCCCGCCTTGCGATTGCCGTGCCCTTCGCCCGGATAGAACACGAGCCGAACCGGCACCTTTCCGATCGTCTTCAGATAGCGATACAGCACCATCGACTGACTCGGATGCACGCGCGTATCGGCTTTCCCGTGCATGATCAGAATCGGCGTCCGCGCCTGCTCCGCGTACGCGATCGGACTCGATCGCCGGAACATCTCGACGTCCTTCCACGGCCACGTCCGCGAGTGAACCAGATGCATCTCATTCGGAATATCCGTCGTGCCGAACTTGCTGAACTGCTCGCTGATCCCGACGAACATCACACTCGCCGCGAAGTGCTCCGTCAGCGCCGTCGCGCCCCACGCCGACGCGTAGCCGCCGTATGACCCGCCCGTGATGCCGACGCGATCCTTGTCGACCAGACCGATCGAGACCAGATGGTCCACGCCATCCACAACGTCGTCGAATTCCTCGAGCCCGTAGCGTCCCTGGCTCAGCTTGCTGAACTCGACGCCGCGCCCCGTGCTGCCGCGATAATTCGGATAGAAGACGGCGAACCCCTTCGCCGCGGCGACCTGCCCGGGTCGCGAATAGTGCGTCTGCCATCCGTTGCTCTCATGCGCCTCGGGACCGCCATGGACACAGACAATGCACGGCACGCGCGTCCCGGGTTCATGATTCACCGGCTTGATCAGGATCCCCTCGAGTTCCATCCCGTCGCGCGCGTTGTATTTGACGACGCTCTGCTCGCCGAATTCGATCTCGCTCAGCCAGGGATTTGTGATCGTCATCCGCTTCGGCGCCGCGTCGCCGTGCTTCATGGTGAACAATTCCCGATAGTGCGTGGGAGACGTCGCCACAAATGCCGCGGCGTCGCCGACTTTCGACAGACTCAGGCTTTCCAGAATCGGTCCGCCCGTGTCCACGATTTTCTTGAGGCCCGTGCCGTCGATGTCCACTTCTCCGAAGACCGACTCGCAACCCTCATCTCCCAGGAACTTGATCGTGTTGTCGCCGTCCCACGCGATCGCCTTGACGTGCCCGGCGTAGTTCGGAATCAAGTCGCGCATCTCGCCGCCGTTCGACGAGACGACCATCAATCGCCCTTCCGCCGGATCGTTGATGTCCGCCGCGGATATCATCGCGACGTTCTGACCGTCGGGGCTCCACTCCACGCTCCCCAGCTTGC
The DNA here is from genome assembly GCA_020639075.1 of Phycisphaerales bacterium. GTDB lineage: Bacteria > Planctomycetota > Phycisphaerae > UBA1845 > UTPLA1 > ECT2AJA-110-A. Next base: position 4,217,298 of record JACKHI010000001.1, on the reverse strand, counting down.
CGGGATTCTCGATCCGCGTGAGCACCTCACCGGTCTCCGGGCTGACAATGCGAATCCGCGTCGCCATGTACTCGTCGTCGATCAACGGCGTCGGCGAGACCTTCGTCAGCAGTCGATCTCCCTGCGGGCTCCAATCAACGCTCAGCACGTTCCCATCGATGTCCAGCTTCCGATGCGGATTGAACCCGTCCGACAGTTCCCCGATCCAGACGCTGTGGTTGTGCAGTTCCTCTTCGTAGACCTCCGCCATGAAGCCCTTCTTCTCCATCTCCTTCTTTTTCTTGTCGTCCTTCGGGCCGGCGATGAACGCCACGCTTCGGCCGCCCGGATGCCACGAGTAGTCGCCGATGTCGGTCTCGTGGGCGAGCACGCGCTGCGCTTCGCCGCCCGAGAGCCGCAGAACATAAAGACACCGATTCTCGTCGTCGCCGCGCTTCGCCGTGAAGGACAGCGCCGAACCGTCGGGCGTCCATTTCAGGCCGCCGAAGGAACCCGACGTCATGTAGGCCGTGCTCGACCCGTCCGCGACGTTCATGACATGAAGTTCCGTCTTCGGTCCGCCGTCCTCGTACCCAGCCTCGAATTCCGCATAGTCGCGAAACGGATTCTGCGGCCGCGACAGTGTGTAGGCGATCCGACTTCCGTCAGGAGACATCAACGCGGAGCCGACATAGTCCAGCCCGGACACATCACGAGGCGTCATCCCCCGTTCGGCCGCGAAGGTGAACGACGTCACCGCCGTCACCAGGATTCCGATGGCACAAGATCGACGGCTGCAAAAGCTCCGCATGGCAGTCACTCCTCGTTGAAACACGCGATTGGATTTGTTGGGTTCCCCACTCGGGACGATTCGGGGGTCGTAATGGAATCCCACTGGTATTGCAAACGGTGCATGCATCGGCGGCTAACGACACGACTGCGGGCGACCGACCAGGGCGCACGAAGACACGGCGGGTGTTTTGAGCGCCCGCACGAACGAAGTCGGCGGCGGCTTACCCCCGAATCGGCCGCGCGCCGGTTGATTTCTCAGAGCGGACTGTTGCGGAGGACCTCGGCGCCCCGTTCGTTGGCGTCAGCGTCGGATTTTCGCTAGAATCCGACCCGGAACCGGCCAGGACTTGTCGGCGCCCAATGGAGACCATCACGATGGCGGAGCAGGCAACGCGACTGAAGACCAATGATTTCGACGGCGTCAAGATCGTCGAGTTCTCGGACCGAAAGATCCTCGACGAGCTGTGTATCCTCGAGATTCAGGAGGAGCTCTCCCGAGTCGTCGAACAGGCCCCGGGCCTCAAGCTCGTGCTCACATTCAAGAACGTCGAGCATCTCTCCAGCGCCGCCCTCGGCATGCTGATCACGCTTCGAAAGAAAGTCGAAGAAGGCGGCGGTCGATTGCGACTCAGCGATATCAATCCCCAGATATTCGAAGTCTTCAAGATCACGCGATTGAACAAGGTTTTCGACATCTACCCGAGCATCGACAAGGCGCGCGAGAGCTTCTAGCGGATGAAGCGCCGATTGCGGGAACGCGTGCGGGATACATCGCCATCACTCTCGACACGCTTCGATCTGCAATCGACATGATCGGCCCCGCGAAGTGCCGCGATTGACGCGAGGAACGGGCAGCTTGAAAGAAATCGTCGTCCAGAACGATCTCGCCGAGGCCAAACGGCCGGAAAGTCTCATCCTCGATGAGATTCGCCGCCTCGGCTACGGCGAGAATTCCGCCTTCGCCATCAAGCTCGCTCTGGAAGAGGCCGTCACCAACGCATTCCGGCACGGCAATTCCGCCGATCCCGACAAACGCATCATCGTCCGCTACCAAGTGACGGAAGCCTGCATCGAGATCGAAGTCGAGGACGAAGGTTGCGGATTCAATCCCGATTCCGTGCCCGATCCGACGCTCCCGGAAAATATCGATCGACCCCACGGCCGCGGCATCATGCTGATGCGCGCCTACCTCGACGTCGTCGAATACTGCAAGGGCGGCTGCACCGTCAGAATGGTCATGAACCGGAAAGAATAGCCATGTCTCCGACGAGCGATGGCAACAAAGACGCCCCCTTCGAAATGCGCGTTTCAACGCACGACGAAGCCACAGTGCTCGCCCTCTGCGGCGCATGCACGATGAGCGACGCCGAATCCCTCGGCGACAAGATCATGGAAATCGCCCTGTCGCCGGCCGCGCTGCTCGTTCTCGAACTGTCCGACCTCGAATTCATCGAGTCCACGAATCTCGGGAAAATCGTCGCCGGCTACCTGCAACTGCGAAAACGACACGGCGACTTGCGCGTCGTGGCCCCCCAACCCAAGATCCGCCATCTGCTCGATCTGACGCGACTGTCGACCCTCTTCGGCGTGTTCGATTCGATCCCGGACGCCGTCGGCAAGCGCCCGCATTAGCAATCGCCCGAACGACGATGCCGGTCCGTCCCATAGTGTCGCCCTTCCACGCACTTCGACGACTCAGATCGCGCCACGCTGCCCGGATCGTGCAAATTCAAGCGGATTTCGATAACTTCGAGAAACACGCCGGGCTTTCCCGAGAAAGCGCGTCAGTCAGGGTCGGATTCCAATGGCTCTCAAATATCGCTGCCAATGCAACCACGTCATCCGGCTCGGGCTCAAGCACGCCGATAGGCGACTCGCATGCCCGACTTGCAAGCGCCCGTTCCGCATCTCACGCGAGAAATTCGAGACCGCCGCAGCTCGCCAGGCCGCCAAAGCACGAGTGACAACGCCATCCACGCAATCGCCGACGCCTCTTCGTCGCGAACCGGCAACCAAGTCGAACGCAGTCGCGGCCGCGCCGAAACCCGTGGACTTCGCCCTCGATGAACTCAGCCTCGCCGAAATGACGCTCCTGCCCGATCCGGTCGCCCAACGACTGGCGGCGCCGGCGCCACCCGTCGTCAAACCCGCCGATCACGCATGCCCGTCCTGCAACAAAGTCTATCCCGGCAACACCAAGATCTGCGTCGCCTGCGGCGTCAACATCAAGACGGGCAGAAGCCTGATCACGGCAAGCGAAGGCGATCTGGACCGGCTCTATCACAACGCGGAGAAGATCATCCGCAGCATCAGTTGGATCATTGCGATCGGCGTCTATCCGATCGGCTCCGAGGCCTTCGGCGCCAAAAAGCCCTACGCCATCTTCAGTATCGTTGCATTCACGATCTTCATCAGCAGCATCTTCTACGCGCTTGAAGTCTCATCCTCACCCAGGATGCAGTCGCTCAAACAGCTCCTGCTGTGGCCGCCCGATCCCTCGCCCGATTCGGAAGTCATCCTGTTATTCAAGGACTTCATGCCCTTTGGCGACGACACCGCATTCGAAGCCAAGTACGCGGAACTCGAAGAAGCCAATCCCCTGCCCGAAGGCGATGAGGCGCCGAGCACGTCGAGCAGTCCGTTTGCCGCGACGGGATATCGGGATGATCTCGTCATCAAGGCCAATGACGCGCTGCCCGTCTATCAGCGACCCATCGGCGAATTCCGCGTCTACCAACTCCTGACGAACGCCCTGCTCCACGGAGATCTCTTTTTCCATCTCGGCGGCAAAATGTTCTTCCTCGTGATCTTTGGAACGCGCGTCAACGCCCTGATCGGAAACCTGTGGACGGCGATCGCGTATCCGCTGCTCGCCATCGGCGCCAGCATCATCTACCTCATTGCAGAGAGCGGAGGACCGCCCGTCCCCGCCCTCGGCGCCTCGGGGGCCGTGATGGGATTGGCCGGTATGTACTTCGTCTTCTTCCCCGTTCACAAAATGCATATGGCGGCCTGGTGGCGCTGGGGGCTTCTCACAGGATTCCGCCTGTCCTTCAAAATCTGGGCAGTTCGGGGGTTCTGGGTCGTCCTCTTCTACATCGCCTTCGACGTCCTGGCGACGATCCTCGGCGCGGACGACGGCGTCGCCCATTGGGCGCACCTGGGCGGCTTTGTGGTCGGCATCGGAATCGCATTGATTCTGCTTATCGCCCGACGCGTGAACGCCCACGGCGGCGACGTGCTCAGCGTCCTGCTCGGCAGACACGCCTGGAAACTGATCGGCAGGCCCAGGAGTGCCGCCGTCGCCTGATACCGACCCGACGCCTGCTGACGTCCGCCCTCCCGGGCTCACATCCCCCCGAGGTTTCATCCGATGCAGATACATGGCCACGCTGCGCGCCCCCGTTCGCCCGAAAAGTTTGAACCGATTCTCGGGACAAACATATAATTGAGATGGACGAGCATGATGGGGCGCCGGCGGCGGACCGATACCCCTGCGGGGGATCGTTCTGCCAGCCGAAAGAACGAGGCCGCTTTGATCGTAAGGCGGCTTCAATATTAAAGTTACGGCAGCGTTACCCGTCTTGTCCGTGCGACTCGGCTGAATAGTCCGTTAAGCCGGAGAAGAGGTATCGGTCATTCGGAGAGTCGAAGCCCTCGCGTGCAATCGCCAAGGCCGTTCCATGCCGCTGTAAATCAGCCGTTTTTTCAGGAGGCGTCATGCCGAAGCTCAATCGAAATCTCGTGCTCGCTCTCGTGGCCGTTATCGCCCTTCCGGCGATTGCGAACAAGGCCACTGCTGACGACCGTCTTGCTTCGGCCGAAGCCCGTCGTCTGTGGCTGAAGGGCGCCGATCAGATTCTGGCCGGTAACTTCACGAGCGGCACAACGACGCTGAAGCAAGCGCTCGAAGTCGAACCCGCGGCCCAGATTCGCAGCGCCCTCGGCTGGATGGATGAGGCCCGGAAAGTCGCCTCGCAGCGCGCGACCTTCCGCAAGCAGATGTACGACTACTACGTCGCCAAGGCGATGGAATCGGCCGAAAAAGCGCGCACTGCGCCCGAGACCGTCCCCGAGCCTGCGCCCAAGAAGGCGGACACGATGGTCGACGTCACAAACAAGCCGAAGACCGACGGCGACAACGACGCCGACGAGCTGCCGCAGGACGACAGCTTCTACTGGAGCCGCGCCCTGCTGTACGCCCAGAGCGCCATGGCCAACGCGGCCGACGAAGACACATTCCGCAACGAAGCCTGGCTCGGCGAAATCGTCGGCCATGTCCTCAAAGAGATCGACGAACACAAGGGCCGCGAGGAATGGCGCGACGCGCTCGCGCTGTACGACCTGCTCCATGAACTCTTCCCGGATAATGACGACTACAAGGCCGGCTACGACTTCTGTCGAAAGCGCGCCCATTTGGACTTCATCTACGGCAAGGACAGCAAGGACTGGAAGCCGGCGCTTTATGACGTCTCGGCCGACGCCGTATTCGAGATCATCGATCGCATCAACAACGACTACGTGGATGAACCCAACTGGCGATTGCTTTGCAGCTCGGCCATCGACAACCTGCTGATCCTCGCCGAAACCAAGACGCTCGACGAGACGTTCAAGTCCCTCGATGAGAAGGACCTCGTCGCACGGTTCACCCGCCGGCTGGAAGGCTACAAGAGCCGGGACATCGAACAGAACCCCGACTTCTCCGCCCGGCACGCCAAGAGCGTTTTCCGAAACGTCCTCGCCGTGAACACGGAAACGATCGACCTGCCGACCGAAGTCATCGTGGACGAATTCATCGCCGGTCTCCTCGACCCGATGGACGAATTCACGAGCGTGATCTGGCCGTCGGAAGTCAATGAATTCAACAAGCAGACGCGCGGCGAGTTCACCGGCGTCGGCATCCAGATCACGCAGGAGCCCGGCAAGCCGGTCCGCGTCGAATCGCCGCTGCCGGATTCGCCCGCCTACAACGCCGGCATCAAGCCGGGCGACTTCATCACGAAGGTCGACGGCGTCAGCACGATCGACATGTCCATCAACGACGCAGTCCGGAAAATCACGGGCGTCCCCGGAACGACTGTCACGCTGTCGATTCTCGATGAGAACACGCAGGTCGAGCGCGATGTCCCGCTGAAGCGCTCGCAGATCAAGATCCGCACCGTCAAGGGAGACACGCGCGATCCGTCCAAGCCGACCGGCTGGAACTACATCATCGATCCGCAGGAGAAGATCGGCTACATCCGCGTCAGCGGCTTCATGGACGATACGGTCGACGACCTTCGCGCCGCCCTCAATCAGCTCCACAACGAGAACTGCCGCGGTCTGATCCTCGACCTGCGCTTCAACCCCGGCGGTCTGCTCACCAGCGCCGTCGATATGTGCGAAGTATTCCTCGGAACGAATGCACGTATCGTGCAGACGAAGGGCCGATCGCGCCATCAGAACATGGAACTCCACGCTCAGAAGGAGAAGGAGAATTTCAATCTGCCGATGATCGTGCTCATCAATGAATACAGCGCCAGCGCCAGCGAAATCGTCGCCGGCGCATTGAGCGGTCTGAAGGAAGCCTGCGTCGTCGGCACCCGCTCATTCGGCAAGGGCAGCGTGCAGAACCTGATTCCGATCCTCGGCGGCCGCGCCTACCTGAAGCTGACGACGGCGCACTACTACGTACCCGACTCCGACATGCCGGCCGGCGATCAGTGGTATCTCCTGCATCGCAAGGAACACGCGAAGACGTGGGGCGTCGAGCCGCACATAAAGGTCGACTTGATTCCGCAGGAAACGGCGAAAGTCCTACGCCTGCGCCGCGAGCGCGATTTGCTCAAGGGCAAGGGCCAGGATCTGATTCCCGAGGAAATCGTCGACCGACGCGCCAGCAGCGAACCGCCGGAGAACTTCCCGGAAGACGCCATCCCGGAAGTTGATCCGCAGCTGGTCGCGGCCATGAACGTCATGCGGATGAAACTCGCCAGCCATCAGCCTTGGGCGCTCGCCCCGCGAACCGTCCGAACAGCGGCGAACACAAAGGAAATGCGCGAAATCCGCGACGCCGACCCGCAAATGCGCTGATAACCGTGCCACTGGGTGCTCGCCACCCAGTGTCGACACCAGCATGTCACTGCAGCGTGCCGGGTGCCATGCCGACCCCCAAGGTCGGCATGCCGCACGCGCGACCGACAGAACCGGGTGCCACTGCTCTCAAACAGTGCCGAACACGAGAAGACTCACCAAAACGCCGCGACGCTGAACCTCAGCGCCGCGGCGTTTTCCTTGACTCATTGCACGCACGCGATCCCGCTCAAACACGCGCGCCAGACGATTGGTGGAGAACCCCACATAGTCCGAACTGCGCCCGTCAGAAAGCAGGCCGGCGTATCGAATGTACGCACTGAGCGATGCAGTCGCACCCGGTTATTGACGCGCAATCAGCAGTGAGAGAAAATCCAATATCGTCGGCTTGGACAATCACCATGTTGCGATTTCACGAAAAGACATTCCGGCTGATCGGCACGAATCCCAACATCGACCCCAGCAGTCTCGACGCGCTCGCAGCCGTCGAGCAACGCATCGGCCTCGCCCTCCCTGCGTCGCTCCGAGAGTGGTATTCGCTCGAAGACGCATGCGACAGGCTCTATCGTTACAGCAATACCGATCCGTCGGTCAGTCTCTCCAACATGAGAGATGACGGGCTAATCGGCGGTCGCTACCTCAAATTTCGGTACGAGAGCCAGGGCATGTGTTTCTGGGCGGTGGACCTCGACGGCACTGACGATCCTCCTGTCGTCATTGCCGACGACGAGACATTTCAGCCCAACCGGCGATGCAATACGACTTTCTCTGAATTCGTCAACGCCTGCGTATGGGATTGGGGACTTGTACTGAACAACTGCATGATTCAGGCGCAGAATGCTCCACTCTCGGAAGAGGCGATCGCAGTTCTTCACAACGAATTCAAGGCCGAGCTGCAGACGAATGGATGGCCGGGCCATACTCAATATCGATTCTATTCCGCTGATCAGCGTATTCTGATCTGGGCAAGCGAAGATCAGGCGGACTGGTGTCTTGCCGGCGATAGTGAGGACGCAGTTTCGCGATTGGCGCAGAAGCTTTGGCATGTCGACAATCTCGGTCGCTCCTTCTGGTCCCACAATTCGATCGGCGAATCCATGCTTCAAACACTGCGCGCCCGAATGTCAAGAGATCCCTGATTGCACTTTGTGCTGGGTGCCACTGCTCTGTGAGCAGTGCCGAACACGAGAAGACTCACCAAAACGCCGCGACGCTGAACCCTCAGCATCGCGGCGTTTTTCTTCCCTTCATCTCAGTGACGCATCCCCTCTCAAATCTCAAATTGCAAATCTGAGATCTCCACCGCAACGCCTCGGCCTCGAATCACTCTACCCACCGACCCGATCCAACAACCACAGAAACTCCCGGTTCCCCCCCTGCCCCAGAATCGGGCTCTCTGTCTCGGCGACGATCCGCAACGCCGGCGTCAATCCCGCGATCGCCTCGCGCACGTGCGCCAACACGCCGTCCAGCGCCGACGCATCGACAACGCCGTCATTCAGAACATCAGCCGGCGCTTCGTAATGCGGCTTGATCAGCGAAACGATCCGACCGCCCGGTTTCAGCAAGCGCGCCGCCGCAGGCAGGATTTCTGATTGTCGCGTCCAGCCCGCGTCGATCGTCACGAGATCGCAGAGCTCCGGCAAACGCACCAGCCGCGCATCCGTTCGTTCCTTCACGACAACGCGCGAATCGTTCCGCAGCGAATAATCAACGACGCCGTAACCGCGTTCGACTGCAAAGACCTTTTTCGCCCCCGCCTGCAGAAGGCAATCCACGAAACCGCCGACGTTGCTGCCGAGATCCGCGCAGACGAATCCCGTCGGATCGATATCAAACGCGTCCAGCGCGTGCCGGAGTTTCTCGCCGGCACGAGACACGAATCGGCGGGATGGCGTCGAATCATCCATCGGGAACACATGAAGGCCTTGAAGCAATCGATCGCCCGCACTCGCACGCCGCGATCAGCAGTCGCACAGCGGGCATGAAAAAACCCGGCCGCGCGGGCGACCGGGTTGGATAACACTGTTCAATTCGCGTCCGCCTTTCAAAGGGGACGGCGAGGCCGAATTACGCAGACTTCAGACCGGCGACCATGCGGGTCAACTGGCTCTTCTTCCGCGCGACCATGTTCGGATGCAGGATGCTGTGGCCGCTGCGATCGAGCAGCTTGCAGGCGAATCGCAGCGCCTGCTCGGCATTCTCGACCTTCTTGTCGTGCACGGCGTCGGTCACTCGGCGAATCGCCGTCTTGACCTGGCTCTTTTTCATGCGGTTGCGAATCTCTCGCACCTTGCTCTGTCTAAGCCGCTTCTGAGAAGAAAGAGATCGTGCCACGGGCAATCAAGCTCCACTGGTTCCGCCACGGAACCATCATCTGGTCCATTCAATCCGAAACGAAGGCCGCGGAACGGGGCGTGCCCGCACCCTTCCGACGGCAAGCCCCGTATTAGAACAGGATCAATCCGATTCGACAAGGCGCTCCAGCCGCTGCCGGGCGTCGCGGAAGTTGTAATCGACCTGGATGATCTCGCCGTACACTTTTTTGGCCTCATCCGCCGCGTTCGAAGACTCCAAACCCCTTGCCAGCCAGTAACTTATGTCGAGATACAGCGGGTCCGTCCGGCTCGGCGCCTCTTCAGCCGCCTGACGGAGGACGTCCACGGCCTGGTCGAAAAAACGCTTCTGGAAGAAACATCGGCCGAGGAAGAGGCGAGCATGGGACCGGACGCGACCGTCCGATCGGGCCTGCTGAAGAAGCGGAATCGCCTCGTCGTATTGCGCCGCCCGAAACAGCCGGACCGCCAGTTCGAATTTCAGCTTCAGATCCGTCGGGTAGTGCACGAGTCGATCCCGATAGACACGCGTCTCCACGTCGATCAGTTTCCGATCGTGGGCGAGGAGCTGCTCCTTGAGCTCCTCGTCGTTCGGGCTCTTCTTCAGATCGCGCTCGACGACGGCGCGATCCCGGCGCATTCGCCGCACGCGCAGATCATCCGCCGTACGGCGGTACACGTAGTTGTTCGAGGACGCATATTCGTCGTCGAGAAGCTTGATCGCCTCCTTCTCGCGGGCATCGTCGCCGGATCGCGTCAGGAGTTCGACGAGCTTGATCAGCTTGTTCGCGATCGTCGGATTCTCCGCCCAGTCGCGCCGTGCCAGTTCGATCAGTTGTTGGTGCCGATCGATCGGCGTCACGGATTTCTGCGAGTCATGAATGTCGCGCTGTTTACCCGGATCATTGAGAGAGTCCGTGAACTTCTCCGCCGTGTCGAAGTTCCCTTTGACGATCGTCAATTCGCCGGACGCGGAACTCTCGGCACGATGCGCTTCGCTCGAGTCGGGATGATGCCGCCGCCAGATCTGCGCCGAAGCGACATTCGCCCGGAATATCTCCATCGATCCGTCGTGATTGCCGAAATCCCGCGCCATGCGCCCCATGTCCAGCATTCGGTTGCAGATCGTCTCGTAATGGCTGGAGGAGAGTTTCTTCGCGCGCGACAGCGCTTCCGTGAGAATCGGGCAGATCCACTGGCCGATGCGATCGCATTTCGCCTTGAGCCCCAGATCAAGCAACTGCTCAATCGCGCCGAGATCCGCCGGATCGAACCCGAAAAGGCGAAGACCGTTGTTGAGGTTCGTCCCTGCATCCTTGCCGTTCGTCGGAAATTTCCGTCGAACCATGAAGCCCGACGACTTGCCGCCGGCCATTTTCCGGGCCGTGGCCACGACCCGTAGCTTTTTCAGCCCCTCGTCAATTGCATCCGGCCAATGGGCGAGCCCCTGAACGTACAACTCAATCGCATAGTCGTAGTTGCGCGTGTCTTCCGCCTTCTTGGCATGTGCGAACAGCTTGCGGGCGGTCTCGATGCCCTTGGCCGATCCGACAAGTCGGCCGCCGGCGGGATCGCCCTCCGTGATTCCCTGAATTGCGTCAGTCATGCGGCAAATTCTCTCTGTAGCGTCAGCGTCGGCGCCGTGAGGCTTGTGAATCGACATGAACGGCCCGATCGTCCGGTTGCGGCTCGACTTCGGTTTTCACGCGCCTCCCGTCAAGCTATTATTGTAGCAGGAACGACGGATTCACAGGAGTGATTCGCTTGAGCGATCTCGAACTCGACACGCTGACGATCATCAAATACCCGGATCCGCGATTGCGCAAGGCCTGCGATCCTGTCACGGTATTCGACGACAATCTCCGGGCACTCGCCACGCGAATGGTCGAGTTGATGAATCAGGCCGAGGGCATCGGCCTCGCCGCACCACAAGTCGGCATTCTCAGTCAGATGTTCGTCTGCGGCGTCATCGGCAAACCCGACGAATGGATGGCGTTCGTCAACCCCACGTTAGCGGACCTCGACGGCCCAATGGAAGCCGCAGAGGAAGGCTGCCTGTCGATCCCCGATGTGAATGTGACGATTCGGCGGGCCGTCAGCTGCCGAATCGACGCCCTCGATCTCGACGGCAACCCGATCGCGTACACAGCGTCCGACCTGATCGCGCGATGCTGGCAACACGAATGCGATCATCTGCAGGGTCGTCTGATCGTGGATCGAATGTCGCCCGCCGACCAAGTCGCCAACCGTCGGGCCCTCAAGCGTCTGGAATCACGATTCAGAGGATAATTCGATCGCCGCTTCGGGTCGGAGCTCATGATGAACTCGGCGCTGAATATTGAGTACCGCGTCAACGCACCGCTGGATCTCGATGCCATGATCGATCTATACCGATCGTCGACCCTCGGGGATCGCAGGCCCGTCGGCGAACGCGATCGCATGCGACGCATGCGCGACGAAGCGAATCTCTGCATCACGGCATGGGACGCAGCCAAACTCGTCGGCATCGCGCGAACCATGACCGATTTCAGCTACGTCGCCTACCTATCGGATCTTGCCGTCGATCTGGACTATCAACGACGAGGCATCGGCAGAATGCTGATCGAAGAAACGCGCGCCGCCCTCGAGCCGAAGTGCATGATCGTTCTGCTGGCGGCCCCGCAGGCCGTGGACTATTACCCGAATGTCGGCTTCGCTCGACACGAATCCGCCTGGATCCTACGGCCGCAACAAGACGCCTGACGAACATCGACGCACGACGTCAATTGCATTCGGGATACGTATTCCAAGTCACTTTATCCGCGAGTTGCTGAACAAACGCCGGTCCGCTCGCCTCCGGATACCATTGCCATTCAAAAACGCGGCACTTGCCCTTGATGTACTCGGCGTGGCTGTCGACGAAGCCGAAAACCGCAGAAGGTCGCGTCGCATCATGCCAGCCCGGGTTGATCCCCGTCCACGATGCGTCAAACGTCATACCGAATCCGACATGATCCGCGACGAGCACCTTGCGAGACGGCTGAAGAATGTCCGACTCCCCGATGTCGTTGTCGCGATACCGCCAGATATCGTACTGTCCTTGCGTGAGAATCGGATTGACGATGTAGCTCGAACCGAGCACGTCAAATAGCGGCTTGTTGACGCCCGTCTCGCCGATGACGCCGACGTCGCTCGGGCACTGGGCGATCTCTCCGCCTTTCGGGTTCGCCGGCGACGGCTCGTAACCCAGATCGACGTTGACGGGGCGATACCAGTATTCACCGTTCGGCTTCTGTTTCGTACCGTTCCAGCCAACGTATTGATGACCGTTCCAGAACTTGCAGCCGCCGGGATTCGAACAGTCGCCCGCAACCGGGAAGCGATCGTCGTTGCGCCTGGCGTACATCAAGGTAGCGTTGCCGATCTCGCGAACGTTCGCCAGACACTTCGTCGCCCGCGATTCCCGCCGCGCGCCCGACAGCGCCGGCATCAGAATCGCGACGAGGATCGAGATGATCGCCATCACCGTCAACAGCTCGATCAATGTGAATCCCGCGCGCACCCAATCACGTCGATATGCCTGCACTTGCATCATGGCGTCTCCTTGTCCGTCGAGCCCGAGTTCGCGGCGGCGCCGCTCGCATCATCATTGACGATTGCATCGGCCTGTGGCGGCCGGGGTTTTTCCTTGGGCGGCGCGTCGTAGTCGATGGCGCCGAGAATGAGCTGACCGCACTTCGGACACTTGGGAATGCCATCGGCCCAGTTTCCGCGAAACGTCTCGCCGTCGACCGGACATGTGTAGACCGTCTCCGCCGGCATCTCCTCCGACTTCGCCGGATACATCACCATCTTCACGGAGATGGCCAAAGCGATGGAAATCACGGCCAACAGCCCGAGCGCTTTGAGCTTATGGCCCGCGGACCAGTCCTCGAAAAATCCGCGACGCTGCCTGCGCGGCGCGCGGTCTTCTTCCTCGTAATAATCGTCGCCCGAAGCGCCCGACGAATCGTCGTCACTTTCAATGAGAACCGGCGCAGAGTCCGCCGCGGCCACGCGCTGAAGCGTCGCCGTCGTGCACAATCGAAAAACGTGTTCGCCGATTCGCAGTTCGTTGTCGAATTCCAGCACGCCCTCATGCACGGCGGCGCGATCGATCCAGGTTCGACCCGATTCGGCGATATGGCGCACATGGACGCGACGATCGACATCGACCCGCAGCTCCGTGTTCATCGACTGAACGCCGTCGCCCGAAATCACGAGCCAGCAGGCTTCGCAGCTGCCGATTGCCACGGGACGGTCATCCAACATCGGCACGGCTCGCGTCGGCGTTGCCCCGCGCTGCCCCATCATGACCCAGTAACAATTGGCCCGGTCGTCGCCCGTCGTCGCGAATGTCAGCGTTTTGCCGCAGCGCTCGCACTTGGCGCTTGACTTCACCGCCGCCGGATCGACAGTCGTGCCATACCCGCAAATGCACTGGATTTCCGTTTTCATATGCACCGGCCAATGGGCGTGAATGTCTGATCAACGCCCCTCGTGGGCGAGCTTCCCACCAATCATAGACGATGGAATCGGAATAATCGACTGAAACCTCGATTCCGGGATCCGGCCAGGACCCGTCGCGAATCGGCGATCGACATGCGGCAATGTCCGCCATTCCGGGGCGCGGACGGATGACTCCCCTTCCGCGAGCGACCGTTTGCACACGAATTCGCGGCGCGATACGTTTCAGTGATAAGCCATTCCGGCCTCCGATTGCGTCGCAGCGGGCCGGTTATTTGATCGCGTCTTATCAGGAATCGCAGGAATGCAACTTCGAAAACTCGGAAACACGGGCCTGCTTGTTTCGGATCTCTGCCTCGGCACGATGAATTTCGGAATGCCGGATTGGGGAATCGACGAGAAGGCGAGTCGCACCGTCATCGATGCCTACCTCGATAGCGGGGGCAACTTCCTCGATACGGCCGACGTCTACGGCGGCGGCGAGAGTGAGCGAATCTGCGGCAAAGCCATCAAAGGCCGTCGAGAGAGCGTCATCCTGGCGACGAAGGGGCATTTCCCCGTCGTACGCGTCTTCGGTGAACCGCCCGCTCATACCAACGCACTCGGTTCGTCGCGACGGCACTTGACGCAGGCGCTGCACGACAGCCTGCGCCGACTCGAGACGGACTACATCGATCTCTACCAGGTGCACTGCTGGGATCGGCACACGCCGATCGAAGAGACGCTCAGCACACTCCACGACTTCATCCGCGCCGGCAAAGTCCGCTACGTCGGCCTGTCCAACTTCGACGCCTGGCAGATCGCCGAAGCGAGACAACTGTGCATCCGCCACGGCTGGGAGCCATTCATTACGGCACAGATGCAATACAGCCTTGTGTGCCGCGACATCGAACGATCGATCACGACTGTCTGCGATCGATACAAGATCGGTCTGCTCCCGTGGAGCCCGTTGGGCGGCGGTATTCTGACAGGAAAGTACTCACGCAGCGGCACGACGCCCGACGGATCCCGATTCGGCTCCGTCGATCCGGACAATGAATGGCGCAAGGCCTTTCTGAACGAACGCAACTTCGACATCGCCGACGCATGCAGAGACGTCGCGAAAGACCTCGGCGTAAGCGTCGCGACGGCCGCGATCGCTTGGGTGCTTCAGCGCCACGGCGTCAGCAGCGTCATCATCGGCCCGAAATCGGTCAAACAGCTGGCGGACAACACAGCCGCCTGCGACGTGCGCTTCAATACGGAACATCTTGAACGGCTGGATCGAATCAGCCGTCCGACATTGGGATATCCGGAGAAGTTCATCATGCGCAACCAACGCAACATGTTCGAACCGGCGACGCTGCAATGACGGAAGAACCCCGACATACCGGCGAGGCATGCGGTGCCGCGCAACCCCCGGCAACCTGTCCGCGATGCGGCAACCCGCGGCTCGATGCGCGCCACTGCAAGCTGCTCTGCCTGAATTGCGGCTACGTCGAGAGCTGCGAGGATCTGTTCGAATACTCAAGGCAGACCGGCATCAGCGAACACGGCGACGACTGACTTCGCCCGTCGACAATCAACCGCACAAGACGTTTCGCGCAAGACAAGAGAATAGGTTCATCACGGAAAATCGAGAAACTCTATAGGCATCCGCGTAGCGCAAGTACCGCGTCCCGATAGGGACGCGCCGAGAATAGCCAAGCCTTTCAAGGCTGGGATTGATAGTTGGTTACTACCATTGCCGTGCCGTAGGTACGGCGCGACTCAGCGCGTCAAACTCATCCCGTCCCGCTGGGCAACGCCGTGAACTGAACACAGCGGCGACAGCACCTGTCAGAGCCGCCATGTCCTCACTGCGGAGTCATGCCCATGTACGCTGGATGATTCGCCACGCTGAGACTGCGAGGCACTGATTAGAGCATTCAGTTCACGGCGTTGCCTGCTGGGACGGTACCTGAAAAACGGCCGCCAACTTCCCGTTGAAGACGGGGGGCTATTCTCATTTGATCCCTACGGGATTCGGGCTGGATACATCTGTCGCTCTTGTACCAGAACACCGAATCATCTCGCTTTTCCGTGATGAACCAGAAAAGGCCCCGCCCGAGCCACCAAGGCGTCGAGCGGGGCCGCGGATGTTCAACGTCGGTGATAAACGACAGTTCACATTGCTGACACGAATGCCTGGATATCGAGCGCGTCGATGGTGCCGTCGCTGTTCACATCAGCAGCGCAGACCTGATGGGCCGTCGGCGCCAGCGTGCCGGTCAACAAATCGACAAACGCACCAACGTCGTCAATCGTGACCTCGCCATCACACGTGACATCACCCGGAACGCAGTCCATGTCGAAGTACCAGTCGAGCGTCAGTTCCGCCGGCTGGTAGTCGACAACAGGTTCGCCCGTCGAATCGCCGACATAGACGCGATACGTCGCTTCGTACTCGCCCGGCTCGCGCGCGACGTACCAGTTGTGCGTCATCGCACCGCTCCATCGCCAACGAGGATCAGACCCGCTGGTCGTGAATATCGGCGCAAACGAGTTCGCCTCGTAGGTTTCGAGCCCGGGCGTCTGGTCGAGCAACTCGATCCAGATGTCCAGCTCGATCGGCAAACTGATGAAACCGTTTGCGAGCCAGCCGTACTCACCGTTGTATGCCGCGCCGTCCAGGACGCTCGCAGGCGGACTGTACGCCTCGCAATAATCCACAAGCGGCATGATTTCCGACGGATCATGATCGAAGCCGATCTGAATTTCGCTGCCGGGCATTGTGATGAGAATGTGGCGCATGGGACCTCCGAGCTTCGGACTGCTCGCCCAAGCGGCCGACATCGAGAACATCACGGCAAACGCACATGCCGTTCGCTCAAGAAATCTCTTGTTCATTTTCGACATCTCCTTCGCTGAGGCAGGATTCACGCTCGTGCAATCCTCTTTCGGCGCACGACAATGGCCAGCCCCATCACGCACATCAGCGCGCTCGCGGGCTCCGGTACATAGTTCCACGACAACGTCACTTGATCGGCTGCATACTCCGGCAGCGCGACCCCCGTCACGGCGTCGCCGATATAGACCTCGAACGTTGCCTCGTAGAATCCCGGCAGGACGGCCGCATTCCAATGATGCGTCATTGTTCCGTTCCATTTCCACGCGTCCGGGGAGCCGCTCGTTCCGAAGATCGGTGCATACGTATGCGTGTCACGCATCATCCGCATGCCGCCTTCATAGATCTCCAATCGGGGCGTTGCGACGACGCTGCGAATCCAAAACGCCCCGCCCGCCGGCGGTGCGATCAGCCCATCGGCAAGCCAGCCGTATTGATCGTTGTAGCCTTTTCCGTCCAGCACATCGGCGGGAGGAATATGCGTGTTGCCGAAGTTCTCCATCAACAGCGGTCCGGCATCGGCGCTGTCCAGATGAAGAGACACGGCGTTGTTCTCAAACCCGATCATGATGTGCTTCATGCCGCCGGGGTTGAGCGTCGGCCAGACGTCAGCATGAACCGCCGTCGTCGCCGCCAGAATCAGAATGCACGCAATCGTCAATTTGTACTTCATATTCAGGATCTTTCTTCATATTCGAAACGCTCCGCTACGGAGCCGTTTCGGGGTTCCACTTGTTCAAACCAGTCATCTCAGAAAACGTCTGTACGTCGTCGAGGTGCTCGACATGACCGTCCAGGAAAACGTAGGCCGCATCAGGATCGTGCCGATCCGGCGCAATCTCCTTGGGTGCATCGAACTGCACCCAGAAATGCGCCATCACGTGATCCGTCGCGGACTCGTCATTCAACTCACCGAATAGAATCGTCGTACTCGGATGCGGCACGCGCGTGGCGGAGCGCCACGTCTCGCCGTTCGTTTCGACGGCCGTCAACTCGTAGTACACGTTGTACCCGTAGCTGAAGCGGTTGCGCCGCATGTCAAACGGACAGTGGTAGTCGCTGTTCAACACATCGAACCACTGCGCATCCTCGGACTCGAACGGAGCGCCGGCGATGTACTTGACCATCGCGTAACCCCACGGCATTTCGCGCGATGCGAACGCCGAATGGCTGCTCCGCGGCATGATGTCGCCGCTGTCCTCGCGAAAGAACAGCGACGCATTGCCGAGTTCCCGCTCTCGCGCCACGCAGAGCGTTCGGCGGCCGCTCTTTCGGGCGGCGGCCAGGCTCGGCAGAACGAGGGCGATGAGCACGGCGATCACGGCGACGACGACGAGCAGTTCCAGCAACGTCATCGCACGGCGGACCGCTGCGATACTTCGCATGAATTTCCCTTTTTCAATTGGAAGCGCAACGAGCAATCCGGGCGCACTCTGGGGCGCGCGGCTGCAGCTGCTGTGTCGTTGTTGACTGATCACCGATCAACCGCGGCTTGCGCGCACGGCGCAGCAGCACCGCACCGGTAAACAAAACCGCAGTTGGATCGACGAATTGAAATGGAGGATCAAACAGCGAATCGCGGAGGCGGTGTGACGGGTTCGATCTCGGCCAGTGGCACAGGAGCCTCGTGCGACGACGGAACTGCGTCCGCTCGTCGTTCCTCAAAGACTCGAAGATCGCGGAACCAATCCAGAGGCGGCAAACTGAACGCCAGGCTGTCAACGCGTCGACAACTGAGCGGATTCATCAACAGGCCGATCGGTTTCTTGTTTGCTTTCTTTGCCGAACAACAACTCGGCGTCGAGGCCGCTTTGGCATCCGCCGCGCGCGCCGCCGCGCTGAATTCCGGAAAACAACAGCAATTCGTGCGACACATCTCCGCGTCGAGGCATCCGCAACCGTGGCCGCGACAGGGAAACGACGCATCACCCAGCGGCAGACTCAACTGCGGAATAGGCAGACCGACGGCGCCGGCCCAGAAGACAAACAACAAGACGAAAGTGAATATTCGGCGAGCAATCACTGTTGGGGAGTATACTACGCGATTGTCGATCGCGGCAACGCCGTTTGTAACACCCCGCCGATTCACTTCACCGGCGGCGCATCGCCGAAGTTATTCGGAACCGACATCGTCAAGCACCTCCAGGACCATCATCAGCGCCTCATCATTCGCGTCGACGCCGGACGTCGCGGATTCGCCGGGGCTTTGGTTGTTGGGATTCGACGCCCCGTTATCAAATGTGCCCGTCACGATAAAACGCGTGCCCTCGGGCAGATCGATGGGCTCTTTGAGGACATAGCGTATCTGCCATCGATAATCGTAGGCCGGCGCGTCGAGCAACCGGTTCATCGTGCCATCCGGAAATTCGACGTCGATCGTCACCGCCTCGCCGCGGGATCGCAGATATGGCATCAGAGCCGCCAGATGCACCGGCCCTGTCAGCGTTGCCTCGATGCGACGCGTCGCGCGTGCATCGTCCGCCGAAATATCCAATTCGTTCGAAGAAACGACGAGCGTACGGATCTCGCGCTTCGGCGGCGCATCCGCGAAACGAACGCCGATTCGCAATCGCGTTCGCAACTCCTGGCCCATTGGCCGCGCGTACAGATCGACGAGTAGGATCGAACCGGCCGGCAGCTTACGGGCAACGCCTTCATCAAGCCGCACGACATTGTCGCTCGGGCTGTAAGCGCCCAGAAGCTCCAGGTCCGACGGGATCCGATCGATCGGCGGCACGACAGCGCCCGGCGGCAACACCCAGATCAATGCATGATGAATCGCCTCGTGCATATCGTAACGGAACTCATAAGACGAGACCCAGCGATCCCGCTTCAGATTCGTCGGCACGATCATCCGTGCGTGCTGCATCGGTCCTTCCTCGGGCAATTCCAACCACAGCGTCGTGTAGACCTCGTCCGGGCGACCGATGTCCCATGTGTTCGGAATCGCCGGCGCGACAGGCGCGTCGGCGCTACGACCGATCGGCCGACTGGATCGCAACCAGGCGAGCAAGTCGTCACGATCCCGCTTCGACAGCGATCGATCGTTGGCGAAGAGGCTTTCCTTTCCCTCCGCCGGCTTCGCTCCGTGCCATGGCGGCATGATGTCCGCACTCACGACCGCGTCGATCATCGACACGCGGCCGGTCAACGACGGATAGGTCGTCAGAGGGAACGGGGCCGTCCCGCCGGGGCGATGACACGACGTGCAGTTTTCGGCGAGGATTCGCGCAATGCGACCGTAGTAAGTGAGGTCTCGATCGGGATGCTCGCCCCCTTTGGGCGCATCCAGCAGACAGCCCGGCGGAAACGTCGCCTCGATCCTCGGTCTCGCACCGGCGAGAACCGCTTCGATGGCGTCGCGAAGGAAGTTCCGCCTGGGAGCACTCAAGGCGGCGCCGATTCCGTACTGGTCGTCAACAGCCCCGCGATAGACGACCGTCCGCGCCGCGTCGATGACAAAAACCTCCGTCGTCGTCCTCGCACCAAGCGCGTCGGAAACCGAACGCTGGCGATCCGGCAGGTAAGGGCCGCCAAATCCGTACTCGCGAATCTGCCGGCGCATGTCATCGAGCGTCTCGGCCTGAACCGTATTCACGTATACGAATGGAACCCGATCGGCATATTGCTTCTCAATCGTTGCGATGCGGGATCCGTACTTCTTCGAAAGCGGACACCCCGTGCTCGTCATCACATAGACGAGACCCTTCTTGCCTTCGAGAAGCTTGGAAGTCGACAGCGACTTCCCGCGAATCGTCTCGAACGCAAGATCAGGAGACTGGCGACCGACGTTGAGCTTGTCGCCGTCCTGCACCTGCGTCGTGAGCTGCAAGGGCGGCGGCGGCTCTTCTGCAAAGAGCGGTTGAGCAAAAGCAATCAGCACCGGCACGACGATTGCATGAAATCTCGACATGAACGCCATGACAAAGGGTATTTGGCTCATGGGTCAGATTGTATCACGTGGTGTGTGCGAGCATACACAGCTTGCTGTGTGTAGCCGAATCCGTGTGTGTGCTGACACGCATGCGTGCAGTGCAATCTCTGCATCGTGACCCGCCCACTGGTAGACTCAACCCACGCTTTTTCGGCAGGCGCCGCAACGACGTGGACGAAAAACAACCGGACATCATCGCATCGCGCGCGTGACGTGCCGGAGCATACAGAACGAAGATTCTTTGGAGAACTTAGATGGGAACGCAGACTGTACTGAAGCGACGGGTTGTCCGATGGGCATTGGCGCTGGTGGCATCGGCCGGGCTTTTCGGCGCCGCCGCATGCACGCCGGAACAAGTGCAGATGCTGATCGACTCGCTGGCCAATGTCCTGCCCGGCGTAAACACGAACACCAATACCAGCGGCAACACCAATAACAACGGGAATGCCAACGGTAACGACAACAGCGATGACAACGGGAATGTCAACGGCAACGACAACACCGACGATAACGGGAACGACAACAACGACGACAACGGAAACGACAACAACGACGATAACAGCAATAGCAATGAGAACGAAAACGAGAACGAGAACAGTAACGACAACTCGAACCTGAACGGCTGATCGCCGGCGACGTGCTGAATCGCTCTGCAATTCAGCGTCGCGCTACCGCACGCGCCATGCTTTGTGCATCTGAACGCTCAAACGCCAATCGGGGTTCTCCTTGACGAGCATGACGCACCAATCCAGCGTCCGGGCATCGAGTTGATCGCCGCTGAACGCAGGTGAGATGAGCTTGTATTCCGCCTGCACGACCGTCTTCGGAATGCCCTGGCCATAGCCGCGAACGTACTTGACTTCGTCCGCCGTCCTCTGCCGGATCGCATGTTCGGCGACTTTAGGACTGACCGTCACCCAATCGATGCCGGCTGGCAGCTCGATGCTGCCGTTGGTTTCGATCGCCAGCTTGAAGTCCGCCGCATGGAGCGCATCGATCAGCTCGCGATCGACCTGGAGCCCCGGCTCCCCACCCGTCAGCACGATCCAATCGCACGTCGGCCCCGTTTCGCGAAGCTGCGCGATGATGTCGTCGATCGTCATATCGCGACCGCTGGCGAATTCCGTATCGCAGTCAAATCCATGCGTCTCGATGCGACAGGTTTCGTTGCAGCCGGTAAAGCGCAGGAAAAGATTGGCCGTACCGACGCGCATGCCCTCGCCCTGCACGGAGAAAAAGATCTCGTTGACGCGATAAGTCTTGGACATACTCGTTCAGGGGGCGATACTTGTCGGGGCGTGCGAGCGTCCCGCCCGCGCGGGTCGTTGGCGACCGATCAAAGCGACACTTCCGCGTAACAGTTTTCCGTCTCCCACAGCACGACGCGCGCCAGCCGAACGCCCGTGCCGTTCAGCTGCGCCGGTCCCACGACGCGCAGCAGATAATCGGCGAGATTCTCCGCCGTCGGATTCGCATCCATGGCGAACACCTTCTGATTCGGAATCGCCTGCATCGCGCGCATCGCCTCGGTATCGTCACGATGACAGATGAACCCGTGATCCCAGTTGGCATCGATCCAGCCGCCGACTTTCTCTTTGAGCACGCCGAAGTCGATCACGCGGCCCAGCGCATCGAGATGGTCCGCTTCCGCATGGACGAATGCCACATAGTTATGTCCATGCAGATTGGCGCAGCGATGCTCGTGCTTCCAAACGCGATGCCCGGCGCAGAACTGGATTCGTCTAACCGCCGTCGTCATGATGCCCTGTGCGCAGTATCGCCGCGCTCGGCGGTTGCATTCACCTGGATACCGCCGCGTGGGTTGAACGCCCCGCGAACGCGCAGCCACTTGGGTCGAACCTGCTTGAAAAGCGTCTCGGCGATCTCATCGACGAGCGCTTCGTTGAAGCCCTTGCGATCTCGAAAGCTCCAGAGGAAGAGCTTCAGCGATTTCGTTTCCGCAAGATACGCATCGGGCGCGTACTCGATCGTCAGCTGGCCGTAATCCGGCTGATGCGTCACGGGACACATCGAACTGAATTCCATGCATTCAAGACGCACGTGAATTGGACCGCCCGCCCAGTCGATTAGATCCACCTGATCGATCGGCTGCGTCGATTGCTTGCCAAGATGTTTGAGTTGCGACATATCGCTTTACGATTGCCCTTGTCTCACTGCGGGCACTGCCCATCCGACACGACTCAAGTGCCACTGGGTGCTTGTCACCCAGTGCCCGAATCCCCCGTGCCACTGGGTGCTTGCCACCCAGTGCAACACCAGTCTACCACTCCACACCCAACATCATACAGTTCAGACCGCTGCCGATCCCGCACATGGCGACGCGATGCCCTTTTTCCAGAAACCCCCGTTCGGCCGCGATCGCCGCCGTGATCGGCAGGCTCACGGTACCGATGTTGCCGAGGTATTCGAATGTCTGGTAATCCCGCTCCATCGGAACGCCCATCAGCTTCAGGACCGTCTCCCGATGCGGCGCCCCGACTTGATGGCAAATCGTGCGATCGACCTGTTCGACGCTCCAGCCCACATTCTCCAGAAACGCCTCCCACGTCTCGCGACCCAACGCGACGCCATGTTCGAGTACCGCCGTCGCGTCCGTCGTCATCTGCATCGGCCGCGCATTGTCGCCGCTCTCCGCGTACATCCAACGGCAAAGCTCGTGATGCTCCGGCCGTGCACGCATCGCGCCGCCGACAATCTTATGACCCTTCGGCGCGAGATCGCGATGGGACACGATAACAGCGATCGCACCGCTGCCGCCGGTCAGCGTCGCCAGCGACAATCGCAAGGTGTCCATATCGCGAACACTCTGCAGATTCTCAATTGTGATATCGACGATGGGGCGCGCCGACTCGCAGGAGACGATCATCCCAGCTCGCACGTGCCCGAGCTCGATCGCGTTGGCGACTTGCACGATCCCATTGATGACGCCGAGGCAAGCGTTGGATACGTCGAAGACCTGCGTTCGCGAGTTAAGCTTCAACTCATGCGCGACTTCACAAGCATTGGCCGGTTCGAGAAAGTCACGACAGACGCCCGCGTAGATGAGGATACCGATGTCGTCCGTCGAGAGATTCGACTTCGCAATCGCCTTCCTGGCGGCCAGCGCGGCGCCGTGCGCCATCGTCGTGCCGGGGTTCCAGTATCGCCGCTCTCGAATGCCCGTCAGCGCAGCAAGCTGGCCGATCTGGAGCTTCATCGCGCTGTAGACGGGCGCCAATCGCTGCTCCAGCGACGCCGACGACACAACGTTCGGCGGCAACTCGTAGGCGATCGTCTCGATGCTGGCGTTCTCGTATCGCATGTCTCAGTCGTCTCAAGCGAAGACGTCATCCCCGCGGTTTCGCACACAGGCGCGAATCCGGGAAGTATAGTTGGGAACCGGCGGCGGCAAAAGCCGCACTCTGGTCCGATAGGCGTGAGCGGATCTCTAAGAAACCGTCGGCTGATCCGCCAAGTCTGATGCCTCATGCAACTTCGCCCCGACAAGGGCGCCGGATCGTCGCCGCTGGTGAAGCGAAGCCCCAAACAGGGACGAAGTGCAACCCGTGAATGCCGATTACGCGACACAATTTCGCTCCGAAGGAGCGCCGGACCGTAGCCACGGGTGGAGCGGAGCCGTCGACAGACGGCGCAGCGC
Source organism: Phycisphaerales bacterium (assembly GCA_020639075.1). GTDB lineage: Bacteria > Planctomycetota > Phycisphaerae > UBA1845 > UTPLA1 > ECT2AJA-110-A. Next base: position 4,193,176 of record JACKHI010000001.1, on the reverse strand, counting down.
AACCCGTGGAAGCCGATCGCGAAACGCGCGCTCGCTCCGAAGGAGCGACGGAGGCTAACGCACTCGGCATCAATCGCAGATGTACCTCTCCTCAAAATCAATTGAATGCGCCATTAATAACCGCAACAACTCCGACCTGTAGTCCATCGTCTTATGATGCTCCGCCTGATTCGCGATATATCGATCCACAGCATCGCGGTTTGAGTAACTCACGGAGAACGCGCTATACCCCTCCTGCCACGCGAACTCCGCCAAGCCCTTCCGAGTTTCATGGACCAATCGCGACGATCGCGATTTGACGATGCGCATCAAGTCCGACAGCTTGCCGTCCGGCTTCCAGCGGATCAGCAGATGCACGTGATCCTCAACGCCGCCGATGTTATACGCCACGCCGCCTTCGGCTCGGATGATACCGCCCATGTACGGATAGAGTCTCTCCGCCAACGACCCATCAACCCAACATTCGCGATGTTTCGTCGCGAAGACGATGTGCAACAGGAGTTGGGAATATGTGCCGGCCATGACCCCTCCTCCGCTCCGTCGGAGCGGAACGCACGAGCGCGCACCTCTATCCACGGGTTGCGCTTCGACCGCATTCGCGGTCTTCGCCCCACCCGTGGCTACGATCCGTTGCCCCATTTGGGGCAAACGTACTAACCGAGTGGGAAACTACCGGGCACTCGTCGCACCTGTAAATACTCAACCTCCACTGTGAGTGTCAACAACTGTCATACTCCCTCACAATCCTCCGACCCACTGAACTCAGTGTGTCATTCGACACCGAAGACTCTGATCGCCGCGGCGAAACTCTTTTGCGCCGCCAAGTATCCGGTTAATGTCTCTAAACCAAGAACCCACGAAATCACGGAGATGCACCGACCATGGCCAATGCCCCGATCGCAGGCAACGACGACGCCATCACCAATGCGTTTCACACGCGTTACTACGACAACCCCTATCAGACGTGGTCGAACACCTTCTGGATGGGTTGCCAGATCCTCAAGTGCCCGCTCGATCTCTGGGTCTACCAGGAAATCATGTTCGAGACGAAGCCCGACCTCATCATCGAAACCGGAACCTACAAGGGCGGCTCGGCCGTGTTCCTCGCGTCAATGTTCGACGCGATGGCGCGCGTCGCGCCGGAAGACCGCTGCCCGCGCCGCGTCCTGTCGATCGACATCGAAGAACAGGATCGCCCCACGCATCTGCGCGTCCGCTACCACACGGGGAGCTCCGTCGCCGACGAAACGCTCACGCTCGTCAAACAGATCATCGCAGAGTACGGCGCCGAACGCATCATGGTGATCCTCGACAGCGATCACACGCGCGACCACGTCCTGAAGGAACTCGATGCGTACGCCCCGCTCGTCACGCCGGGTTGCTACATGATTGTCGAAGACACGAATGTAAACGGCCATCCGGCTTACGAAGCGTTCGGCCCCGGCCCCATGGAAGCAGTCGAGGCGTTCCTCTCCAAGTCGGATCAGTTCGAGCAGGATCGAACTCGCGAGAAGTACTACATGACATTCAACCCGGGGGGATTTCTTAAGCGGAAATAGAGCCCCGTCCCGGAACCGACGCACAAGTCGCCGCTAATCGCCGAGCAGCTTCTGTGGATCCAACCCTTCCGCCCGGATCAAGGCCTCGAACTCCTCGCGACATTCGGGGCAAATCTTGAAATGTTGCGCCACTTGCTGGAGCCGCGGTTCCAACCCGCGCCGATCCTTGACCGCTTCCAGATACGCCGCCACGTGATCCAGCAGCTCGGCGCAGTCGATCTCGCAGTCCGCGGTATCCCCCAGCAGCTTTGCGAGGTCGGCAAGTTGTTCATCCGTCGGCTTCATTCGACATCAACCCCGCGCATCGTCCGCCAGTATGTCTAAGACGCGCGCAGTATCAAAGCCCTTACGTTTCAGAGCGACAAACAGCTTCTTGCGCGCATCGTGCGTCGTCTTGTAGATCGCGCCCGGCTTCATTCCAAGCCGATCCGCAAGCACGACCTGCGGAATTCCCGATAACTCCCCCAGAATGACCTGCCGCTGCTTCGGCGTCAGGTCCGCGTTGATCGCGATATGCAGCGCTGCAAGCAACTCACCACGCGCTTCGTTCGTATCCAACGACGGCGCAGCCGCGGGCGACGCCATCGCTTCCAGACGATCATCCAGCGCTTCGTGCTTCCAGCGCCGCCGGCGGAGTGCCGTCATTGCGACGCGAACCGCGATCGCCATGGCCCACGTCGAGAACTTGCTGTCGCCGCGAAACGTATCGACGCGACTCGTCACCTGCAAAACAGCGTCCTGCGTGAAGTCGTCGAGGTCCGAATCCTGAACGTCGGACCGATGCCCCAGAGCTGCGCCCAGCCCTTTCCGCAATCGGTCGTGCAACGCGGTAACGGCCTCTTCGCGACCCGCGCGAAGGCCCGCAATCCAAGCGTCGTCCGCTATCACAATGGCGCCCACAGGTTCCATGAGCCCGGATTCTAGCCCGTAGCGAGGGAATTCTCACTTCGAAAAAAATCTGCCGCGCCACGGTAAGGGTCGATCGTCGGGCCGCGTCTATGGGCGGCAACGGTACGACGGCGTCCGCAACGGGCCGACGCCGGACGAACCGGGTGAAACAAACGCCGGAAGGAGACTGTCATGGCAAGGTTGAACACGATCACGAAGGACACGGCCAACGGACAAGCAAAGTCGCTGCTGGAAGCCGTTGAGAAGAAGCTCGGCAAGGTTCCGAACATGATGGGCGCCATGGCGAATTCGCCGGCCGTCCTCGAAGCGTACCTCAATTTCAGCGGCGCGCTTGCGAAAGGATCGCTCACTGCCAAGGTGCGCGAACAGATCGCTCTGGCCGTCGGCGAACGGAACGACTGCCAGTACTGCCTCGCGGCACATTCGACGCTCGGCAAGCTCGCCGGTCTCAGCGGCGACGAAATTGCCGATAGCCGTCGCGGCGCATCGCCCGACGAACGGACGCAGGCGATTCTCTCATTCGCGAAGAAGCTCGTGTCCGAACAGGGACGCGTCGACGAAAGTGATGTCAGGCAACTCCGCGACGCAGGCCTGAACGACGGCGGGATCGCGGAAGTCATCGCCAACGTCGCCGTCAACCTCTTCACGAACTACTTCAACCACGCCGTGGACACGGTCATCGACTTCCCGAAGGCCGAACCGATCGAAGCGTGCGGAGTTTGCGCCGGCTAACGTCGCCACCTTCGGCGACCGAACTCCGGCGACGACGCTCTCATCAACAACGCTCGTCATGGCCGCACGGCACGAGGAGGAAACGCGAGTGATTCCTCGTGCCGGCCGCGGCCCAGGGCGGGCCTCTCGAACCCAAGTTCAACCCCATGAAGATCTTCACCAAGCGCGTTTACGAACAGCGCGAACCAACGGACGGCTTGAGAATACTGGTGGACCGGCTGTGGCCTCGCGGTCTTTCAAAGTCCGCGGCCAACGTCGACCAGTGGATCCCGGACATCGCGCCTTCCGACGAACTTCGCAAATGGTTCGGCCACGACGCGCGACGATGGCCCGAATTCAGACGTCGATACTTCGCGGAACTCGATGAACGGCGCGACACGACAACTCTCATTCGACAACTGGCAAACCGGGGGCGCGCAACGCTCCTGTTCGCCGCCAAAGCCGAAAGAATGAACAACGCCGTCGCATTGCGCGAGTATCTGTTGAGTGAATAGACCGCTCAATTGCGCTCAGGCGAACAATTGAAAAACCGCGACCAGGAAGAACAGACAATGAAGAACATCAGTCAGCACGCAAATGCACTGAATGACAACACAAGTGCGCGCCAAACCCGCAGGACAATCGTCGGCCTCGATCAGTTGGCGGAACCTGTCGAACGCATCGCACATTACGCGATGCGCGCCAGCGTCGTCATCGTCGTCGGCTGGATCGGAGCGATGAAGTTCACGTCGTACGAGGCCGAGGGTATATCAGGCTTCGTCGAGCACAGCCCGCTCATGGGCTGGGTGTATGGTTTCCTGAGCCACGACCAGTTCTCCGTCGTGCTTGGAGTAATCGAACTCGCGATCGCCGCCTTGATCGCGGCCTCGGCGTACTCACGTCGCGCGGGCGTCATCGGGGCGGCGGCGGCGATTGGCATGTTCGCCACAACGCTGAGCTTCATGCTGTCGACGCCGGGTGTCGTCGAACCGGCGGCCGGCGGATTTCCCGCCATCTCCGCGATGCCGGGCCAGTTTCTGATCAAGGATGTTGCGCTGCTCGCCGTCGCACTGAATCTGCTGGCGGACGCGCTCCGCGCGTGTCGCACAGGCGAGGAAGCTACGCAACCCGCATGAACCGATCCGCCGACGCGTGCGACAGCCAATCCTCCCAGTGCCTGCCCGGCGGCGTCGACGCGAGCAGGTCCCCGGGGTTCAGATAGCGATAGATCTGCGCATACGTTTCGATGCGCGTCTCGTTGATTCGACGATAGATGTGCATCGGTCTGAGTTCATCCGAATGCGAAAGACCCGCCGCGCCGAGGAGTTCGAGAAACGCATCCATCGTCTCGCGATGATAGTTGGCCACGCGTTGTGTTTTGTCCGTCACATCGAGACCGCGCACGAGGCTCGGTTTCTGCGTCGCGACGCCGACAGGGCAATGGTTGCTGTTGCAGCGCCGAGCCTGAATGCACCCCAATGAGAACATGAAGCCTCGCGCCGAATTACAGATGTCAGCGCCCGCCGCAATTCGCGCGGCCATGTTGAATGCCGTGATGATCTTGCCGCTGGCGATCACGCGGATCTTCGATCGCAGATCGAAACCGACCAGGGCGTTGTGAACGAAGACCAGGCCTTCCGTCAACGGCGCCCCCATCGAATTGCTGAACTCAAGCGGCGCGGCGCCCGTCCCGCCTTCACCGCCGTCAACCGTAATGAAGTCCGGGAGAATCCCCGTCTCTCGCATCGCCATGCAAATACTCAGGAACTCCGACGGATGGCCGACGCACAGCTTGAACCCCGTCGGCTTGCCGCCTGACAGCTCGCGCAATTTCGCAACGAACTCCAGCAGGCCCTTCGGTGAATCGAATGCCGAGTGCGCCGGCGGTGAGATCACGTCGTGCTCCTTCGAGACGCCGCGAATCTCGGCGATCTCGTCCGTGATCTTCGCGGCGGGCAGGATGCCGCCGTGGCCCGGCTTCGCACCCTGCGACAATTTGACCTCAATCATCTTCACGTTCGGATGCGTCGCGCGCCGCTGAAACGACGCAGGGTCAAACGTGCCGTCGGCATTTCGGCAGCCAAAGTAACCCGTGCCGATTTGCCAGACGATGTCACCGCTGGGTTCGAGATGATGCGGGCTGAGTCCGCCCTCGCCCGTGTTGTGATAGAACCCACCGATGCGAGCGCCGCCATTTAATGCGCGAACCGCAGCGCTCGAAAGCGAGCCGTAGCTCATCGCTGAAATATTCAATAGCGATGCCTCATAGGGCTGCGTGCACGCGTCGCCGCCGATGCGAATGCGCGGCGCCTCGCCGACAGGATGCTTCGCCGCAAGCGAGTGATTCATCCATTCATAGCCCGGCTCATAGACATCCCGTTGCGTGCCGAAGGGCATTGTCTGCAATGCCAGCTTCGCACGCTGGTAGACGAGCGAACGCGCCTCGCGGCTGAACGGCGTACCGTCGGTATTGCTCTCGATGAAGTACTGATTGATCTCCGGCCGGATCATCTCGAACAGATAGCGAAAATGCCCGATCACGGGGAAGTTCCGCCGCACGGCGTGCCTGCGCTGCAAAGCGTCGACGAGGCCGAGCAGAAAGACCGGGCCGAGAACGACCAGCAACCAGAGAACCGGCGGCCAGACGAGACCGACGCCGACGACAAGCGAGAACACGATAAGCGATATCAGTAGGAAAGGTCGTACCATGGCCCTATGCTAAGCCATGACGCACAGACGGCCATATGTCGGTTTCCCCAAGGCCGCCCGCGACACGAACCGGATTCAAAGCACCACAGCCCCCTCACAACATCGGGTTGAATGGGGTTTCGTCAATGACATATAATTCACAGAGAATCTTGGTGCCGAAGAACCGCAATCCGGAGTCGTAATGCCCACAAGTCGCCATGCGCTGATAGGAGTCTTGCTCCTTGCCTGCACGCTTGCGCATTCCGGATTCGCCGCCGCACAATCGGCGGATGACGGCTGGACCAGACCCGACACGGCAACCGCGACCGCCCGGTTCGCACCGCCCGTCGGAACCTGGAAACTGGCCGGAGAGTCATCATCCCGCAGGAAACTTGTCGGCACGCTCGTGATCCTGAGCAACGACGACGCACGACTCGAAGGCTACATTCGCTGGAAGTCACCAGGCGCCCTTTCAACAATCGAGGTGTTTCGCGGAACGTGCGATCTTTCCCGGGGCGTGACGCTCGAAGGATTCGAAGTCCTTTCGCAACGCACGAATGTCGGCATCGGCAGACACCGTGCGACGTATGATGTGGAAACGCGCGAATTGAAGAACGGCATCTCCATGCCCCTGATGGCAGGCGGCGTCAGCGGCCGCTGGACGGCGACGTACGCGGACGACCCGCCCTCGACGCTTCCGAAGATGATGAATCTGCCGTCAAGCGACGGTCGATGGCCGATGCTCTGCCGGAATCTCTCCGAAGGGTTCGCCCGCGGCCGGATCGGTCACTGGCACTTTTCAAACGCCTCGGATTTGGCCGAACTGCTCGACGCGAACGACGAGCGCCTGACGACGCTCGCGACGCTTCGGCAGAGTCAGCAAGCGCTGGATCGATTCGTCAACTCCAGTCTGACGCAACTGTCAGACGCGGACGCGTCACAAGTGAACGAAGCAATCGAAATACTGAAATCGCTCTACCCGCCGGAGGATGGCGGTGCGACTGACCTGGCCGACCCAATTCAGCAACTCATTTGCGGAACGCCTTCTTCGCGAGCCCGCGCAACGGCCACGGACGACAAGTTGAAAATGCGCGCACTGGAGGGTCTCGTATCGAGCGCGCTACGTGCACAATTGATCGAAACCGCGGCGCCGATGCGCCGCCGTAGCGAAATGCGGGAAAGCGACATTCGCGCGCGATGCCGCCCCGCAACGGAAGGCGGTCTCGTCGCGCGCGTCACGAACAAGTCGGGCCGCGATCTCAAGCGCTGCCTCATTGTCACGCAATTCAGCGTCGATCCGCAGGCCGTCGAGCTCGCATCCAAAGACCCCGCCGAACAAAAATTGGCGCGGACCACGATAGACAGTCTTCTCCGTACGAAGGGACGAACAGGCCGCCCGAACGCGCAGCCGATGGAGTACTATTGGGCATATGAATCCCTGGACAAAGGATCGATCTGCTACCTTGAAACGTGGCCCAACGGGCGGACGATCGACGTCGACCTCGCCCCGGCGCCGTGCCACTGCATTGAAGGAACCACCGCAAGAGTGTATGTCTTCTCCAGCGACGGTTCGATGACATTTACGATCGACAAGCCGTCGCTGCAGACAGCGTTCGCGGAGTCACGGCTCAAGAGCAAGTCGAGCGTCGCCGCAAAGCCCAAATCAAAGACAAAGCGATCCCGCCCCCGAGCACCATCGTGAGGCCCCGGCAGAGGCCGGCGTTGCCGGCCGTAACATCGCCAATCCCTCCAAGATGACCAGGAAAACAGATCATCACGAAAATAGTGACACGCAATTCGCATCCACAATGGCACTCAGGAACGTCCCGTTAGCGACGCCCTGAAAAGGCCCACCCATTCATGTGTGAGATTGCGATGTGAAATTCTAACATTGCCCGTAGGGACGGACCGACTCCAACGCTCAGTCTTCGCGCCGTCGCGCCAAGACGACGATAGTTGAGTGTCGCCTCATTGACCCCAGCGTTCGAGGGGCGGCCTATTATCGATTCGTCCCCTCGGGACGATGTGAGAATAGCCCAGCAATTCATTACTGGGTTACGCGGCATCAAACCCCGATGTCGTCCCGTAGGGCAACGCCGTGAACTGAACGCAGTGGCGGCAGCACCAGTCGGAGCCGCCGTGTCCTCACGGCGGAGTCATGCTCATGTACGCTGGATGATTCGACACGCTGAGACAGCGAGGCACTGATTAGGGCGTTCGGTTCACGGCGTTGCCCGTAGGGACAGAATGAACCCGGCATGCACGTCCCGCTGGGAAACGGCGGCGCACCGTTCCCGAAATTCTGTGATGAACCCAAGAAACGACACCTACGCCGACACATCCAGATGCGGTCGACCGTCCTCGTCGTGCGTGATCGCCGGCGCGTCTTCCGCGAGCATTGAATCGTCCGCCGCCTCTTCCGGCGCTCCGTCGTAGCGCCCCTGGCTGCCGTACCCGCCGCCGTCGGCGTCGACTTTCGTGCCGCCGTCGGTCTCCTCGATCTCCAGAATGTCCTCCGTCCCGCCGCGACCCGTCAGCTCGCGCGATGCATCCGTCTGCTCGTTCTCGACGCGATCCTTCTGTTGAGATGCTGCCTGCTGCGCCACGCCTGACTGGAGCACGCTGCCGATGGCGTTCGGAGGAATGGAAGACATGGCGATCGATCCTCCCGGCGGAAGAAGACGAGGTTCATCGGCCCACATCAACCCTATCGGCAATTCTTGCCGAACGCCTTGAGCGCGGGCCATCCAACCGCCTGAGCGCATCCATACGCCGCGGCGCAGGGATCAAGTCAGATCATTGAGGTACTGCCGCCGGATTGAAAAGTGAATAGCGAAGCGTGGCTCGATCAGAAAACCGCTCAAACCGACCGGGGATGTCGAGTTTGCAGATTTTGCGCCATTTTGCGCCCCCCTGAAATCGGCGCAAAGTCGCCGAAATCCAGCGCAAAACACGTCCACATCGCCGCTTACGCGAGGCAACACGCGGTGCAAACGCCGACATCAATGACGCAGCAAGAAAACGTCAGATTCGGAACTCTCGCGTCCGTTGTTTGAGTTGGAATCGAAGGCGATCGACAATCGCGGAGTGCATCTGACTGACGCGGCTTTCCGAAAGATCGAGCGTGAGGCCGATTTCCTTCATCGTCAGTTCTTCGTAGTAATACAGAACGAGAATGAGACGTTCAGTCGGCGTGAGATTCGCCTGGATCAGCGTCTTGAGGTCCTCCTTCTGGAGTTCCTTCTGCGGATCCATCGCCCGCTCGTCGCGGAGGATTTCGACCTCGGAAACGTCGCGCGTCGAATCGGTCGTGAACGCCTTTCGCGACAACGACGTCATCGTGACAGCGCTGCCGTCGCGCTTGATACGCTTGAACTCTTCCTTGGAAACGCCGATGCGCAAGGCCACTTCCTTGTCGCTCGGCATGCGACCGAGTTCGCTCTGCAGCTCCTTCGTCGCATTCTGAACGCGCTGCGATCGGTTTCGGACGAGTCTCGGCACCCAGTCCATCGAACGCAGCTCGTCGAGAATCGCGCCGCGAACACGCGGTGAACAATACGTCTCGAACTTCACGCCGCGCTCCAGATCGAAGGCGTCGATCGCATCGATCAGACCGAACATGCCGGCCGAAACGAGATCCTCGACGTCGACTTCCGTCGGAAGCTTCGAATGAACGCGTTCGGCATTGAAGCGAACGAGCTGCGCGTAATGTTCGATGAGATCGTTACGCAGCTTTTCGGTCGGCGACTTCTTATATGTCAACCACACCGACTGAATGTCTACGTCTGTCGCCAGCATGTCCGCCGCTCCATGGGTCGTCGACGCCGTGTCGATGCCCGGTTAATTCGCTCCGGCTCGCCGCCGGATTTGGGGAAGTCAGCCGCCGACCACCGTCACGTCGCCGTGATGATCGTCGGCCGCACTCGGCTTCTCGTCGTGACTCGCTTGCTCTTCGGCGTCATTCTTGACGGTTCCGTCTCGAATGATGTGCATCCCGATCCATCCCGCGGCAAGGCCGAGCGCAACGCCGCCAAGCATCCCTTGCACGGCGCGCGGAATCAGCACGCCCGGCTCCGCGCCGGTCACGAGACCGACGAGAATCGTCGAGCTGAACACGATCAAACCGCAGATAGATCCGAATAGCCGAATCACGATGCCTTTACGTCAACGGCGCACGATGGTTCTCGGTCGTGGCCGTACTCAGGGCATCGGCAGCCCTTGCCCCCGAATTAATAGAAATGGCCGAACAATTTTCGAAAAAAACCGGGCGTTGGATTCGCCCCGTTGTCGCCCGATAGTATTCGATCCGCCAGTATTGCCACGCCCCGCGCCGCCGTCGATCGCGGGACGAGCGAAACCAGCGGAGATCGCCGCCTGATCGACAACGGCATATTTTCGTCGCGCAGTATCTGCCCGAAATCGTCAATCGCGACACTCAGAAATCTCGCCGCAACAGACGCGACTCGATCGGAGACCATCCGACCTTCCCTTGCCGAATCGGCGCAGTTCACGACGAGACCGATCGGCGGCGTGATCGGCGTGCGACTCAACACCTTCACAAGGGCATAGACATCGGCAACGGCTGTCGGCTCCGGCGTCGTGACGAGCAACAATCGATGCGCTGTCTGAGCAAAGGCCAGCACGTTTTGTGAAATGCCCGCGCCGCAATCGAGCAGAATCACGTCGCTCTCGCGCTCCATGCGCCCCAACGCCTCAAGCAGGCGCTGACGTTCGAACGCTCCGAGATCGGCGACGCCGGCGATGCCCGATGCGCCCGCGATCACCGATAGATTCTCATCGACGCGCACGGCGACGTCATCCAGCGAACGCTCGCCCCGAATGACGTGCGACAAGTCGTGCGCCGAGTGAATGTTCATGGCGACGTCAATATTGGCCGTGCCAAGATCGGCGTCGATCAATACGACGCGCCGACCGCGTTTCGACAGCGTGATGGCGAGATTCACGGCGATACTCGTCTTGCCCACGCCGCCCTTGCCGCTGGCGACCGCAATGACTTTTGCCGTTCGCGTTGCTTTCGCAATCGGCAGCACCGCCGCTTCGTGATTCGCCATCATGCGGCGAAGATCCGTCGCCTGATCCGTTGGCAGCGCAGTCATACCGCCACCTCCTGCCGTTCGTTGCGCGATCGCATGACGAGGTCGTTGGGATCGTCGAAGCCGAGAATGAGCCTGGCCAATCGGCTCGTGCTGGCAATCTCGATGTCGTCCGGAACCGCCTGGCCGTTCGTCAGGTACGACACCTGCATGTTGACGCGCTTGAGCGTATTCAGGATCACGCCCAGTCCGACGGCTTCGTCTACTTTCGTGAAGATCAACTGCGTGACGCCGAGCGGTCGGAATCGTTCGATCGCTTCGCGCGTTGTGCGATCGCGGCTCGTGCTCGACAAGACGAGATGCACCTGATCGGGCCGCGCTATTCGCAAAAAGTCGTGAAGCTCAGCGATTCGCGGATCGTCCTTCGGGCTTCGGCCCGCCGTGTCGATGAGAATGAGATCCATGTTGCTCATACGATCGATCGCGCTGCGAAGATCGCTTGGCGACAACACGGAAATCAGCGGCACCTTGAGAATCTGCGCATACGTTCGAAGCTGCTCGACGGCCGCAATGCGATAAGAGTCGATCGTGATCATTCCGACGCTCTTTCGCTCGCGGAGTTTCATGTTCGCCGCAAGTTTCGCGATCGTCGTCGTCTTGCCGACGCCCGTCGGGCCGACCAGTGCAACGATCGTCGGTCGCCCCGGCCTGGCGAGCTTCAGCGGCGAGGCGGACGGCAGCATGTCGCCGACGAGTCGCCGCAATTCCATACGCACGAGTTCGTCGGCCACGCGGACGTCCCGACGAACACCGAGATTTTTCGCGGCGCGATGCAGCAGTTCGCGCGCGAGCTGCTCTTCCACTTCCTGCGAAATCAGATGGGAGTAAAAGCTCGTGAGGGATTCAGGGGCATCAGGGAAAGCCGATCGATCGGAACGATCGACGAGGTTCTTCACCATCTGGCGAATCTCCTCGATCTCACTGCGAATGTCAGTATCCACGTTAATCGCGATATCCGTCTTCACCTCCGGCGGCATCGGCAAGTCGAACGACGCCGTATCGATCACATCGGCAGCGGGCGCTTGCGGATTCACCGACTTACGGATTTCCGGCGCCGGCTCGCCGTCACTGCGAAATCTCAGTCGATCGACGGGCACAGTCTGTCGAACGGCCGATACGGAGGGCGGCGCAGCGGCGGGCGCTTTTGCAGGCGGCGCCGGCCGCTGAGGTTTGCCGTTTCCATTGCCGGCATCCTGGTATGCCTTCACCGCCGCCTGCGCCATGGCGACGCTTCGAGTGAGACCGGCGTCTTCCACAGGCGTATCGTTCGTTTCGATTCTGGTCTGACTGGTCGCCGGCCGGCGCAGCGTTGCGGCGCGAGCGTCCGCCGTCGCCGTGATCTCGACGACCGGCCGAGCGCCGACGCCGAGAACGCCGCCGCGATTGACGGTTCGCGTGTGCAGGATCACGGCGTCCGGCCCAAGCTCTTTCTTGACCTTGGCGAGCGCCTCCGACATCGTTCGTGCCTGGTATGTCTTAAGCTTCATCTTCGATTGTCACCATGCCATGGGTTCGGACGTTTACGCCGCGAACGATTTCGTTGTATCCAATAACGGCCACATTGGGCAGCGTCGATTCGATCAGCCGCCGGACCCACTGCCGCACCTGCGGCGACGCAACAACGACCGGCGAATGCCCGCCGGACTTTGCAGCAGCCGCCTCGATTTCGGCCCGCACGCCTGTCACGATCTTCGTCGCCATGGCCGGCGGCAGCGACATGAACGCGCCACGATCGGTCCGTTCGACGTTCGAGTTGATCGCGTCTTCCAGCGCCGGATCCAGCGTGATCGCATGGATCGTCGACTGCGCATCCATGTATTGCTCGCAGATCGTGCGCGCCAGGGCATTGCGGGCGTACTCCGCGAGAATCTCCGCGTCCTTCGTGCGCGGGGCCCAGTCGCCGAGCGTTTCGAGAATCGTTCCGAGATCGCGCACCGGCACGCGCTCCTTCAATAGCAGCGAGAGTACGGACTGCAATTCGCCCATCTTCATCACGTCGGGAATGACTTCCTCGACAAGTTTGGGGCTCGATTCCTTCAGGTGCTCGACGAGCTTGTTGACGTCTTCGCGGTTCAACAACTCCGCCGCGTATCGTTTGATCAACTCCGTCAGGTGCGTCGACAACACGCTTGACGGTCCGACAACCGTGTAGTTGCGATGCTCGGCCGTCGCGCGTTCCGATTCCGGAATCCAAAGTGCATCCAGTCCGAACGCCGGCTCTTTCGTATCGATGCCGTGGATCGGTTCGCTGACGGCGCCGGAGTCGATCGCGAGATAATGCCCCGGCATCGTCTCGCCCTTCGCGATCTTCGCACCGCGCATTTTCACGACGTACTCGTTGGGCTGAAGGGCGACGTTGTCCCGGATACGGATCGGCGGAACGAGGATGCCCAGCTCCGTCGCAATCTGTCGACGGATATTCTGAATCCGATCGAGCAGATCGCCGCCCTGCTTCTTGTCGACGAGCTTGATCAGTCCGTAACCGACTTCGAGTTCCAGGGCATCGACTGTCAGGCACTTCTCGATCTTTTCCGGCTCCTTCGGCTTGATATCGCGCTTGCGCTCTTGCGCTTCGAGTTCCTTCTTCTGGCGACCTATCAGCATGTAACCGATGCCGCCGAGACCTGTGCCGATCAGCATGAGCGGCGGCTTCGGCAGCGGCGTCGCGAGCAGGATCACGAGGAAGCCGCAGGCGAGGATCATCGCGATTGGTCGCGAAACAAGCTGGCCGATGAGTTCCTCGCCCATGCTGCTCTTGGCCGTCGATCGCGTGACGATCATGCCCGCCGCGATGGAGACGAGAAACGCGGGAACCTGCGTGACGAGACCGTCACCGATCGTGAGCTTCGTAAAGACCTCCACGCACTGCATCAGATCGAGGTGCTTCTCGACCATGCCGACGTAGATACCGCCGAAGATGTTGACGATCGTGATGATGATGCCTGCAATCGCGTCGCCGCGGACAAACTTGCTGGAACCGTCCATCGCGCCGTAGAAATCCGCCTCGCGCGTGATGTTCTCGCGACGACGGCGGGCCTCGGCCTCGTCGATCATGCCGGCCGACAAGTCGGCGTCGATCGCCATCTGCTTGCCGGGCATGGCGTCGAGCGTGAATCGCGCGGCGACTTCCGCGATGCGCGTTGCGCCCTTCGTGATGACCACAAACTGAATCACTGTGATGATCACGAAGATGATGACGCCGACGGCGATCGAACCCGCTGCCACGAATGCGCTGAACTCCTCGATCACGCGACCTGCCGCGGCCGTCGTTCCGTCGGCGTTGGTCAGAATCAGACGCGTCGTCGCCGTGTTCAACACAAGTCTCAGTAGCGTCATTGATAGCAGGAGCGACGGGAATGACGAGAATTCCAACGGACCGTTCATGTACATCACAGTCAGCAGCACGACGGCGCTGAGCGTGATGTTGGCGACAAGCAGGAAGTCGAGGACAGGCGTCGGCAGCGGAATGAGAATGACGAGAATGAGCGACATCGCGAGGATCGGGAATGCAATCCCACGATGCTCGTGAACGAAATTCGTCGCCCGGATGATCGGTGTCGCCGCCGCCATGTCTCTGCCTGACCTGCTCCTTCGTTCTTGTCCTCGAATATTGCTTGACTGGCGCGTCCTTCAGCGCCGTCCGCTCCCTCAAAGTCGCGGCACTGATCGTTATGCCGCCTGCGTCTTGCTGCGCCGCTTGTTCAGTTTCTTACCGCTGAGCCGATAGACGTACGCCAGGATCTCCGCGATCGCCTGATAGAAGTGCTCAGGCACTTCCTGCCCGACTTCGACCGTCTTGTAGAGCGCCTGGGCCAACGGCTTTCGCTCGATGATCGGTATCCCGTGCATGATCGCGATTTCGCGAATCTTCTTCGCGAGATGATCGGCGCCCTTGGCGACGACTTTCGGCGCGGCCATTGCATCGGCGTTGTACTTGATGGCGATGGCGAGTTCCGTCGGATTCGTCACGATGACGTCGGCCGTCGGCACGGCCTTCTGGATGCGCTGCATCGCCTGGGTCATCTGCATACGGCGGCGACGTTGTCGCAGGCGCGGATCGCCCTCCATGCTGCGCATTTCCTCGCGGACTTCCTGTTTGGTCATCCGCAGGTCGCGCATGTGCTTCCACTTCTGCCAGCCAAAATCCAGCAGCGCAATGACGAGTAGCGCAAGGGCGAGTTGCAGACCGATGTCGTAGAGCAACTGCGTGATCTGAATGAGCAACGGCCAACCGGTCAGGGCCATTGCATTCATGATGTCCTCGAGCCGATTGTTGACGGCGACTGTCGCGACGGCGGTCACGATCCCCAGCTTCACGAGATTCATGACGAGTTGCATCGCCGTGCGCGAGCTGAACATGCGCGTGACGCCGTTGATCGGGTTGAGCTTGTCGAGCTTCGGCGCGAGCGGCTCCGTCGTGAACAGGAAGCCTACCTGCAACATGTTCGAGGCAATCGCCAGGAAGATCAGGACCAGCAAGACGGGCCCGGCGGCGCCCAGGATGATCATGCCGATTTCCGGCACGAGCGCGGCGACATCCAATGTCAGACCGGCGGCAGGTTCCGTGACGGACAGGTTGCGTCGCATCATTTCGTGCAGCGAACCGATCATCTGCGGACCGAAGAGGCGCAGACCGACGAGCCCGCCGAGCAGCAACAGGGCCGAGTTAAGATCGGCGCTTCGAGCGATCTGGCCTTTGTTGCGCGCCTCCTGAAGGCGTCGCGGCGTTGGGGCCTCCGTTTTTTCTCCGGCATCATCCGGCATGGCCGCCTCCCCGGATCAATGCCGTCGACGTCGTCTCGAAGAACGCGCCGACCTGGTCGAGGCTGGTGCCGATCGCATCGACGATCATGTCTTCCGCAAAGCCGATCGTGATCGCGGCCACGAACAGGGCCGCGGCGATCTTCAAACTGAACCCGACGGACAGGACGTTGAGCTGCGGCATCGTCTTGGTCAGAAAGCCCATCAACAGAGACGTAATGAACAGCGTCAGGATCGTCGGTCCGGCAAGTCGCATCGCCAGCTCGAACATGTCGCTCATCATCGCGATCAGCAAATCGCCCATGCCGCCGTCGAAGTTCGCCAACAGCGGCGGAATGTTCCTGAAGCTCGACAGCAGCACCATGATGACGGCGATGTGTCCGCGAACGAGCAGAAAGACGGCCGTCACTGTGAAGAACCAGACCTGGTCGAGCGCCGTCGATTCGTCGTTGAAGATCGGATTGAAAACGCTGCCCAGCGCCATGCCCGCCTGGTGGCTGATGATCGATCCGCCGGTCTGCGCCGCGTAGAAGACTATCGCGGCGGAGAAGCCGAGCAGATGACCGATCATGAATTCGCCGATCATGCCCGTCGCGGCCGTCGCGAGGGTCACGTCTGTCGGCAAATGGGGTTGCACAACGGGGAAGGCCATCAGCGAGATCGTCGCGACGAGCCAGATCTTGATGGCGTTGGGAATCTGCCGGCTGGAGAACATCGGCGCCGCCAGCACGAGCCCCGCGACGCGCGCGAGCACCAACCCGAACGCGGGCAGGAGCATCTGGTATCGCAGGAGTTCGAGCGGCATTGTATCTCTGAAGAGCTTGAGTTTTTGTGCCATGCGCCGTATGGCGCGAAAGGCGCCCGCATTTGTTCTTGTCGTTTCGCTTTCTTGCGATCCTGGCTACGTTCGACCGACTCCCTTACGGTCGCGGTTCGGATTGAGCATCGCGGCTCTGACTCGGCAGCGCGGTTAACCCATCCACATCTGTCGCGTGTATTCAATCATTCGCATCACAAGCCATGGCAGGAAGAACGCCGTCGCGATGCCCATGCCGACGATCTTCGGCACGAACGTCAGCGTCTGCTCCTGCAACTGCGTCACGGCCTGGAAGATGCTGATGCCCAGGCCCACGATCATGCCGATCGCCATGATCGGTCCCGCGAGAACCAGGGCGACGAGCAACGCGTCGCGACTCAGATCGACTGCCATTCCCGGCGTCATTGGCTTCCCTTCTCTTCTGCTCGATGGCGTTCAATTGCACTGTTGTGGGCCTTGGTTTTGAACGCCCTCCGCTCCCTTACGGTCGCGGCTCTGATTGGTGGGCACGGCCCACCCTACATATTTGTGGTGGGCATGGCCCACCCTACACATCCCTGATGGGCATGGGCCACGCTGCGGCGCGCCATGCGCCTGCGTGCATTCAGCATCCCGTCACACGAAGCTGTTGAGCAACGACGCGATGACCATTCCCCAACCGTCCGCCAGCACGAACAGCATCAGCTTGAACGGCAGCGAGATCAGGACGGGCGGCAACATCATCATGCCCATGCTGATCAGAATGGACGCGATGACCATGTCGATCACGAGGAACGGCAGGTAAATCCGGAAGCCCATCACGAACGCTGTCTTCAATTCACTCAACACAAATGCGGGTATCAGTTCCGTCAGATTGACTTCGCTCGGCAGCAGCGTCGCATCCGGGGCCAGCGGTTCCTGTCGCGCGTATTCGACGAAGAGATAGACGTATTCCTCATTCTCCGAATTCGCGATCTGTTTGAACATGAACGCCCGAAGCGGCGCGACGCCGCGATCATAGGCCTCTGATTGAGAGATCGTGCCGTCGAAATACGGATCGATCGCCTCGGATTTCATCTTCGACCACGTCGGCGCCATCACAAGCATCGTCATGATGAGCGCGAGCCCCGTGATGACCTGGCTCGGCGGGAGCTGCTGCGTTCCGATCGCCTGTCGCAGAAGCGACAACACGATGAGGATCCGCGTGAAGCTCGTCATCATGATGAGGATGGACGGCGCGAGCGAGAGGACAGTCAGCAGGACGAGGATCTTCAGCGTGGCACTGACGCCCTTACCGTCGGTGGCAGGCGGCAGCAGTTGGCTGACATCGGGAACGCCGAACGAATTGTCGAAGTTGCCCGTCGGGGCGGATGGCGTTGCTGCGGCGGGATTCGCATCCTGCGCAGATGCAGCGCCCGGCGCAAGGTTGAACACAAGCGCCGAAACGAAAATGGCACGAACTATCTGGCGCCTCCTGCGCCTGTCGCCCCAAGGCATCGCGCAACTCCTTTGCGCGGTTGGTTCCCACGCCGATTCGCCCATGCGGCGAAGCGGCGAACGGATAGTTTGTTATGGTCGGCGCTGCGTTTGCGACGTCGATCCGCCGGACAGAGCCCGGATTCGGCCGACCAGATCCTGAATCCTCGCTTCCGTCTCGCCCAAGCGGCCCGGCCGACGAGCCGGTGTTGTCACATCGCGTCCTTCATCGAGTGCCGCAGTGTCGTCTTCGCTTTCGAATGACTGCTTCGCCAGCGCAGAAGAAAACGACTCGCTCTTGCCCCGCTGCATAGATGCGGCGAGCGAAGCGATCTCCTCCGGATCGTCGATTTCCGTCAGCGAAGACATGGACTCGGGCGTTACGCCCACGAGGACCACACGCCTGCCGACTTTGACAAGGCAGAGACTCTGCTTACTCGACAAGTACTGTCGCGCCAGAATATTGACGGCATTGCCGCCGGTGATGCGCGTTGTCTGCGGCAACCACTTCTTAACGGCGGCCACGCAAGCGACAATCAACCCAAGCACAGCCAGCATCGGCCAGAACGTTTCGATGAGACCCGTCTTGGGCAGACGAATCGACGATGCATTCGGCCGTTCAGCGTCGTCGCGACGTGACAGCTCCGACGGTCGCCGAGGGATCGGTTGTTCATCTGGCGCTTCGGACACTTTCTGCGATGTTCGACCGTCGGTTGTCGCGCCCGTCGGCGCCGAAACGCTCGCGGGAGCGTTGATATGCACCGCATTCGCTTCGCCATCCGCTCGAACGCTCGACCAGGCGACGAATAATGCGATCGAGACGCATGTCGCGCCGACGGCCCGAATGATGCGATCCTGTTGCGGCCGGATGCGCTTGATCATCAGCCGTCGTCCCTACCCACCAGGATTTCACTGATGCGAACGCAGAAATTGTCATTTAATACGAGTACTTCGCCGCGCGCGACCAGGCGATCGTTGACGATGACATCGACAGGATCGCCGGCCAGTCGATCGAGTTCGACGACGGCGCCTTTTCCCAACTTCAACACATCTTCGATATACAGGTCGGAACGCCCCAATTCGATGCGTACATCAAGCTGAACGTCGTTCAACAGGCCGATACCCTTGGCGTCCTGGAGATCGAAGTCACCGCCGAAGTCTGGGATATCCAGCGGTACGGCGCCGGCCGGCGGCGGCGGCAGTGGGGCCGGCTGAGCGTATGCCGCTTGCGGCGGAGGCGCCGCCTTGGGTGCGGCGGCGGCGGCCGCTGCGGCCCTTGCCGCCTCTGCCCGTTCTTCTTCAATCGCCGCCGCCATCATGGCGGCGGCTTCGTCGAATGGACGTCCCTGACTGTCGAGCTTCGGTGTACCGTCGGGGTTGGTTAGTTCGTGTGCAGCGTCTGGCGTATCAGCAGACTCCGTTGCAGCGGCAGCCATTGCGGCATCGATATCCGCCTGCGAAAGCTCTCCCGCCGCCCCGGCATCCTCCGACGAAACATCGCCGGCCGCTGCAGCCATTGCCGCGTCGATGTCGGCCTGTGATAGCTCACCCGGGTCATCCGCCGGCGCAGGCGCATTCGCGGGCACGGGATCGTCTCCGCCGGCGGCTGCCAAGGCGGCGTCGATATCGTCCTGCGAAAATCCCTCGAACGATCCGAAACTGCTATCCGGTTCGTTCTCTTCGGGTGGATTGTTCGGCGGTTGATCAGCCATTGTCTATATATGCTGCATCGCCGACCAGGCGTCGGCGAGATTCCTACTGAATTACTGCTTTCTGCACCGCCGGCGCCCCGCGCCCGCAAAGCGGTTCTTAGAAACCCGTCGGCAACGGCGTGAATTCAGAAATCAGCACCCGCTCGATCGTGAGGTCGTCGCCCATCATCTTTGTCAGTTCGAAGCGAATCAGCCGCTTGAGGGTTTCCAGACCGTACTCGTGCAGGTGCTTGTCCTCGGCTGCACGAATGATTCGGCTGAGCATGTCATTGATTGCCGCGCGATGATTATCCAGAAACGTCTGAACTTCCGTTTCCTGCTCGCTCGGCACGACGATATTCGCCGTCACGCTGTAGAGAATGGTGCGCTCGCCGTTCGTGTTCTGGACCCGGACGCGCGCCAACTCGAGTTCCTTGGTCGCGAGAGCCGGCTGAGTGGCTGCTGTCAGCTCCGGGTCCATCCCCATCGTGGGGTCCGGTTCGGGCGAGAAGAACTTCATCGCCATGAAAATCGCAATCCCCTCGACGAGCATCACGCCGCCGAAGAGACCTAGAGTCTTCATCTTTCCGGCCTTCGCGTTCTTGGCGTCGCCGGCATCCGTCGTTTCTGGTTTGGGCTCTTCGGCCATTTTTGCGCGTCATCTCCCTGAGGCTGCCGCCACGATCAACAATCGGCACTCTCTCTTATCGGTCGAATTCGCGAACCGCTATTGCAGGATTGGCAACTTCCGCGCGAATTCGATCCAGCTGCCCTGCTGCTGCCCTAAGTTCATATATGACAGAACCGAACCTTCGATCCAACGTCGAAGATTCGGCTCCGCAGTGACATACTATTGCGCCGTTCGCGCAGAGTTTGCCGGTCGCCGACAGTGTTCCTCGTTCGGCGCGCCCGTCAACGACGTCGGATCGATGCGCCGAATCAGACGGCAAACGCCCGAACGTGCCTGCAATACTCGACGGCGCGGCGCACGACTTCGTCGAGCGCTTCCTTCACGATGATCCGCTCGCCGTTAACGAGCGTGATCATCGTGTCCGGCGTCTCCTCCAGGAACTTGATCAGCTCCGCATTGAGGACGACGCGATGGCCGTTGAGTCGCGTGACGGAAATCATGTCAATTCACTCTGCGTCGGAATCGGCGTCCTTATCGTCGAGCCACGAGCAGCAGCTCCTGCAACAACTGGTCCGAGGTCGAAACAACACGCGAGGCCGCTGAAAACGCCGTCGAGGACGTGATCAGGTTAATGAACTCGCGCGACAGATCGACGTTACTCAACTCCAGCGAGCCCGCCGAGATCTTTCCGGCGCCCAGCACGAGCGGGGCCGTGATGCGCGCCTCGCCGCTGTTGGGCCCGACGAAATAAGTGTTGTTCGATCGGGCGAGCAGGCCCTCGGGGTTCGCGAACGTCGCCACGGAAATCTGGCCCAACGTCTGATTCAGACCGTTGCTGAACGTGCCCAGAATCAGGCCGTCCTGGCCGATGTTGTAGTCGATCAGGGTACCAGTCGCGAAACCGTCCTGAAAACTCATGACGACGGCTGAGTCATCCGTGTTCAGACCACTGATCTTCGAAAAGTCGAACTGGATCGCCAGCGGATCGATCGCACCAGAATCGACTCGGTTGATGACAACGCCGTTCTGCGGAGCTTCCGTGAACTGGCCGTTCGCATCGAATGTCAGCGTCCCGGTACCGATCGTGAATTCGACGTCTGAGTCGTCCCCGGAATTCGCGTAGAATCGCCACACGCTCTGCCCTGTCGTGCGCTCCTCAAGCACCATCGTGAGGTCGACCGTAATCGGCGATCCAAGCGTGTCGTAAACGATGAACGTCGTGTGCGTGCTTTCGCCATTGGCGGCCTGCGACTCAGTAAATGAGAACGGAATCTGCTCCGGACCGTTGCTGAGCAACGTACCGGCCTGGATCGACAGCGCATTCTGAGTTCCGGCGTTCCCTCGGAGTTCCAGTCGTCCGTCCGCCGTGACGCCCGTCCCCGGGTTGCCGGCGACGCCCGCCGTTGTGTCGATACCCGTCGCCTCGTCCATCCAGGCGAGGAAGTCAGCAATCGTCGTGCCCGTCGTACCGACGATGAACTGCTCGCCCGGAACATCGCGGCCGCCGCGCTTGACGCCGTCGATTCGAATGATGTCGCCGTTATTGAGAATCGAAGGTCCGACACCCGCCGTCGAACGGATGTTCGTCAGCGCCGTCGTGGGGCCCGTAACGTTGTCGAGCTGCAAGCCCGTCGTCGCATCATAGAGAATCTGCGACTGCAGGATGTTCCCTTGTGTCGCGACTTCGCCCGTCGAGTTCAGCGTTCCGTCAAGGACCGCCTCCTCCGTCGCCTTCGCCGTCGTCAGAACGCCGAGCGGGATCGACACGTCGCCCAGCGCGCCGGGAATCAGCTCGAAGTTCGAGTTGACGCCGTAACCCTGAACGAAGAAGCCGTCGGCCGAGATCAGTCGATTGTCGGCGCTCAAGGTAAATGATCCGTCACGGGAGAATACCTGTTCGTTCTCAGGCGTACGCAGCACGAAAAAGCCGTCGCCTTCAATCGCAAGATCGCTCGGCACGCCCGTTGTTTCGACGGCGCCAGGAAGAAACGACCGCTGGATGGCGCCGATGTTCACGCCCAGTCCGATCTGCGCCGGATTGGTGCCGCCCTGGTTATCGCCGGGCTTCGTTCCCGCACTGAGCGTTCGCGCGAACTGCGTCTGGAACAAGGTGCGCGATCCCTTGAAACCGGTCGTATTAATGTTCGCGATATTGTCGCCGATGATGTCGAGCCGAAACTGGCTGGCATTCAATCCCGACAATCCTGTATATAGCGCTGAGGTCAGACCCATCTTCTCATCTCCACTTCCGGCGAAGTTTCAACTGCATGTTCAATTGTCTCTGTTGTCCGGAGCTTCAATCCGGATCGCTTGCTGTTTCGTACACGATTTCATTCCGCACGAACTGCATCCGCGCGGTGCGCCGCACGTTATCCGCCCGTACGTACGCCGATGCCCGGCGAGAAGATGCTGTCCAGCAGCTCCCCGACGATGTTCGCCCCGTCGGCAATTGCTTTCTCCAGCGGGCTCTGCCGAATCGCCGCGCGCTGCGAGCGAATCCGATTCAGCAGCTTCGCCGCCGCATCACGATCCGGCGCCGAGCTGCGCGCCGCCTGCGCGTTCGCATAGATTGCCCGCGCTGCGGCATTCGCCTCAGGGTCCCCGGATCCCGTCGTGCTTCCGTCGGTTCCCGTACCGTCCGACGTCGTGCCGTCACCCGTCGCGGGATCTCCGGACGTCGTCGCATCGCCGCCCGCCGGCGTTTCGCCGGCCGCCGCCGCGGCAAGCTCCGCTTCGAGCTTGTTGAGAATGTCGGGCGGCAGATTCTCGACGAGCGTCACTTCCCGGACATCCGACGCCGGCAGTTTTCTTCCGTTGTGCAGATTCAGAATCGCGTTGCCGTTGCCTTCATACGACACGCCGATGACGAGACCGTCGATGTCCGTCGGTACGCCCGCCGAATCCTTGACAGTCCCAAGGACGTAATTGCCGATCAGCCCAGCCGTCGTCCCGAAGCGCTGCTCTTCCGAAAGCGACTGAAGCGTTTTCGTCAGCGTCTGCGACTGCTCCATCTGCCGGATGTTCGACATCTGTTGAAGCAGTTGCTGGTTGTCCTTCGGATTGAGCGGATCCTGCGAACGGAGTTCCTCGATCATCAGCCCGAAGAAGTCCTCGGAACTGATGTCATTGAAACCCCGCGTCGTCGCCCGTTGCTCCGAGATCACTGAGTTCGTCTGAGCTGAAATTGCGGCTGCGTCCATCGCCTTGCCTTTCTTGAATCAGAGTCACGCGACCAGATCGACTGCACCTGGAGCGAATCCATTCGCTCCCCAATCGCGATCTGCCGTAACCTGTGTCGTGTCCTGTTGAATATCGCGAATCGGCGAATCGGATGACTCGCCCGTGTTCTGCCAAGTCGTGCCTGCCCAGGCCGAGTGGTTTCGATCCTGCGCATCGCGCGGCATTTGATAATCGGCGCCATCGGCCGACGACTGATCAAAATGATGCTGCGAATTTTCGTGACGATCCGACGTCTCCGCGTTCGCGGGTGATTTCGTCACGACGTCCGCGCGCTCGACGCGAATGCCGTGTGCCGAGAGCGCTTCACGCAGATCCTCCAATCGCGATTCGATCAACTTCGATACGTGTTTCGATTGTGTATCCACCTGAATCGACAAGCCTTCCTGCTGCAGATTCAGCTGTATGCGCACTGTGCCCATCGACGGCGGATCGAGTCGAAGTGTTGCCTGGTATCGCCCCGGGACGCCAGACGCATTTAGCTCCCGCACCATCCCGTCAACGCCGCCGCTCTTATCGGCGCCGCCCGTCAACAGATCACTGACGATCGTGTTTGCCGATCCACTCGGAGCAGTGAGTGCGCTTGACGGCGCCGAGCCTGCTGCCGTTCCGCCGGCATTCACGGATTGCGATGCTGACTGGCCCGAATTCGATTGACCCGCGATCAGAAAACGCAATGCTGATACGGCGGCGGAATCGCCGACGCCCGACTTGATCGATGCCGCGTCCGTCGTCGCGCCGGACTTATCCAGCGTGGCAGATGCAGACGCCAAACGAGACGCGAACGCCCCCGACTTCCCGGCATTCGCAGTCGCCGTCTCCGATCTGGAAACGGCTTGCGCGGCTTTCCCGGATTGACTGCCCCCCGGCCCCGACTCGTTCCTGTCGGTCTTCTTCGGCTCGGGACGATTCGCCGCGGCGTTTGCCGGCTCGACGCGCCGCGCCTCGACAGCGTCGCGCACCTTGCGCTGCTGAATCGTCTCATGCGGAACGATCGGCTCGTGACTCTCGTTTGCCTTGCCGATCGCGGCCCGCGTGTAACTGTCCTTGCTGCCAACGTCGGTCTTGTCGGTGGGCCGAACCCCTCGAACTTCCGTCGTCCGGGCATCCTTCGCCGCAGGGTCCGTTTCGACGCTCACGTCCTCCGGAACGACCGCCGTTTCGACCGGCTGCGACGCCGCCTCTTTCAGGGCAAGGCTCGCCTTGCTCTCTGTATTCGCAACTCGATTTGCATCATCGACAGGTATTTCGACCGTGCGTGCGACGTTTACATTCGGACGATCGCTTTCGACGGCATCCGTGTCGATGTCTGTCTGCAACGCGATGGGCGTCGCGTCGATTTCGGCGCTGTCGGACCTTGCGCCGGCGTCGGAATCCGAAGCCTGCGCGACGGCTGCCGCGTCCACGGCACTTGTTGTCGCCTGTGCATCAGCCTCGATTGACTCGGTTGGAATGTCGACGGTGACGACCTGCACAACGACGGATTGCGTCGCCGCCGCGGCGCTCGCAGCTTCGTCTGCGTCCGCCGTTTGATCGTCGTCTTTCGACGGCGCATCGGATTTGGACGCGTCGTCGCGCTTCTTGACATCCTCGGCCTTTCGCGCGTCGTCCGCGCCCTGGGCCTCATCGAGGTAGTCGTTGAAGCGATTGTCATCCGCGGCAGTCTTGCGGGACTGCGCGGCGAGTAAATCAGTCGCCTGCGGCCGGAAGATTTCCGCCGCGATCGATGCCGGACCCATGCGCTCGTCTCCAGACGTGGAGATCAGTTCGCGCCCAGGGCCTCCGCCTGTGCAACGCTGTTTTCATGAAATTGCTCCAGGATGCGCCCTATCCACTGGCGCTCCTCCGTTGACTTACACTGCTTGACGATCTTCGTGCGTTTTCGCTCGTCCATCGCCATGAGAATGCGAACGACGTCCGCATCATCCTTCTGTCGCAGCAGCGGCAACGCCGTCTTGGCGTCGACGCTGGCAAGCGTGTCGATCTCCGCCTGGAGACCGCTGTTGCCGGCTTCACTGGCCAGCCGCTCCTGCTCGGCCTCGAACTGCTTCTTCTGGGCCTCGAGCGTTTCCTGCTGTCGAACGACTTCGAGCCACTTCGTCTCCAGTAACGCGAATGCGTCCCGCAGTTCGCGATCCCGGCGCTCCAGCTCGATTCGATATCGCTCCTCGGCCTCTTCATTCCGCTGAATGATGTTGTCGATTCGCTGCGCACCCGTCGCCGGCGCCGCGACGATCGCCTCTCCGGACGCCGGCTGCGTCGTCGTCGCCGATTTCTCCTCGCCCGTCAGTGCTGCGGCCGCCGCGCGCACGCGATCAGGAGCAAGCCAGCCCTTGTTGTAGGCATAGGCGCCCAGCCCCACGAAACCCAACACGTGGATGACTGCAAGCATCGCCAGGACTGACACGAACTCTCTCACTGTGCGTCCTGCTCCTCATCGAGTCGCGCGTAGGCGAATCGCAATACGTTCATCTCGTCCATCTCGGCCTGTTCGCGCCGCTGCTGTTCCGCAAAATACCGATCCAGGCGGCGTTCTTTCAGTCGGGCCAGCACCTTTCGGTCCTTCGATGCATCGGCAAGCCGTGTGCGTTCGGCCGCGAGGATCGCGCGCTGCGTTCGCATTTCCGCTTCCGCCTGCAGCAGGCCCTGTCGAAGGCGAGTCACCCAATGGCGGCTGAGGCGAAGTTCGTCCAATCTCAACGCCTCCTCTCCGAGGATCTGTCGCGATCGCGTCGACTGCTGGTCGATGCGGCTCTGCAGCGCCTTCTGACGCTCTTCCAGATCGCGAATCTGACCGATGCGCGACGCAAGCGCACGCTTCGCTTCGTCTTCTTTCTGACGACGGAGCTTCAACAGCGTCTCGAATCGGAATACCTCGTTGCTCGCCATTTACCGTTTGCCTCCCCGCGCGACCGGCCTGCCTGTCGGTTCTGGCGCCGGCTCCTTTTTCGCGCTCGCTCGCTGCTGCTCAAACGCCGCCATTCGTTCAGCCAATGCGCGAATGCCGGTGATCGACGCGGCCACGTCGAAGCCTTCGCTCATCCCCTGGCGCAGGAATTCCTCAATCGGCGTTCGCATCTCGATGGCCAGGTCGTACTCTGCGTTCGTGCCTCGGGCGTAAGCGCCGATGTTCACGAGATCCTCGATCTCATCCCAGACGGCCATCGTTCGACGTACCTTCTGAACCGCCAGTCGATGTTCGTCCGTCGTCACATCCGGCATCACTCGACTGATGCTCTGGAGCACGTCCACAGCCGGGAACTGTCCTCGATTCGCCAACCTGCGCGACAGCACAATGTGGCCGTCCAGTGTCCCGCGAACCGCGTCCGAAATCGGATCATTCAGATCGTCGCCTTCGACCAATACCGTGTAGACGCCTGTGATCGAGCCGTGCTCCGATCGGCCGCTGCGCTCCAGCAGCCTCGGTATCGCGCCGAAAACGCTCGGCGGATATCCCTTCGTCGCCGGTGGTTCGCCCGCCGCCAGACCGATCTGGCGCGCGGCCATCGCCATGCGCGTCACGGAATCCGTCAGCAGCAGGACATTTGCGCCGCGATCGCGGAAATACTCGGCAATACTCGTCGCCGTGAAACAGGCCCGCAGTCGCTGCGGCGGCGATCGATCCGACGTGCTGACCACGAGCACCGAGCGCTTGCGACCTTCTTCCCCGAGGTCTTTCTCGATGAAATCGCGGACTTCGCGACCGCGCTCGCCGACCAGGGCGATCACGGCGACGTCCGCCGACGTGTATCGCGCCATCATGCCGAGCAACACGCTCTTGCCGACGCCCGTACCGGAAAAGATGCCGACGCGCTGACCGCCGCCGATCGTCAACATCGAATTGATAGAACGAATCCCCACGGAGATGGGTGCGTCAATCCGCGGACGCCGCATCGCGTCCGGCGGATCGCGATGCACTTCGTACATGGCATCGGCTGCCGGCGCCGGTCGATCGTCCATCGGGCGCGCCATGGCATCGACGACGCGTCCGAGCAGTCCGGGGCCGACGGGAACCGTCTGCCGTTGCGTGACGCGTCGAATGCGCTGGCCCTTCGTCAGACCGTTCGCATCATCCAGCGGCATCAGCAGTGTTTCATCGCGGCGGAAGCCGATGACTTCTGCCGGCACGCTGCGACCGAAGCCGACATCAATCTCGCAACAGGCGCCGACGCTCGCCGGCAGTCCGACGGCATGAATCGTCAGGCCCGCCACGCTGCGCACGCGTCCCGTCACGCCGAGCGTGTCGATGCGTTCAACCGTCTGGATGGCTTCTGCCAGTGCCGTCATGGTCAGAGCGACAGCTCCTTGGTTCGTTCGCGCCATCGCGCGGCCAGTTCACTAGCGATCTGATCGATTCGAGACGTCACATTCGCATCGACCGTCGTATCGGCGGTCTCGACGACGACGCCGCCGCGATCGATCGATTCGTCTTCCGCAACGCGAACATGCTTGCCGTCAAGCGTGCGTCGCGATTGGAGATCCACGAACGCGTCCATCATCGCCGCGTCGTCCGGATTCACACGGATCGTCACATCCGTCGCGCCGCGCACGTAGGCGAGCGCTTCTTCGGCGGCCTGCGTTGCGATATCCCCGGCAACGCCGTCGAGCGCTGACAGCTTCACGCACAGTCGTCGCGCGATGGCCACGCCGAGCAGGACGACATCCTGTCGCGACTGGGCGAAAAACCGTTCGCGTTTCTCTGCAAACTGCGAGATCAGTTCGACCATCACGCCGACGAGTTCTTTCTGATCAGTCGCGAAACGCGCCTTTGCATCCGCGAGCGCCGCTTCGTGTCCCGCCTTGCGGCCCGCTTCCATGCCTTCCGCATGTCCTTCGCGACGCGACTGTTCGCGAATGGCCGCCTTCTCGCGCTCGGCCTCCGCCAGCGCTTCGGCGATGATCTCGTCGGCGCGGGCCCGCGCATCCGCCAGGTAGGCATCGGCCTCACGGCTGATATCGCGAAGACTGACGCCTGCGAATCCCGACGCGAGTGTTCGCTGTGATCCGGCCTTGATGAGGGAACTCATACGATCAGCTCCGAATCCCCGCCGCGACCGGCGATAATGATCTCTCCCGACTCCTCAAGCCGCCGCACGATTTCGACAATCTTCTGCTGGGCCATCTCGACGTCGTTGAGACGCACGGGCCCCATGTATTCCATCTCTTCCTTGATGTTCTGGGCCGCTCGCTCCGACATGTTGGCGAAGATCTTCTCTTTGAGCTCCTCCGACGCCGTTCGCAACGCCAGCACGAGATCCGCCGTCTCGACTTCCTTGAGGAAAGCCTGGACGCCGCGATCGTTGACGAGCAGGATGTCCTCGAAGACGAACATCAGACGGCGTATTTCTTCGACGAGCTCCGGATCGTCCTGCTCGAGCGATTCGAGGATGCCCTTCTCCGTCGTGCGGTCCGTCAGGTTGAGAATCGACGCAACGGACTCCACGCCGCCGACGCGCTGCAATCCGTCCGCCATGACGCCGCTGAGGCGCTGTTCAAGGCTGTGCTCGACTTCCTTGATGACTTCCGGGCTCGTCTGCTCCATCCGCGATATTCGGCTGATGACTTCGACCTTTTTCTCATCCGGCAGACCGGTCAATAGTTCGCTCGCCTTTTCCGGCGTCAGGTGCGACAGGATCAGCGCAATCGTCTGCGGATGCTCGTCGATGATGAACGTCAACAAACTCTCGGTCTCAGCCTTCTGCAGGAAGTTGAACGGCTTCGAATAGAATTGCCGCTCGATCTGCTCGATGATGCGCGTCGCTTCCGTTTCGGGGAGCGATTCGGACAGAAGGGCCTTGGCATACTGAAGCCCGCCGGCCTCGGAATAGGCATGCGCGAGCGCGAGCGAATGAAACTCCGTGACGACGCGCTCACGTTCGTCAAACGACACGCGACCCAGGTGCGCGATTTCGCGCGATACGGACTCGACGGAGCCCTCGTCGAGCTGCTTCATGATCTCTTTCGCCGCGTGGCGCTCGAGACTCACGAGCAGAATGGCCGTCTTGCGAATCCCCGAGATCTTCGCTTCGCTGCCGGCCGATTTGTCTTTGGTCGCTGTCGCCATATCAATAGCGCGGCGCCCGCGGTCGATTCATCGCCGCAAACGCCGCCCGATTACACACCCGATTCCTGAAGCCAATTCTGTACGATATTCGCCGCCGAGTCCGGATCTTCCTTCACGAGATCGGCGATCTGTTCCATGATCTGCTGCGTACGCACAACGCTTTCGTCAACCTCGTGACCGACCATTGCGCTGTGCATCCCTTCGGCCTCGCCCACTGTGATGGGACCGCCGCCAAGTGAGTCGAGTTCCATCGATTGGGGCCCGCGCTTATCCGCGCCGCCGGCAGTCCCCTTCGCTCCGACCGCCACTTGCGCCTTCTTCGCCATCCTCAACACGAACCACAATGGAACGACGGCGAGGAGGACAAGACCGGCCTGCGGACCGTATTGTTTGACCATCGCGACGTAGTCCACCGATGCGCTTGCCAGCGCGGCGGCCGCCGCTTCCGCGGATTGCATCGGAATGTCGTAGTGCCAGTCGACCGCGACTTGCGCGATCTGCTTTTGTTGCACTTCCTCTTCATACAGTAATGTCTGAATCTGCTTGGCGATGTCCGGCAACTCGATCGCAGCGATCGCTTCGATCTGCTCGTGCGTCACCGGCTGATCGTCCGGCACGGCATTCTTCTTGCGATAAACGCCTTCGAGGTAACTGTGAGGCACGCTGATCGACGCAGTCAGCATTTCGAGCAGGCCCATGGGCTTGTGGACGCTCGTCAGCTTGACGTCGCGCTGCTCGCTGAATTCCGTTTTCGTCGTATTTGTCGTACTCGAATTCCCGGCGCCGCCGTTGGCAACGCTTGCGCCCTGGTTCGGTCGCACACCCGGCCCCGCGGCATTACTCGCACTTCGCGTATCGGAAGTTTCCTCCGTCTCACTCTTGACGCTGGGCTTGCCAAGCTCCTTGTTTTCGGTGCTCACTTCTTCGTCGCGCAGCTTCACGCGGACATTTGCGACAAGCCCTTTCACGAACTGGAGCTGGTCGTAGATCATCTCGCGATAGTGACGCTCTTCTTCGCGCTGCTTGTCCAGCATGTTCGTAGCGAGCGATTCGCTCGGATCCGGCGTTCGATAGTGTCGCGTTCCGTCCGTGATGCTGACGTTCGTCGGGAGCAGACCCTCGACGGCGCCGGAGACGAAATTCGCGATCGCCATGACCTGACCGTCGCTGAGCCGCGAACCGTAGTCCACTTCAACATTGACGCTGGCGCTGGCCGAGCCCTTTTCGCGTGCGCTCATCAGGAAACCGCGCTTCCGCGGAACCTGGATCAGAACCGTCGCATTGCGAATGCCGCCGAAATGCTTGATCACTTCGGCGATCTCCGTCTGAAGACCGACGTTCCAGCGGCGATCCATTTCCTTGTCGCCGATGAACGGATTGCTCTTTTCGATCAACGATTGAAAGCCGAGGCTCATGTCGCGCGGCAGCGCGCCTTTCTGGGCGAGAATCGCCTGCGAACGCTGGCGGGCGTCCTGGCCCCCGCTGACGAGGATTCGATCGCCTTCGACTTTCGTATCGATGCCGACGATCGTCAGCTCCGCCTGGATGCGCTGCGCTTCATCGGCCGAGACGGCCTGATCGAGCAACGGCGTCCATGAAGAACCCGATCCGTAGTAGTTCGCCATCCATGTCGCGCCGATCACGACAAGCAGGACCAGCAGGCCCGCGGCGATCTGCCCCGATCGGGACAGCGTGCCGAGCTGATTGCGGATGTACTCGAGCTGTTTGTTTAGATAGTCCATTATCCGCTACGTCGCCTGGCGCTCATCCATGAGCGCCGCTGCATCCCGAAGGCCCCCGAGAAGGTCCTTTACACACGCATCTGCTGCACTTCGTTGTAGGCATCCACCAGCTTGTTGCGAATCTCCATCAGAAGATCGAACGCCACACCCGCCTTCTTGCTCGCACTGAACACCTCGGCAACGTTGTCCGTTTCGCCTGTCAGCAGTTTCTGAACGCCCTGGTCCGCTTCCGTCTGAAGCTGATTCACTTTCTCCAGGCTCTCGATCAGGAACGACCGAAAGTCCTTTTCACCCGTCGGCTGCGTTGTCGCCTCCGACGTCTTCGTGAACTGCGTTCCGATCGCCCGTAGGAGATCGAGCCCATTCCCGCCGCTAATTGAAGGATCCGCCATGATCACCTCAAACTGTCACAGTCTTCCCACCGGCGTCCTGCCATTCCCGCTGATGCGCCCCGCAGCTCCACGGGGCGACGACGATTTCTCTCACGCTCAGGCCAACAGCCGCAACGAACTCGCAATGATCGACTTCGTCGCCTCCATCGCTGTCACGTTCGCTTCATAGGCCCGCACGGCCACCATCGCGTTGACCATCTCGACCATCGGGTCGACGTTCGGATACTCCACGATGCCGTCGGCGTTTGCCTGCGGATGGCTCGGGTCGTACACCTTCTTCGTGGGTCGCACGCGATCCTCGACCACGTCCTGCACGTGCACGCCGGCGCCGCCGTCTCGACTGCCTTCCGACAACAGCGCGACGCGACGCAGAAACGGGCCCGGCACGCCGTCCAGGCGCTTCGTCGTCTGCGCGTTCGCGATGTTGCCCGCGATCGTGTCGATCTGGGCCCGCTGGGCGACGAGCCCCGTTGTGCTGATGTCCAGTGCGCCGTACATGCCGTTTCTTCAAACCTTCAATTGCTGCCGACGCCGCGCATCCGTTGCGCGATCCCGTCGGCGATCATTTCGTTACTGCACGCGACCGCGGATCGCCTTCGATACGCCGTCGAAATACCCCTTCAGCAGCTCAGACGCCGCCTGATGCGTCATCGTGTTCTCGGCGAGGTCCGCCATCTGGCGCTCGATGCTCGCATTCGTGCCGTCGTGAAACAGCAGATTCTGCGTCGGTACATGACTTGGCCGCACCCGCAGATGTCCCGCATCGTCGAACTTCACTTCATCCGTCTCCGGAATCTCCAACGGGCCGCTGCCGCCCTGTCGATTCTCTCTCGCCTTCGCGAGCGCCGCCTGGAACGAATGCACATCCAACTGCTTCGCCCGATACCCCGGCGTCGTGACGTTGGCGATGTTCTCCGCCAACACCTTGTTGCGAGCCTCGGAAAACGCGAGCGTCTTCTGCAACAGGGGAAACGCGCCGCCGTTCGTCACATCCTGCAGGAACATCCGCAACCTCCGCTCGCGCCTCCGCGCCTCGCATCACACGTACCAAGCAAGCGCCGTGCCACGAAGCGAATCCGTTGCTTCGTGGCACGACGCAGCAAGTTATTGACCCAGACTGCAGAAGCCCATGCAATCGCTGCCGTTGGGCGCAGCGATTGCGCGACAGCAGCCCGACAGCGCGAACCGGACTAGCCGGCGAGTCGCTGATTCTGGGCGGCTGCGGCGGCCTCTTCGCGCCAACGCTTGAGCTTCATGCCGAGCGTACGCACACCGATGCCGAGCGACTTTGCCGTCTTCTCGCGATGGCCGTTGAACTTCACAAGCGTCTGCTCGATCAGCGCGCGCTCCATGTCTTCCATGAGATGGCCCGGTCGCAAAGGTCGCGACAGGTTGTCAAGCCGGACATCCGGCGTCATCAGCCACGGCTCGATCATCGCGCCGTCGATCTTCTCATTCTGACAGAGCACGGCCGCGCGTTCGCAGATGTTCTGCAGTTCGCGGATGTTTCCGGGCCAGTGGTAGCTCTCGAGCATCGACATCGCGCGCGTCGTCACGGCCCATGCCTCGCGACCTTCCCGCATCGCGATCTGGTGGAGGAAATACTCGACAAGCTTCGGAATGTCATCCCGACGATCGCGAAGCGGCGGCAGCGTGATCGGCAACACGCTGATTCGGAAGAACAGGTCTTCGCGGAAGCGGCGCCGGGCCACCCATTCTGACAAATCGCGATTCGTCGTCGCGATTACGCGCACGTCAGTTCGTCGCGTGACGCTGCTGCCGACGCGCTCGAATTCCCGCTCCTGCAACACGCGAAGCAGTTTCGCCTGCACCGGCATCGATACTTCGCTGATCTCGTCGAGCAGCAGGGTTCCGTCCGCCGCCAGTTCGAATCGTCCCTTGCGAAGCCGGTCCGCACCCGTGAACGCGCCGCGCTCGTGGCCGAACAGCTCGCTTTCCAGCAGCGTCGGCGACAGCGCCGCACAGTTGACGCAAAGCATCGCGCCAGTCGCCCTTTGCGACGCATCGTGAATCGCGCGCGCCACGAGCTCCTTGCCCGTGCCGCTCTCACCCTGTATGAGAACCGTCGCCTGGCTTTGCGCGACCTTTTCGATCTGGCTGCGGACGTGGCGCATCGCCCGGCTGTCGCCGATGAGCTCGGTTCGGCTGTCGAGCGTTTCCAGCGTCGCCCGAAGCGTCTCGTTCTCGCCGCGCAATCGGCCCATCGCCGCCGCTCGCTCGATCACGATTGCGATCGCATCCGATTCGAACGGCTTCTGGATGTAGTCGAACGCGCCGAGCTTCATCGCCTCGACGGCCGTCGGTACGCTCGCGTACGCCGTCATCAACACGAAGGGCGTCTCCAGCCCACGCGCTCGCAGCGTTCGCAGGAACTCGATGCCGTCCATCGTCGGCATCTTCAGATCCGAGACGATCACTTCGCACGCACTGATCGCCGCGTCCCCCAGCGCCGCCTGGGGATCGGCGAACGCCCGTACGTCATGTCCCTGGCCGCGCAATATGTCGGTCAGCGAATCCCGCATGACATCCTTGTCATCTACAATGCACACACGCGCCATAAAAAGGCTCCTCCCTGAGCAGTCTTGGACGGCAGTTCGCCGCCTCAGTTGCGCCGCAGTCTTACGATCTATCCGCGGCGCTACCGACGCGACGGCGATCCGACTCCGAACCTGGTTCGATCGTTACTCTTGTTTCAAACGTATTGGGCAGACGCATTACGAAACGCGCTCCGCCCGTCTTCGCATCCGACGTCACGCGCACGGTTCCACCGTGCGCTTCGATGATGCGATGGACGATTGCCAATCCCAGCCCCGTTCCCGTGTCCTTCGTCGTGAAGAACGGGTTGAAAATACGATCCCGCACCTCCGCCGGAATACCCGGGCCGGTATCCCAAACGTCGATTTGTGTTTCCTTGCCTCGACGCTTCGCCGTCAGTTGAACCCGACCGCCGGCGCCCGCCGCCTGCAATCCGTTGATCACGAGATTCAGGAGTACCTGGCGAAGTCGTTGCGCGTCGCAGAATACGCCGACTTCGCGGGCCGCCGGATCGATCAACAGCGTCGCGCCGCTCCGTTCCGACCAATGCGCCGCACCGTCCTCCACCATCGTCAGAATCGAGCCGAGCGGAACCGACTGTCGTTCGAGCCGATCCTCCTGCGCGAAATCGAGGATCTCCGATACCAGCCGGTCCAGATCGCGAACGCCCTGCGTGATGCGCGAAGCCGCCAACATCGATTCAGGGCGATCGGACAAGTCGCGCTCCAGTTTCGACGAATACAGCGCGATGCCGCCGAGAGGATTCCGTACCTCATGAGCCAGCCCCGCCGCCATCTCGCCGAGCGCTGCCAGCCGATCCTTGCGGCGGAGTTCGGCGTTCTTCAGCTTGATTTCACCGCTCAACCGCGCGACTTCGGCCGTCAGTCGATCGTGCGCCTGCTTGAGCCGATCCGTCACGTCGCTGTAGGCGCGGATGATCGCGCCCAGTTCGCGATGCTGTTCGCTCGGTTGTACGTGTTCCGCAGTCTGGTGCATTCGCCAATCGCCTCTTCGCTTCGCTTACGCCTTTGCGTCGGTGCCTTGATTCACTCCGCCGACGACGCTGCCGGCGTACGCCGCGTGCGCCCGCCGACTGCCGCCGATCTCTCCGAGTTCGATCGCCATTCGTTCCCGCCGCGCCGTCATCATCGCCGTGTCCCGCGCGTCGTCGCGCAGGATCGCGCCCAGCGAAGCGTTCACTTCTTCGAGCAACTCGGACACTTCCACGCGCTGCGTCTCGCTCAAACCCTGATAGAAATCCGTCCAGTTCTGCCGATACGGAGCGATTTTCGCATTCAATTGGACCAGACCGTCGACCAGACGCTGCCGTTCCGCCAACAGCTGGATCAACGCACCGGCATCATCGCTCACAACCAGGGACTTCTGCCGATCCGCCAACGATCGGAGCTTTCGATAGAGCGTTCGCTGGTGACGCAGCAGTTCGATCACGCGCGCCACGCTTTGTTCGGCTGTCGTTTCGCTCATGCTCACCTTCCGTGTTCTCGTTCAGACGCCCGTGCGCTCGATGCGATCCAACAGCGCCAACCAATACGATTTCGGCGACATCCCGCCGCGCTCCTCAAACGACTCGGCGGGAATCTTCTCGACCAGCCAGCGCATCCGGCCCAGCGCCGCACGAGATTCGTCACCCATTCCCAGTCGGTTGAAACAGTGCACAACCTGCATCGCCGCCGACACGGCGATCGGATCGTTCTCGTAACGCCAGGCAGCCTCCCGATAGGCCTCCACGGCTTCATCGAGTCTGCCCAGGTCAAATAGACAGTCGCCTATATATAGATAAGTCGCCCGCAGATACGTCTGGTCCAACTCGCTCAGCGACGGCTCGTCGACCCTGGCCAGCGCGTCGCGCACATGCTGGTAATCCGTCAGCGCCGCCGCGAGACGCGATCGCACTTCGGCACGGGCCGACGCCTCCTGCGACGCCGTTTCGTCATCCTGGATCATCCGCGCCGTTCGACGGAGTGATTCGGCGCGCAGAAACTCCAATCGCGGCAGCGCCGGATCGTTCGGATACAGTTCGATCGCGTCGTTCAATCGGCCGATCGCACCGGCGAGCCGGATCTGCGTGTCGCGACGCCCCTCCGCCGTCTCCGGCGTCGGCGCCTTGGCCAGATACTCGGCGAGCTGAAACAGCGCTTCGCGATACTCCGCCGCCTCCGGCGTGAAGACGGGATCGGGGCCGAGATCGTCGACCACTTCAACCAACACGGCGATCCCGCGCTCCGCCGACTCACCGCCGAGCCGAAGCAATGATTCCGCCAGGGGATTGATCGCCGCGTGACTCTCACGCCAACGCGGATACGCGGCGATCAGGGCGTCGAATGTCTCCACAGCCTTAACGTGCCGCCCGACCGCCTGATAGGCGCGCCCCAGACGCAGCATCGCTTCCGCCCGTGTCAGATCCGCCGGATGCGCCGTCACGAGTCGATCCAGTGTCGCGATCACGGCGTCCGTCATGCCGGCCGCATCATACGCATCCGCCGACAGACGAAGTTCACTGACGGCGAAGGCCGTGTTGGACTCCCAGATTTCGGCCGCTTGTTCGTGAAGTTCCGCTGCGCGACGCAGATACGCCCGAATCGGTTCCTCCGTCGGCGCGTCCGCCGGCGGACCGGCAAGCCGCGCATAACAGCGAGCGATCTTGCTGAGCAACACGGCATGCTCTTCGACGGCCTTATCGCTGATCAGCGTTGACGCCAGTTCTAGATATCGAACCGCAATCGCGTCGTGGCCCGTCTCGAGCATCTGTTCGCCGACCGATGTCACGATCTGACGAATCCTCGTCGCACTCAGGTACTGACTGCGGCCCGCACGAGCGTCCGCACCAAGCTCGCCCAAGACGTCGAGCGCTCGTTCGAAGCGCTCCAGCTTGATGAGCGACTCCGCACGACCCATTTCGCAGGCGTCGCGAAGATCGCCTTCGACGAACGACGACAGAACATCCTCGAACAATGAAATCGCGGCCTGGGGCCGATCGTCCTCCAGTTGAATCTGGCCAAGCAGCCAGTTCGATCGCCCCCACAGTTCGTCACGCACGGGCCAATTGTGTTGCAGGGATTGAAGCGTCTCCGCCGCACCTTCGGCATCGCCTTGTGCCTTCTTGCAAAGCGCTTCCGTATAGGCAACGGCCGGGGCCTCCAATGTGCCCGCGAGATGATCGTGACCGGCGGCGACAACGGCCATGGCCTCGTCGATGTGACCGCCGTCGAGGAGCCATTGCGTTTTCTTCTCCATCGCCCACAGGTAGTTGGCGGGCGAGGCATCGTCGTCTGTCAGAATCGCATCGAGATCCGGAACCGTCTGCGGACCGATCGGCGTCTCCGGGCCCGTCACCATCTCGACGAGTCGCCGCCGGACGCGATCGGGGCGTTCGACGTTCACGACGAGGGACTGCCGATACGCGCCGATCGCATCGCGCCCCCGGCCGCTCCAGTCATAGGCGCATCCCAGTGCGTACCAGTCCATGCCGGTCGGCGTCGCGCCCAGATTCGAAGCCGTCTTGAAGTTCAAGATGATGCTGAGGCAGTTTTCCTTGTCGTGATTGCGCTGCGGCACTTCGACCTGGTAAGTGATCCCGATCAGGCGACGATGGAGCTCCGCCCGCTCGACGGCCGGGAGCTGAACATCCTTCAATAGATAGAGAACGTAGGCATGAGCCCGAGTCAGCGCGCGTCGCGATACGAGCGCATCGACTTTCTCGCATTTCTGCTCGAACGTCAGCGTTTCGTGCGAAACCACGACGTGCGCCACGCCGGCCCCAAAGACCAGCAGCGCGACGGCGAACATCGGCACCTGCCATCGGCCCTTCAACGGCGCGAACATCCCAGGCGCGGCGGGTTCGAGTTGTGCTTGCGGTTCCGCTGACATTCTCTTCTCTGCCTGCGCCCGATCTGACTTTCGATCGGCAAGCGAACGTCGCCCACCGACGATCCGAGTAACGCCGAAATGGCGTGTTCGACTGCGGGTCGGCGGATGTTGCCCGGGTCAGGCATGTAAAATATCGGCGGAACATGCGCCGCTGCGTTGACGCATTTTTCTCGGACGCAGCAGCCGCGACAGTCGGCAAAAACTGCTGGCAGCCCTACAAACGCGGATTGTCAGCCCGCGTCTGTAACAACCTGGTCGAGTAGCCAGATTTTGTTTGGGGAGAAGCGGCAGAAATGTGCATTTCGCAATCGCACCGAGCGCTGCGGATCATCACGAGTCGCGCAATCCATGCCCGTTCGAATTGAAATCTGCGGGCGGCGATTCGTCGCGCTACTTCCTGAACAACGATGTCCGCGCATCGATCAACGTGACGACGCCGAACGCACAAAGATCAGCTCGCAGATTCGCGTCCCACGGCTTCGAGCGAATGCCGCCGACGACGTCCAGCTTGCTTCGAACGTAATAGGCGCCCGTTTCGCTGAACTCAAGCTGCATGATGAATCGAGTTCCCAGCGATACCGCCTGTTCATAGACGCGGACGCGCTCCGTATCGCCGGTCCGTCGGGCAACTCGCAAAGCGTCGGACAATGCTGATACGTACAGGGCTGTCTTCGCTTCGGCAGATATCGACTTCGACGGCGCAATCGCCCCCCAGAGTTCGGGCGAGGGGCTCGACTCAGGCGTCAATTGCAACGACGCAAATCGATCCGCCATCATGAACACAAACGCTTCGTATCGCGGCTGCCCGGTTTGAGTGTACTGCTGTGCGTAGGCCCGTATCAGCCACGCCGAGGCGTCCGCGCTGAGGTCATTTGCCCGCGATGTGTAATACCCCAGCGTCTCCAGCATAACGGTATCGATATTCGCATCCTTCGTCAGGGCATAGCGTTGCGCGAGCGCCGCCAAGGCCGTCGCCCCGGCACGATCCTCCTTCGCCGTCGGTGGTCCTTCCGGCGCTTTACCCAGAATCAGTCGCATGCTTCCGTCTGAAAGCTGGGCGTAGAGCAGCGTTTTCGTCAGACCGCGCATCTCAGGCTCATACGTTGCGTGATCCGGCACAGAGGCCATCGACAGCATGAGGTAGGCCGTCGACTCCAGGTGGTTTTCGTGGCCGGGGATGTACAGGATCCGCCCGCCGCCAGGCGCAACTTTCGCGCCTTCCTGTGTTGATATCTGGAAATTCAGGTCCTCAAGATACCTGGAGAACGCCGCAATCCCGTTGGCAGCACCTTGCTCCGATTTGGCGTCCTTGCGGTATGCCGCAAGCCGCGACATCCCGTAAAGAGAACGCAACTGAACAAGTGCGTCGCTCTTGTTCAGGTACCGATCCGCACTCGGCACATACTCGTGCGAAAATGCGCCGTTTGAATTTTGGCGGTATAGCAGGTAGTCGCCCGTCCGCTTGATTGCCGCATCCACGTTGTCAGGCGTCACGGCGTCGGGTCGAACCAACAGCTCGCCTCGAATCAGCCGTTCGGGTTTGGCCTTGGCATCCGGCTGCCAGAGATGAAGCGAGTCATTTCGAAAGTAACTGACCTTCTCCGGATGCAGGAGCTTATCTTCCAGGCTGAGACCGATCTTCCCCTCTGCTGCGATGATCGCAACATCCGGCGAATAATGACGTTGGATAATCTCAGAAGCAGGCGTTCGCCCCTTCTTTCCGTCAAACGAAACGGCGACGCCATTCACGCCGGGATCAATGGCGCCCAGCAGATCCGCGGTATACGTCGTTCCTTCGCGGAAGTACGGCGGCGATATGGGCTCATCGGGGCCCATCCACTCAATCTCGAGACCGCAGTCCTCACAACCGGTCGGGTCGTTTAAGTGATCAGACTTCAACGCCTTCCCCGCAGCAGCAGCCGCTGCCATCGTCGCGCTGATGACGGGCATTTCATCGCTGTTCGCCGCCGCCATCTCGACGCCGCCCCGCCAGAGCGTCACGTACACGACGCCCGTCTTCCCCTCGAGCGAAGGCGGAACGTACGGCTCGCCGCCCTCAGCCGTCCCTTTGAATCCGGCGCGAATCGCTCGACGTGCATAGTGTGTCATCAGCATCGCGTCAGCTTCGTCAAGCTGCATACCGGGAATCGTGATCTCATCGCCGCCGGTCGAGTCCGGCTCCGACGCGACCGCCGCCGGGCGACTTGACGGCTCATCCTCCGCCGAAACCGTTGGGCGAGACGCCGTCCAGATGAAAGTGGCCAGGATCATCACGACCAGAATCGAAGAAAATCGGTCTTTCATTTCAGGTTTACCATTTCCGGGAGTGCAAGTCGGCGGCCCCAAATGTTAATCCAAATAGCCCCTGGCAGCACAATGCGACCGCGTCTCAGGCATCGAGCTTGCGGATCGCCCCCAGGAACCGCACAGTTTTGCCCGTCAACCGAACATCCAGCGGCGGCTCCCCCGCGTATTCGCCGTCCATCTGCATGGGCATCGGCCGGTCGGACGTCAATCGAACCGTCTTGCCCTTCGCGTAATAGGCATTTGCAGAGCGCCAACGCGGATTGACCAGGAGGCGAATGGCGTCCCAAATCAAGGGAATCGCTCGGCGCCGGGGAAACACGGCAATGTCCACCCAGTCATCGGCAGGATCAGCCCGCCACAAGGCCTTCAACCCGAGTGCATAACGCGGGACTTTGCCGATCAGCACTAGGCCAGGTCCGTTGTAAACAGCTTTCCCATCGACATTTAGACTCACGTCCGCGCTGCGGAACCGAATCAGGGCGTTGAGGATGGGCTTCACGTAGGTCCAATAGGAGATATGCCCCTTCCGCCTTCCGCTGACGGCGCGAATGATCTCACCATCTAATCCTAACCCACATACAAATAGAACGTTACGCCCATTCGCCTCCATCGCACGAAACTCCCGGACCCCATTGCCCGTGAAGATATCCCACAACCTTGACGCGTTCAAACGGATTCCGAGGTACTTGGCGACGACGTTTTCCGTCCCGCACGGAATGACGAGAACCGGAGTCCCGGAGTCGATCAGCCCCTCTACCGCCTCGTGAACCGTGCCGTCGCCGCCGGCCACACCGATGAGGTCCGCTCCCGCGTCGCAGGCCTCCGCCGCAAGCCGGGTCGCGTCCTTCGGGCCCTGCGTGTATGCCGCATGGACGTCGTGCCCCTCGGCCGACAGACGCTCCATGAATCTATCCAAGTGACGTCGGCGCCGGCCGCGTCGTCCGGAAATGGGATTGATGATGAAATGGATACGTCGCCCCATCGGGTCGTTACTTTCGATTCAGTAAACCGTTGTCTGACATATGCGTACCCATAGGGGTAGCGACTGTCGCGATCGACGGCGTTCGCACATGCACCCATGGAGTTCGACCCGCGGCGAGCGACATTCATGCGATCCGCCGTTATCCGGGCCGGCCGACGCGAATTTGACCCTGTCGCCGCGCCTTCGTATCGTCGAGCCAGATCATCGTTGGGAATCCATGCATGTCAAAGTCAGAATTGAATGAACAAATAGACCAGACGGCCCCCGGACGCCATGACATTCCACCCCGGAATGAGGGCGTTCGGGAAACGATTGAGTCGATCATCGTCGCTTTGATCCTGGCGTTCGTCTTTCGGGCGTTCGTCGTGGAGGCATTCGTCATACCGACCGGCTCGATGGCGCCGTCGCTTCGCGGGATGCATGCCAACCATCGCTGCGCCTATTGCCAATACGCCTTCGCCTACGGTCTGAAAGAGCCCGTGATCGTCAATGGCGAACAACGGCGGAACGGGACGTTGGCTAGCAAGTTCAACGTCGAATGCCCGAATTGCGGTTACGAGGGGCCGGGCAATCGGAGTCTGAATGAAAGTGAACCGATCATCCCCTGCGCGGGCGATCGTATTCTCGTACTCAAGTGGCCCTACGACATCGGCGGCTCACTGCTGGGGCCAAAACGATGGGATGTCGGTGTATTCAAGAATCCGCAAGACGGCGAGATGAATTACATCAAGCGCATTGTCGGCGTGCCTGGCGAGGTGCTGGAGATCATCGACGGCGACATCTACACGGCCAGCGCGGATCGCATTCCGGAGGACCTGCTCGACATACTCCGTGTGCCCGAGCCCGAACGCGAATTGCAGGACGACACGCTGGCCCGGCTCAGCAAGCATCTGAAGATCCAGCGAAAGACCGCACTGGCGCAGGAGTCGCTGTGGATGCTTCACTACGACAATGACTACCCTCCGCCGCCTCCATCTGACGACATTCGCAACTACAACTTTGACCCGCCCCGATGGGAACCTGTGGACTCCAGCGGCTCATGGAGCGCGGGTGCGCCTGTCGTCCGATTCCAGCCGAAAGATCCTGAATGGCATTGGGTCGAGCTGCGAGGCCGACCGATCCAGGACCACTACGGCTACAACAGCGTTTCGATCGATCAGGATCCCCAGCTGAAGTACGCGTATGTCGGAGACGTGAGGCTGCGATTCGTCGTGACGCCGAAGTCAAACGAAGGCGAATTGGCTCTTCGCATCTCTAAGGGGCCCGACAAGTTTCACGTTTCGATCAAGGCGAACGGCGACGTCCAGCTCGATCGAATCGACATGACGGGACTGCCCCGGAACAGTGAGGGGATTCAGCGCAAGCTCGCCAGCGGTAAGTTGCCGCGGCCGCTGACGGCTCGCCAACCCATGCAGTTCGAGTTGCAGAATCTCGACTATCGCGTCTCGCTGAACATTGACGGCACGGAAATCGTCGCGACCGACGACGAGCAATACGGCCCCGACACGAACCTCATCATGCGATTGCGTAACGCCGCCGAACCGAATGACTATTACTCGAAGGCCGGCATCAGCATCGGCGCTCGATCGATGCCTGTCGAACTGCGACATCTTCGCGTTGATCGCGATGTGTACTACACGACGCGCACACATCAGTACGATCCGGAAGGTCACGCGGGCGGTGAGCCGGCCTGGGGCACGAAGGGCAATCCGATATTTCTGCGAAGCGATCCGCCTGAGTATTTCTGCTGCGGAGACAACAGCCCGCAAAGCCAGGACTCCCGGTTCTGGGTCATCACGAGCCACTTCCTGAAGGAACGACCGGACTACCAACGCGGCACAGTGCCCGCGGATCAACTCATCGGACGGGCGTTTTTCGTTTACTGGCCGAGCGGTCTGCGATTCTCGCGAAGCACGATTGGAGTGATTCCCAACGTGGGTCGCATGCGATTTATCCGGTAG
The DNA here is from genome assembly GCA_020639075.1 of Phycisphaerales bacterium. Lineage (GTDB taxonomy): Bacteria > Planctomycetota > Phycisphaerae > UBA1845 > UTPLA1 > ECT2AJA-110-A. Next base: position 4,149,711 of record JACKHI010000001.1, on the reverse strand, counting down.
GTTGGCGTCCCAAGAATGGCGTCGTTTTTCACAACCACACACAACTTATGCACAAGAAAGCGACGCATTGTTATGGGACACCGCTGATTCCGACGCGTAGGGGAGGATTTCACACGAATCGTCGCGATCGGCTGTGAAAATGGCCGATTTCGGACAAGGCCTAACTCCTTGTCACATCCGCTGTTCCGTGATTCCCCCGGATTGATTACATTCTGCCGAAACTACGGAAATCGGCACTGAACCGAGGGAGCGGGCGATCGAACGACAATTCACGTCTGTGAATGTTCGCCACAAGTTATCAACAATGCCTCCCGGCAGGGATTCTGGACTATGGCAGGTGCACTGCTCGAAGCGAAAGAACTGGTCAAGGCGTATGGCGGTCGCACCGTCGTTCGCAAAGTTTCATACCACGTCGGAAAGAGCGAAATCGTGGGGCTGCTGGGCCGAAACGGCGCCGGCAAGACCACGAGCTTCAGAATGACGATGGGGATCGTGACGCCCGACGGCGGCACCGTCAGTTTCGCCGGCGAAGACGTGACCAACCTGCCCATGTACAAACGCGCCCAGCGCGGTCTGGGCTACCTATCTCAAGAAAGTAGCGTTTTTGTCAGGCTGTCGGTCGAAAAGAACCTGCTGGCCATTCTCGAACTCATGCCCGGACTCAACGGCACGGCGCGACGGAAGCGCGCCCACGAATTGATGGAGCAGTTCGACCTGCTCAAGAATGCGAAGCAGGAAGCTCGGACGCTGTCCGGCGGCGAGCGACGCAAACTGGAAATCGCCCGGGCCCTGATCACAAAGCCGGACATTATCCTGCTCGATGAGCCCTTCAGCGGTGTCGATCCCATCGCCGTGCAGGACCTTCAGAAGGAAATCAAACACCTTCGCGGTGATCTGGGAATCTCCATCCTGCTGACGGATCACAACGTGAGACAGACCCTCGAAGTGACGGATCGCAGCTACATCATCCACGAAGGCCAGGTTCTCAAAGAGGGGACGCCCCGCGAACTGATCAACGACCCGATCGTCAGAGACGCCTATCTGGGCTCGACCTTCCGGGGCGATGAGTTCGATCTGCCTGCCGCATGATGCGGATAGGACCCGTTCATTGTCCGAGTGCGCCGTGCCCGAGGGCGCCTATTCAACCGAATAGCACGCCGGCAAGTGACTGACGACGCCGACATGGCGCTCGGCAACATGGGGCTCCCCGATTCGGCGCATCAGCCCTCGAAATCGAAGCAACACGCGGTCCAGCAATGTCCGCGTGCGCTGGCGATGAGATCGGTCTGAGTTGTTCATCTTCATCCGCTCCTCGGATCCCAACGCAGGAAATCGGAATCCGCATCGTCGCGAGGCGGCAAACAAGCTGCATGGTTCGTGCCAATCCGCGCAACCCATTGAATTCCGGCCCGTCAGCGACACGGTTGGGAAATCCTCCGCAGGCCGCCGACGAACGGATCCCACAATGTCACCCAATTTCCGACATGCGGAAATCTGGAAACAACCGAAGAACAGGGGTAAGATAGTTTCGACAGAGTGAGCGGCCCGGCATCGTCGAAGGCAGCGGCGTATTCCTGGCAATATTCAGAATTATCCCATCCAGCCTGGCCTCCGGGCCGCGCCCTCACCTTGTAAATACAACGTGTTCGGCCGCAGGAGTCGGCCGAAGAAAAAAAGACGCAATCCACACAAGGGCTTGGGCGTTTCTCCAGGAATGACCTTCGACGACGACACGCATTGCGGTTGAGCGCCCACATGCGCCGGTCCCTTCCGGGATCAACCGGCAGATTCCGTGAATTCACGTTCCGATATTGTTCAGGAAATGCATTCACGGAATGGTGCGTAATACACGGCCTGGGTAGGCCGCCTAGATCAGTGACGTGTTACGAACAGCCCGACAATTTGCTCGGCAGGGTGGTATGAGCAATCTGCTCGACTCATTGATGTATGTGCGCGAGGTCGGCGTCGGCGCCGGCACCAAAGTGTCGCTCATGCGCGATGTTCGCGACAACGCCGTCTACTGCAAGAAGTCCATCGCAGCCGGCGCCGAAAACTACGACTCCCAGGTTCGACAGATCAAGCAGGAGTTCGAGATCGGTCTCGACAACAGCCATCCCGCGCTGCGGACCGCGTATGAGTTCGGAACCATCAAAAAGGGGTTCCGTGCCGTGGAGACCTATAACATTCTCGAGTTCATCGACGGCGTCCAACTCGATGTTTACGCAAAGACATCCACCCAGGCCAAACTCGTGAAGATCTTCTGGCACGTCGCCGACGGCCTGCAGGAACTCCATAAACGCGGCTTCGTTCACGCGGACCTGAAACCTCTGAACATCCTCTGCCGCAAGAACGGTCGCCCGACGATCATCGACTTCGGGCAGGCCTGCCCGATGTACCACAAGAAGCCCCGGATTCAGGGCACGCAGGACTACATCGCCAAGGAACAGGTCAAGAAGCTCGCGCTCGACGGTCGCACAGATGTCTTCGGGTTCGGCGCAACGATGCACATGATCTTCCTGGGACGCACCGTCGAGACCGCACTGAACCGGCTCCAGGTGGGCGGATCCACGACCATCGATCCCAACTGGCGAGAAGCGGAGCGCAATCTCGATCCCGCCCTGCTCAAGTTGATCAAGGATTGCTGCGCCGAAGAGCGCGAAAACCGGCCGGCCAACATGCAACTCGTCAAGGATCGACTCGAAATGGCGTTCCAGCGCCTCGCAAAGGCCGGCTGACGCCATGCGTCGGGCGGCATGCCGCGCTCCCAGCTCCTCGGACATCCCGCCATCCCACAACGCATATCGCACTTCTCAATGCGCACGTATCCGGGAGCCGGGGTTTACTGAATCGCCTAGACATTCAAGCCGATAATCCCTGCGACGACCTTCAGACGTGCAGGAGATCGAGCATTGCACCAGGTATCCGCCATTCGAAGGGCCGCCCTCTGGGTCGGCGTCGCCGCAGTCTTCGTGATCGCCGGGACGATTCTGGCGACGTCACCGCGGATCGAACTCGGCTGGAAGACCAGCCGTCGCACGCCTGAGTATCGCCGACAGGTACGCAATGCCATGCACGCGGCGACCAGCAACGGCGCGATTCACTCTGTCGATCCCGGGCGCGGCATCATGCGAATCGACGCCTCGAACTGGGAAAACCAGGATGACGCCATGCGCGAATCCCTCATGCGACTCGCCGCCCGATACTTCGAAGTCCAGGGCCGCCCCCGCAAAGTCGTCGTCATGAGTGCTTTCAGCAACAACGCACTGGCCAAGTACGACGGCGCCAACAGCTTCGTTTTTCTCAGCAACCGTGAAGACTAGGCCCGCGAACGGCGCCGACACTACTCACCCAACTCAGCCAGCGCCGACATCACAACCCCGGCGGTACCGGGACCGGCGGACACAATTTCCCCGTAGGGCGGGCGACCGTCAGTCGTCGCATAAGGAAACGCAGAATCCCATATCGATGCCGGAATCAGATAACCGAGCATGTCGTTCGCCAAACCGACGACCACGGGGATTTCCGCCGATGCGAAGTCGCGAATGAACCGCTCGGGCGCTGCATCGGGGTAATCCACGCCCTCCGGCGTCAGGAGCTCGCCGGTCACAAGCTCGGGAAACAGCATGCCCGGCACAGCGAAGAACTCCAGCGGTCCGACGCGCGCGATCCCGACTTCGCTCTGAATCCGATCGATTCGAATCGCGCGATCCACGAAACACGCCCGCATTGCCAGGTTGAGCACCGCATTTTCGACACGCACGTCGATCGGTCTGCTCGAAACCCGAATATCAATCGGACCTTCGACGTCAGCCCCTGATTCATCCAACAGACCGCTCGCTCGTTGCGCCAAAGTCAGTCCATATGCCTGGGCACCGGCATGCGCCGGATCGACGCTTGCGCCGTCTAGGGATTTCGGCGCGTTAGCAGGCGTGATGCGACCTCCCAATGCGCCGTTGAAAAACACGCAGATGCCGCCCAGTGCAGGGACGTCAATCCCTCCGACATTCGCCCCAACTTCAAGTGCGTCGCGCAGCCAGTATGGGAAATCCCCGGAAATATCGAAGTTGAGCGTCGAGATGAGGATCGGATGTGACGCATAGTGGACACAGCTCACGATCGCATCACCGCTCGAAGCATCGAGCGCCTGCCAAACGACAAGCGTGTCGTCGATGACGCGCGGTGCGCGCGTGTCTCGGCTTAACGGCGGCGAACCGCTGTCGCCGACGGCGACGCGCAACGTCGCATTGCGAACACTACCCGCCGCGCGAAGAACAGCCTCGACGACGCGTTCCCGCATGAACGCGACATAGGGCGACGTAGCGCAGACGACATCGGGCGACCAGATCCCGATGACGTCGGGGCCGTTGTGCGTGTGCGTCGCGGCGACAATGACGTAATCAACCGAGATCGACTCTGCGATCGCTTCTCGAATGCGTACAACGTCGTCGTAGTTGATACCGATCAGGTCAACCGCCACGAGGGCGATTCTCGCACTGTCGTTCTCCAGCACGATCGCACGCGCCGTAAGATCGTCGTGGACCCCGAGCGACAACCGATACGGAAGACCACCCGCCATGTACACTGGGAATTCCGGTGTGATCGAAACGACCGCCGCCCCAACCCGCAACGACGATGCACCGCCTGTCACATCGACGGCGGGAGATGACACGATCGGCAACTCGCACGATGCAGCGGCGAATAACAGCATCGCCGTACCAACGCACGGAGCTAGTCGATGAATGGCGCATCGCCGCGACGGAAATCTGTCCGGCCGTTTCGTCTTCATCTGCATCATTATGCCACGCGCGCAGTTCAGGTCGAATTGCGTGTCACACATCAGGCAGTCGCGGGCCCCGACGCGGGCGAGTGGACGATCTGCCGCAGGTATTGGAAGAGATTCTCGACCGTCAGAAGCCGTGGAAGCGATTCCGCTCGCGGATCGCGCCGCAATTGGGCCAGATCGATAAACGGAAGCAGCTCGCCGATCTTCGCGATCGACGCCTCTGTCAATCGCCGATCCTGATCAAAATCCAGTTCATCGGCTGCAACCATGCGCTGAAATTCAACGCGACGACCGAATCGCTTTTCCGCCAGGAACGTCAACTCGAGAACGTCGATCGACTCCCCGCCAAGATCCTCGAAGAACCGCGCATCCGGCGCCAAGTCCTCCGGCTCGACCGCCAGTACTTCCACCAACATGTCGTTCAATGTCTCGCGAAGCTGCTCATCAGACCACATATGCTCACTCCCTTTGCGTTCAATCCGTTTCCACGAGCCTACCTGTTGATTCGAGCGTCGATGCCGGCGACAAGTCCGTCTGCAATGGCGGCATAATCTTCCTCGACGAATTGCGCGTAGACGGCAGTCACCATCGGATGTGCATGGCCCAACTGCCGCTGAACAAACAAGAGATTCGAACCGGTCAGTAGATAGGCGAGGTATCCGTAGGTATGCCGCAGAAGCTGAATGCTCCCGCGGTCACCGAAGCCATGCCGATCCAGAATATTCAACACGCGACGATACAACGTGGGGCGCGTCAACGGTCGATGCCGCTCGTTTAGCAACAGCGCCTTGCGGACATCATCCGAGGCCCAGTCGACCGGTAAGTATCGCGGCCGGATCTTCTCGACATACAGCTGAATCAACTCGCTGACCCGCTCGGGAACGAATACTTCGCGACGTCGTCCGCGCTTTCCGACAACAAGCAGCGACGATCGCCCCGTCCCGATGAACGTGTCCACAACGTTCAGCCGACAGAACTCGGATGATTGCAGACCCGAGAAGATCAGGCACTCGATGATCAACTGATCGACGATCCGCGTCGGATCGGGAATTTCGGATTCCGTCCCCTCCGCGCGAACCGCCTTCAGCAAGCGATTGGCCTCATCCAGCCTGAGGAACATCTGGGCGTCCAGTGTCCACGGCATCCGATTAGATATCTTTTTACTCATCTGTAAACGCACACTAATATCACTTTACAGATGTGTCAATCACCATTTACCTCGCTGGGCGATTATCCATAACGAATTACAAATACACGGGTTATGAAAATACCCCGCCCCAATGGTGCCGCAAACAAGCGAATCCGCTGACCGACTCTCGACAGGTTCCGGAGCCCCCGTTCATGCCGAACGGTACTCGGATCGGCTTTCGCCAACACAAGCGAGGAACCTACGAATCCGTAGTCGATGTCCGCAGACGCCGCCAGTTATAATGGACCGACGCAGGCAGCTCGCAACGACCCAAACCTGCCGACCAGGAAGACCCACAAGGAGTATCAATGTTCCGCAGAATGCTCGGAATCTCAATTCTTCTCTGCCTCGCCGCCGTCGCCCCGGCGCTCGCCCAGAACCAGGAGATCGACAAACTCCTCGAAAAAGGAGCCGAACGGATCAAGTCGCTCCCGGAGATACCAGACGATCTCGACATGAACCTCTACTACAAAGTCGAGCAAAAGGAAACGCCGATCGGCTGGTATCAAATCAAGCTCGATACCGTGACGAAGGAAGGCGAACGGTTCTATCGCTACCGATCTCGCTTTGGATACAACGGCGTACAAGTCGGCTGGAGCAAGGGCGAACTCATGGTCATCATGGATCGCTACTGGAAGCCGGTCGAAGTGCGAAACCAGATGGACACGATCACGCCGCAAGGCGGCAAGCGAAACGTCAAGGATCGGGCGCGGATCAAGAACGACAAGTTTCAGCGAAGGCTCTTCGACGGGAAGCAAACGAAGAAGTTCAAGTTCGAATACAAGGACGTCAACGCCGTCTTTCTCCCTGAACCGTTGATGGGTGAGCTGAAGCTCGACCCGGGCGACAAGTTCGCACTGACGACCTATCAAGTCATCAGCGGCAACTTTGACACATCGATATACGAAGTGGACAAGAAGAAAGACGGCCGCACCAAAGTCAAGATCGACTGGCAGTTCAGCGTTGAAGATCCGAGCAAGACCGACAAAGTCGATGTCGTTCAGAATACGCCGCCGCCGACCGAACCGGACAAGAAGAAAGACGAAGAGACCGAGGAGGAGAAAGAGGCGAAAGAGGCGTACATGCTCATCGACGAAGACAAGGTCATTCGTTTCATGAATCTGCCCCGCACGGGGATTACGGTTCGCCGATCCGATCGCGAACGCGTCGAGGCAATTCAGGAGTCGCTGAAGATCAGCGAGAAGGACATTCCCACGACGTAACGACGTCAAGGGCGGAGCCGCGAGCGATGACCACGCCACGACTCACGATTGTCGTCGCCGCCGTCGCAATCCTGTCCGTCATTGACCACGCCGGTCTCTTTGGTCGCCAGGAATCGGACCAATCCCGATACGGCAATGCCGTCGCCACTGTCGTACATGTCGCCGACGGCGACACGTTCGACATCGACATTCCCGATAGCGACGCCGATGTCACTCGCATCCGCCTTTGGGGCGTCGACTGTCCTGAAATCGCACATCGAATCGGCGACGCGGATGACTGGTTCGGTCGCGACGCCGCCGATTTCGTCCAGGAACATCTTGAAGGGCGACGTATTCGAATCGCGCTCGATCCCAATCGCCCGACAAGGGGGAAGTACGGCCGGCTCCTCGCATACGCGTACTTCGAAGATACAAATGAGATGCTGAACGAAGTGCTCCTGCAGGAAGGGCTCGCCTACGCCGATCGGCGATTCGATCACATCTTCGCTCTGCGCTTTCGCGATCTCGAGAAACGCGCCGCTAAAGCTAAGCGTGGACTCTGGGAATCGGTCGAAGTCTCACAGATGCCATCGTGGCGGCAACGCATGCTCGATGCCGGCGTCATTCGAGGCCGGTAGTCAAGTGTTGCGCTTCGCGGCGACGCGTGAAAGGTTACGGCAAGCGATCAACTGCTGACCGGCGCTTCGGCGTACTTCCGCATGTACTCCTCGACACGCTCGACTTCGCGAGCGCTGCCGACAATCAGCGGCGTTCTTTCGTGCAGAGATGTCGGCTGTTTGTCGAGGATGCGCATCTGACCGTCCGTCGCCTTGCCGCCGGCTTGTTCGGCGAGGAATGCGATGGGATCGGCTTCGTACAGCAGGCGCAGCTTGCCCGACGGCGACTTTGCCGTGGGCGGATAAAGAAAAATGCCGCCTCGTAGCAGCGTTCGATGAAAGTCCGCGACGAGCGAGCCGATGTACCGAGCCGTGTACGGCCCCGCATCATCGCTCTTGCACCACTTCAGGTATTCCTGGATGCCGCGCGGGAAGGAATTCCAGTTTCCTTCGTTGACGCTGAACATCTTGCCGCGATCCGGCATGCGGACATTTTCCTGTGCGAGAATGAACCCGCCGACCGTCGGGTCGAGCGTGAACATATGCACGCCTTCGCCGGTCGTATAGGTAAGAACCGTGCTCGAACCATAGACGATGTAGCCCGCAGCCAATTGCCGATGTCCCGGTTGCAACACATCGTTCAGCGGGTCTTCGCCGTTGAAGTTGCTTGTGTCCCGCTCGAAGATCGCGAAGATCGTTCCGACAGAGACGTTCACATCGATATTGCTTGAGCCGTCGAGCGGATCGAAGATAACGACGTACTTTCCGTTCGATCCGCTCATCACTTTCGGATGATCCAGTTCTTCGGACGCGAGGATGCCGACGTTACCGCGATAGCCGAGGCACTGCTCGATCGTCTTGTTCGCGAGGATATCCAGCTTCTGCTGCTGTTCGCCGTGGACGTTGATATCTCCGGCTTCGCCCAGAACTTCGAGGATTCCCGCCCGCCGAACCTTCGCGGAGATGATCCGCGCCGCCAGCGTGATGCCGGACAGAAGCCAACTGAACGACCCCGTGGCCGTCGGATGACTTCGCTGCTGCCCGAGGATGTGCTCCTCGATGGTGACAAAGGTCTTGGGGCCGCTCAAGTGCATTTCGTCGGACACGAGTCCCTCCTGAATCGAATGCCGATCAGTCTGTCGGCGTCGGCCTTGGGAAAGCCTTCATACTACATCTTTGTCACAATTATCCCAAGCGCCGCCGGCCGCGGAATCGGCAGCAAATCAGAACATTTCGCACATGCGATCGAACGCACTTGCCCATGCATTCGCGACGGGTGCAATCGCCTAAGACGGGCATGACGCCGATTCAATGAGCGAACGTGGAATGCTGACCGAACGAAAGGAATGGAAAAACGTTTTACGTCGCCGCGATCTGGCGCTGCCGTTCGAGTTTCCGCAGGTCTTCGATAATCGGACCCAGCATGCCGGCGCTCACCTTCTCGAGCGAGTAGTTCTGATTGGTGCGATGATCCGTGCAGCGGTTTTGTGGATAGTTGTAGGTCCGAATGCGCTGACTGCGATCGCCCGAGCCGATCATCGTCTTGCGGGCGCTGTCGCGCTTGTCGCGCTCGATCGTTTCGAAGTGGTCCTTGATGCGGCTCGCCAGAATGCGCCGCGCCTTTGCCCGGTTCTTATGCTGGCTCTTCTCGTCACGCATCGAGACCGTGATTCCCGTCGGGATGTGTTCGAGCTTTACGGCGCTTTCGACTTTGTTGACGTTCTGACCGCCGGGACCGCCGGCGCGGCTGACGTGTTCGAGAACGTCCTTGCTCCAGTTGATATCGACATCCGTCTCTTCCACTTCCGGCAAAACGGCGACAGTCGCGGCCGACGTGTGGATGCGGCCCTGCGTCTCGGTCACGGGCACACGCTGCACGCGATGGCCGCCGGCTTCGTAGCCGAACCACGTAAAGACGCCGGGCCCTTTAACGCTGAACATGACTTCCTTGAATCCGCCATGATCCGACGGCGCCGCCTCGAGCAGTTCGACCTTGAAACCCTGGATGGATGCGAAACGCGTGTAGATGTCGTAGAGATCGGACGCAAAGATGGCGGCTTCATCGCCGCCCGTCCCCGCTCGCACTTCAACGATGATCGCGGCGACGCGGGCGTCATCACCCACGATGAGGCTGTCGATCAGCGCTTCCATGATTGCGTCGCGCTTCTCAATCAGCTCCGGCAATTCGGCCTCGGCGAGTTCCTTGAAATCGGCGTCACCGGCGGGGTCGTTGACGATCGACTCGTTCTCTTCAATCTGCTTGGCAAGTTTGCGGTACTGTCGATAGGGGTCCGCCATGTACTTTAGGCCCGCCAACTCCATCGACAGTTTCACGAGCTTCGTCGAGTCGGCGGCCACTTCGGGCGTTCCCAACATCGTATTGATTTCGTCGCATCGCTTGATGACGCGATCGAGTTTGTGCAGGAACTCCGGAGATAGAAGCGTTTCTGACATGTGCGTCTCAATTCACGATGGCCGTTCGCCGTTATTCACGCCGCCCGCGCGAGAGAAGATGCACGCACGAGCGGACTGACGAGACCGGCAGACTGCCGGACAAGAGGATAAACAAAACAAAACACGCCGCAGCTTCCATGCGCCCTCCTGCGCACGGAAACCACGGCGTGTCGAATGTTCTGTGTTGTCGCTAACCCTTGTTCGGCGTCTTGGGCTTGAAGTAGTTCGAACCGAACTTCTTCTGGAACTTCTCGACGCGGCCCGCCGTGTCGACGAACTTCTGAGTTCCCGTAAAGAACGGATGACAGGCCGAGCAGATTTCCACAGTGATCTTCTGGAGCGTGCTGCCGGTCGTGAACGAATTCCCGCAACCGCACGTCACTGTGCAATCTTCGTGGTACTTGGGATGGATGCCTTCCTTCATGGTCTCTGCCTCGCAGTCGCGGCGATGCCGCAGGATTAATCGAGCCCCACATCATAGCGGGATCCTGAGGGCCTTCAAGGCCTCACCGGTTTCGGGCCCGCCAGCCGGTCGCGCGTCGGAGGCCATAAAGAACGGTCAAAAAAACTTCAACCGACGACACTTCGCACCTCGTGATCGATGCCGTTGCAAGAAAAAACTCTGCAAACGGCCGCAAACTGCCGCAAATTCGCGCAAATTCGACCCAATCGCCCCGACCGATTTCGGGCGGGGCCCCGCTCGGGCGGGCAACCTCACACGTGCCCGGCGCGTCGGGCGGGAGCGATCCGACCCTCACGGCGGGCACTGGGTGGTAAGCACCCAGTGGCACGATTGCTGGATTCCGGGCTGCAGCACCATCCGGAGACGTTCATCGCATTTTCGTTAGTATCGGGAGGCACGACGAACGCCCCAGGCGTGACGATTACGCTGTCACACGCTCGCGACACGTTGCCTTGGGACAGGGCGGCTCAGAATTTGAATGGCGGTTCTGAACCAGGATGGCGGCTCGGATTCGAACTCGCACCGCCAAATCGAGATACGTGGATCGCGACCTTCAGCTCGCGGCGTGGCATCGAGGAGGAGCATGGCGCGCCTCGCGCGTCTTCTTGAATCGCGCAGGCGAGCCACTACAACTCGTTGCTGATTCGATACTTAGAATTACGACACGCGGGGCCGGGGGACGTCATATAATTCTCGCATGCACGCCCACGGATCCCCGATGTCCGACGATGTGATCTTCGAGACGCGGAAGTTCCGCGTCGTTCGTCGGTCTATCAAGACACGAGATGGCGGCATCCGGGACACGCACCTGATCCGGCATCCCGGGGCCGTCGTGATTCTGCCGGTGCTGACCGACGGCAGCATCGTGATGATCCGGAACTTTCGACACACGCTCGGGCGCGAGCTCTGGGAGCTTCCCGCAGGGACGCTCGACCAGGCGGGTGAATTGCCTGATGCGGCGGCGTTACGGGAATTGGAGGAGGAGGCGGGCTATCGGGCCGATAAGATCCGGTTGCTGTGCGAGCTGCATCCGTCGCCCGGCGTGATGGACGAGCGGATCCTCGCATACGTCGCGACAGGACTAGCGAAGACGGCCCAACGGCTCGAACCCGGCGAGCACATCGACGTCGAACTTGTGCCGTTCGAGCGAGCGATGGCGATGGCGACGGACGGGACGATCACGGACGCCAAGACGCTGGTTGCGCTGTTTCGATGGGAACATGAGCGAAGGAAGGACTGAATGAGCTGGGAGGACAGAGACTACGCGAGCGGTGATCCGACGCGACGAGCCGACGGATTCGGCGGGCTTGGCGGCGGCGGCGGTGGTCGGTTTGCCGACAATCCGTTGAACTGGTCGCCGGCGATCGGGCACTTGTTCGGCATACGGATTCGCGTGCATATCACGCTGCTCCTGTTCATGGTGTTTAACTTCCTCCGCGCACCTGGACTGGAATCAATCGTCTTTCAAGGCGTCTTCTTCATTTCGATTCTCCTGCACGAATTCGGCCACTGCTTCGCGGCGCGATGGGTCGGGGGCAGCGCGCACGACATACTTATGTGGCCGCTGGGCGGACTCGCTTCGGTCGATGCGCCGAGACAACCCAAGCCGCAGTTCATCACGGTCATTTGCGGACCACTGGTCAACGTCGCGATCATTCTTATCGCGACAATCGTGCTCAAGGCCATGGGCGGCTCAATCATCGGGATAACATCTTTCCCATACTACGCGGTTCTTCCGCCGTTCTCCGGCAGCGGGTACCTTTTCTTCATTCTCCAGGTCGCCATCTGGGCGAACTCGGCACTTTTCATCTTCAATCTGTTGCCCATGTACCCCATGGACGGCGGGCGAATGCTTCACTGCGCACTCTGGCGGCCCCTTGGATACTACAAGGCCACGATGGTAACATGCACCATCGGCATGGTCATTGCCGTCCTCGTCGGCCTCTATGCACTGGGTATTCGGGAGTACATGCTGATCGCGATCGCGATCCTCGGTTACATGGCGTGTTACCAGGAGCGAATGATGGCGAAGGCCGGCGCCTCGACGGAAGACGGCTACATGGGCTACGACTTCTCAGGCGGTTATTCGACGCTGGACAAATCGTCGGGCAAGTCGAAACAACCGGGCTTTTTCGCCAAGTGGAAATCGCAGCGCAATCAGAGTAAGTGGCGCGCCGCGCGCGAACGCGAAGCCGCGGAACAGCTCCAGGTCGACGCCATTCTCGACAAAGTGAAGCAACAGGGGATCGCGAGCCTGACGGCGAAGGAAAAGCGGATGCTTGAAGAGGCGACGCGCCGGCAGAATGAGGCGGATCGGCGGCATGGGGTGTAGTCGGCGTTTGTTCGACGCCTGCACTGCTTGAGAGCAGTGGCACTCGAGTCGCCAACCCGGCATGCCGACCTTTGAGGTCGGCATGGCACCCGGCGAAGAATCCCGGAGGGATTCAGTGAGAATAGCCCAGCGTTTTCAACGCTGGGTGCCGTCGCGCAACCGATCGTAGTTCGTCCCGTAGGGACAGGATGAGTTCACGGTGCTGGATGCAGATCGCGCCATCCCTCCGGGACGGCAGGACTATTCGGCGTACAAAGTGACCCACCGCTGAAGGTGGTGGGCTATTTTCATTTGATCCCTACGGGATCGTTTTGCGCCACATTCGTGGCGAATAGGGGTTGTCGCACGAGCGACGGCGTTTGCTCGCCGCCTGCACTGCTTGAGAGCAGTGGCACCCGACATGCCGAACATTTGAGGTCGGCATGACACCCCGGCGAGAAAGGAATCTCGCACGAGCAAACGGCGTTTTCCCGCCATCTGCATTGCTCACAGAGCAGTGGCACCCGGGTTGAGGGCGTTTGGGCTCGCTGCGGGTGAAGGGGAACGCGGAGGCTCCTTGCGGGGCGTTTCGGAGAGATGGGTTGGCTTCGTTTCCTGTGCTTCGTTTGCGGCTGATTCACTATCGGTCTTGCCGCCGAATCGTTCGATCACTTGTTCATCCGTGAAGCGCGCCGTGGCGAACATCTCGTGATAGGTCTCGGGGAAGTTGTCCATACCTTCGACGCCGATCCGCTCGGGCCAGACGCCCTTTTCGTAGTAGGCGGTCCCGAAGAGCCAGTCCCAGATGGAGAGGATCGAACCGTAGTTCGCAAGTTGTCCCTTGGCCTCGACGGAGTGATGCCACCAATGCAGCTCGGCGGAGTTGAAGATGTAGTTCAGCTTGCCGATGTGCGTGCGAACATTGGCGTGGTGCCAGAATCCCTTGAGGATATCGACGGTCGAGTAGAGGACGATGACGGACTTGTCGCAGTGCATGAAGTGAAATGGCAGGACGATGAAGCCGTATTTGAATGCCGCCTCGAACAGGTGCACGCGGAAGGTGCTCATTGCGTCCATCTGCGTGACGGTATGGTGCACGCGATGGAAGCGCCAGAGGAAATTCGACTCATGATGCCAGCGATGCATCCAATAGCGGGCGAAGTCGTTGACGAGCAGGAAGACGATGCCCTGCAGGATCCACGGCCATGTGGACATACCGCCGTCGACGAGGATGGGGAACTCCATGATGACGCAGTAGATGAGCATCTTCGTCAGGGCGTACATGACGGGGCCTTCGACGATGCTCGCCGTGAAATCCGCGAGGTACCCTTTTCGCATGGGGCCCGTCTTGTAGGCCGGACACACGGGCGGATAGATGCGCTCGAGGATATGAAACACTGTCACGCCGAAGAGAAACACGATGCCCATCGTCACGACGGACGGCAGGTGTTCGATAAACGCCTTGATGTCCAGAAGCAGTTGCAACGCGCAAACCTCAATGATCCATGCGAGCGAAGGACGCCCGCCGGCTGTCTGTTTACTTGGCGATCATGCCGTACTTGTCGGCAAGATCGTGTGACATGCCCGCCTGGGCCTCGATATCCCACGGCCGCATCCCGCCGATCGCGTTCGGGTCCAGTTCGGACACGATGCAGGTCCGCTTGCCGTTGGGCGTCATTGGAACGCTCTCCACTTTCACGGCCCGAACGTTGACACCGGCGCCGAAGCGCTCGCGGATCACGTTCATGCCGCCTTCGAGCGCCGATGAATTGAAGTCATCCTCCGGCACATATTCATACGTCAGTCGATCCGGCGCGTGCTGAATGATGCGCCACTCCTTCACGGGGCTGCCGCCGACATGATCAAAAATATGGTAGAGATAATGCGGCGAAACGAGTTCGCCCGTCGGTGTCGGCAGGAAGTCGTTGATGCGGCCCTGAGGGGCGTTCATCAACGGAAACCGGATGCCACACTCGCATGTCTGGTTCGAGAACGACGCGACGTCGCGCAGCCGATAGCGTATCAGCGGAAGCGCATAACCGTGGAGCGTCGTGCAGACGACCTGGCCGGTCTCCCCCGAGGGCACGGGATTGCCATCTGAATCGACGATCTCGACGAGCGTGCGATCGGCGTCGATGTGATAGCTGCCGCGCTTGCACTGCCAGGCGATCGCACCGAGTTCAACGGCGCCGTAAAGATCGCGCGGTTCCGTTTGAAACGCGTCGCGCATCGCCTGTCGCATCTGCGGCATCAGCGTCGCGCCGGTCGGCGCCAGCAGTTTGAGCGGAAACGTCTCGCCGCGGCGCAGAATCTCACGAGCGAGCAGGTACAGACCGCCCGTCTGGCCCATCAGATTTCGCGCCTTGAATTCGCGTAGCGTATTGATCTGCTGATCGAGCGTATCCTTCGGATAGATATGCCGGGTTTTGGCGACGAGACCGATGAACAGGCCCTTCTTCTTGGAGAGCCACGTACTGGCCATCGTCACATTGCGATGCCAAGGCCGAGCGCCGTTGTAGAAGAGCGATCGCAGGTAGGAGCGTCGCACGAGGCGCATTTCGCGAATTTCGCGTCGCATCGTGATGGCGCGACCGGAGGTGCCGCTCGTGCTCATCTCATCGAGGCTGGCCGGATCGACATTGCGATCGACGGCATCATTGCCGGCGGCGACGATGCACTCCTTGTCGATCATGGGGAGGCGCGGCAGATCGGCGGGCGAGCGAATATCGTCCGGGCGAACGCCGGCGGCGTCCCACAGCGATCGATAAAGCGGCACGTTCTCGTAGGCATGGCGCAGGAGAATGCCGAGTTGTCGGGCGCGCTGCTCGGCGAGCACCTCGGCGGGCTTTCGCAGATTGCCGACAAGCGTTGCATACAGATTCGGGAATGGGTTCCGGGTCATTGGGATTCGACGTTTCTGGTTCGCAGAGTCGAGGCAATCGCGACGTGCGTCGCGAAAACGCTCCTTCAGTTTTGCGCCGCCGCTTCGGCCCGGTCCCGCCGAGCGTTCTCGCCGATTCCGGGGTACGCCAAGTAGCGCGTCATGTCGACCATCGCGCGGAAGTGGCTAGGGAACACCGGCGCACCATCATCACTCGCGTTCTCCGCCTGCTCGGCGATATCAACCTCAAACGCCTTGGCGAGATGCCCGTGCGGCATCTGCGGGTACTTGTGATGGACGCCGTGCGTCGCGATATGAAAACTCGTATAGGAAAACGCCTTGCCGATCGGGTCCTTGGTGATGACCGTACGGGCGCCGCGCATCGGATCGCCGTTCGGCAGGCCCAGGTGCTCCGTCAGTTTGCGAATCGTCTGGACGATGCCTGTCAGGAATGCGGGAATCAGGTAAACCTTGGCGAACAGGAGCCACGCGCTGTTCGCAATGACAAGCCCCCAGATCGTTCCCCAGAAGACGGCAATGATGCCGTATTCCATCCAGATTCGGCGGCGAAACTTCGGATCTTTGATTGGTGAGTGGGAGACAAAGAAGATGCGGCCGTAGATGTAGGCACCGACCCAGACGCCCAGGAGGATATCGAAGAAAAGAAAAGCACGCCTGAACCTGAGGGACTTGGTCGGATCGCAGTAAGGCCAGAGTTCCCAGTCCTCTGGCTCGTTCATGCGATTGTGATGGCGGATGTGCACCTGTCGGTAGACATTGAACGGCACGCCGAGGAGCGTTCCGACGATCATGCCGTTGCGAATGTTGTGCCACTTGCCTTTGTAGAGCGTGTAGTGCACGTCCTCGTGGAAGATCGTCGTCCAGCAGTGCTGAAAATACACCAAGGCCACAATGACGCCGGCCGTCCATAGCCAATGGTCCGTGGGCCAACCGGAGGCGAGCGTGGCGATTGCCAGACCAAATGCCGTCAGGTTGAGCAACAAAGGAATCAGATTGCTCTCGGGCTCCTTATGCAGGGCCCGAATCTCCGCCGTTGCCATGTTCCACGAACCTCCCAATCCCTTGTGCGACAATATGCTGCATTCCGGCGCACAGCGATGCGATCTCCTCGCCGCCAAGGCCATCGATCACGCCATAGTATCCGTCGCGAGGCGACGTCAGGCAAGCGAATCCGTCGCCGTTGGCTTCATTTCACACCCCGGGGAGCAGACACGAGCCCGTTTGGTTGGTTGGCGTGATCCGTCGAATTGTCGAACCGCGGGCCGCATGATACCTTTTGCCGATGCACTTAAACGCCCAGAATCGCTTCATCCATCGGACCCGTCCATTCAAATCGCCTGATACCCCGGCGAACGTCCGCGGGGAGAACGGCGGCAATCTACAGCGCCCCGGCAATCGACGATTGGCACTACTCATGTGTACGGCACTATTTGCGCTGACGGGGTGCTTTAACGAGCGCTCGTTTCCGTTTGTGGAATCGAAGATCATCCGGCTGGACGCGTCGAACGGCGAGTCCCCCCGGCCGAACCCACGGCAATGGCTCGAAGCGGCCCACAAGCAGTTCGGACATCTCGTGCCTTCGTCTGGATATCGACCCCTGCTGACGAATGACCTGACGACCGCGGACGGCTGCGCGATTGATGTCTTCGGTTACTTCAACAAGCAGCCGGAATACCTGCATACGGCGATCGGCAACCTGAGCGGGCTGATGCACACGGCCCAAGTGACGGGCGACACCGAGGCGATCGAGGTTCCTGCCCCCGAATGGGACGGATTCGAAGACGTCTGGATCGAAGTGGACCCGGGCGTGTCGATTTCCGGCCGGCTCGGCCTGGCGATGCGCGACGGTCATCCGATCAAGGCCGATTGCATCGTGGTGATGCCGGGGCTTCTCGGGGACAACATGCGAACGCGTGCGCGGGATATCTGCATGGGCCTGCGCCGCCAGGGCTTCCACGCATTGGCCCTGGAGTTTCGCGGACATGGGCAAGCGGAAGCGAAATACCCGATGAACGCCTACACGTTCAGCGTCGTCGAGACGCCCGATCTGCTGGTTGTCTCCGAGTGGCTGCAGGACAAGGAGTACGTCAAGCGAACCGGTCTGATCGGGTTCAGTTGGAGCGCGAGCACGGCGCTGCTGGCAGCATGGGAGGACGGTCGCGATCCGAACGATCCGATGGTCTCGCGACGCGTGGCGGACTGTCAGTCCCAATTCGATCGAAATCGCCGCCACTATGAAGCCGGGGTGATCGCCATCTCACCGACGCTGGAATTCGAGCGCATCATGGACGAGCTTGACACGCCGCACGCATTTATCGAGAACCCCGTTCTGGCGAGCATTCAGGCGACAGTCGCACGGCGCGTCGCACGCAAGAAGCATGGCGAGCCGACCGGCAGCCTTCGAAAGCTGATCGCCTACGAGTTCTCGAATTCCTGCCTGAGTTACGAAGACGGCGTCGAAGATGGGCTCAATTATCTGCGGCTTGCGCCCTACAAGGATCTGCCGTATGAGCCGAAGCTGGAATGGGCGCGCATGCCCGTCATCATCATCCACGGCGCGAACGATCCGTTGGCGTATGCACAGGAGATTGCCAGGTTCATTGCGGACACGCCCAACCCGAACGTCGCCTGCGTCATGTTTCACGGCGGCGGACACGACGGCTTCGCGGCCTATTGTCGAGACTACCTCTACAGCCTGCTCGTCAACTTCTTCGACGAATCGCGCGGACCGAAGGCCGTCGACTATCACACATCGCAGCGCCGGCAGCCGGCGGCGCCGTTGCTGAGCGACCAGGGAAATTCCAAGTCGCATGCGCCCGATCAACTTGTCACTCGCTAGCGCCTTTGGGCTCGCGTGATCGCGCACCTTCAACCAGCGTGATGATTGTGTGCAAGTCATAGGCGCGAACGTCAGCGTCATCGTTGACGGCGAACATGGCTCCTTCGAGATGCGTTTCGAACTCACCCTGAAAGACGCAGATACCGTCTGTGTTGGCGATACGGGGCTGCCCTGTGAACGACGTGACGTGCGTCAACGTCGAGCAATCGAACGCGTGCCAGATCGTGATCTTCGAACGCTGATCCGTCAGCAGGATGAAATCGCCGGCGACTGCCTTGACGATGACAATCCCTTCCGGATCGCCGACGACGATGCCGTCGCCGAACGTGCGCCCGGAAAAGCGGCCATTCAGATCATACACTTTCACATTTCGCTGCGATCGATCTTCGTCGCACAGCAGTACCCGGCCGAGTTCGTCATCAATGACGATGGATTCCGCTTTCAGTATCTGGCCGGGGCCGTCGTCGCCGAACCTCCTGACAAGCGTCCCCGTCACACCATCGGCCGTCATCACGAGTCGAAATACACTGACGGTTTCCTGCGCCGGGCATTCTGAGTCCGTGACGTACAGCAGCGGGTCCGCTTCCGAATAGGAAAGCGCCGCACCGTAGGGGCGATGAAGCACGCCCGCGCCGACGACACCCATCGGGTGGTAGTCGTCCGCCGACAGTATTTGCACGCGCGCGCCTTCGCGCTCGACGACGACGATCGCGGATCCAACTGATCCCGCGCGCCTGTCGGCGGAATCGCTTTCCAAGGATGCAGCCGGCGCGCTTATGCGAGCGATCGCGATCCCGTTTGGTCTTCGGAATTCCCCGGGGTTGTCTCCGGTTTTTCCGATTCGCGTGACGGCTCGGCCGGTCAGACCGTCGAAGACATCGATGTAGTCACCCCACTTGGCAGTCGCGAGCACGCGCACCCCGCCATCTGCGTGTCGCAGTGCCGCAACGGAGTCGGTGTTCGCATAGTCGACACCTGTCGATTTCCACATCTGCGGAATGCCTGGAACGTTCGGCATTCGATTGCGCTGATAGGCATAGACGGACAATGCGATGACGACCACAGCGACGGTTGCGGCAATCGACCGGCGGCGACTGCGGTCACGAATCACATCCGGGCTCGCGTTTTGCGTGTCCAAAAAGGGTCCTTCTCAAAAAAATCTCGACAAACCGAAAATTTGTTGGGCGCGGCCATATCGACCTGTTTATAATGCGGTCATTCGCACGGAGCGAACCCATGTCATCCGAATCCGAATTCAGAAAATCCAGTCCGTCGCCGCACCTTCAGGGGTCTCGTCAGCGGGGCATACCGCCTTTTCATGTCGTCCTGTTGGACGACAATGAACACACATACGAGTACGTCATTGATATGCTGCGCCGCGTCTTTGGCCATCCGACGGACACGGCCCTGCAACTGGCCGCGACCATCGGGCGGGAAGGCCGCGTAATCGTCGATACGACGACATTCGAGCGTGCTGAATTCAAGCGGAACCAGATTCACGAGTTCGGCCCGGATTTCCGAATCCCTCGATGCACGGGCGCGATGTGCGCCATCATCAAGCCTGCAAGTTGCTGACTCCCGTCGTCCCGTCATGCAGTTGATTGCCTTCATTCCTTCCAGAAAACTTCCGCGCGCGATCCTCACAGCAAACGCTGAACGGCCGACGCCTTGAAGTATGCAAAAACCTCGCTGCCTTCTGCCAGCGACATCTCGCGGAGCGCGCCGTAGCCCACTTCCGTGAAGAGCGCGAACCCGATGTCGACCTCCAACACGGCCATCGTCGGCGTTTTCTCGATTCGTCGCACGCGGCCCGCGTACACGTTGCGGGCCGAGATGCTCTGCGGCGCATTCGAACCCAATACCACATCCCTCGCAAATATCGCTACCGCGCAGCGACGAGCGGTCTTTGACAGATCCGCCCCGCCCAGCGCTACGATCCGAACGCCACGTTCCGTCTCGAAGATGCTCGCTCTCTCCGATTCGTCTGTTTCGACAAGGCGGACGTCCACAATGCTGCGCAGCTCGCTCAGCTCGCGCGGTCCAGTACACGCCGAGACGGAGAGCACCGATGCCACGTCGCCCGAATGTACGACTCTGCCGCCGGAGATTCCGATGACCCGCTCGCAAACATGCATAACGTCGCTTGGCGAATGAGAAACGTAAAGCGCCGGCACATTCCTCTGTTGAAGCACGCGCCGAAGGTACACCAACAGACGGCCCGCCGTCACGCCGTCCAACCCCGTCAACGGTTCATCCAACAGGAGCAGGCGCGGATCGCTCAGCAAGGCGCGACCGATGGCGATTCGACGACGCTCGCCGCCCGATGCATCTCTCGGCGATCGGTCCAACAGCGACTCGATCCCCAGATCGCTCGCCATTCGTTCCACTTCGCCGCGATCCTTGTTTGCTCGCGCGCCATACGCGAGATTCTCGCGCACTGACATGTGATCAAAGAGCAGACCATCCTGAAAGACATAACCGACACGTCGATCTCGCAGCGGTTTGCACACGCCGGTCGCCGAGTCAAACCAAACGTCGCCACTGACTTCGATTCTGCCCGCGTCCGGATGAATCACACCGGCGATGCAGTCCAGCAACGTCGTCTTGCCGCCGCCGGACGGACCGACGATGCCGAGCGCGCGAACGCCTTCCGGCAGTTCGAACTCGCCCTTCAGCTCGAAGGCGGCGCGGCGCTTGGTGAAATCAACGCGAAGCATGACGTTGGGCTTCCATGAGGATCAAGGCTGACTCGCACCGTACAGCATACATGGCCGGGCTCGTTGATCGTCGCGCCCTGGAACCGTCGCCACGATACTACGGGACGACTGATTTCCTGGCGCCGTCGGACGGGGCGACGCGATAGGTCTTTTCGCCGACCTGCGAAACGCGGTGATTGTCGACGAGATGCTGCCGCGCTGATCGGTCATCCATGACGATCCAACCGCCGCCGTTTAGCGCGGCCATGACATTGCGCACGCCCGCGGGGGCGGCGTCCCCCAATCGGCTGATAACATTCATGGCGACGACAAGATCCGCGCTCGCGTCGATCGCATGCCGTGCGATGTCGATGACTTTGCATTCCGCGTTCGGCAGATCCCTGCGGACGGCGTCGAGCAGTCTTGCCGAGCGATCGACGGCGATCAGGCGATGCGGCATGGAAAGTGCGCGGTCCAGTTCGATCGGCTCCAGCGAGCGAAGCGAAACGAACGGCAGACGGCGGAGCAGCTGATCCGAGTATCTTGCAAGATCGCCGACGACTTTCCTCGCCGCCGAGTTCGTGCGGGCGGCATCGTTGAGAAATGGCGACATGGGTCGCGTAACGCCGCCGGGACCGACGATTACGACAGTCAAGTCGCTCACGCCGGCCGCGACGAGCAATTCGTCGAGCTGCGCGAACACGCGATGATGGCGATTGTGCCAGGACGTCGAACCGAGATCGTCGAACAGCAACGTTGCGTCTCTACTTGGAAAGTCGTGTGACAGCGCGGCGTTACGGCACAAGCCGCAGGCTCGTCTTGTTACTGTTGGTCTTACCCGCGAGCTTGTCATCGATATAGACTTTGACGACGTACTCGCCCGCCGGCAATGTCGCGGGAATGGTGATCGGACCGAACGCGAGGAAGAAGTCTCGACGCACGCCGCGGGAGAAATCCTCGATGTTGGGTTCGTCCAGGCTGACCAGCTCCTTGCCGTCGGCGCTCATGAGTGTGAGCTTGGCGCTGAGCAGCGTGCGATACTCGCCGCTGGCCGCCTTCTGGCTCTCGAAGTTGTCGACCTCGACGTAGATCAGCACGTCGTTCGGCACGCCGGCCTTGAAGTCGGACGACGGAAATGGCGTATAGACGCCGAACTGTCGAATCTCGGTGCAGAGTTCGACCTTCGGGACCTGGAGATCCGCCTTCGCCCGAAGCTTGTCCTGCAATACGCGCATCGCCTCGAGCTGGCGATTGGCCCACGTGGCGGGATCGCGGCTCGTGCCGCTCCGCGCCGCCTGAAGCGATCGCAATTGGGCCAGCATGATCTCCTGAACATCGGGCGTGACGCCGCGAATCGGCTCCAGCGCTTCGTCGTCGCGACCTTCGAACAGGTACATCGTTCTCAGCTTGAATTGCTCTTCGATATTCGTCGGATCCTTCGCGACAATCGCCTCCTGCGACGTGATCTCGCGCTGACGCCGCGCCGCGGCGTCGTCCGTCGGCTGTTGCGCCGTCGCGGGTGCGATGCCCGCGGGATCTGCGTTGTCGGATCGCATCGCTCCTTCGATTCGCGTCGCGGACGGCTCGGCCGGTCGAGCCGTCACGCGGCTGATCACCGGAGCGCCGTCGTTCGAATCGACGTCGGTTCTCGGCGTGCTGCTAATCGGCTGCGGTTGCGACGCCCGGTCCTCGACAGTCGGGAGCTTGCCACTGCCGCCGTTCGTCGAAGGCGTTGAACCCGACGAATTCAGGAACATCGTGTTGTTGTTGCTGGGCTGCACGGGCCGGCGAGACTCTGTGTTGTCAAATGACGGCGACGCGCTGTTTGCGGGCCGATCCGCCGCCATTCGGACGGGCGATGCGCCAGTCTCCGACATTGACGACGTGTTGCCGACGTTGGCATTCGAATCCGACGAGCTGAACGCGGGCGAACCGCTGTTCGAATTCGGATTCTCCGCCACCGGTCGATTCGATTGAATGCGCGGTCCGTCCCCCTTTGGCGGATTCAAATTGGAGGCATACTGCTCAATGGCCGCCGGATCGCCGCGATCATTGGCATTGTTGTCGGGCGTCTTCTCTTGTGACGCATAGTCGTTTGTCGCGGTCTCGGGCTTCGCCGCCGTCGTTCCCGGTTTGGGGCGATCGGAAGACGATGCATCGGCGCCGCGCGGCTCGACGCGACGATTGTCGCTCTTGCCGAACATCTTGTTCCAATTATTCGACGAGGCGTCCGAACATCCCATGCCCGCAGCGATCGCGATGATCGCCGCAATCTGCATCCGACTGATATTGCCATTGAGTCTCGACATGGCTGTAATCCCTTACAACAGGCGTCGCAGTCATCATGCGGCGCACAAATCCACGATCAGCTTTTCCATCGCCTCTTCGACGTTTCCCAATCCCGACTTCGAGCCGTAGTCGATTCGCAGCAATCGCAACAGGATGTCCTCCCATTGGCGATATGAGAAACGCTTGAGCTGCTTTTCCAGGCTCCCGCCATCGGTGAATATTCGCAACAACTTTTTCGCAGACACAGCCGTACCGCCGTCGGCGATGTGCGCCTTGGCCTGCACGAGCTTTCGCAAACCGGCCGCCAATCCGCCAATCGCCTTGTACGGCGCTGCGCGATCCGTCGCCAACACCTGTTGCCAGAGCGACAGCGCCTTTCGGGCGTCGCGCTCTGCGATGGCGTCGGTAATTTTGAAGACCGTCTGCTCGCGAGAGTGCCCCACGAGCGCATCGACGTCCGCCATGCCGATCTTTTTGCCCGGCAGCACGTAAGTCGCCAGCTTCTCGATTTCGTTATCCAATACGCCGTGATCGTCGCCGACCTGATCGTAGAGCCGTGATGCGACGCCCCGCTCGAGCGTGCACCCGTGGGCATTCGCCCGGTCTTCGATCCACGACGTCATCCACTGGCGGATTTCGTTCCAGCCCTTCGGCTTTTCAACGCCGATCACGCCCTTGTTGGCGCGAATCGCCTTATAGAGCCTCGTGGTCGCGGGAAACGACCGGCATTCAAGCACCAGCGTGCCGTCGGGGCTCGGCGCCGCGACGTAATCTTCCAGCCGCGCGCGATGCGTTGAAACGAACTCATCGGCATCGCGAACGCATACGACAGTTTCTCCCGCCAGGAGCGAAGGCGTGCGCAGGGCATCAAGCACGCTCGACAATTCGCAGTCCTTGCCGGCGCCGTCGAATGTCGTCAGGCCGAGGCCGTCGGCCTCACCGCCGAGCAGCCGGCGAAGCAGCGTATTGAGCTCGCCGCGGCGCAGAAAGTCATCGGCGCCGAAAACGACGTATACGCTCGTGTTGCTGTCCGCCGCCATGCGAATTCCCTGTTCGTCAATCGGCCGCCCCCAGTCGGTCGCGCTGGTAGATGGCGAGCCGTCGTTCCGCGCGTGACTTCAATGACGCCGCGGCCCGATCGCATTCCGTCGCCGCGTGCCACGCTTCCCGCGCACCCCGACGATCTCCCATAAACATGCAGACGTCGCCGAAGTGAAGCCATGCTTCCGGGTCATTCGGTCGAATCCGCAGCAATCGCTCGAGCGTGTCATGCGCCGAGCGATATCGTCGCCGCTTGATCTGCGCGAGCGACAGACCTTCGAGGGCCGGTGCATATCGATCGTCCTTTTCGAGGATGTGCTCGTACTCATGAGCCGCCTCGTCGATGCGATCGAGTGCAAGTAGCGTCCCTGCCAGATCATTTCTTGCCTGGTAATACCCTGGGTTTGCGGCCAGCGCTTCGCGATAGCGCCGAATCGCAATCTCGTATTCACCGCGCATGCGGTGCCACGTGCCGAGATCATACTCTTTCCTCGCCCGTTCCGCCGCCTCCTTTTCGACGACAATCTCCTCCGACGATCCTTCGTTCAACAGCGCGAACGCGGAGACGACGCGATCCGGCTGTGATTTTTCCGATGCCTTCGCCACGACGACGGTTCCGGCGGATTTCTCAGTCTTTTCCTCGGCATCGCGGACAGACGCGAGCGACAAGGTTTGATTCACGTGAACCGTCGACGCGATTTTCACAGCCGAGTCGATCACGAACGAACGCGTCTCGAGGTAGTCACGATTCCCGGCTCGGTCCTCGGCTTCGACGCGAACCACGATGTCGCCGCTGACGTTCATCGGAATGGCCCAGCGATACTCACCGAGCGAATCCAGTCCGCGGGCGATCAGCCGGACGTTCGACACGGACTCCGACGCCAGGCGATAGGAGATCGTCACGGGGCGCTGGCCGAGGTTGTTGTTCTCATCCGTCACGAACCAGCCGATGACGAGATTCCGCCCGTCGGTCGCTGCCGTCGGCGTTTCGAATTTGCGGATTGCGATCTGAGGCGCGGCGCGATCAACCATGACCCATCGCTGCGGGACGGACCCGGCGCGAGGTCTCGGCATCGATCCGCCGGCGCTGTGAAGGACGAAGGAGAAACCGTAGAGGCCGTCTTCCGTTGCATCGAACGACGCCGGGTTGGCGAGCGGATTGGCGAGAATGAACTCGGACCAGGTTCGGCCTTCATCCGTCGTGTAAAAGAGTTCCGCTCCTTCGACGGCGGGTGAATTCGGATCGACACCGTAGCCGAGGAGGATTCGGCCAACGCGCAGCTGCTCGACGCGGCCTTCGTCCAGCGCTTTGACATACGCCAAGGCCCCCGCCTCGAGGTCCGGATCCTGTCCCACGGCAACGGAAACGCACGACATGAATGGCAAGACGCCCAACAGCGTGCAGATCCCGATCGACCGTCTCTTGTTTCTGCGTGACTCAGTCATCAACGCAACTCCCCCAGTAGCCGGGTCACCAAATCGAAGCCGGCAATTTCTGCGCGTCCCGGCGCGCAATCCGACCGGCTTCACCTAGATTTATCGGACATGCCGTTCGTTGCCGTCCCGTCGGATTCCAGGACGGCTACGGAAGTGTCCAATCCACATCCAATTCTCAACGCGAGGGTGATTTCTGCGGGTTCCACCATCCGCAGTGCTTCCGCCACTATCGGCATTCATGCGATGAAACAACACGCGTACTAACACTGATATCCGGCTCGTCCGAGAGAATTCATGGGCCGGAAGCCGCCATCGAAGGCCAGGTCCGCAGTCAAGATCCAGCCTCATTCCCCGGTCCCGACGCGCCGATTCTGCATCAGAACACAGGCGACCCAATCGCGATGTGGCACGGCGGACTGAATTCCGGAAACCGGGGTCGGACCGCGGCCGGCGCGTAATGCGACCGGCAGAAGATCGAATTGGGCGGCTGAATTTCGGGGGGAAAGACCGTGTCGCTAGCGATACCGCACAAGCGGGTCGGCTGGCTCATCGCACTGGCGATGACGCTCGCCGCTACCAATCTCCTGGCTTGCCAGCCGGCACATTGCGGGGAGATGAGAATCCAGACGGTTCGTTTGAACCTGCCGTCGGGCATTGAACCTGCAAAGCACGCACCGAAGCAGTACCGGTCTCAGAAGCACTACGATCCGGACTACGAGAAGCATCCGTCGCGATGGCGACGGAAGCTTCGCGCTCGATACGCATAAGGCGTTTCGGAATCGACGATCACAGAGTCCGCGACACGGTCACTGTCTGACCGCTGCTGTGTCGGTATGCCGGCGACAGCAACGTTTCAAACATGGCGGCCACGTCGTCCGGTTCAAGCGTCATGTTCGACGGGAAATCCGGAAACGCACCACGAAGCATGTCGGTATCGACGGCGCCCGGCGACACGCCGTAAACGCGGATACCTACGTCCGCCCCTTCCTTCGCAAGGAACTTCGTATAGGCCACGACGAACGCCTTCGCCGCGCCGTAGGCCGCGAAGCCGGGGAATGCGTCGTACGCGGCGACGGACGCTGTATTGATGATCACGCCGCCGCCCTTCTCGACCATATGCGGCCAGACGCCGCGGCTGCAGAGATAGACAGTCCGAATGTTCGTCCGGATGATCTTGTCGAACAGATTCGGCTCCATTTCGTCGATCATCGCGAGCGGCGCCGTGCCGGCGTTGTTGACGAGAACGTCGATCCGGCCGAAGGCGGACATCGTCTCTTCGACAAGCCGTTCGACCCCTGTCACTTCGGAGACGTCGCCCGGCACGACGAGGACGCGACCGCCGTCGTGTTCGATCATCTTCCGCGTGTCGTGCAGGTCGTCCAACGTTCTGGCCGCGGCGACGACGTTTGCGCCAGCGCTGGCGAATCGTTTCGCGACTGCGCGACCGATCCCGCGGCCGCCGCCCGTAACGATCGCCGTTTGGCCCTTCAGGTTCACTCTCGGCGTCTGCATGGTTGATCACGCTCCCGTCTTGTCGCCCCGGCGGTCGATTCCCAACGGCACGACATCTCGTTTCGTGCCGAGCCGCGGATTCTGAGCGTCTTGGGCAATCGTGCAGTTGCAGCCGCCGCACGACGTTCCGCTCTTACCGAACAGGACAAGCAAGAGGCCCCGTGCCAGATACAGGACGCATCCGCCGACGACAACAGCCACGATCAGGTATTGCCACCACATATACTGGATTCTAACGCGCCGCCGCCCATCGGTCGGCCCCGCGTCGATTGAATGCGATGTCGCGTGAAAATCGGCGGCACGCGGCTAGGATAGACGCGTCGAGTTGTGAATATGACGTTCCCCGGATGTCGCCCGTTGGCGAAGGGAGTGCGACCGATGCGAATGCAGGATTTTCTGATTGAACGGATCATCAAGGCCCGCGGATGGACGACGAGCCTGATCGCGGACATCGACGAGGGCCAGTGGTTCGAGATGCCGGCCCCCGGCGTCGGTCACGTCGCCTGGCAGCTCGGCCATCTCGCGGCGTCGCAGATTGCGTTGGTCCATGTCCGCTGCCTCGGCAAATCGGCGGACGCGTGCATCGCCCCCGCGCTGCGGGACACATTCGGCAAGGGCTCCACGCCGGTCGCGGATGCGAGCAAGTACCCATCGATCCCGGATATCCGGAAGCTGTTCGACGAAACGCAGCACCAGGTGATTGAGACGATCCGAAACATGTCCGATGCGGATCTCGACGCGCCCGCCGGGACGGATCCGCATCCGCTGTTCAGCACAAAGGGCGGAGCGCTGGCGACTGCCGCGATGCACGAGACGTTTCATGCAGGCCAGATCGCCATGTCGCGGCGAATCTGGGGCAAGAAGCCGCTTCGATGATGTGATCCGCGACGCGTGAACCGCACTCACTACCCGGCATGTGCTGCTGGTGTGAATGCGTCCTGTCGGCGGCGAAGCGCGCATGTGCGCCATCGTCAGGGCTTTGCGACGGCTTCCTCGTTGCGGCGCTGCCTGCGTTTCTGTTCGAGCACGCGCTGAAGGGCATCGAGATAAGGCATGCAGATTTCGCGTTCTTCCGGCGATGTGATGTCGAAGACCATTCGACGCATTTCGTCCTGTCCGCCGATGTCCTTCCCAAAGACCTTCGACAGATCACGAACGAACACTTCCTGGCCTTCGAGCTCTTCCGCTTTCTTCTGTACGAGTTTGTTGCGCTCCGCCGTCGACATGCGGCTGTACTGGCGAGCGTCGTCAACCACGATCTCCTTGAATTGCCAGACCATCTGTTCGACGAACGCCTTTCGCTGATCGAGATCGAGGTCTTTCAGATGTTGAGTCAATGCTTCTTTCGCATCGGCATCGCTCATCAGGTACAAGCGCCATTCTTCAAGAAACTGGCGCTGCTCGAATCGCGTCAGATTCCGCAGTCCGCGCGGATTGGAGATATACGAAACGATGACCTTCGGTTTGGAATCGCGAATCGTCGGTTGCTCAACGGCCATGACGATTCCATAGCCGAAATAGCCGATGATCAGCGCCAGGCCGACGCCGATGCCGAGGACCGCCCAGTTTCGATTCTGTTTCACGCTTTTGTTGATTTCTTCAACCATCATCATAAGAGTGACTCACAATGCCGCGCCGGCCGCCATCGACAATCAACGGCTGCGGCTTTCGCGCTTCACGCGCGGGCTAGGGCGTGACAACGTCGGGGCGAGCGATGAAATCCGCATAAAGCGTATTGGCTCCTCCGAGACCGACGTGGAACGCCTCAAAATCCCTCAGTAAATCCTGATCGGCCCGGCCTTTTCCGCGGCCGCTCAGTCGCGATAGTTCCTCGTGACCGACTTGGCGCCCCGCATAGGCTTCCGGCCAGATCCACTCGTAGCTGAGTCCTTCCGTCGCATACCACGTGGACTCCGCGCCGAATTCTCCGCGCAACGCATCATCTTTCAGCTGGCGCGAATCGGCGGGACATCGATACGCGTACTCGGACTTCACAAACGACTTCAAAGCGACGGGAAGAATCGGCCAGGGCTTGTCGTATCGACTGAATGTCCGCAACTTGCCGACATAGGGCCACGTTGAATCGTTCGCCTCAAGATAGGCCGACAAGCCGGCGCCGATTGTCTGTAAGTTCGACAGGCACGTCGCCTGCATCGCCTGGGCGCGACTTCGCCGCCACATTGGAACGACGACATACGCCGCCAAACCGACAACGACGACCAGGACAAATATTTCAAACCGAGTGGGTCGCATTTCGTTCGAATCAAAAAAAGCCCCGCGGGCGTTCGCAACACCCCTCGGAGCCGTGACGAACCCAAAAACCTACGACGCTGATGATGGACCGTCAAGCGGTGCACGGACTCTGGACCGCGGGAACATCGGCCGCATCGCTCCAATCGGGCATGCCGGCGGAAAAAACCGCAAAATACGCCGCTTCAAACAATGTGTCTTGTGCCGGCAACGCCGGTCATCGGAATCTGCCGCGAAAGGAATCGGCGGGGTATTTCACGGCATTCTTCTTCATCTTGTCGCGAAGCGAATCGGCGATGTCTATACCCATGGTGCTTGCGAACGACAGGGCGTAGCAGATCACATCCGAAAGCTCCTCGGCGATAGCGTCGCGATCGTGCTGCGCGATTTCCTCCTCGCGCTCCGGCGACGCGATCCACTGGAAGTGCTCCATCAGTTCCGCGGCTTCGATCGCGATGGACATCGATAAGTTCTTCGGGGTATGGAACTGCCGCCAATCGCGCTCGTCTACAAAAGCCTGAACGAGTTGCTTGAGATCGGCGATCGTCGTCGTCGTGTCGGACATTGCGTGCTCCTGGTTTTGTGGAGCGCGCAATTGTCGCATCGATTCTGTCAGGCGACAACAGTTCGAAAAAGAGGTTACTTGCGGCGGCGGCGAGCGCTCGCGGAGGATTTGGTTCGCATGGCCTCGATTCGCTCACGGAGAACGGCGGCATCCTCGTAGCGCTCTTCCTCGACGGCCTTGTCGAGCTCCGACTCCAGCTTCTGGATCGGATCGGCAGGCATCCTGGCGCGAATCTCCCGCTGAAGCGACATGAGGATGCCCGCTTCCGTCGATTCGTCCAACCCGTCCTCCATACCGACGTCGGAGAGGAGCTCCTGAATCCGTGACAGCCCCGCCTCGACGCGCGCCAGCGCCGTCTTGAAGCGGCCCTGCCGCAATGCAAGATGCACCTGGGCACGCGTGTTCATCATGATCAGATAAGGGCGATACTGTTCGAGCGACGCGCGATCATGCTCATCCCGGCCGTAGCGAACGACCAGATCCAATACGCGCAGATTGCGAGCCGTATCGCGTTCGACGGCCTGGAAGTCTTCCAGAACGAATTCCGCGAGGTAGCGATGGTAATACTGAACCGTCTCCTCGCGCAACAGCTGACATTCGTCGGGCGACAGCTCGAATCCGAGATCCGTGCCGTTGCCTTCCTTGTACTTCGCGATTCGTTTCTCGTGATAGTCGAGCAGGGAGTCTTCGCCGAACGGTCGGCGCCCGTCAGGTCGGCCCTTGGATTCCATCTGCAGCAGACCGAGGTCGAGCCGCATCTGGATCTTGACCGATCCGTCGTCGCCGGACACCTTTCGAACGGTAATCTGGCCGGGCTCATAATCCCAACCCGCGAGGATGCGTCGTAGGTCGTAGGATGCCATCGCCAGAACTCCTTTACTGCTCTCCACCAACATGACCACTCAATTATATATCACCCAATCGGCACTCGGGGCGGCCATATCAACACTGGCAGGCAAGATTCCGTTGTGCGCCGATTCGATCCGATAAAGCAAGGCCTCCCGACGCGCGGCGCGCCTATGATTGCATAGGGGTCCGCGGCAAAAATACAAACGGCAAAATTCGCACGACCGCCGCGCCGCAGCGCTGATATCGGCCGATCCAAAGCTGCGCCGCAACCTTTGCGCGACGCGCCGTAGTTTCCACAGCGCTCCTCACTCCAACTATAGACACGCAAAAGCGGCCGATGTCAGACTGAGTCTACTTTTTGCGGAGAAGCTCGAAGATCGCTTCCGCAGCCCGGCGTTGTGCAATCTCGTTCGGATGCTGATCCGTGGGATGGACCCACAGCCTGTCGGCGTGCTCCCCCCTGAACACGTCCAGCAGATCGATGTGTTCGATGCCCGCCCGAACGCACGCCGCTGCGACGAGTCCGTGCTGTTCGGTCAATGGATAGGCCGAGTCGAGCCCCCACAACACGGGAAAGACCACGACCACGACGCGGACGCCGCGCTCCGTCGCGTAGTTGTGCAGACCGGACAGTGCGTCATTCAACGTCTTACATCCCGACGCATCGAAGCTGTCGCGGATGGATTGGAAGAACGCTTCCTGCAACTGTTCCGCGTGCCGCCGGCGTTGAAAATATGCGGCGACGGCCGAGTATTTGGCAAGACCCCTGACCGCCTCGGGCCGATGCATCTCGTCGTTGATCCGGATCGTCTCCTTCGTCTCCATCAGGTCGTTCATGAAGAACGCAAGCACGATCACATCCGGATCAAACTTCTCGATGCGAATGCCGTACCAAAGGAGGCAGTCGAGCAGTCCATATCCCTGCACGCCCGCGTTCAACGTCTCGTATGCATCGCTTCCAACCGGTCGCGACGCATTCAAGCGCTTGCCGAGGACGACGGGCCACGTGTCTTCGTAGCGGACGCCCTCGCCAAACGTAAACGAATCGCCCAGGCATGCGATCCGCACGACGCCTGCCGGTTTTGGAACAATCGGCGCCGGTCCGCGAAAGCCGTATTCGTTGATCGCATAGTCAATCCGGCCGGTCGCGCCGAAGTAACCCCGCGAATCCGCACTCGGATCGTACACGGATGAAAACGTCGCCCCCGGCCGGTATTCGAGACGGTTGCCGGGCCGCGCGATGAACGGAACCCCTGGCTCGATGCGACGCGGTTGAATTCGTGTTGGGCCCCAGTATCGGAATCCCAATTCGACGATGGCAACGCCGACCACAAGCGCGCTCGCGAGTAGCAATAGCTGACGACGTCGGCGCCCCGCGCCGCGACGATGCGCGGCGATCTGCGGCATCGACGATTGTCCGCCGGATTGTGAAGTCGACTCGTTCAACGGTTCACATCTAGGCCAGGTTGATACCGCGCGACAACGTCACGCTCGTCTGCTCCGGCGGTGCGATCGGAAGGATGACAGTAAACGTCGATCCTTTTCCATGTTCGCTCGCCACGTTCAGGGTGCCGCCGAGCAACCGCGCCAGATCTCGGCTGATCGCGAGACCCAGCCCCGTTCCGCCATACTCGCGCGTCACGGAGCCGTCGAGCTGACGGAACGTCTCAAAGACGGCTTCAATCTTGTCGGCGGGAATGCCGATTCCCGTGTCGCAAACGTGAATCGCCACGCGCGCGTCATCCATCGGCTCAAGCGTCATTTCGACGCGCCCGCCCTCGGGCGTGAACTTGATCGCGTTCGACAACAAGTTGTAGAGGATCTGTTGAATTCTGCCGGCATCCGACTCGATCAGCGGAACTTCATCGGGAACGACAGCCGACAACTGAAGACTCTTCTTGTTCGCGAGCGGTCGAACGAAGTCGATCAGGTTGTCGAGCATCTCTTTCAACTGAACGCTCGTCACGTGGAGTTCCAGCTTGCCCGCCTCGATCTTGGCGAGGTCCAGCAGGTCGTTGATCAGGCCGAGCAACATTCGACCGCTGGACATGATGTTCTCGGCGTAGCGAAACTGCCGACCGCCCTCGTCGCTCGACGCCTCCCGCAGAAGCTCGGCGAACCCGATAATCGATGCGAGGGGCGTCCGCAGTTCGTGGCTCACGTTCGAGAGAAACTGGCTCTTCATCTTGTTGGCTTCGAAAAGCTCGACGTTTCGTTCGGCAAGCTGTTCGAGGCGCGTGTCGAGGCTCTTGTTGATGCGGCGCAGATCGTTCTCCGACGATTGGAGGTGCGTCAGCATGGCGTTGAACGCGCGGGACAACTCTTCGTACTCGTCACCCGTCGCGATCTGTGCCCGGACGTCGTGATCGCCCCTGGACACGGACTCGGCGACGCGAGTCAGTTCGAGCACCGGCGAGAGGATCAGTCGATTGGTGATGAGATAGAAGACCAGGACAGCCAGAATGCCTGCCAGGGCACCGGCCATCAGGCACAGACCGAAGTTGATCAGCAGAGCCGCACTGGCCCGGACGGCCGGGAACTCTACGCTCACGACACCGAGCAACGTGCCGACGGGGACGGCGCCGCCTCGTGAACGGATCGGCAATACCGTCCGATAAAAGATCACACCGCCCTCAGTTCGCCACGTGGCCGGCGCGGACGTCAACGTTCGATCCTGCGCCAGTGCGGATATTGCGCTTTTGAGGTAGTCATCGGCGTCGCCCGGAGCCGTCGGATGCAATGGGTCGGGAATCGAAATGAGGCGCGGCGTCGGTCCCATCAGACCGTGCTCGACGGCCCCTTTGGGCCACCATTGTTCGAGCGCACGCTGCTTGAGGCTCCAATTTCCCGATCCAAGATCGACGCGAGCCGCCGCCAGTTTGCCCATCAATTGTGCTTGTTGGATGTTGTTCTCATGAACGAGGTCGCGCATGCGCAGCCACGGCACAAACAACGCCGCCGTGATGATGATGACGACAGCTAGGCCAAACAGCAGTCGGCACTTGGCGGCGAGCGAAATTGTCAGAAGCGAAATGCGCGCCATACGCTGGGACTTCCCCCTCCGCCTATCATATATCGGCCATTCCGGCGCCCCGTGCGCAGCGGATGCGCCCACGTTTGGCGATTTCAGAATATTGCCGTGCCGATTCCATGCCGATACGATAACGTGTTTCGGACTAAATAGTTGGAGCGATCTCCAATGAGCCTCAGAATCCTTCGAAAAATCCCGCTTCTCATTGTTTTCGCCATCCTCGGCTCGCCGGCCCTGGCCCGGGCGCAGCTGAGTCTCGGGAACGATGTCGAATCACGGGCCGACTACCGACGTCGCGCCCAGCAATTCATGTTGAATCAAAGTCTGAGTGAGAACTATCGGGACCGCATCCGGTCGAATACCCTGCTGTTCGGCCAGCGATCCAACTATGACCCGCGCAACCTGCACACGCGCCCGCTTATCCTGAGCGGCGAATACGGCTTGCTGAACTACGACATCCGACCGATGGATCAGGCCGGTCGATGGCTCAGCGGCTATCGCCTTCTCGAACTCCGGTCGGAAATCGCCAACACATCGATCAACTTGCCCCAATCCAGTGACATCGACATCGACGACACGCTCGTGTGGACGACCGAAGAGGTTCTGGCCGCACTCCGCCGAAGTCACACGACTGAATTGCTGAGTCTGGACGATTCCACGCCGAAACTCGGCGCGGCGGATCGCATGGAAATCAAGCTCGAGAACAAGGCCGACGAATCCTTCCGCGATTGTGCGGCGAGTTTCCGGGCGGCGCTGGAAACGAACGACAGGGAAAAGCAGAACGCGCTCATTGCCGAAGCTCGAAGCTCTAGTGAAATCGTCATTCAGATTGACTTCAATCGTCCGCGCGGTTATCTGGCGGAAGCACTCATCGCGTACAAATCGGGTAATTTCAATACGGCGCTCGTCAGCCTCGAACTCGGAATTCGGCGCGCCGATACCTGGGAGTCACTCGAAATCGATCGAGAGGCCTTCTTCGGTCAGAGTCGGGATTGGGACGAAATGCTCGACACGGTCAGCGAGGCCGCCCGGTCCACGGACAGCCCGCGCATCCATCTCCTGCAGGCCTATTTTGCATTCCTGAACGGCGACTTCGTCATGGCGCAATCAAGCGTCGATAAGGCCATCGACGGGCTGAAGAAGCAAATGCGCGAATCGACGCCTGAGGACGAAATCGCTGAGGAGAACGCGGGATACAAACTGGAAGCGAGCATCGAATATGCCGAGCATTTCAAGAAACTGATCGCCGATAAGCAGAACGCGTTGAAAGGGGCCGAGAAATCATAACCAGCGGCCGGCGGATCGTCGGCGCCGTCGCGACGACGACATCATCATCCGTGTGACGAGACAATGAGCGAAGGGGAATCGACATCAGCATACGCTGCGCAGCCTGCATTTCGTAACTATCGCAATGCGGTTTCGGCCGGGGCACATGCCCTCCTGTTTGCTGCTGCATTCTTCGCCGCCTTCGGCATCTATTTCAACTTCAAGCGATTCGACAACTGGCTCGTACCGTTCTTCGTGCCGCTGCTCCCGATGGTTGTCGCCATCAAGATGATGGTGTTCTGGCGAATGCAGCAGTTCCGCGGAACGTGGCGCTATGTCGGAATGCGCGACATGCTGTCCATCATGATGGCCACGCATATCAGTGCGTTCTTCTTCATTCTCGCGTTTTACGTTTTCGTCAACTACTACCCCGAATTCCTGGCGAACCGGCCTCAGTATCCCAAGTCCGTCTTCCTCATCGACTGGGGAACGACGATCGCATTCGTCTGCGGCGCGCGCCTGGCGGTTCGTCTCTATTACGAAGCTGTCGGACACGCGAACGTCGAGGGAATCCGGCAATGCCTGATTCTCGGCGCGGGCGACACGGGCGAAGCCCTGCTGCGCGAAATCAACCGAATGAAGGGATCGCGATATCTCGTGATCGGATTTCTCGACGACGACCCGTCGAAGCGGGGATTGAGGATCCACGATGTACCGGTCCTCGGGTCGCTCGAAGACGCCGCCGAATACTGCGAGCAATATGAAATCGACGAGCTTCTTCTCGCGATGCCCAACGCTCCGCAGCGCGTTCTTCGCCGCGTCGTCGAAACCTGCGGCGGCCTGAACGTTCGATTCCGGACCATTCCCGCGATGGAAGCCGTCATCGAGGGCAAAGTCACGGTCTCCCAGATTCGCGACGTCGACATCCGCGACCTGCTGGGACGCGAACAGGTCAACCTCGACGAACAGCGGATCCGCGAACATATCTGCGGGAAGACGGTCCTTGTCACCGGCGCCGGCGGCTCGATCGGCTCGGAACTCTGTCGGCAAATCGCGAAATTCAATCCTTCCCGACTGGTCCTGCTCGAACAGGCCGAAAACAATCTTTTCGAGATCGATCGCGAAATGGAGCGACGCTTCCCGTCCGTGCCGCGGGGCATCTATGTCGCCGACATCTGCGACGCTCGACGGGTCGACCAACTGCTTTCCTTCGAAAGGCCTGCGATCATATTTCACGCAGCCGCACACAAGCATGTGCCGATGATGGAGATCAATCCGGGAGAGGCGGTCAAGAACAACATCCACGGCACGCGTACGATCGCCGACGCCGCCCGGCGCTACGGCGTCGAACGATTCGTCATGATCTCGACCGACAAGGCCGTCAATCCGACGTCCGTGATGGGCTGCACGAAGCGCGTCGCCGAGATGTACATTCAGCAGCTCCGACAGGACAGCGCCACGCAGTTCATGACAGTGCGATTCGGCAACGTCCTCGGCTCCAGCGGATCCGTGATTCCGATCTTCCGACGACAGATCGCAGCGGGCGGCCCTGTGACGGTCACCGACGATCGCATGACGCGTTACTTCATGACGATTCCCGAGGCGTCGCAGCTTGTGCTCCAGGCCGGCGCCATGGGTAGCGACGGCGACATCTTCGTTCTCGATATGGGCGAACCCGTCAAGATCATCGATCTCGCGCGCGAGATGATCACGCTCAGCGGATTGCGCGTCGGCGAAGACATTGAAATCAAGATCAGCGGAATTCGGCCGGGCGAAAAGCTCTATGAGGAGTTGAGCGTACTCGGCGAAAACATGGGCAAGACGACCCATGAGAAGATCTACGTCTGGCGAAACAAGAAGGAAGACTGGTCGCGCATCTGCTCCCTGATGGAGAAGCTGATCAACGACGCCGACGATCTCGCGGCGGTCGATATCCGATCGCGACTCTGCGATATCGTCCCGGAATATCGTCCCGAAGCCCTCGGATTCGAAAACAACATCGCGACTTGCCCTGCGACCGTCGTCGGGGCCAAGGCATCAGCGGAATCCGCGATCGAAGTCCCGTCCAAGAACCTGAAAATCGGCGACTCGCCGGCGACCTGATCGAATCGATCATCCCTGATGAGAGATCTTCGAGCCGATCTCGGAGTATTGCGCGATATCGCTGGGCGCAAACGATCTAGATCGAAAAGTCCCCAAAAACGGAGCAACCCTGTAAATGCCATTCGGTTGGCAAGCTGCGGAACAAAATGAGCGCGAACCGTGCGAATGGCGTTATGGTTCCGGAGGGATCCGTCCGAATCAAGAGATCCTCCTCCCTTGTTGCCGGGCGGCTCCCTGCCACTTTTTTCTCAAATCAGAAAACGCGTCGAATCCTGATCGCCCCATCCAACAGCACCAGCCGGGTTTTCCCCACCAATGTGACGGCGTCTCGCATGCGCCTCGCCATCGGCTCGGGATGGGCCGCGCGGTTCCGACCCGCGACCGTAAGGGAGTCCGGTCGCGCGATGTAGAGACTGTGTGATAACTTCTTACAGCGCATGATTGTGCGAAGGAGATGAAGCGCTCCCCGCTGCACATGCGATTCATGGTTGGCGTCGGCGACACGGGCCCACTTCCTGAGGGTCGTGGTTCGTTACGGTGCTCCGCGGAGTTTCTTCTCGGTGCCGAAATCCGGCCTCGGCGCAACGGGCCAATCCACCAAGTCGATTCGAACAGGCCCGAGCGGTCCGCCGTATGAACAGAACACCGGCTTGACGCGTATTTGATGACCCGATCCCTCGCAACCCAAAGCGAAAAATGCGAGAATGTCGCAACGAATCGCGATCGCCGCGACCAGACCGCGCTGTAGCGCCCGAGGGGGAATTCCCGCCAATGCACGATCAAACCAACCGCCTTGCCGGCATACCGCGCCTTATTGCAGCGGGCGCATTGCTCGCGGCCATCGCACCATTGTCCACGGCCTGTGCCGGCGAATGCCCGAGTTACGTCCACATGCAAGGCGGCGCTGTTCAATCGTCCGCAATTATCGAGGCGTCGGGGCTCGCGGTCAGCCGGCGTACGCCTGGATTCCTCTTCACACACAATGACAACACGAACGATCAGCGCGTCTTCGCGATCAACACCTCCGGTGAACTTCGCGGGACGTTCACCATCGTCAACGCAACAAATGTCCGCGATCCGGAAGACATCGCCGTCGGTCCCGGCCCGACGCCCGGCGAGACGTATCTCTATCTCGCGGACACCGGCGACAATAACAACGTTCGAACGGACATCGCCGTCTATCGCGCGCTCGAACCGAGCGTCCCCGCGACGGGCTCGCCCGTGACGGCGAACCTGCCGGCGGACAAGATCCAATTGGCCTATCCGGACGGACCCAGAGACGCTGAAACCCTCTTTGTCGACACAAACGGCGATATCTACGTCGTCGTCAAGCGACTAACGCCCGGCAAAGTCTATCGCGCCGCATTTCCGCAATCGACGACGTCCGTCAACATGCTCGAACACGTGGGTCAACTACCATGGGGGGCGACGCAGCCCACGGGCGGCGACATGGCCGCCGACGGCTCGGCGATCATCATCCGCGGCTACTTCCGGATCGACTATTGGGATCGGCCCGACGGCATGAGCGTCGGTGACGTACTCAGCGCGCCTGGCTGTTCCGTCCCATGGGCGATCGAGATCCAGGGCGAAGCCGTCTGCTTCACAAATGACCGACTCGACTACGCGACGATCAGCGAAGGCGACAATCCGTTCGTCAACCTGTTCCAGCGGGAACTGACGCCGCCCGACATCGGCGCCTTTGTCACGGCCCTGCTGCATACGCCGAACGATCCGCAGGCCATCCTCGCGTATGACTTCAACGAGGATGACGATCTGAATGCAAGAGACATTCAGGGGTTGATCACGATCCTGCTGGGCGGCTGAACGCAGGCCTGCGCCGCTGCGCGATCCACACCGCGCCTGACCATCGCACCACGCTGATCACGAGCCCTTCATACCCGCGAGCATGTGCTCCGGCATCAGCACGGCGACGACATTCCCTTTCGCGCACGTCTCCCCGGCTGCCGTCACAGTGACGTCCACGACGACTTTCCGCGGCTTCACTTCGACGATGCGCCCCCGCGCCTCCAGCGGGACGCCCATCGGCGTCGGTCGCAGGTAGTCCACATGCAAAGACGCCGTCACGAACCGCAGCGCCGGTTCGGAGCCGGGTTCGCGCCCCGCAGCCTTGTAGGCCGCCAGCGCCGCCGAGCCCGTACCGTGGCAATCGATGAGAGACGCGACGAGGCCGCCGTAAACATAACCGGGGATGGCTGTGTGATACGCCCGCGGCGTGAGCACGGCGATCGTTTCGTCGCCGTCCCAGGCGCTGCGGATGTGAAGGCCGTGATCGTTGAGGCGACCGCAGCCGTAGCAGTGCGCGACGTCGTCCGGGTAAGTGTCCTGGATTGCGTTGTTCATTCCCGAAGTTTACCGCCGATCGTGCAATGTGGCCCAGCCTTTCAAGGCTGGGGTCGCGATGATCGGCAAACGCGCAACACTCGCAACCCCGGAACTTCCGCCGGCAACGCAACATCCCGCCCACATGGTCATTGTTAAGATTCATCCAAATGACCCGCCCGATTCCAACCGACGCCCGCTGCCTTGACTGCAACTACGTGTTGTGCGAATTGACAACGGATCGTTGCCCCGAGTGCGGTCGGTCTTTCGATGCCGCCAATCCCGCGACGTACCATCGGCGCGGCTCGCTTCGCCTGGGTCTGAAGTACTGGGCGAAGCCGCCGTCGTTGTGGACGATTGCGCCGTGCGTGCTGCTGCTGCTGGCGATGATGCACAACGTAAGTTGTTCGGGCGGCACCAATGGGCCGTATCACGTCGTGCCGCAAACGCGGGTATTTCCGATCCTCGCAATTGTTGTCGTCTGCGATTTTTTGATACGGTTCGCCGCAGTACTTCGCAATCGGAGATTTTCCGGGGTCAATGCCCTGCTGCGTTGTCGCCGCGGCCGATGGCGATGGTTCGCATTTCCCGTTTGCGTAATGCTCTTCGCATCGCTTTTTGTTTACAACTGGCCGCTGAAGATCCGTTTCGAGATGAGTCGATCGGCATTGGATGACGAAGTGGCTCGATTCAAGGTCTCGGGAGAACCACGATACCGACGACAATGGGTAGGATTCTATCAAGTCACCACGACGGTCCCAGCGAATGATGATTGGGCATACGACTTTGATGAGTTAAGTTGCGGCATCAGTGATGTATGGATCTACACAGGATGGTGGACGTTCTCAGGCATGATGCTCCACTACACCCACGGCATAACCTTCCTATATCACGAATGCCTCGACCCGCCTCCCGAAGAAGATCCGGGCGGCGGCATCTACCATCCCGAAATCGCCGATCCGCCTTGGTTTGTCTACTACTGAATGGCTTGGTGGCCCGGCCTTTCAAGGCTGGGGGCACGATGATCGGCAGGCGCGACTTCACTTACCGGCTTTCCTTCGTTCCGCGTACCACTCCTTCAAGACATTGAACGCCTTCTTGCGCTCGCCCTTCTCCGAAACGAGGCCCTTGCGATTCCAGTTGTCCTGGATTTCAGGGAGGAGTCGTCGCGGTGAACGAAAGTCCTTCAGGATCCACGGACTGACGCCGCGGAGGAAATCAATCCTGTCGAGCATCTGCGTTTGGTGCAGAAAGACGTCGGCCTGGTATTCCTCCGTCCAGCGCGCGTCTGCATCACCGTGGCGGCCGAACTTCGCGCCGGCGCCGAACTCGCTGATGACGAGCGGCTTGTTGTACGGCGTCGTCCATGTGATGCCGTCGGCCTTCGCCGGCGCCCCGTCGTACCAGCCGATGTATTCGTTGCAGCCGAGGATGTCGAGATAGGCGCCGAGCGGATCGTTAATCTCGATCGTATTGGCGTCGCGATAATGCACTTCCAGCGCCGCTGTGACGGGGCGCGACGGATCGAGGCGATGGGCCGCGTCGATGAGCCTTCGCAGGAACGCCAACCGCGCATCGCTCAGCGGCGTCTCGTTGGCGACGGACCACATCGCGACGCACGCGCGATTGCGATCGCGCGCGATCGTCTCGCTCAACTGCCGCTCGGCGTTCGCATACACGTCCTCATTGTCGAACTCGATGCCCCAGTAGACGGGGATCTCGGCCCAGACAAGCAGACCCATCCGCTCGGCCGCGCGAATCATCGCGTCGTTGTGCGGATAATGCGCGAGGCGGACGAAGTTGCAGTTCAGCTCTTTCGCCCAGGCGAGCTGGGTTTCGGCGTGTTCGGCATTGAAGGCGCGACCGTCGCCCGCGGGACGCTCCTCATGAAGACAGATGCCGCGGAGGAAGATCGGTTTGCCATTGAGCAGGATGTCGCGGCCCTTCACTTCGATTCTGCGAAAACCGATCTTCTCCTCGACAGAGTCTTCCCCCGACCGAATCCAGACCTGGTATTGCCTCGGATTCTCCGGCGACCATCGCTGAATGGCGAGACCACCGCGATGGATCTTCGCGCGGCCGAACATGTTCGCCTTGATCGCCATGCCCGAGCCGACGTCGACCAGGTGTACGGAAACGACCTGCCGACGGTCCGGACCGTCCAGCTGCACCCATCCCTCGATCGCACCATCGCGATCCGGATGGAGATACAACGCGTAGTCGCGAATGAACGTCATCGGTGTTTCGATCAGCAGCACACTGCGGGTCAGACCGCCGTAGTTCCACCAGTCGGTCACGTTCATCGGCACGGCGTCTGAATGTCGTGAGTTGTCGACTTTGACGACGAGCGAGTTCTCGCCGTCTTTCACGGTGTTCGTGATTTCGAATTGAAACGGCGTAAAGCCGCCGACGTGGCGGCCGAGCTCTTCACCGTTGAGATAGACGCGGGCGTCGTAGTTGGCGGCGCCGAAGTAAAGAAATGCCCGCTTGTCCACCTTTCGCGTGTAGTCGAACTTGCGGCGATACCAGATCGTGCCTTCGTAGTAGAACAGCTCGGGGCGCTGCGTGTTCCAGTCGCCGGGAACATTGAGCGTGCCGGCGGTATCGAAGGCGTACTCGATGCGATCGGATTTGTCTTTCGGCGTCGCGTCGCGGAAGAAGCCGTCATGATCGATGTTGCCGCGATAATCTTGATAGCCGGTCTCGTAGGGATCGATGATTGCTCGCCATTCGCCGTCGAGTGAAACAGCGTGGCGGCCATCGACATTGATCATCGGCAACGTATCCGGCAGTGGGCTCATCGACGCCTTGTTCTGTGCCGATGCCGACGGACTTGCGATGACACCGCCAATGAGTACGAAGACAATCATCGAAGTTGTGCGCAACATCACTGGTTCCTCTTGTCAGCCTGCCTTGTCATGCCGGATAGTATATCGATTGGCAGAGGCTGCTCACGCCTGTCGATGGATAACGAACCCGGCGATACCAGGACGACTATTGATTCCCCAAACGATGGCTTAGCGCTTCATACCCCTGTCGCGTTTTGAGAGTTTCGGGAAAGATGCCGTTGGGCGAAGGCGGCCGCAATCGTCAGATTGGAATCAGCTTGACTGCTCGATCCGCATCGACGGCGACGAGATGGTTGACAGGTACGTCGCGCCAGACGCCGTCGCGACTCAGCGGTTCCGAACTCACGATCACGGCGTGATCGCCGGGATCCGCGGGAACCATGCGGCACGCGCGCCTATGGCATTCATAACGACTCCCGACGCTGTAATGCAACGACGCCGCATCGGTTCGGCCATGGCTGACGTATCGCGACACGACGGCTCGATGTCCGTCCGTAACGGCGAAATTCAGATACGACGGCTGATCCCCCGCGTGCGTCCGGACGATCGCTTCGATTCGACGAATCGTCCTTCGTACGGCCTCGACGAGATCGTTCAATTCCGCCTCATGTTCGGCGAATCGGAGTTCGTCCAGCAACATCGCAAAGACGTGTTCTGAGTCCGTCGTGCCGCGAATCGCATTGAAGGCACGATCGGACAGTGCTTCGATGATGTGGCGGCGGACGCGTCGAAACGCGCCGACCTCACCGTTGTGCATGAAGGCGTATCGACTCATCACGAATGGATGGCAGTTCTCTTCGCTGATTGCCAGCCCGGAGGAAGCGGCGCGGACATGGGCGAGAATGCACTCGCTATCCGTCACACGTGACAGTGAAGTTAGATTGCGATTGCTCCATGCGGGCGATGTGGAACGAAACTGCCCCGGCTGTTGCTCGAGTCTCGGCACATACCATGCAATGCCGAAACCGTCCCCATTGAGCGGCTCTCTCGACTCATAACTGTGAAAGCTCTGGTGAATCAGCGAGTTGCAGGGTTCGACCAGTAGTGAATGCAACGTGACAGTTG
The DNA here is from genome assembly GCA_020639075.1 of Phycisphaerales bacterium. GTDB lineage: Bacteria > Planctomycetota > Phycisphaerae > UBA1845 > UTPLA1 > ECT2AJA-110-A. Next base: position 4,105,658 of record JACKHI010000001.1, on the reverse strand, counting down.
GGCCGGAATAGAGAACGAAGCGACACATCAACGACGCCTCCCTGACTCGCACGGCGAGCCGTTGAGCACATTGTATCACGTATGTCACGCATCGCGCCGCGAATCGAACGAGACGGCGCTGCATTCGAGGCGCGCCGAGCGATGACAAGTCTGTCATTTTGGCAAATCAAGCTGCCAATCATGTCAATCGACTGCATTGTTTTGCCTGCAGGGCCTGCCGTTTCGACCGTTACACAGGCAATACAGAACTTGCCGCCGACTGCGTCTGTAATCGAAATTGTAAGCACCCGGTACTCGGTGTGCTGGATCGATGGCATCATCAACAGGAGTCAGCCATGAAAAGAACCAGTAGCCCAATTGCGAAGAGGATTGCGGCCGTCGCCTGTGTCGGTCTGGCGGCAGTGTGTTTTGGAACCGGCGTGACGCCGGCCTGGGCGCTCGGCGCTGCCGGCGGAGGCGATAAGAGCGAGGCGCTGCGTTATGCGAATGCGCTCTCGAACGCATTTGCAGGGGCGGCGGAAGCGATTCAACCGTCGGTCGTGAGCATCCGCGCCGTGAAACACTTCAAGCCCGTCGGGCATGGCATGCAGTCGTTCGGCGAATTGCCCGAAGGTCTGCCGCTGGACAACGAATTGTTGCAGCGCTTCTTCGGCGGCCGATTGGCGCCGCAACAGATGCCGACGCAGGAAGGACTTGGCAGCGGTGTGATCGTCAGCGACGACGGCTACATTCTGACGAACAATCACGTCGCGGGTAATGCTGACGAACTGACAGTCGAGATGCATGACGGCAAGTTGTATCCGGCGAAAGTGATCGGCGTCGATCCGATGACGGATCTCGCCGTGATTCGTGTTGACGCGAAGAACCTGAAGGCCGCGAATCTCGGCAACTCCGAGGGATTGAAAATCGGCGAGTGGGTCGTTGCGGCCGGCAGCCCATTTGGACTGACGGACACGATCACAGCGGGCATCGTCAGCGCGAAGGGACGCTCGAACGTCCGCATCGCGGATTACGAGGACTTCATTCAGACAGACGCGGCGATCAACCCCGGTAACAGCGGAGGCCCCCTTGTGGACCTAAACGGCAACGTCATTGGCATCAACACGGCGATTGCGAGCCGAAGCGGCGGTAACAACGGCATCGGCTTCGCGATTCCGATCAACATGGCGCGATCAATCATGGACAGCCTGATCCATGACGGAAAGGTGACGCGCGGATGGCTGGGCGTGAGCATCCAGCCGCTCGACGAGGCGCTGGCGAACTCGTTCGGCTATGAAGGCACCGACGGTGTACTGATCGGCGACGTGCTCACGGACGGACCGGCGGAACACGCGGGCCTGAAATCCGGCGACATCGTGACGAAGTACGACGGCGCTGAAGTCAAAGACCCGACAACGCTGCGCAATCGCATTGCCGGCACGGCGCCGGATTCAAAGGTCGAGTTCGAGGTGTTTCGCAACGGTCGAACCAAATCGATCGAAGTGACAATCGGACGAATGAAGGGTGACGAGCACGCCGCCATGGCGTCGGCGGATCTCAACGTGGATCTGGGGATGACGATGTCGGAAGTGTCGCCGCAGGCGGCTTCCGCACTCGGGCTGTCGTCCACGGACGGCGTGCTCGTATCGTCTATTGATCCGGGCGGCGCCGCGGCTCTGTCGGGGCTGCGTTTGAACGACGTGATCCTGGCGGTCGGCAATACGCCGATCGACGGCGTTCGAGACTTGCAGAAGAAGCTGCGTGATGCGGATCTGGCGACCGGCGTTCGGCTGACAGTTCGGACAGGCGAAACCAATCACTTCGTCATGCTTCGCTCGCACGGTAGCTGATCGGTTATTGACTTGGCCGGCACGACAATTGCCGGAACATGCCTCGACAATATCCACAACGCCGGTCGACGTTCAATAGTGATCGTGCCCTGTCGGGCTCCTCGTCGATGCGAGGACACTGCGAACCGAGACCGGCGATTTTTTTGCCGGACTGACTTAGTCGCGGCGAATCGCCAATTTCGGCCGAACGAAGTCCGCGTGAATATGATCCCCTGAGGCCATATCGAGTTTCGCGACATGCGGCGTCGAACGGGCAATCGATTCGCATTAGCAAGCCAAATCGAAAGGAAACCTCTCATGCCAATCGAACACAAGAACGACATCGGAAAGCTGCTGGAGTTTCATTTGAGCGGCAAGCTCACAAAAAGCGACTATGAGACATTCGTGCCGCTCGTGGAATCTGTCGTGAAGGAGCACGGGAAGATCCGACTGCTGGTCATCATGCACGACTTCCATGGCTGGAATGCCGGCGCCCTGTGGGAGGACATCAAATTCGACGCGAAGCACTTCGCCGACATCGAACGCCTCGCAATCGTGGGTGAGACAAAATGGCAGGAGTGGATGTCGAAGTTCTGCCGCCCCTTCACGACGGCGAAGATCAAGTACTTCGATGCGAATGAGGTCGAATCGGCCCGTACGTGGATCGCCAAGCAACAGGTCCACCAAAAAGCCTGAGCGGCGAGTGAGGGTATCCTCTTCCTTCCGGCAGACGAAACATCGATCCGTGTTCAAGACCAATGCGTGCCGGATCGTTGCGCGGCATTCGCACGCCGGAAGTCGTGCGGCCCGTTGGGCGGAGAGTCCGCTCATCGGGCCTGGATCGAGTCGTCGCGAAACCACGCCGACCATGCGACGCAACGAATCATGCATCGGCGGACGGAAGCATCTGGGCCGTACTGCCGACGCCTTCGGGCAATGGCGGCAGGATGCCGTGGCTGACATAGATCGGCCGAACGAGCTTTCGGATTCCCGGCAGCATCCAGGCGAACCACAACCCCGCCAGAGAGCACACGCCGCCGCCGATCATGACAGTCGCCGGGGCTCCGATATGCCGCGCCATTGCACCTGCGATCAGACTGCCGAACGGCATCGTTCCCATGAACGCCATCGCGAAGAACCCCATCACACGTCCGCGCTTGTCGTCATCGACGATCGTCTGCACGATCGTGTTACTGGCGGCATTCTGCACCATCATGGCAAATCCCGCGCCGATCAGCAGCGGCAATGAAAGCCAGAGCGAACGGGACAGTCCGAATGCGGCAAGCGTGACGCCAAAGACAATCGCGCCGCCGGCAATGAGGCGACCGAGACCGAGGACGCTTTCCCGCATCGCGAGCATGAGTGCGCCGCACAGAGCGCCGACGCCGGACGCCGCCATCAAGAAGCCCAACGTCATGGCGTCGCCGTGCAATACGCGATCGGCGAAGACGGGCATCAATACGCTATAGGGCATACCCATCAAGCTGGTCATCGCCATGAGCAGCAGAATCGCCCGGATCGGTGGAAATCCAAAGGCGGCGCCCAGACCGACGCGCAGTTCGTGCACCACGTGTGCATTCGCCTTCCGAGGGGCCGCCGTAGCGATGCGCATCGCGAGTAATGCGCTGATGACGGCCAGAAAGCTCACGCCGTCGATGAAAAAGCAGAGACCTTCCCCGAATATCGCAATCAGCACGCCGGCGATCGACGGACCGATCAGTCGAGCGCTGTTGAAGATCATCGAATTCATGGCGATGGCGCTGCTCAGATCGGCGCGGCCTTCGACGAGATCGACGACGAAGGCCTGGCGCGTCGGGATGTCGAACGCATTACAGAGCCCCTGCATGGCGCTCAGAACCACGATGTGCGATATGGTAATGGTCCCTGATATTGCGAAGTACGCCAGCAGGAGCGACGTCAGCATCAGAACGACCTGCGTGATGACAAGCACGCGATGGCGATTCCAGCGATCGGCCGCGATGCCGCCGAGCGGCGTCACCAGGAACGTCGGCGCCATCCCCACGAAGCTCACGAGCCCGAGCATGAACGCCGAATCCGTCAACCGATAGACGAGCCAGCCGATGGCAACTCGCGTAATCCACGTTCCGATCAGAGAGAGGGCCTGGCCGGCGAAGAACAGCCGGTAGTTACGATGGCGCAATGCCCGGAATGCAAACCCGATGCCCCGGCCGGATTTTCCGTTAGGTTCCATATGGTGCTTCGATCGAGATCACCCGCGGGGCGACGTCGTCAATTCAATTCCGCATCACGATTTCCAAGAGGAGTCTTATCTGCACTTCTTGAATATCGAACAGGCGCGTCCGTCGGTAAGACAGTGCGATATCGATGTCCTGAGGCAAAAGGCGGATCTCCAGCGCCGCATCGCGGAACAGATCGAAGTCGCACCGCGCACGAACTCGAATGTTCCCCCTGTCGATCTCGGCTCATCATCATAGTCGGCGTCCGCATGGCTCCGGCGGAGCGAGTGGGTCCGGGCTCGACCTCTGTGTTTCCGATCTTTCAAACAGACTCGGTCGTAGCCGGGCAGTCACGGGCGATGCGTCGGCTCGGTCAGACGAAGTCCACAATGCACTCACCTGAGTACGACGCAAACAAAAGAAAAACGCCCGCCGTCAGAAACTGACAACGGGCGTCAAAGATTGGAGCCGATGAGATTCGAACTCACGACCTCTTGCATGCCATTCATTCAACCCAAATCCGTGGCAGCCGCAAATCGCGGCATTTCCGACACTTACGAAAGTGCCGGTTCGCAGCAAACGCTGTGAAATGCGGCAAAAACAGCCGCAAAAGTGTAGGATAAGTGTAGCCGAAGACCTCTTGCTGACAATCGTTATTCCGCACGAATCGCCTTTTACATCGAATCCTGGAATTGATCAACCAAAAACCGGCAAATGATGCGATGCCGATCAGCAGAGAAGCCCGCTTCGGACCGCCCCCCCAATCTATTCACCGAGCAACACCCTAGAGCCACCCGGCACCACCCGAAGAGCCCCACACCCGACCGAGGGGCTTGGACGACTGAATCCCAGAGGGTAATCTGAGAACCCTGATGACCCCGTTTGCGATGCACATCGGGTTCATTCGCCCGAGACGATTTCACACGGGAAGCCCTGCGATACCGAATCGGTATGAAGAACGGATCTGAGATGTTACGTGAATCCCAGAGATTAGACTTTGCCTCATTTCTGATTCCGCGATTGTCTAGGATTCGCGATGTGCTGAGCGCCCTTTCACCCAGACCGATGCCTCAGGTATTTTATAAACTCGCATCGAACGCTGTCACCCAGAAAATAAATATACAAGGGATGCGCATGACCGCTATTGGCGACGATCTCGGCCAGCTTCTCCTCCAGATTCCGCATCCAAGACACCGGCGATTCGAACGGCCAGCTATACCGAATACCGTTAGAACACGAGCGGCGATTCGTAGTCGCGTCAATCAGACCCACACCGCCACGATGAACGCAAGCCATAGAAAAACGAGACTCAAAGTCTAGGGTGACTTCAACCATACAAGACTTTCCGTGGGAACCCGTAATGGTACAACAACTCTATTTAGACACCGCGTCAATAGACTTAGTACGCCACTATCTGCGTTGGGAACTTGTTGCTGGCGTAACTACAAATGCCACTCTTTTGGCAAACGCCAATGGCACGCCCGAACAGATCCTGAGAGATCTTGCGCGCGAAGTCCCCGGTCCAGTCAGCGCGCCCGTCCTGAGTGACGATGCCAATTTGATGGCCCGGCAAGCGCACGATCTCGCTTCCATCGCCGATAATATCGTAGTTAAGATTCCCGCAACATTAGCAGGCAATCAAGCCGCTAGGTTGTTAAGAGACACCGGAATCAAGCTCAATATTACGTTTGTACTTAATCCGGCATCAGCAATCCCATTCCTACCACTTCGACCGGCCTTCGTTTCGCTCATCCTCGATCGCGCCGCAGATTTCGGCGTCCCAATAGCCTCCCATTCCACACGAATTCGCCAAATGCGAGCGTTGATTGATTCAATGACCCCAAATACACAGCTCATAGCTGCAAGTGTACGCAATACTGCAACACTTATTACGGCTTTAACAGAGGGCGCTGACATCGTCACTGTCCCCCCAACAACTTGGGACATGATCTTCAGCGACCCCCTGCCCATCTGTGAGTCCCAAACAACCGGCGCAAAGCTCCGAGGTGTTTTCGTTAGCTACCCACGGGGATCGTGACCCCCGAGAAACTAATCAAATACTCTGCACGTTTCAGTGGTGTGTAAAGCGACACAATTAGATTCACTAATGTAATACTATGCGACATATCGCAACTCCGCCGCCAATAAGCTCTTTGTCAATATTATTAACGTCATGGGGCGCCCAACATACATCGCGACGGACAGAATGACGCATGACTCTCACCCTGGATTGCGAGAGCGGACGCACCGCATTTGCAGGTCCTTCGAATAGTGAGAGGATGACAACTACCGGCAAGTATCTATCGTAATCGAGGAGCCGAAGATGATCTTAAATGGTAAACACTGTGTTGTGACCGGCGGTTCTAGCGGGATAGGACGGGCAATCGTTCAACGCTTTGCACATGAAGGAGCAAGAGTCACATTCTCGTATCTGACAAAGCGGGAGTCAGCCGAATCCCTTGTTCGGACCCTTGGCAACACGCAGGCTTACCAGATGAATGTCCAAGATCGCAGTCAAGTTGATGCATTTCTGAACACATGTGTTGCTAGGCACGGACACATCGATGTCTTGGTGAACAACGCCGGAATCAACCGACCTGCCGATTTCTGTGACCAGTCCGACGCGGAATGGATCGAAGTCCTAGATGTGAACCTGGTCGGCCCGTTTCGCGTCCTGCAGATTGCGATCCCCCTTCTTAGTGAAAAGGCCTCTGTAATCAACATCGGGTCACTTTCCGGCCAATATGGTGGACCTCGAACACCCTCGTACGCAGCGTCAAAAGCCGGCGTTATGGCGCTAACGCATTGCGCCGCGAGATTTCTCGCCCCAAGGGGAATTCGAGTCAATTGCTTGTCACCCGGCGTCGTCGCAAACGAATTCACGGCGGCGACAATGTCAGAGAGCGTCAAGACCATAGTCGAGCAGCTCCTCCTTCTCAAGCGACCCGCGGAACCCGAAGAGATCGCGGCTGCAGCAGTGTTTCTCGCGTCCGACGAGTCCCAGTATTTGACCGCTCAGACTCTTGGCGTCAACGGAGGAGCATGGGTTTAGCCAATACGAGAAGATACTGATCATGAACATTTTCAACTTGCGAAGGTAAACTCGTCTATGATGATTCGCCACGGCCAATACCTCTGTGGAACGATTCCTCGTAATCATGCCACGCTACTCACGCGATTTGACGCCTTCGAAATCGCCCATTTAAAATCCGCAGTCGAGCCAGTAATAGGAATGCGAATAGCGAGCCTCAAGCCAATCGCTGATGGTGTGGGTAGCGTGGTTTTTGGCACTGAATCGGATAGGCAAGGGCCAGGTTATATCGTCAAAGTAGGTGTATTCTCTGATACACATTCTCCAGCAGAAGAGGTACTCTATCTGCGCAATTGTGGGCTCAGAAGGTCTCTTGTACCGACCGCGTTATCACTCGATGTCTCCGGCTCGGTCATCCCTTTCCCATGGTTCGTAATGACCAGAATGCCAGGCATCTCCCTTGCGTCAGCGGCGGCTTCACTCTCTGCCGAAGTTGAACGGTCACTAACGGCTCAATACGCTGTTGCCCTAGCACACGAACACTCTCACGCCTTGAGTACGACCGGTTTTGGCCGACTCGGTGCGTCGCGCGCGCTCGCGCTTCTGGATTCGAACTCCGAAGACGCCCGCCCAACCGAGGCACCCCAAACACAAGCCTCGTTCCTTTTCGATCACGTGTTAGCAGCGGTCGACGAGTTTTCGGCTCCCCTTTCAAAGTTTGAGAACCTGCAATCTTGTATTGAGCGCCTTCATCCATTGAAGAGCCACCTTGTGTCAACGTCATATCTCCATGGAGATCCTTCGACACGCAATGTCCTGACAAACAAAAAAATCGTCACAGGTCTCATCGATGGCCCCGGTGTGGCGACAACACCGCTTGATGAGGTCGCGAATGCCGTAGTTTTCATTTGGGTAAACTCAGGAAGGGCCGTACATCCCGCGAAACTTACAATTATTGACCATTTTCTTGGCACTTATTTCAAGCACAATACCGCGTTTGAATACGCCACATTCGACATATTTGAGGCCCTTCTCAGTCGGCACGCCTTGAGAAGGTCTGTCACGGCCGTGAAATTAGGGCACCTTGATACCTTACGGCGGCTCGAAACTTTCGCAACGCACATTAAAGGAATCGCAAGCACCCTGAGACGGAGCTTGCTGCACGATTAGAATATTTGCCATGGTACACATTTCGTCATGGAATGGGAACTAACACAGAGCAGTGGCTGGAACCCTACTGCCGGCCCTTTCAGTTAGCGTTTGACTACAAGCCACGCGTAGGTCGAAGCGGGAATCAACGATGTTCACTCATCTCTTAAGACCCATCGATCACCGTATTCGCCTATGATGCATCGGCTATGTTAACAACACACGTGCTTGCAGGAGAGCACGATTCCCTGATTCGCTCTTTGTTGTTGCTCGCTCTCGACACACGGTGGCGTAGTATGGCCAATCAAGTTTCAAGGCAATCGATCAGTGTAGTGATCCCAACGTACAACGACCGGGGCACACTGCACAGGGCCGTGGCATCTGTATTTGCACAACGGCATAAACCTCAGGAAATCATTATCGTCGACGACGCTTCGCGATCCCCTGTGTCCATACCAGATTACTCGCCTTCAATTCCGTTAAGGATTATCCGCAACTCGACGAACAAGGGCCCCGGGATGTCTCGCCAGACTGGTGTAGATACTGCTGTTGGCGACATAGTTGCGTTTCTCGACCACGATGACGTCTGGAGTCCCATGCATCTCGCCATGCATGCGCAGGCCTATGATGCCGAACCAACCTCAAGCGCGGCCTATTCCCTTGCCTTCACGGTGCGGGATGGGATCTGCATATCCCGATCACCAGCAAGATTCCCAGGGCAATCACTTGAGGCACTGTTGCGGAAAACCTTCATCCATACAATGTCCACCTTCTCCGTTAAGCGAATGATTTTGCGGACTATCGGCGGTTTCTCATCAGCGATGCGGGTATGCGACGACTTGGAGCTTTATCTGCGGCTCTTCGATCAAGGATACCGAGTCGCCACAGTCGCGCAATTTCTCGTAAGAAGGGAGGTTGACGGAAACAACCTACTTTCGCGGCTAACAGACTGGGCCAATGACCTAACCACATTGTGCGCCAGTTGGACTCGGCATACTGATGACCGGATCCGACGCTTGGCTCTAACAGGATTCCTAAGGCGCCTACTTAACATCCGACGCCGAGCCAAAGGCTCTTCGAGGCAACATGTTTCATTATGCATAGCACGATGCCTCCTACTTGCATCCCGTTCTGTCGGCCTCAACGACCTTTGCACGAGCCTAAAGGAGGCGCGTCGGCAGCAATACGAGACTATTCCGTGGCCCCCCCATAAGCCCCTTGAGGGGCGCTATGTCATAGTACAATTCGGATCCGCTGATAGTCCATATCCATTGCAGCCATGGAGTGATCCATCTATATGCGCAATTGCACGGTATTTGCGCCAGTTTAAGTCCAGGAGGCTCTTCCTACCGCTTTCGACCACGAAGGACCAAGACGATCGGATTCCCCTGTCCACATTGTGCGCAATAACTAACCCTAACGATATTCTGTTGCTTTCAGTTCCGAACGCAGAGCAATTACGCCAAATGCTAAAGAACTGCGAAGTGGTCCTCGGGACAGATAAAACTCTCCTTTCGTTTGCACGGGCGCTAGGCTGCGACACCATTCATTTACACGGACATCACCCATGTTCACCACCCCATGCTCAAGGTACATCCGATGGTTGAATCATCAAATTCAGCGCTCACGGACTGGGACGATGCGGACCTGGTCGCCCTTTCGCAACGCCGGTGTAACGAGGTTGAGGCCGTCTACCTTGGTGGTTCGCGTGCAGCTCGCGCTGGATTTCGCAACGTCGATAGTGACATAGACTTGAGGCTTGTCGTTCCGGCCTCGGCCATCGCCTCGAAGCACTGGGAGGTGCGACGAAGTCGTTGCGGCGCTCGCATCTACGGTCCCTCCACCTATCAACTCGACACCGTAGGCAATAACGAAATCCTCGTGGAGTTGTTGCTAATGCCTTCCTGGGAATTCACAAACCGTACGTCGATAATTCGGAGTCATTGGCAGTTCGCAGCCTCCTCAAACTTATTTCACGGCAGGGTGCTCTATGATCGTATTGGTCATATCACAGCACTGAGAGAACAATGTGATCATGAGTTTAGCTCTTCGAGCATGGTAGCCGATCGCATCAATTACGTAGCTCACCTCGCAAGGAAGAAACTCGGAGAGTTTCAAGCTGCCGAGCAATCGAATAACAGTATGTACAAGGAATTACGTGATGGACCTTTGTGGGCCTTGATCAGCATAGGCAATTTGGCCTGCACATGGGCCCTCCGGCAACCGACAGGGCGTTGGCATTGGCGGGAAGTCCGAAGTGTGTTGCAGTACTCGGGAGAATTGCACTTGTTACAGAAACTCCGGGACTTGTGGGGCATGGATGCGCGCCATCTTAACCAATTACCTAGAATTCTAAACGCCTTCATAGGACTATACCACGCGTCCACAGTGTCCGATAGCGCTCTATCGTCGAGATGCAACGCTCAAAAGTGTGATTACTATGTGTCGGCCCTTCGCGCACAATACAAGAACAACGATATGGAGTCGGCCTTCTCATTGGTATCCGCTCTAGGATTGGAATGTGGAGCGGTTCTTTCTGGCACACCGGGATGCGATACGCGGGTCTTACAGGGGATTCGTGAAATATTGACCTCACTTGGGATGTTGGATTGGGATACTCTACGTGTGATGCAACTATCTGCATTGCTTGAGGAAACGCGTCTAGCATTTCTCAGTTGCCCAGCGTGTGATTCAGTGACCATTGCGAATACGCTGTATCCGGAATCACATTAGAGCCTATCCCAAAACCTATTGATGCAGTGTATCGTATAGATCTGCATCATGATGACACTCACGGATGAACAACTGGATTGGCTGCTGGAACGGATTCCCAAACCAACAAAGAGCCCGTTGGGCGGTCGGCCTGCGGCCGACCTTTGGCAGGTACTTCGCGGCATCTTCTGGATGCTCGACAACGGGGCCAAGTGGAAAGACCTGCCAAAGCGCTTCGGCTAGAGGAGCACCGTGCATCGGTGGTTTCAAATCTGGGTGCGTGACGGCGTTTTCGAGACGATCATGCGCGACGCCGGGCGACTCGTCGAAGAGCGTGACGGCTATCGCCTGTACGAGTGCTTCATCGACGGGACCTTCTGCAAGGCGCGTGGTGGTGGCGACGGCATCGGATGCGCAAAGGTCGGAAAGGGCGTCAAAATCAAGGTTTTGGTCGATGCCCGCGGTCTGCCCGTCGCGATTGACACGGCGACGGCTCAGACCCACGAGAGTCAACTCGTGCAACAGTTGTTCGACTTCATGCTGACGGAATACATGCCGCCGCGCGTGATTGGCGACAAGGCGTACGACAGCGATCGACTCGACGAACAACTCGCGCACCAGGGCGTCGAACTGATCGCGCCGCATCGCTCGAACCGCAAACCGGAAAACAAGACGCAGGATGGCCGTACACTGCGGCGCTATCGCAGGCGCTGGAAGGTCGAACGCACGATCGCGTGGATTCAACACTTCCGCCGACTGTGTATTCGCTGGGAGAAATCGACTACGCTGTTCCAGGGATTCCTTCATCTCGGCTGCACAATTTTGCTGCTCAGAGAGGTTTTGGGATAGGCTCTAGACTCTATGCACTGCAGGTTGCTTATGACAAGCCAACGTCCGCGAGGATTCCATCGTGTAGAAGATAGATCTTTACCCCAACGTTGCATAAATCTGACCGTGAATCATCGTTTCGGGCAGTATTCAAGGCCGTTTTGTCACGGATTCTCGTGTGAGCGTAACCTCACCGTGTGTGGCGTTATGCGGCCGTGATTCACCGCTGGAAAAACCCTTGGAAACATGGGCCCACATGCATTCGGCTGACGCGATTAATGCAACGTTGGGGTTTATCCCTGTCACGCTATGCTTGCAGGCCTCGCTTGTACACCAACATGAGGCATCCGGTGATGACTCTGGCTACGGAGCAACCGTACTAATATTGGCTGAATTGTACGCACTTAATTCAGGAGAACGGCCGGACACACGCTATAGAGAAACACCCTTACTTACTTCGTAGTGTACAATTCCCACTTGACATTGCGGCACTCCTTCAGTGTGTAGGCGCCAATTCCAATAAGCAGGGAGGTTCTCGATAGTGGTGCCATAGCGGTGAGTCAGTTCGCACGCGCCCAAGGCCAGTGCTAACTCATCCCTACCCGAGAACCCACTGATCAGACTCAGCTTCGCATACGCACCTTGCCAACAAGCGCCTAACCGGCGAAGGGCTCCCCCCGATCCGAATGCGACACCTCCATTCCACCGCACAAGCGCTGACTCCTCGAGGGTAAACCCTAGCGATTTCATAATTGCGTGAATTCGTGGAATTGCATCCGTTCCAGAAAAAAACTCAGCGCACGCGAGGCGAATACTCCATGAACCGCAATTCAGGAGCGATACGGCGCCACTAGACAGGAACGTTGCCCTTGAGAGTTCCCCCAAGCAAGTTCTTAATTCGCAATCTGAATCAATGTACAAACAGAGCCCTGGTGGTGCGTTTTGCAACACCCATAGCTTTCCCAATCTACTCAGTTGAACGCGTTGCGTGATCGGAATAGTCTCGATAGAGCTAATTGGTATTGTGGACAGCGGAACCTGAAACTTATCCGCGACTGACGCAACTCGCGGATTGCCGGGCAGCGTGAAGGCGCAGATGCGAGATGAATTGTGATGTCGCCGGTAGGTGTGTAACAGGTTGGAAAATGAATCGGAATAGTTGTCATCACAAAACGTCAACAAAGAGAGGGGCCCCATATATCGACTCTCCATTCCTGTCGATGTCCAGCTAGGTACGGTTCTTAATCGCACGGTTCCTGAAATTCGTTATGCTGATAGTTTCAAACGCGATTGCTCGTCGCCAACTCCCACGCTCCTCCTGAGAAGCGGCCCAACGAACGGCAGCCAGAGCATAAGCCCCGATACGAAAATCATCCAGATTGACGAACCAACATTAGTGCCCTTGTCTGCGTGAGTCATCACTGAGACCCCTCCATCAATCAAACCAGGAGCATGCGGGCCAACAATACCACTTCTGACCCGAGTCATTTTCGTGGTCCCCCTCAAACAGGTTTAGGACTGGACCCAAATCGCCAGAGGCAATCGAGCCGACAGCCTTCCAGGGAATATCACACCCGGTCACTGCCAACAGAATGAACAACATCATCGAAACGAATCTGAACTTTTTCACGACTTATCCTCCTCACACTTGATTTCCAGCCATAGTGTCTTCGAACCAGCGCTCCAGGCGTCGGAACAGACCGCGAACGGATCAAAAACGCTCCCCGAGCACTTTGCCTTCTCGAATGCCTGCCTAGCCGCAACCCCCAGATCGCGCCGCCCGTCGAGCATGACACTCAGGCGGTATGCATAGAGCCCGAGGACCGTGAGATATCGGCACTGCAATCGGGATGCGACGTCGGGTTCAAGGCGCTTCAGCGCCTCATATTCACTCAACCGCTGCGACGCATTGACCAACGATTGTTCGGCCGCCGTGAGGGCTGCCTCCGCGGACGCCCGAGCCGAGGCGATGGCCTCCCTCGACGCGGCCGTCGAATTCGATACCTTCGAATCCCGAGGGGGATTCGACACGACCGGCCGCGCTGCCACCTCCGGCGTTCGAGCCACATGAACCGGAGCCCGGCGCGGCGGGGAAGCCGGCGCGGGCGCAGTCGATACGGACCGATTGACGGCCGCAGGCCTCGGAGTGGGGCGTCGAACGATTCGCGTTGCAACACGACGCGCACGCCTCAGTTCGAGCGCCCGCTGCTGGTCCAGCCGCGCCTGCTCCTGTCGTTCTCGCGCTTGTCTCGCGAGGACTTCGCCTTCCGTCGCGATCGGCCGCCAGCTTTCGATGCGAAGCCGCGCGGAATCACCCGGCAGGTCGTATCCCAGGCACGTGATGCTGAATGCACCAAACGCCTGGGATCGGCCCTGACGCAGCTTGAAGAGATGACCCGCGTACCAGATCTCGCAGCCGTCGCCATCGTGGTCGTCGGTCAGGACGAGCTTGCTCCCGTCCGGAAGGGTGACCACCTGGTCTTCAGCCAGCGTCACGGTGCATCCCGCATCGCCTCGTGCAGCTGCGGCCGGCAGCAGCACGAACAACAGAATGAATGTCACGCGGGTCATCTCAATTACTCCTTGTCCCAAACGATCCGGACACCGTCATCGTTCCGGGCTCGATCCTCGGCATCACGCGCCACGGCGCGATCATGGTTCTTGCCCGCCGTCTTGATGCCTTCGTATCCCAATCCCGCGACCGCAAACCAGATGCAGCCGGACATCGGGGCCAACGCGAGGCTGAGCACGCAAACCGCAAGATGATTAGTCCGCCTTCTTCGCATGGGCCACTTCCGTTGATTCAAAAGTCTCACTGATGACCTTCGAGAAATCCGAATATGCCTGAGCAAGCTGGTCGAGACTCGAGGTCAGCGATTCGATTTCCTTGAGAATCTCCTGCGATTCACCCAAGGCCCTCAGATTCGGAATCAGCTTGCCGAGGTGGTCGCGGAAGACACCCAGGAATTCCTTCTCCGCCAGCAGTTCGTTGTACTGCTTCGCAATGTCGAGCCCCTTGTACTGCTCGATGTTCCGCCGATACGTTCTCGCGTTCCGCTCGGCCGAGGCGGCCAAGAGCAGATATCGCTGTTTCAGCGATTCGGTGGTCGCGTTTTGCGCCTTCGCTTCGAACTGCCTGGCATCCGTTTCGCAAAGCGCCGCGAGTTCTTCGAGCGTGGCGAGGAGCTTGCCAAGGACCGGCACCGGATTGACGCTGTCGCCTTCGCTGCTGAGCGCCTTGCCGGCGATCAACTCCAGCTTGGCAGCCCGCTCATCGACCGCTTCGATGACCGCTTCCTGCGCCTTGAAGTCGCCCGGCTTCTCCTTCAGCGCCGCCATGGCGGATTCGATCGATGTCCGTCCAAAGGTGACATCGCCGGTAATCTGCTTGAGCTTCATCGCCTTCGAAGAGAGATCGGCCTTGATGACCTGGACCTGGCGGCTCAGCCGCTCGCAGTCCGTACTGGCATACTCCTGCTGGGCCAGCAACGGATTGACCAGGATCAGAGATGATGTGATTGCGCCTACTACAACTTTCATGTTTCTCGCTCCCTACAGTTGTTTAACACTTCAGGTGGCACGCGCCACCAACCTGATTGGGCCATTCGATAATCAAATCGACGACCCACGAGATAGTTGGGACAATTGCCACGCAAGGCCTGACATACTCTGACCAACACGAAAACTCGAAGGCGCTCGCGAATCGAACAAAGGAGATCCCAAACTCGATACTGCCTTCGCAATGACACCGGTGGCAAAGTGAATCATCCGCCCCAATTGCACCACGGTGATTCAAGGGCACTCGCGCGACGGTCCATCGCGAAACGCGACGGGCGAGAAAACAGAGTCGCTTCAATACGCACCCGCGCATCCTGATTCTTCTGGCAGCAATCGAAAAAGACACATGCGACCGCATAGGGCCGGCACCCGGCGGGCTATGAATAAAGAAACACGGACTTCTTGGGGAGATAGGCTCGTCCGAGCCCGGATTGGCTTTCGCCTGGCTCATCAGCGACGGGAGGCGATCTCCGTCGGACGGCCCCAATATGCGGGCCGTTTCGCCACGAATTAGCGAATTCGAAAGTCGGGGCCGAGACCATTGTGAATGGTGCGATACGAGCCGAGACTATCCAAGCTTAAGCCGTTCAAACTGATGTGGCCCACTTGGCGATCGCCCTGAAATACCTTTCCATCCAACCGGATCTGGCTCGAATTGAGTCCCAAGTCGATGCGGCCATTCGAGTGAATCTGACCGACGGGCCGACCGAGGCCACCAACAATGGGTTGGCTCCCAAGGGGGGGAAGTTCGAATGACATTGTTCATCCTTTCAGTAGTTGGCCGACTGTGCCGCGCCAGCGCAATCCATTCTTGCCCCCGCTTGGCACCTAGCGGGTGTCACAGGGGCCAATCGAATCAAAATTGGACCACCCAATACTTCCCTATTGGATCGATCCCCATGAGCTCCCTGACACACACTGTCTGATGTGCCGTATCTTGGCTTGTCCCATCGAAGCGCTCGCGCCGGTGACGCTTGTCGAAAGAAGACGCATATATTGCCCGTACCTCGCCAGCTCCATGGCCACTCTTGAACTTGGCCTCAACGCCCCCAGGGCATCGGGATAACTCTCGGGGCTTAATGCCCGCGCGACACTGTGTGGATTCGCCTTCCCTCGGCTGGGGCCTTCGGTGGCTACAGTTCCGGCGAACCCTGCGCTAGATCCCAATCGGGGGTTTCTTGTTCGTCAGGCGCGGTCAGGGCGCCGCGGGCGAACCGGCCATATCAATTAGGCAGGGGCGGCGCGCCGCCCAGCCGAGCGAGGCGCAAACAATGACAGGCAATGAAGTTAGGATCACAATAGAGGGACTGCGAATTGGTGGGAACACACCTCGTGACCAGCGGTCCCTGATCTTGGTTCACCCCCCACAGCACGACTTGCTCGAGGGTTTCTCCAGCGGCCTGATCGCGTTGGCATCTCATGTAACTAACGTTTTGCCCGAGGTCGCCATCCGCCTCCTAGACCTTGGTTCGGAACGGCGTGACATGCTAGAAACGCGGATCAAGGAGTGCATCGCCGCGATGACTGGGCACCTTTTTGTCGGAATAACCACGACTACCGCGTCTTACCAAGCAGGAATAGATGTGGCAGCGATTTTCAAAGCCCTGGCACCTGACTCGATTGTCATCCTCGGGGGACACCACGCGTCGTCACAAGACGACGTCATTCTTACGAACCATAGAAACACAATCGACTTTGTTATCCGCGGGGAGGGTGAAGTCGCACTCGAAGAACTCCTCCGTTCATTTCCCTACATCAAGAGTGTGCCCAACCTCAGTTATCGGCGCGGGATTGACGCAATCACGCGAAACGACGACGCGCCGCTGCTCGACCAGGAAGCGTTGAACCGCATTTCGGTAACATTCCGGGGGTGGGGGCTGCGATCCGCGCCCGGCAAATTCGATCACGCGACATATGTCTCCGCGCGAGGCTGCCCATTGAAGTGCGCATTCTGTTCCGTCGCCAATCAGAGAGTACGCTACAAGAGCGTAGATGCTGTTATCCGAGACCTGCGCGTGCTTGTGTGCGAAATGGGATATCAAAGCGTAGCGATTGAAGATAACTTCTTTGCACATTCGCCAAGCCGAACGATAGAGCTTTGTGAGGCGATTGCGGAACTTCAACGAGAAGTCACCTTCCGGTGGGATTGCCAAACACGCGTCGAGTCCTGCCAGCATGAAGGCGTCATCGTTGCGATGGAGCGTGCAGGTTGTGAGGCCATTTACCTCGGTGTTGAATCACTGGATCCAGAACTGCTGCTCTATCTCAACAAGACACGTCATCCGGGCAATTATTTGATATTGCTTCGGGATAAAGTAGTGCCGCGCTTGCTGCGATCGCAGTTGGAGTGCTACATCAACCTCCAACTCGGCATACCTGGCGAAGCCGGTCAACACCGCCAAAACACACTCCGACTCCTCGAACAACTCGGTCAACAAGCAGAAGCGTGCGGAAAGGTCATCACTGTCTTTCCGCAGCTGCATGTCGTCTATCCGGGGACCGCGCATTTTCATCTTGCGCAAATTGAGGGTCGGTATGGCCCAAACGGGCACAGTATTTTCGAGGAATTCACCAGATGGGAATCACAGCGCCAGCCAATTCTACGTTGGCTGGGTGAGCACTTTGCTCACGGGACTGGTGGAATTCCTGAGGGCATTCTCAATTCCGACTCGTTGAAGCGAGGCCGGTTCAACGAGGACATCGACGCTATCGTCGAAGTGATCAACTATCTTAACGCCATGGCAAACACACCTGGAATCAGCGTGTTCCAGTACGGCCGGTATCTGACAGGAAGCCGAGATAATCGAGGCGAATCGATCACCGAGGCCCACACTTGATGGAACAGATTGTCAGCGTCATCGACAACGCACTCTTGCAGGGTCTTGGGTACGGGATCGCCGTCGTAGGCATTACGATCGCCTTCCGTGTCCTGAGATACCCAGACCTGACCGCTGATGGCAGCTTTCTGATCGGTGCTGCGGCATTCAGTGCAACGGTCACAGCCGGCGCCAGTTGGATTGTGGCAACGGTCGCGTCCGTCGGCGGAGGTGCGACTGCAGGCCTGCTCACGGCTCTCATGCATACAAAGGCTGGCGTGAATCGGTTACTGTCGGGAATCCTGACCGCAATGATGTGTTATTCGGTAGCTTTTTGGATCCTCTCAGGCCGATCTAATCTAAACCTCGCCGACACACCCAACATGTACTCCGCAGCAGAATTGCTCGATGCAAGGGCAGCGTGGGCGGAACTTAACATTCATGTCGCAAGCGTCCTGTTGTCCGCGATAGTCGCTGCCGTCGCTGTTTTGGCCGTGTACCTGCTCCTCAAGAGCGAGTTCGGGGTTGTCTTACGCGCCACGGGTGAGAATGAGGCGCTCGTCGAGGGGCTTGGGCGCCGACCGCAGCGATATCACACTGCAGGATTGGTACTGGCAAACGGCCTTGTCGGGCTTGCGGGTTGCCTCGTCTCAGCTCGCCAAGGCTTCGCCGATGTAAACATGGGGTTCGGCGTGATCATCACATTGGTGGCCGCTCTAGTCATCGGTGAAGAGCTTGCTCGACTAATGGGGCTAGACCCCTCACGCAGCCTGTTCGGGCGGGCGATATCTGGTGTGTTCGGGGCCTGCGGATACTTCTTCTTCTACCTATTCATCCTGAGGGCCAGCATCCTCGGATGGGTGCCCGTTCGTATTCAACCAACCGACCTGAAACTGATGTCGGCCATTATCGTCGTGGTGTTTGTGCTTGTTCGAAAACACGCAAATCGCCGGGGCAACATGATTGAAGAGATTCTGCCGATCTGAACAAATGCCATCCATACGATGCAATTGGCCCAAGGAGCCGAGCGATGAAAGCAAAACTCCCTCTCGTAATAATAACCGCCGCCGCAATCGTGGTTATCGTCACAATCTTCGCCCTTCGGCCTACCACAACCAACAAGCCAACGGTGGCAATCTTCAATCTGATGTCTCACCCGATCCTGGACGACTCCGTCAGCGGGATCAAAGAGGCGTTGGCAGACGCGGGCTTTGGGCCGGAATCTCTCACGATCATCGAGGTCAACGCCAACGGCGAAATGGACAAACTAAATGCATTTGCAAACGAACTGCTAGCGGCCAAGCCATACGTGATGGTCCCAGTATCGACGCCCGTGACCCAAGCGGTTTTCAAGGAAGCGCAGCCGAGCCAGAAAATCATCTTCAGCACGGTAACCAATCCCGAGGATGTGGGAATGGGCAAGAATCCGCCCAATATGTCGGGGGTGTGCGATCGTGTAAACTACCAAGCGAATCTCGATCTGATCTTCGACTTGTTCCCGAAAACGAAGACGATCGGGATCATCTACAACGCCGGTGAACGCAATTCTCAATACGGCGTGGACCAGATCAAGCAATTGGTAGAGCAGCGCGACGTCAGACTGCGGCTCGTGACCGTCTCGCAATCACAAGAAGTTGTCGATGCCACTCGTTCGCTCATCGGCAACGTCGATGTCATCTATGTCGGGTCGGACAACACGGTTGTGGCCGCGATGGGCGGGCTGACGCGCATCGCGAATAGCGCGAAGCTGCCAGTGATCGCAAGTGACTCGGGCAGCGTTCACGATGGCGCGTTAGCCGCCGTGTCAGTCGACTATGAGAAGCTAGGGCGGCGGGCCGGTGAATTGGTGGCGCAGGTGCTGCGCGAAGGCCAAATGCCCAAGGATCGCGATCCCGTTCTATTCCTCGGGGACAGACTTTTGGTGAACAAGAAGGCC
The DNA here is from genome assembly GCA_020639075.1 of Phycisphaerales bacterium. GTDB lineage: Bacteria > Planctomycetota > Phycisphaerae > UBA1845 > UTPLA1 > ECT2AJA-110-A. The sequence continues at coordinate 4,085,622 of JACKHI010000001.1, read as the reverse complement.
GCAGCACAGTTGGGCTTCGAATTCCCTCAAGTTATCCTGGACCGTGCCCAAGAAATCATCCGGTGACTTGCCATGACTGAGCGTCCGGCCCTGCAAATCCGTGGTTTGTCCAAGTCCTTCCCGTCTAACGGCAATGGGACCACGCATGCCCTACGCGGGATTGATCTTGACCTGAGGCCGGGAGAGTTCATTGTGGTCGTGGGGCCGAATGGTTCAGGCAAGACGACATTGCTCAACTTGCTCGCGGGTGACTTCGATGCCGATGCCGGGCAAATTGTGTTGAATAACGGGAAGAACGGTACCGCGTGGTTGAAGATGCCGCGTTGGCAAAGGGCCACCTACCTGGCACGTGTCCATCAAGACCCACGACGTGGTACGGCGGCGGGCATGACGGTCTGGGAGAACCTCCGCTTGGCGTGTTCGCGGCAGCGGGTGCCATTGCCCTGGTCGTTCGCTCCGCCAACGCACGACCGCCAGTGGTTCATCGACCGCCTTGAGCGCCTCGGCCTGGACAGCAAGATCGATAGCCGTGTCGCAGAGCTTAGCCAAGGGCAGCGGCAGCTGCTGGCGCTAGAGCTGGCCATTCTGCGAGAGCCGGTTCTTTTGCTGGCCGACGAGCATACCGCTTCGTTAGATCAGGCCAACGCCAAGAAGTGCCTGGAAGCAACCGTCGCACTTAGCCAGGAGAGCGGCGTGACGGTAATTATGGTTACGCACAATCTGATGGACGCGCTGAACTACGGGGACCGACTGATCGTGATGCGCGACGGTGCCATCGAGCGTGACGTGTCGCGGAATCATGACGCGAGCCTGCAGCTTAATGAATTGATTGCACTCTGCGGCTACGTGGCTTGACCGTAGCCGGGATCTACCAATGCGCGAGAACAGCCAGGACACAACCGACCCCGTGGCCGATGAAGCGTTATTGGCTGTCGTAGCCGATGCCGTAGTTGCCGCCCATTTACGTCGCCGCACCAAGGGTGATCAACAGACAGGCGTCGAGGATATTCCGCTTGTCTACAACTATCTCGACTACTTGCTTCTGATGGCAGCAGACGGCGCCGATCTGCTCATAGGAGTTGACGGCGAACGCTCTGCTACGCTTTCGACCTTAACAGGTGGGCCGGCTGAGCCGGACTCGTGTGCACGACTCAAAGATCTCGGCATTACGTTCAAGAAGGCCCCCGGTCTTCATCTGGCCGCAGTTGGTCCAGGTGCCGAGAATGCGCGCGATATCTCGAGCCGACTTATCGAATTCATCGGGCAAATGGCTGATGCACGTGGCAGCGAGATTGCTGAGCAGCTATTTCAGCGGATATCGTCTGGGGTCAACACGCTCGTGGCGCACTTGCAGGCTCATCCTGAACAGCAAGTTAAGCCATCCGCCCCGAATGATCCTGTCTGGATCGAGTCATTGCTTGAAGCGATCGCTGATGGCTTCCGATCGCTGGTCGACACCATCGACGACGAGCAAGCGTTGTATCTTCGATATTGGGGGGACAATGGCTGGGAGTTCTGGAATCTGCGAGATCGCTGCGACTGTGACCGCCAATCGTCAATGATTCGGCAGGTTGATAGAACGCTCCATTCTGGATTTGCGCGCAAGACGGTAAGTGATGGAGCTGTTACGGTCACAATCCCAGGGCATTTTGGCAGCGTGCCCTGGTTGGTCGCGTGCCGGCACAAGAAGCTACGCGCTGACAGTACGGAGGCCGTTCGGAAGGGAATCTGGTGGGCATTCACGGCCTACCGCGATAATTCCATCCTGAATACGTCGCTTCGTTTGGCTGCTAACAATGGAGCTATCAATACACTTAGGAAGGTTATCAGCGAGTCAATAGCGTTTGGTATTAGTGAGTCAGATTGGGTCAGCGGCCTCCAATCGCGTTGGCAGGATCTGATGCGGGTTTATCCCTTCCCCGAGCTCTCGATCACTCCATATGAGTCAGAGGAACCGAGCGCGATGCCCGCACTTTCCATTGGCTCGCGGCGTTACCGCCTTGTCCTTGATTCTAAGCCGAATCCATACTTCTCGTGGCCAACCCTCCCTGATCGAGGTGGTGGATCGGATAGTTGGGGACCTATTGACCAACAGACGTTTGATGATGATGTAGTCGCTGTGGTCAGACGCGAGATCGAGCAACGGCACATAAGGATGGCCGCTCAGTTGTCAGAGACGCGGAAGACTGCGTTACGCAACCTGGGACATACGCTTAAGAACCGCCTCGACCGAATCCACGCGTATCTAAGTCAGCTCGGTGCAAGTGAGATGTCGGGACACATGCAGATGCTCCAGGACATATCCGTCGTTCTGCGACTGTTTCAGCTGGAGGGACGAAAGGAACTGCTCGGCCTTCCTCAGGACAAACGGAGTAGGTTTCTCGAGTACGATAACCGCGTAGCCCCCCGCCCCCTCGACCTCTTGCATCGACTAAAGATTGAGTGGCCGGCGTTGTTTACACATTCGGATAGTGATCGCACGGTGCGGCTAGAAATGACTTCTGACCTGTCCCGAGCGGTCATCGACAATCATCTGTGCGACGCTGACGGGCGGCCCTGTCGTGTTCACGAAGCCGTCTATCGGGAGTTGTTCTACGAGCTCATTCTTAACGTCCGGCGGTATGGCACCCGCCGCCTGTCTGGGGCGGGAGCAGATATCGATCGGTCGGTTTTTGATGTGCGCTGCGACATCGGAAAAACTGTGATCGGAGGCAGGAACGCTGTGACGCTCACCAACAGCACTGCCAAGCCGCTTCCAGCATGGCTTGAGTCACCCGAGTGGAAGCCGTGGCCAGAGCAGATGGAGCACGATGGCCCGGGCATGGCAATCGCGCTACTCCGGCAACTTGAACTGGGCGACATGTATTTCCGCCGCCGGGTTTTTGGCACTGAACGATCTTCCAATGTAACAGTCTTTTCGGTCGCCACCGTTCTGGATGGCCTAACCATTGACTAGTTGTCGAAAGGAACCGCTGATGTCTGCATACGACAAGTTCCGAATACTCTGGATAGATGACTGCGAGGGCGACAGCAGCGATTACCAATACCCGGAGCCGCGACTGCCTGATGAATTCCGCGACCACTTCGAGATCATCCGGTCACCACACCTGGGCGGCCCGTCAACCGTACGCAACCCTCAGGAGTTCGCAGAGCTTCACCAGACTTTCTTGGCTGAAGAAAATACAGATCTTCTTCCCGCCGACCTTGTGGCAATGGACTATGTGCTCAGCAAGTGGTCACCCGGCAACCGCGGCATCATTGCCGATGCTACGGCCGAAGACGCGGCCATCGAAGCTATGCGTGAAGAAAACACACAAGGTGTCAACCTCGCTGCACCGGAGCAGAATTGCGGCCGGCGATCCGCCACTTTCGAGGGGCTTGTGATTGGGCTTGTCTACGCAACCCTTACTTCAGACCATCCTACCGGCCTTGTGCCCATGACGAATTACGGCGATCTTCTCGAAGGTGAACCAGAAGTTCGCGCCCTCCATGACATCACACGAACAATTCTTCATGTGGATTACTCTCGCTATGGGATTTCAGGTGTCAATCGCGCTTGGGCCAACGTGATCCCACAAGGTGTGCGATCCTGGCGCGAACGATTGCTTCACCTCGTGAAAACAAGCCGGGTCGATGTCTCACTAACAGATCTCTCTGCCCTTGCGGACAACCAATCTCATCCCGTCTTGACGATTTCGACTCGCTACGGCGTACGGCAGTATCCTACAGCCGGACTCTTCGTGGACCTTCAGGGCGTAAGCGAGCCGCCGTCAGGCGCATCGAGCAATGAACATCATATGTAAGTGTAAGGGCCTGAGAGGTAGTGCGGCATCAACTAGCGATGGGAGCCCACCATGGACGACAAACTGCGAAACTTCAAGGAGCTAGCGCTAGACTGGCTGGGGGATAACCGCGAGCGGCTTCAATTCGGAGAGCCGTTAGCGGGCGAAAGCGATCATCTGCTCGCTGGCGCCCCGGTCGAAGGACTCGGACAAGGCCAGCGGGAGCGCGTCCTGGTGTTCGCCAAACGCGGTAACACGTTGATTGTGAAATGTCACCATGTGCTGTATCTCGGCTCGAAAGGTGAGCATGCAAACCGGACGGCCCACCACCTGCTCCGCAAGCTCTTCGCCTGCAATGGCAATGAGATTGAGAAGTTGGAGGGCGATCAGTTCGACCTGATGGGCCTGTTGGTGGAGCAGTATCGGGCCGGTCGGCGTGAAACGGACGAACTGCTGGCCCACGTTGTGTTTGGTTCTAACGTTTTCACGGATTGGACCAAGGCGAGCGTCGACTGGCGCGACGGTGAGGTGATGGTGGCGTTGACCCAAGAGTGTAACTTCGAGTCGCTACCCGAATCGCTGGAAGACGATGTCCTGGCAGTTCTGAACCACGCCCAGCGGTTGATCCGCCTGGCCCAAGTGATCCGCCAGTTGTTCACGCCGGAGCCGCGCGTGCCGGATGCCGCGCTGAATCGCTTGAAGAGGGACCTGACCGAACTGATCGAACGGCGCACCGCCGAGGCGGAGTACGACAAGCCAGAAGACGCCGAATCCGGAGCGCTGACGCTCTAAGGGACATCGCCTACACACAATCCAGGAGGCACTACCATGGTCACGACCGAACAAGCAAACGTTGATTTCCGTCGCGTTGTGGCCGTGGCCCGGTTCCTGGCCCGGCGGACGAAGGCCAAGCAGGTTGGCGCGGAATTACTCCTGGCCGGCGCGCTGAAGGCGGTTGACGAGGACCAGGCACTTTCCCTGCTCCGCTCAGCAGGTGTCGGACACCCAGAAACGGTACTCCAAAGCGTTCCTGATGTGGGCGCAGCCGACTTCGATCGGTTGGCAGCAGTGAAGCCCGACAAGCATCTAGCTCGCCTTCTTCGCAAAGAGCTCCATGGGTTTGCCGACGGCCAGTGCGACGTTGTGCACGTCCTTGAGGTACTGCTGGCCAAGGCGAACCGCACGGAAGCCGTTCGCAGGTTTCTGACGAATCCCGAAGAGGTACTCGGAGGGCCAGGGGAAGCGGAGGGAACAGCGTACCTGCTTCGAGCATTGGCGGCGTTCTACCAGCGCCGTTGGCTGTTGGGGCGCGCCTATCTGACCTCCGACGCAAAGACCGGGTATTCCGACTTCGTGGATGGCGGCCGGGATGACCTGTTCATCCGCGAAGTCGACAAGCTCTACACAGAGCAGGTCGAGGCCTACCAACAAGTCTTCAGCCACCGGCTCTATGACCGCTCGCCTCTTGGACGCTGCTGGCGTGAGCATGGCGACGTCGCCGCACACACTCTCGGGGCAGTGCTTCTCGGTGAAGTCGGCCAGGTTGGTGAAGGGCCTCTGTCGGTGCGGGAGATCGCCTGGACGTTGTCGCCGAAGTACTTCCACCGGCACCTGTCGGTGGCGCGCAAAGCAGTCCAGCAGCTCTATGCAGCGGGCCAGGTTCAGTCAATTTCGGGAGGCGAGGTCAGCTTCCTTGGACAAATCGTTGTGCCGACTCCGGACGTGCTGGATGAATTCTTGGAGTACCTGCGCCGCGAGGACCCGATCCGTGATGAGGAGATCGAAGACTTGCTCAAGACCATTTATTAAGATCAACAGTGTTTCATCCAGGTACTTCTCGCAGCGCCGACCTTACTTGGAGCCGCGCCGATCGCACGTCGGCCCCGCAGCTGGTGCAGAATATCTACGCAACAGCTTTGGTGGCGGCTCAATGGGCCGCCCGATCCGGAATTAGTCGCGCGGGTTCTTCCAAGATTTCCAGAATCTTCGTCGCGCAAAACACCCGATCTCGTTTCCCATTCGATGTCTCGTCAAGAATGCCGATGTCTTGCAGCACTAAGACGGCTCGTTGTGCGGTCGTGTAGGCGACATCAAGACGTTTGGCAACGCCTTTGATCGTAAGGAATGGATTCTCTGATGCGATTTCGATCAACATCATGGCGTTGTTGGTTACCTTTCCTGCGGACTCACGTCGCCATTTTGCGAGCAACTCGTTGATGCGAGCGGCACGCGACAAACCATCTTCAGCCTGACGAGCAACTCCGTTTAGGAAATAAACTATCCAATCGTCCCATTTCCCGTTGCGGCTCACATCGAGAAGGCGACCATAGTAGTCTTGCCGCGTCGCTTCGAAGAAGGCGCTCAGGTAAAGGAGTGGTTCTGGCAAGACACGTCTATCCATCAACATCAGTGTTATTAGCAAACGGCCGACTCGCCCGTTTCCATCCAGAAATGGATGGATGGCCTCAAACTGGTAGTGCACAAGGGCGACTTGAATGAGAATCGGCAGGTCGTTATTCTGAAAGTAGGATTCAAGATCGCTGAGGCATCCCATGAGCCTCCCAGGCGGCGGCGGTACATAGGTCGCGTTCTTTTCTGTGCATCCGGGGGGGCCTATCCAATTCTGGACTCTTCGGAATTCACCCGGCGCGGCGTGGTCGCCGCGAACACCCTTCATCAGCTTGGCGTGTAGTTCGCCTATTAGCCGCAACGATAGCGGTAGTTTTTGGAGTCGCTTGACTCCGTACTCCAGCGCAGCCACGTAGTTGCCTACTTCTCGCAAGTCGTCGGCGCTACGATCCACGTTTACACCCGCTTCGGCGGCGAGCAATTCCCCAATGGTCGCTTGAGTGCCTTCGATCTTGCTCGAGAGCACGGCTTCGCGGCGTATGAAAGGTCGAATCAGAACGTGAGGATTAGGGAGTTGAGCTCCATGTCCCGCAAGCGCCCCGACAAGCCGGTCCGCGTCCGACAAACTTCGGACGAGCTGATCTGTCCACGTGATATGGGGAGGTAATGGGGCAGGAACAAACGGCAACGAAGAGGCGGTCCGAGAGGTCGTTTTCTTGGAAAGTTTGGCCATGGCTGTTTCTCTCACCGGTCGTTGCGGTATCGCAAATATCGGCAGACCTTATTTTCGATATTGAAAGCAAACGATAATAGCGAGCCAGCCTATTTGCAAACCTGACAATCACCCAGCCGGCAATCCGGTCGCCAAACAGAACCCGTTTCGGTGGTTTCGGAGCGGAAGTAACGACGCCCGACTCACTGCACGGGGCAGTTCTCACCACATGGCAAAGACAACACATTCCATGAATCTCAGGCTTACGCCACGCTTCCCAGGTCAGTAACGCCGCACCTCGTTATCGGCCCCCAGGGCACCGCAAATCTTGGCCGTCGATTTCGGAGCCGACCAGGACAAGCTGATCGAAGGCCTGTTCCAACAATCGCATGACTCGGGGCAAATCGTCAACGAAATAGGAGGAGCTGTCGTGCCACGCACCATCCTTTTTGTCACGAAAGCGCTTGTTGAGCGTAACGCTGTGCCGAGTGATCGTTCGCCCTGCTTCGGTCTTTTCATGTCGCCAGATGGCGACCGACAAACCGCCCTTGGCCTTCATCTCCCACACAGGCTTCTGCGCTGTATTTTCCGACATATTGGTTCTCCTTTCATCCTGTCGAAACAGCCCTTCTTCTTGATTGACTTGTTGACCCTAGGCGCCAGCGGGCCAGCCAGGAGCGGGCCCGGCCGACTTCGGTCGTCGCGAGCGCTGATTTCGGCTCACAACCTGGGTACCGCGGCGGAAGTCAATTCAACAGCCGTGATTGAGACTTGGGATGAGGCACGACCGGTCCACCACCATTCGCCGCGGGAGCACCGTGTCGTCGATCCTCCTGTTCCTTTTCCAAGTTGCGAAGCGCGAGGAATACGATGACGTTGTAGGAGGCGATGATGCCATTGACTTCTACCTCGGTCATGCCGGCCTTGGGCCGATGACGCGCATTCTCCTGCAACATTCCGTCCAGGATCGGCAGGTCGTCCATTGCCTCGGCCAGGAGTTTGCCTATTTCCTCGGGCGACTTGAGTATCTTGTTGATGTTTGCCACGTGGCGACGGAAAGCAATCAAGCTGATTTCTCGAAGATTCATGTTCAGGCTCCTTGTGGATATGTCATACGTTCCGCTGCATCGGTTGCCATCAACCGAATCGCAGCACTCGATTGCCATCGTTCTCTCCGCGAGCGCCTCGACGAGAGTGACACCACACTGATGGATGTATGGAGGCTATCTCAGCGACGCGATCGCCTCGATCCAGCGTCGATCTTCCGGATCGGGGAATCCCGATGCGCGGAGGTGTTCGCCATCCAGCCGGAGTTCCACGACGGGCTTAAGGGACTCCGATTTCGGGCCGCGCAATCGATCGGTCAGATGATGTACAGTCTGGTTGCCACTGCCGCGCCATGTCGCGGGATCACCCGGCATTCCCGCGACATATGGGCCGGCGACGAGCAGGTCGATGGCTTCCAGAAACTGCTTCACGTCTGGCGATGGCGAATTCTTTAGCACATCAAATCGATAACCGGAGAACACCATGACGGACTTTCCCGCGTCACCAACCGTCGACGCGAGCAGCGCACACGCCTCCCCCTGTTCGAACGGTTCGCCACCGGAAATCGTGAGCCCATCACAGTGCTCATCGCCCGCAATCCAATCGCCCAATTCCCGCGGATCAACCAAACGGCGCACTTCGTGCATATGGGTATGCGGATTGAAACAGCCGGGGCAGCCGATCGTGCAGCCCTGCACCCAGACCACAGTCCGAACGCCGGGACCGTTGACGCGAGACCGCAAATGGAGATCCGCGATATTGAGCATCGATTGCGTCATGACTACCCCTCTTGAATCTCGAACACGGCCTCGTTGTCAGAGAGCGTGCCGTGAATCGAGCGTCCACGGCGCAGCTGGTGCAGATGATCGAAGATGAATCGAGAAAGCGGATTCAGCAGGCCGCTCTGAAGGGAATTGACCAGTCCCCGCGCCCCATGACTGGATTTTGCAGTCTGAAGCAGGTGCGCCTCCAAGTCCTCGCCAAGCTGCAGATTGCAGCCGAATCGCTCGAGAATATGGTCCCGCAACGGCTGCAGTTTCCGTTGCAGGATCGCCGTCCGAAATCCGTCGTCGGTGATGGGCTGAAAGACAACGATGTTCTTTCCAAATCGGCCGGCGAGCTCGGGACGCCCAAGTCCTCGTCGGAAGTGCTCTTCGACGGCCTCCTGAAAATGCACCCTGACGTCGACCGGTGTGCCGTCGGCGGGCATGTCAGCTGCTCCGATGTTGCTCGTGAATGCGATCACGGTTTCGGTGAAGTACGTTGTCTCGCCGCGACCATCGGTGAGCCGTCCGTCTTCCAGGATCTGCAGGAACTTATCGAGGACGCGCGGGTGCGCCTTCTCGATTTCGTCGAGAAGCACCACGCAGAAGGGTCGATGCCGGACTGCGTTTGTTAGCTGGCCGCCTTCTTCGAACCCGACATAACCCGGCGGCGCGCCGACCAGTCGCTGATCACTGTGCTCGTGGTTGTATTCACTCATGTCAAAACGAATGCAGGCCGATTCGTCGCCGAACAGGAATTCCGCCAGCGCCTTAGAAAGTTCGGTCTTGCCGACGCCGGTCGGCCCGACGAAGAACAGGATGCCCTTGGGTTTGGTCGGCCGCGCCGAATGTTCCAGACCTGATAGACCAAGATACGCGCGGATGTTCATGGTTGACACGTGATTGATCGCCTCCTCCTGTCCGATCACGCGTTTGCGTAGCGTCTCGTCGGTCGTGCGTAGTTTTTCCTCACTGAGTTCCTCCCATGGAGAGCGTTGATCGCCGAGTCGGTAGAGACTGACCAGACGTTCGGGACGCAGCGGCTCCTCTGTGCGGTGTGATAGGGCGAGGATCTGCTTGAGATCCGCGAAGGTGTACTGATCCGTCTGATCGGTGAGGGTGTCCGCCAATTCCTCGATTGGTCCGACTGCAGCGCCGGACTCGGGTTTGACGCTTCGTCGCTCGCAGCGAATGTCGTCGGCATGGCGGATGAAGAAGGCCCGGCGTTCGAGGCGCGAAGGCACGGGCACCGAGACCAGCCGAATGCGCGGATCTCCCTGATAGAGAATTGGAGGCAGGCTGCCCAAGTTGGCGGTCAGCAAAATAACAACGCCTCCGTTGCCGCGCAGGTGATCGCTGTCGATCGGAATCACCGGCCCGCCGAGCAGGGTCTTGGACAGTGTCAACATCCATTGCCGTTCTTCCGGCGCCGGATTTGCGGGTTGTGTCACCATCATGTGCGTCCCGTCGAGGATAATCAGCGGTCGTTCACCATCCCGATTGAGAATCGGGCGGATCGCCGGAAAGAACTCGTTGGGATCGGGATACAACGGACGATTCGGCCGACGCGATTGCGCCTGGGTGTCCGTGTCGCCGATGTCGTAGGTACCGCCACCATCGCCGCTGCGGTTGCTCGGCGCCGCACCCTCCTGCAACTCGCGGAATCGCGTCGCGCTGCGATCATTGAAAAACTGAAGCCCGTCGATCGGGTCCCATCTCCCCGCGAGCGTGAACCCGAGGGCGGTTTCGCGGGTAATGGTGCGCAACAACAATTCATTTAGCGTGACGTATTGACGATCGCGCGCATCATAGAAGAGGTCGCGGACGTTGCCGTGAAGAATCAGTCCCTTGCGGATACCGGCTTCGCGACGCAAATCTCGAAGCCAGTTGGGAACCAGGTCGGTTTGGGTCATCGGTGCGCTCATGGCTGTTAACTCCTATCGCGTCATGGCGCGGCCGCCTGTTGGCAGATCGCGCGATCCCTTCGAGATTCGATCGGGGTTCTTCCAGGTGACCTGCGCCGGGCCGAAACGGATGCCGAATCGCTCCTGCAACTGAGATTCGACGCGCTCGATTTCCTTGGCGCAGGAGCGCCCCTCATACCCGTCGAGATCGAACTGCATCTTTCCATCCAGGCTGACCTCGAAGCGTGCCAGTTTGCCGGAAGGCAACTTGCCGGTAAGCGTCACGATGCCGCCGTCGGCATCCTTATTGGTGAGTTGGGGACCGTCGATGGTGAATCCCATCTCGGTCAGTGTCGTCAACAAACCGCGTACCACTTCGCGTCGAATCCGTTCATCGAGTGAGGCCTTGCGCGCCTTCTCGATCAGCGATTCCGCGTGACTGCAAGCGGCGAGCGCTTCGGTCTCACGACCAGCGCCGCGCAGGCCCTGGGCCTTGCGAATCGCGTCGTCGGCCGCTGCCAGAATCGGCCGTCCGGCCTCGCTTGTGGCTTCTCGTTCGGCCGCCAGCCGAGATTCGGTTTCCTGGAGTTGCGCCTGCGTCGCGGCCTGCTCTTTGCGCCATTGCCCCGCCTTGGTCTTGGCCGTCGCGATGGATCGATGCAGGCGCTTCTGAATCGCCGAGACATCCTTCACCGCTCGGTCGGGATCGCCGGCGATCCGCGTTCGGGCGGCCTGAAGTTCGGATCGGATCTTCTTGAGGTCCCTGGCCACCAACTGCTGAATCGCCGGGTCCTTGATGGCTGCGATCGTCTGGTCGCAGGCCGCCGCCAGCGATTCGGCACGGGCCCGATTCTGCTCGCGGCGAATTCGTTCCTTACGTTCTTGTTCGAGTTGAATCGCTCTTATCCCGCTATAGCTCATGATTTGGCACTCCTTGTCGCTGTCGTGTTGCTGGTTTCAGTCCCGGAAATGCGGCGCAACGCCGCTGATGACAATCCAAGATCGTTCCAAACGGCTCGCAATTCCCTAATGAGCGCGGGGTCGGCGCCGCTTGAGACGTTGATGCGTTTCAAGTAGGTGGTGGCGTCGCGTTCGATGCGCTGTCGCAGGTCGGTTGCCAACGGCACGTGCGCCTGCAACCAGGCGACCAGGGACGCAAGGTCATCCGGCTCGGTCAACGCCACAGAGATTGCCGACGCCCAGAAGTTGCGGCTCGCATTGAGTTCCTTATCAGTGGATAACGCGGCGTGGGCGCGTTCGATCGCGGCCGGCAGCTGCAAGCGTTCACCGATCGCAAGGCATCGCCGCAGGCCACTGAACCACCGATGACAGGATTTCATGGGGTCAAAGCGGGGCCAGAGCTTCCGCACCGCAACGGCATCTCGGATGAGCGCCACCATCGGCGCCTCGTCGACCAACACCGACGTGGAAGCGATGCGGTCAGCCATGGCGGCCAGCGCCTCCGCGGGTTGCACCAGATCGACGGCCCGCTTGAGCAACGCATCGATAGCGCCGTTACCGGCGATGGAATCGAAGGCCGCCCACCACGCCTCGGTGGCGCTGCCGAGCCAATCGCCGTCACCCATCTCGTTACCGGTTAACGCCTCGCCCCAAAGCCCCCAATGGCGCAACGCGTCGATGCGCTCAAGGCCGTCCCGCTCGGTCATGAGAAACTGTTGCCCCGAGCGCCAATAGACTGCGTCGCGCGTCGCCCCGAAAGCAACAAACAGGCCGCGCTCATCGTCCTGTGGAAAATCCAACTCAAATCCGCGCAGCAATGCCGATCGAGTCGATTCGACGGCATCGGGCTGCAAGGTCGCCACAAAGTCGATGCGTTCGCGGCGATCCCCCGGCATGCAGATGTGTTCGAAGCAGATCGCCCGATCGTCCGCCACCAACGCCAACGGGCGCTCAACGGATGGATCGGCGCCCGCAGCAACAAATCCCGGCGGTCTCGGAGAGCCATTGTTCCATGCCGATAGCTTTGGCGCCGAACCGCAGACAAAACACCGAACCCCACGGGCTGCCGCCTGTCGAAGCAACAGGTCCATGTCCCGGGCGTTCATCCATCCGGCGTGGAGTACGATCTCAGATTGCGCTTCCGCGATCAGCGCCTCGGTCCGGACCTTCCACCGATCAGGCGCAATCAGTTCACCGAATCGACTTCGGACTCCGACCTCGGGCACATGGAGTGAGCCCTTGATCCATCGCGGCAGGACGCGGCCCCATTGCGCCTTGACCGCACGACCACCACCGTTGTGAATCCAGTCGCGCCGAGCCGGCAATGCCTCGGGGATGTCAACCTGGAATCCAGTCTCGGCGTCAATTCGGATGTGAATCGAAGTCCGTTGCCAGAGTCGCTCGCTCTTGTCGGCGATGACGTCAGCGCCGGTAATCCGCGCCCCATCGCAGTTCCACGGCTCATCCTTGACCAGTTGGCGCAGGCGATCGAGCCCCACGGTTTCGCGTCGGGAGGAGATCTTGTCCGGCGCTACCAGCGGTCGAAAAGCCCGCTCGCTCAGTGATCTCGGATCCGCCGCCACGGCTTCACCGGTGACTCCGTCGAAGTAGGCCAGAAACCCGTGACGTTCCGGCAACGGCGCCGGCTGCGAACTCGACATCGCGGCGCGGCCCGCATCGGTGATCCGACAACGGGTAAGGTCACCCGCAACCGCCGCATCACGGGATTCCAACAGTCCCATGGCGACTACCTTTTCAAGGGTCTCGCGCAGCAGCACCGGATCCTCCAGACCCAGCTCAACGGCAGCCTCCTCGACCGATGGCATTGGAACGATGTCGTTGGCAACCCGAAGCAGCGCCCATTCCAGGATATTCAGCCGACGGATCACCACGACTTCGACATCCATGGCGACCCGTTCGATCGGCCAATCGATCGACCAATTGAGTGCCGGCAAACTCGTATCGATCACGGCTGCGGCAGGTTGTTCAGAAAAGGACCTGGTCGGCATAACGTCGTCCACCATATTGCTGAATCAGTTCGTAAATGTGGGAATAAGCCTGCACGCGAGTGGTCGTGTCATCCTCCATCGAGGGCAGCTCAATGGTGATGTCGCGGAAGGTGCGCGCTGCCCCCACGATCACCAGAAGTTCCTGAGCGCGGGAGAAGGCCACATTGATGCGTTGAAACTGTTTGACGAATTCGCCGCCCCGAACGTGGCGGCGGGCCCGGACCAGGCTCACCAGGACGATGGACTGCTCCATCCCCTGAAAGCGGTCCACCGTATTGGTGTTCAGGTCCAGGGCCGAAAGGGTTTCGGGATCTTTCTTATTGATCGCCTCGATGCGGCGCCGGATCTCGCCGAGTTGAGCGCCATAGAACGTGATGACGCCGACGGATTTGCGGGCATCGACCGTAACGGATTGTTGCGTGTGAAGCAGCTCATCGCCGGCGACCGCCCGACCATCGACGGTAATCCGCCGATTGCGGAACAACGCATCGATGGCCCCTTCCTTCGCCCTGGGGAGTCGCCGTTCGACCCATGCGCGCGCCTGAACCCCATCGTCGGCGATGGCAACGGTCTCCGTCAGCGGCGCCCGGTAGCCGCTACCGCGCAGTGCGCGATCGAGTCGGATCAACATGTCAGCGATGAGTTGAACCTCAAGCAGATTGACCTTGGAACTGCCGCGCTGCTGCTCATAGACGGCGCGACGGCGCCGGTCCTGCGTCGAGTCGATCCACAGCACATGCTGATGCGGTTCCAGCAGCCACCCTCCCCGCGGTCCGCGGATCTTCAGGTGGTGTTGCCGTCGGCGCTCCAGCGCCTTGTCGTCCGACCCCGCCTTCAGTTGTCCGGCATAGAACAGATTCACGACATTCATTATCTGCGGGTGCATGCGATACTGGGTGAGCAGGGTGTGACGCAGAGATGACGGCGCCGCCGTAAACAGTTTTCCGAAGAGTCCCGCCGTGATGAGGTTGCGATAGCGCGCGAAATCCGCTGTCTGAACCAGACCCTCTTCGACCGCTTCCGCATAGGAGTGTTCGTTCTCCGGCATCATCGGCGGCAGCTGACGGTGATCGCCGACCAATATCACCTTCCTTGCCAGCAACAATGCCGCGAGCAGCTCGGTCGGGGTCGCCTTGCTGACCTCGTCGATGATGACGACGTCGAACGGTCGGTAATCGTCGCGCTCATAGAAGTCCCGCTGACCGGCCTCATTGCAGGTGAGTCCGACGATGTTGGTGTGACGCATATAGAGGGCGCGCATTCGATCGTCCGCACCAGCCGCCGGGTCAGCCAGACGCTGGTGCCATTCGTCGCGGAGCGCCTGCCATTGACGTTGTCGCTGAAGCTGCGGGGCATGCTCGGCTTGCCAGGTGTCAAACGCGCTTCGCCTTTGTGCTAATGCGGCTTCGCTGAGCGCTGGGACCGTTGTATCTGTGGGCGTTAGGGAGGCTGTCGGCCACAGCTCGGCCCAGCGCTGACCAAGTGCCTCAAGTCGCGCTTGTTGGACGTGTTGCATGTCGGTGGCAGCTTCGATGTCGGCGTCGATGTCGGCGAGCGAGCGCTGACGTAGGCGAAGTGTTTCGCGCAGCGAATCAAGCTCTGCGTCAGCCTGATAGAGGGCCTGGGAAGCCTGTTCAGTGACATCGGACTGAATGACAGTCAGGGGCCTACGAATCCCCTCGACGATCCGACCGATGAAAACCGCCAGTCGTTCGAGCAGTGCGCCCATTCCCTGATCCGGCGCAAGCGATGTCAGCAGCGTCTCGATGTCCTCGGGCAAGGAGCCGAATAGGATTTGCAGCGGCGTCCGGATGATTCGCGTCAATCGGCTCCAGCCTGACTGGCGCAGGGCGTTAATCTTTCGATTGAGTCCGGCAACCTTCATCAGGTCCGCTTCGTCTTCCGATTCTTGTAGACGCCGTTTTTCCTCGATCAGCTCGTTCAGTTGCGATGCTTCTGTCGAATTCGTCGCTTTGGTGCCGGCGCAGAGTGTGGAGGCCTCGCGGATTGAAGGAAGCGCCTCGACGGCCGCACGTGTTACGAGAGCGCATCGATGCAGGACGTGGAGCAGGTCATTGGCCGCGACGGTCGCATGCGTCGCCAGCCAATCGAGTTGCCATTCTGCGCCATCGTTGAGTCGGACCAACTGGTTTGCGATTCCGCGCAGCGATCCGATGACGGAGACTTCCTGCAGCAACGCGCCATCCGGCGGAGTCGAATCCGGCGCGGCGGTCCATCGGACGAGATCGCGAAGCGCTGTGGCGACACGCCGTTGGCGGTCCACCTCGGCCTGAATCTGACTTGCCTCTGCGGCCCGTTGTTCGCGTCGGGATCGGTGATCGCGGATCGCGACATCCAGCTCGCCGAGTTGAACTCGAACCTCTTCCGCATCGCGAAGCACGCTGCGAATCCGCGAGAGCGCCTCCCCGGCGTCCCGCACTTGGGTTTCGCGTTGGGTGAGATCCTGACCGCGGCCGACGCTCCGGGTGCAAACGCATACCAGCCAGCGTTCGAGGACACGATCCTCCAGAAAGCCCTGGAATTCCTCCGGCACCCGGTCAGACTTGGCGACCCGGAGCGGTCGAAGCCGGGGATTCCGCGGCAATCGATCGAGGACATTGTCCACCGCCAGGTTCGCCTGCGAGACCAGCAGCACCCGAAGGCCGCGCTGTGCGAAAATCCGACACATGATGGCGATCAACTCGGTCTTGCCAGTTCCGGGAGGTCCCTGGAGGAGAAAAATCTCCGGGGCATTGACCGCTTTGGCCAGCGCAGCGCGTTGGTCGGAGTTGAGTCGCTGCACGACCGGATCGTTGTCATCGAGCGGCGTCACCGAATGCGGCGGCGTCGCCGACCCGATGTCGAACAGGGTAGGCACCAAGAACGGATTTTCGGCCAGGCCGCGGCCGAGGCGACCGATCGACTGTCGTTCAATCTGAAGAGGCTTAAGTGAGCCGCCGATGTGACTCAGCAGGAATCCTCGTTCCGGGATCCGCTCCAGGAGGGTTTCGGCGGTTCTCGCGTCGTCGACCGCAACCGTGATGATGCCGCCGCCGTTGCCGGATCGGGAAATAGATCCCTTGCCACGATCCGATGCCCCATCGCCCTCGGCGGGCCTTGAATCCGACCGAGCCACCTGACCGACGGTCACCATGCGAATTCGCGTGCGCGTATCGTACTCCCACCGATCGTCGTGAAGCGACCCATTCCGCGGCGCTACCACAACCGGTCCGCGCCCGAAACGTCGCCCGAGCCGGGCGGCGTCCTGGTCGTTTGGCAGTAGGAACTGGATTGTGTCGTTGTTTCCGAGGCTGCGACTGACGTAGGGGACGGCGGTCTGACCGATCCGAATCAATTGTTCGCGCCACATCAGGCAATCGCGCCAACGCTGCAACTCCCGGCCGGATTCCAGTCCGGCATCCGGCAATGACTGAAGCGTGGCGATGTCGGCGGGATCCATCGCGTCGACGCTCAAGCCAAACAAAATCGCGCCGACTACCAATGACTCAAACCGACGCACAGCAACATGCGGAACCCGTCGAAATCCGACGACGACAAGTCGCCCGCGCACCATCGTGGTGCGAAGGCAGGGAACCAGCCCTCTGGCAGCGAACGACTCCGCCATCGGCCCGTCTGTCGGCGGCCTCAGATACCATCCGCGGTATCGATCGAATTGCGCCGCGCTGACGATCAATGTGCCCGGCAATCCATCGGGCCAGACTCGCTCAAAGTAGGCCTGAATCAGATCGTCTTCATCCTCAAGTTGCAGTTCCTGGCGGTGTTCATCGAGGAAGGCCCCGAGCGGTTGCTCGAATTCGCCACGACGCGAATGAATGTCCAGGCAGATGCGCTGTAGTTCGAAGGTATTTGGTGTGACGTTCATTGTTTCTGCCTGCCAATGGAAGGGCGTAGTGAATAGCGTCGATACCTGGCGAAGATGCGGGCCATAGCGGCGACATTCACGACGATCGCCAGAGCCTGGCGAGCAGCGCGATGGCGATGCCGATAAATCCGAATGCGGCCAACTCAGCGTAGCGCCGCGTGTTGACAACGCCCATCGCTGCAGCAATGTCTTCGAAATCGAACGACGGCGACGCGCCGCTCATGAACCAGATGCAGAAGACCACTGCGAACGGGATCGTGATCCAGGGCCAGCGAAAGTTCATGGTTAGCTCCTAATCTCTTGGCTTAAGTCAGATTAGCCGCGACACCGACCGGCCTGATGACGGGAGGGTTTCGCAATAATGACGGGGAAAGGGCGCACCAATGCTGGCCTTGCGTGAATCTACTTCCGGCGCTGGCTGAGGAGATGACAAACCCTGACAACCAGGAAGATCGCCATCCCCAGCAAGGCGATGTCATAGAGTCCGACCGGATGACCGGACAGAAATGGAAGCAACTTGACGGGATGAATGCCGGTGTCATTCAGGCACCAGCGAATCAGCGCGCAGCACAGGAGTATGATGATGACGGTGAGGCCGACTCTCATTGGATGAACTCCTCGAAATAGGGCTGGACAAGTTCGTGGCGGATTCGGTGCGCAACCGGCGCCAGGGAGAGCTCTTCATTGATGAGCGCCGCGACTTTCTCCTGGATGTCAAGATTGGGAGAGACGGTCGTAAACGATGCGACCTTTCTGGAATCGATCAGGCATTTGATCGCATGACCGACGATGTTGGGAACACAATGGGCACAGATCTCGTACGCGTGAAATTCGCCGTCGCGAATCGACCCGACGTCGACCCGGTGATTGGTGCCAGGTGCCGTCGCTTCAATCTGCGCCTTGTACCCCTTGCGGACCTCGCTGGCCGCCACCCAATACAGAAAGTGCCGGGTATCGAGTGATCCCTGACCGGGAAGACTCTTTGATTTGCGTTCGAGCAGATCCCAACCCATATCGGTGATCTCCATCAAGAAACATGGACGTTTGCCGATGTGGAGTTTTTGGAATTCGGCCAGCTCCAGGTCAATCAGCTCCTGGCGCATCGCCTTCTGTTTCGTGGGCGACGGTAAAGCGTCGAACCTCGGCCACAGTTGCGCGAGCGGCATCGCGATGTGATTCGCGCGCAACTCGAGCAGTTGTCGCGCCTGCCATGACAGTTCGGGACGCCCCATCCGTTTTTGCTTCGCCACCGAGGCACGATACGCAGCGGCGTGTTGTCCAAGCGCCGCCGTCATTTCCGGGAAGTCGCGCAGGCGCCGCGATGGAACGCAATGCGTTCTGTCGTGGGCCCGCGTCACCGCCTCGCGTCGTGACGGGAATTCGTCGATTTGTCCCAGCGTCGCATGCGGCCAGCCAGAAGCTGAAAACCGCATCACTGCCTGTCCGGGACGCAAGGTCGTCAACAATCGCTCCGCCCCGCGCGGCAACAGCAGGGTCTTGGCGGCTGCGGCAACGCTCTTGGCATCCGCCTGATTCAGCAGAATGAGATTGGGCATGTTGGCGAGGAGAAGTGGGCTGGCGCCGTCCAACTGACTGGCACCCAACACCAGCATGATCCCCGACTCCCTGCCCTGCTTGGCCAACACCGTCAATGGCGGCATTTGGTCCGGCCACTCCGCTTCCGAGGCAATGTGGGAGACGAGCGGATCGCATTCATCGAGCACAAAGATCGTGTCGACGCCCGACGTCTTGTACTGCTCATGAAGCAGCGGCCGGTAGGCCTTTGCCAGGATCAGGTCAATTGCAAATCCCCGAGCGGCGTGTTGAACGTTGTGCATCTGAATGACGCAGCTGCGGCGCGGCCGGATGATATCGGTGATCGGATCGAATCCCTGAAAGACGTCGTGTACTCGTCCGGACGCGTTGAGCAGATCGAATATCGCCTGAATAACGCTTTGGGCATAGTGCTCCTTGGACGCGAAGTTTTTTTCGGGCCCCCCCGTCATGAGGTCGAGAAGTAGCAGGAGACCCGGATAGAACTGGCGATCGGCGGGCTCCGGATTCAGAATCGGTAACGTCCAATCAATCAATCGATGAAGGGTGATAGCACCGAACTGCAATCCGAAGCGTGCGGCGAATGCCTCACACAAGAACTTCGTCCATTGCCCCGTCGGCAGCCCTGGAGGATTGTCCAGCCCGAGGTGAAACCCATCGTGATAGTTGTAGAGTCGCCAGTGGGGTCCGAACCGATCGGGAAAATCGGAGAAGTCGCCGCCCTTGAAATCAAAGACAATGATCGACACCCGCCGACCGGTTTGCTGCGACTGCGCCTCGACGCCGGCAATCAACGACCGCAGCATCACGGTCTTTCCACTACCGGTACAGCCCGAACAGAACACATGTTGGACGCCACCCGAAATCCTCGGGCCGAACCGGACGTCCGGCGCTTCGACCAAGCTTCCGAGTTCGATGTCGGGATCGCCGTACGCATGCAGCTGGTCGCTCGATGGGGCCCTGTGAAGGTAATTCGGGAAATCGATCTGCTGGTCAACGAGTTTTTGGAGTCGCCGGATGTGGAACTTCGCCCGCGTCTCCGTCAGTCGTCCACTTAGTGCTTTGTGTTTGATCGACGCGACCAACTGCGGCACACGATGATCGAGATAGTACATGTCGATCATCCGCATGAGGTGCGAGACAACCCTCGCCAAGATCGCGGCATTGACGGTGCAGCGCACCCACTCGGATGCGCGTGTCGCCATCAAGACGCTGTATTATTCGGTCACCCAGGCCAGCGACTCACTCGACGACTGCTTCGAGCGCGCCCGTCGCGACGTCGTGATCGACATGATCGCCGATCTGTCCGATACGGCCCTGATGACATTGCGGGCCGTTGCGACCTCCGGATCGGAATTCGCCAAGGACATCTATGCCCGTTACCGGCGTTACTGCGTGACGCGCGGCGAAAAACCGATCAGCTACGTGTACTTCTGCTCGAACCTGAGCTACCTGCAAAGCGCCGGGCTGGTGGCCCTGGTCTCCACCAAGGTGGGGCGAAGCTACCCACCATTGACCGGCTTGAGGTCAAGGTGGGTAAAGAACGGCTTCGTCAATACGTCTGGGCCGGCGAACTTTGCTGCGTGGACGAAATCACCATCACCGCACACACAAGTGACGGTCGGGTGTTCACCGCAGCAGTCTGCATGGCACTTCAGATGATGCCGCCAACGGATGGCAATCGCTGGGGCACCGAACGAGTCCTGGTCACACCGGAGGCGCAGCGCCGCCTGCAACCCTTCGAGATCATGTATCACCTCGGCGGCTTCAGCGATGAAGGCGATAGCTACGACACGCAGGAGCTGACATTCGAGCGCGAGCTGGATCATTTCTGGGCGGACCTCGTCGGTCCCGACGAACACCTGCGGCAGAGCATTCTGGAAGTGCTGTCGCACATCCCAGACGACTGGCGTGAAGTGACCGTCTATCGCGCCGGTATTGTTTCAATTAAGCACGCCGACGGCAGCAACAAGACCCTCCTGCCTCCCTCCGATCAGTAATCACTATCCTGAACCTCAACTCTGAGTCGACTCGCCATGGCGCGAGGAACGGAGATTCCGCGCGCGTGCGCGGAGCCTCGCACCCCTGGCGGTCGGCGTCTCTATTGAAAGGAAATAATCATGTCTGATCAACTTACCTGTCCGCTCTGCAACAAGCAGGTCCCCTTCACGCTCGTTCCACACATCCGGGACGACCACAGTGTGGATCCGTTGGCACTTCGGAGTCAGTTCCCCAACCAAGCACTGCACAGCGCCGGATTCGCGGAATTCGTGAAGTCCCGGTCCGTCTCGAAGCGAGATGGCACTCTCAGTTTCCAGCTCGATGTCGCCGGCGCGCCGATGACGGCACGCTACGGCGTCGACCATCCGCTTATTCCCGCGACCGATACGACGTTCGTGTGGACCGACCCTCACCGAGACCTTTGGGGTTACCGTCGTGTGCCAGGGGGATAATGCCTACACCGACGGCCGGCAGATCGTGCTGCCGTCACTCCCCGATCCGATGGATCCGCCGTTGGAGCGGATGATCATCGGGTACCTGGACCACGAGGCCAGTCATGTTGTCTGGTCCGACTTCGATGAAGTTGCAAAGTTCAACCGCAAGTTTCCCGGCTGCGAGGCTATGCTCAACGTGGTCGAGGATGCCCTCATCGAGAAACGCGCCATGCAGCGATGGCCGGGCGTTCGGGCGAATCTCGACGCACTGTTCAAGCATGTGAAACGCCATGTCCACAATGCCCTGCGAAAGGCGAGTCCATTTCGGCGATTCTGCACTGCAGTGTATCTGAAGCTCTCGCATCACACTGACATGCTGGGACTGGGGAAGGAAACCGTCGGCTACGAAGATCTGTTGGATCAGTTCCCGCAGGTTGGCACGACAGCAGAATCGGCCGCATTGTCGGAGAAGCTTCTCCAGCGCTGGCTGCGCGAGCAGCGGCGAAGCCAATCGAAAAAGCCTCCGCAAGAACCGCTAACGGATACGGGTGAAGATCAGTTTACTGATTCGGAGACGGATTCCGGAGCCGATGCCGGCCAACCGTCACAACCGGGACAACGGGATTCGAAAGCTAATGGCTCCGGCGCCGATGATGATGGCGCAACCCTCAAGGACCCGCCTGCGGGCGATGAGCACTCGGAGGCGCCATCGTCCGACCCTGCCGATGCAGATCAGGAATCTTCAACGGACGGTCGTATTGAGTCACAATCGGATGCCGGCTCGGATGGGGCGGACGAATTCGACAACGCGTGCGCGGGGTCGGTAGCAAATAGTAACGCAAATGATGACGTATCGCCCGCGCCAGCAAGCACACCCGAGAATTCGGATGATGACGATGATGGTGACCTGGATGCTGCCGAGATTGCGCAGCTTGTCGATTCCGATGGCGACGTTTCGCTGGTCACCGAGGTTGTTACCGATGGCATTCAACGCGCGATCGCGAAGGTCGACAACGATCGCCACTACCGCGTGCTCACCACGAAGCATGACCGCATCGAGGTCGTGCCCCGGGCGGCCACTGCGGAAGTCGAGTCGCTCCTGAATCGAGGCGTGGACGAGGTGCGTCGGCTACGGCGCGGCCTCGCCAACGCCTTGCGCTCCGCCGAGAAACGCTGGTGGCGCGAGGAGCAGCCGCGAGGCTCACTGTCGCCCAGAACCCTGCATCGCCTGTGCGTGGATCGACCAAGTCTGGATATTTTTCGCACGCGCGCCGTGGTTCAGGGCAAGTCGACGGCGGTGTCGATCGTCCTTGATGCCTCGGGCAGCATGACGCCCTCCAAGATGAGTGTCGCCCGCGACGCGGTTCGCGTGCTCCTGCAGGCGCTGAGTGACCTGAATATCCCCGCCGAGGCCTTCACCTTCACGACCGGCGACCTGTCGGGCGTGCTTTCGGCCGCGGGCCAGTCTGTCTCCGACACGCAGAAGCTCAAGAACCGCTTTACCCGGATCAGCAACCTGGAGATCGGGCTGATTAAGCGGTTCGAGGATTCGGTGAAGACTGCGATCGAGCGCCTGCCGAGTATCCGCGGCACGGGCCTCACGCCGCTGGGAGAGGCGATGGAGATCGGCGCCCGTCGGCTCATTGTCCGTCCCGAGACCCGCAAGATCCAGTTGGTCGTCACCGACGGTCGGCCCGCCTGTGAAGGCAGCGACATCGCTTGTCTCGCACATGCATGTGACATGGCCGAGCGGATCACGCGTGCCGGCATCGAACTCATCGGCGTCGGCGCCGTGGACGACAGCCTGCAACAGATCATCAAGAACACCATCGTTGTCAATCGAATCGAAGACCTGCCGGCCCAGCTGTGCAAACTGCTGGGTCGCACATTGAAGAAGGGAGTCCAACGTGTTGGATAAGAAGACCGAAGCCATGCTCAGGATTGCGAACTTGCTGACTGCGGAGGATTTGGACGAAATTCGCACCGGCGCGCCGGCACCGGCCGCAACCGTCGCACCTCCGCCCGTAGATGAGGAAGTCTCCGCAGCTCCGTCGTCAGGTGGAACGACTGACAATCCGGCGCCGCCGGAGAGCCCATCTACTGCAGACGTACTCACGCGCGGCGAGCGCGAGCGTCAGCGTTCTCGCGAGTCGAAGGTGTCGACTGGCTGCGTCGGTCAACCGCGAACAGGCCATGAATGGTGGCCGGTGGGCACACAACTGGTCGGTCGCATCGGCGCCGAGACATTCCATGTGACAGTCGTCGAGAACCCGCAGGTGAAGAGCGGCAAGAGTCTCCGCATCGACTCGGGGCCGGCTCAAGGACGCGTCTGCATCACACCCACCCGGGCCGCCATCGAAGCGACCGAGAACCATCGCCAGAGCGCCGGAATGGGCCGTGGGGGCGGTGTGACCAACGGTTGGACCTTCTGGCAGCCGGTGCCATAGTTATACAACGCCCTGCGCGTCGCATTCGTTGGGATCGCATCATGGATCCCGGCGCACGTCCAAGCGACGCAAACCCTGCATCCAATATGAAACCTATTGACCCACCAAACCAGGTTGATGGCACGCCCGCGCGCGTGCGGCGTGCCATCAGCGCACGAAAGCGAGGTGAATCATGAACGAACCAGACGTGATGGTGACCGTTGAAGGCGGCGTGGCCCACGTGGATGTCCACAAGCCCGGCATCGTGGTCGAAGTCCGCGACTACGACGTCGAGGGCTGCGCCGATGACGACGAGTTCGTCTGGATCAACACCAAAGGCGATCGCTGTTGGCGGTACTTCGTTAGCGGTGACACAAAGGAGGTGCGTGATGAGCGAGGATGATCTGAAGCGTTTTGCCGATGACCTCAACACACATCTTGATGTTGCGGTCACGCTGGACATCGACCCCGACCCTGAGAATCTGCATGTCCTGACGATCGACGGCGTGGAGTTTTTCTTTTACGCCGATGGCTCGGGCTACGACGGTTGGGGACGGCCGTGCATTGGACCGAGCGATCCCAAATGAATCTGAGAAACCTGTCATGGCGTCGCCGAGATTCGAGCGACGCCATTCCATTTACAACCAACGAGGCAAGACCATGAACGAGAACAAAGAGAACAAGGACCCCTTTGACGACATGCCCGTGATCTACTCCTACACACGGGCGCAGGCGATCGATGACGGCGTTTTGATTGACCTTACCGAGTGGGCCAGGGAGACCGGCTTCCGAATCCCGGTCGCCTGCACCGCAGCGGTCTGGCACGAGTACATCGTGCCGCCGCAGAGCACGAGAGAACTCGGACAATCCGAACGCGGTCGCGCGCACGACGTGCTGTGGATGTTGTTCGTTGCGATCAAGCGCCAGTCAGCGCGTCGAAGGACCGAGAGTCACGGTGCAGCTGACCGCGACGATCAACTCATCCACGAGGCCATCTTCCTGCAGGCGCCCAACAAACACGAAACCGTTAAACTCAAGACGATCTGTGGACCCGGCGACGAGGCCGAACCAGTCATGACGATCATGCTACCAACCGAAGACTGATCACCGTTTCTCTTCACTCTTTTCTTTCGCGGCCGCTCTTCTGGCCGCGATTTCCACCACGAGATAGCGAGAGCTATGATCTGCACTTCAACCATTTGCGTGAGCTGGTACTCCTGTATCGACGACCGTGACGTGACTCGTCGGGGCGGGTACGACTCTGTCGATGGCCGCGAGAGTCTCGGGCCAGAGGCCGTAGGTCTGACAGATGCCGGTCTTGCTTCGAGGGAGAGTCGCGCGCCCATCCTCCATGTCGTCCCAGGTGAGATCGCGAATGTCCTTGGGACCGAAGCCGCAATTGAGGGCCAATAGAATCATGGCGCGCAGCTGCACATCCGCGGCATTTAGCAGATCCTGGGTTTCCTCCGGCGAGTACAACGGCTTTTGATGCGAGCCGATCTTGGGACAGCGTTCATTGCGAACCCGCCGCAGCCGAGGAATGTTGGTCATCAATCCGGCGTCCGCGGCAAATGCGTAGATGGCGCGCACCGCAGAAAGGCAGTGGTTGATGGTCTCCGGGGCATAGCGACGCTGTCGAAGCGCAATCTTCCAGGCGGAAAAACGCTCAACGGTGAAGTCGGCGGCCAGCATCCGCGGGTGATCATTCAGGAACAGCTTCAACCAGGATTTGTAGGAGGCCGCCGTGGCCTTGGGATTCCGCCAGTTGGCCTGCTGGGCGAGGATGTACCGACTCGCCAATTCCTTGACGGTTAGTGTCCCGTCGATCGGCGGCGCAGCAGTCGGCGAAAGCCCAAGCTCCAAACGATAGAAGCGCGCCAGTGCATCGCCGTAGTCGGTGCCGAGATAGACGCGTCGGCGCCGGCGGGTGGTGTAGTATTGACCGCTGGGTTTGTGGAATGAAATCGGGTTTGATGCAGGACGAGTTCGTGGCACGACACCGCTCCATAAGTGTAGGATAAGTGTAGAACCACGGATTTGATTGCAGATGACCTGTCGCTGACCGACTGTAAATCCTTTCGGATCAGCGATTTAGGATTGGAGCCGAAGAGATTCGAACTCTCGACCTCTTGCATGCCATGCAAGCGCTCTCCCAACTGAGCTACGGCCCCGCGGATGGCTTTTCAGCCGCGGACGCCTGATTTCAAGGCACATTCGCCGACCTGTCAAGAACGGTTACCGGCCGTCCCGATCTCATCGCCGATCGCCGCCAGCAGGCGTCGCGTCGCATCGGCCGGATCGTCGGCCGCGACGATATCAGCGCAGACAGCCACAGCGACGCGGGCACTGCCGCACGAACGCAACGAGGCCGCGTTCCGCGTCGAGATTCCACCGATCGCGACGAGCGGGACGTCAGCGGCCGATGCGAGCGGAATCGCCAGCGACAGCAGTTCCGGACCTCGAACGCTCAAATCCGGCTTGGTGCCCGATGCGAACATCGGTCCGACGCCGAGATAGTCCACGCCCGCGGAGAGCATCTCCTCAATCTCCTGCCGGTCATGAGCGCTGCCGCCAACGAGCACAGTCGGGCCGACGATCTCGCGAGCCTCGGCGATCGGCATGTCATCCTGCCCCAGATGCACGGCGTCCGCACAGCAAAGCCGCGCGACATCCGGCCGGTCATTGATGACGAGCAGGGCATTGAAGCGGCGCGTCAGTTCTCGAAGCGTCCGCGACCGCGACAATAGCGCCGAATCGCTCAGCGATTTTTCGCGCAGTTGAATCACATCGGCGCCGGCCTGCAGAACAGCCTCGGCCGTTTCCAGCCACGGTTTGCGACAGAGCGATTCTGTCAGCAACACGTGGAGGCGTGCCTCGCGAAGCCGGCTCCGGCGCGGTGCGATCGCGAACAGATTCTGCTCGATCGAATAAAGATCGTAACGCAGGCGCTCGATGCGTTTCGCAGCATCGGTCGACACGAGTTTGCCATACTCCTCGATGCACCGCAGCGCCTCGCCAACCCGCGCGCTCGCCGCCTGTGCGACAGCTTTCGCATCGGCCCGAGACGACTCCGAGGTCGTTGTGATCGACGTTCCCACATCGCCCGGCGTATCGCGACACGCGAGTAGATCGTCGCGGCCCAACTGGCCGGCGACGCCCGCAAGTACATGGCGCGCAATCTTGATTGCTTCCGATGCGACCGCGTCGTTCAGCGCGAACCTGGCATATTCTTCCAGCACGCGCAGACCTTCGCGAGCGCGATTCAGATTGGCGTCCAGGATTCGATACGTGGCAATGTTCATTGTGTGGATTGTAGCGTGTTGACCGCGACGGCAATGTGTAAGGAAGAATGTGAGGTTTCGGACGTTCTATTGACTGTGCTTCGGGCGGACGAAACCGTGCCATGAGGTTCTACGGCTCCGCGGCATCGCCGCTTGGCAGCCACGGTTGGCCCGGCGTTTCAAAATACCGTCGGACGGCGGCGGGAACCGAATC
The DNA here is from genome assembly GCA_020639075.1 of Phycisphaerales bacterium. Lineage (GTDB taxonomy): Bacteria > Planctomycetota > Phycisphaerae > UBA1845 > UTPLA1 > ECT2AJA-110-A. Next base: position 4,058,302 of record JACKHI010000001.1, on the reverse strand, counting down.
GGCCGGCAATTCAATCGGTGGAAACTCGAAATACGTGTGCCAGAACAGATGCGTCGAATCGTGGATTCGCCGTCGCTCGACGAACTTCATCATGCCATCCAGCGCCTTGGCCGTGTAGGTCCCATCCATCTTCAATCCCTGCGTTTCGAACATCAACCGCGCCAAGGCTGCGCCGCGTTCCGTGAACAGCGCGTATCCCTCACCCAGCGCGTCATTCAGGACGATGAAATCCGATCGCGTCACTTCGGCATCCGGCACGCTTGCATCCATCGCGTGCATCCAGCGATTCACGCGTCGCGCGAATCGTGCGAGACGCCCCCGCGTCGCGTACCATGGATAAGAGACTGTGACGCCGACGACGCGCGACGACAGTCCGGCAAGCTTCAGCCCCAGGACGAGGCCGGCCGCCGTACCGAGGCTGCCCAACACAACGAAAATGTAATCCGGCGGCGGCAATTCACCCGCGTCCACCTGCGCCTTGAGCTCGAATGCCGCGTTGACGTGTCCCAGCATCGATCGTCGGCTGGTTCCGCCGGGCGCGACGAAACAGACGCGGCGCGTCGGGGGCGGGGCGCGTCTAACCGACGACTGGCGACGACGCAGGCACTCGCGGATGTATGAATATGCCGTCTTCGGAATGACAGTCAGTCGATTCGCAGGAACATACCGCGCACCGCACGCCAATGCCGCGGCCATGTTGCGTCGAACATACTCGGCACGCGGCTGATCGACAAACACGGCCACACAGTCGATTCCGAATTGCCGGGCGTGCCAGGCCGTCTTGGCGATGTGATGGCTGCCGGCGCTGCTGAACGTCACGAGGCACTCGGCCCCGAGTTCCTGCGCACGACCGATGAGGAATTCCAATCCGCGCGTCTTGTTTCCGCCGCATTCGGCGTGACTGAGATCCTCGCGCTTGATGTAGAAGGACGACGTTCCGACGGCGTTCGCGAATCCATCTGCCCGGAGGATCGGCGTCGGCCAGTCGCCGATGGGTGTCCAGGCGACGCGAGCTCGCAGGCCCGGGTAGCGATCCAGCAGAAGCAGCGAACCGTCGTATCGCGGGCGATCGGTCACAGATCAGGTTCTCGAGCCGAATGCGGCGTCTTCGCGCAGCCGCGTAATGAACTGCCGAAGCCGCTGCCATCGCGATTCCGACAGATCGCGCTGGCCGTACTGCACTTCGTAGAACCACTCCGTAAAGTCGGATAGTGCACGGAGATCTTCGTGAGCGGCCGACAACTTCAGGGCGAATTCTCGCGGCGTCACATGCGGCGGCTTGACATGGCCCTTTGCCGCCAGCAGAAGGAGCAGGCGATCATAGAATCGGGCCTCGGGCCGGCGCGCGATGCGTTCCTGCGTTTCGCTGCGGTCGGCGACGAGTTCGCGAACGTAGAGCGAGAGAATCCAAAGCACGCGAAACAACAGGACGACGAGCACGACAAACAGAAGCAGGAGCAGCCAATACAGTACGCGCTGCCACCAGACGAAGACATCGGGGCCATAAATGAACGTCTTGATCAACTCACCGAAGGTGCGCCGTTCGTCGAAGTCCTCCGAGAATTTCGCCAGCCATTTCTTGACGCCGGCAGCCAGGTCGTCGCGGCTTTCCTGGTCGAACGAGACAACCCATGTCGACCATTTGAATTGCAGGAAATCCATCGAGCGACGCGCCTGTGCCCAGAGCGACTCGTCTCGGCGCCGAGCCGACTCACCGCCCGCCGGCGTCGGATCGAACGTCAGCCAACCGCGTCCTTGTGTATAGACTTCGACCCACGCATGGGCGTCCTTCTGCCGAACGCGAAAGAACCCGCCCGCGTCGTTGAATTCGCCGCCGTGATATCCCGAGACGAGCCGCGCTCGAATCCCCACGGACTGACACATCAGCACCATCGCCGTCGCGAAGAACTCGCAATGGCCGCGCCGATTGTCGAACAGGAAATCGACGACGGGTTCGACGCCCTTGCGTAGCGGTCCGCGGCGAAGCGTGTACTCGAAGTCCGTCGAATTCAGGTATCGCTCGAAGCCGCGCGCAATCGCCTCGTGCTGTGCCGCGTCGCTCGGATCGCCGAATCGCAGCGCCAGCTCCGAAGCCAACTCGCGAACGCGCAATGGGATCTCCGAGTTGAATTCCCGGCGGGGCGCCGATTCGCGGCGCAATCGAGCGGCAACCGGGCCCGCGTCTGATTGAAGAGAATATACCGTATACTGCGCCGCTTCACGGATCCCCGCAGCTTCCATAGTGAAATCGTTGCGATCCTGCCTGAGTCCCTTGACGTACTTTGCGTCAATCAACACGGGCGGGTACACGGCGAACAACACGCCGCTGCCGATGGAATCCAGCCAGAATTCCTGCTTCAACAGCGTATTCAGCGCCGGCGCCGCAGGCATGTCGATGAGCGGCGCCGGCGTATCGGGATCGAATTGCGCAATGGCGCGCGGCACCAGCATGGGGGTTCCGCTCCATCGGCCCTGATAATACCGATCAAATGTACGTGATCGAAGGTAGGCGCTGTAGTCCTCCCCGCTGATCGGTATTCCGCCTTTCGAGAATCGCACCTTGAACACAGGCGTCGGATCTTCGAAAACGGCCGAGTCATTCAGTTCAACGACGTCGCTCAGTCCCGTAACGCTGACCGGCACGAGACCGTGCATTCGCCCGAAGATTCCGCCGTAAAGACCGCGCGGAAGAAATACGAAGATCACGAGCGCCGTGATCAACAGATAGATCGCACTGGCGCCGACGGCGCGACTGTATGCCGGCCCCTTGCGCGACGGCGTCGATGATGACACGACGACCGGCTCGCTGCCCGACAGTTTCAACATTCTGGTTTCGATCTGGTACTGATCGCGCTCGGCGTGAAAACTCATCAGCCAGCCGACGCCGATCGTCAGATCGAGCGCGATGACGAGTCCGAACATCGGGCTCGCGCTGATCAGGGCGCTGATCGACATGAGCAGGAACGAGATGATCGCGATCAGACCGGCGTCCCGATACGTCACGCATTCGAAAAACTTGATACACGCGAGCAGGGCGATGAAGTGCGACAGGTCGACGATGTGAACTGTGGGTTCGTCGTGCTGGCCGAACATTTCCCAACACAGAAACGCAACGGAAGCGAAGACGGACAGGTGGATGACCCACTGCGGCAGCGGCCGACCGTCCGATCGGCTCAGCCAGAGACAACTGAGGGCGGCGCAACCGATCGCGATGCCGTAGAGCCACCACGTCCCTTCGACTTCCATCGCCGGCAGCATGTTCGCCAGCGTGAGCAGGAGCAGGACAATATGGAGCGGACTCAGAGGCCTCATGCCGCCGATCGCCCCTTTCCGCCGCCGTTCCTCCGAACGTTGTTCTTCTTTTCGCCCGATAGCGAAACGACCTGGTCGAATCCCGGCGTATTGGCGATCACGCATCGCGTCGGTCCCAACGTGCGTTTCAGGCACGCAGCGGCATCGCGCGTTTCCGCATCGTCGCGCACCGAGAAGAGCACGCACGAGGCCTGCCATCGCGTGGGCCATGGATGCCGCCGTATCTGCTGAGCAAGCGAGTCCTCGTGGCCTCCTTCGCGCAACCCGAGTTCGCGCATCAGCCGCGGCCGATAGGCTCTGCCGGAACCGGGCGGCAGAATCACGAGCGGATCCCCGTTGCAGATCAGCCCGACGCTCGCGCCCTGCTCCAGGGCCGAACAGATAAACGTCGCCGCCGCCGACATCGTCTTTTCGAGCGCCTCGGCCTCGGCCTGGCTGCGGCGCTTGCTGCGCGTATCGATCGCACACCAGAACTGCTTGTTCACACTTTGCGTCGTCTCACGAATCACGAGTTGGCCGGTCCGCGCACTGCGGCGCCAGTAGATTTTCCGAACGCTGTCGCCATGACGATACTCGCGAATCCCGGAGTACTCCTCGTCGCCGCGCGATCGACCGGCCGTCGACGCCGTCACAGAGGATTCGGTCGAGCGGGCCGCACTTGTCGGATCGATCAGCATTCGACCGACGGCCGGACAGACGATCAGCTCGTCCTCCGCAACCAGGCGGACCGACTTGGTCACGAGATTGAACGGGAAGCGACTGAAGAATCGAACCGCCTGCAGCGGTATCCGGCCGCGTTCGCGACAAATGAACTGCACGTTCAGCGTGATGGATTCGCCCGGTCGCAGGCTGCGGATGAATGCCTGCGGCGTCTCGTCGCGATGCCTGCCCGGAAAAATGTCCTCAAGCACAACGCTTCGGGCAATTGCCCAGCGATGCTGGTTCGTCACGATGTAGCGAATCTGGAAGGACTGGCCGGCGATAACCGACTCCGGCACGACGCGGCGAACCCGAAGGTGCCGCAGGGCCCGCCATCCATACGTCGCATTCACAATGTATGCACCGGCGCAGAATCCGAACATCAACAGCAACAGGTTGATATCCGCGTCCACGGCTGTCAGGCCGATGAGCAGCACGCCGATGAGAAAGACGGACCCGCCCCACGTCAGGCGCACGCCTTCGTTGCGGACTTCGCGATTTCGGCGGAGCGAGAAAAAACCCATCGTTCGACTCGTCCCATTCAAACCCGGAGGCGACGACGCCGATCGCCTAGCTCGGGGCGGCGACGTTTTCGAGAATCTCAAGCATGACCTGTTCTGTCGACGTCGTGTGCCCGTCGTGGAGATAGGACTTACTCACCAGCCGATGTGCGAATGCGGGCAGGAACAGCGATTTGAAGTCGTCGGGAATCGCGTAGTCCCGACCGTGCAGGACGGCCATCGCCTTGGCCCCGCGCAATAGCGACAGCGCACCGCGCGGCGACACGCCGACCTGAATCGCATCGTGCTTCCGCGTCGCATCGACCACATCCTGGAGATAGTCCATCAGGACGTCGTCCACCCGGACCAGGTCCGCCGCCGACTGGAGTTGCAACACGTCGCTGCCGGTCATGGACGGCGACAGTGATTCCAGCGCGCCGCGATCCGGCTGCTCCCGGAGAATTCGCCGCTCGTACTCGCGATCCGGATAACCGATGTTGATCCGAAGCAGAAAACGATCCAGCTGGTTCTCGGGCAGAAAATACGTCCCCTCGAATTCGAACGGATTCTGCGTCGCGATCACCATGAACGGGCGTTCGAGCCGGACTGTGCGACCGTCAACGCTTACTTGCGCTTCGTTCATCGCCTCGAGCAATGCCGACTGCGTGCGCGGCGTCGTTCGATTGATTTCATCCGCCAGGATGATGTTCGCGAAGATCGGTCCCTGCTTGAAGTCAAAAGTCCCGGCTTTGTCGTTGTAGACGCTCACGCCGAGGATATCCGACGGCAGCAGATCGGGCGTCATCTGGATCCGCGAGAATCGGCAGTCGATGCTCTTGGCGACGGCACGGGCCAGCACCGTCTTTCCGACGCCCGGGACGTCTTCCACCAGGACATGCCCTCGCGCGATCAAACCGACAAGCATCTGGTTGATCGCATCCGCCTTGCCGATGAACACGGATTCGATATTGGCCCGCAGCGCCTTGAGCTTCGTGACTAAGTCGCCGTGTGATTGTGCGTCCGTCGATAGAGCTGTCATTCGCCTGGTACCTGAGTCTGCGCCGGAATTTTCTGGTTCGCGATACATGATCGTTCGAATGTCGTCGCCGGCCTCATTGTACGCAGAAGCGCCATAGTTCTGTAGGCGGCAATCGATGATTTCCGGCCATCATCCCCGAGTCGCCCGCGCGAATCGACGCGACGCCGTCAATCCGATGACGCGCTGCGCGGCCCGGATCTCCATAAGTCCAGCACGACGACGATGATCTGCAGGCCGAACACAAGACCGAAGATCGCCCCGGCGCCGGCAATTACGAAAACAGCCCCCGAAATACTCCGCGCCAACCACCAGCCGGAAAAATCCAGAATCAGGGCCAGCATCGGCAATGGCGTCAGCCACGATTGGAGCCGCTTCGGAAACCTCGCGCCGGCAAAGAGCCCCCCGATGATCAATGTGAACACGGGAATGGCCAGCATGTGGGCGTGCGTCACGAGCACCAGCCGCGGAATCGTCAGCTGTGGTGGGACTTCCACGATGTCGCGATTGACGCTTGTCTCGACGGCCACGAACTCCTTGATCATCGAGTAGTCGACCGTGAGCTCGTCAGGTCCAAAAGGGGACTTATGCGAAATCTCCGTGTTCGAGTCCTCCGCATGGCAACGCAGGCAATTCAGAATCAGCACGCGCTCCGGCGTCCTGCGCTTCTCGCCCTCCGTCAGCCCCGCCTCGGAACCGCCGGCCTTCAGCCAGCTTTCCAGCACATTGAAATCCGCATCATCGTCAACATACTCGCGCATGCTCGTTCGGAGCATCGTCAACATCCGCGAGGGAATCGTCGTCTCGTTCGTGCGCCGGATCGTCAGACCGCTGTATGCCGCACGAAGATCATTCAGCGAGAGTCCCGCCTCGCCGTCCGCCATCTGATGTTGATGGTAGATGTTCGCGATCGCGAACAGGTAGCCGACGCCGATCATTCCCACGAACGCCGTCAGCATGACTCGAACGCCGGCGGGCCACGTGTGAGGTCGCGGCAGAGTCTTGTCGGTATGCGTCATCATCTGGCCTCACCTGCGGCGCATGCTTCAACGGCGGGGATCATAACCGCCGTCACCTGCCGATAGGCCTCGTCGAGCGACGTCGCCAGCTTCGCCCCCGCGGCACGGGCGTGACCGCCGCCGCCGAACTGCCGCGCGATCGCCGCAACGTCGATATCCCGCTTGCTGCGAAAACTCACGCGAATCGGACCGTCCCCGACGTAGGGTTCGATCAACAAGACGGCCGCAACCACGCTGCCGATGCGCTGCGGCTCGTTGATGACCTCCTCCGACAGCTTGCCCGTCGCCTTGCATCGCTCGAGCATCGGTCGATCGATCCGTATGACCGCAAGACGATTGTCGCAGTGCATCTCGAAGGTTTGCAGCACCTCGCCGATCAATCGCAATCTCGCTTCGGGATCGTTCTTGTAGAGCTGTTCGTATAGTTCGTTCGGCCTGGCGCCGGCCGCGACGAGCCGCCCGGCCGTCTCGAAGGCGCTCGCGTTCGCGTTGGAGAACTGGAACCAGCCCGTATCCGTCGCGAGGCCCGAGTACAGAAGCGTCGCCGTATCGGCATCGATCGACCAGTCCGCAGCCGCGCAAAGGTGCTCGATCATCGCCGCCGTTGCCGCATTTGTTTCATCGACGTAGATCGCATCGACGATCGGATCGCGCGTCACGTGATGATCGATCGCGAGTTTCGGCTTGGACGACGCCGCCCACGCATCGGCGATCTCGCCAATCTGGATGGCTGAGCACGTGTCCACGACGACGAGCAGATCGGCGCGACCCATCAAAACGTGTGCGTCGGCGGGCGACCACAGTCGCATCGTGTTCATCTCCGGCAGGAAGCGATACCGCTCAAGCACGGGCTCGTGAAGATACACTTCCACGTGCTTGCCTCGCGCCCTCAGGATTCTCGCCAATCCAGCCGCGGAACCCAGCGCGTCGCCGTCCGCCCGCGCGTGCGTCGTGATCAGCACGCGATCCGCCTTTGATAGTCGCGCTGCGGCTTCGCCCGCGTCAATTCTTGGTGGTTCCGTCACTCGCCAGCCTTTCCGGCGTGATCGCCGCCTTGACCTTCTCGATATCGCTCGCGATCTGCGCCGTCAGCGCCTCGCGCGACTCGAATCGCTTCTGCGCTCGCACGAACGCGTGAAACTCCAGACGCACCACTTTGTGGTACAGATCCGCCGACTCCCCCAGCAGAAACGCCTCGACGACGATGCCCGTCCCGCCCAGCGTCGGTCGATGCCCCACGCTGATCGCCGCCGCCCGCCGATGGCCGCCGATGTCAGAGACGCCGGCATAGACCCCCTCGCCGGGGATCAACTGATCGTGCGTCTCCAGGTTGATCGTCGGAAAACCCAGCTTTCGGCCTTCCGCCTCGCCGTGCATCACGCGCCCAATCAGCGTGTAGGCTCTGCCCAAACAGACCGCGGCCGCCTCGACGTCGCCCTTTGCGACACAGGCTCGGACCTGCGTACTTGATACGACGATCGACTCATCGCCGATCGTCATACGACAGGGATCGACGATGTGCACGCGATAGCCGCCGCGCTCCGACATCGCCTCCAGTGTTTCAACAGTCCCCGCCCGATTGCGACCAAACCCGAAGTCTGGCCCTTCAACGATATACGACGGGTGAATTCGCTTGACGAGAATCTCCCGAATGAAATCCTCGGCGGGAATCGACAGTAGCGGCCAATCCGTCTGCAATCGAACGACGGCGTCTGCGCCGGCGCTGCCCAGCAGCCGTACTTTCTCATCCCACGGCGTCAATTGCGCCGGGGCCGCGTCGGGCCGCAACAGCGTCAGCGGATGCGGTTCAAACGTCATCGCGATCACGAATGAACTCGACACGTGCGCCAGGGCGCGCGACGTTCGCAGAATCCGCTGATGACCGAGATGAACGCCGTCGAAGTTACCGACCGTCAGCACGGCGCCGCGGTACGAGGCATCGATCTCCGCCACGCTGTCAAATGTCTTCACGTCCGTCATTCAATTCCAACTTGCAAACGCCCGGCCTCGCGCTGACGCCAAATTCGCGGGATTCGCAATGCGTTCAACACCACGGTCAACGAACTGAGCATCATTGCCGCCGCCGCCCAGCCCGGAGGTACATGCCCCGTCGCTGCGAGTGGAATCATAAGCAGATTGTAAAAGAACGCCCAAAAGAGATTCTCTCGAATCACGCGTACCGCCACGCGGGAGATCTCCACCGCATCCGCCACGAGTTGCGGCGTGCTTCCGACCAGCGAAATCCCTGCGGATTCGACCGCGACATCCGCCCCCGTCGCAAACGCGACACCGACATCCGCCGCCGCCAGGGCCGCGGCGTCGTTGATGCCGTCCCCGATCATCGCGACGGCGTTTGACGCCTGACGCAACGCCGCCACGCGATCCCGCTTACCCGCCGGATCGACCGCGGCATCCACGCAGTCGGCGTCGATACCGACGAGCGAGGCCACTCCGTCCGCCGCCGTTGGCGAATCCCCTGTCAGCAACCGCGACGCAATCCCCATCCTGCGCAGCCGACCAATCGCCGACGCCGCTGAAGGTCGAACCGAATCCGCCGCATCGATCGTACCAACACGCCGCCTGTCGACGGCCACTTCCACGCGCGAGCCATTCGCAGGACCATCGCCCTTGTCCGTTGGTTCAACGCCCTGTTCCAAAAGGAATCGCTCGCTGCCGACGAGTACCTCTTTGCCGTCGATCGTCGCCGACACACCGAGGCCGGGATGCGAACTGAACGACGTCGGATCCGTCAACACAATGTCCCGGCGTTGCGCCTCGCGCACGATCGCTTTGCCCAGCGGATGTGACGCGTACTTTTCCGCCGTCGCGGCGAATCGCAGCAACGCGTTCTCGTCAAAGCCGCCTGCCGTCGACATGGCTGAAACGTGCGGATCGCCCGCCGTCAGCGTGCCGGTCTTGTCCCACACGACGGTATCGATCCGTCCCATCGTTTCCAGCGTCGCCGCGTCGCGCACGAGGATTCCGCGCAGTGCCGCGATGCTTGTCGCGACCATCGTCGCCGTCGGCGTCGCAAGTCCGAGCGCACAAGGACACGCCACGACGAGCACTGCAATCGCCGCCCGAGCGCCGTGCGCCGCGTGTGCGACGCTGCCGAACACGATCCAACCGAGAAACGTCGCGATCGCAATCAGGACAATCACAGGAGTGAGGACTGCCGCGAGCTTGTCCGCCATTCGCTGCATCTGCGTCCGACTGTGCTGTGCCTGTTCGACGAGCGACGCCACGCGCCCGAGCGCCGCCAGCTTGCCGACTTCCGTCGCGCGAATGTCAATGGAACCGTCGATGACGAGCGTCCCGGCCGACACGAGATCCCCCGCATGCTTCGTGACGGGCATCGGCTCGCCCGTCAGCAACCGCTCATCGACGTCCGCACTGCCGTCGATGACTTCGCCGTCGACGGGAATCGCCATATGAATCGGCACGCGCACCGAATCGCCCTTCTCAACGCGATCGGCCGGTATCTTCTCCCATGCGTCGCCCCGCCGGACCAGCGCCTCCTTCGGCGCCCGTCTCGCCAGCGCCGCAATCGCCGCCGTCGCGCGGCCGCGCGCCCGCGCTTCCAGATAGCGACCGATGCAGACGATCGCCAGGATCATCGCGGCGGCGTGAAAGTGAATGAACGCCGGATCGTGAGCGATCGTCCCGTACACGCCGCTGACAAAGGCCGCAACGACGCCGGTCGTGATCAGGAGTTCCATATTGCCGGCGCGATGGAGCAGCGCCCGCAGGCCGCCGATGAGGATCGGCGCGCCGGCCGGACTGATCGCCAGCATCACGAGCAACACGACCTGCATCAGTCGCCCCGGCGCCTGGGCCGCGCCCGTACCCCACAGATAGGGAATCAGGTATTCGAGGCCGATCACGGGCAAGGCCAGACCGATCGCCTGGACGAGGGCCTGGCGATGGCGTCGCAGCGACTCGCGATGATCGCGATCTGACGAAAGTCGATCGAGCAGATCGCGACCCGCCGCAACGCTCTCGGCATCGTAGCCGGCCGCGCGCACGCGCTCGATCAGCATCGCCGCCGCATCGCGATCGCGCACGCTCGCAGTCGCCGACTCTGCCAGCAAATTGACGCTGGCCTCGTCGACGCCGTCCACAGATTGCATCGCGCGCTCCACGCGCTGCGCGCAGGCGCCGCAGGTCATTCCACGGATTCGAAAATGAAGTCGTTGCTTTTCAGCGTCCATAGGGGCTACGTGGACGCCTCGTCTTCCGGGCTGCGTTGCAGAGACATCGGTGAGAAGCCCTTCATGCGATAGCCGGCCGTTGACACGGCTTGAATCAGTTCGCCCATCTCGACCGAATCGTCGAACGTGACAATCGCCGCGCCGTTGTCCAGTTGAACGTCACATTCGTGAACGCCGTCGATCGCGGCGATCGCATCGTGAACGCGTTCCACACAATGCCCACAGGTCATACCGTCGATATCCAGTCTCAGTTGCTTCATGTCGCTCGCCTGTGCGTCTCCCGCTTGTTCGCCTTCGCCACGCCGCGATCCGACAATCCCGCACGACAACTGCCGCTCTCAAACGACGAATTCCTCATGGCACAGGGATTCTAGTATGTTCTCCAGTAAATCGACGGCATTGACGGCCGTCAGCAGATCGACATGCTTCGACTTGTCGCCGCCCAGCCCCGGCTTGCATCGCCCCGCCTCGGGCCCCTTGACGACGATCTCCAGACGCATCCGCGTCTTCAGAAAAAGATCCGGCCAGATCGCACAGGCGACGGCGACTAATCCTGCCGAGTTCGTTTTCCCATAGGACGGCTCGAAGTCCTGCTCCACGAGCGGCTCGAGCAGTCGAGCCGCCATTTCGCCCGTTCGATAGCCCGACGCCGCCAGATGTGCGATGTTCGATGCATCCAGCGCGATGTAATTCGTCACGTCCAGCGGCGCAATCGTCACGGCCATCCCGGATGTGCAAATGGCGCTTGCCGCCGTCGCATCGCGACCGAAGTTCGACTCGACGTGTTCGCCGGCATTCCCCTTCGTCCAGACGGAGCCGCCGCACACGCAGACTTTCGTCTTCGCGCGCGCCGTCGCGGACATCTCGGGGAGGATCGACGCCAGCGTCGTCAGCGCGCCGGTCGTCACGATGCAGCGTTCACCCTCGCCCGACAGAAACTCGCGGTACACTTTTTCATAAGCATCGATTTCGGGCTCAGCACTCGCCGGAATCTCGATGTCGCACAGCCCGTTTCCACCGAAGTCGATGGAGCGCTCCACAATGCCGGCAGGTTCGCAACCGCAACCCAACGACGGCATTTGACGCGGTTGCAGCGCGCTCAGCAAACGCTGCGCATTGCCCGCCGACTGCTCGGCGGCAATGCCGCCGCCGCCGGCGATGACGGCGCGTACGTCCAGCGCCTCGGCGCCCAACGCCAGACACAGCGCGACGGCACCCTCGACGTTCATCTCAGAATCCAACAGAACCGGTAGCGCCATGTTTCATGCTCCCGCCGGTATATACCGAATGCCCGAGCGTCGATTATATCAGCGAATGCGCCCCGGGATCACGTGAATTCACGCATTCCACGACCCCGAATCCGCCTGAATCGTCGCCCGGCGGCAATCCGCGATATAATGCCGGCACCTCTGAACGGAGACGATCATGTCGCATGACGCACACATCGCCGTCGCCGAGCTGCCGATGCAGAAGACGCTGTTGATCCGCTGCGGCGGTCGCTGCACGATGGGCGTCTGCCCCGCCATCCGCGCCACGATATCCGACCGGTCGACGAATCCGCTCGAACATATCTACATCGACCTCTCCGGGACCGAGTCCATTGACAGCACGTTCACGGGCTTCCTGCTCGCCCTTCGGCGGGGAAAGGCGACGCCCGACGCGCCCGCGCTGCACCTCGTCGCTCCTGCGCCGAACGTCCTGCGATCACTCGAACTCATGCAGGTCCGCCGGCTCATGGACATCGTCGATGCCATGCCCGCCGAAGACGTCGAATGGACGGCCCTGGCCGCGGAGCCGCTCGACGCCGCACAGTCCGGCGAACTCGTTATCGACGCCCACGAAGAACTCATCGAGGCAGATGAACGCAATCGCGCGAAATTCGGGCACGTCGTCGAGCTCTTCCGCAAGGATCTCGAAGACAAGCACGGCGCCGACGAGCCGTCCTAGTTTTTTCCTGGATATTCAGATTGCTTCCACTTGGGGAGTGCGGGCGTCTCGCGATCGATTCTCCCGAATCTTGCCCGATCCCCACTCCTGCCGTAGCCTTGCGCGGATGACCGCATCACGTAAAAACATGTGCGTTTTCTGCGGCTCAAGTTCGGGCAGAAACCCGGCATTTGCAGAGACGGCACGCCGACTTGGCCACGCGATCGCCGATCGCGGCATGTCGCTCGTCTATGGCGGCGGCAACGTCGGCCTGATGGGGACCGTCGCGGACGCGGCCCTGGAGAAGGGCGCAAAAGTCATCGGCGTCATTCCGCATTCTCTCGAACGGAAGGAAGTCGCCCATCGCGGTCTGTCGGAACTCCACATCTGCCGAACGATGCACGATCGCAAGCGGATGATGGCGGAGCGCTCGGACGCCTTCATCGCCCTGCCCGGCGGCTACGGAACGCTTGAGGAGATTTTCGAAGTCATCACATGGGCGCAACTCGGCATCCATCACAACCCGTGCGCGCTGCTCAACGTTGACGGGTTCTTTGATGGACTCGTCCAATACCTCGATCATGCAGTGGAGATGGAACTGCTCAAACCCGAGTTTCGGAACCTGCTGATGGTCGAGACGGATATCGATCGATTGCTGGACGCCGTACAGGCGTACAAGGCGCCGCCGGTCATGCAGTGGATTGAACCCGACGAAACCTGATCGCGACATCGAAGTGAGATCGCACATGAGTAGCAACATCGACGTCGGTATCGTGATGGGAAGCCAAAGCGACTGGGATACGATGCGCGCCGCCGCCGAAGCGCTCGACGAACTCGAAGTCGCTTACGAAGTCCGCGTCGTCTCTGCCCATCGCACGCCCGATCAACTCTTCGAGTACTCTGAAAACGCCATTGATCGCGGGTTGAAAGTGATCATCGCCGGCGCCGGCGGTGCGGCGCATCTGCCGGGCATGCTTGCCGCCAAGACGACGCTTCCCGTGCTCGGCGTCCCCGTCCAGTCGAAAGCCCTCAATGGTCTCGACTCGCTCCTGTCCATCGTGCAGATGCCGAAAGGCGTTCCCGTCGGGACGCTGGCGATCGGCGCATCCGGCGCGGCGAACGCGGGCTATCTGGCGGCCGCGATTCTCGCAACGCGGGATGCGAAGGTTCGCACGGCGCTTGAAGCATTTCGCGCGGGCCAGACGCAGGCCGTGCTCGACAACCCCGACCCGAGACAATAACCATGAGAATCGGCATCGTCGGCGGCGGACAACTCGGACGAATGCTCGCACTGGCGGCGCATCCGCTCGGAATTCGATCGACCGTGCTCGATGCGGGCGACGAGTGCTGTGCAAGCGACGTCGCCGATCACATTCACGGTACGTTCGACGACGTCGCGGCACTCGAACAACTCGCGAGCCGATCAGATGTGATCACGTTTGAATTCGAAAACGTCGAGGTTGAGGAATTGCGTTCGCTGACCTCGACCAGGATCTTCCCGCCGCTCGACGCGCTCGCCGTCTCCCAGGACCGATTCAGCGAGAAGACGCTGTTCCAGTCGCTTGGCATCGAGACGCCGCGCTTTGCCGCGATCGACACAATCGACGAATTGCGAAACGCCGCCGGCGAGATTGGCCTACCGGCCGTCCTCAAGACACGTCGGATGGGATACGACGGCAAGGGGCAGTTTGTCCTTCGTGAAAGCGCTGACATCGAACGCGCCTGGAACGAACTCGGCGGCACGCCGCTGATCCTGGAAGCGTTCGTGCCGTTCGATCGAGAGCTCGCGATCATCGCCGTCCGTTCGCGCGAGGGAACGATGGCGACGTATCCGATGACGCAGACCAAACACATCGGCGGCATTCTCGCCGAGTCCATCGCGCCGCCACCGCATATTTCGAAGGAGACGACGGCATCGGCCGTCCAGGCCGTGACGGCAATCGCGGAGAAACTCGACTACGTCGGCGCCCTGGCGCTGGAACTCTTCGACTGCGACGGCCGCCTGCTGGCGAACGAGTTCGCCCCCCGCGTGCACAACTCGGGTCACTGGACGATCGACGGCGCCGAGTGTTCGCAGTTTGAAAACCACATCCGCGCCGTGCTCGATCTCCCAATGGGCTCGACGGCCTGCATTCGCCCTACGGCAATGCTGAACCTCATCGGCCGCACGCCAGCCCTCGGCGCCCTCGCGCACTTCCCCGATCTTCGCATCCATCTCTATCGAAAGGCGGAGAATCCCGGGCGCAAAGTGGGCCACGTCACGATCTCGGCTGACACGCATGAAGCGCTCGACGCCGCGTTGACGCCGATCCGCAGACTGATCGAGCGATATACGCAACGATAACACCCCAAGGACAGATCGTGCACCCTGCGTGAGCGCTCCGCGTTCATGGATTTATGCGCGCCCAAAATCCCACGGCATGGGTTCGGATCGCATTAACGCATGAAATAGCCCCGAGTGCTCGCGAAGAGCACTCGGGGCCGATGCTTCGTTTTCGGCACTCGCCCGGCCGCAAACGAAGGTGTTTACATGGTCAATCCCGACCGACTACAGGCCGAGCAGCGCATCGACGATGAACGGTACGTCCGCCATGTCGAGATCAGTGCTCGCATCGTAGTCGCCGTGGCAGATTTCCGCGGGCGTTGCGCCGTTCATCAGGCCATCCACGAGGTAGTGAATGTCGAGACCGTTGACGCTGCCGTCCTCGTTCAAGTCGCCGTCGGGGGCGCCGCTGCAGGTTCCGTCGCAGGTAATCGTGAGATTGCCCGTTCCGGACGCATCGTTGTAACCGCCAACGCGGAGCAGGTACGAATTGCCCTGCACGACGCTGACGACGAGTTCCGTCGAATTGCCCGCACAACCCGGCGAGTCATCCTGGCACGCGAGCGCCGACGTGACCGGACACGAGCAACCCGCGTAAATCGCGAGCTTCGTGTCGTAGTCGGCGTCGCCGCAGGTGCTGACCGTCAGATCGCCCGTGCACGTCGCAACGTAGCAGAACCAGATATCCGAACCGACCTGCGTGTCGCTGAACTTCGTGCAGGCACCCGGCTCATCGGGACCATCCGTCGTCGCATCGACCGTGCTGTAGGGCGTCACGCCGTTGAAGATCGGCAATGCATCGACGCAGTTGTCGTTGACAGGCGGACACCCCGTAACGACACAGGTCGTGCCGTCGCCGAGATATTCGCCGCCGCCGTTGAGGCAGTCCGTTTCCGTCGCTTCAGAGCAGCTTCCCGCCATACAGCAGGAACCCATCGGCTGATCGCAAGGATTCGGCGTGCAGCTCACGCTGTTGCCCAGGTACGCACCGCCCATTGTCGAACAATCCGACGATGTCTCCTCCGAGCAGGAGCCGTCGCCGAAGCAACAGGCGCCTGTCGGCTGCGGGCACGGATTCGGCGTGCAGCTCGCGCCGTCGCCCTGATACGTGCCGCCCGCCGTCATGCAGGCTGCCTCAGTGACGACCGAACACGTGCCGCTGCTGAGACAGCAGGCGCCCGTCGGTTGCGGACACGGGTTCGGCGTGCAAACGCTGCCGTTGCCCTGATATGTGCCGCCCATCGTCGAACAATCCGATGACGTCTCGACCGAGCAGGTGCCGTCGCCGAAGCAGCAGGCGCCTGTCGGTTGCGGACACGGATTCGGCGTGCAGCTCACGCTGTCGCCCTGATACGTGCCGCCCATCGAGGAGCAATCCGACGCCGTCTCGACCGAGCAGGTGCCGTCGCCGAAGCAGCAGGCGCCCGTCGGTTGCGGACACGGATTCGGCGTGCAGCCGACGCTGTCGCCCTGGTATGTTCCGCCCGCCGTCGTGCACTCGCTCTCGGTTTCAACGATACACGTGCCATTCGCCATACAGCAGGCGCCCGTCAGCGCGCCCTCGCAGTCGTCGGGCACACCGCTGTGATCGAGGTCGACCTGCGTACCGCTGTTGAGCTCGCAACCGTCGGACTGGCCGTCCATATCGCAGTCCGCAAGCGGCGCCTGACAGCTGTCGAGCACGCCGTCGGGGCGGCCGCGACCGCCGGTATCGGAGAGGAACGCTTCAAGATCGGCGAACTGCTGCGCCGAGTAGTTGAACGCTCCACCCGGATGGTCCGTAGGCGGCGGCAGGAAGTTCGACAGGAACGTCCTCGACTTGTTGCGGATGTTCGGTCCCGGGAAGCCTGGGCCGCCCGATCCATCGACGTTGTGACATCCGAAGCAGATGCTGCCGATGATCGCCTGACCGCCGGCCGGATCACCGATCGGACCGCCGTCGCAATCGAGCGACGGATCGCCGGCGAGCTCGCAGCTGTCGAGTTCGCCGTTGTTGTTGCAGTCGAGGTTCGCATCCAACGCGATCTGACACGAATCCGGAACGCAGTTCGCGTCGCAATCCGATTCCGTACCCTGTGCCATGTCAATCGCATCGTCGATGCCGTTGTTGTTGCAGTCGGCCCCGGATGTGCCCGAGCCTTCGTTCTCGATCACGAGCGTCCACGTGTTCAACGTGCCGACGTCCTGGCCGGCTGTATCGACAACGCGAATCGTCCAGTCACCGACCTTGTCCATGCCGTCGAAGGCCGACAGCGGCGAAGTCGGAAGCACCGTGCCCGTGGTCGGACTTGCACAGACCAGCGCGACGCCCTCGTCGTCGAACGTCACGTTCATGTTGTCGTTGTTGCCGCAGACATTGAACAGAACGACGTTGACGCCGCCGTGCGAGATGTCGATGTTGAGATCGCCGAGATACGTATGCGTGATATCCACGCCGACGTTCACGTCCAGAATCGTGCCGCTGTCGGGCACATTGAAGGTGCTCGACGCGCCGGTCGCGTTGTTATCCGGGATCGCCAGCGCCGAGTTGACGGGATACGTCTTCGTCTCGGCCGGGCTGAACGGCACATCGCACTCGTCGAGGACGCCGTTGTTGTTGCAGTCGGCCGCGGAGCCGTCCGCCAATTCGCAGGCATCCAGGATTCCGTTGTTGTTGCAGTCGTCGCCCGTTTCGCACTCGTCGGGAATGCTGTTGTTGTTGCAGTCCTGACTCGTGCCCATCGCAATGTCGACGAGGTCGTCGATCGAGTTGTTGTTGCAATCATCGAATTCGAACTGGCAGATGCCGCTGCAGCCGTCGCCGTTCGTCGTGTTGCCGTCGTCGCACTCTTCGCCGGACTCCAGCACGCCGTTGCCGCACGTGTTGCACGGAGCGCCCGAGTTGCTGATGGTCATCGTGCCGACGCCCAGGGAGGAGCTGTTCCAGCCGCCCACGCGGATCAGGTAGCAGTTGCCGGAAACGACCGGAACCGTCAGTTGCGATCGATAGCTGTCCGGCGCGCTGCCCGGACAACCGTCGTCGTTACAGCCGGCGAGATTCGCATCCCCCGGCGTACAGGTGCACGTGTTGTAGATCGCCAGGTCCGTGTCGTATCCCGAACCGCACAGCGACACCGTCAGGTTGCCGCTGCAAGTCGCGTTGTACTGCCACCAGATGTCGTTGTACGTCTGACCGTCGAACTGGCACGAACCGTGCGCATTTCCGTCCGTCGTGGCCGCCGTCGTGTCGAAGTCGTACACGCCGTCGGCAATCGGCGGGGCATCCGCACAGTTGTCGGCGCCCGGGATGTTCTCCGAATGACAGGTCGAGTCGCAACCGTCGCCGTCGTTCGTGTTGCCGTCGTCGCACTCTTCACCGACATCGACCAGGTTGTTTCCGCAAACGGGAATTTCGTTCTGGCACGTCGGGCTGCAGCCGTCGCCGGCCTGCGTGTTGCCGTCATCGCACTGTTCGCCGTTCTCGACAATGTTATTGCCGCAGACCGGCGGCGGTCCCGCCTCGATGATGCGATAGATCGTACCGCCGTACGTCACGACGTAGAGTTCGCCCGCGGCGTCTTCGCCGAACGAAACGATGGATGACATCGTTCCCGCAATGCCGTCATTCAGATCGGCCGTCACATCCTGCTGATCCGACAACGTGCTGCCGTCGTAGCGGAACGTCTTGACCCAGTCGGCACACCAGTCGGCGTAGAAGTAGGTCCCGTTGAGCCACGGAATATTGCAGCCGCGATAGACGTAGCCGCCGATGATCGTGCAGTTGTTTCCGTCCTGCGTGTTGTAATCCAGGATCGGATCCGTGTACCCGCCGGCGCCCGCATTGCAGCCGAAGTTGTCGATGCCGTCGCCCGGCGCGGCAATCAGACCTTCGCGGCAGTCCCAACCGTAGTTCTCGCCGCCGGCGCTCGTGGCCGGCTGGAAGTCGACCTCCTCACGCGTGTCCTGGCCGACATCACCGATGTACATGTCGCCCGTCAGACGGTCGAAACTCCATCGCCACGGATTCCGCATACCCTTGGCCCAGACTTCCGGGAGCACACCCGGATTGCTCGGCGGTGTATAGGAAGGCGGATTGTCGACGTCGAGCCGCAGAATCTTACCCAGCAGCGAATTGTCGTTCTGCGACCGCTCATTCGGATCGTTCGCGGCGCCGCCGTCACCCATGGCGGCATACAGATAGCCGTCCACCGGGGAGAATTGCAGACAACCCGCATTGTGGTTCGAGAAGTCCTGGTTGATCGTCTTCAGCGTGACGCCGCTGCCCGCGTTCGCGATGTCCGGATTGCCGGAGACCGTGAACTCGCGGATCAGCGTGTTGCCGCTCAGGTTCGTGTGATTGATATAGAACTTGCCGTTCGAGGCGTAATTCGGATGGAACGCCATGCCCAGCAGGCCGCGCTCGCCGTCCGTCGTCGTCTGCGACTGAATGTCGAGGAACGGCGTGGCGTTCATCGTCTGCGTGACGAGATTGTAAATGTAGATTCGTCCGACCTGCGTCACGATGAACAACCGGCCCGTGTCGCCCGGAGGCGCACAGACGAATACCGGCTTGTCCGTGCCGAGACCCGACACGACGATTTCCAGCGTCAGCGTGCTCGGTGCGAACGTCTGGCATTCGTCAGGAACGCCGTCGTTGTTGCAGTCCTGGCTCGTGCCGTTCGCAATGTCCGTTCCGTCTTCGACGCCGTTCGGCTGGCAGTCCTGCGGTCCGATGTCAGGACCCTGCACGGCGCCCTGAGACGTCGCCGGCGTTCCGGATCGCCAGTGCGTCAGCGTCGCATTCGGGTTGTTCGCTGCCGGCGGCCGGTTCGCATCGAACCGGAAGTTGTACATCGTGCCCCAGAGCAGCGCGTTCGAATTCAAGCCGACGTCGGACATCGTCCACGTCACGCTCGATCCGCTGTGCACGCCGTTCCAATCCGTGCCGTCGCGACTCACGTTGCCTTCGCCGTCGCCGCTGTGATAGTCGACATCGTGGAAGCCGATGTTCGAGACCGTCGCCGTTGGATCGATCGGCACGCTGAAGCTCGATGCGCCGCGATTGCCATTGAGATTCTGAACGGCATATTCATAGTGCCACGTGCCGTTGCCGTTGTTCGTGGCCTTCGAAGCGATGACGTAGAGGCCTTCGTTCGGGACGATGACATCCGTCTCCGTTACCGTCGGATCCGTGTCCTGCCACGCTCGAATGCCGCAGTCTTCACGATTCGTCGACCCCGTCAGCGTGAACGTGTACTCGTTCGTCCCTGCCGAAGCGACTGTGATCTGAGAATACGACGCGTTGTTGTTGGCGTTGCCGCTCGCCGAGTCTTCGGCGTGAACGTATTGACCTTCAATGAAATACAGCGCGCCGGAATTCAGCGTCGGATCCACGTCCGTGTGGCGCACCTGAAGTCGCCGCGATGCGCTGCCCGTAACCGCCGGCGCCGATTCCGCGTGATCATGCGTTCCCAGCGTGGGGTTGACGCGCCACTTCGGCTTGATGCTCCCCTGGCTGTTGTTCAACGTCGCGCCGTAGGGATCGGAACATCCGGGATAAAGCGTCGGTCCGCCCGGCCCGGTGCAACCGCAGCCGCAGGCATTGCCGGCGGCAACCGTGAAACCGTGCTTGAGCCACGACTGGCCGATCTGCTCGAATCGTCCGTTCTTGAGTCGGAAACAGTTCTGACCAATGACCGGATGAACGAAACCGGAACTTCCGTCCCACGTCAGGATCTGATCGCCGATGTTGCAGGAGGTCGTGCCGACGGAGAAAGTGTCGTACCAGACGCCGCCGATCTGCTGGCTGGCCGGGTTGTTCAGCGTCGTCAGCACGCCGACGATGAGGTCCTGTCCCGTCGAACCGTTGCAGTCGATGATGCCGCGCGGGCTTGCGCCGCCCTGCGGGTAACCCGGATCCGACGACGGATTGTCACCGCCCGCCCAGGCCATCGCGAAACGGGCATGCAGTTGACCGAAGACCGCGCCGTCAAGCGCCTCAATATGCAATGACGTCGCCAGCGCCTTGGTGCCGACGATGCTGCCGCCCTCAAGAACCAGGATCCGAGACACGGGGGCATAAACCGCCCGGACCGAATCGACACGGAACAACGTCTGCCCCGTCGTCGCATCGTTGATGAGCAATGACGTAATCTCATTGCCTGAAGGAATTTCGAATGCCAGGCTGCCAAGTGACAGCCCGGTGCCTTCCTTTGTCGCGATCAGGCTGAGATGGCCGGCGTGAATCAAAGTTCCGCCGCTCGTCGCCGTGATCTCACCGCCCATTGAGTCGATGACCAGATTGGAAGGGCCGATCAACTCATTCCTGAAGACACCGGGTTGTGACTCGACAACATCGGATTTGACTTCAACGCCGAGTTCCGCAAGCGAATCCAAGTCCAGAATCAGACTCGAATTGCCGGAATCCGCCTGCCACGACACATCGCCCAGCGCGACGGCGGCAGGCGCCATACAAAGACACGCGATCAACGCGCGCGCAATCAAATTACGCAGCATCCCTAGTTCCTCCCTAAGTTCCTGACGTCATACTGAGGTCAAAAGACGGTTGATTCCTAATCGGCGGAATACAGAAAGGTTAGAAGCCCCCCTGCACCTCGCCACCCTTACCTTCCCACGAATTGGCGGGTTGTGATCGAAGTTACCTAATCCCTAAGCTCTATATCTTCGCCGTTGGACCGATCCAATATCAAGTCCGGAAGCGCCAATAATCTGCAAAATTGTCGTCAATTGTGATTTTCCTGCGTATTTCCCGCTGGTTGTGGATGCACAATCGCGGATTTCATGCGGAAACCGCCGTTGCTGACCGCCCGATAACGGTTGCCGAAGACGTCCGAATGATCCCGAAGAGACGGATCAACCGGCCGCCAGGACTCCCAGCACTGCGCAAAGGAGCTTGTAGGATTTGGCCACCGAATCGATGTAGACCCGCTCGTCCGGGCTGTGTGCCCCGCGGATGGTCGGGCCGAATGAGACCATGTCCATTTCGCCGACGCGCTTACCAATGATGCCGCATTCCAGGCCGGCGTGGATCGCGGCGACCGTCGGCTCTTCCCCAAATAGCTTCACATATTGACTGCGAACCGTCTCAAGGAGTGCTGACGACGGGTTCGGTTCCCACCCGGGGTATTGATTACCGTGCTCCAGCTCGGCCCCGCTCATCACGGCGACGGCTCCGATCTGGTCCTTCGCCACTTCCACACGAGAATCCGATGAGCTGCGCGTCAACGTCCCCAAGCGCAGCTTCACGCGATCCGCCTTTTGCTCACACGCGACGGTCGAATTGTTGTTCGACGTCTGCACAAGCTCCGGCACCTTTGGATGCATGCCCATCACGCCGTCGGGAATCGCCGTCATCGCGTCGAGCCAGCGCCGCGTATCCTCAAACGACATCGCCGCGTCCGCCGTCGCCGATTCGACGGAAATCGACAGGCCAGACTCGAACGACTCGGCCCGACCTTCGTTCTGTATCGCCGCAGCCGCCTCGGAGAGCGACTTCGCATTCGACGCGGGGATCGCCACGATCGCGTGGGCCTCGCGCGGAATCGCATTCCTCATGCTGCCGCCTTCGAATTCGACGAGCCGAACCCCCTGCCCCGCCCGCCGCAGGGTCCGAACGAGCAGTTTGATGGCGTTCCCGCGACCCTCGTGAATATCGCCGCCCGAGTGACCGCCCCGCAGCCCCCGAACACTGACGCGATGCACGGATTCGCCGTTCATCGATTTCGTCCCGTACGACCACGTCAGATTGCTGTCGCAGCCGCCGGCGCAACCGATGTACAGAAAGTCATCCTCCTCGGCATCGAGATTGATCAGCCGACGCCCCTTGAACGAATCCGGCTTCAACGCCTTGGCCCCCGTCATGCCGGCCTCTTCGTCGCAGGTCAGCAGAATCTCCAACGGTCCGTGCACGACGTTCTTGCTGCTCGCCGCCGCCAGGGCCATCGCAACACCCATGCCGTTGTCGGCGCCGAGCGTCGTCCCGTCGGCGCGCACGATGTCCAGCCCCAGATCCTTGTCCTTGTCGATGATTGTCCGGATCGGGTCCTTCTCGAAGTCGTGCTGCGTGTCTCGGTTCTTCTCCGGCACCATGTCCAGATGCCCCTGCAGAACTGTGATCGGCGCCCTCTCATGCCCGGGCGTCGCAGGAATGCGAATGATGATGTTGCCGACGGGCTCGTGCGTGTAGTCAAACCCGAGTTTCTCAGCCAACGCGCAGAAGTGCTTCTGGATCTGCGCTTCCTTCTTGCTCGGTCTCGGCACCTGCGTCATGCCCGCGAAGATTTCCCAGACGGCCTTCGGTTCCAGTTGCTTGATATCGTTGGCGGCCATGACGTCCCCTTATTTGAATTTGAAAGCGACAGCGCGGCGCAGCCGGTTCATTCCGGCGTCGTCACGAGCGATGTATCCGATTTCGATTGATGCAAAACGATTCGACGATAGTACGCAATCCCCAGACATGTCAACGGAATCGCGAGCAACAGACCCAGGAATCCGAGCAGTTTTCCCCAGATAAACACACCCAGCAGGATCGCGACGGGACTCAGGCCGACGGCTTTGCCCATGATCTTCGGCGTCAGGACGGCGTCCTGAATCAACTGCACGACGGCGAAAATGACGACCAGGAAGATCAGCGACCACATCAGATCGCCCTGGCCCGAGAGGTAATTCAACAGCACCAGACCGACGGCCGGCACCACGGCGATGATCTGGAGATACGGAATCATGTTCAGCGCGCCGACGAACAGACCGAACGGCACAGCCATCGGCAAGCCGATGATAGAGAAGCCGATCGCAAACATGACGCCGGTGGACATGGCGATCACGAACTGACCTCGGAAGTACCGCCGCAGCACGGCGTCGAACTCCGTCAGAAAACCCAGCACCTGGTCGCGATAGGGCTGCGGAAGGAACCCGCGCCACTCGCGGCGATACTTGGGGTAATCCAGGAGAATAAAGATCAGATAAATGAACACGACGACGATGACGGAGAACAGGACGAACATTTCAATCGTCAGGTTCTTGATCGTGATCCCACCGGCGGCAATCCGATTCAACAGCGCGAAGATGACGGACGCCGAGTCCTCGCTCGGCGTCAGGAATCGGATCGCGGCATCCAGCGCCATGCCCGCGGACGTTCCATTGACTTTCTCCGAAAGCGCGTTGAGCCGCTTCTTGAGATCGAGACTCGGCTCACTGACGAATTCGTCGAGACCTTCCCGCAACTCAATAAGCCCCAGGCGCGTCTTCGGCTCGATCGTCGCGTCGGTCTCCGCGTCTGCGGGCGCACTCGTCGTCGTCGCCATGGCCGCGTCGCGCTCGCCCACCCAGGCGACGGCCGCATCGCGAAAGCTGGCCCAACTCTGATCGAACTGCTTGATCTGCTGGATCGAGATCAGGGCGATCAACACCGTGAAGCAGAAACCGATCAACAGCCCGCTGCCGAGCGTCAGCGCGACGGCGCGACCGCGGCGCAGCCGCAGACGATGCTCGAACCCCGTCACAAGCGGGTTGAGGATGTAGGCGATGACGACGGCGGCCACGAAGGGGATGAGTACGTCGCGCAAATAGCTCACGAGCATGAACAGGCCGACGAACACGGCGGCCGTCAGCACCATGCGCACGACGCGATCAAACGTAAATGGCTTCGACTTATCGAACATCAGGCCTTCCACACCTGCATTCCATCGGCCCCGACCCGATTACGCAACCAACAGCCGTCGTCGCCGCCAGGGGCGCCTCTGCCCGGGGTGCGTCTGCCCGGGGTGCCACTGCCCAGGGTGCCACTGCTTTCAAGCAGTGCCGCCATCGAGTTAACGCCGATACACCGAACCCGACGAACGCCATCCGCCGACGAATCCCGTCACGTGTTCATCAACACTCACCCGACGCATGACACCACTGTGAATTGTTACCGAAATTAAGAGAACTCACACCTACCCGCACTCGTCCTCATGATGGAATTGTTGCGCGCCGAACTTTCGCGCCCGCTTCGCCGTTGAACGCAGCGCGGGTTTGAAACATAATGCAGGTCCAGCCAAACGGGGCGGCGGCATGTCTGCCGCGTGCGAACGCGACTGGTGGGAACTTTCCATAGGCTTCACGGAGGAGCGCCATGACGGCCCGACGACCCTTTACCCTGATTTGTATACTCTCTGCGACGGCGCCGCTGCTGATCGGCTGCGTCTCCCGCGATGAATACCTCCGCGAGAAGTTCGCCCGCCGCAAGGCCGTCGAGCGCGCCGAAACGCTCGAGCGCGATCTCGCCGACGAGCGCGCCCGCGTCATGGCCCTCGAATCGCAGTTCGGCTCCATCAAGGGCCAGCTCAACACGCAGACGGCGATGACGAGCACGCTCAAGGCCGAGCGCGATCGACTCAACCAGTACAGCAATCGCCTTCAGAATGAGATCGACTCCCTCGCGAAGCAGCAGATCGGCGCGATCAAAGTCGTCGAAGTCAAGCTGCCGGCCGAACTCGATCGACAGCTCAAGGACTTCGCCTCGCGATACCCCGACAGCGTTGAGTATGACGCCGAGCGCGGCGCCGTTCGCTGGAAGAGCGATCTCACATTCGCCAAGGGCAGCGACGACGTCCAGCCCGACGCGGCCGCGTCCCTGCGATCATTCGCCGAAGTCGTCAACTCCGCCAGTGCCAGCGGTTTCGAGATCATCGTCGTGGGGCATACCGACAACCTCCGCATTGGTCCTGTCACCGGCCGCGAGCATCCGACGAACTGGCACTTAAGCGTGCATCGCGCGATCGCGGTCATGGACGTCCTAGCGAGCGCCGGCGTCCCGCAGCAGCGCATGGGCGTCATGGGCTACGGCGAATATCGACCCCGCGTGGAAAACACGCGCGGCGGCTCGGAAGAGAATCGCCGCGTCGAGATCTACCTCGTCGCCTCGCGCGACGACATGGCCGGCGGCGACTCGCTGAGCATGAACGACACGATCAAGTAAGCCGAAACGAAGAACGTTTCTCGCCCAAAGCCAAAGACCCACACGCCGAAACGAAGAAGCCCCACGCGAAATCGCGCGGGGCTTTTTTTGTCGCAGCCGCGTGCGCGTGTCAGACGTCACGGCGATTCAGGGATCGAGAAGTTGAAGTTGGAAATCTGAAATTTGAGATTCCCCGCCAACGTCAGAAAGCTGCCGAGTATCGCTCCAATGCAGCCTTCGCCTTCTTGTCACAATCACGCCAAGGTCCCGCCGCGACGCGCCATCCCAATTCAGGACCACTCGGCGCCGGCCAATACTCAAGAATCGGCCGACGAATCTCGCCGTAGGATTCTGCGTCCTCGACACGCGTGATCGTCAGCAGCGTCGGTAGGCCGTGCGTCAAGTCGTCACATAATTCAAAATCCTCGCAAAGCTCCACGCCGTCCACGGCGCCGACGCTAATCCTCACAATCGTCACCAATTGATCACACTCTCCTGCGTGGCCAGCGACCTTTTCAGACGAATCAACCCCTGTGATCTCCCCTTGAATCGGCGACTTGCGAAGGAAGTCCGTGAATGCCTCAGGCGCCCTGGGCTCACCTGATGTCTGTTTGTCCCTATCCTCGACGTTCAGATAATAGGTGTGGTCCCAATAGTACGGATCGCTGCACTTTTCGGGGGAATTCGCGGCATCAATAAACTCGCTGAATTGTGTGCGATCAATCAGGTAACGATGCTCGCCCCACTGAATCGGAACCACCTCTGAAATGTCTGTGCACGGCATTGCGAACGGCGAACGGGGAAACTTCCATCGCAATTGAATGACGCCACTTGCTGTCGAATAAACGTCACCGAAGTTCCGCCCAATTCTGCCCATACTACTTTGCTCAGATTGAGTGCAACCTGAATATGACGACACGTCCACTGACATCCCAGTTCCATCATACTTGGCGTACGTCCCCACCCACGATTCTGATTGTTCATCAAGAGCATCTGACCTGATCTCCGAACGCATGCGTTGATATTCGATATCAGCGGCCTTCATCTTTTCAACGATCGCATTAATCGAATCGCGGCGAGCTTCGATGTCCATATCTGAATCGAGTATCTCCTCCATTTTGACATAGACCGCAACCGGGTAATGCAACTCCTCGGCTCCGGCAAGGCGCGTGAGGCAAACGATGCAAATCGCCAGCATGATGCAAGAATGGCTTTCAAATGCGCTACGCCTGGCCATGCGAACCTCCATTTCGATTAGCCTTCTCCTGAAGTCTCTTATCGACCTTCAGGGGCCGCGGACCTAATTCTCGGAAAAATGACCCAAACCGCCGGGTGCCACGCGCTACCCTCAAAGGCAAGCAGGCCGCGGCGAAGCGTCGCTAAATGGCACAAGCCGCATTGGAGCATTGGATTGCCGCTCCTGCATGCTCCCCTTGAAGGGGGAGCATGGCACCCTGCGGATCAATAAATCGAAGCGGCGCTCGGTTCAGACCGCCGCGGGCGAGTAGGGCCGCCCCAGCAGGATCGCCTTCAGCCGACCCAGGCCGCGCTGCGCGTCGATCATGATCATGTACAGCGTCGGGATGCCGATCAGCGTCAACACCGTCGCGAAGATCAACCCCGCGGCGATCGAGATGCCCATCGGGATCAGGAACTTCGCCTGGAAGCTCGTCTCCGTCAGCAACGGTCCCAATCCCAGCACCGTCGTGATCGATGTCAGGAGAATGGCACGCAGTCTCGCCCGGCCCCCGAGAATCACGGCTTCGTACGCCGGCGTCCCCTCGGCGCGCTGCCGATTGATGAACTCCATCAGGATCAGCGAGTCGTTCACAACGATGCCCGACAGAGCGACGAGACCGATCATGGAAAAGAACGTCAGCGGCGAACCGAAGGCGAGATGACCCAGGATGACGCCGATGATGCCGAACGGTATCGCCGTCATGACGATGATCGGCTGCACGTAGCTGCGGAACAGTGCCGCGAGGATCGCGTAGATCATCAGCAATGCCGCGATGAAGTCCGTCTTCAGCGAGCCGAGGCTCTTCATCCGCTCTTCCTGCTGGCCGCCGCATGTGATCTCAATGCCCGGGAACTGCTCTTCCATGCGCGTCAGCAGCGGCTCGATCGAACGATTAATCTCGTCGGCGCTGCCCAGCGCCTCATCGACGTCCGCCGTCACAGTCACGGCGCGCTTCTGATCCTTCGCCTTGATCGTCGCAAATCCGCGATCCTCGTTGAACCGCGCGACTTCGGAGAACGGCACGAGCCGGCCCGTCGGCGTCGCAATGCGCATGGACTCGAGATCGTAAATACGCCGGCGGCGCGACTCGGGATAGCGCACCATGATCTTCACGTCTTCGCGATCGCGTGCGATCGTCTTGGCTTCCAGACCGTAGAACGCCCCGCGGACCTGCGTCGCCAGCGAAGTCGTCGTGATGCCGAGCGCCCGCGCCGACGGCAGCAGCTCGATCTGCACTTCGCGCCGGCCCGCGTCGAAGTCGTCGAGAACGTCGAACACGCCGTCGAAGTCCTTCAGCTTGTCCTTCACGATCGCCGACGCCGCGACGAGATCATTCAGCCGATCGCCCCGAATCTCGATGTCAATCGGCATGCCCGCGGGGCCGCCCGTCATGCTGGCGAACTTCAGCGACTGAATGCCCGAAAGATCGTTCGTCTTGCTTCGCAACTCGCGAATGATGTCGTCGCTCGTGCGATCGCGCTGCTCAACAGGCTTCAATTCAAGAATCGCCTGACCGATGTGCGACGCCGCCGAACCGTCGCTGCCGTCGGCGCCGTACGACGAACCGATCAACGTGTACAGCGAGTCCTTTTCGCTCAGCGCCTGAATCGCGGTCTCAATCGTCTCGATCCGTTTCTCCGTCTCGTTGATCGGCGATCCGACGGGCATGCGAAGATCCGCCACGACTGTCTCGGAATCCATCTTCGGCATGAAAACGAACCCGACGCGACCGCCACCGACCAGTCCGCCGCAAAACATCAACATCGCGAACATGACGGCCATCGTGACATAGCGATTCCGCACAGCCGCCTGCAGCAGCCGGTCATACCCCTTCAGCAACACGCCCTGGATCACGAACGCCTGCAAATTGCGGACATGCTTCATGGAATCGCGCATGCGCTCGCTCAGCGCATGCGGATCGTACGCCTTGTGCGGCTTGAGCCATTCCGCCAGGTGCGACGGGAGGATCGTCAGAGCCTCAATCAGCGACACGCTCAGTGCGATCGACACGATCACGGGCAGCACGCCCATGAAGTCTCCCATGCGTCCTTCGATAAACACCAGCGGCGCAAATGCGACGATCGTCGTCGTCACGGCCGCGACGACGGGCCATGTCACTTCCTCTGTGCCTTCGATCGCCGCCTGCTTCGGCGGTACGCCCTGTTCGATCTTCGTGTGCACGTGTTCGCCGACGACGATCGCATCGTCGACGAGAATGCCGAGGACAATGATGAGACCGAACATGCTGATGAGGTTCAGCGTCTGACCCAACACATGCATTGCGAACAGCGTCCCGAGCACCGAGACGATGAGCCCCGCCATGACCCAGAACGCGACGCGCCAATTCAAGAACAACAGCAACGAAGCAAATACCCAGACGAGCCCCCAGAAACCGTTCCGCGTCAGCAGCTCCAGCCGGCCCTCGATGAAACGCGCCAGATTGGTCGACGTCTTCAGCGTGCCCATTTTCGGATAGGGATCGTTCTGCGCCTGGCGGTAGACTTCCACACGCTCCCGCTCGCCGGAGAAGCCGAGGGTGTACTTCAGACGATCGAGCCAGTCCTGTTCTAGCGGTCGCCCCGTCTTGCCCGCGACAAGCGCCTGGACTTTCCGGGAAATGTCGATCGCATCCTGCGATGGCGTCTTGTATGCCGTGACCGTGACGGCCGGCGAAGCGTTGAAGCGCGACACGACGTCCACATCCTCAAATGTGTCGTGCACCTCCGCCACGTCACGCAGGCGAATCACTTTGCCCGACGCGTCGCTGCGGATGATTGTCTCGGAAATCGGCGCGGCGCGATCCTCTTCGCCCAACGTGCGAACGGCGACGTTCGCGCTGCTCGTCTTGATGCGCCCCGCCGGCAGATCCAGATTCGCCGCCGCGATCGCGTCGCGAATCTGCGGGAGCGACAGGTTGTACTCGATCAACTTCTCCGGCATCACTTCGACGCTGATCTCGTCGTTGCGCGTGCCCTGAAGGCGCGCCTTCGTGACGCCGGGGATCATCAGGATGTCGTCTTTCAACCGCCGGCCATACGCCTTCAGTTCGTGATCGTCGAAATCGCCGTAAAACGACACATTGATGACGGGCAACTGCGGCTCGAACTTGACGACCTGCGGTTCCTCGGCGTCTTCCGGGAACTCGTCACGCGGAATCGTGTCAATTGCTGATTTGATGTCCGTCACGACCTGATCGACGTCGTCCACGTCGTTGTAGAGCACGGCCGCGATCGAACTGACGCCCTCGCTGTTGGTCGTCTGCAACTCTTCGACGCCGTCGACGTCTTTGATGATCTCCTCGATCTTCGACGAAATGCCCTTCTCGACTTCCGACGGCGTCGCACCGGGATAGATCGTCGTGATCCGCACCTGGTTCGGCGTCGTCTCGGGGAACATCTCCCGCACCATCACGATCGACGCATAGATGCCGGCGACGATCACCGACACCATCATCAGGTTCACGATCACAGGGTTGTTGACGCTGAATCGCGGCAACGACGTCATTCCGATGCCTCCGGCGCGCCGCTTGCCCGCGACGCCGCATCCGATTCGCCTTTCGCCGGCATCGTCGTCGCACCCGCCTCAGTTCGAATCGACGCCCCGTCGTGCAGGATGTCGAGGTTTGACGTGATCAGTCGATCACCCGATTCGAGTTCACCTGACACAACGGCCTGGTCCCCGATCAGCGTCTCGATGTTCACCTTCTTGCGATGCGCGGAACGACCCTCGGCCACAAACACGTGCCCCTCGACCAGCGCGCCGCGCGGAATCACTAGAGCGTCGGCCAGCATGCCGCCCTCGACCTTCGCCGTCAGAAACACGCCCGGCACCAGCGGCGTCTCCTGCACACGGTTATCGACTTCGAGATAGGCGATGAACGTCCTGCTCGACGCATCCGCCGTCGGCGACAGCCGCACGACTTTCGCGTGCCACGCTGCATCCGGGGCCGTCTCCATCGTCAGAATCGCGGCCTCGCCGACCGACGTCTTCGATCGAACCGACAGCGGCAATTCCACCGGCACTTCGATCCGATCCGTATTGACGATCCGCGCAATTTCCTTGCCCGGCATCACGTGATCGCCCGTCTCGACGGCAATCCGCTCGATCTGCCCCGACATCGGCGCCAGGATTGTCGAGCGCTCGACTTCGAGCTTTGTCAGCTCGATCTCGACTTCGCGCGTCTTCCGCGTCGCCTCCAGTTCAGTTCGCTGCGACGGGATCAAGTCGCGCTGGTTCTCGAGCGTCTGCAGCGTGCGACGGGACTGCTCCGCCGCCAGCCGCGCGAAATCCACTTCCTTCTTCGATGCCGCGTTCCGCTCCCGCAGATCCAGCAGACGCTGATATTCCGCCTGGTTCACGTCAAGCTCTCGCTGCGCGATCTCCATCAGGCGTTTGACGTTCTCTTTCTCAATATCCAATCGCGCTAGCTTCGCGTCGACATCCGCGAGCATGCTCTCCGCCCGCTCAAGCTGACTGCGATACGTTCGATCGTCCACCCGCGCCAGCAGTTCGCCCTGCTCCACGCGCGCCCCATCCTCGATCCGATCCGGCACGTCGACGATGCGGCCGCTCACTTCGGCAGAGACGACGACCGATTTGTCCGCCCGAGCCGTGCCGTAGCCCGTGAAAATTTCGCGCACGTCCCCCGACCTGATCACCTGCGATTCGACAAGCGTCGGCGGGATAATGGTCGGTGTCTGTGACGCCTGAGGTCGCGAATGGACGAGCAGCATCGCGACGCCCGCGCCGGCGCTCAGAATCACGATGATCAACACGCTGGATACGACAATACGCAACCACGTCGCCGGCGGCGGCGCCACGACCGGTTCCACGACTGGAGTAGACGCCGGACCCGACGTCGCCGGCGCGTAGGCAATCGTCTCCGGCGGCTCCTCGATATGCAGATCACTCTTCATCATTCAGTTGCTTTTCAAAATCCGTCCACGACCGACATTATCCAATTTCGGTTTTCCACGCCCCCAACGCCGTTCCCCATCGACGCCCCCGGCCGCTTGCGCGAATCCGGCATCTTACCGGTCATTGCATACGAAACCCATACCACACAAGACCTTAAGACACGGGTGAGCGGCTTGGGATAGGATTGAGCGGGCATGCGGCACGGCTGTCGGGGACGATTCACGAGGCGAGTCCGAACGCAGGACTATAGCGGGGCGAATCGCATACTTCGACAGGCGAATCGTCGGGAAATCGCCGTCAGCCGTCGATGAGCCGCAGGTAGGGATATGCGTCAAATCGATGCGATATCGCTGGGTTCGCGAGGACAGCCTCCCAGTAGGTACGCACGGTCTCGTCCCACGCTGCGAGCGCGAGCCCCATGAACGCCCCCTCGCCGACAGCGTCGAGCACGACGTCCAGATGCCGTCGACTCGTTTCCTGCAGACGACGCACACCGTCGGCCTTGCCGAGATGCACCTGCATGTGCCCTGCCGTGACCTGGATGATCCCCTGCAGGAAGCTGCGCTGGACCGACGGCTTGGGCACGACATGCCAGAGCCCTTCCCACGCCTCGTGCGCCTCCCACCAATAGCCGTGGTTGTAGAGATCGCAGCCGAAGAGGTACGCCTCGCTCTCGCGCCATTGCTCGGGCGGAAAGTACGGCACATCCGGCTCAGCCTCCCCAGGTGCACGATAGCTATGCCCCTCCGGATGGGCGACAGGATGCGGGAACTTCCCGGGGATGAAGCGATACGCCGGAAAAGCCAGAGAACAATACCGCGGAAACTGCAGCGTCATTCCCCGAGTGTACCCCAATCCCCCGACATCTTCCGACCACGTAGGTTGGGTCAGCACGTAGGTCGGGTCATCGACCCGACAAGAATGCGCGGGTGCGCGGGTGCCCCATCCTTTCCGAATGGAAAGGTTGGGGAATCCACCGGGTGCCATGCCGACCCCCAAGGTCGGCATGCCGAAACCAACAACCCTAGCTTGAACACGCGTCGACAACAACGCTACACTGACCCCACTCACAACCATCATTCTCACGCGACAGGAACTCAAACCTCATGAGCGCATGGGTGCCCCATCCTTTCCGAATGGAAAGGTTGGGGAATCCACCGCGTGCCATGCCGACCCCCAAGGTCGGCATGCCGAAACCAACAACCCTCGCTTGAACACGCGTCGACAACAACGCTACACTGAACCCACTCACAACCATCATTCTCACGCGACAGGAACTCAAACCTCATGAGCGCACGCATCGCATTAACGATGTCAATCACGCTGTTGGTATGCACAAGCAGCGCATTCGCCCAGAAGCCAAATGAAGAATTGAAAGCGAAAGGTCTCTCCGGCAACCCCATCATCGAAGGCTGGTACGCCGACCCGGAGGCCGTCGTCTATGGCGATATCTTCTGGATCTTCCCCACCTACTCCGACCACTTTGGCCCCACGCCGCCGAAAGGCATCGACGCGAAGAACATGACCGAACGCCAGAAGAAGGCGATCAATCCGCAGTATCTCGTACAGACATTTCTCGACGCCTTCAGTTCGAAGGACCTCGTCCACTGGAAAAAACACGCACGCATCCTCGACATCAAGGACATCAAGTGGGCCGAGTTCGCGCTGTGGGCCCCCAGCGTCATCCACGCCAACGACAGGTACTACCTGTTCTTTGGCGCCAACGACATCCAGAACGACAACGAATACGGCGGCATCGGTGTCGCCATTGCCGACAATCCCGAAGGCCCCTACAAGGACGCACTCGGCAAACCCCTCATCGACAAGTTCCACAACGGGGCGCAACCGATCGATCAATTCGTCTTCCGCGACGACGATAATCAGCACTACCTCTACTATGGCGGCTGGCGTCACTGCAATGTCGTGAAGTTGAGCAAAGACCTGCTGTCATTGCAGCCCTTCGACGACGGCGAGACGTTCAAGGAGATCACGCCCGAGCATTACGTCGAAGGCCCGTTCGTCTTCAAACGCGATGGCAAGTATTACCTGATGTGGAGCGAAGGCGGTTGGGGCGGTCCCGACTACAGCGTCGCCTATGCCATCGGCGCGACACCGCTGGGGCCTTTCAAACGCATCGGCAAGATCCTGCAACAGGATCCGAAAGTCGCGACCGGCGCGGGCCATCACTCCGTCATCCCCGTGCCCGGCAGCGACACCTGGTACATCGTCTACCATCGTCGCCCCCTCGGCGACACCAACGGCAACCATCGCGAAGTCTGCATCGACGAAATGCACTTCAACAAAGACGGCACGATTCAACCCGTAAAGATCACCTTCGAAGGCGTCAGGAAAACAAAACCCCAACCCACCCCATAGCCCGAGTCATCGCCCGGCCAGCCCCGTACGCCGTTGCATCCACCCGTTCCGAACCGCGACCGTAAGGAAGCCGGGCGCGCACCGCCAGGATGCCATACCGACGCCCAACGTGAGGCATGCCCGGGTGCCCCACCCCTTCCAGGGGTGGGGGACAGCCACCTCGGGGTGCCACTGCTCTGTGAGCAGTGCGGCGAACCAAGGTACTCACGGACGACCCAGCTGCGCGGCCGATCAATAACGACGATACAATTCCATTCAAAGGCCAGAAGCTTTTCACGATCGATACCCATGAAAGAACTCTCCCACCTCTACCAGGTCTTCGCCCAATACGATCGCCGCAACCTCGGCAACAAAAATCGCCGTTGGCCCGAACCCACCGAAGACGATGATGAAGGCGACTTCGAACCTCCCTCCGAGTGGTCTAGTTGCCCTGTCTCCAGCATTCCGGCTGAATCGCTGGATGACTATTTCCCTCGTGCGATGACGACACAGGGATCGCTTCGGACATTCAAATGGGTGTTGCCCCGCCTCTTTGAAATCATCATCAATCCGCCGGACGACTGGTACTGGAACAAACAACTCCTTGGCTCGAAGCTCACCTACGGAAACTGGCATTCGTGGCCAAGCAAGGAGCGTGCAGCCGTCGAACAACTGATCCAGTCGCTGTGGGATTCGGCTCTTCGTGACTACCCGCCACAAGCGCATTTCGATACCGGTGGCGTTGATGGCGGAATCGAGGATTGGATGGGCTTTGTCGAAGCAGCGAAGCTGCCACTTCAACCCTACCTGGAGAATTGGAGTTCGCTGTTGCCTTGTTGCGAGACCGCTCGACGTCATTTTCTGGATTTGATTCGCAATGTCAGCGAATCCCTTCCCAGGGGAAAGATCAGCTGCTTCTGGGATGACAAGCGCTACGAGATCAGCGTTTTCCGCAATTGGTTCTTGTCTCCTGACAAACTCGCCATCATCGAATCGTCGATTGTCGGTCCCACCGGCTGGGCTCCGGACGACAGTTATCGAGCCGCGTACCTCTCCGCCTACCGCAACATGGTCCGCAACCATCAAAACGAATAACGCCGGCAACTCCCTCCAGGGTGCCGGGTGCCATGCTTGCCCTCCAAGGCAAGCATGCCGACGAATCCCGCGAACCACAATTGCGCGGGTGCCACTGCTCTCAAGCAGTGCAATACGCCAACCATCCTCCGCCGAGCCAGAACTCTCTCCTCGAAAGAAACCCCCGTAGCACCATACTCCTAACATCGCCTAAGATGATGTGACCGTCATTCGCTCATCGCCAGCGCAATTTCGCCTTCTGCGCAGTGACCGACAAGCCGTTCGGCGATGAAACTGAAAGAGGGAGCGTCGGGCCGTGCGTATCCAACGAATCCAATTCTGCCGTATGACAGCCGTCGTCGCTGTACTCTTCCTGTGCCACGTGGGAAGATCACAACCGACATTCACGCCAGCACCCGGCTTCACCGGCCACTATCTGGAGTTTTTTTTTGCCGGTGTCCCCACCTCAATGTGTATAACGCCCGACGGCCGAATCTTCATTGGTATGCAGGATGGCCGAATCCTGATTTGGAAGGAAGGACAGGGTCTACTCCCGACGCCGTTTCACACCCTCGCTGTTTCGAATGATGGGGCGGAGGGGGGCTTAATCGGAATGGCGCTCGATCCGGATTTCGCGACCACTGGCTTCGTGTTCGTTCATTACACGCAATTCAACTCCGCGTCGGATACTCCACAAAAAGTCACGCGAATTTCCGCGTCAGCTGAGAATCCGGATATTGCAGCGCCGAATAGCGAGATCACCGTCTTCGAGTTTCAACACGAAATGTACTACCGGCACAACGCCGGCGGGATTCGATTCGGTCCTGACGGCAAGCTCTATGTTGCAATTGGAGACAAGCAAACCCTATCATCGCAGTCACTACAAGACTATCTTGGAAAAATTCTCCGCCTTAACAAAGATGGCTCGATACCCAACGACAATCCAACGACCTTTCACGCCGTGCAAGGATCGACTACCGGTCCCTACCGAGCGATTTGGGCAATCGGATTGCGCAATCCATTTCGATTTGCCTTTGATTCCGAGTCCGGCCGAATGCTCATCAACGATGTGGGCGTCGAGAGTTGGGAGGAGATTGATGAAGGCGGTCCTGGCCGGAATTATGGCTGGCCCGCGACGGAGGGAGACTTCGATTCCGCGTCGTTTCCCGGCTTCTCAAGACCAGTTTTCGCCTATCCCCATGGCGCCAATCCGTCCAACCCCTGGGTTCGAGGCAACGCCATTCTCGCTGGCGCCTTCTATGAGCCTTCCGTTTGCACGTTTCCACCCGAATATTACGGCAAGTACTTTTTCTCCGACTTCCGACTGTTCGTTTTGGACCCGGCGAGCAATCAAGCGTCTCTGTTCTCAAACCTACTGGGTGGATGCACCGATTTGCACGTGGATGATCAGGGACGACTCGTCATGATTCCTATGATCGGCCGCCTCATCCGCCTCGAATACACCGACCCCCTCCCTCCGGTTGTCGTCCGCCAACCCGAACCCAAGATCGTCTGCAACGGCGATGCCGCAACCGTCAACCTCGTCGTCTCCACGTCACTGCCCGTCACCTACCAATGGCAACACAACGGCATCCCCATCGTCGACACTCTCGGCATCGCCGGTTCCCAGACCCGCGAACTGACGATCGCCTCGATCCAACCCGTTCACTCCGGCAACTACTCGTGTGTCATCACCAACGCCTACGGCCAGACAGAGACGAGCCTCGTCACCATCGCCGTCGGTCCCGCATCGACCGGCTACAACGGCACCTTCATTCAGTCGTTCACCAATGCCCTGCTCACCCACTCGCAGGAATCGACAGACCTCTGCCAGTTCGACTTCGACGCCAACGGCACCATCGACCCCAATGACATCCCACCGCTCATCACCGCCCTGCTGACAGACTGAACTTCGCTCACATACTCTCGCCCTCAAGCGCGGGTACCATGCCAACGCCCAACCTCGGCGTGCCGCGTGCCAGGGCGCCATTTCTCTCAAGCAGTGCAATCCACCAACCACCGCCCCCGGATACATGCGTGCCCCACCCGCTCCCCGAGGTAGTGGCGCAACGATCCGAACAACCCGACTAAGTCGCCACGCGACCCCACCCCCCGATCACCAAATCGCAATTCACCAATTCACCAAATCGCAAATCACCAATTCACAAATCCCCATCGACACCCCCCACCCCCCATCGCAAAATGCACCCCGTGCCCGATACCCCCACCACCCTAGGTCTCATCGCCGGCGAAGGCGAATTCCCCAAGATGGTCGCCCGCGGCGCCCGCCGCGCAGGACGCCGCGTCGTCATCGTCGGTCTGAAAAACAACTACGACCCCGAAATCCCGACCCTCGCCGACGCCTTCTACCCCGCCGGCGTCGCCCGGCTCGGACGCTGGATCCGCTGCTTCCGCCGCGAGGGCGTCAGCGAGGCCGTCATGGCCGGCCGCGTCCGCAAGGCCACCCCCATGGGCATGTCGCGCCTCAAACTCTGGTTGGCCTACCTTCCCGATTGGACTAGCATCCGACTGTGGTTCTCAGCCCGCGATCGGCGAAATGACACGCTCTTCCTCGCCGTCGCAGAGGAGATGCGGAAAAACGGCGTGACCTTCATCGACTCCACGAAATACTGCCCCGAAGCCATGGCCGCCCCAGGCCCCATGACCTCCGTCGCCCTCTCGCCGCGCCTCCAGGCCGATCTCGACTTCGGTCTCCCCCTCTGCCGTGAACTCGGCCGCCTCGATATCGGACAAGCCATCGTCGTCCGCGAGAAGGACGTCATCGCTGTCGAGGCCATCGAGGGCACGGATCTGATGATCGAGCGCGCCGCACAACTCTGCCCCGGCGGAGGCTGGATGCTCATCAAGCTTGCCAAGCCGAACCAGGACATGCGCTTCGACGTACCGGCGATCGGCCCCAACACCATTGAAAAGCTGGTTCGGCACAAGGCCGGCGCACTGGTGGTCGAGGCCGGCAAGACGCTCGTCATTGAGCGCGAAAAGACGATTCAACTCGCCAATAGAGCGAAGCTGCCCGTCGTCGGCGTCGATATCAGTACCAATATCCAAGAAAAATCATGACCGACGCGCACTCCCAATCGCTCGCAAGATGTGAAGGATGGGTCGTACCCACCGCTGTGGTTAGGCACTCTCACGGTATTCCCGTAGGCACTGTCCACGCGATGTTGCGCTTTCAGGTTTTAGCGTTTCGGCTTTCAGCGTTTCGCCTGAACCCGCATAGCGCTATTTGTACCCGCCGACGCTCGCGAACTCTTCCCCGAATACCCAACGCCGGACGTCCAAGACCCCGATATATCCTTAGCTGTCTCGATGCGGAGACCGGAGCGACTGACGCATGAACTTCCTCGTGACCGGCGGCGCCGGCTTTATTGGCTCCCACCTCGTTCGCGGTCTTCTCGGCCGGGGGCACGCCGTGCGCGTGCTCGACGACTTCAGCTCCGGCAAGCGCGAGAACCTGCACGATACGATTGCAAACATCGATCTGATCGAAGGTAACGCCGCCGACCCCGCCGTCGCCAGGAGGGCCTGCGCCGACATGGAAGTCGTGCTGCACGAGGCGGCCATTCCGTCCGTCCCGCGCTCGATCGACGATCCCGAATCCAGCCACATCGCCAACACCAACGGCACGTTTCAGCTCCTGCTCGCCGCCCGCGACGCCGGCGTTCGCCGCTTCGTCTACGCCGCCAGCAGCAGCGCCTACGGCGAAACGCCGCAGCTGCCGAAAGTCGAGTCAATGCCGACGAGCCCGCTCAGCCCCTACGCCGTCCAGAAGCTCTCGGGCGAGCACTACTGCAAAGTCTTTTACGACTGCTACGGCCTCTCAACGCTGGCATTGCGATATTTCAACGTCTTCGGCCCTTATCAGAATCCGAAAAGCCAATACGCCGCCGCGATTCCCGCCTTTGTCACGGCGATCCTCCGAGGCGAATCGCCGACGGTCTACGGCGACGGCGAGCAGACGCGCGACTTCACTTACATCGACAACGTCATCGAGGCCAACTGCCTCGCCGCCGAAGCGGCCGAAGCGCGCGGCGAAGCCCTCAACATCGCCTGCGGCGCATCGATCTCCGTCAACCGGATCATCGCGATGATCAACGAACATCTCGGCGCCAACGTCAAGCCGAATTACGTGCCCAATCGCCCCGGCGACATTCGCGATTCGTGGGCGGACATCCGCCTCGCGCAGGAACGTATCGGCTACACGCCGATCGTCGACATCGCCGAGGGCCTCAGCAGAACGATCGAATGGTACAAGTCACGATCCCAGGCGGGATCACTGAAATAGCAAGGACGCTCACCAGATGTACAAGATACGCACCTTTACCGTTGTCCCAGCCGTTCCCGAGCCGCTCACGCGATTGCGCGAACTGGCCTACAACCTCTGGTGGAGCTGGAACGCCGACGCACGCGCCCTTTACCGTCGCCTCGATCCGGAACTCTGGGACGACGTCACCGGCAACCCCATCAAACTCCTCGCCCATGTCTCGCAACATCGGCTCGATCAGGCCGCGCAGGACGGCGGCTACCTCGCCGGTCTCAACCGCGTCATGGAGAACTTCGATCGCTATATGGCGCGAAAGGCGTGGTTCCAGCAGACGTTTCCGAAGTTCGGCGACGATTCGATTGCCTACTTTTCAATGGAATTCGGCATTCACGAGTGCCTGCCGATCTATTCGGGCGGCCTCGGCCTACTTGCCGGCGATCATCTCAAGAGCGCCAGCGACCTCGGCTTGCCGCTCGTCGGCGTCGGCCTGCTTTATCGACAGGGCTATTTCCAGCAGCGTCTCGCGACGGACGGCTGGCAGATCGAAGACTACCCGACGTTCGACTTCTATCAGGCGCCCGTCACGCAGGAATTCGACGAACACGGCCGCCCCATTCGCATCCAGGTCGAACTCGGCGATCAGCCCCTGTATGCACATGTCTGGCGAATTCAGGTCGGCCGCGTCCCGCTGTACCTGCTCGATTCCGACATCGCCGACAACCCATACGAACTTCGCGACATCACGTCGCGCCTCTACGGTGGCGACGAGGAAATGCGCATCCGCCAGGAAATCCTGCTCGGCATCGGCGGCATCCGGGCGCTCGACGCGCTGAAACGCCGTCCTACAGTCTGCCACATGAACGAAGGCCACGCCGCGTATCTCGCCCTAGAGCGCATCCGGCAGTGCATGAACGAACAAGGCATGGACTTCGGCGAAGCCCGAGAGGCCGTCATGCCCGGCAACATTTTCACGACGCACACACCCGTGCCCGCCGGCATCGACCACTTCGAATCGCCCCTGCTCAAGAAGTACATGACGCACTACCTCGCGACCATGCACTTGTCGCTCTCGGAATTCGAAGCCATCGGCAAGGTGGACGCCGCCGATCCGCGAGAGCAGTTCTCGATGGCCGTCCTCGCGCTCCGGCTCGCCGGCATGGCCAACGGCGTCTCCGCCCTGCACGGCCACGTTTCCCGCAAGATGTGGCACAACGTCTGGCCCGGCGCACCGAAAGAGGAAGTGCCGATCACGAGCATCACGAACGGCATCCATACGGAAACCTGGATCGCCCCCGAAATGGCGCATCTGCTCGACAGCTATCTCGGACCGAGCCGCGTCGATCGACCGGAAGACGACGAACTCTGGGAACGCGTCGACGACATTCCCGACGTCGAGCTCTGGCGCGTACACGAACGCCGCCGCCTCGCCCTCGTCGCCTTTTCGCGACGGCGCCTGCGCGAACAACTCCGACGTCGCGGCGCTCCGCCAACGGAAATCAAGGCCGCCGAAGAGTGCCTCGACCCCGAGGCGCTGACCATCGGCTTCGCGCGGCGCTTCGCGCCCTACAAGCGCGGCGATCTGATCTTCCGAAATCCCGATCGACTGCTCAAACTGCTTTCCGACGTCGATCGCCCCGTGCAGTTCATCTTCGCCGGCAAGGCGCATCCGCGTGACGGCAAGGGCAAGGAAATCATCAAGTCGATCCTCGCCTACATCAATCGTCCCGAGTTTCGACGCCGCATCATCTTCCTGGAAAACTACGACATCACCGTCGGTCGAATGCTCGTCCAGGGCGTCGACGTCTGGCTCAACAATCCTATCAAACCGCGCGAAGCCTCAGGCACGAGCGGAATGAAAGTCGGCCCCAACGGCGGCATCAACTTCTCCGTCCTCGACGGCTGGTGGCCCGAAGGCTACGACGGCGAAAACGGATGGGCCATCGACGAAGGCCGCATCGTCGGCGACGCCGAGTTCCGCGACCACGTCGAGAGCGAAACCATTTACGAAATGCTCGAAAAGGAAATCTCGCCGATGTTCTACGATCGCGGCGCAGACAATCTGCCGCGACGCTGGATCAAGCGCATGAAAGCGTCCATGAAGACCGTCTCACCGCGATTCAGCACGGCCCGAATGGTCCAGGAATACGCGAGCAAACTCTACGTCCCCACGGCCGAACGCCGAGCGCGCCTCTCCGCCGAGAGCTTCAGCGGCGCCAAGAAACTCTCGCACTGGAAGCGCGACCTCGCACACGAATGGGGCAGCGTCGCCATCGACGCCGTTAATACCGATGATCATGGCGAACTCAGCGTCGGTACGGAGATCACCGTCCGCGCCAAGGTGCGCCTCGGCAAGATCGATCCCGAAAGCGTCGCCGTGGAACTCTATCACGGCCGCGTCGACCCGGGCGACGAACTCGTCGAAGGCCAATCGCAACGCATGGATTGCAACCAGAGCGAGTCCGACGGCACTTACTGGTTCAGCGGCCGCATCCCCTGCATCCGCTCCGGCCAGCACGGCTATGCCATCCGCATCATCCCGCAGCACGCGGATCTGCCGCATCGATTCGATACCGGCCTGATCCGCTGGGGATAAACGCCGCCCCGATGCGGCTTCCAAGCCGCGCCGAAGCCGACATGATGCAGCATACAAAAAAAGCGAACGCCCGAAGGCGTTCGCTTTTTTATTGTAAATCGACTGACTGAATCGCGGCTGTCGATCAGTTCGACGCGACTTCCGCCGGCGCGATCGACACCTTGCGACCGTCGAACTGCACCTTGCCGTCGCGCAGCGCGAACAGCGTGTCGTCCTTGGCGCGACCCACGTACATCCCCGCCTTGAACGGCGTGCCGCACTGCCGAACCAGGATCGTGCCCGTCGTCACTTCCTGACCGTCATATCGCTTGATGCCGCGGAACTGCGGCGAACTGTCGCGACCGTTTCGTGTGGAGCCTTGCCCCTTTTTATGTGCCATGACTGATTCCTTCGCGTGTCTTCCAATCGCCCCGGTCACTCTGCCGGTACGCCAGTTTCAATTCGTCGCGCCTTAGCGCATCACCCATTCCATCAGACCCAGCTTCGGCGTTGCCGTCTTGCGGGTCCGCGTGTCGCCCGGAAGCGTATACGGCATCGCGAGCGTCTTGCGCATCACGAAGACGCGCGGATTCGTCTCTTCATTCGCCGGCTTCTTCGCATCGAAAAGCGGATTCACTCGGACAATCTGCTCGCCCGACAAGCCGCCGACGTAAATCGTGAACGAACTCACTCGCGGATCCATCTCCGGAAAGACGGCCACGCTCGTGATTGCATTGTCATCACCTTGTCGAAGCGTCGAAATCGCATCCACCGGATGCACCAGGAACGGATGCGTCTTCTCGTGCCGCCGCTTGATCGCATCGAACACGCCGCGATCCAACCCGACGATCGAAGGCGTCACCGTGATCTTCGACGCCTTCTGCGATTCCTGCTTCGCCTTGTCCGCCGGGACTTCGCTCTCAATCTCCTCCACCCGGACGATCTCCAGATGAAGCGGAACGTCTTCCGGCGTGTTGTTCGTCACGGTATACAGAACGTACCAATACGTTCGACCGGACACGCTGATCCGCTCAGGACGCGTCGAACTGAACTGCAGCTCCCACGTCACCGGCGTCGGACTCGGCTCCGGTCCCGCAAGCACCGGCGCCAGCGCCGATACAAAGACGACCGACGTCAGGCCTACCGCGAATATTCGGCTGGCTTTCACTATTGTCACCTCATCCGGCGCGCGATCCGCCTTCGCAGCCGCCACCGTCGACGAAACCCGAAAAATATCTCGGAAGCGGGGCCGGTTGTCAAATGTCCGATCCCGTCCCACAGGCTGGAATGCCGCTTTTCACGCCGGCAGGCCCGGCGATGCGACACATCTACCCAATTATCCCGACTTTCATTCTGAAACTCAACGCCGC
The DNA here is from genome assembly GCA_020639075.1 of Phycisphaerales bacterium. Taxonomy (GTDB): domain Bacteria; phylum Planctomycetota; class Phycisphaerae; order UBA1845; family UTPLA1; genus ECT2AJA-110-A. Next base: position 4,014,527 of record JACKHI010000001.1, on the reverse strand, counting down.
CAACGCAACTCGAATCGATCCTGGTCCCAGAACGGCGAGCCCAGTCGAGTTATGGGACGCCGATTCACCGGAAGTTCATCTCCGCCCCATGCCCGCCCCCGCCGACGCGCGTTAGAGTGATGGCCTTGGCGTTAGGCGTCCAAGTCGCCGCCCAACGCCCCAGAACCGACGATCCCAACGATTAGGAGGCGACCGATGCCATCCGACCATGCCCTGACTCGACTCGCGCTCGTGATCTGCTGCATCCTGATTCTCGCCCGTAACCCCAGGAACGCCGTCGCATGGGATGAAGACGGTCACGCCATCGTCACGCTGCTCGCCCATGACAAACTCCCCGCCGACATGCCCGACTGGATTCGATCGCCGAAAGTCCGGGCGCGACTCGTCTATCTCTCTGCCGAACCCGATCGCTGGCGCGGTCAGCACAACGTTCACCTCGATCACATCAACAAGCCCGATCATTATCTCGACGTCGAAAGCCTGGCTGACTTCGATCTGTCACTGAAGACGCTGCCGCTTCTGCGCCGGGAATTCACCGACCACCTCGCGGACTACCGCTCAAAACACCCGAAAGAAGAGTACAAGACCTACGGCACGGGACGCGACAGCGACTACGTCAACGCCGTCCCGGGACTGCTCCCTTATGAAATCGCCGAGCTGCAGTGGACGATCGCGGCAAGCTGGACGCAACTGAAGACCTACGAGGAACACGCCGATCGCGTCAGCCCGACGATGATCGAGAATGCGAAAGAGAATATCGTCTACCACATGGGAATCCTCAGCCACTTCGTCGGCGACGGTTCCCAGCCGCTTCATCTGACCAAACACCACAACGGCTGGGTCGATGAAAATCCGAACGGCTACACGACGGACAGAGGCTTCCACGCATTCATCGACGACGGCGTTCTGACGTTTCACCGCATCAGCTACGACGACCTGATCGATCGGGCCAAGCCGGTTCGCAGCATCTCGACGGAAAATTACTGGCAGGACATCAAGACGTACCTGCAGGAGACGAACGATCGCGTCGAACCGCTCTACGCCCTCGAAAAAAGCGGCGACCTGCGAAAACAGAAAGGCAAGCAGTTCATCGAGAACCAGTTGATCGACGGCGGCGCCATGCTCAGCGGCATCTGGGAAGCCGCGTGGCGCGGCGCCCACATCGACGATTTCCGAGTCAAGCGATTGAACGAACGTTACCCGAAAACGCCGGGTCAGGTGCGCGCCAATAACGACGACAAGACGACCGTCAAAGCGAACTGACGAGCATCGAACCGCCCGCCAGTCAACGCGCCGCACACAGCAGCGCCAGTCAAAGCCGCGCCCATTCAGAGCCGCCGCGTCCCCGCGGCGACGTACTTCAACCAACATCGTATCACGAGTGCGCCACACGAAAATCGCGAATCGCGGATTGACTGGGCACCCGGCGCCGGATTCGCCGACACGCCGTAACGCAACGCCGTTCGCTCTCCGAGTGCCGGCAATTTGCATACGAATCGTCGTCGCGTTTGAATAGACGCATTGCTTTCGATGACCGCAACGACGCGAGGCCAAACACTATGTCCGACCTGGGAATCGACCAACTCATCCAAGCGGGTCACATCTGCGAACGCATGCCGTCCGTGGATGACCACTTGCCCTATCGAAACTTCGGCGACATGTGGCAACGACAGATCGCCGAGCACGCCGATCGCGTATGGATGCGTTACTACCCGTGCGCCGCGAATGATGAAGCGCCGATCGAATACACGTTCGGACAATTCGCCGGCCTGATCGATCGCACCGCCAACGTGCTTTACCACGCATACGGGATTCGCGCCGGCGGCTCACTCGCGACGCTCTCCATCAATCATCCGCACACGATCGCCATCTACTTTGCGGCATGGCGGCTCGGCGCACGTGTCGTCCCCATCAACCCCGGCGAGACCGACGATCGGGCCGAGTACATCTTCACCAACTCCGAATCGACGCTGCTCATCGCCCATCGCAACTGCCGCGAGAATTACGGCCCGATCGAGAAAAGCCTGCCCGACAATACCCGCAAGGCCATGATCCTCGGCGACACGCGCGACGGTCCGCCCGAAGGCTGGGATCACTTCGAGAGCATGCTCGCCGCCGCCGATGCGTCACAGGCACTGCCGCCCATCGACTCCGTCGACGACAGCGCCGAAACCCTCGTCGTTTACACCTCCGGCACGACAGGCAATCCCAAGGGCGTCGTCCTTACGCAGAAGCAGATGTTCGCCGACGCACTCGCCATCTCGAAGTGGCACGCCATCGACGAACACAGCGTCATGATGAACGTGCTGCCGATCCATCACGTCAACGGCATCGTCGTCACACTGCTGACGCCCGTGTTTGCCGGCGCCGAGATTATCGTCAATCAACGATTCCGCCCCCGCGGCTTCTGGAAGAAACTCGAAGTCCACGACGTCGCCATCGTCAGCGTCGTCCCCACGCTGCTCCAGTTTCTCATCGACGCGAATGAAGAACTCGACCTCGAGAAGATTCCGAACTTCCGACACTTCATCTGCGGGGCCGGACCGCTGTCCGTCGAACTTGCACGCGACTTTCAGACGCGCTTCGGTCTGCGCATCCTTCACGGCTACGGCCTGAGCGAGACCGTATGCTATTCGTGCTTCCTGCCGATCGATCTGGAATGGCACGAACACTGCGCGTGGATGTACGAATACGGCTTCCCTTCCATTGGCTGCCCGATCGACGTTAACGACATGGCAATCCACAACGATCGCGGCGAGCAGGTGCCCGACGGCGAACGCGGCGAGATCGTCATCCGCGGTCACAACATCATGAAAGGGTATTTCAACAATCCGGATGCCAACAAGACGGCATTCGCCCATGGATGGTTTCGCAGCGGCGACGAGGGCTTCAAGCGACGGGGCGACGACGACAAGGACTATTTCTTCATCACGGGCCGATTGAAAGAACTGATCATCCGCGGCGGCATCAACCTATCGCCGTTCGAGATTGACGAAGTGCTCTGTGCGATGCCCGGCGTTCGTGTCGGCCTGGCAGTCGGATTTGAGAATCGCTATTACGGCGAAGAGGTCGGCGCCTACGTGCAGGTCGAAAGCGGCAAAACAATCAGCGAAGCCGACGTCATCGCCTGGTGCAAAGAAAAACTCACGGCCGCCAAATGCCCGAAAGTCGTGCTCTTCGGCGACGATATCCCCGTCACCAGCACCGGCAAATACCAGCGCGGCAAACTCAAGCACCTATTCGAACCATACAAGGACAAGCAATACCGCTGACGCAAGCCCCCGCCCGCGCGCCATACCGCCCCCCCCCAACCCGTAGGTCGGGTCATCGACCCGACACCGCGTGCCGGGTGCCATGCCGACCCCAAGGTCGGCCGCCCCACTATAAACAACGACCGCGCCGATCCAACACTCAACACACGCCAACGCCCGCGACATACCGTTCCATGAACAACGGCAAAATCACATTCCGCACAAACTCTTGCTTCACATGGCGACCGTCAGGCTCCCCCGTCAGGTGCTTCTCGCGCCACACGCGATCGCGCGCCGACAACGTCGCCAGTTCATAACTCGGAAAATAATCGATCGCCCCATCGCCCACCGCGTCAATCGCCTCGCTGACCACGCTGCGCAACGTCGATTTGCTGTACGTGTTCGCGACAAGCACATCTTCTTCCATGAACGTCGCGAATAGCGGCACCGGCGACACCGAGCACACAATCCGCCGACGCTTGCGAGTCTGTAGCAACGCAAACACGCGCAACAGCGCATCGAGGTTCGCCGCATGCGTTGTTCGCACGACGTCGTACCGCGTCGCGAAGTCGCAAACCTCGCGCGGCGGCGTGCAATTCAACCACGCACCTGACTGGTTGTCGCGCCAGACTTCCACGAGACCGAGCGTCATCACGACGACGTCCGCCGCCCAAAAACCGTCGCGCACGCGCGCAAGCAACTCGCAATGCCCGCTGGCGGCGTCCGACGCCGACGCGTGATACTCGACGGGATGCCGATGACCGTCGAACCAGCGCCCGTCCTCCATCGGCGCGACCAGATCCGCATCGAACGACGCCTCCCCGACGAGCCATCGCAGCGCCTGCAACATGCTGAACGTGTTGTACTTGTTCCCCAGCTCGCCGCCCGCGACGGAAAACCCCGCGCGCGTCATCGCCGCGTCAATCTCCCGCGCGAAGCAGCTGCCGATGACGAAAACGCGATCCTCCGGCCGGATGGCGAATGAAGGCCGCACGTCCAATCCGAGATCCGCTCGCGAAAAACGCGCCGGATCAAACACAGCCCGAGTCGGTACGTCATACCCCGTGATGTGCTGCTGATTCCCGATCGAAAAAGCCTCCCGCTAGCACACAGATCGACGAAAAAACACCCCGCGCTTGACCCCCCTCGCCTGCCCCCCTTTGCCCCATCCGAGCACGGCAAGTCATGGCCGGAACCCAAGTAGGGTGGGCCGTGCCCACCACAAATTCACTGGGTGCCATGCCGACCCCAAGGTCGGCATGCCTGCGCTCAAGCACCTCCAAACATTGCGATACAACCGTTCATTCACCAGCCGGGTGCCATGCCGACCCCAACGTCGGCATGCCTGCGCTCAAGCACCTCCAAACATTGCGATACAACCGTTCATTCACTGGCCGGGTGCGATGCCGCCCCCCAAGGTGAGGCTGTCCGGGAATTCGAGTGAGGATTTCCGATTTGCAGAACCGTCGTAGACGCCAGTTTTTCCAAGGCCGACACAGCTCCGAAGGAGCGACAGTTTTTAGCCACGGGTGGAGCGGAGACCGCATAGCGGTCGGAGCGCAACCCGTGGTTAGCGTTTTCTTCCTCGGGTTTAGCCCTGAAAGGGCGACACAATTCCCGGACAGTCTCACCCCCCAACGTCGGCATGCCTGCGCTCAAGCACCTCCAAACATTGCGATACAACCGTTCATTCACCAGCCGGGTGCCATGCCGACCCCCAAGGTCGGCATGCCCGCGCTCAAGCTCCCCCAAACATTGCGATACAACCATTCATTCACTAGCGTACCCGCATGCGCATCATCGGACACGGCATCGACCTCGCCGAGACGGATCGGATCGAACAGGTCTGGAGACGACATCCCGATCGCTTCCTCGAACGAATCCTTACGCCCGCCGAGCGCGCATACTGCGAACAGCGCAAGAACCCCCTGCCCAACATCTCAGGGCGCTGGGCGGCCAAGGAGGCGATCCTGAAAGTCATCGGCACGGGCTGGCGCGGCGAAATCGCATGGACCGACATCGAGATCCTCAACGACAAGGCCGGCGCTCCCCACGTCTCGCTCTCCGGCCACACGAAGAAACTCGCCGACGAACTCGGAATCACGCGCATCCTCCTGACGATCACGCATACCGAACACTACGCGGCAGCAAGCGCGATCGGCGTCGCCGAATAGACGCCGACAAGTCGCCCTTCCCGATCTCCGAACCAACGTCCCCCGCCGCGCCCGCAGTTCAGAATCCGACGCCTCAGCCCGAAGCGCCGACCAAGAGACTTCGACAGAATGAACTCCGCAACGCCTCAACCAGTTGCCGCTGGAACCAGCAACACTGAGCCCGCAAGATTTTGCAGATTTTGCGCCAGTTTGCGGGGGGGTGCACAATGTCGGTTTTCCGCAAATCTCGCGCAAACACCTTTAGCGGCGAAGCTTAATGCGTGCAAACGCACAATCAGAGTTTGCGCGCTCGAGTGGCGACCAGAACAACCGCACTCATCAGTCGCGTACCGACCTGCGAACCTCGGATTCACTTACGGCGAAATATTTCTCGACTATTCATCCTCGGAATCCACGACACGTATGCCGAATTCCCGATACACGACCGCGACAATCCGCCCGACTGCAATATCCTCACCCCATTTTGACATTGAATCTCACAGACAACGCGCGCACAATGCATCCTCCTCGCAAAGGACTCGGAGCTCCCCGCAATGTCCCCAGACAAACTGCCGACCGCGATCAGTCGCGTTGCGATGGCGTTCGCCTGTTCCGTTCTCATCGTCGGGCCCGCCGGCTGCGATTCGAGTCTGCTGAACATCGGCGTCCCGGGAACCTCCAACCCGTTCGGTCTCCTCATCAATACCGACCTCACGAGCGACCTGCTCGGCGCGGTCCGTCTGGGCAACGGCGAGAACGTCTTCCTTTACGGCAAATTCCTGGAGAGCGGCCTGATCGAGCGAATCGACGGCGCGAGCTACCGAAACGCCGAAGGTCAAGTCGCCAAAGTCGAGCTCGCCAACGGCTTCGTCACGAAGGCGACGAGCTTCGACGGCTCCACGCTGACGATGAACTACGAAGAGATCAGCACGCAACGCCTCAAGGGAACCGTCGAAATCGTGTTCGCGGGGATCGATGGCGACGACGGAACGCAGACGATTCCATTCGATATCGACTTGGCGCAGGCCGTCGCCGATGTGACGTCGGAGATCGAGAATTACCTGGGGATCGACATTTCGCAGGCTGTTCCGCCGACGAACCCCGTCGGCAAAGTGCGCCTGCCCGACGTCAACAAGGGGCACAAGACGTCCAACCCGGACCAAGTCGCCCAACTCATTCTCGCGTTCGTGTCGTTTCATCGCGCCGCGTTCGGTGCGATTGGCTACGTGATCGTGCAGCTCATGGGCGGTCTGATCAACGTCATGGCGAATCTGCTCGTCGGCATCGTGACCGTCGTGACGCAGGCCGTCGTCGTCGCGCTCTTCACGCCCTTCATCCTGATGGGCGAAGTCCTGCGCGTCGCCGTTCTGCAACCTGTCTATACCGTCGATCTCGAAGTGGATCTGAATCTCAGTCCGCCCGGCTTCCGATGAGACGCCTCGACGTTAGCACACCGAGAACATCGGCGTCTAACGCAGATATGGGTTGTACCGCTTCTCGTCGCCGATCGTCGTAGCGGCGAGGTGACCGGAAAAGACCCTCGTTTCGTCGGGCAACGTGAGCAGCTTCTCCTTGATGTTGCGAATCAACTCGTCGTGATCGCTGTTGGCGAAGTCCGTCCGACCGATCGACTGTTGAAACAGCGCATCGCCGACGAACACGACGCCGACTTCCTCGCAATACAGACTGCGACTCCCAGGCGCATGGCCCGACGTATCAAGCGCGAGCCATTCGGAATCCCCCAGCTTCAACTCGCTGCCGTGCGGCATGTCGATCGTCTCGAAATCACCGACGACCAGCGGAATCCCGTACCCCGCCGAACCGTTCTCATTCGGATCCGTCAGCGCAGGTCGGGCATCCTGAGCAATGTATACAGGTACATCAGGGAAGGCCTCCCGGATGTCAGGCACGCCGGCGATATGGTCGAGATGACCGTGCGTGAGGATAAGCGCCGTCGGCGTGAGCTGCTTGCTTTTGATATGGGCGATCATGCGATCCGGCGACGGCGCGAAACCGGGATCGATGATCCAGCAGTCCGGTGCATCGACAATGGAAAGGACGTACCCGTTTTCGCCGAATTGGTCGTCGACAAACGTCGCGATGTTGAGCTTGCTGGCCATGACTGCGTTACCTGAGATTGGCGTTTTATCGTCTGGGCGTACCTTGTTTAACCGACGGAACGTAGCCGATGATCTGCGGTCCGTCGAGCAGGAGTATCGCATCGTTTCGAAGCGTCAGGCCGCGGAATTGCGACAGCGGCTCCGTCACAATATCGCCAGCCGGACCCGCGGCCAACGACATGCCGCTCGCCAACTCGATGCGGCTGATGAGCAGGCGATCGCGAGGCGAATCATCGCTCGGGGTCCGCCTGGCACCGACGATTCGATTCACGACGATCAGTTCATCGCCCACGACGATCGGCGGTTGTGCGTACGGCAGCATCCGGCCCGAATGTCGCCACACGATCGATCCCGTCACGAGATCGATCCCGACAAGCATGCCCGATTTGCCGGCGACGGCGAAGCGCCGCTCAAGCACGACGGCAAGCCACTCGGCGCCTTCGGTCAGTGGAATATCGTCGCGCTGCCGCACACGCCCTGTGCGAAAATCGATCGACACCAGGCCGCCTTGCGTATCAAGCCAGAATGCATATTCATCGTGAACCGAAAAGCAACGTCGCAGAATCGGTCGTGTCAGTTTGTGGCGCCATCGCTCGCGAAGATGTTCCGCATCGAACCCGATAAACTCGGTATTGGTCAGCAATACCGGCCCGGACGGCGGTGCGATGAGCCTGCCGTCAGCGTCGGCAAGTTGGATCGAGGCGATTGTGTGACCGTCGCCGAGCGCGACGGCATCGAGCGTATTGCCGGCGGCCGCCCGCCTCAGGCAATAGGCGGTCTGGCCACTGACTTTGACGTGTTCCGGAATCTCGCCGACAAGCGCAACTCGCCAGCGAACGCCGCCGCTTCCTGCATCAATACAGAGGAACTGTCGCCGTGTATCGATCGCCAGAATGGAATCGTCCGTCGCAAGGAGCCGTACCCATTGATCGGAATCGACCAAGTCGGCAGCGTCGTGACTCCCGGGCGTCACGGGCACGCGCCACGTCACGGCGCCGGTGCGCCGATCGACCGCGAACAGTTCGAACGACGTCGCGAACACGAAATGGTCGACCGTCACGAGAAGGCAATGCGGCTGATACGGGCAGTCGATTGCCTTCGGCCAGAGCGACTTCATGCTTGCGGGCGATACCGCCTCGATCTTCCCGGCCGCGTAGGTCAGCAAAGTCGACTGTGGTTGGGCGCCGGCCGCGGCGCGTTCCGGTTCAACGATCGCCACGTTTTCCGGATAGACGCGCCCCTCTCTTTTTTCAACGGGCCATCGAATGGCTGGCGCGTCCACGTCCGGCGAGGCCGTCAACGACTTCGGCGTCGCGAGAATCGCAATGCTGAGGCAAATGATGGCCGGCGTTTTGTAGAGTCGCATTGCAGTCTCCCGTCCGATGGCCTATGGCAGAGCGCCGGCGCGCGTGCGTCAGTCCTTCTTTTTTTCGCGACCGCGGATCCAATCGGCCAGTTCCTCCGCCATGGCCTCTGCCATGTCGGCGGCATCCGTCCGCGACGCCCCGCTGGACGCGACGATCTGCACTCTGCCGAGGTTTCGTCCGGCGCCGGAAAGGTCGAGAAGCATGACTGCGTAGGACTTCTCGCCGGTCACGACACCGAGACCTTGACGCTTGTGATACCACATGACTTCGGAGTCGATCTGGACGGGCTGCCCCGATCCCGCCAGCGGCGCTTCCTTCCCGTCAACGAGACACTTCTGACAGGCCGGCGCGAAGCTGCTGATGAACTCGCCGGGAACAAGGTTGCCGAGCCGCGTGCGCGGCGCCGCAGCCTGAACGCCGGCGAAGTTGCGGAAGTTGCTCGGATTCGCACCGCCGATGGGCGTGATTTCGGCCGACGCGCCCTTCGCCTCGCGCAGCGTGCGGCGCGCCGCCCACGAACAACCCGTCGTACTCACGAACGCAGTAATCATCAGGAGACACACGATCTTGTTGCGATACATAATCTCTTTCTCCCTATTGGATAATTTCCGGCGACCGCACACCTGCGGCGTTCGACTTCGAAACCACTCGCCGAGTTCGCGAATCGGTGATTCTATGTTCGCGCTTTCGGCGGTCAATCAGAACCGTCGTCTCGTATCGAGAAGCGGCGCGAGCGCTTCGCGAAGATCATTCGCGTCGGGCAACGTCGCCAGCGGATACATAAGAACGTCGCGTTGATTGTCTTTGAACAGGAATCGCGCAAGGAGACGTAACGACTCCGTCACAGCCCTGGCGTCCATCGCTCCTGACTTCAGAGAATGCTCATGACTCTCGCGTCGCCACGTATCGACCAGGTCTTCAATGTCGGCAGTACGTCCGCCGGCGAGTTCACGAACGCTGCCGTTCGACAGGCAATACGCCTTGAGTTTCGTCTCGTCAGCGATCTTTCGTTTGACGCTCGCGCGAATAACTGCGATCCAGCTCGTTGCGGCGACGTCGGCCAGTCCCGCAAATGCAGTGCGATAGCGGATTTTTCCCGCGTCATCGAGCACTCGTTTGTATGCCGCGGCGGTCTCGAAGGCGAGCGCGTCAACCGCGGTCTGCATTCGACGGCGCACGGGGACGAGCGTCGCGTCGCTCGGGTTGACGATGAACGCGATCGCCTCGGCGATCGATTGGCGATAGGTCGACATCGGCGCCGTGCCGTCACAAGGCGCGGGACAGCGCCCCATGTCGTAATAGGCGCAGCGTTCGCCATTCGGCGTCCTCTGAAGGATGTCGTAATAGCGACACAAATCGAAGGCGTCTTCGAGGAGGCGAATCAGGGCTTCGGCGTCCTTGCGGCGCGGGATGGGACCGAAATATCGCGCGGTATCCTCGCGAATCACACTGACGGGCTCGAATCGCGGGAAGGCTGCGTCGGGATCGATGCGGATGAACGCGCAGGGTCCGAAACCGAGCAGCGTTGCGTAGCGATCCGGAAACACGCTTCGGGCGAATTGCCAATGCCGGAGCAGGCCTTCAAAGGCGCCTCGCGTCTGCTTCCATGAGATTCGCCTGACGATTTCGCCGAGCCGCGCGCGCTTCGTTTGAGCATCCGCCTCCTCCGATGTGAGACGCGGCGGTACGACTCGCCGCAGGTTCTCGCAAACCCCGAGGAAGATCGGTCGATCGTCGGCGTCCGCCAACAGGTAGACGCCGCCGAGCGCGGGGAGCAACTTCGGATCGAGCGGCGCCGCCGGTGAGACGTCGATCGACGCATCGAATTCTACGGCGCAGGTTGCGTTCCGCGTTTCTCTAGATGGCCGAGCTTTCTCCGCACACATGAACAGGGTATTGTTCGGCGGCGAATGTGATTTGGCCATGGGCAAAAGCGTCGGAACATCGAAGGTGTGCCATCGGGCAGGCCGCCCGAAAGACAATCGACGGCGAGGAATGGTGGTCGGCGGATGCGGGCGTTAGTGACAGGCGGAGGCGGTTTCCTCGGGCGCGCGATCGTCGAGCGTCTGACAGCGCGAGGCGATCAGGTCCGCAGCATTTCGCGCGGCGCTTACCCGGAGCTCGAATCGCTCGGCGTCGAGGTCGTGCGCGGCGACCTGTCGGACAGAACCGCGTTGGCGCGGGCATGCGCAAACGTGGATGTCGTGTTTCACGTCGCGGCCAAGGCCGGCGTCTGGGGGGCGTACGAAGAATACTATCGTGTCAATGTCGAAGGCACGGAGAATGTTCTGACTGCAATGCGCGAAGCGAACGTGCAGAAACTCGTTTACACGAGTTCGCCCAGCGTTGTTTTTCATGGCGGCGACTGCGAAGGGGCGGATGAATCGTTGCCCTATCCCGATCACTATCTGACGCATTATCCGAAGACGAAGGCAATGGCCGAGCGGATGGTCCTCGCGTCAAACGGTGCCACAACGGCGACAGTCGCGCTGCGGCCGCATTTGATCTGGGGTCCTCGGGACAACCATCTCGTTCCGCGCATTCTGGCACGCGCCGCAAAGCTCCGGAGAATCGGCAATGAAGACAAGTTGATCGACACCGTCTATATCGACAACGCCGCCGACGCCCATATTTGCGCTGCGGATCGACTCACGATCGGCGCCGCCTGTTCGGGCAAACCGTACTTCATCACGAATGGCGAACCACGACCCACGTGGGCCATCGTGAACGCGATCCTTGCGGCGGGCGGCAAGCCGCCTGTCACAAAAGTCGTCTCCAAGCGATTCGCCATGGCGGCGGCAACCATCATGGAATGGACGTATCGACGGTTCGGGATCCGCAGCGAACCGCGCCTGACGCGATTCGTGGTCGAAGAACTGTCGAACGCGCATTGGTTTGATATTTCCGCAGCGAGGCGCGACTTGGGATATTCGCCCAAAGTCACGATTGACGAGGGCCTCGAGAATCTGAGGCGCTGGTTGGCCTCGAATCCGTTGGCCACGTCGTCGAGGTAGGAGATTGGTGCATTTCCGCCCCTAAATTCGCGTGCGATCGCCGCTTTCGCCGGGGAGGGTAGAATTTTTGGCGCTTGCCTCCTGCCGCAAGGCGGGGGACTATCGATGAGATGCGGCGACCGACACGGATCGCCGAGTGGACAACGACGATCAAGAAACCGGCCGGCTTGCGCAGGCGACCGGCAGTTGTGCGAAAAACGCGGCATTGGCGACACTTCAAACCAGATCCTGGCGACAATTCCGAGCGGGGCTGATCGCGGCGGATGCGGCGGCGATTGTCATCGCTTATGTGCTCGCCGACGCAATTCGCTGCTGGGGCTACCTCCGAGTGGACTGGCCGGAGCTCCTACCCAACGGCGACAGCAGCGTTCGGATGCACATGAAGGTGCTCGTGTTCCTCCCGTTCGTGTGGCCGTTGATCCTGCATCGGCTCGATTGGTATGGTCGACGCTGGCAGACATGGGCGGATTCGATCCGATCGGCCGCCGTTGGCGCCGTCATGTTGTCGCTCTTTGTTTCGGCCGTCGCACTTCTGCTGGAGCGCGATCGCTTCCCGCGAATGCAGATCGGACTCTTGGCGATCACGGCACCTGCGACCTCGCTGGCGCTGCGAGGTATAACCGCTATAGTCGCGCTCCGCGCCGGTGGGCGCCGTCATCGACGGGTGCTGATTGTCGGGACAGGCCGGGAGTCCGTGCGACTTCGGCGATTGGCATCGACCTCGCTGATCGGGCGGCCGCACATTCTCGGACATTTGCGCGCGCCGTGGGAATCGGGCGAGGCGGCGCCGTCAGTCGTCGTGCTCGGTGGAATGGAGCGACTGGCGACGGCGTTGGACGAGGACTTCGTCGATGAGGTTCTCTTCTCAGCGCCACTGGAACAGCTGGCGGAGATTCTCCCCTACGTCAGGCAGTGCGAGGAAGTCGGCGTGCCCGTGGGGATTCAGGCGGAGTCGATCGCGTGTCACAGTATGCCCGAAATCGTAGACATGCATGGGCTGCCCATGTTGGCGTACGCACCTGTGCGACACCAACCGGAGGCGCTGGGTGTGAAGCGCGCCCTCGATATCGCCGTTGCCATTGTCGGAATCGTGCTGACGGGGCCGATAATGTTGATATGCGCGGGTGTGATTCGTCTGACAACCGGTTCTCCGGTGTTGTTTCATCAATTGAGAAGCGGTCTGAACGGCCGGACCTTCGTCATGTACAAATTTCGTACAATGGAGGAAGGGGCCGAACGAAAACAGGCGGAAATTGCGCACCTCAACGAATCCGACGGTCCCGTTTTCAAAGTCGCCAACGATCCGCGCGTGACGCGAATCGGGCGATTCTTGCGCCGTTGGAGCCTGGACGAGTTGCCGCAGCTCTTCAATGTGTTGAAGGGCGATATGGCCGTTGTGGGGCCGCGACCGCCGATTCCCGCGGAAGTGGCGAAATACGATCGATGGCAGCGCCGTCGATTGAGCATGCGTCCCGGCCTGACCTGTCTCTGGCAGATCAAGGGGCGTCATCGAATCGGATTCGAAGAGTGGATGCGGCTGGATCTGTATTACATCGATCACTGGTCGCTGAGGCTCGATTTTCTGATTTTTTGTCGGACAATTCCGACCGTCCTCGGTGGAACCGGGGCCTGATCGGGATTGAGATCGTCAATCGACGACAGTCGTCTGTCTGCATGGGCGACCTGCTGGCGTTGCCTGTGAAAACTGAGTACGATCTGGTGAGCGCCTCGGGGGAAAGAGGCTTCGCAAGAACAGATTTCAACGCTGAGGAAACCGCCTTATGAAGGGCGTCATCAATCTATTTGCGCTGAGTTGGTTGGTCTTCGTCATCCCGACGGTGACGATGGCCGAGGACAACGAACCTGCAACGCCGGAGGCGCCGCTGGCGACCCGCGTGCGCGCCGTTCTGCGTGCGGATCAGACGACGATTCCCGCCGGCGGTCCGGTGATGATCGAGTTCGTCCTGCAGAACCTGACGAGCGAGCCTGTCGAATTGAAGGTGCCGGGCGCGCTGGCCAGCAAGGAACCGTCAGACTACGGGATGGGGCTTCCGCTGGAGCATGTATTCTCCGGCGTGAGGTTTCGGGCGCTGGAAGTGACGTCGGAATTGAATCCGCAGCTCGGCGATCGAGTCGTGCGAAAGCCGCAATACCCGGTGCCGATGGTGAAGCTGGCCCCGTTCGGGACGATCGGACTGCGATTCGACGTCACACGTTTCTACCCGGCACTTCATCAGGCGGGGATTTATGTACTGAACTGGCGCCCCTACGGCGGCGAGCTCGAAACGGGCCCGTTATCAATTCAGGTGATCTCGTACAAGGAAGCGGTTATCGACACGGACATGGGCCGGATGCGCATGCAGCTCCTGTACGACAAGGCGCCGAAGACGGTGGACAACTTCATCGAACTCGTCGACCAGCGGTTCTATAACAACCGACTGATTCATACTGTGGTACCGGGTAATTTCCTGCTGACGGGATGCCCGAATGACAACGGAACCGGGAAGCGCAAGGACGGTAAGACACTCGAGCCGGAATTCAACGATACGCCGTTCGAACTGGGGACCGTCGCCATGGCCCTCATTGAAGGCGATCCGAAATCCGGCAGTTCGCAGTTCTTTATTTCCCTGACTCGGCTGCCTTCGTGGGACGGTCAATACACGGCCTTCGGCAAGATTGTCGGCCCCGAGTCGCTCGCCGTCCTTCAACGGATCGGATCGGTGTCCGTGGACGAGAACCAGCGACCACGACAGCCTATCAAGATCCGCAGTATCACGATTGTCTCGCCGACGAGCGTGGCGCGGGCGAACCCCTAGTCCGCAATCCGGAATCCATCCTCGCAAGTTATTCGAATCCACTTAACGCGGCGTCGTCATTGCGTGGTCGGGCAGCGCAGTTGATTCGCGTCGGCCGATCGCCGATAGGATGAGGGTACGGTCGGGTCTCAGGCTAGATCGTGGGCTTTCCTCGGGAGGGGACAAGAGTGTCGCGGGTCGGATTCCAACTACATTCGCGGCAAGACCGGGCTGACGTAATTCGACGCCTTTCAGCCGCCCTGATCGCGTCCGCATTCGCTCTGCAGATTGCCGGCTGTACGGTTCCGATCGAGCGTCACGACTGGTCTGAATACGACGGTCCCGGAGCGGAGCATTTCCGTGTGCCGCAGTATTCGCTTCCGTTCCACAAAGATCCACTGGAGCCCGCGAATCGCATATTCTTCGGCGTGAGCAGCGCGTTGATTGTCGGTGTTGCGGAACCCGTGTCGTCGGGATGGCGACAGGTTGTTCCTCAGGATGTCCGCACGCCATTGGTGCGGGCGGCGAACAATATCGAATACCCACGACGCGGTTTGAACAATCTCCTGCAAGGCAAGACGAAGGAGGCCGGCGACGAAACGGCACGCTTTGCCATCAACACGACGGCAGGCGTTCTCGGCCTGATGGATGTCGCGGCGGAAAACGGGATTCAGCCGGCACCGACCGACACGGGCATGACGTTGAAGAAAGCCGGTTGGGAAGACAGCGTCTATCTGACGTTGCCATTCGGTATGCCGGGGACCGTTCGGGACGTCGTCGGCGGCGTCGGTGATACGCTACTCGATCCGACGATCTACTTTTTCCCGGCGGCGCCGATCAAAGGGTTCATCCAAGGCGCCGAACGGATGGACGCCGTCGAGCGCTTCGTGACGACGAACCCGGACCCGTACGAAATGTCACGTCGGCTCTATCTGGCGCAACGGCAGGGAACTGTTGCAGCAAGCTCGGAGCGCTCTCGGAGCGGTCCCGCGTTGGAAACCCTTGCGTACGCGATGCTCGCGCCCAGGGACGCCGGATTTGATCTTCGAGGGCGTACGCACAGGGTTCGGATTGCGGCAACGGATCGAAGACTGCCGTACGACGTCTGGATGCAAAAAACACCTGCGCCACTCGTCTTGCTGTTGCCGGGATTCGGCGGTCATCGTGAGTCGTACGCCAACATGGCGACGGCCGAGATGTTATTCAATGCGGGGTATTCGGTCGCAACCATCAGCAGTGCGGCGAACTTCGAGTTCATGCGACGGGCGGCGACGATTACGTATCCCGGATTCGCACCCGCCGACGCGGCGGACGTGCGGCGCGCCGTCTCGGCGGTTTGTCGTGACATCGAATCTCGCGACGGCGATCTCGTGACGAAGCGAGCGTTGGTGGGCGTATCCTTCGGCGGCGTTCACTCGCTGTTTATCGCCGCGTCACCGCCGCGCGACGACGCGGTGGCGTTCGACGCATACCTGGCGATCTGTCCGCCGATTCAATTCGAGTATGCGGCGCAGATGCTGGATGACTATTACAACCTGCCGTTGTCGTTCCCCGAAGCGGAGCGCGATGCTCGCGTCGCCGGGATCATCAAGTCGGGCGCGCTGCTCACTGCGGCGGGCCCAGGCGCGAGCGCCGGAATCGAACTGAGCGAAGAAGCGGCGGAGTTCCTTGTGGGCCTGGCTTATCGCGTCTCGCTTCACGACACGATCTGGACGAGTCGCCAGCGGCACGATTCGGGCATTCTGAAAACGGACTGGAACGCCCTGACTCGCGCGTCGGCGTCGCAGGAGATTCTCGAATACTCGATGATGAAGTACGCCTATGCGTTTCTGCTTCCTGAACTGCAGAAGGCGCCGGCGGTGATTGATGACGCCGAAGCGCTTTTGGAGTATTCGGATCTACGTCGGCTGACCATGCGATTGCGAACTCTCGCAAACGTCGGCGTCGCATTCAATGAAAATGACTTTCTGCTGGCACCGGGTGACAGCACGTGGCTTCGCAACGTTTTCGGCGACGATCGGCTGGCAAACAGTCCGGACGGCGGTCACATCGGCAATCTGGGCGAAGACGCGTGGAGAACCGAGATTGTTGAATTGCTCAAGCGACTGCTGGACTCCGAGGTCCCGGCATCGAATGTCGGGTCGATGACCCAACCTACGTGACTCACACTTGTCTCTATGCCTGCGCGTGCGCGAGGTATTCGCGCCAGGACTTTACATCCGCCGGCTTGTTGCCGCGGCTGACGAATGCACTGACGAAGCGTTCGGCAAGTTGCACGTTCGTGATCAGCGGAATGCCGTGGTCGACGGCCGCGCGGCGGATCGTGTAGTCATTGCGGAGTTCCTGCTCCGTCGCGTTCTTCGGCATGTTGATGACGAGATCGAGCGTGCCGGAGCGGATGAGATCCAGCGCGTTGGGCGACGGGCTGTCGAGGGGCCAGCGCGTGACCTTCGTTTCGACGCCGGCGGCGGCGAGAAAGGCGGCCGTACCTTCCGTCGCGAAGATCGGAATCCCCGCTTCAGCAATCAGTCGGGCGCTCTCGAGCATCTGTGCCTTCTGATGCATCGTCCCTGTGCTGAGCAATACGGCGCGAACGGGCACGCGATAGCCCACGGACTGCATCGCTTTCAGGAATGCATCGTCGAAATCGTCGCCGAGGCAGCCGACTTCGCCGGTGGACGCCATCTCGACGCCGAGCACCGGATCGGCGCCGACCAGCCGCGTAAATGAAAACTGCGGCGCTTTGACGCCGACATACTCCAGTTCGAAGATCGAGCCATCGACGCGTTCGAGTCTTTCCCCGATCAGCGCCCGCGTCGCCAGCTCGATGAAGTTCACGTTGAAGACTTTCGACGCGAACGGGAAGGAGCGCGACGCCCGCAGGTTGCACTCGATGACCATCAGCCGGTTTTCCCTGGCGATGAATTGCATGTTGAAGGGACCGCTGATGTTGAGCGCCCGAGCGAGCTTGCGGGCGATCTGTTTGGCGCGGCGCGTCGTCTCGATGTAGGTGCGTTGCGGCGGCAGAACGAGCGTCGCATCGCCGGAATGGACGCCGGCGTTCTCGATATGCTCGCTGATGGCGTATGCGGCAATCTCGCCCTTCGAGGCGACGGCGTCCACCTCGATTTCCTTCGCGCCCGTGATGAACTTCGAAATCACAGTCGGATGTTCGGGCGACAGCGTCACGGCGCGATGCAAGACGGCTTTGAGTCTCTCTTCCGTTTCCGCAACAGCCATGGCGGCGCCGCTGAGCACGTAGGAAGGTCGCACGAGAACCGGATAGCCGACGCGATTGGCGAAGGCGACGGCGGCCTCGGCCGTGCTGACTTCGGCCCACGGCGGCTGCTGGACGCCGATCTCATCGCACAAGGCCGAGAACCGATGGCGATTCTCGGCGCAGTCGATGGCATCTACGGATGTGCCGAGGATCTTGATGCCGGCGGCGGCGAGGCGCGTCGCGAGATTGTTCGGCGTCTGGCCGCCCATGGAGATGATGACGCCTTCGACTTGTTCGCGATGGGCGATGTCGATCACGTTTTCGAGCGTAATCTCGTCGAAGTACAACCGATCGCATTCGTCGTAATCCGTACTGACAGTTTCCGGGTTGCAGTTCAGCAGCACCGTCTTGTAGCCGAGCTTCCGCAGCGTGCGTACGGCCGTGACGCAGCACCAGTCGAACTCGACACTGCTGCCGATGCGATAGGCCCCGGACCCAAGGACAAGAATCGACTTCTGGCCGTTACTCGCGACGTCATCATTCGTCGCGTGATACGTCAGGTAGAGGTAGTTCGTTTGGGCCGGGTATTCGGCGGCGAGCGTATCGATCTGCCGGACACGCGGGACGATGCCGTCGCGAACCCGCTGCTTGCGAACGGATGCCTCGGTCGAGTCCGTCAGGTTGGCGATCTGGGCGTCGCAGAATCCCATGCGCTTCGCTTCGAGAAGCATCTCCGTCGAGAGACCGTCGTCGGTGATGGATTCGAGGCGCGTCGCAACTTCCGCGATGTTGCGAATGCGCTGCAAGAACCATCGATTGATTGATGTGAGCTCGGCGACGCGATCGAGGCTCATGCCCTCCTTGAACGCTCGCGCGATGGCGAACATGCGCCGATCGGTCGGCTGCGCGAGTTCCTTCTCGAGGTTCTCGAAGGTTTCCGCGACGGGCGGCACGACGCCGAGCGGTCCGACTTCGAGCATGCGGACGGATTTCTGCAGCGCTTCCTCGAAGGAGCGGCCGATCGCCATGACTTCACCGACGGACTTCATGGCCGAACCGAGACGCGTGGAGACGCCGCGAAACTTCTGCAGGTCCCATCGCGGCGCTTTGACGACGACGTAGTCCAGCGCGGGCTCGAAGCACGCCCGCGTCACGCCGGTCACTTTATTCGCGACATCCGTCAACAGATGCCCAAGCGCGAGCTTGGCGGCCACAAAAGCGAGGGGGTAGCCCGTCGCCTTCGATGCCAGCGCACTGCTGCGCGACAGGCGAGCGTTCACCTCGATCACGCGATAGTCGTCGGAGTGCGGATCGAGGGCGTATTGAATATTGCATTCGCCGACGACGCCGAGAGAACGCACGACATGAATCGCAATGCTGCGGAGCTTGTGGTACTCGATGTCACTGAGCGTCTGGCTTGGCGCGACGACGAAAGACTCACCCGTATGAATGCCGAGCGGATCGACATTCTCCATATTGCAGACAGTGATGCAGTTGTCGGCGGCGTCGCGAACGACTTCGTACTCGACTTCTTTCCAGCCGTTAAGCCACTCCTCGACGAGGACCTGCGGCACATGCGAGAAAGCGGCTTCAGCACGTTCGCGCAGCGTCGCGGCATCCGCGCACATGCCGGAACCGAGACCGCCAAGGGAGAAGCCGGAGCGCATCATGACGGGATAGCCGATCTCGTCTGCGGCGGCGAGGGCCTCGGCGAGGCTGCGGACGGCCTTGCTGCGCGGGACCTTTACATCCAACGATCGCATGCACTGGTTAAAGAGGCCGCGATCTTCCGTCGTGCGAATTGTGTCAATCGGCGTACCAAGGACGCGGACCTTGTGCTTCGCCAGCACGCCCGAGGCTTCTAGTTCGAGACCGCAGTTGAGCGCCGTCTGGCCGCCGAAGCCAAGGAGGATCGCATCCGGTCGTTCCTTCACAATGATGCGCTCGACATATTCGGGCGTGACGGGAAGGAAATAGACTTCGTCCGCCAGACCTTCGGATGTCTGTATCGTGGCGATGTTCGGATTGATCAGAATGCACGCGACGCCCTCTTCGCGTAGCGCCTTTATGGCCTGACTGCCGGAGTAGTCGAACTCGCCCGCCTGCCCGATCGTCAGCGCGGAGCTGCCGAGGATCAGCACTTTACGCGGCAGGTCGAATGGGCCGTTCGATGTTGCATTCATCCGATCATCTCTAGAAAGCGGTGAAACAGGTCGAGCGTATCGCGCGGTCCGGGCGCGGCCTCAGGGTGGAACTGGACGCTGCGCACGGGCTTGTACTCGTGGCGGATGCCTTCATTCGTACCGTCGTTGGCGTTGACGAACCACTGTCGCCAGCCTTCCGGCAGCGTGTCGCCATTGACGGCGAAGCCGTGGTTCTGGCTCGTGATGTAGCAACGGTTTGTGCCGATCTCGACGCACGGCTGATTCTGACTGCGATGGCCGAACTTGAGCTTGTAGGTGTCGGCGCCGGCGGCGAGCGCAAGCAACTGATGGCCCAGGCAGATGCCGAACGTCGGTATGCGATCGGCGAGCGCCCTTCGCAGATGCCCGATCGTCTGCTCGACCATCTTCGGATTCCCGGGACCATTGCCGATGAAGAGTCCGTCGAACGGTTCGTCGAAGAAGTCGTGATTCCACGGCACGCGGCGGACGCGTGCGCCGGCTGCGACGAGCTGGCGGATGATGTTCGTCTTGACGCCCGTATCCACCAGGACGACGCGGGGGCCGTCGCTTCCGTAGTCACGCGTCTCGCGCGTACTGACTTCGGCGACGAGGTTTCGGCTGTTCGGATCGTCAAAGGGAATGTCGGCGTCGCCGACGACGATCTTGCCGAGGATCGATCCGCCGCTGCGCAGGTGTTGCGTCAGGGTCCGCGTATCGACGTCCGTAATTCCTGAGACACCGGATTCGGCAAGGTACTCGTGAAAGCTCCGGGCTGCGGACCAATGGGAGGTATCGTGGCTCAGGTTGGCGACGACGACGCCGGCGGCCTGAGCGCAGACGGACTCGAAATGCCGAGACAGGCCAAGCGAGTCAATCGCGGCCGCGGGAACACCATAGTTGCCGATGAGGGGATAGGTGAAGACAACGATCTGGCCGCGAAAAGACGGGTCCGTGACGGTTTCCGAATAGCCGACCATACCCGTGGTGAAAACGACTTCACCGGAAACGGAAGCGGGATTTCCAAAAATGGTCCCCCTGAATTCGGCGCCATCTTCAAGAATCAGCCGACCTTCAATCGGTTCGCTCATTCCCCGCTTCTCCTGTTGACTGACGAGGAAGATAGCATAACGGCGGTTTCCGCGAAACGGGGCTCGCATAGCGGCATGCATTTATGCGTTCGGGACTCCGGGATTTTCTTGTCATTAACGACATCGTTGGCGATAATTCCGGGCAGGCGACAGGGCCCGCGGCCCCCGCCGGAGGCCGGACACATGTCGATCGTGATTGAGTGCATTTCGTGCCGGACGAAGAAGAAGGCGCCGGATCGCCTGGCCGGAAAGCGTGTGCGCTGCAAGTGCGGGAACGTCATCGCGATCCCGGCTGAGGCGCCGCTCGCGACGCCGAGCGAGCTGGATCTTTCCGAAATCTCGCTGATGTCGCATGGAGACGCCGTCGCGGCGCCGACGAGTTGCCCGAGCTGTATGGCCGTGATGCAGGAAGGTGCGATCCTCTGCGTCAACTGCGGATTCAACAAGCAGACGGGGCAACGTGTGGGTGACGCCGGCGAATCGGGCGGTGCGATCGAAGCCGCGGGCGAATCACCGACGCTGACGCGAAAAAAGGTCGATGCCAAGCCGCCGCCGGCATGGGTTTCTTCCGTCGTCAAGATGCTTGTCTTCCTCGTGTTCGCGGGCGGGTTCGGTTACGCCGCGTATCACATCGTGCAGGCCGTCACGTTCGATCCGACGAAGCAACGCGAGGCGGACATGCTCGTCGTCTCGCCGAAGATGAAAGTCAACGACGTCGTCAAGGCGATTGGTCGGCCGCCGAAGGAGATATTGACGGAGCGCGATCCATCGACGGCGGACAATGTCGTCAAGTTCGTTCCGAAGAAGCTCTTCTGGTCGAACGATTTCATGGACAAGTACACAGAAGAGGATCTGCAATACGGCTTTACGTTTGTATACAAGTATACAGAGCGAGAACACCTCTATATCTGGTTCAATTCGGACGGCGAAGTTGAGTACATGGAAAAGCATGATCCTCTACAACTGCTTTTTGGTGGACAATGACGAACACGCCTGTCAACAACAAGTCGGTTGAAACAGCGGAGCGAGACCTGCGGCGCGCAAAAGAAGCCGCCAGCGAGACGCGAACGGCGGCGTTTCGGGCGGCCGCAATCTGGATGCCATTTGGACCAGTCTTGTGCATCGTGCTGCTGGCCGTATTGAAGAAGGCGATCATCTCGGCACAGGAGCTGGCGACGGAACAGGCGGGATTCGCGACGGAGCCGTTCATGCCGTTCGCCCTGATGGCGGCGCTCGGCGCCTGCTACGGCGCGTTTGTCGCCTGGCGCGTGACGAATTCATCCGGCGCCGTCGGCGGCCCGGTCCTGCTGGTGACGGCCGCATGCATGCTCATGACGTTCGTCGGCGGTGCAATTGGGGCCATTTTTGTGTTCGAAGGCGGTGTGCCCGGCTTTGCATGGCTGGCGATCCTGACGACGACGCTCTTCGGCTTGCTCACGGCTTGGCTGGTGAACAAGGCGCTGGGATAACGCGACGCGCCAATGTGCCGGCCCTCAACATATGTAAGATCAAGTCCGTTTGACCCGAGCTGATTTACGATTGACTTTAGCTGCGAGGTTCGTCAGTGACTGCAATTGCCGAGCATGCAGCCGATGACTCCGTCGATGTCGGCTGTTGTGACCAGGGCGTCGGCCGGGGCATGCAAATCGGCGGCGCACAATTCGTAGGCCGTCGGCGTTGCGCCGAGCAGCAGTTCGACGAAGCGTGCGATGTCTCGTCCGTCTGATTCGCCGTCCGCGTTGACGTCGCCTGGCGCGCAGTTCATTTCGCATCCGAAGTCATCGATACGTACCGCGTCGATGCCTGCTTCCGTGAAGGAGTTGTTCGGTGTGTCCTGCGTCGAGAAGCGGACGCGGACGCCGGCAGTCGGCGCCACGAAATCCGCAATGCGAATCGTGACGGGCGTCCAGAACTCCGACTCGCCCGCTGACTCGATGAGCGTCCAGTTCGCGCCGTCGTCATTCGTAATCTCGACAACCAGCGTGTCGCCCTCTCCCGTATCGCGGAACCAGCGCGCGTACGACAATTCCGGATCGATCGCGCTCGACAAGTCAATCGCCGGGGAGACTAGACGCGTCGGACCGCCGTTGACATCCTGAAAGCTGTTAGCCCCCGTGACGTAGCAGCGTCCCGAACCATCGTAGTCCATCGTCGGATCGCCGAGCTGTCCATTACCCATCGGAATGACACGGACCCATGCACCGCTGACGAGGTTTTCGTTGACGACGCTCCAGCCCATGTCGGACTCGAAGTCGTCATGGAAGACTGTCACAGCCTCGCCGACGATTGCGGAAAACACGCGCGCCGGCGCATCGGTTGGCAAGGTCATCGTCGTGCCGTTTTGATCGGCGGCGCTGACATAGAATTCCGGTGCGCTCAAGCAGTTCGGAGCGGGAAGCGTCGCGATGTACCGATTGCCGGAATCCGGAACGAGCGGCGTGGTTTCGAAACTACCGCCGTCGTATCGATAGTGCAGCATAGGCGAACCGGGCAGCAACGTCCCAACGCCCTCGATGACATCCACAGGGAACGACGTACCGGCGAAAGGTATGACAATCGCCGGCACGCCGTCGGGTAGGTGGATTGCGATGGTCGCGGGATCGTTCCAGACGACGCCCGTCGCGATGAGTGCATGGCCCTGCGTCGCAACATTGACTTCCGCAGCGCGTACGCGGATTGTCCAGAGGCCGACTTCGGGCGTCGCGACGTGAATCTGTTCGACATTGTTGCGTTCGTCTTTGACGCCGCCCGGTGCGCTGACGCCGTTGACGAATGCGTTGCCCAGATAGAGAGCGCCGCTCGGCGCGACCGCTTCCAGATCCAGGTCGTTCACCCATGCCGGGCCGTTGCCGATACCGACGCCGCCGGGCGGATCGTGATAGACGAGCGTGACTTTGAGCGTTTCGGAATCACTCGCAACGATCAGCGGGTACTCGACGACGTCGCCCGTCGACATACCGTCGACGTTGCGCACGTCGTCAAGCACCACAATCCTTCGCTGATCGCCTGGGAAGTAGAGGGCTTGATCCGCAAGAAGGCGGCCCCAGCCTTCGGTATTGCTCGGATAGCCGGCCACGCCCGTCAGATCGACAGTCGAGTTGAGCAGCGTCGCCTTGAGGAGCGCTGCGCTGGGCGTGAAGGCATTCGCGGGATCGGGCTCGCCAGTCGGATAGTATCCTTCAATGTAATACTGTCGAACGAGCGCGCCGGCGCCGGCGATAACGGGCGTCGCCATGGACGTGCCCGTCAGCGGCTGAATCAGGCAGCTCGTCACGCTGGCCGAGAGTGTTCCGCAGCCGGGCGCGCAGATTTCAGGCTTGCGCCGGCCGTCGACGGTGGGGCCGGCGCCTCCGATGCAATACTGATCCTGATTCGGCGCATCCATCGTCGCGCTGACGGAGAGGCAGTTCTTCGCATTCTGCGGATTCGTTGCGACGGCATCGTTCCCGCAGGCAAACACGACGAGCTCGTCTTCGTAGTCGTAACAGAAGATATCGAGACCGCGCGTGAGGCTGCCGTAGTCGACAGCAGTGTCGCCCCAGCTATTTGTATGGAGCACGGCGCCCTGTGCGCTGTGATATTCGAGCCGCCCCACGATGCCCGGGCCGTCATGGCTGGGCGTCGTATTGAGAACAAACCTCGCGTCGTATGCGATCCCGCGTGTGTTGTCGTTGACGCCGGCGTCGCCGAGCAGTGTGCAGGCGACGTGCGTGCCGTGAAAGCCGGGGTTTTCGGCGCCGGGAACGTAGCCCGGCCACTGATTGATCGCTTCCGCCTTGCGATGCGTCGGCCCCACGGGCTCCGTGTCGAAGAAGGAGCAGTGCTCGAGATAGACGCCGGTATCAAGTATTCCGATGATCTGCCCCGCGCCGGTCAATCCGTGATCGTGAAGCGGCGTGCTGTTGAGCTGATTGCTCTGGACAATCCATCGATTCGTCGCATTATGGAGAACGACTTCCTCCGTGTCTTCGACGAACTGCACGCCGCTTATGTCGGCCAGTTGCGAGATGGTCGCGATCGGCATCGTGATACGGAAAACGTTGCGACGATCGACGGCATCAATCCAGTGGACCTTTGCACTAGGGATCGATTCTATGGATTGGATCGCTCGCGCCGAATCGGCATCGGGAAAGAGCGTAACACTGAGCGCCGCGAATCCCCGGTCCGCCAGATTGCCGCGAGCCTCGGTGCGCCATCGACGTGAGGCGATACCCGGCGCGATTTTCAGCTCGCGATCGTATACACCGAGCCATCGTACGAACGGAAGCGATCTGAGTTTCGACGAATCGTATCCGTCGGCGGCCCGAATGAGGTAAGCATGAAACGGCAGGTAGTCGCCGAGCACGACACCGGCGCCATCAAGTGCTTCGCGCCGTTGGGGCGTCAGCGGACCGTCCAGTTGCAGGATGTACTCACCGGCCGGGAGGATCGCATCCGCCTTGAGATGCAACGACGACTCCGGTGAAGGTCGCAGCGTCGTCGCCGCGAGATGGATCTCGGAGCGATTCAGCATGCTATGGATCGCGTGCGGCGAATCTCCGGTGCTGCCGACGGAATCGGCGCCTTTTGCGCCGATTCCGATCAGCAGCGTCGGCATCCATATCAAGATGTGCAGTCGATTCGCCATAGATCGCTGTTAGTCGCAGATACCGGGCGTATCGCAGGTCGTGTTGTTACCCTTGTAACTGATCGTGACAGCGCCTGCGTTCTCGCTGAAACAGTCGTCCATCGACTGATCGAAGCACTCGACGAAAGAGCCATCGCCGAGGTAGTCCACACAGCAGGCGCCCGTCGGTGTCGCGAAGAACGTGCATACGCCCGGAAGCGCTTCCGTCGTCAGCGGCGGCAGGAAGACGACAGGCTGCTCGCCGGCCTCGTCGGTGAAGCCATCGTAGATGATTTTGCAGTCGCAGCCGTCGAAGCAATCCTGGAAGCCGTGTTCGATCGTCCAGCTCCAGAAGCCGCCGCCGGCGTCCTGGATCTTCCATATGTTGCGTTCACCATTGACGCCGCCGATGCAGAAGTCCGGCTCCGCATACGCGATGTCCTCAACGGCGCCGGCGTACAGCGCGCTGATGAGCGGAATGTTGACGAAGCCCTCGGTCGGCAGGTAGAGAACTTCCAAATGAAGATCGCCGGGTTTGAACGTCTCCGGATTGCAGCCGAAGATGCAGCGCACGCAACCCGACGTGCACGTGGGCGGCGGATCCATCGGATCCGGCAGGCAGCAGCCATTGCAGGTGCATGGTGGCGTACAATTGACTGATGAATCAATCCCGAAAAACGCGTTCAGACACTCATAGTCGGGGTTCATCGCCATCGGATCATTGATGCGCACGATCAGGTTGTTTTTCGCAAACAACGTCTGGTTGGGCCCCTGACCGGTCAAATCCGGAATCGTGTCGCCATCAAAATCGCCCGACAGCGCCGTCAGGTCCGCAACGTCGCGCGAAATCCGATCGATGATTGCATTCGGCACAAAGAACCCCGTCTTGCCGAGCCCGAATGGATCCGCGGCGACGTCGATGCTCAGATTGTCGTAGGCGATTCGCGTTGCGATTTCGTCCGAATGCGGCGGCTGATAGACGAGCGGGCTCGCGCCGAGGCAGTTGTTGACGTAATCGCAGATCAGGCCTGTCGGATCGAGCAGCGCATCGACGAACATGACGATATCCACATCGTCGATGTCATCATCGCTGTCCATGTCCGACGCGCACAGGGCCTGCTCCGTCGCAAATGACGGGAATAGCAATGCGGTGACAAATGACTGGATGTCTTCGCCATTGACGCGGAAGTCGTAGACCACTTGATCGACGCTGCCGTCGCCATTGAAGTCGAACTCGATAAGGTCGTTCGTATTGCCCTTGACGCAGCAGACTTGGGCACGAGCGGTCGCCGCACCGAGGGCGGTCGCCAGGCAGAGCGACAGGAGAATCGTGAGTCTTTTGGACATTTGCTGCTCCTTCAATGTCTGGTTGCGGGTGTCTGGATGAGGGTGGGTTCGCACTCTTGTGTGACGAAAGCCCCCTGTGGAAACACCGCGAAATCGCCGGGGGAGTCCCGCCATGTTCGCATCGATCGGGCCCCGCGAATGCGGACGCTAATCCCTGCGATGGGTTGCATTCTCTGTCACTGCAATGGATTGCGACGAGCCCCGCCCCTTCTCGGGCGCCGTTGCAGAGCGCGCCGGCAGGTCCTCGATCATCTCGATCAGCGAGGCTTCATACGGAATGACGAGGCCGCCGGCGGAATTCGCTCCGTCAAATGCGAGCAGCAGCATCTGCTCGGCCTCATCCGTTCGGCCTGCTTCGGCCAACAGACGACCGATGCCGATGCGTAACTCGATCAGGCGTCGATCGCCGGCGGGACGCGTGGCCTCGAAAATGGAGACGGCCAGTCGGTATTGTTCGATCGCATCATCCCGCCGCCCAAGGGCGGAGTAGATTCGACCCATCAGCGTCCTCGCCGCCGCAATGTTTGGATGCAGCGGCGGCAGAGACGCCATCTGAATGCACAACGACTCCTCGACGAGTCGCTCCACCTCGTCGGCATGACCTTCCGACAGTTCGATTCGGGCGAGGTTGTTGAGCGTCGCTGCGATCTCCGGATGAAGATCCGGCAATATGGCCAATCGAATTTCCAGCGCTTTGAGAAGTACGGGCCTGGCCTCGGCCATACGGCCCTCGTCCACGAGAATAGAGCCGCGGTTATTCAGGCTCGTCGCAGTGTGTCGATTGTATTCGCCGACGCGCAATCGGTAGATGGCATACGCCTGGGCCTGCATCGCTTCGGCTTCGTCGAGCCTCTGCATTTCCGTGTAGAGCACGCCGAGGTTATTCAGCGCATGCCCGACATGCAGATGTTCATCGCCGAGGACGCGGCGATAGATGTCCTTCGCCTCCAGCAGAAGCACCTCGGCGCGATTCATGTCACCCTGATCGAGGTAGAGGCCCGCGAGATTATTGCGAATCGTTGCGCCATTCAGGTCGTTCTCGTCATCGACCAGCTCCAGCGCCGCCAGGTAATAGCGCTCCGCCTCGGCGCGGCGGCCGCCGCTCTCAACGGTGAGTGCGAGGCTGTTCAGCGCCAGGGACATCCGTTTCTTGTTCTTCTCGGGAAGCCGCCCGAGAATCGCCAGCGACTCACGGATCAACTGTTCCGCGGCGACAAAATCCCGTTGCTGCCGGGCAACTTCGGCGAGGTTTTCGTACGACTGCGCCGTGTCTTCGGTGTCCCGGCCGATCGTGCGTTCCCGGATTGCAAGCGCCTGCTCGAACAATCCCTTGGCTTCGTCCAATCGGCCGACTGTCGTGATGACGGCGGCGAGATCGCTGAGGACCTTCGCATAGGCCGGCGAGTCCGGAGCAATCTCTCTGAGGATCTCCATCGCGCGACGTCCGTGCATTTCGGCCTTGTCATAGATGCCGAGCGCGTAATACGTGGCGCCGATGACGTCGTGCATTTCGGCTTCGACTTCGGGCTGGCTTGCCAGCTCCGAATGGAGCCGCGGAGCAACGCGATCGAGCACTTCGCGAACCGTCGTTTCGTGGCCGGGTTGCGTTTCCGGATCCGCGGACGACAGCATCTCCTTGAGATAGGCCATCATCCGCTCAGCCTTCGTACGCTGCAGGCGCTCGGCATCGGCGTTTGCTTCGGCGAGGGCGCGTTGCTCCCGCTCCGCTGCGGCGTTTTTCTCCGCCAGGGCCTGCTGGCGCTGCACCTCAACCATGGCATTCGATTTCTGCCAATAAAGCGACGTCATCACGATCGAGCTGAGCGTTACGAGCACGACGAAGACGCCGGCGGACGCGACGAGCACCCGGTTGCGCCGCGCGAACATCCGCAATTGGTACGTCATGCTCGGCGGCCGCGCGCTGATCGGTTCTTTGGCCAGGAAGCGGCGGATGTCCGACGCCAGTTCGAGCGCGGATTGATAGCGATAATTGCAGTCCTTCTCAATTGCCTTCAGCGTGATCGTCTCCAGATCGCCGCGAAGCAGGCGATTGACGGACGAAGGCCGCCTGGGCGGCTGATCCTGGATCAAGGCGGCCACTTCCGTAATCGCCTTGTTGCGAACGTCGTAGGGCAATCGGCCGCACAACATCTCGTAAAGAACAATACCGAGAGAGTAGACATCGCTGCGCGTGTCGATGTCATGCGGATCCCCGCTGCATTGTTCGGGGCTCATGTAAGTCAGCGTCCCGATGAGCTGACCGACGCCCGTCTGCATCGTCGTGACGGCAATGTCCGAATCCAGAACGCGCGCCACGCCGAAGTCGATGACCTTCGGGCGACCGCTACCGTCGACGAGAATATTCGCCGGCTTCAGATCGCGATGGATGATGCCGCGCTGATGGCCGTAATGAACAGCCTCACAGATGGAGACAAAGAGAGTCAGGCGATCCTCGATCGAGAGTTTTTTCTGTTCGACGAAATCCGTGATGGGCAGGGCATCGGGAATGTACTCCATCGCGAAGAACGGACGGCGCTCGCCTTCGTCAATGTGCGTTCCTGCTTCGAGAACCTGGGCAATCACCGGATGGCGCAGGTGCGCCAGCACGGCAGCCTCATGTTCGAATCGCCGAAGCACGTTGCGGGAAGCGATGCCGCCTCGGAGAACCTTGATGGCCACGGATCGCTTCGGGTTTTCCTGCTCCGCCTCGTAGACCGTCCCCATGCCGCCGGAGGCGATGACGCGTTTGAGGGCGTACCGGCCGATCCGTTTGCCCTCGACGGGAATGTCGAGATCATTGGTCAAATCCGACGACAGGAATCCCTCGGCAGGCGGCTCGATAAAGTGCGCGGCGTTGTCATGCCCCGCCAGAAGGCGTTCTACTTCACCCCGCAATTGATCGTCGTCCGGGCAGCGCCGGCTGAGATACTCGGCGCGCGTTGCCGGCGGCTGCTCCAGGGCTTCATGGAACAGGGTTTCGATCTGCGTCCAGCGATGCAACCTGTTGTCCGGGGAGTCAGACACGCGGCGTTTGATCCAATCAGAGAGTTCGAGTGATGCCTGCGACTTGGCTCACTCGGACGTTTCCGGCGAGCGCACGATGACCTGTCATTGTATGCGTCGAACAACTGGCCACCCTAACGCTTCGTCCGATCAGATTTTGGAAATCTCGGCCCGGAGCCAGGCTTTTGCCATCGTCCAGTCGCGTTCGATCGTCCGAAGCGGGCAATCGAGAACCTTGGCGGCCTCAGGCGCCGTCAGGCCGCCGAAAAACCGCAGTTCGACGACACGCGCCTTGCGATCGTCAATCTCGGCGAGCCGCTGAAGGGCCTCATCCAGGGCGACAAGGTCCATCGCCCGTTCCTCGAAGCTGGCCACGGCCTCGTCAAGCTCGAATTTCGCCGCACCGCCGCCGCGCTTGGCGGCCTTATGCATGCGGGCGCGATCCACGAGGATTCGCCGCATCGCCTTGGCGGCGACGCCGAAAAATTGGGCCCGATCATTCCAGCCGGCGGTCCGCTGGTTGACGAGTCGAAGATAGGCCTCATGGACGAGGGCTGTCGGCTGAAGGGTATGATCGGACCTTTCCCGGCTGAGATAATCGGAGGCGATGCGACGAAGCTCGTCGTAGACCAGCGGCAGAAGCTGGTTCACGGCATCTGCATTGCCGTTACTAGCGGCCTCCAGAAGCTGTGTAACGTCGCCTGACGATGACATGATTCGAACCTGCCGGAAAAAAATCATTGTACTCACGCGGCGGGACGACGGCCAGATTTTCGCGGTATCGAGCGGGGGATGCCGCAGGAAACCCGTGGCCGACGCTGCAGGTCTCCTGAACTTGTCCGGAATCCCAGACGACTTCGATACGCAGGTTCCCATACCGGGAAACGTTCTCGGTCGCGACGGGCGACTTTTCACGTCTCGTCGCGGACGTGAGTGCAATGATTGATGGGAGTTATTACAGGAGGCATTTGGTGATGAGAAGCGTTCTACTTTCAATGACGTTGACAGTCGCCCTCGCGGCGTCAACGTCGTTCGCCCAGTCGATCTACGACAACTTCGGGCCGTTTGAATTCAATCCCTACCTGGAATGCGGCAGCTTCGACCTGCAGGGATGCGCCGACGACATGATTGTCGACAATGGAGGGCGTCTCACATCCTTCAAGTACATCCTGCACAATCAGGGAGGATCATTCTCCGGAGGGAGCGAGACTCAGAGCTGGGATATCTACCTTTTGCTCGATGACGGCGACGGCGTTCCCGAGCTCGCAGGCCCGTCTCCGGACACGCTCCTCTACACCAACAGTCATGTCAGCCAGACGATTCTCTTCGGATCGGACTACGAGGGCACCGAGAGCCTGTTCGCATCCAACATCGTCGTTTCCCCCGGCGCCAGAATCTGGGGCGCTGTGTCGGGCCTTGGATTCAACATGGGTCTGCGCCTGAATCCCGCGATGCCGTCGGTCGGTAGCACCGATGGAAACGTCTACCGATTCGGAGAGACGACCGATGTGTTCGACGTAACAGGCAACGGAGACTCGGGCTGGCAATTGCAGCTGAACGCAATCGTCCCGGAGCCGGCGTCATTGACGCTGCTCGGTTTCGGCGCCGTTGCGCTGATCCGTCGCCGACGAAACTGACGCGGCGCTCGACAGCCGGCACAAGTTCCATCTTGTCATTCGGGCTCTCGACCGCAGGCGCGGTTGGAGGGCCCTTTTCTCATATCCGGCGTTCGCAGAGGAGTTGGACGTGAAACGGTATCGCGGTGAAAGACACATCCCGGCCCGTGTGGTTTTGCTGGCCGTCCTGTCATGGCCGATCGTCGCGCGCGGCGAACCGGCCTTTGTCGACGTCGCACCGTCATCGGGGCTTGTCTTCACTTGCGAATACGGACAGACGTTTCCGCAGGCCATCGGCCCGGACGCGACGCTGAATCAGCGCGACATGGGCAACGGCGCCGCCGTCGGGGATTACGATAATGACGGCGATCTGGACATACTCCTGCTCGCGAACTGGACCCACTCGAATCGGCTCTTCCGAAACAACCTCGAGACCGGCGCGAAGACCTTCACGGATGTCACGTCCGAGGCCGGCCTGACGCACGACGGTCTGTCGCGCGTCGCCCACTTCGCTGATCTCGATAACGACGGATGGCTCGATCTCATCATCGTCAACGATGACGACGGCACCGGCGCCATGCCGTCCAGTCGCGTGTATCGGAACAATGCCGACGGCACATTCGCCGACGTAACGGACGGATCGGGCTTTCAACCTGTCGGGTTTCTGCATTGCGGAGCAACGCTGGCGGACTACGACCGAGACGGCCTACCGGACATCTACGTGACAGTCTGGGCGCGGAAGGGAACATCACCTTTCATTTCGTTCCTGGGGGAGAACCGCCTCTATCGAAATCTGGGGGGTTTCGTTTTCGAAGACGTGTCGGTCGACGTCAGACTCGCGGGCGTCGCAATCGACTCGTTTACGCCCATCCTGCACGACTTCAACAATGACGGCTGGCCCGATCTCTTCGTCGCGGTCGACTATGCCGAAGATCTCTTCTACTGGAACAACGCCGGCACGTTCGTCAATGCCGCGTCGACTGTCAACACGCTGCATACCGGCAACGACATGGGTGCCGCGCTGGCCGACTTCGATGATGACGGCGATCTCGATATCTACACAACCAACATCACGGATCCGGGCGTACCCGGTTTTGGCTACCCGACAGACGGCAACTGCTTCTATGTGAATAGCGCGGGGCCTCAAGGCGGCGCGGCCTTTGCTGACGAAGCGGCGTCGCGCGGCGTGTTCGACACCTATTGGGGCTGGGGCGTGACGTTCATCGATGTTGAGAACGACGGCGATCTCGACATCATGGCCGCAAACGGTCTGGACGAATTCGTCGCATGGCTGATCCCCGATTCACAGATCCTCAATCGCCCGACGGTGCTGCTTGAGAACGACGGTTCGGGTCACTTCTCGCGCAACATCGCGCCCGGTCTGCAAGTCGGCGAAGACTCCCGCGCTCTCATCGCGTTCGACTATGATCGCGACGGCGACGAGGATGTGCTCATCACCAATATGGATCAACCCGCACGACTGCTTGAAAATGTCTCAGCGAACCAAGGCCATTGGCTGAATGTGCGGCTCATCCAGGGAGCCGGCCGGCTTCGTGACGCCATCGGGGCGACTGTCAGCGTTCGAATCGGATCCGTCAGCAAGCGGCGCGAGATCCTGTGCGGCGGCAGTTATCTCGCGGGCGTGCCGGCGGAAGCGCATTTCGGTGTCGGAAGCGCCGACATCATTGACGAACTGACCGTGCGCTGGCCGGACGGTGAGACGACGACATACGGCAGTGTAACAGTTGATCAATTCCTGACGATCAGCCGCATCCCCGGGGACTGCACGCCCGATGGTGTGATCGACGGCCGCGACATTCATGGCTTCGTCATGTCGCTATTGGAATCGGCCGACGCGCCGGCATGCAGCGACTTCGGGGGCGCGTCCAACGATGTCGCCGAGCGCGTGCAGATGTTTGTCGATGCACTGCTGCAGTGACGGACCCGCGTCAGAATTTCAATTCGTACTGCACGTAAATGAAGTCGGCGTCCTGACTCGGCCCCGTCGTCTTGATGAAGTTGTTGCCCCAGAAGTGGGAATAACCAAAGAGCATCGACGAATGGACGTCGAGCTGATACTTGATCGTCAAGTCGAGTTCGTTGCCGATGTCGTGGCCGGAACGCCCCGTCGGATCGCGCCGAACGATGCCGCCGCCGGCGTTGTACAGCGCATCTTTCTCCGAGTCGTTCCAAAACGTCATCCACTCCAGCTTGGCGACGATTTTCTCGTGCGGTTTTGCCGTCAGGTTGATGTTCGTCGCAATGACGTTCTGCCGCGCAAATAGATCGAGGTAACCCAGATAGGCGTGCCCCAGCGGGAACAACTGGTTGAATGTCTCGTGCGCGCCGTCCGTCGGATCATCATCGCCGCTGCCGTAGTCGAAGCCTGCGCCAATTCGGGGCTTCCACGAAACCTCCTTGAACGTGTAGCCGGCATCGACGGCCGCGCCCCAGGCGCGGATCGTGTCGCCCGCAAACGTGCCCCACTGGCCCATGAGCTCGCCGTCGTAATCGAAACCACCCGACTTACCGCCGACGCGACCGCCCGCCGTCAACAGGGTTCGATCGCCGATGCGTCCATTCGCGTTGCGAAGATCGCCGGTATCGTGCAGCCCGAGAAGGTAGAGCTCGACATAGTGATCCGGGATTCCCTTATACGCACCATAGATGCCGTAGAAGTGCTCCTCTTCGCGATACTCATCCGGTTTCCGATTAAGCCCTTCCGACAGATCGATCGGAATGGGGCGCACGTAGAAGACATCCAGATCGAACGTCTTATCCGAATAAAAGAGCTTGACGCCGTCAAAGCGCCTTCGCGTGTTGGCCCAGTCGAGCGGGCTGATCAGTCGCTGCGCGCCATAGAGCAATTCCTGGCGCCCCACACGTAGCGTCAACGGAGTATTCTCACCCAAGGGTCTGACATCGAGGAACAACTGATGGAAGTCCCATCGATTTTCGTGAATGCCCAACAGCGGAAGATCGCGATCTTCGATCATCGCGTTGACGCCCTCAAAATACACGCGGACGAGCTTGCGATAGCGAAGATCGGTATGAATGAAGTAGCGATGCAGGAAATACGTGTCCTGCGCCGGCTCGGCCGAACCGAACGTCGGATTCGTGATCGCCTCCAGCCGTCCGCGAACGCTGCCGCCGACGCTCAGCGTGAGATCGTCCGAGAGGTGAATGTTCTTGATCGGGTCGAAGAAGTCGGGCTGGTAACTGCCGTCGGGACCGTCCAGGTAGCTGAAGTCTTCGTTGTAGCGTAAGCCGAGGTACTTCGGACCCGGGAGGGGTTGATCGGACGCGGCGGGCGAGCCCTCTGGTTTGGCGTCCTTGTGCGACTCAATCTTCTCCGCAGGTACGCCCGCTTCAGCCTGCATCCGTTTGTCATCGCCCGCATTCTGGGCGAGGGCCGCATGTGCGGGAAGCGTGAACAAGGCGATTGCCAGCCATCGCGTTAAGCCGCCCCCGGTCGGGCGTCGAACCATTCGATCCAACAGAACCATATTGACCTCCCGCGGAAACGCGCGGATGCGCGCCTTCAGAGTCGTGCACGCGTCGCCGAAAGGACGCGCGGACGCGTTCGGCGCACGAAGTGAGTCCGGCCGACCTTCCGTGCGCGATCAATGCGAATGCAGAACGCGATATCAGGCGCCGATTCCGAAAATCCCCGGAATCGCCTGAAGAATGGGAAGCAATACAGCCTCAAATGCACCGAGGACAACGGCCACGAAAACGTCAAAGAAGCTGGATACCAGCGCGGAAACAATCTGATCACCTGTCGACACTGTCTCTCTCCTTCAGTGTTGGGATCGGCCGACTCATTGCGGCCGTTCGGACGAACTCTTCAGTCGTGACGGCAGCCACATGGCATTGCCGACATCGAACTCGTTCCGGATGGGGGGTACGAATTTCTTCACGCGCCGCCGGCCCCGTATGGCACGCGACGCAATTCTCTCGCATGAACGTGCTGTGCGGAATCACCGGCGGGGCAAATTCGTGCTGTTTTTTCCCGTGGCGCAGATCCTGTCGCAACCCTTCAAACGTATTTGCAACAAAGATATCTGTGGTCTTTTGGTATACGTGGCACTGCGTGCAGCGAGCGAATCGGCCGACGCGACCGGGCTCGGTTTCGTGCGGCATTGGCGGAGCGAAACCCATTTCACCGAATTGAATGCCGGTGCGCGTGTGGCAACTCGTGCAATCCGCTCCCATGGTTCCATGGGGAATGACCGGCGGCGCCCCGTCGTAGGCGCGGCGCCCGGCACGAACCGTCGCCGCCGTCTTGGCGACCGATTCAACGTCGTTCCCGGAAACGCTTGACGGCGGCGGCGATTGACCGGCGTTGCACGCGATCATCGCAACCCCGAAGAGAGACGCGATGAGGATCGGAATGTGCCGATGCCATCGGTCCATCACACACGCTCCAATCGCACGGCGCACTTCTTGAAGTCGGGCTGCTTGCTGATGTTGTCCATCGTGTCCAGCGTCAGCACGTTGACGAGCAACGCTTCGTCGAAGAACGGGATGAAGACGCTTCCTCGCGGCGGCTGGCCTCGTCCACCCGACTGAACCCGGAGCTTCAATTCGCCGCGCCGACTGACGACGCGAACCCAGTCTTTGGACTTCACACCGAGTTCGGCGGCATCGGCCGGGTTCATCTCGACGTACGCACTCGGCATGGCCTGCGACAGTTCCTTCACGCGCCGCGTCATCGAACCCGTGTGCCAATGCTCCAACACGCGCCCTGTGCACAACCAGTAAGGAAACTCGCCGTCCGGCTCCTCGGGCGGTTTGTGGTAAGGTCGAAGCCAGATGGCGGCCTTTTCTCCGTAACCCTTGGCCTTGTAGAAGTGCACGGGGCGATTGTCTTTGACGTACGGATCGTGTCCGCCCGTATAACGATACGCCGTCTCCTTCCCGTCGACCACCGGCCAGCGGAGTCCTCGCGTTTTGCGCAGATCATCGTACGCCGCCAAGTCTTTCCCGTGCCCGAGCCCGAAGCTGCGATACTCTTCGAACAGCGGCTTGTGCCAATCGTCATCGGGCCACGGGAACAGATGCCCCATTCCCATGCGCTTGGCAACCTGGATCACCTGCCATGCGTCTTCTTTGGCCTCGCCCGGCGGATCGATCAACTGATCCCATTGCTGCGTACGCCGCTCGGAATTGCCAAAGGCCCCTTCTCGCTCGATCCACGCGGCGGCCGGCAGGATCAGATCCGCCATATCCGTCGTCGGCGTCGGATAGATGTCGCTGACGATCACAAAGCGACCGTCGCCCGGCGTGCGCTTGAACCGATTGAGGTTCGGCATCGTGACCCAGGGATTCGTCGTCTGGATCCACATCGTCTTGATGTCGCCTCGCGTCAACGCACGGAACATGTCGACGGCGTGATAGCCGGGCTTCTCGGGAATCGTGCCCTCCGGCAGCTTCCAGATTCTCTCCGCCTCCCGTCGATGCTCCGGATTCGTGACGACCATGTCGGCCGGCAAGCGGTTTGACAGCGTGCCGACTTCGCGAACGGTTCCGCAGGCCGAAGGCTGCCCCGTCATGCTGAACGGGTTGCTGCCCGGCCGACAGATCTTGCCCGTGATCAAGTGGATGTTCGTGATGAGATTGTTCATCCACGTCCCGCGATAGTGCTGGTTGACGCCCATGCACCACGTGCTCACGACGCCGCGCTTGCGATGCCCGAAGATCTCGCCCAGCGCCTCGATCTGCGCGACGGGAACGCCGCTGATCTCACTGACGCGAGCCGGCGTGTAGTCCTTCAGAAACTCGACGAGTTCATCGAAGGACGAGTCTCTCGGCTCGTCCTTGAATGTGTATCGCTCCGCATGCTCGCCGAAACAGCCGTAGCCGATCTTCTCCACGTCCTCGATGCCGCGCTTGAACACGACGTTCTCGTCGATGAACGCGCGATCGATTCGATCGTTCTTGATAAGCCAGTGCAGAATCCCATTGGCCAACGCGAGATCGCTTCCGGGCCGGAACTCGACGTACATGTCGGCGTATTCGCTCGTCGGCGTCCGCCTTGTCGCCAGGTCGATCAGACGCACGCGCGGGTTCTGCCGCTTATTCTCCAGGATGCGGCTGAACAGGACGGGATGCATTTCGGCAATGTTGTGCCCCCAGAAGACG
Organism: Phycisphaerales bacterium; assembly: GCA_020639075.1. Classification (GTDB taxonomy): domain Bacteria; phylum Planctomycetota; class Phycisphaerae; order UBA1845; family UTPLA1; genus ECT2AJA-110-A. Next base: position 3,976,638 of record JACKHI010000001.1, on the reverse strand, counting down.
AAATCGTCGGCGAGATCGTAATCGTCGTAGCAGCCCATCGGCTCATCGCTCTGGAACTGCGTCATGAACCCCATCACGGCGCTCGCCATGCACAATCGCGCATTGGGATCGATGTTGTTGCTCTTGAGGCCGCCCTTGACCCACTTCAGCGCGGCGTAGCCGTCGAAAATCGTCCACTGCCCCGAGCCGTACATCGCAACGGAATCGGGACCGTGCTGGTTTATCGCTTCCTGGAATTTGTCCGCGACGAGTGCAATCGCTTCATCCCAACCGATACGCTTGAGCGACCCGTCGCTTTGCCGCAGTTGCGGATACAAGAGCCGATCCTTGCCGTACAGCATGCCGGGCAGGTGATATCCCTTAACGCAGAGCAGCCCTTTATTGACAGGGCTCGCCTCGTCGCCGCGCACGGCCACGGCCTTGCCGTCGTGCACGCCGACTTCGACGCCGCAGCCCGTGCCGCAATACCTGCATGGCGCTTTGCCCCACGTCAGATCCGCGGGCATCGTCGCCTCACTCTGCGCCTTCACGATGCGCTCGGCTTCCCTCTTGTCGTCGCAGCTGAACGCGGAAATGCCGCACGCGCCGACGCCCGTCGTGCCGAGGACCTTCAGGAATGTTCGTCTCGGGAGCTCGCTCATCAGCGCCTCTCCATTGGACCGCCACTTGAGATGACGGAGTTACTCAGTTGAAGGACGATGCTCGTCATGGAATCGTCGAATCGGCGTTACTCGCCGCCCGCGTATCGAAGTTTCTGCGGGGCCTCAGTCTTGCCGATCCACTCGTGTTCGGGCCGGCTGAGGATGTCGTGAATCACAGCCTCGCAGGCGTCGGCCGCGTCCGTCTTACCCTCCGCCCGGGCGCGCTCGATGATTTCGCGCGCCTGTGGAATCAGTTCCTGATAGAACCGCTCGGCGACTTCGTACATCCCATGCCAGTGCGTGTAATCCGGCGCCATCATGGCGGCGCCGTGGCGCGCCCGACGACCTTCGTGATGCCACAGGTAGAACCAAGTCCACTCGATCTCCTCGTCGAACTGGATCGGCGTGATCAGGCCGTTCGTCTTCAACGCGCCCATGATCTTCTCGCCCGGTTTGGCGAATTTCTCGTTGAAGAGCACGACCAGATCGTCGTATTGCTGGTAGAAGCCCGCGATGTAGTCCGGCGTGTGACACGTTGAGCACGCCTCCTTCATGCGATCCCGCTTCTGTGCCGCCGTATCCGTCACGAGCTTGCGGCGCAACTCAGGGTCCTTCTCCGTCACGACTTTGCCGTTGATGTCCGTATCCATCACGAGACTGACCGGCGGTCGATTCGTCCAACTGATCCGCTTGCCCGGATCGTGCGTGACTTTGCCGCCGTTGTTGATGTTGCCGGACATATGGCACGACGCACACGTCGGCGCCGCCGAATAGTCCTGGCCGAGAACCCACGTTGTCGCATCCAGATTCATCTGGTCCTTCAAATCGCGATAGGCGACGCCGTGCTTCGACTCTTCGTAGATCTCCTTCTGGGGATGATCCGGTCCCAGATGGCACTTGCCGCAATTCTCCGGCTGGCGGGCGCGCCGCGGCGAGAAGTCATGCCGGCTGTGGCACGCCGAGCACGAACCCAGCGTTCCATCCAGATTGAGGCGGCCGATGCCCGTGTTCGGCCAGGAGTTTGTGTCGTACTTCGGCTTGCCGTTCTCATCGCGGAGGATTTTCCCGAACGCATCGGCGTTCGTAGGTTTCCCGTCGGGCCCGGGCTTGAGATCGTCCACCGTGATGGTCCCGCCTGTCGTCGACGCCAGCGCCACTTTGCTGCCGTGACATTGTTTGCAACCGGACATGGCGCTGGCCATGCCGTTGACCTGCTGAATCGAGTCCCTTCCCGGCGTCGGGGAATGCGGATTGAAGGGCATTCGCGCGCCTTCGACTGTCTCCGCGAGAAAATTGTCAAGCGAGGCCAGGATGTTTCCCGCCGCGGCATGATGGCTCGCAGCGAATTCGCCGGCCTCGTTCGGATGGCACTTGGCGCAGTCGCCGGGCGTCACCACCGTCGCGATAAGCTGTCCGTAGTGCTTGAACGAATCCGGATCCTTCTCGCCCGCCGTGTGACATTCGACGCAGCCGACGCCCTTCGCGGCGTGCTTGCTGCCCTTCCAGTGCTCGACGATGCCGGCGTTCGCCTTGCCGTGGCATTCGATGCACTGATGGCTGCTCTCTGGGATCGTCGCGAGCAGCGTGGACATCGGCATTTCCTGCGTCGCCATATGCCGGCGGGACTCCATCTCGGCGACCATGATCAGAGCGACGCACAAACCGACGCCGAGAACGAAAACAACGATGCGTTTGGTATTCAGCGACATGAACGATGCACCTTCTTAAACCATCGCCTCCCAGACCGTGAAGACGAGGAACGTGACGAATGCGAGAATTCCGACATAAACGCCGATGTCTTTCTTCGGCGCGAGTTTTTCGAGAAGCGCATCAACCCACGGCCATGCCACAAGCAGCACACCAAGCAAACCCGTCAGAATGACGGCCGTGTTCAATCCCAGGATTTTCAACATCCGAAACTGGAAGAAGAAATACCACTCGGGCTTGATATGTTCCGGCGTGACGAGCGGATTCGCCTTCTCCCCAAGATGCGCCGGGAAGACGAGGCTCAGCAACGTGAGCAGGAACAGCAGCAGCGTCCCGATCATCAATTCCGTAACAATGTGATCCGGAAAAAAGCTGAACGGCTTGTCTTCCGTCTTCCCTTCGGTGAACCGATCCTGCCGGGCGACGCCGTATATGACCGTGATCGCGAGCACGACGCTCGCGACGAGCCAGAGCGTCGGCCGCGCCGCCTCATGGTCCGCGAGATCGAACACCAGCTTGCCCAGCGCCAGGATCGCGACGACCAGCCAGATCATCAGGCCGTATAGATGCCCGCGATGAATCAGCACCGCAGCCGTCGCCAGGATGGTTCCCATCATGATCCACACGACGCGACTGCTTTCCAGCGTCAGCTCGTGCGCGATCGCCTTGATCGCAAATGGATTCCGCACGGCCATGTACAGGCAACCCAGGGCGACAATCGCCACGAGCAACGCAAGCAGCTGAACGCCCGGTGTCTTTCGAGCCAGAGGTCGATGCTCTTCATCCAGCAGCGGCGCACGGAAGGAAAGCTCCGAGACGCCGTGGATTCGAAGCACGGCCACGTGCAGACCGATGAGGATGATGATCGCCACGGGAAGCACGCCGACGTGCAGCACGAACATCCGCGTCAGCGTATTGGGCCCGACCGATTCGCCGCCCCGCATGAACGTCGCCAGCGCATCGCCGACGATCGGCGCCGTCGCGGTCAGTTCCGTCGCGACGGTAATGCCCCAGTAGCTCAGCTGTTCATAGACGAGCGAATAGCCGGTAAAGCCCATGACAAGCGTGCAGCCCAACAGGCAGCAGCCGACCACCCAGTTGATTTGTCGCGGATGACGAAATGCGCAAGAGAAATACACGCGGCACATGTGCAGGATGACCGTGATGATCATCAGGTTCGCGGCCCACTTGTGAATGCTGCGAATGAACCAGCCGAAGGGAATCGCCGTCGTGATCGCATTCACGCTTTCGTACGCGTGATCGACGGATGGCTCATAATAAAACGACAGCAAGATGCCCGTCGTCAATTGAATGAAGAAGAGATAGGCCGGCGTGCCGCCGAGCGCAAACCACCAGCGCTTGATGTGCCCGGGGACCGGTTCGTTCGTGACATCCTGCACGCGCCCCCAATCGACGGGGAGCATCTGCCAGAGTCGGCCGCGGGCGGACTTCGTGTGTGTGACGCTCGGCGTCGAGTCAGGCGCCATACCGATTCCTTTCGGGCAGCATCACAAAGACCCAGCCGTTGTCTTTCTGCACGCGGACTTCGTACTGCGACAGGTTTTTGCCTTCCTTCGCGGGCGGTCCGGCAATCGCAACGCCGTTCTTGTCGAATGCCCCGTGATGGCAAGGGCAGAAGAACTCGCTCTTTCCCGCGACCCAGTGCACTTTGCAGCCCAGATGGGGACACTTGGTCGACAGGGCCTTGAATCCGCTCTCCGGCTTGTCGCCGCCGTCTCCGACGCGGGCCAGCGTGATCTCTTCTCCCGTCGGCGTCTTGATGTTTCGGCTCCCGCCGACAGGCATCTCCGCAAGCGTGCCGACGAACAGTTCCTTGCGCTTCCCCTTGCCCTGCAGCGGCACCAGGTACCGGAAGAACTCCCAAAGGCCCGCGCCATAGCCGACTGCGACGCCGAATAACATGACGATCGTCGCAATGAAACCGCGACGATCCGCCGCGCCCGACTCGATGGAAGTTCTGGAATCGGTATTGTCCATGCCCTGAATCATCCCTCGTTTCGATCACATCGCGTCAATCACCGGCTATGGACCATAAGACGATATGGATATCGTTAATCCACTATTAAGAACCATTGGCGGCGATCCACACTCTCTTTCGCTCTGCTGAAACTTGGGCACGTTTTACACTGTGGCTGTACCTGAACGCAAGCACATATCGGCGATATTCGTATCGACATCAGCGACCCAATGCGCACCTTAAGAGTGCGATTCGAACGTCGCGCCGCTTGCAGCACAATGCGCAGTAGGTCGACAAAGGACTTCCTGAAACAGCGACAAGCGTCGCATTCGGCGGGCACGACACACAGTTGCCATTTCGATGACCGTACGCAACATGCTGACGTCGGATTCAATTAAATGACGCAGCGTCAATTAACTTGATCTCCTGAAATCAGATCGGGGCGCGCACGAAGATCCAAATCCCCGAATCAACGCTCGAGCCGATGATCAGGAAGCGTTTCACGCTGGAACAGATCGTCAACTTCTTGCGGGGAGCGAACGTGGTGATCGTCCGAGCCGGACCGTTGGTGCAATCGAATGCAGCGATCCGTCAAACCCGTCAACACCGGCCCAGTCAGGGACCCGTCGGGGCGCTCGCGTCGTTCTTCACGTGGAAACCCATGACAACGATTGCGCGACGAAATCCGATGGCGATCCAAGGCACAACTTTCACGCACTGGACGACGACCCGAATCCGGCCAAATCCGCGAATCGCGACCGGATTGCGAAGCCCCGATACGTCCAGATTCCGCAGCGCGCGAAGCACGTGCAGACCGAAGCCCCTGAGCGAATAGAAATGAACACTTGGGGAACTGGGCAGAGCCGGAGTTGAACCGGCGACACACGGATTTTCAATCCGTTGCTCTACCAACTGAGCTACCTGCCCGTCTGGCTTCCGGCGAACCGGAAGCCGGGAATTATGTACCGGCCACGCCAATCCGGCAAGGCCTCTCGGGCCGCTGCAACATCAATGGCCGACGCTGGTTACCGCCACGATCGGTGACCGGTCAGGGCGACATGAGCAAATTGAGGGAGATCGCCGAAGTTTGCCGGACGATCGATGAAACCTCGAAATTCCGACAGCCGAGTCTATTGCATCGCTGTGCCGTGCCGACGAATCGCACCCTGGCGAACGACGGCGCCGAATTCAGTGAATGCGGCCTACCAATCGAACGTCAAAGAGATTCGAGGAGTGTCTGACCGCCGACGACCGCGAAGAAGATGAGCGTCGCCGCCAGGAGCGCGTTGATCAGCCAGCCGCTGCGGAACCGATCGCCGACCCACGCCCGCCGGTTGTTCATGATGAGCAGCGTCAATGCCAGGAGCGGCATGAAAAACGCTCCCAGCACTGCGTAGGCCAATTGAATCGTCTCGACCTTCAGTTTCAGGAACACGAGCGGAACGATCGCCAGGCAAACCAGGAACGCGCGATAGGCCGTCGTCTTTGTCAGTTCGATCGACTGGCCGCTCTCCGTGTCGGCCTCGGTTTGCAGGCGTTTCATGTAGACGAAGTCCGCGAAGAGATAAGGAACGCTCTGCCACACGCCCAGCAAACTCGAGAACACAGCGCCCCAGAAGCCGATCAGAAACACCCAGCGGCCCGCGGGCCCGATCACGCCGGCGAGCTGCTCGGCAAGCACCGGCGCCATCCGCGCCCCGCCCTGCGTCAGACTCACGCGACTGCCGATCACAATCATCGCAACACCGAACAGCGCCGTCATCGTGTAACCGATCGCGAGATCGAGCCGACACGCGCGCACGCCGGTCGCGCCCGATCGGCCCTCCTCGCGAATCCAGTAGCCGTAACAGAGAAGCGTCACAGTACCGCCGACGCCGCCGATGATTCCGAGCACATAGTTGAGCGCGTTGTCCGCCTTGGGAATCGTCGGCATGATGAGCCCCGCCCCCACGGCGCTCCAGTCGGGCCGAATCAACACAGCCGTCGCAATCACAGCCACGAACATCACGCCGATGCAGATCGCCATCAGCTTCTCGAACAGTCGATATCCGCCTGCCAGCACCAACGTAAGACCGACGAGTGAGTGCGCGACGCCCCAGATGATCCGAGCGGTTTCGGGATCGAGCGTCGGCGTGAACAGACCGTAGCCGGCGACGCCGCAGGCGCTGACGAGCGCACCGCCCGTGACCAGGCTCCAGATGAGAAGGTAGGCGAGGAAGACCCAGCGAATCCAAGTTCCGAGCTTGTCCGACCAGCCCTCGAGCAGCGTCGTGCCTGTCGACATCTGCCAGCGCGCAACGCCCTCATTCAACGCGTACTTGAGGATCGCACCGACGATTGCCGTCCAGGCGACGACGACGCCGAGCCGCGAACCGGCGAGCCCCGCGGTCATCAGATCCCCGGCGCCGACGCCAGTCGCGGCGACGAGAATGCCCGGCCCGATGGCCGACAACAGTGAACGACGCGGCGAGTTCGCTAGTGAATCACTCATGGTTTCCGATCACACAATGCAGACGCACGGAGAGTTTCCCGGCAATCGGTCCGCACGCTGCATTAAAGATCCGCCAGCGCGCCGACGACATTCGCCCGGCTCGCTCGCATCGCGGGAATAACAGCGGCCAACACGCACAGCGCCGTCGCCGCGAACGCGCCATATCCGACAAGCGCCCACGGAATACTGAACGCCGGCTCGAAACCGGAGAGGATCGCCGTCATGCGATTGCTGGTCCGGCCGAGGACGAATCCGAGCCCCAGCCCCAGCACCGAACCGATCAAGGCGAGCACCAGCGCTTCGCCGACAATCATGCGCAGCACCTGGCTTCGTGTCACGCCGATGGCACGCAGCACGGCAAGATGACGCGAACGGCTCGCGACGTTGGCGGCCATCAGGTTGCCAAGTCCGAGCGCCGCGATCAGCAGGCCCGCAAACGGAATCGCCGACAGCAGCAGCGTCACGCGATTGATATTCTCATCGATCTTCTGCTTCAACTCGCGGGCCGTCACGAACGCCTTGATGGGCCAATTCAGCTTTTCAAGCATCGCATTGACGACGCGCTCCTCCGGACCGTCGCCCGCGATCGGACCACCGCCGAGCGCGAACGTCTTTCGATCCGCATCCGTCTGCGAGGCCTTGACGCCCCTCAGCGTCTGCGATGAATCCGGTTGCACGCGCGACGACGCGTGCTTCGGCAGGTCGAAATTGAAGAGCATCAGCTTGCCCTTCCTGCGGCCGAAGAGTCGATCCGCATCGTCAAGCGTACACATGATCGCACCGACGGCGTACGACTGAAAATAGGTGCCGGCATTGAAAAAGCTGATCGCGATGTCGAGCCCCGGCGAAGCGATGACGCCGGCAATGCGAAACGTCGCGCGACGATAGTAACCGTCTTTCAGTTCAACGATCGGCGGCTTGTCTCCTTCGGATTCGCGAATCGCTCGGGCTTTGCTCGGCGCGATTGCGACCCAGATCGTCACTTTGTCGCCGAGGTGCTTCTTGCGCGCCTTGGCGAACTCGCGCGTTACGAGAATGTGACCGCCCTCCTTCAGCATGCGTTTCGCGTCCGGCTCATTCCCCTCCAGGAACGTGAGCTTGACGATGCGAAACCCCTCGTCCGGATCGATCGCCAGGCATCGCGACAGCGCGTCGGCGCCGCTGAAGATGTTCATCAGCAGATTGTCGCGCGGCCTGCGCATCGTGAACGCGAAGTCGTCGGTCACTGTAAACTGATCCGACTGCACGCCGGGTGTGTTTCGCAGCGCCAGCGCCTTTTGGAGCGGCACCGATTGGTAGGAATAAAGCAGCGCATCCGGGAACTCTTTCGGGAACTGCCATCCCTGCTTGACGCTGTTCCCCCATACGACGAGACCGACGATCATGGACAATCCGACCATGAGCGCGGCGCTGATCGCACCGGCGCGAAACGGCGCGCGGACGACTTCATCCCCGAGTAACTGCGGCCGAAGCCGCAACACGAATGCGGCGACGATGATCGCCAATCGGCCGGCGATCGCCACGACGAGCGGAACGAGCATCGCCGCACCGAAGTAAAGAAGGATCACGCTTGCAATGGCCGTTGCATCGAATCCGCCCTCGCCGCGCGCCGGAAGCGAACGATTCACGAGTTCGTGCGCGATCAGTGACAGAACGCCGACGCCGCCCACGATCCAGATCCACCTGCGGCTGCTGCGCCCCGTCGATGCGCGGCTCGCCTCGATCGGCGAGACTTCGAACGCGGAGATCGCCGGCACGGCAGCCCCCATGAGCGTCGTTCCGAGGCCGCCGAAGATCGCCAGCGCCAGCCCCCAATCGCTGACGGCGAAGGCGCCGAGATAATCCGGCACGGCGCGGAGCGTGAGCCATTGAAACGCCAGGCCGATCGGAACGCCCAACAGCGTGCCGGCGACGCCCAACGGCAACGTCTGAATCAGTATGAAGCCCGTCAACTGCGCCCGCGTGACGCCGACGCAGCGCAGCAGACCGAGTTCGGCGATCCGCTCGGAAACGCCCATGCTCATCGTCGCGAGGATGATGAAGAACGACGTCAGTAATACGACGCACGCAAGCAGCAGCATGATGAACTGAAGAAGGCCCTTGGCCGCGTCCAGCTTCTTGTGCTGCGCTTCCGTCGTGTTGATCTCCAGGGCTTCTGTCGTCGTACCTTCAGCCTTCAGCCGCGCCGCACGCGCGTCGATACGTTTCCGAGCCTCAGCGGCGATTCGCTGGATATTCTCGATCGTCGGGTTGGCGGCGATGATGTCGACGCCCTTGATCTTGTTGGGGAATTTCACGATGCGCTGCACGGCGTCCAATCGCGTCCACGTCATCATCGCCTGGTTCATGCTGGCGCGACGCCGATCGATGATGCCCACAACAGTGAACGGTTCCGCGATCTTCGGTTCGTTATTGTCGCGCAGTTGCAGCGTATCGCCGATCGAAAGATGAAACTCGTCGGCGAGCAGACGCTCGACGACGATCGCGTTCTTGTCACTCGGCTCGATGAACCGCCCCGCCTGCATGTGATAGGTACGAAACAGCGGCTCGCGAGTCGGATCGACGCCCGTCACTTCTATTTCGACCCAGGGATTGCCCGGCTGCGACGCAGTGTTCGCTTCGGCCGGCGCAGCTTCGACGTATTCGCGCGTGCGCGTCGTGATGTGCTCGATGCCGGGAATATCGCGGACAAGATCCGTGACGTCGTCTTCAAACAGTCCCCAAACGCCTGCCGCAGGTTCGATGACGACGTGGCTGCGACCGATCCACTGCAGCACGACGTCGGTAATTCCACGCCGCACCGATTCGTAGCAACACGTCACCCAGACCACAACGGCGACGCCCAGCGTGACCGAGAGCACGGCCAACCCCGTTCGGCCGGGCCTAGTTCGCCAGTTGCGCGTAGCGATCTGCGACCAGCTGCGCATCGCCCGCTCCCTCCGATTGAGCTTCTCCGCTGAGTCGCCCCGATTTCAGGAACAGGACGCGATCGGCGTGCGCTGCGGCGCCGGCCTCATGCGTCACCATGATCACAGTCGTCTGCGCCGTTTCACAGAGCGATCGAAGCAGATCCCAGATTTGTTTCGACGAAGAAGGATCGAGATTCCCGGTCGGTTCGTCGGCGAGAATGAGGACCGGCTCGACCATCAGTGCTCGGGCGATCGCGACGCGCTGCTGCTCGCCGCCCGACATCAACGCGGGCCGATGTTTCAGTCGATGTCCGAGCTGAACCGCTTCCAGCACTTCTTTCGCACGCGCTCTGGACTCCGCCGACGATCGCCCGTCGACGAGATACGGCAACATGACGTTCTCCAGCGCGCTGAGCGTCGGCAGCAGGTTGAACGCCTGAAACACGATGCCGAGATGGCGGCGGCGATACAGCGTCCGCTCCGTGTCGCTCATCGAATTGATTTCGCGGCCGTCGACCCGTATCCGGCCGCGATCCGGAAGATCGAGTCCGCCGACAAGATGCATGAGCGTCGTCTTGCCGGACCCGCTGTGCCCCATGACGGCCAGAAACTCGCCGCGGGCGACGCTTGCGGAAACGCCGTCAACCGCCCGAATCGTCTCGTCGTCGAGGTGATAGTGTTTGTGGACGTCGTCGATCGATACCACGACGTCGGATTGGGGCTTCAAGTCGGTCATGAGCGGACTGCTGTCTGCGAAGATGCCCCACGCATTGAACCGGGACATCTGGCGCTTTCGTTACGAATCTTCCCGATCATCGCCGCGTTTGAGCGCCCTTGCAATGTACGCTCCGAACGCACGCCACTGCGGACCCGTGCGTTTGTCGCCTGCAAAACTATAATTCGATCCCTTGCGACCGCACGCCCGATTCACTGTGGCATCGCGGATCGACCGCGGGTGATTGTCATGCGAATCATCGTGACGTCGGATCTTCATTACAACATCGCCCGGAGCAAGCGGCCGACGCGCGCGCTCGCCGAGAAGATCTGCCGCATCGGCGGCGATGTCCTGGTCTTCGCGGGCGACACGACGGGCGGACCTGCAAGCCGTTTTGAAGAGGCCTTCGGCCTGTTCGAAGGCTTCAAGGGCCCGCGGCTCGCCATCGCGGGCAACCACGACATCTGGGTCACGGGCGGCGACGATTCCCTGCATCGTTATGAAAACGAGTTGCGGGACATATGCTCACAGAACGACGTTCACTATCTCGACGCCGAGCCGTTCTACGCCGATGACGCGGCGATCGTCGGCAACATGGGCTGGTACGATTTTTCGTTCCGACCCGCCAGGCTTCAGATTCCCCTGAGATACTATCAGGCGAAGGTGGCGCCCGGCGCCGCAGAACGCCTCGGCGGCTATCAGCATCTCGAACCGGCCGACGACGTGCCTCGCAATGCGCTCGAAGTCACGACGCGATGGATGGACGGCGAGCGCGTCAATCTCGCCTTGAGCGACGTCGCATTCACGCACAAACTGGCGGAGACGTTTCGTCGGCACCTGGCCGAAGCGAGCGAGCGGAGCGAGCGAATCTGCGCAATCGTTCATCACGTTCCCTTTGCCGAACTCGTGCCGCACAGCATCCTGCCGAACTGGGAATTCGCCACTGCATTTCATGGCAGCGAACTGTTCGGCGAGATAATTCTCGACTTTCCGAAAGTGCGCCGCGTCTTTTGCGGTCATATTCACAAGGAGATGCGATGTCGGCGCGGCCTGTTCGAGGCGACATCCATCGGTTCGACATACAAGGAGAAGGCCTATGAGATCTTCGACCTATAGCCGCATTCAACGATCATCGCGCCGAACGGCCGGAGTGCATGCATTAATCGTCACCGCCGTTTCGCTGGCGATGACGCAGACGGTAAACGCCCAATCGACGCCGATGCAGCCCGTCGGATCGGATCCGGCACCCACGAGCAATCGCGCCGAACGCATGACGCCCATCGTCCGCGTCTTTCAGCAGGCCAGCCCCGCTGTCGTCAATCTGTCGACCTCTCGAATCGTCACAGTCCAGCGACCCCGGGGATTCGGCAGCCTGTTCGACGACATCTTCGATGTGCCGAGCGGTCCGCGACAATACAAGACGCAGAGCGTGGGATCGGGTTTCGTGATCCACAAGGACGGCTATATCGTGACGAACGCACACGTCGTCGAGCGCGCCGCCGAGATCAAGGCCACGTTCGCCGACGGTACGGAGCTCGACGCGAGGGAAGTCGCCGTCGACAGGCAGCACGATCTCGCCGTTCTCAAGGTTGAAGCCCGTGGGCCGCTGCCCTATCTCAAGATGGGACGCAGCGACGATCTGATGCAGGGCGAGACGGTCATCGTCATCGGCAACCCGCTCGGCTACGCACATACGATCACGACAGGCGTCGTCAGCGCGCTGAACCGTGAACTCGTGTTCGATTCCGACCATGTCTATTCCGAACTGATTCAAACGGATGCATCAATCAACCCAGGCAATTCCGGCGGCCCGCTGCTGAATATCCTTGGCGAGCTGATCGGCATCAACTCGGCCATTCGAGGCGACGCCCAGAACATCGGCTTCGCTATTCCCGTCAACCAGTTGCACAAGCTGCTTCCGGAAATGCTCGACATCGAGCGTCTGCGGCGCGTCTCCTTCGGCGTTCACTTCGAAGGAGATGTCTCAGCCCGGCCCGAGGGCGGCGTGCGCGTGAAGTCCGTCGATCCGGATACGCCGGCCGCCGCCGTCGGCGTTCGGCCCGGCGATGTCGTCACGGCCATCGACAACCTCCCGACGCCGAACTTCATGGAAGCGTTCAGCCTCCTTGCACGAACGCCGACTGGGCAGTCACTCAAGCTCGATCTACGCCGCACAGGGCAGAGCCGGGCCAGCGTCGAAGTCCCGCTCGCCGATCGTCCGACGGCCAACGCGTCTGAAATGATGGAGCGATTCTTCGGCGTCGGCGTTCGAGAAATGACGCGACGCGATCAGGATCGCTACGGACTTCGACGATCCATCGGGCTCGTCATCGAAAGCGTCGCCGCCGGAAGCGAAGCCGAACGCGAAGGCCTGAACCCGGGCGACATGATCACGCAGTTCGGCGGCTGGGCCGTCACGGACCTCGCCGAACTCGCGCACCTGGTCAACCAGGTCAGTTCCGGCGACCTGATTCCGATTCAATTGCTCCGGCCGCACAGAGGCGGACTGATCCGGATCGAGCTCGGCCTGCGGGCCCGCTGAACCGCGGCATGTAAACGATGTGTATCAGCGGCGAAAAACCCTCGCTACGGCGTTGAACGACCAGGTCGTCGAATTGGACAAACCGCCTGCTTTATCGTTACACTAGGCCTCCAGCGAGCTTCCAAGTGGGGGATGAATCGCCTCGATTGCCGCGAACTTGACCGTTGGGCCGACGAAATGAACGATGCAGATCGGATGATGCCGAAACCCGGCAGAAATTCTGCGCACACCAGGAAAAGCCCGCCGTTCGCGCTGCATACACCAAGACTGTTACACACAGAATCCTGAGGCTGTTGCACGGATCCTGGGAGGGCGATGCGCCCGAGCCCGCCATGCAACAGAGGGGAATGCCGGCCCAATCCGGCGAAAGGGAGCATTTCTGAATGATGCGAAAATTCTTGACGACGACTTGTGCATTGGTACTCGGCCTGAGCGCTGCGGCGCAGGCGGGCTTCGACTCCTTTGTCATCCGCAACGGCGCAGGCGGCTCGCCCACGATCCAGCCGAACAACGCCTACGTACCGGGGGCGACGGAGTTCATTATCAGCGAAGGCGGCATGAAGGCCGGCCTCGGATCGAATGACATCAACGGCGGAACGATCGGCGGCATCACGCAACTCAGCATTACGCGATATGACGACACAGGTCGGTTCACCGGCGGCTCCGGTCCGGCCGTCGCGCCCTACTTCAATATCTGGGTCACCGACGGTCTCGGCAACTACGCCGTTATCGCGAATGAACCCTCGAACCCGGCGTTTCAGCCGCTGTTCACCACGAACATGGACGGCAGCCACACTTACAATCTCAGCTATGCCGACCTCTCAAACAAAGTCGCCAAAGTGTTCGAGACGCCGGGCGCCGGCACGAACACGTCGTGGGTACACGCGCTGTTCGGCCCCGGTCCGCTGACCTTCGCCGATGTTGCGTCGCTTCAGATTTCGCCGCCGCCTGCCGCGTATATCCTCAACGGCGCCAATGCCGTCGGAACCGGTGCACCGGACGAACTGGGCACGAACGTCGCCTACGGCTTTAACTGGGTCTTCGGCGACACGCTCAGCAACTACGTCTCCGGCATGGAAGGCTACGTGGTCTCCAACTTTGTCGCCGCCCCGGAGCCGGCAAGCCTGACGCTGCTCGGTCTCGGCGGACTCGTCATGCTTCGACGCCGACGCTAAGCGACATCTGACGGCAAAGGCCGATCAATTCACTCGTAACGAAAGCACCGCCCTGATTCGGGGCGGTGCTTTTTTGTGGTTCATCACGGAAAAGCGGAATGACACGGTGTTCTGGCACAAGAGTGACAGATATATCCACTCCGGATCCCGTAGGGATCACATGAAAATAGCCCCCCGTCTTCAACGGGGGGTTGTCGGCCGTCTTTCAGGCCCCGTCCCAGCGGGACGGGATGAGCTGGATGCGTGGAGTCGCGCCGTACCTACGGCACGGGAACGGCAAAAAACCAACTTGCAATCCCAGCCTTGAAAAGGCTGGGCTATTCTCAGCGCGTCCCTATTGGGACGCGGTACTCGCGCTACCGCAGATGCCAACAGAGTTTCACGATATTCCGTGAAGAACCTCTTTTGTTCGGCAAATGCTCGACTCTGCTCACACGCCTATCGATTACGCCCACGACCATTGTCGTTGCGATGATCGCCACTCGATCCACCGTTGTGCCCGCGATCTTCGTCGTGCCCACGGCCGCGCCCTCGATCATGTCCGCGACCTCGACCGCATCCACCGCCGTCGCCGTCCTGATCTCGATCGCCGTCGCAATGTCGGCAATGCCTGCAGGAACAGGTGCACGTCCCGCCGTCATCAGCGGGCGGGTCCTGCGGACGCGTCACAGGAGTCTCCAGCGACGCGACTGTCAAGTAATCGATCTCAAATGGATCGTTCCACGCTTCTCCCGTTTCGGCGTTGAGCGACGTAACCGTCAGGCTCGTGATGCCGCATTGCGATATCACGCCGAAGAACCCTTCAACTTCATAACCGCCCACGCGCGGCACGCCGTTCGCAACGTACTCCGTCGTCGTATTGCCGTTGGCATCGACCACGTCGACCTGGTAGATCGAATCTTTGAGGTTGCCGTCGTCGAAGATCCAGAAGCCGACGGCGCCGAGCATTCCCCCGCCCTGCAACGGCACGAACCTCGCGACGGATCCCATCACGAGCGTCCCCTCAAACATTTGACCTTCCCAGTGATAGAAGCCGTTCGGATGAAACACGAACGGCGCACCTTTGTTGGTGTTTCCGAACATGGCGACTTCGCAACTACCGGCCGTCACCGAAGAAACGACGTAGTTCTGCGGCCAGACTGTCAGATCGTCGAACGTCCGAGTCACGCCGTCGCCGAGACGCGCGTCGTTTGCGACGGCGTCCGCAAACGCGAGATCGAATCCCGTATTGTCTCCAAACGGTTCGACAAATACCTGAAATGGTGAATCGGCGGGCGTCGTACCGTTCGATTGCAGACTGTTGGGCCCGATCGTGAGGACGAGCAGGAGCGCAAGTGTGTGCCGTGCCATTGCGGACTCTCCTTTGTCGGCGTTCAAGCCGAGCGCAGGTTCCAGACCCGATGCCCGGAACCCAAAGGTTGTCTCCGCTTCGTGGACGGCACGACCATCGAAAGGCACGTGTCGGTGGGCGGACACAAGTCCGCGATCCTCATACTGTCGCGTCTGCCTGGGGAGACAGACGCCGGCCGCCGCCGAGCGCAATACCGCGCCATATTCAACGTACGATTCGAAACAAATGTGGCAAGCCGGGAGAGCCGGGCGATTTGGGCGCGTGGCGATATTGCGCAGTCAGAAGCGCTGAAGCGGCGAGTCCAACGGGTTTTGAAAGGGCGCGAGACGCCCTGAACCGATAATGTCCTGAATCGTGCGACAGCCTGATCAGAATCAGGACGCCCGTAATTCGTACAGCCGACGCACCAGCTCCATCGGAAAACCGCAGCCCAGCACCTTCGCCCGCCATGCCTCCGGCATCCCCTGCTCGCCGTAATGCGCCCCCGCCAATTGACCGAATATGGCGGCCGTCGTGTCGGCATCGTTGCCGAGATTCGCCGCCAACAGGCAACCTTCACGAAACGAGCCCGATTTGTGAAACGCCCACAGCGCCGCTTCGAGGCTCTTGACGACATAGCCCGTCCCAGCGATCTCCGGCGGTTCGCGATCACGAAACGAGCCGAGCCGAATCGCCTCGACCTCCGGTGCGAGCGGTTCCGCCCGCCAGTAGCCCGGTGCGGGTTCGTTTTCCGGCGAGAGGATCGCGGACTTCTCCATCCCCTGCACGGCGCAGATGATCATCCACGCCATGAGTCGGCACGCATCGATCGCATTCGGCGCCGCGTGCGTCGTCCGCGAACTGTCGGCCGCACGCTCAATCGCCTCGACGGGTCGATTCACGTAATACAACGGCACCGGCGCAAGCCGCATCAGAGATCCGTTGCCGGCCGTCAGCGGATCCGTCGGCCCCGCATAAGGATCGCCCGACTCCAGAAACTGCTCGAGCGATCCGCGCGTCGTATTGCCGATGTCAAAGCAGCGTTCCGTGCTGCTGTGATGCCCTTCGCGCCACCAGCGAACATACCGCCGCATCTGATCCGCCGGATCAAACCCGTTGCACTCGACGAGGCTCTCCGCGAGACACAACGCCATCGCCGTGTCATCCGTCCACTGCCCCGGCGCAAGGCTGAACGCACCGCCGCCGACCATGTCGCTGATCGGTGTGAACGATCCGGGAGATTGGAATTCCAGCGCAGTCCCGACGGCATCGCCGACGGCGAGACCGAGAAGGGAGCCGTTGTGTTTATCACGCGGATTCACAATATGCCCTCCTGTGTCTTACAAGTATCGGCATCGGCTGAATGACACAGACGATAATGTGCCGTCCACAGCGTAGCGAAAGCACAGCGCAAGTTGACAAGAGCGCTGCCAAATCAGGGACTCAGGACTGTGGAAACCAACGTGCCAACGTGCTCCGCAGCTTCGCGAATGCGGGATCCTGGCAGCGTCCCAATCCGACGGTGGATGCCAGATCCGCATATATTCGAGCCCCGTGGGGTTTCTTCACTTTCCGAAGCGCCGACTTCATCGCGGCCTTCGGGTCATGCGGCTTTTCGGAATCGCGATCCCAGAGGCCCTCACCCTCCAGGAATGGGCGCAGGCGGCTTCGATGATCCTCCCAACCCAGGACATCAGCCACACGAGGTGAATCGGCCCAGACCCATGCTTCCAACTCCGGTTCAATGACTACAACAGCGATGTCGCCCTCTGACCAACCGCTTTGAGAGAGCTTTGACTCAAGCTCGGATTCGATCGAGATCCTCGTTCTGGTATCAGCACTACTTCCGTCCCTGTCGAACAGCAGAATCGCATGTCTGTGTGTCAGTTGCGGGCGTCGAAGAAGATTCACTGCGTCTTTGTAGCAGCCTGAATCGCGCTTGTTGTACCGGAGTAGATCGCCCTTGGGTGGGCGATCCGGGTCAAAGTCCAGGCGGACTCCAAGTGATTGTTGCCGCGCACCGAGCAGCGATGTGATCGCATTCTCGGTGTCCAGATCCGGGACCACGATGAACAAGTCCCGCTTGCTCATCCCAACACACCGGACGCATATAGATCGCTCAGATTCATGCTGCCGCGCCAAGCCTTTAACGCCGGATGATCGGGGCCGGCCACGACATCTGTCGCGCCGTTCTCGTCCTTTTTGAAGCAAAGCAGCTCTTCCGGCTCAGCGCATCCAAGAATGATCGTCGAGTGGGTCGCCAGGAGAATCTGAGCGTTATAGACGGATCGGAGTGCCTGGTAGACAGTTTCCATCGCCATTGGGTGAATCCCGTTCTCGGGCTCTTCGATCAGGTAGATTCCTTTGAATTCAGGTAAGTACGCTGGGAGCGTCAACGCCAGCATACGTAGAGTACCATCTGATACCGTCCACGAAGGCACGGTCAGCCCCCCTTGGTACCTTATTTGCAGGAATCTGTGCTTTGTGTCAGGTATTTCAGCTGTTGTGACGCCTCGAATGTCAGGGAGCGCGGTTTGAAGATGTTCAACCCATTGGCGGCAGCGCTCAATGTCGTCGTCGCGTAGCGATGATATCACCCAAGGTAGATTACTCCCGTCCGGCTTGAATCGCCGGCCTTGCCCGGGCCGACTGCTTTGCCGCAGCGCAAGACTATTGAGCATCAACTTCTGAGTGCCGTTTATCAGTGTCTCTCGCAACCAAGTGGATACGGGGAACTTCGCTTCATCCTCGGGCATATTCGCAAGGGCGGATTTGCGTGGTCCAAGTCTTATTGACGGCGCCCATCCGCCGCCTCCCTTTCTTGCCTCAGTCTCCGAATAGAAGTTGTCATTACCATCATGGACCTTTCGAAGCGTCTGTTGGTTGTTGCGACCGACGTTTTTTTGTCCATACATGATCGACTTGGGCGGCTCGGATGGAGCGGGGAATAGTGTCTTCTCTTCAGAAGGTACTCGAGGCTTCGAAATCTCAGATTGCAGGACGACTCGTTCATCAAGAATCTGATACTCACCCGTCACGCCGTCGATACCAATCGCCACTTCGTAGCGAACGATCCTGTAGCGAGCGTTATGATTGAGGAGTTTGGCTCGCTCCTCAGGGATTTCGAGCTCGACCGCTAGTTCGAAATGCTCGCCCTGTTTGAAGAAGAACAGATCGTGAATATCCGTCGATCTCTGCGTAATTGCCTCGTCCAGCCCTTTTTCTAACAAGTCCCCCAAAAAAGCGACGACGTCGAGAAAAGTCGTCTTGCCGCTCGCGTTTGGACCAATCAGCACTTGCAGGTCTCGCAACGGCTGTCGCACGTAGCGCAGACATCGATAGTTCAGTGCTTCGACAAGACGTATCACGTTTCACCCGCTCTCATGCACAACATGGGTCAGACCAATCGCCGTAGGAATTAGACTCCGCCCACGGTTCGATTGCTATCATTCTCGCATGAGCAACTTCGAGAGCAAGTTGGATCGTCCCAGCTTCAGCAGATCACGAATACGACCCTCCCACCCTTCGCAAATCCCCCACACTCTGCATAATGTCCCCCATGACCCTCACGACCGACCTTCTCGCCGGTCTCACGCCGCCGCAGGCCGAGGCCGTTCGCCATACCGACGGACCCCTGCTCGTCCTCGCCGGCGCCGGATCGGGCAAGACGCGCGTCATCACGCGTCGCGCCGCCAACATCGCCACGAGCGTCGCGCGGCCGGATCAGGTCCTCGCCATCACGTTCACCAACAAGGCCGCCGGTGAAATGCGCGAACGCATCGACGCCCTCGGCGTCGGCCGAGGCATGTGGGTCTGCACCTTCCACTCCATGTGCGCCCGGCTCCTGCGCGACTACGGCGACACGATCGGTCTCGGTCCCAACTTCACGATTTTTGACCAGGCCGACTCGCGCGCACTCATCAAGCGGGCACTGGCGCAATGCGACTTGTCCGCCGATCACTTCCCACCGGCAAAGGCGCAGGAACGCATCAGCCAGGCCAAGAGCCTCCTGCAGACGCCGGCGGACTACGTCGAATTCGCGTTCGACTTCTCCACCAAGTCAGTCGCCCGCATCTACCAGGCCTATCAGGACCTGCTCACGGAGCAGAACGGCTGCGACTTCGACGACCTGCTCATGCGCGTCGCCCTGATGCTGAAGCAGTATCCGAAGGTCCGCGATGAGCTCTCCGATCGATTCCGCTACATCCTGATCGACGAGTACCAGGACACGAACCACGCCCAGTACACGATCGCCTCATGCCTCGCCCAGGCCCATCGGAATATCTGCGCGACGGGCGATCCCGATCAGTCGATCTACGCGTGGCGCGGCGCCGACATGAAGAACATCCTCGAGTTCGAAACCGACTACCCGGATGCGAAAGTCGTCCGCCTCGAACAGAACTTCCGCAGCACGGGCGCGATCCTCTCGGCGGCATCCGAACTCATCGCGTATAACGACTTCCGCAAACACAAGAACCTGTGGACAGATGGCGATCGCGGCGCCAACGTCCGTGTCTGGACCTGCGAAGATCAGAACATCGAGTCCCGGCAGATCGCACAGGACATCCAGAAACACCTGGAAGAAGGCCGCAACCCCGGCGACATCGCGATCTTCTACCGGGTCAACGCCTTGAGCCGCGTCATGGAAGACGCATTGCGCACGGCCCGCATCCCCTACCAGATCGCCCGGGGCGTGGAGTTCTACAATCGCAAGGAAATCAAGGATGTCCTCAGCTACCTGCGGCTCATCGTCAACCCGGCCGACGAAACAGCGCTGATCCGGGCGATCAACACGCCGGCCCGCGGCATCGGAAAAGTCTCGCTCGATCGCCTGAAGTCCTACGCCGACGAGAACCACATCACGATGTTCGCCGCCGTCCAGCATTGCGACGCGATCGACGAATTGAAATCGGCGAAGAAAAAAGTCGGGGCATTCGCGACGCTCATGGCCGAACTTGCGGCTTTGCCCGAAAGCCCCGTTCGCGACATCGTCTCCGCCGTCCTGACAAAGACGGGCATCGAAAAGTCGCTCGTCCACGCGCTCGGCCCCGAGGACAACGATCCGCTGGAAAACGTCAACGAACTCGTCAGCGCCGCCCAGCAGTACGACAAGGACTTCCCCGACGGCTCTCTGATCGACTGGCTGCAGCAGACAAGCCTCGTCAGCGATACCGACGCGATCGACGACACGCGCGGCGCCGTCACGCTGATGACGCTGCACGCGGCGAAGGGTCTGGAATTCCCTATCGTCTACATGATTGGTCTCGAAGAAGGGCTGCTGCCCCACGCCCGCGTCCAGCTTGCAGATCAATCGGAACTGGAGGAAGAACGCCGCCTCGCCTTCGTCGGAATGACGCGATCGATGCACATTCTGACACTGACGCATGCCCTCTATCGAATGGTCCGCGGCATCACGGAGCGCGCCGTCGCCTCCCGATTCCTTTCGGAATTGCCCGACGACGAGATCGAGCGCCAGACGTTCGCGGAACAGCGCGATCGGAGCATGGCGCACCTCGGTCGATACAACGAAAGCGAAATGTCGGCAGGCGATTCGATGTATTACCCGGGCCTGCGCGTCCGCCACGAGGACTACGGCGACGGCGAGGTCGTGGGCATCGAAACCCGATTGCGATCGCAGTACATCCGCATTTACTTTCGCGATCACGGCGAACGGGCGTTCGCCCTGGACCACGTGTCGCTCCTGATCCTGGACTAATCAGGACGCCCCGACGTGCAGGTAAGATCATGAAATTCATCGGCATCGACTACGGCATCAAGCGCATCGGACTCGCCCATGGCGACGACGACACGCGCATCGCCTTCCCGCTCGACACGATCGCCGGGCGAAACGACGTCACGCGCGATGCACGCAACGTCGCGGATCGCGGCGAAGCCGAAGGCGCAGAGGCCTACGTCGTCGGGCTGCCGATCAACATGGATGACAGCGAAGGCGATCAGGCGGCATTGACGCGGCGCTTCGCCGGCGAGCTGGATCGCCTGTCCGGTAAGCGCGTCCATTTCCAGGACGAGCGCCTCAGTTCGGCAGCCGCGCACGAGGCGATGAACGTCGCCGGCCTGCGCGGCCGAAAGCGCAAGGCCCTGACAGACCAGCTGGCGGCCCGGCAGATATTGCAGGCGTATTTCGATCGCGACGAAACGCGTTGATCGACACAGCTCTCCGAGCCGGGCCCAGGCATGACCCGGTCATCACGCCGCCAAAGTCCGACATCTTCGTGATTCCGCATATCGTTCACGAATCGACGACGATCGAGCAGCGGATTCCGGTTGCCATCCATCGCCCCGGAATTAGACTATTCGTGAAATCAAGGACGATGGACGACTTCGCCGAATCCCCCGGCCCAATCGCCAAACGCGACAGCGAGCACCTCATGGATCGATACGTATCGCGACCGACAGCAAACACAGACGCCGCAAGCCGCCGAGCCCGTATCGTCGGTACGGCCCTCTCCATCTGCCTGATGCTCGCCTGCATGTCGGCGATCGGCTGCGTCGACCGCACTGTGAAGATTAACTCCGAACCGCAGGGCGCCCTCGTCTACCTGAACGATCAGGAAGTCGGTCGCTCGCCGGTCAAAGTCAACTTCACGTGGTACGGGGACTACGACATCATCATTCGCCAGAAGGGCTACAAGACGCTTCAGACGAACAAGCGAATCGACGCCCCCTGGTACCAGTGGCCCGGCATCGATCTCATCACGGAATGCCTGATCCCGATGACGATCCATGACGATCGCGATCTCGGGACCTTCACGCTGGAGAAGATCGAGAAACCCACCAAAGAGCAGCTCATCCAACACGCCGAGGAGATGCGCAGCCTCGCCATCGGCGATTCCCCGGCCGAAACCGCCGCGAATCCGGAATAGTCGGCCAATTCCGGCGATTCGGCGAAAAACTTAGCGCCCCGCTACGATTCGATCATAATAGGATCACTCAGATACGTTCCCCGCCGATCAGAAACGGGGGCAGGCGTGCGCTTGATGTCTGCGATCGGCCCTCAGATGCCCTTTCGGGAGAGAATTATGAGACGAATTGTCCGCCGCCTCGCCGGCGCCTGTCTTGCTGTAGCCCTCGTTTTGACCGCACAGCCGTTCGCAGCCGCCGCTGAGCGGCATTCGACCAACGACTCGCTCTACTCCGCCGAACAATACCTCGGCTGGATCGACTTCCTGGCGAGTGATGAGCTGGAGGGACGCGGAACGGGCGAAGAAGGCATCGACAAGGCAGCGGAATACGTCGCCTCCATCTGGGAGTCCTTCGGCCTACAGCCGGCGGGCGACGACAACACCTTCTATCAGAACTTCCAACTCGCCCTCAGCAGCAGGCTCGGCAACGCAACGCGACTCGCCGTCGGCACGAAAGGAAGACTGACCCGCAAGCCGGCGATTCTGAACGACGACTACGTGCCGCTGCCCTTTTCGGCCGACGGTAGCTTCGCCGGCGACGTCGTCTTCGCAGGATACGGCATCAGCGATGGCGACAACGGTTACGACGACTACGCCGGCATCGACGTCAAGGACAAAGTCGTCCTCATTCTTCGACGCGGACCCGACTTCGACAATTTCGGCATGCAGCACGTGTCGTTCCGCGCGAAGTCACTCCTGGCGAAAGAGCTTGGCGCCGTTGCCCTGCTGATCGTCAACAAGGACGGCGATTCACACCTTTACGACTTTCAGCGCGGCGGCCGCGGCGGCGATCACGGCATTCCGATGGTCCACGTCACGCCGGATTTCGCGACACGCATGCTCTCCGCCGGCGGTCTCCAGGACATTCAGACGCTTCAGGATCGAATCGAAACCAATAAGGCGCCCGCGTCGGCTCCGTTGGACGGTGTTTCGGTCCGCGGCCACGTGGAGATCGAACCTGTCTATTCAGACGTGCGCAACGTCGTCGGCATGATCCCGGGGACTGGACCTCAGAAAGATGAGATGATCGTCCTGGGCGCGCACTACGACCATCTGGGCGTCCGCAACAAGGGCAAAGCGGACTTCAACCCGGAAAAGGACATCAGCAACGGCGCCGACGATAACGCTTCGGGCACGGCCATGCTGATGCAGATGGCCAAGACATATACGAGAGGCGAAGCACCAAATCGAACCATCGTCCTCGTCGCGTTCACCGGCGAGGAACTCGGCCTGCTGGGATCCGAACACTTCGCGAAGGACCCGACAGTCGATCTCGACAAGTGCATCACTATGCTCAACTTCGACATGGTCGGCCGACTCAAGAACGAAATGCTCGAAGTCGGAGGCATGCGGACCGGCGGTTTTGAAGAACTCGTCAGGGATCTTGCAAAACCCTACGGCTTCGACATTCGCGACGGCGGCGGCGGTCGCGGCCCTTCCGATCACACGAACTTCTACCTTCGAGACATCCCGGTCCTCTTCTTCTTCACGGGACTGCACAAGCAATACCATCGACCGGAAGACGATACGCCGCTGATCAACGCGGACGGCGCGATGCAGATCGCACGATTCGGATCGGACGTCATCGATGCCATCGACGGCAACCCGACGCCGCCGAAATTCGCGAAGGATTCCCGACGGGCAAACATAGGACGACAGAAGGAAGGCGACGACAAACCAAAACCTGACGCACCGCTCGCCGGACCTCGCAATACGCCTTCCGACGAACCCGTGCGACTCGGCGTCATGCCGACGCCGACGGAAGACGGCGAAGGCCTGCTGATTGACAGCGTGTCCGACGGATCGCCCGCGGGCAACGCAGGCATGCGCCCCGGCGATCGAATCATCCGCATCGGCACGACGCGCATCCAATCGATCGAAGATGCCATGTCCGCGCTCAGTGGCCTCAAACGGGGAGACAAGACCGACGTTCAGGTCGTTCGCTCCGGTCAGCGCGTCACGCTGCATGTACAATTCGGCGATGCACCGACAGCCGCGCCGCACGTCGCCGAGAATCCGCCCACAAAGGCGGCGGCGGAGCATGCGCACCAACATGCGAGCGTCGAAGACGCATCGCATGCCGTCTGTGAGCGCATCGAGGCGTTTGCAAGAGACAACAGCACGCTGCGAATCCGCTCTCTGGCGCATTCCCGTTCGAACGACGGAGTCGAATTGAGAATAACATTCAGCGGCGACCCCAGATCGGCGGCTGAACTGGATCGCGTCTCCGCAGCGATTGAGGAGGTTCTGAAATCGGCGATGGGCTCGACTGCAACCCACGCGGAGTATCAGATCCAGTGCGAGGCCCCCGGATACGACAAGTCAGGCTTCGCAATGACGATCACTGTCCGAATCCCTCGGCGCGGG
Source organism: Phycisphaerales bacterium (assembly GCA_020639075.1). Classification (GTDB taxonomy): domain Bacteria; phylum Planctomycetota; class Phycisphaerae; order UBA1845; family UTPLA1; genus ECT2AJA-110-A. Next base: position 3,951,860 of record JACKHI010000001.1, on the reverse strand, counting down.
TCGGCCGCGCCCGCCGGTCCGCACATCGGCGCCAATCCGAATCCCCATGCCCCGCAGGCCGGCGCAGCAACCCACGGCAGTCCGCACGAACGTGACCGCGCAAACCGCAATCCGCACGGCGACGCCCACAGGAACGAACCCGCCGATGACGTCGAAAACAACACGATGCCGCCCGTCCGCCTCGGCATCATGCCGACCTATGGCGAGAGCGAAGGCGAGGGGTTTGAAATCGCCGGCGTCGTCGAGGGCGGCGCCGCCGAGAAGGGCGGAATGAAGGACAAGGACCGCATCCTCTCTATCGGCGGTCACGACGTGTCGGATGTCTACACCTACATGGACGCACTGCGAAAGTGCAAGCCGGGCGAGAAGATCAAGATCTTCGTCCTCCGCGACGGCAAGCGCGTCGAACTGACGATCGTGACCGCCCCGCCTAAAGTCCCGGACGATGCATGACCTCTTCCTTTGAAGCGTGACACGTGCGCGTTAGCCGATCTCATCGACGAGACGACGCCATACCCTCACATTGACGTGGACATGCCGAAACAGAACGCACCGACCGATTGATTCACTCAAGCGAGTACACAAAACGCCATATCGGTTGTGTTCGCCTAACCCCCCGTCATAATGCGCCCCTCATGCAGGATACGGGCACACCATCCATCACGCGCCGCCAGGAGGATCTGGCGGACCTGATCGCCACGCTTCGGCAACTGCTGACGCAAAGCGACGACGAACCGCTGCGCACGTTTCTTGCGGACCTGCACGCCGCCGATGTCGCCGATTGTCTTGAGGCGATCGACGAAGAGGATCGGTCGCGACTGCTGTTCCTGCTCCCCCCGAGAACCGTCGCCGTCGCCATCGATATGCTCGAGGAAGCCGTTCGATCGGACGTTCTCGACGGCATGCCCAGCGCCGAAGTCTCTAAGGTCCTGAAGGAACTCCCGGCCGACGACGCCGTCGACGTCCTCGATGAAATGGACGACGCCTTCGCCGACAGCGTCGTCGAACAACTCCCCCCGAAGCAGCGCGCCGCCGTCGAAATGCTCCGACAGTTCGACGAAGACACGGCCGGCGGCATCATGAACACCGACTTCGTGTCGGTCCCCGCCACCGCCACGGCCGCCGACGCCATCGCCCGGATCCGAAAGCTGAGCGAAGAGCGCCGACTGGAGGTCTACTACGTCTACTGCGTCGACGACGAAGGTCGACTGATGGGCGTCGTCCCTCCGATGCGGCTGATCACTTCGCCGGCCGAGATGCCGCTCGAAAAACTGATGCTCGATGAGCTCTTCACGGCGCACGTCGAGGACGATCAGGAGGAAGTCAAGAACAAGTTCGACAAGTACGACGTCGTCGCCCTGCCTGTTACCGACAGTGAACACGCAATGGTCGGCGTCATCACCCATGACGACGTGCTGGAAGTCGCCGAGGAAGAGGCCGAAGAGGACATCTTCCACATGGCGGGCACCGATGCGGAGGAATTCGCGAGCAGCAGCATCTTCCGCGCCGCCAGTGTTCGCGCCCGATGGCTCCTGCCGTCGCTGACGGGAACCTTCACGGCGTCCTTGATCACACTCTATTTCAAGGAACAGATGGAGGAGCAGATATTCAGTCTGCTGATTCCGTTCCTGATTCCGATCGCCGCCATGGGCGGAAACGTCGGCGTCCAGATCTCGACCGTTATCGTGCGGGCGTTGGCGACGGGCGACGTCACGGCCAGCCGCTTCGATCGGGCCGCCTATCGCGAACTTCGAATCGCCTGGGTCGTCGGCATCGGCGCGGCGATCTTCGCAGCCAGCGGCGCATTCGCCATCACGAACTCCGGCGCGTTCGTCCAGCATGACGGTTCCGCCAGCCTGCCGATCGGTTTCTCCGTACTCCGACTCGCGACGGCCGTCGGCCTCGCGATGATCGTCGCCGTCATGCTCTCCGGCACCCTGGGCCTGACATTGCCCTACCTGTTTCGCAGGATCGGCATCGATCCGGCCATCGCAACCGGCCCGCTGATCACAACGATGAACGACGCCGTCAGCGCGTGTGTGTATCTCTCGATAGCAATGACATTGCTGGGTTAACGCACTGCATTAGTGCGATTGAACGGCCGGGCACGGGTCCGAACAGCCCCTTGTTGTCTTGTACCGCCGCGGCCCGGCGTGTAGCATCCTCAGTTTCGCCAGCGGTGGCATCGTGCCCGGATCGGGCTCATTTTTTGCGCTTCATTTCTCGATCGCGCGAGTCGCCCAGGCGCTGATGGAGGTACACGTATGGCGGGAACCCCGACGGGCGACATTCGGAATCTGGCAGTCGTAGGTCACAGCGGAGCGGGCAAGACGTCCCTCTGTGAGGCGATTCTCCACGCCACTGGCGCGACGAATCGACTCGGAAGCGTGGTCGACAAGACCAGCCACCTGGATCTGGACGATGAAGAAAAGGAAAGCGGACACTCAATCGACTCCCATGTCATGAGCGTCACGCACGAAGGCAAGCAACTGAACTTCATCGACACGCCCGGCGCCCCGGACTTCATCGGCCCCGCGATCGCATCGCTTGCCGCCGTCGAAACGGCAATCATCGTCATCAACACCGTCGGCGGCATCCAGGTGAACACGCGCCGAATGCGTGAACATGCGAAGAACTTCGGTCTAGGCCGCGTCATTGTCGTCAACCACATGGATACCGATCCCGAGTCACTCGAACAACTCGTCTCGGATATCCGCGAGTCTTTCGGTCAGGTCGTCGCCCCCGTCAACCTGCCCGCCAACGGCGGGAAAGCCGTCATCAACTGCATCGAGAACGACGGCGGCGAAACGGACATCCTCAGCGTCGAAGCCGAACACCTGAACATCGTCGAGCGCGTCAGCGAATGCGACGACGCCCTGATGAACAAATACTTCGACGAAGGCACGCTCACGAAAGAGGAAATCCGCGCCAACTTCGTCAAGGCCGTCAAGGCCGGCACGATCGTCCCGCTGTTGTTCACGGATTCCATCCACGAAGTCGGCATCAAGGAACTGCTCAACTTCATCGTGCGATGCTGCCCGTCGCCGCTGAACGGCAAGCAGTACGTTCTGAAGGACGGTGACAAAGAGACGCCGATCGATCCGGAAGGCAAGCTCTTCGTCGGACAGGTCTTCAAAGTCGCCATCGATCACAAGACCAAGATCAAATACCCCTTCATCCGTGTGCTCGCCGGCCACATGAAGGGCGACGGCCATCTCTGCAAGCCGGGCGATCGAAAGGGCGTGCGCCCCGGACACTTCCATCACTTCGTCGGCGGAACCCACAAGGAGGCGGACGAAGCCGCCGCCGGCGACATCGTCGCCGTCGCGAAGCTCGACCTGAACATCGGCGATACCCTGTTTGACGGCGATCATTCCGGCGTCGTGCCCATGCCGAAGTTCCCGCGGCCCATGTACTCACTCGCCATCACGCCGAAGGCGCGCGGCGATGAAGGAAAACTCGGCGAAGCCATCCATCGATTCATGGATGTGGACCCGTGCTTCAAGACGATGCACGACGCCCAGACCCACGAACTCGTCATCAGCGGCAACGGCGATATGCACCTGCGCGTCATCCTTCACAAAATGAAGACGCAGTTCAGGATCGACGTCGATACCAAACCCCCCAAGGTCCCCTATCGCGAGACCATCACCAAGGAAGCCGAAGGCCATCATCGTCACAAGAAACAGACCGGCGGCGCCGGCCAGTTCGGCGAGGTCTACCTGAAAGTCTCGCCGCTCGAGCGCGGCAGCGATCCGACGCTCGAATGGGGCTGGGACATCTTCGGCGGATCGATCCCCGGCCAATTCGAACCGGCGATCAAGAAGGGCGTCAAAATGCTCATGGAGCACGGTCCCCTCGCCGGCTTCCCGATGCAGGATATCAAAGTGTCGATCACCGACGGCAAGCACCATCCCGTCGACTCGAAGGAAGTCGCCTTCACGACCGCCGGCAAGCTGGCGTTTAAGGACGCCGTTCTGAAGGCCAAGGCCGTCCTGCTGGAACCGATCGTCAACGTCCAGGTCACGGCGCCGGGCGAAAATGTCGGCGACATCACGGGTGACTTGGCACAACGTCGCGGTCGCCCCACGGGACAGGACCTGCTGCCCGGCAACCTCTCATTGATTTCGGCGGAGGTGCCGCTGGCAAAACTGTCGGACTATCATTCACGGCTGAGCTCCATGACCGGCGGCAAGGGCTCTTACTCGATCGAGTTCTCTCACTACGAGCAGGTCCCGAGCAACGAGGCACAGGCCGTCATGGCGCAGTACCAGCCTAAGGCTGATGAGGAAGACTGAGGCCCCGCGTTCCGCCTCGGTATGAAACACACGGATCGGCATCTGCCGATCCCGTTCGGAGCCTTTCGCCGTCGATGGGGATCGTCTCGTCGCGCGACCAATTCGTGAGTATGGAAACTGACCAAGCCCGGCCGGACCAGGAGCGATCGGACGCAGTCGATGATCCGGCCGATGGCGCGCGCGAACACGGCGATGCGCCGGACGCCGCACCGGGCATTCTTTCGATCCAGGAGCATCCGGTTCCGTTCCTGACGCTTTTGCGCATCCGCTTCGTGCGCTTCCTGCTCGTCGCCGTCCAGCGCTGCCTCACGTTGACGGGCCTCTACATGCTCGGCTGCGCCTTCGCCCTCGGCGAGTACATCGTCGACTTCCGCCGGCGACGGCGCGTGCACCGCAAGCTCAGCGACTATTTCAAGAACGACGCCACGCCCAAATTCCGGCGTCGCTACGCCATCCGGTACTTCATGCGCGTCCGCTGCGACAAGATGTTCTATACGATCATGGACCGCATCCCGCGCACCAAGATCGAAAACCGCATCGAACTGACGGGCATTCAGAACATCGACGACGGTCTCGAACAAGGCCGCGGCGTCTACGTCGCCCTCTGTCATTTCGGCTCGCACCATATCGCCGGCCTGCTGATGGCACTGCTCGGCTACGAACTCGCGGGCGTGCGCGACGGCAAGGAAAGCGCCGTCCGACGCTATATACAGAATCGCTATACAGAAACGTTTCCCGAAATCCGCAGAATGAAGATGTTCGCGGCCAATTCATTTCCGCGCGGCATCTATCGGCACCTTCAGCAGAACAAGATCGTCGCCAGCCTGCTCGACGCCGATCGCAAACGTGGGCAGCGCACCAAGACCGAATCCGTGCGGCTCTTCGGCGAGGAGCGCGACGTCCTCGTGGGTCCTCTCCAGATCGCGATCCGCTGCAATGCGGTCATTCTTCAGGGGTTCATCGTTTCGAAGCCCTACTACCGATATGAAGTCGTCGTCACGCCGCCGCTGATCGATCGCCAACCCGACGCCGACGAACCGGCCGTCATCCGCGAAATCGTCAAGCAGTACGCCGCCGGCGTCGAAGACTTCGCGCGAAACAACCCCGATCACCTGATGAACATCTGATACGAACGGCGCCCCCAGCCTTCCGAGGACGGCCAGTCATGGGTGTGAATAAGCGCACTGGAAGAAGGCGCTACTCCACGCCGCTGTGCATTCGCGCCCCCGGCGGCTGCGCTTCGATGATCCGCGCCTCGGCATCCAGCATCTCATCCCATCGCGCCTCCACTGCATCCGCCGCCTGAGGCAACTGCCGCGCGAGATCGATGAATATGAGGTAATGGCCGTTCTCCGAAGCCCACAAATCGTCGTACAACCGCCGCAATTCCACATCTCCGCAATTGCGCGACAGCACCTCGAATCGTTCGCAACTCCGCGCCTCGATCAGCGCCGAGATCATCAATCGATCGAGCAACTCGGCCGTTCCTCGACCGCTGCGCACCAGCGCGCGAAGATCACTCGCATACGCGTTGCGATGGTACTTGGTCAATCGCCCGCCGCGCCGCGCAAGCAGCCGCGTCACAATCGCCAGGTGATCCACCTCATCCCGCGCGATCGCACTCATCTTCTCGACCCAATACTCAGGCGGATTCGGCTCCGGCCAACGGTTGAGAAGCTCCAACGCATTGGCCGCCGCCTTCTTCTCGAGGTGCGCATGATCATTCAGCAGCGCAAGCGGATCGCACATTGCCTGCTTCGCCCACGCATCGGGCGTTCGATATCTCAGGGGTAGATCGGCCGGTCGCGACATCACGCTCACACGCAGACGCGGCTCTGTACGACGCTGAATCGCCGCGACACAAACGCACTATCGCACAACGTCGCATTCCCCGCCGGGTTGCCGCTGCTGACGTGGAAGTCGCTGAACGCCGCCGCCTGGTTGACGAAGATCTGCCCCGAAAGGTTGCACGACGTCGCCGCCCCCGCCTCGGCAAGCGCCTCGACCGCCCTGTTCAGCGTTGCTTCATTCGTCGAGTAAATGCCCGCCGTGATCGCACCGCAGTTCCGCGACGCCTCCGCCGCCAGCCGGACGCTCTGATCCGTATTGTCCGTCGCAATGATGTACGAGATCGGTCCGAACATCTCGCGCATGAAGAGCTCCTTCCGACTCGCATCCGTCTTCAGGATCAGCGGCGTATGCACGCGCGCTTCCGGGAACGCCTCGTTCGCGATCTTCGCCGACTCGCGCAGAATCTCGGCGCCCTCGCCCGCGGCCTGACCGATCCGGAGCACTGTGCGATCATTCTGAATCGCCCCCAGCACCTCCGTCGCGCGACGCGGATCGCTCAGCATCCAATCGACCGCCTTCACGATCGCACCGGCAATCTCGTCAAACGATTTCGTTTCTCCGCCGACTTTCATGCCGTCCTTCGGGATGAATATGTTCTGCGGCGTCGTACACATCTGCCCCGAATAGAGGCAGAGCGAAAACGCCAGATTGCCCGTCACCGCCCGCAAGTCGTCGCAGCTGTCCAGGATCATCGTGTTGACGCCGGCCTTCTCCGTCAGAACGATCGCCTGCGTCGCCGTCTTCTCCAGCCAATTCCCGAATTCCGAACCGCCCGTGTAGTCGATCACGCGAATCTCGGGCCGGATCGCGACATCTTTGGTGATCGGCGCATCAAGCGAATCGGCAAGCAACGTGATCACGTTCGGATCGAAGCCCGACTCCTTCAACACATCGCGCGCAATCTCGACGGATATCGCCAGCGGAAGAATCGCGCCCGGATGCGGCTTGACCACGACGGGATTGCCCGTCGCAAGACTCGCGAAAATCCCCGGATAACCGTTCCACGTCGGAAACGTCGAACACCCGATCGTCAGCGCCACGCCGCGCGGCATGATGCGATAGCGCTTCTCCAGCGTGACGAACTCTTCCTTGCCGACCTGCTTGCGCCACGTCGCCTTCTCCGGCGTCCGCATCATCTCGTCATAGGCATAGGCCACCGCTTCCAGACCGCGATCCTGCGCGTGCGGTCCGCCCGCCTGGAACGCCATCATGAATCCCTGACCCGTCGTGTGCATCACGGCGTTTGCAAGTTCAAAGCTGCGCTTGTTGAGGCGATGCAATATCTCCAGACACACGCCGACGCGTGCTTCGATGCCGGCCTCGCGCCAACCGGACAGCGCTCCCTGCGCCGCGCGCAACAACGTATCGAGATCCGACTTCGGATACGTCACGCCGAGCGCCGGTCCATACGGCGACACCTCGTGACCGACGCGACCGACTTCCCCCGGCTGTCCCTCGATCGCAAACGGCTTGTTGAGGCGCGCCTGGAATCCGGCCAGACCATCATCTTTGGCGGATTCGCCGTATATCTTCCCGCTGGGCACTTCCGGATAAGCGCTCCAATACCCGCGCTCGCGAATGGCCTTGCACGCGTCGTCCAGCGTCTTGCGATGTTTCTCAAACATGGGATGGCTCACGATTCGGCGCTCCTGAAATCAGTCGTTGCATTGGTCCGGGCAGCTGCCTGCTCGAAAACGAACATGATAGCGATCGAGGGCTTTTTCGCACGCGAGCACGCAAAAGGCATGAAATACGACAGCCACGGCGATGTCCGGCCAAGCCGGACGCCGACAACGGCGGCGCCGGAAACGAAATGGCAGAAATAGGATTTGAAGAGAACCGGTAATTCGCCGAACGAGCCTCGTGCGGAATTCGACCCCGCACGTCACTTCAGTTCCCGAGCACCGCCGCCACAAACGCCGCAACATCAAGACTGTTCGTGGCGCCGTTCTCGTCCACGTCCGCCCGATTGATATCGCAGCCGCTGAACGAGCCTGGCGCAAGCAGGGCCTCGACAAGCAAAGGAGCATCGTCAAGATCGACAACGCCCGAGCAGTCCAGATCCCCCGGCAACACGACCGGTGCCTGCCCCGTCGCGACAATCGTCCCCGTCATTGTGAAGTCGATCATCACGCCCGTATCCGGATCGTCGATCATCCCCGTCGCATCCAGGTCGATCGTCAGCGTGAACGTGTCGCCGATCCGCGTCAGTGTGCCCGGCAAGTCGTTCTGCAACGGATCCGAATCGATAACGAACGGACCCTCCGGTATCTGCCCGACGGCCAGCCCCGTCGCCGTGACGTTGATGTCGCCGAGCAACTGCAGATCGTTGCCGACCTGCGTGAACGCACCCGCGACCACAGGCGCCGGCAACCCCGGCGTGACCATCACAACATTCATGCCGCCGACGTTCGACGTCACATTCACGCCGGCCAGACAGGCGGGGCCGATCGGAACGAAGCAGAAGCTCAGCGCCGTCGATTCCGCAGTCGACACAATCATGTCCGTGATCTGGAAATTGCCGAACGGAGCCGTGGGCGAATCAACAACCCCTGTGATCATTCCCGTGACCGACGACGTGTCGGAATCAGTGTCGGCGCCGACCGGCGTGTCCAGCGTGATTGTGACCATCACATTCGACTGGGCCTGATCCACCGTGAAATCAATCGCGTCGCCGAACGCAGTCGCGCCGACGCCGAACATCGCAAGAATAGAAACAACGAGGCAATTGGCCGGAAGTCGCATGATGAACCCCTCAAACCCGAAATGGCGACTCGCGTACGACAAGCGTCGCCGCGCTCCACTCCGTTCACAACGAGCCTAAACAACCCGCATGGGCCGCGTCAATCGGTTTCGCTGGAACGGCGAGCTGAAAAACAACGCCACGCGAAAAATAGATCGCGGACGATCGCCGACTTCAGCGAATCGTCGTTCCCATCGCGGCTCGGCCCGTCTCAGCCAGCGCCATACCCAGCCACTGGAAGAGAAACTCCAGCACGGCCGTAATCACGTCTATCATTGACGCCACAAAGTCGAAATCCGCCATCGCAATGCCTCCGGTCTGCCGTATCGATCCAACCTGAGTCGATATCGGTCCGCTCCCGCCGGAAGGCCAACTCCCGAATTTCGATCGCTGAAGTCTATCGCTTCTCGGACGTTGCCATCGCCGATTGATCGCCCGCATTCGGCGTCACAAAGTGGGAGGCCTCGCCAAACAGATCTCGACGAATCACCACGCCGAGCGGCGTCGTGTAGTAGTTGTGGATATAGGACGCATATTCCTCAATCGCGCTCTGCCAGTCGCGACCGCCGTCCTCAATCGCTCGAAGGGCGAAATAAACGCCGTCGATGCCGCCCTGATGGCGCGTCACGATGTCGGCAACGAGGATTTCCTCGGCTGATGCCCGAACGAATTTCCAGTCCAGCGTGTCGGCGTGGAACACGATCCGATGCAACTGCTCGATCCGACGCATGATGCGATGGAGAAAATCATGCGAGTGAATGGCCAATGTCAGCCGTTGGGTTTCGCCCGCCGAAATACGCGGCATCGCTTCTCTCCTCCGGACATTCGGACAATTCCCCGAAAACGCCCGTTTGACCCCGATTTGGGCCGTTCATACACTTTTATCAGTACGCGACGATTCGTCGATCCGATGAAACAACATCCAAATCGACCCCGATCGAACGCATTGTAACGCGTCGATCGAGGGATTCGTATCCCGTTTCGTTTCATGGGACGCGAATTCGCGGATACGTCAGAGACGTTTGTACGCTTCCGATCTTCGCAGGTTCGGCGTCGACCACCCGGACGCGGGCGATCGGTGCAGCACTTTCCGACGACCATCGCCCGACGGCCGGGCCGAGCAAGAGGCTATCCCGACGTGCCCACACTCATGGTCTTACAAGGCCCCGACAAAGGCCAGCGATTCCGCGTCCGAAAGGACCAGGAGACGATCCTCGTCGGCCGCGCCTCGGACGCCACGCCTCTGACGGACTATACCGTCTCGCGCAGACACGCGGAACTCAAACGCTCGGGCCGAAGCTGGATGCTCGACGACCTGCGGAGCGCCAACGGCACCTACCTCAACGAGAAACGACTCGAACGACCCACGCGACTGAAAGACGGCGACAAGATCCGCATGGGCGCCACGATCCTCGTCTGGGACGGCAGCGAAGGAGAAACCCGCGCTTCCAGTTCAACGATTTCCGCCGATCTCGTCGACCTCGACGTCGGCGGAGGATCCGGCGGATCCATCATCGGTACCGTCAGCGCCGGCGACGACAGCATGATCCTCGCATCGCCCGCCGCCGCCGAGGCCGTACGCTCCTGGCGCGTGATCTCCACGCTGCTCGACGCCGTCGGCGCCGCACTCACGCCGTCGCAGCTCACACAGCGCGTTCTGGATCTCGTGTTTGAGGAAGTCCCGGCCGATCGCGGCTTCATCCTGCTGCACGAGGAGAAATCCGGCAAATTCGAAATGGAGGCGATCCGCGCCCTCGACGAAAAAGAGGATCGCGTCCGCGCAGGCCGCAACATCATCGAACACGTCGTACAGAAAAAAGAAGGCGTCCTCTGCTCCAACGCTATGAGCGACTCCCGCTTCAACAGACCTGACGATACAAGCATCAAAGCCATCGGTCTGTCCAGCGTCATCTGCGTCCCGATGATCGCACACGAACGCGTCATCGGCGTCCTTTACGTCGACTGCGCCATGGCGAAGCATATCTACTCGGAAGAACAGCTTCGCCTCGTCGCCGCCATCGGTCAGATGGCCGGCGTCGCCATCGAGGACGCACGACTTGTGAACGAACGCATGCGCACGGAACGCCTCGCCGCTGCGGGTGAGACCGTCGCCGCATTGTCGCATTACATCAAGAACATCCTGCAGGGCCTGCGCGGCGGCTCCGACGTCGTCGAAATGGGACTGCGCGGCGGCAAGACCGAGACGATCGAACAAGGCTGGGAAATTGTCCGCCGCAATCTCGACAACATTTTCGCCCTTACGATGAACATGCTCGCCTTCGCCAAACAGCGCGAACCCAGACGAGGCCCCGTTCAACTCGTGTCGCTATTGAAGGACGTGTTGAAGCTCGCCCAACCCCGCGCAGACGAACGCGGTATCCTCCTCAAGACCCGCCTCGCCGACAACATCCCGGCGATTCCCGTCGATGAAAACGGCATCCACCAAGTGGCCCTCAACATCATCAACAACGCCATCGACGCCGTGCCGCGATCGGAAGGCGTCGTCAACGTCACGCTTGAATTCGATGAGGACGAGAACGCCGTCATCCTGACCGTCGGCGACAACGGCGACGGCATCCCCGAGGAAATGCGCGAGAAGATCTTCGACGCGTTCTATTCAACCAAAGGCCACGGCGGCACGGGATTGGGACTGGCCGTCGCCAAGAAAATCGTCGACGAACATCAGGGCCGCATCACTGTCAAGAGCGTGACAGGTGAAGGAACTCTCATCCGAATCGTCCTTCCGGCGACGCCACCGGGAACAACGATCGACAGCGCAGCGACGCACGGGCCGGCGACGTAATTCGCGATGAACCCGTAGGGGTTAATTGACCGGCGCCCCGCGATTATTCACTTCAGGACATGAATCTCAGTTTCACGTCCCGTAGGGACGACGTGACAATAGCCTATCGACTTATCGCTTGGGCACGTGGCCTCAACACCCGATTTCGTCCCGGAGGGACGATGTGAAAATAGCCCGGCGATTCATCGCCGGGGGCACGTGACACGATCGGGCGATTTCGTCCCGCAGGGACAGAATGATCGCCGCGCGTCGCCCTCGCGCCGACCCTACGGGACGGCGACGTTTGTTCGTCGCGCCCGCTGACCCAGCCTTGAAAGGCTGGGCTATTTTTAATTCGTCCCGACGGGACGGCGTGAAAATAGCCCAGCGATTCATCGCTGGGCCACGCGGCCTCGACATTCGATTTCGTCCCGAAGGGACAGAATGATCGCGGCGCGGCGCCGTCCCTACGCGGCAGAAACTCGTCCCCGTCGCGTCAATTCAAAGACACTGAAGGCGACCCTGCAGGTGTCAACATGTTGACACTTATGATCGCTTCGCCCAGTCGATTTTCCAACAACGCCATGCCACCATGGCGTCTCATGAGCCATACATACGTCAACAGCCTATTCCATGTCGTCTTCTCGACCAAGAAACGAAAGAACCTCATCACACGCGATATGGAGCCACGACTGTGGGCGTACATCGGCGGTATTGCGCGCGAAAACAAGATGAAGGCGCTCGCCGTCGGTGGTGTCGAGGACCATGTGCATGTTCTCCTATCGATTCCCGCGACCATCTCCGTCAGTCGGGCCATGCGACTGATCAAGGGCGGCTCGTCACGCTGGATTCACGAATCGTTCCCCGACCAGCAAGGTTTCGCATGGCAGGAGGGTTACGGTGCCTTCAGCATCGGCCCCAACGGAATCAAACCCACGATCGCCTACATCGAATCACAACGCGAACTTCATCAGCGACGGACATTCGAGCAGGAGTTCGTGTTGTTCCTGCAGAAGAACGGAATCGAATACGACGAGCGGTATTACCCGGGGTAAATCCGCGTTTTGATTCCGGCATCTTTGCGATTTGCCGCAGAGACTCCGCTGTACTTTCGCCTTTTCGGCGATCGAGGGTCCATGACCCTGCGTCCCGGAGGGACGATTTGAAAATAGCCCAGCGATTCATCGCTGGGGCACGTGGTATGAGCACGCGTTTTCGTCCCGTAGGGACAGAATGATCGCCGCGCGTCGCACTCGCGCCGGCCCTCCGGGACGGCAATGGATCCTCTGCGCGAATTGCCCCAGCCTTAAAAGGCTGGGCTATTCTCAATGCGTCCCTATCGGGACGTCCCGGCAACTTCAATCAACTCCTAACTCGCCACTCGAATCTCGCAACCTACAACTCTCACCGCTTCCGCACCCCCGCCACTCGAATCGTCTTCCCCCGCGCATACTTCTTCCCATTGCCCATCGCGATGTTGACCGTCACTTCATACTCACCCGGTTGCGCATACTGATGCACGCCCGACGCCTCGTACGACTCGCTGCCGTCACCGAAGAACCACTTCTGCTTCGTCGCCGCCGGTACGCTCTCCAGTGCGAAGTAAATCGCCGTCGGGTCTGACAGGTCCCGCGGCCGCAGCGTCAACCGTACCCAGGGCCGCTCGTCGATCACCTGCTTGAAGAACTGCCACGTGTGGTTTGGATCGATGCGCCGATGCGAGCCAGGCATTTCTTCGCGTACGACATACAGCCCCCGCTTCTGCAGCCACTCGATGCACTCGATCGACTGCTTACGAAGCAGGTCCGTCTGGCCGTAAACGACCTTGATCATCTGCCAGGGGTTCAACTGCTCGTCGGGGATATCCAGGAACCGCGCGTCAAACGTCCCCTGCCGAATGAACAGCGCCCGAAAGACATCGGGATGCTTCAACCCCGTGTCGAGCACCGGAAATGATCCCGCCGACCAGCACGTCATGAAAATCTGGCTTTCCGCCACGTTGTAGCGCCGCTTCACTTCATCCACGACGGCCAGGATCGCCATCTCATCCTCACGCTGAAGCGCCTGTTGCTTGTCCGGCGGCGGGACAAAATCGCCCTTCGCCGAAACCAGCTCGGGAGCGACGACGATCAAGTCGCGATACTCCGCGAACTTCGCCCACTCCCGCATCTGGAATTCCGCGGAGTCGTAGGGCCACGTCCCATGACACGCCACGACCAGCGGCCACTCCCGATCCCGGGAATACGTGCTCGGCACATAGAGCAGGTAGCCCCGCCCCGTGTCCTTCTCTACGTGCTCCGCGATCGAAGCCTGCTCCGGCAGACGCTGTGTCGGCAGGCATGCACCCAGCGCCGCCGGCAAGAGAAATAGACCGAAAACCAGGTTGGATGGACCGATTTGAGAGGCCGAAGCCCGCTTGCCGCTTGTCATATGCCTACGTATACTCTTGTGATTACCACCTGACGCAAGCCCAAACGCGTCAATTGACCCGCCTCAGCAGTCCGGGAGAGCATACGATGCCCGCAAATCTCGAAGGTATCCACGTCCTCGTCGTCGATGACGACCATGACATCCTGACCAGCGTCCGCCTCGCTTTCGAGAACGCGGGAGCCAAAGTCACGACGGCCAACGACGGGGCCAAGGGCCTCGACGCGGCCCGACGACTCGAGCCCGACTTGGTTATTCTCGACATGATGATGCCCCGCAAGAGCGGTTTCGTCGTCATCGAGAGCCTTAAGCAGAAGGCCAACCCCGGCGACAAGCCCCACGTCATCATGATCACCGCGAATGAAGGCAAGCGCCACGAGGCCTACGCCCGACATCTTGGCGTCGATGAATATGTCAACAAGCCGTTCGCGACGGAGCGACTCATCGAGATCGCAGCCCGTCTTTTCGAACGCGAGTACATCGACCCGGATAGATCGCAAGTCTATTAATTGAAGAGGCTTAAGGCTGCTAAGACAGGATTGCCGCGGCACGGCGTCCCCTGCGGCGCCGTTTTGTGAATTGCCGCAGCGGCCCTTGCAGAATCCGCCGCCTGCCAGTATCTTTCCGAGACTTCGAAAAGTGCGGTTGCGAACAGGCGCGCCCAGAAGTAAAGCGCGACGGGCACAGTCCAGGGCGATTGAGCCGGTTGTTGTCGGTGTAGGAGTCGGTTTCGGAATGTCGTTGACGGTGGAAAAAAAGAAGACGTTGGTCGCGGATTACGGCCTGCACGAGAAAGACACGGGATCGCCGGAGATCCAGGTCGCCCTGCTCACCAACCGCATCGAGCAGCTCACTGAGCACCTCAAGACCCACAAGAAGGATCACGCCTCCCGGCGCGGTCTTCTCAAGATGGTCGGTGCACGCTCCAGCCTGCTCAAGTATCTCACGCGCACGGATCGTGAGCGCTATCAGAAAGTCATCGAACGACTCGGACTGCGAAAGTAGCCGGATCGTTCTCTTGCGTGGCTTTCTGCGTATTCCCGCTCTCCGTCCCCGCCCTACACACATCGTATGTCGTTTTCACCCGGCCGCATCGCATTTGCGGTTCGGGTTATCGTATATCCATGGCCACGTCCGCTCGTTCTTCGTATGACAATCACGTGACGGATCAGTCGGCAAGACGTAGGCAAACAGTAGTCCAGGACGACTCAAGACAGTTGGAGTAATGCAAGCGATGGCAGTACATGTTGTAGAACGGGAAATCGGGGGACGAACACTAAGACTCGAAACCGGCAAGATCGCCAAGCAGGCCGAAGGCGCCGTCATGGTGACCTATGGTGAGACCGTCGTGCTCGCCACCGTCGTGTCGGCCAACCCCCGAGAGGGCATCGACTTTTTCCCGCTCTCCGTGGATTACCGCGAGAAGATGTATGCCGCCGGCAAATTCCCCGGCGGTTTTTTTAAGCGCGAAGCGCGCCCCAGCACTAAGGAAATCCTCACGATGCGGATGACGGATCGACCGATCCGCCCGCTCTTCCCCGACGGATTCCGCAACGAAGTTCAGATCCAGACAATGGCCCTCTCCTCGGACCAGGAAAACGATCCGGACATCCTCGCCATGATCGGCGCTTCCGCCGCACTCGCCGTCAGCCCGATTCCATTCATGGGACCGACGGGCGCCGCCCGCGTCGGCCGAACGTCGGAGGGCGAGTTCATCGTCAACCCGACGATGTCGCAGCGCGCCGAGAGCGACATCGAAGTCCTCGTCGCCGGACATGGCGAAGCCGTCAACATGATTGAGGCCTCCGGTCTGGAAGTCGCCGAGGAGGTCATGGCCGAGGCCATCGCCGTCGCGTTCGGCGCCGTGCAGGAAGTCGTCTCGATGATCGATGAGCTGGCGAAGAAAGTCGCACCAGTCAAGCAGGAGTTCGACTCCGGTCGCGATCCGTCGCTGGCCGGCAAGGTTCGCGAGCTCTGCGACAAGTACGACCTCAAGGGCGCCCGCTACCAGAAGGACAAGGCGACGCGCAAGGCCGCCGTCAAGGAAGTCGAAGAGAAGGTCATCGCCGACCTGATTCCCGAAGGCCAGGAGGATTCAGTGCCCTGGACTCGCAATGAGGTTTGGGAAGAAGTCCATAAGCTCGAAGAATATTTCTATCACAAGATGGTGATGGAGACCGATCAACGCCCCGACGGCCGCGACTGCACGACGATTCGCCCCATCGACATCGAAGTCGGCTGCCTGCCCCGCGTCCACGGATCCTCGCTCTTCACTCGCGGTCAGACGCAGGCCATGGTCGTTGTCACGCTCGGCACCAAGCGCGACGAGCAGTTCATCGACGACCTGGTTGAGGAGTACAACAAGAAATTCCTGCTGCACTACAACTTCCCGCCGTTCTGCACGGGTGAAGCCAAGCGTATCGGCGCCGTCAGCCGCCGGGAAATTGGCCACGGCAATCTCGCCGAGCGCGCCCTCCAGGCCGTCATCCCAATGCCCGAGAAGTTCCCGTACACGATTCGACTCGTCAGCGAAATCATGGAGTCCAACGGCTCCAGCTCGATGGCCAGCGTCTGCGGCGGCACCCTCGCCCTGATGGACGCCGGCGTTCCGATCCGACATCCCATCGCCGGCATCAGCATCGGCATGGTTCACGACGAACATGGCGGCTACAAGCTGATCACTGACATCCTCGGCGAAGAGGATCACTTCGGCGACATGGACTTCAAAGTCGCCGGCAGCCAGTTCGGCATCACGGCCATCCAGCTCGACCTCAAGGCCAAGAGCATCACGCAGCAGCAGATCGTTGAAACCCTCGCCCAGGCGAAGGACGCGCGAATGCACATCCTCAAGCAGATGCTCAGCAAGATCAGCAAGCCGCGCGCCGAGATCAGCACCTACGCCCCGCGAATGCTCACGATCAAGGTCGATCAGGACAAGATCGGCAAGATCATTGGCCCGGGCGGCAAGGGCATCAAGGCGATCGAGGCCGATACCGGCGCCAAGATCGATATCGATTCCGACGGCACCGTCAGCATCTCGTCGCTCGATGCGAAGGGCGCTCAGGCGGCCTACGACATCGTCGAGCAGATCTCCGAGGGCGTGAAGATCGGCCGCGTCTATCACGGCCGCGTCAGCGCGATCAAGGACTTCGGCGCATTCGTCGAAGTCGCCCCCGGCCTCGACGGTCTCTGCCACATCAGCGAACTGTCGGACGAGTACGTTCAGAAAGTGACCGATGTCTGCAACGTCGGTGACGAACTCGACGTCAAAGTCATCATGATTGACGACACAGGTCGCATCAAACTCTCCCGCAAGGCAGTGCTCCTCGAAGAAAAAGGTATCTCACCCGATGCCGAAGGCGGCCACGAACCCGCGGCAGCGACGGCCGGCGGCAATGAAGGCGGCGAAGATCGCCCGCGACGCGGCGGCGGTGGTGGTCGCGGCGGCCGAGGCGGTCGCGGCGGCGGCGGACGACCGCGAAACGACTGATCGATCGGCGCTGCGGCGCGAGACATGAGACTTCAGCAAGGACGCCGAATCGCATTCGGCGTCCTTGTTTTTTGAATTTCGCCCGATGGGTACCGGACCTTCATGCATCAAGTGGCGCAGCGAATTGCGCCGCTCGCGACTATCATTGACGCCATGGTCATTGTGACCGCTCGATTCGGCCCGAAAGAGCCGCACCAGGGATTTCGAAGAACTGTATGGACATACGCAACATCGCCATCATCGCTCACGTCGACCACGGCAAAACGTCGCTCGTCGACTGCATGCTCCGCCAAAGCGGGCTTTTCCGCGAAAATCAGGAGTCGCCCGACCTGATCATGGACTCAAATCCGCAGGAGCGCGAACGCGGTATCACGATTCTCGCCAAGAACTGCTCCGTCCGCTGGAAGGGTACGAAAGTCAACCTGATCGATACGCCGGGACACGCCGACTTCGGCGGTGAAGTCGAGCGCGTCCTCAAGATGGCCGACAGCTGCCTGCTCGTCGTCGACGCGTTCGAAGGTCCGATGCCGCAGACGCGATACGTCCTCTCCAAGGCCTTCGGCTATCACCTCAAACCGATCGTCGTGATCAACAAGATCGACCGGCCCGACGCCCGCCCGGCGGAGGTTCTCAGCGAAGTCTTCGAACTCTTCATCGACCTCGGCGGCGATGACGACTTCCTGGAATGCCCCGTCATCTATTCGAGCGCCAAGGAAGGCTTCGCCCGCAGGGAATTGACCGACACGAATATGGACGTCGCACCGTTGCTCGACACCATCGTCGAACGTGCGCCGGCCCCCGGCGGCAATCCGGCGGCGCCGACGCAAACGCTCATCACAACGCTCGACTACAGCGACTACGTCGGACGCATCGGCGTCGGACGCGTCTTCGAAGGCACGCTCTCTGTCGGTCAGAAAGTCTGCCTCATCTCGCGCGACGGACATCGCAGCACCGAAACAATCGCCGGGCTGTTCACCTTCGACGGCCTCAAGCACGCGGCAACGAAAGACGCCCCGGCAGGTGAAATCGTTGCTGTGACTGGCATCGAGGAAATCGGCATCGGCGATACGCTCGCCGACGTCGATGACCCGCATCCGTTGCCGATCGTCGCTATCGACGAGCCGACGCTGACGATGGTCTTCAAGATCAACGATTCGCCCTTCGCCGGGCGCGAAGGCAAGTTCATGACGACGCGCCACTTGCGCGATCGACTCACGAAGGAGCTGCGAACCAACGTCGCACTGCGCGTCGAGGACCTACCCCAGAAGGACTCGTTCCGCGTCTCCGGCCGAGGCCTGCTGCACTTGGGCGTCCTGATCGAATCGATGCGCCGCGAAGGCTATGAACTCCTCGTCGGCAAGCCCAAGGTCATCTACCGCGAAATCGGCGGAAAGAAGTGCGAGCCGATCGAATACCTCACGGTCGACGTCCCCTCATCATCGACCGGCTCAGTCATCGAACTCGTCGGCGGTCGCCGCGGTGAAATGATCAAGATGGAACCGAAGGAAGGCTTCACGCACCTTGAATTCACGATCCCTGCCCGCGGACTGATCGGTCTTCGAACGCGCATGCTCAACGCCACGCGCGGCGAAGCGATCATGCATCACACGTTCTACGAGTACGAACACCTCCGCGGCAGCATCCCGGGCCGAAGCAACGGCGCGATGGTTTCCGGCGAGACCGGCCGCGTCACGGCCTACGCGGTTCAGAACCTGACCGATCGCGGCGTCATGTTCTCCAAGCCGGGCGATGAAGTGTACCGCGGCCAGCTCGTCGGCGAGCATTGCAAGGACGACGATCTCGACGTGAACGTCTGCCGCGAGAAGAAGCTCACCAACATTCGCGCCGCCAGCGCCGACAAGACAGTCGTTCTCAGACCACCGCGAGACATGGCGCTGGAAGCGATGCTGGAATACATCGAAGATGACGAATGGGTCGAAGTCACGCCCGGCGCATGTCGAATGCGCAAGCGCGAACTGGACCCGACAATGCGAAAGCGCGCAGCGCGCGATGCCGCAAAGGCCGAGGCCGAGGAAATGGGCGTCTGACGCCGATCTCGGCGCGGCATGCGCGGCGCGGCCGCCGTGCATGCCGTGCCGAAGGGATGAACCATGGGAACGAAACTTCCGAAAGAGCTTCGCTACCTGTCGAAGGCCCTGGCCGAACTCGACGATCAGGACGATCTGAGCGACGACGCCGTCATCGCCCCGCTGCGATCCGCACTGCTCGAACGCATCGCCGGCCTGCCGGAGGAGAAGGCCCAGAAACGCCTGGACGACGACCTCGAACGGCTCGAACACTGGCTCGAAGATGTGGACGACGATCTCAGCAGCGCACACTTCATCCTCGGCTACATGATGACGCCCGGTCTCGCTCGCGAACTCATCGAATTAAGGGCCGCCGAGGAATCCGCGCAGAACGAGCGAACCGAATCCGGAGACGATCGAGGTCATCGTGAATCCGAATGACGTCCTTGCCGCCGCCCGACGCTGCGAGACCGTCTGGTGGGAGCAGATCTGCGAATGGGAGCCCCTCGACTACGGTGTCGCCTTCACCTGCCCGCGCTACCCGGAACTGACTGACGCACAACAACTCCGCGACGTCTGGCTCGCCGACATCGATGGCAGCGACGCCTTCGACCGCGCCGAAACCTACTTCGCCGATCGCAATCTCCAGTGCGCCATCTGGACGCCCGCGCCCGGCCAGCCCGAGGCTCCCGTCGAGGCCGTAATGATCGACAAGGGCTGGCAACGCGAGAATATCATCGCACTAAACCTGGCAGACATCGACAAATCTCCCGCCGAATTGGAGCGGGAAGACATGCGCGTCCTCCCCGCCCGCGCGATGCGACGGGCCTATCGCACCTTCCTGGAGTCCCTGCATGACGGCGAAACGGCCGCCTGCGACGCCGCCTTCGATCGACTTGATGACGCCTCGTACGAAGTGCTGCTAGCCGTGCGCGACGGCGTCGCAGTGGCACGCATCGGCTACCACGAAGTCGGTGAATTCGCCCGCCTCAGAGATTTTTCAGTCACTTCGGACGCTGATGACAATGATTCGCGATCTTTGCTCCTGGCGCACTTCCTGCTTCGTGCCCGGCGATTGTCGCCGCGCGTCGTCGTGGCCTGCTTCCCGGAAGCCGCGACCGATGAAATCGCATTCCTCACTCAGCGCGGTTTCGCCGATGCGGGCCGACTCGTCCGCTTCCGCCGCCCCGCATAACCTGCCGCCTTCGCGCGAATCCTGCCGCGTGCGCATCGGCGGATCTAAGTCACACCTGCAATCTCAGTTACGCTCGCACAAGACGAGATTACTCAACCACGACCGCTCGATTCTGCGCATCCAGCTTCGCTGATCCACTCGCTCAGATTCGTGATCGATGGATCGTCGACCATTCTCAGCACACGCCAACAATCAGAATCATCCAACGTCGCCCGACGATCGCATCGGCGCAACCATTGCGGCACACGTACAGCATCACTCGCACGCACAGTCGAAACACGGTTCATCAACCCGAACCACGTCGCGCGATTGGTTCGCCCCCGCACATCAAAATGCCGATTTTCAACCTATGAACACTTTATGTCTAAAGAGAGTGAATCGATCGACATCCGCGCTTCGCACCGGCCGATTGATCGCGATACTCGGTAGTCTGCTTGCAACGACTTACGCCTCCGCGGCCACGCGTATCGGCGTACTCGCCCTGACCGACGATCGACAGCATCCGAACCTCAGCCTGCTCGACGCCGCGATGGCCGGCGCTAACGTCGCACTGCAGGCCGAAGGATTCGAGATCGCATCCATTCCCGCACTCACGCCGTCGCAGCTCAACAACATCGACATCCTCTGGCTTCCACTGCTCGACGCCCCCAGCCCCGGCGTCACGCCGGCTTACACCTTCAGCGAGACCGTCGAGGTCCTCGCCTTCCTCGAACGCGGTGGTCGCGTGATCTGGTTCGGCGACGCCGGAATCTACAACGAGGGCGATGACTCGTTCCTCAGCACGTTCGGCATCACAAAACTCAGCGGCAATTACAACACGGCAGGCCCCAGCGTCGCATCCGTCCGACATCCGATACTCACGGGCCCGGAAGGCACCGTTGCCGCCGTCGCTACGGCCGCCACGTTCGGTCTCATGAACACCAGCGCCGCAAGTATCACGGTTCAGGACGCGCTGACGGACGACGCCGGCCCCGGTGCGTTTCTCAGTGTCTCGACAATTCCCAACACGACCAACCCCGGCTCTCCCGCCGGTCGCCTCGCCCTGATCTGCGACGCCTCGATCTTCGAACAATTCTTCACGAATGACGATCATCAGTCGCTGCTCATTAACGTGATCCGCTGGCTCGAAGCCGCGCCCGGTTACACGCCGAGCGCGCCGGCGGCGACGCCCGTCGTTGTGACGGGATTTGACGACGCATGCGATGCATGCAACGCAACGACGCTCACGTTCGCCGACGTGACAGGCTCCGGCTTCTCCGTCGCCGCATCGCTCGGATCAGGCCGCTGCGACATCGGCAGTATCCCCACGTCCCAACTCCCGACCGACTTCGTCGGCTACGCCATCTCTGTCGCGACAAGCGCTGACCTCGGCGCAAATACAACCACATCCGTGACGATTCAATACGATCGAACCCGTCTGCAGACGCTCGGCATCGACGCCGTCGCCGAATCCTCTCTCCGACTCTACGAGTACGACGCCGTCGCCGAATCGACGACCGACGTCACGAGCAGCCTGAGCACAAGCGGGCAGACGATTTCCGGAACATTGAGCGCACCTGGCATCGTTCTCTTCGGTGCTGCCGTCACGGCAAGCGACTGCAACGAGAACGGCGTCCCAGACGATTGCGAACTCGACGGGAACGACTGCAACGACAACATGATCCTCGACGTGTGCGAGATCGCATCCGGCAGCACCGCCGGCGGCGGAACGTACTTCTGCGATCAGGGCTGCGACGCCGATTGCAACAACAACGGCATTCCGGATGCCTGCGATCCGCTCGCGACGATCACCTTCGCCGTCAATCCCGCCAACAGCGGGACAGTTCAACCCGGTGGCGCGCCGATGCACGACATCTGCACGACGCTCAACATTCTCGCCACGCCGGCCGACGGCTACTGCTTCACGGGATGGACCGTCGACGCCGGCGACACACCGACGCCCGCCGACAATCCGAGCGCGACGATCCACGTTGTTGCCGACCAGACGATCACAGCGAACTTCACACCGATCATCATCGATCATCCCGACACGCAGACGATTTGCGAAGGCGACGACACGACGTTCATCGTCCTCGTCGACGTTGCCTATCGTCCGAGCGCCACTTACCAATGGCGGCGCGAAGGCATGCCCATCGACGGCGCGACGTCAAATGAACTCGCAATCAACAACGCCTCGCCCGACGACGCAGGCAGCTATGACGTCGTGATCTCAAACGCCTGTGACGCCGTCGTCACGAGTAGCGTCGCCACGCTGACTGTCGCAGAACCACCAACAATTCTCGACACCATCGACAACCTCGAACTGTGCCGCAATGAAAGTGTCTCACTCGCCGTCACAACAAGCGGCACGGCGCCATTCAACTACCAGTGGATGCTGAACGACGCCGACATTGCCGGCGAAACCGGTCCGACCCTCGATCTCGCCGACGTGCACGCCGACGATGCCGGCATCTACAGCGTGCGCGTCGCGAACAACTGCGGCAGCGACGTCGCCGACATCGCGTCGATTGTCGTCAACGAACCCCCCGCCATCATCACCGACCCCGTTTCGCGAAGCGCCTGCCCGGGCGACGACGTAACGCTCACGATTCAGGTCACAGGCGTCGAACCCTTTTCCATCGAGTGGATCAAGGACGGCGCCGTAATCGCACAAACCTCCGCGCCGTCCTATACACTCGATGATGTCACGGCCGACAACGCCGGCACATATCGCGCCCGCGTCTCCAACGAATGCGGCATCGCCACCAGCGCCGAAGCCCAGATCACGATCGACACGCTTCCGCAGATCCTGACGCAACCGACCAACAAAGTCGCCTGCCCCGGAGACACGACGAGCTTTCAAGTCTCCGCCGTCGGCACCAATCGCGTCCACCGCTGGCGCTTCCGACCGCTCGGCGGCGGCGCATTCGTCGACGTCCAGCCAAGCGTCGACATCTCCGGCCAGAACACATTCCGACTCACACTCACCAACATCTCCAACACAATGGCCGGCGACTACCAGTGCATCGTCACGACGATCTGCGACCCCGTCGGCGTCGTCAGCGACAACGTCACGCTGACCGTCAACGGTCCGCCCGTCGTCACGGAACATCCGCAGAGCCTCACTGTCTGCGCCGGCCAGACGGCGACGTTCCGCACCGGACCAATCGATCCGAACTACGCGTATCAGTGGGTCTTCAACGGCCAGGCGATTGCATCGAACAACCCCGCATACTCGGGCCAAATGACGACGGAACTCCACGTGCTGAATGCAGGCCAGGCGCAGGCGGGCAATTACTCCTGCAGATTCATCTCCAGCTGCCCGCCCGTCGTTTTCAGCAACGTCGCCACGCTGTCCATATCCACAAGCGTCTGCGACTGCAACGAAAACGGCATCGACGATATCGACGACATCAACGGCGGCCTCAGTACCGACTGCAACGGCAACGGCATTCCCGACGAATGCGATATCGACGAAAACAGTGTCGCCCCCGACGGTCCGTACTTCTGCGTCGCCGGCTGCGCACTGGACTGCGACGACAACGGCATCCCCGACAGCTGCGATATCGCGGACGGCGCCGACGACTGCAATAACGATGGCATACCCGACGCATGCCAACTCGCTGGTCACGACTGCAACGCCGACGGCATCATCGATAGCTGCCAACTGGCCGACGACGACTGCAATCACAATGGCATCCTCGATAGCTGCGAAGCGCCCTTCGTCGCCGACGCCGGCGCCGACTTCGACCTCTGCGCAGGCCGCACGTCCAATGCGCTCGGCGGCCCCGTCGTCGCCAGCGGCTCCACGCCCGGCTATACCTACGCGTGGACGATCGCGTCCGGTCCGAGCGGCGGCGCGCAACTGCTCAACCCGTCCTCCATGCGCCCGCAACTCATCGCCGCCGTCGCCGGCGTCTATTCGATTCACCTCGTCGTCACCGACGCGACTGGCTGCATGACCTCCGACGACGTCGTCGCCACGATCTACAGCATGAGCGTCGACGTCGGCCCAGACATCACCGCCTGCGCCACTGCAACAAACATCCCGCTGTTCGGCGACGTTGATGGCGGCTTCGACCCGCTGACATACGAATGGTCCGTCGAACCCGGCAGCCCCGATACCGATATCGCGCAATTCGGCGGCAACGGCCCGAACGCGCTCGACCCCACGTTCACACCCAATACACCGGGGCTCTACACGCTTAAGTTGACAGTGACGGACGACAACAATCGCGCCTGCGTCGTCACCGACACGTTGACGCTGACGGCGGCCGTCATGCGTCTGGAAGGCACAACGGATTTCTCCATGTGCGACGGCAGCACGTCGGCGCCGCTTGACGTCCGTGTCGCCTCCGGCGGAACCGCGCCGTTCAACTACACCTGGTCCATCGAATCCGGGAGCGCCGATCAATCGCTCAATCAATTCGGCGGCGGCGGCATCCACGCGCGCACGCCGACCTTCACCCCGAACATGAACGGCGCCTACACGATTCGCGCTGTCGTGGAGGACTCGAGCATCCCGCCCTGCATCGAATCGCGTGAATTCGTTGTCCACGTCAATGCCCTCGACGTCTTCGCCGGCGTCGATCGAACCATCTGCCTCGACACCGGCGGTCTGCTCCTTCAACCCACCGTCACTGGCGGAACGGCGCCGCTGCACTACGTGTGGACGATCGAAGCCGGCAGCCCGAGCCAGAACCACCTCCAATTCGAAAACCAGAGCGGTCTCCATCCGAACTGGGGCTTCCGGCCGCAGGCCGTCGGCGCCTACACGCTCAAGCTGACAGTCACGGATTCCGCGACGCCGCCATGCTCGGCCAGCGACACGCGCATCATCCGAACATCGCGACTCAACCTCGACGCCGGTCCCGACCTCGTCACAAAGGCGTTCGAACCGTCCGCGGCGCTCGGCGCGATTCCTGTCGTCGTCGGCGCGACAGGGCCTGTCGATTTCACGTGGCGCATCATCGCGGGTCCGTCCCTCGATTCGAATCAGCTCAGCGACGCAAAGGAGTCGCGCCCGTCGTTCACGCCGTCAGCAGTCGGCCGCTACGCACTCGAACTCGTCGCCGAGGCCGAAGAGGGATGCACGCAATCGGATCAGATTCTGATCGATGCGATCATCGACAAACACGCAATGACCGTAAACAGCGAAGGCCGCGCGTTCTACGAACTACGGCTCGATGCACCGCACACGCGCGCCGACGTTCGATTTCACAACGCCGAAAAAGGCCTGCAGACTTCCGCCGAGATCATGAACGCCGCCGAAGGCGCGCCGTTCCCGCGACAGGTTGCGACCACGATCGAGCCTTCCGACCAGTCGTTCGCCCTCGTCGTCGCATTATACGCCAATGCCGACGAAATGGCAGCCATGATCGAAGGATCTGTCCTCGTGAGATGGACGCCCTCCGCAGGTGAATGGAGAGCCGTCGCCGATCGAGACATGGAGTCCGGTTTTTATCCGGCACGGCCCACGAAAGACGACATCGGAAGACAGGGCATCGACAAGGAACGCGGCATCGTTTGGGCCATCGCGGATGTTGACGGTATCTATACGATCGGTCTGCCCGGCCTCACCACGGAACCCGTCACCGGCGCGTCAACGCCGATTGCACAACCGACGCCGACTCAGGATACAGGCATGTGCGGAACGGGCGGAATGGGAATGATGACGACGCTCGCCCTGATGTTCGTCGGCAGTCGTCGTCGACGACGCGCGTAATCAAACGCGTCGCTGGCCAGCCCGATAAGCTCCGGAAACAGACTGACGTGCATCCGCGAGAAACTGACACTGACTTAACTGGAAGACTTAGTCATCGCACCGACTCAATCACAACTCGCCGATGCGAGCGCCGCCGACACGAATCCCGCGACATCGCCGAGCGATAGCGTTGTGTCGCCGTCCAGATCCGCACAGACGCAGCCCGGTTGCGACGCCCCGCCGGACTCGAGACATTGCACGAACCCCTGAATGTCGGAGCTGTTCACGATCCCATCACCGTCGATGTCTCCCGGGCAAGTCGCACACTGCGCCGGCAACATCGAATACCGCACGACAAGCTGCGGCCAGAATGCGGAATTCGGATGCTCGCGCGAATCGAATCGCTTCGCTGTGCGCGTCGCGCCCGTCGGCACAATGCCGACGATGATCCAGCCGTTGTTGGTCGCAGGATTGTCCAGCCATACCTGGACATCCGAAACCATGCCGGCCGTCGATCCCCAGGAATAGTGTCCTTCCGCGCCGCCGACCGTCCCGATCGCGCTGACAATCGGATCAAAGTCTCCGCCCAACTGCGACCATAACTCCGTGGGATAGAACGTGTACTCCCACGTCGCATCGCCGGGCTCCGCCGGCGCGCCCGCGCCGCCGCCCGAACCCGAGCCCATCGGCCCCGACGAAGAATTCGATGCTCCCTCGCCCCAATCCGCAAGCAGGCGATGCAACGCGAAGTCAAAATCGCCCTGCGTGCCCAACGACATGTGCAGAATCAACTCCGCTTCGACGATCGTCGCACCCGCCGGCACGCTCGAAGCAATGTCGAACGCCAACAGACCGCGACGCGGACCGGAAAACAACGTCTTGCCGGCGAAGATGTGCGGCCCCGCGCCATTGCTCAGCTCCTCCGGGCCGAATTCACTCGCGAACATCGTGTTGTCTTTCATCGCGCCGACGATCACTTCCTCAACAGGCGGCGGCCCCGAGAACGTGACTCGCAATCGCGGCCGGAATTGAGGCGTCGGATGCTCGCGCGAGTCAAATCGCTTGGCGCGCCCCTGAAGCGCCGGTGGCTCATCATTCTTGATAAGCCATCCATGATTCTGGCCTGGCGAATCGAGCCACGTCTGCACATCACTCACAAGCGCGGGCGTCGATTCCCAGGAATAATCCCCGACGACTGTGCCGACCGCCGCCGTCGCACTCGGCACCGGCGCGAAATCGCCGCCGAGATTCGTCCAAGTCTGCGTGTCATAGAATGCATGCATCCATGTCGCATCGCCCGGCTCGGCAGGAGCCCCGCCGCCGCCGCCCGACGCAGAGCCGATCGATCCGGTGCCGGAATTCGATACGCCCTCCCCCCAATCGGAAGCCACGCGATGCAACATGTAATCCGAAGAATTGGTCGTCCCGAGCGACATGTGCATCGTCAGTTCGACTTCCTCGATCACTGACCCCGCCGGAATGCTCCCCGCAATATCGAAAGCGACCAGTCCACGACGCAATCCGTTGAATAGCGTCCGGCCGACGAAAATATGCGGTCCGGCGCCGTTGCTCAGGTCCGCTGGTGCGTCTTCCCCGTCTGTGAAAATCGAATTATCCCGATTGGGCTCGAGAATGACGCTGTCTGCCCGACCGACTTGGGCGGCGGCGACCAAAACAGCAACCGAAAACCAAACGTACAGGAACAAATCGGCCTTGGACCGAGTGCTTACGAACATGACGATCTCCCCTCAAGCCTGGATGACGATCGACTGAGCCGGTACCGAGACGGTGATGGGCGCTCTACGGAAATACCGAATACGGCAAACCCGATAAGCCACCATTATGCCCTTGAGCCCGATTCAATCACAAGGGGGCGCTGGTCAATGTCGAGTGAAGATCCCATGCATGCCGATCACGCTGGCGATAGCGTCGGAACCCCCGTAAAACACGCATCATGGCAGCAAACGCAGGCACCGATCCGACGCGCCCCCCTGTCGCCGACTCTGTCGTCAACGTCCGAGAATACGTCAGGCGGGCCAGGCAGGCCGGGCGAAAGATCAGCATCGTCCCAACCATGGGAGCGCTGCATGCAGGCCATCTCAGCCTGATTGAGGCGGCCCGTCGAGATAACGCCTTCACGATCGTCACGATCTACGTCAATCCGACCCAGTTCGCCCCCGGCGAAGACCTCGACGCCTATCCGCGCACCTTTGACGCCGACCGCGCCGCCTGTCGCGACGCAGGTGTCGACCTCATCTTCGCCCCGACCGATGCCGTCATGTATCCCGCCGGCGACCAGACGCGCGTCCACGCCGGGCCGCTCGCCGACACCCTCTGCGGTCGCCATCGCCCAGGACACTTCGACGGCGTCTGTACAGTCGTCGCCAAACTCTTCGGTATCGTTCAGCCCGATGTCGCCGTCTTCGGCCAGAAGGATGCCCAGCAGGCCCTGATCATCCGACGCATGACGCGAGATCTCTTCCTGCCGATCGAGATTGTCGTCTGCCCGATCGTTCGCGAGCCTGACGGACTCGCCCTATCCAGCCGAAACGCGTACCTCTCGCCGCCAGAACGCAAACAGGCCCTGTGCCTGAGTCGCGCCCTAAACGCCGGCCGCACGTCGCTCCTCGCCGGCGAAGCCCGTGACACGATCGTTGCACGCATGCACGACGTCGTCGCCGCCGAACTCGGAGAGAATTCAGCGAAGGAAGCGACGGATTACCTCGTCGCCGTCGACGCCGAGACGCTCGAACCGGCGACAGACGCCTCGCCTGCCGTCCTGCTGGCCGGCGCCGTTCGAATCGGTCGCACGCGCCTGATCGACAACCTGCTCGTGGACCGTTCCGCGAGCGGCGTATAGCATGAAAGATACGTTCGCGCCGCCGCAATAAGGTCCGCGGCAGACGGAATTTGTAGCGCACTTGCCCACCCGCGACTGAAGGGATTCTTGCCTGATGCTCCCGACGCTTTTTGATATTCCACTGCCGGACTGGCTTCCGTCCTGTATCCAACAGGCCGGTGCGATCAAGAGCTACGGCGTCATGATGATGATCGCCTTCCTGTCCGGAATCTGGCTCGCCTGCCGGCGCGCTTTTCGCTCCCAGGCCGATCCCGACATCGTCCTGAACCTCGGCTTCCTCGCCCTGATCTTCGGCGTCGCCGGCGCGCGACTCATGTTCGTCCTTCATTACTGGGACACGAAGTTCGCCAACAAGGCCAGCCCCCTCGCCGAAGTCTTCAACCTCTCCAACGGCGGTCTCGAATTCTGGGGCGGACCGTTGCTCGTAATTCCCGCGGGCATCATCTACCTGCATTTCGTCGCAAAAGTGTCGGTCCGCTGGTACCTGGACATCTGCCTGCCGTCCCTCGCGTGGGGTCTCGCCATCACGCGCGTCGGCTGCTTCCTCAACGGCTGCTGCTGGGGCGCCGTCTGCCTCGATCAGCACGCACACGGACAAGATGTCAACACGACTGTCGCCTCTGTTCCCTGGGCAGTCACGTTCCCCTACGGCAGCCCCGCCATGCGACAGCAATACGAATTCGGCCAGTTGCCGCTGCCGAAGGAACTCATCTACACGTTCCCGTCCGGTGAATCGATGCCCTATCCGCGCGAGTTCATCCAGCTCGCGAAGGAAGACAATGGCGAGACGCGCAAGAAACTCGAAGAACTCAAGCGCGAGAAGTACGAAGGCATCGCTAAGCAGGCCGTCGAATACAAGCACAGCACGATTCGAAACGTCGAAAAACACTGCGAACAATACGGCATCACGCTCGACCAGCTGGCGAGCCTCGCCGATCACTATCGCAGCCGCCCCGTCCATCCGTCACAACTGTACGCCGTCATCAATGCGTTTCTCATCAGCTGGGTGCTGTCGACGATCTTCTACTACCGCAAACGTCACGGCGTCGTCCTCGGCTGGTTCCTGATCCTCTACTCCATTGCGCGCATCGCGCTGGAGAGTATCCGCGCCGACAACCCACTCGACACCTTCGGCGGCATCACGATCTCGCAGTCGATCAGCCTCTGCACCTTCATCGCCGGCGTCCTCTGGCTCGCCCTGATGTACCGCCTCCCACAGTTCAGCCCCCGCGCCATCCCCTACGTCCCCGAAGAAGACGACGCCGAACCCCCCAAAGCCGCCGCCACAAAGTAGGGTGGGCCGTGCCACGCCGGGTGCCATGCCGACCCCCAAGGTCGGCATGTTGGGTGCCACTGCTGTGTCAGCAGTGCCGACGTCGAGCAGGCTTTATGCAATCGAAGTAGGGTGGGCCGTGCCCACCAGAGGTCGCGCGTCACCAAACACCGTAGGTCGGGTCATCGACCCGACAGAGCACCGGGCCGGGTGGCCGGGTGCCATGCCGACGCCCAACGTCGGCATGCCGGAGTGCCGTTGCTCGGTAAGCAGTGCCGGGTGCCATGCCGACCCCCAAGGTCGGCATGTCGGGTGCCACTGCTGTGTCAGCAGTGCCGACGTCAAGCAGGCTTTATGCAATCGAAGTAGGGTGGGCCGTGCCCACCAACGATCGCGCAGGACCAAACATCGTAAATCGGGTCATCGACCCGACAAGGCACCGGGCCGGGTGGCCCACCACTTCAGTGCTGGGGGCGCGACGATACACGCGCGCACAATCTGCGAGTACCCCATAGCGCTTCATTACAGAAGCATCGTCGCACCCTCATCCCTGAAAGGGATGGGCCACCCGGCGGCTCCAAACCCACTTCCGGTTTCTAACGGCCGAACCTCCCGGCGTGTGTCAGAATTGAGTGTATGGAGAGGACCGCCGCGAATTCAATTGATCCCATAGATGCCGTGCTCGGGCCGATGAGGAAGCGCTCGTCGCTCAGAGCATACAACCGCAAACGGCGTCATTCGAAGTTCCTTCTTGTATTGATGATTCTGGCGATGTTCGCTTGCAAGTACGTCATCGCGGCGATGAACGGACCGTCTCATTCCGACGCCTTTCCGGTGTTGCTGATCATTCGGGTAGGGCTTCTGGCAGGCGCGGTGATTCTGCTCAGCTTTCTCTTCGACCGTCGGCGCAAGTCCGCGATCCATGCACTGTTGACCCAAAGCCGCTGTTTGAATTGCGAAGCGGAGCTGGCCGCCGATTTGAGTCGTTGTCCGGCTTGCGGGCTCGTCCTCGATGAGCAAGATCGCATCCGGCGTGAATATGAACATTTTTGTGCACCGGGATCACACACCGTCAATCGCGCCGAACGAAGACACGCCGTTCTCGCGTCCATCTTCGTGCTGTTCTGGCTCGGAATGTTTGCCGCAATCGCGGCGAATGCGACGCCCTGGATCGATACGCTTCGGCAATATGCGCCCAACAGCGAGGTAACTCAAGTCGTCGTCACAGTAGCAGGAATCGCCTTCTTTCTGGTACCCGGATTCTTGCTTTACAACCGATCACAACGAAGAACACGCCGATTGCTCCTGCCCATCAAGGACAGGTGTATCAACTGCGGTGGCCACATCAACGAACTCCCCGACGATGCATTTTGCCCGCATTGCAACGCGTCATTACTGAAGCGACGGTTCTACCTGCGAGAGTACAAGCTGGAATGAAATTTAGACCCCGGAAATGCGCCTGGTGGCCCACCACTTCAGTGGTGGGGGCGCGACGATACGCGCGGAAGAAAACTCCAAACGAGATCGAAGCGCTCATTCACCATCGCATCGTCGCGCCCCCATCCATAAATGGATGGTCCGCCCATCTCACCCCGCCTTAAAGAAAGACCTCGCCCCCGCGTACTGCGCCTTCAGCGCCTCGCGCAGCGCCCGATGCTTCCCCGCACTCAACGACGGATCCTCGCGCAACAACACGCCCGCATCATCGCGCGCCAAGAGCAGCAACTCCGCGTCCGTCGCCAGGTTCGCCACACGCAACTCCGGCAACCCGTGCTGACGCGTCCCCAGCATCTCGCCCGGTCCCCTTAATCGCAGATCCTCTTCCGCGATCCGGAACCCATCCGTCGTCTGCGTCATCACGCTCAATCGTTCATTTTGCTCCGGCGCCACCTGTTCGCTCAGCAACAGACAATAGCCGCGCTTGTCGCCGCGCCCCACACGCCCCCGCAACTGATGCAACTGCGACAACCCGTAACGCTCCGCATGCTCCACGACCATGCACGTCGCGTTCGGAACATCAATGCCGACTTCAATCACCGTCGTTGCAACGAGAATATCCAACTCCCCCGCAACAAACGCCGACATCACGACATCCCGTTCCGCCTTCGCCATGCGACCGTGCAACAGCCCCACGCGCCGATCCGCGAAGATCCGTTTCGCCAGATCCTCATACGCCGCCGTCGCCGCGCGCAATTGCAGCTTGTCCGACTCATCAATGATCGGATAGACGACGTACGCCTGCTCCCCCGCGTCCAGCCGCGACTGCACGAATCGCCACGCATCCCCATCGCGACCACGCCCGTACAACCGCGTCTCGATCGGACTCCTCCCGGGCGGCAACGCGTCAATCACTGTCACATCCAGATCGCCGAACGCCGTCAGCGCCAGCGTCCGCGGTATGGGTGTCGCCGTCATCACAAGAAAGTGCGGATCGAGCCCCTTGTCGCGCATCGTCGCCCGCTGCCGAACGCCGAAACGATGCTGCTCATCAATAATCGCCAACCCCAGCCGCCTGAATTGCACGTCGCCCTGAATCAGCGCATGCGTGCCCACGACAAGATCCATATCGCCTCGCGCGATCCGCGTTGTCGCCTGGAAACGATCGCGTTTGGATCGACTGCCCGTCAGAAACGTATAGCGAACCCGACTGCCCGCCAGGTACTTCTCGATCGATCGAAAATGCTGATCCGCCAACAACTCCGTTGGCGCCATGATCGCCACTTGCGATTTGTTCGCGATCGCCGTCAGCGCTGCATACAACGCGACAACCGTCTTGCCGCAACCGACGTCCCCCTGTAGTAGCCGGTTCATCGGCTTCTCGCCGCGCAAATCCGCCGCGATCGCCTCAACCGCCCGATCCTGCGCCGCCGTCAGCGCGAACGGAAACCGCGCCCGAATCCGCTCGTCGATCAACTCAGTGCAATCCAGCGGAAGCGCGCGACCACCCTTGCCGCGCTCGCGCCGCACCAGCATCACCGCCAACTGCATCAGCAACAGCTCTTCATACGCCAGCCGCCGACGCGCACCAGCGAGATCATCCTCCGCCGCAGGTCGATGCATCGCGCGAATCGCCCAGCGCCGGGGCCGCAACTGCCGACGCCCCACGATTTCGCTCGGCAATGTCTCGACGACGGCCTTCAACATCGCATCGAGATTGTCGCCGATCAGCTTTGCGATCGACTTCGACGAAATCTGCGCCGTCGCCGGATAGACGCCGAGGAACTCCGGCGCTTCCGACTCATCCACCGGCTCCGCATCTTCCTCGCTCAGAATCTCAAACTTCGGATTCACCAGCTGCGGCAGCTTGTGGTATTCACCCACGCGACCCGTCGCGCGCAACACCATCCCGCGCTCCAGCTTCCCTTCCATCCAGCCCGCATGAAACCACGTCAGGCTGCATCGCCCCGTATTGTCGAGCAGCGTCGCTCGCACCGTCTTGCCGCCGCGACCGAATTGACTCCGCACGGCCGCGACCTGTCCGACGACCGTCGCAACCATTCCTTCGTCCAAATTCTCAATCAGCCGCGCCTCCTCGCGCTGATGCCGCGCAGGAAAATACGTCAGCAGGTCGCCGATCGTCCGAACGCCGATCGTCTTCAACTGCTTCGCGCGCGCGGGCCCCACGCCCCTAAGAAACTGAATCTCTGTCTGTAAATCGAGTGGCTTCCGCGACGGGTTCGTCACGGAATGATCAGCTTGATGCCCACGGGCAGGTCCCGCGGATCCGGAACGCGGTTTCGATTGGCCGCGAGGATTCGACGCCAATGTTTGCTGTCCCCGTAAAACTTGTTGGCCAGGCTCCACAACGTGTCGCCGCGCTGGACATGATACACGCGCATCCCTGTTTCCGGCGCCGCCGCAACCGCCGCCGGCGGTGCGGAAGTGTCATTCGTGGGTGTCACATGCGCACTATTTGTCGGCTTTGAAGTTTCCGGTTCGACCCGTCGCAAAGGTGCACGAACCGGCGCCGACGCCTTCGCCGGCGAATCATCGTATCCCGCCGGCGTCGGATCGATATGCGCTCGCGTATTCCCCGAATTGCGCCGTGCAGTCGTGGGCCGCCGCGTCGTCCGGCTCGACGTCGACCGATCGCCGTCCGCGCGCGTCGCGACAGTCAGCGGCCGCTCCCGCTCGGTTCGCACCGCCCTCGTCCGGGCACGCTCCCGACTCGCCGCCGAGTCGCTGCACCCGCTCAGCAGAATAATGACGGCAAACGCCGACACGACATGTGAATGCAGCCGACGAAGCAAAAAGCGGTATCTGCCGGAAAATCCCCGGAATTCAAATTTCATACGTGTCATCACTCCCAATTCTTTCATCGGGCAAACAGGCATGTCAATCTTTGGTGCACTTGCCTCCCGGATTTCGAGTGAATTGACCATCGACCGCGATACGCCGACAATCCGGGGCTCTAGAACCGCAAACGCATGCTACCCCGGAGTTTTCTCGAATGTCGCTACTCGTTACCGGAACCATCGGCGTCGATACAGTTGAAACCACGACCAGCCGCGCCGACGACATCCTCGGCGGATCGGCTGCATATTTTGCCTGCGCCGCCTCGCTCATCCACCCCGTTCGACTCGTCGCCGCCGTCGGTGAGGATTTCCCGAGCGACTTCCGCAAAGTGCTCGAAGGCCGCAACATCGACCTAGCAGGTCTCGAAACCCGCGCCGGCTCGAAGACCTTCCGCTGGCACGGCAAGTACATGGAAGACATGAACGATCGCGAGAGCCTGCGCACCGACCTCAACATCGTCGGCGAGGATCCGCCCGTCATCCCCGAGAGCTTTCGCGACTCCAGATTCGTCTTCCTCGCCAACACGCATCCGGCCGTCCAGAAGCAATTCGCCGAACAGCTCGCCGGCCCTGAGCTCATTTTCTGCGACACGATGGACCTCTGGATCAACGCCTTTCGTGACGATCTGCTCAACACCCTCAAGATTGTCGACGGCGTCGTCCTCAACGATTCCGAAGCCAAGATGCTCATGGACGGCACGGACCTCATCAAGTGCGGTCGCAAACTCCTCGACCTCGGCCCGAAATACGTCGTCATCAAGAAAGGCGAACACGGCGCCATGCTCATCACGCGCGACGCACTCGTCTCACTACCTGTCTATCCCACCGATAAGGTCCAGGACCCGACGGGCGCGGGCGACTGCTTCGCCGCCGGCATGATGGCGCACATCGCAAAGACAGGGCGATCCGATCTCGCCACGATGAAGACCGCCCTCGCCTACGGCGCTTGCGTCGCCTCAATCGCCATCGAGGACTTCTCGATGCGCGCACTCCAGGCCGCCGATGCGGATACCGTCGAACAACGAATGAGGAAATACCGCGAAATGCTCACGCTGAGCTGACCGCCATGCGCGCGTTCATCGCCGTCGATCTCGATGCACCCATCCGAAAAGCCCTCGGCCGCGCGCAGGATTCGCTGCGCGCGTTCGCACCCAAACTGAAATATGTCCATCCGGATGCGATGCACCTGACGCTGAAATTCCTGGGTGAAATCGACCCGCAACGTTTGACGGAAATCACGAAGAAGCTCGACGACGTCGCGCGCGTTTCGACGCCCTTCGATTTCGAAGTCCGTGACCTCGGATGCTTCGACGATCGCGCCGGACGGATCCGCGTCCTTTGGGCGGGCATCGACGACGTCGACCGACAACTCGCAGCCTTCCAACAGAGCATCGAAACCGCCATGAACGCGGTCGGCTTCCAGATGGAAGGCCGACCCTTCACGCCCCATCTGACCCTTGCGCGATCCCGACGCCCCGTCGTGCTGCCGCTC
This sequence comes from Phycisphaerales bacterium, assembly GCA_020639075.1. Taxonomy (GTDB): domain Bacteria; phylum Planctomycetota; class Phycisphaerae; order UBA1845; family UTPLA1; genus ECT2AJA-110-A. Next base: position 3,915,444 of record JACKHI010000001.1, on the reverse strand, counting down.
CTGACAGAACAAATCCAACAGTCCGGGAGCATCCACTTCGGTCTCCAGACCGTCGAATCGATCGTCGTCTACGATTCAATGCTCACGCCCGAAGGCCCCATCTACACTGCGCAGAGTCGACATTCGTTAGGCAACTGAGTGTCAATGATCGACGTAATTGACGAATGGCCGTGTTATATGCATCGCACGACGTGAAACCCCAACGAGATGGCCCCAAGAACAATCGACGCCACCGCCAGCCCATACCCCGGTCGCGACTGCCCCAGTTCCTTCGACTTGACCACCGCCGCCCAACCAAGGCCAATGGCGACGAGCCCGCCGCCGGGGATGCACCATCCGAGAATCGCCACGGTAATTGCCGCCGTCGCCATCCCGTTGGCATCACTGCCTCCCTGGATGATCGCCTCGGCCCCCTCGATCGTGAAAGGCGTTCCGCAGGCCGGGCATTGATTCACATCCGGGCTGGACTGCCGCTGACATCGCGGGCAGACGATCACGGATTCGCCGCTGTCGAGCCGAACGATTTGCGGCGCCTTGGATCCGGCCGTCGCATAGGCGTGCATCGGCGTCGGCAATTGGCCGTCGTCCGCCACCCGCGCCGCCTTCGCCGGCAATCCCGTTCGCGGATCGACTTCCGGAATCGTGAACACGGCGCCGCACGTCGGGCATCGGCCTTTCGTCCCGCAATGATCCCCGCGCGCTTCGAGAATGGACGCACAGCGCATGCACGAGAACGTGAACCGGATCGAATGCATGCTGTAGGGAAAGTTACTCGGCGGCGCGACGACGGCGACGGCCTCGCTGTTTTCGTCGGCGACAGTGAAGTGCCTCCCGCAGTGCGGACAGCCCATCACGCGGCCGACGAGCTGCCTGTCAATCGTCACGGACCGACTGCAATGAGGACACCCGAGCACTCTGGACATAGCGCTCAATTCTACCGCTCGGCTACCCCTCGAAGGTAGCGATTCACGCCGAGCCGTAACAGTTCCGAGCCGCTCAATCGGAGCCGCGATCGAAATGGAGTCAGGCACGCGTAATCCCCAGTTCGCTAGGACTTCATTGCGACAGGCAAGTCGACGTCAAGCTTTTTTGGAGCACCGCGAAATGAGGCAACCGCTGAGAACCGCTGCAGGAAGACGATCCCGGCGAATCGAAACCCGCACCCTAGAACGGTGCATCGTCCTCGTACGCCCCTGAAGACGGCAACCCCGGTCCGTCCGCATCGAAATACGTCTCGCGCTCGACGATCGGTCCCGGATCCTCGATATACCCCGCCGTCGCATTGTCGAATCGCGCGTACTGCGCCGTGAAATGCAATTCGACCACGCCCGTCGGGCCGTTGCGCTGCTTGTCGATAATGACTTCCGCAACGCCCTTGACGCTCGGATCGCCGTTCCCGCCCTCGCCCTTCTTGTCGGAGTAATACTCCTCGCGATGCAGCAGCATGATAACGTCCGCATCCTGCTCAATCGCGCCGCTCTCTCGCAAGTCGCTCATGCGCGGCCGATTGCTGGATCGCCCCTCGACCTGTCGATTAAGCTGCGCCAGCGCCACGATCGGCACTTCCAATTCACGACCCAGCGCCTTCAACCCGCGACTGATTGACGAGATTTCCTGTTGCCGACTCTCCTTATTAGCGGGATCGCTCATGAGCTGAAGGTAATCGATGAACACGATCTTGATATCGTGCATCATCTTCAGACGCCGCGCCTTGGCACGCACCTCCATCACGCTCATGCCAGGCGTGTCGTCGATGTAGATCGGCGCCTCACGCATCTCGGCGTGCGCCGCGTGCAACAAGCCGATCTCCCGATCGTTCAACGTCGCCCGACGCATGCGCCCCATGTCCACGCGCGCACGCGAACACAGCAAACGCTGAGCGATCAGCAGCTTGCTCATTTCCAGAGAGAAGAAGACGCACGGAAAGCCCCTGCGATTGTTCTCGTCGATGCCAATATGCTCAAGCAGCGACAACCCGAATGCCGTCTTTCCCATACTCGGCCGGGCCGCGATGACGACGAGATCGCCTTTTTGAAGACCGCCCGTCATGTGATCGATCTGGCCGAACCCTGTCGGCACACCGCCCATCAGGTCCGGGTTGTCGATGTGGGCGAATGTCTCGTCGAGGAATTCGCGAATGGGGAGGGCATGGGAGCTGACGCGCTGCTCCGTCACGTCGAACAGGCTCTGTTCGGCGCGATCCATGATCTCCTGGGCCGGCGCCGAATCATCGTACGCCGCCTGCATGATCTCGCCGGTCACGCCGATCAGATCGCGCAACATCGCCTTGTCGCGCACGATCTTCGCGTAGTACTCGGCGTTCGCGGCCGAAGGAACGCTCTCGACCAACTCGATCAGGTAGTCGCGGCCGTGGACCGCCTCCAACTGGTTCCGTCGCTGGAGTTCGTCCTCCAGCACGTGAATGTCCATCGGCTGGTTGCGTTCGTACAGATCCACCACGCATTCGTAGAGAATGCGATGATCGTGCCGATAGAACATGTCCGAACGTTCCCGCCCGATGATCTGAATAACAAGGCCGATCGCCTCCTTCTCGAGCAGCAGGCTGCCGAGAAGGGACTGTTCGGCCTCGATATTCTGCGGCGGTATCCGTCCGTAGCCCGTCGGATCAGGCGCCCGCGTCGGCGTTGGAGGTCGATGCGACGGATCCTTCCGAGTCGGCTGCGACTGCATCTGCGTCATGAGTGATCTCCGTTTCACCCGTCGCCTCTTCTTCTTCCTCGCCCAACGTCTTCTCGCGAACGACCCAGACCTTGATCTCCGTGCGGATCTCGTCGGCGAAGACGACAGGCACCTGGTACGTGCCGACTTCCTTGAGATTCGCCGTCATCTTGATCTGGTCCGGATGTACGGAATGGCCTTCGTTGACCAGCGCACTGGAAATCTCGCGCGGTCCGACCGATCCGTAGAGATGGCCTTCCGGCGTGCATGCCGCACTGATCGTGACTTCGGCGCCTTCCACCCGCTTGCAGGTTTCGACCAGCATCTTGCGACGCTGCTCGCGGGCCGCGGCGGCGATCTTCTTGTCCTCTTCGATCGCCTTGAGGTTCGCCTTCGTCGGCTCCAACGCCAGATGGTGCGGGAGCAGATAGTTGCGAGCGTAGCCGGAGTTCACATCGACCACATCGCCGCACAGGCCGAGATTCTCGATGTCTTTTCGAAGTAGCAGTTTCATTGCTCGTTCGGGTCCTTTCTCAGCCTGCGAATGCCAATAGTCCGATGTGGCGGGCGCGCTTGATGGCGCGTCGCGACATTCGCTGATGCTTGGCGCAATTGCCCGTTCGCTTTCGGGCGAATTGCTTCCCTTGCGACGACACCATCTTGTGCAGAACGTTCAAGTCCTTGTAGTCGATGTCCGTCGCGTTCTCTCGACAGAAGCGGCACTTGGCCGCGACTGCCGTTCTTGCCGGTTTTCGCTTAGGTCGTGCTGGTTTACCTGCCATAACTTGTCTCACTTATCCTTTCGCCGTTTCCTTAGAACGGAATGTCATCTGCACTGTCCGCACCCGACGTGACAGGCGGCATCTCGTCATAGTCATTTCCGCGATCATTGCCGCGCTCATTGCGATCACCGCGCGACGAACTTCCGCCGCGGCCGCCGCCGCCGCCCGAGTCGATGAACTGGAAGTTGTCCACGACGACAGTCAATCGACTCTTCTTCTGACCGTCTTTGCCTTCCCACTGGTCATAGCGCAAGCGACCTTCCACCAGGATGGGCTTGCCCTTCGACATGTATTTGTTGATCGTCTCGGCCGTCCGACCGAACGCCCGCAGATCGACGAAACACGTCTCGTCGCGCATCTCGCCGTCCTGGCCGCGCCACTTCCGGTTGATCGCCATGCCGAATTCACACACCTGCGTGTTGCTCGGCAACACGGACAACTGCGGATCGCGCGTCAGATTCCCCGCAAGAATCACTTTGTTGAAATTGGCCATGACTGAGTCCACCTTTCCGTGAGTGCCAACGCGTCAGTCGCCTTCCGGCACGCGTTCGTCATCCTACGAATCGTCGTCCATGTCCGAATCCGAGTCCGAATCCAGATCATCGCCGACGTCCGCACCCACGCCGACCGGCTCCCGCCGATCACGCGAGTCCCGATCGCCGCGATAGTCGCCGCGATCACCACGATCGCCGCGATCCCGATCGCGCCCGTCGCGATCCCCGCGCTCCCGACCTTCGCGCCCTTCACGATCTTCACGCTTCTGCGCCTTCGGCGGCTCGGCAGCCAGCGACTTCTGCACATCTTCGTCCGTCATCTTCTCGCGACGAAGGAACAACACGCGCAGCACTTTTTCGCTGAGTTGCACGTCGCGCTCCATACTCGCGATCTTCTCGGGATTCGCCCGGAAATACGTCAGAATGTACAAACCGCGACGGAACTTGCCGATCTGATAGGCCAGCTTGCGCTCGTCCCAGTTTCGATGACCGACGATCTCGGCGCCGGCACGATCGAACACACGCTTGATCTCGGCTTCCGCCGATTCCCAATCCGACGCCAACGCCGGATCCAAAATGAACATGCCTTCATAAAGATTCACGAATCAGTTCTCCAAATCTCTGTCAGTCGGTCGTCGTCCCTGTTGCCGTCTGCGACCTTTTATTCTCCGCCGGACGACGTCCCGTCCGCTCGATTGAACTCGTTCATCGTCTTGTCGATGCCGTCTCGAAGCCACGCTTCGACCGCATCCGCCGCCCGGGCGATCCCGCCCGAGATCTCGTCCATTTCATCCGCCGCAAACCGTCCGAGCACGAAATCCGACACGCTTCCTCGCGCCGGTCGCCCAATCCCGATTCGCACGCGGGCAATCGCCTGCGTCCCCAGCAGCCGAAGCACGTCGCTCAAGCCCTTCTGGCCGCCGCCCGAGCCCTGACTCCGGACCCGGATTTTCCCGAGCGGCAGATCGACGTCGTCCGACAGGACCATCACGTCCTCTGGCTGGCACTGAAAAAACTGCATCGCTGCCAGCACGCATTTGCCGCTCAGATTCATGTACGTCATGGGCATCAGTAACACGACCGGCTGATCGCAGATGATCCCCTTTTCATACACGCCGGAGAATTTGCTTCGCCATTCTCCGAGACGCCATCGCTCGTTCAGCAGACGGACCGCGTCGAACCCGACGTTGTGCCGTGTGCCGACGTACTCCCTGCCAGGATTGCCCAGGCCTACCACCAACTTCATACGTCATCACGACGGCGAACGAATCAGCCTTCGCTCTCCTCCGTCTTTTCCTTGCCCTTCGCGATGACTTCGGGCTCGGCCGTCTCGCCTTCCGCAGCCTCAGCGCCGACTTCCGGCGCCTCGACCGGCAGCTTCAACGACGCGACGACCGCATCCGCATCCATGACATGCGTGATGCCCTCGGGCAACGGCACGTCCTTGATGTGAAGCACGTCATCCAGCTTCATGCCGCTGACGTCGAGCCGAATCGCCTCCGGAATGCCGGAAACGACGCACTCGATTTCAATCTCATTCATCGCATGATGCAGAACGCCGCCCTCGGCAGCGCCCGCCGGCGTGCCGCGATAGTCGAGATGCACCGTCACTTTCACGCGCTCATTCAGATCCACGCGCAACATGTCGACGTGAATCAGATGTTTGCCGAGATGATCCCACTGCGCATCCTTGAACTGACACGCCTGCGACTTGCCCGCCATCGTCAGGTTCACCACGTGAACGCCGCCGAAGATCAACTGTTCTACTTCCTTGTAGTTCAACGCCAGCGTCGCCGGATCGCGCTCGTGCCCGTAGAGAATCGCCGGCAGCTTGCCGTCCTTGCGCAACCGCGCGGCGGCGCGGGAACCCGCTGCCTTTCGAGATTCGACTGTAATCGTTGGAATTTCCATTGCTTGCTGTTCCTTACGCCTTTACAAACAGACTACTCACCGATTGATGCGTGTGGATGCGGGCGATCGCCTCGCCCAGAATGTCTGCCACACTCAATACCGTCAGATTCGGCAGTTGCTTCCGCGCGTCGCTGCACATCGGAATCGTGTTCGCAACAACGATCTCCGTGAACGGCGCACCCGCCAACCGCTCAAACGCAGGCCCGGCGAATACCGGATGCGTCGCCGCGCCGCGAACCGTCTTCGCGCCGCGCTCCTTCACGACCTTCGCCGCCTCGCACAACGTGCCGGCCGTCGCGATCATGTCGTCGATCATCAGGACGTCCTTGCCCTCGACATTTCCGATGATGTGGTTCACCACCGCCGCGCTGCCGCTGATGCGACGCTTGTCGATGATCGCCAACTCACATCCCATCCGCTCCGCATACGTCCTTGCACGCTTCACGTTGCCCACGTCCGGACTCACCAGAACCGTATTCTTCGGCTCCAGCGCCGAAAAGTGACGCGTGAACGCCGGCGAACCCTCCAGATGATCCACCGGAATATCAAAGAACCCCTGGATCTGCGCCGCGTGAAGATCCATCGTCAGGACCCGATCGGCGCCCGACTCCGTGATCAGATTGCTCACGAGCTTCGCCGTGATCGGGACGCGACCTTCGTCCTTCCGATCCTGCCGCGCATAACCGAAATACGGCAGCACCGCCGTGATTCGCTTCGCCGACGCCCGACGCAGACAGTCAATGAAAACCAGCAGCTCCAGCAGGTTGTCGTTCACCGGCCGACACGTCGGCTGAACCACGAATACGTCGCGACCTCGCACGTCCTCGTGCAACTTCACGAACAACTCGCCGTCGGGAAACGTCTCGGCATGCACACGCCCAGGACGGATCTCAAGGTACTGGCAAATCTCTTCCGTTAGCGCCGGATTGGCGCGCCCGCTGAAGACCCTGAGATCGTCGGTGACGTTTCGCATCGTCGTTCTTCCTCGATCGGACTCTGCCTCGCCGGAACCGGACACTCTGCCGGTCCACCCCACTGCCCCCATGCGCGACATCACATCGCGCAAAACAAGAATTTCGTTACGCCCCCTCGGGCGGCTGTCGCACGACCGACGCCGTCTGACGACGCTCGATCGGTCCCGCCGATCGCGACGCCTTCGACACGGCATCCAGCGAACTCAGCACCGTCGGCCCCACCACGCTGCCCGACTCAATGACCGCCCCGGCGCGAATGTATGCATACGGCCCGACGACGCAACTCTCGCCGATGCGGGCATTGCCTTCGACATAACTGAATGGCCGGATCACCGTCTCGCAGCCGATTCGCGCATCAACGTCGATCCGCGTCGTATCCGGATCCTCAATCGTCACGCCTTCGGACATCCAGTATTGATGGATCCTTCGCTGCATCACTTTGCCGACGTCCGCCAGGTCCTCGCGCGAATTGATGCCGACCGCATCCTCCGCCGGCACATTCGTCGCCGCGCGAACGCGCTTGCCTTCGCCCCGAAGAATCCCCAGCGTGTCCGTGATGTAATATTCGCCCTTGGCGTTGTTCGGCGTGATCTTCGTCAGCGCGTCGAACAACGACTCAGCGTCGAAACAGTAGTAACTCGGGTTCACTTCGCAGATGTCGAGCTGATCCTCCGTGCAGTCCTTATGCTCGACGATCCGCTCGAATTCGCCTTCGGCGTCCCGAACGATCCGACCGTAACTCGCCGGGTTCTCCAGCACCGTCGTCGCCAGCGAGGCGCTCGCCCCCGACGCGCGATGACTCTGAATCAGCGTCCGCAACGTCTCAGGGCGAAGCATCGGCATGTCGCCCGCGATCAAGATCGCATCGCCGACAAACCCCTTGAAGGCGTCGGCGCACATCTGTACCGCGTGCCCCGTCCCCTTCTGCTCCGCCTGCTCGACGAAATGAATCCCCGGCTCCCCCTCGTACGCCCGGATGATCTGATCCTTCGCGAACCCGACGATGACGAAGAACTTCTCGATCCCCGCCGCCCGACACGCGCCCAGCACGTGCCCCAGCATGGGTCGCCCGCACAAACTGTGCAGAACCTTCGGCTTCTCCGTCTTCATGCGCGTGCTCTTGCCGGCCGCGAGGATGATCGCCGCGAGCTCGCGTTTGTTGGTCGATGAACCTTGGCCGTTGTCGGCATTCATGCGCGCAATCGCTCCCAATAGAACAACCCGGCAAGGATTCGAACCTTGACTAACAGTACCAAAAACTGTGGTGCTGCCATTACACTACCGGGTTGTTGGTAGCAGTTCGTGTTGTCTGTCGTGCAGCGCGAAACCGGCACGCGGGCAGTCAACCCGGCGTCCGAATTCAGATAAGGCGCGGCTGCGACTTGGATTTCCCGAGGCTAGAACACCCTGCCGCGTGCTGGATGCCCTCCGACTGCCACCGGGCTTATCACCCGCCATCAGTCAACCCCAAGGGGAAAGCGTCGTAACTGTCGCATAATCTATCCGCCCCCGACAAATGTGTAAAGCCGCCATTCCTGCCGGACACCCCTGTGAAACCCACCTGCCAGCACTGGCGAGGGTGCGTGGGTGCCCCATCCTTTGCAGCCAAGTCATTGGAAGTCCGCTCGAGCACCGAGATGGCACTGAGCTCTTGATTTCGTGCGGTCTCACCAAAGCAAAGGGTGGGGGCTCGATTTCACTCCCCGACGGCATTGCGGGTGCCCCATCCTTTGCAGCCCAAACCACCAGAAATCGCTACTTCCTCACGAGACCACAACGACCAGAGCCACGCAAGAGTTATGCAAGGCAAAGGCTGGGGTCTCGATTTCACTTCCCGACCAGTGGGTGCCCCATCCTTTGCAGCCGAAACAACGGAAACCGCGACACACCCACAGGACTACAACGACCAGAGCCACGCCGGACCTATGCACGGCAAAGGCTGGGGTCTCGATTTCACTCCCCGACGCCATTGCCCTATGCTCTAATCAACACAGCTTTCAGAAAATCGCGATTCTCAGGGTTGGGAGCCCGATCCAATGTCCAAACGACACCAGTTCGACCACAAGTCCTTCCGAATCCACCCCGGCAAGGCCGTCAAACTCGACGACATCTCCACCGAAGCTCAAGGTGACTTCACCAAGTCCGACGCCAAGAACGAACTCAAGAAGGATATCGAGGCCCTCGCCCAGGCCCAGGCCCTCCTCTGGGCCAACGGCACCCGTGCCGTCCTCATCATTCTCCAGGCCATGGACGCCGCCGGAAAAGACGGCACCATCCGCCACGTCATGTCGGGCGTGAACCCGCAAGGGTGCAGCGTTCACGGCTTCAAGGCCCCGACGTCCGAGGAAGTCCTTCATCACTTCCTCTGGCGACCCCGCAAGTACCTGCCCGCCAAAGGGCAGATCGCCATCTTCAACCGCTCCTACTACGAAGAGGTCCTCGTCGTCCGCGTCCACCCGCAATTCCTCGAACCACAACGCCTCCCCGCCGAACCCAGCGGCGACGCCCTCTGGAAATCCCGGTTCAAGGACATCGTCGCCTTCGAAGACCACCTGACCCGCAACGGTACCTGCGTCATCAAGTTCTTCCTGCATGTCTCAAAGAGAGAACAGAAGCAGCGGTTCCTCGATCGCCTCGACGAACCCGAGAAGAACTGGAAGTTCAGCGACGCCGACATCAAGGAACGCGGCTACTGGAAGGACTATCGCCGCGCCTATGAAGAGATGCTCGAACACACGTCGACAGAAGCCGCCCCCTGGTACGTCGTCCCCGCCGACAACAAGTGGTACACCCGCGCCGTCGTCGCCGACATCATCACGAACCGCATCCAGTCCCTGGGCCTGAAACCCCCGAGCGTCTCCGACGAACGCCGCGCCGAACTCGCCGAAACACGCAAACGCCTCATCGCCGAAGAAGACTAACCCGTAGGTCGGGTCATCGACCGAATGGCATGAAGCTAAGCCGCGTGAGTTTTTCGGAGTTTTGCGCGGATTTTGGATCGTGATTGGGTGAGCCGCAGGTACGTCTTGGGTCTGCGTTTGACGGCTCGAGGCTCGATTCGGTCAGGTCGATTCGGGAGCTTGTCGGCGGCGACGAGTTCCAGGAGTCTTTGTAGCAAGGCGACACGATCGCTGTGTGCGTGGAGGATTTCGAGGAACGGCGCCATCGCTGTGATTCGCTGCCGCGCTCCGTCGAAACTCAGTCGTCGCGGATCGCCATCGCGACTCCTCGCCGCGCGCCACATCAACGAACGAATCAGGTTGTAGGCCACGGCGTACATGTACACTTCCTTGCGAACGATATCTGGCGACTTTCCCCGGAGCACTTCCATGTTCAGCGTTGTCTTCAGGCTCCGCAGGTTCAACTCAGCCATCCAACGATCACGATACAACGCGGCAATCGATTCGGCCGAGTAGGCCGCCTCGTCAAGCAAGGTCGTCAATACCTGGATGTGCTGCGTGCGGAATCCGTACGCAGCCACAGTCGTTTCGACCCGTCGAACGTGCATCGATTCCGGCAACACCGCCCATTGTTCCGGCGAAAGATGTCGTATGCGGTTCTTCGGCCGACGCCACACGATCAACGTGTCGTTGCGGTCCAGACGGCGCAACGGCCGCAGATTCGGAAGCGGTGCTTCATTCAGCCGCAGCAGCACGTCGATGCCGTGACGTCGCCATTCCGCCACGTCTGCATAGCTTTGATAGGCGCGATCGGCAACGATGACATCGCCGGAATCAAACCGCTGGAGCATGCGTCGCAAGAGGGGAAGTTCCTGCACGCGAAGCGCATCGACCGTCAGATCCAACAGGGCGCTGCTCGCATGACAGAAAATCGCCGTCAGGCGAAGTTGTGGAAAACCGCAGCCGGGCTTCTGACCATGGGGTTGCGGAAATGCCGCCTGCAACGCCGGCGTATCCGGCATGCTGATCGTCGCGCCGTCGATGATGCGAACGCGACGTCCGCACCAGCGCAGCGTGTCGCCCACGCGACCGCACACATCGTCGGAGATGCGCCGATGGAGTGCCTCGAACCACTTCAGCGGGAGTCTGCCACGCGCCTGTGCATAGGCGCTGGGATCACCGGATATCGAACATTGTGGTTCGCCGTGTCGCTGAATATCGCGAGCGAGAGATCCGCTGATCGTCATGGCGACGGCCTCGCGGCAAGCGCAATTGCTGACGAGGATCTGTCGCAGGAAGGTCCACACAATGACAGTCGGCGTCCAAAAGCAACGCCGGCCGCGATACCCGACCGCACGACTGATCGCATCGATGGTCGCCTGTGGAATAAGAGAAAAGTGACATTCGGAATCGACAAGCCCCTTGAGCCCGCGGGCGGCAACCCTCAAACTACGCATAATCGACCTCCTGTCGTAACGGTGCCTTTACTTGACAACACCATTGCAACGGGAGGTCATCTATTGCGCAACCGCTTGTAAGTGCGCGTCGTAAAAGAAGTTATGTCTACATGCCATTCGGTCATCGACCCGACAACGCCGGGCACCAAACCGACCGCCGGGTGCCATGCCGACCCCCAAGGTCGGCATGTCCCCAAAACCCATCTCCACGCACAATCTCGGACCCACAACCCCGATTCGCAACCCGCTACGCACGATCCATCGCCTCACCCCAAAGAATTACGGATTTTTCAGCGCAAAGCCTCCCCCCGATTTCGGCTCTTCCCCTGAGGGGCACTTTTTCAACGGAGATAGTGCGCCCACTGAAAATCACGGCTTCACCACAACCCGCACGGTTCCGCGGTCGCTCAGCCCGACCGCTGCCCTATAGCACCCTTTTCCACCCCATAGTGAAGCCCCTTGCCTGCTTGCAGGTAAGGGGACTTCACCTTTTCTACGCCGCAAGACAAATCTGGAACTTGTCGAGAATCACTCGCGTCAAACTTAATGCCATCAGTCGATGTCGATCCGAGCACTCCGCACAAGGAGGACCGCCAATGATTCGCTTTGCTGTCATTTCAGCGATCAGCCTCGTGGCATCCGCGCCGGGCCTTGGGTGCAGAGAACACGCCCCGCAGTCCGACGATTCGCCCATCGAATCTTCGGAATCGACTCGCGACGCCGCCATTATCGACGAGCAGAAATCAACCGCTCGGGGCAGCGATGCACTCCTACGGCAGACGCTATTACGGCTTGCTGCTGAATACCGTGAATTTGGCATCTTCTACACGGACCCCAGTTGGTCGCCGGTCGACTGCCGGCGCCCCGATGCCACGCCGGCATACAGTTCGAGTGATGAATCTGACACACACGGACAGAAACTCTACTTCCTCTATGCACGTGACTCGATGGCATACTGGCTCTTGAAGAAAGATTGGCCGCAACCGGTCAGTCAGACAATCGTCAAGGAAACCTGGATGCCGGTCGAGGTTGACCCCGTAAACCCGCTCGTCGCCCTCGATACCCATATGCACGTGGCGAGCGATATCGGAATCCCTGACGAAGCCGGCCCGCGACCGCCGGCCATGCGCGACGGCAAGGCCTATCAACCCGGCGACAAAGGCCCGCTCTTCATCATGCACTACCTCGGAAAGGACGCGCCGCAGACCGACGACGGTTGGATCTACGCAACGCTCACGCCCGACGGCGGCGAAATCACTGCCATCGGCCTGCTCGATCCCTGCATGAAGTGCCACCAGGACGCGCCGCATGGCAGGCTGTTCGGCCCGCCGACAAATGCCGCAATACCTCCGTTCGACGTCGAATCCACCCCGACGGACGAGCCCTGATGAAACCCACCGCCGCTGCTCTGAAAATCGCCGAAAGGGTGCCATGCTTGCCTTTGAGGGCGAGGCTGCCCGGGAATTCGAGTGAGGATTTCCGATTTGCAGAACCGTCGTAATCGCCAGTGTTTCCAAGGCCAACACAGCTCCGAAGGAGCGACAGTTTTTAGCCACGGGTGGAGCGGAGACCGCATAGCGGTCGGAGCGCAACCCGTGGTTAGCGTTTTTTCCTCGGGTTTAGCCCTGAAAGGGCGACACAATTCCCGGACAGTCTCACCCCAAAGTCGGCATGCCGGCACGTTGTCGGCGACTTTCATCGGAAATGGCGAGCAAACCGATCATGCCGTCCTGGTGCGAGAATCCCGTCTCGCACCCACTCCCCGCGGGAATCCCTTCCCGCCAAGCCGACGCATTCATGCCCCACCCAACGATCCAAGAGTATACGAACGACCGCGCACAAAAAAACCGCCGCATCACTGCGGCGGCTCAGAACATTCATACTGGCGCGACAACAGATCCACGCACCAACGAGCGCCTACATCATTTCCCGAAATCGCCGAACGACATCATCCACGTCGGCTGCGAACGCACGAAATAGCGCACGCCAACAGAATAAGCACGCATGACGGCTCGGGCGCCGCGATCAACTGGTACGCGGCGTCGGATGTAATCGGTGTTGAATACGTCCAATCCCCGACGACATCGTTGTTGAGCGCCTGACCAGTCAGCTCACCCGATCTGGACAACTCCCAAGCGAAAAGGGAATCAAGATCGCCCATTTGAGCAATCTCCAGCCAATACCTCGTTTGCGCCGCAATCACCATCGGTGTCGGCAACACCGACGAAAATCGAAACTCCGCCGGCGCCCCCGACGTGATGATTGATCGACCCGTGAAATTGCGCGCAGGATTCGAGAGGGCGCTTTCATAGACAACATTGCCAGGAAGACCATCGGCAGGCCGCGCATCGTAGAGCCTCAGTCGAAACGCCTCGTCACCTGAGGGAATGCTGTTGAAGTGATAGAATCCCCAGAACACGATCCGATCGATCACAGCCGAGACCGACAGCGTCACGTCGTCGGCTACGAGCTGCCACGTCGGTGGAAGGAACTCGTTTTCCCGAAAGAGAGTATCCGAAGCCAGACCGCCACTGTTGTAGGGCTGGTGATCCACAACCACAGTCCCGCCGACACCGCGCATCATGTCATCCCACGGAACCTCCCCTGCCGCCGCAGACGCGCTCGTTGCCAGCCCGAATGCGGACCAGAAAAGTAAGAGGATGACCGGCCGAGCGTTGACTGAATCCCGCATCAAGGAACTCGCCAACGCGCTCGGTCGCGATCTGAAAGGCAAACTCTCATTCATCGGCTACCTGGTCGCGATCGCCATTGCAATCAAGTCCCCCGCCATCGCGATCACGATCACGATCTACGCCTTGATCGCCTGCATCTGGCTGGTTCCCGATCGACGCATCGAAAGAAATCTTCCGCCTACCGGCTGATAGCCCCGATCAACTCGCGATCACCACACCGATGTCATCCTGCAACGCACCACTGCGCAACCGTGCGGCGTCGATGAGCGCATTCGGAGCATTCTCGACCGGCTCCGACGCCACAATCTGCAACATGCGATCCAACGGGACATAATTGAACAGCCCATCGCTACCAACAAGCAGCGTACGCCCGAGATGCACGCGCTCAAACGCGACCGGCATCGCCCCGCCATCACCGATCAACGGTTTGCGGCGCTGCCGCTCCGTCAGCACGTCCACATCGCGCCCCGCAATCAACCATGCCTGCGAATCCCCGACACTGGCTCCGACCATGTGTTCGTCCATGATGGCCACGACAATCGCCGTCGTCTCGCCCGACGCCAACGCCGCCAGCGCACGATCAGCCCGCAACAACACATCCTGCCAATATAGACCCCTGCCTATATCCGAGCCGCCCGCACCAGCCGCCTGACGAATTGCATCAACAACAAAATCCGCTGCCCGCCCCCCATCATCAGACCCACCAGCCCCATCCGCCACGACGACAACCGTCGCCGTGTCGCAGGGAATAACGGCGACGCGATCCTGACCAACAGAGCCGGCCGACTCGACGCGGGTTGAAATAATCCGTTGAGGATGATTCGGCATGCTGTCGCCCCACAACGCCGAATCCCATGCTTGCCCTCAAAGGCGACACTGTCCGGGAAATCAACGTCGCGAAAACACCAAAATTCGCTCTGAAAGAGCGATCTATGGTAGCCCAGGGCAATTGCCGCCCGCAAGGCGGGCAAACGCAGCCCTGGGTAACGATCCCGCCTGGCAGTCAAGCCCTGAAATGGCGCTACAAACTTCCGAGTGTCGACTTACCACAAGAAAACACCAACCAAACGTACCCTGAATATACCCCCGGGAATTCCGCAAAGAGCCAAGCCACCACCCGCTCGACTTCTCAAACGCTCACACAGAAATGACAGAGACGCCATCCCTAGGCTCGCATCGCAGCGCGATGTCAACGTTGCCGAAAGAGCACCATCGACGTTCGCTGGCGATGCTGCTCTGAAAATCTCGTCTAAGCTGCGTTTGTCAACTCGACTTGGTATCCAAGGTTCTTAAGTCTTCGAACCAGTCGCTGGGTAATGGCCGTCTTGGCACGGTCGTCAAAGTATGTTGAACCGAGGTCCTTGTAGTCGTCTCCCGTTTTTGCGAGCAGATAGCATCGAACGAGTATGCTGTGGGCCACTGCGACGGCGGCCTTGCGGGGGCCTCGTTTTGACCGAATCCTTCGAAAGTGGGCTTGAAGATAAGTACCGTTCGCTCGCTGTGCCGACCATGCGGCCTGCGTGAACACCTGCTTGATCCATCGATTCCCGTGCCGCGTACGGCCGCTTTTGCGTTTGCCGGCACTCTCGTGATGGCCCGGGCACAACCCGGCCCATGAGGCGGCATGTCGAAACGTCGGCCAGGGCGACATGTCCACACCCATCTCACTGATGAACACCGTCGCCACTTCGTTCCCCACACCCGGGATCGTCGTGAGTCGTTCACGAAGCTCTGCAAAAGGGCGCATGCATTCCTCGATCTGCGCCGTCAACGTTGCGATCGCTTCATCGAGACCGTCGATTAGATTCAAATGCGTCTGCAACAGGAGGCGATGGTGTGGACGAATACGCCCCGTCAAGGCATCGCGAAGCTCAGGTCGTTTCGACCGCATTCGGCCCCGCGCCAGATCGGCCAAGATGCCGGGATCGATCTCCCCGGCCACGATGGCGTTCAACATCAGGCGTCCTGAGACGCCAAGCACATCGGTGGCGACGCTGCTCAGCTTCAGGTTGGCGTCTTCGAGCACCTTCTGAATTCGATTCACATGCTTTGCCCGCTCGGCCGTGAGCGTCATACGCGTGCGAACAAAATCTCGCAATTCGCGAATCTCGCGAGGTGGGATAAAGCTCGCTTGAATCAAGCCATGCAAGTGCAATTCGGCGAGCCATTCACAATCCTTTACGTCCGTCTTGCGACCCGGCAGTGCCTTGACATGCTGGGCATTCACCAGCACGACCTCCATCGACGAATCGAGGAGATTGAATACCGGCTTCCAATAAACTCCGGTACTCTCCATCGCTACGCTCTCACAGCTCGACAGCACCAGCCAGTCTAGAAGCTCCAACAAAGCCCCTGTCGAGGTTCCAAACGACCTGACCTCGCGCGAGATCTGACCCTTTGAATCGACCTTCAACAGGCAAACAACGACATTCTTCTTGTGAACGTCGATCCCGGCACACGCTGCATACATCTTGCGCATGAGTGAACCTCCCGCTCGAAAGAACCCTGCGAAGGAGCGTCCGTTCAAAAAGAGTCTGCTCTGCGTGCTCCGCCGAGTGGCCGATCGCTGCGACCGGCCATCCACGACGGGCGACATGATACGGCGCCTCCGGACGCCCGGGTCATCCTGGTGCACGGGCTCGCGACGCCAAGCGGTAACCGACCTTGTCATCGCAGTCCCCCCCGAGCCACCACATTTTCATCCGAAATGGCGAGCAATGCGATCATGATGTCCTGGTGCGAGAATCCCTTCTCGCACCCACTCCCCGCGGGAATCCCTTCCCGCCAAGCTGGCGCATTCAGGACCAACACGATAATCCAACAGAACGTGAACAACCGCGCAGAAAAAAACCGCCGCATCACTGCGGCGGCTCGGAAGACTCACTCACTCGATCCCTGGATCCCTAGAATCCTCGATCCCTTCACCTAGCCCATGTGCTGAATCACCGCGTCGCCGAACTCGCCGCACTTCATCAGCGTCCCGCCGTCCATCAGGCGCTTGTGACAGCCAGAAAGCCAGGACCAGAAAGCCAGGACAGTTACTACTTTCTTCACGCAATCCGCTGCCGCCGGAAAAGTAGTAACTGTCCTGACTTTTGCTGAACCACGACCCCTCAACCCGCCCGGTCCCCCGATCAAGTACACAATTAGGTACGCTGCACCGCGTTGGCGCACGCGACCGATCGGGCTGCCCCGCCGCGTTTGCGGCGATTTGCGGGCAATTGCACTTTTGACTTTTCGCACAAACATTCGCAAAGCGAACGCTGAAAAGGAGTTAGCCCATGAACACGAAGACGCCGACCAATCTCGACCTCGCCTTCGCCCGCGAATCCAACAGCAGCGTCTTCAAACGCATCGACGCATCTCTCCGGCGCGAAATCAACATTGCGATCGTCGAACGCCGCCCCGCAACCATCAAGGAAGTGCATGAGCAATTCCAATTACAGGATCAAGGTATCGGCTACCACGCCTTCTATCGCTACGCCCGTCGGATCCGCGCCGAAGCCTCGCTTATCGAAACTGCTGCCGCGATGCCCGACCCCGACAACAACGTCCCCCGCCTGATCACCCGCGCCCTTGCGCAGGGACTCCTCGAACTACTCGCATTCGAAGAGGCGAGTCCCCGCAAGATCCAACGACTCACCGAGGCGTACCGTGCCAGCGTCACGGCACTGGCCGTCATCACCCGCTTCAATCTCCTGCCGCGCAACTCACGAAAGGACGCCGCCGAACACACTGACGACCTCGCCGCAATGGTTCGCGAACTCCGCGAACTTGCCCAGCGCGAAGACAACCAACTCGCCGACGCAATTACCGCAAACATCGACGACAACAGCGCCGCTGGTGCGAGAACCCCCTCTCGCACACGCTCCCCCTCAGCTGGTGCAAGATCCCCTTCTCGAACCCACCCCCCGTCGGCTGCTCTGAAAATCTCGTCTAAGCTGCGTTTGTCAACTCGACTTGGTATCCAAGGTTCTTAAGTCTTCGAACCAGTCGCTGGGTAATGGCCGTCTTGGCACGGTCGTCAAAGTATGTTGAACCGAGGTCCTTGTAGTCGTCTCCCGTTTTTGCGAGCAGATAGCATCGAACGAGTATGCTGTGGGCCACTGCGACGGCGGCCTTGCGGGGGCCTCGTTTTGACCGAATCCTTCGAAAGTGGGCTTGAAGATAAGTACCGTTCGCTCGCTGTGCCGACCATGCGGCCTGCGTGAACACCTGCTTGATCCATCGATTCCCGTGCCGCGTACGGCCGCTTTTGCGTTTGCCGGCACTCTCGTGATGGCCCGGGCACAACCCGGCCCATGAGGCGGCATGTCGAAACGTCGGCCAGGGCGACATGTCCACACCCATCTCACTGATGAACACCGTCGCCACTTCGTTCCCCACACCCGGGATCGTCGTGAGTCGTTCACGAAGCTCTGCAAAAGGGCGCATGCATTCCTCGATCTGCGCCGTCAACGTTGCGATCGCTTCATCGAGACCGTCGATTAGATTCAAATGCGTCTGCAACAGGAGGCGATGGTGTGGACGAATACGCCCCGTCAAGGCATCGCGAAGCTCAGGTCGTTTCGACCGCATTCGGCCCCGCGCCAGATCGGCCAAGATGCCGGGATCGATCTCCCCGGCCACGATGGCGTTCAACATCAGGCGTCCTGAGACGCCAAGCACATCGGTGGCGACGCTGCTCAGCTTCAGGTTGGCGTCTTCGAGCACCTTCTGAATTCGATTCACATGCTTTGCCCGCTCGGCCGTGAGCGTCATACGCGTGCGAACAAAATCTCGCAATTCGCGAATCTCGCGAGGTGGGATAAAGCTCGCTTGAATCAAGCCATGCAAGTGCAATTCGGCGAGCCATTCACAATCCTTTACGTCCGTCTTGCGACCCGGCAGTGCCTTGACATGCTGGGCATTCACCAGCACGACCTCCATCGACGAATCGAGGAGATTGAATACCGGCTTCCAATAAACTCCGGTACTCTCCATCGCTACGCTCTCACAGCTCGACAGCACCAGCCAGTCTAGAAGCTCCAACAAAGCCCCTGTCGAGGTTCCAAACGACCTGACCTCGCGCGAGATCTGACCCTTTGAATCGACCTTCAACAGGCAAACAACGACATTCTTCTTGTGAACGTCGATCCCGGCACACGCTGCATACATCTTGCGCATGAGTGAACCTCCCGCTCGAAAGAACCCTGCGAAGGAGCGTCCGTTCAAAAAGAGTCTGCTCTGCGTGCTCCGCCGAGTGGCCGATCGCTGCGACCGGCCATCCACGACGGGCGACATGATACGGCGCCTCCGGACGCCCGGGTCATCCTGGTGCACGGGCTCGCGACGCCAAGCGGTAACCGACCTTGTCATCGCAGTCCCCCCCGAGCCACCACATTTTCATCCGAAATGGCGAGCAATGCGATCATGATGTCCTGGTGCGAGAATCCCTTCTCGCACCCACTCCCCGCGGGAATCCCTTCCCGCCAAGCTGGCGCATTCAGGACCAACACGATAATCCAACAGAACGTGAACATCCGCGCAGAAAAAAACCGCCGCATCACTGCGGCGGCTCGAAAGACTCACTCACTCGATCCCTGGATCCCTAGAATCCTCGATCCCTTCACCTAGCCCATGTGCTGAATCACCGCGTCGCCGAACTCACTGCACTTCAGCAGCTTCGCGCCATCCATCAGGCGCTCGAAGTCGTACGTCACCGTCTTCGCGCCGATCGCGCCGTTCATGCCCTTGATGATTGCGTCTGCCGCATCCGTCCAGCCCATGTATCGAAGCATCATTTCGCCGGAGAGAATCAAACTGCCCGGATTCACTTTGTCCTGGTTCGCGTACTTCGGCGCCGTGCCGTGCGTCGCTTCGAAGATCGCGTGGCCGCTGTCGTAGTTGATGTTGCCGCCCGGCGCGATGCCGATGCCGCCGACGCAGGCCGCCAGCGCGTCGGAAATGTAATCGCCGTTGAGGTTCATCGTCGCAATGACGTCGTACTCGGCAGGTCGCGTCAGAATCTGCTGGAGGAACGCATCGGCGATGACGTCCTTGATGACGATCTCCTTGCCCGTCTTCGGATTCTTCATCGTGCACCACGGACCGCCGTCGAGCTCCTTCGCGCCGAAGTCCTTCTTCGCAACGTCGTATCCCCAATCGCGGAAGGCGCCCTCGGTGAACTTCATGATGTTCCCCTTGTGCACCAGCGTGACGCTCGATCGATCGTTGTCGATCGCGTACTGCATCGCCGCCTTAACGAGACGATGCGTGCCCTCCTGGCTCGTCGGCTTGATGCCGAAGCCCGCCGTCTCGGGGAAACGCACCTTCTTGAAGCGATCGGGGAACGCATCGGCGAACAGCTTCTTGAACTTCTTGCAGTCGTCCGTGCCGTTCTCGAACTCGATGCCCGCATAGATGTCTTCGCTGTTCTCGCGGAAGATCACCATGTCCGTCTTCTCCGGCGCCTTGACCGGACTCGGCACGCCCTTGAAGTACTGCACGGGGCGAAGACAAACGTAGAGATCCAGCTGCTGCCGCAGCGCGACGTTCAGCGAGCGGATGCCGCCGCCGACCGGTGTCGTCAAAGGCCCCTTGATGCCGACGAGGTACTCGCGGAAGGCGTCCAGCGTCGCATCGGGCAGCCAGTTGCCGTCCTTGTTGAAGGACTCCTCGCCCGCGAGCACTTTCATCCACTCGATCTTGCGCTTGCCGCCGGAAGACTTGTCGACCGCCGCATCCAGCACGCGCACCGTCGATCGCCAGATGTCCGGCCCCGTCCCGTCGCCTTCAATAAAAGGAATGATCGGTCGATCGGGAACGTTGATCTTGCCGCCGGAACCGAGAGTGATCTTGCTGCCAGCCATGTCGCGCGTGCCTCCGCCTGTGGTTCGAATCAAAGGTGTGTCAAAGCCGTTTGTAGCGCGGCCATGATATGCAGAATCGCACGCGCCAACAACGCCGCAGCCGTTCCCGGAAGCCGGAGAGTCGCGCAGAACGCACGCCTAATACCGGAAGAACATCTCCCAGAGAAAGTAGCTGATGGCCGAGAGCATCATCAGCACGCCGGAAATGACGGGAACAATGGCGTTGCCGATCGGATCGAGACCCGTCTCCTTGGCATTCTTGATGGCTGGAAAAAGGCATACCAGCGCCAGGGCGTACAGCAGGATCGTTTGCCAGATCGGCGCCTGCCAACCCGGACTCCAGATTCCGATGCTCACGAAGACGGCGAGACCGATGAAAGACAAATCCCGTTTGGCGTTGGGCGAGAGGTTCTGCATGCAATTCCCCGACTGTGCGTCAGCCGCACATCGAACCGTCGAGCGATCGAGTGCCGTACAACCTGCAACCGTGCTGCGTCTTCCGCGACGGGCAACCATGCGACCGTCCGCTGCAACAAAGAACTCTATGCACGAACCACCGGCAAATGTCTACCGCGGAGCTCCCGATCACCGATTCGCAGTTCTACCGAAATGTGGTCAGTCGGCCCAATGCCAACCGCGGCAACCGCGGCCACGAATCATCGCGGCGGCGGCAAGGAGCAGAACGAACGAAGCGGGCTCCGGTACGGCCGGCGGATCGAAGGCGACTGTCAGCGCACCGTCGTCGTCAACATAGGCGACCGCAGGATAGCTCGTGCCGTAGTCGTCGAAGGCAAGACTGGGTTTCAACATCGCACCGGGCGCGTCAAGCCGGATGGAGTCGTCGATCAGGCTCGTCTGCCATTGCTGCGCGCCATCGACATAGGCAAGACTCAAAGATTCGCCGCCGGCGAGCACATTCTCTTCAAACGCGATGGCGGGACGACCGTCGGAAAGATCGTACGCAAGCGACACATCCTCATAGATGGATGTCGATGTCTGAAAAAGGACTGTGGTCTCAAGGGCGAAATCGTGCATCTCCGCATACACAAGCCTCGACGTGCCGCCGTCCGTCGTCGAGTATGCGACGCCGACGCGGCCATTGGCGGGATTCGTTGCAACGGATACGCCGCCGACGCTGCCCGCTGAAGCTAGCGTCGCAACGGGCCAGCTCGCCGGGAAGCTGGGCTCCGACGCAACAACAACGCCTTCCATACCGCCCGGCAGTTCGGCGCGAGCGATCACATGTCGAAGGCCCACATGATCCGTGACCAGTTGCGCGTCAACAATTTCCTGCACGCCCGGCACCGTCGTGAGCGACAGGCTCGAAAAACCCACGTTGTCGAAATCCACGCTCCGAAGGTTGCCCGCATCCGCGCCGCAGTAAACGCCTCGAAGATTCCCGGCCAGATCGTGCGAGATCGAAAGCGCCTGCCCCGAACCGCCCGCATCAGCACCGACGAGACCCGTCACTTGACCATTGTTGAAGTCGGCATGGACTTCGTTGCCGCTTGTCGTCCACGCGACGATCGGCCGCTCGGCGCGATCGAATGACAACGAAGTCGCCGCGCCGAGCCCGAACCCGCTGGCGACGGAGCGATGCGCCCAAAGACCCAGGCCGAGTAGCTCGGACCGATAGACCGTATTGTTGCCGCCGATCGTCGAAAATCGGGACCATGCGACGGACGGTCCGCCGAAATGGTCGAAAGCGAGGGAGGGCGACGTCACGAACGCGTCGGCCCCGGCGGGCGAGACAACCGACTGCCGCCAGATAGGTACACCATCAACGCCGAGCACAGGGACGACGAATGTGATGGACGCCAACAGCCCGACCAGAGAATTCACGCGAAAACTGGAATGCTTCATCGGGTCACCTCTCTTGTGAAATGGACGATGATTCGATCCGACACCACGGGTCCGCGGACAGCGAATGCGCCCCGAAAGGCCCCCGAGCAACGGGAAATCGCGTTGGCGCGGACCCGAAACATGATGCCGGCGACGCTAGCCAGCGAGAAAATGGGCGTCAACCGACATGTCATCGAGGAGTGCCATCCCGTGACGCCAATGACCGCCGCAATTCCCCGGCCGCGAAGATCAGAGGTAACCTCCTGCCCCGCAACCACTTATGGACATTATCACACGCTTGACAGTTTGTCGGCGGTCGAATAGATTGCCAAGTTTCGCAGCGAGCTGCTACATGGTCGCGGCATCGGACCGCGCGCAACGCCCGAACCACGGGCCGAGTTTTTTGGACGCCGTGTGTTGTCGGCGTTTGCAGGTGAGCAATGGTACCCAAGCGAAAAGTTTCCAAGTCATGTAAAAGGTCGCGTCGGTCGCATCACGCACTTCGCCCGATGAACCTCGTCGAATGCCCGCAATGCAGTGCGGCACGGCTTCCTCATCGTGCCTGCATGGATTGCGGGTACGTCAACGGACGCATTTCCCTCAAAGTGGAAGCCGACGAGGCTTAGTCACACATGCGCATCGGCATCGACGCGATGGGCGGCGATCATGCGCCCGAAGAAATCGTACTCGGCGGCGTCCAGGGCTTGAAGTTTCTCGGCCCGGACGATCGCCTTGTGCTCATTGGTCGCGAAGGCGACATTCATCGATATCTGCCGGCGCAACCGGATTCTCGAATCGAAATCGTCCACGCTCCCGAAGTGATCGAGATGGACGATTCCCCAGTCGAATCACTTCGCCAGAAGCGCAAGTCATCGATCGCCATCATGGCAAAAATGGCGGCGGAAGGTGAATTGGATTCCGTCATTTCCGCCGGAAACACGGGGGCGTGCGCGGCCGCGTGCCAATTACGAATGAAATCGCTGGGGCCCGTGCTTCGGCCGGGAATCGCCGTCGTGCTCCCGACGTTTGCGGGTCCGCTGACAGTCTGCGATGCGGGCGCGAATGTCTCGCCGAAGCCGTCGCACCTGCTGCAATACGCGCAGATGGCCTGCGCTTACTCCTCTGAAATTCTGGGCATCAAGAATCCTCGCGTCGGCCTGATCTCGGTCGGCGGTGAAGACGTCAAGGGCAGTCCCCTGGTTAAGAAAACCAACGAATTGCTCCGCGCTGATCCAACGATCGAATTCGTCGGCAATGTCGAGGGACGCGAGCTGTTCAGCGGCGCCTGCGAAGTCGGCGTTTGCGACGGATTCGTCGGCAACGTCGTATTGAAACTGACGGAGGGTCTCGCTGAAGGGCTCTTCAAGACGATCGGTCACGAAGTCAAATCGGAAAGCGAAGAGTTGTTCAAGCGGATCGAGCCGATCTTCGGCCGGATCTGGGAACGGCACGACTACAGCGAATACGGCGGCGCACCGCTGCTGGGCGTCAATGGTTCGTGCATTATCTGTCACGGCAGCAGCGGCCGACGGGCCATCTACAATGCCGTTCGAATCGCAGCCGATTTCGTCAGGAAGGACCTGAATCGCATCATCCTGTCACGTATTTCGGAGGTCAGCGCGGATGCATGAGCCGCTGGGGATCAGGATCTCCGGAACCGGTCGCGCCGTCCCTGAGCGCGTCGTTCACAATCGGGAATTCGAAAGCCGTCTTGAAACGAACGATCAGTGGATCCGCGAACGCACGGGGATCATTGAGCGGCGCTATGCAAACCCTGCAAAGGGCGAAACGACTGCGGGCCTCGCCGTCAAGGCGAGCCGGTTGGCGATTGAAGCCGCAGGCCTCACGCCCGACGACATCGATCTGATCATCGTCGCGACAATCACGCCCGAGGCGATCCTGCCTTCAACTGCGTGTTTCGTACAACAGGAACTCTGTTCGAAGCCGGTGCCCGCCTACGACCTCGTCGCCGCGTGCAGCGGTTTCGTCTATTCGCTGCTGACGGCCGGCGCGATGATCAACACGGGGCGATACCAGAACGTGCTGGTCATCGGCTCGGAAGTCATGACGATCATCACCGATATGGAAGATCGCGCGACGGCGATCCTCTTCGGCGACGGCGCGGGGGCGGCCGTCATTTCGGGCACGCCCGATACGTCGGGGCCGGCCTTGCTTCACTCGATCATGAGCGCCGAAGGCAGCGGCGATTCGATGCTCCACGTGCCGGCTGGCGGCTCGCGCGTACCGACGTCGCAAATGACGCTGAATGAACGACTTCACTACGTAAAGATGAACGGCCGCGAAGTGTACAAGAAAGCGGTCAAGCGCAATCACGATCTCGTCGATCAGACGCTGTCTGAAACGGGCGTCGATCCAAACGACATCAAGCTCGTGATTCCGCACCAATCGAATTTGCGGATCATCAATTCCGCGCGGGAACGCATGGGACTGCCTGAAGATCGCGTGTACATGAATATCGACCGTTTCGGAAACACGTCGGGCGCATCGATCCCGATCTGTCTTGACGAGTGCTTCCGTTCAGGTCGAATCCAATCGGGCGATCTCCTGCTCCTGATCGCGTTTGGAGCCGGCTTTACCTGGGGATCTGCGCTGCTGCGGGTCTAGAGCCCACCGCACGAGAGAAATATTCCGCGAGGGCAGTCGCTCAAGCGGAGAGGAACGGGAATCAACGATCGTGAGCAAGACTGCAATCATCTTTCCAGGACAGGGATCGCAAGTTGTCGGCATGGGCAAGGACGTCGCGGACGTTTCAGCCGCCGCCCGAAAGGTCTACGCCGATGCCAATCGTATCCTCGGCTGGGACCTGACGACGCTTTGCTTCGAAGGACCGGCGGAACGGCTCAATGCAACGGATGCGTCGCAACCCGCGATCTTCGTGACGTCGGTCGCGATCTGGGAGGCGTGCAAGGAACGCGGCCTCGTGGATGAGTGGGCGCCGACAGCGATGGCCGGATTGAGCCTGGGAGAATATACCGCCCTGCACCTCGCCGGCTGGTTCGGATTCGAGGCCGGACTCAAGCTCGTCGCCGAGCGAGGCCGGCTCATGCAGGCGGCCGCCGAAAGCTCGCGAGGCGGCATGGTTTCGATCATGGGTGTGGACGAAGCCGTGGTGAATACAATCTGCGCCGAAGCAGCGGATGGCGACGTTCTGGCGCCGGCCAATTTCAACTGTGCGGGGCAAATCGTAATTTCCGGCAGCAAAGAGGCTTGCGATCGGTCCGTGGCCGTCGCTGAAAAGTATGGGGCGCGGGCGATTCCGCTGGTTGTCGCGGGCGCGTTTCATTCACCGCTCATGCAGCCGGCCGTTGACGGCCTGGAATTGGCGCTTCGCGACACCGAGATCACTTCCGGCACGCTGGGAGTGGTGTCCAACGTGTCTGCTGACTATCATGCAGACCCGAATACGGTCCGAGGCCTGTTGCGGGAGCAAGTCGCCAAGCCGATTCGTTGGCAGGCGTCGATCGAGCGACTCGTCGCTGAGGGCTTTGACCGCTTCATCGAAGTCGGTCCCGGCCGCGTGCTGACAGGCCTCATGCGGAAGATTGACCGATCCGCGAAGGCACTGAATTTTTCCGCGGCAGCAGCCTTGGAGAAGGTTCCGGCGTAGTCTCGGGGATGGACTGAACGCTCGAACCGCAGCGACTGAGTGCGGGCTGAAATTCACAGAGACGTGTGAGGAGGCTTGATGCCTGATTTTCGTGACAACGTGGCCATCGTGACCGGCGGTTCGCGCGGTATTGGTCGCGAGATATGTCTGAAGCTCGCCGCGGGCGGCGCGACAGTGCTCGCGTGCGCACGGGACGCGGATCGACTTCGGGAGACGGCGACCGCCGCTGCGGATCAGCAGTTGCCGGGCCGCATCGTCACGCAGGCGCTGGACGTGACCGACTCTCAGATCGTCGAAAAGTGGGTGGAGGCGATGGCCGAGGAGTTCGGCCGGATCGATATCCTGGTCAACAACGCCGGCATCACGGCCGACGGTCTCGTCATGAACATGACGGACGAACAGTTTGACAACGTGATCCAGACGAATCTGAAGGCGGTTTTCCTGCTGACGCGCGAAGTTGGCAAAGTCATGGTTCGAGCGCGTCGCGGCCGCATCATCAATATCACGAGTGTTTCGGGCATCATGGGCAATCCCGGTCAGGCGAATTACGCCGCCAGTAAGGCGGGTGTCATCGGGCTGACGAAGTCAGTCGCGAAGGAACTCGCGAAGCGCGGCGTCACCTGCAATGCCGTTGCACCGGGATTCATCAAGACGGACATGACGAGCGTGCTGTCAGAAAAGGTGAAAGAGGGCGTACGGCCCCTGATCCCGTTGCAGCGGTTCGGCGAGCCCGAGGAGGTTGCGGCAGTCGTTGCGTTTCTCGCTTCGACCGAAGCCAGTTATATCAATGGACAGATCGTCGTCGTGGACGGCGGTCTGCATATGTGATGGGCCGTCGCTGAAAGGCGGCCGAGTGAAGCCTCGTCGAGGTGTCACAATCGGGTGATCAATTGCGTCACCCTCATGAATGAGAGTCTAGATGATGGAGAATAAAGTAGTGGCGCTTTCCAAGGAAGAGATTCGGGACAAGGTCGTGAAGATCGTCAGTGAACAAATGGGCGTGGACGAAGGTGAAATCACCGAAGACACGTCATTCGTGAACGATCTGAACGCGGACTCGTTGGATACCGTCGAACTCGTCATGGAGTTCGAAGACCAATTCGAATTGAGCATCCCCGACGAGGAAGCGGAGAAGATCCAGACCGTCGGCGCTGCTGTCGAGTACATTCACAAGCACCAGGGCAGCAAGAGCGAGTAAGTCGGCATTTGCCGGCACGCGCTTTGGCCCCCCAAAGGCACAATCAGCATGTCCGAACGGCGTCGCGTCGTCATCACGGGGATGGGGCTGGTCAGCCCCCTCGGTCATCAGGTGGACCAATTCTGGGAGCGTCTGATCGCTTCCGAATCGGGAATCCGCCCGATCGAGCTATTCGACACCACGGAATTCGACGTCAAATTCGGCGGCGAGTGCACGGATTTCACGCCGGAGCCCGTCGTCGACAAGCGATCGGCGAAACGCCTGGATCGATTCGCACAGATGGCGATCGTGGCGGCGCACAGCGCGTGGATGCAGTGCGGCCTCGCCGACGGTGGCCTCGTTGACCCGACGCGTTTCGGCGTGATCACGGGAACCGGCATCGGCGGAATCTCCGAGCTCGAGGAGCAGCACAAGCGGCTCATCGAAAAAGGCCCCAGCAAAGTCTCCGCGTTCACGATTCCCAAGCTGATGAGCAATGCCGCCAGCGGAAACATCTCGATCATGCTGGGGGCCTGCGGTCCAAGCACGGCCGTCGGCACGGCCTGCGCATCCGCGACCAACGCCATGGGCGATGCAATGCACGCGATTCGTCGCGGTGACGTCGATGTCGTCATCTCCGGAGGCTCCGAGGCCGCACTGACGCCCCTCGGCATGTCGGCCTTCGCCTCGATGAAGGCGCTGTCCACGCGAAACGACGATCCAAAGCGGGCGTCGCGACCCTTCGATAAGGACCGCGACGGATTCGTCATGGGAGAAGGCGCGGGAATGGTCGTGCTTGAGGAGTATGAGCACGCGAAGAAACGCGGCGCGAACATCCTCTGCGAGCTCCTCGGTTTCGGCACCAGCGCCGACGCCTATCACATCACGCAACCGCAGGAAGCGGGCATCGGTGCGTCGGCCGCCATGCGGTTCGCCGTCCAGGATGCTCGGATCAACCTGGACGACGTGGACTACATCAACGCACATGGCACCAGCACGCCGCTCGGTGACATCGCTGAAACGCTCGCCATCAAGAAGGTGTTTGGAGCCCACGCCAAAAAAGTCGCGATCAGCAGCACCAAATCCGCCGTCGGGCACCTGCTCGGGGCCAGCGGAGGCGTCGAGCTCGTCGCATCGATTCAGGCGCTTCGCAACGGCGTCATTCCACCGACGATCAATCTGGAAAACCAGGACGACGCGTGCGATTTGAATTACACGCCGCTGACGGCACAGGACGCGCGCGTCGATATCGCCCTGAGCAACTCGTTCGGCTTCGGTGGACACAACGCCTGCGTCATCATTGGCCGAATCAAGTAAAAGTCAGCAACGGTTTAGCATTCGAAGGACGACCGATCGCCACGCGAGTCGGTCGTTTTTTCTTTTTACGCGCCGCTTTCGCCGATGAGTCCGGCGGTTTTTGCCGCGCCGTCTCAGATGCCGATCACGCCTTCAAGTCCACCCTGAATCGGGCCGATAAAATCCGACAGAGCAAGGGTTTCTACCGGATTCGGGACGAAGCCTCTCATTCGCCGCATCGACAAAAAGGACGGACCCGGCTGCATGTTCTCGCAAGAAGATATCGATGCCGTCTTGCGGGATGCACAGCAAGCCGTCGACGAGCTCGCCCAAGATGTCGGTCAACTTCATGGCGGTGATTCGACGCCAAGTCACGCCCCGTCCGGGACCGCTGTCGCCGCCCGTCCTGCCCAAGCGACGGTCGCACCGCCGCGACCCGTCGGCGCTCACGTGAAACGCATCCTCAAGCTGAAAGTGCCCGTCATCGTCCGGCTGGCCCGCCGCAACATGCTGGTCAGCTCGATCATGAAAATGGGACCGGGCACGATCCTCGAATTCGATCGCACAGTCGATGAAGAACTCGACCTGATGATCAACAACTGCAAAATCGGCGCCGGCGTCGCCGTCAAGGTCAATGAACACTTCGGCATACGCATCACCAACATCGACACAGTCGAAGAACGCATCGATTCGCTCGGGGCGAGATAGCCACCGGCGACATCCGAATCCGCCCCGCAATACTCGGATTCCCAACGGCCGGAGCTTTCCGGAATCCGCCCCCCCCAAAGAGACCCGCCAGATTGCCATCGTCATGATTGCCCGTCCCGCCGGCGGCGGAAGTCTCGCGGGCTGACCGCTATATTCCAGCGCCAGAGCATATCGCCACATCGAGGCTTCAGGACTCACGAATCGAAGCCCTATTTCGTCATGCTTCGTTGGTTTCCTCGCAACTTGCACGGGAGGTCAGCCATGTCATTCGAAGCGTTCTTCACGTTCCTGCCCAGGCTCTTGGGATTCCTCCTGACCTATCCGATCCGAGTCATCTTCGGTATCGATTTCGACTGGGGGATTCGATAGGCCTCCACGGACGCCGCGCCGGCGCGAAACAATCGCGCCGGCTGTCAATGTGGGTGATCCGGAACTCGCCTGCGCCCGGCCCCAGATCGAGTCATCAGGACACGCCCGAAACAAACCGCGTCGCCGAGCGAACCGCGCGATTCTGACATAGCCCGTATAATTCGGCTTTGCACGCAGCCTGAAGGAAGGCGGCGAAAACTGCAATCCGTTCGGTTCAGGTGGTGCATTGATTACGCGAGACGGTTTCAAGGAAGTGGCGATCACGACGTTGACCTTCGGCGCCGGCGGTATTACTTGCGCATGGGCCGCCGTCACGATATCGCCATGGTGGTGGATCGGCGCCGTGCCGCTGCTGGCCACGTGGGGTTTCGTACTCTCGTTCTTCCGCGATCCGCCGCGCTCGATTCCGTCGGACCCCGGTCTGATGGTCTCGCCGGCCGACGGAAAGATCACGGAAGTCGCCCGACTGGACGGATGGCCTGGCATCGACGAGCCGGTTCTGAAAGTCAGCATCTTCCTTTCCGTTTTCAATGTGCATGTAAACCGTGCGCCGTGCAATGGACGCGTCGTTGCAACGCAATACGAACGGGGTGAGTTCCTCGACGTTCGACATCCCGAATCGGGCATGCGCAACGAACGAAACAGCATCACGATCGATCCGGACGCCGACTATGGTCCGATCATCGTTCGCCAGATTGCCGGATTGATCGCCCGTCGAATCGTCTGTCACATCGACGTGGGCGACCGCGTGACGCGCGGCGACAGATTCGGCATGATTAAATTCGGTTCGCGAACGGATCTCATCGTTCCCGCATCCTCCGGGCTTGAGCCGGCGGTAAAGCTGGGCGATGTAGTCAAGGGCGGTGCGACGATCCTCATGCGTCCCGGCCAGGCGACAAGATAGCCGGCCGATTGATTCTGCGGGGCCATCGACACGAAGCGATTCTGAGGCAACACGTATGCGACATGACCCACACGACATCCGACGCGCACGCAGTCGCGAACGCATCCTGAAGACCGTCGGCGTGCTCCCCTCACTGGCGACGCTCGGCAACCTCACTTGCGGTCTCGGCGCGATCTACCTCTGCATGCTCAGCGCGCAGGCCGCCGCGGCGCCTGTCGCAGTTTCGGAAAACGGCCCCGAAAAAGTCATCGCCCTCTTCTCCACGTATCTCAGCGCAGCCGCGTGCTTCCTGATCCTCGGCATGTTCTTCGACGCCATCGACGGTCGCCTCGCGCGCCTCGCACGCAAGACCAGCGAGTTCGGCGCCCAGCTCGACTCACTCGCCGATATCGTCAGCTTCGGCGTCGCGCCGGCGTGCCTCGTGCTGATGATCGCCAAGCCGGCCATCTTCAGCGAGATGGTGGCCCTGACGCGCCTCGAACGCGCCTACTGGCGTGCAGAATGGGTCATGGCGGCCATCTATGTCTGCTGTACCGCAATGCGGCTCGCGCGATTCAATGTCGAGAACGAAGAAGATGAATCGGCCCACATGGACTTTCGCGGTCTGCCTTCACCAGGCGCCGCGGGCGCCATCATCGCGGCCGTGCTGCTACACGAACATCTGCTGCCGGAGATCATTCACGCCAAATCGATCGTCGTCATCGAACGACTCATGCCGCCGTTCGCTCTATTGCTCGGCCTGCTCATGGTCAGCCCGTTCCGCTATCCGCACATGGTCAACGCCGTCCTGCGCGGTCGCCGGCCCTTCTGGCAAGTGGTGTCGATTGTCATAGTGCTGCTCATCGCACTCGTCGTCGATCCGGAAATCACGCTGGCAATCGGAACCGCGGCGTATGCCCTCTCCGGCCCGATACGATCGGGAATCGCCAAACTAATGGGCCGAAGAATTGTGCACGAAATGGCGATACCCAACGACGACCCGCTGGACTTCGGCGAGACGTTTGAAGATTCGGATGACGATCTGGATGCGCAAGACGGCGAGGATGACGACGCGAATCACGTTCGAATTACAGGTTAGTTCGTCGCCTCTTGCCCGACATCACCTGCATTGCTTTCCTCTGGCGTTCAAATGGCAATCAAAGCAGCGCCACATCCTGAATCGAACGCCCTGTCAATCGTCGAACCGACACGTGCGCGGCAGGTTGATCCGGCGTGTTTTTCTTCCAGAGAATAAACGTATCGCGCGGTTCGTTGACGCCTACGACGATATCCTCCGCCGCGAACCCCCATCGCATTTCATGCAGGCAGCGGTATTGACCGTGATAGGAATCGCCCAGCACCATCAACTCGAGGTATGGCCGACTGTCGCCCACAAGTAGCCGAGGAATGCCGCCGCCGCTGAGCCAGGCGACCGAACGAACGGGGCTGCCCGTATGTCGGCGCAGCGTCTCCATGTGCTTCATGTCGTCCGTCAGCCAACGAACGATCGCACCGTTCTTCAGGCCCGCCGTTGCGTACCCATCGGCGACGGATAGCGTCGTGACTTCGTCCGGTGCACCGGCGGCGTTGTCCGAATCGTCTGCCTTCGGGTTCCACGAAACGACGATGTTGTCGACGCCGAGCCAGATGCGACCGCTGTCGTCGCATTGCACGTCGCGCACGCTGCGACAGCCTTCCGTCAGGTGCTCCAGGCAGTGAATTGCCGTTTCAGGTGAGTCCTTTCGCCAACGAACGAGACCGACCTCGGAATGCGTCGCGAAGACGTCCGTCCCGATCATCGTCGCCGCATTGAACCCGCCACGAAGCTCGGGGCGACCGTGGAGAATACACGTGTAGAGTATCTCGCCGTCCGCATCGAGAACATGAACGCCGTTGCGCGCACCGACGAGTATCCGCTGAGCCCCCTGCGACTCCACGACGCGCACGGATCGAAGCGAGCCGATATCGTCCTTCGGCAATTTCTGCTTTCGAGCCATCTCCTGCGGCTTGGCGGGATCAAACCAAACAAGAGAACTGCCCGCGACGACAAGAATCCGCTCGGTCGCCTTCACTGCCTTGTCCATCGACAGCAGGCCCTGATAAAGCTCGCCACGATGTTCGGCGCTGAAGCTCTTGATCATCTCGGCGACGTCCAGCGCCCCCGTCGCATCCGCCATGTCGCGAACCTTCGCGAGCATCGCACCCAGATCCGTCAAATGCTGATCCCTCGCCGCCACCGCTTCCTGCCGACGACGCGCCTCCTCCTGCTCGCGCTCTCGTCGAATTTCCGCAGCCCTCGCTGCACTGCGCGACTCCTCGTATGCCGTCGACTTCAGCGACAAACGCGGATCTCGACCCAGCGCAAGGCCCGACGAAAAGCCGACCTGTTTGAATGACTCCGCGAGGACCGCATCGAATTCCTCCCAGACGTCGGGCCGCACCAGCTGCTCGGCGGGACGCGCCGACATGAATCGCGCGAGCCCGGCCTGCACCGCCTCTTCGCAATGACGGCGCAGCCGCTCATGGTTCACAATGCGATTGCTGCCGACGAGCTCGCGCTTGAACGACGCCAGCTCCGTTCGATCCGGAACGACGGAAACCGTGAGATCAACCCGCCCTGAGAATCGAAACCCGTCGGAAGATTCGAAGTCGGCAAACTCGTAGCTGAATTCGAAAGGAACGCATCGGACAAAAAGCACTTCGCGCGTCCCTTCGGCCTCAACCGGCTTGCCTGCGGACACGAGATAAGGCTGACCGCCATGGGTCTCGACCAGCGCGACACACGTCGGTGGCACAACCGCCTGCCGCGTCATAAAGGAGAATAACTCGTTCGGAAAAGCGGCCTGCGCGATCAAATCATTGTCGCGCGTCAGATTGTCGAGTTCGAATCGCGTGCTCATGTCGGTCTTATTCTAACGATTCCTGTTGGGCGCCTCATACAACAGCGTTCCGCCGGCGACTCCCCGGCATCTCAGTATGTACGCGGCCGATCGGGGTGGGAATTATTCAAATCGCAGAAGATTGTAGGGACCGCATTGTCGGGTGCCACTGGGTGCTTGTCACCCAGTGTCGCTGGTTGCCCTTATTGTACCAGGTGCCACTGCTTTCAAGCAGTGCAGGGGTGCCATGCTTGCCCTTCAAGGCGAAACTGTCCGGGATTTAGAGATCGTCGCTACCGAAAATTGCGTCGTATTTCGCCCGGAGGGCGCATGAACATAGCCGGGGATTTCAATCCCCGGTCTTGTTATGGCGTAATGAACATGGCGTCCGGAGGACGCGCGCGACGTCCGCCCTTCCGGGCGGCAATTGTCAATCGAACTTGTCACCCAGGGACTGAAGTCCCTGGCAACGACCGTGCGCCCTCCGGGCGAATGTCGAGTGCGAAGTTCGAAGGGGACGAATTCCCGGACAGCCTTGCCCTTCAAGGCAAGCATGCCGCGGCGGAGTGAACGCCGTCCGTTAGCGCGTACCCAAACGTGGCAGCTGCCTGTCTGGCAACCTTCCATTGAAGGGGGAGCGTGGCGCCCGGCCGATGAACGCCTCAATTCGCCGCCGCAAACTCGCGAAACCTCACGAGATCCTTCTCACGGACACTCGGCCGGATCATCTGGATCACGGCCAGTACGTCATCGCGATTGATCGGCCGCGGTTCCGCCCCGCCCACTGCATCCATGAAGGGCAGCGTCGCCGCCTTGCCGGCGATCGCCTTGATGTCCGCCCCGCTGTACCCATTGAGCAGCCCAACAAGTTCGGCGAAATCGATGTCATCCGCCAGCGGCTTCTTCCCCAGATAGATTTCCAACAGCTTGTGACGCGCCGGCTCGTCGGGCAGCGGAACGTAGATCTTCGAATCGAACCGCCCGGGTCGCATCATCGCAGAATCCAGCGCCCAGGGTTCATTCGTCGCTCCCGCAAACAGCAAAGGTCGATCGCCCTTGCGATCGAAGCCCTCAATCTCCTGAAGAATCTGCGGAACGACGCGCGTCATGACCGTGCTCTGCGAACTGCGCCGCGCCGGCACGAGCGCTTCAATCTCATCAATAAAGATGACGGCCTTCGGCTCTTCTTTCGCGGCCTTGAACAGCTTCGTGATATTCTGTTCCGCCTCGCCGACCCACTTGCTCAGAATCTGAGACGGACTGATGACGAACATCGTCGCCTGAATCTCGTTCGCAACCGCCTTGGCGATCATCGTCTTGCCCGTCCCCGGCGGTCCATACAGTAGCAAACCGCCGCCGACGCCGATGCCGTATTGCTTGGCCAGTTCCGGATGCCGGAACGGATAGATCATCTTCAGACGGATCTCGTGCTTCACGTCCTCCAGGCCGGCAATGTCGTCGAAGCTGATGTCCGTCTTCTCACGAACGATCCAGTCCTGTGCGTTCGTCTTGTTCTCGTCGTCCTCGTTGGCCGCCGCGCGACGATTCGTGCGCTTCTGATCGTGGCGTTTGTCGCAGAGCCTGGCGAACTCAATCAACTCCGCCGCCATCGCCTTGCGACGATCGCGCTGCTTCGGGCTGTCGGTCTCGGCCGCGATCTTGATAATCGCATCCGCCGCCTGCATGAGATAAGGCTTGGCCGCCGTGTACTCGCCATTCTTGAAGTGGGCGAGCCCCTTGTCTTTCAGGCGTTCGAATGTGTTGTAAGAGACAGTCATGCAAAGGGTCTCACGCAGTCAGAATCCGTGAATCGATAACACACGTCTTGTCGGAATTCTATCGCAGCCGGCATTCATTGGGTAACCAGCCGCATGCATCATATTTCCCGAACCCGCTCAGCCCACTTTCGACCGCAGATGCGACAGGAATCCGGCGAATTCCGTCGCCTTCGCGCGGTCTCTAAAGAACTCACCCGGGATCAGCTTCAAGTCGAGATTCGTCAACCGAACACATACGACGTTCGCGCCGGAGGGGCATCTGACGGATTCAATCGACTCCCATGGAACTTGCTCCCCATCCATCTTTCCATTATCCCATCGAACGCCGAGTTCATTCACAACGAGCAGGTGCGGGCGGCGATATCGAAAGTAGTTCCACGTCATGGCGGCAAGAATCAACAACACGACTGACACACATGCACCCAGTCCCGTCGAAAACCGATAGCCGATATCAACCATCGCGCCCGTGACGGGAAACGCGATGACAATCAGCAGCGACAGTACAAAAGGGTGCCACGGCGCCGTCGGTCGATCGACAAACCGTAGCGCAACAGCGCCGGCTCGATACGCGGAGAGACAACGATCACAAACCAGGGCCGCATGACCTTCCCGCCTCATTCGCCCGGGACACGCAGGACAATGGCCATTCACTTTCACGCCATACTGATCTCGAAAGACATCGGCGTCGGAATCCCTCATCAAGGGAACTTCACTCGCTACGCCTTTCCTGGTCAGCGCGGCAATCCAGCGTTTGCGAAGATCCGCCAGAATCGCCTCGCGAACTCGGATCGTCTTGCCGTTGTTCATCAACGCCGTAAATGGCTCCCCCCACCAACGCTGTTTGCACCGCACGACGATCATTCTCGACTGCGAGAGCTTAACCTGCGTCACGTCGTCCCACGGAATATCGCGTATCCCAGGGCGCCCATTTTGCCACTGGATTCCTTCCGATCGCACGATCACCCAACTGTCCATCCGAAATGCGGCGACAATGACTGTGAAAAGACCCATCAGCGCAATCGGCCCGACTGTCCCAAGATCGCCATCGACCGCGGCATAACCAGTCCATGCAACGAGAGCAATCACGTAGATAAAAAACCACGACATGTGTCTGACGAAACGCTGAAAACTCCTGCGCGATAACCTCCCAAAGACGAGCATATCCGGCTCGTACTCAAAACCGCATTCGGGACACGTATACCTCAGTGGAAGGCCTTCGAGGTTGTATTGGCAAACCGGGCATTCCTCTGCGAGCGCGATCCGTATTCCGGCAAGCGCCGAATTCTCTCCGACGATTGCATGGCCAACCGGAAGCGGCGCATTGTCGACGGTAAGTGACATGCTGTTAAGCGACTCGTGAAAACACCGCAGTTTGCATCAAAGATAACGTTCGGGCCCGAGTCCCAAACCTTCCTGCCGGAGGCGGATTTCACCAAAGGAATGACTTCCGAGCAGTGCACGAATCACCCGCCCCAGTTGTCACCCCTCCATGACTGTCGCAGCTCTGCGCGCTTTCGCTGCTCGCACGATTCAGACGATGTATCGTAAACCGCTCAATCAGCGCGAGCGTAGCTGCTCGACCAATTCAAGGCACTGCCGCGCAGCGTTATCCCGCCCCGCCGTCCGCTCGACAGTCGCCCGGCGCTGACACGTGTCGACGATGACCGGAACATACGCCGGCTTCAACTCCGCCGCGCGCCGCAGATCGGCGACGGCCGCGTCCGTCTTCCCCTGCGCAAAGAGCGCATCAGCACGCGTCATGTAAGACTTCGCATGATTGGGAATCAGCAGAATCGCCTCCGACGTGCACTGGATTGCATTCTCAAAGTCATCAATCCGCATACGCTCCGTCGCCCGCAGGTTGAAGGCGTCCGCGTACCGCGGCTTGAGCATCGACGTCGTGTCCAGCCGCACAACAGCGTCCATGTAAAGATCGTGCGCCCGATCCTGCCTGCGATCGTGATCCTGGTACGCAGGATTCAATCGAAACGCTTCGGCGAAATCCTCGATCCCGTTGTAGATCTCGTCGCAGACAACGTAAGAGACGCCGCGCAGCAGATGAGCCTCCGCGTCATTCGGATTCCGAATGATCGCGCTGTCGCATTCCGTGATCACGTTGCGATAGCGATTCTGAGCATAGGCGTCATAGGCATCCGCGAGTGGTCCGCTGGTCGGAAATGCCGTGGCGCCCGCCGCATCGGTCTCAAACGTCGCACGTTTCTGCGAACAACCAGAAGCCGCAAACAAGATCGCAATCGCTGTTAGTCTCGTCGCATTCATCAGCAAGAAACACTCCGAAGGAGTGACACAATTCAGCCCAGGGTCAGCGAAGACCGCGAAGCGGGCGGAGCGCAACCCTGGGATTTCGTTCCCAATAATTCATCCAGCCCTGAAAGGGCGTTACCATACAGAGAGTCTCGCTGCCTTTTCAGTTGTCGCCGTTTTGTCGCTGCATCGCCGCCGAGGATCCTTGTGCCTGAGCCGAGCCGGTCGTCCCCCGCTTGGCAACTTCTTGAGCGGCGAGCCTCATACCGTTCAGTGCAATCGGCACCGACAACGCGAACATCCCTCCGAGGAAGATAAACAGAATGCCAACCCATAATGGTCCTCGACGGAATCGAAGCCTCCCGACGACAACTCGCTCGCTCGTCAATTCGCCGCCGCATTCCGGGCACTTGCCGCTGGTTACGCCGGTAACGTTTTGTCCGCAAAGTGAGCAGTAAGGAGAATCCCCTTCTCGCCGTCGTGTCCAGGCTATCAGCATTGTGCCGATCGCAACAGGTATCGACGCGGCGATAAACATGTACACAAGAGTGTAGAACACATCCATATTGGTAAGGACCTGACCATTCGTACGTCTGAACGCCATCAATGAATCAGTCGAGACCGCGTGTCACCAGGTGCTGAGCTATAGGGCAAGCCGTCGAAACAGGAACAATCGCCGCCAGCATCACATCGAAACACCCTTACGATGGCAATTGACTATCATCACGTATTCAGGGCCTACTTCCCTTCCTTCTGCGCATCATCCTTCAACGAATTCAATTCCGCCCGCAGCGCATCCAACTCGTCCACATCCTTCGCATGCTCCGCCTCGCTCTCGGCCTCGATCATCGCATCGATCTCCGCGTCAGTGATCACTTCGGCGGGTGTGCTCGACACATCTCCCTCGGCCGACGCCTCAATCGATTCGAGGAACATCGCCGTGCGCTCCTCCATGCTCTGCGACTGGGCCATTGCCTTCTCCCAGTCCATCTGCGTCTTGACGAGATCCGTCGTGCCGAACATGCGGCTGATCTCCTTCGCCATCGTCCCCATCGCCTCAGCGAAATCGCTCGACGCCTCCGCCTGGCGCTTGATGATCAGCGCACTCTTCACGGCCAACAACTGCCGCTCCAGCATCTTCTTCACAGTCGCCGTCTTCTTCAGCGAGTTGCGGATGAACTGGTACTGGCCGTTATCGCCGATCTCCTTCGCACGCCGCGCGTTCCTGATGAACTCGTCGGTGAACTTGTTCTGCTCTGCAATGGACTTCTCGATCCGCCGAATACCCTGGCGGATCTTGATGTCACGTTCGATGCGTCGTTCTTCCGCGGATTTGAAAAGGCTCATGTCAGTGTCCAGTTACGAGTCATGACTCATCGGTAGTCAGTCGTCAGTCTTCAGTGATCAGTTGCCAGTTGCCAGTTGCCAGTTGCCAGTTGCCAGTTGCCAGTTGCCAGTTAATTGGGATACTGTCAGTCGACAGTTCGTCAAGCGGACTTTTCTTCCTTCCAACAGTCGCTCCGAATCCTCAAATCTCAAATCCGAAATCTCAAATCTCAGATCCAAAGTTCTCATTCGCCATTCCCACCAGTCGCCCGCCGGCTACTCCTCCGGAATCACAAACATACAAATAATGTACACCAGGATCCCCGGAAACGCGGCCGACATGATCGAGGCAACCACATAGAGCACGCGCCCAAGCGTCGGATCGATCCCCAGGTATTCCGACATCCCGCCGACGACGCCGGCGATCATTCGATTGTGTCGCGATCTCCTCAGGACGCGTCCGGACATTTCTCATTCCTCCGCTAGCAGGCGACGCGTCGGCCGCGGTCCATCTCGTTCCACCGAATCCTCTTCCGATTCCGATGTGCCGCCGGCCTCATTCAACGCCGAACCCTCGTCGTCATCCGAACCCGGTCCGATCTCGTCATCCTCAACGGCCATCGCTTCGGCGATTGCTTCCACAGGCTCCGCGACGGGCTCGTTCGCCGTCGACGCCGCCTCTGCGACCGGCGGTTGCGGCTCGGTCAATTCAACGCCGCCTTTCAACGATGTCTCATCATCGGCAGCATATTCGGAATCGACGTAAGCCAATTCGTCTTGATCAGCCTTTACATCCGATGAGCCCGATTCGTCGTCCGCCGCATACTCCGTATCAACGATATCCAACGCGTGATCGTCTGGGGCTTTCTCTGCCGGTTGCCTCTCATTGTCTTCCGATTTGCGCTCGAGCAGCCACTCACTCATTGTCTCATCATCTCGCGGCCTGTCCCGAGTTTCCGCGCGAGCAAGCGGAGGTCTCAGCACGTTCTTGTCGCCGCCCTCACTGCCCGACGCGAATCGATGACCGCATCGACCGCAGTAGCGGGCGATCGGATTCGGCACGTTGCTGCCGCAACTCGTGCAGATCGGCGGGCAGGCCGCGTCGTACGAACGATCGTCGTTCAAATACGCCTGCAATTCATAGGCGAGCCGCACGCTGTCGGTATGATCGCCGACATTGATCCGAACGCGACTCGATCGGGCACGACGCCGCTTGACGTCGACATCGATCCGCGGACCTGTCTGTGCGTCCGTCACTGTCGCCCAGAAACCGCGCTTTTCGAATCCGTCCCGCGAGCGATTCGGCACCTCGATGCGCAGTCCCTCGAGATACCACGGATCGCTCAGTCGATAGCCGCGACGCGCGCAGAACTGGATGAGCGCCTCCCTGACGTCGTCCTTCGAGCGTTGTATCGTGACCTCGATCATGATGCTCCCGCAACGGGGATCATTCCGCCGCCTGATGGCGCTCGCGCACACGGCGCTCCGCTTCATCGAATGCCTGCGTGTCGTCCTTGATGAGACCTGTGTCCATCTGCTCCCAGATGTCCATGACCTGCTGGCTGCCGGGCGTCAGCACGCTTTCGCCCTGTTCGAGCGTCCCCTGCAGCATGCCGTCCAGCCGCTCCTGGTAAATCTCCGCCGTGATCTTGTCGTTCTCGATCAGCTTCTCCAGCACAACAAGATCCTTCTCGCTGATCATGCCGAGCTTGCTGCCTCGCGCCTGCGCACGATCGACGTTCTCCTTCAGCATGCGCATTCGCGTGACCGTCAGCGCCTCCTTGCTGCGGATGTTGAGCTGGCGCGAGGCCATCAACTGCTCAGTCGTTCGCAGATCGAACTCCTGAGCCATGACGCGGCGGACCTCCGGCGACTTTTCCGTCTTGCCCTTTTCGAAGATCTTCTGCTTCTGCTCGGCAAGCTGGCTGATGCGCTTGATAAGCTGATCGCGATCGCGCTGCAGCAGAAGCTCCTGCTTGCGCAACTCGGCGCGCGTCATCTCCGACAGCGATTTACTCTTCTGCGTCAGCCAGTCAAATAGACCCATGTCGAATTCACCAATCCTTGTTCGGACGTACTTCCGGACATCGGGAATTCCGCACTGTTCGAAAGCAGCGGCGCCAATTTGTCGGGTTGATGACCCGACCTACGCATTCGCGCCCGGCGGCATGCTTATTCCGCCTGCGCGTTGCGGGATTTCTGCTCCGCCGAGCGTTCGGGCGTCGTACGATTCTGTTCCGACTCGCTGCGCGGCGCAGAC
Organism: Phycisphaerales bacterium; assembly: GCA_020639075.1. Taxonomy (GTDB): domain Bacteria; phylum Planctomycetota; class Phycisphaerae; order UBA1845; family UTPLA1; genus ECT2AJA-110-A. Next base: position 3,874,292 of record JACKHI010000001.1, on the reverse strand, counting down.
TTCTCGCCCGACGCCTGTTCGGGAACATCCGAGGCCTCGAACTCTTTCATGATATCCGCCTGCGTGTCCGACAACGCCGACTCCGCCATTCCGACTTCGAAGCTGCTCACGAGATCGTCGCTGGCGTTCAACTGCTCGAGCATCTCCTCGGCGCCGACCGCCGCCTCGGCAAGCTCGTCGCTCGTCGGCAGCTGGGCCATCGCGCCCGTCTGCGACATTTCCAGGTTGTGAATGTGCGTGCTGATGATGTTGATCTGCTTGCTCAACATCGACGCCGTCGTGTTGAACCGCGTGATATCCTTGCGCAGGCGCTCGATCTGACCCGCGAGGCGGATACGCGTCACTTTCGAATTCGACGCCTTGCCTTCCTCGACGAGCTTGGATTCCTTCTTCTCCAACGCGCCGATGTCCTCATACATCTGATCCAGGCGGCTGGAGAGCGCGGCCCGACGCTCGGCAAGCACGTTGATCTTGTTGGTCTCGTCGCCCTCCTTGGAGAACAGGCTACGAATCCAGTCCGTAATCGACATCGAACGTTCCTCCTCGTAGGTCGCCGACGGTACGCCGCGAAACAGCGTTGCAACGCCCGATTTCTTCGACACATGCAAATCCGGAACCTCGGCCGCGATCTGCTCGAATGCGTTCGCAACGAGCTGCGCGGGCAGTCCCAGTTCCTTTGCCATCGTTTCCGCCGAAAGGCTGCCCGTCAGCAGATCCGCACTGCGCGACTTGATCTCCCGCTTGACGCGCCCCAGCTTCGCCATCACATCTTCGGGATCGAATAGCTTGATCAATCGCCGATCGAGATTCGGATCGCCCGATTCCACCCGCCAGCCGCCGTCTTCACGCGGTTCAACCAGCACCAGCTTGACGTTCCCCATCTCCGGCGGACTGTCCCAGACATCCTTCTCGAACCCGCCCGGCGCGCAAATACCGATCAGATGCGGCGCACCCAAATCCGTAATCAGCCCGCTGACGTAGTCGACCAGCTGGGATCGCGTAACCGGCATCTCCTCGTCCGACGCGTCCAGCAGATCGGCCGTCGGCGACAGGACGCCGGCGATCGTCACGCTGCGAACCTTGTTCCAGAAGAACCACCGGCGCTCGTACCCGCGGATCGTCACGCTCTTGTTGTGGGGCAGACTGCTGAACTTGTCGCGATCGTAGACCCGCCGATCCGCCATCAGCGCGCGAATCTTCTCCGCTTGATCGCGATCCTCGCGCTTGAACTGCGTACCGCTGACAATCCGGCCGCCAGCCGTCCGCAGATTCCCGCTGACGCCGGCGAGATAGGCCGACTCAGTCTCTTTGGCATGGGCAATCGCGTCAGTCATGCCTCGTCCATATCCAGCGCCGCCTGGTCCGCGCACGCGCCACGACCGGCAGGATGCACTTCCCCCATCGCCCGAGCCGTCGCTTGGGCCCCGCGGGCGCAACTCCTTACCACACGGTATTGTACAACAATGCAGAGATATCCGCGCGGCTTTCGGACCTGGGGGGCCCTCGAAGGCGCGTCGCGGCACGACGACCCGAGCGTCAACGCCGCAAACCGCATCCTTCCGCCCTTATGCGGCGGACGGACTCCAGGAATTTCGCGATTTTCTAATCGATCGCCGTCTCGGATTCGTCGGCTCGATAGGTGTAACCGCGCGTCGCGCCGCATCGACCGCAGAACCGGGCTCCGGCCATGTTGCGATGACGGCAGTGCGTGTTGAGGCAAGTCCAGGCCCTGATGGATCGGCCCTTACCCAATCCGCCCGCGTACGAATCGACATTCAGGGGAAATTCCCGATAGGGAGGCTTCGACTTCCACGCCCCCAACACAAATATCCCGACAATGAGCGAAACGAAGATCCCGAAGCCACCGCCGACGATGCACATGGGCGACTACCTCCCTGCCTCCGGCAGCGGTGTACCGCAAAAGATGCAGAATCGATCTTCCGCAGCCGGATACCCATGGCAGTTCGTACAACGGCGCGGGTGCTTGACGACCTGCTCCCCGCACATGATGCAGAAGTTGTCGTCACGCTCGATTCGCGTACTGCACTTGGGGCAGCGCGTCGGAACGCCCGTCGGCCGCTCCATCGTTGGCGGCGGCGGTGGTCGCGTCCCCGAATACGCCGTCGCGACGGCGACCCGCGGCGGTACGCTGGTCGACTCGATTTCACGCAGCACATCCGCGGCACTCGCGAACCGGCGATCACGCCGCGTATAGAGCCGCGAATAGACGCGATCGACCCACGATGGCAATCCGTCGCGAATGTGCGACGGCATGTCGCCGCCGCTGGGACGCTCCCCGCAGATCATCTCGAACAGAACGATACCCACCGAATAAAGATCCGTTCGGCCGTCGAGATTGGTATCGCCGTCGCGCTGCTCGGGCGACATGTAGGCCAGTGTACCGGAGATGCTCTTGCCCTCTTCGGACAGGAGGCTGCCAGATTGCATGATGCTCTGCGTCGTGACTTCGCCGGCCTTCCCGAGACCGAAGTCCGTGACTTTGACATCCGCGATATCAATCGATTCGACCGGCTTCTGACCGCCCCCGTGGATCAGAATATTGGCCGGCTTGATATCGCGATGAACGACATTATTCCGATGGGCGACTTCAAGCGCCTGCAACATTCCGACAGTGATGTTCTGCGCCGTTCGAATCGGCAAACCGCCCTTGTTTCCGTCGATAATCGCGCGAAGCGACGAACCTTCGACGAATTCCATGACGAAATACGGCGTATCCGCATAGGGATCGAGGCCGATGGCCCGAACGATGTTCGGATGCCGCAGGCCGTGAATCGCCGTGCCTTCCTTCTGGAGGTTGCGAACATACTGGCTGTCCGTCGGGATCTTGATGGCGACGAGCTGGTCCTGCCAGATGTGATGATGGGCCTTCCAGACCTGGCCGAAACTGCCGGTGCCGACCACTTCGTCCAGGAGGTATTCGCTGATGCGGTCACCCGCCTTCGGCCCCGTCATAATCCGCTCACTTTCCGTCGTTGGCCCATTGCGAGTCCGTGCCGCCCGCCTTTGGTAGGCCGGCGCGCCTGTGCGCGATTTACCGGCGTTCGCGGCGCCGGCTGTGGATCCGGAGTCGCCGACTCACCGATCCGCCTGTCGCGCGAGTGATTCACAGATGACAAAATTGTAGGCCCCGGCGGCAACGATTCCAAGAAGCAGAACGAACCACGAGAAACCGCTCTTGTCACCCCAATCGCCGAGCCAGAACGCCAGCACAATGTCGATGACGCAATAGACGCCGATGACGCCGATGCTCACGGCCGCCGCCGACTGCTCCGAATTCAGGTTGCTCTGAAATCCCAACAGCGGCTTCATGAAGAAGAAGCTCGACCACGGCAACGCCGCGACAAGCACGATCCAGATTAGGATCAGCTTCACCACCACGCCGAACGCCTTGACGGTATCCCAGTTCTGGTAACACCACCAACCGCCGGCGAGCATCGCGATCGTGATCAGCGTGCCCGCCACTTTGGCCCCGACGAACTTCCCGATTTCCGTAAATACAGCCACGCGGCACCTCCATGCGTGTCCTTTGCCAATATACCGCCGGATATTCGGACGCGCGACTATACATTTTGCCGGCGTCTCTAACGGCACGCCTCAGCTTGACGCCGGACGATCGGCTGAGGATACTTAACGCTTGTTTCTTCAGGATGTTAACGGAAATTCGTCTTCTGGCCGAGCCATCGCTGCGTGCCGAACGGCGACCACGAGACACGCAACTTAGGATTCTCAACCATGGCGGCAATCAAGGCAGTAAACATCAAGCGCGGTCAGGCAGTCATCTACGAAGATCAACTCTGGATCGTCCACGACAATGAAACCGTCGCGAAGGGCAACAAGCGAAGCTATATGGCCGTGAAGCTCAAGCACTTCAAGAACGGCAACGTCGTAGACTTCCGCCTCAACGTCGACACGAAAGTCGAAGTGCCCTACGTCGAGGACAAAGTCTTCCAGTATCTATACCGTGACGGCAACAGCTTCGTCATGATGGACATGGAGACGTTTGATCAACTCCATGTCGATGCGGACCTCATGCCCGACGGCGACAAGTACCTCAAGGGCAGCGAAGAACTCGCGTGCAAACTCCTCGAAGGTGCAATCGTCGGCGTCGAACTGCCGAACACCGTCGAACTGGTCGTGGCCGACGCACCGCCCGTCGTGAAAGGCGCAACGGCGACGAACCAGAACAAGGAAGTCACGATGGAGACGGGTTACAAGGTTCGCGTCCCGCCGTTCATCAGCACCGGCGAAGTCCTCAGGATCGACACGCGCACGGGCGAATACCTCTCGCGCGGCGGCTGATCGACGACCTGATGTCGGCGATTCGCAATCTGCTGTCCTATGTTGTGCCCATTGTCGCCGGGCTTCTTGATTTTCCGAACGGGCTCTTCATCCGGCTGCTCGGCGCCTGCGAGTGCGGTCGACTGCCCGCCCGCGCCGATTCACCGAAACGTCGCAAGCGCGGCCTGACGATCGTACTCGGCGGCATCGAGGGGCCGAGCTTCTTCAGCGCGCAGATGGTCCGCGGCGTGCTCGCATCCGGATATCGCGGCGCCGTCATGCGGGTCGATTGGAACGACGGCGTCCAGTTCATCCGTTCCGTCGTCAATCTGATGAGCACGACGCACCAGGATCGATGGGCGCGACGCGTTGTCGACATCGTGACGGCGCATCAGGCCGAACACCCTTGCGCCCCGATTTCGATCGTCGCGCAGTCCGGCGGATGCTGGATTGCCGTCCGCGCCCTCGAACTTGTCCCCACGTCTACGCGAATCTCGACAGTTGTCTTGCACGCTGCGGCCATCTCGCCGGAATACGATCTTCGACCCGCCCTCGCGAAACTGAGCCATGCATTGATCTCTGTCGAGGCGTTCGGCGACTTCGTCATCCTCGGACTGGGTACGCTCCTGTTCGGCACGGCGAATCGCCGACATCGACCGGCCGCCGGTCTCGTCGGGTTTCGAAACCCGCCGGACAAAGTCGTCACGATGCGATGGCGTCCCTCGTGGCTCGCCCACGGCCACTTCGGCAACCATACGTCGAGCGCATCTTTCGCGCTCGTACGCGACTTCATCGCCCCGGCGCTCCTTACACGGCGCACCAAAAACGCCGCCTGCCAGGATTGACGCCGGATATTACCGGCCGATAGGGCACATTCGACCGCCGATGCAACCCATCTTCTGCGATGCCGGCATTCCTTGACCGTCCTCGACGCGCATCGATAGAATCGCGACCCGATCCGAAGACGGCGCGGTCTTCGATCCGGTCGAACAAAGTCACGGCCCTGGCCGCCGATGGGCAGGGTTTGACGGGCGTGTGCGGCCAAGTGCGGTGCACCGCTTTTTTGCACGAACGCATCTAGAGAAAGCACCTGTTGAATGGACATCGAAGAAATAAAAACGCTGACGGATCTGATGGTCGAAAACGACCTTTCCGAAATCGTGATCCGCGACGGTGAAAAGCGGATCCTCCTGCGACGCCGAGGCGCTCATGTCGAACATGCCCCGATGCCCCCAATAATGGCGATGACGCCAGCCGCAGCGCCCGTACCCGCGGCGCCGCAGGCCGCGCCTGCCGCCGCTCCGAGCGGATCCGCGGCCGAAGCGGGCCTCGACTCGATCAACTCACCGATGGTCGGAACGTTCTATACGGCGTCCGATCCGGAATCGCCGCCCTTTGTGAAGCCGGGCGACAAAGTCACGCCGGACACCGTCGTCTGCATCATCGAGGCAATGAAGGTGTTTAACGAAATCAAGGCCGAGAAATCCGGCACGATCGTATCCGTCGACGTCGCCAACGCAGCGCCGGTCGAATTCGGCCAGGTCCTGATGAAGATTCGCCCCGATTAATGCGGTTTCGGCAACGCCGATCAGGCGGTTGAGCGTGCTGTCGAGTGGGTCGGCGCCGGTCCAAGTGGCTCGGGTCGAATGGCCCGGTATCACGACTATTTAGACACGAGTCATTATGTTTTCACGTATTCTGATTGCCAATCGCGGGGAGATCGCCCTGCGAATCATCCGGGCCTGCAAGGAACTCGGGATCGAGACCGTTGCGGTCTTTTCGACGGCCGATCGCGACGCGCCCCATCTGCGGCTCGCCAACAAGGCCATTTGCATCGGCGGTCCGTCGCCCGGCGACAGCTATCTCCGCGCCGATCGCATCATTGCGGCGGCCGAAGTGTGCGACGTCGACGCCATCCACCCCGGCTACGGCTTCCTCGCGGAGAACGCGGACTTCTCTGAACAGTGCCGCGACAGCAAGATCGAGTTCATCGGCCCCGGCGCCGATGCGATCCGCCTGCTCGGCGATAAGGCCAAGGCCAAAGCGCTCGCGAAAAAGTCCCGCGTCAACATCGTCCCCGGCAGCGACGGCATCGTGGAGACCGACGAAGAGGCGATCAAGATCAGCCGCAAGATCGGCTATCCCGTCCTCATCAAGGCGTCGGCCGGCGGCGGCGGCAAGGGCATGCGCATCGCACACAACGAAGCCAGCCTGCGCACGCAGCTTCGAAACGCCCGTAACGAGGCGATGAACGCATTCCGCGATGATCGCGTGTATATCGAGAAGCTCATCGAGGAGCCGCGCCACGTCGAAGTGCAGATCCTCGCCGACCAGCACGGCAACTGCCTGCACCTGTTCGAGCGCGATTGCACGCTGCAGCGCCGCCATCAGAAACTCGTCGAAGAACATCCGTCGACGGGCATCAACGAAAAAACGCGCGACGCCATGTGCAAGGCCGCCATCCGGCTCGTACAGGCGGCGAACTATTTTTCCGCCGGCACCGTCGAGTACGTCGTCGACAAGAACGGCGAATACTACTTCCTCGAAGTCAATACGCGCATCCAGGTCGAGCACCCCGTAACGGAACTCATCACTGGCATCGATCTGATCAAGTGGATGATCCGCATCGCCGCCGGCGAGAAGCTCACGCTGCGGCAGAAGGATATCCAGCGCAACGGCGCCGCAATCGAAGTTCGAATCAATGCGGAAGATCCCGACTACGACTTCCGACCGTCGCCCGGCAAGATCCTCACGTTCCGACCGCCCGGTGGTCTCGGCGTGCGATTCGATTCGCATATCAGCGCGAACGATTCGATTCCGCCGTACTACGACTCGATGATCGCCAAACTGCTCGTCCACGCACCCGATCGCGACGAGGCGATCCGCCGCATGCGCCGTTGCCTCGAAGAGTTCGAAATCGGACCGATCAAGACGACGATCCCGATCCTCCAGCGCATCTTCAGCCACACGGACTTCGTCAGCGGCAATATCGACACGGGCTTCATCGAGCGCACCTTCCAGCAAAAGCCGAAGGCCTGATCCGTCGCTCGTACGGCTACTGGTACAAAGATGTCGCTGGTACGAGATTCCTATCTCGTACCTCTCCCAGCAGGAATCCCTTCCTGCGAATCACGAACAACCGACAAGCTGTACGAAATTCCCATCCAGTCGCTGGTACGAGATTCCTATCTCGTACCCCCCCCGCAGGAATCCCTTCCTGCGAAACGCGAACAACCGACAAGCTGGTACGTGATTCCCATCTCGTACTCTCATTGGCAGGAAACCTCCCCGCAGAACTCCAAATTCGTCGAGCGGATTCCACCCGCCCTTCTCCACGCGAGCAGTCGCCCCATCCTTTCCGGATCGAAAGGATGAGGCGCCCGCACCGCGCAGTGGATCGACGCCGCGCCATCCGCCGATCCAACCTGCATCACCCGCGTTGAGGCGACTCGCCGCGCGACGGATCGCGCGATGCTCCGTTATCCGGACTGCTGTCCGGCGGCGTGACTTTGTCGTCGATCGGCTGATTCGTGATCGCGAGATCGACTTCTCTGACATTGTTCAAAACGTACGGAAGATCCTGGCATTCAGCGACGTCGTTGTTGGTATCCAGGATGACGCGAACGACGTAGTTGCCCGCCGGTAAGCCGGAACCGACGAACACGTCGTCCCAACCGCCGCCGGAAACGCCGAACACCTGCGCGTCGATCTCTTCATAGAAGACCTCGACGTCGTCCTCCAGAATCGTGACGGCGGCGATGTAATCCACGGCGCCCTCAATCGTCGTCTCGTATCCCTTGTGGAAGTTGGCGAACCAACGAATCGTGAAGGGCTCGTTCGACTCGATGATGTCGTCGTCATCCGAGTTACCGACGGGTTCCTCGAATACGTTCGGTGGATCGAGCTCCAGATCGTTGCAGCCGTACAAGCCGGTCGGATCGACTTCCGTCGGCGGCGTCGCGCAACCCCATCCGACGACCGACATCAACATCGATGCCATCACCGGGGCACACCATTTTCGACTGTAGTTTCCTTTGTTCTGAGTCATCGCATTCGTCTCCCATTGCCGCCAAGCCGCCACGGCCTTCGTGGATGACTTGCGGTACCAGCGGGATTAAGCGACGCTTCCGAACCGCAACTCACTCGCACGGGAACTTTTCTCAAATACCGGCCTCCGCTAGCCCGCAAGTGCGAAGCGTTACTGGTACGCCAGTCCATTCCCGTACCATTCTCGGCGGGAATCCTACCTGCGAGACGCGGACTAGCTCCCGACGCGGCCCGCGGCCATGACTCCTACGCTGAGCGCGCGACGTCGCCCCGCTTTGTCGCTGTGCAAACTCACGTTTCCATCGAGCGACATCTAAATCGTTGAGCGGTCGCCGATTAGGCCGAATTCCGGCGAATTTGCGCGCGATTAAGGGGGTGCAAATTGGGGCAAATTGTGCAAACGTGCGTGGGTTCGTTAGAGGTCCTCTGAGTTGTCCAATCAGATCGCAATGACCTGTCCGTCCGGCTACCGCTGTGACTCGGCGACCATGATTGACATCACGAGTTTCGAGAGTTGCCGATTTCACGGTCCAACTCCTTGCGGCGAATCGCATTAGCCTCATTTGCACAAGATTTCCTTTCGTGCAAACGCTCGCAAATTCGAACGGGCCATGAGAGACGTTACAGTGACGCCGCGTTCATTGCCTGAACGCCATCGCGCATAGGGTAGTCTTGGTCGGCGCTTCGCCGGAGGAGTTGTCAGTCGCCGGTCTTAAGCCATCAGTGAAACGTTTAGAGTCGTGAGTGGTCGTCGGATCGTGGGCACCGGAATAGATGCGGAACGATCCGGGCTGAAGTAGGCACATGTTCCAATTATCATCTCGCTCTTGTTGCATGGGCGGGCAAGCAGTCCCGTTGCACGCATGTGCCGACATTGCCGGAGCTGCTCGGGCAGATTGAATGAGAATTCCTTGATTCCGCGTTGAAACGGGATCGGGCGCACGCTAATGGTAACATTGCGGGACCATCTGCAGATTACGTGGGCTACTTGATCGGTGGGCAACCATGCCAGGACGAGGTCATAACGATGTGCTCGAACTCGGTGTTGCGGGGTTCTTGACCATCCTCTTCTTGACGCCCGCATTGGCACTGACAGGCCTGCTATCGCCCCGGGCGGCGCTGATGCTGCCGATGGCCATTTCGATCGGACCGATGTTTGTGATCATCCTGTTGAGGCTTAAGTGGGAGGACGCCGGCGCGGACTACGTTCAGGAGTATGCCGTGTGGATGGCACTCTTGTCGTTCGTTTTCGCAGCGCTGTGCACGATGTTCGGGCTTGGGCGTTGGGTGTTGGCTTCAGGTAACGGATAGCGTTTCCCGGGTGGCGCTGCGATCGCTGCCAGGTCTTCGCTCCACCCGTTGCTCCGATCCGGCGCTCCTTCGGAGCGAGCCTGCTCCGGGAAACAGAGGTGTATTCGAAGAGCAGGTGCGACAGCGGATTCTCGCAATGGCCGGCACCGAGCGAGTCGCCATCGTCGCGCCCCCACCCATGAATGGGTGGGGCACCCGGACTGCTTAAACGGACTCGATGAACGCTGTCAGCGAGTTGGCACATGGGTAGTCCGCGACGGCGTTCGTCAGATCGGTATCGCGAAGGAGCAGCGCTGGTCGCCAACCGGCGCGCCGGGGAAGCAGGCAATCGCAGACGGGATCGTCGCCGATGCAGCGGATCGCCTCGGGCTGAGCGTGCAGCTTGTTCGTGATCGAGCGATAGTAGCGCGGGTCCCCCTTCGCGAAGCCGGTGGACGACGCATCGAACCAGTCATCCAGCGCCGGCAGCAACGCATCGCCCGCGCGGCCGAGCATGAACTTCGGCAGCGTCGTGAAGGCGACGACACGCAGTCCTTTCGCCTTTGCAGCTTCGATCGCGGGCAACGCATCGTCGAACAGGACCATCGAATCGCGCTTGTCGTACATCGCCGCGATGGACTCGATGACATCCAGATTCACGCGCAGCCCCATGTGGGAAAACTGAAGTGCCAGGAAATCGACGTAGCCGTGGATCTCCCGCTTGGGCGTATCGAAGAAAAACACGAACTGCCGCGCCGCCTCCAGCGACTGATAGCTCGTCTCGACGCCGAACCGGGCGAGGACGTCCTGGACCTCGATGGCACGAACCCGATCGGGTGCGAAGCGGGCCAGCGTGTTGTGAACGTCAAAAGCGATGACCTGAGTCTTCATGCGGCAGATTGTGGGTTCCTTCCAATCGGAACGCCAACCGACGCCGCCTTCGCCGTCGATCGGCATCTTTTGCGGCCTCGCGCACGGAGCTTGATCCAGTCGATGTGTCTTCCGATATCTCCCATAACGCACCGCTGCGGGCGAGACGCGGACTCTGCGCGGTTGGTACCTTATGATTAGGTGTCGAACCGGTCGCGGCCGGGGCGAAATGCCCGGGGCGGGCAGGCCGGCCGAGCCGTGAGGCACCGGCCGCAAATGACGTAACTCCTTTCCCCCAAGAGGCTTGCATGGCCCTCAAGATCGAAAAGGACCATCAGCGATTTCGCCAGATCGTTAAGGGCAAGATCCGCAAGGATCTTCGCAAGTTCCTGACGCGCGGTGAGTTACTGGGCAAGGAAGGCGAGCGGATGATCTCGATTCCGGTTCGCGGAATCGAGCTGCCCCACTTTCGCTACGGCGACAACAACGACGCCGGCGTCGGCGTCGGTGACGGCGAAAGCGGCGATCCGGTCGACGGCCAGGACGGCAACATGGGTCCCGGCGGCACGCAGGAAGGCCAGCACATTTTGGAAGTCGAAGTGTCGCTGGACGAGCTCGCCGACATCCTCGGCGACGAACTCAAGCTGCCGCGGATCAAACCCAAGGGCCAGCATTCCATTACGTCTGAAAAGGACAAGTACAGCGGGATCCGCACGACGGGGCCCGAATCGCTTCGGCACTTCAAGCGCACGTTTCGCGCAGCACTCAAGCGGCAGATCATGGCGGGCCTTTACGATCCGGACTTTCCGATTGTCGTGCCGATCCGCCGCGATCAGCGCTATCGAAGCTGGAAGACGGTCAAGAAGCCGCAGTCCAACGCGGTAATCATCTACATGATGGACGTCTCGGGTTCGATGGGCGACGAGCAGAAGGAACTCGTCCGCCTCGAAGCGTTCTGGATCGACGCATGGTTGCGGCGGAACTACGAAGGCATCGAGAGCCGCTACATCGTTCACGACGTCCGCGCCGGGGAAGTGGACCGACAGACATTCTTCCGCATCCGCGAAGACGGCGGCACGAAGATCAGCAGCGCGTTTCATCTCTGCAAGCAGGTGATCGAAACGAACTACGATCCGAACGAGTGGAACATCTACATCTTCCACTTTTCCGACGGCGACAACTCCAGCGAGAGCGACTCCCGCGAATGCTGTCGGATGATCAAGGAAGTGCTTCTGCCCAAGGCCAACATGTTCGGCTATTGCCAGGTCGCGAGCGCCTACGGCAGCGGCAACTTCATCAATGTAATCCACGAGCATCTCGACAAGCTGGACGGCGTCATTACGAGCCGCGTCAACACCAAGGACGACATCTATGACTCGCTGAAGACTTTCTTCGGCGCGGGCAAGTAGGGAAACGCACGGATGAGCATCGAAACCAAACGCCCGGATCTGGCCCGATACGCCAAGGAGATCATGGAGATCGCGCAGAACGCGGGCCTCGATTTCTTCGAAACGCGTTTCGAGATGGTCGACTTCGACACGATGCAGCAGATCGCGGCGTACGGCGGCTTTCCGCAGCGTTACCCCTATTGGCGCTTCGGCATGGAGTACGAGAAGCTCCGCAAGCAGCACGTCTATGGTCTGGGCAAGATCTACGAACTCGTCATCAATAACGATCCGTGCTATGCGTATCTCGTCGCCGACAACGAACTGACGGATCAGAAACTCGTCATGGCGCATGTGTACGCCCACTGCGACTTCTTCAAGAACAACTACTGGTTCAGCAAGACCAATCGCAAGATGATGGACGAGATGGCGAACCACGCCACGCGCGTTCGCAAGCATATCGATCGCTACGGCCACGACACCGTCGAATCGTTCATCGACATTTGCGTCACGCTGGACAACCTGATCGATCCGCATTCACCCTTTATGCGTCGCGAAAAACACATCGGCGGCGTCGAAGAGCAGCGTGCCGCAGCCGAGCGCGCCGCGAGCCAGAGTTCACCCGGCTTCCAGGCGAAGCCGTATATGGAATCGTGGATTAACCCGCCGGCCGTCATGCGCAGACAGCGCGAAGCCGAACTGAAGGAGCGACAGGAGAGCAAGGGCCGGCTGCCCGAACAGCCGCTACGCGACGTGTTGCGTTTTCTGCTCGAACATGCGCCCCTGGAGGACTGGGAGTCCGACGTCCTCGCGATGATCCGAGAGGAGGCGTACTACTTCGCGCCGCAGGGCCAGACGAAGATCATGAACGAAGGCTGGGCGACGTTCTGGCACAGCCGTTTGATGACGACCAAGATCCTGCGCGACGAAGACATCATCACGTACGCCGATCATCACAGCGGGACCGTCGCAATGTCGCCGGGCCGCTTGAACCCATACAAAGTCGGCGTCGAGTTGTTCCGCGACATCGAGGATCGCTGGAACCGCGGCCGCTTCGGCAAGGAGTACGAAGAGTGCTCGACGATGTCGGAGATGCGGAAGTGGAACAAAGACGTCGGTCTGGGCCGCGAGAAAATCTTCGAAGTCCGCAGCATTCACAACGACGTGACGTTCATCGACGAGTTCCTCACGCCGGAGTTCGTCGATCGTTTCAAGATGTACCACTATCGATACGACCCGGCGACGCGGCGCATGGTCGTCGTGAATCGGGATTTCAAGAAGATCAAGCAACAACTGCTGTTCATGCTCACGAACCACATGCAGCCGTACATCTACGTCGTCGACGGCAACTACGGCAATCGCGGCGAACTGTACCTCGCGCACAAGCACACGGGCGTCGACCTCGACATCAAGTATGCCGTCGAAACGCTGAAAAACGTGCAGCGCATCTGGCGACGCCCCGCGCACCTGCAGGCGATGATCAACGAGGAAATGGTGCTCTTCAGCTTCGACGGCGAACAGTCGCAGCAGCAGAAGATTCACGAAGATCTGCCGAAACCGGCGCACAGCGTTTAGATTGGAATCGTGCGCCCCGCCTACGGTTCGATCACGATCCCACGACTCGTCAGTGAAATCCCCTGCTGACCCGATGCGCCGATCATGACTGCTTCAATGATGGGCGGATTGATCTGCTCGTGTCCTGCCCACCCGATGACAAAGCTTGCACCCGAACCGCCGCGCGAGTCCTTTTCCGCAACGAGGAATTCCGTCGTCGCGAGGGGGCCGATCTTGAGCGGCTGATCGAGGTAGGACTGCACGAGTTTTCCATCGCTGTCGTGATAGCGGGCCGACTTCACAATCAACGAGCGATTCGTATCCGTGTTGCGAACGCTCAACGTCGTCGTCAGGTTGTACGGAACGCCTTCATGGATATAGACGTGCGAGTAAACGGGAACATATACGGTCCGCTCAAGCTGGGCCTCCCCCTCTGACTCATCACCGGCAAGCGTTGTGCCTCGCGGCGCTCGATAGCGGAGTTGATCTTCGACGTGCTCGACCTTGCCCTTCACGGCGATCATGATTGCAATGAGGATCACGATCAACGCAATGACGGCGGCGACCGCGATATAGACAAATCGATCGGAAGCTCTCGACAACAGCGAACCGATGTTATCTGAATCGTTCATGCGAAAATCTCGAATCCCACTTGCGCGACGCCACTGCCCTATTCCCCGATCAACTGCACGACGATACTCCGCCTTCTTGGTCGCGTATCGAAGTCAATCAACACGATCTGCTGCCATGTCCCCAGCATCGGCTGGCGATCGCTGATCGGTACTGACAGGCTTGGCCCGATGAGTGACGCCCGGATGTGCGAATGTCCGTTGTCGTCGTTCCAGGTTTCTTCATGCTTATAGACGCCGTCTTCCGGGGCGACTTTCTCGAAGAAGGCTTTGAGATCGTGATTGGCAAGGCCAGGTTCGTACTCGACAGTCGTGATGCCGGCCGTCGACCCGATGACGAACAACGTCGCGATGCCGTTCGTGATGTCGGCCAGATTCAGCTTCTCGACGAGCAAGGGCGTGATGTCGACGACATGCGTATTCCCCTGCGTCTCTACGTGAATGGGATGCGTCTCAACTGGCATGGCCGGAATTGTACCAACGACCTGACGAAAAGCGCGTACCTATGCGCCGCACCCGCCGGTTGCTCCTGCGTCGCCGCGCCGATGCGATCAATTCGTCAGGATTGCCGTGAACGGCTGAATATCCCGCCCATCCAGCGCGCCGTCGCAGTTCGTGTCGGCAAATTCGACCTGCTGCGCCGTCGGCGACGCCGACAGCAGCGCGCTACTGAACAACGCAATGTCGTTTGCGTCGACCGCGCTGTTGCCGTCCATGTCTCCCTTGAGGACGGGCGTCGAGTTCGCATCGGCCGGATCGCTGCACCCGTCGATCTCGTCCCGATCGAGGAACCCGTCCTCATCGCGATCGATGCCAAGACGCGTCTGCATGCCCGCCGCAACGACGGTATATGTCTGTTCGCTGCCCGCCACGGCGAGCGCCCGCAAGTTCGCCGTTGTGATGGTCTCGCCGACGCGATCCGTCTGGTAGAGCCCCGCGCCGAGGTAACTCGCGCCGCGCTGCTCCCCCGCCACGCGCGTCTTGACGATGAGGCCGACGGCGTTGGTGTTCGCCAGCGACTCCATGTTGTTCAGCAGCACGATCTGCGCGGGCGGCGCGGATGCAAGGTTCTCAAGCGTCGTCTGCGTACCAACGGCCGCGTGCGTGTCCTGGCTCGAAGGTCCGGGCGGTTCGAGCAGGTTTGTCGGAGATCCCTGCGGGAGATCGGAGCCGGCAAAGGACAACATGAATGCGACAAGATCCGCCGTCATCTGGTCGGACGTCACATTGAAAACCGGTTCGTTCACGAAGCGCTCGATCGAGTCGACGCTTCCGTCGTGCAGCACGCCGAAGCCGGCGCGGCTCCTCGGCTGCGTCATATTGAAACCGACTTTGTCGTACTGATTTCGAAGCTGTGGAATCTTGATGCTGACGTTCGTCGAACCATCGACGGACACGATGGCAATGTGATGCTCGCCGTCGGGACCGACAGGAACCGGCTGAAACGACGGCGGGAACCCGACGAGCCGCGCATCAGGGCCGGCGCCCGTAGGCAACGTATGACACGTCACGCACTGCACGCCGTCCAGTGCTGCCGTGCGATAGGCATTGAGTCCGTTGACGGCATTGCCGTTGGGCAGCGGCTGGCCGGCCGGACCGAAGCGCCCCGTCGTGAAATGCCCGGGCAATGGAACATTGTTCGGCAATGTGTTATTGAAGTTTCGATAAGGGTTCGGCGGGAAGTGAATCGTACCGAGGAAGTTCTCGAATTCCTGCATCTCGTTCGGCGGCAGCGGCGCGTCGTCGCCCTGCAGAACGGCAAAGGCATCGGCGAACTCCTCGATGCCCGTTCGGTCGCCGCGCCAGTGATGCGGCTCCAGGCCGATGATGTCCTGAAGCGTCTGCGTCGTCATCGGACCTTTCATCGGATGCCAGTCATCGCAGTTGTTGCCCGGCGCGCAATTCTGATTAAACGATCTCATATCACCTGACGGATCGCCGAGATCCCACGCGAGACGATCCATGCGCGAATCGACGTGACACGATGCGCACGCGATGTGACCGAGCCCGGAGTTCTTGTGTGTGTCGTACAGGTGCTTCCGGCCGATCTTGATTGCGCTCAGTGTCGCGTCATGAAGCGCGATTTGATCAACTTCCGATTCTGTGGTCGTATCGATAACTGAAATCGTGGCCGAGAACTTGTTGAGGACGTAGAGACGATCTCGCGATTCGTCCAGCGCGAGGCCAGTCGGTCCGTCTCCGACATCGATCGTAATGTCGTTTGCGTCGTCGATTCGACCAACGCGCGTGCCGGCGTCATCGATGATCGCGATGTTGTTCGATCCCATGCCCGCGACGTAGCCGCGCGTACCCGTCGAATTCCAGACGATCGCGCGCGGATCGCCCAGCGATTTGTCACGCTCCGATTGCGGAATCGATACGAATGGAATCGTCGTGCCGTATGTCAGATGTTGATTGAGATCGCTCACGGCAATCGTCGCGCCGCTTGCGGCATCGACGCGGCCCAGATTGACGCGCAGAAAGCGACCGCGAAGAACAGGCTCAAACCGAACCTGGTTTGTCGCATCCGTTCCGACGACCGTGATGTCGCCGCTGCCGGGATTAATGCCGATCGCCATGCAGATGTTCATGAGGCCCGTCGCGTACCGGACATCCAGCGTCGCGGCGTCGATGATCGCGACGTCGTTGTCGATGAGTTCCCAGTTCGGGACGCGGCTCGACAGCGCCGCATTTGCGCCGGATACGAGATCCGTCCAATCGCCGTTGTTGTCATCCATCCAATCGCCGGCGCTATTCTGTTTAACGATCAAGCCGACCGGCGGCGGCGACGGGTTGCCTGGCTTCTGAGCCGGCGTGAAATTCGGGCCGTCGTTTGGCGGCGGGTTCATGCCGCCGTAAGGTCCGGCGGGATCGCTGACGACATTCCGCGGAAAGCCATTGGCCATCGTGCTGCCGCCGCCGAGGATTGTGGAGCGATTGCCTGATTCGAAAACCGCCACACAGACTTCATTTCGAGCCGCGTTGAAAACGAGCGCCCGCGGGTCCTCGCCTTCAATCGAAATGCGTGTGGGCGGCGCGTCCATCGCCGTCAGGTCGAACACCAGCACTGTATCCGCCTGCGAACAACTCACGAAAGCGCGCTGTGATGCCGGCGAGAAGACGACGTCGGCCGGCTCGTCGTCGGTATCCAGGGTGCGAATGACGAGCCCGAGGTCGAGGTCGACGATGCTGATGCTGTCAGAAATCTGATTGACGACCCATGCTTCCGAGTTGGTGCGGGCACGCACCGACACGGGATCGATGCCGACCGGCACGGAATCGATCAGAATGGGCATCCCCGAGTCGATGTTCAGGATCTCCAGTCGGGCGTCCGCGAGGTTGACCGCAAGCAGTCGCGATCCATCGGGCGTGATGTCGAGGGGATGCACATGCGGCGTCTCCCAGTTCACAAATGATTGCGCAGACGCGATTTGCGGAAAAAACACGATCAGCAGGCCTGCGAGCGTGGATTTGAACATTGATGGACCCTGTTCCTTGTTGAGAATTCGATTCAGTCGTCTCGTGATTTTCGCCGGACGGCCCATCGCAAGATCCCGGCAGCGAATCGCCGGGACAATTCCGACGTGAATTCAGACTCGATCGAATCTACCGCAAGGCGTCCGCCCGATGCAACCGAATTCATCCACGCGTAAGGTCCATGACCGGGGCACGTCGGATTCGGCCGGAGAAAATTCCACCGCCAATCCCAGCCGGATCACCGCCGGGTAATTCGTTTTACCTGCCGACATCGGACGATTGTCGGTTCTCGTGAGCATTCGTTCTCGGTCGGTCCGCACTCGGCTCGCGAACTCGGCGCATTGAATCGGAGTATCCCTGGTGTGATCGGCCTGGGTGCAACGGATGCGACGAATATCCCCTAATGTGCGATTTTGACTATAATGGGCGAGCCTAGGGTAGTGGGAGTCGGGCCTCCCGGCGAACTGTTCCAGGCAGGACACCAGACGCGCGGAATTCGGCGCGTCTTTATATTGATAGATAGCTACACAAGGAGCGTGATGATGGAACCTGCCAAAATGGACTGGCCGAACCTTGACTTCGGGTACCGCAAGACGGATGCGAATCTTCGCTTCACGTGGAAGGACGGCGCCTGGAGTGAGGGCGTTATGACGCAGGAAGAGACGATTCCGCTCCATATGGCTTCGAGCTGTCTGCATTACGGTCAGGAGTGCTTCGAAGGCCTGAAGGCCTTTTCCACGCGCGACGGCGACGTAGCACTGTTTCGGATTGAGGAAAACGCCGCCCGCATGATTGAATCGTGCAAGCGGATCCTGATGCCGCCTGTGCCCAAAGAGATGTTCATCAATGCTGTCATGCGGGTCGTGCAGGCCAATCGCCACTATGTCCCGCCCTACGGTACGGGTGCTTCTCTATACGTGCGGCCCCTGGTCATCGGCATCGGTCCGCGCATCGGCGTCCGCCCCGCCGACGAGTACCTGTTCATCGTATTCGTCACGCCTGTGGGTCCCTATTTCAAGACCGGTTTCAAGCCTGTGCACCTTGTCGTCGAGGAGTCGATGGACCGGGCGGCGCCATTGGGCGTCGGAAACGCGAAGGTCGGCGGAAACTACGCCGCCGGCATGCGTGCCTCGATGGGCGCGAAGGAGCGCGGCTTTACCGAGGTTCTGTACCTCGACGCCAAGCACAAGAAGTTCATTGACGAATCGGGCCCCGCGAACTTCTTTGCGATTACGAAGGACGGCCAGTATATCACGCCGAAGAGCGAATCGATTTTGCCGTCGATCACAAACAAGTCCCTGATCACGCTCGCTGATCAAATGGGGCTTCGGCCAGAGAGGCGACAAATCGCCGTCGATGAGATTTTCGACTTCGCCGAGGCCGGCTGCTGTGGAACGGCCGCCGTGATCACGCCCGTCGGCTCGATCACTTGGCGCGATCGAAAGGCGACTTATGGCGACGGCGAGACGCCGGGAGAGTACAGCACGAAGCTATACAAGCAGCTTCGGGCGATCCAGCTCGGCGAAGCGCCGGACACGCACAACTGGCTGACAATCGTTCCCGACGCCGGCAACGAGCCGACGACCACCGGCGGCGTGTTCAGCACGAAGACCGTCAGCTGTTGATTCGGGCCAAACGACGCCCGATTTCAGACCTGAAAAAACAAAAACGCCTCGAACGTCGTCTGGCATTCGAGGCGTTTTATTTTGTCCGGCTGATTGCGCGCTTTGAGATTCAAGCCACTACGCGCCGCCGTCATTCCCGTCGCTCTTCCATGCGAGTGAATTCAGCATCTCTTCGAACGCCGACTTGTATTTCGCCATCGTGTCGACAGGTCCCGTTCCCTTGAAGAACCAGCGACCACCCGGCGTTTCAACGATCGCAGCAAGCATGCGCTGCGGTCCTTCGTTGGGCGTCGCGGCGGCGCCCATCATGCTCGCATTGGAGTACTTCCCGGCAACATCAAGGGTCGTGACCTTCATACCGTTGACTTCGAGCGAGCCAATAACGCGACTCGAGTCAGGAATCGGATCGCCTTCCATCGTCGTAAACTGCCCTACCCATCGATCGATGTTCGAGGCGACGTCGCCTCCCTGGTTCTTTCCGAAGAAGTACACAACCATGTCGCCGTCATTCGAGTCGCCATCCGCATGGGGGAGACGAAACTGCGCCTTCCTCATCGACATCGACGGGGCTTCAGCGATCCAGGCCTTCGGAACATCGAATGCGATCGGCAAGTCCGAGAGATCCGGCGGGGGTCCGGAAGGCGAGTCGCCACTACCCGCCAGACGCATGCCGGCCGGTAGTGGCGGATGACCTTCAGGCAGCTTGCTGGCGTCGACAGGCGGCGGAGTCATACCGGGTACCGACGGATGGCCGGCCGGTAAAGCCCCGGTCGGCGTCGAGCTCGCACCTGCGTTCTCGCGGATGAAGCTGCCCATCAGCGCGGAGTCCTTGCGCGCGTCGGACTCTTTTGCGGCGACAGCCGTCTTTTCGGGTTCCGGCGCCGGGTCCGGCTGTTTGCAGCCTGCTGAGGTAGCGAATCCAACTGCCAATGCTGAAAACAGGCAGGCCCATTTGCCAAAAATGCGGTCGCGCATCCCAATCGTCCACTTCATGGCGAACATCCTTCGTATTGAAATCGGAAAGTGTGAAATTTCATCAATGATGATGCGATTGTATGCAGAAACGCCACGCTCGGGAAATCATCGCCGGCAGACGTCGAGAAACGGACTCGGTCCATCGCCAACCCGCCCCGCCATGAACCGACTACGCCGGCGGCGACGCCGGTTCCGTTGCCGAACCGGACTTTCGATCGAGGCTTTTTGGATCGCGCGTCGCAACAGACTCGGTCATGGCATGAGACACGGCAGCTTCGGCCTTCGTCGCGTGGGGCGCCTGTCCGGATGCTTCCGCAAGAATCTCGGCGCCGACATGCGGATCGGCAAGATCCTCGTGTCCCTTCTTGCGCAGATTCCGGTAGTACTCATAAATCACCCAGGCGACAAGCAACGCGAGTGCGATTCCGCCGATGACGATCGCCGCAATCTTCGCGCTCTTGTATACGGCCGTCAGTTTCGCGTGGAAGAACCAGCCGGCCCAGACCCAAAGCGGCACTGAAAGCACGGCGGCCGTCCCGTCGAACGCCAGCAGTTTCCAGTAAGGCAAGCGAAACACACCGGCCGAGAGAAACAAGACGCATCGAAGGCCCGGCATGAATCGCCCGGCGAAGAGGATTTTCGCGCCATGGTGATCGTACTTCTCGCGCGCCTTCTCAATCAGCCAGGGCTTCGCGATTCTTCTGAACCAACGCATCTCCACAATGGCTGGGCCGAACTTGCGGCCAAGCAAGAACATGACGGAGTCACCTGCGATGACGCCTGCCAACCCTGTCAGGCACATGACAATGAGCGGCATTGTCGCATCGCCGTAACTTTCGCGCACGACGAAACCGGACAAGATCAGCGGAATATCTTCCGGAATCGGCACACCGAAGCCGGCGGCCAACAAACAGAAGAACAAACCCGGGAACGACCAGGTCGACAGAAATTGAAATACGTCTTCGTGTATCACTGCAATTGCTTTGTCGGCTTCGTGTCGAAACCCGAATGTCGTGCTCTCAGCTAGCCGTTCGACACAGCAAGCGACGGTCCTTGATCGGAGCGGGCCGCGGAATGCGTTTCATCGGCCAGGGCATTCACCGCGGCGGTGCGGACAGCAGTATCTTCATCCTTTGCAAGCATTTGGAGCCAAGCCTCACGGTATGCGCCGCCCCTATCGTTTACATATCGGACAAGCCATAAGCGACGCCCCACGTTTAGCTCCGGCAGATGCTTCTGCATTTCGACGCGGCCGACGTCGCCGAGACGCATGAGGCCTGCACACGCTTCATCCTGTGCGGCGCTGCACGTCGCGTCGACGAGGCAAGACCCCAATCGTTCGGCCGCATGCGACGGAGGCTGGACGAGCGACAGAATCCGCGTCGCTTCAGCGGCAATGCGTTCGCGTGGAGAGGTGCGCAGCTGAAAGAGACTCTCTTCCATCGAGCGATCCTGAATGAAAGCCTCGCCGATTCGTATCGCCGACCATTGCTGCTGCTCTGACGGCGATCTGGCAATCGCGGCGCGGATCTGCGGCAGCACGTATCGTGCGACTTTCGGGCGCTCTTTCAACTGTGCCGCACGATCCGCCAACTCCTCGGGCGTTCGATTCTCCAGCGACGACACGAGCGTACGTACACGCTCCTGCAATTGCCAGCGATCGTAAAATCGCCAGCCGAGAATTCCGAGCGATCCGAGGATCGTCACGGTCAGAATGCATGCCGTCGCCGCAACGAGGATCGGACCGAACCAGCCTGTACTCGCAACCTTCTCGTCTTCCATCAGCGCCTTTCGCCATCGCCATATATAGACAAATGTCTATATGTCGGCGGCCTCCCGCTCGACCCCAAGTCGGGTCGTGATTTTTTCAAAGTCATCGAGATTGTAATACTCAATAACAATCTTGCCCGAATGACGCTTCCGCCCTTCCTTGAGCGAAACGCGCGTCCCCAGAATAGAAGTCAGTCGATCCTGCATTTCTCGCACGGCGGGACGCTGCCCTCGGGCAGCCGACTTCGCCTCGGCCTCTGGTTTCGGCTGGGCAGCTTCAGTTACCACTTGTTCGGTCCGCCTCACCGACCAACCTTCGGCGACCGCCCTTTCTGCAATCGCGGTTTGCTTCGCCGCATCAGCAACCGCCAAGAGCGCCTTGCCGTGACCGACCGATAACTCGCCATTTCCGAGAAGCTCCAGCGGTCGCTCCGAGAGACCGAGGAGCCGGATGTAATTCGCCACGCTGGACCTGTCCTCCCCCATTCGGCCTGCGACCTCTTCCTGGGAGAGACCGTGCTTCTGGACGAGTGTTCGATACGCACGAGCCTTCTCGACGGGATTCAGGTTCTCGCGTTGGACGTTCTCGATCAGTGCGAGCTCGAGCATGTCATCGTCGCGTACATTCCGGACAATCACTGGGACGCGATCGAGTTTTGCCAACTTGGAGGCACGAAGCCGTCGTTCACCGGCGACGAGCTCATATCCGCCCTCGATCGGACGCACAACGATGGGCTGTAGAGCCCCTCGCTGCTTCAAGGATTCCGCCAACGCCGCCAGGCGTTCGGGGTCAAAAGTCCGACGCGGCTGGGACGGATTCGTACGAATCTGGTCAATCGGGAGCTCGGATACTGGCGCCGACGAAGGCGGGGCGACCGATTGTGGCGATTTCGACACGGCAGCAGGAGCCGCAGGAACCGGCTTTTCCGGCACCGCCTCCCTTTCTGGCGGGGAATTCAGATCGCTTCGTATTAGGGAGGAAAGGCCGCGCCCGAGGCGCTTGTTTGTCGTTTTACTCATCCATGAGCCTCCATCGTGGGAATACCCCCCAATTGCTTCGGGTGGAGAGATGTCGATTGACGTGTTTCATTTGGAGCGGTCAATGATAGCGGCAGGGGGAGTCGGTCACAACGACCGTAGCGAGCAGATGGCGTACTGTTCCACGTGGAACATTGGATCGGGGGTCACGGCCACACATAGATTCGATAATTGCCGGAGTTCACCGAGATACCCCATCCTCACGCGACAGCTCCAAACGCGATTCCCCCGGACTCCGGGCCGATCAGCCCAGGAGCCAGATGATCCCGACTATACGCAGGAGGCGTGTTCCACGTGGAACATCAAACCGAAACAGACTTACTATCGTCCTATAATTCACATAGATTCGGTAGGAACATCAGGCATTACGCTACCATTTGCGTTCGCCCCGATAAGAGATGTGAGCGACTTCGTCGCATTCATCGCACAAGGGGAGCATTTATGAAAAGTTGGCAGACCCGCGTAGATTCCAGACCACACAAGACGTCGCTCGGGCTTTTCACCTTAGGTCTCGCGGCGGCGCTCGTTGTTGTCGGATTCGGTTGCGCATCAGATCCAGCATCACAGAAGCGAATACAGTCGAGGAACGAGAGGGTTTCCCGCACGATCGAGGGCATCCAGCGGTCCGAAGCCCGTCACCCGGAGAAGCTGGATCGCTTCATGAAGGATGTTTCTCGCGATCAGGCACAAAAAGAAAAGCAGTATCGCGAGACAATGCGTACACTGGGGGATCGATTCTGGTAGCAGACCGACGAGCAGTCGGCGCGGTCGCGCCATTCCGGGAAGGCGGGTTCCGAAGTGATCCAATGCAGCGAATGTGAGTTTTTCAACCGCGACGCGATGGGGCGGGTCTCGTTCTCCTGCGACCCTTTTTCGACCATCAAGGAACCCAGTTGCATTGCAAAGCTGCAGCTGGTCCGCGAGATGGAGAATGGGCAGAAGCTCGATCGCCTGGTCAGCGCATACGAATCCACGCTCTCCATCTATCGTCGCCTTCAGCCCATGCAGGAAAAGATCATGGAGCACATGGAGCGGGAGATCTCCGAGACCGAGGATGCGGATTCGTGGAAATTCGGCTTGGAAGACGAAGACGACGATTTCGACAGCCCGGAGAATCGCTGAGCCGCCGCATTCAACCACATCCGGACGAAAATCGCCCACGCAGCGATCCGTCCTTATATCGACACCTGTCTATTTGTATTGTGTGCCGCGGCCTTCACCATCGATCGCTCGCGATCGCTGCCAGGCCCGCCACGCCCCTAATTCATACGGTTGTCTATATCGGGTCCGGCACGGGACAACCCCTGCCAGTTGCTGCCGCGGTAGGGTATCTCCATTGACGGATGGAGTTAGCTCTCGGAAACATGCACGCAGCCGCCGGCCGGCGCGCGGGGCAACTAAATGCCGTCGCCGTGGCAGAATTCGAGCACGGGATCAGCAAAATCGCCCACGAAGTCATCCGTCAGCGAATACGTGCCCATGACATGTAGCGGGGGGGAGTAGATGTGGAGCGTCACAAGTTCCTTTTCGCCCGATTGAAGATTCGACACTTGATGAATGTCCGAATCCTGCGAACCGCAGACATTACCCTCTTTCATTACGGAGCTTGCCGTAGGATAGATCAGACCATTCGCACTGAACTCGAACGTCGTCTCGGTCAGTTCACCCTTGATCACTCGGACGCCGCAGCTCGAACCGCGATGGTCGTGAATCGGGCTGCGCTGACCGTTGCGCCAGCAGAGCACCAATGCGTGATACGCCGGACCGGCGTGCAGGAGATTGCGCTGGTAGTGCTCGTCTCCGAACCTCGCATACTTCTTGACGTCTTCGATCGAGACGTCGAGGCGACTCAGGAGCTTCATCAGGGTATTCAGCGGAACACGGTCCCTGCAGCGGTCGAGCGTCGTCAGGAACTCCGAAAGAGACAGTCGCGACGTTGCGTCGTGCATATCGGTCGTATGATCAATCGCCGTCATCAATAGCTCCGAACGCAACTCGCAGACGACTCCGCGGAGGCTCGACGCGAAGGGACATGAGCCTCCGAGCCAACTCTAATCCTCGATAGAATAGGCAATTAGGCCTCTCGCGTAAACCGATGAGCCCCCAGGGAAACCCGATGCCCCGATCGCCTGGGCGCAAAAACCGCCTCGCGGCAGAACTGGGAAAAGCCGCCGCTTCTGTTGATCCGCGCGCCTGCGATTGGGACAATAGGTCAGCGCCGCCTGCGGCCGGCATTTTTTTTGCGGCGAAGAAATTCCAGGAACCCCTCTGATGTCAGGTGCCGACGACATGGCGAACGAGCCTTCGCAGGCCACACCGGCGTTGTTCGAGTTGGTCTATCAGGAGCTTCGCCGCCTTGCCGCCGACTACCTTCGGCGAGAACGCCCCGATCATACGCTCCAGCCCACAGCCCTGGTTCACGAAGCGTATGTGCGATTGTCGGAACTGGACCGCATCGAGTGGAGGGACCGGACGCATTTCTACGCGGCCGCCGCCGGCGCGATTCGGAGGGTGCTCGTCGACCACGCGCGGGGGCACAATGCCGCGAAGCGGGGCGGGGGATGGCGACGCATCACGCTGACAGGCCTGGGAGGCGGGATCGGCGAACGCGATATCAACATTCTCGCGCTCGATGAAGCGCTCGGGCGACTGGCGGTACTTGACGCGCGTAAGGCGCGCGTCGTGGAGCTTCGTTACTTCGCCGGCATGACGATCGAAGAGACGGCGCGATCCCTCGGCGTCGGCAGCACGACGGTCGATGACGACTGGGCATTCGCAAAGTCCTGGCTCCGGCGAGAACTCGGCGACGACGCCGACTCGGCGCAACCTGACGGTGTGTGATCGTGACAATCGAGGAATTCCAGGAAGTCGAACGTGTTTTCCAACAGTTGCGGCGATTGCCGAAGCCGGAACGTGCGGAGGCGCTCGCGCGCGAACGCGTCAAGTCGTCGGCGATCCGAGATGAGATCGAAGCGCTACTGGCGGCGTATGAAGATTCAGATGGCGACGACTTCCTGGATACGCCGGCGCTGGGCAGGTCGTTTCCGGTATTTCCGAATGGAACAGGGCGCATCCCATCACAAATCGGGCGGTACCGCATCATCGAGCCGCTGGGCGAGGGCGGAATGGCGCGGGTCTTCGTCGCCGAACAGGAGCGGCCGCGTCGCCGCGTCGCATTGAAGATCATGCGGACGCTACTGGGCCCACGGGCGGAGAGACGATTCGAGCTGGAAGCGATGGTGCTGGGCCGGCTTCGGCACCCCGGGATAGCGCAGATTTTCGAGGCCGGAATCCACCAGTCGGAATCCGATCGCCTTCCCTACATCGCCATGGAACTTGTCGAAGGCGAGCGGCTGACGACGGTCGTCGCGCGACATCGGCACGATCGGGCGACGATCCTCAAACTGTTCACGCACATTTGCGACGCCGTTCAGCACGCGCATCAGCAGGGCGTCATTCATCGCGATCTGAAGCCGAGCAATATCCTGGTCGAAGAGCGCGACGGCCGGTTGTTTCCGAAGCTGCTCGATCTGGGCATCGCGCGCGCGACGGATATCGACATCCAGGCGACGACGATGCGCACCAGCGTCGGCGAGCTCGTCGGAACGCTTCAATACATGAGTCCGGAGCAGGCGGCCGGAGACCCGACGGAAATCGATACGCGATCCGATATCTACTCGCTCGGCGTCATCATGTACGAATTGCTGACGGCGACAGCGCCGCTGAACCTTCACGGCAAACCGATTCACGAAGCGCTGCGAACGATACGCGAGGACGACCCGCCGACATTGCGTTCGATCGACACGACGCTGAGCGGCGATCTCGAAGTCATCGCACAAAAGGCGATGGAGAAGGACAAGCATCGACGCTATCAATCGGCGCGTGATCTGGCGGCCGACATACGGCATTTCCTGGCGAACGAACCGATCGCTGCGCGTCATCCGAGCGCGGCGTACCATTTGAGGAAGTTTGCGCGGCGGAATCGCGTGTTGGTCGCCGGCGCGGTCTGCTTCGGCATTGCCATGACGATCGGGCTGTTCGGCATGACGTGGTTCGCTATCGGGAAGTCGCGCGCGTTGGAGGCGGAGACGCTCGCACTGGCCAAGTCCGTCACAGCGCAGAAAGTCGCCGAAGCATCGCGATCGCAGGCAGAGCGCCGATTCGAAGAGGTGCGCAAACTCGCGGGTGTGTTCATCGGCGAATTGGATGCACGCATCCGCGATCTACCCGGTTCGACCGAGGCACGGCAATTCATCGTCGCGACCGGCCTCGAGTATCTTGACAACCTGGAGAAGGAGGCGGGCGACGATCCCGAGCTCCGGCTTCAGGTGGCCGCGGGTTATTTCAAACTCGGCGACATACAGGGGTTTCCAGACGAGGCGAACCTGGGGGATCGGGCCGGCGCCTGGGCGAGCTACCAGAAGGGGCTCGCCCTGATTGCGAAGTCGCGAGCGGAATTCCCCGACGATCTTTCCATCAAGCGATCGCAGAGCGTTGCATTCAGCCGCAGCGCCATCATGCTGGCACTGCTGAATCGCAATCACGAGGCCAAACAATTCGAAGACGACGCCTACGAGCTCCTGATGAGCATGCGCGACGAGATGTCCGACAATCCGGGGTACCTGTTGGATCTTGCCTATCATGAGAACCGCCTCGGAGACTCGGCACTGATAGACCGTGATTTTGACGCTGCGGAGGCGCACTTCAAGGCGGCCCAATCGTTCTATGAATCGATCGTCAGTGAAGATGCGCACAACCTGGTCGGACGACGAGGCGTCGCCGCTTCATACGATCGCATGGCGCGACTCGCGTTGGCCGTGGGCGACAACCATACTGCGATCCGGCACTATGAGTCGTTTATTGAGGCAACGAGGACGATTCTCGGCGAGGTAGACGATAAAGGGGGGATTCACGTAGACCTTGCCGTCGGGTACGACCAGCTTGGACTTGCGCTTCGAGCAACGGGGGACCACGAGAAGGCGCTTGGTGCATTCTTGAAGGCACTGGAGATCCGCGAAAGGCAGGTCGACATCGATCCGAAGAACATGCAGGCTCGCTCAGGCGTATGCAGCGCCTACTGTCATGTCGGCGAGGAAGCGCTGGCACTGGGCCGGGCGGCCGAAGCACGTGAACGATTCGAACAATACGCGGCGGCATGCAAATACGTCGTCGCCGCCGAACCGGAAAACGCAAAGGCGCTTCGCGAGCTGGCCGTCTCGTACTATAAGATGGCCGAATGGAATCTCGGCGCGGCGGGCGATCCGACGGCGACATCGAGCGACGTCATGGAACATCGCCGTCACGGGCTCGCATGGTTGAAGAAGTGTCGCGAGGCGTTTGTCGAGATTCGCGACAAGGGACTGCTCTGGGATTCGGACGCCGACGTGATCGATCAGCTCGACGCGGAAGTCGCATCGTGTTCGGCGACTATGGCGAAGGCCGGTGCGATCCAGTCGAACGCCGATGAATAAGGTCCGCGTATTGCAGAAACCGCCTGCGTCGGCGAGTCATCGTTGCATCAGCGATGGCGTCTTTTCAAGAATGCAATCCCCGCGCTCAGCAAAAGGATCGCAGACGCTGGTTCGGGCGTGGCCGTCAGGGTCAGGGTCGGTCGATTGCTCATGTTGGCATTATCAGCGGAGTTGAATGTGAACCCGATGCCGTCAGATGCCGCCGACAATCGCAGCGTCGTCGACGCGTCCGCCAACAGATCGGCAACAAAGTCCGCGTCCAACGTCAGGCCGAAGTCCTGCCGCGTGTTGTTCCCGGCATTCTGAAAGACGCCAAGGCTTCGATCGGCTGCGCTGAGAAGCGACTGGCCATAGGTCCAACCGATCTCATTTCCCGAGGCGGTTCCCGGGCTCGACGCAGCGCCGGTACCCTGTGACCAGTTATCGTTCGCGATCCAGGCAACGCCGAAATCACCGACGCCGCGCGTGAAGATATCGCTGGTCGGCGCCGCATTCTCACGAACCGACAGCACGGCCGATTCGAGCGTCCAGTTGCCGGCCCCGTAAATCAGGTCGAACTGATTGATCGCAGACGATGCGTCGAATCGCATCCAGGAATCCGCGAGGCCCTGTCGAACGCCCACGCCGTTCGTCGCCAGGTTGCCGGACACGTGCAGTGCGCCTGCCGTGCCGTACGTCGCCCCCGGCAGCTCCGCCCGTGAGAACGTGTCTTCGGACGGCATCACCGAGAAGACTTCGGATCCAATCAGCGGCTTCGCTGCGAAGCTCATCACACTCAAAGCTGAAATACCCGCCAAAGCAAATAGACGATGCTCTCGCAACATGGAATGCGCTCCTGTCAGGAATCCTGCGATTGTCCCATGAAGTCCGGTCTGCAATTCGGCTTCGTGGAACAAGCCGAGCAACGTGTGAACCGGACCCTCCGCTGTGGATCGTAGCCCATGCGTGCGATGGCATTCAACCATCGCGATCGGAATGAACTGAAGTTAGCGCGTTATTGACAATGCGAGTGGTTTTCGGACGCTGGGCGTCGGGCAACGGGATTACGCGCGATCGGCGACTTCCTTCAGGCTCGGCCAATGATGGTCGTAGTGCTCGAGATGCGTGTCGAGCCATTCTCGAATCGGTGTCTCACCGATCAGTGCGGCAGGATCGATACTTCGAACGCACGTCAGCAGCCGCTCTTCGGCGGCGCGTAGTTGCGGGAGTAACATGACGAACGACATATGTCGGTACTTCCGATAAACGTCGGCATTCACCTTATCGAGGTCGTAGTCCGGCGCGTGTCCGCCTTTCGTGATATCGCTGATTCGATCCGCCGCCTCGTTCGCCCAGAAAACGAAGTGTCCCGCGAGGTCGCGAACATTCCAGTTCGCACCGACTTTCACGCGCTCGGCCGATTCGTCGTTGAAACGTTCGAGGACCTCTCGCATCCGCATTGTCTTCGATCGGAATCGCTGTTCGATGGCGTCGCGGACATTCATGACTGCTGCGCTCCCGCACATGAATAGCGCCCCGTTACACAATCCGAGGCGTTTCTCTCATGCACGGATTCTAAGGCTGTCCGGAGAATTGTGCAGTAGGCGCCGCAACATCACGTTCATCCGCGACAGACTCGCGGATTTCGACATTGCGAACGTCGATTACTCACCGACGTTGGTGACAGCCAAGGTGCGCTCGTTTCCACCGCCGATCGCAGCGTCCGCTTCGTCGTTATGGCGGGAGATGACGATTTCAAACGCCGCGACGACTTTGGGATCGAATTGCGTGCCGGATGCACCGCGGATGATCGTCACGGCCTCTTCCGGCGTGCGTCCGCGTCGGTAGGGCCGATCCGTGACGATGGCGTCGTATGCGTCGGCGACGCTGACGATCCGCGCCCCGATGGGGATTTCCTCGCCGTGCAGTCCCTGCTGTTTCGAGTCTTCCGAATAGTGATCGTGATGATGCTTGATGACGGGAATCGCACCATCGAGAATCGTCCCGAGCGAACGAACCAGATCGGCGCCCCGAACCGTATGGGCGTCCATCTCGTCGCGTTCGCTCGCATCGAGTTCCGCCGCCTTCTGAATGAGCCGCGTGGAGATCTCGACTTTGCCGATGTCATGCAGCAACGCGCCCACTCGAACGTCCTCGATGATGTCGTCCTTCAGCTTCATCTGCGTGGCGATGGACGTCGATAGTTCGGCGACGCGCATCGAGTGCGACTTCGTGTATTGATCCGCGGCGTTCAGATACTTGGACAGAATCTCGATGATGCCGACGTGGGCTTCCCGCAGCTCAATCATCGCCCTCGCGCGCTGATTGGAAAGCGTCCCCATGAGCAGTGCGTTAAGACCTAGAAAACCGCCCCATGCGATCATGGTCATGACGGCGATCATCGGCGACGTGAACCTCGCCTGGTAATGCGCCGGCGCTAACAACATGAAAGCGCAGACCGTCAGCACGCTCAACAGGGCGATCGTGCAGGCAAGCGTACGACCGAAGTAATGCGCCGCGATGATGACGGGCAAGTAGTAAAAGTGCACGATGACGTGTGTCGCATTCAGCATGCCGTGCGCCACGAGCGTCACAGCCAACACGATCGTCACGAGCAGCAGTTCGAACCAGCCATCCGATAACGACTTGATCGGCGAGCCGAACAGTTGATTCCGTCGGGGCGTCAGCAGTTCCTTGAGCATGCGGCATCTCCCTGGTTCACGGCCCAGTGCTCATCGGCTCCGATTGCCGCCGCCTTCATGGTGTTTTGGATGTTACGAATGCCCGGTGCGATGATCCGCAGAATGGAAACGGTGAAACCCCGAAGAACACGTTGATCAGCCGGGCTCGATCGAACGTCGAGCCCCATAAGCGTCAGAGTCGTTTTTTTGCCGGCGACCTGACGTCTGTCGCTAACGCGCGATCGCGCTTGCTGCTGCGCGCATCTGGTTGACGCGTTCCGCGTCAGGCGGATTCTCCCAATGGCCGTCGCGCTTGAGATAGCTGCCGACGATCCATCCATCAGCGGCAGCATAGTCGCGAGCGTTATCGGGAGTGACGCCGCTGCCGATGAACACGGCCTGATCGATCGCATCCACCACGCTTCGCAGATCTTCGGGCCGCGCCGGCTCGCCCGTGGCCGTCCCTGTCACGACGACGCCGTCGGCGCCCATGAAGATGGCGGCCTTCGCCATTTCCGCCAGCGATACATCCGCCGTGATCGCGTGGGCCGAGTGCTTCTTCTTGATGTCGGCGATGACGGCGACTTGCTCGGCGCCGATAGCGCGACGGTATCGCAGAAGCGGACCCGCGTCCGCCTCCGCCATCAGTCCTTCATCGGCCACGTGCGAGAAAGCGAAGCCTTCGCATCGCACAAACTGCAGTCCTGCGGCGTGCGCGACCGCGATCGCTTCGCGATTGGCGCCGGCCAGCACCTGGACGCCGAGCGGCAACTCCGTCGACTCGCGCACGGCCAGGCACACGGCCGTCATTCCAGCGACAATCTCAGCGCCCACGTTGCGATTGAGGTAGGGCACATCGTGCATGTTCTCGAGGATGATCGCATCGACGCCGCCATCCGAGAGAATTGCAGCCTCTCTGACGGCTTGTTGCGACAATTCCGCCACGCACATTCGATTCCGCGGCGTCCCCGGCAGCGCGCCGACGTGGATCATGCCGATCAGCGCCGGCTGACGGAGGGATTGGAGAAATGAGAGTCCTTGCGGTGAAGTCGTCATGTGTCGTCCTGGCGCCGCGGGTCAATCATCCCAGCGGGACTCGTCGGCCGTCTCCGATCCGAGCGTCACATCCGCGCCTTCGGGCGCCAGAATCGACGGCACGCCGATGCCGCGTTCTTCGTGCGTCCCAGGAATGATGTTATCGAGAATGACGCCGATGGTTCCTGCAACGCCCATTCCCGTCATTCCCATCGACTCGATCAACGACCTGAGGCTGACGTTCATCGTCGACGAGAGTTCCTTCCACGTTGGATGAATGCCGCCGCCGTCGTAGCCCTTGAAATACGCGGGCAGGCTCAGCCCCATGAACAGGCTGAACCCGGCGATGAACATGTTGCGATCGCTGCTCAAATCCGCCCGCGCCAATTGTTGAATGCCGACGGCCGCGATCAGGCCGAAGAGCACGCAGTAGAGGCCGCCGATCACCGGCTGGGGAATCGTCGCGGCCAGCGCCCCGAACTTCCCGAACAAGCCCAGCAAGACGAGTATGACGGCGGCGACCTGCACGACGAAGCGCGAACCCACGCGCGTCAGACCGATCAGACCGATGTTCTCCGAGTATGACGTGCTGCTGAAGCCGCCGAAAATCGACGTCAGGAAGCAGCCGATTCCCTCGCAGCCGATGCCGCGTGAAATCTGGTGCGGCGTCGGGTCCTTCTTCGCCGCGATGTTCGAACATGCGTGATAGTCACCAAACGACTCTATCATGGAGGCCAGATATCCGGCGATGCCGGCAATAATGAAGCCCGCGTCGAATCTGGGCCATCCCCATGGGAAGAAGACTTCACTCGGGTTGACGCGCACCCATGAGGCCTTGCCGATGCTCTCAAATCCGATGTAGGCGGGATGGTTCGCGTCAAAGATCCCCGTCACGCTACAGATCCAGCAGACGCCGCAGACGATGACGATCGATGCAATGATGGAATAGAGCTTGAAAAACTGACGCCCCTGCGAGAGGACAAGCGAGAAAACGATAACGAGTACGATCGTCAACAAGCTGATCGGCCAATAGATCGCAGCCTTTGGTGCGCCGTACTCGAACAAGGCGAGACCGATCAGAATGATGACCGGGCCGACGACGACCGGCGACAGAACCCGCCGGAGCCAGCCCATCAATCCGCTGAATCCGACGAGAATTTCGAACACGGCGCCGATCATGATGGTGCCTGCGATGAACTGCATCATCGTGGCGGCATCGAGTTGCTGCTCTTTACAGGACGCGATAATGGTCGTGAATGCGGCCAGGAACGAAAAAGAAACGCCCTGGATGATCGGCAGCCGACTACCGAATGTCGTCTGAATAAACGTCGCCAGCCCGCTGCACAGCATGACGGACGAGATCAGCACGGCAATCTGCTCGGGGGACAGGTTCATCTGGCTCTGGCCGCCCAGCAGCAGCGGAACGGCCACTGTCGCGCCGAACATCGTCAGCACGTGCTGTGCGGCCAGCACAACGGCTTTGCCCGCCGGCGGTCGATCTTCGAGTTCGTAAATCATCGTATTGTCAGCCATCGGTCCGACCTCCCGGAAGCCCGCGTGAATCGGCGCTTCCTGACCTGTTGATGGGGCAATGCCTCGAAGTTGTCACACGGGACGCCGCCCGACTCCGGCGCTCGCGTAACGCCATTTGCCGGGGCATTGGCCATCAGGGGCAAGCGTATCGTCTATTCCAATGCCGTGCAAAGCCGCCTCTTAAGGTGCGAATTGCCTTGGACGCAACGCGCCACACCGCAATCGAAACCGCGAGTGCCTGTCGGATAAGACGGTCATAGGTCGAGGTTGCGGGGGCCGCACTCGACTTCGAACCACGGATACAAACACACGCGGGGCGTTGCGCTTCAGTCAAACGCCCGCGCGACGAGCCGCGGCAATATGTCGCCGGCCTTGCCGCGCAGCCAGATGTCGCCGCCGCCTTCGCCAGGATCGATGGTGATGACGTTTGCACCTGCATCCTTCGCATAGGCCGGGATCATCGCCGCCGGCAACACAAGGCCTGATGTGCCGACGCTCAACAGGCAGTCGCACTCCTTCGCCGCCTTCAACGCGTCGGACCAGTCGGGCTCCGCCAGCGAATCGCCGAACAGAACGAGGTTCGGTCGATGCGCTCCTGTGATGCCGACGCCGGCGATCGGGCGAATGGCGACCAAGAGCCGGGCGAGCGAGAGCACGCCGTATTTCGCGCGACGAACTCGCTCGGCAATGCGCTTCAGCTGCGACTGCGTCAACGTGCGTTTCGACTTCTTGCCATTCAACGATACGACTTCGTACATCGAACCGTGAACCTCCAGGACGCGCGTGCTGCCGGCGCGCTGATGGAGGCGATCGATGTTCTGCGTGACGACGGTAACGGGTTTGCGGCGACCGACTTCGGCGATGGCGCGATGGGCCGGATTCGGTTCGGCATCGGCAATCGGCGCGATCACGGCGTGGACGAAGGCCGCCAGCCGGCGGGGTTCCTTCGTCGCCGCGCGGAGGATGCCGTTCCACGTGGCGTAGATTTCCGGCGGGAATTCCGTCCAGAAGCCCCCATCGTCACGAAACGTGGGGATGCCGCTCTCGGCGGAAACGCCCGCGCCGCTGA
The DNA here is from genome assembly GCA_020639075.1 of Phycisphaerales bacterium. GTDB lineage: Bacteria > Planctomycetota > Phycisphaerae > UBA1845 > UTPLA1 > ECT2AJA-110-A. The sequence goes on along the minus strand of JACKHI010000001.1, from coordinate 3,839,565 downwards.
ACACGACGACACGCTTCGCCTCGCGCAGATGCCACGCGGCGATGTTGAGTGCTTCGTTGTCGAGTGGTGCGTTCATCGTTGCCGGCCCTGTACGTATGTCCAGTATAGCTGGGCAACGCACTGTGGCACAGCCTAAAGGCTGGGGAGGTGATTTGGCCGAGGGTCAGAATTCTTGGAACTTGTCGACGGAAAACTCCGCGACCACACGCTTGCCTTTGAGGGCGACACTGTCCGGGAATTAGAGATCGTCGCTGCCGCAACTTGCATCGTATTTCGCCCGGAGGGCGCACGTACATAGCCGGGGATTTCAATCTTGCTATTACCCACATCTTCATGCGAGTCGTGGCATCCTGTCGAGTGAATGAGGAGTGGTATGACATGGAGGTCGTGCCCTGGTGACATTAGGTGAGGGTAGGTGCCATGGTTGACGGATTGGCGCTGGCGGATCGCATTGGATGGGCGGAGGGTCAGTTTAGTTCGGCGATGTTGGGTGATCGTCGTCGAACGCGGCGCTTGGTGAGGCTGGCAGCACAGATGGCGGCGGACAGCGGTGGCACGATTCCTCAGCAGACCGGTACGATGGCGGCCATGAAAGCTGCCTATCGATTGTTTGCCGAGGAAGATGTCACCCACGAAGCGATTTGTCGGCCGCACTTTGAACAGACGCAGGAGAAGGCGGCGCAATTGCCTATCGTTTTTCTGCTCCAGGATACGACAACCTTGGACTTCACATCGCATGTTCACTGCGAAGGCCTGGGGCCGATCGGGCGAGATAAGCGGATGCGAGGCCTGCATCAACAGAACGTGCTCGCTGTGAACGTGAACTCGCGCCTTCCGCTGGGGCTGATGTATCAACGTCATCATCGCCGTCGCTCTCGTCCGAAGGGTCATGGCGACAACCGCGCCGCGTCGCGTCGCGTGCCGATTGAAGAGCGGGAGTCGTATTGGTGGATTGAAGCGATCAAGACCATCGGATCGCCGCCCGAAGGCTCCAAGTGGGTGCATGTCGGGGATCGCGGCGAGGACATCTTCGGCGTCTATGATGAATCCCTTCGCCTGGGCGCCGACTGGCTGATTCGGATCAGCCAGGATCGACGCGTCGAAACGCCCGAAGGGCAAGGATCGCTTTTTTCCTATGCGCGCAGCCTGCCAAGCGTGGCGAATCGCAACCTGCAGGTGCGACGCAAAGGGAACGGCGCCTTGGAGGATGTGCATCTTCGCGTCTCTGCCGGTTGTGTGACCCTGATGCCGTCGCGTTACGAACCCGCCTATCGCAACTGTGCGCCGATCCCATGTTGGGTTGTTCGGGTCTGGGAAGATCAGCTACCGACCGATGCGGAGCCGCTGGAGTGGCTGCTCTGTACCAGCCTGTCGTGTGAGACTTCGGAGGAGGCCGTGTTTGTCGCGAAAGGCTACTCGTATCGATGGGCCATCGAGGAATTCCACAAATGCGAGAAGTCAGGCTGCCAAGTCGAGATGCGGCGGCTGGAGCACGTGGATCGGCTCGAACCCCTGATCGGTCTGCTCAGCGTGCTGGCCGTCTGGCTCATGCAACTCAAGTTCGTGGCGCGCGACAAGCCCGACGAGGAGGCAACCACGCTATTCGACGAATTCGATGTTTGTGTGATGGCTCGGTACCTGAGAAAGTCGCCGCAGCAATTGACAGTTGGAGAATTCTGGCGAGGCATCGGGCAACTCGGCGGTCACCCCGGCCGAAAAGGCGATGGCCCACTCGGCTGGCTACGTGCTTGGCGCGGCTGGCAACGATTTCAACTAATGATCCTCGGCGCCAGCCTGACTACCGAGGACGAAAGATGTGGGTAACAGCAAGATTTCAATCCCCGGTCGTGTCATGATGTGATGAATGGGGCGTCCGGAGGACGCGCGACCACGCGACGTCCGCCCTGCCGGGCGGCAAGGGTTAATTGAAGACGCAACCCAGGGACTGAAGTCCCTGGCAAAGACCGCTCGCCCTCCGGGCGAATGTCTAATGCGAGTACGAAGTTCGAATGGGACGAATTCCGGGACACTCTTGCCTTGAAGGGCAAGCATGGCACCCCGAGCAACGCGATTGATTACGGTTGCGTCGTCGGCGCCGCCGGTGGATTGAATTGGTTTTGGAGGATGTCGATGCACGGCGAATATTGCAGAAGGACGAACGGATTCGCGGCGATGGCAGCGAAGATCTGCTGGTCGATCGTCTCCAGATCCTGGACGCTGTCGATCTGAATGTTGAGATCGATACTGAGCTGGTCGATCGCCGCGAGGCCTTCCTCGATGCTGAATTCGCCGTTCATGTCGCTGTCAAATGCGCATGTCGGCGGCTGGCAGCCGGTTGATACGAGCAATGTCGTGAGGCAAAGGGCGACGAGGAGCGTCTTGAATGGGCGCATCGTGGAGTCCTTCCGTCTTGCTGCGAGGCAGATTCGTGACTTACGCGACGCAGGGACGCCGCAATGCAGTTGGTTCTCTAATAGCTTATGTCCGGACCAAGCGTCTTGGCCAGCTCGTGAGGCGGGTTTCTCTCGCCTTCTGCTCCGCGCGAATCGATCCGGCGGGTGAAACCCGCCCCACATTTGCGGTGTGGATCGATCGCACCGCCATCCCGGTGGGCACGGCCCACCCTGCGGGAATCGTATCTTCGCGCTCCCACTTCTGAAGTGGTGGTGCACTCGGCGGAGGGTGTGCACGGCCCTCGTTACTTTTTGGTCTTGTTCCAGTCGGCGAGGAATTTCTCGAGGCCGATGTCGGTCAGCGGATGGTGGAGCAGTTGCGTGATGACTTTGTACGGGATCGTGCCGATATCGGCGCCGAGTTTCGCTGCCTGGAGGACGTGCATCGGGTGACGCAGGCTGGCGGCGAGGATTTCCGTACGGAAGCCGTAGTTGTCGTAGATCGTGCGGATGTCGGCGAGGACATCCATGGATTCCTGACCGATGTCGTCGAGACGGCCGAGGAATGGGGAAACGAACGTCGCGCCGGCCTTGGCGACGATCATCGCCTGAAGCGGTTGAAACACGAGCGTGAGATTCGTCTTGATGCCCTCGGCCGTGCACTGGTGCAGCGCCTTCACGCCCTCGGTGATCGTCGGCAGCTTCACGACGATGTTGTCGGCGATTTTGATGAGCTCGCGGGCCTCTTTCATCATGCCGTCGCAATCCGTGGAGACGACTTCGGCGGAGACGGGCCCCGGGACGATCTCGCAGATTTCGGCGATGAGCGATTTGAACTCGCGACCTTCCTTGGCGACGAGGCTCGGGTTGGTTGTGACGCCGTCGAGCAGACCCATGTCGGCAGCGGACTTGATTTCGTCGATGTTGGCGGTGTCGATGAAGAACTTCATTGCGTCGGCGGCTCCGTGTTCAATTATCCTGTGTGCTCGTTTTCAGGCGTCTCGACATTGTATCGCACGGGAAAAGACCTGGCGAGCGAAACGCCTCAAAAGCCGAATCATGGACACGTGCAGCGAGTCTGCTCCAAGTCCCTGCTGTTTACCATCATGTTACTCGTGTGTCGGTTGATCGGCCCGGCGACGGTTCGGCTCCAGCGAATCCGGTCGGCGTTCCGCATTCGGGGCAAATGCCGGATTCATTGCCCGTAAGGTCAAACCCGCAGTTCGCACAACGCGGCGAATCGTCCAACAAGGGACGACGCCGGCGCAGATAGATCACGCCAACCGCCAGCGGGATGGCGAGAATCCAGATCGGGATCGCGATGAGCGGCCATGTCATGCCGCCGGTGGCAGGAACTCGCCGGCCTGATTCATATGAAGGCAGGAACCTCTCCTGAACATAGTCGCTTCGTGAAAGCATGCACTCGTTCGGGATGTAGTGCTTCAACGGGGCGGGCCATTTCCAAATGAGGTAGATGCACCCATTCGCGATGCCGATCGAAGATTTCGGAGACATCAGTTCAAGCGACCAGATGACGCTGAAGCCCCATGTCAACCAGAGCGCGAGCGTGACAACTTGGAGCAGCTTGAGATAGCGAGGGGTTCTTCGTCGCATCACAGTTGTCCATCTCCGGCGTGCCCGTATTCGCCCACGTCAATTGAACACAACGATAATGGCAATGTCACCAACGATGGCAACTGCGCCGGCGATGACCGCGGCAAAACCGATGAACGTGTTCTTCCAATAACCCAGCCGAAGCAAGGCAAACGACCAGAGCGCGAGGATGTTCAACACGACGACGGATGCGATGCCAAGGCACGCGGCAATGACAGTCACACCGCTTTGCGGTGGGCCGATTCCCGATGGGCCGGCAATCATCGAGATCGCCAATGCCGCCAGCGACCCTAGGAACAGCCGCTTGAATGCCATGGGCGCATGGGGATCCTCAACGCGCGGCGCGGGGGCGTAGTCGAGGGTTTCGGGCGGCTGGTTCTGCTGGTGCGTGGGCTCGTGCATGTCCCAATCCATATTAGCCCGCGCAGAGCGCCGATCCAGCATGTCGACGGATGAATCGACCCATTCCATCCAGGATATTGCGCTCAAACCGCCGCGTCACAACGCGTATCCGTTTGCGGCCAGTTGCGGGCAATTGCACTTTGTCGAAATTGCCTCTGACGGCTCGAAGGCGACCGAACATGTTGGGGCGCAACATGTTAATCGGTCTTAGCACGGGCACGTCGATCATCGTGACCTCAGGGTTGATCGTCAGGGGCGACCTGGATCGGGGATACGCTGGTGATCGGCATTGATTGAGAGCAGGAGCGCCCGGAAGTGGCACGCGGTAGCGGCCTCCGATGACGCGGAGCTTCTTGGATTTTGACGATTCTGAATTTCGACTCTTGGCCGCGACTAATCAGCGAGGACGCCGGTTTCGCTGAGGCCGGCTTCGACTTCCTCCGGCGTGAGTTTCTCGCCGTCGTTGAGGCGCTGAATGAACTCGTTGATCCTGGCCTTGCCGCGTTCGGCGCCGAGTTCCTTGATGAAACCGTCGAAGAAGTGCTCACCCGACATGGCACGATTGATCTCGTTGTGCTTGTTGTGCTCGTCGAGTTCCGTGAAATAGACGACGCGGAATTTCTGGTCGTAACCCGCCTCGCGGTATATCTCGAACATGATCTTGTCGGCGGCAGCCATCGAAGGCACTCCCATTCGTCATCGCGTCGCTATTGGCGGCGTTCCGCCCTAAGGCTGGGCGGGATTCTAGAGGGGGATGGGGTTAAGGCCAAATCCAGGGGGCAATCGCCCCGGAATCCGTCGCGCGGCATCATCGCATGCCGACCTGTGAGGTCGGCATGGCGCCCCGCGTTGCCGCGATATCGGTCGAGGGTCGAAATGGTTTTCGCCTGCGATGTAATACAATCCGGGGTCGGGCGTTTGTCCTCGCATCGCAACCCGATGGAGATCCTGCATGTTCGCCAATTCACGACACGCGATCGCGATGGCCATGTCTATCTATCTGACGACGCTGCCGCTCCAACTTGCCTGCGGCCAGACACCAGAGGAACTCACGGGCATCGATGCGATCCTGGACGATGCGGCCTCATCGCTCAATCTGTCGGGCTATTCGTTCGTCGTCGTCCGCGACGGCGAGACGGTCTATGAGCGATCGTTCGGCAACATCGATACGACGACGCCGGTCCAGCTGGCGTCGGCGACGAAGTGGATGTCGGCGACTGTCATCATGGCGCTGGTGGATGCGGGCGCGATCACACTCGACGACACGACGGGGCAATGGCTGGGATGGACGGGCGAGAAGGGGACGATCACGATCCGTCAACTCTTCTCGCACACATCGGGAATCACGCCGGACGCGCAGGGCTGCATCGGCACGCCGTTCAGTACGTTGCAGGCATGCGCCGCGCAGATTGAAATACTGGATCTCGTCGCGGCGCCGGGCACACAGATCAACTACGGCGGCAATTCCATGCACGTCGCCGGCGCCATCGGCGAAGTCGCGACGGGCGAAGCGTGGGTCGATCTGTTCCAGACGTACGTGAGAGCGCCGCTCGGGCTCGTCGACACGGAGTACGGCTACAACTTCAATCCGCGCATTGCCGGCGGCATGCTGTCATCCGTCAACGAGTACGGTCGGTTGATGCAGATGCTATTAGACGGGGGTCAATATGGCGGGGCGGCGGTGCTGTCCGCTGCAAGCGTTGAAGCGATGTTGGCGAACCAGGCGGGGGATGCCGCGATCGGTTCGATCCCGAGCACGGCGGACGATCGCTACATGGGTTACGGAATCGGCAACTGGGTGTTTCGCTTCAACGAGCAGGGAACTGTCGTCGAGTCGTCGAGCCCGGGGGCGTTCGGGTTCACGCCCTGGATCGATCGTGAACGGAACTACTATGCAATCTTCGCCGTGCTGGATCTGAACCCGCGCGTTGATCCATTCACGCGTCGGCTGCATGACGAAGTCAACGCCGTGCTTGATAGCGGCGATCTGAATTGCGATTTCGCCGTCACGACGGCGGACGCGACATTGTTCGTGGACATGTTGGTAGGCGCGAGCGGAGGGATTGTGTGTGATCCCGAGCGTGCCGACGTCAACAAGGACGGCAGCGTGAACGGTCGCGACATCGAGCCATTCGTCGGGCGATTGTTACGGGAATAAGGCGCGAGTCGCGGACGGGCTTATTGGTCAATCCGCTGTTGCGCGAATGCATGATGGCAAGCAGAGACTTTCCGGGAATTCGAGATCGTCGCTGCCGCAATTTGCATCTCATTTCGCCCGAAGGGCGCACGAACATAGCCGGGGATTTCAATCCCCTTCGTCTCCTGGTGCAATGAATAGGGCGTCCGGAGGACGCGCGACCACGCCACGTCCGCCCTGCAGGGCGGCAATTGTTAATTGACAACGCAATCCAGGGACTGAAGTCCCTGGCAAGGACCGCACGCCCTTCGGGCGAATGTCAACTTCGAGTGCGAACTTTGAAGGAGACGAATTCCCTGACAGCCTCTGGCAAGCACATAGTGGCACGGAACAAGCACTCTGTGTGTGACTTAGACCGGCGCGATGCGGGTTGGCTGCGGGTTGAGAGGTTACTCTGCGGCTCCAGCACTGGGTGACAAGCACCCAGTGGCACGCGGCAAGCATTCTGTGGCACGTGGTGGATGCGATTGATCTGCGGATCACGCGCGTGCGGGGATTGCTCCGAAAAATATCCGGATTCTGCGGTCCGACACCCCGCCTTCTGCGTGATACGTGTAGAACCGACCCTGTACTGGGGCGGAATGGCGTATAATCGTGCGTTCAGGCGTTTCTGATCGCCCGGAACGTCGGTTTCCGGCGTGACTCGTTGCACGGCGACGATCTACCGCGGCGCACCTCGCAGAACATTCGGAGTTCGATTGATGTCAAGCACACGCATTCGTCGTGACAAGGGCAAATTCATCGGCATGGCATGCCTCCTGTTTGCATGCGTCGCAGGTCAGTGCGATCCGGGTGTCGGCAGCATGGTCCCCGGAGCGCAGGGCCCCCAGGGCGATCCGGGACCGCAAGGCGCACAAGGCGAAACCGGCGCGGCAGGCCCTGCGGGTGCAGATGGATCGCTTCGTGTTTACGGCGACGGTTCAGCCGGCGATCGCGTGGTGTCGAGCGACGAGGACTGGAACAGCGGGCCGAATCAACCGCTGAACCTGCAGTTCTCAAATCTGACGATTGACGCGGGCGTGACATTGACTTTGCCGAGCGGAATGACGATCCGCGTCACGGGCGACTTCGCCAATCATGGAACGATCATCGTGTTGCCCGCGGCCGACGGCGGCTTCGCGGGGTTGGACGGCCCCGGTTCGAGCGACGACTTATCGAGCGTCAATGTTGATCCGGTCGCAGGCATTGCCACGTTGTCGGCACAGGCCGGCGAATTCGGCGGCAATTCGGATGTGCAGTTGGCCGGCCGCGGCGGCGTCGGTCTCAGCGAATTCGAAGCACGTCAGCTGGTTGCGATTACGACTATCGCGGGCGGCGGCGGGGCAGTCGGCGGAACGGATCAAGAGGCGGGCGTCACAAGCAACTCGGGTTCGAAAGGCGGCGGCGCGCTGCGCATCCTGGCGATGGGGACGATCACCAATGAGGCCGGCGGTGAGATTATTGCGAACGGGGATGAAGGCGAAGGCGGCGGCGGCGGAGGAGGTCTCGTGATTCTCGCGTCGCAGACAATCGTGGATAATTCGGGAACGATCCGGGCGAATGGCGGAGACGGAGAAAACGGCGACAGCAACGAGGGACCGAGCGGCGGCGGCGGTGGCGGAATCGTTCAGCTTCTGGCGCCGACAGTCGCCGGCAGCGGGCTGATCGATGTCGTGGGCGGCAGCGGCGGCACGCCGGGTTCGGGCGTCTCGGCGACAACGCGATTCGCGGGCGGCGGCGGCGGCGCGTCAGGCGGCGACGGCGGAAACGGTGGTATGGTTCCGGCTGGTGCGAACGTCATGCCGAACGCCGCGGGCGACGGTGAGATCGGATTCAGCCTCATCACGGAAGTCGATCCGACGGCGTTGTTGTAGGCGGGAGTATTGAGTGGTGAGTTATGAGTTATTCGTTATGGGTTCTCATTGCAGGGGGGGGGCGAGAGTTTGTGAGGGAAGTGAGCAGGGGATCGGCTGGCGGGCATGTTTGCCTTGAAGGGCAAGCATGGCACCCATCGGTATGGCCTGCTCGATTCGAACATGCCGACCTTGGGGGTCGGCATGGCACCCGGCAAACCTGACACCCGTATTCCTTTTAGCTTTCGGCTTTTAGCTTTCTTGCTTTGTTACGCCATTTGCTTGCGGATGGTCATGTCGTAACTGCGGACCATGTCGTTCCGAAGATACCAGCCGACGAAGAAATAGATCAGTGCCGAGCAGATGGTCGCGATCAGCGCGATGATCCGGCACTCTGTCAGAGGCGGCTGCGTGCCCCCGATCATGCCATCTGTCAGCGCGTTGATCGGGCTGATAGCGATGTGGCAAGCGGAAATTGGCGTTAGCGGCATACAGGCGGATGTCAGGGCGAAGGCATTGCCCGAGTCCTTGACGGCGTAGACGCAAGTCGATGCGACTGCCATGACGGCGGCAATAATACCGGCGCTCGTGAACACGGCGCCCATCGTTCGCTTGGATCGGATGGATGACTTGAGACCGATCATGCAGGCGAATGCCGTAAACGCCAGAAAGATGATCGGCAGCGTGAGAAGCGCTTCGGGATTGATGACGGCACGTGTCGCATCGAAGAGCCTGCCGCGAAACAGATCAGCAAGCACGAAGAGCACGATCGTGAAGTAGGGGACAAGCAGCATCGGGCCCGCTGCCCAGATCAGGCCCCACGTCTTGCCGGTGATGACGTTCGTGCTGGTCAGCGGCGTGGCGAGAATGAGTTCAAGGGTATTGCTTTCCTTTTCGCGGGTCATGCTCGTGGCGGCTGCCGTCGTGGCGACGAACAATGTGATGCCGAATTCGACGACGACGACGCCGAAGATCCACTGCTGCACTTCCGGCGTCGTGACATTGCCAGTGGCATGCGCGATGAAGAGCGAAAGTGCGATGGCGGACCCGGCCGCGACGAGGAGGATTCGCGAAATTCTGCCACCACCGGCGGCGGCGCTGGTTACCGACTCGCGCCAGGCGATGGGGTTCTTGCTGACGGTTCTCGGCGGTTTCTTGCGGGAGTCGGCGGCAGTCGCCGAATGATCATCGCTGATCTCGTTCGCCGAACTGCCGGCGCCCATGGCCCGGCCGCGAAAGATCCGCGACAGGAGCGTCGGCTCGCCTTCCTTTGCACTGCGTCTCACGAATGCAAAGCTGACGGAGAGCAGGACCAGAGACGTAATGCTCGTGATGACGAGATAGCTGTACTGCGGATAGGCGAGGAGGTACTTGCCCGGAAATCCGTAATGCGCAACATCGGCGAAGCCGGGGGCCGGCGTCTCGCCGAGGACGACGAACATCGCGAGGAAGGGATGAAAGGCGGCGAGCCAGCTCATTTTCGTCGCGCCGGTCGGCGCGAGCACGGACTCGGGCGGGATGAGCCTCGACCAGGAACCAAGGACGTAAATGGTCATCAGATAGACGGCGATGGCGAGGTAGAACGAGAAAATCGTACGGCCCGTCCCGATCTTGATCACGCTGATGCTAATGGCGATCGAGCCCATGAGCAGTGCCGTCGCCGTGGCAATCGCGATGGCAAACATGATCTTGTCGCCGGTCACACCTCCATAGACCATAATGATGCAGAAGAGCGGAATGCTCGCGACAAGCAGCGCGACAACGAAGAACAGTCGGCTGAGCAGGGAGCCGAGGACGATTTGGCCGTTGGTCAGCGGCGTGGAGAGCAGGATGTTGTATGTCTGTGAGTCCTTCTCCTGCGTGATCGCGGCGGCGGCGAAGACAGGGGCGAGGACGCAGACCATGCCGAGCTGGATGAGCGAGACGCTCTTGAAGACTTTCGTCGCCTGCTTGGCGAACTCGGCAAGTGAACCGGTCGACCCGGGGGCCTGCATGAGGGCGATGCCGATGACGACGGCGATGGCCATGATCGACAGGTAGCCGAGTCGTATCCAGAGGTGCCGCTTGCGGCGACCGCCGGACTGAACGACACGGACGAGAATCGGGTTGGCGGGCACAAGCCGCCAGAACCAGAGACCGAGATCCTTGACGATGGTGGGCATGTTGTTCGTTCCCGATGGTGCGTCCGTCGTTTCGGTGGACAGACTTTCCCGCGATGCGCTTTCTTAGAGAGGCCGTGTGCGGCGAGCGCTTACCGCTCCATTACGGTCGCGGCTCTGATCTATCGCGGCTGTGAAGCATCGCGGTCATCATATCGGCAGACTTTCCAGGCCTCGCTCCTGCATGGCCTTTTCAGCGGCCTTTCGAGCTTCCGCCTTTTGCTTGCTGGTCGGCAGTGTTTCAATCCGTCGTTTGAGTTCCTTTGCGATGTCGTTGAGCGGCTTCATCAACTTGTCGTATGATCGCTCAAGCTGAAAGCGAAACGGGCCCTGGTTGAATTTCGAATCGAGCCGCCAGGAGAGTCGATCGGCGACACGATTCTCGCGATAGTCTTTCAGCCATTCGTCCGTCTTCACTTTCGCTGCGCGCGCCTTGCACTCTTCGAGGATACCGTTGGCTGAGGCCTGCTGCTTCTCGTCGAAGTCGTAGAAAATGATGGCGTTGCGGACGTATTGCTCCCAATTGGCCTCCACGTTGATCGTCCAGGCCATGGATCGATCGACGTCTCGTCGGGCACGGCGAAGTTCGCGCGACTCCTTTGAATCACCCTCGACGTCCTGGTCGTCGTCATCGGGCGTGACGGGGCGATCGAAAAAGGGATTCGCGCCATCGGCGACTTCGCCCGCCTCCCATCGATTCATGCGGGCCTCGAAGACGCCGACGCCGGCCGTCACGGCGGTCATGTCGCCCGTGAACTGGAGCCGCTGCTTGAGGCTCATGATTTTTCCGACATCCGCGGAACTATCCAGGAAAAACTGCCGCAGCGCGGGAATCAACGGCTTGATGGTCTTGGCGAATTCGACGGCGTCTTCCTTGGGCATTTCGCCGTCGTTGCTGATCATGGTCGCCATCATCAATTCGAATGCATCGCGCCCGACGGTCGCATTCTCGTGGGCGAGCTTCATGATCTGGTATTGGATCGCATCCGTTGCCTTCTCGACCTGTTTGTCATCCAGCGAATAGCGGTCCTTCATGCGGCGCGTCATCGAGCTGCTGATGGCCTTGGCGATGGCGGGCGTCATTCGGACGCCGAGTTCGGTCGGACCGTAATCCACGCGCGGTTTCTCGACGGTTTCCGCCTCGGCCTTTTCATCGGCACTGTCATTGGAATCCTCGGCGGGCTCATCGGCGTCCTTCTTTGGTTCGTCTTTCGACTCGGGCTCCGGTTGTTCGGATGTGTTATCCGGAGCGTACGCGAAAACCCACTTCGGCGCGGCCGCCATGTTGAGGCATGCGGCAATCGCGATTGCATGAACGGTGCGATACAGATATTTCGGCATATTCCCACAACTCCCGCTTTCGACAGATTACCCCGTGGCGACGACGCGCCTCAACAGGGTTGAACGGCATCCGCGGGGTTACTGCACGATGCCCTTCGTAAATCGCATGAAGGCCGTCTCCAGGTTGACCTGCTCTTCCTTCAGTTCCTGCAGGGGCAGGTTGTTATCCAGGAGGGCCCGGGCGAGGAATCCGAAGTCGTGCGTGTCGGTTTTCAGGGCGACGAGGAGTTTCCCGTTGACCGGCTCGACTTTCTCGACCTGCTGGAGACTGGACAGGACGCGCGATGCGTGTTCCTGTTTGTCGCCGACTTTTATCTCGACGAGCGTGCCCATGCGCGTCTGCCGAATGATGTCGTCGATCGTTCCCTTGAAGAGCATTTCGCCACGTTCGATGATTCCGACTGTCGTACACAACTCGGCCAGCTCATGGAGGATGTGCGAACTGATGATGATCGTCTTGCCCATACGGCGCAGCTCCTTGAGGAGTTCGCGCATTTCGATACGGGCGCGCGGGTCGAGGCCGCTGGCCGGCTCGTCGAGGAAGAGAATTTTCGGATCGTGCAGCAACACGCGGGCGACGCTGAGGCGCTGCTTCATGCCGCGGGAGAGACCGTCGACGAGGGAGTCGCGCTTGTAGGTCAGGTCCGTGAGTTCGAGGACATCGCCGACGACGCGCATTCGTTCATCACCGTGAATGTTGTAGGCGGCGGCGAAGAATTCGAGGTATTCCTGAACGACCATGTCTTCGTATGCGCCGAAGAAGTCGGGGACGTAGCCGATCAGGGGGCGGATGAGCCGGGACTCGTAGCCGACGGTGAAACCGCAGACTTTCGCTTCTCCCCATGTGGGCTGAAGCAACGTGGAAAGAATGCGGATGGTGGTCGTCTTGCCGGCGCCGTTGGGGCCTATGTAGCCGAAGCACTCACCTTCTTCGATCGTGAGATGGAGATTGGCGAGCGCAATCAGCTTGCCGTAGCGTTTTGTGAGATTGATCGTCTGTATGATCACGGTCGGGCGACCCTCTTCCTGCGACGCCTACTCCCGTTCGACGGGAATAAGGAATCGGTACATTGTCAGCGCCCTCTCGGGCCTTTCGTTGGCACGGTCGATCTGAAGGATTGCCGGCGGATCGTCCAGCGAGAAGCCGATCAACACGGCCGTCCGCTTCGTGATCCAATGGCTGCAATCGAGCCGCCGGCCGAAGGAACGCTGGAGGCTCCATGGGTCATTCGACGAACCGGGGTCGATGAGATTGTACACGGACAGCAGGAGAAACGGCGCGTGCTCCGCGTCCGTGGCAACGTTGGCCGGCGACGGCGTCCCGCCCATGATCGAGCCGAGTCCGCTCCCACCGCGCCAGTTATCAACAAACGTCGAGAGGTAGAGTTCAGTGCCCTTTCGTTGTGCGGGCGAACCATCGGCGTTCGGCGGGGCTTTCTTGTTAACGTAGATTCGATCCACAAGCGGCTCGCCGGTCAGCGTCGAGTCGTCGCCGTTCGCAGCGAGCCGGCCGATCGAATGACATCGCAGGCCGGTCGCACGTCCTCGTTCACCGGCGATCTCCTGGTTGCCTTCGATAATGTAGCAATCCGACAGCGTGATACCGAGTTCATTTCGGATGAAGCTGTCCCCGGTGATTCGTCCGGATCGATCGATGACGAGTTTCGCCTCGAGCGTACCGCCGATTTCACCGTGCCAGCGTCCCTCGAATTCCTTCAGCGTGGCGCGGACGGGGGCGCCCTCCACGCCGGTTCCGGCCTGTGTCAGCGCATAAGTGTCGCTGGCTACGAACGACGATTCGCCGCTGCTCATGGAATCCGTCGCCCTCGGCAGCGCGAACAACTCGCCATTGCCGGAGGAAGCGTTCGCATAGCCGACGGGCAATTGGAGATCAAGCCGCGTGTGGTCCTTGGTTTTGACGCCGAAGAGGCAAGTGGCGTAGCCGTAATTGACCCCGGCGCGTGCGTCGACGACGCTCGTCTGCCAGACTTTCGTCGAGAATCCGCGGAGCATCCAGACGATGCCGAGCCCGATGACGATGCCGACGAGACTAACACCTGTGAAGGCGGTCCAACAATGGCCGGCCCATCCCTTCTTGGTCAGATAGACGTAGCTGCCGAGCGTCGCGACCAACGTGTACACGCCGGTAAAGGCGATCGCGAAGAAGAGAAAAACGCCGGTCACGGCACTGAAGCCGATTGTTCGCGTCAGTGCCGAGAAGAGATTGCGCCGCGTCTCGAAACCATACACACTTCCCTTCGCCTCGCGAAATGCCGGCAGGGCGAGCAGGTTGTTGGCGACGACTTTCTCGACGACGCCCGCATACGCTACGCGGACAATGTTGGCCGATTCGGAATCATCGAAATTGTCGACAGCGGGCGGAGGCAGGAGGTCGATCAGCCGGGCGCCGAGCATGGTGATCATGCCTCGACCGACATATCGCCGGTAGGCGATCGGCTCGAGATCCTGCGAGGCGTCGTCCTTGTCATCCTCGCTCGACTGGTCGGGTTTGACCTCCGAAGGGATCGGGATGGCGTCCGTTCGCGGCCGCATTCTGCAACGCGTCACGCTCTGGCGCTTGTATCCGGCGGCGAGCGCTTCGTACTCGGTCAACGTGACGACGATTCCCTGCATCGCGGGGATCGCGCGGACATCCTCGACATCGTCGATCGACGCCGGGAGTACTTCCGCAAGAGGCGAACTGTGAAACGACTGCCAGTGCGAATTGACCGTGATGAGGAGCCGGCCGCCCTGTTCGACCCATTCGATGAGCGCCTGCGCCTGGTCCGGCGAGATCTCGGCGGGATCAGCATCCTCCCAGATCAGGGCATCGACGGCATCGAGCCCCTGGGACTTTTTCGGCAACTCGCGCGGCGAGATCCCGCGAACATCGCGAGCGGTGATGGGATCCGTGAAGTTCAGGCCCTGATTGGCGAGTTCGAGGTAGGCGCCATGCGTGACGCGGCCGCCTGACGTCATTGTGACGATCAGCAGCGCGTCGTTGTCCGGGCGATCGAAGTAGGGCTCGGATTGAAGCGACTTCACGGGCTGACCGAGATCGTTGGCGAACTCCACGAGTTCGCCGTCCGGCGTGTAGATCTTGATCGTCATTCGGCCGTCGCTGTTCCGCATGTTGGGAACAAAGTAAATCTCCTTCGTCTCCCATTCGCCGTCGGGAGCGACGGCTATCGGCAACTCGGAAACAACGACGTCGCCATCCCGATCGGTCTGAGCGACATCGACATCCTGATCAGTCGGCGTTGCGCGCAAGACGGCTTCGAACGGCGCGCTGCCGGTATTGCGAATATCAACTTCGACGAAGGTGATGACGCCGGAGCGCACGGCCTGTGGCGAACCGGCGAAGAGACCGACGCGATTGATACGAGCGCTGATATTGGCCGCGGCGATGGACGTGGACGCCGCGAAGACGGCGACGCCAAAAATTAAGCCGAGACTTCTTCGTGAGGCGTTCATGGTGCTGTTCGCTTCAACGTGATGCGGTCTTTGACGCCCATTGAGGCATGTTGGCCCACTTGCGAGCTGAATCGACGCGCGGCTACGGCTTCTCCTCGTCTCCGCAGACGCAGACGATCCCGCGGCAACCCGGGCAACCTTCCGTGTACTTGGTCACGGCCTTCTGCAGGTCGATGCCTTCGACATTGGCAATCGTCGCGAGCCATGCGAAGACGTCGGCGAACTCACCTTCCTTGTCGGTGTGTGATCCGTTTGCGAGGGCCCCGGCCAGCTCTCCGACTTCCTCCATGAACCATAAGAACGTACCGGCGGTGCCGCGCTTGCGGTCCTTCGCGGAGTACATTCGCTCGATCAGTTCCTGAAATTCTCTTATCTGCATTTCCCGCCGGTCCTTCTTTGAGACGAACATTCGATCATACCCGCCGGTATCAAGTGCGGCCAGCATTTCCCGCGGTCGGCCGCCTGCTGCACACGCCGATCGGGAGGGCGTTCCGACCGCCGACTGGCGCGGAACGACTCGGTGAATCGGGCGGCGATCAATTCGGCAGAACGGGCGGTTCATGCTTCCCGGCCGCAGCGCCGCCAAGAGCGCGGGCCCTCTGGGCGTACGAATCAGCCTTCTCGGAGTTCCCTTGTCGCCGAAAAACCTCCGCGAGACCTTCGAAACCGATCGGATCGTCGGGGAGGAGATCGGCCACGGCGCGAAATTCCCGTTTGGCGCGCACGAGGTCGTCGGTCGCGAGGCAAGCGTCGGCGAGCGCGCCGTGAATGTCGACGTCAAAGGGCGAGACGTTCAATGCGGCGATCCAGTAGCGCTTCGCCTGCGCATAGTTTTCATTGTCGGCGTGCATCTGGGCGATCTGCTTGAGGACAAAAGGATCATCCGTCTGCAGCTCCGCGAGGCGCTCGAGTTGCTTGAGTGCGGCGCCATCGTTTCGCTGTCGCTTGTAGATCGCGGCGAGCCGTCGATAGCTATCGGGGTCCGCGGGATATCGCGTCTGATAGGCCGCAAAAAGATCGATTGCCTCCGGCCATTGTTCCCAGGCCTGTTCGACATAGCCGAGATAGAGGAGTGCGATTCCATTGTCCGGCGCGATTCGCCGCAGTCGGCGCATGCTCGGCTCGACTTCGTCGATCAGTTTGCGGCGCTTTGCCGTGTCCTGTTCCGCCAGCATTTGGCCGATGAGTATGCGACCGATCACTTCCAGGGCGATGGGTTCGTCACGATTCTGAACGATCGCACGTTGGGCGAGGAATAGCGCCGACTTGTGGTCGCCGGCAATGAAGTGTGCCGCAGCCAGCCGGGCGATCAGGCTCGCGTCGTCCGGCGACGCAACGAGGAGCTTCTGGACGTCGGGGACTTTCTCCTCTTTCAGCCAGGGCAGATTCCATTCATCCGTCTGCTGCCCGGCCCATTGTTTGAACGCAGCGTCGAATTCCGCGGGGGCAGTCTTCAGGACCTTACGAAATGCCGCGTCGACATCGTCGCCTTCGCGGAAGGCGGCCAGCATGGATCGCACGGCATCGAGGCCGTATTTCTGTTCGATGTACTCGACCATCCATTCCGATTGGGCGTAGGCGAGCGAGCGGGATTCGGGAAATCGCGGTCGCATGAAGCCCATGTCGATGTCATCGAGCTTGAAGAGCTGATCCCGCCGGACAGCGCCGGTCAGCATTTGCAGTCGCCCCCATTCGCGCGGCGCCGGTTCCTCGAAGACGGCAAGCCCCTCGGTCAGCCAATGCGGAATGCGATTCCTGGTGGCGGCCAGCGTGACGGTATGTGTGAATTCGTGTCGCAACACGTCGGCCCAGTTGTAGCTGCCGAACGGCGCGCGACCGCGAGGGGCCATGATTGCGATGACGGGCCCGGTGCACGCGCCGATCGTCGCGATGAAGGGCCGATGCGAAACGCGAAGGCTGAAGCCCTCATGCGTGGGAAACATCTCGATCGTCGTCTTGCCTTCCGGCGTCGCCGCGTATCGAGTGCAGATCTCGCCGTAACATCGCTCGAGTGCGTCGGCGAAATAGGGCGCGGCGATTGCATCGGCATTCCGATCGAACTTGATGACAAAATGCTCGGTTTCAAAACGATCGAATTTCTCGATCTCGTCCAACAGGCCCAGGACGTCGAATGTCCGCTGATTAAAGCTGTCGATTTCGTGTGCCGCCTCGAGGGCTTTGCGCGCTTCGGCTTCGCGGCCCGATTCCATGCAGAGCAGGCCGAGTTCGACGAACGGCGCCGGCCAGAAGGGCGCCGCCTTGGTCGCCCGCGTCAGGTAGTCGTGGGCTTCGTCATATTGTCGTCTTGTAGCAAGGATTTCGCCGACGGCGAAGTAGAATGCCGCGGGGGCTTTGCTGAGCGAGGCGGCCCTATCCTCAATCCGTTGGGCCGCCGCCTTGTCATTCATACACAGCTTCGCGCCTGCGAGGAGTCCCATGGCCTCGAGGGACTCGGGGTCTAGACCGAGCGCTTTTTCCGCCTGTTCCGCGGCATCGGCGAAGCGCCGCTCTGTGATGCGACAATCGCCAAGCAGAAGATGGGCGCCGACGTGATTCGGGTTGACGGCGAGTGCCGCGCTGACGCGATTCTCGACGGCTTCGAAATCCCATTGTTCGAGCTGGACTCGACCTTGACCGACGAGGGCGTCGGGCACGTTGGGATTCTGCTTCAATATTGCATCGAACTCGGCGGCGGCATCGGCAAGGTTGTGCCGATCGAGCAGAAGATCGCCGGCCGCCAATCGCGCCGGCCAGTATTCCTTGTCCACGAAGTCGAAGGCTTCCTGGTAGACCTCGCGCAGAATGTGGCGGACGCGTTGAACGACATTCTGTTGCGTCAGCACGGTATAGCGGTAGAACCCCCGGCCGAGCGTTGTCAGAGATTCGGGACCGCTCGGCAGATCGCCGGAGGTCATCAAATCGTCGAAAACGACGTAGGTTTTCATTGCATCCTGGTAGCGTCCCAGTCGTTCGTACACGTGTCCAAGGATCAGCGGCGCCTCAAGATGTTCGACGTCGATTCGGATCGCCTTTTGCGCGTGTTCGATCGCCTGTTCGGACATTCCCTTCCGATCGTAGAGATCGGCCAGAGCGGCATGCCAGTCGGCTGACTTCTCCCCCTGCGCGCTGAGCGCCTTCAGGCGTGCGATGCCATCGTCAAGCGTACCGCGGATCACGTGGATACGGCGTGCTTCGCAAGCCGCGCGGACGGCGTCGGCAGGGGTCGCGGCCAGCGCGTCGTACTCTGCGATCGCCTCGTCGTATTGTCCGTGAAGAAAATGGCTGCGCGCGGAGGCGAACGACGCGGCGCCGGCCGGTTCGATAGCGGCGCGCAGTTCTCCTACCCGCAGTACACCGGCTGCGAACAGGACTGCGACGGCGCCGATTCGAGTCGGCTTCGCCGGGATATGCCGTTTCGGCGCGTTCATATCTCTATCATACAACCTTCGGAATCAGACGACGCGGACGAGGGCCGTCATTCGTCGAACGCGGCCTGAAATACTGTTCTATAGGCGTCGAGCAGGGCGAACTGAAAATAGAAGAGACACGCGTTGGCGAACATCGTCGAGAAAGCCGCAATCAGATGGACGGAGGGCGACACTCCGGATTCGATGGTCGCACCGAGCAGGCTGGTCAGGACGACACTCAGCATGCCCACAGCACTGAGTTTCAGGGCGCGACTCTTGCACTCTTGAGCGCGATGGGCGAAGGATGGATCGAGGCCATCGTTGACGACGGCCTGTGCCATGATTTTCTGCTGAACGACAAAATACATGAACAGGACGATGTGCACGAAACAGGTGAACATGGCTGTCAATACGCCGAGCAGAAAGTGCCGCGTATAGCCGGCGCTGCCCATGACGAGAAGGCCCGTCACGGCGGTCGTCGCCATCAGCAACAGGTCGGCCATCGCGAACAGAATAAAACTCACTTTCATTGGATCTATATGCCTGGCAAAGGGTCAGTGATACAGGACACTCAGTTTCTTGTGCATTGTGGCCGGCGGCGCGCACCCCATTGGCGTGAGATTACCCACTTTGGCGATTGCGGGTCGGACGCGGAACTCACCAGACGTCGATGACGATCGCATGGAGTTTGATTCTCCGGGGTTTATGATTAACAACGTCGAGTCCGACCCTTCATTGTCGGCGGAAGATGGCGACAAAGTACCCATATGTTCCCACCCAACGTAATCGACTCGATTTTCCGCAGGAAATCGGTATCTGGGGGTTCTCCATTGGTGCAGTCGGACACTTGGCAAGATATAATAATGTGATCGCGAGCCCGAAGAGAGAGTGGTAACCACTCGACCCGCATTTTGATATTTCACGCCAACGGAAAGTGGAACCGGCCACAACCTCGTGCGTATAAACAGTACCCTACCTTCCCTAAGTGCATGGGTTCAGGGATCACTTCCCACTCCATCCCTGGACCCATGCCATATTTTTTCCGCAATCACTACTCGTAGCGTAATGCATCCATGGGTTCCAGCCGGCTGGCCCGGAATGCGGGATAGAAGCCGAAGAAGACGCCCGTGGCCGACGCGAAGCCGAGCGCAAGGATCGCGATCGACGTCGAGACCTGGGTCTCGTACTCCTTCCAGCTCGTCAGAATCGAACTGGCTCCCCAGCCGACGAATATCCCGATGATGCCGCCAAGGGTGCAGAGCATCACGGCCTCGATGAGAAACTGGAGCATGATGTCGAACCCGTTGGCGCCGATCGCCATGCGGAGACCTATCTCGCGGGTGCGTTCCGTGACGCTGACGAGCATGATATTCATGATGCCGACGCCACCGACGACGAGCGACACGCCGGCGATCATGCCGAGAAGCCATTCGAATGAGGCACTCGACTCCTCTTTCATCTGGGCCATTTCGCTGACGGACCAGATGCGGAAATCGTCGTCGTCTTCGTCCCGAAGGTTGTGGCGCTCCCGAAGGAACGACCGGACCTGTGCCTCAGCGGCCATTGGGTCGACGCCGATATGGGCGGCAGCAAGCATCGTGGAGGATATCTCCGAACCGGCAACCTTCTGTTGAAAGACCTTGTAGGGAAACAGGATCATGTCGTCGTTGTCGCGACGACCGCTGCGGCCCTTGAACGACAACAGACCGACAATCGTGAAACGGGCGCCGTTGACGGTAATTTCCTCGCCGACGGGTTGGATCGAGCCGAACAGCTCATGCGCCGCCGTCTGGCCGATGACGCAGACTGGGTTACCGGTTTGCTCGTCTTCGCCGTTGAGGACTCGACCAACGATCACAGGCCAACGGCGGATGTCGTGATAGATCGGAAAAACCCCCTGGACGCCCGTCTGGTAATTGTTGTATGCACTCTTGACCTGCATCTGCATCTGATTGCTGGGCGTGGCGGCGCGGATGAGAGAGCAGTGCTCCATGATGGCGCGGGCGTCGTCGCGCGTCTGGTTGGGCTTGCGTTCGACGTTGCCTTTTCGGGCGCCGCTCTTGGACATTCCCCACGTGCCGATCCACATCCAGTCGTCGCCCATGCGGGCGATTTCGTCCTCGACGCGGGATTTCGTCGCTTGCGCCATGGCAACGAGCACGATGACGGCGCCGACGCCGATGACGATGCCCAGCATACTGAGGCTGGTTCGCACCTTGTTCTTGCCGAGGCTTACGAGGGCTTCCGCAATGAGTGAGAAGATATTCATGGGCAGTTGTTTCCGTCGACGCGATTCATGTTCGTTGACGGCCGTGATTTACCCGACAGGGCAATCGCACTCACAGTCCGATCAGTAGTTCGCGCCCGACTTTCGAATATGCACGTAGGGCGGTGGCAGGGATTCATCCGCGGCAGCCTCGACGACTTCACCAAAAAGCACGTCGTGATCGCCCACCTTCTGCCTGGCGACCAGTTTACACGACAAAACAGCGATTCGATCGGGGATGGCGACACCGAATTCGACGTCAGTCGTCTCGAGCCCGGCAAAGGCCTCTTCGCCGGGGGCGAACCCTTTGCCGAAATGTTTGAACATCGGACCAGGATTTTCTCCGAGCAGATTCAGCGTGAAGCCGCGGGCTTTGTCGATCAGGTCGGCGATGGGGCGACCGGATTTGACAGCAACGCTGACGGTCGGAGGCTCAAACGCGGCTTGCTGGACCCATGAGACGAGCATTCCCGTGCGATCAGCACCGGATCGGACCGTGAGTATTGAACAGCCGCCGGGTATTCGGCCGATGGCCCTGGCGATTTCTGGGGACATTGTCGACATCTTTTCCTTGTGAGCTTGCTTCCGGGCCCGGGCCTATTGTTGATCGAGCTTACGTCCGAGAATCTCTTCAATCTTGCTCGTCTTCGACAAGAGGCGGCCGGACTCTCCGGCGCGGGCATCGACCTTCATCGTGCACGTGATTCGTTCGCAGTCTTCCGACATGGCTCGATAGCACTTTTCAATGACTGACATCACATCATCCCAATCGCCTTCGAGGCATGTGCCCATGGGGCCGAGACGATACGAAACGCCGCTGTTCGCAACAATATTCAGGCTTCGGGCAACGTAATCCGATACGGACACGCCTTTGTCCATGGGCGACATCGAGAATTCAACGATTACCGACATGAGTCCACCTGCTTGACGAGACCGAGGGATCCAAACCCAGGAAATTGTAGCCGCCGCGATCGCGACGTACACGCGCGAGCGAAATGGTCTCGACGCCCACGATTTACCCCCGCAAAGGCGCCGGCTACGCCCTTGCATGCTTGCCTTTGAGGGCAAGCATGGCACCCAGCCGACGGACTTGGGCCCTGTCGGCCGGCCTGTGCACGACAGCCGGCGCGGCCATAATGCCGTCATGACGAGCCCATCGCATCGCATTCATATCCCGACGTTTCTGGTGATTGTCGTCGTGGCCGCCATTTTTCGCGCCGGGATCGCCGCGCCGGAGGCGTGCATCAGCCGGGACGGCGTCTGGTTCGTCGAAATGGCCAGGAAGCTGGCGGACGACCCGGTTCGTCACATGCGGATCGAAACAAAGCAGCCGGGATTCTCTTGGACGCTGCTGGCGGCGCAGTCGGCGATGGGCGGCAAGGACACGCCGGAAGGCTGGCAGGCGACGGGCAAGCTGATTGCGGGCATCGGCGGCGTCGCCGTCTGCGCGTTGGTCTATTTCCTAGCGTTGCGGCTATTCGATCCGACGACAGCGGCGGTAGCGGGGCTATTTGCGGCGTTTTGGTCGCAGGGGGCGCAGTTGTCGGCCGATGTGCTGAGCGACATGCCGCATCTGGCGATCTACCTGGCGGCGATGGCGCTTTTGGCAGCGGGGCCGGAGAAACGCGCATTGTTTCGCTGGCCGATTGCGGGCGCCGTCATCGGGCTCGCCTATTGGTTTCGGCTGGAGGCGATCGGATTACTGCCGGCGGTAGCGATCTGGGCAGTTGTCGCGTTGCCAAGGGAGCAGCGCAGGCGGGCGATTGCGCCGATCGTGCTGTTCGGGTTGGCGTTTGCTGTTGTTGCGGGACCGTATGTCGTGATGGCGCGATGGCCGGGGGCGCGGTCGAACGCGATCGGCGCGGAGCACGCGGACACAAAGGCGAGCGTCGCCTGGAATTCCGACGCACCTTCGGAGCTGAAGTTGCCGCGTCTTTCCGCATCGCTCGCTGTGTGCAGCGGCAGCGCATTGCCGTTGGCGAATCCCGTGGCGCCAGTCAAGCTTCCGGG
Organism: Phycisphaerales bacterium; assembly: GCA_020639075.1. GTDB lineage: Bacteria > Planctomycetota > Phycisphaerae > UBA1845 > UTPLA1 > ECT2AJA-110-A. Next base: position 3,816,470 of record JACKHI010000001.1, on the reverse strand, counting down.
GCGGATGGCAGAGGAGTGGGCTCGGAGCGGCCGGTACGTGTTCGCCGCGTTGTTCCTGGCGGGTTTGTTCGTCAGGTCGACGCCGAGGGGAACTCGGCCGTTGGCGTGGCTTTGCGGGCTGGTTGCCGTTTTTCAGTTGTTGCTGGTTGCGGCGCGGGTGTTGAAGTATGGCGAGTTGAGTTCGCGTTACATGCTCGTGCCGATCGCATTGACGATACCTTGGGCGGCGGCGGCGTTCGCGCATTTGGTGCGGCTTGCGATCCTGCGTTCAACGGACACATCGAAATATAAGTTCGTTCCGATCTGGGCGACGGGTTTGATGCTCGCGCTATTTCCGATGATCTACTACGGCATTCGGCCGATTAATGCCGGTCGACTGGATTTGCGCGCGGCTGGATGTTGGCTTCGCGACGCGGTTGCAAAAGACGACGTGATTCTCGCGGACGATCAGAATCTCTCGCAGGTGCAATATTACGCGGATCGGATTTATCCGAATGCCGCGACGTGGGAGCAAATCGAGCGTCAAGCGGGCGAAGCGGCGAGAACGGAAGCGATCCGGCGGATTCGTCCGGCTTGGTTTGTGACGATGATCGACACACCGGGGGAGCCCGTCGATGCGGCTGCGCGGGCGGCGGCATTGTGCGAGCAGTTGCCGGGGTATGTGCTGGCGAGAATATTTGAAAGTGATGCGCGACCGGTGATTGTGTTGCGGCGCAATGTCGATTAGTGCGGGATCGCACCGTCGACTTCGACTTCCCTCCGTCTTTCTGCATCGTATTCAGCAATTGTTCATGGATGGAGACAATGACGTATCTCCGCCGTTGATTCGACACTTGGCTGTAGGAGATGGAGCAACCGCGGACTCGCGCAGAACAAAGTTGCTTCGAGATCCGGTCATGGGTTCACGATTCTGACTCAATTCTATCCAACAGTCGTTTCGCCGGCCCGTAAACGGAATTCCGCAAGAGAATCTCTTCGACAATACTCCGCGCCAACTTCGATTCATTTGACTCGAAGAGAGCCTCCGCATATCGGCATGCGATCCAGTCCACGCGAGAATTCCGGTGAAATGCATCGCTGAGCAGCCGTTTCTTCTCATCGAGACCAGGCGCCAATTCAGCCAGCAGGGCCAACGTGGAAGGATGAGGGTCTCGGCCAACAGCCGCCTCCAGGAACTTCCTCGCAATGTCGCCATTTCCTTTCTCGATACGGTTCTTGCCGATGTGATGAAGCAGGGCCGCGTCGACGCGCAGACATACTGCAACTGCCATCCACGACTCCGCATGATCTCTCGCATCGGAATCGAACATGGCTTCGCTCAGCCTGGCTGCCGCGACACCGCTCGGGTATTCACTGAACGAGACTTTCAGCAATTCCGTGTAACGCTTGTCTCCATGTCCGATTTTCTCGGCGAGCTGCAGTAGATGGGCGGCAACGAGAATACTGTCTCGCGCAATGATGAAGTCGATATCTGCCATGGTCGGGAAGCCGACCGACGATTGAATGCGACTGAGAATCTGCATTGACGGATCGAGGATTGTCTGCGGGTCTATCCACGCCAATTCGTGGTCAATCATGTGGCCGAGGTTCATTGAGCCTGTGTGACGCGAATCATCCGATACCGCAGAGATTGAGAGCGGCAGGATACTCGGCCAAACGTCGATCGATTGCGCTGCCGTCACGAGCGCGGTTGAAAGCTGCGCGGCCCTTCCCAGGGCTTTGGCTCCAAAGCACAACCGAATCTCGCTCCAGCGGTCGCGAAACTCGGAGATGTACTGTTGTCTCGGATCCATGCCTGGTTAATACGATTCACCTATGCCGATCAATGGGCGAGCGAGTCAATAGCCCGCTACTCGAGCGGCGCGGGTTCTAGCGTTGTCATGAGGACGATCTGCGGTGATGCGGATTCGAAGGATTCGAGCACATGGGTCGAGCCTTCGGCGTGTTCGCCGGGATTGAAGGGCGCGCAATTCAACCAGTTGCCGACGGCGGATTGGCAGGCTGTCGGGAAGATCAAGATGACGATGTGCGGCGGTTCGAGTGATTTTGCGTGACCGAATTTGAGTTCGACGCGGCAGGGCGGCGGTGAATCGTTCGCATAGCCGACGAACGCGTCGTAATCGCGGCGGGCGTCGGCGACGCCGTTGCGGGAGAACATCATGCAATCGCGAGTCGAAAGTGCGCTCGGATTGATTCCCGCGAGTTCAAGCCTGCCTTCCGGTGTGACGCGATGGATGACAAAGAGCTCCGTGATGTCGTCGCCTTGGTTCTTGATGAGTTCGAGGGTTTCTTCGGCACTGAGGCCCTGAATCGTGTGTGTCCTTGTCCTGGCGACGAAGCGACCGGCGGCGAGGTGGTTTGTGCGTGCCATGACAAGATCCTAGCGGAATTGTCGGGTCGATGACCCGACCTACGAGGCTTAAGCCTGTGGATCGAGCTTGACGGCCTGGCGCCGGCCGCGGCGGAGGACCTGGCCTTTTTTGACGGCGATCGGTTCGTTGACGGCTTCGAGCGCGTCGTCGTCCAATTTGATGCCGCCCTGGCTCATGAGCCGTCGGGCCTCGCTCTTTGTTGACGCGAAGCCGCACTGAATGACGAGCGACGCCCGATCGAACAGGAGCGTGCCGTCGGCGGTTGCGCCGGCGTCGGCCGTCACGATCAGCTCTGGCACGTCGTCGCGAAGATGACCTTCGCGCATGACTTTCTGCCAGAGTTCCTCCTCGCGATTCGCGGTCTCCTCATCGTAATAGGTTGCGACGACCATTTTCGCGAGCCGGACCTTCGCTTCGCGCGGGTGGGTCGTTTTCGGATCGCAGATTAGCTTGATGTCGTCCTGCGACAGCGCCGTCAACAGCGTGAACCATTCGGGCATCAGATCGTCGCCGATGCTCATTGTCTTGCCGAACATGTCCTTCGGCGTGTCCGTCACGGCGATGTAGTTGCCGAGGGACTTGCTCATCTTGTCGACGCCGTCGAGGCCTCGAAGGATAGGCATCGTCAGGACGATCTGGGCGGGCTTGCCGTATTGCGGCATGAGGTCGCGACCGACGAGGTTGTTGAACGTCTGATCGGTGCCGCCGAGTTCGACGTCTGCGTCGATCATGACACTGTCGTAGGCCTGCATGAGGGGGTACATGAGCTCCGTCATGACGATCTCGACATCCTGCTTCATGCGCTCCTTGAAGTTCTCGCGCTGGAGCATTTGTGCGACGGTCATGCAGCTCATGAGCTTGAGGATATCGGCGAGGTCGAGCTTCGACAGGAACTCACTGTTATAAACGATCTCGAGCTTGTCCGGATTTGTGTCGAGGACGTGGCCGGCCTGTTCGAAGTAGGTTTTCGCGTTTTCCTTGATCTTCTCCGCGCTGAGTTGCGGTCGCGCCTTGGTTTTGCCGGTCGGATCGCCGATGCGGGCGGTGAAGTCGCCGATGATCAGGACGGCCTTGTGACCGCAGTCCTGGAATTGGCGCATCTTGCGCAGCACGACGGTATGACCCAGGTGGATGTCGGGGGCCGTCGGGTCCATGCCGAGCTTGACGCGCAGGGGGCGTTTCTGGGTGGCGGCGAGCTTGAGGCGAGCGCGGAGGTCGGGCTCCGTGAAGAGCTCGGCGGCGCCGTGTTTGTAGAGTGCGATCTGTTCGTCGATGGATAGCTGGGGCGTGGCCATTCGTGTTATCCTTTTGCAGCAGACGGGCATCTTACGGAGAGAGTGCGAGATCGACAAAACCCATGCGGATTGCCCATTGCTTCAGCGGTGGGGGCGCGATGATTGGCGTGTGAGTGGATCGTTCGGACGATGTTGGCGTTCGTTCGTGTTCCTATCATCGTGACCCCACCCTTGAAAGGGTGGGCCACCCCGCAATCTACTTGTCGTCGTTGAAGTAGATGCGTCTGCCGCGGGGGATGATGACGCGGGCGCTGACGAGGCGATCGAAGTCCCATGTCGTCGCCGCCTCGCGGAGCAGGACGCGGAGGTCGCGCGGGATCTTGCCTTTGTAGAGTACTCTTGAACCGCGCATGATCGTGACGGGTTTATCGAGATCGATCAGCTTGTCGTGCAGGAGCAGCTCGATCGTCTGGGTCTTTCTGGATCGCAGTCTGATCGTCTGGCCGTTTATGCTTGCCTCGACGAGCCCCAGGCGCTGCGTCAGGTAGGCTCGTTGTTTCTTGCGCGGGTCTTCGTCTTTCTTGAAGTGGATCTTCAATTCACCGTCGGGGAGCGGTTCGCCCTGGAGCTCCGTTGCGCGAATCCAATAGGCATTGCTGTTTTCCGGTAGGCGAAAAACGTGATGCACCTCTTTCGGATAGCGGCGGCGCGTCTGTTTGAGCCATTCGTTCAGCGCGCCGGCCGGCGGGACGACGCCGCCGTGACCGACGCCGGGGAGTTCGACTGAGACAAAGTCGCGTACGCCGACGTCGCGCATGACTTTCGACATGTGTCGGTTCCATGCGGTGTTGCCACCGTCTTCGCGGACCCTGCCTTCTGCGTTCAAGTTATCGTTTTCGCCCCAGACGAAAAGCGTGCTCGTGTTTCGCAGGTTGGGGAGGAGTTCCTCGAAGAGAACATCGTTGCCGACGATCTGCAGCGGCGTGGCGAGGGGCATGATGCCGGCGAAGAGGTCGGCGTGGAGAATGCCGCCGAGCCAGGTGTTGTGACCGCCGAGAGAGTAGCCCATCAGGAAGATGCGTCGATCGTCGAGGCGAAATTGATGGCGGAGCGCGACAACGAGGTCGCGCGGTCGATTGGTTTCGTCGGCATCGCCGCGGAGGTGCATGGAGCCGAAGCCTTCCGGCGCGGCGATGATGTAGTCATTGGTGCAATCGCCGAGGAGCGATCGCATGTAGTGCATGATGTCTTCGGGACAAGATCCGGAGCCGTGGAGGGCGATGACGAGGGGCCAGCGTTTGTCGACGCTGTAGTTGTCGGGGACGCTGATGTGGACGCGGTAGGTGGTTTGGGCGGCGCCGAGTTGAATGGGGAGGTCGTGGAGACCGGGTTGCTGTTCGTTCCAGAGCTGAGCGGTGCGTATTGCGCGGATGATGTTTTTGGGGGAGGCCTCGGGATGATGAATGATTGCGTCTTCGAGCTTAGTGTCTGCGCCGTTGGAACGAAGGTAGTCGCGGACGAGGTCGTTCAGGGGCGCGGCTTCGATAGGGGCAGGCAGCGACAATGCGATGGCGAAGATGGCGAGTTTCATTTGAAATACGTCTGGCGCTGCGCGGTGCAACAACGGTGTCCGTGGCCCATTCTATAGGATGGGGAATCGAATTGCGCTCGGCACCGAGTAAATCGTCTCGGAGGCGTGCGACGGGGTGGCCCACCACTTCAGTGGTGGGCGCGCGACGATAAGGGCGTGAGAGAGAGCCCGGAAGTCACCTGACGATCATCGCAAGGGAATCGCGCCCGAGTGAGATGATGGAATAGTTCGAACGGTTATTGCGCAGCCCTATCGTCGCGCCCCCATCCCTGAAGGGATGGGCCACCCTGGGGAGTGTCGCCTTGTTGACACTCTTGACCCGCGATCGGGCTTTTCCGCGGCCAAATTCGCATTAGTGTGCATCTCGTTATGCCCACTCAGCTCCATCGCCACGACGAAGCCGGTCATATTCACTTCTGGACGCTCACGGCGTTCCATCGACTGAAGTTCTTTCACGACGACGGGATGAAGCACATCGTTGTTGATTCGCTTCGCCATCTCCAGTCGAAGCATCGTATCTGCCTGATCGGTTACGTCGTCATGCCGGAGCACGTTCACGTTCTGCTGCTGCCGCATGCGAAGGGCAGCAACTCGCCGATTCCGATCAGTTCACTGCTTCGGAACTTCAAGCAATACGTCGGATTTCACGGCAAGGCGCGATTGCGAGATGTTTGGAGGCAGAGGGGTCAACTGTGGTCGAAACCCCTGAACGACTGGGCATTTGGTCGATTGGGCAAGCAAGCGATATGGAACAAGCGTGGATATGATCGAAATATCTTCAGTGAAGAGGAACTGCACGAGAAGCTGACCTACTGTCACAAGAACCCAACGACACGCGATCTGGTCGCGACCTCGGATCAATGGAAATGGAGCAGCTATCGGTACTACGAGAAGAACGATCGATCGCTTCTGGCGATGGATTGGGATGGTCGCTGGCCGATTGAGTGGTGACGACTTGCCGGTGTGCGTTGTGTCGCGACGGCATGCAATCGTGGGTGGCCCACCACTTCAGTGGTGGGGGCGCGACGACAAGGGCGTGAGAGAGAGCCCGGAAGTCATCTGACGATCATCGCGAGGGAATTGCTCCCGAGTGAGATGATGGAATAGTTCGGACGGTTATTGCGCAGCCCTATCGTCGCGCCCCCATCCCTGAAGGGATGGGCCACCCGGCGCTAACCGAGCAGTTCCTTCTTGATTGCATCTCGGACAGCCTTGTGCGAAGTGCATTCCGCGGCGGCGTCTGCTGCACGCTCAGGCCATACCGAATTGCGCTTGCACCAAGTTGATTGAGATGTTGCCGGGCCGGGGCCGTCATAGGATTGAAGTTTCCAATCTTGAGTAATTGCCTCTGCCGCAAACCACGGTGCGCCAAGTTGCGACCAGATCCTTACTGCCATCTTGCCGTCAGGATCTTCTTCGTAAGGCTCGTACGTTTCGAAGCACCTTTTCGCGAACGCTTTCACCTGAAGCAGGTTTGCTTCCGACTCCAAACGAACAAATTCGTTTACAGCATGTGCCGTGCTATCCCGTAATTGTCTGAGCTTTGGATCACAGTCTACTTGATGCAAACACTGAAGCCCTGAGCACGCCGTCACTGCACGAACCACTGCGGAACGTCCCCAGGTGCTGAGCGCCTTTACGATGGCCAATGTCTCAAGATATTCCCGGGGATGGTCGAAGCCGCAAGGATTCGGATTGAAGGCCGGATCCTGACAAAAATCTGTGAGCGTGGGCCCCTTGAGGTTTCGTCGTTGAAGTTCCGCGATCGCTTTCTTGTCACCTAGAAAAGCGCCAAGCGTGAGTTTGGATTCAGCTTCGATCGTGCTGCCGAATCGGGTCCAGATTAGAGTTACTGGCATCGCATTGAACCAAAATGGCGACGTCAATGATGACTGAACAGATGTCGTGTACTCCCATCGTCGCGCCCCCATCCCTGAAGGGATGGGCCACCCTACTTCAGACCGCCGAAGCGGCGTTCTCTTGCGGCGTAGGCGCGGATGGCGTCGTTGAGGTGTTCGCGATGGAAGTCGGGCCAGAGGGTTTCCGTCACATAGAGTTCGGCGTAGCTGATCTGCCACAATAGGAAATTGCTGATGCGCATTTCGCCCGCGGTGCGGACGAGGAGATCGGGATCGGGGAGTCCCGCAGTGTAGAGCGACGCGTCGATCGTTGTGTCGTCGATCTGGTCGGGCGTGACTTCGCCGGCGCGGACGCGTTCGGCGATGGATCGCACGGCATCGACGATTTCGACGCGCGAGCTGTAGTTCAGCGCGAGGCAGAGTGTCATGCCCTTGTTGTTCGCGCTTAACCGCGCCGTCTCGTCGAGTTCGCGCAGGACTTCGTCGGGTAGGCCTTCGCGGCGACCGAGCTGCACGAGGCGCACGTCGTTGTCCATGATCTCTTCGCGTTCCTTGATGAGGTACTCGACGTAGAGGCTCATCAGGCGCGTGATTTCGTCGATCGGGCGTCGCCAGTTTTCCGTGCTGAAGCTGTAGAGCGTGAGGGCTTCGACGCCGAGGCGGGCGCACTGCGTGACGATTTCGCGGACATTCTGCGCGCCGGCTTCGTGGCCGCGCACGCGCTCCATGCCGCGTTGGCGGGCCCAGCGACCGTTGCCGTCCATGATGATGGCGATATGCCGCGGCAGGCGCTCGGCGGGGATGCCGAGTTCCGCAACGCAATCGAGCGGTTCAACTGTTGGCATATTGCTTCTCGCTCCTTAGACGCTCGCGCCGACGCCGGCCGCGCGATGGAGCGTCGCCGTGCGTTCGGGGCCGATGCTGACGAGCGTGATCGGTACGCCCAGAATCACTTCTAGCCGTTCGATATATGAACGGGCTTCGACGGGCAATTGTTCGAACGAATCCACTTCGGGTCGATCGACGGACCAGCCCGGCAGCGTCTCGAAGACGGGTTCGACGCTTGCCAGTACGTCCGCCCGCGACGGAAACGCCTTGAACGTGTCGTTTCCGCGGCGATAGGCCGTGCAGATGCGGACCTCGTCGAACGTGCCCAGCGTATCGAGGTGCATCACGCACAGTTCCGTGACGCCGGACAATCGGATCGCATGCCGGGCGGCGACGGCGTCGAACCAGCCGCAGCGTCGGGGCCGGCCGGTTGTCGTGCCGTACTCGTGGCCGCGCTCGCGGATCCTGTTGCCGATGTCGTTGTTCTGTTCCGTTGGGAATGGACCGCTGCCGACGCGCGTGCTGTAGGCCTTTACAACGCCGACGACGCTGTTGAGCAGGGACGGCGCGACGCCGGCGCCGACGCACACGCCGCCTGCAATACAAGCGCTGCTCGTGACGTAGGGATACGTCCCGTGGTTGATGTCGAGCATCGAGCCCTGCGCGCCTTCGAAGAGGACGCGATCGCCGGCGTCGATGCGTTCGTGGAGAATCTGCGTCGTATCGGCGATGTGGGGCTTGAGTTTCTCGGCGAGCGCAAGGTAGTCGTTTGCGACCGCGTCGGCATCGATGGAATCGGCGCCCTGGTAGAGCGCGGCGAACATCTGATTCTTGAACTTCGCGATGTCGGCGACGCGCTCGCGGAATCGCTTTGCATCTTCGAGATCGCAGACGCGCAGGGCCGTTGTGCGGAGCATCTTGTCGGCGTAGCAGGGGCCAATGCCCTTTGCCGTCGTGCCGATCTTCCCGGCGTCGCCGGCGCTGGATTCGGCTAGCTTGTCCTGCATCTTGTGCCATGGCATGACGAGATGGGCGCGTTCGGAGATTTTCAGGTTGTCGCCGACGTGGATGTTGCGTTTGCGAAGGCCGTCGATTTCACCGGAGAGGATCTCCAGATCAACGACGACGCCGGGTGCGACGAGGTTGCGCGCCGATTTGCGAAGGATGCCGCTCGGCAGGAGGTGGAGGGCGTAGGACTCGTCGCCGATCTTGACGGTATGTCCCGCGTTGGCGCCGCCGGCGTAGCGGACCACGACGTCGAAGTGTTGCGTGAGGAGATCGACGATCTTGCCTTTGCCTTCGTCACCCCATTGAAGGCCGATGACGGCGGTATGTCCCAGTTGCGAAAAGTCCATGCCGTGTTCCGCGACGTTCGTCGTCGTTCCGGCGCGCCCGGCCGCCCTAAAAAGCGGAAGTGGATCGAAGGCGCGCCTCGGTTTGATTGACCTGCACGTGACCGTCGCGGCGCGACGCGGCGGGGCCCAACGGGCTCCGCGGCGAGAATGTCTGCGCGCGCTGCGATGGGCAAACGGCCTCAAGTTATCCGGGACTCGGGCGTCATGCAAAGCGAAATCGGGTTTCATCGAGGACTGACGATGTCGGCGCGGGAAATCGGAAAATCCGCCATGTCGGCGCCGCGGGTTGATCGCCATTTTCGAGGAGGGACGACTCCATCGCGCAATCATGCTCGCGTTTAAGGGCGAGTGTGGCAGCCGGTGAGCGAAATTCTGAACGGATTGCGTCGAGAGACGGTTTTGGCGGCAGGGGACACGATCGCGGGACTCGGCTGATCGCGAGTTATCGGCGATTGGCTGGCGGCGTCGGCCGGCCATATAATTGTGCCTGTAGACGGGCGCACAGACACGAATCGATCCCCGCCGTGCGCTCCTCCTCAGGCCGACGCCGCGGTCGAACGATGTTGGCGACGACGACATCCCCTTTGTAGACCGATGCCGCGCCCGCGCAAGGCAGCAGCGAGGAGTCCCAGCAACATGATCGGTGAATACGATCTTGACGACCGACTGACGGGCCTGATCGAGCGAATCGTGGCCAGCTACGAGGCGGAGCCGCGGACGCGGCACATCGGCCGCGGCTATCTGCCGGCGAAGGCGGAGGTCAATCGCGTTATCGACCTGTTGTTCGAAATTTCCTATCCGGGGTATTTCGGCCGGCAGAACCTGTCTTTCAAAAATGTCCAGTATCACGTCGGCGAGTTGCTGCCGCGGCTGGCGCAGACGCTCTACATGCAGATTTTTCTTTCGCTCTGTCATCAGAACGAGGTTTCGGGCAATTACGACCCGACGGGTCCTTCGGACCAGGCGCTGCCGTTCGACCAGAAGGCCCGCGAACTCGCGGAAGCGTTTCTTCAGAAGATTCCGGCGATGCGGGACAAGCTCGCGATGGACGTGGAAGCGGCGTATGAAGGCGATCCGGCAGCGGACAATTACGACGAAGTCATTTTCGCCTATCCGGGACTGATCGCGATCACGGTTCATCGATACGCCCACGAGCTCTACAACATGGCGATCCCGTTGATTCCGCGAGCGATGGCGGAGTGGTCCCACTTGAAAACGGGGATCGACATCCATCCCGGCGCGCGGATCGGCAAGCGCTTCTTCATCGATCACGGCACGGGCGTCGTCATCGGCGAAACGACGGACATCGGTGACAGCGTCAAGGTCTACCAGAGCGTGACGCTCGGCGCGTTGAGCTTCCTGAAGGACGAACGCGGTCAGATGGTGCGCGGATACAAGCGTCATCCAACGGTTCGAGACAACGTGACGATCTACGCGAACGCAACAGTGCTGGGGGGCGACACGGTTCTGGGCGAAGGCTGCACGATCGGCGGCTCGACGTTCATCACGTCGAGTATTCCCGCGGGCTGCACGGTCATCAGTACACCGCCGGAGCTGCGCGTACGACCTCCGAAGAACAAGAAGAAGGATGACGAGACTCAAGGGCCGGCCCACGATTTTTCCATTTAGCGATTCGTCGCGACGCTCGCGAAAGTAGAGGCTTCAAACCATGCGCAATTCTCATTGGTTGTTTCCGGTCGCACTTGCAACAATCGTGCTCCTGGGCACGGGCTGTAACGAAGCGGACTGGGCGAAGATGTTCGACAGTTGGCGGGAAAAAGATCGGCAGCCGGAAGCGGATCTGACAACGGAGCCAGATACGATCGCGCGGCAGAACACGATCGGACCGCTGGTGAACATCCAGGGCATGGAGCGAAATGCCGTGCGCGGGTTCGGGCTGGTCGTCGATCTCGTGGACACGGGCGGATCGGACGGACCGGAAGTCGTGCGCAACTACCTCGTGAAGGAAATTCGCCGCCGCGCCGAAATCGGCAGCGAGGGCATCAACGCGTCGGAGTTTCTCGATAGCAAAGACACGGCGATGGTCGAGCTGGAGGCCTATATCCCGGGCGGTGCGCAGAAGAACGAGAGGTTCGACGTGCGGGTACGGGCGCTGGGGACGGAAACAACATCGCTTGCCGGTGGCCGTCTCGTGTTGGCGTCACTCCAGGTCTGGGCGGCAACGCCGTCGGGCGTCCTGAGCAGCAAGCCTCAGGCAATTGCGGCGGGGCCGGTCTTCGTCTCGCCGTTCGATCGACAGGGGCGGCCCAGCGAGAAAGTCGACCTTCGTCGCGGAATCGTGCTCGGCGGCGGAATTGTGAAGGAACCCCGAAAAGTCCGGTTGGTGCTGAACGACCCGCGGCACAGTGTCGCCCGCGCGGCCGAGCGGGCGATCAACAGCCGCTGGGGAGGCTCGCACAACCTCGCCGTCGGCGAAAGCTCTTCCTATATCGAGCTACATATCCCTCACGAAATGATCGCGGACAAGCGGTTGTTCCTCGAGAGGATGCTCTACACGCCGCTCAACTCGGATCCGGCGTTTCTCGATTCGCGATTGGAGGAGTTGATCAACGCGTTGGAGAGCGACACGGGCAACCCCAATGCCATCGGGCTCGCGCTGGAGGCGCTCGGCAAACCCGTCATCCCGAAGCTGGCCGAAGCGTTGGACAGCAAGTCTAGGGATGTCCACTACTACGCCGCCCGAACGCTACTGCGACTGGGCGAACGCGAGGGGGCCATCGGCGTCGGCGAGCATGCGGCCGAAGATTCGGGCAAGTATCAAATCGAAGCCATCGAGGAGCTGGGCCGGGCCGATCGCGTCTATGCGGCGGGCGAGCAGCTTCGCCGACTCCTGGACTCGGACAACAACGAAGCTCGAATCGCCGCCTATCTCGCGCTCCGTGTGCGGCCGCATCCGGCGATCAAGTCGTACGTGCTGGACGGCGACAATCTCGTGCTTGATGTCATTGACTGCCATGGAAAGGAGCTGATTTACGCGCAGCAATCGGGCTCTCCCCGGCTCGCACTGTTCGGAAAGCGAATGATGTGCAGACCGCCGGCCATTTTCCCCGGCGTGCGGAGCGACAGCCGGAATATCTCGTCGCAGTTGACGGCGGATCAGGGCGATCGGAATCTCACACTCGTCTATCGCAACAAGCGGAACGGCGCAATCTCGCCGCCGATCAAAGCGCCGCTGGGCATTCCCGAACTCGTGCAGTTCCTCGGCGCCACGCCGCGAAAGATCAGCGACAACGAAGTCCGCGGCTTTGCCATTCCGTATTCCGAGATCCTGGATATTCTGTCCGCATTCAGCGAAACGGACGCGATCCGGGCGGAGTTCATCGTCGAGAAGATCGGCAAAGTCGAATCGCCGGGGCTCGAACGCGAAGAAACGGAATACGAATAATCGACAAGGCCGAGCACCGCGGCGCAGAAACGAGCAACTTACGTGGAAGGCGACGAATCGACACTTAACGATGTGACGTCGGCGCCGTCCGCGCGGTGCGGCGACGTGTTTCTCGCGCGACCGTTTTTTGGGGTGCCCGAGCTCCTCGCACCGAAGGTCTATCCCGAGATCGAGATGTCGAGATCGTCGGCGCTGGTCGACGTCGTGATCGCCGTCGGCCTTTTCGTTGCGATGTTCATCTCGCCGCAGGTCGAAGCGTTGATGGACGAAGTGGCCACGCGATTCCCAACGTACGGGAGACTCTGGAGCAACACGATCATCGGCGGCGGCGCGATCGGGATCGTTGCGGCCATCCTCCTCGCTCGACGCCAGCGGCCCGCCGCAGTCGGCCTGGGGCGATTCGGGACGCCGGCCATTTGGGGCACGATCGCGGCCGTGCCGGGCTGCTACGTCGCGATGCTCGGCACCGGGATTCTCTACTCGATCTACTTGACGTTCTTCACGGATCTGGGCGTCGAGTCGATGCTCGCCGACAAACAGGCCCTGCTCGACGTCATCCCCGATTTCAGCCTGACGACGATGCTGTTGTTCGGCGTGCTGACAGGCTTCCACGAAGAGCTGCTGTTTCGCGGTTTGCTGCTGACGCGATTCAACGCGATTGCACGAAATCGGGCGGCGGGCGTCGTCATCTGTGCCGCATTGTTCGGATTGGTTCACGCATACCAGGGGCCGGTGGGCATCCTGCAGACGGCGGCGATCGGTCTAGTCCTGGGAACGATCACAACGCTGTCGAAATCGCTCTGGCCGGCCATCATCGGTCACGCGGCGTTCAATTCCATACAGCTCGCGATGCTGCCGTTCCTGAAGAAGGTCCTGGAGGAACTGACGCACGCGTCGACGACATTGCCGAGCGGATAGGCCGGGGCATGACGAGATGAACGCATCGCTCGCGCTCGCCAAGCGAGTCACTAATCCAATGTCTCACACTGGCGTCGGATTGCGGATCGGCGGCGGGTTCTCGCATCAGGGGGCAGGGATCACGCGATCGAGCAGCGCGGGGGCATTCTGCATTCCGATGGGAAAGACCGAAGGGCTTATCGGCGCCGTCTTGAATGACTGATCGGCGAGAAGCGTGCTTGCCGTGCCCGTGTTGTCCATCAGCGCCGTGACGTCGGAAACGTGGCTCAAGCCGAGAAGGTGGCCGGCTTCGTGCGCGGCGACATTGCCGATCGCGACGCCGATGCCCGTCGCCGAGGGTCGGCTGGCGAACGGATTGTCGAAACCGTTCGTGAAGATGATCCCATCATCGCAGTAATCCATGTTGCCGACATCGACATCGTCGGCGACGCCGAACTTGGTCGAACTGAATGCGCCGAAGTGGATCGTGCTGTAGGTGCCGGGCGTAAGCGTCGGATTCTCGTCCGTCGTGACGATCACTGCGCCGAAGTCTGCGAAGTTCTCAACCATCGTGTCGACGATCGTCTGCTTCACAAGATCCGTCTCGCCCGCGTAGGCCGGATCGATATCGGCGGCGTCGAAGGGATCCAGGATAAATGTACCTTCGTTCTGAATGACCGCCGTTCCGCCCGCGAAGTTCAGCAGAATCGTCTGCACGGGACGCGTCGGAACCTGGCCGCCGCGCTCGATGCGAACCGACGCGTTATACGCGCCGCCGGAGGAGTCGAGGAAGAACTTGGTGATGGCGAGGAAGAACCGGCTGCTGCTCACTTCGACGACATCGTCGATCGCCGAATTGAAGTTTCCTGCGTCGGCATTGACGTCGTCGCTCAGGCTGAAGAGTTCTTCGTTCGCATCAAATATCGCGATGACGGGATCGAGCGTGCTGCCGCTGGCGGCCACGACCTCTACGACGATACGATCGCCCGGCGAAACGGCGCCGAGGTCGAACACATCCGGCGTGCCGTTGTTGATGCGGCCCGTGAATTCGAATTGCTCACCGTCGGCGATCGCCAACGAGGCCGCTGAACCGAAGTCAGCGCCGCCGGTCAGCGCCGTTGTCGGGCTCAGGGGCGTGGCGCCGAGTCCCGAATCCACATTCGGGCAATTCGCGCCGCTGGCAACGATACCGAACAGACAGATTGCGAGGTAACGCGCAATCGCCGAGTGATTCCACCGACTCTTCAGCACTGAGGGGATCTCCCGATGTTGGGGCGAGGGGCAACGCCGAATCGGCACGTTGGACGCCGAGCCGGACCTCAAGAAAGTATCGATTCCGCGACCGTCCGGGTCAAGCATGCACGCCGTCCGGTAAGTCTCTTTGATCGGTTCAAGGGACCAGTGCATCTCCACCCGCGGCCCGAAAGATCAGCCAGCCTCCGAGGACGGCGGCCATGGCGGGCATCACGATCGCAAACCCCGCGACTGCGCGTCCCGTTCGCCGATCACGCCGACCGATGATTTCGCAACAGAAAATGACCAGGATCGCCAGGGCAAACTTGTACGCCAGGGCTCCGTGGAGGCCGAATCGGGCAATGACGAAGTTGGCCATCGGATTGGCTTCGTAGCCGCCGATCGATAGGACAAGGGCCGTCATGACGATGTCGAATGCCGAGGCCGCAATGAACCAGAGGTAGAACCGCGCGAAAAGCAGATCGCGTCGAAGAATCCCCTCGCGTGCATCGTCGTGTCGGCTCGCCATCGTATCCAGATCTTAGGAATCGGCGGAATCCGGAGTCAACGACGCAAGAACAATCGTAAGAATCGGGGCGGCCCGTCGATAGAGAGAATATGCGTACGACGACTGGGGAGCGTACGCGCAAAGATTGCCGGCGCCAGCACATAACGCTGCCTGTGCGCCGTAGTTCAGACCGAAAGGGGACAGGCCATGCCGTCTCGATTCCAGATACTCTCATGCCTCATTGCCGCCGTCGTGATTTCCGCCGGCTGCCAGAAGCCGATTGAACCGCTTCCGCTCCGCAAAGTGGACAAGGATTACGAGCGCCCGTTGCCTCCGGGTAAATTCGCCCTGCGACAGGTGGCGGAGAAAGACTATCCGGATTTCGGCAAGGCGTGGTATCGCGGCAAGCGGCTCGGTCTGCGCGACGCCGTCGGCCACAGCATCGCCTACCTGAAGAATCCTTCGAGCAAGCAGTTCTATCCGCTTGGACCGATCACGCATGAACGCGTGCTGATGAGCCTCGAGCGATTCCTCGACGTGCTCGATCAGGCCGACAGCCCCAAGAAGCTGAATGAGCTGATCGCCCGCAATTTCGACGTTTTCCAGTCGATCGGCTGCGATGACGAAGGAACAGTGCTGTTCACGGGGTATTACTCGCCGATTTTCGAGGGAAGCCGGGAACCGACGGACAAATTCAAGTACCCGCTTTATCGACTGCCGCAGGGTCTGGAGAAGGACAAGTACGGCGAAGTCGTCGGCGGCCCGTGGCGGACGCGAGAAGAAATCGAGACCAGCGGCGAGATGACGGGGAACGAACTGATCTGGCTGGGGGATCGATTCGAGGCGTACGTTGTCTCGGTCCAGGGCTCGGGATTCATCCGCCTGCCCGATGGGACGCTGTATGAGATCGGCTACGCCGGCAACAACGGCCATGAATATACACCCGTCTCCAAGCAGCTCGTCGCCGACGGTGCAATTGAGAAGCGGAAAATGTCGCTGGCGACGATGATCAGCTATTTCCACGAGCATCCGAAGGAGATGGACAAGTACCTCTTCCAGAACAAGCGGTACATCTTCTTCCAGGAGGCCCAGGGCGGACCTTTCGGTTGCCTCGGCAAACCCGTCACACCGGAGTTCAGCATCGCGACGGACAAGGACATCTTCCCGCGCGGCGCGCTGGCGTTCATCAATACGAAGGCGCCGGACGGCGAGGGAGATCGACAACGCCTGAGCACGTTCATTCTCGATCAGGATCGCGGCGCGGCAATTCGCGCGCCCGGTCGATGCGACATTTACATGGGAGTCGGCGAAGAAGCGGGCAAGCGAGCCGGCTGGACCTACAGTGAGGGCGGCCTGTATTACCTGTTCGCCAAGGATGCGCCAATGCCGGAAGGCGCGCTGGCGACGGATGCACCGCCGGCCCCGCCGAAGAACGTCGCGACAGAAGCGGCGTATGAGGCGGCGCCGGAATGACCGTTCGCGGCGTTCTCCCAACGATAATATGCAATATTCGATCGCGGTGCCGCATCGCATCATGACGGGCTAGAATCCCGTCCATGTGCACGCAGACAGTTCTTATCCTTGCAGACGCCGCTTCCTTCTTGAGCAACGGCTTTAAGGCCGTCGTGATGATTGTCGGCGGCATCGTCGGCGCAATTGTCGTTCATGGCGTGCTGTATCACTTCGCGCAGGAATTCGCCAAGCGGACGACGACCGACGTTGATACGCTGCTCTTCAAGAACACGCGAAAGAGCGCGCGGCTGGTGCTCGTCTTTCTGACGCTTCAGCTCCTCTTGCCCGTTACGCCCATCGCCGAGCCGCTGGGCGGCATTCTGCGGCACATCGTCGCCATCGGTCTCATCGTCTCGATCACATGGCTGGTCATTCGCGCGATCGGCGTGATCGATGACATGATTCTGGCGCGCCATCCGATCGGTGTGCGCGACAATCTTCGCGCGCGGCAGATTCACACGAAGACGCGCGTGCTCTCACGATCGCTCGTGATCATCGTGAGCATCGTGGGCGTCGCGGCGGTGTTGATGACGTTTGACAGCGTCCGCCGATTCGGCGAGAGCCTGCTCGCGGGAGCCGGCATTGCGGGCATTCTGATCGGTTTCGCGGCGCGAGCGACGATTTCGAACCTGATCGCCGGCGTGCAGCTGGCGCTGACGCAACCGATCCGGATCGATGACGTCGTGATCGTCGAGGGCGAATGGGGCTGGATCGAGGAGATCCGTTCGACGTTCGTCATCGTGAAGATCTGGGACGATCGGCGGCTCGTCGTGCCGCTGAACTATTTCATCGAGAAGCCGTTTCAGAACTGGACGCGGAAGACGGCGGACCTGCTGGGCAGCATATTCATTCACGCCGACTATCGCCTGCCGGTCCAGCGCGTGCGGGAGGAGCTGGAGAAGATCGTCAAGGAATGCGAAGAATGGGACGGCCGCGTCTGCGTGTTGCAGGTGACGGATGCGAAGGAGCAGACGATCGAACTGCGTGCGCTCGTGAGCGCGGGGGATTCGCCTACATGTTGGGACTTGCGCTGCAAGGTGCGCGAGAAGCTCGTCGGCTTTCTGCAGAGCGAGTTTCCGGAGTGTTTGCCGCGCGTGCGGGCGGAGATCGAGACGAATGGCAAGCCGGCGGCGGCGTACACGCACAAGGATGATATTGAGGCGAGCGATCCATCCTTGCGGCATGAGGGTGCGTGAGCGCCGCGAATCCGCTCAGAGCCGCGACCGTAAGGGAGCGGAGTGTGCAACGTAAGTCGGGCCGGGTGGCCCACCCTCTCCGAGGGTGGGGGCGCGATGATAAGGAAGCACAATCTACTCAACGACGGGAGCAAGCACGCGCATTGCTATCGTCGCGACCCCACCACTGAAGTGGCGGGCCACCCGATCTCAGCTACGCGCGCGACGTGTCGCGTCGATTGCACGACCTACCTACATACCCTGCGTTTCTCCGCTTGATTGGTGGGCATGGCCCACCCTACATATCTTGTCGGGTCGATGACCCGACCTACGATTTGGCCACCTGCCGATCAGCGGGATTCGATTTCTTTCGCGAGATCCGCGATTGAGAGGAAGAGGGCGACTTCCGCTTCGCCGAGTTCGCGTTTGCGTCGGGCGACGACTTTGTGAGCGACCTCCAGCGCGCGGCGCGGGTCGTTCTGCTCGAGACCGTTGTCGGTCAGCCAGCTGAAGCTCGGCACGAACTTCGGTGCGTATCGGCTCAGGAAGATGTTCGATGCGAACCCGATCACGCAGCCCGTCGGCAACGCGACGTTGATGCCCGTCTTCGTATGGTCGCCGATGATCGAGCCGACGAACATCTCGCCACTGTCGACCATGCGACCGTTGATCGGGACGCGAATGGGACCATAGGTGTTCTTGAGGTCGCTCGTCACGGTATCCGCGCCGAGGTTCACCCATTCGCCGACGTAGCTGTGGCCGAGGAAGCCGTCGTGCTGCTTGTTGGAATAGCCGTGGATAATCGTGCCTTCGACTTCGCCGCCGACTTTGGACCACATGCCGATGCTGGTGCCTTCGCGGATGTTGGCGCCGGCCTGGATCGTACAGTTTTCGCCGATGTAGCAGGGGCCTGTGATCGTGGCGTTGGGGCGGATCGTGACGTTGTCGCTGATGTAGATCGGTCCATCCTCGGCGTCGAGCACGGCGCAGGGCATGAGTCGCGAGCCGGCGCCGATGTGGATGGCCCCCTCGTTCACGAGGTGCGCACCGGGATAGATGATGCCGCGGCTGCCGGGTTCGATGTTTTCGAATGCCCGTACGATCTCTCGATGCGTGGCATTGACAAGTTGCCAGGGGTAGTCGATCAGTTGCGCGTTGTGGTCGTTGACCTCGACGGGCTCGCACGCGCTGAGCACTCTGCGAAGGGCGTCTGTGCCCATGGAGACGGCATCGGCCAGCAGCGACGACGTCGGTGCGTCAACGCGGGCGGCGAGCAGCGCATCATTTCGCCAGACCGCCGTCTGCCGCGGGATGTCGAAATGTCCCGTGACGAGGGCACGACCATTGATCCAAAGCTGATCGTCGGCATCCGTCGCCGTATCCACGCCGATGACAGGGCGTTCGTTGCGTCGATGGAACGCGTCGCGCAGCGCCGAGCGAACCACGACGGCATCGGCCTGCCTGCGAAATACAGCCTCGATCTTGTGGAGCAGGGCGTCGAACCCACAGCGAAGCTTGAACACGGGGCGCGTATAGACGAGTGGAAGCAGGTTTTCGTAATGGGCGTCTTCAAAAACGATCAGCTTCATTGTCGGTACCTACATCATCGCAGCGTGCGCGATTCGGCCCGCGAACGGCGGAGATCATTGGAGTTGATTGGTGAGCATTATACGAGGCCACACTGCGGGTCGAAACAAGCCCGATCCGGTCCGAGGTTCATCCACCGGCCAGCTTGGCCGCGTAGCCGAGATCGCTCATGAATTTCAGGGCGCGTTCTCGATGATCTCCCTGGATTTCGATCGTGTCGGCGCTGATCGTTCCGCCGGCCGCGCAGGCCGTCTTCAATTTTCCGAGAATGCCTCGCATATCCGACGCCACGGGGTCAAAACCCGCGATCACGGTCACGACTTTGCCGCGGCGCTTCTCGCGACGAATCCGAATCGGCTGGTCCTTGGGACGGACAACATCGCCGTCGGCATTGCGGGGACACTTGCAGGTCGCCAGCGGCTGATTGCAGATCGCGCAAGTGACGGGCCGCTCAAGTGATGTGCCGTCAAACAGTCCGCCCATCGCTAAGATCCGTCCTTTTGTGCCCTGCCTGGCAGGCGAGCTGCGTATTTTTCGCCGTGACAGCGCCGGATGCGGAGTTTAGGTGATCGACGGACGATTTCCAGAAGGTCCGGCCTCGTTATTTGACCGCTCGCATGCCGATTGGAAGAGTGCGGCAGGCGTGGATCCATCGGCTCGGCGGACGCCAATCGTACGAAGTTGGTGCCGATTCACATGGAACCCGGAGTGTCGGAGCGGAATCAGTGCAAATGGCGCACGGGTCATCCGTTTGAACAACAGTGCGGAGGGCTCCGACTCTGCCCGAGCGCCTGTTGCAATCGGGAGGAATTGGCCTCATGCTTTTGCGACCGGCCCGGCCTCGATGCGCAGCGCCATGTCGGCATCGGCGACGATCGCCGGGACGCGACGCGTCTCGGTGCCCGTCAGAAGTCAAGTTGGTCCATCATTACGTCCGCGACGGAGCGACGCGTCGCTTTCATCCTCAATGGGTTTGTATTCAACGCGGCGACGTCATCGCTGCGCCGCGTTCAGAAGTAGTCAACGGAGAAAAACACTGATGCGTGTCTTCAAGAGCATGGCGCTCTGGTTCGATTCGGGCGTAACGACTGAGCCCGTTCCCAAGGAAGAGTTCTGGATCATCGAATGGACGCGCATCGTCCCGTTGATCATCATGCATCTGGCGGTCATCGGCGTGATCTGGGTCGGCTGGAGCCCCGTCGCCGTCAGCGTGGCGGTCGCGATGTACTTCATCCGGATGTTCGCAATCACGGGCATCTACCATCGCTACTTCTCGCATCGCGCGTTCAAGACGTCGCGCTTCATGCAATTCGTTTTCGCCTTGCTGGGCGCATCGGCCGTCCAGCGGGGACCGCTCTGGTGGGCCGCCCATCATCGGCACCATCATCGTCATTCGGATGAGGAAGAGGACGTTCACTCGCCGCACCAGCACGGATTCTGGTGGTCGCACATCGGCTGGATTACAACGCGCGGCGCATTTCCGACGGACTACAAGGCGATTCCCGACCTCGTGAAGTTCAAGGAACTGCGGTTCCTCGACCGGGCGGATCTGCTGATTCCGGTACTACTGGCCATTGGCATGTTTCTGTTCGGCGTTGTACTGAACGCGATTTGGCCGGCGCTCGGCACCGGCGGCTTCCAGATGCTCGTGTGGGGGTTCTTTATTTCGACCGTCTGCCTGCTTCACGGCACGTGCACGATCAACTCCCTCGCACACCTAATCGGCCGGCGTCGCTACGAGACGACGGACGACAGTCGCAACAGCTTTCTGCTCGCCCTGATCACGATGGGCGAAGGCTGGCACAACAATCACCACATGTACCCCGGCGTCACGCGACAGGGCTTCTACTGGTGGGAAATCGACGTCACTTACTACATCCTCAAGTCGATGTCGATCGTCGGGTTGATCTGGGATCTGCGGCCACCGCCCAAAGCGGCGTTCGAGTCCGCCGAGGCGCCTGCGGCAGCGGCGCCTGCCGAGCCGCCCGCCATCGACCTGCCGTCGAGAGTGCAGCCAAACGCCGTCGCATGAGCGCACAGCCAGCTGTCTTCGACAAACACAATACAAAACGCCCGCGAGTCAAGGCTTTGATTCGCGGGCGTCTTTGTTTCTTGGGCTGACATCGCGCGCCTTGCCTGTGCCAAGAGCGCGAAGTGAATCAGATCGACTATGGTGATGTGGTGACGGCCGATTCGTCCGCTTGCAGGCGCGGCAAAGCGTCAATGGTCGAATCAAGCGGAAGATCGCCTTGCGCGTCCTCATTTGCGAGCAGCTCGATTTCATTCGCGCGTCGCAGCGCCTCGGCCGCACGTTCGTCGAGATCGCTGTCCTTGAGCGACGCGCTCCATCGTCGATAGAGTACGGCACGAGTGATTCGCGCAGTGTGGCGGGCCTGCCGTCGGGTCTCTTGTGACGATTCGATCATCCAATCGTCGATCTTGCCCTCGATTTTCGTAACGAGCGCGATGGCCGCGACAAACTGTCCTGCATCCGCCAGCGCGTGGCACCGCTCAAGTCTGCCGTAGAATTCCGCGGCGCTGCCGATGCCCGCGCCCAGGGCGGGCCGCATCATTTGAAGCGTACGATCGGCGCGGCCGGCCCGTCGATACGCAGCCGCCTGCCAGAGTTTCGCCGCAGCCACGACGCGATCGTCAGGATCATCCGCGTAGATTGCCAATTCAACGCACGCCGACATCAACGCTTCTTTCGAAGCGTCCGATTCGTCGTCCGCAGCGATTGCGCGGAACACCTGGCCGAACGCACGAAGCATCTCCAGTCGGCGAGACAAGGCCTTATCGCGATCCGTCGCCTCGGCCTTATCGCCGGCTCCTTTGTCGATGTCGGCGTCGATTAATTCGGCGGCCTCATCCAGAATCCGTCGAAGCTCTGCGCGATGGGAATGATCGCCCCGAAGCTCCGCCATCATTCCGGCGGCGGCCGCGCGCGATATCAGACATTCGGCGAGGCTGATTGTCGCGGATTGTCGCTCCGACGGCGTCGCGGCCGTCGTGATGCGGTCGCGCAGCCCTTCACAAGGTTGGGGAGCCGCGGGGTCCGTTGGCGTGCCAAGCGCTACATGGGCAGAAATGGCAAGGGCAACGACTATTCCAACGAGCCGCCCAAGATGACGTCGACACACAGCTGGCGTGATTCGGTTCCGAAATTGTGGTGCTGGCATCGAGGTTGGCTCCATGATTTTCGCCGGGTATCGGACAGACCGGCCCGTAATTTCGTGCCACCGATAACAACTCGTCGGCAGCCCGGTCGTGCCCTCCCGACGATATAGCCTCTTATACACGCTAAAGCCGTACAATTTCGCGGACGATCCACAAAATAACGAAATCGGCCCTCGCCCGGCGGCGACGGTCGACACTCGGGAAAGGTCTGATTATGCGAGCACGCTGTTTCCGATTCGCGATTTTGTATTGCAACCTTCTCGTGATGGCGACGATGCAGTCGGGGTGCGGGTTCGAACGGTTTGCACCGGTCCTGCCTGATCAGATCCAGGGCTTCTCACTGGCAGCCCTGGAATCGATTCAGGACGACGAACGCCTCACCGACAACGAGAAGCGCGACCAGATTCGAGCGGCCGTCAATGCCCCGGCGACAGTCGAGGGCGATCGGCTGGTTGAGTTCCTGTTCACGCTGAATGTGCCGTAACGGGTCGATGCGCAGAATATCGCTGCGTGCGACCGGGTTTGAATGTAATAGGGAAAACACCGGGAGGCGAAAGCGATGAAGTCACGAAATCTTCGATTCTGCGCACTGGCGACGATGGCATTGGGATTGGGCCTGACGGGCTGCTTCGGCGACAGTATTCTCAGCGCCGGCGCCAAGATCGCAGGCGGGCAGATCTCGCAGTTGACGGCGGGCGAAATCAAGATTCTGAATGAGACAGTCGCCGGCGTTCTGGCCAGCACCAACCCCGGCTTCACGGCCGAACCGCTGACGGATGACCAGGCCACCGCACTCTCCAACTTCTTCAAGGCCAACAACCTCAACTCGATCTCGGACTTCGAGCAGCTCCAGCAGACGGCCGAAAACAACCCCGACTCGCTGGAAGGTCTCGACGAGCTTTCCGCGGCCTTCAACGGCGGCGACGCGTTTGACGGCGAGAACTTCGATTTCGATCAGATCTTCAACGCCCTTTTCGGCGCCCTCGGCGGCGACGGAAACGTGGGCAGCGGCGGCGGCACGACGACCATCAGCAACGTCGAATAAGCCACGCCCGTCCGCACAGAAATGACTTTGGCACCCCGTCGTTCGGCTACCTGCCGACGACGGGGTGTTTTCTTATCCAGAGAATCGCAAGCCGCCAACTCAAACTTCATTCGCACCGCTCGGCATGCAATCCGGCTCGATCGCCTATAATCCGCGAAGCGACGATCCACGACGCATCCGCAGACCGACGGCAATCGGCGACGTTACGAGGGACAGCGTTTGTTCTCCGGCATCATTGATCGCATCGGCACGATTCAGCGCGTGACGGAATCCGGCGGGGGGCGCGTCCTATCAATCGACGCATCCGGCTACTGGGCGGGCTTGGCCGAGGGCGCCAGCGTCGCGATCGACGGCGTCTGTCTGACGCTGACCCGCGCCGATGCCGCAGTCGCTTCCTTCGATGTCATCGCCGAGACACTGCGGCGCAGCACGCTCGGCGGGATGAAACAAGGCGATCGCGTCAACCTTCAGAAGTCCATGATCGTCGGCGATCGCATCGACGGACACTTCGTGCAGGGCCATGTCGACGCCGTCGCCAAGATCTCCGCCATCGAACAATCGAGCCGCGAGTCGATCTGGTGGTTCGAGCCCGGCCCTGCTGCAATGCGATACATGATTCCGAAGGGCTCAGTAGCGATCGACGGCATCTCGCTGACTGTGGCGAGCGTCGAGCCGCAACGATTCAGCGTCGCTTTGATTCCGACGACGCTCGAACTGACCACGTTGAATTCCAAGCGCGTCGGTGCAAGCGTCAATATTGAGACCGATATCCTCGTTCGCTCGATCGCCCACTTGATTTCGGGATTGAGCAACGAATGCGGCGCGTCTGGGATCAATCCGGCGTTTCTGTCTGAACACGGCTTCGGCACATGACGATTAGCGTCGCCCACTTCCCACAGCTACAATGTACGACTCAACAGTGCGGAAGCACTTGTCGTATTGGCTGACGGAACCATGGCCGACGAACACCAACTTGAGACCCGGCCGACGATCGGCATCACGATGGGAGATCCTCACGGGATCGGCGCCGAAGTGATCGTCAAAGCGCTCGCGGATCATTCCCTGCGAGAGCGCGCGAAGTTCGTCGTCTACGGTTTGGCGGAGCAGATCGAGTCGGCTGCGGATTTCGCTGAATTGCAGCCATACTGGCATGTATCGCCGCGCGGCATCGAGCACGGCGATCGACGCGCGAACGTACGCATCCTCGATTTCGACGAACATGCGATGCATCGTCGCGGTCCGGCGCAGGCCACGGCGGAGGGCGGACGAGCCAGCATGGCCTTTCTCGAAGACGCGATGCGGGACGCTCGCTTCGATGAGATCGATGCGATCGTGACGGGACCGATCAACAAGACGTCGTGGAAGCTGGCAGGTTATGCCAGAATCCCGGGACACACGGAGCTGCTGGCCGAACGATTTCGCGCGCGTCGCGTCACGATGATGTTCGTCGGCGGTCCGTTGCGCGTCGCGCTGGCGAGCACGCACGTCGCACTGTTCGACTTGCGCAATCACTTCACGATCGGCCATGTCTTTCAGCCGATCGATCTCATGCATCAGGCGATGATCGACTGGTTCGGATTTACAAGGCCGCGTATCGGCGTCGCGGGGCTCAATCCGCACGCCAGCGAGAACGGTCGCTTCGGCGACGAAGAGGCACGGATCATCGAACCGGCGATTGACATGGCGCGCAACCACGGTATCAACGCCTCGGGGCCGTATCCGGCAGACACGCTGTTCCGACGCGCGGCCCACGGCGAGTTCGACGGCGTCGTGGCGATGTATCACGATCAGGCGCTGATTCCCGTCAAGCTGCTCGCGTTCGATGAAGCCGTGAACATCACGCTGGGCCTGCCGATCATCCGGACGAGCGTCGACCACGGCACGGCCTTCGATATCGTCGATCGCAATCGCGCCGATCCGGGCTCTATGAAGGCTGCGATCCGCCTGGCCGTCGAACTGGCCGATCAGCGCCGCGCAAAGAAGCTGCGTGACACCAACGGTGAAGACTCGCCGGAAATCACGACCGATCCGAATGCCGAGAATCTCGGCGCGTAGCGCATTTCGTCGGTTCGATTTCTCGAGACCTTCGTCAGGGCATTCGTTGCACCGATGTTATTGGTGATTCGGCGCCTCTGATCGTAGGTTCGAGCGACCCTGGCGGGCGCGCCGACGCCGATTGACTCGGCGTGTGCCGACGAGCGTCGCAGTGAGGAAAAGCCACGGCACGGGGCCGCATAGCGAGCCGAACAGCAACATCGGATCCTCCATCGGCGTGTCGTCAGGACTGTAATCGTCCCGTGCTTCCACAACATCGCGGCCGTCACGCGCGCTGGTTGCAGGGAGACCGAGTCGCGTCAGAGCGGTCGCCGCCACGTCCATCGGATGAACAGGTTCCGTGAGCGTACGTCCTGCGGCGATTCCGGGGCCATTCAGTATGAACGGCACGTGCTGATCGACGGGAATGGGAAAGCCGTGGGTCTTGTCGTGACCGCCGTGATCGGCCGTGATGATCAGCAGCGTGTCCTTTCGAACGTCGCGTTCCGCCATTGCGTCCAGAACCCTGGCCAGTGCCGCGTCGGCGCGCGTGACCTGTGCGAGATATGGCTCGCTCATCCAGCCCTGCGAATGCCCGGCGCCGTCGGGTTCGCCGAAGTGCAGGAAGATCAATCGAAGATCGTTCTCCCGAATCGCGTTGGCGCACTCGTTGGCGATATCGTCGACATCCCCCGTAATGCGCCGCACATCCGCCTCGCCTTCAGCGCAAAGGTAGCCGAGCTTGCCCTTGTTCACGAAGAAGCCCGCCGACACGCCGTGTTCCTTGGCGACGTCGAAGATCGTTGTGTGTTGAATGCGCCCCTCGATGCTCGCGTTTACGAGAACGCCGTGGTCGAGGATGGAGAGACCTGTGACCATCGACGAGTGATTCGGCAGCGTCACGGCGGGAATCTCTGCGAGACCTGCCGGGTTGTAGCTACCGCCGTCGATCAGGCTCTG
The DNA here is from genome assembly GCA_020639075.1 of Phycisphaerales bacterium. Lineage (GTDB taxonomy): Bacteria > Planctomycetota > Phycisphaerae > UBA1845 > UTPLA1 > ECT2AJA-110-A. The sequence goes on along the minus strand of JACKHI010000001.1, from coordinate 3,789,696 downwards.
CAGCGTCGGCGCGATGTCCGCATTGATGGCATCCGGGCGCAGGCCGTCGAAACTGACGATCATGACGCGGGCATTGTCGCCGACGCCGGCTGCGGACGCGACATGCGGCTTCTGCTCATACGGAGTAGACCGCATCCAGCCCATCGGCATCTGATCCGGCGACCGTTCCGCGCTGCGATTCAGAATGACGGGCGTTGCGCCAGGCGCACTCGGACTGGCCCCGCATAACACGGTATTGTCTTCGGCGGAGCAGGCGGGAGTCTCGGCCTGGGAACAGGAGGAAATCGCAACGATCAGAAGTGCGGATAGCAACAGGCGCGTCATGCGGCACTCAATTCAGGAACGCGTTCCGGCAACGGGGGAATGTCGCACGCTGCGTTCAGCGCCGCCGGAAACGGACACTCAAAGTCTAGTCGCGCGCACGGGACGCGCGAAGCGATTCGAGCAGTCTTTCATGCATCACTGGAGATCCGGCCAGGATGGCGATATCGCCGCCGTCGTAGCGACCGACGTCGATCGGCCAGAGCGGCGAGCCGTCGTCCCGAGTGATGACGCCGCCGGCCTCGGCGATCATCAGTGCACCCGCGGCCATGTCCCACAGTCGACATTCCAATGCGTAAGCGCCGTCCGCGAGACCGCCCGCCAGCCATGCCAGGTGCAGGCAGATCGAGCCATGGTTGCGGAATATATAGGCATCCATCCAGTCCCGCATGACACTCGGGGCGGGGCGTCGCCGAAACGACGAGACGAGAACGGTCGTATCGGCGCCGATGCGACATTCGGAAAGTCGAAGCGGTTCCCCATCGCGATCCGCACCCAAGCCGCGAGCAGCGGAGTATGTGTATCCGGTGGACGCGTCGTGTATCGCACCGGCGATCGGAGCGCCGCCTTCCATCACAGCGATGGATGTCGCATAGATGGACATGCCTCGCGCGAAGTTGCGCGTGCCATCGATCGGGTCGACGACCCAGCAGAACTGCGCGTTCGCGGCAGCCGCATGTCGATCGGGATGGCGGATCGTCTCCTCGCCGATCACGGCGTGATCGGGATAACGGCGGGCGATCGCATCGAAGACGGCCGACTGCACGGCATGATCGGCTTCGGTCACGGGCGAATCGTCATCCTTGCGTGTCACGGCGACGGGGCCGGCATAGCGGGCGGCGATGCCACCCGCCACTAACGCGAGTTCGCGCGAAAACGAGCGAAGCGCGACAATCGTGGATTCACTCGTCATGATGCGTCATGATCCGATGAGCGTGCTCAGGACACAAGTGGAATGTGAAACAGGGGGTATTGATCGGGCCGCGTCAGATTCCGCCGCCCTGGAAAGGCGAGTCGCAGACGGGCTGAACCACTGTGATACGGTTCTTGCCGCCCGCCTTGGCGAGATAGAGGGCTTCGTCCGCGAGCTGTACGAGGGCGTCGGGCGATGCCGGTTCCGAACCCTGGCGGCTGGCGACGCCGATGCTAAGTGTCGCAACCGACGCGCTCGGCATGTCACGTTCGATATCCCGGCAGAAACACTCGAGGATGCGTTCAGCCGAAGCGCGGGCCTCTGCGGGCGCTGTCTGCGGCATGAGGACGCAGAATTCATCGCCGCCGTATCGGACAGCCACATCGGCTTCGCGAATCGAGCGATGAATGACGTTGGACGTAAGTCGAAGCAGATCATCGCCGGCCTGATGGCCCAGCGAGTCGTTCACGTGCTTGAAATTGTCGAGGTCGATCATGACGCAGGAGAGATTCGTGTCGTAGCGCGAGGACTCTGCGAACAACTGGGCCAACAGGTCATTGAAATGCCGTCGGTTATAGAGTCCCGTCAGTGAATCGCGCGAAGCCATTTCACGCAGCCTCTGATTGGCATCCTCCAACGCCTGCGTTCGTTTCGAGACCCGATCTTCCAGCTCGCTGTTCAACTGCGTCAGCTTCGAGTGTGTTGCAAGGATCTGATCGGCCATCGCATTGAACGATTCTCCGAGTTCGCCGATCTCGTCGCTCCGCTTCAGGGCGACGTGCACAAAGGGCTCGTTCCGCGCGATCGCCCGCGCCGCCTCCCGAATGGATTTCAGCGGACTAACGACGTTTCGGACGATCTGGTATCCGAGCGGCACCATGAGAAGCGTGATAATGACGGAGAGCCCCATCACGTTCTTCGCCAGCATCGTCAACGCCTTTTCGGCATCTGTAATGCTCAATCCGAGTCGCACATATCCGATCGTCGGCTTGGGGCCGTCGGTCTGTTCCGACGAGGGGACCGGAAGAAGAACCGGGTAAACGACGTCGACTCGTGCTCCGTATTCTCGATGAACGATGATCCGGGGTTCATCGATGGGCTCGACTGAGATGTTCTCGGAGCCCTTGATCAGAAAGGGCGTGATGTTGCCTGTTCCGTTCTGATAGCTGGCAAGAACATGCCCGGAAACGTCGGTGTACAAGACGTAGCAGATTTCGCTGCCCAGCAACATGCCTTCCGCGATGCGCACGAGTGATTCGCTGTCGCGTTTGGCGACATCCGTCGCCGACGCCAGTGCAAGCGCCTGGGCCAAGTCGCGCGACCTTGAGCGTGTGTGATCCAGCACCAGATCAGTTGTCGTGCGGAGATACAGAGCGCCTGTCAGCCCCGACGCCGCAAGGACCGTCGTCGTCAGGATCAGCGTCGTGCGGAACTGCAGTCCGGACAATCGCTTACCGAGTTGCCGCATCCAGTGTCTCAACGCCGCGGACCTCGCTTGTCTGGCGGTGTGATCCCGTTTTCCGGACGTGCGCGCAGCGCGCCGTCTCTCAGCGTTCATCGGCTAAGTAAGGGTACAATTCAATCTGTATTAGAGTGCCAAATACGCCGCCAATAAGCAGTTGTGCGTATGTGCCCGGCGATCGCGCGAGGCTGCCGTCCGGCCATTCGCCTTGTCAGGACACCGATCGTGCGATAATCTCTTGGGGCTCCAGACGGGATGTCCACGCGGTAACAACGTGCCGCCGTCGGACACCGATGGTGGGTGTAGCTCAGCTGGTTAGAGCACTAGGTTGTGATCCTAGGGGTCGCGGGTTCGAATCCCGTCACTCACCCTTCTTTCCTTTCCGAACCTGTCAACCGCCGGTCTCCACAATGGGGCCTGGCGAGACACGTCCAACTCCCCAATGGGCGATTTCAAGTCCGATATCGCTGGTTTCCAGATTTCTAGTCCGCCAGACCGGCCAGCATCTCCGGCAAACTGACGACGAATCGTGATCGGGGCATCGCCGTACTTGCACCCGCATCCATCGCGATTTCCCGAAGGTCATCCCGAACGTGGCTGTAGTACGCGACAATTGAAGCATCGCAGCAGCGTTCTCGCGCAGTTCGAATCGCTTCCGACGCATCGGCCATATCCATGTCGATCAGGATCAGCGGCCTGTCAGCGGCATCGACCTTCTCCTGCAATTGCGACGGCGATCCGGCGGACGTCATCCGACAACCCGCGGCACGGGCCTCGGCGTTGATTCGTGAGCGGAACATCAGGTCCGATGCGTACAGGACGACCCGGATGGGGGCTTCGTCGTTCATGCGCATGATGCTAATCTGATGCGACTATCCGTGCATCGGCGTTCAGAACGGGACTCATGCGGCGTCTCGCCAAAACGAATCCTTGACGATTGCTTCCTGGACTTCGAAAATCGCCGCCGACTCGGTCCGAAAGTCGGAAACAGAGGGCAACGCAAGATGAAATCGCATTCCGAAAGATTCCTCTCGATCGTCAACGACGCGAAATCGCGGATCCGGGAGACAGACGTGAAGGCGGTTCATGACCGACTCGAGCGAGACGAGGAATTTTATCTCGTGGATGTGCGGGAAGAGAGCGAATACGCGGCAGGACATCTTCCCCGGGCGTTGCATCTCGGGAAGGGCGTCATCGAACGCGACATCGAACGCAGCATTCCGAAGTCCGACGCGCCCATCGTTCTCTACTGCGGCGGCGGGTATCGATCCGCCCTCGCCGCCGACAACCTGCAGCGAATGGGCTACACGAATGTGCTGTCGATGGACGGCGGCTATCGGGGCTGGCGTGAGGCGGGCTTTCCGATCGTTCACGAAGAATAACGCTTCGCGAAGCGTCCTCCCGGTGAATCGAATGCCGGAACGAAAACGCAGGTCTCATCCAAGCAGGAAGTTCGACAACAGCGCCGCACCGATCGGCGTCATGAAGCTCTCGGGATGAAACTGCACGCCTTCGAGGGCCTCGTCGCGACGCCGCAGCCCCATGCATTCGCCGCCATCGGTCCAGGCCGACACTTCGAATGAGTCATCCAACGAATCCGCGTCGACGATGAGCGAGTGGTAGCGCATCGCCGCGAACGGATTCTCGATGCCGGCGAAAATCGTCTTGCCGTCGTGACGTACAACGCTCGTTTTTCCATGCATGACTTTGTCGGCTCGTCGAACGCGAGCGCCAAAGACGTCGGCGATACACTGATGCCCCAGACAGACTCCGAGTATCGGAATGCGCCCGCGAAAGCGCAGGATGGCGTCGCGGCTGATGCCGCTCTCGTTCGGCGTACAAGGTCCTGGAGAAACAACGAGGTGCGTCGCTCCGTAAGCCTCCAGCGCCTTTGCCCCCATTTCATCGTTCCTCACAACTCGAATTTCATGCCGAAGCGACGGTGTTTCGAGCCCGATCGCACCAAAGCACTGAACGAGGTTGAACGTGAAGGAATCGTAGTTGTCGATGATCAGAATCAACGGCGGCGATCGTCTCCGGCGCGTGCACGACAGAAGTTTCCCATGCCTCTATCCTATCGCCCGATACCAGCGCCGTCAGGAGGCGCGAAAGGAGTCGATCCGTGACGCTCAATCACGACATGGGGTTTGAAACCCTCTGCATGCATTTCGGCGAAAATCGCGAAGCCCATTTCGGCGCTGCGGCGCCGCCGATTTTTCAGAACTCGACATTCACTTACCCCGATTCGGCGACGTTCCACGTGCGGCAGGGCCCCGACGCGACACGATTCGACTACACGCGGTCCGGCAATCCGACGACGCGCATTCTCGAAAAGAAGATCGCTCGGCTCGAACAGGCGGAAGATTGCCGCGCATTCGCGTCCGGCATGGGTGCCATCACGTCGGCCGTCCTATCGTGTATCAAGACCGGCGATCACGTCATCACGATCGAAACAGTGTACGGCCCGACGCGGCGGTTGTTTTCCGACTTTCTGCCGCGATTCGGCATCGAGACGACGTACGTGCGCGGCACATCCATCGAGGACTTCGAAAGCGCGATTCAGTCCAACACGCGCCTGATCTTCGTCGAGTCGCCGTCGAGCCTGTTCTTCGAGCTGCAGGATCTGAAAGCCGTCGCCCAACTGGCGCGCGAGCGCGGCATCGCCACGATCTGCGACAACAGCAACGCGACGCCGGTGTTCCAGAATCCGATCGCCATGGGAATCGATCTCGTCGCACATACGGCGACCAAGTACATCGGCGGGCACAGCGACGTGGTCGCGGGGCTCGTGGTCGGCTCACGCGAGCGTATCGGGGCGATCGGCCGGATGGAGAGCGAACTGCTCGGGGCGACGTGTGACCCGTTCGCGAGCTGGCTGATGCTCCGAGGCCTGCGGACGCTGCCGGTTCGAATGGAACGCCATCGACGCAGCGGCCTGGAAGTCGCCCGATTCATGGCCTCCGACCCGCGAATCGCGCGCGTTTTCTACCCGGGGCTCGACGTACACCCGCAGCACGGTCTGGCGAAACGACAGATGCGCGGCCAGGCCGGGTTATTCTCCTTCGAATTGCGGGAGAACACCCAGGAGGCGACATTCCGGGTCGTGGACTCATTGCAGATCTTCTGCATCGGCGTCAGTTGGGGAGGATACGAGAGCCTGGCTGTGCCTCTGCAAGCGCGGGATCCGGCAACGGGAGCGCCGACCTGGATCATCCGCCTCAGCATCGGTCTGGAAAACGTCGAGGACCTCAAGGCCGATCTGTATCAGGCGCTGAACGCACTCACGTGAGGCGCCACGAGATTCTGCTCGCGAATTGCCGAACCGACAATCCGCACCCAGTACACTGAAAACGCACTTTAGCCCGCCGGCGACACAGGCATAACCTTATTTTGATCAACAGTTTGCGATATGGAGCCAGATTCGTGTTGCTTGTCGGTGTGATTGGTGACTTTATAATGTCGGACTTTGGCCGCCGCTTTCGAGCGACGGCTCCGGAAGGCGACTGAGCGTGATCAAACTTCTCATTCTCGATGTCGATGGCGTGCTGACGACCGGTTCATTGCCATACGACGCGGATGGAAACAAGCAGAAGTCGTTCTACGTTCAGGACGGCGGCGCCCTACGGCTCTGGATGGCACAAGGGGGGCAGGTCGCGATTCTCAGTGGTCGCGAGGCCCCGTCCGTCAACGCGCGAGCCGATGACCTCGGCATTGCGACGGTTGTTCAAGGCGTTCCGGACAAGGTCCCGGCGTACGAGACGATCTGTCGGCAGGCGGGGGTTATCGAGTCGGAAGTGGCGGTCATCGGCGACGACCTGCCAGATGTGCCGCTACTGAGCCGCTGCGGCTATCCGATCGCCGTCGACAACGCCCATCGGTTCGCCAAGCGGCTCGCGAAGTACGTCACGCGACGTCCGGGCGGCGCCGGCGCAATCGCCGAAGCCATCGAACGATTGCTGCGGTATAACGGTACACATCAGGACGCATACTCTCGATTTCAATCGCCGCCGGTCGCCTCCGCGTAAATCCGGCTCATCGCCGGCGGCCAAGAGCACTCACGGGCATCATCATGCATCGAAAGATCATTCTCGTCGTCGCCACATTGTCGGTCGCCATCGGCGCCTACTTTCTCTTCTCGCGCGACGACGATCCCGTCGCCAAGCGCGAGTCCAGCGGCGCCGAAGACGCCGCGCGAACGCTCAAATTCGTCGAGCGATCCGGCGAATCCAACAAGACGATGAGCGCCGGACCGGTCGATTTCAGTCCCGGCAAACATCCGCGCATCGTGATTCACGATCAGAAGTCGGGCAAACCGCAGACGATCTTCGAGGCCGACGAGTGGGAACCGCTGAGCGACGATCGATTCGACGTACGCAACATGCGTATCCAACGATTCATGGCCGACGGCGAGATCGTCTATATCAGCGCGGATCGCGCCGACGTCACGGTCTTCCACGCCGGCGACAATCGATTCGATCCGCGTCGCGGAAAACTGACGGGCAATGTCCGCGTCGTCGTCGACCGCACGTCGGAAGCCTGGCGACTCGAGCATCCGGAACTGGCAGAGCGCGAACAGCATCCGGAAGAACTCGTGCACGTCGAGATGGAGTCGGCGCAATTCGACCTCGATCGCTCCGAGCTGATTGCGCTGGGCGCCGTTATGGTCGATTCCCGTGAGGCTCGGATTGAGGATGTATCCGATCTGACGGTTCGATGGGACCAGACGGACAATCGGCTCGAGTCGCTTCAGTTCGCGAGGGGCGGCAAGATGATCATTCGCCGCGGCGCCGGCGTCGTCGATTTCTCGCTGCCCGGCGTCGAGCAGAACGTCTCGGAATCGTCCACGAGCGCCGACGGACAGCAAGGCTCGCGCGTCTCTGTCGCGGCCAACCAGCCCATCAAGATCGATCGCGCCCGCATTGATGCCCCGGTTCAGGTGGGCGCCGTGTCCGCCAAGGACGCCGCACAGCAGATCCGTTCGCAAGGCCTTCGCGTGCGGACGAACCAGGCGGTGTCGCTGTCCGTCGCCAAGAAGCTCGACAATGCGCCGACGCAGGACGCGCCGTCAATCGCGCGATCCGACGCGACGGACGACAGCCCCGAAGCTGCCGAGTCCAAGTCGGCCGTTCCGGATACGCTTCGAACGGAGGACGCGCTCGCGTCTGATGTCGACTCGATTCGTAAGGAGATACAGACCGTCGCGGACGTCGACGTATCCAAGATGACGACAGAGGAGCTGCTTGCGTATCGAAAGTCGCGCGTGAACTCCTATCGTGCGATGTTCCAGGGCAGCGTCGTCGTCGAACAGCGCCAGGGCGAACAGACGGTCGGTTCGCTGAGATCGGACCGGCTTGAGGCGCACTTCGACTTCGGCAAGAAGCTCGAAGATCGCATGCGCACACCAGTCGCCAAGAGCGACAACGAAAAGGCGGACAAGACGGCCGAAGACGCGCCGGAGGACGACGGCCAGATCGTCCTGATCTGGAACGGGCCTTTCGATCTTCATCCGCTTCAAATCGATCCGAAACAGCAGACGGGCAAGCGCTTCGATGTCGTCGCCGTCGGCAAGCCGGTCATCGTCACGTCAAGACAGGGCGCCGCGGAATGCCGGCAACTTGTTTTCCGAAACGAAACCGAGCAGGTCTGGCTGTCCGGCGACGGCAAGGACGACGTTGTGCTGAACGTCCAACAGGGTCGCAAGCTAGTGGGCCGCGAAATCTACTTCGACAAGCACCGCGGCCTGGCGCACGTGGAAGGCGCCGGCTACATGCAGGACAAGAAGTCGCTGGAAGGCAAAGAGGCTCTGGCTGCCGCGTTTTCCAATGAAGCCAGTTCCGTCGAGATCTACTGGGACCAGTCCGTCGACGTCGAGCTGGGATTGAAGCTCGTGAGCAGTCGCAACGAAGCGACAGGCCAGCTGGAACAGAAGAACGATCCGTACCTGCGGCGCGCGTGGTTCCACGGCGACGTGCGATTCCGCCGAGGCGATGAGATGGCGCGCGCCGACAATGTCGCCGCCACGTTCGGGCCGCCCGTGACGAAGGGCGCCGTCGCCGACTTCATCGAGCACCTGGATCTCGCGGGCTCCGTCATCGTCGCGAACCATCAACACCAGATTCTCGCCGAGGACCTCAACGTCGATCTTGTTCGCACGGCCGACGGTCGAAACGTACCGCGGAGTGTTCACGCAAGCGGTCGCGTGACGGCCCGACAGGTGCGAGGCGAGGGTCGTTTCATCGACACTCAGCTTCGCCGTGAAATCAGCGCCGACACGATGGACGTCACGATGCGCGAATTGACTTCAAACGTCGCGACGAACGCGTCGGACAAGCCGGGCGCCCTCGGTTCGAACGTCGGCATGGAACGACTCGACGCAAGAGGAAACGTCGAGGTTCGGGATCCGGATCACAACCTGAAGATCAGCCGCACGGAATCGATGCTCGCGACATTCAACAACGGCGATCAGCTCGACAATCTCATTCTCGTCAGTCCGTCGCCCGACGTACTCGCCCAGGCGCGCGTCGAAGACATGGCCGTCCACGGTCATCGCATCGAGCTCAACATGGCCGAGCAGTCGCTCGACGTTCCGGGCCCGGGCAAAGCGTGGATGGTGTCGCGCCAGGATTTCGGCGGCCGAACGCTGCCCAAGCCCCAACCCGTGCGTGCTGATTGGCGCGATCAGCTGCAGCTGCGATTGAACAAGGACTACGGCGTGTTCGTCGGGGACGTGCATATCAGCACCGAAGGCTTTGAAATGGGCTGCGACAAGCTCACGATCCGATTCGCGAGCATGCCGGCGATCCCGAACACAGCCGACACGAAGAAAGCCGGGCGCTTCGGCATTCTGGGAGAGATCCTCAACGACAAGCCGCAGATGGAATGGACGGATCGCATCGCTACGTCATCAGAGCGAAAGCGTCCGACATATGTCGTCGCCGAAGGCCGCGCATATGCCGTCAGCAAGACGTTTGCACCGGGACCGAACGATGACACGTGGGGCCGGCTGCTCAGCCGGTTCCGAATCGAAGGCGCCCAGATTGAAGCCGATCTCGAACGTGAACAGATGCGCGTACCGTCGGCCGGCTTGCTGATGATCGAAGACTATCAGTTCGACAACGACAGCCGGCGCCCGACTGCCGTCGCGACGCGAGGCGTCGGCGGACCTTTGATGAGTTCCGTGCGGAGCGAAGGGCCGAGCCAGACACTCGTCACGTGGGAAAGCAAGATGGACTTCTTCCGCGACCAGGGCGCCGTGATCTTCGAGCGCGACGTGAAGATGGGTCACTACAGCGGCCAGCAGATGGCGCTGGACGATTCGGACTTTGCACCGACGGGATTCCTGGCGGGACTCAAGGACCGCCTCAAACCCGGCCGGCGCGCATGGCTTGAATGTCAGAACCTGCGACTCGATTTCGAATCGGATCAGAGAGCCGTACAGAAACATGCGTCAGCCGACAGCCGCGCAACGGATCTGAGCAGCATTCGCGCGGAGGGCGCCGTCCTCCTGGTGGACGGCGAGTGGCAACTGCTCGGCAATCGGCTGCAATACTCGCGGCGAACGGAAGACGTTCGAATCGACGGCGGTAACGGCATCAGCGCGAGCATCACCCGCCAGAGCGCGGAATCGCCGCTGGAATGGCGGGGAGACTCGATCTACTGGAATCGAAAAACCAACAAGATCGAAGCCCCCAACGCGCGCGTCACGAGCCACTAGTTGGGTTATGATAACGCACTATTACCCAAGTGCGCCGAAATTTTTTGCCGCGGACTTGCTTTCCGATCCAAGGCGGAAAGAATAATAACGAGCGATGGGAATGGGTGTGAACCCAGGTCGATGGATATCGATTTCAGCAGTTGACATGATGGATGTGTATTCCAACGGGAAATGATCCTGATCGTCGGCGCGGATCGAGGCTCAACAGTACCTGAGTTTCATCGGGGCGAACGCATCTTGTTCGATCCCGCATTCATTCTCGACGTTCGGGCAAACGACGCAGTCAGCCAATACGTAAAGGGCCGACGGGTCTTTGCCAAGTGCCGCCTCCTCTGCCGCAGACATGCGGCCGACCTCGCACTTCGTTGGAGGCAGATTCAACAGGACTCCTGCAGTTGCCATGCGCGGCGCGGGATCCAGATCAACTGAAACGAGACGGGGAGTGACGACGAGCGGTGAACGTGCGCCGATTGTGCGCAGGCGTCGCCGTTGTACGAGGGGTCGATCCGCGCCCCGTTGGAGCGAGATGATGTTCTCTGTATCGGCGGCCGTGAAGACAGATGTAGACTTGCCGCGCTGCGGGATGGAGTGGGAATTGCGCGCGCGAATTGCATTGCATCGCTTCACGGCCCCGATCAGAGCAGGAAAAGAAACAAGGTGCGGTAGAACCGGCGCACTTTTGCGAATGGCTGTCCAACTTGGCGCGCGAAGCGGGGAAGGACGTATGAACAGCGAACACGCCTCTGTTCAACGACTGTCGCACCTGCGACGTTTCAGTCGGTGCTTTCCGGGGGGATAACAAGCTGGGGGGACGCCGCGATCCGGGGGGAAGCGTGTAGCGATCGCGACGATCCAGCGACGGTGGCCGTGGCGCCCGGGGGGACGTCACGGTCGCCACGCTTTTTACAGCCCGTGGTCAACATATGTTGAAACCGCGCACGCCGGGCGTCGACGCATCCCTCGCAAAGCGTGTCAGTCAGGTCGAAATCAGATACGGCCCCAGGATCTTCCCGGCGCTCGACAAGTCCGCACTCGGCCGGACGCTGTCGGAGCGACTGACAATCATGTCGCCGCTGAATCCGGCCTCCTGCAGCGATGCGACAAACGCCGGTATGTCCAGCGCACCTTCTCCCATCGCAACTTCGCGTCCCGCTGCAGTGGGCGAACCGAACGTCGCATCTCGCGCTCGCACAACGTGAATGCGCCCTGCGAGATTCTCGGCGACGCGATGCGGATCGTTACCCTCCATCAGCATCGCGCCGGAATCGCAGCAGACGCCGAGCGTCGGACAGTCCAAGCCAGAAATCAGTCCACGCAGGGCCTCCGGCGAAACGCCGGTCGTTTCAATCGCAACGCGAACGCCGTGTCGATAGGAGTCATTCGCAAGTGTCTCAACGGCCTCGAGCAGCCGCGAATTCGCTTCGGCGTCTGCGTCGCCGACGAATCCGCCCAGCGACGTTGAGACGACGGGCACGCGCATCTCGCCGGCCATGGCGATAATGGAGCGCATCATCTCCAGGCGGTGTTCGCCGGCCGAACCGTCGCCGTAACTCGAACCGGCGACGGGACCGCGAAGACTTCCGAGCCGCAAGCCGAGATCGGACAGGTATCGCGATAAGTGGCGCTGCGCGGACTTCGACATCTGACGCGGATGCACGGCGCCGCCGGTCGCGCCGATGTCGACGGTTCGAAACCCGAGCGCGCTCGCCGTTTGCAGAGCCCGCTTGATCTCGAGCCGCAGGTCATCCGTACAGACTGAAAGCCGGTTCTGTGCGTTCGACATGTGTTGACTCTTCAGGGGTTGGTCTCGGGAGTCAAGGCAGGTTCAATGGAATCGCGATCGACGGCGCCGCGAATCGTATCGGCCATCGACCAGTCGCTGTGTCGAACCATCTGCCGAAGCAGACCGGCGCTGTCGAGCACGAACGCCGTCGGCAATGTTCGGATATCGAATTCCGTCAGCAGCGGTTCCCTCCAGCCGCGCGTCAGCCGGATAAGCCGATTGGAATTGACGCGCGACAGAATGTGATCGGTCCGTGCGGAAGAGGCCCCCTCGACGACAGTCACTTTCCGCCGCTCCGCGCTGACATTGATTTGCACCACAACCAACTGGTATCGCTGCGTCTCCCCGGAACCCGATTCGCCCAGGAGTTCCGTAAGCAGTTCGAAAGAGGGCGTCTGTTCGACGTCAACAAGGAGAACAATCGTCGGTCGCCCCGACAATCCGGACCAGTTCAATTCGCCGCCGGCCTGAGTGCGCAGCGTCGGCGCAAACGGTTTGCCGACGGATTCGGCGCCGCGCGCCTGGCCGACGAAGGAAGGGCCGATCGGATGTTGCGGCGACGTGCGCTGCACGAGTTCGCGGCACGCCCGCAAGTCGCGATCGTCGCGCCGCATCGACGCGTCTTCGGCGATGCGTTTCACTGCGGACACAGCCCTCGGCGTATTCCCAAAGCAGTCAAGGTACTCATCAAGCAAATCGAATTCCAATTCCGACAGCGGGCAGTTCCAGGGCGAGTTCGCAGATACCTGCATCAGATCGTCGATCAGGATTCGATACGCCGCTTCGGCCCGTACCGCAGGGACGTCGGACGAATCGCAAACTTCGCCGGCCCATCTCAACAGGTACTCCGGCTCCTTCCCGTCGATCGATGCCGCAAGATAGAGCGATCGAAGGAGCGCGACCTGCAACTTCGGGTCCAGCGGCGCATTCACCTGTGTCGCCTGCAGATCCTGAATCATCAACGTAAGACGTCGAAATGCGCCGGCTTCGTTCACAAGAAAGCCGAGCGGATCGTCGATTTCCCCCGATGGAAGCGTTCGAAGCCGATTCCATTCGGCGATCGCGTTCGCCGAGGCGTCCGACTCCTGTGCATCGGGCGGGGCCTGCACGATCGGCTGCCCGTGGCAGATCGACGAAATCATGAGAACGACAGCGCACGCGCAAACACGGCGGCGCCGAATGACGACGGCGATCTGATGACCGGCAATCGATGACATACTTAGGAATTGTCGCGTGGCGAGTCACTTCCGGCAATTGCAGCATTCGCCGCAAGCTGTTCGGCTCGATGATGGCGATGGTCCGCCCAGAAATTCAGCAGGAGCATGGCGACGCCGACGACGAGCAGGGCGTCGGCGATGTTGAAGATCCACGGCCAGACTTCGAACTTGCCGAATTTCGCCTCGATCTTGATGAAGTCCCGAACCACGGGTTGAAAACCCGATCGCGACAAGTCGATGCTCGACATACCGAACGACTCGACGCGATCCGAATTCGGCCGACGGATCCGTAGGATGTTCTCACTGTCGGTGTCGACCCGATCTCCGATGATTCGATAGCCGTTCGTCATGTAAGCGACATAGGCCTGTTGCGTCGTTCGATCGTAAAGATTGCCAAGGGCGCCGCCGAGAACCAGACCCAGGGCGATGTGCATCGACCAGCGGCGCGTCCCGGAGTTCGCAAACAGGTAAAGCACGAACATCAGGGCCAGGACGCTGGCGCCGACGAAAACGGGCGCCATGCCGGCGCCGAGGCCGAACAGCGCACCGGGATTCAACGAGAGCTGCAGGCTGCAGAGATTCTTGATGACGAGTCTGGGTTCGTGGGGATTCAGCGTGCTGAACGCCCAAGCCTTCGTGGCCAGATCGGCCCACAGACCGAGGACGGCGACAAGCCATAGCCGCACATGGCTCGGGACATGCACGATGGCGCTGCGATCAGCCCCGGCCGATGCGTTGACCGTAGACGGCGTCGATGTTGAAAGGGAATCGGTACTATCGAGGGACGTCATGACACTCCATTACGCCCGTTCTTTTCCTGCGAGCGTTTGTACTCGATGCAGAACGAAGCCCATGGCTTGGCTCGCAGCCGCGCCTTGGAAATCGGCTGATGCGTGGCCAGACAGACGCCGTAGGTTTCGTCCTGAATGCGTTTTAGCGCATCGTCTATTTCTTTCAGTAATACGCGTTCGTTTTGAATCAGGCCGATCGAGAATTCTTGCTCGTAGTTGTCCGTCCCGATGTCCGCCATGTGAATCGGCATTTGCGACAGATCGCCGGCCGCCTCGCTTCGATTCTTGCGCAGGGCCTCGCTTTCCATCGTCTGAACGTTGTTAAACAACTGATGCCGCTTTTCGAGCAGTTTCTTTCGAAAGTAGGCCAGCTCCTCCGGACGAAGGCTCGTCTTCGGCAGCGGCTTGGGGACTTCTATTCGCCCGGTTCCGTTATCCCCGACCACCTTCCGGCTTGAGCGACGAGTCGATCCTCGCTTGGCTTTCTGCGGTTTTGTTGATTCGGCATCCTTGCGTGCGTTCAACAGATGGGGGGGCACCAATTTTTTCAGTTCTTCGACCGTTCGGCGGCTAGTCAACGATATCCCTCCGGGAATTCGTTCCAACCCAATATGATGCCGCGGTCGTGACAACCACCGTGTCGTCACCCTCCAGTTACCGCGACTCCGACGCTGACGGGGAATTCTACCCCCGCAGAGCCTTGCTAGTATAAGAAACGCCAAAAATGGGTGTCAATCCTGTAATTCCCCGTTGTCCCCTGAATATTGTCATCCCTTGCCTAAACTCACAGGTTGTGGGTATCTATAGGCCCTTGATCCCGTTTTGTGACGCTACCAGGCACTTGTTAGGACAATCCATACGTTTTGTTCGAATTCCATGTTCATCACGAAGATCGAAGTACCCATGCCCGAGCGGGGAGCTTTTCCACGCCCCACGGCGAAATTAATACACCCGTCTTTATGCCCGTCGGAACGCGCGGCAGCGTCAAGGGCCTGACGCCGGCGCAGCTTCAGGATGTTGGCTCCGAGATCATACTGGCGAATACGTATCACTTGGCGCTGCGGCCGGGTGCCGACGTCGTTCGCGATCTCGGCGGTCTCCACGCATTCAACGGATGGCACGGACCCATCCTCACGGACAGCGGCGGGTTTCAGGTATTCAGCCTCGCCACGCTCAACGCCATCGACGACGACGGTGTGTCATTCCAGTCGCATATCGACGGCGCGAAGATGCGCCTCGACGCCGCGACGTCGATTGATATTCAGCAGAAACTCGGCGCCGATATCATCATGGCATTCGATGAATGTCCCGCGCTACCCGCCGAACGCGCGACGCTCGAGCGCGCCGTTGAACGCACGATTCGCTGGGCGCGGCAGTGTCGCGACGTGAAGACGCGCGACGATCAGGCGCTGTTCGGCATCGTCCAGGGCGGTCTCAATACTGATATCCGCCTTCGCTGTCTTGAAGCGCTCGTGCAATTGGACCTGCCGGGTTATGCGGTCGGCGGTCTTTCGGTCGGTGAAGACCCACTGGAGATGGCCGCGTGCCTGAACGCCGTCGCACATCGGATGCCGGCGGACAAGCCGCGTTACCTGATGGGTGTGGGGCGACCCATCGATATCGTGCGGGCCGTGGCGGCGGGTATCGACATGTTCGACTGCGTCATGCCGACGCGGAACGGCCGCAATAGCTTCGCCTTCACGGAAGCCGGCGTATTAAGACTGAGAAACGCGAAGTACAAGCTGGACGACACGCCGCTGGACCCGACCTGCGATTGCTATTGCTGCAGGACGTTCAGCCGCGGCTACCTGCGACACCTATTTCTCGCGGATGAAATGCTCGGGCCGATCATGGTTTCGCTGCACAACATTTCGCACTATCATCGCCTGATTCGACGAATCCGCGATGCAATTGCGAGTGGAACAATGACGGCCCTGGTGGCCGACATGGAGTCGCGGGAAGTCGTCGGCGATAATCCTTCATAGAGGTCTAACCTTCGATGCTGACTAACCTAATGCTGCTTGCGCAAGACTCCGGTTCGTCGGGTAATACGCCGGCAAGCCCCATGCAGGGCCTGCAGTCCGTGATGCCCTTCATGCTCATCATGGGCTTCATTTTCTACTTCATGCTGATTCGGCCGCAGAGCAAAGAGCGAAAGCAACGGGCGGCCATGCTCGCGTCAGTGAAGAAAAACGATCGCGTCGTAACGATCGGCGGGATCATCGGGACCGTGGCGTCCGTGCGGGATGACGAAATCACGCTGAAAGTGGACGAATCGAGCAATACCAAGATCACCTTCTCGCGGAGCGCGATTCAAAGCGTTACGCCAAAGGAGGTTGGCGAGAAGGACAAAGAGGCCAAGTAGCCCCGAAAAGCCCAATCGCCGAGGAATCGCGGATTTTCGTCTGCCCTCGGCGATCCGCACCGCCTATTCAAGCCACACTATGTCGGAAATCGGTTTTCCGGGCCAAGAGGGGGGTTTCTGCCGATGAACAAGGTGATTGGTGTCGTCGGACCTGATTTGCAATCAGGCCATCGCGGCGGTTTATAATGTCGCAAGCTCGGCCAACGCGCCGGGTAGAAAAAGCTCGCAAGCCTTTTGGAGGCCCTCTATGACGAAGAATCAACCCAATCGCCGATCTCGACTTGTCCGATCGCTGGCCGTGTTGCTAGTCGCCGGCGGTGCGATCTTTGCGATGGCGCAGTTCAACCAGGCCCAGACGACACCGACCACGCCGACGACCGTCACCTCGGGGCGCTCGCCGGTCATTTCGGATCAGTTCTCAAGCACGAGCGGCAGCGCGCTGCAGGCTCGAGCTCCGGGCATCCAGGTGCAGCAGGGCATCGCAGCTGCCTCGGGCACGTCTGAGTTCCTCGTGGGCGACGCGACCAGCCCGCAGGATTGGTTGCCTGAGACGATCACGCTGATCATCCAGGAAATCTTCGACCAGATCTCGCAGATCCTCAGCGGTCTGAACCTGCTCGTTGGCGGCAATCCGCTGTCGGGCCTGCTCGGCGGGTCTGGCACCGGCGGCCTCGGCAGCCTCTTTGGCGGCCTGACGGGCGGAACGGGCAGCATTCCGATTTCGTAGCCGGAATGTGGCGACGACGATTAATGCAAAAGGCGGAGCGATGCTCCGCCTTTTTTTTGATGGATTTGCGGCGGGGCCCACCCGACTCCGACGCGCCCCCGCCCCCCAGGAAGTTTGCCGGCGTCGCTGTTGCAAACGGCGAATTGCAGGTGCAACGCGTCAACCCTTTTGCACGATTACGCGCCGCAATGTGTTGTCGCGCAATCCCACTTCGCGCGCCCGGCTCTCTTACGGTCGCGGTTCTGAACGGGGCGTCGGGCGCTTCGGAGTGAAGACCATTATGGCGAGCCCCAGAACGACAGCGGCGATGAAGATCATCGTTCGCGGGTTGACGGAGTAGTCAAACGTCTGCTCGTCCCCGTGAGGCAGTCCAAAGAGATCCATCAGTCGCGGATCATTCGCCTTGACCATTGAGTCGGCGATTAAACCAACGCCGTTGTTTGCGATGTGAATCAGGATGCCCGGAAGAATCGAGCCCGTTCGGATGCAAACATACGCCAACAACATGCCGACGATCGCGATCGGCGGAATCTTGTGCACGTAGATGTGGAATGCGCCAAAAACAATGCCGACGACGAGCACCGTGCGCCATGTCCCGATCCGATCACGCAAACCCGTCAGCAGCATTCCGCGGAAGGCGAATTCCTCGCAGACGCCCGGCAGGATGGCGAAGAATGCGACGATCGCCCAGAGGGGAATGCCGGACAGCAGTTTCGCTTCCGCCTGCATCATCTGCTGCATCTGGCTCGTCGGCGGAAACGTCGCGTAGAGGTACTGTTGAATCGTCGCAGACAGCGGGACGATACCGGCCACGATCAGTAACGTTGCGACCCAATGGAGCGCCGACGGCAATCGCAGCGAGAACGTCTCGCGCATGTTCAGTTTCGCATACCAGGCGAGAAACACGACGACGCCGAAAAACAACAGGACCTGGGTAATGCCAACGGCGCGACACAAGTCCATCCAACCCGAATCCGCCGTCACGATACTGGACTGCACGAAGAAGTTCACTGGGAAGATCAGCGCGAGCGTGAGCAATGCAAACGCCGCCGACGGAACGCGCTGCGGTCGCATGAACTTCCGCAAAAGCAGCGTCTTGTAGGAGCCGACATCGTTGAACAGCACGGCCTCGTTGCCGTAGATGCGCGTCGCCATTGCGACGGCCGCGGCGGCATACAGACACGTCGACAGCAGCACGATGACAACCGCTTCGATCCGGAAATTCCCGAGGAACAACTCGCGCATCAGCAGCACGACGTTCGCCACGGGCGTCGCCATCAGAGGCCCCTGCAATTCAATCGTCGGCATGTAGGAGACGACCATGGCGGGAACAATGGCCGACATCATCACGGGCATCATGTAGTTCTGCGCCTCCTTGAAGGACTTTGCAAAACTGCAGACGGCCAGCATGACGCCGCCGAACAAAACCGCGAACGGGATCATCGCCAGCAACACGATCGGCGCGGCCGTCGTCACGAATCCGGCGCGGCGATTCGTTTCCTGCTCCAATGCCTGACGACGACCGAAGTTGATGCGCTGCAACGCGGCGGACGAGCCCGGCTCGGCCGGTGCGGATTGAACCGTCTGCTCGGCCTCCATCTCCTCCATCGCGGCGCTGGCGGAAGTCGGCGCACCGAGCATCTTCGCGATGCCGCTGAACTGGATCACGGCGGTCATCGAACCGAGGTTGAGCGCCGTCGTGACCATCGCGATCGTCACGATGACGCCGAATTTACCGGCGACAATCTGTCCAACGGGAACGGGCGACACGGCCAGCGTTTCCAGTGTGCCGCGTTCGCGTTCGCCGGCCGTCAAGTCGATGGCGGGATACATCGCACCCGTAACGGTCATCGTGACGAGCAGGAAGGGGACAATCAGTGCGAGCACCTTGGAGAATTGCTTGTCGGGGCTGGTCGTCGACAGGTTCGTCGTCATGATCGGGTTGAGCACTTCCGGCGTGCCCGCCAGTTTCGTGACACGATCACGGACGATGCGTCCGGCCTCGTTCTGCAAGATGAGATTCAGCTGACGGAAAATCACTTCCGACAGCGGATTCGTGTCGCTGTAGAGAATCTGCACGACACGATTCGGATCGGCCGCGCGGTCCACAGCCGGATCAGGTCTGACGACGACGCCTGCGTGAACAGCGCCGGCGGCGACGATATCCCAGATCTTCCCAGGGTCGTCAGCAATGACAATGTGGATCTGCTTCGAGCCAAGTCGCGTGCGAAAAGCGGCGCGGCCCGTCGGGTCCGCCATCTCTTCGCCCATGGCTTTGGCGGCGGCATCGAGCGCTTTCTGTTCCGCGTTCACTTCCTCATCTTCGCGCAAGAGAATCGTCTCAAGCCATCGCTTGTGCGCCTCGTTCGGAACCACGACTGTATATTCACTCTCCTCCTGTCGCCCCTTCTCTGAAGACAGCGCCTGCATGAGCACGACCATCAGGATCGGATAGAGAATGACGGGGACGAATACCATCGCCATCAGCGTGCGCCGATCGCGAAGCGTCTCCGTGAGTTCCTTGCGATAGACCGTCCAGATGCGGGAGTAACTCTTCATCGGCCGGTCCCTTCCGTCGAATTGTTCGTCGCAACACCTGGAACGCCGCTCAGCACGTGTTCGTCCTCTCCACATAGTTTGAGGAATATCTCGCTGAGCCGCGTCTTGCCTGACTGCGCCCGCAACGCGGCGAGATCACCGCGACCGACGATCCGGCCGTTGTGGATGAGTCCGAACTCGTCGCAGATGGCTTCGGCGTCATCGAGGTAGTGCGTGGACAAGATGATCGCCTTCCCGCGGGCGCCTTCAGCCCGGATGAAATCGAGCACAACGCGATTCGTCAGCACGTCCAGTCCGAGCGTGGGTTCGTCCATGATGAGAATTGGCGGATCGCCCATGAGAGCGCGCGCGATGTTGGTGCGCTGCTTCTGGCCGGTAGACAGCCCGCCGCACCGCAACGTCGCGAAGGCACTCATATCGAGCCAGTGAATCAAATCGTCGATTCTCTTTCTTCGCTGCGCCGCTTCGAGACCGATGAGTTCGCCGAAGTAGTTCAAAACCTCGCGTGGACTGAGTCGCTCGTAGAGCCCGGTACTGGCCGTGAGATACCCGAGGCTTCGCTTGGCGGATTCGCGATCGATCTGCGGATCGTGGCCGTCGAGGCGGACGCTGCCGCCCGTCGGCGTCAGCAGGCCGGCGATCATTCGGAGCGTGGTCGTCTTGCCGGCGCCGTTAGGACCGAGCAGGCCGTAGATCTGCCCCGGATTGACGCAGAACGAGACGCCGTCGACGGCGCGTTTTTCCTCGCCCGTCGTCGTCGGGAATATCTTCATCAGTTCGTGAACTTCGACAATCGGCTCTGGCATGTGAGGCCTTCGCAACCGCGGTTGTGATTACACTCGGAAGTCGTTGGACGCTTATTCGTGGGAGCCCTTTTTCGGCGTCTGTCGTCGGGATGCGCCCACGATCGGATTCAATGGTTCACTCACCGACTCGCACGCCCCACTCCCTGATCGTCGCGGCTCTGAAAGGGGTCGGGACGCGTGCGCGGCGCGAAGATACAATCGTAATTGAGACAACGCGAACGTGCGATTGTCGAAATCCGAGCACCCCTCTCTGGATCGGCAGGCCGACATGGCATCCCGAGCGGATCGCGCAACCCCATCTCTGCTGGATCCGCCGACGCTTCGGACGGCGATCGTGGCGGACGTTGCGCTCCTTCGCCGCGTGGATCGAGTCTATTCCTATCGCGTGCCGCCAGAATTCGCCGGGCAGGTGCGGCCGGGGATGCGTGTGCGCGTTCCGTTCGGTCGCAGCGACAAGCCGGTCGACGGCTATTGCCTGAACGTCAGCGAAGCGGAATGGAAATCCACTCTCAAGCCGGTTCTCGAGTGCATTGACGCCGAACCGCTGTTGAGCCCGTCAATGGTCGAGCTGGGCCGCTGGCTGGCGACATATTACGCCGCGCCGCTCGGACGGACGCTGGACCTGATGGTTCCCGCGGCCGTTAAGCGCGGCGCGGGTGTTCGACATACTCGCGTTGCGCGGCTGATCGACGGCGACTACGACGTCAACGCACTCAAGGGCAAGCAAAAGGCGCTTGCCGTCGCAATTCGTGACGGAGCATCACCTGTCGCCGTGGACGAAGCCTGTCGCATGGCGGGCTGCACGGCCGCCGTCGCGAAAACGTTGGAAAGAAAGGGCGTCATCGCGATTGATTCGATCGACGCCCCCGATTCGACGGCAATGCGCACGGATGCGCCGCACGATCCGGCGTTTGAATTGAATCCTTCGCAACAAGCGGCCATCGATCAGATCGACGCGGCCATCGACGCCGCCGAATTCAGCGTCCAGGTGCTCTTCGGCGTCACGGGCAGCGGAAAAACGGAGGTCTACATCCGCGCGATCCGTCGCGCGATCGAGCAGGGCAAGCAGGGCATCATGCTCGTACCGGAGATCGCGCTGACGACGCAAACCGTCGATCGACTGGCGAAGCGCTTCGATTGCGTGGCGACGATGCACAGCGGCGCGACGGATGCGGAGCGTGCGCGGGCGTGGCGCGCGATCGCGTCCGGCGCGGCGCACGTCGTCATCGGAACGCGCAGCGCAATATTCGCACCATGCCCGAATCTCGGCGTGATCATTGTCGATGAAGAGCAGGAGCCGAGCTACAAGAGCCAGTCGGCGCCGCGCTATCACACACGCGACGTGGCCGTAAAGCTCGCGCATCTGCATGGAATTCCCGTTGTTCTGGGTTCGGCGACGCCGTCACTGGAAACGTGGTTGAATGTACATCGGCGCAAACACTACAAGTTGATCCGGCTCCCCGAACGCGTTCGCGGCCTGGCCATGCCGCAGGTTCACCTCGTCGACATGAACGAGGAGCATCGCTTCCGACCCGGCGTGCACATGATGAGTCGAGAAATGGAAGCGCGGCTGTCGGAAACGCTGGAGCGCAAGGAACAAGCGGTTCTCCTGCTGAATCGCCGGGGCTATGCGAGTTACGTTCATTGCCCGAAGTGCCGCAACGTGCTGCGCTGCAAGCACTGCGATGTGAATCTCGTCTATCACGCCAGCACCGACAAGATGCAATGTCATTACTGCCGCGAGCG
Source organism: Phycisphaerales bacterium (assembly GCA_020639075.1). Lineage (GTDB taxonomy): Bacteria > Planctomycetota > Phycisphaerae > UBA1845 > UTPLA1 > ECT2AJA-110-A. The sequence goes on along the minus strand of JACKHI010000001.1, from coordinate 3,767,292 downwards.
CCGAAACATCCCGTATGCGTGCAGCACAATCGGCTGCGACGGCAAGCCGGTGAAGTTCGGCCTGGGGACGGAGCGCGTGGAGGAGGAATTGGCGCGCAAGTTCCCCGATGTCAAAGCGCGGCGAATCGACTCCGACTCGATGACGCGGGCAGGGGATTACTCGGAGATCCTTGGTGCGTTCGAGCGGCGCGAGTTCGATGTGTTGATCGGTACCCAGATGGTCGCCAAGGGACTCGACTTTCCGTTCGTGTCGTTCGTGGGCGTCATCAGCGCCGATACGGCTCTGGCCTTCGACGATTTTCGTGCGGAAGAGCGGACGTTTCAGCTTGTATTGCAAGTGTCAGGCCGATCGGGTCGCGGCGACGCGCCGGGGCAGGTCGTCGTGCAGACGTTTGCCGCCGAGACCGCGCCGATTCGTCACGCCGTCGCGGGGAACTACGAGGCATTCGCAAACGGAGAATTGAAACTGCGGCTGGACGCCGGCCTGCCGCCGTACACGAGAATGCTTCGAATCGTCGTGGCCGATAAACAGATCGCAAAGGCGCGTCGCGCGACCGAGTCGATTGTGCAGGAAACGCGGACGTTGCTCGCGAAACACGGTGTGCAGACGAAGATCACACCGGCCCAGGAAGCGCCGATTCAGCGTCTCCGCGGGATGCATCGATTCGAGACGACGCTCATATTCTCGACGGCGACGACTTTGATGGACGGCGTTCGTATACTCAAGGACGAAGGCGTGCTTCGTGCGAAGGCCGATCGGGTCATGGTCGATGTGGATCCGATATCGTTGCAATAGACGATTCGATCGCCATCAGCGTTGTCGTAACGCATCATTGCAACGACCTCCGTCGATCAACGGCTGCTGAATCAACGGCCCGGCACGATCCACACAGACGTCACAATCCGACTTCGGCAGTGCGTTCGCCGCTGCCGCCAAGCAATCCCCACTCTTATCGGCATCTGAATCCCAAGCCGAACGCCATGCCGCGCGGGATCGCGAATTGCACATCGTCTCCCAGTGCAGCGCGGCGAGGGCCGCGTCCGCATCGCAACTAAGAGCACGCGAGGGGAGACTCAGATGAAGAACCGAATGATGACGACGACGATGCTTGCCCTGCTGGCCGCCGCAACGACGACGGGCGCCGCCAAGGCGAGCCTCTATCAGTGGGATTGGACGCCGGCCTCGACCGACGGCTCGAATCTCGGATACAACAGCTACGGCGGCGACATCAACTTCATTCACGGCGAATTCGATTCGTCGGCGCAGACGCTGAAGTGGGTCGTGAACTACAAGAACGAGTCGCACCTCGATCCCGAGGGCTTCACGCTCGCTCTGAACAACGGTCCGAATCCCAAGGGACACTCGGGCGAACTGGCGCTGATCTACTTCGATGCAACGCGATCGAGCCCGGTCATCACGGCCTATGGCTACAACGGCCAGAACAGCACGAGCACCTACTACGATGGCGCCGAACGCAACGGCGTACAGACGCCCGATATGATCATGTCATCGCGATCGGCGGGCGGATTCGTCAACGACATGATCGATCGCCGCGAGTCGGATAATTCGATCACGCTCGGCTTCGAAATCAGCACCGCCGAGATTAACAGCCACGCACCGATGCATCCGGGCCCCGGCGGACTGGCCGATTGGTTCGGCACGGGCTTCGATGATCATCTTGGCATCTGGATGCACAGCTTTCGAGGTCTCGACACGAACTACTCCGGCGACTTCCTGACGCAGTGGAGCTTCAAGAAGGAAGGATGGCTCGACGGCAGCGACTTCACGACGACGCCAGAACCGGGAACCATCGCACTCCTCGGAATCGGCGGCTGGGCCCTGATCCGACGCCGAAACGCCCGGGCGGCCTAAGTCGAAACCCACACGCGCTCTCACGATAACCAACGGCCCGTCTTCTTCGAGAAGGCGGGCCGTTTTTTCTTGCGCGCCCACGCCGCGGGTCGCAGCGAATAAGGCGATAACCCCGCGACAACGACCGTACGCGCTGCACGACCCTATAACCCCACGGCGGTTCGCGTCCGAATCCGGGATAAATGAGGTCCCGAAATCGCCTCTTTTGCATCCTCGTCTCTATCGCCGAACCAATCGGGTCGATACGCCGAAAGGGCGTATTCGCGCCCGGCCTGACAACCATTGGGAGGAGACAGGGGATGAAGAAACGACACATCTATGCATTGGCAATCGTTGCGAGCGGCCTATCCATCGCCGCATGTGATCTCTCGGGCATTACACTGCCCGGCAGTTCGTCCGGACTATCACTGACGGGGACCATTCAGGAATCCGCCGCCAGCGCGAAACTGCGTCGTAGCGCGCAGTCGTCAAGCCAGACGTACACCGTCGTCGCGCAGAGCGCCGCGACCGGCAAGATCTATCTGGACTCGACCGACAATGCGGGCGCGTTCGACGTCAGCGTTCCCGAGGACGAATCCGGCAACCTGTTCATGGTGACGATCGTCGGCCCCGACGGTAAGGCGACGGGCCCGGTCAATTTCGGCAACTCCGGCGGCCAGGGCATGATGGGATTGGATCTCGATCGCAGCGCATCGTTCGGGACGATTCAGCTTCCGGATAATCCGCTGATGACGCCGATCACGCCGGGTTCCGGCGGCGATGTATCCGAGCTTGCGGCGAGCGACGTTCTGACGCGCCTGGACGACAACGGCGTCGCGATCGGATTGGCGTCCATCGGCAAGGGCGACGACGCCATGGGCACGCCGACAAACGATCCGCGACAGGCATGTGATCGCGATCGCGACGGTCTGATCGACATCTTCGACGCCGACAACGACGGCGACGGCATCATTGACGATCTCGATACGGGACCGGCGAGCGGAACGCTCGGACTCAGCGACGTCCGGCTGAGTTTCTTCATGAATCTGAAAATCGGCAACGACCAGGCGGACACTTATTACAGCGCCGTCCCGGCAACCGTTGAAGCCGCGCTGATGACGGATACCGTGATTACGTTTGAAGTCCTGCCCGAGTCGGGCGCGACAAGGTCGATGACGGCCGTACGGGTCCTCAGCACGCCGGCGCCGAGCTACATCGCGGACACGGAAGTCATGCGTGACACTGGTTCGGGACTGATGGCGACGTCCTGGGCCGCCGAGGGGTACGCCTTTGAGGATGCCGGCGATCGATTCCAGGCGTTCGTGATTCCGAACGCCCTGATCAATGCGGGCGACGTCTTCGCTGTCGAGATCACGTTTGACGATGGATCGACGGGCATTTTCTCTCGGATGATCAACTACGTCTTCAAGACGATTCCGCGGCTCGTCAAGTACGGCGACTCGGCGTCACTGACGACGTTCAGTGGATCGCAGCCGATCACGTTCGACGGAACGAAGGATCTCACGCTCGAGTTCGAACCGCCGAAGGATGAGACAGGCGCCTATCTGGAAGGTTTCAGCTATCAGTTCGAGATCTTCTACAACGAAGCGGGATCCGGCAACCAACTCAACGGCGACATCGATACCGATGCGACGTTCCCGACGGCGATCACGGGCTTCAATCGGCAGAATAAGAACTATGAAGTGACTGCCGACTCGCTGACGCTCTCGGTTGACAACACGTACACAGTGACAATTCCGAAAGAGATCTTCGTGAACACCGTCGAAACGAGCGCGGGCACGAAGACCGTCGGCAGCTACAAGATCGACATCGCGGCGCAGTCCGGCAACGGCGACAACTCGGCAATCATGCTGCAGTTCGAAAAAATGTAGTCGCCCCGGACAGCCGCAGTCGTAATCGCATCAAACGAAAAGAGCCCGCCGGTTTCCGCCGGCGGGCTCTTTGCATTTCAGAATTCGATTCGGAAGATCAGCGCGTGGCGACTTTCTCGCCTGACAGCGCCTCTCGTGCTGCGTCGATCTGTGCCTTTGCCAATTCGACGCGGGCGTGCAGTTCACAACTCGTCGTGGTTTCACCGACGACGAACTTCACTTTGCCCGCAGCCTTGGCCGTCGGGCAGACCTTTGACGCACAGTCTACCTTCTTGCCGTCAACGACGTAGGACATGGCGACTTTCTTGATGGCGGCGCGGGCCGCATCGCGAGCAGAGACAGCCTCTTCCCACGTCTTGAAATCGCGCCCGGCGACACGATAGATCACGTCCTTGCCATCGCAACAGGACTTGGCGTCAACGAGCTTGGTCTTGGTTGCGGCGTCTTTGCTCTTGCAGCAACCATCGGCCTTCGCAACCTTCGAATCACAAGACGCCTTCGACTTGTCGCACGACGCCTTCTCACCGTCCGTCGTCAGCGAGGCCAGCTTGGCCTTGCAGCAGGCCTTGTCGCCGCCTTCGGCCGACGCAAGCTTCGCCTTGCAGCAGCTCTTGTCCTTGTCGCATTCGGCCTTCGCAACCTTCGAATCACAGGAGGCCTTCGACTTGTCGCACGACGCCTTCTCACCGTCCGTCGTCAGCGAGGCCAGCTTGGCCTTGCAGCAAGCCTTGTCGCCGCCCTCGGCCGACGCAAGCTTCGCCTTGCAGCAGCTCTTGTCCTTGTCGCATTCGGCCTTCGCAACCTTTGAATCACAGGAAGCCTTCGACTTGTCGCACGACGCCTTCTCACCGTCCGTCGTCAGCGATGCCAGTTTGGCCTTACAGCAGGCCTTGTCGCCACCTTCGGCCGACGCAAGCTTCGCCTTGCAGCAGCTCTTGTCCTTGTCGCATTCGGCCTTCGCAACCTTCGAATCACAGGAGGCCTTCGACTTGTCGCACGACGCCTTCTCACCATCCGTCGTCAGCGAGGCCAGCTTGGCCTTGCAGCAGGCCTTGTCGCCGCCTTCGGCCGACGCAAGCTTCGCCTTGCAGCAGCTCTTGTCCTTGTCGCATTCGGCCTTCGCAACCTTCGAATCACAGGAAGCCTTCGACTTGTCGCAGGTCCCGGAGGCGGCCGTCAACTTGGCATGTTCGGCCTTCTCCTCGCCGCTGCAGCAATTGCCCTTCTTGCCTTCGGCCTTGGCCTTCTCGCAACAAGGGAGCTTTGCCTTGCAGCATTCGGGCTCGTCGTCGGAGTGTACGACGACTGTCACTGTGACTTCTTCACCCTTCGACTCGCCGCAGGAAGCCTTGCCAGCGACCTTCGTGCCGCAGCTGCTCTTCGACTTGTCGCACGTCGCACTGGCGAGTGCGGCCTTCTCGGCGCCCTTGGTCTTGCAGCAACCGCTCTTGACCGACGCAAGCGTCGCCTTCACAGCATCCGCGGACTTGCAGCACTTTTCGCCGTCCTTCTCGTCGCAAAAAACGATCTTGTCGCCCACAACGCAGGCAATTGACGTGAAGCGCGCGACATAAGCCTCCGACGCCTGGGCGAGTCCTTCCCACGCGTCCGCTTCGGTATCGAAGATCTCGTCACCTACGACGAACTTGCGCTCGATCGCCGGGAACTCGGCGGTCTTGGCGGCACAGGCAGAGGCTGATGCGCTGCACGAACCCTTCTGCACAGCGGTCGTCAGCTTCGCCTTCAGATTTTCGACTTTCGTGTTCTTCGATTTGCAGCACGCCGGTCCGGCCTGAGCCGTCGCGGCCGAAATACACAGGGCCGCCATCACTGAAAGCGCAGTCATCCATCGTTTCATGTCTTGTCTCCTCGTGGATCGTTCGTGGTACGGAATCGACAAACGAACCGCCAGTTGTCGTCGATAGTACGACCTGGCGCCCCAAAGTCGCCTCCCATGTAAATACGACGTTGAGATCATTATATTCATTTCGGCCCCCGATGTATCGCAACGGCTTGATGACTTTCCGGAGTTCCCCGCGCACGACGCCGCATCGCAGAGGGATGTGTGAGATTTCCTTGTAACCATAATCCATACAAGCAATTACAATCTGCCCATCAGCGGTCCATGGCCCCCTCCCGATTCCGAGTGGACACGGGCGAAGTCGGCGTTACGGGCGCGTTACAGCAACTGGGAATTCGGGCTCCGGCCCGTTGTCACGATCGGGCGGCGGACATCGGCCCGCCTCGATTGAGGCGCGAAAAACCAATGAGTGAGACCACACAACCAGGAATAGACCTGCTCTTGGGCGTCACCGCCAGCGGAAAATCCTCCTGCGCCCTCGCCATCGCCGCCGAGCTGAACGCCGAGATCGTTTCCGTCGATTCAATGCAGGTTTACCGCGGAATGGACATCGGAACGGCCAAAGCGAGTCCGGTCGAACGAAGTCGCGTACCGCATCATCTGATCGATGTCGTCGATCCCTGGGAGTCGTTCAGCGCGGCGCGGTTCGGCGAGATGGCCGACGAGGCCATCCATGACATCGCCCGCCGAGGGCGGCGCCCCTTGATCGTCGGCGGCACTCCGCTCTATGTCATGTCGCTCGTCTTCGGGATGTTCGAAGGCCCCGCGGCGGACGCGGCCTTTCGATCCGCCCTGCGCGAACGTGCGGACGCCGAGGGAAATCCGGCATTGCACGCCGACCTCGTTCGCGTCGATCCGGAGGCAGCGGCGCGAATTCACCCCAATGACTACAAACGGATCGAACGAGCACTGGAAGTCCATCATGCCACGGGAAAGCCGCTGTCGGCGCTTCAGACGCAATGGGACTCGGGCCGAATGCGCTATCCGGCCCGCATCGTCGGCCTGCGCAGGGAAAAAGAAGACGCATCGCGCCGCATCAACGCGCGCGTGAAGCAGATGATCACCGACGGGCTCGTCGGCGAAGTGCGATCACTGTTGGCGCATCCCAGGGGCATGAGCGAGCAGGCGCGCCAGGCGCTGGGATACGCACAGATCATCGATCACGTGGAAGGGCGATGCCCGCTCGACGACGCTGTCGAGGCAATCAAGATCCAGACACGGCGATTCGCCAAGCATCAACGCACGTGGTTTCGGAAGTTCCACTTTGCGAAATGGGTGGACGTCGGGGCGGGGGACGCGATGGACGTCGTGGCGAGGCGCGTATCTGAATTACTTAGGGGGGATTGACAGAACAGGGAGCGATTCGATCCCGCTCCCAAACCCTCGGCACGGCAAAGACTGCCCTTTGGGGGTCCGATTCCGGCATTCCCGCGCCGTTAGTAAAGTACTCTTCATCAACCGCCGGGCTAATGTTAGTCAACTCGACTTTACTTTCATTAGGGATCCGTCAGTAATTAAGCTGGCGACGCAAGACGGCGAATTCGTCGCACACAACTTCTCGAGACTGTCGGACACCCGGGATTCGTCGCCTCCCGGCTTGCGATCCATCCGTCATTCCAACCACACGCACGCCGTCTTGTTCGTCGAGACATCGTTGATTTCGAAGAGCGATTGCGGCGCGTATGCCGATCGGCGTACCGACTTCCCGATCGCTTCTAGGTCATATCCATGACCAACGATTCGCTCTCGCAGGTCGTCGTCCATCAATTCGGCGAGATTGTCCACGCATCGGGCTGGAAATGTCAGCAGGACCTTTTCACGATCGCCCTCGCGCACACGAATTCGCAGATGACGCGCCTGTGTTTCGAACGCGCCAGCCTGGTTCTCATCCGCCGTGACGTCGATCGCCGCCAGTGCGGCGGCATTCGCATCAAGATGTCTGCGAATCGCAATCGACCACGAGACGGGGGCGTCCAGACGATCGAGATAATACGTCAGCCCGTGGAAGGCCCGCATGACGAACACAAGCCACGGCGGACCGCTCATGCGGAAATTCCATTTGTCCTCGCCGAGGATGTCCGCAATGCGTTCGCCGCGCTTCCATTCTCGCACGTTGAACTGGCCGGGATAAGTGAACGGTTCGAAAATCGTTCCGCAAACGGCCGCCAACTTACCGCAAATCGGTTCGAGCAGATCGGGATTGAAGCCCAGCGCCAAGAGCGGTTTCAGAGGATCGCCGCTGTTGGACATCGTCATCTGGATCAGCTTCAGGATCGCCATGCGATGCTCAGCCGGCACTTGATACATGCAGCCGAAGTCGTACAGCACGACGCGCGGTCCGTCCGCCGAATGGGCGAATCGATAGTTGCCCGCGTGCGGATCGGCGTGAATGAACCCCGATTCGAAGAGCGTGTGAAAGAACCCGTCGATGATCGATCGCGCCAGGGCCTTTCGCTCCGGGAGCGAACGTTTCGCGGCGACCTCGATTCGTTCACCGTCAATCCAGCGCGTCACGAGGACGCGATCCGTTGAAAGCGATTCGATGACATCGGGGATCACCCAGGCGGGTTGCGATTGCATGAAGTACGCGAATCGTTTCTGGTTGGCGGCCTCGATGCAGTATTCGAGCTCCTCATCCAGATCTCGCAGGATCTCGTTTCGATACCCCTGCATATCGAATCCGCGGCGCAAATCACCGGCGGGCGCGCTCAACCAGCCTAGCATCTTCAGGTCCGACATCGCCGCCTTGCGAATGCCGGGATATTGCACTTTGATCGCAACGTCAGTGCCGTCCATGAGTGTTGCGCGATGCACCTGGCCAAGTGATGCGGCAATGCCCTTCGTCTCGATCGATCGCACGATTGAAACGATGTCCGCATCCCAGGCGTCGCGAAGAACCGGTTCGATCTCATCGAACGGCAGCGGTTCCGCGTGGTCCGTCAGTTTGCCGAAGGCCGCAGCGCGATCCTCATCGCCGCCCATGCTGAGCAACTGGCCCATTTTCTGCGGCAGACCTCGAAGCTTGCCCATACGTTCGACGAGCAGCGATCGAGCCCGCGCGGAAACTTCCCGATCAGACGATCGGCGCAGCTTGCGCGCCTTCAGGGCGAGGTCGGCATATCCCAGGGTTCGCGCGATCACAGAACCGGCCATCAAGTCATCCTCCAACCGTCGTATCGATGTTGGGCACAACTGTTGATCGGTATTATGGGATCGCGGATTTGGCGAATTCGCCGGCAATCCAACGCGGGGCGCGGCGATTCCACATGCGGTCTTTACTTACCCGCTCGGAACCCCGCTAATATGGCGGATGATATCGGCCGATGCATTGGAACGAGGCTTCTCATTCCCGAGCTGACCCGAACCGCCCGCTTCCCGAAAACCGGACAGGAATGCCTGACATGTCGTCCGCCAGCAACGCCACCCGATCGTCGCTCGTACCGCGCGGCGATGCGATCGCACCCGCAATGACCGGGGCCCGAGCAAATCGCGCGAACGTGGCAAAGATCGCCGTCCTGGCCTGGTTCGCGATGCTGCCGGTCACGATGCTGACGCCTGCGCTGAAAGAGGTCGTCGGCAACCTCACGGCGCCGCTGGCCGGCTGGATGTCCGCCGACTGGTTCGAGCTCATCGAGCCGCTCGGCGCGCACGCCTTCCAGTCAATCAATATGCTCGGGGCGTTTGTCTGCGTTCCCCTGCTGGGCCGGTACCTGCATCAACGCGGCATGCTCAAGAGCGTCGCCGCATTGGCCCTGGCGGCCGACGGCGTCCTACTCGCCACGATGTCTATCGCGCCCAGCGTCGGCTGGCTGCTCGGCATTCGATTTTTCGAGGGGGCGGCCCACGTCATCGGCCTCAGCGCACTGATGGCCATCGGCGCGAGTTTCGCACCGGAGAATCGCCGCGGTCGGGCGATGGGAATCATCGGCGCCGCCATGATGTTCGGCACAGCCTGCGGCACGCGCCTGGGGGGCGTCTTGTGGACACATCTGCCGACATGGTTCTTCTACATCGCAGGCTTGACGGCGGCAGTGACGGCGCTCGGCACGCTGCTTTTCGCCGTTGAGCCGGCGTCGAATCGCGATCGCGAAGCCGCGAGAACACCGTGGACGCATGTGCTTCGCTCGAATCCGTCCCTCGGTATTGCTTACGCCTACGCATTCATCGATCGATTCTGCGTCGGCGTCGTCATATCGACATTCGTATTGTTTCTCGCGAATGTGCACGCACTCGCGCCGGACGCCCGAAGCCGATTGCTCGTGATGTTTCTCCTGCCGTTTGCGGCGCTGGTCTACCCGGCGGGGCGACTTGCGGATCGCATCGGACGTGTGCGGCCGATCGCCCTGGGATCGGCGGGCTTCGGCGTCGTCTTCGTCGCCTACGGCCTGATTCCGCTCGAATGGATGCCGGTCGCGATGATCGTATCGGGAGTTCTGAGTGCGTTGATGTTCGCACCGAACCTGGCGCTCTGTGCGGATCTGGCGCCGGAGTCGCATCGCGGCGCGGCCTTCACGGGATTCAATATCGCCGGTTCGCTCGGGTTCCTTCTGGGCCCAATCGTCGCGGGCGGCGCGCTGGCGCTGATGCACTGGATGGAATTCGCGCCCATCGCGGGTTATCGAATGGCGTTTCTCGTCGCCGGCGGGGGAGAGGTGATCTGCGCGGCCGTCACGCTTCCGATGCTCCGCGACCTGGCTCGCCGAGGCATTACGTGTTGACGTCTACGCCGATCGCTTGTTAACGCAGGCAGGCCGCCAGTTGATCGATGCCGTCGTGAAGCGCCGTCGGAATATCGCGGAGCGCAACTTGTCGATCGACGGCGCCGGTTTCAAACGCCGCCTTCGGCATACCATAAACGATGGATGACGCTTGGTCTTGTGCGAGGGTGACCGCGCCCTTTTCCTTCAGTAGTTGGATTCCGGCGGATCCGTCATTCCCCATTCCCGTCATGACGACGGCGACGACGCGTTCACCTGCGCACTTCGCCAGCGACGTAAACAGGACATCAACGGATGGTCGGAACCCCGACACCTTTGGGCCGTCGTCGAGTGCGACGCACAGCCTGCCTATGTGCCTCTCGATTTTCATGTGGAGACCGCCAGGGGCGAGGTGCAGCGTACCGGGGCGAAGTTCGTCGCCCGTTTCGGCCTCCTTGACAGTCACTTGTGCGACTTCGTTGAGTCGCTTGCAGAAAGGGCCCGTGAAGTCCGCGGGCATATGCTGAGTCACGACGATCGGCGGAAAGTTCTGTGGGATGGCGGGAACGAACTTGTGCAATGTTGCGGGGCCGCCGGCGGAAATGCCGATGGCGACGACGACGTTGGGCGGACCGCCGATGAAGCCCTTCGCTTCGACGACGCTATCTTCCTTCTTGCCGATTCGGGCGCGATTGCTGGCTGCGGCGGCGCGGACAGCGTTAAGGACATCCTCTCGAAACGACTGAAGCGTCGCCGATTTTTCGCCGAGCGGCTTGGCGACGTAGTCGACGGCGCCGAGCTGCAGCGCCTCGAGCGTGATTTTCGCGCCCTTCTGCGTCTTGGTGGACACCATGACGACGGGCAGCGGACATTTCTTCATGACGTGTTCGAGGACTTCCAGACCGGTGAGTCCCGGCATCTCGAAATCGAGCGTCACGACATCGGGTTTGAGTGATTCGATCTTGGCGAGGCCGTCGTTGCCGTTCATCGCCGTCGCGATGACGTCGATATCCGCGGCGCCCTCCATGGCACTTTTGAGCATGCCGCGCATGAACACGGAGTCGTCAACGATCAATACGCGAATGGCCACGTGAGGTCCTTTCCTATGGCGAAGCACGCGTTACGCCAATCAATCAGCCGGCGATCACACGATTGACGGCTTCCTGAACGCGTTCCTTCTCGAACGGTTTGACGACGTAATCCGCCGCCCCGCTCTTCAAGGCTTCCATCAGCGGCTGCCGCTGATCAATGGCCGAAATGACAATGACCTTGGCGCCGGGATCGCTTTGGCGAATGTCCTTCAGCGCATCGAGGCCGCCCTTCTTGGGCATGATCAGATCCATCGTCACGAGATCGGGCTTCTCGTTGGCGTACATTTCGCACGCCTCCTCGCCGTTCACCGCTTCCGCCACGACTTCGCAGCCGATGTCGGTCAGGATGCCCTTGATCATGTGACGCATGAATGCGGCGTCATCTACTACCAAAACTCGTGTGGCCACGGGCTTCTCCTTCAAAAATTCTCAGATCACGACCGGCTCGGCGCCGATGACTTGTACCGTTACTTCGCCGGACGCCGGATCGAGGATCATCCGCCGACCCTTCGTTCCGCCGACATCCTCCGCCGCAAGACGAATCATGTGTTTCTTCAATCGAGCTTTGACCGCCTCGATATTGCGCTCGCCGATTCCCTTATCGACATTGGTTCCGAACATCGATGCACCGCCGCTGATCTTCGCCATCAGCCGCTTGTGTTCGCCGCCGGCCCCGGCAACGTCAACGATCAGCGCGTCGACGGCCGTGTCCGCGAACTTGCCCTTGTCCCCCTTGCCGATCGAGGAATCCGGCAGCATCACATGCGCGAGGCCGCCGACTTTGGAAACTCGATCGAAGATCGCAACGCCGACACACGAACCGAGTACGGTTCGCAACTTGTCCGGGCATTTGGCGATCTTGATTTCCGCAATGCCAATGTTATGGGTATCACCCATGTTCGATCTCCAGTCCCTAGTGCATCGACGTCTCGATCAACCGAAGCGAAATCGGCGTTGGCAAGACGTAGTACTTCCAATCGAGCCACTTCCCGTCCACGCTGAACGATGTCTTCGCAAGGAAGACCTCGTCGCTGACCGACGCCTGCTCGATGACGACTGCTTGAAGGATCGCCTCGAGCATATCGACGTGCAGTTGCGGCGGCTGAGGCGCCGTGTGAATATCGAGCCATTTGGCCCAGCTGTTGATAAACGCGCTGCTGACAATATTGCCCGTCTCCTGCAAACAGGATCGCGCCATCTCGTCGAATTCACTCGTCGTGCCTTCGGGCTTCTGCGTCAGCACATCGACCAACTCCAGCGCCGTTGTTCTCGACATGACCATCAATGTGTGCCCGTGCATCTGGCTTCCGAGCTCGAGATGCAGCGCGGCGACCTCGGATCCGGCGTCGAGCCCCTGGCAGATGTCCCGAAGCGGCACCTTCTCGAAGCCCTCAGTGGTCAGCCGAACGCCCCGATGGAGCCACTTCGACATCGCCCGCGAGGCGTTGAAGGCGCCGTTGATCGCGATTGTGTGCAACGCGTTCCGTTTGAATTCGTCGCTCTCGCAACGCGAACGCATCTTGGTCAACGCCCCGGCTGACGGCAGCAGCAGCAGGAACCAGTCCATCTGCTTGCCGTCCAACTCGAATTCCGTCCGCGACACGAGCGCCGTGTCCCCTATTTCCGCCTGCGAAATGAGCAACGGCTCTATCACGGCGCACGCCATGTCGTGCACGACAGTCGGCGCCGCCGGAATCGTCTCGACATTCAGCCAGCCCGCGAGAGAGTTCGTAAACGACGTCGCAACGATGTTGCCTGTCTCCTGAATGCAGGACGCCTCCAGATCGCCGATCGTCTTCGTCGTGCCTTCCGGCGCGCCGATCATCATGTCGACCACGTGCATCGCCGTCTTCTCCCGGAAGACGAGCAATACGTCGCCGCCGAGTTCGCCGTCGAGAGGCATGTGCGCCGCGACGACGGCGTCTTCCGGATCGCACGCGGCCGATACGACTTCGCTCAATGGAAGACTCTCGAAACCGTCGCTCGTCAGACGAACGCCTCGCTTGAACCACTTCGACAGCGCGCGGGATGCGTTGTAGGCGCTGTTGACCGCGACGGTCCGCAGTGATTCGGCGAGATCCACTGATGCTTGTTCCAGTTTAGCCGGCATACGCGAGCTCCCGTGTGTTGTCTTTCGCCTGTTCCGCGTCGATCACCGCCGTCTTTGAGACGACTTTCCCGGCGTTATTGTCCGCGGTGGTTTCCCGGCCGCCCGGAATCTTGTTTCCGCTCGCGGCTTGCACGATGGGCGCAGGTGTCGAGCCGGCCGACTTCGAATCCGCTGCGTCGTTTTCGACCCACTCGTCGCTCCGCTCGGCGAACATCGACATCATGCTCGCAACATCCAGGATCAGTGACACGCGGCCGTCGCCCATGATCGACGCCCCCGTGATGCCCGAGACGTTCCGGAAGTTCTCCGCGATGCTCTTGATCACGACGTCTTCCTGCCCGATCAGTTCGTCGACGACGAGACCGACTCGCTCGTTCTGCATCTCGAGAATGACGAGCGTCAGCGATTCTTCGTTCCGCACCCGCGTCCGCAGCGAGTCGCTTCCCACGGCGAACATCTGCTCGAAGAAGGCGACCGGGATAACGCGTTCTCGCACGCGCACGACGCGTTTTTTCTGAATGTACTGAATCTCGGACCGCGTCGCCGTGATGATTTCTGCAACGGCGTCCAACGGAATCGCATAAACGTAGTCGCCGATCTTTGCGAGGATCGCCGTGATGATCGCGAGCGTCAGCGGAAGCTTGATCGTGACGACCGAGCCTTCCCCCGTAACGCTGTCGACCTCGACTGTGCCGTTGATCTGCTCGAGCTTGTTGAGCACGATGTCCATGCCCATTCCGCGGCCCGACAGATCCGTGACCTTCTCCGCCGTCGAGAAGCCCGGCTTGAAGATGTACTGCACGATCTCCTTGTGGCTCATGCGCTCGACTTCAGCCGGTGTGGCCAGCTCTCTTTCGATGATCTTGGCCTTCACGCGCTCGATGTTCACGCCCTTGCCGTCGTCGCGGACCTCGATGCAGATGTGCCGTCCACGATGGAACGCGTTGAGCGTGACTTCGGCGACGGCCGGCTTGCCGGACGCGGCTCGCTCCTCGGGCGTCTCGATGCCGTGGTCGACGCTGTTGCGAATCATGTGCGTCAGCGGATCGCCGAGCTCGTCGATCATCCGCTTGTCGAGTTCCGTCTGCTCGCCTTTCAGGACGAGATTCACGCTCTTGCCCGTCGCCTTGGAGATGTCGCGCACGACGCGGCGGAATCGCTGGAACAAAGGGCCGACGGAGACCATTCGCGTCTCCATGATACCCTTCTGGATGCCTTCCGATACGCGGTTCAACGCGTGCAGCGCCTCGGAGAAATCGTTCATCGCCCCGCGCGCTTCCTGAAACTGCTCGATGGCGCCGCGAATCGTCTGAAACCCGTCCGCGATCGAGTGAATCGAGTCTTCGATGTCTGACTTCCGCCGGTTTTGGCTGCCGGCCTCGGCCTGCGTTTCGAGCGCATTCGTGAGCCGATTGACTCGTTCCGACATGTCGTTGACCAGATAACTCAGGTTCTGTCCGTGGAAGAGCGGATCGAACCGGCCGTGAATCTGCGTCAGCCGGGCCTTGTTGATCACCAACTCGCCGCCGAGGTTCATCAACTGATCAAGCCGCTCGAGGTCCACGCGAATCGTCTCGCTCGGCTTCGCCGTCGGGCGGGCGGGCTCTTTCTTGTCCGCCGCCTGCCCCGCATTCTCCGTCGACACGGGCACAGGCGCCTTGGGCGTCGGGGCGGGCGCCGTCTTCGAGGCGGGTTTCTTCGCGGGCTCGGGCGCAATCGTCGTTTTCGGAGCGGCCGTCGGCGTCGCAGGTTCACTCTGTTGCGATGCAGCCGCACATGGTTTCTGCTCGGCGGCGACGGACTCGGCCTCGGAGACTTCGTCGCCGCGCCGAATGTGAACCGACTCGACGGTGTACGACTTGATGACTTTCTCGATCTCCGCGGGCTGGGCACTGGAGTTCACGAAATATCGTATGTCCTCCAGGGCTGCCGAACCGTCGAGCGTGTCGACATCCGGCGATGTCGAGATGACATCGCCGAACTCTTCGAGCTTGTTCTTGATCAGGTAAGCCTGAACTTCCGCTTCAATGAAGTCCTTGGGGAAACGTACCTGGATGATCATGTCGCCGTCCGCCACAGGCTCAACGGCGCTGGGCGCCGCTGAGGTCGTTGCCGGACTGTCCTCACTCGCGTCAGGCTGTGCGGCTGTTGACGCCGGCGGGCTCTTGGGCTGAGCCGCCGTCTTCACGGCGCCGCTGAGCCATGTTGTGAACATCCCGTCCGTGCCCTCGCCCGTCAGCGAGGCCATGTCATCATTCTTGATGAGCGTTACATCAGCCCGTACACGATCGGCAGCGGCGAAAATCGCCTGCATCATGTCCGGCGTCAGACTGAGTTCGTGAGAGCGAACGAGATCGAGAACCGTCTCCATCTCGTGGGTCATGTGATAGAGCGCCGTACAGCCCGCAGCGCCGGTCGCACCCTTGATGTTGTGAGCGCAGCGAAAGACATCGTTGATGGCTTCCGTGTCGTCCGGCGTTTCCTCCAGCTTGAGCAGCGTTGCGTTGAGTTCATCCAGAGTTTCGAGCGTGGAATCCACGAACAGATGCGCGAGATCCGAGTTCTCAAGAACAGCCGCGTCGGGACCGAGCGCGGGAATGACTGCTTTGCCGCCCGGAGCAGTTTCGACCTCCGTCGGCATGGATTCGATTCCGTCCGTCGACGATTCGGTCTGGGGCGAGGCATCTGCTTCCACGGTATTCATTACCTCCGTCGTCGCCTGGTTCGATTCGTTGTCGCCATCAGCGACTTCGCCACGGAGAATCGCCTCGAGCGCCGAAACGCAATCCTCGATCTCCACCGGCGCGTCAGGCGGCGCCGTCAGTTCGTTGATCAGCGCCTTGAGCCGATCGATGACTTTGAACAGCGTTTCGACCGCATGATCCGCGAGCGCGAGCTTGCCCATCCGAAGCTGGTCAAACAGCGTCTCCATCACGTGCGTCAGGTCCCGGATCTTGTCGAAGCCCATCGCGGCCCCCAGCCCCTTGAAGCTGTGGGCGGCGCGGAACATCTCGTTCATCCGACTGTGGTCTTCAGGCGAATCGAGCGTGATCAGGCCGTTGCCGGCCTGGGCTTTCTGCTCGAGGGCCATCAGGCCGTCGTCGAGAATCTCCAGATACTCCGGGGCCTCATCGACGAATCCGGCCAAGAGTTCTTCAGAGATATCCGGTACGTAGTCGCTCACGTGGTCACCATCCGCTTCTGGTCCGTCGAACCGGCGCCCGTGATGGACGGCTTGCCGTAGATGCCGGGCCGCAGGTATTCGAGCGTCATGTGGCTGGCCAGTTCAGAAATCGTGCGAATCGGGTCGACGTCGCCGACAATCAACCGGCCGTGAGGGGCCAGCGCTTCGGTCACGACGTCGATCACGCGTTTCTTCATCGCCACGTCGAAATACATCAGGACGTTTCGGAGAAAGATCAGATCGAAAGTTCCCTTCGCCATCGAATCGCGAAGGTTGTGGAATTTGAATTCCACCATACTCTTGATCTCGTCCTTCAAGTGATACGCGCCGTCCTTCTCATTGAACCACTTCTTGATTCGCTCGGGGGTCGTCTTCGAGACGGCGTAGTCGTTGTACACGGCGGCCTTCGCCTTATCGAGCACATTGTTGCTGATGTCGCTGCCGACGATCTTGACGTCCCACGTGTTGAAATTCGGCAGAAGCTCGCGAAGCACGATCGCACACGTGTACGCCTCTTCGCCGCTGCTGCTCGCAGCGCTCCAGACGCGGATCGACTTGCGACCTGACTTCTTCGACTGAACGAAGTGATCGACGAGTTCTTCAGTGATGTATTTCCAGAGCTGGTCGTTGCGGAAGAAGTACGTCTCGTTCGTCGTGACGGCACTGAGAAAGTGCGGCTCTTCTTCCTTGAATCCCTTGTCGCTGCTGATGTACTTGTAGTAATCCCCGAAATCCGCCATATCCAGCGCCTTCAGGCGCTTCCGGAGTCGATTGCTGAGCAGTCCGAGCTTACGGTCTTCGAGGTGGATGCCCGTCTTGTCGTAGACAAGCTTTGCGATGTCTTTGAACTGAGATTCTGTGAGCTTTTGAAGAAACATGATCGGGCCTCCAGTGCCTCCTGCGGGCTTCCTGCCGATGCGACGCAACGCGGACTGAAATCGGAGCGTGGGCGGCGACATTGCCGCCGCCCACGCCCGTAGGGGTCAGTGACTTCGGCAGGGCGTTACTTGCCGCTGCCGACGTTGAACGCGCCGACGAGTTCCGACAGCTGTGCGGCCTGACCGGACAGCTCTTCGGCGGAACCTGCCATCTCTTCGGCAGCCGACGCGTTGTTCTCCGTGATCGACGAGACGTTCTGAATGCCCGTGTTGACCTCGGACGCAGTGGCCGCCTGCTCTTCCGTCGCACTGGCGATTTCGGAGATGCCGCGAGCCGTGTCCTCGACACCTTCGATGATCTTCTTCAGGGCCTCGCCCGTCTGTTCGCTGAGCTCGGCGCCTTCCTTCACTCGCTGCGTCGATTCCTTGATCAGCGTCGTGATTTCCTTCGCCGCTTCGCTGGATCGCTCCGCCAACTTGCGAACTTCGTCGGCAACGACTGCGAAACCAAGGCCGTGCTCACCGGCGCGGGCCGCCTCGATGGCCGCATTGAGCGCCAACAGGTTGGTCTGGGCCGCGATCTCGGAAATGACGCCGATGATCTCGGCGATCTGCTCGCTCGACTTGTCGATGAGCTTCATCGCCTCGATGTTCTTCTCGACGGCCGCGCCGCCGCTTTCGGCTCGCTGGCTTGTCTCGCGAGCGATCTTGTCGGCGTTCTTCGCATTCTCTGCGACGCCGCCGATCATCTTGTTCAGCGACTGAACCGCCGCCGACATCTGCTCGACGTTCGCCGACTGCGTCTGAGCGCCGTCGGAGAGCGACGTGGAACCTTCGGAAACAACGCGAGCGCCCTCGGTGAACTGCGTCGCCGCGTCCGCGATCTGAACGATGATCTCGCGAAGCGAAGTGATCATGCGATTCAGGCCTTCGCCGAGCTGGCCGATCGCGTCTTCGCCGGAAACCGTAACGTCCGTCGTCAGATCGCCGCCTGCCGCCGCCTGAACGTTGGCGAGCAGCTTGTTGACCTTCTCCTGAAGCTCCTTCGCGTCGCTCTCGATCTTCTCGCTCAGCGTCTTCTGCTCGGCTTCCATCCTTAGCTTCTCAGTGATGTTGGACCACGCGACCATGGGACCGGCGTACTCGCCCTTCTCGTCGTACGTGGCACTGGCCTGGAGGTCGAGCTTCTGATCGCCGAGTTCGATGATCGCCTGATGCGGCAGGTTCTTCGGATCCGACAGAATCTTGCGCTGGTAAGCCGGGTTCTTGTGGAAGATGTCGACGTTGCTGCCGACGACTTTGTCCATCGGAATCGGCAACAGGTGAGCCAGCGGCGTCAGGTTCTTCACCGTCGCCGGATTGACGTAGACGATGTTGAGCTCCTTGTCGGCCAGCATCATGTTGACCGGTGCATTCTCAACGAGCGGAATCATCAGCGACGATCGCTGACGGAGCTTCACGGCCGCAGTCACGTCCGTCGCGTACTTGACGACCTTGTAGACGTCGCCATTGGCGTTCTTGATGGGGTTGTAGGACGCCTGGATGTAGATCTCCTTGCCACCCTTGCCGAACCGCCGGTACTCACCCGAGTCGAATTCACCGTTGTTGAGCCGCTCCCAGAATGACTTGTATTCAGGGCCGTTGACGTGCGCCGGATCAACGAACATGCGATGATGCTTGCCCTTGAGTTCCGACTCGCTGTAGCCCACGACTTTGCAGAAGTTCTCGTTGGCCGCGATGATAGTGCCGTCGAGATGGAACTGGATCACGGCCATCGACTGGCCGACGGCTTCGATCTGCCCCTGATAGTCGGCGTTGCGGAGCTTCTGTTCCGTAACGTCCGTCGCATACTTCACGACTTTGAACGGATCGCCGTTCTCATCGAAGATGGGATTGTACGAAGCCTGGATCCAGATCTCGCCGCCGTCTTTCGTAATCCGCTTGAATTCGTCGGCGACGAACTCGCCGTTGCCGAGCTTCTTCCAGAACGCCTTGTATTCCGCGCTCGTTCGATACTCGTCGTCCACGAAAATCTTGTGATGCTTGCCCTGGATCTCCGACAGTTCGTAGCCCAGCGCGTTGCAGAAGTTGTCGTTGGCCCAGATGATCGTGCCGTCGAGTTCGAACTCGATGACGGCCATCACCTTTCTGATGGCGTTCATCTGGCCGACGAGATCGGCCTGGTTCCATTCCTGATTCGTGACAGACGCTTCGTTATTCTTCTTGTTGGTGGTCATTTTTTTCACTTACCTCTTTTGGCCAGTGCCCCATAGTTGAAATCCGGATCGGCCTGCCACGAACGTGCCCGCCGAACGATCCGCCGATATCTCGATTAACCGCCGATCAACTTCGCCGTTTCCTCCCGGGAGAGAATGCTCTCGATGTCGAGGAGAATGAGCAGCTTGTCGTCGAACTTAACCAGCGCTTTGATGTAAACATGCTCGATGCCGACGATGCTCGACGGCGGCGGTTCGAGCTGATCTTCAGTAATGCGAAGCACTTCGTTGACCGCATCGACAACCATGCCGATCGTCCGAGTGCCCACATTGACGACGATAATCCGTGTATGTTCGTCGCGTTCGCTGACCGGCAGGCCGAAACGCTTTCGAAGATCGACAATCGGGATGACATGACCGCGGAGGTTGATCAGTCCGCAGATGTAGTCGGGAACTTCCGGCATCTGCGTGATCTCGCCCGGCAGGATGATCTCCTGGACGCGCATGATGTCGACGCCGTATTCCTCGTTCGCCAACCGAAAACCGACAATCTGGTTTGTCGCCTCGGCACGCTCGGCAGCGTCGTTATCCGAAGTCTTGTTCGGTGCCTTCGCCAGCGCAGTCGCCATTGGGGTCGTCCTCCGGGTTCGCAATTAACGGACGCGCCGACGCGCCAGACTGAGCACGCGGCGTCTATGGATCATCGTTTGGGAGGGTATGACGCTTTACTTATGGATTGGAGTGGAATGAAATCGGCACGCCGGGCAGTCGTTCGCTCAGACTTGGGAATCGTCAAAGCACCGACGGACGATTAGTAATTCCGTCAATAATTAAGCGCAATAACCCGGAGCAAGCCCGTGCAATCGCGCGAGAACCCGCTTGTAGCAAGAGGCGGCTACGTTCGTTTCAGAGATTGTTGAGCGATCGCCAAGGACCCGCACGCCGCTGAGCGAACCGGGCAATGTTTCACTTATTCGGATTCTCGGACGAGTCTGCTAACGCCGGGCACGCCATGTCGAGACCCGTTTGAGATTCTGCAACGGATTGGCCTGTATCGCGATGGTTCGCTGTCCTGCTGTCGACCTTATCAAGGGGCGTCACTCATCGGCGTGGCATCGGCGATCGCCTGCTTCAACTTATCCCTCAGGGATAGCGCCTTCTCCGATTCGTTAATCGACTCGTAGTACGCAGCGAGGTCTGCAACGCCGCGCTCAGCCTCGCCTTCGGCATGCCCGCCGGCGATCAATGTGTCAACGCCGCGAATCACCAGCGGTTCGCCTTCATCGCCGCGATCGATAGCGATCAGCACGCGGCCCAGTTTGCTGCAAGCAGATCCATACGCAGGACTGTCGGAGCCGAGGGCCTTCTCGAAAATCCCGAGCGATTCCCGAAATAGCGGCTCCGCGTCCGCGTAACGGCCCAGTCCCATCAGCGCGTCGCCGTACTTGGACGCCGTGTTCCCGATATTGACATGATCCGCCGGCAGCGACGCGCGGAAAATGCGCAACGCCTCTGCGAGCTTCTCGCACGCCTCGGTCTCCCGATCCGTGATCGACAACAGGAATCCCAGATTCGTCAGCGCATTGCCGACCGACGGATGGTCCGGGCCCAGCGCCTCGATGTATCGGTCCACAACTTCCCGGTAGAGGCGTTCCGCCTCTTCGAGTGCTCCGCTGCTTCTCAACATGACGGCGAGGTTCGACAGCGAACGGATCGTTCGCGGATGCGCGCGGCCATATATCGCTTCATCCGTGGATTGTGCTTCGCGCGTCGCGTCGATCGCGCCCTGTACATCGCCCAGTCTACGCCGAACGTAGCCCAGATTGTTCAGCATACTGGCCGTCGCAATCGTCCTTCGGCCGGTCATCGCCCTTGAAATCTCCAGCGCATGAACCAGTGCCGCCTCCGCCTCCTTGTAGCGTTCGAGGCTCGACAACGCGTATCCCATGTTGCCCAGGACCTCGCTCATCATCGTCGACTCTTCTCCCTCGATTTCGCCGACGATGTCAGCGGCCTGCTGAAAATCGGCCAACGCCTCCTTGAAATCTCCCAGCCGCAGGCGGACCGTCCCCATGTCGTTCACGATCTGCGCAGTCCGCTTGCTCCGCTCGCCATGAACGCGCTTCGACAGTTCGACGGCCTGCGTCATCAGCTCGTCAGCCTCGGGGTATCTGCCCTGAAGCTTGCGCAGCGTCCCGAGCACCTGGATCGTCGTGATCGTGTCGGGATGCTCGTCGCCGAGAAGTTGCCGCTGCGCGTTCAGCGCACGTTCGAGCTGGACCTCCGCTTCGTCGTATCTCGCCAGGCTTGTCAGCGTCCGGCCGATCGTCGTCTGGACGCTCGCGAGCACCTCGGGCTCGTCGGCCAGTTCGCGTTCGACTTCCGCGGCCGATGTCTCCATCACTTCGGCGACTGTCAGATCGCGATCGTCCGCATTCGCAGGCGTCGCGTGAGAGAGCATGTTCTCGAGAAATCCGACGACGCGAGCCGCCTTCTTCGCCTCACGCTTCGCGCGCTCCGCCTCGGTTCGCGCCGCGAGCTCGGCGCTGATTGCCTTGTCACGCTGGATAACCGAGTAAATCAGGCCGCCGGACAAGGCCGCGATGACTGACATCGTCGCCGTCACGACGACCTTGTTGCGCCGCGTGAATTTGCGAATCTGATAAAACGCGCTGGCGGGACGCGCGACGATCGGTTCGTCATTGAGATAGCGACGAATATCCGCCGCCAGTTCCGAAGCCGATTGGTAGCGCCGATCACGGTCCTTCTCCAGCGTCTTGGCGATGATCGTCTCGATGTCGCCGCGCAACGAACGATTGATCATGCTGATCGGCGCCGGCTCCTCCTCCTGAATGATCCTGGCCGCCTCGGTAATCACTTTGCGCGCCAGATCATGCGGCAGCCGCCCCGTCAGCAGCTGGTAGCACACGACGCCCAGCGCGTATACGTCTGAACGCGTGTCCAATGCGTCGCTGTTGCCGGCCACCTGTTCCGGACTCATATAGGGAACAGTGCCGACGAGCTGACCAATGTCCGTCTGAAGCGTCGTGACGTTCACGTCGGCGTCGGTCACACGGGCGACGCCGAAGTCGAGGATCTTCGGCTGCCCCGTCGCATCAACGAGGATATTGCCCGGCTTCAGGTCTCGATGGATCACGCCCTTCTGATGCGCGTGATGCACGGCGTCGCAGATCCGCGCAATCAGACTGAGCCTCGCACGAACGCCCAATCGCTCCTTGTCCACGTATTCGGACAGCGAGAGGCCTTCGATGTACTCCAGGGCGAAGAACGGCTGCGTCTGGCCAAGCACGCGCGCCGTGCCCGCCTCGAAAATCTGCGCGATTCCCGGATGCTGCAGACGACCGAGTACCTGCGCTTCGTGCTCGAACCGCCGCAAGACGCGCGGTGACATCACGCCCGATCGAATGACCTTTAGCGCGACGATCCGACGAGGGTGCTTTTGCTCGGCGAGGTAGACGACGCCCATGCCGCCTTCCCCGAGTCGACGCAGAATCCGATAGGCGCCGATCTGGTCCGGCATCGCGGCGTCCGCGTCAACCTTGCGTCCCGCCGACTGCACGTGCAGGTCCGTCTCTTCCAGCGCTTTGTGGATGACGGGCGTATCGATGAATCCCTCGGCGACGTCATGATGCGACAATAGCGATCTGACTTCATCGAAGAGTTCCACGTCGTCGCCGCATTCACGGCGAAGAAACGCCTCGCGCTCGGGCGGCTCTTCGTCGATCGCCGCAGCGAACAACTCGTGTATCCGGCTTTGACGCTCCAGACTCATGGCGTCGTCGCTCCGCCGTCTTCGTCGCGCGTCATTTCCCGATGCAGCCAGGCACGCGCGTAGAGCCAATCCGTTTTGACCGTCGCGGGCGAGATTTCCATCGCGCGCGCCGTCTCCTCGATCGTCAGCCCAGCGAAGTGCCGCATCTTCACGACGCGCGCCTGCCGTGGATTGACAGCTTCCAGCCGTTTGAGTGCATCATCCAGCGCCAGCAGCGCATCCGAATCCGTGTCGCGATCCGACAACGTCGCCACGTCGTCGAACTGAACGCGCTTCCGACCGCCGCCGTGCTTGAGACGACCGTACTTGCGGGCGCGCTCGACGAGGATGCGCCGCATCGCTTCCGCCGCGGCCGCGAAGAAGTGTCCCTTGCTGTCCCATTGCGGTTCGTCGTTGTCCTTGCCGAGCAGCCGGAGGTATGCCTCGTGAACGAGGGCCGTCGCCTGGAGCGTCAGCCCGGCCGGTTCGTGGGCCATGCGATGTTGGGCAAGTTCACGCAATTCGTTGTAGACCAGCGGCAGGAGTTCCGCGCTCGCCTTGCTGTCACCATCCCGAACGGCCTGGAGGATCCGCGTCACATGTTCGGTCCGTTCCGACATTCGAATTCGAGCCCTGCACAGCGATTCAAAAACGACAGCCCATTGTCGTACTCTCAGCGGCCCGGGACAAGGACGACGGAGAATCGACTCTCATGCGCCATGAGGGTGGAAATCGGCTGATTTCGGGGCAATCCGATTTCGCTTCAGTGAATCAGGCCCCTGGCGTCGGCAATGTGAGCTGGAAAATCGAAACATCGATCGAACGATCGAACTTGTACCCGACCCCTTCAAGGCAGCCGACCCGGCGAAAGCCGAACGCCTCGTGCAGCCGCTCGCTCGCCGCCTGATGGTCCGCGATCTGACCAATCACAACGCGATGGCCGAGGATTCCCGCCAACTCGACCAGCCGAGCCAAGACCGCGCGGCCGATCCCACGCCGATGCATGTCGCTGTGAACATAGACCGAATCTTCGACCGTCGTCCGATACGCGCATCTCAGGTTCCAGGCCGACAGGGAACCCCAACCGACGACGCGATCGTCAATCGTCGCGACGATGGCCGGATGGATGCCTGTATGAACGTCAAGCCAACGGCGCCATTCGTCATCCGACGGCGCGGTTGTA
Organism: Phycisphaerales bacterium; assembly: GCA_020639075.1. GTDB lineage: Bacteria > Planctomycetota > Phycisphaerae > UBA1845 > UTPLA1 > ECT2AJA-110-A. Next base: position 3,742,556 of record JACKHI010000001.1, on the reverse strand, counting down.
GCAAACGTGGCAACGGAATGGTCGACGTAATAGGCGTAGATCGCGGCAATGGCCGGCAGATCCGCGGGTGTCGCGAATCGAATGGTGATGGGGCTGTCATTGTCCTGCGCCATGATGCCGTCGTTCCCGGTTCGCCATCGTCGGAATTGACGATTCAACCGGCGCGGTCGATCATCCCGTGCCGGCATGATCGCGGAGTATATACCGTGACATTGTGGGGCGGGTAATCTTCGGCGGACGCACTGAATGGCGGCACTGAAAATCGTCATCCTGATCATCGCGGCCCTGGGCACGGCCACGCTCAGCGGCATCCTGGGCATGGCGGGGGGGATCCTCCTGCTCGCCATCATGTTCAGCGTGATGGACGACCACGCGGAGATCATTCCGCTGCACGGCGCCGTCCAGCTCGTCAGCAACGGCACGCGCACGCTCGCGTTCGTGCGGCACGTGGATCTTCGCACCGTGAGTCGATTCACCCTCGGCACACTGCCCGGCATGGTGCTTGGCTACTTCCTGCTGATGAAGTTCGGCAAGATGCCGGAGGCGCAGCCCTATCTCAGAATGCTGATCGGCGCCTACATCCTCATCGCGACGTTCCTGCCGAAACCGAAGAAGGCCGACAGCCACGCAATGATCTGGTACGACTTCCCGCTCCTCGGCTTTCTCGCCGGCGGCGCCGCACTGCTCGTCGGCGCAACGGGACCGCTGATCGCACCGCTCTTCGCGCGACGCGATTTCGTGAAGGAGCGGCTCGTCGCGACGAAGGCGATGTGCCAGATGGTCACGCACCTCGAGAAGCTGATCGTTTTCGGTGCAATCGGCATCGACTACAGAAAGTTCGGCATGCTGCTCGTCGGAATGGTCGCAGCAGTCATCGCCGGCACGTATCTCGGGCGTTCGCTGATCAAACACCTGTCGCCGGAGCTGTTCGTGAAGCTGTTCAAGATTGCACTGACGCTGGCGGGTTTGAAGGTGCTTCTGGTGGATGGTGTGTGGCCGCTGGTGTTTGGAAATGCGTAGGCAAGATCCTACGCAACGAATAGGCTCGCGCGCAACCCTGGCGCGCAGCCGGAGGAAGCAAAGTGGCTGATCTGAGAGAACATCGCGAACCCTTGCTGCGCTTCATCGAATCGGGACTGCGCAAGTTCCGGCTTCATCATCCGGATACGGCCGTTGGCCATATCGCACTCTATTGCTGCCCCTGGTCCGGTTGGGTCTCACTTTGCCTGAATCGCAGTCCTGCACCGGATACGAACTGCCCGGATTTCGATTTCGTTGAGTTCGCATTCTACGGCGCGGAGGAATGGGCGAACGAATACGAAAGCGACGAGTTGATGAAGGTCATCGATCTCGATGGTCGCGAGCATCTTTTGGATATCGAGACCCTCGGCGACGAGGCAATTGACCACGCCTTTTTTGAGTTCTTGCGCAGATTGCTGCAATCCACCGACGGAATCTCAGCATTGAGCCCCATCGCCGATCGCCCGCTCTGGGCGGCCGTGCAGATGCTCGACAGCCAGTACAACGAATCCTGGCAAGTTCGGAAGTAATCGAGCCGACATCGACAATCCCAACCTACAGCCGACACGGGCCCACAGCTCACTCTGCGGTCCATATGCCCAAACGCCTGCCCCACCCTTGGACGACGATCCTTCGTTAATTTGGCTGCACGGTGTGATTGCATTGAATCGAGCGTGGCCAACCGATGCAGCGCACCCCGGGCACGTCGTGTACAACCTGCCGTGTCGAAGTGAATACACCGTGACATTGCCGGAGCGGATGCGATGTTGAAAGAGAACGCAGTATCGGGAGCGATCATCGGCGGTCTGCTAGCGATACCCCCAACCTTTCTCATATTCGGTGCAGAGACACTGCAACCAACATGCGTATCTCCGACAACTGGCGACAAGTTGTTAGCCTGGCTCACGATGCCGATCTCGATGGTCCTTCGGTCCTTCCGGTTGCCGACATCGACTCATTTTGCGATTCAGATCGGGTATGGAGCCCTCGTCGGTCTCGCCACAAGTGCCATCGCCGAGCGGCGGTCAAATCGGCGGCAGCGAAAGGCAGGCGAGTGCCGGATTTGCGCGTACAATTTGACGGGCAATATTTCGGGCCGATGCCCGGAATGCGGAGAACCAGCAAAGGCCGTTACATGAAGTGGATGCGGAACATTGTCGGCGTCGCCGCAATCGTCCTGATGGGCGCGTGGATCGCCCTTATGGCAATACGGCCTACCCCATCGCCATTGAGCGACACCGGCTATTGCATCGACTCCCAGAACACGATAATCGTCATCGTTGACAAATCGAAATCTCCGACGAATACGTACAATGCGATCGGCTTATCTGCAGGAAACTGGATTGCATACCCTTACATGCAGAACACCGGGCCGTGGCGGCTCATCATCATCCCGCACTGGGTCGTCGTCGTGCTCCCGTGGGCCGCATTCATCATCCTCTGGCGAAAGTCGCGCACGTCGCCGCCCGGCCATTGCAAATCCTGCGGCTACAACCTGACTGGCAACCAAAGCGGAAAGTGCCCGGAATGTGATGCGGAAGTGCCCGAGAAAACGCGCCCGGAGGGACTCGAACCCCCAACCCTCGGTTCCGAAGACCGATGCTCTATCCATTGAGCTACGGACGCAAACGCCGCCCATAAGGTAGGTCGTTCGCCGCCGATGGTCAAGCACGGGCCGGGATCGCGCCCGCCTGGCGCACGAAAAAACCAGGCCACAACTGGCCTGGCCTTGTCGTGGCGCCGCACAAGCGACGCCGACTCACGGGAAGGTCAGATTGAGGCTTCCTCTTAACCTGCCAACACGGCGCTCACGAATGCGGCGACGTCCTCCATCCCCACGCTGCCGTTGTTGTTCATGTCCGCGTGATAGATGTTGCATGTCGGGTTCGCCGATCGATACGCCTCTTCATCGAGCAGGGCCGACACGAAGCCTTCAATATCGCGACCGTTGACGAATCCGTCGCAGTCCATATCCGCCGGTGCATCTTCCGGCAGCAGGCGTAGCTGAAAGCCGTTCAGCGGCGCGCCGAGCGTCGTGTTGCCGCCGCTCGGTACGCCGACGTGCATGCCGATGAACGTCATCGAACCGCCGCTCGTCACAGTCACGATGTGCCGCGTAAACGTCACGCCCTCGACGTGATGACCGGGCCAGGCGGCGCCGCCGACGAGCGGAATGTACGACTGGAAATCGAATCGCACCTTCGAAACCATCTGGTTATCCACGGGCATCCACGCATACGTCGTGACTTCGTATCGCCCCGGTGCTAGACCGTTGATGTAGAGACAGGTCTCGAGTGACGTCGAATGCGTCGCGCGATAATCGTCCATCAGCGCCGCGTCGTCTCCCGCTGTCAGGCCGTCGTTCTTCTGGTTCAGATCCATCCCGCCGAACTGGTGAACGACGACGTTTGTCGGATCGCCCGCCAGATCAAAAAGATGCTCCGCCTGCGGATGCGGTCCCGTCATGAAGGGCGTCACGTGCGTCGCCATGATGGTGTTCCACTTACCGGGCAGACCCGCCGCGGCGTAATCGGCGCTGGGTTCCGTACCGGGTGCGCCGACGTCCACGTTGAAAGATTGAGCGCTTGCGGAAGTAGCCGCCGCCGCCAGGGCGACGACACAGATAATCCGAGTAACCACGTACGTCCTCCCGAAACTGAAACAAACAGCTGCCCGCCGATACTGATAGTCGCGGGAAACTGTCGGCGTGACGCGAATCGTGTTTTTTTCGTCAAGCAATCCGACGGCGCCGGGCACGACCGTTGCCATTTGTGCGCTGATTCCGGGATAATCATCCGAGCGAGCTGATTCGGTATCGACGAGAAAACGGCTTTTCAATCATGAATCCCGATACAACCAGAGCGTCCCTGCTGCTGCGTATGCGAGATCCCGACGATCATCGCGCCTGGCACGACTTCGACGCGGCCTACGGCGAGCTGATCGTTCGCTACTGCCGCGCTCGAGGACTCCAGCTCTCGGACGCCGAGGACGTCCGGCAGCTCGTGATGCTCAGCCTCTCAAAGTCGATGCCGCGATTCGAGTACCGACCCGAAATCGGTCGATTTCGCGATTATCTCCGGCGAACCGTCCGAAATGCGATCACACGCTACATGCAGCGTCACAACAACGACGAAATCGGCATAGATACTATTGCTCTGGAATCGATGTCCGTCGGTGATGACGCAATGGACGCCGAATGGGATCGCCAATGGACGCAGCTCCATTGCAGAACAGCCCTGCGCTCGCTTCGACGGGAGAGCGATCCGCGCCACGTCGACGTCTTCGAGCGGCTGCTGAATGGTGATTCGATCCAGTGCGCGGCGGAATCGTTCGGCATGTCGCCCGAGTCGGTCCGCAAGATCAAACAGCGCGCCAAACAGCGGCTTCAGGCGCTGATCGCCCGGCAATTGCGACAGGAAGACGGCCTTGACTGATTTCGGTGCATCCAACTCGACGCCCGATGACGCAGTGATCGACCTGGCCCGGTTCGGATTCGACGATGCGAATGATGCCTGGCTCCACGTGTTCCGGAACGCGCAGATCGTCGAACCCCTCGGGCGCGTCGGTGAATACGAGCTGCAAGCCGAGATCGGCCGCGGCGGGCAAGGCATCGTCTACCGGGCGCGCCGGACCCGCGATGATCAACACGTCGCCATCAAGCGCCTCATCGGCGGCAAGTTCGCGACGGCGGATCTTCGACGCCGATTCGAACGCGAAATGCAGGCGATCGCCGCGCTGAACCACCCCAATATCGCACGGGCGATCGATGTCGTCGACGACGACGATCAGCCGGTTATCGTCATGGAGTTCATCGACGGCGAATCGCTGACGACTTGGGCGCGGGCCCACGGCAATCGACGGCCAATTGCGGAGGTCATTCCGCTCTTTGTCGATGTCTGCGATGCCGTGCAGCACGCGCATATCCGAGGCGTCATCCATCGCGACCTGAAACCGTCGAACGTCCTCGTGACGACGCAACGGCGGGGCGAAAGTCGTTCGTATCGCCCCGTCGTACTCGATTTCGGAATGGCCCGCGTACTCAATGGTTCCGACTTGCCGTCAAACGCCACGACGTCCGGCAGATTCCTTGGCACGCTCGCTTACGCGGCGCCGGAACAACTCAAGGGCGATTTGAGGCCCGCCGACGCTCTTGCGGACATCTACGCACTTGGCGTCATGCTCTATGAGGCGTTGGCAGGCAGGAACCCGCATCTCGTCGCCGGCTCCCTTGGAGAGACTGTTCGCTCGATTCAGGAGAAAATGCCGGAGCGGCTGTCCGCTTCGGTCCCGGGCGTTTCGCGAGAGCTGGAGGCGATCATATTCAAGGCGTTGTCGAAGGCGCCGACCGATCGGTACCAGTCCGTCGATGCGCTCGCGGCGGACCTGCGTCGATTTCTCGCGGGTGATCCGGTCATGGCAAGAGCGCCGGGAACGCTCTATCTCGCGGGCAAGCTGATTCGCCGGCATCCCGTCACATTTGCCGTCGGTCTATCGATATTCGCTCTGGTCTCGACGCTGGCCACGGCCCTTGTCGTCGCGAACGCGCATGAAAAGGCGGCACTGAGGGTCGCAAAGACGACAAGCGACTTTCTGGCCGAAACGCTGGCGGCGGCCGAACCGGATCGCAGCGGCGCCGACGTCACGCTCCTGGAAGTGCTCGCGCAGGCCGGCAATCGCGCCGAGCGCGAACTCAGCGGGTCGCCCGAGGCGGCGGCACAGGTCTACATCGCAATTGGCAAGACATACAACTCGCTCTGGCGCTGGCGCGACGCAATTCCGCATCTGGAGAAAGCCACTCAACTGCTTCGAACGCTACCCGATTTGGATGACGATGTTCTCGCGAAAGCTCTGACAAGCCTCGGCCGCGCCTACACGAGCGTGCGTGATCCGAAAGCCAGGCAGATCCAGGAAGAAGCGCTCGCAATTCGCCGGCGGTTGTTCGACGAGCCCGACGCCCGCATCGCCGAGAGCCTCAAGGAACTGGCCTACGCCCTCCAGCAGGCGACAGACCCGCCACAGTGGGATCTAGCGGAAGCGTGTTACGAAGAGGCCATCGCCATGTACCACGCAACGCTCGGGCCGGACGATCGCGAGACAGCATCCTGCCTGCACAATTTCGGCTGGATGCGCGTGCGCCAACGGCGCTACGCCGACGCCGTCGAACTGTATCGCCAGGCAATCGACACGTTTCGACGCACGAACCGCCGCGATGACCCATTCTATGTCGAGTGTCTTTTCGGCTATTCGGCGCAACTGTCCGTCGTCGGTCGCGATGAAGAGAATCTCGACGTAATCAACGAACTGGTCCCGCGTCTCAGAGCGTCACACGGCGAATCGGAGATCGGCGACCTGCTGTGGGCGAAGGCGGAAACGCTCGTTCAGTTGGGGCAGTTCGACGCGGCCGACGACGTCTACGCAGACGCCTTCACTGCATTCTTCGATTGGTGCGACATCAAGACGCCATCGACCGATCGCGATGCCGACGCACTCTGTGATGAGCTGATCGACCATCTGCCGGCAATGGCGAGCGACAAGACAGGCCCTGCACTCTCCGTCGTTGAAGCGTTTGCCCATTCCCGAATCGCGGCGAGTCGCTTCGAGCGTGCCGAAGCGATTTTCGATCGGCTCAACCCGGGGATCGATCAATGGGCGCCTGACGCGGTCCTGACCCGGGCGTCAATCCTGGAAGGCCGGGCAGAGATCGCGAACGCCGGAGGCGATCCCTTGCTCGCCCAACAATGGCTGTCCCGAGCGCTGGAAATCGTCGACAAGCCGGGATTCCCCTTCGATCGGAAGCGCGCCTGGCTGGAACGTCAGTTGGCCGTCATCCTCTCTGATCCGACAACGCACCAGGTCGACTTCCAGCGTCTAACTGAAGTCTATGAACGACTCGCCGATGTTTACGGCCTGGACCATCGCCGGACGCGCGAAACACGGCAGCTCATCGAAAAACTGCGGCGAGAGATCCCACCCCAATAGATTCTCACCCCAAAGGCGGCTTAAGTTACTTTGCGGCAACATATTATGAGCCGCACCAGGCGCTAGCGCGACGCTCAACGGCAATTGGCCCCTCGCCGCCAGAACCTGATGTTCACGGGCCGCGTACCATTTCCACGTCCGATCGGCAATAATGGAACGTCTGTCACAAGGCAACGCGACGGCAGGCCCAAATAACACTAGGCCGCCTGTTTGTCCCGGCCGATGTACACTTCGGACGCCGTTGGGTTTGCGGCATTGTTCGACCACCTGTGGGGAGTAACGCCTGATGTGCGGTATCGTCGCATACACCGGATTCCGAGAGGCCCGAAGCATTCTGTTGGAGAGCCTCAAGCGACTTGAGTATCGCGGCTACGACTCCGCCGGAATCGCCATCCTCAACGGCGGCAATCTTTACGTTGCCAAGGCGGCCGGCCGAATCTCCGTCCTCGAACAACAGATCGCCAATCAGGCGTTCCCCGGCACCTGCGGTCTTTCTCACACGCGCTGGGCCACGCACGGCGCGCCGAACGATCGCAACGCACACCCGCATGTCGACGCTTCGGGTCGTATCGCCCTCGTCCACAACGGTATCATCGAAAACTACCAGTCGCTCCGGACCTATCTCGAACATCGCGGTGTCGAGTTCAAAAGCGAAACGGATACAGAAGTCCTCGTCCAACTGATCGGCCACTTTTACAAGGGCGATCTCGAAGCCGCCGTCCGCGCTGCATTGCGAGACGTTCGCGGCACCTACGGCATCGCCGTTGTCTGCGCTGACGAACCCGGCCGGATCATCGCAGCGCGAAAGGGCAGCCCGCTGATCATCGGCGTCGGCGACGATGAATACGTCGTCGCCTCTGACGCCGCCGCGATCATTCAACATACGACACAGGTCATCTATCTGTCTGACGGCGAACTCGCCAACGTCTGGGAGGACGGCTTCCGCACGACGACCCTCGACGCCATGCCCGTCACGAAGGAAGTGACGGAACTGGAAATGACGCTCGAAGACATCGAGCTCGGCTCCCACGAGCACTTCATGTTCAAGGAGATCGTCGAGCAGCCCAGCGCGCTGGAAGACTGCATGCGCGGCCGCGTCAACATCGAGGAAGGCCGAATCTACCTCGGCGGCCTCGCCAGCTATGCACGCGAACTCGTGCGAACACGCCGACTGATCATCACGGGCTGCGGGACGGCCTGGCACGCCGGCCTCGTTGGCGAATATCTCTTCGAAGAACTCGCACGCATCCCGACGGAAGTCGAATACGCGTCGGAATTCCGCTATCGCAATCCGATCATGGACCCGGGCACCGTGGTCATCGCCATGAGTCAGTCCGGCGAAACGGCGGACACGCTGTCGGCCCTGCGCGAGGCGCGAGAAAAGGGCTCGCTGGCGCTCGGCGTCGTGAACGCCGTCGGCTCGACGATCGCGCGCGAAACCGATGCCGGCGTCTATCTGCACGTCGGCCCGGAAATCGGCGTCGCCAGCACGAAGGCCTATCTGGGTCAGGTCCTCGTCCTGACGATGATCGCCCTGTACCTCGGTCGCCGGCGCGATCTGCCGCAACCCGTCCTGCAAGGCTATCTTGAAGCCCTGCGTCGGATCCCCGGACACATCCGCCAGATCACGGAGCAAAGCGATTCGATTCGCGAAGTCGCCGCGACCTACAAAGATGCTGAAAACTGGCTTTACCTCGGCCGAGGTTACAACTATCCGACGGCCCTGGAAGGCGCGCTCAAGCTGAAGGAAATTTCCTACATCCACGCCGAAGGCATGCCCGCCGCCGAGATGAAGCACGGACCGATCGCACTGATCACCAAGGACATGCCCGTCGTCTTCATCGCAACGCGCGGCAGCCAATACGAAAAGGTCATCAGCAATATTGAAGAGGTTCGGGCAAGGAAAGGCCGCGTCATCGCCGTGGCAACGGAAGGGGACACGGACATCGCCCATCTGGCGGAGCACGTTTTCTATGTACCGGATGTGCCGGAGCCGCTTCAACCGATGGTTACGATCGTTCCGTTGCAGCTGCTCGCCTATCACGCGGCCGTCCTGCGCGGCTGCGACGTGGACAAGCCGCGGAACCTCGCAAAAAGCGTGACCGTCGAGTAGGGCGTCGGATGTCGTCTTGGTTGTCGCCGGCCGCGCGACGTTTTTTCGCTATGTCCCCGAAGACACTGTCGCAAGTTCGCTGACGCCGAACGCTTCCGCCGCGGCGCGCTTTCGCGTGGCTTCATAGTCCCAGTCCGACGAAAGCGGCCGCCAGCCCCAGCCATCCAGCAACGCTTCCTGGTTTCGGCGCAAGGCCGCGCGATCGTCAGGCGACATCAACTCGTGCAACGCCGTGCAATTCTTAATCGCCGCGCGACATCCGTAAGACATGCCGTACAGCCCGTAGATCATGTCGTAGATATTCCAGTTGGCCGGCATGACGAGATCGCCGCACGTGACGGCGTCCTGGGCGATTCCGCACACAGTGTCAACGCATCGGCCCTCGACTTCGCGCATCGCGTCCTGCTGACACTCGGATGCCTTGGCGAAGATCGACTCAATATTCAGCAACTCGTCTGATCGGGAATAGTCGGGGAACTGCGAGATGAAGAGCTCGTGTGCCAGGGAGATCGCGGTCATTCGCTCGCGTGGCTTGCCCGTGAATCGCGCAGCCTTCTCAAAGAACTCGACGCGCTTCTGCTTCGTCTGCACACACAGCGCCGCGAGCAGGTCTTCCTTGCTCGAAAAATGCTGATAGACAGTGCCCTTGGAGTAGCCGATCGCCTCCGCGATCCGATCCATGTTCAGGCCGAGGTAGCCGCGCTCCAGCAACATCTGCCGGGCAACGACGAGGATCTGCTGCTCGCGCTGGCGAATCTCCCGTTGTTTACGTGTCAATACACTCATCTATTAACATTGTAACGATTGTGTGCCAGTGATTCCCATACTTTTTTCTGTTCGCCGATTGCGGAGTTTTACTCAATTCTGGTAATTGCGGCAATTCGAAGGCAGACGCCGCCCATTTGCGGGTACGACTTTCGTCGGGCAATGCGATCACATTGCTGCCAAGACGCTGACTTTGAAAGCAAACGGCTGTTCGCCACCCAATTGGAGGGGCCGAATTCAACTCGCCGCGACGTCCATCCGCGATTGCGAGCGATTCGACGCCCAACACGTGCCGATGCGTCGGCCCCAAACGACGACCACGGCTCTCAGCAGTCGAGAGAGAAAGGCGACGGGGCGGGGGCCGCAGTCCGCGGCGCCCCGGCCGTCCGTTTTCAGGGCCCGCTTCCCAAATTCGACGTCCTCGCCCGTTTCGCTGCGGCCGGCCATCCCATCGCTTGCCCACTCCGCTCCGGCGCGGTAATTGAGTCCCCATGGAAGCGCTATGGATCATTGCAGGGCTCGCCATCGGCGGGGCGACCGGAGCCTACGTCGGATTTCTCCGCGGGCGCGCCGGCGCATCACGAGAAGCCGCGGGTCTGGCCGCGACGCTTGAGGAGGTTCGCAGCAGACTGGGCGCCAGCGACGACGAACGATCCGCATTGCAGGAAGCCGTCAACAAGGAGCGCGTCGCCAACGCCGAGGCGCAGGCCCGCCTCGACGCCGCACGCGAACATTTCGCGGAGCAGCGCCGCCAGATCGCCGAAATGGAAACCAAGCTGAAGGAGTCCTTCGAGGCGTTATCCGCGCGCGCCCTCGATCGCAACAACGATCGCTTCGGCATTCTCGCCGAAGAAAAACTCAAGCCGCTGCGCGAACAACTCAAAACCTACGAAGCCAACATCAAACTGCTTGAGGAAAAGCGCGCGACTGCCTACGGCGACATCGCGCAACGGCTGGTCAAACTTGACGAAGGGCGTGAAAAGCTCGGCGCCGAGACACGGCAGCTCGCCGCCGCCTTGCGCCAGCCAGGCGCGAAGGGGCGCTGGGGCGAAGTCGGTCTGCGCAACGTCGTCGAACTCTCCGGCATGTCCGCATTCTGCGACTACGACGAACAGGTCTCGATCCAAGGGGATTCGGGCACGCTCCGGCCCGACCTGACGGTCCGGCTGCCGGGCGGGGGCATCCTCGTCGTTGATGCAAAGGTTAACATCAGCGCCTATCTCGACGCCGTCGAGGCGACGGATGATGAGTCGAGACAAAAGCACCTTACGAAATACCTGGGCGACGTCCGCACGACGCTGAACGCCTTGAGCAAGAAGGACTACTCTAGACTCTTCGACAAAGCGCCAGAGTTTGTCGTCATGTTCATGCCGGCGGAAGCATTTTTCGCCGCCGCCGTCGCTGAGGACAAGCATCTCGTACGCGAAGCGATCGAAAAACGCGTTCTGATGGCCTCGCCTTCGACGCTCGCCGCACTGCTCATGGCCATCCGACAGGGCTGGCAACAGCAGGATATCGCCGAGAACGCCGTCGCCATCTCAAGAGCGGGGCGCGAGCTCTACGATCGGCTCTGCAAATTCACGGGCGATCTTGAGGGTATTCGCAAGGGGCTGGAAAAGGCATCGGATTCCTACAATCGCGCGATCGGCAGCTGGGAGCGCCGCGCCATCCCGGGCGTCAGAAAACTCATGGACCTCGGCGCGCGGACTGCAAAAGACCTCCCCGAATCATCGCCGCTGCATGTGCCGTTACGCCAATTGACGTCCATTGAAGACGATGACGTCGACACGATCGCCGATCAGGCGTCCGGCGAGTCGCGACAGGCCTCCTGACTCACTCGTCGCTTTCCCGCGCGATCCGCAGCGCGCAAGAAAAACGCCCGGACCTTTCAGCCCGGGCGTGATTGGAATGTTGTAGATATCGCCGACGGCGGCCCGTGGATCAGGATTTCGTGGGCATCGGCTGATCGCCGGTCGTGAGTGTCCCTGTCACGGGAATCGACCCGATCGGCATCGAAGGTTCGTCCGTCTTGAACGAGATCTCGTCGCCCTGCGCCGGCGGCTCATAAGCGGCGGGGATCGTCACCGAAAGGCGATAGGTCCGCTTGTCCCCTCTCAGGTCCACAAGTTCGAGCTTCAGTGCGTCAGTCGTGCATTTCAAGTCCGTGACTTCGAGCGCTTTGGGCGTGTTGCTGCGAATATAGAACGTGCGAACCAGTTCGGCGCTCCGCGGCTTCGGCAACACCAACTTGGCCGGTGTGACATCCACAGGCGGCGACATGAATGCATACGCCTGGACGTCGACCGACTTCGGATCTTCGAGCCCCGTGTCAAACATCAGCTTCGCCGAATTATTACCGCCGACAATCTTGTCGGTCAGCGTCACGATGAGTTCGTACTTCTTGCCATCCTCGAGCGGCTTGAGCTCGCCGACAAACCCGTCGTTCGATGAACTGACGGCGCCCGGCTTCATCGCGGCATCGAGGTTGTTCACGATGGTCAGCGTGCGCGTCGTGCCCGCCGCCGCGCGATCCGGCGTCAGACGTCCGAATGCGGCGCTCCTCGGCGTGACTTGAACCGGCGACCAGACAGTACCCTTGATCTCCAGAATGATCGTGGAGTCCTTGCCTGGAATGTTCGTTGAGACAGTGATGCGCTTGTTGACCGGCCCCGCATGATCGCCCGGCTTGAGCTTGATTGGAATGACGCCTTCGCCGCCCGGCTTGACGATCTTCGTGTGTTCGCCCGCCGTCGTGCAGCCGCATCCCGGCTTGACGCGGAGTATCTCGAGATCTCCCGTCCCCGTGTTCTTGAATTTGTAGTCGTGCGTGATTTCCGTGCCGGCTCGTGCCTGACCGAAGTCGTACACAGGCGTCTCAAACGTCGCGATCGGCATCTCGCCCGGTTTAAGCTGGACCGTGGGCTGCGGCACCGCCTCCCGATTTCTGCGCGGCGTCATCTTCTCGGGCACAGGCTGATCTTCGTTCATTTCATCAGCCTTCGGCGCGTCCTTGACCGGCTCCGCCTGCTTCTTCTCGTCCGGCTTCGGTTCGTCGCCAAACGTTCGCGCCGCGGCGAGATTCAGTCCCGACGCAATACAAACGGCGACAATGCAGTGCAACCACCATGTTCGTTTTCGATCATTCATGGGTGAGCGACCTCCAGTTGAATAGATGTGCAGGCTCATGATCCGCACAAGGTTGACAGTCGATTCTGGGAAACGAGATACCCGTTAATATACCCCGGCAACGTGGAGACCGCTGTAACGTACCCGTAACCCGAATCTTGCGGCCCAGGCTGCCCCTCGACCGAATAAGATGTTCGATAACATGCACGACGACAACGCCAATCCGATGACGCCCGAACAGGTCCGATCCCCTCGCTGGGCGATCGTACTGCTCGTCGCCGTCACTATCGCCGGCACGTGGTTGCGCCTGTGGAACCTGGGCCGCCATTCGCTCTGGCTGGATGAAGCGTGGCTCGCAAACACACTCCTGAGCGACTCATTGTCGGATGTGGTCTTTCTGGGCCCCGGCAGTGCGGCCCCCAATTCGACGCCATTTCTCCTCAGCCTCGCCATCCACGCACTCACACGCATTCTCGGCGACTCGGAATTCGTGCTGAGACTGGTGCCGGCGCTTTTCTCCGCCGGCAGCGTCGTCACCATCTGGCTGTTGGCACGCCGCCTGGGCGCCACGACATTCACGGCCCTGTTTGCCGCCATCCTGATTGCGTTCAACCCCGTCTCCATCGAGTATGCCAAAGAACTCAAGCAATACGCCGGCGATACGTTCTGGATTCCGCTCTTCCTCGTTGCCGTAAGTCGATTCGTCGACAAACCCACTTGGCCGTTCGCCGTCGTGTTGGCATTCGGCACACTCATCGCTTTCGGCTTCGCTCAGACAATCGCGCTGGCGTTGCCCGGCGCATGCTTCTACATGGCGATCCACGCCGTGCTCCGACTTCGATCAACATCCGCCGAAGAAAACCCACGAGCGTTGCTGACGCGAAGCGTCGTCGTCATCGGAATCTGGCTCGCAGGAATCTCTGCGATCTACTTGCTGATCCTGAGACATCAATCGTCGGAGCGGCTCGTTGCATTCTGGGACGAGTTCTTTCCGAGCAGCGCTTCCCCCGGCGTCTTGGCGCCTTACGCAATCGGTCACATCGTCGGCTTCTTCAAGTGGTTCTTCGGCTGGCTTAACGAGACGCTGCCGAATGTCCGCAATAACACAGGCGAGTCGTTGATCGCGTGGAACAAGATCGTCATTGGATTTGCCGCAATCGGTGCGCTGCGTCTTGCGATCACGCGGCCGCTGCAGCTGCTGACGCTCGTCCTCATGCCGGGCATTGTCGCGCTCACGCTGTCGACGCAACGGATGTTTCCGTTCGGCGCCGTCCGCGTCAATCTGTTCATGCTTCCTTTTACGATCCTGCTCGTGGCGTTCAGCGCAGATGCTGTCTGCGGCGCGCTCGGAGTTCTTCGAAACCTGAAGTCGTCCGCATCCCCGGCCAAAGGTCCCTGGCAGGCACGAGCCGCGCGCGGCATCCCGCCCATGCTTCTCGGCGCTTTGGCGATCGCCTTGGCGCTGCCTCGTATCGAAAAGGAACGCTCAGACCCCAAGGCCCGCGAGGAGCTGCGCCCCCTCGTCGCGAGATTGCTCGACGACTATCGCAAAGATGACGCCGTCGTCTTGATCGACAAGCACACCGAACACGCGTTCAAGTACTACACACGCAACGCCCCGGTCGACTACAAGATTCTGAAGTCGGCCTGGAGTGACACTGTACTCCTCAAGAGCTTCGCCAACGCCGCGAAACACCATCGACGGATTTGGATTCCCGTGACGCATTTCAACCGAGGCAGGATCGAGGAAATCCTGAACTTGCTCGCAGGTCGATGGCCCAACCTGGCCGTCGTCGATCAGCGCGACGCGATCCTGGCGTTCTTCGACAACGGACCCCGCCCCGTACGAGTGCCGCCGAGCGATTTCGACATCGTGTTCCCGAACGGCGAAGATCGCGCCGCTTTGGCGACCGACGGCGATCCGACGACGCACTGGATGTCGTCAAGCCCGCGCGAGCCCGGTTGGCAGATCCTGATCGAATTGAAGACGCCGACGCGCCTCGATTCGATCGTGCTCAACACACCGATCTGGCCCGACGACTGGAGCCACGAGCTCTACGCACAAGTTCAGACGGAAGACAATGACATTTGGTCGAGTTCGGGGTTGTCCGTATGGGAAGGCCCGCGCACGACGATTCGCTTTGAGGAAATCGACGCGCCCATCCGGCGTATCCGCCTCACGAACGCGCAACAGGACCCGAAGTTCCACTGGTCCATTCACGAATTGGAAATCTGGTCGCAATCGGACATGAAAAAAGACGCGACGAAATCAGTCGTCGCGCCTTGAGTTAGTTCGTTCAATCAGTTCGAGCGGTCTCGTCAGGAGACCTTGACGAAGCGCTCGACGCTGTTGAGATCGCGAATCAACTGCGTCGTTGCCGTCAGCTCGCAGGTCGTGCCTTTTTCCGGCTGACAGAGCCGCGGCGCCTTCGGCATGACCCGCCAGATGCGGCCGCCGCGCTGCCTGCCTTCAAACGCAGACGTTCGCAGGGCCTTGCGCACCCGCCGAGCCTGCCGACCGGCCGAGTTCGACCGGAAAATACGCGCGAGCGTCTTGGAGGCGGCCTCGTTCGATGGCGCCTTTTCGAGTGTCACTTTGATCTTGCTGCCGGGCTTGATATCAATGGCCATAACGTTCGTCTGCCTCCAAAACTTTCGAGCCCCGTAATATATCCCCTGAGTGTGAAATCCGCAAGATCGCCCGCCGCGCCCCGACACATGCCTGCCGGCCCATCAGGGCTCCCAAGACGGGCGGGGGGCCCGCCAGCCCCAATTCCGGATGCCGCCGGCATCGCGTACCAGTTTGCCGACGCCGCTTTTCGATCCCGGAATTGTCGCGTATTATCCCAAGGCTTCGAGCCGAAGTGGCGGAATTGGCAGACGCGTCGGATTCAAAATCCGATTCCCGCAAGGGAGTGAGGGTTCGAGTCCCTCCTTCGGCAGTGTCCCGGAAAATCACTCAACTTTCCCCGAATCTGACTCGATCGTCAGCGAGGGCCGCCATGGACCCTCGGTTCGTGTCCGAGCACCGTGATGACCAGCGTTCGGTTCATCCTCCTCGCAATCTGG
The DNA here is from genome assembly GCA_020639075.1 of Phycisphaerales bacterium. Taxonomy (GTDB): domain Bacteria; phylum Planctomycetota; class Phycisphaerae; order UBA1845; family UTPLA1; genus ECT2AJA-110-A. The sequence continues at coordinate 3,726,484 of JACKHI010000001.1, read as the reverse complement.
GTGGCGGCGATCGCAGCATGGGGGATTTCGTCCCTTCAGCCGCTCATCGTAGCGGGACGCGGGTACTTCGTCCGAATTCAGGGAGGGAACATCTACTGCAACAGTGACTACCTGGCGGATGTGCCGTTCGAGATCAACTGGCCGCGCGCCGAAATGTCCCATCGGTTCGAGTGGCCGTACCTCTCGGCGGGTGTTCAGGTTCTTCCGCTCTGGCTGATCGTGTTGGCGACCTTTCCGCTGTGGCTGAGCCTCCGTCGCCGCACGAGAACGCAACATCGGCAGCCAATACACGGCGCTTGTGAGAGTTGCGGCTACGATCTGACTGGAAACCGAAGCGGCCGATGCCCGGAGTGCGGCGAGCAATCGGGCCCATCAAAAACGACGCCCCATGCCCCGGCCTGACTCTCGCAAGCTCATCCCCCTCGCGATTCTGCTTGGTCTCGCGATCGTCACGTTTATCGGCTCGCTTTCCGTCGAAGTGCTGACCTTTCGCGTCATCCTCACCGAGAGCGGTCTCTACTTCGAAGGCATCTTCGACGACATCAAGACGACGCGGATTCAATTCGCGTCGCCGCGAGGGCGCTTCTGGAGCGCGCCCGGCGTTTCCATCGCCTGGCCCATGTTCGCTGTCGCGATTCCACACTGGCTGCACATCGCCGCCGCCCTCGCATGGCCGTTGTGGCCGCGGCGCCGCAACATTGCCGCTGGGAAACACTGCCTCGGCTGCGGTTACAATCTCAACGGCAACGAAAGCGGCAAGTGCCCGGAATGCGGCGTCGCTATGAAGAACACAACTCAACCCAATTGAAAGTCGCCGATGCAGATCCAACACATCAGCGCCATCACGCTATTCGTCCGCGACATGCGACAATCCGTCGAATTCTACGAACGATGCGGCTTCGACGTGACTTTCGGCGGTCCTGAAGCGGAGTTCACGACGCTCCAGGCGGGCGATGCGTTCGTAAACCTGATTGAAAACGACCATTACCGCCGGACGCACTGGGGCCGCGTAATCTTCCGCGTCGCCGATGCGGACGAACAACACAATCGCCTGATATCAGAGGGGATTCCGGCCGACGCGCCGCCGAAAAATGCCGCCTGGGGCGAACGCTACTTTCATGTCAGCGATCCCGACGGCCACGAACTGAGCTTCGCCGAACAACTCTGAAAAGACGGCGACGCACGTCGGCGTGACTGCCAACGACATCAAGACAACGACACAACTATTGCCGCAGCGCCATCGGATCGCGCGGATCAGCGCCGACCGGAGAAAGCAATGCAGTGAACTCGTCCACGCTCGGTGCATCTTTGATCGGTCTCGCCGGGACGCCGACGACTGTCGTCATCGGCTCCACGTCCTGCACCACGACGGCCCCCGCACCGACGATCGCCTCAAATCCGACGCGAACGTTCTGCACGATCGTGGCGCCGATACCGACAAAAGCGCCGGACTCCGCGACGACATGCCCGGCAAGTCGCACGCCCGGACAGATGTGCACGGCCATGCCGATCATCGATTCATGATCGATGATGCAGCCAGTATTCAAAATTGCGTAATCCCCGATCTGCACGTGCGCACAGACCAGCGCGCCGGCGGCGATCACAAGCCCCTTGCCGAGCGTCACGTTGGTGGCCAACCGGGCGGATGGATGCACCGCGTTGACCAATTCGAAACCCGCGGCTTCCACGGATCGCGCAATATCGCGCCGCACGCCGTTGTCGCCGATGGCGATGATCGCGCGCCGCACACCATCGGCGTACAGACTCGCCGCCATGTCCATGCCGCCGAGGACTTTCAATCCGTCGACGCGCCGGCCATGCAACTGCCGATTGTTGTCGAGGAATCCGATCGGCTTGTAGCTTTCGGCCTGCGCGAGAATATCGAGTACAACGCGGCCGTGGCCGCCGGCGCCGAAAATGACGACTTCGTCCATGATGTCGCTCCCATCAACGTACCGATTCGGTCCGCTCCAATCGCACTCCACTGAACGAATGCGACGAAGCCGACGTTTCGGCCGCCCTCCTCACATCGACGGAGCGAAAAGTCGGGCTGAACAGAAGCTGGGCGACGACGTACGAAACCCGTGCGCGAGCGCAACAATTGCGCTATAGCAACATGAAGACCACCGCACGCACGGCAACTAGAGTGGGTTTTTATTCGGACACAAACCAACCCGCGACGGCAACTTGCTTTTATCAGACGTCACGCCGGAGTGCGTCTCATAAAGCGAGCATCGAGGATCCTGATTTTGCCAGATTCTCGGCACTTATAAGTTTTATCGGGTTGCAGCCCGGACGATACAGCGAACGACAGGGATGATAACAATCGCTTCGCCTTGCAATTGGGAGCGGCAAATATGCTCGATTCGCTGATCAGAAAGACCATCACAGTCAATACGCCCAATCCGGTTCAAGCGCCAATGACGGGGCATTGCCGCGTCACGGGCCTCACTGCGTTCTGCCTCGTATTGGTCTTGGCGGGATGCAGCAAGGACTTCCGAATCCCGAGCTGGATCAACAACGGATTCCTGGATCCGTCGCAGGCCGGCAACTATCGAAACGGCAAGACGACGGAGATCCTCTCCGTGATGTCGTTGCTTGAGGAGCCGGACGAACTGATCGATGCGGAAGAACCGTCGGCGGAAGATCTCGAACCAATGTACGTCGAGCCCAAGCTCAACGCCGGCGATATCCTTCGCGTTTCAATCTTCGAACTCCTGGCACCGGGCGTCACTTCAGAACAGCAATTTCAAGTGCGTTCCTCCGGCGAAGAGACTTTTCCGTCGCTCGGGCCGGTCCGCATCGCCGGCCTGACGCCGCGCGAACTCGAGCTGGAGCTCAAACGACTCCTCAGTGAGCGTCAGATCCTCGACAATGCCGATGTTCAAGTCTCGGTTTTGCGCAGCGAGGGGCAACAGTTCACGATTGTCGGCTCCATCCAGCAGCCCGGGAACTATCCGATCACACGACCCGACTATCGACTGATGAACGCCGTCGGCGCCGTCGGCGGACTCCCGACGCAGGTCGACACAATCTACATTTTCCGCCGCGATGAGGGCGCCCCGCCATCCTCGGGTGCGTCCATGGGCGATGCACAAGCGCGTCGAAAGGGACTTTGGTCCGATCAGAATTACACGCTGTCAGACATGGGCCGCGGCCCGAATGGGCCCACGAGAGTCGCCCAGGCCGGACCCCGCAACAGCGAGTTGGATCGACTGGAGTCCGGCCCCATCGGCGGTCCCGCCGCGGAGCCCGTGTTCGACCCGACGACTGGCGAGTGGAAAGTGGTCGAATCGACGAAAATCCCGTCAATCGCCCCGGCCCGGCCGATGCCAACTACCGTACCTGTGACTCCAAACACACCGACGACGATGCCGGACGAAGAAATCTCCCCGGAAATGGGCGGTTCCGACGTTCGGATCATCGCCATTCCCGCCAAGGCTTTGCTAGCGGGCGATCCGAAATACAATGTCGTGATTCGGCCGGGCGATTTGATTCGTGTTCGGATTCCGAACATCGGCCAATACTACATGGGCGGAAACGTCCAGAGCCCCGGTCCCTATCAGTTGGACGGGCGTGCACTGACAGTCAAACAGGCCCTGGTCTCGGCGGGAGGATTCGGGCCGCTTGCAGAACCCTCTCGAGCGAACCTGGTTCGCCGGATCAGCAAAGACGAGGAGCAGACGATACAGATCGATCTGGACGCGATTATCGCGGGCGACACACCGGACTTTTATGTCCGGCCGAACGACACGATCAATGTGGGATCGACACCGATTCACATCTTCCTTGCCGTTCTCCGCAACGCGTTCCGCATGAGCTACGGCTTTGGATTCGTTTACGATCGCAACTTCGCGGACAGCGACACGTTCTCTGCCCGCGAGCAGACGCGACAGCGCGAACTCCAGGAATCTCAGCTGAGAGGCCTGCCGATCTGATCGCCACGACAACAATGAATCGCGATGACAGATTGCGACAACGGGAACGGCGCGTCGCGCCGCGGAAGGGGTAGTTTGCAATGGAGGCCCCGACCGGCATCAGCGAGCTGAATCCACAAGACGCACCGGCAAGACCTGCCGCCGAGCGCGCGGCCCCAAGCTGGGCCGAAGCGCTCGGCACGACCGGCGCAATCAAGCTCGTCATCCTCGTCGCGCTGATTTCCTGGATCTACTGGGACCAGTACAAGCGGTTCCTCCACTTCTGGCAGACGCCGGACTGGTCCCACGGCTTCCTGATCGTGCCGTTCTGCCTGTACCTCGTTCATATGCGGCGATCGGAGCTGCTGCTGGGCAGACACGAAGGCTCTCTCTGGGGGCTCGCACTGCTCGTCGCAAGCCTCGGCGGCTACTTTTTCGCAATCATCGCCAAGATCGGCTATCCGCAGTCACTGTCGATCATGGGCGTCATCGCGGGACTCGTCCTGCTGCTGCGCGGCTGGCGATCACTTTGGGTGACCGCCTTTCCGATCGCATTTTTCTTCCTCGCTGTGCCGCCCCCCGATCGCCTCTACCGGCAGTTCACCCATCCGCTTCAACAGATGGCTGCGGCCATTTCCACTTGGTTTCTTAATCTCTTCCCCGGAGTGCTGGAAATCGAGCGCGAGGGAATCAAGATCGGCTATTGGATGGAAGGCGGCGAATCCGGGGCGTTCACGGTCGCTGGCGCCTGCAGCGGCATGCGCTCCCTGATGGCGTTCGTCGCCCTGGGCCTCGCGCTGGCCTACATCACGCCCAGACCCACGTGGCAACGCGTCGCAATGGCAGTATTTGTGGTTCCCGTCGCCCTGATGTGCAACATATTGAGGGTGATCATCACGGGCTGCCTCCAGATGTATGGTCATGAAGATCTGGCAAAAGGAACGCCCCATACACTACTTGGACTGATCATGTTCGCGTTTGGGTTCGTACTGTACATGGGCCTGCTCTGGGTCCTCGATCATCTGGTCGTGGAAGAGCAGGACGCCGCCGCAGAATCATGAGTGGGGGATTTCCGCATTAATGACACACAACACGCGTCAGGCCGTTTACTTTTCGCTCGCCGTCATCGTCCTCGGCGGCAGTGCGATTGCGACGGAACTTTGGTCCTTCACAATCATCAAGGGACCGTTGCCGATCCGCAAACCGCTGATCGACATGTCGCCGGCATCCCTTGGCGACTACGAGCTCGTTGCGTCGCAGCGACTCTCCACCGACTTGTTGTCGGAACTGGGAACGGAAGAATATATCGAGTGGACGCTCCGCGATCGGCGCGTCAAGGAGAAAGACGGAAACCTCGTCAACCTCTTTGTCACGTACTATACGAATGTTCAGGACCAGGTGCCGCACGTACCGGAAGAATGTAATCCGCAGGCAGGCCTGATTCCTGCAGGGGATGATTCGCTGACGTTTCATATGGACTCGCTCGACGAGGACATCGACGTCCGCCGACTTGCGTTCCTTCCTAAAAAGGAGGAACAACTGAAGAATGTGGTCTATTACACGATCAACGTGAACGGGACGTTTCACAACGGCAGACAGACCGCCCGCCTCAAGATGGCGGACCCGCGCGACGCGCGGCTCTATTATTCAAAACTGGAGATCATGTTTTCGGGCAGGCTGAACGCCGTGGACCCCGAACTGGATCGACGTGCGAAGGAACTGATGGACGCCACGATCGGCGTCCTCTTTGAAAACTACTGGCCGCCGCGCGGCAGTGAACGTGGCGACGAGAATTCAAGCACGTCGGCGCCGGCAGATTCGATTACGAAATAGACGAACGAACCACGTCCCGTCCCGGGACGACATCGCAGGGGAATGAAAGCGGGAATTACGCATGGCCAAGAAACTCAATAAATCACTCGTCGGATCGCTCGTCGTGACGCTCATGGTGCTTCTGGCGGCCGCCGGATTCGTACTCGTGCAGAACCTGCCCGGCTCCGATCCGCAACTGTTCGTCGAAGAAGCCAAAGTACTCGAGAAGAACGGCGAAAACGTGAAAGCGATGCGGGCCTATCATCGGGCCTACCTGAAGGATGACACGAAGAACCCCGAATACCTCGTATCCGCCGCCCGCTGCGCGATCGAAGCGGGCGAAATCGGCAACGCTCGCCAGTTTCTCTCCGACGCCCTGAACAACCAGCCCGGATACGCGCCTGCGCACGTCCAGACGCTAAGACTCGAGATGGAGATCGCGAAGCTCTTCGGCGGCAACATCGCCTGGCAGCGCGTCCTCGATGCGGCCAACACGGCATCCAACTACCCCGAGCTTCAGGAACTGGCGATCACGAATTCCGCCAAGGGACTCGCACTGCTGACCCTCAGCGACACGAATCCGACGTATCGCGACAAGGGAATCGAGGCGTTGCATCGAGCGTCCGAACTCGACCCGACCGACGTCGACACGATTCGGGGATTGACGCGCGAACTTTGGCGCAACGCCAAAGAGAAGGAGCTCAAACGCAACGCCGACGACGCCCGAACGGACATGGAGACGGCCTACGCGATGGTCGAAGCGGCCCTCAAACGCGCCCGTGAAGACAATAAGCAAAAGGAAATCGAAGAGATCGAAATGATCCGCGCCCAACTGCTGCTCCTCGACGACAAGGTGGATGAAGCCCGCGCAGCGCTGGAGAAGATCACTGAGGCGGACATGGTCGACTCGGCGCCGCTGATCGCCCTGGCGATGCTCTATACAGGTCGCGTCTCGAAAGACATCGAGCGGGACTTGGATAAGTCGGAAACCTATCTCAAGAGGGCCCTCGAACTCGACCCCGCGAGCGGGGCGGCCTACCTCAACCTCGGCAACATCTACGAAATGCAAATGGCACTATCGGAAGACCCCGAGACGAAAGATCTATTTCGCGAAAAACAACGCGATCTCTACGAGGAAGGCCTCAAGCAAATCAAACAATCGGACCATTTCCGGGAACTCGCGAACCGGAACGCCCGCGTCGAACTCGTCAAAAGTCTGTTCCTCGCGGACATTCGTGACGCCGCAACCGCCACGAAGGACGACGACAAGAACAAATGGCTCGCCAAGGCCGAGGAATGGCTCGATCAGATGAAGGAAGAGGTCCCGGCAAACTCCCAGATCGCCTTGTACCTCGACGCCGAACTGCTCAACGCACGCGGTGAAGTGATCCAGGCCACGCGCCAGGGCGAGGCCGCGATGAAGGCGGGCAATCAGCAGGCCAACGTCCCGCTGCTGCGATTGATGGCGGACCTGTATTCCCGTCAGAACCAGCTGGGGCGCGTTCAGGAAATGCTCGAGCAGGCGATCGCCGCAGCGCCGCGCAATCCCGATCCGGGCGTCTATCTCCGAATGGGGCAGGTGCTCCTTCAGCAGAATCGTCCCGCCGAAGCGCTCAAATACCTGAAACCCGACGGACCCGAGGGCCTGCGCGTGGCTCTCGCCGAAAACCGAATCACCAACCAACTGCTGATCGACGCGTACTCCCGGCTCGGTCAACCCGAACTCGCCAAACAGATCAGCGATCGAATCAGCGAGGGCAATACGCTCGAAGACAAGCTGCGCCGCGTTTACATGATCACGCTCGAAAAGGACTACGCTCGCGCCGAAACACAGGCCCGCGCGCTGTTGGATGAAAACCCCGACAACACCAACGTGCTGCAGGTCCTGATTCACGTGCTTCAAAGTGCGGGAAAAATGGATGAAGCCCGTAGCGTCGTCGGCGATCTCGTCGCCCGCTACCCGGACAATCGCGACTTCAGGCGATTCGAAATCGCGCTCGCACCGCCGTCGAAGGAGCGGGACGACAAACTCCTGAACCTGATCGCATCGATTGAAGACGAACAGACGCGCAACTTCGAATACGCCGCCTATTACCGCAACCACGAGGATCCCGCCAAGGAGCGCGAGTATCTCGATCTTGCCGAAAAGGCGGATCCCGCGAACCCCGGAATCATCGAATTGCAGTTCTCTCTGGCCTTGCGCCAAAGCGACTGGGATCGGGCCCAACAATATGTCGACAAGTTCGCCGAACACGATTTCGACGGCGCGGGCGGCAAAATCGCCCAAGGCCGACTGGCCCTCGCCCGCGGTCAATCGCTGCGCCAGGCCCAGGATCCAGGCGCCGATCGAACGCTCCGGGAAAGCGTTGAGCTGTTGCGACAAGGCCTCGATATCTACCCGAGCAATTCCATCGCCTGGACATATCTCGCACAGGCCTACGTCATTCTCGGCGACATAGAGCAGGCCAAGAACGAACTCCAGCGAGCCCTCGAAATCAACCCGACCAACGGACACGCCGCGAGGATGCGCGCTCAGATCGCTCACGACGAAAACGACGCCCCCGCGACGCGACGCTACCTCGCCGTCGCCGAGCGAGCGATGCCGAATGACGATTGGGTCCTTCGAATGCGACAAGTCATCCGGGAACAGGACAATCCTGTCGAGGGCATTCCTGGGCGCGTCAAAGCACGCCAGGACAATCCCGACGACGTTTCGAATATCGTGATGCTCGCAAGGCTCTATAAGGATCCGAAAGTTGCTGAATACGAGAAGGCCGAAGAGGCTTATCGCGACGCCCTCACAAAATCCCCCGACGATCTCGGGCTCCTTCGCGAAGTTGCCAACTTCCTCGCATCGGAAGACGTCAACCTTCCCCAGGAAGGCGAGGCGCTGCTGACCGAGAAATTGCGCAATACCGACGACAAGGCGACCAAAGCAATCCTGGCCGTCTCGCTTGCCGAGTTCTATGCGGGTCTCGACCGGTACAACACGGCGGATCGGTACTATCGCATGGCCATGAGCTTCGACGATTCGGCGAACATCCTGTCGCTCGCCGCGGACTTCTATCGGAAGGCGAAACGATACGACGACTCCATCGCCGCGCTCGACAAGATGCTCGCGAAACCGGAGCTGGATCGAACCCACGCCCAGAATGCCCAGTCAAGGAAGATCGCGGCGCTGTTGGCGATGAACGAGCTCGATCGGGCCAAGGCGGAAATCGACTCATACGTCGCCGCCTATCCCGAGGACGACCAGGGCATGATCTACATCGGCGCATGGCATCGTGTCGCCGGCGACATCAAGAAGGCGGAAGAGGCGTTCAACGAGCACCTCGCGAAGGATCCGGACAATGCCGTCGCCCTCTGGCAGCGCGGCCAGCTGTACGTCTTGCAGAACAAATACCAACTCGCCATCCAGGACCTTCAGCGGGCCAAGGCAGTCAAGCCGACCGCATTCAACTTCCAACATCGCATCCTCCTCGCCGACGCACTCATCGAAGTGGGACGATTCGACGACGCGATCAATGAACTCAACGACATTCTCAAGGACGATCCGACGCAGGACCGCGTCGCCCAGGCGCTGATCGACGCCTACATGCGCGTCCGGCCCGCGAAATACCAGGAGGCCGAGGATCTCATCTATCGATACATGCGAACCAACCCGCGCGACTACCAATGGCCCATGCTCCTCGGACAGCTCGGCGATATTTCGCGCGATATCCGAAAACGCGCGACAGGCTACCTGAAGGCGGCGGAACTTTCCCAGAACCAGCCGGATGCGGTTCGCGAACTCTTCGCGGCACTGCGAGCCGGTAACGACGCACAGGGGATCATCGACTACGCCTCGCAGAAAATAACGCCGACAGCGCTCAGCCGCGTACCGACCGGCCTGTCGGACCTGGCGTGGGCCTACCATCAGAAGGGCGATTCGGCGCGATGCATCGAGTCGTTCAAGGGAGCGCTCTCATCCGCCGGGGACAATTTCATCACGTACAACCAGATCATCCAGGACATGTTGACGACCCTCGGCCCCGAAGGCGCGATGGACGAAATGAAACGGGCCGCCGAATCCGACCCGTCCAACCTGCTAAAACGACGCGCCATGGTACACCTGCTGTGGATGAACAAGAGAATTCCCGAAGCCATCGAAGTTTGCGACGGAATCCAGAAAGAAGCTGTGCGGGACGGCGATCTTCTCTTCGCGCATCTCTCCAAGGGGATGCTCCTCACGGCGACAAACGAACCGTTGAAGGCGAAGGAAGAGTACATCGAGGCCTTGAAAATCGATCCCAACCACCCAATGGTTCTGAACAACCTGTCCTACCTGCTGGCGGAAACGCTGGAAATGCCGAAAGAGGCGCTCAGCTATGCCAAACAGGCGAGCCGCTTGCAGCCTAACAATGCTGATATCCTCGATACGTACGGGTGGATTCAGGCCTTGAACGGTATGCTCGGAGAGGCGGCGGGAACCCTGCTCCGCGCACTCGACATCGATGGAAAACACCCGGACGTGTTGCTCCACCTCGCCCGAGTGCACGCGATGCGCGGCGAATGCGACGACGCCAAGCGACGGCTCGAATACCTGCGCGACGACATCAATAAGAGAATCAATGAAGGAATATCCCCGGGTGATAAACAAGCCGCACAGGCCTATCTGCCGAAGATAGAAGAGACCGAGAAGCTGGTCGATCGCGATTGCGGAAAGACGCCCTGATTCGATCGCGCATAAAATGCGCCGGCAAGACATCCGACTCCCGGCGAGGCGTTAGGTTCCGCCCCCGAAAGTCACTGTCCGACGAGGACCCAATCAAGGGGACGGCAAAGAGGTTGATTGAATGACGACGCTGACGGCGGCAACTCCGACTTTCGGCGAGGGAATGGCGCTGGCCGGTCCCCCGTCCGCGTCCGCGCAGATGCCGGCCGGGTTTACGCCGGCCGATCTCTGGCGGGTCCTGCGCCAGAGAATGCTCTTCATCATTCTCATCGGGTCGTTTTTCTCCGCGATCGGCATCAGCGGCGTTCTGTACTGGTACATCAAACACCCCGGCTATTCGGCCGCGGCCCTCATCAAAGTCACGTCGCTGAACATGCGCGATCCCACGGCGCAGACGTACGAAGAACACATCGACGCTCAGGCGATCCAGCGAGAAATCCAGAACCAGGTGCTGATGGTCACGGGATCCAGCGTTATGGAGAACGCGCTGCTCAACCCGGGCCTTCGAGATACGACTTGGTACAGGGAGGCCGACGCCGAAGCGAAGCGGAAGAATGAAAATGTCCGCGACTTGCTCGCGGACATCGTGTCCGTTTCCGCGATTCGGGATTCGAACATCATTCGCGTCTCGGCAACTTGGCGCATCCCGGCGGAGGTGCCGAAGATCGTCAACATCGTCGTCAAGGAATACCTCGACGTCGTCAACAAGCGATCGAGCAGCGAAATCCAGATTCAAATGCAAGAGATGAGCAAGGAATTCGAGATCGCCCAGCGAGCGCTCGACGCCAAATCCAAGGAAATCCAGGACTACATTCAGAACTCTCAATACGGATCCCTCGGCGGCCAGATCGACATGAAGGTCGCCGAACTCACGGCTCATGTGACCGACCTCGAACTGATGGTCGACCAACTCCGATCGGTCTGGGAGGAGCAGAAGTCACTCACGCCCGATCAGGTTCCGATCGACCAGCAGATGCAGGAATTGCTCAAGCTGGATCCGCAAATCCAGCGGCTTGAATATCAGCTGCAGGAGTCACGACGCAATCTCGACCTCGTCGGCGAGCGGTTCATGGAAAACCACGCCATGTACAAGTCCGCCAAGGCGGGCTACGACACGGCGTTCCAGAATCTCGAATCCGCCAAGGCCCAGCGAATCGTCGACCTTCAACGCCGGCGCCTCGAAGAATCCAAACGGAACTACACGCGGGCCAGCGAAATGCTCGTCCAGGCCAAGGACAAGCTCAGCCGGGCCATGAGCCAGCAGCGCGACAAAGACAACAAGCTCGCCATTCTCGACGGCCTCCTCAACGAGCAGAAGCTGCTCACGAATCAGTTCCAGTTGCTGCAGGAAAAGAAAAACCGCCTCGAGATTCAGCTTCGACAGGACAAGAAGGTCCGGATCGACGCCGTCGACAACGCCGTCATCCCGAAACGAATCAGCAGCCCGAACCTGACGATGTACCTGCCTGCCAGCGTACTCTTCGGCTACGGCCTCAGCATCGCGCTCGCATTCCTGCTCGATGTCACTGACAAGTCGGTTCGAACGCCGCGCGACGTCTCGCGAACGCAGCTCCCGGTCCTCGGAACCATTCCATCGACGGACGACGACGAAGTCGTCTTCGAGCGCGTCGAAACGGCCTGCCTCGATGCACCGCACTCGATCGTGGCCGAGGCGTTCCGCAGCCTGCGCGCCAATCTGTTCTTCAGCGCGCCGGCCGAACAGCAGGGCGTCATCCTTGTGACCAGCCCCAGCGGCGACAACGGTAAGACGACCGTCGCCACAAACCTCGCCATCTCGATCGCACTCAGCGGACGCCGCGTGCTCCTCGTCGACGCCAATTTCCGACGAGCCGCCTTGCCCGCCATTTTCCCGAACATGAAGCAGGAAGGCCTCAGCAACATCCTGATCGGACAGGGACAACTCCGGGACTACGTCGCGCCATCCCACGTGCCCGGCCTCGACGTCCTCGGCGCCGGCCCGATCCCGCCGAATCCTGCCGAACTGCTCGGAAGCAGCTACCTGCGAGATGTCATCGTCGATGCCCGCGCACGCTACGATCAGGTCATCTTCGATGGCCCCCCCGTTCTCCTCGTCAGCGACGCCATGGTGCTCGCCGGCGCTGTGGACGGCTGTCTGCTCATCTGCGAATATCGCAAGACGTCGCGCGGCGCGCTCCAGAGATCGCGATCCAATCTCGAAGCGATTAACGCCAGGATCTTCGGCGCAGTCCTGAACAAGGTCGAAGGCCGACGCGGCGGGTACTTCCGTAAGAGTTACCGAGAATTCTACGCCTATCAGGAACCTGACGAAGACGCTATCGCCCGGCCCAAGCTCGACATCGCAGCCGTCGCCGGCGCAACGACGGCCGCCGACGAGGCCGAACACTACGCTCCCGACTCGTATGAATCTGATCGAGGATCGGACGATTATCCCCACGGCGGATCGCCGGCCAACGCCGGAATCGACGCCGCGGACACGGACGAAGTCGTCGAAGGCCTGGACGAACTAGAAGACGAACCGCCGCTCGCCGCCACCGAAGCCCCGGAGACAACCGCCGCCGCGCCTATGCCGCGCGTTCCGACGATGAAACCGCCGGTTCCCTCACCCGAAGTTCCTGAAGTGGATCTCGGATCGGATCTCGATCTCGGAAATCTGCCCGATCTGAGCGATCTCGATAAGCTCGATATTCGCGGCGATCTCGATATCGAAACGCCCCCCGCTCCGCAAGCGAGGCGATCCGGCGAATCGCCGATCGACACGGGCCGATCGGATGAAGAAGCCCTCGACCTGGAAAATCTCGCCGACGAACTCGAGGAACTCGAAGGCGACGACTTCCGTATCGACGATCGCTACGATCTAGGCGATGATGCGCTCGAGGATGACGAGCCCGACGATCGACCGTGACGCGCGGGCCCGCCCCGAGAGGAGCCCGCGCTCATGAGCGTCGATTGCCGCCCGCCGGATCAACTGGTCGAACTCGCCCGCAAGTTGCTTCACGAGCAATCACACGCGCTGTCGGTGCTTTCGGATAGCCTGACGCACGCATTCGCGAACGCCGTCGAACTGGTTCGCGAAGCCAAACAGACGATGGTCGTCACCGGCATCGGCAAGAGTGGTCTCATCGCCCGCAAAGCCGCCGCCACGCTGGCCAGCACCGGCACGCCCGCCATATTCATGCATCCCGTTGAAGGCCTCCACGGCGATCTCGGTGCCGTCCCGCCGGGTGCCGTGCTTCTGGCACTTTCAAAAAGCGGTGAAACCGAAGAGCTGAACAAATTCGTCCATCACTTTCGGCGCATCGGCGGCCGCGTCATCGCCGTCTGCGAACTTCCGACGTCGCAACTGGCGCAGCTCGCGGAAGTCCACCTCGCACTGCCCCGACTTCCCGAAGCCGGACCGCTCGGGTTGGCGCCGACGACGAGCACGCTCCTGACGCTCGCGCTTTGCGACGCACTGGCGATGGTGCTGCTGGATCTGCGCCGATTCCGCGCGGAAGACTTCGCCAATTTTCACCCCGATGGAAGCCTCGGTCGCCGACTACTCCTGCGCGCATCCGACCTCATGCATTCGGGAACTGAATTGCCGAAAGTAGACGTCAAGGCGCCTTTTAACGATCTGATTCTCGAAGTCACGAGCCGACATTTAGGCATGGCGTGCGTCGTTGACGATAGAGGAGTGTTGTCCGGTGTTTTTACCGACGGCGATCTCAGGAGACTTCTGACGCGATGCGAAACGCCGGCGAGACTTTCCGCCGGCGAGGCGTGGCGACTCAGTCGCCGAGATCCCGATGAACCGCAGGTCAGATGCTCGACGGTCTCTTCCGAGACGCTTGCAGTCGAATGCCTGCGACTGATGCGCGAAAGCGAGATCACGGTATTGATCGTTTCGGATGACGGGGAAAGGCCGCAAGGTGTTGTGCGGCTCCAGGATATCGTCAGGGCGGGATTGGGTTGATCGCTGGCACGGCGTCAAATCCGCCCGACACAGATAGGGCGGCAATGGACTTTCGAAACACGACACACGTCGATAGCGCCGAACTCTTGTCGGCGATCCGCCAGGCCATCGACATTTGGCCGAGCGAAAAGCTGATCGTACGTGTCAGATATAGCCGCGGCGCCGAGTTTTCCGGCACCTGTTACTATGCCTCCAATCGCATCTTCGTGAACCTCGGGCGGCACAACAAGTACCCCTATCGGCTTCTGACGCATATTGCGCGTCCCAGGGCCAACCAGACGCATTGGTGGCGCGAACTCTATTCCGTCGAAATCGGTTCGCCGCTCCAACTCGTCTTGTTCGTCTTTCTCCACGAGTTCTATCACTGGCTCGTCAAGCAGGCACGACGCAACGTACGCCAAAAAGAGGGCCGTTGCGATCGATTCGCAACGCGCGTGCTCGTCGATCAGTATGGCGCCCAGGTCCGTGACTCCCGCGGCCGCATCGTCCAACGCGATGCATGGGATTTCCAGGACCTCAACGGATTCGTCGCCGCCGCATTGCGAAAACGCACACCGCGCCAGCCGCAACAACTCTTGCTGCCGAACGCCGCCGCAACCAAGCCCGCAAGGTCCCTGCAGACCGCGGGGGAGAATGGATGCGCCGCGTAGGAACAACACCAGACAGGTGTCGGATCGCAGCATCGGAATATCGGATGCAACGAAGCGGCCGTGATCCCGCCGCATCACCGCCTTAACCAATAAATAACCGAAATCCGGGCAGCCGAACGGTATCCGTAGTTGACACGAAACTTCGCGACTGCCTATACTGAAAGCGCGGCGGCCCATACGCCGACCGTTCCTGCGGATTTTCCGAGAGTCCCGCGTATCCAGAGGATTCGGAACTCCGAACTGCGTCATTCGAAGATTTCGCTCGACGGCCCCGCCAGAATCGGTGCCGTCCGTTGACGCGTTGACAACCTGTCTTCCACTCGCTGCGGCACCCTTCGACCGCGCCAAAATCCCAGGGTGCCGCACGCCTTTTTTATACTTCGCGTCAACCGGATGTGCGTTCGGCTTCGGCGCGATACCACGCAAACGCCCGCGCCATTCCATCGTCAAACGTGACTTTCGGCGTCCAATTCAACAGTCGCTGCGTCTTCGAAGCGTCAATTCGCTGGGGCAGGCCCGTCAGCGCGACCGACGCACGACGGATGCTCGTCGCACGAACGCCGGACTTGAATAGGAACTCCCCCAGCCATCCAAAGAAATAAGCGATCCAGTAAGGTGTCTTCCGCCGGACCCGCGGCATGCCAAATCCGTCCGCGAGAGCGTCAAAGTACTGCCGCTGCGTCACATGCTCAGTCCCCGCCGCGATCAGCGCCATGCCTGCGGCGTTCGCGACGATGCCCGCCTTGGCGATCGCTTCGGCAACGTCGTCCACATAGACCATCGCCATCGGGTTTTTCGCGCTGCCCACGAGGCTCATCATCGAATCCCGCATCGCCGGCTCGACATACTCGCGCAGCGTGCGATTTCGCGGGCCGAATACGTAGCCAAGCCGAACGATGACCCACTCCATCGAGGAAGGGCATTCCTCCATGACGATCCGCTCGGCGAGGTACTTCGCGCGGCCGTACATGAACCACTTGGGCGGCTCGCTCATCGGCGTGTCTTCGTTGATCGGGGCGCCTGTCGTGTAGAGTTTGGGATGGTAGGCGCCGCAACTGCTGACATGCACGAAGCGCTTCACGCCCGATGCGGCTGCCGCCAGCATCAGAGCGCGAGTGCCGTCGATCGTCGTCCGACGGAAATCTTCTTCGCTGCCGACCATGTCGACCCGGGCCGCCGCGTGATAGCAGACGTCGCAGTCTCTACAGGCTTCGCGCAATGATTCTGCGTTTTCGATATCGCCAATGAAGATGTCGGCCCCAAGCGACTTGAGAAATGCATGATCGCTCGACGGGCGCGCCAATGCCCGAACGCTGTCCCCGCGCCGAATCAACTGTTCGATCAGATGACTGCCGACGAATCCGGATCCGCCGGTCACGAATGCGCGCATGATGAACTCGTCCGAGGGGAAAGGCGTTGTATGAAACTAATTGTCGCTCGGCGGCCTGGGAATCCAGCGGGGAACGCGCCGGCAGAAATCCTCGTAGGATTCACCGAATCGCTCGCGAAGCCGCGGCTCTTCCATCTTCGTCACCTGCCAATGCGCGAATCCGATACCGAGCAGGACGAGAATGAAAATTCCCCATGACGCGAGCACCAATGCTTCACCAAACACCGTCACGAGCAGGGTCAACACGACGGGATTGCGGACCCAACGATATGGGCCAGTCGCAACGAATACCTTGGGCGGATCGAATTCGACGTGAGGTCCGCGACCGTAGAAGATGAGCCAGACGGAGCAGGCGATATATCCGATGAGGCCCGCGGCGAAAATCGAAACGCCGACAAGGAATCTGAACTGAGCCCAGAATACGCCCGCGAGGCGCCAGAACTGCTTCCATGCGCTCAATCCGGAATTGGAAGTCCAGAATTCCGGGATAAAGAACAGCGACGGAATCACCCCGAGGATGAGAATCAGAAAGACGATGGTAAAAACCGTCGCCTTCACACCGAAGGGCTTTTCTGGTGCGTTGGGTTGCGTTTGGGGCGCGTCTACCATCTCACGGCAAAGCCGGCCGTCATCCACTTGCTGGACTCGACCGCATGAACGATCGCCAGTTCGCCCGGCTTGATCTCACCCTCGCGGACCATTTCGTCGAAATGAAGCAGCGTGGCGGAACCGCCGCAGTAACCGATCTTGTCACTGCGGAACTTGATCTTGTCCCGCGTGATGCCCAGCTTGTCGAGGAACTTCGGAATGTGATCCTCGTACAACTGAGTCGTCGGAATGGAGACGACGTAATGATCGACCGTGCTCGGATCGATCTTCATGCGCTTCGTGAAGTTCACAAGCCCCTGAAGCAACAGTGGGGCGGCATTCTCGTTGACCGCCGTGAAGTCCTGCCACAGATGGTGCTCACCGGCGGCATACAGCTCGGGGATCTGATGGCCCGGCAACATGAGGTCCGCCGCGGCACCGCCCGCCGTCATGCCGGCCGGTCGACCTGCACCGACCGACTCGACAAATGTATCGAGAATCTGATGCTCGGGCTTCGACCCGACTTCGGCTGCGCTCAAAACAAGCGCGCCGGCGCCGTCGGCGAGAATCCAGCGAAGGGCGGCATGGACCTTATCCATCTTCTCCTGGTTGAAGTAGCAGCTTCGAAGATAGATCGAGGAGAGCTGGCTGTAAGTCACGAGTACGTTGTTGTATCGGCCGCTTCGAATCGCATCGAAGGCGATCTGCGTGCTCTTGCCCACGCCCGAACAATTCGAGTGAATCTCGAACTCCGCGCAATTCTGAATGCCGAGCCGCTCCTGAAGAAGCGCACTCGTCGGCGGCGTGCTCTGATCATATGAAGGGCACGAGATGAGGATTGCATCCAGCTGCTGCGGCTCCATGCCCGCCATGTCGAGCGCGCGACGCGATGCCTGCTCGGCGAGCATGCTGAAGTTGTGCGTCATCTCACCTGTTTCAGGGTCGACTGCGAAATGCCGCGTCTCTACACCACCCCGCGAGAGCATGTCCTCGCCGATGTACTCGATGAATTTCTTAACCTTGGGGGGCGCATTATCGAGCACGCCAAGGACTTGCTCGACTTTATCGCTCGGAATCGGAGGCCCCGGAAGGAAGCTCCCGGTTCCCGCGATGACAACAGGTCGAAGTGACATATGACTCCCAGCAAAAACTACGCGCCGCGGACTCAATGGGTACCCAGGGCAAGCCGCGCCGCTTTCCACAACCCGTTGGCCGGACACAAAACCCGGAATAATAGCACGCCGAAGCCAACTGCGGGAGCCTCCATTTGAGCCTACGTTCCGCAGCCGGGTGAGTCCGGGCAATCCGGTCATATTAGCGGCGGCGATTCAATTGGCAACCAGCACCCTTGCCAGCGCCGCTCGCCGCCGCAACCTCATGCATGATAGGCGATTACACATACCTTCGTCGCAGCCACACCCCGTTTTTGGAAAATTGCAGACCGCGCCATTTGTCAAATCGACGCGTCCCGCCCGGCCTTGCCTCGTTTGACGCCTTGCCGTCCAATCCCGAAATGCACGTTTCCTGGACCCGACTCAACCTCAGGCAGGCCGTCCCATTTCGAACCGCGAAAGCCGTTCGAACAGACAAGCAAACACTCCAGATCCATCTTCAATATCAAGATGTTGTCGGCTGGGGGGAGGCGGCGCCGACGGATACCTACAGACAGGACCTTGCCTCTGCTGAACGCACGCTTCAGGCGATTGCACCGAAACTGCGCGGCCGCAATCCGTTCCATCTGGAAACCATCCTCAACGAACTGATTGCCCAACACCCCGACCAACTTGCGACTGTCGCCGCAATCGACGCCGCACTTCACGACTGGATCGGAAAGAAACTCGGCATCCCTGTCGTGCACCTGCTTGGTATCGACGAACGGACCGCCCCAAAAACCTCGTATACGCTTGGAATCGACGATCCCGAGTCGATCGCGGGCCGAGCACTGCGGGCCGCCCAATACCCTGTATTCAAACTGAAAACAGGCGGCCCCGACGACATCGCCATGCTGAGGGCCATCAGAAACGTTGCACCCGACAAGCCCATCCGCCTGGATGCCAACGCCGCGTGGACATGCGACCAGGCCATCGAGAACATCCGCGAACTGGCCACCTTCGGAATCGAATTCGTCGAACAACCACTTCCCGCAGCCGACTATGACGGCCTCGCGCGCGTTCGCGCAGCAGTCAATGTCCCCATCGTCGCCGATGAAAGCTGTGTGACGATTCGGGATATTCCCAAGTGCGCCGGATGCGTCGACGGCGTCAACATCAAGCTCAGCAAGTGCGGCGGCATCCGTGAAGCGCACAAGATGATTCACGTCGCCCGCGCGCTCGGTCTGAAAGTCATGCTCGGTTGCATGATCGAATCCGAGCTCGGCATCGCCGCCGCCGCACAGCTTGCACCACTCGCCGACTGGATCGACCTCGATGGACATTTGCTGCTGGCGGATGGCCCCTTCGAAGGACTCAATGGCGCCAACGGCCGGCTCACGATAGGCCGCGGTCCAGGCCTCGGCGTCAGACCCCGATCCTGACTGCCGTCTTCACACAGAACTCCAATTGGGGGCGGTCACCTGAAAACCGGTGCACCCCACTGGGTAATCATCCCCAAAATCCTCCCCAGATTCCGGCCGTTTCGCGAACCGATTGGCCGGAAAACCGATAATCCGCCGTATTTTGGTCCTAGACGCGGTCCAATTGGCGATGGCACACGTCCTGCATAATCACACCCTGGCCGCACATAGGGTGCGACCGGCCGAACCTCGCGGCCTCGCAGGAGCCAGAGGAGATAGTACCCATGATTCCCCAATCCAACCCAGACATTCAGACGACCGAACCTTCGCCGCGACTCAGCTACAAGTTTCAGCGGCTCCGCGAGCGGATCCGACGGTCGATTCTCGCCGGCGAGTTTGGCGAACGCCTTCCTGGCGAACGCGCGCTAGCGCGCCGCTACCATGCCAACGCGAAGACCGTCAACAAGGCGCTCTGCGATCTCGCCACGGAAGGACTGCTCGTCCGACACATCGGCCGAGGTACGTTCGTCGCCAATTCAGCGTCAGAAGAGGGCGAAACGGCGCCCGGACTTCGTTCACGACAGTTCGCGTGCATCTCCGACACCGGCTGCGACGCCCACGAACGATTCGATCGCGAGCTCAGCGCGGGCGTAACGGAGAATGGCGATCGGCTGGTATTCCACGGCCGCTCGACGCGGCGAGGCACGGCAAGCCTCAACGACTGGCCCGCCGACGCACGAAGCGACACGCATGGGCTGTTCGTCACGATGCCCCGCGCGCTCAGCGATCGCAACGACCTTGATGAGGAGCTGATCCTTCACGCGTGCCGGCGCCAGACGCCCGTCGTTGCCGTCGGCGCCTGTGCCGCGTCTGCGAAACTGAATGCGGTTGCACCGGATTTCGTCGATGGCGGATTCCGACTCGCCGAACACCTGCTTCGTGTCGGTTGCGACGTCGTCCGAACCGTCACGACGCAACAGAACCGCGAAACTGCGGCCGTATTGAACGGCGCACGGACTGCGGCGGCCAGATTCGGCGGCCAGATCGCCCAATTCGACCTGACCAAGAGCACGGCGATTTCCAATGGCAACGGCAATGGAAACACGGAAGATCAGACTGTCGGGCTGATGTTGATCGGATCCGATGCGATTCGCGCATTCCTGGCCGACAAGCATGCCCGTCACGCATGGGAACAGGGCATTATCGCCGTCGCCTGCTTCCCGGATGTCGGCGATGAGAGCACCGCTGGCGACAAACTGACAGCGTATGAATGCGACGCCGGCACAATCGCCCGCTGGGCTTGCCGCCTGATGAATGACACGCGACCCGGCCGTCGTCCCGTCGAATTCCTGATCCCCGGCATGTTGCACGTTCGCGAGACGATCTGCACGACAACGCCGGCTCAGCTCGAGCGCGAAACCGCGAAATCGTCGCGACGGCTTCCGGAAATCGCGATTTGACAGGGAGGTTGAGTGATGATTGCGACATTCGGGGTCGGGCGGCGAACATCGAGATTTCGGCCGCCGGGCCCCGCAAAATCGCATTTCCCTCGAAAAAGACGGTCTAAGTCGGGCGATTGCAGTGGACCTGCACAGTGTGGCGCCGGTTTCGACCGTTGCCTGCGGCGGCGTTTAGATGCATAATGTAGAGACGCCGTTATCAATAACGGCGTGTCATCTACACCTGTTTGAGGTAACGCTCGCATGGGCGCAACGATCGAGGCGCTTCACAACCTTCAGGAAATCGAGATTCAAATCGCTGAGCTGCAGCGCCGCATCGACCGCAAGCGCGACGCCTGTAAGCGCCAGGAAAAACAGATCGCGGGAATCGATCGGCAAATCGAGACCATCCGTCGCGAACTGCACGTTCAGCAGAAGGATTCCGATCGACTCAACCTCGACCTCCGAGCCCACGAGGAACAGGTCGCCAAACTTCGCGATGCCCTCAACACTGCAAAGAACCAGAAGGAATACTCCGCGGTTCTGACGCAACTCAACACCTTCAAAGCCGACAACAGCAAATCCGAAGAACGCATCCTCGAACTGATGTCGGCGATCGACGAGTTCAAGAAGAACATCGCCGCCCTTGAAGCACAGCGCGCCAAGGAACATGAGAAGCTCGCCGAGCTCGAGGCCGCCGCCCAAGCCGCCGAAGACAAGGCCAGCGATCGCCTCACCAAGCTCCGCGCGGAGCGCCAAGAGGCCGCCACCGGCATCGCCCCCGAAACCCTCGACATGTTCAACCGCGTCGCCGCCAAGAATGACGGCGAGGCCATGGCCGTCATCATGCGGACCCATCCGCGTCGCCAGGAATACGCCTGTGAAGGCTGCAACATGTCGATCACCATCGAACAGGTCAACAACGTCCTGTCGCGCGACGAAGCGGTCCTCTGCAACGTCTGCGGTCGCATCCTCTACGCCGAAGCCTCTGCCACCGCCGCCACCAAGTAGGACGGGTCATCGACCCGACAACGATTCAATAGGCGCTGCTCCACTCGAGCAGCGCCGCCACGCACACCTGTCGTATATGCCAATCCACGGACGCCATGCCGACCGCAATCGTCGGCATGCTGATGTCACGCGCCTTCACATCCGTGCTATACATCCGATCATCACACACTAGAATCCCTCAACCATGAAGTCGATGACACTCCACACCGACGGCGGTGCACGCGGCAACCCGGGACCTGCCGGCGCCGGCATCTCTCTCTGCGACGCGACGACGGGCGAAGCCGTCTTCGAGGCCGGCTACTGGCTGGACAAGATGACCAACAACCAGGCCGAATACACGGGGCTGCTCAAGGGCATCGAAGCCGCGATCAGTGCCGCCGCCGACGAAGTTGCGATCTACTCGGACAGCGAGCTGATGGTCAAACAGCTCAATGGTGAGTACCGCGTGAAGAACGCGAACATCAAGCCGCTCTACGAACAGGCGTGGCAGAAACTCAAACTGATCCCCAAGTGGAAGATCCATCATGTTCGCCGCGAAGACAACCGCCGCGCCGATCAGCTGGCAAACATGGCGATGGACATGAAGGAAGATGTGATCAGCACCGATGAGATCTGACCCGACACAGTCAGAACGGCGACGGCTGTGGCGCGGGTGGCCTATTGCTTCAGCAGTGGGGGCGCGACGATGGCGTCGCGCGCAATCACCAATTCGCTTAGGTACGCACAAAGTCGTTACCCTGTGCGACGGCCTCATCGTCGCGCCCCCACCCTTGAAAGGGTGGGCCACCCGACCGGATGACAACCCAATGGCATTGCGCTGCTATCGAGTGACGTCGCTATGACCGAGAAGAAGACGGATTGCCCGTTCCCCGTTCATCGCGTCGTGCCTTACCTTCACGTCGCCGATGTCGAGGCGACGGCCGAGTTCTACTCGGCGCTGGGGTTCGAGGCCGACACGTGGTTTCGTAATCCGAAGGGCGAGGCCCAGTGGGTGTCGGTCCGAAACGAATCGAGCGACGGCCGTGTCGCCGAGATTTTCTTCGCCCGCGCCAGCGGTCCGATCGACGCATCCCAACAGGCCGTTCTGCTTTACCTTTACGCGCTCGATGTTCACGCACTACGCAATCACCTACTCGCAAAGGGACTTCACGACGGCGGCAAGTACAGTGGGCAATCTGGACCGAACGACGGCCGCCGCGTCGTGTTTGAAGTCCAGTATCCGTTCTACATGAACGAAGGCGAGATTCGCGTCCACGATCCCGACGGGTATTGTCTGCTCATCGGTCAACTCGAGCCGAGATAGGACTCTCAGTCGTTTGCACGGGCGATGTCGTACGTAACGCGTATCGAACAATCGAGTTAAAGCGATTGCCGTGGTGTTTGCGCTAATTTCCGGGGGGTGCAAACTGGCGCAAATTGTGCAAACTCGACTCGCGTCCGCGCGCTTCCGCGGCCATGACGATTTTCGTTATTTACTTGTCAACGCGCTGGGGGCGCTTCAATACAGTTCCTTGATCTGTGTATCTGACGGTTGCTTGGTTGTGGGGCGTATTGCTTTAGCCCGCATATTTCACATGGCCGAGTTTGGTGGTTCTGCGATGTCCGATTGTGGTCGGTGGGGTCGCGGATTTGCGGATCGGCGTGATTGGGCGCAGAGCGCCCCCTTACCCCCATGCTGCGAGTCGGGTTGTCGGGAGGATTAACTCGGCGCGAGGCGGGCGACGAGGCGTTGCAGAAGTGACTGATAGGGATAGCTGCTCGACAGGTGGAGCACGACGCGGCGGACGCTGACGACCACGCGGGCCGCGACCTTCAGGAGCTTCAACCGAATCGTATCGACACGAGCTTTGGCGAGTTCGGTGTCCTTCAGCGCCTCGCGTCGCACGTGTTCGATCAACACGTACGCCGCCGACGCCAGCAGCAGCCGGAACTGATTCGCGATGAACCTGCTGCAACTCGTTCGATCGGCGAACAGGTACAACTGCTGCTCTTTGATACGATTCTCCATCTCACCGCGCTGCGTGTAGATGGCGTCGTAGATCGCCTTCGGTGAATCGTCGAGATTCGTCACAACGAAGCGCGGGTTGGCGCCCTTCGGCAAGCGCTCCGCCTTCAGGATCACACGCCGCTTTCGATCCCACGTCTTCGCGCTATATGCGAACTCGTGGAAGCTTCGCTGCTTCTCGCCGGTCGCCTCGAAGCGCTGCTCGGCCGCGTCCATGTAGGGTTCCTGGATGCGCTTGAGCCGCGTGTTCGTCGCCAGACCGACGACGTAGCCGATCGCGTTTTCGTCGCAGTATTTCAGGGTTTTCCAGCGACAGAAGCCCGAGTCGGCGCGGAAGATGATCCGCACTTTGGGCCACGATTCGCGTATGCGCCGCACCAGCAGCTTGAGGATGCCGCGGCTGTGCTTCGCCGCGTCGATCTTGCTCGGTCGCAGATAGGCGACCAGCAACTGATCGCCGCAGAAGACGTAGAGCGGCAGGTAGCAATAGTGGTAGTAGAAGGCGTGGAAGAATGAGCCTTCCTGGTCGCCGTGAATCCGATCGTCGGTCGCATCGAAGTCGAGGGTGATCTCCTTCGGCGGCGTCCTGTGCGACGCGATGAACTGATCGACCAGCACGGCGCTCATCCGCGCCAGCGACTTGCGATCGACCCAGTTCTCAAACCGGCACAGTGTCGGTGGTGACGCGAGCGGAGCGTCGGGATCGGGCGGCGTCTCGGCGAGAAGTTGCATGATCGGATCGTTGCGAAGCGATTGATGATCGTTGCCGTCTTCGTAGCCCATGGCGATGCCGAAGACTCGCTGGGCGAGGAGCGTCTTCGCGTCGTGCTGGATTCGCGCCGGATCGCGCGGATCGCTGATGCAAGCCGCAAGCGCGTCGATCATCCCCGTTCGCCGATTCGCTTCGCGAAGCAGCAACGCGCCGGCGTCGGACGTGAGATGACCGCCGCCAAAATCGGCGATGATTTTCTTCCGAGAAAGACTGGAAAAAGTGAGCGATTCAGAATTACACTCTGTCATCACAAAAGGCCTCCTTGCTTTGTGCTGAATGTTCTAGACAAACACCCAGTCTACAGAGCAAAGAGGCCTTCTCTATGCGCCTTTCAGCCGATCTTGATGAAATATCCGGGTTAGTGGTCGGGAGCCGATCCGTTGGTGATTAGAGTGTGCACGAGATTTTCATGCTGCGCGCTAGGCTTATCGTCGTGACGCCACCCTTTGAAAGGGTGGGCCACTTGGCCCAGGCGTTTATTTCGCACTTTCAGTGCTTGATTCGGGGGTTGGTCCGGGACCCAGGGCTGCGTTTGCCCGCTTCGCGGGCTGCACTTGCCCTGGGCTAACATATCGCACGCTTTCAGCGTGCAGGCGGCAATTGAGAGGCAGGGTGGCCCACCGCTTCAGCGGTGGGGGCGCGACGATAGCATCGCGCGCGGCCGCTTATTGCTGTAGGTGCATGTCAAGTCGGTTCGTTGCAAGCCTGCCTCAACGTCGCGACCTCATCCCTGAAGGGATGGGCCACCCGACCTACTTCTCTTTCAACTCGAGCGCGCCGGCCCAGTCGTCATCCGGTGCAAATGCCTTCATCTCCTGGCATGCGTCGATGTAGCGACCGGCGCCGAGATCGTCCGGTCGTCGCGCCAGCATGCGTGTGAAGTGGACGATGCACTCGTCCCACTTGCGCTGCTTGTACAACGCCACGCCCGCTTCGAAGCGATCGACGTACGCGCGCTGGTCATCGCTCATGGTTCCCGCGCGACCGATCAACTCATACACGGGCACTGTGTTCTTCTTCCCCTTGACCTGCAACTCCGCCAGGTAGCGCACGTCGAAGTCGTCCGCTACGCGATCGTACAGCGGCCCCGATATCATGATTCGCGTGCCGAACACCTTGTTCGCCGGCTCCAATCGCGCCGCTAAGTTCACGACGTCGCCGATGACTGTGTAGTCGGCCTTGAGTTCGGAGCCCATGTCTCCATTCTTGCAGTCTCCGACGGCCAGGCCGATGCGCAGCTCCAACTGCTGGAAAATCGTGGACGCCGGATCCGACTGCATCTCCCGCCTGAGTGATTCCAATTCACTCAGCGTGTCCAGCGCTGTCTCACACGCGACGCGCGCGTGGTCCTCCAGCGGATCGACCGACGGATTGAAGATCGCCATGATGCCGTCGCCCATGAATTTGTTGATCAGGCCGCGATGCTCCCAGATCGCCCGGCTCATCCGTTCGAGATAGACATTCAACACGTGCTGCACGAGTTCGGCATCTTCGCGTTCGCTGATCGTCGTGAAGCCCGCCAAATCGCTGAAGTAGCACGTCATGTCGCGCGTCTGCACCTTCTTGAACGCCTCGGCCGCCTCGGGGCTTTCGGCAATCCGCGCCGCGATGGCCGGCGACGTGTACTGCGACAACTGCGCCCGGAACACGCGTTTGTCCCGCTCCGCCGTCAACTGCCGGAAAAGCGTCACGGCCGACCAGCAGAATAGCAGCACAATTGCAAACGGCATCAACGCGTACCAGTCATCGTACCTCTGAAAGATGACGACGCAGCCGATCGCCGTCACACCCGCCAAGAGCGCCAGCGTCGACGTCAGTGCGAACCGCGGCGATCGATGCGCCGTCCACCAGCCGACGATCGCACCTGCGAGCAGACATGCCGGCCATTCCCACCATTCCGGCGCCGGTGTGATGAATCGGTTCTGCAAGAACGCATTCATCACGTTCGCATGACACATCACGCCGTTCGTCCGCGCGTCGATGGGCGTCGACACAATGTCGCCCTGCGCTGTCGCGGCAAACCCCACGAAGACGAACTTCTCGCGAATCGCCGGTCGCAATCGCGCGATGAGCGATTCGATGTCCTTCGCGATCCGCGCGTTTGATTCGATCAGCCGCGGTATTGTCCCATCCAGGGCGCCCATTCCGCGACGGATGCGCTCGACAGTCGCCCGAGCGCCTTCGTCCGCGGCCAACTGGGCCTCCGTCACATCCTTGATCTGCGACGCATAAAGTCGTACGGCGCCCGCCGCGTCCTTCTGCTTCCGATCGATCGCCGTCTCCAGGTTGTCGATCGCCGCCTGCAGCGCCGATGCATCCGGGCCGTTTGCGCTCCGTAATGCGACGCGCTTCTCGAACAACTCACGGACATTCTCGCGATACTGATCATCGGGGTACTGCTTTGTCGTCTCTCCCGTCTCGGTGTTCGTCACCTCGGTCGGGGGAGCAATCGACTTCACGACCTCGGCCCACTCATACAGAAGTCGCGTATCGTTGTCCTCAATCGCCTGCCGGTTATCGACGATCTCGATCAGCGCCGCCGCGGACAGGTGCGTAAAGTCCTCACCTTCCCGCCAACGCGTCGCCGTGCGCGTCCACGGGATGATCATGTTTCCGGCGCCGTCCAGCGGCACTTCGACGTCGCCGCTTCCGTCCTTCTTCGGGATCAACATCAGGCGGCTCGAAGGCAGCGTCGCTTTCGCCGCATCCAGGCCCAGGATATGCGCAGCGCCGGCGACTCCCATATGCATTGCCACGCTGCCGTGATAGGCGATCAGCGGCGGAACGCGCCGAACGATACCGTCCGGATCCGCGGAAAAGTTCACTGCCGCAACATCCAGCGCCGCCTCACCGATCGGATGCAGGACGGGGACGATTGAATCCGCCGAATAGAGATCGTTCGCATCGATCTGGCGCGGCGTCACGAGTTTCCGCGAAACATCCTGCAGCCCGAGGTACGCTCGGTACGCCTTTCGAATGTCCTGATCATCCGAGTGCATTCGCGCGGCACGGCTGCCGAAGATCGCCTCGCGCGCGTCCGCGAGCGTCAGCGCGGGATTCGAATCGAACAGTCGCTTGATCCAGACGCCCGCCGCCTCCCGCTTCGCGCCGGCGATGATTCGTTCGACATCCCGATGATCCGCGCCGATGACTTTCGCCAACGCCTGGGCATCCAGCGTGAAGTCCGCGGACAACGCCCGCGCGACGCGAAATCGCAACCACGCTTCTCGAAATGCGCGATGTTCCTCCGAGCGATCTTCGAGGCTCAGCGCCGTCATCGCGTCCGACTCTGAAATATCCGGCGTCTGTCCAAGCAGCGACGCAAGTCGCTCCTCGATTGATCGCTGTCCGCCCGGCGATCGCGCATCCATCTGCACGGCCATGATGACGTTGCCCGCATCGTGAACAACTCTCGCCAGGTCCTGATCCGCCATCACAATGGAAGAATCTGTGTCGCCGATGAACTGCATGTCCGGATCGATGTCACGATCCGGGTCGAGTCGCGGGTCGTCGTAGTAGGGGAGTTCCTGCTCGCTGATGAGAAGATCGACGAGGATGTACTTCGCGCCGAGCTCGTTGATGACGCTCAAAAGGTCGGCAATTCGCTCTCGCCTCCACGGCCAGCGACCGACTTCATCGACGGCGCTGTCGTCGATATCGACGTGAACGATGCGATCGTCCGCTTCGATCGTGTTGAATTCACGAACGCGAACGTCATAGACGTCCCGATCCACCTGAAGCTTCGCATCAAAGACCCGAAAGCAGATGAATGTCGCGATCGCCGTCACGATGAAGCCGACGAGGAAACCCGATAGTTGCGGTCGGCGTTTGAACATGAGCGACGATTCTACATGCCAACGCAACAGGCGGCGTCAGGGATGACGAGCCGGGAACGGAAAATCGGAAGCGTCGGCGGGCGCCAGCGACGGATCCTGGCCATGTTGGGCCGGGCTCGGACGGGGAGGGGGGCGGCGAAACGTCAGCCGACTCGCGCGCCGGGCGCGATATCCATCTCCGGTGAGACGAGCACGACCTGCGCCTTCTCATCGTCCGACGCCGCCAGCAACATGCCCTGGCTCTCCTCGCCGCGCATCTTCCGGGGCTTGAGGTTCTTCACGACGACGATCAACTTGCCGACCAGCGACTCGGGCGTGTAGTGCGCCTTGATCCCGGCCACGAGCTGGCGCTGCTCATCGCCCAGGTCGATCTGCAACACCAGCAGCTTGTCCGCATCCGGATGCGCCTTCGCCTCCAGCACCTTCGCGACCCGCAGGTCGATCTTCGCGAAGTCGTCAAACACAATCTGTTCCGGCGCATCACTCATCGGATGTCTCCGCATTCATTCAGGATTCAGTAGGTCGGGTCATCGACCCGACAAAGACGGATTGGAAGCCTAATCGACCCGGCCGAAGTTGAAAACGCAACCGTTGACGATTACTTGTGCCCCGGCCGCCAGACGGGATCATGACGATCCACGTGTTCCGGCTCGAACCAGCGCGTCATGATCATCCGCTGCTGCGTGTAGAACTGCATCCCTTCCTTGCCCTGAATATGCAGATCCCCGAAGAACGACTGGTTCCAACCCGTGAACGGGAACCACGCCATGGGCGCCGGCACACCCACGTTGATGCCGATCATCCCCGCGTTGAACCGATGCTTGAACTCCCGGGCCGCGCGGCCCGACTGGGTGAAGATCACTGCACCGTTGCCATACGGACACTGGTTCCCCAGCTCGATTGCATCCTCCAGCGTCTTCGCCCGGGCGACGGACAGCACGGGACCGAACACTTCGTCGCGCGAAATCCGCATCTTCGGCGTCACTTGGTCCACGACTGTCGGTCCGACGAAGAACCCGCCCGGCGCATCGGACGGCGCCACGCCGCGACCATCAACCGCGATCCGCGCGCCTTCCTTCTCCGCCGTATCGATGTGTTTTTGAATATTGTCAGCGTGCTGCTTGCTGATCACGGGTCCCATCGTCACGTCATCGCGCGTATCCGTGCGACCGACGACGATTTTGTTCGCCGCGTCGCACAGCCGATCGACGACTTCGTCACCTCGATCGCCGACAGCGACGGCCAGGCTCCCGGCCATGCAGCGCTCGCCCGAGCAACCGAATGCGGAGTGCAGCAGACCCGTGACGGCCGGCGACATCTCGGCATCGGGCATCACGATGATGTGGTTCTTGGCGCCGCCGGCCGCCTGCACGCGCTTCCCGTTGGCCGTCCCCGTCTGGTAGATGTACTTCGCGACCTGCGTCGAGCCGACGAACGACACAGCGCGGATGTCCGGATGCGTCAGAATCGCATCGACGCATTCCTTGTCACCGTGCACGACTGAGAAGACGCCTTCCGGCAATCCCGCTTCGACGAGGAGTTCCGCGATCCGAATCGACGACAACGGCACGCGCGGCGACGGCTTCAGAATGAAACAATTCCCGCACGTGATCGCCATCGGATACATCCACAGAGGCACCATCGCGGGGAAATTGAACGGCGTGATTCCGGCGACGACGCCGAGCGGATAGCGAATCGTCTCGCTGTCGACGCCTGAGGCGATATTGTGCATCACGTCGCCATAGATCAGCGCGGGCAGGCTGCACGCATACTCCACCATCTCGATGCCGCGCGTCACGCTCGCCTTCGACTCGCTGAATGTCTTGCCGTGCTCCAGCGAGACGATCCGAGCGATTTCGTCCGAATGCGCCAGCAGCAGCGAATGGAATTTGAACATGATCCGCGCCCGGTCCACGATCGGCGTCTCGCGCCACGCGGGAAAGACTCTGAGCGCCGACTGAACGGCACGATCGACGTCCGCCGCCGAGCACATCGGCGTCTGCGAAATCGTCTCGCCGGTGGAAGGGTTCCACACGTCGGCATAGCGCGCCGCATCCACATCCACCCACTTTCCGCCGATCAAACACTGACTTCGTTCCGCTGTCGCTGGCATATGGCCGCTCCTTTTTTCTTTCGAATTCGACCAAGATAATACCATTTCGCGTACTTCGCCAATTGTCTATACCCTGCAGTCAGAGCCGCGGCGCCCCCGCCGCGACACGCAGCCGTCAGCGCCCGGGCGTCCTTTCGAGGGCAAGCAGGGCGCCCCCGTTGACCACGCGACGATTGCGATTCGGCATCCGAGTAGGTACGCTAACACCCGTCAGAAACAGGTCCAAAGGAGAATCCCCATGCCCCGAATCGTCCGAGGTGGTCTCATCCAGGCGACGCTCTCCGAGCCGTCGACATCCCCGATCGAAAAAATCAAGAAGTCCATGATCGACAAGCATGTCGCCATGATCGAACAGGCCGCCGGCAAAGGTGTGCAAGTCTGCTGTCTGCAGGAGCTCTTCTACGGCCCGTACTTCTGCGCCGAACAGGATGCGAAATGGTACTCCCTCACGGAGCGCATTCCGGAGGGACCGACGACGCAGCTCATGTGCGAACTCGCGAAGAAGCACCACATGGTCCTCGTCGTCCCGGTCTATGAAGAAGACATCACGGGGGTCTACTACAACACGGCCAGCGTCATCGATGCCGACGGCACATACCTCGGAAAGTATCGCAAGACGCACATTCCGCATTGCGCCCCCGGCTTCTGGGAGAAGTTCTACTTCCGCCCGGGCAACCTGGGTTATCCGGTCTTCGAAACGGCCGTCGGCAAAGTCGCCGTGTACATCTGTTACGATCGCCACTTTCCGGAGGGCGCGCGGGCACTTGGATTGAACGGCGCCGAGATCGTCTTCAACCCGTCGGCGACTGTTGCGGGGTTGAGTGAATACTTGTGGAAGCTGGAGCAGCCGGCGCACGCCGTGGCCAACCAGTTCTTCGTCGGTGCGATCAATCGACCCGGCACGGAGCCGCCGTGGAACATCGGTGAGTTCTATGGACAGAGTTATTTCTGCGACCCGCGCGGCAAGATCGTGGCTGAGGCCGGCCGCAGCAACGATGACATTGTCGTGGCGGATTTGAATCTGGATGTGATTCGCGAGGTGCGGAACACGTGGCAGTTCTTCCGCGATCGACGGCCCGATGCATACGAATCCCTCGTGGCAGGCTGACCTTCAGAGCGGCGGCGTCCTCGCCGCGAACAGCAATCGTAAGTCGGGTGATCAACCCGACATCCGCGGGTGCCACTGCTCTCAAGCAGTGCAGAATGCGAGATGATGTAAGTCAGAGAGCCGGGTTATCAACCCGGCACCAAAGTAATCGTAGGTCGGGTCATCGACCCGACAAGACCGTCGGAACGAGATACAACCATGACCACGACCAACACAACGTCGAAGCGCATCTCCCTGCCCGTCTGCAATCACAAGCCCGCTCCGTATTCGGGCCCGTCGAAGGAGCAGCTCCTCGCACTCCGGCGCGAGTATTTGAACCCCGGCATCCTGACGTACTACAAGGACCCCATCGCCATCGTCGAAGGTCACATGCAGTACCTCTGGGATGAGACGGGCAAGCAATACCTCGACGCCTTCGCCGGCATTGTCACGGTCTCTGTGGGTCACTGCCATCCGAAGATCACGGAGCGCATCCGCGAGCAGGTCGGCAAGCTCGTGCACACGACGACGATCTACCTGCATCCGAATGTCGTTCAGTTCGCCGAAGCGCTGGCGAAGCGCATGCCCAAAGGCGCGAATCTCAAACAAACGTATTTCACCAACTCCGGCTCCGAGGCGAACGAGCTCGCCATCATGATGGCTCGCATGCACACCGGCCGGCATGACGTGATCAGTTTGCGCAACTGTTATCACGGCGGCAGCAACCAGACGATCGGTCTGACGGCCGTCGGCACGTGGAAGTATCCGCTGCCCAGCCCGCCGAACATCAAGAACGCCACGCCGGGCTACTGCTATCGCTGCCCATATGGTCTTGAGTACCCGTCATGCGACGTGAAGTGCGCGCGGGATGTTGAAGATTTGATTCGCTACGAGACCTGCGGCGAAATCGCGGCGTTCATCGCGGAGCCGATCCAGGGCGTTGGCGGCACAGTCGTTCCGCCGCCGGAGTATTACGGCATCGTGTACGACATCGTTCGCAAGTACGGCGGCTTGTGCATCGCGGACGAAGTGCAGACGGGCTTCGGTCGGACGGGCTCGCACTACTGGGGCCATCAGAACTGGGGCGTTGTGCCGGACATGGTCACGATGGCCAAGGGCATCGGAAACGGCGCACCGCTCGGCGCCTGCACGACGCGACCGGAGATTGCGCAGACGATGAAGCAGCGCCTGCACTTCAACACGTTCGGTGGTAACCCCGTTTCGGCGATTCAGGGAATGAGCGTGCTGGAAATCATCGACGAAGAGAAGATCCAGCAGCATGCCGCGAAAGTTGGCGGATATTTGAAGGACAAGCTGACGGACTTGATGGACAAGCACGACATGATCGGCGAAGTCCGCGGCATGGGTCTCATGCTGGGCGTCGAGCTCGTGAAGGATCGCAAAACGAAAGAGCCCGCGAGCGCAGAAGCGGGGCAGGTTGTTGAGCTGGCGAAGGACCGCGGGCTGCTGATGGGCAAGGGCGGGCTCTACGGAAATACGCTGCGCATCAAGCCGCCGATGTGCATTACGGAAGCAGACTGCGATTTCCTGGCGGATTGTTTGGATGCGTGTTTGGAGGAGGTTGGGTAGTAACCAAAGGGCAACCGTTCTGGGCTACCAACCTGGACTCAGTGACAACTTACATGACACTCAACAAGAAACTGTTAACTTGATCATGAGCTTGGCATCCGAAGACTCTTGCTTTGACGGCAGTACCGTGCTACCAAAGTAAGATCATCGGATTCGCGGTAACTCGAATCCCCAGCAACAGGACAAGCGTGACGTTTTGCAGGCTACAACCAAGACACCTAATATCGACATACCCACTCTTATCAGCCAGCGCCAGGCCCGAGGGGCCATCTCAAACATCGAGAACATCCAAACCGAGATACCCCGACTCGCCAAAGACGCGGCGGCTATGCAGAGAATAGAAACAGCTGTTCGAGAGATACCAACCCGACATGACCTATACAGAATGGACTCAAGATTAATATCGACTATCCCCGACACAAGCGTCCACTTGGTCGTTACCTCGCCTCCGTACTGGACCCTCAAAAAGTACCGCGATCATCACGCACAGCTTGGCGATATCAAGGAGTATGACCAATTTCTCGACGAGCTTGACAAGGTCTGGAGGCATTGCTATCGCGTGCTTGTCCCCGGCGGCCGGCTTGTATGTGTAGTCGGAGATGTATGTCTCTCAAGAAGGAAGAATAAAGGCCGACATACGGTCGTACCGCTACACTCCTCCATTCAAGAGCGCTGTAGAATGATTGGTTTTGACAATCTCGCACCGATCATATGGCACAAAATAGCGAACGCTGTCTTCGAGGCATCTGGCAACGGTGGAGGATTTCTGGGAAAACCATACGAACCCAATGCTGTGATCAAGAACGATATCGAGTTCATTCTGATGCAGCGTAAGCCCGGAGGCTACCGCAAGCCATCAATTACAGACAGACTTCTTTCGATCATCTCAGATGCGAATCACAAGCTATGGTTTCAATCAATCTGGTCTGGCCTTACTGGCGCCTCAACTCGAAACCATCCCGCACCCTACCCAGAAGAACTGGCCGAGCGGCTGATTCGAATGTTCAGCTTCGTCGGT
Source organism: Phycisphaerales bacterium (assembly GCA_020639075.1). GTDB lineage: Bacteria > Planctomycetota > Phycisphaerae > UBA1845 > UTPLA1 > ECT2AJA-110-A. The sequence continues at coordinate 3,692,075 of JACKHI010000001.1, read as the reverse complement.
GACGTAGTATTGGACCCGTTCCTCGGAACAGGTACGACTTCCGTCTCCGCGGCGAAATGGGGGCGTAACTCCATCGGAATTGAATTGGACCCCGTTTATTTCAAGCAGGCCACGCGCAGAGTTCGTGAGTCTACGACGTCGATGTTCACGTCCCACGACGTCGTCATCCACGAGGAAGGTGACGGACAATAGCAATGGAACTTGAAAAACGGGTGGGTCAGGCGATCCGACACTTTTGGAAGGTACGCGCCCACCAGCTTGATACACAAGGGACAAATTCTGGAAGAAAGGACTACGGCACGCGCGGAGCCGTCACTGGTGGGAAGCACCTCGACGGTTTCATTGACCTCCTGGCGGACGTGCTTGCCGAGGCGGGACTCCCGCATACGAGCATTCATACAAGCAATACGACACTGCCTGGGTTCTTCCGTCCTACAAAAAACTGGGATCTTGTCGTCGTTGCGGATGGCCAACTCCTGGCGTCGATCGAGTTTAAGGCACAGGTCGGATCATTCGGGAATAACTTCAACAATCGGGTGGAAGAGGCACTTGGCAATTCGACGGATCTGCGCACCGCTTATCGGGAAGGTAAGTTCAAACCCTCCCAGAAGCCATGGATCGGATGGTTAATGCTGCTCGAAGACTCATCGAAATCCCGGTCCCCTGTCAAGGCCGCAGAACCGCATTTCAAGGTATTCAGCGAATTCACAAACGCGTCGTATGCAAAGCGCTACGAGTTGTTCTGTGAACGTCTGGTGAGAGAAGGGCTCTACGACGCCGCATGCATACTGCTGTCTGATGCCAAATCCGGATCAAAAGGAAAGTACACTGAGCCAAACAGTGAGTTCGGCATCAAGACATTCGTCACCTCCCTCACGGCCCGTGCAATTGCACACGTGAAAATGAAGAGCGATAGTTAACGATCGATGCAGATTCAACTCGGACGTCTTTTCCCTTTTGCAGATTCGGCCGTCCAACGCAAGAAACCAGCTGACTCAGTTCAAGACGAGCACGAATGCCAGGAAGAACATCGCAAGCGTGTGAGCTCGCGTACCGACATCCGCCTCACATCTCCCCCAACAACAATTCCACCAGCGCTCCCACATCCTCCCCATTCACCGCACCGCTCCCGTCCACGTCCGCCTGTGCGACTCGTAGCGTATCCGTTTCGGCGCCCAGCAACACGTCCACCAGCGCCGTCGCATCGCCGATGTCAATATCTCCGTCGCATTCCACGTCGCCGCGCGCGTACGCTAGCACTATACTCCGCGCTGACGTCAATCCCGTTGTCGTCCACGTCTCACGGCCGGTACCATCTGTATTCATCTGACCGTTGGCTCGCAGCGTCGTCCAATAGAGCGTCTGTGACGCGACATCGAGTGCCATGTCCACAGCATCACTCGTTGAAACATCCACCGTCATTGCCGCATCCGCCAGTGACGAGCGATGAGTCGCGCCGTCCGACCAATACAGTACGCCCGACGACGAATCGACGATGACCGACTTCGCGTCCGCGGCGCCGCTGATGAACGGCTCAACATCAGAGTAATCAAGATTCGCGCGCAGAATGCTCTCGTTGCTCGTGACTGCGAGATACATCTTCCCAGCCGCGAGATCGAGGTCGATATCGAGCACATGCAACCCGACGGTCCCCAGCAACACCGCATCGCTTCCGTCCAGGTTCGCTCGGAAGACACGGCCCACGGCGACATCCGACCAATACACTTTGCCGGCTGCCCGATCGAGCGCGATCCCGCCGCCGACGCCGACGGTGCCCGCAACCAGGTCCTCCGGGTTCCCGCCGTCGAGATCCGCGCGACGCAACGTCTGCGAAACACCGTCGATCCAATACAGCTTGCGTTCGACCGGGTCGACCGCCAGGCCGCGCGGGCCGCCGCCCGTAACCACAGACTCGACAATTCCACCAGGAAGACGCCGGTCGATACGCCCCGCGCCGGAGTCCGCCCAATAGACGATCTGTCCTTGCGCGAACGCTGCGACAACAACGGGAATGAAAAGTGCGAAGCGACGTATTAATGCCTGCATGTCGACGACCCTGCTCTTGGGGCGCATCGCGGGACGATGGGCGCAAGACAAGTCCCAATCGCCCGGCGGCGACTGGTTCTGACGGGTACTGATTCACCATAAACCGTGACAATCGCCACGTTCAATAGACGAGCCTGGGTTTCAACCTAGATGTGCGCAGCCCCCGCGTTCCTTGCGGGAATCCGCCGACCCCGTCTTGTCGGCATCTAGGCCAAGGGATTTGCCGCGAACGACTGCATCGCCCCGAGTCGGCGTTGAGCCCCGATCTTCAGCGCTGCGCCGCCAAGCAGCACCGACAACGCGCTCGCGCCACTGCATCGCCCCACACGATGCGTCCATCATGTCCTTTGGAATGACATCCGTCTCTGTAATATCGAATGGGTTGCTCAACGCGAATGGTTCACTTACGCTAATTTTTTAGCATCTTATCCCCTATGCACGCACGGCGATGAGATCAAAGATATCCAAAGAAAAATCCCGGATAATTTTCCGAAAATACCACATGGCGGTCCGTCAGACACATGGTCCGGGGCTACTGTGAATTCGGGCGGCAGCGCCCTCAATCCGCGGAAAGGGTCTTTTACATCAAGAGAAGGAGTAGCACGATGAACACTCGGTTCGGCACTTGTGCCGCGCTCGCAACCTGCGTTTTCATTCTTGCCGGCCAGTCCGCCGCGCGGGGCCAATGTATGACGGAGCCCTCGGGCTTCGCTGGCGGATCGGGGAGCCAGGCAGATCCCTATCAAATCTGCAACGCAGCACAGCTCAGCAACATTCGGAACCAGTCGGCCGGTCAGTATTTCATCCTGACGGCCGACATCGATCTTTCCGGCGGTGAAGGTGCCGCGAACCCGACGCCGACGCATAACTGGGACCCGATCGAGCTTTATTCCCTCGAACTCGATGGCAACGGCCACTCGATCGACAACCTCATGATCGACCACTCCGCGCCGGAAATCCCCAAGGATTCGGGTTTATTCCGCGCGCTGATCAATGGCCATATTCGAAATGTAACGCTGAACAACATCGCCATCGTGTCCGCACATGAGAAAGTCGGCGGCGCCGTCGCGAACCTTCTGCTTAACGGCTACATCGAGAACATTGAAGTCAACGGCACGATCAACGGCATTCGCACTATTGGCGGCGTCGTCGGCGCCTGCAGCGGCGAAGTCTATGACGCACACATCAAGAATTGCCGATTTTCGGGCTCGATTCTCTGTAGCGACTACAGCGCCGGTGGAATTGTGGGATACGCGACTGGAACGAATATCGAAGATTGCACAGCGGACTGCGAGATTAGCGGTGGATCACAGTTGGGCGGCATCGCCGGCCACGCTACCAACTTGGTGCGCGTCTACGAATGCCTCTCGCGCGGAAGCGTGACCGGCACAGGGACAAGGGTCGGCGGCGTAGCAGGCATCGCCGGCAGCCTGCTTTTGGCCGACTGCTATTCGGAAATGAGCGTGCAAGGTGATTCAAGCGTGGGCGGTCTGGTGGGCGGAAATCTCTCGCTCAGTCTTTTCTTTGAACATTGCTACGCCGTCGGCAGCGTGATTGGAAACGATGCGTCTACGACGAATGGTATGGTCGGCTGTTATTCTCAGCCGCAATTCACCGCGAAGGACTGCTACTGGAACACGTGGTCAACAGGCCAGGCGAATGCCGCGAGTTGGTGTGGAGAATCGCCTGATCCCGGTCCCGTCGCGGGCATGACGGGCCTGAACACAGCACAGATGTTCCTGCACGCAACTTACGAGAATTCATGGGATTTCTGCGGCACGTGGACGATCAACGACGGCAACGATTATCCGCGCCTCGTTCACGAATTCGGCGCATTGCCCTTCGACGACTTTAACGCCAATCAAATTGACGACGAATGCGACGTTCCGGGCGACTTCACGGGTGATGGACAAGTCGCTCTCGACGACGTCGGTCCGTTCGTGCAGCATCTTCTGACCAGCGGCGGCTCGATCCTCGCCGACATCAACGGCGACGCATCGAACAACGGCCTCGACGTTCAGGCCATGGTCGGCGCACTGATCGCACCCTGACGAGGTCAGATCAACAATCCGAAACCTCTCTAATTACCCCTCGCGGCCGGACGGCGATCATGTCGCCTCCGGCCGCATCTTTATGCGCGCATTCTCATGTGTACGCGGCGCGCACTTGTCGCCGCATTCAGCGTCCGTCGCAATCGCCCTAAACGCTACGTGTGTCGAACTTTCCTGCGTCGCGACAACGCCCATCCTGCAACCGGCACAAACGCCAACAATCCGCTCGCGCCGCAGTTCGCGCCGCGCGATGCGTCCATCAGGTCCCCGGAATCGACGAATGTTCCGCTGACATCGAATGCGTCGCTCAGGGAGGACGGTTCTATGACGTTGATTTTTTGGCATCGCGTCCCGTATGCACGCCCGGCAATGAAGTCAAAGATCTGCATTGAAAAATCCCGGATAATTTTCCGAAAATACCGCATGACTATCCGTCAGACACATGGTCCGGGGCTACTGTGAATTCGGGCGGCGGCGCCCTCAATCCGCGGAAAGGGTCTTTTACATCAAGAGAAGGAGTAGCATGATGAACACTCGGTTCGGCACTTGTGCCGCGCTCGCAACCTGCGTTTTCATTCTTGCCGGCCAGTCCGCCGCGCGGGGCCAATGTATGACGGAGCCCTCGGGCTTCGCTGGCGGATCGGGGAGCCAGGCAGATCCCTATCGAATCTGCAACGCAGCACAGCTCAGCAACATTCGAAACCAGTCGGCCGGTCAGTATTTCATCCTGACGGCCGACATCGATCTTTCCGGCGGTGAAGGCGCCGCGAACCCGACGCCGACCCACAACTGGGACCCGATCGTATTGAACGACCTTGAATTTGACGGCATGGGTCACTCGATCGACAACCTCATGATCGACTTCACGAACCCGGACGAACCATCGAGTGGGGCGTTGTTCGCCCATATCTCGAACGGCCATATCAGGAATGTGACGCTAAACAACGTCGCGATCGAGTCCGCCGGCACGTTTATTGCTGGCGCCGTTGCGTTCATGGAGAGGGACGGCTACATCGAGAACGTCGAAGTCAATGGCACGATCATTGGCGCCAGCAGGGTTGGCGGCGTCGTCGGCAGATGCTGGGGCTTTGTCGATGATACACACATCAAGAATTGCCGATTTTCCGGAACGATTGAGTGTAGTCTGAACGCCGGTGGCGGCATTGTGGGCCAAACCTGGCGAACCAACATCGAAGACTGCAAAGTCGACTGCGAGATCAGCGGTGGATCAGAACTGGGCGGCATCGTCGGAGACGCTTGGCCCGCCACGCGGATCTACGAGTGTCTATCCCGCGGAAGCGTGACCGGCACCGGATCCAAGGTCGGCGGCATCGCAGGCATCGCTGGTAACGTCGGCGGCGGCATCATAGACCTGCGTATGGCCGACTGCTATTCGGAGTCAGACATACATGGTGATTCAGGCGTCGGCGGCTTAGTGGGCGCAAATCTATATCTTGGCATCTCAATAGAAAACTGCTACGCCGTCGGCAGTGTGAGTGGAAACGATGCGTCCACGACGAATGGAATGGTCGGCTGTTATTCAACCACGAATTTCAGCGCGAAGGACTGCTACTGGAACACGTGGTCAACTGGACAGGCGAATGCAACGGGATGGTGTGGAATACCGCCCGGCCCCGGTCCCGTTGCGGGCATGACGGGCCTGAACACTGCCCAGATGTTCTTTCGTTCAACCTACGAGAATTCGTGGGATTTCTGCGGCACGTGGATTATCAATGACGGCAACGACTATCCGCGCCTCGTTCACGAATTGGCCGCGCTACCGTTCGACGACTTTAACGCCAATCAGATTGACGACGAATGCGACGTCCCCGGCGACTTCACGGGAGACGGGCACGTCGGACTCGACGACGTCGGTCCGTTCGTGCAGCATCTTCTGACCGGCGGCGATTCGATCCTCGCCGACATCAACGGCGACGCATCGAACAACGGCCTCGACGTTCAGGCCATGGTCGGCGCACTGATCGCACCCTGACGAAGTCAGTTCGACAATCCGAAACCTCTCTAATTACCCCTCGCGGCCGGACGGCGATTATGCCGCCTCCGGCCGCATCTTTATGCGCGCACATCTCGCAAACTTCAGCAAGCGTCGCATTCGCCCGATGTGTTACGCGCGTCGGACTTTCCTGCGTCGCGACAACGCCCATCCTGCAACCGGCACAAACGCCAACAATCCGCTCGCGCCGCAGTTCGCACCGCACGATGCGTCCATCATGTCTCCTGGATCGACGACTGTTTCGGTGATGTCGAATGCGTCGCTCACTTCGGCCGCCCCCACGCCCGATGCGAGAATCTGATATCCGCTCGCCGCCACGTTGATCCGCAGTGCATCGGCCGCTTCCCACGACGCCACGCCATCGACCGTCGTCTTGATCAGGCTTGTCGCCACTTCGAGCGTCGCGGCGCCGGGGTTCGTGCTCAGGTCCAGACGCACATCCGTCGGTGAATCCGTCACGACGTTGTTGAACTCGTCCTGCACGGCGACAGCGATGAGCAGATCGTCGCCGACCATCGATGTCACAGGCTGCTGCGTGATCGCCGTATGGTTCGGATCGGCCGGCGTGATATCGAAGGGATCCGTCTCCACGGGTTCACTTAGACCCGACGCCGCAAGCTTGTACGCCGCGACGGCCTTGTTGATTCGCAGATTGTCCGCCGCCTCCCACGATGCCACGCCGTTGACAGTTGTTTTCGTCAGGCTCGTATCGGCCGGCAACGGCCAGCCGCCGGGATTGATCACGGAACTCAGCGTCACATCGACAGGATCGGCCGTCACAAGGTTGTCGCTGCCGTCCAATACGGACACGGCGATGAGAATCGGACTGCCGGCGTCCGTGCTCACGGGCTGCATCGAAATCGACAGTCGATTCGCCGGTCCGGCCAGAATGTCAAACTCGCCGCTATCGGCGGTATCGCTCGTGTTGAATGATTCGCCGTCATGCGAAGCTCGCAGCGTGTATCCCATACTCGCCGTCGCAATGCTCAACGCGTCCTCAGTACTCCAGGCCGCAATGCCGTCAATCGTCGTTCGAGAGGCGACGCCGCCAAGCGACGCGGCCCCGGGATTGTCCTGAATCGTCAGTGTGATTTGCCGCTCGTCGCCCGTCACGATGTTGCCGCCGAAGTCGACCATCGACACAGTGGGCCGCAGCGCATCCATCGACTGCGACGTCCCCGGTTGCACCGAGAATTCGAGGTGATCAGGCGCCCCCTTCGTGATCGACGCTGCGACGATGCCCTGGTCCGTGAATGCGCCGCCGACCGCGGTCGACGTGAAGGAAACCGTCGTCTGAGCTGGACCGACGGCGCCCGCGGCGCTGAGGATTTTCAGCTTGACGCCCGTGATGCGGACGAAATCCTGCACGCTCGCATTCGTTCCGCTCGTGAAGTTGAAAGTCAGCACCTCGTCCGCCGTGCCTGCCGGCGTCAGGACTGCCTGGCCGTTCAGTGCACCACCGTTGATACCGATCGTCATGCTCTGAGCGATGACGTTGGAAGTTGGGTCGAACTGGTATCCCGGCCGCGCTCGAATTGTGACGCTCCTGCCGGCGCCCGACGAGTATTCGCCGAGCATGGTCTCGGCGATTGTGATCAAATTCACATCGACGGCGACGTCTCCGGCGCCGGCGCCGGTCGAGCGATTGGTATCGACGTTGAGGTTGATGTTCGGGGAGCTGATCGAATCGGCGCGAGCGCCGCGCGACGCACAACACGTCATCGCCAGTGCCATGCAGATTCCATGTGCAATGGCGCCTCGGTAAGCGGACTTCATGTAACGACGGGAAACGATTGCTCGGGAACTCATCACGGGGTACTCCACGATCGCGAGAACCGCGATCACGCTCGGGATTCTAACGTGCCGTGCGATGGCAAAGATAGATCCCGTGACGCGAATTCCGTCCGTAATGCTGACGCGCAAAAACGGCGTGCGGCGGGTTCCGACTCGCAGAATCCGCCGCACGATTCAATATTCAATTGCGACAGCCATTTCCCGTTTCCGGTCGGGTCGGCTGATCAGGCTCAGCCAAGATTATCCCGCCAGACCGTGTAATCGGCGGCATCAACTACCGCGGACCCAAACCTCAACAGAAACAGTATGAACGATGTGAACATCGCAAGTCTCCCGTCGCACGTCTCTCGAACCGTCCCGCCGACGGTCTCGCTATCTCTATGACGGACGGCGCCGCGAACCGGCTACTCGGATCGGACATCCAGCGATTAGAATTCGGCCGTGTGAAACCGCGGCGAATCGATTCGCGATGAGTTTCACAAACAAGACGATATGTTCTCCCAGGCATTCCGCGGTGATTTGTGAAGGTGATTTCCATGCCGGATCCATGCGAACTCAAGGTCGGCGATCTCATCCGGTTCATCTCGCTTCCGGAGGAATGGAACCGAGAAGGGCATCACGTCCACAAGGAAAGTGTCGAATTCATCCAAGCCATGATCCGACGAAAGTGGCCGTCGCGAATTGCGGAGATCGACGAGTACGGCGTCCCCTGGATCTCCGCAAGGATCAAACGCCGCGGTCGAACCGAACACCACACCTGGGGTATTTTCGAATCAACGGGGTGGCGAAAGGTGATTCGCAAACAATAAGCGCCGCTCCTTCGTACGATCAATGTCGACGCGCATGGCTACCGACGTCTCGTGAGCAGTAGGATGACCGAGAATCGCCAAGATATGGACAGGCAGGAATGCCGATGAAAGACCCATGCGACAAAGGAGGGAGCCGATAGTCAGCATGCATCTGCAAACATGGGACATCCTTGTACAAGACATTCCCCCCGGCACCACATCCGTCGACCAGATGCCGCCGGACTTCAAGTCCGCGCCCATCGGTCAGCGCGACGACATTATCGCCGGGATCCAAGCAGTCGCGCCCGAGGTGGACTTTTCCGATCCGACGTGGGGCATCATCCGCGGCGACGGCTACACGATCGAGATCAACATCGGCGAAGAGCCCGTGACGAGCGACTTCGCCTTCCATGTCCGCGGCGACGACGAGGCGGCGGACGTCATTTCGCGAATCCTTCAGCGCCTCGAGCTGCGCGCCTACGATCCGCAGTCGATATCAGGCATTTTCAAACCGGGGGAAGAAGCGGTTGAGAGCCTACGTACGTGGCGGAACATTCATGAGGATGCCGTTCACACGGAACAATAGGCAAGCTCAATGAAATCATGTCGCACGAAGGTAGGCCGCTACCGATCCGTCAGATCGCCATCCACATCTACAGCCGGCTTCGCATCCGCCGCAGCCGCATCGTCATCGTCATCAAACCACTTCTTCTCAAGCTGCTTGATCACGATCAGCGTGACGAGACCGAGGCCCGTCATCAGCACAGCCAGCGAATACAGTCCACAGCCGCAGGCGATGCCGATCGCCGCAACGGCCCAGATGCCGGCGGCCGTCGTCAGCCCGTGCACGCGATGTCGCGAATGGAGAATCGCCCCGGCGCCGAGAAATCCGATGCCGCCGACGATTGTCGAGATGATGCGCCCGGGGTCGAACGGCGGCTTGAAACCGGCCTCGATCGAGGCACCGGTCACCTCCAGCGCAACGAGGGTGAAGCCCGCCGCGCCGATCGCGACCAGCATGTGAGTGCGCAATCCCGCCGGCCGCCCCTTGCGCTCCCGCTCCCAGCCGATCACGGCGCTGAACAACAGCGCCAGGATCAGCCGGGCCGCGGTCTCCCACAATTCAGGCGCACCAAGGTGCATGCGCAATGCTCACTTTCCGAACGAACGACTAACGCTTGCGAATTCGAACACCGTCGTCGTCATTACCGCGATGCCCGCCACCGGGGCCTCGACGAATCACGCGCGTGTTCAACAAGAGATCCGCGCGATCGGGGCTGCCCTGCGTGATCACGTAGTAGGTATCCGGCGTGTCCATCAGCAGTCGGCCGTTCATTTCGATCCGTGCCTGGACGGCATAGCGCCGGTTCGGTTCGATGCCGCGCGGATCGTATTCAATGTCGTACGCCGCGCTTGACGCCGTTCCCATTCGAATCAGCTGCTTTTCCAGAACGCGAACGGCCCGGCCGCGAACATCGACTTCGACCAGTTCCACGAAACACACGGCGTCCGGCGGCAGGGCGATCCGCTCGCGATAGTTGACAGTGCCCTGAACATGCGCGCGGGCCTGAACCCATTCCAGTTGGACGACGACATTTTGCAGCCTTCGATCGCGGCGATTCTGAATCAGCAGCACGACACGGCCGGGGCGATCCACATCACCTGCACGGTTTCCCTGTCGCTGGAGTTCGTCACCCAGATCGAACCGTTGTCCGTCGACGACGCCCACCTGGTAGCCGCCCACGTTGACGATCACGTCGTCGCGCTCGAGCCCGGCGCGTTCCGCCGCCGAACCGCGAAGCACGTTCGTCACTCGTACGCCGACATCCGTGTCGTCGCCCGTCAGACCGAGCACCCATTGGCCGTCACCGCGTGATCCGGGCCGACGGAATCCCGTCGTCCCCCGATCGACGCCGCGGCGAATACCGCGATCGTCGTCGCGACCGCGCGTGCGATCTCGATCGCCGCCCTGATCCCGGCCGCGATCATTTCCGCGCTCGACGATGCGGCGCTTGTCCTTTTCGACGGGCTTCATCGGCTCCGGATCGGCGTTGATCAAGGCAAACGCGAATGCCGGCGTCATGAAGCTCAAGAGCGCAACAATACGGATGACACGACCTTGCATTGGAAACCTCCTGTTTGGCAAACGTGCGAGCGGGATATCACGGACTCATTGGCAAGCGGCGAAACGTGTAACGCGTGGGGATGTCGCGGAATCAGGATTGCGGCGACCTCCAACCTCGTCGCATCAGCGTCCTTAACGCCAGCCTGACGAATCCTAGTCGGGAATTGGTTTCATGACGAGTATCAAGTCACTGATCTCACGTGTTGGAATCGACCGAACCATGATGGAGAAGACACAACGACCCGCGGCATCGTTAGTCGCTATTCGCCGCCGACGGGCGATGGGTCGGCCCTGTGGAAGCAGCTTCAAACCTACTCGATCACGACATCGTGGCAGTCGAAGCAGTTCGTCATGCCTTCGATGTACGGCGTGTGTTCAGGCGGCTGCGGATAAATCGGGTTGCTGCCGATATGACACAGAATACACGCCTCGATGTCGTCTGTGTGCACTTCGCGACGAGTCGCCGAGAAACGCCGGCGGAAGATGTCGACGTCCACATCGCCGCTTGCGTCACCCGTCGTCTGATTGACGACGCCCAGCGCACGGATCGTGTCTTCATCCCCGAAGAAGGCGATGTCGCCTTCCGATTCATACTCACCTGTCGTGAAATACCGGATGGCGCATTGTTCCTGTCGGCCGTCGGCATCCTGAATCAGAATTCGCCAGTCCCCGCATCCGCAGGTCGCCAGCAGAAACTCGCCGATCTCAGCGCCGTCGGGTGCGATCGTCTTTCCGAACATCGGTCGCGTGTCGACGATTCCGCCGACCACGGGCGTCGTGTCCTGCGGTGCGGCAAGCGGCGGCAGGAGGAACGTCACATTACATGCGCCGACAATCGCAACGCACAGCGCAGTCAGCCACGTCTTTGGATGTCGATTGATTCGATGAGAATCTTTGCGTTGCATTTGAACCGCTCGACTAAATACGGCGCTGCCGCGACGGGTTGACGTCTCAGACGTGCTCCGGCGGTCGTATCGGATCCACTTTCCCGGCGGCCAGCAGCGACTGGTATTCCTTCCAGCTCATTCGCGGTTTGCCGGTATCGACTTCCTTCATTGTGATGCATCCCTCGACGGGACAGACGAGCGAACACATATTGCAGCCGACGCAAGTATCCTGGTTGATCGAAAACGCGTTCACGTAGCCGTCGCCCGCACCGTGGATATATTGCGCGCCGCCGCTGACGAAGACGCGATCATCCTTCGTCTTCTTTACTCGCTTGAGATACGCCTCCTCTTCGACGCGTTCAATCTTGATCGATTGATGGCAGCCGTCTTCGCAGGCGATGTAGCAGAGACCGCAGTTGATGCAGCGCTCCGGGTTGATTTCGGCAACAACTTTGTAGCTCAGATCCAGATCGCCCCAATTGCGTATTCGCTCGACGGACTTGCCGATGAAATCTCTCGACGTCGTGAAGCGCTTCTGCAGCATCCACGTCGACATGCCGCTGATCAGTTGCTCGACGATTCGGAATCCGTAGTGCATGACGGCCGTGCAGACCTGCGTCGAAGTCGCGCCGAGCAGCATGTGCTCCAGCGCATCCTGCCACGCCTGAATGCCGCCGATTCCGCTGATCGGGATGCCGATCTTCGGGTCTGACGCGATCTGCGAGACCATATTCAACGCAATCGGCTTGACGGCTGGTCCGCAATAGCCGCCGTGCGAACCGTATCCGCGCACCTGCGGCTTTGGCGCCAGCGATTCGAGATCGACGCCCATGATGGAGTTGATCGTGTTGATCAATGACAGCGCATCGGCGCCGCCTTCCTTTGCGGCGCGCCCGACTGCCGTCACGTCCGTGACATTCGGCGTCAGCTTGACGATCACGGGAATCTGCGCGACTTCCTTCACCCAGCCCGTGATCATCTTCGCGTATTCCGGCACCTGACCGACGGCGGCACCCATGCCGCGCTCGCTCATGCCGTGCGGGCAGCCGAAGTTCAGTTCAAGGCCGTCGCACCCCGTCTGCTGCGTCTGCTTGACGATGTCATGCCACGACTCGCGTTTCGACTCCACCATGAGTGAAACAAACAGGGCATGATCGGGATAGTCTTTCTTGACGCCCTCAATCTCACGAAGATTGTCTTCGAGCGTGCGATCCGTGATCAGCTCGATGTTGTTCAGACCGGCGATCTTGCGACCGTCGTAGTCGATCGAACCGTAGCGTGAGCTGACGTTGACGATCGGTTCGTGCGCGAGCGTCTTCCAGACGACGCCGCCCCAGCCGGCGTCATACGCGCGTCGAACCTGGTAGGCCGAATTCGTCGGCGGGGCGCTGGCGAGCCAGAACGGGTTCGGCGATCGCACGCCGCAGAAATCGATCGACAGATCGACGCCCCATTCGCTGCCGTTGGGGAGTTTGCCGTTGTCTTTCTGCGTCATCGCTTCACCTCCGACAACATCGCGTCGATTCCCGCCGCAGCGATCTTTCCGGATTGCACGGCGCTGACGACTTCTTCCATCGGCACCAGTGCGCAGTCGCCGCCGGCGAACAGCTTCTGTACGCTCGTCGCGCCCGTATCGGGATCGATGACGATTCGATGCTTCTTGTTCAGCTTCAGTTTTGGAATCGCGCCCACGAGATCGACCAGCGGCTCCTGTCCGAGCGCTTTGATCACCATATCCGCGGGAATCGTGAACTCGCTCTTGGGGATATCCGTGAGTTTCGCATCGCGCCGGGACTTCGAGAGCTTCGTGCGAATGCAGCGCAGCCCGACGGCCTTGCCGTCTTTCCCGACGATTCTCACCGGCCGCGCGTTCCACTCGAAATGAACGCTGTTTCCGCTCGTGTATTCGTACTCGTGTTCGAATGCGGGCATCGCATCGCGATCGCGCCGATAGGCGATCGTCACGCGCTTCGCGCCCAGCTTGATCGCTGCGTTGGCCGCATCCATCGCCGTGTTGCCGCCACCCACGACGACGACGTGTTTGCCGACTTTGCACTTCGCAAGCGGTTTCGTGTGCGTCTGAAAAATGAACTCAAGCGATTCCCAGACGCCCTTGAGTTTCTCTCCTGGAATTCCCAGCGGCGCCGTTCGCCCCAGACCGATCGCCAGGAACACGGCATCGAATTCACCGAGCAATGTCGCGAGTTTCCTGCCGTCCACCGGTGAATTCAGTCGAAGCACGACGCCCATCGCCAGAACGCGATTCACTTCAGTCATCGCGAAATCCGTCGTGATCTTGTAGGCGGCGATGCCCAGCGTGTTCAGACCGCCGGCGACTTTGCCGGCTTCATAGATCACGACGTCGTGGCCGCGTTTTCTCAGTTCGTGTGCGCAGGTCAATCCGGCCGGACCGGCGCCGATGATGGCGACGCGCTTCTTCGTCGACGGCCCCGGCGTATAGAACTTCATGCTCACATCGTGCGCCGTGTCACATGCATGTCGCTGCAGGCGGCCGATCTGCACGGGGGCTTTCAGAAGCGTATTGTCGACGCACGCGCCTTCGCAGAGCACTTCCGTCGGACACACGCGGGCGCAGGACCCGCCGAAGATGTTCGAGTCGAGAATTGTTCTCGCAGAGCCGATCGGATTGCGATGCAGAATCTGGCGGATGAACCCGGGGATATCGATGTGCGTCGGGCAGGCTCGCTGGCAGGGGGCGTCGTAGCAGAACAGGCATCGCGACGCTTCGGCGACGGCTTCATCGCCCGTCAGCGGTGGATGCACATCCGCGAAGTTCGTTTCGATTTCACGAGACTTGGACCTGGCCTCTGAAGCCATGCACACCTCCGGGCATCTGCCGTTGTCGACCCGAATCACCAAGCCTACACCAATCGACGCGACTTTCGCAAGCGTGACAAAAGCGACAACTGTCTTTCGCGCGGATTGAAACATCCGCATCGATAGGCCGACGCTGGTTCGACAATTCGGCGAGTCCTTGAGAGGTGAATTTGAGTGCGTGCGACGCTCGGAAGTTCAGACGGCCGATTCCGACTCAATAGAGTTTTCGGATTTCAGCGCCGGGATAGTACGTCTTGAGGATCTTTCGGTAATCCTGTCCGCGCCGCGCCTTGACTTCCATACCGTTCTGGCAGAGTCCGATCCCGTGGCCGAACCCCTTTCCGTGGGAGAAGGTGAAAGAGTCGCCGTTATCCTCGATCGTGAACTTCGTGCTCTTGAGCTTGTGACCACCCACGCAAAGCCGGAAGTCCTCGCCCATCAGGGTTTCGTTGGCCCCGTTTTTTCCATCGAGCTGGATCCTGACGATGTGACCACCGGGCTCGATTTCCTTGGCGCGCAGCCCCGTGATCTCGCCGATCGACGCGACAGAGGGGTATCGCTTGACGATGCTGCGCGTCAGATCCGCCTTACTGATCGTCACGGGGTCCCATTCATAGTAGGTCGCGAGATAGCAGTCGTTGCAAACGACGCGGCCGGCAAGAGGCGGCACATCCGGATCGCGAGGCTTCACATTGTTCACGTGTTGCGTCTGTCCGCCGCAGGCCGAGGAGTAATACGTACAGAACAACGTGTCCACGTCACCGTTCGGCCAGACGCAGACTTCCCCGGTTGTTTCATCGACCGCGGCCAGCGCCTTGGGGCCTTCGCCCGTGACGCCGATGTACATCTGGCTGCCTTCATTGTCATAGACGTCGAAGGTCCGATCGCCCGTGGCCGACTTCATCTGGTAGAGGACGTATGTCCGCGCGGCGACGCACTGGGCCTTGAAGCTCTCGCGATGGAAGTGTTTCGGAAGTTCCCCTCGAAGGACGCCCTTCAGATAGGATTCCAGATCAACGTGGTTCGTCAGCGCCAGCTTCGAATCATCCCGGGCGATTCTCAGCAGTCCGCGATAGGTGCTCGTTCCATTGATGATGATCGATGCGTCGCGCTTGGGCGTGATCAACAAGTCGTTCTGCGGGTAGATGCGCTCCCCGATCATGATGCCGCCGTCGGGCGCAGGCGCGATGGCGCATTGCGACAACGGCGGGGCGGCCGCTTCGATCACGGGCCCGCCGGGGCCCGCCCGAAGTTCGTATCCGGATGTGAGCTGAAGCGTCATCGGCTTCGATTTGGCGGCGGAGAGCAGGCGAACGCGCACGAGCCGGTCGGTGACGATCTTCGGAGGCTGCCGATCGACTTGTTCGACGACTCGCTCGTCACGTCGATCGCCGAATGTGAAACAGCCGACGGCCAGAATCGTCATCAGTGCGAACGGCGCAAATACGAGGATCGTGCGTCGCGCGACGCCCAGGCGCCGCCACAGGGCGCGGGCGATCAGCAGGCTTCTGTCGTAGAAAGGCCGATGCAACGCATTCGCTCCTTCAACATGCGTTGAAACCGATGCGGAGACTCCAACGCGCCGCAATCGCCGCATTGGAGTTACGAATCAGGACACGATTCCGTTCGACCTGATTATCTTAGAGATGCTGCATCGCGCCGGCAAAACGAAAATGGGGCGGCGACTCAGGCGTCGGACGGACGCAACGACACACCCAGCTCGGACAAACAGCCCTTGATCTCGTTCAACGACGTCTGCCCAAAGTTGCGTGACGCCATCAACTCGGTTTCCGTTCGCTGCGTCAGCTCGCCGACGGTGTTGATACCCTGCACCTGCAGGCATTTCCGGGATCGGACCGACAGTTCGAGCGTGGCCACGGAACGGTTATAGACATCGGCGCTGACGCCCGGCGCCGGGGCGATCGTCGGCATTTTGATTCCGACGCTGCCGCCGTTGCGCTTTTCGTGGGAGAGCTGTCCGAGCGACAGCCCCTTGTGCGAAAGCATCGCCTTGATTTCCTTCAAGGACGTCTCGCCGAAGTTCTTGTAAGCGAGCAGTTCGGGCTCCGTCGTTCGCAGCAGGTCGCCCAGCGTGTTGATGTTCATCTTCTTCAGACAGTTCCGGCTGCGGACCGACAACTCGAAGTCCGTCACGGGAATGTCCAATACCGCGTTGCGCTTCTGGCTGTCCATGACTTCCTGCTCATCGATATACATATCGTGAGCGGATTCCAGATCGCGGAGAAACAGCCGGGCGCGCTCGTGGGCGGGATCCACCACCAGAACGCGACGAACACAAGAGGCGGCGCGCTCGTAGCGACCTTCGTCCTCGTAGCAGATCGCCAGGTTCATCAGCGCATTGGCGTAGCAGCCGCTGTCTTCCGCAGCCATGGAGAAGTGGAGCTTGGCGCCGTCGTCGTCGCCATAGAGATGCAGCATCGTGCCCAGATGGAAATTGGCCGGGGAATGGAGTTCATCGATTTCGAGGGCGCGCTCCATGGACGCGATCGCGCCGGATCGATCCCCCTCCTCGAACAGGACGCGACCCATCACGTAATGCCAGTCGGCCGAAGCGCTGCCGTCGCCGGCAATCGCCTCGAGCATCGATCGCGTTTCCGAAGTCTCGCCCATCAGCAGATGACATTCGGCGGCCAGGCACTTGCATTCCATGCGATCCGCGCCGGCGCCGGCTGCCGCCTCGAACGCCTTGGCGGCATCGGCGAATCTGCCGACTTCGCGATAGGCAATGGCAAGGTGATACTGCTTATCAGCATTGTCCGGGGACTTTTCGAGCCAGGACACGGCCTGCTGCGGCTGGCCGAGCATCAGTCGCGAAACGCCCACTCGAAGCGCTGCATTTCCCCCGGAAGAGCCCGCAGTGGACTCCGCCTGAGACAACAGCTCCCGGAATCGATTGGCCGATTCCTTGGAACTGAACGCGATGCGTTTGAGCGTATCAATATGCTCTGCTGAAAAGTTGGATTGCTCGAAAATCGTCGGTAGATCCAGCGTCGACTCCGTCACGATAGGACTGCCTCGCTTTGATGTTGTACTTTGGGGACATTTTTGACCATCACCGGAACCTAGCTAAATTAACCTCGACACCCTCATCCCGCAAGCCCGGGCCCCTTCGTTCGGCACCAACTGCGGGCACGCGAAGTCCTATTCAAATCACCAGAGCAGGGCGGCCACACTTCCCGGATTGACAGGGACGCCCGACTCATAATTGGACCGGAACTCACAGGATACGCACACTGAACTTCGCATTCTATGTTTATGTCGCGAATGAAGATACAGACGAATCACAGTACCGTATTGCCTGCCGCAGAACGGGCTGATAGGATTGGCCCTCTGCGCCGATGAACGGCGCTTCCGATCGACACGATTGACTCCGATCCACGGACTTGCCCCTGCCGACAGCCGTCCGTGGCCGCGCGCTGGTGGACTTGAAAGACCATGAAGAAACGCGACGCCGACATCGCCATTTGTGATTTGATCAGCCATCTGCAAAGACAGCACGCCGGCATCTGCCGGCGCTGGTTCGAGGATTTGCGGATCGGTGAGATTGACGCCGGCAAACTGGAGATCCTCGCCGAAACGCCGGAGCAGGTCCTCTACCTTCGAAGCCACTGCGTCTCAGCCTTCCGCGATGCGGCACAGTCTCTCACGGGCCGCCTGATCACCGCCGAATTCGCGACGCACGACGGCACAGAGGTTCGTGAGCCGACGCCCGACAAGACCGACTTCGCGGTCGATGCGCCGGCGGCCGCGACGCATGGTTCGATCGTGTATCTCAACGGCGAGTATACGTTTGACAACCTGGTCGTCGGGCCCTGCAACCGACTGGCGAATGCTGCCTGCCGTGCCGTCAGCGAGGCGCCCGGAACGGCGTACAACCCGCTGTTTCTGCACGGCGACGTGGGCCTTGGCAAGACGCACATGCTCCAGGCGATCTGTCACGAGCTGCTCGAATCCAACCCCGCTGCCCACGTGATCTTCCTGAGCTGCGAGGCCTTCGTGAATCAGTTCATCGAGGCCGTCGAGAAGGGTGATTTGGCGAATTTCCGTTATCAGTATCGCCATGCCGATCTGCTCGTGATCGACGACATCCAGTTCCTCATTGGTCACGACAGGACTCAGGAGGAGTTCTTCCACACATTCAACGCTCTCTACCAGATCAACAAGCAGATCGTGATTTCCGGCGACGCGCCGCCGAACAAAATGAAGGGGATTGAGAATCGGCTTGTCAGTCGATTCAACTGGGGGCTCGTCGCCCGGCTCGACCCGCCTTGCCTGGAAACGCGCAACGCGATTCTGCGCAAGAAGATGCGAGCGAAGGGCATGCAGCTGCCGGACGACATCACGATGTTTGTCGCGTCAGAGACCCCTTCCAACGCCCGCGAACTTGAAGGCGTCTTGAATCGGATTCACGGCATGTCGGCGCTGGAAGGCCGCGCCCCCGACGCCGAGATGGTCCGCTCCGCATTGGGGCAGACGATGCAGCATTCCCTGCCGGCCCCGCGCATCCAGGATATCGCCGCGGCTGCCTCGACCCGATTCGGCGTCAAGCTCTCTGAACTCCAGGGAAAGCGCCGAAGCCGATCGATCGCGTTGCCGCGACAGATATGCATGTATCTCGCCCGCCAGTTGACGCCGCACAGCCTCGAGGAGATCGGCGGGTACTTCGGCGGACGGGACCACACGACGGTCCTCCACGCCCATCGACAAATCACGGACCGGCTGCGCGACGACATGGAGTTGCGCGGCCAGGTTCAGGGACTTGAGCGCGATCTGCGGCAGGTCTCCGCCAGAATGCCGATCTCAGCGTGACGACAGGGCGGCGGATCACAGGCGTCGACTGAAAACGTGTGGATAAGCTGGTGTTTGTTGATGCCTTGATTTTGCAGGTCCAGTGAATGCTGTTGGCAGTGTTGAAAATGTGCTCTGGAAGCAGGTTGTCGACAGCGGCAATCACAGGTTGTTCAGGCGTGGACGAACTATGGGAAATGCCGTAAAATCAGGGGTTTGCGGAGGTTAGTTGAACACCGGCAAGAACGCTTCAACATATGACAGGCCCTGTTAGGGTATACGGTTAACGAAAAAAGAAGTTATCAGTATTAGTAGTCCCTGAGCATGTCAGTGTTGAAGTCATTCCAAGTGGATCGGGATTTGTTATGATCCGCCCTGGTTGAGAGTGAATCGCCATGAAGTGTATTTGTGATCGTTCCGCATTACAGGAAGCCTTGAGCGCCGCCTCGGGCGTCGCGCTCGCGCGCACTCCCAAGCCAATCCTCCAGTGTGTTCGATTGACGGCGGACAAGGACTCGCTGGTGCTGACGGCTTACGACCAGGAAGTCGGCCTTCGATTCCGAATCACTCAGGTCGAGATCGACGATCCCGGCGAGGCGCTCGTCTCGTGCGACCGGATGCATTCGATCGTTCGCGAATCGAACGACGAAACCCTATCGCTCGAGACGAAGGACGATCACCTTCACATTCGCGGCAAGGACAGCCACTTCCAGGTTGTCGGTCAGAACGTTCGCGAGTTTCCGCCGGTTCCGGATATGGAAGGCGAGGCGTCGCTGAAGATGCGCGTCGGGAGTTTCCGTCGCGGGATCGAGAAGACGTTGTTCGCCGCTGCCCGTGAAAGCACGCGCTACGCCATCAACGGCGTCCTGTGCGAGGTCAACGGCAAGAAGCTCCAGTTGGTGTCGACGGACGGGCGCAGGCTCGCTGTCGCGGCAGCCGAATTGGATGAGAAGCCGTCCGAGGATTTCCGGGCGATCGTGCCGACCAAGGCGTTGTCGATTTTCAATCGGCTGCATCTCGACGGCGATGAGCATCTCTCTGTGCGGATCATGCCGAATCAGATCATCATGTCGGCGGCGGGCGTTACGATCAGCAGCGTCCTGGTGGAAGGCAACTTCCCGAAGTGGGAGGAAGTGGTCCCCGAAGGCGGCGACAAGACGCTCGAAATCAGCACGTCGGAGTTTCTCAGCGCCGTGAAGCGTGCGTCGTTGCTGGCGAATGTCGAATCCAAGGGCATTGCCATGGAGTTGTCCGGCAAGGACATGGAGCTTCGCAGCCGTTCCGCCGAACAGGGCGAAGCGCAAGTGAAAATGGGCGTGAACTATTCCGGGCAGCCGGTCAAGATCGGCTTCAACCCAGAGTTTCTGATCGATGCGTTAAAGGTCTGTGACGACACAACCACGATGGTGTTCAAAGACGGCAGCAAGCCGGGATTGCTCAAAAGCGGTCCCGATTTCCAGTACGTTGTCATGCCGGTCAACCTGTCGTAAATGCCGATATGTAGGAAGTATGTGACTGTTGTGCGCCCGGACGAGCGATTGGCATGCAACGAGTCCCAATGGCCGCGATAGCGAGGACGATTCCGAGTGTCTGCAGGGTTTGAACGCGATCATCTCGCCTTTCGTCGCGACGCGCTGGAAGCCGAAGGTCTGCGTTTCAGTCCGTCCGAGGCGCAGATGCAATTCTGGAAGCGGCACAACCTGGCGAACGGTCGAGCGGGCTTTCGAATCCGTCGTCCGGTTGCGGGCGTCGGAGACCTGACCGGGCAACTGTTGAATCATCGCGTGGCGGGGGATGGCGTTCGGCTCGGCAGGGCGATCGTCGCCTGGAAGAAAAGCGTGCCGGCGAATTGTCTCGACAAATGCCGGATTGACTCCCTGAAGAAGGGGGAGCTGACGGTCCTCGTCGATTCGAAAAGTACGGCTTACGTGCTTCGGCGTCAGGAATATCAGAGATTGCTTGAGCGCCTTGAAGATGCGGCGCCGGGATTGGGGATCCAGACGATCAAGTTCCGCGTCGGATCCGGTCGGCGAGCGAACAAGTAACGACTTTGACATGAAAGAAATCACGAAGCGCCGCGCAGGATCGAGCGCATGTGCGCTTCGGAGAGACCATGAGCGAAACGCCGGTGAAAGAACCCCCATCAAATGAACCTCCATCAGATGAACCGCCGAATGGCCGGCCCGGGAAGGATTACGATGCCGACAGCATCCGCGTTCTGGAAGGGATGGACGCGGTCCGCAAGCGCCCGTCGATGTATATCGGCGACACGCAGCTCCACGGCCTGCATCATCTGATCTGGGAAGTCGTCGACAACTCCGTCGACGAATCGCTCGCCGGCTTCTGCAACAGCATTCTCGTCAAGATCAATGCCGACGGATCGTGCATGGTTCGCGACAACGGCCGCGGTATTCCCGTCAAGCCCTACAAGATGCCGGACAATCCGAAGATTGACGGCAAACCGACGCTCGAGGTCGTGTTGACGATATTGCACGCGGGCGGAAAGTTCGATCGGGACAGCTATGCGGTCTCCGGCGGACTTCACGGCGTCGGTGTGAGCGTTGTGAATGCGCTGTCCGAGCGGCTCGATGTGGAAGTGACCCGTGACGGGTCGTTGTACACGATGGGATTCAGCCGCGGCGTGGCGATTCGCGGTCTGAAGCGTGTCGGCGAATCCAACGAGCGCGGCACCCGCATTGAATTCAAGCCCGATCCCCAGATTTTCGAAGATACGAAGTTCCGCACGGAAATTCTGGTCACGCGGCTTCGCGAACTGGCCTACCTGAACGAAGGCCTGCGGATTCAGTTCATTGATGAACGCGTCAACAAGCACGAGGAATTCCATTACGAAGACGGGCTGAAAGCATTCATTCACTACATGAATGAGGGCAAAGACACGCTGCATCCGGTGCGCACGCTTCAGGCGACGGATGAAGAGACGGGCCTGGAGTGTCGCGTCGCATTCCAGTGGAACGATTCCTACAACGAGAATCTGCTTGCCTTTGCGAACAACATCAAGAATCGCGACGGCGGCACGCATCTGACGGGGTTGCAAGCCGGCCTGACTCGAACGCTCAACGCTTACGCCAAGAAGAGCAATGCGGTCAAAGGCGGCCTGGCGCTTCGCGGCGAAGACTGGCGGGAAGGTCTGACGGCGATCGTATCCGTCAAGGTGCGTGAACCCGACTTCCAGGGGCAGACCAAAGACCGACTGATGAACTCGGACGTCGAGTCCTTCGTTCAACAGACGGTCAATTCCCAACTCGCCAACTGGCTCGAAGAGAATCCGTCCGAGGCCAAGAAAGTCATCACGAAGGGCATCCAGGCGGCCGTCGCCCGGGAGGCGGCGCGCAAAGCGCGCGAGGCGACGCGCAAGACGGCACTGTCCAGCGGCAACCTTCCCGGCAAACTCTGGGACTGCCACAGCAAGAATCCCGAGGAGTCGGAGCTGTTTCTCGTCGAGGGCGATTCGGCGGGCGGTTCGGCCAAGCAGGGACGCGTCGCCAAGACGCAGGCCATCCTGCCGCTCAAGGGTAAGATCCTGAATGTCGAGAAAGCGCGGATGGACAAGATCCTCTCTCACGAGGAAATCAAGACCATCATCGCGGCTCTCGGCTGCGGCGTTCCGGGCCACGAAGATTTCGACGTCACGAAGTGCCGCTACGGCAAGATCATCATCATGACCGATGCGGACGTCGACGGCAGCCACATTCGAACGCTGCTCTTGACTTTCTTCTTCCGCCACATGCGCGAGTTGATCAACGCCGGCCGCATCTTCGTTGCGCAGCCGCCGCTCTATCTGCTCAAGCGCGGCAAGCAGGCGGAGTTCATCCTCAACGACATCATCATGGATCGAATGTTGGCGGAGTGGGGATTGAACGAGACGCGCGTGGCCATCCGAACGTTTGAAGGCAACGCGACGACGCCGTCGAAAGAGACGTTCATCGATGGCGCCGACCTCCTGCAGCTGTGCCAGATGGTCGATCGCGTGACGCGCGCCCGGCACGGTCTGAGCCGCCGCGGAATCGACTTCCATACATTCATCATCAAGACCCGCGCCGAAAATGGCGGTACGTTGCCATGGATTCGCACGATCCTCGACGGCGAAGAACGCTATTTCCCCGATGACGATGCGTTCAACGACTTCCGAAAACAGTGCAAAGAGAAATTCGGCAAGATCGAAGTCGCCGACGGCGGTGTCAGCCTGCCGGCTCAGCACGCATCCGAGGAAGAAACGAAGGTCATCGTTCGCTACGAACTGCCGGAATCCGACGAGATCGAGGAAGCCATCGCCTGGTTCGAGAAGCACGGAATCTCGATCGAAGACTACTTCATGCGTCGCGAAGAACTCGTGACAGGCGAACTGACGCCGGCCAAGTACGTTCTGATTCCGAATACCGGCGAACCGGTGGAGTTGAACGGACTCGCCCATGTCGCCGAAGGCATCCGCTCGCTCGGCCAGCGCGGCGCGACGGTCAAGCGATTCAAAGGTCTTGGCGAAATGAACCCGGAGGAACTCTGGGAAACCACCCTCGACCCGTCAAAGCGGAAGCTCCTTCAGGTTGTAATTTCAGAAGAGGCCGAAGACATCGAGCAGGTCGAAGTGGACGGCCGCGCCGCCGATCGCATCTTCTCGATTCTCATGGGCAATGACGTAGAGGTCCGTCGAGGGTTCATCGAAACCAACGCGATCCATGTCCGGGATCTCGACGTCTGACATCAACTCATGGCGGATGTCAAATCGCGTCAAAACCGCTTCGTCCGATTTGTCGAGTCCGCACCTTATCCCTCGATTTTGCTGCTGATTCCGATCGCTTTGCTCTACGGCGGCAGTCTGCGCTGGGGGTTCATGCTTGACGACTACCGGCACCTGCACGTCATGGAGCAGTATCAATCCGCTGAGCGTGACACTCTCCATCTCTTTCGGTTCCTGACGTCCGCCGAGAGCAACGCCGCCGCGAGACGTGACGGTTCCCATCCCTGGTGGCTCGGCGACGACGTGCGCTATCAACACTGGCGACCTGCCGCGGAGGCCATGCTCTACGGCGAGTATCTTGTTTTCGGCCGGCACGCTGTGGGTTATCGCTTCGTGACGTTGCTCGCCTACTGGCTCGGCGCATGGCTCGTCTATCGTCTCTTCTGCCACTTGGCGCAATGTGAAAGAGCCGCGCGATGGGGCGCGCTGGCGTTCACGACGTTCGCCTGCCACGCGATTCCGACCGTCTTCATTTCGGCCCAGGCCGATGTCGTCGTCCTTGTGCTTTGTTGCGCGCTGATCCTCCTCGCACTGCGATGCGCGACGACGGGTTCAGTCGCCTGTCTTGTGCCGATGGCGATCCTGTTCGCACTATCGCTCGGTTTCAAGGAAGCCTGCCTGCCCGTCGCCGTATTGCCGGCTGCGCTCGGGATCGTCGCGTATCGCGGCGCGCCGCGACGGAAGTTGTTTGCGGCCAGTGCGCTGATGCTCGCCGTCGGTTTTGCCTGGATGATGATGTACTCACGAGGCGGATTCGGATCCAACACGCTCGTGATGCTCGATCCGATCCGCCGGCCCGTCGAATACGCGCTGGCGTTTCCGATTCGCGCGATGCTCCTGTTGACGTCGCTCGTGATCCCGGTCAATCCGTTTATCTTCTATTTCCGCCCGCGGGGCGAGCCGTTTGTCTATGTATTCTGTATCCTGGGATTGATCGCGCTCGTCGGCGCCTGTCGGGGAATATTGCGTCGCGCATCGGGCGATCGCATTGTCGGTGCGATGGTTCTCTGGGTTCTCGTCTTCGTTCCATTGCTTGTCTGCACGGTTCCCGACGATCGCATTCTGATGCTCCCCAGTGTCGGTTTCGCGTACCTCGTCGGTGTGTGGATTGCGGGCGGCCGGGAGATCGCGTCGCCGCGAATCCGGCGATTACCGATCCTGCTGTTCTTCGTCGTGCACGCGACGTTCGCCTTTGGCTCGACGCGCATCATGCGCCTCGTCGAATCGCAGACGATCGTGAACCACAAGAAAGTCGCCCAGCTCATCGGTGAAACAGGTCCCGACGATGTCGTGTTCTTTCTCGATTCGAATTTCGATTTACAGGTCCTCTTCGCCCAGCGCATTTTTCAGGATGTGAATCATCTGCCGACTGTTGGTATGCGATTCCTCTCCGAATCAGAATCGCTGAATGTCCGACGCACGGCGCGAAACAAGCTTGAACTGTCGGACGGTTCGCAAGGGTTGTTCGCAAGTTTCCTCGGCGACATGGCCGTCACGCGCGCGAATCCGAAGAAAACCGGGGATGTGTTCGATGCCGGAGAAGTCACGGGTCGGATCCTGCGCGTCGAGGATGGCGTCGTTCGTGCCGTCGAACTGACGTTCAGGCGAGATCTCGACGATCCTTCATACCACTTCTTCCGAAGCGGCGAATTCGGCGATCCGGTGCCCTGGACCGTCCCGCCGGTCGAGAATTGAAGCGGCCCGAACCGATCCGTTTATCGGTCACTGCGATTCGTACATGCGGACGATCGTCCGTCGCATGTCCGTTTTCGTGCGTCGGCATCACGGGTCCGAGACTGTCTTGCTTCTTTCCGGCTGGATTCGACACTTACCGACAGCCTACAATTCCATGGCGAAGTGTGTACGCCCACCTACCTCGTGGCTTTGGGGAACGCGATGTTATCTCGATACCTGAAACGACTGATCGTTGCGATTGCGCTCCTGGCAACGGGTTTCGGCGCAATCGCCTGCACCGTTCTCAACCCGGTCATCTGCACGCTCGAATACCGATACGGAATCTACGGCACGATCGTCGACAACAACGGCGAAGCCATTCCCGGCGTGACGGTCACGATCACGTCATTGAACTACTCGGAAACAGCGGCCATTTTCAATAACACGCAATACGTCGGCGCCGGTGAGCGCGAAGGGACGTACACGATCACGGCGACGGCGACAGGCTACGAGTCGCGGACGATCAGCGGTGTTATCGTCACGGGCGATGAGTGTCATGTCACACCTGTCCAGCAGAACTTCGTCCTGACGAAAATTTGATTTTTCGCCGCCGCTCCTCGACAATTCGGGACTTCCGTTGGTAACCACGAGTCTTCGCGGAGGATGTCCCCATGTCGATCGTCAGCCCCGTCAACCTGAAGAAATGGGTCGAGGAAAACCGCCATCTCCTCAAGCCGCCCGTCGGCAACAAGGTTGTCTGGCAGGATGAGACGTTCATCATCATGGTCGTCGGCGGCCCCAACGCGCGCAAGGACTATCACGTCAACGAAACGAGCGAGTTCTTCTACCAGGTCCAGGGGGACATTACGGTCGGGATCATTCATCCCGACACGGGTAAACCCGATGAAGTCATCATCCGCGAAGGCGAGATCTTCCTGCTGCCGCCGAAAGTGCCGCACTCGCCGCGCCGCCCTGCGAATACTGTCGGCGTCGTCGTCGAGCAGACGCGTGCGCCCAACCACATCGACAAGCTCCAGTTCTACAGCGACGACACGCACGAACTCGTTTACGAGGCAGAGTTCAAACTGGAGAACATCGCCGTCGATCTGAAGCGCATCATGGAGGAATTCTGGTCCAACGAGGACCTGCGCCGCTGCCCCTCGACAGGCAGCATCATCGCACCGCCGACCGAGGCGCAGCCGCCGGCCAAAGTCTGAGGCATTGCACGGCATACGCCGCCTGAATAAACACATATTTCAGAATGTGCTAGAATCTCCCGCTCGTGGCTAACAATGGGCCAATCCCGAGCGGGAGTTTTTCATGGATGCGATCGGCACGCACTGCCTGGGCGAACTTTACGACTGCAACCTCGCGCTGCTGAACGATCCGGCGATCGCCGAGAAGTTCCTGCGCGAGGCGACGCTCCGCATGGGCGCCGAAATCGTGAAGCACGTTTCCCATCAATTCACACCGCATGGCGTCACGGTCCTCGGTCTGCTCGCCGAGTCGCACATTTCGATCCATACCTGGCCCGAACGCGGTTACGTGGCTGTCGATGCCTTTACATGCGGCACGCGCTGCAAGCCGATGCTCGCGTGCGAGTATCTTGCGGAAGCGTTCGAGGCGGAGCGGAAAGTCATCGTTGATTTCACGCGCGGCGCGGAAGATGTGACGGAATTGCAGGCGATTGCCAACGAACGTCTGATCATGACCGCCCAGCGACACTGAATGGGTGGCCGATCCCTTCAGGGATGGTGGCGCGACGATTGAATGCGTAATTCGGGTCATCGACCCGACAACTCGGCTCACGCCTTCAATAGCGGTAGCGGCTTGAAGGATCCATTCAGAATCCGCTTGCTGTCCGTCTTCAACCATCCGTCGAGCACTGTCGCATAGACGCTGCGGAAATCCGTGCCCCACTTCAGGTCGCCGCGATCGAGATCCTTCGTCTCCAGGCTCGGATGCGCCCCGTGCACGCCTGCCTTCACGCCGCCGCCGATCACAAACAACGGCGCCGCCGCTCCGTGATCCGTGCCGCCCGATCCATTTTCGGCAACGCGCCGGCCGAACTCGGAGAATGTCATCAGCATGACGCGATCGAGCAAACCGTCCGATCGCAGTCCATCCGTGAACGCCTTCACTGCGTCGGAAAACTGCTTGATCAGATTGTTGTGCGAGCCCAGCTGATTGGCGTGGGTATCAAAGCCGCCCATTGAAACGTAATAAACGCTCGTTTCGAGCCCGGCGCGGATCATTCGCCGGACCATTTCGAGATCGCCTTCCAGCGCGTTGCGTCCGCGACGCCGACGCCCTTCGCGTTTCGCCTTGCCGCTGCCCGCCGCTTTCTGGATTTCCTCGGCACTGGCCCGCGCGTCCATCGCCATCCGCTCGAGATACGCCAGCGCCGACGCTTCGTCCTGAGGTGCACCCTCATCGCTATTGCCTGCGCCGTGCGGTCGATTCAGATCCTCAAACGCCTTCCTGCCACGGCCCCGCGCGCCGGGCCCGCGCCACGTCAATTCGTCAGGCGTCGAGAAACTCACCGGAGAGAATTTCTCCCCCTGCATTGCGAGGGGCACTTCACTCGTGATCGAGATGCCGCGCTTCGGATCGGGGCGTTCGCGCCCGGAGCAGGTGCAGTCGAAGTAGCGACCAATCCAGCCGTTGTGCGTTGCCTCCGTCGGATCGCCCGTCGACCAGATATCCGTCGCGACGAAGTGGGAACGATTCGGATTGGGATACCCGACGCCCTGCACGACGGACAGCAGCCCCTCGTCGAAGAGCGACTTCAATCCCGTCGCACCGGGGTTCAGACCGATCTGGTCGTTGAGCCGCAGCACATCCTTCTTGGCGATCCCGATGCGAGGTCGCGCCTTGTAATAGAGATCGTTCTCAAACGGAACGATCGTATTCAAACCGTCATTCCCGCCGGCAAGTTGCAGTACGACGAGGATGCGGCCGTTGGCGCCGCCGGGACGATGCTTCACCAGCGGTGCATCGTTCGGATCGCCGCTGATCGCCCACGCGGTTCGATCGAGAAACAGCGGAACCGTTGCCCCCGCCGATATCAACGTCAGGCCGCCCTTGAGAAACTGTCGCCGCGTATGAATCATGTCGTCAGGCATTTTTCTTACCGCCAATCACAAGTCCGCTGCTTGCAACGTTCGATCGCATTCGATGCACCAAGTGCTGACGTGCGCCCCATCCCCATCGGGGACGGGGCCCACATCGCACGGACCCCACTCGATCCCTAGGACAACTGATACTCCGGCATACTCACGATCAAGTGAATCATGCCGCGAATTGCATCGGCGTTCTTCGCATCGCCGATGTTCTTCTCATTCACATGCGATCGAATCGCGTCGATCACACTCTTTCGCCGCTCCGGTGCGATGCGCCGCTGCAACAAGCGATTGATGAAGAGATCCGCCAGTTCCTCGCACGACTTCACTTTCGCCGCGCGAACCATCGGCATCGGATCGAACATGGGCTGTGCCGGGCACTTGTCGTCGTCTGTGACGTCGATATCCGCCGCCTGCAGAACACGTGCCGCTCGTCGCAGACGCTGCTCTCGCTGTCGGTTGATCTCTTCGCTATTCGTTCCGGAGATCACGCGCCCAAGCACATTGTAACGGTTGAACAACGTGCTCGATGTGATCCAGGTCTCGCCGCCGTCCCAGCCCTTCACATTCGGCGGCTGCATCGGCGTCTGGCCCATCGCCTGCAGACCGAGCACCATGCTCTCGGTATCGATCGGCGAGATCTCCAGCGTTCGCATTGTTCCGACGAGCAGTTCGATGGGGCTCTTGATGTGCGTAAACGTTGCGCGCTTGCTGTAGAACGCGTCACTGTTGAACATCGCCTTCAGCATCGGCTTGAATTCGTAGTTGTTCTTACGGAGCACATCGGCAAGTGCGCTGATTACTTCCGGCTCCGGATTCTCATACGCGAAGAACGCCCAGAATTTCCGCGCCATGTATTCCGCTGTCGCCGGTTGCTCGAGAATGATGTCGATGATGTCGGCAGGTTGAAAATCGCCCGTCTTGCCGAGGATCGTCTTCTCGCCGAAGTCATGCTGCCGGGAACGATACATGGATTTCCCGGTCTCAGGATCGATCGAGATGCCCGTGAATGCCCGCGCCGCTTCCTTGATGTCGCGCTCCGTGTAATGTCCTTCACCCATTGTGAAGAGTTCCATCAACTCTCGCGCGTAGTTCTCGTTGGGCTTGCCCTTGCGATTCTGCTGGGTGTTCAGGTAGAGAATCATCGCCGGGTCTTCCGTGACTGCGAGAAGGAAGTCGCGGAAGTTCCCCTCGGCGTGTTTGCGGAACAGCTGGTTCTGATCGTATAGAGCGCCGCTGCTCTTGACTTCGCGGAACCCGCTCGTGAAGTGACCATGCCAGAAAAGCACGAGCTTTTCCTGCAGAGGTCGCGGTGAACTCGTCATCGTCTCGATCCACCAGCGCGTCACTCGAGCGAACTGCAAACGGCTGGCCTGTTGCAACGCCATTCGTTGTTTCTGGCGCTCTTCGCGATCGAGGCCCCGCAATGCGCCGAGCTTTCCGCGATAGCGTTCGACGCGAACGGGAATCGCCTCGTCGGGAACCCGTTCGAATTCGACGAGGTAGTCGACGGCGCCGGATCGGCCCCGCTTGTACAGGTATTCAATCTGTTCCGGCGTGCCGCCGAAGCCCGCCCGCCGCAGCAAGTGCGCCGCCTGATCGCGCGTCCATGCATTGCCCGCATGCAACGCGTCCTTCTCCGCCGCAGGCGTACCCGCCAGGGCCGAGGCCAGGATTGCGATGGATAGTAGAGTCATAAGAAACCTCAATTGTCAGACTCGGCTTCACGTTTCAGGCCGCAACCCTTCTGGAGTCGGGGCGGCTGCATCTGCTATTCGCGAGAAGCTCAATCAATGAGTCGACCTGGCGGCAGCTCCGCTCCCGCACTCAACGAGCACGTCAGCCGCCATTTCCGATCGACGTCGCCGGCGACGTGCAGGGACGCCTGCCTGCAAGAACCGGCAAGGCGCTTGGCAACCAGAGCCCCGGATTCGTCGTCACAGGACAAACGCCGCGGTCATCGAAATATTGTCGCGAAATGAGGTGGTCCTGGCCAAGGTTTTCGGTCGCACGCGTGCCCAATCGCGAATTTCGACGGGTCATGACTGTCGCCCGATCCCCAACGCCCGGTTGTGAAGCCCGCTCAGCAGCACAAGTGCCGAGATCGCTCCGCACATGGCCAGGCACATGTCCCATTGCGTGTCCCAGACATCGCCCTGGGTCCCGAGGAATGCGTCGGATGCTTCGCCCGTCGCCAGGGCCACCCACCATTCGATCAGCTCGTAAAACCCGCTGATCCCCAGGCACACCGCCACGACGATAAAACTCAGCCACTTGCCGCGCACCAAAGGAGACGTCCGCAGAAGCAGTTCGCGACTGACGATTGCCGGAAAAAAACCCTGCGCGACGTGCCCCAGCCGGTCGTAGTGATTTCGCGACAGATGGAGCAGGTCTTTGATCCAATCGCCAAGGGGCACCAGCGCATATGTGTACTTACCGCCGACGCAGAGAATGATCGCGTGCAGCGCGATGCACACGTATGCGAGCCAGGTCAGTGGAAACCGTCGGTATGTCGCGGCGAGTACAATAAACGCGACGATCACGGGAACCGTTTCCAGGAACCATGTAAACCGATCGTGCGGGCCGATCCCCGACCAGACAAACACTGCCGCCACGAGGCCCGTCAATGCGAGCGCCAGGCGTGGTTGTCGCTCAATCGTGTGGGTTGCGCCCGCCGGCGTCGCGTTCGTCATTATCTCGAATCCGCCAGCGCCCGCAGATCGATCTTTCCGCGATCCGTCTGCGGAAGGGCGTCGCGAATGTCCCACTCGTCGGGAACCATGTAGGCCGGTACGTTCGCGCGGCAGTGTGCGATCAAGTCAGCCTGCGATGCGCCCGCGCCATCCCGAAACGCAACGCACGCGCGCAGTCGATTTCCAAAAACCGGATCGGCAACGGCGATGACTGCCGCCTCGCGGATCGACGGATGACCGAACAACGCCGCCTCAATCTCACCCGGTTCGATGCGATGGCCGCGACACTTGATCATCCGATCGATTCGACCTTCAAACAGCAGCACGCCGTCGTCGCGAGCCCGAACTCGATCACCCGTGCGATAGGCCAGCCCGTCGCCGTCCGGCGCCGGCACGAGCCGGAGCCGCGTCAGCTGGGCATCGTTCGCGTAGCCCGTCGTCAATGTCGGTCCGGCGACCAGCAGTTCTCCCGACTCGCCTGTCGCGACTTCGCGACTGTCGTCGCTCACGATCCACACACGCGTATCGCTGATCGGCCGGCCGATCGGTAGAGGGGCGGTGCTCAGCGTATCATTATGATTAACAGAATGATACGTGCATACATTCGTCTCGGTCGGGCCGTAGAGATTCGTCCATTTGACGTTCGGAATCAGTCCGATCAAGGCGTGCAGCGCGGGCGTCGGCATGACCTCACCGGCGAAGATGACGTGTCTCAGCGACGAGAAATCATGCTCCGCCAACTGGCCGCGAAGCTGCATCATCACGAGCGCAGACGGGACGGAATACCACACGCTGATCCGCTGCTCGGCAATGAACTTTGCCAGCTGATACGGGAACATCTTCACGCGCTCGGGCACGGGGCACATCGTCGCGCCGGCGCGGACGGAGGCAAAGATATCGAATGTCGACAAGTCGAAATTGAAAGGCGCGTGGTTTGCGATGCGATCCGCCGATGTCAGTTGGAACTGGTTCGCGCCCCATCTTGAGAAGTGATCCAGACTCAGCGTCGTGACTTCGACGCCCTTTGGCCGGCCGGTCGATCCCGATGTGAACAGCAGGTTCGCGATCCCGCGATCGGGCGCGGGTACTGCTCCGGTCATGCGCGGCGATTCGACGGATGATGCGAGTGCGACGGCATCCGAGTTATCCGCGCGCGACACGAACGCGCGGCGCACGCGCGACGCGAGCTCGATAGGGGGCGCGTTTGTGCCGGTCCAGATGCCGATTCCCGCGTCGTCGCAGATGCACGCGATACGATCGGCGGGCCAGGCCGGATCGATCGGTACGTATGCAGCGCCCGTTCGCGCGATGGCGAACATCGCGACCAGCGCATCGATCGACTTGGCAAACGCATGTGCGACGCGCGATCCGGGTTGTGCGCCGGCGTCACGGAGCACTGTTGCCAGCCGTTCGGCGCGATCGATCAACTCGACGTAACGAATCGATTCGCCGCAGTAATCGATCGCGACGCCATTCCCGTGCGTGTCGGCAGCGTGGGCGAGCAGATCGAAGACGTTGGTGGCGGCGTTCATGACTTGGAAACACCTGCGCGTGTGAAGATTATCGATGTTCGCCGATCCACTCGACGATGGCATCGACGCTCTCGACGCGTTCCGGCGTCATCTCGTGGTCCGGCAGATTCACACCGAGCGATTGTTCCACGAAAACGAGCAGTTGCATCAACCGGAGCGAGTCGAGGCCCAGATCGAACAGACTCGCGTCGTCGCCCGGGCGCGCAGAGACCGCCGTCGGCAACAGCGTGCCAAAAAGGTACTCGCGAATCTTCTCTCGATCCTTCATGCGTCGTTGTCTCATCCCACGAGTGAAGACCGGTAATCTAGTCTGCCCCATAAGATGATTCAACGTCGCGATCTCGCAGCCGCCCATAGTGCCCTCGCCCCGACGTCGCTACAGTGTAATGTACCTTCCCGCACCGCGGCTGTTTGCGCCGCCTATTGAAAGCCCGAATGCCGAACGTCCGTCGCCGAAGAATCACTTCAACGCTCTTGGGCCTCCTTGTGGCTGCGGCCGGGAACGCCGGTTGCGGCGCATTCGCCGTCGACAACGGCGGCTTGTTTCCGCTGCCCACAATCCACATCGTTTGGCCGCTCCCCGAGCAATTCGGCCTGGCCAGCGAGTCGGTCCAGCTTTCGGGCGGGAATGGAGAGCAGATCTTCGGCTGGTTCATTCCGGCCGATGACGCCCGAGCGACGGTCATCATTCATCACGGCGCCGTGATCAATCGCGCTTCCACGTCGGATCACTACCGATTATTGAATCGCAATGGATTTAGCGTCTTTGTCTATGACTACCAGGGGTTCGGCGAGAGCCTTGTTCTTGCCGAAATTACGACGGTGCTTCCAGACGCCGACGTAGTGTTGCAATACGTGCAGCAGCGTGATGGCCCGGGTGCGGACAAGATCGTCATTTTCGGCCAGTCGATGGGAACGTTGCCGGCGATTGCGCAGGCCGCGCGTTCGCCCGATCGCGTCGTGGGTCTTGTCGTTGAAGGCAGCTTCTCGGAGACGCTCCCGCCGTGGGCGTTCACGTTGCTCGGCATCACGCCGGACCCGATCGCCTTCAGCCGCATTCCAGACGAGTTGATGTCCGCTGAGAATATCGTCAATGTGACGATGCCCAAGCGATTCATCCAGTCGCGCGACGATCTGACGACGCCGATCGCGGGAGCCAGGAACCTGTACGAACTCGCGCCGGAGCCGAAATCCTTCGTCGAAATGACGGGCGGTCACTTGCAGGCCGTCAATCGAGACCCTTCGTACGAGACCGCGCTGATCGATTTCCTCAACGGCGTCGTCGGTCCGTAGCGATTTCGATTCGAGGAACCCGGCTCCGCGTGCACTATAATCCTGCATAACAGGATTCCCCAAGTCCCCTTCGTCGGTCAAGCGCCATGAATACGACCGTCTCACTCAAGAGCGTTCTCCAAGGCAACACGATTCCGGCCGCGCCCGAACTCGCATGGAAAGAGGGCGACGGTATTCGCTGCGTCGCATGCGGCCATCGTTGTCTCGTCAATCCCGGCCGCGCGGGCGTCTGTCGCGTGCGATTCAACGACAAAGGCGAATTGAGGACGCCGGGCGGATACGTTGCGGGCCTGCAGGTCGACCCGATTGAGAAGAAACCGTTTTATCATGCGTACCCGGGGCGCGACGCGCTGTCGTTCGGCATGCTCGGCTGCGACTTCCATTGCTCATATTGCCAGAACTGGGTGACGTCTCAGGCCCTGCGCGACGATGCGGCGATTGCAATGCCGACGTTCTGCTCACCGATGGAGATGATCGACATCGCCGTGAAGCGCGGTGCGCCCGTCGTCGTATCGACCTACAACGAACCGCTGATCACGAGCGAGTGGGCCGTCGAAGTCTTCAAGATCGCGCGGACCAAGGGGTTGACCTGCGGCTATGTTTCCAACGGCAACGCCACGCCGGAAGTGTTGAAATTCCTGAGGCCCTACGTGGATCTTTATAAGGTCGATCTCAAGGGCTTCGACGACAAGCACTATCGAGAGCTGGGCGGCGTGCTGGCAAACGTACTGACGACGATCGAGGTGTTGATTGAGATGAAGTTCTGGGTCGAAGTCGTCACGCTTGTCGTTCCGGGGTTCAATGACAGCGACAGGGAACTCGGCAACATCGCGCGATTCCTCGCCGATATCTCGGCGGACATGCCGTGGCACGTCACAGCCTTCCGCCCCGACTACAAGATGCAGGATCGCGGCAGCACGCCGGGCGAAACTCTGCTCCGCGCCTACGACATCGGCCGCGCGGCCGGATTGAAACACGTCTACCCTGGCAACCACCACGGCCG
This sequence comes from Phycisphaerales bacterium, assembly GCA_020639075.1. Classification (GTDB taxonomy): domain Bacteria; phylum Planctomycetota; class Phycisphaerae; order UBA1845; family UTPLA1; genus ECT2AJA-110-A. The sequence continues at coordinate 3,656,650 of JACKHI010000001.1, read as the reverse complement.
CGTCGGCGATCGCGAATGCACGAAATGCCCGGCCTGCGACGCAGTCGTGATCCGGCGGAAAGGGTTCTACGTCGAAGAGAATCGGATGGTCGAGCCTGGCAGATGCCCGGATTGCGGCGCCGCGATCGCGGGCGTGTGGGAGTCGAAGCCACCGAAGCGATCGACGGGGAGCGGGATACCGATGAGTGTGTTGTGAGGGGGGTGACCCAAGGAGACGCAGGACTTGGTGGAGGATGGCGTGGAACTGCGCGGAATCGGGGGTCCGTCTGGACTGGGGCCCGAACATGAGTCGGGGGTAACGCTTAAATAAGTAAGTTATTGTAATTACATAAGTTACAGGTTTTCTGGGGCGAAAAACAGCTTGGCGTGAAAATAAGCAATCATGCCCAGAACGGTAAATATCGGGCGTATTTTCGCGATGTTCCGACCCTGTCGTCGAGTTTGATGAGACCCGCCTCAATCGTTGCTGCGATGATCTGAGATGCAGTCGCACTCTTCTTCTCCGAGAGTCGAAACCGCTCTCGAAGCGTCTCATTTGTCATGCTCTGGGCCATCACGCGCTTTAGCGCGCAATGTTGGTAGCAGGCCCGAATTCGATCGTTTCGATCCATGTCCTTAAGCGCTTGGGGACCATGCAGAGTCACGATTGTCCGATGTTGTTCAGCATGAAAGTCTGGAGCCGGAAGCTGATACGCCTCAGCTGCCTGTACCACACGATCAATCCCACTACTTTTTTCTTCGCAGATTCCCATTCGCCGCATAACGTCAGCCAGTCTCTCGTTTCGCGAGAGATAGCCGTCAATAAAGCGTTCTACCGGAACCACTGGCTTGCCTGGATTCGAAATCTCGATTCGATCACTGTAGACCTCGATCATCACCGAAGCCCCGCCAATTGTAAGGTCCTGATGAATGAGTGCGTTTGCGATGAGCTCGCGTAGCACGATTTCGGGAACGAGTTTCACCTCTTTTCGAATTGCATTCTCGATGATTTCGTTTTGAGGAAGTTGTTGGTTGACGAAACGAACCAGACCCTGAAAACCGACGGCATATCCTTTGGTCCCCGACTGGTCGAGTCGCGTTTCCAGCTTGGACGTACCTGAATATACGACAACACGCGGAGCTTTTCGGGAGATGTCTGGAAAGTCGTGTAGCCTCTTCGCGAGTAGTAGTCCGCCAAGCCGTCGAATTGCGATCAAACTCCCAGCCTCGTCGATCAGGCGTTCGCCTAGCAGTCGATCAATGACTCCGGATTGTGATGTCGGATATGGGAGCCCAAGAAGTTCGAAATACGTGTGAGTATCCAACAGATCGACGACTTGCTGAGACTCCAATCCGGTAATGGAATGTTCCTCAAGCCAATCCGGTTCACCCTCCTTGAATATCCTGCGCAGTTGGTCCTCACTCATTGGAACCAAGCACTCACCCGACCTCATCAAATACCTGCCGTCCAAATGAAAGGCACTCCCCCGAGGTCGAGACGGGATGTGAAATACCACGACCCTGCCGTCCCGATGATAGACTTCTTCGATGTCCACTCGGAAGCCTAAGGAGTGAAAGAGCTTCTCCGCCATCGCAGTTGGATCGCTTACCGCGCTCGTACCGACAATCGGGCGAGGTGGCTTGTCCGCAACACCCAGAATGAGATGGCCACCACCCTCATTTGCGATTGCCACGCAGTACTCGTTCAGTTTCCTACTGTCGAATTGTGTCTTCGCCTCCTTGAACTCCAATCGTTGATGTTCCGATGCGGCCGCCCGCCAAAGGTCTATTTGTTGTGGTGTAACTTGCACAGTCGGTCTAACCTTTGACATCAACCAAGGTGTCGATATCACATCTAATGAACAGTGTTCTGCCTGAAGAGTGGTCCTAGACTCCGAACCACCATTCGCGATATCAAGTTATCACTGGCGATCCAGATTTCCAGGTGAATCTGCTCCGGTCAGAAAAACAAAACGGCGGTCGACTCGCAGCTAAGCGAATCGACCGCCGTTGGATTGCAATCTCAGTCTATTTCCAAACGGTGCCTACGCCACTGCCGGGCTTCCCGACATCCTTCGGCTCGCCGCCTCTTCCGCGATGACCTGCGTGTGCGTCAGCTTCTCTTCACCCATGCGCACCAGCCGCGCCGAGTTGAACACGACGAAGAAGCTCGACAGCGCGTGGGCCACGGCCGCCGTGATGGGGGAGACAATGTTGAATGCGCCGAGCGTCATCATCACGATCACGAATAACACGCCGAACACGAGGTTCTGAATCACGACGCTGCGCGTTTCGCGGCTCAGGCGAACCAGGAATGGAATACGTGTCAGGTCGTTGTTGAGTAGCGCGATCGACGCCGATTTGATCGCGACGTCGCTGCCGGCGGCGCCCATCGCCATGCCCAGATCGCCCGCCGCCAGTGCCGGTGCGTCGTTGACGCCGTCGCCGACGACCATCACGCGATGGCCCTGGCGGCGCATCGCCTCGACAAGTTCCAACTTTTCATGCGGCAGACAATCGGCCTTGAATTCAGTGCAGTTCATTTCCGCAGCGACGCGCCGTGCGACGGCGGCGCGGTCACCGGTCAGCATCGCGACTCGATTGATGCCGATGTCGCGCAGCTCCTGGACGGCGGACTGTGCGGCCGAGCGCGTTCGGTCTTCCAAACCGACGAGGCCGAGAATCTGATTGCCGCGGGCGACGAAGAGCTGGCTCATGCCTTCCATCTGCTTCGAGATCTCCGCGACGGACGACGTGTCGATGTTCTTTTCGCGAAGGAATGTTTCGCGACCGACGATGATCTGCGAACCTTCGACGCTGGCGAGGACGCCCTTGCCCGGCACTTCTTCAAACTTCTCCGGCTTGACGTAGCTCACATTGGCTTCGCGCGCGACGCTCATCAGTGCGCGGGCGGCCGGATGGTTGCTGTTCTGTTCCGCCGATGCGGCGAGCCGCAATAGATCGGCGCCGCTGACGCCTTCCGCAGGCACGAGCCGCGTGACGGAGAGTTCACCCGTCGTCAGCGTGCCTGTCTTATCGAAGATGACCGACGTGAGTCGGCCGGCGCTCTCGAGGTGGGAAACGTCCTTGATCAGAATGCCGAGTCGGGCCGCGGCCGAGAGCCCGGCGACCATCGCCGTCGGCGTCGCCATGATCAGTGCGCAAGGGCAGCTGACGACGAGCATGCTGATCGCGCGTTGCAGACCGTTCTCGTCTTTCGTGAAGAAGAGCACGATGCCGGCGATCATGAGGACGATCGGCGTGTACCAAATGACGTAGCGATCGATCAATCGCATGATCGGAATCTTCGTCCGCTCCGCATCGAGAATCAGGTGCTGCACTTGTCCGAGCGTCGTGTCGGCGCCGACTTTCGTGACCTCGATTTCCATCGCGCCCGTCAGATTGGTCGTGCCGCTGAAGACCTGATCGCCTTCGCGCTTGTCGACCGGTAGCGATTCACCCGTGATGTTGGCCTGATTGACCGTCGATTCGCCGTGGGCGACGCGACCGTCCGCCGGGATGTTGTCGCCGGGCATGACGCGGACTTTCTGTCCCGGCTTGAGGGCCGTCGCATCGACGACGCGCTCTGTGCCGCCTTCGATGAGTCGAGCCGTCTTCGGCGTCAGTTTGACGAGTTCCTCGATGCTGGCGCGGGCGCCAATGGCGGTCCGCGATTCGATCAGTTCGCTGACGAGCAGGAAGAAGGCGACGATGCCGGCGACGCGGTAGTCGCCCGTCGCCAATGCGAACGCAATCGCCAGCGCGACGAGTTCGTCCATGTGCATGTGGCCGCTGAGCAGGTTCTTCAGCGCGTGCCAGATGACTCGAACGGCAAGTAGGATCGCGCCGATCATTGCGGAGAAGTCGATCTGGTCGGCGTACAGGTAGGACTTATCGACCGCCGAATAGGGGCTGAAGAACTGAATGATGTAGCTCGTGATGATGAGCACGCCACCGAGCAGCGTCACGAAGAGCCAGATTGTCGCCGACTTTGCGGCGCTTGCGGCGTCACCGTGGGCGTGTTCGTGGAAATGGTCGGAAGCGCCGTGATGATGGTGATGGGCGTGATGTTCCGCCTCGTGCTTCTTAATTCCAATCAGATCGTGAGCCATGAGGTTTCATCCATTCAGCGTCATATTCGACTTTGTGCGGTCCTGGCCGCGTTGTGTTCATACTGGCGACGAATCGCAGCGTGTACTTACTCGAACGCCCTCGGAGGGCATTCTAGCCGATGATCGATGCGGCGAGTGTCCGATTATCCGACTTCCCGCGTTTGGAAGGACGCCAGCCCCAGCATCAGGAAGGCGGCCCCATACACGATGCCGTATGCCGACGTCTGCAAGACGTAGCTCATCGGGATCGTGCGGTACTCATTGAGGGCATCCACCATCCAGAAGAACTGGAAATTCGGGATGATCCGATAGGCGAATTCCGCCCAGTGGTTTCCGGCTTCGGCAATCGGCCGGATGACCTGGTCCGACGCCAGCCCCAGGCTGATCACGACCAGAGTCAGCAAGAACGTCGCAAACACGCCGAATCGTGTCGACGCGGCGACGGCGATGGCGGTGATCAGCATGAGCGCCGGCACAATCAGGATGGCCGCGCGCAGAACTTCCCAGCCCTGCAGATCTCGCGATTCCTTGACGAGGAAGTTGATTGTCCTGCGCCATTCCACCTGGTTCACCAGGTCCAACAGGTACTGTCGATCCTCGTCGTTGATCGGTCCCTTCCAGCCGGACCTGACGAGGTTGCCGCTGTGTCCGGGCAGGAATGAGTTCCCCTTGTCGGGCTTGAACCAGACAATCCCTTTGAATGGATCACTCGTTCCAAGCTCCTCGGGCAGTGAACTGATGGGCTGTTGGACCTGATATGTGCGAATACTGAAATCGCGATCGATGCAGAGCAGGGCGATCGTGCTCAGCGTGAAGGCGGGAATGAGCATCGTGACGAATGCCGGAAGGAAACGATCATCCCGCACGTAGTTACGCGCAACGGCGATGATCGCCACGATCAACGCAACGCCAGGTCCGAAAACAAGGACGGTAATGTCGGAAGATTCCGACGACGTTTGCAAAACGCCGTGCCGCATCGCCATGAAGAATGCGAGTCCGGCCAGGTAGTGGGCCGCAAGCAGGGCGAGGAAGATCCCAAAGTACTTGCCGAGAAGGAATGTTTCCCGGCTGACGGGTTTCGACACAACTGTCAGCGCCGTACGCTCGGAAATTTCCTGGTCGATGACGTTTGATGCGGCGAAACACGCCAGAAATATGCCCTGCACGAGCAGTGTGGAAAGACCGATGTCGCGCAACATCTTGTTATCATCATCCAGCGTCCAGCCGGTCATTGAAGGCGCCAGCGCAATGCCGCCGAGCGTGACGATGACGATGATCCCGAAGACGGGCTGTCGAACCGCCTGCAGGAACGAATTCTTCACAATTGCTGGAAACTGGATCATGCGTTTGATTGTCGCGATGTCGCTTGCCGGCTGCGTTGAGCCAACCCGGAAAAACCCCTGATTGTCGAAAGGACGTCATCATTGGTCAACCCGTTCGTCGGATGGCTGCGGGATCCGTTCGCGTCGTCTGACAAGGTAAGACGGTCCTCCGGCGATGCGCAGGACGAATCAGGCGGAAAGGCATGGCGTCGGCCGCTGCGAGCCGGACGCGAAAACCCCGGGGTTGGCAATGAGCGAGTCACACCTACAATGGCGAGGCTTTGGCGGGCGCGCTTACGCCGAATCCGCGAAACGCGTTGTCGGCACTCCGATCGGAAACGGACCCGCGCGTAACGGATCATCACAATCGTCGCCTGATTCAGACACCGTCGATCCAGGGCGGCGTCCAAAGGCGAGTCATCGAATCCAGCTAGGGTATTGGTTTCGCGGCGAAACTTCATGAGCAAAAAGAAGACTGCGATCTCAGGTATCGATAAACGCGGCGAGGCGGTTTCCATCCTCGGCCTCTTCGTGAGCCTCCTCGGTGCTCTCATTCTCGCGGCCCTTGCGATATGGGGCCGCAGCAGCGCCGCATCCGTCTGGGCGGTGTCGTTTCAGATGTTCGCCGCCACCGGCATCTGGGCGCTGTGCTGGCTGCATCAGCACCAGCTGCGGATGATCGCCGTCGAGCGTCTCGAACTCGACGAGATCGAACGACAGCGACAAGAGAAGCTCGGCGGCGTCCAGACGATCTTTGAACAGGAAGAGCTCGAACAGATGGACGCGCTGTCGGCGACTCGCCGAATGCGATCGATCGAGCGCATCGTCATCCCCGTGTTGGCCATGGGCATCGCGGCGCTTCTGGTCGCGGGTTCGATCGCCTTGCTGCCGCTGCTTTGGAGTTTTCCGCCCGTCGCCGCATCTGAAGGGCTCGTCAAGTATCTCACGGATCCGAAGAATTCGGACTATGTCAAATACGTGCTGTTCTTCTCCGGCGGCTTGTCTTTCGCAACGTTCATGATGTCCCGCTACGCGCTGGGGCTCCGTCGCGTCGGTGGGTTCGGCGGACTTCGAGCCGGCGGCAACGCGCTGTTCGGTTCAGCGATTCTCAACATCGGCCTCGCCGTCGCGATGGTGATGGTGGTCGCAGGCTTTCAGCAGGCGGATGCGTGGTACACGACGATCGTCGGCTTCGTGCTCCTTCTGCTGGCGCTGGAAATCATCGTTAACTTCATACTTGATGTGTATCGACCCCGCGTCGAAGGCGAGGACACGCGTCCCTTCTACGACAGCCGGCTGCTCGGCATTTTCAGTGAGCCGGGAGGCGTCATCGAAAGCGTCGGCAAATTCGCCGACTACCAGTTCGGATTCAAGGTCAGCGAAACCTGGTTGTACAAACTGCTCCGCTGGCAGATTCCCATCCTGATCATCATCCAGATTGCGATTCTCTTCGCGCTCTCCTCGCTCGTCGTCGTGCCGCCGGGCCATCAGGCCGTCATCATGCGATTCGGCCAGCCTCGCGAACACACGGCCAAGGCCGGCATGCATCTGACGATGCCGTGGCCGATCGATCGCGCCGTCGTCATCCCTGTCGATCGGATTCAGATGATCGAACTGGGTCACGGTCGAGAAGACGAGGACGCCAAGGACGACTTCGACATTCTCGCGCGGCTCGGCCGCCTCTTCGAGGATCGCAAGGCGGAAAAGGACAAGACGCCGGAGCTCGAGCCTGACAAGCCCAAGCGCCGAGAGCCCATTCTCTGGACGAAAAAACACTACGCTCAGGAATACAAAATCGTCGTCGGCGAACGCGTCGAACAAAAAGGCGACGCCAATCAGGCCGGCGAACTGCCGATCAACCTGTTGAACGTCGTCATGCCCGTCTATTGGCGCGTCAAGGAAGGCGACGATCAGGTTCTGCGATACTACCGGCAGTCTCAAGATGCCGAGGCGATGATCGAGTCGCTCGCCTACCAGGAACTCACGCACTATGCGGCGACGGCCGACATTCGTGACCTGCTCGGTGACGGCGGGGCGAAGGCGGCCGCCGTGATCTACGATCGACTTCAGAAAGCCTGTGACGCATCGGGCTATGACGGCAAGGGACTCGGCGTCGACATTATCTTCGTCGGTGTGGGCGGCATTCATCCGCCGTCCGACGAAAACGTGGCCAAGGCCTATGAAGATGTCATCAGCATGTCCGAGAAGGTCCGCGCGACAATGATGGAGGCGTCTGCCGAGGCGACTGTTCGTCGCATCAGCGCCGCGGGCATCAACTGGGAGGATCTCTACGGCCTGATCAAGGCGGAAGAGTCCGTTCCCGAGAATGACAAAGCGAAGGCGGCTGAGGCAACGGCCGCTGTTGAGTTGTTCCTGCGGAATCAGGCCGGCGGCCAGGCACGCATGGCGGTTTCCGAGGCGGTGCGCGACAGCTATAGCCGGTTGATTACCGAGCGGGCGACGGCCGATCTGTATCAGCAACAGGTCGCCGCATTTGAGGCCGCCCCCGCGACTTACAAACTGCGAACGTATCTGCGTTCGATGAAGCGATCGCTGAGGCCTCTGCGGAAGTTCATCGTCGCGGTCGAGAATTCCTCGCGGATCATCTATTCAGTTGACCTCAAGCCACCGTCGGAATTGAGCGTAATGGCCGCGGAGATTTCGGAAGCGGATAAGTCCTACGCAAAGGATACGAAGTAGCCCGTGTCGTGCCGCCGCGCGAAACAGCCGCGGCGACACGTGTCATAGAAGGTGTTCAGGTAGTAAACCATGACCAAGAATCTGCCGGCAATTATTGTCGCCCTCATCGTGCTGATTGTGATCGCGTGCATGATGTGCGCGTATCAAGTGGGCTTCACTGAGACGGTCGTCGTGACCCGTTTCGAGAGACCCAAGGAGCAGCAGCCGAAGGAGCCCGGGCTCTATTTCAAGCTCCCGTGGCCGATCGATCGCGTCCATCGCTACGACACGCGCCTGCGGACCTTTGAGACGGAATTTCGTCAGGTGGCCGCCAAGGAAAGCGAGCCGCTGATTCTGACGACCTACGCGACGTGGCGGATCAAGGACGGGCTTCGATTCCAGAAGACGAACCTCTCCGAGTCGCAAGTGACGTCGAAGATTCGCGGCCTCGTATCCAACCAGGTCGCTCTTGCTCTCAAGCGGTATTCGTTGAGCGAGCTCGTGAACGTCGATGCCGCCAAGGATCGGCTTGCCGATTTCGAGCGCGACATCCTAGTCGGTGTCCCGACGGCGCCGGGCGCGACGAGCACCGAAGGCGCGCTGAGCGTCAAGGACGCGGCGATGCAGGACTTCGGCGTCGAAGTCGTCTCCATCGGTATCAAGCGGCTGGGGCTCGGCGAGGAAGTCACGAAGAACGTTTTCGATCGCATGAAGGCCGAGCGCGACAACGTCGCCAAGCGACTCGAAGCCGAAGGCCTGTCCGAGGCGCAGAAGATTCGCGAAGAGGCACGCGAAGTCGAGAGCAAGATCCGGCTCCGTGCCGAGGCCTACGCGAAGAAGCTCCGCGGCGAAGGCGAAGCCGAGGCTGCGACCTACTACGCCTTCTTCGAGAAGAATCGTGAACTCGCCGACTTCCTCAAGAAGCTGGAGACAGTCGAAGAGATTCTCAAGGCGGGCAGGACGACGCTCGTCATCGATACCAAGATGATCATTCCGTTTGAGATTCTCAGCGGCATGAACTCCGCCGGCATGACGCCGTCGCTGAACGCGCCGGCAGGCCGAACGTCCGCGGAACCGATCAAGGGTGAATCCTCGGATGTCGTCGCGTCGCGAGACGAGGCGACCGGCGATCCTGCGGTGGGGGAGTGATTCAATGAACGAACCCGACCATCTGCTGCATCCGCACGAGCACGACGATAACCACGATCACGGTGGTCCGCAGGTTGACCACTTTGACGCGGCGACATCGGAACTTGCAGGTGCGCTGCGCCGAAGCTTCGGCGTGCTGAAGCTTGTCATGTTCGTCTTGATCGTCCTGTATCTGCTCAGCGGCTGGTTCTCCGTCGAACGCGGGGAGCGCGCCGTCATATATCGCTTCGGCGATATCGTCGATCGGGGTGAGCCTGGCGCCGTGAAGGACGAGGGATGGCATTGGTCGTGGCCCTTCCCCATCGATTCGCATGTGAAAGTCAGCACCGCCCAGCGAACGCTGCCAATCTCCTTCATGCTCGATGTGACGGACAAGGAGAAGGCCTCCGGAAAGATCGGCGCCAAGTATGGACCGCTCTCGCCGGAACGCGACGACTACCTGGTCACTGGCGACGAGAACATCATTCACGCGTCGTTCGAGATTCGGTACGAAATCGATGAGAACGCGATCGTCGACTACCTGCAGAACGTGTACGACATGCCGGCGCCCAAGACCGAGGGAACGGCGACGCGGCCCGACTACGAACAACGGCCCGAGTACACGCTTCTGACCAATCTCGCTCGCAACGCAGTCATCGAGACGAGTGTCGAGTGGGAGGCGATGGAAGTTCTGACGGGAAGGCAGGAGAGTTTCCTCCGCGGCATCGAGTCGAAACTCAAGAACCGTCTCGACGAGCTCACGGCGGCGGGTACGCCGCTGGGAATCCGTTTGTCCGATTCGGGTGGCGTCATCGCCATGAAGCAACTCGAGCTCGAAGCGATCATGCCGCCGCGGCAGGTGAAGGACGCATTCGATCGCGTCTTTACCGCCGAACAGCGGAAGAGCCAGCAGATCGCCTTGGCGCGATCGCGCGGCGAGTCCCGCCTGCTCCAGGTCTGCGGCAACAACTACCCGGAGATATCCACCGCCATCGATCGCGAATTCGACATGATTCTCGATCGAACGGCGACCGACGACGCGGGCAAGGCCCGGACAGAGGGGCTCCTGGCGCAGCAGAAGGTTGTCGAAGACCTGCTCGAGGCGTCGGCCGGCGAGGCCCGCTCGATCATTCTGCAGGCTCGATCGAACAAGGACGAAATCATCAAGGATGCGCGCGGCGACTACGATCGCGTGATGGCCGTTCTTCCGGAGTACCTGAAGAACCCGAACGTCTTCATTTCGCGACGCACGGACGACATGCTCGCATTGGCATTGTCCTTCAATGATGTGACGAAAGTGGCCGTCCCGCCCGATGCGAAGGAGATTCGCCTGACGATTCCACGTGACGACGAATCCCCCATCGGCAAGGAAGCCGGCGCCGATCGGATGAAGATCGATACCGAGAGCCTCGAAATCCCGGAAAACGCGCCGGACAGACGTTAGCGTTCAGCCGGCCGCAGACCGACGCGGCGCGAGCAGGCGGAAATACGAACCGAATCCATGACTATGAATGTTGTCGAATGCATCGCGCTGACGAAGATTTTCCAGGACTTCTGGGGTCGGGACAAAGTCCGCGCCGTCGACAACCTCGATATGGAGGTTCGGCCCGGCGAAGTCTTCGGTCTGCTCGGCCCCAACGGCTCGGGCAAGTCGACGACGATCAAGATGCTTCTCGGTCTACTCTATCCGACGTCGGGCGCCGCACGCGTGCTCGGCAAAATGCCGACGGACACGGCCGTCAAGTCGCAGATCGGGTTCCTGCCGGAAGAGTCCTATCTCTATCGCTATCTGAACGCCTATGAAACGCTTGATTACTACGGCCGCCTCTTCAAGCTCGATCGATATGAGCGCAAGCGGCGGACCGAACAGCTGATTGAAAAAGTCGGCTTGAAGAAGGCGGCCAAGCGCCCCGTCGGCACCTATTCCAAGGGTATGGCGCGACGCATCGGCCTCGCCCAGGCGCTCATGAACGATCCCGATCTGCTGATCCTCGACGAACCGACGTCGGGGCTCGATCCGGCGGGAACGCTGAAAGTCAAGAACGTCATCAAGGAACTCGGCGAGCGCGGCAAGACCGTGATTCTGAGTTCCCATCTTCTGGCTGACGTCGAGGATGTCTGCGATCGCGTCGTCATTATGTATGGCGGTCGTCAACAGGCTGTCGGTACCGTCGAAGAGCTTCTCAAGCGCCAGGATACGACGCAGATTCTCGCGAAACATCTGGACGAGAATACGATTCAGAAAATTCGGGAACTCGTCGCTAAATCCGGCAGCGAGCTGCTCCGCGTCGATCATCCGACCGATCGCCTGGAGAATCTCTTTTTCCGCGTCATTGCCGAAGCGCAGCGGCAGCAGATCGCGACGTCGGGCGCCGAAGAGTCGGAAGGCATGCCCGAGTTCCTCTCGGCGCGCCCGCAGCGCCAGACGGGCAGCGAACTCGTCGAAGCGCTCGTGGACGCAGGGAAGGACGAGTTGAAGGAGCCCGTCATGACGCCCGTCGAGCCGGCAGGGCCGGTCGCCCGGGCCGATGTGCTCGAAGAACTTACGAAAGGGGAGCGGTCATCGTCCGCCGCCGCAACGTCGAAAGCGCCTGCGTCGGAGTCGGCCGACAAGTCGGAAGAGAAATCTCAGCCGAAATCGGATGTGCTCGATCGGCTCATGGGGCCTGACAAGAAGTAACGCCTGACGCCTGCCGCAGCCTGACGACAATCTGATGGACAACACCATCAACAACTTTTCCGTGATCATGATCGGCATCGGAGTGCTGATCGCGTTGATCGTATTGGTGTTCGTGATTCGCGGCGTGCTCGTCGGGCACGGCGGCGAAATCGGCGGCTGGACGCTGCGAGGCGCTAATCAGACGATCTTCGCCGTGGCACGCTCGACACTCGCCGAGGGTATTCGCGCCAAAGTCGCATCCGGCTTTGCCCTGTTGATCATCGTCTCGGTGCCGATCTTCTATTTCATGGCCACGGGCGACGCGACAATCAAGGGGCGCGTCCAGATGTTCATGGCCTACTCGCTCGGCTTCTCGAGTTTCGTCCTCGCGCTTCTGACGATTCTCTTCTCCTGCCGATCGCTCTCGCGCGAAATCGAAAGCCGCCAGATCTTCGGTCTCGTCACCAAGCCCGTGCCGCGATGGCAGATCCTCGCCGGCAAATGGTGCGGCATCATGACGCTGAACGTCGGTCTCATGGCGATCGTCGGCGTCGGCACCTACATCGGTACGCGACAGATCGTCGCCGGATTCAAGAACACGCTTCAGCATCAGCTGGAAACGGACGGCGGTTTGACGCAGGCGCAGGCCGAGCGCGTCGTCGCGGCCCTAGGCAATGTTCGAGGCCCCGGCGCCAAAGGGATGCAGAGCCCGATCATCACGGCCATGCAGGAATCGACGGGCATGTCGCGCCAGGAAATCGGCGACATCCTGCTGAAACTCCCCGAATCGACGCGCGTTGACCTGCGTCGCGGTGATGAACTGCGGCGGCAGGTGCTTGTTGGTCGCGCCTCTGTTCGACCGGAGATCGACTACAAGGCGATCGCCGACCTCGCCGACAAGCGATACGCCACCCTCGAGAAGGAGGGACGCCTGCCGACGGATCTGCCCCGGGAGCGCATCATGGAAGCGCTCCGTAACGAGATCTTCGGCGCGATGAGCACGATTCATCCGTTCGGCGATCTGACGTGGACGATGAAGGGGCCGCCGCCCGACAAGCGCAATGACGCCCTCATGAGCTTGCGCTACAAGCTCGATTCTGAATCGGCCCTCCCGCCGCTTCGCTTTGACGAAATCAACATGCTCCTGGAAGAGGACAAAGTCTGGGCCGCATGGCTCATCGGCGACCCGAAGTCGGCGACTGTCATCGCGATTCCGCCGCCGATCCAGGCCCGGACGGTACAGGAAATCGAATTGCCGATCGATTGCGTCTCGCCGGACGGTTCGATTCAAGTCGCACTGCGGAACGAGGATCCGCGCAATACCGCCCTCATGTTCGATCTCACCAAGAATCTGGAAGTGATGTATGTCGTGAGTTCCTTTGAGACGAACCTGTTTCAAACGTGCCTGGCGCTGCTCGTGCCGATTACGTGTCTGGCCTCGTTCGGCGTGTTTGCATCCACGTTTCTGACGTTTCCCGTTGCGGCACTGATCCTCGTCTGCCTTTACGTCATCTCATCGTCGATGGGGTTTGTCGCCGAGTCACTCGCTGTTACCACGGACTACTACAATCCCAACGAAGTACAAAGCTGGGAATTCCATGTTCGCCGCGCGACGGTGGATGCGATGGGGTGGGTCCTGGCCATCGGCGACTCGAACCCGGTCGGTGACTTGATCGAGGGCCGCTCAATCGGCTGGCCGCGGCTGTTCGATTTGTTTTGGAGGTTTGTGCTGATCAAGGGCGGCGTGACGATGTTCATCGGCGTCCTCGTATTTCGGCGTCGCGAACTCGCCGCCGTCATCGTTTAGCGCCGCTGCGCGCACGGCCGAAATGCGCCCGGGCGCAAACGGCGCTTGAACCGCCCTGAGATTGATGCGGGGCGGGGCAGGACTGAGGAATTGACATTCATGAGACCCCGAACGCGCCAGATTGCCTACGTCTTGTTGGCCGCCGCCATCTTCTTTGCGGCCACCACGATGATTGCGCCCATTCAGACGGCGCGCAAAGAGGCGCATCTCGTGCTTCCGCCGGCCCCCGATACGGCCGCGATGTCCCGGCTCTATACGCCCCTTCTGGCCATCGCCCGCGCGCCGCTCGTCGACGTTCTCTGGCTGCGCGCCACAAAGTCAAAGGACGACGGCCGGATCTTCGATGCCTACCAGCTGGCCGAACTGATCTGCGAACTGGAGCCGAAGTTCCCCGACGTGTGGGCATTCCAGGCGTGGAACATGGCCTACAACATTTCCGTCACCTGCAGCGCGCCGGAGGAGCGATGGCGCTGGGTGCGCAACGGTTACGAACAACTCCGGGACAAGGGCATCCCGCTCAACCCCAACAACACGCAGCTCTATCGCGAATTGTCCTGGATCCTGTTCCATAAAGTCGGCGACTTCATGGATGACGCGCATTGGTATTACAAGAACCAGTTCGCGCTCATCGTCGAGCACGTTCTCGGCGAGCCGCCGTTGGACTACGTCGAGCCGGGCCGGGTCCGCGGTGATTTCTATCGCAATTACGACTATCCGCCGCTCGCGCTGATGCCGACACGATTTGACGAACTCTACGGCGACGCCGTCGTCAAGACCCTCATTTCGCAATATCGCCTGACGTCGTTGCAGCCGAAGGAAGTCGTCGCTTTGCTCGACACGGACAAGCCCGACGTCGACGCCTACGTCGAGGGGCTCGGCCGGGAAGGACTGAATCCGACAGAGATCGAGACGCTGCTCGATCTGCTTCACGTCAACCTGAAAGTCTGCAAGGCGATGATCGAGGAGCTTCGGCGACAAGCGTCGGACTTCGAATCCGGCGGCGGCATTTCGGGGCTCCTTCGAGACGATCCCGAAGCAGCTGCATTCGCGCGAGAATTGAGTCGTTACGGCTTCGACATCTCCGCCCCCGGCGTCTTCGGCGGTCTCATGAATTCCATGCGGACCGGCAAGATCAAGATGCCCAACACGCCCAAGGACGATCAGGATCTGAAGGCCCGCGAGTTTCTCAAGTACTTGCGAGATCCGAAACACGAGCGCGTCCGCAATGCTCTGCAAGCGCTGTGGTCCGATCACGCCGGTCTGGATATCGAGCCGTTGAATTCCGCGTATCAACAGGACGTCACCGACCTGAAACGCGGTATCCGGGCCCTCAAGGGGCTCAAGAACGACCAGAGCGACGGCGAGACGGGCGAGTTCGACTTCGACTTTACGAAGGAGGACATCTTCCTGGGTATCATGCAGGCAATTCACGACGACAACCTGGCGATGCCGAACGTCGAGGCGCACCTGCAGGATGAAGTCATCGCCGACTTCATGAAAGTCTGGAATGACGAGGATATCGCGCCGGCCAAGAACATCCTGGAGTGGTTCTGGCGGGCGTATCGTCTGCGCAATGAACTCAAGCTCGATCCGATGCGCATCGTTCATATGCACAACGGATTCGGCGTTATTTTTGACTATCGTTTCGCCGAGTCCCATTCTTTGTACTGGGCGAATCTCGGTACGGAAATCGGCACGGACAAGCGTGCCCCCGTCGATATCCACAAGCTGAACGCCGATCGAATCGAATTCTACTGCCTCCAGAAAATGTACTATCGCGGACGCATCGCCATGAGTCCCGAGGCCAGGATGGGGGAGCCGCCGCTGTTGTCGCCTGACCTGCGCGTCGTTCCCGTGTTGATCCAGGCATTCTTCGATGCGTCCGAACCGTATCTCAAGGAAGAGACGGGCGGCGACACGCGACACGTGTCAATCAACTTCCAGACGGGCTTCGTCGGGTTCATGCGCGACGCCATTGTGACGTACCAGGAACGCGGCTATCAGGAAGACGCCCGCAAGATCTTCGATATCCTCCGGGCGGAAGTTCCGGATCCCATGTATGACAACGGCTTGGACGGCTTCCTGATGAAAGAGGTCCCCGAAGATCGCGCCCTGGGCGACTATCGCGTGACGGTAAGACGCGTCCAGGGCCTCATGCGACAGTCGATTCTCCAGCTTGCGTATGACGAAGATGAGTTGTCAGCGCAATATCTCGAGCGCGCTCGCGAAGTGTACAAGTACTATCACAAGCAGATGGTCGCCAAGCGGCAGGCCATTCCTTTCACCTTCGAACAACTGCTCAAGCAGTCAATGGATGAGTTCGCGTTCACCTGGAATCGCCGTGAGACCTACGAGCGCGTCTGCCGCAAACTCGGCGTCGAGCCGATCCCCGAGGCAAAACGGCGGGCGGGTCCCACACCCCTCATTCAAGAAGAAGGCGCCACGATCAGCCCGTGAATGAACGCCGGCGTAACGTCGCCAAACGTTGAGATGACCGCCTGCGGGGCGGCGCTTTCGGCGTCGCCGTACGTTTTTCGCAAGGCGACGGCTCGCATTCCGGCGGTCTTCGCTGCCAGGATCCCCGCTGCCGCATCCTCCAATACTACGCATTGTCCGGCTGAGAGCGACGGGTGGATCGCCCGCAACTGCTGAAGCGCGAGCCGATACCCCTCCGGGCTCGGCTTGGAGGCCGACACATCTTCCGTCGCCACGATTGCATCGAAATTCGCCGCCAACCCCGACAGATGCAGCAGTCGCTCGATTTCGTCGCGTCGCGATCCGCTGCAAATCGCCATGGGTACGGCGTCGCTCCGCAGTCTGGAGATCAGCTCCCGTGCGCCGTCGATCGGCCTGATGCCTTCCCTCGTCAGTGCCTCGTAGAACCGGCCTTTCCGATCCAATGCCGTCGTGCGATCGATGTCGATCAATTCCGGGTGGTCCCGGACGAGCCGCTCGATAATCTCGCGATCGCTTAATCCCACGTATTTCTCGGCATACTCCGCCCATGTCATATTGACGCCGTTTTCCGCAAAAACCCGTGCGAGCGCCTCAAAGTGCAACTGTTCCGATTCGAACAGGACGCCGTCAAAGTCAAAAATCACGGCGTATGGCGGGTTTAGTGTCGTCAAGCGGACCCCCTGCATGTGTGTATTGATTGACAAAGGCGGCTCGGGTCCCAAAGATTAGCAACCGTTGGCGGTCCGCAATGGGTCGGCGGGCTGAACAAAGGACCCGACCATGCAACTTGTTGAACTCGGTGGTGCCCGCGTCGTCACGATCGGTCCCGAGGACTCGATCGACGAGGCCATTGCGCTGCTCGACGCCAACCATTTTCGGCATTTGCCCGTCGTGGACAAGGGCCGGATCCTCGGCATGGTTTCCGATCGCGATCTTATTCGCGCCGTCGGCATGCTCCCGAGCGAACAGCGGACGGCGTCGCATCAGGGCCCGGCCCGCGTCGGCGCCACGCGGATCTCACAGGTCATGTCCACCCCCGTCACGACGATCGCCGCCGACGCACCGGCCGACGAAGGCGCGGTGCTGATGCTCGAGAAGAACATTCGAGCCCTTCCGCTTGTCTATCGCGATCGTCTCGCCGGGATCGTCACGCAGACCGACTTTCTCAAGTGCTATCTGGATGACCGGAAGATTGCGAAGCTCGAGGGCTGGCGATTCAAGAAAGTCGGCGATCACATGACATCGCCCGTCATCACGCTCGGGCCGAACGACACATTTCGCCATGCCGCTCGCGTGATGCAGACGCATAAATTCCGACACGTCCCCATCGTGGAGGACGGCCGCCTCGTCGGCATCGTTTCCGATCGCGACATGCGCCGGTTCCTGAGCGGCTTCGAGATTGACTTCGAGGACGACGTCGACGACGCCCGACACCATCGCCCCGAAGTGTCGATGATCGATGTGATGACGCGCCAGCCCAAGACGACCCACGTGCGGGAGGCCCTCGCCGAGGTCGCCGATATCATGGTCAGCCAGCGATTCGGCGCTCTTCCCGTCATGGACGATGACCAGATTGTCGGCATCATCACTGAGGCCGATCTGCTCCGCCATTTCGTCGCCGCCTGTAAGGGCTGATCTGACTTGAAATTACAGTGATCCAATTCCCGCCGCCGCGTCCGCGCCGTCGGATTGCATCCGCGCTGCCTCTCGCTCATAATCGTACGCTTCGCCGGCGAGCGTCCGGTTGATCGAGTGTATCCGAACGTCATCGGACCAGATTGGGAGAACTGAGCGATGTTTAATCTTATTGGCGGCGCGCTGTCCTACGGCTTCTTCTTTATTCTCAATTTGATCATTCAGCTGTTTACCGGCGGTCTTTCCGAACTCTTCCCGACCGACACGATGATGTAAACTCGTCGCGCGGCGGATGTATTCATCATTGAATCGAATTAAGAGGCGGGTCCCGGCGTCCTCGCAGGCGGGGCTCGCTTTTTTTATTGCGCTTTGCGGCGTCGCGTGCGATGTCGCGGCGCGAGCCGATCGCCCGACGCCCGCCACTCAACCCGCCGCGGCATCAGTCCCCGCCGATACCAATCGTTCACTGACCGTCATGTCGTTCAATATCCGATACGGAACGGCGAACGACGGGCCCAATCGCTGGCGAGTGCGATGCGATCACGTTTTCGACGTGATTCGCAAGTACAACCCCGACATCATCGGCCTTCAGGAGGCGCTCCACTTTCAGTTGGACGAGCTGAAGAAGGCGCTGCCGCGATATGACGTATTCGGCGTCGGCCGCGACGACGGCAAGGAGGCGGGGGAGTACGCCGCGATCCTTTATGACCGGGATCGATTCGAACGGCAGGACGGCGGCACCTTCTGGTTTTCCGACACGCCGGAAATCGTCTGCAGTGCATCCTGGGGCAATCAGCTGTGTCGCATATGTACGTGGGCGAGATTCCGCGACCGCGCCACGGGCGAGACGCTGTTTCATTTCAACGTCCATCTCGATCATGCGTCGGCGGAGTCGCGACTTCGCAGCGCCAAGCTCGTGATCGATCGAATCAACGACCGATCGCCGGCGTCGAATGTCATCCTCACGGGCGACTTTAACGCCGGCGAATCCAGCCCTCCCATCCGGGCGATCGGCGAGGCGAGAATCACGCTGGATGGCGATTCGACAACCCGGCATCGTGTTCGACTCTTGGACTCGTACCGAATTCCCCATCCCGATGAGAAGAAAGTCGGCACATTCGACAGCTGGGTTGGTGATCGCACCGGTGAGAAGATTGACTACATTTTCATCCCGCAGAGCGCCTTCGATGTGATTGACGCGGATATTGCTCACGACGATTTCGACGGCCACTATCCATCCGACCATTTTCCCGTCTGGGCGACGCTTCGATTCAATTAGCCCCCTCGCGGCGCGCCGCGACTCGACCCGCGACGTCCAGATAAATTATCAGGTATTACGCCGGTTTCGGGGTTTCAACGACGCGTGTCGGCGATCCGATGTCCATCGCGATCCGCGGAAACTGGTTGCACCGTTCGAAGGCCCCGTTTGGGGAGGCCGTAGTTCGTCGCGCACGATTCGCCGATCTCGACTCGACGCCTTTTGCCGTCCGCGACCGCCTCGATTTCCTGTGCGATGTTGCCGGCCGCTCTTATAATCCACAGCGAGGAGTTCGGTCTCTTGTTCGTCTATCTCATACGGCACGCAATCGCGGAAGAACGAAGTCCGCACGGGCACGCTGACGATGCCGCGCGCCGATTGACCGATCGGGGCGTCAGTCGCATGAAGCGCAATGTCGCGGCGCTGGACGCGCTGAACGTCGAACTCGACGCCATCTGGACAAGCCCGCTCATTCGCGCACGAGAGACGGCGGAACTTCTGATTCAGCTCCTTCGTCGCGGCGGTCGGATCGACACAGTCGATGATCTCGCGCCGAGCGGGAATCATGCCGCGCTGCTGGCGCGACTGGCCGCGTCCGACAATTCGGACGGCGTCGCCCTCGTCGGGCACGAACCCGACATGGGCGAAATTGCATCGCTGCTGTTGTGCGGCGAGGCAGACAGTGTGATGGCGTTCAAGAAAGGCGGCGTTGCATGCATCGACTTCAATGGCGGATGCGATCCACCTGCCGGGATGCTGCAATGGCTGCTGACGCCGAGGCAGATGCGCGCGATGGCGCCGTCGCGAAAGGCTTCGTTGAGAAGATCCGAATGAAGCGCTTCGCCCGATCCGAAATGCGATGCAAAGTGGCTGATGTGTGTCGACTCGCCGATCGTCGGAGGATAACACGTGGCAGCTAATGGTCTCGTCAAGTTCGTCGAGCGTCATCTGGAGCGGCTTGAGGCGGGGGTCGATGAAATCCTGGCGAACGGCAGCGAGCGGGCGGTCCATCGTTTTCGCGTCTCGACGCGGCGATTGAATGAACCGCTCCTGTTGATCGGCACAGTCGATCCGTCGGCCGCGAAGCAGGTCAAGAGGGCGCGCAAGGCGCTGAAACGCCTTCGGAACCTGTTCGGCGAAGTCCGGGATCTCGATGTCCTCCGCGACGGGCTCACGGATGAGCGGCACTCGAACGGCCTGCCCGCCGAAGGCAAAGCGAAGTTGATCGACATGCTCACATCGCAGCGCCGCGCCGGGTTTGTTGCGGCGCTCGAGGGGCTTTCGGGCACGTCGCCCGTGCAGACGGCGAGCCGAATCCGGAATCTCACGGAAGACGTCTGCACAAAAGGCGGCGACAAGCGACAAAGCGCGCTACTGTCTGTGGCCCGGGAGATGTGGCGCAAGCGCGCTGACGCCGCACTCAGGTTTGACTCGTTCGACGACGATTGCGCCGGGTTTCACGCGCTTCGCATCCACCTGAAGGGCCTTCGCTATTGCACGGAACTGCTCTATCGAATGGAGAATAAGGACGATGACGCCGTACTGACCGCGTTCGTCGGGATGCAGAATGCCCTTGGCGCCTGGAACGACCACCTATTCGCAGCGCGACATCTGGCGCGGGTGGCGACGAACGACGCCAGTTTCGCCAACGATCCGGATTGGAGCGCGGCCATCCTCGAGTGCGCCGCCTGGCGCGTTCGGCATTCTGTTGAACAGCGCAGCCTGGCGCGCGACAAGTGGCCGGCCCTGCGGGAGATGATTCACGCCGCACGGGACGGAAAAACGACGACATGCTCGAAATCTGTCGACGCCGCGGCATTGGCCGCCGCGTTGCGCAGCGTTGTGGGGCCCACGGCAAAGTCGCCGTAGTGCTTGCGACGTCGAACGCCGGCTCGAGGCGCGATCGGATGGTTGAATGCAGCTCCGGAATGACAAGTTTGAGGCCCCGGTAAACACGATGACGGCGTCCGCTTCCACGGAACTGATCCGCGCGCTCGGCGATTCCACGGCGAGCCATCCGCGCGCCACGAAATTCGGCGCAATCGACATCGGCACCAACAGCATCCATCTCGTCATGGCGGAAATCTCACCGCAGGGCGACTTCAAGGTGCTCGGTCGCGAGAAGGACATGGTCCAGCTCGGCAAGGGCGGATTCGGGGAACATCGGCTCACGGATCGCGCGATGGACGACGGTCTCCAGGCTCTTCGCCGTTTCAAGAAGATGGCCGAGTCCCAGGGCGTCACGAAGCTCCGCGCAGTCGCCACGAGCGCCGTGCGAGAGGCGAGTAACGGCGGCGAATTTGTTCAGCGCGTCAGAGACGAACTGGAACTCCGCATCCAGGTCATCTCGGCGGAAGAGGAAGCGAGGCTGATCTACGTCGGCGTGCGCCATGCGATCGATATGGGCAACTCGCGCGATCGCCAGACATTGATCGTCGATATCGGCGGCGGCAGCGTCGAGTTGATTGCAGGCAACGCGCAGGGCATCACTGAAAAGGCGAGCGTCAAACTCGGCGGTTCGCGACTGGCGGAGTTGTTTATCCGCAGCGATCCCCCCGGAACGAACGAAGTCAGCCAAATGCGGCGCCATATTCGATCGAAGCTCGATCCGATCATTCAGCGAATGCGCTCGCTTCCCATCAAGCAGGGAATCGCCACGAGCGGCTCCGCGAAGAACCTCGCCATTATGTGTGGTTATGCGCGTGGCGAGAGCAATCCCGAGGAATCCCGCCTGCGGATCTTCCGCGGCGAACTGCAGGCGCTTCGCGATCGACTGACGCGAATGACGCGCGAGCAGCGCTTGCGCGTCGACGGCATGGACGCAAAACGCGTCGATGCCTGCATTCCGGCGTCGGCACTGCTATTGCGCCTGATGAAGCGATGCAATCTCGAGATCCTCGAACACTGCGAATTCGCCCTGCGCGAAGGCGTCATGATTGACTACATCGCGCGCCATCGGGAGAAACTGCAGGCCCGCGCGACGTGGCCCAATCCGCGATCGCGCAGCGTGATGCATCTCGCCGAACGCTGCGGCTTCCGGAAGATTCACGCCGAACATGTCGCAATGCTCGCAGCCCGGCTCTTCGACGAATTGCAGCCCATCCACGGGCTCGATTCGACGTACAAGGAACTTCTCTCCTACGCCTGCCTGTTGCATGACATCGGTCACTTGATCAGCCACGACAGCCATCACAAGCACAGCTATTACCTCGTGCGCAACGGATCGCTCAAGGGCTTCACGGACCAGGAAATCGAGATCATCGCCAACATCGCCCGCTACCATCGCAAGGAACGGCCGAAAAAGAGCCACTTTTCCTTCCACAACCTCGATGTCGATCATCGACGGCCGGTTCGCATCCTCGCCGTACTTCTGCGTCTGGCCGATGCACTGGACAGGACGAACTTCTCGATCATCAGCGACGTGAAATGCGACATCGGTGAGAGGGCCGTCACGCTTCGCGCGACGACGACGAGTGATGCGGAAATCGAACTCTGGTGCGCCAAGCGGCATGCGCCGCTGTTCGAACGGGAATTCGATCGAAAACTCACTGTGTGTCTGGCCGGCAACTGAAGGGCGATCCGCAAGAACCGGATCCATCGGAGCAACGGCCCGGAATAGCCGTCGGTTCGCATGCAACGGCGGGCCGATTCCGCGGTTTTGCGGCGAATGAAACCGACGTCTACAATAAAACGGCCGAAACGGGTTTGCGAAGAATCCCCTCGGCCAGTCTCGGAAAGCGGAACGTGCACGACAACAACCCGACAAAAAACGAGCCAATAACGGCGGAGACGCCCGAATTCGACGAGGAGTTTTCGCAGACGCAGACGTATTTCAATCGCGAGCTGAGCTGGTTGAAATTCAACGCCCGCGTCCTGCACGAAGCCGTCGACGATCGCACACCGCTCCTCGAGAGACTCAAGTTTCTCGGCATCTTCACGTCGAACCTCGACGAGTTCTTCATGAAGCGCGTCGGCGGTCTCAAACGCCAGGTTCAGGCGCAGATCGGCGCGCTTTCGGTCGATGGGCTTACGCCCGCCCAGCAACTCGTCGAGATCCGCGGCGCCTGCCTGCCGATGCTGGAGACGCAGGCGAATTCGTTTACGAACGTCATCAAGCCGGCACTTGTCGCGAATAACATACACCTGCTGCCGTGGAGCGAGCTCTCACCGGAAGAACAGGAATTCGCGCAGACGTATTACCGGCAGAACGTCTTCCCCGTGCTGACGCCGATGGCCGTCGATCCGGGGCATCCCTTTCCGTTCCTCTCGAATCTATCGCTGTCGCTGGCCGTCAAGCTCTACCATCCGCGGCTGGACGATCAGTTGTTCGCGCGCGTCAAAGTGCCCGACATGCTGCCGCACTGGGTTCGACTGCCATCGAGTGACGGCGGCGGCTTCCGGTTCGTCAGCATCATGGACGTCATCAGCCATAACCTGGCGACGCTCTTCCCCGGCATGGATTTGATGAGCGTCACGCCCTTTCGCGTTACGCGCAACGCAGACGTCGAACGCGAAGAGGAAGACGCCGAAGATCTGCTGGAACTGATCGCGCAGGAACTCCGCGATCGACGCTTCGAGAAAATCGTTCGCCTTGAACACGATCCCAACGCAGATCCATGGACGATCCAGTTCCTCATGCGCGAGCTTGAACTCCAGACGGAAGACGTGTACGAATTGCCGGCCGTGCTGGACTACACGCTCATGTCGCCGATATGGGATCTTGAACTGTCGGGTCTGAAGTTCGCACCGTGGACGCCCGTCACGCCGCCGCGACTGTCCGACGACCAGGCCGATATCTTCAGCGTCATCCGCACGTCGGACTTGCTGGTCCATCATCCATATGAGAACTTCACCGACAGCGTCGAACGCTTCATCCGCGCCGCTGCGAAAGATCCGAAGGTTCTCGCGATCAAGCTCACGCTCTATCGCATCGGCGACAGCCGTACGTTGATGGACAGTCTGATTCATGCCGCCGAGCTCGGTAAGCAGGTCGTCTGCCTCGTCGAACTCAAGGCGCGCTTCGACGAACAGCGCAACATCTTCTGGGCCCAGCAGCTCGAACGCGCCGGCGTGCACGTCGTCTACGGCATCGTCGGCCTGAAAACGCACACGAAACTTTCTCTCGTCGTGCGACAGGATACGGATGAGATCCGCTGCTACGTCCACGTCGGTACCGGCAACTACAATGTCCAGACGGCGCGGCTTTATACCGACCTCGGCATGCTGACCTGCCGCAAGGAAATCACGGACGAAGTCGTCGAACTCTTCCACTACCTGACGGGCCGCTCGCTGAAGGGCGACTACCAAACGCTGATGGTCGCGCCGATCAACATGCGCGAACGATTCGTGGCCCTGATCGATGAGGAGATCGAACACAAGAAGGCGGGGCGGCCCGCGGGCATCATCGCGAAGATGAACAGCCTCGAGGATCGCAAGATCATCCGCCGCCTCTATGCCGCCTCGTGCGCCGGCGTGCCGATCAAGCTCATCGTCCGCGGTTTCTGCTGCCTCCATCCGGGGCTAAGCGGCGTCAGCGAGAACATCGAAGTCATGTCCATCGTCGGTCGCTATCTGGAGCACTCGCGAATCTTCTATTTCCGCGCCGGCAGCGAAGAGCCCGCCGCCGGTCGATTCTTCATTGGCTCGGCCGACTGGATGTATCGCAACCTGAATCGCCGCGTTGAACTTGTCGTCCCCGTGGAGGATCCGCCGGCCCGCGCCAGACTGTGGCAGATCCTGGATGTTCTCCTCAACGACAGACGACAAGCCTGGGACATGCTCTCCGACGGCACCTACAAGCAACGACAGCCAGCAACACCGGAAGAAGCCCAGGGCGCACACGAAATCCTCATGCAGATGGCCCGCAACGCCGCCGCCGTCGACATCCAACGCGCCCAGATCGGCGACGCCCCCCAATCGTAATCCGACCCGCAGTCGTAATCCGTCCGCCAATCGTATGGTGGGCCGTGCCCACCACTGGTACGACAGTCCCTTCTCGTACCCGATCCCCACAGGAATCCTTCCCGCCGAACGCCAACAATCACCGAGCCGAGCCAGTCATGGCTCGGTTAGCGCGCGCGCATCCTCCACGTCTGTGACGCGAGCCGCCGAATCGATATGATGATTCGAATCGAGGGCCGCCAACGTGGGAGAATTACATTACTCAAGAGTCAATTGGGGACTGTGCTGGAGAGTCGTCTGTGCGGAAACCCAAACCAAAATCAGGACTGTTTTCACTCGCCGTCGGTCTTCTACTCATTGCGATCTCAGTCGCCATCTCACGTCTCATCGACGATCGAGGCGTCGCATATGCCGGCGATCGGCACGCCGTCATTCTCATGCGGGACGATGTTGTGATTTACAACGGCCCCATCCAAAGCCAGGTTCATTCGGATATGAATCCCTATGGAGTGCTCATCGCGCCAACTGATTGGCGGCAGAACACGAACTGGTATTTCCAAAAACACATCGCGAATCATTCGCGCGTCATTTACCCACACGACGATCAAAAATACCCGCAAGTCCCCGAGGGCTGGCTCCATGACGACGGGACGCCGTACTTACGAATGGACATGACGATTCGTGAATCTGACATGATCGAGTCCGCCAAGTTACAGGGAGCATCGTCGGTCAATGTCTTGCCCCTTGGATGGGTCAGAACCACATCGCTTGCAAAATCCGTGTCGTTGCTGCCCGGCTTTCAAGCCTATTTCATCAATCGACGATTCGCGATCACGTTTCCGCTCATCATCGCCGCGCCGTTTCTCCTGCGAAGCCTCTACATCGTCCTCCGGAGTCGACGATTGCGGCGACAGAATCGGTGCCTGTATTGCGCCTATTGTCTTGATGGCATCGACTCTCGTGCATGCCCCGAATGTGGTCAGAAGTTTGCGCCGTAAGCCGCGCCGGGTGCCATGCTTACCCCCAAAGGCAAGGCTATCGGGGAATTCGAACATCGAGCGGGCTCAGACAGACTGCGAAGAAATGCGCGTGAGAACAGGCACGAATTCGCTCTGAAAGAGCGACCTATGGAAGCCCAGGACAAGCGAAGACCGCAACGCGGTCGAAGTGCAGTCCTGGGTTTGCAATGGAAATTCAAACTTAGCCCTGAAAGGGCGTTCTAATTTCCGGACACTCTCGCCCCCAAAGGCAAGCATGTAGCGGCGAATCGCGGTTTCACTGTGGAATCAACCATCGAGAGGCGAATTGCCTTGCCGGCATGCTCCCCTTTGAGGGCAACGCCGTGAACTGAACACAGCGGCGGCAGCACCAGTCGGAGCCGCCGTGTCCTCACGGCGGAATCATGCTCATGTACGCTGGATGATTCGCCACGCTGAGACAGCGAGGCACTGATTAGAGCATTCAGTTCACGGCGTTGCCTTTGGGGGGGAGCATGGCACCCAAGCGCCTAGTCCGCCGACTCAACCCCGCCCATGTCACGCTGCTTCAACATCCGCCGCGCAATCGGCCAAATCGCCACAGGTATCACCGCGCCAATCAGCATCGCCATCCCCGGGTTCGATGCGCCTGCATGACCGACCCACGCATACGCGAACCCCGTCACGAAACTCCCGATCCCCAGCGCGACAAAGAACACGCGCCGCCGCATCGCCGCGAGCCCCGCAAGACAAGCCGTCACTTCCGGCAGAATCGGTAGAGGTCGCGAAAATGCCACGGCATACCCGCCCGCGCGATCGAAGAACTTCTCCGTGCGCGCCAGATCCCGCTCGCCGACGATGAACACCGCCGCGCGATGCCCGATCATCCGCGTCGCCAGATACGCGATCGCCCCGGCAAGAAACGATGCAACGCCGGATAGCACGCCCCCGATGACGGGGCCATAGATGATCCCCAGCGCCGCCATCACCGCCGTCGCCGGAATCGGCAGCACGAGGTCCGCCACGATCAGACCAATCCCGACGATCCAGGCCCAGTCGCCGTACCCGCGCAGCCGCGCGACGGCCTCGTCGCCCGACAATGCGACATCGAACGTGTCGCCGAAAAATAGCAGCGGCGCCGTGAACAGGACCGTCAACGCGATGATGACCACAAAAAGTCGCAAGAATCGGGCTCCTTGGGATGCGTATTGCCGTCATCATAGGACGCGACACGCCGCCCGCGAACGGGGCGACGGCAAGTTTGCGGATCGACAATGATCTACCCGATAATCGACGCGATACATCCCCCTGATTGCGTGTTTTTGCGTTACTGCTGCGTTACAGCCTCTCGCAGCGTTTTCGGCTAGACTACTGAGTGCGGCTGCGCGGCCGGCCCGCGAGATTTCGGGTAGAACCAAGTCCCTCGGAGCGAGGCATCGGGACCATCATGAAAAGACACATAGGTCTGGCCATCCTGATTCTCATCGCGAGTTGCGGCGCGGGCGCGATCGCGCGCTCGACGTGGTACAACAAAACGCCCGGCTACCCGCACATGCCGTGGGTGAAGGATGCCGTCCCGGCGACGACGGACAAGACGCCGAATACATCCAAGGATCCGCAAAAGGACATGGACCCGCCGGCCAGCGGCACAAACGGTCAATCGCATGCAGTCGCAAGCAAAGAGTCGCCGGCCGAAGTCTGCGGGTGCGAAAAACGCATCGAGGGCTTCTGCGTCGCCGAGATCGACTGCGTCCTGAAGCACCTCGCGGCGAAGGATGCGATCATCGTCGATGCCCGGGAAGATCATGACTGGGATGAATCCCGTCTCATCGGCGCCGTGCATCTGCCGTCCAGCGCGATCTACGAGAACATCAACAACATCATGGCCGTCGTTCCGACGCCGCAGCACATGATCATCGTCTACTGCGGCGGCGGTCAGTGCGAGGCGAGCAAGAACGTCGCCATCGTCCTGCGCGAGTTCGAATACACGAACGTCTGGCTGTATGAACAAGGCTGGGAGGAGATCGAAGCCTCCGGCCGATTCGGTGACTATGTCGAGAGCGGAGACTGATCGATTATGACGGCGACAAGCGATAACAACACGCTCTACCGCATCGTGTCGCACCTCTGCGCTCTGGCCGTGGCCGTGTTCTTTCTCTATGCGGCATGGGGGAAACTCGGGCCGGCCGAATCGCGCCAGTTCGCCGTCGAAATCGGCAATTACAAGATCCTGCCCGCGGCATACACGAACATTCCGGCCGTCATTCTGCCGTTCATCGAAGTCTTCGGCGCCCTTGCGTTGATCTTCCCCGCCACAAGAAAGGCCGGTTCGCTGCTCATTGGCGGCATGTTGCTTTTCTTCATCGGCGCAGTGTTCTATTCCGCAATCATTCTCGACCTGAAGATCAGCTGCGGCTGCACCGGCTCCGGCAGCGGCGCCGCCGGCTGGAGCGTCATAGGTCGCAACGCGCTTCTCTTCGCCGGCGTCATTCTCAGTAACCTGCTCTATCGCCCGGCCGCCGCCCGTGCAGAAGCCGCCGGCTTCGAGGTCGACCCCGTCCTCCCCGGCGACGCAGCCACCGCAGAATAACCCCGCGTAGGGTGGGCCGAGCCCACCAATCCAACCGTAGGTCGGGTCATCAACCCGACAAATCCCCGACGTGCCACTGGGGGCTTGTCACCCAGTGTTCGGGCGCGATCCTGATTACAGCGCCGGGTGGCCCACCCCTTCAGGGGTGGGGGCGCGACGATCGGTGCGCCGTTCCATCATAGTCGTCGTCGCACTATTTCCTTGCCCGTTCGGTCAATGTTCGGTAGCCTGTCCGAATGGCGCAGGCATCGTCAATTGAATGGACCAACGCGACGTGGAACCCCGTCACAGGCTGTACGAAGATCAGCCCCGGTTGCAAACACTGCTACGCGGAACGCATGGCTCGGCGCCTTCGCGCGATGGGTGTTCCGCAATATCGCAATGGCTTCGATCTCACGCTCCAGCCGGATGCGCTGGACATACCGCGCCGCTGGAAGAAGCCCCGCCTCGTCTTCGTCAACTCGATGAGCGACCTCTTCCATAAAGATGTGCCGCTCGCCTTCACGCGGCGCGTCTTTGAAACCATGTGCGATTGCCCGCAACATCAATTCCAGGTCCTCACCAAGCGCCCCGAAATCGCACTGGACATGTCGAGCGATCTTCCGTGGCCGCCGAACGTCTGGCTCGGCACGAGCATCGAAAACGCACTCTACGCCCATCGCTCAAAGACGCTCGCGAAAGTCCCCGCCGCCGTGCGCTTCCTTTCCGTCGAACCACTCCTCGGGCCAATCCCGCGCCTGCCGCTGACGAATATCGACTGGGTCATCGTCGGCGGCGAGTCCGGCCCAGGGGCGCGCCCCATGGATGAATCGTGGGTCATCCAGATCCGCGAGCGCTGCATCGAGCGCAACGTGCCGTTTTTCTTCAAGCAGTGGGGCGGTGTGAACAAGAAGCGAACGGGGCGGGAGTTGGAGGGTCGGACTTGGGATGAGATGCCTTCAAAGGAAAGGGAACTCGCCAATGGCAAAGTGGCAGTTGGAACCACCTGAAGATGACGGATTGGTAAAATCCAAGGCAAAGCTGCATTCTGAAAAGAAGCACTACTACCTTCGGCGCTACATTGACGCATTTACGACTGCGATGAAGGGAAAGTGGCAGAGCATTTGCTACATCGATCTCTTCGCAGGCGCGGGAATCGTCGAATACGCGGACAAGACACTTACATGGGGATCGCCTCTCATTGCGGCCCAGTCCCCAGTTGCATTTGATCAGCTTATTTTCTGTGAGGCGAAGAAATCACTTCATGACGCCTTATTTAAGAGGACTCAGCAACTAGGTCTCGGCGATCGTGCAATTACTCTCAAGGGGGATGCGAACGAGGTTTGCCATGAGGTTGTTCGGAAAATTCCGAATCGAAGTCTTTCCTTTGCATTCCTTGATCCCTTGGGACTCCATCTCAACTACGAGACCATCAGTACACTATCGCAAGCAAAATGTGATTTGCTAGTCTTCTTTCCAGATCGAGTAGACCTCTTGCGAAACTGGAAACTCAACTACTGGGAAAATGAGAATAGTAATCCCGATCTCGTGTTCGGCCCCGGCGCCGACTGGCGACACATTCTCTCAGTGGAGCCGAAAATCGACCAAATCCGCCAACTGACCACGCTATACACGTCACAAGTTGCAAAGCTTGGGTATGAACACTCACGATCTGTCCGAATAGTCGGTACCAATGGCCCGCTGTATCAACTCATTTTCTTCTCAAAGCACGAGATGGGAAAGAAGATCTGGCGGGGGATTTCAGAGAAAGGCGCCGACGGACAACATACCTTTGATTTCGGTTGATCATACCGTTGAAGTATCGTGTCGTATGATAGGGCGTGGCATCGAACTACTGCCCCGCAAACACCGTCAGCGTCTCCGGATACCGAATCGCCGCCAGCAGCATATCCCCGTAGCTCGTCCACAATCGACTCGCGTCCCAGCCCTTTACTTCCTTCGGCAGCTCCAGCGTGATGATCGGTATCCCCAGCGTTACACCGGCGTAGCTGCCCAATGATCCCGGTCGGCTGCCGATCCGTCGCACGGGAATGTCCGTGTGGTTCGACATCGCCTCTGCCAGCGGCTTGGCAGGTCCGTCGTGATCGATGCACTCGCTGCCGTAGCGAAGCGGCTGATGAATGCTCACGATCCGCGACGGATGATAGCGTTCGATGACATCGTGGATCGCGATGCTCTCCGGTTCGGATAGCGCCGTGTCGCCATGCCGATCGCTCGCCTTGAAATTGTCCGCCGGGTAGTTCCGATTCAGATCGACGCCGTTCCCGTTCGTCCGCGTCTGCGCCGCCATGCCGTCGGGGTTTGCGTTCGGCATCAGCACGACGCGCCGACCCATGTACAGGTTCGGGTTCCGCTCGAGGTAGTCGGCCAACTGCTCGACCAGCGGCGTCCCCGCGTCCTCGTCCCCGTGAATCGTCGCCAGGATGAAAATGCAGTCGTTGCCCGAACCGAACACGCGCGCCTCGATCGGCCGGCCCTGCAGCGATCGCCCGACAACTTCCCGCATCGGTCGGCCCATCGACGGTGAGATCGCATAAGTTCGCGCCCCATCGACCGGCCGCATGCTGCCCATGCCGGGTTGATGCTGCCCCATGCGCGCCCGCGTGCGCGTCTGCTGCGGCTTTGTGGTGTTCGGCCCCGGCGTCGGATCGACGCACGCCGCGGACAACAGGCCGAGCGATACCATCGAAATCGCCGCCAGCCGGCCCGTCCGTCGCGTCATCATCCCTGTTGTCTCAGAATTCAGATTCATATGTTGTGCGTCCATGCATCGCTGGGGAGTGCGGGCGTCTCGCCCGCACGGATTGTCCTGGTCGTTCTCGTCGCGTATCGGTCGCAGGCGTGATCAAACGAACGCCCGCCGTCGTTCAGCGGTTCCTCTGTTCGAGTTTCTCGGGGGAGCATACAGCATCCCCAATACTGATATCGGCAAAAACTGCGGCCTCGGGCCAGCTGTCGGCCGTACTTCCTGTACAATTACGACGCAACAGAGAATCCTACCCGATCCGGAGTGCGATCATGCAGCAATATATCAAAGACCGGCAATCGCGCGTCGCCGACGCGCTGAACCTCACGAACGAAATCGTCCTCATCGCTTCGGGCGAACTCATCCCGGTCCCCGGTGGCGCCGACCAGTGCCTCCCGTTCCTGCCGCACACCGAATACCGATACATCGCCGACCACGACGAGCCCGGCTGTATCGTTGCATACGATCCGAAATCGGGTTGGATCGAATTCCGACCGCCCGTCGAAGAACCCGAGCGCGTATGGGAAGGGCGGCAACCCTTCGAATGGACCAGCGACCTGCGGCCGACAACAGAGTTCGCCGCCTGGCTCGCCGCGCGAAAGGGCCGACCGATCGCAAACCTCGGCGCCGCGCTCCCCGGCGTCACCAGCGACGCCGCGCTGACGGACGCTGTCCGCCTGAACTACTTCCACGCTCGCCGCCCCAAGGACGCTGTCGAGATCGAACGCATCCGCCGCGCCGTTGCCGCGACCGTCGCCGGCTACGGGCGAATGCGTGATGTCATCCGGCCCGGCGTCACGGAACGACAGATCCAGGTCGAGCTCGAAGCCGAGTTCTTCCGTCATGGCGGCACGCGCACGGGCTACGGCACAATCGTCGGCGCCGGCACGAACGCCGCCGTGCTGCACTTCACGCCGAGCAATCGAGTCGTGGGGGAGGAGGACCTCGTCCTCATTGACGCCGGCGCAGAGATCGACGGCTACACCGCCGATGTGACGCGGACCTACGGTGCAAAGGGCAAGCTCACCGGCTTCCGCGCTGATTTGTACAACGCCGTTCTTCGCGCACAGAAGAACGGCGTCGAGCGCTGCCGGCCCGGCGCGGAATTCCGCGACATCCACATGGCCGCCGCCCGCGACCTCGCGGAAGGCCTCGTCGAACTCGGCATTCTGAAGGGCGACGTCGACAACCTCGTCGAACGCGACGCCCACGCACTCTTCTTCCCGCACGGTCTCGGCCATCTCGTCGGTCTCGGCGTCCGCGACGCCAGCGGATACTTGCCCGGCCGCGAGCGCAGCACGCGATTCGGCCTGAGCGCGCTGCGCATCGATCTGCCATTGCAGCCCGGCTACCTCGTCACGATCGAACCCGGCTTGTACTTCATTCCGGCATTGTTGAAGGATGAAGCCCGCAGAACGCAATACGCCGATTGCATCGATTGGACAGAGGTGGACGGCCTGCTCGACATCGGCGGCGTGCGCATTGAGGACAACATTCTGATCACGCAGGATGGCCACGAAAACCTGACGATCGCAATCGACAAGTGACGAAGCACCTCTCAATCAGCAGGTGAGCGGCACCAGAAGCGCCAACAAGAGTGTGATTCCATTCGAAAATAGGTCGCGCTTACTACACGCTGAAAGCGTGAAACAAGACAGCCCGGGGTCAGCGAAGACCGCGAACGCGGTCGAAGCGCAACCCCGGGCTTACCGCCATCCGAATGCAAAAAACCCTGAAAGGGCGTTACAACAGGATTTACGTGTTACTGCTGGCACAAGAATCCCTGCCTGTTCCCATTCCCCCACTGGAATTCCCTTGCGACCCACGCTCGCTCCACTCAGCGCTCACCTGCTTACAGATACGATCGAGATCGAAATAAAACCGGGCGAGCAACGTCACGAAGATAATCGTCGCGATGAGTCCCGCGGCACCGCCAAGCAAGAACGTCGAAGTACCCCACCATGGCGTGGGCAGCATGCGGCCGGACGGCGGCGGCTTCATGAACCAGCCCCACGCCAAGAACAGTTCAGAAATCTCACCGATCGCCATGATCGGCAGATAAATGTATCGAAGGACTCGAATCAATCCGGCCCCGCGGCGTGTGGGCGTTCGATCGATGAGTGCCGCCAGGTACGCGAATAGACAGTACGCGGCCGAAAGAAGAAGGATGACATGTGTGATTACTGAGACCACGGGAACAAGGCCGAATTTGAGCCCAATCAACGACCAGATGACACGGCTGGCGAGACCGAACACGACGTAGGCGACGGCGATAATCCGTAGGCGTTTCCTCAGGAGATCATCGCGTTCAAGGGGGGCACGTTCCGGCTCCAAAGTCGTCAGCACCAGGCACGCGGTTGCCAGCAGCACCATGAGAAAAACTTGTAACGAGTCCAAGACCAGGCTGGACGGCCCCATCGCAATCGAGTTGAAAATCTGCAAGCCGAGCAACCCACCATATTGCGTCAAGAGAACCTGCAGACCCCAGAGCGGAATAGTGAGCGTCAACAAGCCGATGCCGGTACGCAATCGCTTGAGCCATGTCGGACTCGCGTTGATGAGTTGATGGTCGCGCATTGACCAGGCGACGGACGCGCCGCACTCCGGGCAGGACGCCGAAAGCAGCAGTGATCGCAGGTTGTACGCACATCCGCGACAGAACAGGTCCGCCTGGATCGTTCCATCGCCATCCGTAGGCGCCTTGATTGCCTCGGGGAATTCGCCCAAAACCCGGTGCCCTCCTTTCCGCCTGCGTAGTGTATCGCATCTCCAACGTCGCCGCCGCAGACGATGTCACCCGATCTTCCAAAAATCCCCCCGATTTCGCCACGCCCCGATCCCCCTCTACAATACCCACGTACACAAAGAACACCCGATCCCCCAGGCTCGGGGCATCGCCCCGACAATCCGTAGGTCGGGTCATCGACCCGACACGCCGGGTGCCACTGCTCTGTGAGCAGTGCAGAAGTCGAGCAGGCCGTAACGCCGCCCCAACAGCCCCGTAGATCGGGTCATCGACCCGACAAGGAAATCGAACGAATGCAACCCAGACGCAAAACGCGCCAAGTTCACGTCGGTCCCGTCGCCATCGGCGGCGACGCCCCCGTCTCGATCCAGTCGATGACGAGCACATACACCTACGACATCGATGCGACTGTCGCGCAGATTCACGCACTCGCCCAGGCCGGCGCCGACATCGTTCGCGTCGCCGTCCCCGACCCGGCGGATACCGAGGCCCTGAAGCACATCCTCCCGCAGGTGAGCGTACCGATCGTCGCCGACGTGCACTTCCACTTTCAGCGAGCCATGGAATCGATCGAGGCCGGCGTCCACAAGATCCGCCTCAACCCGGGCAACATTCAGGATCGCAAACAGGTCGATCGCGTCATCGCCGCCTGTAAGGAGCGCGGCATCCCCATCCGCGTCGGCGTCAACGAAGGCGGCATTGTCGAACGCAAGGACAAATCCAAGCGCGCCAGCGAAAAGGAAAAGCTGAAGACGGATTACGAAGCGCAACTCGTCGGCATTATGATGGACAAGCTCGCCGACTATTTGCGCATCTTCGATGAAAACGATTTCCACGATGTCGTCATCAGCGCCAAGAGCATCGACCCGCGCATCTGCATCATGGCGTACACGGCGATCAGCGAGAAGTACGATTACCCGCTCCATCTCGGCGTAACGCATGCCGGTCCGAAAGAGACCGGCTGCATCCGCAGCGTCGTCGCCCTCGGCACGCTGCTGGCCAACGGCATCGGGGATACCGTGCGGATCAGCTATGCGAGCGATCCTGTTCTCGAAGTCGAAGACGCCCGCGAAATGCTCAACTGCCTCGGCCTGCGACCCCGCGTCGAACCCGAACTCATCGCCTGCCCGACATGCGGTCGCATCGAAGTGGATCTGATGACGCTTGTGCAGCAGGTCCGCGAGAAGCTGCGGAGCATTAAGACACCTGTCAAAGTCGCCGTGATGGGCTGCGTCGTGAACGGCCCCGGCGAGGCGGAAGGGGCCGACGTCGCCGTCTTCGCCGGCAAGGGCAAAGGCATCATCTACGTGCAGGGCGAGCAGACGCGCACCGTCGATGAGGCCGACATGCTGGAGGCGCTGTACGAAGAGTCGCTCGCCTTCGCCGAACGCGTGGAGCGCGGCGAAGCCCAACTGACGCGCGGCGGCGTGACGATTGCACCACCGGATCCGCTGCCAAGGGCGGACGGGAGTTTGCCGCTGCCGGTGGTGAAGGGGTAGGGAACTTCAGTTGGAAGGGCTGCAATGAGGCTAGGCGAGGAAATATTGGAAGAGGTCGCCCAAATGGTCGTCGGTGACAAAATGCCCTTTCCAAAGCGAACGAGCTATTACATCACGTCCTTTTTTCGCAGTTGTGACATGGATTTCCAACATGATCGGCAGACAACCAAGTGGCGATGGGTTCTTGACGTGCTGTTAAAGCTAGATGAGGGGGTTTGTTCACACCCCGACTTACCGTCGGATCAGCTCCTGCGAGTCTTCAAAGAGCTACTCAACCCAATATCGTTTCTAAAAGCAGAAAAGGACATTGACGAGGCCCTAGACGAACTCAATAAGTGGCTCAATCTCCGAGGCTTGGGCGCGACACTCGACGGAACAAATACGTGTAGGATTCGCAATCTCGGATCTGGCACAATGTCGAGTTCGAACCGTTCAGAAACCCGCCCATTGACCTCGGGTGAACTCGCGCAACGAAAGAAAGTCGCTGACTTTCTTGAAAGCGCTAGCGAGGATGATTTCACTGAGCATCTCTTGGTCCCATTGTTTCGAAGGCTTGGTTTCCACCGGGTTACGGCGACCGGGCACAAGGAGAAACTCCTTGAGTTTGGAAAAGACCTCTGGATGAAATTCCAATTGCCAACAGGCCATTGGATTTACTTCTGCGCCCAAATAAAACGAGACAAGCTGGATTCGAGTGCGTCGGGCGGGTCCAAGAATGTCGCAAACGTGCTCGCGCAGGCGAATATGGCTATTGGGCATCCAATTTTCGATTCAGATGCCAATCGCACTGTCTTGGTAGATCACGTTTTCGTTATTTCGGCGGGCGAAATAACGCGGGCGGCCAAAGAGTGGATTGGTAGTCACCTGAATGCCGAGAAACGTCGGCACATAATCTTCATGGATCGTGATGAGTTCCTAGACCACGCCGCGCGGATATTGATTGATCTCAATCTTGAAGACGTTCCCTTGGAGTTGGATCTCGACGACGTGCCCTTTTAGGCGCCCCGAAATGAGCAACACTACCTGGGTATGTTTCGATTGCCAACTCGCCGTTCGCCGGGATTTGTCCGCGCCGGATGCCGTCTGTGCTCGCTGCGGTTGCGTCTGCGTCAATCTTGGCCATCGGATTCCCACGCCGCGTAAGGGCGATGATAAGACATGGGAGCGATTGAGAAAGTCACTTCAGGATCAGGCGATCGATAAGGCCTACGACCAATACCGGGCGAACATCCGTCGTCGGCACGATATCGAGAAGCAGATCGCAAAACTGGAAGCCCTGCCCGAATGCGAAGGCCGCCGCCGGCAGATTCGTTATTTGCGCAAGAGGCTCAAACCAAAGGCCTAAAGTTCATCGTGATGGGGGCGACGGCGGCTCGCCCGCCAGAGCATGGGGCGCATAGCGATCAATCATTAACGCAACGAGGCCGCCCCTGCATCGGCGCCTTCCCACCATCACCGTACCATCGGCAACTTCAACACGCCGCCGCGAGCCATCGCGATTCGCTCGATGTGACCTGTGATCTCGCGACCACTCTCACTCAGTAGCGCATGCGCGTGGATTGACGTTCCCGGATGCGTCAGCTTGCCGACCGAATCTTGTGCGTAGAAGCCGACGACGCGGCAAGGTGTGAGTCGATCGATCGTGAGTCGCCAAGGTTGTTCGTCAGGCGTCAGACGGCCGCCGGGGCGCATCGGGCAGGCGCCGTGGATCACGTGAAGCTGCAAATCGCTCGCGCTCCCTGCGAGCATGAATGGAAACGGTCGGCCAGTGTCGATGCCGCTCGCGGCCGCCTGCTCGCCGATGAATGATTCCAACGCTTCGCCCGCTAGATCGCGATCGATCGGTACGTCACGCCACGCATCCACGTAGCTGACGGTCATCATGGATGCTTGTTCGTTCGCCGCCGCCGTCGCTACCTCGATGCGCAGGCCCTGCCCGTCGGGGCGAGCAATCCAGGCCTTACCGTCGCTGATCGTGATTTCGCCTTCAAGCCCGGCAAGCGCACCGACGCCGATCGCGTTGGGTCGCTTCAGCAGGTTGTCCACGCCGACGATTCCCTTCGCGTTGCCGGCGCCGCCGCTCAGAACCTTGTGCATCTGACCGTACTGAGTGACTTCGACTCGATTCGCGGCGCATCCCGCAGTCATCGCTACGATGGCCGCAACGAGCCCACTCGTCAGCTTTCGCGTTGTCATGATGTTCTCCTTGATGATGTTGTTGCATAGGCGCCGACACGTGATCGTGCGATGAGGGGCGAAGCACCGCCCGCTGCAGGCGCGTTTTCGATGATGTCCAGGAATTGTAACGCACTTTCAGTGCCTGGGCCGTCGTGCAATCCGATACCCAGGGTTGCGCTTTCCCGCGTTGCGGGCTGCACTGACCATGGGCTTGCTCGTGGCACGCTTTCAGTGTGGGCGGACGTCCAAGCGGTAGTTTCTTCGGTCGCTTGTAATGTAAGGCGAGTGCCTCCCGATCGCCGTGATGAGACATGAAAGGTCCATACGCCAAGATTGTCCCTCGATCACGAAGCGGAAAAATGCCGCAGCCGAATTCTCGCCGGGCTGCATCATGCTAAACTGCACACAAGCGGTGGGATTCGTGTACATACAGAGCCAACAACAGGGAGAGGTTTGACCAACTCATATGCCTAAGCGAACCACCTTTCACGTCATATGCATCATCACTACTTGCTTCGCACCCCTCGCCTGCGACTTCGGCGAACTCTGCCCCCTCGTGCCGTCCACCGCGTCCGTCGAGTCAAACGCCGACACCACAATCACGACCGGCGATCCGTACGTGCCCGGCGCGTTACCGATTACGTCGTTCGACCTCGATCGCTGCGAACAGGACGCACCCCTCAAGCTCCGCATCGTCGCACCGACAACCCCCGGCACTTACAGCGTCGTCGTTCTCCAGCATGCTTTCGAAATCACGAATCACTCCTACGACCAGATCGCTGCGCACATCGCCAGCCACGGTTTCGTCGTCATCCTCCCGCGCATGTACGACGCCGGCATCGGTCCACTCATCGGCATGCCGACGGCTGCGATCGAAACCGAGCGAGCGGCGGTGGTTCTCAGCTGGATTCCGACGCGGTTCGATCGCCTGCCCGGTATCGAGCTCAACAACGCCCGCGTTGGTCTAGCCGGTCACTCTCGCGGCGGCAAAGTCGCGTTCGGTGTCGCAAAAGCCGGTGCGACGCGTGTCGCTGCGCTCGTCGGGATCGATCCGGTCGATGGCACAGGCGGCCCCGGGGGCAACCAGCCGCGTGTCGTCGACGGCCAGTTCGATTTTGATATTCCCACGCTCATCCTCGGCGCAGGTCTCGGCGGCCCATGCGCGCCCGAGGGCGACAATTATCAAACGTTCTACGATGCCTGCCCGTCGCCGAGCACACTCGTCATTGCAACGGACTACGGCCACGGCGACATGCTCGACGCAGAAACGGCGGCGCTGGCCGCGGGCGTTTGTGCGTCGAATTCGGATCGCGAACCGATGCGCCGGCTCACGGCGGGGCTGCTCGTTGCATTCTTTCGCGCACAACTGCAGGGCGAGCCGCAGGCGTGGGACGAACTCGACGCCGTCCTGTTGCCCACGTCGGTGACGCTGGAGCGGAAGTGAGTCCGTGGCGATTGTTGTATCGGCGTCACGCCACGCACGATGGTGTACTCGGTGTGACGGAGCGCCTGTCGTCTCCCTGTAATATGCGTTTGTGCGAAGAACCCCTCAAGAAGTGGTTCATCGCGGTTCTTGAAAAGGCCTGTAGGCAACAGGAATGCCGGGCGGGTTGAGGAACCGTTTGAGTGCTTATTTTGTAACGCACCATCAGTGCTGGATTCGTCCATCAAATCGATCCCCAGGGTTGCGTTTGCACGCTTCGCGGGCTGCACTGACCTTGGGCTTCCTTGTGACACGCTTTCAGCGTGGGAATTCGGTTCCGGCGGAGGCTCATTCGGTCGCACCGGACGCAAGGGAAGTGCTTACCGGAATTCCGCAAAGAACTAAAAAAAAACGGGCCGGAGCGATTTGCCCCGGCCCGCTTGCTTAGTCACATTGTCTCAACGGCCGCGTCAGGGCATCAACGCGTCGTCGCCCT
Source organism: Phycisphaerales bacterium (assembly GCA_020639075.1). Taxonomy (GTDB): domain Bacteria; phylum Planctomycetota; class Phycisphaerae; order UBA1845; family UTPLA1; genus ECT2AJA-110-A. The sequence goes on along the minus strand of JACKHI010000001.1, from coordinate 3,617,058 downwards.
CGGCGAAGTCGTCGGTCCGATCGACGACCTCTGCGATGCGACCGCCGATCAGTGCGATGCCGTTGGGCGCCGTGCGAACGACGACGTCATCGGCCCGCGTGATTGCGGACTTCGGCCCGATCTCGAGCGTCGCAACACGCGTCCAGCCATCGATGCCTGCGCCCGGCGTCAGTGTTGCTGCGCCGACGCGCACCACGTCGGGCCGGGAATCGTCGAGGATGTGCAGGCGATCGAAGGCGCCGTCGAACCGGACATCGACGAGAGACGCCCCGGCGAGCTCGACGTCGAAGTAAGCGGCCGCGATGCCGTGCGAATCGGTCGACAGATCCCGCACGAGAAGCTCGAGCGTGATCGGATCGGCAGTGCCTGTTCGCTGCGTCAATCGACCTGCTCGTCGATTGTCGACAATTCGACGGGCGAATTCGACTTCCGCGATGTCTTGCGGCGACGCGATGCGCAGATCGATGACGCATTGTCGGCAGGGCGGGAGGTCGTCGGTCATGATGCTGGCGCAGCTTCGCAGGTAGCCGCCGGCGAACCAGCCGACGTCTCCCGGATCGACGACGCCGCTGCAGTCGAAATCGGCGTACTCGCATGCGTCGCTGTTCCAGCACGAATCCTCGCCGGTGCAGTTGAAGCAGGGCATGAAGATGTCAAAGTCGTCGTCGTCCACGAATCCGTCGCCCGAGAGGTCGTAAAGACAATCCTCATCGATGCAGAGATCGGCGCAGTCGAAGCTGACGTCGGAGTCGGGCACGGCGCCGCGGCCGAATGCCGAACAGGATTGATCGGCGGACGACAGACAGATGTTGCCGCCCCCGAGACACGCATTCGCGCTGAGCTTCAGCGTGGCGATTCGCGCCCACTCGTCCACGCCGACGCCCCCGTTCGGGATGCCGCATCCGCCGACGCCGCGAAGTTGCGATCCGACAAGTTCCCAGTCCACGAAGTTCGTGAAGTTCGGCGATGGGATGACGTCGATCAGGCTCACGTCCGCCGGCAGATCGACATTGACGAACGCGCAGACGATGCCCGTGTTGACGGCGCCGATGTCGCTGCCCCAGATTTCGACGAAGAACGAGTCCTGGACGCCGATGCACGCAGAAGCATTTGGCGGCAAGTCGCCCCGCTCGTAGTTCGTGGGCGACGAGAGAACGACCGGCTCGAATCGGAAATCTCCGGCGACTGTGAATTGCCAGATCGGCCCCGAGCGCTCGTCGCAGCATGTCGTCGATACGACCTGCCAATAGTACGTTTCGCCCTCGACGAGATCTTCGGGCAGGTCGCAGTGCGGTTCTTCAAGATCGCTGCAGACGAGATTTGTCGGCGGGCTTTGCGTGCCGAAGTACACGGAATAGCGAATCGGACACGGATCGCCAAGCAGACCGAAGGGAGGGCGGACCTGATCCGCGGGCGTGACGGAGGCCGCCGCCAGTCGGCCGGCGGCCGACCGTCGATTGTCGACCGGCTTCTCGATAAGGCCGAGGCTGCGATCCTCGGCGCCGGACCACGAAAGACCCGTGTCGATCGGCACGTTCGATTCCATGTCGGCGGGTTGCGGGTCGGACGGCGCCGGGGCGGTTCTGCAATCCACGGTCGTGAATGACCAGATCGGGCCCGCCGTGGTTCCCGCATCGTTTGATGCGAGCACCTGCCAATAGTAGGTGGTCGATGTGTCGAGCGCCACGTCGCAGCTCGTGCCGATCACGTTTTCGCAGGCCGTCGCTATGGGGGGGGTCTGAGTGTCGAGCAATACGTCGAAGGTCGCGTCGGTGCATGCGTCGTCGAAAGTCCATGACAACGAGAGCATGTTGGGTTGATCCGCGGCGCCATTTTCCGGCAGCACGGGCGTCGGCGCACCCGGCGCCGCGATCGGTCCGGCGCGATAGCTCAACCGATTCGTTCCGATCGCCGCCCAACCCGTTTCGTTTGACACGTGCAACAGTCGCGTGATGCCTGTGCACGCCAGGGGGAACTGGCCCATTGCAGCGCCCGAATAGATGTCATACGCATTCACGACGGTGCCGGTGCCGAGATACACGATTGACGGATCATCCGCGAACGCCGGCCGGCCGGAAGTCGCCAACGTGCGGGCGACGGAGATGTCCGCCGTATCGATGACCTGGCCGGAACGCAAAACGATTCGATCGCCGTTGGGGCTGACGGCCTTGACGTCGGTGCCGCTCACGCTGCCGTGGTCGTCTTCCTCGACGATCGGCGCTGTCGGCGTCGCGGCGTTGAGCTTGTACAGCGAATTGGGGCTGAACCCCTCGCTCACATAGACGAACTGCCCATCCGGGCTGACCTCGAACGTCGGGGACCCACGGATGATCCGGCCGCTGGCGACGCGGGCCGCCGTGCCTGCTTCCGTGTCGACACGAACAACGTAGGCGAAGCCGTTGCTGCCCGGGTTGGACGAGACGAAGACGTCGTCGGGACCGCGCTCGATCACATCCCACGTGCGATAGTCGTCCAGTTCGGCCGTCAGGCTGATTTCTGTGACGCTGCCGCTGTCGATGTCCAGGATTGCGATGCCGCCGCCGCGGTAGAGCGCCGCATAGAGCTTCGAGTTGTCGGCGCTCAGGTCGAGGCCGCGCGGTCCGACGCCGATGCGCAGCCGATCGAGGATTCCGTACGTCTGCGTCGAGATCACGTCAACCTCATGAAGGTCGGGCAGCGACACATAAATCTGCTGCCGCGACGCGTCGTACACAAAATCGAATGGATTGCTTGGAAGGTTGACAGTCCCGCTCGGCGCCGGCACGGGGGCCGCGCACGGGCCTGTGGTGAATGACCAGACCGGGCCCGGCGTCGCGCCCCCGTCATGCCTCGCGATCACCTGCCAGTAATAGGTCGTGTTCGGCTGGAGCGAGCCGGGATTGCAGATCGGCAGGGCCTTGTCTTCCGCGATCAGGCCCGTCGGCGGGTTCGAATCGCCGAACAAAACGTCATACGTCGGCGTGCACACAGAAGCGCCCGTCTGCCACGTCAGCGCGTGAACGATCGATACGCCGGTCGCCTCGTGGGCTGGGGAGACGACGCTCGGCGCCGGCGGCGGCATGTTGCAGAAGGGCTCGTTGGCGATCGCGCAAAGCGTGTCGTCGCCGAGCACGAGCCAGAGCATCTCGTCGCTCGACACGCGGACCTGGCTGGCGACGTCGAAGCCGCAGGCAAGCGTGCGCTGCCCGACGGCGTTGCCGAACATCACGTCGTAGGCCGTGAGGTCCGAATCGATCGCCATATAGACCGATTCGGCGCTGTTGCCGAAGCCGGGGGCGCCGCTGCCGACGTTTCCGATCGGATCCAGGGTTTCACTGTCGATGATCTGGCCGGTCGACGTCGCGAGAAACGTTCCGTCGGGGCTCATCGCGATGCGGCGCGTGCCGTTGACGCTGCCGTGATTGTCTTCGGCGACGATCGGCGCGCTGGTCTGCGTGATGTCGAGGCGATAGAGCGAGTTGGGGCTGAATCCTTCTCCGACGACGAGAAACGTCTCGTCCGGGCTGACGGCGAAGACGGGCGCCGCGCGGATGATCCGATTGTTCGCGACGCGTGCGGCCGTGTCGGCGACGACGTCCCATCGGACGATCCTCGCGAACCCGCTGCTGCTCGGATTCGCCGAAATGAAAACAATGCCGGGCTGCGCTTCGACCACATCGTATGTACGGCCGTCGTCCAGCAGCGTCGTGAAATTGTGCGTCGTGAACGTTTGTGCGTCGATGTCCAGCTTGGCGACGTTGCCCGCGCCGTTCAGGGCGACATAGAGCGTGCTGTTGTCGTGACTCAGCGACAGGCCGTACGGGTTCGCTCCGACATTGACGCTGTCGACGATCGTGAACGTGGACAACGAAACGAAGACCACTTCGTTGGTCGAGGGAACTGACACGTACGCCAGATCGCGGACTTCGTCGATCTCGACGTCGAATCCGTCACCGCCCAGTTGCGTCGTGAAACTGTCGGCGCTCAGCCGAGGCGCGAATAGCGCCACGACTGCGAACGCCGTGACGAGGCCGCAGAATCGTGTTGATCGTGAAGTCATTTGGGATCTCCTTGGAATGAAAACGCTCCGGCGGCCGGTTGTGTCACCAGGAGAATCTTCGGATTCAGAATACGCGTGGGTTCTCCACCGGCCAGTTGGTCAGCATTTTAGTCGATAGAGGATCCAAATTCAAAGGCGTCGCGAAAGTGCTCTCAGAGTCGACGGCGGGCTATTTCACGGGGATTCGCGCTGCGCGCCGTCCGGCTGTTTGGACGCGCGCGGAATTCCGCTGACCTGCAACCAGAAGATGAACGCAGAACAAAGCGTTTGCTTTCGCTTTCGTGATGATGCAGTCGATGAGGCGGTCCTCCCGACGGGCAATCGCCGTCCGAAGTTCATTAATGATGTTCGTGATTTTTTTCGAGCGATTCGACCAGCGCTTGGGCCTCGATACCCGCCCGCGTTTCACCATAACCCTTCACGAGTCGTTCGAGCCGCCGTTTCGCTTTCGTCACGTCGCCTGCCGCCATCAGCGCTTTTGCTTTTTCCAGTCTTTCCATCGTGCCCTGCGTCCATACGAAATATCGAGATCGCTTCAATCCCCGCGCACTGGAATTCGACGAGATGTAGGACAATCCCAACTGCAAGCTGCGATCGCCCTTGCGCGTCACGATCAGCGTCCGGCCATGATGCGTGCCGACGAAGAGCGGCCTGGCGCGCCCGCGATCCAGCGTCGGGTCGAAACTCACCCAGCCCCGTTGCGGCAGATACGCTTCGGGCCAGCGATGCCATCCGCGATCGACGAACGGCAGCCGACGCTTCGCCGGCACGATGGAAGCGCCGCACATCCGCGTCGGTATTCCCGTCGCCCGGCACAATGCGCAGAACACGTGAGTGAACTCGGAACAGGACCCGCTGCGCCGCTCGAGTACGATTGGCGCCGCGTCCCATCCGTCGCCGCGCTGGTACTTGAACGTGTCCGCGATCAGATGATGGATCGCCACGGCCCGCGCCGCCGGTTCGGGATGCTCCTTCAACAATTGCTCAGCCGTTTCGCGAATGATCGGCGTCTGCAGACCGAAGATGGGATGATCGCGCGTGTAGTGCGCCATGAACTGCGGATCGACGCCGTCGTAGGCGCCTTCCGATTTGCCGGACACGTCGGCCTGCTTCGGCGCCCGCAGAATGACTTCGCACGTGAACCCGACGCGCACTTCCTCTCCAGGCTTGATTTCCGGAATCACGACGCGCTTGAGCGCATTGCCGTATTCATCGCGGCGATTGGAAATGTGCAGCGGTCGGCCGAACGCCTCCACGCGATAGCCCTCGATCGACTGATAGTCGTCATCGGCGGGGACAGTCAGGTAGACCTTCACGTCGCGAAGTGCACCGGAAGATCGATTGCGCAACACATGATGATAGGCGACTTCGTAGCGTTCGCCGATCGGCGTGTTCGCTTCGTCATCAAGAACGACGGCAGACAACAGGCACAGCCCGGTGGTCGCAATCGTGAGCATGCGGAATCTCCCATCGCGGATAATCGAATCGAAACGCAGACGTCGGCCTCCTGCAGCATAACTATCGCTCCGTTTCGGACCAAGCGATTTCGCTCCCTGTGGCCGTCAGTTTGGCCGACGCGCAACAAAAAAGGGTGCGAGAGGACATGCCTCATCGCACCCTGATATTGCAATCTCGCGGACAGACCGCTTATTCCGGCAAGACGGACCGCGTGATGATCGTTTTGTTTGCCCCGAACTGCTGGTACACTTTCCCCAGCAGATAGACGGCGCCGTCCACAACCGCGACCCCCTGGAATTGACCCCCATCCTGATCGTTCAGATGAAACGTCTCCGTCACTTTGAACGAATCGATGCTGATGCGATACAGGTACTGCGGGTAGTTTCCGATCGCGAGAATGTCTGTCCCGTCAAAAGCCATCGCTTCGAGGTATCCCCGGAACTCGACCGTGTTGAGCAGGACGTCCGGCTCCGCCTCGGAATCGACGATCAGGATCTGCAGTGCGAGTGTCTCATCGTCCTGACCGAACATATAGAGTCGTTTGTTCACATCGTCGAAGGCGGCGCACGCGAAGTCAAAGTCCGGCAGGCCCAGTTCGCTCCGCTTGATTTCGTCTATGAGGACGCCCGCCTGTGATCGCCGCTCCAGAATGACTTCGCTGCTGTTGCGGCCTTCCAGCCAGACATCCTTCCCCTGCGCCGTTTCGATGTAATCGTAGCGCGGCTGCGGCATGTTCAGTTTCGGAAGTATGTCGCCTGTTTCACGATCGACTGGTCGAATTTCATCTTCGTTGTCCGCCAGCAACAGATACGTCCCGTCGAATGCCAGAGCCGAGCCGTAAATGATATGTGTGTCGATCTCGAACCTGTCCGTCTCCTGCAAGTGTTTGCAGAGATCGTCCGCCGCAATCATGGCCTCTCGATGAAATGTCGAAGTCCGACCATCGCTTTCCGTTAGTTCGAGAGAGTTGTTGTCCGCCATCTTGTGAAGCGCGACAGTCGATCCGTTGAGCCCCGCAGCTCGATTGTCGGTCGCACTGAAGTCGAACAGCAGGGCGTCGTCGCCCAGGTGCGCGAACGCGGCGGGAATACACACCAACGCTCGTGAGTCCTCGTAGCGGATCGTTAGGTTCGCCAGGCCGCCGGCCTCGATGGAGAGATACTCGACGTCGCCGCCGTACTCCAAAGATGCCTGGCCGAAGTCGCCCGTATCGCGCTTCCATATGCCGATCACGCTGAATGACGGCTCCATGGGTGTTTCCTCGGGCGGCACGGGGTTCTCCGCCTCCGGCGGTACGGGCATCGGCGCCGCCGGATCTTCACACGTCATTCCCATTCCGATCACTCCGATCGCCAGCATCAAAGTCAGTTTCATTGCATCCATGGCGGATTCCACTTTCGTTTGGGCGAGTTTGTGCCGTGATTTCGCCCGACCGCCCCATGCGGTCGATTGGCGAGACGCAGCCCCGCGTTTTTTTGTCCAGGGATTAGGAGCGACGAAACATGCGCGGCTTACACGCGATTCGGAACAAAAATTGGTCTTCGGCCCGAGAATTCGGGAATTGCGACACTTCGATGCGACTCGGCGGGAGATTTCGTGCGGAGACAGGGCGACGGCTTCGGGGCCAATCGTAATGCGGGCTGACCAGGATCGAGGCGATTGCGAGCACGGAGATCGCGCGAGCGTTCGGGTACCTAAGCGCCGACCAGGGTTTCTGAAATGCGGGGTATCTGTGCGTCAGTACAACACAAACCCATCCGCATCCACAAACACGTCGAAGTCGATGTCGTTTCCGACGAACTCAAACGTCACTTCCTCGCCACAGAAGAAATCAAAATCCTGTTCGAATATCGGCAACGCCTCCAGCACGATCGTGTCGCCGAAGACGTACTGCTCCGCGTTCGTACTCGTCAGGAAGATCACCTCGTCGCAGAAGAAATCCGTCGGCACGATCTCGCCGGGAAATACAATGCCCAAATCGAGCGAAAACACATTGCCGTCGATGTCTTCATACTCGATGAACGGGTCGATTTCGAAATCCGTGCTGTTGATCACAGTCACAGTGACGCCAGGATCGACGATCGGTCCGCCGCCAATCGGTCCACCACCAATCGGTCCGCCGGGGAGAATCGGGAATCCGACGGCTGTGCACGTCTGTCCCATCGTCGTGAACAGCGTCAGTAGCAGCAGACAGCTCGTTCCCAGATATCGCATCATCTCACTCCTCGCTCTCGCAGACCGGATGAACTCGACGCCGCCGCAGGCGTGACGGATTGCCTGTCGGCCGCTCGTAATACGTCGCCCTGAGGACAGGGCGGCTCTGATTCGCAAACGCTCCGATTCGAAATCGCTACGTCACTCGATATACGTGGATTTCGACCCTCAAATCACGGCGTTGCCCGAATGGGCATTTCAATCTCAGCCGTGCAGAAGTACGACGGCGCGCAGGCCCCCACATTTACAAAACGGGACACGTGGATCACCGTCGAGTTAACGGAATTCCGCCGGATTGAGCCGAATTTCCTCGCCCGCACCGACGATGCGCCGGTCAAGGCATGTCAATTAGGACGGAAAGACTGTCGTCCAAGGATGTCCGCAGCCTCCATTTTGCAAAGATTTGCGCGACTTTGCGACACTTTGTGGGAGTTTGCACGGGGAACATCTTGCCTCTCCGCGCTGCCAGGGTCCGAATATGACGCGACAAGCATTTCAAATCAACGAAAAGCCGAGAATCCACGCCATCCATGGACCTGACGACCATTCATGTCTCGAAACTGCGGGATACGCCTCGATTCGCGACCGATGAAATGGCAATCGCATCCGGTCGCTTCGTGCCGCCTTTGGGGGATGTCTCTTGAGCACTCGATCTTCCATCTTGACGACCACCTTCTTCGTCGGTCTCGCCTGCGCCGGATTCGCCTTCTATCACTTGTACGGCAATTGGAAGCTCGTCGACAATGGCGTCCGAACGACCGCGAACGTCTTCTACCTCGACTTGTCGCTGGCTCGCATCGGAACGTCGGACTTCAAGTACTACCGCGTCGACGACTACAGCGACGAATGCTTCAAGACAGTTGTCTATTATACGAAGGGCGGCGAGCGAATCGTCTGGCAGTCGCGGATCTCGACGGACCTGCCCGACTGGATGCGGGGCGACGATGTCTACGAGGAACGCGCCGCGACAATTCTATACAGCCCGGTAGATCCCTACTTCTGGGAATTCGACAGGCCCATGTCGCTCTTCGTCAACTGGTTCGTCCTTCTCCTCGCGGGGCTCGGCCTGATGAGCCTCTCGTTCGGTCCGTACGATGCAATCATGCGCCGCCTCCGCGATTCCGACGATGAGCGCGAGGCCGTACTCGACGAGATTCGCGAGGAACTCTACGCACCCCTGCCGCCGAAGGGCCGATCGGAAACCCCGACGCCGCAGGCACCGGAAACCCGCGTCCGTTCAGCCCCGCCGGGCGTCGATATCGAAGCACCCGTGCCGATGATGCGCGCTGAGAGCGACGAATCGTCATTTGACGAAGGAAGCGACTTCAACGAGCCCGCCTTCGCGGTCCATCGCCAAGAGGAGGACGAAGGCGAACCCGATCGCGACGCCTTCGGAACCGCGGAAGATCCGTTCGCAGACATGCGTTAGATTCAGAAGACGCTACGCACCGGAAATGATCTCGCGAACTTCCAGCACTTCCACCGTCGGCCCCAGCTCGCAGGAGACCTGCAAGTCGGAACGAATTTCGATCAGCAATCGAGAACGGGCGCCGACCGTCGTCGCCTGGTCGAACAGATCGTCGTCGAGATCCGCGTCCTGGAACAAGTGATAGAACACGCCGTTGTCTCCCTCCCACGCGAAGCACGGCGGCTGACCGAATCGATCGACCTGAACGTATGTTCCTTTCAGAAGGAATGGCCCCGTCGGGAGATTGAAAGACGGCAGCTCGAGCGTGCAGGCGGTATTCGCCAACAAACCCGACGCGATGGCGAACAGGCTGACGATTCGCAAAGCCATGCCGGATGCCGATCGGGTCGACGACGCTTTCATCAATTCAGATCGCCTTGTTCCATTCGCATTCATGTTCAATCCTCGACAAATCCGTCATCCGCCATTTTGACGATTCGCGGCAGGAATCGCGCGCGAGTGTCCACCAGGTCGGACTGCGCCGCCATCACCTGATCGATATTCTTGTACACGCCGGGAACCTCGTCGAGACCCGCCGATATCAACTTGACGCGATGCTTCACGAGATCTTTGCGCACCGGGTTCCAGCAGAACGTCTGCTTCGCCTGCGTCCGCGACATCACGCGACCCGCGCCGTGCGCCGCCGAGTCGTAGCTCGCGTGGTTCCCCTTGCCTTCCACGACATACGCCGGCGACGCCATCGAACCGGGGATGATGCCGATGTCGCCTTTCGCCGCGGGCGTGGCGCCCTTGCGATGCACGATGACCTCACGGCCGCCGTGCATCTCCTTCCACGCGTAGTTGTGATGGTTCTCGATCTGCAACAGCGGCGTCAATTTCAGTTCGCGAAGAATCGTCGAATGAATGCAATGATGGTTCGCCGATGCGAACTCACCCATGAGCTGCATCGCCTCCCAGTATTCCGCGCCGTCGCCGTCGAGCGGCAGCCACGACAGATGCCTGAATTCTCTCGGAATGTTCGGATGCTGCGACATCGCCAGCTTACTGTAATACTCGCACGTCATCGCACCGGGACCGCGCGAGCCCGAATGCGTCAGGATCGCCACATAACGCCCCGCAGGCACGCCGCGGAACTCCGCCGGAAACTCGATCTCGCCGATATCGACGAAGTGATTTCCGCCGCCGCTCGTGCCCAACTGTTCCTCCGCCTTGGGGCGCACGCGCCGGATGATCGGCGAGATATTCCAGTCGAGATCCATCACTGGCGCTTCGCGGCGCTCGCGACCCTTGAACTTCGCGCCGGCTCCGAATCGCGTGTGTTTCTCGACCGCGCGGATCAACTCGTTCTCGTTCTTGTCGATCGGGTCCGGTCCGCCGCCCTCGATCGGCATCGGCAGAACACTCAGCATCATACGGCATGCGATGTCCACGCCGACCGCATAAGGAATCACGGCGCCCTCTGTCGCCAATACGCCGCCGATCGGCAGACCGTAGCCGAGATGCGCGTCCGGCATCAGCGCGCCGCCGACGCTGATCGGCAGCCTGACGGCGTTCTCCATCTGTTTGATTGCCCCCGCGTCGATCTGGTCGGCCCCCCAGACCTGGTAGAGGGCGCCCGCTTCGCTTTCGTCGCGGATGTCGTAGCAGTTCGGCGCACCGTTGATCAACTCGGCCGCAATCGCGCCGAAGTGTGGGGATTCGAGCATCGATTCCGGATTCGCGTGCAGCGTGTTGACGGCGTCGCGCACGGCAGCGGCGTTCATCCCGGCGCTGCGGGCATCGCCGCACGCCTTTAGAATGTCCGCGACAATAGGGCCCTTAGGGAATCCGATCTTGTTGAGCTCTCGCGCTTTCATCGTCTCTCTATTCTAAGTGCGCGCGGACGGAAAGCCCTCGCCTCCGGCCCGGATGCGTCATAAAGCGACAGTATAGCGGCCATTCCGATCGACTGTCGAGCGGCGCAGGTGCGAATTGCGTCCGACAGCGAGAGTGCGGCAATTGCGCGTCGCGCGGTGGGAAATGCTGTCAAGCGATGGATCCAAATGGGAATCGATCTATCGTCGTCGTCGTCGACGACGCATTCGACGAATGCCTGCGAACGTGAGCATCAGTGAAACTGCGCCGCACGGCGCGCAGCCCGGTATGCCGCAAAGCGTTTGTCGGAAAAATCGACATAATGCCTCGTCCAGCAAAGGCGAACCGCTCGTCACATCCGCCGCCGGCGCCGAGTCGATGTTCGCACAGTCGACGATGCCGCAATTCGAGTTGCTGCCGAGATACTCTCCGTTCATCGCCGTGCAGTCCGCGGACGACAGATCCATGCACGTCAGATTCGCCAGGCAGCAGGCGCCGAGCGGCGCTGCGACGGGGCCCGGCGCAGGCAGCGAACAATCGACGTTCCCGCAGGTCGAATCGTCGCCGAAATAGGACGCGCCGCCGTCTGTGCAGTCCGCCTCCGTCGTGAGGTTGCAGGATCCGTCGCTGATGCAGCATGCCCCCTGCGGCAATGGCGAGGGCTGCGGTTCCGAGCAATCGACGGACGCGCACGTCGTCGCATCGCCGCGATACTCGCCGGAACGCGAAATGCAGACGGCCGGCGTCACAATGACGCATGTCTGGTCGGCCAGACAGCACGCACCGAGCGGTGGACAAGCGCTGCCGCCGCCGCTGTTGCATTGCGAGCCATCACCCAGCGCGTCGCCGCCCATTACCGCGCAGCAATCCGCGATCTCCATCACGCAACGGCTGTCCGGCAGACAGCACGCCTGGCGGTCGACGACTTGGCCCCCGCCGAACGGGCCCGCCGAAATCTGCTGCCCGCCTGCGAACAGCGAAATCCCGTTCAGGAAGAGCGTCGCTCCGGTCTCCAACACGAGCGTATCGCAGTAAACCGCTTCAAAACCGTCGAGCGGCCGGTTGCCGTTGTCGAATTCGTCGACGAGCTGGAGAACCCCGTTCGCCGCGATCTTCAATTCGGCGAAATCAAAGTTGTTGTCGTAACCGCCGCCGCCAGTCGCTGCGCCGAAGTTCCGGCTCGCCGCCTCGAGCGTGCGATCCCATGGCGTATTGCCGCACGCCGTCGTTCCGCCCTCGAACGCAAGCGATGTGCCCGGGGCGAAATCAAATAACGTTTCGTCGGACCCGCCGATGACGAAACGGCCGCGGGCCGTCAGCGCTGCGCCCGCCGTCGCGCCGAACGTCGCGCCGTTGTCGAGAACAAACGTCTGCGCCGCGACCTGCGAGTTGTCGATCGTCAGCGTGCCGTTGCGGCGTACGTTGACGGGGCCGGCCACGACGCCCGTGGATCCGTTCAGCACGTTGAACACAGCTCGCTGGTTAGGCAACGTGAAGGAATCGTCGCCGATCTCCCACAGCGTGAAGTTCAGCAGGCGACCGCGATCCAGCTTGAACGTCGTCAGGTCCGTCGGCTTCAGGAAAATCGGACCGCAGCCATCCACCGAGTCCGGATCGTCGCCGCCGTCACCACCATCACCGACAGTCACATTGGCGCCGTCAGCGAGTATCGAAGACATGCCCCCGAGTTCTTCGGAAATATCCGTTGCGATCAGCAGCGTCGCCCGCAGACGCGCGACGAGATTGCCGTTGTTGAGCGTCGTCGGACCGGCGATCAAGAGCGTGCCGGAATTCGCCGGGCCGGCATCATTCGCTGAGATCGTGCCCATCACGGCGTTGCGGAGGTTGGCGCTGATCATTCCACGCCCCTGGATTTCGATCTCGTTCGAGATGATCGCGCCCGGCGTGATGGACGCGATCTGCGCCGATTCACCGGCCAGGCGGATCAATCCGCCGTCGCCGCGGATCGTGAAGGATGTTGCCGCTCGGAACCCACGGCCGTCGGGGATCAGCAGCAGGCCTTCATTGACCATGCCGTCGATCCCGTCGAGCGTCAGATCTCCCAGGCTCAGCGTCAGGACGGAATTGTCTCGAAGCACGAGGGACGAAATCGTGACGTCTTCATCCGCCTCGACATTGGCCGATGGTGCATCGATGCTTCCGTCGATGACGACGGAGTATTGCTCCGTCATCGTGTTGTTCGGAACCGTCGGCGGAAGCCAGTTGCCGGGCTCGGACCAGAGGTCGTTGACCGCGCCCGTCCAGCGTCGGCATTCGTCCGGTACGCCGATCGGCGCGAGTATGTCGTCGCTGACGCTGCCGTCGCCGTCCGGATCCGTCGGATCAACGTCGCATGCGTCCGGAATGCCGTTGTTGTTGCAGTCGGGGTCACAGCCCGTCGTGCAGAAGTACGGACCGCCCGGCGCACTCGTGAATTCGTAGATCTCGCATTCATCCGGAATGCCGTTGTTGTTGCAGTCCATGGCGCAGTCGCCCGTGGTGCAGAAATACGGGCCGCCGGGGGCCGTCGATCCCGCGTCGATCTCGCATCGATCCAGCACGCCGTTCGCGTTGCAGTCAAGCGATGCGTCGGCCGCGATCTCCAGCGCGTCGGGTTGAAAATTCCCGTCGCAATCCGTGCAGTCGAGACCGTCGCAGAATTGTCCGGGACGCCAGTAGAAGCCGTCCGGGTTCACGATGCACTCGACGCGCGTGGATTCGACGCAGCCGGTCGTTGTGCAGCAACGGCCAATGCCGCATGGCGGCGAGAAGTCGTCGCAAGTGCCGCCGGCGATGAACCGATCGCCGACGCCCATGCAATCGGCGGCCGCGATGCCCGTGTCGCAGGTTCCAAAGAGGTCGCGGCAGCACGCGCCGGTCTGTCCGAAAGCACTATTCGAAAGAGACAGTGCCGCGGCAGCAGCAAGCATGATGGACGCCGTCGTGACGATTCGCATGATAGGAAATCGGCCCCCGCCGTGTGGATTCGTGGTCGCAACGATCGACTTATCATATGCGAAACACACTGCGTATTTCGCCGCCCCGATTGACTCATCCCGATCTTACTTTTCCGAACGACTTCCCACCCACCATTGAATGACGCCCGGTTGAAAATAATACGGCCCCCGACTGGAAAAGACGACGCCCGATAAACGATGACTGACGGCCCACAATGCGGGTTCGTGATACAGAAACGTCCGTGGCTGATCCTCATACAGAATTCGATGAAGCCGACGGAAAATAGTGATCCGCTCCGTTTCTTCAAACGTCGTCGCGGCCTCATCGAACAGTCGATCCACTTCCGGATTCGAATATCCGCCGAAATTGAGCTTTCCGTCTGTCGTGAATTCGCTCGTGTGCAGTTCCGGATCCACTGCCGGAGTGATGGCTGCAAGATACGCGTCAAACCGGCCGCTTTTCAGTCTGTCGAGAAACTCGGGTCGATCCGCCGCGACGTCAATCGTGACGCCGACACCCACGTCCCCCAGGCAGTCCCGAATGATCTCCGCCGTCTTCACGTCGCCGTCTTCCGTCTCGCAGGCGAGCAATCGTATATTCAGCTTCGAAGGTGCTTGTTCCGCGATGTCCCCTCGACGCCGCAATTCATCCGTATTCGTCAATGACCGCTTGGGCATTTCAAGTATGTCCCTCGCCATGCCGGCCTTGTGGGCGAAGCGCCGCACATCGGGATCGAAGTACGGAGAGTCGGGTTGCCACGGGCCGAAGCATGCCGCGGCGAGATTGTTTGTCACTTGCGACTTGATGCGATCGACGTCGATGGCGATCGCCAGCGCGCGGCGGATCTCCGGGTCGTTGAGCCGGGCGTCGGCGCTGCTGCAATTCCAGCCGACGTAGTGATATCGCGACGAAGGCCGACGTGCTTCTCGACCTGCCGACTCGAATTCGCTCGTATAGATGCGCGTGCGATATTGCGCTTCCGTAAGTTCCACGAGGTCGAGTTCGCCCTTTAGAAACGCGTCGAGCTTCGCATCGGGCGAGTCGATCCAACGAATCGTGATTCCTGCAATCGACGGCGACAATCCCGACGCGTCGTAATCCTCGAACCGGACCGTGCGGATCTCAACGTCGTCCCACGCCTCGAACTTGAACGGTCCGCTGCCGATCGGCAATCGATGAACCTTCTCGAAATATTGCGACACGCGCAACGTCGGATCCTCGGCGTCTCCAAATTCGAACACGTGCTTCGGAATCAGCTCGAAGTTCGCGCTGAGCCGCCAAGTCGCATGCGGCGATTCGAGGTGGATCGTGGCCGTCCTTGCGTCCGTCGCGACGATCTCCTTGATGCGCGACGCCTGGCGACGCTTTGTTGTATTAACGTCAGGTGACACGGCTTGCCGCCAGCTGTACACGATGTCGGCGGCCGTCAGCGGCGAGCCGTCGTGCCACGTAAGATCTGGGCGGAGCCGTATCGTTTTGATCGTCGGGTCGTTGTCCTCCGTGATTGACTCCACCAGATGCGCATTGGGGACCAGTTCCAGACGCTCCGTCCTCCAGAACAGCCGCTCGAAAAGCAACTCGCAGACGAACAATTCGCCGATCTGCATGTCCGTCGGGTTCAGTGTTTCCGGCCGCCTGGGCGCGTTGACGACGATCGTCGCCTCGCGATCGATCGCCCCCGCATTCGACGGTGCGAGCGCCGGAAGCCGCGCCGCGCCGCTCGTGGCATCCCACATTTCCTGTTGCGCAAGCTGTGCAGCGTATCGATCGACGCGCTCCGTCGCCTGTAGGACATCCAACTGCGTTGTCGACAGCGCGTCATAAAGCCAGACAATCGCGGCGAAGGCCGCCGCGAACATTAGTCCGAGAGCAATCTTGCCCCCGTGTCGCTTCGCATGCTGCGTCGCGATGTATACGGGGCTGTCTCGACGCGCCGTAATCGGCGCGCCCGCAAGATAGTGAGCAATATCTTCGCGAAGCCCGTCGACGGTCTGGTATCGCCGCTCCGGTTCTTTCGCCAGCGCCTTCAGGATGATCGTCTCCAGATCGCGATCCACATTCCGCGCGCCTTCCGAGCCGGACGATGCATCCGGCATACGCCAACGCATCGGCGTTTCGGGTTGCGCGTGGAGCACGTTGTTGATGCCGTCTGAAAGCGAGCCCTTCACATCGTACGGCAGCCTTCCCGTTACCAGTTCGTGCAGCAATACGCCAAGTGCATACACGTCGCTGCGCGTATCGATGCCGTCAGGATTACCCTGTGTCTGCTCCGGAGACGCGTACGCAATCGTCCCCATGAAGCTGCCGGCGATTGTGTCGAGCGCGAAACGGCTGTTGACGTCGGCGTCCGTCGCTTTCGCCAGACCGAAGTCGAGGACCTTCGGTTCGCCGTCGCTGCCGAGCAGGATGTTGCCCGGCTTCAAGTCGCGATGAATCACACCGCGATGATGGGCATGCGCGACGCCCGCGCAGATGGAATCGAACAACTGTAACGATCGGCGGCGGTACTCCGCGGGAGATCGTCGCGTCTCGTTCGCCAGCGCCGTCGCATGCGCGTCCAGCCGCGGTCCCTCAACGAACTCCATCGCAAAATAGAGCCGGCCGTCCTCCGTCTCGCCGCTGTCGAAAATCGTCACGACGTTCGGATGCCGCAGTTGCGCCGCCAGCTCGATTTCGCGCAGAAAGCGCTGTCGCATGCGAAGCGACGTGCCCGACTCGTGGTAGAGCACCTTCAATGCGACTTTGCGATTGGTCGAGCGCTGATGCGCCTTGAATACGACGCCCTGCGCGCCGCGATGCAATTCGCCGTCAATGTCGTATCCCGCGACTGTCAGCGTTGCAGCCGTCGGATTCGCCGAACGCCCCGTCGTGCCGGGATCGCTGACGTCCGACAAGGCGCTGACGATCTCGTGCATGAACGCCCGGTCGCGCTCCAATTCGTCGATTCGCGCACGACATCGCTCGCACGTCTCCAGATGGTGCGTCAACAGGCTGCTGGCGCGCGTCGGCGCATCGGCCGGCGCCTCGGATGGAGCAATCCGATCCTCAATAAGTGACTCGAGCTCCTGATCCGTCGGGCAACCCGTCATTGCCGATCGCCCTCCGCGCAGAACGACAGCCGGAAAATCGGCGGTCTGACGCGAGTCGCGGCGCTATTCGAGTTCGTAGGCCGCATTGAGTTCATCGATGATCTTGCGGAGCTGCGTGAGGCAGCGCTGTTTGGATTTGTAGACGACTTCGATCGAGACGCCGTGTTCCTGGGCAACGTCCGTCGGTCGCTTCTGCTCAAGCGTGAGGCCGCGGAAGAGGCTGATCGTCTGTTCGTTGAGATTCGTGCCGTCCGACAACCGCTGCATCGCTTTGCGAATGATCTCGCGACGGCATTCCTCGTCCCAGAGTTTCTCCATGTCGCTTTCGCTTGGGACGAAATCGAACGCGGAATCGCCGCGCGCTTTTCGATCGCGGGCCTTCGCCCGGTACGAGTCGGCAACCCGGAAGCGCGCCATCGACGTGATCCAGGCGCCCAGCCGGCCCTTTTCACGGTCATACTTGCCCGCCCGGAATTCCTGCAGGAAACGAATGAGCGTCTCCTGTGCCGCATCCGCCGCATCCTGCTCGTCCAGCCCCAGCCGCCGGGCAATGC
Source organism: Phycisphaerales bacterium (assembly GCA_020639075.1). Taxonomy (GTDB): domain Bacteria; phylum Planctomycetota; class Phycisphaerae; order UBA1845; family UTPLA1; genus ECT2AJA-110-A. Next base: position 3,599,463 of record JACKHI010000001.1, on the reverse strand, counting down.
CCAGTATGACGGGCTGGTACCGCTCGGCGAACTCGCGCCAGATGGCGTCGTTGCGGGCGTCGAGCAGCCCTTCGAGCAGCGTCGTCGTTGTTTGCAGATGAGAATCCATGATCGGGGCCGTTGCCTCGATCGTAATTCTATCCGCCGATTCGGTTTATGCGTACTCATGCCGTCGAACTGCACCTTCGCGAGGCGAGAGCCGCCCGTATGAGTCCATCCGAAGTCGATGCGAATTTTCTGACAGCGACTTATGACACCAAACGGGGTGATAGCCGCCCGACTGCCGTCCGTCGAAAAAAAAATCTGGTGATGCCTGTCCGGGATTTCGCCTTCCGGACGGAAGAACACCGAAGGCTGACGACGTGCTACCCGTTTCAACGCCGTCCGCCCGTCACACACAACCGGCCCATTGGCTGGGCCGGGCCGAAATATTCAGCGGCCCGCACCGCGAAGTGCAGAGCCGTCGCCCCGAACAGGCGACGCCCTCCAACCTCTGCCAGGTCGGGCTTTCCAGTCTTGTGCGAGGGGTGGCACGCAACGCCGTTAACCAAGTCAGGCGGCATGTTTGTGAATTTGCTCGCATAGATGGGTCCATTCTCGTTGGTTCAGCTTGCGGTACGTCGGGGCTGTGGGTGGGCGTTGGCGTTTTTTTCGCGGCCAATCTCGCGATTTCTTGGGCCGCTTGCGGTGATAGTCGTCGGTGACCGCCTGTTCGAGGGCGGGGATCAGCCATGCGGTGGATCGTCGGTACCGAAGATGCTCCATCGCCTTGCGGATCAGCTTCAGCAATTCCGCGATGCTCGCCCGCGCGCCCTTCGCAACCTGCAGGATCGCTGCGTGCAATCGCAGCAGGCCCATCGCGACGATCGCGCCCGCCAGTTCGAAGGCGCCGCAGTCGGGGGTTAGTGCGAGCATCTTCGATCGCCCCATGGAACATTTGAAGTCGCGATAGTTCACTTCCGCGCCCCAGCGCAGTTCGTAGAACTCGCCCGCCATCGATCGCGACAACGCGGTCCGATCGAACACATTCGTCACGAGGTACACGCGCCGACCGCCGCGTTTGAGCACGATCTGCCGCACCCGCAAGGGTCGCCGTCGCCGTCGGCTCTTCGGCCATAAGAACACGCTGCTCGCGTCGCCGCGCTGTTCGATCTCGTTCAACGTACATCGCGACTCAAATGTGGCGTTGCCGCCACAACGCACCAGAAAATGCACGCCCGTCTGATCCAAATGGCTCAGGAAGTCGAACCCGCCGAAGCCGCCGTCGGCGATGATCAGCGCTTCGGCGGGCAGGTCGCGAGCCATCTCGCGCAGGTGCGTTCGTTCGCTCGAGGTGCCCGGTCCCTGTCGCCAATCCCACAACAGCAGCGTCGGCAAATGCACGATCCACGTCATCCACCATTGCGGATGCGACTTGTCGCGCGCCGACTTGCCGAGGTCGGCTTCGTTGGCTCGGGTTCGCGCGGCGTCGACGCGGGAGCCGTCGACCGCAAACGGTATCCAGCCGTATTGGTTCCACGCTTCGTGTGCGCGGCCGGCCATCGTGTGCCTGAGGGCGTTCCAGAATTGGTGGAAGAGTTCGACGCCGTGACGTCCGGCGGCCTTGGTCAGGCCGACGTAGGTATGACCGGGCCTTCGACGTGACGGAAAGAGATCGACGACCCATTGCCGGGCCTGGTCGAAACGTTCACCGAGCGTCCGGGGGGCCGCCCAGCCGATGGCGATATAGGCGAGGACGACGAACTTGCGCGACCAACGAATGCGGGGATCATCACGGGACGGCGGATCGCCTTTGGATTGCTTGGAAGAATGCGAGAGAGACTGCCAGACGCCCTGTGGGACGATCCGATTCAAGAAAGCGGGCCAATCGCGTCGATCCAACTTGCGACTTCGGCCCTCCATGGCCATGATCATGAAACCGCTTCCGTTCTGTTGTGCCAGCTTTACCACAGGCAACCATCGGCAGAAGGAAGCGGTTTTTATTATCAAATCAGCATTCCCAACCATGGACTTGGTTAACGGCGTTGGGTGGCACGGAGGCGTGCTCCGTGCCCTCACGTTGGCGAGATCCGGGTTCCCACGGGCCTGGGTCCTCGCCGCGTGCTGCGCAAAAATAATCGCCGGTCCGATCCGACAGGTAACGCCGCGCACGCATTCGCGATTCACGTGTTGCCCCTTCAGGAGAGCCGCTTCATGCGGCGCGGACGCGCCGAACCCCTATAATCGGCGTGTCGGGCAATGACGAGGGGTCGATGCCCCGAGAATCTAACCCTGCTTTATCACGCAATCAGGAGAAGCATATGAACGTCAGGAATCGTGTCGCACTGTTTGCCGCCTTCGGGATCGTGGCCATCGTCGGATCCCAGTTGCTTGCCGAGCCCAAGGTTGAGAAGCCGACGCCGAAAGCCGAAGCCTTCAAACCTGTACTGACCGTCGAACAGACGATGGAGGGCCAGGGCAGCCTGATCAAGCGGATCAAGGGCGGTATTCTGGACGAAGAGTGGGATGATGCATCCAAGGCCGCACTGGTTCTGGCGGAGCTTTCCAACACCAACCAGTACCACAACGACGCGAAGGACTACAAGGACTGGGCGAAGGCATTGTCGAAAGACAGTCTGGAGCTTGCAAAGGCCCTGCACAAGCGGGACGGCGAAGATGCCAAACGACTGATGCAGAAGGCAGCGCAGAACTGCAAATCGTGCCACGAAGTCTATAAGAAGTAGAAGCGCAAAGTCGAACAGAGGACTGACGCGTCCATCACTGGAATGACGGCGCCGGCCACGCGATTGAGCGTGGCGGCGCCTTTTTTGTCGAAACAGGTGCGACGCGCGACGTACCAGCCCCGTAACAACGTCGTCACAAATCATGCGATTCGGATCGCCGATGCGGGCTACCCGTCGATTCGACCGTCCAGCATCCGAATCGTCCGATCCGCCATCATCGCGACGCCCTGTTCGTGCGTGACGACGATCAGCGTCACCTGCATTGTGTCCCGCAGATCGACGAGCAGGCCGAGCAGCCTCTCGCCCGTGATCGAGTCCAGCGCGCCCGTCGGCTCGTCCGCCAGGATCAACCTCGGCTTGTTCGCCATAGCCCGGGCGACGGCAACGCGCTGGCGCTCCCCGCCCGACAGCGTTGTCGGCAGGCTGTGCAGGCGATGCGACATGCCGACGCGATCCAGCAGTTCCTCCGCGCGGCGAACCCGTTCCGCTCGATCCGAGGCGATTCCCAGCATCGGCACCTGCACGTTCTCGATCGCCGTCAGATGGGGCAGCAGGTTATGCAGCTGAAACACGAGTCCGACGTCGTTCGCGCGATAGGCGTCGGCCTCCGCGCCGTTCATCCGCGTCAGCGATCTCCCGAACACGTCGATCGTCCCGCCGTCGGGCCGATCGATGCACGTGATCATGTTCAGGAGCGTGCTCTTGCCGCAACCCGAAGGTCCGCAGATCGCCACGAACTCGCCCGCCGCCACGTCGAGGCTCAAGTCGTCCAGCGCCACGACAGGACCCGGCTCGAAGGTCCGTCGCAGGTTCCGGACGCGGACCGCCGTATCCCGTGATGTGTCGGCGCTATTCATATCGAAGCGCCTCCACCGGTGAGATTCGCGCCGCCCGGATCGCCGGGATCAACGCTCCGACAATGCTCAGCACGATGGCGATCGCCATCGCTCGGAGGAAGATCGCCAACGGATAAACGGGATCCATGAACTGCCATGAAAACGGCAGCATCCGAGTCAGCTCCGCCAGCAGCACGCCCAGGCCGATGCCGAGCAGGCAACCGATGATCCCGATGCCGAAGGCCTCCATCAGCACCATTCCGACGATCCGCCGCCGCGGCCATCCGACCGCCCGCAGCACGCCGATTTCCCGCGTGCGCTGTGCGACCGACATCCACATCGTGTTGCCGATCACGAGGGCGCCGACGATCAGGGCGATGAACGACACCGCCGTGACCATGTCGTCCGACGCTTCGAGCCCCTGGTCGACCTTGTTGTATTGCGACTCATCCGCGATCGCCGCGAGTTCCGGGTATTTCTCCTCGACGCGCTCTGCAAACGCCAGCGCATCCGTTCCCGGTTTCAGACGAAGGTTGAAACTCGTCACGCGCCCCGGGCGTCCGTTGAGCTTCCGAAGTTCGTCGATGTGCATCACGATTGCGCCGTCGAAGAAGACCACGCCGGATCGGAACGTGCCGACGATCTTGTACGTCGTGTCGCCGATGTCGAGCGAGTCGCCGACGTGTTTCTTTTGCATCTCGGCGAACCTGCAACCGACGACGACTTCGTCCGGCGTACGAAAGCGACGGCCTTCGAGCGGCGCCTGCGACTGCTGCCCGAACTCGTCCGGATAGACGCCGATCACGATCTGCAGCCCCGCGACGGACGTCGCGCCCGGCACACGAATCAAGTGGCTCGCACCGGCGGACACGTCCGCGATCTCCGGAAACGTCGCCAGCTTCTTCCGCGTCTCGGCCTCGTCGAGAGAGCTGAAGATGTCGGCCGCGACGCCCGCCTGCCAGATCATCATGTCGCTCTCGCCGCTTTTGATGCCGCCCTGGATGCTCGCCCGAAGCCCCTTGGCGACGGCCCCCAGCGCGACGATCGCGATCACGCCGATGGCTACGCCCAGCGCGCTCAATGCCGTGCGAACAATCTGGCGATGCAGCGTCCGCCACGTCATCGTGATCAATGTGAAGCCCGCAGGTCGATTTGGCATAGCAGGAGTGTAGTCGCCCGGACTCGGGAGTCGACGCCGCGGCCCGGACGCGTCGCGACATTTGCCTTTATTCAATCCCTGCCCCATTGTACGCTTGCCCCGACGGGCGGTTCGCCCGACGACGGTGGTTAAGAGCCGGTCACAATCGATATTCTCTTTGCGGCGTCTTGTGCGACGTCGCCGTGTTTCGGAGGGCGTGATGTTCGAACCAACCATGCGTAGTTTTTCCGATCGCGCGTTGCGCGGAATCCGGGGCGCCGCCGGCGGATGCATCGCGATGCTGATTCTGGCGAGCGCCGGATGCTCGCCCGCGGGCAGTTTCAAAGTCACGTCCGTCCCCTCCGACAAATCTCTCGAAGAGTCGGTGCTGCAGCGCGCCGGCGCATTCGTCAGTGATCGCATCGCAATCATCGATATCTCCGGCGTTCTCATGAACGGCCGAATCAACGGCCTGTTCTCCGAAGGCGAGCATCCCGTGTCGCTGACCGTCGAACAGCTCAACAAGGCCGCCCACGATCGCCGGGTCAAGGCGATCGTCCTGCGGATCAATTCCCCCGGCGGCAGCGTGACGGCGAGCGACATGCTGCATCACGAAATCACCGAGTTTCGAAAGCGCACCGGCAAGCCGGTCGTCGCCTATTTCCAGGATGTGGCCGCCAGCGGCGCATATTTTTTGGCGTGCGCATCGGACGAAATCATGGCCCAGCGAACGACTGTGACCGGGTCGATCGGCGTCATCATGATGATGGTGAACATGCAGGGCACGCTGGACTACATCGGTGTGCGTACGGACGCAATCACGTCTGGGGCCTATAAAGACGCGGGCTCACCCTTCAGAACCATGAAATCGGAGGAGCGAAAGCTATTCCAACAAATGGTTGATAATTTCTATAACCAGTTCGTGGATGCCGTGGATGCCGGGCGGCCCAGCCTCAGCCGGGACCAGGTGTTAACTCTCGCCGACGGAAGAGTTTACACGGCATCCCAGGCGCTTGATAACGGCCTCATCGATCAGATCGGCACCTACGATGACGCGATTCGCGTCGCCTGCACGCGAGCGGGCATCGAGAAAGCGAATGTGGTGCGCTACCATCGGCCGATGGCGTGGGTGCCGAATGCCTACGCCGAAAACCCGGTGAACTCGCCGGCGGCGTCGACAATCAACCTCTTGAACATCGACATAAGTTCCTTATGGACAAAGCATCCACGATTCATGTACATTTGGTGTATGCAATAGTCCTGTCTCGTTCGAGATGGAATGGCCCGTAATCCGACCAATTTCGGGCCGTTGGACTGCGGCGACCTTAGAATCAAGAGGCTGCAGTTCTGACATCGTCAGGGTGGAAGGTATTTCAAATCGGGGGCGGTTACTCGTGCCGCTACGTGTGCGTTGCAAATCATGTCGTCGCGTCCTCGTGCTGGAGGATGTGTATTCAGGCGCGCACTGTCGTTGCGCGTTCTGTCATACGCATCAACAGGTGCCGGCCGCGGACCGGGCGAAGGGGAAGCGATTGCCGCGACCCGATCAGCCAAGTTTGCGCCTGCAGCCCTTGAGCGCCGACGCTGCGACGCCCGCCTGGTCGGCGGATGTCTCGATCGACATTCCGCGCATTCCCGAACCGAAATCGTATTCGAACCTGATGTGGTTCAGAGCTTGCGCCGGCGCGTTTTCCGCCGTCGTCGTTCTCGCCAGCGTCTTCACCTGGAATTGGTCCATGTCGATCGACGATGCGGGCGGCGGCGCCGATTCGAGTCGATTCGCACTGGACGATCGATCGGTCGTGAGTTCCGAGATTGCACGACTCCTGCAGGCGAGTGGTGAAGAGGACTTCTTCGGGTTGCCGATCGGCACAGGCAACGTGGGGATTGTCATCGACGATCGCGATCGCCTGGACGGCCATGCCGATCAAGTGGCGCGTCTCGCGTATGCGGCGAATGACTTCGCCAAATCGAATAACGCGGAGATCCGGCTCGTCGAGGCGCGATGGGGGGACGTCGGGGCAGACGATCGCGCGACGGACCCGTACTACGCACTGCCCGTATTGCGCGTACCGACATTGATGGCCCCCAGTGATCCCGAGAATCAGGAGACAAAGCGTCTCAGCAGCGCCTTCGCGCTGACGGCCCGGGCGGTACCCCAACAAGTGTTTGTTGTTATCTCCGAACCGCTCCAGCTCGCGGAGAAAGAGCTTCTCGAATCGGAGATCCGCGCCGCCGGCGTGCCGGTCCATATGATCTGCCTGGGTGACGCGGCAAGCGATTCATGCAAGGAACTTGCGGCCATGAGCGGCGGCAGGTTCATTCCCGTCTCGGATCAGGCGATCGTGGATCTTGTCGATCGATGCGACGTCGTCATGCCCGCCCGCGCCCGATAGCACCGTCCGTCCCATTCGTGCAACCGCTTCATCGCCCGACCGGACTCCCTCTCGCTCGTGGTTCGGAACTGGGCGGCCTTTCCCGAAAATATGTGTTCAAAAAAAAGGGGCGCCGGACATCCGCCCTGCGCTCCTCGAATTGTGACACTCGCTTCGCGCGCCGTTACCCGAACCGACCGCGTTCCTTCGGCACTGTGTTGCGCAGCAGGTTGAGCTGGTAGTCGCCGAGGTACTTCTTTTCCTGGAAGTGCTTGAACAACTCTTCGACCGTCGAGAACACACGCGTCGCCGTTTCAGTGACGAATGGCGACGGCTCCTTCTTCGGCCGCCAGATGACGTAGACTTCCTTCGTCCCTTCAAACGCGTGCTGCAATTCCCGCTCGACGCCGCTGGACAATCCGGGAATGCCGGACGCAAGCTCCGGCACGTAACTCACGATCATGTCGGATTGGTCGATCAGCTTGAAATCGCGTGCGTAAATCTGCCCGTCGATGTCGCGGGCGACGCTCGTGACGTCGGACACATTGAACTGGAGCGGTGCGCCGTTCACGTCGAGCGTGATCGTCGTTTCGCCTTTCTTCGTCGCTTCGCCTGCCTCGAAGAGCAGCCGCTTCTCGTCCAGATCCCCCGGATCGAAGCAGATGAAGTGCTCGGCGAGGGCGGCGCGGAAGGCGTCGATCTCGGCAAGAACGTCCGGCATGTCCATCACGTGCGACATCGGGAAGCTCGGGTAAATTCGCTTCTTGCCCTGTTCGAACATCAGCCGCACAAGCGAGTCCGCCGTCGTCGCATCCTCGCCGCGGGCCAGGACGAAATAGCGCCCATGGGCGCCGAGCGCGTGGGCAAGAATCTCCGTCGCCAGGATTTCCTCTTCGCGCCAGACCATGATGTCTTTCAGCGAATGCGGCAGATCGTGATCCCGCAACAGCCGCTGGTGAATCGAATCGACGTTGTCGACCAGCGTGATGTAAAGGTCCGCATCGAACGCCTTCATGTGGTCGAAGTCAAACGCCTCGAACAGACCGTGCTTCCAGCGAAACGTCGCATGCGTATTGACGATCACGTTCGGCTCGCGCGACGCCGTCGTCAGGACGTCCTTGAAGACCGCCCGGCGCAGCGTGTTCAGTCGCGTCCGCGGCAGATCGAGAATTCGGCCCTTTACAACGTCCGGCGCTTCGGCGTACATCATGTCGCCGACATTGCACAGCGCGATGTCGTGGCCGCGCTCCGTTGCGATCGCGCAGACCTTCTCAAGAAACGGCTTCTTGTCCACGCCGACTTGCCCCGTCAGTACGACGCGGACGCCGTCTCGATCTTTCTTTCCGAACAGATTCGTTGTCATTTCGCTGGCTCCTGTGGCCATAGGATAGCCGATTCCGCGGCGGGCCTAAAGTGGGGTTCGACCCAAACGTCGCCAATGCCGCCGACTCGGCGTCATGCCGCACAATTGGCCGACCTGATGCGGGCCTTTGGACTGCCGACCCGTCTGGTTTGCCGCTTATCGGTCGCAATGCGTCGATTGCGTTTCAAGCGCCATCGTACGATGGACTCGGTTCGCCCCGCGCGGCCCAATCTGATTCCTCGCTGCATCGATATGCGGCGTGTCCGTCGCCCTATGAGCCCAGCGATTTCAGCCGCGCGATGGCGAGATCGATTTCCTCTCGATTGCGGGCGCTGGGTTCTTTTTCACGGGCGGCTTTCAGCACCTCTATGTCCGCCGGCGCGCCGACAGCGCCGATGGCGCGAATCGCATCACGACGGACCGTGCTGCTTTCGTCTTCCGCGAGCAGTTGATTGAGCTGCTTCGCAACCTGCCCGATCGAATAGTGCTCCCGCGGTACGCACGCAGCCACGGCGCGACACGCGCGGGCGCGCACCATCGGATGACCGTCGGCAAGGCGGAGCAGAAGCATCTCCGTGCTCGTGCCCGGATCGCCGCGCGCCGCGAGACCTTCCAACGCCATGCCTCGCACACGGGGCGACGCATCGCGCGTCGCCTTCTGCACAGTCTGGAAGTCGCCCGGATCCGGGCTGAACGCCAAGGCGAAGGCGGCCGCGGCCCGGGCCTTGCTGCTGCCGTCGCGCGTGAGCTTAAGGATCTTGCCGCGGGCGTCTTCATTAAGCTGAATCAGCGTCTCTCGCGTCCTGTCCAGAACGTCGTATTGCTGGTCCTTCATCGCGGATTCCCAGACGACGAGACACTGCTTGATGACGTCCAGCACGTCCGATGTCTTGAGACGCTTCGGCCCCGCTCCGGTGATCGTCTGCATCTGCAGTTCGTCCACCGCCGGCGTCCAGATCGATCCGGGCCACGTGTCGCGAAATTGGCGGCACGCATCCCGCGTTCCGACGTAGTCCTTTTGCTTGGATCGGCTCAGCGCTTCGGCGAATACGTTGAGCTGCTGGCGAAGCGCTTCCGCCTGGGCTTCCGACAGCGTCTCGGCGCGCTTGAGACCGACGTCGATCCGCATCTGGTATTGCTCGTCGCCGGCCGGGCGACGCTGGGCGTACTCCACGCGGGCTTCGATGGCGGCAAACGTCTTTTCCAGGTTGGCCCAGTAGATGACGGCTCGTGATTTTCCGAATTTATGTGAACGCGCGAGCGGTCCGATGAACTCTCCCTCGACCACCATGCGGATCGTGCCGACTTTCCCGATCTCCGTCTGTTCGACGCCTGCGAACTCGAAACGCTGCACACCTTTGAAATAACCCGACTGGATGTCGCGCTCCCAGCGATGACCCGCTTCGATCGATTTGCGATCCCAGTGGGCCGTGTCGAGCATGATGTCCATCACGACTTCCTGGACCGTGTTGCCGCTCGGTGGCTTGAACGGATTGTCCGTCCGGCTCCGGCGTTCGCTGTTGAGATACGTCGCGCCCGCCTTGATGTTGAACTCGATCGGGTTCGGCAGCGCCCGAATCCGCTCCGCCCCGCGATACATGCTGAGCATCTCGGGCGGCAGATCATAGAACATCTGGTAGACCGTGGATTCTCCCGGCTTGGGTTCGTCCAGATTGACCTGAACCCACTCTCCCTCCTGCACATACTCGATCGTCTCTTCATAGTCGCGCCGCGGCGCAATTCGCTTCGTCTGCCGACGCACCGAGTGGATTGTCAGATGACCGGGCAGCGTGTTGTTGCGAAAGGTCATCTTCTCGCCGTCGGCCTCTGCTCGGGCGACGGCGAAAAGCAGACATGCAATGACGGCGTGCGAGATCGGAAATCGCGGCACGAGATCCTCCGGAGGCGGGTTGAGCGAGCGTCGGCGGGCGGCCTTCGCCCCATTATAGCCCCGCAGGGCCCGATTGCAGTGATTCCTCCCCGCCTCGGCGGTGTGCGGCGGGCTCTGAACCGGACGTGGCCGTGGCTGGCTCCGCCGATTGGCCGTGTTAGAATGACGGGTCATCGGGTTCGCCCGATTCCTCCACGGCATCGGGCGAACGGCGCTTCACAGGTACGCCATGATGCCGCCATCGATCTCGACACATCTTCCCTTCCTCGCGAATCACATCTCAGGAGATTCACCATGAATCGTCACATCGCATCGATATCCGTCGTTTTGCTCTTATTGCCCATATCCGGATTGACATGTCCGGAGGACTGCCTTGAAGGACAGCCGAATCCCGCCGTGATTTCCATTGACTTCAATCTCGTCTCTCGCGACACCGACTCAACGGGCACTGTCGAAATTGTCGGCACCGTCGAGAACCTCGGCTCCGGGACGTTTGACTCCGCTGCGGGACAGCAGGCCGTGCAGATCTGGGCCGGTCCGTCTCTGACCAGCCTGAACATGCTCGCATCGCAGCCATTCGAGGATCTGGCGCCGGGCGCGCAAGTCAGCGTCTCGTACGAATTGGAATGGAACACGTCAAACGAGTTTCCGCCGATCTATCGTGTGATCCTCTCCTACGATCCGGACATCTACATCGACGGCAATGACGACAACGACGATTGCGCGACATCGGACAACGCGTTGCAGCGCGATGGAAGCGAAATCAACGACTTGTTCACATAGTGATCGAACGCATTCGAAGTCGGATTCAAACGAAAGGATGGACGACAATGAACAGCAGTAAGACGGCCGATCTGGCAGGACCGGGAATTGGAAATTACGACGAGGTTCGAAAGATCCTGCCGGCAGGGTACGCGTCACTCCTCAATCCGCGCGACACGCAACGCGCCATCTTCGAGGCGAAGCGCTACATCGAGGACAACCTCTGCCGCGAACTCAACCTGATGATGGTCACCGTGCCACTCATCGTCGAACGAGAAAGCGGCGTGAACGACAATCTCGATCGAGACGGTTCGCGCACGCCCGTCGAATTTCCCTGCGGTCTCGGGCTCGCGAAACGGCTCAACGCACAAGTCGTCCAGGCCGCGACCAAGTGGAAGCGGCTCGCCCTGCAACAGTTCGACATGACACCCGGCGAAGGGCTCTGCACCGACATGCGGGCCGTGCGCAAGGACTACTTCCTCGATCACGACCATAGTTCATACGTCGATCAGTGGGATTGGGAACGCGTGATGCGACCCGAGGAACGCAACCTCGAATTCCTCACGATGATCGTTCGAAAGATATGGAAAGTCATCCGCGGCGCCGAGCGCCACGTCATGGCGATCTTCCCGGCGCTGAACGACGATCGATTCCCGCCGCTGCCCGAAGAGCTGACGTTCATCCATGCCGAGGAGATTCTGGAACGCTTCCCGAATCTGCCCCGAAAGCAGCGCGAAACGCAGATCCTTCAGGATCATCCCGCGGTCTTCATCTACGGCATCGGCTATCCCCTCGCCGACGGTCTGCCGCACGAGATGCGCGCCGCGGATTACGACGACTGGGTGACGGAAACCACGTCAAAAACGGGCAAGCCCACGCACGGACTCAACGGAGATATCCTCGTTTGGAACCCCCTGACGCATCGCCGGCATGAACTGTCGTCGATGGGAATCCGCGTCAACAAGCAAACGCTGCGCAAACAACTGGAAATGTCGAACCAGCTCGACTTCCTCGAACTTCCGTACCACAAGGCGATCATGAACGATGAGATTCCGCTCAGTATCGGCGGCGGCATCGGCCAGTCTCGCGTTCTCATGCTGCTGCTCCGAAAAGCGCATTTGGGCGAAGTCAGCGTCAGCGTCTGGCCGAAAATACTGAAGGACATGTGCGCGGAAAAGAACATTCACGTTCTGGAATAGCGCGGGGCGTTGCGAATGTACCGATTCCGGGCCGCGCAATCCGCCGAACCCGGCCAGCAATGGCCGGGTTCATGCACGATCACTGTGTCGCGCGAGCGCCCGAGTAGAAGGTGGGGCACACATGCGAGAATTCATGACGGGAAATCAGGCCGTGGTTCGCGCCGCGATCCGCGCGGGCTGTAACTACTTCGCCGGCTATCCCATCACGCCGGCCAGCTCGATCCTCACGGAGTTCGTCAAGGCCTTCGCCGACGGTCGCGGAACCATCGTTCAGACGGAAGATGAAATCGCCGCGATCGGCCAGTGCATCGGCGCCGCAATGGCCGGCGCCAAGGCGCTGACGGCCTCGTCCGGCCCGGGCCTGAGTCTCTACAGCGAGAACATCGGCCTCGCTCAGATGGCCGAAACGCCGCTGGTCATCGTCGACTGTCAGCGTATGGGCCCCTCGACCGGCGGCGCCACGGCGACAGGCGAGGGCGACGTCATGTTCGCTCGCTTCGTTTCGGGCGGCGGCTATCCGCTGCCCGTGCTCGCCGCCTGCGATGCCGCGACAGCCTATCGACTCACGATCGACGCCTTCAATATCGCCGAGCGATTTCGCACGCCCGTCATCCTGCTCAGCTCGAAGGACGTCGCTCTCACGCGCCAGACGGTAGACCTCGGCGCGATCGAGTTGCCGGAAGTCGCCGACCGATCGCCGCATGACGACGGCGACGGCTGGCGAGGCCCGTATGCGGTCGATCAGCCCGCCGACATTCCGCGGTTCGCGCCGATCGGCGGTGACACGCTCGTGCGCGTGACGGGCTCCATCCACGACGAACGCGGCGTCCTGACGAACGATCGAGCGAAAATCCAGGCGAAGCTCACGCACCTGTTCGAGAAGATCGAAAGCCGCGCGGAGGAACTCGAACGCTTCGACGCCGACATCGATCCGATCGCCGAGACACTCATCATATGCTACGGCGGCGCCGACGGCGCCGTCCGAGAGGCGGTCGCAACCATGCGCGAACGCGGCGAAGCGATTTCGCGTCTGACGCTCTATACGCTTTGGCCGATTGCGGCACGGGCGATTCGAGATGCCGTTACGTGGCGCGTCCGACGCGTCATCATGCCGGAATTGAACATTGGACTGTACGCAGACGCGCTGCGGCCGATTCTGGCCCCGCTCGCGATCGAGTCGATTCGACGATACGACGGCGGACTGATCTCGCCGGAAACGATCTGCGAACAAGCAGGAAACGAGGCAATCGCATGATGGCGACACTCCCGCAAGGCGATCACCCGCTGCTGTTGGCGGATAAGCAGTCGATGTGCTACTGCCCCGGCTGCTCTCATGCCGGCATTCTTGAACGACTGGGGCATGTGCTCGAGGGAATGAATGTCGACCCGCATCACGTGTGCATCGTTTCCGACATCGGCTGCGTCGGTACGGCCGATCGGTATTTTGACTGTCACACGTTCCATGGGCTTCACGGCCGATCGATTACATACGCCGAAGGCATCAAACGCGTGCGCCCCGAAACGCTCGTGATCGTATTGATCGGCGATGGCGGTTGCGGCATCGGCACGGCGCATCTCGTTCACGCCGCCCGGCGCAACGCCGACATCAAGGTGCTCGTCTTCAATAACTTCAACTTCGGCATGACGGGCGGACAGGCCTCACCGACGACCTTCCCCGGCGGCACGACAGGCACAACGCCCGGCGGTGCCGTCGATCGACCGATGGATATCTGCCAGACCGTGATCGCCAACGGCGCCAGCCATGCCGCGCGCGTCAACGCGACGGACAAACAATGCGCGTCGTTCATGGAAGCGGCCCTGCGTGCACCGGGCTTCGCCCTCGTGGATATATGGGAACTGTGTACGGCCTATTTCCTGCCGCGGAACAAGCTTAAGCCGACGATGCTGGATGACTTCGCGAAGTCACTGAATATGCCGATGGGGCTGCTGCGCGATGCGGGGAGGCCGGTCATGATGGGGGGCACAGCGTCATCAGTCCCGTCGACAAACGCTCGCCGTGCGACGGCCCCGATGGCTGCGAGCCACGGCGCCGGCGTCGCGAGCGAAGAACCGAAGACGTTCCCCTGGTCGGGGCGAAAGGAAATCTGGATCGCCGGTTCGGCCGGCCAGCGAATTCGATCCGCGGCTGGTCTGCTCGGCGAGATGGCGACTGTCGGCAATCAACATGCGGCGCAGTCGGATGATTTTCCGATCACGGTTCGCAAAGGCCATTCCGTGTCGCAGTTGATCGTGTCGGACAAGCCGATTCGCTACCTCGGTTGCGATCATCCGGACCTGCTGATCGTGCTGAGCGAGGATGGCGTCAATCGCCTGGGGGATTTGTCGAAATTGCCCGCAACATGCCGAGTCGCCGCTGATGCGTCGCTCGCGCTCAACGGTCTTTCCACGGATGTGATCCAATTCGACTATCGGGCGATGCAGAAGGAAGTCGGCGCCGAAACCGCGGCCTGGGCGATGCTTGTGCGGATGATCGTCCAGATAGGTTGGATCGACGCCGAAGCACTGCGCGCCGCCGCAAACGCATCCCTCCGCGGCGCCTATCGAGACAAGAACCTCGCGGCATTGAATACGGCGATCGAGATGACAGGCAATCAAAGCTGAAGCCGTGCCGCGTGCCATGCCGCTCCCAAGGTCGGCACGCCGCCGCTGTGAGAGTCCGCTGGTGCGAGATTCCTATCTCGCACCCTCTCCCGCGGGAATCCCTTCCCGCAAAGCCGACCAACCCCGGGCCCCGCGCGACAACGAGCGCCGCTGCTTGTCGCGCAGAGGCCGTCAATGCGACAGCTCAATCCGCCGCCCTTGATAGGTTGTCCGCCAGTTCGCGAGAAATTCGAGTCCCTCGACGCCGGCCATCGCCGCCATGATCTCGGCGACATCCGCGTCCGCATACTTTTCGTGAAAGCGAATTTCAAATCTGCCTGGCATCACCATCGCCGCCAGTGCGTTGCCCTTGTAGTTGTTCTTGTATGAAATTCCCGGAGTCTTCTGATCCTGGTGCTGCAGATGCCCCGGAAAGAAAATCGCGCCGCTACGATTGAACACGCATTTGGCGTCGAAGCCCTCGCCGCTGTCGATCAAGTCTCGAATATATGCAAGGCCGATGATCTGCATGATGCCGCGCCGAATCGGATTTCCAACGAGAATTCCTCCCCCCAATGTAGTCAAAAAAACTCCCGGCCGCGCGGTCCCGGCATTTGAGATGCTGCCGGCAATCCGATTACAATGCGAGGCCGGGCCGAGTGGATCGTTCAGCCGGAGGTATGAGGTCGCCGCGATTCAGCGTTCGACCGACGATTGGGGAAGCACCAGCATGAATCAACTGACAACATGGACTCGACTGGCGGCGCCGATTGCGATCGCGATCTGGACCGCGTCGATCGCCCCGGCATCAGCGCAGGACTGCAACAACAACGGCGTGCCTGATGCGCAGGACGTCGATCCCGCCGACCCAGATGGTAATGGCGACGTCAGCGCGGATTGCAACATCAACACGCTTCCTGATGAATGCGAACTTCCCGGGGAGCTTCAGATGCTGACCGCAGACGACGGCATCGCCTCGGATTGGTTCGGCAACAGCGTTTCCATCGATGGCGACGTACTTGCAGTCGGCACGCGGGCGGGCGCAGGCGGCTCCACGGGCAACGGTGCGGTCTATGTCTTCAGAAATATCGACGGCGTCTGGCAGCAGGAAGCGAAGCTCACCGCCACAGACACGGCGCCGGGCGATCAGTTCGGCGTCAGCGTCTGCCTCGACGGAGACACGCTCGTCGTCGGCGCGCCGCGAGATGACGACATCGCATTCAATGCGGGCTCAGCCTACATATTCCGGCATGACGGCGACAACTGGCAACAGATCGCCACGCTCAACGCAGACGATGGTGTAACGAATGACTACTTCGGAACAAGCGTGTCGATAAGCAGTCAATTCGCCGTCGTCGGGGCGATTGGTGCCGACGAGGCGGGGCTCGAAGCCGGCGCGGCTTACGTATTCCGGGAAATCGATGGCGTATGGCAACAAGTTGCGAAACTGATTGGGTCGAACACGCGCCAATTGGATTTCTTCGGTCAGCGGCTGGCAGTCAGCGGCGAAACCGTCGTCGTCGGTGTTGAACGCGCATTCGTCGACGGCGCCGCATACGTCTTTCGCGATAATGGCGGAGCGTGGGAGGAGATTGCCATGCTCTCCAATCCCGGTGGCTACAAGTTCGGCGTCAGCGTCGCCATCGATTCGAACGCGATCGTCGTCGGATCGTTTACCGACGGCTCGGTGTTCCTTTATCACGAGTTGAACGGCGTCTGGCAGTTGGCATCGACCTTGGTAAGGAAGGCTGAAGGCAACATAGGTTGTTTCGGCGGAAGCGTGGCGATCGACGGCGATCTGATCGTCGTTGGAGAACGATGCGGAGACACGTCCTCTTCGGCGACCGGCGCCGCCTACGTGTTTCGCTACCTCGCAGGCCAGTGGAGCCAGGTCGATGAGCTTGAAGCATCTGACGCCGCGTACCCGGATCAGTTCGGTCATAGCGTCGCAGTCAGCGGCACGACGATCGCCGTCGGTGCGCCGTTTAACGATGCACCGGAATCCGATCAGGGCGCGGCGTATGTCTTTACCGCGGCGGGAATCGACTGCAATCACAACGGAGTGCCCGACACGTGCGATCTGCCGGGCAACGACTGCAACGGCAATCTCCTTCCCGACGAATGCGATCTCATCCAGAACGACTGCAACCAGAACCTGATCCCCGACGAGTGCGACCTGGCATTCTGCGGCTCGGGTGATCTGTCATGTGCGGACTGTAACGGCAACGGTGTGCCGGATGAATGCGATCTCGATGGCAATGACTGCAACGCAAACGGAATCCCCGATGACTGCGATATCCTGAACTGTACTGCGGGCGATTTGAGCTGCGCGGACTGCAATCACAACGGCATTCCGGATGGCTGTGACGTACTGACCGGCGATTGCAACGCGAATCTCGTGCCGGATTCCTGTGAAATTGCACTTCAGCTCGCTAAGGTCAAGGCCGACGTTCCACAGATCCCCGGCGCGTTCGGTTGGCGTGTAGCAATAGATGGCTCCCTCGCCGTTGTCGGGGATCCATACGACTCGAGCGATGCGCTGCTCGGCGGCGCCATTCACATCTTCGAGTATTCCGCCGGCACGTGGCAGCGCGTCGCGAAGCTGACGGCGTCCAATGCGGCGGCGTCTGACAATCTGGGATGGAGCGTCGCCATCAACGGGGATACCGCGCTGGCCGGGTCGTTCGCAAACGAGAATACCGGCGCGGTCTATGTGTTCCGCCGAATCGCAGGCACGTGGCAGGAAGTCGCGATATTGACGGCGGACGACGCCGCCGAAAACGACTACTTCGGCGGCGGCGTCGCATTTGATGGTGTGACTGCCGTGATGAGTGCGGTCGGCGATGATCATCCGTCCGGCGGTACAGGCTCCGTGTATGTTTTCCGGGAAGTCGCCGATCAGTGGCAGCAAGTCACCAAGCTCAGGCCTTCGGATACGCCGGGCGGCTCGTTCGGATTCAGTGTGGCTGTCAGCGGCTCGCAGGTCGTCGTCGGTGTGCCCTTCGATGATGTGGCGGGTTCTGATTCGGGATCTGCCTACGTTTTTGAGGAGATCGCGGGCATTTGGCAGCAGGTCGCAAAGCTGACGGCGGCAGATGGCGACCCACGAGACTATTTCGCGCTCGAAGTTTCGATCGATGCAGGGACGCTCGCCGTTGGCGCCCCATTCCACGACGGGAGCGCGGAGTCGAGTGGAGCGGTCTACCTCTTTCGGAAAATCGCCGGCACTTGGAACAACGTCGCGCAATTGACGCCCGCGGATGCAATCGGGATCGACTTTTTTGGCAACAGGGACTTGTTCGGCGGCGCCATTTCAGTTGACGGAGAGACGATCGTCATTGGCTCCATGGCGTACGGCGAACTGGGGCAGGGGCGTCCCGGCGTGTACGTCTTTCGTGAGGATGCCGGCGACTGGCGACAGGTGGCGAAAATCAAACCCGCAGACGCAGAAGTCGGTGATGAATTCGGCGCAAGCGTCGGGGTGAGCGGCGGCGTGGTCATCGCGGGAATGTCGAGCGATAACGATCCCGACTACGAAGGGGGCTCCGCGTATTTCTTCAATCTCTCGACGAGCGCGACCGACTGCTTCGGCGACAACGTACTCGACGAGTGCCGACCGGACTGCAACGCCAACGGCGTGCCCGATCGCTGTGACATCGCGGCGGGGACGAGCCCCGACTGCAATGACAACCTCGTGATCGATGATTGCGAAGCGTTGACGACGCTCGATGGATTTGTTGCAGCACTCCTGATGAGTTCACAGGAAGCGATCGATCTCTGTCTGTATGACGCGGACATAAATGGAATTCTTGACGGCAGGGACGTCGACGCATTTGTCACTCGCCTGTTGGGCGGATGAGCGGGTCAGGTTCCCGGTCCTGACAGCCAGGCGCCATGCCGACCCCAAGCTCGGCATACCGACGCACCCTTTCCTGTAAGAGAGAATGCCGCGCCCCAATACATCTGCAAGCATCTCCAGCGCTGGCGGACTATCATTTGCACTCGAAGTCGATGTTCAACCAACCGGAGGACCGCCAATCATGCACCTGATCGCCATTCGCCGCTGGGCCACGACACTGGCCGCCATTGCATTCGTACTCGCCGCCGACACGACCCGCGCTGACGACTGGCCCCAGTGGATGGGCCCGACCCGCGACGGTACGTATCGAGAGACCGGAATCGTCGACCGGATCCCCGACGCCGGTCTCCCCGTCAAGTGGCGCGTTCCTCTCGCGGGCGGCTACAGCGGACCGGCCGTCGTCAACGGCCGCGTGTACGTGATGGACTACGTCGTCAAGTCCGGCGATGTCGTGAATGAACCCCAGCAGAAAGTGAACCTCGAAGGTCAGGAGCGCGTCCTCTGCCTCGATGCGAAGACCGGCAAGACGATTTGGACGTACGAGTATCCATGCAAATACAACATCAGCTACCCCGGCGGTCCCCGCTGCACACCGACCGTCGTCGGCGACAAGCTCATCACGCTCGGCGCGCAGGGCGATCTCCGAGTGCTGTCGACCAAAGACGGCAGCGTGATCTGGAAGAAGAGCTTCGCGAGTGACTTCAACGCGTCGGCGCCGCTCTGGGGCTTTGCCGGTCATCCGCTCGTCGTTGATGACATGGTTGTGGCACTCGTCGGCGGCGAAGGACAGGCGGTCGTGGCGTTCGACCTGGCCACGGGCGATGTGAAGTGGAAGGCCCTGAGTTCCAGCGACGCCGGCTACTGCCCGCCGATTATCATCGACGCCGGCGGCGCGAGACAACTGATCGTCTGGCATCCCGAAGCCGTCGCTTCGCTCAACCCGAAGGACGGCGCCGTCTATTGGACATTCCCGCTCAAGCCCGATTTCGGCATGTCGATCGGTCGCCCCCAACTGCAAGGCGACAAGCTGTTCATCGCCGGCGTGATGCGCACAAGCCTCATGCTGGAACTCGACTCGAAGAAGCCGGCCGCCAGGGAGCTCTGGCGCGGCGAATCGGCGAAGTCACTATATCCCGGCAACGTCACCAACATGTGGGGCGACGGCGTTATCCTTGGCTGCGATCATGGCGATGGCTGCCTGATGGCCATCGACGCGCGCGACGGAAAGCGCCTGTGGGAAACGTTCGACCCCGTCCGCCCCGATGAGAAACGACGCATCCGCGCCGGTTCCGCATTCCTCACGTACCATCAGCCGAGCGGCGCCTACCTCCTGTTCGGCGAGACGGGAAACCTGTCGCTCGCCGAACTGGATCGCAACGGATATCACGCAAAGGGCCGAATGCACGTCCTCGAACCCACGACGACCGCCTTCGGTCGCAATGTCGTCTGGAGCTATCCCGCATACGCCGATCGCACGGCGTTCATTCGCAACGACAAGGAACTCGTCGCGGTCGACATCGCCCGGCATGAGACTGCGCTCAATCAATAGGCGCGAGGCCGATGCGCCGCTGTGCGTCATAATGACGAGCTCGTCCGTTCGCGATGGGCAAAAAAGGACTCATCACGGAATCTCATTAAGCTCTTTTGGCACTTGCGGTAGCTCGAGTACCGCGTCCCGATAGGGACGCTCTGAAAATAGCCCAGCCTTTCAAGGCTGGGGTTGCAAGGTCGTTATCACCATTGCCGTCCCGTAGGGCCGGCGCGACTCCACGCATCAAACTCATCCCGTTCCGTTGAGACGGGACCTGAAGTATCGCCGACAACCCCCGTTGAAACGGGGGCTATTCTCACGCGATCCCTACGGGGTCCCGGACGCACAAACCTGCCGCTCTTGTACCGGAACGCCGAGGTATCCCGATTTTCCGTAATGAACCGAAAAAAGTCGCCGCGCCGACGAACCGATTGGTTCGCGGCGCGGCGCCCAGGTTTGTCATTAGGTTGCGTCGCCCGCATCAGCGCCCGGCCGGCGTGCCCCGCGGTCCTGCGTTGCTGCCCTGTCCCGACGTGCCGGCCGCCTCATCGTCGATCGGTTCCGGCACAATCGTCAGCTCGGCCTCGCGAACATTGTTGAGTACGAATCCCAGGTCATTGCACTGATCGACTTCGCCGTTGATGTCCAGCACCACGCGGACCAGGTACGTGCCCGCCGGCAGACCCGCCGGAAGAATCACTTCGTCATATTCGCCGCTGGCGACATTGATCGGCGTCGCGTCGATCTCCTCGTAGAAGACCTCCATCCCATTTTCCAGGATCGTGACGCTCGCGATGTAGTCGCCGGTGAAGCCGAAGAAGTTCATGTTCGAACCCCTTTCGTACTCTGCAAACCAGCGAACCTTGAACGTCGTACTCGCATGTACGACGTCTGAGTCCTCCTGCGGAAACGGAATCTCGTAGATCATTAACGCGCCGGCTTTCAGATCATTGCAGTCGACCGGTCCGATTGGTATCCCCGGCCCGACTTCCCCCGGCACCGGCGTGCAGCCGATGCCGAGACCGGCGCTCGCCAGCGCCGCGATCATCAGACCGTTGAAGCTTCGTTGTCGTTTGTTCTTGTTCCCGTTCATCGCATTCGTCTCCTGTCTGGCGATCGTTCCCGCTTGGGGAGCGTCGACCGCGTTGTCATGGCGGAGTCGGGTAATGCAACGAGCGTGCCAGAGCCCGCGGAACACCTGGCAGATGGGTCGATGAATGTCTGATTCCACCATATCGACTCAGCGTCGAATGATGGGGTGGAAATAGTGGGGAAAGTGGGGGCGATACGTTGGGCAGAGCTTGAAAATACCAGCGAAAAGGGGTGATTTTCGAGCAGCCGTCCGGGCAGTCGAGTCCGTCTTCTCCCGGGGTCCGGCGCGTTTGCGGCATTCGGATTGATGTCATTCGCGACGGGTCGATGTCCCGACTACTGGATGACCGGCAGTTTCCCGTCGGCGGGGCGCGCGACAAGATCATACTCGTCCGTGCCAGTGCAACGGACCTTGACGATGTCGCCCGGATCGAACTCGCCGCCTTCAACATAGACGATGCTGTCGACATCCGGCGCCTGGCCTTCGTGGCGTGCGGGGTAGGTGCCTTCGTCGCCGTAATCGTCGATCAACACGTCGAACTTTGTGCCGATGCGCAGCTCGGCGCGCTCGAAGGCCACTTCCTGCTGGGCAAGCATCAGTTCCTCGACGCGCTCTTCGATCAGTTCCGGCGGTAGATGCGTCTTCATGTTGTGCGCCGGCGTTCCGGGCTCATTCGAATATGGGAAGACGCCGAGCATATCGAAGCCGAAATCACGGATGAATTCGTGCAGCTCGTCGTGATCCGCATCCGTCTCACCCGGGAAACCTGAAATGAACGTCGTGCGAATGCTGACGCCCGGAATCCTGTCGCGCAGCTTCTCGAGCAGAACTTCTGTTTCCTTCCGCGTCACGCGCCGATGCATCGACTTGAGCACGCGATCCGAAATGTGCTGCAGCGGTATGTCGATGTACTTCGCGATACGCTCGTTGTCCGCGATCGCGTCGATCATCTCGTCCGTGAAGTCCGACGGATACGCGTACATCAGCCGGATCCAGTGCACGCCGTCGAGTGTATTCAGCGTCTTAAGCAATCCCGAAAGACCGGCGTCGTAGCCGATATCCTGACCGTAGCTCGTCGTGTCCTGCCCGATGAGATTGATCTCGACGGCGCCGTCGTCGATCAGCTCGCGCGCTTCGGCCATGATCTCATCGACACCCTTGCAATGCATCGGTCCGCGGATCGAAGGGATCGTGCAGAACGTGCACTTCTGGTTGCAGCCCTCGCTCATTCGCAGGTACGCGTAGTGCGCCGGCGTCAGCCGAAGTCGTGCGCGATCGGATTTGTTCGCGTCCGTCCACGACGCATCATGATACGAACCCAGGAAAAGCCGGCTGCCCTCCGACGGCGGCGCATCACTCGCCGCCGCCTCGGCCGCCGCCCTGACGGCGCGAACGATGTCGCGTCGGTTGTTGACGCCGACGAGCGCGTCGATTTCGGGAACGTCCTTAAGCAGCCCCTGGCCGTCGCGCTGGACGAGGCAGCCCGCGGCGACGATCCGTTTGACGTCGCCGTTGCGCTTGTGGACTGCAATTTCGCGAAGGACGTCAACTGCCTCCTCGCGCGAAGCGCTCAGAAAGCCGCACGTGTTGACGATGACGACTTCCCCGACGCCGGAATCGTCGCTGACGATCGGGCATCCGGCCTCGGCCAGCAGACCGAGCATCTTCTCGGAGTCGACGAGGTTCTTCGGGCAGCCCAGGGAAACGAATGACACGCTCGGCATTTGCATACTTATGACGGCTCCACGGGGAATCATGTCGAGTCGATGACCCGACTGTCGGGATCACGGAATCGGGCGTAGCGGCGGATTATATCTGATTTCTCGCCGGGCGACGCGCACGAAAAGGCCCGCGGCAATTCGCCGCGGGCCGTCAGAAGATTCGAGTGTCGCGATCCCGCCGGGAATAGGCGTTATCGGGTGCGGCGACGTCAGGCCGTTCGGCGGCGGCGAATCATCGTGATTCCGCCGAGAACGACGAGCGACAGCGTCGCCGGTTCCGGTACATACTGGATCGTGTCGATGGCGCCCGAGCCGCCGAGGGCGAACACGACGCGGTCAAAGCCGAGCGCCGCGCCGCGGGACGCCGGATCCAGATCGCCGATGGAGATCGGGCTGATCCGATTGGCGGAGTTGTTGCCGTAAACGACCGTCGGGTCGTAGAACTGGCCGGGCGTGACGAATTCGTCGAAGGCGATCGAGTCGAGCAGGACGCCGTTGAGGTAGAACATCACCATACCGTCTTCGGACGTGATGCTCTCGACGTCGATCAGGTCGAAGCCGACGCTCGTGATGATCGAATCGAAGTCGAGGATGAGCTTCCCGGCGGGGCGGCTGCCTTCATCATTCGGCACCGCGAGGATGCCGGGGGCGGAGAGCGTGCTCGTCTGCGACAGAATCAACGCATTGCCGAGATTCGTGTTCGGGGCGAGGTTGCCGGCGTCCCAGGGCGCGACAAGGTCCGGATCGGGCGTCATGCCGGCGAAATTCGTATTGAAAATCGCGGCGATGTCGAAGGCGCGATTCGGATTGTCGGCCGAAATCGTCACGCCGTCGGACGCCTGCAGCTGATTGGTCATGATCTGACCGTGCGCGAAGCCGTCGAAGTCGAGAACGCCTGCGCTGGCGTTCGCAGCGACGGCAAGGCCGGCCATCAGGCTGAATGTGAATGTGCGGATGCGGTTTGTGGTCGTCATGGCGAAAATCCCCCCGATTTCATGCCACTTTCGATGCGTGAATCGCTACGAGGACGCGGGTCTGTGGTACCAGCGTCGCGGATGTTATGCAGTGCGGCGACGCGAGTTCAAACGGCTGATTCGGAATTGGGGCGACTGCCTCCGCGCCCGGCCCTCTCGCCGGGTAATCTGGGACGAACAGAGCTTTTGCGGAGCGATAATCAAAATCGATATCGGGGCGAGACCGGCGCGCCATTGTTGAATCTACGTCCGAGTTTGCGTTGACGTCGGTGCGGTCCTAAGCTCACTGGTCCGTTCGAGCGGCGACTGTTGAACGAGTGATCGCGCAGTGGGTGTTTCGTTATGTGTTTTGAATTCCAACAGGCGATCGAGGTTCTTCGGCGGACGCCGAACGTGCTGACGGCCATGTTGGAAGGTCTCAGCGATCCGTGGATCACGGGCAATTATGGGAAGGACACGTTCAGCCCGTTCGACGTCGTCGGACACTTGATTCACGGCGAAAAGACGGATTGGATGCCCCGGCTTCGTACCATCCTGGCGCATCGGGAGTCGGTTCCGTTCGAGCCGTTCGATCGCTATGCGATGTATGAGGCGAGCCGGGGGAAGTCAATCTCAGCGTTGCTGCGGGAATTCTCCGCATTGCGAGAGGTCAATCTCGCCGAACTGGAATCCCTGCAGTTGAGCAGGGAACAGTTGGATTGGCGCGGCGTTCATCCCGTCCTTGGGGCTGTGACGCTGCGACAACTCATCGCCACGTGGGTTGCGCACGATCTGAACCACGTGCATCAGATCGCCAAGGCGATGGCGTATCAGTACAAGGAGGCGGTCGGTCCATGGCGGGCGCACATCGGTGTGCTGCCGCAGGATCCGGCCGATGGTCAGGGATGATCGAAGCATCGATCCCGTTCGACGGACTTGGGAAGCGAGACACTGATGAAGATTGAAATGCCGACTGTGGACTGTAAGACGCTGACGCCTCGAATCGGGGCCGACGTGTTGCTCATACCCGTGCGTGTGAAGAAGGGGAAGATCGCGCCGCCATCGCTGAGCGGGATCGATTCGCGGCTCAAGAGCCGCATCAACGAATTGGTCGAGCGATATCACGGCAGCGAGTCGGTCGGGGCGATCGAGTCGCAGGTGCTGCCGCTGAGTTCGAAATTCGGCCGGGCGGCGCTGGTGTGCATCACGAAGGAGGGGGATTCCGGAATCGCGCACGTTCGAAATGCCGCAGGATTGGCATACGACTGGTGTAGGAAGACCCGTGTGCGACGCGCGGCGGTATGGGGCGAGTCGTTCGACACTGCGGCCGAGGCGGCGGCGTGGGTCGAAGGGTATTGCCTGAGCGGATTTCGATTCGTCGAACTGCGCGAGAAGAAGGCGACGGATGCGAACGCGGCGTCTGCGAACCTGACTCTGCTCACGTCTGCGAAGACGCTGTCGGCGACGCGGAAGGCGGCGACGAACGCGGCGAAGCTCGCCGAGGCCGTCAACCTAGCGCGGCACCTCGGGCATCTGCCGCCGAACATCGTGCATCCAGAAGCGTTGGCGCGAATGTGCCAGTCGATCGCGAAGAAGTACCGACTCAAGTGCACGGTATTCGACCATAAGCGAATGGAGCGCGAGAAGTTTGGCGCGTTCCTCGCCGTCGGAATGGGTTCGAGCAGCAAGCCCCGAATGATCATCCTGGAGCACGCCGGCAAGGGTGGCGCGAAGTCGAAGCCGATCGTGTTTGTGGGCAAAGCCGTGACGCTCGACACCGGCGGCTACTCGATCAAACCCGCGGCGAGCATCCCCGACATGAAATACGACAAGCAGGGCGGCATGGCCGTTGTCGGCGCGCTGGCGGCGTGCTCCTTGTTGGGCGTGAAGCAGCGCGTCATCGGCGTGATCGGCGCGGCGGAGAACATGATCTCCGGCGATGCCTACCGGCCGGGCGACATCATTCGCGCGAGCAATGGCCGAACGATTGAAGTGCTGAATACGGACGCCGAAGGGCGGCTCGTCCTTGCGGATTGCCTGCACTACGCCGAGAAGACGTTCAAGCCGAGCGCGATGATCGACCTTGCGACGCTGACAGGCGCCTGCGAAGTGGCGCTGGGCCACGAGTGCGCCGGCTTGATGTCGAGAAACGACAAGCTGGCGAACGCGTTGCTCGCGAGCGGTGAAGCGACGGACGAACTGCTGTGGCGCCTGCCGCTGTGGCCAATCTATCGCGAACAGATCGCCGGGACGGACAGCGACGTGAAGAACATCGGCAGCCGCGCCGGCGGGGCGATCACGGCGGCGACATTCCTGCAGGAATTCGTGACGGACAAGACGCCATGGGCGCACCTGGACATCGCAGGCACAGCGACGACGGACAAAGCGCTGCCGACATCCCCGATCGGTGCAACAGGCTTCGGCGTGCGCCTGCTGATGGATTACCTCGGGCGATGATCGCGTAGGTCGGGTCATCGACCCGACACGACAAGCACGCAACGCCGAGACCGCGTAGGTCGGGTCATCGACCGAATGGCATGTAGACATAACTTCTTTTACGACGCGCACTTACAAGCGGTTGCGCAATAGATGACCTCCCGTTGCAATGGTGTTGTCAAGTAAAGGCACCGTTACGACAGGAGGTCGATCATGCGTAGTTTGAGGGTTGCCGCCCGTGGGCTCAAGGGGCTTGTCGATTCCGAATGTCACTTTTCTCTTATTCCACAGGCGACCATCGATGCGATCAGTCGTGCGGTCGGGTATCGCGGCCGGCGTTGCTTTTGGACGCCGACTGTCATTGTGTGGACCTTCCTGCGACAGATCCTCGTCAGCAATTGCGCTTGCCGCGAGGCCGTCGCCATGACGATCAGCGGATCTCTCGCTCGCGATATTCAGCGACACGGCGAACCACAATGTTCGATATCCGGTGATCCCAGCGCTATGCACAGGCGCGTGGCAGACTCCCGCTGAAGTGGTTCGAGGCACTCCATCGGGCGCATCTCCGACGATGTGTGCGGTCGCGTAAGGCGACACGCTGCGCTGGTGCGGACGTCGCGTTCGCATCATCGACGCGCGACGATCAGCATGCCGGATACGCCGGCGTTGCAGGCGGCATTTCCGCAACCCCATGGTCAGAAGCCCGGCTGCGGTTTTCCACAACTTCGCCTGACGGCGATCTTCTGTCATGCGAGCAGCGCCCTGTTGGATCTGACGGTCGATGCGCTTCGCGTGCAGGAACTTCCCCTCTTGCGACGCATGCTCCAGCGGTTTGATTCCGGCGATGTCATCGTTGCCGATCGCGCTATCAAAGCTATGCAGACGTGGCGGAATGGCGACGTCACGGCATCGACGTGCTGCTGCGGCTGAATGAAGCACCGCTTCCGAATCTGCGGCCGTTGCGCCGTCTGGACCGCAACGACACGTTGATCGTGTGGCGTCGGCCGAAGAACCGCATACGACATCTTTCGCCGGAACAATGGGCGGTGTTGCCGGAATCGATGCACGTTCGACGGGTCGAAACGACTGTGGCTGCGTACGGATTCCGCACGCAGCACATCCAGGTATTGACGACCTTGCTTGACGAGGCGGCCTACTCGGCCGAATCGATTGCCGCGTTGTATCGTGATCGTTGGATGGCTGAGTTGAACCTGCGGAGCCTGAAGACAACGCTGAACATGGAAGTGCTCCGGGGAAAGTCGCCAGATATCGTTCGCAAGGAAGTGTACATGTACGCCGTGGCCTACAACCTGATTCGTTCGTTGATGTGGCGCGCGGCGAGGAGTCGCGATGGCGATCCGCGACGACTGAGTTTCGACGGAGCGCGGCAGCGAATCACAGCGATGGCGCCGTTCCTCGAAATCCTCCACGCACACAGCGATCGTGTCGCCTTGCTACAAAGACTCCTGGAACTCGTCGCCGCCGACAAGCTCCCGAATCGACCTGACCGAATCGAGCCTCGAGCCGTCAAACGCAGACCCAAGACGTACCTGCGGCTCACCCAATCACGATCCAAAATCCGCGCAAAACTCCGAAAAACTCACGCGGCTTAGCTTCATGCCATTCGGTCATCGACCCGACACAAGAAGCGCGCGACATCGAGATCGCGTAGGTCGGGTCATCGACCCGACACGATCTGCGAGTCGCGCCAAGATCGCGACCAACCCAATGTTCATCGCCATGATGGAACGACGGGATGTAGCCTCGCGTGAATCGAAGGTTCACCGAGACAACTTTGCCGGCGTCAGCAAGTATGTCGCGCAGTCGGGCGGCCCCAATCACGCCGCCAACCGAATCATGTCAAGGCTCCAAGATTGAATTGAGATGGACCAGCAGGCTATGATCTAAACAGGTGGCCGGAAAACCGACCAGGAACCTCGTCACTCTTTGTTGAGTTGGAAGTCGCCATGAAACGCCTGGTTCAAATCGAGATTTGCATTTGGGGTCTCCTTTCCTTTGCGGCCCCCACCGCCCATGCCGCGTTCGATTTTTCGTTCTTTCGCCTAATTACGATCACACAGGATTCAAGCGGTCCGACGGTCATCAGCGATTACGAGAACATCAGTACGCCGGACAACGAAATTCACACGTTGCTCGACACCGGCATCGGCACGGGTTATGCCCGCACGCAATATGACGTCTCGTGGCTCGGTTACACAGGGATTTTCAATGCTGCGGTCGATCAGCACATCGCGGAACCTGAGTTCCTTACAACGGCCGAGGTGCGGATCGAGTTCTTCGCCGACGTGGACTTGCTGTTGACGGTCGACACCGAGCTTGAGTTTTCGTCCTCGCCCATGGATTGGGCTGACTTTAGGTACCAGATCTTTGTGCGTGACCTCACCGTTTTCTGGCCTCCGCATTACGTCGCTAACCACCGCGGCGGTGCCCTCACCTTGGAGCCCGCCTCCGGCACGTTTGTCACCCACGACTCTGTCCTGCTGCCAGCCGGTACCAGCTACAGAATTATTCACAGCTTGTCTCAGGATTCGATCAGCGTCGATTCCCCCCAGCATGCCCCGATCGATGTTTCTGGTTACATGAATTTCTCGCTCACGCCGGTGCCTGAACCATCCACCGCGTTGCTTTTCGCGGGGGCCGCCAGTGCTGCCCTTGTTCGCCGCCGCCGCCGAGATTGCCGATCCTCTTTTCACGGCGCACCAATTCCGCCTACATGCTGCTAATCCGGGTCGGTCGGGGACGTAGTGACTTCGATGAAACGCCTGGTTCAAATCGAGATTTGCATTTGGGGTCTCCTTTCCTTTGCGGCCCCCACCGCCCATGCCGCGTTTGATTTTTCGTTCTTTCGGCTTCGGACCGGAATCTTGGACTTCAGCGGGCCTTCGACCATTACTGATCTTGAGTCCATTGACGTCCCACAAAACCCGGTGCACGTCCTTCAAGATACGGGGTTGGGTTCAAGTTTTTCGCGTTCCATGTTCGACGTCTCCTGGCTGGAATACACCGGCATCTTCGATCTCCAATTCGAACAGCACATTGAGAATGCTGTTGACCACACAGCGACCGTGACGCGGTGGTTTGAGTTTTTTGCCGGCGTTGACTTGATAGCGACAGTCGAAATCGACATTGAGTATTCGAGTGCCGCTACCGACCTCGCCAGATTCGACGGGTTCTTCGCGATCTCGAATCTCGCAACCGACCCAACTGGCGTTCTGTCGGATCATGACTTTCGTGGAGGCACGTCGTGGTTTCAGCCTGCCGCCGGATCGTTCACGGTCAATGAACAAATCCTGATTCCTGCCGGATCGCCATACCGCATCAGATTCACGATGACCAGTGATAGCACCAGTTCCAGCATTCCGATGCATGCTCCCATTGAGATTTCTGGACACGCCAATCTCTCTTTGATGCCGGTGCCAGAACCGTCATCCGCTCTGCTTCTGGCCTTCGCCGGCGTCGCCATTCTTCGCCGGCGTCGCCCATTCGTAGTGCCGCGACCCCATCCCTGAAAGCGTAGCTCGGGTCATCGACCCCAAGTCACTCGCCAGCACCGCCCGCGATCCCCGAGAAATCCGGCGGATCCACATTGGAATGATCGCACGCGCAACACCAATCCCGCTCATAAACGCCCATTCGAACCCATCGCGCAAACGACGACCATTCCCATGCGTGCGGACAGGTCGCGTGACTGTGTTTCACGGGATTGAAGTGGATGTAATCCACGTGCCTGCGAAAATCCACGTCATCTCGAATCACGTGTTCCCAGAATCGTGGCTGCCAGACGCCGGCCTGAGACTTCCGCGCCTGTCCGGGAGTGACTTCGACAGCATGTCCACCCGACGCGAGATACGATCGGGTAAATGACTCTTTGATCTTTCGCCATCGGGTTGAGAAGTCCGAGTCGCCCGGCGGCTGCGTCCACAGGACATGCAGATGATCCGGCAAGAGCACGATTGCATCGATCTCAAAGGGCCGTCGACGCTGCGTTTCGGAAATCGCGAAACGGAGCAGGGACCGAGCCGTTCGGTCGCGGAAAATCGGGCGACGGTCGTACGTAATGACCGTGAAGAAGAACGTACCCCCGGGTTGATGTGCGCGGCGGAATTCAGTCATGAGTCCTACGGTATCGGCCTGGTCCGATCGCGACGAGAGGTGATGCGGTCGACGAGTGCCGTATAGGTGACACGGCGTGGCGGACACACGGGTGTCGATGTCGGGTCGATGACCCGACCTACGATCTGCGATACAGCAGATACGTCAAATCATCCGGCTTGCTCGGCCGCGTCGGCGCCTGCTCGCCGACCATCCGCGTCTCGATGCGGTCGCGCAGGGCGTCTGCGGCTTTCTCGAGAGGTCCCTTGCGGATCGTGTCGACGATCTCCTTCGTGTGTAGATTGTCGTACAGGCCGTCGGTCGCCAACAGAACGGTATCTCTCTTGCCAAGTTTGATCGTCGGTCCGATCTCGATGCGCATCGCTTCGTTGCCGATGATGTTCGAGACGATGTGGCGATCCTCGTGATGCATCGCCTCCTTCTCGTTTAGCATGCCCGCTTCAACCGCGTAACCCACCGGTGAATGCGCGACCGTCTGCAATTTGACGAGACCGCGTTGGCCGACGACGAGAATCGCCGAGTCGCCCGCGTGATACGTGCGCATGAGCGGGCCGTCGATATCGGCGACAGCGAGCGTCGTGCCGGCGTCCATTCGCAATTCCTGGACGGCCTCATTGGCCGCTTCGAATCCGTTGAGGATCGCCTCGCGCAGATCGGCGCCCGTCGTAATCGCCTCCTGCACGTGACCGGCGAGCGTTTCGAGCGCGGCGCGCGAGGCCTTCTCGCCGCCGGCGTGACCGCCCAATCCGTCGGCGACGGCGAGCATGATGCGTTCGTCACCGGCGGAGACGACGAGAAACGCATCCTGGTTCACCCGGAGGTCGACGACGTCCGCGGCCGGATCCCGCCAGCCGCGCGTGAAGACGGCGACGCGTCCCTGAGGCAGATCGTGCCGCTCGGGTTCGGTCATATCCCGCTCGCAGGCGATGATCAGGTTGTTGTCTTCGCTCATTGCGACGTCCATGTGAAGGTTTCCAGATACTCGCGGAGCTGGCGAGCGCTCGGGAAGCGCTTGGAAATCAGGTCGCGACGCAGTCCGCAACAGACGGCTTTGAGTTCGGGCGGCTGAAGCTTGTAGGTTTCCTTTCCGCCGACAGCGTCATAGAGAACGCGGATGAGTTGAATCACGTCTTCGCGGATCGCCGCAGCGCTGGCGGCGCCCCAATGATAGAAGTCGACGAGTTTGATATCGAAGTCGATGCCCTTGCGCTCGATGAGGATGTTCTCGTCGTGAATGTCGCCGTGGTATTCGCGCACCTTGTGGATCTGCTCGAGGCCGAGCGCGAGCGCATGGAGCAGGTGCAGCGCCTGAAACGGATCGAGCCGCTTATTGGGTTGACGCGCGAGAAACTTGGTGAGCAGTTCGCCTTCGACGAATTCGCTGATCAGGCACGTCACGTTGCCCTTCTTGAATCGAAGGATCTCGGAGTGATGGTATTGGATGACGATCGAACAGTTGCGCAGCCGGTTGAGCTTCGTGGCGTAGAACTTGACGGCGCGATCGCGCTGGTTGCGTTGCGGGAAGAAGAGCTTCGCGGCGCGCTGGATGCCCGTGCGCCGCTCGATGACTTTATAGACTTCGCCTTCCCAGCCGCCGCCGATGAAGGAGTCGACAACGTACTTGCCGCCGATGACGCGGCCCGGCGGAAGGTTGAAGCGGGTGATTTCGTTTTTCGTGGTCATTGCGGAGGCGAATCGTCGAATCTCGTGGCGACGGCGGAATACCGTGGACGTTGAGCGCTCTGTGTAAGGCGGCGCGAGTCGGTTGGCAAGTGGCCGACTCGGGGCGGTCCGTCGGAACAGACGATTTTCCGCCGGCGATTTGGTAAGATCGGGGCGTCAGTCGGTTCGACTGCCACGGGCATGGGAGAAAACAGTCAGCGTCGGAGGTTTCGGGCCATGGCGATTCGCGTGCGCTGCAAATGTGGGAAGTCATTGAAAATCGGCGCCGCCTTGGCGGACAAGAAAATTGCATGTCCGGGTTGCAAAAGACCTTTTCGGATACCGGCCGCCAAGTTCGCGGCGGCGGAACGTAAGGCGGCCGAGAAGGCGGGGCGATCCCCGTCGGCGAAGCCCGCCGTTGCGCCGGAAACGCCGGAGCCGATGAGTCTCGACGACGAATTCGCGGCGATGGGCTCGGGCCTGATCGATTTTTCCCAGAGCGATGTGCTCGAATTTGCGGCGGAAGGCCTGAGTGCGCCGAGTGCACCGGCGGCTGTTCCGATCGACGGATTCCCGGAACAAGTGAACTACGCGAGCGGCGCCGCTGCAGGCGTCGAGCCGCCGAGGCGATTGGCCGATCCGATATCCGGCCCGAAGCGCGGGTTCTGGGCGGACGCCTTCGTCAGCTTTATCTATCCAGCACAGTCCGTCGGAAATGCGATCACGCTGGGGATCATCTTCGTCGTCAGCGCAATCGAGGCGCTCGTTGCCGCTGTACCCGGGTGCTTTGCGCTTCTCGCGGTCCTGGTCATCAAGGGCTGGTTCGCTTCGCTTTACTTCTCCGTGATTCAGGAAACGGCCTCGGGTTCGGAGGATCTGCCCGGCCTCGATCTCGAAGGCGGCTGGGTCGACGGCATCTTCATGCCCGCACTGAAATTCGTTGGCGCATTCGCCGTCGTCCTGCTGCCCTTCGTCGGCCTTTCCATCCTGGCGGCCGCGGGTGATCTGCCGAAGTTTGTGACGTCGCTGATGCCGCTCTGGTTTCTTGCGGGCGTATTCATGGCGCCGATGTCGTTCCTGCTGTTCGCGTTGGGATCGCCGGGCACGCTGTTTCGACTCCATGTCGTGCTGCCGACAATCGCCAAAACGATTCTGCCCTACCTGGCGATCTGGCTCATGTTGTCGCTGATCTTCCTCGTCATGATGGTCGTGAGCCTCGGCGGTGCGGTCCTTCTGACGGCGCTGTTTCCCGCCGGGTCGCTCTCTCCATCGATCAGCAGTTTCGCGGCGACGACCTTCGGGAGCATCTCGATCTCAATGTTCGGCACCTACCTGATGATCGTCGCCATGCGCATGATCGGCCTCTACTACCTGCACTTCAAGAAGCGGTTCGTGTTTGTGATGGAGTGAGGGGTGCGGAGCCTGCCGCCGATGCCAGACTGGATGTCGGATGTGGCGTCGGCGCGGTTCAGGCGATCAGCAAGATACGACCCGAAGAGCCTGATCAACAAGATATTGGCATTCGTTGAGCACGTGCGCACGGCGCCGCAGGGCCATCACGACGCTCGATTCTCGCGCACTCTCAAATCCGAAATCTCAGCTCTCAAATCTCGAATCTCAGATTTGGAATCTCGGCCGGGTGGGAGGGGCGAAGATCGGCCGGGTGGCCCACCCATTCATGGGTGGGGGCGCGACGATGGGAACGCTGAGTAATGCACGCAATATTCCCGAATGCCGAAGGGGCGCAAGTTCGACGCGCCTGTCGGGTCGATGACCCGACTTACGAAAGAACGGTTGCGCCAAGCGACGGCAGGCCTTTGCGGCTGATGACGAAAATTCGCCCGGATAGTTGATTGTCTTGCGACATTCGCTTGGCCCTTATTCTGCGGTTGCCCGCTTCGATTGCTCTCTGAATTCATCTTCCGTGGTCCCAAGCGCTTCGTATGAGAACCCATGACCGCATTCGGGGCAACGCATGGCTTGTACGCCGATGAGACAATAGCTGCAGTTTGGGCAGCGCGGATTGTCGTGTTCGGCGCTGTTGGAGCCAGTGCAGAGAATCAAGCCCCCAATCAATATGATGACGATAGTCAGGACTCCATGTATGAGTTCACCCAGAAAGCAGAGGAGCACAAGCGCGCCCAAAAGCAAGACTGGAGTCTGTCTGCCAGCCCCAAGCATCAGGTAAAGCGCCGCAACGGCGATGATCGCCCCCAGAAAACCGTAGCTGTAGCTGGATGGATACTGCTCGATTGACGGTGCACTGGCTTGGGAGTTCCGCACCCACAGAAATCGAATTGCAGGCCATATGAAGGGAGATACAGCGAGTGCCGTGATCGCGGCCCAATGCCAGTTCATTCGTCGACAGATCGCTTCACCGACGACGGCCATGAATGCGCCGCAAAGGCATCCCTCGATGAGCGATTTCCAGCAGACGTGCCAGTCTTTCTCGGAGTTTCTCCCAATGATGAATCCCATCAAACCTCTCCCGATTTTCGGCCGGGTGGCCCACCCATTCATGGGTGGGGGCGCGACGATGGGAACGCTGAGTAATGCACGCAATATTCCCGAATGCCGAAGGGGCGCAAGTTCGACGCGCCTGTCGGGTCGATGACCCGACTTACGAAAGAACTGTTGCGCCAAGCGACGGCAGGCCTTTGCGGCTGATGACGAAGATGTTCTCGGAGAGTTGATTCGGTTTCAACATTCGGTCGGCCTTTGTTCCGAGGTCGCCCGCTTCGATCGCGACTGGAATTCGTATTCCGTGGTTTCAAGGTCGGCGAAACTGAATGCGCTTCCACATTCCGGGCAGCGCATGGATTGCACGCCGACGAGACAGTACGCGCACGTGGGACAAAGCGTCCCGTTCTGACGCACCAGCTCTGGCATCCATCGCAGGAGCAGGTTCCAGCCGATCGCAAAGAGAATGACGACGATCGAGCCTGCGAGGAGATCGACGCCAAACATTAGCCAGTTTGTCGTGTCGAGAGGTTTGACCACGACCATGCTCAATGCGATCGCAAGCAGAACGCCGAAGAGGCCGAGACTGTAGAAAACACCCAACCACGCCGCGCGTCGTGTGGTCAGGATCGCGTCATAGTAGTGCCGCATCATCCAGATCGGCCAGCAAAGAGTGACGGCGACCGACAAACCGGTTGTGAGCGCTACGAGAACGGCGGGCGTGAGCGAGACCATGCAAGTCAAGAGGCTGGTGACGGCAAACAGACCCACCGCGACGTTCAACAGGAACAGGCGGCCGATATTCGGTTGCGTGAAGCGCGGATAGACGTGTGTACCGCTCGTCCTGGAATCACTTGGCGCGAGCGTCATTGGTGCTCGTAGCGTGAGTTGCCTGTATCTCCGATCGCGACTGGAATTCGTATTCCGTGGTTTCAAGGTCGGCGAAACTGAATGCGCTTCCACATTCCGGGCAACGCATCGACTGGACGCCGACGAGGCAGTAGGCGCACGTGGGGCAGAGGGTGCCGTCCTGGACGACGAACTTCGGGAGTGTCAGCTGGACGAGCCTCCAGGTAATTACGAAGGCGGCCGTCGCGATGACCACGCCGACCGCGAGTGCAAGAGTGCCGACCAGGAGCACTAGAAGAGCTGCTGCGACATGGGCGCCCGTAATGACAATGACATTGAAAGCAACTATCAGATAGACGACGATGCCTGCGCTCAGGGCGTAGCGCCAGCCGAGTTCGGCCGCGCGGCCGGCGTTGGCAATGACTCTGTAATGGCGACGGAGCATATATCCGGCCGGAGCAACGAAGATGAGCAACTGGCCGACGCTTGCGAGGGCGTTCGATGTTGTCCATGCAAGAATGTATGAGCTGATCGAAATGACGAGGCCGACAGCAAGGCCTATGCCGGATGTCGCGTGCCTCAACGTCATTGGGAGCGGGCCTGATGGGTCGGTTATGACGACGAAGTCCCGACGTTCGTTGGATGTAGGTTCTTTCACGACGATCCCGTGGAGAATGTCAGATCACACCGGCGGGTGGCCCACCCATTCATGGGTGGGGGCGCGACGATGGGCGCGCGAAAAAAACCTGCAATATTCCGGCATGCAGAAGGGGCGCACATTCGACGCGCCTGTCGGGTCGATGACCCGACCCACGATCGAACTGCTGCGGACGTCGCGACGGAGTACGCCGCGGATCTGAATCTAAAACGCGTGCTTGCCGCAGAGCTGGCTGCCGACAGATAGTTCGTGGATCGTCTCCGTACCCTCGTACGTGATGACGCTCTCCAAGTTCATCATGTGCCGGATCGGGCTGTACTCGATGCTGATTCCGCCCGCGCCGAGGATGTCCCGCGCTTCCCGACAGATGTCGAGTCCCATGCGGACGTTGTTCCACTTCGCGAGGGACACCTGCGTCGGGTGGAGCTCGCCGCGGTCCTTGATCCGTCCGAGCTGGAGGACGAGGAGCTGCGCCGTCGTGATCCGACGGGTCATCTCCGCGAACCGGCGCTGGATGGTCTGCGTGTGCGTGAGCGGACGTCCAAAGAGGTTGCGCACCTTCGCGTACTCGAGGGCTTCCTTTGTAGCAGGCGATTGCGGCGCCGATCGCGCCCCACGTGATGCCGTAGCGCCTGAGTCAGGCAGCCCAGCGGCCCTTTCAGCCCCTTCACATTCGGCAGCATGTTGCCCTCGGGCACGCGGACGTCGTCGAAGAAGAGCTCCGAGGTGATGGACGCCCGGAGCGAGTACTTCTTGAGCGTGTCGCGCGTGGTGTAGCCCTTCATCCCCTTGTCGACGAGGAAGCCGCGGACACCGTCGTCCGTCATCGCCCAGACGATCGCGACATCGGCGATCCCGCCGTTCGTGATCCACATCTTTGCGCCGTTGAGGATCCAGTCGTCCCCGTCGCGCTTCGCGTGCGTCTTCATCGTGCCCGGGTCCGAGCCGCCGTCCGGTTCGGTGAGACCGAAGCAGCCGATCAGCTCACCCTTTGCCATCTTCGGGAGGTACCTCTGCTTCTGCTCCTCCGAACCCCAGGCATGGATCGGGAACATACAGAGGCTGCCCTGGACGGAGACAAAGCTCCGGAGACCGCTGTCTCCTCGCTCGAGCTCCTGGCAGATGAGTCCGTAGGAGACGTTGTTGAGTCCGGCGCACTCGTAACCTTCGAGGTTGCAGCCCAGGAGCCCCATCTCCGCCATCTCCGGGACGAGCTCCGCCGGGAAGCGGTGCTCGTCGAACGCGTCGCCGATGACGGGAATGACCTTCTCGTCGACGAATCGCGCGACGGCGTCCTGAATCTGGCGCTCGTCCTCGCTGAGCATCGAGCGAACGTTGTAGAAGTCGAGGGCGTCGGGTTCGACGGCGGTAACGGGGGCGTGGGCGGCCATGATGTCGGCGTCTCCTGGGTCTGGTCCTGCAATTCCTGGTGCGATACGCGTGTTATTGCAGAGCGTAATATACTCGAATTCGCAGATCGGATCACGGGCGGTCGGAGGGCTCCCACGGCGCTCATCAGGCGACGCGCCGGCGGCTCCGGCCCCCATCCGATGAGGGCTGGCGGTGAGGAAACCCGCGAAGGTCATCATGGCAAGGCTGAGGGTCACGGCGATACTGTCCCTGTATGCGACCGTTACTCTGGTGGTCGCCGCCGTCTGTTTCATCGGCATCGGCGCGATTGACCTGCGGCTTGTAGACAGTCTCAGGAATGGAACCGGCGGCGCGATGAGTTACGTCGGCCTTGTCCTGGTGCACCTGCCGCTGCTGCACGGGGGGTGGTTCCTGTATCGGCAATGGCGAATTCTGCGCGAAGGCGCAGACGGAACCGCCCCATGTTTGATTGAACTCGACCCGATGCAACATCCGCGGTTCTACAAGTTGGTTTATCAGTTGAGTCAGCGCATGGGGGTGCCGGCACCGACGTCTTGTGTGCTGTCGCCGTTCCATGCGATGTCAATCGTCGCGCGCGGCGGCGCATCGGGCGGGCCTCGACTCGAAGTCGGGGCGGAACTCATCTGCGATCTCCAGGTGAATCAGTTGGCGGCGCTCATCTGTCGCGAGATGGCGCATCTTCAGGGCAACCGTCGAAGCGCGAAATTGTCGTCGGGGTACATCGTCTACATGCTCCGCCAAGTGTACTTCCGGTACCTGATGCGCTTGGCGGAAGAGGACAGGGCCTCCGTGCCGGCATTCACACTTCTGAGCATCCGGCGACTTGGAAAAATTATCACGCAACCGCTTCGAACTGATCGCACCTGGCGGGCAATTCAGGCGAATGCCGCGGCGGCGTCCGTCGTCGGGCCGCGTGTCGTCGGGGAAGCGCTCATCCGCTGTGAATACGCCTCAATATTGAACGGTATGAGAATATCGGCCGTCGCGTCCTACATGATGCACGACACGAGCCCGCCCGCAAACCTCTATGGATTGCGTCGACTCATGGAAGTCCATATGCCGGAAACAGAGCGGAAGGAATACCAATCGATGGTGTATGTCGACGCCATGGGCGTCTGGAGTATTCGCCCGTCCGTGCCGAGCCAGCTTGTCGCGCTCAGCGCGATCGAGGCGAGGAACTGGGACAATCGCAAATCGGCGACAACCTTGTTCTTCGCGTGGAATCACATCGAGTGTCGGCTGACGGCCTGCCTGTATCGCTCGGAGGGCAGTCGCCAGTACCGGCGGCAGCGCGTCGAAGATTGGGCACTGAACCAGGTGCACAGGGGATGATGTTGCGGCTGCGCCTTCGCGTCAGCGGCGCTCGGCAATGGCCTGGACGACAGCGGCGCGGCCGCTATGGAAGACGCCTTCGATCACGTCGCGCTCCAGTTCTTCGAGGTGCGTAAACGTCATGCCCGTCAATTCGGATGTCAGCTTCTCGCGAGTCATGAGGTAATCGGTCGTCGAGGGACCGCCGGTGCCGCGACCGACCTGATCGGGCGTGTAGGCCTCCAGTAGGAAGACACCGCCGCGTCTGAGGCTGGCGGCAATGCGACGGTAGAGGGGCTTTCGGATGTCCCCGGGGAGATGGGCGAAGATCGAGACGATGCCGTCCCATTGTTCAACGCCGGGATCAAAGTCGCCGAGGTCCGTGTGGAGGGTTTCGATGCGGACGCCATGTAGCTCGGCGAGGTTCCGCGCCTTCGCGAGTCCGACGTCGGACCCGTCAAGCGCCGTCACATCGTAACCCTGCTTTGCGAGAAAGACGGCGTTGCGACCTTCGCCCTCGGCAAGCGAAAGAATGCGCCCCTTCGGCAAGGCCGCAACATGCTTCGCGAGAAAGTCATTGGGCTCGGTTCCGTAAACGTATTCGTCAACACTGTAGCGTTCGTCCCACATAGGTGTTCTCCGGGTCTCGTGGCGCTCTCCATCATAGCGCCGCCCATTCAGAGCCGCCCCGTCCCCGGGGCGACGAATGCAGTCGGGTTGTTGAGCGTTTGGAAATCGCGTAGGCCGAACAAAAAAGCCGCGATGATGTTGGACGTCATCGCGGCGTTGAGGCTTTTTCGGTATCGCAGGAAGCGATTCCTGCGGGAATGGGTGCGAGAAGGGAATCTCGCACTAGCGGTGTTCACCAGCACCAGCAGCGCACCAGTGTCGCACTGCTCGCAGAGCAGCGGCGCCCGCTTACGCCAGATTCATCGTCATGAGGAACTCTGCGTTGGACTTCACTTTGCTGAGTCGCGTCGTCAATAGGCTCATCGCCTCGACGGGGTTCATATCCACCAGCACGCGGCGAAGCTTGTAAGTGAGCTGCAACTCGTTCGGATCGAGCAGGAGCTCTTCCTTGCGCGTGCCCGACGCGGAGATGTCG
Source organism: Phycisphaerales bacterium (assembly GCA_020639075.1). Lineage (GTDB taxonomy): Bacteria > Planctomycetota > Phycisphaerae > UBA1845 > UTPLA1 > ECT2AJA-110-A. The sequence goes on along the minus strand of JACKHI010000001.1, from coordinate 3,559,411 downwards.
ATGGCCGGCCAGACGCGCTTGTCGACGAGTCGGCGATCGAGATGCAGTTCGCTGTTACCCGTGCCCTTGAACTCTTCGAAGATGACTTCGTCCATCTTCGAACCCGTATCGACGAGCGCCGTGCCGATGATCGTCAGGCTTCCGCCTTCTTCCATGTTTCTCGCGGCGCCGAAGAATCGCTTGGGCTTCTGCAGCGCGTTGGCGTCGACACCACCCGTCAGGATCTTGCCCGAGTGGGGCACTTCCGTGTTGTAAGCGCGGGCCAGACGCGTGATCGAGTCCAGCAGGATCACCACGTCGCGACCGTACTCGACGAGGCGCTTCGCCTTCTCGATGACCATTTCGGCGACCTGCACGTGCCGGCTGGCCGGCTCGTCGAAGGTCGACGATACGACCTCGGCCTGCGTGTGCCGCTGCATTTCCGTCACTTCTTCGGGGCGTTCGTCGATCAGCAGGATGATGACGTAGGCGTCGTGATGATTCCGCGTGATCGCGTTCGCGATCTTCTGCAGAAGAACCGTCTTGCCCGTGCGCGGCGGCGCGACGATGAGCATGCGCTGACCGAATCCGATCGGCGTCACGAGGTCGATGACGCGCATGTTCACTTCGGTCTGTTCCGATTCCATGATGATGCGCTTCGTCGGGTGATGCGGCGTGAGATCTTCGAAGGCCGTCTTCTCAGTGACTTTGTCGGGCTCCTCGAAGCAGATCGCCTCGACGCGAAGCAGTGCGAAGTACTTCTCCGACTCCTTGGGTGGTCGAATCTGCCCGGCGATGACATGGCCGGAGCGCAGACCGAATCGCCGGATCTGTGACGGGCTGATGTAGATGTCGTCGGGGCAGGGGATGTAGTTGTACTCTGGGCTGCGGAGGAAACCGAAGCCGTCCGGGAGGATCTCGAGGACGCCTTCGCCGTACATCAGGCCCTGGCCGTGGCGATTGATTCGGTCCTTGAGGATCTTGAAGATGAGATCCTGCTTCTTGAGCAGCGTGTAGTCGGTGATGCCCTCGGCCTTCGCGACTTCGTGCAACTCGGGGATGCTCATTCGCTGGAGATCGGTGATGTGAAGATCGCCCTGCTTGACCCGCTCGTACTTCTCATGCATGGCGGGTTCGGCCGACTTGACGGGCGCTGCGTCGCCGTCGTCGTCCGGCGCCTGCGCCGTAGCGGTGCTTTCGAGCATCGGCGTATCGTCATCATTAACGGCAGCTGCAGGTCGCACGGGCGGTCTTCCGGGCTTTCGCGATTCCGAACCGGCCGGCCGGCGAGCGACTTTCTTACGGGGTCGCGCACTGCCTTGCGTCTTAGCCATCGAATCGATCCTCCAAATCGGGCACGGGTTCCAAACGCCCGCGACTCACGGCGCGTGACCGCCGGGCATCGGCGAACGCGCGGTTGAAAAAAACACCAGGGAATCTCGACGCGGCGCGGGACACGACTTCAATTGGGCCACGACGCCGATGTCGACTTTAGACTGAGTTAAACTCCGACAGGATATTGTTCACAATGCGCTCAACTTGCTGCTGCAGGTCGGAAAGGCTGGAGTTGTTCTGACACACATAATCGGCCCTGGCGCGTTTCATGTCCAGAGGGTGTTGCGATTTTTCCCTTCGCTCAAGTTCCCCCGGGGGCCAGCCACGATGCTTTTCGGACCTCTCACGACGTATCTCGATGTCAGCGTCGACAAAGACCACGACGTCACACGTCAGGTCAAGATCGCTCTCGTATAGCAGCGGACTGTCGATCACGATGAAACGAATCCGCGGCTTTTCCGCCAGCTCGGCCATTCGATCGCGCCGTCGAACCGCGATTCGCGGGTGCAACAGTGCTTCGAGCCGATGCCGCTGCGCCGGATCCGCAAAGACGAGCGACGCGACTTTCTTGCGATCGATTGCTCCGTCCTGCTGGAGTACGACGTCGCCCCACCAGCGCTGGAGCGTCGATTTCACATCCTGCGCGAGCAACTCCTCGTGTCCGAGCCGATCAGAGGAGATGATCCCGCCTCCGAGCGACTCCATCAGCCGAGAGACAGTGCTCTTTCCGGAGCCGATTCCCCCCGCCAGGCCGACAACCGGCTTGCGGTAATGGTCGTTCTTTACCTTGCTCGTCTGCGTATCTCCACTCAGGGAGCCGACCGTGGATTGAAGCGCCTTTCCGACATCCGACAGACTTCGAGTGTCCAGCGATCGGTTGGGAGTTTCCAGTGTGGCCGGGACGCGATTCCCTGATATGACAATCGGCAACGCGAGCGATTCGACGCGTCCGGCACGGAATTTCTCGTTCCATCTGCCGTCCGGCCGATGCCGGCTCGTGTTTCCGCGGATTATTCTAGGCGGGACCACGACCGTTGTCACCCCTGATCTTCGGCGGGCTCCCCGGTCAATTTCGACACGAATCGCCGCGTCAGAACAGTTTTTCCGAGTCCAGCAGGATGTTGATCGGTCCGTCGTTCACCGCCGAGACGGCCATCATCGCCTGAAACCGGCCGCGTTGAACCGGGACGCCGGCGGACTCAAGTCGATCGCAGAATTCGAGGTATAGCGCCTCGGCCCGCTCCGGCGGCGCCGCCGCGATGTAAGCCGGCCGTCGGCCCTTTCGAGCGTCGCCGTACAGACTGAAGTTGCTGACGACGATCGCGCCGCCGCCCGCCTCGACGACGTCGCGATTCATCTTGCCGGCCTCGTCCTTGAAGATGCGAAGGAATCGGATCTTGTTGGCAAGGGATTCGGCGTGAGTTGCGTCGTCCGCCTGGCCGACGCCGAGATAGATCAGCAGACCCGCGCCGATTTCCGAGATGCGCTCCGATTCGACATCGACGGACGCGGACGACACGCGTTGAACGATTGCTCTCAAGCGTTCGCCTCCTTCTCGGCGACTTGCGCATTGGCGACAATCTGCGCCGCCTTGTCGCGGATCAACGCCCGCAGCTCATTCGGCGACAACACTTCGACATGCTCCCCATAGCCGAGAATCCACGGCGTGATCTCCTTCAGTCCGTCGACTTCGGCCTCGAAGATCAGTCGATCTTCATCGTCGCGCCGCGTTCTCTGCGTCGCGTGCCACTGAATCTCTTCGACGGAAGCGGCGACTTCGGCGTCGAATCGTAGCCGAATGTCATAGACCGTACCGTCCGGAATCATGCGCCACGCCTTGCCGAAGTACTGCTCGCAGGAAAAATCGCTGTGCGGCGCAAAGCCGTCTCCAGTGAACTCCATGGAAACGATGCGGTCGACCTTGAACGTGCGGTATTCGTCGTGCCGATGGCTCCACGCGATGAGGTACCAGCCGCGTGTGGCGAAGATCAATCGGACCGGATCGACGAAGAGCCGGATCTCGCCGCCGTCAAACACGGAGTCATAAACAATGTGAATCCGCTCGCGACGCGCAAGCGCGGCCTGCAGATCCGCGAACAGATCGGCGACGGTTTCGACGGAGGACATCGGCTCCTGCAGCACGTCGAGACCTTCGAGCCATTCGCCGCAGTGTTCGAGAATGGGGCCGGGCAGGCCGCTTTCGATCTTGAGCGCGGCGTCGGAAACGGCGCGATACATCGGATGAGACGTGGACGTCATCATGATCCGCGTCGCCAGGAGCAGGGCGAGGGCCTCGTCCATGGACAAGTGCGTCGGCGGCAGGGACATGCTGGATTCGAGCCGGTAGTTCCCTTCGTCGTGTTCGAACTTGTAAGGGACGCCCGCTGTCTCGAGGAGCTTGAGATCGCGGAAGACGGTGCGCCGCGAGACGCTGAGCTCCGTCGCCAGCCTGTCGGCGCCGAAGGCTCTTCCGGATCGCAGAAGCGTGAGCAATTGCAGGAGTCGACGGACGCGTTCGACCTTCATCGCGCTGGCTCCTTCCCAGATGTCGCGACATTCGCTTTAAAACACCGACGACGGGCGGCGGCCTTGTCGGCCGATTTCGATTCGTTTGTCAGAGATTGACCGGCGAAGCGCTCACTTTAGGGAAACGCGGGTTGGCGAACAAGAGCCGTCGTGTTTCACGGGCGCATCCACGCCGTGATGCATAGGACGGCGGCAAGCACGAGGAAAGCGCGTCGATGCTCTCGAAGTCCCGCAATGGCGTATGTGGCGGCAAGTGCCAGCAGTGTGGCGGGCTGGATCCAGGCCTCCGCAAGTCGCAGGGAGCTGAGCAGTTGGCTGATCGCGACGGCCGGAATGAACAGGAGGGAGAGAAACCAGATAGGCGCGGCGAATACGCGCCACGACCTGTTTTTCTCCAGCCGCTCCGCCCACAACAGCAGCGGCGGCGTCAGCGCCGCCAACACGATCGGTGCGTACTGAATCAGCCAGCCGCGCCCGCGATTGTGCGGGAGTCGTACGATGGTGAAGATGACGAGGGCGACCGCCAGCGCGACGGCCGTACTGGCGAAGACGTTGCTGTCGAGTTTGCGCGCAGCCTTGGTCGTCAGTCGAACGAACAGCAGCAATGCGAGAATGCCGAAGACGATTCGATAAAGGCCGTCGTCCGCATCGGGATATTGAGCGCGCTCGGGCCAGATCGCCATCTGAAATGCGATGATGACTGACAACGCGGCCAGATACATCGCCGAGGATTGCGCAAACGCGATCATTCGGCCGGCCGTGGTCCAGGCCCTGCCATCGAGCAGTTGTTGATCCCAGAATCGCGCGAGCCAGAGCCAGTGCGCGACGGCAAGACAAAGACCGAAGAGCGTCGCGTTCAACGTAATCGGTATCCGCTTCGCATACTCAACGGCGGCGGAGTCGTCGGGCAGCAGCGACGCGATCGCGCATGCGGCCGCGGCGTAGGCGAGCGACAGCAGCGTCAGGCCGAGCATCGCCGTGTTACCGCTCCATCGCCGATGCGTCATGTAAAGGCAGGCGATTCCCGTCATCACACCGCAGATGCATGTCGCTATCGGGAGATGCCATCCCGGAAAGGCCGGTCGAATAATCTGGAAAACGCCGAGGATGAGCACCAGCGCCGCCAGCGTGGCCTCAACGTGGATGTAGCCGGGCCAGCGCGAGTAGGGTTCGAGAAGGACGTCGAGCTGATCGGGCCAGGCCGTTGCGCGACGGCGTCGAAAGATGCGATCCTGAATGATCGCTCCGCCGACGATGATCGCGCAGAGCCAGGCCTGAAGATTGAACGTCCACGTCCACCAGCCGGGTTGGAGCGGAAATCGCATCGTCGCGGGGATATCCGCGCCCCAGACGACTGCCGGAATCATGAGGCTCGTCCAAACGGCGGCAAGCGCTGCGACGAGCAGCAGCGCCGTCGGAAGCGCGCTGTTGAGTCGGCTTGAGATGGCGAGCACGATCGCCGCGAAAAGAGGCGCGAATGCGATGAGCCCTTCGACGTTCAATGTCGTGCTGGCCGCGTCCGGTTCTAGGACGCGCAGCCAGACGGCGGCGCCCATCGTGAAACCGAGAATGCCTACGGCGCCCACGCCGGCGACAAGGGCCGAGGCGAACGCGGCGGGACGCACCTTCGCGCCGAGCGCCGTTGCGTCGCTAGAGAAGACGCCCACGAGCGTCCAGCCGAACGCCGCAACGCCCAGTGCGACGGAGATGTCGTCGAGACGGAGCTTGTCGCCGCGGATGCTGTCCATCGCCCAGACAGCGCCGGCAAAAGTCAGACCCATGCAGAAGAGCGTCAATCCGAGCGGATTGGGCAGGCGGCGATCTGCGGCGAGCCCGCCGGCGCCGATGATGAATGCCGCAATGGCGATGGTCCAGTAAGTGGAAGTCGCTGAGAGCATTGGCGCCGAGTCGTCCTGCGTCCTGTCGCACGTCAGGGGAGAATCCTCCCCCGTCCTCGCCTACGTCATCGGCTGCGACGATTGCGTTCCGGAAATCGCGCGCGTTTCATTCGGATCTATCGGCGCGCGCCGCGCGGATTATAAGCAACGAGGGGCGATTGTGCTTCAGGGGGCCTCTGCGAGGGAAATGTTGTTGTACTCGAGCAGCGTGCCCTTGGCCCGCTCGACGTTGACGAGACCGATGTTGTAGTCGATTGCCGATTGAAGCAGCGCGCGGCGACTGTCGGCGAGGCGGGCCTGGGCGTTGAAGACGGCGTCCAGTTCGGCGGGGCTCTTTCGTTCCTGTCGTTCCTGCAGCGATCGCAGGTTTTCGTTCGCGGCAAGCAGCGCCTTGTGACTGGGGCCCATCTGCTCGTAGTTGACAGTCAGCCCTCGCAGGGCGACGCGGCAGTCCGTAATGATGTTGTCGAGCGCTTGCTTGTACGACAGGACCGCCTGCGACTGCTGGAACGCGGCGATTCGCATCCCGGCGCGCTCGGCCCGTTCGCCGAAACTCCACGCGAATTCCAGGCCGACGTACTGATCGATGAAGTTGTTCGTCGTCATCTGGTCGAACGCGCTGTCGCTGCTGGCGCCGAGACCGCTGACCGTCGCCCGGTAAACGACGTCCAGCGTCGGCAGCGCCTGGTTCTTGGAGATGCCGAGGTTGATCCGGGAAATCTCCACGGCGCGCCGCGCCTGAATGATCTCGGGCCGACGCTCGAGCGCCGTCTCGACGGCGTCGAATCGATCGTGAATGATCTCGGCGACGATGGGCTCATCAACCGGAACCAGCTCGAAGTCGGCCGACATCGGCAGCTCAGGATCGTTCAGCAGGTTGAGCAGCTGGTCTTCCGCGTTGCGGACATTGTTCTTCACGTCGATGTACTGGAATTCTCGGCCGCGCAGGTTCGCTTCACTCTGCTTGAGCAACACCTGGTAGGCGTCGAAGTCCTCGCGAGCCTTGACCTGCGTGTAGGTGAGCTTCGCCTGGGCCAGAATCTCCGCGGCGATGACGACGTTCCGCCGGGCCGCGACGAGCTGCCAGTACGCCTGTTCCGTGTTGGAGAGGATCTCCGTGACGGATCCGCGGAACTGTTCCTCGTTGATGCGCCGCTCGTGCTTGCGGATGTTGATCTGCGAGCGGTTGAAATCCATGCCGAAATTGCGGAGCAAAGGCTGACGCAGCTCGGCGACGAAGTTGTGGACCCATGACGGATTGAGCGTCTGGAACGCGAAACCCGGGTTGTCCGTCCGCGTCATCGCTTCCGTGACAGTGACGTTGGCGCCCGTCGCCAGCAGTTTGCGAATCCCCGCCTGATAGGCAGTCGTGTCCGTGGCGGACGCGACCAACTGCGACGGCGTCGGTCGATCCGTGTTGTTTCGGTTCACATTGAAGAAAAAGACCGGATCGAACACGGCTTCGGCCTGCACGATCTGGGCTGTGCTGATTGCGGGAGTGTAGGCGTCGCTCTTGATCTGGTAGTTGTTCGTGACGGCGCGCCGCAGACAGTCGTCCAGCGAGAGTCGAATCTTGTTGGGCCGATCAATCTCCCGGATCAGCCCCTTCGTTGTCGAGTAGATCTCCTCGTGTTCACGTCGGATGAGATCCTGACCGAATTCCGTGATCGCCAGCCGCTTGTCGAGGACCTCAGGCGCCTTCAGCGGATCGGGTAGGTGCAACCAGATCGTCGTCTCGAGTGACGTCGTCTCATCCCGCCGGCCGGTCGGCAGATTGTTCGGCGCAGACCGATCGAACTTGGCGAAATCCGGCATCGCGCGCGCGTCGGCGCCCGGCTTGGGCACGATCGTCAGCGATGCGGGCTTGGCGGCATCGACGGGCGTCATGTCCGATTGCGCCGCGCCGATCGACGCAAAGGCCAGAGGGGCGAGGAACGCTATGTAAACCACGAAGGGGCGGCGGAACAACATGCCGGGCCTTTCAAGCTGAACGAGTTTTCGCTATCGGCGAGTGGGCGACCTGCAAGGGCGGCCCGAAGCTCGGGCGAGTCACGCATTCTAGATTAGCGCGATCGACTGTCAATTATCACTGTGCTTACAAAATGTTACGTCAGGTTTCCGGCGTGCAGGCGCATCCTTCGGTATGCGCAGATGTTGCGCGAAGCGCCGGATGGCATCATGGTGAGGATGAAGGATATCCCCGGTTCAGAGCCGCCCTGACCCCAGGGCGAAGTCTGCGAGCTGCGCGTAAGGCAGGCCGATCGAAACTCCCGCCACGATTCCCGCTACGTCAGTTGAATCTGTACGACCTCCGCCGGCGCATTCACGCGCAGCGGGAACCAGTTCCCTACGCCGGCGTTCACGAAGAGCGTCGCGTTCGGCCGTCGATAGAACCCCCGTATGTACCGAAACAGCAGATTGCCGGCCCCGATTTCCAGATGGGACTCCGGCGCCGTCAGCATGAGCTGACCGCCGTGCGTATGGCCCGAGAGCGTCAGCGGCACGCCCTGCGTGGCCAGGGCGTCGAACGCGTGCGGATGATGGGCGAGGGCAATGACCGGCCCGTCGCGCTCCGGATCGTGCCCCAATAGCGCCTCCCGCGCATGGTAGGCGTGGCTGGGGACATTGAGCTCCGACAAGTCGCGCCGCGCGAAGTCCAGTCCCGCGATCGTGACCCGCTCACCCCCGATATCAATACTGCGACGCTCGTCGATCAGCAGATTGAAGTGTTCGCGCATCGCCGCGACCCACTCCGCCCGATTGTCGATCTGATCGTGATTCCCGATGCAGTGGTACATACCGTAGCGGCTCGGCATTTGCCGGATCGCATGGATCGCCGGCGGCAGCATGTCGTTGGAGACATCGACGATATCGCCGGAAAACAGAACGAGGTCGGAATCGAAGTCACCAACGACGTCCACGAGCTTGCGGAGCATCCAGGTTCGATAGTGTCGCCCCACGTGCAGATCGCTGACATGCGTGATCGTCAAACCCCGAAGACGCTCCGGCAGCCACGGCGCCGGTAGCTGCACACGCCGCGTCAACAGCGCGCCTTCCTGTCTACGAGAGGCAACAACCGCGGACGGCAGCGCGATCGCCGGAAGCGTGACGCACGCCGTCTGAAGAAACCGGCGCCGGCCCACGTCGATCGCCACACCCGCCTCCAATGGATCGCCGCTGTTGATCGAAGGGTTGTCCGCCCTGTTCGCAATATTCGTTGCCGAGTCGCTGCGCACCTGCCTGCGAACCCACATAACCGCACGATAGATCAGCACCACGACGAGCCGCGCCAGCGAAATCGTGGATATCAGTACCACCAGGCTGAGATGCCAGATGACAACGGCGTCGGCGTAGTAGCTCGGCAGAGTGACGAGATAGTGGGGCATCCGGCCCCGCGCGATCATGTCGGCGACAGGAATATTGATGATGACAATGAACCCGGCCAGCGCAACGCGACACGCGGCGCTGAGTTTCGGGTTGATGACAAATCGAGCGAGACGCCGATCGGCAACCCGCCAATAGAGGGCGTTGACCAGCAGCAGCATCGTGACGACAAGGCGAAAGGCAATGGCGCGATCCGTCGGCACGAAGCGGAGGTAAACGAAAATGCCCGCGACAACAGCCATGAGCGCCCAGCCGATCGCGGCATAGGTGCGCTCACTGGGCTTGCGATCGAAAGGGTTGGTGATGGCCTCGGACATTGAGGGTATTAAAGCGGGGAATGCGGTGATTCGCCGGAGTGCCATGCCGCCCCCCAAGGTCGGCATGCGATCGAGCCCGTAGGTCGGGTCATCGACCCGACTTCTGAATACGCGCAGCCTCCCGCCGATTCAGAGCCGCCGCGTCCCCGCGGCGACGAAAACACGCGCGCCCCAACCTTTCCATTCAGAAAGTTGCGTAGGGTGGGCCGTGCCCACCGATTCACCGCCGGGTGGCCACCACCTCCGGCGGTGGGGGCGCGACGATGCCAGTGCGATAGCGCTGTGCGAAAGTCGCGGGCGCACTTCACGTTACTCCATCGTCGCGCCCGCCATCCGTGAAGGGATGGGCCACCCGCGATCAATCGGGACTGTAGCTTTTTGCGATGACGATCCCGTTCGTGAATCGGATGACGATGCACTCGGCGTTGTACGGCGTGTTGTCGCCCCCCAGCGTAAGCGAGAGTCTGTCGGCGCTGTCCACTCGAACCGTCGGGACGTCCGTGCTGGCTCGGTCCGGGTAGTAGTCGTCGAGTCTCGCGAGCACGTCGGTTCTCGTCATGCCGGGTTTGATGCAAGCGTAGAACATCGCATACGACTTTACCCGCGTATGTGGTACGTATGGCAGAACAACGAGCATTGCGGAAATGACCAGGAAAAGTCGGCCGATGCCTCCCTTCCTCGTGACCCACCAGGAAGGGGCCGCGACGATTGCAGCAAGCGCCCACGCGATCACGACAAATCGAATATGGACACTGGCAGCGAATGCAAGGTCCAGAACGACAACGACGACGATCAGCAAAACGAGCGCTGCAGTCGCGACAGATTCCAGAAACGCGACCAGTCCACGATACCGGGGTTGTTGGGACAAATCGATCCCGGCGCCGCATTCGGGGCAGCGGCCCGCCGCCGACAGGCCTCGAAGGTTGTAGGAGCATTGCCGGCATGAATGATCCGTTACGATAATCACGTCGGGGAACTCCAGTGCAAGGTCGGCCGGGTGGTCCACCACCTCCGGTGGTGGGAGCGCGTCGATACGCGCGCGATCCAATCGTTCGATCATAACGAGCGAGTGTTCCTATTCTCCATCGTCGCGCTCGCCATCCCTGAAGTTGCGTAGGGTGGGCCGTGCCCACCATTCCCGTGAAGCATGGGTGCCCCATCCTTTGCGAATGCAATAACTGGGGGTCCATTCGCCAAGTCGCGCCACCATTCCTGAAGGGATGGCCCACCCAACAACCGCGTTGGATCCATGACCCAACCGGCGGAGACGATGTCCGATGGGTGACGAAAAGAAGAAAGAGCAAAGCGGGCCGGTAAGCCGAATTCTGTTTCCGACGCTCGTCACCAAACATCGGGCGGCGACCATTTCTCTGGGACGACGATTGCTCGCCGCCTCTAGCACTCTACCCGCGGCGTGGTGCGATGCGGGCCGCCTCGCGGGTTTGCAGCGTTCGCGAACGGCTGCTGCAAACCAACTCGCCGCCTATGTGAGCTTGCTGGCGGTGGGGTTTACCCTGCCGCGACTGTCGCCAGCCGCGCGGTGCGCTCTTACCGCACCATTTCAACCTTACCTGTGACGCCGAAGCGCCCATCGGCGGTGTGTTTTCTGTGGCACTTTCCCTGGGATCGCTCCCGGTGGCCGTTAGCCACCACCGTGCCCTGGCCAGTTCGGACTTTCCTCCCGCCGGGGAATCCCGACAGGCGATCGCCTGGCCCGCTTTGCTCTTTCAGTATTCTAACACGAAACCGACCGGCAGGATTGGGCGCAACCGCTTTGTAACGCGAAAGTTGTCGAGACCGCATGAACCGGCGAAACGGACGGAATCCGAGGCCGAATCAGCGTCCGAATAGGGCCCGCGTCTTTTACCCTGCCGTCGCGAGTGTTTATCATCTTGTGAAATCGTAACTCGTGTCGACACCTGATCTCGGGATGCCATCCATGACTTCCGCCGCCGTATCACAAATCGACTACGCTGCGTCCGACGACGCGAAGACCGTGGCGGACCAGCGACCGACACCGACGCGATATTTCCTGGGGCTCCTGCTCCTGGCCGTCGCCGTCGGCATGACAGTCGTCCTGGTCCTGGGCCACTTCGACGCGACGGCCATGCCCGGCTGCGGCAAAGGCGCCGGCTGCGCCGAGGCGGCGGCGAGCGCCTTCGGGAAGGTGCCGCTGGGGAAACTCGATCCGACGGGGAAGCTGCCGGCCGACTTCGTCTGGCCGGTCTCGTTCCTGGGGTTCGCCTATTTCGTCGGTCTGTTCGTCGCATGGGCGACGTGCCGCGGCGGCGTGTCCAAGTCGTTTCGCTGGGTCGTTCGGTTCGGCGTGTTAGTGAGTTTGTTCTTCATCGGGGTCATCTTCACGAAGAAGCTGATCTGTATGTACTGTCTGGGAGCACACGTGAGCAATCTACTCTTCTGGTTGATGTTGGAGACGAACAAGCGACAAGGCCGATCGCCGGGCTGGCGACCTGTCGGCGCGCTGGCAGTGATGTTCCTGCTCGCGTCGACAGGCCTGGGCCTCGCCGATGCGCGGGCGAAGGCGGATGTGCAGGCGAGCCAGGAAGCGAAACTCGAAGAAACGCACGACGCAATCACGAAGGCTCTAGCCGATCAGAGGGAGAAGGCCGAACAAGCGCGGCGTGAGGCTGAACGAAAGGCGGCCGAGGAAGCGGAACGACTCAAGGCCCTGAATCCGGACAACGCGCCCGGCGCTACGACGACCGACGCCAAGGATGAAAAGGATCCGAACGCCAAGCCGTGGAAAGGCGCGTTCACGGGTCGCTATCGACTCGGCCCCGAAAAGGCGCGCGTCCGCGTCGTGATGATCACGGACTATCAGTGTCCCGACTGCAAACTCGTTGAAGAGCACATGATGAAATGGGTCAAGGAGAATGACAAAGACGTCTCCCTGAGCATCAAGCACTTCCCGATGTGCAAGGACTGCAATCCGAACTTCCTGAATCACAACATGCATCCGAACGCCTGCTGGGCGGCGCGAGCGGCCGAGGCCGCTGGGATATTGGGTGGAAACGCTGGATTCTGGGAGATGCACGATTGGCTGTTTGAGCAGTCGGGCTCCTTTACGGATGCAACATTGCCACAGGCTGTACAGAAGATGGGATACGATTATGCAGAATTCACGCAGGTCATGACGAGTCAGACGACGCTGGATCTCGTCAAGAGCGATATCAACGAGGCGACCTGGCTCGGGCTCCACTTCACACCGATGGTGTATATCAACGGCGTCGAAGTGCTCGGCGTATTTGCAAACAACCGTCGCGGCCCGGTGATCGCCGCGCAGGCCGCACTCGCCCAGAAACCCGAACGCATGGGCCCCGAATTCGACGATCCCCAGCCCGGCGCCGAGAAGTGCGTCAGCGACTGGGAGGCCCAGGGCGTGCGTCGATTGCCGCCCGACAGAACATCATGGGCGACAGGTCCGGACGACGCCAAGGTGCGCATCGACATCTACGCGGATTATCAGGAGCCGGGCTCCAAGGAATGCGACGCCGCGATCCGCGAATGGATGAAGGGCAAGAGCGGCGTGCGCTACAACTTCCGCCACTTCCCCGTGGATGAATCGTGTAACGACGTGACAAGCAAAACGATCTTCCCCAAGTCGTGCATCGGTCATCGCGCCGCCGAAGCGGCCGGCCAACTCGGCGGCAAGGACGCCTATTGGAAGATGCACGAATACGTGTACGCGCATATCGACGATCTGAGCGTGGACGGCGTCGTGCAGCAGGCGAACGCCATCGGTCTCGATGCCAACGCATTCGCGGCGAAAATGAACTCGCCGGAAGTCAAGGCCGCAATCATGGAAGACGCCAGCGGCGCCAAGCCGACGAAAGAAACGACGAACATGAGCCAGATCCTGCTGTATCGCGGCGGCATTCCCACCGTCTATGTCAACGACAAAGTCGTGCCGCGATGGCGCCTCAAGGATGACGTCGTCATCACGCGAATCCTCGATAAGGCGTACGGGAAGTAGCGCGTAGGCCGGCTGTGCAATCGCGGGAATTCAGGGATTCAGACCGAAGATTGGAAATCTCAAATCTCAGATTTCAAATTTCCAATCTCAAGTCTGGAATTTCCGATCTCAAATTTCCAATCTCAAGTCTGGAATTTCAAATCTCAAATTTCAAATTCGAAATCCGAGCCCCGACATCTCAAGCCGCTGTTTCCCACACCAAGCCCCAATCCAATGCGTCTTACCGCCTGGATCGACTACACGATCCAGGCGCCGTAAAGGTGTCCGTCAAATCTCATTGCCCATTTCGTCATAGGCGGCCAGCCTGAGGGTGTCAGGCTCCGGCCCATCGCCCCATCCCCGTCTCCTGTCGAGAATCCGGGCCCCTTTATAATTGTCGTTTGTCTCGGCCGTACGTTAAGGTACATAATGCGGCGAAGTGCCCCTCCGGTGCGGGCGAAGCGACACGGGCTGCGACTGACGGGAGCTGAAGCGATGGGATTGCGACTAGAAGTCATCAAGTTTTTCGACGAGACGGGCGACACGCTGGTGCATCGCGAGCCGCCTGGCGGTTCCGCCGATATCAAGTTCGGCGCCCAGCTCATCGTTCAGGAAAACCAGGAAGCCGTCTTCTTCAAGGATGGCAAAGCCCACGACACGTTCGGCCCAGGCCGCTACACGCTGACGACGGCGAACGTACCGATCCTGACGCGCCTGCTGACAATCCCGTGGCAGGAAAGCCCGTTCCAGGCGCAAGTGTATTTCATCAGCAAGAAGACGTTCATCGATCTGAAGTGGGGCACGAAGCAACCGATCGTGTTCCGCGATTCGGAACTGTCGATGGTGCGCCTGCGAAGCTTCGGCAAGTTCTCGATGCGCATCAACGATCCGCAGCTCTTCGTCGGCGAGATCGTCGGGACACAGGGAATGGTTACGGCCAGCTCCGTCGAGGATTACCTGCGCGACCAGATCGTCGCGCGGCTGACGGACGTGCTCGGCGAAACGATGACGACGATTCTCGACCTGCCGCGCTACTACAACGAAGTCGCCGTCGCCACGAAGCGCAGCGTGCAGAGCGACTTCCAGCGACTCGGCCTGGAGCTCGTCGATCTGTTCGTCGGTGCCATCACACCGCCCGAGGAAGTGCAGAAGTCGATGGACGAGCGCTCGGGCATGGGCGCGATCGGCGATATGAACCGCTACATGCAGATGCAGGCCGCGAAAGCAATGCGCGACTCGGCGCAGAACGAGGGCGGCGGCGCTTCGGCCGGTATGGGAATGGGCATGGGCGTCGGCATGGGCGCGATGATGCCCGGTATGATCGCCAACGCCATGCAGGGCGCGCAGCAAACGCCGAGCGCGGCGCCGACGCAAAGTGGTGGTGCGGCAATGGCCGGCGCGACAACGTGCGGCAAGTGCAATGCGAATGTGCCGGCCGGCGCGAAGTTCTGCATGAGCTGCGGTGCGGCCGTGGCAACAGCGCGCTTCTGCTCCAACTGCGGCGCCAAGACGCCGAGCGACGCAAAGTTCTGCGGCGAATGCGGCGAGAAGCAGATCGCGTAAGTGCGAGGACCCGGCCGGTTCGTGAGCAAGCAACCGAAAGCCCGTCGCCAAGAAGCGGCGGGCTGTTTGTTTGAGGGGGTGCGAGTTGGTGAGTGCGTGCTGTGGGCTTCCCGCGGCGAGGAGATACGAAAGCGGATTCTCGTGTCAGCGATGTTCGTACGTCAGTCAAAGCCGAACCCGAATGCACGCGGGTTGTTAGTGAATTCGGCAGCTCTGAAAGAGCGACCTACGGGAGCCCCGGGCAAGTGAAGGTTGCGAAGCAACCGAAACGCAGCCCGGGGTTAAGGTGCGATCACATCGATAGAGTCCTGAAGGGACGATCTAACAAATGTTTGCGAGGACTGTCACCCGCCGATGGGCACGGCCCACACAACGATCAGAAGCTGATTCTCGTCCGCACGCCCACCACAACGCAATCGCTTACGCTGTCGTCAATCCCCGGGCTGGAGATGTACTGCACGTCGGGCGTGATGTAGAGCCAATCCGCGATGTGAATCGAGTAATAGGCTTCGACGACCGTCTCATCGTGCGCCCACGGATTGATGCGCGACTGGTATGCGTCCGACGGCAGGTTCTGGAATAACGCGATGCCGAGCGTGTCCTTGTCTCGCGTCGGGATCGGTCCGAGATACGAGAAGCCCGTCGACCAGTAGTTCTGAATGCGGCTGATTTCGCCGTGGCGGAAGCCGTAACGGAAAAACCACCCGAGCCCCTGTTGGTCGACGTCGTTCTCACGGAACAGATCCTGGTCGAAGCTCATGTAGAAGCCGACGTCGTTCCCTTTCTCATCCTCGAACCGTTCGCCCTCCAGGTTGCGATGCGCGAAGATCTCGTGCTTTTCGCCGTCGTAGAGCATGCCGAAGCGATAGTTCCCTTCCAACTTGCCCGGTCCGAGCGGATTGTCGAAGTTTACATGGAACGCTGGTTCGAAGTAGAAGACAAAGTCGTCCGGACCGTCGAAGGCCGACTTGATCGGTTTGTGATGGCGACGTTCGTCGATATCGCTGAAGCCGGTAATGACAGTGAACCAGTCCGTCGGCTTGTATTCGATCGAGACGCCGATGCTCTCGGGCAGCGGCAGCAACGGATTGTTGTCGAGGGCCTGCGAGAGGAACTGCTTGTCCTCGCTGTTGCTGAACCGGTTGCGGTCGACAATCGTCTGATAGTCCAGAAAGCCGAGGCGCACCCAGAGCTTCTTCTGAATCAATTCGTGCTCGTAATAGAGCTGTGCGACGTAGAGATTTCCCTCGCCGTCATTGTCGTCGGCGACCTGGAAGTTCGATCCGATCCACGGGTTGATGCCGCTGCCGAGAATGCGCTGGAAGTGGCCGAGGATGCGACCGTTCTCGATGAGGCCCATTTCGCCGAGATCGAGATGCGTGAGCAGATCGAGCGTGGCGGCGGGCTTGCCGCCGGGCTTGCGGCCGCCTCCGACGTTCCAGAGTGTCGTGTAGTTGAGATAGAGCTGGTTGACGATTCCGTGCTCTTCGAGAGTGGTTCTGGCGCCGCCCCAGTCGCCGGTCATGTAAGGCGAGTCCAGCGAGAGCGGTGCAAAGTGATGTTCGTTCGGCGGTCCGTTCGCGCCTTCTTCGGCCCGCGTTCTTGCGGGCGCGACGATGCACGCGGTGAAAACGACAATCATCCGTAGGGTTCGAAGTCGCGTCATGGCATTGCGTCGACGTCGTGTTGAGTGGCGATGCCCATCGTCTCGCGGGCGAAACGCCGACGGCAAGAAGTCATTGAATCGCTTCGTGATAGTGCGTCAACGGCCGCCGCAGAAATTTATCGACATTTTCGTGGGCAATCGCCGACGCCCGTCGAAAGGCGCGATATGATCGCGTGCGGCGAAGTCATTTTTGCCTGATTGCGCCGGTCGAGTTAACACGATCGGGAGTAACGAAATGGCACCATTAAACAACTATTTGCGTCGCGTTACGCGCCGACCGGCATTGTCGGCGCTGGCGCTGGTTCTGATTCTGATGCCGGCATCCTGCGAGACATCTTCGCGCGGTCCGGCGATCGACGAGATCTCGAAACGCACGGAGCCTGTGTCTCACATCAAGCACAGTATGCGCCTGCGCATTCTGATGCGCGAGATCAACGAATTGTCGCTGGCACGTCTTCCGCAGGAAATGGGAACGTCGTTGAGCGAACGACGGCGGATCTCTTCCATCGGCGCGATTGCGGAGCGCTTGTCGGCGTCGACGGCCGAGCTGCCGAAGATGGCCGCCGATTTCGATCTGACGGAAGCGCAACGAGCGAGCTTCGTGGAGCTGGCGGGATTTCTGCAGGAAGAGTCCCGCGAGCTCGGCCGAATCGCGCGCGAAGGCGCAAGTCCGAAGCTGGTCCAGGCGAAGCTGGAAGAGATGGTCACGACGTGCAACGCGTGCCATCGATTGTTCCGGGATCCGTCCGCGGGCAAGCTGTTCGCTCCGCATGACTAGCGTCGCGCCGCAGTCAATCGAGCGATTTGAAACCCCGGGGAGTGCGGCCGTCTCGCCCGCACGAACCATCCGCATTGCGGGCGAGACGCCCGCACTCCGCGTTTGAAGACGATCAGAAGATCCAAGCCGCATGACTGCGGCCCGCGGATTTGCCGTTGATCCGCCGTCGCGGTACCTTTTACAGATCAAGTTTCGCCAATGTCGCCCGAATCGGTGCGTGGGATGCCTGCATGCCTGACGTCGGCGCAAGTGCCGATCTCTCTCGAAAGGTACGACGAGGAATGGCTGAAGATCGCGACGCACAATGGATGCAGCGTCTCGCCGACGGCGACCAGGACGTCGTGGCGGAGATTCGCGATCGATACACGTCTGAGCTGGTCCTCTTCTGCCAGCGAATGGTCTACAACGAAGCCCTTGCAGAGGACATCGTGCAGGAAGTGATGATGAAGTGCCTGAGCCCGGGCGGTGGGCAGGCGCCGTCGGGGAGCCTGCGCGGCTGGTTGTACCGCGTGGCGCGCAACCGGGCGATCGACGAGATTCGCCGGATGAAGCCGGAAGTCCGCTTGTCGGCGATGCAGTCGTCGAGCCGGATCTGGGCGGCGGCCGTCGTGCCGCTGGATCCGACGACGACGCCTGCCGGCAAGGCCGTCAAGGAAGACCGGGCGCGGCGCGTGCAGGAAGTCGTCGAGGCCATGGACGACGATCTGCGTGAAGTCGTCATCCTGTACTTTTTTCAGGGGCTGTCGCGCAACGAAGTGGCCGAGGCGATCGGTCTGACGCTCTCCGGAACAAAGGCGCGTATTTCACGGGCGACGCGCGAGCTCCGCAGCAAGCTTCGCTCGCTCGACGATTCCTCCATCTAAACTGAACTGAAATGAACTGCGAGACCGCCGAAGAGTGTCTTCTCGACTACCTCGAAGGTCAGCTCGACACGACGCAGGCTGACGCGATGCGTTCGCACATCGACGACTGCCCCGAGTGTCGTCGCGCTCTGCGCGAAACGCGCGAGCTGATCGACGCGATCGAGCATGCGCGGCGCCGACAGGAGCAGGCGTGGAAGCAATCGTCGCGTACGGGTTCGTCCGCGGGAGATACCCGGGAACGCGCGCGATCGTTCACGTTTGAATCGGGCCACTTGCTCGGCGATTTCGAGATCATCAATGAAATCGGCCGCGGCGGGATGGGCGTCGTCTATCGCGCACGGCAGATGACGCTGAATCGAGTCGTCGCGTTAAAGGTCCTGCCGGCGAGCGTCTGCCAGACGGAGTCCGCGATCGGACGCTTCGTGCGCGAGGCACAGGCCGCGGCGAAGCTGCATCACACGAACATCGTGCCGGTCTATGCACAGGGCGAGTCGGATGGTCATTTCTACTATGCGATGGAGCTGATCGACGGACCGAACCTCGGCCGATTGATGAAGGACGATCGATCGGCGATTCTGTCCGGTCTGGACGCCGTGGCGACGAGCGGCGTCGGATCGTCAAGCGATATCAGCGGCATATCGAGAATGGACGGCTCGGCGCCGCGCAGACGCGCGGACTATCGGCGCATCGCGGGTCTGATCGCGTCCGTTGCCGATGCGCTGGAACACGCGCACCGATCGAACGTGATCCATCGAGACATCAAGCCGCAGAATTTGCTGTTGGGCAAGGACGGCGAATTTCATATCACGGATTTCGGCCTGGCGCGATTGCTCGACGAGCCGAACATGACGGTGACCGGAGAAATGCTGGGGACGCCGGCGTACATGTCGCCGGAACAGGTCGACGCGGATCGCGAGCGGATCGATGCGCGGACGGACATCTATTCACTGGGCGTGACGCTGTATGAATTGTTGACGGGCAAGCGTCCGTTCGAGGGAACGAGCCGCGAGCAGGTGATTGCGCGAGTGCGCGATCGAGAGCCGGCGGCGCCGCGAAAGCACGATCCGAACATACCGATCGATCTGGATACCATTTGTCTTCGGGCGATGGAGAAGTCGCCGAATCGTCGATACCAGACGGCCGAAGCGCTGGCCGCGGACCTGCGTCGGTTTGCGGAGGACAAGCCGATCCACGCCCGGCGCGTGAGTCTGTTCGAGAAGGGAATCAAGTGGGTCCGGCGTCATCCGGCGAAGTTCACGATTGGCGTGCTCGTCGTTCTGATGATTGTCGGAGGCGTCGCATGGAGTATCCAGGCAAAGGCGGAACGACGGCGCGAAGCGAACAAGACAGTCGCGGAAGCCTACGAGATGCTTGCGAGCAACAATTATCGACTGGGTGACGATGCAAGATCGAAGTTGGCGAAAGTGGCCACGATGGGCCCTGATGAGGCGCCGTACCTGAGGACGCTCGGGCTGAGTCACGTCGTTGAGCGACCGTCCGATGCAGTCCAGTTGCTGACACAGGCTCTCGAATTCGAGCCCGACGACACAGAGACGATGTACATCCTTGCGTGGGTGTCGCGCAAACTTGTCGGAGAAGACGAGTGCGATCGGTGGATTGAAAAGGCGAACAATCTCGGCGGTCCGACGAGCGAATACGGTTATTTTTTTCGGGCCCTGGCCCGCGTACGCGAGCACCCCGATGAAGCGGAGGCCGATCTAGAGAGCGCCATCAGCCTGCGGAGGAGTGAGCCGACAAAGCCGCCGTTCGCGCAAGCGATGTTGCACTTCGCGCGAGCGAAGAACCACAAGATGTATCACACGCGGAACGCCGATGATTTCGGCACGATCGAGCGAATGCTCGAACAGGCCTGCGATCAGCGTGCTGACGCATATCCGCTCTACCTGATGTCACTGGCAAATCGAATCAGAGGGGAGATTCATCTCGCGAACCACAATGTTGCTGAAGCGAGAAAGCGATTCGCTGCCGCGATGATGAACGCGGACGATGCCATCGCAAGAGGTGACGACAGTGCACGAGGCTTTGCGGCGCTAGCGGAATTCTGGGAGTCGGTCAGCGATCGCAGCGAACCGCTGGGGACGTTCGCTGGCGAGGAGGAACGCGCGAGATTCCACGCGACTCACGCCGATCGAGCTGACAAGCGAATACCCTCAGCCGATCGATCGACGGGGGCGGCGTGCCGCTACTGCGATTGGCTGGGCACGGCGCCCAGCGAAGAACTGCGCCGCGCGGTAGAGGTGCGGAACAAAGTAATCCATCCCGGACAGAACGTGCCGGATCAGATCGACTTATTGGAATATCGATGGCTCGATTATTACTGGCTCGGGGATCTGGACGCCGCGCGGGCGGACGTGGACAAGCTGAGCCGGCTGCCGCTCGAATCGGACTTGAAGCGAATCTGGTACGAGCGGTTGGTTCCAGTCCTGATTTCCTTCGAGCAATCCGGCGCCGCACCCGACGCGCGGACCATCGAAGCGATTCGCCAACTCCACCTCGGCGTGAACGACTACCGCAGCGCCGTGTCGACGGCGTGCCTGCTGCATGTCCTCGGCGATGCGGACGGCGCTCGCCGCTTGCTCGAAGAGGCGAAAACTCGCGTGGACATGGCGGCGGGCCTGGGGCCGTCGGCGCCGGAAGAGTGGTGGCGCCGATCGTGGAGCGTGCTCGCCGAGCCAGGGTACGTCATGGCCCTCGAAGCCGCGGACGTCCAGGATGTCGTCCGAGACGCGAAGTCGCCGCCCTATTTCTTCCAGGGCTGCGTCGCGCTGGGTGTGGGCGATCGCCGAGAGGCAGAGGCGTTCTTCCGTTCCTGCGAGGCGTGTTACGACTTCGAGGAATTCAGCCTTCTCGCCCGCATGCTGCGCCGACGGATGAATGCCGATCCGGCCTGGCCGCCATGGATCGGCCCGGCGGCTCAATCCGAGGATTGACGCCGCGCCAGAACGGGCCGCCCCACTTCCATCAGGAGCGATCCAGTTCGGAAGATTCGATGAAAATCCGGTAATCGACAGCCGTTTGCGTTTCCGGATCGTCCTATTCTGAGCGGGAATCGGGTAGAATCGTGGGGCGCGTGGCCGTTTCGCCCCGCGAATCACTCGATCCGCCACTCCATCCGTGCATGCCTCGCTCTTGCTCGCCGCGGTGGTTCGGGTCACGTGTGCGCCACGATAGAAACGGAGGCAGGAGACAGGCCCATGACTTCAGTCACTCAGTCGCTCACGCGTGTCTTTCGATCGCTGGGCATCGCCGCGTTCGCAATCGTGATCCCGGCGTCGTTTGCGTTCGGTCAACCCCACGCCGACGTGCCGCTGGATCCTGTGCAGTATTCGATCGATACGCCGTCGCCGACCGTCGGCGTCGCAGGGATCACGCCCGCCGACGTGCTCGCCAAGCCGGGGCCGTCCATCGTCATCCCGGCGATCAGTCTCGGCCTGACGCCGCTCGACGAGCTGGACGGTCTGTCCGTCGACGCCGGCGAATTCCTGCCGGGCGATCCATTTGTGATCGTCTTCAGCGTATCGCGATCGTCGACGGGGCTCACAATGCCGGATGCGGCGCTCGTCGCACAGAATCGACCATTCAACGTGTTCAACCAAGCCGGCCTGAATCAGGCGATGGGCGATTTGTTCATGACGACGCGCGATTTCGACGCAGGCGGCCTGATCCCGGATACCGGCGGCGGCCGTACGTTTTCAACCAATAACACGCTCGTGATCAACCAGGGCGACACGGGCGGCGTCGACATGGATCTCAAGCCGGAGAAGGCGCCGACGAAAGCGCAGCTGAGTGGAACCATGAAAGACGGCGTGGACGCCGTCGTATCCGCGTCGAGTGCGTCGGCAGGTGCTCGCGCAGGCGGCGCGCGCGGACCCGGCGGCACGTTGCCGGGAGGGGATCCGACGATTCCGCGGCCGGTCTTCTTCTCACTGCGACGCGGCAGTCCGAGCCTGTTCACGCTTCCCGGTGTCCCCAGCGGCGCAAACATCTTCTTCGACGCCGCGCCGGAGCAACCGGGCGGCGAGACGTTGTTCATCAATGCGGATCAGCTCGGACTGATCGCCACGCCCGACGGCGCAGGCGACGACATCAGCGGATTTACCGTCTTCCTCGGCGGGCCGGGGCGAGGCGTGACAGGGCCGGTTGTTCTATTCTCGCTTTCACCGGGATCGCCATCGCTGGGCTCGACATTCAGCCCGGCGGACATTTTCGTATCGACCGGCGGCGGCGCCTTCTCGCGGTTCGCGATGGCGGACCAGCTTGGCCTGGCAACCACAGACGCAATCACGGGCTTTACGATTCTCAAGTCGAGTAATGTCGATCAACTCGTGCTCGACAGCGCGATTCAATTGCGCATTCCCGGCGACTTTGACGGCGACCATCAACTCACCAGCACGGATTGCGAAGCCTTCGTCGGATGCTATTCAGGTGATGGCACTTCCTACGATGACGACGGAAGCGTCACGCACAGCGTGGACGTCGGGCCCGGCGCGATTTTCGATCCGGCGAACTTGACGATTCAGGCGGGCGATACCGTCACATGGACCTGGATCGACGGCCCCCACAACGTTGTCAGCGGTTCGTCCGGCGTGGCGGACGGTGCCTTCTCCTCCGGTCCGCCGACGGGCGCCGGCTCGGTCTTCAGCGTGTCGTTTGACGCCGCCTTTCTCAATACCTATCCGAAGGCGAGCTATCCTTACTTCAGCGAGCCGGATATTGCAGTCGGTATGCAAGGATCGATCGTCGTCGAACCGCACCCATGCGCGACGTTCGATCAGGACTTCGACGGCGACGTGGATTGCGACGACTGGAAGGAATTCCGATCGTTGTACCTGCAGTTGAACGGTTCGATCTGCATACCGTTGACGACGGAGGAATTCGTGGCCGTGCTGCTTTGCCAGCCGCTGCATCCGGCGCACCCGTGCATCGCCGACATGAACAACGACGGGCTGAATGACGGGCGAGATATTCACCCCTTTGTGCAATATCTGCTCAACGGCGGTTGATGTCGGGGCCAATCCGAAATTCGAGATTTCGGCGGGCCTCAATGCAATGCGACGATTCAGCAATCGGCGTCATTGCGGCATAATTGAACGCCGCGACGCTGCAGTTCATCGTTCAATTGCGTGAATCGATCCGGCTGTTGACCGATCCACTCCGGCGGATGGACCCCGGGTTCGTTCATGATCCCGCTCGCCAGCATACGCGCGACGATTGTGCACGGGAATGCCGTCGTCCGGGCCATGGATGATGTCTGCGTCTTCATGTCGGTCTCGTCAAACAGATCGTATGTGTGACGCACACACCTGCCGCGATAGATCCCCTCGACAACGACGCGAAGGACCGTGAATTCGGGCTCGTCGCATTCCAGCCGCCATTGTTCAGCGAGCAATTTCGACGTCAGATCGATCGGTCTCACATCGGCGTCGCCGATTCGAATCGGCTTGTCGTCGAACAGCCCGGCGGCGCGGAATGCACGCATCAACTCGCAGTGTCCAGGATAGCGCAACGTCTTTTCCCGCATGTTTCGCGCGGGAATCGTGTCGAGGAGGCTGCGAAGTCCGTCAGTGTTGAATCCTTCCAGCGTGCCGACTTCGGGGAACTCGAGAAGCTCGGCTTCGCTGAGTGCGGGCTTGACGACGACGACGCCGTTTTCGATCAGCCGGGCGGGACGCGTGTATTCCTCAATGACATCGGCCGGCGCGAAGGGGGCCTTGTAGTCGAACGGCCACTTTCGACGCCAGGGGAGTCCGCCGACGTAGTAGGCGACGTCGTGGAGTTCGTCGAGTTCGGCATGGCTTCGGCCAATACAGATGTTGGCGAGACCGGGCGCGACGCCGCAGTCGTACACGATCGTCGCGCCGCTATTCTTGGCGATATCATCGAATTGCCGCGGATCCTCGATCATGAAGGAGATGTCGGCGCACGGCTTGCCCATCTCGGCGATTCTGCGGAGGGCGGCGAATCCGAGCCGGCTCGGCAAGGCGCCGGCGACGACATCGAACGGTTCGAGCGCCTTGCCGAGCGAAGCGACGTCGGACAAGTCGGCTTGCTGCGTTTCGATGCCGGCCGTCTGTCGGATTGCTGCGAGGTTGGTTTCGCTGGCGTCGAAGACGCTGACGTTGAATTCCGGATCCGTGGCGAGATCCCTGGCGATGGTTGCGCCGATGCGGCCGCAACCGAGGACGGCGATTCGCTTCGTCATTTCAATCCCCACTGGCTGACTTTCGACTCGGGCATTCTCTCCGCCCCGCGGTATCCTCTCGCGCGCGATCCACGGCGAATTCGTGAGGATACCCCGAACCGGCCGGCTCGGCACCTGATTGAGCCGCCGGGAATCGTTGGCTATAGTCTGCGACAACTCAACGAGAGGCGACACTCGATCCATGCCCGCCCGCCAGAAACTGCTGTTCTCCGTCTTCGCGCTGCTCGGCGTCATATTCGTCGGCGCCGTCGGCTATTACCTGATTGTCGACGACATCACGTTTCAACAGGCGGTGTTTCAGACAGTCATCACCGTGTCGACAGTCGGCTACGGCAAGGAATTCAATCTGGACCCGAGCGCCGAATGGTGGACGATCCTCGTGATCGCCGTCGGCGTTCTGGTCGTCTCTCTGGCCTTCGCATCCATGCAGGCTATGATTGTCGGCGGTGAATTCCGGTCAATCTTGGGGCGACAGAAGTTGAAAGATCGAATCGCGAAATTGCGAGGTCATTTCATCGTGTGCGGCTTCGGCCGCATGGGAAGCCAGATTGCGGCCGAGCTGGCGGACCGCGGCAAGCATGTCGTCATTATCGAGCACGATGTGGAGCAGACGGCGCGGATCTCCGATCAGCGCATGCACTACGTTCTCGGCGACGCGGCCGATGACAAGATCCTCGAGGAAGCGGGGATCGAACACGCCTCTGCGCTGGTCACAGTGCTTCGCAGCGATGCCGACAACGTCTTTGTGGCTCTGACCGCCCGCGGACTTCGAGCCGACTTGCCGATCATCGCCCGCTCGGAGGAAACCGACACAGAGCGCAAGCTGCTTCGCGCCGGGGCCACGCGCGTCATCTGCCCCCAATCGATTGGTGCATCACGCATCGTTAATCTTCTGGCGCGACCCGCCGTGTCGAAGCTGGTCGACCTGACGACCGACGCATCGGAATGGGAGATGGAGGAAATACTCGTCGAAAAGGGTTCGTCGCTTGCGGGCAGATCGCTCCGCGATCTCGACTTGCGGACGCGGGCGAATCTGATGATCGTCGCCATTCACGATGCCGACGGTAAGTCGCACGTCAATCCCGGGCCGAATTACGTCGTGAACGTTAATGACGTCCTGGTGGCAATCGGGCCGGCCGGCGCCGCCAAGTCGGTCTCGGGGCGCGATCGCTGATGCGGCCTCGCGCGGCGTGCCTGCCCATCCATTCCGGCGCGATGAGTCTTGTTGCGGCATGATCTCCGAGCAGACAGTCTATCTGATCGTTGCATTCCTCTGGCTTATCGCTGCATCGCACGCGGCATATTCGCTGTGGGACGGCCTGTCGTTCAATCGATTCGTACGGGATGCGCTTCAGCGGGACGATGTCATCGACGTCAATGGCGCGAACATGCCGCGCGTGGCCGTGATCATGCCGTGCAAGGGCGTCGACGAGAAACTGCACGAGACGATGCGCAAGCTGGCATCGCAGACGCTGCGCCCCGCGCGCGTCATATTCACGCTGGAATCGCGGAACGATTCGGCGTGGAAGGCGCTGGAGAGCTGGGCGTCGGAGTGGCGGGATCTCGCGTACGAATTCGTCGAAGCCGGGCTCGCGGCGGATCGCGGCCAGAAAGTGCACAACCTCCTCGCGGCCGTCGAGCGCGTCAGTGACGACATCGACGTGATTGTCTTTCTGGACTCGGACGCCGTACCGGGCCATGACTGGCTCGCGCATCTCGTGGCGCCGTTGAAGGACGAGCGCGTCGGCGTCAGCACCGGCTATCGCTGGTACACGGCCTTCGGTGGTCTCGCCGCCGGCGTGCGCTGCGCATGGAACGCGGCGACGGCGTCGCTATTGGCCGACGAACGATTGAACTTCTGCTGGGGCGGCTCGATGGCATTGCGCCGCGAGCGGTTCGAATCGATGAAGGTCCGCGACTATTGGGCCCACGCGCTGAGCGACGATTACCAATTGACGCGAGCGACGCGCGACGCGGGCCTGACGATCCGATTCGTCCCCCGGGCGATCGTCGCAAGCACCGATCGCACGACGCTCTCGGGCTTCATGGAGTTCGCGCGACGCCAGATGATCATCACGCGGATCTGCCATCCGGCGCTCTGGCGATCGAGCTTCGTACTGATCGTGAACCTGACCATCGGCGGTCTCGCCGTTGCGGCCCTGACGATCTGCAGTCTGGCGGGTTGGTATGGCTCTCAAACAGCCGGCTGGCTGGCATTGGCAGGCTGGGCCGCCATCATGGCGCTGGCCGGCGCACGCGCCGTG
This sequence comes from Phycisphaerales bacterium, assembly GCA_020639075.1. Lineage (GTDB taxonomy): Bacteria > Planctomycetota > Phycisphaerae > UBA1845 > UTPLA1 > ECT2AJA-110-A. The sequence goes on along the minus strand of JACKHI010000001.1, from coordinate 3,532,642 downwards.
GCCCGACAATTAGCGCTCAGGCGCTTGCTGTCGCCGCCGGATCTCACATGGCGGGATTTCGCGTGGGACGTCGGCGCCACGCTCAGCTTCGGCGGCGGTCTTCACATGAACCTGTTCCTCTCGTCAATCGGCAAACGCCGGATCTGGTGGCGCGACGCGCAATACGAGATGGTCTCGCCGAGCGAGACCCGAATCGTCCAGCGCCGCTGACAGCGCCACGTTGCACCAGGCATACAATGGCGAGATGTTCGCGTAAAGAACATTGCCTCGGAGCTGGCAACGGCGCGATGGACATTCAGAGAAACTATGAGCGTGTTCCCCCGGTTGGGATAATTGACCCAAGTTGTTAGAGACGGGTTTGGTTATCTCACGAACGGAGGAACACACAATGTTATATGTTGGCATGGACGTACATCTGTTGTCTACCACGATTTGCATTTTTGATCCGACGGCGGACGAACGGCGTCGATATCGCACGGTGAAGGTCCCGACGACCGCCGAGGCGATTCGTGGAGTGCTCGAGCCGCTGAACGGGGATTGCAAGGCCGTTTTCGAGATCGGTCCTCATGCCCAGGCGATCATGGCCATTGTCAAACCCCTGGCCGCCGACGTTCTGGTCGCCAACCCATCCCTGATCCCGTGGCTCTTTCGCGACGGTCGCAAGAACGACAAGATCGACGCACGCAAGTTGGTGACGTTGCTCTATCTGAACCAGGTGCCGACGGTGCATCTGCCGAGGGCCGACATCGCCGCGTGGCGGGCGCTGATCAACCATCGCCGCACCGTGGTGAAGCGTCGCACCAGGGTCAAGAACCAGATTCGCTCGATCCTCCGCGCCTACCTGTACCGCTGCCCGCACAGGAGTTGCTGGACGCGAGTCGGACGAATCTGGCTCTCGTCGCTGGCCTTCGACGAACTTCGTCAGTTCATGGTCGAATCGCAGACGGCGGAACTGGACGGGCTCGACGAGAAGCTGAACGACATTCATCGCCAACTCGATCGGATCGCCAGGCTGCATTCGGACGTGGCGCTGCTACAGACGATTCCCGGCGTGGGACCGCGCACTGCAGAAGCCGTCGTTGCCTTTACCGACGGCGTCAAACGCTTCCGCGATGGCAAACAGTTCTCGAGTAACTTCGGGGTCGTGCCGACGCTGGATGTCTCGGATGGTCGCGGCCGCGAAGGATGTATATCGCGGCGCGGCGCCAGCGTGGTGCGTTGGCTGGTCGTCGAGGCGGCGCATGTGGTGATCCGACGCAACCCCGAAATGCGCGCCTTCTTCGAGCGAGTCCATCGCGGCAGGAAGGATCGGTACAAGAAGGCCATCGTCGCGACGGCTCGCAAGTTGTTGGTGATCGCGTATGCGATGATGCGGGATCAATCGAAATTCGCACCACAGCGCGTGAGTGCGGCCGCATGATCCGACCGTCGCGAGGCCTCCGATTGGGTGAAGGCCCCGCGATCGGTCGAATCATGCTGAGGGTGTAAGACGAAAAAGTGCCGGCGACTGGCGTTGAAAAGGTCGCGGCGGACAGGAGCGTGAAACGGGTCAAGAACGACGGGATGAATTGGAGTGAGCCCGAACGTGGCGGCTTGATCGTCGAACGGTTGAAAGAACCGCCGGCAGATCGATTCCAGAGAATGGGCCACTCCCCCTGCAAAATCTCATGTGCCCCGGCCGCATCGAAAGCTACGGAAGGTGAGCACGAATCAGAAGCCTGGAACATTATCCGTCAAAAAATCCCGCCCCTTGACAAACACACGCTCATAGAAGCCGCCGTGTCCCCACGGCGCCGTCCCGTCAGGGACGAAACGAAAATAGTAGTAGGGTCCGCACCGCGGACCATTCGTCTGCATCAACCAACTCACCTTCACAGATTTCAAATCTCAAATCTGAGATTCTCCGCTCTGCGCTCGCGACGTCTACGTTTCGATCGTGTCGTGGCGATGGTCCGCTCTGCATTGTGCTACATAGAGCATTCAGCGCAGCAATCCTTCAGGCGTTTGAGCACACGACTCCAGCGCAACTCCATGTACTTGCGTCCTGCGTCGCCTAACAACGTCGAGAGCCCATAGTGCTGGAGCCGAACGCTCGTTCTTCCCGGCTTGCCATCGATCGAATCGAAACGCAACTCCACCCACGAATCGCGAAACACCGCCTCCTCTGTGATGCCGGTTCCCGCCGTGCCGCCCGAGATAATCGCGCGGAAGTCGTCCCCGCGATTTCGATCATCCCGATCCCATCGATAGCTGCGGAATTCAAACGAAAGCGACCTGCCGCACTCGACCGCAAGAATGTGCGTCTGATACATGAAGTGATAAGGCCCCTCCGCTTCTTCCGGCAGTTCGAACAGCAGGTCGTACCGGCCGCCGATCCTGGGTTCGATGATCGCGTCGGCGACCCAGAACTCCTTCACGCCTTCGGTGCTCGTCCACAGGTCGAAGACTTCTTCCGGCGAGGCCTCCACGACGATGTCTATCGTGACAGGCGCGTTGGAATCGTCCGTCGCGCTGAGGTCGTAGTGAATCGCGCTGCGTGCCGAACTGCCCGACGCGAAAACGATAAGACAGCTGACAAATCGACTGCGCATTGACATCTGTGCGTCTCCGTTTTGACCCGAATGCTATGTGACGTCGCATCTTGCGAACCGGACCCGCCAACTGGGCGCATCGCCCATCACCAGTTTGTACATCAAACGCTGCATCCGGTCGCAGACGATTTCACTAGTGCGGTCCAGGAGTGATCGAGTGACACGTTTCCCGCAATGTCCGCACGGCGCCGTCCCGTCAGGGACGAATCGAAAATAGCCCACCCTTTCAAGGGTGGGAAAACGACGATTGGTTAGAATGAATGCCGTCCCGTAGGGGCGGCGCGAGTCGCGTCGTGTCCGCACAGCGAGCGATTCGGCTAACGTAATCAGCTCTGAACAAGCGGCGCAAGTCTGAAAGAGCGACACAAGCCTGCCGACGATTTAGTGAAGCCCGAGCAGCGGCCGAAACGCAACCCCGGGTTTGCTCCGAGCTCTGAAAACTTAATTCCCAAATTTCCAATTTCAAATTTTGAATCTCAAGTATTGAATCTCAAATCTCAAATTTCAAATCTGAAATCCCCAACCAGAGATCCACGAATCCCGGCGCCGTCAATTGCCATAACGTCGTGAGTCGCGCAACTTCCCGCCTCACCAATCACTGATCGCGCGCCCATGTCGGAACTCACCGGAACACCGATCAAGGCAATCAACTGTCATGCTGTACGCGTACCAAGACACTGCAATGACCACCGACCGCCGCGCCGATGGCACGAATTTGCGAGAGTTTGCGACACTTTGCGGCCGTTTGCACGTCCGCGTTTTCGCCGCAAGCGCATCCAACGCCATGCCGCCGCCGCACTTGACTCTCGGAAAGCTCGTGCAAGCGAACGCCGACCGGATTTTTTCCAAATCGCGTGGGGCCGAAGGTCCCGTGTGTGGTATCCCGCGAGCACAACGACACTCAGCCCCACACCCGACGATCGGAGATTTTGCAGATTTTGCGCCGTTTTGCGGGGGGTGGAAATTCGTGCAATCGACCGAACGCATTGCTGCGAAAGGAGTTGGCCCCGAACGACTGCATGCAAACGGTCGCCGATTTGCAGCGCAAAGCGCCGGCCGGGCCGCTCGCTGGGGCTACCGATTCGTTTTCTTCCGTCGGCGCTTCGTCGGCGCGTCGGCGGGCCGGGCGTTGGGCGTCGCGCGCAGGGGCTTGTTGCGATGCTGCGTTTGCTTTTTCGTTGGCGGCGCAGGACGTGAATCAGCCTTCGGCGAACTTGCCGCAACCTTCTCTTCGGGCGATTCGAGCTTCGTGTTCTCGCGACGAAACAGGTTGCGCAAGACAGGCAGCATCGAATCGCCGTGGAAATAATGTTCGGGCAATCGCCAATGCAGCGTGTTCGGATCCGGCAGGCTCGCCCGCCCGCTGGCGTTGGTGAAGAGCGCTTCGAGCTTCTTGATCTCGCCGTCGAACTGGAAGATGAGATCCGGCTCCTTGCGCATGATCGTCTTGATGCCGTATTGACCGGCGCGCACGCGAATCTCCGCAAGCGCCAGCAACGTCTCGACCGTCGAAGGAGGCGAACCGAATGTGTCACGAAGATCCGTTTCCAGCTGTTCAACATCTTCCGGCGTGCGACACGTCGCGACACGGCGATAGCAGTCCATGCGTTGTCGATCGCTCTCGATGTAACCGCGCGGAATGTACGCCTCGACGTCAAGTTCCAGGTGAACGCTCGATCGCTCGTCGACCTTGTCGCCGCGCATGCGCTTCACAGTGCCTTCAAGAATCTGGCAATACATGTCGTAGCCGACGGCGGCGATCTGGCCCGATTGTTCCGGGCCCAGAATGTTGCCGGCGCCGCGGATTTCGAGATCGCGCATCGCGATGCGGAAACCGGCGCCGAGCTCGCTGCATTGTTCGATCGCCTTCAGTCGCCGCGCTGCCGAGTCGGTCATCGGTCGATTCGAGTCGAGCAGCAGATAGCAATATGCGCGATGCTTGTAGCGGCCGACGCGACCGCGCAGTTGATGCAGATCGGCAAGTCCGAAGCGATCGGCGCGGTCGATGAAGATCGTATTGGCGTTTGGTATGTCGAGCCCCGCCTCGATGATCGTCGTCGACACGAGAATGTCGGCCTTGTGCGCAACGAACTGCGACATGACGGCTTCGAGTTCGTCGCCGCCCATCTGTCCGTGACCCACGACGATGCGTGCGTCGGGCACGAGCGATCGGATGCGATCGGCGATCGAGTGAATCGTGCGAACGCGATTGTGCACGAAGTAAACCTGGCCGTCGCGATTGAGTTCGCGAACGAGCGCCTCCTTGATCATGTCAGGATCCCATCCGGCGACGCGCGTCGTGATCGCGCGGCGATCCATCGGCGGCGTCGCGAGGCTGGAAATGTCGCGCAGACCGATCATGGACATGTGCAACGTTCGCGGAATCGGCGTGGCCGTCAGCGTCAGAACATCCACTGTCGAGCGCAGGCGTTTGAGTCGTTCCTTGTGTTCGACGCCGAATCGTTGCTCTTCGTCGACGATGACGAGGCCGAGATCCGCAAAGTTCACGTCCTTCGAGAGGATGCGATGCGTGCCGATCAGGATATCGACGCGACCTTTTCGCGTTTCACCGAGGATGTCCTTGATCTCGCTTGTCGAACGGAAGCGGTTCAGGCAGGCGATGCGAAACGGATACTCGGCCATCCGTTCGCGAAACGTACGCTCATGCTGATCGGCGAGGACCGTCGTCGGCACGAGCACGGCGACCTGCCGACCGTATTCGACGACTTTGAACGCGGCGCGAATGGCAAGCTCCGTCTTGCCGAAGCCGACGTCGCCGCAGATGAGTCGATCCATCGGTCGCTGTTGTTGCTGGTCGTTCTTGATCGCTTTCGCGGCGTCACTCTGGTCGGGCGTCGGCGTGTAGGCGAAGGCGGCTTCGAACTCACGCTGCCAGTTGGTATCGGGCGGGAAGGCGATGCCCGTGCTGCCGGCGCGTTCGGCCTGCACGCGCAAGAGGTCCGATGCCAGATCGGTGACATTCTCTTCGACCTTTTGTTTGGTCTTGCTCCATCGCGTGCCGCCGAGTTTGGAGAGCGGCGGACGCGTGCCCTTTGCGCCGATGTACTTCTGCACGAGATCGATCTGCGCGACGGGCACATGCATCGTGGCGCCTTCGGCAAAGATGAGCGTGAGGAACTCCTCACCGAATCGAGCGCCGCGTTTCTTCATGGTGCGCAGACCGGCGAACTTGGCGATGCCGTGCAGCACGTGAACGACGTAGTCGCCTTCCTTCAGGTCGAGGAATGAATCGATCGCTCGGCCGGTTGCGATCGGTCGAAGCCGTCGGCGCTGAACGTGGCGATGGAAGACCTCGTGATGTGCGATGGCCAGGAACGAGCCGTCGGCGTCGTCGTTACGCCAGCCGAAGCCTTCGGTCAGATAGCCGATTTCGACGTGAAGATTCTCCGTCGATCGGCTCGGCGCCGCGTCGTTTGTCGAGCGCTCCGCGACGAGTTCGTTCAATCGTTCGCGTTCGCCCGCGTTGTCGCAATAGACGATGACGGATTGGTCGCGCGACAGCCCCAGCAACTGCTGGACGGCGTCGATTGGTTTCGGGTCGAACTTCGGCGGCGGTTCCGTCGTGATGCGATAGGCATCCGCGTCCTTGACGGTTGCGAGCGGGAATCGGCCGAGATGCAGCTGCGCGAACGGCGCGAGGTTCCGCATGACGGCGTCAAAAGGGAAGTGACCGACGGGCTGATCAAGGCGTTCGAGGATCGTCCTGGCGACTTCGGCGGATTCGACAGGTTCGTGAAGTACGACGATGCAGTCGTCCGGAAGGTAGCTCGCGAAATTTGTCGTCAGATTCGGGTCAATTGCGGCGTCCGTCGCGACATGTGTAATTGTCGCGCTGTCGAGCGTTCGGACGGAACGTTGTGTGGCGACGTCGAATCGACGTATGGACTCGATTTCATCGCCGAAGAGTTCGATTCGCAACGGATCGATGTCGGTCGAGTGGAAGATGTCGATGATGCCGCCGCGAATGGCGAAATCGCCGGCCTGCTCGACCTGGTCGAGTCGTTCGAATCCGCGGGCAACAAGCCAGCGGGCGACAGCCTCGAGGTCGATGTCGGCGCCGACGCGGAACTCGATGGCGTTGGCAGTGAGAGAATTCAGAGTGGGAACGGGTTGGACGAGCGCCTGGATCGGGGCGGTGATGATCCATGGTTCGTCGTGCGTATGGCGTTTCTGGTTCGCGAGTTCCGCACAGAGGTGATTTCGTGCGTCGGCGATTTCCGTGTCGCCGCCGGATTCTCCGGGGAGCGCTTCCCAGGCCGGCAGGCCGTGGATGCTCCCGCCACGAAGGGTCTCCAGATCGTCGAAGGCGTGGTCCGCCTGATCGATGTGCGGCGTGATGAGAAGGATCGGGCGTCGTGAGGCTCGTGAGATCGCGGCTGTGACTGTGGGCGCAGAGGAGCCCCACAGACCGATTGCAGCCAAGGGGGGCGAGCCTCGCGCGAGGCGGCTGCAAACGGTCTGAATCGCGGAATGCCTGCATACCGCGTCGATGATCATCACGGGAGGATTATTCGGCGGGGCGCTTGCCGCGACAAGCGGTGGCGTGCGGAGGGCCACAAACGGGCGGCCGATACTGCAAAGTTTGCGTGATAGCGGTCCCCAAAACGGGTTTTCTGCGGTTTCTGTTGAATTGCGAGGCTATTTCTGATTTACTGGACTTTAGAAAGGTACGTGGGAAGGTTGCCAGTCGGCAGGGTTCAGAGTCCCCAATCGCCCCTGCAGCGTCATGTCGCATTCCCCATGCGGCGGTGGCAGCCCAAAGGTGGAGTGAGTCTTTCATTGTGTGGCGGGTCTGCGGTCCCGTCGTGCACATGCGTAGAATCAGGGATTCAATCAAATGCAAAACTGCAAGCACTGTTTGCCTGCGCTGTTGGCAGGGATCATCGGCGTTGTTGGCGCAATCGGGTTCTTTGGTGTCGCACCGGTTCAAGAGAAGGTGTCGAATAACGAGAGCGTTCGAGCTGACGCGAGGGCGGTCGTTCGCGACATGCCGCCGGACGCCGAGGCGATCGAAGGAGCACTGGGACGGATGATCGTCGCGGACACGGGTCGTCGGCTGGGCGAGGATCGACTCGCGCAGATCGCGACGGCGTTCGAGGATCAATGCGATCGTCCCTTAATTCCGGTTCCGCAGCTGTGCTTTGCTCCGGGAACGCCGGATGAGGTGATCGCGCAGTTCGCGGGCACTGCCGGGCCGCGTTTCTTTCAGATCGATCGCTGGTCGGTGACGGCGAGCGGGGCGACCGGTGGGGCGGGCGATCCAATCACGCTCACGTACAGTTTTCCGCCGGACGGCACGACGATTCCAATGATCAGCGGCGTGAGTTTTCCGTCGGGGATCAACACGTTCCGCGCCTGGATGAACAGCCTCTACGGCAGTCAGCTTGTCTGGCAACCGATTTTCGAACAGGTCTTTGATCGATGGAGCGAAGTATCCGGCGTGACGTACGTGTACGAGCCGGCGGACGACGGCGCGCAGACCAACTTCTCGCCGGGCATTCTCGGCGTGCGCGGCGATCTTCGCATCTGCGGGAAAGTCCTAGACGGCAACAGCGGCGTACTTGCCTACAACAATTTTCCTGATGACGGCGACATGGTCTTTGATGCCGGCGACAGCTTTTTCAATGTCACGAGCGGTGGATCGCTGCGCCTTCGAAATGTCGCGGCACACGAACACGGACACGGTCTTGGTGAGCTCCACGTTTGTCCGCTCGAGGAAATCAAGTTGATGGAGCCGATTGCGTCGACGGCGTTTGACGGGCCTCAGCACGACGATATTCGAAACGCGCACAAGCATTACGGCGATCCCTTTGAGCCGGACAACAGCCCTGCGCAGGCGACGGACCTCGGGTTTCTGTCGATCCCGTCCTCGCAAACGCTTGGACAGCTTGGAGCGCCGATCATCAACTTCGGCGCCACGCTCAGCATTGATGCCAATGGCGAACAGGACTACTTCGGTTTCTCAGTGGCGTCTCCGGCATCGTTGTCGGTGACCGTGACGCCGATCGGCACCAATTACGCCGACGCTCCACAGGAGTGTTCGAGCGGCTCTGCGTTCTGCTGTTCCGGGACCTTCACCAACAGCCTGATATCCGCCAATCTCGGCGTGGAAGTCATCGGGTCGGACGGTTCGACGGTCCTCGCGTCCGCGACGGCTGCCGCCGCCGGGGCGGTCGAGACAATTTCGAATCTGATTCTCAATCCGGCCGGCGATTATTACGTTCGTGTATTCGAGACGAACACGCCGAACCAGCCCCAGCTGTATCAAGTGTCCTTGTCGATTGACAACGTTCCGTTCCTGCCGCTGGCGATATCCATTCCGGGCGGCGCACCGACGACGATGATCCCCGGGCAGCCGACATCGTTCAATGCACTGATCACGACAGGCGACGACTCGCTCGTCGGCGGATCCGTTGCGTTGTTCTATCGATTTGACGGTGGGGCTTTTGCGTCGGCGCCGGGATCGTCATTGGGCGGCGGGTTGTACGAATTGACGCTTCCGCCCGCGAATTGCGGTGATTCACCGGAATTCTACGTTCAGGCGGAGGGAACGACGACGGGAATCGTCACGGCGCCCACGGCCGGCGCGTCTGCGCCATTTACGGCGATCGTCGGGACGTTTGCGACGCAGTTTGACGACAACGGGGAGACGAATCCGGGTTGGACGGTCTCCGGCGATGCGACCGACGGTCAGTGGGATCGGGGCGTACCGGAAAACAACCTTCGCGGGGACCCGCCGATGGACTTCGACGGGAGCGGCCAATGCTGGCTGACGGACAATGATCCTAACACGACCAACTCCGACGTGGACGGCGGAAGCACGATCCTGACGTCGCCAGTGATCGACGTATCCGGTCTTTCGGGGGCGACGATCGCCTACGCGAGATGGTTCGACAACACGGCAGGAAGCAACGCGGGCCAAGACACAATGGTGGTCGAAGTGTCGGACAATGCGGGCGGCTCGTGGACGACGCTTGAGACAGTCGGTCCGACGGGCGCCGAATCGTCAGGCGGTTGGTTTGCCGTGGAATATGTGATCTCCGATTTTGTGGGCGTCACGTCATCATTCCGGATTCGATTTACCGCGTCGGACCTCGGTGCGGGATCGGTTGTTGAGGCGGGCATTGACGCGATTGTGGTTCGCGGCGTCGACTGCAATGTCGCCATCGAGGCGCCGCTGGCGCCGACGGGCGTGAGTGCGGCGGACGGCGCGTCGTGCGACGGCGTTCTGGTGACGTGGAATGCGTCGGCGTCGGCCGATGATTATGAGGTGTATCGTAACTCGATCGATGATTCCGGTTCCGCGACGTTGATTGCATCCGGCGTGGCGGCGACCTCCTACGATGATGCGGCTGCGGCGCCGGGCGTGTCGTCGTTCTATTGGGTTCGGGCCTGCAACGGGGCCGGATGCAGCGGGTTCAGCACGCCCGATTCCGGCGTTCGCGCCGATGTTCCGGCCGAAGTGACGAACGTATCGGCAACCAGCGGTACCGTCTGCGGCGCGATCGACATTGGATGGGATTCGGTTGTCGGTGCAACTCAGTATCGCGTCTATCGAAACACGATTGCAGATTTCGGAACTGCCGGCGAAATCGCGCTGGTGGGGTCCACCGAAACGTCGATTCAGGATGCTGCGGTAAATGCGGTTGATTCGTATTTCTACTGGGTTGTGGCTGAGAATGGCTGCGGCGCAGGCGTCGAGAGTATCCCGGCGACAGGCGATGCGGGGATCCTGGCGGACTTCAACCTCGATGGGGTTCGCGACGGATTAGACGTCAATGGTATGGTTCTGGCCCTGTTGGGGGATTCATCGCTCATGCCGTGCGCGGACCTGGCCGCCCCGATGGGGACGGTGGATGCCGCGGACCTGGCGGCGTTCGTCAGCCTTCTGGTTGGTCCCTAATCCGGGTTTAGGCAGGTTTTTCCGGTCGCTTGACGGTCGAAAAACGGGGCAAATGTGTTAATGAACTAGGGGTTCACGGAGTGAATCGCCTATAATTTATGTGAGTTTCCCGCGTTACGATCCGTCAGGGGGGTGATGCGGGGTTCAACAGGTGGAGTGGCTTTCAATCTCATTCGGGTTGGCGCGGCAGGTGCATTCATAGGGAGTGCATTATGTCGTCATGATTCGTCGACCCATCCTTGGAGGTAGTTGATGTCTTCGAAGTTCATGTTCCGCGCGAGCGGTGTTGTCGGCGTTAGTGCGCTGATTTTCTGGCTGGCGACGTCGTCCGCGACGACGCGTCGAGTTGAAGTCAAGGCGGAGGCGCCGCGCGTCGAGTTGTCGCAGTCGGCGATGGTTACGGACGACGACTTACCTGCCGAGGCATTGACGCTGGAAGAGAATATCGCGCGGATCCGCGAACTCGCGAACGGCATTACGCCTTCGGAAAACGGCATGCATGTTTGCTTCCAGGAGGGCACGCCGACTGAAGTCGTGCATGCATTCTGCGAAGAGAATCCGCTGTTGTGCGGCGGAACGGGTGATAGTGGTCCACGATTCAATTTTTCGAATCGCTGGTCGGGTACCGTTGGAACACCCCGAGCGCTGACATGGAGCATTGTTCCTGACGGTGTTGCGATCACGTCTGTCGGCGGCAGTCCGGGCAGCGAGGTCTTCTCGCGAATGGACTCGTTGTTCGCGAACAACGGCGGGCGCGCCGTCTGGATCGCACAGATCCAGGCCTGTTTCGATCGCTGGGCCGCCATTTCGGGCGTGAGCTACACGCGGATCACGTCGGGCGGAAATGACTGGGACGACGGCGCGGCGTGGGGGTCTTCGGGCAGCAGCACGCGCGGCGATTGTCGCATCGCGATGGTATTCCTCGACGGCCAGAACGGCGTGCTTGCCTTCAACAGCTTCCCGGGCAGCGGCACCGGTGGCGACATGGTCCTCGACCGATCGGAGCTTTGGGACGCCACAGGGAGCAACTTCCGATTTTTGCGCGACGTAGTCATGCACGAACATGGCCACGGCCTGGGATTCGAGCATGTCTGTCCGATCATTCCGAACAGCAGCGGACGGTTGATGGAGCCGTTCATCAATACCACTTTTGACGGGCCGCAACACGACGAGTTCCGCGCTGTTCAGTTTGCATACGGCGATCGATTCGAATCAAACAATACGCCGGCGACGGCGACCAATCTCGGCACGGTATCCGTCGGCCAGACGCTGACGCCGGGAACGGTTCCTTCCCCGTTGCCGACATTCACCAGTTCGCTCCTGAGCATTCAGGGCAACAATGATGTGGATTATTACAGCATCACGACCACGGGCCCGACGAGCATCAACGTGACGGTCACGCCGGTAGGGTTCTCGTATGATTCGAGCGCCCAGGCGTGCGTCGGACAATCCGGCGATTGTTGCTCGGGGAATCTCATCAACAGTCTGACGATGGCGGACCTCGAGCTGCAGGTCATTTCGACGAATGGAACGACCGTGCTGGCCACGGCAGATACAAACGGCGTCGGATTGGCCGAGTCGCTCTCCAATGTCGTTCTGGGTGTGGCTGGGACTTACTACATTCGGGTCTACGAAGGCAATACGCCGGTCGAGGATCAGCTCTACAGTCTTTCGATCCAGGTACAGACGTCTGCGATCACGCAGGCCGAGATCTCGCTACCGAACGGAGCGCCTGCGACGCTGACACCTGGTCAGCCCACGACGTTCCTGGTGCAGATCGATCCGAATGACGCAACGATCACGCCGGGCAGCGAGGTTCTGGTGTATACGTTCGGCGGCAGTGCTTTCTCGTCGCCGCTCGTGTCGCTCGGCGGCAATCTGTGGGAGGCGACGTTCCCGCCTGCCGTCTGCTCGGACACGCCGGCGTTCTTCATCTCCATTTTCTCGACGGTTGCAAGCACGTCCGGCTTCGTACGACTGCCTTTGACGGCGCCGACGGATCAATTCACGCCGATTGTCTCCAGCGGCGTGACGAACATCTTCAGCGACAACGGAAACACCAACATGGGCTGGACTGTCTCGGGCAACGCGACGGCGGGCATCTGGAACCGCGGAGCGCCGGCCGGTGGCGGCGATCGCGGCGATCCCGCGACCGACTCGGACGGTTCTGGCCAGTGCTGGCTGACGGATCTGGCGGATGGCGATACGGATGTTGACGGCGGCACAACGACGCTGACATCTCCGGTTTTCGATCTGTCCACCGGCGGCGTCATCTCTTACGACTACTGGTTCAACGACTTCACCGGCGGTCTTTTCGACGTCGACACCTACGTTGTCGAAGTTGCAACGGACGCGGGCGGAACCAACTGGACGCCGGTTCGAACATACACGACGGCATCGAACCAGTGGCGAACGGATTCGATCGCAATCGGATCTGAAGTTCCGGCATCCTCGACGATTCGCGTGAGGTTCTCGGTTTCGGACCTGGGCACGGGCACTGTTGTCGAAGGCGGACTGGATGCAATCGAAGTCAGCTCGACTGTCTGCAACGATGTTCAGTTGCCGCCGAATGCGCCAACGGGCGTAACGGCGTCGGCGGGACAATTCTGCGATCGCGTCGAATTGACGTGGAACGCCTCAGTCGATGCGGACGACTACGACGTGTACCGAAACACGGTCGACAACAGCGGCTCGGCGTCGCTCCTTCAGGGCGGCGTCGTTTCGACGAATTTCAACGACACGACGGCGACGCCCGGCACGACGTATTTCTATTGGGTGCAGGCGTGCAACGGCGGCGGTTGCAGCGGATTCAGCAGCCCTTCGGCCAGCGGGTCGATTGCTGCTTCCGTCGGCCAGGTCGTCGGCGTCAACGCGAGTGATGCGAACTGCGGTTCCGTCCAAGTGACATGGACGGCACTTGCGAACGCCACTGGCTATTCCGTGTTCCGGAACACGGTCGATAACGGCGGGTCGGCGGCGATGATCGGCTCCTCCGGTACGACCAGCTTCAACGACAATACGGCAACGCCCGGCACGACGTACTTCTACTTTGTTCGCGGCAGCAACATTTGCGGCGCCGGCGCATTGTCATCAAGTGATTCGGGGATTGCCCTCGGCCTGGGCGCCGAGCCCGCAAATCTGGTCGCCAGCGGCGATCGATGCGACGCGGTCGGCCTGACGTGGGATGTTGTTTCGGACGCGGTCTTCTACGAAGTCTTCCGAAATACGACGAACAACTTCGGATCCGCGTCGATGATCTTCCTCTTGTTTACTCCGGACATCGACGACACGACGGCCGTGCCCAATACGAACTACTTCTACTGGGTGCGGACGACGAATTCGTGCGGCGCTGTTACGCCTGTGACGGCCGTTCAGGGCATTCGACTGGGCGGTCTCACAAATGCACCGAGCAACGTGGCTGCATCGGACGATCAATGCGGAATGATCCGCGTTACTTGGGACGCGCTCGTGGGCGCCACATCGTACGAGGTCTACCGGAACACGGTGGATAACGCCGGGACTGCGACATCGCTCGGGACGACTGCGGCCACGATGTTCGACGACAACACGGCTGCGGCGGCGACGACGTATTTCTATTACGTCTCGGCGCTCAACGACTGCGGCGATGGACCGCTCAGCGCCGGCGACAGTGGAATCACGTCAGACGCACCGATGGCGCCCGGGAATGTTGCTGCGACGAACGACGAGTGCGGCATGATCCAGGTGACTTGGGACAGCGTGGCTGGTGCGACGCTATACGAGGTCTTCCGCAACATCGTCGACGACGGCGGCACGGCGGTATCTCTCGGAACCGTGGCCGTGACGAACTTCGAAGATCTGACGGCGGCTGACGGGACGACGTACTTCTATTTCGTCAGTGCATCGACGGATTGCGGCGACACGGGCCTCAGCGCGAGTGCTTCGGGTGAGACCGGGGTCCTTGGTGACATGAATCGCGACGGCGAGATCAACGGTCTCGATGCCCAGGGCTTCACGGATGCGGCAGTGGGGACGTACGACTCCTGTGCGGATCTGGCGGCGCCGTTCGGCGTGATCGACAACGACGACACGCTGGCCTTTGTGGCTTTGCTGCTCGGCGCGTAAGTCGGGCCAGGCTCGATTATTCGAAAATTACCGATGCCGCGGGTCGTTGTTCGGCCCGCGGCATTTTTCTTTTTGGCGGACTTGCCTGCGGATCCTGCCGGTTTCGGCGCGCCTATAATCCCGAGTACGCAACATTGGGGCGACGGACTTGTCACCCACGTTTGACCGCGACCTTCCTCTCTCCGGCCCGAACACTCGCGGTTGAACAGACATGTCCGCCGCCCGCTTTTTTCTGCCGATCAGTTGATTGCTCCAATTTGGCGGGTTCGATTGCTGAACAGGCCTGCATCGGCGGTGCGGCGCCCTGGGTCCGAAAGTTCCGGACAAGTGCTCTCCACGACGGCAATTTGTGCCGATAGAATCCGGTCGTCCGGCCGAACCGTTTCGCCGGCATCCAAAAACGATGACAGCTGCGCCGATTCTTGTTTCGGGCCCAATCACCGGCCGATAGGATAGGGGTTATGACCCAGAACACGTATGGTTATGAGACAGCAGAAGGTTTCGCATCTCCCGGGGTTCGGCAGTTGTCTGTCTTTCTGGACGATCGCGTCGGCGCTTTGATGCACCTGTTCCAGGCGTTTGAGGGGACGGAGATCCGCGTCGTCGGCATGTCGGTCGTTCACGCGATTGACTGTGCGATCGTCCGAATCATCTGCGACGACACGGATCAGGCGATCAAGGCCCTGACAGCCAGGAAGTTCGCCGTGAGCCAGGCCGAACTCGTTGTCGTGGAGATGCCGACGGGGCATGGCTTGCGATCCATTTGTTCGGCGCTGATCGCGGGCGAGATCAACATCGATTACGCGTATCCGCTGCTGACGCGGCCCACGGGTCGGCCGGCGTTGGCGATTCACACGGACGATCTGGAAACGGCCGTCAAGCTGCTCCGCGGGCGGAAGTTCACAGTCCTTTCTGAACACGATCTCGGGCCTGGCGAGATCCGCTGATCAACGCCGGCGACTTGATGTACCACCCTGAATCCCGCACGGCGTGACGAGGGGACGGATCCTCGATAGAATCCCGAAGTTCGGCGAGCGGAGCCCTGATCGGAATCGACGCCGAAGACTGTCGGGCGTTTAGCTCAGTTGGCTAGAGCATCTCGTTTACACCGAGAGGGTCGGGGGTTCGAGTCCCTCAACGCCCAATCCCGCCATTTTGTCTAAATACGAATCAGATTGAATATCGGCGAAAACCCCTGAATTTACAGGGGTTTCCGCGCGTTCGTCATCGTTCGCGTTCGCGTCGGTGCAAGGCGATTCCTGCACAGTCTGCAGCGCATTTTGCAGCGCTTCGCAGCGCGCTCCCCGTTCGAAGTGTTCGTCCGTCACTTGCAAGTAGTGGCGCTGCGCCACGGATTGGGAATTTCCGATCCAGGCGCAAACGACGTGAGCCGGGTAGGTCTCGGCCAGCTCCGTCTCGCGCGTTGCGCGGAGATTGTGAAAGAGCTTCGGCCAAGGCTGGAGCTTGGCTCGTTTGATGATCCGCTTGAGCTGGGTCCGCAGGTTGACGGACGTCTCGCGGTAACGCGCGATCAGGTATTCCGCGCCGGGCTGGGCCAGCTCGTAGGCGTCTTCGAGTAGGGGGCGCAGCTCGGGAAAGATCGGGATTTCGCGGGATTCGCCGCCGACGTGATGCTCGGTTTTTGGGCTTCGGACCGTGATACGGGAGCGCTCCCAATCGACGTGATCCCAACGGATGCCCAACGTCTCGGAGGGGCATCGGACGCCGCCATATCGTGACAGGCCGAACAAGAGCCGCCATTCGGCATCGGGGCATTTGTCGATGATCCGCTCGGCGTCCGCCTGCGTGACGAAATACTCGCGGGTCTTGTTCGCGCGGATCGCCCCGACAAGATGACCGAAGGGGTTCTCGCGGATCAGCTTGCGACGGACAGCCGCCCGGAAAAACTGCTTGGCGATACCGCAGCGCCTGCGGCATGTGTTGTCCGCGAGATTCTCTTTCGATTTGAGATTCGCCCGCCACGCATCGGCGTCGGCTTCTGTAATTGTCCGCAGGACCTTGTCCGCGCCGAAGTAGTCGATCAGGTTGCGGCGAGTGTGCCCCCATATCGTGCGGGTCGATTGCTTCACGTCGGGCCGCTCGGCGAAGTAGGCGTCCAGATACTCTTCAAGCGTTGCGATGATCGCCTTGGGGATCAGATCGACGGCCGCGAGCTTGTTCGTCATCGGGGCATCGAGCTGCGCAATCCATCGGGCGGTTTCGTCCGCGACAGCGTGCCCGGTGATCGACGCGGATACAAGGTCCTCGACGCGCAGCTTGATCGATTCGGCGGCGCGTCGCGCGACTTTACCGAGGCGGATCGTCTGGCGCTTGCCGGTGCGATCGGTGAATTGGATCAGGCGGCGACCATCTTTGAGTTTTGAGATACTGGCCATGTTGTTCCTCGGGTCGAACTGAAGTAGACAATTGTAGTATACTATGCGCTTCGGTGCCGCGCCATTCCTAATTGTGCATTATTCTCTCAGGGTCGCCCGTGTATCCGGTGATGCGCCGGGCTTCGGCTTCGGCGAGTTCGCGCGGGAGCTGCCCGTCGTATTCCATGATTGCGGCGCGTTCGAGAAACGCCTCGCGCAGATCCTCGTCGGTCCAGTCGTCGGGGATGTCGGGTTTGATCGCGATCGTCGATGCGTCCAGCAGCTCTGGCGGCGCGGTCATATCGCCATGCGTGCATTCGGCGGGATCTCGGGACGTCGCCGCCGAAATCGGCGATTGCACGCCGCAACTGGCGGATTTGTCGTCCCGATGCGTTTGGGACGTCGCCGGGACGTCGGGGCGTCGCGGGTCATCGCCCGCGATTGTCGCCCCGTCGTCCCTTTGTCGTCCCGATCTCGATGGGTCGGCGAGCGCCCAGCATTCGGCAAGGAAACTCCCCGTCATCGCGTTGGATCGACGGTCAACCGTCATTTCGACAGCGACTCGGATTTGTCGTCCCGACGACTCATCGGTGGGCAGGCTGCGTTGTGCGTCGACTGTCATTGGATCGCATCAACAGTCGGGAGCCAGGATGCGCCGCAGCTCGGAGAGGCACCCGTAACGCGCCACGTCCCCGCCTTGGAGCCGCGCCCTTCGGTCATGACATCGACGATGCCGTTATCGGCGAGCACGTTCAGATACTCGCGAGCCTTACCCGCCGTGTTCAGGTTCGGGCAATCTTTGATCGCGTCTCGGGCCGTAAACAGGGAATCCGGAAAGTGGTCCGCGAGCCATTCTCCGAATCGCTCGATTGCGGGCGTCAACTTGCCGCCAAGTGATCGGCCCAACGGCCCCGTGAGCAGACGACGGGCGATGACATAGTCATCGGTATGCGCCGTGATTCTCGCGCCATGCTCCAAGTGCTCGCCGCGCTGGAGCTGGTGCAGCAGCGCTACGGCTTCGATCATGGCGAGACAGTATTTCGCCGCTCGTCTCGCTTGCGTTCGGACCGATGGGATTGCCGCCATGAGCGTCGCGCCATACGGGATGACGACCCTTACGCGTCGCAACATGAGCTGCATTGCGTGATGCCGTTCGATGATCCGTTTCGCGACCGATCCATCGTTGCCGACGTCCGCCGCCGCCTGTCCCATGCGGTCAATGACGGCGCGGGTCTGCGCCTCTTGTTCGTCGGTCGCGAGCAGCAGGAGCCTATTCGCGTCCTCATCGAAGAGCGCCCCCAGAGTCGTCGACTCGGCGTAGGCGATCGGGCCGGGTTGCCAGACCGTGACGGTTTCCAGCGATCCGGATTCCTTCTGCGGGAGCATTTTGCACAGCTCGCCCGCCGAGAGTATCTCACGCAACGCGCGGGTTTTCTCGGCGGTTTCGTCGTCCTGTCGCCGTGATCGCTCGCCAGCGATGACGAATCGATGCAGTAACGCCCCGGGCTTGAGGTAGTAGAGCGCGTTCGGCGTCAGGTCCGTCGCGCGCAGGATTGCCAATTCGGGGAATAGTCGCCCGATCCGCTCCAGCGCGTACGACTTGCCGCTTGATGACAATCCCTGAATTACGCAGGACAAGGGACTATTGAGTAATCGTGAGCAGCCGATGACGTAGAGCGTCAACGACAGGACTCTCTCGCCAACAATGCCGATTCCGTCAAAGTCGTCCATGAGACGATCGATCAAGCATGGATCGCGGAGCGTCGCCTCTGCGTCCTCGCGGATATCGCCGGGGATGTCCGCGAGCTGTCGGTCCGTCTCGGCGTCGTACTTGGCCAGCAGCTCGCTACGGGAATCCGTCGGTGAGCTGGCAGGCTTTGCAGGCTCGGCGAGTTCGGCAACACGCTCCAGAAGAACGGCGTCGACGTCGGCTGCATCGCATCCTGCCCTTTCGGCGATTCGGGCGGCGATGTCGCGCCGGGTTTTCTCACGCATGATCGACACGCGATCGGACAACAGAATCTCATCACCGCGCTTGGCGATGACGGTGACGGTGCCGCTTGTCGTTGGATTGGACAGCTCGATTTGCAGTATGTCGTCCGTCATCATGCCGCCCCCTTTCCACGAACGCGCGACACGATGCGAACTGGCTTCGCGCCATAGGTCGGGGCCGTCGGATCTTCGCACCGAACGATGAGGGCGAGCCACAATCTTTCGGTTTGTCGGCGTCGGCGATCGGCGCGAATCAGCGCGTGCGCCCAATTGTGGATTCCCGCCGGAGTCGATTCGTAGAACGGTAGCAGCTCGGGCAGTGCGTCGTCGGTAACGCCGAGTGCTTGCATCACGGTTGCGAGCTGCGCCACGGTCGGCGCGATGCCGCACTCGATGAATCCGATCAGGCCACGCAGTGCCGCCCGATGCGTCGGCGTGGGCATGGCGTCGATAGGGATCTCGTAGTTCGTGATGATTTCAGGGACAGCGCCGCCGCGTGCCGCATGAAACAGCGCGGAACAAAATCGGTTGGCGACATCGAGATACCGTGCCACGCCGTGATCGCCCACGGTGTAGGCCTGTGCCGCGCGATCGATCGATTTCGATTGAAGCGCGTCACGCGAGTTGGTAGGATTCGTGTTGCACGATTGAATCCGGCCCCGAGCTGCGCCACTAACGCAGCCGGGGCTTTTTCGTTGGCGGTCTCTCATGCTTGCACCGCCAGACGCGTCGTGACGCAAGATCGCCGGTCACTCCAGACGTCGACATTTGCCCGCGCCACTCTGTCGCGGATCCGCGGCTTGGGGCGGGCGCCCGTCTCCGCGCGTGCGCGTGATGCGTGTGACGGTGCGCATACTTCCGGCAACGCGGGCGCGCGTGTGGCAATTGAAGGATCGTGAAGGTCCATTGTGTACGATGCGGCCGGCAGCCCAGTGGTAAGTTCCCGATCATGCACCCGTATCGCATGTGATGCGTGCGTGGACTGTGGCCCAATCGACCGACTTGCCGTCCTCGACCGGAACATTCGAGCGAACTCCGGAGTCGTTGTTTCCGGGGCAGACGGCGAAACGCCGCCGAGCCTGAGACAAGTCCTTGAGGAGGGGGGTAACGGGTTCATTATTCCGTCGCCTCACGTTGCGCTGCATGGCTCTGCTCGGCGATCCATGCATCGAGCATGGATTCGTCCCATCGAACCGACCGGGAAATTCGAATTGGCTGAGGGAACTTCCTGGTCTGTGTCCATTTCCAAATCGCCCGCTCCGATACCCCAATTCGGACGGCTACTTCCTTGACTTTCAGCAACTTCATCGCTCAAGTCTCCTGTCGTTAATTCCATGCGTGATTTGTCGCTTAGGTTCAAACATGGCGTATTAACACCACAAACTAAATACCCGCGTCAACCTCAAATCCCGGCTTACAGAGTCTTTTTTCTCGGGAATTTCGAAGCCAACTCGTGCTAGGGAAGGTCAGGACTTGAGTGTGTCACGAGTAGTTGTGATCGCCGTAAATGCGATTTTGGGGGTGATTGTGGAGTGCAGATCGAGACTCGTCTGGTTCCACTTGGAGTGTCGCATTTCGCGCAGTGTTTCGTGCATGAGTTGGATCGATCCGAGGTGCGACTCTGGTTCCCCGAAATCAAATCGATTGCAAATCAGGCTGCTTTTGGTAACGATAGTTGAATTGCACAGAGGTGCTTGCCATGCTCCACAACCGCACATTTCTGTTTTGCGTCGCCGCCGGGCTGCAATCAGCTGTCAATTCGTTTGGCCAGATGACACTCACTCCTGTAGAGATTCCTGCAGGCGCCACGAGTGGTGAGGTAATAGCGATTTCTGGCAATGCCGGAGCGATCATCGGATCAGGAAGTGGCGGCCAGGGTTGGATCTGGGACGCGACACTTGGCCCGAGGTTGTTGAGTCCAGGGCCATGTGGGAGTGAGGCGTATGCGATCAGTGCCGATGGTTCGGTTGTCACGGGGCGCATCTGCAATGATGCGGGAATCTGGACACAGGCTACTGGAATGCTCTCGCTCGGCGGACCAAGTGTAGGGCTTGCGGTTGCCATCGATGAGAATTCCCAGGCACTCATTTGGGGTTTCAACTACACTGAGAACAGACCATTTCTCTGGGCCGCAGATGCCGGGTATCAGTTGCAGGTTACAGGAATCCGGTTTCCGAAGGCGCTGTCAAACAACGGCAAGGCGGTGCTGTTTCAGAAACCAAATCAGTCCGGGTTCACTTGGCAGAACGGAAATGAAGCCTTCGCGAATGTGTCCGGCCCCAATATGACCGTGGCTTCGATTTCCGGCAATGGAGCTGTGGTTGTCGGTACGCAATCAGGCGTTGGGTGGTTCAGGTGGGACCAGGAATGCGGCGTTGTTGCATTGCCGACCGTCGAAGGAACGATGTCTTCATCGGCACAGGGCGCTACGTTTGATGGTTGGACGATTGTCGGTCACAACACGACATCGAATGATGAGGAACAAGCAGTTATCTGGTCCCCACGGCATGGGCCGCGCCTGATTCGCGATGTGATGTTGGACGCCCAAGTCGACTTGTCGGAATGGAATCGGCTCTATTTAGCCGTTGATGTTTCCGATGACGGAACGGTTGTTGTCGGGAACGGGTTTACGAGCGGTGATAGCCTGACTGCTCGCGCATGGAGGGCGACATTACCGCAGATTCCGCCATGTATGAAGGGCGACGTCGACGTCGATGGCGCTGTGACTGTCGGCGACGTAGCGGTCATGGCGGGGATTCTGCTTGAGCCTTGCGCGTACGGCCTCGAATCTCGTTGTGCGGCGGACATCAACGGCGACAATTTCATCGATGGTGACGATCTCGGCCCATTCATCGAACTGTTGACAATCGATCGCTGAGCCGTCGCCACGATGTGTGGGATCCGATGCGGACATTACGACACCCACTTTCATGGGCTAGCGCAGATGGAGTACGATAGCGCCATGCGGATAAGCGATGTATGTCACAGTGCCTTAGCGGATTGCAGTGAGTTGTTGACCAGCATCGGGGAAGGTGAAAGGAAGTCGAGATGAAGCGTGCGATGCTTGCCGGATTGATTATCGCTGCCGTAGGTAGTTGCGGCGATGATCGCCCAAGGGTTGTAGATTCCTCGCCCGCCAGATCCTCCGGAGTTTCGACGAAATTCATTGAAATCTACTCAAATCCGCTTGGTGCCCGGATAGAAATCAACGGGACGTTTGTGGGTATCACGCCGGTCGCCACACCTGTTTATATGTCGAACTCCGATCTGACGACGATGCGTGTCGTTGCTTACCCATCAGACCCGAGCATGCCGGCCGTAGTCAAGTCGTTCTCTATTCCTCCGCTTCCTTCGCGCATTGACTTTAACATCGCTGGCAACCAGCCAATGCAACAACGGTCTCCATCGGAAATCGCGTCAAGTCAGTCGCAGCCTGACGAATCATTCGAGCGCCGGATTGCGCATACCCCTCCCCCGAACATTGAGGCATCGCCAAGTAGCTCGCGTGCACCAAGTAATCAATCAGTCGTAACGGCGTATAGAACTTCGGTTGACTTCTCCCACTGGATTAGCGACGCATCCAATGACGGAACGATCATTCGTCTCGAAGATGGCTCCACTTGGGAAATCGACGAGACCGATGGAACGACGACAAGCCTATGGTCTTCTGGTGATCAGATCGCGCTCTTCACGATTCACATTAACGGCATGACGATCTACGAGATGCGAAATACTGATTCTGGTGACGACGAAAGAATCAGTGCGAGTCCACTACGATGAAAATGAGATTGGCGCTTACAATCTTGGTTCTTGCGGCTTCGACCGGCATGGACTGCCAGGGAAACCTGACGATCGAAGTGCAGGATCGGTCGGCTGTCGCCGCGTGAGAGCAGGCTACTCGATGTGATACCTTCCCGATGATCGGAAGAATCCGCTGTCGGGCATCGTCCGACATTTTTGCCGACGCCGCGATGGTCTACGCCAGATCCGCGAGTATTCGGGCATCCTTGGAGCCGGGCGGTCAATCGTAGGTGCTCATCGCGTCGTCGATCAGCCTGCCGAGCCTCTCGCGAGTTTCGGCGGAGAGTGCTGGCCACGCCGCGATGATCCGTGCCAGATCGGGGTCGATATCGCCCGAAACTGCAGCGCGTGCAGCGCATTCTGCAGCGCTTGCGTCGGGCGATGATTGTAAGTCCTTGTGATTACAGCTCGTTACGTCGCCCCGTTCGGGTCCCTCAACGCCCAATCCCGCTAATCTCCTTCTTGGATTGCATGCAGGTTCTTGCCACGTGGGCGCGTGATTTGTTCTGGGGTTGTGTGCGCGTGTAACTCCCGGGGAATCGAGTGTCGCAGCGTTTCTATGCGTCGTTACTTCTGCGCCGCGCTACTTCTCCGTCGGGAATCTCATCACTTCGCCGTCGTGGATGATGACCAGGCCGTCGAGGGTTGCGATGTCGAAGAGGCCCTTTGCGCCGGCTCTTTCCGGGTCGAGCGTCATCGAAGGAGCGCCGAAGAACGTGCCTTTGTCGAATATCAGCTCGAGGGGCGGGGCATCGACGAAGACCTGGCGGCTTGCGAGCGTGTTCGTCGATGAGGGAATTCCGGTCCGTGTGTTCGCGGGCCTTGTCAGGCCGGATTGATACGCACGGAGTTCGCCATCGATTTTCACATCGATAAGCGTGCCGCAATTGTCCTTCAGCCAGGATTTGAAGGCACTCAACTCGTCGTCCGTGACGGACTTCGACACGGCGGGTGACAACGCAGCGCGGGCGCCTGCGAGATCGTCCGCCTCCAGTTGTTGTACGAACGTTCTGACTGGTTTTGTGATCATCGTTCTTGTGGCATCCACGAGTTTGATCGCCCCGACGATGTCAACGCTCAGGACAACCACGGACAGGATGAGCGCGGTAACGGCCATGCCCTTGCCGCGCAGTCGTCCGTTCGAACCTGCAATCACCACCAGTGCCGCTATCGCCAGGATTGCGCCGACGACCGGCGCGACGAAGGGGAGACAGATCAGCAGCGAAAAAACCAATGCGGCGATAGCGAGCTTGCTCATGCCAGATGGGTTGCCCGATGGTTGGGTAGGCGCAGTCATGCCCGGGGGTGGCGGAGGAGGCGGTGTCATCATTTGCGTCACGATGGGGCTCCTTTCAGCTTGTGATCGGCGTCTTCTCGTTTTGGGGCGGCCGTTCGTTGCGGATTGTCAGTCTAACAAGAGATCATTGTCGCTTCGTGGGTGCGCGTCCATTCGAATCCGGCGTGGTTTCTGGAATGGCCGCGATGATCTTGCGCATGGCTGTCGATAGACCGATGCGATCGGCCGCATGTTTCGTCAGCCAGCGCGAGGATTCCTGCGAATCCGGTTGCAATCGAGATGTCGTCGCGTGTGCGCGAAACGCAACAAATTTCACGGATCGGTGCGTCAGTTGGTGTTCAATCGTGCAAAGTTGACGGCGGTCTACGGTAGTCGAATCGCCGAGGAGTTCGCGTGCGAGCATCTGCGCCGTCGCGTGCTCCGCCGCACCGTTGCGGACGACGCTCGGCAATTCCCAGAGACCTCCCCAGAGACCTTCGGCGGGTCGTCGTCGATAGAGTCGTTTGTTATCGAAGTCAGCGACGATCGCGATGTGCGTTTCTTTTTTGACGGGCGTCTTTTTCTTCCTGACCGGAAGTCGGGCGACGTTGCCTGCGGCCAGCGCATTGCATTCATTGCGAAGCGGACAGGCGTCGCACTCCGCCGCATCGCCGGGCCGGCAGACGGTTGCGCCGAGCTCCATCAGGGCTTGGTTGAAGTCGCCGACGTGTTTTCGCGGCAGGAGAACTTCGGCTGTGTTCCAGACGGTCTTTTCGCCCGCAGGCGACTTGACATCCGCATGAATGTCAAAGAGGCGGGCGATGACGCGGGATACGTTGCCATCCACGACGGCGGTGCGAACGTCGTAGGCGATGGATGCGACGGCGCCTGCCGTGTAACGGCCAACGCCGGGAAGCGTTCTCAATTCCGCCGTCGAATCCGGGACGCGTCCATTGTAACGATTCGTAATTTCGATCGCCGCGCGATGGAGGTTGCGGGCGCGTGAGTAGTAACCCAGCCCTGCCCAGAGATTGAGGACTTCGTCGAGCGGCGCGCCTGCGAGTCGCTCGATCGACGGGTATTTCCGGAGAAATCGCTCGTAGTAGGGGATGACGGTTGCGACCTGTGTTTGCTGAAGCATTGTTTCGCTGAGCCAGATCGCGTAGGGGTCACTTGTGTTGCGCCAGGGCAGGTTACGGCGATTCCTGCGATACCAGGCGAGAAGTTTGCGGCGAATGTCCGCAAGTGTGCGCGCCTTAATCGGCCGGGCTGGCTGGCGGGAATTGGATGGCCGGCTGGGCGGCATGCGGAGGCGATTGTAGTGCGTATGAACGGGGAATGGCACGCCGGTGATGGGGGCGGTCCGGATGTTTCGAATTCTTGCCGGGATGATGGGGTTTATCTAGAATCCGTGATTCCCCGCAAGTTTGTGCGTTTGACCAGAACGTGCGGTCAGCGGGGGGGCGCGTGTGGCCGGCGCGTTGTTGGATGTTTGAACCTCGCCCTGACTGGAGTCTGCAATGAAACGCCGGATGCGAATCTATCGTTGGCGAATGAAGATCTTGTTGCCGCTCGCGGCGTTTCCGCTGCTGCAGGCCGCGACGTGCACGGCGAACGACATTGCCGGCGCCGTCATCGGTCAGGTGGCGACCGGTACGTTTCAGCTCTTTGTGGGCGCCGTGAACTCGACGATTCTGCAGTTGCTGCCGGAAGCGGACGTGATTCAGATTCTGTTGGGCGGCAATCGTTCGCCGTTCTTCCCCTGATTCGTCGCGTCAGACATTGAGAATTCTCGCGTAGTCGTCAAGAGAAGACGAGGTTAGATCTCTTATGAAGAAATCCACGCTCCGTCGAGTGAAGATCGCTCGAACTGTGGCCCTGTTCGTTGCGGCCGCGCCGCTGTTTCAGTTGTCGCAATGTACGACGTTCAGCAGCATGGTCGGCCAGACGGTGATCAACGGTCTGCCGAGTCTCTTTTTCTCCACGTTTCAATCACTGTTGCTGGCGCCGATTCAGGCCATCCTCGCGTCCATCTGAGTCCGGCTCAAAGTCAGCATGTGATGTGAGCGGGCCGGCGCCGTTGTCCGGCGCGCGCCTGGCGCGTTTGTGATCATGTATGCGAAGGTCCGCGCCGAAGTCGTTTCGATGACGCGTTGTGATGCGAAGCGCCAGCTTATGCCGCCGATTCGGACAGGAATTGCGGGGCGAGATCGTTCAGCACATGCGCATCGCAGTAGGCGCCGCGACCGATCAGAAACAGGCAGGCTTCTTCCATCTGATTTTCCGGAATTCCGCATTTGCCGAGGATTTTCCGCGTGGCATCGAAGCGCGTGATGGAAGCCGAGTCAGGTTTCTTTTGAAAGTGTGATTGCAGAGCGGAGAAGAAGCCGGCGTCGCGAAGTTGCGCTTCGATGGTCGCGTCCTTTTCGCGGATGTCGACAGCGCGAGGCATGCGCATCAGGTCCATACCGGTTTCCCCCGGCGCCAATTCAAACCAGACGATTCCCTTGCGAAGTTCGTTGTTGTAGAGCGTTTCGGGAATCGCCCGAACGACGTGGTGAAATCGTTGCTCGGCGAGCAGGCCTGTGAATTGTTTGCTTGTAACGACGACGTTGGTGCCTTTGTAGTGGATATTGTCTCCGACTTCGACGGTAACATCGTCGAACACAGGCTTCAGATAAGCGACAAGCTGAGTTTGAATTCGCTTGTAGTCGCTTTGCTTAATCATGCTTCACCTCGTGGATAAGCTGTGAATCTTCCGTGACCACGTCGGGATTATATGAGTGCGGGTCTCGCATTTGAAAGTGAAAGTTGCAGTTATCGCACCTTGGCCTGATTTGGGTTGCGTGCAGAAACTGCCGTTGCTAGTCTCTCGCTTGCATCTCCGGAAGTGATTCGCCGTCAAAGTTTGTCCGTCGGCAGCCGTGCGCGAGTGTTGCGAGCGGCGGCCGCTGCGATCGGGAGTGAACCTGTCATGTCGACGAATGGTGTAAGTCATCGTGCGCGTTCGCGAACGCCGGCAATCGTTGTCTTGTCGTTGTTTCCGATGGTTGGAGCGTTCGGGTGCTCGGCATCGCGTGGTAGCGTCGAAATCAAGTCACAGGCGATCAGCGCGCCGGATCTGATCGAGCGTTGCGCGTCGGCGTATTCGAGCGCGGAGACGATTCGGGCTCGCGGCCGATTGATTCTACAGGGCGACGCCGAATCGCATACGCGGCTTGTGACGTGGGACTATGCAAAGCCGGAGAGGACGCGCCTGCGTGTCGGCGAGCGCGTCGCGGTGATTCGCGACGGCGAGTGGTATCGCTACGATCCGACGCGGAACGCGTATCGCAGGCATCCGGGCCTGGGCGGCGACCCGATACAGACGGCCGTCTATTTCATGACGGATGGCGCGCCGATGCCGGAAATCGCCATGCCGATCAGCGGCGCCGCGGCACTGGGCGCGGAAGCGCCGTCCGAATGGCGGCTCAACGGCGTGCGATGGGTCGGCCAGAGGCCTTGCTACGTGCTGATGCATCCGTATTCAGCGGATCGCAATGATCTGACGCTGGCGATCTGGATCGACCAGGATACGTGCCTTTTTCGCGGCTGGGCGATTCAGAAGATCGGCGCCGACGTAGACGATCCGCCGATCGTTTCCTGCGAATACGACTCGATCGAATTGAATGCGGCGATCGCCGACGATCAGTTTGCGATCGGTCGAGACCGCTTGCCGGCCATCGCGCGGGCGAACGTCAGTGCTGAGTAGTCGACTGCGCGGACGTCATGTGTTTCGATGGGCGACATGAGGGGGCCCGCTGACGGTGGTCGGCTCCGGTCCGGCGTTGGTCTTGCGACTCAGCAGGCGCGCGACGATTCGCTCGCGAAGCTGTTTCGGCAGGACGACGCGCCAATAGATCGGCAGCGTGACGAGGCCGCCGGCGAGCAATCCGACTGACAGCGCAACGATGTCGGATTGAATGAGCAGCCGTGAGATCGCGAGCGTCGCGGCGAATGGCAATGCGGCGAGCGTCGGTCCAGTCAGGATGTCGCGGAAATAGCGAGTCGGCGAGACGTCGAGGAGTCTGCACGCGTAGATTGGCATGAGCAGTCCGCCCGTCAGCATCATGGGCGTTGCGAGGGCGATGGCGGCGCCGATCATCCCCATCTTGGCGGGGACCATCAGGAGCCAGCCGAGTCCGAAACTGAGAGCGACGCCGATCCAATCGAAAATCGCGATACGGCCGTGTCGGTTCATGCCGAGCAGGACGGAATAAACGCCTTGCTGCGGAACGAGCAGGGCGTGTCCGAGGGCGATGATCGCCAGGACGAGATGTCGTTCATAGCCGGGGCCCATCCAGATTCGCACGATGATGTCACCCATGATGCAGAAGAGCGCGATCATCGGCAGCGTCGTGTAGAGACCGTATTTTGACGTGCCGACCAGCAGGCGCCCCAGCGCCTTGCGGTCGTTGCCGGCGTCCAGCGCGCTACTGCGCGGAATGAAGACCTGCGCGTATTGCTTCATGAAGCGAAGGGCGTGTTTGAGCAATGCGCCCTGTCGCGAATAGACGGCCAGTGCTTCGGCGCCGCCGAGGTACCACGTCACAAGCAGTCGGTTGACGTCGTAGAGGCTGCCGCGTGCGAGGCCCTGAGCGACGGTCTTGCTGCCGTAGGCGAGGAGGGTCTTGAGCGTTTTCCAGCGATAGTATTTCGGGCTGAACGAGAGCATCGGGCAGACTTTGCGCGCGACGACGACCTTCGCTGCGTCGCCGAGCACTTCGCCGATGAGATAGGCCCACGCGGCCTGAACGAGCGTTCCGCCTTTGAAGAGCACGACGCCGATGGCGACGAGGACGGCGCCGTCGCGCGCGATGCGGATCGCGTTGAGCAGATCGAAACGCTCGTAGCCCGTGATGACGGCGTTGAAGACGCCGCCGGGGAGCTGCAATGCCGCGGTCAGCGACAGGAGCAGGACGACGACGCGGGCCTGTTCGATCAACTCCGGCGAGGAGTCCGCAAGGAACTGCGGCACGATCCAATAGAACGCGGTTGCCGCGATTCCGCCGAGGAGACACGCTGTCGAAAGCAGGGCGAGGCTGGTGTTGAAGACGGCGTTGAGATCGTCAAGGTCGTCGCGGGCCCGGCTATGGGCGATGAAGCGGTTGACGGACGATGTAACGCCGAGTTGCAGCCAGCGGACAAAGAAGACGAAGGTCCAGCCCAAGTCCCATGCGCCGAGCTGTTCCTTCCCGAGCCGATCTGAAATCAGGCGGGGAATAACAAAGCCCGACGCGAGCACAAGGACGTACCAGAGCCAGTTGGTGATGACGTTGCTGGTGGTGGATGGCGTACGCGCGCCGCGGTTTGCGGACGTTGCATTCGCGGCGGTCACGTTGGAGCGTTCGCTCATACGTACCCATATCGTCGATTTTGCACCCCGGCAACGCTTTCGAAGATCCGGCCGGATCGGTCATCAAGCTCATTCCGCCAGCTTTCATCCAGTTTGATTGCGTTGATCGAGCCGAGTCGCATGGCGTTGCCGAGAATGTGGTGGGGCACGTCCTCCATGGACAGAGCAGCTTTGCCGGGGTCAAGTCCGAGAAATGCGAAGATGGACTCACATTCAATCGGCGCGTTTCGGCACAGGTCCTCATAGCGCACCTGGCGATAGGTGCCGTCGTGGAGCCGGGCGGCGAGTCTCTCAATCTGGCGATGCGTGTGCGCCCAGTCGTGCGCTGCGGTCTCCGCGTCGAGCCCCTTCTTCTTGATGGTTGAATTCATGACGCCCCGGCCATCGCGCAACAGGTGCAGGACTCGGACGTTGTAGTCCCCCGTATTGATCAGGTGCATCAAGCGCACGGGGTCTTTGGAGGCGTCGAGCAGGATCCGGCCTTTCTGCAGGAACAGAATGGCCTCCATGGCCGCCTTGTTCACGTTTCGCGCCGTCTCCATTCGCTTGCGGCACTTCGGCAGAATCGACAACGCCGTCTTGCGCATGGCTTCGAACGTCGTTCCACGATTGCGGGCGCGCATCAGCCGATCGCCGATCGATTTGTTATGCAGTCGAAAATCCGTCGGCGGTCGCTCGAAGTCGAACGGGAGCCCCTTCTGTTCGACACGGGCCTTGATGCTGAGCCAGAAGGCGCAGTCGATCAGTCGATCGCCGCAGGAGCAGCGATAGGTGCCTGTGTCGATCGTTCCCCATTTGAGTTCGCCGACGGTTGCGATGTCGGGGTGCGAGTTCAAGAGGAATGTCAGCAATGTCGAGCCGGAGTAGCTCGGCGCTGCGATGTAAGTGAGTTCAATCATGCGCCGCGAACCTGCCCATCGAAAATCGGATCTGTCATCATCGGGCCCGTGGCGGCCGACTTTCTGGCCGCGAAGAAAGCCCGTTGTTCGGCGGCGACGCGTACTGCGACGCCCCATACACACAGGTATGGTACGGCGCTTTGCGTGGGGTAAAAGCTGGAGCCCGTCAGGGCGGCGGTCATCAGGACGACGATCGCGGCCATACCGACGCCCCCGAGCGCCGTGATCAGCGGATCGCGTCGGTTCTGGAGGAGGACCCAGCAGGCCCAGGCGATCGCCCCGAGACAGGTCATACAGATCACGAATCCGATGCTGCCCGCATCCAGGAGAATTTCGAGATAGGCGCTGTGCGGATGTTGTGGTACGCCTCGCGCGCCGGCGGCGATCATTGCGTCGTAACAGTCGGTCCGCAGAATCCCATATCGTCCGTGGCCGATGATCGGGGACTTGCGGATCTGTTCCATTGCCGGCGGCCAGAGGTATGTCATCCGCCCCGCGGAGACTTCATCCCAATCCGTCTGGTTGGAGCTTTCGCCGACGCCCTGCAGTGCGCGATCCATGACGCTCGGATCGATAGCTACGACAAATAGCACGGCGATCGGCAACAGGAGCAACAGCTTTCGATATCGGAGCACGCCGAGCGTCAGACCGGCGAGGCAGAATGCCAGGAAGCCGGCGCGCGACTTCAGCGACACGAATGCCGGTACGGCTGCGACGGCGACGGAAAGCCACAGGGCACGGACCCAGTTCGATCGGATCACCAGTACGAGCACGCACGCGGCCAGCAGCGTGAAGGCCGTCAGCTGGGCGAGGTCATTCGCAAAAAGACCGATCGTCTTGTCCGTGACGTGCCGGGCCTGCGTGTAGTTAATCGTGAATACCTTCTCCCGCAGCGACTTGAACATGAGCAGGGAATAGCAAAGTCCGCTGCCGACCGCCGAGAACAGCGCCATCTTGACGCGCCGGCGTGTCAGGGCGCCGTCGTAGAACATCAATCCGACGGCGAGATACTTCAGCGGGTTGATAATGGTCTCGATCAGGATTTCCTTCGACGTCAGGCGGTTGGCGTATTCGCCGCGGAATCCGTTCGCATCCATCGCGGCGATGAAGCCGATCGTGCAGAGCATCGCAGCGTACAACAGGATGAGAATAATCGCCTGCGGCGACGTATTCGCTCGTTTCGGGTCTCGACGTCGATCGAGGATCCAAGCGAGTGCGATAATCAGGAACGTCGCGTTCCAGGGGTTGAGGCCCTGGATTCCTCCGATCATCGTCGGCATGCTCGGGTTCTGCGTCAGCACGGTCACGAAAAGCAGACCGCACAACGACCAATACCATTTGCGCAGGGCGGCGCATGAAAGCACGGCGATGAGGATGTACAGAACCGTGAGTCGAATCATGCGTGTGTCTGTCTAGGTGCGCTATTGTTCATGGTCGGGCTTTCTGGCGCGGATCACCATCGTGCAGGCGAGCCGCTTCGACGCGAACCCCGGGTTCGTCCATCTGCGCGACAGTCCGGCCGACAACTTCCGCATTATGCGAAATCGGCCCAGCCGTCCCCAGGGTCCGTAGGTGTTCACGAGCATCGCTTCGACGATGAGTCCCGCCCGGTTCAACAAAGTCACTGCTTCGGCCGGCGTCCATTGTCTGTGCCGATATTGCGATGCGTACGCTTTTGCCTTGTCTGTCCGCTGAATTATGTCGCGCAGCCGCACGAGCGACTTCTCGGCCGCCCGTTCGGCACGGAGCATTTTCCGGAAGAGGCTTGAGCGATTCGGAAACGACACGATCAGATGGCCGCCGGGGCGCAGGATCTCGGCGATTCCCGAGACGGCTTCGATCGGATTCGGCACGTACTCGAGCACGCCCAGTGACGTGACAATGTCGGCGGTGTCGAATCCGAACGGCAGTTTCGTCGCGTCGCCCCGGGCAAACGTGTCATTGCGATGCGACACGCTTGCCTGTCGCGTCATTTCGCGCGAGAAGTCCATGCCCGTCACGCGAATGACGTCGCGCGGCAGGCCGTCGAGGACGTCCCCCGAACCGCAGCCGACGTCGATGACCTGCAGCCGTCGATCGGCGGCGGCGAGCAATGGTCGAATCAACTGATGGACGTTCATCCGGCGAAGGATCAGGTCGAGGTCCGCCATGCTGCTCGGTTCGCCCGTGTAGCGATTCATCCAATCGGCGCTGGCGCCGTCGAAGTGTTGCTGTACGACGGCTGCGAGCTCCTTCTTGTTCTGTTGTGCGGAGTGTGTGCTCATTGTCTCGCCTCCGCCGCACAAGTCGGCTTGTTGAATACGCCGAGGATCATGTGCTGAAGTCCGTCGAAGGGGCGGATGACTCTCTCGAGCAGGATGCCGGCTCGGTAGACGATCGGTGAGAACATCAGGTAGTGCGGATGATGCGGCATGTAGCGCAGTTCATCGACTGTGAAGCCGGCCGCTCGCGCCGCGCCTTCGAGAGACTTTGTCGTGTTCGCGCGATAGTAGGCCGGGAAAGTGTCTTCGTGGGCCGTGCCGGACGCGATGCGATTGGCGATCTGTCTCAGGCCGTGCGGCATGAGCCGGGCGGCGGCGATCGGCGGAAACCACTGGTTCACGGTCATGACGACAAGGCGACCGCCCGGTTTGAGGACGCGAAGACACTCGCCGAATGTGTCGGAAGGGCGTTCCAGATGCTCGGCGACATTCGCCATCGCGATCACATCGACAGTGCCGTCTCGAAGCGAGATGCAATGACCGTCGCCGTGAATCAGTCGGGCGTGATCGTCCGTCGAGTATTTGCCGGCCACTTCGAGGTCGATGCCGACGCCTCGGGCGAAGGCCTGCGACATTCGCTTGAGCCGTTTGGCCTCGCGACCACAGCCGAGTTCGAGAAGTATGCCGTCGCCGTTGTGGCCGCGCGTGACAGCGCACTCGTACTGAACGCCGGGCCATTCGGCGCGCGGATAATAGCGCTCGCGGATCGTGTTGCAGCGTTGTACGGCAGTGGTGCTCATGGGTTAGTCGTCAGTCATCAGTACTCGGTTGTCGGTCATCCGTCGTCTGTTTCCAGTGAATGCAGTACGTCGTCGCATCGGACCGGGGCTTCCGTTAGGAGCGACGTCGCGATTGCGAATGTCGCCGCCGTGCAGGCGATGGCGTCGCCGAAGGGTAGACACGCATCGTTGCCGCTTCGCGCGGCGTCGATGAAGGCCTGCATCTCGGCGGCGTGGCCTTTGCCGCTTGCGCCGGCACTGAGCTTTCGCGTCTTGCCCTTGCAGGTGATTGCCGCGGTCCGCCAGTTGTCGATAACGGCCGTGCGATTCTGTCCGAAAACCTCGATCCGCTCCTTGCCGACTGTCGTGTCGCCGTTTGCGACGTAGATGAGCGTGCCGATGGAACCGTCGCGCAGTCGCAGCGTCGCGACACAGTTGTCATTGGATTTGCCGGCCAGTCCGCCGACCATTTCGGCATAGGCGCGCTCGATCGTACTGCCGGCGATGAACTGGATGAGATCAACCCAGTGGCAACCCTCGCTGACGATGCGCCAGCCTCCTTCGTCCGCGTCCTGGTACCACGAGTCGGCCTTTATCTCGCCGGCGCTGACGCGGCAGACGATCTCGATCGGACTCGACGCGCCGGCGAATTCGTCGCGAACGGCGATCGCGAGCGGGCTGAATCGCCGGTTATACCCCGGCATCAGCACGCGATGCGCCGTCGTGTGCGCATCGATCACGTCGTGCAGCTCGACGGGCTTGAGGGCAAGCGGCTTTTCGACGAAGACGTGCTTGCCTGCGCGAAGCGCCTGGGCCGCGAATCTAGCGTGCGTATCGTGGCGCGTCGCAATTACGACAGCGTGAATACTGTCGTCGTTCAGGATGTCGTTGATGTCGCTCGTGCAGTAGTCGAACCCATGGCGGCCACCGGCGCTGCGCGCCGTGAGTCCCCCCGCCGAACAGATGCCGCGCAGCGCTGCGCCGTTCGCCTTCTTCAGAGCGGGGATCAGTGTCGCCGTGGCGAAATTGCCGGCGCCGATCAGACCGATGCCGATCTCGCCGGCGCCCGTCGTTGCGCGCGCCGTCGGTTTTGCAAATTCAACTCGCGTGGTCGGTTTGGCGTTCGTCGGATACTCGAAGAGGATCGCGACGCTCGCATCGCCGCCGCCTTCGTGCAGTTTGCGATAGGCTTCTGGTGCATCCTCAAACGGATATGTCGTCGGCATCAGCAGGGACGGACGCACGGCGCCGGCGGAGACGAGCCGCAGGAACTCCTCCATGTTGCGGTTTTCCGTCCATCGGACGTAACCGATCGGGTAATCGATGCCGCGGCGTTCGTAGTTCGCGTCGTAACGGCCGGGGCCGTAGGAACGTGACATGACGACGCGGAGTTCCTTGTCGTAATAGACTCGCCAGTCTGCCTCGACCGGGACCATGCCGACGATGGCGACTGTACCGCGATCACGGACGACGTCGCCGGCGAGCGAAAGCGGATCGTTCGATTTGGTGCTCGCTGCGATGTAGGCCGCGTCGATGCCTGCGCCGTTTGTCAGCTGTTGAATCGTGTCCTTCAGCGCCGCGTCGTTGCGATGCAATGCGGCCTCCGCGCCGCACTGCCGTGCGAGGGCGAGCTTATCCTCCGCGATGTCGACGCCGATGACGCGGCAACCCGCTGCTTTGAGAATCTGCACTCCCAGCAGGCCGACGAGACCCAGGCCGATGACGAGGACTGTATCTCCGAGTTTCACGTCCGCCTGGCGCACGCCGTGCAATGCGATCGCGCCGACGGTCGTGAAGGCGGCGTCCTTCGCGTCGGTCTTGTCCGGGATGCGCGCGACGAGATTCCGCGGCACGAAGACGAATTCCGCGTGACAGGCAATGCCCTCGCCGGCGCACGCGACGAGGTCGCCGACGTGGATGTCGTCGATCCCGGCGCCGACGGCCTCGACGCGACCCGCCATGCTGTAGCCCAGCGGCGTCAGGGCTTCGAGGCGTTCACGCACCTTGTTCATGGATTCGGCGATGCCCACCTGTTTGACGCTTTCGATGACCTGTCGGACCTTGTCCGGGCGGGCTCGCGCCTTTTCAATCAGGCTCATTCGCGCCTGCTGCACCTTCATGCGCTCGGTGCCCGTGCTCACGAGCGACCAGCAGGTGCGCACGAGGACGCCGCCTGCGCGGCACAGCGGCGCCGGCACATCCTCCAGCGAGAGGGATCCGTCGCGATAGTTTTGGACCACCTGCTTCATGTCGCGCGCGCCTCTGTCTCTTCACGTCGAGCGTCCGGTATTCGCTGGTCGACGAACGTGGTCTTTCCACGATGCGTCAGTTCTATTTCGTCGCAAAGCTCGACGTCGAACACGATCCTTTGATCGAGTTTTCGGTCCAGGCTCCGGCGGATCGTTTCGGTCCGGGAATGATCGAATCCGTCGCCCGGAACGAGCCGCAGCGTCGCCTTGCCGGGCTGCATCTGCCGGAATTGAAAACGCCGTATGCCGTCGAAGGTTCGATCGTGCATGTTCACGGCCGTCCAGCTGATTTCCGAGCCGTCCGCACAGACGAGCATCTCCTGTGTGCGATGGCCCTGTATGTCTTTCAGCAGCATGTGCTTTCGACCGCAGGCGCTGCATTGCATGCCTGCAAGCGTCGCGTAATCGCCCGTGCGATAACGAATGAACGGCATCGCGCGATTGATGAAGCCCGTGCCGACGATTTCGCCGCGATCACCGATCCGCGTGATCGGGCTGCCGTCGTCGGCGATCAGTTCGCAGTAGCCATAGGTCGGCCAGACGTGATAATCCGAAGATTGCTCGCATTCGGCGGCAAGCACAAGTTTTTCGGAGTGGCCGTACCAGGAGAAGTAGCGCAGTTGCGTCACTCGTTCCGTCGCCGCGCGATCCGCGTCATAGACGATTTCCGATCCGGCCAGAATCCCGCGAACGTTGGCCGGCAGTCGGCGTTCGGCGCGATCGAGATACCGCGTCAGCGTCGACATCGACGACGGGTAAACATGCAGGTAGCAATCGCCAATCGTTGCGAGATGTTCGAGATAGCGCCCCATGTTCTCGTCGGTCATATGAAAGTTGCTGTAATAGTGGCGCCGCAGGACGGCGTCGTAACTATGGCGAAGACCGTTGCGATCGGGGGCGACGATCTGTCCGCGGAAGACGGCCTGAACAGAGTTCGCGCCGAAGCCCGCACGCTGCCAGCTCGCGACGAGGTAGGCGTATTCGATCGCCGATCGTTCGGCGCCGATGTAAAAGCCCATGGGTTCACCGCCGGATCCCCCCGTCGTGACGTAATCTATGCCTGGCGCGGATTTGGAAACGGTCAGCATCGCATCGCAGTGATTGCGAATCGTGGATTTGTCGATCGTCGGCAAGCGGCGCACGTCGTCGAGAGACGTGAGATCGTCGTAGTTGACGCCCGCATTCGTGTAGAGGTTCTTGTAGTACGGAGATCGATCCATGGCGATTCGAACGATTCTGCGGATGCGTTCGAGCTGCCACGCGGAACTCTCATCGGCCGACCAGTGCTGCGCGGAGTTTGCAAACGCAAGTTGCTCGCGAAATGCGCGGCCCAGCCAGAACGTCGGCGGTGCAACGCCCAGCGCCGCACCCAGCGCATGCTTCACACGCGGCGGCGTCCTTTCCCAGAGGTTCTTTCGTGACAGGGCGCTCATGATTTCGCCCCCGTCAGCGCCGTCTTCGGTGCGGCCGGCGATGCCGCGGCGCTCTCGGCGGATCGTTGTCCGACATACGCATTCCACGCCGCTGCGATCGGCGCCGTCGCCAGCGGCAGGATCGCCATCACGATCGGCAGGCTGAATCGCGACGAATGCACGATCACGCCGGCATACAGGAGCATGAACGAGACGACGAACAGCGCCAGTACCTCGGCGGCCGACCGATCGGTCCTTCGCATCCGGCGCCAGCCGATGATCGCCGATGCCAGTATCGCGAGATTGACGACGCCGTTCGCCAGGGACTTAAGCGGGCTCGACGAGAAATACCAGAAGCGCGCGCAGTTGATTGCAAGCTTGCGCGCCAGGAGCGTCGGATGGCTGCGGTACATTGCAACCGCGGCTCGGCCGTATTCCGCGTCGATGGAGCGCGGCACGTCGAGATGGCCGTCAGTGTCCAGTTGGCTCAGATCGATCGTGACGCCCTCGACGTTTCGCAGGTGTTCTACGGCCGCCGTCCGGGCGAATTTGAGGCTCGCATCGCAGTCGCCGCCTTTGTCGATCATGAAGTTGCCGAGCAGGAGGTTGAATCCGGCGCCGCCTGTGACAGGCACAAACGCGCCTGTTGACCTGTAGTTGCGATACGTCCACACACCGACAAGACTGAAGCCGACGATCAACGCCACTATCGAGTGTTTCAACGATCTGCGTTGACGGATGCCTGCGTAGGCGCAAACAAGCAGCGGGATGGGCAATACGACCGCTTTCGTCAGCGCCGTGGCGGCGAACGCGACGCCTGCGCCGACGCCGGTTCTTGCATTCGGCGACTGCATCAACGCGACGAGCGCCCAGACGTACATCGCGATGGTCAGCGTCAGGAACGTGTCCGAAAAACTGCTCGCGCAGTAGTAGATGGAAAGCGGGAACATGACGATCGGTGTCGCCCACCAGATCGATACGTGATTCGGGTAAAGCCGGCGTGCGATTGTAAACACGACGACGCATGCAGCGGCCGAAGCAACGCAGTTGACCAGCAGGATCGCCCATGCCGTATTGCCGAGTGTTGCGTAGGCGACGGCCAGCACGGCGGGATAGAGCGGCGCGCGATACGCGGTCGGCGGTCCATCAGGTGCAAACGCGTACACGCCGTGGTCGACCATGTTTACAGCGAGATCGATATATCCGTCAGTGGACGTGAAGAAGTCCGGTCTGTTGGGTCCGATGTTCAGCTTCAGGACGGAGATCGTCAGGAAACAGAATCCGGCTCGCACGATCAGCGCGGCCAGGAAGACCAACAGCAGGGCGTTGCGGGTTGGTGCGGTGCGATGGGACATCATCTCAGATCTTGCCCCCTCGCGCGGAGCCCGCGATCAGCTTTTCTCCGTCGGTCGTGATGCGCGACGCATCGGACGTGGTCTTCAATGCGAATCGCGGCGACGACGTGAGTTTCGTCAGCGCTGCCTGCCATTTACAGGCGACGGCCTGCGTTTCCGCGAATTCGATGACGGCGGCCCGCCCCGCGGCAGCCATGCGCCTCATCCTGTCCTTGTCGTTCAGTAGGGCGTCGATCTGGTCGGCGGCCGATTCGGGAAGGGCTGGATCGATCACAATTCCCGTCTCATCGGCCCGAAGCAGGTCGGTCAATTCACCGACATCGGGCGCGGCAACGGGCAGTCCCGCGGCCATCGCTTCCATCATCGCGATCGATTGCCCCTCTGTTTCCGATGTCAGAATGAACAGCTTTGCGCGTTGAAGGAGCGTTGCGACATCATCTCGTCGGCCGAGGAACCGTACGTTTCGCGCGATTCCCAGGTCATGTGCCAGCGTCTCGAGGGCCGCGCGCTGCGGTCCGTCGCCGACGAAAGCGCAGCCGACGTCGGGTCGATTCCTGGCAATTGCCGCCACGATTCGCAGCAGCCGGTCATATCGCTTGACTTCGGCGAGTCGTCCGACGGTGATCAGTTCGAAGTCCGCGGCGTCGCCGGACCGTCGAGCGAATCGCTTTGTGTCGACTCCTGCCGGGATGATCGTTGTTTTCGACTCCATGCCGAGCGTACGCATGTAATCGAGTCCCTTGCCGCCCCGAACGATGACGAGATCGAATTGCCGTGCGAGATGCTGCATCAGTCGCTCGCGAGTACGCCCCGCCTTGCGTTGCCGGCGAAGCAGCGTGTTCTCGCTGCCGACACCGCCGCCGATCAACTGCACGGGGCCGCCCGTCATCTGGTAGGCGCAGCGACGGCCCAACATTCGGCTGACGACAAGGCAGATCAGCGCGTTCGGCATGATGTGATAGCCAACGAGCAGGTCGCATCGATTGGTGCGCGAAGCGCTGAATACCCAGAGTGCTCGAGCAATCGTGCGGCCGACGACGCGCCGGAGCCATCGCGGCGGAATCGCATACTCGACGCCGTTGCGGGAACGCAGTGCGTTGTCCGTCACGACTGTCACGTGCTCGACGGCGTCGCAAGCGAGCAGCGGCTCGACGTGGGCGTCGAACCATGCGTCGTTGTAAAACGTGCCGACCAGCATGATGCGAAGTGGCGTTGGCGGCGCGTCGATGGCGTTCGCGTGGGGCGGAAGGGGGCGAACCAGGCGCGCGATCGCTGCGACTGCCGCGGTTGCCGAGAGGATCAGCAAGACGGCGAGGCGTGCGGCGAGGGATTCAATGGTTCGCAATGCTGCATGCATGGTTCGTTTCGGCATCCTGCCTGAATCGGCTTCCGCGTTGGCTCGTGTGGCCGCTGCAATCTTCTCCCTCATTCAATGGGTCGGAGGTTAGATATGCCGCAGCACATCCGAGATCGTGTACAGGTGCTTTCCGCCTGGGCGTTTCGGAATACTGTCGACGATGTGCAGATCGACGTTGAACTGACTCTGGTAGTCGTCGCTGATTTTCCTGCACGACGCCTTCAGGTAGTCGTGTCGTTCCTGCGACAGTTTTCCGTCGGGCACGACATACAGGTCGATGTGTTCCGGCGTCGTCTGATGGAACTGGTAGCTCTTGAACCCCTCCTGGTAATAGAAGTAATACAGGAAGTACGTTCCATTCACGATGCGACCGTCGGGCGTGATGAAATTGTTGCAGACGCGTCCGCGACATCCCGTCATCAATGGCAGCACGCGACCGCATTTGCACGGGCCCTCGATCGGCGCCGCCTCGTCGCCGCCTCGATAGCGAAACAGCGGCATCGCCTCGTTGTCGAGCGGTGTCACGACAATCGCATTCAAGTCGCCGCCGACTTCGCTGACCGGCGCGAATTCAACGAAGTTCACATCGGAGTAGATATGATGGCCGCCTTCGGGGCATTGCATCGAGATCGAGAGCACTTCACGGCTGCCGTAGCGGTCATAGACCTGGGCGCCGAAGACTTCGCCCAGAATCTTGCGATGTTGCGGCGTCTGCTGTTCGCTCGTGGTGCTGACGGCGCGAACGCTCGGCCAGTCGGTCAGGCCGGCGTCGCGTGCGAATTCAGCGACGGTCATGCAGCTTGTCGAATAGCCGTGCACGTGTACGGGTTTCAGCTTGCGCGCCTGTATCAGCTGTTCACGCATCTTTGCCGGGTCGAGATGGAACGCGTCGAGGATGTAACCGTTCTCCAGCCAGGCCCGCGCGCCGCGGAAGATCCGCGTCTTGCGCGTCATGTGAGCGCCATGCGCCTGGATGGAGATGTAGGGCTCGCCAGGGCGAACGCCCATCCACGCCCTTGATCGGTATTCCATCGCCGCATGCATCTGCCGATAGATGCGGCTCTGGTAGAAGTTGATCTGCATGCCTGTCGAACCGCTCGACGTTTCGTGGACGACGTCCGACTTCGACAGATGCGTCGAGCGCATTCGCTTCCAGTTGGCGCGGATCTCGTCTTTCGTAAGAAGCGGCAGCTTGGCGAGTTCCGTGAACGGGTCGCTGCCGTTGGGGTTGACGCCGAATTCGGTGAACTTCGCCGACCAATACGGATTGTGCTCGCGGCACACGCGGAAGAGGGACGTCAGGCGTTCGGCCTGGTGTGCACGGATTTCGTCGAGCGACCAGCGATCGCGCTCCAGCACCATGTCCAGCATCGCGAATCGCGCATCGCGTACGAGCGCGTATGCCGCGGGCAGTACGACGCCCGCCCGTACCTTGCTCGCCATGCTCGTCGTCACTCGGCTTCCCCCGTACGGACTGTTGCTGTGAAGTCCACAGCACCTTTCGACCTTAATACGTCGAGATACACGTCAGCCGTTCGGCGCCCGAGCGCTTCAACGGAGTATTCGTCCATCGCTCGCGCGCGCGCTGCCTCGCCCATCTGACGGCGCAGCGTTGCGTTGCCGACGAGTTCACTCATGCGTTGCGCCATCTGCTTCGCGTCGCCCATCGGCACGACGAAGCCGGTCCGTCCGTCTTCAACGATCCGTGCGTTGTCGCTGACGTCCGTCACGATCGTCGGCACACCCGCCGCCATGGCCTCCAGGACGACATTCGGCGTCCCCTCGAAGCGCGAACTGAGCACTTTCATATCGAACATCGAATACAGCTCGGCCACATCGTCGCGGGGTCCGAGAAACCTGACGACGTCCTCGATCCCCAAGTCGCGACAGAGTCGCGTGGCACGTCCGAAACAGTGGTCGTTCGTGTCGCCGTCCGGCGCGCCGGCGCTGACGAAGATCGTGTGCGGATGCGTCTTCAGCACTTCT
This sequence comes from Phycisphaerales bacterium, assembly GCA_020639075.1. Lineage (GTDB taxonomy): Bacteria > Planctomycetota > Phycisphaerae > UBA1845 > UTPLA1 > ECT2AJA-110-A. Next base: position 3,490,946 of record JACKHI010000001.1, on the reverse strand, counting down.
GCCGCGGCGCGGAGCCACGTGTCGTGATCCTTGTTGCCGCGAAAGTGGGCGATCATGCCGACGACGACTGCCTCGCGAGAAACGCCGAGCGAATCGCGGAGTGCATCCGCATTGCGGGGTTTGAACCGATTCGTATCCACACCGTTCGGAATGACGCAGAGCTTGTGCGTCGGCACGCGCTGTTGGTCGCGTTCGAAGAGCATGCCGGCGTGCGAATTCGCGATCATTCTGTCGAAGCATCCGGCCGTGATACGTGCGACAAACAGCTTGAATCGACTGCGTTGCCAGTGCGGACATCGATTGGAACAGATGACCGCCGGCACGCCGGCGATTCGCCCTGCGAGGCGACCGACGATTTCCGCATCGAACATGAACGAATGCACGACGTCAATTCGGTGCGTTTTCATGTACCGGCTGACGCGGCGGATCAGCGCGACGTCGTACTTGCTGCGTTTTTCAATGACTTCGAAACGTTCGCGAACGGGGCCCAGCTGATCCGCCAGCGGGTTGTCATTCGAGAGGGAGCAGACATGAACGCGGAAGACAGTCGGATCAAGCGACTTCGCCAGTTCGACGACCTGTCGCTCTGCGCCGCCGCGTTCGAGGCTGCTGGTCAGCAGAAGCACGTTGACAAGTTCGCGCGCGGATGTGGAGTGCGACTTTTCGGTGGTCGCCGAGTCGAGCACTTGGTTGGCAGTCGTGGTCGCAGTCATTGTCGTTGTTAGTGAGGTCCGGCGTCTTAACCCCGGGTTCGCAATGATCGAGTCTCGAGAGTCTCTAGGCACCTTGCCTAATCCGCACTGCTCATAGAGCAGTGGCACCCGGTGTCCCTTCGATGCCGCACTGCCTGAAAGCGGCGGCACTTGACGGAAACATGCCGACCTTGAGGGTCGGCATGGCACCCTCGCTTGTCGGATTCAGTGATGATCCGTTCGAACGCGCTTCCATTGGTCCTTGTCGGCGCGGCGTCCCATCAGGCGGTTCTTCAGGTCCTGGTACTTCTCGCGCGCCAGCATTCCGAGAAACGCCGTGTTCGTATCGACGTATCTTCTGGCGAGTCGTCTCGGTTCCTGGGCCACTCGATATGCCCATTCCATTCCTGCACGTTGCACAATTCCCGGTGCGCGTCGTACCTTTCCGGATAACACATCGAACGCGCCGCCAACGCCGTGACAGACCGGCACGCGCATCTCGTCACACCAGTCGGCGAGAAACGTCTCTTTGCGCGGGCTCGTCATGCCGACGAACAACACATCGGCGTGAGATTCGGCGATTTGCTTTGCGATCGCGGGCTCTTCCGCCGCGTCGTAGTATCCGTTTCGCGTGCCGACGAGTTGAACGCCGGGATAGTCTTGCGCAATCACGGCGCGAAGGCCTTCGAGCACAGCTTCCGTCGCCCCGAGGCAGAAGACGCGGTATTTCTTCTCATGACAGAGTTCAAGGACGCGGACCATCAGATCGATGCCCGCGACGCGCTCCGGCAGCGGCGCACGAACGAGGCGTGACGCCCACACGACGGACATTCCGTCGGCGAGAATCATGTCCGCGCCGAGGACGGCGCGGCGCAGCGCGCTGTCGCGCTGCATCTTGACCATCTTGGCGGCATTGACGACGCCGATGAGCAGCCGTTCGCGCGTTTCAATCGCTGATGCGACAGCCGCGACGACGTCCGTCATCGTGAGCGCGTCGATCCGGACGTCAAACAGACGCCGAGTCGGCCACGGGCTCCTTTGAGACATGCTTCTTTCCCCCGAATAGAAGTTCCCCAATGTGTGTCATTCGTGCTGCGGACCAGACGTAGAGAATCCAGCCCATGTGATAGGGTCGGCTCTCGAAGTCGATCTGCGTCGGCGGAAAGAGACGATCCACGCCCGGCGCCCTCCAGCCGGTCGAAATGGCGGACATGCCCGCCTGTATGGATCGCGTCAGTTTTGACGGCTCGCGCCGGCAAACCTTCCGCCAGATGACGTCCTTGTCGTTGTCGATTAAAGATCGCTCGATTTCAGATGGTTCGAGCAGCCATCGCATTCCCCCTGCAATGGCTTCGGAGTAGTCCTCGCCGCATGCATCCCCCGCGGCGAACAGCGCCATAGGCGCCATCGAATCCTGATGTACGGAATACACCGGGTATTTCTCTATGATCGTACCGTTCCGTGCGTCGAAGTGCCACCACCATTGGCCCCGGAGCCCCTGCGTGTCGCGCATTCGATTCGCGCCGGTGCGTGCCGCGGACAGCGCCTTGTCGTCGGAAACTGCCGCACCCCAATCGGCGAGCGCCATCACGGGATAGACGAAATCGGCGAAGCAGAAGACGTGGGCTCGAATCCGTCCGGCCTTGGCCGTCGGCGCCTGATGGGCGAACGTGCCGTAATCCGCGTTGTATGCGGTCAGTAGCGACGCGGCGACGCGTTCGCCCAGTGATTGCTCGATATCCGGTCCGGCCGTGCAGGCGGAGAGCGCCCACGCCCGCTCGACTGTCGGATGGCGATCCGAGAGCGGATCGAGGTCGACGAGTCGTCGCATGGCTTTGTGTGCGTCGGGAAGTTCCAGGAGGCGCGCCGCCCAGGCGATCTGCGCGACGTCGCCCATGTTCGTCGTCGAGTCGATATCGGCGATCAGCTTGCGACAGAGGTCCTCCGCCGATTGGCCGTGCAGCGCGTCGGCGATGAGCGCTTTGTCCTTGCCGGCGAGTCCGATGAGGACTGACGCCGTGTAACGAACGCTGACGCCTTCCAGCACGTCGCGACCGTCCTGCATTCGCAGTCGGAATGCGAAGATGCGATCGTCGGGTCGGTACATTCGGCCCAGCGCCCGCACGGCGAGCGCACGCATATCGGTGAGCTGAAACTTCATGCCCAATCGTATGCCTGAATGCAAGGGTTTGGGCGTCCGAGTTTCGTCGAATCCGGGCTCGATTTGCCAGATGCTCAATAACCTGGCGGACGGGCGTGTCCAAGGGCTGATGTTCGCCGATAACGGAACCGCCGGGTCCGCATAATTGCTGGGCAGCGGAGCGTTCGTTGCGGATTCCGGAGAATGCCATGAGCTGCGGATTTGCGCGTCCGAGTCGGCGCCGCTCGGTGTTGCGGCTCGGAATCGAATGGGCCCGCGCGGCATTTCATGAAATGCCGGATCAAAAAAACGAGGCTCGCGGAGGAGCCTCGTCGCATTCGTGAATTCGAAGGTCAGGCGGCCGCGAACTACGGCGCGAGGAAGCCAAGCGGGTCCACGTTGTTCTGCAGTGTTCCGCCATTGCCGCCGACGTTGCCGACTTGCTGTCGCGGTCGATTCAGGAATTCGATGCCCGTCACGTTGTAGGAGACTGTTGCACCGGCGCGGATGAAGAACGACTGGTTGATGAAGGCCATCGTTCGCGTGCCCCAGGTTTCCGGCACCCAGAAGATGTCGCCAGCGGCCAGTTCGATGTTCGGATCGTCGCCACTGCGAAGTCTCTCAAGATCGATGCGCACGTGGACGTCGTCGCCGTTCGGCATTCGGCGAATCAGCGTCGCTTCCTTCGGGAAAACAGTCTCGATGGGGCCTCCCGCCGCGGCCAGGGCCTGGAGGGCCGTGACCTGTGTGCCCGCGGGAAATTCGCGAGGGCCGGGCATGTTGACCAGACCGCCGACGAAGATCGTGTTGGGCTGTGCCGCAACGACTTCGATCACGTCGCCGGACTCGAGCGGGTCCATCGCCATGACGCTCTGAAGGTCCGCCGAGTTTCTCAGATAAACGCGGATCTTATTTTCCGGATCGCGCATCCGCTGGAGAATGACTTCGCCGGATGCCAACTGCGTCATTCCGCCGGCGGCAGCCACGGCGTGCAGCACTGTTTGCTGGTTGCGTCGAAGGTTGACGATGCCCGGCAGCTCGGCAGCGCCCACGACGACGACGTCCGCCGTCTTGAACGCTTCGATGCGGATGCCCACGGCGAGTGTCGGCACGAACTTCGGAACGTAGGCATCGCGGATGACGTTCTCGGCCGAGACCATGTCGAGGCCGCCGATGTGAATCGATCCGACAAGCGGCAGGTTAATCGTGCCGTCATGTGCGATTCGCACTTCGACGCCCGCCGGCTCGGCGATCGTGTCGATGCCGGTCAGGCCTGTCAGCGTGACAGTCAGCAGGTCCTCGGGACCGAGCAGGTAGGGACGTTTCGCGAGTTGCAGCAGATCGCTCAAAGGCTGAAGCGGTTCGTTTCGAACGGGTACGTTGGCCTGAACGGGCACAAAATGCGGCGGCTCATCGGCATCCGTCGGAGCTGTCGTTGTTTCGTCAAGCGTGTATTCGCCGCCATCCGTATCGCCATCGGCTTCTAGTGGCGTGATGGCGTAGGATTCGTCCTGGTTTGCGATCAGCGATGTGCGAAACACGCGTCGCTTGGGTTTGCCGGGCAGCTTCACGCGCACCCATTCACCGCGTTTCGTGTCGAAGTACCAGTCGCCCTTCGCTTCATCCTCCGACGGCGATTCGGCTTTCACCTGAACGATCTTGCTGCTGCGCACGGCATTGCTGCTGCTGTTGCCGACGGGTTCAGGTCGCGGTCCGTCGACCGGCGGCAGCGGCGCCGTCCTCGCGCCGGGCGGTGCGATTCGCTTTTCGGCAACCGGCAGGCGGCAAGGCTCCGACAACCGATCCGCGTTCTCGTGAGAGACGCTGGCGGTCGGCGCCCGTCGGGCGGGCGGCGCGTTGTGCGTCGGGCTCTCGCGAGCCATTCGTTCCTGCATCGCGATGAATTCCTGCACGCTGATGCGCGAGTCTTCGCAGCCCGTCAGTAGCAGAATGCAGATCGCGACGGCGACCGTTGCCGTCGGGGTAATCGTGTCACTGAAGCGTCGTCCCGATGATCTATGGCGCATGGCGTATTCCTCGCGCTAGCGTGTTGAAAGTCCGCTATCAGAATCGACCGCCGATAAGCACGACTTCGGTTGAAAGCACCGGGAATATGCGGATGTGGGTGTAATGAGCCGTGTAACGGCCGATAATCGGACTCAGCCCGCCTTCCGGCGTTGATCCGCCGGAATGATCCAGGGTCGCATGCCTGTACCGCGCCAATCGATGGGTGAATCCGTCGGGACGGCGGGCAGGAATGAATCGACGCTGATTTCCCGCCCCGTGCTGAGCGCCCAGAAGGTTGCAAAGAGGATTTTGAAATCCAGCAGGCACGTCATGTGGCGCACGTAGAGGATGTCGAAGTAGATCCACTGCTGGAAGTCGCCGCTGCCGCGCTCGGACCGGCAGATCTGCCACAACCCCGTGATGCCGGGCCGGACGCTCAGGCGGGCGCGCCGCCATGGGACGCAGATCTGGTTTTCGCGGAACGGCGACGGCCGTGGTCCGACGAGGCTCATCTGGCCGATGAGCACGTTGAATAGCTGCGGCAGTTCATCGATGTTCGTGTTGCGAAGCAGGCGGCCCAATCGCGTGATGCGCGGATCCCGAGAGATCTTGAAGTGCGGGCCGTCGAGATCGTTCTGTTCCAGCAATTTTCGCTGGAGTTGGTGCGCGTCGCTGCGCATTGTGCGGAACTTCAGGCAGGGGAACACCTTGCCGTGGCGGCCTTCGCGATAGTGATAGAAGAAGACGGGGCCGCGCGAGTCGAGTTTGATCAGGATCGCGACGAGCGCCATCAGCGGCGACAGCACGACGAGGCCGATCGCGCTGGCGACGATGTCGAAAGCGCGTTTGCCTGCCAGTGCGCTGCGGCGGACGATTCCGGCGTCTTCAAGTTCCGGTGCGATCGACTCCGAGCCCCTTACATCGAGCTGCGGCGGCGCCTGGAAATCCAGCGGATCGGCGCCGCGCGCCGGTGTTTCACGGGAGACGACATTCGGCGCTACGCAGTGTCGCACGGACGCGCCGGCTTCGACGACGGATCCATTCGGCAGTACGGCCTGCGCGACCAGCGCGCCGGCGCCGATTCTGCACGACTGACCGATGATCGTCGGTCCGATGATCGTCGCATTGGCTCCGACGCTGGCGCCGGCCTGCACGATGACAGGGCCCACAAGTCGGGCCGACGTGTGAACGATCGCTCCGCGACCGCTGTGCATCTGCTTGTCGAGCTTCGAATATTCGCTCGGCGTGGGGCCGGCGAGGGTTCTCATCAGGACGAGTTCGCTCAGCGCGAGGAAGTCGTGTTCCGTCGTCGCGTCGAACAGATCGCACTCGAGCGGAATATCTCGAACGAGGACGCCGCGTCGCGCAAGAGCGACGGGCAGTGCCGTCAATTCGGCATAGTGAATATCCGCCATCGCCGCGACGGGTACATAGGAGTAGGCGATCGATCCGGCCGCGCGATCGACGCGCGTCACGCCCTGGTAAAATCGGCGGATGCTGCGCACATGGCCTTCCCGATCGAGCAGGACGCGCTCGCTCGCGTCGTTGGCGTCGGATCCCATCGCAATTGCGTGAATGGCGCCGCTGAATGACCTGGCTTCGTCTAGCATTCGGGCGAAATCGTAGCCGCTCGTCGGCCAGTCGCGAGGATCGATAAACAGGAGTCGATCCGACGGTTCCAGGCCGTGGATCACATTGTCCAGTTCAGTCTCGTCGAGGATGCGGATGGCGTGGTCCGATCGCGATGCGGCCGCTTCGAGCGCGGCTCTCGTCGAGGCGTTCGAGGAGAGCACGATCATGTCGTCGCTTCCGGCTGATGCTGCGCACTGGCAGATGTGCTCGAGAACCGTTGCGGCCCCGAGCGGCATCGTCAGCAGGGAGACTGCTTCCCCGCCGGCGGCGTCGCACATCGTTCTGTCATGGATGATCGTGCAGATCAGCATTCGTTAACCCCCAACGAAAGTATCCGCGCAGCGAATCCGAGCCCCTGGGCGTTACGCCAGCAGGTCCGCGGTGTCCGCATGCATGCGATGGTATTGATACGGATAGTAGCCCGTTCCTGTCCGAACGCCGACGAGCATCGTGCCGAGCAGTTTGGCGCCGCAGGCCGCAAGTCCGGCGAACGCTTCGACGGCGTCATCGCGACGCGAACCGTCCGCTCGAAGCACCATGACGACGCCGTCTGCGTGACCTGCCGCGATTCGGGCGTCGGCCATCGCCAGAACCGGCGGGCTGTCCATGACGACGTAGTCGAACATCGACTGCCAGCGCGATAGCGCCGACGTGAACGCGCCATTGGCCAGGACGTCTCGATTGGCGGGTCCGTGGCTTACGCCGGCCGGCAGCACCGCGAGCCGATCGTTTTCCGTCATGCAGAATGCGGCTTCATCCGAGATTTCACCCGACATGACCGAACGCAACCCGACGCGATCGTTCAGTTCGAAGTACTGTGAGACCGACGGATGCAACATGTCGGCGTCCACCAGCAGTACGCGTTTGCCCATGCGGACCAGGCTGCGGGCGAGCAGGATCGAGACCGTGGTTTTGCCGGCGCTGGCCTCGGGGCTGGTCACGACGACGGTTCCCTTGGGGCGGCGAAGGCGCTGCAGCATCATCGTGCGGACGATGCGCATATTTTCGTTGATGGCGCGGCCGAGCAGGGAGTCCTCGGGTTCGCCGAGGGCGTCGCGTGCGCGCGGGAGTTGTCCGAGGAACGGGACGCCGCCGGGCACCGATCCGGAGATGTCGGCGTAGGCGTGGATCGTCGAGTCAGTCCGGCTTCGAAGGAAACCGACGCCCGCGGCCAGTACGATCGTCGCGGCAATGGCGCACATCGAGTAGATCATTCGGCGATCGCTCGACGGCTTGCGCCGCAGCGTGCCGGGCGATTGGATGCTCACGCGGGCGGGCGCGTTGCGCTCCATCTCCAGTTCGTGCAGCCGGTCCGTCAGTTCCTTGTGCATTGCCTTGCGCTCGGCGTAACGTTCTTCCGTTTTGGCCAGTTCGTTGACGACGCGGTCGACGCCCGTCAGTTCCGCCTGCAGCTTGTTGATCGATTCGACGAGCTGTTCTTCGCGCTTGCCCTCCACGGCTTCCGCCCGATTCGTCGAGTAGCCGCCCGGCAGAAGGCGCGCTTCCGTGAGTCGCAGGATGCGTTCGGTATTTTCAAGGTCCGCAACGGCCGACTGATACGTCGGATGCCCGGATCCGAATTGCTTCTGAACAAGCGCGAGACGCCGCTTGGCGTTCTCGAACGCGGCGAACTGCTCCTGCCACGTCGGATCAAGCGTCAGGACGCTCGGGATTTTCTCCCGGGAGCCCGTCGCTCGAATCATTGCTTCGCTGTCCGCTTCCGGGAGCTTGTCCGAATTGAGTTCGGTCCGCTCGTATTTGCGCACCGCCTGCTCCGAACGCATCTGTTGGAGCCCGGCCTTCATGGAGTTGAGCTGGCCGAGTCGCTGCGCACGCACTTCTTCGTGGACGTTGCTGCCGAGTTGTTCGGAGAGCGCGTATTTGCGATCGAACAGCGACGCGATTTCCTCGTCCGTCTGATCGCGCTGTTGGCGCAAAGTCGCGAGCCTGCGCTCGTCCGCCTGCACCTGCAGATCGTCCCAGTACACCTTGTAGGCTTCGACGACGGCGTTCACGATGATCTGCGATTCACGGGCGTCGAGCGTTTCGATCGACACATCGATCAATTCCGTTCCACGACGCGGGCTGACGGCCAATTGCCGTCCGAGCCGTTCGGCCGCGCTCGTGATGTCGTTCGTCGACGCCGCCGGTGAATTCTGGAACCAACTCGTTTGTCGTACGTCGTCGCGTTCGAACACACGCTCGAGCACTTCCGGACTCTGGATCAACGATACCTGCGTGTTGAGATAGGCGTTGTAGAGCGGGATCTTTCCGTTGTCGTCCATCTTGTAGAGGACGCGCGGAACGACGGATGCGACGTGGATCACCGACGTGCTTTCGTATTGCGGTTCGACGCGATTCCAGACCAGGGCGATCAGTGCCGGCGCGACGATGGCGAAGACGGCCAGCATCGTCCAGCGATAGCGCCAGATCGCCTTGAAGTCGAACGTCGGCGCCATTTCGGGCGCTGCAATCGGTCCCGTGAAAAGATCGACACCGTATGGCGACGCCTTTGCGCGAACGATCGCGTCCTGGCTCTCGCCGCTACCGTTGCTCGATTCCTGATTGTTGTTCGGCGTCTGGCTCATTATGAGTTCCTCGCGATCATTGCGTCAGATACCATTGGCGCACTGCATTCCATGATGGATCCGGCCGGTCGACCACTGTCCGGAGGCGACAAACGAGCGATGCGTGAGAATGCAGCGATCGATGAATGCCGCTGCGCCGATGCCGACGTCGTCCCATAGGATCGAGCGGCATACGATCGAGTCGGATTCGATGATGCAGTTGGAGCCGATCGTCGTCGGGCCGACGATCGTGGCGCGCGATTCGATTCTCGCCCCGGGGCCGATCAGACAAGGTCCCTCGACGCGAGCGTCGGCGGCGACGTCCGCGGACTCATGAACGAACGCACAACCGCGAAGCGAATAACCCGCCGGAACGCCGGCGGACTCGAACAGCCTTTTGAGAATGAGGCGGCTCGCCAGAAAGCAGGAGTTCGCCCCCGTGACGCGCAATGGTGTTTCGTCGAGAACGTATCGCTTAACTGTCAACCCGCGGGTGTGAAGCCGCGGGATCAGCATTTCCTTGATATCCTCGTAACCCGACTCACCGACGTGCTCGAGTGCCGATCGGGAGAAGACATAGACGCCCGCCGGTGCGAGTCGACTCGCGTCGGCGCCGCCCGTCACGGTGACGGTCAAGGCGGCCCCGCTCTCGGCATGCGTCTCCATCAGCCGATGGATATTGACGTCTTGCGGAATGACACAGCCCTCGACGACCAGAAAGTGATCGCCTTCGATTTCCCGCGTCGCGTCGGCGACGCAACCCGCCGGGCCGCGCGGCATGTGATCTTCGTAGTATTCGATGTTGACGCCGTGATCGTCGCCGTTGCCGAGACATGCACGCAGCGCCTGCGTGTCGCTGTTTGCGCAGATGCGAACGCCGTCGGCGCCGCCGTCCCGCAGCCAGCTCAGCGGATACGCCACCAGCGGGCGATTCGCGATCGGCACCAGCGTACGCGGTACCCATCGCTCAAACGCCGACGCGCGCCATTGATGCACGCCGGCTAGGATGATGCCCGATGCATGTGTGTACATCTTCCCCCGATGTCCCCTTGCGAGCGACAGGGCATGTTCCCCTCTGTCCCGTGCTCGGTCGATTGTATGGCAACCCGTTCGCGATAGTCTTTCATGGGTCCGATTCACGTCTTGCATATGTGGACTGTTGTTTTCAGGAACGCGCTTCCGTCAAAGTCGAACGCGGCGCGGACTGTTGTAATGGGCTGTTTCTCGTGATACGCCCGGCTGCACCAGCCGAGAATCGGCGAGGTTTCTCCCCGAATAAGTGAGACGTTCGTGTTATCCGGCAGCGTCAATTCGACGGCGCCTTTATCGCGCGTCGCACGAATCGTCCGATCGCCGGTCAACTCGACTCTGCACTCAGGCGCGAAGTGGAAATGCAACGCGCCATTATGAGACGCGCCGCCGCTGAGTGCGTCGTCGATCCGCAGCACATTCGCCGATGCGTCGAGCTCAACCGTGCGGCGATGGACGACCGGATCCGCGAGTCGTGCGTAGCCGTCGTGTTCCGCGACGAGCCTGGCGCCGTTTGCGTGCGCCTGCCAAGTGATGCACGACGCGTTCGCACGGCGTCCCCAAATGAACTTGCCGAGCATCTCGGACTGATCCTGGCCGTCGATCTCGATCGTGTTATGGGCCCGCGTCGTCCGGAAGTAATCGCGCCACTCGGCGTGCGTGAAATAGTCGTATGTGCCCGGATCGATAAGAAACTCGACGCCGAACGCGCGAAGTGTGATGCTCAATGCGTCGGCATGGCCGTGCGCGGCGATCGATTTGAATCCCAGCGGTCCGACGTCGACCGTGGCGCTGATCGCGTCCGTCGAGCCGGCATGCCCGCATTGCAGGAGGAAGATCCCGGCGTCATCGAATCGCTTCGACTCGAGCGTCTGCGTTCGTGCGATGCCGACGTCGCAATCGATTTCCCCGATGAGCCAGTACGCCGCTTCGCGATCGCGATCGGCGGCAGAGTGTCCGCATTGCACCGAACGCTCCATTTCCGGGTTTTGGCGAAACACGCGACGTCGAAGCGTGTTTCCGATGTGAATCCAGGGTCTCGGATCGCCTCGCTCTCCGCCCAGATCCAGGACGTATCCGTCGTCGCAGTCATTGAATGACGGCATTGGCCCGGCGGCCGACAATGCGGCGAGATAGTCGCACATGCTGAAGAGTCTCGATGCGAATTCCGTCGAAAACGCGTCGCTTGAGCGGGTTCCGGCGACGTAGGCCGCCATGAAGAACTGCAGCACGAACAAGTGATAACCCGTCGCCAGTTCCTTGTGGACGCCGTCGCCGTCAATCTGGTTGACGATTTCCTCTGCGAGAATGCGTCGTGCCTCATCGCGCCATGCCGTCGCGTTCGGCAGATGTGGAAAGCGGCAGGTTGCGACATAGACGCCGGCCGCCTCGCCAATCAGGTGGTTATTGGCAGAGCTGAAACGCGAGTACTTGCGGGAGATGTCCCAGAGATGCTGGTAGACGCAGGCGTCGATGCGACGGCGAGTCTTGTCGTTCACGACGCCGGCCGGCTCGATCATCTCAAGTGCGTACGTCCAGTTGATCAGTCGAATCGAAAGCTCCAGCGGACTTCGCCAGTTCATCCCTGTGCCGAATTCGCAGGCGTCCATCCATGAGAGAATCTGCGTGATGACTTCGTGGGCGTATTTCGCATCGCCGGATAGTCGATAGGCGCGGCCCAGCACGACCAGGTGATGATGGCGATTCAGTTCCCAGACCCACTTGCAGTCGCCTGTCTCGTCGTAGTCCCGGTAATCAATGTCGCCCGAATAAATCGTCGGCGTCGGCGCATCCTTGTTGTGTTCGTGGTTCCAGCGGATCGGCGTGCCGACATCGACGCGCCGGCTTCCCAGCAGGCGGATTCGATGTTGCAGAATGTCGTCCGCTTCCGCGACGACGTTGTCGCGCCATGTCGCAGCGAGAGGCGGTTGCGCAGAAGTCGGCGGAATCAGGCTTGGGTTCGCGGACTGGGTCCGATCGACGGATGTGGGATGTTGCGCCGTACTCGGCAGTCTTGCCAGCGACTTCTGGCGACGAGCCAACAGCGCGCGATCAACTTTGTCGCGAACGAGATTCGAGACACGCCAGGCGATTTCGCCGGGTTGCATGCTGAGCAACCGATTTCGATACCAGCCCAACGATTGCACGTGTGTGGCTCCCGCGCACGGATCGCCGCGCTACGGCGACGAGATTCCGAGCCTGTTCGAGGCGCACCTTCGTCGCCTCGATCGTGTTAGCGGCATCCAAGCCTTGTGACTGTTTTTCCCCCCGGAAAAGACAGGTGACGAATTGACACGCCGTGTGTGTAGGCGCGAATGGCAGTCGTCGCGCCCGCGATCGTGTCGCGTCGTCGCAAGCCCCGCCGCAGGCAATCCAGGTCGAAGGAAATGTTGAGGAGAGAGACCGCGTGGATCCGGAATACGGACAATTGCGGTGATCGCTAAGTGCTTATCCCCTCAGAGCATGCCCTGCGACCGCAAGGGTCGCCTAAGCGGCATGCAATGATACCTGTCGTAACTTCATGAATCAAGAGGAGATGCGGCCCTCTATCGGGCTTCGCGGCAGGTTCCGGGAAACGAGGCTGACGGGACTCGAACCCGCAACCTCCGGCGTGACAGGCCGGCGCTCTGACCAATTGAGCTACAGCCCCGGAAACAGGATTTTCGGACCTCTCGATTGAATCAACCGAGAGCTCGGTAAAGCTACCTTTACGTGGAATCCGTGTCAAGCTGACAAACCGCATATCCCGGACCTATCTTGAGTCCGACAACCCCGGCTCATCCTCTCGCGTTGTTTTCCGATCAATGGACGGTTCGGGATCAAGGGGGGGGCAGGGTCCCAATCTCCTTTCAGTGACGTCAAGCCGCTGTCTGTGCTGGTCGAGTTATCCCGCGGGCTCCGCACTGTCGTTGCAGTGCTGGGCAGCAAGTTAACGTCCGGCCGCGGCCGGCCAATCTGGAGTCGATCATGCAGCGAGTTCAACTTTTTGCCGTTGTCGTGCTGGCCGCGATTGGTCTCATCGCCTTCGGTGTCTATCAGACCATGAGCGGCCCCGGAGCGGTTCGGGCCGAGGCTGGGGCGCCCGTTCAGATCGACGCCTCGGCGTCCGAGCACAATCAACTCGCCCAGGCCTATGAAGCGAAGCTGGCGAATGCGGACTACGTTTCATACAAGACGAATTCGAGCGGCCGCGGCTTTCAGGACTTTGCCGAGGAGTCTCGCATCAAGGAGATTCGCTCGAAGATCGCCGCCCATGTCAAGGCGCCGACCGGCACCAAGTTGTTCCATATTCCCGTCGTCAGCGATGCGCCGGTTTTGGATGGCGGCTTCAGCGAAGGTGAGTGGGACAAGGCAGCGCGGTTTTCCATCGGCGTGAACGGGGCGGACACGACGCTTTACATGATGGCGACGAGCGAGAATCTCTATCTCGCCGCCGACGTTCCTGGCGACACGACCAAGGACGGCTTCGACCAGTTTCGATTTTATTACCACTTGAATATCTCGCCGTTGATCGTCAATGAGCGAATCCACGTCGGCAAAACCAGCGAGAAGCTCGGCGGTATTCGGCAGACGGAAGTGCGCTGGAAAGGCGCTCCGGCGGCGAATGACGACGAACGATGGAAGAAGTATGCAATCAGCGACTGGAGCATCTACGATCACGCGTTCGGTGCATCCAGCGTCAAGCAGGGGCATCGCCGTTTCGAAGCCGTGTTGGATTTGTCCGAGGCCGGACTGCCCGTCGGTACGCCGTTCCCTGCGCGTGTCGAAGTCGAATCCGATCCGGTGCGCGACGGCAACGGCAAGTTCAAGTCCCGCACATACCTCGGAGAAATGGGCGAGCAGACTGCGCCCGTCTGGTTCGTAATCGGACGGTAGCGATATCGCTGAATGCACTGATCGGGCGTGCGAAAACTACGCAGCGCCGGGAAGTTGTCGCTTTCTATGCGGCGTGAATCCTGATGCGCGCCTGTGGGTGTGTCGATAAGAGGACGGTCACATATGGCACGCATACGAGATAACGGGCTCCCGGCCGAGTCTTGACGATGTAACGTGAGTATCGCACCGCCTGACAATACGATCGAGCTGACGAACTTCTCGCTTTGGGACATGATCGAGTGCGGGCGGCGCATCCGACTTACGTCGAAGCAGACCGGGACATTCGTCGATGCGGCCGAGTCTCTAGCGAATTACTTCTACGACGCATTTCGAGATCGGAACGGCGATCGCGCAGTGGTTCTTTCCCGCGTGTTCAAGACGCATCGATACGCCGATCTGGACGACGAACTGAAAGCGATCGCGCAGAGTTCGATGAATGCCGGCGAGACGCCGTTTAATGACATGAACTGCCTGACGCTGCTCGCGACGCGCGGCGACAGGCCCGAATGGGACGATCGCCGCCGATCGATGGGGCATCGGGCGATCGCGATGAAGGATGCGGAGGCGCTGAATCGAGCGCCGATGATTGACGGCATGATCGATCAATTCGGGATCAAGGGCGATCTCTATTTTCTCGATTCGGCGTCCCGCCCCGATGCATTCATCAAGCGCCAGTTCGGCGTATTCCACGTGCCGGACGCGCGCGGCAGCAAGTGGGTCCCTTCGCAGGAGCAGTTCGTCATTCCGAATGGTATCGGATCCGTGCTTGCCTTCGGCGGCGCATTGCCGTCGGGAAACGTCTTCTCAGTGATCCTGTTCCTGCGGGTTCGGGTCTCCGCGGAAGTCGCCGAGCTGTTTCAACCGCTCGCATTGTCCGTCAAGTTGGCGTTGTGGGAGCACTCCGAGCCGCTGAAGTTGTTCGATTCGAAAGAGACGGAAAAGGCCGTTGAGCGCGTACGCTGGAACGAAGTTGCGGATGAGCGGGTCCCCGGCCTGGCGAGTATTCGCGATCATGTGATCGAGGAGACTCTGGAAGTCCAGGAATCCGTCGTCATGGCGATTGCATCGCGCCTCAAGGACACGACGGCGCGACTGCAGAGTATCATGGATGCTGCGACGACGGTCGGGATCTACGCGGCGGATGTGAACGGTCTCGTCACGCATTTCAATTCCGGCGCCGAACGGCTGCTTGGTTATCAGGCGAGCGAGATCGTCGGGCGCGTCGTGCCGACGCATTGGCACGATCGCGATGAGTTGAGCCGTGAAGTCGTCAGGTGGACGCCCGACTGCGGCGCGAATGTGGCCGATTTCGAGGTGCTCGTCAGCGGCGCCCGACGAGGAGATGACGAGGAGCGGGAATGGACGTTCGTTCGGAAAAACGGGTCCCGCGTGCCCGTCAATCTGAAAACGAGCATCATTCTGGGCGAGCACGGCGATCCGATGGGCTTCCTCTGGATCGCGACGGACATCTCCGCCCAGAAGCAGTTTGAAATCGACATTCGAAGCGTCAATTCGAAGTTGCAGCAACAGGCCGACTACGCGCGTCGGATGGCCGCCGCGGCGGAGCAGGCGAACGATGCGAAGTCCGCATTTCTCGCGAACATGAGTCACGAACTCAGGACGCCCTTGACGGCGATTCTCGGTTATTCCGAGTGGCTCGTGGATGGCGGTATGCCATGTGACGCGGCGGGCGACGCTCATGCCATCGTCCACACGATTTTGCGCAACGGGCGTCACTTGTTGCAGCTGATCAATGACATCCTGGACCTGTCAAAGATCGAGGCGGGCCGCCTGACGGTCGAGCAGCTTGATCTCTCGCCCGCCGAGATGCTGATCGATGTTGAATCCCTGATGCGAGAACGCGCGAGCGCCAAGTCAGTGAACCTGTCTGTCAATTTCCTGACGCCGATTCCCGATCGCATCACGTCCGATCCAACGAGACTGCGACAGATTCTGATCAACCTCATCGGTAACGCGATCAAGTTCACGATGGATGGCGAAGTGCGAGTCGATGTCGAATTGATCGAGGACGCCGACGAGCCGCAGTTGAGCTTCAACGTCGTGGACACGGGCATCGGCATGAGCGAGGATCAGCTGAAGCTGATCTTCAACCCGTTTGTTCAGGCCGACTCATCGACGACCCGGAAATTCGGAGGCACGGGACTCGGACTCGCCGTCAGCAAGCGACTCGCTGAGGTGCTTGGAGGCGATATCTCGGTCCAAAGCACTGTCGGCGAGGGCAGCGCGTTCGCACTTCGGATACCTGCGGGGAATTTCGATCGATCGAGAATGGTCGAAGCGCCGCAGGAGGCGGAGGCCGGCCCCATGCCCGACGTTCGCGTGGGTTCATCGGACGTCTTGCGGGATGTTCGGATCCTGCTCGCCGAAGACGGCGCGGACAACCAGCGCCTCCTGTCACTCATACTTCGCAAGGCCGGCGCCGACGTCACAGTCGTGGGGGATGGTCGAAAGGCCGTGGACTCCGCCCTGGCGATGGAACGCGACGGAATTCCCTTCGACGCGATTCTGATGGACATGCAAATGCCCGTTCTGGATGGCTACGGCGCCACTCGCGAACTCCGCAATGCGGACTACGAATACCCCATCGTCGCACTCACGGCCAACGCCATGGGAGGGGATCGAGAACGATGCATCGAGGCCGGTTGTGACGACTACGTCACGAAGCCCATCGATCGCCCTCGACTCCTGGAGACCGTTCGAAGCGTCGTGTCGAACAGCAGGGCAGCGGCCGCAACGCGAATGCTCTAGAAGCCGCAATGTAATGCTCCACTTTCATGTCGGAAGCCGGACGCTGAGTCCCGAGTTCGGTCCCATCGGCGCGCCCGACGTCGTCTCAATGTTGGATCGCAGGTCCGACAGCAGCGTTAACGGATCGACTTCGACACCGACGTGCTGCTGAGATTCGCTTCGCGGTTCGTCGACGAGTTTTGCCCGATACACAATCAGACGATCGACGCCTTCCCGCAGTGCGCGACGACAGAGTCCCCGAATGTAGAAACGATTGAACTCGCCCTCTGCGAGCGTGACTGCGGCGGTCGTCGGGACGCGCGCACGGCCTTTGTGACCGCCGGGTGTTTCGCGCGTCTCCGTCGGATTGAAGTAGCGCGGGCTGTCGAGCGCTGCGGCAAAGGACTCAGGGGAGCCCGAGTCGAGGGCGTCCCGCAACAGATTCTGATAGACGGAGCGGCCGACGGGACTGAGACGGGGACTGATGTATAGCGACCCTTCGCCGACGTCGCGTTGGAATTCCTGCAGCATGAAAAATCGTGTTCCAGCGTCAAGATTGACCAATCTGAACATGTCGAGCCTTTCCGAGTTGCGCAGGCACCGGATTTCGAGCCGCATCACACCGACCCGCAGACGACGCTCCAACGTCGAACGGGGCGGTGGTCGAATGTGGATGAACCGGGACCATTCCCGCACATCTACTGCCGGGCTTGCCCGCTGTATCGCTCGCACGCGCCGGTCCAGCACAGGGGCTCGGCGCCGAGTCGATCGACGAGTCCGCCCCACCCTTCTTTCGTCATGGCGTTTCTGCTCAAATACGGGGATGCAGCGATCCGTGAAGCAGGTATGCGTAATCTCGCGGCTGGGACCTGAGTCCCGACGACGACACTCGATTTCAGAGTTGAGGATGTGCGCCGGGCGATCGACTCGACCGCGATGGATGAGTGTTCTCGGCGCGTCGATGATGCTTGCCGGGCTTGCGAGCGGTTGCGGTTTCGACGTTTGCTATGCGCTGCATGCAATCGGCGGTCAGGCCGGCATCCTGTTCGGCGCCATCCCCGTGGCCGACGCCATAGCGGACGTCGACACGTCGACATCGACGCGGGAGGGCCTGGAAATGGTCGTCGACCTGCGCGAATTCGCGCGGGACGACATTCGCCTCAACGTCGATACGTCGTTCGAGTCGTTTTATGATTCGCATGGCGAGCCCGTGGCATTCAGCGTGTCTGCGTTACGGCGGGACGCGCTCGAACCGCAGTTGTGGGAGTTTCCATTCTTTGGCGCCGTGCCGTTTCTGAACTACTTCGATCGCGGTTCGGCGGATTTCAAAGTCGCCGAACTCGAGTTCTGGGGGTTCGACGCCTTCCTCTATGAGCTCGACGCATACAGCCTCGCCGTTCTGCCGAACCCGGTTCTCTCGCCGATGCTGGAGCGTGATGAGATCGACCTGGCGACGCTGGTCTTCCACGAGTTGACCCATCGAACCATTGGCCGGGCCGACGATGGCACGGATCTTGACAGCCGTTACAACGAAAGCGTTGCGACATTCGTCGGTCGTCGTGCAGCCCAGCAGTATTTCGAAGCGCGGGATGGCTCGGGATCCGCGCGCGCCGCTGCCGCCGCCGCTCGTTATGCGGATGACGATGTTGTTACCGAGTTCATGCAGGATTTCGCCGATCGTCTCGGCGCTATGTACGATGCGGACCTTTCGAGTGATGAGAAGCTGGCGCTGAAGTCGATGATGTTCGACGAGGCGAGATCTTCATTCACGACACAGATTTCACCTATGCTTGAATACCCTGAACGCTATGGTCTCCTGCAAAACATGCCGGAGAACAATGCGTTCGTCCTGCTTTATCAAAGGTACAACGAACAGCAAATGTTGTTCAACGATGTTTTTGAAGCAACGGGGGGCCAGTGGGGGACGACGGTGCGCGTGTTCCAACAGGCCGCAGCGACGGCCGGCGACCCGTTCGAGTATCTCAAGGCCTGGCTTGCGGATCGACCGTGATTTGGCGTTCGCAGGAAAGTGCGAATCCGCCATCCGTCGTCCGGATCACGAATTCACGATCATCATCAACAGCCCGTCATATCCTTTGTTTCCGACTGTCTGCAATGCCGTCGCGCTGACGCGAGACTCAGCGGCGATGGCCTCGAACAGCTTTCGGACGCCGTGCACGCGCGGATCGTCGCTGTTTGCATCAACGATCTTGCCGTCGCGAACGACGTTGTCGAAAACGATCACGCTGCCCGGCCGAGTCAGCTTCAGGCATGCCGAGAAATACTCCGGATTACTCGGCTTGTCCGCATCCACAAATACGAAGTTGAACGGCGGTTGCCGGCCATCGATCATTCGGTTGAGAGCGTCTAGTGCCGGTCCTTCGCAAAGTTCCACGAGTTGATCGACGCCCGCACGACGAAAGTTCGACTGGGCGACGGCGGCATGGTGTGCATCGGCCTCCAGCGTGATAAGTCGGCCGTCGGGCGGAAGCGCATGCGCCATCCAAAGCGCGCTGTACCCACCCAAGGTACCGATTTCGAGTACGCGTTTCGCGCCGATCATGCGCACGAGCAGGTTCAGGAGTTTGCCTTGCGCGGCGGACACATCGATCGCCGGCAATCCCGCCGCGGCATTTGACTGTACGACCCATTCCAGTTCATCCGCCTCAGGTACAAGCGATTGAACAACGTAGCGATCGACGGCGTCCCAGATGATTCGACTCATGCGTGCTCCTGAAGCATGTTGTGGCAAGTTGGCGATTGCGATACCGCGGCGACTCGTTCGATATCGTGATTCCGCCAATTCGGGGTGCTTCTGCGTGCGAGCAGGATCGTGCGACACCTGTCGGAGGACGGCACCTATTGGAGTTGCGACGATCCTCTTTGTATCGCTTGCGCACGTATTGTGCACCTTGGCTCGAAATCAATCAAAGTGTTCCGTGGGCTAGCATTTATTCAGTGTGGCGCACAGGGAAATCGACGTTCTTGCGGGGCCGCGAGTTACTCTCGGCTGCACGACGGTGCGCTCTCGAAATCCAACACGGGGCAGGAAGGTACGGAGAAGTTGCGAAGCGCACAGCCGGGTCTATTTCGGCGACATCGGCGATTAATTCCTGCTATGCGACGCGCATGTGGCGGCGTGCGAACGCTGCCTGCCCATGTCATGCCCCGGCGCGATCGCGCCGGCTCGTTTGCGATCGGCGGGCGACTAGGCCCGAGTCCATACGATTGAACTGACCACGTCATGCACCCCTCGCCTTGGGAGAAAAAATATGTCACGCAAATTCAGACGACCCATCCGCCGCCTTGTGATCGCAGCGTTGTGCCTGGCGACGCCTGCCGTCGCGACTGCCGCAACGATCAACGTTCCGGCCGATCAGCCGACGATCCAGGGCGCTATCAACGCGGCAGCCCCCGGAGACACGATTCTCGTTGCGCCCGGAACCTACAACGAAACGCTCATCATCAATCAGGCCGACCTAGAAATCATCTCGACGGGCGGCCGCAACGTGACGACGATCGCGGCTGCGCCGGGCGCGGCGGTTCCCATCGTCACGATCGCGGATCGCGGCGTGACGCTGGGTCTGCCGAACCAGGGTTTCAGGATCGAGCATCAGGACGTCGCCTCCACCGACACGATTCTCATCAACGGCGCCCAGATCGGATGGCCCGGCGCCGACAACGCGAATCCGACGACGATCGCCGGCAATCGATTCGTCGCACACGACGGAACGAGCGCGATCCATGCTGATGCGGCGATCGCCGAGACGACGCTGAACATACAGGGCAACGTTTTCGCGAGGTCCGGCGGCACGTATTCATATGGGACGCCGATGTACTTCGAATCCACCAATTTCGGCAGCGTCGGAATCGTGTCGCTGTACGGCGCGACGTTGCGAATCGAAAGCAATGTCGTCAATGAGATGTTTGTCGAGGCGATCTGGATCAGGGAGGACATTCAGAACAGCACTGTCGTGATCGACAACAATACCTTCGACGGTATCGGGGCCGGGGGCTATGGATTTCAGAGCACCAAGTATCTGGAGGAGCATTCATCCCTGTCCTTTACCAACAACCAGGTGAGCGGTCTCAACCATGGCTTTCATCTCTACCAAGTTGACAGCGGCGCGACTTTGCGCGTGAACAACAACATGTTCGACGGCGTGACGGATGAAGGCGTGTACGTGGAGAATATCTACTACGGCAGCGGCCTTGCCGTCATCGGAAACACGATTGTCGGCAACGGCACGGCGGACTACGGCGTGCGCATCGATGACATCCACGACGGCTGTACGACGGCGATCAACGAAAACGACATCAGCGAATTCGATGTCGCCGGGATTCATGTCTACAACATCTATTACTCCATTGTGGACATTGAAGAGAATACGATCGTCGGAAACGGCTTGGTCTATGGGATCTACCACTACTACTCGGAGGCGGCCCTCCTGGATGTGCGGTACAACGACGTGTCGGGATACGATGACAACGGCCTCTACGTCGACGATGTTCTCGAAAACGGCGGCATCTATCGATTCAACAGCAACACGTTCGAGGGCGACGGGACCGGGAGCGGCATGTATTTCGATGACTACTTCCAATACGGCACGAACGTCGAGATCAACGGTAACACGATTACCGAGTTCGACGACTATGGAATCCACGTGAATGAGGTCTATGAAAACGGAGGCCATTGCGAGGTGAACAACAACACGCTGACGGCGGCCTCCGGCGGGGCGGGAACCACGGGAATCTACTGGGAGTACATCGAGAGCGGCGGCGGATCGGGTGAAGTCGTCGGCAACGTTATCGACTTGAATGGAAGCGACGATGACGGCATTTACTTTTACAAGATCGACGACGGGGCCACGCTTCTCGTGGACGACAATTCAGTGACGGGGTACCGGCGATACGGTCTCTACTTCGACGACTACATCGAATACGGCGCGACGTGTTTGATCACGAACAACACGTTTGAGGCGGATCCGGCGACAGGATCCGAATACGGAATCTACATCAGCGACTTGGTCGAATATGGGGCGGATCTCCTGATCAGCTCGAACAACATCGACGGATTCTACGACTACGGTATCTACGTCGACGAATTGATCGACGGCAGTTCGACGACGATCGACGACAACACGCTGTCGGCGCGGCCCAATCCGGCCCAGGGATTCGGCATCTACGTGCAAAACGTTGAAAACGGCAGCTACCTGCGGGTGCGAGGCAACTTGGTCGACGTGAATAACGCGCCCGAAGACGCGATGTATCTTTACTACGTGGGCTACGGATCGAACGCGAACATCTCGGGGAATACGTGTCGTGACTATCGAAATGCAGGCCTGTTCGTCGATGACGTCGTTGAGTACGGCAGCACGCTGGTCGTCAATGACAATACGATGCAGCCCGCCGACGCGATTCCCTCGCTATACGGGATCTACATCGAAGACTATGTCGAGTACGGATCGTACCTGGAATGCGTCGGAAATACCGTCTCCGGCTTCACGGACTACGGGATACACACGTCGTATATCTACCACAGCGATATCGTCTGCGACGACAACGCCATCATCGGCGATGCGGGAGGCGCCGACTACGGCATCTACGTCGATGATGAGATTGAGTACGGCGTCTTCTTCAGCTCGATCAGCTCCAACGTGATCTCGAACATCCGGGATGACGGCGGCGACATGGCCGGCATCTATGTCAACCAGGTGTATGAGGGGGCAAACCTCGACGTCTTTCGGAACGACATTACGGCGCATCCGGATGGAGCGGCGTACGGCTTCATGATGGACTACGCTGAGTACGGGAGCATTCTCGACTTTGCGCTGAATACGATCACAGGCTTCGACGAGGCCTGTTTCTTTGTCAGTGACTACATCGACGACGGCTGTGTCGTGACGCTCAGGAACAACGACCTGATCGGCGCCAACATCGGAATCCACTTCGCCGGCGAATTGACCGAAGGCAGCGTCATCAACCTTCTGAGCAACAATATCGACGGCTTCCAGGAATACGGTGCTCGATTCAGCCAGTATGTCGACGGAAGTATCGTGAACATCAATCAGAACTGGTTCCTGGGCGGCGACCCGACGGCGATCGGTGTACGCACGTTCGAGGACATGGATGAATCCGCGTTAATGAGTATCAACGACAACTGCTTCCGTGATCTTGTCGATGGTGTCGTTATTTTCGACATCTTCGAAACCTCGATTGCGACGCTGCGTGGCAACGACCTGTCCGGCGTGACCGGCGCTGCGGTGATTAACGAGAACGGCGACACCGTTCATCCCGTGGATGCGATTCGCAACTGGTTGAATGGGGCCGGCGTCGTCGGCAATGTCAACGTGGACCCGCAACTCGCCGGACCGCCGGATTTCGACGGTGACGGCGTTCCGAATTGCGAGGATCTGTGCCAGAACACCGATCCCGGCGTGGCTGTTGATGCGAACGGTTGCCCGTTGCCGCCGCCGCCGGACGACAACGTCAACGACAATGTGGACAACGGCAACGATAACGCAGACAACGGTAACGACAACGGCGGCCCCGGACCGCAACCGACGCCCGGCGCATGTGGTTGCGGCAACGGCGGATTGATGCTCATGCCGTTGGCCGTGATCGGGCTGATCGGCATGCGGCGCCGCGAGTGTCGCCGGTTGTTTGAGTAGTGCGTGCAGTCATCATTGTGCCGCGCGCCCTTCGGCGCGCGGCGATTCGATCCGCAATTCCTGCCGATGATGACCAATCCGCCTAGATCGAGCGCGTTCACCAACCAGCGTGCGCGATGACGGCCGCAGGCTGGGCGTTGCCGGTCGTGCCGGGTGGGTAGAACCTGACTGGGTAAGCATGCCTTATCGGGGTACACACTTTGTTGCGCAAAACCACCCATTCTCGTTAGGATCGATCTGGATACCTGCACTTTCGAGCAAGTTATAGGTCCCATGATGCAGTGGCGCGGTCCTTGCATGGCTGGACCGTGCAGAGGACGTGGTTGCGCGCACGCGGCGTGGCGATCGCGTTTTCACGAAAACGGAGCAGCTCGAATGCGCGTGATGACTTGCTCGATTGATCGACACGGGCCATACTCATCGGCTGGAGTGGGAAGGCAAGCCTACCGTTGTGTACTTACGACACGTCGCACCGTGACGAGGACTGACGCTTCTGGCGTTTCCGCCGAAGTGAATTAACTCCACAACATTGATGCAGGATTTGGCGACATCTCGCTCGTGAAGCGGGCGTCAAATCGAATTGTGCGGGAGAAGTGCGTCAAAAAACGATAGCCGCATGGCCGGCTCAATCGTCTAGAGATGGGCGTCGAACGCCTTGGCGATGAGAATCGCACTGGAATTGGGAGCCATTGGAGAACCCGAAATGCTGATGAAACGGACGAGACTTTACCCCACGTATATGATGGCCGCAGCACTCAACTTATGGTGCGCTGCGGCCGTGTCGGCCGCGACGATCAATGTCCCGGCCGATCAGGCAACGATTAGCGGGGCGATTGCCGCCGCGTCGCCGGGTGACACGATTCTCGTGGCGCCGGGCACTTACGACGAAACCCTGAACATCAACGTGGCGGATCTGACGATCATCTCGACCGGCGGCCGGGACGTGACGACGATTTCCAACAACGCGGGTGCCGCAAACCCGATCGTCACGATTGCCGCCCCCGGAACGACGCTCGGCCTGACCGGGCAGGGGTTCAGAATTCGGCATCTCACGGCAAACGCGCAGCGCGTGATTCACGTGGCGAGTGCGATGATCGGCTTTCCGGGTGTCGATAATGCGAACCCGACGACGATCGAGGGCAATCGCATCGTCGGAAGCCAGGTCGGCGCCGGCATCTATTCCGACGCCGCCATCGCCGAAATCACGTTTAATATTGAGGGTAACATCTTCTCGAGGGCCGGCGGCGCCTACTCGTTCGCGGCCGCGATGTACTTTGACGACACGAGCGTCGGCAGCGTCGGCAACGCGGTTCTCTACACGGCGTCGCTGAACATCCTCGGCAACGTCGTCCAGAATCTGAGCGACTACGGCGTCTATTTCGATAGTGATTCGTACACATCCGATATCCTCATCGACGGTAACACGTTCGGCGGGCTAGGCATGGGTGTGGGCTTCGGCTTCTATTGCAGCGACTACCTCTACGATCACACGAACATGTCGTTCACGAACAATATCGTGGACGGCGTTGACGAAGGTTTCCATTTCTACGAGGTTGAGAACGGCTCGACGCTGCATGTCGATGACAACACCTTCACGGACTTTGCGAATTACGGCGTGTCTGTCGAGTATGTCTATTACGGCAGCGATCTGACGATTAATCGGAACACGATCACGGGCGACGGCACGGCCGACTACGGCATCTACACTTACTACTACGACGAAGGATGCAGCGGCCAAGTCAACAACAACGACATCAGCGGCGTTGACTACGCCGGCATCTACCAGGAGTATATGTACTACTCCATCGTCGATGTCGTGGGTAACACGATCGTCGGCAACAGCGCCGACTACGGCATTTTCCAGTACTATTGCGAAGCCTCTCTCTTCGACGTCCTGAACAACAATGTCTCGGGCTACGACGATTACGGCCTCTACACCGACGACTACCTTCAATACGGCGGTATCTATCGATTCAACGGGAATACGTTCACCGGCGACGGCACCGGCGACGGTATGTACTTCTCCGACTACTTCGAGTACGGGCCGTATGTCGAGATCAACGACAACACGATCACCAAATTCGACAATTACGGCATCTACATCGACGAGGTCTACGAGGGCGGCACGTGCAAGGTCAATAACAACAATCTGACCGCGCAAGCCAATTCCGCGACCGCGACGGGCATCTACTGGGAGTACATCGAGGATGGCGGCGGCACGGGCGAAGTCGTCGGCAACACCGTCAACATGAACGGCAGCGGATACGACGGCATGTACTTTTACACGCTGAACTATGGCGCCGATCTGCTTGTGGACGACAACACTGTGACCGGCTACAAGCGATACGGCCTCTTCTTCGATGACTACATCGAGTACGGCGCCAGCGCGACGATCACCAACAACACGTTTCACGCGCACGTGGCTACTGGGTCGGAATACGGCATTTACATCAGCGACTACGTCGCGTACGGGGCTGACCTTGTCGTGAGCAATAACGACATCAAGGACTTCTACGACTACGGCATCTATGTGTATGAGGTCTACGAGGGCAGCTCGGCCGAGATCGACGGCAACACGCTTTCCGCGCGACCGAATCCTATGTCGTGTACCGGCATCTATGTCGATACGACCGAGTACGGCAGCGACACTTGGATTCGCGACAACATGGTCGACGTGAACAACGCGGCGGACGACGCGATCTATCTCTACTACATCGGCTATGGTTCGAACGTCAACGTCACGGGCAATACGTGTCTGGACTATCAGAACGCCGGGCTGTACGTCGACGACGTCGTCGAGTACAGCTGCTCGCTGGTCGTGAGCGATAACACGCTAACGCCGGCTGCCGCCGTGCCGTCGGCTTACGGAATCTACCTCGATGACTACGTCGAGTACGGTTCCTACTTTGAGTGCGAGCGGAACAACATCAGTCGATTTACGGATTACGGCATCCGCACGTCGTATATCTATGACGGCAGCGATATCGTCTGCGATGACAATATTATCGCCGGTGACGCGGCAGGCGCCGACTACGGCATTTACATCTCCGACGAAATTGAGTACGGCAACTTCTTCAGCTCGATCAGCGGCAATACCATCAGCAACATCAGGAACGATGGCGGCGACATGGCCGGTATCTATTTCTATGAGTTGTATGAGGGCGCGTTTGTTGACGTGTTCAAGAACAACATCACGTCGCACGCGGATGGCGCGTCTTACGGCATCGAAGCCGAGTATGTCGAGTACGGCAGCGTACTGGACTTCTCATTGAACACGATCGCAGGATTCGAGAAGGCCGGCTTCTACTTCGACAGCGATGTGTCCTACGGCCCTATCGTGAGGTTCCGGAATAACGATGTTTCGGGCGGCGAAGCGGGCATCCTATTCAACGATTACATCGACGAAGGCGCGGAAGTGTATGTCGAGAGTAACTTCTTCGATGGTTTCACGGAGTACGGCGTCCGATTCAACGACTACATTGACGCGTCCATCGTTAACATCGATCGAAACTGGTTCTTCGGCGGTGTTGCCGGGGCTCGGGGCGTCCGAACGTTCGCGGATCTCGACGAAGGCGCCGTTCTGAGCATCAACGACAACTGTTTCAAGGATCTCTCGGATGGCGTCGTGATCTTCGATATTCTCGAGACGGCGATCGCTGTCCTTCGAGGCAACGATTTCTCCGGCGTCTCGGGCGCGGCCGTGATCAATGAAAATGGCGATGCGGACCATTTCATCGACGCGATTCTCAACTACCTGAATGGCGCAGGTACGGGCGGCAATGTCAATGTCGCACCGGAGCTCGCGTCGGCGCCCGATCTCGATGGCGACGGCGTGCCGAACTGCGATGATATGTGCCCGAATACGGCGGCCGGTGCGGCCGTCGATGCCGATGGCTGCCCGCTGCCGCCCGCCGATGACAACATGAACGACAATGGCGGCAACGGTAACGGCAATGACAACGGTGGAGACAACGGCAACGATAACGGCGGCCCCGCTCCGCAGCCGGCGCCCGAGTGCGGTTGTGGCAACGGCGGCATGCTCATGATGCCGCTGGCGGCCGTTGGTTTTGCCGGCCTGCGTCGCCGAGTGCGCAGGAGTCGAAGAACTCGCGCGTAGCCTGCGCCGGATATTCGGCGACAATTCGTAACATTGCATAGGGGCCTCGTTCGACAACGAACGGGGCCCCTTGTTCGTTGGTGGCAAGGCGAATGCGCGAGCACCGGCACGGGCGGTTGACGTGGCCTGCGTCGTACGGACTCGTCGCGAATCAACCGGCCATAGGTTGTTTGTTGTTGCGCCGCCGGTTGACTTTTCCTCGACGCGCGACATATGAAACTAATGAACAACGGGTCCGAAAGTGTCCGGCCTGCATCGATCATACTGAACGTCATTATTCAATTCATATCTCACTCAGGACCAGACACCCGGCGGTTGTGATGCCGCACGCATGCACGCGCTCGCAGACGCGCATCGCACGCGACGCGCCGTCCCTGCGCCCCCAATTCCATGTCATTCGCCACAACGAATGGAGGTGTCGCCATGTCCGCAGTACCGCTTTCCATGAGTCGCCGCGCAATCGCGTGGCTGATCGATCGCAATCCGACGTATCTCGTCAGCGCCTGCCTGGTCGCCGTCGGTGCGCGGGGGCTTCTCGTCGATCCCGCGAGTCCGGCGGGCGACGTCACGATTATCGTCGTCACGCTCGCGGCGTTGCAGCTTTATGAATGGGCCGTTGGCGCGATTCTGATCGCATTGCACAGGGCGCGCAGATCGCCCGAAGATACGCCGTCGCTGCTGCTCGTCGGCGCACTGTTTTGGACGGGGCCTGTCGCGGCCACCCTCGAGATGATTGCCCTGCGACCAGATGTCGGAACGGCGCTGACGGCCGGTGCGTGCGTCATCGCAATCGGCGAGATGCTCGCCGTGTGTCGCGCATTGGAAATCAGGCTTCGACGGGGGACCTATTTCGTCGTATCCGCGTCGATCGCACTGCTCGCCGTTGCTGCACCGCTGCTGAAAATGCCGGTGACTGCATCGGGCATTAACGAGATTCTTCTCTACGCGGCCTGGTGGTGTTTCGGTGCACTGATTCTCGCCTGTCGGGGCATCGCGGCATCCTACTGCAACATCAAGCTCGCCTTTCCGAGCGTGGCTGTGCAGTCGCCGTCGGCCGGCGAACTCGGCTTCCTCGGCGTGACGCTGGGCGCGACGGCGGTGCATTTATGCGCAATGAACTACGGGTATTTCTGTCATGCGAGGCTGTTCTATGCAGCGCCGGCGATCGTGGCCGTTGCCGCGGTCGGATTCAGCCTGATCCATCCATTCATGGCTCGCTTCATGACCTGGATCACTCTGCTTTCGGCGCTTCCGCTCGTGGCCGTCGTGCTCGCGACAGGGACATTTGATCCGCGCGTTCCCGTCGAACTGTTGCCGGAACCGTTGCGGAATCCGCTCGTCCCCACGTTGCTGATCGCCTCCGCGGTCTGGTTCTATGCCTTTGCGAGACATCGATTCGTGACGCTGTTTCATGCCGGCAGTGCAGCTCTGGCCGCGGCGGTCTTTCGCGCGGCTGACGAGATTCCCGTCGTCGTGCAACTGCCGCAGCGAGCGGCCTTCCTATGTGCAGTCGGTTGTGTTGTCGCGTACCTGTTGATCGTCGCCATCGTTCGGCGATCTCGCGGCGAGGCGCTCGTCGGCCTTGCCGTTACTTACGCGACGTTCGTCTACGTGATTCGCGGCCAAACGGCGGCGGATCGCTTCATCGTTCTTGTTGCGTCCGGCTGGATGGCGTTGGCGGCAGCCCATATTGCCGCGCGAAGACCGCGAGTGTTCTATCGACTTGCTCCGGTCGCGCTCCTCGCGCTCGCGCCGTGGCTTTCCGGAATGACAGCAGACCGATTGGTCCTGGTGGCGGGACATTCCGGAATCCTGATCATCGTGTTGATTGTGATTGGCAGCCTCGCACAGTGGACGGGCTATCGCGCTATGGGCATGGTGATCCTGATGATCTATGCGGTCGGGGCCTCGACGCAATGGATCGTTGCTACGCCGTCGCCGACGGCGACGATCCTGACGATCGCCGGATTCTTGTTGCTGGCGGGCGGGGCGGTCGTCAGCTGGAACAAGGAGCACATGCTGCAGTCCATAGCGCACGAGCGTCCTGTGGATGCACCCTTTGCCCCGTTGGTTGGCCCGACCGATTCGGAAGACGTGAGTTAACCGGATGTGCTTTCGAAACGACGGAAACGGCCGGCGAAATCGAAATCGATTTCGCCGGCCGTAACGCATTCTTGTAGTCGATCAGGCGGGCTTAGTTCAGGGCAACAGAGCGTCAAGAAACGGTGCGACGTCCAGTCCGTCCGTCATGCCGTCATTATTGATGTCCGCGCGGCGTGAATTACACGACGAGGCCTGGGAGTCGAGCAGTGCCGCCACGAACGGCCCCGTATCGTTGATGTCGACGACCGAGTCGCCGTTGACATCCCCTGCATCGAAGATGCTTCCGGTGACGAGCGATTCGAGCGGCGAACCGCCGCCAGACGGAACGAGGTCCGCGATCAGCGCGAACTCGCCGCAGTCATTGAGCTGAATGTCGTTGACGAAGCCGATCGCCGAACCCCAGTTGTAGTTCGCGTCCACGGGATCGCCGGTCCGCGCGATAATGGCCCCGTCAAGCAGCAGCGCATCATCGCCGGCGGCAGCGCCGATCAGATCGACTCGGGCCAGCCAATGGCCGTCCGCGTTGATACTCGCCGTCTGGATCTGACCTGCAGTGAGTCCGCCGCCGAGATCCTGGCCTTGCGTCAGGAGCACTGTGTCGCCATCCATATACAGGACTTCGTCGCCTGCGAATCCCGGACTCGTAACTGACTCGACGGATAGAAGGACCCACCAATGATTGCCTGTTGACGTCAGCCCATTCTGGTTGAACCAATAGACCGGCTGCGAATTGCCCGGGATGAAGTCGCCTGACTCGAGGACATTGACGCCGTTAATGATGATGTGCACGTCCTGGCCCTGCACATCTCCGTCGTCAATCGTGATCATATAGTCGCCGGCCTCGTTGACCCGGAAGTTGCAGCCCGATGTGGATTCCGAGGTCGAGATCGACGAGATCGGCACGCCGTCGATGACGCCGCCTTCGCGGAAAATCATCGTCGAACCCTGAAAGAGCGTAATGTCCATCGTATTGTCAGTGCCGACGTCGGCGAGGTACCAGGCGTTGCCCATGCCGTCGATCTGCGGATGGTGCAGCGAGTTGATTGTCTCCCCCATGAACAAGTCGCCTTCGCGAACGACGCTTGCGCCATTCTTGAAGACGGAATCGAGCACGCCCGGATCGGTTTCCGCGACAAACACATAGTCGCCGCTCTCATTCATATCGTTGACCGCATCCGTTCGAACGTAAACGACGCCCGGTTCGCCCACGACAGTCGTTCCCTCCTGCATCTCGAGCGTCAGTGCGAACGGACTCAACGTTGCGCTATAGAAGAAGTCGTCGCTGGTGGCGGCCGTCGTGTCGCCGCCGAAGAACAGACGTCCTTTCTCCGTAAGCGTGATCTGATCGAGTAGCTGTACGCCGTTCGAAAGGCCCGCTGGCACGGTGTTTTCAACAAGACGAACCTGAAACGTGGCTGCCTGTGCATTTGCCGCTACGTGAAACGCAACGTATGTCGCAAGAACAGCGGCGCAAGACTGGTGGAATCTCGGGATCATTCGTCGCATGATGGATGCCTGGATCGTTTTCATTGCCGTCCTCCTTATGATTCGGAAGCCTGTTGACGCTCGCCAAACGCTCACTCGATTGCTGAAAAGACCTGGCCCGCCTGCGTCGGATTCGACGCCGTTGTTGACGTTATCATAGCAAGCCTGCACGGCCAATGTGAATGATGAACGCGACTCGGATTTCAAATCACGGGATGTCGTGCTAAGTGTCGATTGGCAGAGAGGATACCGATCTTGGGGCGGCGCGCAGGCGCCGAGCGGACCTCGACCGTTTTCTTGTTCTTGGCGTGTCGCGGACCGGCGCGTCGCCATTACTTCGTGGTGCACTTCGGAATCATGCGTCCCGTGCGCTGGGCATACGCCTCGTATTCCTCACCGAACCGATCCCGCATCATTCGCTCCTCGCGCGGCGCCCGTACGAGATAGAGCGGCAGGAACGTCACGAACGCGGCGTATCCCGCCAGCCAGTTGTGGAGCAAACACGCTTGAGCGACGGAAAACAGCAGGATTGCCGCATACATCGGATGTCGGATCGACTGATAGACGCCATGTGTGATCAGCCGATGCTCCTTGCGAATTTCAAGCGTCGGCGACCAGTTCTTGCCAAGGTCGATGTGGGATCGACGAAAGAGCCATAGCGCTGCGAGCAGGACCACGGCGCCCGCCCACTGCGCCAACACGGGCGGCGGGTAGTCGGCGAAATTGAGAACCGGCGTGAACAGATAGAGGATCGGCAACAGGAGCGATCCAATCATGACGAAGACAAGCAGAACGACCTCGATCCCGCCGACGCGCTTCTCAATGGTCTCAACCGTTTTCACCCGATGCGCAAACACGCCGCGCGTCGCCACGTAGATGACGAACCCAGCCAGAAACACGAGATCGGAGTGATGCTGCAACATGACATTCGGGCCCGATTCTAGTCGATTCGAGTGAAATAGTGCACGCCATTTCAGCATTAGCGGGGGCGGGATGGCCGTTTGGAGGCTCTTTCCGAAAACTCCGTGTGTGTCGGCGTCGTTTTGACGCACAGATCCATTGCAGCCGATCGATGTGATCGTGCTTTGGACCCTCGCGATAGAGGAGACATGCAATGAACAATGGTATCTCAACTTCGGCGGGTAGTACGCGTTTGAAACGGATGCGGGTTGCAGGGCTCGTGCTGGTGTTCGCAGTCGGCTCAATTCCGACGGTCGGATGCGGCATCGGCGATCTCGTCGATCCGATCAACAACATCGCCAATCAGATCGAGGCGGCGATTGCGGCGATCGACATCAACAGTGCGCAGTGGCAGGACATCGTGCGCGACTTGATGGAACAGATGCCCGAAACCGAAAACGACCTGAAGGCGGATATTGACGAGATCCTTCAGCGCGGCATCAAGGCGACGACTGTCAGCGTGATCGCGTCGGGCGACTTCGTGTCGCGTCGCGTGCAGGAAGGGCTCGATCGCCTTGAGAGCAGAATCACGGGGCGACCTGTCCCCGTTTATCCGCCGGCGTTTCTCGGCTTCACGCCCGATGCCCTCGAAGTGAAACGCGTGCTCAGCGACGAATTGAATGCGATCACCGTGTACGGCTACGACTTCGATCGCCGCGATCCCGCGGGTGAACAAATGAAGCTCTGGATTCTTCGGGACGGCAATTACGAGGAATGCACATTCTCCCTGACGCTGGCGACGCATTACGAGGCGAAAATCAACCTCGCGGCCAACGGTGTACAGATGTCGAAGGGTTGCACACTTATGCAGCTCCGCTGGAATGACAATGTGATTTCGACGTTGCCGATCCTTCAGCCCGATCCGCCGCAGCCGAAGAATATCACGGTCAATCTGCAGAACATCACGTTCCGTCCGCCGCACACGCGCGGCGACAAGGACTTTGACGGTAGCGGACCTTACGTCGAACTCGAAGCGGCGATCGCCGGCGCGGACTTTGTACCCGGCGGTGCGACGGCGCTGCAGGCTTACGTGGACATGTTTGCGGAAGAGACGGAAGCGGACTGGACGACGGCGTCCGGCCGCTCGGACTGGCAGATTGTCTACCGGGCGGAACCGGGCTATCGAATCATGAACATTATCACGCCGATCAGCTGCGTCGAATCGTACACGGATACGAATCACTCGGAAGATCTGGTCTGCCCCGGCGCGGGGAATCTTGTCGAGTGCTTCCGATGCGTCGGCGATACGGGCGGCGATGATGCCGGTGTGGCGACGAAAGTGTCCGTCGATTTCGCGCCGTGCGTGATCACAGTGATCAAGGACGATCCGTATTTCAATTGACGCCGAAGCGTAACGATCCCGCCGGTCGGGAAGCGTATTCCGAAGAGGGGCGGCCACAACATCGTGGCCGCCCCTCTTGCATTGGCGGAATTGCAGTTTCGTTGACTTCCGGAGGCGAGAGCGGGAGAATTGCGCCGGAGGGCCCAAAGTGAGAGTACGAATCGATTCTGCGTATCCGCGTAGAGCGTTACCCGCCGTCGTTTCCGAATCATGGTGCGATCGGGCGTTTTCATTTTTTCATCATATCTTTGTTGGAGTCTGTCATGAGAAATTTCTGGTTCGCAGGCATGTGGCTGCTGACAGCGGCCGCCGTTCATGCCCAGCCCATTGACCCATGGGCGCGCGAAGGTTCGATCGACGTTGACGGTGTGACAGTGTCAATGCAGGCGCTTCGCGCGACGCTGATCGAACAGGCCGAGCTCATCCGATCTGTTGCCGAGATAACTGGCGAAGCTGTCGAATCCGCGGGGTCGCGCGGTACGCCGCCCGGCGTCGCTCGACTCGTGCAATGCAACGGGCTCTTCGGGTACGACACAATTCAGTCGGCCATCGATGTCGCGCAGGATGGCGACGTGATTGTCGTCTTGCCGAACACGTGCAGCGTCCTGGGGCGATGGTACGAAAACATCGATCCGCGGGGTAAGCGACTTCGGATTCAGTGTGCCGATCCGGAGAATCCGTCGATCGTCGAGTTGACTGTGATCGACGGCGGATCCGCGCCGCCGGAAGAAACGAATCAGAGCGTCGTGACATGCCGTTCGTTCGAGGGCGCGGATACCGTGTTTAACGGCCTGACGTTTACCAACGGCAAAGGATACGGCATCACGACGACGCAGGGCATTTCCACTTATGGAGGCGGATTGTATTGCTCGGGAAGACTCCCTTCGCTCTGGGGCTGCCGCTTCATCGGCAATAACGCCGATGCGGGCGGAGCAATATTCGTGTACAGCGATGGATCGACCTCACTCGGGTCGGGCGAAATACGAAACGGCTTGTTTTCCGCTAACACTGCGACATCAACTGCAGGCGCGCTCTACTTGGTGTCCAGTACGGCAAGCTCCGCGGCAAAAATCAGCGTCTCGGATTGCAGGTTTGTGAACAACCAGGCGGCAAGCAATGCCGTCATGTACATCAGGTGCGGTACCAGCGACGACACGAGCTCGCCGATGTTCTCTCGCTGTTTGTTTGACGGAAACACGTCGGCGGCGGGGAGTATCGTCACCATCAATTCCGGCACGGGCCATGCAATCAGCTCGCCAATGTTGATTGACTGCTCGTTTACGGCGAATACCGCGAATCTCGGCGCCATCCTCTATGTTGCGGCCGGGACGGGAGATGCCATGAGTTCCCCTCTGTTTTCGCATTGCAATTTTGACGGGAATACAGTGAATTCCGGGGGCCTCGTCGTCGTCTCGGCCGGCACGGGCGACTCGATCTGTGCGCCGCGATTCGACGCCTGTCGGTTTGCGGATAACACGTTGCGTATGCAGTCCAACATGGTCCGCGTGACTAGCGGTACGGGCGACGCGATCGCTCGGCCCGTCTTTCAATCGTGCCGGTTCGAAGGCAACGTCATCGATTCCGGTCGGATGATCCAAGTGGATTCGGGCGCGGCACGCTCGCTCGCCGAGTTGACCTTACGAAGCTGCGTGATAGGCGGCAACACGGCCAACAAAGGCTTTCTGTACGTCAGAGCCGGCGGAAATACCGCCGCCGCCTATGCCGACATCGATGGCTGCACGATCGTCAATAACATCTGTGACGCCGGAAGCATGGTGGATCTCAGAAGTGGCAGCCCATTGAACCCGAGCGACGTTTCGATACGTAACTCCATACTCTGGGGAAATCGGGTCGGAGCGGGGCTTGAAGAAATCCAACTCGATGACGAAGACGTGCGTCTCGCCATCGACGATTCGGATCTCGAATTCCTGGATCAGATCCCCGTTTCGCCGCTTATCAAACTTGGTGAAGGTAACTTTTCGCTGCTTCCGGAGTTCATCGATCCCGGCGGCATCGATGACGCCGGTACGCCGGGCGACCTGACGGACGACTTTGCGATCCCCGGCGACTACCACCTGCTCGTGACATCCCCCTGCATCGACGCGGGCGATCCGGACTACGAAACGAGCGACGATGATATCGACGTCGACGGCGACCCGCGCGTGTTGACCTGCCGCCTCGATGTCGGTGCTGACGAGTTCGATCCGACAGAAAACCCGGCGGACTTCACCGCGGATGGACTCGTGACAATCGACGATCTGCCCGCATTCATTCAGGCACTCACGGAGGGCTCTGCAGGATGCAGTATCGCATCGGGTGATACCAACGACGACGGCCGCCTCGATGGTCTCGACATCAGCGGTTTCGTTGCCGCTCTGATCGATTAATCCGCCTGTGGTAAGAACCGCGTCTTGGGTGCGATATCGCCGGCACATTGACGAGCGTCTCGTCGGGCATTGCCCATTATTTGATCACCGCGATCACGGACGATTCCTGTTTCGACGAACAGGGATTCGACGCGCTCGGGACAATCGAAGAAATGCTCCGGGCGGATCAAATGCGCGACGATTCGAGTCGTTCTGATTCGTCCATGTCCGGCGGCCGCTGCATCGCCCGTGATGTCGCGGCCGCCGCGCCGCCGGACTGCAAATCGTCGCCGTGTTCTGTGGCTAAGCGCAGTGATACCGTCGCCGTTGGATCTCCGCGAAGCTAATAAATACAAAGGAACTATCAATTATCTGCATTGATAGTCGGCCAATGGAGCCCCAAATAGTATGGGCAATGTCGCAAATTACTGTAGAATGACTTGTTCGCCACACGCGAAAAAAGGGGGGGCTTCCTGAGGGGCCCAATTCAATTGGCGAGCGTGCATTCCTGGCGAAAGGAGAGATCCATGACGAAGAAGCGACTGGTATTGGCGTTTGCCGTCGTGCTGAGTTTCAGTGCCACGGTCAAGGCAACGATCCTGACAGGCAATCCCGCCGTGGATGCAGGATGGTCGTTTGCAGGGCACGCCTTGGAGAATGGCGTCTATGTGAAAGGCAGCGCCAACTACGGGTACGAGACTTTCAGTGCGGCGTTCACGGTTCAGTCGGGATCGGATCTCGAGATTGTTGACGCCAACGATTCAGCACTTGACTGGCTTGTCGGCGATACCGTCATCGGCGTCGGCGGGCGATTCAGTTCCATCACGGCCGCCGGCGCCGGATGGGCTGCATTCACCGGAGATGCCGTCAACTCGCGGCTTCCCGCCAGCAGTGGACCGAAGCTGCAGGTAAAGTTCGGTACGAGTGATGCGACATGGGCGGCGAGCACGATCGCGCCCGGCAGCGGCGACGGAAACAGCAGTTCGAGCAGCGGCGGCGGTCGAGTGCAGGTTCGCACCTCAGCCTATTTCCAGGCCGGAACGCCCACCCCGGGGCAGACCGAGCCGTGGACATGGGACGGAAACTCGAACCAGTTGCTCGTGTTGGACAAGGACTCGCACATCGATTGGGACGGCGCTTCATCGCAGCCGAGCAAGTACACGGCGCGAATGATCTGGAACTGGGACGCAGGCCTGAGTCACGTCACGAGTTGGGAGCTGCTTCTCAATGTGTCGCTGCTCGGTCGACAGGCGCCGGGCGATTTCATGGGGCTGATGCCGGCCCCCGGTGATCCGGCAATCATGACCGTCCAGGATAACGATGGGCCGTACACAGACGCACTTGTCAATATTGTTCCAGAACCTGCAACGCTCGGATTGCTGATGGCTGTCGGCATCGGCGTTGTGCGTCGGCGCCGGTGAGAGTAGCGCGCCGGGCTGACACGCTTTCCCACGAATGAGAGAATGTCTGGGAATTCGAGTACGAATTCTCGATTCGCGCAATTGCCGAGAACACCACTGGTTCCCGGGGTAGTCTTGCTCCGAAGGAGCGCCGAATCGTTGCCACGGGTGGAGCGAAGACCGCGCAGCGGTCGCAGCGCAACCCGTGGAAAACGTTTGTTTCCTTTGTTTCCGCCCCGACGGGGCGGTGGGACTCCCGGACATTCTCCCCCGCGGACGGGAGCATGCGGGAAGACAATTCGCCTAATGAAGGGTTACTTCGAAAGGAAACTGCGCCCCGTGAAACTACAATCCGCATCGTTCGCCATTCGCTCATGCGCAGTCGTCATGGCGCTCGCCTCAATCGTTCGCGCCGCTGCGCTGCCGATCGCCAATCCGAGATTCGAAGAACTGAGTCGAGCGCTGGCCGTCGGTGAGCAGACAAATGGCGCCGGCGGCGTCGGCGTTCCAGTCGCGACGCGTTTTCCGTTCAACTTCACTGAACCAGATTGGACCAATCCCGTCGAAGTGCCGGGATGGCGGACGCGTCTGCTGCCGCCGGGCTCCACGGCTATCGTGCGAGCCGGCGTTCTCAACCCGCCGCTCATTGGCGGCGAGGCGTTCATCAGCGGTCAGGACGGCGGCAACGTATTCGCCATTCAGAATGCCCAAGTTGGGCAGACGCTAGAAGCACAGCTGCAACCCAACACGCGCTATCGGCTCAGTTTTCTCGGCGGCATCGGCCGTTTCGATTCGGATTACTTCCTGGCCGTCTCGCTGATTGCCGTGGATGGCCTAAACACACTTCCTTTGGAGAACGAACCAGGTGTCACACGTTTGGCAATCACGCAGGGGCTCATCCCTCCAATGGACACATTCGGAACGTTGCTTCCGTACTCACTCGAATACACGACGCCGCCGGTGCTTCCTTCGGGGCTTGCGAATAAGTACGTCGGCATACACATCTGGGGCAGCGACGGCATACCGCGCATCGTTTACGACGATTTTCATCTCGACGCGACAGTCGTTCCTGAACCCACAATGCTCGGATTGCTGATGGTCGTCGGCGCCGGCGCCTTGCACAGGCGGCGGCGGCGGCGCGAGTAGCGCCGGGGTGCCATGCTCCCCCTCAACGGGGAGCATGTGGTAAGGCGATCCGCTTCAGGATGGTAGTTTCCGCCCGGAAACGGCGTTTCGCCACTTCATGCTTGCCTTGAAGGGCAAGCATGGCACCCGTGAGGCGGTCCGCTTACGGATTGTCCGCGGTGTATCTCGGATCTGTCGGCAGTCGCAGCGTCAGTAAGAATTGGATGATTGCATCCTGGTCGTCCGGGCTCAAGCCTTTGAACGCGGCGATTGCCGAGTTGGCTTCCGAGTCGTATGAGTCGTCCGCGTCGTCCCACTCGTGGGCGAGAATTGCGTCGCGCAACGTCAGCGCGCGACCGTCATGAAGCCATGGTCCCGAATCGGCGACGCCCCAGAGCGGTCGCGTCAGGAAGAACCGCTTCTCCACGATGACTCCTTTAACGTCCGTCTGTTGATCGTCGACATCAATGAGTCCTCGACCCATGTTGTGCCGCTTCAGATCGCTGAAGAGCGGAACTCGTATGGACCGATCCGCCGCTTCAGGCAGCCGGGGCTGCGTGAATGTCGGCGGCGTCGCACGATCTCCCGTGTTGGCGATCAGCGTCGTGAGATCGAAGGCGTAATGCTCGGGCGCGGTTGCCGCGAGCGTACTGTGGGCTGCGCCTTTCTGGCTCTCGCTCAACGCGCCGCGGTATCGTTCCCGGAATCCTTCCTCCGATTCAGGTCTCGCGCTTGTCGCGCCGGCGGGTCGTCGTGCCCGAAGAAGCAGTCGGATCGTATTGTACTTCCTAATAACGGGGAGCTCGTCCGTTGAATCCCGGGGTTGCGTCAGGTTTCCGCCGTTGTCGCATGCAAACTTGGCATCCAGACGGGTAGGCGTCAGAATCGTTGCGTTCGGATCGTAGATCTGCAGATCCGGCTGGTGACAACTCGCGCACGAATCCTCTTTCTTGATGTTCTCGATCCCGCCCTCGAACAGCGCAAGACCTCGAGCTGCTTTGTCTTCCTGCCCGGGCGGAATGATCTGCATCGGCGGTCTCAATGCCATCGTGAATGCTGTCAGCGCTGTCACGTTTCCGATCGACACTTCGTTTGCGACGCCGTCCATATCCGGGTCCGGGTCGGTATCCAAGTGTTTTTCCACCGCCAACATGCCGAAGTGAAATTCCAGCGCGTCTTTCACGAAGTTGCGCGTATTCGAGGCAATGCCCTTCCACTGAAACGGACGAACAACCAGATCGCAACTGATGCCGTCGAGTTTGTCGTAGTCGAACTCGAAGTTGGGAATATCGCACGCGGCGATTGTGGACATGTTATCGATGTTTCCAATGCCGCCCAGATACTTGACTCTCAACATGCCGAAGCTGATGCCCTTTGCAAGAAGCGGTAATTCGACAAATAGATTCGGCGACAGTATCGCCTTGCCCAGCAACCTCTCCTTTGTGTCAAGCAGCTCGGCCGTCATCTCCTCTGCGAGCTGTTGCGCGTAGCCGGCGCCGAAAGCCGACGGCGGATTGCGGCGAAACTTGAAGACCGGGTCTGGGAATGTCGGGTTGATGAATGCCGACGATGCGAATCCCGCGGCGGCGCCCGTCGCGCTGACCTTTCGTGCGAGCGCCTTGGAGTCCGTGTCCCGAAGGTTGTCAGAGCCGATTGCGTTGTGGCACTCAAAACAGTTTTGCGAATCCAGTCCGCTGACGCGGATGAAGGGCGACTGTTCCAGATCGGGAAGCGCCAGGGCTTCCCGAAGCGTCGCTATCTGGCCGTTCGTCGGATTCGCTCCGAAGAGTTTGTTGGCGAGCGTGCCGACGTGAAAATCGATGCACTTCTGCCGCGGTCCGGCCACCCACGTGCCGTCGGCGGCGCGATGTCCTTCGCCGAATCCGTCGGCGCGCGTAAACGGCGTCGTGAAGAAGTGGCGGCCCGACTCCAGCACTTTTCGGAGCGTGTAGTCGCCCTGCAGCAGTTTCTGCTGATCGATGTCCACATCCGGCGTGATCGAATTCGATTGCGCCGGCGCGACTCCATGCGCCATCAGGACGAAAGCGACTGACATCGTCGCGCGTATTCTCAGCGTGCTCATTTCGATGAT
Source organism: Phycisphaerales bacterium (assembly GCA_020639075.1). Classification (GTDB taxonomy): domain Bacteria; phylum Planctomycetota; class Phycisphaerae; order UBA1845; family UTPLA1; genus ECT2AJA-110-A. The sequence continues at coordinate 3,450,594 of JACKHI010000001.1, read as the reverse complement.
CCTCCCGTGGTCGTGACAGTTGTTTCCGGCGGTTGTGGCTCGCCGGGAGAAAGCGGCGATTGTCTAGTGACTCTGCATTGGCCATATTGTGAGCCGAAAAATACAGTCGTCGGCGCTCAGAAAATGTGAGAAATCGCGAAAGAACCGGGCTTGTGCGTCACATGGGTGGCAGTTTGCTCTGCGACGGGGGACGCCGGATTGTGATTGGGCAACGACCGCCGCGCTCGTGGGGTGCCATGCTTGCCCTTCAAGGCAAGCATGAAGATTCGAATTTCCGTCTCGTAACGGAAACCACCATCGATAGGCGAATTGTCTTCCCACATGCTCCGTCTCTACGGGGGCATAAAGTTGTCACTTGCGGTGGCGGCGCGGATTGTGATCGTCCCACGACGTTCATAAGGTCTCCGAAATTGGAGAACGGCCGTGGATGATCCGTCGCGCAGTAATCATCATAAGACGTGTCGCCGATACGATTTGCCCGGCCATGCGCACGCGCTCACGTTCTCCTGCTTCAATCGGCTTCCGTTCTTCAGGAGTGATCGGGCTTGTGGTTGGATGGCCGAGTCCATTCGGCGAGCGAGAGAAAAGCACGCGTTTGATCTCTGGGCGTGGGTCATCATGCCCGAGCATGTACATCTCCTGCTTCAGCCGCGCAAATTCGAGTACTCAATCTCAGCAATCCTGAAGACGATCAAGCAATCCGTTTCCAATGTTGCGATTTGGCATGTGAAAGCGCATCGGCCCGACTTCATCCAGAGGATGACACACATCCTGCCCGATGGTTCGAAGTCAGTCCACTTCTGGCAGCGCGGCGGCGGATACGATCGAAACCTATGGTCGCCGAAGTACGTGTGGGAGATGATCGATTACATCCACGCGAACCCCGTGCGCCGCCTGCTTGCCGACAACCAGTTTACGTGGCGCTGGTCGAGTGCGATCACTTTTGAGGATTCGACACGCGGGGAGATCGACCTGAATCTGAATTCGCTGCCCGACGATCCTCGGAAATGAGGTGCCCGCGCGCTTCTACAGACATGTTCCCGACGTTAAATCGGGGAGACTCCCAAACAACGCGGGTGCCATGCTCCCCCTTAAGGGGAGCATGCTGGGGCGGGCGTGATGCTTCAAAATTCTCGCTGGATGCCGACGTCGTCGCGACTTCACATGCTTGCCTTGAAGGGCAAGCATGGCACCCGGCATGCGTCGATGCTGATGCGAGGGCACAAAGTCCATGCAAGGCTGTGGGCCCATGGCTGCCGAATGTTGCCGATCAACGATCGTGCGCATCAACTCAACGTATATCGTTACATTCTGGCGCATGAAAAACGTGGGGCGGCGGTTTGGAGCTATCGTGACATTCATTATCAATGAAAAAGCCCCCGGCAAGCCTGCCGGGGGCTTTGAGCGCGTTGTCGTTCTCACAGCGATTCAAGAGATTGAATCAGACGCTTGTCAATCAACGATCGATGGATCGACAATCATCGATCGTCGTCTTTACTCCTTCACCTCAAACTCCGCATCGATCACGTCATCATCCTTCTTGCCGCTCTTCGCGCCGGCGCCGACTGTCTCTTCGGCGTCTGGTCCGCCGGCTGCTCCGCCCGCGGCGGCGCCGGCCTTGGCGGCCTCTTCGTAGATGATCTTGCCGAGCTGCTGGCTCGCCGTCATCACGTTTTCGATGGCCTTCTTGATGGCAGCGGCGTCGTCGCCTTTCTGCACGTCCTTCAGGTTCGTGACGGCGTTTTCGACCTTGCTGCGCTCGTCCGCCGGGACCTTCTCGCCGTGTTCCTTCAGCGTCTTCTCGGTCTGATAGACCGTCTGGTCCGCCTGGTTCTTGGCGTCGATGAGTTCCTTGCGCTTGGCGTCCTCGCCGGCGTGCGCTTCGGCCTCCTTGCGCATCCGCTCGACTTCTTCCTCGGACAGACCGCTGGAGCCTTCGATCTTTATGCTGTGCTCCTTGCCCGTGCCGACGTCCTTCGCCGACACGTTCAGAATGCCGTTCGCATCGATGTCGAACGTGACTTCGATCTGCGGCGTGCCGCGCGGTGCCGGCGGAATGCCCTGCAGGTTGAACTTGCCGAGCGTCCGGTTGTCGTTCGCCATCGACCGTTCGCCCTGGAGCACGTGGATCGTGACTTCCGGCTGGTTGTCGGCCGCCGTGGAGTACGTCTCCTTCTTGCTCGTCGGGATCGTCGTGTTGCGCGGGATCATGACCGTCATCACGCCGCCCATCGTTTCGACGCCGAGGCTCAGGGGCGTGACGTCGAGGACGAGAATGTCCTTCACGTCGCCGCCGATGATGCCCGCCTGTATCGCAGCGCCGACGCCGACGGCCTCGTCCGGATTCACGCCCTTGTTCGGCTCCTTGCCGAAGATCTCCTTGCACATCTTCTGCACGGCCGGAATGCGCGTCGAACCGCCGACGAGCAGACACTCGTCGATGTCCTTGGCCGTCAGTTTCGCGTCTTCCAGCGCCTTAAGCACAGGTCGCCGACAGCGCTCGACGAGATCTTCAGTGAGCTGCTCGAACTTGCTGCGCGTGATCGTCATGTTCAGGTGCTTGGGGCCACTGGCGTCCGCCGTGATGAACGGCAGGTTCAGCGTCGTTTCCATATTGCCGGAGAGTTCGCACTTGGCCTTCTCGCACGCCTCCTTCAGGCGCTGATGGCTCATGGCGTCGTCGCGCAGGTCGATGCCGAATTCCTTGCGGAACTGCTCGGCGACGTAGTTGATGAGCTCCTCATCGAAGTCGTCACCACCGAGATGCGTGTCGCCGTTGATGCTCAGCGTTTCAAAGACGCCTTCGCCGACGTCCAGAATGCTGATGTCGAACGTGCCGCCGCCCAGGTCGAAAACGGCGATCTTGCCGCCTTTCTTCTGATCCATGCCGTAGGCGAGCGCAGCCGCCGTCGGTTCGGGCAGCACGCGCTTCACATCAAAGCCGGCGATGATGCCCGCCTCCTGCGTGGCCTTGCGCTGGGCGTCGTTGAAGTATGCAGGGACAGTGATGACGGCCGCTTCGACCTTTTCGCCGAGATAATCTTCCGCGGACTTCTTGAGGTCCTGCAGGATCATCGCGGAGATCTCCGGCGGTGTGTACTGCTTGTCGCGGATCTTGACGGAGACGAGCTCTTCCGGGCCGCCCGTCACTTCATACGGAACGATCTTTTCTTCGTCCGCGACTTCGTGATGCCGTCGGCCCATGAACCGCTTGATCGAGTAGATCGTGTTCTTCGGGTTCGTGACCTGCTGATGCCGGGCCACTTGGCCGACGAGCCGTTCGCCTTTCTCAGTGAAACCCACGACCGACGGCGTTGTCCGCGAGCCCATGGAATTCGTCAGGACCTTCGGCTGTCCGCCTTCCATCACGGCGACGACGGAGTTCGTCGTCCCCAGGTCGATTCCGATGATTTTTCCCATACCGCACCTCCTGCGAGCCTGAGTCTCAGTTTTTCTGAAAATGCACGAGGCCTTGCAGGCGCCTGCGCATAGTGATTCTCATGCCTGTCATGAGCAAATCGGATGCCATTTGGCAGGTGTGGTGGGGTGTGTTTGTAATATGCTGTCGCGAAGTAGGTTACGGTCGTGGCGGGGCCGTTGTCCTGGCGAAAAATCACAGCCGGACTGTCAGACTGGCATGCCGATATGGCGTAATGACGCAAACTCGCGAGTCGGATCGGTGGGGCAAGAGCCTATAACTGTTTGGGGAATGAAAGGTTTTGTCGATTAGTTGTAGATAATAAGGTAGGTTTTTCGCTTGGGTGGACTCTGCCCGGCTCGATCGCACAGATCGCGGGGGTTTGAGGGCAGGTCTGTCTTTGCATTGTTCGAGGGAAGTAGGCGTGATCAAATCTATTCGAAGTTGTGGCTGCGCGCGAATTTTTATCGCCGCGCTGGGGATCGCCGTAGGACTGGGAATTGCCCAGGTGCGAGCCGATGACACCGACCCGCTGGTCGACAACGGCGGCGCACCGCGCGGTGCACCCATCGGCGCCTGCTGCGTCGGTACGGCCTGCGGCGACGTCACAGCCGCGCAATGCGCCGGGCTCCTTGGGACCTACATCGGAGACGGCACGACGTGCGTCGGCTTTGTCTGCCCCTCGATCGTCAACCTGTCGGCCACAAAGGATACGACGCTGTATTCCGAAAGCGGCCTCGAAAGCAACGGCTCTGGCCAGTACTTCTTTGCAGGCAACACGGGCGGCGGCCTCTCGCGCCGTGCGTTGCTGAAGTTCGACCTCAGCTCCATTCCGCCGGACGCGACCATCGTCGCGGTTGAACTAAAGCTCTACATGTCGCGCACGTCCGGCGGAAGCGAGCCCGTCGCGCTTTCCCGTCTCTCGGCGGATTGGGGCGAAGGCGCCTCCGATGCCTCCGGGAATGAAGGCGGCGGAACGACCGCGCTCGTGAATGATGCAACCTGGCTGTATCGCTTTCTCAACCCCTCGAACATTCCCGCGTCGCCGGCATGGGCGCGCCCCGGCGGAGACTTCGCGCCCAACACGTCCGCGACGACGATCGTCGGTCAGCCGGGCTACTTCATCTGGTCGTCACCGCAAATGGTGACGGATGTTCAGAACTGGCGCAATGGGTCCGTCCCGAACCACGGCTGGGTCCTCATCGGTAACGAGCAGTTCACGTCCACGGCCAAGCGATTCGACAGCCGCACGAACCCGACGGTTGGCAATCGACCGGTTCTGAAAGTCGCGTATTCGACGCCCGATCCCACAGGCGCATGCTGCACGGCCGGAGGAATCTGCTCCGTCGAAACCAGTGCCGACTGCACGTCCATGAGCGGTACATACCAAGGCGATGGAACGACGTGTACTCCAAATCCGTGCGTCGAGGCGATGGGCGCGTGCTGCCTGAACAACGGCACCTGCCAGACGCTGACGCAGACTTCCTGCGACGGCCTCAGCGGGAGCTACCAGGGAGATGGCGTCGCGTGTGTAACGGGCCTGTGTCCGATCGTTCTGGAGCCGTTCGTCGATCCGTTGCCGATCCCCGCTGTCGCCGTGCCGACGACGGGAACTCAAGGCGGGGAGGCGACGTATGACATTGCCATCCAACAGGCACAGCAGCAACTCCATCGTGACCTGCCGCCCACAACAATCTGGGGATATGCCGGTTCGTATCCCGGGCCGACGATCGAGGCGACGCGCGACCTGCCCGTAACCGTGCATTGGACGAACGACTTGCGCGACTCAATGGGCAATCTGCGAACCGATCACGCCCTGACAGTCGATCTCTGCCCGCACGGTGCGGAAAATCTCCCCAAGGCGGTTGTCCACCTCCACGGCGGCCATCTGCCCGCCGCCTTCGACGGCTATCCGGAATACACGTGGCTGCCGGGACAATCGGAGACGTACGTCTATCCGAATCACCAGTTGCCCGCGACGATCTGGTATCACGACCACGCACTGGGAATTACGCGCCTGAATGTGTATATGGGGCTCGCGGCGTTCTACATCATTCGCGACGCATACGAACAATCGCTTGGGCTCCCGTCGGGCGCTGACGAGATTGCACTCGCGATCCAGGATCGACAGTTCAATCCGGATGGTTCCTTTTACTATCCCGAAGCGTGGACGGATCACTACGTCGGCGACAAGATCCTCGTCAACGGCAAGATCTGGCCCTATCTAGACGTCAAGCAGGGCAAGTATCGGTTCCGCATGCTGAACGGCTGCAATTCTCGAACCCTGACGCTCTCGCTGTCGAACGCTGCGAGCTTCCAGCTCATCGGTACCGACGGCGGTCTGCTTCCCGCGCCCGTTTCCATGACGGAGATGACGCTGGGCCCCGCCGAGCGAGCCGACGTAATCATCGACTTCGCGTCGTACGCGCCGGGAACCGAGATTGTCCTGACCAATAGCGCCCCCGCGCCATTCCCCGGCACGGCAGGCGTCGGCGTCATCCCCAACGTCATGAAATTCGTCGTGCAGAATCAGGCGGGCGATACCGATCCGATTCCCGCAACGTTGCGTCCGATTGAGACGCTTCAGGAGCCGGACGCCGTCGTGACGCGCGATTTCGAACTGCGAAAATTCAGCGAGCCCTGCGCCGGCAGCGAATGGCGCATCAACGATCTAGGCTGGGACGACGTCACGGAACAGCCCGTCCTCGGGACGACGGAAATCTGGCGCTTCGTGAATCGCTCCGGCATGATGCACCCGATGCACATACATCTCGTGATGTACCAGGTCATCGATCGGCAACCGTTCGAAATCGTGATGGACCAGGTCGTTCCGACCGGTCCCGCGACGCCGCCGACGCCGACTGAAAACGGTTGGAAGGACACGGTTCAAGTCGGCCCCTTTGAGATCGTCCGCGTCATCGCGAGATTCGAGGACTACACGGGCTTGTTCCCGTATCACTGCCACATCCTCGAACATGAAGATCACGAGATGATGCGACAGTTCGACGCGATCTGCATCAAGGGCGATACGAACCAGGACACGCTCGTCGATGGTCGCGACATCGAGTTGTTCGTCGAAACGATCGTCGGCGGCGGCGAGCCCGGCACGGCCGCGTACTGTGCGACCGACATGGACGGCAGCAACACGATCGACAGCGGCGTCGACATGTTTCAATTCGTCGACTGCCTCCTGACCGGAAACTGCCCTTAGAGTGCGGCTCGCCTTCCGCAATCATGCGGATACGGGTATCAATTCTGCCCGATAAGGAGTCGATGTCTCGACGGGCCTTGGCGTGGCGGACGGAATGCCGACCTACTCGGCGATGCTCTGACCGGTTGCATCGGATACGGGTATCCCTTGGATCGTCTCGATATCCGCCGTTTGAGCGCTGATAGGGCCGGTCGTTGCTAGAATGGCTCTCTCGTTGGTATCATGTCCGGGCTTCGCGTGAATTCTATCGACGCGAATCGTTCGAATGGGTAATGCTCCCCCGATGACTGACTGGATGACGACATCCCGACGTTCCCGATGTGCCCTGACGACATGGGCATTATGCGCGGTCTTGATCCCTTTCGCCGGGCGGGCCTCATCCACGTATTACGGTTCCATCCGATCGAATTGCGAGTCCGAATCCGAAACGCAGTCCGATGGCGTGGGCGAGTCTGAGCTGCTGCATGCGGAATGCTCGCAGCGACGGAGTATTCACCATCGGCATGGCCGTCCTGTCGTTCGCGTCGCTGCGGTTCGCCGCGAACATCGCGCCCCGGGGCGCGGTTTCCCTGATCACTGGAGTTTCCTCCAGACTCATCAATTCAACGCTGACGGATGCCCGTTGCGCTGTTGATTGCGAAATCGAGACGAACCGCTGCGCCGTTTTCTCCGTGCGCGGTCGCTACGCCTGCATTCATGTATTGATCATCCGTTTTGCCTGCGTCGATGCGTTCATTGCGAATGCGCGTGTTGCAGGCGTGCCTGACTCATTCTATTGTCATATCCCACGGGATTCTGAGGACTTTCGATATGCAACGCCTCATCGACGGCATCCATCATTTCCAACGCGAAGTCTTCCCTGCGAAGCGGGACCTGTTCGCATCGCTTGCCACCGGCCAGCGGCCTCATTCGCTGATCATCACCTGCTCCGACAGCAGGATCGATCCGTTCCTTTTGACGCACGCCGATCCCGGTGAGATCTTCGTCGTACGCAATGCCGGCAACACGATTCCGGACGCAAAGACGACCAACGGCGGCGAGTCCGCGACGATCGAGTATGCCGTCCGCGTGCTGAAAGTGGCGACGATTGTCGTCTGCGGTCACTCGCATTGCGGCGCCATGGCGGCCCTGCTAGATCCGAGCCTGACGGACAAGCTGCCGGCCGTTCGCGACTGGCTGACGGCCGCCGAGCACATCCGCGAAGACATCGAGACGCACGGTCTGCGGCCCTCCGAGCGCAACGATTCCGAGGCTGTCGTCAAGCGAAACGTCATCCTGCAGATGTCGAACCTGAAGACCTACGATTTCGTCGATCACGCCTGCCGCAACGGGAAGCTGAACATCATGGGCTGGTTCTATCGATTCGAAACCGGCGAAGTCGAAGGCATCGAGTTCGGGCAGCAGGACTTTCATCTTATCTAGCCGATTGCAGGCGAGGTAATTCCCATGTGCGACGCAGCGAGGCGCATGCCCTCGTTCTCATGCGGAACGCCCGGGATTCCGCCGCTATCGGAAATCAACAGAATTCAAACGACAGCATTAAGAAAGACCGATCCGAATGACCACAGAAACAGCCCCGGTTCGAGCCGGACTATTTGACAAACTGCGCCACGACTTTCTTTCGTCGATCGTCGTCTTCCTTGTCGCGCTGCCCTTGTGTATGGGTATCGCCATTGCCTCCGACGTGCCCATTGCCGCCGGCATCATCACGGGCATCATCGGCGGCATCATCGTCGGTACATTCTCCGGATCCCCGATGCAGGTCAGCGGTCCGGCGGCGGGGCTGACCGTCATCATCTACGACATCGTGCATAACGAAGCGCTCGGACTCGGTGCGCTCGGGATCATCGTGCTCGCAGCAGGACTGATGCAGGTCGTCGCGGGAATCCTGAGGCTCGGACAGTGGTTCCGCGCCGTGTCGCCGGCCGTTATCCAGGGAATGCTCGCCGGTATCGGTGTGATTATCTTCAGCTCGCAGATTCACATCATGGTGGACGACCAACCGCGCGACAACACGCTTAACAACATCAAGTCGATTCCGGCCGCCATCGAGAAGGGCATCTTCCCGATCGACTGGTCGGTGCATCATCAGGCCGCCTACCTCGGATTGATCACGATTCTCATCATCGTTTTATGGCAGATCGGCGCGCCGAAGAAGCTCAAGGCGCTGCCCGCCGCGCTCATCGCCGTGACGGCTGCGACCGCCATCGCATATTTCACCGATCTCGAGATTCTCAAGATTACGCTCCCCGGCAACCTGATGGACTCCCTCAGCCTCCCCGGCGTCGAGCAGTTCAAACACCTGACGGAACAGCCGTACATTATTGCCGCTCTGACGATCGCGATCATCGCCAGCGCCGAAACCCTGCTCTGCGCCAATGCCGTCGATCAACTTCATACCGGGCCCCGCACCAAGTACGACAAGGAACTCGCCGCACAGGGCATCGGCAACGCCATCTGCGGTCTCTTCGGCGCCCTTCCGATGACCGGCGTTATCGTGCGAAGCAGCGCTAATATTGAGGCGGGGGCCAAGACGCGCCTGTCGGCGATCCTGCACGGCGTCTGGTTGCTTGTCTTCGTGTCATTCCTGGCGAGCGTTCTCTCCCACGTGCCCAAATCTACCCTCGCCGCCATCCTTGTGTACACCGGCTACAAACTCGTCAACATCAAAGCCGTCAAACGTATCTGGAAGGACAGCCCAAGCGAGGTCATTATCTACCTCGCCACGCTCGTCACGATCGTTGGCTTCGACCTGCTTACCGGCGTCGTCGTCGGCGTCATCCTCGCCGTCCTGAAACTGGTCTACACAATCTCGCATCTTTCAGTCAAGTTCGAGGACGATCCAGACGCGAATCGCGCGGTCATGCACCTGCGCGGGGCTGCAACGTTCGTCAGTCTGCCCAAACTGGCGCAGGCCCTGGACCGCGTACCGCCGAATCGAGAGTTACAAGTCTTCCTCGACCACCTTGACTACGTCGACCACGCTTGCCTGACGATGCTGATGGACTGGGAGAAACAACACATATCGACGGGCGGCCGCCTGCTGATGGACTGGGACGAACTGCACCCGCGCTTCATGCGACAACGACTGAATGCAAACGGAGATGAACTCTTCCGGGCATCGGAAACAGGCGACCGGGCGAGACTGAACGGCGAAGAGATGGAGACGACCCATGAATAATCCCAAAGTACTCGTCGCGACGGATTTCTCCGCGGACTCCGAATTCGCGATGCAGCAGGCCCGCGCGTACGCCGTCATGGCAAAGGCAACGTTGCTGATCGTCCACGTCGTGCCGCGCCCGGCGATCGGCGACGGTGAAGGGATGCTGCACGGCGGCGCCTACGCGGACTCAACCGCCGAAGTGGCGATGCGCCTCCGGGCAACGGCCGAGGGCGTCACCGATGTCGAATGCACGCATCGATTGCTATATGGTGAACCGGCCGCCGCAATTCTCGATGTCGCGAAATCAGAGAACGTGCGGATGATTGTCATGGGCACCCACGGTCGCACCGGAATCGCACGCGTTCTCATGGGAAGCGTCGCCGAACAGGTCGTCCGCGGTGCCGCGTGCTCAGTGATGATCGTCAAAACGCCGCGAAGCGAGCACGCCGCGTAGCGTCGAATCCAGAGGCCGAACGCCGATATGCCACTGGGTGCTTGCCACTCGAATCTGTGTGCCACTGGGTGCTTGCCACCCAGTGTTTGAGCGGGCGCGGACGGTCCATCACCAGCATCGTCCGCCCGGACAATTGCACAATGTGAAAACAAACCGAGTGCTAAGACAATCCCCGGCGCGCAAAGCGTCTTCGGATTAGAAAATGTCCTTGCCGCCGCTGAGACGGTCTTCAATGCGATCCGCGCTTCGGGCAACTCCGAACAGGATCTTTCGAATCTCCGCGATATCCGCCGTCTCCGCCAACTGGTTTGCACAGACGACGAAGTACTCCTTGCCCTTGATCGTCTTGATCGCGAACGCACCGAACATCATTCGATCGTTCAAGTGCAGCAAGCGCTGGTTGTGCTTCGCGTCGTATTCTCCGCAGACCGTAATGAAGCTGATCATGTCGTGTCCCTCATCGTCCTGACCGCTGAACGTGACATGAACGCGCTGCTTGCGCTCGACGCCGATCGGAATCGTGACGCGAATGCCGGCCTTCGTGTCGACGCAGGCGTAGCCCGACTCATGCGCGACGCGGCGAAGCAGCGCCGCCGTCTCGGCCCGCATCAACTCGGGGCGCGGGTTCGGCGTCAGGTCCGCGGCCTCGGCCGCGTCATCGGCCATCGACATGCCGCATCGAATGCAGAATCGCGTGGCGGCGGCGTTTTCAAACTTGCAGGCGGGGCACAGGGCTGCGGTTGGCATCAGCGAGACTCCATGACAAATTACGTGAACGCGGTCATGTCAGCGTGGTGCGAGATGCATCGATTCGACACGCGACCGTTGGAACGTCACGTCAGTTAGTTCAATTTGTGATCGCAGTTTGGCGATCGCCGGCCGCATCCTCATGCGAACCGGCATTGCGGGATTCGATTCTTCGCAATGATGCCCCGAATTCAAGGGCGAATCAAATCACGCCGCGCGCCATTCAGTCCAGATACTTGTGATACCCCGAGTGGTACAGCTTCACGACTTCCGGATCATTCAAATCGCTGATCGGCGTCTCGATTTCGCTCATGTCCGGCGGAAAGACAAACGATCCCGGCAATGTGGCCGACGTGAAGTACTGGCTGTCGACGCTGATCTTGAGCAGATCCGTCGGCGGCAGACTCGTACCGCAGAGAATAAAGCCCCACGTTCCGAACGTCGGCACCAGCGTGTGGTAGGGCCGAACTTCCAGCTTCGTCGTGTTCTCCGGCCCCCATCGCGCCGCGCCGGCCGTATGCGCGATGCACCAGAAGGCCGACCTCGACCGAAACGGACTCGTACTCTGGCACGTCATCGCGCCGCCGTCCGCGAGATGACGGCCGACGAGACCGTAAAAAGTTCGCGAATAGAGCTTGCCCAGCCCGGCCGCCGACGGATCGGGCAGATCGATCAGAATCACGTCGTACAGGTCCGTCGTGTTCTGAAGAAACCCAAATGCATCCGTATTGTGAATGTGCACGCGCGGATCGTTCAGTGTGTTGCCGTTCACGCGCGTCAGGATCTGCCACGTCTTGAAGATGTTCGTCACTTCGGAATCGAGATCGACGAGATCGATGCGCTTCACGCCGTCATACTTGAGCACCTGTCGCGCGGCCAGCCCGTCCCCGCCGCCGAGAATCAGCACGCGCTCGTGCCGCGCCGCCGCTTCCATCGCCGGCAGCACCAGGGCCTCGTGGTATCGGTATTCGTCGACCGCCGCGAATTGCAGATGACCGTTGAGATAAAGCCGCAGATCCTCCCGCCATCGCGTGATGACGATCCGCTGATAGGGCGTGCTCTTCGAGTAGATGATCTCATCCTGGTAGAGACGGCTCTCCATCATTGAGACCGTCTGAGTGCTGTAGGCAATGCCCGCAACCAGCAATAGCGACGCGATCGCTGTCGCGACGGACAGGCCCGTCGTCCATCGCCGAATCGTCTTGTGGAATCGCCATAGAACGAACCCGCCCACGGCGACGTTGACCAGCCCCGTCAGCATTCCCGCACTGACAAGCCCCAGATATGGAAGTAGCGCGAATGGAAACAACACGCTGGCCGCCAGCGCCCCGAGATAATCCGCCGACAAAACGTTCGCCAGCGTCCCGCGCAGCGAGCTCAGATCGCGCAGGATCCGCACGACCAACGGTATCTCCAGCCCCACAAGCGTACCGATCACGACGACGAGGCCGAATAGAATCGGTTGATACAGCTCCGTATACGCAAATGCTGCGAAGCCGATCAGCGCTGCGAATCCACCGACAATTCCGACCGCGATCTGCCCGGCCACGAACCAGGCAATGAGATCGCGCTTGAGGTAACGCGACAGGAATGAACCGATACCCATCGATGTGAGAAACAGACCGATGACGAGGGAGAATTGCGTGACGGAGTCGCCGAGCAGATAGCTGGACAGTGTGCCGGCGACCAGCTCATAGACGATTCCGCAGCCGGCGGCGGAGAAAATCGCGCCGACCAGCAGGATCCGGCCCGCCTGCGTGCGTTCTTCGTCATGCGGCGGCTCGTCGGTCATTCAGCTTGGCTCCGGCGAAGCCCGCCGCACATCGCGCTCGTCATTTGACGACCGCGGCAAGAACGATGGCGATGCCGATGATCGTGGCTCCCATGATGATGCCGAGGGATGTGTTCTGATCCTCTTCGATTTCCTTGCGGATCGAAAAAGGACAGATCACTTCCATCATCCAGATACTGAAGCCGAAGAGCAGGATCGCGACGATGAAATAGACGACCGTCGGAATCAGGTCCCAGAGCTGTTTGATTACGGTTTCCGGCATGCGTTGATTCCTCAGTTACTTTCCGTGAAAGATACCACCCGAAATGAACACGGGGCGATAGCGGCGCGAACCGCTGTTGGCCCCGTTGCCGCGCGCCGAGCCTTCCCGAATGCTGATCGGCTGCTTCTCGGGTTGCGGGACGCCGAAACCGCTGCTGCTGGCCAGTGCGGTGCCCGCCAGCACAAGCCCCATGACGGCCATCAACGCAGTTGCGCCTTTGCTCATGTCATCGTCTCCAGGTCATCGTCTGATGACGTTGTCGTTCCGGCCGATCAATCATCGTCGTCCGCGGCATCGCTTTCCGCCCATCGGCGGCCTTCAAAGCTCAGTTTGCGAAATACCTCAATCGCCAGCCATGCAATACAGAACAGCGCGAAGAACAGATAATACCGCGTCAACACGATTCCTTCACGAATCGTGATCGATACCGGTATGCCGTAGCCGGCCATGGGCGTTTCCCCGGTACCTGCCTGCCCGAGGATCAGAAATCGATAGTCGCCCGGCTTCTCCAGTTTGAACGGGACGTTGTCCGTCTTGCTGCCTTCCGTCCACGAGCCTTCACTGTCCCGTCCGGAGTAGTAGGACAATTCGGCGGAGAAATCGAGCACCACTTCGTCGTCGCTGTTGATCACCGCAACGTCGAAATACTCCCACGAGTTGGACACATCCGCGTAGAACTCCGCCTCGCAGAGCGCGTCCTTCTCGCGGATCGTAAAGTGATCGTCCGTCACGTATTCCGTCCGGAACTTGTCCGGTCCGATCACCATGTGGCCGACTTTTTCGCCGGATTTCCCGAGCGACCAGAACGTCGCCATCGTGAACACGATCGCAAACAACCCCATAACGCCCATCGATTGCCGGCTGAACTGCGATCGCTTGAATGGTTGATGCGGCGCGACGCCGAACGCCGTCGGCAGATCGTTCATCGAAATGCCGAATGCCTCGGCGACTTCCGCCCGCTCGAGGTACTCCGCCTCGTACCACTCCATCTCCGACTCAGTCCATTCGGCGCTGAGCAGATAGGGCGGCGAGATCGCATCCATGTAGTAGCTCAGATCGCCGATCTTCGCGACCCACGGCAGCTCGCCGTCAACCCACTCGACCTGCATGCTGCCGCTTTCGAAGACCTTCCACGTGCGATCGACGAAGCGCAGCGATTTCTTAGCGACCGCCATGCGCGGCTCGAACCCGATCGGCCGATCGTTCAACTCGCGCGATAGCGAGAAGTGACCGTTCTCCATCACGATCCACTGATATCCGGCCTCCTTGCTGAAGAGCAGGAACTCGTCGCTGCGATATGTGCCGTCTTCGTCGAACTCGACAAATCGAATGTGACCCACAACCACGTACGCAACGCCGCGAAGATTGCACTTCTGCCCCATTTTGAAGGGCACAGCGGGTTTGCCGATCTGGGCCGCCAGCTCCAGCGTCGTCGGCTCGCTCCGGCTGACGTCGATCACACGATGACACTGCGGACAAACGACGCTTCGCGCCTCGCGGCCGTGAATCGCGACCATCGCGTCGCAACCGCCGCACGGAACGCGCCGAACCGTCAGGTCGACATCCGTTCCGCAATACTCGCAGGTGATCGAATTGCCCGCCTGCGCCGGTACGTTCATCGGCGCGCCGCAGCAGACGCAGTTCACGCTCTTCGCGCGATCCCCTGTCGCCACGATCCGCTCGCGACGCTCGCCGTCCGCCGCGCGCTCGACTTTCAGGCCGCCTGTGACGCCCGCCGCATCGGCCGTCATGTCCATCCGGATTTCCGACAGATCGAGGCGGCGACCGCGGAAAACGCGCGCCGTCGTGTCCTCAATGTCGTATTCGATCGTTGCGAATCGATCCGACAGGCTCAGGTCCAGGTACGGCACACGCTCGCCCGAGATGATCGGGAACGGCAACTGTCCCTCGCCGCCCTCGCATATTGCGACGCCTTTTTCGTCGAGGTGAAACGTCGTTTCGCCGAGCTTCACGCTTTGCCCCGGAAAAGCGTCGGCATACTCGATCGGCGCTCTCTCGGATTCGTCGCAGGATTCCAGCGTGAAGTTGTTCTCATCCTCCCCGACCCAGAGGGACGAACCGTCGTCGAACGCGAGATACCACTCGTCCCAATAGCCGCGCTCGTAACCGTAGCGTACGCGCCCCAGGATCCGGAACCGCCGCTCCATCAGTGTCCCAGTCCCGCCGACAAATAACGGACTGGGCGTCTGGGCGAGAACGGCCATTTTCCCGGCAGCCCGCGCCGCCTTTTCGTCCAGCAGCACCGCGGATTCGCAGTACCGGCAGACGACCAGTTTCGCGAATCGGCGATCGGCCTCGATTTCAGCGCCGCACGACGGGCAGAACATGCCGGTATCTCTCCATCAAGCTCCGTTAAACTCCGATGGGCATCGTAGGCCTGGCGCCACCGGGGTCAAGAAAAATGGCGCTGCGGCGCGACCGCACGAGTGCGGGCCCTCCGCTGCGAAATCATCTGTCGAAAGGGCGTTCGCCCGCTTTGCGGCATTGTCGGCCGTCCGATTCGATCACGAATTCGCACCTGCCGCCCCTGCGCGAACCGACGTCGAGTGCATACAATGATCTGACAGTCCAGGCGGCTCAGACACCAAGGAGCAGGAATATGGCCAAGGCCCATGTCGATCCGGCGGAACTGCGGCGTTTCGCGCGCGATCTGACCCGATTCAACAGCGAACTGCAGACTCTGACTTCGGGATTGCACGCGAAACTCAACGCCCTCGAGCAGACTTGGCGCGACCAGGAACAAAGGCGATTCGCCGAGCAGTTTGAACAAACGCTCAAGGTGTTGAGTAAGTTCGGCGCCGCCTCTGAAGACCATATTTCCTTCCTGATGCGCAAAGCTGCGCACATCGAGGAGTACCTCGGTCAGCGATAGCGTTCGTCGACCGCCGTCCGTGGTCGTCCACCGAGATATCCTCGCGTTCCATCGATAGAGGAGGCACGCTGCAGACGCATCATGGCTCGCTCCGCCCGGGTTCAATCGACTGAAGCAATCAAGCGCTTTCGAGCGAAGCTCATCAAGTTCGCCGAAGAAGCCAAGGCTGCGCTCGGCGATACCGATGCGGAGTTGCTCCGCGCGGGCACCTGGCTTCGACAGGACCGACAGGCCTATTGGAAAATGGAGTACCGCAGGCGCGCCGAGGCCTTCCAGCGCGCAAAGTCCGCTCTCAATGAGAAGAAGCTATACAAATCCGCCACCGGGGATCGGCAGTCTTCAGTGGAGGAAGAGAAAGCCTTCGCGCTCGCCAAGCGCCGACTGGAGGAGGCTGAATCGAAAGTCGAAGCGATCAAGGCCTGGCTTCGCAAACTCGAGGACGAGCGCTTCCTCTACAAGGCCCAGTCTCAGCGAATGGCGCGCGCCGCCGAAATGGACGTGCCGCGCGCCGTCGCGATGATCGATCGCGTGCTGGATACGTTGGATGCTTACTTTCACGAGTCCGCACCGTCCCCTGTGACCGGAATGAGCGACGCGTTCGAATCCATGGCGCGCAATCTCGACGCAGCCGCCCGAGTCGAGGCCGAACGCGTCGACGCCGAACGCCGTCTCGAATGCGCGGCCTTGCGCCGACTTTCGCCGCGCCCCGCCGAACGCGACGCCGTCCCCCCAATTGAGGAGGCGCCCCCTTGGCCCGGCGGACGGCGGATTCCGCCCGCTCAACTAAAAGCCCTGGCGGCCATCGAAATCGATCATCGTCCGCCGGACCCCGCTGACATTGTGATCCTTGCGAAACGGACTGAAACCGCCCCCCGAATTTTTTTGGAACGCCTGCGAACCTCATCAGCGGGGGACAGCGGATGGTACGTAGGTCCCGTCGGCGTCGAACCGACAAGCGACGATTGCATCGCCGTCTCTGTCGCGATGCTATCGGCTCGGCGGGAAGACTGGGCAGCGTTGTTCAATATGCCGTTCGGGACGCTGATAGTCGAAAACGACGTCGGTATCGAGTATTTTTGCGATGCCTCGGATGCGCCGACCCAGTTGATCGTGGATGACGACGAATCCGTGGCGGATCGGCAGACAGGAAGTGAATCGGAATGAGTGTATCATCGGGACAAGGCAGACTGGGCAAGGCGATCAAAGACCTGCAGTCGGAATTTGCCGAACTCAGGCGCTATTGGAACGACGATGTCGTCGAACAATTCGAAAAGAACCACTTGGCCCCTCTCGTGCTGACGGGCAGGTCGGCCGTTGAGGCAATGGGGCACATCGAGCATTTGCTGCTTAAGATGAAGCGGGATTGCGAATAGCGCCGCGAATCATCGCGCACGACGAGAGAATCGAACGGAATCGAATCATGAAACCGGAAAGGCCATCCTATTACGACGCCCGCTGATTCCGACATTTCAAAGGCCAAGCCGACGTCCACGGCCCATCGTGCTGCGACCGGCATGACGCTTCGCGACCTGCAGCACGCCGCCCTCAACGATCTGATCGAACTTGCGCCGCAGGCGGTCGAGCAGGCCGAACAGGCGATCGAGGCGGAGTACGAGAAACAACTCGATCGCGCTGAACGCCGATATCGTCGCGTCCTTCGACGCGTCGAGTCACGCTACGGGGCATTCATCGATGCTGGTCGCCGGAACTTTGAACGCCAGACATCCGAGGTGGATGGAAAATTCGCCGCGCGACTCGCCCACATCGAAGCCGAACGCCAGAGTGCCCGCGCGAAGATCATGAGGGAAGCGACGACCGCCGGCCAGGAAGTCAAAGCCAAACTCGACCAGGAAATCTGGCTCGCCGACAGCGTCGTCGATGCCGCCAGGACCCAGGCCGCACAGAGCAGAAAGAAACTCGACAAGGACACGGCCCAACGCAAGGCCACGCTCGACGGTCTGGCAATTCACGCCGAAGAAGTCGTTCGAGCCCATCGATTCAAACCGCCTGCCGTCGATGTCGCAGTCGACGAATCCCGCGTCGCAGACAAGCCCGGTGCCGCATACAAGGAACTGACTGGTGCGATTCAGAATAACACGCAGACAATGTCACGCCTGTTCGTCCCCGGATTGTTCAAAGGCGCCAGCCCGGGGCTGATCGTGTTCTTCCTCTGCCTCGCGTCGGTTGGCGGCGCCGGTTGGTATGCGTATTCGCATCCGAACGGCCCGGCCTTCACTGTCCTCGGACCTTCTGCATTTGGCGGCGCGCTGCTGCTGTGCGCGGGGCTCGGTGTTCTCCTGCGGCGCGTGGGGGCGGCGAAGATTGCGGCAGCGTACCGACCCATCGCCAACGACATCGCGACGGCACGATTCGCGGCAGAGCAATACCACGTCGCGACGCGCAGATCGATCGATCAGGATGAACGGAATGCCGTCGTACGTCGTGACGCCGAAGTCAAGGTCGCCCACGACAAATACGATCCCAAGCTGAACCGTGTCGCACTGCGACGAAAGAACCTGCTGCAGACCATCGAAGAGGAGTTCGCCAAGAACCGCCGCGACCTCGAAGCGCGGCGCGATCTCGCACTGCGGCCATTCAGGAGCTGGCCCGACGTCGAACAGCCCGGCCTGGAAGCCCGACTCAATCGCTATCGCGGGTTCCTCAAGGCCCGCCGCGACAATGCCTGTGATCTCGCTCAACGCCGGTACGACGCCGCTCGCGCCGAGCTCCGTGACCGATGGGATCGAGGCGTCGAACGCATCGCCGCGACGCTCGACGCCGCCGCCGCTTTTGACGACTCTCTCCGCCGAGACATGCTGGACGTCGATTGGACCGACTGGCAACCGAACTTCGTCTTCGGCGGCGTCGTCCGCTTCGGCGCTCTCGACGTCGACTTCGGTCGTATTGCGCCTCGATTTCGAGACGATCCGCGCCTTAAACGCGAGCGACTCGTGGCCACAAGAACCCCCGCAATGCTCGCATTTCCGGAACGGGGCTCGCTTCTGCTTCGCTATGCCCGTGACGCGCGCGACGTTGCCAATGCCGCGCTCCAGACCGTTATGGCGCGCCTGCTGACGACGATTCCGCCGGGCCGCGCTCACTTCACGATCATCGACCCCGTCGGCCTCGGACAGGCCTTCGCCGGCTTCATGCACCTTGCCGATTACGACGACGCCATGATCGGTGGTCGCATCTGGACGGAAGGCCAGCAGATTGAACAACAATTGACGGACTTGACGAATCACATGGAAAACGTGATTCAGAAATACCTCCGCAACGAGTACGAGACGATTGACGAATACAACCAGCAGGCCGGCGAACTTGCGGAGCCGTATCGATTTCTCGTCGTCGCCAATTTCCCTTCCAATTTCAGCGAAGAGTCCGTTCGGCGACTGACCAGCATCGTTGCCAGCGGCTCGCGCTGCGGTGTATATACCCTGATTTCGCACGACGTACGCATGCAGCTCCCGAAGGAACTCAGCACGCGCGATCTTGTCGGTGAAGGCGTCTATGTCGTCCAAAGCGACGACGGGGAATTCGTCTGGCGCGACGAAATCTACAAGCACTTCCCCCTGACGCTCGACGCGCCGCCGCCCGAATCGACGCTCACATCCCTGATGCATCGAATCGGCGCCGCGGCGAAGGAATCCGGCAAAGTCGAAGTCCCGTTTACGTCCGTCGCCCCCAAGCCGGAAGAACGCTGGACACGCAGCGCTCAACATGGCATCGAAACGCCCTTCGGCCGAAGCGGCGCGACGCGTCTGCAAAGCCTTTCGCTCGGAAAAGGCGTTGCGCAGCATGTGCTGATCGCCGGTAAGACGGGATCCGGCAAATCCTCGCTCCTGCATGCCATCGTGACGAGCGCCGTCCTGTGGTACAGCCCCGACGAAGTCGAGCTCTACCTTGTGGACTTCAAGAAGGGCGTCGAGTTCAAGACCTACGCCACTCATGCGCTGCCGCACGCTCGCGCAATTGCGATCGAATCCGATCGTGAGTTCGGACTCAGCGTCCTGCAACGACTCGACGAAGAAATGAACCGGCGCGGCGAGTTGTTTCGCAGGGCGGGCGTTCAGGATATCGCCGGATATCGCGAAACCGCCGATGCGATCACCATGCCCCGCACACTCCTCGTCATCGACGAATTTCAGGTCTTCTTCAGCGAGGATGACAAACTCGCGCAGGACGCCGCCATGCTGCTCGATCGGCTCGTCCGACAGGGCCGCGCCTTCGGGATGCATGTGATTCTCGGATCGCAAACGCTCGGCGGTGCGACCGGTCTCGCCCGCAGCACCATCGGCCAGATGGCTGTTCGAATCGCGCTGCAATGTTCCGAAGCCGATTCGCAGCTGATTCTCGACGACACGAATCCTGCCGCGCGTCTGCTGACGCGCCCCGGCCAGGCGATCTACAACGATGCCGGAGGTCTCGCCGAAGGCAACAGCCCGTTTCAGACGGCCTGGTTGCCCGATCGCGAGCGCGACGGCCTGCTGAATCAAGTCAATGCCATGGCTGACGCGATTCACTTCGAACGCGAAGATCCCATCATTGTCTTTGAGGGCAGCGCCCCCGGCGATTTGTCAAAGAACTTGCCGTTGCAGAGGCTTCTTAAGTCACCGCCCGCTGTCCCGATCGCCGAACCCAAGGCGTGGCTCGGCGAAGCGATCGAGATCAAGGAGCCGACAAACGTCGTCTTTCGGCGTCAAAGCGGCATGAACCTGTTGCTCGTCGGTCAGCGAGACGATGCCGCCATGGGCATCGTTGCCGCTTCGATCACGGGCCTCGGTGCGCAAATGAGGGGCGGCAGCGGCGCGATCTATTTGCTCGACGGCAGCCCCCAGGAAGATTCGCAGCCAAACGGCATGAAGCTGGCGCTTGCGGACCTCTCGATCGACAAGCAAGACGTCGCGTGGCGCGATGTCGGCGGATGCATGGAGGGCCTCGCTGCCGAGGTCCGCCGCCGTCATGCGTCCGACGCCGGCAACGCCGATGGATTGGCGCCGATCTTTCTCGTCATCTACGGCCTGCAGCGATACCGAATGCTCCGTAAGCGCGAGGACGAGTTCGGACTCTCCGTCAGCGCCGACGCCTCCCAGTCCGACCCTGGCCGGGATTTCGCCGAGGTCCTGCGAGAAGGGCCGCCCGTCGGCGTCCATGTCATCGCTTGGTGTGACACGCCGACGGCAGCCGAACGCACGCTCGATCGAGCTTCGATGCGGGAATTCGACCACCGCGTTCTCTTCCAGATGAGCGCGACGGATTCAAGTAATCTGATCGACTCGCCGATCGCCAATCGACTGGGCCTCTATCGCGCGATCTACCGTAGCGAGGAACAAGGCGTTCTGGAGAAATTCCGCCCTTACGGCGTTGCGGAATACTCGGCCGATCGCGACCGAACTGCAGCCGACGGAGAGCAGGTCGGCGACGAATGAGAATGAACTGCGGCGACAAGGAAGGAAATCCGTTGGCCGGATCGCCTGAAGTTCGGCGCCCGCGTGTAAGTGACGACGCTTGCACGTGACATGCTCGTATTGCGAGGAATTCCAATCATGAAATTCTGGATCCTGCTCCTGATCGCCGCCGCTTTCGAAGTCGGATGGGTCATCGGCCTGCGATCGTTCAGCATGAACCGTCCAATCCTCGCAACGGCGATATTCGCGTCCTACGTCCTCAGCTTCGTCTTTCTGGAAAAAGCCGTGCAGGGCATTCCACTCGGTGTCGCCTACGGTGTTTGGACCGGCGTCGGCGTTGTGGGTGCTTTCGTGTTCGCCGCAGCGTTTCTGAAAGAACGACCGACAACGCCACAAATCCTCTTTGCCTCCCTCGTGCTCGTTGGCGTCATCGGCCTGTATGCGACAACAAGGAAAGCCCCCCCGAAAGCGCAGGATGCAGTCACACTGGATGCATGATTGATGGAATTGTGAAATAACGTCGAAAGGAACGAGAGAATCCGAATGGTGCTACATCCCATCCTCTCTCAGCGCCATCGTCACAGATTACTCGCCGATATCCTCATTCCAGAGCGATGGGTTTTCCGCGATGAACCGTGTCATGATGTCAATGCACTCCTGCGAATTGACGATTTCGAGTTCGACCCCGCGCGAGCGCACGTAATCCTCGGGTCCGCGAAACGTCTTGTTCTCGCCGATCACGATCTTCGGAATCTTGTAGAGAAGAGACGTTCCCGAACACATGTCGCAGGGCGATAATGTCGAATACAACGTCGCTCGCTGATAGTCGCGCGCTTTCAATCGCCCCGCGTTCTCGAAACAGTCCATCTCCGCATGCAGAATCGCGCTGCCGTTCTGAATGCGCCGATTGTGCCCCCGACCGACGATCTTTCCGTCAATGACGAGTACCGATCCGATCGGTATCCCGCCCTCGGCGAGCCCGGCTCGCGCTTCGTTGATGGCTTCCTGCAGAAATGTATCCATCACGTGTATCCTCCGACGAACTCCCAAGACAGGCGCATCCGATATGTGCCGCAGCTCGAATGCACACGAGCGCCTTATCTGATATCCCGGATAGCGTCAGAGCATCTTACTCGCGTGGCTGTCTACCCGAAATCTCAAATCTCAGATTTCGAATCTCGTCGTATTGTCTTCAACGAGAAGAATTCACCAGTGAAATTGCGGCCCTCACTGTCTTGCTGCATTAGTATCACGATCGCCTGATGGCGATTCCCCGCGTACTTATACCCATCGCCCCGTCCCCCAGAAAAAACTCAACCGTCCAACAACAGACCTACCCTCATGTTAGGTCTGTCCGGCGAATCGGCTTCAAGATTTCATTTGACGACCGCACCGGGTGGCCTACGTTCAAGTTAGAGACCAACGCACGGGCGTTGCAGAGAACGGCACGATACGAAAGGGAACAGGCAATGGCCGGTAGAGAAACAAAGCGACTGAATCCCGCAGGCGTGCGAATGCGACGAACCTTCGAACAGCGGGCGCTGAAGCGGATGCTGGAGCAAGTCGACAACGCCGACGAGAAAGTCGAAGCCGTCTGCAAGCTGATGCACGCCTATTGCGAACTGATTCGACACGACGTCGCGATCAGCCGATCCCGGCCGACCTCCGAATCGAAACGCCGCGGCCCGGGGACGAAGTGTCCGGATCCGACGGTGCCCCGTATCGCCGATGCAGCGGAACTTGCACGCACCGTGCTCGACCTGTATGGCGTAACGCTGTCGCCGGATCGTTCCGATCTTGCTCGCCGGCATGCCGAACCGCGCCAGTCAGGGACTGCCAACCCGGCCGATGGGCCGGTCACGGCTGGCGACGCGGGCCCCCTTGCGCATTCTCGGTCCCAATCCGGGGAGATTTAACCTGAATTAAACAATCCGCCCACGGGGATGCCCCCGGCTTCTGATATCATACCCGCAAGGAAAGGCAACGACTTTGGAGCCCGTGAATGAGCAGCGGCGGAAAAACCATTTTGGTGGTCGAAGATGAACAGGACCTTGCGGAGTTGATCTGCTTTAATCTCCAGCGAGAATCCTATTCCACGCGATATGCGTCGACGGGGGACATGGCGCTCGAGCAGATTCGAAAGAACCCGCCCGATCTCGTCGTGCTCGATCGCATGCTGCCGCATACGTCGGGCGATGAAGTCGCGTCCGCGATGCGCAAGGACTCCAGTACCTCGCAGATTCCCATTCTCATGCTGACGGCCAAGGCGGAGGAGTCAGACGAACTCGTCGGATTCGCTCTCGGCGCCGACGACTACGTGACGAAGCCGTTCTCGATGAAAGTGCTGCTCGCGCGAATCAGTGCGATGCTGCGGCGCGGCGACAGCCCCGTGGCGACTGTCGAAGTCCTGCGTGAAGGACCGTTCGAACTCGATCGCACGCGACACGAACTCAAGGTCAACGGCCAGCTGATCGGCGTCACGGCGACGGAATTCCGCCTCCTCGGCGTCCTCATGGAAGCCAGCGGACGCGTGCTCGATCGCAGCGCCCTCATTGATCGCGTCCTCGGAAAAAGTGCCGTCGTGCTCGATCGAACCATTGACGTGCACATCACGTCGCTCCGCAAGAAAGTTGGTCTCGATCAACCCGACACAAGCCCCGCCGGCTGGATCCAGACCGTCCGCGGCGTCGGATATAGCTTCCGTCGGCCCCAGGACGAGGAATGACATTCGTCCGGTCCGATTTTGGCGATCGTCTATCGCAACGGATTAGCTGAGCACGTAAGCGTGCTGATATCGCCGGCGGCTTGTCCAAAGTCGCAAGAGAAGACCTGTCGGCTTGGCGTGGGCATATGACCGCGGATTAGAATGCGATAGGTCTGTTTCGATTGCGAATGGACCGATTTCTCGACAGGCCGATTGTAACTTCGTGGGTCGACCCGTTCCGTTCGATCCTGTTTCAGGTATCTCAGGGTTCTTGACGACATGCGACCCGGTCGTTTCTTCTGGAAATTATTCGCCGGCAACGCGGTGCTGATGGCCGTCATCCTCGGCGTCTCCATCTGGGTGATCGTCGGTTCGATCGAGCGCGCCCACATTCAGGATATCGGCGAGCAGTTGAAACAGACGGCGGAACACATCCGCGATCGGATCCAGCAGAAAAATACGTTCAGCTTCGAGCGCCGCGCCGCACTGCAGGCGCTCGCCAGTGACTTAGGCGGCATGGATGCCGTGTACGGCCGCATCACCATGATCGCTGCGGACGGCACTGTGTGGGCCGATTCGGACGCCACTGCCAGCGAAATGGAGTCGCACGCCAATCGCCCCGAAGTCATTCAGGCGATGAAGACGGGCTACGGCCTGAGTCGCCGATGGTCCGCCACTGTGAAACGCGAACTCATGTACGTTGCCTTGCGCGTTGACGATGAGACCGCGGAAGGCGGCAAGCCGCGGCCATTGGGTGTCGTACGCGTATCGATGCCTGTCTTTCGTATCGCCGAACAGACAGGAACGACGCGCGATCTGATCTGGCGCATCGCAGGGCTCGGCCTTGTCGCCGCGCTACTGAGCGCATTGGGCCTCGCGTACGTCTGGAGCATGCCGATTCGCAGAATTACCGAGGCCGCGCGCAGCCTGTCAGAGGGCGATCTGTCCGCGAGAACGACCGTCCGCGGATCCGACGAGATTGCGCAGATGGCGAAGTCGCTGAACCAGATGCGCGAGAGCCTTGCCACGCAATTGCATACGATCGATCAGCAGCGTCACCATCTCGAACACTTCATACAAACGCTCAGCGAAGGCGTGATCATCGCCGGTCCGGATGGCAGGATCGTTCTGATCAACCAGGCGGCGTGCCGGCTTCTCAGGCCGTCGGACTTTGATGCGCCGCAGAAGGCGCCGACGCTGAAGAGCGATCTGTCGAAGTCCGGCATGCTGAACATCCAGCAGTTCATCGGCCGGCGCGTCGATGACTGTATCGCCAATACGGAATTGCGAGGCCTGCTCGTGCGCGGCGGATCCGCCGACGAAAGCACGCTCGATGAGGCGGCCCAGGGCGTCGTTCGCGAGCTGCCCCTGCATGTCGATCGCAGCGGCGGAACCGTGCACCTGCTCGCCCGGGCGTCGGATATCGACCTGAGCGATACGACAGCCAATGGTGGCGTAGGATCGACCGGGCGACTCGTCGTGCTGACCGATGTCACGGAGTTGACTCGGACGATTCGCATGAAGACCGATTTCGTTGCCAACGCCTCGCACGAGCTGCGAACCCCGCTGTCGACAATCCGGGCATCCGTCGAAACGCTCCAGCATCTGGATCTCGTCAGCGATTCCGAATCGGCGCATCACTTCATGGAAGTGATCGAACGCCACACGGGGCGACTGGAAGAACTCGTCGGCGATTTGCTCGATCTGTCCCGGCTGGAGTCGTCGGGCACGTCCTTTCCCAGTGAACGAATCAACCTCGTCGAACTCGTCGACGAGGTCTACGGCAGATTCGCGCACTCGATCAAGTGTAAGGGCCTGCGATGGGAGGGGACCTGTCCGGAGTCCTGCGAGACGATTCGCACCAACGGCCGATTGCTTCGCCTCGTCCTGGACAATCTCGTTTCGAATGCGATCAAGTTCACCGAAGCCGGCGGTCGCGTCAGCGTGAACTGTGAGCGCAACGCGGATGCCATCGTCGTGGCGGTGCGCGATGAGGGCTGCGGCATCCCAAAAGCCGAACTCGATCGCGTGTTTGAACGGTTCTATCAGGTCGAGGCGGCTCGATCCGACACGAACACGCTCGTCGGCGTTAAACGCGGTACCGGTCTGGGGCTGTCAATCGTCCGCCACGCCGTCGCCGCCATGAATGCGACTGTCGAGCTCGAGAGCGAAGTCGGCGTCGGGACCACTGTCTCCGTCCACATCCCCATTCGCGCCTGATCGACATCATTGTCGCCAGGCCCTTACCGCCCAATGTCCGAGCCCGGCCAGTCGTTGCCAGGATGAAGTCTCGCTCCCATCGGTGCGATACGATTGATCGCCTATGCCTTTCCGAACTCAGCAAATAACCATGCTCGCAACGACGCCAACTTCGGCGTCGCCGAAATCGCCCGGTCATACGCCGCCCCCACGCGGTAGAGCAATGGGCTGAACGTCAGGTATGAAGGACTGTGATTGAGATGTTCGAGCTGCCGGATTGCGAGTCCGGTCATCTTCGCAATTCGCCTCAACGCTCGTTCGCTGTTTGCGCGATAATACGTTGGAAACGTGTCGGCCTCATCGCGACCCTCTGCAAACCGGACGATGCGCCCGTGCCAACGATTCGGCACCATTCCTGCGACGATCGAGGCGTAGTCCCAGCGATTCGGCGTCAAACAGAACATCGCGCCGCCCTGTTTGAGTACGCGCGCCGACTCGGCGAAGAACGCCAATGGATCCATCAGGTGCTCGATCACGGATCGACATACGATGACGTCGAACGATGCGTCGGCAAAGGGTAGCCGATCGCCGAATCCGCGAACCCGCGCCCCTTGTCGGCGATCGCCCGCCGCAATCGCGGGATCGAGTCCGATGGCGTGCGGCGTCTTCGTGAGGTACTGCTTCGCCTCTGCGAAATCACGACCGCAACCGATTTCGAGGATCCTCGCCGACGCATTAAGTCGGTCGACAACCTGGCGCCGCAGCTGCGCGTACGGGTGAATCCAGCCGCGATCGTGGTATAGGCGCTTCTCGAGCATTTCGCAGCGAGCTCGTCGCGCATCCAGCGAACTGAATCTGGTGACACCGATCGCCATATCGAAGGTACTGACCTGATCCCCCAGGCATCGTCCCGCCAGAAACGTCTCGATTGTCGCTCGACGACAGGAAGATGTCCTGCCGCGAGCCGCTCGAACTAGAACGTTGCGCCGAATGCGAAGCTGAACACCTGTTCGTCGTCGAGATCGTTGCTCGAGATCGGTAGCGCCAGATCGAAGGACAGCGGAATTGGTCCGAAGTACTTCACGTAGATTCGCAAACCCACGCCGATCGACGCGCGCCAGTCGCTGATCCCAAAGTCGTCTTCGACCGTTCCCATGTCGAGGAACGTGACGCCGCGTACGTTTTCGCCAGCAAGCGGGAATGAGTATTGTGCATTGGTCAGCAGCATGAAGTCGCCGCCGACGCGATCGTCGTGGAAGCCCGCACGCGGCGAAACGCCGCGGTACTCGAATCCGCGGATCGATCCGATGCCGCCCGCATAGAATTTCTCGAACACAGGCGCGTCGCCGAAGATGTTCCCGGCCGAGGCGCCGACCTGAAGGATGTGTTTGCGTCCGAATGTATCCGTCTTCAGCGTCCAGTAGCGATCGTACTCGCCTGTGACGCGCGTGAAATCATGATCGCCGCCCAGCGCACCGGCTTGCTCCAACGCAATCTTCAAGCGATCGCCCGTCGATGGCAGCCAGCGGCTGTCCGTCTTGTCGCGGACGATCGTCGCCTTGGCCGTCGTCAACAGATTGCTGCCTCGATCGTCCAGAATCTCCTGGGCCGTCAGCCAGTCCGTGCCGCCGATGTCGACGTTCTCGACCCGCAATGCAAGTTCGCCGGCCCAACCTTCCAGCGGACCTTCCTCGAATCGTTTGTCCAGGCTCACGTTGAACCCGACGCGCTGCTCGTCATACTCCGGTCGGCCGCGCTCAAAACCGTAGATCGCCATGCCGAAACCGAGCGGCTTGTCGAACAGGTACGGCTCGCGAAATTCGAGACGACCGCGCGTGAATTCCGTACCCGGTTCGAGCTGGAGTCTGACCGTTTGCCCAGCTCCATGGAACGATCGGCCCTTGAAGAACTCCTTCGCCGTCCGCGGCGTGTCAAACAGATCGAAGTTTCGATTCTCGATGGAGATCGTTCCGACGATACCGCTGTTCGTCGTCACGCCGACGCCGAAGAGGATTCGCGTCGTGTCCGCCTCTTCGACAGTCACCAGGGCATCTCGCACGCCCGGCTCGTTGCCCTGCGGAGTGATCTTCACATCGTTGAACAACTGCGTCTCGACCAGGCGCTGTTCGCTCTTCTTCGCGGCTTCCGAGTCGTAGACGGATTCAGGCAGAATTCGCAGCTCGCGGCGAATGACTTTGTCTTTTGTCTCGCGATTGCCGCGAATGACGACGCGGCCGACGTCGTACGACGCATCCTCGTTGATCGTGAACGTAACATGCACGAACCCCGGCTCGTCGGCGAACAGCTGCGACGTCGTGATCGTTGCGTAGATGTATCCTTGCCGGCCGTACTCCGTGAGGATCTTTTCGCGATCGCGCTTGAGTGTGTCGCCGTCGAAGAACGTGTCTTCCTGCGACTCGATCATCGCTCGCAGCGAGTCCGTGTCGAACGCCTCGTTTCCCTCGAACGAGATGGACTTGATGGCGTGGCGAACGCCCTCCTCGATCTGGAACACGACGATCAGGTCCGACTGTTCGCCCTCTTTCAAGTCCACACGATAGCCTACCTGCGCATTCAGGAACCCTCGATCGACGTAGAACGACTTGATTGCCGCGGCGTCGCGCTTCGCAGTGTCATCGTCGAACGCGCCAGTGCGGAAGAGCCATGCCGACGTCTGGGTTTCGATCAACGCCTGTAACCGCTTGTCGCCGAATTCGCGATTGCCCTCAAAGACGATTTCTTTCACCTTCACGCGAGGCCCTTCGGAAATCCGGAACAGCACACGCTGCTCGTTCGCCAACGCATCCGCGTCGACGTCGACAGACGCGTAGCCGTAGCCGGCTTCCCGATACTTCTGCTGAATCAGCTGCTGCGACTGTCGAATGAGAAACTCGCTGACCGTCGAACCGACGCCGATCGGCAATTCCTTGAGCAAATCGCCGTCGTCGAATTGTTCGTTGCCGATGAAGTCGACCGAAACGATGTAAGGTCGCTCATGCACAACAAACACCAATGCCAGTTCAAGACCGATCGTGCGCGCTTCCGCGAACGGAATACCCTCGAACTTCTGCGTCTCCGCCAGCATGCGGCACGCTGCCGTGACCTTGTCGCGATCCCAGGCGTCACCAACCTTGATTCCAATACTGTCGCGCAGCCCGGCGGCGTCGACGGTACGCAGGCCGTCAAACTCGATTCGGTTGATTGTTCGACCTTGAGGGTCGAAATTGGCTCGGATCGGCGGCGGCGGGGATGGCTCGCTCTGCAGAAGGCCCATCGCGGATCCGAGACCGCCGGCGACCATGAGAGAGACGGCAACGAGTCGTTTGAACGGCGTGATATGAATCGCACTTCCCTCGGGCGGCACGGCCGCCGTTTTCTCGCCCGAACGCCCGCAATGACACTATTATGGGGCGCTCGTCGGGGACTATACCGACCGGCATTGGTCGAGCCAAGCGAAGAAACGCGATTCTCAGGCCTGCCGGACGACTTTTTGCAGGGCATGCGCAAAACTTGCGCATCGCTCTCCGCTCGATTGCAAACCGCGTTTGCAATATTGATATCGACGATTGCCAACCAAGAGCGTGATCGCAGCCTTGTGAATTGACGTAGACCGCCAATACTGCGATCGTGCGGATTTGTGCCTAATTGCGTTGAATTAATTAGGTTGCGCTTCAAGAATCCCCTTGTGCACCTTAACGGCGCGATTTTCGTGCGAAGCAGAGCGACGGCAGCGCGTCCTCGACGTCGTGGACAGCCCGAATCGAGCAGCGTCGTGATGATCGAAAAACCTCTGTCCACCCTTCCGGAGACGACCGCGTGCTTCCCCTGCTCGTAATCTTGTTCATAGGCCTCCCGCTTGTGGACCTCTGGCTCCTGTTCCGCATCGGTGAATGGCTCACGTTCGTCCCCACGCTCGCCTGCGTCATCCTGACCGGCGTCGTCGGCGCCGCCATCGCCAAGCGGCAGGGCATCTCTACGATCGCCCGAATCCAACAGGAACTCGCCGAAGGGCGCATGCCGACGACCCAACTGGGAGAAGGCGTTCTCATCCTGCTCGCGGCGGCTGTGCTCATTACGCCGGGGTTCATTACCGACGCGTTCGGACTCCTCTTGCTCGTGCCGCCGATACGCCGCATTTTTCTGAAAGCCGTGACGGCATATTTCGCTTCACGGATCCACATCACAACCATGCACGCAGGGCCGGTCAGTTCCCATTCACCATTCATGCACGTACAGTCCGTTGGTTTCGATGACGGCTTTGACGACGACGTGACAGGCCCGATTCCGGGCGGCGGCATGAAGTACGTGAAGAATGAAGCGATGGACGCGCCGAGCTCGCGAGACGCATAGTAAGCTTATGGTAGACAGGATGTTGCAATGCGTTTCGGGCAGTGTGCCTGAGTGCGAAACCACCTAAAGGGGCGTCCGTACATGGCGCTATTCAAGTGGCTCCGGAGTGGGCCGAAGCCGGACAAGGAACTGCTCACGCTCGCGGCCGAAGGCGATGCTGCGGCCATGCATCGGCTCGGTCAGTTCTATCTGGCCGACGCGCCCGAAGCGGCCGACCCGAAGCAGGCGATCGCCTGGTTCGAACGGGCCGCTGATGCGGGGCACGCCGACGCGATGTACCAACTCGCCCTTTGTGCCCGAAACGGCGTCGGCGTTGAAAAGGACGAAGTCCGGGCGAACGAGTGGTACGTTCGCGCCGCCGACGCCGGCTCAGCACTCGCCATGATCACGCTCGGCGCTTACTACATAGACGGGCTCGGCGTTCCGAAAGATCCCCGGCGGGGCTACGACTACCTGTTGAAGGCGGCCAACGCCGGTCATCCAATGGGAATGATCAACGTCGGCATCTGCAACGCCAGGGGGTATGGCGTTCCGAAGGACCCGATGAACGCGATCGAGTGGTTCGACATGGCGGCGCGTTGCGGCGACGCGAACGTCATCAAGCTTGTGGCCACCTCGTACGCGATGGGTGAAGACGTTCCCAGGGATGAAGCCAAGGCGATGGAACTCTTTGCGAAGATTTCTTCGTCGACTTCGCCGGCGTCCGGCGCCTGATCGATCAGGATGGCGGCATCATGTCGAAATCGGCTGTCACTCCGTCGTCGCGCGCGGGAAGACGTAGAAGCCTTTCCATCCTTTGCGAAGTTTCGCTTCATGTTCGACGCCGGCGGGAATCGTGTGCGACTCGCCGCGCTGGTAGCTGCGCGTCTCGCCGAGCATCGTGAGCGTCATCGTTCCGTCGATGACGCAGCCCCATTGCGCGCCGTGTCGATGGGCGGGTACGACGACATCCGCGTCCGCCTCCATGAACATGACAGCCGCCTGCTCTCCCTTCAGGACCCAGCCGTGGAGACCTTCGATCGGCATCGCGACCTTCGGCAGCGCCCTGACAAAATCCGGAAAGTCGACGTTCATGGTTTCACCGCTTCATTGCCGAACAATCATGCCGGCACCCATGCCAGATCCAGAATCGTGTTTGTCGGTTTTTTCGTGTTGAACACCGCCTTGATCGGCATACCGATCTCCGGTTTGCCGTCCTTCAGATAGCTCATCAATTTCGTGCAGACGCCGTCGATCTCGACGCTGATCAACGACGTCTCCGGCGGGAGTCGGAACAACTCGCCCGGGTACAGCACAGTGCTCCACGTGAATATCCGCCCGGTCGTCGGCGCCTCGCGCCAGGCCATCTCGTGCCAGCAGTCGGGGCACTCGCATCGCGGCGGCAACCACAGGCGATGCTCGCCGCACTGCTGATTCGTGCATTGCGTCGCGAGCAACTTGCCGACGCGCAGTCCTTCGAAGAATCGGCCCCATCCGCCGTAGCTGTGGTAGTGCGACCACGTCTTGGCGTTCAGAATCCCCAATGGGTTCTCTCGGAAGACTTCCGCTTGTGTCGATGGCCAGTCAATCGCCATGGCTCAGTCCTTTCGATCATTCGACTTCGCGTTCGGCGCGAAGGTTACTTTCCATTCGCTTACGGCTTTTCGAGAATCGCGCACGTCACGTGGCTGCCCGTTCCCGCGTGCGAGATCGCGCAACCGCGCTTCGGCGACTTGACCTGCAGGCTGCGGAAGTCGTCGGGCTTCTTCTTGCCGTAGCGCGTCCAGCGTTCCGGATCCGCGTGGAACTTGTCCCACTTGTTCTGCAGTTGCCAGAGCACTTCGACGATCTGGAAAATCCCGGTCGCTCCGACAGCGTGCATCGTGCCAATCAGACCGCCCGAGAGGTTCGTCGGCAGTCGTCCCTCGTAGTACGCATCGCCAGATTCGATGAACTCGCGACCGCGCCCGTAGGGGCGCAGACCAATGTCTTCATACGTCTGCACGTCGCTGATCGTGAAGGCGTCATGCGTCTCCAGCAGGTCGAAGTCTTCAACCGGGTCGTGAATGCCCGCCATGTGGTACGCCAGGTACGCCGCCATGCGCGCCGCCAGAAACGAGCTGAAGCCGGGCCATTCGTTGCGCCGGCCGTCGAAGTACTCGCGATACGTCGCGTCATTCTCGTTGGGCAGCAGCAGAATCGGCATGTTGCGCCGATCGGCCGTCCGAAGCGTGTGCGTGCCGCCGCAGATCGCGCTCAACTTGATCGGTGTATCCGTCATTCGATACGCCGTCTCTTCGTCGGCCAGCAGCAGCACGGCCGCGCCGACGCTCATCACGCAGCATTCCAGGAATGACAACGGATGCGAGACAATTTCGTTCTTGAGGATGTCTTCGACCGTGTAGTGCCCCGGGTTCTGCGAGTAGGGCGAATAGCACGCGTATTCGTGGTTCTTGCAGGCGATCTTCGCCAGCGCCTCGCGCGGCACTTCGTTCTCGTGCTGATAGCGCTGCGCCATGAGCGCGTAGTAAGCCGCGTACATCCAGCCGAGTTCACTTTCGAAGTCCTTGCACGCCGCGCTGGCGATGTAGCTGTTGCCGACTTTCGTCGATACTTCGTCCATGCGCTCCCAGCCAATGACGGGCACGCAATCGGCATAGCCGGAAGCGATTGCCTGCGCCGCCGCCAGCACGGCCGAACCACCTGTGGCGCCGCCCGTTTTGATTTCGACGTTGCCGAGCGGATCGAAGCCGAGGTAATCCTGCACCTTCGCCGCAGCCAGGAGTTGATCGCCGAAGTGATCCGCGAACTGCGAATAGACGCACCAGTTCACGCTGCGCCGA
The DNA here is from genome assembly GCA_020639075.1 of Phycisphaerales bacterium. Lineage (GTDB taxonomy): Bacteria > Planctomycetota > Phycisphaerae > UBA1845 > UTPLA1 > ECT2AJA-110-A. The sequence goes on along the minus strand of JACKHI010000001.1, from coordinate 3,417,171 downwards.
TACTCTTCCGCCGAGACTTTCAGGTCGTTCTCCTCGACGGCCATGCGCAGCGCCTCGGTGCAAAGCTGGCACGTGTTTTTCTCCGGGTACTTCTTGCGAAAGTCCGTCAGACCGCCGGCGACGATGTAGACAGGCCGCTCGAATTTCGGAATGCGCAGATTCCCGGGGCCGAATTTGATCATGGCAAACCCTCTTCGAAGTGCTTGGGATCGTGAGTGTGTTCTTGATGCAGGGAAAGCGGCCTCACGAATCGCGTGGGTCGATTCGCGGATAAGCGAACGCGCTCGGGATTCATCGAAGCGACGCTTCCCATGGTTCGAATCTCGGCGGACATGAGCCACGCAGGGAAGCGCATCAAGCGGATCCCGAGGCCCGGCTTCATCATATGGCGGGCGCACAGGGGATGGAAGAGATAAACCCATACGGTTATGGGGAATGTGCGCGATGCACCGAAATCAGAGCCGCGGCGTCCCCGCCGCGACGTCTCGACGACGACATAAACGAGGGATTTCCGCGTCGACATTGGGAAGTTGTCGAACAGGCCGTGAAAATCGGCACCAAAGCGGGGCGTTTTGTTCGCTGTCGGAGATTCGATTCGACGCACAGCCGTTTGCACGGGTTAACTCCTTCCTTCCCAACGCGTTGAATTGCGTTTGCGGCGAATACGCCATCGTGCAAACGGCCGCAAACGGCCGCAAATTCGCGCAAACGCGTCGCGCCGATGCATCGCGAGAGATGCGCGGGGCAACGGGTTGCGTTTCCGTCGGTGAACTTGATCGGTGTATCGCGTCGTTGGAGTGGATGCGACCGTTGAAACTGGCTCAACAGGGTGTGGCGAGTTCTTCGACCCGGTACCTTCCGGCTGGATCCTGGTTCGATTCTGCGAATTGAGGTCGTTTGCGGCAATTCGCCGCCGACATGCGCGGAGATTGTGTGCGCTGACTCAGCGGCCGAACATCGTGACGCGAAGGTCGAAACCCTGGGCCACACGATTCAAGCGACAGTGCTCGAATCGAACACCGATCAGCGGGCGGTTCTCGCGGGCTTTGTGCGAGCCCCTCGCCACCAGACGTACGCGAACAGAAGCAACGCGACGCTGCCCGAGCCGATGAAGAAGCCGACCGCGATTTTGCTGTACAGCGGTGCGCCGGCGATGCGGCTCTGCTTCACACCCGGCAGGTAGTCGATCTTGATGGTTTTCCCGACGGCGTCTTTCATCCACGGATTGCGCAGGAGCTCGTCGGTGCGTTCGCCGTCATTCTTGTCGGTCCATCGATAGTGAACCTCCATCATCGCGCCTCGACCGCCCTCGGCGCTGAAGGCGGTTTCCTTGACTTTGATAATCTCGGCGTTCGCCGTACGGCCCCACATGGCGTACTTGAATTCCTGATAGGACAGGAACCCCGAAACAACGAACAGGATGAGAACGACGGTGATCGGGATGAATGGATTGAATTCGTATTTTGGTTCTTCTTCGGTGAGTTTTCTGGCAATCAGGATGGGAAGCATGTTGTTGGCCCTTTGTGAGTGTTGCCTCGATCGTAGCGGCGCGACTCGTCAGATGGATGCAATGTCGCGCGCATTCAGAAGTCCACGGTCCGCCCGCATTCGGGGCAGACGCCGCTTTGGTTTCCGGTCATATTGTACCCGCAGCCCGCACAATGCCCGGGTTCGGGCGGCAGTCGGAAGCCCGGCCATTGATACCGCGTTGCAAGCGCCGCGTATCCGTTGATTACTGAGACGGCGCCCAGTCCGAGGGCGATCTTCCAATCGCGCTCCACGATGCCCATGTAAAAGGCCCCGGTGCCGGCGAAAATGGTCCCGAATCCGAACAGAAGAATGTGATTCCATCCTCGCTTTGTTGGCGTCTGGAAGAATCCGCTCGCCCAGCCCCTGAGCGGAGTGACGGCCATCACAGCCGTGACGGCGATGGCAGTGATAAACCACGACTGCCCGTAGAACCGATCGCGCATCCCGTACAGCACAACGGCGCTGATTGCCGACAGGCAGAGCATGATGAACGGCCAGGTGCGGAAGAGGGATGGGCGCTGCGGGTCCACAATTACAATTGTATCGAGACGCGCTCGCGTGGCCCAGGGTCCATGGACCCTGGGTTCGCGATGATCGGAATTGAACAAGCGCCGCAACTTGTCTTGGTGCAGGATACGGAGTCGGCTCTGCGATTGAGAGCGTTTGGAGCGTTCCGCGACTGACACGGTTGGTGATGCCGAGCGTTGATTCTGCTGCCGATCATCGAGACCCCGAGGTTGAGACCTCGGGCCACCCCGTATTGGGGTGTCACGAAGGTGACACTAAACGGGAGATTACCGCTTTCGACGCGGGTGCTCCGTGATACCTTCACGGTCGCTATGCCCTCACTCCTCCACAGACACGACGAAGCAGGTCACATTCACTTCTGGACCATCTCGACGTATCGGCGGCTCCAGTTCTTTCGCGACGACGGAGTCAAGCTTGTCTTGCTGGACGGATTGCGACTATTGCAGGACAAGTATGCAATCTGTCTGATCGGATACGTGATCATGCCGGAGCACATCCACGTGTTGCTGCTGCCACATTCGCGTGGAAGCGACAGCCCTATTCCGATCGGAATCCTGTTGCACGACTTCAAGCAGTACACTGGCAGATACATGAAAGTGCGACTGCGCGAGGTCTGGGCTCGCAAGGGACGACTGTGGTCGCAACCATTGAACGACTGGGCGACGGGAAAATTCGACAAGCAATCGATCTGGTTCACGCGCGGTTATGATCGAAACATCACGCGAGAGGAAACGCTTCACGAGACGCTGAACTACTGCCACAGGAATCCTGTGACACGTGGGCTCGTTGCGACGGCCGATGAATACCGATGGAGCAGCTATCGGTTCTACGAAACGTCGGATGCAGGCTTGTTGCAGATGGACTGGGACGGTCGCTGGCCAATCGAATGGTGAGTGAGTGGCCCAGGGTCTATGGACCCTGGGTTCGCGATGATCGGATAAGAACGGACGCCGCGATGTGTCGTGGTGTAGGATATGGAGTTGGCCCTGCACTTGAGATCGTATTGGGTGTTCTGCGACTGACACGATTGGTGATGCCGAGCGTTGACTCTGCTGCCGATCATCGAGACCCCGAGGTTGAAACCTCGGGCCACCCGACCCGGTTGTTCAGGGTCGGAATTCCGCACTGTCAGCTTTTCGCGTTTCGGCTTTCAGCTTTCACCCAATCCGCTCCATCCCGCCCATGTAAGCCCGCAGCGCCTGCGGCACTGTGATCGAGCCGTCCGCATTCTGATACTGCTCGATCACCGGAATCAGAATACGCGGGCTCGCAATCACGGTGTTGTTCAGCGTGTGGCAGAAGACGTTTTTCTTCGACTCCGTCTCCTTGTATCGCAGGTTCAGGCGTCGCGCCTGGAAGTCGCCGAAGCGGCTGGCGCTGTGCGTTTCGCCGTAGCTGTCGCGCGAGGGCATCCACGTTTCGATGTCGTACATCTCGACTTTGCCCTGGCCCATGTCGCCGGTGCACACCTGCATCACGCGATAGGGCAGTTCCAGGGCCTGCAACACGGCTTCCGCGTTCGCGATGATCTCGTGATGGAACTTCTCGCTCTCGCTGTCATCCGCGCGGCAGAGGACGACCTGCTCCACTTTGTCGAAAAAGTGAATGCGGTAGAGACCGTACGTGTCCTTGCCTGCGGCGCCGGCCTCGCGGCGGAAACACGTGCTGACGGCAGCGAGCTTGATCGGCAACTGGTCTTCGCTCAGGATTTCGTCGCCGTACATGGCCGTCAGCGACACTTCGGCCGTGCCGACGAGGCTCTTGTCATCGCGTTCGCAGCGATAGGCCTGCTCCTCGCCGCCCGGGTAATAGCCCGTGCCGTACATCATCGCGTCGTTGACGAGTACGGGCACCGTCACGGGCTCGAAGCCGCGCTGCGTGATCGTATCCATCGCCAGCCTCAGGATTGCATGATGCAGCATCGAACCGGCGCCGCGCAGCAGATAGTTGCGCGAGCCGGCCAGCTTCACGCCGCGCTCGAGGTCGATCATGCCGTGTGCCGTACCGAGTTCGACATGATCCTTTGGCGTGAAGTCGAATTTCCGCGGTGTGCCGTGCCTTCGCACTTCCACGTTTTCGACGTCGCTCGCGCCGACGGGCGTCTTGGCGGAAGGGATCTGCGGGACCGTCAGCATGAGGGCGTTGAATTCCTCGACGATGCCGCGTTCCTTTTCCTCGAGGTCCTTGATGCCGTCCTTGATCGCGCCGGTCTGCGCCTGGATCTGCTCGCCTTCGGCTTTCAACTCGTCGGCCGTGCGTCCCTTTGCAATTTGGTCCTGGAACCATTTGCTTTTGGGGTTCTTGTAGTGACCGATCTGGGAGGAGAGTTCCTTGAGCTGGCTGCGGAGTTTGTCGGCCTCCTGTTGATTCGTACGGCGATCGTTATCGACGTCGAGAAGTCGATCGAGATCGCATTTGACGCGTTTAACTTTGATGGCATTCCGCACGGCGTCGGTCTGTTCGCGGATGAGCTTGATGTCGATCATATGGAGGCTGGCTCCTCGTGTTTACCTTGTTGTTTGCCTGGCTCGGGTGCCACTGCTCTATGAGCAGTGCAGACAGCGAGCGAATCTCTCGAAAACCCGGGATGCGAGGATCCGAGGTTTTCCGCCCGATTGTCATCGGATTCGGGTTAGCGGGCAACGCGATTGATGGATCGCGAAAGTTGAGGTGTTCACTCCACGTCGGCACTGCTTGAGAGCAGTGGCACCCCGGCGTCGGCATGGCACCCTTCCTTATTCCTTGAATCCTCGATCCTTCGGCTCCCGGATCCGTGCTTCCTTCACTTTTCTTTCGCGATGCGATGGCGGAGGGCGCCGCGGCTGATGCCGAGGAGGCGGGCGGCTTCGGAAACGTTGCCGTCACAGGCGTCGAGGGCCTGTTGGATGGCGAGTCGTTCGATATCCACCAGCGTGAACGGTTGCGAGCGGAATGGAAAGCGGATATCCGCCAGGGCCGCGGGGGCGGCCGTCTCGACGGCGTTCGACGATCCGCCGAGGTACAGGTCGGCCGGACCGATCTCGTCCTTGTCGCTGAGCAGCACGGCGCGCTGAAGAACATTGTCCAGTTCGCGGATGTTGCCGGGCCAGGCGTATCGTCGCATAAGCTCGCCTGCGGCCGCAGTCAGCTTCGGCGGAGTGCGATGCAGTCGACGCGCCTGGCGGTCGATAAAGTGCTCGGCGATGTGGACGACGTCGGCGCCGCGCTCGCGAAGCGGCGGCAGCTCGACGCAGAATGTCTGCAGGCGGAAGAGCAGATCGCGGCGGAATCGCTCATCATCGACGCGATGGCTCAAATCGACGTTGGTTGCCGCGATGACGCGGGCTTGCACTTTGCGTTCGCGCGTATCGCCGATGCGGCGGAATTTTCGATTCTCCAAAACGATCAGCAGCTTGGCCTGCAGTTCGAGCGGCATGTCGCCGATTTCGTCGAGGAAGACGGTGCCTTCGCTGGCGGCTTCGAAGAGACCTTTCCTTGTGGTTCGTGCGTCCGTGAATGCGCCGCGCTCATGGCCGAAGAGTTCGGCCTCGACGAGTTGCGCGGGCAAGGCAGAGCAGTTGATTTGGACGAACGGCGCGTCGCGACGCGGGCCAAGATCGTGGATGCGATGGGCGAGGAGATCCTTGCCTGTGCCGGTTTCTCCGAGAAGGAGGACCGTCGGCAGATGTCCCTGATCGTCGGGCGGTACGGCCGCGATGCGATCGGCCATGTGCAACGCTTTTCGGATCGATTCGCTCTCTCCGATGATGGCGCGTTCGGCGCCGAGCTGCCGGCGCTCGCGTTCGAGGACATCGAGCCGATCGATAAGCTGTCGATTGCGAAGCGAGCGCTCGATGACGAGTTCGATCTCGTCGATGCCGACAGGCTTCTGGAGGTAGTCCGTCGCGCCGCGGCGCATAGCTTCGACGGCGCCTTCGACGCTGCCGTAGGCCGTCATGACGACAATGGGAAAGTCGTGCCCTTTCTGTCGGATCTGCGCGATGAGGTCGACGCCGTTCGCGTCGGGAAGCCGAATATCGATCAACGCGACATGCGGTTCGAAGGATTCGAGTCGTCGGATGGCCTCGGCGGCGGTCGTCGACGTCTGGACGCTGTGCCCGGCCCGGCGAAGTTCCAGGCTGAGCGACGCGAGCAGCGTCTCTTCGTCGTCGATGATGAGCAAGTCAGGCATTCGTCGCGTCGGGCTCCTGCGGTAATGGTAGATCGAACCGGAATATCGTGCCCCCTGTGATCGGACATTCAAACGTCAATTCGCCGGCATGCAATGCAGCGATCTTGCGGGCCATCGCCAGGCCGAGCCCCTGTCCGTCCCGCTTCGTCGAGACGGACGGGTGAAAAACGGTATCGCGCATCTCTCTCGGAATGCCGGGGCCCGTATCCGCGATGGCGACGATCTGATGGCGACGTTCCGTGTCGCACTCGACGGCGATCGTGACCGATCCGCCGGCCGGCGTCGCCTCGATCGCGTTTCCGACGATGGCGGCGAGCGCCTGTTCAAAATGGGATTCGTCGACATGGATCGTCGCTGCGTCGGGCGCGATGCGCGTCTCGAGCCTGACGTCGCGTCGATCGGCCATCGGTCGAAACACGGCGACGAGGTTGTTCACCAGCGCGGCGGTATCGACCGGCGCGGGGCGGATGTCGATCGACCGACACGTGTGCTCGACTTCACGGAGCCATCGTTGGAGCCGCTCGACGCTGGCGACGATCTCGTCGTGTTGATCATGCATTGCCGAGTGTTCGGGCGCGCTTCGCCGGCAGGACTCCGACAGGCTGCGAATGCCGGCGAGCGGATTGCGAATGTTGTGAGCGATGTACGAGATGAGTTCGCCCATCGCAGCGGCGCGTTCGCGAAAGACCATCTGTCGGCCGAGTCTTGCCAGATCGGCGGACATCATGTTCATGGAATCGGCGAGCTTGCCGAGTTCGTCCCTGGTGCGGACGTCGGCGCGGTAATCGAGCCGGCCGCGACCGAACTCGTCGGCGGCGTTCGTCAGTTCGCTCAACGGAACCAGGACCCAGCGGCGCACGAGCACGAGTCCGAGCACGCCGAGGACGGCGCCGACGATCATGTTGATTGAGAGAATCATGACGGATTGATTCAGTGCGGCGAAAGAGCCTTCTGCAGTCAGGATCATTCGATGAAAGACCTCCGTCTCCCATTGGCCGATGAACCGATCCAGCGCGAGATGGTGCGATTGGTCGAATGTCGGAAGGCTGGTTGATTCGCCGGAGACTTTCGTCGCATCCGCGATGTAGCGGTCGACGGCGCGCGCCCGCTGCGCGAGCAGGATTCGAAGTGTCTCGATGTCGAGTTTCGGGTCGTCGGCGTCGAATTGAACAGAACGGCCGAGGGTGTTTTCGAAATCCGCCAGCGCCGCGTCGATCTGCTCGCCAAGCGCTCGCTGCTTGTCGGTTGCGGCGGGATCCGCGCTGAATTTCAGAACGAGGCCCAGTTCGTCGCGCAGGAGCTGGCGAAGGCGGCGTAAGTCCGCGTTGGAGCGGTTGGACGAGGCGATTGCCTCGGCCGCGTTTTCGAAGTAGTGGCGAATATGGCGCACGGTCAGCATCAGCGTGACGGCCAACGTCAGCTCGAACGCGATCAGGAGCAGGGCGCATTTGACGCGGAGACTCATATTCGGCTTCGATCGGTCATTCCGGCACGTAGCCCCAGTGCCAGCCCGGCGCACTGAGAGGATGTCGCGACGTGCCGACGTGTCCGCCGATGAACGCGACGTTCATTCGGCCTTCGTGGCGCGTGGACGGGATCCAATGTTCGCCGTTCTCGTAGCCGTCATTGGTCGCAAGCGGCGGGGCGGCGTAATACGGATCGCTCGGCGCATTGGGCGCCGCCGCATCGGCGTCCATGGCGAGCGGAACATCGGGATTGCCGAGAACGCGGCCGCTCAGAAGTTTCTGAAAGCTGCCGGCCGTCGGCCGGTGGAGGCGGCGATTGAATGCGATACTGACGTTCATTTTCGGAAAAATAGCGCCGTCGCTGCAGGCGGCATTCGCCTTGCGCTTGAGGACGTAGGGGCCCTCCGGGCACATGAGCGGTTGGTTCGCCGGGTCGATTTGTTGCGGCAGCGCGTTTTGAGAATTCCAGAAGTCATTGATCCCGTAAAGCGATTCCTGAAACGTTTCCAGATAGAACGTCGATCTGGTCGTGGGGAAGGCGCTTCCGCGCGATTCGACGGCAAAGTCGTCTGCGAAAACGATGAAGCGCTCGGCAACCTGTCGCATATTGGCGACGCACTTGAGATTGCGGCCGGCGCGTCGGGCCTTGGACAGGGCTGGGAGCATCAACGCCAGGAGCAGCGCAATGATCCCCAGGACAACCAGCACCTCGAGCAGGCTGAATGCCCGATGAATGCGGTCGTCCGCATCGATGCGCGGCTGCGCAGCGAATTCTGATCTTGCCTTGGTTCCCACGGTTCTTCCCTACTCCGCCAGGATTCGTTCGACGAATCCCGGGATGTCCTTGCCGTTGATTACACCGTCGCGAATGAAGTTTGCTCGAATGAACTTTTCGATTGACAGGTTCGGTGAAACCGGATCCGGCGTTGTCGCGGAGATAAGAAGTAGCGTAACAAATTCTTGAAGATCTTCAATATTAACCGAGTGATCAAAATTCAAATCGCCCATGATAACGATGCGTTTGCGATCCTGATTGTCGATCAATCCGTTGTAATCGAGATCGTACAGACAGAAATTCGGGCCGAAGTTCGGAATTGTGATGACGCCGTCCACTTCTGCATCGTCGTCAGACAATGGCGATCCGTCATTCACGTTTAGAAATGCATCGAACTCCTCGATGTCGCCGCTATCGACAATACCATTGGCATTGAAGTCGCCGACAAGCGGCCCCGGCCACACATCTGTCGGTGCGAACAGGGCTCCGAAGGGATCGATCGTTTCGTACGCCATACCGATGACGATATTGACATCCCAATTGAAGGGGTCGAGGTAGGTCGCGGCCGACTGGTTTTCCCATGGACGGATTGTCTGAAAATCCGGCTCCTGGCGCGTGGGGTCCCCGATCGGTATCGCATTGACGCTCTGCGTCAGATTGACGAGGCCTTCGAAGATCGATGCCTGGTCGGTATCAGAGCCGTTGTTCGGCTCTTCGGATTCCCCTCGCGCGTGGGCCGCCGCGAGATTCGTTAATGGGAAGATCAGCGTGATCACTGTCTGGTCGAGCGTCGGCACATGGCGGAACAGAAAGTCGGCTTCGGGTTCATAGATTCCATCGTTGCCGGCGCTGCTGAAGCGCTCGAACGCGTGGGCGCGATGCAGCCATTTCGCCGTGACGGACCAGGCTTCGCCGGACTCGAAGGTGTCGTCCGCATTTCCGATGCGATGACCGACTGCCACGATTGTGTCGCCCGCGAAGGCGATATGGAATTCTTCGCCGCTGCGATCGACGAAGGGCGGCGTCGATACGAAATGATCGATCTCGGCGCCGCAGACGGCTGCGCGATCGAACCAGATCGGATGATCGACACGGCCGCCGAATCGGCCCACGTTGCCGAGATAACGAAATTCCGGGAAGTCGAGTTCACCGCCGGTGTTTGCATTCAGGTCGATATTGAATTCAACGAATCCGACGATGGGGGAGGGACCGTACATGAAAGGGTCGTACGCGTCACTTCGCAGGCCGAGTGGTCCCGGTGGGTTGACCAGACCGTTGACCGTCATGTCGAATCGTAGGAATTCTCCAGCGAGGGACCAGGAACCGGCAAAGAGGCTCGACTCGGGATCATTGGGCTGCCATGGCCCGAGCTCGTACTGAATCAGATCGGGAATCGTACGGGCGTCCTCATCGAGCACAGCGACCGCGCCTACGTCGATACGGCGAATCGTCGAATCACCGGGCTCATCGAGCCCGACTTGTGGTTGCGCGACGACTGTCGTCGACAGATAGAGCGACAACATTATGGCGGTTGTGAGTCGAGACATGGAGTCTGGGCGTTTGATGTATCGCCCCCCTTACTCCTGCGTAGTCTACCCATTCTTGCGCAATGATCCAAACTTTTCGTGTCGCAAATTCGACACAGGGGGCGCCGGCGGCGATTGACTCCATCTCCGACCTGGTCCGACGGGGAGCGACGGTTCGGCAGCATCCCAAGGATTCGACTGACATTCCAAGAAACCGTCATGGAGTTCGACGGTATGTCAATCCGGCCAATGCCGGCCATGCGGCCAATTTCCGCCAGTGTGAGCTTCGGATTTTCTAATGCGCTGCGCCTAACGTGATTCGTTGGATCACAATGTGGACTCATTCCGAATCTACGTACTTCAGCGGTCATGTTCAATCAGTGACTGGAGTTGGGCGAAAATCGGCGAATACAATTTACTGGCTGGCAGCGAATTAGCGTGTATAAGATGGCGAAGTTTGGCTGCACGAGATGTGCCACGGTCTGTATGGGGCGACCGTCCAGTTGAGAGAGGTCCATCGTTCGACCAGAGATGCGGGGAACGTGACACAAAAACTCGAAGAATTCGGGCCGTATGAGTATTTCGACTATATTCCCATTGCCGTCCTCGTCGCGGACGTTGAGGGGAGAATTGTGTATTTGAATCGCGATTGTGCGCGCCTGTTCGGGTATTCCCGTGAAGACGCGATGAAGATGGGGGTCGACGAGTTTGTGCCGAGTCGTCATCGGCATGTCCATGCCGAGTACCGAATGGCGTATTGCGCAGCCCCGTCACAGCGGATCATGGGGCAGGATCGGATCGTTACCGGTGTATGTAAAGACGGCAGGGAAATCCCGCTGGAAGTCGGCCTCGGCGCGCTAAAGACGACTGAGGGAGTCCGCATTGTCGCCACCATCCAGGACATTTCGGCGCGGCAGCGGAACGACGCGATGCTGCGAGCAGCCAACGAGGCGCTGGCGCGAAAGAACGCGGACTTGGATGAGTTTGTACACATGGCGAGTCACGACTTACAGGAGCCGCTTCGAAAGCTGATTTCGTTCAGCGACCTGCTGCGTGAAGACCTGGGACGCGAATTACCGGAGCGCGCGGCAAAGGATGTGCAGTTCATCACGGAATCAGCGTATCGAATGCGCCGTCTCGTGCGGGACTTACTGGCGTTGTCGCGCGCGGGCAAGGAGTCGCTGAATGTCGGCCCCGTTCATCTGAATGCGTGTATCGCGGAGGCGTTGGAGAATCTCGACGAAATGTTGATGCAGGCCAATGCGACGGTTCAGGTCCCGGAACTGCCGGTTGTTAACGGTGACTCGGTCTTGATCACGCAGCTGCTGCAGAACCTGATTGCAAACGCTGTCAAGTTCGTGCCCAAGGGGTGCACACCGGTCATCGAAGTGACGTTGGATCGCAACGGCGGCACACCGACGTTCGGCGTCAAGGACAACGGAATCGGGATTGCGCCGGAGTTTCATGAGCGCATCTTTGGTGCGTTTCGACGGCTGCATCGGCGAGACGAGTATGACGGGTCCGGCGTCGGTCTTTCGATCTGCCGGAAAGTGGTGGAACGGCACAACGGCCGTATCTGGGTCGAGTCCGAAGTTGGTCAAGGCGCTCACTTTCGGTTTACTCTTGGGAGTGCCTAGAGGGATAGAATATGCTGTCACAGACACGCAAACGTGTGAAACCGGCGGTCGTGCTCCTGGTTGAGGACGATCTTGCCGATCAGGAGCTGACGCGACGTGCGTTGGTCGAGGATGTGGTCCGCGTCGATCTCCAGATCGTCAACAGCGGCAGCGAGGCGATGGCTTACCTGCAACGTCGCGGAAAGTACGCCAATCCGCTTGATTCGCCTCGCCCCGATATGATCCTCCTCGATCTGAACCTGCCGGGCATGAGCGGCAGGGAGGTCCTTCAGGCAATTCGCAAGGATCCCGCGTTGAAGAATCTCGTCGTCGTTGTGCTGACCACGTCCGAGCAGGATGCCGACATCACGAACTCCTATGATCTGCATTGTCATTCCTTCGTCACCAAGCCCGTCAATGTGAATCGTTTTCTGTCGATCATCCGCGATCTGGGTCGGTACTGGTTCGAACTCGTCACATTGCCTCCGGTCTGATGCGGTCGACCGCAATATCGGAGTCGCGCGGGGCGCAGCATCCCGGTCCGAACGCCCTGGTTGCACATCGTTGCCGCCCGGGAGGGACTCATCGTGCCGCCATGGGCGGCCGTGCAGCGGGCTTTTGCGTCCGCGTGTCCTGTCCGACATCCGTCGCGTTTTCCGCTAGTGCAAATCCTGTATGTCATAGGTATGTACCGGTGGCTTCTGCGGGCGGAGGCGCCATTCCCTAGTGGATTTCAGGTAGCTCCACGAGCGTCCCGCCATCGAGACGATCGTTCCGTACGCCCTCTTTCCCGATTGTGGTGCCATCTAGGTGGCGGTGCATTTATCGTCGCCAAATGTTACGGGAGTCATACGCCGACGTCGATTATCCGATAGGGTCCGTAGGGAGATAACGGGCCATGCAGACGATCAACATCCTCCTCGCAGATGATGATCCAGGACATCGGTACCTCCTGAATCGAGTGATCACGGAAGGGCGTCCTTTCGTCCGGATGACGACGGTTCAGGATTTCGACGAGTTCAGGCTCGCGACGAAGTCCGGGCACTTCGACTGCGCCGTAATCGACTTCAACATGTCCAGCGATCGCCATGCGGACGATTTCGTCGCGCACCTTCAAAGCGTTCATCCGAACTGTCCGGTGATCATTGTGTCGGGCAGCGACGAACAGGCGGTTGCGGTTCGGAGCTTTCGTTGCGGCGGCGCGGACTTCATTCACAAGGACCAGGCGGTCGAATGTGACGTACTCTGGTCGCGCATACGCAGTCTGATCAAGAGCCGAAAGCGTCGGATCGCCGAGCGCAGATTGCGCGAGCGTCGAGAGGCGCAGCTTCGCGCGATGGCTCAGTCAGACGCATTGACCGGCCTGGCCAATCGGCGTGCGATCGATCAACTCTTCAGCGACGACGGGCGATCCATACTGGATCGTCGCGCGGAATCATCGATCATCATGTTGGATATCGATCATTTCAAGCAGGTCAACGATGTGTGCGGGCACTGCGAAGGCGACAGGATTCTGCGCAGTCTAAGTGCGCTGATGCGGAATCTCGCCGAACCGCATGACATCGTCGCAAGATGGGGTGGCGAGGAGTTTCTCGTAATCCGCCCGCGAACCGGACTCGTTGAGTCCGTTCGCTGGGCGGAGAACCTCCGGACCGAGGTTTCGAAGTCGATTCGATGCGGCGTCGAGAAGACACAACCGGTCACAGTGAGCCTCGGCGTCTTCACGATCAAGAGTTCGAATCTCGAGTTGTCTTCAATTGAGAAAGCTGATGCGGCACTGTATCTGGCGAAGCGGCGCGGCCGAAACCGCGTATGTACGTGGGGGCTTTGCCAGTTCGAGTCCAAGATTCCGTGCAGCGCGGACCTCTCGCCGGAAGCGCGTCTCGATCAGTCCCTCGAGCAAATGCTGCCTTCTCTTGGTCCGACACAGCGCGAACATCTGACATCGCACTCATGCAGCGTCAGTACGGCGGCGATGCTGGTGGGAATGACCGCCAATCTCGACGGCCAGGCGCTGGATGCGCTTCGCTTCGCGGGATTGTGTCATGACATCGGAAAGGTCGCGATTCCGGAGTCCGTGCTCTCCAAGCCGGGCCCGCTGGATTCGTCCGAACGGCTTCTCGTTGATATGCACGCCGATGACGGCGCCTATCTAAGCGCCAAGCTGGGCTTTTCGCCGCGCGTGGCGTCCATGGTTCGCGAGAGTCACGTTCGATTCGACAATGCGGATTCCTCGTCTATCGATCCCGCGTCATCGGCGCTGTCGGTCGCGGATGCATATGTTGCGATGACGTCGGAGCGCCCGTATCACAAGAAGCACTCGTCGACCGAGGCGTTCGAGGAACTGAGGCGGGAGCGCGGAAAGCAGTTCGACCCACGGGCCGTTGACGCCTGCATTGCGTGTTTTTCGGTGTAGCGATCCGCCATCGCCGGCTGACGTCAGTTCATGAAAATCGCCAATGGTCCGGACCAGCGTTCGATCTTTCCGCGGAATACTGATCGCGATTCGGGACGATTCTCGACTGCTCTGAGCCCAAAAGAGGACCGTCCTGCGGACGATGTGATGAGCATCATTCGCAGGACGGTTTTAGGGAAGTAGGGCAGAAAGAGTATAGGCGCACGCTGGAGCGGATCCCGTTGTCAACCGACGAACCGCCGCGTGCCCTACTGATCTCATGTCGCATGTCAGCCCGTCGATTGCAGCGTGCAGCGAAAATTGAGTAGGCATGTCGCCTGTTTTCTGGATCTGTAATGGGGTCCGATTGTCGCCAACACGGCGAGCGGTCTTATCTCGCCGCCCCGGCGCGGGCGTTTTCAGGGAATCTGGCGCCTCGTCAGGCTTTGCCCGATGGCGTCACTCTGTCACCGTCGTCTCATATTTCACTCCATCGGGCATCGCCACGGGCACGCGGATCGTCGTTCCGTGGGCGCCGGCTGTTTTCGACAGCGAATCCACGGCGACGAACGCCGTGAATTGAGACATCAGGTTGTAATTCAGGGCGAGGCTGCGAACTTCGCCGGAGATGTTCCTGTCGATTTCGTACATGCCTCGGTCGACGAGATCGGCGATCTTGGTTCGCGCCCAGATGGCGGCCAGCCCTTCATGCGCGCCAGCCGAACTGCTTGCGTCCACGACCAGCTGTTGATCGTGACCACCGACGTCGCCCGTAATGCGGATGCGATTTGCCACGCCGCCGTCGAAGCGACCGGAGAGGATGACGGGGCGGCCGACGAAGAGATCGGGCACGCGTTCGGGGAAGACGTCGCGCACGGCCATGCCGCCCCAGTCGATGCGCAGGTCCGTCATGGCCGGATGGCTGATTCGCTCGAAGAAATGATCCATGACATCCGCGCCGCTGTCGTTGAGCGACAGGTAGGCGACAGCGCCGTTGCCGAGCTTGGCCATTCGATTCAGCAGAAAGCGGTTCGGCGATGAGCCGACGCCGAAGCTGAAGATGCGCGACGCGCCGAGGCGATTGTGCATTTCGCCGAGGATCTCCGCTTCGTTGCCGATAAAGCCGTCCGTCATGAAGCAGACGAAGCGCAGGCGCTCCTCATCGTGCGGGAAATCGAGGGCTGCCTTGATGCCTTCGATCATCTGCGTGCCGCCGGAGCCGTCGAGATTCCTGAGGTATTTCAGTCCGCGGCGTACGTTGTCGCGCGACGCGATGACGGGCGCATTGCCGAGTTGGGACGCGTTGTTCGAGAACTGGATGATCTGAAACGTATCGTTGGGTTGCAGGCTCTTCAGGCCGCGTTCGATGGCGGCCTTCGCCTGTGCGATGGGCTTGCCGTTCATGCTGCCCGAGCAGTCGAGGACGAAGATCATCTCAACAGGTTGGCGCTGAATCGAGGCGAGCGTTTCGGGCGGGTAGATCATCAGCGTGAAATAACCTCCGGTCTCGTCGTGATGCGTCAGTAATGCGGTATTGATTCTGTCGTCGGCGACTTTGTAGCGAAGCACGAAGTCCTTGTTCGGGATCGAGTCGTGTTCGCTGAGTTTGACGATGGTGCGATTCTGCGAGTCCATCCGCGTATCCGTCGCATGGTTGATGCTACGTGTCTGCCGGACGGGGACGCCGGCGTCGATCGTGACGGCGAGCGAGACGTCGTGACCGCTGCGCTGATGCGGCGCGAGGTATTCGATTTCCGTGGATTGACCGCTCTTGCCGCGGCTGCCGACGGCGACGGCGCCGATGCCGTCAGTCGATCCGGGCGGGTTGTAGCGAGGGCCGACGACCATGGGAAAGACGAATTCATACCAGCCGTCGTCGTAGGCCAGCGTATGGAAGTACTTGATGTTGATGTCGATCTTCTTGCCGGGCTCGATGTTGGCGACTTTCTGCGTGAAGACGTTGGGGCGCTCCTGCGTGAGCAGGCTGGCGACGTGCCCTTGGCGCCTTGCGTCGTTGTAGATTTTCTCCGCCTCTTCGCGATCGCGGATGATGCCGCGGATTTTTCGATCGCCGATCGTCATAAGGAATTCGTTGATGGCGGCGTTCTGCGGGAGGGGGAAGACGTAGACGGCCTCGATTTTCTCGTTGTAGGGGTTGGCGAACTTCTGCGTGACGTTGACGCAGGCGATGTAGGCGCTGATGGATGCGTTAACGTCGGTATGTTCGAGCGGGACGGGGACGATTTCTTCCTGTTCGGGCAGCCTACAGATCAGTTCTCCACAGCCGGGACGCTTCGGTCGATGGGCTTCGCCCTCGGGATTGGCCTTCTGGATGATCCAGAGTTCTTCGTCTTCGGAGGGAAGTGCGCCGGGGTAGGCGGCGAGGCGCTGGCGGAAGTCGTCGGCGCCGGATGCGAAGCCGCGTCTTCCGCGACTGCTGTGCCGGGCCGGCGCCCTATTGGACGCGCGTGTCGGCCGCCGCAGCGCTTCGCGTGGCGACGCCTTGCCGTAAGCACCGGCGTCGGCTGCGCCGTCTCCATCGTATTCCGCTTCGTAGTAGTCACTTTCGTCCCAGGCTTCGTAGTCGACATCATCGGGCGACTCGATCGTAACGCCGACGCCTGCGGGAGCGCCAGGCGTCCTTGCTGAATATGAAACTCTCTCCGCCTGCGTCGCACAGGCTGACATGTAGATCACAACGCCCATCGCCAGCAGCGGCAGCGCGAGCACGGGCAATAGAAGCCAGTTGCGTTTCGAAAACCGTCGCATTATTGATTCCCTTCAGTAATCGTTACGTCTGCGTCGATGTCGCGATTGTCGGCATCCGCCGCCACGATGACTTTGACGTCGAAATCCGCGGGTTGTTCCCCATTGATCTGCATGTGAAGCCGCGCGACGCGCGTCCTGCCCGTCGGGCCGTCGTTGTTCGTCGTGAATGCGCCGAGAATGATGCGGCCTTCGTTGTATAGCGCCTTCGGGTCGTAGTAAGGCGGCGCGTCGAAGGCGGTCGATTCACCGCCCTCGACGCCCACGATCTTCGTTCGGCCCGAGAGATCGTTGATATCGACTTGATACGCGGCGAGCGGCGTGTCGCCGGCATCGATGAAGACGTCGTACGCGACGAAGCGCGTGCTGACGGCCGCCGAGTCGTTCGACGGCGTCTGCGCGCGGACGAGCGCCGTCGAGAGGGTGAGCGTCAGGATGATGGCGATGCACTTTCGCATGGGTCAGGCGCCTCCATTGAGTTGCACAGCGACTTGCGCGACGGAATCGACGTCCTTGCGATCGACGCGACCGTCAGCGTTGAAGTCCCAGCTCGGATTGAGTTGTGATTGTGCGTCGACGCGTTTGGCGAGGACGAAGGCGTCGAGGATGTCGATGCGGCCGTTGCCGTCGATGTCTTCGCGCTGCGTGATTGCGGCGGGCGGCGCGACGGCTGTTCGCATCTCGCGTCGATCCGGCGTCGCCATTTGTTGAAGGACGAACTGGAAGGCGAAGACGATGGCCGCGGCCGTGGCGATCAGTGCGATACCGCCCCAGCGGCGCGTTCGGCTGAGGTCGGAGAGACCCGCCCGAGCCTGATGAGCGATCTCGTCGCGAACGGCGTCGGGAATGGGGCCGGGTGATCTGTAGAGATTGCGAAGGTCGGCGGCGAGTCGGGGCGCGTCGTCGGGATCCTTCGAGTTTGTCATTGGGATTTTGCGATTCGGGTCCATACGCGTGTGCTCCGTCCGGGAGATTCAGCGCGCAGGGGACCGAATTCGTTCAACAGAATCTGCAAAAAAGTGGTTCATCATGGAAAATCGGGAAACGCAAGACACCAGGGATGACCGTCAGCCTGATCGTCCGACGCACCAGCCGCTCGGATGCCGAACGCACGCTGAAAGCGTGCAATATGCGAGCCCAGGGCAAGTGCCGCCCGCGAAGCGGGCAAATGCAGCCCTGGGTCATGGATCACCCCGCGATTCAAGCACTGAAAGTGCGAAATAAGAGTCTGGCGCCATGCGCCTCGCGATCGCCAATGTCGCAAAGTCGGCGCGAATTGACTTCCCCAAAATTCCGTGATGAACCAAGAAAATCGGGACGTGCAGGAAGGGCGTGTAAGAGGGGCGACAGGATTAATCAGGGGCCCTTGGCGAATCAGGGCGTGAAGCCGCTGAGCGTGTAGGGTTCGGGCCATGTCTCGTAGCCCTGGCCGGAGCTGTACCGGGTGTCGATGAATCGATGCTCGGCATGACCGTCGAAGAACCCGACGTTGTAGCGGGACACTTGCTTGTGCCAGCCGATGCCGAGTTCCGTCTGACAGCTGATGCCGTGGGAGCCGTTGGGCGGCTTCGCATCCTGCATGTAGGCGTTCATGGGATTTTCCATGAACAGGATGAACTTTGACGCGGATCCGCCGACTTTCAAACGCAGCATCTCGCGCCCGGCGGCGGACATGTCCCAGATTTTTTCGTAGTGGGCGAGCTTGCTGTTCCAGGGCGGGGCATCCAACCAGTTCCAGTTGAGCGAGTAGCTGTTGCCGTTGAGCACATATGAGGGCTGATTCGTGATGTACGGCTCGGCGCACGGCGCTTCAATCTTCGTCGTGGCGGTGAATCGATCAGAGGGGCAGATGTATGTATCGACCGGGCCGTCACAGATTCCCGGAGCGATGTACTTGTTGTAGGGGCGCTCGTTGGTGTGGATCTTCCGCGTGTCGACCTTGTCGCCAAGAATCGGGTGAATCACATCGGACTGAAATCCGCCGTAAACGTATTCGCTGACTTTGTCGATTTCACCGCCCGGGTAGTTGAAACCGAGGTGCCATGGTTCCGTCGGCATGCCGGCGTCCTGTATATAGGCGCCGGAGGTCTGACCGAGTTCGCGGATGTTGGATAAGCACACCGCAATATGGGCGCTTTCGCGGGCGGATGAAAGTGAAGGCAGGGCGATGGCGATCACGAGCGCGCTGATGCCAATAACGACGAGCAACTCGAGCAACGAAAATGCTCTCGCGCGGCTTGAATAGGCTGTACGATGGCCCAAAGCCAGAAACGGCATCCCAAGTTACCCCTTCTTCTCCCGAACGTATTCTGCCAGAACGGCATACGAACTGAGGTTCAGTATAATACAAGTTATTCCGCGCAATCCAGCATTTTCGCTTGCCGGGCCCAGCATATCGATTCTAGGCCGGGGGTTGCGTCGGGCGTGTCTGTATAACCTTTTGTCTCATAATGTGTTGCAAGAGATCGGGGTGTTCGATGGAGCCCGCGGAGTTTGTTTCCGAGCCGGTCAAACCTGATTTCGGCACGGCCGACGCGGCCAGCATGGCCCGCGGGATTCCAGGGCTGCCGACGGGATTCACTTGGCGGGATCGGCACTACGCGATCCGCGCCGTGCTCTCGTCATGGAAGCGCAGCGAATCAGAGAATCATCGGCCAAGCGGCGAGAAGTACTACCGCAAGCATTACTACAAAGTGAGCGTCGACACGGGCGAAGTGATGACGCTGTATGCCGTACGCCACGTGAAAGTGGGTGAGAATCCGAATCAGCGCTGGTGGCTTCAGTCGATCGAGCGCGACATCAGCGAGTGATCACGGCTCCGGGTTTTCGAACCAGGCGACGCTGTCATCCGCGGCGGTGGCGCCGATCAGGAGCGCCGTGACGTCAGGGCGACTATCAGCGTCGAAGTCTCCAGTCGCGATTGCGGCGACATCTTCATTCAAATCTCGAAGCTGATTTTCCGTCCAGACGTTGGTCTGCACGCCGACGGGCGTGAACCATCGCAAAGAACCGGGTTGCTGCGTCGCGACGACGAGATCGGGCTGGCTGTTGCCGTCGATGTCGGCGACGGCCAAGTCGATCGGTGTCGCCGCGTTGTACTGCGTGACCTGAAACCCGGACCAGGCCTGCGTCGGATCGGCGGGGCGGATGTACCAGCCGATCTGTCGGCCGGGACGATTGACGGCGACGACGTCCGCGCGGCCGTCGACATTGAGATCGCCGATGGCGAGCTTTCCGGCAGCGGGCAGGTTGCCGATGGGGACCTTCGGCCATGCGTCGGTCGAGGGGTTCGCAGGATTGCCGTACCACGCGACGCGGTTCTCGGTTTCGCCCGGCGCCGTGGAGACGATATCGAGCCGGCTGTCGTTGGTCAGATCGATCAATGCAACGGAACGGGCGTCGGTCCGCGTGGTCGTATCAATGTCAATCCGCGCCCAGCCGCTGCCGCTGTTCGTGTCGGCGGCGGGGCTTCTGAACCAGCAGAGCCGCCCGACGGTTCCGCCGGCGGCGACGATGTCGGGGCCGGCCGCACCGTCGATGTCGCCGATCGCGACGTCCCGCCATGGGCCGATGCCGGAGTCCATGCCGGATCCGCTGATGATGAATCCCTGCCAGTCGGCGCCGACGCGAGGATCGGCCGGTGAAAGGATGTAGAGAATCCCCTGATCCGTGGCGACGATCAGATCGGGACGCGTGTCGTTGTTCATGTCGGCCGCCTTGATCGCGGCACCGATGGGGACGTCGGCGACGGTTCCGAGCAGTGAGACGGTTGTAAACGTGTTGTCCGCAGCGCGGAAAAAAATGACGTAGCTGGCGGGCGTCGGATCGGCGCCCGCATAGGCGACGGCGACGTCGCTGGTGCCGTCGCCGTCGAAATCGGCGATCGTCAGGGCGTTGGGCGTTACACCTGCGTTGTTATTGATGGGTTTCTGCGTCCATGCAGTGGACTTCGGAAAGCCGCTGCCGGGAGTCCCCGGCGTCGTCGGGCAGGTCGTTCCGGCGGCCATCGTCGCGAACGCGATGGCGAACGCGACTTTCAGGCGATGTCGTCGTGGGCGTGAGCGATTCGGCATGAATGACGTCTCAAGTCGTAGCTGGCTGCGAGGCCCCTCTGGATCGATGTTTCTCCGTGAACCATGGTACCGTGGCGCGGCGTATTAGTCGCAGCATCGCGTTTTGGCGGGAACCCGCCGGCCCCGGTAGCATGGCGAATCGCTCGTGGTAAGCGACGTGGAGAATTAAGCCAATGGAAACGCCCGCACAACGCAGCAAGCGAATCCTCTCGAAGACCTTGCCGAATCAGGGCGAGCGCGTGAATTCCGCGAAAGTGATTCGCGGCGAGGGGCTCCACAAGACGTACTACCTGGGTCGGACGGAACTTCACGTCCTACGCGGCGTCAGCGTCACGATCGATCCCGGTGGGCTCGTGGCGATTACGGGGGCGAGCGGCAGCGGCAAGAGCACGCTGCTCCACGTGTTGAGCGGTCTCGACGTCCCGCAGCGCGGCCAGGTGTATTACAACAATGAGCCGCTGTTCGAGCCCGAGGGCGTTCGTCAGATTCCCGTCGGCCGCGACGCGGACGGCGCCGCCATCGATCGATCGGGACCCGTGCAGGCGCATGGCGTCTCCCGCGCGGCGCTTCGGGATTTCGAGGCGCGTCGAAATGAGATGCGCAACAAGCGATTCGGCTTTGTTTTTCAGTTCTATCATTTGCTACCGGAATTCGACGTGCTGGAAAACGTCATGCTGCCTCACATGGTCGGCAGCACGACGGCCGGATGGCTCAACGGTCGGGCCGCCGCAGAGACGCGCGCGTTGTCGCTGCTTGAACGTGTCGGTCTTAAGGAACGACTGAAGCATCGACCGAACGAGCTGTCGGGCGGCGAGCGTCAGCGCGTCTCGATCGCGCGGGCATTGATGAACGAGCCGGACATCCTCTTCGCCGATGAACCGACGGGAAATCTCGACGGTAAGACGGGCCGGGCGATCTTCGATCTGCTGCAGGAACTCAATACGGCAGGACAGACGATCGTGATGGTCACGCACGATCGAGAGCTTGCGCGCGAAGCCGAGCGGACGATTCATCTCGTGGACGGTCAGATGGAGACGACCGCGTAGGCGGCCGCGCAATTCCGATTGCGCAATGCGGGGTGCCATGCTCCCCCTTCAAGGGGAGCATGCAGGAGAGGCAATCCGCCTTCCGATCACCGTCTCACAAGCGCAGTCGTGCGTCGCCTTAACATGCTTGCCTTGAAGGGCAAGCATGGCACCCTGCGATACGCCTTTTCTACTCAGGCATTGCCGGGATTGGCATCTGACGGGCAGATTCCGAGCGAACGCGCGACGGTCTGTTTCTCGAAGTTGTGTCGCCACATTTCGGCGTAGATGGGAATCCACTCGCGGGCGGCTTCGTCAAGCGACACGCGGCGGCCCAGTCGGCGCGTCATGTCGGCGCAATGGGCGATGATCGCCGCCCGTTGCATTCGTATTGCAAGGGCGCTTCGCGAGGTCTGATCGTTGTTCGGGGGCCGATTCGAGGATAAGTTCGAAGCGGCGATTGAATTCCTGGTCGGCGGGTTCGCTTCAAGTGTCGGCATCATGCAGCGCGTTGCCTCCGATGGAGGTATCGTCGCGGGCTGCGGGCGACTTGCCTTATCGGTGCTTAGCGGACGAAGTCGCGCAGGAAATGCGCCAATTGGGGCCCCTCGTTCGATTCAATTTCGAGCCGCCGCAGTCATGCGGCGGTCCAGGTCGAGCTCGACACGACCCCATGCAACAGGCGAACGGCAGACCTGAGCTGCCGCCTGGAGCACCGAGTCGAATCGATGCGTCAATCAGGCCATGGCTGGCCTGGCTCGGATAACCTCGCCGCTCAGTTGTTGGTTGGGACGATGCGATAGATGTTGAATTCGGTGCTGACGTAAATCACGCCGTCGGGCCCGAAAACCATATCATTGATGCCGTTCGGAATGCCGGCGACGAATTCGACTTTGTCCAGCACCTGTCGGCGATCGTCGGACAGAACGAAACGATCGATCGTGCCCGTTTCGAAGTACGCCACGAACAGCTGATTCTGCAGATCAGCGCCGTAGATGTCGGTCGGATTGAATCCCACGCCCGTCGGCGCAACGTTGATGCCGATCAGCGGCTCCGTGTATTCGGGCGTTGCCGCGGCGAACTGCATCTCGTCATCCGTATCCGCTGCGCCCTGAACGCTGGGCCAGCCGTAGTTCTTGCCGGCTTCAACCAGGTTCAGTTCGTCGGGGCCGGCGCCGTTTTCCGGTCCGTAAAGCAGGCCCGACATCGGGTCGAACGCGAAATCAAATGTGTTGCGCAGACCGATGGCCCAAGCGAGGAGCGTCGGGCCGTAGGGGTTATCCGCGGGGATCGTGCCGTCGCTGTTCATGCGAATCATCTTCCCTGCGAGCACCGACGGGTCCTGAGACTCTTCGTTTGCAAACGTGTTCAGTCGGCGATCTCCCAGGGAGACGTAGAGCTTGCCATCGGCGCCGAAGACGAGGCTGCCGCCTTCGTGGCCGGGCAGACCGCTGGCGGCGAGGTTGGCGACGACGCTGTCGCTGCCGAACACGACGCTTCGATAATCCTCCGTCAGCGTGCAGCGCTGCACGCGATACTCGTTGCGCGGCAGGGCGTTGTCCGTCGGGATATCGTTAACCGTATATCCGAGATAGATGTAGCGGTTATTGGCGAAGTCGGGATCGAGCGTCAGGCCGAGCAGGCCCGAATCGCCAAGATTCGCAACGGGCACGTCGGCGACAGGGAACGGATAGAGCGTGCCGTCGCTCGAGACGATGCGAAGCTGCCCCGTGTCCTTTTCCGTGTAGAGGAGCGAGCCGTCGGGCAGAAACACCATGGCGACGGGGAATCGCGCATTCGCGACGAACGTTTCAAGTTCCGTCGCAACCTCGCTTGCATAGGGACCGACGTCGTCCGCGCGTCCAACGACAAAGAGGTTCAGAAACACGCCGACCTCATAACCGCAGCTCGCGACCAGCAGGAGCAGCATGACGACGAGGGCGAGAGGTTTTCTCAATCCGACGGATCGAACGAATCCGGCGACGCGGCGGGGGAGCTGTCTGGCAATCATTGATCGGGCCCTACATTGCGGAGAGGACGTTTTCAAGGACGAGTACATGGATGGCGTCGTTCGCATCCGCGAACACGATAAGCGTATAGTTCTTGTTCGCCGCGATGCCGGACGCGACATCGTCGCCGGTCCACAGCACTGCATCGGTATCCGTGCGCCGGATGGTCAAATCGCTCAAAGCGCCGCCGTACTCGACGCTGCCCGTCGCATGCATGTAGGCGAATTCGGCGGAAAGGGCCTCATCGCCGGGCCCGAAGACGCGAATCGACGGTCCGTTCTCGACGGCATGAATCACACGGAAGCGAACGCCGTCTGCGATCGTCGGCGTTCGATCGTCGTCGAAGCGGATGAGTTGGTAGCTACCCGTCGTGCCGACGATGAGCACAGTGTGGTAGGTATCGACAGGGTATTTCAGGTCGGCCTCGACCAGCGGGGCGCTGTCGTCGACGGCGTCGGTCGGAACGACCGCGAACTTACGCACGCCGTCATTGATGTGCGTGTAGGGCGAGGCGTCGCCGTTGTCGAGATTCTGGAAGAAGGGGTACGCCCGGTTCCAGACGTCCACTTCCCCGATATCCGGCGATGTGTTGACGACGCGGACATTGGATAGTTCGAAGCCGGGGAAGCCGGGAATGACGATGTAGTCGCCCAACGTCTGATCGCAGCCGGTCGCGGCGGCAGCCATCAGGCAGGCGGCGGCGAGCGCCAATTGCGACGATTTGAGTTTTCCAGACATGGGGGATGATCGTATCGGCGCGTCGGCGCCCCTTCAAGCCGATATCTGGCAACAGGTTAAGGCAACAATCGACGGCGCGGCGCGGCCGGGATTGTTGCTAGGTCGTGTCGGAGTCCGTTATACTTTGTTAACGACACCATTCGCGAAATCAGCGTCACGCATCGAGGCGATTTTTCGTCGTGTCGGTCGGAGTCTCAAGCTATGCGGTTCCCCTATTCCAGCATTAATGGTCGTCGACGTTCGGGTTTTACGCTGCTTGAGTTGCTGGTCGTCATCGCGATCATCGCAGTGCTGATCTCGGTGCTTCTGCCGGCGTTGAAGATGGCCAGAGAGAACGGCAAGCGCATCAAGTGCATGTCCAACATGAAGCAGATCGGCGTCGGTCAGCTCATGTATATGGAAGACAACGGCCCATACGTTCCATGGGTCAAGCCGCATCCGAGTGCCGGCTGGCGATCGCAGTTCGTCTGGGGCGGATTCATCGCGCCGCGCCCGGATCCGACATTCGGAACCAATATCGACTACATGAAATGGGGGGCTGACGAGCGGCCTATCAGCAAGTACGTCGCACCGGATGCAATTCGGGAGTCCACGCCGGAAGTGTACATATGCCCGGGCGATCGAACGCGAGGCTTCGGTATTATCAGCGGCTCCGCCGGGTGGACGCTCAATCCGCACGATACCTGGACGTCGTGGCAGGCGGCCGGCAACAGCTATGCTGTCAACTGGTTCTGGATGGACTACTACCGCGCCAATTGGAGCACCAATGTCATGGCGGAGTACAGCCGGGAATTCATGCCGGACATGGTCGGCGGCAACGCCTCGGAGTTCATCGTGTACTACGAGTCCCTGATGCACAACATCATGCAGGATTCGACGCACCTGGGGCAGGGTGTGCAACGGTACGGCTGGCACTTTGAATTCTCCAAGCACGTCGTCGTTTTCCTGGACGGTCATTCCGAATACCGCTTCATGGACACGCGATACCCATACGGCGTCGGCTGGACGATCTGGCCGAAGCGAGGTCTGCCCGACTACCTGCGCTGAACCGGCGCCGTCGCTTCTGCCGGCTCGGCCGGCGGGCTGAGTTCAGTCAGAGGTCTTCCCGATGAAAAACAAGTGGAAACTCGTTCTGGCGTTGACGCTGTTCGCCTGCGCTATCGGAATCGGCGTGTACGCCTACAAGGACGGCGGCGAGTCGGCGCCAGACGACGCATCGCTGGCTGTGCCGTGGTATTGCCATCGCTGCAACAAAGGCTACATGCTGACGCCGGCGCAGTACGAGCCGACGATCGGTAAGGGCGTTCATCCCGCAAACGAGGGAGATTCGGGCGACATGACCGCAATGGTCATGATCGTCGAGTGCCCGGTCTGCAAGGGCGCCGCCGTCGCCGCAAGGCGCTGCGAAGTGCATGGCGAAATATACGATCCGCGCGACGCCGATCCGGCTCGGCGTCAGTGTTCGCAATGCGCTGCGAAGCAGGGCGCGACAAAGCAATAGTGAACGGCATTAACGACGCGTCCGCTGGTCTGAGTTCAGTGCTTCACGGGTTATTCCGCCCATCCAATCGCGAGATCGCGGCGGCGGCCACTTGCGCGACGGACAGATCCTGCATGCAGCGATGCTTGTGCGGGCATTGCCGGAGCTTCCTGATATAGCAGGGCGAGCAGTCGAGATCGAGCCGGACCACGTCGCGCGAGCGATTGAACGGCCCCGTGCGTACGGGATTCGTCGGGCCGAACAGCGCGACGAGCGGACATCCATGCGCCGCGGCGAGATGCATCGGCGTGGAATCCGCAGTGACGACAAGCGACGCGCGATCGATGAGCGCGGCGAGCTGGCGGAGCGTGGTTTCGCCGCACACGTTCACTGCGGCGCCGTCGGCCGCATCGGCGGCGCGTCGGCCGTCGTCCCGATCGCCCGGACCGCCGACGAGCAGCGTCTTCAGGCCCGACGTCTTGTGCAGTTCGGCGGCGAGTTGTCCGAATCGATCGACGGGCCAGCACTTTGTCGGCCAGCGCGTGCTCGTCGCCATCGCGATGAAGCGTTGATCACTGCCGAGGCGGCTGCGGATCAGGTCGCGAATCGTCGTCGAATCATCCTGCGTGAATGCGATACGAAAGTCGGGCTCCGAGCGATTCACGCCGAGCAGCGCCGCCGCGTCGAAGTTTCGTTCGGCGGCGTGTTTCTCCGCGTCGTCGCGCGGAATTCGATGCGTATAGAACATCCACGCCATTTCGCGAGCGTCCTGAAAGCCGACGCGGACGCGGGCGCCCGAGCTCCATGCGAGGAATCCGCTTCGAATGAGCCCCTGCAGATCGACGACGAGATCGAACTGCTTCCTGCGCAGATCCGATACGAATTTGAAGAAATCTCGCGTCGACGGCCAGTTGCGAAACAGCCTGCCGTAGTGTTTGCGATCGAACGGGATGATTTCATCCAGGGCTCGCTCCGCTTCCAGCATGTTCACGAAGTTCTTCGCGATCAGCCAGGAAATCGTCGCCTTCGGATAGCGGCGGCGAAGACCTCTCAGGACGGGCAGCGCGTGAATAATGTCGCCCGGCGAGCTCGGCTTGATGAGGAGGATTCGTCGGAAATCGCGATCGACAAGATCGTTCATGAGGTTCGCTTGAATTCCAGCATGCGTTCGACGCCGAAAAGATCCCGATGGGCTGCGACGAATTCTAGACCGCCGGCCGTGAACAGATCTCGCACGGCATCGCCCTGATGTTCGCCGATTTCGAGCAGAAGCACTCCTTCGGGCCTGAGGATGTCGCGAATGCCGTCGGCCATTCGCCGAAAGCAGTCCAACCCCGATTCGCCGGCAAACAGCGCGGCCGCCGGTTCATAGTCGCGAACGTTTGCCGGAAGGGAGTCGCGCTCCGTCTCGCCGATGTAAGGCGGGTTGGAGACGACCAGGTCAAACCCGCCCGGCGGGGATTGACCGTTGGAGAGGGTGAACAGATCCGTGTGCACGAAGGCCACGCGATCCGTGACTTTGTGGCGCTCGGCGTTCTTTCGGGCGACGTCAAGCGCGGCTTCGGAGATATCCGTGGCGATGACGCCGGCGCGCGGCTCGCGTTTTGCGATTGTGATCGCGATGCAGCCGGAGCCAGTGCCGATGTCGAGGACGTCGAAGGTGTCGTTGTCGAGGGATTTCATCCGATCGAGGGCATGCTCGACGATCAATTCCGTTTCGGGTCGCGGAATGAGCACGTCCCGCGTAACGTGGAAACCGAGCGAATAGAATTCGCGCTCGCCGATCAGATGCGCGATCGGCGTGTGCTGCGCTGCCGCCTTGACGAGTTCGCGAAAACGGGCCTTCTGCTCGTCCGTCGGTTCTTTATGGAAGCGGGCGTAAAGCAATATCTTCTGGCAGCCCATCGCGTGCGCCAGGAGCAGCTCGGCGCAGAGCCTGGCGTCTTCCACGCCCTTGCTTTCGAGGTGCGAGCGCGTCCAGTCGATGAGTCGTCCGATGGACCAGACGTCAGTATTCGCTGCCGGGTTCGACATGCGATTGTTTATATCGGATGCGGCGCGCGTTGTCAGCAGGCCGCGCAGCGCGCGATCGGGGGAGTGCGGGCGTCTCGCCCGCGCGATTGCGCCATGTCGGCGGGCGAGACGCCCGCATTCCCCGGTCAGAAGCTCCCCGCGCTACCGGGGCGCTGCGTCAGCGAGCCGCCGTCCTCGCCAGGATCGGTCGGTTCGTCTTGAGCAGTGCGTTCAAGCGCTTGTCTAGACCGGGATGACTGCCGTCGTACTTAAGCGTGAGCGGGCTCTCCGCGAGGGCGACGAACCACTTGGCGAGGTTGAGGAAGTCGCGCGTATCGATCGATTCGGGGCCGATTTTCTTTTTCGACTCGTCCATGTTGTGGTAATTGGCGAGCGGCAGGCAGATGCCTGTCGCCTCGTAACCGAAGTGGCAATAGGCCGTGGATTCGCATGTACCGCCGTCCATGAGTTTGCGCTGATACTGGAACGACTTGTCCTTCCGGGCGAGTTCGTCCGCCACGACCTGGCAATAGGCCGTCGCGGCGGGTGTGAAGATCGTCGCCTTGTCGCCGACGCGCAGTACGGGGCCGTCGCCCATGCCGACGCCGGGAAGCGCCTTGCTGCATTCCACGGCGACGACAATTGTCTTTTTCGGCACCGTCTTCTCGCTGACGGCCGCCAGCGCGCCGGCGAATCCGACTTCTTCGGCGCGCGTGAAGAACGCGTACGTCGGCACGCGCGATTTCTTCCTGCAGATCGCGTCGAGCATGCACAGGATGCCGGCGAGCCCCGCGATGTCGTCGCAGACGCGCGCGTGGATCCGATGGTTTCGAAACGTTGCGTCGGGCAATCCCCACATGCCGGGCGAGCCGATGTCGATCGGGGCGCGCGTCTTCGCGATCACGGCGGCGGGCGGCGAGTCGGCGCCGAACGATCGCGCGCTGGCCGTCGCCTTCGACGCTTTCTGAGGGATCGTTTTTTCGATAGTTGCGGGAACCCATCGGCCGCCCGAGTAGAACTGTATTTTCGTCCCCTTGAAGTAGCTCATGCGCACCCAGCCCCTGAAGTCGGCGCGCACGCGATCTTTCGATTCCATTTTCGTCGCGACAAATCCAGGGTGGTCCATGTGCGCCGCAAACAAAATGGGGCGGCCCGCCAGTTTGGTCTTCTGTGTCGGTTGGTAGCGCACGAGCAGATTGCCGAATCGATCGGACGAAAGCGTCAGCGATTTACGTTTCGCGACAAATGTCTTGATGAAGCCGGCGACGTGCGTTTCGACAAACGGAGCGGTCGGCAGATTCACGAGTTCTTCGAGCAGGGCCAGTTGTTGTTTGGACATCGTTTCTCCTCGCGTGTGGACGATCCGGCGATCGTGCGACGGCCCGTACGTTGGACCTTATCCGGAGTCAAGTCAATTCGGTGTGATGTACAAACGCCCGCGTTAGTGGAATCGCCGAAGTCGTCCAGGCTAAGATTCTCGTGCACGGGATCGACCCGATGCGGGTTTTTCGCGGGCGTTGCCGCGTGTTCGCTCGGCGCAATTGACAATCCCGAGCGCGGCGTCATTCTACGCGTCTGGGGACAGAGGAAACGGGGCCGCGCATTTTTTGCCGGTCGCGTCGAGGTGTTTCGCCCACGCGGCGACGAGGGTATGGTCGATATTACGCGGCATGAGCGTAGCGTTAACGACGAATCGAGTTGAGGTCGAGCGGCACGCCGGCGATTCCATGATGGAATGCGTCAATTGCGGCGCTCAGCAGTCGCCGCGGCATCCCGTGATTCGCGCCAACGGTGCTGCGCGTCCCTTTGATCTTTACCGTTGCGGCGGCTGCGGACTCATCCAGCAATTCCCGAGGTACTCGGCCGGCGAACTGGCGGCGCTTTACGGCGCGGCCTATTACGTCTTCGACGAAAGCGAAGAGGATCGCTGGGCCCGCGCCGTTCAGCAATACGTGATTCACCTGTTGCCGCATGAGACGAAGTCGCCCAAGCGCCTGCTTGATGTGGGTTGTGCGCTGGGGCATGTCGCGGCGCTCGCGCAGCGTCGCGGTTGGCGCGTGACGGGCATCGACATATCGGCGAATGCCGTCAGCCGTGCGACTGTCGATTTCGGAATCGACGCACGGGCCGGCGCCCTGCATCAGCACGTCAATACGCTTCCGCCGTTTGACGTCATCCTGCTTGGCGATGTGATCGAGCATCTGCCGCAACCCGTCGCCTTTCTGCAGAGCGTGCGTTCGTTGCTGGCGCCCGGCGGCGTCGTGTGCATCGATACGCCGAACTTCGCGAGCCGCTGGCGCAAGATCGGTCGATCGAACTGGATCGCGCTGAATCGTTACCACATCAATCTGTTCGAGCCCGAGACGATTCGCGACTGTCTTGCCCGCGCGGGATTCGGCAATGTCGCCGTTCGAAGTTACACCAATCATCGCTACGAAACGTGGGCGTCGCGCCCGGAAGTCCAGGCGCTGATCGCGTGGCTGCCGGGCGGGCTGCAATGGCGCGTCCAGAAGTTGCTTTCGCGCTACAACGGATTCGGTCGCTGGTCGGGCCTGCGCCGCGTCAAGCCGCACACGCTCGACGAGGCGCGCGCTCGCGTAACGGACTTTGCCCACTACCGACTCGATGGCATTCCCAAGCTGACGCGCGACAACCTCGCCGTGACGGCCCGCGTTCACGGCTGACGCAGTTCAAAACACATTACGAATGCGGATTCAGATTCGCGGCGACATCCGTCGCATACGCTTTGACCGCGGGGACAACGCCGGCCAGCGCGCCGAGGGCGATCATTCCGGGCGGCACGTACGCCAGCGCCGGATGGAAAGCCCAGGCGTCGATGACGACGCCCGTCTGCGTGCGGATGATTGATGCCGCGACAATGACGATCGCACTGTAGAACACAAAGCCGAGGACGGCGCCAAAGGCGGCGATCGTCGCCGACTCCACGACGATCGCGGAGAAGACGATGGACTTGCGGGCGCCGATCGCGCGGAGAATCGCGAACTCGCGACGACGCTCGTTGATCGTGTTGTAGACCGCCGCAAGAATCGCACAGGCGCTCACCGCGACGACCAGATAGGCGACGAGCAGCAGCACGCGCGTGATCCAGCCGAACTTTTCAAAGAAGCCAGTCATGACCGCGGCGATCGGCCATGCGAGCGTGAACTCCTTGCCCTCTTTGTTGATGACGTTGTCGAGGTCCGCACCGACAGTTGGCGCCGCGAACTTGAGCATGATCGCGCTGAGTTCTTTGTGCTCGTCCGGAATCGTCTCGCCGTGTTTCGGCACAAAGACCTGGCCTTCGCCGCGCAGGACGTGACCGCCCATGCGAAAGACGCCTTCGATTGGAATCCAGACGACACGATCGATCGGCGAGTTTGTGGGCTCGAGTACGCCCACGACGACGTATTCCTCGTTATGTGCGTGATGACCTTCGTCGTCGTCCGCGTCGTCAAAGCTGATGCCGTGGCTGGGATGAAAGTGATCGCCGTAACGCAGGCCCGTTCGTTCGGCGACGAAGCTGCCGATGACGGCTTCGCGCAAGTCGGGATCGAACGCGCGGCCTTTGCCCGCAAACGCGAGCGACCGATCGTTGCCGTAGCGATATCGATCAAAGAGGTCGGGCGTCGTGCCGACGATGCGATATCCGCGATAGTTGTCGCCGACGGCATAGGGAATCGCGAGACGAATGCGCGGATCGGCTTTGAGCCGCGCGTAGACCGACCAGGGAATGTTGCCGGGCGATTCGTCCAGATGAAAGACGCTGTTGAGAACGAGCTGCAACTTGCTGCCGCGCGCACCGAGGACGGCATCGAAGCCGACATTCCCGCCCGTGAATGCGCGCTGCGATTGGGACTGGATCGCGAAGACGGCCATCACGAGGCCCGACGCCAGTCCGGCGGCGAGAATCGTGACGGCCGTGGCGAACGCATGGCGGCGCAGGCTGCGGCGGACGATGAGCGCCACGGCGAGGGCGCGCGACGGATGGGCGATCGCCGTCGTCATGCCGTCGCCTCCTTCGACACTGCGGCGCGGTTGATCTCAGCGAAATCGCGCGAGTCATCAAACTGAGCGAGCACCGCCGGATCGTGGCTGACGAGCAAAAGCGCCGCGTTGTTCGTTTCGCAAAGTTCCCGAAGCAGGGCGAGTGACGTCTGTGCATTGGCGGCGTCGAGATTACCAGTCGGTTCGTCCGCGAGCACGAGCTGCGGATGATTCGCCATCGCCCGGGCGACGGCGACTCGCTGCTGCTGACCAACGGAAAGCTGCGCAGGTCGATAGTGCAGTCGCTGAGACATCCCGACGTGTTCGAGCAGTTTGCGCGAGAACGCATGGTCGATGCCGCGACCGAGCATCATCGCGAGTTCGACGTTTTCGAGCGCTGTGTACCCCTGCAACAGGTTGAACGTCTGGAATACATAGCCGATGTGCGTCGCGCGCAGTCGATCGCGATTCGATTCGCCTTGCGCCGTGATATCCTCGCCGACGATTGTGATCCTGCCGCCGTCGGGCGCGAGAATACCAGCGATGAGATTGAGAAACGTCGTCTTCCCCGAGCCGCTTTCGCCGCGCAGGGCGCATTGTTCGGCGGTCTCCAGCGAAAATGCGGGCACGTCGACGACCGTGGAAGTCGCGCCGTCCGGCGTGCGATAGTGCTTCGTGAGATCCGTGATTTCGAGCAATGGCATCGTGGGGCCATCTTAACAGAAAGCGCCACGACAGGGTGAAGTGAGCCCGCTCGGCCTGCCGATGGAGCGGCAAACCGTAGCGCTGAACATCGCCGGACACTCGCCGATGTTCCAGCCTCGCCGCATCGTTCGGCGGCGCGCGTGTTACGCCTTCGGATCCAGTAGAGGTTCCAACTGTTCGAATGTCGGCGTCGGCGCCGTCGACATCCACGCGGCCAGAATCACCTCCGCGGGCGCAAGCATGATGTTGGGCTTCTCCCGGCTTCTCACGATCTGCACGAGCGGTAGCAACATAAAGGCGCTGAACGGCATCGTGATGATGATCGAGGCGTCGGCGTTCGTGAACCGGCGAATGACGGCCTTGCGACCGGCAAGGAATGTCGTGCGTTCCGCAATTCCACCCGGGAAGAGGAAGGTCGTCTGATGCCGGAAGAGGCACATCGACAGGCCGATCGCGCCGGCGATCGTCCCAATCACGACGTACTCCAGTAGTTTCGCAGGGGACGTCAACAAGGCCGTCACGATCGGGACCAGCGCCAGCGCCGCCCCATAGACATACAAGGACACGCGGACAGCGCGCATGCTGATCAGCCTGCGATATTGGGCGATCCAGTCGGAGCGGCGCGACTTTGCGTTTGGATGCGCGACTTTCTTCTTGTAGGCGACATCCAGATGGAACATCGGGCTCTTCGCATCCAACTCGCCGGAGTCGATCAGCGACTGGATGTCCGTGCAGTTGACGCTGGCGAGCCAATTCTGTCGTTCCACGTCACGCCCCAGTTGAATCGGCTCGAATGCAAAATCGATCGGTGCGTGAATCGGCGTCCGCTCGGTGCGTCGACTCAGCAGAATGATGACGTGCCCCGGCGGCAGATCGGGGACGCCGCGCCGACGAATCCTGTCCAAACTAATGGACCCAACGCAGGCGTGTTCGACGACGCGATGCGGCAGTCGCTCCATCGCCTGTGGGTGTTGCACGACGCGACTGAGCCGATCGTATCGCCACGCGTCGACCATTCGCGCCTTCCGCCGACGTCGCTTCAGCACCCACCGAAAGGTGAAGTACGCGGATGTCGCCGGTGGATAGATCATCGCGAGGAGCAGGAAGACGATGATGTGGAATTCGGGACGGCCCTTGAACAGGGGCATCAGCGACCATTCGACGGCGAAGTACGTGCCGGGCGTCGTGACGAGGATAACGCCGAATAGCAGCAAGATGTCGACGATGCGTATGCGAGCCGGGCGCAAACGCACCTGGTGCACGCGAACAGGATGGGGGCGTACTCTCTCCGGCGTCATGCAAGATAGCCTAATCGAGACGCACTCGAAAGGCACACCCGTCGTCTGGCGCCGTGCCGCGTTATCGTTGGTCGACGTCCGGCGGCTCCGAGAGCTGTTCTGTCTGGAAAGGCGAATGGTCATCTCGGCGGTTGATCAGATTCACGCAGAAGGCGACGGCCTCGTCGGTCGCCGCAACCTCAACGGTATACCGTAACTCGACTCAGCAATGGGCCGATTGCACTCCGGACAATTCGCGCTCACGACGCTGTGAAGATCGTAGCCGCACGTCTGGCAGCAACCTGCGGGGAAGTCGCGCTCGCCAACGCGGATGATCAAGGCGATGACGCCGAAGAAGGCAGTCGGCAGGCAGAGCGGGAAATATGAATGCCGTTCGCTGAAGTTGTAGCCGTAGCCGGTCGTTGACAACTTGTATTTGTCATGGAATTCGCGCGCAATAGGGGGGAGCGGATCACCCGCAAGGTAAGAATACCCATAGCACTGATTGTGTCGGATTTGCGGCCACCATACATGTTGCTCCAGCGAGTCGTGGACATGGAAATCCACGTCGATGCCAAGTGCGTCGGCCGCGGCGATGGCGTCTTTCGCGATCGGATCGTAGAGCGCGCGTGCTGAGCCTGGGGCGTTGGGCGTTCGGTCGACATATGCGACGGCGCCGTTGCGCAACTCGATGCCGCATCCGCTGCCGCCGCGAAAGTACGCCGACTCCCAGCAGAGCCCGAGATCAAACGACAATGCCCACGCGATCATTGAGAACCATGCGGCGAAGACGATCGCGTTCCGCGTGCGCGTTTGATGAATTAAGCGCTGGCCGCCGCGCCGGCTCGTGCGGCGGAATTCTTCGCCGCAGTGCTCGCAGATCGTGGCGTGAATATCGATCGCCATGCTGCATCGAGGGCAACTGCCCGGCATGGCGCGGCGGCGCAACAGGATCACGATGCGCACAAGTGCGAACGTGAAAAGGACTGCGAAGGCGACGCCCGCAATCATCGGCAAGTAGTCGAACCAGCGAAAGTAGAGGCGCGAGCGATAGGCGCTGTCCATCCCGAACTGAAGGTACATCGCCGACGCGATTCTCCCGCCGGCGAGGCACAACACGACGAGCGCGATCAACTCTCTGGTCTTTGCTGACAGGCGTTTCCTCATGACCGGCTCCTTGAGTCTTCTGCCGCAATTATACGCTTCGCCCTCCGTGCAATGCGAGCCATTTTCCACAAATGGCAATCATCCCGTCGATTCGACATCGGATGTTGCGCAGCGGTTTGCCCTGAGCCACTTGGGTGTATACGCTCGTCGCCTGAATGGCGCGCCGGAGTCGTCGTGTCACGTTCAAGAAAGCCCCGGGGCGCGCTTCAGCCAGCGCGGCGTTGCCGATGATCAAACCGAATACCGTTGCTGCAAGTTCATGGTCAACAACGTCGATTCGCCGTTTCACATGGATGATGTCCATAGTCATCGGTATGACGACAGTCGTGTCGGCCATCGCGCACGATGATCAAGATCATCCGCACGAACACGCGCCGCCCAAGCGCGACGCCGCGAAGGAATACGCCCCCAGCGAAATGCCCGATCGCATCGTCCTTACATGGACGCACGATCCGAAGACGACACAGACTGTCACGTGGCGAACGTCGGACAACATTCAGCGCGCCTACGCCGAGATCGCGCCCGTCACGGCGGGCCCCGACTTTCGCGAATCCCGCACGAAGCAAACGGCCAAAACGCAGGCGTTTCAGTCGGACCTCTCCAAGTGTCACTTCCACAGCGTCGAGTTCACAGGCCTCACGCCTGGTACGAAGTACGCCTACCGACTCGGTGACGACGTCAACTGGAGCGAGTGGTTTCACTTTCGCACGGCGTCGGACACAGCGGAGCCGTTCAGCTTTGTCTATTTCGGCGACGCTCAGAACGAAGTCCGCAGCATGTGGTCGCGGATCGTGCGCGAGGCGTTTTCCGACGCGCCGCGAGCGGCCTTCATGCTGCACGCCGGCGATCTGATCAACGATCCGAATCACGATGAAGAGTGGGGCGAGTGGTTCTACGCCGGTTCGTGGATTACGGCGCACATTCCTGTCGTCGCGACGCCGGGCAATCACGAGTACGCGCGCCGGCGCATCCTCGGCGTCAAGGCGAATCGCATTCTTTCGCCCTATTGGCGAGCTCAGTTTGCATTTCCGCTGAACGGTCCGAAGGGGCTGGAGGAGTCGGCGTACTATTTCGACTACCAGGACGTGCGAATCGTCTCGCTGAATTCCAATGAGGAGCTTGCGATACAGTGGAAGTGGCTCGATCACGTGCTCACGAAGAGTGATCGCAAATGGAACATCCTGACGTTTCATCATCCCATCGTCCCGATGGCCCGCCAGCGAGGCGCGTCCGACACGCGCGCGTGGATGGGCGTGATCGACGAACACCACGTCGACCTCGTGCTGACGGGCCACGACCACACCTACGGTCGCAGCGATCTCGTGACACGAGAAGAGAATCTGCCTGAGGGCATCAACTGGCGATCCGAAAAGGGCGGCACGGTCTACGTCGTCTCCGTCAGCGGTCCGAAGATGTACCAAGTCGATGACGAGGCCCGCGAGCGCATGGCGAAGACGGGCGAGCGCGTGCAGCTCTACCAGATCATCAGCATCGACGGCGATGTGCTGAAGTACGAATCTCGCTCGGCGGACGGTTGCGTGTTTGACGCGTTTGAACTGCAGAAGGGGGCCAATGGGCGGAATGAGATGCGCGGTGTGCGATCGAGAGTTGCGAACGCCGCCGACCAGCCGATTGCATCGCCCGCAGGGAAGTAGGGAATTCGCCTAGTCCGTCGGCGTCCATTCGCGAATGACGTCCGGGCTTCGATCGAACGGCGGTTCGCAATACTGACAGTCCGTCGCGACCA
The DNA here is from genome assembly GCA_020639075.1 of Phycisphaerales bacterium. Classification (GTDB taxonomy): domain Bacteria; phylum Planctomycetota; class Phycisphaerae; order UBA1845; family UTPLA1; genus ECT2AJA-110-A. Next base: position 3,380,180 of record JACKHI010000001.1, on the reverse strand, counting down.
TCGGTGCGTCGGGCGCAGGGATTCTCAGATCGTGCCATTCGAGGATGCCGGCGAAGTACGCCTTGAAGTCCTCATCGAAGGCCGTCTTGGCATTCGGCGTGAAGCAAACGTCGATCGTCGCGTCTTCGGCCGCAACACCGTCGGGCAATGAGAACGTGATCCCTTTCGAACTGTTGCCCATGATCGGCGTCTGTACGAGATCCATCCGGACGAACGGCTTCTCACGTCCGGCGAACCGCGCCTCGAGCGTACCAGTCATCCACACGGTCGCATGCCTGACGCAGAGATGCAGTTCATAGGATGTCGAAGTGACGGGACAGATCGAGACGAAGCAGCCCTTTCGAATCTCCTTGATCATCAACTCGTCATAGTGCGCCGTGACAAATTGACTCAGGGGTCGATCCTCGACGACGACTTCGTGCCGGAAGTCGATGGGGATGCTGATGGGTCCGCGGCTGGATATGAGCGACGCCGAATGCAGACTGACTTGCACGACGATTTTCCCCGTGATGACGTGCGACCCAGGCGCCAGGGGATCGTCCAGCGTGTAGGCGTAGCCCGTCGACGACTGCCTCGTCATGACGCGATCGTTGTTCAACGCTGCGCCATCTAAACAGATGCTCGGCGCACTTGAATTGATGCTGTAGCCCGATAGACCGTTTTGCGTGCTGACCTTCAGGTCCAGCAGGAACGTACTTCCGATCGGTCGCGGGCTTCGGATGTATGTCTTGATCGCCAGCATGCGACGGACCAACTGGGCCGAGTCCTCCGGGCTTAGCAGCCCGCGACTACTGCGCGCGATCAGCTCATCATTCGCCGCCCTCGATGCCGGATCCATCCAGAACAGCGCGCTCGTCGGCAGCCATCGGAACCAGATGCCGCTGCGATAGAAGTGCGCGCCGCCGAGTCCGAGGCTCAGTAGCACGATGAGTATTACGGTTCGCCGAATCTTCCGGCGCCGCTGCTGAGAGCGCGGAACGCGATGCAACTGGGCGACGGTCGACGTCTCGCCGCACTCGGGGCACGTGCCGGGGTTCATGCGATACTCGCAGCGCGGGCAGAAGCCGGCGGGCGGGCCGTGTGCGTCGTCAGTCTGTGTGTCGAGCCCTGTCAATGATGCATCTCCGTCGGCATTGTGAATGCGTCTGCGCTCCACAAGGTCGGTGCTTCGGCGTTGCCCAGGCTGCACCGATGCGATCCGCGACTGCGATTGGTTCGGGCCGGCGCGCCATCAGTCATACACCGTGGCGACGTCCATAGTGTTGCGAAATTGCATTGGAATTGCGATGGCGAATATTGAGATTCAGTCGTTGGCGTCGATTCCGGACGTGCAGCAGAGCCCCTTTCGGCTTTGCCACTGATGGCGAATCCCGCGCATCAGCAGGGCGCAGTCGAAGTGCACACTGCCCGCCGGGAAGCGATCTTCTTCTCCGAAGTAGCTGGAGAAGACGTCTTTGACCTCCAGCGTGTCGCAATGCCAGTCATCACACGCGAGCTCAAGGCCCTCATACACGTTTGGCGAGCGCGTGGCGGAGTACCCCAGCGAACCCGTCTCGAAGAAGTCGGACGCTTCCCGGACGGACCCAAACACGGAATTTGCCGGCCAGTCCCGGGTCAAACGACCTTCGACCCGGACGCGCGTGGCATCGTCGTCGCTGACGAACTCGATGAAGTAATGATCGTCCGTTTCCCGCGTCGTGAAGCGCGCGTGATGATGGATGCCCGGGAAGAGGCGACCGCCGGCGAGATGGTTGAGTCGCGAATCCGTATCCCTGCGCGGTATGTACACACCTTCGCGCGTCGTCCCTGCGTCATCCCATTCGACGGCTATCCGATGCGCGCCATTCTCACTGCCTACGCCAATGGGCAACGGAAGAAATGCGGGGCGAATGCCCTTGAGGCGAATCAGGCAGATGCCGCCGATTGCAAACCCCTTGACCAGCTTGGGCCGGAAAGGTGCCGGGAGAGCCCGGCGCATCGTGTCGGCGTCGATGTGGTAGTTGACGAGAATGCGTCGATCGATGATTCCGCGGATGGTGGGGATTCGCATAGTCGCCTGTGTCCTTTGGTGAGTATTGTAACGTACGTCTCATCCGTGCGGTGCGCGCCAGTACTTTTGACAGAAGTGCGCACACGCAAAATCATCCATGCGACGCTGGTCACAATTCCCTCGCCCGAATGTCGCAGTTGATTCGAAGCTGTGCACGCATTCCCGGTCGTCTTGAATTCCGAAAATCCGCGTTGGGACGCAAGGATCGGGCGTTGGCCGAGACATCTGCGTCAAGAGGCGCCCGACGTTCGACGGGTCGCCCTCTGCGCCGACGCCGTGATCAACGGTTCGCAGATTCAAGTCCAAGGCGCGATCGGTCATACGCAGCGATCGCCAGACGAACGGAAAAGGAGCCCCCCGTATGAAACACACAATCCGAAATCCGATAGTTCTGCTGCCTGTCGCGATCGCTCTGTTGGCGTCGGCGACGCTCGCCTACGCCGGCGGACACACATGGCGCGTCAGCGAAGTCTTCAGCAACGCCGACGGAACAATTCAGTACGTGGAAGTGACTGAGGCCTTCGGCGGCGCGGCGGAAGCGGGGACCGCCGGCCATGCCGTGACGAGCAATACGAAGTCGTTCACGATTCCGTCGAACGTGACGCCGCCGACGACGTTTCGAAAGCTCCTCATCGCGACACCCGCCTTTGCGGCATTGCCCGGCGCGCCGACGCCCGACTACGTTCTTCCCGCGGGCTCGGTGCCGTTCTTCTCTCCGGCGGGAGATTCGGTTCGCTACGTTCCGCTCGATACATTCACTTTCGGCGCCGGCGTCGTTCCGACGGACGGCATCCTCTCGCTGAATCGTGACGGCAGCGTCGGTTGCAACACGCCGGAGAATTACGCGGGCGATGTCGGCTTCGTGAATCTGGGTTGCACGCTGCAGGGCGATGTGGACGGCAGCGGCGCGGTCGACGGCGGCGATGTGGCGGCATTCGTGCGCGTCATCCTGGGAAGTCCGGAAGTCACGGACAGCCCGGCCTGCGCCGAATATTGCGATGACACACTCGCGGGAACGATTCTCGCATTCGTCAGCGATCTGCTGAACTGAGTGATCGACAATGAGTCAGCGCGAGCGGGCTGAGGGGGGCCGCTCGCGCGTCGTCGCATCTGGAGCGACTGCCTGTTTGACTAACGACCTCCTCTCCGAGGCTCGACGCGTGTCGCGAATGAAACTCTCTCTCGTACCCGATCCGACCCAGCGTCGGAAGCGGCAGTTCGCGATGCGTGCGGCCTTTCACGGGCCGCGGATCGGCGCGTTCGGCGTGGGGATGATCGGCTGGGTGGGCTTGATCGTCTCCATGCCGGCGTGCCAACGCGACGCCGTTCCGCAAGGTTGCCCGACCTGCGCCGCGGCACAACCCGTCAACGGTTGGTGCGACGCTTGCGCAGTCGGCTACGTCGCCGGCCTGCCGATCAAGTCCAAACTGCTCTACGACACGATGGATGCGCACGGCCACACGTTGCAGGTCGAGTTGATGCCATGCAAGGAATGCCAACGGCTCGCCAAAGTCGGCGGCTACTGTGAGGCAAGCCATATCGGCTGGTATCAGGGCGAGGCGTATTTCTCCCGCCTCACATACGAGATCGCCCGCGCCTACTATCGCGAACCGTCGTGCATCGACTGCGCCGCCTGCCGCGAGAACGCAAAGAGCGCCGGCTGGTGTGATGAATGCGGCTACGGCATGATCGGTCGCTTCGCCTTTACCGTCCGCGCTGACTACGACGCAGCGGAAAAGGACTTCAGGCGTCTGCGGAATGCGATCGAGCTGTCGAATCGCTGCGACTACTGCGCGATGGCCGCCGTGACGGATACGGGCTGCTTCAAGTGCAAAACGGAATTCCGGAACGGCGAACCCGTCGCGGCGGTAGCGCCATAGCGAGCCGCGTTTGCTCGGCTTATCAGCGCTTCGCGATCATGGACATGCGGCGCCCGTCACCAGCGTTGTCGCGAAATACGAGACATCGTTCATACTGACGCCGGCCAGACCGTCGGTGTTGGCGCACAGGCAATCGCCGCTGTCATCGACGAGGCAGTCGATGAAGGCCGGAATGTCGTTGCCGTTGATCAGGCCGTCGTGATCGACGTCGCCCGGGCAGCCGCAGGTGCTGGCCGGGAATCGCGCGATCCATGCCTCGGTATAGCCGGCCGGATCGAGACCGTAGCCGACGATCGCGGCCCCGTTATCGGAGATGGCGAGCCCTTGAATCAGCCGCCAGCCGGTGAGATTCTGACCATAGTCAACTGTCAGGATCTCATAGAGCGAGCGAACATTTCCGTCCGGGCCCCACAAAGCGACCGCAGAACCCGGCAGGAGCCCATAGTCGACGCCGACAATCTTCGTTCCATCGGCGGTGACGTCATACGCCCAGGCTGGGCCCGGATTCACTTCCATCGGATCGCCCAGAAGTACGAGGCCGGTCTCCGCGTTCCAGCGAAACGCTCGCGTGTCCCCATTGGAATCGATCTCCCCGACGACCGTCGTGCCGGTTGAGGACATGCCGAACCCATAGCTGTCGCGCGTCGGATTCACGAGCAGCCCGAACGGGTCGAGGCCCGTTGCCTGCGACCAACGGAAAGCGTGGGCGATACCGATAGAGCAGGTTCCCGCGACAATCCGGCCGTCGGCGGACGTACAGATGGCAGCGCTGCTTGCGCAAGGCGGATCTTCAATCATCGTCGCGTTGCCATTCACATCCCATCGAACCGCCTTGGAGAATGTCGCCGTGGCGATCTCGCCGACGACGGTGGTTCCATCGTGAGATACGCCGATGGCATCGCTACGAAAGATGCCAATCTGGTAGTCGCTTCCGTACAGGACCATTCCGTCCGCCTGCGTCCAGCGGAAGCCGTAATTCACTCCATCAACGAGAACAATTCCTACGATCACCTCACCATTGGCCGACACGGCATTGGCGAATGACTGCGTGGCGCCGACGGGGGCCCCCGAAAGTTCCTCCATGCCGCCGGCGGCTGTCCAGCGAAAAGCGCGCCTGCCGTTGGCGGTTGTTCCAGTGCCGACGACCACGGTTCCGTCCGCCGAGATGTCGATTGCATAACTCTCGAAGTTTCCGCCGGGCAGATCGCCAAGCCCACGAAGGCTGGCGACGCTTGCGTATGTGTCGACGACGAGGAGGCAACAAACCAGACCGAGGGCGCGAGAAGTTAATGATTTGCGTGACATTTGAATTGTGTCCTTTCCTTTTTGCGGCCTACTGCAACCCGATAACTCCCCCTTTCTAATACTAGGCCGCGTCGTTGGCCCGGATCAATCGGGAGCGAGGGCAATCGACTCCAATCCAGCGGCGCGCGAATTCCTGAATCATATTGCCCAATGCGGCTGCATGCGGCAGAATCCCGGCCTTCAATGACCGACGACATTCAACCTTCTGTATCCCGCGAACCCGAATGGGTCTCCCGCGCCGTCGCCGCCGAACCGCGCCTCCCCCTGATGGGCCCGATGATGGCCTATCTGGTGCTGATGCTCTTCGCCGACATGGCCCCGGCCGAGACGCCCTGGAACCAGATTGCGATCACGCTTCATATCGCGGCCGCGACGTGGGTGACATGGCTGTTTCGCAACCACTGGCCCCGGCTGGGCCGGGCGGACTTGTGGGTCGCGATCCCCGTCGGCGTGTTCGCCGCCTGGATGTGGGTCGCCGGTCAGCATTGGCTCGAACGCGTCGCCGTCGGCGACGCCTCGCTCGGCGGTTCATTGGGGTTCTCAGGCTCGCCGCCGTTCGTGAACCTCAAGCCTGTTGAAATGAAAGACGTCGCCGCCATCTACCACGGCGCCGGCTTCTGGGCCCATGTCGTCATGAAGATCTCGCGGGCTGTCCTGATCGTACCGGTCGTCGAGGAGCTGTTCTGGCGAGGATTCCTGCTTCGGGCCTTCATCAAATGGGATCGCTTCGACGAGGTGCCGCTCGGCAAATTCACGCTCGTCTCATTTCTCGGCACGTCGCTGCTGTCCGTCGTGCAGCATCCGGCGAACTGGGGCGTCAGCATCCTCTGCTGGATGCTCTTCAATGCCGTGTTCTGCTGGCGCAAGAGCCTGATGTGCCTGTTCGTGACGCACGGCGTCACGAATCTCGTTCTCTACGCCTACGTCGTCTGGGCGTCCTTCAACGGAACGAACGAGTGGCAATTCTGGTGATCTGCTCCCCAATGTGTCGATGCGGGTAGTTGGCGATAGTCCGTACGCGTCACTCATCGCGGTTCGCGACTCCGTGAAATACACCTGCTCGATCGATAGAATCGTGCGAACATTCCTCGCCGGAGTTCAATCACGCATGCATCGCCGATGGACGCTTTTGATCGTCTTCGTGGCGCCGCTGATCGCAGGCTGCGATCCGTACCTTGCCCATCTCATCGACGGGCAACTGGCGTCGTTGAATCGAATTGTTCCGATAGACCAGGCGGTCAATGACCCGGCATTGACCGACGATGAGCGATCGAAGCTCGCATACGTGTCGGACATTCGGCAATACGCCATTGATGTGATCGGATTGACGCCGGGGGATGCGTATACCGTTTTCGATCCGAACGGATCGACGCCGGCAGCGTATGTATTGGCTGCGAGCGCCCAGGATCGGCTCGAACCCTATGTGTGGTTCTTTCCGATCTTCGGGTTCACGCCGGCGAAGGGCTTCTTCGACGAGGAGATGGGGCGGCAGGAGGCGCTGGCGCTCCGCGAAGCCGGATGGGATGTGCTCTACGCCCGAGCCGATGGATTTTCGACGCTGGGTCTGTTCCCGGACCCGGTTCGACAATCGAACTTGAGAATGGACTTGTCGGACTTCGCCGAACTGCTGATGCACGAAATGACCCATTCAACTGTCTTCAAGTTCAACGATGCGGACTTCAGCGAGTCGATGGCCACGTTTGTCGGTCGGGCCGCGGCGGAATCCTGGTTCGCCTCCCGCTTCGGCGACTCGTCCGATGCAACGAATCGGGCAAGGCTGCGATGGGCTGACAAGGAAATCCTGGATGAATACGTGGTCACGCTGCACGATCGGGCACAGGCGTTCTATGACGCCGCCGCGGCCGATGGCAAGACGCACGACCAAATCCTGATCGAACGAGAAGATCTTTTCTCGGAACTTGGCCAGCTGTTCACGAGCGAGTTTCAGCCTCGGCTGAATCTCCCGGACGAATGGGCGTTCTCCGCGAACCCGACGTTGGACAATGCCACGATTCTCTCGGGCGTCCGATATCAGAGTGGTCTGGATGTCTATGAGGCCGTGTTCGAGGCCGTAGGTCGGGATTTTCCACAACTGATTTCGGTGCTGCAAGAGGCCGCTAACGAGACGAACAGCCGAGAGTACTTGCAAAACTGGCTTGCGGAGCGAACATAGAACGTGCGTCATATTTCAACTTACCCCATCGTTGCCCGGTTCCGATGCATGCTTAGTCTGAGGGGGAATCTCAGTACTAGGAGTCGGGTGTCTAATAGTGGGAGCACGCCTGTGTCGCCGAAGGGGAAGATTCTTGCAGTTGTGGTTTTTGCCTTGTTCCTGAGCGCGGGGGCGGGCTGTTCTACGGATCGGCACTCGAAAGTGGCGGACCTGGGTTACTATGCCGGCGATCGACCGACGCCTGTGCGCAATCTGCCGCCGCGGCCGACACATCGATACACGCAACGCCCCATGGCGCCACGATGGCAACCGCCCGTCACGCCGCGACGAACGAGTCCGCCCGTTTCGGGGCGAGGCGACGCCGGCTGGACTCCGGCTGGCGGAATCGCCCGACGCTGGGACTCGATCGTGATTCATCACTCTGCGAGCCCCAAGTCCACGCCGCAGGGAATGCGCGATTATCACATGAACGTTCGCGGCTGGGATGAACTCGGCTATCACTTCGTTGTGGGTAACGGGATCGGCTACGGCGATGGCGAGGTCTTCGTCGGCCAGCGCTGGAAGTCCCAGATGCACGGCGCCCATTGCAAGACGCCAGGCAACCACTACAACGAGCACGGTATCGGCATCTGTCTGATCGGCGACTTCCAGACGGGACAACCCACGCCGAAGCAGCTCGATTCCGTGGCACGGCTCGTGAAATTCCTGATGTCGGAATGCGGAATCCCGCAATCGCAAATCCTTACGCATGGCGGAATTACGGGAAAGACAGCCTGTCCGGGGCGAAACTTCTCGTTGGCCTCCGTCATTCAACGAATTGACGGACCGCGACTGACTTCGTCGGCACGCTAGGGCGTCGCCCGAATCGCCCGCGCGAATTCTCGAGCCGCGGCTGGGCAACGCTTGCCCCACGTCCGAGAATGTTCATGTCGGGCCATATCCCTCCCAACTGGTCAACTCGCCTCTCCGAGTATCGTTGTGCCTTCGCGAGCATCTTCGCGAACCCCATGGGAGCTCAATGAGCGTCCGTCCGCGCGCAGAGCGAACGCCGCACGACATGAGGACCGTTTTCGTTTCACATTCCTGACACGTTTGGGTTGCAACTGAAGGCCAACGCCGGGACACTAATAGAGTGTGCGGCGTCGGGCAGCTGTCAGGCGTCGCACAGCACTCGTCGTGGATGGAGCCGCCTCAGCAACCGGCGGATCGGTTATGCGTCAGAAGGTCCTCATCGGTATTGCAGCAACCGCATTCATCATTTCGGGTGTGCTGATCTGGCGGAATTTTCGTGATACGGAACCGGTTCGCAGGTCTCGGGAGCGCATCTTTATCTGCGCAAAGACAGGGAAGCCGTTCGAGCACACGATCCAGATCGGTGAATCCGAACCAATCTATTCGCCGCATTCGAAAGCCAACACGGGATATCACGCCGAGTTGTGTTTCTGGACAAAAGATGAGAACGGCGAGTGGAAGGCGAAGCTCGATCCGACGCCTGTATTATTGAAGAGTCTGTTCGATCCCGATGCCGAGACGGTCTGTCCGGACTGTGGACATGATGTTGTCGGTCACAATCCGAGACCGCCCCAGGAGTTGATGGACGCCGCAAAACGCGCGGCGGGCCAATAAGGAACTGAATCATGTTTATTCGTTCGCGAAAACACGGATTTACGTTGATCGAGTTGCTGGTCGTGATATCGATCATTGCGCTTTTGATTTCAGTCCTATTGCCGGCGCTCAGCGGCGCGCGACGCACGGGGCAACGCGTCAAGTGCCTTGCGAATCTGCGCGAGCAGTCCGCCGCGAACATCCAATACGGCATCGACAACGATGACTGGATCATCGGCTCGCCCGCCGGCTCCGGCGCATATCTGGCCGGCAAGGCCGTCGGCTTCGGATCGGCGGTTCAGAACTGGGATTTCATGGGTCCGATGGCGGACATGTTGAACTACGGCCTGACGACCGTCGCTCAGGGGGATCAGGACGGTCTCATCAAGCGATTCAACGAGCTTCGAGGCCTGTCGTTGTTCACGTGTCCTTCCAACAAATTCGTCGCCACGCGATTCGCGGGTCCGCCGGTAACCGCCGGCATCATGGTCAGCTACAACACATGTCGGTACCAGCTCTATGTCGGTGCCAGTTTCGCGGGCACGGCCCCGTCGAACGCTATCGCACCGGCGCATAACGAGGCGCTTCCGAGGAACTGGCGGCCCAGCGTGAATCGAATCGGCAGTCCGTCGAACAAGATCTTCGTCGGCGATGGCGCTCGTTTTTCGACCGTGTCGATCGCGCCTGACTTCGACTTGACGGCCGATGCCGGATTCGGCGGGGCGTTCTCCGACTCGGGGGCCCAGTCGATCCTCAGCCGGTCTTGGGATCGGACGTGGGCGGCATCTGGCCCCGCCGGCGATGTTGACGGCCGCTTCTACGCCTATCGGCACGCGACGGCCGATCCGAATCCGGGGGCGCCGGGGAATGCCTTCAAGGCCAATTTCGGTTTCCACGATGGTCATGCCGAGACCTTGGGCGACTTGGAGTCGTCGAATCCGAACAAGTGGCTGCCTCAAGGGACGGCCTACACGCCCACCGGCGGCGGCGCCGGCGCCTGGGCGGATACGATCACGGCGTTCGGCATCGTCGGGAATCCATACATCATCGCTCCGTGAGCGAACTTTTTGTTGAATGCCCTCGCGAATCGCCCCCTCACAAGCGGCCGATTTCTTGACCCGAAGCACGCAGTTGTTATGATCGTGTGGGCTTGAGGCCGGGCTCTTCGAGTCAGTGGGCGCCGTCGGCTGCGCTCGGCGGCGAGCCTGAGCTAATACCCAGCGGTGTTCGCACCGATACTTTTGTGATGGTCCAAATGCATTCTGTCATGCGCTACTGTCCGCTCGTCGTCCGAGCCAACTCATTATTTTCATGATTCGCGTCACGCTTCCTGACGGTTCCGTGAAGCAAATGCCGGCGGGTTCGACCGGTGCGGATGTCGCGTCCGCGATCGGCCCCGGTCTGGCCAAGGCCGCTATCGGCGTTGTCGCCGACTACGGCCACGGAAAAACCACGCTCGATCTGGCCACGCCGCTTAACGGCGATTGCAGCCTGTCCATTCTGACGACGAGGGATGCGCTCGCCCTGACGATCGTTCGCCACAGCACGGCCCATGTCATGGCCGAGGCCATCTGCAAGCTCTGGCCGGAAACGAAACTTGTCTATGGTCCGCCGGTCGAGAACGGCTTTTACTACGACATCGACCTCGACCATCGCCTCACGCCCGACGACTTCCCGAAGATCGAGGCGGAGATGGCGAAAATCGTCGACGAGAAGCGGCCGTTCACGCGCTATGAGATGACGCGCGAGGAAGGCCTCGCCAAGGTCCGTGCCGAAGGCAACCCGTACAAAGTGGAGAACGCCGAGCGCGCCAAGGGCGACACGCTGTCGTTCTATGTGACAGGGCCCGAGCCCGGCGCTTACTGGGAAGATCTCTGCATGGGCACGCACGTGCCCGATACGGGGCGGATCGGCGCCTTCAAAGTCACGAGCGTTTCCGGCGCGTTCCTGCACGGCGATGCGAACAAGAAACAGCTGCAGCGCGTCAACGGCACGGCGTTCTTCGACAAGAAGCAACTAAAGGAGCATCTGACGCAACTCGAAGAGGCGAAAAAGCGCGATCATCGCAAGATCGGCCAGGAACTCGGGCTCTTCGCGTTGGATTCCATGGTCGGCACGGGCCTCGTCCTCTGGAAGCCCAAAGGCGCGACGATACGAGGCATCCTCGAGCAATACCTGAAGGCGGAGTTGATCAAGCAGGGGTATGACCCTGTCTATACGCCGAACATCGGCAAGCTCGAACTGTTCCGCACGAGCGGGCACTTCCCGTATTACCGCGATGCGCAGTACCCGCCGATCTACGAGTCGGACGAAGCCAAAGTGCTGAACGAGCTGTGGATTGCGATCTACGAAGAGGATGCGGCGAATCCCGAGAATCCCTTCACGCAATACGTGGTCGACAAGCTCGAGGAATTGAAGCGCGTCAACCCGGAGCTGTACGATTCGATCGCCGCGGATCCGGCGCGGCCCGAAGGTCGGCGGCTGAATGCCGCACCGGGGCACACGGCGCACAACCTCCAGCTGATTCGCGAATTGCTGCAACACTCGGACGGTTACCTGCTCAAGCCGATGAACTGCCCGTTGCACATTCGTGTGTATGCCTCGGAGCCGCGGAGCTATCGCAATCTGCCCGTTCGGCTCGCTGAATTCGGCACAGTCTATCGCTACGAGCAATCCGGCGAAGTGTCGGGGCTCACGCGCGTACGCGGCTTCACGCAGGATGACGCCCACATTTTCTGTACGCAGGATCAGCTGCAGGACGAACTTGCAAATTGCGTGAATCTGACGCGCTTCGTCCTCGATGGACTGGGCCTGCGCGACTTTCGCGTTCGCGTCGGTCTGCACGATCCGAACGACAAGAAGTTCATCGACAACCCCGAGGGATGGGCCAAGGCCGAAGCTGCCGTTCGCGCGGCAGTGAAGAATGCCGGCCTTTCCGCAACGGAGGAAGTCGGCGAAGCCGCGTTCTACGGCCCGAAGATCGACTTCGTCGTGAAGGACTGCATCGGTCGTGATTGGCAGCTCGGAACCGTTCAGGCCGACTACAATGCCCCCGAACGATTCGACCTTTCATACATCGGTCCGGACAACCGGCCGCATCGGCCCGTGATGGTCCATCGCGCCCCGTTCGGCAGCATGGAGCGCTTCATCGGGATTCTCATCGAGCATTTCGAAGGGGCCTTTCCCGTATGGCTCGCGCCCGTGCAGGTGTACGTGGCGACGATTTCGGAGAAGAGCGTCGATTACGGACGCGATGTCGTGCGCGTCCTGAAGGCTGCAGGCGTTCGCGTCGAATTGGATGACTCGTCCGAGCGGATCGGCCCGAAGAAACACTACGCGAGAAGCCAGAAGATTCCGTACATCGCCGTCGTCGGCGAACAGGAAGCCGAGTCGCGAATGGTCAACCTGAACGATCGCGACGGTAAGCCGCTTGGCAATATCCCGCTCGATGCGTTTGTCGAGCGATTGAAACAGGAGAGCGTCCCGCAGTCGCGGGGGGCATGAGGGAGCAGGTGCGTCCTCCTGATCCCGCGGCCCAAGGGTTGCATGTGGTATAAGGACGAATTCGAAAGGAAGGTGCTTGGCTAACATACGACTACGAACCAACGAACAGATTCGCATCTCGCCGGTGCGCCTCGTCGATCAGGATGGGGGAATGGTCGGCATCGTGCCGACTGCTGAAGCGCTGCGCCAAGCGCGCGACGTCGGTCTGGATCTTGTGGAAATGTCGCCGAATGAGCGGCCTCCTGTCTGCAAGATCATGGACTACGGCAAGCACAAATACGAACTGTCCAAAAAGCAGAAGCAAAAGCATCACGAACAGAAGATCAAGGAAATCCGCGTTCGACCGAAGACGGACGAGCACGATCTCGAGATCAAGCTGAATCGCGCGAGGAAGTTCCTCGAACACGGAGATCGCGTTCAGGTCACGATGCTTTTCCGAGGTCGCGAGCGCTTTCGCCAGGACCTGGCGAGAGAGCAGTTCGACGATATCGTCAAGGAACTCGCCGACATCGCGAAGGTCGACCGCCACGCGCGTTCGATGGGACGCCGAATGACGCTGATGCTGGCGCCCATCAAGGCCGCGCCGGTCCATAAGAAACCAACACAGAAGCCGAAGCCGAAACCGCCGGTGGACGTCGAGGCCCTCAAGGCGGCCGCGGCGGCTGGCGCCGCCCAGGCTTCCGCCGATCCGAAGGCGGCCGAGACGCCTGCCGACGAGAAAAACGGATCCGCGGCATCGACAGAGTCGGCGCAGACGACCGGCTGAGCAACCGTTGTAAGTCGGCCTGCTCGAGCGGAATCCAGCCCAAACCGCGTCATTATCGGCGCTTCTGCGGGGATTCCATCCTTTGCGCATGCGAAGAGGCCTCGCGTTCAGTCGCATTTGGCATCCCGCTGCGGCTGAGGGGTCGGTGGTCGTGACCAGAGTCGGCTCGGGACTTGCAAGCGTGTGGAATCCGGCTTAGATTACGGGGCTCTTTCGCGCCTACGGGCGAGGAGTCAGACAGCTATGCCGAAAATGAAGACACACAAGGGATTGCTCAAGCGCGTCAAGGTTTCCGCGCGAGGCAAGGTTCGATACAACAAGTCCAACGCAGGTCACTTGATGAGCGGCAAGGACGGAAACCGATGCCGGCGAATGCGCAAGCACTCCTCGCTGGAGAATCCCAAGCTCGCTTCCAGAATTCGACGAATGCTCGGCGTCGGCTAAGTTCCGATGCCCTGCAGGTTTTTTAACGACTAGACGGAGTCCACGCGATGCCACGCACGCGAACCCACGTAGCTCACCACAAACGCGTCAAGCGAATCATGAAAGCCGCCAAGGGCTATTACGGCGCCCGAAGCAAGCTTCTGTGCACCGCACGCGACACGGTCATGCGAGCCGGCGTTTACGCCTTCCGCGATCGACGCCGCCGCAAGGGCGATTTCCGCCGCCTGTGGATCACGCGAATCACGGCCGCCTGCCGGATGCGCGGGACGTCATACAGCCGCTTCATGTCGGGTCTGAATCACGCGATGATCGATCTCAATCGAAAGATGCTCAGCGAGATCGCCATTGCCGATCCCGTGGCATTCGATAACCTCGTCGCTATCGCGATCGAGCATGCGAAGACGCCCGCCAAGGCGGCCTGACGCGAGCCGGCGATCAATTGAATACAAGTCCATCCAAAGGCGTCGTTCCGCGACGCCTTTTTTCATGCGCGGGAGAAGTTCGTTGATTCAGGCGGTTATCTTCGACATGGACGGCGTTCTCGTGGACAGCTACGCGCCGCACCTCGAGAGCTGGCGCGTCCTCGCAAAGGAAATCGGCGCGGAGATCAGCGACGAGCAGTTCGATCACACATTCGGCCGCACCAGTCGCGACATCATTCGCATGCTCTTCGATGTGACGGACGACGATCGCGTTCGGGCCTATGACGAACGCAAGGAATCCCTCTATCGGGATATCGTGCGAGACAACGTGCCCGAGATGCCCGGCGCCACGGCGCTGCTGGAGCGACTGGCAACGAAAGGAATCACCCTGGCCGTCGGGACGTCGGGCCCGCGGGAGAATATCAACCTCGTTTGCGACGGACTCGGCTGGAATGAACTGCTCCGCGTGCGCGTGACTGGGGCGGACGTGACGCACGGCAAGCCGGATCCGGAGATCTTTCTGCAAGGCGCGTCGCGGCTCGGCGTCGCGCCGGATAAGTGCGTCGTCGTCGAAGACGCACCCGCCGGAATCGAGGCGGCGAAGCGTGGCGGCATGCGCTGCATCGGTCTGACGAGCACGCATGAAGCGAATGCCCTGTCTGAGGCAACGAGGGTCGTGGACGCAATCGCCGATGTTTGGCCCGTCATTGAGAGCTGGCGGTAGCGGCGTGTCTTTTTTTCAACAAGTCTCGTCAACTCGACTCACTCTGAGTTGCGCTGCCGACGACCCTCGTGGGTTACTGTCTGGCTTTCGTCAGCGAATCGCCACTTGTTTCTGAGCCACCACTCTTTAGCGCGATCGATTGCCTCCCCCTCCGAACTGTCCCAACGCCTATGAAACGACCTGCCGGCGATGCGCTCGAAATAGAAGACGTATTCGCCGCCGACAACCTTCGAATAGGCGTTGTACTGAAGCTCATCGTGGTGCATCGAACGTTGCGTTCTTTCGAAGGAAAGCAGGATTTCTCCGCAGATGCGAGCAGCGGGGCGATACCGGTTCATCGCAAACGTCCAAAGCAGGCAGGTTCTTACTTTGCCTTCAGTGGCTTCGAATCGATCAAGTAATCGCGAGAGGACACTCGCGTCGATGTTGGCGAATGCCGAGTGGCACGTTCGCTCATCGAACATCGCCTCTATGAGTACGTCGATCGAATTTCCAGAGCCCTCGTCGGAAAGCAGGGTAATCAAAGCGATGTAAAGCCAATCGTGCCGGAAGAGGAGGATCTCCCGCGCGATCACGACGCCGGCGTCGTTCGCATTTTGGAAGACGCCGAGGCTTGTGCGCCACATCTTCGCAGACGGATCGATTTCATTTCCGGGTATCGGGCGATAGGCCCACAGTTGATCCGCAGTTTCGTAATCCGACGCCCATAGTTTCCAGGCGTCGACGACTACGCAATACCGAACCGACGCCTCCGCCGGGGCGGTCGCAAACCGAATCGTCTCGGCCTGTGGATGTCGCAGGAAGGCGTCTCGAGTGGCGACGTAGTCCACGACGTCCGTGGACGTCGCCGCAAGCCGGGCCAGACATTCGATGTCGGGATCGAGGCGTCCCGGCGGCGCGGATTGCGTTTTCTCCGGCATCGCCGAAAAACAGGCCGTCACGAGAAAAGCCGTCAAAAATCCGACGATGGGCGGCAGGTCGAGCTTGGATAGCATGTTATTCGCTCCAGCCGGCGGGGGGCCGGTCGTCACGGATTCGATCCCCCCTCTGAATCGTATTCCCACGGGGGTTTGAATGTCGTGTTGACGGGCCCACGAGAACCGCATTTCTGCCGCGTTGGCGGCGTGTGATTTTTCGATTTGGGCCCGGTTAACAATTTTTCGGAAATGTCGCGAAACCCCCGTTGACAGGGTTGGCAGCTCTGGTAAAGTGCGTTGCTCGCCTTGAGGGAAACAACCTCTTACGAGGGTGTGACTCGCGGGGCGAAAAGCTCTTTGAAAAGTCAAGAGGGATCGCAGCGGGAATGTGACGCCTGCGGGAATCGACTGCAATCGATCCGCGGGTGAAAAAAGCTGCACCAGACATCAGGTGCAGTTCAACGACGTCGATCCGGATGGCGAAAGTCATCGGGGTTCGACATCAAACATTCTCGTTTGCAGAACGAAATTGTTTGAGCCTTTAAGTTCGAAGAAACGCCGGCGTGCGAAAGCGCGACGGTTTTCAACGATAAATTCAAGTGAAGAGTTTGATCCTGGCTCAGAACGAACGCTGGAGGCGTGGCTAAGACATGCAAGTCGAACGGTATGCTTGTTTTCGGATAGGCATATAGTGGCGAACGGGTGAGTAATGAATAGATAACGTACCCCGGTCACAGGGATACCAACGGGAGCTTGCTCCCTTTGCGAAAGTGTTGTTAATACCTGATGACGTTTAGCGTAGGCATCTACGAAAAATCAAAGGTGGGGACCTTCGGGCCTGCCGGACTGGGAGCGGTCTATTTCCTATCAGCTAGTTGGTGAGGTAACGGCTCACCAAGGCAGCGACGGGTAGCCGGACTGAGAGGTTGGACGGCCACATCGGAACTGAGACACTGTCCGGACACCTACGGGTGGCTGCAGTAACGAATATTCCGCAATGGGCGAAAGCCTGACGGAGCGACGCCTCGTGGAGGACGAATTCCCTCGGGATGTAAACTCCTTTTAGGGTTACGCAAGCAAAGGTGGTTAATACCCATCTGCGTTGAGCTACCCCAGAAAAAGCCTCGGCTAACTCCGTGCCAGCAGCCGCGGTAATACGGAGGAGGCAAGCGTTGTTCGGAATCACTGGGCTTAAAGCGCGTGTAGGCGGCCGATCAAGTACTTTGTGAAAGCCCCGGGCTTAACCTGGGAACTGCTTGGTATACTGATTGGCTTGAGTCAGATAGGGGTGCCTGGAACAATAGGTGGAGCGGTGAAATGCGTAGATATCTATTGGAACGCCTGAGGCGAAAGCGGGGCACTGGGTCTGTACTGACGCTGAGACGCGAAAGCGTAGGGAGCGAACGGGATTAGATACCCCGGTAGTCTACGCCGTAAACGATGCGTACTAGACTTTTACCCCTCTGACGGGGCGGGAGTCGAAAAGAAACCGATAAGTACGCCGCCTGGGGAGTACGGCCGCAAGGCTAAAACTCAAAGGAATTGACGGGGGCTCACACAAGCGGTGGAGGATGTGGCTTAATTCGAAGCAACGCGCAGAACCTTACCCGGGTTTGACATGCTAGGATTAGCTGCTGGAAACAGTAGTGACGCGGCTTGCCGTGGAACTAGCACAGGTGCTGCATGGCTGTCGTCAGCTCGTGTCGTGAGATGTCGGGTTAAGTCCCTGAACGAGCGAAACCCTTATCGTTAGTTGCCAGCGCGTTATGGCGGGCACTTTAGCGAGACTGCCGGTGTTAAACCGGAGGAAGGTGGGGATGACGTCAAGTCCTCATGGCCTTTATGTCCGGGGTTGCACACGTCCTACAATGGAATGGTACAGAGCGACGCAAGACCGCGAGGTGGAGCAAATCGCACAAAACATTCCTCAGTTCGGATTGCAGGCTGCAACTCGCCTGCATGAAGCTGGAATCGCTAGTAATCGCGCATCAGCTACGGCGCGGTGAATATGTTCCTGAGCCTTGTACACACCGCCCGTCAAGTCATGGAAGCTGGTAGCACCCGAAGTCCGTTAGCCAACCGCAAGGAGGCGGCGGCCGACGGTGAGACCGGTGACTGGGACTAAGTCGTAACAAGGTAGCCGTAGGGGAACCTGCGGCTGGATCACCTCCTTTCTAGGGATACCTAGACCGATTCGACGCTCCTCGGAGCCTCGAACGGAAAAAAGGTCAGCACATTCCGGCGAGCACCTCGGTGCTCGTAACTCGCGAGCGAAATCTCACGAGTTCTCGATCCCTCTTAGACGTATTAGACGCCCGGCATACCTCGGTATGCCGGGCGTTTTTTTTCAGTTTTCAGCTGTAGGCTGGGCCGTGCCCACCAGGTTTGACAGGCAGTTAATTGTCTGCGTGATCGGCGCTGGGCCGGTGCGCATGCCCATCCCGTTATTGATTCGTGTTCAGCTCAATCTCGTAAAAGTCTTCCGCGCCGCGATCGTCTTCCTGCGGGTTCTCGATGCGATCTTCAAAGTGGCCGTTCTCGAGCACGATGTCGACGAACCCCCACGTTCCCTGCCCCGGTCCTGACCATACGTACTGCGACGGGTTGTTGCTGTCCTGCTCGGGGCAGCCCGGTGTCATATAACTGACCGTGTATTCCGTGCTGGATACGTTTGTCGCATGCGTTGTTAGCTGGATTGTGCCCAGCGCCGGTATGTAGTCGTAGGTCCCGACAATTTCGACGTCCCATTCGACATCGCCCGAATACGACGTCGTTGGGCATGACAATCCGGGGGAAAAGTCCGTGCCCGACTCTTCGTACGTCAGATGCGCCATGCCGGAAATATCCCCGAATATCGCCGTCGAAAACTCGTTGTTGATCGTGATCTGACGGGAATCGGCGCTCGTCGGCGTCAGCGTATAGCTCGCAGTGAATCGCTCATCGCGCCGACGCGTGTCGCCGCTGGGTTCATTGACGCGCGAGCCTTCGACGAGAAGTTCCGTTCCGGAAATGGAGCCGAACGGAAGCGTGCCCCCAGGGAGAGTGTTGCCGGCTCCGTTGTCATTTTGATTGCTGTTGCCGTTCTCGTTCCCGTTGTTCGTCATCTGCATGGACATTTCGCAGTCCATCGCGAGGATGTTCGGCATGATCATCAGGGCGGCGAACCACATCCAGATTTGCAGGTTCGGCAGTCGTCGAGGCATACGAAATCCTTTGGTCAATGACCATGTCACGATCGCGGTGCACGACGCGATCGTCTTCAATAACGACGTTACGTGACCCGCGACGCTCAACTGCGCACGGTCTCGAATTCAACTCCGGGGAAACCACACGCGACCAGGACATCGGCCGCTGTTACGCATCGTACATCGACGGCTACCCCGATTGTCAAGCGTTTACATGCCGCCGGGACGGCACGATACACGCCGCCCCTTTTCTTGTTACCCTGCAAGACGCCCGATCGTCACCGATGATTGAGTCGGATCGGCCGCCGGAATACGATGCCGTTCAGTTGTCCCGGACCGCTGTCGCGAGTCCGGCGCTATGTCTCAGCACTTCATAAAGGAGTCGAAACCGATGCCGATGCGAAGTCTGTGCGTATTATTGGTCGCATATGCCGCATTGCCGGCAGGGGCAATCGCGGATGATGTCCCTGCACGTCCTGCAACCGTATCCTCGCGCCTTCGATCGCAATTGTCCGACTGGTTCCGGGCCAATGCCGACGTCATGGGGGATCGTGATCTTCTCCGCCAGGTTGCCGAGACCATGGATCGAGGCCTGGCCGACGGAAAGAACATTCGGATCATTCTCGATGGCAAGCTGGTCCGCGGCGGCGGGAGTCGCTTTCTCGCGACGTGGTCCGGCAGGTTCTACGAATTCCCAATCACAACGGCGCAATGTCGGGCCGCCGGGGCCGCCGCCGGTGCCGCTGTCGGCAGCCTGTGCGTCCAGTCCGAATCCGCTGAAGTGATGGAAAAGCCAGTGATCCAGATCGAGGATCTCAAAGTCGATGACGAGGAGAACCTGCCGGGGAATCATGCAGTGACAGGAACCGCTTCCTACAGCATTGTCGGCGAAATTCCGGAAGGGCAGATCGTCGTTCGCGCCATGTACCGTGCCGAGGCATCTAGCGCGATGGCCTACCGGGTGCTTTCCGACTTTCCGAAGGTCGGCAAAGTGTCGTTTCTTTTGGATCCTGTGAATGAAAAGGCCACAGACGTTCAATTCGGCCCGACGTTGGTGATGGTCGATATCCTGGTTCTTCGGAACGGGGCCCCGGCAGGTCTTGTCGCGAGCAACACGATCGGACGGATCGTAGATGTCCAGCCGGATCCGGAAGGTTTTGTTCGCTCCGGCATTCAGTTCATGAACCGTGCCAGCGATATTCTCGAAAGCGTGCGGGATGAGAAAACCGCCGCAATGGCCATCCAGGAGTATCGCAAGGAAGCGCTGAAGAATCGATCGGTAGTCGACGCCATGGAGCGGCTGGGGACGCTTCCGCCGGATCAATTAGAAGCGCTGTCGAAGAAGTACGAATCGCAGATGAATGCAGCGACAGCCCGCCTTCAGACTCAAGTAAAGCGAATTGAGGCCGCACCCTATGCCGGTGAGGCATTCCTGACGCGCATCGAGGCGTCTCTTGCGGAATAGCGCGGCCTATGCGAGAGAAGTGCGGGTAGCGGCCCGTCGTCGTAATGGATAACGCTCCTGCGCGCCCCCGCGCCTTGTTCGCCGGTTTCCCTTTTTTGTAGAGTATACGGAAAACCGCATTATTCCTGTCGCGGTGTGATGCCGTTGGCGGCGGCGAGCGCCCTATGGCAGGGCAAATCGCGCGCGGAGGTGCCGGTCCATGTTCACGCTGGATGATCCAAAATGGGAACAACTGAACGGCGGCTATCGCCAGCCCTACGATCCGCGTTCGGCGCTGCGTGCCGTCGAGTTCGGATTCAATATGCAGCCCGCCTGGGATGAGCTCTGGGAGAACCTCTTTCACCAGGGCGACGTCGGCGAGGCGTCCTACGCCGCCATCCCCTTCCTCGTGCGCGTTCACGCCGACTACGACCGGCAGGATTGGAACCTCTATGCACTGGCGGCGGCGATCGATCTCGCCCGGGACGAAGCGGATAATCCACCCGTGCCCGACTGGCTGCGACAGGACTACGACGCCGCATGGGCGGCATTGC
This sequence comes from Phycisphaerales bacterium, assembly GCA_020639075.1. Classification (GTDB taxonomy): domain Bacteria; phylum Planctomycetota; class Phycisphaerae; order UBA1845; family UTPLA1; genus ECT2AJA-110-A. The sequence goes on along the minus strand of JACKHI010000001.1, from coordinate 3,359,207 downwards.
TGGCGCTCGCGCTGAAGCAGATGCCGCGGGCGAAATCGACGGAGGAAGTGCGTTCGATCCTGTCTGTCATCGCCATTGCAAAAGGCCAGCGGGAGCTCGGAAGTGTCATTCAGGCGACACAAGGCGAAGAGAGAGTCGTCGAATTTCTGCGAGACTATTACGGTACCAAGGGTTGATTGCACTCCCGGCGCCGGTCCCCGTTTGCTCTTTTGTGCACGTCGGGCGGTTCGTTCAGATGTTCGGCGGCAAGTGAATCGGCGCATGCGTTTCGCGCGTCAGACTGCCGACGTACAAATGGGACTTCCAAGACCGCTCAGGGACGATAACCCCCGATCAGCTCCCTCCTCCCTTTGACAATCCGCCCCTCCCGCCCGACGCTTACCTCCTTATGAAATTCATCGATGAAGCCATCATTTGTGTGCGATCCGGTAAAGGCGGCGACGGCTGCATGAGCTTCCGGCGCGAGAAGTACGTCCCCAAAGGCGGGCCCGACGGCGGCGACGGCGGCGACGGCGGCAGCGTCATCATTGTGGCCGATTCCAACATGGCCACGCTTGTCGACTTCACGGGCCATCATCACTGGACCGCCGAAAACGGCCGCCCCGGCGAAGGCGCCAATCGCAGCGGAAAAAAGGGCGCGGACCAGATCGTCCGAGTTCCCGCCGGGACCCTCGTCCTCGATCGCGATTCCGGCGCGCTGCTGCGCGACCTCACGCTCGACGGCGACGAAGTCTGCGTCGCCCGCGGCGGTCGCGGCGGTCGCGGCAACACGCGCTTCGCCACGGCCACGCATCAGACGCCGCGCGAGTTCGACGTCGGCGAGCCCGGCGAAGAACGCTGGTTGCGGCTGGAGTTGAAGCTCATCGCCGATGTCGGCGTCGTCGGTCTGCCCAACGCCGGCAAGAGCACGTTTCTGTCGCGCGTGTCGAAGGCGAAGCCGAAGATTGCGGACTATCCCTTTACCACGCTCGTGCCCAACCTCGGCATCGTCGATCTGCCCGGCTTTCGGCGTTACGTCGTCGCCGACGTGCCGGGGCTCGTCGAAGGCGCCCACGAAGGCATCGGTCTCGGCGATCAGTTCCTGCGCCATGTCGAACGGACGCGCGTGATCATGCATCTCATCGATCTCTTTCCGATGGAAGGTTCGCCGTCGCCCGAGGAAGCCTATCGCACGATTCGCCGGGAGCTGGAGCAGTACAGTCCCAAGCTGGCGTCGAAACCCGAAATCGTCGTCGCCAACAAGCTCGATCTCGCGGGCAACGACAACCCGCCGGAACTCGCGGCGTTGGCCGAGGCCATCGGCGTGAAAGTTCTCGGCATTTCCGCCGTCAGCGGCCGCGGCGTCGAACGTATCGCCAACGTCTTATGGGACATGCTCGAAGCCGCCGGCGAACGACCGGATATTAACGACGATCTCGACGACTAATCGGGTGCCATGCTTGCCCTTCAAGGCAAGCATGCGGCGGTAAGGGAGCCTTCAACGTTCGAGCACCGCCGGGTGCCATGCCGGGTGCCATGCCGACGCCCAACGTCGGCATGCGATGGCGAAACGCCCGCACAATCAAACCCGAATCGCCGGGCGGTCGCCGGGTGCCATGCCGACGCCCAACGTCGGCATGCGATGTCGAAGCGCCGGCGCAATCAATCCCGAATCGTCAGGCGTATCCCATCAATGTCCTGATAAGCGAATCGTCGAAATGAACGCATGTCGCGTTCCCGCAACAACGCGTTGACGCGACGCAACACCGAATCCCGACCGGTCCGGCGCTCACTTCCATCGGTTATCGTGCCTATCATTGATTGAAGACACGCCGCAGACGCTTCTTATGGGCGTTTGCAAACTTCCCGCACAAGGCAACCCGGCTGGTCCGGTGCTTGCATCATGAATCTCAAGACGTACGTGCTGCGACGCGGTTCGCGGCCATGACATCATGTAGCAGAGGCGAACCTGCGCGTTCGCTTCGTCGCATCACGCATTGGGGGGACCATTAGATGATGCTTCGCAAATTGACGGCGCTCGGAATGTTCGCACTCTGTGCCGCGGGGTTCAGTGTGTCGAGGGCCCACGCCCAGGTCGGTGATCCGTTCGGGACGTTTGATATCGAAGTCCGACAGGGCGGCATTCTTATCGCACAGGATACCGTCTCGATCGGCCCCGGCGGCGATCTGCCGGACCTCGATCCGATCTTCATCGACGGAACGCGCGAGAGCCACACGCAGATCGGCCAGGTCGGCGGCAGCCCGATCATCCTCAAAGTCGTGTCGGAAGGCAGCGACAGCGAGGCATTCCGCCTGACGCACTGGTACATCGACGTTCCCCTTACGGTCGACCTGATCGACCTTCCGGGACCGACGTCGCTGTTCGATCCGAACGGCGGCAAGATCGAAGTGACGATCACGGGGCTCGAATTCTCGAACGGCGCCGCCGTCATGCCCGTCCTTGTTCCGACGCCGACGTTCTCGACGTCCTTCATGCGGGACATCAGCGGTAACTTCTACGAGTCGACCGGCGCCAATACATTCAACCAGTACGGCCACGGTCTCTACGATGTCCAGGTCGGCGGCGACAAGTACCTCGACGGCGACCTGTCCGCGTACACATTTGACGTTTTGTCAAGTGGTACGTCTGCATCTTGGCGATGGGGGAATATCCTGAATCCGGGCGCAGGCACACAGGTGAACGACGGCCTCGGTGCGACAATTGCACCTTTGTCGCCCGGCTACGTCTTCGAATTGGGGACGGCCGTCGCCTTTGTTGCGGTTCCCGAGCCGACGACAATGGGGCTGCTGCTCTCGGGCGGAGCGGTGATGCTGCTTCGACGCCGCCGACGAACGGCGTAACCAGACTTCAAGACAAACAGTTTCCACCGGGTGTCGCCATCGCGTAACCATCGCGATGCGACGCCCTTTTTTTTGCGCCGTTTCTGCGCCAACGTGCAATATGACGCGGCGTCAATACGTTCAATGTGACGGCGGCATATTTTTCTTGCGAATATGCAAAAAAAAGTCACCAACGCTTGGCGATACAAAACGGAATTGTTACATTCGTGTCTCTTATTGAGGAGGGGCAACTTCGGAATTCGAGTGGGTAGATTCGAACGACGAGACCATTATGGGCCAGGCAAAGATCGAACAAGCACTGCGGACGTGGATTGAAGAGGCGAATTCCACTTCAGGAAGGAAGTCTCAGGATGTGGATTCGGCGCAATGGGTGACGGCACAGTTCATCCGCTGGTGGCGCGACCAGGTGGGGGAATGTCTGGACTCCGCTGAGTACTCCGCTGCGTGCGTTCGCGACGAACTGAGTCGCCGTAGCGCCGCGGAGCGATCCAAAGAGATGATGCACGAAGTGACGCATCTTCAGAATTCGCTCTCCGTGTTGCGTCAGCAACTCGGGCTGATCGAACCATCCAACTGATGATCTTGCGATTGATTGCGACGCTGATGTGCGCGTCAGCCGATTCGAGCGGCAATCTCATCCGTCGTGACGGGTGAGATGATGCCCTTTTCCGTCACGATCCCCTTGATCAGTCTCGCCGGCGTGACATCGAATGCCGGGTTGAGGCACGGCATATCGGCCGGCGCCGTTTTCGACGCGCCGAAACCACGGACTTCGTCTGGCTCCCGGTTTTCGATGGGAATACCGTCTCCGTTCGGCAGTGACATGTCGAACGTCGAACTCGGCGCCGCGATGTAGAACGGGATGTTGTGCGCCGCGGCGAGCACGGCGACGCCGTACGTACCGATCTTGTTGGCCGCGTCGCCGTTCGCGGCAATGCGATCCGCCCCCGTGACCACGAGTTGAATGCGGCCAGCCTTCATGATGCTCGCCGCCATGTTGTCGCAGATCAGTTGGGCGGCAATGCCGGCCCGATGCAGTTCCCACGCCGTCAATCGTGCGCCCTGCAGCAGTGGGCGCGTCTCATCCACGAACACACTGAATCGGCGCTTCCGTGCGTGCGCGCTGTACATGAGCGCCAACGCCGTTCCATATTCCGCCGTCGCCAGCGCCCCCGCGTTGCAGTGCGTCAGCACGCCCGCGCCCTCTTCGATCAGATGCTGGCCGTGCTCGCCGATCGCCCGACACATGGCCGCATCCTCATCCCGAACCGCATGCGCCTCCGCCAATAGCGCCGCGCGTGCGTCGGCGAATGGAATCGAGCCGAGCCCGGCCGCGACGCGCCGCATACGATCCAAAGCCCAGAAGAGATTGACCGCCGTGGGGCGGCTTGTCGCCAGAAAATCGGCGGACTTCGTCACGCATTCCGCCCAGTCGCCGTCCGCCGGCGCCGATTCATCGAGCGCCGTGACGACGCCGTAGGCCGCGGCGACGCCGATCGCCGGCGCGCCGCGCACGCTCAACCGCTTGATTGCGTCCCATACGGATTGAATCGTCCTGCATTGAATCGTGATGAACTCGCCAGGCAGGCGCGTTTGATCGATCATCTCGAGAACGCCGCCCGGCCCCGCATCCGCGTTCCACCAGATGGGTCGAATTGTCTCAGTCGCGAAATCGCCTGGGGCATGCGTCGATAGCGTCATGACGACCTATCTTACGGACGATGCCGAACCCGGCCAGTGATTGGCTGTGAAGGCCACTCCCGAGCCCGGTCAGTCATGACCGGGTCAACGTCCGACGACTTACGGCAACAGAATATCCAGAAAAGCCTGGATGTCCGCACTATCGGCAATGCCGTCGATGTTCACGTCCGCCGCCGCGTTGTGACAAGGATTTCCGTTCGTGCCGACCATGACGTCAACCAGCGGCGGTACGTCGTTCATGTCCACAACGCCGTCGCAGTTGATGTCGCCCTTGATCGTCGCGCCCTCGAAGTGCTGAAACGCGTATCCGAATGCGCCCAGTCCGATTTCAACGCCCATCGTGCGCCCGGGCAGATCGTCGGCAGGCGGATGAATTCCGCCCCAGATGCGCGACAGGCTCGTCTGGTCCGACGCGTCGCGATACGACGCCCACTGCAACGTGATGTCCATCGTCGGCCCCTCTTCAAACACGAGGAACTCATTCTGAGGACAGAAGAACTCGCCGAGCCCATCCGGGAAGTAAGGGCTCCCCGTCATGACAGTCAGAATCTCCGCCGCAGCGCGGCTGAACGTGCTGTGACCCGAGACGTACCCCGCGAACGGCGGCGTTACGAAACTCGGCCGCTGATACGGCCACCAATCCTCAGCGAGAATCCAGCCGACGCCGGCCGTGTCCGTTGCCGGGTTGCTGATGAAGTCCGGACCGCGCCACGCCCACAGTGCGATCTTCCCCTCGTTCCCTGCGAGATGGGAGTGCCGTTGCCCGGGCATCGTCGTCGCGCTCGTGACCAGTTCAATATGACCGGGCACGAGGTGAATGCCGTTCGGGTTGAACGAAGGCTGCTGGCTGTCGCTGCACTGCCCCAGATCGCACATGTAGCGAATCGCGGAAACCGGCCGAAGATAGTCGTACCATCCCTTGACGCCCCACGCCGAAATAGCGACGTCATGCATCGCGCCGCCCAGCACGAGATAACTCTTCACGTCCCACTCGAGATCGTTCAATAGCGGCCCCTGACCGCGCCATCGCTTTTCAAAATGCGGATGATCCGAAACGTAATTCAGGATCGTGAACCAGTGCCCCGGCGGCGTTTCCGATGCAGGCCCGTCCGCCCAGAACTCCGCCAGAATTCGCGTGTAGTCGCCACGCGCCACGACCTGCGGTGCATACGGTACGCCTGTCACAGGATTGACGCTGTAGCCCTGCCCCCAGTCGCCGCCCTCGAGATGATCGTAGAACGCTTCGTAGTCACTCGCATTCGGCAACGGTGAGTTGCCGAACGACGCCGGCGAAATGTCGATCATCACACCGTCCGCTGGATCGAGATGACCGCTCCAGATCGCCACCTGCTCAAAGCCCCATTTGTAGTAGTCTTCCGTGGCCGTATCGAGCATCGGCGGCGCGCCGGGATCATGATAGACCCAGTAATCAAATCCATCGCGGTTGTAGATCGTCAACGAGTCTGACGTCATCGAAAATGGCGTGACCTGCCCCCATTCGGGACTGAGGAATTCGGGATAGCCGCCGACGATGATGTTGCCGCCCTGATCGACGAAGAACTGAAGTGCGATCGGCTGCCAGCGATTCGGGAACACAATATCGGGATTGCCGGGCAGATCCGGGAGAATCGGCGGGTTGACCGGTTGATAGTGTCGATTCACATAGCCGCCCGCTTCATTGGCATTGTCGAACAGCCCCATCGCAAGCACCTGGGCCGCAATGCGATTGCCCAACGCCGCCGGCGACTGGCCGACCGTGCCCTCGTAGCCCTTGTCGAAACCCAATGTGTCCATCAGGTTGTCGAACGCAGGGATCGTTGTTGCTGCGCCCGGCGAGGAACCGAATCGAGCCTTCAACACGCGATAGGCGGCATAGCTGATGGACTCGTCCCGCGCCGACTCGATGTCGACCGCCGTCGCCGATTCGTTCACCAGGAACTGCACGGCCGTGTCGTCATACGCCGCCCACGCGTCGTACATCGCAAGCGACACGTGATACAGATTCCGCGCGTGAACCGTGGGCCGTGCGAAGTCCTTGCGAATTCCGTCGAGCAACTGCTCGTTCCACATCCGCGCGACGGATTCGGCGTGCGCCGGCGTCGCAAACATTGCCGATGCAATCAACACGATGACTGTGAGGCAAGCAATGCCACGGCGCGCGTAAAGACAGTTGGGCTGGGCCATGATGTCCCTCTCGAATGCTCGATTTCGAACCGGATACGGCGAGATTCCCGCCTGAAGATCAAGTGCCGATTCTATGCGAATGTCGGCAGGGAATTCAATTCTTGCATTCGATCAGCTCGCAGACGACGAATTCGACGGCCATCGCGGCCCAACCCCTCGTGAAACCCGTCTCAACGTCCGCATTCACTGATGAGTCGCGTCTCATGCCCGCCGCTCGGCATGCAGCGCGTAGGTCGGGTCATCGACCCGACAATCGGCCGGGTGCCATGCTTGCCCTTCAAGGCAAGCATGTCCGCCAGCGCATAGCTCGGGTCATCGACCCGACACTCGCCAGTCGCCGCGACTCAAACCTCGACGATCATCTCGACTTCGACCGCCGCATTCAGCGGCAGTTCGTTCGCCCCGACCGCCGCGCGAACGTGACGTCCCGCCTCGCCGAAGATCTCCACCATCGCGTCGCTCGCGCCGTTCGCGACCTTCGGTTGATCCGTGAATCCGGGCGCGCTGTTCACGAAGACCGCCAACCGAACGACGCGCTTGATCTTGTCGACGCCGCCCGCCACATCCGCTGCGATCGACAACCCCGCCAGCGCGCATCGTCGCGCCGCCGCCTGCGCATCTTCCAGTGTGACATCCTTGCCGACTTTGCCGGCGAGCTTGATCACGCCGTTCTCGATCGGAATCTGCCCGCTGACAAAAACGAGATTCCCCGTGCGAAGCCCCGCGACGTAAGAGCCGACCGGCTTCGGCGGCGCCGGCAATTCGATGCCGAGTTCCTTCAGGCGCTGTGATGTCGTCATGATTCGTCGTCCTCCGTATCCTCCGACGGTGCGTTGTCGAGACCGCGACCCTTCTTCAGGATCGCCTCGACGTCGACCTCCGTCTTGATGCTGTCCAGTTCGTCGAAGCGCTCCGCCGCGTCATCGTCATCATCGGCGTCCAACGCGCTCTCCGCGTCGATGGCTTCCCACGTCGCCTCGATCGATGCGCCCGTCGCTTCGGCCAGCGATTCCACGGCCTCGTGATCCGCCGCCTGCTGTTCGTCGTCGCCGAGCACGGCATCGGCGAATCCTTCGCCCGCCTCCTCGCCGACCTGGATCGGATCCTTCGAAAGTAGCTCGATGTCGATCGGATCGAATGGTCGTTCCTGCACGACGCGCACACGCGCCTGGCGCATCAGTTCGAGCAGCGCGAGAAAGAGACCGACCATCTCGCCGCGCCTGCGTCCCGCAAAAATCTGCGAAAAGTGCATACGGCCGCCTTCGCGATCCAGCCGATCGACGACGTCCGCCGCATGCAGCGAGATCGGTGTATCGTCGAAAACGACGTCGTGCGTTGCGGCGCCGGCGCCAATGGCCGACATGATCTTGTTAAACGCCGCGACGAGATCCCAAATCTGCACGTCGTCCAGATCGACTTCGCCGGCCTTCTCCGGCTTCAGCTTAGCAGGCACCCGCGGCCACTTCGTCGCCTGAATCTCCGCCCGATCGTGCAACTGAACGGACGCGTCCTTGTACTTCTTGTATTCAAGGAGCTGCCGGACAAGTTCCAGCCGCGGATCGCCGAAGTCCTCCTCCTCGGCATCGACGCCCTCCGCCAGCTCGGGCCGGGGCAGCAGCAATTTGGCTTTCAGTTCCATCAGCACCGTGATCATGATCAGAAAATCGCCCGCCACGTTCGGGTCGATCTTCTCCAACATGTTCACGTACTCGATGTACTGCTTCGTGATCGTCGACACCGGGATGTCGTTCAGCTCCACTTCGTTGCGGCGAATGAGATAGAGCAATAGACCCATCGGCCCGGCGTAAATGTCCGTCTGTACGCGGTATTCCTGCATAATGCGTTGTATCGTAACCCCACGCCGTCGCCACGACGAGGGGAGTCGAGTAGTTCGGGTCATCGACCCGACAGGCTTCGAGAGTCCATTCAAAGCCGTGGCGTCCTCGCCGCGACGCACACTACTGAGCCCGGCCGGTCATGGCCGGGTCATGACAGCGGGTGGCCCGTCTTTTCAAAGATGGGGGCGCGACGATGCGCACGAGAGTGAATTCTCGATAACAGGTACCGCTCACACTCGCATCGTCGCGCCCCCACCCCTGAAGGGGGGCCACCCGACGTTCGAAACCGAATTCTCGAAATTCGCGACTCGGAACTGGTAACTAACGTCCACTCACGACGATCCCGCACGCCGACCGCACGCGCTCCATCACCTTCTGCGCTTCGGCTCGCACTTTGCGGCCACCTTCGCTGAGAATGTCCTCAACATACGCTGCATCCTTCACCAACTGCTCGCGCTTCTCGCGGAAGGGACCGATCAGCTCCTCGAACAACTCCGCCACGCGCTTCTTCACATCGCCGTAGCCCATGCCGCCGGCGCGGTAGCGCGTCGCCCACTCGGCCGTCTCTTCCGGCGACGCAAACAACCGAAGCAGCGCGAAGACGTTGCACGTATGAGGATTCTTCGAATCCTCGACCGGCGTCGAATCCGTCTTGATGCTCATGATCCGTTTCTTCGCATTCTTGGGCGTGTCGAAGAGTTCGATCGCGTTGCCGTAGCTCTTGCTCATCTTCTCGCCGTCGATGCCGGGCACGATCGCCGCATCGTTCAGCTTCGCCGCCGGTTGCTTCAGAAGGTCCGCGCCGTAAACGCCGTTGAAATAGCCCGCCATGTCCGCGGTCATCTCGATGTGCTGCACCTGGTCCTTGCCGACCGGCACCAGATCACTGTCCACGATCAGAATGTCTGCCGCCTGCAGGACCGGGTAGCAGAACAGCCCCATGCTCGCCGCCTGCCCCCGCGCGACTTTGTCTTTGTAGCTGACGGCGCGCTCGAGCAGGCCCTTGCCCGTCACCGTCGAGAGAATCCACGTCAGCTCCGTCACTTCCGGCACGTCGCTCTGGCGATAGAGGTACGCTTTCTCCGGATCGAGTCCCACAGCGAGGTAATCAAGCGCGACGTCGAGCGTGAACTGGCGGAGCGTCTCGGCGTCATGGATCGTGTTCAGTGCGTGGTAGTTCGCGATGAAGATGAAACTCTCGAACTCGTCCTGCCCGGCGACGTGCTGGGACATCGCGCCGAAGTAGTTCCCCAGATGAAGCTTGCCCGATGGTTGTGTACCGTGGAGTACGCGTTTTCGCATGAGTTATCTGCCAGTTCATTCAGCGACGCGCGCGTGGTGCGTCGCGAGTGTCGTTACGTGTGATCGATCCCGTCGAGATCGTGTCCGAGTATTTGCCTTGACCATCCAGGCCGAGCGTGCCATTGATCCCGTAGGGATCAGGTGAAAATAGCCCCGCGTTTCAACGCGGGGATACGTGTCGCTTGATTGTGCATTGTCGTCCCGGAGGGACGACATGATTGCCGCCTTCGTTCGCGCCGTCCCTGCAGGACGGCAATCCGAATTGGATGATCGCCAAATCCCACTTGAGAGGGTGGGCAATCCTCACTCGATCCCTCCGGGATCATTGGAAGATGCCAAACCTGAATCCGCGCTCTACGAATACGAATGAAACCCGCGACCGCTCTTCCGCCCGCAGTGCCCCGCATCGACGAGCTTTCGCAGCAGCGGGCACGGCCGGAACTTCGGATCGCCCAAATCCCGATGCAGGACTTCGAGAATGTTCAGACACACATCCACGCCGATGAAGTCCGCCAGCGTCAGCGGTCCCATCGGGAAGTTGCAGCCCTGCTTCATGATCTCGTCGATCGTCGTCGCGTCCGCCACATTTTCCATCAGCGCGAACGCCGCCTCGTTGATCAGCGGCATCAGCACGCGATTGCTCACGAAGCCCGGCATGTCGTTGCAGCGCAGCGGGTTCTTGCCCATCTTCTTCGCGAGCGACTCCACGACTTCGATCGTCGCGTCGTCCGTCTCGATGCCGCGGATCACTTCGACCAGCGACATCAGCGGCACCGGGTTGAAGAAGTGCATGCCGATGAACTTCGCGGGTCGATCCGTCGCCGCCGCCAGTTTCGTGATGCTGATGCTGCTCGTGTTGCTCGCCAGGATCGTCTGCGGCGTCATTCGCTTCTGCAACTCGCCGTAGAGCGCCTTCTTTGCATCGAAGTTCTCGTAGATCGCCTCGATCACGATGCCGACCTTCGACCAATCAACGTCATTCAACGTGGCTGCTTTCTTCAACCGACTTTTCGCGCCGTCGGCCACATCAGCCGGCACTTTTCCTTTCTCGACCAGCTTCGAAAGACTCTTTCCGATCGCGTCCAGCGCCGAGGCGACCTGCTCGGCGTTCGCGTCGAATACGTACGTCGTCAGACCGGCCGTCGCCGCGACCTGCGCGATCCCGCGGCCCATCGTTCCGGAGCCGATGATGAGTGCTGATTCAATAGACATGATGCTTCTCCCGGATGGCAATCTCGTTGCACGCGTCAAAATCACGCCCCGCTTCAAACCACACGGAGCGCCGTCAACCGGGATCATAAGTCAGAACCGAATTGCCCGCGATATTCAGGCCGAGTCGCCACGACAGAAATGCGTACGTCGGGTCATCGCCCCGCCATTCGCTGGGGCGAAACTGCTCGTACGAAATTCCTATCTCGTACGACCGACGGGTGGCCCATCCCTTCAGGGATGGGGTCGCGACGATGAAGGCTCGGAACGAACGCACGACTTGATCGAACGATTTCTTCGCGTACGGATCATCGCGACCCCACCACCAGAGGTGGTGGGCCACCCGCCATTCGACTACAACTCCGCAATCGTTCGATGCACATCCAGCCCGCGCTGCGCCGCCCGATACTCCTCGATCCACGCCGCCGATGCCGATTCGGGATCCGGCGCATTCGCCGACAGCGACAATGCGACATCCAATAGCTCGTTTGTCGAAATCGCGGATGGCGGTCGCGCCACGCTGAAATGCGGCTCGTCCTCCCCGTCGATCTTGTGCAGGAATCCGTGCGACGCCAACGCCTCGAGCATCGCTTCGATCGTCGCCGGTGGCGCATTCACGATCTCGACAAGATCGTCTGCGCAGACCGGCTTCCCTTTTGCGAACGCATTGCTCGCCGCCTTCATCAAGACAACGATCGCAGCCGGGTCGATCACCACAGGTGGTTCATTGCGAACCGACAAGCCTGCGCCGAGCCGCTTGCCGACAAATTGGATCGTGTGCGCGATCTCCAGCCCATACAACACGACCACCCACAGAAAGTAGATCCACATCAGGAACAGTGGCACCAATCCGAGCGAGCTGTAAAGAATCGTGAACGCCGAGTTCTCCTTGCTGAACGACCACGCGATATACCAGCCGAACAGGTTCGTCGCGCCCGTCCACAAGATCGCCGCGATCAGCGCTCCCAGCCCCGTTGCACGAAGCCGCATCCGCGCGTGCGGAACGAGAACGTACAGCGTCACAAGCAATAGCCATACCGACAGAAACGACGTGATCAATCCGATCGTCCGCGCAAACGGCGTGACGAGGGTCGTCTCAGACACGATTCGCATGAACTGCGTGCGAAAGTGAAAACTCAGGTATAGCAGAAACGGTCCGATCGTCACCATCGTCCAGTAGAGGGGGATCCGTCGCCCCCACGGCCGACTCTCGGGCGCCTGACAGATCGTGTTGAAGCTTCGCTCGATCGTCGTGATCAGGCTGATCGCAGCCCAGCTGAGAACCAGCATGCCGATCACGCCGATCGCCTTGCCGCTGATCTGACTTTCAACGCTCGATACGAAGTGCCGGCACCACTCGGCGAGCGTCAGCGTCTCGTCCGGGCTGCGCACACTCTCCAGGTTCACCGACTCGAGGATCTGTTCGACCAGATTGCCGAAGGTCTCCGCGCCGCTGGATGCCCGGAAGATCAGGATCGCAATCACCAGAACCGGCACGAGTCCGAATATCGTCCGAAAAGCCAGGGCCGCCGCCATCTGGCTTGCCCGGTTCTCTCGAAGCCGCCGGAACCCCTGCAGGCACAACTCCACGCAGAAGCGAAGCCGGTACTGCCCGCCGGTCAATTCCCTGATCGGCGTGCTTAGCAGGCGACGAAGCCAGGATTTCTCGGTTTCTGCAGCCTTCAATAATGCACCTCGTTCATTCCGTATCGGCCCGGTCGCGACCGCAGATCATTTTATCAGGCCGCGGCCCGACGGGGTCTGCTGCGAATGTTCATCCTGCGCTGGTTGCTGCATCGTCGGCCACGCGTTGAAATACAAGGCTCAAAGGGGAAACCGAATCACACGACGATCGATTGAAAACAACCCACACGCCGCTTGGCCGGCTTCCTGGAGATCAACATGATCCGACACCTGTCACTCGCACTGCTCGTGACCTTGCCGCTTTTCATCCAACCAGTCGCCGTTGTCGCAGACGAACCCGCCATTCAGGCCCATGAAGGCCTGCCGATTATCGATTGGAAGGACGCCGGCAACTACGTCGGCAAAGAGGTCATCGTCCAGGGCCGCATTGAGGCGACAGGTCGAGCCAGGACCATCGTCTTTCTCAATTTCGATCGAGCCAGGTCATTCACCGCGATCGTTCGAAAGAAAAGCGAGGGTAACTTCCCGTCCCCGCCAGACGCAATGTACTCAGGCAAGCTCGTGCAGATCCGCGGGCGAATCTCGATGTATAAGGAAAAACCACAGATCGAGATTACCCACCCGGACCAGGTGAAGATCATCGACGCCGCAGGCGAAACCGCGAATCCCGATCAACCGGCCGCAGCGTCTCATCGGAAATTCGACGGCGTCGTCACGATCGCAACCTACAACGTCCTGAACATGTTCGACGCACACGACGACCCTTATCACAGCGATGAGGGTACACCGCAGAAATCGCGGGAAGAGCTCCAGAAGCTCGCCGCGACAATTCACCGGGTCGACGCCGACGTGATCGCGCTGGAGGAAGTCGAAAACCGCGGCATTCTGGAAGATTTCACACGTGCGATGCTGGGCGATATGGGATACCAGAACGTCGTTTGTTTCGAGGGGAACGATGGACGCGGCATCGACTGTGCCGTCCTTTCGAGGTTTCCCGTAGGGCCCGTCACATCCTATCGCCACCTTCGATTCGAAGACGGCAACGGCGGCCTCACGAGCTTTCGACGCGACCTGCTTCGGGTACGAATCGAGCCGCCCGATGCATCGCCGTTCGACATCTACGCCGTGCACCTCAAGAGTAAGCGCGGCGGCGACACGTCCGAGCACGTGCGCATGGCCGAAACCAAGGCGATCCGTCGCGTTCTGGAGGATGAACTCGCCAGGGACGCGAAGTCGCTGTTCGTCCTTTGCGGCGACTTCAATGACACATGGGACAGCAACCCGATCAAGCAGCTTCGCGGCCAGGGCCCCATGGCTTTGCACGCCTTCGTCAATGATATACCGAAGGAAACGGCGACCTACAACAAGGCGCCCTACAAGAGCATGATCGACTTCATTTTCTGTTCGCCGGAAATGGCGAAGCGATATGTCGCGAAATCGCTGCGGGTCGTCGACGGCACCGTCGAGTCGTCCGGTTCGGACCACAACCCCGTCGTGGCGAAATTCGACGTCCGTTCGGCGCCGTCCGCGAAGGCTGCGAATGCTCCGGCGGCCAGGGATCGCGTCGCCGTCGGCGGATGACATGTAGATGTTTGTCTATATGATCGCGGCCGATCGGCCGCCGGATTTGTGTGCGGGTAGGGCGGGCGACGTCCGTCCGCAAAAAAAATCAGGTAAATTCTTGTCTGTGCCGCCGCAAAATCCAAAAAAAGTGCGGGAAACATGGACCTATGGGGCGGTGTTCCCAATCCGCCGAACCTGCCGACCTTCCGATGTCAGAATTGCGTCAAAAATTGACAGATTTCTCGAAGCAGATGTAACCTTCTATTCTATCAATGTTTGCGTTCACATCGAGAAACACCTCCACGCGCAGTTTTTGCGTGCGGGTTTTGGCCCTGAGAAAAGCCGTAAGTCCTTGTCGCCGCATAGGAAGCTGACCCTAAAAAATCTGCGTTCTCAGGCCTGTCTGCCGTTGACATCAAAAACAAGGTAGGACTAAACTCCGCGCTCATTGCTTGGCGATAAAGCCTGAGCGGTCAAGCCCGTGTTGGCGCGGCAACTTTGAGTTTCCAACGTACCGAAGCGGTTTCGTTCCCGCCGTTCGGGAGGGTTGAGAAGCTCCAAAGTGGAAGTGAAAGCAAAGAGTCAGGGAACGAATGATGAGAGGTTGTTAAGATGAGACTGTTGGATTTCGTGATTTCGGCGTTGATCGGTTTCATCGATCTGAACCCGCTGCTCGACCTTGTCTTCACGCCGCTGGCGTGGGCGCTGGTTTGGTTCGGTGGTGGCAACGACTAATTAGTCGTTCCTGCCCCCTGGCATAAGTTCGACGAACGAACGATTCTTTTAGAAAAGGAAAAGCACAATGCGACTTTTGGATTTTGCGATTTCAGCGTTGATCGGCTTCATCGATCTCAACCCGCTGCTCGACCTCGTCTTCACGCCGCTGGCGTGGGCCCTGGTTTGGTTCGGCGGCGGCCACGACTAATTGTCGTAAGCCCCTCGAACAAAAGGTCTCGAAGTCGGGTTCGAGGCACACCTCACGGGAGTGTGTGATTGTTCGGCGTCGCGTTTGCAGATTTCGCAACGTTGACGCACTTTTGACCGGTGCCGTTCATCGGCACTTCCGTCAAGCCCGATCTGCAAGACCGACCGAACAGGTCGAGTTCTGCTTACTGCTAGCAGCAAGCAGGACCTGAGCGTAAGCTCGCTTAGGTCCTGTTTTTGCTTTTTTACGGACCGCATCGCATTACGATTTCATCTTGTCTCCGCTTCGTTGACCCCCTTCAAGGTTGGCGACATAATCCCCGCTCCAATAATGACTTCTGCCTCGCTTTAAGGAATGGACTTCATGCGCCGTGTTTTCATTGCTGTTCTGGCACTCGTTCCCTTTACCGGCATGACCTGTGAGCCTCCTCTGCAGTGCGCCAGCCCGCTCGATGGTTCGGATTTCGGCTTCACAATCGCCGTTCCCACCAGCCTCGAATGCGACGCGTCGCTTCCAAGCCCCAATGCGATCATCCGCGGATTCGTCGTGTACCGGCAGACCGGCACGGAAACCCAGCTTGTCGTTCTCGTTGCTGACGCATCAAATTCAAGCAACATCGACGTCTCCGGGACCGGCGCCAGTGCCGAGGACTGCAACGACATCGGTAACTACACAAACGCCAATGGGATCACCTTCGAACGCTGTATGTTCGAAGGCGACATGGGCGTCTCGTACGCCGCGTTTGTCGAGCTGCCGGGCGGCGCGAACCGATTGCTGATTTCGCTGATCGCACCGATGGACGACCCGTCCTTTGTCGGTCTTCTTGAGGATACGCTCGACGGCGTTGCATTCTGATCGAACGTTCGCCGGCGACCCGTTTCCGGGGGTGCAGAGACGATGCCCAAAGTTGAAGTGCCTGAAGGCGTCTGGCTTCGCTGCGACGGCTGCAGCCAGATGATCTTCAAGAAAGTCCTCGAAGAGAATCTGCGCGTCTGCCCGCTTTGCGGTCATCACTACCGTGTCGACGCGCGAACGCGCGCGATGCAGCTCTGCGATACCGATACTTTCGAGGAATTCAACGCGGAGCTCGTCTCCACGGATCCACTCGAGTGGACCGACAGCAAGGCGTACACCGAACGGCAGGAAGAAGCCCGCAAACGCACGGGACTGACGGAAGCCGTCATCACGGGCAAGGCGTACATCAAGGGGCGTCCCGCCATCCTCGCGGTGATGGATCCATTCTTCATCATGGGCTCCATGGGCGCCGTCGTCGGCGAGAAAGTCACGGCCGCCATCGAGCGCGCCACCGACGACAGTCTGCCGGTCGTCATCGTGACGTGTTCCGGCGGTGCACGAATGCAGGAAGGGCTCGTCAGCCTCATGCAGATGGCCAAGACTTCCGCCGCCATCGCCCGTCATGACGATGCGAAGGGCCTCTACATCACGGTCCTGACCGATCCGACGACCGCCGGCGTCGCCGCGAGCTTCGCGTCGCTGGGCGATATCGCCCTCGCCGAGCCGAAAGCGATGATCGGATTCGCCGGACCACGCGTCATCTGGAATACCGTCAAGACGGAACTGCCCGAAGGCTTCCAGACGGCCGAGTTCATGCTCGAACACGGCTACGTCGATCGCATCGTGCCCCGTTCGGAACTCCGCAACGAGATTGCCCGCATCATCGACTACTGCGGTCGCTAATGCGCCGCTTCTCCGGAAGCAGCGCTGATCGTCGTCGCCGACAGGGCAGCGGTTCCGTTTTTCGTTGCGCTTTCGAATCGACCCGCTCATCGTCCATCCGCTAACATCCTGCCAATGATCGCGATCAATCTTCTCTGGGTTGTCCTTGGCGCCGGCATCCTCGTTGTCGGCGGCGAATTGCTTGTTCGCGGCGCCGCGGCGATGGCGCGGAACCTCGGCATCTCTCCGATGGTTGTCGGTCTGACCGTCGTCGCCCTCGGCACATCCGCACCGGAACTCATCGTCTGCGTCCTAGCCAGCCTCAAGAATCAGCCCGACATCTGCGCCGGCAACGTCGTCGGCAGCAATATCCTGAATGTTCTGCTCGTCCTCGGCGTCACGGCCATGATCTGTCCGCTCCAAGCCAGTGCCGCCTTCGTCCGGCGTGAGGTTCCCATTGCGCTCGGATCGGCGCTCGTATTCTGGGGCCTGAGCTACAACGGCGTTCTTTCGCGAATCGATGCTGCCATACTCGTGGCACTCCTTGTCGGATACATGGCGATGACAGTCTGGATCGCGCGGAAGGAGTCGACGCCCGTCGCGGAGGGCTACGCCGATCTTCAGACGACGGGTCACAAGCGCGGCATCGCATTGAATCTCTTCTTTCTCATCGTCGGGCTCGCGCTGCTCGGCTGGGGAGCCGATCTTTTTCTCGAAGGCGCCGTCGCCATCGCGAAGCATCTGAAAATCAGCGAAGCCGTCATCGGTCTAACCCTTGTCGCATTCGGCACGAGCGTTCCCGAACTCGCCGCCTGCCTGATCGCCGCGCTCCGCAAGCATCCCGACATCTGCCTCGGCAACCTCGTCGGCAGCTGCATCTACAACATCCTCGCGATCATCGGCGTCAGCGGTCTCGTGACGCCGCTTCCGATCAGCGGCGAGATGTTTCGCCTTCACATGCCGGTCATGATCGGCGCGACGATTCTTCTGCTCGTGTTCGTCGCGACAGGACTGCGCGTCAGCCGCAAAGAGGGAGCGGCGCTTCTGCTCTGTTACGCCGGCTACGTCGGCTGGTCGTTGTGGAATCACTTTGCAGCCGTCTCCTGAATCCGGGCTCCGGGAAAAAAAGTCGTGCAAACTCCCGCAAACTCTCGCAAACTCTCGCAAATTTCTGCCAACTGCGGGACGACGTCGCCGATCGACTGCCGGGCCGCAGGCGCAGCGACACGTCTGACTACCTTGACCGGTGTTTCGCGTTGATTTGCAAGTGACGGGTTCGGGCCGGCGGCCTTCAGCGGCGCGCCGGATTGGATTCCCTTGTGATGCGTCGTTCTGATTCGATATAGTCTCGGCATGGCCGACAATCCCCCAATACCTGAATCCGGCGCTTTCAACTCGCCGGGCAATACCGAATCGAATGGCGCTGCCTTCCCTGAGGCATCTTCAATCCATGATGGCGCTCAACCCCTGACCGACACGCTTTACGAGCAGCTGCGACAGTCCGCCGCGAAGCTCATGCATCGTGAACGGCCGGATCACACGCTTTCCGCGACAGTCCTCGTGCACGACGCGTTTCTTCGGCTCGCGGAACCGCGCGACGTTCCCTGGCGAAATCGCGCGCACTTCTACGCCGCCGCCGCCCAGGCCATGCGCCGCGTCCTGATCGATCACGCCCGCGCCCGCAGCGCCGGTCGCCGCGGCGGTCCGGACGCACGCCGCGCCGCCATCGAGCTCAGTCGACTGCCCGATCCGGACTCTGAGAAAGAAAATTCCGGATTCCTGATTCTCGACGACGCGATTTGTCGCTTGGAGAAAGTGGACCCGCAGGCGGCCGGCGTCGTCCGGCTGCGATACTTCACGGGGCTCACGGCGAAGGAGACGGCCGACGTGCTGAACGTCTCGGAACCGACCGTCACGCGCGCATGGGCATTCGCCCGCGCCTGGCTGAAGGAGACGATCGAACGGGAATCGGAATCATGAAACGAGCCCGCCGCCGCCAAGCCCCGTAACGGCACGCCGCGCCGCGAAGGAAGACCCCATGGAACCCGATCGCAACAAGCTGCGAGCCATCTTCGACGAAGTCTTCCAGGCGCCGCCCGAAGCGCGCCCCGCGCTGCTCGCCGAGCGCTGCGCCGATGACGACGAACTGCGCCGCCGCGTCGAAGCGCTGATCGAAATCGCCGACTCCGATGATCCCTTCCTCGCCAATCCGACCGTCGCCATCCCGAGAATCCCCCGCGACCAGGAAAGGGTGCCACTGCTTTCAAGCAGTGCCGATGACGAGGTGCCACTGCTCTTAAGCAGTGCAGGCGACCAGGCGCCCAATGCCTCCCCAGCGTCCCCGCGACAACCAAACAACGCCGACGACCACGCATCGACGCTCGCTGCCTCGCCGATCACGGAGACCGCCGGCGTCCGCGTCGGTCGCTACAAGCTCCTCCAGCAGATTGGCGAGGGCGGGTTCGGCACCGTCTTCATGGCGGAACAGGAGCGCCCTGTCCGCCGCCGCGTCGCGCTGAAGATCATCAAACTCGGCATGGACACGCGGCAGGTCGTCGCGCGGTTCGAGGCGGAGCGGCAGGCGCTGGCGTTGATGGATCATCCGCACATCGCCCGCGTGCTGGATGCCGGTGCGACGGATTCGGGCCGGCCGTTCTTCGTGATGGAATACGTCGTCGGCGATCCGATCACGAACTTCGCCGACGCTCACAAACTGGACGTGCGCCAGCGCCTCGATCTGTTCGCGCAAGTCTGCCAGGCCGTGCAGCATGCGCACACGAAGGGCGTGATCCATCGCGATCTCAAACCGCACAACGTGCTCGTCTCGATGAGCGACGGCAGGCCTTTCGCGAAAGTGATCGACTTCGGCATCGCCAAGGCGACAGGCGCCCGGCTGACGGACAAGACGTTCTTCACGGAACACCGCCAGTTGATTGGCACACCCGAGTACATGAGCCCCGAACAGGCGGAAGGCTCGCCCGACATCGACACGCGCACGGACGTGTACGCCCTCGGCGTGCTGCTTTACGAACTATTGACGGGCGCGACGCCATTCGACGCAAAGCGCCTCCGCTCGGCGGCCTTCGCGGAAATGCAGCGGATCATCAAGGAGGAGGAACCCCCCGCGCCGAGCGTACGACTGTCGCGCAGCCTGGAGACGCTCGCCGAAACGGCGGCGGCGCGGCAGGCGGAGCCGGACAAACTCAGCGGCCTCGTCCGCGGCGAACTCGACTGGATCGTGATGAAGGCACTGGATAAGGACCGGGCGCGAAGGTATGAGAGCCCCAACCAGCTGGCGGCGGATGTGATGCGGCACTTGGCGGGAGAGGCGGTTGTGGCGGCGCCGCCGGGGGTTGGGTATCGGGTTAGGAAGTTTGTGAGGCGGAATAGGGGCGCTGTCTTAACGGGGGCATTCGTTACGCTGATTCTCATCTGCTCGACGCTTGTAATGGCCATCTTTTACAGGCGTGCCGAACTCGCGCGCCAAGGCGAGGCAAGCCAGCGGGCGATTGCCGACAAACAGCGCCAAGCGGCAGAATTGGAAGCATATGCTGCCAATATCAGTGAAGCACAGATGGCGATGGCGGCGAACAAGTGGCCTGAAGCAAAGGACAAATTGAACCAGTGCCCGGCAGCGTTTCAGAGTTGGGAATGGCAACTTCTCAAACTCAAGGCGGATGGTATACGGTATGCGATTCCCAATCTGGACCAGGTTGTTCCGTGCCAAGTGTCGCCAATTCTATTGGCAATATCACGCGACAGTGCTCAGATTATCAACGTTAACTCCGGTGCGCAAATCGGCGTACCAATTCGGCATGGCGATCGAATCACGGCGGCAGAATTCAGTCCCGATGGAAAGCAGTTTCTAACAACCGGCGTCGATTCGCGGGTTCGGCTCTGGTCCATCAGTGGTGTGCCAATCGGCGAACCGATCCGCCAAGAAGGTAGTGACCTTAAAGCACACTTCAGCCCGGACGGTCAGCGAATCCTGACGATGTCTAGCGGTTCGTTTCCATGTCTCTGGGATCTGAGCGGTCGGCGCGTAGGCGAGCCGCTTGAACGCACCAACCTTCACCGTTGGGCATTTTCTCCAGACGGGAACCGACTGATTACTTTGAGTCGGCATGAGAATGACGTCAAAATCTGGAATTGCAGAAGCGCAGTTCAGCTTGGTAACGCGATTACGTTCTCAAGCGGCGCGAGTAATTTGTGTATTAGCGGAGATGGTCGATTGGTTTCGATCGCACTATCTGATGGTGGGATTGGAATCTGGGAAATTGAGTCGTCCCGGGAAATCAACCGGCTTCCCGACAGCGATGGCTTGTACGGTATGGAGTTCTCAAAAGATAGTCGTCAGTTACTGGTCTCAGGGAGCGGGCAGATCGCAGTATTCGATATCTCAGGAGTAGACAATGCTACAGCAATACTATGGGAGATAAAGGATGCTCAACGAGCAGAGTACAGCCCGGATGGATCCGAAGTGCTCGTGACAATGAAGTACGGCGCGACTCTGCGAGACGCTGTATCAGGAGAGGCGATAGGAAAGCCTATTCGGCTTCCCGGTAACAATCGGAAATATACGTTTGTCGCCGAGGGGGACTACGTCCTGGCCGAGTCGTCATGTTGCGTTCAATTGTGGAATCGGATGGGTATGCCGGTTTGTCAGCCAATCTGGTATGACGACGAAATCCCGGGATGTCGCGCGATAATTGATCCTGTCGCCAGCGTCATCGCCTTGGTGTCACCTCGCGGAGCGAAGCTGTTTGCGAGAGATGGAACGTATGTCGATGGTGTGAAGTTTCCCGATTTTCACGTTCCTGCGGGAGAAGATACGCCGCCAGTCCAAGCGAGGCTGGACGATTCGGGCGCTCTGGATTACGTGTTTTGCAATTCTATGCTCGTGGCATTTTCCTTGAATCAACCTAGTTGGCCGGAATGGCGCATCCCTTACTCTGAGGCGATGAATGAGAACTTGAAGCTTGCCGTGCTCGACGAACTCGGATGGGTCGATTCGTTGTTTATAGACAGAGCGAAGACTGTCGTCACCCGGGACGGTTTGCGTCGAATCGAGGCTCGTGCGGATCGCAGTATCCGATTCGTCGGCACGACTTCGGGTCGTGAATTGGCAACGATCCGCCTGGATGACGTCCCTGATGCGTTGGAATTGTCGCCGGATGGCGCACGGCTTGTTATTCGTTTCGCCGGGGGCGATTGTCTAGTCTGGGATTTTCGCCCTTGGTCGGCTCAGCAGTTGGCTGCGAAAACCCGAGAGTCGGAATTTAACAAAGCTCGTGATCATGTGGACAATGCGCTTGAGAATCTGACTGTCAGATCACGAGTCGAGCAGGCGATCTTGTCCGATGCCGATACGCCGCAGGTTCGCAAGACTGTCCTCTTGCGGGCGCTCGACCGCCGGCTTGCCGAGTTGGCGGCGGACGTGGAGTCGTATCTGGCTGAACTGAGCGCACAATATGTGTATCCCGCAGAAGTCTTGCGAGTGGTCAGCAAGCCTGAGTTTGCGGTCGACCTAGACAAGGCGGTGAGGGAGATTGTGCGAAATCGTGTGCGCGAGTGGATGAGGGACCCAGCGCTTCTAGACAGGATGGCATGGGCTGACGCGCAAACCCCAGGTGTCGTGAAGGATCGAATCGCCCTGGCTTATGAAGCTGCAAGTAGTGCGGTTGACTTGAATTCCACAAACGCCAGTTACCAATTAACTCTCGGTGCCGTTCTTTGTAGGCTTGAGCGATTTGGGGAATCGATGGAGGTACTCGATCGTGCAAGGCGACTATTCAAGCAATCTGGGACTGAGGAGCCGGCTGTTCTCAGTGGCTTCCGCGCGATCGTCGCATTGCGTCTGGAGGCATTCGACGAGGCTCGGGCTGAGCTCGATCGATTGAAAGCGCCAAAGGGCAGCACAGTGGATCTCCTTGAGGGTGAGATCGATGGTCGCAAGATGAAGTTCCGTTATTCGGAAGACGGCGAATGGACGGGGGAGGGGTCGTTTGAGCTTTCCGAAGATGGAAAGGCATTTACGGGCTCGTATAGCGAATACGGGGATTCCACGTCGTATCCGTGGAATGCAGTGCGCAAGAGCGGTGAGGATCTATCGCGCTTCGATGGGATTTGGAATAGCGATTACGGTTACATATTGATATCCACTGACGGAGCCAAAGTTCTTGCACTAAACTATTCGGATTCGCTCCTGGTGGAATTGGTTGAACTGATGCCGGAAGACAAACTGAAATTCCTCAAAGCGCTCGTTGCACCCGGGCTCTTCGGCTATGGCAATCAGATAGGTGAGAGTGTGCAAGGACCGACGCTAAGTGACAGTGATAACGATCATTGAATTGACGTGAAATGGAGTCCGCTCTTTCAAGCCGCGGCCATCGGCGGTCGTGGCTTGGCATGTAGCCGCACTCGCGCGATTGATCGCTTCCGCCTCCACGCGATCGTGCACAAAGTACATCTGCGCCAGCTACCAATACCGCGCTCGACCTCGTCATCCATCAGCCCACCCGCATAGTGCAAATCGACTAGCCCCCCGTCCCCCCTTGTGAATCATCACCCAGTTTCGCTATATTCATATCACGCCAGAGACACCGGCGCGCGCCCGCCCCCAAATACCCCCAAAGGCCCGCCCGGTGAACGAAAGGACCCCCGCCATGAAGCACAAGACGAAGTCTCAACCCATCCTGCTAATAATCGCGATCATCACCCTCATCACCGCGCCGAATATCGCCAGCGCCGTCGATCTCTTCAAAAAGCTCGACGTCAAAAAGGCAGCACTCAATGGGCAATGGGAGCGGAGCCCCAAGAACCCGGACATGATCCGCTGCCAGACGTGTGACATCGCTGGGCTGGATCTCGCGGGCAGGCCCGACGGCGACTTCACGTTCCGCGTCGAGTGCATGCGATTCGATTCCGAAGGTCCGTTCGGTGTTTACTTCCCGTACGGTGACGTCATGGGCATGTTCCTCGTCGGTGGGTCAAAGGAGGATGGCACCGAGGGGTTCACGCTCACCAAAGGCGGCTGCACGGGGCAGAACGCGATCAAAGGGGACGAGAAGCCTGTCGTCGTTAAGAACAATGAGACGATCAAGATTGTCCTGAGCGTCAAAGGCGGCGCCATCAGGGCCAAAGTGAACGGCAAGCTCGTCGCAGAGCTGCGTGAGGGCCAGGGCGAGATCGCGACGTGGGACAACGTCATCGACGAGTACGACAAGCTGGGCCTCGTCGCAATTAACGCCGGCGTCGCTTTTCGAAAGGCCAGGCTCGTCGTCAGCAAGTCCAAGTCGCCTCGGCCGATCAAGAAGCCCGACGACAAGAAGGCCGCGGATAAGCCGACGCCAAACAGGAAAGAGCCACCGCCCGAGATCTCCGTCGGCGACAAGTGGAAGGGCGAGTACTCGACGTCCGTTCCCGGCGGCGGTCCCTGCACGATGGAAATCACGAGCCGTAACAAGGACGATTTCCATGCCGTCGTTGAGTTTGCCAATTCCGGCACGCTGGAGTTCGACTTTCACTATTTCAAGGATCGGTTCGTCGTCGAGAACATCCGGGATCGCTGGTCGAAAGGGACGCGCTTATTCACGTTGCTGCAGTTGCAGATATTCTCCGATGGTATGGCGTCGCTCGTATTTCATTACACGCTGAACGACGAGCGTCATAAGAATGAGTTCGTACACGGCAATTCTATTTTCGACACATTCGAATCAAAGAATCCGAAGCCTAAACCGCCGCCCAAGCCCGAAGGCCCAAAGACGGGCCCATCGTTTCCCAAGCTTGCCGTGGGGGAGGTCTGGAAAGGGGCCTATTCCGATGACATTCGCTCGCCGGATACGTGCACAGTGAAGATTACGGGTCTGACGGGCGGATGGTATTCCGTATTGCTGCAGATCGGCGACGATCAGGCGTACGCATTCGAATTCAACCCGGACGGCGATTCGACGCTGGTGCGAAACATTCAGGATCGATCGAAATCGGGCAAGCGGGAATTCAGGAACATTCAAATGCTGCGAATGTCGTATGGAACAGTCATGATGCTCAATTACGACCTGACGCCTGAAGGGCATCAGAAGAGAAGCGTCTTCGGACAGGCCGACTTCCTGAAGCAGTGATGCGCACTCATCCCATGCTTCCTGCCGAAGGCAGGAATGTCGATTCGATGTGCTCTATACCGAAAGCGTATCCCCCAGTTCCGGCTGCCGCGCTGTGCTGAGTACGGCGCTCCAGAAGGCGTCGATGAGCTCGCTCTTCGATTTGCCCATTTGCACCGTCGAGATGGAGCGCCAACGTCCGTTCCTGTACAGAAGAAGCGACACGGCATTGGACGGGGGTTGTGGGGGTGCAGTCGTCCGGGACCTCTTTTTCTCAACAAGTTCACGAAAGTGCTTCGGCGGAAAGATATCCGAGTGAACGATGGCGACGACGCCCGGACCCATCGAATAGTCTTCAATGATCGGCGTTCGTCGGCGAAGCATTGCATATCGAATGAACTGAATTCTCCCTGGGGCGAACCGCAGATAAGTCGGCCGGAAAGCGACATAAAAGAACAGCAGAACAGTTCCCAGCACAACGTTGATTATCCCCTGCTGCAGTGGGAAACGGGCGAGTGACGGAATGATGCCGAAGTACGCGAGTGCAGCGATCGCAAGGAACGCGATGCCCATCCAGAGCACGAAGCCTGACGAACGCTGAATCTCGCCCGGTGAGAAAACGATCGGTTCGAAGAAGCGATCACCGATCTCTGGCATATCCTGCATGCCCATCACGATCAGCGTGGGTCGTTCGGATCTTGGCGCCGCCTCGACGATCTTTTTGATGCGCGATGGGTTCGGACAACGCCGCCTCGCATGCCAGGCGACGCGCAACTGCTGGCCAAGCGGGTGCGAGCATTCGTCACGCGCCGACGCGTCCACTTCCTTGCGCCACTCTTCAACGAATCGACGATTGGCCCTGGCGATGCCATAGAGCGGCGACAGGGCGATCAGTGTGCAAATCGGACACAAGTATCGGAACGGGATCGGACCGACCATGCGCCTCGACAGGGGCCCGAACAATGAGATCACTGCGAAAGCGCCAAAAACTATCCCGATTCCGAGCATGACCCGGAACACCCGCCGGAGTCCGTCGATGTGCAGTTTCGCGTCCGGATGCGGCAGCACGCGCACGATTTCTGGAATCGTATTCTCCGGCCTCGAATCACTCATGCAGGTTATCCTAACACGCCCGGCGCAATGCCGCCGTGTCGGGTGCCACTGCTCTAAAGCAGTGTCGGGGCGCGAAGATGCCGGTCGTGCCTCCGAGCCCCGAGTGATTCACTCGCTGACACGCCCCCACAATTCTCGAGCCGCCTCCGGACCGAACGCCGATTCGTGGCGTAGGAAAAATCTTCTCCATTTTGACTGCTGCCCACCATTTTTCCCGCTTGAAGAAGTAACACCGGTCTGAAACGGGCCCCGGATACAACCCATCGAGTCGATTGGACAGTTCTTCGCCATGTCGCAAAGGAGTGAATCGTGAATCGAAGGTATGCAAACGTCGGATCCAGGATCGTTGTCGCCGCATTCCTCTGTGCAATGCCGATGACCGCCGGGGCCGCGGTGACGAACATCATTCCCGAAGTCGATCTGGGCGACGCCGCCGTCGCCGGTCAGTGGAAGAAGAACGCCGGCAACGACGCGGTCCGCTGCCGTGACACCGATCTCGCCCTCTTCCGCCTGCCCGCCGCGCCCGAGGGGGAATTTAACGTTCGCATCGAATTCAAGCGCCTTCACGGCGACGGTCCAATCGGCGTCATCGTGCCCTGGGGCGAGTCGTCGTTCAGTTACATGATCGGCGGATCCATCGGCGAGGGGACCGACGGTTTCGCCCTGGCTGGGGGCGGGGCGACGGGTCAGAACGCTGTTCGGGGCGACAAGGCCGGCGCAAGCCTTGAGAGCAACACGGACATGAAGATCGTCGTCAAGGTTCGGGCAGAATCCGTCGAGGCCTGCGTCAACGGCAAGCGCGTCGCTGTTCACAATGCGGAAGACGGCGACCTTGCGATCGCCGGCGGCGCGGATGTCGGCGAAGGCGCGTTGGGACTCATCGCGATGAAGGCGGATGTCGTGTTCAGCCAGATTCGCATCAAGACTGTTCCCGTAAAGGCGCCTGCGCCGGTCAAGACCGAGGACGACAAGAAGGATGACAAGCCCGCCGCACCGATCAATCTCGACAGGGGAACAAAGTGGGGCGGAGGCTTCACGACGAGCCTCAACCAACGCGGCACCGGCTATATGAAGATCACGGCGCGCAGAGGCAACACCTTCGAGGCTGTCGTCGGAAGCGGATGCCGTCTTCGGTATCGAATCGCATTCGTTATCAAGGGGGACAAGATGGTGCTGATC
This sequence comes from Phycisphaerales bacterium, assembly GCA_020639075.1. Classification (GTDB taxonomy): domain Bacteria; phylum Planctomycetota; class Phycisphaerae; order UBA1845; family UTPLA1; genus ECT2AJA-110-A. The sequence goes on along the minus strand of JACKHI010000001.1, from coordinate 3,331,932 downwards.
GATGCGGTCGATGAGTCGAAAGTCGGATTCCGCAAGATGCTCGGTGGCGACATCGGGATTGACGGCGATCGTCTCCAGCTGCGCCTCGACTATGAACTAAATATTGGAAAGCGACGCAATCAGTCCGCAAGCGCCTACTTCGACCTGTATCGGCGATAGTTTCTTCACTCGTCGAGAACGCTCGCCGGGTGCCATGCCGACCCTCAAGGTCGGCATGCCGGGGGCGATGACGATGTCAGCCGGGTGCCACTGCTCTTAAGCAGTGCCGCCTCGCGAGGAAGTCAGCCGTGCCTCCGATCGCGGAGTGATTCCCTCGCCGGGTGCCATGCCGACCCTCAAGGTCGGCATGCCGGGGGCGCCGACGCTCCTCATCACTCGCGGAACAACGGTCAAGCCCAAATCGCGGCATGACAGCGCGCGTCGTTCAATCTCGTTTCCCGCAGGCCGGAAATCGCCGTCGGATTTTGCACAATTTGCGCCAATTTGCGGGGGGGACTCGTTTTGCACGGCGCAATCGGTCTGCGACGCCGATGGACCGTGGCGAAAAATCGAATTACTTTCCCGTTCATGCCAACCCTTCCGCTGCTCGCGAACCCCAACGCGTACCGACCCTGCATTCAGGATCTACTTGCGGATGCCGTCGCTCGCGACTATTGGATCGCGCTGTTCGAGCGTCATGTCGAGACGCTTGGCGATTTGCCCGTCGCCGGCGCGCGATTCCGCGATCAGGCGGAGTGGACCGCGTTTCATGCCGCCTATCTTGCCGGTCTGGAGCAACTCCGTCGCGAGCCCGCACTGCGCGGCGAGCTCACAGTCCTCGAACTCACGAAATACCGCGACGAGACGCTCCAGCGTTTCAACCATCCCGATCCATTCCACGATCTCAAGTCGCGCGAGAACGATGTCGCTTTTCGCGAATTCGCCGACCTGCTTGCCGATTTCGACAGACGGACCGAAAGCGAAATGCCCGAACTCCTCGCCCGCGGTCTCTTCGCGGGCAACCTCTTCGACATGGGCTCAAAGGCCGCGGTCGATGCGTTCGCCGAGAAGGACCACGGTTTTCTCGAAGCCCGGCGACGCGTCCGGAATCGGCCGTGGCCGTTCGATGGCCTCGACGCCTGGGCCCGGCGGCTGTGCGACACTTCGAGGTCCTATCGAAAAGCCCTGGTGTTCGTTGACAACGCGGGTCCCGACATCGTGCTGGGGATTTTCCCCTTCGTTCGCCATCTCGCCCGCTGCGGCCTCGAGATTGTCCTCGCGGCCAACAGCGATCCCGCCCTAAACGACGTCACGGCCGCCGAGCTCGGCCCTTTACTCGAACGGGCCGCGGAGCTGGACGATCTGTTCCGATCGATGCTTCGCGGCCGGCAAATCCGTGTTGTCGCGTCCGGCTGCACGTCGCCGCTCATCGATCTGCGGGATCTCACGCCGGAATGCTGCGAGGAGGCCCGAAGCGCCGATCTACTGGTTCTCGAGGGCATGGGTCGTGCGATCGAGAGCAACTTCGATGCGGAATTCACGGTCGACACGATCAAAGTCGCCCTCATCAAGGACCCGAACGTCGCGGCCTTCGTCGACGTCGAATTGTTCGATCCGGTGTTCAGATTCGAGGCATGCAAATGACCCGGGCGGGCGCCCCAGTCCCTTCAGGTTTTGGAGCGCGGAATCTCGCATCTGGCGTGCTCAATCAGCCTTAAGCTTAGGTTTGACACAGATTAACAAGAATCTATAATCGTATTTTTCGTATTTCTGGGTCGAGGATCAACTCATACAAATGGCCAGCGTCACGCTCAATGATGTCGTCAAGATCTACGCCGGCGGCGTCAAGGCGGTCGACAACGTCAGTTTGGTGATACAGCCCGAGGAGTTCATCGTCCTCGTGGGCCCCTCTGGCTGCGGAAAGAGCACGACGCTCCGGATGGTTGCGGGTCTCGAGGAGATCAGTTCCGGGACGATTTCGATCGGCGATCGCGTCGTGAATGACCTGCCGCCGAAAGACCGCGACATTGCGATGGTCTTCCAGAATTACGCCCTGTACCCGCACATGACGGTGTACAAGAACATGGCGTTCAGCCTGAAGCTCCGTCGCAAGGAGCTCGGTCTGTCGCGTGCTGACATTGATAACAAGGTTCGAGAGGCGGCGAAGCTCCTCGGAATAGGCGACCTGCTGGATCGCAGACCCAAGGCCCTCTCGGGCGGTCAGCGGCAGCGCGTGGCCGTCGGCCGGGCGATTGTCCGCAACCCGAGCGTTTTTCTGTTTGACGAGCCATTGAGCAACCTGGATGCCAAGCTCCGTGTGGAGATGCGGTCGGAGATCAAGCGGATTCAGCGACGATTCCGGACGACGACGATATACGTCACCCACGACCAGGAAGAGGCGATGACGCTGGGGGATCGTGTCGTGGTCATGAAGGACGGAGTCGTCCAGCAGTGTGCACCGCCGCTGGAGATCTATGCCCGGCCGACCAACCGATTTGTGGCGTCGTTCGTCGGCATGCCGCCGATGAATTTCCTGGAAGGGGCCGTGCATCGGGAGCCGGGAGGCGTTTATTTCGACGCCGGGCCGATTCGGCTGCGATTGTCGGCGAGTTTGATGGAGCCGCTGGCGACGTATCGCAAGGACGCCCTGACGCTGGGATTTCGGCCGGATTCGCTGAGTTTCGGCGAGAAATCCGAGAGTCCGGATGTTGCAACCCTCGGCGTAACGGTTACTCTGGTGGAACCGCTGGGGGATCGGAAAGACGTGTATTTGACCGCGGCAGGCGGACATCGGCTGGTCGCACGGGTGGACGCCCGCGCCCCGGTGGACGAAGGCTGCGATACGGAAGTGATGATCGACATGAACCGCGTTCATGTTTTTGAGTCAGGCGAAATGGGTATGAATCTGTGTTCGCCAACTCAGGATGAGGCACGGGCCCGTGCGAGTTAGCCGGGCTCATCGCGCTCTCCCGGTCTTGCGCCGGGGAATCGGTCTGACGACCCGAGGGATCGTTATGCGTTGACTTCGCCGCAAAAAATGCGACGACGCAGGCGGATGACGGTGCCCGCCGGATGGACAGCACCGATCAAGAGTGGGCTTCACGAAGTGCCCACTTTTTTGTTGGAATTTTTGCGGGCGTGCGGATTGCGTCCGACCAACATCTGAGGCGAGTGCGGACGCCGGACTCCGCATGACATTCGAATATGAGAGATGGAATCATGAGTTCAGACTTACTGCGAATTGTAGACGGCCTCGCCCGCGACAAGAACATCGACAAGGACCTCGTCCTGGGTGATCTCGAGACGGCGATGGAGACGGCCATTCGCAAGAAATATCCCGATGTCGAAGAGGTGGCAGTCGAGATCGATCGGCTGACGGGCGATATCGGTGCGAAGGCGGACGATCGCATCATCAGCATGGCGGAGCTCGGGCGCATCGCGGCGCAGACAGCCAAGCAGGTGATGATCCAGCGCATTCGCGAAGCCGAGCGCGGCAGCATCTTCGAAGAGTTCATCGAGCGCAAGGGCACGATCGTCACGGGAACAGTCGCCCGCTTCGAAGGCGGCGCGATGCTGGTGAGCCTGGGGCGGACCGACGGTTTCCTTCCGCGCAGCGAGCAGATTCCGGGCGAGACGCATCAGCCGGGCGAACGCATTCGAACCTTGATTCTGGATGTGCGCGAAGCGCCGCACCAGGTGAAGATCATTCTGAGTCGCAGCCATCCGGACTTCATTCGGCGGTTGTTCGAGCTGGAAGTGCCTGAAGTCGCCGAGCGGATCATTGAAATCAAGGCGCTGGCGCGCGAGGCGGGCTATCGAACCAAGCTGGCTGTTTCGTCGATTGACACGAAAGTCGATGCGGTCGGCGCCTGCGTCGGCGTGCGCGGCAGCCGCATCAAGAACATCGTCGAGGAACTGGGCGGCGAGAAGATCGACATCGTTCGCTGGAACGAGTCGTCGCAGATCCTGATCGCCAACGCGCTGAAGCCTGCCGAGATCCAGGACACGGCGCTGTGTTTCGAACTCGGTCGCGCGACGGTTGTCGTTCCGGAAGACCAGTTGTCGCTCGCGATCGGCAAGCGCGGTCAGAACGTGCGATTGGCGGCGCGATTGACAGGCTGGGACATCGACATCCTCACGCCGACGGAGTTCAACAAGGGTCTCGATCGACTTGCGGCAACGCTGCAGAAGGTCGAAGGCATGGAAGACGTCATCACTGAGCGCGTCTCCTTGATGGGTCTGATTAACGTGCTGGACGTCGATGAAGTCGGTGCGGCGCCGCTGGTTCGCGAGTTGCAATTGGACGAGGCGCTTGCTGCCCGAATCGTCGAGGCCTGTACGGCCGAGGCGAAGATCGTTCAGGCGGAACAGGCGGCGCAGAAGGCGGCGGACGAAGTGGCGAAGGCCGAGCTGGCCCGGAAGAAGGCTGCCGGCATCATTGAGGAAGAAACCTCCGCTGCTCCGACGGATGGCGAATCGCCGTTTGGATCGGCGGCGAGTGAAACCGATGCGGTCGACGAGGCGGCATCACAAACAGATACAGGCACGGACGCGAACGTCGCGTCGCCGTCGACGGACGATGAAGTCGTCATCGCGGCGGGCACGGATGCGGCTCCGGCGGATGATGAATCGACCGAGACGAAGGCGAGCGAATAGGAACTGCGGTCGGTAATTGAATGAGGATCGCAACGCGTCGCACGGATGACGACGGCGATCGACAAGTGGTCGTGGAGACACCCTTTGGCTGAAAAGAAACAGAGAATTCATACTCTCGCAAAAGAGCTTGATGTCACGAGCAAGGCGATTATCACCAAGTGCACCGCCGAGGGCATCGAGATCAAGAACCACATGCACGTCGTTTCCGCCGGACTGGAGGCGACGATTCGCGAGTGGTTCAGCGAGGGGGCGCACAACACGACCCACGAAGAATCCGCGCGCGTCAATCTGAAGAAGGTCAAGCGGAAGAAGAAGCCGAAGGCGGTCGAAGAACCGACACAGCCGGACGCGGAACCGTCGGCTGTCGAGGCCGAAACGCCCGCGCCGGTCGAGACGCCTTCGCCGAGCGTCGAGGCGGAGCCCCCGGCCGTGGCGGCCGAAGCGCCCGCGCTGGTGAAAGAAGCAGGTGAATCTACGATCACAGAGATAGAAACCGTCGCGGCGCCGACGATCGAGCAAGCGCCGGCCGAATCGCTCAAGGTTGCCGCGGAAGCGCCGGCTGAGACAGTGGAAGCGGCCGCGGTCGCACCCGTTGAACCTGCGCCGCCGGAAGTCGTCGAGCCCAAGGAAGAGGCGCCGCCGGTCATCGCGGGGCCGCAGAATATTCCGAAGCCCGCCGCCCTGAAGGGCCCGAATCTCGTGCGGATCGATCGGCCCGAGCGCGTCGAAGCGCCGCGCCCGGCGGCACGATCGTCGTTCCGTTCAGGCGGCGGTCGATCCGGCCCGCCGCCGGCGGCCGAGATGGAGGAAGAGGGACGACGAGGCGGTCGTGCACCGGCGCGGGGCGGTGCATCGGGGCGCGTTCCGGAAGCGAAGGACGCGTCGAATCGCAGTCCGCGTCACAAGCGCGGCGGTCGCGACGATCGCGACAAGAGCGAGGAGCTGTTCAAGGAATGGCGCGAGCGCGGCGTCGAAGAAATGCGCGAACGGATCGCTCGCGCGCAGGGCCGCGGCATCGGCGGCATTCGCGCCGTGGATCGTCCCAGCAGCCGACGCGGCAAGGGCCCCACGCCGATTACGAAGAAGGAAGCGGTTGTGGTGACGGAGCCGATCACGATCCGCGATTTGTCGCGTGAGAGCGGCATCCAGGTCCTGGCGATCATTCGAAAGCTCCGCGAGGAATTCGGCGTGAACGCCAATCCGAACGGTTCGATCACGGCGGATCAGGCGCAGATGGTCTGCCTCGATTACGGAATCGAGCTGTCAGTCATAGAAGCGAAGACGATGCTCGACGAAGTGGCCGAAGAATTCGCGGCGATCGAACGGAAGAACCTCGCGTCGCGTCCGCCGATCGTGACGGTTCTCGGGCACGTCGACCATGGTAAGACAAGTCTTCTGGATCGCATTCGCAAGACGAAAGTCGCCGCGGGCGAGGCCGGAGGCATCACGCAGCATGTCGGTGCGTATCAAGTCAAGGTCGATGACAAGATCGTCACGTTCCTGGATACGCCGGGCCATGCCGCGTTTACGGCGATGCGAGCGCGCGGCGCGCACATGACGGACGTCGTCGTCCTCGTTGTCGCCGCCGACGACGGCATCATGCCGACGACGCTGGAGGCGATCAATCACGCCAAGGCGGCGGATACGACGATCGTCGTCGCGTTGAACAAGATCGACCTGAATCACGACATCAACAAGCTTTACGGACAGCTGTCCGAGCACGGGTTGACGCCCAGCGGCGATTGGGGCGGCGAAACGGACGTCGTCAAGACGTCGGCGACGACAGGGCAAGGCATCGATGAATTGCTTGCGCACCTGGCGACGCTGTCGGAGGTCCTGGATCTGAAGGCGGATCCGACGATTCCGGCGATGGGGACAGTGATCGAGGCCCGGCGCGACGAAAAGGTCGGCGTCGTAGCGACGGTCATGGTGCAGGAAGGGACGTTGAAGACCGGCGCCACGATCGTCTGTGGTCCGGGGCACGGGCGTATTCGCTCGATGAAGGATGATAAGGGCAAGGAACTGAAGAAGGCCGGCCCGGCCACGCCGGTCGTTCTGATGGGGCTGAGCGATGTCCCGGAAGCGGGCGACAAGTTCTACGTGATGAAGAGCGCGCGTCGCGCCAAGGACATCGCCGAGGAAGCCGGCAAGCGTCGCCGCGAGAAGGAACTCGTCGCCGTCTCCAAGCCGACGACGCTCGAGTCGATCTTCGCGACGGCCGCCGAAGGCAAGATTCCGGAACTGAACGTCATCATCCGCGCCGACGCGCAAGGGTCGATCGACGCGTTGCGGCAGGAGTTGTCCAACTTCCAGAGCAACGAGGTTCGGCTCTCGATCCTGCATGCAGGCGTCGGAACGGTGACGGAGTCGGATATCACGCTGGCGAAGGCGAGTAACGCGATCATCATCGCGTTCTATATCGCGCCGGATCCGGCGATCACGCGAATGGCCGATCATGCCGGCGTGGACATCCGATCGTATCGCGTTCTCTACGAAGTCAGCGACGAGATCAAGGCGGCGCTGGAAGGCCTGTTGACGCCCGACAAGAAGATCGAAAGCCGCGGCATGGCCGAAGTGCGCGAGATCTTCCATATTTCGAAAGTCGGAAAGGTCGCGGGCTGCTACATTCGCGACGGTGTATTCAACCGCAACTACAAGGTTCGCGTGGTTCGGGACGGCGTCGTGGTCGTGGATTCGGCGGAGCTCGATTCCTTGCGGCGGTTCAAGGACGACGTGAAGGAAGTGAAGTCCGGATTCGAGTGCGGTATCCGCATCGAGAAGTTCGACGACGTGAAACCGGGCGACGTGATCGAGGCATTCGAGGTGATCGAGATCGCGCGAACCCTCGAGATGTCGCAGTAGCGGGAGAAGCGTTGTCGGCGGGGCGGCGCAGCGTCGCCGGCTGAGTTGCGGAACCATGGTTGTCGGCACGCTTCGATTGTCTTTTGTCATTCCCGGCGCGAATTCCCTCAAGGACAAGCGCCGCGTCGTGAAGAGTCTCAAGGATCGGCTTGGCAACAAGCACAACATTTCCGTCGCCGAAGTGGACGAACTGGACGAACACCGCCGATGCGTCATCGGCATCGCGATGGTATCGAACGATCGCCGATTCACGGAGAGCTGCCTTTCCAAGATCGTGGATGAAGTCCGAGGCAATCCGTACGCGTCGTTGTCGGACTACGAGTTGGAGTTGATGTAGCCGGGCGCGTCCGCAGCCCGCCGCATTCATATTCAGATGGCACACCGCAAAGAGCGAATTTCCCATTTCGTCAGAGACGTCGTCAGCGATGCGATCGCGAACCGAATCAACGATCCGCGCGTCCATCGCTTTACGAGCGTGACGCGCGTCGAGGTTTCACCCGACTACAGGGTAGCGGACGTCTACGTCAGCGTCATGGGTTCGGAGAACGAATCAAAGACGTCGATTCGCGGTCTCGAAAGCGCGCGCGGGATGATTCAGACGCGCCTCGCCAAGCAGATCAACATGCGGCAGTGCCCCATTCTGCGATTTCATCTCGATATCGGTTTCAAGAAGGCGATCGACACGATTCGCGCCCTGGACGAAGTCAGAGCGGGCGACTTGACAGACGAACCACCTGAGAGTCCTCACGACGAGGCGCCGGCGATCGATCGGGACGACGACATCGCCGAGGGCAACTAAGGAATAGACTCGATGAAGAACGCGACGAAATACGCACAGAAAATCAAGAAGCTGCTCGGGAAGATCAAGAAAGAGGCCCAGAAGGATCCGCCCGTCGAAGTTCAGGGTGCGGTTGATACGCTGCTTCTCGGGATTCTCTCCCGATCCACGACGCAGAAGAAGGCCGCCGAGGCGTTGGCGCGGCTCAACGAATCCACTGTGGATATGAACGATCTCCGCGTCACGCCGGTCGCCGAGCTCGTCCAGATCATCGGCGTGAATTATCCGCGCGTGCGGCCGATCGCCGAGGAAGTGTCGACGGTGCTGACGGGAATCTACAACCAGGTTCACGAAGTCGATCTGGGCTTTCTCAAGGCGCTCGGCAAGAAGGCGGCGTCATCGTTCCTCGAATCGATCGACGGCCTCAGCGAGCATGCCAATGCGTTTTTCACGCTCTATCATCTGAATTCATCGGCCGTCGCCCTGGATGAGCAGGCCTACGAGTACCTTATTAAGACGGATCACTTGCCCGAGGGCACGTCGATTGAGGACGCCCATAAATTCCTGCGGACCCATATCAAGGAGTCCGACGCCGGCACGCTGTCCTCGGCGCTGAAGGTTTACTCGAAAAGCCCTGCCGGCAAGAAAGAAATGCGCGGAACGACGGACGCGAAGAAACCCCGGACCACGAAGTCGACGACGGCTCGCAAGACGACGAAGAAAGCGGCCCCGAAAACGACAAAATCCAAGGCGAGCCCGGCCCGGACCGCAACCAAGTCCAAGGCTGCGCCGAAAAAGACATTGTCCAAGAAGAAGCATCGACGCTAGGGGCGGGGACGCTGCGCGGTCGTCGAGCGACAGCGCCGTCCGGATTGGCCGGCGGTGTGCGATAATGGGGCGAAGCGCTGACGCTTCGGCCTGCGTGACGCCGCGACGTACACGAGGGTCCGCCGGGCGGTTGAATGAGCCGGCCAAGCGGCATCGGCGTCGATCCAACGCGGGGAGCGTGCAGATGGTTCGATGGTCCGATACGGCGGTGTGTCGACGGCGGTCGTTATGGGCGGCGCCGGCAATCGTCCTGGTTCTCGTCGCGGGCAGTCGTGCGCACGCGCAGTGGAGCCCCGCGGGACTCCCTGCCAACGCGAAGACGCCGCTCTCCAGCATTGAGCCTGTCCCGGAGTTTCCACAACAGCGCTCCGACGCTCGCCTCGTCCACGAGGGCGAATTGAAAGGAACGGATCGGCGTGACTGGCGCGATGCCGAGTCGCGCTACGCCGAAGGTCGATGGCGCGAAGCCGCCGAGAAGCTGGACGACCTGATTACGAAACATCCCGATTTCGCCGAAGGCCGCGTTTTGCGGGCGCGCTGCTATGCGCGGTTAGGCGACGCGCAAAAGGCGTCAGTCGATCTGGCCGCGGCGATCGGAGCCGATCCAAGGCATGTCGCGGCCCACGAACTCGCCGGCGAAACTGCGTTGCTCGCGGGGGACAAGGCGACGGCAATCTATGAATTCCGACTTGCGCTGGATGCGAGCGGTTCGGACGCCAAATCAGCGGATCGCGTGCTTGCCGTGCTGTTTCTTGCGAGAACCGTCGAGTCGGAGGGATATCTTGCGGCGGCGGCGGACCTCTATGAGGAGTTTCTCGAAGCCACGACGGAACTCAGTGCGGATATGCGTCGAAACGACCGGCTCCGCGAGATGGTCGAGACGACGGGACCGGAGTTGAATCGGCGGATCGCCGCCATCCGGGCGCGGCTTGGCGAGGAGGCGGTCGCGGCGGACGCGTGGCGAAGCGTCGTTCGAGAGAAGCCTGATGACGCCAATGCGTGGCGTGAGTTGGCGCATGCTCAGGCCCGTCAGGGAAATGCTGACGACGCGTTTGAGAGTCTGCGTCGATTCCTGGCGCTGGCGCAGTTGGGCGCCGGGTCCGTCGTCGAACTTGCGACGTTGTGCGAGCTGTTGCCTGCGAATGCCGACTGCGATGCCCGTGCGGAGGCAGTGGTGCGAAGCCTGGGCGATGCGGATCTGTCGATCCAATGGGCGAAGCGGCAGCTCAGCGCGAAGCGATTCGGCAAGGCGGCGGATCTGCTGGTGGCGGCGGCGAAATCGCATCCGGATCGCGCGGATATTCGATATCTGCTTGCCCACGTGCGCGCGAATGAAGGGCGCGCGGCGGACGCATACGAAGAAATCGTGGCGGGTTCAAAACTCGACACGGAACCTGCTTCCACATTGCTGTCGATGCTGCGGGACGATCGCGACACGTTCGATCTGAACGGGCTACTTCGGGAGGCACACGCGCATACCGAGGCGCATCCGGACGACGCGATGTCGCACATGATTTACGCGACGCTGCTTTCGGCATCGGGCCAGACGGATGCGGCGATCGAGCATTACCTCAAAGTGACGACGGGAACGCCCGGATATGGCGCCGCGCTTGCGGGGCTCACGGATGCGTATATCGAAAAGATGGAATGGACGGCGGCGCTGGATGCCGCGTCGAAGGCGATCGACGCGGGCGTGAAGACGGGGCGCATCTTCTATCTGAAGGGCCTGGCGCACGACGCGCTCAGCCAGGATGTGCCGGCGATGGAGGCGTTCGAGGCGGCGGGTCGGTGCGAGCCGTCCGATGCAAGGCTCGATGCATTCATGGGGATGGCGACAATTGCGGAGCGCAACGGCGATCGGCGAACGGCCGAGCGCGTGTATCAGAAGATTCTTGCGGACATCGATCCGAACTGTGCCGCGGCATGCGAGCGATTGATCGTTTATTACATGAACCAGGGGCGTTACGCGGACGCGCAGCGAATCTTCGAGAGGATTCAGCAGCCGCTGCTCGTTTCGCCGGCGCTGGTTCGATGCAGCGCGATGATTGATCTGCTGGCGGCGGTGGGCCAGCCGCCGGACAAGTTGCTGAGCGACTATCTCGGAAAGCTCCGATCGATTTTGAAAGATCACCCGAACGACGCGGCGACATATATCGAACTCGCGACGACTTATGTCCGTCTGAGTCGGTTCGACGAGGCGCTTGCGGAGTTGGAGTCCGCCGTTCGCGTCGATCCGCAGAACATCAAAGCGCTCGAGATGAAAGCGGAGGTGCATGCAAGGCTTCTGGACTTCGCCGCCGCCGAGACGGTCGTCGACCGACTTCTGCGGCATCGCCCCAGGGACTTGAAGTACATCCAGAGCAAACTCGACTTTGCGAACAACCGCGGAGCGACGGACTCGACGATCGAGATGCTGCGGGCATTGATCGCGCGGGATGATCTGAAAGAGCATCAGGATCGGTTCACGCTGCAACTCGTTGAGGAGCTGCGAGCGGCGGATCGAACGGACGAAGCCGTTCGTGTTGCTGAATCGTGGTTAAACGAGCGGCCCGACGATCTTCTTCGGCGAAATCTCTACCTTGAAGTGTTGTCGCTGGCCGGTCGGCACGATGAGGCGGTCCAGCGGGCCAGACAGTATTTCGAAGCGGCCCCGACCGACCGGCTCGCACAGATTCAGCTACTTGCGAACCTCCAATCCGCCAAGCGGATTACCGAGGCGATGCAATTGGCCTTGTCGTTGTTGGAGAAAAACCCGTCGGATTTCGACCTCACATCGGCGATCATTCGCTTGTGTTGGTCTGGAAGGCGATGGGACGATGCGATCGAAATCGCAAGGGCCGCCATCGAGGACACGGATCAGCCGGGTCGATACGAGCAGCTGTTGTCGCTGACGTTTCAGCATGCCCGCCGTTACGACGACGCCATCGAGATGCGTCGCGAACAGGTGCGTCGATATCAGAAGCTGATGGATCGAGCGCAGGGGGCGCCGCATGCGACGTCGATCGCACTTCGGCTGCGTCAGGCCAACTACGAACTCATCAATGCCATGACGGCGGCAGGGCGCTACGCCGATGCGGAGCGACTGACCGAGTCGCTGTTGACGCCGCTGGTCGACGATCCGGGCAGCTCCGACGCGGCGTACGTGATGGATCTGCGGAACATCCTCAGCGAAATCTATCGGCGATCCGGGCAGGACGAACAGGCGATCGAGCAACTCGAAGAGATCTATCGGATGGCGCCGCAGGACGGCGGGGCCTGCAACAACCTGAGCTACACGCTGGCCGACACGGGGCGCGACGTTGACCGGGCCGAGCAGCTCGTTCGATCCTCGCTGGCGCAGGATCCGAATTCGTCGGCGAGTCTCGATACGCTCGGATGGGTGCTCTACAAGCAGGGGAAGTTCGACGAGGCCGTCTATTACCTGCGCCGCGCCCTTCGCGCCGCGCAGTTCTCCGATCCGGTCATCCTCGATCATCTCGCCGACACGCTGTATCGATTGGGAGACAAGCCCGAGGCGAACCGCTGCTGGGAAAACGCCATGAAATTCTGTGATCCGGAGGGGGACCCGCCGCCGACGCGTGATCGCGTCGAGCTTTACGGCGTTATTCAGTCGAAAGTGGCGGCCGTGACTGCGAACGAAGCTGTTGAGACGGCGCCTTTGGCGAAGGATGGACCGACGACGATGCCGTCGGCCGAGTCCGCCGGGACCGGCGCGCCGTAGGCGGCGAAGCGGAGCGATGACTTCGGGACGCATTGCGGAACGATCGGCGGTTTCTCGTGCGGCGGTTGATCGGGCCTCGCGTTTCGGTCGGCTCGCTGGATTCCCGTCAATTGGATAAAACGGCGGGCTTGGCGGTTTGGCGCCTGCGATTCGATCAACCCAAGTACAGCGACAAGAGGTTATCTCAACATGGCCGGCCATAGTAAATGGGCGAATATCAAGCATAAGAAGGCCGCGATCGACAACAAGCGCGGCAAGCTCTGGAGCAAGCTGGCCAGGAATATCATTGTCGCCGCCAAGCACGGTGGCGGGGATCCGGCGGCCAATCTGACGCTGCGGTATGCGATCGACAAGGCCAAAGAGGCCAACATGCCCAACGACACGATCGACAAGGCGATCAAGAAGGGCACGGGCGATCTTGGCGGCGCGGAATACGTGCCGGCCAGTTACGAGGGCTATGGTCCCGGCGGTGTCGCGGTGATCGTCGATGCGCTGACGGACAATCCGAATCGCACGGCGCCGGAGATCAAGAAGATTTTTGAGCGGGCGGGCGGCAATCTCGGTTCCCCGAACTGCGTGAGCTGGAACTTTGCGACGAAGGGTGTTTTCACGGTCGATGCCGTGGATGCCGACGAAGAGACGCTGATGGAAATCGCGATCGACGCCGGCGCTGAAGACGTCAAGCCGATGGACGGCATGTTCGAAATCACCTGTGAAGTCGAGTCGTTCGCCGCCGTTCGCGACGCGCTGAGCGAAAAGAAGATCAAGACGCAGACGGGCGAAATCACGAAGATCCCCGGCACGACGATCACGATCGACGCCGACACAGGCGCGAAGGTGCTGCGGATGATCGAGGCGTTCGAAGATCACGACGACGTGCAGAACGTTTACGCGAACTTCGACATGCCGGAAGAAGTGATGGCGCAGCTCGGGGGATAGTCGGCGCTTTGTCCTGCGGCGTTTCTCGCGTCGCAATGGTCGCGCTCTTCCGACCGGCGTCGCGCCGCGTTGACGCCATCGTGTAGCGACTGCGATTCCAGGCCCCAGGCCGTCGTCGGGCCCTCAAGCGCGTGATGCGTCCTCGTGTACGGGCATTCGATCCACTCCGATTCGTCCCATAAGAAGCGCGATCCGGAAATCTGGTTCATCGTTGCGCCCTGTGGTTGACGATCGCTACTCCCCGCATTTTCGACGCTTAAGATCGTGGGTGTCACGATTGTGACACGACGTCAAAATCAAGAATTCTCTCCATTTCTGAGCACATTCATTCCTGAAATACGGTCCTCTTCTTGGGTCACAAACGGGTTGCGCACTCGCGTGGGTCGTCTTCCAACGGCTTTTGGGAGGCCTTGGCGTGAAAGAATCATCTTATCTCTGCGCTGCTGCGATTCTGATCGGATTGTCGCCGGGCTGCATGCTGGAGCGAATCGGACACATTGAGAAATCGCTGCAGTGCGTGGATCGGAACCTCGCGGAGCTAACGAATAAGTCGCGCGTCGACTCCGAATCCCTGTCGCAGATTCTCCTGGAGGAGCGCCGGCAGACGTCGGTCGGCACGAATGCGAACCTGCATTTTCAGCGCGCCGTTCAATGCTTCCTGAATATCGCTGATCGCGAAATGGTCACAAAGGCGGAACTCTCCGCTGTGTTGACGAGTCTGTCTGAACTGAATGATCTGACCGGCAGAATTGTCGAGAAGGTTGGCGACGGTGGTCCTGATGGGCGTCATATCGTCGATCGGCTCGATGAGCAGGGGGCGCATCTCGCGCAGATCCGGAAGGATCTGGACGGACTCATCGCGGATCGGCGAGGCCGGCGTGGATCGGTTTTCGACGTCCCTTGCAGGATCATTCGGTCGCTTGTGTTCAACGATGCCGATGTGTTTCGCGTGTGCTCCTGCGCCTACTCGTCGTCGTTGATCCTGGGCTCGATGCCTTCAATACAGATCGTCTTCGCGAATGGCGGCGGGAAGTCGTCAGGCGCCGAATCGAGTCCCGAGGGTTTGAACGGGCTGACGGCGCAAGTCGGCAAGATCGGCGAGTGCGTCAAACGTATTGATGCCCGCCTGGCGTCCGACAAGTCCGATTCATCCATTCGGGACCTGGAAGCGAGAGTGGCGAAGGTGGAGAGTCAAATTGAGACGCTACAGAGCGGCAAAGGGAAAGCCGGTCCGAAGACTCGGGCGGTCCGCGACAAGATCGGCGAGATGAAGGGGGAGGATGCCCTGGCGTGGCAAACCAAAAGTGCTGAACGTGCCGTTGAACTGGCCAGGTATGCAGGCGAGGCGGCGATCATCATTGTCTGCACATTTTTTGTGATTCTGGGTTTCATCCTGAGTGGAATGAGGTCGGGTAAGAGCGCGTTCAAGCGGCCGGTTGTGACGTTGGGAACCGGATTGGGCTACAGAGTGAATCCACCGAACCTGGTTCTGGGCGCGCTGGTGGTGTTGCCATTGCTGTTCCTCGGAGGATTGGCGGCGAAACGCATCCACAGCGACTTGCAAGTGGTCCTGGACAACCGCATCAAGTTGGAGGCGCAGCAAGCACCTTATGTCAATAATTCGCCGGCGTCGCAACCGTCTGACGGGACAAACCCCCCTCAGGAGGCGGTCGGCGACGAGGCGGGGGCGAAGTCGCCGAGATACACGCAGGCGACTGGGTCTTAGGAGGCAGGCGATGGATCCCGGAATTCGTGATACTTATCTCGGCGACGCGGCCAAGCCTGATCTGATTCGATCCGTCGAGCTGGACGTCTTCGAGCGCGAGCTGAAGCGTTATTGCCGCGGCGAAGTGGAGGGGCGGTCTTTTCTCGTCGCGGGACATCGCGGCGCAGGAAAGACGACGCTGGTTCGTCATGCGGTTTTTTCGTTTGAAGGAGACGAGCGCGAACTCGACAAACTGATTCGGCGACGTGAGAAAGCTAACACGTGGGGCGAGTCGAGTAACGGATCAAAGTCAAGGGACGACGGCATTCGACATCGTCTCAATAGGTTGTGCGACGCGCAGGCGGACGAGCGGTTCCTGAGCCAGCTGCGTGAAGCGAAGCAGTTGTCGACATCCAAGCTGGACGATTTGCCCGGTCTTCGCCGAAAGGTGCGTCGCCCGTTGCTGGTGGAGTTGCAGGGACCGAGTATATTCCCGGAGAATTCCGAATGGGACGATCATCAGGTCGGGCGCATTGCGATCAGTCAGTTGATTCGTTCATTGTACCAGAGTCTGGCCGAACGAATGACGGCGGACTACCGTGAGTATGCCACGGTCGATGGTCGCGACGCTCAGTTCGTCGAATTTGCCGCCCAATTGCGACTACTTCGCCATCAGCCGCTTACGGCGCGTCAACTCCGTCCCTATTGGTGGCATCTCACGGAATTCAGGCACGGCGTGCTGTTCGGAAGCATAGACGTTCCACACAAGGATCAGGCGTTGCGGGAACTTGTGGCGCTCGACGTCGCAGGCCAGGCGTTCGCCGCCGTGCAGAAATTCGACAAATCGAACGGTTCGGCGGGGAACGGTCACAATACCACAATCACGAGCGGGGCGGAGCAGGAAGAAGTGCCGTCGAACGGCGGCGGGGAATCGCGCTGGCGTGACTGGGCGAAACCCGTGCTCTCGGTCCTGGCGGCCGGCGTGCTGGGCAGCGGCACCTTGACGATTCCCGGCGTGCATGTGATGACGGCGTTCGCAGTCGGCGCCCTGGTGCTACTGATCGCTTCGCTGATTTCGCTCTACTACAATTATAGGCTCGAATCGGACGCGCAAAAGCAGATCTCGATTCCCCTGCCTGACGACGAGTATGCGACGCTCGAGCGGATGTTTCGGGAACTGCTCAAGCACATCAAGGAAATTCATCTCGCCCCGGTGTTCGTCATCGACGAGCTTGACAAAGTCCGCGATCTGCCGACGCGCATTGGGCCTCTGGTGCGATCACTAAAGAAGCTCTGTGCTGAGAACGCATTCTTCTGTTTCCTGACGGATCGCAGCTATTTCGAGCGGGTGAGCAACATCGATCGCGGGACGCCCTATCCCGTGGAGTACACGTACTTCAGCCATCGACTCTTCGTGCTGTACGATCCGAATGAGGGGCGGAAGTTCGTGGAGCGCCGCGTGGACGGCGAGAATCGCAAGCTCAAAAGCTACTTCGTCGTTCATCGCTCGCTCGGTGTGCCGATCGACATCAAGCGCTGGCTCGAACGTCTCGACGAATTCGATCGGCTAGTCTATGCGCCGGCGGCCGGTCGAAAGGACATCGGCGAAAAGCGCGAACTGGCGCCTGTCGTCTGGTCCGACATTATCACGCAGATTTCCATTGATGCCGAACTCGATGTGAAGCAGGGGTTGCTCGGCGGCCAGGGACGGTTCGTCCGCGACGCGCTTTTCTATCCGACCCGATGCCGACAGCGCAATCAGGCCGAAATCGATCTGACGAATGAGAATTCGCAGTTCGAAAACTACCTTCGCGAATGCACGGAGACGGACGACATGCGCGGCGGGCCCCGGCATGCGGTCGACGAAGTCATCCGAATTCTCGAACGAATGGCGGGCGAACTGCGTAAGGAGTTCGCCGCAAAAGCGGACTGGCGGCAGGTGTCATACTGTCGCGAACTCGCCAAGGAGATCGACGACGCGTGCGATACGATGCATCATTCGGATCGCGTGCAAATTACGCTAGGTATCGACCAGATTGTCAAACAACTCGGCGATCGGAAAACGGAGCCCTTGAAGGAGATTCGCTCGCGGCTCGGGAGTCTCAAGCAACGGCTGGCGGCGACGGATCCGCTTCCGCAAAGTGTCGTACAGACGCTTCGTCGGCGCGTTCGCGCGCTGTGTGAAGGGCTGTGTCTCGGGCTTTCGGACGACGCGTGCTTTGTCGAGCGTGTCAAGCGTGAGTTTGACAAGAACGAAGACGGCCAAAGTCAGGCACTGAAGCAGAACGAGTATGCGGCAAGGCTCTTCGCCAAAGTGAAGTTGAGCTACGGCGAACCGGATCGACACGACGCAGAGGATCGCGATTCGCTCTGGACGCTGGATCGGTTCTTCGACGCATTGGCGGAACTCAACAAGCGGAGCGCGCTGACGCACGTCGGCGCGATCGAGGCGAAGACGGACGATCCGGCGTGGCGTGCACAGCTCGAAGATCTTCGAGAAAGGGCTCGCAAGTCATCCCCGCTTGTGAAAGTGGGCGAGCATCGCTACCAGTGGCAGTTCTACGAATCCGGCGCACCGGTGGTCGAACCGATGCCCGCCCGCAAGGACCCCGTCCTGCAGGAATTGAAGGCCGCGGCGGATCTCGTCCTGAAAGTCACGGGCGGCGCGCTGGAACTGGATGTTTTCGACCCTGTCTGGCTGACGAACTCCGCGAATCGATGGGGCGTCGTGCGATTGCTCCTGATGGACCTGCTTCGCAGCGTGACGGAGGACGAGTATGCGGATGTCCGAGGTCAGCAGCGCGAGATCACGAGAATCTACCTGACGGCGCTGCGAGATGCCGATCACGCTCTGATGTTCATGCTCGTCGCCGCAAAGCTGATCTGCCGAGCTGACGGACCGGAGATTTCTCAGGGACAGGCCGTACGAGTGCTCATCGATGTCCTGAGCCTCAATGACGGACGGAGCCTTGAGACGCACACGTCAATGCTCCGCTCGCTTCTGCGGCATTGCGGCGAAATCAATCTTCGCGGCAAGGGGATCATCCCGACGCGCGGCAATTGTCGTCTCGGAAAACACGGTTTCGACAGGTGGAGCCAGAAGACGCTCGGTCTGCTGGACAGCGTTCCTGACCAGCCGAAGTCGGGCAAAGACATCGCAGACGCGGCGTGGCGGCATCTGGAGGCACGGCTGTTGAGTCGCGCCCGCGGAGAGGACTTCTCGCCGAGCTGGCTGGTCGACCCGGAAAAGTCGGCGGAATTGCGAGTCAGCTATGCTCAATACGCACTGGCATTCTGCAGAAGCGTAGTCGCCTATTCGGGTCCCGCAAGCGTTTTTCCTGCCGATATGAACGACGTGTCGGCGACGACGTGGACGCGCTGCATCCTGCGTGTCTTAC
The DNA here is from genome assembly GCA_020639075.1 of Phycisphaerales bacterium. GTDB lineage: Bacteria > Planctomycetota > Phycisphaerae > UBA1845 > UTPLA1 > ECT2AJA-110-A. The sequence goes on along the minus strand of JACKHI010000001.1, from coordinate 3,313,066 downwards.
TCGATAATCAGTCGGAGCGCAATGAAGATATCAGGCCTTACTGGCTTGTCTGGGCCGCCTTGTGCGAACTGGGTCTGACCGGCGGCCGCGTCGATGACGACCTACTCAAGTTCTATGTTGATCGGGCGCGCCAGAGCGCGCGGGACTCGAACGGCGAGGATCGATCCGCGAATGACGCGACGTGGGCTCGATACTTCATTCCGGATGATAGTGATGTGAGGGGATTCCAGATCGGGGCCACGCTCGTCATCCATGCCGATGACGGCGGCCAGAGTTCCCGGCAGTCGGATGTAGTCGATTGGCCGCCGACGCGTACGCATGCGATCCTGTCGATGTGCCTGAGTGATGCCGAATCGTTGTTGCGAAAGTTTGGCCCCGGCGCCGATGCCGATCAGCGTGTCGTCCTGCCGAAGCTCAATCACATCGTCTTTGAGTGGTCGGACGATCAGGATGTTCGCATGGCCGCGTTGCAGAGCGGCATCGGGCAGATTGCATCCGCCGCAGCGTCGGACGTCTGCTGGGCGTATTTCCCGCGGAACGATCAGAGAGACAAGTCCGGCGAGCCGAGCTTCGATGCGATTCGGCTGGAGCACGCTCGGTCATTTGACGAGATCATCAATGAACTCCTTGAGAAGTGTCCCGGATGTCCGGGGCCGAGTGAGCCCCTGGATCAGGCCGATCACTCGACGCCGGACGACGATCCGGAAAATGCTGCATTGGTGGTGTAGCCGCTTGATGGACCGACTGGCGGCGTTGAAACGCCTTCACGGCGGCAATATCTCAGTTTTTCCGAATATCGGAATCAACGACTCAAGAATGTGCGTGTCCTACCCCTGGCGGGGGGCCGCGATTGCGACTGTCGTCGCGCGTGAGCCCCGAACGCTGCCCATCAATTGCTTGACATTGGGAATCACAAGCCGTTTTAGTAGTGGTCGATCGGAGATGTAGGTCGATCAGGGTATGGGGGGCGGCGCCATGTGGGTCCTGGCGTCCGCCGTCGCTCGCAGGGTCTGAATTCGGGAGGATGAGATGAAGGGCAGGTATGTGCTGCCGGCAGCGGTGCAGCAATGGAGTGTTGTTCCGCGGCGGGCCTGGAATCTGACTCTGGCGATTGCGCTCTTTGGCGTCGCGGCGACGCCGACGCGGGGGGACGACGGCGCCCCGCGAGGGACTTGTGATCCAGTTGATGCGGATTGCAGCGCATCGATCGATCTTGCTGATGCCGATGCGTTCGTGTCGGTGCTCCTGGGGGAGACGCCGTGTTCGCCTTGTGCGGGCGACGCCAACGACGACGGCGTGACGGACGGCGCCGATGTTCAGTTTTTCATTGATGGTCTCGTGAATACGATGCCGAGCGGTGCGTGTTGCGATGCAGTGGGGATCTGCACTGAGACGACGAGTGCGGGCTGCGCCGGCGAGTGGTTGGGCGCGGGTACTTTGTGCGCGACCAGCGCCTGCACGACGGGCACACTGACGGCTTATCGCCCAAGACACGGCGCCGGCTACTTTCCATTCAGCAGGACGGCCGTCGCCGACGCGGACAAGACGGATCCGGACCGCGGTCCGGGCATTCGATTGAATGCCGCGGGCAACGTCGATCCGGCGGGAGAGGATGATCTGATCGAGCTCGTCGCGACTGTCAATCCGCCGGGCGCCCTTGTGGCGCTGCGGCGCGGCGATCCGGCGATTCGCGTCTGGCTGACGCCGGACAAACAGCCGGAGACGGACATCGCATTCGACGGCGATGTGACAGACGTATTGCCGATTGATTCGGGCCTGACCACATTGACGTTGTATGTCGAGTGGGCGTCGGCGGCGCACGGCCTTGCGGACCTGCAGCTTGAATCGTCGGATGGCGCTGTGGTGTTCGACGTCGTTACATTCCACACGTTTCATTCGATTGTGATGGCGCTGGGCGGCGAAGGGCAATCGCCGAGCGTGCCTGTCGATTCGAACAGCGGCACGTTCGTCGTCGGCATTGCGCTGTATGAGCAGGGTTACGACGTTCATATGTACGACGAAGACAACGTGAGTTCGGACGGTTCCGGCAGCGTGTTCAACGAGGTCGTGGATGCCGTGAGCCATCGGGGAGTCGATCGCGTGGCGATTTTCGGGTACAGCCACGGCGGCGGTTCGACGTATGACCTGGCGGACCGGTTGGATGCACAGCGCGCGGGCATCGGCACATTCGAGATCGAATTCACGTCTTACGCGGATGCTGTCGGGAACAGCTCGGACATCGATATTTCGCAGGAGACACGGCGGCCACCAAGCACGGGACTGCATGCGAACCACTATCAGCACGGCACGCTGTTCGAGCTCTTCCTGGACGGCGGGCCTGTGACGAATTCGATTCCGCCGCCGACGGGCCTCGATGTGGAGACGACGCCGTGGGGCGCGAACAGCACGCATTACACGATCGACGATTATGTGCAGGTGCGGAGCTTTATCGAGGCGAACCTGATCGGCGCGATGCTGCCGTAGATTTTCCAATTGGAAGACCATCATGATTGAAACACAAGAGCAGGTTGCGGATCGGCACGGACGGATGCACCACGGTTCGCGAGTTCATCGCCGGAGACTTTCATTATTGACGTTGGCTGTGGCGGCAGTCCTTTCGGTAGGCGGGACGGCGTCGAATTTGTGCCTCGCCGACGTCTCGCGCGCCGAAGATGTCGTTGAAGGCGAGGCCGTTCGAATCACGCGGGATGCGGAATTTCAGCAGTTGTTGGATCGGGTCTCATCAGCGAAGACGCGGGACGAATTCGAGACGCGGGTGATACCGTTGCGGCGCGCGGCGGAAAAGGACTGGCAGCAGTTCTTCGCGCAACTGCTGCTTCGATACGAAGCGCATCTGGAAGCGGATGGCGAAGTGACGTCGAAGACGTTCGCAGGTCGCGTGCTTGCCGAATTGAAGCCGGCACACAGCGCGGCAGTCGAGGCACTGGCGCCGCAATTGGACAACGAGGAGCCGGTGATTGCGGCGTTCGCTTCGGAGCTGTTGCGATCGTATGAGGACAAGCGCGTTGCGCGCGAGGCGGATTTCACGGGGTATCGCGGGATCGTCGAGGCGGACTATCGCGCCGGGCGTGCAACGCGGGCATCGCTGATCCGGCGGATGTATGCGTCGGATGCGGGCCTGGCGATGAAGACGTTGATGCGCGCGTACCAGGTGCGCGATGCCGAGGAGCTGCGTGCGATCCTGCTCGGCGAGCGCGACATCGAGCGCGTGCTGTGGAAGCGGCAGTACGGAATTGACGTCAGCGAGGAAGAGTTGAAGGCGGCGACGGACGCGATGGAGTCGTTCGCCGGGCATGCGCGCTGGTGGGTGCGGATGTACGTCGCGAAGATGGGGCATGCGCATCCGGATCTGGCGCCGGCGCCTTCGATGGAGAAGCTGACGCACGACAGGCATTGGCTGGTGCGGGAGACGGCGCAGGGGAAGTGAGTCGGGAGCGTGGCGTGCGATGCCTGCCCGCAAAGGCGAGACCATCCGGGTATACGCGAACCGATTCTTGATCCGCCTGACTTCACAATACGCCTGTGTTCCCCAGGGTAAGCCCGCTCCGAAGGAGCGCAGGATCGTTGCCACGGGTGGAGCGCAGACCGCGCAGCGTAACCCGTGGAACGTGTTTTTTTCCGTCGTTTCCGCCCCGAACGGGCGGCGGAATTTTCGGATACTCTTGCCATCAACGGCAAGCATGTCGGCTGCGGGCTGATGATCGATGCTTCATGCGATTCGTTGGCAGCGCTTCCTCGCCGACGGCATGCCGACGTTGGGAATCGGCATGGCACCCGCGGTCTTTCTGACGATATGTAACCCATGAAAGTCGCGGCGCGGATTCCCGCTGCGACATGCTCCCCTTGCAGGGGGAGCATGGCACCCCGATGCGGGGTCGGATTGACGAATCGCCGATTGGGCGCTGTAATTGGTCGTTCTGTCGCCGGGCTGCGGTCCGTCGCAACAGAATTCCGGGGTGTAGCTCAGCCTGGTAGAGCGCTTGCTTTGGGAGCAAGAAGTCGTCAGTTCGAATCTGGCCACCCCGATTCGCCTTCGGCGAATAGAGCAGGAGAATGGAGTGAGGAAAAAGTAGAGAAGACAGAGTGAGCGGCGACTTGTTCGGAGTTTGCTGCTTGTATGTTGCTCTAGCTGATTCTCATTTCCCGCCACTCGTTTGCGGTTTCGAACGGCGGATTGTCAATTCGCGATTCACTGCCAGGATGATCGCGGTTTTCCCATTCTGAGATGCCTCCAACGCCCATTATTGTTCTCGAAATCGATGACAACTCGCCACTGGACGCGTCGCCATTCACGTGCGATCCGTCCATGTGGAGTCTCAAGCACGACCTCAACTTGGCGACCCGAACGGGCGCCGAAGTGTTTCGGCGATTGCACGACGTGGCGGATGCAGGGCGATTTCGGGGATATCCCGAACGGACAACACGTGAGACGTTCGAACTGTTCGACGGCTTCGTTGATGCATCGGAAGTCACCTGGCTGAGCGCCGCCGAGATCGACCGAGACCGAAGCTGGATGCCTACTGACCTGGGTCACGGAGAGATACATCGAACTCTGAAGGCCGTATTCGAGACGATCGAAGTTGTCGCCAAACACTGGGGGAGCGATCGTGTCCGCATCGTGTTTGCGTTCGTTTGATGCGGCTCGACCTTGATGGACTGACCGCTACTCAGCAGTCAGCGCCGCCACGAACGACGCCACGTCAAGGCCATTCACCATTCCATCAGCGTTTTCATCGGCGCAGATCCTGTGCTCCGGGTTCGAGTTCGTCCCCAGCAACACGTCGACAAACAGCGATAGGTCTGTCGAGTTGACGATTCCATCGCCGTCGAAATCGCCGATGGTCCAGAATGGATTCTTCGCCACGACGACGTTGCCGTCGATCTGACCGTATGCGTACAGTCGACCGCTCGATGAGAAACGGATCTTCTGGAGATAGTCCGTTCCGTCGTCGTACGTTCGGATCTCGGCGCCGTTGGTTGCATCCCAGAAGATGATCTCGCCGGCGAACGATGAATTGCCGACGACGACGCGACTGTCGGGCGAGAGTGCCGCGGAGCGCAGCGCGCCTGTGCTCGGTTGGAATGTTCGTTCCAGGGCGCCGTCGCTGACGCGCCACAACTGGGCCTGACCGTTCGCCGCAAGAATCCGACTGCCGTCGCGCGAGAACTGGAGGGATTCGAGGGTGCTTCCGGCGCCCGACAAAGTCGGCGCCGGGCTCCAATCCGATGTATTCCACACACGCACGACGGATTCGCTCAGCACGGCCAGCTTCGTGCCATCGGGAGAAAAGGCGATGTCGCGGCAGGGGCCTTGTGCGCTGAGCGTTTGAAGCAGAGCTCGGCTTTGTGCATCCCAGATTTTCACGCCGCCCGACTCGGCGCTGCTGGCCAACCACGCGCCATCGGGCGAATAAGCGATCGCCGGGAACGACTGACCTCCGTTCCATCGATGCAGCACTTCGCCGTTATCCGTTCGAGATATCTGCAAATAAATGGTGCTGCCCGATGCGACGCGCGCATTGTCCGGAGATATCGCCAGGGAATAGACGCCGCAGCAGTTCTGGGTATCGGGGCCGGGCTGGCCGTCGGCGATCGCCCAGGTGCGCACGTGGCTGTCCTCGCTGCCGGATGCGACCCACGAACCGCCGGGCGAAAAAGCGACTGCGTGCACGCCTGCGCCGTGGCCCATCGTCTCCCAGAGGATGTCGGGCCGGCCCTGTCCCCATGCCGCCGTGCAAGTAGCCAGCAGAATGCCGACGACAACGCCGGTATATATGCAACGGGCAGTTGACGGCGAATCCGGTTGGTTCGCGCGGTTGAGCATGATCAGTCCTCATCGAAAGGCGATCGTGCATTATACCGGAAACGGTCGCGCGATGCTCGCATCGCGCGACCGACTCTGTGAATCGCGGCTCGGAATCGGGCGGTTCAATCGGAAATAGCCAACGGTGTGTCACTTCGCGTCGGGAGACTTGTAGTCCACGCCCAACTGATCGAACAGGTACGCGAAGGTATCGACCGTCTCTTCGATGCGGGCGTCGAGCGGTGTTCCCATCCCGTGGCCCGTGTTTCCGCTGGTTCTCAAATAGACCGGCGAAGGTCCGCCTTCACTCTGCGGGACGCTCGATTCCGCCGCCTGAATCGCGGCCGTCATTTTTCTGCTTTGCATCGGGTCGACGCGCGGGTCATTCGCACCTGTCAGGAACAGGATCGCCGGGTACTTCACGCCGGACTTGATGTGATGATAGGGCGAGTACGCGTAAAGGGCGTCGAACTGGGCCTTGTCTTTCACAGTGCCGAATTCGGTGATGTTGAATGCGCCGTTTGCCGAGAGCTCGACGCGCAGCATGTCGTAGATCCCGACGGCGGAGACGACGCACTTACACAGGTCCGGCTGCTGCGTGAACGTGGTGCCCATGAGCAGACCGCCGTTGGATCCGCCGAAGATGGCAAGTTTGTCGCGCGTCGTGTAGCCGCGCTCGATCATGTGTTTGCAGGCCGCCTGAAAGTCGTCGAAGACGTTCTGCTTTTTCGTCAGGTTACCTTCACGATGCCATCGTTCGCCGTATTCGCCGCCGCCGCGGATATTGGCGACGACGTAAACGCCGTCCTGCTCCGTCATCAGCACGATGCGACGGGAGAACGCGGGCGAAACGTTGACGCCGTATCCGCCGTAGCCGTAGACGATCGTCGGCGCCGGCACGTTCACGCGACCCGCCTGCGCGGGCTTCCCGCCGGACTTGTCGAAGGCTTCGAAAAACGCCTTTCGCGCGATGATGTTCACGGGGACCTTCGTGCCGTCCTTGCTGACGGCCATTTCACGACGGACGGCGAGCTCGGGCATGTTCGGCGGCGGCGCCTGCTTAAGCGCGGTCGGTTCGACGGCGCCCGCCGAGGACATCTTGTCGCCGGGCTTGAACACGAACCATGCCGGCGGCCTGATGTAGCTGTCGTTCTGATACACAACGGCGTTGCCGTTCAGCGCTTCGACCTGTTCGATCGTGGAAATGGGTTCGGCATCCACTTTGCCGGCGGGTTTGGCCATACCGTTTGCGATGTCGAAGACGCGAAGTTCGTTGGGACCGCCGACCTGGTAGAGGACGAAGAGTCGCGAGTCCGTGAGGTAGATTCCGGTGCGATCGGAGAAGCTCGTTTCAATCGAGGCGTCGGCCTGCTCGGGGACGATTTCCTTCGCGTTGGCAAGCGTCGGCGTCTCGCCTTTCTTCAGCGGCAGGCGAAGCACTTTGCCCATCAGGGCGTTCTTTCGGCTGACGAGATAGGCGGCGTCGTCGTGACCGAAGCGGGCCTCGACGATTCGATCCTCCCAGTCCGTGAGACGGACCCATTTGCCGTCGGGCGTGCGGATATCCTGGATGAATTCGCCGCCGTCGCCGTTCTGTACGTTGGTCAGCGCCCAGTGACCGTCATGGCTGACTTCGACTGCGATTTCGGCAATCTTCGGATAGTCTTTGCCGGTCTCGTAGCTGTCCTGGTCGACGGGCTCGCCGAGTTTGTGGAAGTAGAGCTGCGTGTAGAAGTCGAGATCTTCTTCGGGGCGTTCGCCGGGGCGCGGGTAGCGCGTGTAGTAGAAGCCCTTGGAGTCGGCGGCCCACGCGAGGGAACCGCCCGCTGTTCCGCCGTTGACGTGTGCGACGCGATCCTGCGTTCGTTCTTTCCCCGTCGCGACATCGAAGATGCGCGCGTCGCCAGCCTCGCTCCCGCCGGACGAAAGCGAAACGGCGATCAACTTGCCGTCGGGCGACGGGACGAACCAGTCGAACGCCGTGCCGCCTTCCTTATCGAGCTTGTTAGGATCGATGATGACGTGTTCGCCGTCGGTGCTCGACAGCGACGGCAGAGCGACAATGAGCGGTTGCTGTGCTTCGGGCACGCTCTTCGCGGCGAAATAGGTTCCGGCGGCGAAATGGACTGTCAGATAGCGCGGCCCGACGGCGTTCTCAAGCTCCGTCACGCGTTCGCGCAGAGCGGGAACGCACTTGATGTCATCGAGGTAGGCGCGCGTGTAGGCGTTCTGCATCGCGGACCAGTCCTTGACGACGGGGTTGTCCCAGTCCTCCAGCCAGCGGTACTGATCGACGACCGTGATGCCATGATACTCATCCGTTACAGGTTTCATCGTGGTTTCCGGGGGGGTAGTCGGTGCGGCGAAAGCCAAAGCGGGAAAGAGAATCGCGGCGGCCGCGATGCGGGGGCGGTATGCAGACATTCAAGAACTCCTGTTTTTCCGGATGAATCGGATCTGGGTCAGCCTCAATGTACGGGCCTCTCCTTGATAACGAAAACCATGACTCCAGCATTCGCCGCGCTGCACAGCTTTCGAGTCGCCGATCGTCGCGTATTCGTCTGGAGCCGGCGGGCGCTGCCGTCCGGTCGGGGCGGCCGATGCGGTGCGGGCCCGCTGTCCGGGATCATAACTTTCAAGGCGTTGCGGCGTCCGTCATTTCTTGTGGACTCGTTCGATCGCCTGCTCATAGCATTCCTTCAGTCGCTGCAATTCGTGGCGCCATGAAAACTCCCGCGCGACATAGCGTGCGCCGTCGAGATTGGGTGACGATGCCCGGAGAATGTCCGCAAGGCACGCGGCTGCAGTCTGCGCATCGCAGGCGTGTGACGTATGCGGAAACGTCTCGCTATAGACGACGTACCGACCTCGGGCCAGGGCTTCGAGCACCATCGCCGAGAGGCTGTCGTGTTCGCAGATGCGTACAAGCACGCTGACTTTTCGATAGACTGCGTCCATGTCTTCGACTTCGCCGAGGAACCGCATGTTGGCGGGGCAATCGACGGCGCTTCGGCCGTCGTTGGCGGCGATGTAGAACGGGACTTTCGGAAAGGTCCTGGCAAGCGTTCTGATGATGTCGATGCGATAGAAGTCCTGCGCGCTGTCGGGAAGGTAGGTGACGACGGCCGGGACCTGCGGCAGATCACACACGTCGCTGCTGGTGCTCTTCGGCAAGAGGCGGACAACGTCGCCGCTGACGCCGAGTTCTTCAAGTTCCGCGGCCAGCGCCGGGCTGTCGGCGAGGTGCATCGTGACGTGGTCGAACAGGTGCGCGGGCGGATGGCCGTGTTTCGCTATGTGGTCGCGCAGGCGGACGACGTCGCTGCCGATCCAGTGAGCGATGACGGGGATGTTGCGCTTTCGGGCCTGGCGAAACACTTTGCCCGTGTTCGTCGAGCGGACGTCGGGCATGACCTGATGCAGGACGCTTGTCCGGTGCCAGCGCCAGCGGGCGCCCAGGACGAACGGGTGCGGCATCATCATGTCGCGCGTCGCCTGCATCGTAGAGATGCCGACTTCAGGGAGCTGGCCCTCGAGCATGCGCACCCAGCGCGGCGAGCCTCGCAGCAGGATTCTGAGCGTTGATTCGCTTGGCATCAGCTATTCCGGGCGCTCGCGCAATATCGTCGCCGGATTTCCGCCTGCAATGACATTCTTGGGTATTGTTCCCATGACAATTGACTGTGCGCCGACCCAGGAGTCACTCGAGATCGTGCTCCCTGGAAACGCGATACTGTGGATTCCCAGTCCTGTGCGATCGTGCATGACAACGGGGCCGATGATCAGCGACTGATCCTCATCGGGCACGCGCGTGCTGAATATGAACCGCCTGGTCGAGTTCGGCGCGGATGCATCACGATGGTGATGTGACACGGACAGCAGGCAGGCGCCGCTTGCGACGCCACATTGGTTGCCGATACAGATTCCACCGTGGCCGAGCAGGTAGGCAAGAGGGGCGATGTGAACGTCGCTGCCGATGTGTACTTCGCCCGTCTCGTGAGTGAAGTGAGGATTCTGCTTCCGAGTGACCACGCGATTGCGTTCGTGAATCGGACCGGCGGCGATCGTCACGTGTCGGTCGATATGGGTGTTGTCACCGATCGAGATGCACTGCGGATTGACGAAGTGGACGCCCACGTCCAGCACGGCTCGCTCTCCGAGATGCTTGAGCCTGCGCTTGTAGTACCTGTATCGCAGCTGGCAGCCCAGCTTGCCGGGCCAGTGATTGACGAGCAGAAACCACATCGTCGGCAAAAGGGCCAGCGCGCTGCGAAACGAAAGTCCTGCGCCGTGATTCATTCGATACTCTCGATACTGTCAGTCAATGTGCCGAGTCGCGTTGGGCCGGATGGTGCGGCGGCATTCATCGCGGTCCGAGCCGCCCGACAAGGGCAGACTGACGCACTCATCAGTGGCACTGTACCAGTTTCGCATGATACATGCTTCACGCAGTCACGGCACACGACGTCGCCAGGACCGCTTCGCCGATTTCCCGGTCGCATCGTTGGGCTGCGTTGCGGTGGTTCTCCGAGAATCCCGGCGAAGATCACGTTCGAGGGGGACAGTCAGGCGGGGCGAAGCCGGCGTGATCGGCTTTTCCTATTGTCGGCGTGTCGCGACCAACGCAGTCAGGTATAGTTTCTCGACCACAAGACATCGAAGGGCCTGCCCGAAGGCGGCGAGGCGTTCGAGGACGCAACAGTGAGGGATTGTGAAAACGCCGATGGCAGGTGACGTCGAGATCAGCAAGCGCATCATTCTGGCGAATTCCGTCAGTTCAATCGTGGCGCGCGTGCTGAATGTCGGCGTACTCGTCTGGCTGCAGCAATACCTGCTCAATCGCATTTCCGCTGAGGAGTACAGCCTTTATCCCGTGGTCGTCTCGGTGATGGTCTTCGTCCCGTTAGCCACGATGATTCTTACGTCGGGCATCGCGCGATACGCCGTTGAAGCCAAGGCCGTCGGAGACGCGGCCCGCGTTACACATATAGTGTCCACGATGACGCCGTTGTTATTCGGCGCCGGGCTGGCGATTTCCCTCCTGGGCGCGATCTTCGTCTGGAAGATTGATGCCGTGCTGACGATTTCCGCTCATCGAATACGTGACGCGCAGATCATGCTGAGTCTGTTGGTTGCGTCGACAGCGATCCAGTTGCTGCTGGTTCCGTTTACGGCGGGCTTTTTCATTACGCAGAGACTGGTGCTTTCCAATATGATACGGGTCGGCAGCGATTTTCTTCGCCTGGCGATCCTGTTCCTCCTGCTCTTTGGCGTTTCAACGCGAGTCATCTGGGTCGTCGTGGCCGCCGTCATCGCCGATACGCTGCGCGGGGCGGTCATGATGCGCGTGTCGCAGCGTTTGGTGCCTGAACTTCGATTCAGCGTCCACGCGATTCGCTGGGAACTTGCAAGGGAAATCGTATCGTTCGGTAGTTGGCGGTTCCTCAGCCAGCTGGCTGAACGTCTGCGCAGCAGCGCCGACGTGCTCATCCTCAATAAGCTTGCGACGGCCGCCGACGTGACGGCATTCCACATCGGATCGCTGCCGCAGAGGCAGATCAGCGACATGATGGCGCAGACGTCGATGTCTTTGGTGCCTCCCATGACGGCGATGCACGCGCGCGGCAACAAGGCTGATCTGCAGAACATCTATCTGCGCGGCGGGCGGATTGCCTTGTGGTTGTCGATGTTCTTGGCGACACCGACGATGGTTTATCATCGCGAGATCATGTCGCTGTATCTCAAGGGGAAGTACGAGGACTCCGGCGTCGTACTTCTGTTACTCTTGGCCGCGTTTCCTGTGGGGTATGGGCATTTGATGCTGCCGCGACTGGTTACCGCGACGGCAAACATCCGGCCGTTCGCCATCCGCACGCTGTTTACTCAGGTTATTAATGTTCTACTGACCTTGGTGCTCGTCGGGTATTTCAAACTCGGAGCCATCGGCTCTGCGCTGGGGACATTAATCGTCAGTGCAACGCTGAATCCGTTACTGTCGTGGTCACTCGGCTTTGAAATGGCGAATCTGAAATTGTCGCAGTGGATGCGGCAGACGTTGTGGCCCGGACTTGTGCCGTCGATCGCCGGTTTGATCGTCTGGTTAGGAATCCGATGGCAATTCGCACCGGCGACATGGCCGGCGTTGGGCGGCGCCTGCATCGCGGGCATGTTGGCATATGTTGTGACACTATTCCTCTTCGCGATGAGCAGGGAAGATCGATCAGACCTGACAAAGATCGTGGACGCTATGAAGCGATTCAGTAGAGGGCGTTTGCAAGCGTAGGCTGCGCGGGTTGCCAGATGGTTCGGCAAATGCTGCGTGCAAACGATTCAGAATTACCTTTCACTCCAAATCAGATTCGTACACACACGTCCTAGAATATGCGGGCAGGCCGCCAACTCGCGCGATGTCGCGAGTGTGTTGCGTCCAGTGGTTTGGCGTATTCGCGAGATGCGTCTACGGTTTGCGAGATTGGAGCCGGAGGTGGAGTTCAAGATTGGTCAGTGGTTGCCATCTTTGTCGGGAGTTTCGACACACTCTGACTGCCTTGTGATGCCGAGTTGGTGTCTCAATGGGGCTCTTGGGATCTTGTCATGAAAGGAAGAGCAATGTGCTATCATCGGTTTGCAGTCGTCGCGGCTTGTCTGTTCCTTGCGTCGTCGTCGTTGGCGTCTGCTTCGTTGGTGTCTGACTTCGACGATGGGACTGTCCAGGGATGGCAGAACCTCGACCCGAATGGGTTCATCGTGGATAATCCCGGCGTGGGTGGAAACCCCGGTGGGTTCCTGAGATTCACGGACATCTTCAGCGGTTCAGTCGATCCGAGCGTCGTCAGGGCGCCGGCGGTGTTTTCGGGAGACTTCTCAGGTTTCAGTTCGATAGAGTTTGACGCATACCTTGTGGCCGGAAATGTACAGGCGAACGCGGTTCGCATTGAATCGACGGATGGCACCATTTGGGTATATCGCCCCGACATAGTGGCCTTCAATACGTGGGTGCATCACAGTGCTCCGATCAACGACGGTACAGGTTGGTACCTGTCCACACTCACCGCGGGCAATACTCCGTTCGCTGACGTAAAAACGACTGTTAAGAGCGTTTCCGTGACGATGGCAGGTTTGCCCGCACTGGGATTCGAATCCGGCATCGACAACTTCACGATCGTTCCCGAGCCCGCGAGCACGTCGTTCATGATCGTTGCCGGTGCGGTTCTGCTGCTGCGTCGAAGACGATGACTGGGCAGAGCTGCTACCCTCAACAATAAGCGCGCTCGCATCGTGGCCAATCGATGGTACCTGTACGCATCTGTAATTTCATGTTGTGTGCGATGCATCAATGAAACGCGCTATCAGCCCCCCGGGGGCGGCGAGCTTTTTCATGGTGGCATCGAGAGGGCGTAGCGCGCGCTCTGATTGCAGCTCGCAGAATCAGACTGGGGCGCGGTTCTTGCATATCGTCAGCGTCATCCTGTAAAATCACCGCCAACAGGCGTGGGGAAAGCCGAAAGCGATTCGCGGGCCGAATCATCGCAGCGTACATCCAAAGGAGTTGCAAGTGATGTCTGCACAGACGAATGGTGCTGTTGCATCCCGGGTGCTTCGACGACTGGCGGTTCTTGTCATCGTGGCGCCGTTTTGCGCGCTCGTGGCCGAAGGCGATGATCGAGTGGGGCCGCGGGGCGGCATCGTCGATTGCAACAGCAACGGCATCGACGACGCGATGGACATCGATCCGCTCGATCCCGACGGCAACGGCGAAGTCAGCGCGGACTGCAACACGAATCTCGTGCCGGATGAGTGTGATATCGCGGCGTGTTTGTCCGGAGATGTCGCGTGCGCCGACTGTGATGGCAACGGCGCGATCGATTCATGCGAGGTCGGATCCTGGTCGCGCGAGAACCGGATCGTTGCCGTGAGCCCCGTTGAGGGCGGCGATTTCTACGGTTGGTGTGAGGACGTCGACGGGGGCCGTCTGGCCGTCGGGGCCTACCGCGCGACTGACGGCAGGCCGGCGATGTACTTTTACGAGCGGCAGGCGAGTGGTTGGACGTTCAACACGAAAGTAACGCTGCAAGGAGTTAACTCCATTCTCGGTTACTACGATGTAACGCTCCGGCAGGATCGATTCGTCGTCAGTCACGGCATCAACTTCAACTCAGATCCGCTCAACGTCATCGTTTATCAGCTTGTCGACGGCGTCTGGTCGGAAGAAGTGCGGCTGGATCCGGGACTGAGCGATCGAAAAGGTGCCGGATACGGCGTATCCAGCGCGATGTACGGGGATCGCGTCGTTGTCGGTGCGATGACAGACGATAATGACAAGGGCCGCGTGTACGTTTTTCGGCGACAAGGGACTACATGGGAGCTTGAAACCAGGCTTTCCGCGTCGGATGCCGTAGCTGGCGACTATTTCGGCCGTGCCGTCGCGATTTCGGAGAACATGATCGTCGTCGGCGCGCCTGGGAAATCCAATTCCCCCAATCCGGTCCGTGGCGCTGTCTATGTGTTTGAATACCGCTCCGATCATTGGGAGGAGACGCAGGTCATCCGACAATCCGGTCTCGTCGGGAACATCCACGCCATTGGGGATTCCCTGGCTATCGGTCATGGCTATCTCGTGATCGGCGATTCAGGTCGCACCTTCGTTCCGAGCAACATCGCCGGGAGTGCATTCGTTTATCGGCGGGAGGGCGGCGCGTGGGTCTTCGATGCGCAGCTTGCCGGTTCTCAGCCTCAGACGCGCGGCTTCGGACGCTCGGTCGCCGTGGCGGAAGAGACGATCGTCGTCGGTGCTGTGAGTGTGAGTCAATTGGACTCAAACTACTACAGACTTGGCAAGGCATACGTGTTTCAGCGACAGGGCGGCGTCTGGAGCGAAACCGCTTTTCTGGCCCCTTATTCGTTACAGGATCCCGAGCAAGCGCTGCTTGGCAACGACGTTGCGTGCTCCGGCAATCTTGCTGTCGTCGGCGCGCCGGGGTTGATTGTGACCGGAACGATCGGCAACCCGCCGCCCCCCGGATCGTGGGTCGACGGCGCCGTCTACCCGTTGACGCTCGCGAACGACTGCAACAACGACGGCGTGCTCGATGCCTGCGAAATCAGCGGCGGCGCCACTGATCTGAATGGAAACGAGCGCCCTGATGCGTGTGAGCCCGACTGCAACGCCAATGGGCTGCTCGACGAATACGAGCTCGTCGGCAACGATTGCAACCTTAACTTCGTGCCCGACGATTGCGACGCCGATCCGAGCGATCCCGATGGTGACGGCTTCGTCAGCGGCGATTGCGACGCGGACGGCGTTATGGATGATTGCCAGATCAGATCATGGCCCTTGTATCAGATGCTGGCGTCGGTCGGATCAACCGTGACGTCGCCGATCGAGTCGGCGAACGACTGGATGTTCATCGGCGCTTCGGGACGAATCGTCAACAGCATCTCGTCCGGCGCGGTGGACGTCTATCGATTGATCGGCTCCGACTGGACTTTTCAGCAGACGTTGCTGCCGCCGATCCAGGCCAGCACGATGCAATTCGGCTACGTGCTGGCGACAGACGGCAATCGTGTCGTCGTCGGTGCGCCGGGCGCCGCCCGAGTCCACGTGTTTGACTTCGATGGGATGAGTTGGGTCCATTCGACGGAATTGGCGCCGCCTTCGGGCGTGAGTTTTTCCGGTTTCGGCGGCGCCGTGTCACTGTCGGGCGATCGAATCGTCGTCGGCACCACATTGACGAGTTCTGGCGCCAAGGCCGCGGTCTATGAGAAGAACGGATCGGCTTGGGACAGCGGGACGCTGCTTGCGCCGAGCGTCGCCGTTACGACTGCCTATGGGCGAGCCGTCGCAATCGAAGGGGACTGGATCGCCGTCGGTGACTACTCGCAATCCGTCGGCGGACAGTCGCCCGGGACCGCGGCAATGTTCCGTCGGTTGAACGGCGTCTGGTCCTACAGGCACATGGTATCGCCCATGGACGCCTTGTCGGGGCAGCGATTCGGATACCAGGTTCGAATGTCGGAAGGGCGATTGGCGGTCGGGTCGACGCTTGCGCGGGATTTGAGCATGACTTCGAATCCCGGGGCGGTCTATCTGTTCACAGAAAGTTCCGGTGTGTGGTCGCAGCGCCAGAAGTTGTCGCAGTACGACAATCTGAATAATCAGGCGAATTTGGGTTCGTCGCTGTCTCTTAATGGAAGCTTGCTGCTTGCGGGCGCGCCGCGGTGGCGTGGTTCGGGCTTCGGCCAGATTGGCGCGACATTTCTCTATCAGCTGGAGAACGACACGTCGGCGACATTGCTTCACCGATTCGACCTGATACCGGCGACGGGAAACCGCTTTGCGGAAACTGTCGCCCTCGCACGGCGCGGCGTCCTGATTAACTCACCGCAGAGCACGCCCGCGTCGCCAGGGGCTCGCTACTACCAAGGCGCCCTCGACTGCAATCAGAATCTCATTCCTGATTGGTGTGAGACTGACTGCAATGGCAACGGTCTCGCCGATGATTGCGAAACCGACGGCCCGGATATCGCGACGTTTGTCCAGCGTCTCCTGTCCGCCGATGCGGAGGGGAACGTGTGCCCGTTCGACATGAACGGCGATGGTGCCGTCGATGGCCTGGACATCCAGCCATTCGTGGATCGCATGCTGAATTGAGCGCTGCGTCGGAATGAACCCAGTGTTTTCCACATATTCCGGGCATTGACGAAGTTTGTCTCCGCGCCGGCTCTCGTGCCGTGCGCGTTGCGGTGGCCTTGTGCGCCGAGATAATCCCCGTGTCGGCGGCGTCGCGAACGGGAATCCGACTCGCCCTCGCATCGATCAGAACGCGGTCGCCGACGCCGCACCTTTTTTCGCGCAGGACTGTGCGATGGGTTTGTAGTGTATTAACTCAAAAAAGTGACCGTGGATTTGGTGGAGATCGCTATGGGAATGATCAAGGAATTCCGGGAGTTCGCGTTCAAGGGAAACATGGTCGATATGGCCGTCGGTATCATCATCGGCGCCGCCTTCGGGGGCCTGGTGAAGTCGATCGTCGACAAGATCATGATGCCGCCGCTGGGCCTGCTGATGGGCAACATGGACTTCAGCGACTACAGCCTGACGCTCAAGGAAAAGGTGGTGGACGAGGCCGGCAAGGAAACGCCGGCGGTCGTGCTTCAGTACGGTGCATTCGTCACTGAGCTGATTAACTTCGCGATCGTCGCATTCGCCGTGTTCCTCGTTGTGAAGGCGATCAACACGGCGCGCCGGCGTTTCGAAGAAGAGAAGCCGGAAGCGCCGAAAGGCCCGACACAGGAAGAACTGCTCACGGACATTCGCGATCTGCTGAAAGCGAAGGCGTAAGCGCCGCCTCTTTCGCAAGAACGGAAAATGCCCGGGGTATCGTCGTCCGTTCGTCGGCGGCGTTACTGCGGGCCTTTTCGGATTTTCAGAGATAGTCCGCTCGGTTCGTCGGCCTCGCAGAATGGAGTGGATCGACCGGGCGCTCCCAGTATTTCCGCGATTGTCGTTTGTGCGAAGGATTGCTCGACATGCGCATAGGCTTCATCGAGTCGTTTGTGCAGCGGGCACAGATTCAGACCGTGGGTGACGAGGTCCAGCGGGCACGATTCGATGCGCTTGATCGGGTCCACGGCGTTGACGACTTCCAGAACGGACATTTGGGCCGCCGGCTTCGCGAGCCGGAAGCCGCCGCCGAGCCCCCGTCGGGATTCGACAAGCCCGGCCCGGCCCAGCATCTGAAGCACCTTCGGCAGGTAGCCGGGCGGGACCTTGGTCATCCGGGCGACCCGCTGCGTCGTGACGGCGTCGTCGTTATCAGCCTGGGCGATAGCGACGACGGCTCTCAGGGCATATTCCGCGGTCGGCGAAATCACTGGAAACCTCAAAATAGTCTAATTGGGCCTTGACGTCCAAATTATGTCGGCCGATACTCAAGCTGTAAATTGGACAATTGGGTCCAATTAGAGTGGTTTTGCGACGGGAGTATTGAAGGTGAACACGAAGCGTCTTTGGCTGGCGTTCGCAACGGTGATCGTCGGGTCCTTCACTGTCCTGGGTTATTTCGGTTACGAGCTCTACCAGCAGGCCCCGCCCATTCCCACGCGGGTCGTCACGAGCGACGGAAAGGTCCTCTTCAGCGGAACCGATATCCGAGACGGTCAGAATGTCTGGCAGTCCATCGGCGGCCAGGAGGTGGGAACCATCTGGGGGCATGGCGCTTACGTGGCGCCGGACTGGTCCGCCGATTGGCTGCATCGCGAGGCCTCATGGCTCCTTGATGAGTGGGCCAATCGCGATTTCGGCGAGCCCTACGCCGATGTCGAACCGGAGGCCCAGGCGGCCTTGCGCGAACGCCTGCAGGTCGAGTTGCGAACCAACACGTATGACGCAAAGACCGGCGAAATCACGGTCTCGCCGCTGCGAGCTGAGGCGATTGCCCGCACGAGTGCGCATTATGCGAGTCTGTTCGGCGACGATCCCGAACTCAACGATCTGCGCGAGGCCTACGCGATTCCCCCCAACAGCATCAAGACGGCCGAGCGCCAGCACGCAATGAACGCGTTCTTCTTCTGGGCGTCGTGGGCGTGTTCCGCGAATCGACCCGGATCGGAAATCAGCTACACAAACAACTGGCCCTCCGAAAGTCTCGTCGGCAATCGACCCACGGGAGCCGTCATCGTCTGGTCCGTCATCAGTTTCGTCCTGTTGCTCGCGGGCATCGGCGCATTGGCGTGGTATTTCGCCGTTCAACGCTCCGTTCCGGAGGAACACGCCGTGGTTCCGGCGCGCGATCCGCTCTTGGCGCTGACGCCGACGCCCTCCATGCGGGCGACGCTCAAGTACTTCTGGGTCGTCGCGGCCCTGATCGTGGCGCAAGTCGGACTCGGCGCCGTCACGGCGCATTACGGCGTCGAAGGCGGCGGCTTCTACGGCATTCCGCTCGCGGAATACCTGCCCTATGCAGTGACGCGAACATGGCACACGCAGCTCGCGATTTTCTGGATCGCCACGGCCTGGCTGGCAACAGGGTTGTTCGTCGCGCCCGCCGTCTCGGGCTATGAACCGAAGTTCCAGAAGCTTGGCGTCAACGTGCTATTCGTCTGTCTGCTTGTCATCGTTGTCGGATCGCTCTTCGGCCAGTGGCTCGGCGTGCAGCAGAAACTCGGATACGTCGCGAATTTCTGGTTCGGTCATCAGGGTCTCGAGTACGTCGACCTCGGCCGATTCTGGCAGCTGTTTCTCTTCGCGGGCCTGTTCATCTGGTTATTCCTGATGGGCCGCGCGATGTGGCCCGCCCTGCGCAAGCCGGGCGAGAACCGTGCGTTGCTTTCGATGTTCTTCATCGCGTCCATGGCGATCGCGCTGTTCTACGGCGCGGGTCTTATGTGGGGGCGGCAGACGAATCTCGCCATCGTCGAATACTGGCGCTGGTGGGTCGTCCATCTCTGGGTCGAGGGATTCTTCGAAGTCTTTGCTACGGTCGTCATCGCGTTTCTGTTTACCCGGATGGGCTTGCTTCGCACATCCACCGCGACATCCGCCGTGTTATTCAGCAGCACGATCTTCCTCAGCGGCGGCATCATCGGCACGTTCCATCATCTGTATTTCACGGGCACGCCGACGGCCGTCCTGGCGCTCGGCTCGACGTTCAGCGCATTGGAAGTGGTCCCGCTCGTTCTGATCGGTTTTGAAGCCTATGAAAATCTGACGCTCAGTCGCGCCAAGCCGTGGGTGTCCGCCTACAAGTGGCCGATCTATTTCTTCGTCGCCGTTGCGTTCTGGAATTTCGTCGGCGCGGGGCTCTTCGGCTTCTTCATCAATCCCCCGATCGCGCTGTACTTCATGCAGGGGCTCAACACGACGCCGGTTCACGGGCACACCGCACTCTTCGGCGTCTATGGCATGCTCGGCATCGGTCTGATGCTCTTCTGCCTGAAAGGTCTGACGTCTCGTCTGCAGTGGAAGACGGGCCTGCTGGCGTACGCCTTCTGGTCGATCAACATCGGTCTCGCGCTGATGGTTCTCATCAGCCTGCTGCCGGTCGGCCTGATGCAGGCGTGGGCCAGCGTCGAGCACGGCATGTGGTACGCCCGCTCCGCCGAGTTCCTGCAGACGCCGCTGATGGAAACCCTCCGCTGGATGCGGGTGATCGGCGATACCGTGTTTGCGACGGGGGTGCTCGCACTCGGTTGGTTCGTCCTGGGCCTGAAAACGGGCTGGTCCGTCCGCGATGAACAGGCGGAAACTCTTGGCGGCGTCACATCGGCGGCGCTTGAATAAGAACAGAGATTGATGAATCGAAGGGACCTTGAGTCATGACGAGTTTTACAAGCAAGGCATCGGGCATCGAACCGCGCGTCGTCTGCGACATCGCCGACATGATCGCTCACAACGACAACGCGATCGTGAGTCGCACGTTGATGAACAAGACGTCCGGCTCCGTCACGTTGTTCGCCTTCGACGAAGGTCAGCGCCTCAGTGAGCATACGTCGCCGTTTGATGCGCTGGTTCACGTGCTGGAAGGGACGGCGCAAGTCACGATCGGCGGCGAGGCGAAGGACGTCGCAGCGGGGCAGGTCGTGCTCATGCCGGCCAATGTCCCGCACGCCGTCAGTGCGCCGCAGTCGTTCAAAATGCTGCTGATCATGCTGAAAGGCGACGCCGAATGACCGACTGCAGCCAAACCGACACGTGTTCCTGCAAGGGCTATCATCCCGTCGTCGAACGCAACGACGACATCGTGATGGGCAAGCCCGGTAGCACGGAGAAGGCGCCGGGGCATTGGGTGCTTGCCCGGCTCGGCAAGAAGGTGCTGCGTCCCGGCGGCATGGAACTCACGCGGCGGATGCTGGACTCGCTGAACATCACGAGCCGTGACGACGTCGTTGAGTTCGCACCGGGGCTCGGTGCGACGGCGCGACTGACGCTCGACAAGTTGCCGCGCAGCTACATCGCCGTGGAGCGCGACGAGACGGCTGCGGAAGGCATGTGCCGGTTGATGAACAGCACCAACCAGCGCTGCGTGCTGGGCCGCGCCGAACAGACGGGTTTGCCCGACGCCAGCGCGACAGTTGTGTATGGCGAGGCGACGCTGACGATGCAGACGGACGCGGCTAAGCGGCGCATCGTCGAAGAGGCGGCGCGGCTGCTGGCCAAAGGTGGTCGCTACGGCATTCACGAGATGGCATTGTCGGACGGTCTCACGCCGGAGAAGGCATCGCAGATCGGCCACGAACTGACCGGCGCGATTCATCACGCAGTCATTCCCCTCAGTGTTGCCGATTGGCGCGCGATGCTGGAATCATGCGGCCTGAAGGTGACGGCCGAGCACACCGCACCCATGCACCTGCTGGAGCCGAAGCGACTCTTCGCCGACGAGGGCACGGCAGGGGCCGTGCGCTTCGCGTGGAATCTCGCGCGCGACAGCGAAAGCCGATCGCGCGTGCTGGCGATGCGGGACGTGTTTCGCCGGTACGAGAGGGAGCTGTCAGCAGTGTCACTGGTGGCGACGAAGCGATAGGCATTTTGCGCTATTGTGCAGACTCAGTGACAAGCCGGTTGCCCCGCCCCTTCCGGGGGTGGGGGACAGATGACGACTCCAACAATCCCCAAGTGCTTTGCTCCCCCTAGAGGGGAGCATGTCGGGTGCCACTGCTCTGTGAGCAGTGCGAACGCGAGCGCGCCGTCGGCCACCACAGGTTGCCGCGTATCGTATCCGGGGGTGCCATGTTTGCCCCTCAATGGCAAGCACGCGGGCGAATCGATCTATGCATGAAGTTCGCGAGGCGCAAGGCGCCGCCTCATGATCGTATAATCCGGTTATGACTCGAGTTCACTATCCGGATTTCGCAGATAGCTCGCCAGGCGGCCGCTATGTCCTGGAAGCGCGCTCGCCGAAAAGTGGTGCGATTACCCATCGGGATGGTACAACTGAAACGGAATCCGTCGGATTCGCACACCAACGGGATTTTCGCTATCAAATGCTGGCTGTTGATTCTCGGTGCGTAATCTGGGAGCGATGGCAGCGTGGCCGTGAGGACTCACCGCATGAGGCGTATGTAAGCGATGAAGGTTGGTGTGTGATCCGCACGCACGGGCATCTTCCGGCTTTGATCGCCGTCGCCCCCAACGGTGAAGATCGCATCCACGCACTGATCGTGGGACGCGATGCGACGGTTCGCAATCCGGCAGACTTGTATTCCGCTGCAACGCACGTATGGCGGGCACGTGAACTTGCCTGGACAACGGCCTGCTGCGTTTGGCAAATCGGCGCCTGGCATCTCTTCTGCCGCATTCGAGACGAGTCGCACTTCGCACTTCGCACATGGTGGGGGGACCGCATCGTACTGAATCTTGATCGCGCCGACATCCTCTTGAGCGCGGCGTTGGCCGATCCGCTTATCGCCTCGGCGATCAGAGATGCCGAGATCGCGAGCGTTCGTCGGTTTCTTGTCGACGAAGCGCCGGCGGCAATCGAACAACTCGCCATGTCGGAAGAATCGCGTCCCGACACACGTGAGTCGCGACGACGACAGTGGCGCCTTGAGACGGCGATTTACCTGATCGGCGTGCATGGTCTGACAGACGAAGTGAAGCGTCTCCGTGTACTGGAATCGATGAACGTTCCCACAAGACGGCGGAGTGGAGCGACATACGCGACCTGCGTGTTCGAATGCCATCGGTTGCGGTCCATCGCACAACAGGCCTTGAGAATGCTGGACGAAGCGCCCGAGGGATACGCGGCCTGCGAGTTCATGGGTGAGATGGTTGACGGCGTTTCAATCCCGCAGTGCGTTCCAAATCGGCTGGCGCTGGCGTCACAACTGCGGGCGACGATGCGAGCTCATGAGGTTCTCGCGTTGATGGGATCGCCGGATTTCTACCGAACGGCGAGTCGCAGGTGGGATCCGGGCGCTTCCACCTTCAGCCGATTCGCAGATTGGGAATATGACGAACTTGGGCCGAATGGTTGGGAGACGTTGAGGATCAGGTGGGAGCAATCCAATCAAGCGGAGTCATCTATCATGGCAATCGACCGCTTTCCGGCAAAGTGGCATGCGGATACTTATCGAGACCGCGCGCTCGTCGGCTTCTGAAGTTACACGGCAGAGTGAATGACGTTGCGCCCTCTTCGGCTTCATCCGTCCAACTGCATGAAGAATATTCACACCATGCAACAGTTGACTCCCAATCCCCCATGTGCTATGAATACATCCGTAAGCACTGCTCTTTGACATCCAAGTGCCTTTATCAAGAGTAGCTGAGGGAACGGGCCCGTTGACGCTACAGCAACCTGGCAGCCATCTGCCGAGGTGCTAACTCCCGCCCAGATGGGATAGATAAACGGTGGCTTGAGTCTCCGACTGTTCGACCTCTTCCCATCCGAAGAGGTTTTTTTCTATTCACTACACGGCAACCCCAGTGAGGCAGGTGCACGACACGCATCCGCATCGCGCGCGTTCATCACGCGCGTGTTCGCGGTTGCGAATCGTCCGCGCCGACGTTGCGCGCATCGCGAATCACGATCGAGTATGAACTCACTCGTTCGTGGACACGATCGGCGAGCGTGAATTCGGCGTACCGGACGTCCCGCGCCACCCGTGCGCGCCGGCCTCATGCATCCAATCCGAAAGGAGTTACTCCATGGTCAAACTTGCAGATGAGAAAAATGTGACCCACGACAGTGACAATCAGGTATTTGTATCCGCATCGTTCACCGACAACCGCCGCGAAACGCCGACGCCCACGACCATTCGCATCGGTCTGCTCGGTTGCGGGACCGTCGGCGGGGCCGTCGCCCGGCAGATCGTCAAGGCGAACGATCAGCTCGTCGCGAACGGCATCCGGCTGGAAATCGTCCGCTCCCTCGTCCGCGACACGGCCAAACCCCGCCGCGACATTCCGCCCGGGCTGAAGCTGACCGACGACGCGAACGTGTTCCTCGCCGGGGCATACGACGTCGTCATCGAGGCGCTGGGCGGTCTCGACGCCCCGAGATCGCTGATTCAACGTCTTCTCGCCCGCGGCACCCCTGTCGTCACGGCCAACAAACAAGTCGTCGCGGCCAATGGAGAGGCGTTTGCTTCGGCGGCCGAGCAAGGCGGTACGCAGATTCGTTTCGAAGCAGCGGCGATCCCCGGGGTTCGCTTTCTGGAGACGATCGGGCGTCCGTCGATAACCGGCGGCGTCAGCGAAATCGCGGCAGTCCTCAACGGCACGACGCAATTCGTTCTCTCGTCGATTGTCGCTGAGGGTCTCAGCGTCGATGCCGCTCTCCATCGGGCCGTCGTCCTGGGGCTTGCGGAGCCTGATGCGACGCGCGACCTCTCGGGTCTCGACGCCGCCGACAAGCTTCGGCTCATCCTACGGGAGGCCGGTGTGGAAACTGGTGAGGCGATTGTCCCGGCGTCCGTGGGTGTCGACGCGATCACGCCGCAGATCACGGCCGACGCGGCGCGGCTCGGCGGATGCCTGCGACAGGTCGCGCTCGCGAGGATCGAAGGCGACTGCGCGACGGCTTACGTCGGACCGGCGTGGGTAGGGGAGCGCCACGCGTTTTCGAGGCTCGGGCCGCTGGAAAACTGCATCGCCCTGAGAGATGCAACGGGAGCGCGAACGCTGTACGCTGGTGTCGGCGCGGGCCCGGACATTACGGCACGGGCGCTGTTGAGCGACGTCGTCGCCGTCGCGACATCGACAATTGCAGCGGGGCGTCGAAGTGTACGGCGCATCAAGATTCGCGCGAACATCCGGACGCCCTGGTTCGTATATGCTTCGTTTCGCAGGGATCCGGCGAAGCCAGAGGGAATCGGCGAATTGCTCGGGAAGTGCGGCGTCTCATTTCGGCGATTCGAAACGGCCAGCGCTGCGGTCGGTGCGAGCCGTGCCGTCGGGATCACGTTTCCGCTGGATGCCGCAACAGTGCGGGACGCGACGAAGACGATACAGGAAGTGACGGGGGGAACCCTGCTGGCGTTTCCCGCGATCGAGGATAGCACTCATGGATGGGCAAGCAAGCGTGAGCGACTGGATCGTCTGGAAGCTCGGCGGGTCGATTCTCCGGCGAAGTCGTGATTATGATCGCTGCGCGGAACGACTGGCGTCGGCAATCTCTGCGGCACCCGCGACGCGCATCGTCGCCGTCGTCTCGGCGCGATACGGCGTCACGAATCGGCTCGTTAGTCAAGCCTCACGACTCGGTGCGGACACATCCATGCCGGAGGTCGATCTGCTACTCGCGACAGGCGAATTGCAGTCCGTCGCCCATCTCTCCATGCGGCTGCGGCAACGCGGCGTCGACTGTGTCGGCCTGACGCCGGACGAAATCGGTCTTCGAATCGACGACGCCAGCGGTCACGGCTTTACAGTCGATCCGACATGCGTCCGTCGGCGGCTCGCCGAGCATCCTGTTGTCGTCGTGCCCGGCTTTGTCGGGACGCGGTTCGGCGGCGGCTGGGGCACGCTGGGCCGCGGCGGATCCGATCTGACGGCTGTTGCGCTTGCGGCAGCCCTAGGCGCGCGACGATGCGAGCTGGTCAAGGATGTGCCGGGTTACTTCACGAGCGATCCCAATGTCAACGCGTCGGCCATTCATCTCGCGCATGTGTCCTACGCGCGCGCGCTGGAGATGGCGGCGGCGGGATGCGACCTCGTGCAGACGGAAGCGTTGCGGCACGCCGAGCAGTGCGGCCTGGAGCTGATTCTGCGCACCCTCGACGGCGATGTCAGGCGCACGACTGTCTGCGAACGCGTCAGCGCGCCGGTTGATGAGGCGTCGGCGATCCGTCGTGGAGAAGGACTCTACGGCGCCATCACGGGCCTTGCCGCCGCCGCTCCCTGAGGCGCATTTCCCCATTCCCATGATTGATGACGGGCGGATGTGACGGGTCGCTCCGGACGGCGTCTGCACGGGCGTCGGCCCGGTGCTGCGTTGCGATGCCGAAGAACGTTGTCGCTCTTCCGAAATCGAATGTGAATCGCAATTTCAGACTGCGGATCGGCCTGATCGAATCGGCGGATGTGCCGTTGATCCAAACCGATCGGCAATACCAAAACAACAACCAGGAACATGAACCATGAAACTCGCTACACAGACCATCCACTTTGCACAGGAAAGTGAATCCGAGACCGGCGCGGTGACGGCGCCGATTTTCCAGACGTCGACATTTCAACAGATCGCGCCGGGCCGGAGCCGGGGCTACGACTACGCCCGCACCAACAATCCGACGCGTGCGCGGCTCGAGACCGTGCTCGCCGGGTTGGAGGGCGTCGAGCACGCGGCCGTCTTTGCCTCCGGTCTCGCCGCGGAGAACGCGATTTTCCAGGCATACCTGTCGCCCGGCGATCGAATCATCGTTCCGCCGGATGTCTATGGCGGGACGCATCGGCTGCTCTACCAAAGCTGGCGGACGAAGGGCATCGACATCGTTGCCGTGGACTATGAGAATGCGGTTTCACTAAGCGCGGCGCTGACGACGAATACGCGTCTCGTCTGGCTGGAATCCCCCACGAACCCCAGGCTCCTTATCTACGATATCGCGGCCGTCAGTGCGGCGGCGCATGCCGTCGGAGCGCTTGTCGTTGTCGATAACACGTTCGCGACGCCCGTTTTTCAGCAACCCTTTCAACTCGGTGCGGACATCGTTGTGCACAGCGTGACGAAATACCTCGCCGGCCACTCCGACGTTATTCAGGGCGCTGTGCTGGCGAAGGACGCTGCCGTATTCCAACCGATCAAATTCCTGCAGAATGCCGGCGGCGCCGTACCGGGCCCGTTCGATTGCTGGCTGACGCTTCGAGGTTTGAAAACGCTCGAAGTACGCGTCCTGCGGCATGCCGAGAATGCGCGCAGGATCGCAGAGGCGCTGGTCGATCATCCGGCGGTATCGCGCGTCTTCTTCCCGGGTCTCGCGGATCATCCGGGCCACGAAATCGCCAGGCGCCAGGCGACGGGCTTCGGCGGCATCGTCTCGATCGAGATCGACGCTCCGTTGGAGGCGGTCCAGTCGTTCGTGTCGAATCGCCGCTACTTCATGCTGGCCGAGAGCCTGGGCGGCGTGAAGTCGCTGATTTGTCATCCGGCGACGATGACGCATGCCGCGATCCCGGCGGCCGATCGGACGCGCCTTGGGTTGAGCGATCGATTGGTGCGAATTTCGCCCGGCATCGAGGACGGCAGTGATCTCGTCAGTGATCTCGTTGAAGGCCTGAACGCACTGTCGGCGATCCGTGAGGGCGAATCCAACGGCGCGTCCGTCGGCGCGATGGCATCCGGCGGTTGAGGCTGGCTCGCGGTCTTGGCGATGTTCAACGTCCGAGTTCGTCGGGATTCGCGGATTTTTCGTGGATGCTCAGTAAGAACTCGGGGCCTTCATACGTATTAGTTATTGAAGTGCGCGAACGCCGGTCCATCCGGCCTGATTGACGCTGTCAATAACGGCGCCGCAACATGCGATACCTCTACCTACCCTTCCCTAACGACGAGGCTCGTCCGGTCGTGATCGATACGACCGGACGGGCCATAGTCGACGGATGATGCAAAAGGCGTCGTTCAGTGTGATACCGTCGCCCTGGAAACCGCCGACGCGATGGAGACCAGTTCGACGGGCGACTCGATCTCGAGCTTTCGGAAAACGCGTTCGCGATGCAACTGCGCCGTGCGGAAGCAGATGCCCAGGTTCAGCGCCGTTTCCTTCGACGACTGCCCTTTGACCATCTGTTCGAACACCTCGCGCTCGCGCGGCGTCAGCCGTTCGAACTTCCGGCGGATCGCTTCGTCGGCCGTTTCGTCGGCTACACGCCGATTTGCGATGGCGAGCAGACCGTGGACGCACTTGACCATCACGTTCGGATCATACGGTTTCTCGATCACGTCCATCGCGCCCTGCTTCATTGCAAGCACTGTCGTCTGCACGGTCCCGTATGCCGTCACGATGACAGTCGGCATCACCTGGCCGCGTTCTATCATGTGACGCTGGACTTCAGTGCCGTTCATTTCCGGCATGCAAAGGTCCAGCACGAGGCAGCCGGGCTGATCGGCTGATACCTCCTGCAGAAACCTCGTCGGCGACTCAAACGCCTTGACCGTGAAGTCCGAACTGCTGAGCAATTGCACGAGCGAGTTCCTCGATTCGGCATCGTCATCCAATACGAAAACAGTGGGGTCAATCGTCGTCATCGTTGTTCTCGCCTACAGACAAAGTAAAGTAAACCGCTGTCCCGCTGCCGTTGGGCTGCGATTCCAACCAGAGTTTGCCTCCGTGCGCCTCGACGATACGTCGACTGATAACGAGGCCCATACCAACGCCGTCGGGTTTCGTCGTATGGAAGGGCTGGAAAAGTCTCTTTTGACCGTCGTCGGGAAGCCCGACGCCGGAATCTCGAACACAAATCAGCATCTGCGTCGCCGATTCGACATGTGCAGTCACGCTGAGTCGCCGTTGTCCCGGATCACGCGTGCTCATGGCGTCGATGGCATTGTTGATGAGATTGACGAGAACCTGTTCGATCTGAATCGTATCCACGACAATCTCAGGCAGATCCGTGGCCTCGCAATAGGATGTATGGACGCCCATTCGCTGCAGCCGGATCTCGCAGAGACTGAATGCATTTGAAACGACGGCGCCGAGTTGCACATTACTTCGCCTCAGGCCCCGCCTCTGCGTAAATGTCCTGATCCGATGGATGAATTCGCCCGTGCGAATGGCCGAGCGAACGATCTCGTCGCAATACGGCTCCAGTTCAAGGGCCGCGCCGTCGCCGGTTTTTCGAATCAGGTTTCGCATCGTCCCCGCGTAATTCGATATCGCAGTCAGCGGCTGATGCAACTGATGTGCGATCTGGCCGGCCATTTCTCCCAGCGTGACGAGCCGGTTGACGTGGGAAAGCTCCATGAATCGAAGCTCTCGCAATTCCTCTTCCTGTTTGCGCAGGCTCATATCGCGGGCGACAGCGACGATTTCCCTGACTTCCGACTCCTCCGTGTTTCGCAGCCCCTCGATCAGGCATTCGAGCCAACGATCACCACGATCCATGCGATGGAACTGCAGCGCGATGCGATGCGTGCCTGGTTTCTGCGTGGCTTTGCGAATCGTCGCATTCAGGGGATCCCGGAATTTCGGCGTGACAAGGTCACAGCAATTCACGCCGACGAGTTCATCGGGTGGGCAGCCGAGCACCGCCCGGCTCGCATGCGAAGCGTCCAGAATGGTCCCGTCGATCGAAATCCGCAGGATGATGTCCGTCGAGTGATCGGCCAGCCAACGATAGCGAGCCTCGCTGCTACGCAGATTATCCTCGGCATTGCGCCGGCTCGTGATGTCTCGATTGATGGTCAGGATCGCGCGCTCGCCGCGATAGTCGATCACTGTCGCGTTGATCTCGAGGCGCATCGGCTCGCCATCCTTGCGATACTGAATCGTCTCAAACCCGGCGTTCTTGCCAAGTTGCATCGTCTCCGCGATTCGGCGTTTTCCCCGTTCGGGGTCCTTGGAGATGTCCAGGAGCGACATGCCGATGAATTCGTCCCGGGACAATCCGTAGAGCTTACAGGCGTGCGGATTCGCCTCGAGCACGACTTCATCATCGGGGCGGAAGATGATGATCGCGTCGTGCGCGTTGTCGAACAGGCCGCGATACTCGCGCTCGGACTTGGCCAGCGCCGTTTCGGCCTTGCGACGATCCGTCGTGTCGATCCCGATGCCCCAATGGGCCCAGCCGGCGATTGCGAACCGATCCGAGACGCGCGACCAGGCGATCGTTCTGCTGCCGCCGTCGCGGCATGAAGTCTCGAGTTCCCAATCGCGAAAGTCCCGGTCACCGCTGATCCAATGATCAAGGAATGCCGTCCGCCGTGTTTCGTCGGGATACAGGCGACTGATGGCGTCCGGGTTGCCGATGATCTCGCTCGCCGGGAACCCCGTCGTGCGCTCGCATTCGGAATTCCAGGCGATGACCTTGCCGTCTTCATCGATCGCGATCATCAGCACGGGCATTTCGGCAATGACGTGCAGAAGTCGACGTTCGCTATGACGAACCGAATCGGCGACCTCACGCTCTATCCGCAGGCGAAGGATCCGCTCTCCCCACTCGTTCACCAACTCCTCGATATGGCGCACCCGCTCTCGTGAAAACGCGGAGGAAACCCCCGCCTGAAACATGACGCCGCCAATGACCCTGCCGTCTACCTCGACCGGCACGGCAAGATACGAACGGTAGTCGGGGCGACTTGGCCCTTTGGGGAGTCGATGCGATTGCAGATGTCCCGTCAGATCTTCACTGCGAAAAGGCTTGACATGCAGGATCGCGGCCCGCAGCGCTCGGCTCTCGTCGCTTTCGGCGAAGGGGAGCGGGCCGATGTCGAGCGTCTCGGGCACTCTGTCGATGTGACCTTGCGTGCAGATCAGACGGATTCGATCCTCAGACAGTGCGGCGAATAGCCCCCCTTCGAATTCGAATTCCTCAACAATTGCGCCGACGAGCATGTGCCATGCATCGGGTTCGGAATGACTCCGATCCGCGTCGCGCAATCGCGCTCGAATCGAATGCGCCGCCGACTGGTCGCGCAAGTGGGATTCGGCGCGCTTCTCATCCGTGATGTCCTGCAGGACGCCGAACACACGCGTCGGATCCCCCGAGGCGTCGAACGTGAATTCGCCCGTATCCCGCACGTAACGCACCTGACCGTCCGGTCGGATGATCCTGACCACAACGTTGATGTTCTCGCCCCGCTGAAGCGATTCCCGAATGCCTGCGCCGACACGATCCCGGTCCTCAGGATGCATGCATTGAATAAACGTATCCAGCGTCGGCGACGCCTTATCGGGATCAACGCCGAGGATTCGATAGACTTCGTCCGACCAGCGCGATTGTCCGGTTCGCAAGTCGCGATCCCAGTTTCCGACGTGGGCGATTCGCTGTGCTTCCGACAGTCGCCATTCGCTCTCCCGGAGCGACTGGTTGAGGGATTCCAGCGTCGTATTGCGATCGCTAATTCCCTCTGCGGGACCCGTTTGCGCGCCGGCATCCGAATCCGTCGTACGAATCGGGTTGATTAGCGTGACGAGCGCCAACGACGTGCCGGCGTGCGAGATGCGCGTGATGCGGAGGATGGAGGCGTCTTCCGGCGATCCCGTCGGCGACGCGGGCAGTTCGATGCAATCGCGCCGTCCCGCCAGGATTTCATTCAGCGCCTGTGCGCAACGTGGGGCTGCGTCCTCGCGGATGAGTCCCAATGCGACGCAGATCGGCAGGACGTCGTTCCCTTCGGCGACGGAATCCGGATCGAATCCGGCCATCTTGCCAAGTCGCCGCCAGGCATCGCTCACCAATTCAATACGTTGCGTGTCGCCCACGACGGCCACAGGCACCGCCAGGGCGTCGATCACGCTGCGGAGAACGGCATTCGAAAGATCAGATTCAATCGCTGCCATGCTGCGCCTCGCAGAGTCGATCGCCGACTGACGTCGCCGGTCCGGAATCAATCACCAAGTCCCTGCCGACAGACATGAACCGAGTCGTCGACGTCGCCAGGGCTGGTTTGAGCGGTGTCGGTTCCCGGGGCAGTTGCTCGCAATTCTGAACGACCTTGAGAATATTCTACCGTTCGATCGCCCAAGGTCACAGGACGATCCCGATTCGAAGTCCTCTGCTCCGAATCGTGCAGTGAGGCGCCCATCACTTTCAACAGGCGGGAACTACGGACTTTTCGCACAATATTCCGCGTGATTGTGCGTCGCTTCCGCCACACGCTTGTCTCGGCGCTCCCACGACTTCACTTCAGACGGACGCGTTCCGGTGCAACTGGCTTCCGCGTTGCAACGATCCGTCGACAAATCCGACAAACCCGCCGCGCGACCTCAGGAATCACGGGCCAAGTCGGCGACGCCCTGCAGCTTTGTACACGTGGGTGGGCCGGATCTTCCTTGACGAGTGTTCAGGCGCATCGCGCAAACCCGTCCCCTTTGACAGATTTCGTCGATGCAATCTCAATGGGAAGGGATGTCGGTCATTTGAGAGGGCGAACGCCGGTTCGGGTCGGCGGGGGGCACGGCCTTCGCGGCGCGGTAGC
The DNA here is from genome assembly GCA_020639075.1 of Phycisphaerales bacterium. Classification (GTDB taxonomy): domain Bacteria; phylum Planctomycetota; class Phycisphaerae; order UBA1845; family UTPLA1; genus ECT2AJA-110-A. Next base: position 3,281,173 of record JACKHI010000001.1, on the reverse strand, counting down.
CGGTTTGGCCAAAGAAGACACTACTCGTCGTCTTTTTCCACACTCTGCAGTGCCCGGCGGATGGCGCGATCGATCTTGCGTTCGAGCGACGGTACGACGCCCGACTGCGTGAAGCAGACTCTTCCTTCGGCGTCCACGACGAATACGGCCGGAATACTCTCAACACCGTACTCACGCGCCACGTCGTCCGCCTTGAGTAGCAGGCCGTAGCTGTACTTCATGTCCGCCATCAACCTTGCCGGATCTCCGTCTTTGTCCCAGCAGTTGAGACCGAACACTTTCACGGGCTGGTTGGCGTACTTCTCGTGAAGCGACTGCAGTTGCGGCATACTGAGTTTGCAGGGCAGACACCAGGTCGACCAGAAGTCGAGTACGACGACGTTGCCGCGCAGTGCGCTGAGTTGGACAGTCGTTCCGTCGGGTGACTTCAGCGTGAAATCCGGGGCGGCATCGCCTCGTTTCAGGCGGCGCTTGCCGGCCGTGAAGGACCGCTGTTCGAATCCCGGCGGCGGCGGCGGCGCGAATGCGTCAGCGTCGAACGACGGTGTTGTATTCAGGTCGTGAATTTCCAAAACCAATTCGCCGATCGGCGCCGTTCCTCGAAAACGAACGCGATCGACGCGGCGCGGCAGGTGATCCTCGCACCCGAAATACCAACGGGCGTCGAGGTAGTCGCGCTGGTAGCCGACGTAGATGACATCGCAGTCAACGTCCCCGATTTTCTGAACGCCCTCGTATCGCAGCGTCTTGCCGTTGATCTCGTCATGAAACGGCGTCGGGTGGAAAAACTCCAACATGAACAGCGGCTTGACCTGCGTGATCAGCGGACTCGCATCTTCATTGCCGAAGACATAGCTTCGCGACTCCGTCTCGATGCTCACGACCTGACGCCCATCCGTCGAGACATCAAACGATCGCCGGACCCCTTCGGGGGCATCAACGGTCCCCGCAAACCGAAATGCATCCGGCGTCTTTTCCTCCGCCCCGGCGAGCGGGTTTGAAAAGAAGCCTCGCCGACCCTGCCGGGCAAGAACCCGGGCGTGGACCTTCGGGACCCGTTCGGCATATTCGCCCGTGGCGTAATACTCGACGTCGTATTCGACAGCCCTCACATTGCGCGTCGCCGAATCCGCCTGCTGGAGGATTTTCTGGACGTCAGCCTGATCCGGCCCATCGACCGTCGCAACGGCGATGGAGGCGAAAAGAGCGATTGCACACATCGCGAGTCGGCCGCTCATGGCCCCCCGTCGTATCGCCGTAAGCCGATGAATCGTCGGCACTTGCGTGTGACCCGTCGCGGCGTTGGAGGTGGATGACGCGTGTTTCATGATGTCCTGATCGGTCGGTTCGAACGTCCTTCGCATGGCCAGAAATGAAAAACGCCGCAGAACGAGCGATCTCACTCGTGCTGCGGCGCTATTGTACGGGGTTCTTCGGACTATGCCCTGTCGTCGAGCTTCTTCTTGAACTCGTCGAGGTTCTTCTCGAGCTCAACCTTCATGTCGCCATCGGCGAGTTCCACGGCCTTCGTCTGCCATTCGACGGCGCCGCGGAGATCGCCGGTATCGGCGAGGGCCCGGGCGTACGTGTCGATGACGGACGGATCCTTCTCCTTGCTGAGCTTCATCGCCTTGGCGGCGGCGAGCTTGGCCAGTTCCAGGTCGCGCATGCCCTCAAAGTCCTCGCTCGTCAGAATCGTCCATGCCAGCGCGTTCAGTTCCTCCGCACTTTCAGACTTGCCGAGGATCACACGCCCGAAGCTCGCCGCATCTTCGGCCTTCTTCAGCTTCACGGCCGTCAAGTGATACTTGGTCATCATCAGCGAGAAATCGCTGGGATCGATCTTCAATGCGTCGTCGACAACGCTGACGCACTTGGCCCAGTCTTCGCTCATCGCGGCCATCTGGAATTTGCTCATCAACTCCTGAATCTGCTCGCGCTTCTTCTTGGCTTCCTCTTCCTTCTTGGCGTATTCAGTATCGCCCGTCAGCTTCGCGATTGTCAGTCCGAGCTCATCCATCGGATGACCAATCCACTTCAGCTTGCCGCCCTGGACGACGAACGCCGTCGGAATGCCGCGCTGGTTGGAGGCCTTCATCCATGCTTCGTTGGTCTTGTCGTTGCTGTCGATCGCGACGCGATAGCGCATTTTCTCATCGAACCCGCCGTCCTTGAGGAACTTGTCGACGATCTTTCGCTCTTCGTCAGTGACGCCGATGAACGTCACGCCCTTGTCCTTGAAGTGATCCTGCATCTCCGACATGTGCGGGATGCTTGCGCGGCAGGGACCGCACCACGTCGCCCAGAACTCGACGACGACGACATCCTTTTCCTTTGCCTTCGACAGGTCGAAGGCGTCACCCTTGACCCACTCCTTGATGAAGATGTTCGGCGCGTCGTCGCCGACCTTGAGTTCGGCCATCGCCTTCGGCGAGGCGACCAGACCGAGCAGGAATGCCAGTGCCAATGCTTTTTTCACGATTTCGCTCCTCATATTTGCGATTCTGAATGCACTTCCTTCGATACCTTCGGATTGCAGCCGGGGTTCGCCAGAGATCGACTGAGCGATCGGCGCCGGACTGATAGATCGAAAGGCGATTCGCCGTCGGGTGACGCACCGCGACCGCGAGCTGGGCCCGGATCGTACTCCACGCCCTAGCGTTTGTAACGTACCGTCGCCTTACATCATTCCTGGCGCGTGCGGATTTATTCCATCAAACTGACGCGCGTGCCCGGGCGGCATCCCTAAATGCGTTTGCGGACTTGGCCTGTAACTTACTGTCAACGCGGGGGTTGTTCGCCGCTGTGCGTCCCGGACGGCGCGGCGATCGGCGATCGCTAGTCGGCATAGACCGGCATCAGGAACCTTGCCAGATAGTCCACGCCCGGATTCTGGGCTCGAATCTCCAACTGCCAATATCGCGGGGGGTGATCCCGCAACCTCGTATCGAAGTCGCCCCTCGGCAATTCAAACGAAAGCGGGACCTCCGGGTTCGCCGATTCCCGATCCATCGGCGGTTCGACGACCTTTTCATCTTTGTAGGTCGCGCAGGCAACGACCTGCTTTCCGCCCTCATCGCCGTACGGCTCGAAGACCTCCTCGATGCAGCGAAGCGTGCACGTCAGCGCACCACAACGCTGCATCCCTCGCGGACGTATCCACGTGACATCGAGACGCCTGCCGAGATGGAACGGAAACCGATCGAAGCGAAGCCTGCTGCGGCCATAGCGGCAAAGGCGGAGCAACGCCTTGCAGAGAAAATACACGCCGGACAGTAGAATCAGATCCATCAGGCCGACGCCGATCCAAAAGGGCCAGACGCCGCTTCCGCCGGTCGACAGCACATAGTGGCCCACGCCGGTAAGCCCGCCGGCGATCAACAGGAACATCACGATGCGTCCGATCGATCGCACGTCGGTGTACGACGTTCCCGACTCATCCCATGGGTAGTCAAAATACCACGGTGTGTCGGGAAACCGATGGCTTCGCCGATACACGCGGGCATCCGCGATCGACGTACGAATTCCGTACGAAACGACCCACAAACCCGGCAGCGCGAAGATCCCGCCGCAAAGACCGATCAACCACATCGGGGCGTTCGATGGGCCCTCCTCCGTCGGAATCACGCCCGTCGTGATCAGGATGATGAACGTCCCCATCCCGACGAACGCGCCGCCGAAGATGATCGCGGCACGTCCCTTGATCGTCGTGCCGCACAGCGTCGGATGGTTGCGCAGCGGCTCGCGTATGGGCTTGACGTCCACCGACGGCCTCGGCGCTGCCACGATCTTCGGCGTGTGCCCGGCAAGCGACGCAATCTGACCCGCGATTACGGATACGGACATGGACTGGCCCCCCTTTGGCTGCGGAATCCCCGTAATCAGTGTGTGATTCGAACGGGCAAGTCGGCAAACGACATGCGGACCAACGAGTCGAATTCGGACGCGGCAGACTGTGCGAAACTGGGGTTTATCGGTCCCATCGTCGGGCGTGGATTGCGTTCGTCGGCCTGATCGCGTGTTGGTTCGCCAGGTCGTCTGGACCGTATGCACTGCGTGATTTGACGCAACCCGCGCAGCAGATACGCTCGGCGAATTCGAAATACGAGAGGATAGTTCTATGCCCGAATTCGTCCGCCATTCCATCGACAACGGCATCGCCGCCGTCGTCATCGATCGCCCGGATCTGCACAACGCGTTTAACGAAGTCGTCATTGCCGAATTGACCTTCGCAATGCGCGAGCTCGGCGAACGAGACGATGTCCGGGTTGTCGTTCTGCGCAGCGAAGGCAAGAGCTTCTGCGCCGGCGCCGACATCCACTGGATGAAACGCATGGTCGACTACAGCGTCGAGGAGAACATCGCTGACGCGACCGAGATGGCGGGCATGCTCCGCGCGATTCGCGAGTGTCCGAAGCCCGTCATCGCGCGCGTCCACGGTGCGTGCATCGGCGGCGGCGTCGGTCTTGCGGCCGCCTGCGACTTGGCGGTCGCCGTCAAGGATGCTGTCTTCTGCCTCAGCGAAGTCAAGCTCGGCATCCTGCCCGCCGTGATCTCTCCGTATGTGCTTGAGAAAATCGGCCCCGGCCACATGCGCCGATACGCCGTCACGGCCGAACGCTTCGATGGTGAAGAGGCCAAGCGAATCGGTCTCGTCTCCGACTGCGTGGAAGACGAAACGGCCCTCGATACGTGGATTGCCAAAGTCGCCAAGATCACGATGGGCAACGGTCCCGAGGCCGTCGCCGCCTGCAAGCGCGTGCTTCAGGAAGTCAGCGCTGCGCCGAACTGGGATGACAAGCAGCGAATAACCGTCCAGTACATCGCCGAACGCCGCGTCTCCGCCGAGGGGCAGGACGGGTTGAAGGCGTTCCTGGAAAAACGCAAGCCGGGATGGGTGGCGAGCTAAGCCGGCAATCTCGTAGGTCGGGTCATCGACCCGACAATTCAGAGTCGCGACCGTAAGGAAGCGGTGCCAGCGTATGTCGGCGATACGCGAATTCGTCGGTAACAAGGAACTTGTGGGTCGGGTCATCGACCCGACACAACGGCCGAACATCGTCTCATGACGCGCAGAGTTCGAGCCGCCCATTCGTTATAGTACGCCCAATGTTCAAGAAGATTCTCATTGCCAACCGCGGCGAAATCGCCGTGCGGATCATGCGGACCTGCCAGGAGATGGGCATCCGTGCCGTCGCCGTCTATTCCGATCCCGATCGTCGCGGCGTTCACGTCGGCGCGGCCGACGAGGCCTACGCCCTCGACGGCGTCACGTCCGGTGAGACCTATCTGCGACAGGACAAGATCATCGACATCGCCAGGCGCTGCGGCGCCGATGCGATTCACCCCGGCTTCGGCTTCCTGTCGGAAAACGCGACCTTTGCCGAGGCCTGCGCCGCCGCCGGTATCACGTTCATCGGACCGAGGCCCGACGCCATCCGCGCCATGGGCGACAAGATCGTCGCGAAAGAAACGCTCTCCAAAGCCGGCGTCCCCATCGTCCCCGGCTTCACCCTCGAAGGCGACAGCACCAAGTCCGGCGACACACTGATCAACGAACTCAAGACGCGCTGTCGAGAGATCGGCTATCCCGTCCTTATCAAGGCGGCGGCCGGCGGTGGCGGCAAGGGCATGCGCGTCGTCAACAGCGAAGCCGAAATGGCCGAATCGCTCGAAGCCGCCCAGCGGGAAGCCAACGCCGCCTTCGGCGATGCCCGCGTCTTCGTCGAGAAGTATCTGTCCGAATCGCGACATGTCGAAATCCAGGTCTTCGGCGACACGCACGGCAATGTCGTGCATCTCTTTGAACGCGAATGTTCGATTCAGCGCCGCCATCAGAAGATCGTCGAGGAGTCGCCATCCGTCGCTCTCACGCCCGACCTTCGCGAGCGCATGGGCGCCGCGGCCGTCGCCGCCGCCAAAGCCATCGGTTACGTCAACGCAGGCACCGTCGAGTTCATGGTCGACGACGCGGGCAGCTTCTACTTTCTCGAAGTCAACACGCGACTGCAGGTCGAACACCCCGTGACGGAGCTCGTGACGCGACGCGATCTCGTCAAGGCGCAGATCCTCGTCGCAGCGGGTCACCCGCTTCCGTTCACGCAGAGTGAATTGCGGCAGGAAGGCCACGCGATGGAGGTTCGCATCTACGCCGAAGATGCCGCTCGCGGATTTCTGCCGTCGACCGGAACGATCGGCGTCTACCACGAGCCCGTCGGTCCAAACGTTCGCGTCGACAGCGGCATCGCCGCTGGCAGCGAAGTGTCTGTTCATTACGATCCGATGCTCGCGAAGCTCATCGTCTGGGGACGCGATCGCGATGAGGCGATCGCCCGTATGGACTGGGCTCTGCGAAACTACGTGATCCTCGGCATCACGACGAATATCGATTTCCTGCGGGCCGTCGTTGTGCATCCGAAACACGTATCCGGCGCGATCCACACGCGATTTCTCGATGAGAATCCGATCGAATTGTCGGGGGCGGAGCCGCCGCCGGATGAGGTGTGGATCGCCGCCGTTCTTGCCGCACAAACGGGCGGCGCTAACCGCGGAATCGCCGAGGCTGTCGGCAGCGACGCCGGTCCATGGCAGACGGCCGGCCATTGGAAGGCCTATTGACAGCCGGGTGCCACTGCTCTGTGAGCAGTGCAAGTCAGAGTCAACGCAAGAAAAACGAAGAGTCCAAACCGTGAAAGTCGAACTCAAACATCCTTCGTCCGATTCGACGCAGACAGTCGTACTGGAACGCACGGCCGACGACATCGCAGCCTGCGAGGCGATGTTTGGCGATCGTCTTGTTCCCGTGGAAGTCGAACGCGCCGATGAATCGTCCGGCTGGCTGCGTCTCGCAGGCCGCGTCCATCGTTACCACGTCCTGCGGCGAGACAACGCGCTGCACGTGTGGATCGACGGCAAGAACTACCGCTTCGAGCGTATCCACTCGACGGCGCGCCGCGCCGGCGCCGCCGGCGCAGGCAAGGCGTCGAACCAGCTTACGGCCCCGATGCCAGGCACAATCCTTAAGATCAACGGCAAGCCGGGCGATCGCTTCGAGCCCCATGCACCGATCATTATCATGGAATCGATGAAGATGGAGATGTCGCTGACGGCGCCGAGCGCCGTCGTCCTCAAGAGCGTGGATTGCAAAGTCGGCCAGCTCGTCGACATGGGGCGCGTACTGGCGCAAGTGGAGCCCGTCGCACATGCCGAGTGAACTCCCGACGCGCGTGCATATCGTCGAAGTCGGACCGCGCGACGGTCTCCAGAACGAACCCGAGCAGATCCCGACGCAGGGCAAAATCGAGTTCATTCAGAAACTGTGCGCCGCCGGACTGCCGACTGTCGAAGCGACGTCGTTCGTTCATCCGAAGGCCATTCCGCAACTTGCCGACTCGGGCGACGTCATGTCGCAGCTCGCCGACGTCGGCGATACGGAAATCATGGCGCTCGTGCCCAATGCAAGAGGGCTCGAGCGAGCAATCGCCGCGGACCTGAAGCGCATCGCCGTCTTTACCGCCGCCAGTGACGCGTTCACGCAGAAGAATATCAATATGAGTGTCGCCAAATCGCTCGATGTCTTCAGCGACGTTGTCGCCGGCGCGCTGGCCGGCGGCATGAGCGTTCGCGGTTACGTATCGACCGCTTTCGTCTGCCCGTATGCAGGCGAGATCGACAAGTCACGCGTACGCGACGTCTGCGAGAAACTGATCGCGATGGGCTGCGACGAAGTGGCCGTCAGCGACACGATCGGCGCCGCCGTTCCGAAAGACATCCTCGGCACAGTCGGACACGTTCTCGAATCGATCCCGCTCGACAAAGTCGCTCTGCATCTGCACGACACGTTCGGCACGGCGCTGGCGAATGTGTATGCCGGACTTCAGCTCGGCGTCGCGCGATTCGACGCCTCCGCCGGCGGTCTCGGCGGCTGCCCTTACGCGAAGGGCGCATCGGGCAACCTGGCGACGGAAGACCTCGTGTATTTCCTCGATCGAATGGGCATCGAGACGGGCGTCAATCTGGAACGCGTGTTCGAAGCATCGAGCGGCATCGCCAAGGTGCTGAATCGAGTCCTGCCGAGCAAGCAATGGCAGCGAATGCGCGCGATTGTCCCCAAGTAGGGTGGGCCGTGCCCACCAGTGATACATAGGTTGGCCAGTGCTCACGAAGCTCGAAGTCAATCGCATGCCCAAAAGTTGCAAACCCGGGGTTCACGATGATCGGATCCGAACAGGCGCCGAGTCCTTCACGCAACGCCGAAGTGCAAAAAAACGAACGCCGGATCCCGTTCGAACAGACCAATAAATTGAACCGGGCGACACTGCTCTCAAACAGTGACGGAAACCAAAGGGATCAATATAGGCAGCGATCGCACCAACTCCGAAGACATATGCAACTCTTCCAATTCCAAACCCTCGACTCCACGAATGAAACCGCGAAGCGAATGATCGCGTCCGGCGAGATCGCATCTGATGCGTGCGTCGTCGCGCGCGAGCAAACGGCGGGGCGGGGCACCAAGGGACGCACCTGGATCTCGCCCCGCGACGCCGGTCTCTACCTGTCTGTCGTTCTCTTCGACGTGAAGACCACGCAACAGGCCATGCAAAAGCTCACGCTCGCCTGCGGCATCGCCTGCGCGCAAACGCTCCGCCGTCGTTTCGACATCGAAGTCCGCGTCAAGCCCGTCAATGACCTCATGCTCGAAGGCGGCAAGCTCGGCGGCATTCTGACGGAAGCGAACATCGAGAATGGTGCGATCAAATCGCTCATCGTCGGCGTCGGTATCAATCTGAAACGCTCGGATCTTGGCGACGTCGCGCCGCCACACGGACCGGCGTTTATCGAGGAAGCGTTGGCATCGCCCGAGCCGATTGATGTCGAATCTCTCGCCGCTGCGCTCGCCGACGCGATTGCCTCCATCATTCGATCCATTGGTGAAAAGGCGGAGGCTCCCTCGACCGACGAATGGCGCTCGTTGATGACTGAGTAGCCGGGGCTCCCAATGAGGGCGCTGTTGACTTACCCACTGAGATAGCTGAACCACCTGATAATCGCGAAAATGAACCACGCGACGCCGAAGAGGAACAGCGGCAACGGGCTTTCATATTCCCTTCGCGTTCCCACCAAACAATGCCGATCGTGAAAGTGATTATCCACGCGCCGCCCCACCCTGAAATCGGGGGCCGATGCCGCAACAAGGGTATTGCCAATACAGAGGCGACGCCGAACCCGAGCATCAACCAGCCGACGATCCTCGCCCATCGATCCCCCAGGATGGCTTGGTTGTCGTCCCAGTCGCGTTTTGACTTCGATCGCGTCGGCGAGCGATTGCGATAGTTGTCAGAGTCGTTCTTATCGAAGAATTGCCATGTCAGCTCTTGGCGAACTGAACTCACTGCCCGAGGACTGCGTCCACAAACCCCGCGACATCCAGACCGTCCGCATTCCCGTCGTTGTTCACGTCGCTGCGCAGCACGTGACACGGCGTCGTGTCGTTTCCGAGCAGAACTGCCGTGAATGCCGCGATGTCGTCAAGGTCGACGGCTGCGTCGCAGTTCGCGTCGCCTGCGGGAATCACGAAAGTGAAGATCGCATCGCCGCCCGGCTGGCCGTCGCCCGACGGCAGCAAGATGTCGTCGTACCACGCCGAATCGTCGATTTCGCCGTCCAGTGAGAATCCATCCGATGTCACGCCGTCAGCGAGAATCCGCAGTGTGAATTCGTCGCTCGGCAGGCTTGTGAATGTGACTGTGGCGACTTGCGTCGTTGTGTCGTAGCTGACGTTGGCGGGGGCGTAGTCGGTTCCCGTACTTCCGGAACAGTCTATGTCGGTTGCGTCGAATGCGCCGATGTCTTCGCTGAATTCAATCACGACGGACGTTTCTGTCGTATTCACGGTGTAGGGGGTGACGTTCAGACTCAGGACGACCGGCGGTCGCGGGAACGCACCGCGAAATGTATGCCTGGAGTCTGCGAGGATGTAGCTGTAGGTGCCTTGGTAATTGGGTGCATCCATGGCCAGGTAGAGAGGCGGGTTATCCAGTGGAATGACGAAATAGTCGGTCCAGTCGTCGTTCCAGACGCGATGGGTTGAATTGCCGGACAGTGACCAGACCATGATCTCGACAGGCATTGTGAACAGTCCGAAGCCCTCGAGATCCTGTTCCTGGCGAAGCCGAACATACGCGTAGTCTCGGCCGTTCAGCGTGCGTGTCTCATACGAAAAGTCATAGTCAGGTGCGCCGGGATTCATGATCCACTGATCCGTGAACCACGTCAGATCATGGCCGAAACTATTGGAAACGCTCGTGATGAAGTCCGCCGTCGTCGCGTAGCCACGGGCGTGATCAGCGAGGTAGTCGGTCATCGCCTGGAAAAATGCCTCGTCTCCCATGACGTACCGAAGCATGTGGCAGACCCACTCTCCTTTCCGATAGACGTCATTCGTCGAGAAGATCGCCCCCGTCGTGCTGATGTCGGGTCGATAGACCACCCGATCAGGTAACGTCGGCTTGTGGTCCTTGATGTGCTGCCAGTATTGGCCGGTGCTGCCGGATGGATATGACTCCAGGTACAGCGCTTCGGCGTAGCTTGCGATGCCTTCATTCAACCAGATATCGTGCCACGTGGCGCACGTGACGTAATCGCCGAACCATTGGTGAGCCAGTTCGTGAGCCATGATGTCGCGGTTGTTCCCAAGGCCGTTCATGCTCGAAATCGTCTGGTTCTCCATGTTGGGCTGAGTGGGCCCGACATTGGATCCTGTTTGCGCGACGCCGTATTTCTCATTGCGAAACGGATAAGGACCGAACATCGATTCAAACGTGGTCAGCATGACGATCAACTCGTCACAGGCCAGCTTGGCGGTGCTCATCGGCCGATCGAGGTTGAAATCCCAGCTATTGGTCCGGATGTAGCAATAAATCGGCATGGAGGCGGGCAGGCCGCCCGCGTTGGATTCGTGGACCAGGTCGTAGCGTTGGAAGTTGGCGATCGCCAGGGACGCAAGGTAGCTTGTTAACGGATTGAGGCTGCGCCACGAGTACCGCGTGCGACCGTCGCCGAGCGCCGTCGTGGATTCAAGCACGCCGTTGCTTGCGACAACAAGCGGATCGGGCACAGTGACGATCATTTCCATTGTGGCCTTGTCATTCAGCGTGTTTCGACACGGCCACCATTGCGAAGCACCGAAGGGCTCTGAGACAGTTGCGATAGCCAGTTCATCGTTCTGTATCCACCACTTGAATATGCCGAGGCCTGTCGGATCCGGCTCGCCTTCGTACGCCACGACGACTTGGAACGATTCATTGGCTGAATACGTGCGATCCAGTGTGATTTCGACCTGGTCGTTAATGTGCGACCATCCTGCCACATCGCCGGAGACCCCTGTGACGCTCAGCGTGTCGATCAGGTCAAGCGCGAAGTCTGACGTCGGTCCGGCTGTGACGCCTACATCCACCGTGTTCGTACCCTGAATGAGGACGGCGTCGCAGACTCCGTTGATGTCACACTGCGGGAGGATCTCGATCTCAAGTCGATAGTGCGATACGTCAGTACCCTCTGATGCCCCGCGAGGGGCGACCCCGGGCCCGAGCGGGAGCAGGTCTAGTCGCGCTAGAAGCGCGTGTCCGCATCTCAATCCCAGCCCATCGTCGGACTCTGATTCACTGGCTTGCCGGCAGGCCGGCGAAGCCTCGTCAGCGACTTGAAATGGTCCGGGACAAACTGCGGCGCGCGCAGCCATTCCAGACCCTAACGACAGCAGCACGAGAATTGTATTCATAATGGCCCTGGCCCTCGTCACATGAAGAGCAACATGCGAAATTCCGGACTTGGAAGGCCATTATATCGAATCGAGGAGGCGGGGAATACTCCCCGTACGACGGCCGCTGGCCGAATTGGGGCTCTTTCGAAGATCAGCCCCGCGACCACTGCTGACAGTAGGGGGCTAATCCGACACCAGGGTGCTGACAAACGGTGCGACATCAAGCCCGTCCGCGTTCCCGTCGTTGTTCACATCGCACCGCAGCACGTGGCACATGTTCGTGTCCGTTCCCAGCAGCACGGCCGTAAACACTGCGACATCGTCCAGGTTGACGATCTCGTTGCAGTTGGCGTCGCCCGCGGGAATCGTGAAAGCAAGCAGGGCATCGCCGCCCGGCTGTCCGTCACCCGACGGCAGCAGCACATCGTCGTACCACGCCGAATCGTCAACCTCGCCGTCCAGCGCCAGACCGTTGGCCATAATGTTTGCGGCGAGAACCGTCAGCGTGAAGTCGTCGTTCGGCAGGTTCGTGAACGTCAATGAGGCCGTCTGTGTGCCGGCATTGTAATTGACGAGTGTTGCCGCATGCGCCCCCGTCGTCGCGCCTGAGAGCACGAAGTCCGCGGCATCGAAACTGCCGATGTTGCTGCTGAATGTCAGATCGATCGACGACTCGACCACATTGTTGAGGTACAGCTTGAACGACGTATCGACGATCACGGGCGGCATCGACGGCGATGCCGCGTCAAACGTCTTGCTGCTCGTGAGAACGTAGTTGCGATCGTCAACGCCGCCCGACTCGTCGAATTCGACGTTCACCAGCGCGTCGTCGATCGGAATCACGTAGTACTCAGTCCATCCGTCATTCCAGATCCGATGCACGCTCGTACTCGAATTCGTCGTGATGCGAATATCGATCGGCATCGTAATCAGGCCGAACCCCTCGAGGTTCTGCTGCTGCATCACGCGCAGGAATAGATAGTCCTGGTTGTTAATCTTGTCGCTGTCATAGCTCCAGACATAATCCGGCGCGCCGGGGTTCATGACCCACTGATTCGTAAACCACGTCAGGTCGTGGCCAAAGCTGCTCGAGATGCTGGCGGCGAAATCCGCCGTCGTCGCAAAACCGCCCTGGTAGGTAGCGCGATAATCCGCCATCGCCTGGAAATATGCCGCGTCGCCCATCACGTGCCGGAGCATGTGGCAGACCCACGACCCTTTGTTGTAGATGTCGTTCGTGGAGAAGATCGCGCCGACCGATCCGATGCTGTTGCGATAGACGCGATTGTCCGGCGCGTTCGGTCGCCTTGCATTCATCCGCGACCAGTACGAATTGATGCCGCCCGTCGGCTTGAACTCGCGATAGATCGACTCCATATAGCTTGTCAGACCTTCATTGAGCCAGATGTCGTACCACGTCCCGCACGTGATGTTGTCGCCGAACCAGTGATGCCCCATCTCGTGCGCCATGATGTCGCTGTAATTGCGAACCTGATACATGCTGGAGATCGTCTGGTGCTCCATGTTCGACTGAAGCCCGCCCGGTCCGCCTGTTTCCGCGACGCCGTACTTCTCATTCCGGAACGCATAAGGTCCATAGACGGATTCGAAGACATCCAGCATGACGAGCATTTCGTCGCATCCCGTCTTGTCCTGACTCGTCGGCAGCATCGTGCCGAAATTCCAGTGGTCCGGATAGAGATAGCACTCGACGGGCATCGAAGCCGTGCCGCCGTTGCCGTCGTCATATTCATACGTCAAGTCGTAACGCTGGTAATTCGTGATCGCCAGCGACGCGAGGTAATTCACCATCGGATTTGACTCGTGCCAGTGAAAGCGTGTGCGATTGCCCGAAAGCGGAAGCGTCTCTTCGAGCGTACCGTTGCTGGCGACGACCATCGGATCCGGGACCGTGACGATCATCTCCATCGTCGACTTGTCGCTGAGCGAATCCTTGCACGGCCACCAGAGCGGCGCGTAATACGGCTCACTCAACGTACCGACGACGAGGTTGTTGTTGCGTATCCACCACTGGAAGGCGCCGAAGCCCGCCGTGTCGGGTTCGCCTTCGTATTCAACGGCGACCTGGAACGACTGGCCGGGGTTGTATTGCTGATCGAGCGTGATCGTGATCTCGTCGTTCGCGTGCGCCCAGCCCGAGACGTTTCCCGTCACGGCATCGACAATCATCGTGTCGTCGAGATCGAGCGTGAACTGAGTAATCGCCGCATCGACGACGTCAACATCCACGGTATTCGTGCCGTGCACGAGGACCGCCGTCACGTTGTTCATGATGTCCAGCTGCGGCAGGATTTCAATGTCGAGTCGATAGTGCGTGACATCAGTGAAATCTCCGGGTCCGCGCGGCGCCCCGCCGGGCCCCGTTGGAAATGCCTCCGGATGCGCACTGAGCGCGCGCGAGCAGAAATGCGTCGCCTTGCCGAGATCCGTCGTTTCCGCGTCGCCGATTGACGGTGCATCAGGATCGCATTGCCCGGCTTGTGCATGACGTTGAAGAATTGCCGTCGCAGTTAGCGCGCAGCAGATAATCCCGACGAACGAAAGGCGATTTAACATGTCCCACTCCACCTGCGACGCCGGGACGGCGCCGTCGAGTCTCGCTCATATCCACCTTTGTGGATTATAGGCCATGAGCCCTCCCTGCCTCAAATCGACCGGGGCTCGGGACTTCGGGCCTAGGGCATCCGATGGCAGTGGCGAAGACCGGCGGTAACAGATGGCCAGGCTGTTCGTCCGCTATTGGGTGAGCTGCGCGAGGAATCCGGGGATGTCGAGACCGTCCACGCGTCCGTCGTTATTGGTGTCGCTGCGAAGCGCATTGCACGGGGGCGCGTCGATACCGAGTAGCACCGAGGTGAATGCCCCGATGTCGTCGAGATTGACGGTGCCGTTGCAGTCCGCATCGCCTGCGGAGATCGAAAAAGCAAACACGGCGTCGCCGCCCGGCTGTCCATCGCCGGAGGGTAACAGGACGTCGTCGTACCATGCCGAGTCGTCAACCTCACCGTCAAGCATCGCGCCATTCGCGGAGATGCCCGACGAAATCACGCGCAACACGTATGTATCATTCGGCAAGGCGGCGAATGTCACAGTCGCCGTCTGCGATGCCGGCTCGTAGCTCACGCTTGCCGCAGGATGCACACCCGAATTGGCGCCGGTCAATGCGACGTCTACCGCATCAAGTGTCCCGATGTCATCGCTGAACGTCAGGCTGACGGATGCATCTCCCGAAGGGCCGGAATATGCGACGAGCTTCTTGGCGAGAATGACCGGCGGCAGGGCAGGCGCCGTCGGTTCAAATGCCTTGGAGGCCGCGAGTATGTAGTTGTGGATGGGATCGCCGTCCTCCTCGTCGAATTCGACATCGACCAGCGTGCCGTCAATGGGTATGACATAGTTTTCAATCCAGTCGTCATTCCAGATGCGATGCACGCTGACGCCTGCACTCGTTGTGATTCGAATATCGATCGGCATTGTGAACAGACCGTCTCCGACACTGTTCTGCTGTTGTTCGATCTGCAGGTAGAGGTAATTCGAATTGTCAACGAGCTTCGTGTTGTATCGCCAGACATATCGCGGCGCGCCCGGGTTCATTACCCACTGATCCGTGAAGAATGAGAGATCGTGGCCGAATGTGCTCGACATCGCTGCCGCGAAATCGGCCGTCGTCGCGAACCCGCCGCCATACGTCGCGTTGTAATCCGTCAGCGCCTGAAAGAAAGCCTCGTCGCCCATCACATGGCGAAGCATGTGACATACCCACGCGCCTTTCCGGTAAACCGCGTCGAATGAGAAAATCTCGTCGGAGTCGCTGGCATCGGGGCGATAGACCTGTATGCGCCTGTTGCTCGGTATGTGGTCGATGATGCTGATCCAATAGAATTCGCGGCCGCCGCCGGGGCGTCGCTCTCGATAGACGGCTTCGAAGTAACTTGCCAATCCCTCGTTCAGCCAGATGTCGTGCCACGTCCCGCATGTGACGTTGTCGCCGAACCACTGATGTGCCAGCTCGTGCGACATGACGTCCGTATAGCCGTATTGAACCATGCTGGTCATCGTCTGATGTTCCATGTTCGCGAACAGACCGCTGGTCTCGGCCACGCCATACTTCTCATTGCGAAATGGATAGGGCCCCGCCGCCGATTCAAAGGCACTCAGCATGTCCAGTAGCGGATCCGAGTAGAGCTGATAATTCTCTGATGGTGCGTTCGCGGCATTGTTCCAGTGTTCGGAGTAGAGATAGCACGGAACCGGCATCGTCCCGGCGCCGCCCTGGCCGTCGTCGTATTCGTACGTCAGGTTGTAGATCTTGTAGTCGGCGATGGCGAGCGAGATGAGGTAGTCGGCGATCGGATTTGTTTCCAGCCAGTGGTATTGCGTGCGATCGCCCGAAAGTGGCGTCGTCGATTGCAGGAGGCCGTTGCTTGCAACGACCAGCGGATCCGGCACCGTGATGATGATCTCCGCCGTTGCCTTGTCGCTCAGCGAATTCTTGCACGGCCACCAACCCGGCGCATCAAAAGGCTCCGAAAGCGTCGCGAATCGCATTTTTCCTTGGAATACCCACGATGTCAGGGGAATGGCGTATGCCTGCCACGGATTGCCGTCGTAGGCGACAACCACTTGAAATGACTCGCCGGGATCGTACGTGCGATCGAGCGTCATCGTGATGAGATCATTCGTGTGCGACCAACTCGTCACATTGCCGCTGACGGAAGCGCTGTACGCGTCGTCCAGTTCGAGTTCGAAGTCCGAGATCGGTGAGCCGACGACCGTGACGTTCACTTGATTGTCGCCGCTGATCGTATATGTGAAGTCCGGCAGAATGTTGAACTCGAGCTCAAGGCGATAATGCGTGATGTCGGTGTTGTCCACGCCGCCGATGCGCGGCGCGCGCCCAGGTCCCATTGGGAACAGATCGGGGCGCGCCGTGTAGGCATGTCCGCAGAGGGGCGACGCCTTGCCCGCTTCGATGGGACTGACGTCGTCGAGCGGACCGCAAGGTGAAGCCGAATTCAGGGCCGCTTCTCGGACCTCCGGTTGGGCCCAGACACTTGGCACGCAAACGAAGACGATTCCGCAAATCAATCGAAGCATTGAATTCCACCCCTGCCGGCGACCCGCAACGGCGAGTCTGATGCCCGAGTAACTCTGACCGAGCCCCATTATAGGCATTCGCCGGCGGCGGTTACGTAACAAATTGAAAGTCGCCCGAGATGGCGGAAGATGGGCCCACGCTGCCCGGAGCGGCAATTGTGCCGCGGCGTCGGACAAACCGCCCGCAAGACGAACCCGATGCCGGCCCCTGATACGACGCGCAGCTGAGTTACGGCTTGGCCGGCCGGCGCATTCGGCGGAATACGTTCTCCACGGCCGAGAGTCGAGCCTCGGTCGTCGCCGTGAACGTCAGCGCCAGATCGTGAATCGTGTGCTTCATGATCATATCGGGTCCGTGTAACAGATAGCTTTCCGTTTCCACTTTGCTCGGATGCTTGCGAATGCCGACCCGCGTCTGATTGTCGTCTTTCTTCGATACGACATACGTGCGACGATTCAAGCGCCCCGTGTCCGGATCGAGATCGCGAAGTATGAACCGATCGTCCGGCTTGATCTTCAACATCAACATGAGATCGTCGATCAGGTAAACGAACTCTTCTTTTGGCGTCGGCATTCGTTTTTCCGTCGTCTTTCCATCGGCGTCCGTCTTGACGCGCACAATCTCCTCATCGTCGATGGTCATTGTTTCGACCGTCTTGCTGAAATACCCCGTCGGTTTCTGATCGATGATTTCCCAGACGATTTTCTCCGGTCGGAATCGGCGCGTCAGCGTTCCCGTCGTCTTGACCTCGATGACACTGCCGTCCTTCGATCTCATCAGGCTGACATTGGTGTACGCATAGCGAAGTGTGTCGCCCTTGCCGCTCGATAAGAGCGTCGATCGACTCGTCGCAAAAGCCTTGTCGTCGTCGCCGTTCGCTTCCAGGCGCGTCACGCGATTGATACCGAATGGGATCTCCGGCAAGGCGGCGATCAGTTCGTCGCCGCGCCGCGACATCGGCCCGGCCGTAGCGTCATCCGATTGCGACGCCGCAGGCTTATCGTCGGGGGCAGCCAGGACGCCGAACGGCGCGACCAGGATGAATGCAACTGTCAGAACGGAAAACGTCAGCAAACGCATGACCACCTCCAGAGTTCGCCCACGTATCGCCTGCTCCTTCCCAACCAAGCGTGGAGCGCGAAACGCGTTTCGAGAGCGGGATCCGTGATTCTCATCGACGCAGGGCGCGGCCGGGAGTCCCCGCCGCTCCAATCGGAGGGCGGATCGGCCAACTCCTGCTGCGGTGAATTCTATGCCTTTCAAACGTGTCCGGTAGCCCGTCATAACGAGCGCAAAATGCCGATAAACCCGTTCGGCCCGGCCCGATCGGCGAAGGGCACAATCGACGCCGTAGAAATAAGGACGTCGGCGGTGCGAGGCGCCGCCGACGTCATGAACGGGGTGAATGAGGAAGGGAGGGGGAGTCTGAAAACAAATTTCCTTGTCAGGCCGACGTTACTCGTTCGTGACGGGCGTCATCGGCTGAGATTTCGCGGATTGCGTCGGTCGTGCCGACGTGAGCTGCACGGGCGACATCGGATTCGTTTCGACGCAGTCCGAATCGTCCGGATCATTGCTTGAAGCCACGCGGATCGGAGCTTCCGGACAGTCAGCCGGCTCGACGGCTGTCATCGCCGGATAGCTCGCCGTCGTCTGCGACGAAGCCGCTGCCGATGTCGACCGCTTCACCCAACTTGCATCGCTCTCAGGCGCCTTGGGCGCGATCGCAACCGCGGCTTCACGGACATTTGTGGAAATGTCCCGCATCGTTTGGACTGTCGGCGTTTCGACGGGTTTCGTGGACGCTTCGACGGGTCGCGGCGTCACGACGGCGTCGGCAATCCTCGGTTCGAATCGCGCGGTTCGGACCTTCGTCGGTGTTGCGCGAACCGGTTCGCGCTCCTCGATCACTTCGGCCGGCGCCGGCGATCGAACGGCCGTCGTCTGCACGACGCTGGGCTCTATTGACTGCGGCGGTACGTTCAATGCCGCCAGAAAATCGCTGGACGCCTGCGGTTGCGGCGAGTGCTGCGCCAGGAACCGCGCCTTCTCGAAGTTGCTTCGTGCTTCCGGCAGGTTCGGATTGAGCTGCGCCGCTTCGCCGAATCCCCAGGCAGCCGTCAGGTAGTCGCGCTGCTGCATTCGAATCACGGCGACGTTGTAAAGCGCGTCCGCCCGCGGCAGGAGCTTTTCGAACTCGGCGACGCTCTCGTCAATTCGTCCCGCTCGAGCGTGCAGCAGTGCGAGGTTCATCCGCGCTCGATGAAACTGCGGCGAAATCGAGAGGGCGGCTTCGAACATCTGCTCGGCCTCGTCGAACTGCTCCAATCGCATCAGCGTGAATCCGAGGTTGTTTCGCAGCGAGGCCTCGTCCGCCCCGGCTTCAATTGCCGTGCGAAGCGTGCGGCGGGCATCGTCGAATCGCCCGAGCTTGAGGTACAACTCGGCGAGGCGATGGTAAGCGATCGTAAGATCCGGTTGCGCGTCGATCGCCTCGCGATACTGGTTTTCCGCGCCCGGGAAGTTTCGCTGTGCTTCGAGCATCTGACCGGACGCGACGTGCGTCTGCGGTGAGATCCGCGTCCCGTCCGACAGACCCTTCGGCTGGGAACAGCCCGTCGGAATCGCGACGACGCTGACGCACGTGACGACGATGGCGAGAGTTTTGCGCATCGGGGTATCTCCTTCTGTTTCAAATTAGTTCGAGCCGCTGCTCGCGACGCCGGAAGCGCCGGTGAGTCGATACGCCGTGCCTCTCGGTTCCGGCTGTTGTGCGACGGCCTGACCGGCCGCCGTTTCGAAATGCGACATTCCGCGGCCGCCGGGCATGCCGAGTGCGACCTGGATCTGCGGACCGCCGACGTTGTAGCGGGACAGAAACTGGCGCGCCGTTCCAAGCCGGCCGTTGACCAGCGTTGCGTCCGCCAATCGCGTGTCGTAATTCAGCGTACCGCCCGTTTCCGACAACAGTTCGGCGTAACGTGCGAGGCACGCCTCGCCCGTTCCGGAAAGGAATACCGTGCCGGGGACGAAGTGAATGTCCGCGATGCTGCGATCATGAATCATGCCCTGGTCCTGGTGATACGCGAAGAACTGTGCGAGCTCCTTGCGCGATTCGGCCGGATCCGTCGGCGGTGTGTTGATCGACGTTGTGTCCTCCGGCTGGTTGCAGGCCAGTGCCGCCATCGCCGGTATGAGGATGCAGAACGAGCGAAGTCGTGGTCTTCGCATGAGCAGTGGCTCCCGGGCGGAAATCCAGGGGTTGGACGATCATGACGTCAGCTACGGTCTTATCACCCGGCGTCCGCCGTCGCCGATGTGCCGCGCCAGGTTTTGGATTGCTTCGATGGTGCCTGCCTACAGATGCCTCGCCGCCGACTCGAACGTCGGGCGGCGTTCATTGCAAAATCTAAGATACGTTCGATCGCGCGGATGAGGGAATCTGGGAGATTTGCGCTTTTGCGGACGATCGCCGCGGACGCAGACCTGTATGACCTGCCGAATGGGCTCGAACAACGTAGAGATCGTTATGGAATGCCGCGGATTCCGCTTGACGCCGGCGCCCTGTTAGTGTACGAAATACACTATGAACCCGCCGCTCGATATTTATCAGACGTCACTCGCACTGCTGACCGACCTTTATCAACTGACGATGGCCTACGGCTACTGGAAGGCGGGCGAATCGGACTGCGAAGCCGTCTTCAGTATGTCCTTCCGCAAGAATCCCTTCAGCGGTGGATACGCCATCACCTGCGGTCTCGGCTACCTTGTAGATTACCTCGATCGCTTCCGCTTCGACGAAAGCGACATCGCGTTCCTGTCGACGCTCAAGGGCAACGACGGCAAACCTCTGTTCGATGAAGGGTTCCTTCAATACCTCGCCGAAATGAAACTCACGTGCGACATCGACGCCATTCCCGAAGGCAACGTCGTATTCCCGCACGAACCGCTGATCCAGGTTCGGGGCCCCATCATTCAGGCCCAGATTCTCGAGACGCCGATTCTCAACATCGTCAACTTTCAGACGCTCATCGCCACGAAGGCCGCGCGCGTCTGCCAGGCGACGCGCGGCGAATCCGTGCTCGAATTCGGACTGCGCCGCGCCCACGGTATCGACGGCGCACTTGCTGCCAGCCGTGCGGCATTCATCGGCGGCTGCAATGCGTCGAGCAATGTTCTTGCTGGCAAACTGTTCGGGATTCCTGTAAAGGGCACGCACGCCCATAGCTGGGTCATGAGCTTCGACGATGAACTCGAGTCCTTCGACGCCTACGCGAAGGCCATGCCAAACAACTGCGTCTTTCTCGTCGATACCTACGACACGATCGACGGCGTTCGCCATGCCATCGACGCAGGCAAACGCTTGCGCGAACGCGGTCATGAAATGGTCGGCATCCGCCTCGATTCCGGCGACTTGGCCTATCTCAGCATCGAAGCGCGGAAGATGCTCGATGCCGCCGGCTTCGAGAAGGCGGTCATTGTCGCGAGTAACGACCTCGACGAGACCATCATCCAGAGCCTCAAAGCGCAAGGCGCGACGATCGCCGTCTGGGGCGTCGGTACGAAACTCGTCACAGCCTACGATCAACCCGCACTCGGCGGCGTCTACAAGATGACGGCCATTCGCCGGCCTCATCAGGACTGGGAATACAAGCTCAAACTGTCGGAGCAGTCGATCAAGATCTCCAACCCCGGCATTCTTCAGGTCCGTCGTTACCATCGCGACGGCTTGTTCGTCGCCGATGCCATCTACGACGAAAAGACGAACATCGATAGAGGCTGCACCATCGTCGACCCGTTCGATATGACGCGCCGCCGACGCATCAGTCCCGACTTGTCACACACCGACCTGCTTGTGCCCGTCTTTCGAAAGGGCGAGCAGGTGTTCAAGGTCCACGCGCTCGAAAACTCGCAGGCCTACGCAAGGAAACAGCTCGCGGGCCTCCACGGCGCCATCAAGCGATTCACAAATCCTCACGAATACCCCGTGGGCCTTGAAAAGAACCTGTTCGATCTCAAGACGGAACTGATCCTGAAACTGCGAGAGCGAAAACTGTGAGCCACACCTACGACTATCCGAGGCCCATGGTCACAGTCGATTGCGTTGTCTTCGGGCTCGACGCCGATCGACTCCAGGTCCTGCTCATCCGCCGGAAGTCCGACCCCTTCAAGGATCGCTGGGCGCTGCCGGGCGGCTTCGTTGACATGGACGAAGCCCTCGAAGACGCCGCCCGACGCGAACTGACGGAGGAAACCGGCCTGAAGGACATCTTTCTCGAACAACTCTTCACCTTCGGTGATCCGGATCGCGATCCACGTGGTCGGTCCATTTCCGTGGCTTACTACGGTCTCGTGTCCATGCGCCGTCACACGCCAGAGGCCGCCAGCGATGCGAGCGAAGTCGTGTGGAAAGACGCGACGTCCGTCCGTCGCCTCGCCTTCGATCACGATACGATACTGAACGTCGCCCTCGAGCGCCTTCGTGCCAAAGTGCGGTATAAGCCGATCGGCTTCGAACTGCTGCCGCGCAAATTCACGCTGTCGCAGTTGCAGAAACTCTACGAAGTCATTCTTGAGCGACCGCTCGATAAGCGGAATTTCCGACGGAAGATTCTCGGAATGGACCTCCTCGTCGAACTCGACGAGAAACAACAAGACGTCTCCCATCGCGCCGCGCGGCTCTACCGTTTCGATCAGCGAAAATACCAACGGCTCGAAAAGGCGGGCTTCAATTTCGAACTATAGAATTCAGTGACGCGACCTAGCAGAGCCGCGCCCGTAAGGAAGCGGAGGGCATTCAACAGCAAAAGCCCGTCGCCTCCAAATCACTCGCCAACGCAGGAAATGGAGGTCACGCATCCATGAACGCACTGCTCCTCGTCGATATCCAGAACGACTTCCTCCCCGCAGGTCCGCTCGCCGTCCCCGAAGGCGATCAGATCATCCCCGTCGCCAATGCAATGATGCCGCAATTCGACCTCGTCGTTGCAACGAAAGACTGGCACCCGCGGAACCACTGCAGCTTCGCCGCTAACCACGAAGGACATTCAGTCGGCGAGACGATCGAACACGATGGACTCCAGCAGATCCTCTGGCCCGTTCACTGCGTTCAGAACACGCCGGGCGCGGAGTTTCCCAAGTCACTCGATGCCAAGCGCATCGATCACGTCGTTCTCAAAGGCGTCGACTGCAACATCGACAGCTACAGCGGTTTCTTCGACAACGGCCGACGACAGTCCACGGGCCTCGGCGACTTCCTCACGTCCAACAATGTTCGACGAATCGTCATCATGGGCCTCGCCACCGACTACTGCGTGAAATACACGGCGCTGGACGCCCGATCGCTCGGCTTCGAGACGACTCTGCTGAAGGACGGCTGCCGAGGTGTCGAAATCAACGAAGGCGATGTGAGGGCGGCGCTCACCGAAATGCGCCTCGCCGGCGTCCATGTGACCACCAGCGACGCACTGTCCGAGCCTCATTCCTGAGAAGGCAAGTAATGCCGCACTCATCGGCCCGCCGTGCTCCTGCAAGGTCCGGTTACGACGAGCCCTTCCAATTTCGACTATGATTTCTACTGACCGACGCCCCGATGGCGACGTATATGAATTGTGGAACTGAATGAAGGCGAGGGTAAGCCATGCTCGGTTATCTATACATGTTCGATCCGATGTACTTCGTGTTTCTGGCCCCGGCGATGCTTCTCGCCATATGGGCCCAGCTCCGCGTGAAGTCCGCCTACAACGAGGGTAGCAGGATTCCCGCGAGTTCGGGGCTGACCGGCGCCCAGACGGCCCAGCGAATCCTCGACATCTACGGCATTCACAATGTCCGTATCGAAGCAATCAACTCGATGCTCGGCGATCACTACGATTCGCGTCAGAAAGTGCTGCGACTCAGTCCTGATGTCTACAACGGCCGCTCCCTTGCCTCGCTCGGCATCGCCGCGCACGAAGTCGGACACGCAATTCAGGACGCGAAGAACTACGGTCCGCTCGTCGTCCGCAACGGTCTCGTGCCCCTCGCCTCCACAGGCAGCACACTGTCAATCATCCTCATCATGGCGGGACTTGTCATTCAGGCGTTTTCATGGCTGGCCATCGCCGGCGTCGCCCTTTTCGGTACCGTCGTCCTGTTTCAGATCGTGAACCTGCCGGTCGAATTCAACGCCTCGTCGCGAGCCCGCGCAATCCTCGTCGATCACGGCATCATCTCACCGATGGAAGACAAGACCGTGGCGAAAGTACTGAACGCCGCCGCCATGACTTACGTCGCCGCCACGCTGACGGCACTCGCCCAGTTCCTCTACTTCGCATTGCGCGTCCTGGGGGATCGGAGATAACGACGGCTAACCCGTTGACGGGTCACCGCCCCCCGTTGGTCGGGTCATCGACCCGACACGAGAGACTGCTGGTGCGAGAATCCTCTCTCGCACCACTCCCCGCGGGAATCCCTTCCCGCCCTCGCAACCTAAGTACCTACTTCCGCTCCGCCAGCCACGTCTCCGCCTTGCGCGTCATCTCGCCCACGCGCGCATCTCCACGGAACGCCGCGAACGCCGTCGAGAACGCAGCAAAACAATCGGCCGACCGTGAATCGATCTCGTCGACGAGGCCTTCACGCAAAACGGCCGAGCGCAGCGCCGTCGTGTCCGTCTTGCATCGGGATTTGGCGTGGGCAATGGCGAGCAATCGCCCCATCAATTCCGCCATTTGCGAAAGTGCTTCGGGCGTCGTCAGATCGTCGATGTCCGGTTCCTTTCCGAACGGATCTTTCGGCTTCACGAGAAACTGGGCATCGCCGATATTCGTCCAACCGACGAGTCGTTTGGGACGCCACTGCAAATGGACGTACGACTCCGCGACGAATTGTCCGCGTTCCTTGTCGCTCGGCCAGGCGGAGATTCCCGCGCGCGTCGCGGCACATGGCGGCTCCTCTTTCAGCTGAAAGATCGTCGGCAAGTCGCTCGATGCGTCGCGCCATGTGATGAGCACGAGGTACTTCTTCAACCCCTGGCTGCCGCTGCTGCCTATGCGGATCCAACGCGTCACGTCGATGACGTCGAATCCGGGGAGCTGCAGTCGGTTCGCAGGCGTCGTGCTCGTGTCGCGATGCGTGATCCGTCCCATCGCCTCGCGGAATGCGGCAACGACCGCATCGCGTTCTTCGTCGTCGACGCGAATCATGACATCCTTGACCTTCTTCTTCTTGCCGCGCTGCGCCTTGAATCGCGCCGGCGGATTTCCCTTCGTAAAGTCGTCGACATACTCCGATGGAATCTCAGACGCGGCCTTCGCCAGGAGACGCTGAACGATCGGCGCAGCAAGCACGCGCGCGTTTGCGGCTTCGAGCGCCTTCGCCTGGCGCGTGCCGCCGATGTCTGTCGTCGGGTAGTCCCGCCACAATTCTCGATAGGCGCCGACAAGCTGCTCGCTGATTGCATGCCACTGTTCATCCGACAGCGTGATTTGATTCACGGCGGCCGCAAACCGCAGGCTCGTCATGGCCCGCAATAGGTCCAACTCGAAAGGTCCGATGAACACTTCATCGAAATCGACGAGCGAATACGCCAGGGGCGGGCCGCCGTCAGGCTCGGCGACGTATGTACCCGTATTTCCGGGATGCACGTCCCCGTGGAGGGGCCCATGTCGATCCGCAGCCGCGAGCCAATCCGCGCAATTGGACTTGCACCAGACGAAGAACAGATCCGCCGTTCCGCGGAAAAACGAATAGGGGTCCTTTGACAGGCTGGCTGTTTTCAAAGACAGATTCGGAATCTCGCCGTCACGCAGATGCGGATTCAACGCCTCGACCCGCGCGAGGACCGATCCTTCCGCCGCCACTTCTTTCGGATCCGCACGCAACGACCTCGCTGCGCCGAGAATCAATAGCGACGGCAACCCGATCGCGATCAATCGCGCGCCGAGACCCTGACGTAGCGATAATCCGTCGGGCAACAGCCGGGCGAATACGCGGTTCTTTAACATTCGGTATCTCATGAGCTTAATCTCTCCAAACAGCCGGGGAGCGGCCTGGTTGCGCCGAGATCCTACCGCCCGCGGGCGGAGGCTCAAGCGGGGCCGCCGTGAAGCCGCCCATCCGAATCTTTGCGCTTTCTTAATCCACTGACAACGCATCGTGAATATGCCGTCCTTAGAGTCCGGCCATTGAATACGAGCGGCGTCGCCCGGCGTGTTCAAGATCCCCAAGAGTAGTAAAGGAGAATCGCGGCAGAGGGTCGCGGTTCGAGGAAAGAAGCAACGTTCGCACGATCTGGAGAAGTAGGAAAATGAAGCAATTCGTACGCACACTGGTTGTCGCGCTTGCCGTCATGGCGTTCGCGCGCGTCGCCAACGCGAGCCTGGTCATCACGGAAGTGATGAGCAGCTCGGCCCACAACAATCCCGTCAAAGGTGACTGGTTCGAGTTGACAAACACCGGCGCGCCGATCGATCTCGCGGGTTACTACTGGGATGACAACGGCCCCAACGGCGCCGACGGCGCACTGTTCCCGAGCATCGTCATCGGAACGAACGAATCGATCGTCATCGTCGATAGCACCGTGGCGGATCTCCCGGCATTCGTCGCCTCGTGGGGCGGCGGTTTCACGGCATATGCAGCGGAGTCGTTCGTCGGCAGCGACGACACGTTTTCCGGCCTGAGCTCCAACGGCGATCAGATCCAAATCTGGGACAGCAATCCGAACACGAACCCGCTGGCCAATGAAGTCGCCGCCGTGACATTCGGCAGCGCCGCCGGCGGAGGCAAGTCGTTTGAGTGGTTCACGAATGGCGTCGCTGACGGTTTCAGCGTCGCCGGCCAGTACGGCGCCCATGTGGCTGACGATGACGGCTTGGGCAACCCGGGCATCGACGTCGGTTCGCCGGGCGTCGCCGTTCCCGAACCGGCCACGATCAGCTTGTTCGTTGTCGGCGGCATCGCACTGATCCGCCGCCGCCGCTAAACGCGGAAGAAGGCAGGGGGCGGAGGGAAGAAGCGTCCAGGCCACAGAAGGCGGTTCCGGCGAGTGAATCTCGCCGGAACCGCCCGAGCCTGGAACAGAAACAAGGAATTCGCGTTGCGGTGTGGTGTCGCAATCGAGTCTGGATTTGGTCGAGTGGGGTGGGAGAACAGGTGCATGCGTAGTGAATATCGAAGGTCGGCGGGCTTCACGCTGATCGAGTTGCTCGTTGTGATTGCAATTATCGCCGTCCTGCTGTCGGTGCTGCTGCCCGCCTTGAGCGCAGCGCGAGAGATGGGCAAGGAAGCGAAGTGCAGCGCGCAACTGAAGGGACTGGGCGGCGCTTTCCTCGCATACGCTAACGACAACAACGATTATCTCTGCAGCGGCGCATTTGATCCCGAAGTCGCCAACGGTCGCGACGGCCCCGTCGATGAAATCGGATGGGTCGCCGACCTCGTTAACGGCAAGATCGCCTTTCCGGGCGACTCGCTCTGCCCGTCCAACCCGGCCCGTTACAACCAGAAGCTCGGCCCCAACGGAATGACCTACACGCCCGATCAGGCCGCCGATCTCGTGCGCCGCGGGTACAACACGAACTACACGCAGTCATGGTACATGGCGCGGACCGAGTGGGACCCGACCTCCGGCAGCACCAACATGAAGAAAGTCTCCAGCACCGAGTGGTCGCTGAGCCTCAGCTCGATCAGAAACGTTCATTCCAATCGCGTGCCTTTGATCGGCGACGGTCGCACGGATACCGACGACCTCGTCCTTGGCGAACGCTCCGTCAAGACCATGACCGACGGTCCTTTCGCCGGACCCTACGGAACGCAGAGCTACGCGGACTTCGGTCCCGCCCACGGCCGCGCCAGCTATGTTCCATTCAAGAATCACAATCGCATTCGTGCGAACATCGTATTCGCCGACGGACACGTCGGCTTTTTCAAGGATGCCGATCGCGACGGCGAATTCGGCGTCGATGCATCGCAGATGCCGCATGGTCAGAAAGACCTGGACCAGGATGTGTTCGACGGCGTCCTGAGCCTCGGACGTCGATCGACAAACCTCTACACGCGACAGTAATTCGGGGGCTGTTCGATTAGCGATGTCGGCGGCGCCGAAGTCGGCGCAGCCGCTGGAAAGTCATGGGCGCGGTTCACGAGCGGCGCCCGCCAAGTGCATTCGGCGGACGTTCCGTCCAATGCTCAACGATATCAGTCTGTACGTATTCCCTGGAAATCTACGGAGATCAAGAAGCATGAAGAATCGGCGGACACTCTACATTCTCGCGGGACTTGCATGCTGTTGGGCATTTGCCGCCCAACAGGTCAACGCGCAGGTCGTCATCAACGAAGTTCTGCAGAATCCCGAAGGCAGCACGGACGAAGTGTGGGAGTACTTCGAGCTGTACGGCCGCCCTGGAATGGACCTCACCGGCTACGCCATCTGCCTCATGAACGGCGGCATCGACTCCAACAACGACGGCATCATCGGCCCGGGCGACACAGTCCCCGAAATCGACGAAGCCTTCAGCCTCGACGGCTTGTCGCTCGGCCCCAACGGCTTCCTGATTCTCTACAACGACACCGGCGGCACCAGCAATCTGATTAACCTCGGTCTGATCGACCCGGGCGCCAGCACGGCCGGATTCACGGCGACGCATATCCCGACGATCGACACGCCCGGAAAGCTGTCGAACGACGGCTCCTCGACCTACATCCTCGTACGCAAGCGACCCGATCACAGCATCGACATCAATGGTATGAGCGTCTACGGACCGGGCTACGCGTTCCGCAAGGACGTCCGTCACGACGTCGACGGTGACGGCAAGAGCGACTTCGGCACCGAAATCAACATGATCGGCACGGCCGACGTCGCCATGACCGTCGAGCCCTATCAGATCGTTGACGAGTTCTCCTGGTCCAACGCCGGCGGTCTCGAATACACGTCGTCCAAGGAATTCGAAATCAGCGATACGCCGGCATTCAACCCCGACATGGTCAGCCGCCTCGCCTACTACTGCTCGAACCCCCGCCGCGGTCACAAGACCATCGGCAACCTGGGCGATCCTCACAGCGTCGACAAGACAAGCATCGTCGACGAGTCGTTCGTCTATGGCGAAATGATCACGAGCCTCCCGATCAGCGCCGACTTCTTCAAGTACAAGACAGCCATCGACCCGATGACCGGCCTGACGACGACGAAGGCGCCGACGAATCTGGCCGCACCCGCGTACGACGGCTCGTGCGATCCCGAACCCGATGACGCCCCGAGCGCCGGCTGCGCGTCCATCGCCGGCGGCGGCTACCAGTTCACCGACATCGACGTGACGGACTTCGTCCTCACGCCCGGCACCTTCAACGATCATCCGACGAACGCGAACATCCAGCAGTTCCGCTTCGTCAAGGGCGACTTCAACTTCGACGGATTCGTCAATCACATCGACGAACGCATGATCCTCGACCGCATCGGTCAGACGCTCGACGACGTCGACGTCGATGGCACCTGGCTGCGACAGGGTCCCGAGTTCCAGAAGACGCTCATGATGCTCGAAATGGACATGGCGGACACGACGACCGTCAACTCCGACGATCTCAACGCGTTTTATGCCGAATGCAGCGTCTGCGGCGTCGCGACCAACGCCGACATCCGCATCACGGAATTCATGTACACCGGCAATGGCGATGAATTCATCGAGTTCACTAACGTCGGCGCCAACCCGGTCGATATGACCGGCTTCAGCTACGACGACAGCGGCCGCATCTCCGGCACGTTCGATCTTTCCGCCTTCGGAATCGTCATGCCCGGCGAATCCGTCGTTATTACGGAAGGCGACGCCGGCCGATTCAAGCTCGACTGGGCCCTGCCGTTCAGCGTCAAAGTCATCGGCGGACTCGGCGATCCGATCGGCAGCAACCTCGGACGCGGCGATGAGATCAACATCTACGACAACGGCGGGCAACTCGTCGATCGACTGACGTACGACGATCGCGTCTTCATCCCGTCGCCCCGCGCCAACGACGCCAGTGCATGGGTCTGCCAGGCAGGCGTCGGCGCCAACGATCCGACGCTCTGGCGCCTTTCGCAGGCCGGCGGTGACGCACAGGCGTCCTACGTCTCTCTCAACGGCGACACCGGCAACCCCGGTACGCACGCCAGTAGTGACTGCAGCGGCCCGCTGCTCCCCGTCGGCGCCTGCTGCCAGCTCGGCACCTGCGTTGAAGGCCCGCAAGTCACGCAGGCCTATTGCGACGCCATCGGCGGCGTGTATCAGGGCGATGCGACGACGTGCGGAACCACAAGCTGCCCGCAGCCCAGCGGCGCTGTCATCCGCATCACCGAGTACATGTACTCTGGGGCGAACGGCGAGTTCATCGAGATCACGAACCTCGACGCCAACCCCGTCGATTTGACCGGCTGGCGCATCAACGATTCCGCCAGCCTCTTTGCAACCGGCCTCGATATCTCGGCACTCGGAACGATCCAGCCGGGCGAATCGATGGTCGTGACCGAAGGCGACGCCGTCGCCTTTGACACGGCATGGAACCTGGCCGGCGGCGTGGATATCGTCGGCGGTCTCGGTACAGCCGGCGGCAATAACCTCGGACGCAACGATCAGATAAACCTGTTCGACGCGTCGGGTACGCTCGTCGATCGACTCACATACGGCGATCAGGATTTCCCCGGCACGATTCGAACGCAGAACGCGTCGGGCCGCCCCTGCATCATCGCCGTCGGCAACGACGACATCACCAACTGGGTACTGTCGGTCGTCGCAGACAGTTCGAACTCATACGCCTCCGCCGGCGGCGACGTGGGCAACCCCGGCACATACGTGCCGGATTCCTGCGCCGGTGCGGATCCCGTCGGTGCTTGCTGCTTCATCGATGGTTCGTGCACCGATGGTCTGACTCAGATGTTGTGCGTGGATGCCGGCGGAACCTGGGCGGGTGTCGACACGACGTGCGATGCAGCTGACTGTCCGCAGCCGAGCGACGTCCAGATGCGCATCACCGAATGGATGTACTCTGGAACCACGAGTGAATTCGTCGAGTTCACCAATGTCGGCGCGACGCCGATCGACCTGACGGGCTGGAGCTACGACGACAACAGCCGGCTTCCCAATCAGTTCGATCTCTCCGGCTTTGGCGTTGTCGCTCCGGGCGAATCCGTCGTCATCTGCGAGATCACGGCCGCGGCATTCATCGCTGACTGGAACTTGGCGCCGACGGTCAAGGTACTGGGCGAATACATGAACAACCTGGGTCGCAGCGACGAAATCAACCTCTATGATGCCAACGATCAACTCGTCGATCGACTGACCTACGGCGACGAGGCGATCCCCGGCTCACCGCGAACGCAGGGCGCCAGTGGCTGGCCGTGCGTCGATGGCATCGGTCAAAACGATGCCACGCTCTGGTTCCTGTCGGAAGTCGCTGATGCACAGGGTTCTGTGACGAGCATCGCCGGCGATATCGGTAATCCCGGCGCGTTCACGACGGCGCCCTGCGCTCCGAGCTGCGGCACTTGCGCCGCGGACGCCGACAACGACGGCAGTCTGAGCATTGACGACATCGATAACTTCGTCGCCTGCTCGCTGGCCGACACGCTCGACAACGCGTGCCTCTGTGCCGACATGGACGCCAGCGGCGCCGTCAACGGCGCGGACATTCAGGCGTTCGTCGCGGCACTCATCAACACGCCCGGCGCCTGCCAGTAAGCCGAACTTACGCAGACGCTGATAAGAGAAACGTCGCCCCGGGGACCCATCAGGGTCCTCGGGGCTTTTTCATGATCGCCAATCCAGAGCCCGGCCCGTCTTGGCCGGGCTCGCCATCGACAATCACACAACGCGCAATTCGCCCAATCGTCTGCCCGCATCATGCCGATTGGCGGATTGCCCCATCCGTTGGATTAATGTGCGATTGTTGTCAAAACCCTGACGCTCCCTCCGCGTCCTGTACAATTCCCCACATCCGAAGTGTCCGCAGAGGCGCATTCCCAAAGGAGGCCATAACGCCATGTGCAATGTCAGGAACATTTCGATCGTCACGGCATTACTTGCATTCGCGGTTGCGAGTCGCGCGACCCGCGCAAGTGAGTATGACGTCTACCTCCTTGCCGGCCAGTCCAACATGGACGGCTACGGCCGTGTCGCCGAACTTCCGAGCGAGCTGAACAAACCTCAGGATGGCGTGATGATCTTCCAGGGCACGAGCACCCCCGATGGCGATGCGAAAGGGCCGCAGGGCATCTGGAAGCCGCTGTGCCCCGGCCATGGCGTCGGATTCAATTCCGACGGCAAAGTCAATCACTATTCAGATCGATTCGGCGTCGAGCTCGCCTTTGCTGCCCGCATGCGCGAACTCAGGCCGAATCGAAAGATCGCCATTATCAAGTACTCCCGCGGCGGCACGTCGATCGCGATTGAGGCCCGCGGCGGTGCGGGCTGTTGGGATGCCGATTTCGATCTCGGTGAAGGCGAGGCCAGGGGAGTCAACCAATATGACCATTGCCTCAAGACGATTCGCGATGCATGGGCGCAGCGTGACATCGACGGCGACGGGGAAGATGACCAGTTGATGCCCGCGGGCATCGTCTGGATGCAGGGCGAAAGCGATGCCGCCGCCACTCCCGACATCGCAAAGGCCTACGAGCGGAACCTGACGAAGCTGATGAACCTGCTCTGTGCCGCGTTGCGAATGGACGACCTGCCCATCGCGATCGGTCGCATCTCCGATTCCGGGCAGGACAAGAATGACGGCAGAATCTGGGATCACGGCGACATCGTTCGCGAGGCGGAAAAGAAGTTCACGGACGCCCATCGAAACGCCGAACTTGTGACGTCAACGGATCAATACAAATACTCCGATCCGTACCACTACGACAGCGCCGGATTCATCGACCTCGGCAGACAATTCGCCGACGCCGTCGCCAAAGCGCAAAAGGCACTGGCGGCCGACGGGAGATGACCGTAGGTCGGGTCATCGCCCCGACAACCCCGTCGACCATAGCCCGTAGGTCGGGTCATCGACCCGACACTTTCGCCAGGAGCCATGCCGCCCTGCAAATTTGGTAGGGTGGGCCGTGCCCACCACGATTTCGCCGGGTGCCATGCCGACCCCAATGCTGAGGCTGTCCGGGAATTCGAGTGAGGATTTCCGATTTGCAGAACCGTCGTAAACGCCAGTGTATCCAAGGCCAAAACAGCTCCGAAGGAGCGACAGTTTTTAGCCACGGGTGGAGCGGAGACCGCGCAGCGGTCGGAGCGCAACCCGTGGTTAGCGTTTTATTCTTCGGGTTTAGCCCTGAAAGGGCGACACAATTCCCGGACAGTCTCACCCCCAAGGTCAGCATGCCGCTTGAACATCCGCCGCGCCGTTACGCGAAAAAAAACCGGTCGCTGCGCGATTGCCGCACAGCGACCGGTCCCACTTGATGACGACCTCAGGACCTCAGGTCGATGACTCGTCGTCGCCCCTGCTGTGGGATTGTCCGGCAGGTTTAGAGAAAGCGACGAACTCGGAGGAGGAAACGTAAAATCGAGTTCTCAGCGTCGTCGGCGAATCAGCGCCATCACACCGAAGCCCAGCAGCGACAAAGTCGCCGGCTCCGGAACCACTGTGAACTTCGCGAACGCAATGTCAAACGCGCCGACCTTCGTCAGTGCGGCGGGGACGTTTCCGCCCAGGCCGCCGTTGATGCTGAAGCTGACATTCAGGTTGGCCGTCGTGCTGGAATCTGCAATGGCGCCCGCGAAATCCAACACGTTGCCCGAGCGGAAATCGTCGTCGACCGGGCTGGCCAGGCTGTTTGCAAGGTTCCAGTTCGAAATGGCGACATAATAAACGCCGGGTGTGAAAAGCCTCGTCAGTACCGATCCGGCGGTCGGACCGATTTCGTCATCGTTCAAGTAGCCCGCGATTCCCTGGAAGTTGCTGTCGAGAACCACGAGGTCCGTGTCTGTCTGGCTTGCGCCTGTCTGGCCGACCGACGTGATCGTCAGGTTGCCGCCGGCGATCGAGCCGACGTCAATCGATCCAAGATCCAGCGGAACGATAACTTCCGATGTCAACGTCGCCGAATAAGGCATCGTCGTTGACGACGTGCCGGTCACGCGATAGTAGATCTCTTCCTGGCTGCCGAAGCCGTACCACTGGTTGAATCGTGCGGGCGTCGTCGTCGACGATGACGTCTGAAGCGCCGTATCCGTCGCACTGATCACGCCGGCGGACTGCGTCAATCCGCGGATTGAACCCGTGTGCCCGGCCGTGCCGGCCGTCGTCAGCGTCAGGCGATGCCGATAGATCGCCGGCGCCAATGCCCCCGTCTGAACGCGGAACGTATCGATGCCCGCGCCGGACGAACTCGTCGACGTACCCGTGATCGAGTCGCCGGCAAGAATGCCGCTCACGACGTTTGCCGCCGCTTTGCTGTCGTTGCCTTCCGTTTCGGGGAACACGGACGCCGCGGCGCTCCGTACCCCGAGGGCGATTACAAGGATCGCCGGCAACGTTCCTCTCCAATGCCTCTTCATTTTGCCTTCTCCTTCTTCCAATGTCGGGATGTACATCTCCCGATCGTTTTCCCGGGGCTCGACGCAACCCCGGCGCGCGGCGCCCCGACACGGGACGCATATGGCGCACGCCGAAAGGGCGCGACCAACCGTTACAAGCAATGTTTCAGTGAAAAAACAGTCACATGACGAGCAAGAACACCCGCCTCCGCGACAATGAGATGGACGTCGAACAGCTTCCCGACCCCCCGGCCGGCGCCCGACGCCATTGTGGGCGGTCTCAGCTAGTGCCTGAAACCGATCACGCTGCGCAATCTACACATGGCGCGATCGGAAATGCAAGAGAATTCGCGGCACTCACACCCGCCTCAAATAGACAGATGCCGAAATGGCTGAATCGCACAGCCAATCACGAGATTATTTGACGCTCGACGCCCGCAACCCGATCGTCCACGCTGCCATGCCGACCCCCAAGGTCCGCATGCCTGGGTTGCCCCGCTCCGGCGCGCATGGCGCCCGGCCAGGCATCGCAGCGGCATTCCCGTCCCAACCCGGCGCAGCCGCACGCGAACAGGACACCGGGCAAGTTACAAAGAACGGCGGCGACTGTGTTCCTCGGCATCGGACGTCTCTCGCTGTTTGCGGAAATTTGCGACGGTTTGCGCCCGTTTGCACGAAGAAAATTGACGTTGCCCGAAGCGAGCCGAGCCATGAATCCGAGAGGCTCTCAAGAAAATGGAATTTCTTACGCCCCCGCGCGACTACGGCTTCTCCGGCGGATCATCATCCCGACTGGACCCGGACCACAGATAATTCCGCGCATTCGGCCCTGTCTCCAGGTATGTGCCGTCCGCGCCGATCTCATACCCCAGCTGTTTGGGCGTTTGCGATTCCCCGTGGCCGTCGGCGTAAGCCACGTTCGCCTTTTCGATATGACGCGGGTCAACGCCCGCACGCGGGCTGCCGGCGTCGCCCGTTCCGATGTCGCCCGACGGAATCAGTCGCGGTGGATCGAGCGTCCATCCGTGATTGCCCATCGATGCGAATGCCGTGCCGTCGTTTTCGTAGGCCAGCCGCGCCGACGTCGATACGCCAGCCGCCGTGCCCATCGAGTCCGCGGCCAGAACCGTGCCGCCGAACGAGGAAATCTCCGATCGATTGACAGGGAAATTGTGGAATCGCCCGTTCGTTCGACGCGAGTTGCCGAGGAATTGATGGTTGTATCCGAACGCGTAGTTGCGCTCGTCGATCCACTCCGGCCGCTCGGTGCAGGCATAGACGTTGTAGTCGTAGTCCTGTCGATCTTCGTCTGTGCGCGGGAGACTGATGGCCGGCGTGCCGACGTACTTGCCCATCGTCGCCACCCACCGCGGTCGATACTTCAATCCGCTGCCGATGTCGTACCAGTTTTGCGGGTTGCCCGTGCCGCCGCCGAGATTCGCCATGCGCCCGGGCACGCACATCTCATCATTGTCGTCGGCGTACATGTGCCAGCCATTGGAAAGCTCGCGCAGTCGCGTCTGGCAGACCGTCTGCCGCGTTCGCCGTCGCGCCGCCGACAGACTGGGCAGCAGTATGCTGATCAGGATCGCCAGGATTGCGATCACAACCAGCAATTCGATGAGCGTGAATGCGGCGAGTCTTCGATTCGTTATCGTCGATGCTGTCATTGTCTGGCTCCGGCGGGGGATTGCATGCGGAATGGAATCGTATGCGATTCATCACCCGCGATGCAAGTTTCAATCTCCCGGATCATGCAATTTCTTTGGTCGATGTGTCGCGCTGATTCGATTGACGAGCACAGTGACTCGGCCCGCGACACACGATGTGTCACAGGACGATCGCGCTGCAAATCATGCGCGGCCATGATTCAGGACGATTGGCGTACGCAAGTGCTGAGTTGCCGGAAATTCAACAGTCGAGAGATTCGCGAATTGCGACGTCGCAAGTGCATGGGTCGCCGCCGGAATTCCGTCGATTCGAATCGCCGGCTCGGAATTGGCGCGGTATTTCAATCGGCGCGTCGGCTGGATGTTTGTCACGTGCGCGAACTGGCGCGAGCCTGGCAGCACAGACGCACGAGACTCGAGAACGGCCGCTTGATGTCGGCCCTGGACTTGTTGGCCAGAACGGCGTTTTCGACTTCGGAAGCGGCCGAGGAAATCGGTTCGAATCCGAAGCTTCCGGCCTCGCCCTTGAGATTTCGACACGCAGTCTGCAGCGCCTCGTCATCATTGGCCGCGAACGCCGACTCGATTTCGCGAATACGCGTCGGCAGCTCTTTCACGAAACCGTCGATGAGCGGAATCATCGTCCGATCCTGCGCAAACGAACTCAACAGCGGCTCCTGCCGCAATGATCGCAGAAGCGCCGCCAGTTGTTCCCGACCGAAGGGTTTTGGAATGTAGCTGTTGCAGCCGACTTCGAGGCACTTTTCCTTGTCACCCGGCTGTGTCATACCGGTGGCGGCGACGATGGTTCCGGAATAGCCCTTCGCCCGAAGCCGCTTGACGGTTTCGAAACCGTCGATGACCGGCATGTCCATGTCCATGAGCACGACGTCGTAGACATGTTGCGATGCGAACTCGATCGCCGCTTCACCGCTCTCGGCCTTGTCGATCTGGGCGTTCATGGACTTCAGAAGCGTCTCCGACAGTCGAAGTATCGCAGGATTGTCGTCAACGATGAGCACGCGACACGGCGCCGCTTCGGCGCAAAACTCACTCGCGTCGATCGCTTCAAAGAACCGGACGCCGACGTCGTGAACGCCGTTGACGATGTAAACGCACCGTACGACCTCGGCCGGAACGTTCTGCCATGTGCCGTGCATCGTGATGAGCTGGACAACGCACTTCGAACCCGGATAGATGAACGACCCGTGAAGGAAGCCCATTCCCGTGTTGCTGATGTTGCGCGTCGGGACGAGATAAGACGTTGGCGGACCGCCGCCCTGCGGTTGAAGATGGATCACGCACCCTTTGACGTTGTACGCGTACCGCGTCGTCTTGCGACGATCGCGCTCGACATCCGCAACGGCGTCATCGAGCTTCTTCATGATCTCGTCGATCGCCGCGTCGTCGAGGCGGATTGTTCGAACTAGATTGGAAGTCTTACTCAAAGTCCGCCTCTCGCGTCAAAGCAGTGACGCGTCGCTCGTTCAGGTGATGCGAAGCCTGCCAAGGGCGGTCGCTAATTACCCTTCGAGTTTTTCGGCCGATGGGAGCCACACAATTAGCCAAACACACTGCATGCCGCCGCCCGTACGCCGCGGCAAGACCACATTCGGACGGCTCCTCAGTATCTTTACGAACTACATCCGAGGATGTACGGCTGATCGTCCGAGAACGGCGGCGATGCGTCCGTCCGAAGATCGATCACTGCCGCGAATCCCGCGCGTTCGGCCCGAGCACGGCGAGCATCGACTTGGCGAACATCGACGCCTCCGGCATGCGACGATGGGCGACGGCAATCTGCTCGTGAACGGTTATCGCCCGTGCTTCGACATCCTTGCGCCCAGGGACGGCGGCAGGCTGCGCGGTATCGATGCCGCGCAACGCGTAACCCGCGAGAAACGCGATTGCGATGATCGCCGCATATCGGAATATCGCCCGGCGGGAACTTGATCGCGCCTTCGCTGAGGTCTCGCGCCCGTGACGGTTCGACTGTGCATCGATCGTCCCGATGCGATCGCGAACCAGGTTCATCGTGGACGCGAGACTGCGATATTCGCGACGGCAATTCTCACAGGCGTCGGCGTGTGACTCGAACGCCGCCCGATCCGAGTCGCCAAGCTCCCCGCCGATCGCGTCCGCCAGCAACGATTCAAATGTCCTGCAGTCCATTGACATCATTCATCCTTCCATCGGGGAGATAGGGCATCGCGTAACGTGCGCAGCCCTCGCAAGTAGTGCGTCTTGACCGTCGACACGGATACCTCGAAGTCGATTGCGATGGCAGCGAAGGTCCGCTCGTCCATGACTTTCGCGAGAACGACGTCTCGCTGTGAATCAGTCAGCCGCTCCAGCGCCGCAAAGACGTCGTCGCGGAGCGCATTCGCATCCGGCCCTGGCAACGGCGGATCGCCGGCGATCTCTTTGTCGAGTGAATCGCCCCGGGCGACGAGGCGCAGCCGGCTTGATCGGGAAAGTTCGAACACGCGCCGCGCCGTGACGGTCCGTAGCCATGCCTCCGGCCGTTCAGGCGCCGCGTTTTCACATTGACGACGCCATTTGAGGAAGACATCCTGGACAATGTCCATCGACGTGTCGCGGTTCCGCGTCAACCGGTAGGCCCAGTCGAACACTCGAGGGATGTAATCCTCGAAGGCGGCAATCGCGACGGCACTGCTTGTCGCGGACGAGGAAGAGTGAGCCGGCTGGTCGGCGTTCGATGGCATGTTCTGACTTTCAGACCAAACAAGACGCAGGATGCGTCCCGATCACTCAGTTCGCTGCCTTCAACCGCGAAATCGCGATCAACTCGTAAGGTCGATCGCAAAACGCCCGGCCGTCGAACTCCCATCCGATTTTGCCGTCTTCGATCGACTCGCCGTTGTTGGCGACGATTTCGCCCGGCAACGAAACTTCGATCTGGAAAGTCTGCGTTCGCGTCGATTCCGTGACCTTCCGGCGGAGGCGCTCTCGTTCGATCGACGCTCGTAACGACTCGATCGCGTTCTCCGTCAGGTTCGCGTGATCCCGGAGCGACTCAACAAATGCCCGCTCGGCATCCGTCGGGACGGCTTCTCCCATCTTGACGATCTTCGCACTGGCTTCGTCGTCGCTCAACCCCTTGATGGAGTCTGCAAGTCCCTCATAGTCGAATCGCTCGTACACACCGAGCAGACTCTGTCGCGCTGCCAGCCGGCTCTCCGGCGAAATGTCAGGAATTGCCGACTCAACGGCCAATCCGAGGACTTCCAGCTGTTGATGACTCTCGACGTTGCCGAACGCCCGAAGGAGCTTCGTTCGCTCATCCTGGTCCAGCGACTCGATCGACCGCTCCGACAACTTCTTGATGTCGTCATCGATGAAGCGATCATTCCAGTATTGCGTCAGCGCGTACCTGCGGGGCTGGTAGACGCGCCGGAACTCGAAATAGACGCCGTCGGCGCGCGCTTCTCGCCGGACCTGCGTCGGAAACGTCAGGTATACACCCCCAGCGTCTCCGTAGCTCGACGGCAAGGGCTTGCCGGGCGCAAATTCCGCCGAAGCTCTGACGACGTGCACGTCCTCGTTGCCGCGCTTCAACGTTCCTCGACCGACGCTCCAGCCGTCCGCGGCCTTGGGTAGCGCGTCCGGACCGGCGAGATCCTCCTCGGAGCCTTCGTATTCCAGCTTCATGGAAACCGATCCGTTCTCGCGAACCTGAATGATCTCATGTCGCTTGAGGCACCCTGTCGCTCCGATCAGTGTGCAAACGGCCGCCGACGCCGCCATTTTCCAGATCCATCTCGTATTCATCACAGTGTCTCCCGAATTCACGTGTCAATTTGCCGTCCACACAAGATTGATGCGCAAGGAATGCGGATGGACGACGCCGATTCTGCTTGAATCTGCCGATTCTCCTGATTTTCGCCGGCGGTCGATAAATCAGGTAACGGCTGGTCGACAGTTGAATCGAGCGGCATCCACCGGGGATGTCGCGTACTCGGGCGTAACCAGAGGCCGACGGGATGGCTGGCGAATTCGAGCAAGACGACATTGCCGGCGAGTCGTCGGCTGCCGAGGAATCAGGGCCGTCTGACATGGATCTTGCGCCCGAACCGGAAGTGAGCGGCCGTCGCGAATTCCTGTTGAAGACCGCTCGGCGCGCCGCATACGTCGCTCCGGTTGTGTTGCTGTTCAAGCCCCGCGAAGCCGTCGCCGGCTCCGGCGGCAGCGCCATCACGCCCGGTCCCTGATGGATGGCGGTCGACGAGCCATCCGGGGGAGGAGTGTGATGTTTGCCTGCTGATTGCGAGATATCCCATCATGAATCGACGCCGCTGATGCAGCGCGACGGTCTGGAAACGTTCGAACTCGAGGATGAGGCCGTCATCTACGACTTGGCGCGCGACACGGTTCACTACTTGAATCGTACGGCGCGACGCGTTTGGGAATGCTGCGATGGCGTTCGAACGAGCGCCGACATCAGACGTGAGTTGACAATGGCGCTCGTTGCCGGCGAATCCAATGTCGCGCATGAACGCATTGTCGACCACGGCGTTGGCGAAGCCATCAGAATGCTGCAGCGCGACGGCCTTTTGCAGCTTCCTTGAGAACCACGGATCATGATGGACTCTACACGCCGAGACTCAAGGCAGCGGATGCGATCGACATACCGAATCGGCCCGGTCCGCGTGACGCTCGCAACATCGGAGCCCCGCGTCGCCGCGGCCTACGACGCGCTCTATGCGCCCTTCAGAATCAACGCCGCGGAAGGCGGGACTGAAGCCTCCTTCGAAGTCCGCGTTCTTCGGCGGCGGTCACGCCGGACGGGCCTGTCGCACTATCACATCACCAGCGATGTCGACGATGTGTTCACCGTTCGGAAGATGTCCCGCGTGCTTCCGCATGTGGAAGGCGCCGTCAATCTCTGCATCGCGAGATTCATGCCGCGATACCTGTTGCTGCACGCTGCCGCGATGACGCGGGACGGAGTCGGTGTCATCATTCCGGGCGGCCCCGGATTCGGCAAGACAACTCTTGCCGCGGCCCTGACGTCTCGCGGCTGGCGCTACGCGAGCGACGAATTCGCCATGATCGACGGTCGCGACGGCTCGATAGTTCCCTATCCCAAGGCGCTCAGCATCAAATCGGGATCG
The DNA here is from genome assembly GCA_020639075.1 of Phycisphaerales bacterium. GTDB lineage: Bacteria > Planctomycetota > Phycisphaerae > UBA1845 > UTPLA1 > ECT2AJA-110-A. The sequence continues at coordinate 3,240,008 of JACKHI010000001.1, read as the reverse complement.
TTCGACGTGCTCAAGTCGTTCGGACTTCCCGTCGACGCGGCGCCGACGTTCGATCGCGCGGACAAAGGCGCAATTCGACTCCTGCCGGCCTGCGCGATTCGCCCCGATGCGATTGCTTCGGCGACGCCGATTCGTCTCATCGTTTTCCCGTCGCTGATGCCTGACGCCGCTCCCGTCGCAACGCCGATGTCCCAGGCGGAATCCGTCTTTGAAATGAGCCGGCGATGTTTCAACCTGCTCAGGTTTCGATCGGAAGCGATTTCGTTGCTGTCGAGGATTGCGAAGTCCGCGCGAAGCGAACGGCTGCAATCCGGCGATCTGGAAACAACTTGCAGGATCATGGATCGACTCGCGGAGTCGGCAGCGACCCATCGACGCCGACCATCGAAGACTGTCTCTCTGAGCGCAGCTTGATCGTGATCGTCAGGAGTGATTCACATTGCAGCAGCGTCCGTCCGAGATCATGAGACTCATCGCGAGCGTGCTCTCCGTTTCCCCGGAAGCCGCTCTTCGGGAGATTCGGGATCGGCGCATCTGGGGCCGTGTCGCTCTGGTTGCATGGCAGCAACGCGTCGGCGGCGTGCTGCTTTCAAGGTTGCGAGAACTTGACGTCGATGTCCCCGATGAGGCCGTGAGAGAGCTCTCCGCCTACGCGCGGCACGTGCGCGAGGCCAATCGAATCAAGATCGAGCGAGTCCTTCCCGTCGTCACGGCCATGACGCGCGAGGGCGCCCGCTGCGTTTTTCTGAAGGGGGCTGCACTCCTCGCGTCGGTTTATTCCGATTGGTCGATGCGCCCGATGGTTGATGTTGACTTGCTGATCGACCCCGCCTGCGCCGAGATTGCCGACGGAGTCCTGAAGCGTGCCGGATGGGAACCGGGCGCGGATCTCCTGCGTCCCGACTTCTTTCCGCGATTTCACTACGAGCGTGAGTATGTGACGCGATCGGAGCCGGCGGTTCGCATCGATCTGCATGTACGGCCTTTTCGACCGCTTCGTTTCGCGTTCACAATTCCGCCATTCGCATTTATGGATGCGACAACTGCCGCCGAATTGGCAGGCTGTTCCGTATCGGTTCTCGATGCCGAGATGAACCTGATCCATCTGGCGGCGCACGCCGCCCTCCACGGCGGTCGAGAACTTCGATGGCTATACGACATATACGCGTGGCTGCGGTTTCACGGCGATGATCTCGACGCGTCGCGAATCGTCGACCGATGCCGCGCATTTCGACTGGAACCCGCGATGCGTTTCGCGCTGACGCGCGTGAAGGAAACGCTTGGGCCGGCCGGCGCGCTCACGAGCATCCTCGCCCGACTGTCGAAGCGAACCTCGATGCTGGACAGGCTCGTGCTGTGGCAGGCGCCGCACGGCGAGTCAAGGCACGCCACGGATGTCATGGTCAACTCGTTGTCGATCCCGTCGTGGACCGGCCGCGTTGCATATCTGTCCGCCGTCGTCTTACCGGGCCCGGCACATCTGCGCCAGATCTACCCGCATCGGCACTTCGGCTGGTCGCTTGCGGCGCACGCGACGCGGGCCATCCGATTTCTGGCGAAACCGCTTTCGCAGGGCGCTACGTCCTAACCCGCGCAAACTGGGTTTTCGGTCCCGATCGTTCGTCGCACGCGACGCGCTCGTCGGATTCCGTTCCTTAGCGGACGGGACAACACTTCGTGCAGGTTCCGTTGAATCCACATAACGAGCGATTCGATGACACGCCGGGGGAATCTGACTACAGGGTATGTGAGTCCGGAAACGCATGAAGAGTGACTGCTCTACCTCTCAGAGTGATCCGATTGTTGCGCGATCCAATTCGGATCGCTCGATCGATCTCCGATCGACTGCGTTGCTGCCGATCGTCATGTTCGTGGCGGGCGTCGCCGCGTCCTTGTTGATCGTTCACGCGCAGGCGACCGAAAGCGCGGGCGGGTCCCTGCAGGGTTTGCCCGGGGAGGCGCTATACCCTTTCGGCGCAATGGCGGCGCTCGCTTTGGGATTTCTGTTTGCGGCATCCCTGGCGCTGCGCAGCAGGCGCCGACTCAGACGTCTCGACAGTGAAGCCGCGGCGAACGCGGCGTCGGCGCAGGAGGCGCACGCGCGATTGGATGGATTCCTGACCGGCGCCGGCGAGGGCTTCTGGGATTGGTGGATGCAGACTGGAGAGCGCTGGTATTCCCGGCGCGTCTTCGAACTGCTCGGCCATTCATGCGGCGCCTTGCGGGGCGACGCCGATTCGTGGATTGAGTCGATTCATAAGGATGATCGGAACACCTTTGATGAGGCAATGCGCCGGCGAATCGAAACCCGGAGGCCATCATCCGTCGAGTTCAGAATCCAGTGCGAGGGCGGTGAGTATCGATGGTTTCGGGATCACGGCTGCATCGTCGAGTGGTCGGAGAGCGGCGAGCCGATTCGGGCTTCTGGCTCACTCGCCGATATCACGCTGGAACATCGTCGCCGCATCGAACTTGAGTTGAACCGCGAGCTACTGCAGCGCGCCGAGGCAATCGCGCGCGTCGGCGGCTGGAAGTGGGATATCGACAGCAATCGGCTCTTCTGGTCCGAACAAGTCTTCCGTATTCACGAATTGCCGATGACGTTCCGTCCCGAGCTGGACGTGGCGACCGCATTCTACGATCCCGATTCGCGCGCCCGGCTCGAACGCGCATTGAGCGCTGCTCGGAACAAGGGGATTCCGTTCGATCTTGAGCTGGCGTTCGTATCGGCGAAGGGCCGTCATCTGTGGGTGCGCGTGATCGGCGAACCGCATTTCGAGAGTGGCAGGATCGTTCGCATCCACGGAACCTTTCAGGACATCAGCGAGCGAAAGCGCTTTGAACTGGCGCTTCAGGAAAGCGAGCAACGATACAAGCTTGCCGTCGAAAGTGCGGCCGACGGAATCTGGGACTGGAATCTCACCAGCGGCCGGATGGTCCACAACGACTCGTGGTTCGATATGCTCGGGTACGATTCGGACGAGATCGTGTCGACATTCGATGACTGGATGCGGCTCGTCCACCCGGACGACGCCGCGCATGTCAACGCCGTCTTGCAGGCGTATCTCGACAACAAAACGCCGCGCATCGAATCGCGGCATCGAATGCGAACCAAATCCGGCGACTGGAAGTGGATCCTGACGCGCGGCAAGATCGTGGCGCGCGATCCGATGGGGCGACCGCTGCGAATGCTGGGGACGCATAAGGACGTCAGTTTCGACAAAGAAGTCGAAGAACAACTGCGAGCGGCACATCGCGCCGCCGAAGCCGCTACGCGGGCCAAGACGGAATTCCTGGCGAACATGAGCCACGAAATTCGAACGCCGATGACGGCGATTCTCGGGTTTTCCGAGCATCTGCTGGATGCGGAAATCGACGAGACTGAACGCGCTCGCGCCGTCCAGACGATTCGGCGCAACGGCGAACATCTCCTCGAGATCATCAACGACATCCTTGACTTGTCCAAGATTGAAGCGGGCCGATTGAGCGTCGAGTGCATCGCTTGCTCGCCCGTCAGCATTGCCCATGAAACAAAGGAGCTCTTGCGCGTCCGGGCGGATTCCAAACAGCTTTCGCTTCAACTCGAAATCGACGGGAGCGTGCCGAGTCTGATCGAGTCGGATCCGACGAGGTTGCGCCAGATTCTCGTGAATATCATCGGAAACGCGATCAAGTTCACGGAGACCGGCGGCGTTCGAGTCGTCCTGCGATTCCTTCCGGACGACCTGAATCCGATGTTCCAGTTCGACGTCATCGATACGGGCATCGGTCTGGATGCGGAGCAGATTCCGCGACTGTTCCGCGCGTTTACGCAGGCGGATACGACGATGGCGCGCCGATTCGGCGGGACGGGTCTCGGTCTCGTCATCAGCCGGCGTCTTGCGGAAATGCTCGGCGGGACGATACGCGTCGAAAGCAGGAGCGGTGTGGGCAGTACATTTTCGATCACCGTCGCAACGGGCGACGTGCGCGAGATTCCGTTCGTCGATCTTCCGCCGGCGCCGGCGGAGATTGTCTGCGCCGGTTCGGCGAATGAAGCGGATGAAGTGAAACTCAATGCGCGAGTGCTCGTCGCCGAGGACGGTCCGGACAACCAGCGACTGATCAACATGATGCTCCGCCGAGCGGGCGTGACGCCTGTCATCGTCGAAAACGGCAGGGATGCGATCAGTCAGATCGAAGCGAATACAGGGTCCGGCGACGCCTACGACGTCGTGCTCATGGACATGCAGATGCCGGTGCTCGACGGATACGAAGCGACGCGACAGCTTCGAATGAACGGTTACGCCAGGCCGATCATCGCGCTGACGGCTCATTCGATGCGCGGCGATCGGGAGAAGTGCATCGAGGCCGGATGCACGGACTACCTGACGAAACCGATCCGACGGCGCGAGTTGCTGGCGTGCATCCGAAGCCATTTGCCCAGCAAGGCCGCGATGCCCGTCGATGCGTGAGTCGTCGCTCGCATGCCCTACGACACGTCGGTGTTCAGGACGCGATCGGCGTTGATCGGTGCGAAGCGCGCCTGGAAGAACCGGAGATGTTTCGGTTCGTAGGTCAGTTCCAGACCGACGATTTTCTCGCGATCGTCCCAAAGCGACATCACGGATTCGGCCGTCACATCCATGTGGGCCTGCGTGTAGACGCGACGCGGAATCGTCAATCTCACGAGTTCGAGGCTGGGCAGGATGTTCTCACCCGTCTCTTTGTCTCGACCGGCCGAGACGGCGCCGCGCTCCATGCCGCGCACGCCGCCGTCGACGTAGAGCGCAGCGGCCAGGGCCTGCGCGGGGAACTGGGACTGCGGAATGTGCGGCAGGAACTTCTTCGCGTTGATGAAGATGCCGTGGCCGCCGATGGGATGAACGATCGGCACCCCGGCCTCGATCAGCTTGTGGCCGAGGTACTCGACCTGACCGATGCGGGCGTGGATGTGGTCGAACTGCACGGACTCCTCGATACCGACCGCGAGCGCCTCCATATCGCGTCCGGCCATGCCGCCGTAGGTGTGCAGGCCTTCGTAAACGACGACGAGGTTGCGCGCTTCGTCAGCGATCGCGTCGTCGTTGATCGCGAGAAAGCCGCCGATGTTGACGAGTGAGTCCTTCTTGGCGGACATCGTGCAGCCGTCGGTGTGCGAGCAGATTTCCAGCAGAATGTCGGCGAGCGATTTGTCGGCGTAGCCGGGCTCGCGCTCCTTGATGAAGAAGGCGTTTTCGATGGCGCGCGTCGCGTCGAGGAAGACGTTGATGCCGTGCTTGTGGCAGAGCGCCGCCGTGTCCCGGATGTTGGCGAGGCTGCAGGGCTGACCGCCGGCCATATTGACGTTGGTTTCGAGCGAGAGGTAGGGGATCTTGTCCGCCCCGACGTCATCGATGAGCCGCTGAATCTTCTTCAGATCGCAGTTGCCCTTGAAGGGAAATTCACTGTCCGGGTTGTGTGCCTCGTCGATGATGACATCGACGAACTTGCCGCCCGCCAGTTCCTGATGAAGTTTCGTCGTCGTGAAATACATGTTGCCCGGGACGTAGTCGCCCGGTTTGATGCAGATTCGGCTGAGGATGTTCTCGGCGCCGCGGCCCTGGTGCGTCGGGATCAGATGCTTGTAGCCGTAGTGGCGGCGCATCGCCTCTTCCAGATGGTAGAAGTTCTCGCTGCCGGCGTAGGCCTCGTCGCCCCGCATAAGCGCGGCCCATTGCATGTCGCTCATGGCCGATGTACCGGAGTCGGTCAACAGATCGATATAGACGTCGCGGCTCCGCAGCAGGAATGTGTTGAATCCAGCGTCGGCGATAGCGCGCTCGCGCTGGCGGCGCGTCGTCATCGTGAGGTGCTCGACCATCTTGATCTTGTAGGGTTCGGCCCACGAACGTTTCTTCAGCATGATTGACTCCTCGCTGCGAGCGGGCCGGAGGATTCAGGCAGGCGGCCATCGCAATCAAGCCAATATAGAGATGTCGCAACGAGCGCACCAGAGCGCGACGCGACGCATGAAAACGGCCTTTTTTTGTGCGGTTTCGACGGCGTTGGATTTCTTATTTTCTCGTCTCCAGCACGCCATTCGCTGTCGGGCCGAGGCCATCCCGCAAAAACCCTTCGTGCAAAGTCCCGCAAAGTGTCGCAAACTCCCGCAAACTCGTGCAAATTCTGCAAACGCCGGACGCCGCGTTCGCCGCCCCGCGCGGCGACGCGCCCAAGTATTTGCCCTTGCCCCGTGTTCGATTGAGTTCGTGAAGGTCGGACCCTTGTAGGTCGGGTCATCGCCCCGACACGAATGCGGAAGGGTTCGATTCGTAGGGTGGGCCGTGCCCACCAAGAGTAGTCGTCGTAGTTGTAGGTCGGGTCATCGACCCCGACAGCGAAGTGGATTGGGCCAACGATTTGCCGGGTGGCATGCTTGCCCTTCAAGGCAAGCATGTCGAGGCGAAGGGTTGTTGCGTTGTGGAGACGGCGATCGGGAGGCGAATTGCCTTTTCGCATGCTCCCCTTGGAGGGGGAGCATGGCGCCCGCGTGAAACTCGGCCTTTCGAATGAGGGCGGATTCCCCAACTATTCCATTCGGAACGGATGGGGCGCCCACGCGGAGGATCCGGCGGCCTTATCTCGATTGCCGCCAACCTCTATAATGTTCGGACGATGTGGTTGTTGTTATTCCTGTACGTCCTCGCGCTGTTGATTTTCGCCCGGCAGGTGCGCGACAGCGGCAAAGTCATTCACGCCGAGCTGGGTCTGGCCGACGAGCCGATGCGCGGCGACGCGCCGAGCGTCACAGTCGTCGTGCCCTTTAAGGATGAAGGATCGCTCATCGCGTCCTGTCTTGAGTCGGTCCTGCAGCAGGACTATCCGAACCTCCAGGTCCTCGCCGTCAATGATCGTTCCGGCGATGAGGGCGGCGACGTCGTTCGGCGAATACAGTCGAACTATCCCGCCCTGCAACTGCTGGAGATCGAGGAGTTGCCGAATGACATGTTCGGCAAGCCGCACGCCCTGCACGAGGCGACGGCCGACATCGACAGCGATTGCATCATCTTCCTCGACAGCGATTTCCGCATGGCGCCGGGCTGCGTCCGCGCGTTGGTTCAACAGTTCACGAAGCAGGATGTCGATTGGCTTGCCGTGATGGCGCGGCCCGATCTGGAAACGACGTGGGAGCGGATGCTCGTGCCCATGTTCGGCGCGATGGTGTACGCGTGGCGCGATCCGGCCAAGATCGCCGACCCGGCGAGTGACGACGCCCTCGGCAGCGGTTTCATGATCGTCCGGCGCGACGCATATGAGGCGATCGGCAGGCATGAATCCGTCGTGCGCGCCTACGACGAGGACAGCGAGCTGTTGCGCGTCGCCAAGCGGGCGGGGCAGCGCGTCGCCTACATCATGGCGCCGCGCATCGCCAGCGTGCGATTCTATGGCGGCTTCGGCAATCTCATTCGCGGTCTGACGCGCACGCTCATCGGCGGTCTCAAGCAGATGTGGCAGTTCGCGCTGACGATCGTCGGTGTCCAGTTTGTTTCCGTGACGCCGATCGGCGTATTGATCGGCGCCGGCATCGTCGCGTCACTCGGGGCAGCGGGGCTGCTGACGGCGCTGTTCACGGGGCTTGCGTTCGTCCACATCGGAATGTCAATTCACCTCGGTCTGAGCGTCTATCGCATTTCGGGCGTGTCGGCGACGTATTGCCTACTTCAGCCCATCGCAGCCAGCGTCATGACGATCATCATCATTCGTGCCGCGATTCTGCGAATGCGCCGGCGCCAAGTCTCGTGGCGCGGTACGCACTACGAGGCGAAGGCCGTCGTCCGCTCGCCGGAGGCCGTCTCCTGATGCGCCTGCCGCGCCGGGTCTTTCTGAATCCCTGCGATTATTTGCTGCATACGGATCACGTCGTGCGCATGCGCGGCGATCAGGGACCGAACATCGCCTTCATGTGTATGGACATCGATGGCGCGCTCGACGCGGAGCAAATGCGCCGTTCGATCGCCCGGGCGATGGCGCAGAGCCCGACGACGCTCGGTTTGTTGCGCCATTCCATTTTCGGCGGTTGGCCTTTCTGGCGCATCCCGCGAGATCCGGCGGCCAGCGCGGAACATGCCGTGAATCGCGCGTATCAATTCATCGATGCGAGTGATCGTGGAGATGTCTGCGATGGCGATCCTGCGACGACGGGCGAGAACCCCGACGATTTGCGGAATGGACCACAGATTCGCATGACGCATTACGCGCTGCCCGCCGGCAAATCGCGCGTATGCATTCGCTGGCCGCACTGGCTGATGGATGCGGCGGGAACGCTGGCGTTCCTGGCGTTGTGGGCGAAGTGTTACGAGGAAGATGGCGGCGTGTCGTCACGCGATCAAGGGGATGTTGCCGATGTGCGCCAGTGGCGGCCCTTGCAGGGCATTTCGCTGATCGAGCGCTGGCGGACGCTCCGTTCGCAGCCGAATGCGGGGGCGCTGGCGAAAAAGCGCGTCGGCACGCCGTGCGATGATTCGGCGGGCGTCGTGCGCGAGCATCGCGTAATGCATCGCCTGTGGGATGCGGATGCGATGGAGCGGATCCGCAAGGCGTCGAAACACGGCGTGCCGGCGGGGCCTGCGCGGATCACGCGATATCTCGCTGTCAGCGTGCTGCGGGCGCTGCACGAATTGTTCAAGGAAAATGGTTGGGGCGGCGAGACGTACCGAATCACGCTGCCGATGCGCATGCGCGGCCATGAGCCGGAGAATGCGTCGCCATTGGTGTTTGGGAATCATCTCGTGTCACCGTTGTTGCTGTTCGATCGCCGGATGGGGGGCGATGCCTCGCAGCTTGCGGCGTCGCTGATGGAGCAGTTGCATGCATACCTCGAGGCGCATGGCGATCGCGCTCAATGGACGCTGATGTCGCTGGCGGCGCTGTTGCCGTTTCCGGCCCATCGCTGGATCTTTGGCCTGCCTTCGTTCAAGGCGCACTTCAGCTCGGGCTTCAGTTTCTACGGCGAGCTGCATCCGCCGTTGCGCAGCGTAGCGGGCATGCCGATCACGAACCTCTATGGCGGCGGACCGACGACGATTCCACCGGGGATGAATCCGGTCTTCAGTCGGTTTGATGCGTCGTTGAATCTGGCGCTGACGTATTCGTGGCCGGTCGTGAGTGATGACGTTGCGCGGCGTTATGTGGAATTGATCGAGGCGGCGGCGCTGGCGTAGGGTGGGCCGTGCCCACCAGGAAATGACGCAGACTCTTCAAAACTACGGTGGGCACGGCCCACCCTACGCGCATTCCAAATCACCACTTCACAGACAGCTGGAAGTCTCTCTGATGACTCAGCCAATTCGCACCCCCAGCCAGTAGGCTGGGCCACGTGGCCACGTCGCTCAATCGCGTGATCAACAAATCAGAAATATCAAGCGTATCCCATCGCCCGGCCGACCTGAAACACCGCCAGCGCGCCGACGTAGGCGATGATCGTCATGTAGGCGAACATGAATGCGGGCCATTTCCATCCGCCCGTCTCCTTGCGCACGACGGCCAGCGTGCTGATGCACTGGCAGGCGAAGACGTAGAAGATCATCAACGACAGACCGGACAGCGGCGTCACGAGCTTGCGCCCGTCGGGCCATTCCGCGGTCTGCAGTCGTTCGCGCAATGCGTCGGAGGTTTCGTCCGTCTCGCCCAGCGCGAAGGTGATTCCCATCGTGCCGACGAAGACCTCCCGCGCGAGGAATGACGTCAGGATACCGATGCCCATGCGCCAATCGTAGCCGAGTGGTTCGATGACGGGCTCGATAAAGCGACCGATGTGGCCGATCGCGGAGTTACGCAATTGCAGACTCTGCATCGTGTGATCGCGCGCCGCATTGTCGTTAGCGGGGATGCTGTCGAGTTGCGCCGATTCGGCGGGCGAGAGCGTGTTGACGTCGAGTCGCGGAAAATAGCTCAGGGCCCAGATGACGACGCAGACGGAGAAGATCGTCGTGCCGGCCCCCATCAGAAAGAGCTTGCTGCGATCCCACGTTGTGCGCAGGACAGTGCGGACCTGCGGGAAGTGGTAGGGCGGCAGTTCCATAATGAACGCGGGCGGCGGTCCCTTCAGCAATGAACGCTTCAGGATCAGTGCGATGACGAATGCCGTGAGTGTGCCGATGGCGTACATGCCGAAGAGAACGCCCGTCTGCATCCAGACGCTGCCGCCGAAGACGGCGCCGATGATGATCAGGTAAACGGGCAGCCGTGCCGAGCAGCTCATCAGCGGTGCGACGAGAATCGTCGTCAGGCGATCGCGCGGGTGTTCGATTGTGCGCGCGGCGAGAATGCCGGGAATCGCGCAGGCGTAGCTGGAAAGAAGCGGAATGAAGCTGCGGCCGTGGAGACCGACGCGGCTCATCAGGCGATCCATCAGGAACGCGGCGCGCGCGATGTAGCCCGAGTCTTCCAGCAGCGTGAGCAGCAGGAAGAGAATGCAGATCTGCGGAAAGAAGATCACGACGGAGCCGACGCCGGCGACGACGCCGTCGGCGAGCAGCGATTGCAGCGGGCCTTCGGGGATCACGTGCGTGATCGCGTCGGCAGTCGCCGACTGCGCGGATTCGATCAGCCCCATCAGCGGATCGGCGAGCATGAAGATGGCGAGAAAGAGCGAGAACATGACGCCCGCGAAGACCAGCATGCCCCAGAGTCGATGCGTGAGGATGGCGTCGATCCGATCGGTCCTTGTGCGGCGGGCGCAATCCGTTGTCGGAGATGCGTAGCAGACAACATCGCCGATCCAGTCGTAGCGAGCCTCGATGACCACGCGCGTCGGATCTTCGAAGGCGTCGGAGACTTGTCTTGCCGCAGTCTCTGCGATCATCGAGGACTCGGCCGACAAGCGGGACAAGAGGCTCGCGCTTCTGACGGCGGGGTCGACATCGGAGGTTCGATCCATCAGCCAGAGCAGGGCGGCTCCGCGGGCCGATTCGCAAGTGGCGACGTCATCGGCAACCAGCCGCTCGGCGATGCGCTCGACGGCGGACTCGATGACGTCGGGCAATGGAAAAGTGCGCTGCGTGAACGCTTGCTCTGCTGGTCTCTCGGCAGTCGCGATGATGGCGTTTCGAAGCTCGGCAATGCCGTCGCCGGTTCGTGCGACTGTGGCCAGTACGGGGACGCCGAGTTTCTCGGCGAGTCGATCGAGGTCGATCGAGTGCCCGCGGCGACGGACGACATCCATCATGTTGCAGGCGATGATCGTCGGGAGACCTAGTTCGATGATCTGCGTGGCGAGGTAGAGATTGCGTTCGAGATTGCTTGCGTCGACGACGATGACAACGGCGTCCGGTCGTGGTTCGTCGTCGATGAGGCCGAGCAGGACATTGCGCGCGATGACTTCTTCGGGCGATCTCGCGGAGAGGCTGTAGGTGCCGGGAAGGTCGACGAGCGAGACGTCGCTATCAGCTAGTCGGCCCTCACGTTTTTCGACAGTGACGCCCGTGTAGTTGGCGACCTTCGCGCGCAAGCCCGTGAGCTTGTTGAAAATGGAGGTCTTGCCGGAGTTGGGATTGCCGGCCACGGCGACGCGGCGCACGCGCGTGCGAGGCGGCGCGGCGGACACGGTTAGTCGGCCTCGAGCGTGACGCGGCTTGCTTCGGACTTACGAACGCTGAGACGATAGCCGCGGAGTTCGACTTCGATCGGATCGCCGAGGGGCGCGACGCGGACAAGCTGCACGGCTGTTCCGCGCGTCAGCCCCATCTCAAGGAGCCGATGGCAGATGCTCTTCTCGCCGTCGACGTCGCGGACATAACCAGCCTGGCCGGGGAGAAGCTGTGCTAAGGTAAGGCTCATCGCGTCGACTCCTGATTCAAAAGGGCGACTCGACGCTTATTGAGACTGAGTCTCATCTAGCGTCTAAAAGGAGATTAAGGTCCGTTGGTAGGGTTGTCAACGAGAAGTTGGGGACATTCCGCCGTGGGGCAATGAGGGCGTGAACAGTGCGTTCGAACGTATTGCCTGGGAGTCACTTAGCGTCGTCGGACCGAAAGGGCTGAAGTCGATCGAAAAGTCGGATCAGCGGTCGGGTGAGACGCGTTGCGGTGTCGCCTGCGGTTGCAGCGACCCGCTCGACGTGGTTGACGAAGACGGGCTGCCGTCGGACTCGCCGGTAAGCTTCTGTTTCATGACGCGACCGACCTTGAATTTGACGGTGCGCTTCTCAGGCACTTCGACGCGCTCGAGCGTCTTCGGATTCTGCGCGACGCGAGCCGCCCGAACCTTGCTTTCAAAGACACCGAAGTCTCTGAATTCCAAGCGGTTACCATTGCCCAATTCGTCGATGATTTCGTCAAGGAAATGTTGGATGATTCGCTTGACCTCGACGCGCTTATTGCCCGTTCGATCCGCGATACGATCAATCAGTTCTTTCTTCGTAATCGTCTTCATGGTCGCACCTCGACGAACCCAACCGCCAGTCAACATGACTGGCTTGCTCCTTGGCCCGATCACTGCATGGATCGCATATGATGGTTCACGGGTCGGCGTCCGACATTGTGAAAACAGGCCGCTGCGAATGCCTGAAATTGATGTAACCCATACTAGCCTAAACACTTTGCGTTCCGCAAGCCAATTTTTCGAAGACTCGCGGACGACTTTTTTTCGCAAGTCTTGGTCTAACACGAGGATAGAGCGAATTTCCGGGGATGCGACAATCTGGGGCGTCCGGCCGCAATGATGTGTAACTATTGTATTTCAAATAGGTTATATGCGATACGCGGTGGGCGGGAAGGGCTCCGGACTGATCCGTCGCGGATGAAGCGAGTGGCGCGCGTTCTTCGATGCTTGTTCGTCGCCCTCCGGCGATCGTCCCCCGGCATATCGTTCTACGTAATAATCGGGTTGTGGCTTCTCGGCGGATCCTCGATCGGATGTGCGTCCGATGAAGGCGGCCCCGCGCTGGACGTCTTCGCCGCCGCCAGCGTTGCGGATACCGTCGAGGCGATCGCTGCGTCTTATTCCGAGGCGACACGGACACGGGTTCGCGTCTCGCGCGGCGCCAGCGGCGTTCTCTGCCAGCAGATCGAAAATGGGGCAGCGTGCGATGTGTTCATCCCGGCCAATCCGCAGTTCATCGAGCGACTTGCGGTACACGACGGAACGACTGTGTCGAACAAGCGCGAGGTTGCGACGAATCGCATGGTGCTAATTGTCCGAAAGGGATTTGTGTTCGATCAGGATCATTCGTCGGACGCAGACGAATCTGCTCGTCGACGGATCGTCGCGGCGCTGGAAAGGGCGCAGCGCGTCGCGATCGCGAATGTGGAACATGCACCGGCGGGGCGATACGCTCGACAGGTGATCGACGCGTTGAAGATGCGCGGGCGACTGGAGTCGAAGCTGGTCTACGCTGACGACGTTCGACTGACATCGCAGTACGTCGCCGACGGCGCCGTCGACTGCGGATTCGTGTACCTCTCCGATGCGAAGGCGTTTGAGGGGCGGATCGGCGGATATGTGCTTGTGCCTGCGGGCTTGCACGAATCGATTGCGTACGACGCGTGCGTGGTGAGCCGTGCGGACGACGCGGCGGCGTTTGTTGCATTTCTGGTGTCTGAGAAGGCCGCGCGGATCTGGCGGGCGTATGGCTTCGGCGATGTCAGCGGCGGCACGGCCCCATGATCCGTTCGTCGCGATCGACGACGTGTCCTGACTCGGGTTGAGATCGGAGCAAACGGCATGGGATTCACTGCGAATGACTGGTTTGCCGTCGGGTTGTCCTTTCGCGTGGCGCTCGTCGCGACGATCGTGTTTCTGCCGGCGTGCGTGTTGATGGGCGTCTGGCTCGGCCGATCGAGGCACGCTGCGCGGGGCGTCGTGCAGGCGCTCGTCATGATGCCGCTCGTCCTGCCGCCGGTCGTCTCCGGCTTGCTGCTGTTGCAGTTCTTTCAGGCAGCGGGACTGCGGATCGCCTTCACCTGGATCGGCGCCGTGTTTGCCGCGGGGATCGTCGCGGCCCCGCTGTGGATTCGAACCGTGCGCGCCGCTGTCGAGACGATCGACCCGCGGCTGTCGATTGCAGCCGAGTCGCTGGGCGCATCGCGTTGGCGCCGATTCCGGACGATCACGCTTCCGCTCTGCTGGAAAGGCGTCGTCGGCGGCGGCGTCCTGTTCGCGGCGAGGGCCCTTGGCGAATTCGGCGCCGTGATGGTTGTCGCCGGAAATACCCCCGGGCGAACGCAGACGATCCCGATGGCGATCTACAGCAAGCTGCAGTCGCCCAACCCCGGCGCGATCTGGCCGCTGACGACGGCGGCCGTGGTCATTGCGTTGGCGGCGATACTGACAGGGGAATGGCTGGCTCGGGACGGATCCCCGGGGCGGCGGGCGATCAAGGGAGAATCGCCGATCGCCAATACGGCCGCCATGCCGTCTCAGTGAACGAGTACCCTGCGATTTCGAAAGGCACCCCGGCGCGACAGCCGATGATCAGCCGCGAGATCTTCGGATAGAGCGGCGCACCGGCAAACCACGCTGCGCGCTCGTCGATGGCCGACCAGTCGGCGGGACCTTCCGGATGAGAGTGGTAAATGGCGAGAATGGTCCCGGCATCGGCGTTTTCAGCGACGAATATCGCATCGGCCGGGCTGAACTGATACGCAACCCGGGCGCTGTCGTCGGGCAGGACGTTTTGGCACGGGCGAATTCCCTCGCGCAGAACCAGGCCGCAGCACTCGGCGGGACCGGCCGATGCGGCGTATTCGGCCATTTCGCGAATCCACGCTACGGGGAAACCGGGTTTCGAAGGATTGTCACACGGGGCGTCGGCCGATGGTGACTGGGGCGCGTCCGTCACGGCGGCCCGATCGTGCGATCCGGGGCGTCGGACCGGGGCGCCGTGCCTGTTTCTGCCGCATTCTCGGTCGTCAGCGGGCATCGCGGTTGGTTGCCTCATGAAGGTCGCGCGGTATGCTACGGGGCTTCGCGCATCGATCCAGCCGTGGAGCCGGCCTGCATCTGGCGGTCGGACGGACCGATTGCGTCGAGTAACTGGGATCGCAGCGACGTCGAGTGTCGATGCTACCCGAAATCAGGAACCAATGTGGGCGGCGCGGGAAGCGCGTCCAGGGAGTCTCCTGCCATGATGAAGTGGCTTCGTGCACACACCAAGCAGATTATGGTCGTCGTCGTCATGCTGGCGATGTTTTCATTCGTCGGCGCGCAGGGGTTGCAGGCGATTCTCGCGCCGAATCCCGCCAATGAGCCGGCCATGAAGGCGTTCGGTCGCGACGTGACGGCGGGCGAGCTGATGGAGGCCGATCAGAGCACGAATGTGCTCAACCGCGTCTATGCGTCGTGGAAGCCGCAGGGCGCTTCTCCGGAGTTCAATCTCCGGCACTGGTTCATGCTCGCCGAAGAGGCGGAGCGGGCCGGCGTGGAAGTGTCCGACGTCGCCGTCGAGTCGTGGATCAAGTCGGTCGACGAGGCGTTGGCCGCCGTCGGCGGAATCGACTCGCTCCGACAGAGCAGCAACATAGGTCTTCCGCAGATTCGCCACGCGCTGCGTCGAAACATGGCGATCAACGAGAATGCGTCGCGCGTGAGCGAGGCGTCGTATCCGTCGGAGCCCCAGGTTCGAAAGTACGTACGCGACACGAAGGAACAGATCTCCGTGAAACTGGCCGTCTTCGATGCGAAGAACTTCGTGGACGAGAGTACAGACGTTCCGGAGCAGGAGCTTCAGGCGCAGTTTGACGCCTATCGCGACGTCCTGGCGGGCGAAGGTGACAACGGCTTCGGCTATCGGTTCCCGAAACGCGCGACGATTCAGTATGTCGTCGTGGATCCGACGGCGCTCATCCGACAGATGAAAATCAGCCAGGATGACATCAAGGACTATTGGAAATCAAACAAGCAGGATTTCACGAAGATCGTCCAGGTGCCGATGCCGGTCGATCCGGCCGCAACGCAGCCGGCTGAACCGAAGATGATGGATCAGCCGCAGCAGATGCTGTTCAGCGAGGCGATGCCCCAGATCGAGCGCAAGCTGCAGGATGAAAAATCCAAGCGCATCGCGCGGCAGGCCATGAACAAGATCTTCGACGCCATGTCGAAGCCGTGGGCCGAGTCGGTTCGAGACAGCGATGGCTATCTGAAGATCCCGAACGACGCCGTCCGCGATCCCGCATTCATGGAGCACATCGTCAAGCAGGTCGAGTCGGATTTCGGCATCTCGCTCAAATACGGCGAACTGAAGCTCGCAAGCGCGGAGCAACTCGCCGTCACGCCCGATCTGAAGGATGCGAGCCTGCAAGGCGCCAATGAAATGGCGCCGCCGGTTGATATCACCAAGATCGCTTTTCATGTGCCTGCGTTCTTCAAGCCGGAGCGCCCCGACAGCAATGAAATCCGGCTCCAGTATTTTCAGACGCCGCCGGCGCCATTGCGCGTCCAACGGCAGTCGTATACGTTTGAGAACAACAAGTTGACGCCGGTCATCGAGCAGAAGTTCGTGCTGTTTCGCGTGACTGAGGCTCGGGATTCCGAGGCGCCCGCGTCGCTCGCCGACGTCCGCGACGCCGTCCTTCGGGATGTTCGAGAGACTCATGCCTACGAAAAAATGGCGGAAGTCTGCCGGGAATTCGGCGCTGCGGCTCAGCAGCTCGGTTCCGAGACGGCGCTGACGTTGTTCGATGAACTGCGCAAGGATCGCAACATCAAGACGATTTCCAATCCGGGGCCGTTCGCACGGATGCAGCGCCGACCTCTCACGATCGAAGACCTTGAGGCCGATGACTACTCGATCGTACAGCCCGCCGAAGTCGTCGGCGTCGGTCGATCAGAGAAGTTCATCGACGCGTGTTTTGAAATGGCGAATCCGGATTGGCGGCAACCGGCGATCGAGGCCCCGATGTCGTCACCGCGGCTCTCTGCGGCACGATCGATGCCGCCGGCAACGCCCGCCCCCAAGGTTCGCGTCGTCGATCTGCCGAGGGAGCGCAAGCGCATTGTCGTCGAATACGTCAAGCTCACGCCTGTCGATCGCAACGAATACGAAACGAAGCTCCGAACCCAGGCGTATACGGATCTCGCGAGCGCTCGCGCCGTATCGCGATTGTGGTTCGACACGAAGAACATCGAAAAGCGATGCGACTACGTCGACCTCCGACCGTCGACGGAGGACCCGAAGACCGGCGTCGCTCCGGGCGATCGGGACTCCGACGACAACGCGTGATCGACACGGTTGGCGAACAGCGATCAAAATCTGATTGGGATCAAACGTGCGGGCGATTCGCCCGCACGTTTTTTTTAAGGGTTCTTCACGGAATGTCGTGAAACTCTGTTGGCATCTGCGGTAGCGCGAGTCCCGCGTCCCGATAGGGCAACGCCGTGAACCGAACGCAGTAGCGGCAGAACCTGTCGGAGCCGCCGTGTCCTCACGGGGGAGTCATGCTCATGTACGCTGGATGATTCGCCACGCTGAGACTGCCAGGCTCTGATTAGCCCGCATATTTCACATGGCCGAGTTTGGTGGTTCTGCGATGTCCGATTGTGGTCGGTGGGGTCGCGGATTTGCGGATCGGCGTGATTGGGCGCAGAGCGCCCCCTTACCCCCATGCTGCGAGTCGGGTTGTCGGGAGGATTAACTCGGCGCGAGGCGGGCGACGAGGCGTTGCAGAAGTGACTGATAGGGATAGCTGCTCGACAGGTGGAGCACGACGCGGCGGACGCTGACGACCACGCGGGCCGCGACCTTCAGGAGCTTCAACCGAATCGTATCGACACGAGCTTTGGCGAGTTCGGTGTCCTTCAGCGCCTCGCGTCGCACGTGTTCGATCAACACGTACGCCGCCGACGCCAGCAGCAGCCGGAACTGATTCGCGATGAACCTGCTGCAACTCGTTCGATCGGCGAACAGGTACAACTGCTGCTCTTTGATACGATTCTCCATCTCACCGCGCTGCGTGTAGATGGCGTCGTAGATCGCCTTCGGTGAATCGTCGAGATTCGTCACAACGAAGCGCGGGTTGGCGCCCTTCGGCAAGCGCTCCGCCTTCAGGATCACACGCCGCTTTCGATCCCACGTCTTCGCGCTATATGCGAACTCGTGGAAGCTTCGCTGCTTCTCGCCGGTCGCCTCGAAGCGCTGCTCGGCCGCGTCCATGTAGGGTTCCTGGATGCGCTTGAGCCGCGTGTTCGTCGCCAGACCGACGACGTAGCCGATCGCGTTTTCGTCGCAGTATTTCAGGGTTTTCCAGCGACAGAAGCCCGAGTCGGCGCGGAAGATGATCCGCACTTTGGGCCACGATTCGCGTATGCGCCGCACCAGCAGCTTGAGGATGCCGCGGCTGTGCTTCGCCGCGTCGATCTTGCTCGGTCGCAGATAGGCGACCAGCAACTGATCGCCGCAGAAGACGTAGAGCGGCAGGTAGCAATAGTGGTAGTAGAAGGCGTGGAAGAATGAGCCTTCCTGGTCGCCGTGAATCCGATCGTCGGTCGCATCGAAGTCGAGGGTGATCTCCTTCGGCGGCGTCCTGTGCGACGCGATGAACTGATCGACCAGCACGGCGCTCATCCGCGCCAGCGACTTGCGATCGACCCAGTTCTCAAACCGGCACAGTGTCGGTGGTGACGCGAGCGGAGCGTCGGGATCGGGCGGCGTCTCGGCGAGAAGTTGCATGATCGGATCGTTGCGAAGCGATTGATGATCGTTGCCGTCTTCGTAGCCCATGGCGATGCCGAAGACTCGCTGGGCGAGGAGCGTCTTCGCGTCGTGCTGGATTCGCGCCGGATCGCGCGGATCGCTGATGCAAGCCGCAAGCGCGTCGATCATCCCCGTTCGCCGATTCGCTTCGCGAAGCAGCAACGCGCCGGCGTCGGACGTGAGATGACCGCCGCCAAAATCGGCGATGATTTTCTTCCGAGAAAGACTGGAAAAAGTGAGCGATTCAGAATTACACTCTGTCATCACAAAAGGCCTCCTTGCTTTGTGCTGAATGTTCTAGACAAACACCCAGTCTACAGAGCAAAGAGGCCTTCTCTATGCGCCTTTCAGCCGATCTTGATGAAATATCCGGGTTAGAGCGTTCAGTTCTCGGCGTTGCCCGCTGGGATGGGGTCTGAAGAAACGGCAGCCCCTCCGTTGAAAACGGGCGGCTATTCTCATGTGATCCCTACGGGATCCCGGATGCACACACCTGTCGCGGCTCTGAATGCATGCCGTCCGTCGGATCGGCACGCGCTTACGGATTGACCTGAAGCAGCCCGGTCGCTTCTGACGTCACGATGTCGTTCGCGTTGTCATCGACAATCGCGAAGACGGTGTAGTCGCCGTCGGGCACTGTGTCGCCGTTCTCATCCTGGAAGAAGAACGTGAACAACCCGTTGTTGCCGCTTTCGCTGAGCGCCTGGTTGCTGACGAGGATGATCTCGTTTCCGCTCGTGTGATCGTCGTCCGTGTCGAGACCGAGCGTGACGAGCGCATCGGCGTTCGTCGCGCCATTGTCGGTCCACGTGATGTCAAACGTGTTGCCCGTCGTGACGGACTCATCCGTCGCCCCTGGCGCCGTGAACGTCAGCGTCGGGACCGGCAGGGCCGTCGTGACGTTGATCGCGCCCGTCGTGCCGCGATCCTCATCCGTCGACATCACTGTCTGCGTGTCGCCCTCAGGGCTTTCGATCGTCGCGATGATGACGTACTGGCCGACGCGCACGCCCGTAATGTCCCACTCGTAGAAGTCGTTGTCGCCGTCCGCGATGGCGTCCCGACCGGAGCCCGGCGTTCCGTCGCCGACGAGTTCGATCGGATCCGCCGTGTTCTCGTTCAGGTTGTTGCGCCGTTGAGCCGTGATCCGCACGACGGTCCCGGCGACGTCGGCGATATCCGCCCATTGAATGACCGTGGCGACGCCCGGCGTCGCGGACACGGCGCTGGCGGGCTGGACGATCGAGATGCCGAGCGTCAAGTCCGTGTTCGAGTTGGAGTCTCCCGGCAGCGGGCCGAAGATGAAGTCGAAAATCGTGCAGCCGGAAACGGCGGCGAGAATCGTGACGGCCGCCAGATTCCTGACGAGCCTTCGTGGGCAGCGACTGTGTTTGGATGGGGTTGTCAGTTGATTCATCGGAACTGGATCCAGGCGTTTTGATGCCGCACTTCAGCGCCAAAGTCGATCCGTCGTACGGATCGTGTTTCTGCGTCGACTCGTTCGACGAGAGAGCATGCATCGAATCGCGAGGACAGTGCATTCTTCCCGCGCGACGCATTCTCGGTCAAACGAGAACCCGATATTCATCGGACGCAGACGCGAGCCGCTGGATGATCGATTGCCGAGTTTCACGAGCGCCAGGGCCCGCGGCGGCCCGGTTTCGCGTATGGATCTGTTGCAATGGCCGATAATGCCGGATGAGGAGGCGATTCGAGGAGCACGCCGATTCAACGCGCCGGTGCGGACCGAATCCCGTCACGATTTGTCAGCGCTGTCGCCTTCCGCCGGCAAGCCGCAAATAATATGCTGTCGACCGTCGTCGCCTCGCCGCGTCGACAACAGAGCCTCGCCGCCCGACAACCATGGGAGATCTCAGTTGATACATCAGAAGAATCGATTCGGATTGGGTACGCGTCGAATCGGCGCCGGCATGACGGCCGTCGCCGCCATTTTCATGCTGGGGGGCATGGATAGCGCATCATGCCCGTCCACGTCGGTCCCCATCGGCGGAAATTGCGGGACCGCAGTGAGCAACCCGCCGCAGGTATTGGCGGCCGATCACATACTCGGCGAGGCGGACGCCCCGGTCGTCGTGTTCGAGTATTCCGATCTGCAATGCCCGTTCTGCGGGTCGTTCGATCGCAATCAATTCCCGACGCTGCAGAGTGACTATATCGACACGGGCAAGGTGCGATTCGTTTTCCGGCATTTCCCGCTGACGAATCTCCACGCCGACGCACAACGGGCCGCCGAAGCCTCGGAATGCGCGGCGGACCAGGACATGTTCTTCGAGTACATCAAGGCCGTGTTTTCTGATGCGACGCGCCAGCAGAATCTATCGGCCGCCGTACTACGCGAAATCGCGGATGAAGTCGGCCTCGACCTGACGGCCTACGACGCCTGTATCGCCGCCGCCGCCAAGGGACCCCGCGTCGAACAGGACGTCAACTCCGGTACGGCACTGGGCGTTCCCGGAACGCCGACGTTCTACGTCAATGGAATTCAGACCAATTCCAACACACTCAAGGACGTCATCGATTGCGAGATCACGAAGGCCGGTGGCTGATCCGCGGGCGAGTCCCGGCGCGACTCTTGCGCGTCTCATAACAGTCCTTGCGACAAACGCCGCAGGCGATGATGTGCGTCGGTTTACTGCGGGAATCCAAGCGATTATTGAACGTCGCCCCGCTGGTCAGCCGATGCACTAGCGCGAACGTATCAAGTGTGCGTCTAAGCGATTGTGCCCGGGCGCGCCGAGTCCTCGCGTTGAACTGCGGTGTCTGTCATGAAACTCAGTCGATTCGTCAGTCGGATTTCCCCGCAAGCGCTCGTCCTGGTCGCCGCGGGTCTTTCCGTTTCCTGCAATATCACTGCGCTGAACAACCTCACGGCGCCAAGCTCGGATTTCGGTCCGGGCGGCCAGGTCTTGCCCAGGGCGATTCAAGTCGGCTTCGTCAACAACACGAGCGCCCGGGCGATTTTCACGTTCGGCAGCTACGACCAACTGAACAAGGACACGATACCGACCAATCTGGGTCAGCTGCGCCTCGAGGCGAACTCATCCAGCGCACAGATCGCTCAGCCCTGTCGGCGCGTCTTCTCAGTCGGCGGCGCCGAGTTGATTCGACTGGTCAACGAGAATGAGAACAATCCGTCCGTCGTCGTCAACGATCCGCGGGCCCTCGTTCAGGGCGTCAACTTCTCCACGGCGCCGCTCGGCGATCCGCTCGAAGCGGAACCGACCGAAGGCACATCACTCGGGCGCGAGGTCCTGCTGGGCGTGGATTTCACGTGTTCGCGGACGGACGTCCTCGATCTGACGGGCACAGGACTGCTGATCTTCACATTTGAAGAAGACGCCGGCGCGCCCGGCGGATTCCGCATCGACTTTCAATTCGTCGAGCCCGGTTGATTGTCGATCCGGGCGCGATTCTCGTCCGGCGCCAATCGCGTGTACATGAGTTGAAGCTGTCGTGCGTCGGCGAAACCGCACTTTCGCGCGAGCTCCTTCGCGTCCATGGACTCACTTCGCAGCGCCAGCAGATCGGCCGGATGACTGCGCGTGCGCAGGACGGTCATCAGACGATGTGCGGCGGAGTAGAACGACACGTCGGTCGGATGCACATCGTCAAACGCCAGCAGCCGCCGGATTGACGCGGGCTGCTTCTGCTCCTCGAACAGTCTTGCGAATTGTCGATGCCGACAGTGCGGTTCGGCGTTCAATGCGAGTCCCTCCGCAATCACGGCTGGCAAAGGCCGATCCCGACGGATTTCCGCCGTCATCAGGTGCGCCAACTCGTGGGCAAGTGACGACGACAACAACATCGGATCGGCGAGATGGACGTGGATGATCTTCTGCTGGATCGTGCCGCCCTGCATTCGAATTCGGCTGATCGCCGTTACCGGCGGCGATTGCCCCGTCGCTTCAAGAAAAGCGTGACGATCCGAATGCAGATAGACGTCCGCCTTCGTCTCCCACGGAATCTCGTCGATATCCAGGGCCCAGCTGTCGGCGATCCGGGCAAAGTGGAAATCCAGCGACCGGCCGACCTGCTGCGCGACGACGGCGTTCCGATGGTGGATCCGGAATCGATCCGATTCGAACAGCTGCATCGCCTCGGTGTCGTTGCGCTTCCATTCGTCCGCACGACGGCCGATCGCTTCGACGTTGTATTCCTTTCGCACCATGTCGATCGCCGCGCGCCGCGCAGCCGACACGTTGGACGACGTGCGACGAGATTGCGGTCTGACGGCTCGCCCATAGGCTTGCACGGCGCGTTCGGCGTCTCCCGCGTGTTCGAAGGCAAGCCCTTCGAGCGTCGCTCGAAGGGCCGCGGCGTCGGGGCCGGTGTATTCCGTCTGACTGATGCGCTCGAAGATAATTTTCCAATAGGCGGCGGGATAGCGAACGCGATTGTCGTCATCGAGGGCGTGAACGAGGCTCTGCATCCAGCGCGACACGACGGCCGGCGCGGGCCGAATCCCGGCCTCGTCGCCGAGTTTGAGCGCCGCGTCGTAGTAGTAGAACGCCTGGTGAAAGTTCTTGGTGATGTAATCGTCGTCGCCCGCGCCGATGGCGGCCGCGCGATAGCCCTTCAGCCAGTCGTTGCGACGCTCGGGCGCAAGGGCGACGGCCTGGCGGTACGCATTGAACGCCGGTTCGAACCACTCGATGCCGACCCATTCGCGGGCCTGCGCCAGGCGGGTTGGAATCGAGCGCCGGGCGTCGTCGATGGATTTCTTGAGAAGCGCGGCGTCGGGCTGGCCGGGCTGTACGCGAAGCACGGCGTCCAGGGCGGTCAATGCATCGTTGAATCGCTCCTCGGCGAGCCAGCTGCGACCAAGCGAGAGGTGTAAATCAATGAACTCCCGCCGAATCGCGTTGTCCTCGGGGGCGTCCCGAAGGGCCGACTGTGCGGCGCGAACCGCGTCGTCGATCCGGCCGTCCTTCAGGAGTGCCTTGATCCGCGACCGGAGTTGAACGGCGGCCGTCTTGTCGGCCGGTGCTTCGCGATGCGGCCGCTTCGGCGGATCGGCGAGTGCCGTCGGCGGCGTCGGCATCCGGACGAGTGCAATGACGGCGAATAACAGGCCGTGTAGGAATACGGATCGAGACAGTCGCCGGCGCGATGGGTGAAAGGGCACGGAGATGCTCCTCGGCCGATGCAAACGGCCATAATGCCGATATACTTCCGGCGGCAGATGTGACGCGCTATTGCGGCGCGTCGATCGATGGTATGCGAGCGGCGAACGAAATTCTCACCTCATTATATGCAACGGCAGGTCGATGCGTCGACCCGCCGGTTGCGATGCCGCATTGATTATTCGTTTTGGAGTTCATACCGATGTTGCAACACTTTCTGCGATTATTCCTGGTTCTCGCGCTATTGGCGGCCGCCAAGAGCGTGGCCGAAGAGGGCAAGCTGTTCGTCACGTCCCAGCCCATTCTTGTCGTGGGCACGTTCTTCCTCGCCGTCATCGTTGTCGTTGTCGAGATTCTGATCCCGCGAAAGAGCCTGCAGGCGCTGGCTGGCGTCTTCTTCGGTCTCGCCGTGGGCATGCTTGTCGCCTACTGCCTCAACCTCGTCGTGGACATTTTCGTCTCGGCCTTTTTTCCGACAGGCTTGCCCATGGTCGAGAACTCCGTCGCCGCAATCGCCGCGACGAAATTCATGTTGGGCATCATCAGTTGTTACTACTGCATCAGCTTCGTGCTTCAGACGAAAGACGACATTCGGTTCGTCATTCCCTACGTCGAATTCGCGAAACAGCTCAAGGGCGAACGCCCCATCCTGCTCGACACCTCCGTCATCATCGACGGCCGCATCGCCGAAATCTGCGACACGGGCATTATCGATCAACCGCTGATCGTGCCCCGATTTGTCCTGCAGGAACTGCAGACCGTTGCGGACTCGAGCGACAAACTCAAGCGCGTCCGCGGTCGCCGCGGTCTGGATATTCTCAACGGCCTTCAGACGAACACGCGCGTCGAGGTCCAGATTCATGAGCCGGAATTCACGAAGGAAGAAGCGGGCGAGCCCGTCGATTCGAAACTGCTGACGCTCGCCCAGAAGATCAACGGCCGCGTCGCGACGAACGACTACAATCTCAACAAACTCGGCAAGGTCCGCGGTGTCGATATCATCAATATCAACGATCTCGCCAACGCGCTGAAGCCGGTCGCCTTGCCGGGCGAGGCGCTGACAGTCAAGATCATCAAGCCCGGGGAAGAGGGCGGTCAGGGCGTCGGTTATCTCGATGACGGTACGATGGTTGTCGTCGACAACGGCCGCGAGTCCATCGGACAGGTCGTGGAGATCGCCGTGACGAGCATGCTGCAGACGTCGGCCGGACGCATGATCTTCGGTCGCATCGACGGCGCCGATAGCGGCGGCCAGTCGTCGCCTCGCGGGGCGAGACGTCGGCCGCCTCAGAAGTAATGCCCGACGATTTGAATTGAATGTCGAAGTTCCACGAAGCGATCTCGCGCGGTAGTGCGCGACGTCGCCCCTTTTGAAAGAAGCCATGGCTGACTACACGCCGCACCAGCGGAAGATCATCGATCGGTATTACGACAATCGCGACGGCATCATGGTCAACAAGCTGTCGGAGCTTGTCACGGAATTGTATCTAGCGGACAGCGACGCCAAGCGTGAGCGGCTGTGGAAACGCGTCGAAACTGCGATGGCGAACCTGAAGATCAAGGAAGCGACAGTCGCGCACATCCTCGCCAAACGCAACGTCGAGATCCTCGCGAAATACGTAAAGGACTGGTCCGCCGGGAAGTAGGCGGGTTCATTCCACGTGCCCTGTCAATTCAAGCGCCGCCTTTTGCGATGAGAGTCGCATCGCCTGAATTCAGAGCCGCGGCGTCCCCGCCGCGACGTTTGCGTTCTCATCATCAGATCTGAGCGAATCCTCGATCGCAGCCGCATGGAACGCAATTCTTGATATCCCGCCGATCGCGCCGCATGATAGCGACGTGGCCGTCGTGGATCGAACGATTGCCCGACATACACGAAACACCGCAAATCAAGGAGGCTCCGTCATGAAAAAGGTCACGCCCGTCGTCGTATCGATCGCCATGCTCGCTGCAATGGCCACGCTGCTGCTCTGGACGAATCATCCCGCCGAAGTGAAGGCGCACTGCCAGGTGCCCTGCGGCATCTACGACGATCCCGCACGCATCCAGCAGCTTCGCGAAGACTCGATGACGATCGAGAAGGCGATCCACGCCATCGGCGAACTGTCTGGCAAGAACGATGCAACGTCGATCAACCAGGCGACGCGCTGGATCATGACGAAGGAAGAACACGCATCGCACATCATCAAAGTCGTCAGCGAGTACTTCCTGACGCAGAAGGTCAAGGCCGCCGCCGGCGCCGAGCGCAATGCGTATCTAGATTCACTCGCTGACCATCACGCCGTCATGGTTGCAGCGATGAAATGCAAGCAGGTCCCCGAGCCCGCATCAGTCGAAGCGCTGAACGCCGCGATCACAAAACTCGCGACGCATTATCCCGACAAGAAGTAGTCGTCGGCCGGGTGCCATGCCGACCCTTAAGGTCGGCATGCAACGCGTAGGTCGGGTTATCGACCCGACATTCTCCCGAAAGTGAATCCAACCCATCGGCGCGCCGGGTGCCATGCCGACCCCCAAGGTCGGCATGCAGCGCGTAAGTCGGGTCATCGCCCGACATTTTCCCCAAAGTGTGAATCCAACCCATCGGCGCGCCGGCGATTCAACGCTGACCGCGCCGATTGTCATTTCCAGTTGCAGACATCATCCCCGAAGTCGCCGTCCCCATCCGACGAGTCGTCGATGCCGTTGGGGCCGAAACTCCACAAGTGGTATCGAGGTTCGCCGGTCGCGCCCCGGAGCTTGTATCGGAATGGTTGCCCCCATGGATCCGTCAGGCCCTGGGCGTCATACAGATACGGGCCACGCCACGTGTCGCCCGCGGGCGGATTAACGGGACGATCGATCAGCTCGTCCAGCGTAATTGGAAGTCGACCTGTATGGTATTCGAACAGATCGATCGCCTGCGATATCGACCCATTCGGACCGATCGCCGCTTGGGCCAACGGTTTGCGAGCGTGGCATCGGCTCGGAAGAAATGCCGGCAGCGCAATCATTATCGCAACAGCCGACCCGAGCAGTGTGGCGACGCAGATACCAATTTGATTGGCGAGAGGATGAGATTGTCGCTTTTCGGCTGTCGCATACTCAAGCGTGTGAACATCATCCGGCATCGCGACGGCCTCCCGCATAGGCTGATACACGAAGCGCGAAACCAAATTGCACCCTGGCGCGCATCCACGCCCCAACGGGGCGACAGAAGACAGCCCGGGGTCAGCGCAGACCGCGACGCGGTCCAGCGCAACCCCGGGTTCTTGTTTCATAAGATGATCAAGCCCTGAAAGGGCGTTACAGAATTGTCCGCGGCGAACGCTATAAGAGTGCGAATCACGGATAATGAGTTGTGACACCCTTTCAGGGTGTGATGACTGGGTTGCCGGCAAACCCAGGGTTGCGCTCCAGCCGCGTTCGCGGCTTGCGCTGACCCTGGGCTGTCATGTGTCACGCTTTCAGCGTGTCGTTCTGGTGTGTCTATCGGTCTGGCACGTCTGCCGGCGTGCAGTCGTGATGATTCGCTTAGTGCGTCGTGTTGAGGGTTCATTGCGCCCTGCGACCCAATGATCTAGCAGCCGACGCGATGGCGATGCAACATGAACCGTGCAGGACCTCAATTCCAATTCCGAATATCATCTCCGAAGTCGCTGTCACTATCAGACGACTCATCGATTCCGTTAGGTCCGACGCTCCAGAGGTGGTATTGGCGCTCGTCGGCGGCTCCCGTGAGCTGGTATTGAAAGGGATGTCCCCACCGATCGTTCAATCCCTCCGCATTGTTCAAATAAGGGCCCGTCCATTTCGCGCGATCCGGCGCGTCGTCGGCAATCTGCATCAGCTCGCCCAGCGTCGATGGCGGGCGTCCCATGTTGAAGCGGAAGAGATCGACAGCTTGCAAGATTGGCCCCGTCGGCCTGATCAGGGCGCTGGCCCATTGACTATAAGTCTGTTCGGATGGCGACGAGCCCACTATGCAAAAAAAGAACCCCGCGAACAAAACACCCACGCAGAATAAGTAAAGAGTAATCGTCCAAGCGATTTGAACGGCGCTTGTGAAGCGCGAAGGGCCATTGGGCCGTTGAGCATAATCCAGCGTGTTGATGTCCTCTGGCATCGACGTAACCTCCCATGCAAACTGATACGCGAAGCGCGAAGCGAAGTTGCGTCTGGCACACATCCCCGTCCCGGGGGCGCGACACATTTCATCGCAAGGTCCCCGCCCCAACGGGGCGACACACCTCAGCCCAGGGTCAGCGAAGACTGCGAAGCAGTCGCAGCGCAACCTTGGGTTTTTGGTTGAGAAAATAATCAAGCCCTGAAAGGGCGTTACAAATTCGTCCATGGCGAATGCCGCAAAACGAACGCGGTTCGTATCGCAAGACTTGTAACACCCTTTCAGGGTTTTCGATGATGGTTACCGGCAAACCCAGGGTTGCGCTCCAGCCGCGTTCGCGGCTTGCGCTGACCCTGGGCTTGCTTGTGCCGCGCCTTCGGCGTGGGGATCTGGCGTTGTCGCACGTTCTACCAAAGGGCCCGTCGTGTATCGCGTCTTCAGCATGGGGACTCCGCAGTCTCCTGATCCCTGGATCCCTCGAATCCTCGCTCCCTTTTCACTCGACCCCTCGGTCCCTCAAATCCTCGATCCCTGTTCACTCGCCCCCTCGGTCCCTCAAATCCTCGATCCCTTTCCCCTTGACTCCATCCCGAAAATATAGTAATTTCTGTATAGACAGAAATAGGAGAAGCGCAGATGTCCGAGCTGTCGCCAGTCACGAAGAAATTCGTCCTCCACTGGGGGGAGATGGGAACGCGATGGGGGATCAATCGCACCGTCGCCCAGATCCACGCGCTGCTCTATCTCTCCGAGCGGCCCCTCAATGCCGAGGAGATCACCGACGCGCTCTCTGTCGCCCGGTCCAACGTCAGCAACAGCCTGAAGGAGCTCCAGAACTGGGGCATCGTGAAGATCACGCACGTGATGGGCGATCGGCGGGACCATTTCGAGTCGTTGACCGACGTGTGGGAGATGTTCCAGATCGTGCTGGACGAGCGAAAGCGCCGCGAGATCGATCCGACGCTGGCCCTGCTCGACGACTGTCTGGCAGAGGCGAAGTCATCGCGCCGGGACGAAACCCACGCCGTCCAGCGCATCGCGGCCATGAAGGACTTCTTCGAAACCACGTCCCGCTGGTACGCCGACTTGCGCCGCCTGCCGACGGGCGCCGTCGTCAAGTTCGTCAAAATGGGCAGCCGACTGCGAAAGCTCCTGGGCGTCGCCTGACGGCGTCCCTTTTTTTGAGAGACGATTTCTGTGTGTACAGAAATAACCGACAAAACAGGACTTGAGGCGGCCGGGCGATCGATCATCGTCTGGGACGACGCCTGCAGTGCCTGCAACGCGATGAAACAGCGCGTCGCATCATACGCGACGGCCCGCGGCTACGTGTTCTGCCCCATGCGCGTCTGGCTGGATGCCCACCCCGAAGCGTCCGCCGCCGGTATGTACGTCGTCACGCCCGCCGGTCGCCGGCTCTTCGGCGTCGATGCGGCGCTCCACGTCGCGACCCTCGTCTGGTGGCTGCGACCGCTGAATTGGCTGAGCCGTCTGCCGCTGATGCACTCATTCATGGCGGCCGGCTATCGCTGGTTCGCCGCCCATCGTCACGCATTCGGTTGCAAAGCATGCGAAGGAGGCCGATCGTCATGCAGGCTGAACGAAACGCACACCGACAGAGCCGACTGAGCGCCGAAGCCCGCGCTCGATTCATGGATCGTGAGGGACAACCGCCGCTGTTGAGCGACTGGCTGGCAACAGTCATGATCCACTACGAAGTCGATGCGGCTGTGTTGCAGCGCGACGTTCCCTTCGAGCTCGATCTGTTCGAAGGTCGCGCTTTCGTCACGCTCGTCGCCTTCACGATGGCCGATCTGCGCACCCGCCGCTGGCCCCGCCTTAGTCGTCGCCTTTTCCAGCCCATCGGCACCCACGCCTTCCTGAACGTGCGCACCTACGTTCGCGTCGGCGATGAACCGGGGATCTACTTCCTCGCCGAATTCCTGCCGAATCGACTGAGCGTCTTGCTCGGCCCAGTCGCCTATGGTCTGCCATATCGATACGGGCGACTCGACTACCAACACGACAACGATGCAAGCGTGATGACCGGCGCCGTTCACTTGAGAGGCGCGCCTCGCGCGAACGCCCGCATCTCGTCAAATGGTGCCAATGGGTGCTTGCCAAAGGCTGTCCGGCAATTCGAGAGAGGATTTCAGACTTGCAGTGCCGTCGAAAACGCCAGTGTTTCCAAGGCCAAAACAGCTCCGAAGGAGCGACAGTTTTTAGCCACGGGTGGAGCGGAGACCGCGAAGCGGTCGGAGCGCAACCCGTGGTTGGCGTTTTTCCTCGGGCTTAGCCCTGAAAGGGCGACACAATTCCCGGACAGCCTCTGCTTGCCACCCAGTGTCCACGCGCGGATTGAATCCGACGAACCCCGACCAACCCACGGCGACGTCGACACAGTGCAACAGACAGCAGACTCAACGCAGGATTGCGAACAACAATCCGCTCACGCATTGCGATACAGAGTCAGGAGACAATCCGGCGCGATGCTCGAGCCTGCCGCGGAGAATTCCCTGACGGAATTCCTGATGGAGCGATACACGGCCTACACAAAATGGGCCGGCCTCGTGCGCCGCTTTCGCATCTGGCACGAGCCCTGGCCTCAGGAGCCCGTCGAGCCCGAGATCCTCGATGACAGCCTGTTGCGCGTAACGGGCGAATGGTCCCGTAGCGCAATGCTTCACTCCGCCAATTACTCCCCAAGTCTGACCGACGTCTGGATGGGCCGACCGCGACGCATGCGGAGCGTCGAAAGATCGAACTTTGCAAAGGAAAGGGGAATCACGTCATGATGACAACGACGAGCGTCCACTGTGATCCTGGCGCCGACGATCGTGCATCACGCAACTTCGATGCGCGCTGGTTGCACTGGCTCGCGCCCTTTCTGATTCTCATCGTTGCGATCGGATCGACGCACGCGCGCGGCGGATGGCCGCAGATGTGGGCGACGGCGTTCGGTCTCTATTTCGCCTGCAAATGCTGGGTTCTGATGGTGGCGCGGCGAAACGGTTCGCGATTCAGCGCGCTCGGCGGCGCCGCATTCGTTTTCGCGTGGGCCGGCATGGATCCGAAGCCGTTCGCCGTCGGCGCTTCGCGATCGAACCTCGCGGCGAGCGTTGAACGCATCTCGTTGCGAGAAGGCCTCGTCAAATTTCTCACGGGTGTCGCACTGCTCGCGATCTCCCCCACGATCGCGCGACAACTCGGCGAATACGTCGCCATGTGGGCCTGCGTCAGCGCCTACTGTCTCATCCTCCACTTCGGTCTGCTCCACATCATCGGCCACGCCTGGCAGCGTGCGAATCGCCCAGTGGAAGCCATCATGCAGCGGCCCGCGCGATCGATGTCCCTGGCCGACTTCTGGTCGCGCCGCTGGAACCGTGCGTTTCGCGACGTAAGCAATGCACTCGTGGTTCGTCCCACCCGCCGGTTGCTCGGGCCGGCCGGCGCCGTGGGACTCGTCTTCGTTGCATCGGGGCTCGTTCACGAATTGTTGATGTCCTGGCCCGCTCGTGGCGGCTGGGGCTTGCCGACGGCCTACTTCACAATTCAGGGCTTCGGCATCTTCGTCGAGCGAAGCCGCCTCGGACAGCGCTTCGGCCTGTCCTCAAAGCGCGAGGGGATCAGTGCAGGTTGGCGAGCGCGCATCTGGACGGCGTTCGTCGTCGTCGCACCGTTGCCGCTGCTCGTCCATCGCCCATTCGTCGATAACGTCGTCATTCCGTTCTTCAAAGCGATTGGAGCCATGTGATGCCGAACAACGAACAGCTACTGAGAATCGGCGGGGCGATCCAGCTTGCCATCCTCATCGCCAGCGTGCAGGTCCCGAGAATGCTTGATTGGCGAGGCGAACTCGCGAACCTCAAGCCGTTCCTGCGACAGTTATTCTATGTCTATGGCGCGTTCATCATCCTGACGATCGTCGGTATGGGCGTCATCTCGATCGCGTTCGCCGACGAAATAGCCGCCAGCCCGGGGCTTGGGAGGGCGTTCGCCGCATTCGTCTTCGTCTTCTGGGGCATTCGGCTCATCGTGCAGTTCTTCGTGTTTGACGCGCGGCCGATCCTCACGACGCCAATCATGCGATTCGCCTATCGCGCATTGAGTTTGGCCTTCATCCTGCTCGTCTGCGCCTATGGGGTCGTCGTTTTTCGAATCGCATCGTGATGGATGATGAAGACCGACTTCCCCGGCATGTCACTGGCGAGTCGATCCCAATCGTTCATTCCATCAGCTCAAGACTGCTCGTCTTTTTCCGCATTCGATGACGCTCCGCGCTTGTCGGCGTCGCTTTTCGCCATTTGCGACTTCTCGCCCGCCGGTCGGATCTTGTATCGCTTGCTCACATCGACCAGGTGCAGCGTTACATCCGAGATGAGGTGCTCGGCCTCCTCTCCTTCGCCGTAATGACGTGACCCGTAGGACTCGACCGACACGACGATTGTCGATGTGCCGTGCATTAGTTTGGGCCAGTTGATTCGCTGCGCGTATTTTGATTTGACGTGAATCGTCGCGCGGACTCGATCGGCTTCCGCCTTGGCTTCTTCGAGTCGCTTGTTGATCGGCTGTGAAACGGCGATGAGATTGCGCTCCGCGTTGATGACGTCGTCCTCCGCATCCCGAAGGGCCTCCTTCAGCAGTTGCTCGAATTGGGCGTCCGTGATCCGTTGGCCCGTCTTGCGATTGAACCAGCCCCAGATGCGCTTGCCGGCGAATATACCTTTCCCGCGGAACCGGCGACGGGCCCAGTCCTGCCGAAAGAGCTCTTCGGCACGGAGCCGATCGTCCTTGGCGCGCTTCACAAGCCGCACGGCGTCGGCCAGCGATTGTCGTTCCTCCAGCGTCTTGAATCGTTCGGGCGATCCCGAATCGACGTTGAACTCGCAGTGCAGCGTTTCGGATCCGTCGTCGTGCGCTTCCCGGCGCACAATCGACGGCGCCACTTTGAAACGCCCTTCGAATATCCCGGATTCGTCGATCGTCTTGGTATCCAGCACGGGCCGATTCTTCAGGTACTTCTGGTTCGCTTTGGCGACTGCGACGGTCAACGACGTCGACCGCGCCTTCTTTCGACTTCGCCCCGCAGGATCGGCATGGACCGACCCCGCGACCAGAAGGGGAATGATCAGTGACATCGCGACAAGGCTGCGTGCGGAAGCGTGCATGATGGATCCTCTCTCGAATGGTTCGCGACTGTTGTGCCCAACCGTTCCTGCAAACCTTCAAGCGGAATTCCGTCATGATTTCGACAAACGAATTGACAGATTTCTGGTCCATCACGAAATACCGTGAAACGCAGTTGGTTTCCGCGAAAACAACCCGTCCACGTCCCGATAGGGACGAATTGAGAATAGCCCACCCATTCATGGGTGGGATTTAATTGCGGAGCGTCCACCTATCAGAGCGTCTTTCCTTCAGAGCGTCTTCTCATCAGAGCCGCCCTGCCCTCAGGGCGGAGTATTACGAGCATGCGACAGTCAATCCATCCAGCCTGGTACTGACTTCGCGCTTGGCGATGCAGGCGATGACTCGCCGAACGTCGCCGCGGGGACGCGTCGGCTCTGAATAAGACTGCCGCCTTCGCATGCGGTTCACGGCGTTGCCCGTAGGGACGGCGCGAGGCGCGCGTCAGAATTGTCCCGTTCCTCGGGGACGGGGCCCGCCGTTTGTTAACCCGCATATTTCACATGGCCGAGTTTGGTGGTTCTGCGATGTCCGATTGTGGTCGGTGGGGTCGCGGATTTGCGGATCGGCGTGATTGGGCGCAGAGCGCCCCCTTACCCCCATGCTGCGAGTCGGGTTGTCGGGAGGATTAACTCGGCGCGAGGCGGGCGACGAGGCGTTGCAGAAGTGACTGATAGGGATAGCTGCTCGACAGGTGGAGCACGACGCGGCGGACGCTGACGACCACGCGGGCCGCGACCTTCAGGAGCTTCAACCGAATCGTATCGACACGAGCTTTGGCGAGTTCGGTGTCCTTCAGCGCCTCGCGTCGCACGTGTTCGATCAACACGTACGCCGCCGACGCCAGCAGCAGCCGGAACTGATTCGCGATGAACCTGCTGCAACTCGTTCGATCGGCGAACAGGTACAACTGCTGCTCTTTGATACGATTCTCCATCTCACCGCGCTGCGTGTAGATGGCGTCGTAGATCGCCTTCGGTGAATCGTCGAGATTCGTCACAACGAAGCGCGGGTTGGCGCCCTTCGGCAAGCTGCTCCGCCTTCAGGATCACACGCCGCTTTCGATCCCACGTCTTCGCGCTATATGCGAACTCGTGGAAGCTTCGCTGCTTCTCGCCGGTCGCCTCGAAGCGCTGCTCGGCCGCGTCCATGTAGGGTTCCTGGATGCGCTTGAGCCGCGTGTTCGTCGCCAGACCGACGACGTAGCCGATCGCGTTTTCGTCGCAGTATTTCAGGGTTTTCCAGCGACAGAAGCCCGAGTCGGCGCGGAAGATGATCCGCACTTTGGGCCACGATTCGCGTATGCGCCGCACCAGCAGTTTGAGGATGCCGCGGCTGTGCTTCGCCGCGTCGATCTTGCTCGGTCGCAGATAGGCGACCAGCAACTGATCGCCGCAGAAGACGTAGAGCGGCAGGTAGCAATAGTGGTAGTAGAAGGCGTGGAAGAATGAGCCTTCCTGGTCGCCGTGAATCCGATCGTCGGTCGCATCGAAGTCGAGGGTGATCTCCTTCGGCGGCGTCCTGTGCGACGCGATGAACTGATCGACCAGCACGGCGCTCATCCGCGCGCAGCGACTTGCGATCGACCCAGTTCTCAAACCGGCACAGTGTCGGTGGTGACGCGAGCGGAGCGTCGGGATCGGGCGGCGTCTCGGCGAGAAGTTGCATGATCGGATCGTTGCGAAGCGATTGATGATCGTTGCCGTCTTCGTAGCCCATGGCGATGCCGAAGACTCGCTGGGCGAGGAGCGTCTTCGCGTCGTGCTGGATTCGCGCCGGATCGCGCGGATCGCTGATGCAAGCCGCAAGCGCGTCGATCATCCCCGTTCGCCGATTCGCTTCGCGAAGCAGCAACGCGCCGGCGTCGGACGTGAGATGACCGCCGCCAAAATCGGCGATGATTTTCTTCCGAGAAAGACTGGAAAAAGTGAGCGATTCAGAATTACACTCTGTCATCACAAAAGGCCTCCTTGCTTTGTGCTGAATGTTCTAGACAAACACCCAGTCTACAGAGCAAAGAGGCCTTCTCTATGCGCCTTTCAGCCGATCTTGATGAAATATCCGGGTTAAGAGTCTTCATCCTCCTGCGCGTCGGGATTTCTTGCCGATTCGTCCCGTGATAAAATCCCGGGTTGAGATCGCACTCAAGAGGGGAGTTCCATAGATGAAGCCACGATATCGTTCCGTTGCAATGTGCATCCTGATCGCCGCGACACAGGCGTTTGCGCAGACGGGCACATTTCTCGACAAGGACGCACCAAGCGACATCCGCCTGCTCGATTTCAACGTCAACTGGGATTCCATCTTTCCGGACAACGATCCGCAGAACCATCCGTTCCGCGAGTACAACACGCGCGACGCCTTCATGCGCATCGTCGCGGCCGTGCAGCCTGACATTGTCTGCCTGCAGGAGATCAACGACGCGCGCGACCCGCAGCAGCTCGCGACGCTCCTTGATCAGATCGTTCCGCTCGACGGCGGCGTTGTGTGGAAGGCGCATCACGGCTCCGACAATGTCATCGTCTCCCGTTACGATCTGTCCATGCTGCGAACGGATACCTCGCCGACGACGAATCGCGGCCAGGCCATGGTGCTCGTCGATCTGCCCGACGCGCTCTATGCGCGAGACTTCTACCTGATGAACGCCCACTTCAAAGCGAGCGGCGGCAATTCCAACATCGCCCGCCGGCAGCAACACGCCGATGCGATCGTCAATTGGATTCGCGACATCCGCACGCCCGGCGGTCTGATCAATCTGCCGGCGAACACACCGCTGATGGTGCTGGGCGATTTGAATGTGTACGACACGGATCCGGCCCATCATCTCGTGACGCTGATCACGGGCGACATTGTGGACGAGTCGACCTACGGCCCCGATCTTGCGCCCGATTGGGATGCGACGACGCTTGCCGACGCCATGCCGCTTCACAACATGGCGGGCCCTGCATCCTACACGTGGCGCGACGACACAGGCGGTTTCAATCCCGGCGCGCTGGATCGAGTGCTCTATACCGACAGTTCAATGTCGATCGGCAAGCACTTTGTTCTCAACACGACGACGATGAGCCCCACGGACCTGACGGCGACGGGCCTGCAGGCGAACGACGTGGCCCTCGACGTGAACACGGGCTACTACGATCACTTCCCGATCGTCGTAGACCTGCGGTTCGAAATGATCCCGATGCTCGACGGCGACGTCACGCTCGACGGCGTCGTCGACGCCCGCGACATCGAGCTGTTCGTCAGCATGGCGACAGGTGGGCCGGAGTCGTCCAACGCGGCGCGCATCGCCCATGCGGATTTCAACTCAAACGGCTCAATCGATTTCGGCGACGTCGACGGGTTTGTCGCGGCCCTGCTCGGAAACGCGTAGGTCGGGTCATCGACCCGACAATCGAGTGGCCAAGGGTTTCAACCTTGGGGTCGCGATGATCGACGATCCACGCGGCACAAGACGTAGTGTGTACGCATCACAACAAGGGGCCATGATAAAGGAATTTAGGGTGGGTGTGGCGCCCGGTATTGTCGTAGGTCGGGTCATCGACCCGACAAGTATTGCGGGGTGCCATGCTCAACTTCAAGGGTAAGAATTTCCGCAGATTCGCTTCCTTCGACATTCACACTCGAAGTCAATTATCGCCCGGAGGGCGAGCGGTCGTTGCCAGGGACTTCAGTCCCTGGGTAGTGGTTTCAACGAATAGAAACCGCCCGGCAGGGCGGACGTCTCGCGGGCGCTTAAGTCGTCGTGCGTCCTCCGGACGCCCAATCAATAACACGATGATGAACCCGGGGATTGAAATCTTGCTGTTACCCACATCTTTCGTCCTCGGTAGTCAGGCTGGCGCCGAGGATCATTAGTTGAAATCGTTGCCAGCCGCGCCAAGCACGTAGCCAGCCGAGTGGGCCATCGCCTTTTCGGCCGGGGTGACCGCCGAGTTGCCCGATGCCTCGCCAGAATTCTCCAACTGTCAATTGCTGCGGCGACTTTCTCAGGTACCGAGCCATCACACAAACATCGAATTCGTCGAATAGCGTGGTTGCCTCCTCGTCGGGCTTGTCGCGCCACGAACTTGAGTTGCATGAGCCAGACGGCCAGCACGCTGAGCAGACCGATCAGGGGTTCGAGCCGATCCACGTGCTCCAGCCGCCGCATCTCGACTTGGCAGCCTGACTTCTCGCATTTGTGGAATTCCTCGATGGCCCATCGATACGAGTAGCCTTTCGCGACAAACACGGCCTCCTCCGAAGTCTCACACGACAGGCTGGTACAGAGCAGCCACTCCAGCGGCTCCGCATCGGTCGGTAGCTGATCTTCCCAGACCCGAACAACCCAACATGGGATCGGGCGCACAGTTGCGATAGGCGGGTTCGTAACGCGACGGCATCAGGGTCACACAACCGGCAGAGACGCGAAGATGCACATCCTCCAAGGCGCGTTGTTCCTTTGCGTCGCACCTGCAGGTTGCGATTCGCCACGCTTGCAGGCTGCGCGCATAGGAAAAAGCGATCCTTGCCCTTCGGGCGTTTCGACGCGTCGATCCTGGCTGATCCGAATCAGCCAGTCGGCGCCCAGGCGAAGGGATTCATCATAGACGCCGAAGATGTCCTCGCCGCGATCCCCGACATGCACCCACTTGGAGCCTTCGGGCGGCGATCCGATGGTCTTGATCGCTTCAATCCACCAATACGACTCCCGCTCTTCAATCGGCACGCGACGCGACGCGCGCGGTTGTCGCCATGACCCTTCGGACGAGAGCGACGGCGATGATGACGTTGATACATCAGCCCCAGCGGAAGGCGCGAGTTCACGTTCACAGCGAGCACGTTCTGTTGATGCAGGCCTCGCATCCGCTTATCTCGCCCGATCGGCCCCAGGCCTTCGCAGTGAACATGCGATGTGAAGTCCAAGGTTGTCGTATCCTGGAGCAGAAAAACGATAGGCAATTGCGCCGCCTTCTCCTGCGTCTGTTCAAAGTGCGGCCGACAAATCGCTTCGTGGGTGACATCTTCCTCGGCAAACAATCGATAGGCAGCTTTCATGGCCGCCATCGTACCGGTCTGCTGAGGAATCGTGCCACCGCTGTCCGCCGCCATCTGTGCTGCCAGCCTCACCAAGCGCCGCGTTCGACGACGATCACCCAACATCGCCGAACTAAACTGACCCTCCGCCCATCCAATGCGATCCGCCAGCGCCAATCCGTCAACCATGGCACCTACCCTCACCTAATGT
This sequence comes from Phycisphaerales bacterium, assembly GCA_020639075.1. Classification (GTDB taxonomy): domain Bacteria; phylum Planctomycetota; class Phycisphaerae; order UBA1845; family UTPLA1; genus ECT2AJA-110-A. The sequence goes on along the minus strand of JACKHI010000001.1, from coordinate 3,201,693 downwards.
CACCAGGGCACGACCTCCATGTCATACCACTCCTCATTCACTCGACAGGATGCCACGACTCGCATGAAGATGTGGGTAATAGCAAGATTGAAATCCCCGGCTATGTTCGTGCGCCCTACGGGCGAATGAAGACGCAAGCCGCAGGTCGGGTCATCGCCCCGACAATTCGCCGTGACGAATCAGCGGCCCCGTCTATATCCGCTTGAACTGCTTCTCAAGATCCTTCGTCGTCAGCTCCAGCGTTGTGGGTCGGCCATGCGGGCAATTGCTCGATCGCTGCGTGAGATGCCGTTGGTCGAGCAGGGCATACATTTCTTCTTGCGACAACGGATCACCCGCCTTGATCGCCGCCTTGCACGCCATCATGTCGAGCGTCGCGTGAATCAGCGTTTCGTCCGACGTGTCGCCGTCCGTCTCGACCAGTCGCTCCAACAGGTCCGACACGAACGTCTTCATATCGACGCTCGCCAGCAATGTCGGGAATCGCTGCACGGCGATCGACTTTGGACCATATTCGCTGAGTTCGATCCCGATGCGCTCGAACAACTCCTTGTGCGCCGTGGCCGCCTCGCGCTGCGCGGGAGATACCTCCAGCGTTTCGGGCAGCAGCAACCCCTGCGACTCCAGAGGTCCTTGCAGCACGCGCTCGCGGAATCGTTCGTACAGGATCCGCTCGTGAAGCGCATGCTGATCGATGATCACGACGCCCGCTTCAGTCTGGGCGACGAGATACGTGTTGTGAATCTGGATCACGCCACCGGGCGGCAGTGCGCCGGCCACGCCGCCCAGCGCCGCATTCGGGATCTGCGATGCCGCAACATCCTGCGGAGCGCCGACGCTCTCGTACGATCCATCCGTTGAGAGCGCAACCGAATCCGATTCGTACGCGCCTGCCTCAATCACATCGCGCAGCGAGTCCATCGGCTTGCCGTTTCGCGCGTCATCCTGGTCGGCTTCCGTCAAACTCGGCGTTGGCAGCACATTCGCAATGCTAGGTCGCAGTCGATTCGTCGGAAACGGCGGCGCTCGAAACGTCAGCCTCGGCTGTGTCGGATCGACGCGCTTCAGGTAATCCGCCAATGCATGTCGAGCGCGCTCCTGCGCCGACGTATCCAGCGGCGACGGCGCCATCCCGTCGTCGCGGATGTGTACGGGCGTGCGGAATCGCGGCGTGAGATCCTGCGCCAGCAGCGTCTCGCGCAACACGCTGAGCACCTGCGATTGAACCAATCCCGCGTCGCGCCAGCGCACTTCGATCTTCGTCGGATGAACATTCACATCGAATTCGGCCGGGTCCGTCGTCAGAAAGAGAAACGTGACGGGGTATCGATCGTGTTCGACAAGGCCGCGAAACGCCTCGCGAACGGCGTAGCCGATGCGCCGATCTGTGATGAAGCGACCGTTCAGGAAAAGGTACTGCCACTTGCCCGTGGCCCGCGAATGCGACGGCGGGGCGATCAACCCTTCGACACGCAGATTGCGCTCGTTCCGCGCCAGTTCGATGAGGCACGCACCCAGTTCCGCGCCGTAGAAGTCCGCGATCCGTTCGCGGCGATTGTTCGTCGGCGGCAGGTTCCGCAGCGATCGATCGTTGTGCGTGAAGGTGAAAGCCACGTGCGGATGCGCAAGTGCGATTCGCGCCAGTTGCTCCGTCACGTGACCGCACTCCGTCTGCGGCTGGCGCAGGAACTTCCGCCGAGCGGGCACGTTGTAGAAGAGATTGCGAATCTCGATCGTCGTGCCGATCGGTGCACCGCAGGGCTTGGGCGCTGCTACCGCGCCGCCTTCAACGACGATCTCATTCGCCTCCAGTTGTCCAGCGGGTCGCGAACGAAGCGTCAGATGGCTGACGCTGCCGATGCTCGCCAGCGCCTCGCCGCGAAAGCCGAGCGTCGCAATATGAAACAGGTCGTCGGACGTCAGAATCTTGCTCGTCGCGTGAGAGGCGACGGCCAGCGACAGATTGTCGCGATCGATGCCGCAACCGTCGTCCGTCACTCGAATCAACTGGCTGCCGCCGACCTCCAGCGCGATATCGATCCGCGTCGCCCCGGCGTCGAGGCTGTTCTCGACGAGTTCCTTCACGACGGACGCCGGTCGTTCGATGACTTCGCCGGCCGCGATTTTGTTGACGAGAATCGCGTCGAGCTTCTGGATTCTGGGAGATGCGGAGTATGCCTTGGACAAGTGACGACCTTTCTGAACCAACTTGGTTCAGTATAGAGGCCGGTTGTTTTGATAGGCAACCTGGCCCGATGCGGCGGGCGCGATCAACGACCTGCCGCCGACGTCGGCCGACGCAACGCATGTTTGGGAGTTGTTTGCGCGACTAACATCAGGCGAATGGACGACTCACGGCTTGGGAAATCGACGACGATTCAATAAGATGCGCGTCATGCCCCGCTCGACTGCACGCCCGTAACGCGGTGCGGAAACCCGCGAGTGAGCGCGACATCGGAGGCGACTTGTGAATTCGGAGAATCCCGCTGGTGCTGCGACTTCGGCGCTCAGTCGATTTTTCATCCTCTTTGCGCTGTTGCTGATTGCACTGCGCGGCGAGGTGCTGGGAATCGTCGGCGTCGGTCTTTCGAATTCGGACTGGTCGCACATGCTCGCGCTGCCCGTCGTTGCATACGTGCTTCTCCGACTGCGGTCCGACGACTGGCGCGGCGTCGACATGTCGCCTTCCTTCTGGGGCCTCGTCCTTCTCGCCGCGGGTCTGTTTGTCTGGTTCGCAGTCTATAGCCTGGGGCTGTTCGGCTACCTGCGCGATGTCGCACTGGCCGTTGCGACGGGCGGCGTCGTGCTTCTGTCGGCGGGGCCTCGCGTCTTTCGATTGTGCGTTCCGCTGCTGATCGCATTCTGTTTGTGCCTGCCGCTGTACGAGCGCTCGATGGATCGATTCACGATCGGAATTCAGAACATGTCGATCCGTGCCGGCGCCGCTGTTGTCGATCGTCTTGATGCGGGCGATGTCCGCGCGGAAGGCCGTGAAATCGTCCGACGTTCCGGCGATGTCGTCCAGCGCGTCGGCCAGGGAGAGCTGCGATTCGGGTTTCGCATGTTTCAGGCGTGCGCGATGATCGCGATCCTCGTCGTATTCTCGCGGAAGCGCTCGGCGCCTCAGCTCGTCTTCCTGCTGCTCGCGATCCTGCCCACGCTGCTGCTGGTCAACGTTCTGCGTATCGTCGTCTGGACAATGGTGTCGTTCATGCGGAATGCAATCGTCGTCGACGATGTTCCCCGTAATCTCTCCGCGTTCGCGGCAATGCTGTTGACGTTCGTTCTTGTCATCGCGGCGGGATGGCTGATCGAGAAACTGTCCGGAGTGTCGAGCCTGTTCTATTCCGAAGACGACAGTGAGGACGACTCGATCGAAGCGAAGGAAGAGGCCGTATCGTGAGCCTGCAAGCATCCATGCGGAACAAGTGGTTCATCAGCGGCGCCGTTCTGCTGGTCGTCGCTGCTCTCGGAATGCAGAGTGCGGCCGAAGCGACGGCGCTCGCCATTCTGAAGCGGAGTGTGCGCGTGCGAAAGCCGCTTCGCGATTTTGATCCCTCCTGCATCGCGGACATCAAGCGGCTCGCGCCCAAGGAGCCGCTGACGGAGGAGGCCGCCGGTACGCGCGAGTACCTGACGCTGCAGTTTCAATGCCTCGCGAGGGAGTTCCGCGACTTGGGCGTTTGCGCGCTGCAAGTGCATTACTATTCCAGCGATGGCCGGCCGCCCATCATTCCGCACACGCCCGAAGTCTGCTATCGACAGGTTGGCAACCTCGTCTCCTCGATCACGCCGATGACGTATGAAATCAAAATGGCCGACGGGACCACGCGCGATATCCCCTTCAAATGCCTGCGAATGACCTACGACCCGAATGGCGAAGCGATCGAATGCTGCGTCCTCTACACGCTGTGCGTCAGCGGCGACTTCGTCGGTGATCGGGAAGTCGCGAGATTCAAGATGGCGATGCCCTGGAATCGCGCCGTCTATTTCGCGAAGTTCGAGACAGTCATTCCCATTTCCAAGAACGGTCGGTTCGAAGATGCCCTCGAGGCGGCGAAACGCGTGATGGTCAGCGCCATCCCCGTGATTGTCGCTGATCACCTGCCGACGGACGACGATCTCAGGAAGGCTGCCGACGCGCGGCCCGCGAGCGACGGCGCCAAAGCAGAATGATCGCCATCCCGGCGATCGTGACTGGCGGCAGCGCCGTCGTCCACAGTCGCTCTCCCCGAAACGTCAAAACACTTTCGACGCGGACGACGCGATCGCCCGTCAACGTCAACTCCGCCGTCGTGAGACCCGGCTGAAGGCCGGCCGCGCCGCCCGTGATGCGGAAATCCCGTGAGAGCCCTTTGCGGATGCCCGCTTTTCCGTCCGTCGCCCAGGCGTGCATCGAGCCATCCGTGTTCTCGAATTCCCAACCGTCCGGCACTTCATGATCGCATGCCCCCATGGCGGGAATGCGGATGCGCACGATCGCGGCGTCGCCGGCATTGTGAATGTGCCAGCAGATCGATCGCCCGACGATGTCCGACTTGATTTCGACGTCCGGCGCCGGGTCCGAGGCCAATGCCGTTGCGGTCAGCGCCGGCACGAAACCGCTCGCGATGGCCCACGTCACGAAGAATACGCGCCGCCGCATCGCCTTCCATTGAGTCTGCTGCATGTCAGTTTCCGATCCGCTCGGGTTCGCCGTATTCCCGAATCGCCTCGTCGCCGTTCCGATGGCCCCGCATCCTGGTCCACGCGGATCGTACGCTCAATGCAAGCACAATCGCCACGAGCGGCTCGATCGGCGATCGGAATCGCATCATCGTGATCGTCATACAATACACGATCGAGAACAACACGCAGCACGCGATCAACCAGCCGGCGTTCCTCGGAATCCGCCGACACCACAGGATCATCAATAAAATCGACACGATCTCGAACATTGAGAAGAGCGTCACGAACAGTCGTTGCGGTTGGTATGGAACGATCGCCGGGCCCGAGTGCGTGATGACCGTGCCGAGCCAGAAATCCGAAGCCCGCTCGCCGCAGAGACGGATCCATCGAACAGGATCGGCCAGGATCGCTGCCACTGCGTCGCGCCGGCATTGGTCAATGTACGCCATTTCCGCCGATCGCCGGTCGCCGTCGGTCATCCCGCTGAGATTCGCGTTTCGCATCGGATAATGGAACTGCCAGACTTGATCCCCCATCGATTCCACGCCTGGACATACGCCCAGCCAGAGCTGAAGCCCCAGGCCGTTTCGTATGTAAATCGCTCGATCGAGCACCAGGTAGTTCCGCGCCGTCCAAGGTGCGATGGCCACGGCGAACCCGATGACCGACGCCGTCACGCCCGCGACGACGCGCCGCATCCGTATCGGCTTCCTTCGCGTCAACGGCCAGAGCACGAGAATCGGATACGCGATCGTCAGCGCCGGATTGACGAGCGCGATCGCGCCGAGCGTCAGGCCGAGCAACCCCATCGAGACAGGTCGCGCCTCTGTCTGCGAAAGCCGGACCGCCAGGTACGCCGCCAGCGTTACAAGCAGCGAGAAGATCGACGTGTCCCACATGTAGTCGCAGAAGCCGATCATCAGCGGATTCACGCAGACGACGATCGCCGCGATCCACGCAGCCTTCGAATCCGCAAGCCGCCGCGTCGTCGCGAACACGAGCGGCACGACCGCCGTCGATGCGATGATGTTCAGGAATTGCAGAAACAGCGTGCTCGCCTTGCTGGCGATGCCGAGACATGCGTACGTGGCGGCTATGAGCCCGGTATAAGCGGGCGGCATGATGGACGACGGAATGTGCGTATCGTCGTCGGCCGGCCAGGGGCTCAGGTATTCGCCGTGCAGGACCAGACGACGGCCCGCGACGACGTATTCGAGATGCGTTTCGTCAAAGACTTTGCCGTACGAGCCAACCTTGATCGGATAGGCGACGCGGAGGCTTCCGGCGACGAACGTCAATAAGATGAGTGCGGCTCGCGATCGGCGCGACAATGCCTGCATTCTGAAACTCCGCTCGAAGCCGCTAATCGATGGCCCATCCAAATCCGCGCATCGGTCTCCAACTCGGCGATCGTCGAACGACTCGAGCGCCGTTCGAGAAACCTCCAATTACAGTCGAAAACGGGAGCCAGCGTCAATCCGGCTTCGCTCGTCGAGATTGAAGAATCGATGAATCTGCCCAGCGAGCATGGCATCGCGTTATCATCCACAAATTCGGACGTTGAAGGATGTGACGAAGTCCTGTCAATATGATTCCGGAGCGCTTGGAATGAATCGACTCAAGACGCGACGTCGCGGCGCTTTGATCGTCCTGGTCGCAGCCATGCCGCTGCTCGGCACCCGTTGGGCGACTGCGTCGGACGGCGACAATCCCGCGCTTCAGCCGATGATCGCGCCGCCGACGACCGTCGTGGCCGGTCCGATGGTCTGCTGGAATCCGCACGAGACGTCCGGCCTCCACGTCTGGGTCATCCGTCGCGGCAACGGACCGACATACTCACTCAATTTTCGCGAAGGTCAGCGCAAGTCGCTCGCCGAAATCAATGCTGACTCGCGCGCCATGATGATGTGCGGCTCCTTCGGCGAAGGCCTGCACCCGATTTCCATTCCCGTTGGAAAGGTCGACGACGTTTGCAAGCAGGATCTCCACGTCGCATTGCTTCGGAATTCACTTGGATGGAACGGCGAGGCCGGTTCCGAAGATTTCTTCGGTGAAGCGACGTTTCATCGCATCCCGCCCAAGGGTGAATCCGGTCGATACACCTTCGCGTTTGGCTCCTGCTCCCACCAGGAACGATTCGGCGAACACCAACCGATCTGGTCCGCCATCGCAAATGAGAAGCCCGACTGCTTCTTCTTCATCGGCGACAACATCTACCTGCCGAGCGATCCGAAGGCGTTCCCCACGACGCGCGACGCCGTGCTCGACTTCTACCGCGAACGATACAACCATCAGCGCATGATGCCCGAACTCCAGCCGCTCCTGCGCTCGACTTACTGCTTCGGCATCTGGGACGATCACGACTACGGTCCCAACAACAGCGACAGCACCTGGCAATGGAAAGACGCGGCGCTCGAAGCGTTCAAGGAGTATTTCCCCGGCACGTACGGTCTGCCCGACGCCCCCGGCTGCTTCCAGAAGTTCAGCTGGGGCGACGTCGATGTCTTCCTGCTCGACGATCGAACCTATCGCGATCCCAACGACTCTCCCAAGCCCGACAAGACGATGTTCGGAGCGGCCCAGCTCGCATGGCTGAAACAGGGCCTCGCCGAGTCGAAGGCCAAAGTCAAACTCATCGTCAACGGCAACCAGATGCTCAGCGATGTGCATCCGCACGAAAGCTGGGGCACGTACTTCAAGCCCGAACGCGACGCCTTCCTCCGCTGGTTGTGGGACAACAAGATCGGCGGCGTTTTCTTCCTCGCCGGCGATCGACACTTCGCCGAACTCATTCACAAGAAAGACCCCAAGGGCGTTGGTCCGGACGTCTGGGAGCTGACGAGCTCACCGCTTGCGAATGAGCACTTCAAGCGGGGCGGCATGCTGGGAAACAAGGAACGCGTCGCCAAGTATATCGAAGGCGTCAATTACGGCGTCGTAAGGATCGATACAACCGTCGCGCCGTCGATCGTCAGGCTCATCGCAAAGGACATCGACGGCAGGCCCGTCATCGACCAACGCGTCGAGGTTCAGAAATAGTCTCGGCCCACGATTTTGGAGATTCGCGATCCCGCGGGCCTAACAGCGCTCGACGACTCGCGTATACATCCACTAGCCCACTCCGGGTGTCCCGGGTTGCGTTGCGCGCCGAAATCGAGGGGCGTGACAGGTCAGGTCGAGCCCAGCGAAAAAACTAGATCATCATGGAAAATCGGGATACTCGGTGAACTGGTACAAGAGCGACAAGTATGTGCATCCAAGATCCCGTAGGGATCACATGAGAATAGCCCCCCGTTTTCAACGGGGGGGCGGCCGTTCTTTGGAGGTCCGTCCCAGCGGGACGGGATGAGCTCGATGCGCTAAGTCGCGCCGGCCCTACGGGACGGCAATGGTAATAACCGACCATCAATCCCAGCCTTGAAAGGCTGGGCTATTCTCAGAGCGTCCCTATCGGGACGCGGTACTCGGGCTACCGCAGATGCCAACAGAGTTTCACGATATTCCGTGAAGAACCAAAAATTCTCGCGGATTGCATGTTGCGCGGCCGGCCGATCGCAACACTAAATAACTGCGGCGCAATGCCGCGTCATGCGTGGAAGTTCAGCGAACTGTCGAGTCGCCCCTGCCGTTCCCCGCAAAGCCGGAAAGGAAACACAATATGTCAAGCTGGACCCGGATTCGAAAGGCCGTGCTGTGCGGCGCCCGGGCGTGCGTCGCCATGTCGTTCGATGCCAACAACGCGGCGGGCGAGCCCGACGCACCGAAGCCCGATCCAGGGGCCGCGGCCCTGAAGGCAAAGGCCGACGAGATCTTCGCCGCATCCCTGAAGCGATATCGGGAGATGGACGCCTATCGTGAGAAGGCGTCGCTCATCGTGCGGATGAAGTTCCTCGACGACACGGGCGAGGACGTCGGTGTGAATCAGGAGACGGCGTCGACGCTGGTCGCGGCACGCCCCAACCGGTTCAAGTCCACATCCGAACACATGAGTTTCGCCAGCGATGGAAAGCGCTTCCGGTTTCGCATGGTCGGCGCGCAGTCGAAGCTCCTCGAGGTGGATGCCGAGAAGGACTTTGCGTTGTCCGAGGACGTCGCGATGTCGCTTGGATGGGCGGGCGGTTCGCCCGTCATGGCGGCGATGAATCGCAACGACGACGATGTCTGGACCCTCTTTCCGGCGCTCCAAAGCGTCGCGGCGGTCCAGAAGGTCAATCTCGACGGAGTCGCCTGCACGCGCATTGATTTGAAGGCGGAGATACCGATGCTCGCCGGCGACGAGCCCGTAGACGTCTCCGTCTGGATCGACGACGGGACGCGCCTGCTCAAACGGCTCAATGTCGATTACACGGAAGGCGCTCGCAAGCAGCGCGAGGAAATGGGGGAGTACCAGGCGGATGTCGACCCCTACGCCGGCTACAAACTCGAACAGGCGTACTTCACTTATGTAATTGACGAAGCTGAAGTCAACCCGAGCGTTTCCGACAACGACTTCGAGATGCAGGTGTCCGACGAGGATCAGAAAGTCGAGACCTTCATGGCGATGTTCGATCAGGGTGCCGTCCCGATCCTCATCGGCGAACCGGCGCCCGACTTCGAGTCCACGGACTTCGACGACAAACCCATCAAACTGAGTGATCTCAAGGGCAAAGTCGTCGTCTTGGATTTCTGGGCCACGTGGTGCGGTCCATGCGTCCAGGCCATACCGCACATTCAAGAAGTCGCCGAACGCATGAAAGACAAGCCTGTCGTCGTTCTCGGCATTAACGGCGATCAGCCGGGCGGCGAGAAACGCGTGAAGCAGTTTCTTGAAAAGAAGAAGATCACGTTTCGACAGGTCAAGGACTTCATGGGCGAAATCAAGGCGAACTACGGCGTGACGAGCATTCCGTGCACCGTCCTGATCGGGAAGGACGGCATCGTGCAATCGATCGATGTCGGCTTCGGCTTCGGCGGCGAATCCGAACTCACAGCGAAGATTGAGAAGTTGATCGATGGCAAGCGGCTTTTCGACGCCGAGCAGATCGCAAGCCAGAAAGCCGCAACGTCCTCTGGCGGCGATGTCCCCAGCCCGCTTCCGGAAGTCGAGGCCGATCGCCTTTCAAAGGGCGACCTGCTCTCCGGAGCGAGCGCGTTATACGCAAGCGGTGATCTGAACCAGGATGGAGTGGAAGACCTCCTTTTCGGGAATTACGCCGGCGGTCGAACGCTTCGCATCCTCTACGGCGGGACGACGGAATTCGCGAAGGTGCAATTCGAAGGCATTCGTCCCAATGAAGCGTTCCAAAACGTCACGATTGTCGACGTCGACGGCAAACCGCATGTTGTCTGTCTGCTCTCCGGTTACGGCCAGCGCAACGGGTATTCCAACAAGATTCGGCTCGGTATGTTCCGCCCCGATGGCGCCCGGGTTTGGATTTTGGATCTGGACGTCCCGGACCAGGTTTCCGCACAAGCCAATTTGCTAGTGGGAGATGTCGATGGCGTTCCCGGCCCGGAACTTGCGTTGACGCTCGGGCTCTCCAGGATACTCGAATCGGGCGCCGGCAGTGTCTCGACGCAGCAATACTCATCCTACCTGCTTCTGGTGGATCTGAAGGGGCATGTCATCGTGCGAAAACGCCTGCAGTCCGCGGGGGACAGCCTGGTCAAGATCCTGCCCGGCGATCCGCCGACCCTTCTCGTCAGCGAGAGTTACCACAGTGTGCGTCGGTATCACCTGACGTCGCTAACGCCGGAAATACATGCACGGAAGGATAGTGGGTCGTCGACGGCTTCCCGCCCGTGAGGATGGAACGCCGCGACTTTGAATACGACGGTTCATTGCCTCCGCCCGCCGAGTCGCGAGCGCACTGCCTTGGCGCTCTCGTTTGCGGATTGGCTCGTTCCGCAACACCGGACCGCCGGCCGCCAAGGATGCCGAAATCCCGCCGTCCGGGCATCAGACGCCGCCAGTGCGGTATTGTCGCCAACGCGCCGGAGCCATAAGTCGCGCCCGGCTTGATGCCTCGCCGCACACCCCCTACGATGTCCCGACTTGTGAAAAAAGGCACAATCTCCGATACGGGATTGCCGCCCGATTTGCATTGAAAGCCTTCGTGCCGACAAGGACTTAACGATATGGCGACGATGCCCGAAATCCAGCCGACGCGACTCGTTCAGGAAGACGTCGGCGGTGATGTCTGGACGCTCAACTTCGGTCCCCAGCACCCGGCCACGCACACGACGCTCCGGCTCATCCTCGAGCTGGACGGCGAGACCGTCGTGAGCTGCGTCCCGCACATCGGCTACCTCCACAGCGGCTTCGAGAAGCTCGGCGAACATCTGAATTACAACCAGTACGTCGTCGTCACGGACCGAATGAACTACATCAGCCCGATGGCCAACAACATCGCCTGGCACACGGCCTGCGAGAAGCTGTTCGGCATCGAGCTCACGCCGCGCTGCAAGGCCATCCGGACGATCATCGCCGAGCTGGCGCGAATCCAGGATCATCTGCTCTGCGTCGGCACGGCGGGGCTCGACCTCGGCGCGTTTACCTCCTTCCTCTACACGTTCAATGAACGCGAGTTCATCTACGACCTGTTCGAGGAAGTCTGCGGCGCGAGATTCACGACAAGCTACACGCGCGTCGGCGGTCTCATGTACGACATCCCGCCCGAATGGCCGGGACACGTGAAGGACTTCATCAAGCGGCTGCCCAACGCCATCGCGGATTTCGAATCGTTGCTGACACGCAATCGCATCTTCGTCGAACGCACCAAGGGGATTGGCATCATTTCGAAAGAAGATGCGATATCCTGGAGCTGGACGGGTCCATTGGCGCGGAGCGCGGGCGTCGTCCGCGATCTTCGCAAGGACGAGCCCTATCTCTGCTACGCAGACAACTGGGACGGCAAGGGTTCGAGCGGCGTCGATTTCAAAGTGCCGATCGCAACAGGCGGCGACGTCTATTCACGATACCTTGTCCGGCTCGAAGAACTTCGGCAGAGCATGCACATCGTCAGCCAGCTGATCGACAACATTCCGTCGGGACCCGTCAACGTGCTCCCGAATGAAAAGTCCACGCTGCCTGACAAACGCGAAGTGTATTTCTCGATCGAAGGTCTGATCCATCACTTCGAGAAGATCATGACGAATCGCGGTTTCGAACCGCCCATCGGCGAGGCCTACGGCGTCAACGAAACGGCCAACGGCGAACTCGGCTTCTACCTCGCGTCCGACGGCGGCAACACGCCCTATCGCGCGCGATGCCGACCGCCGAGCTATATCAACTATCAGAATTTCGACAAGCTGGTTGTCGGGCACAGCATCAGCGACGTCGTCGCCGTGCTCGGCAGCCTCAACATCATCGCCGCCGAGCTGGACAGGTAGGTAAGAGTCGCGACCCAACAGAGTAGGGTGGGCCGTGCCCACCAACACGTAGGGTGGGCCATGCCCACCAAGTAGCAGTACGGTGGCCATGCCCACCACGACAATTAGCGCGTATGGTGGGCCGTACCCACCAAGGCAATTGAAATGGGCCGTGCCCACTGAAATAGCAACACGACGAGACGCATCATGACCAAAGACATTCTCGTATTCATCGAACAACGCGACGGCACGATTCTCCCCGGCGCCTTACAGGCACTGACGGCCGCCAAGGAACTCGCCGGCAAGACCGGTGGCAAAGTCGCCGCCGCCATAGTCGGTTCCGGCGTTGGTCCCGTCGCCGATCGCGTCGAAAAATGCGGCGCCGCGGCGATCTACATCGTCGATGCCGAAGCCCTCGCGAAATACAACGCCGTCACCTACGCCCGCGCCCTTGCGGATGCCATCACGAAGGCCGATCCCCAGATCGTGCTGCTGGCCGCGTCATTCATGGGCCGAGACGTCAGCCCGCGCGTCGCGATCCGCACCGATGCAGGCCTTGCGACCGATTGCACGGCATTCGACATCGGCGACGACGGCGCCCTGAACGCATCGCGACCGATTTTCAACGGCAAGGCGTTCAATCACGTCCGCTTCAGCGCGAGCAAGCGACAGATGGCGAGCGTCCGGCCCAACACGTTCGCCATGCCCGACGAGTCCGGCAGCGGCGCCGAACGCATCAGCGTGCCGTTCAGCGCCGATGCAAACGATGCGAAGTCCGTGACGAAGGAAATCAACCGGACCGGCGGCGACGAGAAGGATGTGACCGAGGCCTCGATCGTCGTGACCGGCGGCCGCAGCCTCAAGAGCGAAGAGAATTTCAAGATCATCTACGAACTGGCACACGCTCTCGACGGCGCCGTCGGCGCCAGCCGCGCCGCCTGCGACGCCGGCTACCAACCGCACACCCGACAGGTCGGTCTGACCGGCAAGACCGTCACGCCGCAGCTCTACATCGCCTGCGGCGTCAGCGGCGCGATTCAGCATCTCGCCGGCATGCGCGGCAGCCGCCGCATCGTCGCGATCAACACGGACCCCGAGGCGCCGATCTTCAGCGTCGCCGACTACGGCATTGTCGGCGATCTGTTCAAAGTCGTCCCGCTCCTGACGGACGCCGTCAAAAAGGCCAAGGCCGGCTGATCCGTACCTCAGCGCACCCAATTTCGTAGGTCGGCTCATCGACCCGACATTTCGCGCGCGGAGGGTGCCATGCTTGCCCTCAAAGGCAAGCATGCAGCAACCGTACGACGGCTCATCGACCCGACGCCGGGTGCCACTGCTCTCAAACAGTGCAGACCGCGCGCCAGCGTGCACCACGCCAACCGTACGCCGGCCGGGTGCCATGCCGACCCTTAAGGTCGGCATGCCGGGTGTTCGCGTGCCACTGCTCCCTCACCAGTGATGCGTCGAGAAAGCGCAATAGAGGCGCGCCATTGCTCTCAAGCAGTGTCGAGTCGAGTAGATGCTGAGCGGCACGCTTGCCCGCCTCAACTCGTGACGATCGCGCCCGCGCAAACCCGCTTCACGCTATCGGTCGTGCAGCCGCGCCGAATTGCAGCCCCGTAACCCGTTCGATACCATGGCCGACGGCGTTCATGAGTGGGTGTTCGCTCGCGCCGGGCGGTCAGCGGCCATCGCCGGCGATTCATCAAAGGTGATTCATCGATGCAACCTTACGCGGCTGGCGTTCTTCTTGTCGGGCTTTGGGGCACGTTCATCTATTCCGCGCGCAAGCGCTGGAAACTGATGACCGTCGGCGGGAACGATCTGCCCGTTGATCGGCTCGGCGACCGGTTCAAGAAGATGTTCAAGTTCGCCATCGGCCAGGCGCGCATGCCGCGGCACAAGTGGGCCGGCATCGCACACATGTTCATCTACGTCGGCGCCATGGTCATGCTCCTTCGCGGCCTGATTATGTTCGCCCGCGGATTCGTCGCGAGTCAGGATTTCGGCTTCGTTATTTTCGATCAGGATGCGCCCCTCGGAAAGCTCTACTCGCTCATCAAAGACGGCTTCGTCGTGCTGGTGCTCGTCGGTATCGCCGTGTTTCTCTACTACCGGGCGATCGGTCGCCTTAAACGCATGACGCTGAACTTCGAAGGCTATCTGATCCTCGCCATCCTCACGACGCTCATGCTGACCGACGTGCTCTACGACGGTGCGACGGCCGCACTTCGCGGGCACGGCAGCCTGTTCGAGCCGCTCGGCTCATACCTCGCCTCGTTCTTCAAGCATAGCGACGCATCGACGCTCCATACGCTTCAGCACATCGGCTATTGGGGACACGTCGGCGTTATCCTCCTGTTCCTGAATTACCTGCCATATTGCAAGCAGTTCCACGAGATCACGTCGTTCCCCAACGTCTTCTTCTCGCGCCTCACGCCCGTCGGGCGACTCCCCAAAACCGAAGATCTCGAAGGCCGACTCGAACGTGAAGAACCCCTCGGCGTCAGCCGCATCGATCACTTCGGCGCCAAGGCCATGCTCGACTTCTTCACCTGCACCGAGTGCGGTCGCTGCACGGATCAGTGTCCGGCGAACGGAACGGGCAAATTGCTTTCGCCGAAACACCTGACAGTCGATCTGCGCGACTTTGCCTACAACAACCAGACGGCGCTCATCGCGCCGAAAAACGGCAACGGCGCCGCGACACAGGCGGCCGACAATGGTGGGGACGACAGCGGCAGCCACGCGCCCGCGCTGAAGGACCTCATCCCCGACGTCATCAAGCCCGAAGTCCTCTGGGCCTGCACCACCTGCGGCGCCTGCGAGACGGAATGCCCCGTGTTCATCACGTATGTCGACAAGATCGTGGACATGCGCCGCCATCTCGTGCAGGAGAAAGCCGAGTTCCCCGCGGAACTCCAGAACATGTTCCGAGGTCTGGAAACCAACTCCAACCCGTGGAGCTTCCCCGCGTCCGATCGCGCCGCCTGGGCCGAGGGCCTCGGCGTGCCGACGATGGCCGAAAAGCCCGACGCCGATGTGCTCTTCTGGGTCGGTTGCTCCGCTTCATTCGACGATCGAGCGCGACGCATCGCTCGCGCCATGGCGAATCTCCTGAAGATGGCCGGCATCAACTTCGCGATTCTCGGAGAAGAGGAACAGTGCACCGGCGATTGCGCCCGCCGCGCCGGCAACGAATTCCTCTTCCAGATGCTCGCCGATATGAACGTCGAGACACTGAATAACTACAATCCGCGAACAGTCGTGACGACGTGCCCGCACTGCTTCAACACGCTGCTCAACGAATATCCCGACTTCGGCGCCAAGCTCGATGTCGTGCATCACTCCGTCTATCTGTCGAAGCTCATCAAGCAGGGCAAGCTCCAGCCCAAGAACAAGATCAACGCCCGCGTCGCCTATCACGATTCCTGCTACATGGGACGCTATAACAATGTGTACGAGGAACCGCGCGACACGCTGAAGAGCATTCGCGGTCTGACCGTCCTCGAACCGACGCAGACGCGCGATCGCGGCATGTGCTGCGGCGCCGGCGGGGCGCAGATGTTCAAGGAAGAGGAAGAGGGCACGGAGCGCGTCAACATTCGCCGAACTGAGCAACTGCTCGAAACGAAACCCGATGTCGTCGCGTCGAGCTGCCCGTTCTGCCAGCGCATGCTCATCGACGGGCTCTCGGCGAAGGACCGTGGCGAAGTCAATCAACTGGATATCGCCGAACTCCTCTGGCAGGCCTGCGAACCCGCCGCGCGACCGCAAACAGAAACCGGCGCGTAGTCGCACCGAAACCGTAGGTCGGGTCATCGCCCCGACAATTCGCGTACTCAGGGTGCCATGCTTGCCCTAAAAGGCAAGCATGCAGAGGCCGGGTGCCATGCCGACCCCCAAGGTCGGCATGCCGAATGCACGGGTGGCCCATCGCTTCAGCGCTGGGGGCGCGACGATGCAATTGCGTGCCAGCCTTTGGGAGCTGTAGGTCGGGTCATCGACCCGACAATTCGCGTACGCAGGGTGCCATGCTTGCCCTAAAAGGCAAGCATGCAGAGGCCGGGTGCCATGCCGACCCTCAAGGTCGGCATGCCCAACGTCCAAAACCCAATCCGGCCGATTCAAAACTCGGCCTGATCCACCAGAGGCCCGCGCATGTCGCAGCCGATTGATTCCCAACGAACGACAGCGCACGCCGGCAACCGCGTCGTCGGCGCCATGCTCTCACTCTTCCTGGGTATCTACGCCGCGATCATCTCCCTCGGCGCCGCCCTCATTCAGGCGACGGACCCGATGCTGCTCGAACTGACGCCGGAGCGCCGCGACCCCGTTCTCGAAGTCTGCCTCGCGCACGGCATTGCGGCCGTCCTGTTCCTGCTGTTGTTCCTGCGAACTCGTCGGCGCGGCGTTCGAGCGTTTGTGCCGAAGCTCCTGATCGCCGCGTCGCCGTTCTGCCTGATCCTCTCGGCGGATCGCGTGCTGAACGTTTTCTGGCCGCCGCCGTTGCCGCGCCCGGGCGTCTTTCAACCCCATCCCCGCCGCGGTTGGACCCATCTCCCCGGCGCCCACATGGCGGAATGGGCCGATGTCTTCATCGATTCCTACGGTCTGCGCGTTCGCAAACGGGATTGGCATCGCACGCTCGGCGATGAAACGCGCATTCTGCTTCTCGGCGATTCCGTCACGTTCGCTTATCGCCTGCCCGCGGAAGATGGCTTCGTCGAAATCGTCGCCGACTCACTCGCGCAGCGCGACGACGGAAAGAAGTTCGCGATACTAAACGCCGGAACAACCGCCTATGCCCCAAGCCAGGAACTCGACTGGCTGCTGCACGAAGGGGCGGACCTCTCGCCCGCGCTTGTCATTCTGCAGGTCAGTCTCAATGACATCACATCGGGGTTCCATGCCGAAGCCGGTTGGGATCCGAGCGTGCATCCCGAGTTCGCACAGATGCACCGCGATCCGCATTGGAGCGCGTTCATGCGATTGGCTTTCGACTGGGGGCGAACGCGCGCCTACGGCAAGGACCTCGCCGCCGCCGCCGTCGCGACGGAGGAGCTCAACCTCGAAGAGTTGTTCGATCCGAACGAGACGCAGCGCGTTCGATCGGCCTGGACACGTGCGGAAAACGACTGGCGAAAGATGGCCGCATTCTGCCGCGAGCGCAAGATCCCGCTCGTCTTCCTGTTGGTCCCCGTGCAGTCGCAGATTCTCGATGCGGATGCGTCAGTCCTTCCACAGGAAAAACTCAAAGCGTTCGCCGCGGAGATCGGCGCCGACTGTCTCGACCTCCTGCCCGAGCTTCGGCGACAATGCCGCAGCAAACCGCAGGAATGCAAAGGCCTCTACATCGATCACGCGCACCCGTCGCGCGCTGGGAGCCTGATCATCGGCAGAGCGATCGTCTCATTCCTGATCGAACGCCACCTGCTCGATCAAATCCAGAATCCGCCGGCCTAACATCTGTAGGTCGGGTCATCGACCCGACAACTCGCCGGGTGCCATGCCGACCCCCAAGGTCGGCATGCCGCGCGACAGGGTCTGTTACCAGTCGCCCCAGTTTCGACGCCCGCGCCGCCGCACCATGCCACCCGCCAGGATGAAGAGCCAAGCGACCCCCGACTCCGGCACCGGTGTCAACGTGAAGTGCAACGAACCATTTCCAAAGCCGATAGCGCCCGTTTCTTCAGCGGCGTCGAGCTTGATGTTATAAGAAATGCTATAGCGTTCTCCGGCCTCCAAGAGGATCTGAGTTGTCGACGTGAAAGTGCCGGACGGTGGTCGAAGCCAAGGCGCGCCGCCAAGCAGCACGCTGTTCATCAGGAAGGAAAAGCCGTCATCCGTGATGTGCGTGATTCTGATGGTACTGTTGATGGCAATGTCCCCGGTCAGATGGCTGTACGAGTAGATGTAATCGTAATCCAGCCAGAGATCGACGTCGGAGGTGACTTTGACGCCACCAACCGTCTGGGAGGCCACATAGTCATCGCTGTCGTCGATGACCTGATCGAAGAGAAAGTCGAACCGTCCGCCGGCCGGGCCCCAGGCGAGATCGAACACAGTGGTTGCTTCCGTCAGACCCAACTGGGCGTGACGCGTGGTGACAAGTGGATTAGTTGGGACCAGTACATATGCGCTGTCTTGCCCGCCGTCCATGCGCACAGATGTCGTAAAACTCATCTCAAAGACATCGATATTGGCTGCCTTGGCGGCCGAAACCATGCAGGCCGCAAGAATCGTCGCCAAAGTGAGGAATTGAGTCATCACGTTCACACTCCGTTGAATGGGCCGTCGGTCGCCATGCCGACCCCAAAGGCTAGGCTGTCCTGGAATTCGAGAGAGGATTTCCGATTTGCAGAACCGTCGTAAACGCCAGTGTCTCCAAGGCCGACACAGCTCCGAAGGAGCGACAGTTTTTAGCCACGGGTGAAGCGGAGACCGCGTGGCGGTCGGAGCGCAACCCGTGGTTAGCGTTTTTTTCCTCGGGTTCAGCCCTGAAAGGGCGACACAATTCCCGGGGTGGCCCACTCACTTCGAGGGTGGGGGCGCGACGATATGGTCAACCAGCCGGGTGCCATGCCGACCCCCAAGGTCGGCATGCCGCGCGACAGGGTCTCTTACCAGTCGCCCCAGTTTCGACGCCGACGCCGCCGCACCATGCCACCCGCCAGGATGCAGAACCAAGCGACCGACGGCTCCGGCACCGGCGTTAACGTGAAGTGCAACGAGCCATTTCCAAAGCCGATAGCGCCCGTTTCTTCAGCGGCGTCGAGCCTGATCAAATAAGAGATTCCATATCGCTCACCGGCCTCCAGGAGTACCTGAGTTGCCGACATATAGACGCCGGACGACGGTTGAAACCGACGGGCGCCGCCGAGCTTAATATCGTTCAACAGAAACGCATCCCCGTCGTCAGCGATATGAATGATCCTGGTGGTACTTGTAATGCCAAAATCCCCGGTCAGATGGCTGTACGTGTAGGTGTACTGGTAATCCAGCCACAAATCGACGTCGGAGATAATTCCTACGCCACCAAAGGTGTCGGAAGACACATAGTCATCGCTGTCGTCGATGACCTGATCGAACAGGAAGTCGAATCGGCCGCCGTCAGGCCCCCATGCGAGATCATAAATTGTCGTCACTTCCGTCAGGCCCAACTGGGCGTGCTGTGTGGCGACAAACGGGTTGATGACTGTCAGATTGGACTCAGAGTCATGCCCGCCATCCACGTATGCGGATGTCGTCATCCCCATCTCAAAGACATCGATATTGGCTGCCTTGGCGGCCGAAACCATGCAGGCCGCAAGAATCGTCGCCAAAGTGAGGAATTGAGTCATCACGTTCACACTCCGTTGAATGGGCCGTCGGTCGCCATGCCGACCCCAAAGGCGAGGCTGTCCTGGAATTCGAGAGAGGATTTCCGATTTGCAGAACCGTCGTAAACGCCAGTGTCTCCAAGGCCGACACAGCTCCGAAGGAGCGACAGTTTTTAGCCACGGGTGAAGCGGAGACCGCCTAGCGGTCGGAGCGCAACCCGTGGTTAGCGTTTTCTTCTTCGGGTTTAGCCCTGAAAGGGCGACACAATTCCCGGGGTGGCCCACTCACTTCGAGGGTGGGGGCGCGACGATATGGTCAACCAACCGGGTGCCATGCCGACCCCCAAGGTCGGCATGCCGCGCGACAGGGTCTCTTACCAGTCGCCCCAGTTTCGACGCCCGCGCCGCCGCACCATGCCACCCGCCAGGATGCAGAGCCAAGCGACCCCCGGCTCCGGTACCGGTGTCAGCGAGTAATGCAGCGATCCCGAGCCAACGCCGATCCTCGAACTGTTCCCGCCGGCCAGGAAAATGACTCTGTACAGGATGAGAAATCGATTGTCGGCTTCAAGCAAGAGGTGCCCGTCAGTGGCAAATGTTTCGGCGGCGCCGGCGCCGTTGGTCGGTCCACCCCCGCCAGTTTGCAGGTATCCGACAAGCGTTTCCGACGGGGGTTGCGGTGTCGCACGAACAACACTGATCCGCGCGATAATCTGTATGGGATAAAAGAGATTGGAGAACGCATAGTCGAAGTCATAGTCGAGCATCACATCCGTGTGGGTGTTGAAGATGATTGTGCCAGAAGAACTGACTTCCGAAGTCATGGGCCAATTCTGGATTCGATGGTCGAATTGGAAGTCGAAGTCGCCTCCGTCGTCACCCCACAGCACGTCGTAAATCGTCGTCGCCTGGTTTTCTCCAACCGCCGAGTGATGCGTCGTGTTAAGCGGATTGGTGGGAAAGATCACTCCCTCATCGTCCCAGTCACTACCGGAAATAGCCTGCGTGCCCATGTCCATGTCCGTGACCGTAAATGCGGACGCGTAGAGCCTGCCGCAAGTCGCGGCGTAGAAGATCAATCCAAGAAAAACCGCCCTCATCAGCATCGTCGCTCTCCATGCCGACCCCCAACCTCGGCATGCCTGAATACGAAAAAGAAAAAGATGGGGACGGACGACAACGAGGACCGGGATGGATGGGAATGAGCGGCATGATGGCCCTTGTTCGCTGTGTCCGTCCCCGGGCAGGAGGAGTGTGAGGGCGACGTCTCGAAGCGGCGCATGTGCGGAAGCAAGGTTAGCCCACCATTTGCCCCGTATTGAGCTTTGCGACAGGGTTCGCCCTGTTCGCCTCGCCCCACATGCGCTTCTCGAACGACGTCGCCGACAGACGCCTCAAACCCCACGGACCCGAGAGTTATGTTGTGCAAAGGGATGATCGACTCGCCCGACTGTCGCCTCCGACAATGGGCGGAAATCCTCGCATGAGACTGCACGCACATCCCGACCGTCCGCCTGACGCGGTACGTCGAGAAACGCTCCGGCCGCGAACTCGTCGCGACCGTCCGAGTTGGAATGAGATACGCGCTCACGTCAACAACTCCATAGGGACGACAATTGATACCGCGCACCATCACCAAGCGATCGGCTCGCGCAGAAAGCAGTATTCGATGACGACGCGTTGCAGCGATCGCGCCGGAGAATCTGCGCGCGATCGATCCACATCCCGGCGCTGCCGCGAATTCGAGCCATTCGAATGCGCAGTCCGACCACGAGTGTCGACACGAAAGCGCAACCATCGCGCAGTGCATCAGCACATCATCGAAACATCAATTGTCGAGGTTGTTTGGCCCGTTGAAGCGTGAAGAAGAGAGGCGGCGGAGACGATACCCGACGATCGAAATCTCGTACCGGCGGGTCTATTGGAATTCAATGGATAAATATAAATGGCATTGGTATGAAGTTCTCGTCTGCCTCGCTCTACTGCTACTCGCGTCTAAAGACCAACTCAACTACCCGTGCCAAAGTGTATCACAACTTCGACAAAAATCAATGCTTTTGTCTTCATTGCGCCGGATTTTTGCGCGCGACGCAATCGCATAGAATGTTGCAGTTCGAAATCGAATCGCGACATTACATCCGTCGACATGACTGCTGCGCGCCGTCATGCGCCCGCCCATAAGGACCTTCCGATGCCACGCGAATCACGCGCCGCTTTCGAGCTGGCGTCCGTGCTGAACCTGGCCCAACCGGATAGCGTCGCCTCGCGATCACGACGTAGCTGCCGTGCGCCGCTGGGGTTATGACCGGCCGCTCGACCGCCATGAACGGGCCGTTAGTGTGCCCCGATTTGGAGCAGCGTCGTCGTTGGCGGGGCGGCGAAAACGTCGATAGAATCCTGCCTTTTCCGGCGCCCGACATGCGGTCGGGGCCGGCCAGGTTGCAGTCAACAAGGAGCAGGTTCCGATGCGTTGCAGATTGATCGCCGTATGTCTACTCGTCGCGTGTTCGGTCGCCATGGCCGACAACAGCGAAAAACTCAAGGAAATTCAGAAGAAGATCTCGGAGCGAGCCGCCAAGCATCATTCCGTCCAATACAAAATGAACATGTCCATGGACATGAGTCAGGCAGGCATGTCCATCAAGTCGAATACCGATGCGACTTTCAAGTACATGAAGAAAGACGACAAGATGTTGGTGCGACAGGAGTCGACCTCCGTCACCGAGATGAAGGGAAACGGTATGGACCAGAAGACCGAGACCAAGGGCACCTCGGTCGTCGATGGCGAATACAGTTGGTCGTACAGCGAATCCCAGATGGGGAAGACCGCGACCAAGCAGAAAGTGCGGAAGCAGGAGCAGGAACCGTTCGATCCCAGCGTCGGATGGGACCAATTCGACGTGACGCCGATCGCCGACGAGAAAGTCGGCGACAAGACGTGCTGGGTGTTGGAAATGACGCCCAAGAATCCGATGATGAAGGCCCAGATGAGCAAGTCCGTGAGCTATTACGATCAGGCGACGGGCCTGCCGGTCAAGCAGGTTGCATATACCGCCGACGGCAAAGTCATGTCCACGATGACTGTGACGGACATCAAGATCGATGAAAAAATCGACCCGAAGGAATTCGTGTTCACGCCGCCCGCAGGTGTGACAGTCCAGGATCTGTCGAACAGCGATAACGGAATGGGCGGCTGACGCGCGTCGTTAGTGATTCACAATCCGAGCGCCCCGTGATCGCGCGCGACGCTTCGTTCGGAACCGCGACCGTCAGGGAGTCGGGCGGGCGTATGCTTGTTGGCGCGGCGAGCGTCGGCAATCGGGTCCGCCCAATTGTGTAATGCCCTTTGGTTATTCAAACGCCGCCTGGCAGTCGATCCGACTGCCAGGCGGCGTTTTTCTTGCGCTGCGCGCCGCGGTACAAGTGACCGCGTGCGGCGCGGCAATACCGCCGGATTCACACGCAAGCGGCAATTCCGCGACCGCACTCCGGGCATCGCCCAGCATCCAGCGACGCCCTCAAGTCGAACCCGCACGCAGCGCACTGCCCAGGCACGATCGACTTGCTCAACAGCAATACGAGCAACCCCGGCGGAACCGACGACACGCACAATAGCAGCCAGTCCGGTGCATACTCGCTGCCGAACACGACCGCCGGAATCGCGAACAAAACCGTCAACGCGCTGATCGCCACTCCCGCGAAGACAGGGCGCAACGCCCGCTTCGATCCGCGCGACAACATGCGCCTGGGCCGCCGATAGTCGAGTACGATAGTCAGCAGCAACACGGTAAGCATCGCCGCGCCGAATCCGATCGCCGGACCGATCAGGCTCTGCCATTGCGATGGTTCTGCGAAGTCCAGCCGCCATTCGTAGGCTTGATAGGTAAGGATGCCAAGATACGGAAGCATGAGACCCAGTGCGAATCGAATCATGATGCGCCTCCACTGTTCGTCGTCGTATTCCCGCAATTCAATGGCTTGCGCGTCGAGCCCGTTGGCGCCGGCGGCGCGTATGAACGCCGCCCCATTGTGGGCGCGGCGCGCAAGACGGGCATCGGCGAAAGCCAGTTCGCAATCTGTGCGAATGGACGCATCGTGAGTAGCCCGCCGCTGCGTGAGAACGCCTGTCCTCGTATCACACCGGCCGCCAATAGGAACGATGCGGCGGCGCCCAGCGCACTCACGGCGCGCCTCATCCGCTTTCTCGCCGCGTGCAAACCCATCGGGCAATCCTGCGTCATCAACGTACCATCATGCCGCTGGTAGACCCGAATGCAGAGATCGTGCCCGTGCGCTTCGAAGAGCTGCGCGACTTCGTCGTCACTCATTCCGACCAGGTTGTAAACGCGCGTATTGCATTCGCCGCAATAACGCGAGCGATCGTCGCCCTGCATCGACGCCCACGCAACATTGCACGGTGAAGCAATGCGGGAATTCTCCAGGATCGGCAAACGTTGAGTCGTCATCGGCATCAGAACTCCAAATGGCTTGGCAAACAGTCGCCCAATTCAGTTGCCCGCGCTACCGTTGTTCGCGGCGGGATTCTGCGGCGGCGGAATGCAGATGTCTCCCATCAAAATCGTCGTCGGTGGGTTCAGCCAGTTGGCGAATCGGGAGAACGGATTGATATCGCATAGCCTCCATGTGGCGCGCAAACGCCCCGGCATCCCGAAGGCCGTTGCCGTCAGCAAGACGCCGAAACACGCCGCCACGACGCCGACGGCCCGCGCCAGCTTCCGCCGCGCCGCGCGAAGGCCGACGGGGCAATCGCTCGTAAGCAGCGTGCCATCCGCTCGCTGATACAACCGAACACAGAGGCGACCTTCCTTCTCCAGGATCAGTGCCGTCGCCTCCTCATCGCTTAACCCGACGAGATTGAATACGTTTTTCTCGCATGCGCTGCAGAATCGCGTTCGATCGTCGCCCGTCATCGCGTGCCACGACTTGTCGCACGGCGATGCAATCCTGGCGTTCTCGAGAATCGGCAATGATCGGTTCATATGGGATCTCCCGCGACATCTCGCTTTGCGGTTTCACGCACTGTCAGCGCCGCCGCACGTTGCAGATTGGACGGCGTCGGGCACGATGCGGTTCCATTCCGGCCCGGATTATTCTCAGCCGCCGACGTGACATCGTGCGCCGAAGTTTTATCGATCGTCGCCCGTCCCGGCGGCCATCACGAATCCAGATATAATGCCCCTCGACATCCGGGAAATCTGCGTTTTCAGGCCGAAACGAGCGGATTCCTCCGTCGCCCAGCCAGCCGAAGATTCGAGGAGGCAAGCGCGTGTTCGTCAGGGAGTGGATCAGAAAAAGCGGCGCACCAGCAATCGTCGCCGTTGCCGCATTCGCAATCGTCAATATCAGTGCACGCGCGGATGAGCCCGCGACCAAGCCCGCTCAACCGCCCGCCGCCGGCCCGATCGACGCACCGGCGCCGCGCTCGGCCGCGCACATCACCCTGAACGACTTCCTCGAGCTATACAAAAAGGGAACGCCCGAGGCCCGTCGCGAAATGGCCGACTACCTCGACGCGTCGAGGCTCGACGACGACGCCCGCAAGGACCTGCCCACGCTCGCCAACTCCCTCGCCGAGTTCATCGAAACGCGCAAACTCGCCGAACCTGAAGTCTTCAACCAACTTCGCCTCGCTGAAAATGCAACGGAACACTGCCTCTTCAAAGGCAGGCCGCTTGTCCAGGACCAGCCTGCGATCGGCGATAACGCAAACACTGAACAGAAACCCGAGTTGGTTTGCCACATTCGACTCGTGAAGGGCCCCGACAATCTCTGGCGCTTCGACGCTGAAACCACGGCGAAGATCAAATCACTTGCGGTGCTCGCGGCGCCGCCGCCCCCTGCGAGCGATGCCGCGACAACTCCGGACAAGCCCGCAGACGTCGCAACGCCGACCAAGGCCGAGCCCGCGCCGGCCGTCAAACCCGCCGCGGAAGTGCCGAAGCAATTCCGCTCCGTCCAGGCGACGATGCGCACGTTCCTTCAAGCTTTCGATGCAAACGTCAAAAGCCGCGTCGAACCCGCCGAATGTCTCAACCTCTCCGAACGTGGTCTCAGCGCCAACGAATTCTGGGGGCAGGCCCTCGCGCGTGGCATGAAATTCGTCCTGGATCGCACCGTCTATGTGCAAGTCAACGAATTGACCGACGATCCGGCAATCAACTCGCCGCAGTTGCTCTGGACGATTGACGAGAAGTGGCCGATCAGCCTCGAACGCATGCCCGACGGCCGATGGCTCTTCAGCAATGAAACGCTCGACGCGCTGCCGGACATGATCCGTGCCGTCGCCGACGCGCCGCCGAAAGTCAAGAACGCGCCGGAACTCTCGCTATTCGGCACGCCGGAACTCTACGTGCTCATCATGGTTCCCGACTGGGCCCAGAAGGAAATCGGTTTCCTTCAGATCTGGCAATGGATCGGTCTGCTCACCATCGCCATGATCGGCGTCGTTTGCGATCGCGGGGCACAAGTGATTCTACGCGGCGCATCGCGATTCGTCGCGCGACGCATCAACGACAAGACCGAAGAGGAATTCGGGGATAAGTCATTCCGGCCGATCGGTCTCGTCCTCATGGCCTACGTCTGGCGCATGCTGCTGCCGTTCTTGTGGCTGCCAGGGTGGATGGGCACGTTGCTGACGACCGTCAGCTGGCTCGTCCTGATCCTCGCGGGCATATGGGCGACCTATCGAGTCATTGACATCGTCGTGGCATTCGTATCGATCTCCACGGCCGGCCGCGTCTCTACCTTCGACGAATTGCTTCTGCCGTTCTTGCGGAAGCTCCTGAAGATTGTCGTCACGATCCTCGGCATTATCTACTTCTTCGGCCGCTTCTACCCCGAAGACATCACAACCCTTCTCGGCGGTCTCGGTATCGGCGGTCTCGCCTTCGCGTTGGCCGCGCAGGACACGATCAAAAACATGTTCGGCTCGATCACCGTCATGCTCGATCGGCCATTCGAGATCGGCGACTGGGTCAAGATCGGCGATGTCGAGGGCACTGTGGAGTCCGTCGGCTTCCGCAGCACGCACATCCGCACGTTCTACAACTCGCAGATCAACGTCCCCAACGGCAAACTCATCGACGCCACAGTAGACAACCTCGGCCGCCGACACTACCGGCGCATCAGTACGTCACTCGGTCTGACCTACGATACGCCGCCGGAGAAAATCGAGGCCTTCTGCGAAGGCATTCGCGAGTTGATCCGCCGCCATCCTTACACACGGAAGGATTCGTACTACGTCTATTTCAACAACTTCGGCGCCCATTCACTCGATGTGATGCTCTACTGTTTCCACGAAACGCCCGACTGGGCGACGGAACTGCGCGAGCGACATCGGCTCTTCTGCGACATCCTTCGCCTCGCGAACAGACTCGGCGTCGAATTCGCCTTCCCGACGCAGACGCTGCACCTGCACAACGCCGACAACGCGCCGCCGACGCACGACGCACCGCCGTCACATTCGACCCACCTCGCCCCCGACATCCTCGGTCGCAGCGAAGCCGCCGCCATCGCGAAGCTCAGCGTTCCTCCGGAAGATTCACTCGCCCCCGTCACGATCGCGGAGACACCCCAACCCGTCGACGACGCCTACGTCAAGCAGCGCCTCGGCATCAAACCCGACAACAAGTAGGTCGCGTCATCGACCCGACAGAAGGGTGCCCACCACTCGCCGGGTGCCCCTCCTCTGTGAGCAGTGCCAACATCGCGCACCGCCGCGACAACGAATCAACGCCCACCCCTCGGTCAATCCCCACCCGCGCACTTCCCGATAACACCTGTATGCCCCAGACCGCGGAAAAACTGCGCGCCAAGCTCTACTGTCACGCATGCGGCAAACGGATACACCCTGCCAGCCGCTTCTGCCGCCACTGCGGCGCAAAGTCCCTCGCCAAAGTGAACACTCCCGACAACGATCCGAAGAAATTCCTGACAGGCGGAAAACCCGCGCCGCCGCCCGATGTCCATCACGATCCCGCGCAAGAATTGCCGGTCTGGCACGGACGCCCGGCATGGCGCGCCTTTTCACCGACGTGGCTCGTCTGGTTCGCCATGAGCGTCGCATTACTGCTTGTCGCATCGAGCTACGGCGGTCGACCGCTCGTTCAGGCCGTCTGGGTGTTCATCGCCGGCTCCGGCGTCGGGCTGTTCGTCCGCGATGCACTGATCGTCTACAGTCGCCGGTATCACCTGACGACGCAGCGACTCTTCGTCCATCGCGGCATTCTCGTGCGCGTCACGGATCAAATGGAGTTGATCCGCGTGGACGACGTACGCCAAAGCCAGTCCATCCTCGATCGAATTCTCAACACGGGCCACCTGGAGATCTTCAGCTCCGACGAAACCGACGAGACGATCCGCCTGCGCTCGATTCCGGACCCCGAACATGTTGCCGAAGAAATTCGCGTTAACACCCGCGGCGTCCGCAACAAGGGCTCCATCGCCGTCGAAAAAATCTAGCCTCGTAGGGTGGGCCGTGCCCACCAGTCGCGTAGGTCGGGTCATCGACCCGACAAACGCCGCGTGCCACTGCTCTCAAGCAGTCGTGTAGGGTGGGCCGTGTCCACCAAATCCTGTGAACTTCGCCAGATGCGCGATAAGAAGTGCCATCATGCGTGTTACTCTCCCGCGTCCAAGCACGTCGTCGTCGCTCAACCCCCTTAATACGATATTCGCATGTCTGACTACATACGATTCAGAGACCCCGGTGGCGCGTACTTCTTCACATTGATAACAAACGACCGGGCGCCGATCTTCAGAAGCCCGCACGCGCGGCGCCTACTCCGTGAGTCGTTTATCGCCGTTCAGGCTCGCTTCCACTTTGATGTCTGGGCGATTGCGCTGCTCCCGGAACACCTTCATTGCATCTGGATATTGCCAAGAGGAGATTCGGATTACGCGAAGCGCTGGTCCATGATCAAGCGGACATTCAGCAAGACATGGCTTTCGCATGATGGCGTTTGTCCGCCCGTTTCTGCGAGTCGTCGTCGCCATCGTGAGCTTGGCGTTTGGCAACGTCGGTTCTGGGAACATCGGATTCGCAACGATGCGGAGCAATACGCCTATCGTGATTACATTCACCTGAATCCGGTGAAGCATGGATATGTTCAGCACCCGCAGGAATGGAAATGGTCCAGCGTCCATCGACATCTGGAGTTGGGATGACTTGAGCCGGCGTGGACGGGCGCGACGCCAATTGCGATCGACCCTCGCGGAGAGATTTGACCCGGATTCATTGAGTAAGCGGGATTCGCCCGACTTGGTGGGCACGGCCCACCCTACGAGGCTCGACTTGCGCAATTGTCCAAAACACCTGTGTTTCCCGGGTCAATCTCGCTCCGAAGGAGCGCCGGATCGTAGCCACGGGTGGAGCAAAGACCGCGCAGCGGTCGGAGCGCAACCCGTGGTCGGCGTTTTTTCCTCAGGTTTAGCCCTGAAAGGGCGACACAATTCCCGGACAGCCTCACCCCCAAGGTCGGCATGCCGCGAGAACCGCGCATTACTTATGCAACAACGACATCGCTTCCGCCCGCGTCGGCGGATTCGACGCACACACGCCGCGCACGGCCGACGTCACCATCACGGCCCCCGGCTTCTTCACGCCGCGACACGTCATGCACGTATGCACCGCCTCGATCACGACGGCCGCGCCCTGCGCGCTCAGCTCGTGCATCAGAATGTCCGCAAGCTGCGTCGTCAGCCGCTCCTGCACCTGCGGTCGCTTCGCGAATACGTCCACCACTCGCGCGAGTTTCGATAGCCCAACCACCTTGCCGTCGGGTATGTAGGCGATGTGGACCTTTCCCTCAAACGGCATCAGATGATGTTCGCACATCGAGTTGAACGACACGTCGCGCAGAATGACCATCTCCTCGTACTTCTCGGTGAAAACGGTCTTCATCACGCTCGTCGGATCGACGCGCATCCCCGCGAAGAGTTCCTCATACATCCGCGCGACGCGCGACGGCGTCTCGCGCAACCCCTCGCGATCCGGATCGTCCCCGATCGCGATGAGAATATCCCGCACGGCATTCTCAATCCGCGCCTTGTCCACAACGAATGTATCCGCACTCTGTGTCATCATTTCATTCCGAGTCGCGAAGCAAATCAAAGCCCCGTAGATCGGGTCATCGACCCGACAGAGCTCTGAAAACCCGCCGGGTGCCATGCCGACCCCAAGGTCGGCATGCGGAATTCGTGTACGCGCCAAGTCGCCATAGGGGTCGCATCATCGCCCGACTCAGTCCCATCGATCGGTTCATCGACCCGACGGATGCAGGGTGCCACTGCTCTCAAGCAGTGTCGAGTCCCGTAGGTCGGGTCATCGACCCGACAAAGCCCTAAGCGGGCGAAACGCAACCCTGGGGCGCCGCATCAACCTCACATCCAAGCCCTGAAAGGGCGTAACAACATCCGACGTCAATACTTCTCCGACGTCGCCAGATCAAATCCCTCGTGATCCGGATTATAAGCAACGCCCCGATACTCCGCCCGGCACCGATAGCACACCGTCACTTTGCCCACGAAGAAAAAAATGATCGCGTCAATCACGACCAGCGACCCCAACGTCGCAAACGTCATCCCGATGCGTTCATATGCGTAAAAATACGTCGCGATGACGCCGAAGATCACGACCATGACCAGCCCCAACCGCTGCGGAAAATCTTTCCGAATAAAGAACTCCCGCCCCGGACAACACGCGCAACGCTTCACCATCCCCGTAGATTGGGCCGTGCCCACCATTGTTCCGTTCGCAGGCGCCAAGTCTGCCGGTACTTCGAACTTCACCGGCTCCCCGCAAACCGGGCACGCAACCTCAGTCGGACCCGCCTTATCGACAGCCGTCGATATCCGCCCCCGACACGGCGCCTTCGGACACTTGCGTGTGATCTTGATCATCTCGTAGGGTGGGCCGTGCCCACCATCCCCTTTAATTGCCACGTAGGTCGGGTCATCGACCCGACATCGCCGGTTGCAATACCGACGCCAAACGTCGGCATGCTCGCCTGGCCGCATCATGCGGGCGGTAATTCGGACCGCGATCTAAACCGCCAACCCTTCCGTCCGCATCAGAAACTGACCCGCCAACTCCCCGATAAACACGAGCACCATCGACAGGTAGAACATCGCCGTCGCCGACTGCGTCGCGCGCCGCTTCACGCAGTCCCACACCATGTACGCAAACACCGCCGCCGCCGCCAGCCCAACACCCAGCCGCGCGATCAACACGATCTGGAAAAACATCGGGCTCTCGTGCGGTCGATAGTCCGTCAACCACACCGGCAACGAATTGCCGATCGACCACAACGCGCGCACGCCGAACACGACGAGATAAATGATCGTCAGCCGCCGCAACGGCGCGATCGCCATGTTCGTGTCCGTCAGATACCGATGCCCCAGCAGCATCGCGGACGTCAATACGCCCAGCAGCAGGGCGCCAAGTATCGTATTCACAATCGGCGCCGCCATCGCAATCCCGCCAACCGCAACGACGCCCTCTCTCGCGCCGCCCAACAACGTGTCGGGCCCCGTCGCCAGCAGAATCGCTGCAACCAAACACGTCACACCCGCCAGCCCGGCCCACACTCGCTGCGCATTCGTCACCCGCTCCTGCTGCGCCGCATTCACAAACAACCAGACGAAGGCCGGCAACAAACCGCACGCCAGAACGATCGGTGCGGGTCGAACAAGTGATCCGACGATGAGTCCCGCGCCGCTGACGAAAATCATCAACCCGACGAACGCCAGCGCAATCGACACGATCGCCATGAGGCGAAGATAGCGCCAGCCGCAACGATGAATGTCGGATATCGCGATCGCGAGGAAACATCCGGCGGCAAACTGAGCGAGAAAGGCGGTCGGCATTTCAAAGATCTTCAATCGTTAAGGCGGCGCATCCGCGCAGCGCCGCGAGTGTAAACGAGGAGTACCAGTAGTCTTCTCGATTCCCGAAGCACACACGGAAAGTGACGCCCGTGCGAAACGGAATGCGACAACTGCGCCGTGGCGAGATCGATCGACACATGTTCGACTGAGTGTAAGGCGAGCCCAAAACCACGCCACAGTCTCAGAGCCGCGGCGTCCTCGCCGCGAAAGCCACGCACGTCGGTCCATCGACCCGACATCGCGCACTCGGGTAGGTCGGGTCATCGACCCGACAAGAGCTCGTGCTACTGCTCTCAAGCAGTGTCGAGTCGAGTAGCTGTCAGAATCGTACGTCGGTCCATCGACCCGAAAAGCTCTGAAAGAGCGACACAAGACAGCCCAGGGTCAGCACAGTCCGCGACGCGGTCGAAGCGCAACCCTGGGGCAGATCCGCCAGCAACCATATATCGCGATGACGCGGAATTGAATGACCGATAACTCGCGAGCTCCTACTTCCGCTTCTTCGCCGCCTCGGCCGCATCCCGAATCCGGCACTCCGCGAACGGTATCGCCTTCCGATGCTCGTCGATCGCGACATACACGAGATCCGCTGTAGTCACGGGCTCGTGTTCGCAGGGCGGTTCGAACCGCTCCGCCTCGACGGAAACCCGAATCCGCGCCGACGTCCGACCCACTTTGATCACCTCGGCGTAGAAACTGAGCACATCGCCGACGAAAACTGGGTGTTTGAACTCAACGCTGTCCATCGCGACCGTCACAACGCGGGCGCAGCCGAGCTTACGGGCCTCGATTGCTCCGGCCTGGTCGACATAGCTGAGCAGGACGCCGCCGAATATCGTCCCATGTGCGTTCGTGTCGCGCGGCATCATCATCACGCGGATGGCCGGGGTGCGGGAATCGTTCGCTTCAACGTTGGTTTCACTCATGCATCGACCTCACATTGGCCGGGCCTCGGCCCGGCGGCGTGGTCAGATGATAGTGGCGTTTCGCGGGCCCGACAGCCCCGCGTCGGCGTTGGTCGTGCGGGGCGTGTGGAGTTATCATAACCGAGGATCGTTGAGCGTCCGTCCATCGCGCGGTCAGTCAAAACGCCCGCGCCTGACTCTAGAAATATGGTGTTTGAGATCATGAAACTTCCCAATCTCCGGCTTCATGAAACCCAGGCGCAGTTTGCGGCGATACTTGGCGTGCTCGCCCTGTTTTGTCTGGTCGCGCTGACTTATGCCGTCTTCAGGGGCTTTAACCAGGATATGATGGCGATCATTTTCAACCCGAGCGCGGGCCTGGGCAAATATCGCAAGTTAGGGGTCTTTGCAGGCACGGCCGTCACTCTCGGCGTCGGCGTCACGGCCGGACTTCTCGGTTTCAACAGCCTCGGCCAGAAGCGAAACACCAAGCAGGGGATGTCCTGGCTCGGGCTCGCCTTCGGCGCATTGGCTGTGTCGGCCGCCCCCGTTTTGCTGTTCGCATGGATGCAGCTGAACCAATCCACGCTGGGGTAGTCATCGGGCGCCGATCCAAAGTTGCACGACGTCATGATGGATCGAGAGAGTTGGAAAATTGATAGCCCATCTCCGGTCATTAGCGTGATTTCTCCGTAATCATGCGCACTGCGCTCCGTTCATGATTCCATGTCTCGTTCAGCCGGCCTGTTGTTGAATCTTCTGATCCCCGGCGCGGGCCTGGTGTCGATTCGACGTGAATGGCTGGGGCTCGCTCTGGCCCTCCTCTTCGCCGTCGGCGTCAATATCTGGATCGCCGGGCAGTGGATCGCGCCGCTCGCCGTGCCGCGATGGCTCTCATTTCTCGCATTGGGGATGGGAATCGCGGACTGGTTGGCCGCCCAGACGCTGTTTGTGCATCTCGCTCGACGACATGACGCGATCCAGACGGAGGTCGATTCCCTTCTTTCGCAGGCGAAACGCGACGCCTCAGAAAATGATCTCGACACGGCTCTGGCCGTGCTGGAAGCTGCCACAGCCTTGGATGGCGAACGTCCCGATGTCCTCGCGGCCGAGGCGGATCTTCTGGATGCCTGCGGCAAACCCGCAGAGGCACGCCGATTGCGCCGAAGGATCCTAAGTATTGCGCCCAGCAGTGAATGGGCCGCGGCCGCCGAGAAATCGCTGGCGACGGAACGCAGCCAAGCGTCCGATTTCATCGAACCGTGAGATATCGCACAGAAAATCTGACGCCGCTTTCGACCGGCGTTGTCTGCATTGGGGCGGGCGATCAACCGATAGATTCTGAGCCGTGGCGCACGTCGTAACGAGTGCCCACGTTTGATGCCCCATAACGTGGGGACTAGAATTCGGTACGCTGTCGTTGCGTTTGTTCGGGACGTTCGGGCAATGCGAAAACTACGCACGCCGGAATTGCCTCGACCGGAAATGAACTGACTGGCGTAAATAGAGTGTGGGGAATCGTGGCCCGTTGACGGAACAGGGCGCGCGGAAAGTGGCGAAAGCCGGCAAACGGGTGACTGCCCGAAGAAGAAAGGCCCATGGCGATGTTCGAGCGATTCACGGACCGAGCGAGAAAGGTGATGGCGCTGGCGAATCAGGAAGCGCAGCGCTTCAACCACGAATACATCGGGACCGAGCACATCCTGCTGGGTCTCGTCAAGGAAGGCAGCGGCGTCGGCGCCAACGTCCTGAAAAACCTCGAAGTGGACCTCCGCAAGGTCCGCCTCGAAGTCGAAAAGCTCGTCAAGAGCGGCCCCGACATGGTCACGATGGGTAAGCTCCCCCAGACGCCCCGCGCCAAGAAAGTCATCGAGTACGCGATCGAAGAAGCGCGACAACTCAATCATAACTACGTCGGCACCGAGCACCTCCTCCTCGGTCTCCTGCGCGAACAGGACGGCGTTGCCGCTCAGGTTCTCATGAACCTCGGCATCAAGCTGGAAGAAGTGCGCGAGGAAGTCCTCAACCTCCTCGGCGCAGGCTCGGGCGAGGAAGAAGCCCCCGGCGCAAGTGCGGAGACCGGACAGCGCAAGGGCGGCAAGTCCCGAACGCCTGCACTCGACTCCTTCGGCCGAGACCTCACGGAAATGGCGAAGCAGGGCAAGCTCGATCCCGTCATCGGTCGAACCTCCGAAATCGAGCGACTCCTCGTCGTCCTCTGCCGCCGCTACAAGAACAATCCGGTGCTCCTCGGCGAAGCCGGCGTCGGCAAGACCGCCATCGTCGAAGGCCTCGCCCAGAAAATCGTCGACAACGAAGTCCCCGAACTGCTCTCCGACAAGCGCATCGTCGTGCTTGACCTCGCCATGATGGTCGCCGGCACCAAGTACCGCGGCCAGTTCGAAGAGCGCATCAAGGCGGTCATGAACGAAGTCCGCCGCGCCAAGAACATCATCCTGTTCATCGACGAACTTCACACGCTCGTCGGCGCCGGCGGCGCCGAGGGCGCGATCGATGCGTCGAACGTCCTCAAGCCGGCCCTGTCTCGCGGTGAGATCCAGTGCATCGGCGCCACGACGCTGGACGAATATCGCAAGTACATCGAGAAGGACGGTGCGCTCGAACGCCGCTTCCAGCAGATCATCGTCGAACCGCCGAATCGCGAGCAGACGATCCAGATCCTCAAAGGCCTGCGCGATCGCTACGAGGCGCACCATCGCGTCCAGATCACCGACGGCGCGCTCGGCGCCGCCGTCGATATGTCGATGCGATACGTCCCGTCGCGCGTCCTGCCGGATAAGGCGATCGACGTCCTTGACGAGGCCGGCGCCCGCGTTCGCCTGAAGGCGATGACCAAGCCCTCCAAGCTCACGGAGCTCGACGCCGACATCAAGCGGCTCACGATGGAGAAGGACGAGTCCGTTCGCAACGCCGACTACGAGCGCGCCGCCGATCTGCGCGACAAGGCTCAGAAGATGCGTGACGAACTCGATGAGCTCGAACGCGAATGGCAGAATCGCCGCAGCGAGATCGACGGCGTCGTAGACGAGGAAGTCATCGCCGAAGTCGTCAGCCTCATGACCGGCGTTCCGCTTACGCGGCTTGAGAAGGAAGAGGCCGAGCGACTGCTCGAACTCGAAAACGAACTCCACAAGCGCGTCATCAGCCAGGACGAGGCCATCAGCGCCGTCGCTCGCAGCGTTCGTCGCTCGCGCAGCGGTCTGAAGGATCCGAACCGGCCGATGGGCAGCTTCATCTTCATCGGTCCGTCGGGCGTCGGTAAGACGCTGCTCGCCAAGACGCTGGCCAACTTCATGTTCGGCTCGGACGACGCGCTCATCACGCTCGACATGTCCGAGTACATGGAGAAGCACAACGTCAGCCGCCTCGTCGGCGCCCCTCCGGGATACGTCGGTTACGAAGAGGGCGGCCAGCTCACCGAGCGCATCCGCCGCCGGCCGTATGCCGTCGTGTTGCTGGATGAAATCGAAAAGGCGCATCCCGACGTCTTCAACATGCTCCTCCAGATCATGGAAGAAGGCCGGCTCACCGACTCGTTCGGTCGCCACGTCGATTTCCGCAACGTCGTGTTGATCATGACGAGCAACATCGGCGCCGACAAGATCACGAACCGAACGACGTTCGGCTTCGAGAAGCGGGATGAAGACGCCAGCTACGGCCGCATGGTCGAGCTCCTGAAGAACGAACTGACGGATTACTTCCGTCCCGAGTTCATCAACCGAATCGACGAGATCGTCGTCTTCCGCAAGCTGGTCCACGAGCAGCTCGTCCAGATCGTCGAACTCGAACTCGGCAAAGTCGCCAAGCGGCTCGCCGAGAAGGGGTACACGATGGAAGTGACGGACTCCGCGAAGGAACTGCTGCTGGAGAAGGGCACCGACGAGAAGTTCGGCGCGCGGCCTCTGCGACGCGCGATCGAGCAGATGCTCGAAGACCAGATCTCCGAAGGCCTGCTCCGCGGCGAGTTCGAAGGCAAGGGCAAGCTGATCATCGGCACCCGCGAGCACGAGGACGGTCGAACCGTCCTCGGCATCGAGGCCCTCGACGCCCCCGCGGGCGACAAGGCCCTCGCCGGCGCCGGCACAACCGACGCCGAAGCGACGTAATCGAAAGGGTGCCATGCCGACCCCAAAGGTCGGCATGCCTGGGTGCCACTGCTATGTGAGCAGTGCCGATCGCGCGAAGTGCGTTCGCCACGAAGACAACCATCAACATTCCGAGCCCGGCCAGTCATGGCCGGGTTTTTTGTGCGCATGCCATCAACGATCAGTCTGTTGTCGCGCTCGCAGGCAATATGCTAAGCTCATGAGGTTCGGGTTCGCTCTGTGCCGCCCAGGATGACATGTCGTTGCCATGAGCTGTGATTGGAATGAGCTCGGAATCCTCTGCAAACTTGCCTGATGAATCTCGCGCCATTCGTATAGGTCGCATTCTGAATGAGTATCACGATCAGCGCCGTTGCGGTGCATCTCTGTCCGAATCCGAACTTCTGGCCGCCCATCCGGATCTGGCAGACGATCTTCGGCTCTGTCTCGCGCCGTGCGCGGAACTCGGGAAGGCGAGGATCGCGCCGCCCGGCATTGTGATCCCGCAGACAATCGGGGAATTTCAAGTCATCGGATTTGTCGGCATGGGCGGAATGGGAATCGTCTACAAAGCGATGGATCCCGCGTTGGGGCGAACCATTGCGCTCAAGGTTCTGCGTCCTGAATACGCCGACGATCCAGTCGCCATGCGACGATTTTCCCGCGAAGCCCGCGCCGCAGCCAGCCTCAAACACGCCAACATCGTCGCGGTACACTCCGTCGCCGCCGCCGCCGCCGATGTGCCTTTCATCGCTATGGAGTTCATTGACGGCCCCACACTTGCCCAGGTCATTGCGAATCGCGGCGCCTTGCCGACCGAGACCGTCCGGCATTTTTTCCGGCAGATCCTCATTGGCCTTGCCGACGCTCACAATGCGGGCCTGATCCATCGCGACGTCAAATCCGCCAACATCATGCTCGATCGGAATCAGCTACATATCAAGATCACCGATTTCGGCCTGGCCCTGGCTGCCGCCGCCCAGACTCGAATAACAATGCCGGCATCGATCATGGGAACTGTCGAGTACATGAGCCCGGAACAGGCGCGCGGCGACGAGAACATCGATCAGCGAACGGATCTCTATTCAGCAGGCGTCGTCCTCTATGAAATGCTGACCGGCCGATCGCCATTCGCCGCGAGCACGGCCGCCGGCGTGATTCACCGAATTCAAAATGACGAGCCGGCGCATCCGCGGATTCTGGACAAATGCGTCGACCCGCATCTTGCGAGTCTGGCCATGCGCTTGATGGCAAAGCGCCCATCCGATCGACTCGAGACGGCCGAGATTGCACTCGACGAGCTCTTGGCCGGAAGCCCAGTGCCCTCGATCGAGAAGCGTCGTCGCCGTCTTCGATGGGTGGCGGTCTTCAGTCTCGCATTGATCGTTGCCACAGGAACGGTGTGGCGCTTGTGTCGAGAGCCCGAGATCATCGACGTGAAGGTCGACAACGAACGCGATGCTCTCGTTAAGGTGCGATACCAGGGTCATACGGACTGGCGTATTTTCAAACGATACGATCCGGCTCATCCTGCCAAGTCGGCGGCGATTGTGCATGCGGTTTGGGGGCCATGTGTCGTTGTCACGGCATCCAAGACGTTTGGAATAAAAAACGAAGTCGTGCAGGCGATCGCGCCGACCGGTATGACGCTCTGGACTGCCGGCATCTTCGATGCGTTTGTGTGGCCGGGGCTGACCACTCCCGACGAGAATTCCTGGATCGCCAAGCGTGTCCGCGAGTTTGACGTTGACGGTATTGCCGGGCAACAGCTGGCCATGATCTCTGCTTCGACCTTGTCCGACCCGAGCCGGCTGACGATCTATCGCGTTGACATCGACGGGCTGACGCCGCTGCAGTCGTTCCTGCATTACGGTCACCTGCGAGATTTCTTTATTGTCGACGATTTCTTTGGCGAACGTGAACCAGGCATCGTCGTGTTGGGCCAGAACGATGTCCTCGATGAAGTGCCCGAAGAGGTCGCACGTGGCGAGGTTTCCCACACTGCCGCCATCGCACACGAAATGGTCAACGTTGTATTCATTCTCAAACCAGGCGCAATGGACGGCCAGTGTCCGCTCTCGCCAGCCAAGGACCTGCCGCCAATTCCAGTCTGCAATCCTGTTGCATACGCATACTTGAATATGCCGGTCACTCTTGAGAATCTGAATCCGTCCCTGGAGTCGCGATCGGCGGATATGGATCCGTTTTCCTGTGGCACACATTTCCCGTTTATCACCTTTGAACGAAATGCCGAAGGACAGATCGAGTTCGAGCTTAGTATCCACGAATTCGTCGAGATCGGCGGTGCCGCGCGAAAGAGTCGTTGCACACTCAGGCTCGATTCCTCGCTGAAGCTGATTGATGCTCGCCCGACAGACAATGAAGTGCATAAACACGGCACCAATACTGAATTCTGGCGGAATCACTGGGTGAGCGTCTACCGCGACAGCATGCCGACCGACGAATGGAAGGGAAAATTGAAGGAAGGAGCGGCCCGATCACGCTCCCTCCCCTGATAGACGTGGACATTTTGCGTCGCGGCCGTCAAGAGCCCAGGACTCTCGCCACGAACAACTGGATGTCTTCGGCGTTCACGAGTCCGTCGTCGTTCATGTCGCCGCGCTCGGGGCATGGACAGATGTCGCCGACGCCGTCTTCGTTCATGTCCGCTTGGTCGACATTGGGGATGTTCGGACAGTTATCGCAAACGTCGCCGAAGCCGTCCCCGTCGATGTCCGTCTGATTCGGATTGCGAAAGTCCACGCAGTTGTCGCAGTCGTCGATGACCCCGTCGTCGTCCTGGTCGGGTTCGCAATCATCAGGCACCATGTTGGCATTGCAGTCATTGTTGGCGAGTTCGCACGAGTCGGGGATGCCGTTGTCGTTACAGTCGGTATGGACGCCGTCACAAACCTCGAAGACATCGATTTGACCGTTGGAATCGCAGTCCGTTTGGCCCGATGCCGGGGGCGTTCCGAACATGCATGCAACGTCGTCTGCAGTCAGAACTTCGTCGAAGTACATCACCTCGTCGATGTCGCCGCTGAATTCGTTTCGCGAGATTAACTGCTGATCCACATGGTATTCCGCCCCGATGAGAATCGACATCTGTCCTGCCATGTTGATGGCGGTCGTGGCGTCGGCCTGCGTGTCTGCCAGGCCACCGTCGACATACAGCTTGATCGAGTCATTCCCGCGTGACAGTACGATGAAATGCCATTGGTCGTCGAAGAAACCAGCCTGGCTTTCTACGATCGTGGCGTCGTTGTTCCCGTCTCGCAATTGTGCCCATATTCTCAGTCCGTCGTTCATTCGAACACCGATTCTCAGTGTTGACGACCCCGTCTGCTCGAAGCCCAGAAGGTCCGTTCCGGCACTCGCGTTGATCGGCAGTCTCGCCCACAGGCAGATGGTCAGTTGATCGCTCTCGCTCAGGGCCGGTTCGAAATGCGTGTTGATGTATGTTCCTGCAGCACCGTCGAAATGCGCGCTCTGTCCGCCGCCCGGCACCGCGGGTGCTCCCGACTGGAAACTCGTCCCGCCGTGCAGCGTGCCGACGATCCCGCCGACCACGTCATTCGGCGTGTTGTCCAATGACCAATAGTGAACGAGTTCGCCGCGAACCGTAGGTGGCGACGCCGCTGACAATATTGCGAAGATGACGAGCGTGCCGAGAGTCGACGTGAGACGCATGGAATTCTCCTTTGAATTGTGATCTGCCTGCCGTCACCGCTACGCGGCCGGCGTTTCCCGAAAGATCCGAGAGTCGCACGCCTGTCGAGCATTGCACGACACACTTGCCCTCCGAAGTGGCCATTCCCGATTGCAGGGAGCATCTAACGGAAAAAATGGGAAAATCGGCGACGCACGGCGTCAGACGCGCGAGAGGTGGTCGGTAATCGATCCGAGTATCGGCTTGAGCTTTCGAAGGGCGCGATAGGTCAGCATGTGGATTGCGTCTTCCGTCTTGTCGAGTTCGAGCGCGACGCTCGCGACCGATTGCTGCTCCAGGAACCGCATGCGAATGACCGATCGCTGGTCGTCGTTCAGCCGGGCCAGCGACGACAACACGGCGGCGCATGCCTCCCGTTTGGCCAGCAGCCGGCTCGGGCTCGTCCCCGGCGATGAAAGCCGATCGATGAAATCGGGATAGCCCGAAGACGAATCGCCGTCCGATCCGGCCGCATCGCCGTGCGCGACGCGCCGAATGTCCCGCTTCCTGCGGCGCAGATCGCGCTGCGTCTTTCGCAACCGATCGGCCGCGATCCGTTCGAGCCATTTGTAGAACGGCGCCGGTCCCTCGAAGGAACATTCATTGATCCGGCGAAACACGTCGGCGAAGGCATCCTGGAGGATGTCTTCGGCGTCCACGTACCGTCGAATCGGCGGCTCCATCCGCGCGGCAATGAATCCGAGCAGCGGCGCGTAGTAGTCGACGAGCAGACACTGAAGCGCGTCTGCGTCGCCGCGGGCGGCACGCTGAATGAACTCGCTGCGCTCGCTGGTCTCCAATTCGAGTGATCCCCTCGATCCGGTTCCGAATCGCCCTTGAACAGTGCCAACGTATCGGATTGACGGGCGAACCGAAACCCGCAGTCGGGCGCGACGTTGGAATTGTCGCCGCGTTCGAGATCCAATCGCGTCTCACGCATCGCTATCGGTCCTTCGGCCAAGCGCCGCGTACGCCGGTTGCGTCGTGGGCGAGCGGTCGGGTGGCCCACCTTTTCAAAGGTGGGGTCACGATGATAGGGTTGTGCGAAGATGCTCGGGTGGCCCACCCTTTCAAGGGTGGGGTCACGATGAAAGCGCCGTGGGCAGATGTCAGTTCTGTGGCATATGCAAAGCTCATTCGCCCACATCGAAACGCGCGAAGCGCCAACGCCCCCTCGGCGCCCCATCGTCGCGCCCCCACGGCTACAGCCATGGGCCACCCGCCTCATCGACAATGTCGTGCTTGCCGGCGTGTTTCTCATTGAATTGTCAAATCTCCAGCAACACATCAATCAGAGCCTCGCTGTCTCAGCGTGGCAAATTGCGAATCGAGCACCACGTGTCATCCGTCGCCGCGGGGACGCGGCGGCTCTGAAACCTTCCGCCGGCTCTTACTCTTTACGGCGTCGCTGACTCCTTGCGGCGGCTCTGAAACCTCGCGACGTTCAGGCGCTGGTTCGTCATCAATGCCGAGCATGCGTTTTTCTTCGAG
The DNA here is from genome assembly GCA_020639075.1 of Phycisphaerales bacterium. GTDB lineage: Bacteria > Planctomycetota > Phycisphaerae > UBA1845 > UTPLA1 > ECT2AJA-110-A. The sequence goes on along the minus strand of JACKHI010000001.1, from coordinate 3,160,232 downwards.
TGCGACGACGCGGCGATATTCCCTGATGACGGCATTGAGGTCGTCAAAAAATCTGTCGTCTTCGGCCTTTTCGCGGGCGTTGCGCGGGTGGAGGAGATTGTGGCGGGAGACGTTGGCGAGCGCGGCGACGCTGGCGCGGTAGCTTTCGGTCATTCTCTGAATGGCGCGCGGGGATGGGTCTTCGAAGGCGAGGGATTCGAGGAGTCGTTGCGCGAGGGCGCGCGGCAGGAGGCGCGGCAGGTCGGCTTCGGGGCCGAGCGTGGTGGAGAAGGTCTGACCGAACGCGGCCTCGGCGCGGATTCGGCGGGCGTAGCGATAGAAGGCGTGGTAGTTGATGCCGCGATCGGCGAGTTTGAACTTCTCGTGGATGGCTTTGAAGGTGGGCGGGCGGCGATCGATTGGGTGCGCGATTCCTACAACTTTGACTAACGAGGTACTGCGTTCCCTTCAGAGTCCAATTGGTAGATTAAAGTTCTTGATGAGGGAGCCGTGCTACCACTTGAGACGCGACCGAAGTACGTGTCATCGTCTACTTGTCGGTACTCGCAGACGGACTCAACCACCTCAATCTGCTGCTCAATCCAGATCATTCGATGGAGAATTGATCGGGTCGAGGTGCGTATGCGACTGAATTCCAACAACGAAGGCGACGCGCTGAGTGCGAACACATTTCCGTTGATGCGAGTCTGGGATGTGGGGATTACGTAAATCACCCCATTGTCTTGCAAACTGGTTCACTGTTAAAGGAGAGTTCTTGTTTTGTGTGGTCCGGATGCAGATATTGAATTCACCTATTGAATGACCGTCGGATAATAATATATTATTTGCTCGAAGATACCACATCATTTAACGGAAAGAGAGCCATAAATGGATGGAAGTCGACGCGAAGAGACAATTGTAGAACTATTCGTTCAGAATGCGGATCGCGTAAGTAAGTTGCGTAGTGCTATCTCAGCATTGCCGCGCTCGCGACACCTCAATGGGTTGCGGGATTCGCTCTTGGAGCATCTGCACAAGGCAATTGAAGAACGCATTGGCGCCGTTAATGCTAAGATCTTACGACTTGATGAAAAGAAGGCGGATAAGGTCGCGATCGATACTGTTCGTAAGGAGCTTGTTAATTGCGGACAGTTGGAAGAGAAACTCGACGAAGTCAGTGCTTCGACTGTGGAGGCGAGCGCGGTGTTGGCTCAAGTAAATGATCTTGCGCAAACTCTAGCGAGATTAGAGGCCCAGGTTGTGGGGGGCGGGGATGGCGACGTCGAGGGCGGAATCGCAAAGGAGTTGCGGCTAGTTGAGGATCGCCTAAATGATCTAAGTAAAGGGATGGCTGGGAAAGCGGAAGCGGACAAAGTACAACAGGTTGTAGAGCGAGGCGACCTGCTTGAAAAGATGGTGTTCAATGGAGTTAATGTACTCGTATTAGGTATTCTCACTCTTGCGGGGGCTGGGTTGTTTTTTCGCGCTCTTGATACGAAGCGAGTTGACGAGAAGGCTGTGGCAGTTCAGAAAAACGCAGACCGGCTTGAGGCGGACTTAAAAAACAAGCAGTCTGGACTCGTCGTAGAACTAACAAAGTCGCGAGACGAGGCGTTGCAGCGTCTTAGAGAATCCATGGATAAGAAGAATGAGGAGCTAACGGGTGCGCTGGGCGAATTGCGTGTTTCCGCTTCCAAGTCTGACAATCTGCTGCGGTCTGAGCTTCAATTGCAGCAAGATCGCATTGGTGATCGCACAGCAAACCTGGAGACCAAGGTTGACACTCTGCAGGGGATTGTGTCTGACAAAGTAAATGTGCGACTAGACCAGTTGGGTGCGGTCGCAGCGAGAATGCGATCAGGGGCGATCACGACGATGACACGTCAGTATGAGAATGCGCTTTCGAATGCGGCGATTTACACTCCTGATGAAATCGCTGCTGAGGCAATCCATGATAATCGAGAGTTAATCCAAGAGTTGCGTGCGATGCGATTGGTGGAGAGTACGGAAGCAAGCCGTGATGCTGAATTAGATTTCTTGCTGCTAGTACATGACTGCGTGGTGGGTTACAACAAATTCTTGAGAGGTGGGGCGGGCCCTGGTGCCGTGGGTGCAGTGGGTGCTTCGATTGCAAACGCCAGGGCATTCGATATGGGTGCGATTGACTCGGCGCGCAGGGAGCGATTGAGCAGATTTGATGCCTACTTGGCCAATCTCAAAGGCATGCTTGAGCTCAAGCAATACTTGGAGCATTCAGGGGAGCCGGGCATGAAGATGCTCGACTTGGCCGAGCAGGATTTCGAGTATGCAAGGTCCCATGGTCAATTCATCAAGCCGTATAGTAATCTCGCGATTGTCTTTCTTGAACGAGCGAGAGTTGAGGCCAGAAGTGCCGATTCCAAGCGGGGTGCATTGGAGATTCGGTTGGCGGCGGCGGGTCGGGCGGAAGAGATCATGAGGCATGCGCCTAGTGAGGCGCATGAGCGAGCACACGCCGTAAAAAACAATAATCGTGCTCATGTGATGCTGGAGCGAGCTAGTTGCTGTTTAGAGTATGCGAAATTATGCGAACCAAAAAGTGAAACTGAGAAGTGGCAGCGAGATTGTGAAAAAGGATTGCGGGAGGCAGAGAAGATTGTCTCGGATCTCCTGATGCACTCTCACTACACACCGGTTATGCTAATTACCAAAGCTGAAATCAGGGCGGTGCGCACTTCACTGGAGCATGAACAGGGTGCGCTGCATTCACAAGACGAAATCGACCAAGTTGTGGCCGAGATTGCTGACCTGTTAAGGCAAGCAAGAGAGGCAGGGTATTCGTGTTTTCAGAACCTTGATCAGGAGCAGTTTTTTGATCGACATCCATATTTCGCGCTGTTGTGTTCAGTGCATCCGGAGGGTTGCGAAAAGCGGACGAGCATTTTGCTTCGTGCAGCTGGAATCCCCAATGAATAGTAGGTTTCTATTGTTGTAGAGGTTGTGGATTGTGAAATCGCGTCTAGTTATGGAGAATAGACCATCGTCGGTGACCCGATGGGCGAGGATAGTGATAGGGTCGCTGTTAGTGGTTGGAGTAATGCTGGGGGCTACAATTCCATTGAAATTGGATGGTGCGTCAGCAAGCCCAATCGAGGCGGCGAAGATGTTTGGCGGGGTCGCGCTTTACATTTTCGTCCTAGCCATGGTGGCGCGGTTCGTTTCGATTATTATCGCTGAGTTGCCGCATACCCTGTGTTGGTGGCAGCGCCCACCGTCATAGTGCGGTATCGGTCTTGATGTATCGGAGTGGCGCGCCAATGCACCAAATGTGTTGGCCTCCCCGATACCCCGATCAAGCCTCCTTACGTCCCCGATCCCCACAGGCCCCACCAGGCCTGTGCCGAGGCTCGGGAAGAAATTTGCACGTTTTGCGCCATTTTGCACCCCCTGAAAAACCGTGCAAAACCACGCAAGACAAGAAGACGTAAGGAGTTGCACATGAATCCCGCAGCGCAAACACATTCGCCGACGCAATCCGCCGCCGACCTCGCCACCGCAACCGAGACCAACAGCCTCGTCTACCGCCGACTCGACACCACGCTCCGACGCGAAATCAACATCGCCATCATCGATCGCCGCGCCGAAAGCCTCAGAGCCGTCCACCGCCGATTCAACCTCGACGCCTCGGGCGTCAACTACCACGCCTTCTACCGCTACGCCCGACGCATCCGCGCCGAAGCCGCGCTCATCGAAATGACAGCGGCCACGCCCGCACAGGATGGCGACGCACAACGCCTCCTCCCGCGCGTCCTCGCCCAGCGACTGCTCGAATGCCTCGCATTCGAAAACCCCGCACCGCGCCGGATCCAGCGGCTCGCCGAGGCGTATCGTGCCAGCGTCGCGGCGCTGATCAATCTTCGTCGCGCGGGGCTCCTCCCTTCCAAACCCAAAGACGGCAAGCAGAAGCCCCTCACGCCGGCCGACGCCAACGACGAACTCGCCTCCATCGTGCGGGAGTACGGCCAACTCGTCGCGCGCGATGGGATCGTTCAGGCCGGCAAACGTGTCGGTCTTTCCGACGAACCCGTCGATCATCCGAGGCCGAGTCCGTTACAATCGAAGCCCTCGGGGCGGCGTGGAGCGCGGCATCGCAAAACGCGAGACAAGACACGCTGCGAAACGCACGGCGATTCGCCTCGAACGATGAAGTCGCCGCGCCGTTCGTCGGTCGCGAAGGATGATGCGCGTCGTGGCGTTTGGCAGGAAGGGATTCCTGCGGGGGAGGGTGCGAGAATGGAATCTCGCACCAGCGACGGGGGGAGTGGATGCGAGAAAGGAATCTCGTACCAGCGAGGCGGGAGTGGATGCGAGAAAGGAATCTCGCACCAGCGGCATGTTGCCCTTGGTGATCGGCACTGCTCACAGAGCAGTGGCACCCGACGATCGGGCGCTCGCTGGGTCGATGAATCGGGAGCGATGTTCTGAAACCGGAACGCGGGCGTTATGGCCAAAGACGGCAAGACACTCAACTTGCGGATCCAGCCGCATCACATCATGTTGCGTCGGCGACCCAAGGGCATGCCGAAGGCGTATTTCGATCGGATCATCGGCGGTGGCTCGCGTGGCGGGTTGCTCATCTGGCTCAGTATTTCGCTGCTCTTTCTTGCCTACGCATATGCGATCTTCGGCCTGCTGTACATGTATCGTGCGGCAGCGGTGCCGCAATACTGGGTTCTCGTATTCATCGGTCTGTTGGTCAGCAGCTCGCTTGTGCTTGACGTCGGCAAACGCCGGATCGCGTCGGCATTCGCTACGGAGCTGGCGGCGTCGCACGGATTCGTCTGCCTCGAATGCGGCTACAGCCTCGTCGGATCGGAGGACGGCGGCACGTGTTCCGAGTGCAATGCACCGATCAATCTCGGGCTGATCCGAACGACATGGTACGAGTACTTCCCGGCAACGCTGGATCGCTGCACGGCGGAAGCGCGGGGTGATGCGGGATGACGGCGGAAGGTCACGATTCGAATGCATCGCCGGATGCCGCCGAGATGGCGAGCGTCGATCGCGACAGCGTCTGTTTCTGTCGCGAGTGCCCGGCGCCGGCGAATCGGGCGCCGGATCCATTCATGGGGCGACATCAGGACCCGAATCAGCAGACGCTCATCCGCTTCGCGATTGGTCTCCTGGTGCTGGTGCTCTCGCTCGCAATCGTGGGCGCATTCGGTCAGCGCTTTGGCAATGCGGTCGGCATGGCGATCGCCGGCGTGATCCTGATCGCCGCGATCGCGACGCGCGTCTATCTGGCGCATCGAGACGCGGCGATGGTCCGCAGGCTGAAGGCCGCCGGCGTGCCGGAACTGCCGCGCGTCGGTTCGCGACTGCGATGCGTCGGCGAGTTCGACGTCGTTTTCCCCTATGGTCCCGTGCAGGATGTACCTTTCGAGCCGCGCGTGTTTCGGGCGATCATCAAGTCTTCGACGTCCTTGCGCATCGGCGGGATCCTCCTGTCGCTGGTGCCCGTCATACTGCTGGTTTCGGCGATTGCGCGTCGCAAGACCTGGATGATATGGATCTTTGGCGCCATGTGCATCACGGCCCTGGTCCGGTTCCTGCGACCGATGTACTTTCGCGTCGTGCCGGGCCGGATGGATGTGCTGCGTTATTCGATGTTGCGGCGGGCGCCAATGCAGGTGGAGCGGCACGATCTGCGGACGGCGCAGGTGATCGTGGATATGCGATCGAACGTTGTGTATATCGTGGAGGGCGAGAAGGTCGGCGAGTATTCGATCCGGTTCATGCCCGAGCGGTCGGCATTCGCGCGGGCGTTGTTTCAAGGGGCGGTGTCGACGCATGCGGCGCCGGCAGTTTCGGATGAAGAGCTGTGACGATCGACAAACCGTCGGGTGGCCCACCTTTTCAAAGGTGGGGTCACGATGATAGGGCCGTGCGAAGATGTCAGTCTTGTGGCACAGGCAAAACTCACGCGCTCGCATCGAAACGCGCGAAGCGCCGGCGTTCCCACTGCTCTGAATCGTCGCGCCCCCACGGCTGAAGCCATGGGCCACCCGTCCGGCGTCGGCATGACGCGCGATGGTTTGAGAAACGATGGATGACATCCGTGCAATCCCAATTTTTCGAATCACGCCGCTTCGCGTGATGTTGCGGCGGCGACCCGCGACAGTTCCGCCGGCAATCTGGACGCGCGTGGTTGACGGCATGTCGTGGTCGAGCGTCATTGCAAGAGTCTGCGCATACGCGTACGCGATCGGTGCAGTGATGCTTGCGATTCCCATGGCGTATGTCGTGAGCGCCGGCTTTTTGACGTCGAACGTGATCAGCGTTACGAGGCTCTGGGTTTGGGCATGGTGTCTGACGGCGCTCGGCGTGACGGCGCTCGGGTACTTCTTCTTCTGGACGGCGATCGGCGCGGCGCAGGCGAATTTGATGGTAGAGCTTCGGGAGAGCGATTATCGGCTTTGCACGACGTGCGGCTACAACCTGATCGGCGCGGGGCTGCGAGCGGTGTGTCCGGAATGCGGTGCGGACTTCGATGCGGATGAGGCGTTGGAGACGTGGCGCGAAGTGATGTCGGAACCACGGATTTGATTGGGGGGGGACATGTCGGGATGAGGTTCAAGCGATCGGGAAAACGGCTGATGCGCGGCGTGTCGCCGATTCGCGTGCTCCTGAATCGACGACCGAAGTATGTACCGGCGGGATTCTGGCGGCAATTTGTGGAACGACAGACGGCTGGTCAACTTGTATTGGGTGTGAGCACGTGGGCGGTCGCGATTATAGCAAGCCTGGTGATTATCATGGGCTTGGCCATGATCCTTGAAGGACTCGGATTGAAGCTCGGAATCTCCAGGCGAATGCAATGGAGTTTCTGGGCGGCGTACACTTACGGCATCACATTGGGTTTGGTTTTTTTGATCCCGTTTTCGGCGGCGAAGCACTCGATCAATCGTCGGTTTGTCGACCGGCTTGTCGATACGAACGCATGTGTATGTACGCAGTGCGCGTACAACCTTGTCGGTTTGGATTCGAGCGGCAAGTGCCCCGAGTGCGGTGCCGGGTTCGAGATGTCGGCCACGCGGCAGGCTTGGTGCGAGTGGTTTCCGGAGTTGAAGGAGCGGCTCGCGATAGCGGCCGAGAGGTGAAAACGCGATGAAGAAGCGTGTCGATCTCGATAAGTTGATTGCATCGCTAAAGTCGCAGAAGTCGAGCGTGAGGGAGCGGGCGGAGATGCAGCTCCTCGACGTCGCGCCGGGGAAGGCAGATCTACCGACGCTGTATCGGGCGATTCGTGACGACTATCCCGGGCAGGAGGAGAACGACTACGACGTCAAAGGGACGCTGCTCGGGATGTTGGGACCGATTGGCGATGCGCGAACGGTCGCATTCATCGAAGACGTGTTTCCCTCGCTACCGAAAGCGGGCGGGTTGCGGGACTTGGCGCTCGGCGCGCTAGCGGAGATGAATACTGCCACGGCGCTGGCATTGTGGGCGGATTTGTTGTTGCGGCATCATCGCGGGCTTGGGGCGAAATACCAGCCGTCGGTCGATCCGATCATCGTGTCGCCGCGGCATGTGAGTGTGATGTTTCCGCGGATTCTGGCGATATTGGGCCATGCGGGTTGTCGCGAGGCGATCTATGAGCTGGCGGGCGCCGGCGTGGCGGCGGGCAGGATCGATGGGGCGCGGCTGGTCAAGTTGCGATCTCGGATCGCCGGCGATTTCGAGACCGCCTCGCGATTGCTGAAGAAGACGAGTGTCAATTCGCATCTGTATCCGCGCCGTCTCGCTTATGTCACGTCGATCGTCCAGACGTTTGGAGCGTTTGCGCAGCGCGGCGACGTGCGGAATCAGCTTCGGAGAATTCGCGGGCATGATGTGGCGAGCGTGGCGTTTGTTGCGTGTCGCATCTGCGATGCTTCGGGAGATTCGTTGGATGGGGCGATGGTCGAGCGATTTGCGACGGAGCCATCGACGCGGCTCGATTTGTTCGAGCATCTCGTGAAGTCGCGGCGGGAGAAGTTGTTTCCGGCGGCGTGGCAATCTCAACCGATGTTCGCCGAGGCGGACATGGTGCGTTGTCTGATGGCGCGGAATGCGTTCGGGCGACCGCCGGTCGGGTTGAAGTACGACGGTCAGCGGATGGTGAACGTGCTCGGTGCGAAGCGGCGTTTGTATTTCTATACGTTCAAGAGTGACGTGTCGCCGAGTGAGCGCGTGTTGGGGATGAGCGGGCCGCATCCGGCGGATGAAAGGGAGCTCATCACGCGCGGGCTGTTATCGGGGACGGGAGGCGAGCCGAAGCGTGACTGCGGTGAGGATCGGTACATCTGGATGCTGCGTCGCGACGTTGAGAGACTGTCGCGCGAGGCGAAGGCGTCGGGGAAGGTGTTGAAGTTGTGGCCGCGGACGTATCGGGCGCGGAAATGAGTGTGCAGCGTGGAGGTGAACCTGATGCGGCCTGGATTGGTGGGAGCGCCTCAAAGCTGCCACAGTGGTGGCATTCGGCATGGCGCGCGGCAGGAAGGAACTCCTGCGGGGAAAGGTGCGAGAAGGGATTCACGCACCAGCGGTTGGCTACGCGGGCGAGCGGCACTGCTCACAGAGCAGTGGCACCCGGCACTGGGTGGCAAGCGCCTAGTGGCACCCGGCGATGAACCCCGCTACTGCGCCGCGGGCGATTGCGGCGGGGCGATGGAGCCGCCGAGGGTCGGCGTGATGCTGCCGATGTTCGGGACGGACTGCGGTGCGGCGTCGGCGGCGGCGTTGTCGGTCGTGCCGTTCGAGCTGACGCCGAGAGCGCTATTGACGAGGGCCTGGACGATGCCGAACGGGTTCAGCAGGCCGGGTGAGCCGCCGAGACCGAACGGGACGCTGAGGAAGATCGTCAGGTTGGGACCGACCCAGTCGACGGGGTCGCAGCCGGTGCTGAAGATGGATGCCGTCAGCATGGCAGTGAGGGCGAGCTTGCTTCGTCGTGTCGGCTTTTTCATGTCGTCGTCTCGCTTCGTGGGAAACGGTTCCTCGGTTACTGACAGATTCACGGCATGCCGACCTTCAGGGTCGGCATGGCACCCGCGGCACTGCTCACAGAGCAGTGGCACCCTGCACTTGGTGGCAAGCACCCAGTGGCACCCGCGTTGCGGGTTGTCGGGTCGATGACCCGACCTACGGTGGACTCTCGCCTCGCGACGTCGGGTCGATGACCCGACCTACGGGGGATTGGTGGGCACGGCCCACCCTACGGGGGACTTCGCCCCCCTCGGTTGTTCGGGTATTTGCTGGTGTCGGCTGAGTTATCGTTGGTTGGTTGCCGGCGTCGATGGCGGGTTGCGTGGCATGTAATCGGACGGTCGGTCCGTCGTCATTCGCCGGGCCGGAAGTAGAGTTTCACGATGTTTTTTCTCGGTCGGTTGATGAGCATGGCGAGACCGCGGCGGTAGTCCGATAGCGGGACACATGCGGTCGGGAGCGGCGAGAGGTCGAGCTTGCCGCTCGTGAGCCAGTCGAAGACGACGTCGTACGTATGCTTGCGTTGGCCGTCGATGGATTCGATTTGGCGACCGCTGGCGCCGATGACGTCCACTTCGTTGAACCAGATGCACGTCGTATCGGTCATGGCGATGCCGGTCGTGCCGACGAGGACGCAGACGCCTCGGCTGCGAGTGACGGATAGCGCGTCGGAGAGCGCTCGACCCGTGCCGGCGCAGTCGTACGTCAGGTCGTAGCCGCCGATCAGGGACTGGTTTCCCATTCGTCCTTCGACCCGGCAGGCGTTCGTGTCTTTTTCGATGGCGATGTACTTGTCGCGGCGATGCTGATTGCGCGGCGTCAGGATCGTTGTCGTGGCGCCCATCGTCCGAGCGAGATCGGCCTGGGCTTTGTTGCGGACGAGGATCGTAATCGGGTTGTCGCATTCCAGGGCGCGGATGGCGGCGATAACGCCAAGCGCGACGATGCCGGCGCCCTGGACGAGGACGTGTTCACCCGGTTCGGGTCGACGGCGCAGGACGGCGTGCGTGGCCGAGGCGATCGGGTCGACGAGGATGGCCTGTTCGTTGGTGATGTCGTCGGGGACGCGATGGAGCTGGGAGACATGGGCAAGGAATTGAGGCGCCCAGCTGCCGAGCGTGAGTCGGTTGAGACCGAGGAGGGCGCGCGGGGGGAGGTCGGGGTGTCGGGGATCGCCGGAGGCACTGGGTGGCAAGCACTCAGTGGCACCATGCGGCATGCCGACCTTGGGGGTCGGCATGGCACCCTGGGGTGAAGCACTGGGTGACGAGCACCCAGTGGCACTTGGCGGCGAAGCACTGGGTGACGAGCACCCAGTGGCACTTGGCATGCCTTCGCAGAGGGAGTCGAGCCCTGCGTTGCAGTAGCGACAGACCGGCGTGATTTGGCGGCCTCGGCAGCCGATGGCGGGGTCGGCGCAGACGCGATCGCCGGGATTGAAATCGCGGACGTTCTCGCCGACTTCGGCGATTATCGCGACATTTTCGTGTCCCAGGACGGCGGGGAATGCGGCATATTGCTGGAGGATGGTGTTGGGATGACCCTTGCTGGTGATCAGGCCGAGGTCGGTGCCGCAGACGCCGCCGTAGATGGTTTTGAGTCTGACCCAATCCGGACCGGGGAGATTCGGCTCAGGGACGTCGCGCATCCGCAGAGACGAGATTGGGGAGAGATAGATTCGAGGGGTGATTCTGGAGAGGAGTTTGCAGGCGATCCATCGCCAGGCGGAGATGTCATATGTGACGGCTCGCATGGGCGGCGAGTGTAGCGTCGGACGAGGATTGGCCAAGGACCGGGGTTGTTGAGCGACGTTCGTCGCGGGATGGCCGGTGTTCCCGCGGGACAGTGACGCATCGCATGCCGACCTTTCGGGTCGGCATGGCACCCTGCTGTGCTCGTAGCAGCGATATTTGTCAGGTGCGGCGGAGGTGCGGGCGGGCGTCTGCGACGGTTGCTGCGGAGTTTTCGACGGAGATGTTCCGTTCGGAATCGATGGAGTAGGTCTTGCAGAGTCGCGAGATAAAGAGCTCGAGGCTTTCGTATTGGCCGTAGCTGGGGACGAGGTCATCCTGATCGCAGGTCAGTAGGACCTGAATCGCGCCGGGATTGGCTCGATCGAACTGGCCGGCATCCCAGGCACGGCTCTGGAAGATTCGGCCTTCATGGTCGATTCGGAAGTGGAAGAAACCGCGCGGGGCGTCATCGGCGACTTTCCGGATGGAGATCCGGTTCCAGCTGGCGGCGGAACGACTTTGCAGCGGGATGGCCGGCGAGATCCGGGCCATGCCGTAAAGGACGAAGGTACCGATCGTCATCGAGCAGACGAGAACGATCAGAGTCTTGTAATGTCGGTTCTGCTGTTTCGCCCGTTTTTTTGCCATGACTGTCCCACGATCAGTCCGAGAAGAAACTCGATTCTTAGGATTGATATCGAACGTGTACAGGGTTGTATCGGCACGATCGAGGGATTGCGCTTCAGGATTTCCAGCAAATGTTGCGTCATGGACCGGGAATCCCTGCTGTTCACGGGCGTCTGCTTGTCCGTTGTCCGCGTTACTAGTATTGGCAGGCAGGTTCTCGGGCGTCGTGGTGTTGCGATCGCGTGTTGTCGATTTTTTTTCGGTCGTCACGATCGATCCGGGTTCGCAGTCTCTCTTGGCGTATTGCCGCTTGCGTGGCGTTCCATGAAGACGGCGCCGAACGTGTAGTCCATGGTGTTGGCGACGATGCGTTTGCGTTCGACGGCGTGCGTCACGAAGGCGTGGAGTTTCGCGGTCGACGCGGTGAATCGGCCAAAGCCGAATGCCTGCGGCGTGCTGAGGTAGCGTTTGTTGTTGTCAATGAACTCGGGGCGACCGCGCCAGTAGAGACCTGTCGGGCGGACGAGTTGTTCGAAGACATCGGCCGGGTTGCTGAGTCGGCCGAAGGCCTGGGGATTGTCGTAGTCGAAGGTATAGCCGGCGGTGCCGCCGGGTTTGAGGACGCGTCGGACCTGTTCACCGCAGCGGACGCGTCCCGAAATGGGCAGGTGTTCGAAGACGCAGACGCTGAATATGTGGTCGAAGTACTCCGGCGGGAAGTCGAGGATGGTCATATCCATCTCGACGGCGGTGTATCGCCAGCCCATTTTCCGGGCGGTCGCATTGGCATGGCGGCAAAGGTCGCCGTTGATGTCGATGGCGATAACCTCATGGCCCTTGGCGGCAAGGTAGCAGGAGAACAGGGAGCCGGCGCCGCCCATGTCGAGGACTCGTCCGCCGGGTTTGAGGGGCGTATTGGCGACGAGCCACGCGATTTCCCAGAGGAGGAACCAGGGGATGCGGAGTTCGTCCGGGTTTCCGGGGTATGCCTCGTATTCCGGCCCCCGATTGACATTTTCCCAGATGCTGGGCCAGGCGTGGGTCTGGCCGTACCAGGAGGAGTAGCTCGCGCCGGCGCGCTGCATGGTGCGCATGAGCCCGAAGAGTTCGGTGAGGACGCGCCGGCAGTCGGGGCTGAGGAGGTCGTCGCGATCCATCGTTTTGTTAATCGGTCTGCCGTCCATGGCTGCGGTTCATTGTACGCCGTGTCGTGAATTCGGCGAAGGGTAATTTGCGGCCTGAGTGCGCGATGTGCCTTTGGAATTCTCGCCGGATGTCCGGCAGCTGGGGCGGGCAGTTTGCCTTGCGGTCGATCGTGCGTAACGTGTGTCGAAAAATGCTGGAGGAAGTTGATGGCGAGAATCGACGGACGCAAGGCGCACGAGCTTCGGCCCGTGCGGATCAAGCGAGGATTCACGAAGGCACCGGCGGGGTCGGTCCTGATCGAGACGGGCAAGACGCAGGTGCTATGCACGGCGACGATCGAGGAGTCGGTGCCGCCGTGGCGCGAGTCGTCGGGGCTGGGATGGGTGACGGCGGAGTATGACATGTTGCCCAGCAGTACCGGGCGGCGGCGCAAGCGCGATCGCGGCGGGAAGATCGACGGCCGGACGCAGGAGATTCAGCGGCTGATCGGTCGATCGTTGAGGGCGGTCGTGGACATGGCGAAGCTGGGACCGCGGTGTATCTGGCTGGACTGCGACGTGATTCAGGCGGACGGGGGGACGCGGACGGCGGCAATCACGGGGGCGTATGTCGCGCTGGCGGACGCCGTGAACGTGTTGAGGAAGCAGAAGCTGATCACGGCGAATCCGCTGACGGATTCGGTCGCGGCGGTGAGCGTGGGGCTCGTCGATGACGTGGTGTTATTGGACTTGTGCTACGAAGAGGACGTGCGGGCGCAGGTGGATTTCAACGTCGTGTTGACCGGTAAGGGGCGGTTTGTCGAGGTTCAGGGGGCCGCAGAGGCCGGGACGTTCGACGAAGCGCAGATGCTGTCGATCATCAAGACGGCCCGGACGGGGTTGAACCGGTTGCGTAGAATGCAGAAGGAGGCGTTTTGAAATTCAAAAAAGTCAAAACGTCAAAAGGTCAAAACATGAAAGCCGAAACGCTGAAAGCTGAAACCAGTCGGCGCGACGTATTGGTTTGTTCGACGTATGCACTGCTTGAGAGCAGTGGCACCCGGTTTTCGAAACCTGGAAAAGTCAAAACTTCACGACACTGAGCCGAGAGTTGAAACGCTGAAAACGCAATCGCCAATCTGGATTTCGTGTCTCGTTGTGATGTTGTTCCTGGGGGGGTGTACGCCTCAGCAGTGGCGGCAGATGCAGCGGGATCATGAGAAGCGGATGAAGCAGATGGAGCAGGATCATCTCGCGCGGCAGAAGGCGTGGAATGATCTGTGGGCGAAGAATGACGACAAGAACAAGAAGCCCGAGCGAAAGCGGCGCGAATGGAAGCGGACGAGTTACCAGGGGCAGTCGCCCGAAGAGGCGGCGAAGCAGAAGGGCGACAGGTGGGGAGATTTCTGGGGGACGGCCGGCGATACGAAGGAGCCTGAGCGTCCCAAGATCGCACCGCGTGAGGGGACGGGCGAGTTCGAAGAATGGACGATCGAATGCGGCGCCTACGAAGGCGCCGAGCGTCGGCAAGTGGCGGACAAGATGGCCGCGTTGTTGCGCGAGGTGCCGGAGGTTGATGCCAAAGCGGTGAGCGTCGCGCACGACGAGGACAGGAGCCGCGTGCTTTACGGCGCCTACAAGCTCGAGTACTCGGTCTCGCAAAAGGGCGGTCGGCCGACAATTGAGTTGAGCGACGACATTAAGGGCGACACGGATTTCATCCGCAAGCTGGCGGTCGGCGAGCAGTATCCATTTCTGCAGGCGCGTGCGGTCGAGATGCCGAAGCCCGTTGAAGGTCCTGCGCAATGGGATCTTCGCAATGCAAGGGGCGTGTACACGCTGCACGTCGGCGTGACGTATGCGACGCCGAGTCTGCAGGACTACAAAGAGGCGGCACTGGAGTGGGTGAAAGTGCTGCGCGAGGAAGGGTTCGAGGCGTATTACTATCACGAGCCGGATGCACCGCGGGTGTCGATCTGCGTGGGGACGTTCGGCGAAGATGCGGTCAAGCAGAAGAAGCAGGTCAATCCGGAAACGGGACAGGAAGAGACGGTTCCGGTCTATACGCAGGCGGTCAATGATCTGCGAGCACGGGATGAGTCGTTTCAGTACAACCTCGAGAACGGTCACATCATTCAACGTCACGTCATGAACCCGGAAACGAAGCGGACGGAGAAGATCCCGAACCTGTCGTTTCTCGTGAAGATTCCGAAGAAGGGCGAGTCGCTGGCGCCGCGGGATGATCGATATAAGGCGGGGCAGGCGCCGAAGGCGGCAGGGTCGCGCGGACGGCGTTGACGCACTTTCTAAACGTCAAAATCCAAAAAACGTCAAAACGTCAAAACGTCAAAACGTCAAAAGCCGAAATCTGAAACGCTGAAAGCTGAAAGGGCTGACGGGTTGTGAAGGTCGCACTGCGCCCCAGACACTGGGTGACAAGCACCCAGTGGCACGTGGTGACATCGCACGGGGTGGCGAGCACCCAGTGGCACGCGACCGTGGCGTACGTCGTGGTTTCTCATACGATGGGGCGCATGTCTGAAGCGCATCGACTCAATACGATCCTGATCGCGACGAACAATCCCGGGAAGGCGCGGGAGATAGAAGCGGTTTTGTCGGAGTGTGGCGCTGGAACACTGGGTGACAAGCACCCAGTGGCACCCGGCAAGCACTCAGTGGCACGAATGGACGATGATGATCCGCACCTAGACGCGGTGCGTTGGGTGACGCTGAGCGATCTGGAGGCGGAGATCCCGGAGCCGGTGGAGGATCAGGATTCGTTCGAGGGGAACTCGCAGCTGAAGGCGGTGTATTACTCGAGGGCGTCGGGGTTGGTGACGCTGGCGGACGACTCGGGGTTGGAAGTGGATGCGCTGGGCGGCGCACCGGGCGTTTACTCCGCGCGGTATGCCGAGGTCGAGGGCGAGCCACCGCGGGCTGAGCGGGATCTGGCGAACAATCGGAAGTTGATTGCGGCGCTGGCGGGCGTACAGGCGTCGGCGCGGACGGCGCGGTTTCGATGCGTCCTGACTTTGGCGGATGGGGATCGCGTATTGGCGCAGGCGTCGGGGGCAATTGAGGGGCAGATCATTGACGAGCCGCGAGGGGAGGGCGGGTTTGGATACGATCCGCATTTCCTTGTGCCGGAATTGGGGAAGACGACGGCTGAGTTGCCGGCGGAGCATAAGAACCGGATCAGCCATCGGGGGGTGGCGCTGCGGCTGCTCCGGGGACTCTTGCGCGGGCTGAAAGTCCAAATCTGAAAGCTGAAAGGTCGGCGAGTCGGGGTGGTTTCGCGGCTTGGGTGGTTGGCGTGCACGCATATGCACGCCTCTTAGGCGGGGCTGGCGGTCGGCACTGCTTGAGAGCAGTGGCACCCGACGCTCCGCTTTGGCCTCCCTGGGAATCGGCACTGCTCACAGAGCAGTGGCACCCGGCTGGAAATCGGCACTGCTTGAGAGCAGTGGCACCCGGCAGTGGCGCCCGACGGCATGCCGACCTTGGGGGTCGGCATGGCACCCGGCGACTCGGGTACCTCGCATGCATCCTCTTACACTTTTCGTCGGGGTTGCCGGCGATTAGCACTGCTTGAGAGCAGTGGCACCCGGCAGTGGCACCCGGCTCCGGTTCGTTGTGCAGGGTTTTGGCGGGGCGAAGGTTACGCGGGGGCAAGGGCCGGAAATCACGTCGAAAATCGCGGCCGAAAGGGCGTTGCGCGGGCGGCGAGTGGGAGCGATTTCTGCTATCATCCTGCCACTTATCGCGTGGCCAAGGGATGGTTGCGCGCCCAGCCGCGGAATCTGACGAAAGCGACTCTCCATTTGCGTATCCTGGTAGCCAACCCGAGAGGTTTTTGTGCAGGCGTTGATCGGGCGATCAAGATCGTCGACATGGCGTTGGAGGTGTTTGAGCCACCGATCTATGTGCGGCGGGAAATCGTGCATAACAGCCACGTCGTGGGGGATTTTCGCCGAAAGGGCGTCATTTTTGTCGACGAGTTGTCGGAGGTGCCGAACGGCGGTGTCGCGGTTCTGAGCGCTCACGGCGTGGCTCCGGAGGTGTTCGAGCAGGCCGAGGCGCGATCACTGAAGCTGATCGACGCAACGTGTCCGCTGGTGACGAAAGTGCACCTGGAAGTGCATCGATTCGTGCGGCAGGGGTATCACATCGTGTTGATCGGTCATGCGGGGCATGACGAAGTAATCGGAACGATGGGTGAGGCGCCGGGGGAGATCACACTGGTCGAGAACGAGCAGCAGGCGCGAGCGATCGACTTGTCGCGGCATGCGAAGCTGATGGTGTTGACGCAGACGACGTTGGGGGTTGACGACACGCGCGGCGTGATCGATGCGTTGCGGGAGCGGTATCCGAAGCTGGATCTGCCGCCGACGGATGATGTGTGTTACGCGACGCAGAATCGTCAGGACGCAGTGAAGGCGCTGACGGATCGGGGTGTGGAGCTGCTGTTGGTCGTGGGATCGAGCAATTCGAGCAATGCGGCGCGGCTGGTGGAAGTCGGGCAATCGCGCGCGGTCAGCGGGTATCTAATCGATGGACCGGACCAGATTGAGGCGACGTGGCTCGACGGCGTAACTGCCGTCGGCGTGTCGGCTGGTGCGAGCACACCGGAGCACGTGGTGCAGCAGGTGATTGAGTTTCTGCGAGAGCACGGCGGCAGTGAGGCGGAGACTGTGACGACGGTGGAAGAGGACACGGTATTCCAGGTCCCGGTCGAACTGCGGATCGCGATGGAAAAGAAGGGTGGCGGAAACGTCAAAATTTGAAAACGTCAAAAAGTCAAGAAGGCGCGGTTGGGGCGCTGCTTCCGGATTGTGAGTTAGTTCGAGGTCGATCGTCGTGACCCCACCCCTGAAGGGGGGGGCACCCGCCGATGTGGATGTCGGGTCGATGACCCGACCTACGTCAACTCGAACACCCGGCAGATGGTGGGCACGGCCCACCCTACGAGTTTGATATGAGTGACGGACAGAGTGACAAGTTGAATGCGTCGGCGCGGGGGGCGATGGAGCTGGGGAAGCAGGCTTTGTCGACGGCGACGACGGGGGCGCGGGCGGGTGCTCGGCTGGCTGTCGGGACGCTATTTGCCGGCGCGAACGTGTTGCTGGATCTCGGCGTGCGCGTTTCGCGCAGGCTGCCGATGGCGGACGGGAACGGCGAATCCGTCGAATTGGAGTTGCCGGACGGCAGTGTGACGAACGTCGTGATCGATCGGGCGGGCGCGGGCACGCGGGCGCCGCTCGGCTGGTGGCTGCCGTCGGGCGCGGCGCCGGCATTCGGCGACGATGCCATCGGCGCGGCACTGCGGGACGTGACGCAGGCCGTCTATCTCGTTCGCGCGGGGGATCGGACGGGGGTGGCGACCGGCGGGCGCGCGGTACTCGGCGCCGATGCCGTCGCGGCGGGCGACAGTTGTCCGCTGGTGGGTTTTGCGCCGGCGCTGGAGCCGGAGGCGTTGGGCGATCCGGCGTTTCGGGCGGCGCATGGCTTGAAGTATGCGTATGTCGCCGGTGCGATGGCGAACGGGATCGGGTCCGAGGAAATCGTCATCGCGATGGGGTCGAACGGCATGCTGGGCATGTTCGGTGCGGCGGGGTTGCCGCTCGAGCGTGTTAGCCAGGCGATCGATCGAATTCAGTCGGCGATCGGCGCCAAGCCGTACGGGTTCAACCTCATCCACAGTCCGAATGAACCGGCGTTGGAGTCGGGATGTGTCGAGCTCTATCTGCGGCGCGGGGTGCGACTGGTCAGTGCGTCGGCGTACCTGGATCTGACGCTGCCGCTGGTGAAATATCGATTATCGGGGATCGCGCAGGACGCGGAGGGGCGCGTCGTCTGTCGCAACCACGTGATTGGGAAAGTGTCGCGCGCTGAAGTGGCGCGGAAGTTCCTGTCGCCCGCGCCGGAGGCGTTGTTGCGAAAGCTGGTTGAGGCGGGGGATCTGACGGAAGGCCAGGCGCGGCTGGCGCGGCGCGTGCCGATCGCCGGTGATCTGACGATCGAGGCGGACTCCGGCGGTCACACGGACAATCGCCCCGCGCTCACGTTGTTCCCGGGAATGATTGCGCTGCGGAATTCGATCCAGGCGGAGTTTCAGTACGACGAGGCACCGCGGTTGGGGTTGGCGGGCGGTATTGCGACGCCGGACAGCGTGGCGGCGGCGTTTTCGATGGGCGCGGCGTACGTGCTGACGGGTTCGATCAATCAGGCGTGCGTCGAGGCGGGGACGTCGGACATCGTGCGGCAGATGCTGGCGGAGGCAGGGCAGGCGGACGTGATCATGGCGCCGGCGGCGGACATGTTCGAGATGGGCGTGAAGCTGCAGGTGCTGAAGCGCGGGACGATGTTTCCGATGCGGGCGCGGAAGCTCTACGAATGGTACCGAGCGTACGCGTCGCTGGATGAACTGCCGGCGGCGGTGCGATCGTCGCTCGAGCGCGACTATCTGCGTTGCACGATTGCCGAGGCGTGGGAGTCGACCAAGCGGTTCTTCGCGGAGCGTGATCCGAGTCAGATTGCGCGTGCGGATACGGATGCAAAGCACAAGATGGCGCTCGTGTTCCGTTCGTACCTCGGATTGTCGAGCGTATGGGCGAACAGCGGTGACGAATCGCGCAAAGTGGATTACCAAGTGTGGTGCGGACCGGCGATGGGGGCGTTCAACGAGTGGACGGCGGGGACGTTACTTGCGGATCCGCGGAATCGTCGTGTCGTGAGCGTGGGGCGTAACCTGATGCTGGGTGCGGCGGTGCGGATGCGTGCGAACATGTTGCGCGCGCAGGGGGCGGTGTTGAGCCCGGCGGCGGAGCGTTTCGCGCCGGTTGAGGTTTGAGAAAGCCGAAAGCCGAAACGCAGAAAGCTGAAAGGGCTGACGCCGGAAAGTGGTCCGATACTAAGTGGCGAGCATCGGGCGACGCGTGATCGTTTGAGAAACGTCAAAATTGGGAAAAGTCAAAACGTCAAAACGCTTCGTTGTTTGAGCGGGGTTGGCGGATTGGGAGTTCGTTCGGGGTTTATCGTCGTGACCCCACCCCTGAAGGGGTGGGCCACCCGTCACGGCCCATCCTACGGATAGCAGATGAGTTTGATGGATCGAGAGCAGCAACAGCAAAGTGGTGCATCGCCGGTGGCGATTGTGGGGATGGGGTGTTTGTTCCCCGGTGCGCGGAATCTGCAGGAATTCTGGCGCGTGATCTGCGAGGGGCGGGATTGCATCGGGGATGTGCCCGCGACGCATTGGTCGGCGAAGGATTATCTCGACGCTGATCCGAAGGCGCCGGACATGACGTATTCCGCGCGTGGCGGGTTTCTGCCGACGATCGACTTCGATCCGACGGAGTTCGGGATTCCACCGACGATTCTGGAGGCGACGGACACGACGCAATTGTTGTCGTTGATCGCGGCGAAGGCGGCGTTGGAGGATGCGGGGTACGACGAGCAGCGGGATTTCCGACGGGATCGCGTCAGCGTCGTCGTCGGCGTGACGGGGACGCAGGAGCTGGTGTTGCCGCTCTCGGCGCGGCTCGGGCATCCGATCTGGCGGAAGGCGCTGGCGGATGCGGGGATCGTCGGGGCGAAGGCGGACGAGGTTGTCGAGCGGATCGCCGACGGTTACGTGCCGTGGCAGGAGAATTCGTTCCCGGGGTTGTTGGGCAACGTGGTTGCGGGGCGGATTTCGAATCGGCTGAACCTGCAGGGGACGAACTGTGCGGTCGATGCGGCGTGTGCGAGTTCGCTTTCTGCCATTCATCTGGCAACCATGGAATTGCAGACGGGTCGCTGCGACATGGCGGTCGCGGGCGGGGCCGACACGCTGAACGACATCTTCATGTACATGTGTTTCAGCAAGACGCCGGCGTTGAGCCCAACGGGTGATGCGCGGCCGTTTTCCGACAAGGCCGATGGGACAGTGCTCGGAGAAGGCGTGGCGTTTCTGACGCTGAAGCGGTTGGCGGATGCGGAGCGGGACGGCGATCGCGTGTATGCCGTGATCCGCGGAATCGGTACGTCGAGCGACGGGCGATCGCAGAGTATTTATGCACCGCACGCGGCGGGTCAGGAGCGATGCCTGCGGGATGCGTACACGCGTGCGGGCGTGGGATTCGACAGCGTCGGGTTGATTGAGGCGCACGGGACGGGCACGAAGGTCGGCGACGCGACGGAGTTCGAGGCGCTGAAGCGCGTCTTCGGCGGCGTCGCGCGGCGCGACGGAAAGGTCGCGATCGGTTCGATCAAGTCGCAGATCGGTCATACAAAGGCGGCGGCCGGCGTTGCGGGTTTGATGAAGGCGGCGCTGGCGGTGCATCACGGCGTGTTGCCGCCGACGATCAAGGTGGACGGGCCGAATCCGAAGATGGGGATCGACGAATCGCCGTTTTATGTCAGTACTGAACTGCGCCCATGGGTGAACGGGGAGACGACGACGCGTCGCGCCGGCGTCAGTGCGTTCGGGTTCGGCGGCAGCAATTTCCATGCGGTGCTGGAGTCGTCGAAGGCGACGGCGACGCAGGCAGCGTGGGACGGGTCCGTGCAGATCTTCGCCTTTTCGGGCGCGACGCGCGAGGCGATCGGCGGGCAGTTGGATGGGTTGCGATCGCAGGCGACGGGGAAGCATTGGAATGGCGCGGCGCTGGCGTATGCGGCGCAACAATCTCGGCACGCGTTTGACGGGAGTGCAGGGACGCGGCTGCTCTTGGTCATCGGCGCTGCGGATGATCTGGTTGCGATCGTCGATGCGACGAAGCGGCAGTTGATAGCGAGCGATGTCGCGGCGTGGTCGACGACGCACGCGCATTTCGGCAGCGGCTCGGCTGTGGGGAAGCTGGCGTTGTTGTTCCCGGGGCAAGGCAGCCAATACGTGGGCATGGCGCAACGATTGGCGTGCATGTTCCCGGAAATGCGGGCTGTCTTGCGGACGGCGGAAGGGTTGCTGAGGGATGACGGCGTTTCGCTGAGCCGGACGATCTATCCGGAGCCGACGTTTGCGACGGACGGCAGGCGTGCGGCTGAGGCAGCGCTGACGCGGACGGATGTGGCGCAACCCGCGCTGGGGGCGGTGAGCCTTGGCATGCTGCGCGTGCTGGAGCGGTTTGGCGTTCGCGCGAACGCGTTCGCGGGGCACAGTTACGGCGAACTGGTGGCGCTGTGCGCGGCGGGTCGGTATGACGCGGCGACGCTGCTGAAGCTGTCGCGATTGCGCGGTCGGTTAATGGCGGATTGCGATGACGGCAGCGGCGCCATGCTGGCAGTGAAAGCTTCGTCGGCGGATGTCGAGGCGATGATCCGGGACGAACGGCTGGACGTGGTGCTGGCGAATCGGAATGGACCCGCGCAGGTGGTGCTTTCCGGCGACCGCTCGCGAATTGCATCCGCAGCCGAAGCGTGCAAGCGGCGCGGCTGGGGTTGTGCGGCGTTGCGCGTGGCCGGGGCGTTTCATAGTCCGCTGGTCGCGGGGGCGTTGGCGCCGTTTCGTAATGCGCTGGGGGCTGTCGACTTCTCTGCGGGATGCGGGACGGTCTACGCGAATACGACGGGGCAGGCCTATCCGGAGGAGACGGCGGCGTGTCGGACATTGTTGGCGGAGCAGTTGGCGCGGCCGGTGGATTTCGTCGGCGAAGTGACGCGGATGCGCGCGGACGGCGTCGCGACGTTTGTTGAAGTCGGACCGAAGTCGGTGCTGTCGCGATTGACGGCGTCGATTGCGGATGATGCGTCGATTGCGGCGATGGCGATGGATGCATCGGATGGCCGGACGGCGATTCGTGATCTAGCGACTGTCTTGTGCGGGCTGGCGGCGCGCGGGCATGCGGTTGATCTGACGGCGTGGGAAGCGCCCGTTCGAGAGCCGCGCGTGCCGAAGATGGTCGTTCCGATGAACGGTGCGAACATTCGGACGACGCCGCGCAAGGAGATCGCGCGGGTTGAGGTGAGTGGGGCAACGGGTGGCGAGGAAACCTTGGCGCGCGTATCGGGTGCGACATCTGAACGAGAGGTGCAGCCGGCTGACGCCGGTGCTTTTGCTGGGGAGGCGTGCGAGATGGGAATCTCGCATCCGCAGGCGATCGATCATCGCGATGCCGCGCACGAAGGATCCGAGCTTCTGCGCGCAACGCATCGTCGCGCCCCCACCCCTGAAGGGGTGGGCCACTCGGCACTCCCGGGTCGGAATGCCACTGCGGCATGCTTGCCTTTGGGGGCAAGCATGGCACCCGGCACTGCTCACAGAGCAGTGGCACCCGAGAGTGAGAAATCGACAAGACGGCGGGATGGTTCAGGAATTGAGGGTGCTCGACGGAGCGCGGTTGGCATGAGTGATGATTCGGTGAACAGGCAGGACGGGATGTTGCCCGAGGCGATACGGCTGGTGCAACAGGGTCTGACGGCGATGCAGCAGTTGCAGCAGCAGACGGCGGAGGCGCATCAGCGGTTTCTGGCGGGGCAGGAGCAGGCGCAGCGCGCGTTCCAGGCGATGATCGAGGGGCAGCAGCGACTGGTGCAATCGACGGTTTATGGGCGCGGGTTGTCGGGAGATGGACGATCGGCGTCTGGGGCAGCACTGGGTGGCGAGCGCCCTGTGGCACGCGCGAGCGACATGCCGACCTTGGGGGTCGGCATGGCACCCGACGCGAGGGGATTCTCCCACGAGCGAGCGGCACCGGCAAACAAGCCGCCAGTGGCACCTGTGCTGCCGGCTGACGCCGGTGCTTTGGCGGGAATGGATTCCCGCGGCGACGGGCGCGAGATGGGAATCTCGCACCAGCAGACGACACTGGGTGACAAGCACCCAGTGGCACGCGCGATAGACATGCCGACCTTGGGGGTCGGCATGGCACCCGAGCCGGTGGCACGCGCGAGCGACATGCCGACCTTGGGGGTCGGCATGGCACCCGGCGAGTATCCAGCGGCACGAGATGGCGAGTACCCAGTGGCACGCGGTGGGGTGTCGCGCGAATGGATCGGGGAGCAGATTGTCGGGGTCGTTTGCGACAAGACGGGTTATCCGGCGGAGATGATCGAGCTGGGGATGGATCTGGAAGCGGATCTCGGCGTCGACTCGATCAAGCGTGTCGAGATTATTGCGGCGCTGGAAGAGGCGATACCGGAGTTCGGCGGCGTGCAACCGGATCATATGGGGAGCATTCGGACGCTGGCGCAGATTGTTGAGTTTGTCGCGGCGGGTTTGGAGACGTCGAACGATAGGGGGAACTCGCATCCGGAAGCAGGGGGTGGCGAATACCCGGGGGTACGCGGGGGAGCACTGGGTGACAAGCACCCAGTGGCACGCGCGAATGGCATGCCGACCTTAGGGGTCGGCATGGCACCCGGCGCCCAAGTGACGAATGGTTCGCCGGTGGTGGGCACGGCCCACCCTACGAACTCGCGTCAGCAGGCCGGCATGCCTACCTTCGAGGGTAAGCATGGCACTCAGAAGAGGGATGGTGTCGACGCCGTCGATCGTCGCGCCCCCACCCCTGAAGGGGTGGGCCACCCGTCCGTCGATCGTCGCGACCCCACCGCTGAAGGGGTGGGCCACCCGACGACTTTGGGGGTTGGCATGGCGCCCGGCACACAAGTGGCGAGTGGTTCGCCGGTGGTGGGCACGGCCCACCCTACGAACTCGCATCAGTTGTCCGGCGTGTTGCTGGAGGTTGTTGCGGAGTTGACGGGTTATCCGCAGGACATGTTGGAACTCGGAATGGACATGGAGGCGGATCTCGGCATTGATTCGATCAAGCGGGTCGAGATTCTGGCGGCGGTCGAGGGGCGATTGCCCGAGATGCCGCCGGTCAAGCCGGAGCAGATGGGCGCGATGCGCACGTTGGCGCAGATCGTCGAGTACTTCGCGACGGAGTCGCGAATCGACACGGGAACAAGCAACTCAAGCGGAGAGACGATGACGCAAGTGGAACTGGCGCCTGAGGCGAGCACGGATGCGGCTGTTGAATTCGACCCGAGGCGGCGGGTGTTGACGCTGGTGGAATTACCGCAAGCGACGTGCGGGCGGCTGCCGATCGCGGACGGGCATGAGATCTGGATCACGGATGACGGCAATGGTCTTTCGGCGGCGCTTGTGCAGGCGTTTGAGGCTGCGGGCAGGGCGACACGGCTCGTGTCGCTGGATCCGTCGTTCGACGTGGGTGCGGCGAAGGTCGGGGCGTTGATCATCGTTGCGCCTTCGGCGCATGCGATTGACTCGACGTGGGAGCCGGCGACGGAAGGCATGTTGAAGCGTGCATTCGAGATGACAAAAGCGCTGACGGATCCGATTCTGAAGGCGCTGCATGCGGGCGGCGCGCTGGTCGCGACGATTGCGCGAATGGACGGCGCGTTCGGACTGCTGGACGGCGATTTCGATCCGGCGCAGGGCGGGTTGGCGGCGTTGCCGAAGACAGTGATGCGCGAATGGGAAGGCGTGTGCTGTCGGGCGCTGGACGTGGCCGTGGACTGGAAGGATGCGCGTGCGGCGGCGGAAGTCGTGGTTCGCGAACTGTCATGCGACGGGCCAGTCGAAGTCGGACTGGATGCGTCGCATCGGCGCACGGTCGAACTCGAGCGAGCCCGCGTGACGGCGGGATCGCCCGCGATTGCGAAAGGCGACGTCGTCGTCGTGACGGGCGGCGCGCGCGGCGTGACGGCGGAGGCGGCGCTGGCGCTCGCCAGGCGACATCAGCCGACGCTGGTGCTGATGGGGCGGACGCAGGTCGACGAAAAGGAGACTGCGTGGATGGCGGGTTTGAGCGACGAACGCGACATCAAGCAGGCGATCAAGCAGAACGCATTTCCGGGGGGCGACAAGCCGACGCCTCAGGAGGTAAAGGCTGTCTATCGCGACTTGATGGCGCAACGGGAGATTCGCGAGAACCTGGGCCGCATTCGCGCGGCGGGCAGCGAGGTGCGTTACGTGCCGGTCGATGTCTGCGACGCGGCGGCGATGCGCGCGGCGCTGGACGCAGCGAAGCGGGCGTATGGACCTGTTCGCGGCGTGATTCACGGTGCGGGTCGAATCGAGGATAAGCGAATTCAGCAGAAGACGAGCGAGCAGTTCGCGGCCGTGCTGGATACGAAGGTGCTCGGACTGCGAAACGTCCTGGATGCGATCGATCTGGAGTCGTTGCGCCACATCGTCATGTTCTCGTCGGTCAGCGGACGTTGCGGCAACGTGGGGCAGATCGACTACGCGATGGCGAACGAGGTGTTGAACAAGATTTCGCAGCGACTGGCTCGGCGGTTGCCTCATTGCCGCGTCGTATCGATGAACTGGGGGCCCTGGGACGGGGGGATGGTGACGCCGGGGCTCAAGCGAGAGTTCGAGAATCACGGCGTCGAGTTGATACCGTTGGATGCCGGGGCGGAGCTGGTTGCGGAAGAACTGTCGAACGCGGACGACGGAAGCGTGGAAGTCGTGTTGGGCTATGCGTTCGAGATGCCGAAGGCGAAATCGTCGAAGACGGCGTCGGCTGCGAGTTCGATTGACGTGGCGTTCGAGCGCGAGGTGGACGTGGCGTCGCATCCGTTTCTCGCTTCGCACGTGATCGATGGTCGTGCGGTGCTGCCGGCGGCGATGATCTCCGAGTGGATGGCGCATGCGGCGCTGCACGCGAACCCGGGCCTGCGACTGCAGGGGATGGACAATTTCCGGTTGTTCAAGGGCGTTGTCTTCAGCGGTGAAGCGCGGACGTTGCGGTTCCACGCGTCGAATGCGATGCGGAGCGGCGACGTGTTCGACGTGCAGGTGGAGTTGCGCAGTGTGGCGGACGACGGGTCGGAAGTGCTGCACGCGCGGGCGACGGCGGTGTTGACGGCAGGCGCGCTGGCGATGGCGCCGACGTACGCGGCGCCGGCGTCGTTGATGTCGGAATCGTTCGATCGTTCGAAGGATGCGATTTACGGGCAGATGCTGTTCCACGGCGAGGCGCTGCACGCGATCGAGCGGATCGATGGGATCGGCAGCGGCGGACTGGTCGCGGCGATTCGGGCGAGTGACGCGCCGAGCGCGTGGATGCGGGAGCCGTTGCGGAGCGATTGGCTGACGAATCCGCTGGGGATTGATGCGGCGTACCAGGCGGCGATCGTGTGGTGCCGCGAGAAGCTGGGGGCGCCGTCGCTACCGGCGGCGTTTGGATCGTATCGACAGTATCGGGATTGGTCGCGCGAGCCGGTGTCTGTCGCGATCGGAGTGACGCGGGGCGAGCGGAACAAGATGGTGTGCGACGTGTACTTCGTAGCGGCAGGCGGTGGCGTGGTCGCGAAGATCGACGGGTATGAGTGTACGGTGGATGCGAATCTGGCGCGCGCGTTTGAGCGGCGCGGGTTGATGGCGGCGGAGTAGGTTCTAGAGCGCGTGGGTGCGAGATGGGAATCTCGCACCAGCAAGCACCCAGTGGCACGCGTTGGATGGTTCGTCGCATGCTTGCCTTTGAGGGCACGCATGGCACCCGGGTGGCGAGGACACTGCTGACACAGCAGTGGCACCCCGGCGAGATAGGAATCTCGCACCAGCCATCGATCGATCATCGAGATCCCACCCCTGAAGGGGTGGGCCACCCGGCATTGAGGGCAAGCATGGCATCCGGGCGACGAGGACTCAACTGACACAGTAGTGGCGCCCGTTGTCGGGTCGATGACCCGACCTACGGAATCTGGTCCGCACAGCGGACCCTACACGGGGGAGGCGGCGGATGCGGGATTGCCCGATCGCCATTGTGGGACTCGGCGGCGTCTTTCCTGGGGCGCGTGATGTCGAGTCCTTCTGGTCCAACATTGCGAGTGGGCGGACGTTTTCACGGCCGGCGCCGGCAGGGCGCTGGGTTGTGGATCCTGCGCGCGTGCCTGTCGGGTATGGACTCGACAGTGTGGCGAGCGTTTACGGCTGTTTCGTGGACGACGATTTCTCGCTGGATGCGTCGGGGCTGGGGCTGGAGATCGATGCGTCGATTTTCGCGCGGCTTGATCCCGTTTATTCGATGGCGGTCCATGCGGGGGCGCAGGCGTTTCGCGATGCGCGGATGGGCAACGTCGATCGCGGGCGCGTGGGGGTGATCCTGGCGGCGATCGCGCTACCGACGGTCGGGGCGTCGGCAATGACGCGCGAAGTGCTGGGCGAGCGATTTCGGCGGCGGTTGTTTGAACGGTTTGGTATTGCTTCGGCGGGTGCGTTCGAGCGGCGCGTGGATGCGCTCAATGCGCGCGCGACGGCATTGCCGGGGGCGCTGGTGGCCGAGGCGCTGGGGCTTGGCGGCGGTTCATACACGCTGGACGCGGCGTGCGCTTCGAGCCTGTATGCCGTGAAGCTGGCGTGCGACGAGCTGCGGCTGGGTCGCTGCGATGCGATGATCGCGGGCGGCGTTTCGCGACCGGACTGTCTTTACACGCAGATGGGGTTCACGCAATTGCGGGCGCTGTCGCCTTCGGGCGTCTGTGCGCCGTTTGATGCGTCGAGCGATGGGTTGGTCGTCGGCGAGGGGGCCGGGGCGGTAGTCCTGAAGCGGCTGGACGATGCGCGGCGCGACGGGGATGCGATCCACGGCGTGATTCGCGGGATCGGGTTGTCGAACGATATCGGTGGCAGCCTGCTGGCGCCGGATAGCGAGGGGCAGCTTCGCGCGATGCGGGCGGCGTATGCGGCGGCGGGCTGGCGGCCTCGGGATGTCGAGTTGGTTGAATGCCATGGGACTGGCACGCCGTTGGGGGATGCCGTCGAGGTGCGCAGTCTGCGGTCGCTGTGGGAAGGCGACGACGCGGGGAATCGTCGTTGCGCGATCGGGTCGATCAAGTCGATGATCGGTCATCTGCTGACGGGCGCCGGTGCGGCGGGGTTGATCAAGACGTTGCTGGCGATCCGACACGGCATGTTGCCGCCTTCGGCGAACTATCGCGATTGCGGGGATGTGATTCCGCTGGCGGGCAGCGCGTTTTTCGTGCCGACGGAAGCTAGCGAATGGCGGGCGCGCGGCGCGGATGGTTTGCGGCGCGCGGCGGTGAGTGCGTTCGGGTTCGGGGGGATCAATGCGCACGTGCTGATCGAGGAGTCGCGGGATGCGGCGACCGTGAAAGGGGTTCGCGTTGTTGAACTCCCGGCAACGGGCGAAACGTGTGTGGCGTCCGAGATGCAGGAAGGGATTCCTGCCGGAGTGGGTGCGAGAAAGGATTCTCGCACCAGCGAATCGCGAGTGGGTGCGAGAGAGGAATCTCGCACTAGCGAATCGCGCGTGATGGAGCCGGCGTCGTTGGAGCCGGTTGCGATCGTGGGAATGGACGCGCGGGTTGGCGCGGCGGAAGGGCTGGATGCGTTTCGCGATGTCGTGTTCGCGGGGGCGTCGGCGTTTCGTCAGCGCAGCGCGGAGCGATGGCGCGGGGCAGAGGCGTTGATCGGGGATGCGCTGCGCGGTCTCGACGTGGGGGCGTATCTCGATCGGATCGATGTGGCGACGGGCGAGTTCAAGATTCCGCCGAACGAGATCGCGGAGATTCTGCCGCAGCAACTGGTGATGATGAAGAGCGTGGCGGCGGCGATGCGGGATGCGACGCTGACGGCGAAGGAGCCGCATCCGCGATGGGGCGTCGTCGTCGGGATGGCCTTGGATCCGGAGACGACGAACTTCCATTTGCGCTGGTGGCTGCGGCAGGTGGCGCCGGAGTGGGCGGCACAGTTGGGGTTGTCACTGGATGCCAATGAGATGGCAGCCTGGACGGATCGATTGATCGCGTCAATCCAGGCGCCGCTGAATGCGCCCGGCGTCGTGGGGAATCTCGGCGGGATGATCGCGAGCCGGGTGGCGCGGGAGTTTCGGTTCGGGGGACCGAGTTTCGGCGTGTCGTGCGAGGAGGCGTCGGGGTTGCGGGCGCTGGAGATCGGGGCGCGGTCGTTGCAATTGGGCGAGACGGACGTGTGTGTTGTCGGGGCCGTCGATCTTGCGGGGGATTGGCGGCTGGCGTTGGCGCACGGGGATGCACGGATCGGCGAGGGTGCGGCGAGTGTCGTTTTGAAGCGGTTGAGCGACGCGGAGCGCGACGGGAATCGGGTGTACGCGCTGGTGCGCGGTGCGGGTACGGCGACGTGCGGCGGGGTGTTGGCGGGGCCGCGTGATGGGCGCGCGGTTGCGGCGGCGACTCGGCGGGCGTTGCGTGATGCGGGTGTTGCGGCGGGGTCGATCGGGTATGTGGAGATGGGAGGGTTGCGCGGTGCGGACGTTCACGTTTCGTCGCATCGTCGCGCCCCCACCCCTGAAGGGGTGGGCCACCCGGCGCATGCCGACCTTGAGGGTCGGCATGGCTCCCGGCAGCCGGCTGACGCCGGTGCTTTTTTTGCGGGAAGGGATTCCTGTGGGAGTCATTGCGAGACGGGATCCTCGCACCAGCGGCATGCCGACCTTAAGGGTCGGCATGGCACCCGGCACTGCTCTCAGAGCAGTGGCACCCCGGTCGTGACGGTTGGTTCCGCTGTCTCGAATTTCGGGCATTGCGGAGCGGCAGCTGGGTTGGTTTCGCTGGTGCGGGCGGCGCTCGTGGTGCATGAGCGGATGTTGCCGGCGGTCGCGGATCGTGGATTGGCGTCACTGTTGGCGGGCGACGCCGCTGACATCGTGGGTCGGTCGTCGGTTGAATCGGGGTCGACGGAATCGTCGGTGCAGGATGGGGTGTCCGGCTTGCGTGTGAATGTGCCGAGGGCGCCGATGTATTGGCACCAGGATCGGGCGGCGGGGCCGCGGCGGGCGGGGGTGTCGGCGGTCACGTCGGACGGGAACGCGGCGCATGTCGTGTTGGAAGAGTACGTCGGCGCGACGGATGGGTTGCGCGACGAAGTTGCATCGCCGATCGGGTTGCCGATGCCGTTGGTGTTCGCGTGCAGTGGGGGTGATGCGGCTCGACTGATCGCGTCGCTTGAGTCGTTGCGTGCGATTGTTGTGCGCGGGCGCGACGCGGGGGATTCGATCGAGGAGGTGTTATGCGCGTCGTTGGATGCGGGATTGCATGTGGCGACGGATGCGCTGTGCGTTTCACTGGTTGCTGAGTCGGTCGATGAGTTGGTGTCGCGGATCGCGCTTGCGACTGAGCACTTGAGATTTCGTGCGGATGTGCGGTTGGAGGGTCGCGACGGGGTTTGGTATTCGCCGGCGCCGTTGGGTCTCCATGGGGATTCGCATCGTCGCGCCCCCAGCCCTGAAGGGGTGGGGCACTTGGCGGGAAGGGATTCCCGCGGGGATGGGTACGAGAAGGGATTCTCGTACCAGCTGGAGAAGGGATTCTCGTACCGGCGGACACTGGGTGGCGAGCACCCAGTGGCACGGGGGCACGACGAGCAGCCGGCTGGCGCCGGTGCTTTGGGTGGAAGTGATTCGTACGGGCGTGAAGACGACGGCGACACAGCAGGAATGTCGCGGTCGATCATCGCGAACCCACCCTTGAAAGGTCGGGCCACCCCGGTCGACGTGGTGGGTACGGCCCACCCTACGCGTGGTCGCGAGGGAACCACGGACGGGCTGGCGTTTGTGTTTCCAGGGTCGGGGAATCACTTCATCGGGATGGGGCGCGCCGTGGCGGCGCAATGGCCGCAGGTGGTTCGGCGGTTGGATGCGGAGTTCGAGCATCTGGCGTCGCACAGCATGGTGGAGTGGTTCGCGCCGTATCGCCATGACTGGAGCGACGGTTGGGAGCTGGATGCGGCGGCGCGGGCGTGCGCGGACATGCGGCGGGTGATCTTCGGGCAGGTTGCGTACGGCATGTTGATGCACGACGTGCTATGCGACATGGGGCTGCGTCCCGGCAGCGTGATCGGTTACAGCCTGGGCGAGTCGACGAGTCTGTTCGCGACACGGGCGTGGCCCGATGCCGACGAGATGTGGCGGCGGATGAGCGCGTCGAGCCTGTTCAAGAGCGATCTGTATGCCGAGCGCGATGCGTTGAAGCGTGCGTGGCAATTGGATGATGCGCAAGCGGCTTCGTGGCGAACGGTGATTTTCGCGAAGCCGGCGGAAGAGGTGCGGAAAGCGCTGGAGGGCGTGGCGCATGCGCGGTTGATGATCGTGAATGCGCCGCGGGAGTGCGTTGTCGGCGGGTTGCCCGAGGCGCTGGCGGTTGTCGGGGAGCGGTTGAAGTGTCGGGCGGTACAAGTCGAGAGCGTGCCGACGGTGCATTTCGACGCGGTGCGGGTCGTCCAGGATGCCTACCGGGCGCTGCACTTGATGGAGACGCGGCCCGATCCTTCGGTTCGGTATTACAGCTGTCATCTGGGGCGGTCATACGAGGTGACGCAGGCGGCGGCGGCGGAATCGATCACGGCGCAGGCGCTGGACGGTTTTGACTTCGCGAAGCTGATCGAGCAGGCGTATGCGGACGGGGTGCGGTGTTTCGTCGAGGTTGGACCGCAGGGGTCGTGTACGCGGATGATCCGCCGGATCCTGGGGGATCGGCCGCACTTCGTGATGTCGGCGGGGGCGGCGCCGGGAGAATCGGAGGTGGCGGCTGTCATGCGATTGGCAGCGGCGTGTCTGGCGGAGCGGTTGCCGGTGGCGCTTTCGAAACTTCAAAACGTCAAAATGTCAAAAAGTCAGAATGATGGAGTTGTCGATGCACCCTCGTCCGGGCGACGGGTTGTTTCTGTTCAGGTTGGCGGCGTGGCGGCGGAGCTTGACGGGTTGGAAGCGTTTGTCGGGAAACGCGGCGAGATTGATGAGTCGTATCGTCGCGAGCCTAACGCTGAAGGGGTGGGGCACTTGGCGGGGGCACTGGGTGGCGAGCACCCAGTGGCACGCGATGCTGAGGAGCAGCCGGCTGACGCCGGTGCTTTGTCGGGGAGGGATTCCCGCGAAGAGGGGGGGCGAGATGGCAAGCCCACAGTGGCATGGGACATGCCGACCTTAGGGGTCGGCATGGCACCCGGCGGGGATGGGTACGAGAAGGGATTTTCGTACCAGCGGGACCCCACCCTTGAAAGGGTGGGCCACCCGACGGTGGGTCATTTGGAAGATTCTGAAACGATGCCCGAACATGCGCGGGTGATGTTGGAGGCTGCGGGGGCGACGGCTGCGGCGCATGAGGCGTTCATGCGGTTTGCTGAGGCGGGACGCGCGGGGTTGGTGCGCGCGACGCAGATTCAGATGGAGTTGGTTGAGGAGGCGTTGCGGCGCGGGGAGTTGCCGGGGGATGGGGCGCACGGGGTGACAAGCGCCCCGTGGCACGCGGCGTCGCGCGATTCGTCGGCACTGCTCACAGAGCAGTGGCACCCAGGCGTGAATCCGAATGCGAGCGCTTCTGCGGAGCCGGACATGCTTGCCTTTGAGGGCAAGCATGGCACCCCGTTGCAGGATGGGATTCCTGCGGGGGTGGGTGCGAGATGGGAATCTCGCACCAGCGATCAATCTGGCATCAATAACATGCCGACCTTAGGGGTCGGCATGGCACCCGGCGACATCAAGGGTTACCCGGAGTCGTATCATCGCGCCCCCACCCCTGAAGGGGTGGGGCACCCGGGCGTGAATCCGAATGTAAGCGCTTCCGCGGAGTCGGACATGCTTGCCTTTGAGGGCAAGCATGGCACCCTGTTGCAGGAAGGGATTCCTGCGGGGGTGGGTGCGAGATGGGAATCTCGCACCAGCGACGGCATGCCGACCTTGGGGGTCGGCATGGCACCCGAACAATCGATCATCGAGAACCCACCCATGTTCCCGCGCGAGCTTTGCATGGAGTTTGCGGTTGGGAAGCTGGGGAACGTGCTGGGGGGGCAGTTTGCGGGCGTGGATGCCTATCCGGTGCGCGTACGGTTGCCGGCGGAGCCGTTGATGCTTGTCGATCGGATTCTGACGGTCGAGGCGGAGATTGCGTCGCTGTCGCATGGGCGCGTGGTGACGGAGCACGACGTACTGCCCGGCGCGTGGTATCTGGACGGCGGGGTGGCGCCGGTCTGCATTACCGTGGAGGCGGGGCAGGCGGACTTGTTTCTGTGCAGCTACCTCGGCATCGACCTGGCGGTGAAAGGGACGCGGGCATATCGGCTGCTCGATGCGACGGTCGAGTTCCACAGCGAATTACCGCGCGTCGGCGAGACGATTCGTTACGACATTCACATCGATCGCTTCGTGAAGCAGGGCGAGACGTACCTGTTCTTCTTCCGGTTCGACGGGACGATCGGCGATCGGCTGGTGCTGACGATGCGAAACGGATGCGCGGGGTTCTTCACCAACGAGGAGATCGCGAAGAGCGGCGGCATCATTCTGACTGCGGAGGATACGAAGCCGACGCCGGGCCGGCGCGATCCTTCGTGGCGCGAACTGGTTCCGTTCGATCGCGTCGAGTCGTATTCGGATGAACAGGTGGCGGCGCTGCGGGCGGGGGATCTCGAGGGTTGCTTCGGCGCGTTGTTTGCGGGACTCGGGCTGAACGATCCGCTGCGGTTGCCGGGCGGCCGGATGAAGTTGTTCGATCGCGTGCTGGAATTGGACCCGAATGGTGGTCGGTTCGGGTTGGGGCGGATTCGCGCCGAGGCGGATATTCATCCGGATGACTGGTTCCTGACGTGTCACTTTGTTGACGACATGACGATGCCGGGCACGCTGATGTACGAGTGCTGCGTGCACGCGTTGCGGTTCTTCCTGTTGCGGCTCGGTTGGGTGGGCGAGCAGGCGGGGGTTTCGTACCAGCCGCTGCTGCATATTCCCAGTGCGCTGAAGTGCAGGGGACCGGTGACGCAGGTGACGCGGAAGGTGCATTACGAAGTCGACATCAAGGAGATCGGTTACGGGCCTGAGCCTTACGTGATTGCGGATGCGCTGATGCTTGGGGACGGGCGGAAGATTGTTCAGATGCTGGACATGTCGCTTTCTTTGCGTGGGTTGTCGCGCGAGGGGATTGAGAACGCTTGGAAACGTCAAGACGTCGAAAAGTCGAAACGTCAAAATGATGGACCTGTTTCGCGTGGCGGTCCCTCCGGGATCGATCGTCGTGACGCCACCCTTGAAGGGGTGGGCCCCCCGGGCGAAACGCTGAAAGCTGAAACAGGATCTCGTAGGGTGGGCCCTGCCCACCGGGATGAGGGTGGCGCCCTCGACGCCCTTGGTGGGCACGGCCCACCCTACGGAGGGGAGCGTATCGTATACGACAAGGCTTCGATTCTGGCTTATTCGAATGGGCGGCCGTCTGAGGCGTTTGGGGATCCGTATCGGGTGTTTGACTCGGAGCGCGTGATTGCGCGGTTGCCGGGGCCGCCGTTCCAGTTCATGGATCGCGTGGTTGAAGTCAACGATGAACCGTTCGTGTTGAAGCCGACGGACTGGATCACGAGCGAGTACGACGTACCGGCGGATGCGTGGTATTTCTCGGCGAATCGCCAGCCGACGATGCCGTTCGCGGTGCTATTGGAGGCGGCGCTGCAGCCCTGCGGGTGGCTGGCGGCGTATTGCGGCTCGGCGCTACGGAGCAAGACGGACGTGAGCTTCCGCAATCTGGGCGGAACGGCGACGCTGCATCGGGAAGTGCATCCGCGGACGGGGATGCTGACAGTCCGCGTGCGGATGACGAATGTGAACGAAGCGGGCGGGATGATCATTCAGGAATATGACATGCAGGTCTTCGACGCGCAGGGATGCGTGTACGAGGGAACGACGTCATTCGGGTTCTTTTCGAAGGCGGCGTTGGCGCAGCAACTGGGGATACGAGACGCGAAAGGTCGCAGGTTTGCAGCGGATGCGGCGGCGTTGGCGAACGCGATGGCGTTTGAGTTTGAGAAGCGTTCGCCGTGGACGCCGGATGACGCGGAAGGCGCTGTGCCTGCGTTTGAAGGATTGGTGCAACCGGCGCGGGCGTTCCTGATGCTGGATCGGATCGACGCCGTATCGCTTGTCGGCGGGCCGGCCGGACTTGGGTTCGTGCGCGGATCGACCCCCGTTGATCCAGATGCGTGGTTTTTCAAGGCGCACTTCTACCAGGACCCGGTCTGGCCGGGTTCGCTGGGGTTGGAGTCGTTCCTGCAGTTGCTGAAGGCGTATGCGATCGAGCGTTGGGGTCATCTGGCGGCGACGCATCGGTTCGAGGGAATTGCGACGGGGCTGGAGCATACGTGGGCATATCGCGGGCAGATTCTGCCGATGAACAAGCACGTCGAGGTTGAGGCGGTCATCACGCGGGTCGAAGATGGAGACGAGCCGCTCGTTGTGGCGAGTGGATTCCTGACGGTGGATGGGACGACGATATACGAGATGAAGGGATTCGGGTTGCGGATGGTGCGCGCGTAAACGCTGAAAGCCGAAAACTGAAAGCTGAAAACTGTAAGGCGCCTGGAGGTCAAAGCGTCGAGAAGTCAAAAAGTCGAAAAGTCAAGAGTGGTAGGATGGGTGTACGGCGATTTCAGGGGGCGTATCGTCGTGACCCCACCCCTGAAGGGGTGGGCCAGCCGTCGTGGTGTGAGCGGCGTCAGCCACTTTTCGAGTTCGATCATCGAGACCCCATCCTTGAAAGGATGGGCCACCCTATGGAATGAACATGAAGTTTGCGTTTACCAAGATGCACGGGCTGGGGAATGATTACGTTTACGTCAACTGCTTTGACGTTGCTATGTCGGCAGTTGAGGCGCCGGAGATTTCGCGCGTCGTGAGCGATCGGCATCGGGGGATCGGGTCGGACGGTCTCATTCTGATCGCACCGCCGGAAAGGGGTGTTGATGCCGATGTCCGAATGATCATGTTCAATGCCGACGGTTCGCGCGGCGAGATGTGCGGAAACGGCGTGCGTTGCGTCGGCAAGTATGCCGTCGATCATGGATTATGTTCGCCGACGGGGAACGATCCCGCGGGGCAGCGGCTGGTGCGCGTCCAGACGGATTGCGGTGTGCTGGCGTTGATCGCTTATCTCGGAAGTGACGGGAAAGTCGAGCGGGTGCGCGTGGATATGGGGGCTCCCATCCTGGCGTCAAGCGAGATACCGATCGTGTTTGATTACAAGCGTTGCATCGATTCCGCGTTGAAGGTGGGCGGCCTGACGCTGAATATCACGTGCGTATCGATGGGGAATCCGCACGCAGTCGCATTCGTCGACGATGTGAATGCGTTCGAGCTGGAGCGGATCGGACCGCTGGTCGAGCGGCATGCAATGTTCCCCAATCGCGTGAATTTCCATGTCGTGCAGGTGACGCATCGCGGCGAAGCGACGATGCGGACGTGGGAGCGCGGCAGCGGGATCACGCAGGCGTGCGGGACGGGGGCGTGCGCCGTACATGTGGCGGGCGTTCTGGAGGATCGGTTCGATCGTTCGACGCTGCTGCACTTGCCAGGGGGTGAGCTGGAGATCGCCTGGCCCGAGGAGGACGGGTCTGTTTTCATGACGGGTGCGGCGGCGGAGGTGTTTTCGGGGACGTGGAACGGTTGAAAGCTGAAAACCGAAACGCTGAAAGCTGAAATGGACCCGTCGGGAACGGATTCCCGTGGGGACGGGTACCCGAAGGGAATCTCGTCCCAGCAAGCAAAATCAAAAAAAGGGTAGGGTGGGCCGTGCCCCGCTCTGCAAGACTGCAGATTCCACGGGTTCGATCATCGTGACCCCACCCCTGAAGGGGTGGGCCACTCGGCGGAAAGCTGAAATTTGAAGACGTCAATAAGTCAAAAGTAGGGAGAGCGGGCCTCCAGCGTTGGGGTTTGGCTTGGCGCCCGGCGTTGGCGTGTCGGGTCGATGATCCGACCTACGAACTCAAGATCGAGAAATTCAAGGTGGGCACGGCCCACCCTACGGGTGAGGTATCCGTGTCTTTGGATCACATCATTCATCGCATCGGGATCGGGACGGACTTGCATCGGCTGGAACCGGGAAGCGGGCTTCGGCTGGGCGGTGTGGATGTGCCGCACGACAAGCGGCTGTCGGGGCACAGCGATGGGGATATCGTCTGTCATGCGTTGATCGACGCGCTTTGCGGGGCGGCGGGGTTGCCGGACATCGGGGAGCAGTTCCCGGATACGGATCCGCAATGGCGCGGCGTGGACTCGACAAAGCTGCTCGAGAAGATCGTCGAGCGCGTGCGGGATTTGGGGTATGCTGCCGTCAACGTCGACATCGTGATTCATGCGGAGCGGCCCAAGTTGTCGCCGATGAAGGCCGCCATTGCCGAGCGCCTCGCGGAATTGCTGGGGCTCGACGCGGAATGCGTCAGTGTGAAGGCGAAGACGAACGAGGGCGTCGACGCGGTCGGTCGCGGGGACGCGATGGCCTGTACGGCGATCGCCGGGCTGCGGCGGGTGTGATGAACGCTGTGGAGTGCGTGTCGTCGCGCCCCCACCCCTGAAGGGGTGGGCCACCCGCGGGAGGGGATTCCCGCGGGGATAGGTACGAGAAGGGGTTCTCGTACCAGCGATCGGGGATAGGTACGAGAAGGGATTCTCGTACCAGCGAGGATGGGTACGAGAAAGGACTCTCGTACCAGCAAGAGAGCTCGCACCAGGACGGCATGATCGGTTTGCTCGCCATTTCCGATGAAAGTCGCCGACAACGCGCCGGCATGCTTGCCTTTGAGGGCAAGCATGGCACCCTTTCGGCGATTTTCAGAGCAGCGAGCGTCGGAATGCGGCGAAGCGTCGGGCTGAGTTGTCCGGCGAATTGTCGAACAAGTGGAACACAACGAGAACTTGCAAGCATATGACACTACGCCTCTATAACACGCTGACGAGCGAGAAGGAACTGTTCGATTCGGTCAAGCCGGGCGAGGTCGGGATCTACCTGTGCGGACCGACGGTGTACAAGCCGTCGCACATCGGTCACGCGGTCGGCCCGGTGATCTTCGACGTGATCAAACGATACCTCACGTTCAAGAACTTCAAAGTGACGTGGGTTCTGAACGTGACGGACGTGGAGGACAAGTTAATCGCGGAGGCGGAGGCGCAAGGTCGCGACATGCTCGAACTGGCGCGCGATCTGGAGCGGCAATATGTCGATGCGATGGGCGCGATGGGCGTCAAGAACATCGACTACATGCCGCGTGCGAGCGAGCATATCCAGGAGATCATCGATCACATCAACGATCTGATCGAGAAGGGCCACGCCTACGTCGTCGAGGGCGACGTCTATTTCGACGTCTCGAAGGACGAGGACTACGGGAAGCTGACGAATCGCAAGGCGGACGATCAGGAGTCGGGGACGCGGGAGGGGCTCGTCAAGGCGGCGAAGCGGAACCCGGGGGACTTCGCGTTGTGGAAGGCGGCGAAGCCGGGCGAGCCGGCGAGCGCGAAATACCAGGCGCCGTGGGGCGTGGGGCGCCCCGGCTGGCACATCGAGTGTT
Source organism: Phycisphaerales bacterium (assembly GCA_020639075.1). GTDB lineage: Bacteria > Planctomycetota > Phycisphaerae > UBA1845 > UTPLA1 > ECT2AJA-110-A. The sequence goes on along the minus strand of JACKHI010000001.1, from coordinate 3,121,494 downwards.
CGGCGATGGCGATGAAGTACCTTGGCAAGACGTTTGATATTCACGGCGGCGGATTGGATCTGAAGTTTCCGCATCACGAGAACGAAATCGCCCAGGCGGAATGTGCGACGGGGCAGACGTTCGCCAAATACTGGATGCATCACGGTCTGACGCGTTTCAACACGAAGAAGATCGCGAAGTCAGATCCGGAGATGGCCAAGGTCATGGAGTCGCTGCAGATCGCGAATCTGCTGAAGCAGCATGATCCGGAGTCGTTGCGATTCCTGATCCTCCAATCGCACTATCGATCGCCGATTGATTTTTCGGATGAGGTGCTCAAGGCGGCGAAGTCGGGCCTTGGTACGTTCCGCCGACTGCTGGAGCGCGTTGAGCGCGTGACGAATTCGGATCCCTACAAGCCGGAGATGCAGATCGAGCGCATGCGCGATGCGGAGCTGGATCCACGCGGTCGGGATCTCCTCGACGAGTTGATGCATCTGCGCGTCCGGTTTCTCGAGGAGATGGACGACGATTTCAACACGGCGGGGGCGATCGCGGTCTTATTCGAGATCGCCAACGCGATGAACAAGTACATCGACGCGGCGAAGCTGGAGACGCATTCCGACGAGTTGCCGCGGAATATGCTGCGGGCGGCGGGCGGGACGCTTGTATCGCTGGGCAACGTGCTGGGCCTGTTCGAGCGGCGGCCGGCGGCGAGGGCGATCGGGGACGACGGCAAGCTGCCGCAACTCGTCGAATTGCTCGTGAACGTTCGGAAAATGAGCCGCGAAGCGAAGCAGTATGCGATCGGCGACCACATCAGGGATGAACTGACGAAGCTCGGCATCACGCTCGAGGACGGCAAGGACGGCACTCGGTGGCGCATCGACTAGACGCATCCGACGGCTCTGCGCGCCGCATTCTCGGAGTTGATCCGGGATTGGAGCGGACGGGGTACGCCGTGATCGAAACCTCGCCGCTTCGTGCGATTGACGCGGGCGTGGTTCGATCGGACGCGTCGATGCCCCTCGAGAGGCGGTTGTGCGAGATCGATGCGGGCCTGGCGGAAATCCTCGACGAGCACGAAGTGGATCTTGTCGCCGTCGAGGCGCTCTATGCACACTACAAACACCCTCGGACGGCAATCATGATGGGGCATGCGCGCGGCGTGATCCTGTTGGCCGCGGCGCGCGCGAATGTGCGCGTGCTCAGTCTGCCGGCGACGAAAATCAAAAAGACGCTGACTGGCAACGGTCACGCCGGCAAGCGGCAGATGCAGCAGGCGATTGCGCACGTGCTCGGATTGGGCGCGTTACCGGAGCCGGCGGACGTGGCCGACGCGCTGGCGATCGCCGTCTGCGCGGAAGTGACGCAGCGCGACGAGGCGGCAATGGCGGCAGGGGGCGGTCGATGATCGTTCGAATCCAGGGCAAGTTGGTCGAAATGACGGACGAGGCCGCAATCATCGATCGCGATGGCCTGTCGTATGAAGTGATGGTGCCGGCGTATGCCCGATCGGAACTGGCTGCGGACCTGGGGGACGTGATTTCCCTGCACACGCTGCAGTATTTCGAAGGTTCCGGCGCGGGATCCAACCTGACACCGCGGCTTGTCGGATTTCTGCATGCTGAGGATCGGGCGTTCTTCCGGTTGTTTATCAGCGTGAAGAACATGGGTATTCGCAAAGCGCTGAAGGCGCTGTCGACGCCGGCCGGTCGGATTGCGGCGGCGATCGAAACGGGCGACGCCGCGGCGCTGACGAAGCTGCCCGGCATCGGCAAGCGCATGGCCGAGACGATCGTTGCGGAACTGCGCGGCAAGGCGCGAACGTATGCGATGGCGGACATCGTGCATGAGGCAGTCGCGCGTCCCGCGTTTTCGGCGGATCAGCAGGATGCGATCGAGATTCTCGTGGCGTGGGGCGACAGTCGGAATGATGCGGAGCGTTGGATCGCGCGGATTGCGCAGGCGAACGAGCGACTGAACGGCGCGGACGAATGGGTGACGGCGGTGTACCGGCTCAAGAACGAGGGCCGGGCGCTGAAGGCGTAAGCAGGCATCGAGCAATCTCATGCGCGATCGAATCATCAGTACAGACGTCCGGAGCGAGGTCGAAGAACCTTCGAACTGGGCATTGCGGCCGAAGAAGTTCGACGAATGGGTGGGTCAGCGCGCCGTGATCGATCAGTTGTCTATTGCAATCGGCGCGGCGCGTCAGCGGAAGGACCCGTTGGAGCACGTGCTATTGGATGGACCGCCCGGGCTCGGCAAGACGACGCTGGCGCATGTGATCGCGGAGGAGATGGGCGTTGCCGAGCGCATTCGCATCACAAGCGGTCCGGCGATTGTGAAGCCGGGCGAGTTGATGAGCACGCTGACGAATCTCGGCGAGGGCGACATTCTGTTCGTCGATGAGATCCATCGGCTCAACAAGGTCGTCGAGGAGTTTCTCTATCCGGCGATGGAGGACTTCCGCGTCGATTTCACGATCGACGGCGGCGTCGGCGGTCGGACCGTCAACTTCCGCCTGAAGCGCTTCACGCTGATCGGCGCAACGACACGTGCGGGAATGCTGTCGCCGGCAATGCGCGATCGGTTTGGTCTGCGCTATCATCTGGACTTCTACGACGCCGAGGATCTGACGGAGATCCTGGGGCGCTCGGCGAAACGGCTGGAAATCGAGGCGGCGCCGGACGCGATGGCGATGATCGCCGAACGTTCGCGAGGCACGCCGCGCGTGGCGAATCGACTGCTAAAGCGGATTCGCGACTACGCACAGGTGAAGGGGGACGGTCGGATCACGACGGCTGTCGTCGAACAGGCGCTACGAATCGAGGAGATCGACGGTTCGGGGCTGGATCGGCTGGATCGCGCCTATCTGACGGCGTTGATTGAGACGTATCGCGGGGGACCGGCAGGGATCGAGGCGATCGCGGCGACGATGGGGCAGTCGCGCGACACGCTTGAAGACATGGTCGAGCCGTTTCTGTTGCAGCGGAGTTTCATTACGCGGACGCGGCAGGGGCGATGCGCGATGCCGAAGGCTTACACGCATCTGGGGCTGAAAGCGCCGGCGTCGCATTCGGAATCGGGTGCGGACGAGGCGGGGTTGTTCGACGCGTAGATGTGCCGTGCTTCCCTGATTTTCGATGGAGTGGCGATGCGAAGGAGTGCATGCGATGCTCGGTTCGGTTCTGACACTTCAGGCGGCGGACATCGGCAAGACGGTTGAATCGAGCCACAAGGTTCGAGTTTTCGACTTCAATACGGACGCAGCGATTGCCGTCGCGCGGGAGATCACCGATCTGATCCAGGCGAGGGCTCGCGAAGGGCGCCGGGCCGTGCTCGGTTTGGCGACGGGGTCGACGCCGCAGGGCGTTTACGACGAACTCGTCCGGCTGCATCGCGACGAGGGCGTTTCGTTCGCGAACGTCGTGACGTTCAATCTCGACGAATACTGGCCGATGAATCCGATTGCGATTCAGAGCTATCATCGGTTCATGGCGGAGTCGTTGTTCGATCACATCGACATCGATCCGGCGAATGTGCATATACCGGATGGGACGATTCCGCTGGAAGCCGTCGAGGCGTATTGCAGAGATTACGAGGGGCAGATTCGCGAAGCGGGCGGGCTGGATCTGCAGATCCTCGGGATCGGCCGGACAGGTCACATCGGTTTCAACGAGCCGGGTTCGTCGAAGCTGAGTCGCACGCGATTGATCACACTGGATCGCGTGACGCGGATGGACGCGGCGTCGGACTTTTTCGGCGAGCGTAACGTACCCCGGCGCGCGATCACGATGGGCGTGGGGACGATTCTCGAAGCGAAGCGCGTATTGCTGCTGGCGTTCGGCGAGCAGAAGGCGTCGATTCTGGCGCGTGCCATCGAGGGCGAAGTCACGGCGTCCGTCGCGGCGAGCTTTCTGCAGAGCCATCCATGCGTGGATTTCATCGCGGATCGTGCGGCTGCCGGCGAATTGACGGCGATCAAGACGCCGTGGCTGTTGGGACCGATCGTGAAATTCGGCGGCGAGTGGAATGCGCCGACGGTCCGTCGGGCCGTTATCTGGCTGGCGTCGCGCGTGGGAAAGCCGATTCTGAAACTCGTGGAAGAGGACTACAACGAGAACGGCCTTCAGGGGTTGATCGCGTCGCGCGGCAGTGCGTACGACATCAACATCGAAGTCTTCAAGCGGATGCAGAACACGATCACGGGCTGGCCGGGCGGCAAACCGAACGGCGAGGCGTCGACGGGTCCGAACGGTGAGTTTCCGAAGCGGATCGTCGTATTCAGCCCGCATCCGGATGACGACGTGATTTCGATGGGCGGCACGTTGATTCGCTTGTGCGAGCAGGGGCACGGCGTGCACGTCGCCTATCAGACGTCGGGGAATATCGCCGTGTGGGACGATGAGGCCGTGCGGATGACGGACTTCGTGAACGAGTTCTGCGGCGCGTTTTCGCTGATGAGCGAGGAGAAGGTTGCGGGCATTCGCGAGGCGATTCATCGATTTATCGGCGAGAAGGCGCCGGGGGATGTCGACAGCGTGGAGCTGCAGCGAATCAAGGGATTGATTCGGCGGACCGAAGCGCGGGCGGCGGCGCGATTCGCCGGCGTGGCGAGCGAGCGGATTCACTTTCTGGACCTGCCGTTCTACGAGACGGGGCGCGTGCGCAAGGATCGGCTGAGCGACAAGGATGTCCTGATCGTCGCGGCGCTGTTGGAGCGCGTGAAGCCGCACCAGATTTACGCGGCGGGCGATCTGTCGGACCCGCACGGGACGCATCGCGTGTGCCTGTCGGCGATCGAACGGGCGATTGAGACGCTGCGCGATCGGGATTGGATGCGGACGTGCGACGTGTGGCACTATCGCGGCGCGTGGCAGGAGTGGGAGCCGCATGAGATTGACATGGCCGTGCCGCTGAGCCCGGATGAAGTGGAGCGCAAGCGCCTGGCGGTTTTTCGACATCAGTCGCAGAAGGACAAGGCGCTGTTTCCGGGGCCGAGCGATGCGCGGGAATTCTGGCAGCGGGCAGAAGATCGGAATCGAAATACGGCGGAGGCGTACGATAAGCTTGGCCTGCCGGAGTATCAGGCGATCGAGGCGTTTGTGAGAAGATCGGCTGAAACGTCAAAATCGGAAAAAGTCAAAACGCAAGAATAATGAACGCCTTGTGGCCCATCGCTTCAGCGATGGGGGCGCGACGATGGAATGGCGCGACGCGCCTAAGTTCCGGCGAGGTCAAGTCCCGCAGGAACATGACTCAACCGAGGAGTTCGTCGTCAGGCAAAGGCGGAGCGGGACTGCTGCAGATGGCGGCTTTCAAGATGGCTTCGGCGAAGGCGTGGGGTTCGCCATTGGCAAGTGAAAGTAGCACTTGGCGGGGCGGATCGTCCGTTGTCCTGATGTAGGCTTGCTGCTTGTTGAATTCGACATCCACGCGAGCGTTACGCACGTTGATTTGATCGATAATTCGTCCCTTCGTCCGGAAGGGTCTGAATTTCATGATGTCGATGCGGCCGGGGACGATGCGATAGTACTCCGCGCAAACGGTTCGCCACAGCCTTACGAGTGGCCATCCGATTCCCACGAGTGTTGCGAGGATGACACCTTGCGCGATGGGCGCGAGTGAGCCGGTGAATCGATTCGTGAACCAGATTCCGATTACCAAACCGAATGTGATTACGGAGAATGAAGCGATCAGGAGTGCCGCCATCCCCCAGCTCCCGAAATCTCTCGGGAAGACGTCGGCCCGACTCAGGATAATGACAGGCTCGAATGGCGCATCATGAATGTCGAGGAGTGGCGCGAGTTCCGCGGGCTCACCGTGGCATGTGACGCGAGAACTGAATTGCGAATCCTTGATATCGAACTGTTCATTAATACGCTGCCGGCGATTCTTCTTGACGCGGTCGCTCGTTCTGAAGGCGAGGTAAAGCGGCGCGAATGCGATTGCAAATGCAAGAAACACGAGAATGATCGCAGAGCCCAGGACGGCGCCGCGTCGTGTGCGTGACTCTGAGAAATGATCGAGGAATTCCCTACGATCCTGCCAGACGGCAAAGAGTCCCGCGATGAGCCACGCCGTGATCATCATGCGAGGGCTGATGAGCCACATGACTTGAAACGCGACGGCAAGGCTGATGTTCCATGCCAAAACACCGACGCCGGGATGCGACGTCCAGTGATCGTCGATCCGATTGTTGTGATGTTCGACGCGGACAGCGATGCGACTGTCGTCGACTTGCGTTGCGCGTAATGTCGGCTCATCCACGATGGGTCCCTTCTCCGGCATGTTTTTCATGCGAGTTTTCCGGCGTCGAACATCATAACGCCGGAGCACGGCTCGTCTTTCTCGCGTTGCCCGCCATTTCGGATGAAGTGCCCGGCGACACGCACACATGTTTGCCTTTGGGGCAAGCTTGGCGCCTCGCAGCTTGTTCACTTTCGAAATCGTGAACCCCACCTCCTTCGGAGATGGGGCACCCTTTAATCCTTCTTATCGATCGAGATGTTCAGCGGGATCGGATGGTTGGCCGTGCCTTCGTTGGCCTGGAGATACGCGGCGTCTGGGCGAGGGTAGGCGGCGAGATCGCTTTCGACGGGGATCGTGATTTCGAGCCAGACGCAGTCCGATTCCGTTCTCAGCTTCGGTTCCTTCATGTTTGCAGGAAGGATGACGCAGTCGCCGGGGGCGAAGGGGAGCGGCGATTGCTTTGCACATTGAACAGAGCCTGTGCCTTCCAGAATCAGCCAGCAGACGAGTTCGGCGTAGGGGATCTCCTGTTCGAGTTCGCCCATGAAGCGGACGCGCTCGATGTAGAACGTCGGCGACGTGATCAATCGCGTGACAGTCGTGAAGAGGCTCGTGACGTGCGTGCGTTTCTCGAAGGCGGCAATGTCGGGTTGCGTGCCGCTGCTCTCAAGTAATGCCGTAGTGGTTGAATCATCGCTCGGTAGTTCGATGTTGTGCCCCGTCGTCGATTGGATTTCGGCGAGGACGACGCCGGGGCCGATCGCGTGCGGCACGCCGGGGGCGATGTAGTAGCATTGACCGCGTTTTACTTCGACGGGTTGGAGCAGCGTGCGCGCATCGTCCTCCGTCGGCGCCTTCAGCAGTGCGTCGATCGAAACGCCGGGTCTTAGACCGCGATGGATGCGGGCGCCGTCGTCGGCGTCGACGATGTACCAGGCCTTGTGCGCGTCGGCGTTGTCGGGCGTGATGTGGATGGGCGTGTCTTTGTCAGCGCCGAGCCAGCGCGCGATGTAGGGAATGCGGCCGAGGGGGGCGGCGCGACCCAGGAGGTTCTCGTTCCATGCGCTGGTGCGATCGGCGAGGGTTTGATCGGCGTCGGCGCAAGCGGCGTTGTCATTGATGAGTCGGATCGCGGCGATGTTTGACTTGTCGCCGTTGATTGGAAACGGCCAGTTGTTGCGGCCCCAAGGGGCGTTTTCGATGGCCGGTCGTGTTTTGAAGGGGTGGATATTCATATCGAGGGTATTCAAGGCGCTGTCGGGGTTGGGGGCAACTTGTGCATGCGCCGGCGAGCGGCACTGCTCACAGAGCAGTGGCACTCTCGGGCATGCCGACCTTGGGGGTCGGCATGGCACCCGCGCAACATGTGCATTCGCTGGCGAGCGGCACTGCTTACAGAGCAGTGGCACTCTCGGGCGTGCCGACCTTGGGGGTCGGCATGGCACCCGCGCAACATGTGCATTCGCTGACGAGCGGCACTGCTCACAGAGCAGTGGCACCCGGCACTGGGTGGCAAGCACCCAGTGGCACTCGGCGCCTCAGCGATTCCCCAGGTCTTGATCATCGCGACCCCACCCTTGAAAGGGTGGGCCACCGGGTTAGATCCAGCCGATGGCGGCGGCGGCGAGGACGTATGCGATGGCGAGGGCGATCTGCACGGCGGCGAAGACGATCGCCGTCTTGACGAAGCCGCCGAAGCTCAGGTGCAGCTTCTCGCGATGGATGATCGTCACGGCGACGACGGTCGATGCGGAGCCGATCGGCGTGATGTTGCCGCCGAGGTTCGCGCCGAAGATGACGCACCACCAGAGCGGGGAATCCGGCGGATAGCCCGCGGCGCCGAGGATCTTGGCGAGCATGGCGGCGAGGGGGATGTTGTCCGTCACGCTGCTGGCGCCGGCGGCGCCGGCCAGGAGCGCGGCGGATCCGCCGATGTCGCCGAGTTCGATGAGCTTGCCGATGCCTTTTCCGAGCCACGCGAGGACTTGCGCGTGTTCCATGACGTTGATGACGACGAACAGCGACGCGAAAAAGCCGAGCAAGTCCCAGTCAACGGCGGCGTAGAACTTGTGGACCTCGTGCTTGTAGGCGACGAGGACGATCGCCGCGAAGAAGAGGGCGACGAAACCCATGCCGAGTTCTTTTTCCAGCGGCAGGATGGATTGGAACGACAGTGCAAGGATGAACAGTGCGCCGCTGACAGCGCTGAAGTAGAAGAATCGCTGACTTTCGATGCCGTCGTTCTCGTCGAACGTGGCGACGAGGGCCGCGGCTTCCTGTCGTTCAACGTCTGTCGCGAGGCGTCTGATGCCGAAGAGCTTTTTCGCGAGCCAGAGCGTGACGAGCGTCGTGACGACGACATAGGGGGCGGCGATCTTGAAGAACTCGAGGAAGCCGATCTTCGCGATGTTGCCGACGATGATATTCGGCACGGAGCTGATGAGCGTGAGAAGACCCCCGACGTTCGTCAGGAGGCCTTCCGTCAGCAGGAAGCCGAGCAGCAGGGATTCGCGCTTGAGTTTGCGGAGCGACACGACGGTCAACGAACCGACGATGATCATCGCCGTGACGTTGTTGAGCATGGCCGAGAAGAGGACGGTCATTGTCCCGTAGTACGTCAGCAGCCGAACGGGGTCGCCGCGCGAGGCCTTGGTCAGCTTGATGGCGATCCATGTGAAGATGCCGCTACGGCTGATGACGTCGACGAAGAGGCCCGCGCCGAAAATGATCGTGATGACGCCCCAGTCGACGGCCGGGATGTAGATCGGCATCTTGATCGCTTCGCCCCACGGGTTCGTGAGTTCGCCGAAGGGCAGCAGGTTCATCGCCGTGGCGATGATGAGCGCGACGATGGCGAAGAGACCCGTAATAATGGACTTCTTCGCGTGGAGTTTTTCCTCAAAGGCGAGCGCGAGGATCATCGCCGCGAGCAGTACGCCGAAGAAAATCGTCGTGCCGATCGATACGTGATGTTCGTGAACCGCGGGCGCGGTCGTCGTGCCGGACGCGAGGAGCGACGTCGCCAGGGCGTTCACGGAGGCTAGGGCGTTTGGCTGCATCATCCTTGACGATCCGGTCCTCGTTCCTGGGTTGGCGTCATACGAACAACAGCGGCAGTCGCCGGCAGCGCGTGGCGATCATGTAGGCCATTCCGAGTCTTGCGGGCGCGTCATCCCAATCCGTATGGAGACAGAGTAGTTCGATGCCGTGTTCGTCGACGAGTCGATCGTAGTCGCGGACACGATGTCCGAAGCGGACGACTTCCTCGACGTGGATCGAGAGTCCGGCGTCGCGCAGGACCTGGATGCACGAGGCAATGTAGCTTTGCGGCGTCTCGAGGAGTCGCTCGCGGATGCGCTCGCGGGCGACGGCCGATTCGATGTCGGGGATGCGCTCGATCGTCTGCATGTAACGCTCGAAGACCGCGTCGTCTTCGATGTGAGCCATCAGAAGCGTACCGTCCGCCGGTGTAAAGCGGGCGCCGTAGTCGACGAGGGCGTTGTCGCCGGTCAGATGGTCCGTGGCGAGCATGACTTTCCGCGCGGGGCGCTCGGGGACGTAGGCCTTGCCGTCATTGTCGTCGGGGAGGACAACGACGGGCGTGGGCGAATCCCAGAGGAGTTCGTCGAGGATGACGCCGAGGCTGCGTTCCGTGCGTCGCGAGGTTTCGCCGAGATCGCGATGGGCGACGATGAGGTCGGGGGCGACGCCGCGAATGACCTCGCGGATGCTGGAGACGGCGGACGTCGTCGTCACGGCGAGGGCCTGCCACGCGGGGTTGTCGCGTTCCAGGAAAGCGAGGAATCGGCGGACGTTGGCGAGGTGCGCGTCGATGTCGCCGACTGAATCGTCGCCGACGACGATGATTTTCCGAACGACGATATCGTCGTGGACCATCACGGGCTTGTCGGCGCTCTTGAAGAGCGAGGCGAATTGATCGAGTCGATCGGTCATGGCGTCTGCGGCGCATGCTACGAAGTGAGGGGAGGTGGGGCAATGCAATTGGATGGAGCGTGCGCATTCGGGTATGCGTCGCGGGTCATGTTGACTTCTGAGCGTCTGGTCGGTGTTTTGGCCTCACATTCGCTGGCGGGCGGCACTGCTTGAGAGCAGTGGCACCCGAGAAGTGGCACGTGTTGTGAAATCGCGCGATAATCTGTGTCATGGGACGGATTGAGATTCAACCTGGGCTTTCGATCGACGAGTCGGAGCTGAGTTTCACGTTCGCGTGCAGTCCGGGGCCGGGCGGGCAGAACGTGAACAAAGTTGCGACAAAGGCGATACTGCGTTTTGACGTCGCAGCGAGCCGATCGCTCAACGACGCCCAGAAGTCGATGATTTTCCGCAAGCTCCGCAGCCGCATCAATGTTGACGGGACGCTTCGAGTGGTCTGTTGGCGTCATCGGACGCAGGTCGCGAACCGTCGAGAGGCGACGGAGCGTTTTCAGGCGCTGGTCGCCGAGGCGATGCACGTCCCGAAGCGGCGGCGGGAGACGAAGCCTTCCCGCGGTTCCATCGAGCGGCGCCTGGGTGAAAAACGCCGACGGAGTGAAATCAAGCGCCAGCGGCGGGGTCCGGGTTCACGCGGCCAGGACTGAAAAAAACGGGGTGTCTCGCGGGATAATGCGTCCGAGAATCTGCCGCAAGTGTTTATCTATCATAACCTTAACTTAAACGCTCGCCGTTGGCCGGCCCTGTGGATTAGATAACGCGGGAGATTGCTCGTATGATCTTCTTTGCGCTAGCTGAGGGGGCGATGTCGGCAGGTTCCCGGCTCGTTGCGGTCAGAGCGGGACAAACAGCCGAATGGGTTTTCGGTCCGCTATCATCGCGCGTATCGCGGTGTCTGAACCGAAGTTTGTCGGCCGCGTATCAATTCCGTTGGCGCCAGCCGATACAGAATAGGTATTCGATCGGCCCCAGGGATTCGGAATTCATGAGAATATCCTCCACGCGTCTCTTGTTTGTTGTATTGGGTGTTGCCTCGCTGAGTCTGTCGGCAGGCTGCGCCGTTCCGCAGCCGCGCGGCGAAGGTCAATACAAGCGGGTCAAGGAGCCTCGGACCGGGGCCTATTATCATCTGTATCTACCTGTCGACTACGTGAAGAACGACGGCAAGCATCCGAACAGTCCTGAGACGCGCAAGTGGCCGCTCGTGATGACGTTTCACGGCATGAAGCCGTATGACAACGCGAGGCCACAGGAACGCGAGTGGGAAAAGGAAGCGGACATCTATGGCTACGTCGTTTGCGCGCCGGAGCTGAAGACGTCGGATTCGTTCATGGAGTATCCGCTCACGAAGGAGTGGGGCTATGTTCGAACGGATCGTGAAAACGTGATCGCGATCATGGATCACGTCTTCGCCACGACGATGGCCGATCCGCAGCACGTCTTGTCGACCAGCTGGTCCTGCGGCGGCTATTTGGCTCACTATTTTCCGAATCGCTTTCCGCATCGGTTTTCCTGCATCGCAACGCGGCTTTCGAACTTCTCCGCAGAGTTGCTGAAGGAAGAGACGGTTCCCGAGTACAAGGATCGGACCAGCGTCGGGATTTTCATCGGCGACGGTGATTTGCCCGCGTGCAAGGCGGAGTCGGAGCAGGCCGTCGCCTGGTACGAAGCGCGCAATTTCAAAGTCGTCGAAGGCAAGATGATCGATTCGATGGGCCATCGACGCATTCCGCAGACCGCCGCGGCGTTTTTCGCCCGGCAGCTCGGCATCAAGCCGCTGCATCCGGCGGATGCGGCGAAGTCGATCTCAAAGGTCCAGATGACGACGTACACCCCGTCGCCGCAGCTCCTTGCGTCGATGTCGCCTCGCGGCAGTGTGGCCACGGGCACGCGTATCGCCGCCGCCGACGCCGCGCCGGCCGAACGTCCGAATCGGACCACGAACAGAACGCAACCGCGCGTTCGAAACGACAAGCTGGCCAGCCGAACGCCGCGAAGCCGGACGGTTCCGCCGCCGACTCGCACGACGCCGGATCGAAGCACGCCGACGGCAGCAAGCTCCACTCGAATCGCCAGCGCATCGCCCAGCAGCGGCAACTGGCTCGAGCCGGTCCGACGTCCGAATACGGCCGTCGCGTCGCGGGGCACGACAGGCGCCCCTTCAACGCTTCAGTATCCTGTCGGCACGCCTCAGCCGATTCGCACGAATTCGACGCCGCCGCCGGCAACCGGCACAGCGTCGCCCGCGCGATCGACGTATCGACCGACGGCGGCTGAGCCCCGTCGGTATGAGGATCCGTTGGTCGATCGGCTCGCGGCGGCGCGTCGCGGGAATGCGTCCTCATCGAGATCGCGTCAGCCCGTCGCCACATCCGGTCGTTCGACGCGTCCTCCTGTAACGCCTCCGCCGAGTCGAGCGCAAAACGTGGACATCTCGATCAAGGGACCGACGATCGGCACGGCGCCGTATTACCTCGCGTACGGCATTGAACTGCCGTCGGACGTCACGGGCGGCGCCGATTTTCTGTGGAAGGACAACGGCGTCTGGATGGGCGATCAGCCCTACGGCGTGAAGATCCTGGAGACGCCGGGCGTGCATCGAATCACAGTGCTGATGATCACGCGCGACAACGTCGAATACCGCGGCATGACGACAGTCCGTGTTCTGGATCGTGCGGCGAGCGCCGATCTGAGCGATCGACGGCGGTAGGCGACGGAAGTTCACTGACGCCGAAACCCTCCCCGAGTCTACGCCGTCAGCGGTGCATCCATTCCGATCTTGAATTTCCCCCTCAGATTCCAATAACGCGGATTGTAATTTTGGCGCGACGGTTGTACTTGCGTGGCTTGGCACGGGCTCGCCGTGGTGGTCCGGATCATCGCAAGACATCAATAAACAAAGGGTTTTTCGACAAAATGCCCGCCGCCGACATCCAGGGGAATTGCACTCACGCATCATAATTCAGCTGCCAGCCTGTTCCGGTCGGGCCGGTCTTCACTTTATAATCAGGCAACCAAGCGACAGGGAGGGCGCTACGCCCCCGTCGCCACGGGCACGAAGTTCGCCGCTTGCGTGCCGTCAGATCGGAATCTCATGCGCGAACAATTGCGAAAGCACAAGCAGTACCTGTTGACGGGCGTTTCGTACGTTGTGCCTTTTATTGCGTGCGGCGGCGTACTTGTGGCGATCGGCCTGACGGGCGCGACGATGACGGCGAAGGGGCCGAACTTCGACAACGCGCCGATCCACGGCATGATCGCCCAGATTGGGGGCGCCGCTTTCGATTTGTACCTGCCGATCCTCGCGGGCTTCATTGCGTTCGCCATCGCCGGCCGCCCCGGACTCGTGCCCGGAATGATCGGCGGCTTCTTCTGCGGATTCGACTTTGACGGCGTTCCCGGTCCGCCGGAGGCGAAGGCCGGATTCCTGGGCGCGATTATCATCGGCTTGATCGCGGGTCACTTCGTCAATCTCTTCAAATACTTGCCGAACAGCAAATTCATCAGGCCGATCCTGCCCATTCTCATCATTCCCGTGATCGGTGGCGTTGTTGTCGGCCTGTTGATGCTCAACGTCATCGGCAACCCGGTTGCACGCATGATGACGGGCTTGAACACGATGCTCGTCGATCTGCAGGGCGGCAACGCGCTTGTGCTCGCGGCGGTGCTCGGCGGAATGATCGCGTTTGACATGGGCGGTCCAGTGAACAAGGCCGCCTTCTTCTTCAGCTTCAGCATGCTCCAACAGAATCCGGCGATTATGGGGGCGACTGCCGCTGCAATCTGCACGCCCCCCTTGGGGATGGGTCTGGCGACGCTTGTGCGGCGAAAGATCTGGACGGAGACGGAGCGGGAGTCGGGCTACGCCGCGCTGGGCATGGGGATGATGGGCATTACGGAAGGTGCGATTCCGTTCGCGGTGTCCGATCCGTTCCGCGTCATACCGTGCATCATGCTGGGTTCGATGGCGGCGGCCGTTACAGCGATGCAGTTCGGCGTCGCAGATCATGCGCCGCACGGCGGACCGATCGTGCTGCCCGTCGTCGACAATCGCATCATGTACGTCGTTGCCATTCTGGTCGGCGTTGCCGTGACGGCGGCGTCGATCACCGCGGTCAAATCGATCGGGAAGCGTGAAGGAGAAACCACATGAAGATCGTTGCGATAACGGCGTGCCCCACGGGCATTGCGCACACCTACATGGCGGCCGAACAGTTGAAGAAGACGGCCGCGTCGATGGGGCACGAGATCAAAGTCGAGACGCAGGGCTCGATGGGGATCGAGAACGAGTTGACGCGTTCGGACATCGAAGGCGCCGATGCCGTCATTCTCGCCGCCGATATCGCAGTGGAGCAGGTCGATCGTTTCGAAGGGAAGCGAAGGATCGAAGTATCCGTCCAGAGCGCCATTAAGAACCCGCAGGGGATCTTCGCGCAATTGGCGGGATAGTCGTTCAACTCAAGCGAGCGAACGCGAGCCATGGCACTGGAGATCCGACAACGCTGCCCGCTACCGAATGGGCTGCATGCGCGCCCCGCGGCGATGCTGTCGGCCGTTGCGCGAAAATTCGCCTCGTCGATTACGCTCGTCAACGAAGAGAGCGGTAAGCAAGCCAACGCCAAGAGCCCGTTGTCCTCGATCACGCTGGACCTCCGCCACGATGATGCCTATCGCGTATTGATCGAGGGCGACGATGAGGCCGATGCCCATCAGTCATTGTCTCAATTCCTCACAGTCGAGTTCTCCCTTTGCGACTCCCCCTTGCCGGACGTGGATACCGATCGTGCGGCAATGCCGTTGTCGCCGATGCTCGCCGCATGCGGCGCCGACTTCTTCCGCGGTCTGCCCGTCGTCGGCGGTGTCGGCGAAGGCCGGTTGGTGGATCTGCATCGTGAGGTAACGCTTCCGGCGTCGGTACAGAACGAGGTGATCAATCCGGATCGCGAGTGCCTTCGCGCTGTCACGGCGATCGAGCGCGTCGTTGGTCGATTCGAGGCGAGAATCCTGACGGCGGGCAGCCTCGAACGTGATGTGATCGAGGCGCAGCGGTCCATTCTTGAGGATGATCGGTTTCGAACGCAGATCGAAGATGCGATCCGCCGCGATCACTGCAATGTGGGGCGCGCCGTTCAGATCGCGGGCATGGAGCTCGGCGAAATGCTCCGGGCGACGGGGAATCCGCTGCTGGGCGCGAGGGCCGACGACATTGACGACATTTGTCGACATTTGCTCATCGAACTCTACGGCGAGAAGGTTGTCTCGGCCCTGCCGGAGTTCGAAGAGGATTCGATCATCGTCGCTGAGACATTGTTGGCGAGCGAATTGCTCGCCCTTGATCTGAAGCGGCTCAAGGGGTTGGTGCTCGGCAACACGTCGAGCACGGCGCACGTCGTCATCGTCGCGCGCTCGCGCGGGATACCGACGCTGGTCGGCGTCGAAACGGCGCGTCTTCGCGGACTGATCGGAAGTCACGTGATCGCGGACGGCGAGTCGGGCGTCGTTGCGGCGGGTGATGTTCGCGGCTGCGGCCATTATTACGAGCTGGAACGAAGTCGAATCAAGGATCGCATGCGTTTCGAGGCTGAGCGATCCGCGTCGGCTGGAGGGAACGGCCGCATAGGTCGCGTGCTGCTGATGGCGAACGCGTCGTCGATCGAGGACATCGAGCGTGCGACGGCGGCCGGCGCCGGCGGCATCGGACTGTTGCGAACGGAGCTCCTGTTCGGGGGATGGCAGACGGCCCCGACGGAGGACGAGCAATACGAGGACTATCGTCGTTGCATCGACGCGGCGGGCGGTAAGTCCGTGACGATTCGACTGTTCGATTGCGGCGGCGACAAACCGCTTGCGTTCATGCCCGTGTCGCCCGAGACGAATCCATTTCTGGGATGGCGCGGCGTACGGATGTACGACGCCTACGCCGATGTCATCGATGCACAAATCCGGGCGATATTGCGAGCGCGAGCGCACGGCGATGTGCGGATTCTCGTGCCGATGGTCGCCAGCGTCGAAGAGATCGCCGGCGTGCGAAGTCGCGTGGCGCGACTGGCCGAGGCGCTGCAGGCCAACGGCGAGTCGATTGATCGCGACATACCTATCGGCGTGATGCTCGAGGTGCCGGCGGCGGTCTGGATCATCGATCAGCTCGCGAGGCATTCCGACTTCTTCAGCGTCGGGACGAACGATCTGGCGCAGTATTTTTCGGCGGCGGATCGTGAAAACCCGCGGGTGTCGGGCATCGCCGACGTCTTTGCGCCGGCGTTCCTGCGTGTGCTGCGGCAGATTGCGATCGTCGCCCGACGCGCGAACCGGCCGTTTGCAATGTGCGGCGAGATGGCGGGGAACGCACTGGCGGCGCCGCTTCTATTGGCGATGGGCTTTGAGGAATTGAGCATGGCCGTCGAATCGCTGGGCCGCGTGAGATCGCGGCTCGCCGGGCTCGACGAGACGAAGTGCGCGGAATTGCTGGAAGGCGTTGTGGCGGCGGAATCGGCCGACGAGATTCGAACGCATGTCGCCCGGTTCGACGGCAGCGCCAAGGTTCGTTCATTGTTGGAACCGAGCCTCGTGATCTGCGACATCGCCTGCGATTCGCGCGCCGAAGCGATCAAGCGGCTTGTGGATCGGTTGTACGTCACGGGAAGAACAGAGACGCCGCGCGAGCTGGAGCAGGCCGTCTGGATCCGCGAACGGACGACGCCGACGGGGCTCGGCTTCGGTTTCGCCGTGCCGCACTGCAAGAGCGACTACGTAATCGCGAACAGCATCGTCGTTGCTCGCCTGAAGAAGGCGATCAACTGGGACGGCGAAGACGACGTACCGACGCGATTCGTGTTCCTGCTGGCCGTACGCGAGTCGGCGGCGGCGTCGGAGTATATGGATGTGCTCAAGACGCTGGCTGTGCGAATCATGGATGATGAATTTCGCGCGTCAGTGGCCAGCGCCGCCGGCGCCGATGGGCTCTACAAAGTGATTTCGACTTCGCTTGGCGAGATTCCGGCGATGACGACGCAAACCTGAGGCGGATTCTGAAGCAAAACGCTCAGAGGCCCAGTGCAGTTCTACAGAAACAATCCAGGGGGCGGCGGAATGCGACTTCCGCTGATCGATTCTGCTCGACGCCGCCACGCATGGCGGCGGGTTGGCGAGCCACATTCCATTGAGGGAGACCGATGCGAAGACACTCACACATCGTAGGGGTTCTAATACTGACGGCATGCACAGCAGTGTTTGCCGGCGAAACCAGGCCGAAAGAGTACAAGCCGACGCACGATCTTGCGAAGGAGAAGATCCTCTATTGCATCGGCTACGCGCACCTGGATACGCAATGGCGCTGGGACTTCCAGACGACGATCGACGAGTTCGTTCGCGATACGCTCGATCACAATTTCGATCGATTCGAAAAGTACCCGGGCTATACCTTCAACTTCACGGGCTCCGTGCGTTACGAAATGATGAAGGAGTACTACCCGGAGAAATACAAGACACTCAAGTCGTACATCGACAAGGGCCGCTGGTTCGTTTCGGGATCCAGCGTTGACGAGGGCGACGTCAACGTGCCGTCGGCCGAGGCGACGATTCGACAGGTGCTCTACGGCAATCAGTTCTTTCGCCGCGAGTTCGACAAAGAGAGCATCGATTACATGCTGCCCGATTGCTTCGGCTTTCCTGCGTCGATGCCGTCGATCTGGGCGCATTGCGGGTTGAAGGGCTTCAGCACGCAGAAGCTGACATGGGGCTCGGCCGTCGGCATTCCGTTCAAGGTCGGCGTCTGGGAAGGGCCCGACGGTCACTCCATCATCGCGGCGCTCGATCCGGGCGCCTATGCGGGCGGCGTCGACGGCCCGTTGCAGACGAATGAAAAGTGGGTCAAACGCGTCAACGACAATGGTGAGAAGTACGGCGTCTGGGCGGACTATCACTACTACGGCGTCGGCGATCAGGGGGGCGCGCCGAAAGAGAAGGATGTCAAGAACTACGTCGAGAGCATGAACGCCAAGGATGGACCTATCAAAGTCGTGTTGGCCGCATCGGACCAGATGTACAAGGACATCACGTCCGAGCAGAAGGACATGCTGCCGCGATACAAGGGCGACTTGCTGCTGACGGAACATTCGGCCGGCACGCTGACGTCCGAATCCTATATGAAGCGCTGGAATCGCAAGAACGAACTGCTGGCCGACGCCGCCGAGCGTGCCGCGGTCGCCGCCGACTGGCTCGGCGCTGCGGCCTATCCGTTCGATCGACTCCATCTCGGCTGGGTCCGCACGCTGGCGAACCAGATGCATGACATCCTGCCCGGCACCAGCCTGCCGAAGGCGTACACGTATTCGTGGAACGACGAGATCGTGGCGAGCAATGAGTTCGCCGGCGTGCTGACGGACTCCGTCGGCGCAGTAAGCCGGGCGCTCGACACGCAGGTGAACGGCGTCGCCCTTGTTGTCTACAACCCGATCACCTGCGAGCGCGAGGATGTCGTAGAGGCGAGCGTGACCTTTGTCGGACCGACGAACTCAGTGAAAGTGACCGGCCCCGACGGGAAGGAAGTTCCGTCTCAGATCATCAGTCGTGACGCCAACAGAGTGTCTCTGCTGTTTCTGGCCAAGGTTCCTGCGGTCAGTTGGAGTGTCTTCAGCGTGAGCCCTTCGAAAGCGGCACAGGCTGAGAGCAGCGTATTGAAAGTCTCGGACAACAGGCTCGAAAACGAGCACTACGTCGTGTCGATCGACGGCGACGGCAACGTGTCGAGCATCAAGGACAAGAATGCCGGCAATCGCGAACTCCTGAAAGCGCCGGCGACGCTCGAGTTTACTTATGAGCGACCGGCCAACTGGCCGGCCTGGAACATGGATTGGGCCGATCGTCAGAAACCCGTCGAGGACACGCTGGCGGGCCCGGCCAAGGTGCGCGTCGTCGAGAATGGCCCTGTTCGCGTGGCGATCGAAGTCGAGCGTGAGGCGCGGGATTCGAAGTTCGTGCAGCGCATTCGGCTGGCGAGCGGCGATGCGGGGCGACGCGTCGAATTCGACAATGACATCGACTGGCAGTCCGCCGAGTGCGCGCTTCGCGCAGCGTTCCCCCTGACAGTCGCGAATGAAGTCGCGACGTACAACTGGGGCATGGGAACGATCGAGCGCACCAACAACAACCCCGTGAAGTACGAAGTGCCGTCGCATGAGTGGTTCGATTTGACGGACGCGAGCGGCGACTACGGCGTATCCATCCTCGAGGATTCGAAGTTCGGTTCCGACAAGCCGGCTGACGACAAGGTTCGCCTGACGCTGCTTTACTCGCCGGGTGTCCGCGACGGTTACATGGATCAGCACAGCCAGGACTGGGGCCGGCACGACATCCTCTATGCCGTCTATGGACATGCGGGCAATCATGTTGCCGGTCAGAGCGAGTGGCAGGGACGTCGACTGAACCAACCATTGCGGGCATTTGTCGCGAGCAAGCACGACGGCAAGTTGGGCAGTCAGTTCGCGTTTGCGAAGACATCGACGCCGAATGTCGGTATTCGCGCTATCAAGAAGGCAGAGGACTCGGACGCCTATGTCGTTCGCGTTCAGGAAGTCGCGGGCACGTCGGGTTCGGCGGAGATCGAATTCGGCGCGCCGATCATCGCAGCCTACGAGGCCGACGGCCAGGAGCGACGCATCGGCGATGCGGTGATTGCGGACGGCAAGATCGCGATGGAGATGACGCCGTTCCTGCCGCGGACATTCATCTTCAAGCTGGGACAGAAGGCCGGCATCCAGATGGATGAGATCAAGGGCAAAGTCGTCAAGCTGGACTACAACGTGGATTCCTTCTCGACGGACGCGGCGCCCGGCGACGGCGCGTTTGACAGTGAAGGCCGTTCGATGCCGGCCGAAATGCTGCCGGACCGCATGACGGTCGACGGCATTCGATTCCAGTTCGGACCGACGGCGGCCAAGGCGAATAATGCCGTCATCTGTTCCGGCCAGACGATCGAGCTGCCGGGCGGTCCGTACAATCGCGTGTATCTGATTGCGGCGGCCGACGGTGACGTGGACGCGAAGTTGACGATCGGCAAGTCGCAACACGATTGGCACGTTCAGAGCTGGACGGGCTTCGTGGGCCAGTGGGATGTGCGCGAATGGGACGAGGAGTTCAAGAAGGTCGACTTCACGTGCAAAGGACACGTGACGGCGATCGACAAGGGCTACATCAAGCGCGACGAGATCGCGTGGTTCGCAACGCATCGCCATCATCCCGAGCACGGTAATGAGGCGTATCAGTTCAGCTACCTGTTCAAATACGGCTTTGATCTGCCGGATGGCGCGCAGGCGATCACGCTGCCGGATGATCCGAAGATCCGCGTGTTTGCCGTGACTGTCGCGAAGAACGACAACGACGCCGTAACGCCGGCCGCGCCGCTGTACGACGACTTCAGCGATCGCGAGCCGATCGAGTTCCGACATGAATACCCCGCGCCGCCGCCGGTCGTGTTTGACGGCAAGGATGCAATCGGCATGGTCGATGTCGATCGCGAGGATTCCTTCGCCAAGCTGAAGATGGGCGCACCCGTCGAAGATGACTACGCGGATCAGGGCGCCGGCAACGGCGTGGACTTTCGTCCGTACATCAAGGGCGGCGAGTGGCGACCGCACGGCGCGTCGGGCGTCAAGGACGGCAAGTTCGTGCGACTGAACGACGGCCAAGTCGCTCAGAACAATGACGACACGAGCCGCTGCATCTGGTACGACAGCGAGGGGCGATTCTTCTGCGATCTGGGCAAGGATGTGTCGATCGATCGGATCAACACGTATTCATGGCATGTGTCGAATCGCGCACCGCAGTACTTCTCGCTCTGGGGTGCGAAAGGCAAGGACATGCCTTCGCCCGAGATCAAGTTCGGCGACACGAAGGACTGGGACCTGATCGCCGTTGTAGACAGCCGAAAGCTGGGCGAGGGCAAGATCCACGGGTCGAGCATCAGTGCCAAGCACGGCAAGCTCGGCCCCTATCATCATTTGCTGTGGATCGCGGAGAACATGGGAATGGGGACGTTCTTTACTGAAATTGACATTCACGCGGCGAACTAGCTCCACTCGCTGCGTGACGCTGTGCAGGGCGCGCTTCGATCCGTCGGGGCGCGCCCTTTTTCTTAGGTTCGTCACGCATTTGCAGCAGAAGACGACTTGTACCGAACCGCGACCGTAAGGAAGCCGGGCGCGCGATGTGGGTTTGCGCGACACCTCATTGCAGCGTGCGATTGTGCAATGGGAGATAATGCGTTATGTGCTGCACGCACGGTTCTTTGACCTGTCGCGTTGGCATCGCGCGCAACAGTCGGCGTTGATCTGAACGATTGCGAAATGCATTGGCGGTCCGCGCCCGGCTCCCTTACGGTCGCGGTTATGAACGTCAGCGGCGCGCAGACGTTGCGGAGGGTTTCGTCAAAACAGCTCAATAAACGGCGCGTCGGATTCGACGACGTCGCCGATAATCGCCGACCAGCGGACGCCGCATGCGTCGATCTGCTGCATCAGCGCGTCGAGCTGATCGGCGGGAATGCAGATGAGCATTCCGCCGGATGTTTGGGCGTCGCAGAGCAGCCCTTTCAGTGCGTCGTCGATGTTCGTCACGCGCAGGCGGTCGCCTAGGTAGGCGATCGTCCCCTTGTGAGCGCGCGTCAGGATGCCCTGTTCAGCGAATTCGCGGGCGCGCTGCATCAGCGGGACGCTGTGCGCTTCGATGCGGATGCCGACGCGACTCGCGTCGGCGAGTTCGAAGGCATGGCCGACGAGGCCGAAGCCCGTGATGTCCGTCGCGCCGATCGCGCCGGCGGCGACCATCGCATTGCGTGCGGCCTTGTTCAATTCCGTCATAACGTCGATTGCCTCGGCGAGATCGGGTTCGCCGATCTTGTCCGCCTTGGCGGCGCTCGTAAGCGTGCCGCTGCCGATGGGTTTCGTCAGGACGAGCTTGTCGCCCGGCCGTGCGCCGGCGTTGGTGATGATGCGATCGGGATGAACGCGTCCCGTCACACTGAGGCCGTATTTCACTTCGGCGTCGCGAACGCTGTGACCGCCGACGATGACGGCGCCGGCGGCAGCGACGCGTTCGGCGCCGCCGCGAAGAATGTCGCCGAGGATCTCCATCGGGAGGTCCTTGTCGGGGAAACCGACGATGTTCATCGCCGTCATCGGTTCGCCGCCCATCGCATAGACATCCGAGAGCGCATTGGTCGCGGCGATCCGACCGAACGTGTACGGATCATCCACGAGCGGTGGGAAGAAATCGAGCGTCTGAACGAGCGCGGTATGGCTGTCCAGGCGATAGACGCCTGCGTCGTCAAAGTGCTCGTGTCCGACCAGCAGGTCCGGATGGCTGGGCTTCGGCAATTGGCGCAGTACCTGCACCATCGACTCCACAGGGAGCTTGCCGGCTCAACCAGCGCAATTGGCGTAGCTGGTCAGGCGGATTTTCCGCGCTGGTGTCATGAGAGGGAGTGTAGAGCGCCGATCGGCGGGGTGCCATGCCGACCCTTAAGGTCGGCATGCCGGGTGCCACTGCTCTCAAGCAGTGACGAATCGAGTGAGCGCCCAAACGTTGAGTAAGTGTCGCGGGGCTGATGGGGCGTGGCATTGGGGCGACACTTTGCGTTCCTACGATTCCGCACTGCTTGAGAGCAGTGGCACCCCATTGATGTTGGTCGTCACGCGGGGGCGGGCTTCGTCGATTTGGATGCCGACGGCTCGGGGCGCTTGCGCTCTTTCACGAAGCCGATGATCGTGTGGCCGCTCTCCGGCGTGAAGCCGTCCTTGGCCGTGATGACATTCAGGCGGTTCTTCGCGTCGATGACGAACATCGGCATCGCCGACTGTCGATACCGCTCCTGGTAATTTTCGTAAGTGAACTCCTCGCTAAGCCGCGTCGCCTTGATCGTGAAGCCGTCGAACTCGCGCATGCGGACGGCGTCATAGGTCGCGGCGTCGTCGAACAACAGCCGGCCGTGAATGTGACCGTGCTCCTTGCGACGGCTGAGCGTGTCCTCTTCCGGCGGCAGCTGATAGCAGTTCGCCTTGCCGAAGACGTGTTCGAACCGTTTCAGCGCGAGAGAATTGACCCAGTCGTTGGGCGTCAACGCGAGGATGCGACCGATGCCGCCGAGGTCGATCGTCGAAAGAAGTTTCTCATCGAGGATGCTGCCGGCGTAGGTCGGCAGACCGTGCATGCGGGCTTCGTTCACGTTCTCCCAGTTGTTGTCGACGAGGTAAACGCGGAATTTCTTCTCCTTCAGAAGTGAGGCGACCTGCTGGACCCATTCCTGCGCGCCGACGAAGAGAATCCCCTGCGGATTCGACTCGGCAAGTTTGAGCCATCGTGCGACGAAGGACGCCGTCAGTCCATAGACGCCGACAGTCGCGATGATCACGGAAAACGTGATGGGGACGATGCGATCCGCGCCGGCGTAGCCCTTTTCGGCGAGCTTCAGGGCGAAGACGGAGGAGACGGCCGCTGCGACGATTCCGCGCGGGGCCATCCAGCTGAGAAACAGCTTCTCGCGCATCGACAGTTTCGTGCGAATCGTCGAGGCAAACACGCTGACGGGGCGCACGATCAGAATCAGCAGGACGACGAAGACGACTTCCCTCATCGCGGCAGCCGTCAGCGCGTCGGGCTTCAGGCGCGCCGCGAGAATCACGAAGAGGCTCGATATCAAGAGGACCTGCAGGTTCTCCTTGAATTCCACAATGTGCGCGACATCGACCTTCTTCTGGTTCGCAAGAACGAAGCCCATGACGGTCACGGCGAGCAGGCCCGACTCTTCCTGCAGCAAGTTGGAAACGGTAAACGCCGCGATGACGAGCATCAGTGAGACGGCGTTCTGCAGATGGTCCGCGAGCCAGAATTTCGCGAGGACGAGTGTAAGCAGTAAGGCGGCTGCGGCGCCGATTCCGCCGCCAAAGAAGATTGTCTGCGCGACGGAGATGGCGGCGGAGCCTGCCGCTTCCGAAGCGCGGCCGATGACCAACGCCTCGAAAATGAGCACGGCAAGCAGTGCGCCGATCGGATCGATGACGATCCCTTCCCACTTGAGGATCGAGCCGACGGCGCCCGTCGGTCGAATATGCCGGAGCAGCGGGCCGATGACAGTGGGGCCCGTCACGACGAGCACGGCGCCGAGCAGCGACGACAGAGGTAGCGAAAGGCCCAGAACGAAGTGCGCAGCGGCGGCGCTGCCGACCCAGGAGACAGCCGCGCCAATCGTGACGAGATTGCGCACAACGGCGCCGACTTTCTTGAGTTCCGAGACTTTCAGAGAGAGACCGCCCTCGTAGAGGATGAGTGCGACGGCCAGCGACACACAGGGCAGCAGCAGATCGCCGAATAGCTTGTCGGGTTCGAGCCAGCCTTGCCATGGGCCTGCAATGATGCCGGCCGTGAGCAGCAGGAGGATCGAAGGCAGGCCGACGCGCCACGCAAGCCACTGCGAGCCGACGCCGATGACGAGAATCATCGCGAGCGACACTGCGATCGAGCCGGTCTGACTGCTGGCCAAGAGTGGGGACATCGATCCTCCGAAACGTCGGGAGACTAGCTCCCGGCGGCACACGAGTATTATTTGGCAACTGGGCAAGGAAAGATAGCGCGGATTGCGAGACTTCGGCCACAGGGGGGCAACGCCGTGAACCGAAGGCGAGAATTCAAGCCTTAAGTACTGCGGAGCATCTTCCCATCAGAGCGTCTTTCCATCAGAGCGTCTTCCCATCAGAGCCGCCCTGTCCTCAGGGCGGAGTATTGCGAGCAAACGACAGTCAATCCGTCAAACCTCGTACCAGATTCGCACTTGGCGAAGCAAGCAAAGACTCGCCGAACATCGCCGCGGGGACGCGTCGGCTCTGAATGAATATACCGCCATCGCATGCAGTTCACGGCGTTACTCGGGGGGAGTGTGAAAGAAACACGATTAGGGCGTCGGGGCGCTCGTTGTCGTGGCGGTCGTCGTCATGCGCTTTGCGCTGTTCTGCCATACAACGAATCCCGCCGCGACGGAAAATGCCAGCAGGATGACGACGATGACGGCGATCCACCGGTTGCGCGGCTTGGGCCTGCGCAATCCGATTCGGGCGCGGATCTTTTCGATTTCGGACGCGTCAAACGGCGTCCCGCATTCGGGGCATCGATTCTCCGGCAGACCTTTGAGGTCGTAACCGCATTGAAGGCACGTAAATGCGCGTCGATCGATGAGGATGATCTTCTCAAACAGGTAGAGTACGGCGACGAGCGAAAGGGCCATCAACGGATACGCGATGAGTCTGCCCCAACGGTAAAGACCGAACCACTCGCTCGCGAAAATAAACGTCGCGGCCCAGACGGCTGCAGCGATAATCCGCCGGCCGAACGAGATCGTGAGGGTGGATCCGCAGGATTTGCACGTGAATGATCCCCACGCGGGCGTCGCAAACGCGCGATAGAACGACACGCGCTCACGGCAGTTCGGACATTGCAGCAACATGATAGCGCCCTCCGCGGCGCGGGCGGTTCTGTCTCGCCGACATGATTACGGGGCTGTCCGTCGTATCCTTCGCGCGATTCGAATCGCGGAAATCGGTTGATTGTCGAGCAGGATCGCATCGACCGGCGTCGGCTCGTTGTCCGCAAGAACAACGTAATCGGCAGCGTTTCCGTCGATCGTCAGTACGCGCCAATGATGTTGAGACATTTGTCGAACCGCGTACTTCACGCAGACGTCGAATCGCCACGGGACGGCAATCGTGATCGTCGATCCTTGCGATGGCGCTGCGTCGCGCTCGATCGCTTCCACGATGGACGGCACATCGGCATTGTCCTCCCAGCCGGAGAATCGTTTGATATTCCATCGCGACAGGCCCCACACGACGACGATCGCCGCGATGAGCGTTGCCGCGCCATTGCGGGCGCGGGGCGATCGAACGGCCTTCGATACGAAATCCAACACAGCCAATAAGCAGAACGGGGCCAGCCAGTGTATGGTTCGCGGCAGGGGCCAGACGGTTCCGAGAATCGTTTTTGCCGATACGAGTGCAAGCACGCCAAACGCGAAAGTCGCGAGCAACAGGCTCTGCGCCGTCTCGTTACGGCGAAATGAACCAATGAGCGAGACTGTCGCTGCCAGTGCTATGACGATCGACATACCGATCGCCGGCGTCTGGTTCATAGCTCCGGGCCAGTCGAGCGTGTGTTCCCAGAATGCGCGATTGCACGACTGCCAATCCCCGAAGCCCCACGGCCATTCGCGCGGTTTCAGTCGAACGCGGCCATAGACGACGAGCAGGATCGGGAGAGTCCCCGCTGCGATCAGCAGTCCGTCGACGATCGCGGCGCGAAGCCGAATGGGGCGTATCCTCACGAATCGAATCAGCATCGTTGCGGCGAGAAGTCCTGCCGCGAAGAGGCCGAACGTCGGCACGCAGCCGACAGCGAAGCCGAGCAAGAGACCAACCGCGATCAGGCGCAGGCGATGGTCACGCGTTCGACATTCGGAGTGCCGCGCATCGTCGAGTGCGCGGACCAGCAGGACCGCGGCCCAGAGGCATGCGGCCGCGCCGAGGCTGTATCCGCGAGCGAGCGTGTTGTACTGCATGACGACTGGCAGGAACGCGACGCAAACGGGCCACGCGGAACGCACGGGCTCGTCGAATCGACGACTGAGCGCGACAACTCCGCCGAGCAGGGCGATGCCGCCGAGGACGGCAGGCAGCCGGATCGCAAAGAGACTGTCGCCGAACCAGCGCGTCGTCATGCGGACGGCGATCGTGTGGAGGATGTGGTTGTTCGGGTATTCGTAGTCGCTGAGGATGTCCCCCGTGTGCTTGCGTGCGAACTGGAGGAAGGTATACGCCTCATCGTACGTGATCGGCGCTTCATGCGCTTTGAGAATCGCGAGACCGATCGCCGTCATCAGACCTATGGCGACAAGAGCCCTGCCCACTCTGGATTGTCCGGCGATCCGTTCGTGCACGCATGCTCCCGACATCGAGGATGAACGGGATGATGGCGCGGAAATGCGTCTGCGGCAACAAACGGGTCTCGAAACAAAAACCCCATCCCCTGCGATCGCAAAGGACGGGGTTTTCTCGCATTGCCGGTTTCGACAGGCCCGCGTTCCGACGAAAAGTGTCGCAACGGCGCCCTCGGCTGTTGTCGGTCAGCGGCTACGCCCTACGGCGCAATCTGCTCGACGACGAATTCCTGGATGTCGCGACCATCGACGTTGCCGTCGTTGTTGAAGTCGTGAATGCACGTTCCGCTCGCCGGCGTCAGCAGGACATCGACGAATTCGGCGATCGTCAGGTTGGCGCGCTGGCATCCGTCGAGGACCAGGTTTGCGTCGCAATCCGTCGGCGCCAGATCGTATTGGATCGTCAGGGCGATGAAGGATGCGCCGCGGCACGCGCCCGTCGAAAGCGCCGGATTGACGGTGCTGCTCCCAATCAGCGTGAGCGTTGCGTTGCCGCCGCCCGCCGCCGAGTTGAACAGCGACGCGGGGATGACGGCCGTCTCGGATTCGGGCGTGCCAGGGCAATCCGAACCGTTCATTGCGAACAGCGTTGCGATCAGCGTGCCGTTGAGGTCCACATCGACGAATTCGTCGCTTGCCGCGAAATCGCCGCGGGCCCGGACCGTCATCATGACGTCGCTGACCGCGATCGGCGGCGACGGAATGACGAAGACCTGTGGCGAGCCGACGCCGATGTTGCCTTGTGCATTCGTCGACCGGGCGAATCGGAACTGATCGATGTCGGCCTTCGTGTCACTGTCGCAGTCGATGCAGTTGTAGTATTCGAATTCGTCCACATACCAGCCGGGACCGCCCGTGCAGCCGTCCTTGCCGAAGTCGAAGCGGAACTGTATCGAATCGCCCGGGGCCACGAGGCTAGACAGGTCGGCAATGCTTGTGCCCCAGGATCCGCCCGCACCCGTCCAGCCGGCTTCGCCCGCCATCGGGTTGGTATTCGTCTGCGCGACGGAGTTCAGCGGGGCATTGGGGGCGTTGAACGTGTACGCGTCGCGCGGGACGACCTGCCAGCCGCCGGCATTCACGCTGATCTTGAGATTGCCGCCGTCCCAGGCGCCTTCAGACGCCATCACGTGACGGAATGAAACGCGCGGATGAGCGGCATTCGCGGGCGTCGAAATCGACGGGCTGACGAGCGAGTGGATGGCGGATTCGTCGTTCGCCCCGCAATCGCCCACGTCGGCATCTTCGCAGAACCACGCCGTGCCGCTGACGCCCGCGGGCAGCGGATCGATCGTGAGCGTCCAGTCGTACGGCGTCGGCGGACCGGAGTTGAAGACCGTCCAGCCGGGGGCGCCGGTTTCGAAGTCGTCCGCGAAGATCGTTTCGCGATCGGCGCATCGAACGGGTTCGACGCCGCTGAGCACGTCGTCGGCGGCGCCGCACGCGCCGTCGGTGTTCATCTCGACAGCGAGCAGGGCCTTTTCGACTTCAAGAACATCCGCCGCCGTGAAGGTGCTTGCCGACGGGAGTCCCGTTCGCGGATCGTTGGGATTCGTGCCGACGAGATCGTTCGCCGCTTGCATCAGGGCGAGGTAAGCGTCGCCGAAGTCGGAAGCGGGCGTGAGATAATGCGTCAGTGCGCGGTACCAGACGGCGCCGGCTTTAATCGGTCCGATTCCGTTAATCGTGTATCCATTAAACGTCTTGCCGTCCGTGAGCATCGCGAAGGCGTGATTGGGCACGCCGCTTCCGCTGTGGACGCCTCCGCTGTCGAGCGGGTTGCACGTCTGCAGCGAGCTGTTGGCGAAATCCGGATCGCCGTTGCAGGGCGGGTTCCACATGTCGCGAATCGCGCCGCCGAAGACGGCGGCATCCTCACCCATCAGCCAGCGAACGCCGTCCGGGTTGCCTTCCGAGGAAAGGCTGCAGTCTGCGTCGCGCATCGTATTGGGCGTGTCGACGCCAGGGCCTGTCGGATGATTGCCGAACGGCGTCGCCGTTGGCGTCCCCGCGAATTCCGCGCCGCCGTTGTAGAGGTCGATCAGTTCGCCAAAGACGTCCGAATAGGATTCATTGAGCTGCCCCGACTGATTTTGGTAAATGAGATCCGCCGTGTATTGCGTGACGCCGTGCGTCAGCTCGTGGCCGACGATGTCGTCCGTGACGGCGCCGTCGCAGAAGATCATCTGCGCGCCGTTCCACGTGGCGTTGGGGCAAGGCGGGTTCGTCGAATTGACCGTTGCGATCATGTTGAGGCCGTTGCCGTCGATGCTGTCGCGGCCGAACGCGTTGAAGTAGTAGTCATACACGTCGGCGTAGTAGTCGTATGCGCGATTGACATCAGCCGGGGAGGCGACGACTGGATCGCCTTCGCCGCGAGCCAGAGTGCCCGGAAGGCCGCTGCCGCCGTTGCCGTTGTAGATCTGTCGCGTGAGCGCCGCGTGAAGCATCGTCCACTGATCAAGCACTTCGCCCGTGACGGCGTCGATGAAGAATGCCTCGCGAACCGGGATTGAGTCGTTCCCGACGATGACGTAATAGGCCAGGTGCGGGCCGATCGACGGATCGCCATACCAGCCCGGATCCACAATGACGAGGTCGGATCGCTCCGTATCCGCCTCAGCGAGTGCCAAGACGCGGACGCACTCGGCGATCGCCTCGTCCCCCGTGATCGCCGGCGTCGTCCCGAGTTTCGGTGAGATCGCGTAGAAATCGCCGTTCATGGCGATCAGGCCGCCGTTTGCATCCTGATGCACGCGGACGATGCCAGAGAACGCGTCGATGCCGTGGTGCACCTGTTGATAGCTGGTGTGCACATAGCCCAAAGCGTCAGTCTCAGTCTTGATCAGTCGAAGCTGCGTCTGCGGATCGTTGATGCCGAACGCCGCGCCGAACTGCTCGATGGCGGCCATCGCACCGGCTTTCGCGACGCCGCCTGCGAGCTGGATCGGCGTCCCGTCACGGCTTGTGAGGAATCCAGCGTTGCGGCCGACGCGTGACGGGCGAATGACAGGTTCGTCGGCGGCAGAGACGGTTGCCGCCAGTGAAACGACGACGGCAAGCACAAAACGGGCGACGATTGTCGCATGGCTGCGATGGGGGCGATTATTCAATTGATTACTCCACCTTGACCCTGAACGTTGCGCGGCCCCGGGAATCCGCCCGGCAGGCGGCGAGACTCGCGGATCGTTCGATAAACTACTCCACGAGCGTCTATTCTAGGGCGATCCGGGCCGCGATTACAACAATACGCGGGCCGTCACGACCCCATGGGCGGCATCGATAGGGCCGCTATGACCGGGAATCGCTATTGGGGGATCAAGCTGTTTCGTGTGCGGGCGGCGATTTGCCGGATCAACTCCTCCGGCGCGATGGGCTTGGTGATGTAGTCGTCGCATCCGGCCGCGATGCACTTTTCGCGATCTCCCGTCATTGCGTGCGCCGTTAGGGCGATGATCGGGGTTTGAACGTCCATCGAGCGGAGCCGCGACGTCGCCGTGTATCCGTCCATGACGGGCATTTGCATGTCCATCAGGATGAGATCAAAGGGCCGATGGGCCGTGATGGACGCTTCCACGAGGTCGACGCCGATCTGACCGTTTTCGGCCGTCGCGACGATCGCCCCCTTCTTCTTGAGGATATGCAGAATGAGCCGACGGTTATCGGGGCCGTCTTCAACAAGGAGGATATTGAGTCCGCGAATCGAAACGCTTGCGTCCGCATTGGTCGGGGAGTGCGCTTCGGCGCGCAGCGCCGAGGCGTCGGCCGGGTCAATCAATTCCGTGTCGTCGCCGGTATTGGCGGCGATCCGGCATCGGAATCGTGATCCCTTGTCGGGATGCGATTCGACGATGGACACGCTGCCGTCCAGCAACTCCGCGAATCTCCGGCAGATGACGAGGCCCAGACCCGTTCCGCCGAAGTTGCGCGACATCGACGAATCGACTTGCGAGAACGGCCTAAACAGCTTTTCCAAATGCTGGGCGTCGATTCCGATGCCGGTATCGACGACGTCGATCGACAGGAGGTCGTCCGGATTCGGCAGATACGACATTTCGACAGTGACGCCGCCCCGGTTCGTGAATTTGACGGCGTTGCTGATCAGGTTCGTCAGTATCTGCCGGAATCGTACGGGATCCGTCTGGATTTCATTCGGAATCGTCGTCATCAGGCAGGACCTGACGTCGAGACCCTTGGCGGCGGCCTGATAATGCAACGTGCCGAGGATGCTGTCGACGAGTTGTACGGGCCTGACCGCGGCGCGAGCCATGGGAAATCGCCCGGACTCGATCTTGGACAAATCGAGGATGTCGCTGATGACGTGCAGAAGGTGTTCGCCGTTGCGATGGATGGTATCAATCGTGTGGCGTTGCGAGTGTTTGCAGTCTTCCCGCAAGATGTTCGAAAACCCGATGATGGCGGTCAGCGGGGTTCGAAGTTCATGACTCATGTTGGCGAGAAAATCGGATTTGGCGCGGTTCGCGCATTCCGCCTGCATGCGGGCCGATTCGACCTGTGCCATCGCCTTTTGCAGTTCTTCGTTGATGATGCGCTGTTCTTCGATGGATCGGCGCGCGGCGTCGAGGACGAAGTTGATGAGCATGTGCAACTTTTCGGCGCTGGGGTCCGACACGTCGACGTCGACGCGGAAATCGAAGTGACCATCGACGGCGAGGCAGAGCTGGTCCGCGATTGCCTCGATCGCAGTCCTGAGTGAATCGCCAGTTTGGTCGGAGCCGATCGCCGTCACATCGGGTCCTCAGATGGTTGCCAGATGACGTGAATCTCGCACGCATCGTCGCCGTTGAGCATGCATTTCATGTGTTCGATTCTGGCTGAGTCATGGTAGTGATCGAAGATCTCGTTCGCGAGCGCGACGTAATAGCCGCAAAGCCTGTTCGGCGACTTGTAGTGCACGATCAGCCGATCGGCTCTGTCTTCCACTCGGAACTTGTCACGAATTCCGGCACGGGCGCTCGAATCGGATATTCCAGTGGCAAAGCCGTTGTGAATCCCCGGCTGCCGCTTCAGGAATTCACGAGCATTTCTCGAGATCCGAAACCACGTTGGCCAACGCTTGACTGCGTCTTCGTAAAAGGCCCGTGCGAAAGCGGATTCCGCTTGCGCCTGCGTAAGGCCCAATCGTTCGCAGGTCGATACGAACAGTCGCAAGAACTCGGCGTCGTCGTAATTCTCGTCGATGCGAAACTCCTGCTCGGGAGCCAGGCCTGCCATGCGCCGGATGTCCGCTGTTGCCGCGGTGCCCGTCTGCTTGTCGATCATGTTCAGCAGGACTGTGTGGACTAACCCAACCATTACGCGAGTCTCCCGATTGACCTGCTCAGCACCGATCGCCGGTGCGGCGGGTCGCTTTCGTATTGGATTATTCGGTTGGATTCTGAATCTCGATGAAAAGCGGGCAGTGATTCGGTTTGCGTATTAACCCAGCTGGCTGTTCGGGAGAACCCCGGAGGAGCGCCGCGGCCCGGCCATAAGTCGAGTGCCATCGCCGATATCATGCGAGTTGCCTTTGCGCCGACCGAAGAACGCCCGTTCGGCAGGCGCCTGCGACCCACGGTTCGCCCCGGGCTGGATATGGGACCCGCGATCGGTTTGAAGGCAGGATGAGCGGCAAGTCCGAGCCATCGCATGCGCCGGCGCGCCGGAGAAGCGCAGGAAACGCGCAGCCTTACACACAGCGGCCGGGGGGTGCCGAGTGCGCCATTGCCGCCAGCGGCAGCCGCATCGGCGATCCGCCAAGTGGGCAACGATCCGGTTGACCGTGCTGCGATGCTTGATGCGGAACCAACCCGCTGCCCCATGGCTTGCGTCGAAGAATTTGATCAGACGCCGGGGGCGAACGAATGAAACTCCGGTATAATCCCTCGCCGACCTGTACCAGCGCCGGCATAGCTCAGTTGGTAGAGCAGCGGTTTTGTAAACCGCAGGTCATCGGTTCGAGTCCGATTGCCGGCTATCCAGGATTTCGCCACAGAGTCAAAATCTGCACGGTTTCGTTCTTGACGGTTGGCGCTGATCGCATTCGGTCGGAGCATCGTTTATTCCCTATAGTTTTTCCGTGAATGCCCTGCGCCTGTGGGCTGTCTGAAAGACTCAGCAGGACCACGATCATAGTGGAGACCGTGGCATGCTTGAGTGACTGCTGATGGGTTGTCGGGTGTCGGCTGTCCGCAGCTTGATACCGCTTGTTGGCGTGATGAGGTGCATGTCATGGGATTCCGTCGAGAACCGGACTCGGGCAGGTTGTGGTTTGACGGTGAGTGTGTTTGCTACGCGTCTGCTAGTTATACACCTTGGCGACTACCTCTTGATGAAATCCGTCTCATCGGCGAAATGACAAATCAACTGGGGCCGTTCGCTGATGACTACTTCATTTGCTTCGCCAAGGACTCGAGCGGATGGTCGGAGGCTTCGTACTACGCGGACGGTCGTGACGAATTTCTGAGGGCGATTGGAGACCATTTGCAGACGCGACTCGAATTGAGGCTTACGAACTCGACGGATTTCGCAAGTCGCATCCTCTGGCCGGAACATCTTGTTGACTTGCCGATGTTCGAATTCACCGACAAGAACCCTCGCGGACTCTGGCAACGGCTGAGGAGCTACATACTGCCGCAGAATCTTCAGACTTTTTCCAGCGTGTCATTGCGGACTTTGCAGAGATCGACAAAGTCCGCGGGGGAACGAACTTGTTCCGAGTGACAGTTCCCAATAAATCAAAGTATGCGATGACCGAATCGCAGCCTGCTGCGGACGATGAAGCGCAGCATAGGCGCTCTTTCGATCGTCGCCTTTTCTTGGGTTCATCACGGAAAAGCGGGATGACACGGTGTTCTGGCACAAGAGCGACAGATATATCCACCCCGGATCCCGTAGGGATCACATGAAAATAGCCCCCCGTCTTCAACGGGGGGTTGTCGGCCGTTTTTCAGGCCCCGTCCCAGCGGGACGGGATGAGCTGGATGCGTGGAGTCGCGCCGTACCTACGGCACGGGAACGGTAAAAAACCAACTTGCAATCCCAGCCTTGAAAAGGCTGGGCTATTCTCAGCGCGTCCCCATTGGGACGCGGTACTCGCGCTACCGCAGATGCCAACAGAGTTTCACGATATTCCGTGAAGAACCTTTTCTTGCGAAGTGCTCGTTATCACCGTTTCTCACCGGCGGGTGATTTCGTGCGTTTTGTCAGTTCATCGGCAGGTTGATCACGACGCTTGTGCCGCTACCGGGCGTGGAGTCGATGGTGATCGTGCCGCCGTGGGCCTCGACAATCGTGCGGCAGATCGGCAGACCCAAACCAAAACCGCCTGTGCTGCGCGTTCGGGCCGCATCGGCTCGATAGAATCGATCGAACACGTGCGGCAGGTTCGCGGGATCAATCCCGCTACCTGTATCGGCGACTTTGATCGTCACGAAGTCCGCGTTCGCCGTCAGGTCGACGTCCACGCGACCGCCGGATGGCGTGAACTTGAGGGCATTGTCGAACACGTTGCTCAGGACCTGCCGAATCCGCTCCGCGTCGGCGTCGATCGTGACTTCAACGCCATTGTCGAAGGCCAATTCGATCTTACGCTCCTCGGCGACGGCGCCGAAGAGTTCGACCACATCGCGAACGGCCGCCGCGAGGACGACGGGCGATCGTTGGATAAGGGATTGGCCCGCGTCGGCGCGGGCCAGCACGAGCAAATCGTCGGTCAATCGCGACAGTCGATCGTATTCTTCGATACTCTCTTCCAGCACCCGGCGCCGGCTTTCGGGCGTCGCGTGTTCGCTCAGGGCGACTTCCGCGTTGCCGCGCAGGGCCGCAAGCGGCGTTCGCAGTTCGTGCGCGGCGTCGGCCGTGAACTGGCGAATTCGCGCAACCTGACGTTCCAGACGACCCAGCATGTCGTTGAGGACGCCGGCGAGTTGGTCGAGTTCGTCCTTGTCACCGGTTTGTTCCAGGCGTCGCGAAAGTTCGTTCGCGCCGATGGTGCGGGCAGTCTGGGTCATCGCGTGGATCGGCTGCAGGCTCTTGCGCGCGAGGATGCGCCCTCCGACGATCGCGCCGATGGCCGCCAGCACGAGAACCCCCGATCCCCAATGACGAAATCGGCCGAGGGCGGCGTTCACGCCCGCCAGGGAATACGTCGCCTGTGCGATGAACTCTCCGCGGCCCGGCAATTCGACGCGCATGCTGCAGGCGCGCGTCGCCGGCTCGACGCTCTTGCCGTTGATTGTTTCAAACCAGATTTCGCCTATCGGGGGAACGACGATCGGTATCTCCCATGGATCCGGGAAGAACAACTCCGCATTGCTTGCGAGGACGGCTTTGCCTTTTGCATCCAGGAGTCGAAATGTCAGGTCGTTGCGGACGCGGCTGCCCAATTCCCGGCGAATATCCTCTTCGATTTCGAGAAACGTCTCATCGTCTTCGTCGTGGAGGATTGCCAGGAATTCCTGCACTTCGCCCTCGAGAAAACTGTCGACCTCGTTATGGAGCGAGACGCTCAGGCCGGCGTAGAGCGTGACGCAGACTGCCGTGCACGCGGCCAGTGTGATGAGCGTTCCCCAGAGCGTGAGCCGGGCGCCGATCTTCATTCGCCGGAATCCTCGTCCGCGTGCTCCCGCATGACGTAGCCGACGCCGCGCATCGTGTGGATCAGGGCCTGGGAGAATCCGTGGTCGACTTTCTTTCGAAGACGATTGATATGAACGTCCACGACATTGGTCTGCGGATCGCGGTTCATATCCCAGACCTTTTCCAGCAGCATCGTGCGTGACACGACTTGTCCCGCGTGTCGCGCCAGGTATTCGAGCAGGCTGAACTCGCGCGCCGAGAGATCGATGCGCCGGCCCGCCCGCTGCACCTGTCGCGTAACGATGTCAATCGACAGATCGCCGATCTGGATCGGATTGTCGGCGAGCAGCGTGCCGCGCCGCATCAATGCGCGTATCCGCGCCAGTAGTTCCGCGAAGCTGAACGGCTTGACGAGGTAGTCGTCCGCGCCGAAATCGAGCCCCGTCACGCGATCGTCGACGGCGTCCCGGGCGGTCAGGCAGATGACGGGCGTCGTCTGACCGCTGCGCCGGATATCGCGCAAGATGCTGAACCCATCGCGACCGGGGAGCATGAGATCGAGGACGATGATGTCGTGCTCGTTGCGCGCGGCGACGGCGTAACCGCTGTCGCCGTCGAATGACACGTCGACGCCGAATCCGTTTTCGCGCAACCCGCGTTCGAGAAAACTCGCCACGCCTCGATCGTCTTCAATGATGAGCGCTCGCATAAACAGACCCTGCTTTCGCCCGCCGCTATTTGCGGCCGCAGTCACCAATTGTCCGTGCCGACCCCGACCGACGCAAATGACATTGCGTCAGAATCGCCAGAAGGCTGTCAGCGTTACAGCATTGTCATGAAGAGTCCATCGTCCTTCCATCATCGTTCCTTATGATGCCCGCATTGTCTCGCGACGTGCGAAGGCGTGGCGTTTGATAGGGTCTTTTGGTCTCAAATGAGGAGAATCGACATGAATCAGCGAAATCAGCGGCTCGCGGCATTCGGCATCCTTCTGACATTGGCCGCGTTCATCGGCGTGGCCTGGGCGAAGGACGGCCCCGGGGAATCCGAACGAGAGGTGAAGGAATCCGACGTACCGGCTGCCGCGCTCAAGACGCTCAAGGAACTGGCCGGCAAGGCGAAGATCACGGAATTCGCCGAGGAGATCGAGCACGGTCACACATACTACGAGGCGTCCTGGAAGGGGCCGAACGGGAATATCGATGCGCTCGTGACCGCCGCCGGCGATCTCGTGGAGATTGAAGAAACGGTTCCTGCCGAGTCGGCCCCCAAGCCGATCCTCGATGCCGCCCGAAAAGACGCCGGCGCGGACGCGAAATTCCACGTCGAGAAAAAGACCGTCGTCCTCTATGAGGTCAAGTACCGAAAAGACGGCCGTCGACATGAAGTCGTCTATTCGCCGGATGGCCGCCAGCACGAGCATGAAGACGAGCCCGGCGAAAAAGACGACGACTGAGAATCCGTAGGCGCGTGCGATGCGCTCGATTCGATGGATCGGACGAGCGCATCGTTTTCGCGCTAGGGTGGTTGAGTCCCGCTGTGATCAGCGTATCCTGTTGCCGATTCACTTGGGAGAGCTTCGGGATGCGCGATCGGCGAATGGCAGTTCTGACAACCGGGACCAGGGCGCGGCGCGCATCTCGCTTCGGCATTCGCCGCGATCGGCGCCTTCTGAGCCTTGGCGCGACGCTCGTACTCGTCGTCGGCTGCGCGAAAGTGAATCCCCAGCCCGATTTCGATGCTGCCGCGGCCCGGATCCGCGATCGACTGGATGTCGACGATGTCTTCGATCCGGCCAATGAGCCGCTCGTCGAACAAAAGGTGCGCGAACTCCTCGCCGGCGGTCTTACTGCCGACGAGGCCGTCGGCGTCGCTTTGCTGAACAATCGCTCGTTTCAATCCGCATTTCAGTCGATCGGCGTATCGCGTGCGGATGTCGTGCAATCGGGGCTCTGGACGAATCCGTCGCTCGTCATCGGCACGCGATTCATCGAAGGCGGCGGCCGGAGCGAAATCACGGCGGGATTC
Source organism: Phycisphaerales bacterium (assembly GCA_020639075.1). GTDB lineage: Bacteria > Planctomycetota > Phycisphaerae > UBA1845 > UTPLA1 > ECT2AJA-110-A. The sequence continues at coordinate 3,083,723 of JACKHI010000001.1, read as the reverse complement.
GCCCAGCAGCTCGTCGATCTCTGGCAGATTCCCGTTCGGAAGAAAATCGCCGAAGCCCAGCTCGAACAGACTGTGCTCGGCGTATTGGACGAAGCCGTGCGCATCGCGACGACGACGCGTTCGCTCTATTACGATGTCCTATGGCGACAGCGCCTGGATCAGATTGCCAGCGACAACCTCGAATTGGCGCGGCGATCGCTCAGATTGGCGCAGGTCCGACTCGATGCCGGCGAAACGAGTCCGCTGGATACGGGCCTTGTACGAACACAGGTGCTCCAGTCGGAAAATGCCGCACTGTTGGCGAAGCGCGATCTCGAAAACGCCCGGCTGGCCCTGCGGCAGATCATGGGTATGGCGCGATGGGAAGATGCGTGGCAACTGAATGATCTCTTCGCAGACGCACAGCTGGAAGTCCCTCAGGAGGCGGCGTTAATTGCGACGGCGATGGACGGCAGATTCGATGTGCGCATCGCGGACGCACGTGTCGATGCTGCGGCGCAGGAAGTTGATCTGCAATTGATGAGGGTTTTTCCGAGCATTCTCGTCGGCCTCCAGGGTGAACGCACCGAGCAGCGTGCATTGCCAGGCCGGAAACTCCTCGCCGACACAGCCCGTGCGTCAATCGCCGCCGGACAACTGACGCCGCCCGCGATTCAGTCGCGCGGCCAGCGCGACATCGCGCGAAACCAGATCATCGACGCGCTTCTGGGCGCGAGCGTTCAGCTTACGCTGCCGATCTGGGATCAGAACCAGGCGCAGATCGCGAAGGCGAATCTGACGTATCAACGATTGGTTCGAGAGCGCGAGTTTCTGCGGGACGCAATTGTGACGGACATCCGACAGGCGTCGAACGACGCGCGGACTGCCAGGCGGCAATTCGCGCTGTATGAGCGTGAACTGCTTCCGCAGGCGGAGTCGAATATCAAGACGGCGCAGAGCCGCTACGAGAACGGCGAGGAGAGCATTCTCATTCTGATCGAGTCCCAGGACGAGATGTTCTCGCAGAAGCGGCAGTCGGCCGACGCCCTTCGTGAGTTGCTGATCGCGGGGGCCGAACTCGCGCGTGTCTGCGGCGGTCGGCTGCCGCGCGACGCGACGAACGAACAAAGCGCGGACGAAACGAATCGGACAGGGCTGAACCGACGAATGTCAGAGAGTGAATAATACGATGGATCCATTGACACAGTTTATTGACGCGTTGTTCCAGGCCGTGTTCAGCTTCGTCATCGGCTTCATGCAGCAGATCCTGGCGGCGTTCCTTCTTTAGTCGAATGGTTGATTCAATGCGCGCTTACCCGTTGCAGATGGTCATACTTGCGGCCGTTACGTTCGGCGTCGGCTGCGACAAATCCACGTCGACGAAACCCCATGCATCGAACGCTGATCATCATGCGCCCGTCAGCGTTCGGAACCCCACGCCGGAATCCATGCTCACGACTGTGACGCTGTCCGAATCCGCGCGATCGCACCTTGCCGTCGAGACAGTCGTTGCGCATCGGGAAGCCGTTCCGAATGATAGAACCTACGGCGGCGAAGTCGTGATTCCCGAAGGCCGATCGATCATTATTTCCGCGCCGCTCTCGGGCACGATCGCGTCGAACGCATCACAGTCTTTTCCAAATCCGGGAACCGCTGTCGGCGCGGGCGATGTCCTGTTCGAACTCCATCCGTCGCTGCGAAGTTCCGACGAAGTGCTGAACCCGTCGGATCGAATTGCCCTGGCCCGCGCCCGTGCCGATCTCGAAGCGGCGCGCGTGTCGGCCGCGGGCGATGTCGAATCCGCCAAGGTACGCGTCGAAGGAACGCGCATCGCGCTCGATCGCGCCGAAAAACTCGTTCGGGAGAATGCCGGATCCGTTCGATCGCTGGATGAAGCCCGCGCCGAACATCGTCTGGCGCAGACGGCCATGGACGCGGCAGAGGCGCGCCGGAAGGTCCTCGACGAAACCATGTCCTACCTGCAGGGCGATTCCGGCGGCGGCGCGCTGACTATCACGGCGCCTTTCGCCGGCCATGTACGACGTCTGCTCGTCGCGCCTGGCGAATTCATCGCCGTCGGCGCGCAGCTTTGTGAGCTCGCATCGTTCAATCCGCTTTGGGTGCGCTCAAGCGTCTATGTGGGCGATCTTCCGATGCTGTCCCTGCAGTCGAATGCCGAAGGGCACGCGTTGGGCGGCGCGGCCGACGCAGTGCATGTGTTGCGACCCATCGCTGCGCCGCCGACGGCCAATGCCGCCACATCGACCGTCGATCTCTACTACGAAATCGTTAACGCCGACAGTGCGTTTCAGCCGGGCGAGCGGATGGTCGTTTCGATTCCCGCGAAGGGCGAGACATCCGCGCTTGTCATTCCGCAGACTTCCGTCGTGTACGACATTCACGGCGACGCCTGGGTGTACCTGGCAAAAGAAGACGATACCTTTGTCCGTCGGCGCATCACCATTCGTCGCGTTACTGGCGGAAACGTCGTTGTGGCGACAGGCCTCGATGAGGGCGATCGGGTCGTCACGCAAGGAGCCGCGGAGCTGTTCGGCGTGGAGTTCGGTACGGCCGGTCACTGACGTCATCAATGCGCAACACGGGCGCTCCGCCGGAAGAGAATCAATGCTCGCATGGATCGTCAAGACATCGCTTCGCCTTCGCGTGCTCGTGTTCGCGATCGCCATCGGTCTGCTAGTCGCCGGCGTGCGCTCGGCCTCGCAGGTGCCGTTGGATGTCTTTCCCGAGTTCGCGCCGCCGCGGATCGAAATCCAGACGGAGGCGCCGGGTCTTTCCACGGAGGAAGTCGAGAGCCTGATCACGGTTCCGCTGGAAAGCGCCCTGAATGGCACGCCGCGGCTTCAGAAGATCCGCTCGAAGTCTGTCCTGGGCCTTTCGTCCATCGTCCTCTATCTCAACGAGAACGCGGATTTGATGGAGGCCCGCCAGCTCGTGCAGGAACGGCTCGCGATCGAAGCGCCGCGACTGCCGGCCGTCGCGCGGCCGCCGGTCATGCTTTCGCCGTTGTCGTCCCTCAGTCGCGTCCTCAAGATCGGCATCTCGTCGGATAAGCTCTCGCAGGTCGAGATGACGACGCTTGCGAAGTGGACGATTCGACCGCACCTCATGGCCGTTCCGGGCGTTGCGAACGTCGCAATCTGGGGACAGCGCGATCGACAACTGCAGGTGCGCGTCACGCCCGAGCGATTGAGCGCCCACAACGTCACGCTCGACGCCGTCGTTCGCGCCGCTGGTGATGCGACGATCGTCGGCGCCGGCGGTTTCGTCGATACGCCGAATCAACGCATCCCGATCCGGCATGACTCGGCGATCGAAACCGCCGAGGACCTCGCGCGGACGGTCGTCGGTTTTCAAAACGGCGCTGTCATCCGGCTTGGCGACGTGGCCGACATCGTCGAGGGATTTCCGCCGCCCATCGGCGACGCCGTCATCAACGATGGTCCCGGCCTGCTGCTGATCGTCGAAAAGCAGCCGTGGGGCAACACGCTGGAAGTCACGCGCAAAGTCGAAGCCGCGATCGATCTGCTGCGCCCCGGACTGACCGACGTTGAGATCGATTCGACGATCTTCCGGCCGGCAACCTTCGTGGAACGCTCGATCGACAACCTGACGCATGCGATGCTGCTCGGTTCGATCCTCGTCGCAGTCATTCTCGTCCTCTTCCTCTTCAACTGGCGTACGGCCGCGATCAGCCTGTTGGCGATTCCGCTGTCGATATTCGGTGCGCTGCTTGTGCTCTATTGGCGCGGCGGAACGATCAACGTCATGACGCTGGCGGGGCTCGTGATCGCCGTCGGCGAAGTTGTCGACGACGCCATCATCGACGTCGAGAACATCGCGAGGCGCCTTCGCCTCAATGCCGCCGCCGCGATGCCCGTATCGCCGTTTCGCGTTGTCCTGAAGGCGTCGCTGGAAGTGCGCAGCGCCGTCGTCTTCGCGACGATGATCGTCATCCTCGTCTTCGTGCCGATCTTCTTTCTTGAAGGCCTCGCCGGCACATTTTTTCGGCCGCTGGCGACGTCGTACATCCTTGCGATTCTTGTCTCACTGCTCGTCGCGCTGACAGTCACGCCGGCCCTGAGTCTTCTGTTGCTGCCGAAGGCGAAGCACATCGCCGAAGATCCCTTTTTCGTTCGCTGGCTGAAGTCCGCCTATCGCGCGATTCTCTCGACATTTGTCGGTCGGCCCGCCGTCGTGGCGATCCTGGTCGTCTCGATTCTTGTCGGCGCGGCCGTCAGCGTCCCATTGCTGGGTGAGGAATTCCTGCCGCACTTTCAGGAGACGGACTTTTTGATGCACTGGGTGGAAAAGCCCGGCACGTCGCTCGACGCCCTGACGCGCTCCACGATCAACGTCAGTCGCGAGCTCCGCGCGATTCCCGGCGTTCGCAACTTCGGCGCGCATTTAGGCCGGGCCGAAGTCGCTGACGAAGTCGTCGGGCCGAATTTCTGCGAGTTGTGGATCAGCGTCGAGCCCGAGGCCGACTTCGAGCTGACGATGTCGCGCATCCAGGGGGTCATCGATGAATACCCCGGCATCTATCGCGACGTACTCACGTATCTGAAGGAGCGCATCAAGGAAGTCCTGACAGGCGCCAGCGCCAGCATCGTCGTGCGCGTCTATGGTCCGGAACTGGAGACGCTTCGCGACAAGGCGAAGCAGGTGTACGACGCGATCGACGGCATCGACGGCGTCGCCGATCTGCACATCGAACAGCAGACGCTTGTGCCGCAGATCCTCGTGACGCTGAAGCCGGACGCGGCGTCCATCTTCGGTTTGACGGCGGGCGACGTCCGCCGACCAGCGACGACGCTGCTGCAGGGAACGAAAGTCGGTGAAATCTACGAGCGCCAGATGGTCTTCGACGTCGCCGTGCGCGGCAATGACGCGCTTCGCCAGGATCCCCGTCAACTTGACGAACTCCTGATCGATCTGCCGACGGGCGGACAGGTCCGGCTCGGCGACATTGCCGATGTTCGCATCGTTCCGGCGCCGAATGAAATCAAGCGTGAGTCCGCTTCCCGGCGCATCGATATCACCTGCAACGCGAAAGGGCGGGATCTCGGCGGCGTCGCGCGCGATATTCGCGAGCGCGTCGAGCGGCTCTCGTTCGATCGCGGCTATCATCCGGAGTTTCTCGGCGAATTCGAGGCGCGGCAGGCGTCGCAACAACGATTGATGATCTTCGCCCTGGCCGCACTCGCGATGATCGTGATCCTGCTCTATGTCGAATTCGAGTCGGTCCGGCTGACGCTCCTGATTGTGCTGACGCTCGCATTCTCGCTCGTCGGCGGAGTCGCCGCGGCATTTATCAGCGGCGGCGTGCTGTCACTCGGATCGCTCGTCGGATTCGTGACGGTCCTCGGCATCGCCGGCCGCAACGGCATCATGATGGTGAGCCACTACGAACACCTGATGCGCGAGGAAGGTGAGTCGATGGGCATCGACCTGCTGATCCGCGGCGCACAGGAACGCCTGTCGCCGATTCTCATGACGGCGCTGTCAACCGGGCTCGGGCTTGTGCCGCTCGTCATCGCCGGCAACAAACCGGGGCATGAGATCGAGTACCCGTTGGCCGTCGTCATCGTCGGCGGTCTCGTGACATCCACACTGATGAATCTGCTCTTCGTACCGGCGCTCTACCGACTCGCGCGCAAGGCGTGACAATCCCGTAAGTCGGGTCATCGACCCGACTCTTCGATCTTAATCGACCGCCGCCGTCCGTTCCGACTCCGCATCTTTCTTCAAACCCAGCAACATCGCATTGAAAACGAACCCGTGCAATGGTACGACAGCGTACCAATATGTGAGCCCAAGCAAGCCTTTCGGTTTGAAGCGCGCCGTCTGAATGAGCGTCGATTGATTCGCGTCGCCAGCGTCTTGCTCGATTGCGAATTCCAGCGTCGCGATTCCCGGCAGCCGCATCTCGGCCCGCAACTCCACGACGCGATCCTGCTCGATCCGCACGACCCGCCAGAAGTCCAGGGCGTCGCCGAATGCGAGCTGCTCCGGATCGCGCCGGCCGCGACGCAATCCCGGTCCGCCGATGACGCGATCCATCACGCCGCGCAATCGCCACAACCAATCGCCGCCGTGATAACCGTGATTGCCGCCCAGTCGACAAACGGCGCGAAACACGCTCGCCGCCGGCGCTGAGACGCTCGTTTCGCGCCGATCGACGAAGACACGGCCGCCCGCCCAATCCGGATCGCCGGGGATCGCGCCCGCATCCGACCAGGCCGTCTCGACAGCGCGGCTCGACATTTTTCCCAGTGCGGCATCGATGGCTTCGCGCGTGGAGAGCAGTGGCTGCGGCATCAATCGAGCGGCCTCGTCATTCCGGCAGACGACGCGATTGCGCAAGCCCTCCGCCAGCGGCCGCGCGATGCGATGACTGAGCGGCGTGACAAGATGAATCCACAGCGAACTCAGACGCGGCGTCAGGACGGGGACGCCGATGACAACTCGCCGCCGCAGTCCCATTGCGTCGGACATGATGTCCATCAGTTCGCGATACGTCGCAATGTCCGGTCCGCCGATGTCCAGCGTGCGACCGATCGTCTCCGGCACGCGCAGGCACTCGACGAGGTAGTGCAGCACGTTGCGTACGGCGATCGGCTGCGACTCCGTCTTCACCCATCGCGGCGTCAGCATGATCGGCAGGCGCTCAACGAGGTATCGCAAGATTTCGAACGACGCTGAGCCCGAACCGATGATCATCGCCGCCCGGAACACAGTCACGGGAACGCCGCCCGACGCCAGCGCCGCTTCGACTTCGCGCCGGGACGTCAGATGCTCGCTCAGGTCGGCGCCCGTTTCTCCGAGCCCGCCGAGATAGATGATGCGCCCGATGCCCGCGTCGGCCGCGGCACGCGAGAATTTCTCGGCGAGTTGCCGATCGTGCGAGCGATATGCCTTGCCCGCCGCCATCATCGAATGGACAAGATAGTAGGCGGCGCTGCAGCCCTGCATGGCGCGCCGAAGACTCGATGCGTCGGCGACGTTTCCCTGCACGATTTCAATATCGGTCTCGCGCGCCCAATGCCGGGCGTCCAGCTTGCGCGGGTCGCGCGCCAGGCAACGCACGCGATAACCGGCGAGCAGCAATCGCGGCACGAGGCGACCGCCGATATAACCCGTCGCGCCCGTCACGAGGACAGTGGTCTTCGCCGTGGACGTCATTTGAGAGAATTCGACACCGGACTTGATCGGGATTCAATCCGGATTGGGTGATTGTGCCGGAGCGCGGGGAGGATCCGAACGGCATGCGACAGGATGCAGGTGGACGTATCTTGCCTGGGAAATAAGACGTCCGCTGTTGCTCGTCATTTCGTGGAATCCCGCCGGCTCCGCGCACGACTTCCGGCGGAGAAAAATGGTACTTTGCGGAATATCATGAAACTCCGTTGGCATCCACTGTAGCGCGAGTGCCGCGTCCCGATAGGGACGCTCCGAGAATTGCCTAGCCTTTCAAGGCTGGGTTTGCAGGTTGGTTATCACCATTGCCGTCCCGTAGGGACGGCGCGACTCCGCGCATAACGATCATCCCGTCCCGATGGGACGGGGTCTCAAAAAATGGCAAACAACCCCCCGTTGATACGGGGGCTATTCTCATGTGATCCCTACGGGATCTCGGTTGCAAACATCTGTCGTCGTGTACAAGAACAACGAGTTATTCCGACTTTCCGTAAAGAACCGGAAAAAATGGAAGCCAGCACGAGCATCCCTTCTCGCACACGGCTTCCGTGGGGAATCCATTCCCCGATTCGTCACGGTGGTCCATCCCGTGATACGCTGCGTCATCGGAGCATCCCAACCCCGAACGACGAGGGCGATTGTAAGATGTCTCAGAGTTGTTTCACGTACGATAATGCGCAACTGTGTTTTACGGTCCGTGCGACAGTCGGATGTCGGCCAAATCGTCGTTTCGATCGACGATGCCTCCGATCTGCAACGCATCAGAACCGCGACCGTCAGGGAGCCGCTCGCGCAACCCTCGTGCAGCGCGCACAGCCTCACGCCATCTGACTGCTGAGATGTTCGACTCGAATGCAAGCCGATCAATGTTTGTCGCACCACCGGCCGCAAATCCCGCGGATCAACGAACAAGCAGATGACTGACGATCGAGTCCGCCCGGGATCCATGATCCGCGATTCGAAAGTCAGACGGAGTTTGCACATTTTGCGCCGTTTTGCGCTTGGGCGTTTTCGGTGCAAATGGCCCGAACATGAGCCATCGAAAGGAGTTAACCCGCAAAATGGGACTGCAAACGACGAACAGCCCCGCGAACATGCGAAACACACCGCGGCTCGACTTCCGGCCGCAATTCATGGTAAATTGTGCGGTTTCAGCCACGAATTGGCGCTGCGGAGCATGCCGACCTTCAGGTTCAGCATGGCCCCCTGTGTTTGTCAGCCACGTGTTCACCGAAAGGAGGGCGGCCTGTGAGGCGCTCTGATTCGATTCATCGTTGTGTTGCCGTCGTCTCTCTGTTCGCATCCGCTGCCGCCGCGTCGGCCTGCACGAACTTCATCATTACTAAAGGCGCATCGACGGACGGCTCTGTGTTCATCACGTACGCCGCCGACTCCCACACGCTCTACGGCGAGCTCTACCACACGCCGGCGCGTTCGCACCTGCCGGGCGAAATGCGGAAGGTCTACGACTGGGATACGGGCAAATATCTGGGCGAAATCAAAGAGGTCGCCGAGACATTCAACGTCGTCGGCAACATCAACGAACACCAGGTCTCCATCGGCGAGACCACATGGGGCGGTCGTCACGAGCTGCAGGATCCGAACGGCGGCGTCGACTACGGCAGCCTCATGTACATCGGTCTCGAGCGCGCCAGATCCGCCCGCGAGCTGATTCAGATCATCACGGATCTCGTCGCGGAGTACGGCTATTACAGCGAAGGCGAGACGATGTCGATCGCGGATCCGAACGAGGCATGGATCTTCGAGATCGTCGGCAAGGGGCCCAAGGAGAAGGGCGCCGTGTGGGTCGCGCGGCGCATCCCCGACGGCTATATCTCCGGTCATGCCAACAGCCCGCGCATCACGACCTTCCCGCTCAACGATCCGGAAAACACGCTCTATTCGCCGGATGTCATTTCGTTCGCGCGCAAGCAGGGCTACTTCGACGGTCTCGACAAGGATTTCAACTTCGCCGAGGCGTATGGACCCGCGGATTTCGAGTCGGCCCGCTTCTGCGACGCGCGAGTCTGGTGCATGTTCCGCCGCGCCGCGCCCTCGCAGGACATTCCCGCCGATCGTGCGCTGGGCGATGCGAAGGCCGAGCCGATTCCGCTCTGGATCAAGCCCGATCGGAAGCTGTCCGTTCGCGACGTGATGGAACTGATGCGTGATCACTTCGAAGGCACGCCGCTCGACATGACGAAAGACGTCGGCGCAGGTCCGTACCAGTTGCCGTATCGTTGGCGGCCTCTGACGTGGACGCTCGACGGCAAGGAGTATCTCAACGAGCGCGCGACGTCGACGCAGCAGACGGGGTTTTCCTTCGTCGCACAAATGCGCTCGGCCTTGCCCGATGCGATCGGCGGCGTGCTCTGGTTCGGCGTCGACGACACGTACACGACGGTCTACGCTCCGATGTACTGCAGCATCACGCGGGTGCCTAAGAGCTTCGCTGTGGGTACGGGCAACTTTGGCGAATTCAATTGGGATTCCGCTTTCTGGACGTTCAACTTCGTATCGAATTACTCCTACATGCGTTACAGCGCCATGGTGAAGGACGTTCAGGAAGTTCAGCGGAACCTGGAAGGCGCGTTCATCGCCAACCAGCCGCGCATCGAGGCCGCAGCGAAAGTCGAATTCCAGAAGTCGCCGGAATTGGCCGCCGAATATCTGACGACGTACTCGTGCACCCAGGGCGAAGCGGCCGTGCAGCGATGGCGCAAGCTTGGCGAGCACCTCGTGTGGAAGTACCTCGACGGCAACGTGAAAGACGAACACGGCAAGATCACGCAGCCCGGCTATCCCGAGGAATGGTATCGCATGGTCGCGAAGGCGACGGGCGATCGCCTCGCGATGCCGGCCAAGGCGCCGGAGGAGTCGCACGAGCTTTCATCAAACGCCGATCCGGAAAAGGCGAAACAGCTGGCGTCGAGCATTCTGATGCTGCTCGATGCGCGCAAAGTGAATGTCGAAGGGGCGACGCGCAGCAAGATCGAGGCGTGTCAGGAAACGTCCAAGCTGGAGGCATGGCTCATCCGCGCCGCACACGTGACGTCGGCCGACGCGATCTTCGCCGATCATTGAGTGACGGATTCTCTCTGATCGATCGGGACTGCGAACGCGAAGGAATCAAGGCTTGCGCGGGTGCCCCATCCTTTCTGAAAGAAAGGGTGGGGAATGCCAAGTGATCAAGGCTTGCCGTCCTGTCGGATCGTCCATAGCGTCGCCCGACAACCCCGCGCATCGAATTCGACGACCTTGTCGGCGAACGCGCTCAGATCCGCCATCCGGTTTTTCGCCATCCAGTGCGTCGTGACCGTCCAGATGCGATTTGAATTCCGCGCTTTCGCGACTTCTTCGATCGAACCCGCGGCATCGTGAGCAACTGTGTATTCATACAGTCGCGAGGCATCAAGGTCGATGCCGTCGCGCCAGGCGTAGGCGCGGAGCGGTCCGAATGAATACTCGGGATAATTCAGATGCATCTGCTGAGTGAGTAGATCGCCCGGTTCAAATTGCGATCGCATCTGCGCGTAGAGCGATCGCCAGTCGACCCGATCGCCTTCACGAACATTGCTCACGGCGGAAACGCCGAGCGGTACGATCAATAGGACAAGCACGGCCGCAACGAATGAGCCGCGCGTCAGCCGGAAGAAACCGAGCGTAAACAGCAGCACGACGGCCGGCGCTGTTGGAATCAGGTATTTCTTGAAGATGTAGATTTCGCCGCTGAGTAATGACAGCAGCGTCAGTCCAGCCAGCGGAATGACGAACAACATCACCGCCAGCCAGCGCCGGTCATCTTTCTCGCGCCACACATTCGTTGCCATGCCGGCGACGAATACGAGCGCTGCGATACCCGCGACGATCCAGATGGCGAACTGGTATTTCGAAGGAACGGGATCGAACGCGACGCCGATCGGTGACAGCTCCAACCAGCGCGCGGCGAACGCCTTGCCGAGTCGGCCGGAACCGACGGCGTGCATATCGCCGGCGGCCATCATGTGGACCGTGCGGAAATAGACGTACGGAACCGCGGCGATCGCACCTGCGACGAGCGATCCGATAGCCCGTCGTGCATCGACGTGCCTGGCGCTCAGCAGCGCATGGAGACCGCAGACGGTCGGCGTGATCCAGCCGAAGCCGTCGATGTGCATGCTGACTGCGGTCGCGATCGAAAGGCCCAGAATCGCGGGCCATGTTCCTCGTTGTCGGCATCGGAGATAAACCAGCAGGACGAGTACGCCGGCAATCTGACAGAACGCGTAGGCGCGGGCGTCCTGGGCGTAGCGGACGTTGAGCGGCAGGAGAGCGAACACGAGAACACACCAACGGACAAGCGCGGCTGACGAACCGCGATCGACACTGAACTGCGGCGAGTTTGCCGAATTCTCGCGAGCAAACGTCGAATCAGTCGAAAGCCACTGGCGGAAGACGATCGGAATGAGGACGAGTGCGAGACAGGAAGCAAGTGCGTGCGGCAGGCGAAAGGCCCAGTCGGACGAAAGGAACCAGGCCGGCAATTGCCGGCAGACGTAGTAGAAGGAAAGTGGATGAGGATCAGCGGCGCACGTCTCAAGCAAAGGTCGCTCGCTGATGGCAGTGACGAACGTCCATGCCTCGTCCTCCCAGAGCGGTTTGTAATCCAGCCAGGCGACGCGAATCACGACGCCGAGGAAGATCGCGACGAGAATCGGGATCGGGCACGGCGGAATCCGCCAGCGTTTGTTCGGCGACGGCGTCGCGTCGTTCGGCGTTGTGATTGTCATTCCGTCGGCGTTGTGCATTTCATTCGAACGTTGCGTGAGAGACGCTCGACTGGTCTGAAACATGGACCTTACGGTCGGGCGACTGCGCCGTCAGGTCGAACACGATGAGATTGCCGCAGGCGCAAGAGGCGTATCGCTTGAATGCGTGATGGAGATCGCCGTGCACGTCGTTCGGGTCCAATTCGTCATTGCGTGCGATCCAGTAGCGACCGCCGCGATGCGCGATGTCTTCCAGTTTCGAAACGCTCAATTGATCCTTGGCATAGTTGAATCCGCGTCGGTCCATCCATGCAAATAACATCGGCTCATTGAAAGCGACGGGCGAGCCGTATTCGTCGACGGATCGGCCGCCGCGAACGACGATCTGTCCATTCCTCGGAATGCGCTGCCGGAGTTCCAACGAGCATTCGTGCAGTCGGCGCAGGTCTTCCGCGTTGTCGCGGCTGTGAATGCGGAAATAGGTCGTCAGCGCCAGCGCGATGAGCGTCAGCATGACGGCGGCCACTGCGATTCGTCGCGGCGAAATCACGGACGCCGGTCGGTTCGCGTCCGTTGACTTCTGCATCGAGTCTCGGCCCCGCATGGCGACGGCGCCCATTCCGATCAGCAGGCAGGCGGGCGGAACGGAGATACAGTGATAGTACAACGCCCAGTTGTCGCCCGATGTCCCCGCGGCGGCGAGGTAGAAGACCCATGCGGCCGTGTACCAGACGCCTGCGATCATTGCGGCGCGTCGTCGTCGGGACTTGCGCATGGCGACGATGCCGAGGGCCCAGCCGACCGGCGACCAGACGAGGAAGAACTCGGTAATCAGGTTGCCGCGAAGAAACTCGGGGGGCCAGAGCAGTCGCCACGTGAGCCAATGGCTTTCATTGGATAGGCCGAGCGAATTGCCGTACTGATGCCAGAAGTGCGCGGCCCAGTCGTACCACAGATAGACGGGGACGATGGCGACGGCGGCCGATATCCAGACGATCGGCTTGATCAAAGCTCGCCAGCCGAATCGGCGAAGACAGATGTACGCGAGGATCGCGCCGACGTAAAGACCGGGGGCTTTTGCGAGCCCGGCCAGCGCCGTCGCGGCGGCGGCGAGCAGCAGGCTTTTCGTCCTGCCTTTTCGGTCGAAACGGTAGGCGTGATAGGCGGTCAGCACGATGCATGCGATCATCAGTGGCTCGGGCTGCATGGATCCTGACAGTCTTACGAGCAACGGATTGAATGCAAATGCGGCGAACGCGATCAGCGCTCCGACGCGCGACAAGGCGTCGCGAGCGATGGCATAGAAGAGCAGCAGCGCGATCAGTGAGAATCCGGCGGACAGGACGCGGAGGAATTGCTCGTGGTAGCCGAAGAGCCGATAGGCTGCAGCGGCGAGCCACGGCGTCAGCGGAAGTTCCATTTCGACGAAACCGGGCGTGTCGCCGCGCCAGTCGATCCGAGGGTAGAGAATGTTCATGCCTTCGCGATCGAAATTGCGGGCAACTTGGACATAGTCGGCTTCGCGCCAGCCGTTGGCGAGTTGGTGGTTGAGTGGTCTCGTAACGGTCATCACGCGCAGCGCGCCGCCGGCGATCGCGATCAGCAGCGTGGCGATCGCAACGCGGCGCCGCAGACGCGCAGCGTTGTGCGCGATTCGATGGGAGAGGTTGGCGGTGAGGACCGTTTGCATGTCTTGATCATCGCGATTCCACCCTTGAAAGGGCGGGCCACCCGGCGGCGTTGTCGGGTCGATGACCCGACCTACGTGGCTGCACTGCTCACAGAGCAGTGGCACCCGACGTTGTTGTCGGGTCGATGGCCCGATCTGCGGGAACAACGTGCTGAGACGATTGGGAGGCGTCCATGGTCGTGATTGCGGCGACGGCGTCGTCGGCGAGCTTGATGCTGGTGTTCCACGACGTAACCATCGGATACGCCTGTGCCGTCGTTGCGAGAAAGACGTGCGTGTCTGCGACGCGCGGCGCGGGGCGCTGTGCGAGGTAGCCGCACGGCCAGACGGGTTCGACGTAAGGCGCGCGGAACACGTAGGCGTCAGTGACGGAATCCTCCCGGAAGTCCGGATAGAGCCGGCCGAGGCCTTCAATGGCGTCTTGAACCTGCAGCGCGTCGCCTCGCTTGTACAGATCGCTGTCGGGTCGGCAGTAGTTCATCAGATAAAGCAAATGACGATTGCCGATCGAGTCGGGACGCACGACATGCGTGGTCTCGACGATTCCCTGGAATGGCAGGTCGCTTCGCACGACGGCTGTCCAATAGTGCTTCGACAGGCGATTGCGCGTCATGAGCATGACGTTGACGACGCCCTGGTAGTCGATCGATGATTGCGGAATCTTTTCAAGCAGCGCCTTGTCGGCGATCTTGCACATTCTCGAGAATGGCAGCGTGCTGATGACATTGTCGAAGCGAACGGGCGCATCGGCGACGTCGAGCGTCGCGCCATCGGCGTCGGAGGCGATCGATGTGACGGGCGTCGAAAGGCGGATTCTGCCGCCGGCCTTCTCGATCTCCTCGACGAGGCGGTCAACGATCACCGCGTTGCCGCCGCGGACGTAGCCTTTGACTTCCTGCGATCCGTTCTTCTCGCGGTTGAGCGTGTTCCATACCCAATAGGCCGGAATGCGGTCGCGCATGTCGCCGAACTTGGCGATCAACAGGGGTTCCCAGATGGCTTCATATACGCGCCGCCCGAATACGCGGACGAGCCACTTGCAGGCCGGCTCCTCATCGAGCGGCTTGCCATTCTTCAGCAGTTTCGTGATGTAGAGCGCGGCCATGCCGGTGCGGACGCGGTCGATCGGGTTCAGTGCGCCGAATTTCAGCAGGTCGACGGCCGTATTGAACGGGTAGTGCTTGTTACCGACGATGAAGCCCATCGTCGTTTCGGACCAGTCGATGCGTTCGCGAAGATTCAGTTCCCCGAGCAATCCAAGAAGGTGATCGTCGGAGTCGAGCAAGACATGGTACCACTTGTCGAGTCGATGGCCGTCGTAGTCGAACCAGCCGCCGAGACCGCCGAGCTTGTCGGTCGCTTCGAACAGCGTGACATCGACGCCGCGTTTCGCGAGTCGATACGCCGCCGTGAGTCCCGCAATTCCGCCGCCCAGTACAGCCGTACGCATCACGAATGCCTCCCGTTGGCGACCGCGCGCTTGGGCGGATGAATCAGCGCCTTGCTCATGAATTTCAGATGATCGACGATCGTTCGCACGACGGGCATCTTGCTTTCCCCGTGTTGTCGCTGCGTGAGTACAAGCGGAAATTCTTCGATCGTGTAACCGAGTCTCTGCGCGTTGAGCAGGACTTCCGTGCAACTGAGGAAGCCGTTGGTGCGCGGCGAGATGTCGGCGAGGACTTCGCGACGGAAGACGCGCATCAGGCAGGAGAAGCTGTAGAGTCGCGAGCGGAAGAGGATGCGGTACATCTGCGACATGCCGCGGCTGAGGAAGAGGCGGAACGGCGTCACGCCTTCGATGCGGCCCTCGGGATGAAACTCGGAGCCGGTCAGCACGTCGATGCCGGGTGTCATGCGTTTCATCATCTCGACGAGGTACATCGGATCGTACGTGCAGTCGGCGTCCATCAGCGCGACGTAGTCGCCTGTCGCGTTCTGAAATCCGGTTCGGATCGCGCCGCCGAGGCTCTGATTTTTTTCGTGACGGATCAGGCGGGCAGGCTTCAGCGCATCGTCGATAGCCTCGATCATCTGCGGTGTGCGGTCCCGGCTGCCGTCATCGACGAACAGGAAGTCGATGGCGACTTCATCGGCGAAGGCGGTCTTGAGCGCTCTGAGTCGCTCGAACAGCGGCGGCAGCGCTTCTTCCTCGTTGTAGCATGGGATGATAAGCGTCAGTGTCTTCACGAGATTTCCCCCGAATTCCCGCTTGGATTCTTACTGGCTTTGTTGTCGCGCGATCGCTCGGCCAGTTCGGCGAGCGTCACGAGTTCGTATGCGGATTTCAGATTGAGGATCACCTCCTCGATCAGCGCGCGGCGTTCCGCCAAGGGCGTCGCCAGCCCTGGATGGACTTTGAAGCGCGGATCGACGCCCGGATCGCTTAAATCGAGCATCTCGACGGCGTGGAAGTGAAAGTTCATCAGGCTGCCGGAGCGACGGATGCTCGACAGCGCCTTGTCGAAGACCTTCTTGCCGGTCGTATGAAGCCACGTCCCGTAGAACGGGAGTCGTGACCAGGGCACGGCGGAAAGCGGAAGTTCAATCAATTCGCCGTTGCCGTCGGAGCGCCAGGGCGAGCGGCGATTGGGGCGATAGGCCTTCAGCGGTGCAAGCATGTGAAAATAGGTGCCGGGGCGCCACTCGCGGGATTTTCCGCGCGACTTTAGGAATACGACTGCATCGACGACCGGGCCGAGGATTGTCGGATGCACGGACGAGTCGTATTGATAGTGAAGCTCGTCGAGTATCGACAGCACGTCACCGGAGACGTCGTAACAGGGCGATCGGAAGCCGACGGGTTCCCGACCCGCCACTTTCGCGACCGCATCGTGTCCCTCGAGGATGTCGCGTCGCATCGCGTCGCGCGGCATCTTCGAGAGTTGTCGCGGGTGGGTATATGTGTGGTTGCCGGGCTCGTGTCCCGCGGCAAACGCCTGCCGGAGTACGTCGCGATTCCGTTCGTTGGCCGCGTCGCGACCGATGGTGAAGAGCGTGGCCGGGACGTCGAGTTTCTCAAGAAGCTCCAGAAAGCGAGGCAGGGCGGACTGATAGACCGGATCGACGGAACGATCGTACGTGAAGCCGTACCCCGGTGCGTAGTCGCGGAGCGTGTCGATGTCGACGTTTATCGCACCGGCCGGCAGCGGCGCGATCCGATCCGTCGAGTTTATCGACGTTCGCGCCGTTGCCAGTTCGTCGCTCGCCGGTGCATCGGCGAGCGCTCGATTCAGGATGGTGTCGCTGGTTGCGTTCACTTGTTCGTAATGACCTCGCGAATGGTCGCAGCGATGCGGTCGATCGTCGCCGCGTCGAATTTCTCATTCATGGCGATGCAGAGCAGGCGCTGAAGGCCTTCCACGGCGCCCGGGAACGCGGCGCGATCGTAAACGGGCTCCGTCGCCCCGTCGCGCTGCGGGCCGACGAAGGGGTAGCCGCTGCCGCCGAACATGCGCCGGTTCATAAGGAAGCCGTATTCAAAGGCGAGTTTCTGCGTGTAGCGCGGGGCCGTGCGAGCGCCCATGTCGCGCAGTGCGTTGGAGAGGCGATCGAGATCGGCGTTGGTCAGCGGCGATTCGACGCGCAGTGCGTAGCGCCAGTGGACGTTCGTGGTGTCGGCTGTGTCGCGCGGGCAGACGAGGCCCTCGATGTCCTCGATGGCGGCAGTGAGACGTGCCGCCATGTCGCGGCGATGCTGGACGAACTCGTCGAGCCTGCCCAACTGGGCGAGGGCGACGGCGCCCTGAAGTTCCGTCATGCGGTAGTTGAGGGCGAGGAATTCGTGGTCCGGGTTCTCCTCGCCGAAGGGCCAGCCCTTGTCGTGGTAGAGCTTCATGAATCGGGCGGTCTTGTCGTCGTTGGTCACGACGAAGCCTCCTTCACCACAAGTGATGTGCTTGCCTTGCTGAAGGCTGAAGCAACCGATATCGCCCAGGGTGCCGACAAGTCTTCCCTTGTACGTCGCGCCGAATCCCTGTGCGGCGTCCTCGATAACTTTCAGATTGTGTTTCCGGGCGATGGTCATGACTGCGTCCATGTCGACCGGATTGCCGAAGAGGTGCGTGACGATGATCGCGCAGGTGCGTTTCGTGATGCGGGCCTCGATGGTCGCGGGCGTGATGTTGCAGGTTCGCGGATCGACGTCGGCGAAGACGGGGATGGCGCCCTGATAGAGGATCGGCATCACGCCGCCCATGTCGGTGATCGGCGAGGAGATGATCTCGTCGCCCGGCTTCGGATCGACGGCGGCGATGGCCGTATGGAGCGCTGCCGTGCCGGAGGAAACGGCTGTGCAGTACGCTGCGCCGCACCACTTGGCGAACGCGCGTTCGAGCTGCGGAACGACGGGGCCCGCCTGGCTGACGAGCGTACCGCGTTCGAGGACCTCACGGAGCATATCAAGTTCGGTCGCCCCGAAGGATCGGCCGCTGGCGTTGGCGTCGTTGGGTACGGCGATGGATTTGGACTGGTTGCTTTGGCTTGGGATCGTGGCCATTGGTTCTCTCCCCCGAGTAACGGCACTGGCTCTTTACAGGATGTTTGATTTCGGTCGCAGCGATCGCGGGCGGCCGAATTCGGCTATCGAACGAATGTGTAGTATTGCGACGGCGTCTCCCACGCATGCGTGACGGCCGATGCGTAAGCGGCCTCGGCGACGGCGACGGCGGCGAAGCCGTCTTCAAATCGCGCCATCGGCTGCGTTTCGTTGCGTACGAATCCGACGAAGTTCGTGATGACTTCATTCCAGACGCACAATCCGTTGCCTTCTTCAGCCCGGATGCAGTTTTTCTGGCTGTCGAGAATCTGATAGTCGTAACCGAGGCTTGCGTAGCCTTCGGTTCCCCAGATTTCTACGAGCGGCGGCATCGGCGCCGGCGCTTCCCAGCTCACGAGAATTTCAGCCGTCGCGCCGCATGCCATTCGCATGTGGATCGACGCGGATTCTTCGACGGCGAGTTTTCGTGAGCCGCCCATGATCGTCGCGCTCACGCTTTCGGTCGGACCGACGAGGTAATGACACAAGTCGATCAGATGCACGCCGTTGTCGAGCAGGACGCCGCCGCCGGAGAGCGACGGATCGCTGAACCATTTTCCGGCCATGCTGATGTCGGAGAGTGCCGATCCGCGGATCGCCAGGACGCGACCGAGCCCGCCGGTCGCGACGTGGTCGCGGATGGTTCGGGCGCCTTTGAGATGTCTGAATTTGAATGCGCAGGCGAGTCCGCGCGCTTCGGTCAGCGACTCGCACTCGGACGTCGTCGGTGCGAGCGGCTTCTCGCAGAGGACGCGAATGCCGCGTTCGAGAACAGCTTCGGCGATCGCGACGTGCGTCGAAGGAGGCGTGCAGATGACGACACCGTCGGGATTCGCGTCGAGCAATGCGTCGAGCGAGTCGAAGGCGCGCGTCGAGTGTGCGAGCGCGAAGGCTTCCGTCGCTTCCCGGCGTGCATCGTAGCAGCCGGCGATCTCTGCATTCGCGGACTTTCGAAGATTGGATGCGTGTCGTTGCGCTGCATTTCCGCAACCGACGATTGCGATTTGTGTTCTTGCCCCGGTCATGTGTGCTTCATCCCCCGATGAAACCGACGGCGCTATTCGCACTGCGGCTGATTGCGGAATCGCACTCCGCCCGCTCCCCCGCGGGCGTTCATCGCATCCATGCGTGTCGAGTGGTGGTTCCCTGGCCGCGGAGCCCGTTTCGGGTCATCCTGGCGAAAGCAGCGAATCGGTTGGTTTCCCCAAAACCTGTCATACGATATTCCCACGCGGGCAACTGAGTCAATGAACGATGCAGGGATTCCCCGTTGCCGAGATCGCGCACACGGACCCGCCGATAATCGACGACGCCATTTGGCGGGGAATCACACGATTGCGGGACCAGCGAGCTTCGGACGACGTGTCATATAGATGCTGAAGAGAGGCCCCGCAGTCAGCTGTATGGCACTTGGCGCCGGCTTGGGTCGGCGAGCAGTCCGATTCACGATGCGGACGAAGTGTGTGTCGCGGCCGTCGCCAGATCGTCATCCATATTGGGGCGGGGCAGCAAATACTGATGCTTGAACTGTTCGGCCGTATGGGACCTTTCGCTACGCAGACGATTGTCTCTATTTCGTAGGAAGCCGCTCGGGACGCAGACGACATCGACGGGTTCCAGTCGAAGTGACTTCCGCTTGTCGGCGTATTCGACGCTGATTCCTGTGAGGGCGCGTTCGAAGCGTTCCGCGAGGTCGATGCTGCCGGCTGCGTCCGCGGCGTCGACGTAGAGCCGATAATGCGGCGTGCCTTCAAACCGCGGAGCGAGGACGAACATTTCGATGGACTTCGTACCGACGGACGCATGCTGCATGGCGAGGACGATCTGATCCTCTGTCAGTTTCTCGCCGGCCATGCTTGATGAATGAGAGTCGCGGCTGAGGAACTCGATCATCGGCGCCTGTCCGGACCAACCCGTGACGCGGACGCGATCACCCATGTCGTAGCGATAGAGACCACTGCCATTCGTGAGGACGATGAAGTACACGCCGCCGGTCTCGACTTCATGACTTCGAAGCACAATCGGATTCGTCGAACCGTATTCGGCTTCGGGGATGAACTCGTAGAACTGGGTGCGCAGGGCGAGGACGCCGGACGCCGTGCCGTCGTCGACCGGGATCGACATGCGCCCTTCGCTGGCGATGAGACCGATGTCGCGCGCGGGCGTATCACCGTACCACTCGGGGAACTGCGATTCGTAGAGGCCCATCGTTCCGCCGAGCCAATGCGCGCGGAAGCCGAGATTCCAGTAGTGCTTCGGATAGAGCGCGCCGTGCTCGGCGATGAGCCTCTCAAGCCGGCGCGCGATCGCGGGCTCGCGTTTCAATCTTGAACGCAGTGCTTCGCGGACGGCGGCGGGCACCTGCATGGCGCTGGTCAATGTGCCGTCGTGGATGTCGCGGATCATTGCGTCACGATGCTGGTCGGCGGTTTTGGCGAGCAGCAGCAGCGTGGACGGGTTGGCCGTGACGAGCCATGCGACATCGCGCGGGATGGCGAGGCGCATGATCGTATAGTACTTGGATTCGGCATGGGGGATCTTCGCGATCGCCGGCGGCGACGTGTAGTAGCGGCGCACGAGTCGCTTCTGATTGACGGCGAGCAGACCCGTGATCGCGCCGCAAGGGATGCCTGCGGATGTGTGATGATCGTCCATCGGGCTCGTGACCTGGACGATGTGGCGGACGATTGTGCCTGGATGATCGAGAATCGCCTTGACGCCCCAGATGTTCCATCCCTGTCGGCTGGCGTTCAGCACCCACTTCGTGACGGGAATGTATTTGGGCTGCGCCGTCGTTCCGCTTGTCAGGGCGAACATGAGAATCGGCGTGCCGGGGGCGAACAGGGATTCAACGCGGCCCGCACGGACATTGTCGACAAATGGGCGAATCTGTTCGTATGACTGGATCGGCGCGGCGGAGACGTACTCGTCATACGTGCGAACTCGATCGAGCGAGAATCGGCGCGCGAATTCGCTGCCGGCCGTCGCGTGAAGGAATCTCGTCAGCAGTGCGTTCTGTACCTGTGTTGCATTGCCGCAGGCCTGCTTGAAGCGTTTCGTGACGAGTCGCGCCTGTTGCGCCGCGAGGTAGCCCAGGATTGAATCACCGAATGCCATGCTACCCTGGAGTGCCTGATCCGCCGTGTCGAACGATGCAATGCGCTTCGGGATCGAACCTGTCGATCGCCGTTGATGGTGTCTTACGAGGTGCGGCGCTCGTTGCATGAACGATCAACGCTTGCGAATTGAATACTAATCGAAATCCTCGTCGCCCGCCCCGGCGCCGACAAGCAGTTCGCCGTCGTCCGTTTCTTCAGTATCGACGGAGATGTGATGGAATTCCCGCTCGCTTGCCGCGATGCCTTCGATCAGATCGCCGTAGTAGAGATTCGACGGGCTGCGATCGTCGGCCAGATAGCGATCGAAGAACTGGACTGTCTGCCGCGCGTATTCCTCTGCGGCGATATCCACGGACTGGTTGTGCTTCGCACCGGGGACGATCCAAAGGTAGCGGGGCTGTGCGGCCTGGGCGTAGAGCAGTCGCGATTGATTGACGGGGATGTGGCTGTCGCGTGCGCCGTGGATGAACAGGATCGGCCGCGGGAGCATGCGCATCAGCGCCTTGCGGACGGAGGGGAAGCGGCACTTGAAGCTGCGTTCCGCGCGATGGAAAACCCACCAGCGGAGGAAACGCCAGAATTCCGGCGGATGATTTTCCGCCACGACGCGGACCTTCGCGAAGATGCTCGCCCATCGCTTGAGGAAATGCTCGAGCGTGCAGTCGCTGGAGAACGCGCCGTCCGTCACGATGGCCCGGATGTTCTCGCGATGCTCGGCGGCCATCAGTGCAGCGCCGGCGCCGCGGGAGATACCGAACAATCCCATGTCGATCGATCGACCGCGATGTTCGAGCCACTCCTCGGCGATGGCGATCGCCGTCATGATGTCGGTCACTTCGCGATCGCTGGCCCACTGTCGCGGCAGGTAGCCCTCCTCGTTGGCGGAGTCGCCGTGGCCGCGGAAGTCGAAGGTCATAATGTCGTAGCCGGCCTCCAGCAGTGGGCGGCAATAGCGGGCACAGCTGTGGCGGGTGCTCTTGAATTCCGGGGCGAAGAGAATGAAGCCCTTGGGTCGTTTCGCAGTCGTCTGGACGATCGTGGCGCGAAGTCGAATGCCGTCGGCCGTATGAAAGTCGCGATCTTCGCCGGAGAGCGGCACGAAGCCGGACTGGCCCATGAAGAGCGGCGGCTCCGTATCCTTCAGAATGTTCAGGCAGATGCGTACGTATTTGTTGAGGACGAGCAAAGGGACGACGATCAGCAGTGCGATTGTGAGGATGATCGAGAAGAGGGCCCAGTTTCGCGCGATCACGTCCCAAACGGGTGAATCTGACGCAGCGAGGAGAGGCGTGGCAAAGGTTGTCATTTCAGAGCGAGGCTCCTCGAAGTGACAGTATCTTAGGGCCATGTGAGCCGGACGCAACCAATCCTTCGTCGGTCTAAGCCTGTGCGATGACGGAGTTTGTGAGGCCTGCGGCGGGATCAGGCGATGGCGCTCGCCGGTTCGGCGTCTGTGGCGTGCTTTTTGCGCTGCGATATGGCGAGGCCGCGGAAGATGAGCATGCCTGTCGCCCCGAGGCAGACGGCGACGAGGAAGGCGAAGGCCCCCGTGTTCACATAGAGCCACGTGCCGAAGAAGGGGGCCGTCAGGCCGCGCAGGCCCGTAAGGAAGACGTGCGTGCCCATGTAGATGTCGGCCTGTTCCGGACGGGCGAAGTGGAGATGGCCGAGGTTCCAGGCGATCGCGCCGCCGCCTTTGCCGAGACCGTCGCAGATGCGCGAGACGACGAGGCATGCGATGATGATCGCGAAGATGTGTGTTGCTTCGTGATCAGTCGAGTGGATGAGCGTCGCCGCAATGCCCGCGAACACGGAGCCGGATGTCCAGGCGACGGCGTTCGAGATGCGGAAGTGCACGACGCCCTTCTTGTCGAACAGATGCGCCCAGGGCAGCATCGACGCCATCATCAGCAGTCGCGGGATCACTTCCAACAGACCGCTGGACGCCTTGTAGGAGAGCACGAGTTCCTTGGTCACGATGATCGTCATCAGCGGCATGACCATGATGTTGGCGAAGCCGAGGAACATCATGCCGAGGCAATAGTGTCGATAGTCCGCGTCCTGACGCAGCACGTGGAATGCCTGTCGAATCGGCGTGAATAGCGGATGGCGGCGGGGCTCGTTCAGCGTGGCGCGGGACCGGCGGATCGCGGCGATCTCGGCGCTCTCGCCGCGGATGCGCATGGGCCTCAGCAGCAGGATGGCGAGTCCGCCGACGACGGCCGTCGCCGGGTAGATCCAGACGTAGAGATCCGGGCGCCAGTCGAACAGGGCGCCGACAGTGAGAACGATGACGATCGCCATCGAGAATCGGACGATCTGGAGCCGGGCGGCGATCTGACCGCGCATGGATGTGGGGTAGTTGTGTTTCCAGATGGCGGATCGGGCCGTGACGCATCCGGCGAGGAATGCGCGGGCGAGTAGGATCTGCGCGGCGAAGATGTAGCCGCCGAACTGCGTCATCGGAGCAAGGGCGACGCTGGCGATGATGGCGGCGGCGGCGATGCCGAATCCGCTGAAGAGCCGCAGCTTGCGCCGGCCCGTGAGGACGCTGCCCCAGACGCCGCCGAGGAGATTGGCGAGCATGGGCGTCGCCATGACGAAGGTGATCAGCCAGTCGCCGGCGTTAAAGGTCTTCGAGACGACGATCGAGGAGATCGTGCCTTCGAACATGCCGGCGAACATCCCCCAGAAGACGAGATGGCGGAGTTCGAGGATGTAATTGCGCCGCGCCATCAGGGGCATGCGCGGAAGTCCGGCGAGGTTTGCGGCGAGGCTCAACGAGGGATTCCGTAGGGGTTGGTTGCTGGGTGCGACGAATCGGGCAACATACGGGGGAGTATAGGCGAAATCGAGTGATTCCGCCCTGGCGCCATGTAGGGCATCATCGCTCGGGCGCCAGTGCAGGCTTGCCCGAGAGCGTCCAGGCATTGGAGATCGTCGCCGCCGAAACTTGCGTCGTATTTCGCCCGGAGGGTGCACGAACATAGCCGGGGAATTCAATCCATGGCTGTATCATGGCGTAATAGAAGGGGCGTCCGGAGGACGCGCGACCACTCGACGTCCGCCCTGCCGGCCGGCAGTAGTTAATTGGAAACGCCCCCAGGGACTGAAGTCCCTGGCAGAGACCGCACGCCCTCCGGGCGAATGTCGACTTCGAATGCAGATCTTGAAGGAGACGAAGTCGCGGGCAGCCTCTGCTTGTTGGGCAATGTAGGGGTGTTAAGACGATTCATAGTCTCCTATCGCGGTCGTTCCAGCGGACGAGCGTTGAGCGTGTGGTGTTGAGATCCCGCCGCAGCCAGAGCACCCGTGGCCAAGCTACCATTGGCACCCGTGCGTAAGTTCGGCTAAAGGAGTTGTTTCGAAGCTGGTCTTGGACCAAGAACGTTCCATCGGGCGATTGAGGGACCTCATCATGGGTTCGAGAGGCGTGCCAGGCCATGAAGTCGACAAACCGCCGGGCCAAGTACATCGCAATCGTTGGGTGGGTGGCGCGAGAATACTCTTAGTCGTGTGCGCACTAGTCGGATCCTGGACCCTCTTCGTGCATCGGTCAATTTACTCGGAAGGTTGTAGGGGCTGCAAGTACAGCCTTGGTCGAGAAGAGTATTCTGTGTTTGGTATCGTTGTGAAGAAATCGGAGTTTAGTCGTATTCGGAGCCGGGCCATGGTGTACGCAGAGTATCTCGGCGTGCCCTGCAAACACGCTAATTGGTGGCGAAACCATGACTATCGTTATTGGGGATTGTGGCTGCGAGAAGAACCAAGTGGGCCTGTTGCAAGCAATTGGTATGTAGAGCCACGTCCACTAACTCAAGAAGACAAGGGCAACATCAGGGCATTGATTACTAATGCACCGGAACTGCCGCAAGAGTTCTACACAAGGGTAATCGTGAATCATGACTTGGAATACTTGGATCAATTTGAAATCCAATTGAACCGTATGCGTCAAGGGCAAGAAGAGGTTTCAGGATGAGGCCAAAAAAGGTGGGCAAGAATAGGTGTCAGGATGAGTTCTGGCGGCCGGACGACAGCCGAATTCGAAAAAGGGTCGGAAAAGGTGTCGGGGAGAATTATCGTCGCCATGATGGCAGGTCAAAGAACTGGCCCAATAGATCATTCTGACACCCAACCTCTCTCGTTACAGTAGTTTCGAAATCTGGATTACACGTTAGTGAAGCCAAGACGTCGAATTGCAGCGTTCCTTTCGGGAGATGAGCGATGATAAGTCGAGAAGATGCGATGGGCCGTGCTGCCCAGTACGCCGGGCTGATCATGGGAATGCCAACTAGCGCCTTTGACGTCGAGTTGCTAGAGGAATGGGAACATGGGTGGTTTATCACATTCAAGTTCGCTAATGTGCCTAGTCCCGAGAACGCAATCCTAGGTGGGGGGCTGTTGTTCATAACGCAGAAGAACGGGCGAGTGTATCCATTTGGAGAGCAAGATGAAGTTGAACATTTCAAGAAGGGCTACCGAAAGCTAATTGCTTTAGGGCTCGAATAGGGTCGGGAAAACGTGTCAGGTTGGGAAAAGGTGTCGGTTGGGAAAAGGTGTCGGGTTGGGAAAAGGTGTCAGGAAGAATTATCGTCGACGTGACGTCAGGTCGAAGAATCGGCCCCCAAAAATCCTCCTGACACCATTTCCACCCCAAGGGGCACGCTTTGGGATCGGACACGTTCATCAGTAAGATCGAGATGATCGTCGTCCGCCGACTGCGACCGGCGCCGATGGGCATACCGAAGAAGAAACGGAGCCCGAAACGGCGGAGAAAGTAGTAACTGTCCTGACTTATTCAGCCGATCATCGACCTCGGCCGACTCTGGGGACATTGGATTGGGGTCATGTGATGAGTCGCGGATCGAGCGGGAGCAGCGATGGAAAGATTCTGATCGGGTATATGGGGGCCTACGTGGTTCCGATGGCATTGCTGGTACCGGTTCTTCATTATTACCAAGTTGTTCCACCGCGTGCAGAGATACTTGTGGGAATTTGCGTTACCTATTGGCACTTCCCATTGATCGCAATGTTGTGGCGTTGGTGGCCATCCGCGGATAAGGAGCACCTGCGGACCAATTGGGGGGAGCACGTACTAAACTACTATTGGGTACTATTGACGTTGGTTTCGGGTGCTTTATTGGCATTCTCTTTACTGTACAGTCATTAGGCCTGGGGCGCTGTTGACTTAGCCCGGATATTTCATCAAGATCGGCTGAAAGGCGCATAGAGAAGGCCTCTTTGCTCTGTAGACTGGGTGTTTGTCTAGAACATTCAGCACAAAGCAAGGAGGCCTTTTGTGATGACAGAGTGTAATTCTGAATCGCTCACTTTTTCCAGTCTTTCTCGGAAGAAAATCATCGCCGATTTTGGCGGCGGTCATCTCACGTCCGACGCCGGCGCGTTGCTGCTTCGCGAAGCGAATCGGCGAACGGGGATGATCGACGCGCTTGCGGCTTGCATCAGCGATCCGCGCGATCCGGCGCGAATCCAGCACGACGCGAAGACGCTCCTCGCCCAGCGAGTCTTCGGCATCGCCATGGGCTACGAAGACGGCAACGATCATCAATCGCTTCGCAACGATCCGATCATGCAACTTCTCGCCGAGACGCCGCCCGATCCCGACGCTCCGCTCGCGTCACCACCGACACTGTGCCGGTTTGAGAACTGGGTCGATCGCAAGTCGCTGGCGCGGATGAGCGCCGTGCTGGTCGATCAGTTCATCGCGTCGCACAGGACGCCGCCGAAGGAGATCACCCTCGACTTCGATGCGACCGACGATCGGATTCACGGCGACCAGGAAGGCTCATTCTTCCACGCCTTCTACTACCACTATTGCTACCTGCCGCTCTACGTCTTCTGCGGCGATCAGTTGCTGGTCGCCTATCTGCGACCGAGCAAGATCGACGCGGCGAAGCACAGCCGCGGCATCCTCAAGCTGCTGGTGCGGCGCATACGCGAATCGTGGCCCAAAGTGCGGATCATCTTCCGCGCCGACTCGGGCTTCTGTCGCTGGAAAACCCTGAAATACTGCGACGAAAACGCGATCGGCTACGTCGTCGGTCTGGCGACGAACACGCGGCTCAAGCGCATCCAGGAACCCTACATGGACGCGGCCGAGCAGCGCTTCGAGGCGACCGGCGAGAAGCAGCGAAGCTTCCACGAGTTCGCATATAGCGCGAAGACGTGGGATCGAAAGCGGCGTGTGATCCTGAAGGCGGAGCGCTTGCCGAAGGGCGCCAACCCGCGCTTCGTTGTGACGAATCTCGACGATTCACCGAAGGCGATCTACGACGCCATCTACACGCAGCGCGGTGAGATGGAGAATCGTATCAAAGAGCAGCAGTTGTACCTGTTCGCCGATCGAACGAGTTGCAGCAGGTTCATCGCGAATCAGTTCCGGCTGCTGCTGGCGTCGGCGGCGTACGTGTTGATCGAACACGTGCGACGCGAGGCGCTGAAGGACACCGAACTCGCCAAAGCTCGTGTCGATACGATTCGGTTGAAGCTCCTGAAGGTCGCGGCCCGCGTGGTCGTCAGCGTCCGCCGCGTCGTGCTCCACCTGTCGAGCAGCTATCCCTATCAGTCACTTCTGCAACGCCTCGTCGCCCGCCTCGCGCCGAGTTAATCCTCCCGACAACCCGACTCGCAGCATGGGGGTAAGGGGGCGCTCTGCGCCCAATCACGCCGATCCGCAAATCCGCGACCCCACCGACCACAATCGGACATCGCAGAACCACCAAACTCGGCCATGTGAAATATGCGGGTTAGAGGTTGGCAAGATAAGGTGTCACCCATTAGCCGCCGCCGTGTCAAGGGTAGAGTTTATCCGTAGTCGAATTCATATTCTATGAATTCATCCTCTGTTTATCGCTTCAGCGTGTTTCACAACGCGTTGATGCGTGCCCGGGTTCTCTCTTGCGATGGTTGCCGCGCCGTCAGACGCGCACCAGTCACCCATCAGGATCAAGGCGTTGAACGGCATCAAATTGATGGCCGCCCTGCCCCTGGCTCATTGAGCCCCAGAAAACCGTTGGTGCCCGGCCGTGTCCAGATAAAGGGCCGTCGCAGTGACGGCCGACAGGAATGTGGATGTCTGCCAATGCGGTGGCAGTCATGTTGCTTGCCGCAGTGCATCGCCAGTCACTTATTGGCTCACGGTCGAGGCGCATCTTTCATGCCGTGTTGTGAT
Organism: Phycisphaerales bacterium; assembly: GCA_020639075.1. Classification (GTDB taxonomy): domain Bacteria; phylum Planctomycetota; class Phycisphaerae; order UBA1845; family UTPLA1; genus ECT2AJA-110-A. Next base: position 3,055,240 of record JACKHI010000001.1, on the reverse strand, counting down.
CGCCGGTGCGATCATCCGTTTCCGCCGGCGCTGCACAGTGCGACGCCTGCGGGAACGGTTATGTCGATATTGCCGACGGTGGCGTCCCAATCAGGAAGTTCGTGGTGCGGAGCCAGACACCTTTCCGGGCTCACCGCCGCCCGCATTTCATTCATTCAAGCGAATGCGCGCTGAACATCAAACGCCGTGTCGCTCTTGATCATGTGGTAGCAGGCACGCGCCAGCTTGTGGGCGACCGCTTTCAGTGCGACGACGCGCCGGGGCCGAGCCTTCTTGCGATCGTAGTACCGTCGAATCGACGTGTTGAATCGGATCGCGAAGTTTGCCGCCTCGAAGAACGCCCAGCACATGAATGCGTTGCCGTTCTTCGTGTTGCCCGGATGGTAAAAGGTGTCAGGATGAGTTTCTTGCGATATTGTCAATGTCAGCCGGAGGCTGAGAAAATCATCCTGGCACCTTTTCCCCCTTGGAGCTCCCAACGCGTCACGATGGAGCAGTTTTTGGTTCGATGATTTGTACAATGACTTGGTGTTGAGAATGGCTCGTGACAGGGCTTGACCTCTCGAACGATGACGGATTCCGCAACATTTTCCATTCGGAAAGGATGGGCACCCATGCGGTATCGCCGATATCATCACGTGCATTTGCCGCAGGTCGGTTAGGCTCGGAGGGCCAAGTAATTGAACGGATTTCAAGCGTTCCGCGAAAGCACATTCACCGGCTTCCCACCCAACGGCCAAATGAACTGCCCCAAGTGCAACTACGCGCTCAACGGTCTGCCATCGCCCCATACCTGCCCGGAATGCGGTCTTGAATTCGACAACGATACGCATGTGCTCATCGACAAAACGCCTGATCCGGAATCAAGTCCATTCATGGTATTGCTCGTCGAAGTGTCGCCCTACCTGTTTCTCTTCATGATCGCGCTCTGGTTTGTGGATGTAATGAAGTTCGCAATTGCGATTCTGATACTGATGCTCGTGTTTGCCGTCATCGTCAAGAGAGAATGGCGATTCCTTAATTCGCCTCGTCTCGTCGTCGTGGGTCCCCAACAACTCAGCTATCGCGACCCGGGCGGCGACATGAAGCACATCCCGTGGACGTCCATTCGCAGCGTTGCGTTTCAAAAGCCCTTGGGTTTCCGAAAGAAAATCGAGATTCAACGGACCGACGCTCCAGCCGAATCGATCAAGTTCCCCAAACGATCCAAAGACAAGGAGATCGAAAGCACCGTTGACGCGGCGCAACGCAGATTGCCTAATTCCGATTCAAGTTCATGAACGGAATCCAACGACAATCCAGTTGACTTCCACGCGATCGGCATTCCGAACCTATAGACTTGGTTAACGGCGTTGAGTGCCTACGGGGGGCGACGCCACGGTTCTCGATCGAGTACTTCGATTTTGGCTGCGGCCCAGACCCAGTTTGGCAAACGTGCATCGCGCCATTACCTTAATGAGGATAGAAAAGTGATCATTGAGCCGCGGTAGAGCGGGTGCAATCGCATCCTGTCAGCCGCCGATCGGCACTCATGGAGTTCGGTAATGGCTTCACGTCCGTCCCAGACGATTGAGTCGATCGATACGACCGGCGGATCTCTGCTTCATTGGGTGTTTTCTCATAAGGACGCTTCAGGGAATAGTCGTCGTCCGGCTCCAATTCTGGCCTGCGTAACGACGATTGCAGTTACTTATTTGCCGATGCTCATTCTGGCGGTGTATGAGTTGGTTGCGAAGGGCGGCAGTCCGCCGGAGACGAGGCTGACTTTCCTGCACGACTGGAACGTCGCCTTCACCTTCGTCATTTCAATGCCGTTGATGGCGTACTACACGGCGTCGGATCAAGGGCTATTGCACGATGCGCTTCTGCAATTGATCAAAGATGGCGTACTTCGGATCGGCGACGACGCGTCGAAGAAATTCAGAACCGTGTGGGAGAGGCGATTTCGGCGTGGGAACCTCATCTGTCAGGCATTGGGGATCGGGGCGGGGCTTGGCCTGGCTTGTTACATCTACGCGGTCTATTCGCAGCCCGTCATCGGATACTGGATCATTAGGCATGGACGTCTGTCAGCGTTGGGTTGGTGTTACCTGTATTGCGTGGCGATGTTCTATGCGCTGATCGGGTTCTATGTTTTTCGCAGCATTAACATAATTCGGTTTCTCCACGCGCTGGTCCTTGAGTCCGAGATCACCTTAATACCGTTCCATCCGGATCGATGTGGAGGCTTGCGGCCAGTCGGGACGCTCGGGCTGAGACATCAGTACATGCTGACCGTCTTCGGAGTGAATGTCAGTCTGCTCGCGTTCTTTTCCTTTGCCTGTCTTGGACAACATCCGTGGCTGTCTCGTATGGTCATGGCGGCGGCGGGCGCGTATGTCATCCTTGGTCCGTTTGTGTTCTTTGGTCCTCTGTTCCCGTTTCGCAACGGGATGCTTAAGACGAAGACGGAACTGATGAGCACAGTGAGTCGCCGCCTTCTTCAGGAGCTCGAAAGAGTGCGTCACAACGCGCAAAGTGGAACGATTACGAAGGAAGACGAGGAACTGATCGACAGACTCAGAAAGCTCGGAACCCTGATTGATGAACTGCCTGTCTGGCCTTTTGATGCTCGAACTGTCCGAAAGGTCATCGTCGCCTATGTGCTTCCGATCCTCGGATCGATCTGCTATCTGGCTGTTTCTGGCCTTATCGGCATCGCCATTGAGTGGCTGAGGGCGGCACTGGGGCCATAGCCAATGATGTTCACCTTGGTCGTGATCGGCCAGGGGGAAATCGGCGTTCTCCCGGGTGGCATCGTTGACGTGGTGAACGGGCGTGCCAACTTCGGACAAGCCGCCAGCACCACCCGGGCGAAGCGCCGACCAAGTCATTCCAATTGGAATGAACACCTCAGTCCTACGATCGCACGCTGCCCGCATCCCGCAAGAGAATTTGCACAATTTGCGCCAATTTGCACCCCCCGGGAGATTGTCGCGGTCCGGCGCAACGCGGCACGCCATGGCGTGGAAACGAGGTTTGGGCGATATTAGACATCGTCCGGCACGTCCTCGGTGCATCGTATGCTTGGCGCTATGCGGCGGCATTGGTCGGCGCGGCTCTCGCGGTCGCGCCGAATCGAGCGTCCCGACTGCATCGAACGGACGTACCTGGTTGAGGATCGATACGTCGTATGAATCGACTTCACCAGAATCGCTCTCCTATTCGTCATCCACATGGTCATGCTGGACCGAGCGCCGACGTCGGCCGCAGTCATCACGGCCATCGATCGCTCGAAGATGTTCACGGGACTGTCGAAGTGCCCAGCGGCGACGCCGGGTTCTGGCGGCAGTGGCGGGCGTACGTCGGTCCGGCGATTCTCGTCAGTGTCGGATACATGGACCCCGGCAACTGGGGGACGGACCTTCAGGGCGGCGCGCAATACAAGTACGGCCTGCTGTGGGTGGTCGCGCTGGCCAGCATCATGGCGATCTTCATGCAGGTGATCGCCGCGCGAATGGGCGTCGTGACGGGGAAGGACCTCGCACAGGCCTGCCGCGACTGGTACCCGAGCTGGTCGCGATGGCCCAACTGGCTACTCTGCGAACTTGCCATCGCGGCGTGCGATCTTGCGGAAGTGCTCGGCAGCGCCGTCGCGCTCAATCTGCTCTTTCACATACCGCTGTTCTGGGCGGTCATCATCACGGGCTTCGACGTGCTGATCCTGCTTGCTCTGCAGCGCTACGGTATGCGCACGATCGAAGCCGTCGTCGTCCTGCTCGTCGCAACAATCGGCGTCTGCTACTTCATCGAGATTTTCGTGTTGCCGAAGGTGCAGCCGAGTTTCCTCGAGATGGGACAGGCGCTGATCACGCCGAGTTTCGGCAAGCCCGGCATGTTGTATGTTGCCATCGGCATCATCGGTGCGACAGTGATGCCGCACAATCTGTATCTGCATTCCGCGCTGGTTCAGAGCCGAAAGCTGCAGAAGGACGATGCGTCGATTCGTCGCGCGATCAGGTTCAACACGATCGACTCCGTCGTGGCACTGAGCATCGCCTTCCTGGTCAACGCCGGCATCATGGTGCTGGCGGCCGTCGTGTTCTACGGCAAGGAGAGCGTGATCGTGCCGGGTGGAAAGGTCGTGGAATTCGCGACCGACAGTGATTGGATTCGCGTGGCCTATCTCACGTTGGCGCCGTTGATGGGGACGGCGGCGGCGAGCACGCTCTTCGCCGTGGCCCTGCTGGCGAGCGGCCAGAGCAGCACGATCACGGGCACGCTTGCCGGACAGATCGTGATGGAAGGGTTCATGCACTGGCAGATCAAGCCGTGGGTGCGTCGTCTTATCACGCGATTGTTGGCGATCCTGCCGGCGATTTTCATCATCGGACTTCACGGCGACGGCAGCGTGACGGATCTGCTCCTGCTCAGCCAGGTGATTCTGGCGCTACAGTTGCCGTTGGCTATGTTTCCGCTGCTTCACTTTACGAGTTCACGAAAACGGATGGGGATCTGGCGGAACGGGTGGTTCCTGCTCGCCGCGGGGTGGGCGAGTGCTATCCTGATCACAGCGCTGGACATCTACGGCCTGCCCGATTCGCTGAATGCCGCGTGGCGTGTCGTCGCCGGCGGATAATCAGGAGGCCCTCGACAAGGAGAGCGCCATGTACAAGACGATTCTCATGCCTCTGGACGGCACGCCGACGGATCGCGCGATCATCGACCACATCAAGGAGCTTGCAAAGTTGGCGCAGAGCCGCGTCGTACTGTTTCACGTGGCGACGGGCGTACCGGCGCAATACCACGGCTCCGATGCGGCCGGAAAGGAGATCGACGAGGACAGTGCGTATCTGGCGGGCGTACGGGCCGAATTCGAAGCGCTGTCGATTCCGGCGACGGCAGAGCTGGCGTACGGAAATCCGGCGAAGGAGATCCTGCTGTGGCTCGAGCGAAATGAGTGCGATCTCGTGGCGATGAGCACGCACGGGCATCAGTTTGTTGGGGATCTTGTGTTCGGCACGACGGCGATCCGCGTGCAGCATCGGATCAGCGTGCCGGTGTTGTTGTTGAGGGCGAAGTGAGTTTGCGCGTCGGGGCGCTGAAGGCAACCGAATATCGACGACGGTTGCAGGATTTCGTCGGTATTGTCGCTGAACATCTTTATTCAGACAATCAATCGTTGGAGGGCGTCCTGTGCTAATCCGAACGCGAGTTCCGAGTCTCATCACGGTAGTCATACTGACCATTCCGTCCGTTGCTTATGCGGATGGCGATACAAAATCGTCGACGCCGTTTTACGGCTACCCGGTAAGACTGCCCGGGACGCTGCGGATGGCGTGGTTCGACAAGGGCGGTGAGGGCGTGGCGTACCATGATTGTGACGAGGCGGGCAAGGGTGGTGATGTGCGCCAGGGGGAAGGCGTCGACATCGGCGGTGGGCGCGGCAATCACTATCTGGGCTGGCTGTGTACGGATGAATGGCTGAATTACTCCATCAACGTAACGGATCATGCCGCCTATCGGATCGAGGCGCGCGTCGCATCCGCCGAAACGGGCGGGGCGTTTCGTCTCGAGTTTTACGACAAGGGCGGCAAGCAGATCGCCAAGACGGACATTAACGTGCCAGGCACCGGAGACTGGACGAATTGGCGGTACGTGTATGGGAAAGTCAGGCTCCCGGCCGGGCCGGCGAGGATGCGGTTCGTGCACACGTCCGGCGAGCGTGTGTACAACGTCGAACGGATCCGGTTCCGGCGATTCGATCCGTTCGATATCAATCGCGATGGTGAAGTGAGCGACGCAGACATGCAGCTCGTTCGTCTGCTCGGCGCGAAGCTCTCGGACTCGCCGACAAACAAGCGGATCGCCGACCTGAACTGGGCGCCGGCGGATCGCAGCGATCTGGAGGCGGCCCTGGCCGGTTGGCGTCCGGTCAACGGGGATCCGCTGCCGAAGGACGCGCCGTGGAAGCTCAAGTGGTCGGACGAGTTCGACAAGAACGGCAAGCCCGATCCGGCGAAGTGGAAGTACGAACTCGGTTACGGATTTCGCAACAACGAAAAGCAGAACTACACCGACGATGAGAAGAACGCATACGTCAAGGACGGTCATCTCATCATCGAGGCGATCCGCGAGAAGTCGAAGGCGCGCGACGGGCGGACGGCCGAGTATTCGTCCGCCAGTCTTTATTCGGCTGAGCCGCTGCTCTACGGTCGCATCGAGGTACGCGCCAAGCTGCCGACGGGGCGCGGGATGTGGCCGGCGATCTGGATGCTGGCTGATCGCATCAAGCAGGTGCGCTGGCCGCGTTGCGGCGAGATCGACATCATGGAGAACGTCGGCTACGACCCGAACGCGATTCACGGCAGCGTACACACGCAGAAGTACAATCACACGATCGATACGCAGCAGTCCTCGAGCTGGGAACTGGCGCAGCCGTGGGCGGACTTTCATGTGTATGCGATCGAGTGGTCGCCCGAGCGAATTGACTTCTATATCGACCGCGTGAAGTACATGACGTTCGCGAACGAAGGCAGCGGCGACGAGGCATGGCCGTTTGACAAACCGCACAAACTCAAGCTGAACATCGCCGTCGGCGGTATGTGGGGCGGCGTGAAGGGCGTCGATGACGGCGTGTTTCCGCAGAAGATGATCGTCGATTATGTGCGGGCGTATGAGCGGAAGTGATCACTGGTGCGGCCAGAGACGACGGCGCCGGCGATGAAGCGGATAGTCAGCTGTTCGTCAGCCAACTGACAGCGCCGTCGGCAATCGTCAGTCGAGGGCGTTCGGGTCGTAGAGCACGGATTGCATGGTGTCGAGATCAGGGATGCGATAACGTCGAATCGCGATGACGCATCGCCAGTAGAGGGCGGGCAGACAGGCCTGCAGCGCGAACTCGTCGTCATCTTCCGATTCGATCGGTTCGTTTCCGCCTGTAACGACCAATCTGCGCAATGCGTCGGGAACGATCAGTGGAACTCGATCGCGAAAGCAGTCGAATGCGAGACTGATGATGTCATTCCAGGCGCCATAGTCGCTGATGACGACGATGTTGTCCGGGACCTCGATTTCGAGCCGCATGACGTCTTGATCGATCGCACCGAACAGGGAATTGGCGCACGATTGGCCAGGCGCCTGGTTCCAATTCCCGTAAGAATGCCACGCCCAGATCGGGGGAACTCGATGAACCATCCATCCCGCGGCGGTGAGTTGGTCGGACATCCAGTCGTAGGCGAGCATGCGAGGGGGGCCGGCCGATTTGACCTCCGACCAGCGCGGTCTGTACACGCCATTGCGACGCAGGCGCCGCACGACGAACGGAAATTGAAAGGTCCAGAGGCGCATGGATCGGCGTCAGTACCCGAGCGTGAGTTCAAGCTTACCGTGAACGACTCGGACGCGCTTGAGTACAGCCTTGGCGAGTTTCATCTTGATCGTGTCGTCTTTGATCCTGTAGACGCGAACCTCTGACAGGTACTTCTGGAGAATCGGTTTGGACGCCTTGGTGACGCGTTCGGTATACTGTTCGGGGACGCCCTGGATTGTGACGCTCTTGACCTCCGGATCGAGAATGTAGAAGCAGAAGTTCTCCTGGTCGTAGCGGATGCCCGCTTCCGAGACGACGGCGCCGCCGACATTCTTCGTTTCTCCCTTCAACTTGCCGCCGAGGTCGATGTTGGTCGACGCCTGAATCCGGTCGGTCCCCTCGGGCAGTGTGATCTTCGTGTCGCGAATGTGCAGATCGAATATCAGTGCGACACGCTTGGAGTAGGGCAGCTTTGCGTCGATCGCTTCCTGAATTTTCTCCGGTTCGACGTAGACCGTGTACTCATCGCCTTTCAGTGCGAGGAAGGCGATGGTTCCCGCGAGGACGAGACCGATCAGGACGGCGGATGTGATAATGGCGAGTTTGCGTTTCATGGAATGGCTCCGTACAGGCCCGAGTGCTGCGGCGCGAGCAGCGTGATTGCACGACTCCGTGATTGTAATCAACGAAGACGGAATTGGGTGTTTTCTCTCTTCTTTGCGCATGAGGCACGGAGCGCGATCCTGCGTCATTCCACGGGTATTGCGTCGGGACAGGCGATTTGCGGCGATTGACGCGGTTCCCCCAAGAGCTTACGTCTCGTCGAGGATTCGTCGCACTTCGCGCAGCAGCGTTTGCGGGAGGAACGGCTTGCCGAGGAATCGCGTGTTCGATTCGCTGAACTCCGGCATTTCGAAGGCGGCGTTCGCGTATCCCGAGACGAAGAGCGTCTTCGCGTCAGGATGCGATTGTGCGAATCCGGCCGCCAATGCGAAGCCGTCTTCGACGGGAAGGACAACATCCGTGATCAGCAGGTCGATTTTCCCGTTGTTGGAAAAGAGGAGTCGCGCCTGGCTGGGCAGAGCAGCCTCCAGCACCACGTATCCGGCGCGTTCGAGCGACTTGCATGCGAGGCGACGTACCTGTTCGTCGTCTTCGCAGACCAGGATCGTCTCGCTTCCGCTTGCGGCGACGTCGTCGTCGACAGCGGATGTGGAGGGCTCGACGGCTGTGCAGTCGGCGCGCGGCAGGTAGATCCTGAACGTTGTGCCGCACTCGGCCGTGTTGTCCACGAAGATGTGTCCGCCGGATTGGTAGACGACGCCCTGGACGGTCGCGAGTCCCAGGCCCGCGCCGCCCTGTTCAAATCGCGTCGTGAAGAACGGCTCGAAGATGCGTGGAAGCGCCTCGTCGGAGATCCCCTCGCCCGTGTCGGAAATGGCGATCATCACGTACGGCGCGTCGCTTCGGATCCGCGTCGCGTGATCGCCGCCGGCGTCGATCGTCGTCACGGCCGTGCTGATGTGAATCGTCCCGGGCGGCGCAATCGCTTCTCGCGCGTTAAGGACGAGATTCATCACAACCTGTTCGAGTTGCGTGACGTCGACGCGCGTCGAGGCGAAGTCGTTGGTCAATTCGGTCGTGAGTTCGATGTCATCCGGAAGGAGTTGCCGCAGCATCGGCAGCAGTTTCGTGATGACGTCGTTCGCGTCGATGGTTGTCGGGCGGAGTACGAGCCGTCGGCTGTAGGCAAGCAGTTGCCGCGTCAGTCGCGCCGCGCGCTGGCCGCTGGCGCTGATGCAGTCAAGCGATTCCCGCCACTTCGAATCGGGTTCGTCGCCGAGCTTCTTTGATAACTGATGCTGAAGGACGTCGGCGCTGCCGAGGATTGCGGCGAGGACGTTATTGAAGTCGTGTGCGATACCGCCGGCGAGCCGGCCGACGGCCTCGAGCTTGGTGGATTCGCGCAGCATCTTTTCGAGGCGCCGTCGTTCGGTTTCCGATTGTTCGCGTTGACGGATTTCCGCAGCGAGCGCCGTCGCATGCCGGCGATGCAGCGACACGCGATGGCGATGCGCGAGTGCGAGGAGGCCCAGGATGCTCAGCACGACGCCGACGCGAAACGGCGTCGTCTCGAAGAAACGCGGGTTAACCCTCAGTCTGAATTGCGCCGGCGATTCGCACCAGATGCCGTCTTCGTTGGCGGCCAGTACGCGAAAGGCGTATTCACCCGGCGGGACTCGCGTGTAATAGGCGGTTCGGCGGTTGCCGACATCGCGCCAGTCGGCATCGTAATTCTCCAGGCGACAACGAAATCGCAATTGCTTGGGATGTGTGTAGGAGAATGCCGTGTATTCGAACTGAATGTTCGATCCGCTGATGATCGTGTCGAAGGCCTTCGCCGGCTGCAGCCGAGCGCCATCGACGTCGACGTTTTCGATGACGACGCGCGGCGGAATCGCATTGGATCGATACGCGGCGGGATTGGCGATGATGAGATCGTCGATGGTTGGAAACCACATGCGACCGTCGGGTGTGCGGCAGGCCGTCAGACCGTTGACTTCACCCGTCGCCAGGACGCGACACGTCAGTTGTGATTCCGACTGATCGGCCACGGCGTTGAGGCTGGCAATTGGAATGACGATGACGCCCCGATTGCTGTTGACCCAGAGGCGTTCATGGTCGTCTTCGAGGATTCCGCCTAGGTTCGTGTCCGGCATTCCCTCTGCCGTACCGAACGCCGTGAATACACCGTTGCGCAGCCGGAACAGGCCAGTGCCGTAGGTCGCAATCCAGATGTCGCCGGAACGATCCTGATGAAGGCTTCGGACGTCGCTTTCGGGCAGACCGTCGTCGATGCCGAACGACGTGATGCTCTCGGCAGTTCGTTCGGGCCCCAAGCGGACGAGATGCGATCCGCTCGTGAACCAGAGCGCCCCGTCGCGCGTCCTTTTGAACAATGATGTCGTTCGCCTGCAGCCGGCCTGGGTGGAAATCTCGATCTCGCCTCGGCGTCCGTCTTTCTCCCATGCGACACGATTCTGGCAAAGAAACCAGAGCGTGCCGTCAGGATCTTCAGTGGCGCCGAGTGCGGGGCCGATGCCTTCGACGTGTTGCAGCCCATCGGGTGAGAGTCGCCATGTGTCGGTTAAGTCCGCAACAAAGACGCCGCGCTTCGACGCCCCGATGGAGCGCCAATAGGTGAGACCCTTCAGCGCGCCGGGCTCAAAGCGGTGGAGTCGTTCGCCGTCCCAATGCAGGATGCACTGGGGGGATTCCGGTTCGAGATAGACGCCGTCGCCGCCATCGTTGAATAAATGGCGCACTCCGGTCTTCAGCTGCAATTCGGTTCCGGCGCGAAAATAGGGTTCGGCCGCCATTCGGAGCAGGCCGATGTTCGTGCCGGCCCAGATGATGCCGTCGCCGGATTGGTACAGAGCGCGGATTCCGATTCGGCGGCCGATCTGCTCGGGCCGTGATTCGATCTGGATGCGTGACAATGGCTTGCCGTCGCGCAATACGCCGATATCGCCGTTCTTGTGGGAGAAGAGCAAGTCACCTTGGTTGTCGATGATTCCGCAGGCCGGATGCGTCGAGCCTTCATCGGTGACTACGCGGCAATGATCCGTTTCGTCCAGATATCCGATTCCATTTGATGCGATCAGCCACGGCGTTCCAGTCGGCGTCGTGACGATCTTGAGTTGTTCTCCGTCCAGCGGCGCGATCGGGATGATGTCGAAGCCGTTGTTCGTGCTTCGAATAATGCTGTGTCTGCTTCCCATCCAGACATGTTTGAACGCGTCGACGTGGAGCGTTCTGACTCGCGTGTCGGCATTGTCCGGGAACGGATTGACGATCTCCCATCCGCCATCGCGGATGCGCACGACCTGATTGCAGCAGACCCAGATATCGCCGGCGCCGTCCTGCACAATCTGCCAGACGACGCCCGTGGCGTGAACATCGGCGACCTTTTCAAAGCGATCGTCGATCCGTCGCAAGAGGCCGCCGTTTTCCGTACCGATCCAGAGTGTGCCGTCGCGATCCTCGCAGAGCGAGACGATTCGATTCGTCGTCAGCTCCGGCGTGTCTTCCATCGTGAACGTCTTGAACTTGACGCCGTCGAAGCGAACGAGTCCACCGAAGGTGCCCAGCCACATGTAGCCGTCGCGCGCCTGGGCGATCGCCGTGACAGTGGACTGGGGCAAGCCGTCCTCCATCGTCCAGCGGGTGATGTGGAAGGACTTGGCGGGACCGAGCGGATGTGCATCTGCAGGACGGGGGGCGGCCGTCGTCTGGCCGAACGCGATTGCTTGCAGAATCGAAAGCGCAAGCGTTGACGCGATCATCGATACCCCTCTCCCGCCGAAACGGCTCATCGCGGTGGGCGTGTCGCGGATAGTGAATTCGGGCGGAATGGCGATCCGAGGATCCGCAAAACCCGGGAGTCAAGGTACGGGAACGGGCGGCGGTGCTCAAGGGGGCGATGCACCGGGGGCCTGCAACGGCGGAGCGAAGTGGGTTACGGGGGGCGTCAAGAGGTGTGGCCAAGACAAACAGGCGATCGGTAGGAGGGGCGGTTAGTCGTTGGGCAGAAGTTTGTCTTGTCGAGCGTTGAATCAGTACGATGTCGAGGATGGGGCGTGAGTATAGGAAATCGAAGAGTGTTTGCCGTGCGAGTCGGGGATTCGTCGGGCGGTGGACGAATCGCATTCTACTGTTCGTCGGTGTCGTTGGCATCGTGGCCGTGGCGGCAGCTCATGTAGCGAGCCACCGGTTGACGTGGCAGCGAGGCTGGTTGTTGCGTGATACACAATTGTGTGTTGCGTTTCTGCGTCAAACGCCGGTGGAGCATTTCTTCAGCGAATCGGGGCCCCCATGGGGGGGCATAATGTCGAGTACGTGTTCTCGACAAACCGGCGGTTGATACTCGACTTTCGTGATGGCGAATTCTACTGCCAGTGTTTCTTTCGGGAGGACGTCCCATGGTTACCGGTAGGTGATTTGGATGTCCTGGGGATTTGGGTCAGTGGCCAAGCATTGGAGATGGGCGACTACCTGGCCATTTACGCCGATATCTGGGTGCTCGCGATTCCATTTGCGCTCGCCGGGGGATCCCGCTGTGGCGACGTGCGCGACGCGTGTGGTTGCGGCGCCGACGGCGCGCCAGTGGCGCCTGCGAAGTCTGCGGGTATTCGCTCGCTGGTAATGAATCGGGCATTTGCCCCGAGTGTGGCGAAGACGCAGGAGAAGTTGCGGGTCGATGACCCGATCTACGGACTGGAGAGACCATGCGCACGAATCGATTCATTATTGGAAACGAATCCACTGACGGCGAAGTCACCGTTTTTTGTTGAGCCGGAATGTCTCGAGGTGTCACTGTCTGAGAATGATAAGGCAGAGGTCATAGAGGAATTCGAGATAGATGTTCGCGATCCAATTGAGTTGTGGGTCTCTACGGACGAGAGAGGGTGGCCCGTCATACGAGTTTATCCTGGTGGCGGGAACATGCGATGCGAAAAAGACGGAGCTGATTTCAACGATATCTGCTCGTGCGGTGTCTCCGAAGGAGATGACGTCGATGCGCCCTGATATCACGGGGGGTTTGAGAAAGAGTGAACTGTCGGGTTGATGACCCAACCTACTGTGCTCACATTCTCCTTGCCTGAACGGACTTCATTTCACATAATGCGACCGATCGCGTCTGCCATCATGTCGGCGGCGTCTTCCAAGCTTTCCAAGGGGTCATCTATGCAGATTTTCGAGTGGATTGTATGGGGTGCCGGATGTGTCGCATTGCTGATCGGCCTGATGCTGAGCAGTCAGGGCAAGATCATGGGGACGCCGGCGAAGCTCTTTTCGCTGTGCATGATCGTCGGTCTCGCCGTCACGTACTTCATGGCGATCTCGAAGTTGCATCTTCTCTGGTACGGTCCCGTTGCGCTACTTGCGAGCGCTTATCTCGGTCTTCGGCTTGGCGCGAGGATGATGGGCAAAGGTCTCGAGCAAGCTGCGGCCGATCCGGAATTCAAGAAGGCGTTTGCCGACGTCGTCCGCAAAGGAATGGAAGAACGGAATCGGTCATCGGATGATGATCGAGACGACGCAGGGGATGACAATGCAAACCCTGCAGTCGCCCGCGATCATTAGCCGTCGCACTCTCTCTCAATTCGACGGTCACGCAGGTGCACCATCCACGTCCGCCTGTGCCAGGATGTGGTCATTCTCGACGGTGTCGCCGGATACGCCGATTGCGCCGATGACGTCGCCGGCGACATTTCGAATAGGAATACCGCCCGGGAATGTGATGAGCCCGCCATTGGAGTGTTCGATGTTATAGAGGCTACCGCCGGCTTGTTGGCAGGCAGGCGGATGTTGTATGTCGTGCGGGTATTCGCTGACCGGCAATGTGTCGAGCATGTGTCCGGAGTGTGGTGATGAGGTCGGGCAATTGTCGGGTCGATGACCCTGACTTCAACAACTCGTATCGGCACTGCTGCCACAGCAGTGGCACCCGGTGGAGCTGTCGGGTCGATGACCCGACCTACGATGGCTATTGGGCCGGAATCACCGTGGGCTGCTTTGATCGCCATGCGGCCAGTTCATTCATTTCACGAACAAGTTGCGCGTAGGCTTCAGGCGTCAGCGCCTGTTGTCCGTCGCTGAGGGCGGACCAGGGTTGCGGATGGACTTCGACCATGACGCCGTCCGCGCCTGCGACGACGGCGGCCTTCGCCATCGGCGGCACGGCCCAGCCGATGCCGACGCCGTGCGACGGATCGGCGATGACGGGCAGATGCGTGTGATGGCGGATCATGACGATCGCTGAGATATCAAAGGTGTTCCGCGTCATGGTTTCGAACGTGCGGATACCGCGTTCGCAGAGGATGACTTGTTTGTTGCCGAGGCTGAGGATGTACTCGGCCGCGAGGAAGAGTTCATTCAGTGTGCAGCCGGCGCCGCGCTTGAGCAGCACGGGGGTTCGGCGTTTGCCGACGGCCTCCAGCAGGGAGTAATTCTGCATGTTGCGAGCGCCGATCTGCAGGACGTCGGCGACGAGTTCGACGGCGTCCAGCGTTTCGCTGTCGCGCACTTCCGTGACGATACGCAGATCGAATTCTCGCTTGACGTCGTCGAGCAGTTTCAGGCCTTCATGCTTGAGGCCCTGGAATGAATACGGGCTTGTGCGCGGTTTGAACGCTCCGCCGCGGAAGAGCTTCGCGCCGCTGGCGGCGACGATCTCCGCCGAACGAAACGCCTGATCGCGGGATTCAATCGCGCAGGGACCGGCGATGGTCGTACAGTTGCCGTCACCGATCGTCACGCCGCGAACATCGACCAGCGTGCGCTGCGGGTGCATTTCGCGGGAGACGAGACGGCATGCGTTCGTCACGGCGACGCAGTCGATCACGCCCGGCATGCCGAGGAAGCGTTCGGCGGCGATGCCTGTCTCATTGCCGGTAATGGCGACGGCCGTCCGTGTTGCGCCGGGCAGCACGTTGGCCGTGTTGCCGGCGTCTTCGATGCGTTTGCAGACGGCGTCTATCTGCGCTTCGGTTGCGTTGCGATGCATGAGTATGAGCACGAGTCGACCTTACTCTTCGTCGGGTTGAGTTGCCGTGGGTTCCGTCTTGATGCCGATGTAGGCGGCGTACTTGCTGAGATGCTTGGCGAGCTCGCGATCTTCGCCGTCAAATTTCATTCCGTATTCCCGCGTCAGTTCGTCGAGCGTCTGCTTGAGTCCCTTGCCCTTGTGTTTCATCCAATAGGCGCCGAGCGTCGCGCTGGTGCGCTTGTCGCCGGCGGAGCAGTGGAACAGGATGGGCTGGTCCGCCGTTTGCGCCAGCGCGTCGGCGGCATGATCGAGCGTCGCCAATTCGCCGGTGCCGTCGCCATTCATCGGGAAGCGATATCGCTTCAGGCCGAGGTCCTTCACGGCGTTGTCGAGTTCCGCATCCCGCTCTTTTCCTTCATCGCTGGTCAGGGAAATGATCGTGCGGATGCCGTGTTGCTTGTGGATGTGCCGGACCTGATCGCCCGTCGGGAAAGCACTGCGATAGAGACGGCCCGCTTCGACTTCGGCGAATCGCTTGGGCGTCTCCTGGGTGCGCATAACACCGGCGACGATCATCGGCGGCAGGACGATCAACAGAACAACGAACGTGGAACGCATGGAACACCTCGGCGGAGTTCTTCAATTACAGTTCTCGGCGACAGCGGCGTAGTTGCGCGATTGAGTGCGCCGATGGGTCCGGTGCAGTCGGATTCCTAAGAATTCTCGCGGTCAGTTTGGCGTCCTTCCCTGGGGTGAGAACCCTACGCTCCCTTACGATCGCGGCTCTGATTCCCTCGCCGCCTTTATTCGGAATCGTCGCAGGATCATGCCTTGGCCGCGGCCGGCATATCGACTTTGTTCAGGTAGTCCAGCATCAGGCGCAGGCGACCGTGTGAGCGGCGGTTGAAGTGCAGCGTCAGCCGCGGCTTATCCGGGAATTCGTCGTGCTCATCACTGAGAGGTCCGGGGATTGCTTCGATCTTTCCGCTGTCGAGGATCTCGGAGTACTTCTCATTGATATGATCCAGCGCGCCTTCCGGCAGCGGTGAGTTCAACCGCAGGACGAGCCGGTCGCGCACGTAACGGCTCGAATGAAATCGTCTGTAGAACGTCGTGATTTCTTCGACGGCTTCCTCGACGTCGTCCGTGACTTTGAACAGGTGCATGTCCTCTGCGCTGATCATGCCGTTGTGAAGCAGTTCGGCTTTCACGTAGGTTCGCCAATGCTGCCAGTAGGTGCTGCCCGGCGCGTCGACCAGGACGATGGGGACCATCTCGGCCTTGCCCGTCTGGACGAGCGTCATGACTTCGAAACCCTCATCCTGCGTGCCGAAGCCGCCGGGAAACAGGGCGACGGCCTGCGCCTCTTTCGTGAACATCAGCTTCCGCGTGAAGAAGTACTTGAAGTTCACGAGCTTCTGATCGCCTTCGATAATGTCGTTGGTCTTCTGCTCGAACGGCAGTCGGATTGCGACGCCGAAGCTCGCTTCCTTTCCGGCGCCGCCGTGGCCGGCCTTCATGATGCCGTCGCCGGCCCCCGTGATGACCATCCAGTTCCGCATCCGCATCTGCTCGGCGAACTTCACGGCCTGGATGTAGTCGGGATGGTCTTCGGGCGTTCTGCTGGACCCGAAGATGGAGACTTTGGGGATGTGCTGATAGGGGGCGAAGGTCTTGAACGCATATCGCAGTTCGGCCAGCGCCCGCTCGACGATCTTCACATCGCCCCGGCTCGTGTCATCCTTGGACATGCGACAGATGGTCCGCAGCATGCTCGCGTACATGTCGGCATCGCGTCCTGAGGCGAATTGGGCGACGAATTGTTCAATGGCCGCTTCGCGGGCGGCGCGCTGCTCCTCGGTCAGTGGTTTGCTCATGGTGTGTCGAATCGTATTCGGGGCCCGGCCCCGATGGGTTTGATCTTCTCCTGATTGCAGTCCAAAGTATAGCAATTGCGGAACTTATCGCCACAGTCGGATCCTCGGCAGCCCGCGGATCGCCGCCTGAGTCGATCGGCTGACGCCGGCACGTCTGAATCGAGGCACAATGTCGGAAGCGACCATCAATGCGCGGCTTACGATTCCTAACGTCATCACGAGTCTGCGCTTACTCCTATTGCCGCCCTTCGTCGCTTGCGTCGTGCTTCAGTCGATGGAGGAGGCCGCCGGCTGGCCGAAATGGGCGGCGTTCGGTCTGTTTCTCCTGATGGCCGTCACCGACATGTTCGACGGCTACCTTGCCCGCAGGCTCGGCCAGATTTCGAGGCTTGGTGCGATGCTCGATGCCGTGGCCGATAAAACGCTCCTCTCCGTGTCGATGCTTCTGCTCTTCCTGGTCGGCGTTCGGGACGGACCGGAATCCGGCGCGCACATGCTCTACCTTCCCGGCTGGGTCTTCGGCGTCGCCGTCGGCAAGGATGTGTTCGTCACGGCCGGCTACTGGATCGTGCGAAGCCGCACGCACGATCGGAGCGTCAGTCCCGGGTGGATGGGAAAAGGCTGCACGACGGCGCAGATGGCGCTGGTCCTTGCTATGCTATTGTGGTTTGTCCGGCCGGACGCGATCGAACCGATCGCTCGCGGGCTGTTCTACGTCGCGACGCTCCTGGCGATCGCCGCGAGCGCCAGCTACTCACAGCAGGGTTGGCGGCAATGGCGGGCCGGTCCCGTCGATGCGAAAAATCCTAAGTAGGAGTGACGATCCGGATGTCATCCATATTCAGTTCGATTGCGGAGATTCTCGACGAACTTCGTGCGGGACGCATGATCGTACTCGTCGACGACGAGCATCGTGAAAACGAGGGCGATCTTGTCTGCCCGGCCGAAATGACGACGCCGGAAGCCGTCAACTTCATGCTCAAGTTCGGTCGCGGCACGCTGTGCGTTGCATTGTCGAAGGCCCGCTGCGATCGGCTCAACCTTCAGCCGCAGGCGCCCGTCAACAACACGCCCCTCGGCACCGCGTTTACTGTCACGATCGACGGTGGTCCGCATCTCGGCGTTTCCACCGGCGTTTCGGCAAGCGATCGCGCGACGACGATTCAGCGAACGGTTGCGGAAGAAACTGTGCCGGAGGATTTCGTTCGCCCGGGCCACGTGAATCCGCTGATTGCGCGAGACGGCGGCGTGCTCGTGCGCGCGGGACAGACGGAAGGCTCCGTCGATCTCTGCCGACTCGCAGGGTTGATGCCCGGCGCAGCAATCATCGAAATCCTGAACGATGACGGCACGATGGCGCGTGTGCCGCAGCTTACGGAATTCTGCGCGACGCACGGCCTCAAGATGTGCACAGTCGCTTCGCTGATCGAGTACCGGATGCAGCGCGAACGGATCGTCGAACGCATCGAGTCGGTGCCGCTTCGCAATCGGTTCGGGCTTTGGCAGCTCAATGCGTATCGCAGCAACGCGGACAACGAGACGCATATCGCCCTGTGCATGGGCGGAATCGGTCTGGACGGCTCCGACGCTGCGACGAATGGCGAAGCGCCGTTGATTCGCGTTCATTCGGAATGCCTGACGGGCGATGTCTTCGGCTCGTCGCGTTGTGATTGCGGCGATCAGTTGGATGCCGCAATGAAGCAGATCGCCGACGCCGGCCGCGGCGTCGTGCTTTACCTGCGGCAGGAGGGTCGTGGGATCGGCCTGGTCAACAAGCTCCGGGCCTATCGACTTCAGGATCAGGGGCTCGACACGGTCGAGGCGAACGAGCGGCTCGGCTTCCCGGCGGACAAGCGGGATTACGGCGTCGGGGCGCAGATTCTCCGCGACTTGGGCCTGAACCGCGTGCGAATCCTGACGAACAATCCGAAGAAGGTCAGCCGTCTGGCGGTCTATGGTCTCGAAGTCGTCGATCAATTGCCGATTGAGATTCCGTCGAACCCGGATAATCGTCGATATTTACAGACGAAGCGGGATAAGATGGGCCACGTGTTTCGGAATTCGGAGCCGTAAGTCGGGCGGTCCAGATGGCGGGATTGGTCGAACATTCAGCGCAGTCGAGTGCGGGACGGGGCCACGCGCCAAGTGCATCGTCGGCGGGCGCCGCGCTGCGATTCATCTCCCCGTTCGACAACCTGTTCGCGCCCGTCGTTGCGTCGTGGCCGAAGTCGGCGCACGAACTGACGTGGCTCGCCCCGGGAACCGTCGCGCCGCTGACGCCCGCGAAAGTCTGTGCGTGGCAGCGTCGGGACGGACGCCAGTTCCTGTTCTGGGAAAGCGCTGCAGACGGGCCCTGCGGCTACGGCGAACTCAATCACATGCCCGACGAACGCAGACGCTATTGGATCGGTCATTTCGTTCTCGATCCGGCTCAGCGAGGCCGCGGCCTGAGTCATGTTTTCTTTCGGAATCTGGTTGTGCATGCGTTCGAGGAAATGGGCGCGGCCGAAATACTGCTCGTTGTCATCCCGGAGAATGTCGCGGCGATTAAGTGCTACCAACGCGGCGGCATGATCGTCAGCGGTCGCGAATCCAAGCGCTTCGACGCCACGGGGCAGCGACATACCTTTCTGCGAATGAGCATCAACCGAAAACGCTACGATCGGCTGGATGCGTACAGGAACGTCGATGCGTTTCGAACGGCGTTCGTACGCTCCGCCGTGAGTATGCTGAATCGGCAGGGATCGCTGCGTTCACACCCCTGATTGGGTCCGGCCCGGCGCACCTGCGACGTCGTAGTCGAGTTAATTGCGTTACTCGGGCAAACTCGAGTTGAACTGAATCACGGTATTGTGTTTCAGTTCGCCGCCGATCTCCTCGACCGAGATTCGAACGAATCCGCCTTCGACTGTGTCTGCGGGTTCCACCCGGAATTCGCGAACGGCTGTCTCGCCGGCCCCCAGGTGATTGATCGATCGCGCGTCGCGCGGTCGCCCCGGCGCGATGAGATACGCCCGCAATTCCATGACGCGATCCGCCGTGTTCGTGATTCGCTGTATGAATCGAATGCCGTCGCCGTCACGATGCGCGAAGACGTTGACTTCGAGGCCCGGCGCGTCGACGCGAATCGGCGTCGTGACGTACGTTTCGCCGTCGCCGTCGCCTGCGACGTCGAGGCGGCCTTTGAGGCTGTACCAGCCGGCAGGCGCGTTGCTCGGGGGTTTCAACTGGATCGGGTACTTCAGCGTCTCGCCGGGATGCAGCTGGATCGGGACGCGGCGCGGACTGATGCGCCAGCCGTCGGGGCCCTGAAGGAGCAACTCGCCGACAAGGTCCTCGCTCTGCGTGTTGAGTAGCATCACGTCGCGCGTCTGAGTTCGGATTGACGCCGTCAGTTGGGCGTTCATCACTTCGAACGAGTCGATCTCGCGCATGTGCGGCACCGATACTGGACCGACGAACACGGGCATACCGCCGACGCTGAATCGGACGCCCTCCTCGGTCCGCGTCGTCTCGACGATGCGGCCCCAGACGTCGTGCACCTCGGTTGTTGGCGGGATGTCGAGCGTGATTTCCTCCGACTCTTCGTCCGGGCGCCAGAGAGCGATCGCGCCGATTCGTCCGTCGATATCGGAGAACAGCCACGAGGCGATGTCCGGGTGCAATGTCATGCGCGTGGCATTCGGCAGGTCGCCCAGTCGACGTGAGACCGTGTTCAGTAAGACGAGTTCCTCGCGCGGCCGGATGATCCGGCCATTATCGCCTTCCTCGAACGTCCAGAGCGCCGGAACAAAGACGGACTGGTAGCCGATCGCACGGGACGAAATCAGGCCGCGTGCGAATCGCTTCAGTCGCGCTTCGCGGTCATAACGATTCTCGTCCGTCGTCGACAAAGTCGCCCAACTGGAACCGAGCGGATCCGCGGGCTTGTTCGCCGCGTCGCCGTCCGCGCCGAGATCGGGCGTCTGATGGAATTCAAACGTCGTCGATGCGATGTCGTCGGGGCCGATTTCGACTTGTGCGCCGCCGAATGATGAGTTCGGCAGAACGATCCGCGGTTTGCCGATGAGCGGATCGATGACCTGACGAACGCTCTGCAGTGCAGCAGTGATCGTCGATGCGTCGAATCGCGGTGCGCCGTGGTCGTCGCCAAGTTGCCACGTGTTGGTCCACGCACCGTGGCGCATCAGCAGAAGGCCGAGATACGGTACCCAGTCGTTCTTTTCGGCGATGGGGACGGCGAGCGCGCGCTCGATGGTGCGCTTCGGGTATTCGTACGCCGCGGCCAGGGATTTCGGCAGGGCGTCGAGTACGGCGACGATCTCGATGTTCCGCCTGCGGAACGTTTCGATCATGTTGCGCGTGTTCTCGTCGCCGTAAACGACGGCGTCGTCCGTCAGGCCGAATCGCCAGAGAGGCAGCTTGACGGCGCCCGGGCGGATCCGATCAATCAGATCGATGATCTCGGGTCGGTCGACGCTTTCGTCGCTGAGCACGACGCCGAAGCCGGCGCCATTCGTTCGTTCGCCCGCCATCGTGCGCCGCAGCACAACGAAGCGCCGTTCATGTTCGGCAATAACGTGTCGATCGAGCCGCATCTGCAGTCGGGCGGTGTACATCCCCGGGGAGAGCGCCGCGAAGTCGACGGGACGAGCTTCGGCGACGAGCGCCGGACCATCAAGAGTGAATGTCTGCATCGTACGGCCGACGGCGTCGTCAATCTTCAATGTGACGTCGAGACCGGCGCCGTCCAGATCGAGCAATTTGATGTCGCAGCGGATGGGTTCGTCATCGAAGTAGAAATGACTGTTTCGGTTCAGCGCCATCTGCACGCGCGGCCGACGGATGACGATGATGTCGTCAAACCAGGCCGACGCATTTGCGTCACGACGTGGAATCGGTGCGAAAGGTCCCTCGACAGGGTTTTCCGGTTTGCGTTGTTCGATTCTGCAACTCAGCGCGATCCAGCGCGCATTCCTCACGCCGCCCGGCAGGTCGACTGTGACCTGCGTCCAATCGACGCCGCAACAGCCGGCATTCACGGGTTCACTGTATCGTTCGGTCTCGCCGATCGGCTGCAACGCGTGATCGAGGTAATACGCCGTTATGTAGGCCGACGCGTTTTCGAGTCCCTTCGTGCGCACCCAGGCGGAGATTCGGTACTCGCTGCCGGGATGGGCGGGAATGTCCTTCGCGAGGTAGTACGCGCCGACGTTTCCCGTCTGAATCTGAAGGCGAAAGCTCGGTGGGGCGTCATGCCCCGACATCATGTCGAATGCAGGCTCGACGAATCTGGGAAAGCTGCCGCCGGTGATCGGCAGCCAGTTCATCGGGAGGTCTTCGAAGTTTCCGAGCTTCTGTTCGTCGAAGTCGAATCGCTTGGCTTCGCGAGCCAATGCCGTCGATGGTTGACGCGACGAGACTTGTGCCGTCGTCGTCGAGCAGATTGCGAAGGCGAGGATGAGCGCGCATAAAAAGAAGAACCGGTCGCGCCGCGCGAACGGGGACTGACCGATTGGCGCGTGAGGTTCCGCCCGGCGTTCGAATTCGACGAGATTCTCGGTACGCATCGCCATGAAACGCATATCGGAGCTTGAATCGAGGGGATTCACATCTGCGATCCGCAGATTGCCGACGATGGCGGCGTCCGATAAAGCACGGGTCGGCGGGGTATTCGCGCTCAGGATTCAGTGACGGCCTGAGTCGTCGTCGATATGCATCGTTAGGGCGGCTGGTTTCGACTCGGCCGTGCGTTGCGGAGAATTGCCCCCCGAATGAGGTCTATTCATGAATCGCCGTTTCGTTCGAATCAGTCGTGTGAATCGCATGTTGACTGGTGCGCTTCTTTCCCTGCCGTTCGTGGTTGGAAGCTGTCCGTCTGTCGCGTTCGATTCGGAGCTGGGACGCGCGTTTCGCGAGGCCTACGTTCCGGGGTTGATCCAAGGGCTCTCGACAGCCGTCGCGACGCCTGAGAACACGGAAGCCGGTCTGCGCCAAACAGTGACGGCCCTCCTCGACGGGATCGGCACGCTACTGACTCCGGAGTCCGCAAGGTAGCGGCTCGGGGTCCGTGTGGAAAAATATTTTCGGGCTCCGACGCCGAGCGGTGTTTTTGCATCTCCTTAATCGCTGTTCACAGATAGTTCATAAGTCATTGTTATCAATTAGCTTAATTGCCTGCATCTACGTCCGATCTTCGGTCGAATAGATAAATGCAATGAAATAGGACTATGAAGGGACTATTTTTTGAGAAATAGGCGGAACTTTTTGACGTTTCGTCAGGTATAAAGGTGGGCGGCGCTTGTGGACGCCGTCGGAAAGGCAGGTAGCCTCGTGCGACGTATCACCACCGAGCCATCTAATCGACCTGCTCTCGCGGAGTGGATGTTGCCGCCGCCGTACGTGTCGAACTCCGAGCTTCAAAAGGCCGGCACCGAGCGGGAGTTGTTCTCCAATTGGCCGGCGCCCGCCGACGGGACCGGACGACTGACGGTCGCAGAAGAGAACGTCCTCTTTCGCCAGCTTCACTACGCGGGATATCGCCTCAGCAAGATCTACCAGTCCGCCGACAAGCGGATGACCAAGGCGCGCGAGCGGGATTACAACATCTGGACGCAGCGATACCACTTGATTCGCACGCGGGTGATCGAGGCGAACCAGGGGCTTGTTTACGATCTCATCGGTCGTTCGCGATTCAGTTCGCTGGATCGAGAGGAAATGACGAGCGAAGGAATGATGGCGCTGCTCCGCGCCGCGGATACTTTCAATCCGTGGAAAGGCTATCGCTTCAGCACATATGCGTGTAATGCGATCATCCGCGCGTTTGCCCGAGCGGCGATGGCGGATTCCAAGCGGCGCGAACGGGTTGCCGGCGCATACGATGAAGAGTACGAAAAGAGTGATTTCGCCGAGACGCGACGGGTCGATGAGCGCGAGCTCTACGTCGAGCGTCTCCAGCAGATCCTTCGACAAGATGAGGCCGATCTCTCCGAGATCGAGAAGACGGTTCTCTCGAAGCGATTTCCAAAGGACTCACAGCGAAAGCGGTTGACTCTCGAAGACATCGGTCGCCGACTGTCGATCAGCAAGGAACGGGTCCGGCAGATTCAGTTGTCCGCTATATCGAAACTGCGGGAAGCGATCCATCGTGACCCTGTCCTGCAATAACCAAACTCTCTCTCCCTCTTCCTAGAGTTCAACGCCCGCGAGGGGAAAGCGAAACGAAAAACGCGTTCCCTCGCCGGGCGTTGAATTTGCGCGCACTGTGCCGCCGTGAGCGCGGACAATTCTCCGCGTCATGGCGAGCCCCAGGCCCGATCCGCCTCGCTTCGTCGAGTAGTATGCTTCGAAGATGCGCGCGAGCGTATCCGCCTCGATGCCGGGACCGTTGTCGGAGATGTCCAGCCGCGCTGTCGCCTCGTCGTCACGCGAGAGCGTCATCTGGATGGTCCCACCCGACGCCATCGCCTGCTGAGCGTTGATCAACACGTTGAGTACAGCCTGCTTGAGCAGGCTGGAGTCAATCCGACAGGGGAGGCTGCTCTCGGAACGCTGCAGCTTCAGTTCGATGCCGTGGCGTTGCGCCTGGGGCTCAAAAAACTCGGCGACGTCCGACGCCAGTTCGTTGAGATCGATGTCGGAGAGCCGAAGCTCGCGTTTTCGAACGAACTCCAGGAAGTCGTTGAGGATCGTCTCCAGTCGGCCCGATTCCTTCAACAGCGTCTCGATCCGTTTCCGACCGCGACGGGCGACATCGAATACGTCCGTCGGTGACGGGTCATCCGCGGCATCAAGATCGCGCCAGTCTTCGTCAAGCAGTTGCAGCCCGACGCGCAGCGTCGACAGCGCATTGCGGACCTCGTGGGCGAGACCGCCGGCAATGGCGGCCACTTCGATCAATTGATCGGCGGGGTTGTCGGCGAACGCCGCAGGCTCGTCGGCGCTGCGCCCGCCGGTTGGTTTCGAGTGGTCAGGCATCTGAATCAGCATCCGCCAAAACCCGGCGGCATGCAAGGATCGGGAACTTGTGGCGGCGTGCGATTCGTCGGCGTCATGGGGCAATCTGCCAGGTCTCGTTGACGCGTTACCGGGGATTGCGAATTGGCTGTTCCTCGTTGTACTTCGAATTCGGCGGATCGAAGGCTGCCTGGGCGACGCGTCGCTTTGCAATTTCCGCATCTGTTCCGAGCAGGTCTTCGCGGAACGCGTCCAGATCGGCTTCGGTTTGCGGACTACGGGCCAGCGCGATCAGGGCGTCCTGCATGTCGGCGTCGCCGGCGCGGGTGGCGCAATAGACAAGCTGCGAAATGATGGGGTCGTCCCACAAGTCCTCCGGGATCTCCCATTGCGTGTATCGAGACTGCGGCGTCAGATCGCTGTACCGGATGTTGGATCGAAGCAGCTTTTCACCCAGGATGACGGCGTCCATCCGGCGATCCGTTCCAACCAGGGCTTCGAAGTAAGCGAATGCGTCGTGGAACTCTGATGAGCAATCGCCCTTGTATTGCAGCTCGCACCAGTTCTGTTTGCGATCGGGTTCGGCATTGTACTTCCTGATCAGTTTGTCGTATTCCGAATGGACGTCGCCCGCCATACGGAGCACTTCCGTGTATTGCCGGGCTTCGAGCAGACAGCCCTTGGCGATTTTGAATAGCCGTTCCTGGGCTTCGGCGTTTTTCGGCGACATCGTCCACATGCGACAACACAGGTCAATCACCCGCGCTTCGTCTCCGAGCACTTCCATCTGAAGCACATAGTCTTCGACCATGAACATTCGCGTATCGCCGCGGAGAATGCGAGATTCGATGATTCCGCGATCTCGCCGGTAGCTGGACACGTAGCGGCGATCGTTGTCCGCGGCGCGCTGCGCCCACTCCCGATATAGAGGCGTGTCTTCCGGCAGGAACATGGATTCGGACTTCATCGGGCGGTCCGCCTCAATCGTCGCCGAGTTGTCGGCGACGACGCGTGGAGCCGGTTGCGGCGGGGCTGTCGATGGATCGGCGCCGGCGAAGCAGATGGAAGCCGACAGCAGGATTGCAGCCTTCATGTGGACTCTCCTGGAGCGTGCCGTGGGGAAGCGGCGAAATCCGTCGCGACCTGAGATAGGGCCTGTCCGAGCCGCACATCCCTGCGCTGGAGGCTCATATTCGTTATACGAGACGCCAGCAGGCAGCGGGCGCATCTCGTGCGCAACAAGCGATTCTGAAGTCGCTAACGGCATTCCAATTGGAGAGTCGTTCGGAAAGGGTAAATGCCCGGGACAGGGGTCGAACCTGCACTCCGTTTAACCGGAACTAGGCCCTCAACCTAGCGCGTCTGCCAATTCCGCCACCCGGGCGTTGGGGGTCAAAACAAGAGAGGTAAACCTACCTGAGGACGCCGAAACCGTCAACGACTGCCCCTTGCCAGTTCGGCCTGAAGCCCGCAGTCTGGTTGCCAATTGGGGTGCGACCCCATCCCGACGACAAGCCCTGATGACCTACGGAGCGTGACCTCTTGGAACAGCGACGACAAGGACCTCCGCCGCGACGACGGCAGGAATCTCGCGAGCCCGCAGGACCGCCTGCCGACGCGATCTCCCCCTGGGTCCTGCTGCGATCCGCAACCAGCCATCCATTCGTCTTCAAGCGGATGGTCCGCTCCATCGATCGGGCGGCAGAGGCCGGCGACGTCGTTCAGGTCTACGACAAGCACGGCAAGCTATTCGGCCGCGGTCTGTACCACGGCAACTCCAACATCACGATTCGGATGCTCACGCACGGCGATCGGCCGGTCGACGACGCCTTCTGGCGGGATGCGCTCAACCAGGCCGTCTCGCTGCGGCGCGACCTGCAGCTGGATGACGTGACGGATGCGTATCGACTTGTTCACGCCGAAGGCGACGGTCTCAGCGGGCTTATCGTCGAGCGTTACGCCGACTGCCTTGTCTTCGAGGTCTTCTCGGCGGGGATGTTCATTCGTGCGCAGATGATCGCCGGCATTCTAAAGGAATTGCTCGGCAAGCCGACGAGTCTCGATCGACCGGACGCGACGTTCGATGATTGGCGCGTCATCGTCCGCGCCGACGATCGCATTCAGCGCATCGAACAATTCAGTGTGCCCGAGGCCGAGCTCGGCGGCCGGGGAACCGTCACGATTCGCGAACATGGCGTGCGCTATCGCGTCGACATGACGGGCGGCCACAAGACGGGCTTCTTCTGCGATCAGCGAGACAATCGACTGCGCCTGTCGAAGATGTGCCGCGACGCAAACGTGCTGGACTTGTGCTGCTACTCCGGCGGGTTCGGTCTGTGCGCGAAGACGCTGGGCGGTGCGAAGGAAGTGACATCCATCGACCTGGACGAAGCGGCGATCGAGATCGCGAAGAAGAACGCGGATCTGAACAACCAGCGGATCAAGTTCGCGCATGCCGACGCGTTCATCTACTTGCGGCAGATGATCGACATTCAGCGACAGTTTGACGTCGTTGTTTGCGATCCGCCGAAGTTCGCGACGTCGCGCGAGGAGTACGATCTGGCGCTGCGGAAATACTATGACCTGAACGCGCTGGCGATGCAGGTCGTGCGACCGGGCGGCGTGCTGCTGACGTGCAGCTGCAGCGGTCTGGTCTCGATGGGCAAATTCGTGGATACCGTGGAGGCGGCGGCGCGGAGAGCTGGGCGAACGTTGCAGCGTTTCGAGTTGTGCGGTGCGGCGCCGGATCATCCTGTGATGACGAATTGCCCGGAGTCGGAGTATCTCAAGGCCTATTGGTGTCGCGTGATGTGATTGCGTAGGTTGGGTCATCGACCCGACGATTCCGCGCGCTTTTCAGCCAATTCGCTCCCCCAGCCTGTAGGCTGGGCCACGGAGTGCTCTCGACGGGTCGATGACCCGACCTACGATTAATTGCAGGTTGCGGACGCACCGCGGTGCGCAAGCCTCGTGTCGCGGCCTATGATCGCATAGAGGCCATCGATCATGAAGCCGGAAGCACCCAACGCCGACAACGATAGCGAACCGATCGAATTGGCATACGCCGGCTCGAAGTAAACAGACATGTTGCAGGAAAACCATCAGTCCGACGACGATTCAGCGCCGATCGCTCTGGACTACGCGCTTGGAGGCGGACCGAAGCCGAGTCGTGCGGAGGCAGTTTTTGCTTTGATTCTTGGTGTTCTGGCCGTAACCATCGGGCTGGTTGTGCCGTTCATCATTGGATTGCTCGCCATTGTTGTCGGATTCACTGCGTTGATACGGATTCAACAGAGCCCGACTCAGCGAAGAGGGCTTCCCATGACGATATTGGCGATTGCATTGGGCGCCGCCAGCCTCGCGATTCAATTCGTTGCTCATAGAGAACTCAGCGGTTTCCGGAAGAACGCTCTGAATTCAGCGTGCCAGGCGAATCTCCACAGCCTCGGCATCGCGATTCGTAACTATGCGCAGATCGAGTCCGACGGTGCTTTTCCGGATGACCTGTCAAAGTTGCGGTTTTCGCAGTACGCCTCACCGATACACTTCCAATGCCCGGCTGTACCCGAGACCCGGCGATGCTACTACTACGTTCCAGGGTACTCTCTTTCGTCGAAACCGACTGATGTCATCATGTTCGAAGTCGATGATGACCACGAGGGGGGAGGCGGAAACGTCCTCTACCAGGATGGGCATGTGGTGTTCCTGTCCAACACGAAGCTGCAGGAAGTGATCGACGAAAACAAGGATCGCGCGAAGTAGGTCGGGTTATCGACCCGACGCGAGCGCGGGGAAAATCGTCGGATCGATGACCCGACCTACGAACTAGTACTTCATCTGCCCGCCGAATTCGCTCGGGTCCTGCGCGTAGGCGCGGGCTGTTTCGATCGTGATGCGATTGTCGGCGACGAGTCGATGCAGGTCTGTATCCAGCGAGAACATGCCGTCGGCGCGACCCCCTTGGATCGCCGTGTCCAGCATTTCGAAGCGTCCTTGTCGGACCGCATTCCGCACGCCGAAATTGCCGTACATCGATTCGAGCGCGAGGACGCGGCGACCGCCGATGGTGCTCGGCAGGAGGTACTGTGCGATCGCGAATCGCAGGCTCATGGCGAGCTGCGCGCGAATCTCTTCGTGCCGATCCGACGGGAAGATGTCGATGATGCGCGTAATTGCGCTCTTGGCGTCGCGCGTGTGCATCGTCGCGAAAATCAGATGGCCCGTTTCCGCGGCGCTGACGGCGAGCTGCGCCGTTTCGCGATCTCGGATCTCACCGACGAGCAGCACGTCCGGGTCCTGGCGCAGACCGCTGCGCAGTCCTTCGTAGAACGACGGCACATCCATGCCGACTTCGCGCTGCGTGATGATGCTCGAGCCCAGCGGTTCATAGATGTACTCGATTGGTTCTTCGATCGTGATAATGCGGCGACCGCCGGCCGTGTTGAGCATCTGGATCAGCGAGGCGAGCGTCGTCGTCTTGCCGCTGCCCGTGATGCCAGTGATGAGGATCAGGCCGTCGCGCTGGTTGATGATGCGAGCACCGAGATCACCGGAAAAACCCAGCTCCGGCAGCGTCGGGATCGCGTTGGGGATCGCGCGGAAGCAGGCGCCGGATGCATTGCGGCTTGTCGCGACGTTGACTCGGAATCGCATGGGCGGATTCGCGTCGGCGAGTTGGATGGCGAAGTCGCAGTCGCGCCGCTTCGACATTGCGTCTTCGAGGTGCTTCGGCACGATCGACTCGATCATTTGAAGTGTCTCTTCGGCGGAGAGCACCGCGTCGCCGGCAGCGGCCAGACCGCCGTGGATGCGATAGGTCGGACTGTGTCCGGGGATGAGGTGCAGATCCGACGCCTCGATGCGAGCCATTGGTTCGAGCAGGTCTTTGAGTCGATCGTCGATCATGGGATTCTCTTTCAGGGCGAACCGTCGGGTCCTGTCTATGCGCGCCGTCGGCGACTTCATGATACACGTGGACGTCGAACCGCGCCGCATGCGGTTTTTCTGGGTTGATTCCGCAGACGATCGTGCATTGAATTGACAGGGGTTCGTCGAGCCAGTCCACTTGATCGACGCCGGAGCAGCATTACATGGACACGCATCCCAAACCACTGGAGACGCGTCGATCGTCGGTGGCGGATGACGCGGCGGTTGAGCTGACCTATGCCGCATCGGCAGGGGGGCGCGGGCGGATTTCCAGGCGCGCCGTGTGGATCGGCGTTGCGATACCTCTCGCGTGCTTCGGTTTCCTGGCGATGTCGTTTTCATCATGCCCTCGCTGTCTGTCGCCTGAGGCTGAGTGCGCCGCGAACCTGCGAGGCATCGGCCAGGCGATGTACATCTACGCCATGAATGAACCCGACCGGATGTTTCCCGATGACGTGCAGAAGCTCATCGATGCGAACACTGCGATACCGAAGCAGTTCATTTGTCGGTCAGCACCGACGGGACATCAATGCTACCTCTATGTTCCTGGCGCTTCGGAGATGTCTCCGCCAAGAACCGTCCTGATGTTTGAGGATCCAAGGAACCACGGCGGCAAGGGTGGCAACGTGCTCTATCAGGATGGCCGCGTGGTTTTCGAAAAGGCCCCAGCGCTTCAATCGATTGTCAATGCCAACAAGACGAAGGCCAGATAGGTCACCTCGCGAAAACGCCACATCCGGGCGGTTTCAGATCGCAATGACTCCAATCCCTGACGAGCCAGAATAAGGGATTCATTACGGAAAATCGGGATGACTCTGTGTACTGGCAAAAGGACGACGAGTGAATGCTCCCGGGATCCCGTAGGGATTAAATGAGAATAGCCCCCGTTTCCAACAGGGGTTGTCCGCCGTATTTCAGGCCCCGCCCCAGCGGGCCGGGAAGAGCTTTCTTGCGCTGAGTCGCGCCGTACCTACGGCACGGCAAATGGTAGTAACCAACTATCTATCCCAGCCTTGAAAAGGTTGGGCTATTCTCAGCGCGTCCCTATCGGGATGCGGTATTCACGCTACCGCAGATGCCAATTGAGTTTAGCGATATTCCGTGATGTACAAATAAAAAGATCGGTCCATCGCCGGAGCAATGAACCGATCTTGATATGCGTGCATTTTGCGTTCGTCGCAAGTCCGCTTAGCGGCGGCGTCGAGCGAGGAACAGGCCACCGATGCCGAGAAGCGCGAGCGTCGTCGGCTCGGGGACGTCGAGGCGGAAGCGATGCGAATGCGTCGTCAGGCTACCTTCTCCAGCGGCTCGGCTCTCAGTGCCGATTGTCGGTGCCAGCGTCGAAAGGAACCACTGACCGGTGCTGCCGTCGGCCGCAACAATCTGGACGTAACCGCTATTGGGGATCTCGAAGAATGCCGGCGAGAAGGGCGGGTGCCCGTCAGGACCGTTGGTCAGCGTGTAGATGAAGTTGCCGGCCTGAGCGAAGGTAATGTCGAAGAAATTCACCAGCGTCTGACCTGCATCGTAGAACTGGAACTGCAGCGTCATGCCGGCTGCGGTGACACCGCCGACGAAGCCGAACTCATCCAGGTACGAAGCGCCGCTGGAGTCACCGGGAGGCACAGCGCCCTGATAGTCGTCAAAACCGAGAGGACCCGTCGCGGCTGCGAAGCTCGCGTAGGGACCGTCTATTGCGCGGAACATGTCGTTACCGGCATGTCGCGGCGATCCGCCCGGGGCGGAATCGACCGGCGCCGCTTGAAGGAAGCCGTTCACACCGTCGACGAAAACGTGGTTCGGGTTGGCAATGTACTGCCCGCTTCCGATGAACTCGCCGTTGCTCTGGAGATCCGCCATCGCGGGCGCGGCTCCAACAACTGCAAAGGCGACTGCCAAAGCAAATACTGATTTCATTGTGATTCAATCCCCTTCTCGTGTAGTTCCAAAAAAGGACTTCTTTCCGTTGACTCGATCTGGCCGCTGCACGCAGCGTGCCGAAAAATCCGCTCCTGCAGTAGGCCGGTACTTTCGAACCAGCTCGACTGCGTATCTGAACGGGACGACCGCCCGGACACATACAGTGCTATTTCAGCAGGAATGCCCGGAAAAAGTCAATAGTTTTGTGAGGCGCCGGGGCGGGAATTCATCGCGATCCTGGTTGGGAAACTCAGGCAGGCGCGGCTTGGGGTATGCAATCGAGCTGGACCGTTGGGCTGCATCCCACAATGCGCGGCCGGGTCCGATAATACTGTTTGGGCAACAATGCAATGAAGGTCGTAACGGAGAAGGGGCGGACGCCTATTGCCCGCTGAGCGCAGTCGAATGAGTGAGCGAAATTTCTGTCGCGTCGTGGGGCCATTCGTCCCCCGACCGACTACGAAACCAGATTCGAGTGCATTTTCTCGAGGGAGGCGAGCCTCGACTGGTAATCGCCCAGGTGCCGCGCGATCAACGCATCAGCCTCGCGTTGGTTCGTGCTGCCCGCGCTTGAGTAGGCGGCGATCAAGGACTGAACGCCCTGGATGATCTGCGGCATCAGGTATTCCAGCGTCACGTAGTGATAGCTCGTCGTATCAATATCGTATGAGACGGGAACGGGCGCACCGCGAAGGGACATGATCAGGTCCGTCAGCGCCTTTTCGTGGCGCTCGGAATCCTGAACGAGACCGTAGGCTGTATCTCGATCCTCCGCCGCCGCGAGCGATACGAACGGATCGCTTTGCCGCAGACGCGGCAGAATGCTCGCATATTCGGCGGCGAGCAGTTGGTTCAGCGTTTCGACGACGCGTTGACTGGACATCTTCTCTCAATCCTTTTTTCGATGACTCGGGTTCCACACTGTCATGGGAACAGCGGAACTCGGGCAGCGGCCCAACTTACGGTATCGTCGGCGCTGTGTCCGCGTTTTCCGTATTCGGCGTCGCAGCACTTGGGCCGGCGGCGCTGGCCGTGCGCGGCGCCACATCGCTCTTCACGACGGCGTAGAGGTTGCTCGCATTGTTGTTGGCGATCTCTTTCATCGGTCCGAGCAATACGCCGGTCAGGATGATGCCGATCGTACACATCGCGACGATCAACTGCCCCGACATCGGCGCCGAGATTTCCGGCAGGCCGTCGTCGGTCAGAATCATTGCGCGAACAATGCGGGCGTAGTAGTAGAGGCTGATCAGCGTATTGAGGACGGCGATGACGACGAGCCAGTACAGCCCGCCCTTCCAAACCGCCATCAGCAGATAGAACTTCGCCATGAATCCGCCCAAGGGCGGCATGCCGACGAGGCTGAAGAGGATGATCGCCATGCAGACGGCCAGCATCGGGCTGCGGCGGATCAGACCGTTCATGGCCGTGATGGACTCGCTGCCTGTCGACCAGTAGACCATCGCGACGACGAAGAACGCGCCCGCGTTCATCAGCAGATAGACAATGATATACGACACGATCGCGCTGAATGCCGGATGGGCGGCGCCGATGCCGGCGTCCGTCGGCGACCAGAGGATCGCAACGGCCATCAGCATATAGCCCGCGTGGGCGATGGAGCTGTAGGCGAGAAGCCGCTTGAGATTCATCTGCCGATAGGCGGCCAGGTTACCGACGGTGCACGTCAGCGCGGCCATGATGGCGATCGCCAGCGAGACATACTTAAACGCTTCCACCGGAAATGCCGACGGGGCGCAGATGATGACCGACAGGACGCGGAGCATCAGCCCAAGGCCGGCCGCCTTGCTGGCGACGCTCAACCACGTCGTCACTTCGATCGACGCGCCCTGGAAGACGTCCGGGCACCAGAAGTGGAAGGGCACTGCCGAGACTTTGAACGCGATTCCGACCATGAATGCGAAGACGGCCACGCTCAGAAAGAGTGTGCCGGTTGTTGCGCCGGCCTGCATGTCGGCGGCGATCTTCATGCCGATCGTGGCGAGGTCGAGCGTCTGGTAGTAGCCGTAGAGCAGCGATGCGCCGTAGATCATGATGGCGCTGGTGATCGCGCCGAACAGGACGTATTTCATCGACGCCTCGGCGGCGACGCGGTTCTTCTTGCGGAAGGCCGTGATGCCGTAAGACGGCAACGACGCCATTTCGACGGCGAGGATGATCATCAGCAGGTTGGTCGTGCTGACCATCAGCGACATGCCGAACGCGCTGCCGACGAAGAGCACGAAGAATTCCGTCGCGTCCATGCGATGGACTTCGCTGTCGGGCAGGTCGCTCTTCTGCCCGAGCCACCACATCGCGGTGACGACAAGCATGAAGACGCAGGCAAGCACGATGAAGAACTGGCTGAACGTATCCGAGATGAGCATGGGGCCCATCCCGTTCGGATCGAAGCCGGCCCAGCTCGGCGCGCCGCTCTGCAGTCGCTTCCACGCGAGCAGGCCTGTTCCGATCGCGCCGAGCGTCACGATGGACGCGGCGACGTTCCGGTTTCTATTGGTGAACATCGCCGCGAGCAGGAGGGCGACGATCGTGGCGACAAGCGCGAAGAGCGGCGCGAGCTGAGAGAGCTCCTCGGCCGACGGCATCCACATACTGGCAAGCATCGATTGCGGCATCTGTGCGTCAGCCTCCAAACGCCATAGCGGTCATGGGCTTGATCAGGGTCAACACCTGGTCGATGGTCCCGTTCATGAGTTGGAACGTGTAGCCCGGCATGACGCCCATGAAGATCGCCAGGACGGCGAACGGAACGAGGATCGCCGCCTCGCGGGCCGTGACATCGGGGAAGCCGGCGTATTCCTTGCGTTCCGTTCCGAGGTACACGCGCTGAATCATCCACAGGATGTAGGCGGCCGTCAGCACGACGCCGAAGGCAGCCACGACGGCCATGCCGGGCGCCCATGTCATCGACTCGTGGACCTTGTTGGCGTTGAACGTTCCCAGCAGCACCCAGGCTTCACCGATGAATCCGCAGAGCCCCGGTAGACCCAGCGACGCGAAGAAGCCGAGCGTCGCCAGCGAGCCGTATTTCGGCATCTGGAGCCACAGGCCGCCGAATCGGTTGATCTCGCGATGATGGGCACGATCGTAAATCACGCCGACCAGGAAGAAGCACATCGGGCTGGAAATGCCGTGGGCCAATATCTGGAACATGGCGCCCTGGAATCCCGTCGTCGTCATCACGGCGATGCCGAGGACGACGTAGCCCATGTGGCTGATCGAGCTGTAGGCGACGAGTCGCTTGAAGTCCGTCTGCGCCAGGCAGCAGAACGCGCCGTAGATGATATTGACGACGCCGAGCGTCGCCACGAGGAACGCAAGTTCCGTCGCCGCAGCCGGGAAGATCGGATAACAGACGCGAAGGAAACCGTAAGCCCCGAGCTTCAGGAGCACGCCGGCCAGGATCATCGAGATCGGCGTCGGCGCCTCGACGTGGGCCAGCGGCAACCACGTGTGGAATGGGAACAGCGGGACTTTGATCATGAACCCGATGAACAGGAAGATGAACATCACTTTCCCGAAGTTCCAGCCGAGGAACATGTGATTCGGGTCGTTGAAGTTCTGCTGGATGGCCTTGTTCGTCGCGTATGTGATCAGATCGAACGTGCCCGTGCTCGTGTTCATCGCGTCGGCACTGCTGTAGTACATCGCCAGCAGGGCGACGAGCATCAGCACGGAGCCCGCAAGCGTGTAGATGAAGAACTTGATGGCCGCGTATTCCTTCTTCGCGCCGCCCCAGACGCCGATCAGGAAGTACATCGGCAGCAGCATCAGTTCCCAGAAGATGTAGAACAGGAAGAAGTCGATGGACGCGAACGTTCCCAGGATGCCGGTCTCAAGCAGCAGGAACAGGGCGAAGTAGCCCTTGGCGCCCTTGTTGACCTTCCATGTGTTGAAGTTCCAGCTCGTCCATGCCGCTAGCCACATCACCAGCGTCGTCAGGATGATGAGGGCGAAGCTGAGTCCGTCGAGACCGATGTGGTACTGGATCTTCAGGCCGACGACGTTGATCCAGTCCATCTGCGTGACGGCCTGCATGTTCTCGCCGTAACCGCCGTCAAACGCGCTGCCGTCCAGAAACGTCGGGAACAGCGTCAGCGACAGCAGGAAGACGACGAACGACGTCAGCCATGTGATGCGCTTGGCCATCTCGGCGGGTGCGATGAGAACGAGCACCATGCCGAGGAGGGGGCCGAAGATAACGAGATTCAGAACGAGCGAAGCATCCACCTTTGGATTCTCCTGACGAGTGTGTCTCTCTGCGGCGGCGTCCCCGGATTCGACCGGTGGACGTGCGCCGTGATTCCATTTTCATTCGAGCCCGCAGACTCGATTCGCACTCGCGTGCGCTGGACGGCTCAATCGTTGCGCCGTCGTTGTCTCATATCCTGCCTGCCGACCTTGGGGGGCGGCATGGCACCCCGCCGGCATTTGGTGGGCACGGCCCACCCTACGGCGCCCGGCGATGTCGGGTCGATGACCCGACCTACGGGCTGGACGGCTCAATCGTTGCGCCGTCGTTGTCTCATGTCCCGCATGCCGACCTTTTGGGTCGGCATGGCACCCGGCCGGCAGCTGGTGGGCACGGCCCACCCTACGGCGCCCGGCGATGTCGGGTCGATGACCCGACCTACGGGCTGGACGGCTCAATCGTTGCGCCGTCGTTGTCTCATGTCTCGCATGCCGACCTTGGGGGTCGGCATGGCACCCGGCCGGCAGTTGGTGGGCACGGCCCACCCTACGGCTCATGTCCCGCATGCCGACCATTTGGGTCGGCATGGCACCCGATGATGTCGGGTCGATGACCCGACCTACGGTTGCGCCGTGGCGGAGAGTACTTCCGCCGCGTCCGACGAATGCGGCCAGAACAGCACGAACAGCAGGGCGATGCCCGCCGCACCAGCTGTCAGCAGTACGTATGTTCGAATTCGGCCGTTCTGCGGCCGTCGCAATCCTGTGCCCGTCATGTATGTGATCCAGGCGAGGAAATTCGCAATGTTGTCGACCAGACCGATGTCGCGCTTCTCGACGCCCATGTCGAGTTGTCGGCCGGCGAACACGCCGATTCCGCGGAACAGGTATGCAACCGCGTCAACGACGAAATCGAGCACGCCGTCGGCCGCGCCCATCAGCTTGCCGAACGCCTTCGTTCCGCCGACCAGCGCGTAGTTGTATACGTGGTCGAAGTACAACTTCTGTTCGAGGGCGTGATGGACCAATGCGAGACCGGGGACACTGTCCTTGATGCGTCCCGCCAGCGCCGGTCCGTTTCGATAGATGAGCCATGCGAGGCCCATGCCGATGAGCCACGAGAAGCCGACGATCAGCGCCAGCGCGTTGTGCGGGTTGTCCATGCCGCTGCCGTGCGTGACGGTCAACATGACTTGACCGGACGTGTCCTCCCACGAGTGGGCTTCGCCGTCGATGGCGACAATTCCGGCGGCATGAGTCGCGACGCCGCCGGCGTCTGCGATCATCGGTCGGAAGAGCATGTAGCTGCACACGAGTGTGCCGACCGCGAGGATCACGAGCGGGACCCACATCCACGGAATCTCGTGGGCGTGATCGTGGACGTGGTGATCGCGCGGCGTGCCGCGGAACGTCAGCCAGTAGCAGCGCATCATGTAGAACGGCGTGACGTAGGCGATGAAGATCGGCAGCCAGAACATCCACTTCGGCAGGCTCGGCAGGGTTCCGGCGATTTTCATTTTGTCGGCGCGACCGTGTTCGGCGTGATGCGCGTCGCCCGATTCCGAACTGGCCATTGCCGACTGGGCCGCGAGCAGGGCCGACGCATTCGTGTCGGCGCTGGCGAGTTGCACGCCTTCGGCGACGTTCGCCATGGCGTGGCCGTCGCCGTGGACAGGTGCGGCGTGGTCTTCGTTCTCGCCATGCGTGCCGCCGGATTCGTGACTCTCGCCGTGGCCATCGCCGCCCATGTTAAAGGCGCGTTCGTAGGCGACGGCGAGGATCTCGTCCTTGCTGAAGAAGCCGCCGAGTCCGAATTTGATATCGCCGATGTGCAGCCAGGGAATGCCGAATCCGGCAATGGCCAGGACGCCGACGAGGAACGTGCGCCCCGTCCACGGCATTTTCCTGGACAGCCCGCCCATCTTCATGATGTTCTTTTCGTGATGGCAGCCCTCGATGACCTGACCGGATCCGAGGAACAGCATGGCTTTGAAGAACGCGTGCGTCATGAGATGGAACAACGCCGCCGTCCAGGCGCCGACGCCCATGCCGAAGACCATGTAGCCGAGTTGGCTGAGCGTCGAATAGGCGAGGATCTTCTTGATGTCCGTCTGCACGATGGCGATCAGCGCCGTGATCGTCAGCGTGATGCAGCCGATGACGGCGATGAACATCTGCGCGTCTGGCGTCAGCAGGCGGAAGACGCGGGCAACGAGGTAAACGCCGGCCGCGACCATCGTGGCAGCGTGAATCAGCGCGGAAACGGGCGTCGGGCCGGCCATGGCGTCCGGCAACCAGACGTGCAGCGGGA
This sequence comes from Phycisphaerales bacterium, assembly GCA_020639075.1. Classification (GTDB taxonomy): domain Bacteria; phylum Planctomycetota; class Phycisphaerae; order UBA1845; family UTPLA1; genus ECT2AJA-110-A. The sequence continues at coordinate 3,017,198 of JACKHI010000001.1, read as the reverse complement.
ACTGGGCGCTCTTGCCCATCGCGCCGCAGAAGAGTCCGATGCCCATGAGCGTCGCGAGCGTCATGCCCGAGACATGCCATCCGAAGAGGCTGATCGATTCGGCGAAGATGCCCGTGCCGGTGTGGTATTGCTCAGCGAACGATGCTGCCGCCGCATCCAGATCAAACGTACCCGTGTAAAGCACGACCAGCGCCAGACCCACGATAAAACCGAAGTCGCCGACGCGGTTCGTGATGAACGCCTTCATGCCGGCGTCGGACGCGTATTTCTCGTGGAAGTAGAAGCCGATCAGCAGGTAGGAGCAGAGACCGACGAGTTCCCAGAAGATGAAGAGGAACAGCAGGCTGCTGCTGATGACAAGACCGAGCATACTGAAGCTGAACAGGCCAAAATAGGCGAAGAACCGATGGTACTTGCACTTTCCGCCGACTTCGTCGCTGTGGCCCGACATGTAGCCGATGCTGAAGGCGTGAATGCAGCTCGCGATGAACGTGACCATGAAATACATGATCACAGTGAGTGAATCGAGTTTGACGCCGACATCGATCGAGATATTGCCGAAGTCCGCCCAGTGATAGCGGAATGCGTTCTCCGTCAGTTCCGTCCGCTCGGCGACGGAAAGACCGTACCAGTTGATCAGGACGTAAGACGACAGGACGCAACTGGTCGCGATCGCCGCGAACGCAAGATACGCGGCCCGCGGTTTGCCGAACGGCGGATTCGCGCCGAAGAAGACGAGAATCGCGAAGCTGATCAGCGGGACCACGACGCCCAGGGCGAGACAGATTTCGAATTGATGGTTCATAACGCGTTCTAACAGTCGCCGATCCGCCCGAGTAGGGCGGTCCGGCCTTCAACTCAGGTATCAGCCGCGCAGTTCGTCACCGCGATCGACGTCGATCGTGCGGACGTTGTTGTAGAAGTTCATAAAGATCGCGATCGCCAGGGCGGCCTCTGCCGCAGCCAGCAGGATCACGAAGACGGCGAATATCTGGCCGTCGCCTTTGCCCGTCTGGTATTTCGAAAAGCCGACGAGATTGATGTTCGCCGAATTCAGCACGAGTTCGACGCCGATCAGGATTCCGATCGCGTTTCGCTTCGTGGCCATGCAGAGCACGCCGAGCGAGAAGATCAGCGCCGAGAGAATCAGGTAGTGTTGGAGTCCAATCGTCGCGAGCATCGCTGATTACTTCTCCGTTCGCGCCAAATAGGCCGCGCCGATCATGACGACGAGCAACAACACGCTCGCCACTTCGAAGGGCACGAGATACGTCGTCAGAAGGGCGTCGCCGATGCTCTTGACCGTCAGCGACTGGGAAAGCTCGTCCGGATTGCGCTGGGCCCACGGCACGAGCGTGACCAGCCGGACGATGCCGATCGTCAGGATGACGGCGACGATCGACGCGGCGATCGCCTGGACCTTCGTCGGAAGGAACCCGACCCAGGGCGACTGGCTCGTCAGCATGATGCCGAAAACGATCAGGATCAGCGTACCCCCCGCATAGACGATCAGCTGGATCACGCCGAGCAAGTTCGCGTCGGCCAGGAAATACAGACAGGCGACGCCGCCCAGAGTGCCGAGCAGGCCGACAGCGGCGCGGACAATGTTCTTGGAAAGAACGACGGCGATCGCGCTGAAGAGCGACACGCCGGCAAAGATGTAGAAAGCTGCGTCTTCGATCATCGTCAGTCTTTACTATTCGACCGCATTCACGGCAGTCGTCTCGCATGTACAAGTCGCTCGCGGGTCGAGCGACGGTCGATTCACTACTTACCGGGCAGCTGATCCGCGGCCATCGAACCGACAAGCGCCTTATTGTGGCGGAAGCCGTACGACGCGATCGCCAGCATGCCGATTACGACCGCTACGCCGAGCGCCGCGAGGATCCAGTTGATGATCATGTCCGTCGTCTGCATCCACGACCAGTGATCGACGGCCAGTATCCAAAGCGTGTTTCCGAGCAGCACGACCATCATCATCGGGAGCAGCACCTGCACGCAGGCGTACAGAACCTGGTCGATTCGAATTCGCGGCAGTGTCCAGCGGATCCAGAGCTGAAGGAAGAACATGAACGTCGCCTTGGCAATGAACCAGAGCGGGTTCTCCGCGACGACGCCGCGAATGATCGTCGCGACGAAGTGATTCGTGTTCGGATCGATCAGCTTGTCCGCCCATTCCGACGGGAAGGGCGACATCCAGCCGCCGAGGAACAGAATCGTTGCCAGGCCGCTGATGACGAACATTGCGGCATACTCGCCGAAGAAAAAGAGCGACCAGCGAAAGCCGCTGTATTCCGTCAGGAAGCCGGCGACGAGTTCCGATTCCGATTCCGGCAGGTCGAACGGCGCCCGCTTGCAACTTGCCAGCGCGGCGCAGTAGTAGATGAAGAACGCGGCGAAGCACCAGACGTTCTTGAAGATGAACCACGTCCAGAAGCCGCCGCCCTGCGCCTCGGCGATCGCACCGAGATTCAGCGAGCCGGCCGTCATGACCGGGATCAATAGCGCCATGCCCATCGGGATTTCGTAGGAAACCATCTGGCAGGCCTCGCGCATCGCGCCATAGACCGACCACTTGTTGTTGCTCGCCCAGCCGGCGAGGATGACGCCCATCACTTCAATGCCGAGCATGGCCAAGATGAAGATCAGCGCGACGTCGAGATCGCGGAAGACCCACGCCGCAGCGAACGGCAGGGCGATGAACGCGCAGATGGCCGGGACCAGTGCGAAATACGGGGCAAGCCGGAAGAGCAGGCCGTCGCCTGACGGTGGAACGTAATCTTCCTTGAAGATCAGCTTGATACCGTCGGCCGCGGACTGCGCCCAGCCGTGCCAGCCGCCCGCCCGCATGGGTCCCATGCGCGACTGCATGCGGCCGGCGATCTTGCGTTCCCACCAGATTCCGAAGCCGGGAACGATGCTGATGAAACCGATGATGCCGCCGACGGCGACGAGATCCCGAACGATCGCAAACTGAAGCGGCCAGAGGATGTACGCCGCCAGCACCGTGACGTTGCCGACGAAGGGAATCTTGAATGCATACGGCTCGAGGTTCTGTTCGTAGATGCTTCGGACGCTTTGTTCGTATTCGATCGACGTCCCGAAGATCTTCGGCGCCGGATTGACGTCCGTGTAGGCCGGATGGGCCATGTTCTTAACGAATGCAAATGCCTCGGCGTGAAGCCACGCGAGCAGGATGATGCCGACGATGGCGCCGATGAAGATAATGAATGCCACCCACGGGGCAGCCAGTATTCTGCCGACGAGTCGATAGAACGTAACGACCAGCGCGGCCGTGACGAACGTCAGCATGCCGATCACGGAGCCGACGCAGAGAATCAGGACCAGCGGGATGCGGCCGTCCGTCAGATCCTTCGCCGCCGAACTCAATGGCGTCAGCCACGCCCAGGAGGCAATGACCAGGAGGACGTGCAGGAACGCAAGGCTGTACAACAAGGTCAGTGCCGTGCGTCGTTGACTGGTTAATGTCTTGGGGTTGCGTTCAACCCACGGAAGCGTGATCGATGCCACTGTCGGCGTCTCCCCGCTGGGACCGTGTTCTTCCACTCAGCGTTAAGATCGCTGGTTATAACGGGCATGCAAAGCCTTGGCCAGACCGACGAAGGCCGTGTTTCAGACTGTTTGTTTTCGTTGAAGGAAGCCAGCAAAAACGGTGGTTCGCGACGAATCCGACGTCGATCGCGGGCCTGGTTCCGACCCCGAGGCGGATACGTCCGTTCAGGGCGAAGGCGCGAGATTCCGAGATTCTCAACACGCCGAAACGGGACGCCGTGCGTCGGCCACTAGCGCGAGCCATCGCAATCTGGGAATTCGCCCGACGCCCGATGAAATCGAACGAACGAATTTGGTTGGCGAATCCTGCCCGACGACAAAAGGACAGGTTTACGAGCGGACCTCTGACGCCCGGCGTCAGCGATCCACTTCGCCCATGACGACGTCGATGCTTCCGATAATGGCCGCCATGTCTCCCAGCAGGACCCCGGAGCACACTCGCTCGGTCACTGAGAGATTGCAGAAGCTCGGTCCGCGTGCCTTGACCCGATCGGGAATGACTGAGCCGTTGCCGCGAATCATGAATCCGAGCTGCCCGCGCGGGTTCTCAATTTCGTGATAAATCTCGTCGGCAGGGAGCTTTAGCGTCTTGCCCTTCTTGTGGGTCACTTCCTGGCCTTCTGTTCCGGCGAGCCGGTCCAGTGCCTGTCGGATGATCTTCACGGACTCCTGCATTTCACAGATCCGCACGTAGTAGCGATCCCAACAGTCGCCCACGGCCCCCTTTTCTCCGCGGCCGAAGGGAATCTCGAAGTCGAAATCCTCATATCCGGAGCCGGGCAGTTTTCGAAGGTCCCATTGGATGCCCGATCCGCGCAGGACGGGCCCCGTCAATGCGTAGTCGATCGCATCCTTCTTCGTAATCACGCCGACATTTGCCGTTCGCTTCACGAAGATGTGGTTGTGCGTCAGGAGGTTGTTGTATTCGATGACCTTTGGCTCGAAGTAGTCGAGGAATTCCCGCGTGACATCGACGAACTTGTCCGGCAAATCATCCGTCACGCCGCCGATCGTGATATAGCTGTAAGTCAGCCGCGCGCCGCAAGTGGATTCGAATAGGTCGAGGATGTACTCGCGCTCACGGAACGCATAGAGAAACGGCGTGAACGCGCCAAGGTCGAGTCCGTAGGTGCCGAATGCGACTAAGTGCGATGCGATTCGGTTCAGTTCCGCGAAGATGATGCGGATGAGCTTCGCTCGTTGCGAAATCTCGGCCTCCAGTCCGCTGAGCTTTTCGCAGGCCTCGGCGAAGGCGAGGTTGTTGTTCATCCCCGCGAGGTAGTCCATTCGATCGGTATAGGGAATGTACTGATACGGAGCGAGCGTTTCGCCGATTTTTTCCGCACAGCGATGCAGATATCCGAGGTGCGGGACGGCTTCGAGGACCATCTCGCCGTCCGTACGCAATACGACTCGCAACACGCCGTGCGTCGCGGGATGCTGCGGACCCATGTTGACGAGCATTTCCTCGGTCGGGAAATCCTGCTGGGGATCGGCAAGCATCTCCGCCGAAAGGTCGGCATTGATATCCGGTAGTGCTTCGAGAACGACGTCGGCCATGATAGTGAATCCGATTCCTGATGACACGCGGCGCTTCGTGCCGCGGTCCTTGTCGCCCAGTGACTAGTGAACGGGGCGCGTCTGTCCCATTTCCGTGACGGCGGGAATGCCGTGGTACTCCATCGGGAACAAGTAGTCTTTGCGAAGCGGATGACCTACCCAGTCGTCGGGGCAGAGAATCCGTCGAGGATGCTTGCCGTTCGGTCCGATCATCGAATCCGGATGGTTTTCGAAGATGATGCCCATCAGGTCGTAGGCTTCACGCTCGTGCCAGTCCGCCGCGCGCCAGACATCGGCGACGCTGGGGATCCGCGGATTATTCCTCGGCACGCTGACTTCGATGCAGATGCCGTGAATCAGTTCGTAGGGCGCGGCGCCGGACTTCGGCGCCCGGATCGCGTGCAGATCGTACTCGGCGCACAGCGTGTCATCCTCGAGCAGATCGAGCGCCGTGACGCAGCGGAGCATGTTGAATCCGGTGCGAGAGTCATCGCGGAGAAATCTGGCGACTTCCGGCCAGGCATCCGCTCGAACGCCCACGCGCGGGTGCGCCGTGTCGAATTTCGAACCGACGATGAATTCGCCGAATTCCTTCTTCAGCAGTTCCGTAATTTCTTCTGGAGCCATGGATTCCTTCTCGTATCGAACGGATCACATTCGTCTGCAGTCGTGCGATGATCACGCGTATGTCGGCGTCGAGGCGAGGACCTTCTCTTTCGCGCCCTGCCAACGATCGCGGGCCAGCGATTGATTCTTGATCATGTCCTGCAGCCGCAGGATGCCCTCGATCAGCGTTTCGGGGCGCGGCGGGCAACCCGGCACATAAATGTCCACCGGAACGACGAGGTCGACGCCCTTCACGACGTGGTAACCGTTCTTGAAGTAAGGGCCGCCGCCGATCGTGCAGGCGCCCATCGCCATCACGTACTTCGGCTCCGGCATCTGGTTGTAGAGACGCTTGACGCGGCTGGCCATCTTATAAGTGACGGTACCGGCGACGATCATCAGATCGGCCTGTCGCGGCGATGCGCGGAATGCACCCGCGCCGAAGCGATCCACGTCGAAGCGGCTCGCGCCGATGGCCATCATCTCGATGGCGCAACAGGCGAGACCGAACGTCATCGGCCAGATGCTGTAGCGCCGGCCCCAATTAATCGCCCAGTCGAGCGACGTGATGATCAGGCCTTCTTCAAATCTGTTTTCGATCCAGCTCATTCAGGCACCTGCAAGAGGTTGCGAAGTTCATTCGTTCAATGCGAATCGTGGTGGATTACTGCCATCCGCGTGCGGCGCGCCCCATGGCGTCGTCTGCGCTGATTTTGCGATTGCTCGGCCGCTGGCCGTGCGTCGCGCGGACCCAGTCGAGGTAGCCGAATTTCCAGAGGTACGCGAAGCCGACGACGAGAACGGCGAAGAAGAAAAGCATGTCCCACAACCCCGCAATGCCGGCGTCCTTGTAGACGACGGCCCACGGATAGAACAATGCCATTTCGATGTCGAAAATCAGAAAGACGAGGGCGACAACGTAGAAGCGCAGGTCGAACTGGACCCAGCTGTTGCCGATCGTCGGCTCGCCGCATTCGTAGGCCGCGTCCTTTTCCGGATGCGGAAGACTCGTTCGCAGGAATTTGCCGATGACAAGCGCCACCAGCGCCATGCAGATGCCGGCGATGATGAAGATGATCAACCCGACGATGAGTGCCAGACCTGGCCGATCCATACCTTTACGTCCTTCGCATGACTCGCGGTTTGTCAGGTGCGAGTTCTATCGCCTTGCTTACTTCTTCGTGCCTTCCGAGGGCTGTAGCGCGTTCAACATCTTTTCGCGAACCGGGCGGGCTCGCTCTTCCCATCGGTTCTTCATGTTGCTCGCCCAATCCGGCATTTCTTCCTTTTGCATCCAGTAGGGTTCGGGCGTTTGTTTGCCCTGCTTCGCCAGCTGGGTGAACTCGACGATCATGTCCTCACGCGTGAACGCGCTGAGGTCGTGATTGTCGCCCATATGAATGCAGTCCGTCGGGCATGGATGCGTGCACAGGGCACAGAACATGCACTTCGAATAGTCGATCGCGTAACGCTCCAGCGCACCGCCCACGGCGACGCCGGATTCCTTGTCGATCTTTCGCGGTCCCGACTTCTCGATGTAAATACAGTCGATCGGGCAGGCCTTCGCGCACTGATCGCACGCGATGCACTTCTCCGCTTCGAACCAATGAAACCCGCGGAAGCGCGGCTTCACGACCGGCGGCATATCGGGGTATTGAACGGTTACGGTTCGCGCGAAGCAGTACTTCAGCGTGATTCGCATACCGATTCCGATCGTGCGAACCGTATCGTAGATGTTCCGGAAGTACTCTCTCGGGGAGCTCATTCTTGCAAGCCGTTGCGTGGCGGCGACTTAACGCGGCGATCCAAGTCGCCGCGCCGTGTCCCACGTTTGCGCCCTTTCGCCGAGGGTCCCCACGCGAGATCCGCAGCCGTTCGACGCCAAGCGTACAGTCTTTTAGTAGCACGCGGAGTATAGCGATAGGGGCGAATCGTCACCACATGCGTGCCCCGCGGAATCGGCGTGATTTGCCATCGTATTTCATGTCGGACGTAACCGGATCTTCGCGCTGTCAAACTTGTGACCGACGTCGATTCTCGGATACAGTGAATGGGCTATGGAAAAGACCACGCCAACGCGTCTCATTCGCAATGCCCCGCCCACAGTCGGGTCTCGCATTTCTCGATGCTACATCGTGTGGGGAGCGGTGCTGCCCGCCCTGTTCCTGAACAACCGGCACGTATTGGGCTCGGAAAATCACCCGACCATCGAAAAAGGCCACGCGCACCCCTATCTCGCCGCGAAAGCGGTCGACGGCGGCGAGCCATTCGTCCTGGATATGTACCGCGGCAAGAAGGTCATCATGCTCCATCTGGCCGCGTGGGATTCAGACGGCATCGCGCAACTGCCCGCCTGGGCAAGGTTTGCGAGAGAATGTGACGGCGGCTCAACCGTCATCGTGGGGATCATCCACGACCAGAACATCGCGCGAGCCGCGTTGTTCGCCAAATGGAAGAAGATCGCCTTTCCGACGTACCACGATCCGCTGAATCAAGCCGATGCGCGTCGAATGGGACGGGCCGTTTGCGTGGATGAATTTGGTATCGTTCGCGTCATCGTTCACGATCCCGCGGAATTGTCGGAAAGCTTTGTTGGGAAACAATTTAAGGCTGATCGTGCTGTGGTCCGGCCGCCATTCTGCGAGGTGCCGAATTACAAGATCACCGCGCGCCAGGCAGAGGAGGGACGCCGCTGTATTGAGTACATCGAGCACGGTGACGCCTGCATGTTCGACCCCGAGCCTGTGCTGATCGCCGAGGCAATCAAAGCGTATGAAAAGGCGCTGCAGGACCAGCCAGAGGATCCGGCAGCTGCGTTCCGCCTCGGAACTGCGTATTTCACGAGATTCCAGAGTGAAGGGCGGCAGGCGGATGATTTGCGGAAGGCCATGGATGCGTGGTCGTTTGCCGCCGGTCGGGATCCGAAGAACCAGGTTTTCTGCGAGCGACTCCTTCAATTCGCATGCACGTCCGATAAGCGAGTCAATAGTTGTGGCTGGATTGCCGAGGCGTTGCGAGAGACCGGCCTGACGTCGTTGTTGCCTGCGCCATCGTCCATCGAGATCGCAGCGCCGTCGGGCAACTTCAAGCCAAATGACGCGACGCCGCCGGCTCCACCGGAGTTGCCGGCACATCCGTCAGTCTGGGTCATCGATTCGGGGGTCGTTCGAGCGCCGACGCCCAAGGTTCGCGGTCTCGTCAATGTCATCATCGCATTGACGCCCGGACACGCCGGCGTCGATGCGGGTACGCCCGTCCAGTTGTGGATCACGCCGCCAGATGGCGTAAAGCTGTCCCAGCGGCGGATCGAAGGCCTCGCGCCAAAGAACGGAACCTTGTTGCTTTCCGTCGCCGCGCAACTCCCGGACGGCCCGGCTGACGCCATGCATGCGCTGAAATGCGTTGCCGTCGTAGCGATTCAAGGATCGCCGACGCGATGCGACTTCGAAGTGTCGATTCCAGCGAAGTTGCCCGATCTCTGCAAATCGTGACATATTGCCTTATGTCGAACTACCAGTCTTCGAGCGCGCATGAGTCACAGTGAAACCACTTGTTGGACGATGATTCACGCTGCCGCTGCAGGCAATGACGCCGAACGCTCAGCGTTTGCCAGTCGTTATGAATCCGCCGTCAGAGCGTACCTGATCGCGCGATGGGGGCGCCGCGCCGACGCCCACGAGCTGGAGGACGCGACGCAGGATGTTTTCGTCGAGTGCTTCCGACAGGGCGGCGCATTGGCCAAGGCGGATCCGTCCCGGCCAGGCGGCTTCCGGGCATTTCTGTACGGTATCGTTCGTAATGTGGCCCTTCGATTCGAGACGAAGCGCGCGAAGCACTTCGCACGACATGTGGCTGCTGACGCGGCGCTGCCGCAGGTTGAAGCGGCTGAGGACCGGTTGTCACAGGTCTTCGACCGTGCGTGGGCGCAGGCGATCATGCGCCGCGCTGCGGACTTGCAGCGGCAGCGCGCCGCCGAACAAGGCCCGGAGGCGTCAAAGCGCGTTGAATTGCTCAGGCTGCGCTTTCACGACGATCTCCCGATCCGCGATATCGCGGCGCAATGGGAAGCGGATCCGACGCATCTGCATCGAGAGTACGCCAAGGCGCGGCGCGAATTCCGCGATTGCCTGCTCGACGTCATGCGATTTCATTTTCCGGAGTCGCCGATCGAAGCCGAACGCGAGTGCGAGAAGCTCCTGGAGATTCTCGCCTGATTTTCTGCGGCCGTCTCGGATTTGCCGCGCGAAACGACTGCGACTCGCGAACCTGTGTCATGACTCGGCGCCGTCGAAACGGCGACATTGGCGTTGCGATGATCGTCGCTCCGGGCGGCCGACGACGTTCGCTGTTATGAACGAACTTCGATTCTCCACGAGGAGTGGTCATGAAGCGTCATGAACACAACGCTCCCGATGAAACCAATACGCATCTCGATGCCGGTCTTCGCGCTGCCTTCGGCCCCGGTCCCGACGACGCGTCATCTGAATGGAATGACAGCGTCGTGGCGACGATCGACCATAACCTGGGCATTCACTCTCGAATCTCACTAAAAGACGATTCCGACGGCTGCGGACCGATGTTTCGTCCGCAGTCCGATGAACTGCAGGACGGTGAAGGCCGAATCGGTCGCTACCAGCTTGCCGGAGAGATCGCGCGCGGCGGCGTCGGCGTCGTGTTGCGGGGTCGCGACGCCGATCTCGGGCGCGACGTGGCCATCAAGATGCTCCGCGGTCGCTACGCGGCGAGCCCGGCGATGGTGCAGCGTTTCATGGAAGAAGCGCAGATCACAGGTCAGTTGCAGCATCCCGGCATCCTGCCTGTCTATGAACTGGGATTGCGCAGCGGCGATCGGCCGTACTTCGCGATGAAGCTCGTGAAGGGCCGCACGCTTGCGACGCTGCTTCGCGAGCGTCGAAACGCGAATGACGACAGACGTCGATTTCTCAGCGTCTTTGAACACATCTGTCAGACGATGGCCTACGCTCACACGCGCGGCGTCGTCCATCGCGATCTGAAGCCGTCCAATATCATGGTTGGGCCGTTCGGTGAAGTGCAGGTCGTCGATTGGGGCCTCGCGAAAGTACTGAGCCGCGGGGCGGCCGGCGACGATTCCTCCCGTGGCGCGGACCCGATTGCCGACAGCGTCGTCGAGACGCTTCGATCAACGGACGACGGATCTCAGTCGGTGGCCGGCGCCGTGATGGGCACGCCCGCGTACATGTCGCCCGAACAGGCTCGCGGCGAAGTCGATCGAATTGACGAACGCTCCGACGTCTTCGCCCTTGGTGCGATTCTCTTTGAGATTCTGACAGGCAGGGCGGTTTATGACGGCTCCGGCAACGATGTGCTCAGGCGGGCGGCGGACGGTGATCTCACGACTGCGTTGCAGGCGCTGAATGCATGCGACGCCGACCCCGAACTGAAATCAATCGCGATGGCGTGCCTGTCGGCGGATCCCGAGTCGCGGCCGCATTCGGCGTCGATCGTCGCCCAGGATGTCGCGTCATACCTCGCGGGACTCGAAGACAAGGTCCACGCCGCCGAGATCGCAGCTGCGGAAGCGGAAGTCAGGGCGAAGGCCGCCAAAAGGTCCCGCCGCCTGACGCTCGCGCTCGCGGCGTCTGTCCTATTCGCCATGCTGCTGATCGGGGGCGGCATCGTCTGGCGCGATCAGGTCATACAGCAGCGAATCGATGAAGGAACCCAACTCGTCAGCGCTGCATTGGAGCGAGCCGCAACGGCGCTGGGCGAAGCGAAGGCGTCGCCAGTTAGTGACGATGCGACTTGGGAGGCGGCGCTCGCGGCAGGAGACCAGGTAGAGCGGCTCATTTTCCAGCGACTGGTCGACGAGGATACGGTACAGCGCGCGAACGTCTTTCTGGACGAACTTCGGAGCAGCGACGCCGATCGGCGTCTCCTGGCGCTGACCGACGACATCGTCAGCCGCGGCGCGACGCACTCTGATGTCGATAGCTGGAAGGTGATGGATGACGACTACATCGAGGCCTTCAAGAACGCCGGTATCGACGTGCTTACGGCGAGTGACGAGGAGATCGCAAACTGGATTCGTTCCAGCGAACATCCAGAGCAATTGGCGAACGCATTCGAGTTGTGGTTATGGACGGGCGAGGACCTGAAGCATCGATTCGGCGTCGATCGATACGCAAGATCCCTGCGCGAGCGAGCCAGGCCGATTTTCCTCGCGGATACCGATTCGTTTCGTACTCGACTGCGCGATCAGATGTATCGACTGCAGCCGGAGGGAAACACGATCGATGTCAACGTCCTACGCGAGCTTGCGGCGAATCCCGCGTTTGAAACTGCGCCGGCGACGTCGCTGTCCTGGCTCGGAACCTGCTTCTTTTCGGCAAAGGAGCCCGACCCACAAGGCGGCATGGACGTCTATCGCCGCGCCGTGGCGCTCTATCCCGATGATTTTCTGTTGAATAATGACTATGCGCGGATGCTTGAACTGACGGGCCGTGACGCCGAGGCGTCGCGCATTTACTCCCGTTGCGTCGCCATCCGGCGAAACGTCAGCGGTGCATGGCGAGCTCTCGGCGTCACGCTGCGCAGGCTGAATGAGTTGCAGGAAGCCGTCGATGCCATCGAGCAGTCTATTCGGTTACAACCGGACCATATGCCGACCTACATCGATCTGTGGCTGACACTCGTCGCGGCGGGAGACATGGCGAAGGCGACAGAAGCATTGCACAGGGCATCGACGGTTCTCGACGCGCCCCTTGACTTGCACGTGATGCTGATGCGCGCCCTGCCCGATCGATCGCCCATGACGCGATCCGGCATGCTTGAGCAGGCGATCGGCGTGTTAAAGAACGCGAAGCAGCGAATGGCCGGGGATATGTCGGCGGAATCCCTGCTCGACGACTGGATCCATGCTTGCGAGCGCGCGATCGAGTACCGAGAGGCGACACTGCCGGAAGTGCCCGCGTGGGCACAGCCGGCGGACGCTGATGAGTAAGTGAATCGAACCTGGCGCGCGACCGACGCGTCCTTTGGGAGTGTTGCAAATGGGGATGTGGATTGCAGCCGCCGCCGGCGCGTTGATTCTGACGACGATTCTGATCGTGGTGTTCGTCGGTCGTTCTCTGCCGAAGGACTTCTCGGCGACGACATCGCTGAAGATCAATCGAACGCCGCAGGATGTCTGGACCGCCATCGGCGATTTCAAGAAGCTCCCCGTCTCCGCAAAGATGTGCAAGGGAACGGAACCGCTGGCCGACGTCGCAAATCAGCCTGCCTGGCGAGAGAACATCGGCTCGAGTCGGATTCGCGTGGAGACGCTGGAGGCCGATGCGCCCAAGCGTCTCGTTCGACAGTGTCAGGACGAAGTCGTGCCGATGCGTATGCGAGTGGAGTACGACATCGAATCAAGGGAACAGGGCTGCGCCGTCACATGCACCACGAACGGCCGAATCGACGACGGCACATGGCATGCACCGCTGTTTCGATTCATGATTCACAAATTCGGCGGCGTGAAATCGGGACAGAAGCAATACCTGGCGCTGCTGGCGCGACAACTCGGCCAGGAGCCGAATATTGATTGATGATCCTCGTCGCCCGACAGGGGTTCATTCGGCTCGTTTCGCGTCGGCCCCGGCCGATTCCGGCACCTCGACCCAAAACCAGCCGCGTAGCTCGCCGTCCTTGAAGCCCGTCGCCTGATCTTCCTTGTACAGGCGATCGAGCTGGTCCTTGACGCCTGGCGCGAGATCGGAACTTCCGCCGTGGCACTTCAAGCACGTGCCGGAAAGTCGAATCGGCATCAACGCGCCGAGTCGCCCCGAATCGTCCGCCATGAATCGCGCGGACTCCGGGCGTTCGTCGACCAGCAGCGCCGCCCAGACGGGCGGCTGGTTCTTCGGATTGCGCAGCTTCCATGAGGTGCGACCGATGCGAACGCCGTGTTTCTCGCCGGCTGCCTTGGCGATGTCCGGAGCTCGTTTCGAACAGACGTCAATGGCGCCCGTCGGCCCGCCTTTCTGAATGGCTTTCATCAATTCGCCGAGTAACTCCCCGTACATCGCGCTGCGGGCTTCCTCCGCCTTTTCGCGTTGCTTCTTCTGCTCTTTCGTCAGATCGTCGGACTTCAGTTCGTCCCAGCCGCTTCCGTGTCGCCGAAACGCGCGCAAGTGGCGTTCCAAAGAGGCCCATTGAAGACGCTCGAACACGTCGCGAACCTCGTCGTCCGCCGTGCCGGCAATGAGCCGGTCATAGATGCGACCATTGCGGATTTCGGCGACGATCGACGCATCGCATGCTTCGGCGAATGTGTCGGGAACATCGATCGTCTTGCCCACCCACGCATTCGCCGGCGGCGTCAGGCCCAGGCGTACATATTGTTCGAGCAGCATCGCTTCATGCCGCCGCTCTGCATGAACGATATTCGAGAATGGCCGACGTTCCCCGAACTTTGCCATGACGGCTTCATAGAACGCGATCGCGTGGCGCTCATCATCGATTGCCGTATCCAGCGACTCCTTGATTGTCGTTGGCTTCGGTTGCGGTTCAGAAAGGCCGAGCGTTAAACCCGTGACCAGAATCAGCAGGCATGTCGTCATGCCGGTTAGTTTGCGTGTCATCCTGAGTTCTCCTGTGCGGGCGGTGTCAACTCACATCCGCCCTTTGAGCATTCCGTGCCAGTACATGCGCGGCAGACCGTAGGCCTTCAGCGCGTACATGCTGTATCGCTCCTTGCTCTGATCGAACGGGAACGATTCGCACGGTTCCTTCGTGTAATCGAATTCGGCGAGAATCAGGCGGCCGTAGCCGGTCACAACAGGGCAAGACGTGTAGCCGTCGTAACTCGCCGTGGCCGGCCGCTGCGCGCGATCCGCGAGGATGTTTGCGACGACTGTCGGCGCCTGTTTGCGAATCGCCGCCCCCGTCTTCGATGTCGGCAGACTACTGCAGTCGCCGAGCGAGAAGATGTTGTCGTATCGAACATGTCGCAGCGAGTTCTTGTCGACCTCGACCCAGCCGTTGGCGTCGGCGAGCGGGCTCTGCTTGATGAAGTCAAAAGCACCCATCGGCGGCGTCACGTGGATCATGTCGTATTTCAGAACCGTCTCTTCATTCGATTCGACGTTCCTGAACACGGCTTCCTTCGACGCATGTCGAAGTTCGACTAGGTTCGTCTTGTATCGGATCTCGATGCCGCGCTTGTCGCAGAGATCCAGCAGGGCGGGCGTGTAGTGCGGGCAACTGAAGTGCGATCCCTTCGCGTTACAGAACATTACTTCGCACTTGTCGCGGATGCCGCTTCGCCGGAAGTGATCCTCCGCGAGATACATGATCTTCTGCGGCGCGCCGCCGCATTTCACGCCGGTCAGCGGCTCCGTGAAAATCGCGCGGCCGCCCTTGAAATTCCGGATCGCCTCCCACGTCGAAGACACTGTCTCGAATGAGTAGTTGCTGCAGACGCCCGTGCCCGGTTTGCCGAGCACGTCCATCAACCCCGGTATCGCGTTCCAGTTGATCTGGATGCCGAGCGCCACGACGAGATGATCGTACGTTACGCGCCGACCGGTCTTGAGGATTACGGCGTTCTGATCGGGCTCGAACGTCGCAACGGCGTCGCGAATCCAGTCGGCGCCGTCGGGAATAAAGTCGGCCTCGTTGCGCTGCGACTCCTCGCGAGGGAACACGCCCGCGCCGATCAACGTCCACAGCGGCTGGTAGTAGTGCTTGTCGGAGGGCTCGATGATGCCGACGCTCGGCGGCGTATCCTGCAGGCGGAGCTGCGCTGCGACTGTCAGCCCCGCCGTCCCGCCGCCGCAGATAAGTACTTCGTAGTGATCGCTCATGATTCCCGTCTCCCGTGGGTGGATGTCGTGCTGCTGTTTCCGCGTCCGCGGAGCGTTGCGCCAAAGCGGCGCGCGAATTCAAGAACAAATGCCGTGCTTCGCCGGGCGTCGTCGTCGCCGAGTTTGGAGATGGCCTTGATGGGACCGACGGAGCCTGCCGGCGCGTCCGCCGCCGCCACGAGGGCGCACCCGAGCCGGCCGACGATATCGACGGCGCTGGGATGCAGCACGTCGGATCGCAGGAGCGTACCAAGCGCCTCCAGTTCGTTGGTCGACACGCGCTGACCAAGATAAAGCAGGGCCGTCAGCCCGTTCCGCAAAGCCGCATCGACTTGGATTCCTTCGGCGCCTGCTCGGGCAATCTCGTCGTCGAGAATGTCCGTGACTGTCGCCACTGCATCAGCGCCATGCGAAGCGAGTTCCGTCAGTTTCTCGAGCGATTCGATTCTCGCCACAATCCGCTGCAGACTTGCCAGCACATTTTCGTTCGTGAGCTCCTCGATCAGCGACAGCGACGCGCGAAGTCGTGCGTCGACGTCGACGCCGCGCGCGGAAAGCCGCGCGATCGTGTCATCGATCGTGTCCGTCGTAGCGGCGAGTGTGTTCTTGAGCGTGGTTGCGAGGTCCGCCGGCAGTGCGTGAGATTCGTTTCGCTCGGCCTCGAGCCGATCGAGCCGGCTCTCGATGGACTCGAGCTTGCAGAGCATCAGCACCAGGGCCTTGTTCAGATCGATGCCGACGGGTGTCGTGTCGGAGGCGATCTCGGCCGCGATACGCTTTAGGTCCGTGGCTTCAGTCGTCGTTGCCATTGTTCACTCCGTCCTCGATTGCGACTTCGTTTTCAAGACGCCTGGGTTTTGGCGCAAGGCTGAATCGTAACCACGAAGCCGTTCAACTCCAGCGCTCACGTCGCGGCGACGTCAAAAAGCGACTTTTCTTGCGTGCGTGTCCCGTTCACGCCGTCCGTACCGGCATTCACTTGCGCGGACAATGCGGCGGTCGCCGCGCGGGGGCTAACTAATTTCACAGACTCCTTCGCCAGGATGAATGCAGCCATCAACACGAGAAAAATCGCGAATCCGCGCTGGAGCGCGGCCTGGTTGATGCGATCGTTCATCGCCTTGCCAACGAGACTGCCGACGGCGCCGATGACAATAAACAAGCCGATTGTATGCCAATCGACGCTCATCTGGATTTCGTCGAGCACGTGCAGGTACTTCCAGAACCCTGAGGATGAATTTAACGCGATAATCACGAGGCTCGTCGCGACAGCTCGACGCATCGATAATCCCCCGAGCAGAACGAGCGCCGGCACGATCAGGAATCCACCGCCGACGCCGACGAAACCCGTGAGGACGCCGACGCACAATCCCTGCATCCCGATCATCAGGGACGCCCGACGAACTGGCTTTTGATCGTCCGCTTCCTTCGTCCCAGCGCCGGATCGCTTCCACATGCGTACAGCCGCGTACAACATCACGCCCGCGAAGACGAACAGCTGAACGTATCCTGCGACGTACGAGGCGATCCATGCCCCCAGGTATGTGCCGGCCATCCCCGGCACGGCGAACAGAATCGCCGTTCGCCAATCCGTCAGCCTGGAAATCGCATATGGGATCGCGCTGACAAGCGCGATTGCGCCGACAATACCCAGTGATTCCGCGATCGCGACTTTGTCCTGATGGTGCAACAGGTAGATCAGCACCGGTACCGTCAGGATCGATCCGCCGGAACCGAATATGCCGAGCGAGAGACCCACCACGAGGGCGCCGAGGATGGCATAGATCATCTGTCAACCCGCTTCCGTGGTTCGTCTGCGCTGCATCGGCATCTACTCGCAAGCGTCAATGCTCTACGATGGCGGCGGTCTTTTCCCACGCCATCATTCCGCCCGTCAGGTTGACGACGTCGAATCCCTCACGCTTCAGATAGGCCGCCGCACGTGCGGATCGCGCGCCGCTGCGGCAATTCACGAGCAGCCTGCCGGTCCGCGGCACTTCGTCCATTCGCGCGGCGAGCCGCGTGTGGGCAATGTTGATCGCGTGCGGCAGATGACCGCCTGCGAATTCCGTCGCACGGCGAACATCGAGCACCTGGACCTCACGGCTCTCCACGAGGCCGATCGCCTCTTCAACGCTGATTTCATCGATCGTCGCGAGTGCGTGCGAGCTGTCGGCGTACTGTCGGATGTCCGCCGGTGCGGCCCAGCCCCGAATGTCGTCGAGTCCCACGCGGATCAAATCGCGTACGGCTTCCTCGAGATTCGGTTCCTCGATGATCAGGTAAATCACGTCGGTATCCCGGATCATCGAGCCCGCGTCCGTGTTGAACGATTTCGTCAGCGGGAACGATAATGAGCCCGGGATGTGCCCCGCGCGAAACGCATCCCATGAACGCGTGTCGACGATGACGACTTTCCTGCCGTCGAGCCCGCGCAAGTCTGCGATGCCGATTCGCGACGGAATCGGCAGCGTGCCGAGCACGCGCGGACCAATCTTGTTGTCGCGCTTCATGTTGGCGAAGTAGAGCGGCGGTTCCGGCTGACCCGACAGGATGAAGTCGACGAATCGCTGCTCTGTCGTGGCGGCGTTGATCGCCGGGTTAAAGCGCTTCTCATAACCGATCGTGCTCGTCGGCACGGCGCCGAGCGCCTTGCCGCACGCGCTGCCGGCGCCGTGGGCGGGCCACACTTGCACGAAGTCGGGAATATCGTTCAGCGTTTTCAGCGTCTTGAAGAGCCGACGTGCCGAGGGCTCCATCGCACCGGCCTGTCCCGCGGCCGTTTCCAGCAAGTCGGGTCGTCCCAGATCGCCGACGAATACGAAGTCGCCTGTCGCCATCCCGACAGGGGCGTTTGCGCCGGCGCCGTGATCCGTCACGAGGAATGCGATGTGTTCGGGCGTGTGTCCCGGTGTGTGGATCGCTCTGAATCCGATGTTACCGATCCGAAACGTGCTGTCGTCCTTGAGGAGCTGATGCTCGTATGAGCCGCCGCTCAACTTCTTGTCGAGCCACTCATATTTCCAGTCGGCGTCGCCTTCATCGGAAACGTAGACCTTTGCACCGATCCTTTCGGCGAGTTCCCGCGAACCGGAAACGAAGTCGGCGTGAATGTGCGTTTCCGCCGTCGCGACAATCTTCAGACCGTTTTCGGCGGCCAGATCGATGTATCGATCGATATCTCGTTCGGGATCGATGACGATCGCCTCACCGGTCCGCTGACAGCCAATCAGATAGGCCGCCTGGGCGAGCTTCTCGTCGTAGATCATCCGCATGAACATGGCTTCACTCCTTCATCGTCATTGACTCGGCCCTCGCCCGCAGCGCAGCAGCCCTATCGGTTTAGAGACACGACGGCGGAGCGGCGCTCCCGGCAAGTCGCTTTTTTTTCGATTCCCCATCCGCCCGGCGTGCAGGACAGTCAGAATCGCCCCCACATCGTCCGCAAATCCCCGATTCGGGGGTTCCCGGAGGCCCGAGACCGGAAGCGTCGCCTGATAGTCTGGGCGAGGGTGTTTCGGCGACTCAAACGAAAATCGGTCGTCAGCCGGCACGAAACTCCGCGTAGAATCCGCATTTCGAAATCTGCCAGCCTCAATGCCTTGAGTGAGATTCGTGCATCCCGATGCGCCATCGCATGAACCCGATCCCGATGCGCGGCGTGCCCCTCACTGCGATTCTAGTGCGTCCGACGCCGATCCGGCGCGAAGCCGTGCATGCAATCGCTCCCGCAGGCCCGTCGGCAATATGCCGCTGGCCAAATCGCTGCACACTTGCTGCGTGAGGTCCAGCGAGGCAAAGACCGACTTGCAGCGCTCGCAGATCACTTTGCTCTCAAAGGCCAGACCGCGATCGAGCGCTTCCTGTTTTGCATTGAGCAGATCCAGGCACGTTTGTTCGGAATACGCGGGCGGCGGGGCGACGCCCGCACTTCGCGGTATGACGCCGTCGATTGCCGAACGGAGCTTCAGCCGGGCGCGATGCACACGGCTCCGGACTGTCGCCTCCTCCATTCCGAGGATCTGCGCTATCTCGGAGACACTGAGTCCGACGATCTCCTTGAGTAGCAGCGGAACGCGAAAATCCTCCGGCAGCGCAGCAATCTCACGTTCGACCCGTTCTCCCGCTTCTTTTCGAATCTGGAGTTGAGACGCGTCGTCCAATTCGGACGGAATCGTGGCGATAAGCGGTTGCCCGAAAGGCAGCAGGTCGTCCAACGACTCGATGTCGGCAGGCTCGCCGGCGCGCTTGCGATGCAGACGCTGACACGAACGCGCGGCGATCTTGAACAACCACGTTTTTTCGTTGGCGTCGCCGCGGAACGTATCCCATGCGCGAAAGGCCTGGAGAAAAACCTCCTGAACGAGGTCCTCGGCTTCCTCGCGCCTGCCGCAAAAGCGGAATGCGAGGTTGAACAACAGGCCGCCATATTCGTCGACGAGTCGCTGGAGTGCTGCAGCGGCAGCGCCGTGAGCCGGGCCGTCGTCATCGGAGGTAGGATCCCGCATGCCCGGATTCTATCTACCGGAATCGGCCGCCAATAGGGCGCCCTGGGTGCCGAACGATGTGCAATTGCCGTCGGCATCGGGATTTCTGGTTTCGTCCGTCGTTTCGCGATACAATATGCAAGCTGGGGTTGGGACGACGCTCGCTCCATCCGCAAGCGGGACGACTTATGCAGCAATCCTCATGTCGCGTCATCGCCGGCCTCGTGGCCGGTCTATTTCTCTTGATCGAATCGACTGCCGCACCGATCGCATCGGCAAGTGACCCCACGCGCCTGCCCACACGCCCGGGGCGGAAGGACATTACGATCTGGCCGCCCAAGGACGATGGGAGAGAAAGAGCGACCTCCAATCGCCTGACGCTGGATGGCTGGCAGTATGCCGCCGTCAAAAACTACGATCCGCAGTCAGGCGTACCCTGGGAACTCCAAGTGACGCCCTCCGTCGAGAATCCCGACGGCTGGATCCTGGGCGACGCCAACAGCGGACTGCCGTCGGTGACGGATCCGAATGTCGTGGCCAGGCTGGCGATCCGCCTCAGTCCGTCCGGTGCGACCGGCAACCAGACGCCGGAAGACCTGACATTGCCGACAATCAGGATGCCGGAAATCGTCTGGCGCAAGAGACTCACTGCGGACTTCAACGATGTCGTCGGCATTCACTTCCATGAATTTGTCTCCAACGACTATGCGCGGATCCTGTACACGCTGCACAAAGTCCCGCCCGACGGCCCCGATGGCCAACCGCCGGCAAGTTTCAAAGGCGGTCGTGGAACCCGAATCGAGGCGACGCTCCTGACGCCTGTCATCTGGAGCCTCGATCAGTCCGTCGTTGTCCGCGATGATATGCAGACGATTCCAGACAAGTCGCGGCGGGATGTGACGACGCAGAGCCGGATCGATCACGAAGTCGGACACGCCGAAGTGTCACGCAACGTGTTGCTGCCGGCGCTTGCCGGTCCGCAGGACTGGAATCCTCAATACTGTACGGGGCGCCGCGGCAGGCTGACGTGGTATTGGAAACGCGAAATCATCGGCCGCTCCTGGGAAGGCTACCAGCGCGGCGCCGGCAAACTGAAGACGCTACGCACAAGCGTCGCGATCGTTCCGCCGAGCCGCTGGTCGAAACTCCTGCCGATCCCGCCGGAACGAATCACCCAGCGGCACATCGACGAGTTCAATCGTGAAATCGTCGAAATCGGTCCACTGCTGTCTGCCCTCGATCAGCAAGCCCAAAGCGAATTTCACGCCCATCATGGCGCGTTCGAAGGCACGGAATTCCCTTGATCCCTAGATCGGAAGGAACGCATCCTCCAGGATGGCAATCTTCCTGTGGGCGACGACATCACGTTGCCGGTCGGGCGTAACGCATTGCGTCTAAACAAGTTGTGATTGACTTGAAAATGGGGGCGCAATGACCGAGCCGTTTTCGGCAAATGCTCGAATGGCACTCGCCAGGAAGGCCAGGACAGCCGACGGTGGGATTCGAACCCACGACCCCAGCTTTACGAAAGCTGTGCTCTACCGCTGAGCTACGTCGGCGACAAGACCGAATATCATCGGCCGCTTCCCACAATGCGTCAAGGTATTCGCCTCGCTGGAGTTCGCCTCGAATGCGAAGTGCTTGATCGCGGGTTCTGTCTGGTCCTTCCACGAACGGGGGCGGACGGTCGCCAATGCAATGTTCGCTTGCTCCACTCGCGCGGCGGCGCTATTCTCGGACGGCCAATACAGCGGCGAGCTGTCTGAATTGAAGGCGGCACCGAGCCAGCGGGATTGCCGAAGTAATAGGCCGGGCGGACTCCGCCCTTTCCCGAAATCCGACGGCAGCGCGGCGGCGGTTTGCCGTCTCGAATCACGGACGACAGCGGACGGACGAACCGAATGGCGAAAAACAGCAGCCAGGCCGAAATCGACCCGATCGACGCGTCGCGCATGTCGTTCGGCGATCATCTGGAGGAACTGCGTCGGCGCGTCATTCTCGCCATCGTCGGTCTCGCCGTGACGACGACGCTGTGTTTCTATTTCGGCGACACGATCAACGCCTATCTGTCCGCCCCATACAAAGTGACGATGGAGCGGCTGAACTTCAACCCGCAGATGGTTCAGCTCAGCCCGGGCGAGTCCTTCATGGAGTACTTCAAGATCTCCATGAAATTCGGCCTCGTCTTAGGGGCGCCCTGGATCCTCTATCAGATGTGGGCCTTCGTCGCGACGGGCCTATACCCCCACGAACGCAAGATGGTCCAGCTATTCGCGCCGGCGTCGATTGGTCTCTTCATGCTCGGCGCATCGTTTATGGTCGTCTTCGCGCTGTCACCCCTGCTGAACTTTCTGATCGGCGTCTCCACGTGGTTCCCGTTGCCGACCGACGACAATCCACTCTATCACTTCCTGCGCGAAGCGCCCGCCGCCGTTCAGCCGACGACAGAGCCCGCCGATGAAATGCGGATTCCGATCGTCAATGACGACCCTTCCGCGCCGCACGACGGCGACATCTGGTTCAATGCAAAGAGCGAGCGATTGTTTCTGCAGGTCGGCAAGACGCGCTACACGCAGCCCCTCATGAAGGCGGCCGACCAGCAGTTTGTCCAGCCGTTCTTCAGCGTCGCGGAGTACCTCGGTTTCGTGACGAATCTCGCGCTCGCGTTCGGCGTGGGATTCCAGATTCCGCTTGTGGTTATCTTCCTGATTCGCGTGGGGCTGATTGCGGCAGACACGATGTCTGCGTCGCGCAAATACGTCATATTCGGCATATCGATCGCCGCAGCGCTGCTCACGCCCTCGCCCGATGTCGGCACGATGATGATGCTGGCCGTCCCGATGGCTCTTCTATTCGAAATCGGCCTGTTCATCGGCCGGCGCTTTGAAACCACGACGGAGCGACAAGGGGACCCCGGCGGCGACGCCTGATCAATTGTCTCGATCGTCCATTCGAAATCGACAACGCCTGCTCAGCGTTTCTGAGTGCTCATTCGGCATGATGGACTGCAGCCATCCCGCCGGCACGAATTCCCCAGGCTCACGCGGGCGTGAGGGCGGTTTTGGGCCCACGTTGTCAAAGGTATCGGTTCGCGTGCAGAATGTGTGAAGGATACACGCAGATTGCAGCGTGCTGCCGGATAGCGTTGCGATTCAATCGGGCCGTCGAACTGTGCGTGTGTCATTCGACAACAACGATCGCACACAATGAACAGGAAGGAAATCATGAATCACAGGATCTCCCTCAGAATCTTCTCAGTGCTTCTTGTCATCGGCATTGTTTCACCTGCGTGGGCGCGATCCCGCAGAGTCGACGAAGGGGATTTCGACAAATCCAAAGCCATCAACCTCAAGCTTATGTTCAAGAAGGGGCGCGTTTATTTCGTGGAGTCGCGATCGAAGATCGTCCAGAAAATCAACATGGGCGGTCAATCGATGAATACCGACATCGACGTCACGAAGTGTCATCGGGAATCGGTCGAGGATGTCGCCGACGATGTCGGGACGCTGGGGCTGGAATACGACCGCATGGCGATGCGATTTTCGATGCCGATGATGGGATCGCAGTCCTACGACTCGGAAGGCGACGACGGCGCCAATTCCGCGGATCTCCGGAAGATCTTCGAGCCGATGCTGCACAAGCCGATGACGATGGAACTGTCGCGCGGCGGCGACGTGAAGTCCTTCAGCGGCATGGACAAGATCCGCGACGCCGTCTCGAAGAACGCGGGCGTCAACATGATGTGGATGCAGATGCAGGCCGCCTACACGAATGAAGCCGCGAAACTCGAGTTTGGAGATTCGCGGTTCCAGTTCATTCCGAAGAAGCCCGTTTCCGTCGGTGACACGTGGTCGGTCGAGAGCACCAGGGAAATGCCCGGGCTCGGTAGCGCCGCGACCACGAAAACGAATTACAAGCTCGCTGACATCAAGATGTACGATTTTGAAGGAAAGCAGCGGCGCGTCGCCGTGATCGAATACGAAGGCACCGTCGAGGGCGCTCCGTCGAAGAACGGTCCTGCCGCGGGCCCGGCGCCGTCGATCGACTCGGGCACAACGAGCGGGACGATCCTCTTTGATCTGAAGCGCGGCATGCCGATTCGAAATCAGCGGGAAGCGAGCATGAAGCTGAAGATGTCCGGCGGTCCTGCCGGGAACATGGCCGTTGATGTCAACGTAACGGAAACGACCGACGTGCTGTCAAAGGCAGCCCGCGACGCGCAGCGGACCGAGTCGAAGAAGAAATCCGAAGGGGACTCTGACCACCCGACGACGAGCAACTAATGCAGTGCCTCAGTCAATCGAGCGTCATGAATCCAGGGGAGTGCGGGCGTCTCGCCCGTGCTCCCGATTTCCGAACGACTTGAATATCCAAGGCAGTACACTTGACGTTGATTTGATTTTGGCAGGCGACGCGCCGTGCCACGTGAACGACCCGCGCGCCTGCGTCAATCCAGATACCCCAGATCGCTCAATCGGTTCGTGACCTCCTGCAGCTGATCGGCTGTGAGGTCGGTCGCCGCCTCGTCGATCTTTCGGTCCTGGGACGGTTCGAAGACGATCGAAATCGGCCGCTCGAAGATTGCCTCGAGCACCGTTCCGTCCATGTCCTTCGGCACCGGCTCGCCCAGGCCCGCGAGAATCGTCGGCGCCAGATCCGCGATGTGGGCGCGCATTTCGAGATTCTGTTTAATTGCCGGGCCGAAGGCCGCAAAGACGCCGTCAAGGCGATGCGTGCCTTCCAGCCGCTTGAATGGCACCCAGCGAACGGGTTCATTACCCCGAATCTTCTTCACAACGGCAAGGCCGTCGGCCGGTGCGAGCAGCAGATCCGGCATCCACGGATGCTCGTCGCGCTGGCAGCCGTAAAGCTCCTCCGTGATGAACACATCGGTAAAGACTCTCATTTCCTTGCCGTCGCGATCCTTGCAGGTCGTATTCAGCAGTTTGTCGCGAATCTCCTGCCGCAACTTTTCGAAATCCTTCGGGTCGACGATTCCGTTCGGCTGGCGTCCCTTCAGGTTGATGTAAAGGAAACCGTACACGCCCGCATGCAGGACGCAGGCGCGGGAATTCGACCAGTCAAAATCCGGATCACAGTCGATGTCGCCGAGACCGCTCGCGTTGATCGCTCCCGGCTTGCCGCGGAGCCGCCGCATCCACGTCGCCACGCGGCCCTTCGCACGCGTGCCGAGGCCGCGCAATTTCAGATAGCCCCAATCCGCCAGGAGAAGGTTCGGCTGCGCTTTGCCGTCGAGGCTTCCGTGGCCGTGATCCGACATGACGATGATGTGGGCGTCATGTCGCTTCGCGAGCTGCTTGAGCTTGCCGATGACGCGATCGAGATGCAGCCAGCATTCTTCCGTCAATTGCGCCCGCTTCGGATGTTCCTGCTTCGTCCGTTCGTCTATGTAGCGCCAGGCCTTGTGCTGAAGGTTGTCCACAAGTTTGTAGAGGACCATCATCACATCCCAGCCATACTTCTCGCCGCACAGTTCTGCGAGATGGTAGCCGCGATCGAAACTGTCCTTGATGTATGTCAGGTTCTCTTCAAACAGATCGTCGCCGCCCGACGCCTTGCGCTGCCACTTTTTCTCGTGCGTGTAGTCGGGGAACTTCTCGAGGATCTCCTTCTGCAGTTCCTTCGGATAGGTGAAGTCACGGCCCGGCGGCGTGTCGAAGCCGCTGATCATGAAGCCGTTCACTTCGATCGGCGGATACGTCATCGGCACGTTGATCGAACCGACGCGATATCCCTTGTTGCTGAGAATTTCCCAGATCGTCTGCGTGTTGGAGTTGATTTCCTGGTTGTTGTTCAGGCCCAGGCTGTTCAGCTTCGGTTCGTAACGAACGAAGTCGATGATCCCGTGCTTGCCCGGGCCCTTGCCCGTCATGAACGTCGTCCACGCCGCCGGCGTGATGGGCGGCCGCGTCGACTCCAGGGGGCCCGACACGCCCTCATCCACGAGCTGTTTCAGCTCCGGCATCTTGCCGGCCTTCATCAACGGACCCAGTACGTCGAACGTCGCGCCGTCCAGCCCGATCAGAAGTACCTTGCCAAAGTGCGGGAGTGTCTCGGGATTCATGCTGTTTGCGGAAATCACTCAGGCATCCTCTGTCTCGGTCGGCGAACGACCTTCGGCGACCGGTCGGAGCATGACCATGCGGCCTCGTCGATGTCTGAGCATATCCTAAGTTTGGCGTGCAGGCGACGCAACGCGATGGGAATCGGGACCCCACGGGCCCAGTTTTTCGAAAACATGTAGATAAGGCGACTGCTGATAGGGCAACGGGTCTGTCTGCAGAATCTCGCGGAACGCCGGACTCGACTGCAGTTCTTCCAGCCCCAGATTGTGGTCCTCACTGCCCATCAATCGCGATTCCCAGATCACGAGCGACCCGATCGGCGCCCGCTCGATGCGCTCGCGCGTGCTCGGTCGGCCCCACGGATCGTCGCCGCCGGTCCGCAGTTCGAAATACGGATGCGCCGTGATTATCTGTGCGTCAGCGAATCCGAGATCGTTGAGCCGGACGATCGCGTCGTCAATCAATCGGGCATCTGGCGGCATTGGCAGCGGGCCGTAGAAGGCGTAGCCGGTCAGTGCGAGTAGAATGGCCATCGCGCCAGGCATGAATCTCCGCCAGACGCGCTGTGATCGGTCGCTGTTCCGACGCCCAAGGAAAAACGTTGCCGTCGCAAGGAGTGCCAGAACGCCCGCCGCAATGCGTACCCCCCAGATCGCATAATGCAATTCAGGCAACTCGAGAACCGCAACGTTTGGAATTCGAAGCTGTCGCTCCAACGAGATCCAGAGAAGCGCCATTGCTGCCGCCGCGCCGACATTCGCCCGCCGCCAGACGTCGGCGTTCCGGCTCAGCAGTCGATCCAATCCGTTGGTTGCGACAATTGCGACCAGCGGCGAGATGCCAATGAGAAACCTCGAGTATCCGCCCGACGCAAACAAACCGAATCGAAACACAATCGTCTGCGCGAGAAAGTACATCAGCGTCGACGCGGCAACGAGTCGCGCCGCCGGATGCCGAGTGATTCCGCGCAACCCGACAATCGCAAGGATCGTGACGGCGGGACCGAACGCGTGCAGCGCCCGGACGAAGAACGTCAGCCATCCGCCGTGGCCGTACTGCTGCGTCGGCGTCGGATCGAGGAATCGACTCAGCACATGATGCATCCCCAACGATGCGGCAAGCCCGTTCACGAGGATCGGCGCCCAGAGAATCGGTATTGTCGCGAACCATCGCGCCTTGTCCCGCCATGCGAACCATCCCCAGATCGGCAGAAACACGATCGCTTCGTGCCGCGTCACCAGCGCCGCCGACAACACGAACGACGACAGCGTCCATCGTCGCGTCACGGCCAACCACGTGGCGAGCGACAGGTAGAATGCCAGCGGCGTCTCCGTCAACGTCGTCTGCGACAATAGGAAGTACAACGGCTGCGCATAGCACAACGGTATCACGAGCCAAGCTCGCGGCAGTTCGATCTTCCGCGCCGTCAGATACGCGAACCAAGCCGCCGCCGCCGTCAGTAATGCTGAGAACATACGGCACGCCGTCCATCCCAACGCCGATGGCAGAAAGTACGCGACGGTAAACCCCGGCCTCCCCCAATCGTCCAAGAGGCACTTCGGCGACTGCCACGACCACTTCGCATAGAGAAAATGCGTCACGTCATCGAGATGAAAATAGGCGTCGCCGGACAGCAATCCACAAATGCAGCTCGCCGCAAGGCCTGCAATCGTCAGTGCAATCGCCAGCCGATGACTGGCGTCGCCTCGTGCTGTGACTCGTGTATCCAATTCCGTTAGGCTCTCTCATACGAGGATGGCGATCGCGGATGTCTCGAAGTTTCGCACATCTTCGCGGAGATGCAGGGCGTGTAAATATGAAGCGTGTGGCGATCGACTTTGGCACGAACGGGATTCGCGTGGCGGAAACTGAGAGCCCCGACGGCCGCATCTCGTTCCACCGCGTTGATGTTCCCCTGACGCTGGCGGGCCTGGCGACGGCGTTCGAGCCTTTCGCAGACCGGCACGGCGTTGAAGTGACGCTTCGATGCACAAATCGCCGATTTGCGCGGCAATCCGCCGAATTCTGGAATGCGTTCGCGGCGGAGCGCAATTGCCGGTGGTTTCGCGTGCTGGGCGAGCCATACGATACGGGTGTCACGCAGGGAGTGGCGCGCCAACTCGCCGGAGAACAGCGACTTGAATGCCTCGCCGTGATTGACGTCGGCGATTCGCAGGCGTCGATCGTCGTCGTCGGCCATCGCGGAGAACTGCTCGGTCGCGGCGCCTGGCGATTCTTCAAGCGCAACGTCGATCGAATCGTAGCAGTCGCATCTTCGTGCATTCATAACGAATCCGAGTTGGCCGAGATAGGAGGCGTGTTGTCGCCGCTCAATGTCCTCGGCATCGGCGGGGCCGGGCCGGACATCGCGAATGCGATCGTCGAGCGGTTCGACGGGGCGAAACGGATCGATCACGAATTCAGTGAGATCCTGCCGTCAGTCGGGATTCTGCACGCCGACATCCCTCTCGGCTTCGAACGCCTGCTTCCCCAATCGCCCGATACCCGGCAACTGCGAGACTGCTTTCTGCAAATGATGGATGACGCCTACGACGCCATCACGCGGGAAGGCTACGACATGGACGACGCCGAGTGCGATCGCACCGTGTTCATGCAATCCGCCGACGGCAAACACGAGGAAGCTCGATCCTGCCCAATGGACGCCGATCCGATGCAGCTGGCCGACGAATTCAGGACCGTCGTGGGGATGCCGGAGAATACGCCGATTCACTTTGTCGGGTGCCACGTCGCCGTCTGGATCGAACCCGTCAAGCCGGCGCTGACCGGCAACATCGTGATGGAATCGTTGTAACCGCGGGGCTACTTATTGCATCGTGTCGTTGCGCGACTCGGCCTGCGCCGTGGACTTCACTGGCGATCGATTGGCTCGAATCGGCGGACTCGCCGGTTGCATCGGCCCGGGTTCGGCCGCTGTTTGTCGCGGCGCCGGCGTTCCCGTCGTCGGAGCATTCTGTTCGCCGTCGCCCTGCGTTGACAGATCGATGTCGCCCACATCCGTATCCGTTGACTTCGGTAAGTCACCGCCGATCGCCGTCAATCGCTCCTGCGACTGTGACGCCCACGTCGTGTCGGGCCAAGTCGCCATGATGTGGCGATAGTAGAAGGCCGATGCGTCCAGCTTGCTTGTTCGCTCGTAGAACTGTGCGACGCGAAAGTCCTTTTCCGCGAGGCTGTCCTGAATGCGCGTCAGCGTCTCCGGCACGCGATAGGCCTCGGATTCCTGCGCATACTGCACGTCGAAGTCGCGAAGATAGACTTCTGCCTCCAATAGATCCGCATCGTCGAAATCCACGCCGGGGAATCGCGCCAGCGCCGATTGAC
Source organism: Phycisphaerales bacterium (assembly GCA_020639075.1). Classification (GTDB taxonomy): domain Bacteria; phylum Planctomycetota; class Phycisphaerae; order UBA1845; family UTPLA1; genus ECT2AJA-110-A. Next base: position 2,987,717 of record JACKHI010000001.1, on the reverse strand, counting down.
CGCTGCGCAGAAGTGAGATCTTGCGATAGCGACCACGCGGATAGTCTCGCATCAGCCGTGCATACGTCAGTTCCGCTTCGTCGAACTGGCCGTGCTGGTAGTGATAGTCGGCCTTGAGGCGCAGCGCCTGTTCAGCGACGGGTGTGTTGATGGCCCATGTGTCGGCGATCTTGCTGAGCATCGCCAACGCCTCATCCTCGGCGCCGAGCCAGAACGTGCCCTTCCAGATCTTCTGTTTGCGATCCTTGAACAGCAGCATTTCGGCCACGATGATCTCGCGCCGGACGGCTCGATCCGCCAGGTCGGATCCCGGCCAGGCTTCGAGGATCTCCTCCAGCCATTCATACGCCTGGATCAGATCGCCATGCTTCGGTTCGGCGTCTTCCGCCATGATTTCCGTCTCGGCCGAGTAGAACAGGGCCTCACGGCGGAATTCCGACTCCGGATACTGCTTGAACCACGCCTTGAACGCGTCCCGGGCGTCCTTGAATTCGCCCTGGGCCAGCATCGCTCGAGCGATGGCCAGATCGCCGCCGGCCGTGCCCGGGACCGGTGCAGGGATTTCCACCCATTCCCCGGTCTTCACGTCGTATTCGAGCCGTTCGCGATACGTGTCGTTGATCTGGCCGAATGCCGCCGACGACAGGCCTGTCGCCGTCGATATCAATACTGCCAGACACAGGGTTGAGCGAAAGCGTGCCATCCGTGCACCTCGTCGTAGCGTTGATGTGCGCACCGCGTACGTGAGTCCTTACTTGCGGCGATTACAGAGGTCCGCATTGTACGCGGGCCGTTCCCGGCGGCAATCAGATTCGACGATCCGGCGTGGGTCCAATCCCGGGAGATTGCGACGACGCCCTGCGCACATATAATCCGACCCCGTTTCCGTGAGCGCCATTCATGCGGAAGCAGGGCTTCGAAAGGTTCTCCAAATGGACTTGGGCGGATCGAGACGACAATTCTGGATCGCATCCATCAGTTGCCTCGTGTGGCTGGCGGTCGGCGGCTGTGGCTACACGACGGATCGGGCGGCCCAGTTTCGAACGGAAAACGCCTCGGAACGTCCGATTCGGACGATTGCCGTGCCCATTTTCGAATCCCGCGAATTCCGCCGGGACATCGAATTGCAGGTCACCGAGGCCCTGAAAAAGCGGATCGAAGCGGAGACGCCCTACAAACTGGCGAACCAGGATGTGGCGGACACCGTGCTGCAGGGGGAAGTCATAGAGGTTCGCCAAGGCACGATCGGTCGTGACTTTGTCAACGTCCGGCCGCGGGAAACGGCGGCCACGCTGATTGTCAGCTGGCAATGGAAGGATCTTCGGACCGGCGAAATTCTCGTGAATCGCCCAAGGTTCGTTCACACAGTGGATTACATTCGACCGGTGGGTGAGGATCTCCATCACGCCTTGCAGCGGGCCTCAAACGAAATGGCCGAGCGTATCGTCGAGCAAATGCTTGACGATAATTGGTAATGGTGAGCTCGGCACTATAATCCGATTGGAAATGGCAGGGCGTGCGCACCGGTGTCCGGTGCCGCCGTCCCTGCCAGGTTTTTTGTTATATGGACGCCTGCTGAATGGCCGACAACGGTCCCAACTCAGATCATGACCCTAACGGCTCGCCCGGCCGAAAGCCGCCGCCGCCCAAATTCCGCATGTCCCGCCCAGTGATGGGGTGGACGGGCATGATCCTCGTCGCCCTGATGGTCGCGATGATCGTCGGCAACTCGATTCCCACGGCCACTGAGATCTCGATCGATCGATTTTGGAAGGATGCCGAGGCGGGCTACATCAGTGAAATCGTGATCACTGACGATGCTATTCGCGGCAAATACCTCCCCAACAAACCCCAGGGAACGCCCGCCAGCCAGAAGAGCAGCGAATTCAATTGCCCATACAACACGCTGATGTCGGTTGACGCCATTCAACAGCGCCTCCGCAAGATCGCGCCTTCGACCACAATTAAATACAAGGAAAGCCGCCAGACGCTGATCAACATGTTGGTCAACATCATCCCGTGGCTCCTCATCTTCGCATTCATCTGGTTTGTCGTTTTCCGGCAGCTTCGCTCCTCCGCGGGCGGCGCCGGGATGCTCGGCAACTTCGGTCGATCCCGCCATCGCGTCAGCAACAAGGAGCTGACCAATATCACGTTCAAGGACGTAGCCGGCATTGAGGAAGCGAAGCAGGAAGTCACGGAAATCATCGAGTTCCTCAAGAACCCGAAGAAGTTCCAGCGACTTGGCGGTCGCGTTCCCCGCGGCGTCCTGCTCGTCGGTGAACCCGGCTGCGGCAAGACGCTCATGGCCAAGGCAATGGCCGGTGAGGCCGATGTGCCGTTCTTCAGCATCAGCGGCGCGGACTTCGTCGAAATGTTTGTCGGCGTCGGCGCCTCGCGCGTTCGCGATCTGTTCAAGAGTGCGAAAGAGAATTCGCCCTGCATCATCTTCCTGGATGAAATCGACGCCGTCGGTCGACGACGCGGCACCGCCTATGGCGGCGGCGGTCACGACGAACGCGAGCAGACGCTCAACGCCATCCTCGTCGAGATGGACGGCTTCGACACGTCGGACCAGGTCATCGTCATTGCCGCGACCAATCGAGAGGACATTCTCGATCCCGCGCTCACTCGGCCGGGTCGATTCGATCGCACGGTCTACGTCCCGCTGCCCGATTTGAAGGGCCGGCTCGAGATCCTGAAGGTCCACGCCCGCAAGATCAAACTGTCGCCGGATGTCGATCTCATGCGGCTCGCCCGCGGCACGCCGATGTTTAGCGGCGCGGAACTCTCCGCCATCATCAACGAATCCGCGATCATCGCGACCATGCTCAATAAAGACATGGTCGAGATGGAAGACCTCGAGGAGGCTCGCGACAAAATTCGTTACGGCCGCTCCAACAAGAGCCGCAAGATCGAAGAGAAGGAACGCATCGCCACGGCCTATCACGAGGCCGGCCATGCGGTTCTGCAGGTTGTACTGGAAGATTCCGACCCGCTTCATAAGGTCACGATCATTCCGCGCGGCCAGGCCCTCGGCGCGACGATGTCGCTGCCGGAGAAGGATCGCTACGGCTACGCCAAACGCTGGCTCAACGCCACGATGCGCGTCATGTGCGGCGGTCGCATCGCCGAAGAAAAGCACTGCGGCGACATCAGCAGCGGCGCAGCAATGGATATCGAACAGGTCACGCGCCTCGCGCGAGCGATGGTGATTGAATGGGGCATGAGCGACAAGCTCGGCTTCGTGAAGTACTCGCCGCTCGATCGCAACGAGTTCGGTCTGGGCGAGAAGGCCTATTCCGACGACACGGCGCATGACATCGACGACGAAGTCCGACGACTTTCGACGGAAGCTTACGCCGATGCCACTCGGCTCCTTGAAGAGAACTGGAACAATGTCGTCGCCGTCGCCGAGGCGCTGTTGAAGCACGAAAGCCTGAATGCCGACGAAGTGGCGAAGCTCTGTCGCGGCGAAGCACTCGACAAGCCGACGCTCAGCGGTCTGATTGCGGAAGAGAAACCGCCGTCGCCGCCCGTCGCCCAGGCCCGGCCGATCACCAAGCCGCCGGCGCCCGATTTTCCGGGCGGATCGCTGCCGCAACCCGGCTGATCGGCGCAACGAATCACCAAAGCGTTGTCAACAAACGCAAACAGGGCCGAGTCGAACTTTCGACTCGGCCCTGTTTCATTTTCCGAGTAGTGTTCTTCGCCCGAGGCGAGTCCGTCGTCCGAGTTGCGCTCTTTGTCCGAAGCGCCCCAATCAGAGCCGCCGCGTCCCCGCGGCGATGAAACGCATGGGGCTCATCGGCAGCGGCGTCCCATCGAATATCTGAGTTTCAGCGAGTCAATTGATGGAACCATGAAATCCGTATGGATCATGGTCCCGGCGTTCAGTGATTGCCGCAGAGGGTTGCGCGATCATCGGCACAGTCATCATGTGATGGCAAATCGGGCATTGGACGAACGAGCCGACGGTCTCATTTGTCTTCAAGTCCTGACCGCAGCCCAGACAAAGGAATACGTCGACCGGCGATTCTGTCGCCTCCGGCATGTACCAGTCGGGGACAGGAAGTATGCCGCTCGGGATGATCTGTGAGCACACGTGTTTTCTGTAATCGATCTCATCGTATCGGGCCGGGAGATCGTGATCGCTGAGCCATTTGGCCGCTCGGCGGCGAAGCAGCATTCTACCCATATGCGAAATGGGTGGAATCTGCTTCCACGTCATGACAATTGCTGCGGGGACGCCCATACGAAGCAATCTTCCATCGCCATATCGGCGCAAACATCTGACGGCAACTTGCGCTTCGAATTCGGCGAGCATCTCCGCCGTCAGTTGGTTCGCTTGTTCCTCCGCGGGAACGGCGTCGCGCTTTCGGATCATGCCAACATCACGCATGTGAAGCTTGTGCGCCTCGTAGAGTTGGGCGAGATCTCGCATTTGGAGAAGCTTCCGTACGTGTTTGTGGCGGAGCGCGTACAACCCGTCCGTATCGCGGTCGTTGTTCGTGGATACTTCGATGCCGTCCGCCGAATACGTGCAGAATTCGGCGACGTATGACGAGAGCTGTGGGCCGTTGGTGGTCGATGGGGCGGCCACCATCGCGGCGGCCCCGTCTTTATTGATGGGATGGTCGAACAACGCGATGTAGGAGACTAAATTCGAAGTCAGTCCGTGGATGCTCAAGTAAACTCTGGGCTCGAACCCGAGGGGTCCAAACTGCGTCCACGTCTCGTGGAAAAACCATCGCACAGCGTTTGGAAGCGTCGGGTCATCAGGATGATGAACCTCCGTTCTTGCGTTCAGGTCGACACGAACCACGAAGTAGATGGCGATCGGTCCGCCCACGAAGAGAAGGAGTACGACAACCCCCAGGAAAGCGGCGGCGCTCCATAGGATTGAACCAGGTATGACATCCGGCATACATCACATTTGACATGATTCGGCCGGCAAATGAAAGCTCCCGTGCCGTCACGATGGAGCCGCGTGACAGCGCCGATCTCCGCCCGCTACGCCGTGCCGCGGGGTTCCTGGTCCAACTCAAACGCCGAGTGCACGGCACGCAGTGCGCGGGGGCCGTCTTCCGCATTCACGACGCAGCTGATGACGATTTCACTCGTGCTGATGTTGTCGATATTGATGTTCGCTTGGTGCAGCGCCTCGAACATGCGCGACGCCACGCCTGTGTGCGTGCGCATGCCGACGCCGACGACGGAGACTTTCGCGAGATCCGTCTTCACTTCGCTCGTCATGCCCGGCATTTCGCGCCGCAATTCCTCGATGACGAGGTGCGCCGCCTGCAGATTGTCGGCTTCGATCGTGAAGCTCAGGTCGGCCGTTTCGCCGCCCTTGTGGATGACCTGGATGATGTCGTCCACGATGATGTCGCGATCGGCCACGTGGCTGAAGATCTCGCTCGCCAGGCCCGGCTTGTTCGGCACGCCGATGAGTTCGACGCGGGCCAGGTCCTTCTTCAACGCGGCGCCGCGGACGATGATCTGCCCTAAGTCGGAGGATTCCTTCACGATGTCGGTTCCTTTCGCATCCGTGTAGCTGCTGCGGACGTGGATGCGCACGTCGTAATTCTTGCCAAGCTCGACGCTGCGCGAGTGCATCACCTGCGCGCCGAGCGATGCAAGCTCCAGCATCTCGTCGTGGAAGATGAACGGCAGCTTCCGCGCTTCCGGCACGATGCGTGGATCGGCCGAGTAGATGCCGTCCACATCCGTGAAGATCTCGCAGACGTCCGCCTGCAGCGATGCCGCCAGCGCGACGGCCGTCGTGTCCGATCCGCCGCGGCCCAGCGTTGTGATGTTCAGCGCTTCGTCAACCCCCTGGAAACCTGCCGCAATCACGATGCTACCGCGTTTCAGCAATTGCAGGATCCGGCCGCGCTCCGTGATCTCCCGGATCCGCGCCCGGCCGAAGCTCGCGTCGGTTCTTAGACCGATCTGGCCGCCCGTCAGGCTGATCGCATCGTGCCCTGCATGATGGATCGCCATCGCCATCAGCGCGATCGTGATCTGTTCGCCCGTCGCCAGCAGTTGATCCATCTCGCGCCGGCTGGGCCGATCCGTGACCTGATAGGCGAGGTCGACGAGTTCGTCCGTCGTCTTGTTCATCGCCGACACGACGACGACCACATCGTTGCCGTCCAGCTTCGCGCGAATCGCGCGGCGGGCGGCCCGATGAATCTTCTCGGCGTCGGCGACGCTGGTTCCACCGAATTTCTGAACGATCAATCCCATGGCATCTGACTTATGCGTTGATGCAAATCCGTCTTCGCCGCGACAATCCGTGTCGTGCGTGTCTGTCGCGCAAGATAACGCGCTGATCGCTGGAGTGCGATAGGGGAGTTACGAGTGGCGAGCGGCGAGTGACGGGTGGCCCAGCCTTTCAAGGCTGGGGTCACGATGATCAAACTTGCGAAGGGGCTCGCGGGATGGCTCGTCCATTCATGGCTGGAGTCGCGACGATTACGTTTTGCGTCACGACTTGATTCTGCCGTCGATGTGAATTCCCTGAAGGACCTCGTTTGGCATATCATCGTGACCACCACCCCTGAAGGGGTGGGCCACCCGCCTCAATCCGAGTACATCAAGGTATCCAGCGCCATCCGCAACGCCGTCTCGTTCTCCAGCCACGGGAAGTGGCCGATCCCGTGCAACGGGTAGGTCAGCGCGTCGGGAAACAACTCGCAATAATCGTCCACGACGCTCCACGGTATCGGATCGCTGCGACCGTGCAGGATCGCGACCGGCCGATCAAACCCCGCGAGCTTCGCTTCCCATTCCCGCGTCCGCCCCAGCGCCGCCAACGAGTTGTTCACGTGAATATTCGCCTCGCGATTGAAATCCCGAAGTGTTGGCGCCGTGTCGCGATACGCGGGATCGACGTAGGACGGCAGGGCGACGTTGAACCGCTCGCGATACAGTTCGGCCCGCCGCGCTGCATCCTGGGTCTCGGCGATGTCGTGATCGATGCGTTCGATTTCGGCCGCTTGTTCAGTCGTAAACCGGCTGCGTAACACCGCGTCGAACGCCGACCGCCAGCCGGTCCGAATCCCTGCCGGGCTGAGCAGGATCATTCGGTCGATGCGCGCGGCATGTTCGGCGGCATAATGCGTCGCCAGCACGGCCCCGGACGAATGGCCCAGCAGCGTGACGCGATCCACGCCCAGCGAACGCCGCAGCGCCTCGAGATCCGAAACACTGTGTTGAATCGAGAATGGACCGGCACAGGGCGAACGCCCCGCACCGCGCTGGTCATACGTGATGACGGTATGTCTCTCCGCCAGCCACTGTTCGAACGTCGTGCCGCCGAAGTAGTCTGCGCAGCCCGGTCCGCCGTGCAGGAGGATCAGCACCGGCCCCGCGCCGATGCGCGAGCCGCGAATCGTTAATCGGTTGTCAATGGAAATCTCGACGGGCGAGCGGTGGCTATTGCGCATCTGTGTTGACCGTCGGCGGCGTCTTTTCGGCCGTTGCAGCAGATGCGACTTTGTTGCCGGGCGTGCTGGGGCCTGCCTTCTTGAGTGCGGCGGCCATCGTGCCGGGCGTGAGCACTTCGTCCAGGACTTGAGGGTTGTCCGGCTCGAACGGCGCAAAGACGAGGTACATCGGCACCCCCGCGCGACCGTAAGACTTGATGATCTTCAGGATCTTCGGATCGCGGCTTGAGTAATCGGCTTCAAGGGGGATGACCTTCAGGTCCCGCAGCAGATCGCGCGTCGGTTGAATGTCGATCGACGAAATCAGGTTTCCCTGGCACGTGGCGCACCATGCGGCCGTGAAATCGACGAACACGGTATGCCCGGCTTCCACGTACCTTTGAACCAATGACTTGTCGTATGGAAGCCAGTCGATCTTGTCCGGCGGATATTTCGGCATGGGCAGTCGCGCGGTCTTGCCGCTTCCGTCCGGATCCATTCGCTCCGTGAGCAAGCCGATGTTGTAAAGCCGCTTGTGTTCGGCAGCGTCGGCGCGAAGCTTGTCGACGCTCGAAAACGTTCGGAAAGGTACCAGCCACGCAACGGCGAGCATGGCAAGCGCGGCGAGATTGAGTGGAAGGCGATAGCTCGGGTTTGTCGTGAATTGCGCCTTGCCGCGAAGCCAGACAGCAATTGCCACGCCGAGCAGGAACATGAGACTCAGCAACAGGCCCCAGTCGCCGAGCTGGGGGCGAATCGGATTGAGCAGGAAGATTACAGTGGCGAATAACGCGAAGCCCATGACGGCTTCAAAGATTCCCATCCACTTGCCCGGCTTCGGCACAAACTTCAGCCATGCGGGATTCGCCGAAAGAACAAGGAAGGGCAACATCATCCCGACGCCGACGGCCATGAAGATCATCGCGCCCTGAAGTGCACTGAAGCGGCTTGCCGCGCCCACGGCGGCGCTCATGAATGGCCCCGTGCAGGCCGTTCCCAGAATCGTCGCCAGCAGCCCTGTAAAAAACGCTGAAGGCAGCCCTTCCCGCTCCTCGGCCTTGACGCCGAGTTGATTTACAAACTTGGGCGTGAAGACTGCGAAGACTCCGAAGAGGCTGAGCGCGAATGCCGTGATCACGGCAGCAAGAATCAACACAACGTAGGGACTTTGAAAGTGCTGTCCCCAGGATTGGCCGCCGGAGTAGTAAAGCCACGAAATGATCCCGAAGAATACCAGGATGCCCGTGCAGTAGGCGAGGCCGAGCACAAAGATCCGGCTTCGGTCCTCATCTGCCTGCCGAACGTAGGACAGGATCTTCAGCGAGATGACCGGCAATACGCACGGCATCAGATTGAGAATGATGCCGCCGAGAAAGGCGAGAAACAGAACGCCGACGTAGCCGAAACTGATGAACCAGTCCTGGACGCCGGCAATCCAACTCTTCGCGCTGTCAATCTCCTCCACCGTCGCCGATTCGTTGTCACCGGTTGCTTCTACCACGTTGCGACTTTCAGATGCTCCGCCGGCTTCCACCGTCGCCGATGCCACGCGCTCAACAAACTTATCCGGCGAAGCCGCCGGCGCGGGCCCGCCTTCCATCTGAACCGGAATCGCAAATTCCAGGTACTGCGGCGCGAAACACGTCCCGTTATCGCTGCAGATCTGCGATTGCAGGATGCCTCGCACCCATCGCGGCTGATTGTCCGTCTCCTTGTCGAGCGTGATCGGTATCGTGAAGTCGACTTTCCCTGAATACTCGCTCATCTTCCCCATCATCGGGTCGTTACGAATGTGTGACGCCGGATATTTGATCTTGCCGATGTCGCCGTCGCGAACGGGCTCGACGAACACCAATGCGGGGATGAGGTATTCCTCCAGCGGCTTGTCGGACTGCATGTGATGCTTGGCTTCAATCTGAACCGTGACGATCGCATGGAAGGACTCGCCAGGCTTGACCTGCTTCTTGTCGATTCGGGAAGTGATCTTGAGGTGCTCCGCTTTTTCCGGCGGTGACGGCAGCATAACGCGGGCGGAGCCGAACTCATCCACGACGCTCTCGCCCGCTGGCTTGGCCGCTGCAGCCGTCGGGATGGCGAGCGTCAGCGTCGTGCCGCCCGGAACGCACGCGCCCTTTCTGCACGACAGCCACGTCACGTTCGCGTGGAATCGGGCCGTCTCTCCGACCTGTAGATCCGCCGGCGCCTTTACCTGCGTGATGAATTGCACCGTACCTTCATGAACGAGGCTCGTTTCCTTCAGCGCCTTGTCGAACACGGCGACCGGCGCCGGAAACTGGGTGCGGCCGAAGAGGAAGCCCTTTGGTCCGGACCATTCGATTTTGGTCGGCAAGCCGGGGCCGCCGGGATTCCGCCAGTACACATGGACGCCGTCCACGATCTTCAGCGTGACGAGCAAATTGAACGCATCCCCGGGGCCGATCGCCTCGCGATCCGCCGCTGCATTCGCCGTCACCATCGTCACTTCAGTGTTTGCTTTCGGCGGGGCCGCCGCGATTCCGTACCCTTCGCCGTCGCCGCTTTTTGTCGGCGGTCCGGCCCAACTGGCCGTCGTCGGCGTCGAGAGGATGGCCAATGTCAGGCACAAAACAAATCGAGCGGTGCGGGACATACGATACTGACTCCTGGTGGTGGCGGCCCTGGTGACCGTTACACGGTACGATCGCCTGTAACTTCTATCGAGCAAGAAACTTGCCGCTCACGGTTCCGACCGGAATTCGGACGGACCGCAGTGGGTGACGATTGCAGATGACGTATTACGCAAGTCGATTGTATCCATGCAGGATTCTGGTCGCCAAGGTGCGCGAAGGGCGTCAAAACGCCATTTTCGGAACCCAAAGCAGGCTGGTGTGGGGGCGCACATCGATGATCTGAATGTGCGTAGAATCACTTCAGGTAATCCTTGACCGGCCAACGTCCGGGCTTATACTGAGGAAAAGCGGGGTAAGTGTGTTTCCCCGCTAAGGTTACAGTCATTGGTCCGCGCTTTGCGGTTGGTCGTAAGTGCGGATTTCGACGTCGATGGTTTTGTGCGACGCCGGATCGGGTGGACGTGCAAAAAAGGAGACAAGCGGCCTTCGGCAATACGAAGGCTGCGGAGGCGTCGCAATTTCGTGGTGGTTACCGCCTGTTTCGTCATCTTGGTGTTGTTCTGCGTTACGATCGCAGTGGATTCTCCGAGCGAAGTGCGTCTCGTTGACGAGATTAACGGCGCTTCATTCGGTCGCATCCAATCGAGCGTAATTTCGCGATATCTTCATACTGCCCCGGACAGATGCGTGTCTGGTCCAGGGCAGGCACGGTGCGCAAAGCCCGTTGTAGATGGCCGCCTGTTTCTTGGGCGACATCGGCTCGGTGATGCGTTGGCGATGGAGATGCATCGCTAGCCGTTCGAAGTTCGCACGACCGCCATTTCTCGACAGGCCCGACTTGCGGCAACCGCCGCGCTCCACGAATTGGCTTCGCCTTTCGGCATTCATTGTTCTCGATCCGGGAACGAAGGTTGGATCTTGCGCGAATGCAAGGTCAGGCAGGGCAGAACTCGCGAGCGGATTCAGATCGTCGGAATTCCCAACGCCGCGAGTGAATTGAAACCTGGCTGGCTCGATCGCGAAGGCTGCCCTCCGTTTCCGACGAAAAATGCTCGGAAGGGCTTTGGATATGATTGGACAGATACTTGCGGCAGGCGATACGAATTGGGGTCTTGTAATCGGAATGCTGGCTGTGGGGGCCGCGGCCGGATGGGTCGTCAAGGTATTCCTCGACAAACAGCGAAAGGCCACGGCTGAGACGGAGGCCGGCGCGATCATCAGTCGTGCCGAAGGACGCGCCGGTGAAATCGTGCAGAAGGCGGAGGTGGACGCAAAGGCCGAGTTCCTCTCCCGCCAGGAGAAATTCGAGAAAGAGGCGTCCGCCACCCGCGCCGAATTGCGCGAGGCCGAGAAGCGCCTCGAAAAGCGCGAAGATCAGCTCGATCAGAAGCTGGACATGTTGAGTCTGAAAGAACGCAATATCGAAAAGGCCGAGACCCAGATCCGTCAGAAATCCGACGATATCGACAAGAAGAGCGAGGAAATCGACGAACTGCTCGTCCGGCAGCGCAACGAATTGCTCAAGATCACGCAGCTCTCCATGGACGACGCCAAGCGGCAGCTCTTTCAGAAACTCGAGAACGAACTCGAGCACGAATGCGCCGAAATCGTCAACAAACGCGTCACTGAGGCACAGGACGAAGCCGAAAACCGATCGCGCGAAATCGTCATCACGGCCGTTCAGCGTTATGCCGCCGCGCACACGTCCGAGGCGACTGTCGGCACCGTCCCCATCCCCAACGACGAATTGAAAGGCCGCGTCATCGGTCGCGAAGGCCGCAATATCCGGGCCTTTGAGAAGGCGTCGGGCGTGGACATCATCGTCGACGACACGCCGGGCGTGATCATCCTCTCCTGCTTCGACCCCGTGCGCAAGGAGATCGGACGGCAGGCCCTCACGAAGCTCATCAGCGACGGTCGCATCCATCCGACGCGGATCGAGGAGGTCGTCGAAGAGGTTCGCAAGAATGTCGAGAAGGAAGTGATGGAACTCGGCAAGAAGGCGGCGATGGAGGCCAATGTGCAAGGTTTGCACAGACAGCTCATCGATCTGCTGGGTCGGCTATCCTATCGAACGAGTTACGGCCAGAACGTACTGCGTCACTCGATCGAAGTCGCCTACCTTTGCCAGGTCATGGCCGACGAGTTGGGACTCAACGGCACGCTCGCCCGACGTTGCGGCCTGCTGCACGACATCGGCAAGGCCGTACCCCACGATGTCGAGGGGACGCACCCGCAGATCGGCGAGGAGATTTGTCGCAAGTTCAACGAACGTCCCGAAGTGCTCAACGCCGTCGCCGGTCATCACGGCGACATTCCGGCGACGAGCCCCTACACGCCGCTCGTCGCCTCGGCGGATGCGATCAGTGCCGCACGTCCTGGCAGTCGTCGCGAGTCGCTGGAGCGCTATATCAAGCGCTTGCGCGAGTTGGAAGATATCGCGACGGGCTTCGGCGGCGTTCAGCAGGCATATGCCATACAGGCGGGTCGCGAAGTCCGCGTGATTGTCGATGCGAACAAAGTGGACGACGCCACGGCCATGAAGATCGCGCGGGACGTGGCAAAGAAGATCGAAGCCGACATGACCTATCCCGGCGAGATCAAAGTGACGCTGCTCCGCGAGGTGCGCGCCGTCGAATTCGCACGTTAATCCGTATCCCAGCGGTACGGTTCGAACAGATTCTTCACGCCCGGCGAGCGGAGACGCGCATCAGCGTTCCGGCTCGCCGGCGCGCTATGAGAATGACTTATTGTCGCCGAGTACTTAGAATCCAGGAAATATCCCGGCGGCAAGGTTGTCGACCGGCCGGGGGGTTTCGCAAATTGCGAGTCAGGTATCACAGATGGAAATGTCCGTATCTCAACGTCATCCGAGAAAAGGCAATCCGATTGTCGATTTTTTCAGCAGCATATGGCTCGGCATCATCCTGATCGTTCTCATATTCTGCTACGGCGCGCTCGGTTCCGCCGTGCCGCAATCGCGACAGGTGTTCGAACTGACGGAATTCCAGTTCTTCAACCACTGGATCTTCACAGTCCTGATCCTGCTCTTCTGCATCAATCTGATTGTCGCCACGATCAAACGCATCAAATTCAACATGATCAATGCCGGCGTGCTGACAGTCCATGCCGGTCTTCTGCTTCTCTGCGGCGCGTCCATCTGGTACTTCGGCACGAAAGTCGAAGGCGACGTCATGATGGCGCCCGCAACAATCGGCATCTACTCCAACGATCGGTTCCAGACAGATCCGACCAATGCGAAAATCGGACAACTCGTCGCCGCGAAAGGACGCACGTGGGAACAGAACATCCCCATGCTCGGCGGTGCACATCGCATTGAAGTCCTGGACGTTAAGAACCTCGGCATGACAACGGCCGAAGAAGTCACGCTGAAGATCTCCGCGCCGAATCAGGCCGATCAGACTGTCACGATTACGACGCGCGATACCGGCGATCGCTTCGCCCGGTTCGCCCGCGTCAGCGACAAACTGACGGGCATGCTCGAACCGGCCGAATCCGTCACGAAATTCTACGACAATACGACGCCGTCGCTTTCACTCATCGTCGGCGACGACATGAATGATCGCCGCGAATTCCCACTCCCGGCGCTTCCGTACTACAACGAGCGATTCGTGTCGCTGACGGATACGAAGAACCCCGGCAGCGGTGCGATCGAATATTCGGACGGCACGCTCGTCGAATCGAAACGAACGACGCCGATTCCCGTTGTCGAACACTGGCGAATGCCCGTCCCCGTTCTCAATGCCGATGACGCGCTTGCTAAGGACCTCGGCTACTCGATCGAAATCGACGGCTTCCTTCCCTACGCCGAAATGGATAATCGACCGGTCGATGGCGGCGAGCAACTGTCGCCGCTCGCGCAGGTTGCAGTGGGGCACGAAGGCCATCTCCACGACGCGTATCTCTTCAGCCAGTTCCCGCCGCAGGCGATGTTCGAGGCTGAGGACGGCACGCGCGTCGTCTTCGACTGGATCGGCGATCAGACGCAGCCCGATCCGACCTGGACGCAGCGCATCTCCGGCCGCCACATTCTCGAAGTGGAAGTGAAGGACAAGGGCGTCAAGAAAACCTATGACGTCAAACTCGGTGATGAGTTCCCCGTCGAAGACACAGGCTACACATTGAAGATCGAGCAATTGCGGCCCAGCTGGCCGCTGATGACGGCCGGCTTCCAGGGCGCGCGGACCGCCATCGCGCTGGTTTGGATTCAGTCGCCCGACAACGCGTTTCAGCGCTCCGTGCTGGATCGCTTTCCCGATCTCAATCAGGATCGCGATCGGGCCGGCGCGAAGATCAATCCCGACGGCGGTCTCGTCGACAAAAACATCGAGATTCGATACATCGATGCGGCGACTGACCATCTGCGCATCGTCGCGGGCAATAACTTCGCTCCTACGCTCATCCACACGGCGCCCGGCGGCGCGCGCGATATGAAGCCGTTGAAAGTCGGCGATCCCGTCTTGCTGGCCGGCGATACGGAAATCGTGCTGCGCAACCTGATCATGAAGCCGCGGCTCGAACCGCGCCCCGTCGTCATTCCCGTCAGTCAGCGCCGCTCCCTCATGGATGTCGGCCGACAGAAGTCGATGGTCCGCGTGCATATGAAAGCGCTCGATGGTTCCTGGTCGCATCGCCAGTGGGTCGACTTCAGCCAGTACAACCTCGATCATGCCGCCGTCTTCGGCGGCTCGCCGACTGTCGCGTCAGGCCTGCCGTCGGGTCGGGACGTCGCCTTCATCTACGGCCGCCAGCGCAACAACCTGCCGGCGACGATGGTGCTCGAACAGCTGGATACGCAGTACTACCCCGGCGGTGAACAGGCTCGCGAATGGACGAGCTACTTCCGTTACAAGCTTCCGGGGACGGGAGAGGTGCAGGAAGGCAAGGCGTTCCTCAACAATACCTACACGATCGGCAACTGGACTTTCTTCCAGTCGGCAGCCGCCGGCGACGGCGCCAGTTGGACGGTTCTCGGCGTCGGCAATCGCAACGGCGTACTGCTCCAGTTGCTCGCCTGCACGCTGATCAGCATCGGCATGATCTATGCGTTTGCCGTCAAGCCGATCCTCAAGAAACGCAGAAACGAACGAATTATGGCAGGCGCCGGCCGAAAGAACGTCATGGAAAAGGAGTCCCGTAACGTGAAGAAGGAAACGAGGGGGGCGGCCGTCGTCGCCAAGTCTCTGATCGTTGCATTCGTCCTTGGCGCGTTCGCGCAACATGCTCAAGCGGCCGACGCCCCAATCGATAATGACGCCATCAAGTCGATCAAGGCCATCGAGAAGGACATCAACGTCGAGAAGCTCGGCGCCATCGCCATGCTCGACAACAAGGCCTGGCGCTACACGACTGTCGAATCCTGGGCGCGGAAGATGATGCGCACCATGCACGGCGACGTCTCGCTGAACGGCCTCGATCCCGTCGTCTCGGCGATGGAGATCATGTTCAACCAGCAGGCCTACGTCGATCAGCCCGTGATCTTCGTCAAGGATCGCGGCATCCTGAAGGATCTGACGAAGCATCCGATCAAGGTCTCTGCCGACGAAGCCGAGCGCATGTTCAAACAGCGCACAGTCAGTTTCGACTTTCTCGCACGCGAGGACGTTCAGAAGCGCATCCGCGAACTCTCCGGCGAAACGCTGAAGAACCGCGCGATGAATCGCATGCTCAGCGCGCGATTCCACTTCCAGCAGATCCTCGAGCTGTTCACGATCGTCCCTGTTCCCAACGGCAAGAAAGAGACCGAGTGGCTCTCACCGATCGCCCTGATGAGCCCGCAGTCCAAGGCGAGCGCCGGGATCACGGATGCCATGTCAGCCACCGTCTTCGATCCGTTCAGCGAACTCGCCCAGGCGTGGCGATCGCGCGACGTCAAGACGATCAACGCATGCATCGATAAGCTCGACGCCGCGCTGCCGAAACTCGCCCCGGCAGGTCTCTACCCGACGCTCGAAACGCGTCACGCCGAACAGGACTATCGCCGCATGAACATGCTGCGCTGGGGCTGGGGCTGCTACATCGGCGCGTTCTTCGTCGCGATCTTTGCGTTGTCGACCGGATACAAGTGGGCGCGCACCGTCACGCTCGTTTTCCTCGTCGGCGCCGTGGGCATTCACGGCTACGACCTCTGGCTCCGCTGGGGCGTGCTGGGTCGTATCCCCGTTGCGAACATGTACGAATCCGTCATCGCCTCGACCTGGTGCGGCGCGACGTTCGGTCTGATCCTGGAACTATTCACGAAGAAGCGCGTCTATATGTTCGCCTCGGCGCTCCTCGGCTTCTTCGCACTGTCGCTGCCGGAGATCATCCCCGACACGATCAACGACAACCTCCAGACGATGATGCCGATCCTCGACGACGCGATGCTGCGGATCCACACTGTGTTGATCATCGCGAGCTACGCCGTCATCACGCTCGCATTCGGCGTCGCGAATTGCTATCTGTTTGTCGAAGCGGTCAAGAAGAACAATGCCCTCGCACGAGCGACGATCGGCGCGGAACTCGGCGCGCTCGTTGTTGTATTGCTGGGCATCAAGGACATGTTCGCTCATCAGAGTGGATGGGGCATTGTCGGAATAACCGCGATGTCGATCGTCGGCGGCGCGTTGGTGGTGCTTGGTGGATTCCCGGTCATCGTGGCGATGTTCAGCCGCTTGGTACCTCGAGGCAGAAGTGTCGCAAGCGCCGGGCGTGGAGGCAAGGCATTTGCACTGTCGTCGGGATCGTCGAGTGCCGCGGCATTCAATCCCGACGCCTTCCCCGTCGAGCACACCAAATCCATCCTCGACGACTTCGACCTCTGCCATCGCGTCCTGCTTTACACGGCGACAGTCGCGCTCTTCGTCGGTCTCGTCCTCGGCGCCGTATGGGCCGACTATTCCTGGGGCCGGCCTTGGGGATGGGATCCGAAGGAAGTCTTCGCGTTGAACACGTGGCTGATCTACGCGATCCTGATCCACGCCCGCTACGTCACCAAACATCGCGGCCTGTGGACCAGCGTCCTCAGCGTCGTCGGCTTCGCCGTCATGCAGTTCAACTGGTGGGTCGTCAACTTCTACATCGTCGGCCTCCACAGCTACGCCTAACGCAACGGACCGTCGCCCCAACGGGGCGAAATATGGTAGCCCAGGGCAAGTGCAGCCCGCATCGCGGGCAAACGCAGCCCTGGGTCATCGGCCGTACTATGAGAGTGAGTCCCGTAGGGACGACATGACTTCAACCCGGAACACGCCCTTGAATCGAACCGCCGCCCATCCATCGTCGCGAATACGGATTCTGCTTGTCGCCATCCTTGCTGCGCCTTTTCTCGGCGCCTGCGCCAAGCCCGAACAGAGCATCAAGCCCGGCATCAACGGCAAGTTCAAGGGCGACATGAACGTCGACGAATGGGTCAAGCGCTTCGAGTCCGAAAGCCGCGAAGTTTTCCATCATCGCGACGAAATCCTCATGGCCCTCGATCTGCAACCCGGCATGGACATCGCCGACATCGGTGCCGGCACGGGGTTCTACTCGCTCGCCTTCGCCGATCGCGTCGGCCCCGATGGCCGCGTCTACGCCGTCGACATTGCCAAACCCTTCCTCGAACGCATCGACGCCGAAGCGGCGCAGCACGATCTTCATAACATCACGACAATCCAATGCCCCGAGAACGCGACGGGCCTCGAACGCAACTCGATCGATCGCGCCTTCATCTGCGATACGTATCATCACTTCGAATTTCCGATGTCGACGCTCAAGTCGCTCCATCGTGCCATGAGGAATGGCGGCCGCGTCCACATCATCGAGTTCGTCCGTCACGACGCGGACAAAGGCCGGGATGATCCGAAATGGATGGCGCTCCCGCAGGAACGCCGCAAGTGGATCGCCGAACACGTCCGCTGCGATCGCGCCACAGTGATCGCCGAATGCCGCAAGGCCGGTTTCGACGTCGCTGAAACCCAGGCGGATTCCGTCAACGAAAAACTGACCGAGAATTACATGCTGACGCTCGTAAAACCGTAAGATAGCCGGCAGGGTAGTGGCCTCCCGCCCGACGACCGAAATCGTCAGGGATTGCAATGCGGATTTCGCTCCGAAGGAGCGACGGATCGTAGCCATGGGTGCAGCGAAGACCGCGAAGCGGTCGGAGCGAAACCCGTGGAAGAGTGTTTTTTCCTTTCGTTTCCGCCCCGAAGGGGCGGAGGAACTCCTGGACAGCCTCACCCCAAGAGCAAGGCAGATCGCGGCAACACGCACCAATGAGACCACGCAACGGAATATCGCCTTGAACCCAATCCATACGCAACAACAATGGCGAACCTGCCTCATCGCCGCCGCCATGGCCATGGCATTCACCCCAACGGCGTATGCCCATCCCGTCTCCCTCTCCCGCGCGACCGCCGTCGTTCATCCCGATCACGTGTCTGTCTCCATCGAAGCCCCCGGCGAAGACCTGCTGCACTACAGTCTAATTGAACCGAGCGACGACGACGCTTACCTGCGAGCCGACATTCGCAGAGCAGGTAGACACTACGGCGACATGCTGCGCGACGGATTCATCCTCCGCGACGCCGCCGGCAAGCGATTGAAAGCCACGACCACGGCATTCGACATCACACCGGCTGCCGCGGACGATGCCCGCGAATTGCTGTTCAATGTCTGGGTGAACGTCACAATCCGATACGACGCCAACGACAAGTCCCCGCTCCAGTTCATCACATTCCAACATCGGCCGCCTGTCACGACGCAGATTCTTCTCACGCGCACGGGAACCACCGTTCGACAGGCGAGTTCGCAACAGACGCGCGAACTAATCCTGACCAGCGGCGGCAATGCTGAGACGCTCGAGTTCAACTGGGATGACAAGATGACGGCAGCGAACCCATCGCCGTCGCCACAACAGAAAAACGCCCGCACCTGGCTCGGCGATGAACGCTTCAAGCAGGTGCACGCCATCCTGGAATTCGATCAACAGGGCCCGATGCTGCGAATCGCCGTTCCCCTGGCGATCACGGAAACCTGGCGGCCCATCCTCCGCAAGAACGATGAGACTGTCTCCGCGGAGGAGCAAGCCGGCGTCGTCGAGGATTGGCGTCAGCGATTCGCCAAGGCCGTCGCCGTCAGGATCAACGGACATGAATCAATCCCGTCCGTCGATGACGTCATCGTGATCGGTCCCGCCGCGCCGGAACGAGTAATAAAAGACAAGACCGCACCGGTCGGCTTTCACTCCGGTCGCCTCGTCGGCGTGCTGCGACTGTCGACCGATCGCAAGGTCGATGCGATCGATCTGACCTGGAAACTGTTCAACGAAGCCGTTCCCGTGGCGCGCGTGCTCGTGATCGAGGGGAAAGACGCCGTCGAGTATCCTGTCAGCAAGTACGCTCCGACGTTCCGCTGGCACAATGACGACTGACACCCCACGCGTTGCAATATTGAAGGAAAGGTCGCGATGTCGATGATGGATGAGCCGGGGCAAGGCGGGGCGACAACCGTCTTCGCTGCCATTCGCAAAATGCTGGACGACGCGGGCGCAACCTATCGCTGCGTCCATCACGAACCGACGTTTACGTCGGAACAGAGCGCTTTGGCGCGTGGTGAGTCCATTAACGTGGGCGGCAAAGCGCTCGTGATGAAGGTCGGCGACACGTACCGGCTCTTCGTCATCTCGGCGGCCCTGAAGGCGGACTCAGCCGCGATTCGCAAACGGTTCGGCGAAAAGAAGTCTCGCTTTGCGACGCCGGATGAACTCCTGGAATTGACGGGATTGGTGCCGGGCAGCGTGCCGCCGTTTGGTCGTCCGATTCTTCCGTTCGATCTCTACGCCGACGAGTCGATTCCCGCAAACGATCGAATCGCCTTTAACGCCGGCAGCCTGACGGATTCCCTCATCGTGCCGATGGCGGACTACCTGCGCATCGCGCGGCCGGAGATATTTCCGTTCGCAACAATCGATTAGTGCAAACCACGCCGGCGTGCGATGCGCCGTCACGTGCCGGGAAGTCTGGCCGCTGTGCGACCTTCGATTCGGCAGGCATCGACAATCAACCGCCCTTCGATCGGAGAACGCAAGAAAAAAGGCCCGACAAATGTCGGGCCCTTCGGATAACTCGCTTCGCTGTCGCGTCGCCGTCATCGCCGCGTGTTCATCAACGCAGATCAGCGCTTCTCGATCGGCACGACTTTGCGCTCCGGCGGTCCGACGTACTCGCTCGTCGGTCGAATGATGCGATTGTCGGAGTACTGCTCCATGATGTGCGCGCACCAGCCGGTCACGCGGCTGCACACGAAGATCGGCGTGTAGAACGGGATCGGAATCCCCATCTGGTAATATGCGTGCGCCGCAGGGTAGTCCGTGTTCGGATGGATGTTCTTCCGCTCGAGCATCAGCTTCTGAAGCCGATCCGCCATGTCGATCCAATGGCCCTGGCCCGTTTCCTTGGAGAGCTGCAGTGACCAATCCCGAAGAATCGATGCGCGATGATCGCCGTTCTTATAGACGCGATGGCCGAAGCCCATCAGCAGACGCTTGTTCTCCGGATGCGCCGCGTTGTGCGCCTCGAGATCGTTGAACCACTTCTCAACGTTCTCCGGTTTGCCGATGTCGAGGAACTGATACATCGCCGCTTCATTGGCGCCGCCGTGCAGAGGGCCCTTCAGCGCGCCGATTGCGCCGCTGACGGCCGAGTGCATATCGGCCAGCGTGGATGCGATCGTCCGCGCCGTGAAAGTCGAAGCGTTGAATTCGTGCTCCGCATACAGTATCAGCGTGCCGTCCATCACGCGCCCGGCCAGTTCGCTGCCGCGCTTGCCGAGCATCATCATGAGCAGATTCGCGCCATGGCTCGCGCTCGGATCCGGCTTCATGATGGGAACGTTGTTGATCAGGTGCGACCAGAACCCCGTTGCCGCCGTCATCTGTCCGAGCAGTCGTTCACTTTTTCGAATATTTGCCTTGGGCTCGTTGCTCTGCGCTTCAGGATCGTAGTGACCTAACAGCGACGCGACGCTCCGAAGCATGTCCATCGGCGGCGTCTCTTTCGGCATCGCCGCCATCGCGTTGCAGACGGGATCGGGCAATTCCATCGACGCCTGAACGCGCGTGCGGAATTCAGCGAGTTCGCCCTTCTTCGGCATCTCGCCATGCAGCAGGAGATATGCGACTTCGTCGAACGTAGCGTTCTCGGCCAGATCGCCGATCGAATACCCGCGATAGCGAAGGCTCGTCTGTGTGACTTCACCCACGCTCGTCTGTCCCGCCACGATGCCGGCAAGGCCCTTGCTGCTCATAGTGTTGTCTCCCATCCTCGCGGGGGCCGTCCAGTCGCTGGGCGAAGCCCGTTCGCGTCGGTCTATCTTCTTTACTTGATCGCATGCTCGCCGGCGTTCGGCGAACCACTGCGTTTATGTCGTTGCGGCCGAATCGATTCGCGAAAGGCCGTCGTAATCCAGTAGCTCATATAGCTCGGCGCGCGTCTGCATCTTTTCGACCCACGCGCTCTGATCGCCATTCGCTCGCAGGTCCGCCAGCATCTGTGCGATCGGCGCGAATGCGACTCGAAGCGCCGTCTGCGGATAGATCACCATTCGATAGCCGATCGCCGCCAGATCCTCGACGTTCAGGATCGGCGTCTTGCCGAATTCCGTCATGTTCGCCAGAAGCGGTGCGTCGATCTTCTCCGCGAATGCCGCCAGCTCCTCGCGGCTCTTCATCGCCTCCGGGAAAATCGCGTCGGCACCCGCGTCCAGGTATCGCTTTGCTCGATCCACTGCGTCATCGAACGTCGTGACGCCTCGCGCGTCCGTTCTCGCGATGATCATGAAATCCGGATCCGTTCGCGCCGCAACGGCCGCTTTGATTTTCTGTGCCATTGCGTCGGCAGGAATCAGCTCCTTGCCGTCGAGATGACCGCACTTCTTCGGCAGCACCTGGTCCTCCAGGTGCACGGCCGAAACGCCGGCGGCTTCCATTTCCGTAATCGTCCTCGCCGCATTGATTGCATCGCCGAACCCGGTGTCGCCATCGACGATCACGGGCAGCGTCGTCGCTCGAACGATCCTCGCTGCGTGTTCCACCGCCTCCGTCAGCGTGAACAGGCCGACGTCCGGCAGGCCGAAGACCGCGTTTGAAAGCCCCGCCCCGGAAACGTAGATCGCCGGAAATCCTGCCTTTTCGATGGTTCGCGCCACCAGTGCGTTGAATGCACCGGGGATCTGTATCGTCCCGTCCGCGATCAGGCGGCGAAGTCGACGATGTCTCGTTTCACTGGCCATGATGCGGATTATCCACGGTTTGACCGGGCAGGCAATGAAGCGGCGATTCATGCGATGTCAGGGAAATCGCCGCGAAACTGCCCGAAGCTCATATTTCGCAGGACAATACAACGCTTGTTACAGAATTCGCCTCATGAAACTGACGACCCGTCGGCGATATCAGTATTGACGGAATGGATCCGTTGTCAGGAGGCGCGCATGGCAGGCGAAGCCCCCAAACTTCATCCGGACGAGGGACCCGTCCGGCGTTGGCTTGCCGAAGGTAGCGATTCCGGTCTGGCGATCGTCATGCTGATCGTGGCGATGATGGTTATCGTCGGCCTGTACTGGTTGGATCGCAGCCTCTTCTGGTAGCCCGCGCGGCCCGAGTCCCGCGTGTCGCTGAACCGGGCGTGGGCCCGGATCAGCAGGCAAACGCCCGCAGCCGGCCAACAACGTCTTTGACGCATTCAATCGCAGTCGCAACCTCGTCTTCTGTCGTGTCCCGTGACAAACTGAACCGAATCGCTCCGCGCGTCAGCTCACTGGGCAATCCCATCGCCTGAAGGACGTGAGACGGCTCAATCGATCCGCTCGAACACGCGCTACCGCTCGATACGTACACACCCCGTTCGCTGAGACCGATCAGGATCGCTTCGGCTTCCAATCCGCCGAAGCAGATCGTCGATGTATTGGCGATTCGCTTTGCTCCGGCCCCGGCGATCGTCGCCCTGCCGTCCGCCCCGAGAATCGTCTCCTCCAGCCGATCGCGCAACGCCGCAATACGTGGCATTTCAGCGAGCGCTTCGCCGGCGGCCCGGGCCGCCGCCCCGAACCCCACGATCGCCGGCACATTTTCCGTCCCTTGTCGGATATCACGCGCCGCACGAGCCCCGCTGAACGGGCACACGAATCGCGTGCCAGGCCGGATCCAGAGAGCGCCGGCGCCTTTCGGACCGTGGATCTTGTGCGCAGAAAGACTGACAAGATCCGCCGCCAGCGCTTTGACATCCATCGGCAGACGTCCCGGTCCCTGCACCGCATCAACATGTACGGGTATCCCACGGGCACGCGCCAGTTCGGCAACCTCGCGAACGGGGAAAATGACCCCTGTCTCGTTGTTCGCCAGCATGAGGCTGACCAGCGCCGTCTCTGTAGAGAGTGCGTCTGCCAGCCGATCAAGATCGAGCACACCATCCGAATTCACGCCGACTCGAACGACGCTGTACCCCGTTGCGTCCAGCCGCCGGCAATAATCCAGTACCGCAGAATGCTCGACGGCCGTCGTCACGATGCGTCGCTTCTCGGGGGATGCCGCCAGCAGCCCGGCAATCGCGAGGCGATCCGACTCGGTGCCACTACCGGTGAATGCAATCGCCTCTGTCCCGGCTCCCACAAGCGACGCCACGGCTTCGCGGGCTGACTCAACCGCGTGACGGGCCTTTTGCCCCATGGCGTGGATGCTGGACGCATTTCCAAACGCTTCGGACAGAAAGGGGCGCATCGCCTCCAGAACTCCGGCTGACACTCGAGTCGTGGCATTGTTGTCGAGATAGACGTCAGGCATTCGAAGCGATTATACGCGGAAGCGCCCGGCGCCGGCCCGTCACGTTCCGTGTGCCCGTTTCTTGACAGCCTGCCGTCTGACTTTGATAATTCTCGCGGAGCAAAGCGTTTACATGCCCGCAGAGCACATCAAGATTCCAGCGCATGATGTTGATTCGCCCGACCTTCGACGTGTTGCGAAGGCGTTGGCGGACGGCGCGATCGTCGTGTTTCCGACGGAGACGGTCTACGGCGTCTGCGCCAATGCATCCAACGCCGACAGCCTGCTCCGATTACGTGGGCTCAAGCAGCGCGACGCCGATAAGCCGTTCACCGTTCACATCGGTCGCCGAGAGAGCGTCGATGCGTTTGTCCCGACGATGTCTCCGCTGGCGAAGCGGCTTGTCCGCAAGGGCTGGCCGGGGCCGATGACGCTGATCTTCAACGTCGAGGATCCGACGTCGGCTCGGATTTACCCCCAGCTGAGCGATGCAGGCGCCGCGTCTATCTATGGCACATCGGGCGTCGGCGTCCGCTGTCCGGCCAACGACGTTGCCTGCGCACTCATCGACCAGTCCGCATCGCCGATCGTCGCATCCAGCGCCAACGCCGGCGGCGAGCAGGCGCCGGTCAATCTCGACGGCATGAAGCCTGAATTCCTCGACGGCGTCGATTTCGTCGTCGATACGGGCGAAACGCGCTATCGGAAGGCCTCGACCATCGTCCAGCTGAACGGCGACGGCTATCGTCTCTTGCGAGAGGGCGTCGTGGACGAACGGACCATCCAGCGATTGGCCCGAGTGGGCGTTCTCTTCGTATGCACCGGAAACACGTGCCGATCGCCGATCGCTGAAGGTCTCTGCCGAAAGGCGTTGGCGGCTCGTGTGGGCTGCCGTCCCGATGAGCTGGCCGCCCGCGGGATCGCCGTTCAATCCGCAGGAACGTCCGCATGGCCCGGCGCCGGGGCGGCCCCGCAATCCATCGAAGTGTGCGCCCTACGGGATGCCGATATTTCGGCACATCGTTCCCAGGGGCTGAGTGACGACTTAATCCAGACATCGGACTATATTTTCGCAATGACGCGCGGCCACATGAACGCCATCTGCGGCGTCTCGCCGTCAGCCGCCGGGAGAGTCCAGCTTCTCGACGAAGAGGGCGACATTGCGGATCCGATCGGTGGTCCGACGGAACAGTACGAACAAGTGGCCCGACAGATTGAGCGGGCGCTGGCCAGGCGGCTGGAAGAGGTAATTGTATGAAAAAGCGGCGCATCGCCCTGGGTTGCGATCATCGTGGATTCGACGCGAAGAAACGAATCATCGCGATGCTCGAACAGGCCGGCTGCACAATCCGCGACTTCGGCGCGGACTCGACGAAGTCGTGCGACTACCCCGACGCGGCGCTCGCCGCCGGTCAGGCGGTCCAGACCGGCGACTGTGAACTCGGCCTGCTCTTTTGCGGTACGGGCATCGGCATGAGTATCGCCGCGAACAAGGTCAAGGGTATTCGCGCGGCCGTTTGTCACGACGAATTGACGGCCGAGATGTCTCGCCGACACAACAACGCGAACATTCTGTGTCTGCCGGCAGACCTGGTCGGCGAAGCGCTTATGGAGCGAATTGTCGAAGTCTGGCTGCAGACGGAGTACGAAGGCGGACGACATGATCGCCGCCTCGAGAAAATCATCGAGTTCGAAAAGCGGCAGTGCGCTGAATAAGGGGGGCGGCTGCACACGATGCTCGGCAACGTTTGCCGGGCGGGTTTCCTGAATCCTGGTTCCTCTTGGTGCGGAGCAAAGGCATCTGCCGTTCATTTGGGGTCGTTAAAGGGGTTCCCGACGCTTGCGACTGACTCGCCGTCGGATTTCCTTCGACCGTCGATTCAAATGTGGTTGCGGCGATTGCGGACTCCGCCGATGATGACGTGATCATGGCACATATTGTCGAATTCAACGAAGCTCACATCCAACGTCTTTACAAGATCGCAAGGGCGCTTGGCGAAAAACGCGGTATGTCCGTGCCGCAGGTTGCGAAGAAGTTTCGCATTTCGGTGCGAACGGCCTTTCGCGAAATGAATGTCCTGCGCGACCTCGGCGTGGATCTCGTTTCGGACGACGGCGTGCATCACGTCGGCGCCTCCGCATCGACGATCAAACGCGTTATCTCGGATCAGTGCAGAAGTCAGTTGGAAGTCCTGCTGAAACGCTCGCTGAAGTAATCGCCTCGACGACCTGCGGTCGGTGTATTACAGCGTAACGACCGCAGCAACTGCAGCGCGCCGATCGAAGCCGCGTGCCGTCGCGCTCTGCGCCGCCATGGCGAGCGACCGCCCGACCAACGGCTGCACTTCCGGCGGAGCCAATGTACGAACGACCCCGGACAATCCGTCGCCTCGGCGTCGCCATGGTGATCGCTTATTGTCTGGCGTTTCCCGGATGCGGCCGGCCGCGGACCGAACCCATGACGACGAACCAGGTCATACCCCACGCATTTCGGCTGGCGCCGGGCGACGATCTGAAGTCGGCCATCGTCGCGAACGCGACACAGCTCGACGCCGGGGCCGCTTGCATCCTCTCGGCCGTCGGCAGCCTTTCGACGGCCCGCATTCGCTTCGCCGGCCGGCCCGAATACGACGAGATCGTGGGAGATCTTGAAATTGTTTCGCTTGTGGGAACGCTCGGGCCGGATGGACCGCACCTGCACCTGGCTGTCGCCGACGCCGACGGTCGGACCATCGGCGGGCACATGGGCGACGGTTGCATTGTCAGAACGACGGCGGAAGTCGTGATCGGCGTCCTGCCGGGGATGACGTTTCGCCGCGTCCTGGACCCAAAGACCGGTTATCGCGAACTTTCGATCGAATCAGAGCAAAGGCCCTGACTCCCTGCACACCATGGTACATGTACCGATGCGTCGCGCAACGCGATGCGCCAATCGCATGTTACTCATACCGCAATGATTCCACTGGCCACGTTCGCCCCGCCTTGATGGCCGGAATCGTTGCGCCGAGGACCGATGCAACGATCGCCAGCACGCTGATCCAAAGCACTTCCACCAGCTTCCACTGGTTCGGAATCTGATCGAACGAATACGTCTCCGGATTCCAGATTCGCAGTTCGGGGCTGATGCGCGCCAGGAAGTCCTGGACGTCGTTGATGTACGTTACGAACGTCGTGCCGAGCAATGAGCCGAGGATGCAGCCGACGAGACCGATGGCGGCGGCGTAGACGAGGAAGACGGCGGCGATGCCTTCCGTGCTGCCTCCGACGCTCTTGATGATGCCGACGTCGCGCGTCTTCTCCTGCACGATCATGTAAAAGATGCACAGGATGAGGAAGATGGCGACGAGACTGATCACGCCGAACATGATCAGGACGAGCACTTCCTCCTTTTCGATCGCCGATACGAAGGAACTCTGCATTTCAAAATAGGTGCTGACATCGACGTGGCGCATCAGGCGCTGCTCGATCTCGTCCGCCTCGGGTGCGATGCGCTCGCGCATTCGATCCCACGCGTCTTTGACGTAGTCCTTCGCCTGGGCGAGCATCTTGTCGTTCGCGGCATACTTGTCCTTGAGACGGATCTGGATCTGATAGCATCGCGGGCTGGCCTTCGTGCCGTCGATGCGTTCCGCGGGCCCCATCTGCAAGAGCTTCTGGGCGATCTCAAAGTCGATGTACACGTTCTTGCTGTCGACTTCGTGGATGCCGGTGCGCGAGTCATCAACATAGCGGAAGAGCACCTTCGGCGGCGGCTCGTTCATCGTGTCGCCCGTGCGCGTCAACGCCAGCATCGTGACATAGACTTCCTCGCCCAGCGCATAGCCCGCATCCCGGTCATAATCGCCCGACGGAAGCCGCTGTAGCGTCAGATCGCTGCCGAGGATGATGCCGGGGTATTCCTTGCCCTGGAACTCCGGCGCGAAGTCGTCGCGATCCGAAGCGAGAATCGAACCCGGCCCGGGAAAGAACGTCTCACCGACGTTTCTGGTGTAGCGTTTCTCCTCATCCTCTCGATCTTTCTTCGGAAGCGATGGCAGGTAGTCCTTATAGAAGTGCTTGTCCATGTTGCCGGGCAATGCGACGACGCCGTCGCTGCCAAGCCCGAAGCGGGGCCGACCGCGGGGCTCCGCCAGTTCCGCGCAGCCGTATCGCTGGTTGTAGTAGAGCCCCTTGCCGAAATCGTTGACCTTTACGTATTCATGCAGACGGATTCCGCGGATGGCGACAGCGAGCGTTTCATTCGTCCGCGGGAACTGCACGACGCCATAGGTGTGAATGATCGGCGTTGCGACTTCGACGACGGGCTCATTCGTCACAGGGTCCTTCAACTCGCCAAGGTCCTTCAGGAAGTCGTCGTAATACGGGAAGCCCTGCATCGAACCGCTGACGACGAGATGACCCAAAAGACCGTTGGCTTTTTCGCGGATGTTGTCCACGAACCCGCCCATGACGCTCTTGACGATGATCATCATCGCGACGCAGAGCGTGACAGCCCCGACGCTGAAAAAGGCGATGCGCTTGCGCTGAAGGAGTCGGGACGCAAGGAATGCAACGTAATATCGCGGCGGCGCGAGATAGGCGGACAGTCGCCAGCCGAGCCACCATACGAACGCCGCGCTGCCGAGAAGCGTGCACCAGAGGCCGGCGTTGAAAAGCCACCATTCGGGTCGCGCCCAGCCGGCGGTCGTATGACTGAACCAGAACGCCGGCGACAACATACGGAACCAGATCGGATATCCAATCGCCGGATCATTCGGCGAGCCAAAGACGAACGTCGCGTTCGGCGTCATCGGCGCCCACGTCACGAGCGAGTAGATCGCCCATCCCACGACGCCGAGCCGCACGACCAGCCAGCCGATGCGCATCCATTTTCGCGAGAAGACGGCGAATGTGCCGGGCCAACGGAACAGGACGATCCACGCGAACAGCAAAGGTCCCAACAGCAGCACGCTGCGATCGAGCCCGTCGTTCGAAAAGTCCCGGGGGAAGTAGAACCACGGCACATCGGCGAGCCGCTGCATCGTGAGCAGCGCCGGCAGGCCGGCGAGTTCCGTCGCGCGGCGATCGACGAGCCAGACGGAGAACGTTTCGGGATCGCGCAGCATTTCCGTCTGCCGCTCCCAGATGCGATATGCGACAGTCTCCTTCTCTTCTGTCGTCGCCGATTGTCGATACGCTTCGAATGCGGCGATCATCGCCTCGCGCTGCTGCTGCATGGGCTTCGGCATGACGCCCAGCGTGCGGCTACGCGTGCTGAATTCGACGAGCCGATCGACATTCTCCGCGGGAATCCCGTTGCCGATCAGCTTCACGCCGACGGCGGCGTTCAGACACGTGATCGTGACCCAGAAGGCGAGCAGCGTCCACGCGAGGCCGGGCAGAATTGCCGCCCACTTGCCCTGAACGTCCGCCTGCCAGCGGCCAATGAAACGAAGGAACGCGATAAATGCCATGACCGCGGCAATCAGCAGGTGCACGGCGAGCGCGATCGGCGCCAGCAGGATCACGGGCGCCGAGTAGATCCAGAGTTGCTTCCGCGTCAGGCTGATCGGTCGCCCGACGATCCGCGCCAGCGATGCTTCGACGACGATGTAATACGCACCGCCGAAGAGGTTCGCCAGCGCGAGAAACAGCACGTAGATCGGTACGGTAATCGGCGCGAGCAGCGTAAAGAGTAGCGATTTCAATGCATTTGCCTCAGTTGCCGATGCGTCATCGCGCGAACCCGGCCTATTCACTCGCCTGAGGACGTTGGAGCGGGAATAGGATTACATCACGAATACTCGACGAATTCGTCAGCAGCATGACCAATCGATCGATGCCGACGCCGAGGCCGCCGGCCGGCGGCATCCCGAATTCCAGCGCCGTCAGGAAATCCTCATCCATCACGCGCATCGTCTCGTCGCCTTCACCTTCGACCTGCGCGCTGAACGTTTCCCGCTGAATCGTTGGATCATTCAGCTCGGTATATGCGTTCCCGACTTCCATGCCGGCAACGTACGCCTCAAACCGAAGTGCCAGCGACGAGTCTCCCGGCTTCCGCCGCGTCAGCGGACAGAGGGCCGCCGGGTATTCCGTGACAAACGTCGGCTGAATCAGCTTGTCTTCTACCGTTTCTTCGAAGAGTTTGTTCGCAATGACGGCGTCGTCGGCCTTCGCATTTACGATGCCGAACTCGGCCGCCTTGGCGCGAACCGCGGTGGCGTCATTCAATTCCACGCCTGCATACTCGCGAAGCAGATCCGAGTAGGTTCGGCGAGGCCATGGCGGCGTGAAGTCGATTTCGAACTCGCGGAATCTCCGCGCGAAGCCGCCGCCCGTCGCCTCGATCCCGGCGGCGAACATCGCCTCCGTTACGTCCATCATGTCCGACAGATCGCCGTAGGCCTGGTAGCACTCCATCATCGTGAATTCCGGATTGTGCTGTGTGCTGATGCCTTCGTTCCGGAAATTGCGATTGATTTCGAAGACGCGCTCCATACCGCCGACGAGTAGACGTTTCAGGTACAACTCGGGCGAAATTCGAAGGAACAAGTCCATATCCAGCGTGTTGTGATGCGTCGTGAAAGGTCGCGCCGCGGCGCCGCCGTAGATCGGCTGAAGCATCGGCGTTTCGACCTCCAGGAAACCGCGATTTCGCATCAGCGTGCGAATCGCATCGATGATGACGCTGCGCGCCTTCATCGTCTGCATCACTTCGGGATTGCTGAACAGGTCGACATAGCGCTGGCGATATCGCGCGTCTACATCCGTCAAGCCGTGCCACTTCTCCGGCAGAGGTCGCAGCCCCTTCGTCAGAAAAGTGATGGAAGTCGCCCAAAGCGTAACCTCGCCTGTCTTCGTCTTGCCGAGCTGGCCGTCAAATCCGCAGATATCCCCCAAATCGAGCAGTTTCAGGGTTCCCCAGGCCTCGGCAGGGACCTGTTTCTTCTGCAGGCCGATCTGGATATCGCCGGTCGAGTCGCGCAGCGTGAGGAAGGCCAGCGACCCCATGACGCGGCGAAGGACGATCCGGCCGGCCGCGCGTCGCGTGGCGGATTCGTCGGACTGGCCCGCCTCGAGCCCTGTGGACTCCGCCAAACTACGTAATTGTGCGTTGGGCGCGACGTCCGGAAACCGACTGCCGTAGGGGTCGATTCCGAGATCCGCCAAATCCGCGGCCTTCTTCAGTCGGTCTTCGAAATACTGATCACTCATGGGCGTTCGATGCTCAAAAACGCTGTTCCTGGCGGCAGAAAGCCGCTTCCCGGTCAAATCGGGGCCATGCTAGTCGCCGCTCGCTGCCGGATCAAAGCGCGAAATCCGGGCCGTGTCTCAAAGCCCTTGACTTTATTACCGCCGACCTGCGCTAATGGTCGTAAGAAGTGGGAATACGCACAATTTGCCGCTGGTTTCAGGTTTGGAGGCGTTTGCCTCAAGGCCGTGCGACCAGCTGACCTTGGGGTAGCGATGTCGGACAAATCGAATCGACGATTCGAGCAAGAGGTGCTCTGCCACCTCGACATCGTCTATCGCATGGCGCTGAAGCTCTGCGGTCGGAACGCCGAGGCGGAGGACTTGGTTCAGGAGACGTTTCTTCGGGCGCATCGATCGTTCTCGAAGTTCGAATTGCGGGAGTACGGGGCGAAGCCCTGGCTGATCAAGATTCTGCACAACGTCTTCTATACGCGTCGAGAGCGGGCTGCGAGAGCGCCGACGCTGTTCGACGACTTGAGCCTCGACGATATCGCCGCCGACTTGCAGCCGGCCTCGGATTGGCCGAACCATGCGGACGGCGTGAATTGGGAGAAGTTCGACGACGAGCTTCGCAATGCCCTGCTGGAGTTGTCGCCCGAGTACCGGGAAGTGATGGTGCTCTGGGCGCTGGGGGATCTGAGTTACCAGGAAATCGCCGATGTCATGGGTTGTGCCATCGGTACCGTAATGAGCCGGCTCTATCGAGCGCGGCGAAAATTGGCGGAATCGCTGAGCGACTTCGCCGCGGATCGTCGCCTCAATCGTGGGCCGGATGCGTAAGATGAATTGCCATTTGTTTAGAAAATACCTGTTCGCATTCGCCGACGGCCAGATCGACGTCAAGTCGAACTGCGACTTGCTCGACCATCTGAAGATGTGCAGCGACTGCAGTCGCATCGTCGATCAGCAGCAGGCGCTGAAATCCCTGATCGTCGCATCGGCGGCTCGCACCAATGTGCCAGCCGGGCTCGAGTCGCGCATTCGCGCCGCCATCGAACCGCCCGCCAAGGCGAAGAAGCGGGCCGCGAGTATTGCCGGTCTTTTCGGCAAGCGGCCGGTGATTCGCGTTCTGGCGGTGGCGGCCTGCCTGGTCCTCGGCTTCATGGGCCTTTGGGCGGCGGGCATCGTCGGACCGGGGGAGATCCTGCGCGGCGGCCGCGCCGTCGCGGGCGCATTCGATTCCGACGTCGTCGATCTGAAGATGCGAAGCGTGGTCGTGCAGCACAACAAGTGCGTGGAGCGCTGCAACGAGCAGATTCATCAACTCGCGGGTCTTTCGAACGATCGCGAGTCGGCGGCGCGCGAGCTCGGCAAACGTCTCGGCGATCAGGTTGCGATCGCCGCGCCGGACTTGTCCGGATTCGGCTACGAATTTGATTCGGCCGCTGTCTGCTCTCCGAACCGGGAAGTCCACGGCGCGACGGCGCATTTCATGTACGTCAATCATGCCTACGGCACACGACTCTCCTTCTTCAGCGTTCCGCATTGGAGCGGGGCGGAGCAGTTCCTGGCCGGGGCCACGTTGCGAACTCCGTTCGCCTATACGCCGCCGGGCAACTGCCAGAGCCAGAGCATCGTGGCCTGGAACGAAGGCAAGACGACTTACGTCGTGTGTGCGCCGATCAACCAGGAAGATCTCGCCCACATGGTGCGGGAACTCGCATTCTCGCTTCCTCATGACGGGAACGACGAAGAGTAAGGCCTTCCGATTCGAGGGCATGCCGGCACTCTTGACCGGCGTTTCTGATCAGCCACTCTTAGATTGATGCGTAACGCGGGGCCTAACGATTGTCAGGCCGTTTTCTTGCGCCGAATCAATCCGTGAAGATGATTCGGCGTTTCTTGTTCGCGCCGCGCGGTACGACGACCGTCTCGCGATCCTGCTGCGGTTTCGTTGCGGCCCGCTGGGTCGTTTTCTTTTTCGCGGCGTTCTTCGGTGTTTTCTTTACGTCCTTCTTCGTTTTCTTTCCGGACGCCTTGTCCGTCTGCTTTTCGCCGCGCTTCTTCGAGAGTTTCTTCGCCTCGAGCTGGGCCTCGAGCTTGTGGGGTTTCGTGGTCGTCGTATTTGATCCGCCAGCGCGGGCGTCGCGCGTGGCCTTTTTCTTTTTCTTGCCCGCGCTACGTCGACCGCGGACGTTGGATGAGCGACCGCCCAGGCGGCTTGTGCCGCCGCGCGATGAACGCCGGGCCGTTCTCGCACCTTCGCGTTCCGACCGATTGGTCGAAGTCTGCGCCGGTTCGGCGTCGCCTGTTTCGAGCCCGTCCGCCAGACGATAGAGATATTTCACTTCGTCGTCCGTCAACGGTCGGTACGAGCCCAGCGGTAGTTTCTTCGTCGAAATGCGGCCCATCTTGATGCGCGTCAGTCGCGTGACAGGGAAGCCGAATCGCGCGAGCATGCGGCGAATCTCTCGATTGCGCCCTTCGCGCAGCGTGATTTCCAGGACGGAGTTCTTGCGCGACGAGTGAATCACGACGATTTCCGCCGGTCCCGTGCGGCCGTCGGCGAGCCACACGCCTTTGCGCAGTTTGTCGAGCGACTCGGTGTCGGGCTGCCCTCGAACTTCGGCGCGATAGGTCTTCGGCGTCTGAAATCGCGGATGCGTGAGCTTCAACGCGAGATCGCCGTCGTTGGTCATGATGAGCAGGCCCATCGACTCCGCATCTAGCCGGCCGACGGGAAAAACGCGCTCGCGGATGCCGACCATCAGGTCGACGGCGCGGCGGCGACCGTCGGGGTCGCAGTTCGTGCAGAAGTAACCCTTGGGCTTGTTGAGCACAAAATAGACGAATTTCTGCACGCGAATCGGCTTGTCATCGACTGTGATGCGATTGACGGCCGGATCGACGACGACGGGCAGATGCTCGACGATGCGACCGTCGACGCTGACGCGACCGTCCTCGACCATTTCTTCACAGGCTCGTCGGGAGCCGAACCCGGCGGCGGCCAGGATTTTCTGAATACGTTGCTTTGCCATGTGTGTTTCCGTTGGCGGCTTATTTCCGCAATCGGGCATTGTAGGGGAAAAAGAAATTTTGAGCCGGGTCGAATCCCGACAGCGGTCGACATTCCGGACGCTGTCGGATCGCGGTGGAAAGAAAGTTCGCAAGTGCAAACGGCCGCAAACTGTCGCAAACTGTCGCAAATTCGTGCGGGCCGGCGGCGTCGTTCGTTTGGTGCGAAGCGAATCGGTCATCATGGGGCAGGCGTGATCGGTGTTCCGGGTGATTGGTGTTGGAGGGATAAACGGCAGGGCGATTTTGGGGGGAGAACACGGCGGGTGGCCCACCACCTCTGGTGGTGGGGGCGCGACGAAAGCGGCGCGCGAGAACTCTTCGGGAATTGTCTGCGTTTTTTCAGGTTTCTATCGTCGCGACCCCATCCCTGAAGGGATGGGCCACCCGCGAGCATGCTTGCCTTTGAGGGCAAGCATGGCACCCAGCGGTGCGCGAGAACTCTTCGTGAATCGTGTGCGTTTTTTCGGGTTTCTATCGTCGCGACCCCATCCCTGAAGGGATGGGCCACCCGGCGATACGCGGTGGGACGATGCGGCGTGGTAATTCGGTGAATCGATTGGTTGCGCTGCGCCCGGGCACTGGGTGGAAAGCACCCAGTGGCACGACGGTTTGGCGGGTGGGCCACCCGCCCTGGTGGTGGGGGCGCGACGATCGCGGCGCGCGCGAGAACTCTTCGTGAATCGTGTGCGTTTTTTCAGGTTTCTATCGTCGCGACCCCATCCCTGAAGGGATGGGCCACCCGGGGTAGGACGATGCGGCACGGCATTTCGGTGAGTCGATTGGTTGCGCTGCGCCCGGGCACTGGGTGGCAAGCACCCAGTGGCACGACGGTTTGGGGGGCAAGCACCCAGTGGCACGATGGATTCGCTGCCCCGCATCCTACACTTGGCAACCAGCACCGGGCTTACCCATGACGCGACGGGAGAGCGTTCAGTGATTGCCGTTCGTCGGTCGCGCGTGATGGTGCATCAGCATGCCGCCGGTCAGATCCTCCACGCTCTCGAAGCCATGGCCGTGCAGGATTCGGGCCGCGAT
The DNA here is from genome assembly GCA_020639075.1 of Phycisphaerales bacterium. Lineage (GTDB taxonomy): Bacteria > Planctomycetota > Phycisphaerae > UBA1845 > UTPLA1 > ECT2AJA-110-A. The sequence continues at coordinate 2,952,588 of JACKHI010000001.1, read as the reverse complement.
GTGGGCGCGCTGGCCGGAGCGGCAGACGGTTACGGTCGGTTTCGCGGCGTCCAGTTCGTCGAGCCGGCCGCGCAGCTCATCCACTGGGATGTGCTTTGCGCCAGGCAGCGATCCGCCAATGAGTTCCTGCTTCGTGCGGACATCGACGATCTGTTTGCCTTCCATCGCCGCATCGACCTGGGCGATCGGCGTGATGCCGTCGAGATCGTTGCATGCAGCAAACGCCGCGAGGTGGAGGACGTCTTTTGCGCTGCCGAACGGCGGTGCGTAGGCCAGGTCCAGACCGGCGAGGTCGCGGACGGTTCCGCCGAATCGCAGGAGTGTGGCGACGATGTCGATGCGCTTGTCGGCGCCTTCGGGCCCGACGGCCTGGGCGCCGAGGACCTTCTCCGTGTTCGGGTCGTAGATCAGCTTGAGGATCAGTTCGCGACCGCCGGGAAAGTAGCCGGCGTGGTGCTTGCCGACGACGAAAACGGATCGCGACTCGCGGCCGAGTTTCTTCGCCAGTTTCGTGCTCATGCCTGTCACTGCGGCCGCCTTGCCGAAAACGCGAACGACTGACGTGCCGTAGACCGGCGCCATCTCATCGGCGTCGTCGATGGCGGCATGTTGGCCCGCGATGCGACCCGCGCGATTGGCCGGCCCGGCAAGGGCGACTCTCGCGGGGCCGTCGGTCGGTCCATAGTGGTATTCGACCGCGTCGCCGACGGCGTAGATCCATGGGTCATTCGTCTGCATGACGCGATTGACCTTGATGCCGCCTGTCCGGCCGAGTTCCAGTCCGGCTTCGGCGGCCAGTCTCGTCGCCGGTCGCACGCCGATGCCCATGATGACGAGATCGGCATCCACGACGGCGCCGCTGTTCAGGACCACGCCCGTCACAAGTCCGCAGTCAGTCTCGAGCCCCGACACGCCGTCACCCAGATGGAGGTCGACATCTTCGGCCACGACTTCGGCCTCGATGATGTGCGCCATTTCCGGATCGAGGGGCGGCAGGACTTGTGGCATGAGCTCGATCAGGGCCGTATGGAGACCCGCGCGTTTCAGCTGTTCGACCATCTCCAGGCCGATGAAGCCCGCACCGACGACGGCGGCGCGTTCGGGTTTCTTGTCGCGGATGTAGGCGCGAATGCGATCGGCGTCATGGAGATTGCGCAGGGTAAAGACATTGGGTTTTTCGATGCCGTCCATTGCCGGGCGGATCGGCGTAGCGCCGGGCGCGAGGATGAGACGATCATACGTCTGATCAAACGTTTCGCCCGTCGCGAGGCGTTTGACGCTGACGACTTTGGCATCGCGATGAATGGAGACGACTTCATGGCCGGTGTGGATTTCGATGTTGAACCGTTGCTCGAAGAGTTCGGGCGTTGCAACGAGGAGTTTGGATCGCTCGTGAATTTCGTCGCCGACGTAGTAGGGAAGGCCGCAGTTGGCGAACGAGACGTGTTGGTCCTTCTCGTACACGATGATGCGGGCTTCTTCATTGCAGCGTCTCGCCCGCGTGGCCGCGCTGGCGCCGCCTGCGACGCCACCCACGATCACGATCGTCCGTCGATCTCGCTTGTCGTGCATCGTCAATCCTCCGTGGCCACAGGCCCGTTGCGACGCGTTTTGTGCAGCGCCGTCAAAAAACGACACCACTATGGGGATTGAAGCACGACGGGCGGGGTTCCGCAACAGAAACATGCGAAACCTCTCGATATTTCGACATATTGCGTGGTATGCATGCTGTTTGCTGGATAGGTGGTTCGTACGTGCGTAGTGACGTCGGATCGTGGGGACAGCAGGTTATTCGATCACGACCAAGCATCCAATGCTCGAAACGGCGGATATCGATTATCTCGGCGCGTGCTGCGGGCAGAGGAACTCGATCGTGACGCCTGCGTCGTTCAACGCTCTTTGGGCGTTCCACCAATCGGAATCCACAGCATTTAGAATGGGTGGATTTCGGCCGCTGGCAATGGCGACGGCGACGAATTTCTGGTCGTCGGTGTCGAAACCCGCCAATTCAGGGAGATCAGGGAATTCGACGAATTGACGCCATCCAGGTTCGTCGCACCGGTTGATCGCAACCTGAGTCACCTTTGGCGGCGTGGCTTGATTGGTAAACGCCCACTTAGCAAACTTCTCGCCCGCACCAGGTTGTCCGGCATGGCCGAGCCTTCTTGTGTACTCGTGGAGGATCAGACCATGCTCGTCAACGAGCAGGCCACCGTTCTTCATGATCTCCCAAAGACGCTGAACGCAGGTATTAACGCAGCTGTCATCTGCTTGAGGCGCGTGCCCGCTCGCGACCATCGCCACGTTGGTGTCGACAACGACCACCGCTCACGCTCCAGTGATACCACGCCGGCGCATGGTCGCCTCTGACATCGCCGCAATATCCTGCATTTCATCGCCGAAGAAATCCGTGGGCCAATTCGTAATGTTCCCATAGAGGTCCAGATCAAGCTGATGGAGCTTCGAGCCGTCCGGACCGATGTCGCAGAAATACAAGGCCGCCTCTTGATCGAGCAACTCGGCTTCAGCGATTCGACGTTGGAGTCGACGCAGAAAGTGCTCGCTATGACTTTCCACGATGATTTGAACGCCCCTCACCCGCATCGCGTCGATGAAGACATCTGCCAACCCAGATTGGACGCTAGGATGCAGGTGTATTTCCGGCTGTTCGAACAGAATCGTGGACCCCGGCGGCGCGTAGTAGCACAATACGAGCACCGGCAACACTTGGGATACACCGAAGCCAACGTCCGTGATAAGCACCTCAGAGCCGCCTGGCGATTTCTGCACGTGCACGCGGTATAGGTTCGTGCCTTTCTTGATCTCCTCGACGCGAAACTCCTCAATCAGCTTCAATTCCTTTAGCCAATGCGCAACGTACTGCTCCAGACTAAGCTTGCGTTTCCCTTTGCCCCGAGAGATCTTGTCGCCGCGTTCACGTGACGCGAGTATCGCGGCAACGGCATACTCACCGCGCCGCCCCATATCGGCGGGATCGCCTCCGGCCCAAGTATACTCACGCCGTGGATAGTCTCGCAGTGGACCGAGGTAATAGACGCTTCGCAACATTCTCTCGAATTCGAGCTCCAGCTCCGAGAGAAATCCGGCGTTCTGGTGATACGTTCGTACTTCATCGGGGAATCCGTAGAACTTCACGGGTGCAGGGAGTGGCCAAGCGCGGCCAATCGCTCGGATAAATCTAAATGACGATGAATTCGTGGACAGCACGTATTCGTTCTTGCCATCCTTTCGCTCGAAGACAAATGCGTCTTGGCCAAGCACATAGGTCAGCCGATTGGTCGTCAGCTTGCCACTGCCGTTCGCAACAATCTGCGATGAAAACTCCATGTATTTCGATTCGAAGAGCGATTTTTCCTCCGCCTCAGGGTCCTTGATTTCCAGAGTGCTCGGAAGCGTCCATCCAACCTCTACCAATAACTCCGGCTGCTTTGCTCTTCCGAAAGCCACATCCGTGATCGTGCCAAGGCTTACAAGGCTCTTTTCGTCACCCAACTGCAGGACGACAGCTCTATCTGCACTATCTGCTGTTTGCTTCAGCATGAGGAGGAATTGCAGAATACTCGACTTGCCAGATGAATTGGTGCCGAACAAACATGTGATCGGCGCGACTCGCATTCTGTGAATCGATTTCCAAGCCTTGAAGTTGGATAAACTCAATGAGGTCAACATTCTCAGTCGCTCCGCTCTCCCTGATCTATCAAGGCCGTTTGATTATCCGGGCATGATCCAATTCAATCAACATTCCACGGGTGATGTCACTATTCGATGCAGACCCGGCAGGCTTTGGGAGGTCGGCCATGGCAAACTACGATCCAAATCTGCAGGATGCTGGCTGAGATTTGAGGCCCAAAACCGCGAACACTCTGATTATAATCCGACGCCATGAACGATCGCGACACGCCAATCGCCGCTGAGATGAATCGCTCCCGACGGATGCGCTGGTATCTGCGGATTCCTCTTAAGTGGGCCGTCTTTCTGATCGTGCTTTTCTTCGTGCTCTTCCCCAATCCGATGCAATTCCGCCGACATCTTCAGCACATATCAAATTTCGAGGCGATGATCGACGCCGATGCGCCGCAGTTCGCGGCGTGGGAAGCCGAGATTCGCGAATCTCTCAACAAGAAGGCCGACGAGGTGCGCCGCAAGAACGGCAAGCCCCTCGACGCCCCGTTGATGGCCGCCGATACGGCGCCGGCGTCGCAACCCGCCGATCGACATTGGAACGACGCCCTCAGCCCGAAGCGCGTGCAGAAGGAGGTCGAGCGATTCGTCTACGAGAAAGTGAAGTACGACTGGGATTGGAATGTCTGGGGATCGGCCGATTACATGCCGACGGTCGCCGAAATGTTCGAGAATGCAAAGAACGATCCGGGCGGCGTCATTCATGAGGATTGTGACGGTCGCGCCGTGATGGCGGCGTCCGTTCTGCGCCGGCTAGGGTACCAGTCGTCCATCGTGACGGACCTGCGGCACGTCTGGGTTGTGACACCGCAAGGCGAGTGGATGGGTCCGGGGCGCGGAAAGACGATGAAGTCCTCGAAGGATGGGAACAAGGTCAACCTGCTGGCGACAATCAGCAACGTGCCTGTGTCGCTGTCCTACGGCGTCGCCGTGTTTCCGCTCTGGCGAGAATTGATCCTGACGCTTACGGCCTGGCTGCTGCTGTCGCGGCGGGGTATGGGAAAGGCGAAATTCCTGCTTGGCGGGCTGTTCCTGCTCCAGGGGCTCTTGTTTATGCGAACGGGCGTCCTGTCGCCGGCGTCGCTGCGCGGCGGCGCGGAATCGTGGCCGGCGTGGGTCGGCATCGCGCACATCGCATTCGGCATCGGTTTACTGATGTGGGCGAGCCGATGCGCCGATCGCGCCACTGCAACTTCCCGGCTGCACTGAATTGAGTCAAATCCCGCGCGACGTGCTGTTCATTCTTATTTCGATGCGTCAAAAGCCCGGAGGATGAGTTTCACGGGCGTTCCTTCGTCAGGAATCGCGTCGCGGTTGGCGACGAGCCACAGATCGGCGTTGGATTCCGAGTGCGTTTCTGCAAGGCTGAGCAACGAAGTCGGGAAGTCGACGACTGTGACGAGCGTGCCTTCGATATCGGCGGCGAAGGTGCCGTTCTCCGTCGGATGGGAGCCGCAAAAGACCCATGCCCGCCTGGTGAGTGGTTGATCGCGGGACTTGTCGATGGCCCAATCGCAGATGGAATGTTCCACGTCGCGATTGTTCTTCCTGTACCGAACGAACACATCGACGCGATCGCCGGTCGCGGGAATCGGCATTTTGGTTTGGGCATCGAAGTGCGGCGGCGTTCCGGGGGTGAGACCGATGAGCCCGAGGGCGGCGTACACGTCGCTCGGTTTGGCATCGACGACGAGGATCGTCTCGTGCTCCTTCGGAACGGGGGCCTTGCTCCACGCGAAGAGTTCAAGTTCCCCGCGTCGCAGAATGACTTGGGCGTCGATTTCGACCTGGAGCTTCGCATAGTCGAGCGTGATGCCGGGCTTGTATTCGATGCGGCGCGGCTTCGTCGCCTCGACAGTCGATGCCGGAGGATCGGCCGGCCGCGTCGCCGTCGATGGCCCCATTCGGGTATTGGCATTTGCGGGAGCGGGCTGCGACGAACGTTCGTCCGCAAGATCGCAGGCGGAACGATCGGAAACGTGATCTTCACGATGTGACGGCGAACAGGCCGGGCACGCGATCGCGCAGGCGAGCAGTGCGGCGAGAATTCGTTTCACGTTCATTTCCCCAACGCGATCTGCATTGACGTCACTGAGAGGGCCGTCGCGTAGTTCGAGTCGCTTTCCAGCCAGCGTCGGGCGTCGTTGGACCAGCTGCCGTCTTTGCGCTGCATGGATAGGAGTTCTTGACACAAGTCGGATCGCCAGTTGTGCTCTTGCCCCTTCGCGTCGACGACGGTCGGCTCGCCCCAGACGTGCAATGCCCTGGCAAATACATGGTAATAGTAGTAGAGGCCGTCTTTCGAATCGCGATCCGGCATGCCGGGATTGACCTCAAGCGTGTAGTTGTTGCGTATCCACTCGAGGCACGCCTTGATGCGCGGATCGTCGCGTTCAACACCACAATAGAGCATGCTCTTGAATCCGGCGTAAGTCATGGTGCCGTACGATTGGCGCGGCGTGCCGATTTCGAAGAGGCCCTGGCTTGCCTTTGATTCACCGCCGGCATTTGGGCTGTAGATGAAGCCGCCGTCGCTTCCGCGTGACGCAAAGGGCTGGTCGTTTGTCGCCGCGTTCATCTGGCAGCGCGAGACAAATGTAAGGGCCTTCTGATAGACGGGATGATCCGCGGGCAGACCGCTCTCGTGGAGCGCTTCGAGCATCATTTGGGTGTTGGAGAGGTCGGGCCGTTTGGCGCTGTTGTAGCCGGCGCCGCCGTACCAGTTATTGTCCTGGTCGATACTCTCTTCGTCGTCGAATTGGAGCTTCGTGAGAAACGCCTGCGCCCGCGCGATTTGTCCTTTGTATTCAGGCAGATCGAGATCGGCGAGCAGGGTCAATGCGACGCTTGTCTGGTAATTCGCGAGGTTGTTTTCGCGTTCGTAGATACCGCCGTCTGATTGCTGGAACTTGAGGATGTACTCGACGGCGCGGCGGACGACGGGATGCCTGGGACCATATTCTTTATTTTGGGCGAAGGCGCGGGCGACGATGGCCGTCACGGCGGGTCGATAGCTGTCCGACCAGCCGCCGTCGGGGTCCTGTTGGCGCTCAAGGTATTTCAAGCCGGCAACGATCGAGGACTCGGCCTTCTGTCGAAGTTCCGGCGATAGAGCCGCACTAAGTGTCGGCCCCGTGCCGGGAACTGTCGTCATCGGCGTCGGTTCGGCCGAAGCCAGGGCCGGACAAAATGCAATCAGCGCGGCGCACAGAAGACAGCGATACATGAATACCTCCGGACGGATCGACCCTTGAACGCAGTGAAACGGTTCTTCGCTCGCGTCGGAGATTATATGCGCAATTCCGCGAAGGGCCTCGCGATTAATGTTCGTGATGATCGTGCGCGGCATGATCGGCGTCGTCGTCTGGTGCAACGCTTGTGCCTGCCGTCGTCGGTGAATGCAGATCGCCGTGGGGCAGGTGCAAGTGAGCCGGTTCGAGCGAACCCATCAGATGGGCCAGGAGGACGCCGACGACGAGCGCCGAACTGAGCCGAATCCGATCGCGCGGGTGGAAGTGCAATTCGGGGAGGAGATCGCCCAGCGCGATGCACGTGAACACGCCGGCGGAGAAGGCCAGGCCCGCGCTGATGATCATGTCGGCGCGATGGCTGAACTGCGTGACGCCGAGGCTGAAGACGCCGGCGCCGATCGGCACGAGAAGCGCGAAGCCGATGTTGACGATTCGGCTGAGCCCGGCGGAGCCGCCGCCTCGAACGATGAGCGACGTGATGGACATCGCGTCAAGCGGCTTGTGCATGAAGACGGCGACAAACGTGCCAAGGCCCAGAAGCAGGCTGCCGGCCTTGACGGCATGTTCGTCAGAGACGCTGGCTGCAAGAGCGATGCCGTCGAAGATCGAGTGTATGGACATGCCCAGCGCGATGCCGATCCAGTTGTGTCGTTGTCGGTCGGGATGATGATGATTGGCGTGGCCTGCGTCGACAACCTCGTGCGCTCTCGCCGGGTCAGGTACATGCTGATGGCCGTGCAGCGTTCGCGTGACGAGGAACATCGACAGGAGACCGAACATCATCCACATGAGCGCGCGATCCAGGGCGCCTGGGATCGCGCCGGACGTGGCGACGGCATGCGGCAACAGGTGGAACAGACCGATGCCGAGAATCACGCCGGCGACAAGCGCCATCACGAGATTCATGGAGCGATGCGTGAGCCTGAGTTTCGTCGGAAGAATGCCGCCGAAAAGCGACGCACCCATCACGAAGAGGCAATAGACAACGAGCGTGAAAAAAGGGGTCATTTGGTCAGATCCGCAAGGTCGCGTGGGCTAGGCGCGCCTGGTTGTTCTACATTGTAGTACAACCGACGATGAAGGGAACCCCCGAATCGAGGGTCGGTCGAATTACCCTGCTTTTGCCGTCTTCTCGGACTTGGCGGCGTCGTCGGCCTTGGCGGTCGGCTGTTTGAGATGTTCGTCGATTACCTGGCTCATGGACTGGACGAGATCCGGTCGGAAGCCGCGTTCGGCGTGGAGGATTTTTCCATCGGTCCCGATGACGTACATCGTCGGGATGCCGCGCACCATATAGGCGTTGGCGGTGTCATCGCCGTTGAAGAGTTGCGGGTAGGTGAGCTTATTGTCCTGAATGTACTTGCGTGCGGCGGCGTCGCCTCGGCGTTCGCGGCAGTTCACGCTGAAGACTTTGACGGGCTTGTCCTTGTACTTGTCATGGAGCTTCTGAAGGTACGGCATGGCCATTTTGCAGGGGCCGCACCATGATGCCCAGAAATCGATGACGACGACCTTTCCTCGGAGCGATTTGAGCGAGACGTCATTCCCCTCGACATCCTGCAGCGTCCAGTCCGGTGCATTCGTGCCGGCGGCGAGCATCCCATTGCTTCGACGGGGCGTGGGCGCGACAAACGGTTGAACTCTGTAGCCATTGGGAAGGGCCAGTGAAAAGGACTTTGCCGCGATTTCGCGATTGATCGCGACATTGCGGGCCATGAAGATCTCAGCGGACACAACGGACGGCGTGATGTTCTTGGCGGCAGGAATCGGCCGCGGCACGATGACGCTTCTAACGATGAAATCCTCCTGGCCCAGGCAGATCGTCGCGCGCTGCAATCCGGTGGCGTCATACGACACTTCGACGACATGGCAGAGCACTCCGGCGACTTCCCGCGGCTTGCCAAGGGCGAGGCTCTTTGCCTCCAATTCGCGACTGAACGCATCGGGCGTCAGATAGTACGGCGGCACGAGACGAATTCGTTCCTGAGGATTCGCGTCGCCATCGGTACCTGACATGTAGACTTTTCGAAAGTCATCGGCGTAGGCGGCGGTCACACCGTTGGAAACGAAGCGGAACGGCATCGAATCGAGACCGCGCGGCATGCTCTTCGAGCCATCGATGCGGATCATGGGGGACTTGGACGATTCGGCTCTCGACATGTGGACGACGGCGTCCATCACGGGAAGGGATTTGCCGAGTTCACCGTCTCCGAGGAAGCTCGCGTCGAATGAGATGGACTTGATTTCGGCGGCGACGGATTGAGCCTGCGCGAGAATCTTCTTCGCCGATGCGGCGTCCGCCATGACGGATTTTCCCGTCACGAGAGTGATGCACGCAGCCAAGACGTATGCCAAACGGGTCATCGTCGCACTCCTGAGTATGGATTCTTCGAGAGTCAGATCGCACCGGAGAGTTTCGAGCCCGGGCGCTTCGGTACCCGTTGGCGCAGGGACTCCCCATTACCGAACTACGGTCCGAACCTGAGATTATAGCAAATGTCCGGTCCGCAGTCGGCGCGTTCGACGCTGGCCAAGCCGATAAGATCGCCCATCGTCTCGGGGCCGTTGCCGGCCAGGGGCCCCGGAGCCCCCGTGCCGCCGATCAGGCGAGGGGCCACATAGACTTCCGCTTCGTCCGCGAGCCTCTGGTCGACGAATGATCCGAGGACCCGGCCGCCGCCCTCAACCATGACGTTGGTCATCTGCCGCTCGCGGAGCATTCGGAGGAGCATCGGCACGTTGATTCCGCCGTCCGCCTCCGGCAGCAGCAGGACTTCGACGCCTGCCCGCTCGAGGGCCGCCTCCGGCCGACGCCACTGCAGGCGCCAGCCAGATCCGACGACGATGGTCGGCACGTCCGTCGCCGTCCGAACCAGTTTGGACGTTTTGGGAATTCGAAGTTGCGAGTCGAGAACGATCCTCGTGGCAATGCGTTTCGGCTTGACATGTCGGGCTGTCAATTCCGGATCGTCCGCCAGGACGGTACCGATACCGACGATGATCGCGTCCACACGTGCGCGAAGCGCGTGAGCTCGCCGCCGACTTTCCGTCGACGTGATCCACTTGGAGTCACCTGAGCGCGTCGCAATCTTGCCGTCGAGAGACTGGGCCCACTTCAGCGTGACGTAAGGTCGTGACAATTTGTGGAAGGTCGAGAATGGGGAGATCAATCGCTGCGCATCGCCGGACAGCAGACCGGTCGCAACCTGGATGCGGGCCTTTCGCAGAGCGGAAATGCCTCGCCCGGCGACGAGCGGATTGGGATCGCGCGTTGCGACAACGCAGCGGGAGATCTCAGCCTGAATCAGTGCATCGGTGCACGGCGGCGTCTTGCCATGATGGGCGCAGGGTTCGAGTGTGACGTAGGCCGTCGCGCCTCTGGCGGCTCGTCCGGCTTTTCGAAGGGCGTGGATTTCGGCATGGGGACCGCCGAATTTCTGATGATGGCCTTCGCCGACGATTCGCCCGGACTTGACGATGACACAGCCGACCATTGGGTTGGGCTCGACGAGCCCCTGCCCCCTGGCGGCAAGTTCCAGGGCGCGGTGCATCATCATCAGATCTGTTTCGTTCCACTTCGCCACGGCGCGAGAGATACCGCGCGCGTGAGTTGAGGTCAAACGGAATCGCATACGCGACGTGGTCGGCAGGAGCTTTCGCGCAAGGCTGTGTATCGGGGTATCAACGTGTTGCGCGGCTGTTGATCGGCCTCAATTGGCGGCGGGTCAACGGCAGGCCTGGCTTGACTGGCGGTAATCGGAGCGATCGGTTCATGGCTGTCTACGAGCGCGAGCCGGTTTCGGGGCGGACGTCTCTTCCTTCTTCTCTCCCGTTTCGGCCTCCTTTCTCGCCTGTTTGATCTTCTTCTTGGACATGGATTCGAGCCAATCGATGCCCTGACGGATGTTGCCGAAAACATCGCCGCGCCAGCCGTGACCGCCGTCATAGCGTTGGAACTCGACGACGGCTTTTGCCTCCTTTAACTGATCGCGAGCCTCCTCGGCCATTCGAAACGGGCAAACGCGATCGTCAGGGGAATGGAAAATGTAGAAAAGCCGTCCCTTGGCTATCTCCAGGTCCGGCAGGTAGTTCGGCTTGAAGACGGACATCGCGATGAATGAGCCGCAAACGGCCGTTTTCTTCTGGAGCGCCGTCGCATAGGCGGCGGGGCCGCTCGACGACCAGCTCAGCGTGTAGACGCGCTTATCGTTGATCTTGTGGTGTTTCTTCACATCGCTGATAACGGACTCGATGAACTGCTCGGTCGTGAACTTCTGTTCATCGACTGGCGTCTTTTCCGTCGGCCAGACGATCTGCTGATCGTTCGTCCAATTCACGGCGACGGGCTGTGCGACGAGATAATGGTCCGGCAGTGCATTCTTGTAGATCCGTTTGACGAAGGGATGAAATTCCGCACTGCCGTCGCCGCCCGGAAGCACGACGAGCAGTCCGAAGCCGGACTTCGGCGCCCGCGCGGTGTCGGTATCCCCGATGAGGAAATACTGCTTGTGTTCGTCGCCGTCGGCATTCAGGGGTGTCGACGAGACATCGGCGACGTCGTCGGGCTGCGCAATTGCGACTGACGGGCGGAGCACAAATGCGGCTGTCGCCAGGATGGCAGTCGTACGGATTGTCAGATTGCGTGTGAGTATCTCGGACATGGGCTACCTCCCTTTCCATTGAATTGTGATTAGAGCAGGTCGCGGATTCGAGACGATTTGTCGTTTCACGCCGAGACCCGAACTCTGGAGCGCGAAACGATGACGCAGTGCCTCAGGATTGCGGCTCGATTCAATCGGGGATGTGTGAGTTCTTCGCCCGCACGGACGTTGGTTTCGTGCGGGCGAGACGCCCGCACTCCCCGATATTGAATTCAAGAGATTGCCGGAACCATCACAACTGACGGAACCATCACGACTGTCGGAGGCATTGCGTCAGCCAATTGTAGTGCCACATCGTGGCATTGGTTGCATGTAACGGAATATTGCGGCTTGACGATTCTTGCAGCGCAACTATCTGCGGACCACCCAGGTTCCGGCCAACCGATCCTGAATTCCGCGATGCGGATGGACGATTGAACTCGCGGCGGCCGCGAGCCACAGGGCCAGCAGGACGGCCGAAGACCCGAATGCGAATTCGTCCGACCTGTGAATCAACAAGGCGACGAGAATTGCGGGGACCAGCAGCGGCCCCCAACCGATCGTCCATCGCAGGAGCAGCCGCGGAAACGTCGCCGGTCGGCCATCCGCCCCTAGGACGGCGAGCCGGAATATGGACTGACTCGCCGTGCATCGGAACGGCAATGAGAGGAGTTGTAGCAGCGCGATCGCGCCGAGGACGATCAGAGTCGACACGATGAGGATTCCGGCGGGTTCGTCCCATGGTTTGTCGTGATAGCGGCCGACGAGGAACGCAATCCAGATATACAGCGGCAGCACGAGTATTGAGGCCGCGCGAATCCCACGGCTGACGTCCGCCGGAAAGTCCAATAGACCGCGAATTGTTCCCGTGAGGAAACTGAGCCTCTCGAATTTGTGCGCCTCGATGTTTCGCAGTATCGGTCGGGCATGGAGCGGAACGCTTGTCGGGTCGACGCATCGGGCCACGTCGAAGAGGAACTGTTGTTGGCCGGCGACGCTGTCGACGGAGTATGTGTCTGCGGGTTCGTCGACGTTTGGCCACGGACGCTCCAGCACGACGGCGCGATTCTCCGCCGTGATCCAAACTTGGTCCCGACTCAACTGAGCAGGGAGCGTCTGGTCCTTTGAAGCGTCCCAAAGCTCCGATGCCAGATCGTGCAGCCAATACCGCGCCGCAGCCCAGGGCACTCGTCGCCCGGGTCTGGCAAGTTCGTCGAGTGGTCGGCCTGCCGGGGCTTCGTACGCATCCCATGTCGCTGAGTGCGATTCCACTGTCTGCAACCAGCGCAAGCGCCCGGGGCGCGCCACGTCGCGTCGCGCAACTGACGGACCTGTTGCGTTCCGGCGCAGCAGCCAGACGCGGCGTCGCAAGACCGGATCGATGGCGACGATCCAACTCTCGGGAATCACTGCGCTGACAACGCTGTACGGACCCATCATTTCGGCGTTTTCCGCCGGTGTTTCGCATTCGACGATCGGCGCGATGGCGCGTCGCGGCATTCCCATGGGCCGGATGACGACGCGGGTTCCGCTGGCCAAGTCCCAGAGCGTCGAATTGCCCATCTCACGATTGGTCGCCATCGCCAGCAGGCCCGGGATCCAGCCGCACGCAACGGCCACGAGAACAAAGCCGGCCGTTTGCCATCCGCTCCATTGGGCATCGTGAATGAATGTCATCGTGGCAGGGATTCGAATGCCCTCGCAGCATGCAATGGGGATCAGGTAGCGGATGGACGCGCGCAATACGCCGGGACGCCGATCGTTCGTGCGCATGACGCGAAGGCCCTTGAGCCACTTGCCGAGGCCCGCACCCCAGATGCCCTCGCTGATTGCGAAGTAGAGCCATCCGCAGCCGAAGAGCAGAAAGTAGTACCTGGCTGAGACAAATGTACGCTCGACGAGCGGTCGAACGAGCAACGCTTCGGCGCCGACGAGGAGCATCAGAGCGACGTAGGGTGGCAGCAGCGCGATGAGAAAATCAATCCAGCCGGCCGTGACGCGGTCCAGAATCGAAGCGGGCTGCGGCTGGGCGGAGCTGAACGGGATCAGTGCGTTACGCAATGCCGCGTAATCGGCATAGCGCTGCGCCGGATCCTTGGCGAGGCAACGCGCCACGATCCGATCGAGCGTCGCCGGTACGTTGCTGCGCAGGTTCGATATGGGCGTCGGGGCTTCTTTGACGACGTTGGCGACGACTTGGATGGCGTTCTCCCCTTCGAACGGCGCCTTGTTCGTCAGAAGCGTATAGAGCGTTGCGCCGACGGAGTAGATATCGCCTCTCACGTCAAGCGTATCGCCTCGGAGTTGCTCGGGCGATGCGTAGGCGGGCGTTCCCATGATCATGCCGTGCGACGTGACGAGAGAATCCGACTTAGCCAGCGTGGAAATTGAAAGGCCGAAGTCACCGACTTTGACGGCGCCGTCCGGGCATACGAAACAGTTGGAGGGCTTGATGTCGCGATGCAAGACGCCGCAGGACTGGGCCGATTCGAGGCCGGCGATGACATCGAGGATCGCGTCGACCGCTTCGGCGACGGGCAGCGGGCCCCGGGCCTTGAGCTTGTCCTTGAGCGTGCCGGCGCCGGCGATCTCCATCGTGATGATGGGGAGACCGTCGACCTCGTCGCTTCCGAAGACATAGAGGCTGTTCGGATGGTTGACCCGCGCCGCGAGTCTGCCTTCCCGAAGGAATCGTTGTCGCATGTCGGGGGAATCGAGCTGCAGGCCGAGCGCTTTGAGCGCGACACGGCGGCCCGTCGCGCGCTCTTCTGCCTCATACACGACGCCCATACCGCCGCGACCCAGCAGGCCAAGCAGCCGATATGCGCCGAAGTCGCACGGCAGATCGGCGGGACCGTGAAGCGAGAGGGGGCCGCCGGGCGCCATCGTCATTGTGACGGTCCGGCCGCTGAGCGTCCCCACGGCGCCTGACAAAAGGCACGCGGGGCAGAGTGCGTCTGTCGAATTTGACGCCACTTCGGTTCCGCAATGCGGGCATCTTCTTTTTTCGGAAGCGTTCATGAATCCATCTCCTGACGAGGGACCATTCACATCTTCCTGACAGAAGTCCGGCGGCAGGTTACGGAAAAAATCAGGATTTCCGCAAAATGTCCACCAGGTACCGTAATTCGTCGTCCAGATCCGACGTGCTGCCGACGGTTTCGGCGACGGCGCTACGAATCAATGCGCGATATCGCCTTCGAAGTCGATGCACGGCGACTTTGACCGCATCCTGCGTTGTCTTCAGTTGTTCGGCCATTTGCGTGCGTGTTACGCCTTCATCGCCGACCAGTGCGCCCTTCAGCACGTCGAATTGAGACGACTTTCCGGCTCTCTGCATCTCGCTTTGCAGATCGCGCATGGCGGCTGCGACGATTTCAAGCGCCCACTCACGGTCGAAAGCCATCTCCGGATCGTCGCTCGATGCGCCGCTTGAGAATCGCGATTCAGAATCGAGCGCGTCCCATTCGACAATCCGGACGCCGCCGCCGCGTTTTTTCGCCTGGTCGCGATGCCATTCGTTTGCCAGGAAGTGCTTCATTGCACCGAGCAGGTAAGATCGAAATCGGCCGCGCGCCGGATCGGCTGCGGAAAGTCCGTTTGACTCGATGATGCTCGCGAAGAAGGCCTGGGTCATGTCCTGGGCATCATTCGCAGCGAGGCCGCGACGACGAGCGAAGGCATAGAGCGGATACCAGTAGGTCCTGCAGAGTTCCTCCAGCGCGGATTGCGCGCGTGTGTCTGCGGACTCGCCGGATCCGGCGGCGAGGACAAGGCTCCAGTGCGTTGTGGCAAAGCTCTGGGGGCCGGACGGATCGAACATATCTCCATATTAACCTCGTCAATCAAGGTCTGCACGATTTGGCGACTTTGATCGACTTGTTTTCTGGGTCGTGCCGTCTGCTTCGTCGGAGACAAGCGACGCCTACTGCTTCGGTGTCAGCGACAGCTTTTCCAGGCGATGCCGCAGGGTGCCGCGACGCATGCCGAGGATTCGCGCCGCTTCCGACACATTGCCGTGGCAATGTTCCAGCGCCTGGCGGATCAGCATCTCCTCGACGCGAAGGAGCGTGCACTCCTCGCTCCCGAAAGGAAATCGAAACGCGTCAAGGCTGACGGGGCCGGTTCCGAGATCGCTCTGCGACAGATTCAAATCCGCCGGTTCGATCGTATCTCGGTCGGTGATCAGCATCGCGCGCTGCAGCACGTTGTCGAGTTCGCGTACGTTGCCCGGCCACGAGTAGCGGCGCATGGCGTCTTTGGCGGCGCGCGAGAGTCTCGGCGTCGGTCGATGCAGACGCAGCGCCCGCTGCTCAAGAAAGTGATTCGTCAACAGAAACAGATCGTCGCCGCGCTCCCGCAAGGGCGGTAGCTCGATCGACAGCGCCTGGAATCGGAACAGCAGATCCTTGCGGAATCGTCCTTCGGTCACGAGCCGCGTCAGATTGCAGTTTGTCGCGGCGATGGTTCGAGCGCGGACTTGTCGCTCGCGTGTGCCGCCGAGTCGTCGGAACTCGCGCTTCTCCAGCACGAGCAGGAGCTTCGCTTGCAGTTCGATCGGCATGTCGCCGATTTCGTCAAGAAAGACGGTGCCGTTGCCGGCGACTTCGAAGAGGCCCTTCTTGCTCGTCTTCGCGTCGGTGAACGCACCCTTCTCGTAGCCGAACAGCTCCGCCTCGGCGAGCGGTCCGGGCAGGGCCGTGCAGTTGATCTGAACGAAGGGCTCATCCGTGTTCGGCCCGAGATCGTGGATGCGATGCGCGAGCAGGTCCTTTCCCGTGCCCGTTTCGCCTGTGACCAGAACCGTCGGCAGATTGCCGCTGTCGTCGGGGGGTTGCGAGGCAATTTTCTGTGCCAATTCGAGAGCGCGCTCCATGCTCTCGTGCGCCGCGACGATGCGGCGTTCCGCGCCCTGCCTGCGGCGTTCGCGTTCGAAGACATCCAGCCGATCGCGCAGGCGATTGTGTTGAAGCACGCGATCGAGAACGACTTCGAGCTCGGTGATCGACACGGGTTTCTGAAGATAGTCGCTCGCGCCGACTTTCATCGCTTCGACGGCGTTTTCGACGGAGCCGTATGCCGTCATCACGACGATCGGAAAATCGCGGCCCGCCTGCCGCAATTCCGCAATCAGCTCAAGTCCGCTCATGTCCGGCAGTCGGATGTCGACGAGGGCGATGTCGGGCTCGCTTTCTTCGAGCGCACGGATGGCGGCGGCGGCGTTGTCGACGGCCTTGCACTGATAGCCGGCCCGGCCAAGCTGTAGCGCCAGGTTCGCGAGGAGCGTTCGTTCATCATCGACGATCAGAATCCGCGTCATCTCAAGAGTCCTCATGTGGCTCAATCGGCATGATAAACCGAAATACGGCGCCGCCGCGCGGATTGTCGTCGCATTCCAGCTCGCCGCCATGCAGTTCGGCGATTTTCCGCGCGAGGGCGAGACCCAGGCCGTGACCATGGCGCTTGGTGCTGAACGTCGGCTCAAAGACGTGCTCGCGGACATCGGCAGGCACGCCGGGCCCCGTGTCGGTCACAGCGAGTTCCCAATGCTCGGCGTCGTCGGCAACGGCGACGGAAATCGTCACGCGTCCCCGCTTGCCGACTGCTTCAATCGCGTTTCCGACGACGGCCGTCAGCGCCTGTTCGAATTGTCGCGGGTCGAGCGGAACGCAATGGGGCGCGCCGTTGTGCGTTGCGACAATCGTCACGTCGTCCTGGTCCGCCATGGGGCGAAAAACTGAAACGACAGCGTCGATCAGTTCGTGAATGTCCGTCGGCTCTGTCTCGATGTCGAGGGGACCGCCGCAGGCGTGTTCAATCTGCCGCAACCAGCGAAGGAATCGTTCGATCGCGCGGATGATATTCCGCTGTTGCTCGACGATGGGTGAGTCGGGCGTCGCGTGCTGGCACGTGATTTCGGCGGAACTCTGGATGCCCGCGAGCGGATTGCGAATGTTGTGCGTGATGTAGGACACGAGTTCGCCCATGGCCGCGAGGCGCTCGCGCTGTACCATCCGCTTTTCCATGACGCCGAGATCAGCGGCCATCTTGTTGAAGGCGATCGCGAGTTGCCCGAGTTCGTCGGCCGAGCTGACTTTCGCCGGGTTGTCGCGATGGCCGCGGCCGAGATCGTCCGCCGCGACTTTCAGATCCTGCACGGGCACCAGCACCCAACGGCGCACGAGCCAGATGCCGGCGACGCCGAGCAGTGCACCGATCGTCATCGTCGTCGTCAGAACGATGGCCGTCGTCGACTGCGCCTCGGTCGTTTGCTCGACGGCGAGCCGGACGGACTCCCACGTCTTCGCTTCGAGCTGGCCGAGGAACTGATCGAATTCGTGATGTACGGCGACGGACGCGTCAGCGGCTTGAACCTCTCGCGCCCGATCCATGGCGACGCGAACGCTGGTGCGGCGGCGTTCATTGAGGGACTCGAGTCGCTCACGATCGCCCACATCCAGGGCGGCGCCGAGGTTGGCGACGAGGCGCGAAATGTCCGTTTCGCTGCGCGCCAGATCCTCGCGGTCGGCGGGTCGTGCATCCGCCGCTTCGACTCGGGCTTTCTCATTCAATACGGCACTGCGCAGGCGGCCGATTTCGTCGACCGTGACGCGCGAGACGCTGAAAGACTGCGCCGCCTCACCGAAATAGACAGTGGTATAAAAAAGCGTGAACAGGATCGTGCCCGCGAGCGTGGCTTCGAAGGCGATCAGCAAGAGGGCGCACTTGGTTCGGATGCTCATGGTCGATTCGCCTGAAAGAGGCGTGTCCCGTCGTTTCTTTGCGTGCGTGCATGTATCGGGAATTCGAACATTGGCGAAGCGGGCGTCTGATAGTCGCGCGATCGGCGGGGATCAGGGCACATAGTCCCAACGCCACGAGGATTCGGTCATCGGCGACTTTGACGACGCGACGTGACCGCCGATGAAGGCCACGTTCACGCTGACACCGTGCCGAAACGAGGGATACCAGTAGGCGCCGGTTGCATAAATGTCGTCGCGATCCGGCACGGGCGGCGCCATATAGGTTGACTCGTGTGAGGCCGCTGTCGCGGCAGCGCCATCGATATCGATCACCAGCGGCGTATTCGGGAACGACAGCACGCGCGACGACAGTTGCCGGATGCCGGGTGTGACGCCGTCACGCCACAGCCGACGATTGAACGCGAGACTGACGTTCTGCGGCGGCCACAGCGCGTCCTGAAATGCCGTCAGCCCGGGTCGCCGCGACAGGTCCTGCGGCCCGGCGGGGCACATCATCGTCTGGCGGCCTTCATATGGAACGAGCGCGTAGGGCCCTGCATCCCAGAATTCGTCGATGCGATACATGCTGTCCTGAAAATCGTCGATGTAGAAGCGATCGGGCCCGAGTTGCTCGCTTTCCCCTCGCGATCGTGCGGAAAAGTCGTCGGCGAAGATCCGGAACTCGAAGGCGATGCTCTGCATCTGGCTGATGCATCGAAGATTGAGCCCCGCGCGCCGGCTGGCGCTGAGCGCCGATGAAAGCAGGCCCAGGAGAATGGCGATCACGGAGATCACGACGAGCACTTCGAGCAGTGAGAATCCGCGGCGCAGAGCCGCACTGCATCCCCACGGACGTGCGTATTGTCGAGTTGGCCGCGTGTTTCGCAGGCTCAAGTCAATTCTCCAACAATCGGCTGACAAACGCCTGGATGTCACCGCTATCGATGCGGCCGTCGGCGTTCACGTCACAACGTTGCAGGCGATTCCGCGTCCGACGCTGATTGCAGCGCAGTGTGTCCGGATCGCTGATGCCGCCACTCGCGGCGCAATCCATTGGCGTCAGATCGACGCATCCATTGGGCAGACAGCACGCCATCGTGATCGATTCCATCGAGTCACAACTGTTGGTGCACGGCGCGCCGATGCCGTGGAAGCTGCCGCCGGCGATATCGCAGTCCTGATTCGAAGCGATGAAACAGACAGACTGGGCGCCGAAGCCGGAGACGCAGCACGCCCCCGTCGCGAACGCTCCATTGCCAAGGAGCAGATTGACGTAGGGCTGGATATCGCGACCGTCCACGATTGAATTCCGATCGACATCGGCGGCATTAACGGCATCCGCGTCGTTGTTCCGCCCAAGCAATACGTCGACAAACGTTGAAGGTAAGGTCGTAATCGGTCCACTGCCGCCTTGGCAGGCAATCGCCGGCGACTGGCAATTGCTCCCGATGCCGGCGAAGTCGCCCCCCTGAAGGGCGCAATCGGAATCCGACATCTCGATGCAGTGAGGTGCCCCAAGCGCCGGAATCTCCACACAACAGGCGCCGACGCTCTGGGCGACGTTGAAGCAGTCCGCGTTGGCGCAGTCAATGCCGCCTGGCTGAGGAGCGCCGCCTGACAAGAGGCAATCGAATAGCGGAAGCGTCTGGCATTGCCCGCTGGGACTGCAACAGGCGCGAACCGGGGAGCTGCCGCACTGGGTGTTCGTGCAGGACAGGCCGTCGCCCAGGTAAGTGCCTCCGAACTGGAAACACGCCGAGGCGGTAAGTTCCTGGCAACCGACGGCGCCGGCGGATTGCATGCAACATGCGCCAGTCGCACCGGGTGACGGGCAAGTGACTTCGGTGCATGCCGACGCACCCAACGCCGGCAATCCTCCCTGGTTGACGCACGTGACAGGATTCAGCATCACGCACCCCGTTTGCGGCAGGCAACACGGCGACAAAGTGGCTTGATTCGAGCAGGCGATTTGCGGATCGCTGCAAAGCGTGCCGACGCCCTGGAATGCGCCGCCTGCGCCCTGACACTCGGCTGACGTCATGACGATGCATCGCACTTCAAAGGAATTCAGGCAGCAGGCACCTTCGTTGAAGTTCGACTCGCAGGTCACGATCGGGTCGTTGCACGTCGTGTTCAGGCCGTAATAGGTTCCGCCGACCTGGACGCATTCGGTCAACGTCGCCTCGAAACACGATGTTGTCGACGGGCCAAAGCCGATGACGCAACACGCGCCGACCGGAAAGACGCAGCCATCCATCGCACATGTCGTACCGGGGCCCTGAAATATCCCACCCTGAGATTGGCAGTCCGATGGATCGCCGTCGAAGCACAGGTCCGGGCCGAACGCTGCGTCGATGCAGCATGCGCCGAATGGTGGCGTCGCTTCGCACGCGGCGAATGGAAACGCCGGGTCGAGAAGCGCCGCCACGAAGTCGGCCGCGTCAGCCAGGTCGACGTGTTGATCGCCGTTGATATCGCCGCCAAGCGGCACGGTTGTTCGATCGCGATCGTCCACTTTGCCGTCGTAGTTGATGTCGAACAGGCTGAAATTCGCACCGAAGTCAGGCAGTGTGACTCGGCCGTTGATCGCGTTGTCCGCATCGATGGGAAACTGGCCGTCGTGTTGCGAGATGAATGCGTCGAAGGCGCCGAGATCCTGAGTCGTCACGATCCCATCGCCGTCAAAATCACCGCTGGCCGCATTGGGGTAGGCGTCGGTCCACGCGATGAATGCGCCGAACAGATCCTGCGCCGGATAGGACATTCCGACGTGACAAGTGATGCGCCATTGCGAGACGTCCATGCTGGCGTTCGGATTCTGCGTCTCCCAAGGTTGTATCAGCGGAAATGCCGGGTGGTTATGAAGCGGCGGGCTGATGGAATGAACGCTGGCCGAAAGATCGATCAATCCTTCAAGAATCGAGTTCTGGTTCGCGCTGCTGTTGTCGAACGCCTGTACGATTTCTCCTGTCATCGCTGCGGCGCCCACGTTGTTGATCGGGTAAACCAGCGAAACGACGGTCACGTCGGCGTTGGCATTGTGTCGGAATTCGAGGTCGACGACGGGTTCGTAATCGCCGTTTCCGTTGGCGGCGCTGAAGATGGCGTACCCGTGGGCGCGATGCAGGAGTTTTCCGCGAATGATCCAGATTTCTCCGGACTCGAAGATACCGTCGCCGTCGCCGGCGATCTCTATGGTTTCGTCGATCAGATCGCCGAAGAGCGCGATGTGAAAATCCTCACCGCTGCGTTCGACGTGCGGCGCCGGGCTGAGAAATCCGGTGTTGTCCACTCCCAATGTCGCAATGCGGTCGATAAGCTCGGGATTCGTCGGCAATCCGCCGAAGCGAGCGATGTTGCCGGGGTACATGTTCTCGGGGTTGTTGATGTCGCCGCCGGAATCCACGTTGTCGTCGACATCGAGTTCGACGAATCCGGATACGGGATGCGGGCCGAATTCGAACGGCGCATAGTCCGGCGTCGAAAGGCCGACGCGACCTGGGGGATTCATCAGTCCGTCGAAGGCGAGCTCCAGCCGAAGAAAGTGGCCGCTCGGGTTCCAACAACCGACGAATCGATTGATTGTCGGATTCAACGGCGACCAGTTGCCGGCGCGGATGCCGATCAGTTCCGCGGCGCGATGTTGCCCGAGCTGAAGCGCCGAATCAGCTCCGGAATCGGTGCGCCGGATGGCGCGATCGGCTACGCCGTCGAATTGGGAGACCGGCAGGATTCCGTTGCAGTTGTTCGTCTGCGTCTCGAACGGCCACTGCGCCGGCGCGCGGTTCGGCTGCAGGAGCGCGATCAGGGTGGCGGACAACAGGATCGCGCGAGGCCGGATCAACGATGGCGCTCGATTCGAGTACATGGGCTTCTTTGGTCAGACGGCTCGCGACGCTGCGATTGTACGCGTTTCGGGTACGGCGTCGCAATGTCGTTGTCGTCCTGTCGGTGGTCAGAATGCGGGAAACTCATCTTGACTAGCATCGCTGTGACCGAACGCCCTGCGATTCGATCCGATGTTCGTGGGAGCGGCGACTGTGCGACTGTCCGGCCATTTGATCGGTCGCATCATCCCTGCCAGAGGCCGGAGACAGCTCCGTCGAATGCTCGATCGGGCGAACGCAGGAAGGCAGACATGACGGGAAATTGGGTGGGATTCCGAATTGCCGGGACCGTCGTGCGTGAGTGTGGTGACGGCCGACTGGACACCGGGAAAAAACACCGCTTCGGACATGGATCTCGCTGATTGTGGCGACTTTTTTCGCCACAATGGCGACGGGCGGCCATATCGAAACTCGGAGAGTTGGTTGTCGGGGAATCAACGCCCCGTAGTAACCTTCGGACTGTCGCAAAGTTAGCGTTGAATACGGGACGCGATCCTGGATTGGCATGCGCGTTGCATTACAGGACTTTCGTTCGGTCCGTTGCTGTCGTGCAGCGGTTAGATCCGCGGTGTGTCGCGCCGCTTCGGATCGCAGAGGAATTAGGCAAGTTACTCATCTGTCGTTGGTCTTGGACAGTTATTTCGACGTTGTGTTCGGATACCCCCGCTGGTCGGGCCAACGACAGTTTTTTTGTTCGATCATCGCGTGGCGAGCGCGAGGTTTGGTGGAAGGTTAGGCCAGACGCCTGAAGGAGCACTCCAGTGATGTCAAAACCCCCCGCAACAAGATTCCGGGCCACGATGGCGTGGTGTGCGTGTTTATGTCTGTGTATCTCGTCGGTGTCGCTCGCCGGCGACTTTGACGGAAACTCGGTCATCGAATCCAGCGATCGCGAGATATTTCAGCGCGTACTGCTCGGACAGATTACGGATCCGGCCTACGTCGCATTGGCCGACGTGAACCATGACGGCGTGGTCGACGGCCGCGACATCGCGCCATTCTCCCAGATGATGATGTTCGGCGGCCCGAACGCCGGCGCTGCACCTGGGGGCGCACGCGGCGCGTGCTGCATTTCGACGCCCGGCAATTTCGCCATCTGCGTCGTGATTCCCGAGCATGCGTGCGACAATCATGGCGGCGTCTTCATGGGCGTCGGAACGCTTTGCACGGATCCGGACATCGGTTGCCCGATCATGCCGCCGCCGCCCGTTGCATGCTGCCTTCCGGATGGCAGTTGTATCGATGCGCCGCCGATCATGTGTCTCCAGATGATGGGCGTGCCTCAGGGGCCGCTCACGAATTGCGCCGATAACGGCTGCACAACGCCGCCTCCCGTCGGTGCATGTTGCGTGTCGATCTTCGGATTGCCTGCGAACGCATGCGTCATGACGACTGCCGATCGCTGTGAAGCCGATGGCGGCGATTACCAGGGCGACGGTACGACGTGTCAGAATGCACCGTGTGCGCCGCCGCCTCCGCCGACGGGTGCGTGCTGTTTTGACGACAATGTCTGCCAGAATCTCCCCTTCATGGAGTGCCTTGCCGACGGCGGTCACCCGAGAGCGCCCTTTACGACCTGCGACGACGCCGACATCTGCACACCGCAGATTTCCGGCGCATGCTGCCTCGATCCGACATTCGGACCTGCCTTCTGTCTTAACACAACCGCCGCGCGCTGCGCCGAACTCGGCGGAAGCTACCAGGGCGACAATACGAACTGCCAGACGACCGGCTGCAACAACATTCAGCGAGGCGCGTGCTGCATTGCGACGCCCGGCGTTCCCGGCGGCGGCCAGTTCATCTGCGTCGAAACGACTGAAGCTCAATGTACGCAGCAATTCGGAACCTACCAGGGCGATGGTACGACGTGTTCGGATTCGGATATCCAATGCACGCCCATCGCGACTGGCGCCTGTTGCGTCATCTCGCCGAGTGCGCCCGGGACATGCATCGAAACGACGGAATTCGATTGCAATGCCGAGGGCGGAAACTACCTCGGCGATGGAACCGTCTGCGGACCGAACACGCCGTGTGTGTCGCCGGTACGTGGCGCGTGTTGCACGAGCGATCCGGTGATTGGCGGCGGCGGATGTGTAATGACCACTCAAGCACTCTGCGGCCAGATCAACGGTCAGTATCAGGGCGACAACACCAACTGCCTGACGCCGGGCATCTGCGGCAACGAACCGCTCGGCCGATGCTGCTTCCAGGGATTCGTGCCGTTCCCGTTGCTCTGCGAAGTCACGACGGAGGCGGCGTGCATGCAGTTCGGCGGCCCTGTTTCCTGGACGGCCGGAGAAACATGCGCCGGCGATCCCTGCAACAATGGGGAACGCATCGGTGCGTGTTGCGTCAGCAATGCGGCTGGACTGCCGCAAGTGTGCATCGTCACGACGCCGCAGCTGTGCAACGCTTCGAACGGCGTCTATCAGGGCGACGGCACCAACTGCGACAATGACTTCGTTTGTTCGCAGCCACCGATCGGTGCGTGCTGCATCGACACGCTGAGCCCCGGCGGCGGCGGTCAAATCTGCATCGAAACCAGTCAGGCCATCTGCGAAGAGCAGTTTGGTCAGTTCTTCGGTGTTGGAACGACTTGTGACCAACCGAACATTCCGTGCAATCAGACGCCGCGCGGCGCGTGCTGCCTCAACGTCAGCGGCGGACCGGGAACGAACGGCTGCATCGAAACGACGCCCGCCGACTGCAATCTGCACAACGGAATCTATCGGGGCGACGGCACGTCGTGTCAGACGCCGGATATCTGCAACAACGCTCCGCTCGGCCGATGTTGCTTCCAGGGCATCGTTCCTTTCCCCGTGCTTTGCCAGGTGACGACGCAGGCAGAGTGCTTCCAGTTCGCCGCGCCGGTGTCATGGACGCCGGGCGAAAACTGTGACGGCGATCCGTGCAATGTGGGGCACGATGTCGGCGCGTGTTGTCTCGCCAACAGTGGCGGCGTGGAGGGCTGCACAGTCGTGTCCGCCTCGGAGTGCGAGGCCCTCGGCGGTGAATACCTGGGTGACGGCACAACGTGTTCGTTCGGCGGATGTCATCCGCCTGTCACTGGGGCCTGCTGTCTTGCCAATTCGCCCACAGTGCCGCCGTCCGCCTGTGTCGAGACGACTCAGCAGGACTGCACCGCCGCAGGCGGCGATTACCAGGGCGATGGAACGCATTGTGCAAATACGACATGTCCACAGCCAGCGATCGGCGCCTGCTGTATTCAACTCGCGATTCCCGAATCGTGCTTCGAAACCACGGCGGCGCATTGCGAGTCCATCGGCGGTGACTATCGAGGCGATAACACGCGATGCGTCGACGTCGATTGCACTCCGGGCCCGATTGGCGCGTGCTGCAATGGACCGTTCGCCAATCCGCTTGGCTGCCTCGAACTGCCGCAGGCCCGATGTGAGGAACTCGGCGGTGACTATCAGGGCGACAACACAGTGTGCGGCCCGAACGTCTGCCCCGCTCCTGTCATTGGCGCGTGCTGCAATGGACCGTTCGGCAATCCGCTTGGCTGTCTCGAACTGCCTCAGGCGCGATGCGAGGAACTTGGCGGTGACTATCAGGGTGACAACACAGTGTGTGGACCGAACGTCTGTCCACCGCCGGAGTTCGGTGCTTGCTGTCTGTTTCCGCCGTTTGGCCCATTCCTGTGCGTGAACACGACTGCTGCCGATTGCGAAGCCCAGGGGGGCGACTTCGCCGGCAACGGGACGTCGTGCGGCGATCCTGATCTTGCCTGTACGGCAGCGACGGGTGCATGTTGTGCGCCGCATCTCGGGGCGTTCGATTGTGCCGACATTTCGGGGCACGATTGTGTGCTCATGGGCGGTCGGTTCCAGGGTGTCGGCACTTCCTGCAGCGATCCCGGAGTTGATTGCAGCGTCGCGTGCTGTCTGCCGGATGGAACATGTCAGATGCTGGACATCGAGGCGTGCTTCATGCTCAACGGGACGCCGGATCTGGCCGCGTTGAACTGCTCCGAGGCGATTTGCATTTCGATCGACGTCGGCGCCTGTTGTGTCACGCCGCCGTTCGGGCCGTTCATCTGTTTCGTCGGGACGATCGACGAATGCAATGAAGCGGGCGGAACCTATGCCGGCGACGGTACGAACTGCACCAATGCCAATTGCCCGCCTCCGGCGCGAGGCGCTTGCTGCGCCGACATCTTCGGCGCTCCGATCAACTGCGTCGAAACATCGCTCTCCGAGTGCATTCAACTGGGCGGCACCTATCAGGGCGATGGAACCACCTGTACGCCCGGGCTCTGCAACGGCGGTGTCCTCGGTCGCTGCTGCTTCCTCGGAATTGTTGCGGAGCCCGCGCTCTGCGCTGTGATGACGCAGGCCGAGTGCTTCTCTCAGGCGGCGCCGGTTTCCTGGACGCCAGGCGCGAACTGCGACGGTGATCCGTGCAATGCGGGACATGACATTGGCGCCTGTTGCGTTCCGCCGTCGCCGATCTCCCCGCCGGGCAACTGCGTTGAGCTGACGGCGGATGAGTGCGCGGCGCAGAACGGCGTCTATCACGGCAACGGCACGGCCTGCAATAACGTGATCTGCCAGATGCCGCCGCGCGGCGCATGTTGCGCCGATACGTTCGACAATCCGTTCGGCTGCGCCGAGCTGAGCGAAGCGGAATGTGAGCAACTTGGCGGCGACTATCAGGGTAACGGGACGCAGTGCAGTCCGGATGTCTGCCCGGTTCCCGACTGGGGCGCCTGCTGTCTGTTCCCGGTTTTCGGTCCATACCTCTGCATCGAGGCGACGATCGCCGATTGCGAAGCACAGGGAGGCGCCTTCGCCGGCAATGGAACGTTGTGCACTGACAACGACCTGGATTGCGAGGCCGCGACGGGTGCGTGTTGTGCGCCTCATCTCGGCGCATTCGAATGCGCCGATCTGTCGGCGCACGACTGCGTGAACATCGGCGGTCATTACCAGGGGAACGGCACCACGTGCGCGACGCCGGGCATCTGCGACAACGGCCCGCTCGGTCGATGCTGTTTCCTCGGCTTCGTGCCGGAGCCGGTGCTCTGCTCCGTAATGACTCAGGCCGAGTGCTTCGCCCAGACAGCGCCGATTTCCTGGACGGCGGGCGCCAATTGCGATGGCGATCCGTGCAACCTACCGCCGCATCGCGGCGCGTGCTGCGTTCCGCCGTCGCCGATCTCGCCGCCGGGCAATTGCGTCGAGTTGACGCCGGAAGAATGTGCGGCGCAGAACGGCGTCTATCAGGGAGACGGCACGACGTGTAACTCGACGACCTGTCCGATGCCGATCGG
Organism: Phycisphaerales bacterium; assembly: GCA_020639075.1. Taxonomy (GTDB): domain Bacteria; phylum Planctomycetota; class Phycisphaerae; order UBA1845; family UTPLA1; genus ECT2AJA-110-A. The sequence goes on along the minus strand of JACKHI010000001.1, from coordinate 2,925,072 downwards.
CGGTGCGTGCTGCATCGCGACATCGATCGGGCATACCTGCATCAATTCGACGGCCGCGCATTGCGCGTCCGTCGGCGGTACTTACGCAGGCGACAACACGTCCTGTTCCAATACGCTCTGCCCGACGCCGCCATTCGGCGCCTGTTGTCTTCCGCCGAGCGGTTCGACATTGAACTGCTTCGTCACGACGTCGGCCAATTGCGAAGCCCGGGGCGGCTCATATCACGGTGACGGCACAACGTGTAATACTGTGAGCTGCAACAAGTAGATCGCGACAGTCCGCACATCGCTCGAAGAAACTCCTCTGCCCCTTGGACGTTTTGCACGGCTCGCCGGCGTCCTGGGGGCAGTCTCTTTTTACTTTTCGCGGCTCTCGGGATGCGCGCGACCATGTTTCGTCGAGTTTGGGCTGGCGCGTTTTTCATCGACGCCAGTACTTCGTGATCAGCGCTTCGGCGGTTATCCGTTGGGGAGGATCACGGCTTTGCCGGTGCGCCAATTGGCCACTTCTTCGAGCGCCGTGTTGACTTCATCCAGCTTGAAGCGATGCGTGATGAGTTCGTGGAACGGAAAGCGATCGCCGCGAGCCTGCAGGAACGAGATCGCCTTGGCCCAGTGCGTCGGCTCGCTGCCGTAGGAGCCGGCGACTTCGAGTTCCTTGCGCGTGATGAGGTGCGGGTTGAGCATCGTCGGCCCGCCGTCGCAATACTGGCCCAGAACCAGGTAACGACCGCCGTCGCGGGCGAGTTCCCAGCCTTCGCTGACGGCGGCGGGATGGCCGACGCATTCGACGACCATGTCCGCGCCGAGTCCGTTCGTGTGTTCGAGCACGATCTTCTTGCGCTCGGTTGGATCTTTCACTTTGTCTATATCGATCACGACATCCGCGCCGAAGCGCTTGCAGCGTTCGAGGCGATCGGCCGGGCCGCCGATGACGATGAGCGGTCGGGCGCCTGCGTCGGACGCAATCGCGGCGGCGGCGAGACCCACGGGCCCGGCGCCCTGGACGACGACGCTTTCGGCCCAGCGCAGCGGCATTTTTTCGTAACCGTGGACGCACGTAACGAGCGCGCAGCCCGCGCCGATGAGCGCTTCGGGGTTGAGATCCTTTGGCAGTTTGAAGATGGCTGTGCCGGCGCGCAGGTGGTGCATCTGTGCGTAGCCGCCGAGGAAGTGCGGCGCTGCGTCGCACGGTGTGTTGACGCCGTAGGCCTTGCGATTGCTGCATCGGCTGGGAAGGCGATGGAGGCGGCAGTACTTGCACTGACCGCAGGGCATGCCGACGGTCCACGATACCATGTCGCCGACGTTCAGTTCGTTTCCGAGCCAGTCGCTCACGCGGCCGCCGGTCGCTTCGACAGTGCCGGCCGTTTCGTGGCCCATGATCAGTGGCAGGGGGACTTTGAGTTCACCGCGATGGAGGTGGACATCGGTTCCGCAGACGCCTGCGAGCGTGACACGAACGAGGACGTCGCCGGGGGCGAGTTCAGCGGGGACGGGATAGTCGCGCAGCTCGACGGGCTTGTTGAACGCGGACATGACGGCGGCCTGTGCGGTTGTGGTGCTCATGGGCGAGAATCTTCCTTAGGATGGGGATTGGACGCAAGCGATGGGTGCGGGGTGGGGTCGTCGTCGCGCCGACTTTGGCATGGATTTGTTTGCACGACTGTTTGCACGGGCTAAGTCCTTTCCGCCGTTCGGCTTGGGCCCGTTTGCGTCGAATTCGAGGGGGCGCAATTTGGCGCAAAATCTGCAAACGGCTGCCGCGCCGACTTTCGGATCGCAGCGATCGCGGGTCCTTGAATCGCGTTGCTCGGCGCTTCCGCGCAGTTCGCTTGCCGTTAGATTTTCGGAGATGCGAAAGGTCACGAAAAGACAACCAAAGAAGCCGGCGAAGATGAAGGCCGATTCGGGCGAGGCCGCATTTCAAGAGGCGGATCGCAAGTATCGGCGGGCCTGGACGCTGCGCGAGGGGCGACGATTACCGCGTGATGCGAAGGGGGCCCTGACGCTCTTTCTCGAAACGGCTGCGGCGGGGCACGTCGGCGCGCAGTACTCCGCGGCCCACATGCTTGCGACGGGCGACGGTGTGCGGAAGAACTATCGCAAGGCTGCGGCGCTGTACGCGGCGGCGGCCGGACAGGGCGACACGAATGCGATGTACAACCTGGCCCGTCGTTACGAGTTCGGTCAGGGCATTCCGCGCGATTTGGCGATTGCATTTCGTTGGTACTTGCGGTGTGCCAAGGAATCGAACGATGCGGACGCGATGGCGAATGTGGCGGATTTCTATTTCGAAGGGCTGGGCGTCGTGAAGAACGACCGGCAGGCGTATCGATGGTACGTGCGTGCGGCGGAGGCGAATCATCCGCGCGCTTTATTGCGGGCCGGCTACATGGCGCATGAAGGACTGGGCCGCAAAGCGGATGCGGCGGCGGCGGTCGGATTCTATCGGCGTGCGGCGCGTCGGGGTGTTGTCGAGGCGATGTTCAATCTTTCGCTGTGTCTGCTTGACGGCGACGGTACGCGCGTTGATCGGCGGGCTGCGCGGCGTTGGTTGACGAAAGCGGCGCGGGCGGGGCATCGGGAGGCGAAGCGATTGTTGAAGCGCGAGGGCTGGGCTTGAGGCGGTTATTGCCTGGGGCTGTAGATTCCCCGCGATTGTCAGAGATGTCGCGGGTCGTATTCAAGCTTGAGTGCGCTTGGTGGCGACGGTGTGTGAGGCGGCTGTCGGGGGAATTAGAACACCCTTACAGGGTTAGTCGCTTGTGATTGTCACTAACCCAGGACTGCGCTTCGACCGCGTCGCGGTCTGCGCTTGTCCTGGGCTTACATAGGTCGCACTTTCAGTGCGAATTTCGACGTATTTGCGCGCTCAAATTGGCGGAGAGCTTCTAAGGGCAGTGGCGCGATTCGCGTGTCGCTCTAGTTGACGATGCAATCGGGCAGGGGCCAGCACGCCGGGCTGCCGGGGGCGCCGATCACCTCGGGGGCGCGGCTGTTTATTCTATTGTACGCCAGCGGTATCATCAGGGGCGACGCGTTCGGTCGGGCCATCGGGGTACGATCCATTGCCGGACTTGTGGAGAACGGCGATGATGTCGTTTCGGGTGATCACTTGCGCGCTTGTGATGGTGTTGAGCGTCGAGAACGCTCTTTCTTCGGAATTCACGCTGGTGAATTCCTGCCTCCTCGTTGCCGTGAATGGTCTGCCGCCAGATATCAACACCGGCGGTTTTTGCGGCGTATCTCTGCCGTTCTCGGATACGAGTCGCGTCATGCGAGGCAGCTCTGTGGCGGAGGCGGCATTCGCGCTCGATCAAACGCAGTTTCTCACGGAGTTCATGCTCGTCGGCGCGCAGGGACCCACAACGGCGCGCGTGTCGATCGTGGAGGATCGGTTTTACATCCGGCCGGACAAGGATCTTCACGTACGCTTCGATACGCGATTCGATTTCGACCTGCCGGCGGTCGGAATGGCGGCGGCCATGTCATTCGGTGTGTACGATCCAGATAATGTCGCGCCGGACTTATACAGCGTTCAGCAAACGCATTATTCGTTGCAGGGTTTGGGCGCCGGTGTGTTCGAAGCCTCTGGGGAATTCACGATCCCCGCGATGCAGACGTGGTACATGTTGTCGACGTTTGAGATGCGCGTCGACCCCACGGCCCTGACTCAGCATGGAACAGGCTCGGGGCATTTGAGAATTCAGTTCATTCCAGAACCGACGGGGCTCATCTGGATCTTCGCCGGCGCCTTGTTTCTCGCGCCACGGCGGCGCGTTGTGCGTTAAGCACTCTGCCGTCGGTGCGCGCTTCCGAGCCGCTGAGTTGATTCGGCGATCGATATGCAGTCGTTGATGCGGTTGGTGGGTTGACCGGGCCATAACTGGGCAGGCTCGGAAATGGAGCGCTCACTCTCACTTCGGAAACCAGGCCGCTTGGCCCGGTTTGGTTTGGCCACGCCGGCCTGTCTTCCTTACAGTCGCAATTGGAACGTGCGTACTCTTACGCTGTTTTGAATCGGAGCGCTCGGGATGGCGTTACGCCGCACGGCGTCGGCGGAGGGCGGCGATGCCGCCGAGGGTGAGCAGGGCGAGGCTGCTCGGTTCGGGGGTGAAGCCGTTATAGGTGAAGCGGCGAACTTCGGCATTCATGGCGCTGACGTTGTTGACGGCGACGCTGCCGTTCATGCCGCCGCCGAGGAGTTGCAGGTCGGCGAAGGGGGCGAGCAGGGCGCCGTTGAAGGAGTTATTCACTGTCACGCTTGTGGCATCCGGCAGGTTCCAGAGGATCTTCGACGAGTTGCTCTGGTTGAAGCCGCCGATGATGTTCGGCGGTGCGACGAAGTCGACATGCCCGGCGCCGTCGGCGAGGACGTTGATGATGACGCTGTCGGCCGAACCGAAATTGAGGTTGAGCTGACCGAGGCCGTTCAAATCGGAGTCCATGATGTTGTAGACGGCGACGAGTTGGCCGTCGAGCAGGGTGGGGACGGCGTTCATGTTGCCGGCGCCGTCAAGCGTGCCGTTGCCGCTGAGCGTGGCGAGATAGTTGCTGAGCGTCTCGAGTTCGTTGAAGGCGTTGGCGACTGTCGTCGGAACGTTCGCGTCGTTGATCTGGATTCCGCCGCCGTTGAGGTTCACGTTGCTGCCGCCGAGAACGCTGCCGGCGATGCGGAGGTTGCCGCCGTTGTTGATCTGGATGTTGATGCCGCCCGCGATGTTGCCGCCGACGGCGAGACCGTCGCCGTTGGAGGCGGTCACGCCCTGGACGGAGTAGTTGCTGGTCCCCATGACGCTGCCGCCGATGAGGGCGCTGCCGTCCACTTCCGACGTGGTGGTCAGATCGTTGCGGACGATCAGATTCCACTCGTTGATGGCGGCGGCGTTGGCGATTGTGGTGTACGACAAGACGGCGAGGAACGCCGGGATCATTCTGTTACGCATGGCTTTGAATCTCCCCCCACGGGATGGAATTCTCTACTGGCTCGCTATCGATTCATACTACGTGAAAGGTCTGGGGTTGGACAGCGTGGGATTGTAACAAACACGTAGTTGATTTAGTGGTGAGGCTTATGGGGCTTGGGGGCGGTGGGGTGCCTCGTGGCGTCGGTGGTGGGCATGGCCCACCCTACGGGTTGGCTGTGGTTGGGGCGTGGAGGCGCGGCGTGGCACCCGGCGGGATTGTTGGGTTTTTTCGAATCCGGCACTGCTTGAGAGCAGTGGCACCTTGCATGCCGACCTTGGGTTCGGCATGGCACCCGGCGGGATCGTTGGGTTTTTTCGAATCCGGCACTGCTTGAGAGCAGTGGCACCTTGCATGCCGACCTTGGGGGGCGGCATGGCACCCGGCGGGATCGTTGAGGTTTTTTCGAATCGGGCACTGCTTGAGAGCAGTGGCACCTTGCATGCCGACCTTGGGGGGCGGCATGGCACCCGGCGGGATCGTTGAGGTTTCTCGAATCGGGCACTGCTTGAGAGCAGTGGCACCCGGCGATGGCGCCCCATGCGAGGATCACTCGGGCCAGACGAGGTTGCCGAGGGTACGCGGGTCGTAGCAGTAGCGGGGGGCGCGGGCCCAGTCGCTGTATTCGCCGCGGACGGGTTCCAGTCTCGCCACGTTGATGCCCCAGATTCGGTTCTGCGCCGCGTCTTCGCCGAAGGCGGCAATGGGGACGGCGAGCTCGGCGGCCCAGCCGTCAGCCGTCTGTCGGACGGTGCATTCGGGTTGTGCGCCGGACCAGGGTTTCACTTCGCCGATCGGCGGCGTCATGCTGATGCCGCGTTCGAACTTCGGATTGCCGTTGCTCTTGACCACGAGATGGTACAAGTCGCCGGGCAGGACGCCGCGATTGGTCGGATCGATCATGATCTCGATCAGGTCCTCGCCGACGGGGATCAGGTCGCGGTATTCGACGAAGTTGCGAAGCGTGGATTTCGCCGGGCCTTCGGACTTCGGGGCCTCGGCGGCGAGGGCGACATAGAGCGTATCGTCGTAGCGGCCGAAATAGACGATTGTCTGCGATTGGGGCGACTTGCGATCACGACCTGGGGCGAGGCCTCCCGTGATGAGCCGGAAGTCGGCGGCGGCGTTGACGTTGGCCGGCGGCCAGTCTTCGAGTTTGCCGTCGATCGTCGGCCGATCGGCGAGCGTTACGACCTGCGTGATCGACGCGGCGGCGGCGATGGTGATCGCGCCGGACGTGTTGGCGTCGAAGATGATTTCCTGCGGGACGTGACCGTCGATCGTCGTGTCGGGCAGGACGGGCGTGGCCATGATGATGGAGCCGCGCCCCATTTTGAATGGGTCGATGGGACCGATCGTGACGGTATCGCTGACGCGCCGCGCTTCGGGCGGCATCTGACCGAAGTTGACATCGCCTTTCAGCGGTTCAGTCAGGTCGTTGCGAACGGCGATGTCGTACGTGAGGACGTATTGAGATTTTTCGCCGCGCGTGCGGAGTTCGAGCCGGGCGCCCTCGAACCAGCCTTCGATCTTGCGGCCGGCTTCTTCGAAGAAGCGCGTCCATCGACCGCGGCCGGCGCCGCCGGCGACTTGTTCGGGCTCGACGCCGTGGACGACGGCGTCGAGTTCGTCGTCGAGGATGCGGCGGGCGAGATCCCATGCTTCGGGGTCGTCGACGCGCCGATCGGCGAAGACATCCTGGTAGTTGTCGCCGTAGTTTTCCGTGCCGACGGCCTTGATGAGGGAACTCGCGACGATCTTGGCGGTTTCGCCGCGGCCGCGTTTGTCGAGTTGTTGCATGCGGCGGACGTCGGCGAGGCCCTGCTGGAGTTCCATGAGTCGCATGGAGGGGACGGGTTCGTCCAGGCCAAAGGGCTTGCCGGGGTAGATAAGCCAGGTATCGCTGGATTGATCGTCGTCATCGATCGGAGATTCGACGACGTTGTTCGGCCAGTCGGTCGTCTGGTTGATGATGATCGCGCCATGTTTCATGAGGAACGCCTGGGCGGGGAGGCTGCGCGCGTGGACGAGCGGCGCTTCGACGGCGAGTGAGCCGCTGAATGGCGGGCGATCGGGAAAGAACCACGTCCGCTTGCCGAGCGTCTGCAGGCGCTCGAGCGTTGGCGGGTTCTGGTAGCGCGCGGGCGTGGCCCAGATGTCGACGAGCGATTTGAGCTCGACATGGCTTTGTTCGGGCCAGCCGAATTGCTCCATGGATTGCGGAGCGAGTTTCGTTGCAAAAGGGAGGTCTTCGCGCACGAGATGCGTGAGCGTCGCGAGTTGTCGAACTTGTTCCCCCTCTTCCTTTGTCGGGTTCTCGGATTTTGGAATGTCGAAATAGACGAATGCCTGATTTTTCCAGCCGCGCTGTTCGAAGTGTTCGATGCAGGCGGTCATGTATTCCTTGAGAATGGCGTTGTAAGTGGCGGATGCGCGGCCGCCGTAGGCGGCGGGATCGGGATAGGTTTCGTCGATCGGCAGGGGCCATGCGGTCGCGGGCCGTCCCGCGGTGTAGGCGGAGCCGTCGATGAGCGGGCCGAAGAGGGCGTCGTAGCCGGACCAGTCGATCGTGGCGCGACCGTCGATTTCCTGTCGGAAGGGCGGCTTGATGTCGGCGGTCATCGGGCTGAGACCGTGGGCCTGGAGGAGTTTGAATGCGTCGTAGATCGCCTTCCTGGCTTCGGGTGAATTGAAGATCTGGCGCGTGTTTTCGGCGTCGATGCTCGTGGCCGCCTTGATGAGGGGAAGAATCTGGACGCGGGCGATTACGGGGATGCCGGCTGTGTTGGCGATGCCTAGATCGCGAACGCTGAGTGCAACGGGGATGCGTCGCGTTGCGCCGTCGGCGGCCTGGATGACGATGGCGCCGGCGTACTCGCCGGGTTGTGCAGAGGCCGGGATGTCGACGTTGCACCAGAGCGTCACGGATTCGTCGGCGGCGATGCTGATGGGTTGTCCGTGTTGGGGGGCGTCGAGCGGGACGAGGACATCCGGCACGTCGCGAGGTTTGCGATGGCCGACGCTGCGGAAATACCAGTTGGGGAATCGTTCGACGCGAACGGGATATTGGCGATAGAGGCGGATTCGATCGCGAGGGATCGATCCGCCGCCGGCAGTGAACGGTTCGGCGCCGATGTTGAAGTTGTTGGCGCCGCTTCGCCCGCCGTCAAGAACGACTTGAAATCCGACAGCGTCTCCGACGGCGCCGGTCGCGCGGATGGTCCGGCTTTCGGGTTCGAAGTAGGGACTGCCGGTTTGCGCCCCGTTTTTCGTATTGTCGATGTCGGCGGATGGCGCGGCGGCCCAGACGTCGGGGAAGCCGACGGGGGTTTGCGGACCGGCGGGTTGCCTGTGGCTCGGGAAGATGCAGGCGAGGCTGAGGCAGGCGGAATTAATCAGGCAGAGCGCCGTCCAGTTGCGTCGTGATGTCGAGTATGTGTGTGGTCGAGTCATTCGGGGCGCGGCGCCTCCTGGCGGTTGGTTCGTGATCAAGACGGCGTGCGGCGATTGACGGCAAACGTCGGCGAGAGTCTGCAATGGTCGCTGCCGCGGCTTGGGCGTATGATCCGTATTGTGGCGGCGACTCAATCGCGCGAGGTCCAGCGCGAGCCGATGGATTGTACCCTCTTTGGCGGCCTCGAAAAGCGGTCAGTTCGAGATCCGATGTCTTCAATTTCCCAAAAGAAGCAATCGACGGAGCGATGCACGCCGAAATTGCCGAACGGTCGGCGCGGCGGCGACGTGTCGTTGCCCGTCATCGCCATTGATCCGGAGACGGGGATGAAACGTTCCCGCGCGGGGATCTGGCGGGCGTATGTCCTGATCGGCGTTCACGTGCTGATGCTGGGGCATTTTCTGCACTGGCTGTATGCGGGGAATACGTTGACGCCGGTTGAGCCGTCGGAGTCGGCGGAATTCTTCCGGCGCGGCGAGATCAATATGGGGCTGATTTTCTTCGGCCTGGCGATTCTGGCGACGCTGGTGTTCGGTCGTTACGTGTGCGGCTGGGCCTGTCACTTGATTGCCTATCAGGATCTGATGCTGTGGATCCTGAAAAAGCTGCACCTTCGACCGAAGGCGTTTCGGACACGGTTCCTGGTTTTCATTCCACTGGTGATCGCCGCGGGTTGGATGTTCCTCCTGCCGATGGCGGTCCGATTGTGGGCGGAGTTTTATGCGAAGCAGGTGGTCCCGCCTTCGACGTGGCATCTTGCACGAACGGGATTCTGGGACACGTTTCCGACGTGGCCGTGGGCGATCGTGAGCGTGTTGTTTGCCGGCTTCGGAATCGTTTATTTCCTGGGCCCGAAGGGGTTCTGCACATTCGCGTGTCCTTATGGTGCGTTTTTCGGCGCGGCGGACAAGCTGGCGCTGTTGCGCGTGCGGGTCGATGACAACTGCGAGCAGTGCGGTCATTGCACGGCCGTGTGCACGTCGAACGTGAATGTTGCGGAGGAAGTGAATCGCTACGGCATGGTCGTCGATCCGGGTTGCATGAAGTGCATGGACTGCGTGCAGGTGTGCCCGAACGATGCGCTATCGATGAGTTACGGGAAACCCGCGCTGTTCGCGAAGGCGTCGAAACCGGCGAAGCAGCGGCGATACGATCTGTCGCTGGCGATGGAGTTTGCGACGCTCATCGTGTTCATGTTCGTGCTGATGACGATCAACGGGTTGTACGGTCAGTTTCCTTTCCTGGTGTCGCTGGCGATTGCAGGGATATCGGCATTCATCTTTACGAAAGCCGTCGGGCTGTTCATGTCGCGCGACGTGTTGCTGCAGAAGATCAGACTGAAAACGGGCGGGCGGATGCGACCGGCGGGTTGGGCATTCGGCGCTGGGTCGCTCTTTCTGTTCGCCGGATACGCGCATTCGGCAATATGGCGTTATCACGACATCGGGGCGGATCATCCGGATTACAACGTCTGGAACATGTTGATGAACCGGGGATTCCAGGACTATGCACCGCCGGAGTACCTGGGATGGCAATACCAACCGACGTATCTCGCGGAGATCGACGCGCCGCAGATGAACAAAGTGGAACGCGGGATCCGGCATTTCGAGGCGGCGAATGCGTGGGGGTTGTTTGATACGCCGACGAATCACTATCGATTGGGATGGTTGTACCTCTGCAAGAACGAGCGGAAGCGGGCGGTCGAGCAGGTGCGACGGGCCGTGGCGCTGGCGGGTGATCGACCTTTGTTCTGGAAGGAACTGGCGAAGTTCGAGACAGCGGCCGGCAATGACGCGGAGGCGCGAGCTGCGTATGGGAAGGCGATGGCGCTGGCGTCGGCGGAATACGAGACGTTGAAACGCAAGGCGGGGATCGAGCGGTCCGCGGATTCAGCGGAGATCTGGGCGGATTGGGGGACTTTCCTGGCGTCGCGCGGCGAGTTGAAGCCCGCGAGCGAGGCATTGGAGAGAGCGGTCGCGTTCGATCCGTCGTCGGCGCAGGCGGTCATGGCGTTGGCGAGATTTCGTGAGGCGATGGGGGACGGGGACGGCGCGCGACGGGCGTTTGTCGAGGCGATCGATCGTGTCGGGCCTGCTGCGGAATTGGTTGACGGCGTCTACTCGATGCGAGGGACGCAACAGGATTACGCGGCAGCTGCGAAGGACTTCGAGCGACTGTCAGCGAAGTATCCGGAGGCGAAGCTGTTGCGGCATTGCCTGGCGTCGGCGCAGATGCAGTCAGGGAACATCGACGCGGCAGTCAAGTTGTATTCGGAGATCGTCAAGACGAATCCGGACGACATTCATGCGCGGTTCGATTACGGCGCGCTTCTCTTCGTGCTCACGGATCTGAAGGGGGCGGAGCGGGAATTCAAGGCGATTCTCGAGCGGCAGCCGAACCATGCGCAGGCGGCATTTCGATTGGGCGTGACGTATCTGCGGATGGGCCGAACGCAGGAGGCGATGGCGGCGTTCAAGATCACGCGTGAACACGGGACGGCGGCGGATGTGGCGGAGCTGGATTCGCTGTTTCAAGATCTGGGGATGGGGCAGAACGGCGGCGCCGCCGATCGAGGCGGTTGAGTCGGTTGTCGTCGTTGGTTCGTGTTTGCCGCGGGGGCTTGAGCGGCGGCGTTTGGCTGGAATGCCTTTGAGGGTTGGCACCCTTCGTATTGCAGATGATTTCGGGTGTGGGGATTTCAGATCTGAAATTTGAGAATTGCGACTTGGGAGTTGAGAAATTCAATTCGAGATTTGAAATTTGAGATCTCGGATTTGACATTCGAGAGTTCAGATTCGCGGTATTCGCAATTCGAAGTTGAGGTTTCAGGTTACGGAACTCACGACTGAGCCTCATTTGTGAGAGTTCGGGCTTGTGGTGTTGTCGTCGGTGGGTCGAGTCGTCGAAGCGCCGATTCGCAGGCGCTTGTAGAGCGCTTCCAGTTGGTTGGTCATCGTTTCCTTGCTGAACTCGATGAGGCAGCGCTGACGGCCTGTTCGGCCGAGGCGCTTTCGCATTGAGGCGTCGGTGGCGAGTGTTGTCAGGGCGTTTGCGAAGGCATCACAGTCGTTCAATGGCGCGAGCTGACCGGTTTCGTCGGGTTTGATCACTTCCGGAGCGCCGTCGATGTCGAAGCTGACGGCGGGTTTCTCCATCAACAATGCCTGGACGACGGCGCGCGGGAGGCCTTCCCATTGGGAGGCGTGCGCGAGGATGTCGATGCCCGACAACAGGCGCGGAATTTCGCCGGGTGGAACGAGGCCCGTGATCGTCGTGCGATCACGGAGGTTTCGGCGCGAAAGTTCGGCTTCGTATTCGGCTCGATCGGCGCCGTCACCGATCCATACGAATCGCATTCGCGGTTCTTTGCGCGCGGCGCGATCCATGATCTCTATGAGTTGTTCGTAGCCCTTGTTCCTGAACAGTCGGGCGACGGCCCCGACGACGATCGCGTCGGCGGGCGTGTTCCACTCGGCGCGCATGGCGACGGCGTCGTATCGCGTCGGGTCAAAGGTGTCGGTCTCCATGCCGCTGCGGATGGTCGTGTATTGATCGGGTGATCCGATGTTTGCGGCGAGCATCTGCTCGCACATGGCGTCGGCGACGCAGACGATGGCGTGCGTTTTTCGCGCACAGAATCGCTCGGCCGCGGCGTAGATGGATTGGGTGAGTCGCTTTTGCGTGCGGTTGAAGCTCATGCCGTGGACGGTGTGAACGACACAGGGGACGCGCGCCCGGTCGGCGGCGATGCGCCCCAGGATGCCGGCCTTGCTGGAGTGGGTGTGGACGACGTCGGGTTCAAGCGAGTGCAGCAGCGCGCGCAGTTGTCGGGCGGCGCGCCAGTCGTCGAGCGGATTGACGGCGCGGATGAGTGCGTCGGCTTCGACGTACCGATAGCCTCCCGACTTTGCTCGCGGGACGAGCGAGCCTTCGGGACCGAGCGTCGGCCCGGTGATGAGCGTGACGTCGTGTCCTTTGGCGTGGAGGCCTTCGCAGGTCAGGATCGTGTTTTCCTGGGCGCCGCCGATGATGAGTCGCGTGATGACGTGGACGATTCGCATGGCATTCGTTGAGGCGTTGCGGCGAGCGAGAAGTTACGCCGGCGGCTCGCAAGCGTTGATGTCCGCCACGTCGATGCCCGGAGCGGTCGACATGGGTTGTTGGTCGACGGTGGACTTTCGTTCGCCGGCGGGGGCTTCCACGGCGCGGGCTTTTTCAAGCATTTCAGGCGTTGGTTCCGGGAGATTGACGAGGTCGTATTTCACCCATTGGAGGCAGAGGCCCCGCGCGGGTGCGGTGGGTCCGGCTTTCTCGCGATTCCGGGCCTCGAGGATGTCGACGGCGAATTCCGGCGTCCAATGACCTCGGCCGAATTCGCAGAGGGTGCCGACCATGTTGCGGACCTGTTTGTAAAGGAAGCCGTCGCCTTCGATATCGATGCGGACTTCTTCGCCGTCTCGATAGATTTCGATGCGATGGATGGTGCGGACGTTGTGTTGCCGATCGTTGCCGGCGGAGGCGAACGAGCTGAAGTCATGCGTGCCGACCCAGGCGGCGGCGCCGGCGCGCATGCGATCGACGTCGAGGGGGTTCCAGACGTGGTAGACCTTCGACTGGTTCATGGCCTCGCAAGGTCGCGCGACGGCGTTATGAATTCGGTAACGATAGAGTTTGGTGACGCTGGATCGCGTGGCGTGGAATGTCAGAGGGACTTCGCGAACGTGGAGGAGCGTGATGTCTTTCGGCAGCCGGGAGCCGGCGCTTCGCATGACGGCGACGTCGCGCATTTCGGATGGCGTGAAGACGTTGGCGACATAGCCTGCGGCGTGGACACCGGAGTCGGTCCGGCTGCAGCCGAGGACGTTGACGCGGTGTCGCAGGGTTCGGCGAAGGGCCTGTTCGAGGCATTCCTGGACGGTGCGCATTTCGGGCTGGAACTGCCAGCCGTGGAAATCGGTGCCGTCGTAGGCGAGAACCAGCATGAGGTTGCGCAACATCGTCGCTTCATGGTATGCGTTCGATGGGTTTGCGTCATGTGGAGCGGCGGACCGACGTCTGTGCGAGTCGGAGAGGATCAGCGCGTTTCGTCCGAGGGCGCCGGGGCGGATTCGTTGTTGGGCTTCCGGATGCTGATGGATCCGCGATGGGTGTTCTCGCGTGTCGTCTGCCGGGCATGTCTTGCGGCCGGTTCGAGCTTGGAGAGCCGATCGTCGGCGATGTGCCAGTAGCGGGCGATCTGTCGGCCGCCCTGAGACTTGGCGCTAGCGAGTGCGATGTCGGCGCGGGCCATGAGTTCGTCGGGCGTTAGATGGTCCGTCTCGTGGATGCGGCGGGCCAATCCGACGCTCAGCGTGAAGTGCTTGGGGTTCGTGCCGGCGTCGAACGCGATGGCTTCGAAGGTCCGCAGGATGCGTGCGGCGGTGGCGTCGGCCGTCGGTTCGTCGGCATGTTTGAGAACGATGCCGATGGCGTCGCCGGCGATGCGCCCGACGCGGCAATCCAGCGAGATGAGGCGCTTGGTCAGTCGCGACAGCATGATGATGATTTCGTCGCCCAGGTCGTAGCCGTGCTCGGTGTTGATGGCCGTGAGATTGTCGATGTCGCAGATCATCAGGTAGACGTCGCGTTGTCGTCGGTGCGACGACGTGACGGCTTCCGTGACGTGCATGAAGAACTGCCGTCGATTGTCGAGTCCTGTCGCCTGATCGGTCAGTGCGAGGCGTTTGTACTCCTCGCGCAGGTTCGATTCGCGCAGTGCGACTCTGATACGAGCAAGCAGCAGTGTCGGGCGAATGGGCTTTGCGATCAGGTCGTTGGCGCCGACGTCGAAGCATCGCTGTATGAGTTCGTCCGAGTCGATGTTCTGCGTCGTAAACAGGACGGGCGTGTCGGCGGTCAGGATCCGATTCTTCAATTCGCGGCAGAGGTTGAATCCGTCATGCTCATCGGCATTCACATCGAGAAGGATGGCGTTTGGCGAATAGCGTTCGGCGATGGCCAATCCCGACTCGTTTGTGTCGGCAATGATGGTTCGATATCCGACGGAGCGCAAGGCCGCCGCGATCGTGTTGGCGATCTGCTTTTCGTCATTGATCACGAGGATCAACGGCGAGTCGTGTGAGTGCGATTCAGTGCTTCGAGTCATCGATCGTTCCACCCGGGAATCACGGCAGGACGGACTCCATGATTTCCCGCACTTCATCGGTTATGAGGCCGGGGCGCTTACGAAAGCGATGGTTCGGGAAAGGGGACGTTGGGGACCGTCCATGGTGAATCCGCCGCAACCCGTTTTTCAGCAGAAGGTTGCGTGAACAAGGATGAGTTGCCGCCGTGATGCCGGGGTCTATAATCGTGGGATGGAGCAGGACATCGATCGGACGTTGTATACGCGCGAGCAGATTGATCGGCGCGTGACGGAATTGGGCGCCCAGATTGCGGACACGTATCGGGGGGTTTCGGCCGACCTCGTGATCGTGCCCGTGCTGACGGGATCGATCATTTTCGTGGCGGATTTGATCCGGCATCTGCCGTTCAAGATGCGAATCGGCCTGATGACGGTCAGTCGATACCGAGGTGCGACGACGGAAGGCGGGGCGACGCAGATTTTGCGCGACTTAACGGTCGATATTAAGGATCGCCACGTCCTGGTCGTCGATGACATTCTGGACACTGGAAACACGCTTCGCACGGTTTCGGAGCAGCTTCGGGAGCGTGGACCGGCGAGTCTTCGATTGTGCACGCTGCTCCGAAAGCCGTCGAAGGCGCCGAAAGACCTGGTGGCGGACTTCGTTGGATTTGACATTGAGGACGTGTTTGTCGTCGGCTACGGCCTGGACTTCAACGATCATTATCGAAACTGGCCGGATCTCTCGGTGCTCCGGCCCGAGCTGTATGAATGAAGCGCGACCCGCACAATCTAGGCCGGTTCGATCGTCGGATCCCGGTGCATAACGAGGGAGCGTCGAGCGGTGTGATGGAGATGCCGCTGACGGCGGTGCCTGCCCAATTGCTGGACGGCGGCGAAACGGTTTATTTCGCAGTGAAGCCGTCGGCGTGGTTCGTGCTGATCGTGTCGGCGCGATGGCTGGCGGCGGCATTCGTCTTGGGGGTGCTGTCTTACACGGTGATTCCCTCGCAGTATTCGTGGTATGCGTCGCAGGCGGCGATCCTGATGGCCGCCGGTCGGTTGAGCTGGGCGACGTTCGAGTGGGTGGCTCGGATTTACGTTCTGACGAATCGGCGCGTGATGCGGATTCGCGGCGTGATGTCGGCGGACATATTCGCGGCGCCGCTTCACACGATCGAGCGGGCGGACGTGTTCGCGACGCCGGGCGAACGTGCGTTGCGCGTGGGTTCGGTCGGATTCGAATCGGCGACGATGGGGCGCGGCGCCTGGGAGATCGTGGCGCGGCCCGTCGAAATGCACGAGCGATTGCAGCATGCGATCCGTCGCGCTCGCGGCGGCGGAAATGGGATTGGCTGAAACGATGATTCATGATGAACAGTGTCGACGATGGGTTCGCGTTGCGCTCGTGGCGGCGGTCGCGCTTGCGCCGATCGCGGGTCGCGCGTGGGCGGACGACGCCGCAAAGAAGAAGGGCAATCTGCTCGATCAGATCAAGACGCTTCAGGAGAAGGCCAAGTCGATCGAGAACAACTGGTCGATCGAGGCGATGCGGCTGAAGGAAGCGCATCAGATCATGTTCCAGCGAAACGGCTGGACGTCGGAATCCGATCAATTCGCATTGAACCTGATCAACGAGATCTCGACGTACGGCCCATTTGAGGCCGAAGCGCGAGAAGGCGTGTTTCTCAACGGCGTGCAAAGTCGATTCGGTTTGTCCGAGGACCAGGTGGACTTGCTGAACGACGAGATGCGAAGCGAGTCGATCGCCTTCACGGTGAAGCACTTCGACAAGCTGATGCCCGTCGCGATGGAGGCGGTGCAGGCGAAGGCGGCCGGTGAGCCGTTCACGCCGGAGATGATCGCCAAGTGGTCGCGGCAGCTGGAACCGGTGATGGAGGATGCGCTGGCGGGCGTCAATCGAGTAAAAGACAAGCTCGAGGCGACGATGGACGAATCGCAGAAAGCGATGCTCGAGAAGGACATGGCGGCGGTCGTCAAGCGTCATAACGACATCAAGACGCAGGTGCAGAAGTGGAAGCGCGGCGAGTGGACGCCGTATGACTTCGGTATGGAGAACGATCCGACATACGCCAGCGTCATCAGAGAGTATCTGCCGCCGAAGGACAAAAGCGTGCCGAACCGAGAGGAGCTCGTGGTCGAGGTGACGCGCCGCGACCAGTCGCTGTGGGCGAAGTACGTTGCGGATTTCGTCAACAAATACGATTGTGACGAAGGGCAGCGCAATGCGGCAGCGGCGATTCTGAAAGATTCCGAGTCGGAGGCGGCGAAGCACCTTTCGGCGAACGGCGAGGATCTCGAGTATCACGAACGCCGGGCGAAGGAGTCACCCAGCGAGCGAAAGCGCGCGTATCACACGAAGAAGGCGGAAGAGCTGCGGCGGCCGATCGGCATGATTTTCGATCGGATGTGCCGTCGTTTGGAATCCAACGTGCTCAATCGCGAGCAGCGTCGGCAATTGGCGGCGGACAAGGCGAAGGGCAAGAAAGCCGGCAATCCCGCCAAGGGAAAGACGGCGTCGCGCGGGAACTAGATCGCGGATTTCCAGTCGGCGACTTTGCGTGCGCGGCTCACACTCAGTCTTGGGCGAATTGCCTTTTGGGCGCGACGCCCGAAATTCCCATTTACGGCATGACTTCAGATTTCAGATCTAAGATTTGAAATTTGAGATTTCAGACTTCAAACTTGAGACTTCAGATTTGAAATTTGAGATTTCAGATTTGAAACTTGAGACTTCAGAATTGAAATTCGAGATTTCAGATTTGGAATCTGCGATTTCATGTTCGGGATTCCGAATTAGAGATCTGGAATTTCAGAATCGGGATCTCAGATGCTAAGTTTCAGATCTCAGATTTGAGTTTTCGGATTTTCGGCTTGAGTTCTTTGTTAGCTTGATGTGATTCTCGGTCTGCAATTGGTCGGAGTTTTGCCAATCGATCGGGCGACAGTCGTTCGTCGAAGCCGCGTTCACCGCGGCGGGCCTCGTCTCTCAGTGCGCAATAGGTCGGATCGTTGTTGAGGGCCTTTCCCATGCGCTGTCGGAATCTCTCCTCACAATGGGTGATTCGCCCCACGGAGCAATCGAGGGCTCTTGCGAGTTTTCTGATGGACATTCTGGCGTCGGGCTCGGGGATGCGCCATCGTTCCTCGGCGCAGCGTTCGATGACTTCGGGCGTGCCGGGGCTGCAGCGCGGTGCGCGTTTCATGTCGTCGATGACCTGAAGCATGGCGCCCTCGATGCGTTCGGCGATCAGGTCGCCGATACGCGGCTGATTCGGGAATTCGCCATCCTGTGCCCGGCGCGCCGGCGGTGCGTTCGCATCGCCGAGTCGCTGGACGATGGGCAACGGAGCGCCGGATCTTGAATCGGCGGCCGGCGGCAGCGCTTTCGCGCGGCGGCGACGTTGCGTGATGAACGGGACGCGAACGGATGCGTCGTTCTCGTGAACATGGCGGCTGAGCGCGAAGTGGATTCGGGCCATCGCGTAGGGACCGAAGTGACCGTGGCGGGAGGCGTCGTGGTTGCGGACAGCCTCGATCAATGCGAGGCATCCTTCCTGGAAAAGCTCGTGTTCTTCGCGGCCCTCCTGCCGGTATCGAATGAGATGGCGGTTGCGATTGAGCGTGTGTTGGACGAGCCGCAAATGGGACTCGACAATCCCGCGCTGTCGGCTGCTCAAGACGTCGAGCGGAACGACTTCATCTTCATTTGCGTGCATCGATCCCGCTCCCGTGTCTTACGTGATGATTTGAGACGTCCGCCGTGGGAAACTGAATGCGTCGGCGGCGATACCCTAACATAGACCGAACAATGGGGTCGGTCAAATCCAATCCGGCGGCCATTTGTCGGCAGTGACATAGGGTAGGCACGGCGGCGGCTGTGGATTTTCGACACGGCGTGGTTCTGCGGCTGCGCTGTGATTTGGATTGTGCGCGGTCAGTTTGGCGTGGCGGGGGTTTCATTGCCCGTTCGCCGGCAAGACGACGTATGTCGGCAGTGAAATCTGCTTCATGACGTTGATGATACTGACGAGGAGAATTGTCTCTCCCGCATGTTCCCCTCTGAGGGGACGAATTGCACTCGTCACTTCGACCGGTTCCCCGCGTGCAGGCTTGGATGGCGAGCCGCGTCGTCCTCCGTATGTGTCATTGGGATGGCAGCTTTGCTTCGCGGTGCGCCGGGCGTGTGTCGGTCAGGCGGGGTGCATATGTCGGAGCCACTTTTCGCGCATGCGGAGGATGGATTGGCCGACGGTCATGTCGAGGATGGCGTCTGGCCTGAGCCAGGCGAGTTCGTGGGATTCGTCGCTGATGAGATACGTATGATCGCCGTTTATTCGGCAAAGGAATCGGATGTCGTAGTGGAGATGATCGGGGACGTCGCCGCGGGCGGGGATGGGGTGGACGTCGAGGTCGAAGATATCCTGCGAGACGGGAGTAATGTCGTTGATGCCGGATTCCTCGACGGCTTCCTTCAGGGCGACGTTGAGAACGTCGGCGTCGCCGTCGCAGTGACCGCCGAGCTGGAGCCATTTATCGAGTTTGCGGTGATGCGTGAGCAGAACGCGGCCGTGGGCTTCGTCGATGAGCCAGGCGGAGCCGGTGATGTGGCCGGGGAGATGGGAGCGTTTGAAGCAATCGGGCGTCGATTCGACGAATTCGATGATGCGCCGGTGCGCATCGATCTCGGCAGGGTTGTCGGGGGTGTAGCGGGCGAGTTTGTTGAGGAGGTCCTGGCGGTGCATGAAGGTCTCTGTCGGGAATCAACCTTGGCATCGTTTGATTAGGTCGGGCAAGAGTTTCAGGGCTGCGGCGTTCTGGTGCAAATCGAGTCATTCAGAAGTGATTACGGAGTCTCCTGCCACGGGAAGCACTCTCGTTCGCTGATTCCCCATAAAGAGGGCGACGCGAGTTCCACGCTGTTATGGGCAGGATCGCGCATGTAGAGCGAGCGGGCGCCGTTGGGCCATTCGATTTCTCGCTCGATGGGAATGCCGAGTTGTGCGAGGCGATTGCGCCAGGGGGCGAGTTCGCTGGCAAGGATGGCGAAGCAGACGTGTCCGGGGCCGGACGCGCCGTG
The DNA here is from genome assembly GCA_020639075.1 of Phycisphaerales bacterium. Lineage (GTDB taxonomy): Bacteria > Planctomycetota > Phycisphaerae > UBA1845 > UTPLA1 > ECT2AJA-110-A. Next base: position 2,905,425 of record JACKHI010000001.1, on the reverse strand, counting down.
CGTGGGGACGCCGATGGTTGTGGTTGTCGGATCGAGCGATGCCGACGGCTTGAAAAGGAAAAAGCAGCGATTGCCGATTCGGAAGAAGACGCTGCGATCCGGCGTCTGGGAGAAGGGTTCAAGTCCGAGGCAGTCGGCGTACCAATCGGCGGTTTCGTCGAGATTATCCGCGTAGAGGCAGCATTCCAGGATCTCGCGAACTTTCATGGCGCTGTCTCCTATTCGTGTGAATTGCCTCAACGCGGCGCAGGTCGGCGTGTCTATTGATATTCGCACGCATCCGTATGAGTCGCGTACGACTTGAATCACTCCGTTGCGATGGCCGTGATTGTGCCGTTGGAGGCCGGGGCGCGTCGCCTGCGGGGTGTTTCGCGGCTAAATTACCACTATGCGAATACGTTTTCCACGACAGGGATGTCTTTACTGCGCGGTCTTCGCCTTTTGCGCGAGCGGGATGATCGGGGCCTCCGCGTCGAATCTGCTATTGGCCGACGATCCTGCGCCGACGTCGCAGCCGGCAGCTGAGGCGACGTCGCAGCCGACGGGCGATGCGGGGAATACGGCGGACGTGCCACCGGCGCCGCCGCCGGTTCCAGTGAAGACAACGGATTTGGACGAAGTATCTGCGCTGACGAAGCGCGTCGAACAGTCGACGACGTTGGATGAGGGCCAGCGGGATACGGCTCAGACGGCCCTTCGCGAGGCGAAATCCAAGCTGGAGGAAATGGCGACGTGGAAAGCGCGTGCGGAGAGTTTTCTCAAGCGGAGTGAGAACGCCGCTCAGGAACTTGAACGACTTCGTCAGCCTGATCCGACGACGCAACCGACTTCGCAGCCGACGACGCAGCCTGCGACGACTCAGGCGTCGCCAGGCGAAGTGGTGAAGCTCGACGAACTCGAGACGCAGCTTCGCAGCGAGCAGGCGAGGCTTGAGGCGGAATCGCAACGACTGCGCAATGCCGAAGAAGCGCTGGTTCGGCGAAATACGTTTCTGGCGGACAGCCCCAAGCAGATTGCCACGGCGCGGGACGAATTGTCGAAGCTCGAGAAGGAGCCGGTGAAGGCCGACGGCGCCGAGCTCGTGGTTGACGCGAAGCGATTGAAGCGAACGGCCACGCGGATGTTTCTCGAGCAGAAGCTCGCGGGGCTCGATGCCGAATTGAAGTTCTACGAGAGCCACGGCGAGCTGTTGCTGATGGAGCGTGATCGTGCCGTACAGCGCCGCGACGCCATTGATGGTTCAGTCAAGCAACTGCGAGCGCGCGTCGGCGCGCTTCGACAGCAGGCGGCGGAGCAGGCGAAGGAGAAGGCCGAGGACGTCAGCACGCGCGTGCGCCGTATTTTTCCGGAGATCGAGCAGCTCATCGAGGAAAACAAGGCACTGGCGGAAGAGCTGGCGTCGATGTCCCACAAGGCCGCGGAGCTGACGTCGACGGATCAGGCTGTTGAGGAAAAGCTCAAGCAAATCAAGGCAGAGTTCGCCGAGGCCAAGGAGCAGGAGGCATCCGCACGCGTATCACAGAGCTTCGGTGTTCTGTTGCGCAGCCAGTTGGGAACGTTGCCGGATACGAGCGAATTTCGTCGTCGTCGTGAAAAGCGAAAAGACGAGTACGCGGAGGCAAGTTACAAGTCGATTGACTATACGCGACGTCGAAAGCAGTTGTCGAACCCCGAACACGCATTCAACGAGTGGGCCGCGAAGATCCCTGACGGGCTATCAGAGACCGACCGTGAAGTGGCTAGCCAGGAGATCAAGCGGCAGCTCGAACTTAAGAAGCAGAACCTCGACGAGCTTTTCAGGGTTTGCCCGATCTACATGGGCGAACTGCATGAGTTGGAGACCGATCTGACGGAGCTCATCCGCACGACGGAGGAATTCAAGTCCTTCATCGACGAGCGGATTCTGTGGGTGCGGAGCGGGCGGCCGATCGGGGCGGATCGATTTCGTGGACTGCTGTCAGCTTTCGAGTGGTTTTTCAGCGCCGACAACTGGGTCGCCTTCTGGAGCGCAGCGGTTTCGTATTACGCGGTCTATTGGTTCCTGCTGGTGCCGGCGTTCGTCGTCGTGGGCGTCCTGGTCGCGATACGCATGTCGGTACGCAAGAAGATTCGCGCAGCGGCGCTGAAGGCCGGCGAGCCGTTGAGCACCGACTTCAAGATCACGCTGGCGACTTGTTTCTATACGCTTCTGTTGGCGATTCCGTATCCGCTGTTGCTGTGGTTCTTGGGGCAGGCGTTTGCGCGCGTGCCGGACTCGGGAGACTTCCCGAAGGCGGTCGCCGGCGGATTCTACTCCGCGGCGTTGACGGCATTTCCGCTACTGCTGCTGATTCACATCTGTCGCGTGCATGGGCTGGCGGGGGCGCATCTCGGTTGGGACGGCAAGACGATCGGGATCCTGCGGCGAAACCTGATCTGGTTCGTCGGCGCGAGCGTTCCGGTCGGCTTCGTCGTCGGCATGCTGTCGAGCCAGGGCGATCCCGTCTTCAGTGAGACATTCGGTCGCGATGTGTTCATGCTCGGAATGATCTTCGTCACGATTTTCACGGCGCGCGTGCTGAAGCCGAAGGCCGGGGCATTCACGCAGTACATGATCGAGCATCCGCAGGGCCGTCTGATTCGATTTCGGTACGTGCTGTACGCGATCTTTGTTTCGATCCCGATTGCGTTGTCCGTTGGTGCGGCGCTCGGCTATTACTACACGGTGCTCCGATTGTCCGCGCGATGCTGGATGACGGCGATCATCTGGTCCGGCGCCACGATCGTTTACCTGCTGCTCATGCGATGGCTGCTGCTGGCGCGGCGCAAGATCGCCATCGATCAGGCGATGCGGAAGCGCGCTGAGGCGAAGGCGAAGGCCGAGGCGAAGGCGAAAGCCAAAGCGGAGGCGGCCGCCGAACGCGCCGCGCGCGGCGAGGCATCGAGCGATGAGACGCTCGCCGAGGCGCCGGCCAAGTCGGTTCAGATCGAAGAGCCGATGATCAATATCCCCAGTCTCAGTCAGCAGACGCGGCAGTTGCTCGGCAGTCTGACGATCTTCTCGGTCGTGGCATTGACGCTCTGGGTCTGGGCCCGCGAATTGCCGGCGCTGGGTATTCTGCGCGACATCGAGATCGGCGAGCTCGGCGTTTCGGTGGCAGATGTCGGTCTCGCGCTCGTCGCGGCCGTCGTGTCGGTCATCTCCTTGCGCAACATTCCCGCGCTGTTGGAAATTTCGGTGCTTGCCCATCTGCCGATCGACGCGGGGACGCGTTATGCGATCACGGCCATCTCGCGCTATGTCATCGGGACGCTCGGCATCGTGGTCACGTTCGGTCTGCTGGGAGTCGGCTGGTCGAAAGTGCAGTGGCTCGTCGCGGCGGTCAGCGTCGGTCTCGGCTTCGGTTTGCAGGAGATCTTCGCGAATTTCGTATCGGGTTTGATCATTCTGTTTGAGCGACCGATCCGGATCGGGGATACGGTGACAGTCGGCACGCAGACGGGCACTGTATCGCGCATTCGCATTCGCGCGACGAGCCTGACGGACTGGGACAACAAGGAGCGTGTGATCCCCAACAAGCTCTTCGTGACGGACGAGATCACGAATTGGACGCTGTCGAACGAGATCCTGCGGCTGGTCATTCCGGTCGGCGTGTCGTATTCGTCTGATCCGCGGAAGGTGCGCGACGTGTTCATGGATGTGATCAAGAACTACGGAAAGGCACTTGAGACGCCGGCGCCGCGCGTGTACTTCGTCGGCTTCGGCGACAGCGCGTTGAATTTCGAGTGCCGTGCGTATTTTAAGAATCTCGACGACTGGCTGCTGGCGCGGCATCAGTTGCACGTGGACATCTTCGAGGCGTGCGTGAAGGAAGGCATCGAGATCGCGTTTCCGCAACAGGACATCCACATTCGGAGCATCAAGGCGGCGCTGCCGCTGCGAAGGGATCGGATTTCGCGCGAGGCGGCTGAGGCTGAGGATGGCGGGGCGTCGTAGGCGGCTCGCAGGGTGGGTTCAATCCGTGAGGCGAATCGGCATGACGGGCGGCTGGGTGAGCCGGTGAGCTGTCGAGTGAACGGGCGCGATGACAAGACGGAATTGGATATTCGAATCGACGATCATCATTCGGATTGTCGTGGGCCTGATTGTCTACTCCATTGTCGCCGAAGCCTTCGATTTTGATCTCGTCGGGCTGCGTACTCCCGGAACTGGAATTCTCGAACATCGGCTCATGGAGAGTATACTGCTCTGGCCCGTCGTCTTTTCAGTCGTCGGCTGGACGAAGTACTTTCGAAATCGCCATCCGGATCACGAGTCCGCGATCTGGCCGATTCTCCTGATTCCACTGATCGTGGCGCTTTGGCTTTCTGCGTTCAATGGATTTGATGTGTATTCGCGGTACCTGAGTCGAGTCGGCAGTAGTGCGCCGGCGCCTCCGTCCGGGTACTTCTTGATTGATGTCTGGCTACCAGTCATGCGCGTGGCGAATCCGCTGCTGATGTGGGTCGCGATTTCAGTCCCGCTCGCAGCGCAAGCGAGAATCTGGCGTCAGCCGGTGAGGCTCGGCGTCTGTCCGATCTGCAATTACGATCATCAGGGCAATGCATCGGGCGTGTGCCCGGAGTGCGGATCCGAAGTGGTCCGCGATCCGGCGATTCCGCGGGCCTATTACCATCGGCGGTTCTGGTGGACGCCCGAACTTGCGCGGTTTCCTGACGCGAAAGCCCGGCATGTTGCGATGAAGCGGGCACATAAGGAACTTCAGGCTTCACCGCTGGGATGGGCTGCCTTCGGTGTTCATTTGATCGGCCTAATCTGCGTAATGCCAGGGACGAGTGCGCTTCTTGGCCGATGGCGGATTTTGGTTCTGGCGCTCGCAGTTGTCCCCGTGTTCGTTTTCAATCTGGTGCTGCAGCCCCGTGCGATTCGGCGAAGCCTGAGGCGGCAGTTGGCCGGGCTCTGCGATTCGAATGTCACGACATCTTGACGGGCTTCGGAGCATCGGTGCCGTTGAGTTCGAACGTTTCGCCCCAGTGGGGCATGACGACGTTATTGAAGCCGTCCTCTTTCAGCGTCTTCTGGAATTTCGTCATCTGATCTTCTTCACCGTGGACCAGCAATACGCCTTTGGCCGCGCCGGTATGGGGCTTCATCAGCTTTCGCAGTTCGTCGCGATCGGCGTGGGCGCTGAAGCCGTTGAGGACGCTGACCTGCGCTTTGAGATCGTATTTCTCGCCGAAGATGTTGATCTGTCTGTCGCGTTCAACGATCCGTCTGCCCAGCGTGTGGGCCGCCTGGAAGCCGACAATGAGGATCGTGTTGCGACCGTTCTCGACGTTGTTTTTCAGGTGATGCCGGATGCGGCCGGCTTCGCACATGCCGCTGGCCGAGATGATGACGCAGGGTTTGGGGCTTTTGTTGATGCTCTTGCTCTGGTCGACGCTGCGAACGTAGGTGCAGTAGTCGCAGCCGAGGATATCGCCGGTCTGTCGCATGAATTCGCGGGCATCCTTGTCGAAGAGTTCCGGGTGCATTCGGAAGACCTGCGTGGCGTTGACGGCGAGCGGGCTGTCGACGTAGATCGGCAGCGGTTCGATTTTCTGTTCAGCGATAAGCTGATGCAGGAAGTAGACGAGGACCTGGGTGCGACCGACGCTGAAGGCGGGGATGATGATCTTGCCGCCGCGAGCGACGGTGTCATTGACGACCTTCGTCAATTCGCCTTTCAAATCGCCGCTGGGCGGATGGATGCGTGCGCCGTAGGTGCTTTCACAGATGTAATAGTCGGCTTCGGGAAACGCGGCCGGATCGCGGAGGATCGGCATGTGGGGTCGGCCGACATCGCCGGAGAAGACGACTCGTACAGTGCGCCCGGTTGGCGGCTCGTATTCGATTTCCATCGTCGATGAGCCGAGCATGTGGCCGGCGTGGTGGAATCGCACTTTGACGCGCTTCGACACGTAGAACCAGCGATCCTGTGAAACGGAGTGGAATTGTCGCAGGGCCTGCGTCGCATCCTCCTCTTCATAGAGCGGTTCGATGGGGGGCAGTCCCTTTCGCTCTCGTTTCTTGTTCAGGTATTTCGTATCTTCCTGTTGGATGTGGGCCGAATCGGCCAGGAGCAGCGCGCATAAGTCGCGCGTGGCGGGCGTCGTGTGGATGGGGCCGTCGAACCCCTTGTTGACGAGCATCGGCAGGCGGCCGCAGTGATCGATGTGCGCGTGCGACAGCACGACGGCGTGCAGGCTCGTTGCATCGAAGGCGAACGTGTGGTTTTTCTGGATCGACTCGGAGCGTTTGCCCTGGAACAGACCGCAGTCGAGCGCGATGCGCTTGCCGTCCGCTTCGAGAAGATGCAAAGAGCCGGTGACTTCGCGCGCGGCGCCGTAGGACGTGACGGTCAGCATGGGATGGATTCCTCGGGTTCTTGTTGCAACGTTGGTGTGTTTTGGTAGCCGACGCGTCGGGGCGTGTCAAATCCCGCAGGCATGAGCATTGGTTCAACGGCCGCGGATCGATGAGGGGCCGGCCGGCGCTCTGATCGGCTACAGCACTGCCCGTGCGCCGACGCCTCCGATTCGCGAAACGTCGCGGTGCGCGACGGCGCGAACGGTTTAGTCCGGGATGCAGGAGCCGTTGCCGTCCGTATTCAATTCGACGTAGAGGGCCGTCTGGCTGTCGAGCACATCGACGCTGCCGTCGCAGTTGACGTCCGCGGCAAGGATGATGTCGGGATCCGTGACTTCTCCGTCAATGACGTCGGTGATGAGCTGGCGATCCACCGAGTTTGTGCATCCCGAGTTGTCAACGTCGCCGAGGAGTCGGATGTCGATGAAGATGTATGCGCGACCATAATTGCCGGCGTCATTTCCGTAGATGAGCACTTCGACGTATTGCGAGAAGCCATGAGGCGAAACGCCTGGCCGATTCGGACCTCGATAGACGACGTTTTCGGTTCCGTCGCCGGAGACGAGCGTCATCTCTGCGTTCGGAGCATCAAACGGTGCTTCGACGCTCCACGTGAATGTGTATGAGCTGTTGTTGAGCGGGTCGTTTGAAATCAGCGCCGTGAGCGCGACCGTACAATTGGTCGGAGGCACCGACATGCTGGGGATGTTCTCATAGATCCAGTCGCGATCAGCGGAGATGTTCGCAACGATTTCCTGGTCGCAGGTGATTTCCCAGCATGCGCGGTCATATCCGATGAAGTCGCCCTTCATGAAATAGCAGGACGATTCGGTCAGGTCCATGCACGTATCGTTGAAGAGGCAGCAAGCGCCGGTCGGCGGACCGCAGGGTTCGCCGTCGCAGGTGCTGTCGTCGCCGAGGTAGGTGCCGCCTTCGATTTCGCAGGTGTGCTGCGTGAGGTTCGAAGAACAGAATGAGCCATAGCAGCAGGCGCCGGTCGGCGGGCTGCAGGGATTGCCGTCGCAGGTCGTGTCGTCGCCCAGGTAGTCGCCGTCGAAGTTTGAACACTCCAGTTCCGTGAGTTCGAGGCAGTCCGTTGAGATGCTGCCGCGGTTAAAGACCGTGCAGCAGGCGCCAGTCGGTGGGCTGCAGGGATCGCCGTCGCAAGTTGTGCCGTCGCCCAGGTAGCTGCCCTGCAGAGAGCCGCAAAGATCCTCGGTCAGGATGTTGCAGGGCTCGCCGATCGTGGGAATGCCGGCGACGAGGCAGCAGGCGCCGGTCGGCGGATTGCAGGGATCGCCGTCGCAATGGGAGTTGTCGCCAAGATAGGTGCCCTTGCGTTGATTGCATTCAGACTGCGTGATGACGTCGCAGGCGGTCCCGACTTCGAATTCCTGATAGCAGCACGCCCCTGTTGGCAGGCAGGTCGAGGCTTCGCAGATGGTGCCGTTTCCGAGGTAGCTGCCTTCCAATTGATTGCATGCGGCTTCTGTCTCGATCGAGCAGCTTGTGCCGTCGGAGCAGCATGCGCCCGTGGGTTGCGGGCATTGCGTCGTCTCGCATGACGTGCCGTCGCCTTTGTAGTCACCTTCGAGATTCGAGCAGCTGGATTCGGTTGCATCGATGCAGTTGCCGTTGCCGAGGCAGCAAGCGCCTTCGGGCGTCGCGCATGTGTTGCTCGAGCAGGTCGTCTGGTCGCCGAGGTACGTGCCGTTGCCGGCCTGACAGATTGCTTGCGTCGTTGTGTTGCAGGTGTTGCCCGTGCAGCAAGCACCCGTCGGCAGCGGGTTGCCCGCGCCGCAGTCCGTGCCGACGCCGCCGAATGTTCCGTCCTGATTGGTGCAGAGCGTCAGCGTCGTTTCGATGCAGGTCGCGGACAACTGGCAGGCGCCGAGTTCGCAAACGTCGCCGAGGCCGTTGTTGTCGTCGTCCTTCTGATCGGCATTGGCGATCGAGAGGCAGTTGTCGCAGCCGTCGATGACGCCGTCGTTGTCGACGTCGGGCTGGCAATCGTCGGGGATGCCGTTCTTGTCGCAGTCGTCTGCAGCGCCGGAGGCGATTTCGTCCGCGTCGTCGATGCCGTTTCCGTTACAGTCGTCGATGGGATTGCGGATGGTGATGACGATCGTGTCGCCGCCGAAGTAGTCGATGTTGAGCCGGAGCGTTACGTCCAAGAGTACTTCGCCGGGCGTGATCAGGTTGGAGATGACTTGCGCCGAGGCTGAGTCGCCCGTGGCGGTCGCCTTGACGTCAATACGTTCGGCGACAGTGCGAAGTATGGCGGTGGTCGCGCCGGCGCCTTCGGCGTCGAGCACGCGCGATGTCTTGCGGACGTCTTCCTGGGAGAAGGTGAATGTTGCGTCCACGCGCACTTCCGCGCCGGCTTCATTTTCGATGATCACGAGCACTGAGTCGGAAGCCACCGGGATCGGGAAGCCGATCAGATTGGACAGATCGCAGCCGCAGCCGCTGTTGGCGACGATCGAGGCCAAGGCGAGGCCGACGAGCAGTGTCGTCTTCCGGGCAATTTGCCCCATGTGAAATCCTCTCACAATGCGAAAATTCAAATTTCAGCCGGCCCCCCAACCGGGAGAATTCTCGACGTAAGCCGGCCGGTGATGGACCCCTCATTGTATGCGTTTTGTTGCGTCAGTGAAGCCAGGATTCCCCTTGCGGGGCACCATAAAAGCCGGAAAGCGGATAATTGGCCGGATATCGGCCCTGCGGTGCCGTGGCGAGTGATTCAAGGGGGGCCTGCGATCCGGGGGGAAGATCGCCACCGACCGGACAAGCGGGGGTATAACCCCCATAATAGGTGCGCGGATCCCGCGTCCCTGAAAACGAAGTCGCCGCCAGATTGAGGAATCATCGTGTTTGCTTTTCGAACCACTGCGAGGTGTCTGGTTTGGCTCGTCGCGTTTGCCGTTATTCGGCCTGCCCTGGCCGTCGATTCGTGGCTGATCGTCGAGTCGGACGTGATTGATACAGGCACGCCGGCCTGGATTGCGTTCGTCACGGGCGACCGATTCCCGATTGGGGACGGGATTGTCGATCCGGCGCGGGTGGAAGGTCTCGAAGTTCTGCACGGCCAGGTCAAGCGATCCATTGAGGGCCTGAAGGCCGAAGATGATGCGATGTCCGTTCGGCGCGCTTTTGATCAGACGGGGTATCACGTTCTGGGGCTGACGCTCAAGCCGCGGATCACGACGCTGGACGGCGATGTATTCGATCAGTATCTGATCGAGGAGCGGGCGAACGAAGCACTTCAGTTGCGGCGCGAGTCGAATTCAAGGCACGAACCCGTCAAGGAGCGCTACACCAAGTTTTCGAAGACGATCGTCGAAGTCGGGGCGGCGGACGACGCGAACGAAGGCTGGCTGAGACCCATCGGACATCGGCTCGAACTCGTGCCGCTGACAAACCCGACGCTCTGGCAGAGTGGCGAAACGGTGCAGATCCAGGTGCTGCTCGACGGGCATCCGTGGCCGGAAGTGCCTGTGTCGGCCGGTCATGCCGGGCAGACGTCGCGGGAAGAGGTTGTACGCACGCGAACGAATGAGCGGGGCATCGCCTCCATCCGGCTATCTCAGTCGGGGCATTGGTATGCAAAGGCGCACCTGATTCGGCCCTACGACGGTCTCGGGGATTACGCGTGGGAGAGCTTCTGGGCGACGTACACATTTCGCGTGAAAGGCAAGGTCGACGTCAGTGGTTCGATGCAGATGCTTCGGGCGATACACGGGAGCATCGACCCGTGGGCAGTTGCCGGATTCATCATGGGTGAGCGGGCCCTGATCGAGTTGGGCCTGCCTTACGGCAGCAGCGATTTCCTGGCGGTGCAGCACAGCCCGAAGAAGTTGCCATACTCGGCGATGATCGACGGTTTGCAGGCGGCGACGGGCGCGACGATCGGCAAGATGAATCTGAAGCTGAAGGAAGCGCCGGCGTCGGACCTGCATTGTGAGTTTTTTCAATTGTCGACGGGCAAGGGACTGACGTATCGATTGAATGACGACATCCTGGCGAAGCTGATGGCGGTGGAAGGGCAGGACGCAGAGAGTCTTGCCGTTCGTATGATGACCATGACGGGCGAGGAGCTATTTGATCTGCCGGCGCATCCGGAAAGCCCTGTGCCGGCGCCCGGATCGGATCGGGAATTGGCCCCGACGGCCGCGATGGACAACGTCAGGGCGCGAGAGACGGCGCTGCGGCCGTTGATTCGGCTGGTTCGGGCGCGAATGCGGGCGCCGTTGCCAAGCCGGATCGAGCCGAGCGATACACATTACGCAAAGGCGTCGCCTGACGCGGACGGTGGGCCGGGGTTTGTCGCTTCGGCGGCGATGGATGCGGGAGAATCGACGGGGCTGCCGGAGGGGGCGGTCACGAAGAAACGTGATATTCGGCGTTCGAGGGGACTGGCGGAGTCGTTGTGGCGGGCGGATACCGGGTTCGAGAGGCTTGCTCCCGATGATGGTGAGAATAAGGGGCTTCTTTCCCCTCCTGGTGTGAGTCCGGAGGTCCGCGTGACTGCGCGTTGACGGTTTCCATTTCAGGGCGAACCTCTTTTTGAGGAAGGCTCCCGACGGAATACTCGCTTGGGCTGCGGTCCAGCCTGTCGCTCAATTCCTGCGAAGCGCCCGGTTTGCGGGTGGTCGCCATCGAAGACTGTTCCGATTCGATCAGGCCGATGCGTTCGATCTCATCCTTGTTCACAGCCGTTCCTTTCAATTCAGGAGACTTGTCAACAGCGGGTTTCGATTCGCTCGCCGCGCTATCGCCGGGGAGCGGCGGTGGCGGCTGCGGGTTCCATGCCAGATAGGCGAATGCTGCGCCACCCGCGAGGGCGAGTGTGATTCGTGCGGCGTCTTTCAATCGACGTTGGATCCAGCCGGGTTCGTTCATTGTCATCGATCTCGCTCGTCTGTTTGCCGGGGTTGTTTCGCGCTTCCCGGTCGGCAATGACATCGACGACATGGGCCCGGCAGCCTTTGCCGACTGGAGAGAAAAAATGAAATTTTTCTTCAGTCGCCGGGCGACGCTGTCGAAGCGGGTGCCGATCGATCGATAGCGCAATGCCGACGGCAGTATCGACAGGCGGGGCGCAGCGTTGATTTCAGCCCGATGCAGGGCGAATTCACCCTCTTGCCGACCTGCGATGCGCGCTATCTAATGTCCCATCCCACGTTACGAAAATCCCCCAAGCATGGGTGATTCAGCCGAAAGGAACGAGTTCGTTGAGCACTGAAGCGATTGTTCAGAAGTACAAGGATCGCAAGGCCCTGATCGGGGTCATGGGCATGGGCTATGTCGGTCTGCCGCTGGCGCGGACGTTCGGGGCGGCGGGGTTCGCGACGCTCTGTTTCGATGTCGATCCGGACAAGATCAAGAAGCTGAATTCGGGCAAGAGCTACATCAAGCACATTCCCGATTCGACGATCAAGGAGCTTGTCGCTTCGAAGCGATTCCGGGCGACCGGCGACATGTCGGAGCTGAGCAAGCCGGACTCGATCATCATCTGCGTGCCGACGCCGCTCTCGAAGACGCGCGATCCGGACATGAGTTACGTCGAATCGACGGCGCATGCGATCGCGAAGCAGTTGCGGAAGGGACAGCTGATCACGCTGGAGTCGACGACGTATCCCGGCACGACGCGCGAGTTGCTGCAGCCGATTCTGGAGGCCGGCAGCGGATTGAAGGCGGGCAAGGACTTCTATCTTGCCTACAGCCCAGAGCGTGAAGATCCGGGGCGTGTGGACTTCACGACGGAGACGATCCCCAAGCTCGTCGGCGGATTCGACAAGGGGAGCCTGCGCGTCGCGATGGCGATGTACTCCGCGGCGCTGTCGCAGGCGATTCCCGTCGCGAGTTGTGAAGTCGCCGAGGCGGCGAAGATCGTCGAGAACGTCTATCGCTGTGTGAACATCGCGATGGTGAACGAGCTGAAGGTGCTCTTCGACAAGATGGGCATCGATGTATGGGACGTGATCGAGGCGGCGAAGACGAAGCCGTTCGGATATTCGGCCTTCTATCCGGGGCCCGGTCTCGGCGGTCACTGCATTCCGATCGATCCGTTCTACCTGACGTGGAAGGCGCGTCAGTACGGCGAGCCGACGCGGTTCATCGAACTGGCGGGCGAGATCAACACGGACATGCCGGAGTATGTGATCAACCGCTTGGCGCTCGCGCTGAACGATCACAAGAAGCCGATTCGCGATTCGAAGGTTCTGGTGCTGGGGCTGGCGTACAAGAAGGACGTGGATGACATCCGGGAAAGCCCGAGCATCGAGCTGATTCACTTGTTGCAGACGCACGGAGCAAAAGTGGATTACAACGATCCGCATGTGCCGAGAACGCATCGCGGCCGAGAGCACGATCTGAAAATGAAATCGGTCGAACTGACGCCGGCGACGATCAAGAAATACGACGCCGTGCTGATCTCGACGGACCACAGCGCGTACGACTACGAGATGATTGTGGAGAATGCGCAGCTCGTCGTCGACACGCGCAATGCGACGGCCAATGTGAAGAAGAACCGGAAGAAGATTGTGAAGGCGTAGCCGGGCTCGCCTTGTCGAACAAATAAACAAAGGCACGATTCGACGTTTGTCGGATCGTGCCTTTTTTCATGTCTTGTGACAGATGGGTCAAAGTCCGTATGTGGCGGGCTCGAAGTCAGCGTCGGTGATGTCGGCGTTGAAATCGATGTCGCGGTATTCGTATTTGCCGATCAGGTGCTCGGCGTCGCACTTGGTATCCGAGAATGTATGGATCGCGATCGGGACGTGATGTTCCTGATCGATGTAGATCATGGCAACAAGATCCGGGTAGCCGCTATCGGGGCCGGTATAGGGCAGCATACGCTTGATCACCCAGACGCGGCGTCCCTTGAAGTCGGCTTCGCCTTCGTATGTCAGCGTCAGGGCGCCCTCGGCCTTGGCCTGATCGCAGTACTTGACGAGCAAGTCGATCGCCCGCTCGAAGCCGAACTGATCGATGGCTCGCCGTCCCGTTTTTCTGGCCAGCGGGCCGCGGATCGGCTGTTTGAGGCTCTTGATCAGGAGGCCCGCCATGCCTGCGGGCTGGACGAGCGCCTGGTCTTTCAGCTCTTCTTCATCCGCGGTTTCGTCGCGCCATTTTCCCTTGACGAACAGGGCCCGCTTGACGAGGCCGGGGTTTCGCGTGAATTCCATGGCGACGCTATAGGGCTCGGAGCGGAACTTGACGCTGACGTCCTGTTCCGGGCCCATCCCGCTCGACAGCATTTCCTGACGCGTGAAGACGCAGGTGTACGATCGGTCGGCGGCGGCGAATTCCTGATGGAGTTGCCGCAGTGCTTCGAGCGGGTCGCGCTTCAGCATCGCTTCAAAACCGTCCGTTGGGCTGGCGACTGCTGCGACGGCAGGCGGGGGAACGTTGTTGATGTTTGATGCGCTGGCGGATTCGACGCGGGTGCCGGTCGCGTGCATCGTGCCGACGTCCGCAGCGCCGGATTCAGCACCGGCGGCGATTGCGGCGGGGACGGCATGAGAATCCCGAATCGGCGTTGCTTCGGTCAGCTTCACCTCGTGGTGGGGCTGGCATCCGGGATCGAGCACAAGCGCAAGCAGCAGGCAGACGCCTGCGACGACTTGAAAAAACGGACGAATCGACCAACCCTTGTCACGTGGCACGGCGGTCACCTCTCTGCTTTCGGGAGTATTCCACACGGGATTCTGATACGTACGGGGGCGTGTTCGGCGGACATGCCCGGCATTTCGATTACATCGACCGATCGTCGGGGCGGGCGATGTAGTTCCCAAGACTGTTACCGGGCCTTCGTACTCCAATGGCATACGCGGCGCGCTTCACGGTTGTTCGCGCCGTACTCATTGTTTATACACGCCGAGTCGCGGAGGGTTGGGGCGACTTGAGCGCATAGGTGCGTCGCGGGGCGGCGACTTTCTCGTAGATCTGCTGATAGCGACTGACCATGCCTGAAATACTGTGGTTTTTTCGGACGTGCTCTTGGCCGGCCGCTGCGATCTTGCGGGCATTTTCCTGGTTGCGAACGGATTCGATAATCGCGCCCGCGATTGCGACGTCGTCTCCATCCGGCACCAGGACGGCGTTGCGGTTGTGGGTCAGGCCGTCATGAATGGCGTCATCGGCGATGATCAGCAGGAGTCCGAGGGCCATCGCGTGTATCGGCTCTTCGCGGAAGTAGGGCAGTGTCCTCGGAACGCAGAAGACGTCCGCTGCGGCCATGGCGCTTCGCAGGTGTTCGAGTCGACCAGTGAACATGATGTTGGATGCCAGGCCGAGGGAGTTGGTGAGCCTTCGCAATTCGCCTTCGTAGCCGCCCTTTCCGATGATGAACGCGGCGAGGTCCTTGAATTCTCGATTCACGATGGCGATGGCCCGGATCAGCGCATCAAGTCCCGTTTCGGGTTCGAGCGGCCCTGTTGCGAGGATCGCCGTCGCGTGATCTCCCTTTCGAAATGCGGCGGGCTCCGAGGCGGCGGCGACGCCGAACGGGACCGTCTGCGCCGCCTTCTCGGAGAGTGAGGATCGATGAATGGCATCTTCGACGGCGCGAACGGGCGTGACGAGTTCAGACGCCTGAGAGAGATATTGCATCAGTTGCGGGTCATTCAACGCTGCGCGTGACGCGACATTGATGATCAGATCGGCGCCAGTACCCTGAGCGATCTGGACGGCGAGCGGCGCCGACGGAAGGCTGAGGCTATGAATCAGCAGCGTTCCCTTGCGATTCACCGCAGCGAGCGCCGTCTTCACGTCGGCCATGACGGATCGCATCGCGAATCCGCGAAACAGCTTCGGCAGTTTGCGATAGCGCACGAGTTTCGTCGAGCCGGCGATCAGACCGTCAGTTCGCGGAACGTCAGGCGCCACGAGGAGGAACTCGATGGGTTCGTCGATGAGTCCGATCTGGAGATAGCGAATGAAGCCCGGGAATCGCTCGACGACATCCTCGTCCGCGACAAGGATGACCTGGATGGCGTCGGTTGATTCGCTGCGAACGGGCACTGGGGTTCCTTCTCCACGGTGAATGCGAAACGTATCGGACGTGCAGGTACGGCGGTCCGCCATCGGCAGGCCGGCGTTGCGACGATGGGCGCCCGGCATTCAGGATACCCAAGTATACCGACGAATACGGCTCGATGTCTAAATTCGGCGCATCGACTGCGCGGAATCGTCGCGTTCCGTCGTGAGGCGGGCATTTCATTGGCGACGGTCCGAATCGACGGTTACGATGTCGGCCGGGCGGTCGGAAGGGTCCGGCCGTGTGTTTGCGGGAGCAAGCGATAACCAAGTACTGATGAAGGGACGAGCGCCGCAGAGATGACGAAATCCAACGAGATTCCGACGGATCCAAAGACGATCGCCGGCATGATCGACCACACGTTGCTGAAGCCGGAGGCGACGCGCGTGGATATCAAGGCGTTGTGTGCCGAGGCGCGAATCGATGCGTTCGCGTCGGTCTGCATCAACCCTGTGTTCGTCGCCGACGCGAAGGAGTTTCTGGCGGGCAGTGATCTGGACATCTGCACGGTCGTCGGATTTCCGCTCGGGACGCACTTGACGGACGTCAAGGCCGACGAGGCGGCGCGGGCGATCGAAGAGGGTGCGACGGAAATCGACATGGTGATCCACATCGGCGCGCTGAAAGGGCGCGACGTTCTATACGTCGAGCGGGACATCGCGGCGGTTGTGGAAGTCTGTCGGAACGGCGGGGCCCTCTGCAAAGTCATCATCGAGACATGCCTTCTGACGGATGACGAGAAGGTACGGGCGTGCGAGGCGGCGATCGGGGCCGGTGCAGACTTCGTCAAGACGAGCACGGGATTCTCCAAGGGCGGCGCGACGGTGGAAGACGTGGCCCTGATGTACTCGGTGGTGAATTCTGCCGGTCTGAGCGTGAAGGCTTCGGGCGGGATTCGCACGCTGGCGGACTTCAATGCGATGGTCGGCGCCGGGGCGTCGCGAATCGGCGCGAGCGCCGGTGTGTCGATAGTCGAGGAAGCGGTCGGCGTGAAGAAAAAGAAGGCGTCGGCCGACGATTACTAAGCGCCGATTGGCCGGTTCGTGCATGCTGACTGCCCAGTGAATCCGTCGGCCTGTCGGGCGCCGGCATGATTCACTTGCGAAATTCCTTTCCGATCTGTACGGTTTGCCGTCAACTCGTCGAGGGCGAATCGCAAGGTTTGGGCGTTCGCTCGTATTCATAGATTCGGATTGACGCCTTTTGCCCGCGTCGTCGGGGCCCCGGTCGCGACGAGCGCGCGGCAAATGCACTCAACGATCGATTCGCCGAAACGAAAGAAGGAGAGCAGCGTGGCGGAAGCTAAGTCGCGAGAACAGTGGGGTTCCCGCATCGGCGTGATTCTCGCCGTGGCCGGTTCGGCGGTGGGACTCGGAAATTTCCTGAGGTTTCCGGGTAATGCGGCGCAAAACGGCGGCGGCGCGTTTCTGCTTCCCTATTTCATTTCGTTGCTCGTGTTGGGCATTCCGTTGTGTTGGGCGGAATGGACGATGGGGCGTTACGGCGGAAAGCTGGGATTCAACTCAGCACCGGGCATCTACAGCGCGATTTGGCGCAATCCGGTATCGAAGTACTTCGGCGGGATTGCCATTCTGATTCCGCTGGTGATTTACACGTATTACGTCGTCATCGAGGCGTGGTGTCTGGGGTATGCTTTCAAGTACCTTTCAGGCGAGATGAATCCTGACGGCGGCGTTGACTTCAGCGTGATGTTCAACGAGTTCATCGGTATCAACACGGACGGCGTTCTGTTTACCGGCGAACATTCCCTCATCTACTTCGTTGCAATTGCGTTCGTCCTGAATTTCGTTCTGATCTATCGCGGCATATCGAAGGGGATCGAGGGCTTCTGCAAGATTGCGATGCCGATCATGGTGTTGTGTGCGCTATGCGTGCTGGCGCGCGTATTGACGCTGGATGCGCCGGCGGACCATCCGGATCAGACGGTTATGAACGGGCTCGGATTCATGTGGAATCCTGATGTCAATGCGCTGTTTGATTCGAAGACATGGCTAGCGGCCTCCGGACAGATCTTCTTCAGCTTGTCCGTCGGTTTCGGAATCATCGTCAACTATTCCAGCTACCTGAGCAAGAAGGACGACGTCGTCCTCAGTGGCCTGACGTCCGCGAGCGTCAATGAGTTTTTCGAAGTATGTCTCGGTGGGCTTATCACGCTTCCAGCCGCATTCATCTTCCTCGGCGCCGCGGCGAAGGATCAGGGCACGTTTGGTCTCGGGTTCATAGCACTTCCGAATGTGTTTGCGACGATGCCGGGCGGACAGTTGTTCGGGTTCATCTGGTTCTTCATGCTGTTCCTGGCGGCGATAACGAGCAGCGTGTCCATGCTTCAGCCGGTGATCGCGTTTTTCGAAGAGGGATTCGGCCTGAAACGGCACGCGTCGGCGGCGTTCCTGGGGATCCTCACTCTGATGGGAAGCGGCTTCATCGTGTACTTCTCCAAGAAGACGATTGCGATGGATACGTTTGATAATTGGGTCGGGAATTTTCTCATCTACATGCTGGCGATGATCCAGACGTTCATGTACGGCTGGGTGTTTGGAATCAACAAGGCGGAAGTCGAGGCGCACTTCGGCGCTCATATACGCATTCCGCGATTCGTCCAATACATGATCAAGTACGTGGCTCCGGTTTATCTGCTCGCGATTTTCATTCCGTTCTGCTGGACGGAGCTGCCGAAATTCGCAGATCAGTTGCGGGAGAATGACACGGCCCGTATGGCTGTCATGTTCCTGCTTGGTGTCATTGTTTTCCTGATGCTGCTTATTTCGATCGCAGGCAAGCGCTGGCAAAAGGACGGTCGATACGCGTTGGCGGATGTGGAGGCGGGGCGATGACGACGGCAGGCTGGGTTATCATGGTATTGTCGATCGGATCGGTGCTCGCGCTCGCGTCGTTCTGCCTGTTCAAGGTGTTGACGCTTCCGCCGGTCGAAGTCGAATCCTCGCTCAAAGGCATGCCCGATATCGACACGCGCGACACGCAGGATGCCGATTGATGCGCGTGGCTGTTCGACGGCGGCGCTGCTAGGCTATCCGCGATGGCTCGCTTCTGGACAGACTGTTTCTGCTGGGATCTCGAAGACGAAGGCGTTGACGCGGCGATCGGCCGTATCAAGGGCGATTTGTTCGCGGATGAAATCTGCGTGCTCGCCCACAGCGATGACGTGGTGCAGCGGCGCGCCCGCGATTTCGGCGGCGCGCGGACGATCCGGCACGAGGCCGGTGCGCACTTTCGTCCGAGCGCGTCGCACTATTCGGCGACGCGAATCCGTCCCATCCCTACCGGCTGGATGAAATCTCGCGATCCGTTTTCCCGAATCGCCAAGGCCTGCGATTCGATCGGCGTCGGTCTGGCTGTTCGGGCGAGTTGTCTGCGGAATGCGGCGCTCGTGCATAAGCACCCGATGATCGCCTGCGTTGACGCGTTCGGCGATGCGAGCCGGAATCGCCTGTGCCCGGCCAATCCGGATGTGCGGGAATTCGTCGTGGCGCTGGCGGCGGATCTGGCCGAGTCCTATCCGGCGCGGCGCGTCGAGCTGGCCGACGTGACTTTCGATTCGTCACGATACGCGCGAGGGTCCGCGTTGGGGCTGGATCTGAAGGGCGCCGCGCAGTCCTTCCAGGATTGGTGTTTTTGCCCGGCGTGTCGACAGCGGGCGTTGGACCATGGATGTCACGTCGAAGCGGCGCACGCAGCTGTTCGGCAGTGGCTGGACCGGGCGTTCGAGCGCGGCGCAACGGGCAGACTGGACGAAGTCAATTCAGCGATCGAACGGGCGTTGCGGGATGACGCCGACATACGGAGCTATCAGGAAGCGCGACGCAGTTCCGAAGCGTCTTTGATCGCTGCCGTGCATGCCAGGCTGGGGGACAAGCTCGCCATACCCGTCAACGACGACGCCGAACTCGCGGGCGTTGGGCCGAGTGCGACGGAACTCGGGTTTGCGCTGGTCGCACGCTACAAGATGACGCCATCGACAAGTCCGGTTCCGCGAGCAGTCCGTGCGTTGGGGGGCCCGGAGGATGTAGCGGTTCGTTTCGACGCCTATCCGCCGTATATCGACGGCGGTCCTGCGCTTGTGGCTGCCGTGCATGAGACGATCGAGGCGGGGCATCTAAACGTCGGGTTCTACGCCGATGGAGTACTGCCGGCGCCGTGCCTCGATTGGATTCGCCAGGCAATTCGATATGCACGGCGTGAAGGCTGAGGCGCGTTGCACTTCATCCAATCGTCGCGACGCCCGCATCGGGCTTTCGAGACATTCGGCATGCCGACCTTGAGTGTCGACATTACGCTCGCGAGATCCGCGCGGCCAACGGCGACTTGATCCCGACGGCGCCTGCGCGTCAGTGATTGGCGACTTTCATGTCGATCGTGAGCGGGATTTCACCGTATCGCGGGAATGCGCCGGTCTGTTTCTTGCTGTAGATCTTTGTCCCGTCGAATTCGATTTCGAAGGCGCCGCCGGATCCGACGATCATTTCTGTCTTGACGTCTTTCCCGTATCGGGCCTGAAGCTCGGCAACCAGACCGGTCGCCTGTGGCTTGTAGTTTCACTGTCCGCAGTAGGTGATCCGTATGTTCATGTGCGACTCCTTGCTGTTCGAGTTTTGAGAATCCTAGTCGAGTCGCGGTATTTTTGCCGGCGAATGGAGATTTGTCGAATTGCGCGTGCATGGGCCCCAAAGCGATCGCCGCGGGAGCGGAGCGTGTCCGAACAGTGCCGCCGCCCGTTGCATTCAGTTCAGGGCGCGAAGCGACTCGATTGCCTGGCGAATCTGTTCGATCTGCTCGGGTGGAAGACGATTGGGTTTGGAGACGTAGATTCGTTGTTCATCCAGTGCCAGCGCGGTTTCGAGGTGCCTGATCGCCGCGTCGCGGGCGTTAATGTCGTGATGATCGCGCGCGAGCTGCGTGAGGATCGTCGCCGCGTAGATGTGCCTCAGCGGGGACGTGGGATAGTCGTCGACGTAGAGCTCGTATTCGTCCCCGGCCTGGCGGAGGTACTTGACGTCTTTCGTCATTTGGTATTTTTGTGCCGCGATCGTACCGCGCGTGTTGTGGTGGAGCCCGTCGTAAGGGTCGCGGCGGGCGAATTCGTCCACGAGTTCAATGGCGTCATCCGCATTCCTGACGGATTGGACGCGCGGGATGAGCTGCTCGGCGAGTTCCGACGGTGCCGTGCCGTCGAGAGTGTAGGCGCCGACTGCGTCGAGATACCAAGCGCCGCCGCCTGTCATCAGATACGTCTCCCACGTGGACGGCTTGATGTCGGCGCGGCCGTTCTGCAGTTCACGTTGGCAGGCGTACGGGGCCATGACCAATTGGACGAATGTGAACATACCGACGACGGCCGTTACGACGGCGACAGCGATCGCTGCGCGCCGATGGGCCCTTGCCGGACGGGACTCCGCTGCGGGGCTTGGCGCATCGGACTGGTCGGCGGCCGGCATGTCGACGCAAGCGAGCCCGATCGCGATCATGGCGAAGAAGGTGGTTGCGGGACCGCCCTCGAACATGGCGAGATCGATACTCGTGTGCAACAGGAAACAAAGGACGCCCGCGAACACTGCAGGCAACATGCCGACAAGCGGGGCGTTGGAAAATGTCGAATCGTCTACGGATTCCAATGACAGGAGCATCATGCCGATCAGCCAGATGACGGCGCTGCCGGCGAGCAGTTCGATGAAAACGAGACCGTTGGTGTTGGAGAGCTGCATCAGCCAGCAGAAGAACGTGGTGCCGGTCAGTGCAATCGGCCACCAGATAATGGACTCGGGCGAGTCGTCATTCCGCGTACCGGGGAATGACGCCGCTGGACGGGTTGTGCGCCACGTGAATCCGGCGAGCACGACGAGGAATGCAATGAGCCCGGGGATACCCCATTCGGCGGCGAGTTGAACGGGCCAACTGTGCGGGGATTCGACTTCTTCCGGGCATTCGACGGGTTTGTAGCGAAGGAAGTGGCGACCGAAGTTGAGGGGTCCCACGCCGAGTGCGTGATGGTCTTCGATCATCGCGACGGCGCCGCGCCAATACATGCTGCGAAACTGAATGGACTTGCCGAGGCCGGCTTCGTTGGATTTCAGAAAGAGAACTAGTGCGAGGGCGCCGGCGACGCCGCACGTCCAGACTGCGGCGGCGGTCAGGCCGGGATGCCTCGCGATGTTGCGTCGCATTGCGCCTGCAACAATCCAGATGGCGATACCGAGGATGGCGCACGCCATGGCGCCCTTGCTGTCGGTCCCGCGCATTGCGATGAAGCAGGCGATGATGACGAGCGCGGGGAGGATCAGCGTGAGCGGCGATGAGAGCTTCTTTCGAATTCGAACGAGGCGATCGCCGATGATGCCGGCGGCGGCCATGATGAAGAGAATCAAGTGACTGCCGAGGACGTTGGCGTGCGGGTAGAAGCCGGTCACGAGCCGCGAGAGCATTCGCATCTCGTAGTCGTGCTGCATGCCGGCGGCCTTGCCCGATGTCGCGTTGGCTTCTGGGCCGAGCAATTCCGCCTTGTGTTCTTCCCAATACGCGATCGTGTCGGGGGTTTCGACGAAGTACTGCCAGCCGCATTTGGCTAAGACGACGATGGCCGTGGCGGCGATGACGATGAGCGCGAGGCGTACGCGCCACGGCGATGTGAGGAATTGTCGCAACGTGAAGGCGTAGAGAATCAACGTGATGAAGTTGAGAGCGCCGATCAGCGCCAGGTGTTTCTGGCCGGCGATTGCACAGGCGATACCTCCTGCGATGAGCAGGAGCGCGAGGCCGATTTCGCCGCCGGTCCATCGATATCGCGGCGCGCCGACGGCGAGGCGTCGGATCCAGGCGACGGCGGCGGTGAGGGCGATGACAAGCGTAAAGAGAAACGTCGTGCCGGGGTTGGCGGTGCCGACGGCCTGAACGTGTCGGAACATGCGGGCAACTTCAAACGTGGTCGACTCGTTGATAACGGCGCGGAGCGGGATCAGCGTGAGCAGGATGCAGAGCATTACGCGATCGAACGTGAGGACCGACGTGGGGGCCTGCGTGGCGGCGCGCGCGGGGCTGGAGCGACTACGTCGATTCATGGTTTCCCGAACTTTCCAGTAGCGCGACGAGGATCACGACGAGGATGGCCTGGCTGAAGATGACGAAGGCGGAGAGCCAGTCGGCACGCGGCAATAGTAACGCAGGCATCGCGGTCACGAGCGTCGCAAGCCAGATGACGAGGACGGCCTTCGGGACGGACATGCCGCGTTTGACGAGTCTGTGCGAGAAGTGGCGGCGATCGCCCGTCCAGATCGGGACGCCGGCGCGCATGCGCAGCAGAAATACGCTGGCCGTGTCGTACAAGGGAACGGCCATCACGATGAGTGGTGCGATGACGCCGATGGGTTGATCGCCCTGCGCGGGGCTGGCGAAGGTCGTGAGGATCGTGAAGACGGCAAGGAGCATGCCAACGACGGTGCTGCCCGCGTCGCCGAGATAGATCGTCGCGGGATGGAAGTTGAAGGGCAGAAATCCGACGAGCGCGCCGACGAGGATCCAGCAGCAGCTTGGTACGAACAACTGTCCTGCCATGGACGCGGCGATGGCGAAAATCGCCCCGGCGATGGCGGCGACGCCGGCGGAGAGACCGTCCATGTTGTCGAGGAAGTTCATGGAGTTCGTGAGGCAGAGAATCCAGAGCATCGTCAGCGCGATGGACGCCCAGGCCGGCAGCAGCGTGAGAAGCCGCAGGTCGAAGCCGATGACAAGGAACGCTGCGACGACGAGCTGAATGCCGAGGCGCAGCCAGACGGGCAGCGGGCGTTTGTCGTCGATCAGGCCGACAACACAGAGCGTGCACGCGGCGCCGGCGATGGCGATCGCCAGCGGCGCTTTGGCCCGAATGCCGGGCAGATGTTTCATGAACGCGGGTGGAACCCCGAGTGAATCGGCGAGCGATTCGCTGAGTCCCCAGGCGACGCCGACGCCGACCAGCATCGCTGCAACGACGGTCCCCGTCACTGCGAGACCGCCACCGAGTGCGACGGGGGTCACATGGCCTTTATGGCCACCTGGGCGATCGACGAAATCAAGTCGCTTGGAAGCGCGTCGGACGACGGCTGTCAGCGTTGCGGAGGCGATCGCGGCGGAGCCGATCAGGATGATGGGGTGCAGTGAAGTCAACGAATCCAGTCGTCAGCGGTCGAGCGAATCGCTCAGTAGCACGATTTCAGTATCATCGGCGACGAATCTGGCTCGCCGATGGAGCGGACGTGCACGTTGGAGCATTACGCGAATGCCGGCGGCATGCTTCGCCCTGCAGCTTATTAGGCGACAATACTGGCCCGGCATGCTATTGAATGCCGAGATTACAGTCTATATGGTACGATCAACCGCAAAAGGGGGTTTGGTGAAGAAGGAACTCCGTACCAGTTTGCGAACGCAGATGGCGACGCTGTCGCCCGCCGTGATTCAGGAGCGATCCCGGGCGGCGGCCGCGCGGCTCTTTGCGGAGCCGGAGTACCAGCAGGCCGAGATCCTGATGATCTACCTGTCCAACTGGCACGAGGCGGATACGACGTCGATCGTGCTGCAGGCCTGGAAGGATCGCAAGCGAGTCCTGGCGCCCCAAGTCGGCTGGGAAAACAGCCGGATGATCCCCGTCGAAATCAGCAATCTGGATACCGACATCGCTGAGACGCAGTACGGCATTCGCGAGCCGGCCCGCGGCGCGCCGCTACCGGTCGGTCTGATCGATCTCGTGATTGTGCCCGGGCTCGGGTTCGACGGCGAAGGCAATCGTCTTGGTCGTGGCCGGGGTTTCTACGATCGATTTCTGAGCCGCAAGGGCTTCCGCGGCGTCTCTTGCGCGTTTGCGCTGGAGGATCAGTTTGTTGAGTCGCTCCCGGCGCGCGAACACGACGTGCGAATGAACATGCTCGTGACGGACAAGCACGTTCGACGCTTCAAACGCTGAACCTTTTTCCCGCCCGCTCGTAACTTTTCAGGACGACGATTCGAGAAAATCACATGTCGCGCGATGCGCGTGTGCCGCTGACGCTGCGCGAAAGCGGTTGATCGTCCTTCGAAGGCGGGTATGCTTAAGTATCTGTCAACCAAGAGACGCAATCAGTTTTTTGCGTCCAATCGTGCCTGAGAAGATCGAGTGCGTGCGGGCAAGCCGTGTGCGCTCGACAAGGCGAAATAACGAACGGGCATTCACCATGGAGGGGGCGTGAATGAACGGCTGAAGGAGCGGCCTGCATGTCGACTTCACAGAACACTGCCAGTACCCCGAAGTCCGTTTTCTTCGCGATCTGCCTCGTTGCGGTCTCGTTGTGGGGGCTTTACCTGTGGAAGTTCAAGGCCGAGGCGGATGCGCCGCAGGGATCGCTCGCATTGACGGCCGACGTCGGCAGCGTCGTCGTCTCTGATCGGGCCGTGATGCCGCTCAGCGCGACGCGTGAAACGGATGTGCCCGCCGCCGCGATCCAGCCGACGGAGTCGCCCGAGCCGCTGCGGCCGAGCGGCGCTCCGGCGGTCGCCGCGAATCAGGGGATTGCGCTCGGGGATGTCGCGGCGACACCGCTGACGGCGCCTCGGGAAGAGAGCAACAAGCGAACCGAATCGACGTCGTCATTGCCCGCCCGGCCGGCGACATCGACGGACGCCGATGTGCTGGCTGGACGCCGCGCGATGGAACGCGGGCAGTTTGTCGAGGCGAGGCGCCATTTGAACAAGGCGCTCGAGGGCCGGCTCTCCATGGAGCAGCAGGAAGGCGTCCGGCGGGATCTGGCGACGATCGCCGACAAGCTCATCTTCGGGAAGCTCGCGTCCCCCGGCGATCCGATCGCCCGAATGCACGAAGTCGCCAGCGGTGAGAGCCTCTACGTGTTGGCGAAGCGCCACAAAGTGACGATCGATTTCCTCGCCGGAATCAACCGGCTCGCGCAGAAGGACATGATTCGCGCCGGTGCTCGGCTGAAGGTCGTCGATGGGCCATTCCGGGCCGTGGTTCGCAAGAGCCAGCATCGGATGGACATCTTCCTGCAGGATCAGTACGTGAAGAGTTATACTGTCGGCCTGGGCATGGACGACGGCACGCCCATCGGCGAATGGGAAGTCACGACGAAGCAGGTCAATCCGGCGTGGACGGATCCGCGCGACGGGACGCATTATTCGCCCGACGATCCGAACAATCCGATCGGCGATCGTTGGATCGGTCTGGACTGCGTGGCGGGCGAGTGCATCGGCCGCAGCGGATTCGGCATTCACGGGACGATCGATCCGGGCAGCATCGGCGCGGATCTGTCGATGGGCTGTGTGCGACTGCTGGCGGATGACGTTGCGCAGCTTTACGACCTGCTGGTGCCCGGGGATTCGATCATTGAGATCGTGCCGTAGGGCGTCATTGAAATGCTCACTCGATTCCGCGTAGGGTGGGCCGTGCCCACCATGACGTCGAGAAGAGCGCCACACCTATCTCGCCATTGACCTTCACGAATCGATCAGGGGTGCCATTTTCCCCCTTCAATGGGAGCATGTCGGCGAACCGAGAGTTTGTCGGTGACGAAGCGTCGTGGGATCGCGCGCTGTGCCGCATGCCGGCCTTCGGGGGTAAGCATGACGCGCGGGTTCTAGTCTTGGCTTTCCGCGTTTCGCCTTGGTGGGCACGGCCCACCCTACGCGGGGCATGGTGGGCACGGCCCACACTGCGTGCGGCACAATTCATCGCACGCGTGGTTACTCGTTGAGAGCGCCGACCAAGTCTCTTACTGATGCAACGCCGTTCTTCCGCAAGAAGTCTTCAATCCCCGCGATGATGCGCATCGGCGCATCGGGATGTGTAAAGAGCGCTGTGCCGACGCTGACTGCCGTCGCGCCCGCGAGGAAAAACTCGATCGCATCCTGCCAGTTCGTAATCCCGCCCATGCCGACGATCGGTATCCCCGCCGTCTTTGCGACATTGTTGTAAACCTTGTTGACGAGGTGAATCGCGACGGGGCGAATACAAGGGCCGCTGAGACCGCCGGTGCGGTTGGCGATGACGGGCCGGCGTTTGTTGATGTCGATCTTCATTCCGAGCAGCGTGTTGATCATCGACAGGGCGTCTGCGCCGCCGTCGATGGCGGCGCGGGCCATTTCCGTGATGTCCGTGACGTTGGGCGAGAGCTTCACGATCAGTGCGCCGCGCTTGATGACTTTGCGGCATTCGGCCGTGACTTCGGCCAGCAATCTGGCATCGGTGCCGAACGTGAGGCCGTCGGAGACGTTGGGGCAGGAGACGTTCAGTTCGATGCCGCTGATCGCGTCAATGGCGTCGATGCGTTCGCAGACGGCGACGTATTCCTGGATCGAGTGACCGGCGACGTTCGCGAAGATCGTCGTGCCGATCTTTGCGGCCTCGGGCGCTTTGACGCGTTCGAATTCATCGATGCCGACGTTGGCGAGACCGATGGCGTTGAGCATGCCGCCGGGCGTTTCCACGATGCGCTGCGGCGCGTTGCCCTTGCGGGGTTTGAGCGTGACGCTCTTGGTCGTGAAGGCGCCGAGCATCGACAGGTCGGTGTAGGGACCGTACTCGGGTCCGTAGCCGCAGGTGCCCGAGGCCGTCATGACGGGGTTTTTTATCTCGGCGGGGCCGAGGCGGATGGACAAGTCGGGGGCGCTCATTCGTTATCGCGTCCTATGGCGTTTGGGGCGTTGATCACGACGGCTCACGATCCGCAGGCGCGGGGGAGTTGTCAACTCGCAGCGTGCTCGGCGGGATGAGTTCGCCGCCGCGATGGAAAACGCCGTCGTCGAAGCCCAGCGCCTTTTTCAGCTGGTAGTCGCGCTCAATCCAGGAGGGCTCGCGGGCGATTCGGCGACGCGTTGCTCGATCGAGCCGGAAGCGGAACGGCGCCAGGAGCACGGGAATCGGGAAATCCGTGCCCCAGACGAGTTTGCGATGCAGCTCCGGGCGATTCGCCAGTTCGCGGAGGCGCGTTGTGCGCCCAAATGCGGCCAGAGCGGAGATATCGGCGTACAGGGGGGCGTCGCGGAATTCGCCGAGCAGCGCACTGAGGAACTGCCGATAGCCCGCGTCCGCCTGCCAGGGGAAAGAAGGCGTTGCGACATGTGCGACGATGATAGTCGGCATTGCATGCTGTGCGCGAAGCGTGCGCAGTGCGTCGAGGAGCGGGCCGGGATGTTCCTGATCGACATGCTGGCGCGTCAGGGACATTTCACCGCCATAGTGAATGAGCAGTGGGATACCGAGGGCTGCGGCTTTTTTCATGAATGAGATCGTGCGTTCGTCCATCGCATCGATGTTCTGATGGACGGGCAACCACTTGATGAGTGCGGCGCCGGCGCTTGCGACGTCCTCGAGCATGGCGCAGGCGTCGGCGCGATAAGGGTGAATCGACGCACCGAACAGGTATCGGTCGGGTCGTGCGTCGCAGATCGATCGGACGAGGCTGTTGGAGACGTAGAGGTCCGTGCCGCGATCGCGTTTCTGATGAACGGCGCCGATTGCCCTGCCTTCAGTCGTGTGGTAGGCGTCGAATGCAAGGAGAACGAGTCGATCGGCGCTATGGGCAGTATCCCAGTGTCGTTCGTTTGCGACGCGGATTTGTCGATCGAGATCGGGGCCGGGCGGCAGGGAGGGATCGATTCCAAGCCAGCGTTTGATAAAGAACCAGCCGGGGCGGGCGAGCATGCGGTGCGAGAAATAGCTTTCGCAGCCATCCGCACCGGGCGTGTCGGCGGATTCGAATGCGAAATGCGGTATCGATGGATCGAACCGCATGTTGCTGTAACCGACATGGCAGTGGACGTCGACGATCAATTCATCGCTCGCTTTCGTATCGTTCGACTTGATGTTATGCGATTTCGGGCGCGATGAGACAGGCGAGGGAATGGCCGTCGTGATGGATGAGTCGCAGGTCGAAGGCTTCGGCGATCCACTCGAACGTGGCGGGCGAGTAGAAGGCAACGTGCGTCTTGTCCCGAAGGTAGTACCAGTCTTCGAGCGCGTCGGGACCCGGATGGAAGAGCGTCTTGACGATCAGCGGCGCCCCGGGAGCGAGTCGGGTTCGCAGGCGTTCGAGTTCGGCGCGAGGATCGCGGAAGTGCTCGAACGTTTCGACGGAGATGACGGCGTCGAACGGTCCGGCGATATCCGTGTCGCTTGCGAAGTACGGATCAAAGCCGACGGCGTCGTGACCACGTCGGCGAAGGAGCTCGACGAGTACGGGCGTTGGGCCTGAGCCGTAGTCGAGCACCCGGCGAGCTGTCGGTGCGTGAGCGGCGAGCATGGCGAGCGGTCCATCGAAGGTGGCGACATAGGCGGCGTTTTCAATCGAGTTTTCGTGAAAGAGGTAGCGAGATTTCTCGGCCTGGCGATCGAGGTGTTCTGTGGGCGGAACGCAGATCAGGTCGCAGTCGTTGCAATGGTGAAGCGATCGGCCCGCATGGCGGTGAACCCGATCCAGAGGGCCCCGACATAGCGGGCAAATCTGACGGTTCGTCGGCGTCATTGGGGTTCCATCGACTTGATGCCGTCGCTGGGAATGTCAGGCCCGCCGGCATATTGGTGAAAAGCACGGATCAACCGGATATTGCATCTGAATCTACGGTGTATTGATACGTATCGCACAGCGCATTGCGCCTTGTCTGTAGCGCCGAACGAGCGTTCGGTGACGCGGTTTTTGCTCGTTTCTCGGTGTCGATTTTCGCGTCGAAACCGAGATTTGGGTGAAGATTTCGAAAAAATGCCATGTGAAGTTCGTCCAATAATAACGCGCTGGCGAGTGATTTTTCGGGGACAGCCATCGCAATCGGTGGTGTCCGCAAAGCTTACAGGCGAAGGGGTCTGAATTGCTCCGAAAATCGTGCGCGCGGGCCTAAGTCACTCCAAATGCGGGGCTTACGGATCATCAATATTTTGTTATGTTTAGCTTTGACACCCACTACATGTTGTAGTATTTATAGCTCCGCGCCTGAAGGGGGCGCCCGGATATTTCCGTTAACAGGATTACGGCAACGACGTGAATCGGGTCTGGCCCGGCCGGAGAAATCGGCCTCGCCCGGGTCGGTCGCCTATTCGAATGACGGGTTTTCGGGCGTATCCCGGCTCAGGCCGGGCTCGACCAATCCAGGATGGGGCGGTCGAGCGGGACATCAACACATGGCAATTGCATTCTCCTGGCAGGGGAGGATGCCTCATTTCGCTAATCGGCGGTGCGAAAATGGTAACGGTATCGACGGATCGAATAACACGATTGGACACGGATGTCGAAGTCTCTACGCGGTTCAAGGAGCACGGGCTGACGGAAAACGCTCTTCGCGTGCTCCGGGCGCGTTACTTGAAGAAGGACGAAGCGGGCGTCTGTACGGAAACGCCCGACGACCTGTTTGAGCGGGTCGCGGACACGATCGCGAAAATCGAGCAGAACTACGGGGGAGGCCAGGCCGGCCGCAGTGAGTGGAAGGCCAAGTTCAAGAGCCTGATGACCTCCCGTCGGTTCATGCCGAACAGCCCGACGCTTATGAATGCGGGCCGATCGATGGGCATGCTCAGCGCGTGCTTCGTCCTGCCGGTGCCGGATTCGATCGACGGCATTTTTGACTCGATCAAGCACACGGCCCTGATCCAGAAGGCCGGCGGCGGCACGGGCTTCGCGTTCGATGCGCTGCGACCGACGGGGGACTACATCAGCTCCAGCGGCGGCACGACCAGTGGACCGATCAGTTTCTGGCGTGCCTTCAGCGAGGCGACGAACGCGATCCAGCAGGGTGCGTTCCGCCGCGGCGCGAACATGGGCATGATGTACATTCATCATCCCGACATCATGAAGTTCCTGCACGCGAAGCAGGACCTGACGCAGTTCACCAACTACAACATCTCAGTGAAGGTCACAGACGAGTGGATGTCGGCGTTCATCGCAAAGCCGGATGCGCCGCACACGACGCGCAACCCGCGCACGGGCAAGCAGTATTACATTCCGAAGAACATCGAGATCTCGACCTATGAACTGAAGCACCTGATTCCGGCCGAGGGTTACGACGGCACGACGCCGGTCTATTCGGCGCGCGACGTGTGGGACATCATCGTCAAGCACGCGTGGCAGACGGGCGAGCCGGGCGTCGTGTTTATCGATCGCATCAACGACGCGAACCCGACGCCTCACGTCGGCCGCATCGAAGCGACGAACCCCTGCGGCGAGCAGCCATTGCTGCCGTATGAGGCCTGCAATCTGGGCAGCGTGAATCTCGGTCTGTTCGTGACGGATCCGTGCACGCCGGATGCGGCGGTCGATTGGGACGCGCTTCGTGAGACGGTTCACGATTCGACGCGATTCCTCGACAACGTCATCGATGCGAACAACTACCCGTTGGACGAAATCGATCGTATCTGCAAGGCCAATCGCAAGATCGGCATCGGCATCATGGGCTTCGCCGACGCACTCTACAAGCTCGGCGTGAAGTACAACTCCGAGGAAGGGGTCGCCTGGGGCGAGCGATTCATGAGGTTCGTCAACGACGAGGCGCACAACTACTCCGAGAAGCTCGCGGGCGAACGCGGCAGCTTCCCGAACTGGTCGAACAGCCATTGGGATACGAAATACAATCGACCGATGCGGAACAGCGCCGTCACGACGGTCGCGCCGACGGGCACGATCAGTATCATCGCCGACTGCTCGGGCGGCATCGAGCCGATGTTCAGCCTCGCCTTCTTCCGCAACGTTTTGAAGGGTCAGGACGAAGGCAAGGCGCCGATGATCGAAGTCAACGATACGTTCGAGCAAGTCGCTCGAGCGCGAGGATTCATGAGCGAGGGGATGATGGAGCGCATCGCCACGGACGGCACCCTCGCTCACTTTGATGATGTACCCGACGACGTCAAGGACGTCTTTGTCTGTGCGCACGACATCGAGCCGGAGTGGCACGTGCGCATGCAGGCGGCATTCCAGAAGCACTGCGATTCGTCGATCAGCAAGACAATCAACTTCCATCACGACGCCGATCCGGCGGACGTCGACAAGATCTACCGCATGGCGTTCGAGCTCGACTGCAAGGGCGTGACGGTCTACCGCGACGGTTGCCGATCGAGCCAGCCGATGGCCCTGTCGAATTCCGAGAAGAAGCACGAGGGTAACGGCAATGGCAACGGCGCTGCGGCGATCGTCGAGGTCGACGAGCCGATCAAGGAAAAGGTCAAAGTCACGACGGAGACGAATCTCTTCGGCGAGCGGATCACGAAGGTCGAGACGCCGCGGCAGATCCTGGAGCCGCGGGAATTGCCGGCGATCACGAGCGCGATTCGCGTCCGGCAACAGACGCCGTTCGGAAACATGCACATCCAGATCACTGTGGATCCGCGGACCGAGAGCGAGTGCGAAGTCTTCGCGCAGCTGGGCAAGGGCGGCGACGTGGCGACGAGCGATCTCGAGGCCATCTGCCGGCTGATCAGCCTGTGGCTGCGGTCGGGCGGCAGCCTGATCCACGTGACGAAGCAGTTGTCAGGCATCGGATCGTCCCTCCAGATTCCGACGCGACACGGTCGCATCGGGTCGCTGGGCGACGGCATCGCCAAGGGGCTGAAGCGCTATATCAAGGCCAAGGAGCGCCACGGCTTGAAGGCGCTGCTCCTGGGGGAAATCGACCCGTCGGTCATCGAGGCCGATCCGATGCCCCCGACGAACGGGAACGGCAAACACCACGGCGAGCCGTCGGCGACGGGCGTGGGGGCCGAACCGGCGACGGATCGGGCGGTGGCGCCGCGGCACTCGTATCGGGTGAAATGCCCCGAATGCAGCGGCGATCTGGACATGGGCGAAGGCTGTGTAAAGTGCCACGGGTGTGGCTACGCCCAGTGCTGAAACCGGGCGAACGCATTTTCGCTAAAGATGGAAACTATGATCTAGCCGATAGCGTACTGTGATGGAGGGATCGGCTTTATAAGATCATTCCAGCGACCAGGAGGTCGAAAAGGCACGGCTTCTTTCCCCTCCGGAAAGCGTCGAGAATCCCCAAGCGGGTCTCGACGCTTTCTTATTTTTTGCGGGGTTTCACGGGTCGGGGGGAGGCGGGCGCAACGCCCGATTCGCGTCAGACGCTGGGGAATCGACCTCGAGTTGATAGCCTTTTCTGTCGGGCGGGGCATTCCTCGAATCGGCACTTTTTACGACACGCCAGCGTTCGACGAAAGCACGGTGTCGATGATTGGGGCGACCTTCGATGCTGATTCCCCACCCTTTCCATTCGGAAAGGATGGGGCACCCGCGCTCGAATCGGCACTCTTTACGACACGCCAGCGTTCGACGAAAGCACGGTGTCGATGATTGGGGCGACCTTCGGTGCTGATTCCCCACCCTTTCCATTCGGAAAGGATGGGGCACCCGCCAAGCGCCGGTTCGTGCGATTCGTATCCTTCGTCTTGCTAGAATGATTGTGATGCGGGCCGTTCAGCACATTTTGCTTGTCATGATTGTCACGACGGTGCTCGCCTGGGGCTTCAGCTTGATTATGGGGATGTACATTGAGACGCCGCGCTATTTCGTCGGTCTGCAACGCGGTGGAATTCTCATTATCAATGCGTCCGCAGGCCAGGCCGGGGCCGACGTAGGTGGATATGGAATCAGCTTTACCGATTACTCGGCATTCGCCGCGACGGGGACGGGTACTCCGATGTACTTGTACTGGCCGCACCTGAGCCCGTCTGATTTCTCGATCATCCCGCTCTGGACGATTCTGCTGATTGCCATCCCGCCGTGGTTCGTCCTCTATCGACGCGCAAGGGAATTGCGCCGACGCCGGCGCGAGGGTTGTTGTATGTCGTGCGGGTATGACCTGTCGAGCAATGAGAGCGGCGTGTGCCCGGAATGTGGGGCGGCGGCTGAGGTGCGAACGACGTGATTCGGTTGCTCCGATACACGCTGCTTGGGCTGACGGCCTTGACAATGGCAGCTTGGATCGTCATGCCGACCTGTTTTGCAATCACATGGTCCACGCCGCGGTTCATTGTCGTTGTTGCGGATGCCGCTTATGTGACAGTCGATCCAGTGGCGCTTCAGTCGGAAACGTACTTTCCTGCGGGAATTCACTTTCCTACAAATGTCTATGTTTCGCGCTCGTTCTGGTCGGGGCTTCACGTGGGTCGTTGGCGCGGCGCTTCATATTCGCAGATCTTCGCCGCAGAACTCTTCATCACGTTTGTGCTTTGCATTGGGCCCATGGTCGAATTCGGCCGACGATTACGCCGGGCGAGGTTAGCAAGAGCGGGACGTTGCACGTCGTGCGGATATGATCTGCGGGGGAACACTTCAGGGACATGTTCAGAGTGTGGTGCGTCGTTCGACGCAATTCAATCAGCTGACGGGCGAAATAGCGGGGAATTCGCGAATTGAATGCCGTCAAGTATCTGTTCTGGGGAGTCATGGTGTTGCACACGGTCGTGTTCGGCGTCTATTCCTATGCCGCAAGCAGGGACTGCCGCCTGGCTCGCGCATGGATTCGGTTCTGGTCAATCTGGTATCCGGAACTGCGCAGATTCAGGTCAAAGTACGGGGCGATCGCGAACTGGCGGAGGGTTTTTGAGGGCAGGATGACTGCTTGGATGATCCTCACCGGACTTCCATTTGCGATAGTCGTTGGAGGCCTTTCCGGATTCACCAGCATGTGGTTGCTTCCGCTCGGCATGCTGCTCTGGATGCCTGTCGTGATCTGCCTCGCAGTTGTTGTGAACCGTGAGTTCGTTCATCAATGCCTGCGACGATCGTTGCGATGTGACGGCGTGTTTCTGTGTCTAACATGTGGCTACGATCTTGCAGGAAGCAAGTCCGGCATCTGCCCCGACTGCGGCGAGGCCGTTCAGCAGGGATAGTGTCGCTGGCATGCTCGCTTCTCAGGGCGACACTGCCCGTGGAATCCGCCGCCCTTTCGGGGCGGAAACAAAGGACGAATACGCAATCCACGGGCTGCGCTGCGACAGCTGCGCGGTCTCCGCTCCACCCGTGGCAACGATCCGGCGCTCCTTCGGAGCGAAATTGACTTCGAGAAAACACAGGTGTTTTCAGCAATTGCGCGAATCCAGAATCCGTACTCGAATTCCTGAACAATTTCGCACGCGTGCCCCATCCTTTGCGCAGCAAAGGTTGGGGAAACGCCGCCGGGGTGATGGCATCCTCGATCGAGACGAGTATATTGCGATGCGGCATTTGGGGCGCTGTGCCCGTGTTGATAATGTACGGGGTTGTTGCGTGGCCCCTCGGTTCGGCGCAGATTCCCCAACCTTTCCATTCGGAAAGGATGGGGCACGCGCCGCTGTTCGGTAGCCGTAGTGTCGCTTGCATGCCTGCCTTTGAGGGCGAGCATGGCACCCGCGCACTTGAGCGCGACTCAGGTCGTTCGGCTTTCGCAGGTTGAGCGCGCGTCAACTGCGGCATCGGAGACGGGCACAGTAAACACGAACTCCGCCCCTGCGCCTTGCCGGGAGAGCACTTGTACTCGGCCGCCGTGGCGTTCGACGATTCGCACGACGATTGCCAGACCGATGCCGGCGGGCTTGCCCGCTTCTCGTTGGCCGGACGTTTCGAACAGGCCGAAGATGCGATCAAGTTGCGTTTCGGGGATACCGACGCCATTGTCCTTGATGCTGAACTGGATCATTCGATTGAACTGTCGGCCGGAGATGACGATTTCGCCCGACGGTTTGCCGAGATGCTGGATCGCGTTAGAGACGAGATTCTCGAAGACCTGACGCAACTGTGATGCATCGTACTGGACGGCCGGCAGTTTTCCTTGAACTTGAATGTCGACTGTCGGCGGGACGCTGATTGATCTGACGACATCCGCGACGAGATCTTCCGTGTTGATCGTCTGCTTGGTCATCGTCTGGCGACCCGCACGGGAGTACTCCAGGATCTTTTCGATGAGACGAGCGAGTTCGTCCGTTCGCTCGAAAATGCAGTTGATGTCATTTTGTGCGGCTTCGTTCACTGTGTCGCCGAATATCCTGGCGAGCATCTGCGACACGCTTTTCTGTTCGCTGTTCATCGTCCGGTGATTGTCCAGTGCGACTTGTGCGAAGTGCTGCAACGCCTGGCTGCTGGCTCGAACCGCCTCTGCACATTGTTCGAGTTCGGCAGCCATGCGTTTCGACTCCGTGATGTTCCGCGCGATGGCCGACGCGCCGACGACTTGGCCTCTGGCGTCTCGAATGGGAGAGACTGAAATGTCGGTGTCGATCAGACGGCCGTCTTTGTGACGACGCGCCGTTTCAAAATGGTCGATGCGTTCGCCCCGCGCGACGCGTTTCAGGATCGAGTCGAATTCCTCGATGCGATCTCGGGGGGCGATGGTTGCGATGTTCTGACCGATCATTTCTTCCGCCGCGTAGCCATAGAGCTGTTCCGCACCGCGATTCCAGCTCGTCACGACGCCGCTGAGGTCCTTTCCGACGATCGCATCCTCCGAGGATTCGATGATCGCCTTGAAGTATCGCATCTGGCGTTCGGCACGGCGCTGATCAGTCACATCGACCACGACGCCCATGACGGCGGGGCCGGAATCATGATCGATCGGGTTCAGGCAGATTCCGACGGGGAATTCCGTGCCGTTCTTGCGGATGCCGAAGACTTCGCGGTCTTCCGCCATGGGTCGCGCCGCCGGGGCCGACAGGTAGGCCGATCGTTGCGAGGCATGTCGCGATCTCGCATCGATCGGGACCAGCGTCTCGATCGGCTGTCCGAGGAGTTCGCCGTGTTCGTATCCGAACATGTTCTCGAATTGCTCGTTGACGACGACGATCCGGCCGCGCGCATCGACGATCAGCGCGCCGGCCGGCGAGGCTTCGAGGGCGATTCGAAGTTGTGATTCGGCGAGTTCGCGTTGCCGGGTTTCGTGTTGCAGCACCTCGGCCTGTCGGCGGAGTTGTTCCGTCAGCCGATTGACGATTCGGGCTATCTGTGCGGCATCGGCGTGGCCGCGAACAGGGATGTCGACAGCGGCGCCGGCGGCGCGCAGCGTCTCCGCCAGTTCCCTGGCGGGTCGTGTCGTCCGCCTTGCGACGAGCACGGCGACAAACGCCGCCAGCAAAATGGCCAGCGGTATGGCTGCGAGGGCAGTTGTTTCGTCGATCGCGGCCGTCATGATGGCGTCGGTCGAAGGCGAATCGGAGCTTGCTGCGAGCGGATCGCTGGAGAGAATCTGGGTTGTCCAGACAAGGACGATCATGGCCGGAAATAATCGGCGGAATTGCATCATTGACAATATATCCTTCGGCTGACCTGCCGTTCGGACGGGAAATAGCATTCAGTCTAAATAGATGATAGTCATCCGTCGGATCATCGAGCCGCGATCGGCTGAATCGAGACGAATGTCGTTTTATTGGGTTAATGCGATATTGGGTATCCGATTGAAATGGGTCGGCGTCGCCGGGCAGCGGGTTCCCGGCCATCTGTCAACAGCGGGGCGGCCGGCTCATCGGCTGTTCGCGGAGCGTCGCATCGCGTGGACGTCAGTCTCAACTCCGTATCCAGGCGCCGTAGCTTGTCATCGTCAATTGTCTTGAAAACACTGCATCAGTTCTAGTCATCGGGTCAGTTCCGCGATGCTGGTCGCATCGTGAGATTCGACTCAACGCATATACTCCGTTTGTTGGGCATTATTTTGGACACATCCGTTGCCGACTATTAGAGCACTGATTGGGGGAGATGTCCTCCGGATGGTTTTGCTGACGATCGCGATAATTGCTCAACTGTTAGGAAAAATGGAAATCCGGACGCCAACGGTATGGCCGTTTCAATGCTATTTCAGACGTTTGCGCGCGTGGTATTGCGCGAAAGAAATAATGGATTACTTGGGTTTTTCGAGGGTGTCTCGCTACTTACTACTGCGTTCAGTCCTGCGAATCGATGGAATCATCACTGCAATGCAGTTGCAAGCTGATTGTTGGCGGATCGTGCACCGATCGATCCCCGCCGCATGACCGAGAGTGACGTGCAGGCCGATCGCTGAATTCGGAAAACGGTGAGAGAGGGATTCGAACCCCCGGTACCTTTCGGTACAGCGGTTTTCAAGACCGCCGCCTTAAACCACTCGGCCATCTCACCTAGTTGCCGGCGTGCTCCCGCCGGCGGTCCGGGCATTATATCCGCATCGCAAATCGGGCAAGGGTGAGGAATCGTCATCCCTGCCCGATGTTGCGATCGTTGGTGATCAATTGCCGGCCTTTTCGAGCCGCTGCCGAGTCTCCTCGAGCCGCCGGTCCAATTCCTCGATCGAAATAAACTGGACGTGGCCGTCCTGGAAGAGGACGTTTACGCCTTCGCCGTCATGGTTCTCCCGTCGTTCGTAAACGAGGACGTTGCTTGGGTCGCTGTACGTCGTCTGGCCGGGAACGATGACATAGCATGCGTCCAGCGCATCGCCGACGACGTGGTTCGTGCTTGGGCAGATGAGCATTTTCGTCGTGATGTTGTTTTCGTCGATCAGCGTCTGGAAATCCGACGGAAACCTGCCGTCATCCTGTGCGTGGATGTACATCGCCTGGCCGATGCCGCGGAGATCAGCGGCGCAGACGGTTCGCTTGGAGAGCTCCCGTGCCCGTGAGAGCGACGGCAGCAGGATCGCGGCCGTCATCGGCGCAACCATCACGCTGGCGGGCGCCATCGAATTGACGCCGAACGGGATCGCGCCGTAGGACGTGACGAGCGTGCCGTCGCCGTTGGTCTGTGTGAATTGGACCTGGCCGTGAATGTACTTCTCCAGCGTCCGTAGCGAGGGGATGGCCGTCACGTCGATGTCGATGCCTTCGCCTTGCGCCATCGCTGCGCCGATCTGGCCGGCGATCAGCGCGAAAGGGTAGAGCGCGCGAACGCCGTCGGTTGTGTTCGTGTATGTGAATGAAGTTCCCAGATCGCCGAGGACGCTGCGCGCCTTCTTGAAGTCCTCGTTCGCGAGGATCGACGTATCTCGCAAGTTGCCTTCCGCCAGACGATCGAGCGTTGACGCGACCATTTGCGGGTAGAGCCCCATGATCAACCGCCCGTCGCGGACGGCCCACGCGGGAGCAACTGGAACGGGCTGACCCGCGGCGTTGATGTAGCGGATCTTGTAGTCCTTGTGTTCGAGCGTTTTGACGTCCATCGCGACTTCCCCGGCGATCATGGAGGCGACGCTGCGGACGAGCTGCGTCATGGCCTTCTCGGCTTTGTCCGTGTCACGACAATCCACGATCAGAACGGCGCCTGTGAACCAGATGCCGCCGCTGTCCGGCGCGTCGTAGACGACGAACGTGTCGCCGAAGAGCTCAAGGAAATCGACCGGGGGCATGCCGAGGACGCCTTGTGCGATCGACTCGACGCCGGAAATGTGCTGCGCCGCTTCGGGATCCATCGACTTGGCGTGCGTCAGCAGGGCGCGAAGGCCTGCCGCGAGTTCCACGTTCGCGGCGCTGGCCCAGCGGGCGTTCTTCGGGATCAGCTGGAGATCATCCTCGGTAATCGCCTTGCCGCCCGCAGCGAGCAGCCCGCGACCGCCGCCGGGTGTGTGGAAGTACATCGCGTCGTAACAGCCGCCTTTTCGATAATGCGATTCCCATGCGACGCCTGCGAGATTCTCCAGGCCGAGGGCGTTGAGGACGCTGCACACTTTTTCGACGTCGCCGCGATCGGGACCCGCTATGTCGACGGCGAGCGCCTTGAGTTTGGCTGCAACTCGATCCACGTTGATGTACATCGCCATCGAACGCGTGTCGTCGTCGCCGGCTATCCGGTTGCGACACGCCGCCAGCGTCTCGTCGTCGCTGAGATTGGGACCGCCCGTCTCGATGCGCTGGATGACTTCGGCGCTGCGCTCACCGTGGAGGATCACGAAATACTCGCCGACGGCGCCGAAGAGCGGGCGAAAGTCTTTTTCGTCAGGATCCGCAATAGTGAATTTGTGCCCGGCGAATTCCACTTCCTGGGCCGGTGCGCCCGCTGTTACCAGGAGCGCCTCAACGTCGGCCGCCAGGCGTGCGGCGTCTTTGCCGACGTGGCAGACGATCGCGGCGTCGACACTTTGCTTGTCTTCCGAGAGTTGGAAGTCAATGACGCCCATGGCGACGGGGCGCGTCCAGAAGTCGTGCAGGACGCGGAGGCTTCCTTCCACCATCTCCGGCGGCACGCCCTCGTTCCGAGCCTGCGCTCGGATGAAGCCGTCGATGGCTGCGCACACGCTTGTCGTGAAACGGCGCATTTCAGGGTCGGCGACGAGATCGCCAAAGCTCGTGCCCTCCGCCATGCGGCCGGCGGCGTCGGCCCCTGCGCGGCAGGCGAAGCCGAGCGTGTCTTTCGGGAAGAGTTTGGCCAGGTCCTTCGGTGTGTCGCCTAGCGCGGCGGCTGCCGGTAGAAGCGCGACGATGGCGAACATGAATCGAGTCAGCATGACGGCCCTCCTGAAGATGATTGTGAAGTCATATGCGCCCGGGATTCGGCCGATCGCCGTCCGGCGCTTCCGGGTCGGCATGGTAGCCCTGCGTCGCGAGGCGGGCAATCGACCCGCAAAGTTGGTACTTTTGGTTGCCTGACGAGAATCGGCTATCCTCAGCGGCATGGACAGAATTCAATCTCGAATCAACGCGCAGGACGCCACTTTCGCCGAGAACGCCGAGCACATGGCCGGACTCGTGCGAGAGCTGCGTCAGCGCATCGGCAAAGTGAAAGAAGGCGGCGGTCCGGCCGCCGTGGAAAAGCACACGTCGCGCGGCAAGCTGGTCGTCCGCGAGCGGGTTGAGCGGCTCGTCGATGGCGACAGCCCGTTTCTCGAATTTTCGCCGCTGGCCGCCTGGGATCTCTACGGCAATGACGCGCCTGGCGCCGGAATGGTCACGGGCATCGGACGCGTCGCGGGACGCGAGTGCCTGATCGTGGCGAAC
Source organism: Phycisphaerales bacterium (assembly GCA_020639075.1). Lineage (GTDB taxonomy): Bacteria > Planctomycetota > Phycisphaerae > UBA1845 > UTPLA1 > ECT2AJA-110-A. The sequence continues at coordinate 2,865,096 of JACKHI010000001.1, read as the reverse complement.
GATGCGACGGTCAAGGGCGGCACGTACTACCCGATGACGGTGAAAAAGCACCTGCGCGCGCAGGAGATCGCTCACGAAAACCATCTGCCGTGTATCTACCTCGTCGATTCGGGCGGCGCGTTCCTTCCGCTGCAGGCCGAGGTTTTTCCCGATCGCGATCACTTCGGACGGATCTTCTACAACCAGGCGCGAATGAGCGCGGAGGGGATTCCGCAGATCGCCGTCGTGCTGGGTTCGTGCACGGCCGGGGGCGCGTACGTGCCGGCGATGAGCGACGAGACGGTCATCGTGAAGGAGCAGGGGACGATTTTCCTGGGCGGTCCGCCGCTCGTGAAGGCGGCGACGGGCGAGGAAGTCACGGCAGAGGAGTTGGGTGGCGCGGACGTGCACTGTCGAACCAGCGGCGTGACGGATCACTATGCGATGAACGATGAGGATGCCCTGGCGATCACGCGGCATATCGTCGAGCATCTGAATCAGAGGCCGAAGACGGCGCTGAAGATGGTCCCGGCCGAAGAGCCGTTGCATGATCCGAAGGAGCTTTACGGCATCATCAACAAGGACATACGCAAGCCCTACGACGTTCGTGAAGTGATCGCGCGGATCGTCGACGGCAGCCGGTTCCATGAATTCAAGGCGCTCTACGGTACGACGCTCGTGACGGGCTTCGCGCACATCTGGGGCTATCCCGTTGGAATCGTCGCGAACAACGGCGTGCTGTTCAGCGAGAGCGCGCAGAAGGCGGCGCATTTCATCGAGATGTGCAGTCAGCGCGGCATCCCACTGATCTTCCTTCAGAACATCACGGGCTTCATGGTCGGCCGACAATTCGAGGCCGGCGGCATTGCGAAAGACGGGGCGAAGATGGTCGCGGCCGTGTCGAATGCGTGCGTGCCGAAGTTCACCATGATCATCGGCGGCAGCTACGGCGCGGGCAACTACGGCATGTGCGGTCGTGCGTATCAGCCGAGAATGCTCTGGATGTGGCCGAATGCGCGAATCAGCGTCATGGGCGGCGAGCAGGCGGCGGGCGTCCTTGCCACAGTGAAGAACGACCAACTGGTGTTCAAAGGCGGGCAACCGATGGCGCCGGCGGAAGAGGCCGCGTTCAAGCGCCCCACGCTGGAGAAGTACGAGACGGAAGGCAGTGCTTATTACAGCACGGCGCGGCTGTGGGACGACGGCGTGATCGATCCGGCGGATACGCGGATGGTCCTGGCGCTGGCGATCTCGGCGAGCCTGAATGCACCAGCGGAAGCGCGGCGCGCGAGTCTGTTCCGGATGTAGTCCTCAGGCGTCAGCGATGGGGGCGTTGATTCTCAGTTCGTCGACGTTCGCGACATGGCGGATTCGATCGTCGTGCGCAGCGTGTTGATGCTCACGTCGCCTTTTTCGAGGAAGTCGTGGCATTGCAGTTCACGTAGGCGGGTTTTGGCGCCCGGCTCCACCGCCGCGGTGTAAAGGACCGTCGGGCCCGTGTATCCGTGCTCTCGCAGGGCCTGGAGCATTTCCGAGCCCGTCCAGACGCATAGCCGGTTGTCGACAAAGATCAGGTCAAACGCTGTTGAGTCGATCGCGTCCAGCGCTTCGCCCTCCTTGACGCATTGTGTGAAGTCGATGTGATGCGAGATCTTCTTCAGGTAGATGCTCAGGAGCTGACCGTCGATGTCGTCGTCGTCGATCAGGAGAATGCGAAGTTGTTGGTCCGGCGTCCAGTTCATCGGCGTGTCGACTCAGTCAGGCTGCGGTAACGAAGCAAAGCGATCATCCGATCGACGACAATGGCCGAATTCGGATCGAACGGGCTGCCGGTGCATGCAATTTCGGGAATTCGAGTAAATCCGGTGTGCCAGCCCATCGACAGGATCCTAGTCGACACCGTTAGGGCAATGCAATCGGCTCGTGACATGTTACATTTGTCAACTTTCGCCTGAAGATTGCGCCGATTCGTGTTCCTGTTTGCGATCAGCGTCTTGACGATGCGTCGGTATATTCGTCTCGTCAGGTTCGCTCTGTCCGAGACATGTGGGTAAATGCCTGCATGAGATTGGCGATCGCCTTTCGGCGGGTGGGCGACGTCGGCTGTCGCTCGCGTTAAGCTACACTTCAATGAGCCAGGCAATCGAAAATGTAGCGTCGGCGCTGACGCGGATCGACCAGATCGATCCCCGTGTGCGGGCGATGGCGGCGATTTGGAGCGATAGGGCGACATCCCGGGCGGAAACGCTGTCGGCGCCACGCGATGCGAAGTCGCCGCTGTGGGGCATGCCCGTCGCCGTGAAAGACAATATCTGCACCCTCGACGGCAAGACGACATGCGCTTCACGCATCCTGGAGGATTTTCAATCGCCTTACGCGGCGGATGTCGTCGAAAGGTTGGAGCGCGCCGGCGCCATTATCGTCGGCAAGACGAATCTCGATGAATTCGCGATGGGAAGTACGACGGAAAACTCCGGTCTTTTCCCGACACTGAATCCGTGGAATCCCGAATACGTTCCGGGCGGATCGTCGGGCGGTTCCGCCGCGGCCGTTGCGTCCCGAATGGTCGAATTCGCACTCGGCAGTGATACTGGCGGGTCGATTCGCCAACCGGCCAGCTTCTGCGGCGTTTGCGGTCTCAAGCCGACTTACGGTCGCGTTTCGCGGTATGGACTTGTCGCCTTCGCCAGCAGCCTCGACCAGATTGGTCCACTGGCGACCAATGCGTGGCAGCTTGCTGTGCTGCTGGGCGTCATCGCGGGCCACGACTCTCGCGATTCGACATGCTTTGATACGCCAGTACCGGATTATGTCAGCATGCTCAATGAACCGATGGGCAGGCTGCGAATTGGCGTCGCGGCGGAGTATTTCGGTGACGGCGTTCATCCGGAGACGCGCAAGGCCGTCGAGTCGGCGATCGAGACACTGAAGAAGCTCGGCGCGGAAGTGAGCGAAGTGCGTCTGCCGCACACGAAGTACGTCATTGCATGTTATTACCTGATCTGCACGGCGGAGGCGTCGAGTAATCTCGCGCGATTCGACGGCGTGCGCTACGGGCATCGTACCGAATCGCCGAAGGACTACTTTGAGGTCTACTCGAAGAGCAGGGCGGAGGGCTTCGGCGCCGAAGTGAAGCGCCGCATCATGCTGGGCACGTTTGCGCTGTCGAGCGGTTACTACGATCAGTATTACAACAAGGCACTGCGCGTTCGGACGCTGATCAGGCAGGACTTCGATCGGGCGTTCGAACAGTGCGACGCGATCCTCTCGCCGACGACGCCGACTCCCGCGTTCAAGTTTGGCGAAAAGTCACATAGCCCGTTGGAAATGTACCTGACGGACATCTACAACTGTGCGGCGAACCTCGCGGGGATTCCGGCGCTGAGCATACCCTGCGGGCATACGAGCGACGGCATGCCGATCGGTCTGCAACTCATGGGCAAGCATTTTGACGAGGCAAAACTGCTGCAGATCGCGCACCAGTTCCAGCAGGTGACGGACTTTCACAAGAAGCGACCTGCGATTTGCGCGTAAGAAAAGCTGAAACGCAAAAAGCCGAAAGCTGAAAGTGAAATCCGCCGATCCGCATCCGCGCGATCAGGGCCGCGACAATGAGGGAGCGGCGCCGGCGTATGCAAGGAAGCGATGCACGCAAAATGCAAAGCCTGCTATCGCGCCCGTGGCCCAGGGCGAAGCCCTGGGGAAGCGAATTGCGCTCGCAACATAAACCGTAATGAAACTTGAGCGTGGCCCGAGGACATCAGCCAATTCGCTTCCCCAGCCTGTAGGCTGGGCCACGGGGGAGCGGGGCCAGTGACGCTGCGCTGGCATTCGCATCAAGCGCACTCGTAGTCCGTCACTCGCTGAAGCTTGGAACACTTGGCACAAGTTGCGCCCACGGTAACCCAATCGAAAAGATCCTGTTCGCGTCCGGCGGTTTTTTCATCAGGTGACGCAAGAAGGTCTTCAACTCCGGAGTAGCTGAATATGATCAACGTCTCAGACGGTTGCCTGCCGCAAGTTTGGCATTCGAAAACGCCTGCTGTTCCGCAGGATCGGAAACTGTAGCAACCGTGACCCAATTCCGCGTCGTAACCGTGCTTTTCCAGATCCAGAAGCTCGGCTTGTTTTCCGCATGCGGCACATTCGAGAAAGTGTGGACCGACAAAGAGATCGACCGGCGCTTTGCCCTCGGTGCTCGTGAAATGATAGCCGTGGATGTAGTGAAGACTGCTGCCACAGGGACACAACAATCGGTACGCGGTCTCCGGACATGTCGGGTAATCCTCAAACTCGAAACCCGGATCGCAGTGGTTCCGCACGTCGCCTGGGAATTCCGGTAGATCGATCAGTTGACAGTTGAATCCGGCGACACAGCGCGGCGGATGGCTCTGAAGGTACGGCAGCGCGTCCATGTTGGCTCCTGATGCCCGATTAGTCGCATGTTACGCCTGTGATCATCGCGATTCAATCTGCCCCCGTGGCCCAGGGCATGCCCTGGGGGAGCGAATTGCGCTCGCCACATAAACCGTAATGAAATTTGAGCGTGGCCCGAGGACATCAGCCAATTCGCTTCCCCAGCCTGTAGGCTGGGCCACGGGAATCGAGTCGGCGTCGCGTGGTTCGCTGGCACTGCTTGAGAGCAATGGTACCCGGCCGCACTTGGATCCTGGATCCCTGGAATCCTCGATCCCTTCGCATCCGCACTGCTGACACAGCAGTGGCACCCGGCGATCAGGCATGCCGACGTTGGGCGTCGGCATGGCACCCAGGCATTGGGCGTCGGCGTGGCGCCCAATTTACCTGGCGATTGCGATCTTCAGGAACACTGCACCGTGCGGCGGGACTGTCGTCTTGTAGTCCGTTGCGAACTGACCGACGTCGCTGCGCATCCACAAGTCGCGGACGTACTGCGTTCCGTTTCGATTGAGCTGCTTCCAGTTGACGCTGATCTCGTGCGCTTTGCGACCGCGGTTGAACAGACCGACGGCGGTGCTTCCGTCCGCCAGTGGTCGCGCCCAGATTTCCGTACGCCCATCCTGCGAGATTCGCGACGCCTGCTTGCCAAGCGGGTCCTGGTTGACGGCGATGACATCGGGGTTCGTCAGCAGTGCAAGCGTAAAGTCGTCGAGCTTCGTCATATCGCAGCCGATCAACATGGGCGACGCCAACAATGACCAGAGCGTGATGTGCGTCATCTGTTCATGCTTCGACAGGCGCGTCGGATGCAGCGTGGGTCCCCAGCCGACTTGCCCGACGACGAGCATGTCGGGATCGTTCCAGTGACCGGGGCCGGCGTATTGTTCGAGTCCGGCCTGGCCGAAGCCAATAGAAGAAAGGCTCTGCCATGTGTCCGTGATATCGCCGGTCGTGCGCCAGAGATTGCCGCCGACATCCGCGCCCCATGTGCTCACGTCGCCCATGCCGTACTGACAGAGTGAGTAGACGATGTCGCGATCGCATGCCGCCAGCGCGTCGCGCATGATCTTGTAGGGTTTTTGCAGTTCTTCGAGGCTGTCATCCTTGGCGATCTCGCTGTACGAGCACCAGTCGTACTTGAGATAGTCGATGCCCCATTCGGCGTAGCTCAGGGCGTCCTGCTGTTCGTGCTGATAGCTGGCTTCGTAGCCACCACACGTCTTTGGCCCCGGGCCGGAGTAGATGCCGAGCTTGAGCCCCTTGCTGTGAACGTAGTCAGCGAGCGCCTTCATGTCGGGGAACTTATCGTTGCACTGGATGCGGCCGTCGGCGTCGCGGCCGGCCTCCCAACCGTCGTCGATGTTGATGTATTGATAGCCGCAGTCGGCGAGACCCGAGGAGACCATTGCGTCGGCGGCGGCGCGGACCCGGGCATCGTCGATCGACAGGCCCCAGACATTCCACGAGTTCCAGCCCATCGGCGTTGTAAGTGCGAGCTTGTGCGGGCCGCCGACGATCGTCAGCGTTGATTCGTATGAACCGTGGGCGTTCTTCGCCGTGATGCGCACTTTCGATTCGCCGGCCTTCTTCAGCGAACCCGTGATGATGCCGGTCGCACCGTCGAGCGTGAGGCCGTCGGGGAGGTTCTTCGCCTCGAAGGCGATGGGTCGTTCGCCGGTTGTCGGAATGCGAAAGAGAAAGTCACGGTTCGGCGTTGCGCCCGTGATGTATGGCGGATTGATCACGGGCTTATTGTCGATGTGAGTCGCGATCGTCGGATCGGGCGCTGTCGGCGCGCGGACGGCCTCGGGCGGCTGCTTCGCGTTTGGCGCGAGTTCAATCACGGCGTCGGCCCAGTCGGCGTGATCACAGTCGATCCCGTTGTCAGCGTCTTCGACGATGAGCGAGAGCGTCTTTGCACCTTTCAGGTCGACGTCGACGGGCTTCGGGGCATCGCCTTTCTTCATGACGGGCGATCGCCACGCTTCCTTGTCGTCGACGATGATCACGAAGACTATTGCGCCGTCGCATGTGACTTCGTCGTCGAGACCGACGCTTGCAGTGAAGCGCTTCGCGCCGCCGTGCAGTTCGATATTCATCTCGCTGTAGGCGTGTGTGCCGAGACCGTGCTCGTAGGCTTTGCCGGCGATCGTGAGCGGATGGCCGTCGATGGATTTCGCCGCGCCGGGCCGGCCCCAGTCTTGCTGGATTGTGTCGAGGTTGAGGGATTCGAGCTGGATGGTCTTGGGAGAGAGTGCGGGTTCGTCCGCGCGTGCCGCGAGGAGATTGGCTGCAATGGCGAGGCATGCGCAGGCCGCGAAGGTGGGAATCATACGGGGCGATCGATTCTGAGTGTCTTGGATCAGCGGGTCGTAGCGGTCGAACATGGCGTGTGCATCCAATCGAGTTCTAGGATGGATCTGCTGTCGCGCGTGATTCTAACACTGCGGCGGCGAAGACTCGACTGTTGAGTCGACAGCATCGCTAGGCGACCCATCAGAGCCGCGACGGTTGGCTTCCCCAATGCTCATTCCTCCCCGGAAGGGGCGGCGGAGGCGCTTGAATCGAGATTAGCGTTCGTGATCAATTCACTGCGATGAGATTGAGTCGACGATTCATCCGCCCCATCCGGGGCGGAAACAGATGAGAGATGACGTATTCCACGGGTTGCGCTTTGGTCGCGTGGCGACCTTCGCTCCACCCGTGGCTACGGTCCGTCGCCCCGTTCGGGGCGAGATTGCATTGTGTATGAATTGAGATTAGTTGACCACGCCGCTTTTGTGGCACACCTCGTGTCCTGCACTGCTTGAGAGCAGTGGCACCCGGCTTGTTGGGCTCCCGTGGCCCAGGGCATGCCCTGGGGAAGCGAATTGTGTTCGCAACTTTTACCGTGTTGGATTTCGAGCGTGGCATGGGGACGTCAGCCAATTCGCTTCCCCAGCCTGTAGGCTGGGCCACGGAGGTGCACTCGGATTCTGGATCCTTGGAATCCTTGACCCCTACGTGTCCGCACTGCTGACACAGAAGTGGCACCCGGCGTTCGCGCATGCCGACGTTGGGCGTCGGCATGGCACCCGGCAACCGCGTTAGATCAGCTTTTCGTCTTCGCGGAGGATGCGGACGAGTTCCGCGACTTGCTGTTCCGGCTCTCCGTCCAGCTTGCGGCCTTCGGGGCGCGCGGGCGGCGGGGCGAAGCCGTGCATCTGCGTTGCGCCCGTCACTTGATCCGCTGAGAGGCCAAGCGCCGCGGCATTCTTTGCGTCGATCGGTTTCTTCTTCGCTTTCATCAAACCCGGCAGCGACGGATAGCGCGCTTCGACGTAGCCCTTCTCGATCGTGAACAGCGCGGGCAGCTGCACTTCGACGATCTCCTCGGCGCCTTCGACGCGCCGCTTGGCCGTGGCGCTTTTGAAGTCCGATGACCAGGTGATATCCGTGACTGCCCCGACGTGCGGGATGCCCAGGCATTCGGCCAGCGCTGCACCAACCTGTCCCCGGTCATAGTCGATCGCATGCTTGCCGGCGAAGATGACGTCGAAGCCCTCGTTCTTGATCGCCGCAGCGATGATTCGCGCGACGGACAGATCGTCCGCCTTTTCAAATGACGGATCGTTGAGATGAACGGCTTTATCGACGCCCATCGCGTAGGCCGTGCGCAAGGCATCGACGGCCGTGTCGGGGCCGAGCGTGAGCGCCGTGATCTCGGCGTTCGCGCCGCTGTTCTTTTCCTTGAACTGGAGCGCGGCCTCGACGGCGAACTCGCAGAACGGGTTCATGACGAACTTGACGCCCTTGGGATCGATGCCGCTACCGTCGGGCATGACGTTGATCTTGGCCGTCGATTCGGGAACGTATTTGACGAGTGAGAGAATCTTCATGGTTGCTATTCCGCGTTGCGTATTAACTTTGGTTGGGGTCGATCGCTATTGATGCCCTTCGCGAGTCCAAAACGTCGCCTCGCTTTCGAACGCCAACCGCTCCCTTACGGTCGCGGCTCTGTCTGGCCCCGCGGCCCTCAATCGGATCCGCGGTACGATCGGCTCGTATCCTAGTGCTTTTTGAAGCCGAGGATCGAATCGACCAGTATGTCGATGCCTTCGCCGTGCGACGCGACGGTCTGCACGATCTCCCGGCTGGAGCCGAGCGTCTCGCGGATCTGGGCCTCAAGCTTGCCCGCACCTGGCAGATCGGCCTTGTTGATCACGAATACTTCGGCGACTTCGATGATGCCTGCCTTCTCAAGCTGCAGATCGTCGCCCGCGCCCGGCATCAGCAGGAGGACGAGCGGCGACGCCCATTGTCGAACCGTGAAATCGTTCTGCCCCGCGCCGACGGTTTCGATCAGCAGCACGTCGATGTTCGAGCGCTTCATGACTTCGATCATCGCGCCCGTCGTCGGGGCGAGCCCGCCGAGTTCACCGCGGCTCGCGCTGGATCTCAGGAAGACGCCTTCATCGGCGGCGACCATCGTCATGCGTGCGCGATCGCCGAGCAGCGCGCCACCGGTGATCGGACTCACGGGATCGACGGCGAGTACGCCGACTGTCTTGTTGCGATCGCGCAATTCCCGGATGACGCGACCGATGAGCGTGCTCTTGCCGACGCCTGGTGCGCCCGTGAAGCCGGCGATGACGGGCTCCTTCGAGACAGCCGGGAGCTTGGCGGCAATGTCGTCCGGACAGGCGCCATTTTCGACCCACGTCAGAAGTTGACCCAGCGCGGCGCGATTGCCCTTCGGCAGATCCGCCAGCCAGCCGTCGAGACGGCCATTCTTTGCGTTGGTCGCGCGATGCTCATGAGTCTTGGCGGCGAGCTTGTTGATTTCGCTGACGATCGTGGCCATCGAGACTTCGGTCTCGAAGACGAGCGCGCAGCCGGCGTCCTTCATCGGTTGGACGTCGTCGTGCGGAATGATGCCGCCGATGGCGACGGGAATATCGGGGCGGCCGAGCTTGGCCAGTTCATTTTTCAGAACGGGGACGAGCGTCATGTGGGCGGCGCTGTGGAAGCTGGCGCCGAGGACATCGACGTCCTCTTCGATCGCGGCCTTGGCGGCGGCGGCGGGCGTTTGCCAGAGGCCGGTATAGATCACTTCCATACCGGCGTCGCGCAGGCCGCGCGCCAGGACTTTGACACCTCTGTCGTGTCCGTCGAGTCCGATCTTGGCCAAGAGAATCCTCGTTGGGGGTAAGCTCATAGTGTTGTCGTTCGTAACAGTTGCATGGATGCCGCATCCTCGCCAGATCACGAGATGGCGGCCGGAAACAGGGTAATATGCGGGACGGGCGGACCTGCGCCAAGCAGAGGCGCAGCGCGTTAAGTTGCGACGCGAATTGTACTGCGGTCGCTGCTCCGCGCATGACAAAGGGCCGCCGGTTGTCGGCGGCCCCTTGCCAAGGGTAGGTAGTGGTGTCGCAAGCGTGGAGCAGTGGAAAGGAGCAGTGGAGTGGTGTTCTGTGTCAGGCCGGCTTAGCCGTCAGACTGTTCCTCGAGCATCTTCCGAAGGTAGCCGTTTTCCCGGCGTGTGGCCTCGAGATCGAACAGCAGGTACTTGACGCTGAGGCGAAGATAGTCGAGCGACTCCTGGAGGCTCGTGACTGTCTGTCGCAGCTTCGCGTGGCGTTCTTTGGTCTGAGTCGCGAGCGCTTCGAGCTTCTCGCGGTCCTCATCCGGAAGGTTGCCGATTTCTTTCACCAGTTCGGCGAGCTTCTTCTGGAACGTGTTTTCATCCATCGACTTACCCCTCCGGTCGGTGGTCCGTGGTTTCGCGTTCTCACTGCCGGCAGGTTGCATCCCGTAGCAGGGTCGGCTGCGTTGCCGACGCTGGGGGATCATTGCATCGGGTGTGCCAGTCGGGGCTGTCTGGGGTGAGTTTTTGGCTAAGTTGTGCAATTCCAGTAGTTTAAGAATCACCTGCCACATGGGCTTCTCTCCAACGGCCGGGGCCGTTCGTAACGGCGTGTTGTTTCCGGGCAACATGGGTGCGATGCGATGCCTCATTCAAGCGTTGTGTTGCCGCATACCAACGCCTGAAACGCATTGCGTTTACGATTCTCGTCCGAGTTTGCATACCACGCGCTCGCGCCGCCGCAATTGAATTCGATGACGCGGCATCCGGGCACGCGATACGTGATATCATTCGCTGCCGCCCGACGCGACGTCCGAGGATACGGCACACGAATGACGAACCACGATCGATCCGAACCAGCGGCCCATAGTGATCGCGCGACAATTCCGGCCATTCTGGTATTCAGTGGCCTGATTATCGTTGGCGCCCTGGCGGCGTTCCGGCCCGCGCTCGATGCCGGGTTTCTCAACTGGGATGACGATCGCAACTTCGTACTGAACACAAGCTATCGCGGATTAGGGGCCGATAACTTTCGCTGGGCCTGGAACACATACCACGTGGGCGTCTGGCAACCGGCAGCGTGGGCATTGCTCGGCGCCGAACATCTCATCGCGGGTGTGAACGAGGCGGGGGCTCCCAATCCGGGCGTGTATCACGCGTTCAGCATTGCACTTCATACGGCGAACGGTCTTCTGCTGTTCGCGCTTCTTGTCGTGTTATTGCGTGCGGCGTGGCGCGATAAAGCGGCGCGCGATGAGCAGGCGATTGTGATCGCCGCCGGTGCGACGGCGCTGCTATTCGTCGTGCATCCATTGCGAACGGAGCCCGCCGTCTGGATATCGAGCCAGCCCTATCTGCCGGGCGTGTTCTTCGCAATGCTCAGCGCGTTGATTTATTTGCGTGGGCAATCAAAGAGTGGTGATCGGCGATCGTCGTGGCCGACTGTGGCGCTGGCGTTCGCTGTTTATTGCATCGCCGTCCTGTTCAAGGCGGTTGCGATCACGCTGCCGGCCGTGTTGTTGATTGCTGACATCTATCCGTTGCGGCGGCTGCAGAACGATCGGGGTTCCGTCTGGAAACGGATCATTCGCATTTTGGGCGAGAAAGCGCCGTTCTTCATTGTTGCGTTCTTCATCGCGAAGCATGCATCGGCATCGAAGGAAGTCTGGCAGCCGGGGGCCGATGTGAGCGGTTTGCCATTCGCCGATCGGCTCGTGCAGTCGTTCTATGGCGTCGTGTTCTACCTGGCGAAGACGATTGTGCCGACGGGGCTGAGTCCGTTCTACGAACTGCCGAAGTCGTTCAGTCTGGCGGATCCGCGATTCGGCGGCGCGATCGCATTCGTGGTCGTCGGCGTTGTTGCGTTATTTGCGTTCCGGCGACGCGCGGCTGCGATCATTGCGGGCATGTCGGCGTTTGTTGTGATCCTCGTGCCGAACCTGGGCATCATTCAGATTTCGCAACAGCTCGTCGCGGATCGGTATTCGTATTTCTCGTCGGTGCCGTTGGCGGCGCTGGTTGCCGGCGGGTTGTACGTCATCGTTACGCGCGGTGCGTTGGAACTCCGGCGGATGCGCGTGATGGGGGTGATTCTGGCTGTGCTCGTCGCGAGCCTTTCACTGGTTCGCGCCAGCCGGAGCTACTCGGCCGCGTGGCACGATTCGAACTCGCTTTGGTCGTACGCGCTGACGCTGGATCCAAACTCACCGCACGCACACTGCAATCTGGGCGCCGCGTTGATTGCCGAGGGAGATTATCCGGCGGCGGCCGAGCACCTGCGCCGGGCGATCGAGCTGAGATCCGACTTCGTGTTCGCGTACAGCAATCTGGGACTTGTTTTGATGGAGTTGCAGGAGTGGCAGGCGTCGGTGGACAGTTACGAGAAGGCGCTGCTTGTCATCGATCGGTTACCGGCGGAGGATCGGGAGAAGACGATGCTCGGGCTGGCAAACGCGCGATTCGAGCTCGGCATCGCCTTGACGAACCAGGAGGACTGGAAGGGCGTTGTGGACTGCTACGAGAAGCTTTCGCCCGAGGTCCATCGCCTGCCGAGGGAAATCCAGGCTCAAGTTGCGTTCGGTCTGGCGACTGCCTATTTCGAACTCGGCGACCAGAAGCAGGCCTGGAAACACCTTCGCGAGGCGCAGCAGCTTGGGATTCCGGAGGAACTTGTCGAGCAGGCCATCCAGCGGTATTAGCGTTTGTTCAGTTCGGTTTGTACGGAATGATCTCTCCTGAGACCGCTTTCAATGGTATACGTAGAATGGGTGGGCCACGATTCTCATCGTGATGGGCGTCGTCGCGAGCGAAATCGGCCGTATCGTCCGATAGCTCGGCGTGAAGAACTTCGCAACGTCCGGTATCGTACTAAGATTCCGATGCGGGACTAGTTCAGGCATCACCTGCCCGATATGAGGGGGGAGGCGTAGCGCGCTCAGCAGCTATCCCGCGCCGCCCCGAGGGGTCTTTCCAGCAAGAGGATATGATGCTTCGTTTTCGTTGGGTCAAGTTGACGGTCGGCAGCGCCATGTTGCTTGCGTTGGCGTTTGTGGCGTCCGACCAGCTCTCGTCGATCAAGATTCGTCGACTGGAAGCGAAGATCGGCGATCTCGAGCGCGAGATGGCGGAGCTGAAGCTCTATGCTGAGCGGATCCAGGCATCGCATCGCGTCGCGCAGGTGAACGTGATGGAGCAGCGCGTCGATGCTGCGAACATGCCCGTCACTGTGCTTCGATGGCAGCAGATCGGACCTGATGGAACGCTGGGGCCGCCGGAACTGATCGAGGTGCTCGGCAACCAGGTGTACTTCGAAGCGCAGGTGCTCAAGTTCGACTACGACCTGATCGGCGGGGCGGCGGAGAATCGCGAGACGAACCTCGCGCTGTTCCGCCGTGCGTTCGGCGATTACCAGGCGCCGCGTGCAGGCGTGGCGCTGGATCGATCGGCGCCCTCGTACGCCTCGGCGACGCCGTCGCAGTTGGCGCTGCACAAGAACATCTGGGATCGGTTCCTTGCACTCTCGGAAGACGAAGCGCTGGCGAAGGAGTACGGCGTTCGCGTCGCCCAATTCGAAGCGCCTTCCGTTCTGATGACGACCGGGCAAGTCTGGGAAGTGTCGATCGACGCTGCCGGCGGCTTGAACCTGAAGATGCTCAGCCGGAACGATCCGGCCGCACAGCTGCCCGAAAAGCAGATCTCGATGCTCGTGCGCGAATAGTCTGCCTGATGGGCAGCGTTTACCCTGCGGCATTTCCATTTCTGCACCCCCGAAGTTATCGAGCGATCAACATTGATCGCCGTCCCGCGGGGGTTCGATCAGATAGTCCAGCGCCATTCCGAGCGACTTGCGAAACGGCAGCGTCAATAGCAGTGTCGCGAGCGCGCCGCTGATCATCAGAGCCGAGACCCACGGCAAGTTCGCGGGCTGAGGTCGCCAGAAGAAGAGAATCAGAAAACAGACGCCGATGACGCCGCCGCTGGTGAAGTACATGAAGAACCACGTGTTGCCGTCAGACTGGTCGAAGTTCATGCCGCAACCGCTGCACGCGTCGTGCATCGTGTAGAAGGTGCGGAAGATCGGGCCGCCGCCGCAATGGGGGCACTGTCGGCGGAGCGCCCGACGGAGCAATTCGCGGCGCGTCGGGCGAGATGTACATTCGGCGCAGGGTTCGACCGGCGGCTCAGTGCGGGCGTGTTTTGTCCCGTTCACTTGATGGTTGATCCGATTCTGCACGTCGGCGCTGCCCGTAATCCCAACGGGTCGGCGACGCCGCGGCGCAACGTTGCGCGGACTTTGCGGTCGCCGCGTCAGTCCACGGGCTCGATCGTGACTGTCAACGACTTGGAGCGAAACTGCTCTTCGTAGAGTTCGGCGCGTTCTCGATGGATCACGAGGAGCAGGGCGCAACCCGAGCGATGGGCTTCATCGGCCCGAGACTGGGCGTCCTCGCGATTGAGCGGCGTCAGCTCGACGATCGAGTCTATGACGTGATGCATGGAGTTTTCGTCATCGTTGTGAAGGATGACCTTGAACAGGGGCAGATGACGCGGTTTCGTCGGCGCCTGCATCGTCGCAGCCGAGGTTTTCGTGTGCGGATCGGAGGCACCTGTGTGGTTTTGGTCAGGCATACTGCGAATACTCCATTCTGCGTGTGTCTGTTCAGATCATAGTATACCGGACTTCGCGACGGTCGGACAACCCGCGACGGGCGCGTGACGCCCGACGCGTGCGTCCGGTATAATCATCGGAGAGTTTCGGGGTGCGGTCTGAATCGGGCCCGCCTCCGGTTCGGGCGTCGCGACGAGCGCGACAGGCGGAGACGATCCAGATGGCTGAAACACCCGCGGCGCGCAGTGTGGCGAGCAAAGACGCGCAACTGCTCGACCCCGACTTCCTGGCCCGGCTCGAACAGCTCGAGATCGTGTCCCGCAAGATCCACGCCAGCCGGCAGAAGGGCGAGCGGAAGAGCAAGCGTAAAGGTGAATCCGCCGAGTTCGCCGACTATCGCAACTACGTCGTCGGCGACGACTTGCGCCATATCGACTGGAATATCTACGCCCGACTTGATCGGCTCTTCCTCAAGCTCTTCCTGGAAGAAGAGGATCTGAACGTCTCCATTATCGTCGATGTTTCCGGCTCGATGGCCCACGGAAAGCCGCAGAAGGGTATGTACGCCAAACGCGTCGCCGCGGCGATGGCCTACATCGGCCTGTGCAACTACGACCGGGTGAATCTCTGTGCGTACAACGATCGCGTTGCGGACTTTCGCCAGGGCATGCGGGGCCGTCGGATGATGCCGCAGATCGTGAAGTTTCTGGAGGAGATGCCGATCGAAGGCAAGAGTCATTTTGCGGCGGCGGCGCGGCAGTTCGCACTACGGCAGTCGCAGAAGGGCGTCGTACTGATCTTGTCGGATTTCATGGACAAGGGCGGGTTTGAAGCGGGGTTTCGCTACCTGCTGGGGCGCAATATGGACATCTACGTACTCCAGATTCTGAGCCCCGAAGAAGTGAATCCGGAACTGGCCGGCGATCTCAAACTCGTGGATTGTGAGGACGAGGATGTTGCCGAAGTGACGATCAGCAAGCCGCTGCTCGACAAGTACAAGGCGAATCTACAGGCCTACTGCGAGTCGATTCGATCCTACTGCATGCGTCGCGGTGCGTCGTATTACCTGGCGATCACGGATCATCCGTTCGAATCGCTCGTGTTGAACTACCTGCGTCAGAGAGGACTTGTGCGATGAGTTTTCTGACGTGGCCCGCGGCGCTGATGGCGGCGTCCATTTCGATTCCGCTACTGCTGCTCCTGTATTTTCTCAAGCTGCGCCGTGTCGAGCGGACGATCTCATCGACGCTGCTATGGAAAAAGGCGATCCAGGACCTCCAGGTTAATGCACCCTTTCAGAAGCTGCGCAAGAACCTGCTGCTCCTACTCCAGTTTCTGTTGTTGCTCGCCGTCCTGATGGCGATCGCCGGTCCCGTAGTCAATTTCGTACGTCAGCCGGAACGCAACGTCGTGTTGCTGATCGACCAGTCGGCATCGATGAGGACCAAGGAGGCCGACGGCCGCCTGCGCATCGATCTCGCTCGCGAGGCGGCACGGGATTTTGTCGACAACCTGCCGTCGGGCTCAAAGGCAATGGTCGTTGCCTTCTCCGATCGGGCGGAAGTCGTTTGTACGTTTACCAACGACAAACGCCGGCTGAAGGATCGCATCGATTCGATCGAGGCGACCGACGCCAAGAGCCGGATTGGCGAGGCGCTGCAACTGGCCGTCGCGTATTCGTCCAGTTTCGTCGAGACGACGGGCGATGCGGGTTTCAACCCGGAGTCGCTCCAGATCGCGGACATCGAGCTGTTCGGCGACGGTCGATTGACCGACGCGGCGGACGAGTTTGTAACGCGGGCGAGAATGACCCATCACATCATCGGTCAGGCGTCGGACAACGTGGGCATCACGGCCTACGACGTGCGGCGGGAGATCGATCGCCCGGGCGTCGTCTCGGTCTTCGCGGAGATCCAGAATTTCGGTGATAAGCCAGTTACGCTCGACGCGTCGCTTTTCCTCGACGACAAACTGAAGGACGTACAGCAGGTCACGCTCGGTCCGGCCTCGATTGCGACGAGTCGTCCTGCATCCGATGACCTGCTGTCCGGGCGCAACGTGCTCTTCGAACCGTTTGATCACGACGCCGGCGGGGTGCTGACCGTCAAGCTGAGCCGGGACGACAGCTTCCCCCTGGATAACGTTGCGAGCGGACCGATTGATCCACCGCGGGCGCTGCGGGTCCTGGTCGTCGCTGACGATCGCGAGATCGCCTACATGATGGAGCGCGTGTTTCGTGATGCGCTGGAGATCAACGATGTGACGCTCATGGGCGCCGGAAATTACGAAGACGCAGAAGAGTCCGAGCTTGCCGTCGAAGGTCGATCGGCGTTCGATCTCGTCGTGCTCTCGGATCATGACACGGCTCGCCTGTTCCCGGGGAATTACATCTTTTTTGGCGGCGTTCCGAAGATCGACTCCCTGACGGTCGACGGCGACGTCGAGGAGAATTTCTTCGTCACGTGGCGGGAAGGCCATCCGCTCCTGCGATACGTCACACTCGACAACGTGTATACCCGGAAATGGAAGCGACTGAATCTCCCGCCGCATGCTGCAAGGCTTGTCGACGGTGAAGATTCAACCGTTATGGCGCTGATCACGGATCCCGGGCACCGCTACCTTGTCGTCGCGTTTGGTTTGCTGGACACGAATTTCCGCATGCAGCCCGCATTTCCGATCTTCATGCAGAATGCCGTCGATTACCTCGCCGGCGGCGCCGTAACGGATTCGAGCCGATTGATCGCACCGGGCGATACCTTCACGGTCCCGACGCCGCCGGGCGCGCAGATGATGACTGTTGTCCGCCCCGACGGGACGGAGGAAGAGGTCGCCGTCGAGGATCGGCACACAATGACGTACGGCCGGACGCGCGAGATCGGCTCCTACCTCGTGAAATTCGACGACAAGGACAAGACAACCGAGACGTTCTGTGCGAACATTCTCGATGCGACGGAATCGACGATTCGACCCAACAAGGCGTTGACATTGTCGGGGCAGGCGATCGAGACTGTGTCGGGCGACGTCGAAGTTAACGAGCCGCTGTGGCCGTGGGCCGTCGGCCTTGCGCTCGTCCTGCTGCTCGTCGAGTGGTGGATCTACAACCGTCGTGTGATGATCTGATCGCTCTATCGCTCACGCAGCGTCATTGACGACGCGATCGTCGGTGCGGTCGCTTTGCACTCCGTCAACCGATGTGGCGTTTCGCTGATCGGATATCCGTGTTTTCGGCGACTGAGAAGTCCGTCCCACGCCGCGCATTCGCACCATGACGCCTTCGAGCATTCGTTCCAGCATCGTGTCGGGCTTGCCGCGCAGGATGCGGGAGAGCGTTCCGAAGATGCGCCACGGGCGAATTGAAAACTGGGCCGAATAGAACAGCGCCATGCCGCCCGTCGTGAACAGCCTGATCGCCGTATCGCCGAAGTGCTCCGACCACGAACGCATGCCGGCAAATGAGTTGTAGACGTTGTTTTCCAGGAATCGTTCGTACGCCTCACCGCGGGCGGGAATGCGCCCGGCGGCGCAGAGCTCGTCGTGAAACGCGCTTCCCGGATACGGAACGAACGGAAAAACCGCGACATCCCGCACGCCTGCGACGGCCATCCGCAGGATGAATGCGTAGCTCGCCAGCACGTCGCGTTTGCGCTCGCCGGGGAAGCCGACGACGATATTCGCCTTCTGCAGCAGCCCTTCGCGGACACTGGCGCGCATCGAGACGAGCATGTTGTCAAGTTTGACGCGTTTCCTGATACGTTCAAGGGTCCGCTGCGAACCGCTCTCGGGGGCATACGTCAGCGATCGACAGCCCGAGGCATGCAGCGCGCGAACGACTTCGGCGTCCAGCGATTCCGAGCGCGTGCCCGACGGCAGGTTCCACGTGATGTCGAGCTTCTCGTCGATGAGTCGCTGAGCGAAGGCGAGGATCCAGTCCTTGCGGATGATCGCCGTCAGGTCGTAGAACGAAAAGCTATCGACGCCGTACTCGGCGACAAGCGAACGAATCTCCTCGACGACATCGTCCACGTCGCGAATGTCCCAGCGCGTGCCCCACATCTGGGGGCTCGAACAGAACGCACACTGGAACGGACATCCGCGCGAGGCAAGCAGAGGCAGATTGCGCACGCGAGCGACGCCGTGTCCGATGCCGCGCGACAGGTAGTTCTCGATCGGCATGCCGCGCCAGTCGGGCCACGGCAGTTCACTGAGGTTTCGCCGGCGCGAGCGCTTCGTCGTGCGAACGACACGCCCGTCCGATGTCCGAAGTGCGAGTCCGTCGATAGACGTCAACGAGCGTCCGGCTTCGATCCCGTCGATCAGGTCGACCAGCGTGTCTTCGCCTTCGCCGATCGCGCACGCGACGACATCCGGGCAGCAGGCGAAACAGTAATCGGGATCGGCGGACACATGCTCGCCGCCGAGCACGATCGGTACATCGGGGAAGCGTTCGGCGATCGCATTGATGACGCGCTTATGATATGGCCATTCGTTCGAAAACATGCACGAGATGCCGATCAGACCGACGTCGTCGGGAATGCGCTCGACGATGCCGTCGGCATCGAGGCCGTTGACGCAAAGCCCTGAATTGCCGATCGGTGTGAAGGCGTCCGGCGCTTCGCCGAAGGCGTCGATGGCGATGACGTCGCGGCCAGACTTACGGACGACCGCCGTCAGATAGGCCAGGGCCAGCGACGGAGCCCCGACCACTGTCGTATAGGTCATCTCCGGGAGGACGGCGGCGGGGCGAATCAGCGCGATTCGTCGGATTCGGCGACGAGGTAGACGTGGCATATCTCCCCCTATGCCGGACTGAATCACCGGGAGAGGGAGTTTCAGGGAGTTGCCGCGTACGTCACTCATGCCGAAGGTCGCCGTTTCTGGAATAGAGCAGTTGCAATAGGTATCGGCGGTGGCGGTGTGGAAAAGGTACCTGCGCAAAAATTGCGCCCGCCGGATCTGAGATCCGGCGGGCGGTTTCAGTCGTAGTCCGAGCTTCGCTGTCTTGACGTTACGATTTCCTCTTTGCTTGCATGGGACGCGTCAAATCGCTGCGAGCACACGGCCGCTTCGATCCGGTCGCCGGCCGCGGCGTCGCTTCCAGCCGAGCAGCAGGAAGGGCATCATGGCGGGTACACCGCCGCCACAGCAGGCGCCCATATCGGCCATCTGCGCTGCCGGTTCGTCGAGATCGTTGCAAATGCCGTCGTTGTCATCGTCGCCGCTGGCGTTGTCGCCGTTGCAGAAGTCGATGTTGTCACAGATCCCGTCGCCATCCGTGTCGCCGCTGTTGTCGTTTCCGGCGCATAGGTCGATCACGTCGCCGACGCCGTCGAGATCTTCGTCCGCCTGGTCCGCGTTGGCATTATTCGGCGCGTTGTCGCAGGCGTCGGGAACGCCGTCGCCGTCCGCGTCGAGCGTATCGTCGCTATCTGCACAGGCGTCCTGATCGTTGCATACGCCGTCCATGTCGTCGTCGCCCGACGCGTTGTCGCCGAAGCACGTGTCGCAGGCGTCGCCGATGCCGTCGCCGTCCGCATCGGCCTGATCGTCGTTTGCGTCATCCACACAGTTGTCGCAGGCGTCGGCGATCGTGTCACCGTCCGTGTCCGGCTGAATGCAGGTGACCACAGTCAGCTTCCAGGAGTTCAGCATGCCGCCGTCGAAGTCCTGATCGTCGGAGATCGTCAACGTCCAGACGCCAATCGGGTTCTCGCCCGTGAATACGCCGAAGGACTCTTCCGGCGTCAGATCCGTTGCCACGACCATATTCATGAACTCGTGGTCCGTAATGAGCTCGTCATTGAACGTATACGGGGGTACGCCCGAGAGCAGATTCGTGAACGGATTGAACGTTGTTCCCGCAAAGACGTTGTCGAAGCTGGAGCCGTTGTCTGTTGTGATCGTGCAGACGGTCCCCGCCGGAGACGTCAGCGTGATATCCAGATCGGCGCATCGCGTGTGATCGATATCCAGTTCCATGATCAATGCGCAGACCTGGTCGCCGACTGCGCCAAACAGATTGCCGACGACGATCGTCGACTGGATGACGTTCGGCGCCCCCGCCGAGATCACTTGCGGGTTCGTGTTCTGAAACGTCGGTGGACTCATGCCTCCGCCCAGATCGAAGTCGATGTCCGGCACTGTCGTCAGGTCCAGTGCCCAGCCGTGTATGACGCCGGCGTCCAGGGGCTTGTCGTCTGACACTACGAGCGTCCAGGGTCCGTTTCCTGTTTCAAAGAGGAAGAGCCCCATCAGCGGCTCTTCGGGAACCAGGCGAATGGGCGCCGGCGTGCCCGCGTAGTCACGATCGGACGCGAGGTTCGGGTTGTGGGGCGCTGCGATCATCGGACCACCGGGATCGGCCTGATCGTCGAAGATTACGCCGTTGAAGACTTCGGGATCCAGATGGCCGACGTCCGTCACCAACGTGACCACGGCGCCGACCGGCGTCACGAGCGCAATGTCCAGATCAAGTGGAAAGTCGTGCGACACAAAGATCTGAACGTCCGTATCCCAGAGAACGCCGTCTAGTCCTGAAACATTGATTTGCGACGTTACGACGGCGGGGCCCGACGGAATCGCAACTTCGGTGTTCGATTCAAAGTGGAACGACGAGGCCGGGCAGCCCGGAGGGGCGGGCGGCACGATCGCCAGAACCGATGTCGTATGCATCGCACCGGCGAAAACTGTAACAGCTGTCAACGTCTTCACTGCATTTCTGCACATTTCAGTCATCTCCCGCTCGGTCCTCCTGTGGACCGGCACCCGTTTCAAGGGAAGATTCTGGGAAAGCAAGAGGCGTGCCAGCGTCGATTTGCGTACTTTGTACGCATTGTGTGCGATCCGACGACGATTCCGACGCCGGCTGGGCGGTGAGGAATAATTCCCGGTATGGGTACAATTGCTCAGGATCGGAACGCTGATTGCTCGCGACGTCTCCTGATTCGGCCTCCAGGGCCTCGTCAATCGACGACAGGGGTTGCGGTCGTGGACGCTGCGGAGGCGACCCGCGTATTTAGTCGCGCTGTCTGGACAGATTATCCGGACGGACACGAGCGCTGACGGAAGTCCTGCGATCCGAGCAGTTGAATTCCGAACGACGCTGCGGATGGCGAATACGGCGAATAATCCTTAGCATATCTCAATTCAAAGGTTGGGAACTCACCGGGGTTGGCGACCCGGCGGAAACGGGACGAGAATTGTTCGGCATGAATCCAATGGTGACATGGCAGTATGCAGTGATCTCGCTGCATCTGGCGATTTGCGTGCTGTTGGCGATCTATGGCATTCATCGCTATTCGCTCGTTTATCTCTATTACAAGTATCAGAAAAACACACCGAAGAAGACCGGCCGGTTCGACGAATTGCCGATCGTGACGATCCAGCTTCCGATGTTCAACGAGCAGTACGTTGCTCGTCGGATCATTGAGTCGACATGTCGGATCGACTACCCACGGGACAGGCTCGAAATCCAGGTGCTCGACGATTCGACGGACGATACCATCGAGATCGCCCGCGCGGCCTGTGATGAGATGCGGGCGGCGGGACATCCCGTCGTCCTCATGCATCGCGACAATCGTGAGGGCTACAAAGCCGGCGCGCTGGAAGCGGGACTGAAAGTCGCGAAAGGCGAGTACATCGTCATCTTCGATGCCGACTTCGTTCCGCCGAAGAACATCCTGCACGATCTCGTGGATTATTTCGTCGACCCGAAAGTCGGCATGGTTCAGGCTCGCTGGGAGCATATCAACCGTTCGCAGTCGATGCTGACCGAGGCGCAGGCGATTCTCCTTGACGGTCACTTCGTGATCGAGCACGGCGCGCGTAACCGAAGCGGTCGATTCATGAGTTTCAACGGCACGGCCGGCGCATGGCGGAAGTCGTGCATTGCGGATGCCGGCGGCTGGCAGCACGACACGTTGACGGAGGATCTGGACCTGTCCTATCGGGCGCAGATGAAGGGCTGGAAGTTCGTATTCCTGCCGAGCGTCACGAGCCCGGCCGAGTTGCCGCCGGAGATGAACGGCTTCAAGAGCCAGCAACATCGCTGGGCAAAGGGCGGCGCGCAGACGTGCCGCAAGCTGCTGCCGCGGATTCTCAGGTCGCGCCTGCCGTGGCGGATCAAGGTCGAGGCATTCTTTCATCTGACGAGCGGCGTCAGCTACTTCCTGATCCTGATGCTGACGTTGTTGTTGTTCCCGGCGCTGCACGCGAAAGTCACTCTGTTCGCAGGCCATCGCGCGATCCAGGTCGCGATCGACTTTTCGCTCGTGCTGCTGGCCACTTTTTCGGCGAGCACGTTCTACGTGGCGTCCCAGCGAGAGCAGTTCCGCACGTGGGCCGACAGTATCAAGTACCTCCCGTTCCTGATGAGCGTCGGCGTCGGCATATCGTTGAACAATGCACGCGCGGCGTTCGAGGGCTTTTTCGGCGGCCAGTCGGAGTTCGTTCGAACGCCCAAGTTCGGCGTTCGCGATGCGAAGGATGTGCGCTGGCGTTCTAAGAACGGCTGGCAGGGCATCGACAAGAAGACGCTGCAATCGTTGCTCGAACTGGGCATGTCGTTCTATATGGCGGCGTGTATCTGGTACACCGTGACGATGCGGCTCTGGGTGGGGCTCTTCTTCATGAGTCTGTTCGCCGCCGGTTATTTCTATGTGGCCGTGCTGAGTCTGGCCGCCCGGTTCCAATCATCGGCGCGTGACGACGCCGCGCTGGTAGTTCCCGCGGCAGGGGAAGACGTCTGAGCCAATCACGTCCAACGAGCACCTGACATCCATGACTAGACCTGCGACGGATCGCGATGTGTTGCCGCTCCCTCGGCGTGTGCGCCGACTGGACGGCGTTCTGGCTGCAACCGCCGACAGGATCACTCTTTGTGCCGACGCCTGGCCGGCAGCATGTGAGATCGTTCGCGCAGAATTGTCGCGCCGGGCTCGTCCCGCAGCGTCAGGGCGAGGCCGTTCTCGAACGTCTGCCAGCGGCGCCTCAATCGAAGCTCGGATTACGCCCGTCGCGTCGGCTCGCGGCCCCGAGTATTACTGCCTGCGCCTGACTCCGAAGCGAATCGAGATCTGCGCCGCGGATCTGCGCGGCGCTCGACACGCGGCCCGCACGCTTCGTCAGTTGATCGATGCAGGCGCTGGACGAATCGCCGCGATGGAGATTACGGATTGGCCGGATTTCGCGGCGCGCGGTGTGATGCTCGACGTCAGCCGCGACAAGATACCGACGACGGCGTCGCTGCATGCGTTGATCGATCAGTTCGCCGACTGGAAGTTCAACCAGTTGCAGCTCTATACGGAGCACACATTCGCCTATGCGGGACACGAGCGCATCTGGCGGGGAACGTCGGCGCTGTCGGCCGATGAGATTGTCGCGCTGGACGCCTACTGCCGCGAACGCGACATCGAACTGGTGCCGAACCAGAATTCGCTCGGGCACATGGAGCACTGGCTGCGCTACGAGCCCTATCGTTCGCTCGCCGAGACGACGGGTCCATGGCAGACGCCTTGGGGCGAGACGCGCGAACATCCGACGACGCTCTGTCCGGTCGATCCCGGCTCAATCAAACTGATGACGTCGCTCTATCGACAGTTGCTGCCCAACTTCAGGAGCCGGCTGTTCAATGTTGGTTGTGATGAACCGTGGGAGCTGGGTTTCGGCCGCAGCGCCGCCGCCTGCAAGCAAGTCGGCGCAGGGCGCGTCTATCTCAACTACATCAAGAAGATTCACTCCGTCGTCACGAAGCATGGTCGTCAAATGCAGTTCTGGTCCGACTGGCTGCTCAAGAACCCGGAACTGGCGAAGGAACTGCCGCGCGACATCATTCCGCTGATTTGGGGATACGAAGCGACGCATCCGTTCAAGAAGGAATGCCGTTACATTCGCGACGCAGGGCTTTCATTCTACGTCTGTCCGGGGACTTCGAGTTGGTGCAGTTTCGCCGGGCGCACGGAAAACATGATCGAGAACATCACGCTGGCGGCCGAGACGGGGCGCCGCAACGGCGCGACAGGACTGCTCATCACGGACTGGGGTGACTACGGCCATCGTCAGCAACTGCCTGTCAGCTACGCCGGATTTGCGCTCTCGGCGGCGATGAGCTGGTGCGGAAAGAGCAATGCATCGCTCGATCTCGCAGGCGCACTGGATCGACATGTATTCCACGGTCAGAAGGGCGGCGCCGGCAAGCTCTGGCTCGATGCGGGTCGCGTGCACGAGGCGTCGGGAATCGCGATTCACAATCGCAGCGTGTTCTTCGAAATGTGGAATCGGCCCATCGAGAAGATCGCAGAGGTGCAGGGCCTGACGCCGAAGCGAGTCGATCGGATGTCCCGCAAGATCGAGCGGCTCGCTGATGGCGCGCGGCGCGTGGACTTCGGAAGCGAACTTGCTCGCGAGGAATTCGCGTTAACGCTTGATGTCTTGCGGCACGGGTGCATGCGCGCCATCGTTTCGCTTGATCGCAAGGTGAACGGCCGGCAGCGTGTGTCGAATCGAAAATTACGCGACGATCTGACGTCGATCATGGATCGGCACAAGACGATCTGGCGAAAGCGCAACCGGGCCGGCGGGTTAAAGCGAAGCCTGTCGTACTATCAGAAGAACTCGCGCGAATACAAGTAGGCGTCAAGTGCCATTGTGCGACGAGTCGTCTTGCGAATCCCCGCTGGTCGGCATCAGAGCGATCCGCTTTTTCAGTTCTTCAACAACCTCCGCGGAGCCGGATTCCTCGGCGTAGTCGAGGGGCGAGCAGTATCCGGCCTTGTCGCCGAGCGGGTTTGCGCCGGCATCCAGAAGAGCCTTCAAGGCATCAAGGGCCTTCCTTTCGGCTGCTGCATGCAGCGGCGTGTCCTTACAGTTGTCAAGCGCGTTGACGATTGCGCCCGCCGCGATGAGCCGATTGATGAGCGATGCACTGTCGTTCCTCGCGGCACGATGCAGCGGTGTCACGCCGTTGACGTCGGCGAGATTCGGATTCGCGCCATGCGCAATCAGGATGTCGCAGACTTTGTCGTATCCCAGCGAGCACGCGATGGCGAGCGATGTACTTCCAAAATCGTCCTGGAAATTGACATTCGCGCCGTTATTCAGGAGAAACGTCACCGCGTCGGCGCGATCTTCCGTTGCAACGTACATCAGGGCCGTTTCACCGCCGAAGACGTGTGCGGAAATCAGGTCGGGCGTATCGCGCAGCATGGTCTCCGCCTTCGCAAGATCGCTGAAGCACGCCTCCAGGAATTCTCGGTTTCGCTGTTCTACCATGGCGAATTCACCTACCGTGTGCTATCCAACGTCATGTACTGCTTGAACAATTGCTCGCGGCGCTCCGATGTCCACGACGTCCACGACGCCGAGATAGGCGTGCGATTCCGTTGCCCGAAACCCAACTTTTCTGGCGACGAACGTGATCGTCTCATCCGCTCGAACCGTTGCGTTCGAGGGATTGCCCGAGTTGCAGTCCAGCCCAGACGGCACGTCGACAGCGATCGTGTGGCGCCCGGCATCGTTGATCGCTTGAATCACAAGATTCAATGGTGATCGAACGTCGCCGGAGAAACCCGTGCCGAGGATCGCATCCACGATGATGGTCGCAGATTGCAGGCGCGGAGCACATTCCGCGATGTCGCTCTCCGCATAGAACCGATACATCGGCAATTGCATTCTGACGGCGATGGAGTAGTTCGTCAGCGCATCGCCCTTCAGTGCATCAGGCTCACACGCTAGGAATATCTCCACATGACTGCCGGCATTCGAAACATGTCGCGCGATCACAAAGCCGTCTCCGCCGTTGTTCCCGCGACCGCAGACGATGGCGATCGTGCCTGCATCGGTCCGATTCAACTCGCGCAGCCGCGCGAGGATGATTGCCATCGCATTTCGCCCGGCGTTTTCCATCAGGACGATTCCGGGAATGCCGAAATCCTCGATCGCGCGGCGATCCACGTCACGAACCTGCTCGCGCGTCAGGTAGATGTTCTCTTGCTGGTGTGGGTCGATCGACATGATGTTACGCTGTCTGATCCAACTAAGACGATCCGCCCGACTCGAAGGACGTCGGCGAATCCGTGATCGGTCCGTCGCTCTTGTTCGCCGCCGGATCGACGGAAATGAGCGATCGGAAGCCGGGGCGGTCGATGTAACGTCGCAACCACGGAGATCGACCCGCACGAAATGCTACGTTTGGATCCTTCTCGACGGCAACGGCGAGATGGCGCTGGGCGTAATCCGGATTGTCATTGGCGGCCCACGCGATGGCCAGGCCGAGATGAGCGGACGGTGAATTGTTGCGCTTGAGCGCTTCCTCGAATTCGCGGCGGGCGTCGGCGAACTTCTCGACACGCAAGTAAGCCGTACCGAGTCCTATGCGGATGCCGGCCGACGCGGGATCGAGATCGCGGGCTCGCTCGAGATACGGGATTGCTTCGTCCGTTCGCCCGTTGCGCCCCAACGCGACGCCCAGATTCTGCAGGCATTCGATCCAGTTGGGGTCGGATTTCAGGGCGGACTCCAGATACCCGATCGCCTGGGCGCTGCGGTTCGATTCGTAAAGCAGCAGGACCGTGCCGAGATAGAAATCCGTTGACGGGTTTTCGGGCTCGAGCTTCTGCGCGAGTTCCGCAGCGTGAAGGGCGGCCTCGTAGTCGTGCTCGGCGATGTACGCTTCGACAAGGGCGATGTAGCCGAAAGCCCGATCGGGATAGAGCTCGATCGAGTGCTCGGCCATATATCGATCGCTTTGCCAATTGAGTGACTGGGCGTAGGCGCCTACGCCGCATGCCGCGACGACACACGCCGTTGCGAGCGCCGCCCATTGACGTATCCGCGGTTGGAATCGCCAGTCAACGTCGCCGAGCCAGGCGGCGGCGCAAAGACAGGGTATGACGAGTGCGAGGTAGAGATACTGATCGCTCAGCAGCCACTCGCTATAGGGTGCCTGGATCAATGCAGGCAGTATCACAAGTGCCGCACAGGAGAATCCGACGAATGCGGGTTTGCTTTTCAGGAACGTCAGGACCAACGCGCCGATTATTAGCGCGAGCACGACGACGTCGAAAGCCGTGCCGAGCGCGACGGTCCCGATCGTTGTCTCCGGCACGTGATAGGGCGACAGGTCAAACGGCCAAACGAGTCGAAGCACAAGCGACGAGAAATTGTGGAGGATGGATTGAACGCCTTCCATTCCGCCGCCGTGAACCACCTGTGCATGCGCGCGAACGGCCCCGTCGAGGAAGTTCCCCAGCAGCATCATTCCAAACAACGGGATTTTCTCGACCAGCGTTCGCCAGCCGTGCCGTTTCAGCGGCCAGATGTCCAGGATCAGGAACACGCCGGGCAACGCAATGTAGAGCGGCCGTGATAACAGGATGCACGTGTAGAAGAGGAACGTCGGCGTCATCCATCGCGAATGGCCGGTCTTTGCGTAGCGGACATAGCAATTTGTTGCGAGCAGGGCGAACGTCGCCGACAGCAATGTCATCCGCTGGGAGATCCAGGCGATGGACTCGACTTGCACCGGATGCAGTGCGAACAGAAGCGTCAGCAGGACAGGCCAGATAAGCGTCTTCGTGAATTGTCGCGTCAGCAGGAACACAAGCGCGCAGTTCAACAGGTGCAGTGCGATATTCGTCAGGTGATAATGGAAGGGGGCGACCATCGGGTTCTTGGCGAGGGATGCGTCGATGGCGAATGAGACGGCGACAAGGGGTTGCCAGAATCCGCCCGTATTCGGAGGTTGCTGAATTCCGCTTTCCGAGACGATATCGAACACGTGGCTCCAGTTGTCACGAAGATTTTCGTTCAGGTCCAGCATCAGCCGATCGTATCGACCCGCCCAATGCCGGCCCACGGCAACGCACGTGCGATCGCCGGCGTCGATGATTCCCGACTCGAGCAATTCCTGATAGATGACGCCCGTGACGGCGAGAATCGCGACGAGCGCGACAAAGCCCTGCATCGAACGTGATATGCGAAACGGGCCTGGTCTGGACGGCATCCGGGAAACCTCATTTCCATTTCAAAAGGCGGGGGGGCACGGCCGGCCGCCGATCACCCGTCAGTATGGAATTGTAGGACTCGTCCGCGCGTCCTACAATCGCCGCCCATGCGCATCATGCTCACCAACGACGACGGTATATACGCCCCCGGCATTCGCGCGCTGCATTCCGTGCTCGCAGAAGACTGGGATGTGGAAGTGATCGCACCCCAGGGCGTGCAGTCCGGCACTTCGCACGCGATAACGATTCGCCATCCCGTTTTGTGGCATCAGGCCAAGATCAGTGATGGTTTCGCCGGGACGGCCGTCGAGGGAACGCCGGCAGACTGCGTCAAGCTGGCGCTGCATCATCTGATCGAATCGCCGCCCGATCTCGTCGTCTCGGGGATCAATGCCGGGCTTAACACGGGCATCCACGTGCTTTATTCCGGTACCGTCGCCGCGGCGATGGAAGCGGCGATCCTCGGCCGGCCGGCCGTGGCCGTCTCGTTCGAGCTCTATCGCGACATGGATTTCGATGCCGCCGCGCGTATCGCGAAGCCGATTATTAAGGCCGTCGCGAAACAGGGCATACCGCCGGGCTGCGTCTGCAATATCAACATTCCCGAACTGAAGCCGGGCTGGCCGAAAGGCGTTCGCGTCGTGCCGATGTCGACGCAAAATATGGATGAGCGCATCGAGAAGCGTGAAGATCCGTACGGGCGATCCTACTACTGGCTCAGCGGCGACTTTCAGAATTACGGCGATCCGAACGACTCTGATCGGCACGCCATCGGCGAAGGCTATGTCTCTGTTACGCCGCTGCAATACGACATGACGGATCGACCTCGACTGAAGGAGTGGTCCAACATGCAGATCCAGCTGCCGGACTGACGCTGGATCGCACCGAGGGAGCGCCGAACTGTCTTCGCGGGCGAAGTGAATACCGCGAAGCGGTTGAAGCGAAACTCGTGGATCTCGAAAACTCCATCGCGTGTCCGCCGTGAAGGGGCGGTGGAATTGTCTTGTAGGTTCGTTCTCTCGCGCCGGCAACCTGGAGGCCACGTGAAGATCAAGCTCCATAACCTTATCTTCGTCGGTATGATCCTCGGCGTCGTCATCGGCCTGACGTTGCACTACCTCGACAAGGCCGCCGGCGCCGAGACGCCGAAATGGATCGCGTCGTCGCTGTGGGTGCTCGATCTCTGCGGTCCCGTCATCTTCATGGGGGCGCTGAAGATGATTATCGCGCCGCTCATTCTCGCCAGCATCGTCGCGGGCGTGACGAGCCTGCCCAACATCAAGGAACTCGGCGCCATCGGCTGGAAGACGCTGGTCTATTATGCATGTACGACCGGCATCGCCGTCGCCATCGGTCTTGTCTTCGTGCTGGTCATCCGTCCCGGAAAGCAGAGCGCCGCCCAGACGATCCGCGCCGAGCGCGAAATCGAAATCGCCGAGTTGCGCGCCGACTATGAACGACAGCAAGGCAACGCCACATCGGAGAACGACTCGGGATTGCTCGCGTTCATTGCGCAGCAGTCCGGCGATCGCAGTGCGAGTCACGACGCGGCGAAGTTCGCCAAGCTCGCCGGTGCGAAGGATCGCACGCCCGGGGATATGTTCCGCGATGACATCGTCAAGCCGCTGCTGATGAATCCGTTCGAATCCGTGTCGAACAGTCCGCCAAATTCTCTCGGCATCATTTTCTTCGCGCTGCTGCTGGGCATTGCCTGTATGTTCGTTGGCGAGCCGGCGCAACCTGTGATTCACTTCTTTCGAAGCCTGAACGAGGTCATTCTGAAGATCACGCACTGGCTGATGGCCGTTGCGCCCTTCGCCATCATGTGCATCATGGCGAAACTCGTCGCCGAAAACGGTCCGGAGATTTTTCAAACGCTCGGTTGGTACTGCGCGACGGTTATCCTCGGCATCGCGGCGCACGTTTTCTTTCTTGTGTGCGTGTGCAAATTCGTCGGGGGCGTGGGACCGATCGCGTTGTGGAAGGGTCTGCGCGAAGCGTGGATGATTGCCTTCACGACGCGCAGCAGCGCCGCGACGTTGCCCGTGACGATCGCCAACGTGACGGAGAATCTGAAAGTCTCGCCGAAGGTTGCCAACTTCTCGCTGCCGCTTGGGGCGACGATGAACATGGACGGCACGGCGTTGTATGAAGGCGTCGCCGTCATCTTCTTGATTCAAATATATGGCGGGCTCGTTGATGTGCCGTTCGAACTGACGATGGGCGTGACGCTGGTCATCTTTGTGACGGCCGTATTGGCGAGCGTCGGCGCTGCGGCCGTGCCGGACGCCGGGCTCGTGACGATGGTCCTCGTCGCCGCCGCCGTGGGGCTGCCGATTTACTACATTCCACTGATCTTCGCGGTCGATGCGTTCCTGGATATGTTCCGCACGTCGACGAACGTGCTGGGCGATGCGATCGGGGCGATTGTTGTGAATCGGCTGGAAGGCAGGCGGTTGGAGGCTGCGCCGGCGTGATGCAGTTTGCAGTCTGTTGCGCTCGCTTTGCACGCGTTAACTCCATTGCCGGAAATGCGCTGTCGCGTTTTGCACCGAAATGCGGGGGGTGCAAATTGGCGCAAAATCTGCAAAATCTCGTGCGCCGGGGCCGGCGTCCTTCAATGTGAGAACGGCAGGGCCTTTGCGCTACAAGATTGTGTTGCTCGGCGCTTCGGGTGTGGAAGGAGATCGGTCGGCAAGGTGAAAGTGGGCGGCGGCAGCATCACGAAGTTGCATGGCGTCGTCTGGCTCAATTGTAGTGGGTTAGCAAATGCTAGGACTCAAGATATCGCCGTCGTGCTGGGGAGGCAGGTCTATTTGTCCACCGTCCTCTGAGCTGCAAGAGGCGGACATGCTGACGCAGATCGCTCATGAGCGCGTCGGTCCGGGGCGTTCATCGTTCGCCTTCTTCTTTGAGCCGGTGTTGCCGATGTTCAGCACCCTCTATTGGAAGTCGATGGGTGGTGAGTGGCCCGTCTATAGCCCGGTTGAAGAGGTGTTGGGACCGGATTTCGAGTCATCTGATGCTGCAACCGAGGATGGCACCTTTCTGCCCGGTGTCCTGGTCCCGAAGTTTCAGAACCGGATCATCGAAGACTGGATTTCGCTTATCGGCATGCCCGAGGCGCCGACGAATGAGCTGCTCTGCAAGTCGGATCCGCTGCGTGATCGTCAAACCCGTGAACGTTTTATTCGCGTGGCGCTGGAGAATATCGACGGCGCTTTCTGGTTCTTCTTCGCGCATGAGGAAGAACTGATCGACACAATCCGGAAGCACGTGCAGCAGCTCGGTTCACCATTCACAGCGGAGCCCGTTGACTTTGAGTGCTTTCTTAGGGATTGGTAATGGGATAAAGAGGTACGTCTTGTTTGCGCCTCATGGCAAGCACGCGGGCAGCGAACCAGCGTTGGCGAGGCTGACGATGGGCAGATTCGGCTAATCGAATGTGTGACACCCCTTCAGGGTTTGTCATCGGGGGATGAATGCGAATCCATGCATCAGATAATGATCACAGACGATTCAGGCTTCCTCGGAATCATCGATCCCGATCGGTACGAGTCATTCGTCGACGAGAATTGGACGTTTGAGTCGATTCGCGCCCACATCGTGAGACAGATGGCCCAACGGCGAATTCTCATGTGGTCAACGGGTGGCGAAGGCACGAGGCGTCTCGCGATCACAACGTGGCCCGATGAACTCCGCGGACATCGCCATATCGTGGGTCCGATCGAAGTGTCAGTAGGGCGGCTCTGTCTCGTCAACTACGAGACGATCAGCATGGCGGCGCAGTTCAAGGATGTCGCGATTCCGGAAAAGCACATGGAGGACTGCGTGTTCTCGTTGCCGAGCGGCTTGTATCAGTGTCGTATTACGCAGACGGCGAATCCGGACGAGACAACGCCGAGTTTCGATGAGTCGATCGCGCACTTCGTGCTCGCATTCGAGATGTTGGATACGTCGACATTGCCGTGGACCGATATCGCCTGGAACGATAGCTGACTCACCTACATGGCGGAACGGTGTCATGCTTGCCCTCTAAGGAACGCATGTCGCGCAGCAGGTCGACGATTACTTTGGCGACGAGGAAATCTCGGTGACCATGTTTGTAACGCCCTTTCAGGGCTAAGCGGTTCGTCGGGATCCTGACCCAGGGTTGCGTTTCGCCCGCTTCGCGGGCTTCACTGACCCTGGGCTGACTTGTATCACTCCTTCGGAGTGGATTTGTGTGGAGCCAAGCCCCCGTGGAGGGGCGTGGTTTCCTTGAGCAAGGTATGAGTCGCATTCGTGAACGGTGGGCACGGCCCACCCTTCAGCGGGCCGGGCCCGTTCGTTCCGTCGCTACCTTGGCTGCTGCCGTGTGACAACATCACGAATCAGCGTTCCGATGTCGGACGGTGGTTGTGAGGCAGCCGGGTCGAGCGCGACGCCCCCGACAACAAACACATTTTCCGGCAATTCATCGCGGATCGCCGTGTTCGCTCGAATGATTCGCGCGAGCGTCATGTTGTTGACATAGTCCACGAGCGGTTGCGGCAGATACGCGCGATAGAAGAACCGATCGCCGTCGCGCAGGCGGGTGAACTGATCGCGGATGATGACCAGCCACGTCTCGCCGACCATTGCATCGGCGATGTGATCTTCCGCAAGTCCGCCGACCCACAAGTCGATATCCTCGACATCTGCATACACGCTCGCCAGATTCGCGGAGGCAGTCGCGTCGCTCGTTACTTCGTCGAAGCTCGCGTACGCCGTCAGTCCCAGGTCGCGGCGCATCTGGTTGAGCGTCGGCAGACCGTGGTCGCGACCACGCTGGATGTTGAGGGACGCCAGATCGAAGCCGCCCGATCCCGGCGGTCCGAACAGGAAGTTCCGCACGTCATCCACCAGGTACGCGTCGACGCGCTGGCAGACTTGTGAGGCGAGACCGCGAAGGAGCGGGTCGATGCCCTCGTCGATGATTGCCTGCGGATTGAAAAAGCCCGACGCCAGCGCGAGATGTCCCGCGGCGATCTCGTTGCCGTCGGCGTCGATGCGCAACAGTTCATGCGACAGCATGCTGTGTCCAACGCGATAGGCGGCCGTTGCGAATTCGTTCGCAATCCCCGCATTTACGTCCGGTCGATAGCCGCGATAGGGCGGCAGCGCGTTCGATCCAAGCAGCACGGGCAGGAATTCGTTGTACGTGATCGCCTGCATTTCGGCGGCGACGATGCACTTCGACATCTCGTAGACATCGTCTGCCGGCAGATCGGGCATCGCCGCGCGGATGCTGTCAGCGACGCGGTTGTGTTCGCGGACGAACAACGTGTGCATCGCGGTCAGTGCGACCTGCTCGTTCGCGCGGATGTCGCCGGCGAGGAAGAGCGTATCGCTGTTTACGGGGGCGTTCGGCAGACCGGCCGTATTGAAGGGCAGCAGATTGCCGTTGCTGGTCGCGAGTCGGCCTGTTCCGTCGAGGGTACGCAGTGTGTTCGCGCGCTCCTCGTCGGCGCCGTACACGTTCGATGCATCGATGTAGGCGGTGATGGCGTTGAACTGCGTGCGTGTGTCATTGATCGTCAGATAGGCAGAGCGATCGAGGGGAATCGTTTTGTCGCCGTCGCCGGCCGGATCGAACCAGACGTCGCCTGTCGGCACCACGATGTCCATCGGTTCCGACGGGTCCGCGATGGGCGTTTCGTCGATGTCGTGATCGACGAACTGTCCCCACTGCCACAAGAAGTCCGATGCGTTCTTCTCGTTTGCGATCAGGTCGGCCTGTGCAATGACGGCGTTGCTGACGGCTCGCGCACTGGGTCGGTCATCGCCCGCCGGTGTTGAGAGACTGTCGGCGTAGCGATTCGCTCCCATCCGCAGCATCGCCTCGTCGGTGCTTCCCCAAGTCGTGTTCGTCGTGTTGTTGCCGGAACCATCGATCGTGCGGAATGCGTCGGGGAATTTCGCGGCGGCGGCATTGAGATCGACGGGGCGATTCTCCGGCGGCTGCCCCGGCATCGGTCGGCGAGGCTGCTGGACCATCGAGCGCGGCGGGTTGTCGCCGGTCGGCGCGTTGGCGCCGAGCGTCGCCGCCGCATCCGTCAGCGGGGCTGTGTCGCACGCGAACGGCAGCATCGCGGCCGCAAGCGATGTCGCGGCGATTGCGATCAATGCGGAACGACGGGGGTGGGATTTCTGGTTCATGAATCGACTCTCCTTCCTGTTGTGTCGGCCGTTGCGGCCGGATGGCGGGAAACCTGGCGAGGAAGTTCACTGCGGTGTCTTGTTCGGAACAACGCAGTCTCGCAATCAGTATTGCCAGTCTTGTGGCAGTTATGACTGCGACTGTCGATTCTTGGACGTTGATGTGATGAAAGTCAACGGCTGCATCAACGATCTTGTGCGAGTTAAGTTAGTGTGAAGTTGGGTGCGCGTCAGTGGATGTTCGGGAGTTAGAACACCCTTTCAGGGTTTGGCGCGTGCTATTGTCAATAACCCAGGACTGCACTTCGACCGCGTGGCGGTCTAGAGCTTGTCCTGGGCTCCCATAGGTCGCACTTTCAGTGCGAATTTCGGTGTTTGCGTGGGCTCCCGTGGGTCGTTTCTCAGTGCGAGTTTCGGCGTTCTTGTGCGATCCCGTGCGTCGCTCTTTCAGAGCGAATTTCGATGATTGTAGAATGCCACGAAAACGGCATTTCAAAACAAGCGAAAACCACCCGGCGTTCGAGAGCCGTGGGACTCTGATCGCCGAATGGTCTCGCGGGTTCGAGATAGAGCGGTTCCCCAACGGCTCTATCAGTTTTGATCCAACAACGCAGTCGTGAACATTCCGGCGTCGAGCATGTCGATCGCCTGGTCCCCATTCATGTCGCCGCGCGATGGATCGCAGTCGGGAAACGACGCCGAGTACGCTGCCGGATCCATCATTGCCAGCACGAATCCGGAGATGTCGTCGCCGTTGACGGCGCCGTCGCAGTTCATATCGCCGCCGCAGAGGTATGGGATCATCCGCAAATGCGCGACGGGGGAGAGTGCAATGCCGCCCGGCGCCGCCGGATCCGTTACGCGCCATTGCATGTACAAGTCGCAGGATTCGATCGTTGTTTCATCGATCGGCCACTTGAATGTGCCGTAGCCTTCGCCGGCGCCGACACCTTCTAGCGTCACGGGGCCGTCGAGCACTGCATCGACCAGTTCGCCGCCGACGGGCGGAAACTCCGAGATCGCGACGAGAGCCTGCGCGCCGCCCAGTGCATTCTCGACGCCGATCTTGAAGTCGAGATTGATGACGTTCGGCGGGCTGACGGCGATCATCCGCGGTCGCAATCCGCCGCTGCCCATCGTTCCGCCGCCGACGAGCGACGGATTCGGCACGTTGCGATCCGAATACAGTTCGGGCCGATCAAACGGGAAAGTTTCGTTCGCGACGCGCGGGTCCATCAGACCGTTCGTGATGAATTCGATCACGTTGGGCACGATTTGCGGCGGCAGCGCGACGGGCAGAATCGGCGATTTGTTGTTCGGGAACTGAGCCGCCGGGTTCGCGTAGAACGCGATTACCTGGCCGAGCGTGTTGAACTGGCCGTTGTGCATGAACGTCGACTTCAGCGCGACGTTGCGGAGCGTCGGAACCTTGAACTGGCCGCGCTGAACGGGATCGCCCGTGAATTCCTGCCGTCCCGCATCTTCGTCGATGGGACGAAGACCGATGTTGCGGAAGCTGTTGTCGGAGAACAGCGGCGGCGCGTGGCAGATCAGGCATGGCGAAGCCCGCAGGGCGTTCCATCCCTGTACCTGTTGCGGCGTCATGGCATTCGGGTTGCCGGCGATGAAGGCGTCGAACGGTGTTTGATTCGCGAGCAACGTTCGCTCATACGTCGCGATGGCGAATGCGATACGTTCTGCGTTGATGTTCGGATCGCCGAAGGCAGCCTCGAAGAGCTCGGGATAGCTCGGGTTCGCGCTGACGGCCGCGGCCATATCCGCAGGTACATCGGTTGCGAGTATCAGAGGTCGCACGCTGGCGAGCTTGTTCGCCACTTGCACCCAGTCGCGGGCTTCGTGTCCCATCTCGACATCGCTGACGATCGGACCCACGGCCTGGCTCTCCAGCGCTCCGCCAGTTGCGATGCTGACGAGACCCGTCTGCGGGTCGGTGAACTGCGACGTCGCGCGACCGTCCCAGAAGATGTCCGGCGCGTACATCGCCATGATCGCGGGGTTCGCGGCGCGGGGGGTGATCTGTCGGTTCAGGCCGAACACGTCATCCATCATGTATTTGTTTTCGTCGTCGCAGTGAATCACGCCGGGAGACGAGAGCTTGTCGTCGGGCGTGTTGAGCAGGCCATCGAGACCCGGGTTGCGGGCGATTCGCGGATCGGTCCCGGCAAACGCGGGCTTGTGGCAGCTACCGCAGGATATCGTGTTATCGCTGGAAAGCTGCTCGTCCCAGAACAGGATCTTGCCGAGCACGCGCTTCGGTTCCGTGATCGGGTTCTCCGTCGGCACGGGAACGGGCGGAAGCGGCGGCGGTGGCGGCGGACCGGGCTGGGCCTGCGCGATTCTGGCGGCTGTCAATAGACCGATGAGGCACGCGATGTGCGCGCATTTCGTCCTTGGCATCATCATTGTTATCTCCCTCGTCCCTAGCTAT
Organism: Phycisphaerales bacterium; assembly: GCA_020639075.1. GTDB lineage: Bacteria > Planctomycetota > Phycisphaerae > UBA1845 > UTPLA1 > ECT2AJA-110-A. The sequence goes on along the minus strand of JACKHI010000001.1, from coordinate 2,828,116 downwards.
CTGTGTCCGGATTTGCGGTACAAGTCTTGGCGGGGGCCAACGGGGAATCGCAGCCGACTCCGTTGCCACTTGTTCCGGACTTGACGAACCAAACGCGACGCCGAGGTCTTGTATTGCAGAAAAATGAGAATTTCTTCACTTTTGTCCGTGAGGCCGAATCGAGCGGATCGATCCGTGGGCCGTCGCGCCGGGTGGTCGGCAACGGGAAGGCCCCGTTTTGGCGGGATGCCGTGAGATCCCGTTGGGATGACGGAAACCCGGGCAGATTCGCTCCCGTGTGGAGAACAATGGCGTAGGATAGTGTTCATGAAGCAGAATCGGACCGGAATGATGTGTTCTTGTCGTGTGTTTCGATGGGGCTTGGGCGTGCTGATGCTGTCCGCGACCGGCTGTTTCCAGGCGCCGAAAGTGTCGGATGAGCAGCTTGCACACGGCTGTGTGATCCTGCTCCCCGGGATCGAGGGGAATGCGTGGCAGCTCCGGGACACGTACAACGGCCTTCGCGAGGCCGGCATCGACCAGGCGATCGAAATCGTGCCGTGGGGTTCACCGCCTTTGTCGAGCCTGCCCAACCTGGTCGACATCAAGAAGAATCGCGAGCGCGCGAGGAAGATTGCAGGGAAGATCGCGACGTATCGCGCGGCTCGGCCGGAAGCGCCGTTGACGCTCGTGGGCTTTTCGGGGGGCGGCGGTCTGGCGGTTCTGACGCTGGAGGCGCTGGATGAGGGCGTGCAGGTGGATCGGGCGATTCTGATCGCGGGGGCGATCTCGAATCACTACGACGTCGATCGGGTGCTGCCGCGCTGCAAACAGTCGCTCGTGAATATTTACAGCCGTCGAGATTCTGTTGTCAGCGCCGGGACGGCGCTACTGGGGACGATCGATCGCGTCAGGAGCGTGTCGGCGGGCTACAGCGGTTTCGTCGACAATGACGATGCGTTGTTGAAACGCGACAAGCTGCGGCAGATCGGCTGGACGCCGGAGTGGATCGGGCTCGGACACTACGGAGGACATCTCGGTTGCCTGGCGCAAGCCTGGGCGCGGGAGGTACTGGCGCCGCTCGTGGTTCGCGAGCGATAGCGTTGGGCGTGGAAGGGACTTCTCGCATCGCAGCCGGTGCGATTCATCCGGAAGGACTCCGTACTACCGGTCGCGCCAAGCTGAGCCCATCGCTACGTCGGCACTGCTGACACAGCAGTGGCACCCTTCATCATCGCTTCAGGCAGATCTGTTTGACGAACTGATAATCCGCTTCGCTCAGCGGCAGTTTCTGATCGCCGCTGACGAGGGAATTGTCGTCGATCGCGAAGTCCAGCGTCTTGCCGTCGCCGTAGATGATGGAGCACGCCGCGGCGGGGCGTCGGTCGGGGGGCGTCCCCGCGGGCTGCCAGGCGCTGCGATGAGCGCGAAGCCATTGCTCGAATCGCTTGATGTCGTCCTCGTCCGTATTGACGAACGTCTGCGGCGGGCGATCACCGGCTGAGGTGTCCGGATAGGACATACCGCGAATCTCGACGATCGTCTTGGCGGCGGCGGGATGCTGATCGGGACCGCGGGTGTTTTGAGAGCAGGCGGTCGAAAGGGCAAGGCCGGTGATGATGATGAATGCCGTCGCGCGCATCGCGGATCCTCCTTGTTCGATTAGTCGAGTGCACAGGTAGTTTGGCGGGAGTTTCTACGCGGTTCAAGGGGCGCGGATGTTGTGCGTCACTTCGACGGTGGTGGAGGACTCGGGAGCTCGCGGGGTTAGGGCGGCGTCGGTTCATCACGTGCACGCGGCACTGCTTGAGAGCAGTGGCACCCACCGCGGCACTGTCTGAGAGCTGCGCCGTCCTGCGCCTCGGCTCATTATCGAGAATTGCGTTGACGACGCGGGATATGAACGCGTAGAATGCCGCGTCGATCTGGAGAAAATGCCGTGCGATATGTTCTCAACAGTCCGGTTTCCTTTACCAACCCGCCGGCCGGTCGGGTTGCCCGGATTGCGCGCGGAATCGCCTGAATCCCCTGATACATCAGGTCAACGTGTAATCGCGGGCGCATACGACGCTCGATGTCGTCTCCTGCGCGCGTGGCGCGGCGGTATCGACGCGATCTGACGCGCCATGGCAACCCGCCAGCGGCCTTAGCGGTCCATGTGCGGAAACTGACTAGAGATGAACAACACTCAGAGTGATAGGAAGTTGAGCAAGTCCATCAAGACCATTCGCGCGCTTGCGCCGGAGGACATCCGGATCGGCGATTACGTCGCGATCACGCAGCTCGTTCTCGAGCTACCGTCATTCTTCTGGAATGATGCGACGTCGCGCGATCCGTCGACGCCCGTGCGGTTGCCGTGGACGCCGGGTGACGGCGGTCTGCCGCGCCGCGTCGTCGACGTGTGTCTGCCATTCGTGTTCGTTCAAGAACCGGACGGCCGCCACAGCACGCTCGACACGCGTCGGCATCGGTTGGCGCGGTTAAACAAGCGATACGCCCGTGCGGCGCTGAAGCGCATGGCGCAAGATCGGAAGCGAAGGCCGAAGGCCGGCGAGGAGTCGTCGGTCTGTTGATTTCGAACCGGCGTGCGCGCGAATTGACCAACATGCAACCCGGTCGGCGTGAGCCGATCGGGTTGTTTTACTTTAGTTTCATGTCGGGGTTCCGTGATCGGGTCATGGAAGGCTGCCGAGGTCTGCTCGCCGGCCGACGTTGTGAACTTGTAGCGCACTTTCAGTGCTTCGCGTGTATTCCAATCTGATTCCCAGGGTTGCGCTGGCCCGCGTTGCGGGCTGCGCTGACCTTGGGCTGTCATGTGGCACGCTTTCAGCGTGGGATTAGTATCCGAGCGGAGTTTCGCATCGTCGCCACGGCTTGAGATCGGCTTGCGGCGTGGGAGTTCAGTTTACGCGGAGGCTCATTCGGTCGTACCGAACGCAAGGGGAGGGTTTCCAGAAATCGCGTGAAAAAACCCCTTCTTGTTATTTTCGCAATATCGTGAAGCACTGTTGGTATCCAGGATAGCGCCGAAGCCGCGTCCCCGCGGCGAAGTCAAACCAGTTGACGTCATCGGACCACACAACGCCGTCCAAAGCCTGAGTAGAATTCGTTTGCACACTTTCCGGACGTCGCCCTGAGGACAGGGCGGCTCCGACTAATTACCGCTGCGTTGTACCTTGAACAAGGACTGCTACGTTGAGTTCACGGCGTTGCCTGTAGGGACGGCGCGATGCGCTACATCATGATCATCCCGTCCCGCTGGGACGGGGGGCCGACAAATCGCCGACAACCCCCCGTTGAAACGGGGGGCTATTCTCAAATGATCCCTACGGGATCCCGCGTGCATACACTTGTCGTTTCTTACTGCAGCGCGTGATCGTGTGACGGGGTTGGCAGCGTTCACGTCCTGCGGCGCATTGCCGTGAGACCGATCGCTAACGCGCCCATTAACGGCATGCTGCCTGCGCCGCAGGCACCGCAGTCGGTCGTCGTCGTCATGTCGATCGGTGTCGTAGTTGCATCGACGATGTCGTAGCCTAGATCCTTGAGTACGGCGACATCCTTGTCCGTCCAATCCGCTCGCATCGTACCGACGGCCGGAGACGGGAACATTACGTCCGACATGGCGGCGCTATGCGTCGGGTCGCTGCCGAAAGTCTTGATCGGGAGGCCGCCGTTGGCGGCGCGGGATTCGGTTCCGTCAAAGACGAGGCCCACGCCGTGCGCGGCGGCGAACGTCGATGGGTCGAGAAGCAGATTCCCGTCGGAATCGACGACGGGCAGGCCTTCGCCATCGCCGGAGTCGGTCTCCAGCATCGAATCGAATCGCGTGTACATATCCGGGGTTGTCCCGTTGAAACCCGTTCCGTCGGACTCGATGAAACTGCCGTAGCCGAGAACGTGCGTCAATTCGTGGCGGGCGACATCGCGAAAACATGCGACGCCGGGAGCGGGTGTGCCGGACAGCGACACGTCGTAACCGAAATCGAACACGATGCCGGCGTCGAGACCGGCGTCGACGTCGGCTTCACCGAGAACGATTCGACGGTACACCTCGCCGTCGCGAATGCCCGGCGTGGTGTCGAGAAACGTGGCGCTGCCGACGCCAATCGGTCCCGAACCATCCGATTCGGACGGTGCGACGCCGATTTCGACAGTCGCAGTCTGCCCGATGCGGGCGCCAATTTCGGCGCCGACGGCTTCGAGCGCCGCACGGCGTGCTGCGCCGAGGCCGGGATCGTCAAATCCGACGCCGGTGCTCGTCGTGACGTCGAAAAACGTGAAGACGAATGTCACTTCGGCGACGACGGGGCGGACCTGCAGCAACGCGGCGCATGCAGATACGAGGATGACGGCGCTGCGACAGGCAGAGAGCATTGCTGGCCCTTTCATTCGATTCGTTCGTGCGCGACGAAATGAGCGACATCGCTCGACATGACTTCGGCGGCCCGATATGCCGCACGATTGGAACTTACCCACGCCATCAGCACGACGTCAAGCGAAATTGCCGTCGATTGCCAGGCATTTGGGGCACTCTAGATTGCTGGGCGAGATTGACGTCCCGTCACCTTTTGTGGTACATTGGTACATAGGTACCAAATGAAGAAGAAACGCGCAAAGACGGCGGAACCGAGCCTGGTTGTGGATCGCGTCCAGACGGGATTGCGGATCGAAAAGCGAATGCTGAAGGTCCTCAAAGGTCTGGCAGAGTATCACGACATCACGATGGGCGATCTGGTCGAGGGCATTGTGCTGCATGCGTTCGAGGGCAAGTCACCGTTCGGGGCGGAATCACGCAAGGTCATCGCCGACCTGCGCCGCGTGTACGGGCTCGACTTGACAGCGAAGTCGAGTCATCGACTGAAGGAGCGCGGGGATGTGCGCTGAATCGGCAGTCCTGTTTGATGAAACGGCAGCTGATCGGCTCATCCGCGCGTTTGATGCCGCGGCGCTTGATCCGGCCGCGTTTCATCATGTCGATCACGTGAAGTTGACGTGGGCGCTGCTGCGGCGGATGCCGCCGGATGCCGCGATCGGTCACCTTCGCGATGGTCTCAAGCGCTTCGTCGCGTCACTCGGGAAGGCCGATCGTTATCACGAGACGATCACGGTGTTCTTCGCTTTGAAAATCCACGATCGAATGGGGGACAATGAGTCATGGGAAGCGTTTGCCGAGCGGAATCCGGATCTGCTGGGGGCGTCACGGGAATTCCTCGCTCGGTATTATCGAGAACCGACGCTCTCGTCGGATCGGGCTCGTCTCGCTTACGTTTCGCCGGACATCCGCGGCGATTGACAATTCGCACCGGCGTCAGGCCGGGAGGCGCCGGCGCCGCTTTGCGTGCCAACGCGGAATTCCTGTTTCGATTCCGATCCGGTCCGCCCATGTGATACAATGATCACGACCCGATTCGCGGAACACGCGCCGGCGATCACATGACGACTGTAACGACCGCAGCCATCCAGACGACTGTCGACGCAAAGGCGTCGTGTGAACGCGCCGTCGCGACGCCGCGGATGTACATCTTTCCGATTCATAGCGTCGTCATGACGCTGTTGATGCTCAGCCTTGTTGCATGCCCTCGCGTCTATGCAAATAGGCGGCTCGTCGTTTCGATTGTCGGCGTCGGCGCCGTGCTGCTTGCGTGGCAGATGGTGCTGTTCGTGCGGCGGCGCTCGACGGGTCGGGCGTTCGCGATCGAGTTCGTGCCGGTCAAGGCGCACTACCTCCAGGCGTGCGTGCAGCTCGGGATTCTGGCGTGGTGGGGGCTTTATGCGCCGAGCGTGCGCACGGCAGCGCCCCTGATCGTCGCGCAAGTGCTGTTTCTCTATGTGTTCGACGCCGTCCTCTCGTGGTCGCGCGGATGGAACTGGCGTCTCGGCTTCGGTCCGCTGCCGATCATCTTCAGCACGAACCTCTTGCTATGGTTTCGCGACGACTGGTTTTATCTGCAATTCCTGATGGTCGCCGTCGGCGCGCTCGGCAAGCAGTTCATCCTCTGGCGGCGTGAAGGGCGTTTGCGGCACATTTTCAATCCCAGTTCGTTCGGTCAGTCGCTCTTCGCGATCGCGCTGATCGCCGCGGGCCTGACGAACGATCTGACTTGGGGCAAGGAAATCGCATCGAGCTTCGAAACGCCGCACATGCTCCTCGTGATCTTCCTGCTCGGTCTCGTGGCCCAATACCATTTCCACGTCACGCTGATGACGCTCTCTGCGGCGATTGTGCTGATCCTGACCAACCTGATCTATACGCAAATCACGGGCACCTATTTCTTCGTGACGATCAATATCGCCGCGCCGATATTTCTCGGCATTCATCTGTTGATTACCGATCCATCGACATCGCCGCGGACGAACGTGGGGCGGATTCTCTTCGGCGGTCTCTACGGGCTCGGCTATGTCGCCCTGTTCCGCATTTTCGACAACTACGAGGTCCCGCTGTTCTGGGACAAGCTGCTGCCGGTTCCGATTCTCAATCTTCTCGTGCCATTGTTCGATCGGCTGGCGAAGTCGGGCGTTCTGAGTCGCATCAATCGCTGGTGGGAGGGCGCGCTGGCGCCCGCTCATATGAACCTCGTGCACATGTCCATTTGGATTGCGATCTTTGGCGGGATGTACGGGACGGGGTTTATCGCTGCGCCGCATGAAGGGAATTCGATTCCATTCTGGAAACGTGCGCTGGCGGAGGGGAAACCGCACGCGGGGCACAGTCTGGTGATGGCGGCCGGGGCGCTGGCGGAGGGAAGTCAGCAGGCCTCGGCGTATAACGAGCTGGGCTGGATCTGCATCAATGGACTGAGTACGGCGAATGACGGCGAGATCGTCAAACGCAATCCGGGGAAGGCGGCTCGATACTTTGCGACGGCCTGTGAGATGGGCGATGTCAACGGTTGCGCCAACGTTGCCGTACAGTACCTCTTTCAGCGCGAGCGTCGTTCGGACGAGGATGTCGCGCAGGCGCTTGATACGCTGGAAACGGCGTGCGTCGACGGGAGTGACTTATTGGGCTGTTATCTTGTCGGCAACGCGTATGAAACGGGTCGCGGGCGAGTATTGGATCCGCTACAGGCGATCGCACATTACGAGCGATGCGGCGACAACCTCTACGCGTGCAAGGGTATTGCGAGGATTGCGCTCTCGAACAGCGGTTTGGCCTACGATCTGCGGGCGGTCTCGATCGTATTGGGCAAGGCGACGAAGCTGAATGATGCGGAAAGTGCGTGGTATCTCGCGTACATGTTTCATGAAGGCAAGGGCGTTCCGCAGGACGATCGCAAGGCGCGAATCCTGTTGCAGCACGCGTGCAAGCTCGGGCTTCGGCAGGCATGTGCGGCGCTGGATCAATCCGAGATTCCGCCCTTCGTTAATCCCCCGATGAATGTGCCCGGCTGGCTGACGGCGTATCCGGTGCCGTGAGACCCGATGAAACGGACGTTGTTCGACGTGAATCGCGTAAGGGGCATTAATCGGCGTCCAATCGCGATTCGACGCGCCGTGAACCCCCTTGCGCTTGACGCTTCGGAGGATGCCTTCTAGCTTTCACGGGGCTCGCGGCAAGCTCGGCCGGGAATTGGGACCGGCGCCAACGGGAGACAGGTGTCTATGAATCTTGTGACAGGTGCGACGGGGCTCCTCGGAAGCCACATTGTCGAGCAGTTGCGGCTGCGCGGTCGGGCGGTGCGATGTCTCGTGCGCAAAGGGGCGGATACTTCCTGGTTGAAGACGCAGGGCGTCGAGCTGGTCGAGGGCGATCTGACGGACGCCGCGTCCGTCATGCGTGCGTGTGAGGGGGTGCAGTGCATCTATCATGCCGCGGCGCGCGTCGGCGACTGGGGACCGTGGAGCGACTTCCGGAAGATCACGATCGACGGATCGTTCAACTTGTTCGACGCCGCCGAAAAGGCGGGCGTGCCCCGGTTCATTCACGTCAGTTCGATCAGCGTCTACGGTCATCGCAACGAGAAGGGCCTGACGATCGATGAATCGCAGCCGCTCGGCGTAAACGTCCACAAGTGGTCGTACTACACGCGCGCGAAGGTCGAAGTCGAAAAGGAACTCTGGCGGCGGCACGAGAGCGGCTGCAAAGTCAAGTTCAGCGTCATTCGGCCGAGCTGGCTGTATGGACCGCGCGATCGCGCGACGATCAAGCGATTGTCGAAGTTGATCCGCATGGGCAAGGCGAAGTTGCTCGGCTCCGGTGACAACATCCTCAGTGTGGTCTACGCGGGGAACGTTGCAGAAGGGTGCATCCTGGCGGCGGACAACCCGAATGCCGTCGGCGAGGCGTACAACTGCTGCAACGACGGCGACATTACGCAGCGGCAGTATTTCAAGTTGCTGACGGACGCCCTGAAGGCGCCGCCCGTGAAGAAGACGCTGCCATTCGGAATCGCCTATCGCATCGCGTTTCTCCTCGAGGTCATCGGCCATGCGTTCAAGCGACAGCGACCGCCGTTGATTACGCGCTACGCCGTCTGGCTGATGGGGCGCGACACGTATTTCTCGGCGGAGAAAGCGCGGCGCGATCTCGGTTGGGAGTCGACCGTCTCGTATGAAGAAGGCGTGCCGATGACGATCGACTGGTTCGAGGGGCGACCGACGCCGGCCCCGAAGATGTGCGAACCGGCGATGGCGAGCTAGCTTTCGGTTCACTGCGATCATGTCCGACGACGACTTTTCATCCTTCAATGCACCGGCCTCGCGACCGCCGAAACCGGCGCTCGACCGGAAGGCGATGCTTCGCTGGCTGATTCCGTTCTTTATCCTCGACGCACTCATCATCATCGGGGTGCTCTACTGGGTGTTTGGCGCGTCGACGCCGTCGGACGACGTCGGCGGCGAAACCGGCGTCGTTCAGGAGGTCCGCGGAGCGCCGATCGATGCGTCGACGCCGGCCGTCACAGTTGCGCCTGAGGCGAGTACGGCGGACGAGTCGGACGATGAGGACGATTCGGACGACTTTGCGAGTCTCGAGGACGACTCCTGGGAAGACTTCGACAACGACATGGCGACGGCGGCGATTGCGACGTCCGCCGGTGAGACGCCGATGGCGTCGGCGAAGCTGCCGCCTGCGGGGCTGGACATGCTCTTCGGAGTTCAGCAGCAGTTGCCGCGGCCGACGATCGAGCGGCCGGAAAACAAGGACTACACGCCTGCGAGCTTCGAAGACATCGGTGATTGGAAGTACGAACGCAACTGGTCCGGCATCGGCGTCGGCGGCGGCGGCGGAACGGCGAAGATCCCGGTGAACGTGCGAGCATGGGACGAGCGCAAGATCGCGATTCTCGGGTACATGCAGCCGCTGGAACTTGACGAGAACAATCGCGTCAGGAGTTTCATGCTGATGCGCAACCAGGCGGCGTGCTGTTACGGGGCGCCGATCACACTGGCCGACTGGATTGAAGTGACGGCGCCGGACGGTACGTCGTTCGAGGCGATGCTGCATAAGCCGATCACGGTACTTGGAACGCTCGACGTGGGGGAAAAGCTGGTCGACAACTTCGTCGTCAGCGTGTTCCGGATGCAGCCCGATCGCGTATTGCCGCCGGGTGAATCTCCGTAGCTTATGCACGTGTCCAACTAAGCGGGTCGAAACGCAACTGTGGCGTTTTATGCAGTTCCCGCATGAGCCCTGAGTGGGCGTTGCTCCACGGACGCAAACGCCGCACGCCGACCTGCTGCATGGTCCAATCGGCCACGACGTATCCGCTGAATTTGATTGCCTGGCACAGCGCGACCATCCGATAACAGCGGACAAGAGCGTCGTCTCGGCTTGGATGTCTCGCAGGCTTGCCGGAGGGTCCGATCGCCTCGCACGATCTCCTGAACTGTGGCCGGACCGACGCTTGCTTTCCACGATCAGAGACGGGGGCCGGGACACTTGGGAATTGTGTAGGGTTTCCTGCAGGAAGTCGGACGCCTGGGCGAATCGGGCAGCGCCAATTCGCGATTTCTTTTTATCGGGACGGTTCCCTTTGGCGGAGCCCGCAGCCTATTATTGAAAAAGCCGCAAGGTTATACTCGGAGTCTGCATCCCTTCGTTCGCGGGCGGCCTGAAAGGGCCCCCGAGGACGCCAGAGAACCGTTAAGGCCACCCCCTGATGGGGTGGAAATGACCGGCAATTACATGGGGAGCGACATGGGGGTGATCCTCGAAGACGTTCGATTCGGCACATCGAAATCGTGTGCGCGACTTACGGCGAGGATCGCAAGCGTTTGAATCGGAGAGTGACGGAGGAAGCAACGACGAAATTCGGCGGCACTTGCCGTCGCGTTTCGGTATCGACCCCGCCTCTGAACGTGTTGACGTGACATTGCGGCGTGCCGGCGTTGTGGAAGGTGCCGGCGAATGCCGCTCTTGGGTTCACGAGCGCGCATGCCATTATTGATCTACTTTTGAGGAGCAGGCCCGATGAAGCGACGTGGCACTCAGGCCCGGATCATCATCGCTGTTGTATGTGCCGCCGTTGTCATGACAACGGCGCCATTCGCTTTGTCGCGGATCTACGCGGACGATCTGCCCACTGGCCCTTCGGTCGACACGCGAATCCGTCTGGCGAAGCCGTCACTGGATGCGGCCGACATGGAGACGGTCTGGCGGACCGCACCGCTGCCCAGGGCGGCCGGACCGCGCGGCGTGCTACCGCCGGGGGCGTTGGTCTATGACAACGGTGAACCGCTCGATGACGTCGCCGATACCGCGACGCAGTTCAGTCTGAGCCGCGACGGTGCGTTGGGCGCCTGGCGATTCGTCGCCGCCATCGCGGACGACTTCATGATTGAGGACTTCATTACGCCGGACCAGAACGTCCGCCTGACCACTGTCAGAACGTCGTTCGCGTTTTTCAATCTTGCCAGCGATCCGAATCCATCGCCGTCCGACTTGTGGACCGAAGGCGCCTACGTCGTCATCTACGAGAATTCCGTATTGGACATTCCGGCCGGGCAGCCGGATGTCGATCCGACGAATCCCGTTGGCCCGATCTCTTTCCTGGGACCGATCGTTGCGGTGCAGCAGGTCCCGTTGGACCAGATCGTTTCAACGGAAGTCGGTGACTCGTGCAACTCGAGGTTCGTCGTTGACATCACTGTCGATATTGAGGTGCAGAAGAACCATCGCTACTGGTTGTCGGTGATTCCTCGATATCCGGCGCCGCCGCAGACACAGTGGATTCCGTCGGCCACTCCGTCGGACGGCAGTACGTTCGACGCCCACATCGGCTTTCCCACGCTTGGCATTGACTTTTGGACGCCGATCAACGGCAACTTCAGCAACATCGAGTGTCCCGAGGCGCCGTCCCCGGGCACGCATCGGGACGTGTCGTTTCAGTTGTACGGTGAAGACACGTCGCCGACCAATCTCGCGTGCTGCGACGTTTTGAACGGCATGTGTTTTGACGGATTGACCGAACAGGAGTGTCTCGACATCAATCCGTTTACGATTCCGTTCCTGAACGAATCGTGTTCCACTTTCGTATGTCCGCAGATCATCGGCGCGTGTTGTAACGACACGACGGGCATCTGCACGAACAACGTCCTGCTTGCGGACTGCATCAACGTCGGCAGTCGGTTCGTCGTCAATGGAACGTGCGCCAACCTCGATCCGCCGTGCGGCACGACGGATCTTGGCGCCTGCTGTTTGCGCGACGGAACCTGCCAGGATCTTTCGCCGACGGCATGCTCGTTGTTGGCGGGCGACTGGTTCGAGGGCGACTGCTTGACGACGCCTTGCCCTGCGGCGAATGACGATTGTGTCGACGCTCAGGTCATCACGGGCGACGGGATCTATCCCTTCTCGACGGTCAATGCGACGACCGACGGTCCGTTCGATTCTCCCGGCGGGCTGTGCACCAACGTCAACCAGGACGTCTGGTTCCGCTACATCGCGACGTGCGACGGCGACGTCACGGCCGCCACGTGCTTCGGCACCAATTACGACTCGGCGATCAACGTCTATGACGGATGCTTCTGCGACAGCAACATGGGCCCGATGCTGGCGTGTTCAGACAACGGTTGCGGACCGATGGGTGACGATGCGAGTGTCATGTTCGCGGCCCAGGCGGGCGAATGCTACCTGATCCGCGTCGGCGGCAAACTGCTGGCGGAAGGCAATGGCCTGCTTGTCGTCGGCTGCGTTCCGGCGCAAGTCGGCGCCTGCTGCGATCCGCTCGGCATCTGCACGTTGACGACTGAGGCCGAGTGCATGCAGATCGGCGGTGAGTTCACCGAAGGTCAGCCCTGCTCGCCCATCACATGCGCGGGGCCGGACAACGACGAATGTGCGACGGCGCTGAGTATCTCCGAAGGCATCTATCTCTATGACAACATGGGCGCCACGACGAGTATGGAAGACCAGCCCGGCGGCGCCTGTCCGGTCATCGACAATGACATCTGGTTCCGACACACAGTGCAGTGCGACGGTACGCTGATCGTCAGCACATGCGACGGGACGGCCTACGACTCCGCGATCGCCGTGTATGCGGACGATTGCGCGAACGGACCTTCGTGCATGCCGCTAGACACGCTGCTCGGTTGCGACGACGACGGATGCGGCGTGGCGGGCGGTCCCTCGGAGGTTCGCGTCGACGTGGTTGCGGGACAGTGCGTTCTGATTCGCGTCGGCGGCGTCGGTGACGCGCGCGGAACGGGTACGCTGCTCGTGACGTGTGTGCCCTCGGGCCAGGGCGCGTGCTGTGATGCTCTGACGGGCTGTGAGCTTCGAATGGAGGCGGACTGCCAGGATGCCGGCGACGTCTTCAGCATTGGTCAGCCGTGCGTTCTCATCACGTGCGAACCGCCGGTCAATGACGACTGCGACAACGCGACGGAGATCACCAACGGCGTGTTCGAGTTCACGACGCTCCGAGCTACGACGGACGGACCGACGGTCGATTCGTGCCTCCCCGTCGAACACGACGTATGGTTCCGTTATTCCGCAACCTGCGACGGAAACCTGATCCTGACGCCGTGCCTCAATACGACATACGACGCGACGCTTGCCGTGTACGACACGTGCATCTGTCCGAACGATTCGGCCGATCAGATCGCCTGTGTGTCGGGGACAATGGACTCCGGCTGCGGCGAAGGTCAGAACCAGAACGTCGTCGTGGTGCCCGTTGTCAGCGGCAACTGCTATCTGATCCGCATCGGCGGCGTCGGCGACAGCGTCGGTTCGGGGCGACTTATCGTGGGTTGCATTCCGGCGGACGGCGGCGCCTGCTGCCTGGGCCCGGACAATTGCGTCGTCTCCAACGCTGCGGAATGTTCGATGATGGGCGGCGACTTTACGGCCGGCGAGCCATGTTCGCCGTTGACGTGTCCCGCTATTGAAAACGACCAGTGCGACGGTGCGATCACGATCAGCGAGGGCGTCTACGCGTTTGACACGACGGATGCGATGTCCGACGGTCCGATGGACTCGCCCGGCGGCGTCTGCACCGACGTGACGAAGGACATCTGGTATTCCTACACTGCGAGCTGCAATGGTCAGCTTCGCGTGAGCCTGTGCAATAACACGATGTTCGACGCGGCGATCGCGGTGTATGCCGGCCTCGATTGTCCGCCGCTCGCCGGGCCGCTCGCATGCGACGACAACGGCTGCGGCCCTGATGGTCCCGCCGAGGTCTTCATCGACGTGTCGATGGGCGATGCGTTCCTGATTCGTGTCGGCGGCGCAGACGGTGCGGCCGGTGCGGGCGAGTTGCTGGTCACCTGCACGCCGGGCGGCGCCTGCTGTCTCGGCGACGTCAACCTGGATACGGAAGTGACGATCGACGACGTTGATGCGTTTGTCATCGCACTGCTCGACCCGCCGGGAATGATGGATCCGTCGTTCTGTCCTTCGGATACCAACGAGGACGGAGCCGTCAACGGCGACGACATCACGGGTCTCATCGATCTGATCGTCAACGGCAATGTCTGCGGCGGCGTGTTCGATCCGATGGGCGCCTGCTGCTATCCGAACGGCAGTTGCTTCATTCTGACGCAGTTGGAGTGTTTCATGACCAACGGCAATTACTCGGGCAACGGCACGCTCTGTGTGCCGAATATGTGTCCGCCGCCGCCGCCGCCGCCGGTCAACGACGACTGCGAGAACGCGATTATGTTGTCGTGCAACACGGAAGTGGTGGTCAATAACAGGTACGCAACCACGTCGGGCAGCGATCCGGAATTCAGCTGCAAGTTCAACGGTCCGGGCCGCGGCGTCGGCACTGTCTGGTACACGTTCATCGCGACGGAGACGGACGCCCTGATCAGCACATGCAACTCGATGGCGCCCGTGAACGACACGCTTCTGGCGGTGTACGAAGGTACATGTCCGAGCAGTTCGGGCGACGAGATTGCGTGCGTCGAGGATGCGGGCGGCGCCTGCGGTCGTTTGGCTCAGGTTTGTGTCGAGGGTCTGGTTCCTGGTAACCAGTACACGATTCAGATCGCGTCGTTCGATTTTGCGTCGGTCGGCGATATCGCCGTCGAGCTGATGTGCCCGTGTCCGCGCGGCGCATGCTGCTATCCGGACAGCTCGTGCGTCGAACTTCGCGAGAACGATTGCATCGATTCCGGCGGTTCGTACAAGGGCGATGGCGTAACCTGCGCCTCGAACCCGTGCCCGCCGCCGCCGATGATCGAGTGCTGCAAGGGTGATGCGAACGGCGACGGTGTCGTCGATGCGGGCGATGTTGCAGCTCTGGCGACGGCGGTCCTGAATCCGCCGCTGGCGAGCACACCGGCCCATTGCGTGGCCGATGTGAACGACGACGGCAGCGTCGATGGCGACGACATCCAGGCGTTTATTCCGTTGGCGCTGGCCGAGACTGCGTGCCCGCCGCTCGCGAACGACGACTGCGCCTCGGCCATGACCATTACGTGTGGTCTGAGCGTTATCGTCGATAACACGCAGGCGACGACGGCCGGGAACGATCCCGCCTTCAGCTGCCGCGCCGGCGGCGCGGGGCAGGGCGTCGGCACGTTGTGGTTCGAGTTTATGGCGACGGACACGAGCGCGCGCGTTCGAACGTGCGGTTCGATCCCGCCGGCGACGGACACGATTCTCGCGGTGTACAACAACGTCGGCTGTCCGCCGACGCAGGGAGACGAGATCGGCTGCAGCGAAGATGCCGGCCTGCCGTGCGGCGAACGCCTGAGCGAAGCGTGCGTCAGCGGTCTGACAATCGGGCAGACGTATCTGATCCAGGTTGCGTCATTCGACGAGGCGTCGCGTGGGTTTATCTCCGTGGAAGTTGAGTGCCCGTGTCAGTAACGCGTCGCTGTACACGCTTGCCGTGAGCCCGAGTACCGGACGGCGCTTCAGGATCGATGAATGGACCCTCAGAACCCGGCCATCCGTGGCCGGGTTTTTTTCAGGTTCATCATGGAATACCGGGAAGTCAATTCACGCCGGCGATGCGACGGTGGTGATCCCGAGGTGCATGGCGCCAAGACTCTTATTTCGCACTTTCAGTGCTTGAATCGCGGGGTGATTCGGTACCCTGGGCTACGTTTGCCCGCTTCGCGGGCTGCACTTGCCGTGGGCTTGGCATATGGCACGCCTTCAGCGTGCGGTCAGCATCCGGGCGACTTGTGCGTCGGACGATCAGGCTGAGGGTTTTCCCAGTGTCACGCGAATTACGATTCTCCGTGATGAAGCTCTTTTGGGATAATGCGGTTTACGCTGTGGCGCTGAAGTCGCCGTGTACCTTTCCGATATGACGACGCCGGTTGATGGGGGTTGCTGCCGGCGAATGAGGCTCATCGGTCGGCAATGGCGTGTCCTGCGGCGATCCTTGCTCCCGACGTCAATAGAGATAAAGTGTCTTCGACATGCACCGAGAGAAGATTCTGCAAATGCTCGCGCGGCACGTGCCATTCGGTCCCGCGGAAGAGGCGGCACGGGCGCGGACCGAGGAATTCGTTCGCAGTAATCCTCAGTGCTTCGAGAACCTTTGCGAGGCCGGGCATCTGACGTGCTCCGCGTGGCTGCTGGATCCTTCGCGCCAGCGCGTTCTCCTGACGCATCATCGCAAACTGAATCGATGGCTCCAGCTGGGCGGACACGCTGATGGTGACCCGGACGTTCTGGCGGCGGCCATCCGGGAGGCACAGGAGGAGTCCGGGATTGAACTGGTTCGGCCGCTTAGCGAGGGGATCTTCGATATCGGCGTTCACGATGCACCGGCTCATGACGGCATGGGGCGTCACGAGCACTTCGACGTGCGATTCCTGCTCCATGCTTACGGAAGCAACGAATTCGTCATCAGTGATGAGTCCATCTCACTTGCGTGGCTGACGCCTGAAGAAGTCGAAGCGATGGATGTCGACGACGATGTTCGCCGAATGAACGCCAAGTGGCAGCGCGACTGGCGCGGTATCGACTAGGCGGGATCACTCCAGTAGCTGTGTGAGAAGCGTTTACTCGACGTTCGTTGTGATGCGCCTGCGTGGAAAAAGAAATCCGCTTCGCTCGAATTCGGCACAGCGACGATGGCTCGCCAATCAAGTCTGACGAACATCAGCTGACGTGCATTGTCTCCGAATTCCCGGCCGGCAAACTTGGAGATTTCGAATCAGCAGGCGACGCCGGCGAATCGCTCCATGTTGTCTAGGCAGAGGCTGGACCAGGTTTCCAGTGATTCCCGTACCTCTTCCAATTCCGCGGGCGACATGAATGACAGTTTCGTGATCATCTGCTCGCGCTTCTGGACGTTCGGAGTGTCGAGTTCCCAGTAGTGGACGATGCCGAGATGCACTTTTCCGACTTCGGTCGAATCATCGTTGATCAAGGCGACGATTCGATCCTCGGGTTCACCGTCGACGATGATTTCCTCGGCGACTTCTCGGCGGACTGCCGCGGCGTATGTTTCACGGAAACTGCTGCGCAGCAGTGGAAGCTCGTCGTCCACGGGGTTGATGTGACCGCCGATACCGATGGATCGTTGCCCGACGAGTCGCTTCTCGCCTGCGCGGCTTCCGCGCACGTAGCTCAGGATGCGTCCTCGATGCGCAATGATGACATAGGGGATGAGCTGCTTGAAGGACGGATCATGTTCGGCGTCCTCGCGCGGCATGAAACGGGGCGTTTCGGGGGCGAAAAAGACATCGCAGTACCGCTTCACATCGAATGTGAGGCCGTTGAAGATCCCCGCGCTCTCAAGCGCGCTACGCGAAACGACGAGTACTCGTTCTTGGTTTGCCACCGCTGCTCCAGTGATGTTCAGGGCCGCGCGGACCCAGGATCGCTTTAGTTTAGTGAAGGACGGCCGTCGACCGCGCCGACTGATTGTTATTCTTGAGTTCGTTTGCGACGCTAGGCTTCATCGGATGCGCAAGAGGACCCACTCAGCATCCGGCATCCAGCGTTTCGGTGCGATCTTTCGCTTCAGCTAATGCCAATTGCGAGCTGAATGACGGCGTCGGAAGCAACCAGGCTGCCGCATATCCAGGTTTCAGATTAGCAGAAACCAAGGAGCGTCTCAAGTTTGGTCTTTCGGGGCATCGAGTTTCGGCGCAGGCGTTAGACGCGCCGCGTGTCTTAGATCGATGCATCTACTCGGCCTTCGCGCGATCAATCGTCGGTAGGGTTAGGGTCAATTACATTCAAATATGGATTTCGCGAGCGCATTCGTTGTTCACGGCGACCGTACGTATAGAAGCGAATGCCGATGCTTCCAGGATTGAAGTTGCCATCGGCATCGCGGTCTTGCATCAGATCGGCGACGCTGGTTTCGGGAAGGAGCAACTCGGTTCCGTTTGCACGAATCGTGTAGAGGCGTCTGAATGTGATCGGGCAGTACTCTTGCACAGGTCGGTCCAGTTCGAGGATTCCATCCTTGTAGGTTGCCGTTCTCTTGAGTCGCCAGCCACCGAGACACCCGCTTGTCGAGAAATTCACATCGAAGGTGCCGTCGTTTCGCCGCGAAATGACCATACTTGCAGTGTCCATGCCCGTTCGCCCCAACCATGATCCTTCGAGGTCGATCGATGAAACTCGGATGGTCGCCGGCGGCGGCTGTAGGCCATCTGGGGGGCGCCAGTCTTTCAGTTCCGCCTCGATGTAACGGGAGCTTGCCTCGTTTTGGCGCTCGAGCCCGGTTCTCGAATCGCTGACCGAAGAGGTTGCGGGTTGTGATGACGCGATGTGCGTCTCTTCCTCTCGATCGGAGTTGTGATGACAGGCGGACGCGAGCGGCAATATCGCGATGAGTAGCGCCATTGACGACTTCGACTTCAGACTTCGCATTCCGATCTCCGTTGGCGTTGAAGTTGACGGCCTGTTGGGATCATAGTGCGATTTCGGGCGGTAACGTAACGGAGGAGCGTGGCATCGGGTGATTCAAGCTTGATTGTGGGTCGATGAATTCGAGCCCCCAGGTCGAGTACGACCTGGGGCACCCATGCCTTTCCATTCGGAAAGGATGGGGCAATCGGATTGGATACAACGCGGAAATACTCGGCGCTCACTCGCCGCTGAAATCGAGCCCCCAGGTCGAGTACGACCTGGGCCACCCATGCTTCTCCCGGCGTCGGCGGTGTCACTAATATGACACTTCACAAACAGACCCCCGTCGACCGGTCGAATCCAGTGCGCTACCCTCCCCGGCATGCCGACGCGACTCAGGCGATATGACGAGCCGGGTCACATCCATTTCTGGACGATCTCCTGCTATCGTCGCCTCGCATTTTTCTGGGAGGATTCGATGAAGCAGGTCGTCGTCGAATCGCTGCACGAGTTGCAGACGCGCCGCGGCATCTGCCTCATTGCTTATGTCGTCATGCCGGAACATGTTCACATCATTCTCTATCCACACGCGAAGGGCAGTGATGTCCCGATTCCCATTTCGAAGCTGCTGCATGCATTCAAGCGACGCGTCGGCGAGCATGGCATGAATCGTCTTCGCACACTCTGGAGGATGCATGGCCGGCTTTGGTCGAAGCCCCTGAACGATTGGGCGATCGGCGCTTATGGAAAGCGCGTTCTTTGGACCACTCGGGGATATGACTTCAATATTACGCGCGAGAACTCGTTGTTTCAGAAAGTGGATTATTGTCACAAGAACCCGGTTACGCGAGGACTTGTCGCGACGGCGGATATGTGGAAGTGGAGCAGCTATCGATACTATGACTCGGACGATCACTCAATGCTGGCCATGGACTGGGACGGACGCTGGCCGGTTGTCTGGTGAGGGATCTGGAGCCATTGTTTCGTAACTTGCGTCGTTCGTTGTATTGCGATTGGTCGGGTGCTGAAATCGAGCCCCCAGGTCGGGTACGACTTGGGCCACCCACCAATCGGCTCGGATACAGCGCGGAAATGTTCGGCGCTCACTCGCCGCTGAAATCGAGCCCCCAGGTCGAGTACGATCTGGGCCACCCATGCGTCAGTATTCCCGTCGTCCCTCGATTGCATCCTGCAATACCGCTCGCGTGGCGTATTCGATTTGTGAGCCGCTGGGCAGGCCGCGTGCCAGTCTGGTGACACTGACGCCTTCGATGTCCTGCAGCAGGCTCTTGATGTGCAGCGCCGTGCCTTCGCCTTCCATCGTCGGGTTGGTCGAGATGATGACTTCCTTGATGTGGCCTTCCTTCACGCGTTGCACGAGCGCGCCGATCGTCAGGTCGTCGGGTTCGATGCCGTCCAGCGGGGCGATGTGGCCGAGGAGGACGTGGTATGTGCCGCGGATCAGGCCTGTGGCTTCCAGCAGCAGCAGGTCCTTCGGCTGCTCGACGACGAAGATCTGCGACGCGTCGCGTTTCGTGTCGGTGCAAATGAGACAGGGGTCTTTTTCCGTGAGGTTGTAGCAGATGCGGCAGTGGCGGACCATTTCCTTGACGTCGCGAATCGCCGCCGCCAGCGAGAGCGCGGTTTTCTTGTCGGACTTGAGGATATGGAAGGCGAGCCGCTCGGCGCTGCGGGGACCGATGCCCGGCAGCCTGGCGAACTCGGCCATGAGGCGTTCCAGCGAGGCGGGGATGGAATCTGACACGCCGGGATCAGCCTCCGAACATCTTGTCGAGGCCCGGGATGTTCATGCCGCCCGTGAGGCTCTGCATTTCGGCCTTCATACCTTCGGCGGCCTTGGTCTGTGCGGCGACGACGGCGGCCTTGATGAGGTCTTCGAGCATTTCGACGTCGCCGGATCTGACCATTTCCGGATCGATCTTGATGGCGGCGAGTTCGAGCTTGCCGTTGACGGTTGCCTTGACGGCGCCGGCGCCGGCCTCGGCGTCGAACTTTGTGGCCGCGACGCGCTCCTGCATTTCCTTCATGCGGGATTGCATCTCCTTGGCCTGTTTCAGCATGCCCGCCATGTCGCCCAGTTTTCCGAACATTCAGTCACTCCTTGTTCCGTGCCGGTTGTTGATCAGGAATGTTAAGGGAGCCGGTGGGATTTTGCATGGGGGCCCGCATATTCGATCGGGCTTCGCGCGTTCGGCACTGCTCACAGAGCAGTGGCACCCGGCACCCGGCGATCATCGTGACCCCACCCCTGAAGGGGTGGACCACCCGGCCGAGTGTCGAATGCCTGCATGCCGACCTTTGGGGTCGGCATGGCACCCGGCATGGGGGGCCGCATATTCGATGGGGCTTTGCGCGTTCGGCACTGCTCACAGAGCAGTGGCACCCAACGCCGTTAACCAAGTCAGGCGGCATGTTTGTGAATTTGCTCGCATAGATGGGTCCATTCTCGTTGGTTCAGCTTGCGGTACGTCGGGGCTGTGGGTGGGCGTTGGCGTTTTTTTCGCGGCCAATCTCGCGATTTCTTGGGCCGCTTGCGGTGATAGTCGTCGGTGACCGCCTGTTCGAGGGCGGGGATCAGCCATGCGGTGGATCGTCGGTACCGAAGATGCTCCATCGCCTTGCGGATCAGCTTCAGCAATTCCGCGATGCTCGCCCGCGCGCCCTTCGCAACCTGCAGGATCGCTGCGTGCAATCGCAGCAGGCCCATCGCGACGATCGCGCCCGCCAGTTCGAAGGCGCCGCAGTCGGGGGTTAGTGCGAGCATCTTCGATCGCCCCATGGAACATTTGAAGTCGCGATAGTTCACTTCCGCGCCCCAGCGCAGTTCGTAGAACTCGCCCGCCATCGATCGCGACAACGCGGTCCGATCGAACACATTCGTCACGAGGTACACGCGCCGACCGCCGCGTTTGAGCACGATCTGCCGCACCCGCAAGGGTCGCCGTCGCCGTCGGCTCTTCGGCCATAAGAACACGCTGCTCGCGTCGCCGCGCTGTTCGATCTCGTTCAACGTACATCGCGACTCAAATGTGGCGTTGCCGCCACAACGCACCAGAAAATGCACGCCCGTCTGATCCAAATGGCTCAGGAAGTCGAACCCGCCGAAGCCGCCGTCGGCGATGATCAGCGCTTCGGCGGGCAGGTCGCGAGCCATCTCGCGCAGGTGCGTTCGTTCGCTCGAGGTGCCCGGTCCCTGTCGCCAATCCCACAACAGCAGCGTCGGCAAATGCACGATCCACGTCATCCACCATTGCGGATGCGACTTGTCGCGCGCCGACTTGCCGAGGTCGGCTTCGTTGGCTCGGGTTCGCGCGGCGTCGACGCGGGAGCCGTCGACCGCAAACGGTATCCAGCCGTATTGGTTCCACGCTTCGTGTGCGCGGCCGGCCATCGTGTGCCTGAGGGCGTTCCAGAATTGGTGGAAGAGTTCGACGCCGTGACGTCCGGCGGCCTTGGTCAGGCCGACGTAGGTATGACCGGGCCTTCGACGTGACGGAAAGAGATCGACGACCCATTGCCGGGCCTGGTCGAAACGTTCACCGAGCGTCCGGGGGGCCGCCCAGCCGATGGCGATATAGGCGAGGACGACGAACTTGCGCGACCAACGAATGCGGGGATCATCACGGGACGGCGGATCGCCTTTGGATTGCTTGGAAGAATGCGAGAGAGACTGCCAGACGCCCTGTGGGACGATCCGATTCAAGAAAGCGGGCCAATCGCGTCGATCCAACTTGCGACTTCGGCCCTCCATGGCCATGATCATGAAACCGCTTCCGTTCTGTTGTGCCAGCTTTACCACAGGCAACCATCGGCAGAAGGAAGCGGTTTTTATTATCAAATCAGCATTCCCAACCATGGACTTGGTTAACGGCGTTGAGTGGCACCCGGCACCTGGCGATCATCGTGACCCGACCCTTGAAGGGGTGGACCACCCATTTAGTCGTCGGTCTTCTTCGGGGCCGGCGTTTCGCGGCGGACTTCGACGATCTGGCCGCCGAAAAGATCCAGGGCCGCTTTGACGAGGGGCTCTTCCTGGGCGGCGCGGATGTCTTCCTGGGTGGTTCGCGAGGAAGAACGGGCGGCGGGAGCGGCGTCCGGAGGCGGTGATGTCGGCGGGGTTTCGGACTTGACGGGCGCGCGCCGTGACGCAGCCGGCGGGAGCAAACTTGCCGTGGCTGGCGGCGACGACGGAGCGGTCGATCTAGCGGGTGATGGTGCGTCGATTATCGACTTTTTTTTTACGCTTGCAGCGGGGGCCGACGCCGATGGGGGCATCGCGGAGCGAGGCGCGGGTTTCGTGACGGCGCCGCCCTGGACGGCCTCCAACAGGGACTCGATTGAGGCGTATCGTGCGGCTTCCGCAAGTCGGACGACGGCGGCGTCGATGAGGGCGCGACCGCTGCCGCTTGATTTGACGCTGCGGCGGAGTTCTTCGAGGACCGTGATCATGTGGACGAGCGCGGCGGCGTCGAACTGCTTCGCCTGGTTGGCGACGCGATCGCGCGTGCCGCCGGGGAGATCGGCGAGTTCCGTGTCCTTGCCGCAGGTGCGAACGATCATGAGATCGCGGACCTGGTTTATCATGAGGCTGCACCAGTGATCGGCCGTCGCGCCCTGGGCGAAGATGCGATCGACGACGTTGAGTGCGGCGGCGGGATCGCATGCGGCGAAGGCGTCGATGAGTTCGGCGTTGAGTTCATCGTGGGCAGCGGGGAAGAGGTCGTCGACGAGGGCTTCAGTCGCCTGGCCTTCAGAGAGCGACAGGACCTGGTCCAGAAGGCTGAGGGCGTCGCGCATGGAGCCTCTGGCGAGACGGGAGAGGCGGCGGACGGCCGCGTCGTCGATGTCGACTTTCTCGCTCTTGCAGATCATCGCGAGTTGTTCGGCGATTTCCTCGGGCGGGATGCTCTTGAAGTCGAAGCGTTGGACACGGCTGATGATCGTCGCCGGGACCTTGTGGATTTCGGTGGTGGCGAAAATGAACTTCACGTGGCCCGGCGGTTCCTCGAGCGTTTTCAGCAGGGCGTTGAAGGCGCCGGTGCTGAGCATGTGGACTTCGTCGATGATGTAGATCTTGAAGCGGCTGCGGGTGGGGCGATAGATGGCGTTGTTGCGGAGCTCGCGGATGTTGTCGACGCCCGTGTTGCTGGCGGCGTCGATTTCGATGACATCCACGTCGTCGCCGCGGGCGATGCCGATGCAGGCATCGCATTTGCCACAGGGCGTGACAGTCGGCTTGTCGCTCGCGAGGCAGTTGAGGGCCTTGGCGAGGATGCGGGCCATGGATGTCTTGCCGACGCCGCGGGTGCCGGTGAAGAGGTAGCCGTGGTGGATGCGATCGTGTTCGATCGCGTTGCGGATCGTCGTGGTGATGGCGGCCTGGCCGACGACTTCGTCGAACGTCTGGCTGCGGAACTTTCTGGCAAGAACGGTATAAGACATCGTGACGCGTGCCTTTCCGTAGTACGGCGACCACGTTTGAAGATTGCGATCCGGCGATTGGACGAACTCGCCTGCGATTCCTCGTGTTCGGCACTGCTTGAGAGCAGTGGCACCCGACGCGTCTTACATGCCGACCTTGAGGGTCGGCATGGCACCCGGGCACTGAGTGACGAGCACCCAGCGGCTCTCGGCACGCTTGCCTTGATGGGCAAGCATGGCATTCCGCACTGCTCATAGAGCAGTGGCACCCGCATTCCCGATCATCGTGACCCCACCTCTGAAGGGGTGGGCCACCCGCCAAACACTGGGTGACAAGCACCCAGTGGCACCTGACGGATCGGAAGTCCGGGCGGGCGGATGCGTCCGCCGAATCCGGCTCGGCTGACCACGGCACACGGTCTGACGCGGGTGGGCTGCTTGGTTTCCCACCTGACCCGTTGCCCATGCCTGAGCGTTGCATGGGGCCGAACCGGATTCGATTGACGCACGCCGCAGACATGCCCGGCGGGCCTTCAAATGCAAGACGGACGATTATAGCGGGGGGCGCGGATGCGCGAAGGCGGGGGACGCTGGGGCGGAAGTGGTGGCGCGCCGACGTCGGGCGTCGGCGTGGAAATCGTCACGCTGAGGACAGCGAGGCTCTGAATAGGGCGGCATGCGAGGGCTATGCGGGCATTGCCGCGGGTTGTGATTTGCGTACCGTGGGGCGTGTATGGAAATGAGATCGATGCGGTTGGCCGACGGGTACGAGATTCGCCTTCGCTGGTGGGCGGCGGCGGGCGACGCGCCGAAGCGCGGCGTTGTGCTGTATTTCCATGGGATTCAGTCACATGGGGGCTGGTACGAGGCGTCGGGGGCGGCGCTGTCGGCGGCGGGTTTTGATGTTTGCATGCCGGATCGGCGCGGCAGCGGTCTGAATGCGGCGCCGCGCGGGCATTGCGTTTCCGTCGAACAGACGGCGAGCGATGCGGAGGCGTTGCTGAGGTATGCGTGCGAGGCGTCGGAATTCAACGCTGCGCATTTATTCGGCGTGAGTTGGGGCGGCAAGCAGGGGGTGTGGTTGGCGCAGGCGATGCCGGATCGCGTGGCGTCGATCACGCTGGCGTGTCCCGGTTTGTTTCCGAAGGTCGATCTGACGACGACGGACAAGTTCCGCGTGGCTATGGCGATGGTGAACGATCGGGACAAGTTGTTTGACATCCCATTGAACAGTGCGAGCTATTTCACGGATAACCCGGAGCGGATTCGGTTCGTGGACGAGGATCCGATCAAGCTGACGCAGGTGTCGGCGAGTTTTCTATTGGCGTCGCGGCAGTTGGATAAGCGGTTGCGGAAGTTCGATCGGAGTTCGTATCGGGGACCGGTGCATCTGATGCTGGCGGGGAAGGAGCGGGTGATCGACAACGCGCGGACGCGGGCGTGGTTTGATGCGTTGCCGTCGGAGATGAAGCGCTTGAGCGAGTTTCCAGAGGCGTCGCATACGATTGAGTTTGAGCAGGATCCGTCAGCTTTTCTTGAGGCGGTTGTGGGGTTTGTGACGGATTGTGTTTAGCGCGGATCCGTGGCCCAGCCTACAGGCTGGGGAAGCGAATTGAGTTAGCACGGGCGCTTGACGGTGGAATTTGAGTGGCGCTTAGAGTTGAATGGAATTCGCTTCCCCAGGGCATGCCCTGGGGCACGGGGGAAGCACCGCTCACAGAGTAGTGGCACGCCATCCGCAACGTCAGGGTTTCAGGGCCATGATGGCGTTCATGATTTTTTCTGATGCCTGTTTGTAGGCGTCGCGGTCTTTTTCGCGGCCGGCGAATTCCGACAGATCAACGGGCTCGCCGTAGCGGACGACGGCTTTCTGTCGCTTGAAGAAGGGCGCGATGGTTGAATCGGAATATGTGATGCCGCTGATGTAGGCGGGTACGACGGGGACGCCGCTGCGGAGTGCGAGCATTCCGACGCCGTCGCGAACGTTGACGGGTTCATTCGGCTTTCGGACGCCGCCTTGCGGGAAGAGACCGAGGAGTTTGCCTTGTTGCAAGTGGCGCAGCGCCGCCTTGACGGAGCTGGTGTCCTGACCGCTGCGGGTGACGGGGATGCACTCGATGGCCTCGATGAGCCATTTGAAGACGGGGATTTTCGTGAATTCGACGGCGATCATGAAGCCGGGGATGCGGTTGGGGGAAGTCGACGTCAGCACGAACGGATCTAGCGTCGAGTTGTGATTGGCGACGACGATGGCGCCGCCGTGTCGGGGGATGGTGCAGATGCCGTCGCGCTTGGCGCGGGGCAGGAGTCGGCACGCGAAGTCGTTGAGATTTTTCCAGAAGCTGAGGACGGGGCCGAAGGGGCCGCGATGGAGTCGGATTCGAGTCGTCACGACGCCTGTCGCGATGAGTATGAGCGACACGACGAGCATGATGAGCGGGACGTGTTGATCTATGTTGGGCCACGCGGGAATGCCGAGGAGGCCGGTCGTTAGGAGCAGGGCGGCCATTGTGACGAGGTCGTGAACGCCGAAGGCGCGGCCTCGCATGTGGTTCGGCACGATGCGTTGAATCAGTGCGTTGACGCTGACCTGGATGGCGGAGCCGAACAGACCTATCGATGTGAGTGCGACATAGACGACCCATTCGGGCCAGCCGCGCCAGATGGCGATCGTGAACAGCAGGCCGGAGAGTCCCGAGAGCTTAAGGCACCAGCAGGCGGCGATATCGCTTTTGAGTGCGTCGCCCAGGGCCGTGAGGATCAGTGAGCCGACGACCATACCGACGCCGATGAGCCCGAGATAGGTCGCGATGTCGGAGTAGCTACCGTGAAAGATGTCCTTCACGACGGCCGGAATAATGCTCTTGATGATGGAGGCGGCCATCCAGAAGACGGCGGCGACGACAATCAGCTCGATGACGCGACGATGGTCCAGCACATAGCGAACTCCCTTCCGAATCGCGGCGATGCCGTTGTGCGATTCCGATGATACGTGTTGCTTCGGCGGCCGGATGAGGAAGATACAGATCGCGCTGGCGACGAACGTCATGGCGTCGACGCGGAAGACCAGCGACATTTCGGCGTTGCCTGCGGCGACGTAGTCGACGAGCCAGCCGCTGATTTTCGCCGAGGCGATCGTGGCGATCATGCCGAGACCGGCGGTCAGGGCGTTGGCGCGAATGATCTGGTTTTCGCGCACGAGGGTCGGCAGGAGTGAGAGGCGCGCGGGTGAAAAGACGGCCGCGAAGATTCCGACGAGGATGAGCGGGGCGATCGCCATCCACATGTTGAGCGGCGTGTCGGCCGTGGCGGCGGGATCCATGATGCGTTGCATGCGGGTCAGCAGCCAGAACATTTCCGTCATGATCGCGGCGCGGATGAGGTCGACCGTGAACATGATCCACTTGCGCGGCAGTCGATCGGAAATCCAGCCGGCGATCGGCCCCAGGACGAAGAAGGGCAGCATGAACGCGAAGCTCATGATGGCCTGCAGGCGCGTCGTGTTCTGAACGGCCTCGTCCATCGCGTTCTGCATTTTCAGCAGGCCCAGCTCCGAGAGGTGATCGCCGAGCGCCGAGATGCCGTAGGCCATCCAGAGCAGAATGAAGTTGCGATTGCGCAGGATGTGCGACGGCTTCGACGGATCGTCCACAGTCGCGGCGGGGCGGTTGGCGGTCATTCCATCGGCTCGCGTTCAGGCGTCAGTGCGTATGTTCGTGGGACTGGCAATGGGGACAGGTAAAATCGTCTTGGTCGGCGGACTCGGCGGATTTTCTGGGCAGTGCGGAAGCGGGATACGTGTAGTGGCAGCAACTGCATTCGACGGCGTGTTCCTGCTTGAGCGTGCGGGCGGCCCATTTGGACACTTCTTCTGGAAGGACGCCGCGTCCGCGACAGAGGGGGCACGTATCGTAAAAGCTGCGCAGGATCACGTCGCGAATGAAAGCGGATTTGTCGGGGACTTTGTTCAGCACGTCCGCGAGGTGTTTGTCCACGCGGAACGAGACGATGACGCCTTTTTCCTGTGCCATGCCGTTTGGTCCGATTGAGCTACCGGCGGAGATTTGACCGTCGGCAATTCGTTTTTCATCCCGAAGCCGCTGACGCGACTGACGAATCGCGAGAATAACCGACGGCGGTATGTCGGGCAAAAGGCGGGAAAGCGGTGCATGCGGTGCCCGCCGACCGGATCCGCGGTCGTGCGGCGACGGCATTTCGGCGTGTATAGAATTTTGCGGGATTGGCGCGACGGCGGTGGAGGTTGTGCATTCCACTCGAAATCGGCGAACCTGTGTTTTTTCTTCGCGTTTGACGAATAGGCCGTAAGATTGGTTTGATTCGGCGGTGAAGTGGATCGGGCGCTTCATACCGGGATGCGGAATAGGTGGGCTACATGGAAATCGAAGATACTTCTTTTCCCGTCGGGGACTCGGGAGTCGCGGACGAAGTGCGGATCCAGCGCCGCAAGGCGGCGTTCCGACGGCATGCGTCGAGCGTGCTGATCGGGGCTGTTCTTGTCGTTTGCGTGGTTTTCTGGCAGCGAAACCAGAGTTCGATTCAACGCTGCGGCGACTCGCTGACGGCGTACGGGAACTTGTCCGCGGCGATGCATCTTGAGAGGGAGCCCGTGGAACTGATCGAGTCGAGCTGGCTCGCGATACACTCTGACGCCCCTTATGGGGCGGGACACTACAAAGTGATTTCGATCAACTGGATCAAGCAGCCCGACGCCGGTGATGGCGTGCCATTGGCGATGTGCGCCGAATCGCACGGGTCGTTGTCGGGGCGCGGGCGCAATGTCCTCTATCGCACAACGACAGGGCTCGAAACGCGCTGGCTTGATGAAGAAGCGGCGCAGGCGATGCTCGCTTCGACGACTGGATCGCCGAACTGACCTGATCGTGATGACTGCAGTGACGGGGGTTCGCCATGAAGTGGATGCGCTGGATCGTCTCGATGATCGCGGTGGCATTTGCGGTGCTTTTTGCCGTGGGCCAGTTTCGAACTGTTGAAGTTCATTCCGAAGCGTTCACGCTGCAGGTCGATCGGGGGTTGATTCAGACCTCGTGGCTGAACGGAACCGCTGTCGCACACGAGCCGGCGGAGTTTGTGGTCGGACCGGCGAGCGGCAGTGTGTTGTCTATGCCGATCGTGACGCGCAACGAGTACATGTTGGATACGCCGATCAGCGAGCATGTGGGCGGCGAGTGGACGACGATCGCATTACCGCATTGGGCTACGGTCTTCGCGATGCTGCTTGTGACGCTGATGTTCGGTCGAACGGTACGCGCGACGGCGCCGCGGCGCTGTGAAGCGTGCGGAACGGCGCTTGACGGTCGTGACTCGATGTTCTGCCCGAAATGCGGATTCAATGTGCGTGACGGGGCAGGTTCGCGGGATGCGGGTTGAGATGTGGTCGTAATTTCGGCGCGCGGGCGCGTTGCACGGGTGATGTTCAGCGGCCTTCGATCCAGCCGCCTCCGATGACTTCGTCGCCTTCATAAAAAACGGCGGCTTGGCCGGGGGTGACTGCTTCCTGTGGGATGTCGAATTCGATATGCACTTTGCCGTCGCGCGCGGGTGTGATCGTTGCGGCGGCGGGTTCGTGGTGATAACGGATTTTGGCATCGGCGCGAATCGCTTCCGTTGGCGCGGGTCGGAGCCAGCTGACTTCGCTGACGCGGACGGTTTTCGACAACACGGCGTCGCGGGGGCCGACGGTGACCGTGTTTGTCGTCGTATCGATGTCGGCGACATAGACGGGTTCACCCACGGCAACGCCTAAGCCGCGGCGCTGGCCGATTGTGTAATTGGCGGTTCCTGCATGACTGCCGAGGGTGCGACCGTCGACGTGGCGGATTTCGCCGGCTGCAAAGCCCTGTTCCGTTTTCGAGCGTACGAGTCGCGCGTAGTCGCCATCGGGGACGAAGCAGATGTCCTGTGATTCGGGTTTGTCGTGGAGGGCGAGACCGAAGCGGCGGGCGTGTGTGCGGACCTCGTCCTTGGTCATTTCGCCGAGTGGGAAGAGCGTGCGTGCGAGCGTTTCGCGGCCGATGCCGAACAGCACATAGGACTGATCCTTCGCCGAATAGACGCCGCGCAGGAGTCGCGAGCGATCGACGTCATGTGATACGCGGGCGTAGTGTCCTGTCGCAATCATGCCGGCGCCGACGACGTCGGCGTATTCGAGGAGACGACCGAACTTGAGCCACTGGTTGCAGCGGACGCAGGGGTTGGGGGTGCGACCGACGGCGTACTCGCTGACGAAGTAATCGACGAGTTTGCCGAAGTCGCGTTCAAAGTTGAGGGCATAGAAGGGGATATTGAGCTGGCCGGCGACGCGTCGTGCGTCGGTCGCGTCAGCGGCGGAGCAACAGCCTTTGCTTGCCTTTGCGTTGGAGTCGTCCTTGGCGATGGGGAGCGAGACGGTTCTTGGCGTGTCGGCGCGGCAGGCGTCGCCGTCGGTGGGGGCGACGTGGTTTTCGGAGCCGAGGCGCATGAACACGCCGACGACGTCGTAGCCCTGTTCGCGGAGCAGGCAGGCGGCGACGCTGGAATCGACGCCGCCGCTCATCGCGACGAGGATTTTGTTGTTGGCGCCTGTGGGGGGCTTCATTGGGCGTATTGTAGTGGAATCAGGTGGCACGCGTGAATGAGGGGCGGGGCGTCCGGAGGGCGCACGACCACGCGACGTCCGCCCTGCCGGGCGGTAATTGTTAATAAAAAACGCCATCCAGGGACTGAAGTCCCTGGCAAAGACCGCACGCCCTCCGGGCGAATATCGACCATTAGTGCGAATCTCGAATGAGACGAATTCCCGGACAGCTTCTGGCAAGCATCCAGTGGCACAAATACACGTGGGTGGCAAGCACCCAGTGGCACGAATTCGCTTGGGTGGTGAGTACCCTGCGGCACAAGTACACGTGCGTGGCACGCGTCCAGTGGCGCGAATACACGTGGGTGGCGACTGCTTGCGCATCTGGATTCAGGGTTGTCGGGTTTGATGACTTGTCGGCGGCGTCATCTTGGTCTGCCGATCCGGCCGTGGCCCCGCCGGATCGGATTGTCGCAGGCCGCTGTCAGACGTGTGCCGTCGGCGATGGCGAGGCCATGATGCCGTAGATGCACTGCGGTCCTTCGCCGATCCAGTCGATCGCCGCGGCGGCGATTTCCGGATCGAACTGGCGACCTGCCCCCTTTTCCAATTCGGAGATGATCTGCGCCATGTTCAGTTCGCGTCGATAGTGTCGCGTCCAGGCCATGGCGTCGATGCAGTCGGCGACCTGAATGACGCGGGCGCCGAATGGGATTTCTTCACCGGCGATGCCTTCCGGATAACCGGTACCGTCGTACCACTCGTGATGGTGCATGACCATCGGGAGGATGGGTTCCAGGAAGGCGATCGGTCTCAGGATGGCGACGCCTCGGACGGGGTGCGACTTCATGAGGTCGAACTCGTCGATCGTGAGTCGTCCGGGCTTGTTGAGGATGGCGTCGGGAATGGCGATCTTCCCCACGTCGTGCAGGATGGCGCCGACGCGGATATCCCGCGTCGGCGCGCCTGCCAGTCCGAGGCGCTGAGCCAATTTCCGGGCATAGACTTCCACCCGGATTGAATGCTCAGCCGTGTATGGGTCCTTGGCTTGGAGGGCGGCGAGCAGGCCGAGAATCGTGTTGGCCCGCGCGCTGCGAGTGTGTGCCGGATAGTCGGCGAGTGCCGGCAGACTGTCCGTGGTGGAGAGGCTCAATTCCGAGGCCAGGCCGAGTCGAAGATCACCCAGCACGGCGTCGCTGATGATCCCTCGATCGCGCCGTTCGTCTCGCATGGCGCCGAGGACGCCGGTGCCAGAGACGACTCTACGCTGAAGTCTCTTTGCCTGGTTCATGGTGCTCCCCTCCCACGGGTCCGGCTCGGCAGCCGCGTTCAGCGTTCCGCCGGGCCGTACACTCGAATCGGTACGGCGTTGCGAAAGCTTGACCCGGATTGTGCGATGTTTCCGACGCATGTCGCGGCCGGACTTCGACGAAGCGGACCGGCCGTCGACGGGGCGTGTTGACACGGCTCAACAGCGGCGGCCTTCGTGTGGTACGGCGTCGATATTCGCGGGCGATGTGGGAACGCAATGACCGGGAATTGCGTGACTTGTCTGCGTCCGGAACAATGGCGTTGCGAAAATGAAACGTTCAACCCGACTCGTTCTTGGACTCAACAGCGGCACCAGCGCCGACGGTGTCGACGCCGTGGCGTGCCGCATACGCGGAAGCGGACTCACGATGCGCGTCGAATACGTGGGGCACGCATCGCGTCGCTATTCGGCGTCGCTTCGCGATCGGCTGATGGCGGTTATGGCCCCGGCCTCGACGACGACGGAGGAGCTGTGCCGGCTGCACACGGCTGTGGGGGAGGCATTCGCGGCGACGGCGGCGCTGGCGATCCGGCGGCTGGGGCTGAAGGGCGTTGACCTGATCGGTTCCCATGGGCAGACGATCTGCCACCTGCCGCCGGCGCGCGGCGGGCGTCGATCCACGGCGGGCGAGACGGGGACGCTGCAGATCGGCGATGCGGCGATCATCGCGGAGCGCATCGGCGTCCCCGTCGTATCGGGCTTTCGGCAGGCGGACATGGCGGCGGGCGGTCAGGGGGCACCGCTGGTGCCGTGGACGGATTACGTGTTGTATGGCGATGCGAAGCGGACGCGTGTCGTGCAGAACATCGGCGGCATTTCGAACCTGACTTACCTGCCGGCGGGCGGCGGTCCGGAGGATGTGATCGCGTTTGACTGCGGACCTGGGAATATGCTGATCGATGCGCTGGTCTCGCACTTTACGAAGGGCAAGGAGACGTTCGATCGCAATGGCCGGCGGGCGGCGCGGGGGCGAGTGAACGACGCAGTGCACGAGGAAATGTCCCGACATCCGTTCCTGTGGAAAGAACCGCCGAAGAGCTGCGGACGCGAGGAATTCGGCGTCTCATACATGCATTCGCTGCTGACGCAGTTCTCGCAGAAGGAAATAAAGGCGGATGACTGGATCGCGACGGCGACGCGCCTGACTGTCGATGCACTCGCCTCGCACGTTCTCATCGCGAATAACCTCGCACATGAGCGTCGCGGCAGGGCGGGTTGGGACGAGATCATCCTTTGTGGCGGCGGCGTCAGGAATGCGACGATCACGAAATGGTATAACAATCAACTCGGGCCCGGCCTGCGATCGACGGATGATTTTGGCATTCCCTCGCAGGCGAAAGAGGGGGTGTCTTTCGCGATGCTCGCCGCCGCCCGAATGGACGCTGTCCCTGCAAACCTGCCGCAGGTGACAGGGGCGCGGCGGCCGGTCGTCCTCGGAAGTCTGACGGTACCCGTCTGATGGAGATCGAAAGAGATCAGGCATCTTCGCCGGAGCACTCGGTTGGGACAGTCGGCGAGGCGACGCGGTGTGCTCGATGCGACTACGACGTTCGCGGGCTGGATCCCAGGGGTTGCTGTCCCGAATACGGGCTGCCTATCGAGATCACGCGGGCGCGCGGCGTGCTTGCCATTCTGGAGCCCCATTTCTTTTGGCTCTTGAGCGTCGGGGCGCGCATGTCGTCGATCCTGGTCAGGGGCCTCTTCATCGCTTTCGTCGTGGCGTTCTTTGTCGCGCTGTCGTGGGAGTCCATGGCGACGCCCGCGCTGATTGTCGGGGTTGCGTCCCTTTTCCTTATCGCCATGCAGGGCGTGTGGCTGACGACCCAACCGCCGATGTTGCGATTGTTTTCGGATCGAATCCGGATGGCGCGGCAGGTGGCGCATTGGTCGGCCGCCGCCGTGATGGTCGGTACGCTTGTGAGCGCCTTGCTGATGTTCGTGAGCCGGTCGTCGAACTTCGCGATCATGTCGATGATCGTGATGGCAACGCCCCTCGGTTTGATCGGCGCGATCGGCGGCGTTGCGTTCGGGATATACTTCTGCCAGTTGGCGAGCGCCTTCAGTGATGTCGCGTTACGTCGGAAGGTAGGGCGACAGACATGGGCGTTTGTCGTCAGCTGCGCGATGACGGCAGCGGGCTACTTCGGGCCTATTGTCACGCGCCGGTTTCCGAGTCCTTCCAGCGTGCTCACGATCGGCGTCATCTGCCAGCTCGTGACGGGAGCCCGTATCCTGTTGTTGCCCGGCGCGCTGCTCGATCGCCTGACGGCGCTTCGGGAGACGTCCGAATCGGAGTGGCGTCGATTTGACGTCGACCTTGACAGTGCATGACGATCCAAAGCAGGTTAAGAGAATGACACGCAACAACGATCGCGGACATCTACTGACGGAGCAGCGCAACACGAAGTCGCATGGTCTCGATGCCATGAGCGTCACGGCGGCCTTCGACGTGATGAACGCCGAGGATCAATCGGTGCCGCTCGCCGTCGCGAAGGCGAAGCCGGCGATCGTGAAGGCGATCAAGCTCGTGACGGCGGCGTGGAACGACGGCGGTCGGTTGATCTATGTCGGCGCGGGGACGAGCGGTCGACTGGGCGTACTCGATGCGTCGGAGTGTCCGCCGACGTTTCGCAGCGATCCGAAGATGGTGCGCGGCGTGATCGCGGGGGGGAAGAAGGCGCTGTGGCGGAGTGTGGAGGGTGCGGAGGATGAACCGGCGGCGGCGAAGGCGGCGTTGCGTGAACTGAAGCTGAGTTCGAAGGATGTCGTGATGGGCATTGCCTCGGGCGGGACGACGCCCTATGTGCATGCGGCATTGGATGAAGCGCGGAAGAGAAAAGCGGGGACGATTTTCTTCGCGTGCGTGCCGGCGTCGCAGGTTCACGTCGTGTGCGATGCGGATATTCGGGTGCTGACGGGTCCGGAAGTGCTGACGGGTTCAACGCGGTTGAAGGCGGGCACAGCGACGAAGCTCGTGCTCAACATGATCACGACGCTCAGCATGGTCGGCATCGGAAAGACGTACGGGAACCTGATGGTCGATTTGAACACGTATGCGTGTCGGAAGCTGGTTGATCGAGCGACGCGGGTCGTGCAAAGCGTGACAGGCCTGGATCGTGCGGCGGCGGACGCGTTGCTGAAATCGGCGAGGGGGCGGGCGAAGACGGCGATCGTGATGCAGCAGTGCGGGCTGGATCGGATGGCGGCGGAGCGATTGTTGAAGCAGCACGGTGGGCGGGTGACGGCTGCGCTCGGCAGTTCGGGGCGCTGTTCTGGTTGAAAGTGGGGCCCCACCCATTGGTGCGCAAAGGATGGGGCATCCGCGTTGGACTGGTGGGCATGGCCCACCCTACGAACTCGTTGGCCTGGGTGAAATCGAGACCCCACCCTTTGCTGCGCAAAGGATGGGGCACCCGAGCTGGTGCAGCCGTGAGAGATGCCCGCACCCCGGAAGCTACGTGCGGCCTAGACGCCCTCGTTCCACAAATGGACGTGCGTTCGCGAGTTTGAGTCGAAATGGCCTGCGAATGGCGTTTGCCGCATGCCAGCCCCCTTGCGTTGGACCGATCCGTTTCGACAATTGATCGGATGGTTGAAACTCCGCCAACAAGCTGTGATTTGTCGATCCGCGTTCGGTACCCCGAGAGCGATCCGATGGGCTATCTGCATCATTCGAAATTCTTCGAGTATTTCGAGATGGGTCGTATCGAGTTGCTTCGATGTGCCGGATTCAGCTACCGTGATCTGGAGGAGGAGGGCTGTTTCTTCGCGGTCGTGAAGATCGAGTGCCGATTCCGGTCACCGGGCCGGTTTGACGACGAGCTGGTGCTGACGACGAAGATGGAGCGTATGACGCGGGCGAGAATCGATCATTCGTATGTCTTGCGGCGGGGCGACGTTGTACTTTGCGACGCCAACTCGACGATCGCGTGCGTCGACAGACGGGGCAAGTTGCAGCCGATTCCGGACAAGATTTTTGTCGAAATCGGTTAGCCGCTCGAGCGCCGCTTTGCGGTGGTGCGGTCCAACGCCGCAGGTCGCGGTAGATGGTGTAGAATTCCGACGGTAGTTTCGTATCCACGTGTCAATCGAATCCTGATGTCGGGGGCAAGGCCGGTTCGTTGATCTGGGTTGTTCTGTTTGTCATCCTGGGCGCCATGACGCTGGTGGCAGTCCTCTACGGGCTGATCGCCGCGTGGCGGGATCGTCGCGCGCTTGTGGTCATGCACATGATCGCGCTGGTGCTCGTGATCGTGGCGTGGAGCATGGGGCATCTCGATCTGATCGGGCGGATGGCACTGATTTTGGCGATGTTGCTCGAGGCGATCGCCTGGCTGGGCATCCGTCACGACGCGCCTGCGCAGAGCGTCGTGCCGCAACGCCGAGCTACCGGCGCTGTGCCAATGTTCTCCGCCGAGCCCATCTATGAGACGGATGTGCCCGCGACGGCCGAGCCGATATACGACGACGGCCATCCGGAGCCAACCGGCATGGAGGGAGCAGAGGCCGTCTACGATCAGGAGTCCGCTGCAGATCGTGGATCCGTCGATGCGCACGACGATTCGGCAACAGGGCCATTTGAGCGACTTCACGCACGGAGTCCCGACGTCGAGGCTCATTCCGAACCAGCGCCGGCGCCGGTTCCGCCACCCGTGAAAGCACCCACGGCGCCGAGCTTGCGACAGCACGCGAACACGGGCGTCGTGATCTGCGTTCGGACGATTGCGCTGTTGTCACGGACATACAACGTCACGTTGTCGGTTCTGCTTGCCTCGATGAAGCGCGCGGGACTTCGCCAGGCGCGACTTGTCGAGCCGGCGGATGAATCGTCACCTTCGTACATTGATATCGAGGGGCTGAAAGTCGGCCTCGTTGTTGCGGATGAGCCGGTTGATTCGCGGCGCATCGAAGCGGCGCTGGGACAGACGGATCTCGATGCCGAGTCCGCCGGCGCCATCCGCGAGCACGCCGCGCATATCGCCGTCGATGTCGCGTATGACCGACAGACGGCGCGTGCCGACGCGGTCCTCATGGCGATGCGAGCACAGGCGGCGCTGATGGAGTTCGCGCCGGTGATCGCGGTGATCTGGCCCGAAGCGTTGAACATCATTCCGGCGGTCGACGCACCGGCATGCATAGAGGCTGCCGCGGCGGACTCGGATGCGGCCACGACGATCTGCGTATCGGAGCGGCGATTCGAGCTGGACGGCAAGAACGCGGGCCTGCTGCTGCTCGACTCGATCGGCCTGAGCGCCTTCGGACTTCCGGATGCGCAGGTTGTCGTGCCTGAGAATGAGTCGTCGCGTGGGGTCGACGCGCTGCGGTCGTTGTCCCGGCATTTTCTGCTCTCGGGCTGCGATCTACCGAATGGCGGCCGGCACGAAATGGAAGACGGATCCCAATGGCGCGTCACATACACGAGAAGCGCGTTCGATCCCGATCGGGAGGTCGTACAGATTCGACCGGACGCGGGCGGGGCGGGACATTAGACGTCTCGCTAGCGCGATAGCGACGGTGGCGGCGCATTCCAACCCAGTTATGACTGGTCCGATGCGTATCGTCAGGTCTTCTCGATCTGCAGCGTGACGAACTGCTGCGTGGGGGCGCGTGTGGGGTTTTCATCTTCGACGGCCGACAGAAACGCGCGCATGACATAGTTCGAGAGCAGCAATCCGCGGCGCGTCAGTCGAATGTGGGTCGGCGTGATTTCGACGAGCCCCGCGGTCGTCGTTTCTGAAAGGGCGTCGGCGAACAACGAGATTGGGTCGAAGCCGGTCGCCGCGATGAAATGCGTTCGATCGATGCCTTCGATCAGTCGCAACATCTGAATCGCAGTCTCGGCGGCGCGAGCCATCGGCGTCAGAGATTCGCTTTCAACGACCAAGTCGTCCGGCTGCCCTGCCATCCAATTGACATACTTGCGGACGTCGACGATGTTCTTCCGCCGAAGACCGTCCAGATAGGAGACGGCCGACGGACCGACGCCGAGGTATTCCTCGTTGCGCCAGTAGATCAGGTTCGCTTCGCAGCGGCGTCCAGGTTTCGCGAAGTTGCTGATTTCGTATTGTACGTAGCCGGCATTTGCGAGCACGTCGATCGTCGCCTCGAACATGTCGGCTTCGAGTGATTCGTCACAGGGCGTCACGCGGCCCTGGTCTCGGAACTTCGTCAGGGCGGTCCCCGTTTCGTACATCAGTGAGTAGCAAGACAAGTGATCGGTGCCGAGATCAATCGCGCGGGCGAGCGATTCGCGCCATCGTTGCATCGATTGGCCGGGGATTCCGTATATCAGGTCGAGATTGACGTTGTCGAATCCGGCGCGGCGGGCCGCGTCGATCGACTCAGGAATATGTGAAGGGTCATGGATTCGTTCGAGGACGGCGAGATCTTCGGGGAAGAATGACTGGGCCCCGAACGAGATGCGGTTCACGCCTCTGCGCCGCAGGACGTCCAGTTTCAGGTCCGAGGCGCTGGAGGGATTGGCCTCGACGGTCCATTCGCTGACAGCGGCGCCGGCCATGCGTCCGATAGCTTCGAGCAGTTCGTCGAGATTCTCCGCGGGCAATTCGGTCGGGGTCCCGCCGCCGACGAAGATCGTGCGTACGGGGCGATTCGGCATTCGCAGGTCAATTTCGCCGACGATCGCACGGACCAGGTCCGGAATGAGTGAGGAAACCGTCGGCAGGGAATAGAAATCGCAGTATCCGCACTTGGTGCGGCAAAACGGCAGGTGGACATACCAGCCGATGCCGATTGTAGAATTCTCGTTCGTGTTCGCCATTGGCGATGATTGTATCGCAAATCGGGGTCTCGACGCATTGGCGGGGACGTTGCGTTTCTTGCGGTGAGATTCCGGGATTGGTACATTGAGTTCTGTGGAATTAGGGGCCAATCGACCCGCTGGATTCAGCACTCGCACACACTGAGTCGCAGGACGAATTTATGACGGTTACGCTCATCACCTTCACGAAGAAGGGCGATCGCAAGACGTTTGATCTGACGAAGCCGAAGGTCGTCATCGGTCGCAAGACGGATGCCGATCTGCGCGTGCCATTGGCGGATATCTCGCGAAGTCATTGCGAGCTGACGCTGAAGAACGGTCACGTGCAGGTTCGCGATCTCGACAGCAGCAACGGCACCTACGTCAATGGTGAGCAGGTCACGGAAAAGGACCTCGCGGCGGGCGATCTGATACGGCTCGGTCCGATCACATTCACGGTTCAAATCGACGGCCAGCCAGAGGCGATCGAGCCGCCGACACAAGAGGCTGCGGCCGCGAAGGCCGGATCGCAGGCGCCGACGATCGCGAGTAAGCAGAAGACGGACAGCGAGACGGACGATTTCGACATCGACGATCTGGACGATTTCGATATCGACGACATGAGCGATCTCGACCTCGACGAGGACTTCGATCTCAGCGACGATCTGGAAGAGGTCGACGATTTGGAAGAGATCAACGAAGACGACGTGATCGACGACGGTAAATAATCGCCGAAGGGCCATTTCCTGCGAAACCGCAAGTCGCCTTTCCCAGAGGCCTGTTATCGAGGATTTCGACCGAACGCGAGGGGTGATTGCGGCGTTTTCCAGCCGCGTTTTGAGCCTCGCGTCCGGCGGTCGATAGGTTTCCGGTCGCCTTGGTTGAAAACGGGCGAATCCGGCCCCACAATCCCCTCATGACCAAGTCGACAGTTCCAGATCCTGCGGCCGGCCGCGGCCCGGACAAGCTCCTCGCGATTGGCGCCTATGGCGAGACGGTTGCCGCCTATCGATATGTCGTGTTGGCGGAAAAGGCGCCGACGGACGAGCATCGCCGAGAATTCGCGGCCATGGCGGACGAGGAGCAGGAGCACAAGCAGCGGCTGCAGGCGCTCGTTGCGCAGATGTATCCGGGTCAGGAATTCGTGCTGACGCCCGAGGACAAGGAACTCGTTGTCACGGGTTCGAGACTTCTCGAGGTTCGCAGCGAGGAGGACTTTGCCGAGGCCATGCGGATGGTTCTCAGCACAGAGCGCAAGACGGCGCGCTTCTACGCGAATTACGGCCGATACATGCCGGAGCCGCATATCCAGGCGCTTTTCAAGGAACTTGCGGAGGAAGGGGCCGAGCATTACCAGCGCCTCAAGACGCTCGCGCGACAGGCCGGCGTGACGGATTTTCAGGAATAGTCTCGTTCAAGACGTCGAGATAGATCCATACGACATAGAATCCTGCCAATCAGCGCCGCGAGAAAATTCGAGCGGTGCAACATCAATACGCGATAACACTGACGACGGCGGAGTGAATGATGCCCAATATCGAAGTGACAGAAACGCCCGGTCTTTCCGACAAATTGCCGGGCGTGAAGAATGCGATCGCCATTGGCGCCGGCAAGGGCGGTGTCGGCAAATCGACGATCGCCGCCATGGCTGCCGTCGGACTCGCCCGCCAGGGCGCGCGCGTCGGACTGCTCGATGCCGACGTTTATGGCCCGTCGATTCCGAAGCTGATGGGGATCGAGGCCGAAAAGCCGAGCGTGCGCGACGATCGCATTCTGCCGATCGAAGCGCACGGCGTATCGGTCATGTCGATGGGATTCATGATCGAACCGGAGCGGGCGGTCATCTGGCGCGGTCCGATGATTCACGGCGTCGTCAAGCAGTTCGTCGAGCAGGTTGAGTGGGGCGAGCTCGATTATCTCATCATCGACTTGCCGCCGGGAACGGGCGACGTGCCGCTATCGCTTGCTCAGATGCTGCCGCTGACGGGCGCTGTCGTCGTGTGTACACCGCAGGAGGTGGCGTTGCTGGATGCGATCAAGGCGTTGCGGATGTATCAGCAGTTGAATGTGCACATCCTGGGCATCGTCGAGAACATGAGCTACTTCGTCGCGCCGGACACGGCGAAGGAATACGATATCTTCGGTCGCGGCGGCGCCGCCAAGGCTGCGAAGCGGCTGGACGTCCCGCTGCTAGGTGAGATTCCGATCAATATCGCGATCCGCTGCGGCGGGGACGCGGGCACGCCGGTGGATGTCTTTGACAAAGTGGACGACACGACGCGTTCGGCGGCGGAGCAGTTCATCGGCCGCCTCGCGGAGTCGATCAACGTCAAGAACTCCGGCGAAGCGGCGGGCCTGAAATTGCGAATCACGTAGCGCGGTCGACGCGCCAGTGCGCGGGGCGGCGTATCGGTGTTGCAGGCAGGCAGGGGGCCGGGGGGCATCGATGCGGCTCGGCCTGCGGAATGAGCCTGCCGCGCGGTTCGCGCCGTCCCTGCGGGACGGCAACGTCGGTTGGTCGCATGGCGATCCCACCCATGAATGGGTGGGCTATTCTCAATTCGTCCCTGTCGGGACGCGGATGGGGTGCTTTCGCTGAAGCCAGATGCAATTCACGATATTCCGTGACGAACGGGAAGAAGGGGGGCGCGTGTGGCAGGCATTCCTTCCGCATGTCACGGTGAAAACCGGACTCAGGTTGTTACGATCTCAAATGCGTTATGATACGCGGCTCGACGCTGCGGGCCGTTATTCGTGTGCGGCGGCCATTGTTGAATTGATCCAAGAGTCGGAATTGAATGACTGAACTGCCCCCCAGAAAGATCGTCGAGGCGCTCGACAGGTACATCATCGGCCAGGCGGACGCCAAGCGGGCCGTCGCCATCGCAATCCGGAACCGCTGGCGTCGCCAGCAGTTGCCGGAATCGATGCGCGAGGAAGTCGGGCCGAAGAACATTCTGATGATCGGGCCCACGGGCGTCGGCAAGACGGAGATTGCGCGGCGGCTGGCGCTGCTCGTTAATGCGCCGTTTCTGAAAGTCGAGGCGACGAAGTTCACGGAAGTGGGATACATGGGCCGCGACGTCGATTCGATGATTCGCGATCTGATGGAATTCGCGCTACAGATGGTTCAGAAGGAGCAGCGAGAAGTCGTGCGCGAAGTTGCCGAGCAGGCCGTCGAGGAGCGCATTCTCGACGAGTTGCTGCCCCGCGGCGGCGACTTCAAGGGGGGCGATGATGACGAGACCGAATCCCGCCGACAGCGCACGCGCGACAAATTTCGAACGCAGCTTCGCGCCGGCGAACTCGAGGACAAGCTCGTGCAGCTTCGCGTCGAGCAGAAGGCGGCGCCTGTGGGGATGCTCGCGACGACGATGGGACCGGATCAGTTCGGTCCCGAGCTGCAGGATTTCATGGATCGCCTGATGCCTTCGCAGCAGAAGGATCGAAAGGTCACGATTCGAGAAGCGCGAAAGATCATTTTCGATGAGGAGTGCGACAAGCTGATCGATCGCGACAAGGCGATCGAGATGGCAATCCATCGGACGGAGAACAGCGGGATCGTTTTCATCGATGAGATGGACAAGCTGTGCGGCGGAAAATCGCAGCAGGGGCCGGACGTCAGCCGGCAGGGCGTTCAGCGTGACATGCTGCCGTTGATCGAAGGGACGACGGTCAACACTCGGCACGGGGCCGTCAAGACGGATCACATTCTCTTTGTGGCGGCCGGAGCGTTTCATACGGCGAAGCCGAGCGAGTTGATGCCGGAGTTGCAGGGACGACTGCCGATACGCGTCGAGTTGAACGACCTGACGCGCGAGGATTTCATCCGCATCCTGAAAGAACCGCAGAACGCGTCGACGAAGCAGCAAATCGCACTGCTGGCGACGGAAGGCATGAAGATTTCGTTCACGGACGACGCCGTCGAGACGCTTGCGGAGATCGCTGTTGAAGTGAACCGGACGACGGAGAACATCGGCGCGCGTCGGCTTCAGACGGTCATGGAGAAGGTCATGGAGACGCTGTCGTTTGAGGCGCCGGAGCGGCCCGGCGACAGCGTGACGATCGACGGCGCCTATGTGCGCGATCGACTGTCCTCGATCGTGCGGGACCAGGATCTGAGTAAGTTCATTCTATGAGCTCATGCGGACTCGCAACGCATGGAAACACTGAATTCGAGAGGTGCAGGACGATGATGATGAGAACCGCTCAACGCAACTGGATCACGGGTGTCGTGGCAATCGTTCTGGCTGGTGTGTCGGCACAAGAGGTTGCCGGGCAAGTCCGTCTAACGGGCCCTAGGAAAGTTGAGAAGGCGGATCTGTCGGATCGCACGGTCACGTTTCAAACGAGTGACGGCGTCGAGATCGAGGCGGACTGGTATCCGGCGAAGGTCGACGAGGGCGAGAAATCGCCCGTGGCCATTCTGATCCACATGTACCCGGCGACGCGATCGAGTTGGAAGCCGATGGTTCCGATACTGCGAAACAAGCTGGGTATCTCCGTTCTCGCATACGACATTCGGGGGACCGGCGGCAGCACGAAGCCGGCGGAAATGGAGTTGGAGAAAAAGTACAAGGATCGGGATACGGCGCATTTTGCCGCTGCTTATCAGGACGCCATGGCGGCTTATCAGTGGTTGAGCCAACAGTCTAACGTGGATGTCAGCCGCCTGATTGTGATCGGCGCGAGCGTCGGGTGCAGCATCAGTCTGGAGTTCGCGTCGCAGGGGATCGAAGTCAAGGGCGTGGCCTGCCTGTCGCCCGGCACGGATTACATGGGCATCGATTCGATCAGTCATATCAAGGCCTTAAAGGGCAGAGGGACAAAGGTGCTCCTGATCTCGCCGGAGGGCGAATATGATGCAGTCGAAGCGTTGTTGAAGGCGGCTGACGGTGATTACGCCAAGGGGAAGAAGTACCCCGGCGGCAAAGAGAACCACGGCACGCGAATGTTCGACGCCAAGTACGGCAAGAAAGTGAAGCTTCGGCTCGAGAAGTTCGCTCGCGGCGTCCTCGATATCGAGAAGAAGGCCGACAAGAAGTCGTCGGATGACGATTGAGTCGTCAACACGAATGTCAAACGGCGCATTGCATCGTCGGTGAATGTAAGAGTGTGTGTGTCGGAGGTATGAAGACGATGCGATGTCCATTGCGTCGTGAGTCAATCGTGTGAAGTCATTGAAGCTCGGCCATCACGTTCTCGACGCTCCCATGGTTCAGGCGGCACTGTCGGGCTACAGCGATCTGCCCATGCGCCGGCTTGCGCGCGAGTACGGCTGCCCATACACGCTGAACGAAGTGGTTCTCGACAAGATGGTCGCCGAGGGCGGCAAGAAGATGCGTCGCATGCTCGCCGTGCACCCGGACGAGCATCCGGTCGCGGGACAATTGATGGGCGCTGATCCGTCGCAGTTCGCCGAGGCGGCGGGAACGCTCGTCGAATTGGGTTACGACGCGATCGACGTCAATTTTGGCTGCCCCGTCAAGAAAGTGCTTGGCCGATGTCGCGGTGGGTTTCTGCTGTCGGATCCGGCGACGGCGATCGACATCCTTCGAAGCGTGCGCGATTCAGTCGCGGGGCGGAGACCGCTGACGCTGAAGATGCGCCGCGGCATGGACGACACGCCCGACAGCGAGCGAAATTTCTTCTCAATTCTCGATGCGGCCTTCGAGCTTGGATTCGCCGCCGTCACGGTTCACGGTCGCACCGTCGTGCAGCGGTATGTCGGGCCGAGTCACTGGCCTTTTCTGGAGCGCGTCAAGCGACATGTCGGCGAGAGCACGATTCTCGGCAGCGGCGATCTGTTCTCAGCGACTGACTGCAAACGAATGATCGACGAGACGGGCGTTGACGGCGTTTCGATTGCGCGCGGTGCCATCGGCAATCCGTTCATCTTCAACGAGTGTCGCGCCCTTTGGGCCGGCGAGCCGTTGCCTCCTCCGCCGTCGGTCATCGAACAGGGTCGCGCGATCAATCGGCACTTTGAGTTGATGGTCGATCACTGGGGCGCTGAAAAGGCCAGCGTGCTGTTCCGCAAATACGGCGTGAGATACGCCGAAATGCACCCGTTGTATGAGAAGGTGAAGATGGCGTTCGTCGCCGTTCGATCCGCGGAGCAGATGCGCGAGATGATGAACACGTGGTACGCCGCCGACGGCGATTATCCGGAAGTCACGCGTCGCCTGCGTCCCGAAGCGCTTGTCGCCGCAGGCGCGACGTTCGAATGCGGCGTCTAGCCCCGGGCTGCGTCGTGCAACGTGCCGATTTGATGGTGGGCCGA
The DNA here is from genome assembly GCA_020639075.1 of Phycisphaerales bacterium. Classification (GTDB taxonomy): domain Bacteria; phylum Planctomycetota; class Phycisphaerae; order UBA1845; family UTPLA1; genus ECT2AJA-110-A. The sequence continues at coordinate 2,783,528 of JACKHI010000001.1, read as the reverse complement.
TGGACTTTCTTTCCAGTCTCTTTCTCGAAACTCCCTGGCAACTCGGTATCTTCTCCTTTCTGCTCTTTGCGTTCGTGCTGCTCTATCGGAAGCGGATGCAGTCGGAGGCGTGGCGCCGTCGGTCGTTGCCGCTGGCGCTGATGGTCATCGTCGATCTTTTTGTTCTGCAGACCGCGGTTGTGACGGAGCGCGAGCGGATTCTCGATCGGCTCGATCAGTTCGTCGCCGCGATTGAAGCGCCGAATGGTGCGGCGCTGGCGGGTTTGATCGCAACCGACTATGCGTCGGAAGGATTCGATCGCGACGCATTCATTGAGGCCCTCGATCGCTGGTTGGCGCAGATCGACGTTCACGACACGCGCTATCGTCGCCGGGATGTGGACGTTGATGGAGCGACGGCCGAGATGACGCTCGGCGCATCGGCGACGGTCCATCGAAACGGCGGCACGGGCGAGCAGCATTGGGGTCGTTGGAAGATCAGCTGGGTGAAAGAGACGGGGGAATGGCGCATTCGCGCGATTCGGATCGAGATGCTCGATGCGATGGATGTCGATCAGATGCGATCGTATCTGCCGTGACGCGTCGTGAAATCTGAAGGTCGAGAATCTGACGAGAATGTCAGTTCTTGCGTTCGCGATCCGCGGCTTCTTTTGCGAAAATCGCGTATTTCATGGAGATTCGCCAGTCGGCCAACGCGTCATGGGCGGCCGCCACGTCCGTTTCGAGCGCTCGCTGGCGGGCCCGTGTCGCGTCAACCAGCGGCTGGAGCTTTGCCTGTTGCTCGGGCGGAAGCCGGCTGAGCTTGTCGAGCAGGGCGGCGAGCTGCGTGTCGAAATGTTCGGGCGTCTGGGCCATGGCGATTGTCAACTCAATCAGTGGCTCGCGTGCACATTCGTGCGTCGCAGCCTTATAAAGCGTACGCCAGGCGATCGAGCCCGGTCTACCGCAGGGCAAGGCCTGCCCGGTGAACTAGACTGCAGGACAGGGATTATCAGGCGGACCCTTCGGAATCGGACGTCTCGACGGTGGATTCCGTCCGGCGGATGCGTTCTCGCTGAGCTCGCAGGCCGAGGCGGCAGGACGGGATGTTCTTGTTGATTCGCGGTTCCGGAACGCGTCGGTCCGAACCCGTTACGATCAGAGGTTCCGTCCACGGATCGGGTTCGAAGGACGCGCCAAATCGGGATGAGGAACTCAGGCTTTTCCCGTAGAATCCGGCCCGCGATCGAAAGTTGTCGCAACAAAAATCTGCAATCGACTCGAAGGGATGAAGTTCATGAAGCGAAAAACTGGATTGTGCGTCATCGCCGTCGCCCTCACGCTGACGGCGACCGCCCGATTGACGGCGGACGAAGGCATGTGGCTCCTCAACAATCTGCCCAAGACGGAGCTCAAACAGAAGTATGGATTCGAACCGACGCAGGCGTGGGTGGATCACGTTCAGAAGGCATCCGTCCGATTCGGCAACGGCGGTTCGGCGTCGTTCATCTCCCCGAACGGTCTCGTCATGACGAATCATCACGTCGGCGCGGATGCGATTCAAAACCTCAGCACGGCCGAGCACAACTACATGAGCGACGGTTTCTATGCGCCGACGCTTGCGGACGAGTTGAAGTGCCCCGACGTTGAGCTGAACGTGCTGATGGAAATTCGACCCGTCACGGACCGCATCAATGCGGCGGTCACGAAGGAGATGTCGCCGGCGGATGCGGCGACGGCCCGGCAGAAGGCGATGTCGGAAATCGAACGCGAGGCGCAGGCCGAGACGGGCCTCAAGCCGCAGATCGTGACGCTTTATCGCGGTGCGCGATACGACTTGTATCTCTACAAGCGATACACGGATGTGCGGCTCGTGATGGCGCCGGAGGACGGCATCGGCTTCTTTGGCGGGGATCTCGATAACTTCAATTACCCACGCTACAACCTCGACATCTCATTCTTCCGCGCGTATGAGGACGGCAAGCCGGCGAAGACGCCGGATTACTTCCGCTTTTCCAGGGCCGGCATCAAGGAGAATGATCTCATTTTCATTTCCGGTCATCCGGGGCGCACGCGACGGTTGTTCACTGTTGCGCATCTGGAATTCCTGCGCGACACGTGGCTTCCCCTGATCCTGAATTGTTATTACCAGCGCGAAGTCGCGCTGATTCAACTGGCGGCTCGCGGCGAAGAGCAGGATCGAATCGCCCGCGAGGATCTGCTTTACATCCAGAACGGCCGCAAGGCGTTTACCGGCATGCTGACGGGTCTTCAGGACGCGCGCATTATGGCGCAAAAAGTCCAGGAAGAGCAGGCGCTGAGAAGTTTCTGGTCTACTTCCAACAAGGACGGCAAACAGGATCCATGGGCGCGGCTGCAATCGGCCATCAACGAAACCAATGACTGGTATGCCGCTTATTTCCTGCTTGAGAATCGACGCACGGGTCTCTGTCGATTGCAGGGGCTGGCGACGAAGCTCGTCCGCGCGGCGACGGAACGCGCGAAGCCGGACGCTGATCGGTTGCCGGAGTATCGCGATGCCTCGCTCGTGTCGCTTGAACTCGACCTGTTCTCTGAGGCGCCGATTCACATGGAAATCGAGCGTGTGCGACTTGAAGACGGATTGATGCGGCTCGCGAGGATCCTTGGGGGCGATCATCCCGCCGTGATTGACGCCCTCGGCGGCGTCGATCCGGGGTCGCGGGCCGCGGCGCTTCTTGCGGGCACGAAGCTTGCGGATGTGGCCGAACGAAAACGACTCTACGAAGGCGGGCTGGCGGCGGTGGAAGCATCGGACGATCCGATGATCAAATTCGCCATGCAGATCGACAAGCATGGTCTCGCACTCCGCAAGCAGTACGAAGATACGTTCGAGAGCGTTGAGACCGAGGCGTATGCGGATATCGCGGATGCTCGATTCGCGAAGTACGGCGAGCGCGTCTATCCCGATGCGACGTTTACGCTGCGGCTGGCGTATGGAACGGTCAAGGGGCAGCACGAGGACGGTCGCAACGTTGCACCATTTACGACGATCGGCGGGGCCTTCGAGCACGCCGAGTCGCATCACAATCGACCTCCGTTTGATCTGCCGGAGCGCTGGGTCAAGGGGAAGAGCAAGCTGGATCTTTCGACGCCGTTCAACTTCATTACGACGAACGATATCATCGGCGGCAATTCCGGCAGCCCGATGTTGAATCGCGACGGCGAAATCATCGGCATTGTGTTCGACGGGAATATCGAGAGCCTTGTGTGGGATTTCCAGTTCGACGATCGGCAGGCCCGCTCCGTCGGCGTGGATGCCCGCGCGATCATCGAGGCGCTGAAGAAGCTCTACGGCGCGGACGCGCTCGTGAAGGAGATCACGGGCGGCACATCGCGGATGGCGATGGCGAATTGACGCGAGCGTGATTTCGTCGATGTGCAGCACGAAGCGTATTGCCTCAGGACCCGCCTTCGTGCATGGTACGTCGTCATGACGCAGGATCATCCAGTGAAACGGACGTCATCGGAGACGCACCGACAGCATTCGCGCTCGCGGCCGGCGATTATGGCGGCAGGTATCGTGCTCGTGCTCGTCGGTTGCCTGATGTTGCTGCTTCCGTTGGTCGGCGGTGGTGCGTCATGGACGTGGAACACGAAGACGCTGTCGGATCTCCAGGGCGCGAAGATCAACGCGCTTCCCCAGGGAAATACGAGCGATGGCGTTCGGCTTGCGCCGCAGGGGACGCGTCCCGTCAGCCTGATTTCGGCTCCGCTGACGCTCGGCAGCGATGTCGGCCGCGTCGTCGAAGTCGCTTGTTTGCTTCCGGATGCCGAGAAGCCGTCGATGCAGACGGTCAACTTTCTCTGGCAGGTCCGGACGCGCGACGAAAGCGGCAAGATCGTCGAGGCCGAGAATTACCAATTCGAGCCCACGCAGGCGATGTTGGGCAAGACGCTCAGTGTCGTGCGGTTTTCCGTGACGGTTCCGCCCGAGGATCTGCATCGCATCGGGTTTCAGTTTCCCGAGGCGGAGGGCTCGGTCGTCATTGCCCGGATCGCGTTTCCGACGTTGAGCCTGAGCGAGCGCGACTCGCTCGCGTGGTCGCAGGCGATTGAAGGCGAGCCCTTCGCGGCGCACAGCATCAACTTCTTGCGGGGGCCGTCGATCCTCGGGAACAGCATCAATTCGCTGCTTGTTGGCCTGTCCGCCATTTGTTTGGGGGTTGTGTTGTTTGTCGCGTCATTGAGACGTCGGCGGGTCCGCGTCGCGGTCGTCGTCGGCGTTGTCATCGGTGTCTGGGCGATCGAGGACGCACGCGCGACGTGGAATCTCAATCGGAATTCCAAAGAGGAAGTCGGACGATTCGCCAAGGCGGACAAACGCGTTGATGTCTGGACGCAGGCTCACGGGTCTTATGAGATTGCGTGGGCGGCGGATCTCCTGGTCGAGAACGCCGATCCGGGTTTGAAATTCTGCGTCGTCAGCGATGATACGTTTCTGGTTCCGCATCGGCTTGCCTACCTCGTCGCGCCGAGGCTGTCCATCGCGGAGGACTGCAAGGAGGCTGATTTCATCATCGTGATGTTCAGTTCCCGGGCGCGGTTCGATCCCGATACCCAGATTCTGACGATGCCCGATGATTCGATGATCGATGCGCGACCCGTTGCGCAACTGTCGGACTACTGTTACATCCTGCGGAGAAACGCCAAGTGAACCTCTGGGTCCTCATCGGCGTGTTCGCACCTTGGCTGGCCGGAATGGCGATCGTGTACCGTCGCCGCGGGGGACTCGCAGGCGCGTTGCTCGCGCTCGGCGGCGGATGGTTGGTCGGACAGGTGCTGTTGATGCTGCTGCTGTATGCGTCCCTGCGTCTGACGGGGAAGTCGCATGCGCACGGACTCAGCATCCTGCTCTTGCTCATTGCCGTGGCGGCATATCTCCTGGCGCGCCGCGTCGAACCACGTGGGAAGGCGGGGCGATCTCAGCGAGGCCGCGCTCTTGGGCACACCGGTACGGGCGGTGTGATCGTTGTGCTGGCGGCGCTTCTTGCTGTCAGCCTTGGCGCCAAGCTCCTCGGGATCGTTCCGGGGTTGAGTACTGTTACGATCCGCAACGACGACGCCACGACCTTCTGGCTGTTCAAGGCAAAGGTCATTGCGGAAAGCGATCGACTGTCGTTTGATCCGAAGGATCCGTTTTACCTGGGGGGATCGAATCCGAGATACCCCGTTTTTCTGTCGCTGTGCGCCGCGTGGCTTCCACTCCTGGGCGGGGCATGGAGCGAGCCGCTTGCGGCGGTCCCGTGGTTCGGGTTCTTCGTTGCAATGGCCCTGATGATTCTCGGCGCGATTCGGCTGCGGCTGGGTTCATGGCCGCCGGCGTTGATTGCGGCGTATTTCGTGATGTCGCTCCCGCTGGCAAGCGTGCATGTCTATCGGCCCGGGTACGCGGATCTGCCCCTCGCCGCGTTTCTGGCGGCGGGCGTGGCGTTTGCGTTATTGGCGCAGACGGAGGGTCGTCGCGTCTATGGCGTCGGGATCGCGTTGCTCATGCTGGTCGGAGCGGCCGCCATGAAGCGCGAGGGTCCTGTCCTTGCGGGGGTCGTCGCGGCACTGATGTTGCTTCCTGAATTCCGGCCGCTGATGGTTGGGAGCGCGAAGATGAGTATCCGAATCGTCGTTGCGTTCCTCGTCGCTGTTGTCGCAGTGATATTCCTGGTCGACTTGCGGGACGTGTGGGAGAACATCGGGCAGCTCAGTCTGCACCTGGAAGTGCTGCCATCCCTGGTCAATCATGCGTATATCTGGGCGTCGTTCAATCTTGCGTTCTGGGTTCTTCCGGTGGCAATCATCCTCGCTCTTGTGTCGAGGCATGCCGAGATGCGACTTCGAGTGATACTGCTTGCCGTCATTCTGCTCGGCGTCGACGTCTGCATTTTCGTGCTCACGCCGCAATATCGATTCGCGATGAATGATCAGACACCTTCGCGGCTTTTCCTGCAGGTTCTGCCCGCGATCATTGTCGCGCTGTCGTTGCCTGTCACGACGGCGTTGATTGCCCGCGCCGCGGACGACTCATCCCGATAGGAAACATAAGCTTGCCAGTGGAAGTGACATGCCGCGATATCAACTGACTCTTCGTTCCGAATTCAGCGCCGCCCATCAGCTCCGGCTGCTCGACGGGTCGCTCGAGCCCCTGCACGGGCACAACTGGCCCGTCGAGGTCCTCGTTGAGGGCGACGAGCTGGACGGCATGGGCGTCCTCGCGGACTTCACGGTCCTTCAGCCGAAACTACGGGCGATCACGGGCGAACTCCACGACACATTTCTCAACGAGGTCCGGGTGTTACAGCCGGATAACCCGACGACTGAACGCGTTGCCCGGCACATTGCCGAGACGTTTGCGAAGGCGTTGCCGACGGGGGTCCGGTTGGTGAGCGTGCGCGTGTGGGAGACTCGGGATTGTGCGGCGACTTACCTGCCGTGAGCGGCCGAGAGCGTCGATAAGTATCGCGGCACGGGCTTGTTAGGGATGAGCAAAAACGTCGAGGCGAGTCGGTAATCGGCGGGAATCTTCGACGACCGAAAGCCAATAAGATCGTGGGAAACGTGACCGTAAGTGATGATCACGCCTATGATTGACGATAGAATGAGTGAGTTCTAGGATCCAGAGACGACGAACGTCCAGTAATTCGGACAACGGGTCATCAATAGCCCATGCATCCTGCCTGCCAACATTGCCACGAACAGCCCGCGACGGTCCATCTGACCAACATCCTCGACGGGGGTGAGAAGCGGGAACGGCATCTTTGCGAAGCTTGCGCCGAAAAAGAGGGCGTTCTGCCGAAGCCCGTGAACGTGATGGCGGAGCTTTCGGCGTTCGTGCAGACCGGCAAGGCGCCGGCCCAGCAGGTCGCAGGCCTGACGTGTCCGCAATGCAAACTGACATTCGTCGAGTTCCGCAACAAGGGCGTATTGGGATGCCCTGCGGACTACGATGCGTTCGCCAAGGCATTGACTCCGTTGATCGAGCGGGCCCATCAGGGCGCGTCGCATCATGTCGGCAAGACGCCGCGGCGACTCGGCGTCGCCCGCAGTGCGGACGGCGATCTGATTCGCCTTCGTCGTGAGCTGACGCGGGCCGTGGATGACGAACGCTTCGAGGACGCCGCCCAGATTCGTGACACCATCCGTTCGCTGGAGGCGTCATGACGATCAACAAGATCATGGACAAGCCGGGCTGCTGGCTCGGCGACGGCGGGCCGCTTTCCGACATCGTGATCAGTTCACGAATTCGCCTTGCGAGGAATGTCGCGGGTTATCCGTTTCTCAGCCGTGCGACGCATGCCCAGCGACGCGATCTCGCCGCGTTTCTTCGGGAGCGGCTCGAATCGTCGAGTTTTCGTCCCGACTTCACGTATATTGACGTGGATCAGCTCGATGAACTGGGTTGCCAGGTGCTTGTCGAGCGACACCTCGTCAGCCGACAACTCGTTGAGGCCAAGGGCGCGCGCGGCGTTTCCGTTTCGGAGAGCCAGAACACTGTTGTGATGGTCAACGAAGAGGACCATTTGCGGATGCACGTCGTCCGCGCGGGCATGCAGCTCGACGAAATCTGGGCCGCGATTGACAAGCTCGACGACTCGATCGAGACGGAAGTTGATTACGCCTTTCATCCGCGATACGGGTATCTGACGGCCTGTCCGACGAATGTCGGGACCGGCATTCGCGTTTCCGTCATGCTGCATCTGCCCGCGTTGAAACTCACGGGCGAAATCGAACGCGTCCTGCGCGCGGCAAAGGACATGAACCTCGCCGTCCGCGGACTGTTCGGTGAAGGTACGGAAGCGACGGGCGACTTCTTTCAGGTCAGCAATCAAGTGACGCTGGGTCGCGCCGAGAAGGAAATCGTCAGCGAGTTCCGTTCGACGATCGTCCCTCGCATCGTCGAGTACGAACGAATGGCGCGTCAGGCCCTGCTCGATGAGAAATCCCGCGCATTGGACGATCGGATCTTCCGATCTTACGGCACGCTTCGACATGCCCGAACCATCAGCAGCGAAGAGACGCTGTTGCATCTGTCGCACATACGGCTCGGCGTTCATATCGGTCGTATCAAGGACGTGCCGGTCAAAGTGCTGAACGAACTCTTCCTCGAAACGCAGCCCGCACACTTGCAGAAGGCCCACGGCGGGAAACTGACGGGCGAGCAAAGAAGTGCGGCCCGGGCCGATCTGATTCGACGAAAACTCGGTTGCGCCTGAAAAACCACGCGGTTTTACGGGCTCCTCAGTGCGTGGCTCCGACGGTCGTTGGTGCGAGTTTGTTACTTTTTACTGGCGATCCGTTAGATGCGCCGCTTACAATAATGGAGATGGGGGCACTGGAAACCGTCTTTTCGAGGCGCTCCGTATGTCAACGGTTCGAAACATTCTGGCCGGCAAGGGCAACGATGTCGCGACGATTGCGCACGATAAGACAGCGCTGGAAGCCGCGAAGATCATGCACGATTCGCACATCGGCTCGGTGCTCGTGATGCGCGACGGCAAGATCGCCGGCATCTTCACGGAACGCGACTTGATGAATCGGATCGTGGCGGAAGAGCGTGACGCGACGGTGACAAGAGTCGTCGATGTCATGACGGAGCGAATCACGTGTTGTTCGCCGGACACGACGCTCGACGCCTGTCGCAGCGCGATGACCAAACACCGGATGCGCCATCTGCCCGTGCTCGACGACGACGGCAATCTCGTCGGCATCATCTCCAGCGGCGACATCATGGCGCGCGAGTTGAAAGACACGGAAGACACGCTTCGTTATCTGCACGAGTACATCGCCGGACCGAACTAGCGGTCGCAATCAGTGGGGGAAGAGTGTGGTTTTCTTGCGCCCGTTTCGAGTTCATTGTGCGCCGCGAATCGTTCCAACCTGGCGGTCGGCATCACGACAAATTCCGCGAAAACAACTCTGTTGTTTTCTGGTTCTTGCGCTGGCCTGCTGGCAAGCGCCACATTGGGTGATGGCCGATCCGGGTGCATCAGCGGGGACATGGCGCCCCGAGATGCCGGATGATCCGCCGGGCATTCCCGCGCCGCACACGCCGGGCGCCGGCGTGCGGGGCGGACCTGTGACGTTCGGTCCGTTTGTCGCCGTGCAGGTCAACGTCGATTCGCTCGGCGCCAATGTTCTCGGCGACGCGGCGAATGAGCCGTCGATCGCGATCGATCCCACGAACCCCATGCACATGGCGATCGGATGGCGGCAGTTTGACACGATCACGTCGAATTTTCGGCAGGCGGGCGTGGCCTACAGCACTAACGGCGGTGCGAGCTGGACGTTTCCCGGCGTGCTCGATCCGGGGCAGTTTCGCAGTGATCCTGTTCTGTCGTACGACGTCGACGGCAATTTCTACTATTCGAGTCTGAGTTCCGTCACGTCGGCGGAAGTGTTCAAATCCACAGACGGCGGAATGACATGGGCGGCGCCCGTGGGTGCGTTCGGCGGCGACAAGCAGTGGATTGCCGTTGACCGGACGAACGGAATCGGGAGCGGGAATCTTTATCAATTCTGGAATCGGCAGTTTTCGTGCTGTGGTGCGACGGATTTCACGAGGTCGGTTGATGGGGCCGCTTCGTTTGAAGCGCCGCTGATCATTCCAACGCCGAGCATGAAGTGGGGGACGCTGGACGTCGGGCCCGACGGAACGCTTTACATGGCGGGCGTGACGCTCAACCAATCGTCGCACCTGTTTCAGAAATCCGTCAACGCTCAGGATTCCGCCGAGACGCCGGAGTTTCTGATTGAATCGCAACCGATCAACCTGGGGGGGACGACGGCGTTCGGCGTCGCGCCGAATCCCGAGGGATTGCTCGGCCATGTGTGGATTGCCACGGACCATTCGCAAGGCGCTCACAACGGGAATATCTACGTGCTGGCGTCCGTCAATCCGCTGGGAAATGACCCCGTCGATGTCAAGTTTATTCGAAGCTCGGACGGCGGCGACAATTGGACAGCGCCGCTTCGCGTGAACGACGATTCACCGACGTCGCTGGCATATCAATGGTTCGGCACGATGGCGGTCTCGCCCAACGGGCGCATCGACGTGATCTGGAATGAGACGAGCAGCCAGGCGCTGTCGTTGACCCAGGTTCGATATACGTATTCGATCGACGCGGGCGATCACTGGGCGCCGAGCATCGCCGTGACGCCGAGCTACGATCATCGGCTCGGATACCCGAATCAGAACAAGCTCGGCGACTACTACCATATGATCGCTGACAACAACGGTGCGAATCTGGCCTTCGCCGCGACGTTCAACGGCGAGCAGGATGTCTATTTCACGCGAATTGTCGAAGACTGCAACGGAAACGGCGTGCATGACGCCAACGACCTGATGTCCGGAACGAGCCAGGATTGCAACGGCAATATTGTGCCGGACGACTGCGAAGCCCTTTGGGATTCGATTCAGGGAATGGTCTTCGCACTGATCAAGCCGGGCGAGCTTGGTGAGGATCTCTGCCTTTTTGATGTCAACGGCGACGGACTCTACGACGGGCGGGACATCGAGCCCTTTATCGTGTCGCGCGTCCTGCCCTGATCGTGGTTCAGGACAATCGCCTGGCGATCCGAATCGTCGCACCGAGACATCGGCCGGCACGATGGGTTGGAGCCGCGTATCAGCGTGATACAGGAAGTCGCCGCTCTATCGCATCTACATTGATTCGGATACGCCGAGGGCCGCTATGTGCAATACTGTCCGGGCAGCGCGAGCTGTGAGCCTATCAATCGTATTGGTACGCGCGCTGATTTCGAGCGCCGTCGCCGGTGCGGGCGAGATCCCGTGGGATGATATGATGCGCGGCGTTGGCGGAACCGTGGTTGTGGATCACCAGCCCTACAACAATGGCGGCCTTGCGGCAGATACACTGTATCGGGAAAACGAGTTTCTTCCCCCGACTTGGCAGCTCGTGGCCGACGACGTGACGCTGCCGGTATCGACTTTGATCGATCGGATCGTGTTCTGGGGGTTTTATCACTTCAACAGTCTCCCATCAGGGGGCGAGGCGTTTCGATTGCGGCTTTACGACGCGCGGTCTGCCGACAATCTTCCTGGAAACGTCGTCTATGAGAGTATGCTCGTGAATCCGATGCGGAATTTCACGGGTCGATCAATCATCACGTCGGGGGCGCCGGCGGAATTCCGATTTTCGACGGTGTTGCCGGCGCCGATGGTGATGGCTGCGCAAACGACGTATTGGCTGGAGATCGTGCAGGACGGCGTCCTGGACTCGCACTTTCGCTGGGAAACTTCGAGGACGGGCGAGGTCAATGGTCAGGCGTTCAACAATCCGGTCGTTGGTGATTGGACCGCCACAAGTAGCATATCCTCGGATACAGCCTACCAGTTGATTGCAGCGCCCGAGCCGTCAAGCCTTTTACTGTTATTGCTCTGCGCCGCCGTGCCTTCCTGCGGGCGGCGATGCTGTCGAAGTCCAAGTTCGACGTAAGGTAAGCTCACTTGGCGCACACGTCAGTGGCCTGAGATTCCAGGTGAAAATCGTCATCAAATCTCAATGGGCGGATTCGTGATGTGACGGCGCACGAAATACGACGCCGCGGGGACGCGTCGGCTCTGAATTTAACCACATTGCCTGGCGGTTCAGATCACTGTGTCGCTCGCACGCCGGGCGTTTCCTGAGTCGTGAACCTCGAAATCGACGCAGAAACGACGGGAGTGTTGTGGGAATCGGCCGCGGCCCCGGGATTTCGCGCCTCTGGCCGACGGTACCCGGCGTCGGCAAATCGGAGTAGAATCCGAGGCTTGAGTCGTCCCGTCGGTCCTGTCGGCGCCGGGCACCGTCCGGACGGGCGTCGTGGACGAAATCGAAGTCTGGCCCCGACGGCCGCGTGAGAGGATCGCATGTCACAGCGCACGATGCAGGCGCACTATGAGCCGAACTGGAAACTGACGCAGGCCCGCAATCTGCGCGGCTATAACTGCGGATATGCCGCCAAGCGCGGCAATGAGACCTTCGACGAGCATCAGCAGTCGCTCGTTTGGCAGTTGCTCGGCGACACGCCCATCACGTCGGACTCCGTCGTCCTGGATGTCGGCTGCGGCATCGGCGGTCCGTCCGGCTGGATCTTCGATCGGTACCAGCCGAAGCAGCTGCTCGGGCTCGAGTATCTGGGAACGAGCGTGAAGGCGGCGTCGAGGCGATTCAACGGCGCGGCAAAGCGACCGCGGTTCATTCAGGGCGATGCGCACAAGCTGCCGCTGTCGGACAATCAGGTTGACGTCATTTTCAATCTGGAATCCGCGCTGCACTACGCCGACAAGAACGCGTTCATCGGCGAGTGCCTTCGCGTCCTGAAGCCCGGCGGTACGCTCTGCCTGGGTGACGTCACGACGACAAGGAAGCTCATGTTCGCGCCGATCGAGTGGCTCAACAAGTTGCCGAGCCAGTTCAACTCCAACGTCCATCTCTGGTCGGCGGTGGATTACAAGAACGCGTTCCGGAAGCACGGATTCGCGCTGCTGCACCATGAGGATGCGGCGCAGCCCGTGTCGGATGCACTCGAAGACGGTCTCGACGAAATCCGCGGCGACGGATTCTTCTCATCCTGGAAGGCGACGAAGGGCTTCCGTGGGCGCGTCGGTTTTCTCTCGGTGATGTCCAAGATGCTGCGGCGTCACTGGCTGCACTACGATCTGTTTCGAGCGAAGAAACCGTCGTAGCGCTTGTCTGTCCGAAAAAACGACGCGAAGCCGATACGGCTGCGCCGTTGATTGCGGCTCACTTCTGCAATCAGCCTCCTCGACGGAACCCCGCCATCCGCATGAGTGGACCAATTCGCGTACCGCGAATTAGAATCTCGCGTATGAATCAGAGAGCCATCATCGGAAAGCTGGACGGCAATGGTCTGCGGATCGGCGTGATCGTCAGCCGTTTCAACGAGTTCATCACGTCGCGCATGCTCGACGGGGCGCGGGACGCGCTGATTCGTCACGGCGTTGACGCCGGGTCGATTGTCGACATCTGGGTGCCGGGCGCATGGGAGTTGCCCATCGCGGCGAAGGCCGCGGCCGAGAGCGGAAAGTTCGACGCGCTCGTGTGCCTCGGTTGCGTGATTCGCGGTCAGACGACCCATCATGTTCACATCGGCGGCGAGGCCTCGCGCGGCGTGGCTCGCGCGTCGCTGGAGAGCGGATTGCCGATCGGCTTCGGCGTGCTGACGACTGACACGCTGGAACAGGCGATTGAGCGGGCGGGGGCCAAGTCCGGCAATAAGGGGGCGGATGCCGCCCTCAGCGCGCTGGAGATGGTCAACCTGCTCAGGGCGATTCGCGGCGCGTAATGCGGGCCGTGTTTATGTCGCCTTAGTTTCGAGTTCGTTGCGCGTAGGGTAGCGGCGACGAGTCGGTTCAGATCGTATGTTGTATGGTGGGAGAGGGTAGTCGTATGGCGAACGCCGAAGTGGTTGTGGTTGGACCGGGCGAGCTGCCTTTGATCACGGATCTCTATAACGAGATTTTCCGCCCGCCGCATGACGTCGAATTCTTCCGGCGCCGACTGCTCGGCCGGTACAACACGTTGTTGCTCGTCGCGAACGTCGATCGTCAGCCCGTCGGCTTTGCGACAGGGTTCGAGTTGAAGCCGAGCGTTTATTTCGCTTGGCTCAGCGGTGTTCGACCGGATCTTCGTCGCATGGGCATTGCATCTCAGCTTCACGAGGCGATGTGTGCCTGGGCCGCCGAGCGTGAATATCACTACACGCGAATGGAGTGCCATAACGGCCATCGACCGATCCTGCACATGGCGATCAAGATGGGATACAACATCGTGGGCGTGCGTTGGGATCCGGATCGCAGCGAAAACCTGATAATTTTCGAGAAGGATCTGGTGGATTTCCACGACGAATGACGGCGCTCGTCGTCACATCGCCGTTTTCAAGGAAGTTGCGTCGACGGATTCTGCCGTCGTCCCGTTGAAGCCGCCGCGCCGGAAAATTGCGTCGAACGCTTCGACGATTTTAGGATCAAACATCCGCCCGCTGCCTTCGCGAATCGCCCGTGCCGCATCCTCCCGCGACCAGGCCGGTTTGTAGACGCGCTTGCTCGTCAGGGCGTCGAACACGTCGGCCACGTGGACGATTCTGGCCGGCAGCGGAATCGCCTCGCCGGCTGCGCCGTCGGGATAACCCGAGCCGTCCCAGTTTTCGTGATGGCTTCGCGCGATCTGTCGGGCGACGGCGAAGAACGGCTTGTTCGACAGAATGCGCTCGCCTTCCGGCGCGTGCCGCTGCATCAGTTCACGTTCTTCGAGTGTCAGTTGCCCCGGTTTCTTCAGAACGTGATCCGGCACGACGATCTTCCCCACGTCGTGCAGAATCGCCGAGTAGCCGAATTGCTCGACGTCGCTTGCCGGCAGGAGAAGCGTGCGGGCCAATTCTTCGGTGTAATGCTGAATCCGTCGCACGTGCGCGCCGGTATCCTCGTCGCGCGTCTCGCAGGCGACGGCCAGCATGAAGATCGACTCCATGTTGGCTTCGCGGATTTCCTCCGTGCGCTCGCGCACCATTTTCTCAAGCCCTTCGGAATAATGTTTGAGATCAAGGGCCTGCGTGAGCACCGTGTCGCTGAGCTGAGCGATCGTTCGATAGTCTTCGGACAATCGCGCTTCAGCCGCTTTCTGGCGTGACAGATCGATCGCCGTCACAACCATGTAATTGGAGAGCGGTGGCTCTGCACCGAGCGTTCGGCTGGAGAGGATGACGGGCAGGTGCGTTCCGTCGACGCAGGGGAGATAGAACTCTCCTTCGCGGGCTTCGCCGAAATCGGCCATGCGATCCTGCACGCGGCGACGGTCTTCCTCGTTGTCGTAGATGTCCTCAAAACGCCGTCCTCTCAGGCAGGTCAGCGGCGTTTTCATCATCTCGATCAGCCGCTGGTTGGCGATGAGGATTCGGCCGCTGCGGTCCAGCAGCATGGCGCCGCAGTTGAGCGACTCGAGCAGGGCCTCGACGGATTGGGGCGGCAGGTTATCCATTCTCCCATCATAGTCGACAACGTCCCCGCGAGGCGACGAATGCCTCGCGGGGACGCATGGGAGTCGATTCGCTCGCCGGCTGATGAGATCGGGAGCGATGGCTATGGACTCGAAGGCCCTTGGATCAGTTGAATGTCTGGCCGGTGTTCTTGTTACCGCTCGTGTGCGCTGCGGCGGATTGCCAAGTGAAATCGGCGTAGGTGCTGCCTGTGCCTGAAAGTTGCAGTGAGTAGCCGGCTGTCGTCGTGCTGGCCTCACTGACGCCGATGTCCGTGCTCGCCACGCCGTTGGCCGGGCCGTCGGTGGCCGTGAAATCGCCTTCGTAGCTGAGGAACTGTACGACGACGCCGTTGTCGTCGATCAGTGCGATGCCGTCAGGAGCGCCGTTCTGCAGACCGCTGATGGAGTAGGCCAGCGTCCCGAGACCATTCTGCTGATCGGTAATCGTCCCCATCAGATTGGTCGTGCTGTATTGCGTCCCGTTCGAGCCGTTGTAGGCGACGAGCGACCAGCCGCTCAGATTCAGCCCTGCTGTTCCGGCCACTTCGACGAACTCATTCGTGTCCGCACCGTCGTTGTCGTAGTGAATTTCATTGATCCAGGCGACGCTCGACCCGCCGCCGCCACCGCCGCCGCCGGATCCCGCGCAGAAGCCGGCGAGCGTCTGGCTCGTGTTAGCGGCATCCTCCGTATTCGCTGCAGGCGACTGCCACGTGAAGTGCGAAACGTGATCGCCCGTTCCCGAAACGCTGAGGGAATATCCGACGCTCGTGCTCGTGGTTTCGCTGACGCCGATGTCTTCGCTCGTCAGACCATTGGCGGGTCCGTCGGTCGCCGTGAAGTCGCCTTCATAGCTGATGAACTGCACGACGTCGCCGTTGTCGTCGACGAGGGCAAGACCGTCGGGACCGTTCTGCATCGCGCTGAATGCGACACTGACGACGCCCATGCAGTCGCCGTCATCGGGAATCGTGCCCGAGAGGCTGACAGTCTTGTAGTATGTGCCGTCGGAGCCGTTGTAGCCGTAGATCGTCCAGCCCGTCAGATCCGTTCCTGCGTATCCGGCGACTTCCACGAATTCGCCCGTGTCGCTGCCGACGTTGTCGTAGTGGAACTCGTTGATCCACGGCCTCGCGCAGACGCCTTCGAAGATGCACTCGACCCACTCCGGATGATCGACGAACGGATTGCGATTGCCCTGGTAGCTGTAGACGATGTCATTGCGAGTCCGTTCGTCGTCGTCGACGGGATCGAGGTAGTGCCATTCGAGCAGCGTGCTCAGCAGACCCATATAGGCCGTACTCTTGTTATTCGACGCATCAGACACGATCAGGCTCGGGTTGTCGGTGAGGATCAGATCCGGCTCGCTGGCGCTCGTGATGCCGTGCGTCCCGCCTTCGTAGCGGACGTCCATGTAAAGCAGCGCCCGGGCGACATCGCCTTTGCGGCCGATCCAGGTTTCCCAAGTGTCGGTTCCGCGCCAATTGGAATTGCCGGCATAGGTGCCGCTTCCGCCGCCTTGACCGTTGTTGGAGTTCGTCGGCTTTTCTTCGCAGCCGGCGTCGCAATAGTCGTAATACCGATTGTTCCTTGACGAGTTATAGCTGTCGTCGCAGGCGAAGAGATGATGGCAGTCGGTGTACGGGTAGTTCCCGCTGCCGTCGTTCGGGAAGCCGTAGCTCTTGGGCCACGAGTGCTCCCGGTTGTAGTTGCTGTTGCCGCCGCCGGCCTTCGTGTACGAGGCGTTCTTGTAGAGATCGAGGATGTTCGAACTGTTGTTCGGGTCCTCGTCGGCTTCGTCCAGAATGTCCCAAGTGTCGGTCGAGCTCGATGTGTAGGGGAATCGCGTGTGGTCCTTGATCGCATCGTGAACCGTCGTTCGCATGTCGGCAGCTGTAAGTGCGTCGACGCCGTCGTAATATCCCGGCGGGATCGATGCGGACGCGATTGCCGTCGCCAGCGACGTTGCGAGTAAAGTCGCCAGCACCGTAGCAACTCGTCGGCCTTGCCGCGATGGAATTCGAGCGTAATGATGGGAACGGATCATTGCCTGCCACTCCTTTATTGGGCAATGCGCCTTGTGCGAGAGGACGCCGGGGCGCTAACCATGAGATTGTGCCGGCACGAGTCGGCGTGCCGCCAGTTCGTCCGGCATGATGTACGCGTGGTCCGCGCAATGCAATCGAAAAGTCCGAAGTTCCGATGGGTGTTTCGCTAAGATAATGTAAATCGAGATGTCCGACGCCATGCGGGTGGCATTGTACCGAGAGCCGATCCGATTCGCCGAGTTGAGTCCTGTTTCGCTTCGCGCGACTCGGTAGGTTTGAGAATGGGGAACGATCCATGAAGACTCTGATTGAGAACATCGCGCAACTCGTCGCCGTTCCCGCAGGACCGCTCGCCGGGGACGTGTTTCGACGCCCGCCGGTCGTCGAGAATGCCGCCCTGTTGATTGAAGGTGAACGAATCGCCTGGTTCGGTGTGCGAAAGGACACGCCGCCGCACGGGGACGCCGACGTCATCGACGCTCGTGGCGGGACGGTCGTTCCGGGTCTGATCGACTGCCACACGCACGTGGTCTATGCCGGCTCCCGCGAAAACGAGTTTGAACAACGGATCGGCGGGGCAAGCTACATCGAGATCCTCGAAGCCGGCGGCGGCATCAAGAGTTCCGTCCGGATGCTTCGCGCGGCAAGTGAGGACGAACTCGTTGCGCAGTCGCTGCCGCGTGTGCGGCGAATGCTGGAATGCGGCGTCACAACGATCGAGGCCAAGAGCGGCTACGGCCTCTCGCCCGAGCACGAGTTTAAGACGCTTCGCGCGATCCGCCGGATTGCCGATGAGACGCCCGTCGAGATGATCGGGACGTACCTGGCCGCGCATACGATTCCACCGGAGTTCGAAGGAAGGGCGGACGCTTACCTCGATCAGATGCTGGACAAGGCGCTGCTCCGGCGATTGG
Organism: Phycisphaerales bacterium; assembly: GCA_020639075.1. Taxonomy (GTDB): domain Bacteria; phylum Planctomycetota; class Phycisphaerae; order UBA1845; family UTPLA1; genus ECT2AJA-110-A. Next base: position 2,765,555 of record JACKHI010000001.1, on the reverse strand, counting down.
TGAAGGAAGGGCTCGCCGAGTTCGCTGACGTCTTTTGCGAGCGCGGCGCGTTCAACCTCGAGCAATCCCGCCGATTTCTTGCCGCTTGCAAGGAAGCGGCGCTAAGGCCCAAGATCCACAGCGAACAGATCACGCGTACGGGGGCGACGGCGATGGCGTGCGAACTCGGCGCCGTGTCCGCCGATCATCTTGAGTGCATCAACGATGCGGACATCGAAGCGCTCAAGCGATCGGGGACGATCCCCGTCGTGTTGCCTGGCTGCTCGTTCTTTCTCGGTTCACCGGTTGCGCCGGCCCGCAAGCTGATCGACGCGGATCTGCCCGTTGCCTTGGCGACGGACGTCAATCCCGGTTCATGTACGATCGAGTCGCTGCCCCTGATCATGTCGATGGCTGCGACGATGCTGAAGATGACGCCGATGGAGAGTCTCGTTGCGTGCACGGCCAATGCGGCTGCGGCATTGAATCGTGCCGACTCGTTGGGCGCGATTGCCGTGGGACATCAGGCGGACCTTTTGATTCTGGACGTGCCGAATGTGAACCGCTGGGCATACAACGTCGGCGTGAATCCTGTCGCGAAGGTCCTGAAGGCGGGGCGCGTCGTGGTCGATCGATCCTGAATCGGCGACTCTTCGAGATTCGCACTGGGAGTCGACATCCGCCCGGAGGGCGTGCGGTCTTTGCCAGGGACTTCAGTCCCTGGGCTGTGTTTTCAATTAGTAGATGCCGCCTGGCAGGGCGGACGTCGTGTGGTCGCGCGTCCTCCGGACGCGGCGTTCATTGCACCATGACATGACCGGGGATTGAAATCCCCGGCTATGATCGCGCGCCCTCCGGGCGAAATGCACTTGGTGACTGGCAGTGCTCGGTCGTCGCGAGCCGCGGGCAAGATGCATTGTTTGTCCCGTTTGCGCGAGAATCGTCGCCTTACGCACCGCTCGGATTCGCAAATAATAGTGCACGTGTTTGCGCAGCGTCTCAGTCGCAATGTTCCGGTTCTCCGGCCAATCGCGCGGCTGCGATCGCGCCCCCTGTTGGAGTCATCATGAACGATCGCGTGGTCTTGTTGTGTTGTGTGTTTGTCGGCGTGATCGCGACTGTCGGATTGGCGGCCGAGCCTGCAGCCGTTGTCGCAAGCGCGCCTGCCGATCTGCGATGCGAATATCTCGTCGATCCATCGGGGATCGATGTCGTGCGGCCTCGTTTGAGCTGGGAGCTGACATCGGAAGCGCGGGGCGCGCGGCAGGTCGCTTATCAGATCGAGGCGGCGTCGACGGTTGCCAAGCTGGCGGCGGGAGACGCGGACTTGTGGAACTCCGGTCGCGTGGATTCGAACGCGACGAATCAAATCGTTTATGGCGGCGAGCCATTGAAGTCGCGATCGCGGGTCTTCTGGCGCGTTCGCGTTTGGGACGGCGACGGTGTTGTATCCGAATGGAGCGCCGCCGGTCGCTGGACGGTCGGTTTGCTCGAACCTGCGGACTGGAAGGCGAAATGGATCGGCGAGGCGGCGACGGGCGATACGTTTGCACCGGGAAACAACGGCTATCACTCTGCGTTCGTTGCAACCGCTGACGCCGTAAAGTGGATTGTGATCGATCTGGGTGAATTGAAGTCGTTTAATGCCGTGAAGCTCTATCCGGCGCGGCCGTATGACTGGCGCGAGGATGTGCCAGGGTTCATGTTTCCCGTGCGTTTTCGCATCGAGGCCTCCAATGACGCGACGTTCGCCGACAGTACGACGATCGTGGATCGAACGGCTGAGGACGTTGCGAATCCGGGCGTCGAATCGGTTGACTTCGAATTCAAGTCGACTCATGGGCGATACATTCGCTTGACGGTCACGCGATTGGGGCGGCGCAGCGCGACGGAATTCGGTTTGGCCCTGGCGGAGATGGAAGTACTTCACGACGGCAAGAACCTCGCGGGGCGAGCCATCGTCACAGCGTCGGACAGCATCGAAACGAACGACTGGTCGCCAGATCGTCTTGTCGATGGCGATTTGGTATCACACGGCCCCCGGGGTGTCGATCCGCTCACTCCGCCGATGATGCGCAAGGCGTTTGCGCTGCAAAAGGACGCAGAGATTTCGCGGGCGACAGTCTATGTGACGGCGCAGGGGCTGTATGCGCTGAGTCTGAACGGAAAACGCGTCGGTGATCGGCAGCTCGCGCCGGAATGGACCGACTATCATCGGCGCATCCAGTATCAGACATACGACGTAACGTCGATGGTTCGCAGCGGCGAAAACGCTCTGGTCGCACAGCTTGCGGACGGCTGGTACGCGGGCCGCATTGGTCTGACGCACATCGTCCCCGGCGGTCGCCCTCGCGGCATCTACGGTCGACGACCACAGCTGCTATTTCAGCTCGAAGTTGAATACAGCGACGGTCGGCGAGAGTTGATCGTGTCGGATGGTTCGTGGAAGTACACGCTGGACGGCGCCGTGCGCGTAGCGGACCTGCTGGACGGCGAGACGATCGATGCACGGCGTCGAGTGGCAGGCGTCAGTGAGCCGGCGTTTGACGACGGCGCGTGGAATGCGGCCCGCGAATTCGCACCACCGATGGGTGAACTCGTAGCGCAGCGTAACGAACCGATTCGCGTGACGCAGGAAGTCATGCCGATCGGCGTCAGCGAGCCGAAGCCGGGGCATTACGTCTTTGATATGGGCCAGAACATGGTCGGCTGGTGCCGGTTGTCGGTCGCAGGTACGGCCGGTCAGGAAATCACGCTGCGACATGCCGAAGTTCTGAATCCCGACGGCACGATCTATGTTGAGAACCTGCGCGCGGCGGTGCAGACGGATCGGTATACGCTCGCGGGCGAAGGCGTTGAGACGTTCGAGCCGCAGTTTACTTATCACGGGTTTCGTTTTGTCGAAGTGACGGGACTTGTGGAACGGCCCGCGTTGTCGGTTTTGACGGGGTGCGTGGTTCATTCTGCGGCGAATGTCGCCGGCGGGTTTGAATGTTCCGATCCGATGCTGAACAAGTTGTGGTCGAATATTCGTTGGACGCAGCGGGCAAACATGATGAGCGTGCCGACGGACTGTCCGCAGCGCGATGAGCGGCTGGGTTGGACGGGGGACATCCTCGCATTCGCGCAGACGGCGACGTTCAACTTGGACATGGCGGCATTCTTCGAAAAATGGATGCGCGACATGCGTGATGCACAAACCAAGGACGGTCGCTTTCCGGATTTTGCACCGCATCCGTTCGACGCCGAGGTTCGATTCTCCGGCGTGCCGGCATGGGGCGACGCGGGCGTGTTTGTGCCGTGGACGGCCTACGTGAACTATGGCGACACGCGAATCATCGAAGAGAACTACGACGCGATGAAGCGATGGATCGACTGGATCCATCGTGAGAACCCGGACTTGCTGTGGAAGAACAAGCGGCATAACGATTATGGTGACTGGCTGAATGCCGACACGCTGAAGCTGGCGGGCTGGCCCGAGCACGGTGCGGAGATGCCGAAAGAGGCGTTCGCGACCGCGTTCTTCGCGCGATCGACGGAGCTATTCGCACGCATGGCGGAAGCGATTGGGCGATTGGACGATGCGAAGCGTTACGGTGAACTCGCAGGGAGAATCCGAGCGGCGTTCAATAATACGTATGTGAACGACGACGGGCGCATGGAGGGCGATACGCAGGCGGGATATGCGATCGCGCTACATTTTGAGTTGTTGCCGGCGTCGAAGCGGGCGGCCGCGGCGAAGCGCATGGCCGAGACGTTCAAGCGATACGACGGGAACATTGCGACGGGTTTCCACAGCACGATCTGCCTGATGAACGAACTGACGGCAAACGGATACAACGACGAGGCCTATCGGCTGATCACGAACCGCACGATGCCGTCGTGGGGATATGCGATCGACCACGGGGCGACGACGATCTGGGAACGCTGGGACGGTTACGTCGAAGGGCGCGGCTTTCAGAATCCGGGGATGAATTCGTTCGCACATTATGCGCTGGGCTCTGTCGGCGAGTGGATGATGCGATCGATCGTCGGAATCAATCCCGATCCGGCGCATCCGGGGTATGAGCGCGTCGTGATCCGACCGATGCCTGGGGGCGAATTGACGTGGGCCCGAGGACATCTGGACACGATTCGCGGTCGCGTTGACTGCGACTGGAAAATCGAGCGAAAACGCATGGCGCTGCAGGTGAGTATCCCGGCGAACGTGACAGCCGAGATCCATGTGCCGACGGCGAATCCCGATGAGGTCCGCATGGGCGGACAGGCGTTCGGGGCGTCGGAGGATGTTGAAGTGCTGCGCCGCACGGATCGCGCTGTGGTGTGTCGTGTCGGCGCGGGAGATTACGAATTTTCGTCGCCCTGGAAATAACGGCAAAACGGGGCATCGGGTCGTTTGGTGATTTACGGAGTTTCTCTCACGGCGTCGGGAAAGTCCCGAGAGAGCCCCGAGCGGAAGTCCGTCACCATCGCAAACACCTTGGCGTGCATGATTTCGACGTCGCCCGATCGGCGCGCGGCAACATCGAAGGCCTCATCGAGCTGCGCCAGATCACGACACGCGATGCGGACGTGGAATTCGCCCAGTTCGGGCGGGCCGAACCCGAGCTTTCGACGCGTGAGCGTCCAGCTTTCGAGGAGATTCTTCGACTTGAGATGCTCAAGGAAGTCGGAGAGATTCCGGGCAAATGCAATGTCGCTCCGCGTGTCCTTGAGGTTGCACCAGATGTCGTAGTAGTTCATGGCGGACCATTATGGTCGGCGACAATTGGTTTGCGAAGGCCAGGCGACACCCGCATTCGTTGCGCGATGGAGACGCATTGGTTCCGAGCAAATTGGGAATTGCGTGATTACTCGACCGGCTTGAACTGCTCGAACGACTGCCGGCAGGCATTGCAGTAGTGAATCGCGCGGCAAAGCGTCGGTCCGAAGATGGACTCCAGCGTCGTGTCGTGTGAGTCGCAGAAGGGGCATGCGACGTCGCGGATGATTGCTTCTGTGACCGGGCCGCCGCTGCATTTCGTCGGCGGGGCGAGGCCGAAGGCCTTGAGTTTGCGGCGGCCTTCGTCAGTGATGCGATCGGTCGTCCACGGCGGATCGAACACGATGTTGACTCTGACGTGATCGAATCCGGCGGCGGTGACGTGTTTGCGGATGTCGTCACGCATGTAATCGAGGGCGGGGCAACCGGCAAAGGTTGGGCACATGTCGATGGTTGCCGTGTCGTCCGTCGCCTCGACACGCTGGATGATACCGAGTTCCACGACGGAGATGTCCGGGATCTCGGGATCGGTCACATCCTGCAGGGCGTTCCAGACGCGTTGCGTGGCATCAGTACGTTGTCGGGTCGTGGTCATGTTGTTGCCCGGTGTAGGGTGGGCCGTGCCCACCAAGATTTACGGCAGACATTCGACGCATTGGTGGGCACGGCCCACCCTACGGGTCTACCAGGTGCCGGTCGGTTCCATGCGGTAGATCTTCTGCATGTCGGCCAGCAGCGCGACGAGTTCGTCGCCGTGTCGTCCTTTGCGACCACCGAAGACCGGTTCAACATCCGTCGGCTGGCGGAGGCCCGCGCCTGCGAGGAGCGGCGTGATGTGTTCGATCCACTCGTCGCGCAGATGCGTTTCGCCTGGTGCGATGCCGGCGTTGGCGAGCGTCTTGTCGTGTTGCGTCGGTTCGAAGAGTCCGAGGGCGTGCGGATAGACGGAATTCAGGGCCTGTTGCATGCGTTTTCGGCTTTCATCGGTTCCCGTCGCGAGATGGCGCAGCATCGACTCGGCATGCATCAAGTGATACTTCAGCTCGCCGCGGATCTTTCGAGCGATGGCGGCGAGCGGCTGGTAGGTGCTGGACTCCAGTGCGTGCATTCGCAGGACGTCGGCCTCGACGAAGAGGAACTGCCGCATGAGGGAGATCGACCAGTCGCCGTGAACGATGAGCCGATTGCGCGTCGGGTTGTTCATCAGTTCCGGCACATCGCCTTCCGCGTTCGCCGGCAGGTGGCTCATCGCGACGAAGCTGCAGCATCGGAAGTCCTTCGCGTCGCGCAGGAAGGCGAGATCGTCGGGCTTCGGTTCGCCGAGTTCGTGCAGCAAATTGTAGAAGGCCAGGGCGTGCCCCATCTTGTCCTGCGCCGTCGAGGAGAACGCGATGTCTTCCTCCAGGATCGGACCGATGCCTGTCCACTCGGAGTTGCGATGTCCGATGACGATGCTGTCGTCGGCGAGGCGGTAGAGGAGATCGATTACGGCGGCCTTCAATTCCGGCGTCAGCGTGTCGGGTGTGTACTTGTCGCTCATGGCATTAATCCTGGTGGCCAGGCGGCGCGTCGAAATGCGCCGACGTGTCTTGTCCTTCGACGATCAGAGTTCCGCCGAGTCTCCGACGGCTTTCGCGCGTTTCGTCGTTTCATAGCCGAATGCTTCACGGTAACTCTTGTCCGTGCCGTGTTCGAAAATGTCGGCGTCTTCATAGGTGGTGGCGGTGATCGCGTCTGCGCGGACGACCCAGATATTGACGCAGGCCTGCCGTCGCGCGAACTGTTCCTTCGCCATCAGGATGGCCGTCTCTGCGTCCGGCGCATGGACGCTGCCCACGTGAACGTGGGGTTCGCCACGGACGGGCTGGTGGAAGACCTCGAAGACTTGCCATTGTGTGTCAGTCATATTCGCCTCTGTGTCGACATTCCTGTCGGGTCGATGACCCGCTCTGCAAGATTGTCGGGTCGATGACCCGACCTACACGCTACACGCACTGGTGGGCACGGCCCATCCTACGCCGGGTCCATCAATTCGGCATCGGCACGCGCCGGCCGCTTGCGGCGGCGGCGAGCGCTTCGCGCACCCAACGGCCGTGTTCGTGCGACAGTCGGCGCGTTTCCAGCCGCTGTGCGCTGACGGGGCCGTTGCCGCGCACGACGTGTACGAACTCGTCCCAATCCGGCTCGTTGTAAGTCCACGTCCTTGTCTTCTCGTCGAACTTCAGATCCCATTCGGCCGGTACTGTCAGGCCGAGGTTGAACATCTTCGGCAGATACTTGACGAGGAATTCCTGCCGCTGCGCGTCGTTCGTCTTCAGTTTGATGCGCCAGCGCATGAGCAGTTCCGTGTGCTTCGACTCCTTGTCGGAGGGGCCGTGGAACATCATGATCGGCTTCCACCAGCGATTGACGGCGTCCTGCAGCATGTCGCGCTGGAGCTTTGTGCCCGTCGCCATCGAAATGCACATGTCGTAGCCGTGCGTGAGATGGAACGCCTCTTCGTAGCAGATGCGCTTCAGGGCGCGGGCGTAAGGACCGTAGGATCCTTCGGCCATCATCTTCTGATTGACGATAGCGGCGGCATCGATCAGCCAGGCGATGACGCAGACGTCGGCCCAGGTTTCGGCCGGATAGTGGAACACGTTGGAGTACTTCGCTTTGCCTTCGATCAGCTCGTCGATCATCTCTTCGCGGCTCTTGCCGAGTGTTTCGGCGGCGCGGTATAGAAGTTGACCGTGACCCACTTCGTCCTGGACCTTTGCGACGAGGGCCATCTTGCGTTTGAGACTCGGGGCGTGCGGAATCCACGTACCCTCTGGAAGCGCCCCGCAGATTTCGCTGTTGGCATGAACGTGGATCAGACGGATGAGCTGCTGGCGATAGGCGTCGGGCATCCAGTCACCCGGCTCGACCTTGTCGCCGCGCGCGACGCGGGCTTCGAACTTCGCCAGATTCTCTTCGAACCCCGGATCGCCGGGTTGATCGTTCAGTCGTTCGCGTGTCGGCTGCACCATTCGTATCCTCCTGAGGCACTACCTCAGTGTTTCATCTCTTGCCGACCTGGTTTGCCGGCGCTGCTTGCGATGTTTCGTTGTTACACGGTTCGGCGGCGGAGACCGTCGAAGGTGTAGTCTGCGATCAATGTCCCGACTTCTTCGGCGGTCAGCGGACCATCGGGCCGGAACCAGGTGAACAGATAATTGAGCGACGACAGGATGAATCGGGAGGCGCCTGCCGCGTCGGACGCAGCGAGATAGCCCTCGCGAATGCCCTGATCGACCATCGTGCGCCAGATGGATTCGTATTCGTCGCGCAGTTTCGTGACTTCGGCGCGGCGCTCGGGCGACAGGTGTCGCCACTCGACGGTATAGACCGCCGCGGCGTCGAGATCGCTCGTGATCACTTCCGCATGCGTGATGACGGCCTTGCGGAGCTTCTGCGTGATCCCCATGTCAGCGCCGGCGACTGGGCGGATGGCGGAAAAGAACCGATCAGCCGCGTGCTGGACGATGCTCCAAAGCAAGTCGTCTTTCGACTCGAAGTGCGAATAGATGCTGCCGCCCTGGATGCCGACACGTTCCGCGATGTCACGGATGCTCGTGGCGTGGAACCCCTTCTCGCAGAACATCTGGCTTGCTGTGTGGAACAGCTGGTCGCGGGTCGAGTTCGTTGTTGCAGTGGCCATGGCAATCTCCAAACGAGCGCTCGTTAGGATGGTATCATCTGTCACACTGATTCGCAACAATTTTCGGTCTGTCGCGGCACTTTCGGTAGAAAAGCAGACTCTGTGTGTCCCGAATTCAGGCTGCCGGAGCCGCGCGGTGATCGGAATCGTCGGAATGGCCTGGTCGGACGAACGGAGCCAGGTGTCTCGCCCAAATACCGAAGCCGATGGCTCTTGGAATCGGCCGACTGTGTGATCGCTGCAATTTTTGCGCAAAGGTCCGTCGCGTCGGGGCGATCATCAATCACTCTCGTAATTGGTTCGATGTTGCCTTCGGTGATTTGTCGGTCCTTGCTCGGCGGGCGTCGGGCGTGGGCTGACTTCACTCGCGTGCGCGGAGACGCACGGTTCATTTGCGCGAGGAGGCGATCGATCATGGAACCTGAATCCCGGAATTCCGGCGTATCAACACTTGCGGACAGGCCTGACCGCACAGGGCGGCCTGTCGCACACGATACCCCCATTTCGATCGAGGACGTCGGCGGGCAGGTTCGTGAGCATCAGGCGGACGAGGTGCTTTCGCAGATGCGCAGCGGCGCGCCGGCGATCACGTTCCCGATTCCGGCGGAGCCGTCAATTCCCGTCGATCCGGCAACGGGTCATCCGCCTGTCGAGTTGTTTTATGATTCCATCGCCGACGAATTCGACGACGTGATGAACATGTACGATCTCGAGCGTCGACTGCACATCGTGTTCGAGGTTTTTCTCAAGGGCATCGACCTGCGAGGCCGCCGACTGCTCGACGCCGGCTGCGGAACGGGCTGGTTCAGCCGCGCCGCATGTCTTCGAGGCGCGGATGTCACGGCGCTGGACATCGGGCCCCGTCTGCTCAGTCACGTGCGTGAGAAGTGCGATGCCGAGACCGTCGTTGGGGACGTGCTCAATCTCGACTTCGACAGCGATTCATTCGACGTGGTGATCAGTTCGGAGTGCATCGAGCACACGCGATTTCCGCAGCGGGCGGTGCGCGAGCTCATTCGCGTCTGCAAGCCGGGCGGTCTTGTCGCGATCACATCCAACAACCACACGTGGTACTGGCTTTGCGCGTTGGCGAATCGGCTCGATTGGCGGCCATACAAGGGCATCGAGAATTGGCCGACGTGGCGCGATTTCCATTCGTGGTTCACAACAGAGAACGTGAGCATCGTCGATCGTCGCGGGTTTCATTTGTTCCCGTTCCAGATTCGAATGCTGCAGCCCCTGCTCCGCCGCATGGACGCTTACGGTCGTTCTCTCGGCCGCTTCTGCGTGAACCAGGGAATCCTGGCGATCAAGCAGAGTAAAGCCCCAGCGTCACAGCGGTGAAATGCAACCCATGACTGGCATGCCGGGCAATCTGAATCGACGCGAGTTTACGTCGCGCCTGTTTGAGTGTGCGGGGCTCGTGGCGATCGCCGTTTCGTTCGCTCTCGCCAACGGTCTCGCATTCGGCGTCAGCAATCACTACCAATACCTGCTGCACGGTTTGCATGCCCTGAACCGGGACTTTCTCGCCGGCGATTGGTTCACGTGTACGACGAGTGCGCATCATTCCGCGTTTGTTCCGCTGATGAAGCTCTTTGCGGCGATCGGACCGATGCCGTTGATGTTCGCGCTGGCGAACGCGGCGGCCGCAAGCGTCGTGATCTTCTGCCTTCACGGGTTGGCGAGGCGATGGTTCGATCGACCTTTGGTCGTAACGGCGCTGACGGCGTTCTTCATGATCGCAATTCCGCTGCCGTACGTCGGCATGACGTCGCTAGTCGGAATGATCTTCCAGCCGTCGACGATCGGCGCCGTCGGTCTGTTTGCGGGGCTGACATTGCTGTGTCTCGGCCGCGTTCGCAACGCGGGCGTCGTATTGGGGGCGGCGTCAATCTTCCATATCAACTACATGGTATGGGGCGTATTGATTTCAGGCGCCGTTGTCGTGCTGAACTACAGGGCGTTGAAAACGCGCGGCGCCCTGTGGCTGCTGACGCCGCTGGCGATGGCCGTGCTCTATCACACGCCGTTTATTGCTGAGTCGCGAACGGAAGAACAGTTGCTGGCGGCCAAGTCGGCCCAGTGGATTCTTCACGACCTGTATATGCCGTATCACTCGCGACCGCATACCTGGAAGATCGACGCCTTCATTCAGTTCGCGTCGTTAATGCTCGCGGGCGGCGTGGCGCTGGCGGTCGCGGCGCCGCGCAGCGTGAATCGCATGACGCATTCAGTCGCCGGCGTGCTCGTCGGGATCATCGTGACAGGTATGCTGCTGACGACGATCTGGCAGGTCGATCTCGTGGCGCTGCTGTTTCCGTATCGCTTGATTCCATTTCTGATCGTTACGGCGCTCCTGCTTGTCGCGGGGGCGATCGTTCGGGCGACGCTCTCCACGAGTATCGCGCCGGCGAATTGCGCCGTCATCCTGGTAATGACGGGGGCCGCGCTTTTTGTCGCCGGCGTCGAGAACTACGGATTGGTCACTTGCGGCACGATCGTCTCGGTCGCGGTTTCGGGACGGATGGCGTTGGACACGAGGGCAAACCTGGCGCGGCTGGTCGCGGTCCAGACTGCGATCCTGACGGCGTTGATTTGTCTCGGCATCGGTCGGCTGCAGGCTTCGATCGCCTTGGCGGCATTGATCGGCGCGTTCGCGTCGCGCATCCAATTGCTGCATTCTCTCCGGCAAATCGAACGACATTTCGGTTCGATTCGTGACAGTGCCCTCGCGATGGCATGCGTGGCGTTCGCGCTGGGGTTTGTCTGGCGCGTCGGCACGCAACGCAAGGATCGACTCGGACCACCGCCATCGCCGTCGGAGGCGGCTCTGTACCATTGGTGTCGATCGACGCCCATCGGGACACAATTCGTCGTCCCGCCGGATCTGGCGGGTTTTCGACTGAATGCGGGCCGCGGCATTGTGATTGACTGGAAGTGCATGCCGATTCTTCCGGCGGACACGCTGACGTGGTACGAGCGTCTTGTGGATGTGTCCGGCGTTCGGTTCACGAGTCTCGAGCAGTGCCTGGCCGGATATCGCGCGATGGATGTTGAGCGAGCTCGGTCGCTTGCGAAGGATTATCGGGCGGAGTATCTCGTGACCCGTACTGCGGATCATCCGAATAGGCTCGTCGAATTGCCAATCGCGTTCTCCACGCCGGATTGGCGCGTCTATCGGATTGTGGGCGCAGCAGTCGAGCAACTTGCGACAGACAGCGTCCGAGATCGTTGAATCCTGCTTCCTGCGAATGGTAGAATTACCTGCTGGACGTCGTTCCAATGCGGAGCGGCTCCCTTGCGCCGAGTCGATCGGGCCGGGTTCCAGCGCGGGGGCGGGGGCAGATGGAAAAGAAGCATTCCCATTACGGGTACGCGATCGGGACCGCTCTGATTGCGCCGTTTTACCTTGTATTCCTGGCCGTGTCGTCGATGTTTGCACTGGGGTATTCGCTCTTTCGATCGATTGTGGCGTCGCGTGCGCCGGTCGCGAATGATGTCAAGACGCCGTCGCGCCTGTGGGTCATTCTTCTGGACGCGTCGATCGCACTGGGGGCGTATCTCACGGCCGACGTCCTTCGATGCTGGTATTACCAACACACGAGTTGGCCCGAACATCTGAACGGGTACGGCAGTACGTTGAACGTGCATTTGACGATGATGGCCGTGTTGCCGATCGCCTGGACGGGGTTGCTCGGATGGATCGGCTGGTACGGCGCAACGTCTCGCACGCTTCGATGGAAAGTCGTGAACACGATTGCTGCGTCGATTCTGCTCGGCTTGTTCATGGGAGCCTTTGCGTTGGTCGTCGCTCGAGACGCTTATCCGAGAATGCAGATTGTCTGTTTCGGTGCATTACTGCCGATCATGACGGGCATCGTGCGCGGCATCATCGATCAAGTCGCGCGTCGTCTGAACGGCGAGGATCGCGGCGGGCGACACGTCGGGCCCGCCTGGTAGACGCCGAATTGAATCCCGAATAATGGAAGAAAGCCCCGGACCGTGCGGTCAGGGGCTTTCTTCATCTTGGGAAGGTAGTGGGGCTGTGCATCGCAGCCGAACTAGGTCATTGGTCGGCGGCGTTGGATTCGAGATTGCCGATCAGCGTCGGCGGCGAAGCAAGGCGATGCCGCCGATTGCCAGCAGGCTGAGGGTCGTCGGCTCGGGGACCGGGACTGTGTAGAGCTCCCAACCGAGTCCCGCGTTCGCCGGGAGGCCGAAGGTCACGAGATCGAACGGCGGGTTGTTGTCGTCGTATGTGAACTGATCCGACGTTCCGATCGAGATCGGCGCGAAGTGAACGCCGTGGAGGTTACCGCCGAACGCGTGTGAGAACTTCATGCCGGCCCAGATCGTCGCGCCGTCGGGAATGACGATGCTCGGAACGGGCAGGATCGTGTCCTGTCGCTCGTAGATGACGGCGCCGAAGTTTCCTGCCGTGGCAGACAGGCCTCGGTAGTTGTCGGTCAACAGGAGCGTATCCTCGTTCGTGTCGAGAACGCCGGGGGACGTTGCACCGTCATCCAGATAGAGAACGACGTCGCCGTCGCCTTCGGCAAATCCCTGAAACGCTTCCGTGCCGTATGCGAACGAAAACCCGGCCAGGAGGCCGCCGCCTGAAACGTGCAAATCGTCGTAAATCCAGTTGTCATTCAGGACGTTGGACGAGAAGCTCAGGCCGTCATTCGGGCCGCCGATGTTGTCGTAAACTGCCGAAGGGATGCCTGCGAAGGCGGTCGATCCGCCGAGCAGTGCGGCGATTGCCGCCACAAACAGATTCTTCTTACCCATGCTCAATTCTCCTCTCTTGGTTGAGCGCCACGTTGGAATTCGTTCTGACGTCAATTCACGCCGTCAGTTTTTCTGCAAAATCAGTTGGCGATGAACTCGAAGCCCATCAGCAATGCCCCCGGATTGGTGCGCGACCATTCGAATTGCCGCGGCTTCGGAATGCAGCCGTTGTTTTCGTCCGCGATCGCCGTTTCAAGAACGCCCGTCGTCAGGTCGTAGCCGTAGAAATAGGTGCCGCCGAAGACGCAACTTGTTCCGAACAGGTAGTAGAACTTCGTCGGGTTTTCCCAGTCCGACTTCATGACGGGCTGATTCTGCATGAACACGCCTTCGCCGGGTTCGCCGCCACCTGTGCCCTGGCTGAGAACGGGTGCAAACGTCAGGCCACCGTCAGTCGAAGCGTAAATGTGCTTGCCGTGTGAGGGCGGCGCCGGCGGATCGCCGGGAAGTCCCGTTTCGCCGAGATCGATGCCCATGCCGAACACGATGTTGCCGTCAACCGGCGAGATCGTTGCACTGAAGAAGTTGTTGCCGCGCGTCGGAATCGATCGCAGGCCGCCCGACTGCGTCCAGCTGTTGCCGCCGTCGAATGTGACGTAGGCACCTTCCGATACGCGACCGTACACGACGTGATCCAGATCATTCGGATCGAACTCCGTGACGTAGGCGAGCACGGACGACGTCGATGCCGGAACGCCGATGCGTTGCCACGATTGACCGCCGTCGAGGGAGTCCTGCAATTCACCGTCCGTGTTCGCGGTTCGAACATGATGCGGGTTGAGATGATCGACGCCGAAGCCGTTCATCTGCGAGACCGGGGCTCGGCGGAACTCGACGTCGAAGGCGGGAACCGCGTCCGCGTCATAGCGAATCTGGTAGATGCCGGCGCCGGGGTCGGTGCTGCCGGTTCCGTTGTCGACCCAGGCATAGGCGAAGCCGAGCGGTCCCGGCTCAATTCGATAGAGGCCGCCGCTCTGATCCGTCTGCGCGATGGATGTCCACGAACAGCCGTCATTGACGGATGCCCAGATCTGCCCCTCGGCGTGCGCCAGGACGACGTTCGGCACGTCCAATGCTGTAACGGCCCACGTGAAGAACGTGTTGGCCGGCGTTGCGGGGCCCGTGTAGGGCACGAACATGTCGAGCGGATCGTATGTGATTGAGACGTACGGTTCGAAGATGCCGGGGCAGGGCGGAAGCTCGTTTGACGCCGGCGAGAGCAATTGAATCATCTCGTGGATATCCGGACCGTCGAGTTCGCCGCTGCAATCAAGGTCGCAGCGTGCCGCCTGGCCGGCGTCAACGTTGTTGCCGACGAGCGCGGCGGCGAACAGGCCGGCATCGACGAGATCGACGTCGCCGTCATCATCAATATCGCCGGTCTCAGCCAGATGACCGACGGCGCCGGCTTGGTTCTCCGGCGTCGGAACCGCAATATCGAATTCGGGCTGAGGGAACAGTCGGACGACGGAGACGCCGTTCGTCGGAAGCAAGTCGTCGTAGCCGCCAGTCACAATCGACGTGCCCGTCGGCGGCACTGGACCGAGGTAGTCGCCGTAAAGGACCACGTCGATGTCGGAGTCGACGTCGCAGCAGCCGTACCAGATGGCGCCGCCGTTGACGTCGAGATCACCTGCGTTCAGACCGCCGATGACGGCGTCAGTCGCGACGTTTGCGGCGGCCGCGAGATTCGGTGTTGCGATGAGGACGCGCGAGGCGTCGGCGTCGGGGATGTCGGCGCTGAACGTCAGCGTCCTGGTCAGGTTGCCGTTCTGGTCGAAGATGCGGACTTGTCGTCCGAGCGTTCGGCCGCCGCCACGGGGAATGTTCAGTTCGATGAACTGCTGGGTACTGCAGGCGTTCGAATAGAACTCTGAAATGCGGATCGAATCCGCGGCGTTGGCTGTGGCGACGACGGCCATGACGAGTGACGCGACGAGCGTCGTCAGTGCATAACGATTCGACATTTTCTTGACTCCGTCCTTGCGATCTATGGTGCGAGTGACTTCACGGTGAGCATCGCGCGTCCGCCGAGTCGGCGTGTCGCTTCACGCGATGGCTCTCTTGTTCAGGAGTGGTATGCGTCAATGACAGGCATGACTCACGGTTGTCATTTCGTCTCCTGATATTTGGCCGGACAAAGCGGCCTGTCATTACCGAGACCGGAAACCTCCGTGCGTTTCCTTGACAAAAGGTGACCTGATATCTATCCTCAGGTCTGTCCTCAGGACAATACTCCGGACGGCCGCTTGCTGTCAAGACTTTGTGCGACAAAAATGCCTCATCGATTCCGAAACAGACTGACGCAACGTTCCCGAGAGCTTGTCATGGCTGGGGTTACAGAAAATCCGCTACGCGCACATCGCCCGGTTTCGCTCTCGGCAGAGCAGGTATCCCGTGCGGGGCAACTCGCTCGGCGGCTGCACTCGGTCCTGACCTCGCTGGTGGATTCCCTGCCGGATCACGCGCGCGGCGCTTCGGGCATGTCGCGGCATCTCTCCATCGTTCGAAATACGTGCCAGCGGGTTGTGACGGCCTTGGCCGATCCGGTCACGCTCGAAGTGCTTACGAAGTTGCCGGGGATTCGCGGCCTGGAAATCTTCATCGAGGGATTCGAGAAGAACGGCGGAGATGAAGCGAACGTTGCGGCCGCGACGGCGGCGATTCGTCAGTTCGAGAACTTCCTCAAGGAAGTGGGCGGAAGCCAGGCGAAGCTCGCCGAACGAATTGAGGCGATGCCCCGGCGCGACGGCGAAGGCTCCGGCGCGGCGCCGATTCGCGAAGCGGCATTGGCCCGAGAGCATTTGTTCAGCGCGTCGGCGAAAGTCATGGGGCGGCAGTGCGACGCGAAAGTCGTCGTGTACATGTTCCAGCCGCATCCGACGGATCCGATGTCATTCGAGCGCGTTCTCGCGCACGGCGAGATCGGTCAGCGGATCGGCGCCGAGCCGATGCCGTTTGCATTTCGCGCCGGCGATACGCGATCGGAAGAGAAGCGGGTCAAGGGAAAGATCTTCGCTTCGCTCGACGAGATTCCGGCGCACGGTCTGACGCCGAATGCGATCCTCGAGGAGTTCTGCTCCGATCCGCTGCCGCTCGTGACATCGCGCGGATCGGAAGGGCAGCTCGTCCAGATCATCGATCACAAGGCGCTGACGCCCGAGATGGCGCTCGACGTCATTATCGCCAACCGCAGTGTGCATCCCGTCACGATCCCGGATACGAACAAGCCGTCGCTGGATGAGGTCTGGACGCTGCTGTTCTATCCGGCGCGCCATTTGGTCTTCGACGTCTATCTCCATCGCGACATGGAGCGCCGGTTCCGGCCGACGATCGACGTGCAGCTCTGGGGACCGAACCTCGATACGCATCCGGCCGATCGCTGGTTGACGCGTTTCCCCAACGGTCCTCGTCTGCAACTGCTCGGCCATCACTTTGACGACGCACATACAGACGCCTATCCGCGCCACGCGGAGCTGACGCGATACCTGTTCGATCGCGTCGGCTGGAGACACTCCATGTTCGTCGGGTTTCGCTGCGAAGTGGCGTTTCCCATCTGGCGCAGCGGGTATTGCATCCGGTTCGAGCCGGTGGAAACCCATTCGGCCGACGATTGATCCGCCGCGGGTGCAGTGCCGCAATCCATTGAGCAATTTGCAGTCAAGGGCCGGCAGGTGTATCGCGTTACGTGAGTGTTGTGTGCGGGCGAGACGCCCGCATTCCCCGGGATTGCAGATCGGTTGATTGTCTCACGCGGCGAACTACAACGCCGGCAACGCCTTCATCAGCGCCTCGAACAACTTCGCCTGGTACATTGCAAAAATGATGCCCGCGAGCGACGCACCGGTCAGCAGACCGGCGCAGAGCGTTTCGCTGTTATCGACAAGGATGCGCCGTGTCCTGCCGGCTTTGAACAGGATCGACGTGAGCCAGAACGTGAACGCGCCGGCGAAGAGCATGAACGAAGCCCAGAAGGGAATGACAAACGCGAAACCGATTCCGATGGGATGAAGCGGCGAGCGGCCGTTCGTGAGGCGTCGCAGGAGTTCGAGGAGGACGCCCGCGATGGCAAAAGTCAATGCGGCGATTATCGCGTTATGCGGCAGCTTGCCGGCGTCCCCCGAAAGCAACGTGGCGATTGCCTTCAGGACGTCGGCGCTGGGCATGGGCCATTCCAGCGTGGATCCCTTTTCGACATACGTCTTGAAGAAGAGCGGGTAGGCGACGATGGTGGCGCAGACGCTGCCGGCGATGATGCCGAGTACATGTCCGATCGCCTGGTGTCGCGGCTTGCCGCCGAGCATGTAGCCGGGCTTGATGTCCTGCAGCAACGACGAACCGCTGATCGCCGCGTCGCTAGCAATCCCGGCCGTCATGATATTCGTCTTGATCGTATCCGGAGCAAGGCCGGCGTAAATCAACTGCGTGATCTTTCCCATGGCGCCGCTGGGCGTCTGACCGGTATGGGCCGTGGTGTTGGCGGCGATGACCGTCAGCAAAAAGACGAGCGGGATCGCAATGATGCCCATGCCCGGTGTGATATCGAAGAACCAGTACGCGAGCGCAACCACGATCGCGCCGACGACGGGAATGCCGATCGCGAACACCCGCGTGGGCACCTCGATGTCGGCGAGCGGGTCGTCGCCGGCGACGTTTCGGCGACCGAACAGCGCCTGGATGGGGGCGACGACCTTGCGCCAGTCGATCAGGATGGGAAGAATGGAAGCGGTTGTCAGCATGGCGGCGCCGGCCCAGACCGACCAGTTGCGGATGTCGTACACGTTGCCGCCGGCGCGCAGGACAATTTCACCGCCGGGGATCACGAGTGGGGCGATCACGCAATAGTTGAGAATCGCGCCTACGAGGAAGGAGAGACCGATGCGGATGCCGAGTAGACCGCCGACGGCGAAGACGGCGGTGTTAATCGTGAAGCTGACACTCAATTGGGAAAGCGTAATTCCATTGATCTGGCGGGCGGCAATCCAGTCGACGGCGCGGCTGAATCGACCGCTGATGGCGGCAGGGATCGGCGCGACGCCGGCGATCGTGAAGCCGGCTTGCAGCCACTCGATGAGGGCCCCGAGGGCCGCGGAGACAGCGAGGATGCGCGTCTTGAGCACGCCTTCGCGCGGATCGTCGGAGTGCAGCGCCTCCATGACGCGTCCGGCGGCGCGGCCTTCCGGAAACGGCAACTGTTCGTCGTTGATGAATCGGCGCTTGAGCGGAAAGGCGAACAATGCACCGAGAAGCGAGATGGAGATGATCCACAGGATCGACTGCCAGATCGGAATCGTGTGCCCGACGATCGCCATGTAGGCGGGCAGGGATGAAATCAGCGCCGACGTCATGTATCCGGCCGCCGTGGCGATCGACTGCATGCAGTTGTTTTCCAGCAGCGTGAAGTCCTTGCCGAGTCCGACGCGGGACATACCTCGGAATGCGGCAAAGGCGAGCACGACGGCCGTCGTCGCGACGCCGAAGCCGGCGCCGAGTTTGGCGCCGACGTAGAGGTTGGAGAGCGAGAGGATGCCGCCGAGCAGCATGCCTGTAATGGCGGAGCGGATCGTGAGTTGCGGCATATCGCCGCGGTAGACGTTCTCCAGCCACCAGCGGTCTTTCTGCTGGACCGACCAGTCGCGAACCTGTTCGTCTGTCAGTTCTTTGATGGCCATCGGGTTGAGCGGGAACTCCGCGGCACCGCATGCGAGACGGGCGACATTCTGACACCAAGACGAACCGCCGCGCGGCGTGTCCTCAAACCCGGGGATGCGATTGGATCCGCATTATAGCGAATGTTGGTGGGCATCGGTGCTGGAGGATCCGCTGGTCTCAGCGGCCTCCCAGGTTGACGGCGATCGCCACGACGAGCAGGACGAGAAGAAGCAGCACGAGGATCACCAACATGACGTTTTCCAGGAATCCCCGGCGCTTCTTATGAATCGCTTCGAATAAGTCCCAGGGGCGGCGAGCGATGTCCGGCGAGACGTCACGGCTGACGACGTTTTCGATAACGACAGCGAGCGTATGCAGCATTTCTCGATGAGCCGGCTTGATAGCGCCGTGCGTCTCCAGGACGATGCCGAGGCTGACGCGGCCGCGATCGAACTCAACGCGCACAGTCTGCGGCAGGTCGCTGGGCCGCCGCGCAGCGGATGCTCGCTTCAGTCCGCGAACGAAATCCCGGCCGTCGCTGTTACGCTTCTCCTTGAAGCCGAGATCAGCAAGAAGCCTGCCAATCGTTGCGAAGGCGTCTTCCTCCGGTCGCGTCGTGATGAAGTCGTGTTCCAGAATCATTGGAGCTGCATGTACTCAAATAACAGGACAAGGGAATTGTGCGTAAAGTGCAGGGCAACGCAAGGCCAGATGCTTCGGGTCTTGAGCCGGAGGTAGCCGGCGCAGATCCCCATGAGTAACAAGTGGACTATTGAGAATACCTGCACGTGAAGGATCATGAACATCATCGCGCTGACAATGACCGCGTCGCGATCGTCCATCGCAGTTCTTAGTCCGCCGAGAATAATGCCCCGAAATGCGAGTTCCTCGATCAAGGCGGGTTGGATGCAAATCAGCAGGATGACCACGCCCCAGCCGTACTCCGAGCCAAAACTCTCGGAGTAGTAATAAATCTCTTCGATGCCGAACCACTCGATGATCCATCCCATGCTGACGTGAGCGAGTGTAAATGTTAATACGCCCAGCAGAATCGCACCCGTGATGTTGAAGACCGTCGGAACGCTGCGCACAAGCGGTACGATCTCCCGCCAGCTCGCTACACACCAGATGATCACGATGAGCGAATCGAGAAGCGAAATCGCGAAGGTCGTCGCGAATGTATCCGGCAGAAATGCCCCCGGAATGAACGTCGACAGCAAAACGAAGTAGAGAGCGAGCGGCGACGCGAGGGAGATTCGGGGACCGACGGCAGGCTTCGGCAATGCGGATTGCAAACACACTGCGCACGCAACCCATTCCGGCTGCCAGGCTGCGCCGCAAACGTCGCAGAATTTCATTGTGGCGGAACCGCTGGACGCTATCGAGTGGGCGGGCAGCGCCACGGGCGGCCGAACGGTCATTCGTCGCACGTCGTCCGTCGGCGTCGACGGCGCTGGCGGCAATTGGTCGGTTGGATTCTGGTTGTCGATCTCCGGTCGCTCGCCGTCGATAGGTCGGACCTGGGACGGTTCTGGGTCGTCGCGCATCGTGTTGACCTATCGTGGAAGAAAAATGGTCGGCTATTGTTCCGTCTGGCGTTTGATCGCTCGGTAACGGACGCCGGCTCTCACAGCACCCACGAGAATGGCGATGATGATGATCTTTACAAGGAGTCCCTTGTAGAGCGTCGTCGGATCGATCAGGGCTTCTACCAGATGAAGCGTCACAAAAACAACCAGACCGACGACGGCGGCCGGAAACGGACTCTTGCGACTCCAAAGATAGAGACCGAAGAAGACGATACCGATGATTGCGACCGCGGCCAGGACGATATTCATGCCATCCGGGTCGATTTGCTGTATTTCCGCGAATTGGTCCCTCAGAAAGTAGAGCAGCGCGCCAACGGCCCACTGAATGATCGCAACGGCAAGCAACGCCCCCGATGCTTTCTTGATCTGGGCCTGCAATTCGGCGGTTTGGGCGCGCGATCCGGCCGCGGTCGTCGCGAAACCGGACGGTTCGATGATGCGAGGACCGGTTGATGCCGGATTGGGAAGTGCTTTTCCGCAGGAGCGGCAGTAGCTGGCTCCCTCGGCGTTTTCCGAATTGCAGTGTGGGCAGGCGAATGCCATTTACGACTCCTTTGACACAAATCTACGTGAAAGTCCCCGGCGAATCAGCGGGCAGCGTAACTCTCGGCACCTTTGACTGCAATTCAATCTACCAAGTGATCTCTGCGACCGGAATGGTCAGCGAGGCGTTGCCGGATAACCGACGTACATCACGAAATAGGCCAACAGCCCGGCCATCGCAAGCAGTAAGACGACATGAATGGCCTTGACCCGGACAGGGTCGCGAAATCCTGCCTCACACTCATCCCATTGTCTTCGGGCGATTTCGAATCGCTTGCCCTTTGCGACCACCTCCTCGATCAGCACGGCAAGACTCCGAAGGAGGTTCTCGTGGTGCTCGCCGGTTCGGCTCGGCGTTTCGAGCTGGAGTGCGATCGAAATCCGACCGCGATCGAACGCGAATCCACATTTCAGTTTGCTGTTTAACTGGTCGAGTCTGCTTTGTTCGCGTAACAAGCGTTCGAATTGGGTCGCGTTATCGCCGTCCGCCGATTCAAAGCCCAGATCCGTGAGCGAGCGCCGAATCGCGGACACGGCATCCGCTTCGCACATCGTCGTAACGAATTCGTGCTCAACAATCATCCCGACAGACTCCAAGTTGTTTGCTCTGACTGACCGCTAGAGTTGACGCGTTCCGCGATCCGCCGCAGTGTTCAATATGCCGGATCGGCATTGGTGGACACAAGCAACTCGATTTGGGCGTGCCTTACGAAAACAGCGTCGGCGACTCCTTCAACGCCTTGATCCGATCGCGAAGTTGTGCCGCCGTCTCGAAATCGAGCGCCTCGGCGGATTCGAACATGCGTTTCTCCAGGTCGGCGATCGATTCCGTGGCGTCGTAGACCTCTTCGCTGGCGCGGATGGCGGCGCGGGCGGTCTTGCGGGCGGCGATCTGATCTTCCAGCCCCTTGCGGATCGCCTTGTTGATCGTCGCGGGCGTGATGCCGTGTTCCTTGTTGTATGCTTCCTGGAGCGCTCGGCGGCGGGACGTTTCGTCGATCGCCGTCTGCATCGCTTCCGTCACTTTGTCCGCGTACATGAAGACTTCCGCGTTGACGTTGCGGGCGCAGCGACCGATCGTCTGGATCAGGCTGGTCGCGCTGCGAAGGAATCCCTGCTTGTCGGCGTCGAGGATGGCGACGAGCGAGACCTCGGGCAAGTCGAGACCCTCGCGCAAAAGATTGACGCCGACGACGACGTCGAACTTGCCCTCGCGCAGCTCGCGCAACACCTTCACGCGATCCACGGTATCGATTTCGCTGTGCAGGTAAGCGCACTTGATCCCGGCCTGTTTGAAGTAGTCGCTCAGATCCTCGGCCAGTCGCTTGGTCAGCGTCGTTACGAGGGTCCGTTCGCCGGCCTGGGCACGAGTCTGGATCTGGTGCAGCAAGTCGGGGACCTGACCTCGGGCCGGCTTGATCGTGATCGGCGGATCGAGCAGCCCCGTCGGCCGGACGACCTGCTCAACGACTTCGCCGCCGGATTGCTTCAGTTCGTAGGGGCCCGGCGTCGCTGAGACGAAGACGACCTGCTTCCACATGGCCTCGAATTCCTCGAATTTCATGGGGCGATTATCGAGGGCGCTGGGCAGGCGGAAGCCATGTTCGACGAGGACTTCCTTGCGGGCCCGATCGCCGTTGTACATCGCGCCGATCTGCGGGATCGTCACATGGGCCTCATCCACGACGAGCAGGAAGTCCTCGGGGAAGTAGTCGACGAGCGTGTAGGGTTTGGAGCCTGGCTCGGTTCCCGCCAGATGGCGAGAGTAGTTCTCGATACCGGAGCAGTAGCCGACTTCGAGCATCATCTCCATGTCGTACTTGGTACGGGCCGCGAGCCGCTGGGCCTCGAGGAGCTTGCCCTGGCGTCGCAGTTCCATCAGGCGCTGTTCGAGTTCTTCCTTGATGTTGGCGACGGCCTCTTCGACGCGGTCCTGCGGCATCACGTAGTGGACTGCCGGGTAGACGTAAAGTTGTTCGACGTCTTCGATCGTCGCGCCCGTGAGCGGATTGATGATCGCGAGCTTCTCGATGTCGTCGCCGAACAGCTCGATCCGATAGGCCAGTTCGTCGTAGGCCGGGTAGAGCTCGACGACGTCGCCGCGGACGCGGAAGGTGCCGCGTTTGAGGTCCATGTCGTTCCGGTCGTACTGCAGGTTAACGAACTTGCTGAGCAGCTCGTCGCGTTCGATCTCCTTGCCGACTCGCAGATCGATGACGCTGGCCTTGTAGGCGTCGGGGGAGCCGAGGCCGAAGATGCAGGAGACGCTGGCGACGATCAACGTGTCGTTGCGGGAGACGAGGGCGCTGGTGGCGGCGAGCCGGAGGCGATCGAGGTCGTCGTTTCGCGAAGCGTCCTTTTCTATATAGATGTCGCGTGCGGCGATGTAGGCTTCGGGCTGGTAGTAGTCGTAGTAGCTGACGAAGTACTCGACGCAGTTGTCAGGAAACAGCTCCTTGAATTCCTCGTATAGCTGCGCCGCGAGTGTTTTGTTGTGGGAGATGACGAGCGTCGGCTTGTTGATCCGCTCGATGACATTCGCCATCGTGAACGTCTTGCCCGATCCGGTCACGCCGAGGAGCGTCTGAGCACGCTTGCCGCGATCCCGAAAACCGCTGACGAGGGCCTCGATCGCGGCGGGCTGGTCACCTGCCGGCGACATCTCGCTGACGATATTGAAGCGTTCCATCCAGAAAGGCCCCCTGTTCCAAATAGTCAATGCCCAGCGTACGGGTGATTGCTCATTGTAGCCATCCGCCAAGGTCTTTGTGTAGTTTTAAGGCGGTCTGTAAGGCCTTTTTTGGCAATAGTTTATGGTGGCCGTGGGCAGGGTTGGCGTCGCGATTCGGCGAGAATCCCGAATCCGTCTCGCACCTCAAATATTCCCATGACGGATAAAAATCTAGTTAAAAAAGTCACCGACTCTCTTGAATTCCTGCTGTCGCCTCCGGTAGATTGGGGTTTGAATCGTTGGACGGGAAAGCACGCGCACCATTCATGTGGTGAAAGAAGCGCTACATTTCTTGCGCGGCTAATCCAGAGAATGC
The DNA here is from genome assembly GCA_020639075.1 of Phycisphaerales bacterium. Classification (GTDB taxonomy): domain Bacteria; phylum Planctomycetota; class Phycisphaerae; order UBA1845; family UTPLA1; genus ECT2AJA-110-A. Next base: position 2,741,504 of record JACKHI010000001.1, on the reverse strand, counting down.
GGTTTTCAGTATTGATCGGGCACTTTGGCGGAAATTGAGCCGGCCCGTTTCAAGCGTGTTATCGTGGGTCGTCCGTTCGGGCGGCTTTGGGAATAGTGGACGCAAGCAATTTCTACATTTGGTGATTCCCTCGCTTGGGATGAGGGGAAGAGGAGGACAAGAACATGCGAGTATCGAAGACGATGGCCCTGGCGGCCGTGGCTGCCCTGAGTTGGACAGCTGCAGTCAAGGCCGACTTGTCGGTCGACTTCAATCTGGGTTCGATTTCCACGACCCAGAACCTGGTCGGCGACACGACAGGCGCCAACAACAACGGCCAGCGGTACACGGGTACGCCCGGTGCCACGTGGACGTACAACAACGGCGAGCACGTGTATCAGTTCACGCTGACGGACACGTACAACCTGGGAATCACGTCGAACACGACGGGCGGCGTCGACCACGATCACATCCTCTTGAGCGATCTGATCACGACGAACGACGGCACCTGGGAAGTTTCGAATAGCCTGATCGGCTTCGTTGACGAGAACGGCTCGCTCGGAACGTTCGGCCCCGGCACGTACTACCTGGCGATCGACGGATTCGGCACGACGGCCAACGCCGCCGAAGGCGCTTACGATGTCGACCTGACGCTGGACCTCTTCGTTCCGACCTGCCTCGGCACGGACGTGCTTTGCGAAGAATTCGAAGGCGGCATCCCCGCCAGCTGGAGCACGGTCGACAACCTCGGCGGCGCCGGCACGTTCGGTTGGGACACGACGGCTGACACGGGTCGAGCCAATGAGACCGGCGGTTCGGGCTTCGCGGCCAATATGGACTCGGACTTCTACAACGGCAGCCCGAATACGGCTCCGTACGACGGTTCGCTCATCACGCCTTCCTTCGCGATCGCCGGCGGTTATGAGCTGAGCTTCGACTATCGCCATCGCAACCTCGGCAGCAACTTCGAAGCGATTCTGCACACGTCGGGCTCCGGCGACGTCAGCCTCGTTTCGCTGCTCAACGCCGGCAATGCCGGTGGTTCGGCCGGTGACAGCTTCAGCCTCGATCTCAGCGCGTTTGCCGGTGAAACGGCGACGGTTGAGTTCCGCTACTCCGGCGACAGCTGGGATTGGTACTCGCAGGTGGACAACGTCCGCGTCACGCCGGAACCGGGCACAGCGATGCTGCTCGCTCTGGGTGTCGTTGGCCTGATTCGCCGACGCCGCTAAGCGGTCATCGATGGGTCGCCTGATCCTCAGGCGAACCTGAGAGTCATTCAAAACGGGCGGTTGCCGACAAATGTCCGGCGACCGCCCGTTCTTTTTACGCGCCCCGTCCCAGCGGGCAACGCTGTGAATCGAAGGCGAGAAATCGCGCTTTCGGTATTATGGAGCGTCTTCCCGTCAGTGCCGCCCGGTCCTCAGGGCGGAGTATTGCGAGCATGCGACAGTCAATCCATCCAGCCTGGTACTGACTTCGCGCTAGGCGATGCAAGCGATGACTCGCCGAACGTCGCCGCGGGGACGCGTCGGCTCTGAATAGAACTGCCGCCATCGCATGCAGTTCACGGCGCTGCCCTGCGGGACGGCAATGGTGATACTCACACTGCAAACCAGACCTTGAAAGGCTAGGTTATTCTCTGAGAGGCCCTTTCGGGTCGCGGTACGGAACTCCGCGTTACCTTACTCGGCGGGCCGGACGAACGGCTTGTTCTCTTTGAATAGCGCGAGGCGTTTCGAGTATTGGTCGATCTGCTCGGGCCTGGCCCCGGCAGCCTCGGCGATTCTGATCGCTTCTTCCAGTGCCTTTTTTGCAGGTTCAAACGCTCCGTCTGCAGCCAGCGACACGGAGAGAGTGTCGAGGAATTCATGATTGGAGTGCTCGGTCAAGCGGCAGGCGTAATCCGATAGTTTGACGGCCTGTTTTGGATCTCGAAGTTCGTCATTTGGAGTGGTTGCCAACGTCCATGCGAGGGCGTTTGCGAGCGCCGCGGATTGCGGGCTCTTTGCCAAGCCCTTGCGAAGGAACTCCGCTGCGTTCGTGTCATCGGACGCCTGGCTCGAAAACACGGCGAGCCCGAGGTATGCGTCCGGAAACGCTGCTCCGGAATCGACGATCTTCCGCCACAACGTCTGGGCGTCGTCGCGTTTCCCGGCCTGTAGCTCGATCAATCCGAGCGCGTAGAGGGCTGCCGGGTAGTCGGGTGCCAGCGCGATGCATTGTGAGAGGCGCCGTCGGGCCTCGTCGAGGTCGTTAAGCACGATCGACGCCTTTGACGCGCGGTAGAGGACATTCGGGTTGTTCGGCGCTTTCTCAATCGCCTGTTTGAAGATCTTCTCCGCTTCGGCAGCGTTGCCCTGTGCGAGTTTCAGCGTCGCGATGACCGAAAGTACATTCGGGTCTTCCGGGGCCAGTGCCTGCGCACGCTCCAGATGCGTCTGGGCCTGATCTTGCTGCCCCAACTCGGTATATGCGTTGGCGATCAGCGAGTGGACCTCCGCCGAGTCCGGATTGAAGTTGAGTGCTTTTGTGAATTCATCAATGGAGAGCGAAGTCTCGCCCTGATCGAGGAACAGGATCCCCAGCGCCCGCCGGACGGTGAATCCGTCGCGGCCGAGCAAGGTCATGGCGCCCAGGGCCTGGATGGCTCGACGTCGATTTCCCGCTTCGGCTTGGCGCATCGCCATATCCACGAGTTCCTCGTCAGACTTTGAGAGCCGGCTGAATGCCATCAGGACGGGGTCGTTGTCGATCGAGGCGTTGATGCTCTTCTCGTGATTGGCGAGTACTCGCTTCGCGGCATCGTCGTCCCCGACGGCCCGATACGACTCGGCCGCGCCGCTTTGGGCGTCGCGATAATTCGGCAGGATGTCCAGGGCCCGCCGAAAACAGGTGATGGCCTCGGCGTGCTTTTTTTGTTTCTGAGCACATCGGCCCAAGCCCCACCAGGCGATTTCGTCCGAAGGGTCCAGTTTCGTCGCCTGCTCGAATTGCTCCTGTGCCGCCGTCGTATCCTCATCGATTGCAAGAAGCCCCAGGTTGACGTGGACTGCCGCGTAGTTTGGATCGATCCCCGCTGCCCGCTCGAATGCCCGTCGGGCAGCCGTCGCGTTACCCGACTGGAGGTGAAGCAGTCCGCCGAGGTAATGAAATTTGAAATTTGCGGGGATGATCTCGGCGGCGCGATCGAAACACGCGGCGGCCGCACCAGGCGCGTTGATCGAGGCGTAGGCGGCAGCGAGCGACTCGAGTCGCTTCGTATTGTTCGGGGCCTCTCGGCACGCCGCCTGCATCTTCTCGATCCGCTCCCTGAGACTGTCGGGAACATCCCTCAGGTCGATTGTCGGTACACCGTCCGCCGCGGCCTCTAACCCCGGGGACTCGCCGATCGGGTCGGATGGAGACTCGGAATCCGGCTCCGGCGGTCGAACTTTGTCGTCGCCTGTCTTCCCCGAGGCGTCGGCCCCGTCTGATTCAATTTTCTGAGGGTTGGCCGGCGGTTGCTTATCGCACGAAACCGAAGTCAGCGCGACACACAGGGCGGACACGAATCGAATTGAGCCTCGATGAATGAATGACATGTGGATCCTCAGAGTTAGCTGCGACCGCCGGCGGCCGATTTGTCCTGCAATCTCCGAAAAACGGCTTGCGCGAGGCGGCGAGCTTGAGCGGCCGATCCCCGGGGGCGATCTGAATTCGCAACGCAAACTGCCCGCTACCGACGGACGGGCGGCGCTGCCGATCGATTCTCGTTTTCAATAACTCCCATTGTATCCGTGTTGCGAGCCGGCGTAACGCCTATTCCCACGCGCTGCGATGTACTGCATGGTTGTTTGCTCGATCGACCGGCGGTTTTGTCTCGTCGGCGTCGCAGGGTATCATTGAATCGGGTGCGATCCGGCGCCTCAGTCGATCTTTTCGATGCCGACACATGATCCGACCGACTGACCTTAAATGACCTTTCGTCGGAGCCGATTTCGTTGCAGTCATATCGCATGTCCTATCCGTGCGCCTGCGTGCCCGTTTTGCTGTGCATTGCAGGGTTCGGGATTCCCGGCTGCAGATCGCAGGACACGCAGCCCGCGTCGAACACCGCGATCGCTGAACCGTCCGCGCCGATCGTGTCGTTGCGGGACGTGACCGCGGAGTCCGGCATCACGTTTCTCCACGAGCGCGGCGCGAAGGGCGACTACCTGCTTCCCGAGCTCATCGGATCCGGCGGTGCATTTCTCGACTTTGACAGCGACGGCGATCTGGATATCTATCTCGTGCAGGGCGGAGAACCCGACGGCGATAATGACCGCTATCGAAATCGACTTTACCGAAACGACGACGGCCGCTTCGTGGATGTCTCGGCAATGGCGCGGGCCGACGTTCCCGGGGTCGGTATGGGCTGCGCCGTCGCGGATTATGACAATGACGGGGATTGCGACATCTTCGTGACCCGCCTTGGCCCCAACGTCCTGCTCCGAAACAACGGAAGCGGCGCGTTCGACGATGTCACTGACGTCGCGGGCGTCGGCGATGCGGGATTCGGCGTGTCATCGGCTTTCTTCGACTACGATCGGGACGGTCTGCTCGATCTCTACGTTGTGAACTATGTTCGATGGTCCAGGGCCCTTGAGCACACGTGCTACAGTCCCGACGGTCTGCGCGACTATTGCGCCCCGGGCGAGTATCCGTCTGCAGCCGACAAGCTCTATCACAATCTGGGTGACGGTCGTTTCGAGGATGTCAGCGAGTCGTCCGGCATCGCGTCGATCGCACGCGACGGACTCGGCGTCGTGTGTACCGATGTTGATAACGACGGCTGGATCGATGTGTATGTCGCGAACGACCAGATGCCGGCGTTCTGCTGGATCAACAAAGGCAACGGGACATTTGTCGAGGATGCACAACTGCGGGGCTGTGCCGTGAACGAAAACGGTGTGGCGATCGCCGGCATGGGCGTTGCCGTGGAGGACATTGACGGCAATGGTTTTGAGAACCTCCTGATCACGAATATCGCAATGCAGACGCATTTGTTCTTCGTGAACAGCGGCGGGTATTTCGAGGACAGGACGAGACGGTTCGGCCTGTCGGGATGGAATGTGTTGGAAACGGGGTTCGGCGTCGCCTGGGTCGATCTGGAGAATGACGGGGTTCCGGAATTGTTCGTCGCCAACGGCGCCGTCGGCAGAAACGCCAGCGCCCCGGATTCGAAGCGACCCTATGCGCAGCACAACCAGCTCGCGCGCAAAAGCGATGCAGGTCGGTACGAACTTGTAGATTCGTCATCGATCCCTGCGATGCAATCGAATGAAGTCAGCCGTAGCGTCGTTCAAGGCGACTATGACAACGATGGGGATGTGGATCTGCTCATCACGAACAATGGCGCCGCTCCGCAATTGCTCAGAAACGACACGGTCAACGATCATCATTGGGTGACGTTGACGCTTCGCGACGACGCCCTGCATCGCGATGCGCTGAACGCCCGCGTGGAGCTGGTTGCGGGCGACAGGACGTATCGAAAAGTCGTTCGGGCGCAGTCGGGTTATCTCGGCAGCAATGATCCACGCGTGCATTTCGGAATCGGCGATGCGACGCGGATCGAACGCATCAATGTCATCTGGCCCGACGGGTCCGAGCAGACGTTTACGGGCCTTGAGATGGATCGCCGACACGTGTTGCGGAAGGGGAAATGAACCAGCAGAGCAAACGCCAAATCATGGTGCGATGCGCCGTGTGTGCCGCGGCGGTTCTCGTTATCCCGGCGTGCCGGGATGCGGACAACTCCTCGTCGACGCGGTCCATCGAGCCAACGCGGATTCCGCAGCCCCGAGTCGAGTCGATCGAATCATGTGGTCGCATCGCGCACCTGGATCTGGCGGCATTGCAGGATTGGTGTCGCGAGAATGGGCTGCCTCCACCTCCGAATGTCCGGGAGTGCGAGCCGGGAATTGCGGATGCCCTGACAAAAGGGCTGGCGAACGCGGCGAAGCGGCAATCCGACGCCGGATTCGGACTCGTCGGTCAAGTCAGCTACGTACTTCAGGACTTCGATGCCGCGCGCGCGTATCTGACGCTGGCGGCCGAGGCGAATCCGAGGGAAGGTCGATGGCCGTATTACCTCGGCGCCGTCGCTCAGGACATCGGCAGCACGGAAGTGGCGATCGAACAGCTCGAACGCGCCTTGAAGCTGAACGCCGATCTCGCAATGGCCCACGCCCGATTGGGGCAGTTGTTCCTGGATTCCGGTGATCTCGACGCTGCGTGGAAGCATGCGGAGCGTTACGCGCGTATGATGACGCGCGACAGTCTCGGTTATGTCCTGCTCGGGCGAATCATGATCGAGCGTGCTGACGCCGCCGAGGCAGTGCGGTATCTCGAAGCGGCCGTGGACAAATCACCGAGCGACTTTCAGGCGGTTCACTATCTCGGGAAAGCGTATTTGAAACTGGGGCAAATGGATGAGGCGCAGGAGCGGCTTCAATTCGCTTCGACGCTTCCGAAGGGGAACTGGTTCAATTCACGGGATCCGTTGTGGGCCGAAGCGCTGGATGCATCCGGATCGTCTATGGGACTCGTTCGACAACTGGAAGCGATTCTCGCGACGCGACAATGGGAAGACATGGCGAGTCTGATGGAGCGTATCATTGAATTGCGCGCCGGCGATTTCAAGATGATGGCGAATCTCGCGGATGTCTATCGCAAACTGGGTCGATACGACGACGCCCATCGAATGCTCGATCAGGCGCAGCGCATCGAGCCGACTTTGTCCGAACTTCATTCGAAACGAGCGGCGCTTTTCCTGGCCGAGCAGAAGTACCCGGAGGCCCTCGCGGCCGCGGATCTTGCGATTGCCGGGGCCGGCTCAGATGTCCAGCCGTGGTCCGTCAGAGGCCGTGCGTTGTTTATTCTCAAGCGTTACGCGGAGGCCGAAGTCGCTCTGAGAAAAGTCGTCGAACTCAATGGCGCGGACGCCCAGGGATGGCATCTGCTTGGCGTTTCGTTGCATGCGCTTGGTCGTGCGGACGAAGCGGCCGACTGTTTTCACCGTGTGCTGTCTTTGATCAACAGTCCTGATGATCCGCTGGTCAAGTCGGCGACGCAGAACCTGGCCTTGATCGCCGCAGAGTCCGAGAAGAACCAGTAGGGCGGCCCACTCGGGCCGGCACAGTTTGTTCTAAACAGGAAGTGCGGGGCGTTACAATGCGTAGCGCCTTTCTTGTGGAGTGACGAGCCGACATGAAAACGACAACACCTCTGCGCCCTGCGTCCGGCTATGTGCCGGCCGTCGGGCCGCGACTGCGCATCCTGCTGGCGTTCATTTTCGGCGGCGTCGCCCTGATCGGCGTCAACTCCGCCTACCTCGCGGGGATGACATTTCTCGAATGGAAGACCGGCCTGACCTATCAGGACCTCTTCTATCAATACATGTTCCTTGCGCATCTGGCGCTCGGACTTCTGCTCGTCGTGCCGGTCATTGTCTTCGGCCTCATGCACATGCGACGGGCGAAGGATCGCCCCAATCGTCGCGCCGTTCGCGCGGGTTACGCGTTGTTCGCCGTCTGCGTGATTGTCCTCGGATCGGGACTCGTCCTGACGCGCGGAATCGTTCCACTGAAAGACGCGACGGCGCGCAGCCTGTTCTATTGGACGCACGTGATCGCGCCGCTCGTCGTTGTCTGGCTGTTTATCCTGCATAGACTCGCGGGGCGAAACATCAAGTGGCGCGTCGGGGCGGGATGGGCCGTCGTGGCCGGTGCGTTTGCGATCGGAATGGTCGCGCTGCGATCTCAGGACCCGCGACAGTGGAACGTCGCTGGACCGCGCGACGGCGATCAGTACTTCCGGCCGGCCCTGTCGCGCACGGCGACGGGGAACTTTATTCCCGCAAGCGTTCTGAACAACGATCAGTATTGCGTCGACTGTCATGCGGACGTCCACGAAACGTGGAAGCACAGCATGCACAAGTTCAGCTCATTCAATAACCCGGCGTATCTGTTCAGCGTCAAGAACACGCGCAAGGCCATGTTCGAACGCGACGGGAACGTGCGAGGCTCAAGGTTCTGCGCGACCTGTCACGACCCCGTGCCGTTTTTCGGCGGCGAGTTCGACAAACCTCATTTCGACGACCCGAACTACGATCTTGCGCACGATCCGTCGGCGCAGGCGGGAATTACGTGCACCGTCTGCCACGCGATCACGAACATCAACAGCCCGCGCGGCAACGGCGACTACACGATCGAGGAGCCGCTGCACTATCCGTTCGCATTCAGCGACAATCCGGCCCTGAAGTGGATCAACCATCAGCTGGTCAAGGCGAAGCCGGCCTTCCACAAGAAGACGTTCCTCAAGCCGCTTCACAAATCCGCGGAATTCTGCGGCGCCTGCCACAAGGTCCACCTGCCGAAAGAGCTGAATGCATACAAGTTCCTTCGCGGCCAGAATCACTACGACGCCTATCTGCTCAGCGGCGTCTCAGGCCACGGTATCACGAGCTTCTACTACCCGCCGACGGCCACGCACAACTGCAATCAGTGCCACATGCGCACGCTCGTTTCTGAAGACTTCGGCGCCAAGCCGATCGACGAGTCCGGCGAACTCATGGTGCACAGCCATCAGTTCCCCAGCGCCAACACGGCGATACCGCACCTGCTGAAAATGCCCGAATGGGTCAACGAGAAGCAGGTCGAATTCAACAAAGGCGTCATGCGCGTCGACATTTTCGGCGTGAAGGCCGGCGGATTGATCGACGGCAAGTTGACCGCGCCGCTCAAACCCGCTGTGCCGGAGCTGACGCCGGGAGAAACCTATCTCGTCGAGGCCGTGATCCGTACGCTCAAGATGGGGCATCTCTTTACGCAGGGGACGGTCGATTCGAATGAAGTCTGGCTGGATGTGAAAGTGACCGACGGGAACGATCGCGTGATCGGTCGTGTCGGCGGCATGCGCGAGAGTGACGGCGACGTCGATCCCTGGTCGCATTTCGTCAACGCATTCGTTATCGATCGCGACGGCAATCGCATCGATCGGCGCAACGCCGAGGATATCTTCATTCCGCTGTACAACCATCAGATACCGCCGGGCGCCGCCGACGTGGTGCACTGCCGGCTTGTCGTGCCGTCCGACGTCGTCGGACCGATCACGTTCGAAGCAAGTCTGCGCTATCGCAAATTCGACACGCTGTACATGAAGTTCTTTCAGGGTGAGAAATTCGTACGCAACGACCTGCCGATCATGACGCTGGCCGAGGATCGCGTTGTGTTTCCTATTGCGGGTCAATCGCTGGATGACCCGCAATCGCCGGGAGAGTTTCCGCTGTGGCAGCGCTGGAACGACTACGGCATTGCGCTGTTACTCAAGGGTGACGCCGGCAGCAACAAGGGCGAACTGCGACAGGCCGAGGCGGCCTTCGCACAGGTCGAAGCGCTCGATCGCGCAGATGGACCGCTCAACCTGGCACGCGTGTACATCAAGGAAGGGCGGCTGGAAGAGGCCGTGGACGCCCTGAAGCGCGCCGCGGCCCACGATCCGCCGGCGCCGCCCTGGTCGATCAACTGGTTCAGCGGCGTCGTCAACAAGCAGTACGGCAACCTGGATGATGCAATTCGGGACTATCGATCAGTCCTCGCGATGAAGGATACGGAGGAGTGCCGCAAACGCGGATTCGACTTTACGGAAGACTATCGCGTGCTGAATGAAACGGGCCAGACGCTTTTCGAGCGTTCGAAACAGGAACGTGGCGAGGCGCACGCCGCGGCGCGTCGCGCGTTGCTGGACGAGGCGAAGGCTCTGTTCGACCTGGCGCTGCACTACGATCCGGAAAATGTGACGGCGCATTACAACCTTGCGCTGATCTATGCCGAACTCGGCGACACGACGAAGGCCGCCGAGCATCGGGCGCTGCATGCGACGTACAAGCCGGACGACAACGCCCGCGATCGCGCTATCGCAGCCGCGAGAATGAAATACCCCGCTGCGAACCACGCGGCTGAGGCCGTCGCGATCTATGACCTCCATCGCGAGGGGGCCTACGGCCTGGAACCCGCCGCAACAACGAACGCGGTCGCCGCAGCGCCATCAGTCGATCCGTCGGCCCGCGACGCGTCGATGTCGGAAGGGAAAATCAACGAGGCGGATTCCGACGAGAGGAAGGCGGCCGGCCGATGACAGACAAGCAATCAGAAAAAAAGACGGGCGAGCCGGCGTCGATCGATCCTGCGCTCGAGCAGAACGACGCGATCATCGGCGTTGCATTCCGTTGGTCCGTGACGGCGATCCTGCTGATCGCCGTCGTCGGCGGGGCCATGTACTTCGCATCCCAGCGCAAGACAGAGAACGGACCGACGACGAAGGCGACGATCTCGCCGCCCGAGGTCTCAGCGTCAACTATCGAGGCGCCGGAGATTCCATTTACGAATATCACGACACAGGCGGGCATCGAATTCGTTCACGAAAATGGAGCGCGAGGCGAGAAGCTCCTTCCCGAAACGATGGGCGGCGGCTGCGCCTTTTTCGACTACGACAACGACGGCGATCAGGACTTATTGTTCGTCAATTCGAGCTTCTGGCCTGATGACGATCGGCGGAAAACACGGCAAAACGCCGGCGTACTCTATCGCAACGATGGCGGCGGGCGTTTCGAGGATGTATCCAAGGCGTTCGGGTTTGACTTCGACATTTATGGTATGGGCGTCGCAGCAGGTGACTACGATAACGATGGCGATATCGACATCTTTGTGACAGCCGTCGGCGAGAATCGACTGCTGCGAAATGACGACGGCTTCTTCACGGATGTGACGGCGACGGCCGGCGTTGCCGGCGACGAAAAAGACTGGAGCACGGGCGCGGCGTTCTTCGATGCAGATAACGACGGCGATCTCGATCTGTTCGTCTGCAACTATATTCGCTGGTCGCGCCAGATCGATTTCGCCGTGGACTACAAGCTGACAGGCGTCGGCCGCGCCTACGGTCCCCCGACCAACTTCGAGGGGGCGCAGAATTCCTTCTACCGCAACAATGGCGACGGCACCTTCTCCGACGCGTCCGAATCCGCCGGATTGTTCGTCATGAACCAGGCCACGGGCTCGCCCGAGGGCAAGGGGCTCGCTCTGGGCATTGTCGATTTCGATCACGACGGAAATCTGGACGTTTTCGTCGCCAACGATACGGTCCGCAATTTCGCGTTTCACAACAAGGGCGACGGATCGTTTGAAGAGATCGGCGTCGAAATCGGCGTTGCTTACGATCGCATGGGAGCGGCGACCGGCGCGATGGGCGTCGATGTGGCGGACCTTCGCGACGATGGTCATCTCGCCGTGGGCATCGGCAACTTTGCGAACGAAATGACGTCGCTTTATGTCGCCGGTGATGATCCGCTCCAGTTTACGGATGCTTCCATCGTCGAGGGCATCGGCGCGTCGAGCCGATTAGCGCTGACGTTCGGTCTGTTCTTTTTCGACGCCGATCTCGACGGTCGTCTCGACCTGCTCCAGTGCAACGGCCATCTCGAAGACGAGATCAACAAAGTCCAGTCGAGCCAGACTTATCGCCAATCGGCGCAGCTCTTCTGGAATGCGGGGCCGAAGGAACGCGCATGTTTCGTCGAGACGCCGGCAGCGTCCGTCAAAGATCTGGCGACGCCGATCGTCGGCCGCGGCTCTGCTTTCGCGGATATCGACGGCGACGGCGATCTTGATGTGGTTCTGACGCAGACGGGCGGCGCCCCGATGCTGCTGCGGAACGATATTCCGTCCGGCCATCACTGGCTCCGGTTGAAACTCACGGGATCGAAGTGCAATCGTGACGCCATCGGTGCGGAAATCGAGTTGACGAGCGGAAGTCTGACGCAGCGACGACGTGTCATGCCGACGCGCAGTTACCTTTCGCAAAGCGAGCTGCCCGTCACGTTCGGCCTCGGTGAAACCGACAAAGTTGATCGAGTCGTCATCCGATGGCCCGGGGGGGCTGAGCAGATTGTGCCCGTCGACGCTGTAGACCGGATCATCGTCGTCGTCCAAGATTGACGCAGTGAAATCGGTGTTGCCGTGCGCTCTGCAAGGTGTCGGTAACAATTTCGACGATCGTCTGACGGCAATCTACGGGTGACAATCAAGTGAAACATCCAATCAAAGCGACGTTCCTCCGGCATGCGGGTACTCTCTTGATAATCATCGCCTGCGCGACGACGATCGGTTGTCGGGAGAACCATACGACGTCGGCGCCGGCGAATGAAACAAGGACGTTTCCAGTTGCCGAATTGGGGCGGTTCTATCAGGCCAACGCCCGGATCGAAATGGACCAGGAGAAGAACGCCGGCGAGATCATCGAGGCCTTGATGGCTTCAGTGGGTCGTGAGCCGGCGCTCGTCGCGAATCTCGCGATTGTGCGACTGGCGGCGGCGCAAAACGATGCAGCGTTGGCGCTTGCCGCGGAAGCATCAGTCGCCGCCCCGGAAAATGCCGACATTGCGTTGATTCTGGCCGGCGCACAACGAGCCGGCGGGAAATTCGCCGACGCGCATGATTGCCTTAAGGCCGCGATCGAAGCGCATCCGAACGATGAAAGGCTGCGATGGGCCTATGTTCAAGCGATCGAGATGGGTGTTGGTCCATCCGCTGCTTCTGAAGCCCTTGGACAATTCGAAGCGATTCTACGCGTTGCTCCCGCAAATCTCGCGGCGCTGTTGAGCGCGGCCCGAACGGCTGCTGCGGCGGAGAATGTCCCGGAGGCGAATCGTCTGCTTCGACGGGCCCTGGCACAGATCCCCGAGCCGCCCGAAAGCCTCGCGCCCTATCTCGATGAACTGGACGAGGCCATTGCCGGAAAGAACATCGCGAAAATCCAATCGATCATCACGCGGACGCGCAATCTCATGCTTGCGACCGATCGCTACAAGGCGGACGTCATCGCTCTCGGCGCATCCGCCGATCAGACGCCTGCGCCCGTGCGACATCCGATCTGGCCGCTGTCCGGCAATGCCCTGGATTCCATCAAGGCGGAAATTCGTTTTGAGAAGCGATCGCGAAATGATCTTCTCGCCTTGGCCGAGGACGCGCCGGCCATTCAGAAGATCGTCGTCGGCTGCGTTGCCGCGGATCGATCGCCGGCGCTTTGCGTGATCGATGCGGCGGCAAAGGGACGACTGTTTGTCTTCGATGCGGGCCGCTACATCGACAAGTCGAGCGACTTTGGGTTGGCGGAAATGCCGCCTTGTCGAAACGTGTTGTTCGTCGATTTGAATAACGACAAGCGAATGGACCTGCTGATTTCGAGTGCTGCCGGAGATCGGTATTTCCGGCAGGATGCGTCCGGGCGATTTCAGGACGTTTCTGATGCCATTGGCTTGTCGGACGGCGTCGCATCCAATGGCGCAAAGCCCTACGACTACGACAACGACGGCGATCTCGATCTGTTGCGCTGGGACGATGCGAGACTCTATCTCCATCAGAACGACGGCGAAGGCAATCTGAGGGCGATCGACGCGCGGCCGGGGCTTTCGATGGAGATCGCTGATGTCTTTGATGTTCGAACGCTCGATCTCGATGACGATGGCGACGTCGATCTGTTCATCACGGCCGGTCACGGGCCTTATGCGATCCATGTCATCTCTAACGAGAGGCTCGCATCGTTTCGCGACGTGACGGATGCGCTGACGCAGATGCGGACATCCTACATCGCGCCGCCCGAAATCGCCGATCTCGACAACGACGGATGGCTGGAAGTCATCGACGTGACGTTTGGCTCGCGGACGTCGATCGGACCTGAATTCGAAACGAAGATGCTTGACGGACTGGGCGTCGCGAATCATCCGTCAAGTGTGGCGATCGCGGATTTCGACAACAATGCGGCGCTTGACACCATTTTCATGAACGGCGGTGGTCGATCCGATCGAGACGACGTCGTTGCGACGCCGGGAGCGACGTTGCAGGCCGTCGATCTGGACTCGGATGGCCGCGTCGATCTCCTCTCCGATCGCGGCGAAGCGTTCATGAACAGGACACAAGGCGCGGGCAACTGGCTGCGTGTATCGCTTGTGGGACTGAACACGGGGGACTCGAGGTTCAACGCGCTCGGGCTGGGCAGCACGATCGAACTTCGTTGCGGTCCGCTCTATCAGAAGCGCCATGTCGAGGCGCCGACGACGCACTTCGGGCTTGGCCCGTTCAATCAGGCCGACGTCATGCGCGTCGTCTGGCCGAACGGCAGTTATCAGAGCCTCGAGTATCGTGCCAACAGCACCACGGCGCTTGCCGCCAATCGAACCGTTGTCGAGGAACAGACGCTCAAGGGATCGTGCCCGTACCTGTACGCGTGGAATGGAGAGCGATTCGAGTTCGTGACTGACGTTCTGTGGCGCAGCGCCCTGGGCATGTCGATCATGCAGGGCGTTTACGGTCATTACGGCACGGCTGATGATTACTTCAAGATCGATGGCGATCGGCTGAAGCCGGAGGGCGGTGAGTATCGTCTGAGCTTCACGGAGGAGCTCTGGGAGACGTCTTATTTTGACTACTGCCGCCTGTTCGTCGTCGATCATCCGATCGGCACGGACATATACGTCGATGAGAAATGCCTGACGCCGCCGTATCCGCCGTTCGAGATTCTGAAAGTCGCTCACATACGCCATGCGGTCAGCGCGGTGGATGAGCGCGATCGAGACCTGCTCTCAGTATTGGGCGCAAAAGACGGCCGCTATGTGGGCGGTTTCGAGAAGACGCGTTATCAGGGTCTTGTCGAGCCGCACGATCTGATACTCGATCTTGGGGAGTTCGATCGCGACGAGCCCATTCGCTTGTACCTGCAGGGTTGGCTCTGGCCGACGGACGCAAGCACCAATGTCGCCGTTTCGCAGAATCCGGATGTCTCGCCGCAGATGCCGAAGCTCGAGGTCATCGCCGCGGATGGCGCGTGGGTTGATACGAATATCGTCGTTGGGTTCCCGTCGGGCAAGTCCAAGACAATTGCGCTGGATCTTTCCGGCGCATTCCCGACGGATGATCATCGCGTTCGGCTTCAGACGAATTTCTGCATTTACTGGGATCACGCGTTCTTCACTGTGGGAGCGCAAAACGTCGAACTTCGTGTCTCGGAGTTGAAGGTCAATCGGGCCGAATTGCGCGAGCGCGGAATTTCCTACCAAGTGCCACGGCACCCGGGAGGGCCTCGGATACCCGAATACGACGCATTGAATCTCGACGCTCATTGGCGCGATTTGATCGGCGGCTACTCGGCCATCGGCGACGTGACGAACGCGCTGCTCGCTGTCGACGATGACTATGTCATTGTCGGCGCGGGTGATGAAGTGCTCATGTCGTTCGACGCCGGGCAAGTGCCGCCGCTTCCCGACGGCTGGACGCGTGACTTTATTGTCCATACGGATGGCTGGCTGAAGGACGGCGACCTCAATTCCGCGACGGGAAAGACCGTCGGCCCACTGCCGTGGCACGGCATGACGGCCTATCCGCCGCTTGATGACGGCGGAAAGAACAAGGCCCATCTGACGGACCGTCAAACGCGAAATCGCGATCAGGACGAGTTTCGGCGTCGATTGCGACCTTGACTCCAACGGTCTGAAATCAATTGAATCCGGAACGGCGCGCTGGTAGAATGCTACATCGGGAACTTTGGGAAGGTTCTTCTAAGTAGTTCTTAGCTCGCGTATTGACGACTCCGCTTTTTTTCTGAGGCGGCGCCGTCGGTTTGTAATGTCGCATTGAGGCGGCCGCCCCCGACCGGGCGAATCAGTTCTGAGGCGAGTGCACATGTCAAAGAAGCGAAAGCTGCGTCATCGCGCGCAACCGTCTAGGCGTGCGCGCTCTGGCGGGTCGGATCGCAGGGGCTCTTCTCGACGCCGGTTGCCGGTTTGGATCGGCAGCGTCGTGGTCGTTCTCGTGGTCGCAGGCATAGCGTACGTTTCGCGAGCTCCGTCAATTCCCCCCGTACGTCCCCTCGATCCAACGAAGGCCAATGCACGACTTCTAACGGCCATTGATGACTTGATCGCGAATGTCGCCGCCCATTCAGGGGAGGCAAGCGCCCATGGCGATTTGGGACTGCTTTATTCCGAGAATGGGTTTCATCAAGAAGCGATCGCCTGTTTCGAACATGCGGAGTCCCTCGATTCCGGCAACCTCGTCTGGCCGTTCAGAAGAGCCATGGCCATGCGGCAGATCGGTGAAACAGGTGAAGCCACCGCGTTGCTCGCCGAACTGGCTATGCGCGCGGAGGCATTTCCGGCGATCTACTTCGAACTCGGCGTCGCTCGTGCCGGCGACGGAGATCTGGAAGGCGCGGCGGTCGCGTTTGAAAAAGCGGCAGCTCAATCGCCGAACCGCCCCGAACCGCTTGTCGCCCTGGCCGACATCTTCAATCGACAGAGCCGATTCGAGAAGGCGCGCACGGTTTCCGAAAAAGCCCTGAAACTGGACCCGCAGTATGTCGTTGCGCACTATCAACTCGGATTGGCCCTGCGCGGCGCCGGCGATCGCGATGCCGCCAAGCGCGAGTTGCAGCTGGGTCTCGGCGCCGAGACGCGATCGTTGCCCGATCCTCTTTCCGAACGTTCGATAGAACTCGGGATTTCCCGAATCGGTCGGCTCGGTCGCGCCGTCAGGTTGTGCGATCGGGGCGATCTCGCCGGATCCGAGGCGATCCTGAGAAAGCTGGCCGTTGATTATCCGGATGACGTCGCCGTTCTGAACAACCTCGCGGCCGTCCTGATCGATTCTAAGCGCCACGAGGATGCGATGAAAATCCTCAAGGAAGTCGTAGCGTCCGACGATCGACTGTTCGGTCCTTTCATCAACATGTCGTTCTGCTCTATTCAACTCCATCAGTATGCCGATGCGATTGTTTACGCACGCGAAGCCGTTGCGCGCGGCTCGCACGTCTCACAGTGCCACATCGCACTTGGCGATGCGCTGTCCGTTGCAAAGGACATCGACGGCGCGCTGGCGTCCTACCAGCGCGCCCACGAGCTGGCGCCGGCAAACGCGCAAGTCCTTGTTGCCATGGGACGCCTTTGCGGGAAAGTGAATCGGTTCGATGAGTCGATTCGATACCTTCAGGACGCAGTGGCCCTGCAGCCGGACCTGTTCGTCGCGCACGTCAACCTGTGCGCCGTCGCCTTGCAGCATGGGGCAATCGATACGGCCGTTCGCGCATTTGCCCGTGCGGATGCACTGGGTCCGGATGACCCGCAAACGGCCGCTCTGAGACAACGCCTTCAAATGGTACAGCGACAGTAGCCACGCGCTGTCGGGGAGGCGATCTCATGCAGGCATCTTTGTTTCGCGCCATAAGGCACGCGGCGATGATCGCAATCTGGATGACGCTCGTTGTCCACGCGAGCTGTCGATCCGAGAGCGTTCCCCAGGATGCTCGCGGCAGTGAGACTTCGGCGCCGCCGCAGTCAGGGATCTGGTTCGAAGAGGTCGCGGCCGAAGCCGGACTTGCATTCACGCATTCGATCGGGCCCCGTCGGTATGACTTCCCCGAGACGATTGCCGGCGGCGCTGCGCTCTTCGATGCCGATGGTGACGGCGATCTGGATGTGTACTTCGTCCAGGCGGGGGATCTTCGGGCAGCCCCGTCGTCCCGGCCGGCGAATCAGCTTTTTCGCAATCGAGGCGACGGCACGTTTGAGGACATCACCAAGTTCGCCGGCGTCGGCGATCAAGGGTATGGGATGGGATGCGCCGTCGGAGATTACGATTCGGACGGCGACAACGATCTGTACGTGACCAACTACGGCGCGAATGTGCTCTATCGAAATAACGGCGACGGGTCATTCTCCGATGTTACCGCTCAAAGCGGCACGGGCGATGCCGGATGGGGCACGAGCGCCGGGTTCTTCGACGCGGATAATGACGGTGATCTCGATCTCTTCGTCGTCAATTACATCAACTGGCGAGCGGATAGCGAACTGACTTGCAGTCGAACTTCCGGGGAGCGGGATTATTGCAACCCAGAGAACTATGATGCGCCGGCACGTGACGTATTCTACCTGAACAACGGCGACGGCACGTTCACCGACGCGACGCGAACCGCCGGGATCGACGCCGCCTTCGGCAACGGTCTCGGCCTGGTATTTGGCGACTTCAACGATGATGGACGGACGGACGTGTATGTCGCCAACGATGGAAACCCGAATCAGCTGTGGTTGAATCTCGGTGGAAATCGATTCGAAAACGACGCGTTGCTCGCCGGATGCGCAGTGAATTCCCAGGGCGCCGCCGAAGCCGGAATGGGCGTCGCTGTGTTTGATGTGGAGCCCGACGGCGATCTCGACCTCTTCATGACTCACCTTCGAAACGAATCGAATACGCTCTATATCAACAACGGCGGCGTCTTCGACGATAAGACGGCGCAACTCGGGCTGGCCGCGCCCAGCATTCGATTCACCGCCTTCGGCGTCGGTTTTGCGGATTTCGATCACGACGGCCGTCTCGATCTCTACATCGCCAACGGAAAGGTGACGCTCGACGGTGTTGCCGATCCCGCAGGCATGAAAGACCCCTATGTGGATCCGAATCAGCTCATGCGCGGTGTCAGCAACGGCGCGTTTCAGGAGGTCAGTCCGATCGGCGGTACGGCAAAACCCGTCGTCGGAACAAGTCGGTCCGCCGCCTTCGGCGACATTGACAACGACGGTGATGTCGACGTCCTTGTCGTTGAGTCGGACGGCCCGGTTCGGCTGCTCCGGAACATTGCGAACAAGCAAGGCAACCATTTCATCACATTCAAAGTGCTCGACGAAAAGCGACGCGACGCCCTGAACGCGCGTCTCACAATCCGAGCGGGCGATCGGACCTTCGCCCGTTCCGTTGAGTCGGTCTATAGCTTCTGTGCCGCCAATGATCCTCGCGTCCATGTCGGCCTCGGACCGCTGAAGCGCGTCGATGCCGTAACGGTCCGATGGACTGACGGAACGTCTCAGACGTTTGGTCCATTCGACGCCGACAAACTGCACACCCTCGCGAGATCCTCTCGCAGGTAAATTTGGCTGGTGCGGCCCTTTCGTGTTATCCGACGTTTGCGCAGCATTTGCCGGCTAATTGTGACGCACCAGGCCGTTGGCGGCCGGGATTGCCCGACGTGTGGCGTCAAACCTAACCCTCGAGACCGAGAATCCCGATTCAGATAGGGGTTTCATTTCAATTCCCACGGGTGGAATGCATGACGGCGCGCCTCGCGATTCTGGACATCATGACCGACATGGAGGGCGACGCGCCCGATCGGACGTTGTTGTCTGCGCTCACCGTCGTCTCGCCCATGCGACAGATTGAGATCGTCCGGCTATTGATCGACCGCGCACAGCCCGTTGGGCTTCAGGGTTTGCCGCCGCTCATGGGCAAGCTCGAGCCGGCCGCGCGACGCCTTGTGATCGAAAACTCGGACCGGCTCTTTTCGGCGCTACGAACGTGCGCACGAAGCAGCAACGCCCAGACTCGACAAAACTCCCTTGAGATCATCTCGGAGAGCGGTGACGCTCGCCTGGCATACCTCGCCGCGCATGCGATCCATGACGGCTCGCCGCGCATTCGATCGCACGCCGCCGCCACGCTGCTGCGCCTCTCGCGCCGTCAACTCGAAGACACGCGCCGCGTCATCACGGCGCTGGATCCCGCAAATACTGCGGACGCCGCTTCCTGCCGGGAGCTCGCCGCCACGCTGCACGGCGTTGCATCCAGGCGCGAATATATCGTCAACGCGCTTGGCGAGGCGCTTGAACATTATGAGAGCCATCATCGACCAGAAGTCGTTGAGGCCGCCATGCCCTTCGCGCTGGATCTGGAACCTTCATTGCTCAAGCAGAGCACGATCAAGCGCGGAAAACTCTCGCACGCAATCGAGGAGATTCTCTCCGATCGCCTTCTGCCCGAGCACGCGCCGTTTGTGTACGTCGCGATGGCCTTTCCGGAATTGCGACGAAAGGTCGTGGCGATCCTCGGCCGTTGCCGGGACAACGCCTTCTTCTGTGAGTTCATCCGTTGGCACTGGGTCGGTCGCGATCCGAATATCCGCAAGCACCTGGCGGCGATTCGGCAACTGACATGGCTCAACGACGGCTTCGAAACGACCTTCAATCTGCCCGCCGACGTCGCGGCCGCAGCGCCGTCGTGGCTGCTGCCGCTCGGCATCCCAGTCGGCCAGAAAATCTCGCTGCTACTGAACCTGCTGATTCTCGATGACGTCGATGCCAATCGCGCCGCAGTCTGGGCCCTCACGCGCATCGACTCGCCGGATTGCACAACGGCCATGCAGGGATTGCTTGATCACGATCGGGAAGAAGTCCGTCGGATCGCACGCATTGAGCTGGATCGTCGCGATCGAGGCCGTCATCGCGCACCCGTCCCGCGTTCGCTCAAGACGCGCCCCGAGGATTGGGCGACGCTGCTCCAGAGCGCTGGCGTCTCGGAAGAGTTCGAGAGCGTCTGGCAGAACTTTGAACGACTCGACGCAGGGCTCGCAGGCAAGGCCGGTCCGCATGCCCTCACATTCATCACGAATTTCGCAATGCGCCTGCAGACAAAGCTGCTTGCGAAGTCGCCCGCCGACAGACTCCGCGCGATGCGAATCGTGCGTACGCTCTCGCTCGGCGCCAAGTTTGAAAAAGACGTCTACACCGCGACCAACGACGCCGATACCGAAATTCGACGCACGGCCGTCGCGACGCTCGGACAGATCGAAGGCGAGACAACGCGTCGAATCCTCGAGCGATCCCTCGTCGACGAAGCCCCGGAGGTTCGGGCGGCGGCCATCGATTCAGTCGAAGCCCTTCAACTCCCGAATGCCCGTACGCTCGTAGAGCCGCTGACCGACAGCGAAGACGCCGACGTCCGCGCCGCCGCGACACGCTGCCTGCTTCGTCAACGCGTACCCGAGGCAGCACGATCCCTGATGAAAATGCTGATCGACCCGCGTCCCGATCACCGATGCTCGGCCCTGTGGATCGTCGACCAACTCAAGCTGTATACCCTCGAAGCGCGTATCCGCCAGATCGCCGAGATTGATCCGGATGCTCGCATTGCACGAATTGCCGAGCACGTTGCGAAACGCCTGTCCCAAGCCAATCCGAAGAAAGCACCAAGCACGGGTGCGGGAGCGACATCGTGATGCCGATCCTCTCCATCTTGGCGCAGACGCCGTATCAGAATCGGCTCGAGGGCCTGCGCGGTGCATTCGACGATCGGAAGACCGACCCGACGGATATCACCGGCTTCTTCATCCTGTTCGGATGCGTCATCGCGATTGCCCTGATTTGGGTGATTGCACGTAGAATCTCAGTCGGGCGCAGCACGGAGAATGAACATAATCACCCCGTTCGCTTGTTCGACATGATTCTTCGCAAGATGGGGATCGGCTTTCGAGATCGTTTCGTCCTGAAACTCTTCGCACGCGGCGTCAACCTGCCGTCTCCGATGCTGATCTTCTTCGACGAGGAGGTTTTCGACCGGCACGCCGGTCGTTGGATTGACAGCCTTTCCTTTACGCCCCTCAAGCGCCGAGCCATGGCCGGCATCGAATTACTCAGATCTCGTTCGTTTCCCGATACGAGCGCTGCGAAAGCGCGCTGATTGCGCGTCGGGATTCCACGCGCAACGGAGAGATTGCGATTGGCGCGTCGATCCGGCGGTAGGATGATTGCCGGCGAGCAGGGTGTTTTCGTTGAGGGAGATCTACTTAATGCATACTCGACTGGCGTCATTCGCCGCGGTATTCGGCATAAGTCTTGGCCGTTTCCCAGACGCGAACCCGAACGAGGCGGGCCGGCTCCAGCTTGCCTTGCAGATATGACCAGACGGTTCGAGCGATGTTCTCGACGGATGGGTTGACGTCGCGAAACTCGGGGACGTCGGCATTGAGATGCTTGTGATCGAGCCGATCGATGACTTCGTGTTGGACGACGGATTCAAACTTCGGGATCGCTGCGACGCGTCCGGCGGAGTCCAGCGATTCCCGGCCGATCGTGACTTCGACGCGATAGTTGTGGCCGTGGCCGTTCAGGTTGTTGCACTTTCCGAAGTATTGACGATTGTCTTCATCGCTCATCGACGCCACGTGCAGTCGATGCGAGGCAGAAAACTCGAAGCACTGCGTTAGTTCCGTCATGTCAGCGTCTCCCGCGCGAATCGCATACGACAGATGCGGCGTCGTCCACAACGTCAGCGCCCGCATCGACCAGGCCTCGGCTTCGCGCCCGGACAGTTCCTCCCAGATGCCGCGAATCAGCAACTCGCCCGTCAGGTGCACGCCGCGCTCGCGCAACTTGCGCGCCGCTTGCGGCAGCGCGTGATTGCGCAACAGCCGATCGAGCTCCATGATATTGACGAGGTATCCCGTCACGGTGTCGGGCGTGCCGACCACCTCAATACGAAGCACGAGATAGGGAGCGATCCCGACGGCGGACGGCCAGCCGCCCCAGGAATTCGTGATGGGATGCGCGCTGCCAAACCCGTCTTCGCCGTGCGCCGCCGCCGCCCAGTCGCGATCGATCGAAAAACGAATCTCGCGCGCCAGCAACATGCCGCCGCCGGTGAGGTCCCGAGATTCGCCAACTGTGGGGTTGATCGCCATGCCGACATTGTAGCCGATCGCACGAGAACCCCAACGCCGCCAATGACGACTCGATCGCGACTCAGTTGGGTGGTTACTAAGTAGGGGAGTGTCGGCTTCGGAGCCCGAATTCTCCAGGTATTGAACAACGCGCAAGTCTGAGATAGTGCACTACGGCACCGGCGTCAACTGCGAGAAGTGAATCGCCGCGGGTTGCGTGATGCGCGTCCCGACGATCCGCCGCGCCCCGACGCGCTCGTACCGCTCGATCAGGCAGTCGTCGAGGTTCTGACCGTGGACGCTTTTGAGCGTTGCGACGGTTCGCGCCGCGATGAGCGCCTCGATGTTGTCTTCGATCGCCCACATCGCCGCATGGGTCGTCGAGCGAATCTCTCCGCGCCAGATGATGGGGCGCGACGCGCATTCCGCCTGTCGGCGGGGGGCCCGGCGGCAGCGTCTCCGTACGGGCGCGGCAGTCCGCTGTGGTTGCGCCGCAGATGTCCGCCATGGCGCGCCGCCGAAGTGCATTGGCGCGCCGGGGCTCTGTGATGGCGCGACAGACATCCGTTGTTTCATTCCGGTATTCCGGCGCGGTGTGCCGGATCCCCGGCGCGCCGCGCCGGGGGAGCGGGGCTCATTCCCGCGCGCCGGTCGCCTATAAATTCGCTACTCTCGTGCAATCCAACGGCATTGCGTGTTGGTAATGCGCCCTCTCGCGCCGGGCGGCCCGTGGTAACGACTGATCGGACCTGATTGCGGGTCGGTGCGCGGTACAACGACATGACGGTGGCACCGGCGAAATTCGGTTTGCGTTCGCAGTTTCCGAGAACGGTGTATTGGCGTGCCGCCCATTGAATCATCAGGCGAAGATGCCCGACAAAATCGGCAGGGGAGGGCCGAGCAATGCGAACCACCGATTTCATGCCCGATGCCGGCGGCGCATTCGATGCGTGGCAGGAGAACTTTGTCGCCTACGCCGTCGCACATTCGAAAGCGCTGGGCCTTTCGGATGGGGATGTCGAAAAGCTGCAGGAACAGAGCGTCACGTGGCAGAAGCACTATGCCGGTCTGGCCGCAGCGCGCGCCGCCTATGCGGAGGCCGCTTCAGCGAAGGCGCTCGCGATGAAGGCACTGAAGTCGCAAGTCCGGTCGCTTGTCGCGCGGATTCAGGATGCTGAGTCGACGAGCGATGCCATGCGCGCGGCGTTAGGAATCACGATTCGTGACTCTGTCCTCACGCCGTCGGATGTCCCGACAAGCGTGCCGTTGATCTCAGTCGATACGTCGGAGCGGCTGCGTCATACTTTGCATTTCGCCGATTCGCGGATGCCGACACGGCGGGCGAAGCCGAAGGGCGTCATCGGCGCGGAGATCTGGGTCCATGTTGGGGGCGCTACCCCGTCAATCGATCCACCGTCCACCGGATCCCTTGCACCATTCGGTTTCGTGAATCTGGCCACGCGCACGCCGGCGGTGGTGGAGTTCGGCGGCGCCGATGGCGGTAAGACGGCAAGCTATGTCTTACGGTGGGTGAACACGCGCGGCGAACGCGGCCCGCTTTCGGCTGTCGCGTCCGCGACGGTGGGGGGATAGGCGGATTCCGCTGCGAAACGCCCCTAATCGCGCTACAGCCGTTCCTGCCGACCGGCCCGCTCCCGGGGTACGCCCAATACGCGCTCGAGACAAAAAAATGCGCTAGGGCGCCGGTGCCTCGGTGGAACACGTATCCAGAACTGCGACGCCGAATCCGAGCGCGCGACCGCATTCAAAAATGGAAATTCGATTGGCGAGACGCGGAATTGCGGAACATCTGGGCCCAATTGCAAAATAGTCCCCGTCCGCGGGCGGTTCGCGGGCCGGTGCCACGCGCTACGATTGCAATGCCACACGGGTGGCAATCCAATGACAATCGATGCCATTCCGGCGGTAATCCCCAAAAAAATGCTTGCAAATTACCGCTCCATTGCGTACTCAGTGACTGCGCGGCCGAATAGGCGGTCGCGTTAACGATTGGAGCCGAGAGCATGAAACAGAGAAAGCTGACAACGCTGGTATTGGCATTGGTCGTTGCACCATTACTGGCCGGGTGCATCAACCCCGGAAGCGAGTACGAGGGCAATACGAACGAACGCGAATCGGACGATGTGCCTCGCCCGGCCCATGCTGTGGGCGAGCCCCGCGCCAAAGTGCGAAGCTACGACCCAAATACAGGAATTACCTGGGTCTTCGACCGAAACGGCAATCGGGAGTGGTGCGCGGAAGGCGTGACACCGCCGAAGTGCCTCGGTTTCGATGAGAATGGAAAGCCAAGAAACCCAACCCAATGGCCGGGTTTCGACCCGGATAAATATCCCCCGATCACGTCGGGTTCATCGACGCGAAGCGAGTACGGGCTTGACCCAGACGAATACGGCAACCTTCACCTTATGGTCAGTGCATACGCATACGCGCCAGTTTCGCCCGGCAAGCTGTCCAGCGGCGACCGATTGACATTCTTTGTCGTCTGCGACCGACATTGGGCGCTCCCGTGGGAGCAAGTTCCCGAATTGTTGACTGCAATTGGCGAAGACAGAATAGAGATCTATGACGTCCCCCTGGCGGATTCCGCGGAGCCCGCCCTCATGGTGCAAGTCAACCAGGCGACCCTTGGACAAACGATCGAGGTGCTGGGGCGCCTGGGAGTGAAGTCGCTTGATTTCGAGACCGGCGGCACGAAGTATAGCCTCGGGCTCAACGGCCCCTACGACGACTTTGACACCATCCTACTATACAAGGATGGCGAGGTCAGCATGAAGTTCAGCCTCTAGCAGCCGCCATACCGTAATGTGAGTTGGTCGTGCGTGCGCCAGGTTGCTGGCGCACGCACGTTTCGTTAGGGTCAATGCTCGCCTGCCGGCGCGGCGGGGCAGTATTTCCTCAGACGGCGGGCGAGTTGCGGATGCCGGCGGTGACACAACACAGTCGAATCAGACTATTAGCGCGCCAATGGGCGTGGGCCGCCACGCTCTCCGCCGCAATGACAGGCGTGCTCGGTTGCGCCCCGGTGGTCGATCCTATCCAGGATTCCGCCGGAATCAGTCGCGTTCGAGACCAACTGATCGTTCTGCCGATCAGGAACCCCGATGGCACATACGGCTCGTGCTTTCCAACGAGTCGCCGCAACCTCATCACAGCCGCGCACATCGTCGACGCACAGGCGACCGTCGACGTCGCCGGCCACACGACGGAACCGCTTTCACGCAAGTCGTACTGTATGGATCCCGATCGGCCGCGCAGCGAGGACTGGGCAATCCTCGGCGTTGCCGAGAATCTCTGGCACTGCAACGACATCGAGCCGGAAGTCGCATTGTCGGCGGGCGACACGGTCTATTTCGGCGGGTATACGAACGGGGCGCGGGCCGCAGCCCCCGGCGTGTTCTCCGGTGCCGTGTTTCCTCGCCGATCCGGCGACGCTGGCCCACTCTATCGGGCGCATGTGCCGTGGCGGGACCACTCCGGGATTTCCGGCGGCCCGGTGGCGGTTATTGGCGCAGATGGTCGGGTCAAGGTGATCGGCGTAGCAGTCGGCGGCGCATCGTATTGGAGCCCGCTGGCTCGAAAACAGCTATGTGCATTCATCGTGCCGACGAAACAGCAGTGGGGCCGGGCCTGCTTCGACATGTTCGATTCGGGCCATGCGCCCGAAAAGATTGTGCATCGCAAGAGCTTCGATGGGACCTTTCCGCCATTGGGTGCGAATCCGATGGACGGCG
Source organism: Phycisphaerales bacterium (assembly GCA_020639075.1). Taxonomy (GTDB): domain Bacteria; phylum Planctomycetota; class Phycisphaerae; order UBA1845; family UTPLA1; genus ECT2AJA-110-A. The sequence goes on along the minus strand of JACKHI010000001.1, from coordinate 2,715,225 downwards.
ATTTGTTCCTGCCGGAATACCTGCGTAGCCAGGCCACGGGGAGGCGCTAACTGAGCGGGCAAAGCGCTGCAGGGCGACAGTGGTTGAGTTCGGCGCCATCTTGCCGACTGCAAGTTCTCCGCCAGTCAAGTCCATCGAAACTCGAAACTCACGGCTCGCTATTTGATGTGCACTTGCGAACGTCGATGCGGTGGATCCCGTAATTGGCTACTCGCCCCCGATGACCGCGGCGGCCATCGGGCCCCAGTCAAATGTCACCTTGGGGCGACACATGTATGGTATTTTGCGGGAAGCACTCGGCCCGGAACGATTTCTACTGAGCGCCTTCGGTCGGGGCGTCGTTCTCGAAGTGCTTTCGGACCGTTGTTGCCAACTGTACGGATGAGAGCGTGAAATGAACAAGCACCAATGTCATAATGACCAGCGCAGGAGACTTCAATGAAACCCCGAATTGCATTCGTGCTGGCCGCGTTGGCAGTCGTTTCCACCCTCAGCGCATTTGCCGGTTCGATCGCGTGGTCCGAAAATCCGGTGATTGAGACGAGTGGCGAGGCGGGCTATTGGGATCAGCCGATCCGCTACGAGACCCGCGTCTGGAAAGATGGTTCCGCAGAGCTCAAGCTCACACCCATGACAGAGCTGCCGGAAGAGATGCTGCCGGCATACGGCTCGATAAGAGTCAACGATACGGAATACAAGATGGCCGTGCGGAAAGACAGCGAAGGCCGCCAGTGTCTCTACGGCTGCCTGCCCGTCGGCACCCTGACGCTGAACGAGACCATTGTCTACACGGCAACGGCGTACGACTATCGCGACAAGCGTATTTTCAACGACTACGCATCCAATGTTGTGGAGTAGTCTCGCGAGCGCGGGATTGGTCTGTCATCCATTCCAGAAGCCAGCGGCGGTACATGCGGCTCAATGCCGCATGGACCGCCTTTTGCGTTCCGTTGCCTTTTCCGACTGCCGACATTCGCGGCCTACACCGCCGTCGTTGATCCGGTGGCGGTGCAGGCGTATAACGCACTGCCAATGCGCGGCGAACCCACTGGCAGCAACCGAACACAGACACGACGACGATCGGCGCCGGACAAACTGCCGCGAACCGGTATTTACCTCACGCTGTTTGTGATGCTGGCGTCCACGACCAGGTGTATTGCGCCAGGTCCCGAGCAGGATGCGGCCGCAATTCGCGAGGTGCGCCGGCAGCTCATCGTTCTTCCGGTGCGCACGGGGATTTGGGGCTCCGGATTCCCGACGCACCCGCGCAACGTCGTTTGCGCGGCGCACGTGTTGAATGATGCCGACTTTGCGACGGTCGCAGGGCGACGGATGTACCCATTTCTGCGGACCGCGCAGGCGGCTGACCCGCATCGCGCGCGCGCCGACGACTGGGCCGTGCTGGCGTGTATGACGGATTGCTGGCATTACAACGACCTCGACCCGGACCACGATTTCCAAATCGGGGAGGCCGTCTTCATCGGCGGTTTTACAACGGGGGCGACGGGCGGTGACGCGGAGGCGGCGCTTCAGGCGCGATCGCCGAAAATCATCATGGGGCGAATCATTGCGCCAAGAGCGGGCGACGGCCCGCGCGTCAAACGAGCGGTCGTGCCGCCGACGGACACGGCCGGGATGTCGGGCGGCCCCGTGGCCGTCCTGGGGGCCGACGGCCGGGTCTGCGTCGTGGGCATCTATTCCGCGCGCGGCGTCGATTGGGATGGATTGAACAGACGGCAGGTTGCGATTTTCTTGACTCCGGATCCGGCGCAGTGGCAACCCGCGCGTTTCGCGCGGCGCGTACGACTGAGTGAACCGCAGACGACTGAGTCCGGCCCCCGACCGGATTATCTCGGCACAATTCCGCCGCCAGCCGGTCGCGAGGCGCCGCGCAACGACCTGCATCTGCCCGACAATTTGCGGCAATCGGTTCCTTGACATCCCGCCGCAGTTCGTGCGAGGTCTCGCTCGCTCGGGGATTGCCGCCAAACCCGAATGGCCGGACAGATCATCAATCGCCGCCGCGCAGCTACGGCACCGGCGTCAACTGCGAGAAGTGAATCGCCGCGGGCTGCGTAATGCGCGTCCCGACGATCCGCCGCGCCCCGACGCGCTCGTACCGCTCGATCAGGCAGTCGTCGAGGTTTTGACCGTGGACGCTTTTGAGCGTTGCGACGGTTCGCGCCGCGATGAGCGCCTCGATGTTGTCTTCGATCGCCCACATCGCCGCATGGGTCGTCGAGCGAATCTCTCCGCGCCAGACGATGGGGCGCGACGTGTTGACATACGTCCAAGGCGGATCGGCCTCCGGATCCTCGGGCACGACGCGAAAACTTCCGATGTCCGCACGCAATTCGCTGAGCGCGCCGGCGATCGTGCTTCCATCGAATTCCAGCACGCTTGGTGCGACCTCGTCGATCGGCCACGCGCGATAGAGCAGTTCATACATGCCGACGCGATCATCCGCCTCGACGAATCGCGCCTGAATAGCGACAAGACGAGTCCCCGCCGCCGGAGAGAAGTCGTCCAGTACGGCCTGGGCCGCATCCAGCAGGGCGAATGTTCCGGGCGTCGACTCGTCACCCAGCCTCGGATCCGACGCCGGTCGCAACGTTCGATCGGCGACGAGCACCGCAAACCTCGAGCCGCGAATCGCCTCTCGCACCTCCGGCGCCAACGGTTCATCGACGAAGGAGACGTAGGCCGCCGGCATTCGTTCACGTCGCAGTGCCTCGCGGAGCGCGGCTCGATTGCCGCCGCTGACGCCTTCGATCGTCGCATATGCCGGGCTGCCAGCCACGGTTGCTGTTGAGAGTCGAGAAACGATGGTTGATTCGATGTCGCCCAGTCGAGACATGTGGATCCTCTTTCCCGGAGTCGTTGGCGAACGTGACGCCGACACCCGATTCGACGGCGCAATCGTGCCGTTACCCGGTTCGCTGCGTCACGTCGTCGCCCTCACGTTTCTCAGATGTCGTCCAATGACTCGCGCGTCATGGTTCGTGTGGGCCCTGTCGCCTTGCCGATCAACCCTGCCGCGTCGTTGTCTTGCAGCAATGCGATGGACGGCAGGCGCACACGACCATCCGCCACGCGCGATAGCCAGGCAACCGCCTCCTGTCGCCGGCGGACGATGTCATCGGGGATCGGTGGCTTGCGGCTGTGCAGCCGATAGACCGCCAGATCAAGGACGAATGTCTGAATCACGGCCGCAACTTCGGCTTCGTTCGATAGTTCGACCGGAACCCGATAGCGTGTCGCGAAGTAGCTGTTGGCCTCGCCTTCGGCGCCGATTCGGGCCGTCGTCAGAATCGACGCGTTGATCGTCCCGCTCCCCGCGTCGTCCGTCAGCTCGATCGTCGCCGCTGTTCCGAGCAGCGCCTGTATGTCCGCATTTGATACGTATGCCATGACAGTTTTCCTCTCTGATGAAAGACACCGTACCCCGCGCCTGATGTCGGGCTTGGACGGATCGGGTCGGGCGTCAAACCTATTGCGCGGATACTGGGGCTGAGATCTTCAACAAGCGCAGAATGCCCCATCCCCGTGCCCACTCGGAGATGGGACATCCGTGCGCCGGCTTTAGATGAAGTCCGTCCGCACGGCGAATTGCCAGTAGCCATAGGCCATGCGATACCGCGCCCGCACGCCGAACAGGAACTTCTCGCGCCGGAAGCCCTCGTCCGAATCTTCGGTCAATGCGTTGAACTCAATCGGCTCGCGATCCTGGAAAATGAAGGGCCGCACGACCCCGTCGGTCTTCAACAGGTACCATTTGGAGAGGTCGGTCAGCCACGGAAAGGCGATCACCCGCGCGATGCCGTGCAGCACGTTCGTCGAATTGTCGATGACCGTGGAGTTGATCGCCTCCGACGCGGTGAACAACATCGTCGTTGGTACGACGCAGGTCAGACCGCTCGCCGTCGTCATCATCGGCTCGCCCTGGTCGTCCTTGAATCCGAGCATTTGGCTGATCGCCGCCTTGAGCGCCTCCTTGAACTCATCGACCGTCGGCTCGGCGACATCGGCGGCGTCGAATGACATCAGGTTGCTTTGCGTCCCGGATGCGCCCGAAACGTGATTGGCATTGATGAAACTGACGCCGTCGTAGCCGTCGTTCCCCGCCATCTCGCCATTGGCCAGCAATTGCGCAATGAGGAAGTCCTTGTGCGTCGCTGCGCGTTCGGCCAGTTCCGCCACGCGCAATCGTATCTGCCCCGTCTGGTCGTCGCTGATTTCGTCGCGATCGACTTCCAGCGTCGACTCATACTTGAGATTTTCGATGGAGTAGCTCTCGTTGCGCAACCCCTTCGCGAGTCGGCCCGTGCCCCATTCGCGAACCTGCGGAACGGTGCCGAGCCAGCGATACGTCTCGCGATCCGTCGTCGACGTCACGCGCGTCGACAAATCCTGGTAATGCGTCTTCGTTGCTTCGAGCCGATTGAAGAATTCGCTCTTGAGCCCCTTCGTCAATAGCCCCGTATTGATAATGGCCATTTGTCAGCACTCCTGTGGCTGTGGTTGTTATTCAACGCGTCACGACAATCGGATGCCGCGCGACGCCTAATCTCAGAAAGAAACGGCTGTCATTCCGATCGTCACGGCAGTTCGACGTACCGGATCGTCACGATGCCGCCCGCACCCGCGTTCGACGAAGCCTGCCCCACGCGAGCCAGCAGCGAAACGCCCGCCGTCACGTCGCGCCCCGCAAGCGTCATCGCCTGGATCGCGTTCGCGGACAGCGTCGCCAGATTGAAGTTGTTGACGATGTCGTCGGGGTCCGCGACTGAAAAGCCGACGTCCAGGGCGCCCTGGTCCGGCGGCGTGAGATACAGAACCTGCACGCTGACGATTCGGATCGCGTGTTGCGTCGTCAACACGACGTGAGTCGTCGCCGCCGATGTAGAACCGGCGATCGACGTCTGCACCACGTGCTCGATCGACGACGCCAGGAACGGTCGGATCCGCACGATTCCGAGATTCGATCCGACGACGGCGATCAGAATGCCCGCCGGCGTCAGATTCCCGCTCGGAACGGCCGTCATCAGATCATCGTTCGATGCATAGACCGCAGCCCCCGCGAGATTCTGCACGGCGCCGTTGACGGTGAGAATGAAATCCCCCTGCGTGTACAGCCGGATCGACAGATCGCCGCCCTGGCCGGCACTGTTGTCGATCTCTTCGTAGGCGATCCCTGCGAACGTATCGCCTGCAGCATAGGGCCGCACAAATCCCGACGTACGATCGAATCCGACCAGTGCGCCTTTGTAAATGTGCTCGCTCGCCGCGACGCCGAAAGATCGCAGCTCCTGATCCACATACCGATTCAATTCCCGATTTGCCGTTAGCGCCACAATGTTCTCCTTCCGATGTTCTTGTTGATGTTCAATCGGACGTCAGATGCGAATCAATGCGGCGTAGCCGAACTGACACCGGGGCTCGCGACATAACGCCCGTGATTACTCAATGGATGGGTGTCGATCGATCAGCCCGCATGTCGCCAACCGATTCGCGAGCGCGTTAGTTCACGTCGCGCAGCGCCGTCGCGACATACGCCTCTTCCGTGCAGAGACGCTCCAGGAATGCACGATTCGCCTGCCACTCGGCTTTCGCCGATGAAGCCGCGGAGCGTTGAAAGCCGGCGTGCGATGCAGATCCCGGGCCCGGCGCCGTCGAACGCCCGAGCGGAACGACGACAGGCGCACTTGCCAGCCAGCGATCGAACTCCGCGGCATCCTTCAGGGCCAATGCGAACGCCCAGTCGCGCTGCGGCGCCGCGAGCTTGCCGGACCGGCACGCCTCCTCGACGCGTCGCGCCGCCTCTCGCTCGGTCTCCCGCCGCTCGAGTTCGCGCACGCGAGACACTGCCCCCGCGACGATCGCCGTCGCCGACGCCGAGTCGTCGAGGCGCAGCACCGACTTCAGCGGCGCGAGATCCAGCGACTCCGCTTCGATCGTCGCCGACCGATTCACGACCGGCGTCATGCCCACGATCGCCGGCTTGTTCGTCAGCGCAACGGAGTGCACGCCGATCAATTTGCGATCGGCCTTGCGTACCAGCGCGACCGGCGAGAGATAGCGATAGCGCCGCGCCGCGAGATGCTGCTTTGCGTCGTCCGTCCAGGATACGTCCGCCCAGATGCCCGGTGCCGGTCGGGATGTTCCGGAACCGTCGTCGTTGACGCTCAAGCTGTGCGAGTCGGTCTCGTCCGACAAGGCTGAGTTGATTGCGGATGCGCCGGGCGCGCGATCGCCGCTTGGCGTCACGACACGAAGCCCCGTGATCCAACCGGCGGCGGGGGCTTGTCCGTTTGGCGACGCGTAGGTTCCACCGAGCGTCTGATGTTCGTAGTCTACCGGCAGATCCGCGCCGTGCGCCGAGAACGCCGCAATCGCCTGTGCCGCGCCGTCGGCATCGACGACGAAGTCTCCGGAAGCGCTGCGGACTTCACCCCAGGGCACGATCAGAACGCGCACCGGCGGCGCCGATATTTGCTCACTGTGACACACTTGTGTCGCCTCAAGCGCGATCCGCTCGCATTCCTGCGGCCGCGCTCGCTCCGCTGAATGGACCATTGAACTTGTCATGTTGACCTCCCGAAATATGGCCGAATTCACTCGTGCAATTCGGGACTCATCCTTGACCGGTGTTCCGCGAAGTGGAGGCGATTTCAGAATTCTCGCCGGCATGGCAACTCGATCCGGGAGTGCCGCGCAGTAGTGAATTGGGAGTATTTCGAATCGTGGAGCCCCGATGGAAGCGTCAGAGGTATGGCGGCCTTCTGCTAGAATTCGAGAGTCACGCGGCAGTGTGTGGAGATGCTGCATATTATTGTTGCAGGATGGCCACAATCTCTGCTATTTTCATATGCACAGCGGAAAGGGGGCTCGGGCAGCGATCCTCAAGAGGCCGAGTGCCGCGCACGACAAAGGGAGACAGGTGATGAAGGCTCGAAAACACCTCGCCATTGGATCAATCATTGCAGTCCTGGCGATGACCTCGATCTCCGCAATCGCAGGTTCGATGAACTGGTCAGAGAAACCCGTACTGACGAGTGAGTCGGACGCTGGGCCGCTTGATCAGCCCATGCTCTACGAGTATCAGGTCTGGAAGGATGGTTCCGCTGTTTTCAAAATCACTCCGATGGCCGAGTTTCCGGAAGACATGCTGCCCGCACGTGGCATGATCACCGTGAACGACAAGTCCTACAAAATGTCGGTCCGTAAGGACGATGATGAGAAACAATGCCTGTTCGGCAGCGTGCCGGTCGATACCTTCGCACTTGACAGGGATATCACATTCACGCTGGAGGCCTACGACAGTCGCGATGTACTGATCACGGAGGATTGGTTTCAGCAAATCGTCGAATAATCACGAATCAGCCTGACGGCCGGCGCGCCGGCCGCAGAAGTCAGTTGAGAGCAGCTTGGTTATCGATGGATGGCCAAGCTGCTCTTTTTTGGTTCATCACGGAAAATCGGGATGATTCGGTGTCTTGGTACAAGAGCGACAGATGTATCCACTCCGGATCCCGCAGGGATCACATGAGAATGGCCCCCCGTCTGCAACGGGGGGTTGGCGGCCGTTTTTCAGGTCCCGTCCCAGCGGGCAACGCCGTGAACTGAATGCTCTAATCAGTGCCTCACCGTCTCAGCGTGGCGAATCATCCAGCGTACATGGGCATGACTCCGCCGTGAGGACACGGCGGCTTCTATGAGCGTGTGTTTGTCAAGGGGCGGGATTTTTTGACGGATAATGTTCCAGGCTTCTGATTCGTGCTCACCTTCCGTAGCTTTCGATGCGGCCGGGGCACATGAGATTTTGCAGGGGGAGTGGCCCATTCTCTGGAATCGATCTGCCGGCGGTTCTTTCAACCGTTCGACGATCAAGCCGCCACGTTCGGGCTCACTCCAATTCATCCCGTCGTTCTTGACCCGTTTCACGCTCCTGTCCGCCGCGACCTTTTCAACGCCAGTCGCCGGCACTTTTTCGTCTTACACCCTCAGCATGATTCGACCGATCGCGGGGCCTTCACCCAATCGGAGGCCTCGCGACGGTCGGATCATGCGGCCGCACTCACGCGCTGTGGTGCGAATTTCGATTGATCCCGCATCATCGCATACGCGATCACCAACAACTTGCGAGCCGTCGCGACGATGGCCTTCTTGTACCGATCCTTCCTGCCGCGATGGACTCGCTCGAAGAAGGCGCGCATTTCGGGGTTGCGTCGGATCACCACATGCGCCGCCTCGACGACCAGCCAACGCACCACGCTGGCGCCGCGCCGCGATATACATCCTTCGCGGCCGCGACCATCCGAGACATCCAGCGTCGGCACGACCCCGAAGTTACTCGAGAACTGTTTGCCATCGCGGAAGCGTTTGACGCCGTCGGTAAAGGCAACGACGGCTTCTGCAGTGCGCGGTCCCACGCCGGGAATCGTCTGTAGCAGCGCCACGTCCGAATGCAGCCTGGCGATCCGATCGAGTTGGCGATGAATGTCGTTCAGCTTCTCGTCGAGCCCGTCCAGTTCCGCCGTCTGCGATTCGACCATGAACTGACGAAGTTCGTCGAAGGCCAGCGACGAGAGCCAGATTCGTCCGACTCGCGTCCAGCAACTCCTGTGCGGGCAGCGGTACAGGTAGGCGCGGAGGATCGAGCGAATCTGGTTCTTGACCCTGGTGCGACGCTTCACCACGGTGCGGCGATGGTTGATCAGCGCCCGCCACGCGGCGATGTCGGCCCTCGGCAGATGCACCGTCGGCACCTGGTTCAGATAGAGCAACGTCACCAACTTGCGTGCGTCGATCTTGTCGTTCTTGCGACCGTCGCGAAAGAGCCACGGGATCAGGGATGGGTTGGCGACCAGAACGTCGGCGGCCAGGGGTTTGACAATGGCCATGATCGCCTGGGCATGAGGACCGATCTCGAAAACGGCCTTGCAATCCCCGTTCAGCGGCTCGAGCACTCCACGAATCGCCTCGGCGGTCGTCGGGACCTTCACCGTGCGATATCGACGCCGTTCGTCCGCCGTCGGATCAAAAATGCAAATCGTGGTAGACAACAGATGTACGTCCATGCCAACATATAACATTGTGAGTTCCTCCGTTCGTGAGATAACCAAACCCGTCTCTAACAACTTGGGTCAATTATCCCAACCGGGGGAACACGCTCATAGTTTCTCTGACTGGTGCTGCCGCAGCTGTGTTCAGTTCACGGCGTTGCCCAGCAGGACGGGATGAGCTTGATGCGCGGAGTCGCGCCGTACCTACGGCACGGCGATGGTAGTAACCAACTATCAATCCCAGCCTTGAAAGGCTGGGCTATTCTCAGCGCGTCCCTATCGGGACGCGGTACTTGCGCTACCGCAGATGCCAACGGAGCTTCACGATATTCAGTGATGGACCACTTTTTTCGGGGCTTCAATGGTCGTCAAGAGCCTTGCTGCCCAAAGTTCTGAGGGGCAGGGACGAATACAGGGTGTCGTCTCGCAAATGCGTGAAGAACACAAAAAAAGACCGATCGCAAACGCGATCGGCCTTCTTGTCTAATCAGGTGATTCCGTATGATTCAGCGACTGCGGCGTCGAAGCATGACGATGCCGCCGAACGCGAGCAAGCCCAGCGTCGCCGGTTCCGGAATGATGAAGAAATTGCTGTTGACCGTCGCCTGGTCGCCCGGCGTCAGGCTGAAGTCGTGATTGATGCCGAACGTGTCGCCGATGGCCAGCGGTCCAGTCGCCGCCTGCGGTCCCCAGCTCGCGTTGTCGGAGTTGGATCCGAACTGTGGGGCGACGAGCGAATAGGGATCGTTGAACAACGTTCCCTGCGTCGCCGCATTGATAAACGCGTTGTAGATCGAGTCGCCCGTCAACGCCGACATCGTCGCACCGCCGAGCGATACGCCGTCAGTCACGGTAATCGCCGATGAGCCGAATACCGTCGGGCTGCCGATCGCAATCGTCGAGAGCGCCGACACGTTATACGTGAAGTTCATCGTGACGCCGGTCAGATTCGTGAACGCCGCAACGCCGGAGATTCCGGGGTCCGGATCGATCGTCAGATCCCACGTGAGCCCCCAGCCCATCGTCGAGTTCGTCATGTTGCCGGTCCACTGGAACGCATCCGTCCCGGCGATCGGATCAACGGTTCCGACGGTGTCGCTGTTCAGTGTGACCGTTCCCATGGCTGAGCCGACTTCTATTTCCGCAGCCGTTGCCGGCAGCGTCGCAAAGAGCGCGACGATCGCCAAAGCCGCGACCGCCGTTTGATGTCGTCGATTGAACATGCTTCTTTATTCCCTTCTTCGAGACGAGAGACTTGCTACTTTCCCAGGCGCGCAATCCGCGCGTCTCAGTCAGCTATGATATCGAGTTTTCGGACGGGATTCAACGATCCGCGCTCGCCTATCGGCACCCTTGGCGAGAACCGCCCTCAGGCCGGATTGCGCGCGGGCGGCGTGACATAAATCACTGAATCATATGGCGTTGCGTTAGTATGATCGCCGAGGGCCAGTCGGCTCGGCCGACCAATCCGCGGGGTCGATTCCGTTCCGTGAATCCGGGCCGATTGTGACCATCGCACGGTCGATCCGGCATTGGTTTCAGCAGCCGACTGCGGAGCCATCGTGCGTTGCTCGCGCGACGCCGCTTCACATCCCTAGTCAGCGAGCAGCAGGTCCACGAAGAACGGCAGATCGTCAAGCTGTACCGTTTGATCGCCGCTCAAATCCCCGTTCAACAACGAGCAGTTCGGGAATGTCGACTCAAAATGCGCCGGGTCCGTCACAGCCAGGGCGAACGCGCCGACGTCGATGCCGTTCACCAAACCATCACAATTCATGTCGCCCGGGCGAAATTCAACCGAGCGATCGAGCAGGAGGTAGATGAAGCCTGGCAGGTCCGCCAGTTCCAGAACGCTGTTCTCGTCGATGTCGCCGTTTGCCGCATTGCAGTCGGGATAGCGTGCCATGAATTCCAGCGGATCGGTCATCGCCAAGATAAACGGCTCGACATCCCGCCCATCCACGAGCGTATCGCAGTTCATGTCGCCCAGGCGCGCGACGAAACTCGAGACCAGTTCATACGCACCCATATCCACGATGGGATGAACACCGTCAGGATTGCCCGTATCCACGGCGGGCGCGTCACTGAAACGTGCGACGCCGTCCAGATCATACGGAATGGGTTCCGCGGTATCGGCATTGCCATCGATATCGAGCACGTCGGGCGCAACGCCGGTGTTGTCACCAGCATCGAGGCACGGCGATGTCATCGACAGATGTACATCATCCACCCCGACGAACTGGGGATCCACATCGATGTTTCCTGCCCCAACATAGACGCTTCCGTCGCCGGGGTTGCCGTCCTGCACGCAACTGTACTCCATCGTGATCGTGTTCGGTCCGTCAGAGGACTCATCGTATATCTGTGCGCCTGCGTCGCCGTTCGCGCCGCCGTTGTCCGTATTGCCCCAGAGGATGCTGTTGCGAATCGTGATCGTGGATGCGATCGCAATGATCCCGCCGCCATTTCCGTCTGTATGGTTGTCGGTGAAAGTGCAATTCGAGATCTCTAGATTCGACAGGTAGCCCGAAACGATCGCGCCGCCGAAATTGCGGCCGACGTTCCCGACGAATTCGCAATTGGTCAACGTGACGTCGCCTCCCAGAAGGAAGAGCGCGCCGCTGTGCGAGTTGGGGAAACTCTCGACGTATCCGCGATTGTTCCTGAACCGGCAATTCACGATATCCACGGATGCGTTCAGGTCGTAGCTGATCGCGCCGCCGATGCCTGCGATGTTGTCCTCGAAATCACAGTCCACAATCGGTATTCGCCCGACGGATCCACGAAACGACAGGGCGCCGCCGATCGCCGTCTCTCGTTGGTTGTTGAGGAATCGGCAGCGACGAAACTCGGGTCGCAGGCCGATGCCGATGTTCACGCCCGCCGCGCGGTTGACATTGACGTTCTCGAAGAGTGTGTTTGAGTCGATCGTGCAGTCCTCAAACACGGGATTGCCGTCGTCAATATTCACGCCGCCGCCGACGTACGCGATATTGTCTGTGATTCGCAGATTCCGAAGATGCAAGTTGGATTCGAGCCCGAAGATCCCGCCGCCCGTTCCGCGAGGCGATGTCGACGAGCGTTGATCGGCATATCCGCCGGTGATCGTGAAGCCGTCCAGCGTCGCCAGCGCGCTCGATCGAGTCACGTCGACGACAGTGTACACGTTGTCCGTCGCGTTTGCGTCTCCGATGTTTCCGCTGAGTATGGACCCGTTCGTCATCGGATCTGCATTGCGCTGTTCGAGCGCATTCTCGCCGCCGCTGAACCCTCCGTAGACTTTCACATCGTCGGACAGCTTGAAACTCGCGAATCGATCGGCCGCATCCGACGGCAGATAAGTTCCCGACACGACCCAGATTTCCTCGACGCCTGCGCACGGATGGTAATACGCCGCATCCATCGCATCGCGCAGCTCGACGAAGGCGTCCGACCAACTCGTACCGTTGTTTGCGCCCATCGCCATTGGGTCCACATACAATCGACTCGTCGTCGGCGCCGGCTGCGTCGGGGAATACTCGTATGGACCGATGTCGATGACTGCGCCGCCGGCATCCGGAACGCCGGTATCCGCCTGGCATGTGTCGTCGGCAATTCGGGTCTGACCGCTCAGATCGATCGGCATCGGTTCGTCGAAGTCGCCGTCCTCGTCCAAATCGTCGATGTCCGGCGGGAAATCGGATGCGTCGCCCGCGTCCCGGCAAGGTGAGCCCGGCAGCGTGTGATAATCCGATCCACTCGTGCCGAATGAGACGAGCATCGGATCATCGCCGAAGTTCCCCTGGCCGCCGAAGTTCCCCGTCCAATTTTGAACGCACGAACGATTGATGATGATGTTGCCGCTGATATGGTCGGATTCGAATGTCGTAAACCCCGTGTTGGCTTTGAAGATCGAATTGGTCACATGTGCCGTTGCCGTACCCGTGATCAATCCACGATCGTATCGCGTGAACAGGCAGTTCAGGATCGTGGCATTCGTCGTTGAGCCGGAAAGTCGAAGCGCTTCCCCCGATGTATGTTGATCGAAGATGCAATTGATGAAGTAGGTATTGCCCGACGAATTGGAGCAATACGCGCCGTCGCCCTGGTTGCTCGCACTGTTGTCTCGAATCGTGCAGTTACGGACGTATGGCGTCCCCGAGCTGGCGTAGAACCCTGCGCCGATCTGCCGATCCGGCGTTGCACCCGAGGCATTGCCGCGAGTGATATCGAATCCGTCGATGACTGCATCCGTCGTGCCGAACAACGCGCTGACGACGTGATACGCGTTGTCTCCGCGATTCGAAAACCCGACGTCGTCAGCAAGCAGGTCGCCGTGCAGCGTCGACTTGATTTCGAACGGATGCCGGATTCGGCGCGTTGTTTCGAATCCGTGAAAACCGCCGTAGAGCCGTGTGCCGTTACGCAGTTCGAATGTCGCCGATCGCGGGTCCGCTGCAATCGTGCGTTTGGTCGGGCGATAGACGCCTTCCGCCACCCAGATTTCCTCACCGGGCTGGGCGCTGTCCATTGCCATCTGGAGGTCGTTGAAAGCCGTCGCCCAGGTCAGACCGTCGCCGCCGGGCGCTGCATCGTCATTGACATGCCACACGCGATCCGGCAACAGCGAGAGCGTCGGCCTGAATTCCGCAACGAAATGCTCCGTCGTTCCGACGAAAATGCCGCCGGGACCCGTCGATTGAATGCGGATTCCCAGGTAGTCCGACGACTGAATCAATGCCTCGATCGTCGCGCCGTCAACGGCAATCTCCATCACTCCGAGATCGGGAGCGACCAACGAACCGATCAATGTCCCAGATACCGTCGCATCGGCAGCTGTGATCGCGCCGTCTCCGGAGTAAGCATAGAAGTTGATCGTGTGCGGCCCTTGACTGCTGGAGTTTGACGCCACAATGCGAAAGCGAAACGACAGACTGTCAATCACAGCGCCGCTGCCGTAGCTTCGAACATCAAATTCGAAGATCGCTCGATCCTCGTGGCTCGACTGGACCAGCGCAAGCGCGGAATCGCCCGTTGTATTGACGTTGATAAACGGACCGTTCGCTACGGTGTTCGAGACATACCCGTCAATCACCGGCGACAGCGTTGCGCCGCCCGTGATACTGACAAATCCGAACAGACAGATCAATCCACCGGCCAGGATGTTGAATCGGTTCATGATTCTCCCCAGAATCGCTTCCGCTTGGTTCGTAATGACTGAATTGTGTTTGCCAAAGCGGGCCCGCCGCGTCTGACGATGAAAATCTGCCGGAAAGGCTCGATCCCCCCCGGCGCCCAGGAATCAAACTACCTAAATGTGTGGAATACTTCAAGCCCGCAAGCCCCAAGATGGCCCGATTTCCTGCTGGCTTTGGGGGCGGGGATCGCTAGCGCAGATCATCGTAAACGACTTCGATGGCCAACGGCGAAGAATCCGTTACCACAATGTCGCCCGTGACTCGCCCGTAGCGCTCGCTTTCGCAGACGAGTTCGTATGTGCCGGCCGGCAGCATCGGAAGGGCAAACGCCCCCGTCGAATCCGTCATCGTGAAATACGGATGACCGAACACGTGCATGCGGACGGTACCCGCCCGCGCATAAATCGTATCGAAGATCGCAATGTCTCGTTCCGGAATTGCGAAGCTTGTGGTGAACTGCATTCCGGATTGGGGAAGTGCGCGCATCTGGGGTGGATTGGCAGGGCGACGTCTGCCCGACTGGAATTGCCGGCCGACGCTATCGAGGTTACGCACGATCATCGGCTGACCTGCCTGAATGCACACCTGCATCGTGCTGAATCCGTTCGGTACGAGGTCGAAAACAAATGGCGTCGTGTTCGCGGGTGCACCCGTCGCAGGACCATTCCTGATGTACACGACGCAGTTCGCGACGGCAGTCGGACTGGCTGACGATTCGTCGGCGAACTGAACACTGCCTCGAATGCCGCTCGACGACTTGGTCGTCGCCGCTGCGACGGTAATCGTCCCTTGCGAATCGGAAATCGTCGCAAGCGACGGCTGGCCGACCGGCGCCGTGACCGGCGCGGGGCGCATCGGAATAACTGATGCAAAGCGTATACCGATCCAGCCGACGGCAAGCGTCGCGAGAACGACAACAGCCATGAATGCGGAGACAATCCCGACAAATCGAACAGCGCGGCGGCCCAGTCGAGTGGAACGAAGTTCCTCGGTTGGAAGCGTTGATATCTCATGTCCGCACTCGGGACATTTGCCACTGATGTTATTCGAAAGGTCATATTGACAGTGATCGCACGATGACACCGGGATGGAAATCGTCCGATATCGACACACGTAGTAAGTGCAGCGGGCGAGCACGTACGAGACTGCAAGACTGACTGCCATCCAGGCAACGAGCACGAATGAGCTCGCCGCGAGGATTGAATACCAGTTGGAAATGCTCGCGACCATGGGCGCGATCACCTGTGAGACGGGAACGGCAATCAACGCGAAGACGATCGCCGAGATCGCTATGGACGCAGGTGGGCCCAGCCGTTGCATTCGAATGCGCTTCTGTCGATACCGCGCATGCGACGGATAAGTGTACGGAATCTGGGCCGTGCTGTTCGCCATGACGTGCGTCCTTCTGATCGCCGGACAATGACCATGAAACCAGAATCGCTTTTGTCGTGCAACGGGTTTCAATAGTGTCTGGAATCAGGCCGGATGCAACGCGGATTCTGTACGCATATTGGCAGGTATTTCGTCAAAGCCATCGAGTCGGTCGCGGAGGCGTGCCGTTCATGGCGGCGGCGGCCGTCAATTCGTGCGAGGAACAGACAGGTTGCTACCTCGCCCCCGCACGGTTTCCTCGGAGGCGTTCGCCTCGGGTATTCCCAATGCTGCATGCGCCCATCGCCGTGGCACACGCGCGCCGAGCCGGTTGACCGCCGTGTCCAGCAGTGCCGCCAGCCGCTCCGGCTCCAGCGTCAGATCCGGAATCCTCCGGAAATGCGGCACCGGCGCGTCGGGGCCGAATCGAAGCCGCGTCAATGGCCCCAGGACATCGCGACGCAGCGTCGCCGACTCCCGGCGCAGATCGTCGTCGCGCAAATCGCGCCGCACTCGATCGTGTACGGCTGCGGCCCCCGCGCTCGCGCGCGTCCGGATCGTATCCGTCGTCAGCGTCTGCCCGAGCCACGCCTTGCTGATCTCTCGATCGAAGTAGAGACACAGATTCTCGTAGAGATTCGTCTCCCCGGGCAGCCGCGACTGCACGATCTCGACATCGACGGCCTTCGAGAAAATCCCCGTCGCATCCGCTCCGAGCTGCTTCAACATCGACAGCAGTTCGCGCTTCTCGCGCTCCGTCGCATTCGGCGCGTATCGCGCGATGCGAACCGGCATGCCGAAGACTTCGGCGAAGATCATCCAGTCCTTGATGGCGAAGTGCTTCGCGAGGTACGCCAGCGCCGTTACGCGCAACAGCCCGCCGCGCATCGCATGACCGCTCCGCGCGTGCGGCGAATGCACGATGAACTTGTCCGGCGGCAGGGCGATCCCCTTGAATCGCTCCTCGTCCGTCAGGATCCGCGTCTCCCCCGCGTCGTTGATCATGAGCCGGTCGAACGCAATCGGGACCATACCGGCAAGTCGTACGCCGCCCGCGCCCGGTTCCCAGACGAGCTCGACGATTGATATGTTCCGACCAAACGCCAGCGACAGATGCGCAAGTGCGTCGTCGAATTCGCAAAGCCCGCGCAACGTCTCATCGCAGAAGGCCGCCGCTTCGTCCGCCAACGATTTGTCGCCGGCCGGTCCGATCGGAGCGCTTCGCCAGCCCGGCATCTCCGTCGCCGACACGACTTCCCACGGAAGACCGGTAATCGCAAGCCGCCGCGTGTTGGCGACGCTGAAGAGATGCGCATCGCGTTCTTCCATTTGCTCGAAGAGGGCCATCTGGGCGGCCAGATCGCCCGAGTCCGCTTCACGCATGATCGCGACCAGCTTCTGCGGCGTCAGACCGTCAGCCGGATACTCGCGCCAGAGCTCATTTGACTGCCGGCCCACGAGGACCCCGGGGCGCGGAACAGACGGACGGGCTCGACGCAGCGAATTGACGATTCGATCGAAGAATTGCATGGCATGGCTCCCTGTTTTCGGCGCGGTCCGGTCGTCGCACCGCGACAATCGCGAATTCTCTGTTCCGAACTTGCCCGGTGTTCCGGCCCGGCGCGATTGCACTCGTGAGGTGATTTCGAGCGCGTACGCCGCTACCAGATCCCGGCGCCGCCGAAGCGGAGTCGACCGTCCGTGGCGAAGTCCGCGCCCATCGGTCCGCATCCCTCGGCCGCGGTCAATCCAAGAGCCGCCGCCCAGAATCGATCGGCGTGGCCGTTCTTGTTGCGATCCGCCTCGAAACGAACGCTGCCGCCTGCGCTCGCCGTGCGCGTTACGGAATGCCAGTCCTCGACGATGGCCCGATCGCTTGGAATCTGAAGCGCGCCGCGCTCGGCCTGAATTCGAAGCGTCGAAGCCATACGGCTCTTTGCCGCGAGCGTGAACACAACGGGTTCGACGCTGTGGGCGCCGAATCGCTCGACGAGTCGCTCGGACAGATGCAGACCGATTCCCGATGCATCGATGCAACATCGCCGCACTGCCCGTTGCGAGAGGACTTCCGCGATCATCGCTTCCTGTTCGTCAAACGGCGTGTTCTCGAGCGTTTCGACGCCGATCGTTGTGTACGTTGCGCCGTCGCGACGCCATAGCCAGATCGCTGTCAGATCGCGAAACCGACCGATGTCGATGCCGACAAAAACCTCCACGCCGTGCAGCCGCAACAGGTCCCAGTTGATCGCGACCGATGCATCGCGGGACTCGCAATTGTGGATCATGTCCAGCGGCATGAACGCATAGGCCTCGTCAAGGAACTCGCAACAGAACTCCTGTCGCCATGCGAATTCATCGCCGATGCCGTCTCGCAACTCGCTCTCATTCGCCTGGAGCCCCTGATCGATCGCATCCCGAAGCGTCACGAGCGACGTTGCGAATTGCGGATTGTCGCGCATCCGATAGAACAGGTTTCCTTTTCCTCGGGGCGTTGATGCAACGTCCAATTCGCCATCGCCGCGCAATAACGTCGGAAACAGCGCCGCCCAGATTTCCGCATCGTCGCGATGCATTGCAAACTCGTCGAGAAATACGTCGCCCGTGAACCCACGCGCCGTCATCGGGTTGGCGGGTAATGCCAGGATTCGCACCCCGTTCGGGAGCGTCGCCTCCAGGGATTTGAATGTCGCCCCGTTCATGATCGAACTGCCGGTCCAACTTGCATGAATCTGCATTGCATGGCAGTGCATCCGCACCTTGTGCATGACTTCGCGGCTCTGTCGTTCGCCTGCGGAGAGGATGATCTGATTGCGCCGCCGATGGAGACCGCGAATCAAGCGGCGAAGACTGAATGTGAAGCTCTTCCCCGTCTGCCGGGACCAGCAGTTCCACGTGAATCGGTCGCTGCGCTCGATCGCCGCCTTTTGATAGGGCAGGAGTGGAACCCATGGGATCTTGCGACCAGTGACGCTAGCGTTCGGAGTGTCGAGGCGACATGAATCTGGGGCCTTGTTGCTCTTTGTCATGCAACAGGCCCTTGATCCGTGCTCCGCCTCGAAGCCCATGACTGGAGCATTCCCGCATGAGTGATCCGCCTATTGCCTTACCGGAATTCTCAACAAATTGTCGGCGCCGGCCTGTTTTTCTACACCCTCGCCAATCGATTATCGGCAGCGGTCCAGAGGTTCGTACAACGATACGAGTCGCGTTGATCCGATGATAGAAGACAAGAAGGGGTGGTTATCCATGACTCAGCAGCACGGAACGTCCAATCAGTGGCTCGTATTTACGCTTTCTGACCAGAAGTATGCCGTTCATGTCGCGGGGGTCCGGGAACTGACGCCGTCTCGTGATCATGAAATCCGTCAGCTTCCGCAGACGCCCGAGCATGTCGTCGGGGCGCTCAGCTTGCGTGGCAGAGTGATTGCTGTGCGCGACCTTCGAACAATGATCGGTCTCAACTCTCTGGACGCGGAAACCAAGGAAATCATCCAACTCCTCGAAGCCCGCGAACAGGATCACATCAAATGGATCGATGAACTCAAGCGCTCCGTCAATGAGAACCGCGAGTTCACACTTGCGCGAGATCCGCACAAGTGCGCGTTTGGCAAATGGTACGACGCACTCGTTTCCGATGAAGGGCGCCTTCAGAAACTCACGAACTCGAACTTCACGCTTTACAGGCTGATCGGGCAACTCGATACGCCGCACAAGACGATTCACTCCATCGCCGACAAAGTGACGCGATTCATGCGCGATGGTGATACGGACGCCGCGCACAGGATCATCGACCAGACGAGTCAGCAGGAGCTCGGCACGATGATGTCGCTCCTGGGCCAGATTCGCGAATTGCTTCATTCGTTGCGTAAGCCGCTGATCATTGTTCTGGAATCGGACAACCGACAGCTCGGCGTTCAGGTTGACTCCGTGGACTCCGTCGTGCGAATCCAGCCCGACCAGATTCAACCGCTTCCCGATCGGCTCGGACAGTCCGCGCTCTTTACGGGCATCGCCCAGTTGAAGGACGAATCGGAACTCCTGATGTTGCTCGACGGCGCCAACTTCTTCACAGATTCGACGTTGATCGACGTACCTTCGACGGAAGGTCCGTGTCAGCCCGAATCGAAGCGGCCCGAACCGGCGTCTGAGCCGGCCAAGCCTCGTGAACTTGCTGCCGCAATGTAGCACGACGGTAGCTTCCGAACCGATCGAGTCGATGAGCCGAATGCGATCTGATCTCCCGTGAGGAGGAATCGAACCTCTTGCGCGACCGCCATATAAGAGCGGCGCCGGCGCGACCAGCCGGCGACTCACGGGGTGCTCGCGGTTTCTCGTGATGTCTGTCGAATCCAGTCCCGCCACGAGGAGGCCATCACGCTGGGACCATCATGGGAGCGACCCATCGTGGACCGCCCCCAAGCTGCAGCAAATAAGTACGCAAATCGATCGAATCGATCGAGCCATTGCCCGATCGTTGCGGCTAAACAAAGCGTCGTGACGGACGCCGACCGCGCGGCGCCGCGCAGTCAGCGACCATCACGCTCTGGCATCACCTCCTTTCTGATTCAATTCCATACCAATCAGGCAACGACTTCGAATCGCGACAATCGGCTCGTTGCCATGGCCGATTGCCGCAGCTCTCCGGCTGAGAGTTACGACAATTTTCGCTGTGTGCGAATCGCCATTCCCGCGTCGACGCCGAACGAGAAACAAAATGCGATTCGCAGATCTTTCAGCTCTCCAGGCTACTCACCATTCCGCGGATCTGCTCGGCCACGTCTCCCTGGCCGAGAACGATCGTCGCCTTGGTTCCGCGGAGAATCTCACCCAATAGCTCGAGCTCGCGCTCGCGCGCCAGGTGCGGCGTCTCCGCAATCAGCTTCGCCGTGTTGAGCTGGCTGCGGACCGTCGCCGTCTCCTCGCGTCGACGAATCAGGTTCGCTTCCGCCTGCTTTTCCGCCTCGATGACGCGGTTCAGGATCGCCTTCATCTCGCCCGGCAGAATGATGTCCTTCAGGCCCACCGTGTGGATCGCGATCCCCATGTGCTCGGCGCGCTTGACCATCGCCTCGCGCAGCTCGTCGCCCACGGCATCCTTGTTCGCCAGCAGCGTCTCGAGCTTGCGCGTTCCGATTGCCGCCCGCAGCGCGAGCTGCGCGTCGCGGTACAGCGCCTGGTCCGCGTCCTTGACCAGCGTCGCCATCTTGACCGGATCCGTAACGCTCCACATCACCAGCAGGTTGACACGCAGCGTGACCTTGTCGTGGGTCATGATCTCCTGGCCCGCGACATCCAGAACCTGCTCGCGCCGGTCCACTTTGCGCGCCTCGAGTCGACCGGCCGCGCGCCAGTAGGCGTAGCGGCCTTCCCCGAGCGTGTCGACGATCTGTCCGTCGCGCAGCAGCAACACGGTTTCGTGCGGCTCGACATCGACGATCAGCAGGTGCTTGCGCGCGTCCGCCATGCCGACGATCGTCTCCAACCGCGCGTGATCGAAACGGAATTCGCTCACGTTGTAGGTTTCGACAGTGAGCTCAGCCGGCTCGCGCCAGAACACGTGCCGACCTGGCTCGAGCACGTACGCCAGCCGGTCGTTCTTCCAGACGAACGCCCGCTCGCTGTCACCGAGGTCCAGCACCAGCAGTTCGTCGCGCGCCCGCGGATCGCGGACGATCATGTCGAGCAGCGTGTGTTCGAACTTTGTGACCAGCGTGTTGACGGTCTGTACCCAGTTCGCTCGGCGCAGCAACGGCCAATTCCAGAACCGATGCTTCCCCGGGCGCAGAATCCCCTGGAAGTCTCCATGTCGGAACCAGAGGCCCCGTTCGTGCTTACCGATTCGCCACGTTTTGAACATCAACATCGGGTTACCTCCCTTCATCAATACGTAACCTGTCTGTTCATTTACGGGTGCCGGGCCGACGCCCATCGTCGGCGTGCTTGTATGGTTGGCACCCATCGTTCGTCTATCGCCTACGCACGGCGACTCAACGGCGCCGCGCGATTTCACTTCAATGTTCGGGCCGAGGGGCGATTCGCTGGTTGGCCCCGCCCGCATCGGCGGCGCCGGGTTTGAGCCGAGTCAGTGACAGTGCGTGAACCGCGCCGCCGCGTTCCCTGATTTGCGCGAGCGACGACGGTCGACCCTGTTTGTCTCGACGGTATCCACCCGGCGGCTGAGCCGTGCGAACAGTGTCGTAACGGTTTGGCGATCGCGTCGATGTTTCGACGCTGACCGCCTCGCCGGTGCGACCGGCAAATCCAGTGAATCGATCCCTCGACCCGTTCCTTGCCAGAGTGACAGTCTGGTGGTCGGTTTCCCCCGACCTGGGCTTGCCCGTCGAAACGGGCTCCTGGCGGAGTGGGCCGGATTCGAACCGGCAACGTTCAGGTTTTCAGCCTGATGCTCTTTCCATTGAGCTACCACAAGCGAACCGGTGCTGTTGAAGCCGTTCGCGGTACGCGCGGAAACCAGTCACTTGACGCCCCGCGCGCCGCCGGCGGTACACCGACTGATCCCCGATCCATGTGTAAGGAGCGATGCGAATGTGCCAGCGCTCCAGGTCCTCGTCCGCAATCGTTCGCGCTTGACGAGTCCATCGAACCATCACGAAATCTCCATTTCTCAGACGCGCACGCCTTGCGTGCGCGCACCATGTCCGTTGCCGCGAGACCCTTCGTTTCTCGCGACGTCAAAATCGACGTTTGTCTGCATGCCGCGGCGGCCCGAACCGCATCGGCCAAAAAAAAAGCCCCGGAAGCGAGGGCCGCTTCCGGGGCTTTGGGGTTCAATACACCCAAGACCTCATTCGGGAGGGCCAGTCCTCGCGCAATCCTCTTCGTTCTTGCCGGCGCCGAACACGGCGTCGCTAAGGCAATCGCCTTTGCAAATGCTGAACGAACCGAGGGTTATGCATCGCGCGCGCAGTGCGGAATACGACTGCGCAATCCCTGCGATGCATGGCGTTCGCCACATCGTCGGCATTCCGGTCTGTCGTCTTACGCCTGTCACTCGATAACCGCTCCCAGTGAGTCTTTCAAAACTGTGTCGATAGAGAAACCGCGCCGGCCCCTCGTTTTCATTAGGAAATATACACCGCAGTCATTGGGAGTCAAGCGAAATACAATGTTTTTGTCGAATAAACGATCGCAGTTGCGCGCAATACAGACACGTGTCAATTTGATCGATCGCCCGGGAGATTCGTCCATGGTCGAAACACTTCAGATCCGAACGACGAAACAGGGACTCTGCGAATTCACGCCGCAACTTCACAACATCGTGCGCCGCGCGAACGTCATCGAAGGTCTCTGCACCGTCTTCGTTCGGCATACGTCCGCCAGTCTCACCATCCAGGAAAACGCCGATCCATCCGCGCGCCGCGATCTCGAGACCTGGCTCAATCGACTCGTTCCCGAAAATGACCGGCTCTACACCCATACCGCCGAGGGCCCCGACGACATGCCGTCGCACATCAAGGCGATCCTCACGTCGACCTCTCTGTCGATTCCGATTGTGAATGGTTCACTCTCGCTCGGAACCTGGCAGGGCGTGTACCTGTGGGAGCATCGCCGCGATCCACATAATCGCGAGATCATTGTGCATTGTGCATAACGGCTTCGATTTGGCGGGACAGCGACGGCCCCAGCCGAACCAGCAGCACGCCCGCAAACGCAAGCGCGATGGAAATGAGCTTTCGCCGCGAAATGTGCTCGCGGAGAAAAATGACTGCGAAGACCGCCGCGAACACGACGGACGTCTGGTTCAATATCGCAGCGATCCCCGTTTCCGTGTACTTGAAGCCCGCGATCCAGAACACCATCGACAGAAAGCCGCCGAGCAGCGCCCCGGGGAACGTGTACTTCCAGTACCGCGTCGGTCGAAAGACGCCGAATAGTTCCCTTCGCTTCGGCGAGGCCGCCGCCATCAGCGCCAGCGCGACCGTGCCTGCGATCAGGCGAAGCACCGTCGCTTCAAGCAACGGGAATCGGTCCGTCGTGAACACAGGCTTTGCCAGCACGATGCCGATCGCCATCAGGAAGATATAGAGAATCCCGAGCACGAAGCCGACGAAGATCTCTTGTCGCGTGCGATCCGCCGGCGGTCGCGCTTTGACCGTCAGCAGGATGGCAATCAGGATCAGTATGCCGCCCACGATGTGAGGCCACTCGATCTTCTCCGCAAGCACCCACCAGGCGACGAGCAGCGTGATCGGGCTGTACGTGCACTCGACGATCACGAACATGCTTACACCGACGAGATTCAGACACTTGAACAGCAGCGTATCGGCGATCGCGATGCCCAGAAAACCGCTGATGATCAGAAGGTAGTAGTCCGACGCCGGCGCCGTTTGCCGCCAGCCCACCTCGCTGGACGTGTCGAATCCGAAGTCCGCTGCGCCGAGTGCTTCCAGGATCACCAGGGCGATCAGGATCATCACAATTCCGACGACGTTCTTGAAGAGATTCAGCGCGAGCGGATGAATGCGCTCGCCGCTCTTCCTGAAAAAGATCAGCGCCAATGCCCACGTCATCGCCGCCGTCAGTGCGCACAATTGTCCGATCGCGTCTGAGGTCATATAGGCCGCGGAGTGTACCCGCTGGCGACAGCAGCGTCCCGCAGCCGATCATTACCGGCCGCTGTTCCGAGCTTCGATCTTTCCGTCGACTCATCCTTACCGCCGAACCGGCGGAACCCGACTCAATAGATGGTGAACCGGCGAGGCGTTTGCGATTCGCTGCGCCGACGCGGTATGGGGCAGTGTTATGGGAACGACGACCACGACCTATGTGACGACGAGACCGCAGAAGGCTCGTGCCGGTCTCTCGCCCCAGGCGATAGAATCGAATCCGATGCAGGTTGTTCGCGTATCCATCGTGGTCCCGACGTATTGCGAAGCGGAGAACCTCCGGCCGATGTGCGAGCGCGTGTTTGCGGCGACGCGAAGCGCGGGATTCGATGCCGAACTCATCATCGTGGATGATGACAGCCCGGACGCCACGGTCGACGTCGTTGCGGAATTGTCGAAGAAGTACGCCGTTCGATTGATCACGAGGCGGGGAGAACGCGGCCTGTCGTCCGCCGTCATTCGCGGCTTTGACGAATCCGATCGCGACCTGCTGGTCTGCATGGACGCCGATTTGTCGCATCCGCCCGAGAAACTCGTGGACATCATCAACCCCGTCGCCCGCAACGAAACCGACTTCTGCATCGGTTCCCGCTATGTCAGCGGAGGCCGAACGAGTGAGGATTGGGGCTTCCTTCGACGGCTGAATTCGAAAGTCGCGACGTGGCTCGCGAGGCCTCTGATGAATGCATGCGATCCGATGGCCGGCTACTTCTGCATTCGACGAGAGACCTTCGACAATGCCCGACGCAACGGCATGCTGGCCATCGGTTACAAGATCGGTCTCGAGGTCTTCGTTCGATCCGGATGCCGACGCGTACGCGAGATTCCGATTCACTTCGTCGATCGACACGCAGGGGAGAGCAAACTCACGGCGCGTCAGCAAATGCTCTACCTCAAGCAGCTCGTGATCCTCTTTCTTGCGAGACGACCGTTTTTCTTCCTGTTCGTGATCGCGATCACTGCGTTGCTCGCCGGCGCGGCGTCGCGATTGCTGGCGTTCCTGCTGGCGTCCTGACACATCCAATCCTGTACACGCAAAAACTGCGCGACCGAATATGTTTGTACGCGCCACAATTGCGTGCACCTTCGCTCGCTTTTCGCTTGAAACATATGGGCCCGTGAATACGATGTCCGCCGCGGTCAGGGCTTCGGCGCCCCGCGTGTTTCCCCCCAGCACGCACCCGAACCCTGGCCGCCTTCTTACGTCGCAATCCAGTGAATCCACACCTGTACTGGCCCGGACGAACGTCGTCGCGTATTCTGTCTGCCTCGTCATTCGGCATGTCGGGTTTGGACATCGGCGTCGACATGCGAAGTTCGTGCCGGAGTCGCTTAGCCGGTACGCATGGCGATTCAGCGACTCTCTTGTTTTCTGGGGGGCACAGGTTTCATGACTTTGAATGCAAGTAACTTCTTACCAAGTGATGAACTCCTGGCGGCGCTTCGAAGTCGCCGCCGAGTGTTCGTCGTGGGCCACGTGACGCCGGATGCCGACGCCATAGGTTCGTCCCTCGGCCTGGCGACTGCCATGCGCGCCCAGGGTATCCACGCCGTCTGCGGGCTGCCGGCTTCGACGGTTGCCAAGAAGCTCGATTTCCTGCTGCGTCTCGTCTCCGATACGCCTTGTGCAGACTCCTGGTCCGCCGACGACGGCTACGATGGGTTTATTGTGCTCGATACGGCCGGGGCCAACCGAATCAACATGGAGCCCGGGCTGCCGTTGGATGGACATATCGACGTCTTCAACATCGACCATCATGTGTCCAATACGGCATTCGGCCGGTACAACTGGATCGATGCGAAGGCCTCCAGCACCTGCGAACTCGTCGCCAGGTTGATCGAGAAGCTGGGTTGGAAAGTCTCGCCCAGCGTTGCCTCATTGCTTTACGCCGGCATCTACGGCGATACGGCCGGTTTCAGTCTGCCGAGCACGTCGCCGGACACGATGGAGACGGCCGCTACGCTGCTCCGATGCGGTGCGGATGTGGCGTTCGTCGGCGAGCAGCTCTGCCGATCCCAGGTTCGCTCCGATTTCGAATTGCTTCGACGCGTTTACGACAACACAGTTGTGACGGACGACCAGCGGATTGCCTATAGCCACCTGACGCACCAGGACTTTCTGGCCGCCGGCGCGAGACCCGAGGATATCGACGATCAAGTCGCGATTCCGCTTGCCCTCAAGGGCGTCCATATGGCAATGCTGTTCACCGAAGGTGAGCCCGGCGTCGTTCGTATCAACCTGCGCGGCGAAGGCGGCGTACGCGTCGTCGAATTGGCGCAGAAGTTTCACGGCGGCGGCCACGCGCACGCGGCCGGTGTGCGAATTCGAAACAAGCCCCTGCAGGAAGTTATGAAGGAAGTCGTCGCCGCTGCCCACGAAAGCCTCGACGCCCAGATCGCGGCACTCAAAGGCTGACGTATTGTCGGCGACTTATCGGGATGTGGTTGATTGTTCGGCGCCCCTGGCCGACCAGCGAACGACCACGCGCACGTCGAGATTCGACGGATCATTCGAAACCCGAACGTACGAAGCGCTTTCGATGCCGCTCAAAAGTCCCGCCAAACGACGCAACGCCGTCACTGGCCGTATGTTGAGCGACGTCAGTTTCGGCGGCTTGGGAACCGGAATGTCGAGCTGAATTCTGTTCCCGTCTCGAATGACATCGAGCGAAAGGACGTCGGCGTCACCGCGCCGTTCGTATCGATCCGCGACGGATCGGGCGGCGTGCTTTGCGTCCAGCGGCTTGCCGAAAATACCGACGACAACGTCATTTTCGCGCAGAAAAAGTGCCGCCGGCGACGTCGGTGAGATTTCCTTGACAATCGCTCGTCCCGGTGCGGTTTCGTCATCAACCATGCCCACGCCGAGTCTCGATTCCTCGGCCAGCTTGCTGGCGATCCAAACCTGCCACCAGCCGTTGTCGACGACTTCCGGATGCCGCTGCTCGGCGAACGTGATCCACGAATTCAACATCTCCGAGACTGATTCGCCGCGGATGTACCCGAATTCCGCCATGGACTCTTCGTTGTCGTTATGGAGTTCCCGAAGGGCCGCTTGGATGGGCGATGTCGAGTTGCCGGGGTTGTGCCTCGCCTGGATCGACTCCGTAACCGATTCCGCGGAGGTGCCGATGATGACGTCCTTGCCGTCCGCCGTCCACGCCAGCTTCATGGGACGCAGAAACGCCAATCCGCTCCGCCGCGCAAGGACGCGACCGAGATCGATCCGACGCAGATCAGCGCCGGCCGCCTCGATGTGTTCCACATCTGGCATGTCAGTCGTCCCCCCCGTTGACGTGGCGAAAATGGCGATCATCTGCGTGAACAGAACCAGGACTGGATCCAATTGACGAACGATGCTCGCGGCTTCCTCCGATCGCATCGTCAGCGTGAGTGTGGGGAAGTGGAAGTCATCTGTCTTCAACGATCCCAGTTGCAGCAGTACGCATGGATCAATCGAAGCGAGTAACGACGGTCCCGTTGATCGCCAGGCGGGGAGCTTGGCGATGATCTGATGAAGGAATTCGCCGGGGCCTGTCGGTGCGAGTGTATCGTCCGAAGGCGAAGTGCTGGCTTCATTGAGCGCACCCGCCCAAAGCGCGATCGCGGAGCCCGACGCACGGCGCAGGATATCCGAGTTGATCCTGGGCTCATCGTGCTTCGGCGTTCGTCGTCTGCCATAGAGCGAGCAAGACGTTTTCGCGCCGTCGAACTGCATCGAGAGCATCAGGCGCTCGCAATTCGCAAACGCGTATGGGTAATCATCCGGCCATCGTGCAAAGACCATGGCGTCGGGCTCGCTCGTCAATCTCGATCGAAGTGAAGCGAATGCCGACTGCCCGGCGAGATGCGGTCCGCGCCCCGTCATCAGCAGGACCGATCGACCCCACAGGCCATCGGGATCGTCCGGCGGTCCGAGCAGGATCGTTCGGTCAAGTACCGCGCACAGGAGGTTTCCGCGCAACAGGTAGCGTCGCACGGCGCCTTCGTCGGCCAGTGGGCGAGCTCGCCAATCCTGAAGGAGCACTCGTAGCGATAGTTGGGATTCGATCTCCGCGATGAGGACGCCGTTTTGCCAGTCGTCCGATCGTTTCGCAAACAGGGCGGCCCGCTTGCCGAGGACACGGACGATCAGTTCCTCCGACGACATGCCGAGCAGTTGCTCTGATCGATTCTGCCAGGGCTGCGTCGATGGAACATCGCCCTCGAGCGTCTCACGCAACGCCTGCCAGATGCCCAGCGATTGAAACGAGGCGCGCAATTCCGACAGGTTCGAGACTTCGACGTAGAAATCCGCGTCGCCCGGGACGATCCGTGCGAAGTCGATCGTCGGCGCGTTGGCCGACTGCTCCGCGCGTGCGACACCGCTGCCGTTATGTGCGCCTGCGATGAAGTGCGCAGCGACAAAAAAAGCCGCCGCGAGAGTGCGACGGCTGGAAATTGATCTTGACTGGCCGTTCTGCATGGCAATCAGAATCGCACGACCTCCTTGTCGGATTCCGTGTCGTCGGCGGGCGGTGTCAGGGCGTTCTTGAACGGCGACAGAAATGCATCCAATAGCGACGGCTGGGTCGTCGTTCCATCGTTGGACGGCACGGACGCCAACTCGGCGTTGTCCACCGATTTCTGAACGGCCTTCGTGACGTCACGAATCGTGTCGCGTGTCTCGCCCAATACGTTTATCGCCGGACTGACAAGCTCATCGACCGGAGTGAGATTCGTCGCGGTCTTATCCAGAACGATGCCGCTCGGTTTTTCCGGCGTCGGCCAGATCAGCACGGACAGGAACAACAACGCGGCCGCCGCAGGCAAGCCGGCCCCGGCGAAGATCTTCATGAACCGTTGCCGATTGTCGCGGCGCGTCACGAGTACGGATGTGGCCGATCGCTTCGGCAACGACGCGACGACGCGGCTGGCGAAGCCGGCGTCCAGCACCGGTTCGGCGGCGTCCTTTGCGATCAGATCGCCGCAGGCGCGCATCATCTCGAACTGCTGCTGACAGGCCGGACATTGAAGCAGATGTGCATGCACCTCAGCCGTCAGGCTCGGCGACAACTCGCCGTCCAGGTACAAGTCCCGCTGTTCATTCACATGGCGACACGTCAATAACACGCGATCACCCCTTTACGTTTGACTGCTCGAATCCTTCGATCATGCCGACGCCTCGCCGAACCTGACCGCCGACCAGTCCTCCACCAGTTGTTTCTCGAGCATGCCCTTTAATCGCGTTCGCGCTCGATGGAGATGGCTCTTCACCGTCGCGGCGGGCATCTCGAGGATGTCCCCGATCTCATGACAACTCAGGGACTCTCTATAGAACAGTAATACCGCCGCGCGCTGCGGTGGTGTCAGATTTTCCACTGAATCCCAGATAACTTTTTTCAGCCGGATTGCTTCGTCGCTGTTCGCGAACTGCTCGGAGATATCCGGCTCAGGCTCGCCACGGCCATCCCCCGGCAGGGCCGAGAAATCCGTCTCGCCCGAATAGTCCTTCCGGCGACGCATCGTGTTCAGGCAAAGCCGATAACCGATCGTGAACAGCCACGTGCTGAACCGATACGCGAAGTCGAACTTGTCCAACGCCTGGAACGCGCGAAGAAATGCGTCCTGGCAGATCTCCTCCGCGTCGGGATCGCGGCGGACCATTCGCCAGACGAATGCGTGAAGCCGATCCTGGTGCGCAGCGATCAACCGATGCGCGCTCGTTTCGCAACCGCGTTGCGCGCGTTCGATGAGACGCCGCTCTTCGAGCTGCGTCAGCCGGCTTGAGTCTGCTTCCCCGTTCATTGTCGACATCCTATTATACTTTACGGCTTCCCCAAGGCTGCAACCCAGTAAATCCATTGCCGACGTAAGGACTGTGACGTAAAGTATTGTAATGTCGAATATTAAGAAAAACTCGCGAGGCGGCCACGCGGCGGAAATATTAAATCGCAAGGCCCGCTTCGAATATCAGATCCTCGAGACAATCGAGGCTGGAATGGAGCTTAAAGGCAGTGAGGTAAAGAGTTTACGGCTCGGCCAGGCAAGTCTCGGGGAGGCCTACGCCCGAATCGATGGCGGCAAGGCCACGCTCCATAACTTCCAAATACAGCCGTACGAGCAGGCCACCCATTTCAACCACGATTCCAAGCGCATTAAGACCCTCTTGCTCCACAAGCGAGAAATTGGCAAGTTCGAAAAGAAAGTCAAAATCAAGGGGCAGACACTTATTCCGCTTCGGGTTTACTTCAATGAATCCGGACGCGCCAAGATTGAGCTCGCGCTCGCCATCGGCAAGAAGCTTCACGACAAACGTCAGGATGCCCGGAAGAAGCAGGACACACGTGACATGCAGCGCGCCGTCCGTCGTGGTGGTCTCTAGGCCCGATGCGTGATCGATTCCCGTTACCCCCATCAACTGGAGTATCGTCGCGACTGGTGGCTTTTACGCTGATCCGGTAACGTGATACGGCATTCTGGGATCTGGAGACCGACTCTTGCGTGGCATCAAGAACCCGTTGTTCCTCCTTGCGGTTGCTGCCGTCGTACTCGGTACGACCGTGGTCGTCGTCGTCATGCGCGATGAGGATCCGGACTATTCAACCGAGGACATATTCCCCGAAGTCGTGCATCCGGATCCGGAGCTCATTCCCAAGTTCAAGTTCCCGGACGAACTCCGCACGACGGACCTCGAAGTCAATCGATTCATTGATCGGTTCTTCCGCATCTGTGGGGAAGGCAAGTACAGCGAGTTCAAGCTGATGTATACAAGCCAGCCTGGCCAGGAAATCCCGCCCGCCAGGTTTGAGTCTACCTTTAACGTCCTCAAGGAAGCTCGGATTACCCAACTCCGGCGATTACCGGATCTCAAGCAGTTCGAGGGGCCGACATGGCTGATCGTCGCCGAGTTCGACCTCGAAAAGAAGATTGCCGCCGTGAACGAGTACGCGGGGAACGTCATCCGCCTCGTCGTCGGCAAGGAGGGGGGACGCCTCAAGATCCGCCCGATTACACGTGACGCCGTCGAACAAATCGAAGCACATGAAGCCAGGATGCGTGCCGCGGCCTCGGCAGCCGCAAACACCTCTGACACGCCGACACCCTAATCAAACCCGCAACGGCATGTCGATCACTTGATCGGACGTTCGAGCACATCCGATTCCCGAGCGGTTTTGGCAAATTGCGGACCGCGACCCGCCAATACAGACAACTGTCGAAAAACGGACGCCGAAGCTATTCGGACTGCTGTCGTAAGCTCATGGTTCTTAGTAGCTTATGGCAGTGATTTGCATCGACTGAAAAAAACCACTCGAAGTTTGTTATATCTTACCTTTACCCCGTGATGTCACGAAATCCCTGTTGCCAGCATTGATATGGGCAACAGCTGCGACCGGCAGCATTACCCGGCCTGGTGTGAAAAGTTCCTCACCGGCTGAAGAAGGGAAAGAGTCATGGGTCTTACAGTCAACAATGTCAACACACTGTCGCTTCTGAACATCTTGAATCAGACGTCCGCAAAGCAGTCAGCGTCACTGACGAAGCTGTCGACCGGTTTCAAGATCAACAAGGGCTCGGATGATCCGGCGGGCTTGATCGCCGTTCAGAGCTTGTCCGCTGAACTCACCGCGGTCGATGCCGCCATCAACAACGGCCAACGCGCCAACTCCGTATTGGACGTTGCCGACGCATCGCTCGGTGAAATCGGCAGCCTTCTCTCTGAAATCGAGACCCTCGCCGCTCAGAGCACCAGCTCCGGCGGTCTCAGCGCCGCCGAAATCTCCGCGAACCAGGCGCAGATTGATAACGCGATCGATGCCATTAACCGGATCGTCCAGACGACGACGTTTAACGGCAAACGACTGCTCGACGGACAGCAGGGCATCCGCGCGACGGCGTCGTCACCGACGCTTGTGACCGACGTCAAGCTCTACTCGCGACCGACATCGAACTCGAGCCAGAGCTTCGCAGTCAGCGTCGAGTCCGCAGGCACCGTCGCGTCCGCGACGGTTGCCGACCTCGGCGTGTCGATCAGCGCTGCCGAGTTTACTGTGACGGGTACAGCCGGCACGGCGACGATCACCGTCGCCGCATCGGACGCGATCACGGATATTCGCGACAAAATTATCGCCGCGGCGAGCGAGACAGGCGTCTCGGCTTCCGTCAGCGGCACCGAGCTTCACATTCAGAGCCGCGAGTACGGCACGAACGCGTTTGTCGGCTCGACGTTCATCAGCGGTGACACGGACTTTGCCGCTGGCGTTCAGCAGACGACAGGAACCGACGCGTCTGTGACTGTTAACGGTCAGCAGGCGTTCGTCGATGGCCTTCGCGTCAGCTTTAACTCCAACGGATCCAGCGGCGAATTCTCTCTGACGGCGACGGGCAACACGACGTCGGGTTCCGTCGGTACGCTGAATATCGCCGGCGGCGGTCTGACCTTCCAGCTTGGAACGGCCAGCAATACGCAGGCGACTGTGGGCATCAGCTCCATCTTCGCCCACGAACTCGGCGACACGAACACCGGCTTCCTCAGTGAACTGAAGAGCGGTGGCGCGAACGATCTTTCCACCAATGCGAACAACGCCGTGCTGATCGCCAAGAGCGCGATCAACCAGGTTGCGACTCAGCGAGGACGCATCGGCGGCTTCCAGAAGTTCCAGGTGGAGACATCGATCAACTCACTCAACGCAACCAAGATCTCGCTCGAGTCCGCTCGAAGCCTGATCAACGATGTGGACTTCGCCGTGGAAACGGCCGAGCTCTCGCGTCAGAACACGCTGCTCCAGTCGTCGATCTCGCTGCTCGGCGTCGCGGGTCAGCAGACATCGCAGGTTCTCTCGCTGCTGCGGTAACAACGCGGCGGGGCAGGACATTTCGGACCAGACTCTTTTCGGCAGGCTTCGGCCTGGTGGGGAACGGAGTAGGGCGGGATTGGGCTAAGGCTCGGTCCCGCCTTCCTCTTTTTACCGATGGTTGAGTATCGAGTTTCGAGAGATGAGTGACGCGTATCGAGTGGGGGCAAGAAGGTCCAGTCTCTCTTCAGGGGCTCAACGCTCAAATCGCTCTCGGATAAAATCATCGTTCTTTCATTGTGTCACGCACATGGCTTGTCGCGGCGTCCAAGCGACTTAGGGGTTTGCCAACAAGGCGTCCACAAACCCGGCGACGTCGCCTCCGTCGATTTCGTCATCATCATTGAAGTCACCGTTCGCGGCATTGCATGCGGGAAAGTTGACTGCATACCACGCGGGTCGAACGAGCAGGCGGGCGAACGGGACGATATCGGCCGCATCCACAACACCATCGCAATCCATGTCGCCCGGCGTCCGCGGCAGGAGTCGGCGCACCAGGAACTCCCGCGCCGCCTCGTCCGTCTCGTTGCCGAGCGCGCCGTGGCCGAAGCCGGGCACGGGCCGAAGAGCAACATCCACGCTAAGCGGCGCCAACGCTTGAAACAACCGAACGCTCTGATAAAACGGCACCGATCGATCTTCGAGTCCATGGCAGATCAAAAGCGCCGGATCGTCAGCGCCGGCGTGCGTCATCGGACTGACGAGCGCCGCGAGCGCGCGCTTCTCCGGAAAGGGCGGCGCCGGGTTGTCGATGTTCGCGCGCAGCACGCCGATCCCCTCGCCAGCGCCGTCGAAGCCGATCAATCGCGATTCCGGTGAGTCCGCGGCGTCGTGATCGATGCCGCTGCCGGGCGGATCTGTCACGTCGTCGTTCATCGTCAACAGATTCGTTGGTCCGAAATAGTCGACGGCCGCCTGCACTCGACTCGAATACGTCGAGTTTCCGCCCGACGCGCCTTCGAGTTCGACAACGCCGCCCGACGTCGCCAGCAGCGCCGTCAAGTGACCACCTGCGGAGGAGCCCCACGCACCGATTCGATCGGGATCGATGTTGTACGTTGCGGCATTTGCGCGCAGGTGCCGAACGAGCCCTTTCACGTCGTGAATCTGCGCCGGGAAGATCGCCTGGCCGCTGAGTCGATAGTCGGCCGTCGCGACATGAATGCCGCGTGCCAGCAGCGGTCGCGCCGCCTGTGCGAAGTTCTGATACGTGCCGCTCTGCCAGCCGCCGCCGTGAATCCAGATGACGATGGGTCGAGGTCCCGCTCCGACAGTCGCGTGATAGATGTCTGTATGCAGCTCATACGTTCCGCCGTCGTCCGTCGGGACGATGCCGATCGATACATCGTTGAAAGCGGGCGTGACGGGTTGGGCGCGGATCGAGTCGACAGCGATGAGCGAAGCGATCGCGACCAGCGCGGCGAGCTGTGGGCGAGGGGGCATCCGGATTCTCCAATTGTCATGCAGGCAGTCGGGTCGGTGTCGGGTCGTGCCAGACCGATTTTTGTCGGCGCAGGCCGTCCCGATGCAGGACAAACGGGGCAAATCGTTGCGTATTGCCGGGTGATCGGGGAATCTCGGAAGTGTCTCTGAAATTTGTCTGGATTTTCCCTTCGGGCTGCCATGAGGCGGAGTTGCAGATGGGCGTCGGGCTTGTTTGGGGCGTCGATTGTCGTGCAGTATTGAATTCAAGCGATAAATCCCCTTCCCGGCGGGAGTTCGCTTTGGTTGTTGAAAAAAACGCCTGTGCAAACAGTCGCAAAGTGTCGCAAAGTGTCGCAAACGCTCGCAAATTTCAGCTTGCGCGTCCGGAGTTTGTTGTGGGGCTGTCGTTGTTTTTTTGCGCAGCATGACGTTGCAGTCCTTGATCGTGGTTCCGTGAGGGGTAACGCGTTGCGTGCCCTGTAGATTGGCCGGTCGCTGTGCGTGGAGTTCGTGACGTGCGGCGACTGTTGTTTCGATGGCGACGTCCGCCGTGTCGGGCGGCAATTGGACGAAAACTCCCTCCAGGGACTGAAGTCCCTGGCAATGAGCGCATACCCCCCGGGCGAGTGTCTTTATCGAATGCGAGTTTCGAAGGAGGAGGATTTGAGAGCAGCTTCGGGCAAGCACCCAGTGGGACGATGCGCAATCGGTACGCGCCCGCGAATGTCGGGTCGATGACCGAATGGCATGTAGACATAACTTCTTTTACGACGCGCACTTACAAGCGGTTGCGCAATAGATGACCTCCCGTTGCAATGGTGTTGTCAAGTAAAGGCACCGTTACGACAGGAGGTCGATCATGCGTAGTTTGAGGGTTGCCGCCCGCGGGCTCAAGGGGCTTGTCGATTCCGAATGTCACTTTTCTCTTATTCCACAGGCGACCATCGATGCGATCAGTCGTGCGGTCGGGTATCGCGGCCGGCGTTGCTTTTGGACGCCGACTGTCATTGTGTGGACCTTCCTGCGACAGATCCTCGTCAGCAATTGCGCTTGCCGCGAGGCCGTCGCCATGACGATCAGCGGATCTCTCGCTCGCGATATTCAGCGACACGGCGAACCACAATGTTCGATATCCGGTGATCCCAGCGCCTATGCACAGGCGCGTGGCAGACTCCCGCTGAAGTGGTTCGAGGCACTCCATCGGCGCATCTCCGACGATGTGTGCGGTCGCGTGGGCGACACGCTGCGCTGGTGCGGACGTCGCGTTCGCATCATCGACGGCGCGACGATCAGCATGCCGGATACGCCGGCGTTGCAGGCGGCATTTCCGCAACCCCATGGTCAGAAGCCCGGCTGCGGTTTTCCACAACTTCGCCTGACGGCGATTTTCTGTCATGCGAGCAGCGCCCTGTTGGATCTGACGGTCGATGCGCTTCGCGTGCAGGAACTTCCCCTCTTGCGACGCATGCTCCAGCGGTTTGATTCCGGCGATGTCATCGTTGCCGATCGCGCCTATCAAAGCTATGCAGACGTGGCGGAATGGCGACGTCACGGCATCGACGTGCTGCTGCGGCTGAATGAAGCACCGCTTCCGAATCTGCGGCCGTTGCGCCGTCTGGACCGCAACGACACGTTGATCGTGTGGCGTCGGCCGAAGAACCGCATACGACATCTTTCGCCGGAACAATGGGCGGTGTTGCCGGAATCGATGCACGTTCGACGGGTCGAAACGACTGTGGCTGCGTACGGATTCCGCACGCAGCACATCCAGGTATTGACGACCTTGCTTGACGAGGCGGCCTACTCGGCCGAATCGATTGCCGCGTTGTATCGTGATCGTTGGATGGCTGAGTTGAACCTGCGGAGCCTGAAGACAACGCTGAACATGGAAGTGCTCCGGGGAAAGTCGCCAGATATCGTTCGCAAGGAAGTGTACATGTACGCCGTGGCCTACAACCTGATTCGTTCGTTGATGTGGCGCGCGGCGAGGAGTCGCGATGGCGATCCGCGACGACTGAGTTTCGACGGAGCGCGGCAGCGAATCACAGCGATGGCGCCGTTCCTCGAAATCCTCCACGCACACAGCGATCGTGTCGCCTTGCTACAAAGACTCCTGGAACTCGTCGCCGCCGACAAGCTCCCGAATCGACCTGACCGAATCGAGCCTCGAGCCGTCAAACGCAGACCCAAGACGTACCTGCGGCTCACCCAATCACGATCCAAAATCCGCGCAAAACTCCGAAAAACTCACGCGGCTTAGCTTCATGCCATTCGGTCGATGACCCGACCTACGCACTGGGTGGCAAGCACCCAGTGGGACGAAGTGCGCACGCGGTGGCACAATTTAGGAAGTCGCTTGCGCGAACGCGCTTTCTTGTTCGTCGCGTTGCCTGATACTAACGGGCCCGACTGGCGTCACGTCAGCAAGTGATTCCCGACGACATTCGCAACGATCCACGCGCCGATTGCGGCGGGAAGAAGAATGCGGACGTAGCGCGCGAAGTGTTCGCTCGTCGAGCGGTGCCCCATGACTGTCATCGCGCCGCCG
Source organism: Phycisphaerales bacterium (assembly GCA_020639075.1). Lineage (GTDB taxonomy): Bacteria > Planctomycetota > Phycisphaerae > UBA1845 > UTPLA1 > ECT2AJA-110-A. Next base: position 2,678,178 of record JACKHI010000001.1, on the reverse strand, counting down.
GAGCGCTGTTCGATCCAGCGTCCGCCGATCATGAGTGCGGCGATAATCACGAATGCGAAATCCCATGGCGTGAACCAGCCGTCTCCGCTGGAGACGATGGAGTAGATCACATAGACAAGGGCAGCGGGGCCGATGACCATCCATGTCAGGCGGCCAAGGAGCACCGTGAGGCTGCTGATCTCGCCGACTTCCTTTTCGTTGTCGTTTCGGGGTTCCGTTGCCATGATCGCTCCCTCGCCGGATTGTCGAGCGAGCAGCGACGCTCCGCGACGCTGTGGGCGTCGACGCAAGCTCGTGAACAGGGACAGTTGATCTCTTTATTCTAGTTGAACGAATCCACTATGTCACGCCGCGGCCTCACTCGATACACCAAATCGGGGGCGATTCGTCGTATTTTCGTGCACTCATTGCCTGCCATCGTGTCACTGCGCAACCACATCGTGTCACTGGGTGGCAAGCACCCAGTGGGACGATGCGCAATCGGCACGCTCCGGCGAATGTCGGGTCGATGACCGAATGGCATGAAGCTAAGCCGCGTGAGTTTTTCGGAGTTTTGCGCGGATTTTGGATCGTGATTGGGTGAGCCGCAGGTACGTCTTGGGTCTGCGTTTGACGGCTCGAGGCTCGATTCGGTCAGGTCGATTCGGGAGCTTGTCGGCGGCGACGAGTTCCAGGAGTCTTTGTAGCAAGGCGACACGATCGCTGTGTGCGTGGAGGATTTCGAGGAACGGCGCCATCGCTGTGATTCGCTGCCGCGCTCCGTCGAAACTCAGTCGTCGCGGATCGCCATCGCGACTCCTCGCCGCGCGCCACATCAACGAACGAATCAGGTTGTAGGCCACGGCGTACATGTACACTTCCTTGCGAACGATATCTGGCGACTTTCCCCGGAGCACTTCCATGTTCAGCGTTGTCTTCAGGCTCCGCAGGTTCAACTCAGCCATCCAACGATCACGATACAACGCGGCAATCGATTCGGCCGAGTAGGCCGCCTCGTCAAGCAAGGTCGTCAATACCTGGATGTGCTGCGTGCGGAATCCGTACGCAGCCACAGTCGTTTCGACCCGTCGAACGTGCATCGATTCCGGCAACACCGCCCATTGTTCCGGCGAAAGATGTCGTATGCGGTTCTTCGGCCGACGCCACACGATCAACGTGTCGTTGCGGTCCAGACGGCGCAACGGCCGCAGATTCGGAAGCGGTGCTTCATTCAGCCGCAGCAGCACGTCGATGCCGTGACGTCGCCATTCCGCCACGTCTGCATAGCTTTGATAGGCGCGATCGGCAACGATGACATCGCCGGAATCAAACCGCTGGAGCATGCGTCGCAAGAGGGGAAGTTCCTGCACGCGAAGCGCATCGACCGTCAGATCCAACAGGGCGCTGCTCGCATGACAGAAAATCGCCGTCAGGCGAAGTTGTGGAAAACCGCAGCCGGGCTTCTGACCATGGGGTTGCGGAAATGCCGCCTGCAACGCCGGCGTATCCGGCATGCTGATCGTCGCGCCGTCGATGATGCGAACGCGACGTCCGCACCAGCGCAGCGTGTCGCCCACGCGACCGCACACATCGTCGGAGATGCGCCGATGGAGTGCCTCGAACCACTTCAGCGGGAGTCTGCCACGCGCCTGTGCATAGGCGCTGGGATCACCGGATATCGAACATTGTGGTTCGCCGTGTCGCTGAATATCGCGAGCGAGAGATCCGCTGATCGTCATGGCGACGGCCTCGCGGCAAGCGCAATTGCTGACGAGGATCTGTCGCAGGAAGGTCCACACAATGACAGTCGGCGTCCAAAAGCAACGCCGGCCGCGATACCCGACCGCACGACTGATCGCATCGATGGTCGCCTGTGGAATAAGAGAAAAGTGACATTCGGAATCGACAAGCCCCTTGAGCCCACGGGCGGCAACCCTCAAACTACGCATGATCGACCTCCTGTCGTAACGGTGCCTTTACTTGACAACACCATTGCAACGGGAGGTCATCTATTGCGCAACCGCTTGTAAGTGCGCGTCGTAAAAGAAGTTATGTCTACATGCCATTCGGTCGATGACCCGACCTACGCGCTGACGATTCGCGAGCGACCTGGTGCAACCTGTTTTCGTTTCTGGCAGGAGGGCCCCGGTTTCGATCGGAACATCCGCGGTGCTGATCTGATCTGGCGAACGATCGACTACATTCATCGCAACCCGACGCGGCGCTCGCTGGTTGATCATCCTTCGGCGTGGAAGTGGTCGAGTTGGTGGGCGTATTCGGAAGAGGAGGGGAGGAATGCACCGACGCGGCCGCGAGTGACCGTGTGGTCGTGGGATTGACGCTGCGCCCTGAACACTGGGTGGCAAGCACCCAGTGGCACGTGGCAAGCCGCCAGTGGCGCGACGTGAGCATTCTAGGACTTGCCGCTGATTTCCTGCAGATTCCCGCCCCATTGGCGGCGTGGTAGGATGCGGTGCTCTTAACGGACGATCGGTGGGCACGGCCCACATTACGATGTGACGAATTCAAGCCGACTTTCCCTACCGCAGGACGGAGCAACAGCACGATGTCCCAACTGATTGAATGCGTTCCCAACTTTTCCGAAGGCCGCGACATGGCCGTCATGAAGCAGATTACCGACGCGATCGAGAGCGTCGACGGCGTCACGTTGCTGGACGTCGATCCGGGCGCGGCGACGAATCGCACGGTCGTGACGTTCGTGGGCGAACCGGCGCCCGTGATTGAGGCGGCCGTTCGGGCGGGGCGCAAGGCGGCGGAACTGATCGACATGACGAAACACCACGGCGAGCATCCGCGTTTCGGGGCGATGGACGTCTGCCCGCTCGTGCCCGTCGCGAATATCACGATGGACGAGACGGCGGTGTTCGCGCGGCAACTCGCGAAACGACTCGGCGAGGAAGTCGGCCTGACGATTTATTGCTACGAGAGCGCGGCCACAAAGCCGGAGCGTCGCAATCTGGCGACTGTTCGCGCAGGCGAGTACGAAGGGCTCGCCGACAAGCTGAAGAAGCCGGAGTGGAAACCGGACTTCGGCCCCGAGAAGTTCAACGCGCGGAGCGGCGCAACGGCCGTCGGCGCGCGTGACTTTCTCGTCGCCTACAACGTGAACCTCAATACGACGAGCACGCGGCGCGCGAATGCGATCGCGTTCGACATTCGCGAGAAGGGGCGCATCAAGCGCGAAGGCGATCCGGTCACGGGCAAGATCGTTAACGACGCGAACGGCGAGCCGATGTGGGAGCCGGGTTCGCTTAAATGCGTCAAGGGGATCGGCTGGTTCATCGAAGAATACGGCGTCGCCCAGATTTCGATGAACCTGACGAACATCGGCGTAACGCCCGTTCACGTTGCGTTTGATGAATGTTGCAGGAAGGCGGAAGAACGCGGCATTCGCGTGACGGGCAGCGAAGTCGTGGGGCTCTTGCCGCTGAAGAGCATGATCGAGGCGGGCGAGTATTTCCTGCGCAAGCAGCAGCGCTCGCTCGGCGTCAGCGACAAGGAGCTGATTAAGATCGCCGTCAAGAGCATGGGCATGGACGAACTCGCGCCGTTCAAGCCGGAAGAGAAGATCATCGAATACGCGATTGCGGCCCGCGCGGGCAAGACGAAACGGCTCGTCGATATGACGCTGACGGATTTCACGCATGAGACAGCGTCGGAAAGCCCGGCGCCGGGCGGCGGCAGCATCTCTGCGGCCGTCGGTGCATTCGGCGCGGCCCTGGCGACGATGGTCGCCAACCTGTCGAGTCACAAGCGCGGCTGGGACGATCGCTGGGAGGAGTTCAGCGAGTGGGCCGTGCGCGGCAAGAAGCATCACGACGAGCTGCTGCGGCTCGTCGATGAGGACACGCAGGCATTCAACAGGATCATGGATGCGTTCGGCCTGCCCAAGGGCAACGACGAAGAGAATGCGGCCCGCGATCGCGCGATCCAGGCGGCAACGGTCGGCGCGATCGAGACGCCGTTGCGCGTGATGCAGGTTGCGCTGGAGAGCATGGACGTTGCCAGGAAGATGGCAGAGATCGGTATGTCCGCCAGTGCGTCGGACGCGGGCGTCGCGGCGCTGTGTGCGCGCACAGCCGTAAAGGGGGCGTACCTGAACGTGCGGATCAATGCGAAAGATCTAAAGGACCCGGCAGCGCGGGATGGGTTTCTGTCGCGTGGCAAGGAGATCGAGGACAAGGCGGAGGCGATGGAGGCGGAGATTCTTGCGAGCGTGCAGAAGGCGATGACGAAGGGGTAATTCGCCGTGCGCCGTAGGGTGGGCCGTGCCCACCGGAATCGCCGATCAGAGCCGCGACCGTAGGGGAGTCGGTACAGCGGCGCCGGCATACTTGGCGAGGTGGGCAAAATCGACAATGCCAGATTGACGACAGTGAAAGGAACCATGGCCGGAGGAACGTGCATATGGCGGAAGGAAAGGAAAGCAGGGCGCCGATACCGGCAAGGATCCACGTTCTCGTGGCACGAGAGAAACCCTTTGCCGTCGTCATTCGCCGCGGCCCGTCAAAGCAGGTCTGCACCATTGGCTGGAATCTGAGAACCGACGAGTTTGTAATTGGTCAATGGCTGAAGGGGCGAATTCGTGAGCGCCGATGCGATCTCTCGCCCAACGGCCGCTTTATGATCTATTTGCCATGAATGGTCGATGGGAAAGCGAAACCAAGGGTTCGTGGACCGCGATCTCATGCGCTCCATACCTGAAGGCGATTGGTCTGTGGGGAAATGGCAGCACATGGAACGGTGGCGGCTTATTTGTTTCCAATCGTGAATATTGGATTCATGAGAATCCAATGGACCGACTCATGCGCCGACCAGACAAGTTGACACGCGTCTTTTCGCATGAAGGAAGAGTCACCCCGTCAAGCGAAGACCCGGGTGTGTATTACCCAAGATTGATGCGAGATGGATGGAGAGTCGTCGAAACGGGAGAACCGAACACTCAGCGAAATCGTATACAAGCGGTCACAATTTTTGAAAAAGATGTCATCGACAGCTGGGTACTGCGGAAGTTCGCGCATGCAACGACAGATCATTCCGAAGGAAAGGGCAACTATTTCGATGAACACGAGTTGGTAGAGACGCTAACAGGGAGAGTCGTTGACGTAAGTGAATGGGAATGGGCGGACTACGTTCGTGGGCGACTGCTTTGGAGCACTCGTGGCGCAATCTTCACTGGAAAAGTGACGGTAAACGGCATTGATGAAGAACGGATGCTCAAGGACTTCAACAACATGACATTTGAGCCGATCAAAGCGCCGTATTGAGTCGTTCGCCGATCGTCAAACGACGGGCTGGAGAGAAGGAAAGGGTCGGCATGTGGCATCGGGTGCAACAGTATGTCTCACTCTGCAGGCTGGGCGTCGTCATTTTCGCGGCGGCAGAGATCTGGGCGATCGCGCAGCTGGCTGCCCAATCAGCGAATCCGGCGTCGCTCGGCTACTTGGTACTTGCCGCCATTTGCCTTTATCCGTTGGTCGCATGCGCGTATCGACTTGGGTGTCGCCATCAGTCGACGTCCGACGTCACGCCCGCAAGTCGATTTGGCGCCGGCTACCAATTCGATGACGTCACTGGCGGGGACTACGATTGGAAACGTTTGATCGATGTCTATTTGCTGGCGACGCGCGAGCACATCCACAAAGACATCGAGGAATACTATCGCGAGTTGCTCAGACACCTGGAGGCGATGTTCGAGCTGCGCGTCGTTCCACCTTTCGAATCCGCCCAGGAAATCGGATCTCGCTATGTCTTCGTCATGCTGATGCGATCCGTCGTCCGCTCCTACCATCAGGCCACAACACCTACCGCAGGTATGCTCGAAAGCGGTCTCCTTCATTCGCGGATTGAGGACGCAGGCGAAGACGGCCAGCGAGTCATCGAGTTGTTGAAGAAGATCATGCAAGGCTACCTTGACACAAAGGCCGCCCACGTCGAGTTGGTCCAAACGCTATTCAAGATGATCCACGGGGAACCGACGAAAGTCGTGACTTCGCACGAATTGAGATCGCAGGGTTTCGACGATTCGAAGCCGCCAAGGCCGTCAGATTATTGGGAGCATGCGTAATCTGCGACGTGCATACCCCTGGCCCGTACTCCCGGTGAGCCGCGGCTCCGGGGGCCTTGAACACCCGCCTACAGGTAGTCTAGGAGATTCGGTCTTGCACGCGGCGTTTCTGGCAAACGACTAGCGGCCGAATTGCGGCGCCCTCTCCGCTCCCTTACGGTCGCGGCTCTGATTGGGGCCGCGCCGATCGCGACTACCAACCCACACTCTCAAACGCCCCATCAAAACAGCTGATCGTCTCGCCGAACGTATTCGTTCGCTTGTTGCGAAGAATCTCGTGGCGCATCAGTGGCGGAAAGCGATCGGCGTGTTCGCAGAGGATTTCGTCATTGGGTTTGAGCGTCGGCGGATCGGGATCGGGGCGGACGATTGCGCAGATGTTGTAACCGTTTTTCCTGAAAGCGCCGTCGCGAATGCAGTAGCCGGTACGCAGAAGCGTTAGCGCGAGCTGACCGATCGTCCAGCCGGTGAACACGTGTCGCCCCACGACTTCCGTCTTGAACGGCGGCACGATGACGGCGAGGCGAGCGTTCGGTTTCAACATTCGTCGCCAGCGTTCGAGCGCGGCGAGCGGGTCCGTCAAGTGCTCAAGGCAATGCGACGCCCAGATGCCGTCGAGGGATGCGTCGTCGAATGGCGGCGCGGCGACGTCGGCAATGACGATCCGACAATGGTCGGGATTCGCGGCGGCGAGTTGGCGAAGTTCGTTCGTGGGCGACTGATCGACGGCGTGGACAATGCGGCTGCGATCGATCATGAGCCGGGCGTGAATCCCGAGCCCCGCGCCGAGGTCGGCGATCGTGTTGGCCGTCAGGCCGAGGAAGCGATCGAGCAGCGGCACCTGGTCGCGCTGGAAATCAGTCAGATCATATCGTCTGATGTCGGCATCAGTCGTCATCAGACGGAATCTCAACGGATCGCGGCGGTTCCGTAAAGACAACCGGCTCAAGCGACTGCGTTGACAGTCGCTTGAGCCGGATCAATTGCGTTTTGTCGGTGATGTGATCGGCTACGGTACGTAGTCAGTGTCGGTGGTTCCCGACGCATTCGCATCCGTGCGCGGCAGGACAAGACCCTCGATCGGCGGGTCGATCGGTTCAATTGCCTCGCCATTTTCCGTCAGCAGGGCGATCGCCTTGCGGATGGAATCCTCCTTGCGTCGAACTTCCGGGTCGGTCACATCGTGGCCGGCGTCGAGCAGTGCCTTGCGATCCGCGAGGAGGATGTCCATTTGGACGCGGACCGTGGCGTAGATCATGTCGCCGGTCGCATCGCGGCGATTCGTCGGCTTGATGCCGCTGGGGCGGCGTTCGATGTGGAGCTTGCTCAGATCGACGAGACCGTTCTCATCGAGACTTGGAACGCCGTTTCCGACGACGTCGCCGTGAGGGGCGTCGGCGTGGGGATCATCTGGGCTGGCGTGATCTTGGCTGTCGTGGCTCTCGACATCGGACTTGGGCGCGTCGGACGATTCGGCGTGCTCGGCCGATGCCGACTTGGCCGAATTCGCGGCGTTGTTCGAGTTGCCGCTCGACGCGGATTTCGTCGCGTCGCAGCCGAGTCCGAGCGCGACGGCGACACTCAGGCATGCCGTCAGGGTCAGAGCGTTCATGTCAGTCAATCGTCGCATGGTTCGATTCTCCGAGTTACGTTCTTGTTGCAAAAGTTCGCCGGTTGATGCGTTCCAAATCGATCGTATCGCACAACAAACAGGCGAATCAGCCTTCGGTCTCCGGCGTATTACTGTCGGCGACATTGGCCGCGGGCTTGGCGTCTTTCCCCGTTTCCTGCCAGTCGCCTTCGATCCGAGTCACTTTGACTTCGGTCGCGATCAACTGCTGGTTGGTGCCGCTGCCTTCCTTGCGGCCGACGACCTCCACTTGGTCGCCCACTTTGATGTCTTTGATGGTCATGACACGACCGTTGATGCGGACGACGGTTTCGTCGGTATACGTGCCTTTTAGCGGTGTTTGCGTACCGTCTTTCTTCGTGAACATCATGACGACTTCACGGTTGGCGAGATCGATGGACTTCACTTCGCCTTTGCGTGAGGACGTCTTGTCGGAGCTGCTTTTGCTGGAGCAGCCGGCCTGTACGAAGGTCAGCAGGAGGAGCGACGCGAGCGCTATCTGGAGTGGATGCTTCTTCAACATGTGCAGCAGCCTTATTCAATCGATGGTGATGTTGGCGTCCAGCGAATCGCGTAATGTAGGGCGGGACGTGCGGCGCGGCAAATTCCAGGGCGGCTGGACGATGTCGGGATTTCGGCGTCGAACCCTCGGCCCGGCGTCGTGTGGCGTCGGCGAATCCGCCGGATTTCCCCGCTTGATCGGCGGGCCGTGGATTCCTATCGTGGAGCGCCGATGGCAGACGAACCGCAACAGCAGGCTGGAAATGCAGTGGACGTGGGGGCGCCGATCGTGAAGCCGGCCGATCCGGCGGCGTTCTTTCGGGCGCTGGTGATTGCAGCGATCCTGTTACTGGTCCTGGACGTGTTGCTGGGGACACTTCTGTGGCTGCCGTTCTTCAGCGGTTTGCTCGGTTTTTTCATCGAGGGATTGATTGCGGGCGGCATTGCGTTTCGATTCGCGCGGGCCGCGCGCCCCGTGTCGCGCCACCGGCTCTGGGTGGGCATCCTGCTGCTGGTGGCGATCAGTATGTCGGGTGTGCTGTACTCCGAGTACTGGTGGTTCTGTGGGCGCGTCGGTCGTCCTCCGATGTTCTCCAAAGCGCGAAACGTGATTCTGCAGAAGGAAACGGACGAGGCGCGTCGGCTGGCGGCGCTGTCGGAATTGTCGACGGAGTCGGTTCAGCGGTTCAAGAGCTATCTATCGGAATCGTCTCCTCCCGGCGGCGCCCTTGGATATGCGCGATGGGTGACGAAATCCGGCGTCGCGTCGATCGATGTGCGAGGCGAAACTCAGAAGGTGGAAGCCGGGCATCGCGGATGGATCTGGCCGGTACGAACAGCCATTGGCGCGGTATTGCTTGCCGTCGGGCTGGCACTGGCGTTCGATGCGCTGAAGTTGACGACGCCCGTGCGGAACGTGCTGCTTCCGGGGGAAGAGTATGAAGAAATCGAGGATTGACGATTTTCTATCTCGATGAGTCGGCTTCATTGTGCGTTGGGCGATTGCGAGCGAACGGTTTTCGATGTCCCTCCGCGAAAGGCGGGCCGCCCATGGCGCGCCGACGATTGCCGCTTGTTTTAGCGAGTTTTAGGTCCTATAGATTTGAAGGTCATCGATTCCAGAGGCCGTCGGCCTTGCGGGCGAGTGTCTTCGCTCATTGCCGTTGCAGTGCGTTCGCGAAATTGCGGGGTGTTCAATTCATATCGGTCGTGTCCGATAGGGGGGGCGACGGGCGTTTGACCGCAAGGCGGCGGTTTGCGGAGCCGATTCGATTGTGTTGGTTGTTCGGATCGTAGGGATCGTCGCGGAATCGCAGGTCACGACGAATCGCACGATCGCGAGTACTTGTCTTGAATCGTCGTCCGGGGGGATTTCGATGCGACAGCCCAAGGAAGTTCTGACGACTGGCGAAGTCGCGAAAATCTGCAACGTCGCGCCGCGGACGGTGTCGAAGTGGTTCGACAGCGGGAAGCTGCGCGGCTATCGGATTCCTGGAAGCAAGGACCGTCGGATTCCGCTCGATCAACTCGTTCGGTTCATGAAGGCGCACAGCATGCCGTTGGAGGGGCTCGATACGGGGCTCGTGCGCGTGCTGATTGCGGAGCGGGATGCGGATCTGGGTTCCGCGTTGACGACGGTTTTGGAGAAGACGCCGGGGTTCCAGGTCACGCTGGTTCGCTCCGCGTTTGAAGCGGGGGCGAAGTCGGAGGCGGAAGGACCTCAGGTGATGCTGGTCGACGTCTCGATGCCGGGGTTTGCGGGCCGGGAAACGGTTCGGAGCATTCGCAATATCGCGAATCTGCGGGATTGTTCGCTGATCGCGATGGTCGAAAGGTCCGCCGAAGGATCGCCGGAAGCGCTGCGGCAGCAAGGATTCGATCAGGTCCTCGAGAAGCCTTTCGACAGCACGACAATGATGGCCGCGATCGACGGATGTCTGGCGAGTTTTGTCGCTGCGAATGGTTGATTCGCCCGAATCGGGCAAATTCGTTTTATTGGCGCTAGAGTATCGGATCGTCGTCCGTCGGGTCGCTGCGCTACCCGTCAGAACGCCGATTGATGTGTTGCGCGGCGTTTGCGATCGCCGTCGTATGAGTGGAACTGTGTGGATGCGCGTGTCGCGCGTCGGAAAGAAGTGTAGGAGACAGTACATGGCGCGAATCAATCCGATCGATCCGAACAATGCTGACGATAAGGCGAAGGAGCTGTTGGATGGTGTGAAGAAGAAGCTCGGCAAGACGCCGAATATCTTTCTGACGCTGGCACACGCACCGGCGGCGCTGCAGGCTTACCTGGGATTCAGCGGTGCGATGGCGACGACTTCGCTGCCGGGCAAGCTGCGGGAGCAGTTGGCGCTGGCGGTGGGGCAGGCGAATTCCTGCGATTACTGCCTGGCCGCTCACACGGCGATCGGCACGTCGCTCGGCCTCAGCCAGGATGACACGCTCGCGGCGCGACAGGGCAAGGCAAGCGACGCGAATGCGCAGGCCGCGATTAAGTTCGCGCAAAACGTCGTCGAGAAGCGCGGCAACGTGGGCGACGGCGACGTGAATGCGTTGCGCGACGCGGGCTTCAACGATCAGCAGATCGTGGAAATCGTGGCGGTCATCGCAATCAACCTGTTCACGAACTACTTCAATCATATTGCTGGGACGGTCGTTGATTTTCCGCCGGCGCCGAAGCTGGCGTAATTGCGACGATTGTCTAAAATTAGGATGTATGAGAAAGGACGGAATTTTCCGTCCTTTTTCATTGCGCATGCGGTGTTGGTCTTGTCGGGCGGGAGTGCGTTTCTCAGCTTGGCGGGAAGGGATTCCCGCGGGGAGTGGGTGCGAGAAGGGATTCTCGCACCAGCCGAGCGAAGGGAATCTCGCACCAGCGGCGGTTGCCGCGAGCGCCGCACTGCTTGAGAGCAGTGGCACCCAGTTTTACTTGCGTTTTGATTGTTGAAGGAGTTGCCGGAGTTCTTCGGCGGCGTTGGCGGCGGCGCCGGTTTTGACCAGGGGTTGAATCGTGCGGCGCAAATCGTCGCGGATGCGTTGTCGCGCGAGGGGATTGCTGAGCCAGTCGATCGCCTGGGCCGCGATCGGGGCGGTCGATGTGTAGTACGGCATGTACTCCGGAACCAGATCGCGCTGCGCGACGATGTTTGGTATCGACAGCCACGGTGTGCGGATGAGCCAGCGACCGATGAGGCGATAGAGCCAGCGATTCGAGTTGTACATGACGATCATGGGCGTCGCCCAGTAGGCGACTTCGAGCGTGACAGTGCCCGACGCGACGAGGACGAGATCGGCGGCCCGGATCGCTTCTGCTCGTGCGTCGTCTCCCTGGAGCAAAGTGATCGGGAGGTTTGGCGCGAGTTTCTTGTTCAGTTCTTCGATTCGATTTCGCGCGTCGTCATTCGCTGCGACGGCGAGGACGCGGAGTTTCGCAAAGCGTCGCGCGAGGGCCGTGGCGATTTCGAGCTGTCCCGGCAGAACTTCGTTGATGACGTGCGGACGCGAGCCCGGCAGCAATGAGATGACCTGCTGGGCGCCGAGTCGATGACCGTCGATGGCCTGCTGGCTGACGTCGACCGCGGCGAGCCGATCGAATGAGGGATGCCCGACGTATCTGGCGTTGATACCGGCGTTTTGAAAGTAGGGTTCTTCAAAGGGCCAGATACAGGCGAGTCGATCGACGCGCTTGCGGATGCGTTGGTTGCGCCAATTCGGCGGTCCCCACGCCCACGTCTGCGGTGCGATGAAGAAGAGCACGGGAATGCCGAGGCTCTGGCAGATCTTCGCCATGGGCAGATGAAGCGCGGGGGAATCGACGAGGACGGCGGCGTCGTAATGTTCGGCGTTCAGGTAGCGTCGAACGCGACGCATCAGGCGCAGCGCCCAAGGGATTTTCTTGAATGCGGCGGCAGCCATGGCGGACTGGCCGGTCAGGTTCTCAAAGGACTCTGCGCCCTCGGCCTGAAGGGCGGGGCCGGCGAGCCCGCTGAATCTGGCGTCGGGGTGCGATTGTTTGAACGCGCGAACGAGAATCGCGGCGTGCTCATCCGCGCTTTGCTCGGCGACGCTGACGAAAATGCGCGGAGCCTGTGCGTTGGCGGAGGGCGGCATGGTCGAAGTGAGATCGTCGGCGGTCATGGTCATTTTGCGGGAGCATGGTAGCAAAACGGCGGAACGGCAAGACGTCCGATAAATAGCGAAACTTCGATTCAGAATCGGACTTTCGGGTTCTGGAATTTGGACGCGGCATTGCGTGACCTCGGCATGGGATTCTGGCGATTGATGCGACGAACAGGGGCGGGCGGGCGGATGGCCCGATGGCGGCGATTCAGGTAACGCGATTTTGTTGACGAATTGGCGATTTTCAACTACTTGGACTTCTTCGCGCCCTGCACTGCTTGAGAGCAGTGGCACCCGGGTTCGCGTCCGGCACTGCTTGAAAGCAGTGGCACCTGGCAGTGGCACCCGGCGAAATCGGCAGTCGGATGGCCGGAATGGGGAGCTGCCCATTCGTTGACGGTTTTCCGTTATCCACTTATCCTTACGAGTCTTGGCGCAATTTTGCGCAGAACCCGGAAACCCCTGATTTAGGAGGTGACATTTGTCGTCAGCGTTGGTCCGTGAGTTGATTGATGCGGGCATCCACTTTGGGCACCGCGCGAGTCGGTGGAACCCCAAGATGGGTCCCTACATCTTCGGCAAACGGAATTCGATTCACATCATCGACATCCGCGAGACCGTGAAAGGCCTGCTTCGAGCGAAGAAATTCGTAACGGCAGTCGTATCGGCCGGCCAGGACGTGCTGTTTGTCGGCACGAAGCGCCAGGCTCGAGACTCCGTGGCAAAGCATGCTGAGCGCGTAGGAATGCACTACGTGAATGAGCGGTGGCTGGGCGGTACCCTCACAAACTTCAAGACGATCCGTTCGCGACTCGGTCGCCTGGAGCATCTTGAAACACTCGAAAAGACGGGCGAAAGCAAGAATTTCAGCAAGAAAGAGCAGTCGCGCATCGCGCGGGAGCGCGAGAAGATCGCACGAAACCTGGACGGCATTCGTCGGATGACGAAGGTCCCGGGCGCGATCGTGCTGGTCGACATCAAGCGCGAGCACATTGCTGTCAAGGAAGCCGCGAAGCTGCGCATCCCGACAGTCTGCCTTGTTGACACGGACAGCGATCCGGACGGCGCGGACATTCTGATTCCGGGCAACGACGACGCCATGCGCGGCATCGAGCTGATCATCTCGCAGTTGGCGGATGCAGCCGAATTGGGCAAGCGCGGTCGGCAAGCCGAAGCGGAAAAGGACGGCGAGCAGTCGGCCGGCGGTCCCGGCCATCGACGGCGATCGAAGCGTGCATCGACGTCGAGCGTCGCCGATGGCGAGCATTCGGGCGACGATGCTGGAGAGGCCGAGAGCGTTTCCGGCGCCGCACCCACGATGGATGCCGAAAGTCGGCCTGCCGAAGTATCGGATGGCGTGTCGTAGGCCGCTTGGTCTGACACGGCATCAAGTTGTATGAAGACATGATCGCCGCGGCTGGCGCGAACGTCGCCGCCGCGGCGATTTCTACATCCGGATTAGCACCCCCAGGAGAGACGAAGAGCATGGCTGCGATATCTGCCAAGCAAGTACAGGAACTGCGAACGAAGACCGGCCTCGCGATGATGGACGTGAAGAACGCACTGGTCGAGGCGAACGGCGACGAAGCGTCGGCGATGGAGATTCTGCGCAAGAAGTTCGCCGGCAAAATGTCGGAGCGCGGCGAGAAAGAGGCCGCCAACGGCCGCATCGGCGTGTACGCCGACGAGAAGGGCGCCGCCCTATGCGAACTGCGCTGCGAGACGGATTTCGTCGCGACGAACTCGGATTTCCGTTCGCTCGCCGACAAGCTGGCGGAGCAATGCGTACGGACCGGCATCACGGACGTCGAGCAGTTCAAGAGTTCCAAGCTGGAAAGCGGCCAGAGCGTCACGGACTTCCTGACGGATGCGTTCGGTCGCATCAAGGAGAACATGCAGATCAAGCGGCTCGCGCGAATGGAAGGTTCGAGCGCCTGCTACGTGCATCACAACGGGCAGATCGGCACGGCGATCGCGTGCACGACGGCGCCGGGCGATGCCGGCAAGAGCATTTGCATGCATATCGCTTCGACGGCCGACATTGCGGGCCGCGTTCGAGAGGACGTGGACGCGGCGTCAGTGAAAGAGGCGAAGGAGAAGGCGTCGGCCGAGGCCGCGGGCAAGCCGCCGCAAATCCTCGACAAGATTGTCGCCGGCAAGATGGACAAGTGGTTCGCCGAGCGCGTGCTCGTCGAGCAGCCGTTCGTCATGGACGACAAGAAGAGCGTCGGCGAATATGCCAAAGAAAACGGCTTCGAGATAACGGGCTTCCTGAAGTTCGAGGTTGGGGCGTTGGCATAACGCTTCGTGAATCAAGCCGCTTTCGGGCGGCTTTTTTTATGCGCGTGCGGCGAGTGGACGACGCACCAGAACAGGCATTTCAATCATTCGGACGATGCAATGGCTACAAAGAAGGCGACACGGACGGCGAAGAAGAAACCTCAATATCAGCGAGTGCTGCTGAAGATCTCCGGCGAAGGATTGTGCAGGAAGGGCGAGACGGGCATCGACGGGACGGCGCTGCGCGCGATTGCGAAGGAGATCATGTCCGTTCGCGAGATCGGTGTGGAAGTGGCCGTCGTCGTCGGCGGCGGGAACTTTCTGCGCGGCGCCACGATTGCGAGCGAGGCGCGGATCCAGGAGGCGACGGCGCATTACATGGGCATGCTGGCGACAGTCATCAACGCCCTCGCGCTGCAGGACGTGCTGGAGGATATGGGGCAGCCCGTGCGCGTGCAGTCGTCGATCGCGATTCATAGTGCGTGCGAGAATTTCATCCGCCGGCGCTGCATCCGGCACCTGGAGAAGGGACGCGTCGTGATCCTGGCGGCGGGCACCGGTCGGCCGTTCGTGACGACGGACACGGCGGCGGCGCTGGGCGCCGTGGAGATCGGCGCCGACGTGTTGTGCAAGGCGACGAAGGTCGACGGCGTATACACGGCGGACCCTGTAAAGGATGCCGGCGCGAAGCTGTTGGCGAAGCTGGACTACAACGAAGTGATCGACAAGCGGTTGAAAGTGATGGACGTCTCGGCGATCGACATGTGCCAGCAGCACGGCGTTCCGATTCTCGTGTTCAACCTGATGGAGACGGGGAACATGCGGAAGGCAGTGCTGGGGCAGAAGGTGGGGACGTTGATTGGGGATTAGGTGGGCGTTGCTTGCATAGGGATCGAGTGGGCTGACGCAGGGTGCCATGCCGACCCTGAAGGTGAGACTGTCCGGGAATTGTGTCGCCCTTTCAGGGCTAAGCCCGAGGGAAAAAACGCTAACCACGGGTTGCGCTCCGACCGCTATGCGGTCTCCGCTCCACCCGTGGCTAAAAACTGTCGCTCCTTCGGAGCTGTGTTGGCCTTAAAAACACTGGCGTTTAGGACGGTTCTGCAAATCGGAAATCCTCACTCGAATTCCCGGACAGCCTCACCTTTAAGGTCGACATGTGCGGCTGTTCGCGGCGGACCAGCTTCTGCGTTTTTCCGACACATCCCAGTTGGTCGGCGGTAGACTCTAAATTGGCTTCAGGATCCGGAGGCTGGTGATGGTCGAGGTCGATTTCGAGATCGAGCAGCCGTGGGGGCGGCGGGTTTGGCGGGCGGTGAAGTGGCCGGTCACTGGGTTCCTATTGCTGCTGTTCTGGTGGTACGGCATCACTTGGACCATGGTTGTCGAGAGATGCGAGGCCTGTTGTCGCGAGACTGTGGCGTATCAGTATCGCGTGCTGAACATCCCGGTCAGCCAAACGACAAGTGAGACGCCGTCGTCACTCGAGTTCATCCTGCGAGATTTGGGGCGGCCGTGTACTCATATGAATAAGGATTCGATACTTTGGTGTCGGCACAGAGGGGCAATATGGTGTCCGACCGGATGTCATTTGCGATTGACGGCAGACATTCCGGACTATGATGGTGTCTGGCGACCAAGGATCCTGGAATATGCGAAAGAGCACCCCGAGGCGGCGAGCGAGCTTTGGGGGTTTGTAAATCGTAAGGATCGCGAGTCAATTCGCGCGGTCTTTGATCGGTTCAGACCCGACCCGGCGCAGGTCGAAGTGACTTCGGATGAGTGAATCAAAAGGTCGGGCAGCCGGAGTCGCATGCGTTTTCTCGACTCCTGCACTGCTTGAGAGCAGTGGCACCCGGAACAACTCGCTCCGAAGGAGCGGCGGATCGTAGCCACGGGTGGAGTGAAGACCGCGAAGCGGTCGGAACGGAACCCGTGGATGGCCCGGCGTTTCGTGACGTCGCTCGTGTTCTGCACGGCTGACACAGCAGTGGCACCCGATTGTGTGGGCTTGAATGGTTAGTGAAACAGGCGGACAACTCAAACGGCAACTGCTCGACATGACGCCCGATTCGCTCGCGGCGGCGCTCAAGGAAATGGGCGAACCGGCCTATCGCGCGAAGCAGATTCTTCAGTGGGTCTACGAGCGCGGCGCGACGTCGTGGGAGGAGATGACGAACCTCTCCAAGGCGCTGCGCGAGCGGCTTGCCGATCAGTTCGTCATCTACTCAAGCGAAGTCGTTCGGCGCGCCGCTTCCACCGATGGCACCGTCAAACTTCTGCTGCGCTGGCCCGACGGCGCGACGAGCGAATGCGTCATGATCCCGATGGACAAGCAGAAGACGGCCTGCCTCAGTTCGCAGGTTGGCTGCCCTGTCGGTTGCCGCTTCTGCGCCAGCGGTCTCGACGGGCTCCAGCGCAATCTCTCGACGGGGCAGATCATTGAGCAGGCGCTGCACGCACGGCGAGAAGCGTTGGCGGCGGGGGATCGGCTGTCGAACATCGTCTTCATGGGGCTGGGCGAGCCGCTGGCGAATTACGACAACGTGCTCGCGTCCGTCGAGATTATTAACGCCGAATGGGGGCTGGGCATCGGCGCGAGGAAGATCACGATCAGCACCGTGGGGCTGCCGAAGCAGATTCGCAAGCTGGCGCACGAGGGGTATCAGCTCAATCTGGCGCTGTCGCTGCATGCACCGAATGATGCGTTGCGACAGGAACTGATCCCGTGGGCGGAGAAGATCAGCATTCGGGAACTGACCGACGCATGCCGCGTGTATTTCGAGACGACAGGCCGCGAGATCACGCTGGAGTACACGCTGCTGGCGGGAACGAACGACTCGGACGCGAATGCGCGGGAGTTGGCGGGCTTCGTGAAGCGACTGCGCTGCAATGTGAATCTGCTGCGATACAACCCTGTCGATCCGCTGCCGTACAAGCGGCCTTCCGCGGAGGCGGCGCATGCGTTTCAGGAGCGGCTCCGGTCGCTGGGCGTCAACGCTCATATTCGCAGGTCGCGCGGGAAGGACATCGACGCGGCCTGCGGCCAGTTGCGGCGGCGGGAGATGCAATCGCAGGGCGGGATTTCCCTGCCGGTTGTTGACGGCTGACGTTGCGGCGACAATTCACGCCGTGGACACAAGACACTTCCACAAACAGCTCGACGATGCGATGCTTCGCCTGCTCGGCGACAGCGGCGTGGTTGTCTGCGCGATTTCCGGCGGTGCGGACTCGATGGCGCTGTTGCACGGACTATTGCGCGTGCGCGAATTGCGCAAGCGCGACTGGACGCTGCATGTGGCGCATCTCGATCATGGGATCCCGCACAATTCGCGGGAGATGATGGCGTTTGTCGAATCGACCGCCGTTGCGGCGGGCGTCGCGTTTCACGGCGATTTTGTGGATGTACCGACCTTGTCGCGCGAGACGGGGGAGTCGATCGAGGAGACAGGGCGCAAAGCGCGGTATTCGTTCCTCGAAGGTGTGTGCGCGGACGTCGGCGCGGATGCGCTGGCTGTCGCCCATCATGCCGACGATCAGGCGGAGACGATTCTGCATCGCGTGCTGCGCGGGACGGGGTTGAATGGACTTTCGGGCATTCCGGAATCGCGGTTGTTAAGCGGCGATTCGCGCGTACAGTTGATCCGGCCAATGTTGGGCTTCCGGCGTAGCGATTGTGCGGCCTATCTGGAACGCCGCGCGTTGGCATACATGCATGATGACACGAACGACGACGTCTTGGCGGCGACGCGGAACCGGATTCGGCACGACGTGATGCCGACGATCGAGCGGGAAATCAATCCGCAGGTCGTGACGGCGATGGTGCGATTGGGCGCATTGGCGAAGCAGGCGTCGGAAGTCATCGACGCATTGGCGAGGGAGGCGTATGCACGTTGCTGCGTCGAATGTTCGCCCGATGAGATTCACTTCGATGCGGAGTTGTTGGCGGGCGAGCGCGAATTGACTCGCATGCAGGTCGTCGGGATGGCGATCGATCGGCTTGATCGCGGGCGCGGCGACGTCGGGTTCGAACGATTGCAGGCGGCGTCGCGGGTGATTGTCGGAGACAAGCCGATTGCAGTCGCGGAGCTGGCGGCGGGCGTACGTGTGACGCGGCGCGGTCGCTTCGCGATCGTGTCGCATTCAGCGTCGTCATTGAGTCCGTCGGCGGATGTTGAGAGTGCGCGAGTGCAATGACGGCGAAGGACGATCTGAGTCGCGAGCAATACGGCAACTGGCTGCGGCTCGTCGTGCTGGCGGCGTGCATGTTGCGAATCGCGCTCGTCGGTTTCGCGGCGGAGAAGCCGGAGCCGTTCGATTTTCCGGATTCCCATCGTTACGTACGCGTGGCGCGGAATATCGCCGAAGGCAACGGCCCCGTTGAGTCTCGAACGGCGCTGTCGGCCACGGATCCCGTTTATCCAACGATGCTGGCTTGGGGGATCCGATTCGGCGGTAGATCCACGGCGGCGATCATGTCGTTTGGTCGCGCGATCAATGGCGTCTTCGGTGTCATCGTCGTCGCGTTGGTCGCAGCGATGGGTTCGCGATTGTATTCGAGGCGCGTCGGATTGCTCGCGGCGGGTTGGTGCGCGATTGATCCGATCCTCCTCTTTTTCAACGCGCTGGTGCTGACAGAACTGCCATACATCGCAATGCTGATGGGCGCCGTGTTGCTCGTGATCCGATTCCGCAGTTCGAGGCAGATCGGGGATGCGTTTGCGGCCGGCGTGATTCTTGGCGTAGCGACGCTTACGCGTAGTAGCGGACTGTTTCTGCCGTTGTTGATCGCCGGCTGGATCGTGCTGGTGAACTGGCGGTCGAAGGATCGCCTTCGGTCCATAGCGGCGGCGGCGTTGATGCTCGTCGCGATGCTGATCGTGATGTCGCCTGTGATCTACAGGAATCACAGGCTCTTCGGTGCATTCGTGCCGGTGCGAACCGGGGGCGGTGCGAGCCTGATGGAGGCACTTGGACCTTGGGCCGACGGCGCTCCGGGAATGGATCGCATCGAGTATCCGCAAGTCCCACCGGGTGCGAATGAAGTTCAGCGCGACCGAGTTTATCAGGATGCAGCGATCGCATGGGCGAAGGCGCATCCCGGCGACGTGATGCGTCTGGCGTGGCGAAAGCTGGCGCGGACTTGGTCGATCACGATGAATGCGCCGGGCTTTCAGTCGGGCTTCTATGCGATCGTCTGCTGGTTGTCGGTCGCACCCATATTCCTGCTGACGATTGTCGGCGTGTGGGTGGAACGACGCCGATTCGGCTGGTTGAGCTTGTTGCTCCTGCCCGCTGCGTACTTTACGCTGATTCACATGGTGTTCGTGGGCTCGGTTCGCTACCGATTGCCGGCGATGCCATTCCTGTTCATCCTGGCGGCCGTCGGCGTTTGCGCGATTCTGCGAATGAACGTTCGGCGGCCCGGCGGCACGGAAGCTTGAGACGTTCGACTATCGAACAACATGCGGCGCTGCGTTCGATTCGAGAGTACGTTCACACGCGTACGCTCGTTCGGTATCCCGTGTCGACATTCCGACGGCGGCTCGGCGTTTTCCTGCTGGCGTGTTTCGTTCTGGCGTTTGGTCTCTATACCTTCTCAACGACGGACGACGCGATTCGCGAGCGAGCGTTGGAGTTTCTGCGCAAAGCGACGCCCGGCGGCGTGGAGATCGACGTCGGCGGCGCGTCATTCGAAATGTTCAAGGGGATCACGCTTCGGGACGTGCATGTCTACGTTCCCTTTGACGAGCGTGTCGATCCGGCGGCCAGGAAACGCAGCGAGCGGGAGATCTTCTCGGCGACGACGCTGCAATTGGTGCACGATCCGTGGCTCCTGCTCTTTGGTAATCTGCGTGTGAAGCGGATTCTCGCCGTCGAGCCGACGATCGTTCTCACGAACAACGCCGAAACGGGGGCGCGCAACTGGGAGCTGCTTAACGATCCGCATCGCGATCGATCGCGCGTCAAACTTCGACATCGACCGATTGTGACGATTCGATCAGCGTCCGCCAAAGTCATCAGCATCGGCAAGGACGGTAAGCACACTGAGAGCATGCAGATCCTCGATGCGGACGTGCGTCCGGCGCCGCAAAGCGGGACGGGCTATGACATCGAGATCCGGCAATACCGGGATCCGATCGGCCGGGCGACGGTCCACTTCGATCCGGCCGAGGGTATGGTCGCGAATTCGCCGTTTGTGGCGACGCGGACGATCAAACTGCAATTGCCGGCGCCGCTTCAATCGTTGTTCGACTCGCTTGATGTCGAGGGCGACGTGCGACTGAAGCGCTTCGTCTTCGACAAGACGGCGAACGCGGATCGCGACACGCGGATCGAGATGCGCGACGTGCGATGTCACGTGCCGCTCTGGTTGCTGTTCAGCGAACAACGGCCCGTTGTCGAGGATACTGCGAGCCAGGATCTGAACCTGTCGCTTGTCGATCTGGAAAACCTGGATGGGCGCGTCGAACTGGTCGGCGACGAAATTCGAATCGATCTGACGGGCGTGATGAATGGCGCGCCGTGCTCGGTCCGGGGAACGCTGGTTCGTGCGGGTGACGACTTCAAATCGATGGGCGTTGACCTGCGAATCACGGCCGAGGGGTTCGCGGCACCGGAGGGCGCCGTTCGCAATCGCCTCCTGGCGGACGAGCGAGCGCCGCTGGCGATACACGCATTTATCGAGGACTACGATCCGCACGGTCGATTGGACGTCGATCTGCAGTTCACGCGCGCGACGAATGCGACCGGAACCTTGCGGATGGACGGCTCGATTGTACCGCAGGGCGTGACGGGGGCGGCCACGTGGTTTCCATTCGCGCTGGACGATGTGTACGGCGCCGTGCGATTCGACGGGCCAATCGTGTATCTGGAGAACCTCCACGGTCGCCACGGTTCGGGCCTCGCGTCGATCAGCGGCACGATCGATCGCCACACGGAGTATTCGTCATTGCTGTTGGATATCGAGTCGTACAACGTGCCGTTGGACGTGCACTTGTTCATGGCGATGTCGGAACGGTACCAGGGCGTGTGGAAGAAGTTCATGCCCTATGGCACGGCGAATATTCACGCCGTGTTGACGCGGACGGGCGGGCCGAAGTCGGAACCGCGACCGAAGTTGACCAAGCATATCACAGTGGACCTGCGCGATGTGATCGCGATGTTCCGGCCCTATCCATATCGAATCGAGAATGTCGATGGGCGGCTCGTGGTCGACGAGGACAGGATCCTGTTGCGCGATATCACGGGATTCGCAAACGGTGCACCGATTCTGCTGGACGGCTACGCGCTGCTGGAGCCGGATCGGGAACCCGAGATTGATATGCGGCTGGCGGCGCAGGGCGTCGGTCTCGACGCTCGGGTTGCGGCGGCGTTCGGCGGGCCGGACGGACCTTTGGCGAGGTTCAATCCGCGGGGCGTCGTCGATCTCGTCGGGGGGCTTTCGCGAAGGGAAAATGACGAGGATCTGCGCTGGGACCTGCATGTCGACGGGCGCGAATTGCGGATCAAGCATGACGATTTTCCGTATGCGTTGACTGACGTCTCCGCCGACGTGGACGTGCGAACGGATGATGTCGTTGTGAATCAGCTCAACGGACGGCACGGTACATCGCTCGTCAACGCGACGGCGTCGTGGGCGCGACGGTCAGTGGGCGATCGCGTCGAGGTCAACGTATCGTCGAACGATCTGCTGTTGGATGGCGATCTTTACGCGGCGTTGCCGGCGGGCGTGAAGTCAACGTGGGACATGTTCGCCCCGACGGGGCGCGTGCGCGTCAGGAGTCAGCACATCTTCGATGGAGACGGCGATTCGCGGACGCATCAGCACACGACGCATATCGAGCCGATCGATCTGGCCGTCCGGTTTCGATCGTTGCCGATGCCGATCACAGGGCTGACGGGCGCCGTGGATGTGACGGCGACGGAGGTTCGAATCGCCAACGTGCGCGGCAATATCGGCGGCTCGCAGCTGCTGGTCGACGGCGTCGTCCATCTCAGCGATTCCGGCATGCAGGGCGAACTGAAGCTCCTGGCGAATGACATCGCCGTGACGCCCGAAGTGCTTGCGGCGCTGCCCAAGGGACTTGGCGACTGGATGAAGAAGGCGAAACTGTCCGGGCGCGTCTCCCTGGACTTTTCGCGACTCGCTTTTCAAGCGGATGCGCTCGGGCGCTTGCGATGGCAGATCGACGGTCGAGTCGGTCTCGCCGGCGTCTCGGCGCGGCTCGAGATGGAGCTCGACGACGCGGACGGGACGATCTCGGGGACGTGCGTGATCGAACCCGGGGGGCAGATTCAATTCGACGCCGACGCGAGGATCTCCAGGATCCAGTTCGGCGGCTGGGACATGCGCGACGTGCGCGGTCGCGTCGTCTCCGATCCGTCAGCTGGCGCGCTGATGATCGAAAAGGGCGTGGCGCGGCTGTATGGCGGCGACGCGACGGGTGACGCGCAAATTCTGTTCGACAATGATCGAACTTCGTACGAGGCATCACTCCTGTTCCGCGATGTTCAAATCGGGGATTTTATCGATGCGCAGAAGGACAAGGGGCTCAGGCCCGATGCGCGGACGGCGCCCAAGGAGAAGGCGAAGGGGACAATCGCCGGCAATTTCGCCATGCGCGGCGAGACGGGTCGGCGAGCGTATCGAGAAGGCGCAGGGACAGTGTACATACGCGACGCGCAAGTCTGGAAGATCCCCTTCGCGCTGGCGATATTCCAGGTGCTGAATCTAACGCCGGATGAGAACGTCTTTCACGACGGGCGCATCGAGATGTTCCTGACGGATCAGAAGCTGATCCTGCACAAAATCGATCTGCAGGGGAAGGCGATGGCGTTCATCGGCGGCGGGACGCTGAATCTGGATTCGAACGATCTGGACATTCGACTCCTTGCGGCGAGCCCCGTGCGGGTGCAGGTGCCGCTGCTGACGGAGATTCTCGAGGGTGTCGCGCGCGAGGCGATGGAGCTGCACGTGACGGGAACGATCGACAATCCGCGAATTCGACCCGAGCCGTTGCGCCAGGCGCGCGACGTCATCGGGACGCTGTTCCCGGAGATACCTCGAACGCGGAGATAGGCGAACTCGGAACAGTTCGATGCGAATTCAGCATCGTCAGGCGCCGGCGGTTTCCGGCGGCTTCTCTCGCGGTGCATAGCCGATGACGACGAACAGGATGGACATGAAGTCCCGTTCGAGCAGGACGCCGATCGCGCCCAGGGCGGCGTATTCGATCGGCAGGGACCGCACGAGCGGGTTTTCGATTGCTACGTGCGTATGGAGTTTCTCGGCGACGTCGAGGTGTTGCGGCTGACCGAACCAGTACGCCGCCGAGGCCACGATCCCCACGACGACGAGCATCCAGATGCGATCGCGCAGGTCGAAGAACCACTGCGCGACGAGCGCCGCGAGCAGGAATCCGACGATCAACGCGAAGAACAGCTGCCCCGTTTCAATCGGTGCGGCCGGTTCACCGGCGGCAAATGTGATGACTGACCAGGCGATGAAGAATCCGATGACCAGTGCGCCGATGGCCATGCGAATATCCCAGCCGGATTTCGATCCGGCGTCGTCGGCGGCGATCGGCGCGTCGTCGGCCGCACTGAACCATCCCTGGACCCACTTACCGACGACGAGGCCGACTCCGATCAGTGCGAGCCAGAGCCATGTCTCCGCCATCAGCCCCATCACTGGATAGACATCGATGGCGCCGTCCGTCGTTGGGGCCGACAGGCGATTCAGGATGAGCATATCCATCCGGCCGCCGCGAGCCGCAAGCGTCGCGAGCCCCACGGCGACGGCCAGCGGACCGCGTTCGGCCGTATCGCCGCCGCAGATGGCGACGGCGAGTCCGCTGACGACGATCGCGAGCCCCAGTAGTTCCGCCATTGTGATGACGCCGTTGTCTACCATGAGCATTGAAACGGCGCCGAGAGGATCTGACGGGCGGGCCACCCACCAGCCGAAGTACCAAAAGACGGCGCCGGCAATGCACATCGCCGCGAGGAACCGAATGCGGTAAACGAGGATGTGGCCGCCGGTCTGCGATGTCGTTTCATCGCTCGTGGCTGCAACGGCGGATCTCGGGTCGTTTTTCATGCAATGCGTCTCGCGGATGTTGAAACCTGGCTGTCGGGAAGATCGTGGATCAGTCTTTCGAGTCTGGATCGCTTGTCGGGCGAAATCAGGCACATTGGCAGGCGGAATTCCTCGCGAAGAACTCCGCGGATCGCCATGGCCGTCTTAATGGGGATTGGATTCGTATCCAGCGTCAGCAGGGTGCGCATGATCGGGAACAGCTCGGCATGCAGACGCTGCGCACTCGCCCACTCGCCCGAGAGCGCGGCGCCGACGAGGGCGGACATTGCGGCCGGCATGAGATTGCTCATCACGCTGATGACGCCACGAGCGCCGATGCTCATCAGAGGGAGGGTCAACGGGTCGTCGCCGCTGAGGATCGTGATGTCCGATTGCGAGGCGAGCAGGCTCGCGCCGTCGACGTTCCCTGTGGCGTGTTTGACGGCGACGATGTTCGAGTACGTCGCTCGCAGGCGGACGATCGTCTCCGTCGGAATCTCGATGGCGCAGCGCCCTGGGATGTTGTAGAGGATCATCGGCGCGTCGACCGCCTCGGCCACGGCGGCGAAGTGCTGGTAGAGACCTTCGGGGTTTGGCTTGTTGTAGTAAGGCGTTACGACCATGACGGCATTGGCGCCGGCGTCTAGGGCGGCGCGAGAGCAGTTGATCGTCTTGGCTGTACAGTTGCTGCCCGTGCCGGCGATGACGGGAACGCGGCCATTCGCACGGTCGGCGACTGTACGAATGACGTCGACCTGCTCTGCCTCTGTCAGCGTCGGCGCTTCACCCGTGGTGCCGCAGGGAACGAGCCCGCTGATGCCGCCGGCGATCTGTTCGTCCACGATCCGCTTGAGGGCGGCCTTGTCTACCCGACCTTCGGCGAATGGGGTTACAAGCGCTGTGAAGCATCCTTCGAACATGGCATCACTCCTTTGGTGCATGTTGTTGCAGCAGGCGGTTCATCTCCCTGACCGCCTCACGAATACCGACGAACATGGCCCGCGCCATGATGCTGTGGCCGATGTTGAATTCCTCGAAGCCGGCGATCGCGGCGATCGGGGCGACGTTTCGATACGTCAGTCCGTGGCCGCCGTGGACGATCAGGCCACATTGAGCCGCGTGCCGCACGCCGGCCACGAGGCTCGAGATCGCCTCGCGCTGCGAATCGGCGTTCCGCGCGTGAGCGTATCCGCCCGTCCAGAGCTCGACCGTTTGAAAGCCCGCCGCCGCAGAGGCGTCTATTTGTGCCGGATCGGGTTCGATAAACGCGCTGACGCAACAACCCGCGTCGCGCAGGCGAGCGACGACGTCGCGCAGGCGATCGCCGAGGCGCACGACATCGAGCCCGCCCTCGGTCGTGACTTCCTCGCGTTTCTCGGGGACGATACAGCACTGATCGGGCTGCGTGCGGCAGGCGATGTCCACGACGTCCGGCGCGATCGCCATTTCCATGTTCAGCCGAACGTTGACGACTTCCTTAAGCAGCGGTACGTCGCGATCGACGATGTGTCGTCGATCCTCGCGCAGGTGAAACGTGATGCAGGCTGCGCCGCCGAGCTGAGCATCCACGGCGGCCCAGACGGGGTCGGGTTCGTCGGTTCGTCGGGCCTGTCGGACTGTCGCGACGTGATCGATGTTGACACCGAGAGTGGCCATGGCGTGCGAATTCTCCGAAGGTCCAGTTGAGATGCGATTATAAGCGTGCATCGTCGCGCGCAACAGCGACGATCATCTGGCTCGCGCGCGATCGCGCAATGATGCAACGAATATGCAGTATTCCAGCTGCTTGGGCCGGGGCCGCGTTCGACGGCCTAGCCGATCCGGGGGCCGGCCGCTTTGACGTCGGAAGTCGCCGAGGCGAATTTCTCGAAGTTCTTTTGGAACAGCTCGGCGAGGTGTTTGGCCTTGGCGTCGTAGTCGCTCTTATTCGACCACGTGTCGCGCGGGATCAGCAGCTTCGGATCGACGCCGGGCACGGATGTGGGAATGTGCAGACCGAAGATTGGATCGGTCGTCGTCTGAACATCCCGCAGCGCCCCCGTGAGGACGGCGGATACCATGGCGCGCGTCGCCTTCAGATCGATTCGCTGACCCGAGCCGAAAGGTCCCTTGTGCCAGCCCGTGTTGATGAAGAAGCACTGCGATCCGTGCTTCTTGATTTTCTTCGCGAGCAGTTCCGCGTAGACCATCGGATCGCGCGGCAGGAACGGCTCGCCGAAGCCGGTGCTGAACGTCGCCTGCGGTTCACTGCCGACGCCGGCCTCTGTTCCGGCGAGCTTGGCGGTATAGCCGCTGAGGAAATGGTACATCGCCTGATCGGGCGTCAGCCGCGAAATCGGCGGAAGGACGCCGAAGGCGTCGCAGGTCAGAAAGACGACAGCCGTGGGATGGCTGTCGGCATAGCCTTCGAGGATGGCGTTGTCGATGAACTCCACCGGATACGCGGCTCGCGTGTTCTCGGTATGGCGCGCGCTGTCGAAATTCGTCCGACGCGTGCGTTTATCGAGATCGACGTTCTCCAGGACACAGCCGAATCGCAGGGCGCGGTAAATCTGCGGCTCGCGCTCTTCCGTTAGCTTGATGCACTTCGCATAGCATCCGCCCTCGAAATTGAAAACGCCCTTGTCGGACCAACCATGCTCGTCGTCGCCGATCAGGCGGCGACCAGGATCGGCGCTGAGCGTCGTTTTGCCCGTGCCGGAAAGGCCGAAGAACAACGCGACATCGCCGCTGTCGCCGACGTTGGCCGAGCAGTGCATCGGAAAGACGTTTCGTTCCGGGAGGATGAAGTTCATCACGGTGAAAATGGACTTCTTGATTTCACCGGCGTAGTGCGTGCCGCCGATCAGCACCATTTTCTTTGAAAAGTCGGCGGCGATGAACGCTTCGGAGTTCGTGCCGTGCGTGTCCGGCGTTGCAAGGCAGTCCGGCGCGCTGAGAATCACCCACTCCGGACGCGCCTTGGCCATTTCCTCGTCCGACGGCCGGCGAAACAGCTGGCGGGCAAAGAGCGCGTGCCAAGCGTGGGTCGTGACGAGCCGAATCGGGACGCGGAAGTCCGGCGCGGCGCCCGCCTGGGCGTCGACCACGAACAATTCGTGTGTGCCTTGGAATCGCGTGATCAAATCATGCAGCTTGTCGAACGTCTCCGACGTGATCGGCTGGTTGACTTTCCCCCAGGAGACCGCTTTTTCCGTTGTGGCATCGCGAACAACGAGCTTGTCCTTGGGCGAGCGACCGGTTCGCTTGCCCGTCAGCGTCGCCAGTGCGCCGCGCGATGTCATCCAACCTTCGTGACGTCGAATGGCGAATTCAATCAAGTGCGGTACGGAACTGTTCCAATGGACCGCGCCTTCGGAATTGATGCCATGATTTTCAATGCCGTATTGGTTCGGTATCACGGTCGGATGTCTCCTGGTTGCACGCTGTCGAGCCCTCGCCGCTCGATGCCGGCAGGGTTCGGCACAATAATGCCGAAACGGCCGTATTGTGCAATCTGGCCGTAAGCCCGGCAAGCCGACGGTATCACGGCCGGCGCATGCGGCGGGGATTCGCTTCCAACAGGGTTTACACTCCGTGATCGCCGTTCTAGGCTTGCGGGAATGAAGCGTCGAATTCATCTTTCCGGCGGTTTGAAAACAGATTGGCGGCTCGTTTGCGTGCTTGGCTGTGCGGGACTTGCGGCGTGCGGCGGCGGCGGAACGGTCGAAACAAGCGTGCGATTGCCCGCGGCCGAGCGGCCGGACGTCGTCCCGACGGCGACATCCGAAGCGATCCGAGTGCCGGCGGACGTCGCGTTCAACTACCCGAGATTCAGTTCCGGCCAGGAAGGGCCTGACGCCCGGGGCAGCGCATCGGCGGCCGGCGTCGACGGCGCAATCTGCTTTGCGGAGGCCAAAGGGCAGGGCAAGGCCTGGGGATCGTTTCAACTCGGCTATGCGTTCGACCATCAGTCGAAGAGCGCTTCGCACTGCGTCGTTCGCATACGGCTGACGGCGGCCGAGTCGGGCGCGGCATCGAAGAACGACGGCGTGACGGACGGACAATCCGCCGATGGATCGGTCGCTTTGGTTTTCTTCATGAAGGACTCGATGGGGCTCACTGTCAAAGAGGAGTCCCTGGCGGCGAGCACGTTGAATCGCGGACCGCGAGAGGCGACGACGCAGCACGACTTTGTCTTCGACGCGGAATTGCAGCCGGAACGCGGCTACTACGTGATCGTCTCCGGTCGTGTCGATACGTCGTCCGTCGAAGGAACGGCGTCGCGCGTCGAGCTGAAAGTCTCGGACGTCGCGATGGACATTCGTTGGGACGGCGATCTGACGGGCGGCGCGCGTGCTGCGGCGCAAGGTTCCTGAACATGGCGCGGATCGGCTTGTACGGCGGAACGTTCGATCCCATTCATCACGGTCATCTGATTTCCGCGCGCAGCTTGGCGGAGCAGTTGGATCTGGAGCGCGTGTACCTGATCCCGGCCGCCCGTCCACCGCATAAACCGAACAATGTCATGACGCCGGTGGAGGACCGACTCGAAATGGCGAGGCGGGCGGTCGCCGGAGATTCGCTTTTTGAAGTGAGTGACATCGAGGCGCGGCGGGATGGACCTAGCTATACGATCGATACCGTCCAGCGTGCCCGCGAGTCGTTCGGCAAGGATGCAGAGCTGTTCTGGTTCATCGGCGGCGATTCTTTGCCGGAGTTGCCCGGCTGGCATCGGGTTCGAGAGCTGGTCGAACGCGTCACGATCGTCACGGCGACAAGGACCGGCTGGCGGCATCCGACGGCGTCGCGGCTGGCCGAGGCGGTCGGCGATGAGGCGGCGAGGCGACTGCTGTCGAACTGCGTGGCGACGCCGTCGATCGGCATCAGTGCCACGGAAATCCGCCGTCGTCGCTCGGAGGGGCGAAGCGTCCGGTATCTGACCCCTCAGGTGGTCGTCGAGTACATCGAGGCTCACGGGCTGTATCAATGAGGTGCGGAATCTGCACTGCAACATATAACCTTTTGCTGCGTAACAGCTAATGGATTATGTGCCGATGCGAGTTACCGGTCGTATTTCATTGACCATGCGTCGATTCAGGTTGTATAATGTTCGAAGTGGTTTGAGCACCTGCAGCGGCGACGGCGCGGTACCCGTTCGCAGGGCGGTTTGAAGCCTGCCATGAATTCGATCGCGGTGATGATGCGTGTCAAGCCGGATAGCCGGCCTGCAAAAGTTGCCGTGGACTCACTCCAGGGGCTTCAATACCCGATGTATTCAATGGGCTGAGAATCGCCCCGTCGGACTATTCCGGCGGTCGCCCGTTATCCAGAAGTGCAGGTTTGGCGATTCACGGAGTTGATAGCAGGCTGCCAGTGAGGGTGGACCCATGGTAACCTGCCGTCAGACATACATGCCAAGCGATCCTCGAAATCGAAGCCAGCGTCGAATCCAGATCGGTTGCGGCCTGATTCTCGTGGCCATCCTGTACGCACAGTTGGCCATGGAGTCGCCGAAGCCCGTTATCAACACCGGGGCGCCGGTCGTGTACGCCGATTCTCCCGTGTCGGCGGATCCATTCGAGAAGCAACTGCGGAGCGATCCTTTTGCCGGGCTGGTCGAATCCAGGTCCCGGCTGATTCGAGATGCGCGGGACTATACGTGCACGTTCGTCAAGCAGGAACGGATCGACGGCGACATCACGGATGAGCAGGAAGCCAACGTCAAATTCCGAAGCGAACCGTATAGCGTCATGATGGAATTCACGCGGAACGCCGGCCTTGCCAATCGGGCGATTTACGTCAAAGGCAAGTGGCGGGATGAGTCTGCCGAAGACGAGTCGCTGCGCGAGTTGGCCGTCTGCCAGCCGGGGAACGGGCTGTCGATGTTCATCAAGAGCATCAAGCAACCGATTCACGGTGCGCTTGCCAAGAAATCCTCTCGGCGCGCCATCGACGAATTCGGATTCCGACGGGCGCTCGATCTACTGATCAGTTTTTCGGAGCAGGCGAAGGCTGCCGGCGATCTCAAGCTCGAATTCGTCGGCGAGACGCGATTCGACGGCCGTGACGTCTGGCTTGTGCGCCGGACGCTTCCGTACACAGGGCCGGGCGGCAAGTATCCTGATCGTGTTGCGAACATTTATGTCGACTGCAAGCACCTCGTGCCCGTCGCCATCTACACTTATTCCGATGTCGATGAAGCGCCGGAACACCTGCTCGGCAAGTACGAATATCGAAATGTTCGTTTCAACGTCGGTCTGTCAGAGTCGGATTTCGAACCGTCGACATACGGCATGTAAGCCGACGCCAATTCTCTTTCCAAACGATCGCTAAGTTCTTTGAGGTGGGATTCCGCGCGCATGCGGCGGTGGGATTCTGTGCACAGGCGGAGCGTTGCTTACTCAATGCCCAGTCACGATGCCGGTGGGGATATTCAGGAACGGATTCGACGTCAGCAACCACGGCAGCACCCACGCGAGGATGCCGCAGATCATCGTCGCAATCCCGACGATCCCGATGATGTCGCGCGTTCGATTCGATGTTCGTGAGAACGGCTTGTTGAGAATCTCCAGGACGTAGCCGATGCCGGCGATCACAGTCGCCGGGATCCGCATGACGAATTGAATCGCCGATCTGGACGTGGCAACGCCCTTGCCGAACAGGCTGACGATCTTCGCAGCCAGCGAAGGTTTCGGTTCCGTGGGAGATTCCTGTGCGACATCCGCGGTTGATTCCGCCGTGTCGTCGACCGGCTCGGCGGCTGTGTCAGCGGGTTCGGGCGGCGGATTGATCACCGGCTGCGGGGGCTCGACATCAGATTCAGGGCCCGCGGCGTCAGCGTCGTGGGCGTCCTCCGCAACGTCTTCGTCCGGGATGTAAAGGACTTCGACGGAGGGTTCGGCGGGCGCATCGACGCCGGCTGCGTCGGAATCTGACTCGACCAAATCGTCAGGATCGTTCAGCAGGTCAGGAAGGTCCCGCGGCACATCCTCGATTCGATCGGTGATCGGCGGCGCGTTGCAGGCTTCCTGGAGGATCGCGTCGATTTCCGCCGTTTGTTCATCCGTCGGCGATTCCGCGTCGATCGTGGCGTCCGACGACAGCGCGGCGTCAATGTCCGACGTCTCAATCGGAGGCGCATCGATCTCTATTTCGTCGTAGGCGTTTGACTCGATGTCTGCGGGCGCCGCCTCGCTTGACGGCTCGTCGGCGAGTGTGGATTCCGGGTCTGAGGGCTCCGCCGGCGATTGCCGGGGCACGATGACCGACGCCGTGGGCTCGGTTCTGCGCGGGATCACGGGCGGCGGCCTCTCGACCACTGGCGGCCGGGGTTGGGCGGTGATGGGGCCCTTGTCGGCAATCTGCTCCAGGTAGTCTTCGAGCGGTCCGGAAGTGTTGCTCGTGATGACTTCAGTCAGCGCTTCGGCGTGACGCAGCAGCGCATCCATTTCGCTGTCGATCGTGGAATCTGCGCCACCTGGTCCCTCCACGATCGGCGGATCCTGCTGCTCGCTAGATTGAATTTCGGTTTCTTCCATGCGTCTGAGCAGCCGTGCGTGAGGACAAGGCCTTGGCTGTCCCGCGCCCCGGCTGTCTGCCTGTCTATCGGCTGCATTTCCAAACGCGCTGAAGTTGCGCTTCGCTTGTCGGTCGCGATTCGGCGTGGGATCATGCGAGGTATATGAGAGAACGTCGATTTCCTGTTGAGAGCCTTCAGTCGCCGCGCGTCGTCTTGACGGGGCGCGAACGGCATCATGCCGTTGACGTCCTTCGATTGCCGATCGGGGCGATCGTGACCCTCTTTGACGGAAAGGGCCAGGAAGCGCAGGCCTGCGTGATCGAGATGTCGAGCGAGCGGATTATCTTCGAGCTGACGGAAACGCCGCGCAGCGCCGGCGTAAGCGGGCTATTGCTCACGCTCGCCGTCGCCGCGCCGAAGGGGGCCCGCGGCGACTGGCTCGTCGAGAAGTGCGCGGAGTTCGGCGTCTCGCGGCTTGTGCTCATCGACACGCAACGCGGCGAAGTGCGTCCGGGCGACGGGAAGCTGGAGCGATGGCGTCGGAAGGCCGTCGAAGCCGCGAAGCAGTCGGGATCGGCAGGCGTTATGCAGATTGAGGCGGGCGCATCGATTGAGCAGGTGTTCCGCGAGGGCGTTCCGGGGAGCAGAGCCGTCTATGGTGCGACAGATGGGGCGGCGATCGGTCTGTACTCATGCCTCGTTGAAGCAATGTCGGCGGAGGCGCCGGCGTGCATCTGCGTCATCGGTCCAGAAGGCGGTCTGACTCCTGCTGAGATTGAAACGCTGAAAACGCTCGGGGCGCGACCTGTGTCGCTGGGGCGTTCGACGCTTCGCGTTGAGACGGCGGCGATTGCGGCGGCGGCGATCTGGGCGGGCGCGGTGAGTTCCAGTTCACAATGACGCGAATGCAAGATCCTGCGTTACAGCCGTTCGGCCGCCATCAGGTCGTCATAGGTCTCCCGCCTTCGTATGACGCGAAAATCGTCGCCATCGACGAGCACTTCGGGCGGATTGGGTCGGCTGTTGTAGTGGCTCGCCATGGACATGCCGTATGCGCCGGCGGAATAGACGGCGACGAGATCGCCGCGCTGCATCGGCGGCAGCATGCGATCCTTCGCGAGGAAGTCGCCGCTCTCACAGACGGGCCCCACGATGTCCATCAGCTTCAGGCCGGGCAATTGCGCTGCTGACGCACGGTCCTTCGGCACGAATCCTGCGCGCGGCGCGACGGGCCAGGCGAAGTGATAGGCCTCGTACAGGGCCGGTCTCAGCAGGTCGTTCATTCCGGCGTCGACGATGAGAAAGTCGCGATCGCCCGACTGCTTGAGATAGAGCGTTCGCGTCAGCAGTATGCCCGCGTTGGCCGCGATGGATCGTCCCGGTTCCATGATGACCTTCAGCCGTTTGTCTTTCAGCAATGGAACGATGGCCTCGGCATAGCGCACGGCAGGCGGGGCTTCGGTATCGCGATAGTGCGCGCCGAATCCGCCGCCGATATCGATCGTGTCGATATCGAATCCGTCGGCGCGCAGCGCGTCGATGAGATCGATGCCCTTCGTGATGGCGCCGACGTATGGAGCGATGTCATTGACGGGCGAGCCGATGTGCAAGTGGATTCCGCAGAGATGGACGGCGGCGTCTCGGCCGTACGCATCGAAGAATCGCCGGCCACGTTCGAGATCGACGCCGAATTTGGATTCCTTCTTGCCCGTTGATGTGTAGCGATGCGTCCTCGGATCGACATCCGGATTGACGCGCAATGCGGCGCGCGTCCTGACGCGCTTGCGGCGCGAGATCGTGATGAGGTTCTCCATCTCGGCTTCGGATTCGACGTTGAACCATCCGACGCCCGCATCGATGGCCTGCTCGATCTCTTCGTCGGACTTGCCGACGCCGGCGAAGACGATCTGCGACATGTCGGCGCCGATGGCCTGTGCGCGGGCGAGTTCGCCGCCCGAGACGATGTCGAATCCGGCGCCGGCCGACTTCAGCAGGTTACAGATGGAGAGATTGCCGCAGCTCTTGATCGAGTAGCAGATCAAGGGATCGAGGGCTGCGAACGCATCATGGACGGCGCGATAGTGATGCAGAAACGTCGCCTTTGAGTAGATATACGCGGGCGTTCCGACGGTCTCCGCAATCTTCGCGACGGGGACATTCTCGCAGTGAAGTGCACCAGCCTGAAAGTGAAAGTGATCCATAATGTCGATTCTTGCAGTGAAATGCGTTCCTCAGCCAGACGCGCCGCGAGCGGGCCTTCCGAGGCGGACGACGTTGAACGGGACGGAATTGTGCGCGCTGCCGGGCCGCGCCGCTATGTCTTGATGCCTTCCAGCAGCACGACGGCGAGCGGGGCGAAGACGATGAACGGCAGCCACGGCGGCAGTGCCGGATCGATATTGAAACCCGTGATCTCGACCGTGTTGCAAATGAACGTCGCCGCGTAACAGAGACCGCAGGCAAGGAGGCATTTGCCGCCGAGCACGATGATCGACGGCCGCTCGCGATTCAGAAAGAACGGAATACCGATGCAGAGCAGCGTCATGTTCATGAAGACAGTCGTGAGCCGTGCGTGTTTCATCCGGACGAATTCGGCCACACCCGCTGCGGAGAAGTAGTTCTGGAGACGGTTCAGTTCCTTGAGGCTGAGAAACTGCGTCCATTGGGCGGATTGCTGCAGCGCCATCTCCCGGGGCGTCAACGAGGACTTGTAGTCTTCGATGGGGCGATGTCCGAGTCCTGCGATGTCGCCGTCGACATCGCCCGCGGCGAGCGTCGTGGCAAAGCCGTTTTCGAAATGCCACGTGCCGCGCTCCGGATCCCAGCGGGCCTGGTCGGCCTGGATGACTTCCGTCATTCGGTTCTTGTCGTCGCGTTTGAGGACGACGACGCCGCGCATCTGCATGGCCGTCGGGTTGAAGCGATCCGCGGAGAGCAGTGCGTTTCCGTTTTGCCGGTCCGGCAGGAAGTACACGCTGAACGTCTTCATGCCCTCCAAATCGCCGTGCTTGCGGGCGAGCTTCTGTGCGATGTTCGGGATAATGAACTCCTGGTCGACGAACCACAGGCAGTTCATCGCGAGGCCGGCGAGCAGGATCGGCGTGGCCACGCGATAGAGCGACGCACCGGCGGACAGGATCGCCGTCATCTCGTTGGAACTGTGCAATCGCCCGAGCGTGAAACACGCAGCGACGACGGAGATAACGCCGGCAAGCTGAGCGAAGTACAAGAACAGGTTGTGTCCATAGAAGTCGACGATTCGGCCGAGCGTCTGCATCGTGCCGGTGGTCCGCATACCCGTGAACTCATCCAGGTTGATGAACAGATCCAGCATGACGTACAGACCGATGAGGATCGTCATCGCGATGACGTAGTTCACGAAGAAGGAACGCAATATGTAACGGTCGAGCGTTTTCATGTTGCTTTTTCGGGCCGCCGCGACGGACGGCGTCGTGCTACCTCTTCAATACCTTGAAGCCGATGACGCCGACGCCGGCATAGAGTACGGCCGTTGCGCCCCAGACGATGAAGACCGACGTCATGCCCAGTTGCGGTCGATCGGATAGGCTGCGGGCGACGAGGAACGCCAGGAGCGTAAATACGCCTGGAATCATGCTGATGAACACGGCGGTCAGCACCTGTCCGCCGCGGAGGGTGATGCCCAACATCGCCCCCATGACGACCATTGCGAGTACGGCCGCGGAAATCGCCATTCGAAGGTGGATTTCGCCTCTGATCTCGGAATGGTACTTCTCGTAGCGTTTGATCAGTTTTTGTCGGGCCTCTGCATGATCTGAGAAGATCGGTATCGAGAAGTCGGGACTCAGCGCTTCGATTTCATCGAAGTCCTCAAAGGCCTTTTCCATTTCAGGCTGAGCGCGGAAGAGGATCGCCGGAAGCGTCTCCTTCGGTTTGCGAATGACCTTCCCTTCGTCGCCCTCGATCGAATATTGCACGTCGTCGCGCAGTTCGATCTGGATGATAGGCTCATGCAGCTCGATGCCGTCGTTCAACTGGACCGTCGCGAAATCAGCGCGATACACCCTGACGATCGGGTTCCCGGCTTCGCGAACTCGGGCGACGACATCCTTGAGCCGGATACGGCCATTGGTCGGATCGTTTTGGAAACCGCCGCTCGCTTCGAGCGTGATGTCGGCGTTGTCGTCCTTGAGCGTGATCCGGCCGTTGCCGCCGCGAGATTTCAGAAGATGGTCCTTGAACACTTCGACGAGGAAATATGTCTTCAGATTGCGACGCATGCCGTGCATAAGATCGTCAATCTCGGGGATCTTGATCGGGTGGGCTTGGTAATCGAGCAGCGTCCAGAGATTCTCAAACTGGATCTTCCGCTGGATCGCCAACGGAAAACTGATCGGACCGATGAGCTGGTAATCGAATTCCAGGTATTGACGCCGTTGGGCGTCGTAGCTCCGGCCGAATTGCAGCTCGAGGGTGATTTCCGGCGTGCTCGACGTGTTGTCGAACTTGATAATCGTCTCATCGGCCGTGCCGATGCGCACGAGTTCGTTGGCGGACATTTCCTGGAACGCGACGCCCGTGAGCCGAAGAAACGAAAAGCCCTCGCGGTACTTCTCCGGCAGGTCCTTGGGGTCGACCTTGACGCACTTTTCCGCCGAAATCGCGACCCGCTTGGCGTAGATCAGCGGTTTGCCCCGCAGGAAGCGGTTCGAGACGATTTTCGGCAGATCGCGCCGCGTGATGTCCTCCACCTGCCAGGCGAGCTCCGGCATGAGGAAGTTGAATCCCATGAACGTCACGGCCCCGGCGAGCAGGCCCGCGACGACAGTCGGCGTCAGGACGCGATGCAGGTTGATCCCCGCGGCCTTGCAGGCCAGTATTTCGTTGTCGGTCGAAGCGCGGCCGTAGGTGACAGTGGCGGCGAAGAGCGCTGCGACCGGCGTTGTGTACAACAGGGCGACTGGAACCAGGTAGATAAAAACGCTGCCGATTTCGTCGGCGCCGAGTCCCGACGACGTGAACATGGACGCGATGCCGCCGCCCATGACGATCAGCAGCGTGAGCGCGATCAAAGTCAGGCTGAAGGCCTTGACCATCTCACGAGCGAAGTAGGCGTAAAGCGTCTTCATAGATTCGAATGCTCACCGGCGATCGGTTTCGAGCGGCCGCGCAAAGCTGGTCCTGGCCTATTTCCGGCCTCTGATCCCTAACGGATCGGCGTCGGTCCAGCTCACGAAGTCGCCGAAACGTTGCGAGTCTAGGTGTCGGGCGCATGGCGTCAACATTCCGCGTGGAAATCCACTGCCTTCACGTCGAGCGCATCTCGGGAACGGCGTCCTGTGAGAAGTCGTGTCGCCGCGCGAAATCGACGACGCCAAAACTCAAAAAAGTGTGCCGTTTCCGGGCGGAGTAGACTACACTTCTCGTTGGACTTGCGAGCGTTGGGGTCATTCGGCCGAAAGCACCTTGACCGCGAGTGTAAGTGTTGGTCTGATATAGGGTTCGCGTCAATCCGGCGATTGCCCGGAGGCGTGAGGTTTATTTTGGAGTCCGGCCTCACTCCGGGCATGGGGAAATTTGGATGGCGCACGCGACGTCGCAGAACCGACGGCCTTCTGACGTTTTGAAGACCTGGTCGGTTGAGGACTCGAAAGAGCTTTACAACATCGACTCCTGGGGGGCCGGCTTCTTCGGTATCAACGCCAAGGGAAATGTCGACGTCAGTCCGCGCGGTCCGGATGGTCCGCGGTTCGACCTGAAGGAACTGGTCGATGAGCTCCGTGCACGTCAATTGAATCTACCGCTTCTCATCCGCTTTTCGGACATCATTCGCTCGCGACTCGATCAGTTGAATTCCGCGTTCGATCGCGCGATGTCTGCGCATGAATACAAGGGCGCCTACATGGGCGTCTTTCCCATCAAAGTGAATCAGCAACGACATGTCGTGGAGGAGATCAT
Source organism: Phycisphaerales bacterium (assembly GCA_020639075.1). GTDB lineage: Bacteria > Planctomycetota > Phycisphaerae > UBA1845 > UTPLA1 > ECT2AJA-110-A. Next base: position 2,640,059 of record JACKHI010000001.1, on the reverse strand, counting down.
CCAGTACGGCGAGCCGCATCAGTTCGGCCTGGAAGCCGGCAGCAAGCCCGAGCTCATCGCGGTCCTGGCGATGCTCGACGCCGATCAACCGCTGATCATCTGTAACGGCTACAAGGACAGCGAGTATATCGACTTGGCGCTCTGGGGCACGAAGCTCGGCAAGACGGTCGTCATCGTCGTCGAGGAATTCAGCGAGCTGGAGCGGATCATCGAGCGATCGCGCGTGATGGGCGTATCGCCGCAGATCGGATTTCGCATGAAGCTGTCCACGCGAGGCTCGGGCCGCTGGCAGGAATCGGGCGGCGTGAAGTCGAAGTTCGGGCTGACGATCACTGAAATGCTGCGAAGCGTCGAGCTGTTGCGCGAGTTGAACATGCTCGACTCGCTCGTGCTGACGCATTTCCATCTGGGCAGCCAGATCACCAACATACGCTCGTTCAAAGAGGCGCTCTCCGAGGCCTCCCGGCTTTACGTCGAGTTGAAGAATCTCGGCGGAAATCTCCGGTATTTCGACGTCGGCGGCGGAATGGCGGTCGACTACGACGGAAGTTCGACCACTTATGCATCGAGCGCGAATTACTCGATGGACGAGTATGTCGCCGACATCGTCGACGTACTTTCGACGAGCTGCAACGAGGCGGAGATCGCGCATCCGACAATCGTCACGGAGTGCGGCCGCGCGATCGTGGCCCATCATTCGGCGCTGATCTTCAACGTCCTCGGCGTGACGGATCCGATCGATGAACCGATCCCGGCGACGCTGCCCGAAGATTCGCACAACCTGATCTTCAGCCTGCACGACGCACACAATTCAATCAACTCGAAGAATTTTCAGGAGGTCTACCACGACGTTCTGCACCTGCGCGATGAAGCGATGACGCTGTTCAAGCTCGGCTATCTCACGCTGAAGGACTGCGGCGTCGTGGAGTCCATCTTCTGGGCCGCCTGCCGCAAGATTCAGCGCGTCATGGCGGAGAAGGACTATGTGCCGGACGAACTCAAGGGGCTTGAACAACAGCTCGCGTCGACCTATGCGTGCAACTTCTCGATCTTCCAGTCCGTCCCGGATTGCTGGGCCGTCGATCAGTTGCTGCCCATCATGCCGATCCATCGGCTCGGCGAGGAGCCGAACGTCAAGGCCGTGCTCGCCGACATCACGTGCGACAGCGACGGCAGGCTGGACAGCTTCATCGATCGCCGCGACTTCAAGAACACGTTGGAGGTCCACAAGTTCGACGGCGGCGACTACCTTCTCGGCATCTTCATGACCGGCGCGTATCAGGAAATCCTCGGCGACATGCACAACCTCTTCGGCGATACCAACGCCGTCCATGTCACAGTCCGCGACGACGGTCAGTACTTCGTCGATCACATCGTCGACGGCGACACAGTCGAGGAAGTGCTTCGATATGTGCAGTACGCCCCAGAGGATCTACTGATGCGTCTGCGGCGGGGCGTGGAGCGCGCCTTGCGAGCCGGCCGGATCACGTTCCGAGAGTCCGCGGACATGCTTCGAAGCTACGAGGACGGTCTGAAGGGCTACACCTATCTCGAGCCCGATTCCGAATAAGTCGCGACTGGCGAGCCGGATAGGTCCGGATCGGGATATGAAAGGTCTGTTGGACTGCAATCCGCGAATCTGCCGTTCGTATAAGGGGCGATGAGGCAGGCGGCCGCCGAGAGCGTGTTTTGGCGTCGGCCTGTCCATAAGATCATATTTTGCAGTCGCTTACGATAGTGCGATCTGCGGGTAGGCGTGAATGCCGAGTTTCACCTACGTGGCGAGGAATATTGAGGGGCAGACTGTATCGGGCGTTCTGGCGGCCGATTCGCAGCAGCAGGCCTTGCGCACGTTGGACGAACAGGCCCTCTTCCCCGTTGAGGTTCGCGAAGGCGGCAAGGCGGGCTCGGGCGATCGCCGCAAGAAGGTCGGCGCGACCGCCATTGCGGTGTTTTATGCCCAGTTTTCCGACCTGCTTCGCGCTGGCGTGCCGGCGCTGCGATCGTTGGACGTGCTTTACAAGCAGACGCATCAGGTTGTTCTGAAAGAGGTGCTGAAGGAAGTTCGCGAGGACCTGGCGAGCGGTCAGACGCTCGCCGACGCGATGGACAAGCATCCCAACGCCTTCAGCACGCTGCACGTTTCGATGGTTCGCGCGGGTGAAAAGGGCGGGTTCCTCGAAGAGGTGCTGTCCCGAATCGCCATCTTCACGGAGCGTCAGAACGAGCTTCGCAACAAGGTGTACGGCTCGATGTTGTATCCGGCCGTCCTGATGTTCGTCGGCGTCATCATCATTATCTTCCTGTTGCTGTTCGTCGTGCCGAAGGTCCGCGGCTTCCTGCAGGCGGACAAACTGCCGGTGCTGACGCAATTCGTGTTCGGGGCCTGCGATTTCCTTAAGGAACATGGGTTCTGGATGCTGGGCGGCGTCTTTGTGGTCGTGGCCCTTGTGGTGGGTTTCTTTCGCAGCCCGACGGGACGACTCTATTTCGACAGGCTTCAGTTGAAGGCGCCGCTGGTCGGCAACATCTTCGTGCTCGTCGCGATCTGCCGATTCTGTCGAATCCTGGGAACGCTGCTGAAGAACGGCGTTCCCATCCTGCAGTCGCTGAAGATTGCACGGGATTCGGCGGGAAATCAGATTCTGGCGGGCGTGATCGAGGATTCGACGGAAAGCGTGCGAAAGGGCGCCACGCTTTCAAAGCCCCTCGGCCACAGCAAGCTGTTTCCGCTGGATATCATCGACATGATCGCGATCGGCGAAGAGAGCAACAATCTCGAGAACGTGCTCGTCACGATCGCCGATTCGTATGAAGCCCGGACATCGCGGAAGATCGACCTGGCTGTGAGAATGTTGGAGCCGCTCCTGCTCGTGGGCATGGCGGGCGTCGTGGCGGTCATCGCCGTCGCGTTGCTGCTGCCGATCCTGACGATGAGCGCCGGCGGCGGGCATTGAGAGTGAGTAGAAGACAGTCTGTAACTGGTATCGAGGCGAATCCGGCGGTAGGCTGATCCGGCCGTCGGGCGTCAATCGAACGTGAAATGAGGAGTTAATCATCATGGTGTCACACGCATTCATTCGCCGGAACCCCCGAAGTCGCAAGGGCTTTACGCTGCTTGAAATCCTGCTCGTGGTCGGCCTGCTCGCGCTGCTGGCCGCGTTCGCGATTCCCGCGCTGATCAGCCAGAGCGAAAACGCCAAGAAGGATATGGCGCGGGCTGCGATTGGTCCGAATGGCAGCATTACGCAGGCGATCGACCTGTACAAGTTCAACACGGGGCAGTATCCCGAGGAACTGAAGGACCTGATGGAGAAGCCGAGCGACGACGAGATTGCCGAGAAATGGACGGGGCCGTACCTCAACGATGCCCAAGGTCTCGTTGATCCCTGGACGCATCCGTTCGTCTACCGCTTCCCCGGCGATCACAACGAAGGCAAGTTCGACCTCTACAGCCTCGGACCCAACGGGATCGACGGCGACGAGGACGACATCAACAACTGGAAAGACAAGTAACTCGAGCCGTTTCGCAACCGCCAGCGTGAAGGCAGGCGGTTCGAAGCCATCGGGTACGACGGGGCTTTGATGCGCAACCGATTCTCGACAGTATGGACTCGCGGCGATCGCCCACGTTATGCGCGTGGCAATAAGCGACTTCGTGCATTCACGCTGATCGAGATTCTGCTCGTCATCGGCATGCTCGTCATGCTTGCCGGGATCACGTGGCCCGTGCTGGAGACGCAGATTACCGGCTCGGAATTGCCCGAGTCGGCCGCGCGCTTTCGGGACGTGCTCTACATGGCGCGGGCCGAGGCGATGAAGGAGAACCGCCGTGTTCGCGTTCGGTTCGAACCGAATGCGCATCAACCGATCATCGAGATCGAGCGGGATCCGATTCTCGAACCCAACATATGGGAGCCCGTCAGCGCGGCGTGGGCGGAGCAGGCGATGGCGTCTCTGCTGTTGTCCGACGTGCAGGTCCACAAGATCAAGCCGGGGCGGCCCAAGTTCACGAAGCCGATCTCAATCAACGACAGTCCCGAGCTGGAGCAGGACGACGACAAGGCGACGCTGAAGAAGGACGAAATCGGCGCCCTTGATACCGACGACTTGTTCGTGTCGGCCGACAACGCCGACCTGAAGAGCGCGATGGCCGATTCCGACTACCCCGTCGACGAGGAACGTCCCCTCATCAACTTCGACGCCCACGGCGCCGTCGACTGGGCCCTGATCACGTTGGCGCGCAAAGCGCCGGGTGAGGAGCTGGATGACAAGGAACCCACGCGATGGATCCTGCTGGATGGTCGTACGGGGCTCGCATCTGTCCAAATGCCGATGAGCGAAGACGATCAGCTCAACTCCGACAACTACGTCAAACGCGAAAATCTTTACCTGCCGGATCTCAGCGATCTAGGGAAACTCTCCTTCAAATCGACCGGCTTCGGCGGCAGTCCGGCCGTGGATGAAGACGGCGACGGTATTCCGGATGATGTGGCGACCGGCGGAACCGGCGAATCCGGATCCAATGGGGAAATCTCCGACCTTGTGGACGGAGCACTCAGCGGCGGTGCGAGCGGGCCGAATGCGACGGGCTCGGACCTCGATCAGAAGCTCGACGACTCCGGTCTGTCTGCCGACGAACGCGACAACATTCGCAACGCCCTGAATGGCGGCGGAGGCGGAATGGGCGTCGGCGGCGGTCGGGGCAGTGGATCGAGGGGTGGCGGCGGTAGAGCCGGCGCAGGCGGCGGCAGTCGTGGGGGCGGCAAGCCCGGCGCGACGGGCGGCAGCGGTGACGGCGGCGGCGGACGTCCTGGACGCAACGGCGGCGGGAAGCCCGGAAACGGCGGCGGCCGAGATCCTGGCGGCGGCAAGCCGGAGACCGTCAAGGGCGGCGGTCGCAAGTAAGATCCTTCCACGCGACATTCAATTCCGATGTCGTCGGTCATCCTGCTGTAACTCTATTCATTTCTGTAGTTTATGGTTGTGTCGGTGCGTTTGCGCGCAGCGCGGCTGTACTGGCGCGTGATGCGTCTGCTGGGCATAGCGCGGTCACCCCTTTGAGCAGTCTCAAAAACTCGGCGACCCGGCTCCCGGATTCTGCGACGAATGCCGCTATTCGGCGTACAAGGAGAGGGTTTGACGTGACGTTTTTTCGACACAAAGGGGTGTCGCTGCGGGGATCGTCCAGCGTGCTTCACCACATCGACATCAAGCACCCTCCATATCGCACTTGCCGGAGTGCGCGACTTGGGGATTGCGCGATGTCTGACGCCGTGAGGCCGTGTCGGCGCGGCGCGGCGTTGCTCGAAGTCGTCATTGCGCTCGGGTTGCTCCTGACCGCCATGGTCGCCATCGGCGTGGTGTTCAGGAACGGCCAGTACTTCATCGAGAAAGCCGAAGTCCGGACGCGGGCGATGTTGCTCACGGAAAAGCTGATTACGACGCTCGATACCGGCGTGGACCAGGATCGGGACGGTTTCCCCGACATCGACATGCTGGAGCGCGAACAATCCGGGTATTTCAACACGATGGGGATCCAGGAATCGATTCCTGGAATGTCGTGGGGAATCGAATCGGAGCCTTCGCAGCGCGTCGACGGGATCTACGAGATCGACATCAACATTTACATGGGTGATCCGGACGATGAGGAGGCCCGCGAAAACGTGCTTCGTACGCGAATCGTCCGCGTCGAGCCGCGCGGTTTCGATTTCGAACGCGATTTCGGGCTCGACGAAACCCAGATAGAGGATCTGACTAACCTGATACCGGGCGGATCGCAGTTGTTCGATCCGGCGAATTTCGATCCGAGAATTCTCGCGCAGCTGCCCGCGGATCAGCTGGTCGAGATGCTGCCGGCGCTGCTTCAGGCTTTCGGCAGCCAACTCGGCGCCGGCCAGATCGATCAGCTGTTGAACGCCGTCAACTCCGGAAACCTGGGCAACCTGCAGAATGCGGCAAACCAGGCGATCGGCGGGTCCAATGCGAATGGCGCCGGCGCGAATGACGGCGGCAATCAGAAGGACGACGATTCTGACGACGGCGCAGGTCCCGGAAGGGGGCGCCAATGATGTTGCGAGACGCCTCCAACTCTGCCGTCCAACGCTCTGACAAGTGCCGACGCCCCGGCTTCACGCTCGTGGAAGTCGTGCTCGCTCTCGGTCTGATTATTCTGCTCGGTGCGATGATGTTTATGTTCTACGGCACGACGATGCAGATGCGCGAACAAGGCCGCGTCGCCGTCAAGTCAGGTGTGCTCGCCCAGCGTGTCGCCAATCAGATTGCTGATGAGGTTCGGGCATGCAACGGCTTTCTCACCAGCATGGGACCGGGCGTCTCCGGAACGGATCGCTTCATCAGCATCCAGTGCGTTCGATTCCCCGGCAAACAGGTCTTCCAGCGGCGATCGATCACGGATGAAGTGCCGCCCGCCGAATGCGACATCCGGCAGGTGCAATACTACCTTGCATACGATCAGGAAGAGGAGTACGAGCCCCATATTTATGCCGACGGCACGGAAGGGCCCAAACCGCTGGGTCTCGTACGCCGCGAAGTCAAGACTCCGTTTCAACTCGCCTTCATCGACAGCGACGAGAAGTCGGTCGCGCTCGACGTTATTTCCGATGAGTTGAAGTACATTCGCTTCCGCTATTTCGACGGCGTCGATTGGACCGATTCCTGGGACATCGGCGAGAGCACCAACGGCGGTAATTCGCTGCCGCAGGCGGTCGAAATTACGGTTGGTTACAGCGAACTTCCGCCCATCGACAAGCAGGACGACAACGAAAACGACAACACGGATGAGCCGGCTTTCGGTTCGTCTGATCTGATGCCCGCAGTCCCCGAGCCCTATTCACCGACCACTTACACTGTGACAGTCCGGCTCCTCCAGGCGGATACGTTCTTTGGTTCGAGACTGATGCGGGCGCAGGAGAGCACCGGCCTGGGTGGTGCAGGAGGCGGAATATGACGCGCAATTTCCGCCGATATCCTTGTCGTGCTTCGACCACTGCGCGTCGATCCGGATTCGTTCTGCTGATCGTATTGGTCATGATCGTGTTGCTGTCGCTGCTGGCAGCGGGGTACACGCTCATGGTGCGTTCGCATGTGGATACCGTCGAGACGCGGATTCAGTCGTTCCAGTTGCGTCAGGCGGCGGAAGCAGGCGTCTGGCGGGCCGTTGCGACGCTGAGGGATCAGCAGGGCGATCTCAGCGCGTGGTACAACAACCCGGACAATTTCCGAGCCGTACCGTTTGACGGCGCCGACGACGAGGGGATCGCGACGATCGACAAGTCGTCGGAAGCGCGGACATACGACCCGGATGCCAAGCCCGTCATTCGATACAGCCTCATCGCGCCGGATCCCGACGATCCTGACAAAGTGCGCTACGGCTTCACAGGCGAGTGCGCCCGGCTGGACCTCAATTCGGCCACGGAGCTGCAGCTGCGTCGGCTATTCAACGCCGTGATTCCGCAGACGACGGAGGACTCTGTCGACATCAACATTCTCGTCGATTCCCTGCTCGACTGGCGCGAAGCCGGCGACACGCCGCGGCCGAATGGCGCAAAAGATGCGTGGTACAGCCAGCTGGATCCGCCGTATCGCGCAAAAAAGGCGCCCTTCTCCACGGTCGACGAACTTCTGCTCGTTCGCGGATTCGAAGGATGGATCGTTTACGGCGAAGACTACAACCAGAACGGACTGCTCGATCCTAACGAAGACGACGGCGACGAGACGTTTCCATTCGATGACGGCGACGGCAAGTTGTTCCAGGGATTGGCGCGCTACTTCACGATCTGGTCGCAGGAGATGAACGTCTCCGCCGACGGCCGGCCGCGCATCTTTTTGAACCAGCAGGACACAGAGAAGCTGCAAACGCAACTCGAAGAAGAGTTCGACAGCGACATTGTCAGCTATGTCATGGGCGTTCGATCAGCAGGCAAGACGTTTAACAGTGTTATGAACCTGCTTCCCGCGCCCCCGCCGCCCGAGATCGACGAAACGCAAGGCCAGACCGACACGACAACACAGCCAGGCGACTCGGATACGACAAGCCAGCCTGCGGACGAGAATCAGGAAATAACGCCGGAGGAATTGGCCGATCAAATTGCAGAAATTCAAGCGTCCGAGAATATCTCTACGCCGCCGCCCACGTATGCGAATCTCACGGAGGAGGATCCGCCGGGCACTGTCGAGGACTTGCCGCTGATTCTGGATCGGCTCACGGTACAGCCCTCGCCGTATTTCCAGGGGCGAATCGACGTGAGCGCGGCACCGCGGGCGGTTCTCGGCGGATTGACGGAACTGTCGGACGCGGAGGTGGACGCGATCATCCAGGCGCGGAAGGAACTGTCGCCGGCCGATCGTTCGTCGCCGGCGTGGTTGTTGGCGAATGGTGTGCTGGACGAGAATCGATTCCGGCAGATTCTGGACAAGATTACGACGCGAGCGTCCATGTACAGGATCGAGTCAGTGGGATATGCGGATCATCACGGCGTCATCGAGCGGATCATGGTGATCCTCCAGATGCGCGGACCGATTCCGCAGGTGATTTATTATCGCAACTTGAACGGTCTGGGTCCCGCCTACACGCCCCACGGCGATGAACAGCGCAAGACCCGGACCGGTGGTTCAGGATCGAGCAACTAAGCGATGGCATTCGGCGGAAAGCGGTTATTGACGGTTGACTGGGACACGCAGGATTTGCGCATGGCGCTGGTCCAGCCGCGTGGAACCGGCATCGAACTATTGAAGGCCGTCTCAGTGCCCGTCCCCAAGGATGTGGCGAGTGATGACCCGGAGCGATTCGGCGCCTTCCTGCGCGAGGCGATCCGGCAGTCACGAATAGGCAATAAGCATGCCGTGTTCTGCGTGCCGCGCGAGCAGGTCGTGCTCAACACGATCAATCTGCCGCCGTCGCCGGCGGACGACCTGCCGGCCATCGTGCTGAATCAGATTGCGCGAGAGCTGCCTTTCTCATCCGATCAGGCCGTCATCGATTTCGCGCTCTCGACGGATCACGATCCGAAGGATCCTGCTACGGCGCTCGTCGCGGCCGTTCGTGTCGACGACATCGACTTCTATCGCAAAGTCGCGACTGAGGCGGGCCTTTCACTGACCCGTATCGGATTGCGACCTTACGCGAACCGACTGGCCGTGATGGCCTGCGTCAATGAAGCGGCCGATCAGACGGTGCTCGTCGTTGAGAGCGGGCCGCATCACACGGAAATCGACGTCCTGCGGGGCGGCGCGCTCGTGTTCAGCCGTTCGGCAACGGCGACGATGCCTGTGCTTCGCGAGGAACGCGTCGATCGTGCGCAGGACAGCCGCATCACAACGCCGGGCGTTCTCGACGCTCGCGAAAGCGAGCACACGCGCGAGGCGATCAGCCGCCTGATGGTCGAGATTATCCGCTCGTTCGAGGCCTATCGCGCGACGGACACGACGGCGAGCGTTGACCACATCGTCGTCAGCGGCGCCACGGGGCTGGAGGCGGAACTGGCCCAATCGCTTGCGGCGCGATTTGCGGCGCGTGCGGAGTTGTTTGCACCGGACAAGATTCTCGATCTGTCGGCCAGCCGCGCGAAAGAACTGCGAGGCTTCAGCGCCGTGCTTGGATTGGCGCTCGGCCAGGAGCGGGCGCCGCTCGTGTCGTTCGACTTCCTTTCGCCGAAGAAACCGATCAGCCGTCGGACCGTCCGCATGCGGAAGGTGCCGCGTGTGGCGCTGACGGCGGCGTTCCTTGTCGCGGCGATCGGCGTGACGTACTACAAGTTCGTTCATGTGCCGATCGCAGCGGCGGACGCGATGCGGCTCGAGGTTGTCGCGCTGCAGCCTGACAAGAAGCGAGTCACGGGCTTCAAGGAGTTGCTGGAGAACGTCGAAGACTGGCGCTCATCGGAACAATACTGGCCCGAAGTCCTGGCGACGCTGACGCAGGAGTTTCCCACATCCGACGTCGCACAAGTCACTCGGATCTCCTTCGACACAGTCAAGGACACGAAGTCCAAGGGCAAGAAGTACGTCGCCCAGATGGACATGCGCCTGCGAACGGCGGAACTCGGCGTCGTCAACGACATCACGGAGAAGCTTCGCACGCTCGGCTTCGAGGACGTCATACCGGACAGCGAGTCGCCCATCGGCGGTCGTCGAACGTCCATCTATCGATTCGAAACGGGCGTTCGTGCGAGGCTGCCGAAGCGGAAGCACGTGAAAGTCGTCAAAGAAGCAACAGAGGAAGAAGATACGAAGGCTGATGCGGAAAACAGTGCCGAGGCGAAGATCGAAACGCCCGAGCCCGTTGCGGCGACGCCCGACGCATCGACAGAGACAGCGCCGATGACAGGCAATAAGTCCAACGAGCGGTCGGCGGTCGAGCCGCCCGTCATCGAGAACGAAACCGCGCCGGCAAACGACGCTGTTTCATCCGCCGTGACGACGAGTGAAGAGGGGGCGGAATCATGACGGCGAGCGAAAAGCGACTGGTCATACTCTTTTGCAGCGCCCTCGGGTTGTTCGTGGGGTATTACATCGTGTCGGGCGTGTTCATCGGCCCGGCGCAAAAGGCCAAGAAGGACCTGGTCGATTACACGAACGAGAAGCAGAAGCTGGAGAGCCTCAAGAATTCGGAGATGAACTTCGCCGAGCGCTGGCGGAATTTCGCGGCCCACACGTTCAGCTATGACAAGAACCAGGCGTTCGACTGGTTCGGCGAGGCGCTGAAAGACACGGCCGCGGCAAACGGCTTCACGGCGCCGGACATCAAAAAGAAAACGTCCACGACGAAGCTGGGTCGCAAGACCGGCATCGAAGTGATTTCGTACGAAATCAACGTGAAGGACGAATACGCGAAGGCCCTGAAACTGCTCCGCGCGATGTACGACGCCGACTACGTGTCGCTCGTGTCGGATGTGACGATCACGCCCGAGTCGCGCGAAGGCCGCGACATCGTGAAGCTCAAGTTCCAGGTCGGCACGCTGGTGCTTCCGAGACTCTCGAAGGACGACACGAGGTTCTATGCCGGTGTGGAGACGATGCCGCGCAATCCCGAGACGCCGCTCGACAAATGGCGCGACGACTTCCCGCCCGAGTCGGCCTTCGCTCTCTTCGAGGCGCGCAATATCTTCCGTGAATACATGCCGCCGCCGGCAAACAGTGTGATCGTGGACAACCCCGATCGAAAACTCGTCGGTATCGGTGCGAAATTCTACTGGGACGGCGAAGTTCAGACGGAGTCGCAGATCGGCGTGCAGCCGGGCAAGCAGGAGACGATCGTCGGCAAGGGCGATGAAGTCGAAATCACTGGCGTCTACGCCGACGGTACGGAATTCAAACAGCGGCATGCATTCAGGGATGGCAAGGCGTGGTCCTACAAAGTGCCGTCGCACACGCCGGAAGAACCGCCCAAGATCATCAACCTGGCGATCGACAGCCGCGATGCGGACGAAGCCCGCGTCACGCTCACGATCGTCAATGAAGACGGTTCGCGAAAGACGCTGCTGCCGATGGTGATCGGGCCCGAATCGAAGCAGTCACTCGGCGAGTTCGAGGCGAAGGAAATCACTGTCGCGGCCGTTTATGACACAGGCCGCGCCGTGACGCCCAAGACTTTCCGTCCCGGCACGAGCGAGCAGGTCTACCTGGTTCCTAAGAAGCCTGAAGATCCGAAGGAGACGGTTCCGGAGGTCGTCGTGGCGAAGAACGATATCGAGCCCGCGACAGGCTACACGGTCACCGGTCTGCTGACCTATCACGACAAGTTCGAGAACCGCGATCGGCAGGAGATGATCGTTAACGGACCCGATGGTCGCGAGATCTTCGTCGCCGGCAACACTGAGAACCAGATTGACGGCGGCGTCCTCATTGCGGTCTGTCCGCTGGGCGGCATCGTCTATATGCCGGAAACAGGGAATTATTACCTGTATCCGCGCGGTCAGGGTTTCGAGATGCGTGCGCGGCTGAATGCCGAAAGACCGGAACAACTGGCGATGGCGATCCAGGAGTGGTCGCAGCAGAATTAGCGCCGCAATCTGTCGGCGCGAACCGGGTATCAATTTCCGTCTCGAGCGGGACGGGATTCATAAGCAGCAGGCAGCGCCGTCGGGGGCGTTTCTGGACGGCCGCCTGCATATGCGAAAGGACACAACGAACATGTTGTCCGACATGATGATCAAACGAGTCAGGGGCCTGATGACGAGTCTTGCCGTCGCGCTGATGGCGCTGACGTTGTCTCTCGGCGGCACTCGCGCCATTGCTGCGCCGTTTGGTTCGCAGGATGAACCCAAGCCGTCAGAGTCCAAGGATAAGGACAAGGACGAAAAGAAGTCAGACGAGAAGAAGGAAGACAAGAAGGACGAGAAGGACAAGTCTGAAGACAAGAAGGACTCGGACGCCAAGGACGACGAGAAGAAGTCGGATGACGCATCGGAAAAGAAGGACGATGCGGAGAAGAGCGATATCGAGAAGGAGCGCGAGCGCGTCGCCCGCGAGAATGAGGCCGCCAAGCAGGAAGCGATGAAGAACCTCGGATCCGGGATGACCGCCGAGGAGAAGGCGGCGTTCGAGGCCCAGCTCGAAGCGCTCAAGCAGCAGGCGATTCAGTCCGTCGGAAAGACGCCGCCGGCTCCCAAGACGCCTGCGACAAAGCCGGCGCAGAATGCGACCATCCGCCCGATTCCGCCGAACGCCCGCGGGGAGACGGACGCCAACAATCCGCCGGAAGCGATGCAGAATGGCGAGAATGAGGCACGCGTGCGCAAGCGCATCGGCGGACCGCGCGAAGGTCTCGTCGGCAGACAGGACGCGGCGTCGAAAGCACCCGCGAAACCGGGTGACGCGGACAAGACTTCTCCCGATTCGATGCAGAAGCCGAAGACCGGCGGCAGCGACTTCGCGGAGAAAATCCAGGCGAAGAGTTCGCACAAGAAGCTCGGCGAAACGGAAGACACGAAGACGAACGCCGAGAAGCGCCAGGACGCCATCGAAAAGGCGCAGGAGCGGGCGAAGGATCGTCGCGCCGAAATCGAATCCAAGCGCCGTGCGCGGCTCGAAGGACTCAAGACACGCGGCGCGCCGGATGACGACAAGGACGCCGGCGCCAAGGGATCGCGGACGCGGCCGTCAAGTCGGCCGGATAGCGGCGCCGACGACGAGGCGGGCGAAACAGGCGATGGCGTCGCGCATTCGCCGATGGGCGTCATTCCGCATGTCAACATCAAGATTACCGACTTCGCCGAGCCCGACCAGGAATTCAGCTTCAATTACGAAGACACGCCGTGGATGGATGTCGTCGCCGACTTCGCGCGAATGAGCCATCGGCCCTTCGTCCGGAACCTGGACGACGAGATCACCGGAACGCTCACGTATTTCAGCCTGGAGAAGATGAGTTACGACCAGGCGTATCACAAGCTTAACGAGCTGCTCTTCGATCAGCCGCTCAACAACCTTGTGATTCAGCGGCTGCCCGATCGCATCACGGTCGTTCGCATCCCCGACTTGTTGAAGGAAATTCCCAACGAACGCATCTTCGGATCGTTTGAGGAATTCAAGGCGGCGAACCTGGACCCGTATACGGCCTGCCAGACGCAGTACGTCGTGCCGACGGGTTTCACGCCGTATCAGATCATTGAGGAATACCGGCCGCTGTTCAGCGACACGTATGGCGTCAAGATCTCGGATGATGACAAGCTCGAGTTGACAGGGTTCGCGAAGGAGCACCTGTACTTCGACGAGATGGTTCGACACTTGACGGGTATCAACAAGATTCAGCCGCCGGGCAAGTTTGTCACGATTCAGCTCGAGCATGCCAAGGCCAATGACGTACTGACGTTGCTTCGGCAGCTCTATCCGATCCAGGCAGCGGCAACGCCGCCCCCGGGGAATCGTCGCGGCCGCGGCCGACGGCAGCCCCAACCGCAGGCGATCGCGCCGGACGTTGAGGATGCCGACCAGGTCAGCATCATCGCCGACGCCAAGGCCAACAAGCTGTACATCACGGCGCCCGAGTATTACATGACGGAACTCCGCATGCGCATCGCCGAACTGGATGTGCCGACCGAGAGCCCGCCGGAGATGGAAGTCGTGATGCTCGAGCGAGCCGATGCATCGGCCGTCATCGGTCAACTGTTGCCGATCGTGCAGAATCTCAAGATCATCGTCGACGGTTCGACGGATCACGTCGACCCGCTCGAAAAGTCGAAATACAACGTCACGCTCTATCCGAGCGGCAACGGCAACGGGATCATCATCGTCGGCGGGCGCAAAGGCATCGACTTCATTCGACCGCTGATCGAAGCCCACGACATCGATCCCGATTGGATCACCAAGTCGATCCCGCTCTACCATCGCGATGCGTCCTACATCGTCGAGCGTCTTGAGAACGCGATGCCCGATTCGGGCGGCGGCGGCGCCCCGGCGCCGACTCGAGCGCCGCGAAAGGGTGCTCCGGCCGCCGTCGCGGCGACGGATTCCCCTCCGCCGAGCATCGAAATCGAATCGAGCCGTAGCCTGTTCGTCAGTGCCACGCAATTCGACATGAAGCTGATCGAAGAACTCGTTCAGAAGCTCGACGTCGTCGATCCCGAAGAACCGAGCGACCATTTCATTTACGTCAAGTGCGCCATTCCGACGCAGGTCGCGCAAACGGTTCAGCAGATCATGGCTGAAGACAGCACGCCGACAGTCGTTCAGCAGCCCGCGGCGCAGGGGAACGCGAAGGCCCGCGCCCTGGCGCGGCAGCGCGCCGCCCGCAGCAGCCGAGGTCGCAGCACGCAGAGCGGCGGCGATGGACCGCTGATCATTCCGAACGACGCCGATCAGTCGCTGCTGGTCTACTGCAGCGATAACGACTGGGTCGAAGTCCAGCGCCTGATCGATCGGCTTGAGAGCAACGCCTGCGGCGTCGAGCCGCAGTGGGTGCAGTTCAAGTTGAAGAAGGCCGAACCGACGGACGTCGCCGCGATGCTCAATGAGATGTTCCCGGCGCCGGCCGGCGCGACGCAGATCGTCAATGCCGATTCCTTCAACAAGACAGTCAACATCTACGCGACGCCGATGTTCGTGGAGAAAATCACGCCGCTCATCGAGAAGCTCGATGAGAATTCGACGGGCGAACTGACATTCATCAAGCTCCAGTGGGCCAAGGCCGAGATCATCGCGCCGATCATCCAGCAGGCCGTGCCCGAGTCGCAGTACCTGTCCCCGGCGGCAGGCGTGAAGCAGGCGCAAAACGCCGCGCGGCGCGGCAAGACGCCGCCCAAGCAGGCGAATCCGCGGCGCATCGTCCAGTCCGCGGGCGACACGGCCGTGCGCATCGTCGCCGAGCCCGTGACGAATTCACTCCTCGTGACGGCGCCGCCCGAGAAGATGCAGACGATCCAGGACCTCGTTGACCAGATGGAAGCCGTCGCCGAGGCGCGCCGGCCCGAGAAGGTCATCGTCAACGTCGTCAATCGCAAGGCGGACGAAATCGCCGGCGTCCTGACGAGCATTCTGAATGCCACGCAGGCGGCAGGCGCCGGCAAGGACGGCGCGACGGGCGGTTCGATCAATCCGACGGACATCGAACTTTCCATCACGGCCATCGGCGATCAGCTCATACTCTTCGGTCCCACGGACGATGTCGCTGAGGCGATCCAGCTCGTCGAACAGATCGACACGCTCGACGCCATGCCGATCACGCGGAAGGTGCGCGTTTATGACGCCGAGGAAGACGAAAAGAAACTCCGCGCTATGCTCGCCCTGAAGGCGAATACGAAAGTGACCGTCAACCAGGCGGCGCCGGCGCAGAACGCCCGCGGTCGCAACCGCCCGACGGCAAAGGCCCCGACGGCCCTGACGGATGCGGGTGCGACAGTCAGCGACGTGCAGATCTATGCGAATACGTATGAAAACACGCTGCTGATCAGGGCGATGCCGAAGGACTGGACCGTCATCGATCAGATCCTCGACGTCATCAAAATGGACATCGATGACATCGACGACGGCACGAAACCGCCGGACACGTTCTACATCGTCGAACTCAAGCACAAGTCGGCGTGGGACATTTCCTACGATCTGGAAGATGTGATCAACACCGAAGGTCGCCGGCCCGTCACGTTCAAGGAAGGTCCTCGCGAGAAAGACCTGATCGTGATGAATTTCCGACCGAGCCAGCGAGCGGAGATCGACAAATGGATCGCGATCTACGACGTGCCGAAGGACGGCGAAGGCTATGGTTCGGGGTACGCGACGATCGATGTGAAAGGCGGTATGTCGGCCAATGACGCTGCGAGGTTGCTGAAGGCGCGTGCCGGTTCGAAGCTCCCGATTGACATTCTGGAAGTCGGCAGCGGCAGCCCTGTGCAGGTGATTGACATTCATGCGGGCGAGACCGACGCCGCAACGACGGAGGAAACCCAGAAAGCGGATCGCGGCGCAGACGGCAAGCCTGTATCGGCATTGCCGCCGCATATGTTGCCGCTCTTCTTGCGCGACGTCGTGTGCGCCGCCGCAATCGGCCAGACGGAAACCAAGGCGGAAGATGACTCGGATGACTCAATAAGGAACTTCGATCCGCGCGTCGACAGCATTCTGAATCCTCCGACCGATCGCGTTCAGATTCTGACCGATCCGGATACCGGCAAGCTGATTCTCCTGGGGCCCGACGAAGAAGTGCAGCGCCTGAAGGATCTGCTAGAGGACCTGATGAGCGATGAGAAGAGCGAGGCCGTCATCCGCGTGTTCCCGCTCAAGTATGCGCCCGTCAGTGAAGTCGCGCAGAAGCTCAGCGAAATCGTCAACGGTCCGGCGCAGCGCGCCGTTCCTCAAGGGCGGGGCGCCCGCGTGCAACCCGGTCAGCAACCGGGGCAACCTCAGCCCGGCGGCAAGGGCGACGAAAAGGGCGGCAAGGGCGCACAACAGCCGCAGGCGCCGGCCGCGCCGGCAACGCCCGCCCGCATCAAGGTTGTGGCCAACGAGCGAACCAGCTCGATCGTCGTCACAGCGCCGCCCAAGGAAATCCCGCTGGTCATCGAGCTCCTCAAGCACCTCGACAGCCCGCAGATCGTCACGTCGAACATGCGTATGTTCGAGATGAAGAATCTCGACGCCTCGCAAGTCGTTCAAAACCTCAAGGAAGTCCTCGGCATCGAGGATCAACCACGCGTGCGAGCGCCGCAGCGAGGCGGTAACCCGCGCGCCGCCCAGCAGCAGGTCCAGATCCAGGGCGCCGACGGCGACACGCTCGTCAGTGCCGACAAAGTCAAGCTGACGGCCGAAACGCAGACGAATACCGTCATCGCGCAGGGACCGCCCGATACGCTCGACCTCATCGAGAAGATCATCAACGATCTCGAAGCCAAGACGAACAAGACGGCCGTCGAGATGATGCGCGTCGTCCTGAAGAAGGCCCGCGCCAGCGAAATCGCCGACATCGTCCAGAACCTCATCGACGAGACCGTCAACAACCAGACGCCCGCGCCGACGCCCCAGGCCGGCCGCGGTCGCGGAGGCCGAGGTCGTGCACCTGCTGCCGCGGCGCGCAACGACAACGTGTCGGTCCATGCCGACCCGCGCACGAACAGCGTCATCCTCGCCGGCCCCGGCGATCAGCTCGAAAAGGCCAGGAAGATCGTCGAGGATCTCGACAACACGGAAGGCGGCCTCGTCATCCGGCAGATTCCCGTGAAGGGCAACGCGACGGAAATCGCCAACACGCTCAAGACGCTTTACATCGACGGCGGCGCCCGCGGCCAGTCGGCCGACGTCGTCATCACGCCGCTCGATGCGACACGCACGATCCTGATCAAGGCCCCAGAGCCCCTCATGATCGACATCGAGGAACAGCTCGCCCGCATCGACGAGAAATTCGAAACCAGCGACAAGATCCGCAAGATCGAAATGAAGTTTGCGAACGCTGAGACCGTCGCGAATCAGCTGAACGATCTCTTCGGCTCGGGCACCGGCCGCCGGGCTGCATCGGGTCGCACGGCGCAGATCTCGATCCGCGGCTACAAGAGCAGCGGCATCATCTACGTTCAGGCGCCCGATGAAGAGTTCGAGCGCATTCTGGCGATCGCCACGGACCTCGACAAAGTGGATACGTCCGTACAGGTCCATCGCAAGCCGCTCAAGCACGCGCCGGCCCAGCAGGTGCTGCAGAAGATCCAGGCCATGATGGCCGAGGCGATTCGCTCCGGCGCCATGGGCAACACAAATCTGGATTACGTCAGCATGCAGGCCGATCCGCGAACCAATTCGCTGATTCTCGTCGGCGGACCGACGTCGGCGCTGCTGTTGGACAGCATGCTCGCCACAATCGACGTGGACGAGGGCGAATCGCAGAAGCAGGACACGCAGGTCTACACGCTCCCGCCGACGGTCGTCCTGAACGACATCGTGCGGAACATTAACGAAGTCTTCCGCGGCGTGAGCCTCGCGTCGCACGGCGTCGAACCGCCGGTCGTCACGCCCAACGAAGGCGCGCATTTGGTAATCGTCCGCGCCAATGCGAAGCAGCACGAACAGATCAAGCGCGACATCATCGACCCCGTCACGGCGGGCGGTGACAAGGGCGTGCGCACGGATCATCTCTATGCCGTGAAGAACGCCAAGGCGCTCGATCTGGCCAACGTCCTCTCGCGCCACGTCCGCGAGACGATGCAGCAGGTCAATCGACAGTACCCCGTCAACATTGTGCCCGACGAAGGCACGAATCAGTTGATCGTCAATGCGACGCAGGAAGACTTCGACAAGATCAAGCCGATGATCGAGGCGCTCGACCAGGAATCCGGCGAACGCACGACGGAAGTGTTCAAAGTGCAGTACGTCTCGCCGTGGAGCATGGCGACGATCATCAATCAGCAGTTCCAGTCGCGCGGTTCACGGAATCCGAACGACCAGGTGAACGCCAGCTTCGAAGACGGCACCTACAGCCTCATCGTGACGGCCAACAAGCTGAACATGGAGAAGGTCGCGGCCCTGATCGAGAAGGCGGATGTGCCTTCAAAAGAGACTGTGACGAAGTATGTGCAACTCGAACACGGCCAGTCCGACGAGATGCGCAATTCGATCGACGCGGCCCTTCGCGGTCGCTACCCTTCGGATCGTCGTGGCCAGATGCCGTTCAGCATTACGTCGGAGAGCCTTTCGAACAAGCTGATCGTCAGCGCTCGTGAGGACATCATGCCGGAAATCCTGAGCATGATCGAACAGCTCGATGTTCCCGGCGGCGGCGAGCAGATTCGTCGCGTGTTCAAGTTGACCTACGCCGACCCCGGCTCTGTCTCGCGAATGATCCAGACGATCTTCCGGCCCGTGTCAGGACGCCGGCCGTCCCCGCGCGAAATGGTGCAGAGCTCCGACGACTGGACGACCAACAGCGTCATCGTTTCGGCCGTCGAGTCGAAGATGGCGGAAGTCGAAGCGCTGATTACTGAAATGGATCAGCCCGGCGACAGCGTACGCGCCGAGCATGTGATCGACGTCGTCAACGCCGATCCGAACGACGTTGCAACCGCGATCCAGCAGATTCTCCAGCAGCAGTCGCAGGGCCAGCGAAGTCGGCAGGCGGCCGTTGTTCGCGCCGTCCGCGGCACGGCAAAAATCGTCGCCTATGCGAATGAGAAGGAATTCCAGTCGATCCAATCGCTCGTGAAGCAGATCGACATCGAGGGCGGTCGCATCATCCACACCGTCGTGATTCCGGACGAAGTGCCGGCGCGGACCGTGGCCGAGAACATCAACACGTTGTTCGGCCGCGGGGGTAATTCGACGGATGCGCCCCACGCCGAGTCGCACGAGCCGACGAACACGCTGCTCGTCCGGGCGACGGATGCGGAGTTCGAGCGAATACAGACGCAGGTCATTCAGCCGCTCAGCACGACCGACGCCAAGAACACTTTCAAGATCTATTACATGCCCGTCAAGAATGCGCTGGCCGACGAAGTCGCCCAGACAATGCAGGCCTTCTTCGACAAGAAGAACGGCATCAGCAGCAATCGCGGCTTTGGCGGGTTCGGCGGCCGCGGCGGCCAGTCCAATGCCGATCGCGAGAATCAGGTCACGATCACGGCGGAGCCGAACAGCAACACGCTGATCGTCTTCTGCACGGAGAAGACGAAGACCGAGATCGACGAGCTGCTCGCCGTCATCGACAGCGCCGACACGACGGAAAAGCGCGTCGAGATGGTGCCGCTGCAATACGTCGATGCCGAAACGATGATCGAAATCCTGACGGAAGTCCTCCGCGTCAGCCGGACGAGCGCCAAGGAGCCGGACGATCGCCCCTGGTGGATGCGCGACACGCCGCGCGATGACGACAAGGACGTCGTGCTCGCCGGCGATACGCGGCTGAAGGCGATTACGGAAACCAACTCTGTCATCGTGGCCGGCAAGCCGGAGGCGGTCGAGGATGCGCTGGCGAAGATTGCGGAACTCGACAAGCCGATCGAAGGCGGCGACACGCCGGTTCCCGTGCGGCTGGTCAATTCGAACGCGGCAACACTCGCGGAGACATTGAAGCAGGTCTTCGTGCCGAGCGGGCGCAGCGGCGGAAGTCGCGGCGGTAGTGGAAAGTCGTCGGGACCGGAGCTGACGATCGTGCCCGACCAGGCGTCGAACACGCTCTACGTGAAGGGCAAGCTGTCGGAAGTCAATCAGGTCGTGGCCATGGCGCGGCAGATGGATGCCGAAGCCGACTCCAATGCGTCGGGCGTCGTCGTCATTCCAATTCCGTTCGGTCAGAACGTGACGGAACTCGCAAACATGATCGAGACGCAGATCAACGAAAACGAGCGGAATGAGAAACAGAAGAACTCGAATTACACGCCGGATCTCGTGAAGATCACGCCGAATTCGCGAACGAACGTGCTTCTTGTCAACGCGTCGAAGTCCAAGCTGGAGGACGTGAAGCACGTCATTGACGAAATGCAGCAACAAATGCAGTTCAGAGGCGGTCCCACGCGGCGGGTCATCAAGATTGACAACATCACTCCAGAACAGGCAAGAGAATTGATCGACAAAGTCAAGCAAGGATCGGAAAGCAGCGGTTCATCAGGCAATACAAGTCGCCGCGGACGAGGTGGCCGAAGCGGCGATGCCAACTGGACGCACAATCGCCGCTACGACGCCGCGATGCCGACCGGAAAGAAGCGAGCAGGCACGATGGTCGCCGCCTCGATGCCGGTTTTTCTGATGAACGTCGCCCTCCACACGGGCGTCGCTCAGGCGGATGCGCCGAAGAAAGACGATCGCCAGCCGCCACGATCCATGCGAATTCGACCGCAGCAGCCCGACGACAAGAAGCCGGCCGCCCAGAATGAGCCGACGACGCGCCGCGCTATCGAAGCCGGTCAAGACAAGGCAAACGCACGGCGCGAGATTCAGCCCAAGCCGCGAAACGCCGCTGAGGAAAAGATCCAGTCGAATGCTGAGCGGCTCTTTCGTGAGCGCGCCGCCGCCGCCGGTGGCCCCAAGATCTCGGACGAGACGCTTGAGCAGTTGAGTAAACGCCTGTCGGGCACGGACATTAATGTTATCGAAGCGCCTGACGGCAGCATCATCCTGGAAGGCCTCGAACAAGACGTTGATATCGTTGCCGGAATCCTCGAAATGGTCGATCAGGCGACGCCCCAGAAGCAGATCGAAATCGTCAGTCTCAAAAACCAACTCGCCGAGCCCCTGGCGCAGAAGCTGACCAGCGTCTTCAAGACTCTCGAACCGCCCAATCCCAAGCCGATCGACAAGGTCGACTTCCTCGCCGATCAGCGGACCAACAGCATCTTCATTGCCGCGATTCCGGAGAAAATGGAAAAGGCGATCGGTCTTGTGAATATGGCCGACCAGCCGACGGGGCTGACCCGCCAGACGAAGTCGTTCGTGTTCAAGAATCGCCGCGTGATGGAAGTCGGCGATACGATCAAGAAGATCGCGCAGAACTATCTGCAACAGGTTGGACTGCCAACGGACCAGATCCAGATTGAAGTCGACGCATTTACGAACCAGATCATCGTCAGCGCCGGCGAACAGGACCTCGAATTCATCGAGACGATCATCAAGACGCTTGACGTGAGCGTCGACGAAGAAACGGCGGAAAAGATGGGCGACATCGGCAAGGCCGACGTCATGATGGTCCCCCTGCGCATCGCCAAAGCCGACACGCTGGCGACGCTCATCAACGAGCTTCTCACGAAGGCCGCCACGGGCGATACGCCCATGAAGGACTTCATCCGCCGGTTCCGTCTTCTCGACGAGAACGGCAACCCGCTGGCCGACGTCAACCTCGATCGACCCATCGCCGTCTTCGGCGAGCCCGATTCGAACTCGCTGATCATCGCCAGCACCAAGGAGAACTGCCTCGTCGTCAAGCAGATCGCGATGGCCTTCGACAAGGAGCCGAGCAAGGCGGCCGTCGAATCGCGCGTCTTCACGCTGGCCTACGCCGATGCAACGGAAGTCGCTTCGCAGCTCGACGCCATGCTCACGGCAAGCGAATCGATCACGTCCAAGGCCAGCGGCGGCGGTGGTCCGGCCGGTGTGCCCGAGGGTGACGCCGGCGCACTGGTTTACAAAGCGGTCGTCTCCGCAGACGCGCGCACGAACCAGGTCGTCGTCATCGGTCGCCCCGAAGCCGTCGAAGTGATGGGCGGCCTCATCGCCAAGCTCGACGTCAAAGGACAGGGCGTCATGCCGTTTGAAATCGTCAAGCTGAACCATGCGAATGCTTCGGGGCTGGCGACGGCGCTGACGGACCTGATGGACAAGCGCAAGGAAGCGATCCCCGCCGGCGGCGAAAACTCGGTGAAGAGCGAAACCGTCATCATCGTGCCGGACGAGCGCAGCGTGTCGCTGATCATTGCCGCCAAGCGCGAGCGGATTGAAGAGCTGAAGGGCCTGATCGCGAAGCTGGACGTACCGGCGACGGCGCTCATCGACAACATCCGCACGCTGACGTTGCGCAACAGCACGGCGACAGACCTGGCCGAGAAGCTCAAGGACCTCTGGTCGCAGAGCGAGGCGACTCGCCAGTCGGGGCAGGGCGGCGTCACGTTCGAAACGCCCGCCATCGTTGCCGACGAACGCAGCAACTCGCTGATTATCGCGGCAAGCGAGAGCGACTTCGACGCCATCAAGGCCGTCGTTGACAAGATCGAGAATCTCGAGTTGAACCCGATGCTGGATATCTATATCCACCGGCTTCAGTACAACTCCGCGTCGGAACTCGCCGCGCCGCTGCAGGCGATGTTTGATCAGCGAGCCGAGCGACAGGACATGGGCAATCCGCGGCCGGAGGACAAGGTCAAGATCGAGTCGGACCCCGTCACGAACGCCCTGATCTTCACGGCCTCGCGTGAGAACCACGACCTGTTGCTTGAGAAAGTCGCCGAGCTGGATCAGGAGATCGGCGTCGTTCCCGTCGTTGAGTTCTTCCGCTGCGAGAATGTCTACGCCTCCGCAGTCAAAGACAAGATCGACAATCTCTGGCCGGATGTCTTCAAGCCCGGCTCGGGCGGCGAAAACAGTGTGTCGACAAAGCGCGACAAAGTGTCCGTCGTCGTCGACGAGCGCGCCAATATGCTGATCGTCTCTGCCAGCCCCGAGAACATGCAGGCGATTCGTGCGATCTACGACGAGATGAATCGCGTGGATCGTCCCTGGTCGCCCGTCGACATCAAGTTCGTGGAGCTTAAGAACACCGAGGCGACGCAATTGGGCACGCAGGTCGAGAGCTATCTTGAACAGCTCAACACCGACGTGCAGTCGAGCGGCGGCTCCGGCGGCGGCAGCTCACAGAACCAGTTCGCCGTTCGTGTCATACCGATTCGCGATCGCAACACGCTGATCGTCGGCGGCACGCGCGACGGCGTCCAGATGGCGCTGGATTTCATTGCGAAGTACGACCAGCCCGTTTCGCCCGATGCGGAGCAGTTCATCTCCGCAAGAGTCTATCCGCTGGTTCAGGCCAAGGCCGCCCAGGTCGGCGAACTGCTTCGCAGCATCTTCGAGGCGAGAAACAACCAGTCGTCAGGCTCGGGTTCGACGCAGGCGCAGCCGATTCCCGTGACAGTCGAAATCAACGAGCCGGGCAACTCGCTCGTTATCAATGCCGCGAGGCAGGATCACCTGCTCGTCCAGGGGCTCCTCGCCCAGCTCGATGTGCCGTCCGAAATCCCGAGAATGTTCAGAGTCTTCCCGCTGGCCAAGGCCTCGGCGACTGTCGTGAAGGATACGCTCGATCAGATTTACCAGTCGAGCGGTGCACAGGGCGGCGGTGGCGGTGGTCAGAGTATCGTGACGGTTGCCGACGAGCGCACAAACTCCGTCGTCGTGGCCGTGCCGCCGGGCGAGTTGGACAATGTGCAGAAGCTCGTGACTCAACTTGATCAGGTGAAGATCACCGAGATCGCCGAAGTGCAGGTCATCCAGTGCGAAAATGAGGACGCCAGCAAGATGGCGGAACTGCTCAACGAGATCATGACCGGCCAGTCCGCGCAGGGCGGCGGCGGATCCGCGGCCCAGGCCGAGTCCGCACGGCAGTTGAGCTCGCTTCTCGTGACGTTCGAAGCCAAGAACGACTACGGCGAGCGCGACATTCTCCAAACGGTCCGTGAGAACGTGCAGATCAGCTACAACGAACGTTCCAACAGCGTCATCGTTGTAGCGCCGCCGTCTTCCATGCGGCTGATCAAGAAGCTCGTGCAGAAACTCGACGGAATTCAGAAGCGCGAAGTCCGCGTCCGCGTCTTCCCGCTCGCCAATTCCGACGCCGCGATCATGGTCGAGAAGCTCGACTCCATGTTCGCCCAGGACGAAGGTTCGTCGGATCAGCAGGCCTTCCAGCAGGGCCGCGAGATTACCGTCGAAGGCGGCGCGAGCGACGTTGGCGCGGGGCCCGAGTTCGCCTCGGCCGGCGACACGCGCAAAGGCACATTCGGTCGCCCTCGAACGACGTTCGTTGCGGATGAACGCACGAACTCCGTGATCGCCGCCGGTTGGCCCGAAGACATCAATGTCGCCGCGGACATCATCGACGCGCTGGATTCGCGAGACATCCAGGAACGCATCACAACGGTTTACCCGCTCGTCAACATGAAGGCCGACGAGGTGCAGGGCGCGCTCGACTCTTACTTCCAGGCGCAGCGCGACACGCTAAGCTCGACGGAAGGCGTCGCGAACGTCCGGCTGATGGAACAGGACGTCACGGTCGTGTCGCATGCCGAGTCGAATCAGCTCATCGTCTCGTCGAGCCCGCGATATCAGTCGGAAGTCCTGCGCATCATCCAGCAGCTCGACGCGCCGCCGCCTCAGGTCATGATTGAAGTCATGATCGCGGAAGTGACGCTCGACGACAGCTTCGAGATGGGCATGGAGTTTGCGCTTCAGCAACTTCACTTCAGCGAAACGGCCACGGCCGGCCCCAACGGGATCATTCACAGCAACTCGTTCGACCTTGTCGGCGGAACGGATCTCGGCGCCGCCGGCGCCGGTCTCGGCGGCTTCAGCTTCACGATCACCGGTGAGGATTTCAACTTCCTCATCCGGGCGCTGCAGACCGACAGTCGGCTGGATGTCATTCAGCGGCCGATGATCATGTGCCAGAACAACCAGACGGCGTCGATCAACATCGGCCAGCAGGTGCCTTTCGTCCGCGGTACGACGACGACCAGCGGCGGTAACACGCAGGCCAACATCGACTACGAAGACGTCGGCGTCATTCTCAACGTCGAACCGATCATCAATCCCGACGGCTTCGTATACATGCTCATCGAGCCGGAAATCTCGTCCGTGACGGATTCCAGTGTGCCGATCGGCAACGGCATTTTCGCGCCGATCATCTCCAATCAGTCGGCCAGCACGACTGTCGCCGTGAAAGACGGCGAGACTGTCGTCATCGGCGGCCTGATCACGACGCGCAAGACGGAAGCCGAAAGCAAGGTTCCCGTGCTGGGTGATCTGCCCGGCGTCGGCAATCTCTTCCGCACGACGACGCGGCGCAATACGCGCACGGAACTTCTCATCGCCATGACGCCGACGATCGTTCGCTCCGTCGAAGATGCGCGGCGGATGAGCGAATTTCAGCGCGACATCGGCGGCGTCATCACGCCGGAAGTCAAGGCGAGCCCGTTGATGCGCCAGCTCCAGGTTCAGCCGGAGTCCGCAAGCGAGATCGATTCGATCGAAGTCAATCCCGGTTCGATGCGGCAGGTACCGAGCGCTCAGCCGCAGCAGATTCCGATTCAGCCGAACGGCGGACCGAGCTACGTGCCCGACGCGCCGCGATACGGTCCTGTCGTGCCGCGAACGGCGCCCGGCCGGGCCAACGTGATGGTCAGCGGCGTTGCGTCAACGGCAGGAAATGCGACGCCGGCCGCCTATCAGCCGGCGGTCGCTACGCAGAATCCAAACGTGATCGGAACGATGCGACCGGCATTGCCGACAGTCGATCAGGTGCGCAATGGAGAGGTTCCGATCCAGCGGACGAACCCGGGCGTGCGACCTGCGGCGCCGCGACCCGCGCCACAACCGGCGTATCGACCGAATGATGTGCCGTCGGCCGTCGTGTCCGCACCGGTGCGAACCTACATGCGGCTGCCGGATGACGTCAACGCTCCGCAAGCGACGCGGCCGATCGTGAAGATCAGCACGCATCCGTCGCACCGATCGACGACGGAACGTGATGCCGCGGTTCAGAAGGGCAGCAGCAGCCGGCGCGACACGCATCGATGACATGCACCTTGGGAGTCGATGCCGAGTCGGCCTCCCGAGGCGTGTGTATGAATGGAACTCACGCGTGTGGGGCATCGGCCGAGTGTCGATGCCGCATGCGTTTATGGAAGCAAGGCATGGTACGAGACATGAAGCAACCGACCGCACTGACGACGGCATCACTCCGATTCCGCGCGAACGCCGGCCTGATGATGCTGATGGCGTCAGTATCGGCGCTTGGCGGTTGTCAGTGGCCGAAGGAGTGGGGGGGCCAGCCCGAACAGCCAAAGACCCAGTATCCGGAGAACATCGCGTTCAACAACGGAAACACGCAGGAAGCCAAAGTAACGTACGTCTCCGATTCCGAACGGTCGGACATCGTCCAGGTCATCAACCTGACGCCGACGAATCCCTGGCTGATCTTCGATCCGCTTGACGGGAAGATCGACGGATTCAAGACGACGGTCTACCTCAGCGCGACTGTCGAGGGAACCAAGGACGGCATCAAGGGTTTCTTCGGCGACGGTACCATCATCGTGCAAATGTTCAGCGATGTGTCAGAGGAAGGCGCCAGATCCGAAATGAAACTTGCCCACACGTGGGAATTGTCGCCGGCGGAAGCCTAT
The DNA here is from genome assembly GCA_020639075.1 of Phycisphaerales bacterium. Lineage (GTDB taxonomy): Bacteria > Planctomycetota > Phycisphaerae > UBA1845 > UTPLA1 > ECT2AJA-110-A. Next base: position 2,612,748 of record JACKHI010000001.1, on the reverse strand, counting down.
CCCTGGCGTGCCAAGGAAATGTCGCTGCTCGGATGGGGCTACGGCCTGCGCCTCCAATGGCCGTCGGAACTGAATCTCTCCGGAAAGAAGATCGCGATCCTCGTGAGCTACAAGAGAACGGACGGTCGCATGATCTCGTCGTCCAAGCCGATCGTGCGGCGCGTGCCGGTCCGAGGCGTTTGATGCACTGTTTGTGCGGGAGTCCATGCCATAGACACATACGAACTCGATCTGGCGCATGAGCATATGGCGGCCATCGATGTCCTGCGCGTCGCCAAGAACGCATTCCTCTGGCTTGCGACAGCCGCCATCGGCGTTCATGTCGTCGCGTTCATCGTTGTTGTCGTTCGTTCCGACGGCGCCGAGGGACTCGGGCCCTGGGCGGATCGATTTGATCAGACGCTGGCGATCGCCGGGTTCGTCGCGCGGGCGAGCGTCCTTGTTATCAACGGCATCTTCCTGATTTCACTGCTTGTCTGCCTTTCGGCCCGCATGGGCGGCGCTGCGGCGCTCGCGCGCGGAAGCGTCTTTGCACTCGCGGCATTGGCGATGGTGACGCCCTGGATCAGCCCATCCGATTCACCGGGCTTTACGTCCGCTCTATATGGAAGCGCCGACATCTATCGCGCCGGGCGCGCTAACGCGGCGCTGGGCGGCATCGGTATTGTCCGCTTCGGTCTGTGCCCCCTCGTCGTCGTGATCCTGATGGTCCTTTCGCAATGGAGCTATCGGCGGGCTTATCGAAAAATGGTATTGGCGCCGCCGACGCGTCTGCCGATTCATGAAGTTTGAGCCTCAACGGATGCGGCGCCGGTGAATGCACAATGCGTCGACTGTTGATCGCCCGATCGAGTGACTGACTTGCCGCAATCATCCCCCATTCCGACCGCCGAACCGACGAAGGCCAATAGATCGCAGTTTGTTCGCGTCGCGCTCGTTCTGACGGCGGTTGCCGGCATATTCATTTGTTCGGTTCTCCTTCGAATGACTGTGGCAGGGTCGAATCACTCCCTGACCGATGTTTGGTGCAAGCCCACAGCGACCGTGAATTGCAGTCATGTACTCGCCAGCAAGTGGTCAAAGTTCGGTTTTCTGCCGACGGCCCAGATCGGCATGATCTACTTCGCCTGCGCCGCCGTCTGGTTTGCCCTGATCGGCATTCCCAATCGCCGAGGCCGCGCATGGCAGTTGCTGCCGATCGCAATGACCGGCGCCGGTCTGCTCGGTTCGGCCTTCTTTCTGTTCGTCATGTCGCGATTGCCCGTCTGGTGTACGTGGTGCGCCGCGGCTCACGGTGCGAATTTCCTGCTGTTCGTCTTTTCAATCGCGGGTTGGTTTGTGGCGACTGCCGACGGCGAACCCAGACCTGGACTCGCGCGTGTCGGCGCCGTTGTTGGTGCGTCATGTATGGTCGGCGCGATATTTCTCCTGGGCGGCGCAGCCTATCGGCAGCAACAGGCTGCCGCACAGTACCAGAAATTGTACGCCGAAATCGTCAACGATGTGGATTACGTCGTCTGGCGTCATGCGACCGCGCCGCACTTCGACATACCGATTCGTAGCGACGATATGGCCGAGGGGCCGGCGGATGCAGCGCACACGCTCGTGATCTTCACCGACTTCGAGTGTGAAGCCTGCACGTTGCTGCATCGGAACATCAAGGGACTGGTGTCGAAGTTTCCGGATTCGCTGCGCATCGTTTTCAAGCATTACCCCGTCTGTCGATCGTGCAATGCTCATGTCGATAGGGAGTTCCACTTCTATTCCTGCGACGCCGCATTCGCAGCCGAAGCCGCACGGAAAGTCAGCGACAGCGACGCCGCACTCGAGTATTGGGATCTCCTCTTCAGGAACGCGAATCGACTCGACGAGAGCCCCTACACGGAGCTCGCAAGCAGGGCGAAGTTGAACCTGACGGATTTCGAGTCGGCCCGGCAGGGCGACGACACCCGCCGCCGTGTTCAGGAAGACATCGAACTCGCGCATCGCCTCGGCGTCGATGGCACGCCGGCTCTCTTCCTCGACGGCCGACGACTCTCGCAATGGGGCATCGTCGACACCGAAATTGCGGGACGCCCTGACACCGACGCCACGCTCCGTCTCTGGAGCATACTCCTCGGCAGCCCCCCCGCCGCGAAATCGCCATCCTGACCCTCAGAACTCAACGAGAGTACCGTGCTTGCCAGCAGCCGCATACGCCGGGCCGCAGGCGACGCATGCACACGCAAACGCCGGAAACACGCTTGTGTCGCCCTCCAGCGAAAGCCCTTTTCCCGAGTTGCGTTTCTCCCTCGGGGCGCTTTCGGATACACTGCGCTCCAGCGCGGCGCTTTCACGGGCGATTCGCGTTCAGGGTCGATTCGACCCGCAACCAGTTGGATACGTAACATTGAACCGGAACCGGGTGGCGAACGCCTCGCCCACCTCGAGGAGGGTGCTTTCATGTTGACTCAGGTATTCTGCATTGCATCTGTTGTCATGTTTGCCGCGGGTGATAAGGAGATGGGGCCGACGGCGCAGTGGGGCGGTCCCCGGCAGGACTTCAAGGTCCGTACGCGAGGCCTCGCCGAGGCATGGCCCGAGTCCGGACCGAAGACGCTGTGGGAGCGAGACCTCGGCGTCGGCTACTCCGGCATCCTCGCCGATGGCGGTCGGCTCTACACGATGTACCGCAAGGACAATAATGAAGTCGTTGCCTGCCTCAATGCGAAGGACGGCAAATCCGTCTGGGAATATTCCTACGACGCACCTGTCGCCGAGAAGCACGAGCACACATTCAACGATGGGCCGCGGAGCGCGCCGCTGCTCTACGACGGCAAGCTCTACACGATCGGCTGTGCCGGCAAGATGCAGTGCGTTGACGCCGACAAGGGGACGCCGAAGTGGAATCACGACCTATGGAAGGACTTCGACGGTTCCTTTCTCAATCACGGGTACTCATCGAGCCCGTTCGGCTACAAGGACACGATCATCACCATGGTCGGCGGCGAAGGTCATTCGCTGATCGCGTTTGACAAGGACACGGGCGAAGTCCGATGGAAGCGCCTCGATTACAAGAACAGCTACTCGACGCCGAAACTGATCGACGTGGACGGCCAGGAGCAGTTGCTCTGCTACATGGCAAAGGAACTTGTGGCCGTCAATCCAGCCGACGGCGAAGAACTCTGGAAGTATGAGATCGGCAATCAGTGGAACCAGAATATTTCATTGCCCATCTGGGGCCGCGATCACATCCTGTTTCTCTCGACCAATGAAGCCGGCAGCCGCGGTCTCAAGCTTTCCCAATCCGGCGGCAAGACGACAGTCGAGGAGCTCTGGTCGAACAACAAGGTCAAGATCCATCACAGCAATGCGATTCGCGTCGGCGATTATGTCTATACGTCGACGGGCGGTCGGGGGCCGGGCCTCTTCTGGGCCGTCAATGTGAAGACGGGCGAAGTCGCCTGGAAGGAGCGCGGCTTCGATAAGGCGACGTGCCTCTTCGCCGACGGACGCTTCATCATTCTCGACGAAAACGGCAATCTCGGCATCGCGACGGCGACGCCCGACATGTTCCAGATTCATCGCAAAGTCGCCGTCCTTCAGCCGGACGGCCAATCGAAGACGTGGACTGTGCCGACGTTGGACGGCACGACGCTCTACCTGCGGGATTCAAAGACGATCAAGGCGCTCGATCTCGGAAAGACCACCGCGGAAGGCTGATTCGCTCGATCCCGTCACAAACGCGAATTCGATCTCAGGCCCTGTTCGCCGCGCATCGGCGGACGGGGCTTGTTCATTTGCATTCGCGAAGGTTTGGACACTTATTGACCTTTGTAGAAATCTGCGATTGTCGGCGCGAGGTACTCCTCGAAGGCGCGCCGCGCGTCGTAGTCCGGCTTCCAGCCCCAGTCCCGCGACGCCGCCGAATCGTCGACATCGGCCGGCCACGAATCCACGATTGCATTGCGCGCGCGATCGGGTGCGAACGTGATGTCCGCCTTCGGGAACGCCCGCATCACGAGTTGTCGGATCTCGCCCGCGCTGACGCTGAACGAGCCGACGTTGTACGTGCGCTGCTTCAACAACGACTCATCCGCTTCGGCGAGCATGAGCAGCGCCTTGATCGCGTCAGGCATCGCCATGAATGGGATTCTAGAAGACTCGCTGACGAAGCAGGCGTACGGCTGCCCCTGCGCTGCGGCGTGGACCATTTCCGATGCGTAGTCGCTCGTGCCGCCGGCCGGCAGCGTGACGGCGCTGATCAGACCCGGGAATCGCAGGGCACGGAAGTCGACGCCGCTCGGCGTTCGATCAGCAGCCAGTTGCCGGAAGTGCATCGAGTAATAGCGGCCGAGCTGCTCGCAATAGAGCTTGTTGCAACCGTACATCGTCGACGGAATGTTCCATTCGTTTTCCGAGACGCGGCCGGCATCGGCCTTCGTCGCCAGATCGGGAAGACCGTAGGCGGCGATCGAACTCGGAAAGAGGAATCGGACGGGCGTGCCATGCCAGCGCGCCTGTTCGTGGGCGAGCTTGATCAGGTTGAGCGTGCCGTTGACGTTGACGTTGTGCGCGATGTCGGGCGCGTATTCGCTCCGCGTGCTCAGCATGGCGGCCAGATGGTAGATCACATGGATCTCGAACTCACTGACGATGCGCTGCATGACGTTGTCATCCAGAATGTCGCCCTGGATCGATGTCAGGTTGGTTGACGCAATTCGCGGGTCGACCGGTCTGAGATCGAGCGCGACGATATCATGCCGATCCTGTTTGCCGAAGTGTTCGATCAGGCCGTGGCCGATTTCGCCGTTGGCGCCGGTAATGAGAATGACGGGCTTACGCATGCGTTGCAGGTCTCCAATTCCAGGTGCCTGCATGATACGGCGGCGGCGGTAGAAGTGTAGCTGTCGTGCGTAGCCGGCGGGTCTTTCAGCGCCGACGTCGGATGCGAGCGGGGGCGTCGGCGTTCGGCGCGCATTCTTGCGCCGATTCAGCCGCCGAAGTCGGCTCGGACCTGGCAGCAGATTCGGATGACGCTCTCGAAGCCCCGCCGGATCGCTTCCTTGTCCGTTCCGGCGATAATGTCCTTTTCGACGATGGAGGCGGCGTCCGTTATCCGCGCGAACCCGAATCCGCCGGCCTCGCCCTTGAGCGAACGACAGATGTTCTGCAGTTTCGCCATGTCGTCCTCCGCAAACGCGGCCTCGAACTCCTGCACACGCAACGGCAGGTCCCGGATGAACTCATCGATAAGCGGCCGCATCAACGGGTCGTTTCGAAGGGAACTGAGCAGCGGGGCGTCGCGCAATGATGCGAGCAGCGCGGAGAGTTGCTCGCGGCCGAGGGGCTTGGGCAGGTAGGAATTGCAGCCGGCGGCGATGCACTTCTCCTTGACATCCGTCGCCGTCATGCCCGTCGCGGCGACGATCGTCCCGACAAAACCCTGGGCTCGAAGCCGGCGGGTCGTCTCGAAGCCGTCGATGCCGGGTAACTGCATGTCCATGAGAATCGCGTCGAAAGTCTGCGACTTGGCGGCTTCGAGTGCCTTCTCGCCGGTCGGCGCGACCTGGATTTCGGCCTCTAGTTCAGTCAGGCGCTGCTGCGTCATGGCGGCGATGGACGGGTTGTCCTCGACGATCAGGATGCGCGTTGTGGAGCAACCGGCGCTGAAGCTGCGCGCCTCGATCGGCGTCGCGAAGCGCGCCCCGGTATTGTGCAGACCGTTCCTGACGTAAGTGGAGTGGACCACATGGACGACGGCGTTCTTCCAATGACCGTTCGCGGAAAGCAGCTGAACGATGCCTTTCGATCCGGGATAGACGAACGCGCCATGCAGGAACGTGATGCCGAGATTGCTGATGTCGCGCGTCGGGACCAGATAGGCCGGCGCGTTGCTGACGCCGGGCTGGGGCAGATGCAGGATGCAGGCCTTGATGTGCGTCGCGGCGCGCGGCGCCTTGCGCCGTTCCGTCTGGACGTCACGCTTGGCGGCGTCGAGCTGCTTGTTGACAGCATCGATGACGTCCTTGTCGAGCTGGATCGCCTTAACCGACTTCTTCTTCGTGATGCTCAACGATCCGCTCCTGTCGTCCCCGAATGGATGCCTCGCCTTGTCCAATGGGCGAACCGTGACCGGGCGCAGGAAGTCGGCCCGAGACACTGCTCTCACGTTTTTAGTCGGTCCATTAGGACGGATACTTCCGGAATATGACGACCGATGGGAAGGCGACAGGGCTGCCGCTCGTGTGTCGACATTCGCAGGCAGGCGCGTCGAATCGACGACATTCGCGGAACCAGTCAGCGTCCCATATCCGCGGATAGCGTAAAACGCGCTCTCGAATCTCGGCCGGTTCGAACGATGGGCGAGGCCTGTCATCTCGTCCGTCCCTGTCAGGGCGTTATCGCCCGCGGCGTAAGGCGGATGTTGCGCTTCGCCTCGCGGAGATGCCGCCGCTCCGTTGAGAATTGACCCGCACTCGATCGGTCTCCCCGGGTTGCGGCGGATCGGGCCAAGCAACATAATGTCCGACCTGCCATGGAGAGGTGTCCGAGTGGCTGAAGGAGCCGCATTCGAAATGCGGTCTACGGGTAACCGTAGCGGGGGTTCGAATCCCTCCCTCTCCGTTCTTCCGACCCCGCTATTCCAATAACATGCAACCTTGGAATGCGGGGCCGGTCGTGGGGCGGCACGGCCGTTCCAACTGTCAAAACCCGCCGACCTGTCGCCGCCGACATCGTTTCCCATCCGTTCGAGATTCTCGCCCACACGATGTGCGACTGCGCGCCCGCGCGTCAGGCCGACGCCCGCAATGGACGCGTAAACAACAGGATGAAGATGATCGCGCCGATGATCGTGCCGAACGGCAGATACCACGCGCCCGCAATGGAACATAGCAACATGCTGGTCCGGCCCATTCGATGTCGGCCGGCGAATAGGCCGATGGCAAAAAACCACGCGATCCCGATGACGAGATGTGCGACTTTCATGCCGATCGATCGCGGTGGAATACCCGCGGCCGCGACCAGCGTCGACCACGGCCCTAACTGCCCCGCATAGTCGCCGGATGAAGCCGTGACATAATCGCCGGTCGTCAACGCGTGAATTCCATCAAACGCGAGCCAACCGCCCTCGATCAACGCAAGACCGACGACGAGCCAGCCCAATCGATGCATTCGCGTTGGACGTCGTTCGCCGGCCGATGCGACGGCGATGTGCGAATCCCTCGTATCCATGCCGACCCTTTCGGTTCGATCGTTGAATGCCGTTCTCGATTCGACCACCTCGCGGCGCCCGACGAAGCAGCAATTCGCCGTCGCAACTCATCCAACACCGCGATCGCGAAAATGTCCAGCACGGCCGCATGGCATGCTTGCCCTTCGAGGCAAGCATGTCGAGCCGAAAAGCGGTTGCGTCGTGGGAACGACGATCGGGAGGCGAATTGCCTCGCCGCATGCTCCCCTTAGAGGGCAACGCCGTGAACCGAACACAGTAGCGGCAGCACCAGTCGGAGCCGCCGTGTCCTCACGGCGGAGTCATGCTCATGTACGCTGGATGATTCGCCACGCTGAGACTGCGTGCCTCTGATTAGAGCGTTCAGTTCACGGCGTTGCCTTAGAGGGTGAGGCTGTCCGGGAATTCGAGAACGAAATCTCGATTCGCGCAATGGTCGAAAACACTTGTGTTTCCCGCGGCAATCTCGCTCCGAAGGAGCGCCGGATCGTTGCCACGGGTGAAGCGAAGACCGCGCAGCGGTCGCAGCGCAAGCCGTGGAATGCGTTTGTCTCCTTGATCTCCGCCCCGAAGGGGGCGGCGGAAGTCCCGAACAGACTCCCATCCCCTTAGAGGTCGAACACGGCACCGCAACACCGATGCGGCCGAGAGTGAGTGTGTGAAGTTGAGATTGCGCCGCGCCCCTCGCACTGGGTGACAAGCACCCAATGGCACGTGAGAGATGGCGACGGAACACCAGGATACCCGCGCAAGCAGACGCTTTCCGAAAATCCGTCCCCTTCGAAATCTGCACTCGACGTCGACATTCGCCCGGAGGGCGTGCGATCTTTGCCAGGGACTTCAGTCCCTGGATGGCGATTTCGATTACCAAACCCCGCCCGGTAGGGCGGACGTCGAGTGGTCGCGTGGTCGCGCGTCCTCCGGACGCTCTGTCCATCAAACCATGACACGACCGGGGATTGAAATCCCCGGCTATGTTCGCGCGCCCTCCGGGCGAAGTACGATGCAAGGTGCGGCGGCGACGAGCTCTGGTTCTCAGATACCCTTTGGCAAGCACCCAGTGGCACGTGAGGAACACTTGGATTCCCCCGCAGCCAAGATGAGCGGGGCGATGCGGCTCGTGCCGCCGAAGTAAGGAGAGGGCCCCGAAAGCGCTGTATGCAAACGCCGGGCAAATTTGAATCTTGAATTGGCGAAGGGGTTCGATCATCCGTGATCGGCCTCGACGCTGTCATCCGTGACATGCGGAACTTGTTCCGATGCTCCAACCTGGGACTTGGATTCGTTCACTTGCTCGCGGCATCCATGCCGCTTTTGGGTCCGGCGTGCAAAAAAAAGGCGATTCGCAGGCGTTACCGCGAATCGCGCTGCGGGTCAGCGCTCCAGCCGCCCGCCGCGCCATTGTTTTCCTATCTCAAAGCACAATGTCGCGACAGAGTTAATGTTGCTTGCCTCGACAATTCGGGACTTCATTCATCCGTGTCGCCAACCGATGTGGCGCCCTCATCGGCCGGATCAACCGAAGCACACTCATCCGGTGGACAATTGTCAGAAGATCCTTTTTTGCGCTTTCGCAGGGCCTTGTCGCTAGCCCGATTGACGCGACGATTTGCCGCCTTCAGTTCATCGCTCTCGATGATGTCGCGCTTAATGACGTCCTGTTTCAAGACTGCGGCCACATCGGATTGTTCGATCCTAACGCCGGGTGCGACGCGGCGGAGTTCTCGGCGAATCTGTGCAAGGATGGTGTCTGAAAGGAGCACCGCCGAAACCATGTGTCGGCTCAGCGCCTGTCGTTGCTCGTAATAGTCGCTGATCGCCTGCTTGCCAATCGTCTCACGCGAGAGCATGTAAATCTTGTCGGCGAGCTCGTTGTCCGTATTCGCGAAATCCAGGTTGAACACGTTTTCCTGGCGGATAGGCTGCTCGAAGAACATACGATAGACCATCCACCTTATGCCATTGGTCAGAATGACCCACTCGATGCCTTCCTTCGCGGCGTATCCGGTCGCCTGGCGTAGGTGGCTTTCCTTGAGCTCTTTGCCAACGGCCTTCACTTCGATCAGGTAGCGAGTGATGCCATCGACCTTGATAGCAACATCGCAGAATGTGCCGCGGATGACGTATTCGCCTGTGATTTCTTCGTACTTGTCGTAACCGAAAATACCCTCAAGCATATCGGTTACGATCGTGACGGTATCCTGCTCGCTACGGTCCGCGACCCTGGCGGCCTCCAGGACCTTTGAGAATCGGCGGATGCCTGTCTTGATTCGCTCAGCTGCTTTCTTCGGTATGGCCATCATTTTGATCCTCTCTCGGCCTATCGTAGCACCGTATCGTTGTTGCGTGCGAAGGCGAGTCGCAATGGAACTGTGAATCGCGTTGCGTGACAGAACTCCAGCAGACCCAGTACAAAACCATATTCTCGAGACATTATCTAATCAGCGGATCGGTACCTAATGCCACATCAACGGCGCCCCTTACAATGTCGTTAGTTCCATCAACGATCGAATCCGTCTGTTCTTCGCGTACCCCGAGGATTCGTCGGAATTCCGATTTCATGCTCCCAAGTAACTGTGGGATTGAATTGTCAAGGTCCACACATCTTCGATTCAGGTGCTCGAAATGGCGATCCGATCGCGGTGACTGTAGCTTCTTGTAAGTCTTTGCAAGTGCGTTGATCTGATTCGCCGTTTGGGATACTTGGCGTTCCAGTGACTGAGGAAAGAAAATCGAATGCGGGAAAAAATACTCAGAGAATTCTTTCCAGCGCGCAATGACGTCGTTAATCCTCTGCTCCGAGGACGGCGAATGTTCGAAGGTAATGTCTTGAGTATAGAATTCGACCGCAATTCGCAGACGCTCGAGTTTGCCGTAAGTATCCGCGATAACCTCAGCCTGTCGTTCATGGATTGACCGAAAACGAATCTCATGCTCGTGGCCGAGCCGTGCAAGATCCGCCTTGCGCTCTTCAATTGCGAGGGCATTCAGTTTTTCGATTTCCTTATCGTGCGCGGCGAGGCGGCCCGACAACCAGTGGTTGACGACTGATTTGCCGGCCCATGCCAGCGCACCACCGAGCGAGCCGGCGACTCCGATCTGCCCAAGAACTTCAAGCCAGCCCATTGCGCTATCACTCACCAGGTTCGAAGCCCACATCTTCTCAACAATGTCCTCAGATGCGACTTAGGTTACTCAAACGGGCAGTATATCAGAATACCACGCTAATCCGTCTGCGAAGCGCTGACCAAGCCATTCCGTCTGGAATGAATGCCTCAGTCCCACCATTGTACTGTCCAAGTATCCAGCACGGAATTTTGCACAATTTGCGCCAGTTTGCACCCCCTGGAAAACTGCCGCGCGAACTGTCCGAGTGGCTGCCCAATCCGCCGAGCATTGACTGTGAGCGCGGTAGAAAAAGGTACTTCACGGAATTTCGGGAATCATCTTCCTTACGATCGGTGCGACCGAATGAGCCTCCGCCGGGATGGAACGCCCACGCTGAAAGCGTGTCACAAGACAGCCCAGGGTCAGTGCAGCCCGCGAAGCGGGTAAACGCAACCCTGGGAATCGGATGCAACAACGTTTCAAGCACTGAAAGTGCGTTACAAAATCAGCACACCGGCGGTTCATCAACCCGCCCGCCACGCCTGCAGCCTGCAGGCCTTTCGCAAATCCGTAATGAACCTAAGAAAAGAGCGAGCCCCTGCGTCGGGCTCGCTCTTCGGTCAACGATAGTCAATGCGGAACCGTTCGGCTGTGCGCCGCATTCAGTTTTCTTCGCGCGCTTCGTACACGACTGTGCAGTTCGAAAAGAACTTCTCCGGATCGGACATCATTTCTTCCTCCGTGATGAGGCAGTCCTTGACCCAGGCGTCCCACGTCAACTGCTCGGGTGCAATCTCCGCGTGGTCCATGTCCAGCGTGATGCGGCCGTCGCCGAGACCCACGCCGATGATTTCCGCGCGCCGCACGCGATCGGCGGCCGCGTCGTAGTACACGCGGAGTTCGAGCTTCTTCAGCAGTTGTGGCAGCGTGTCGCGCGACCAGTCCAAGTCACTCGTGTCCAGCGTCGCCGGCAGCCCCTTCACTTCGACGTCCCATTCAGTGGCCGACGTCTGGTTGACGGAAACGACTTGTGCCTTCTGCTGCAACTGTTCGACCAGCGAGTCGACATCGTCGAATGGTCCATCCGGGATGTCGAACTGCTTGATGCCGACGCCGAGCTTGCGAAGCGCATCGGGCGTGTCCCAATAGGTCGTCGAAATGCACTGGCACAGTTGGTTGTAACCGAACTTGACGACTGCGTCCTTCAACGCCTCCTTCGGATCGGGCAGCGTGACGGGCGCCGGCGCTTTCAGAAGACCGATCCGCTCGATGTCAGTGGTTCGCAACACCCATGCCGCATCGCCGTCCTTCTCGACGACGACATTGCCGGCGGACGCGTTCAATTGCGTGATGATCTGATCGACAGTCTGGTTGTTCCCAAGATCGAACAGGAGAAAGTAGAGCAGCTGCCGCACGAAATTCCGTTCGGACTGCGGGAATCGGTATTTCACGCGGCTCCCGGGCGTCGAGAAGCTCATGCCCAGCGCCATGCTGCCGAAGCCGCCCAGCGGATCTTTGGTGAACGCCTGCCAGTCGCCGCCCTTGTCGAGAGAGTCCATCGGCGTCACTCGGCGGGGACCGAAGATGCCGGGGCCCGTGCCGCCGGCGCCGCGGCAGTACGTCCAGACGTTGTCAGGCGATTGGCACACGACGAGCGCGGCGCCGAGATCCTCCCAATCCGGGTTGTCGGACTTGAGGTCGATGTGAAGCTCGGCGTAGAGCGTGTCCGTCGATTCGTTGAGCCATTCGCCATTGCGATCGAGGACGATCTCCCCGTTGACGCGTACGCTGTCCAGGTCGACGTTGTCGATGCCGATCGTAAGTTTGCGGGCGAGCGCCCGCCTGAAATTCGCCAGGATATCGCCGGCGGAGACCGACGAGGCGCCGGCGGACGCAAACCAGACGGCGAGCGCGGCGGCCGCGGCGAGAGCGCCGGAAGTGACGAATGCGATGTTCTTGCGACGTTTCATGAACGGAACTCCTTCAGGGGTGTTGATGTGTTCGTTATTCAGCGTCGCCCGCTGCCATCGCGCCTGCCTTTCTTCATCCGCCCGCGGGAGAGGGGAGCACATCTCGCCGATGCGCAGCATGTTCTGATGTCGCACTGCGTCTTTTGAATCTTCGTGTTCGTTCGACATGGTCCTTACTCCTCGGGACTCAGATGTTCGAGTTTGTTTCGAAGTGCAAGCCGGGCGCGGTAGAGGCGACCTTCGACGGCCCTTTCGCTGACGCCGAGTTCGCGAGCCAGCTCGCGTTGCGTGCGTCGTTCGAAGTAGTGATTCACGAGCAGTTCCTGATCTGCGTGGGAAAGTTCCGTCAGCGCCAGGAGCAGTTGCTCGCGGACTTCCCTGCGTTGGAGAAGTTCAGCGGGCATGTTCTGAGTCTCGAATTGCTTCGCCAGTTGCCGGGCGAGCGACGGGTCGGCCAAGACGCGTCGATCGAGAAGGTTGGCATGTTTGCGCCGATGTTCTCTCAGCAGGTTCTGTGCGATCCGCCAGAGCCAGGGCTCGGGATCGGCGGAGCGCACATCGTTTCGCCTGAGCCAGGCCCGCAGCCAAAGCTGCTGCATGAGGTCGTCGACGAGATGCGTGTTGTCATACGTTCGCACGCTGAAGTAGCGGCAGAACGATTGGCAACAACGCCGCCAGGCTTCCTGGATATCCGATCCGTCGCTCACGGCTGGTTCCGTTTCGCTGGACAGTGCACTGGAGAAGCTCGGCATTGTACTCGCGGCCTCATTCGCGGTCTGAAATCAGGTGTCTCATGCGTACGATGCGCGCGGGGCAGGGGAACCCATGAAGGAAATCGAAATTCACGCGCGGACCGGCGTTATGGCCGGCGATTGAATGCGGCCAGGAGCGAATCGGCGTCCAATTCGCCAAGGGATGCGAAGACGGCGTCGGCCTCGGCGAGAACGCTCGGATCACCGATGCCGATTGCGCGCATACCGGCGCGATGGGCGGCCTCGATGCCGGCGGGGGCGTCTTCGATGACGAGGCACGCCGCCGGCTCGACGCCGAGTAGTTCGGCGGTGCGTAGAAAGACCTCGGGATCCGGTTTTGAACGGGCGATGTCGTTGCCGTCGAGGATAGTCTGGAATGCCGCATCGAGTTTGAGGCGTTCGAGGATCCTGCGGGCGTTCCGGCTGGAGGAGGCGGCGGCGCAAGTCAAACGGCGCTTATTGAGTTCGCAGATTAATTCCGAAGCGCCGGGAGCGATGTCGTTCGGCGTCAGTCGCATAATGGCCTGTTGGAATAGGGCGTTCTTGCGATCCGCCAGTCGGCGTTTCTCGTCGTTTGTGTATCGTCGCGTCGCGCGTTTGAGCAGAATCTCCAGGCTTTCCATTCGGCTGACACCACGGAGGGCATGGTTGGTCGCGCGATCGAAGGGTATGCCTTCTGCATCGGCGATGGCGGACCAGGCAGCGAAGTGGAATTCGTCCGTTGCGACCAGGACGCCATCGACATCGAAGATAACGGCACGGATTGGCATGGGTGGCGTCATGTGTTGGTATTGAGGAGTCTAATCGATCGTGGGGGGATTCAAACAATGACCGGTCTGGATGGCGGAACTGAGATGACGGTACAATTGGGTGTGGAAGTTGTTGAAAGGGCGTTCGAAAGGAAAAGCGATGCTTGCGATTGCGAGAAGGTTCGGCCATTTGATGGCAGGTGCGACCGACTGTCCGCAATGCCGGACTTGGTGTTCGCCGAAGCGCCGGACGCAGCAGCAACTCGCGGGGCTTAAGGTCTGGGTTTGCCCGGGATGCGGCGCCATCCTGTCCCGGAGTCCGATTGCCGTCTTCGGTCGCGTCCTGACGATTACACTTTTCGTTGTCCTCGCGCCGGTCGGCATCGCCGCAGCGAGCGCCAGTTTCAATCTCTCCAGAGATTCGGAATTGATCGTCATCGTTTCTCTCATTGGCGTGTTGCTCGGCGTGGGGTTGCTTTGCAAGGTGCTGACACCATTGTTGCTAACGATCTCGTTACAACCCGCGGCCAAGTTCGAGTTTCAGCACGGTCACTGCCGGAAATGCGACTACGATTTGCGAGGAGTGCGGCACGGTCGTTGTCCTGAATGCGGAACGCCGTGTCTTGACATTGTGTTGGCGTGGCGGAGGCGGGAGGCCAGGCAGGCCGAGGATATTGCGGGCGCGCCGTTGGCGATTGCGATCGACTCGTCGTCTCAATGTGACGAGATTCAGGCATCCTAGCGTGACGCATCCGGTCGGACCGCACAGGCCCGTTTGTTAGAGAACCTTGCCGCGCTCGAACGCCGGGCGGGATGCACCCTGTGACACGAAGGACCAGCTCGCTAATGACTTGGAGCCCGGGTGCGAGCCGACTACGATATTGGTGTGGCGAATTCAGAGACTGCATTCATATTGATCGTCGAAGACGAGGCGACGCTTGGCGAGGCCGTTAAGGAGGGCCTCGAGCGTTCAGGGCACGCGTGTCACCTGGTGGACAGCGGGCGGGACGCGATCAAGTCGGTCAAGGCGCGGAACCCTGATGTCGTCGTGTCGGACTTCCGTCTCGGCGGGGACATGACGGGTCTGGACGTGCTCCGCTCGGTGCGCGAAATCAGCCCTGCGACGCAACGGATTCTCATCACGGCCCACGGCGATGAGGAGTTGGCCCGGGATGCGTTCAAGGAGGCGGAGGTCTTCGATTATCTGAAGAAGCCCTTGAACCTGGAGGATCTTCGTCGGATCGTCGATAGCGCCGCCCGCCAGGCGAGGATGTATCGCGAGAACACGGCGATTCGCCGGCAGCTCGACGAGGCGGAGAACTTCGAAGGGATCATCGCGAACAGCGGCGTCATGAAGGGCGTGCTCGATCGCGTGCGGCGACTGGCTCGGACCAAGCTGACGGTATTGATCTACGGCGAGTCGGGCACCGGCAAGGAGCTCATCGCGCGGGCGATTCACAACAATTCCGATCGCAGGAAGGGAACCTGGGTGCCCGTCAATTGCGCGGGCATTTCAGACACGCTGATCGAATCCGAATTATTCGGCCACGTGAAGGGCGCGTTCACGAACGCGATGACGGATCGGAAAGGCCTGTTCGAGACGGCCGACAATGGCACGATTTTCCTGGACGAGATCGGGGATCTGCCGTTGCCGATGCAGGCAAAGCTCTTGCGCGTTCTGGAGGAGGGCGAGGTGCTTCGAGTCGGTTCGAGCCAGCCGATCCACGTCGATGTTCGCGTTGTGGCGGCGACGAATCGGCACTTGCGGGAAGCGGTCGCGGCGGGAGATTTCCGCGAGGACCTGTTTTATCGAATCAACCAGGCGCAAGTGAACATTTTGCCGCTAAGAGATCGGCCGGAGGACATCGGACCCTTGGTGAAGCGGTTTGTCGAGCAGATGAACGCCGTGCACGGGAAGCACGTGCGGCAGATCACGCCTGAGGCGCTGCGACTATTGGCGAACTACCGATGGCCGGGGAATGTTCGCGAATTGCGGAATGTGATCCATCAGGTCGTGGCGTTGTGCGACAGCGACATTCTGGACGTATCCGATCTGTCGGGATTTCCGGAGATCAATCGCAGCACGGAGATCGTGCCCGTTACGAAGGGCCACTTCAACGCGACATTGAGCGAGATCGAAAAGATGGCGATCAAGCATGCGTTGGCGGCGAACAGCGGCAATCGGGAGAAGGCGGCCAAACAGCTGGGGATCGGGGCGAGGACGCTCTACCGCAAGTTGAAAGAGTACGACTTGAACTGATGCCCCGCGCCTGGCGCGGCAATCGACACGAACTACTTTTCTTGTGTTTTCCGAACAATTCTATCGTTTCCGAGGTCCTCAATGCCATCGGCGTGTCATAACGCCGCGGGCCATCTCCGGTAGGTTAAACCAACGAGTGTGTCATCGTCGGCTCGAGACGTTGCGAAGAAAAAAAAACACCGCCGAACGTTCGTTCGGCGGTGTTGACGTTTGTCGATTTGCGAGAGCGTCGAGGCTGCGCTTATTCGGCGGCGGCTTCTTCGCCAGCGGCTGCGGCGGCGGGCTTGTTCTTACCGCGAAGTTCGGCAAGTTCCTGTGCGGCGGATCGCCACATGTCGTAGGCTTCTTTGCGCTGGCCGCGTCGATAGGCGAGGCCGGCTTCTTTTCGCTTTCGCTTGATGTCCTTGCTTTTTCGCATGCCGTCGTCTCCTGAAGGCGTTCAATCGTCGCCTGTATGCGTTCAAATGACCCGCGAATCGGGTTGCCAAGCGGAGCATTATAACAGGCGGCGGCAGATCGCCGAGCAGCTCAGAAAGCCGGGAACGGCAAAAAGTCGGGCAACTTTGACCGATCTCTCGTAAGTCTTGTGATTTTCGTGAGTTAAGTGGTTCAACAATTCGTCAATATTTTCTCGAGGTCGGCTTGACAGTACTGGCGGATCGACTAGATTACTGTGCTGCGGTAAGCGAAAGCAATGAACGTTTCGTTAAGGCCGCTTGAGCGAGAATGTCACGCGGAGAAGACTGCTGGCACGCTTTTTTGACAACTTGGTGGATTCAACGGCGTAACGCCGGTCACTCGATATGCTTAGCATTGTGTGGCCACGGGCGTAAAGCCGGTGGCTTTTTTGTCGCCACACGAGGTGGTGGGTTTAGGCCTGCTGCACCGGTTGGGCTCGGCTTCGTACGCGATGCCGGCACGAGGCATGTCGCCATGAAGGCGCGGCGGAATGCCGGGGCGAGTAAGGGCTCGTAGCTCAGTTGGTTAGAGCGCGTCGCTGATAACGACGAGGTCGTAGGTTCGACTCCTACCGGGCCCATTGCCATGGGTTGGGCGAAGGCCCGAGGGGATTGGCAATGGAAGACTGGGGTGCTCTGGTCCTTGTGGCGATTGCCGTTCTCTTCGTTCTGATTGGGCGGAAGGGAGGCGGCTGAGGTCCGAAGAATTGCGGCTGAGCGTTGCTCGGCGATTGAAAAGTGGAACTGACCAGCCCAAAACCGGGGCCGTAGCTCAATTGGGAGAGCACTAGCTTTGCAAGCTAGGGGTTGCCGGTTCGACCCCGGTCGGCTCCAGTCGAAATGAAGAGACGATAGCGAGTCTCGGCGGCTTTGAGAAAAGCCTTCGATACACGCGATCGAAAGAACGTGTGGCTCGAGCGAAAGCTCGGGATGCTCTTTGAAAACCGAATAGAGTTGGGTTGTGATATCTATTTCACAATAACACAAGTGATCGAACCAACATTCGTTCGATGGCGGGTTGTGCCTCTAAAGGGTGCGGTCGGCTATTGGATGGATGAGAGCGCCGAAATGTGGTGTTGGCTGGTCGATTGTAGCGGACTTGCGAGCCGAATGGCGAGTGAGTGCGATTCATCGATATGGTCAAGCTCGTTAAGGGTGCATGGTGGATGCCTAGGCGTTTAGAGGCGATGAAAGACGTGTAAGCCTGCGATAAGCTTCGGGGAGCTGGCAATAGAGCTTTGATCCGGAGATCTCTGAATGGGTAAACCTGTTGCCGCCTAATAAGCGGTTTCACTGGCGGGTGAATGTATAGTCCGTCAGAGCCAACCCGGGGAACTGAAACATCTCAGTACCCGGAGGAAAGGAAATCAACCGAGACTCCGTGAGTAGCGGCGAGCGAAAGCGGATATAGCCCAAACCGTCCTTCGGGGCGGGGTTGCGGGTCCTCGAGGAGTTACAAAGGCGCGGTGAGCGGAATGGTCTGGAAAGGCCGACGATACAGGGTGACAGTCCCGTACGCGACAACCGATGCCCTCCGTTGAGAGGATACCCAGAGTAGCACGGATGCCGTGAAACTCCGTGTGAAGCCGGGGGGCCCACCCTCCAAGGCTAAGTACTACTAAACGACCGATAGTGAACCAGTATGGCGACTGAAAGGTGAAAAGTACCGCAATAAGCGGAGTGAAAAGTACCTGAAACCATGCATCTACAAGCAGTCGAAGACCTATGCCCGCAAGGGCCTGGTCGACGGCGTACCTTTTGCATAATGGACCGGCGAGTTACTCCTCTGTGGCAAGGCTAAGCAGTTCAGCTGCGGAGCCGCAGCGAAAGCGAGTCTGAATAGGGCGAATGAGTCGCAGGGGGTAGACCCGAAACTGAGTGATCTACCCATGGGCAGAGTGAAGTATCCGTAACAGGATGCGGAGGCTCGAAGTCGTAAACGTTGAAAAGTTTTGACATGACCTGTGGGGAGGAGTAAAAGTCTAATCAAACTCAGAGATATCTGGTTCTCCCCGAAAATGCTCTAGGGCATGCCTCTGGCAACTACATCATGGGGGTAGAGCTACTGAATGGATCGAGGGGGCTTCCCGCCTACCTCCTCCAATCAAACTCCGAATACCATGATGACTATCCAGGGAGAAAGACTACGGGTGACAACGTCCGTGGTCAAAAGGGAAACAACCCAGACCACCGGCTAAGGCCCCCAATTTTACCTGAGTGCATAAGGAAGTTGGGTTTCTGTGACAGCGGGGATGTTGGCTTAGAAGCAGCCACCATTTAAAAAGTGCGTAATAGCTTACCCGTCGAGAGATCTGGCACCGATAATGAACGGGACTAAGGTAAAAGCCGAAGCCGTGGCTGCGTATGAACGAGAGTTCATGCGCGGGGTAGGGGAGCGCTGTTAAGTAGATACAAGGCGTACCGTAAGGAGCGCTGTCGGACTTAACAGGTGAGTATGCCGGTTTGAGTAACGAGAAAGAGGGTGAAAATCCCTCTCGCCGTAAGCCTAAGGTTTCCTGGGGAAGGTAAATCCGCCCAGGGTTAGTCGGAACCTAAGGCGAGGCCGAAAGGCGTAGTCGATGGACAGCAGGTTAATATTCCTGCACTCCGTATGAAGGTTGATCTGTTTGTGCGTTTTTCCAAGCTGTGGCCCATTATTTGATTAGGGTCCCCGAAAGGGCGAGGCCGATTTGTTGCCGAAGCGCAGGGTGGAGGAACCGAGAAAAGCAAGCAGTGACGACATGCGGACCCGTACTAAAACTGACACAGGTAGGCGAGGCGAGTAGCCTCAGGCGCTCGAGAGAACGGTCCTTAAGGAACTAGGCAAATTCACCCCGTAACTCCGGGATAAGGGGTCCCTACTGTTGTTTTATATAACAGAGGGCGCAGAGAATCGGCAGCGGCGACTGTTTATCAAAAACACAGGACTCTGCTAACTCGCAAGAGGACGTATAGAGTCTGACGCCTGCTCGGTGCGGGAATGTTAAGGAAGGCGGTCAAGGGATTCGTCCCTGAAGCTGGCAACCGAAGCACCCGTAAACGGCGGCCCTAACTATGAGGGTCCTAAGGTAGCGAAATTCCTTGTCGGGTAAGTTCCGACGCGCATGAATGGCGAAACGACTGCTGCACTGTCTCAAGGACCGACTCGGTGAAATAGGACTTGTGGTGAAGATACCACATACCCGCGGAAAGACGGAAAGACCCCGTGAACCTTTACTGTAGCTTGGTATTGGAGCCGGCTATTACATGCGTAGGATAGGTGGGAGGCTTTGATCTGTCGGTTTCGGCCGGCAGGGAGCCATCGTTGAAATACCACCCTTGTACTAATCGTCTCCTCACCCCGACCCGTGAAGCCGGGCGGGGGACAGTGCTAAGTGGGCAGTTTGACTGGGGCGGTCTCCTCCCAAAGAGTAACGGAGGAGCACAAAGGTTGGCTCAGCACGGTTGGCAATCGTGCGCAGAGTGTAAGGGTATAAGCCAGCTTAACTGCGAGTTATACAGAACGAGCAGATACGAAAGTAGGTCCTAGTGATCCGGTAGTCCCGTGTGGAAGGGCTATCGCTCATCGGATAAAAGGTACTCCGGGGATAACAGGCTGATGACCACCGAGCGTCCATAGCGGCGTGGTCGTTTGGCACCTCGATGTCGGCCCATCGCATCCTGGGGCTGTAGGCGGTCCCAAGGGTTTGGCTGTTCGCCAATTAAAGCGGTACGCGAGCTGGGTTCAGACCGGCGTGAGCCAGGTCGGTCCCTATCTTCCGTGGGCGCAGCAAATGTGACAGGAGACAACTTTAGTACGAGAGGATTGGGTTGTAGGTACCGCTGGTGCACCTGTTGTCGCGCATAGCGGCAGCGCAGGGTAGCTAAGTACCGAAAGGATAAACGCTGAAAGCATCTAAGCGTGAAGCCCCCCTGAAGATAACATTTGCATGCAATTTATTGCGAGAGACCCCTTGTAGACTACGAGGTTGATAGGCTGGAGGTGTAATTGCAGAGATGCATTTAGCTGACCAGTACTAACGGTCGATTGCTTGACCATATTGATGAATCGCCTGTCGTCGGACGATGCAAAACATAGATGTCCGGCGCAGACGCGATCAGTAATCACCAAATTTCGGCGTAGGTTCTGCGAACACTTGCTGAATTGTGAAGCGATAAAGCACCCAACTCTATTCACGGTATATCAGCCGCGCGTGGCGGAGACGTCGCGCGAGGCCGTGCCGGTGCATATACCCGGAGGGAAACACCTGATCCCATTCCGAACTCAGAAGTGAAGACTTCGGGGCCGATGATAGTCCACGCGGGCGAAAGTAGGTCAGTGCCGGTTTATTTGAGAGCCGCTTGTCGAAAGACAGGCGGCTCTCTCCTTTTTTACCTGTCGGCTCTGGGGCGGTGCACGATGGTTTTTCAGCCTGCGACACGTGCGATGCTGCCCAAAGGTGGGAGAACTGGAAGCACCGCATCTAATAGCTGATAGAGATTTCGAGCTTGTGTTTTCTGGCCATTGATATCGTGCGATGGTATAGGTTCAAGACCTCTCCAAGGAGCTCTGCGTCGTTCGGATCCCTGATCAGTTCTGGGTGGTGCTCTCTCGCGTGAGTGCGCAATTGGTCGAGTACAAGGATCATCCTGTCCAGATCACTTTGCGTGAATGGATCGTCGTGCAGGAATAGTGCGGCGAAGAGTCGCTGTGTTGTCTGGTGAATCGGAGTCGCTTGCTGCTTGAATCGCCGGATGAGTCGTGTGAACAAGCTGCCGGAGAAATGGTCAATCGCCTTGTTATAGAAGCCGATTGTTTGGCGGTACTTTTCGTCGAGCTCGGGACTGCCGAGATCAAGCGAGTCGAGCAGGCTGCTGAATGCGCCAATGGAATCAGCGGGAGTTTCAAGCAGATCCCGAACGATCACGTCGAGGTTCTGGATGAATGGCATCATCGAGCCGGCACCCAAAAGTCTTGGTTGACAATCCTCGAATCCTTCCGGCTTGATCTGACAAGTCTTGCAGACGGCTGCTCTGACGCTGTAGTCGACCTCTACCCGGTCGGGAAGGACGCGAGACTGCGACCAGGCGGATTCTCGGCTGTGTTGCGTTGCATCAATCGCACGATTCTGGAATTCTTCGCGTGTGAGGAACTCAATAAATTCGTACCGTGTTTTGGGAGTCACTATCCTGAATGATGCGCCCGTTTGGTCTTGAGTTTCGTCACCATTGAGTGATCGATAGGCGCAAGCCCAGCGGCTTTCTGTCGGCGTGGTGGTCAGGTCCGCAGGCTGGTTGGTGAATTCGAACGAGCGCAAGTCTGCGCTAAGAGTGGTTACTGTCTTCCAGCCGAGAAACGCCTGATCGTCAGGGAGGTTGTAGGAAGTCGTCTCGCGACGCAATGCGGCGCACGGTGCCTGGTCACAGGCCATCAGTGAGTCGTCACTAATGCAGATATCCATGCCCATTGGAGATTTCCTGTCGAAGTCGGCCGCCCGTCGAACGGAGCCCGGATTGTAAGCGAAAACCGGGCGAGTGGTGGGGGCTTTTCGATGAAGCTGGGATCCCGGACATCTGGCCGCTTCATACGATTCGATCGGGAGAATACCTGGTCGCAGAATTGACGGAGCCGTATCGATGCCGCGCGTCTCGGGCATACTGGCAGGCGTGACAATGACCCTGCTGGTTCTCTGTCTGGGTTCCGAAGACGGGCGGCGGCTCGCCCTTTGTCTCTCTCGGCTGTTGCTCCACGTTCAGTACGGTGACTTCGACGCGATCGGCCAGCCGCCGGGTTGCACCTACTATATCGTGCCATCATTCCGGCTTGCCGATTCGGCGAGGGAGAAGTGGATCGCGCGCGCCGAATTGGATCCCGATCGGTTCATGATGATCCTCGGTCCCAGGCCCTTTACCCGTGTAATTCCACGGATTGACACATTTGATGGCCACCCGGCCCAACAATGGGCCGCATTGCGTGTGGTTAAGGCCGCAATTTCAGAAGTCGTCAGCCCGAAGGCGCCGGAGGCGTATCTGCATCGCGCCTTAGAATTCGTTGAACGAGCTCGCGAAGCTCATCCCAACAACGGCGCACTTTGGCTGGCCGAAGGTGTGCTCTATGCCGAACTCGGCCACGACGAGATCGCTATCGATATGTTTGAGGAGGCGGGGCGACATCCACAATGGGATTGTCAACCCGGTATGTACCGACGCGTTTGCGAGTTGCTGGTCGCCGAAGGTATGTTACCGCTCGATGCTGCCATCGACGCTGAATCGGCTGCCTATTGTGCCGGGATGGAACTCGATTCAGGCGCCAGATGGACGATCGATCGCATGGCTGGGCGTGCGATTCGTGATGAGAACCTCTTCCGATTCGAACGCCTGCTCCATGCCGTTGCAGATATGGGGGCGTGCAGATGGACCGGGTTGCATGCCGTAAATCGACTGCGTTTCTTTCCGGTCTTTAGCTGCGGGGCTGCCGCCTACGCGGCTCAAGACATCGAGCCCGACAACGAAGACCCCTTCCTGGCGGATTGTAGTCCGACGGAGCTTCAGGAGAACGCGTTCAGAGAATATGCATGCAGCATCGTAGGCCCTGCATTGACGAATCAACTTCTGCCGACGCGCGATGAGGCGAAAGCCTATCACGACGCCCTGGCGATTGTCCGTTTCGAGTATGGTCGCGACTTCAATTGGAATTTCGCCATGGCGGATATCTTGGGAAATATCTCGCTTCTTGGACTCTCTGTATGCCTGAATCTCGCTTTTTTCTCAATGACGCTAGTCAGAAGTGAGCGGAAGTTCGGGGATGCGAACACGGCGTTTCGAATCCGCTGGCGACGTGTCATCGTCGTCGTACCACTCTGCATCTGGCTGCTCCAGAGTGCGATGCTTCATCGATTACAGCCCATCGGATTGTCCAGCGGTCCGACAAAGGAGCCGCCGCTTTTCGCAGTCTCGATCTTCCTCGGGGTTCTGTTCAGCGGCGTCGCTCTATGGGTCTTCGTGAAGTGCAAGAATCGTTGCAGCCAAGCAAACTGGATTATGCTTGCAATCTCATTCACGTTGGCATGCATTCTCGCCTGTAGTCACTATCGAGCCGAACTGACCGAAGTCAGCAACGCCTTTGCGCGCCAACCCATGACGCAGGAATTCCAGCACTGGTACGAGGATTGACTGCGAGTTCCCTTCGCGACGTTGGCCAGTCTTTCGAGAATTGAATCTCTGGCAGCAAATGGCCCGACAAGCCCGATTGCGCGTCGGGAAGGGTTGGCGTTGATTGTGTTCGATGGGGCCTTTTTCATCCGTTCCTTGACTTCAGCGATCCACGATTCTCCAGATTGTCGGCCGGGCGCGGCCGAATGAGTCGGGCTCTCCGACGTTCAGTCGATCCCGGACATCTGGCCGCTTCATACGATTCGATCTGGAGAATACTCGGTCGTAGTATTGACGGAGCCGTATCGATGCCGCGCGTCTTGGGCATACTGGCAGGCGTGACAATGACCCTGCTGGTTCTCTGTCTGGGTTCCGAAGACGGGCGGCGGCTTGCCGTGTGTGCATACCGCCTGTTCTTCCATGTTCAGTACGGCGATTTTGACTCTGTGTCCCATCCGCCTGACAGCATCGATGCCATCATTCCATGCTTTTCGCTCTCGAGAAAGGGTGCTGCACGGCGAGAGGCGCTTGCGCCGGTGGATGCCGATCATTTACTGATGGCGATGAGCCGGGATTGGGGGACGAACGTCGTGCCCGATCCGGAGTTATTTACGGGACATCCGTATCAGCAGTGGGCGGCATTGGAAGTCGCTAACGTGGCGGTTCGATTCATCGGTGTGCCTCGCGACACTCGCCAACTGATCCAGGCGACGCGTTTTGTCGAGGTGGTGCGACGGGCGCATCCTGACAACGGGGCGCTGTGGCTGGCCGAAGGGCTCATTTACGCAGAGCTTGGCGACGCTGAGACTGCTATGGAGTTATTTCACGAGGCTGCGGCACGACCGAACTGGGACTATCAGCAAGACATTTGCCGTCACGTCAACGAACTTCTGGTTGCTGACGGGTACATGCCAATCGACGCCGCCATATTTGCCGAAAGCACTGTCTCGCCTTGTGCCGGTATCGATCAGCAGGCGCGATCTCGATTCGATCTCATGCTGGCCGACGCCATTCGCGACGATGATCCGACACGATTTACGGAATTGATGGCGTTGTATTCGCAGTTGTCGCTGTGCACGTGGCGGGATATTCATCGGCCGAACCGGTTCATCGGAAGCCCGGTCTCGAATTCCGGGCAGGCGGCGATGGAGGCCCTCGATCCGTGGCCGCCCGTCGGTGATTCGTATGTCGATCGCTGCGAGCGCCACGAGCTGGAGATACTGGCATTCGTGGAGTATGCAGACAATTTTGTTGTGCCCGAGGTGCTCGACCGCGTCGTCATGTCACAAGAAGCATCCAGCGCCTATTTTCGCAGCGTCGTCAGAGACTTCGATCGCTCTGCCAGGCGCATTCAATTAAGTGCACTCCGGGCCGATTCGCTCGGGAATCTCACGCTTGTCAGCGTCGCGATATTATGTTCGGCGTGTCTCTTGACTCTGGGATTCTCGACGAGCGGTCCATATCCGCTGCAATCCCGACGAATGTTGAAGATCCGACGATGGCGGCTCGTGATGATCCTGCCCATCTGCACATTCCTGCTCTGCAATTCAATTCAGCGGAGGTTCTCGCCGTATTCCCCATTTGATGCCGGCGATCCGGAGCAGTTGATGCTCGGATTGTCTGTCCTGGCCGGATGGGTATTGGGGGTTGCGCTGCTTGTTTTCTTCCTAAAGTGTCGGCATCGTGTCGAACAGATCACTTTGATTCTGATCATCGCCGCTATCCACTTCTCTAGCATGCTATTCTGTCGGCATTTCCAAGCTGCGATGGTGGAAGCGATCATGGCGCGTGTCTGACCACGTCGGCGAAGCGACTTTGACGAGTGCGGACTGCGTAACGGCAAGAGGGTGGCTTCGCATTTTCAGTGCTTGAATCCAGGGCTCATCCGGGCCCCAGGGCTGCATTTGCGCGACTGGAGTGTTTGACGATTGACCTGCGGCGCATACTGCAAGTCGCGCGTTTCCCGAGTTTCCCGAGTTTCCGTGGCGAATTTTTTCAGGAACTTCTGCAAAAAAGGCCTGCTCCGACGACTTAATTAGTGAGTCAGTTCAGAGAGGAATCTTGTGACGGTGAAGCAACCCATCCGGATGGCACTTTCGTCGGACGAGGCGGCGGAAATCTCAGACCTCTATGACAGATTTGCGCCGCTCGTTCGCTCTCTTGCTTATGACAAGCTTGCGGATTGGCATGCTTCCTTAGATGTCGTCCATGACGTCTTCCTGGCTCTACTGAACGACATGGTTCGAAAGCGGAGCCGGGAACAAATGCAGGCGTGGATCGTCACCGTCGCGCGAAACAAGATCGTCGATCGCGTTCGCTCCGCTCAGCGCCGTCGAGAACGGGGGCAAATCGATGATCAGACGCCCGGCATCCCTGTCAGTGCTGATGAGCAACAGCAACTCGATCAGCTGCATGCCGCCATCGCAGCGCTCCCCGAAAACGAGCGGCTCATGGTCTGGCTTTTCTATCTCGACGGAGTGCCTGCGAGCCGCATTGCCGAGATGACCGGCGTGTCGCTGCGGACTGTATACGCCCGCCTGGCCCAGGCGCGGCGGAGCCTGCGGGGCGAGTTGTCGGAAACGAGAAAGGAGGCGCATCCGTGTCGAATGAACGCTGGAAATCCGAATTGAAGCATGTCGATCGCAAGTTGCGCTGCAGGTCGTGCATGGACGCTGAAGATGCCGCAGATCTCGCGGAGGATCATGCCGAATTGGATGCGGCGCTTCGCGACGGGGTGCTCGTCGAGACCCGCAGGCGTCTCGAAGCGGCGCATCAACTGGGTAGGGAACGGTTGATCAATCGTGTGCGAAGCGCCGAAGCGGTTCGCAATGAGGTTCAGGTTCCCATCAAGCCCAAGGGAGGACGTCTTGCCATGTTGTTCCAACATCGACTATTGACCGCCGCCGCCGTGATCGCCATCGCTGCCTGTGCGTGGCTCATCCCGATCTCAAATTCGCAGACTGTCAACGCGAACACGATTTTCGCGCAGATGCTGGAGAGGATTCACGACATCACTTTCAAATGCGAAGCCTATGAAAAGACCGGGCCGGTGGATTCCGTGACGACGTTGTATTCGGGCGGACAGGGTCTCGAACGCTCGGAATTTCGCGTGATGGGCGTTTCATTCGTCATGATATTTCGCGATTCAAAGGTATATTCCTTCGATCCGATGCAGCACGTCGTGCGCATCACGCCGGCGGTTCGCGATGCCGAGACCGGTCAGCAATTCCTGGATCAGATGAAGGCCTATTCAGGCAACGATTCGGCGGAGTCGCTGGGGCTGAAGGAAATCGATGGCGTTAAATGCTACGTCTATCGATACGAGTGGATCAAGGACAAGCCGGAGACGCCCGAGTCGGAATCGTCGATCATTGAAATCGCTGTCGATGCCGAAACGCGCTATCCGTATCGAATTGCGTACCTCGAGTATCGTCACGATCCGAGGACCAAGAAGCCGTCCAAGGATCGTTTCGAGGCCGTCGTCATCAAGAACTTCGAGTGGAACATCAAGCCGGATCCGGCGCTGTTCGATACGTCGATCCCCGAGGGATGGAAGACGGAAATCGTCGAAGAGCAGCCGAGTGAAGCGTCACCCGCGCCGGCGGACAAGTAACTAACCCGAGTCCCTACCTTCCCTACCCAAGCGCGAGGCCTGTCCTTTGCCCATGGCATTGACAGGCCTCGCGCGCATTACTGCCAATACAGTGGCGCTTCGCGAACAAATCAGCGCGTCATGGTTGTTCTTCGTCTGGCGACATCATCCGAGGGAGAGATTGTGAAGGATATCGACCCGGGCACTCTACTTTCAACGCCACACAGGGTTTTCCACACGACGCTCGGTTATGGCGAACCCAGCAACAACGTGACGAATTCCGCGACCGATACGCTTGCGGCGCAGCGCTCCCAATCCGATCCGGCGCCCTCCAGCAATACGTCGACAAACGTCTGCAGGTCGAGTCCGTTGATGGCGCCGTCGTCGTTGACGTCGCCGGGCGTGCATGACTCGATCTCGATTGAAAATGGCACGATCATCGCCGACGCGCCCAGTGCGTCTCGGAGGGCGACGTTGAACTCGAACAATCCATCGCTCGACGGCGTTCCTGACACGCGGCCCGTAAATGAGTCGAGCGACAGGCCTGGCGGCAGTGCACCGCCGGCGAGCGTCCAGTGATAGCTCGGCACGCCCCCAGATCCGCTCAGCATCGCATCGTAGCTAGCGCCGACGAATCCCGAGGACAGGGGCGTTGGATCGACTGCCAGCGGCGCCAAGGGCGACGTGGGGCGCAGCGTGTAGCCGACTGCCTCGAGGAGCAGAAGGTCCAGCTTCGTGATCAGCCAGCGTCGTCGCGGCACGTTGCCGAAGTACTCGTATCCGAACGCGCCGACACCGCTGGCAGGATCGATGTAGCCGTTGAAATGGTCGAACGCGTCTGATGCGATTGATCCGCCGTAGTAGGCCAGCAGCGCCGGTGAGTTGAAGCGGCTGGACTCGCCGGATGCGAAGCCTGGGTATGCTGAATGGAATGCCAAGGCGTGGCCGATCTCGTGGTGGGCGATGCTGTAAAGGTCGTTCTGTTCGTTGCTGAGATTGCCGCTGATCCACCAGTCGGCGTCATTGTTGTTGATGCGCCAACCGATCGTGTTGTAGTTGCCCTGCGTTTCGATATCGACGGCGCCGGATCGGCGCAACGGCAGCATTGCGCCGCCCGAGTGTTGGAAGCAGCACGTGGATGGGCTGCCGCCTGAGCGGTTCTCCGCCGTGTCGATGCCGTGTGCGTAGAGCAGGTAGCCGACGTAGCCTGCCGAATTGCCGACGTTCCCTCCCTGCGGCGTCGGTCCCGTCCACGCCAGTGGGTATCGCCAGATCCAGGTGATTTGCTGGTTCGGGCTGACGGCATCCAGATTCATGTCGTCAATGAACCAGGCCCAGTCCGCAGCTGCCTGGGCCAGAACGTCGCGTGCGTCGCTGTTGTCGAAGAAGCCGCTTTCATCCCGCGAGAAATCGAGCGTGATGTTGAAAGGAGCCGCATCCCCGACATCCTGATCGATCACGTGAATGGCCACATCGACATCCGTCGCGGTATTCGCGGCATCAACGAAGTTCACTGATAGCGTGTGCGTTTCATCGGCGCCGTCGCGATCCGGAAAGATGGAGATTCGAAAACTACGTGGTGTTGTTGACGTGAAGTTCAGCGTCTTGCGCGGTCCGTTCTGGCCGACGGTGCTCGGCTGATCGAAGTAGAGGCGGGAATCATCGGCCGAGAGCGTCGCCGTTGCCGGCAGGACGGCGCTTTCCGGTAACGTGAGCGTGAAGCGAATGAGTGGATTGGCGATCTGGCCCTCCCAGTCCACGAGCGTCATGCCGATCTGGTCGAGGTTTCGGCCGTAGGTATCGATGACGACTGCGTGCGATGCGCGTCCAGTGCAGGCAGCCATGGCAATGAAGGCGAATGCGGCGTATCTGACATATGCGCTCACAGTGGGCTCCTCGGTTGAATTCGTTCGCCGTCGCGGATGGGGCCGAATCCGAGTACCGCCGGGCCTGGTGGGGCCGGCAGCCGTCCAGTCGGCCGGTGCCGAGTCAGGCAACTCGGGGGGGAATTGTCCCAGGACATTCGAACGTAATGCACCGCGGCAGGGAGCCGGGAAACCCGCCACAATTGGAATCCGGGTCTTCGGCTTGGGATCGGGACTGCCATGGATGTGTCGGGTCCAGCACGGCAATCAATCCGGACCAAAGCAGGCGTCGTGTTGAGGACATTCGGCGCTATGGCACACGGGCAAGTGAATGCTCCATGGCATTCGCCCACATCCTCTGGCACGTCAGTGATCCAGCGCGCACGGGCGCGTTGCGATTGGATTGCGATTACATCTTGCGGCGATAAGTCGCATCCATGATGGGCATCCAATTTTCGCCGTCCTGTGATGCTTCCATCTTGAAAGTGTAGACGCCGTCTTCGATGAGCGTGTACGTGTAGCGACCTTGGCCGTAGTGGTGCTTGTGCGAGAATGAAATCGTGTTGTCTTTCCATTCGCCCATGGCGGGTGCGCCCGGGTCGCCGCCCATCGTGTCGAACCAGTGCATTGTGTGCTTCTTTGCGTGGGTGTCGTAGCCGTAGACGCCGTGCCCTTGGAATGTCACGGCGCCGCCTCGAATCTGCTCGTAGTGCGATACGAGGAAGAAGCCATCCAGATCCATCTTCGCGATCAGGCGAGAAGTGGATTCGCCGCCCTTTGGGTCCCATGGGGACGGGTACATTTTCTCCTGTCCTTCCCATTCGCCGACGAGGGCATGAAATCTTGCATGATTGGCGTCGGGTTTAGGCATTTCCATGGCAGCACTCTCCAAAGTTCATGAGTTGATCGTGTCTTCCGCTGGGATTTTCATCGTATTCGTCGGGCGTCTGAGCGGCAATCGCAGACGTCCATTCGTTGTCGTCCGGCCCGATTTGCGGGATGACGGCTCGGCCGCCGAAGTTTGGCGATCGTATGGACTTGGCGTTTTCGCCCGAGTGCGGGGTCATTGCGCATTTTCGCCCCAGCGCGGCACATGGGTATAATCAGTCCGGACAGGAGGGCGCGATCAATGCCAATACTCGGGTTCATCAAAGCACCGCCCACGACACACGTCATTCACTACGTCGGCGGCAAGAGGATTCGCAGCGGTCCGGGGTTGAGTTTCTTCTATTGGAGTCTGCGTTCGGAGATCATCCGCGTGCCGTTAACGAGCACGGATGTACCGTACGCGTTCTCCGAAATCACTGCTGATTTCCAGGATGTGACAGTCCAGGGCGAATTGACCTATCGGATCGTGGATCCCGAGCGCGTCGCGGGGATTCTGGATTTCAGCGTTGATTCGAGGAGTCGATATCGATCCGACGATCCGACGAAGCTCAGCGATCGGTTAATTCATCCGGCACAGACTTTGACGAGGACGTTCACGCATCGATTGCCTTTGCAGGACCTCTTGTTGAAGACGGCCGAGTTGTCGACGCACGTTCTCGACGGGCTTCGACAGTCGGAAGTCGTCGGCGAATTGGGGACGGAGGTTATTTCATTCAACGTGCTTTCGATCGCGCCGGCGCCGGACATGACCAAGGCGATCCAGGCGGAATCCCGCGAGAGTTTGCTGCGGCGAGCGGATGAAGCCGCGTACGCGAGGCGGAACGCGGCCGTTGAGATGGAGCGGCAGATCAAGGAAAACGAGCTGAACACGGAGATCGCCGTCGCGCAGAAGCGGCGGACGGTTCTCGAAACGGAAATGGCGGGGCAGATCTCCGTCGAGCAGCAGCGGGCCGAGCTTGTCGAGAGCCGTGTCGCGAACCAGCGCAAGGAGTCCGAGGCGCAGGCCGATGCGCTAAAGGCCGTTGTGGATGCGATCAAGGATGCGGATTGGAAGACGTTGATGGCGGCAACGGGCAATATGGATCCGCGATTGAACATCGCGATCGCGTTTCGAGAACTGGCGGAGCGCGCGGAGAATATCGGCAACTTGAACATCACGCCCGATCTGCTGGAGCACCTGATGCATCGCGGAGGCAATCCGCCGATTCACAGAGCGCAGTCGAAAAAGAATGAATAAGGCGCAGCCGAACATCGTCGTCGTTACGAAGGAGACGAGGCTGAAGGATCTGAAGGTCCGATTCGGCACGCCGGATATGGCGCGCTTCAAGTTAGAGCAGCTTCACATTCATGATGCCGATCGACGGCAGGCCGCCGGGGAAGCGACAGCCGCCAACAGCGTCGCGACGATCGCCGGCTTCCGAGAGTATGAGTCAGAGGCCCGTGCGTACGATCGATGCGTTCGGGAGGTGCGTTCAGAGGCGGACGTCGGCTTTCCGGTAAAACTGCTCGATCGGAAAATGCTGCCGACGTTCGACTTTTGGAACACCGTCGCCGTCATCGTCGTCGGTCCTGACGGTCTGGTCGCCAACACGGCCAAGTATGTCGGCGAGATCCCGATCATCGGCGTGAATCCCGATCCGACGCGGATCGACGGCGTGTTGCTGCCGTTCCATGCGAGCAACGTGCGAAGCGCCTTGCAGCGCACGCTCAACGGCAAATACCGATCGGAATCCGTTTCTCTGGCCTGCGCCCGGCTCCACGACGGTCAGTCACTGCTCGCGTTCAATGACTTGTTCATCGGTGCGAAAACGCACGTCTCCGCCCGATACACAATCACCCAGGGGAGTTGTTCCGAGTCGCAGTCGTCGAGCGGCGTGATCGTCGCGACGGGCGGCGGAGCGACGGGTTGGCTGTCGTCCATGTTCAACATGGCGGAGGGAATCGCGCGTCACTCTGAGTGCAAGCCGCCTGCGCGACCGACGTTGCGGCGCGGCGATCACCGCCTGATCTGGGTCGTTCGCGAGCCGTTTCGCAGCCGGCAGACAAGCGCGGACATGGTCGTGGGCGAGATCAATCAGGACCAGATGCTGGTGATCGAATCGCTCATGCCGCAGAACGGCGTCATTTTCTCCGACGGCATTGAGGCCGACTACCTGGAATTCAACAGCGGATGCATCGCTCGAATATCCATCGCGGAACAACGGGCGACGCTCGTGGTCCGCTGAGGGCTCCGTCTCGAAATAGGCGACGGGGTTGCCGGCCGAGTTTGCTTCGATGGACAAATCGAACCAAACGGGTGCCGATTGACGCTCTGACGCCTGGATATTCTCACACATCATTGCTCGACTTCGATGACGACGGCGGCCAGAATCCTGTGACTGACAGGAGGTCGCATCGATGGCTGCACCGAGATCCGTTGTCAAGCACCTTCACGCATTGCGAAATGTGTTCGGCGCCGCTGCCGCTGCGGAGAAATCGCGGCTGCTCAACGACTTGAAGCAGTGCGACATTGAAACACTTCCGACGCTTAAACTGCTTCATCAGACGCTGCTCTTTTTGCGCGCTTTCCCTGACAGTGCCGAAACGCTCGCACTTGCGACGCGAGCCCTCGACTCGTTTCAGGAGCGGGTCGCGGCGTTGCCGGCAACACGGGGCAAACAGCTTGACGACACGGGCATCGCCGGCACGACGATTCACTATCGCTACTCGCTGGATGTCGCTCGCTGGCTGGTCAAGCACTGTCCGGGGAACGTCGAAATCGACTGGCCTGACTTCGAGAACACGCAGGTGCTCGACGAGATTCTGTCGCTCATGCTGGCGCCGGCGGAGGATACGGCGTTCAGCGAAGGCGACTATTCGACGCAGGAGTGGCTGGATATCGCACGCGGCGATTCGGCGGGGACGGACTTCGACTGGCTGATCCGCCAGATGCAGTCCGAGGGGCGGCTGCGTGCGACGGGGAAGGACCTTTACGAGGATGCGGACCTGCCCGTCGCCTGGAAGCTCGGCGATTGTGCCGCGTCCATCACGCGGAATCGGCTGAATCTGACACGTGTCGTTATTCGCAAGGGGATGCGGAGGCTGCCGGCGAATCCGGGGCGAATGATTGCGACGCCGCTCGCGGGAATCCGATTGCTCACGCCGAAGGAGGGGCGAATTGTCATCGACGTGGCACAGGCGGCGCTGGTGGCGCGTCATCGCGAAGTATTCAGCATGAATGTCGGCGATCCGGCGGAGGTCTGGCTGGCGCCGCTGGGCGAGGGAGCGTATCTCGCGGTGTTCGGCGTCGTACGTGAATCGCGGCCGGTCGTCGAGGGCAACTACGGATACCTTCTGCTGTCGAACGGAGTGCCGATCGGTTACGGCGGCGTGAGCCCGTTGTTCGCCCAGGGGAACACGGGGATCAACATTTTCGAGGAGTATCGCGGCAGCGAGGCGGCATTCCTGTTCGCACAGACGCTGCGGACATTTCGCACATTGTTCGGTTGCGATCACTTCATCGCGAACCCGTATCAGTTCGGTGCGGGGAATGCGGAGGCGATCGGCAGCGGTGCGTTCTGGTTCTACTATCGATTCGGTTTTCGACCGGTCGATGCGGACGTGCGGAAACTGGCGGAGCGGGAGTACCGGAAGGTTTCGGCGCGGCGCGGGTATCGCAGTGACAAGCAGACGTTGCGGGCGTTGGCGCGGGGCGATCTGATTCTGTCGCTGCCGGGCGCGAAGCGGTCGACCTTTTTCCCGGAGCGGCGTCTGATTCAACTGAGCGAGGGCGCGACTCGGTTGATCGCGGCGCATACGGGATGTCCTCGTCGTCGCGCTGTCGAACGCGTGGTCGAGGATGTTGCCAAGTCGCTGGGCGTTCGGTCGCGAGCACGTTGGCTGAATGGAGAACAGGACGGGTTCGAGCGATTAGCGCCGCTCGCAGCGCTGGTAGATGAACTGGCCACCTGGTCGGCGAAGGAGAAGCGGGCGCTGGTCGACTTGATGCGTGCGAAGGGCGGGCGGGATGGACGACGATTTGCACAATTGTTGAAAGCGCACAGGCGGTTACAGTCGGCATGGACGCGTTATTGTGCGAAGAGGGCGTGACGGGCCGCGCGCCTCAATGAAAAACGCCCCGGGACACGCGTCCCGGGGCTTCGAGGGAAATTGGGAATTGGTGAGCTTAGGCCGATCAGTGCAATGTTGGATGCTTCGATCGGCCGCCATGCGTCAGTGCGTCAAGGCAGGATCGCTGCCACGAACGCGGCGATATCGTCGCCGTCCGCTACACCGCTGTCATCCATGTCGGCGCGTTCGATCTTGTTGGCGTCATTTTCATTGCCGACGAGGACGGCGGCGAATTCGGCGACGTCGCTGAACTCGACGGCGCCGCTGCCGTTGATGTCGCCCTTGAGCGGGACGATCTTCATGACGATGCCGCCGGTTCCAAACGGCGCGAGTGCGGTCGAACCGAGTAGGTATACTTCGCCGTTGGCATCTTCGCCGAATCCCTTGACGAACAACCCAATCGGATCATTGTCTGGGCCGTTGAGAAATTCGAAGATCGTGCTCGAGTCGTTCTCATAGTCGAGGTGATACAGCTTGCCGTCCGGGCTGCTGAAGCCGGTGCTGAAGTCGCCGAAGACGTAGCGGCCGTTCAGGCCGGGGAACTCTGAGCCACGATGGACGAAGCCGCCGATGATGGAGATACCGTCGCCGTTGTTATGATCGTATTCCGCGAACGGCGGCAGAAGCGGTTCGCCGAAGGGGCCCGTGGCGACGCACGCCGCCGGCGGGGCGCCGGCATCGAACGGATCGAAGCACTGGTTGCCTTCTCGCTTTGACCACCCATAGTTACCGCCGAGCGTGACGACGTCGATCTCTTCGATGCGCGCCTGGCCGACATCCGCGACGATAAGGCTGTTGTCGCCGCCAGGTCCGTTGTCAAATGCGATCTTGAAGGGATTTCGGAACCCGTAGGCGTAGATTTCGTCCACGCCCGTGACGCCCACGAACGGATTGTCGGCGGGCACTTTGTATTCGAGCCCAACATCCGGCGGGCCGTCCACATCGATGCGAAGAATGTTGCCGAGCGCGGTTTCGATGTTCTGGCCGTTGCCCGTCGGACCGTGCGGAAGCAGCGGATTGTCCAGGCCGTCATTGGCGCCGCCGCCGTCGCCCTGTCCCCAGTACAGATTGCCGTCGGGACCGAAGGCAAGCGAGCCGGAGTTGTGATTGAATTCGGGTTCATCGACGCGGAAGAGGATGCGCTCGGAGCCTGCGTCGGCCTGCGTGCCGGAGATAGCGGTGAATTCCGACAGAAGCTCTTCGTGGCAGCCTCGTGACGTTCCGACGCACGCTTCACCTGGATCACCGACGCGGGGCCGGGAGTAGCGGACGAAGAAGCGGTTGTTATTGGCGAAGTCGGGATGGAACGCGATGCCGAGAAGTCCGCGTTCGTCGAAGCCTGCGTTGAGCGCCGGCAGCTGCGCCGTGAGGTCGAGGAACGGTGCCGGCAGGACGTTGCCATTTTCAATCACGAGTATCTGGCCCGTCTGCAGCGCGAGGTAGAGTCGACCGGATCCGTCGTTGGCGTGGGTGAGATCGACGGGAGAGGTCAGGCCCGTGGCAATCGGGAGCAGCCGGACGGAAAAATCACCAAGTTCGATGGGATCGGGCAGAGGCAGTGCGCCTTCGAGGACGGCGTAGTCGGCGGGGCTATGCGCCAAGCCGCCTGTTTCGTCGAGCAATTGGACTGCGGCAGTCGTCCCCGTCGTGGTTACGAAGTCAGTGTCATTCAACCAGAGCCCTGCGGCGACAGCGATGTCGGCGCGGCCTTCGAAGCCGACGGGCGCCGTGCCGTCATCCCACATGACGTGGTCGACGATGGCGGCCGGTGTTGTGAAGCCGCCGAGATTGTTGTTGTAGAGTGATAGTGCATAGGGCCCGTTATCGAGCGGTGTCGCGAATGCGCCGCCGAGCGCCGAGAGGTTGATACGCGTCGGATCGCCGCCGGGAGCGTCGTTGAGTGTATGGATCGTCAGCGTCGCGCCGGCGTCGATAGATACGCCGTCGAGGCCCAACGCGTCGGTGTACTGGAAGGACTGATTCTCGTCGAACGTGCAGAATCGCCAGCCCGACAGGTCGTGGGGCGTTCCGCCGAAGTTGATGAGTTCGATCGTGCCGCTGACGAAGTCAACGAATCGAATCTGGATGTCGCGATCGACGGACGGCGCGACGGCTTCGTAGTCCGACGGGCCGTGGGCGAGGCCGCCGCTGATGTCGAGCAACTGAATGAAGCCCGTATTCGAGGCCGTCTGCACGAAGTCAGTGTCGGATGTCCAAAGGCCCGCGGCGACGGCGACGTCGGCGCGGCCTTCGAATCCGACGGGCGCCGTGCCGTCATCCCACATCACATGGTCGACGATGGCGGCGGGGGTCGTGAATCCGCCGAGGTTGTTGTTGTAGATCGAAAGGGCGTAGGGACCGTTGTCGAACGGCGACGCGAAAGCGCCGGCCAATGCGGAAATGTTGATGTGCGTCGGATCGGCGGGGGCGTTGTTGAGCGTGTGGATCGTCAATGTTGCGCCCCCATCGATGGAGACGCCGTTGAGTCCTGCCGCAGCCGTGTACTGGAATGATTGGTTTTCGTCAAAGGTGCAAAGTCGCCAGCCGCTGAGATCGACGGGCGTTGCGCCGAAGTTGAACAGTTCAATCGTACCATTCTGGAAGTCGAGGAATCGGAACTGTACGTCGCGATCGACGGCGGGCTCGACGGGCGCGTAGTTGGCGGGGCCATGGAGGAGACCGCCGGAGAGGTCGGACAAGTTGATCGATACTGTACCGGCCGTCGTCGAGACGTAATCGAGTTCGGATGTCCAGAGCCCCGCCGTGACGGCGATGTCGGCGCGACTTGTCAGGCCTGGATTCGCACCGTTGATATTCCACATGACGTGGTCGACCATTCGGCTTGCCGTCGTGAAGCCCGCGCCTGCACCATAGAGCGACATGGCGAACGGACCCGCATCGATGGGCGTGGCGAAGCCGCCGCCGAGCGCCGAGAGGTTCATTCGATCCGGATCTCCGCCGGGGGCGTCATTGAGCGTGTGAATGTAAAGAGAAGCGCCGGGATTGATGGTTCGACCGTTCAGGCCAGTGGCGCCTGAGTACTGGAACAGCTGGTTGTCGTCGAAGGTGCAGAATTGCCAGCCGTTCAGTGATTCGGCGGCTGCGCCGAAGTTGAACAGTTGGACGACGCCCGTCTGGAAGTTGACTTCTCTGATTTGAACGTCGCGCGGCGCGGCCGCTGCGACTTGAGCGGCGAGCGTCGCGGCGGTGAATAGCGTGATGGCGAGTTTCTTGGCGTTGTACATATGGCCTCCTTCGTCCTTCCGGGATGATTGCACTACGGCGTCTGAGCTTGCCGGCGCGCAGAATTCGCGCGGCCGAATCCGACAGATTCGTTTGAATGACCAAACGGGGTATACGTCGATTGCCTGCCGTGGGAGTGAATCAGGGCTTTGGATTCATCCCGATGAGGCGTCCTTCTCTAAGCATGTTGCGGGCGGGCGATGGTATTGCGAAAAGCCCGGCGGAATCGTGGAGTGGTGCGAGAATTTTCGACCCGGCGGATGGCCCGGATAGATGGAGACGGCGGAAAGCGTATGATGCCGTCCTGGGCAACTGGGGAGGCGGGGCAACCGCGCGAAACGGGGCCTGCCGCATTGAAGCGATTCAGTTCGCGAATACGGCCACTCAACAAAAAAGGCGTCTTGACCGCATTTCTGCGAACAAGACGCCCGGGGAATGGAGGAGTAAGTACTGTTAGTGACGATCAGTTGGGCTTATAGGCCTTGGCGTCGTCGTCACGGCCCCACGCCTTGTAGAGGTTGAACAGGCGCGAGCGAGCCTGATTTGTCATCGTGTCCTGTTCGCCGAATGTGTCTTTGAGTTCCGCGAAGCTGTCGAGGAGCATGGACTCGGCTTCCTCGAACTGCCCCATGGACGTGTAGCAACTGCCGAGTCGGCTGCGTGCGTCGGCGATGTGCCAATGGCCGCCGGGCGATTCTTCTTGAAGCGCCGCGATTTCCTCTCGGAAGAGGTTTGCGGCGTCAGCATGACGACCTTGTTCATAGCGGACGATGGCGAGGGCGTGGATCGACGCGACGGTCTTATCGTTCGTTTCGCCAAGTGCGCTTCGTCGTTCATCAACGACGCGTTGGAGAACGTCGCCGGCCTCGTCGAGCTTGTTGTTGAGGTAGAGAGTCATGCCGAGGTTGTGCGTTGCTGTGAGGGTTCGACTATGGGTCGGACCGTAGATCCGGTTCGCCGCGTCGACGAGTTTCCGGGCATAGGGTTCACACTCGGCGTAAGCGCCATCTTCGTAGAGGGCGGACGTGACGCGGTTGAGTGCGGCGATCGTATCTTCGTTGTTTTCGCCGACCTGCTCCCGGAAGATGCCGAGGCCCGTCTTGGCGATGGCGGCCGCTTTGCCCGGGGCTTCCATGTTCTGGTAGGCCGTGGCCAAGTGGAGATAGATCGCCGCCTGAATGACGGGAGCGTCCTTGAAGTCGAGGGCGGCGCGTTGGGCCGATTCGTCAAGGAACTGGATCGACTTCTCCTTGCCGATGGTTCGACCCGCGAATCCCGAGGTGAAGAGATTCGGGAAATAGGAGGCGATGCGATCGGATCGTTCGCTGACTTCTTCTGCGCGTTCGGCACGCAGCTCACTGGCTTCAACCTTCTCTCGCGTGGCAGCGAGGGATGCGTTCAGTGCGCCGATTTTGTCCGTGAATTCCGCCTGGGATTCGGCGGCGTTGGACGCGGCGTTCTTCAGCGTCGCGAGTTCGGCGATGACCGTGTCGCGCTGCATGGCGACATTGGCGGCCTGCGCTTCGGCGCGTTCGATCTCACCCGTCAGTCGGTTTCGTTCCGTGGCGCGTGTCGTGTGATGGATATGCAACGCGAATGCGAGCAGGGCGAGGAACGCAATGACAACGGAGATCGTTCGTGATTTGTAGCGCGAGGCGAGTTTTCGGAATTCGTAGAAGGCGCCGGCGGACCTTGCACTGATCGGTCGCTCCTGGAAGAAATTGTGGAAGTCCGTGAGGACGCCGGTGATCGTCTGGTATCTCGCTTCCGGGCGTTTTTCCAGCATTTTCAGGAGAATCGCTTCAAGATCGCCACGCAGGGCGGGCTTGACGGCGCTCGGTTTCGGCGGCATTTCCGTCGAGATGGTCTGGACGAAGTCCTTCGGATTGGCCGTCTTCACATGGTAGGGGAGGGTCCCTGTCAGCAGTTCGTAGGCGATGACGCCGAGCGAATAGACGTCGGTTCGGACGTCGATGTCGTGGCCGCGGCCTTCGACCTGTTCCGGGGACTTGTAGGCGAGGAACTCGCCGAATTCACGCTTGCGGGCGATGTCGTCGTTGACGCCGACATCGACGCCCGTGACGGCGGCGTTTCCAAATCCCACGATGCATGGGTTGCACTTGCCGTCGATGACGATGTTCGTCGGTCGGAGATCGCGATGGAGCACGCATCGCTGGTGCGCGTACTGGACGGCCTCACAGATCTTGGACAGGATCGAGAGTCGGTCGCCGGACGAGAGCTTGTGAACGCTTGCGTACTCGTCGAGCGAGATTCCCTTGATGAAGTCGCTGATCAGGTAGCAGTGCCCCTCGCTGGTCAGACCGGCGTCGAGCAGACGGGCAATGCCCGGGTGGTTCAGGTGCGTTGCGCGATCGATTTCGACGCGCGCTCTGTCGATCAGATCGGCGCTGGGTTTCGCGTTGTTGTAGACGACTTTGATCGCGACATTGCGCTTCGTCCGCTTGTGTTCGGCTTTATAGACGACGCTGGTGGCCGTTTCGCTGAGCGTTCGAATGACGCGGTAGTCGCGGACGGCGCGCTCGATTTCCGAGATTTCGGCGGCGACGACGGCGTCGGACTTGGACTTGGGTGCGTTCGCCTTGGCGGCGAGTTTCGACGCGGCCGACGTGGGCGTCGGAACATCCGATAATTTCACATCAAGGTCGGGGGCGTCTGCGGTCGTCGTGACGTCATCCATGATCGCATCTTTGGGGTTCATAGCCAGATCATCCTCCGCGGGGTCAACTTCCGTGTGTTCCGCGTGTTACTCCTCTGTCGTCTCATCGCATTTGTACGTCGGCGGCGCGATCGTCGCAGGGCGACGCACGCGGGCCGGCACGCGATCAGTCGCCCGTCATTCCCCACGGGCCTTCAATACCGATGTCACCTGCTGTGATAACGGTGCGCTGCGGTTGGCCGACGTAGGCGTCGGGCGCGACCTTCTGAGTCACGGGCGCCGATGCCCTCGGGCCGCCGTCGAGTTTCTGCTGCATGAAGAGTTCAAAGTCAGTCGGTTCGCTGATATCCGCGCCGGGATAGGTGTTGATCATGCCGGGATCGAGCGGTGCAACGAGTTCGGGCGTGACGAGCACGACGAGCTCGGTCTTCGATCGCTGATAGTCCACGGAGCTGAACAGCGTGCCCAGGATCGGCAAATCGCCCAACCCCGGAATCTTCGATGAGACGGCCCGGATCGAGTCGTCGAGCAGGCCGGCCATGGCGAACGTCTGCCCATTACCGCATTCGACGGTCGATTCGACGCGTCGCGTCTGGAAGCTGAACGTCGGCAGGCCGTTGAACTGCTGAGCCTGCGGAACGGCGTCGCTCACTTCGCTCATAACGTGGAGTCGAATCAGCTGGCCGCCGATGACAGTGGGCGTAAACGCGAGGCGAACGCCGAATTCCTTGTATTGCAATGTGATAGCGCCGGCCGTGGCGCCGCCCTGGGTGACTGGGATCGGAACCTCACCGCCCGCGAGGAACGTGGCCGTCTGGCCGCTGATGGCGACGAGGTTGGGCTCGGCAAGGGTCCGCCCGAGGCTGTTCTCGCGCAGTGCGTTCATGAAGAACTGCAACTCGGCCCGGGGGAAACCGATCGTGAAGTTCGCGGCCTGGCCGATGGCGGTCGGTGCGACGCTGTAGTTGAGCTGGCCGTCAAGAACGTTGGGCAGGCCGTTGCTGCCGTAGGACGTCGGGTTGATATTGCCGAGGTTGTTGGCGAAGAAGACGTCGCGCGACAAGTCGGATGCGCCGAATCCCCAATTGACGCCGAGCTTTCGGGCGGCGTCCTTATTCACTTCGGCGACGACGACGCGGAGCAAGGCCTGCTGAACGCCCGCGACATTCAGATGATTGATGACGGGGCCGCCCTGATAGGCCTTGGCCAGGTCTTCGATTCGCGTGACGTCCATGACGTCGGATACGCGTCCCGACAGCACGATCTGTCCCTTGACGGCGCCGACGCGCACATCGGCGCTCGGAGCGACGGATCGAATGAGTTCGTTGAGCACCTCGGTGTTGGGTTCGACGTGAATGTGGTGCACGC
The DNA here is from genome assembly GCA_020639075.1 of Phycisphaerales bacterium. Taxonomy (GTDB): domain Bacteria; phylum Planctomycetota; class Phycisphaerae; order UBA1845; family UTPLA1; genus ECT2AJA-110-A. The sequence continues at coordinate 2,571,364 of JACKHI010000001.1, read as the reverse complement.
TGACGCTCTCGCCGGTTCGCAGTCGCAACTGAGTCGCACCGGGGTTCTTGCCGACGAGCATGAGTTTCTCGGGCGACAGCACGATCAGGTCCGCGATTTCCGGGTCCGTGATGCCGGCGGCATCGACGGGTTTGTCGAGTTCGATTGTCGTCGAATGATCGACTGTCAGTTTCATCATGGGCGTGAGTGCCGTCGGGCCGGCAGCATCCGCGGAGCTGAGGTTCGCCACGACTTTGGGACCAACGGCGGGAAGCCGCATCGGGTCAATCGGGGTCCTGGTCTGCGGTGTTGCAGAGGGCTCGGCGACGATGTCGACGGGGTCGATGGACGGCTTGGTCGGCATGGGGCCGGAGGGCTTCGCCGGTTCGATCTCGGGCAGTTTGGCGGAGCCGGCGGCCTCGTCCTGCGATGGGGCGGTCGGCCGAGACGGGAAGTCGCGGAAGTCGTCCCATTCGTTTCTGTCGGCCCGGGCGAGCTGCTCGACGCGTTGTGCGGAAGTCGATTCCGGGCGAGGGGAGGGGGCCGAGGCCGGCGTGATTTCCCTCATTTCACCGATGGGCGTCGTGCCGTTCAGATTCGGGCTGATCAGCATCGTTGCGAGAAGCAGAGCAGTTGCAGTCATAGTGTCGTCCCATTTGGTCCGGCGGGCGTCGTCGCGACGAAATCCCGCCGAAGCGTATTGACGTTTCTGTTCGGCCCCGACTGCAACGGCTCGGCATGAAGATACCGATTGGAAGCTATCGGGCATGCGATATATCGGAGCCGACTGAGCGGCCCATAAGAAATGAATGGGTCCGATTTTTCCTACGTGGATGGACGGAGCCGTTATCGGACAAGCCGATTCGCGATTCATCGCAAGCGGTGCGGGAAGGTGCTCGATAACCGAATTGTAAGGTTGAACTGAACGACTCCGGCGATGTTCAGTGGGAGGATTCTTCCGTGGCGACGCGCAAGATCTGCATTCATGGTATTCACGATCCCGTTCTTCAGAAGATCGACGGATTCGATGTTGCGGTGACGACAACGAAACGCGACGAATTGCGAACGGCCATCGGTATTGAAGACGTTGAGGCGATGATTCTCGACCTGGACGCGGATGACGCGTTCGATGTCATCATCGAGACACTCGAGGTCAAGCCGCATCTCGCGATCGTGGGTGTAACAGGGTCCAATGACGTCAGCCGGATCATCCATGCGCAGCGCGTGGGATGCCGGCAGTTTGCATCACGGCCCCTGGACGTGAGGGACTTGATCACGGCGCTGCAGGGCGCATTGCAGGATGTTCCCGCCGGCGTTCGAAGCGGCGACGTCGAATCCAAGACGTTTGCCGTCGTCGGTTCGACGGGCGGCGCCGGAGCGACGACGCTTTCCTGTTATCTGAGCATGGCCCTTGCGGAAGTCGCGAAGACGACGGCGCTCGTGGACGTGGATTTCGAATTCGGTATGGTCGCCAAGGCATGGGATCTCAGCCCGCGACATACGATTTTCGATTTGTGCCAGTTCGACGAATTCGATCGGCAGAATGTCGAAGACGTGATGATCGAACTGCCGTCGGGTGTTTCGGTACTTCCGCGTCCCGCGGGAATTCAGCAGGGACAGGAGATCGACGAGAGTTCTCTCAAGGAGATCATAGGTCTGCTGCAAACGTGGTTTCCCTACGTCGTCCTGGACATTCCAAGGCGGCTGGATGCAAGGACGGGCTGCGCCATCGAAATGTGCGACAAGCTCCTCATCGTGTGCCAGCAGACTGTCGCCGGCGTTCTGAATGCCGGCCGGTTGACGGACGGGCTTCTCGAGTTCGGCATGTCGCTCGATCAGATCGAATTCGTCATCAACCGATACAATACGAAGATTCACTCCGTCACGGCGGACCAGCTGGAAAAGCGCGTCAACAAGAAGCCGATCGGTCTCGTTCCGAATCACTACAAATCGGTGGGCGCGGCGAGCGATCTTGGCGAGCCCGTGACGACGCGTAACCCGGTTCGAAAGGCGATTGCCGATATCGCGGCGGCGCTCTCGGGCGACAGCTCAATCGGGAGCGGGAGTCGCTGGGTTTCCAGCCTTGGAATCGGCGGGTAAGTGGGCGGCTGGCGTGGATTAGCCTGAGCGGCTTCGACGGCTCGCCAATCCGTTGCGGGTCGGAAGGCGCGCGTCGTCCTCGTAACTCTTTCAGCGATTCCGAATTTCAAATCAAAAGAAAGCAGGGCACGCCTTTGCGCGCCCTGCTCCGAATACCCTGATCAACCCCACGTATTGTGTCAGCTCATTGTGGGCATGGCGACAATCGCTCGATGCGTCATCGCGTGCGTCGTCGAAGAACGCCGATCAGTCCCATGCCGAGCAGCGCGATTGCCGACGGTTCGGGGATGCTGACGGACTCGACATCGATGCCGAACGTCTTGGTTTGAATGAAAGAGGTCGTGCCCATTTCACTGCCCGTCTCAAGCGAGTGATTGATTGTCAGTTTGGCCTGAACGACGCCGAGTCCCGTCAGGTCGACGACGAGGTTGCCGTCGATATCAACGAAGATCGCGGGAGGCAGCTCGAAGTGGTTGCCCGGTCCGAAGACCACATCGTCATTGATCACGCCGCCGAGTCCCGGAATGAGATCCTCGATCTCGACGCCCGTTGCGATCGATGCGAATGTCGCCGCCGTTCCGACTCCGCTGAGTGTGGCGTCGGCGGTCTCATCGATGATGATGCGACCGATCTGGAAGCCCGCGTCGGCGCGAATCGTCATTGTAAGCGTCGCAATTGTCGTATCGGTCGCACCATTGGATGATGACGATGTGAATGCGACCGGTATGAATGACAGCGCGTTCGGATTGAAGAACGGCGACTCGAAGAGCGGCGTCATATCGGTGGCTGAGTCTTCGGTAACGTCGAGGAAATCTGCTTCGCCGGCATTCACACCGAGGAAGTCCCCGTAAATGATCGGGACGGCATTGGCCGAACTCGCGGCAAACAAGACGCCGAGCGCGAATACAAACGTAGCGATACGCATCGGATTCCCCCCAAAGGAACGGTATGCAGTCTGCGGCCGTCCATCGAATGGATGGACGTGTTTTTAGTCTTTCCTTGCAGGATCGTAAGGCGTAATTGGGGCGTAATTCAAGGCCAAATAACTTGAGTCCAGTCGATGCGAGCCCAATTGAAGAAAGGGTCCCAGAATAGGCGGCCATTAGAGCGCCCACCGTCGCCGAATCAGGATCGGCGACGGACGCCGCGGTATGGGCTTCCGAGAACCAAAAAAAAGAGCCCGCGAATCATCGCGGGCCCTGACTACTCAAATGTCCTGTCTGAATGGGGATAGCTCAGCGGCGCGTTCGCCGTCGGAGCAACACGACGCCGGAGATCGCGAGCAGGCTCAGCGTGGCGGGTTCCGGAATCTCAGGATTGACGGTGATAACCACGGTCTTCTTCTGGATGAAGGAGACGGTGCCATTTTCCGACGTCGTCTGGAGATTGTTGTTGAAGTTCAGCACGACCTCGGTAAAGCCGAGCCCTGACACATCGATTTCCGTCGTCGCGACGAATTCACCGGCCATATCGGCGGGCAACGCGTAGGGCGCGGCGGGCATGACACCCAATGTGGACGTAATGGTCGGAGCAGAGCCGGGTGCGAGTTCCGTGATCGTCAAAAGGCCGTTGATTGTGGCGGACGTTGCCGGCGTACCCACGCCAAGCAGCGAGAAGTCGCCTGTTTCGCGAATGAAGATTGACGTGAGGAACTGACCGACATCGGCGCGAATGATCATGCTGAGCGTGCCGGACGTCGTGTCCGCTGCGCCGTTCGAGGCGAAGGACGCGAAGGTCAGCGGCGTGAAGATCAGCCGGTTGCCGTCGCGAATAGGTGCGCCGTAAAGCGGATCGTTCGCCGGATATGGATCCGTCGCCGATGCCTCACGCACGTTGATGAAGTCGACCTGGCCTGCGCCGATGCCGAAGTAGTCGCCGTAGTTGATGGTTGCCGCTTGGGCCACTCCAGCAAGTACAAGCAGGGCGAGCCCCGCGGCGAGCACTGTATTGCGAATTTTGAGCATTCTTTCCACTTTCCTTGCTGCTTCTCTAACCGGAACAGGTGTGCGAGGCGGCAATAAATGCGCGCGGCCTGCTCCAGATTTCATTCTCAGCATTGATGATACGCGATCGTGTTGCCTGAAATCAACATTCTGCGAATGCAATTGTCCGTAGACAAGCAGAGTCGGGGTGTGAATCTGTAAGATACTGCAATTTATATAGTTATGATTGACTCGGCGGCCCGTCATCGTCCAATAACATCCGCGATCGCGGATGCCACAACCCTGCATACTCCGGTCCGATACCAGGCGGCGTCGCCAAGGCCCTTCAACAACACGAAACGCAGCTGATTAGCCACATTTTTCTTGTCCTGCGACATCGCACGAAATACGTCGTCAATGTCGAAATCAGCTGTTGATCGGATAGGTAGCTGGAGTGCTTCGAGGAGTAATTCCGCCCGGCGTCGGACGTCCGCGGCGAGCCCCATTTCGCTGACGCTGAGGGCGAGAGCGACGACCATTCCCAATGAGACTGCCTCGCCGTGGCGGAGCTCACCTTGGCTGAGCGTCTCGAAGGCGTGTCCGGCGGTATGGCCGAAATTGAGGACAGCGCGACCGACTTCGTCGGCGGTCGATTCACGTTCGTCCGCCTGGACAACGTCCGCTTTGATCCGGCAATTGCGAAGTACCAGTTCGCTCAGCGCCGACGGATCCCGGCCCAGGATGCGAGTGGCGTTGGCTTCGTGCCATTGGAGGAAGTCATCGCCCGAGATCAGCGCGTGCTTGACGGATTCGGCGAGCCCCGCTCGAAAGTCGCGGTCCTCAAGCGTTCGGGCCGTTTCGATGTCCATGACGACGACTATGGGTTGATGAAATGCGCCGATCAGGTTCTTGCCGGATTCGTGGTTGACGGCGGTTTTTCCCCCGACGCCTGCATCGATCATGGACTCGGTCGTCGTCGGGCATTGAACGAATGGCACGCCACGCATCCACGTGGCGGCGACGAATCCTGCCAGATCGCCGACGACGCCTCCGCCGAGTGCGACGATCGGGTCGCGGCGGCCGCGACGGCGTTCGGCGAGACCATCGTAAATGCGTTGCGCCATGGCGAGCGATTTGGACGACTCGCCGGGCGGGATCGTGATCGTCTTTGCAGAGAAGCCGGCAGTCTCGACGGATTCGACTGCACGTTTCGAATAGTGGGCAGCGACGTTCTTATCCGTGACGATCGTGATCTGATCGGCGTCGCAGACGCTCCGGATTGTCGGGCCCAGAGCGTCGAGGAGACCGGCGCCGACATGAATGTCGTAGGACCGCGGTCCAAGATCGACCGTCACGATCGCGTTGTTGCATTGCATGAGCGGGAATTCCTCTCAGGTCGCGGGGGATCGTGTGTTCGTTGTGACCTCTGTGCGTGCCGTGTATTCTACAGCGGCCTAGAAAAAGTGGATCTTGCGGGGCGGACGAGGCCGCCTCGCCGGCGGAACGACGCGTCGCACGGCATCAGATCGGCATGACGACTTACAGCCTGACCCATCTCAAGCAGCTCGAAGCCGAGAGCATTCACATTATCCGGGAAGTCGCTGCGGAATTTCAAAATCCCGTGATGCTGTATTCGATCGGGAAGGACTCGGCCGTGATGCTTCGGCTGGCCATGAAGGCGTTCCATCCCGGCCGGCCGCCGTTTCCGCTGTTGCACGTCGATACAACGTGGAAATTCGGGGCGATGATCGAGCATCGGGACGTCGTGATCCGCCAGCAGATGGGGCTGGAAGTCCTCGTGCACATTAACCAGGACGGCATTCGCGAAGGCGTCGGTCCGTTCACGCACGGCAGTAAGGTCCATACGGACATCATGAAGACGCAGGGGCTGCTACAGGCGCTGGAGAAGGGCGGCTACGATGCGGCCTTCGGCGGGGCGCGGCGCGACGAAGAGAAATCGCGCGCGAAGGAGCGCGTCTATTCGTTCCGTGATCGCAATCATCGCTGGGACCCGAAGAATCAGCGCCCCGAACTCTGGAATCTCTACAACGGCAAGGTCCACAAGGGCGAGAGCATCCGCGTCTTCCCGTTGTCGAACTGGACGGAGCTGGACGTATGGCAGTACATCCACTTGGAGCAGATTCCGATCGTGCCGCTGTATTTCGCGGCGGAGCGACCGGTCGTGGAGCGCGACGGCACGCTGATTCTGGTGGATGACGATCGACTGCCGCTGAAACCGGGCGAGCAGCCCATGATGAAAATGGTGCGTTTCCGCACGTTGGGCTGCTATCCGCTGACGGGTGCCGTGGAATCGACGGCGACAACGCTGCCGGAGATCATCCAGGAAATGTTGCTGACGAAGCAATCGGAACGACAGGGCCGGGTGATCGACTTCGATCAGGCGGGATCCATGGAAGAGAAGAAACGGGAGGGGTACTTCTGAGTCATCAGTACTCAGTGTTCAGTATTCAGTTACCGTGCTGCGCTGCGACTGGGGACGATTCGAATGACCTGGCGGCTAATCAGAAAGCAAGCGATTGAGAACTGACGACAGAAAGCTGATGACTGACTACTGACCACTAACAATGTCCCATCAATCCGACCTCATCGCGACTGATATCAACGCCTACCTTGCACAGCATGAGCGCAAGGAGTTGTTGCGCCTGCTGACCTGCGGGAGCGTCGACGACGGTAAGAGCACGCTCATCGGTCGGCTCCTTTACGACTCGAAGATGATCTACGAGGATCAGCTCGCGGCGATTCGCAAGGACTCGCTTCGGCATGGGACGACGGGGGATGATTTCGATCCGGCGCTGCTGACGGACGGTCTGAAGGCCGAACGCGAGCAGGGGATCACGATCGACGTGGCCTATCGTTATTTCTCGACGGCAAAACGCAAATTCATCATTGCCGACACGCCCGGGCACGAGCAGTACACGCGCAACATGGCGACGGGTGCGTCGACGTGCGATCTGGCCATCATTCTGATCGATGCGCGCCACGGTATCGTTACGCAGACGCGCCGTCACAGTTTCATCGCGTCGCTACTGGGAATCAGGCACATCGTCGTCGCGATCAACAAGATGGACCTCGTCGACTACAGCGAGGACGTGTACGACAGGATCCGAGGCGAATACACGGATCTGTCGGCGCGGCTCGAAATCGGCGATGTGCGGTTCATTCCCATCTCGGCACTGAAGGGCGACAATGTCGTCGAGCCGAGCACGAACATGTCCTGGTACCAGGGCAGCACGATGATGCACCTGCTCGAGAACGTGCACATCGCCAGCGATCGCAACCTGATCGATCTGCGATTCCCCGTGCAGTATGTGAATCGTCCCGATCTGAACTTCCGCGGTTTCTGCGGGACCGTCGCGAGCGGCGTCGTTCGCAAGGGTGATGAGTTGGTTGCGCTGCCGTCCGGCCGGCGCAGCAAAGTGAAGTCGATCGTGACGTTCGACGGCGAATTGGACAGCGCGTTTGCGCCGCAAGCCGTAACGCTGACATTGGAGGACGAGATCGACGTGAGTCGCGGCGACGTGCTCGTGCATCCGAACAACGTGCCGCGCGTGGCGGACACATTCGAGGCGATGGTCGTGTGGATGGCGGATGCGCCACTGTCGCCCGGCAGGCAATATTCGATCAAGCAGATGACGAAGGACGCGATCGGGACGATCAAGTCGATCCGATATCGCATGAATGTCAATACGCTGAACCGCGAGCCGGCCGAGCGCCTGGCGCTGAACGAGATCGGTCGTTGTGCGATCCGATTGAACCAGCCGATCGCATTCGACGCGTACAAACGTAATCGGGCGACGGGGGCGTTCATTGTGATCGACCGCGTCTCTAACGTAACGGTCGGCGCGGGGATGATCCTCGATACGCAGACTGACGCGGCGAGGCGCGATCATTGGGAAACGGAGCCGCAGAGCGAGACGCTGAGCGAGCGACCCAGCGACGTGACGCCGGACGAGCGTGCGGCCCGTTTCGGGCAGAGGCCCGTAACGCTTCTGCTGACAGGGCTCGGCGGATCCGGCAAGACGTCGATTGCGCGGGCGCTGGAGCGCCGGCTGTTCGAAATGGGGCGGGCGTGCGCCGTGTTGGATGGCCAGTCGATGCGGCTGGGCCTCAGCCGCGATCTCGGCTTTACGCAGCAGGATCGATCGGAGAATCTGCGGCGCGCTGCGGAACTCTTCAAGGTGCTGAATGAGAACGGTCTGATCTGCATCGCGGCGTTCGTCGCGCCGACGGAAGCGGCGCGGCAGCGGGCGCGTAACGTCGTCGGTGCGGATCGCATGCTGATCGTGCATTGCGCGGCGCCGCTCGAGTACTGTCAGTCTCGCGACACGAGCGGGATCTACGAACGTGCGGCCTCGGGAGAATTGGCGAATATTCCGGGCGTTTCGTTTCCGTACGAAGCGCCGGCGTCGCCGGACCTCGTGCTGGCGACGGATCAATGGAGCGTCGAGGCGTGCGTGGAAGAGCTGGTTGCGATGCTCGCGGAGCGCGGCGTGATCGATGGCGGTGGATAGCGCCGTACTAACTCGCCAACCTTATACCGAGCCGGCGCAGTCATGCGGTGGTTTCTAAGGCACAGGATGTCCGGGGACTCGAAGTCGCGCTCGAACGCCAACTGCGCTTTGTCCTGTGCGATCGATGCGCCCGTCTGTTGGCGCACTGACCGGCCCATGACTGGGCCGGCTCGGAGCCTTCTCATCAGTTCAAGTCGAGTATGAGAACGTTCGACACGTCGCTGGTGCGGCCTTGCGCGTCCGTGAAAGCGGCGACGATGTGATTGATGCCGGCGTTAGCGTCAAATTTTGTCAGCGTAACGGGAATGTCCACCGTTCCCCCGGCGCCGACGGTTCCGTTGTACTCCGTCACGACGCGCGCCGTATTCGCCTCGAAGGGATCGATGTCGAAACCGCCGCCCGGGAGGCCCGACGTGTAGAGCGCGCCGTCGACAACGAGCAGTCGAACGACCGCGCCCGCGGGTCCGTTGACGCGAATCGTCTGGTTCGCGTTGGCGACATTCGCCGGCGTGCTCGCGATACCGACCGCCGAAATCACCGGTCGCGGCAGCGCCGTGGGGCGCGCGTCGATTCTGGCGCCGGTTTCGCTTCCTGGCGTCAGGAAGAGCTGTCGGCGATAGCTCGTACCGTCGTCGAAGACGACCGTCACCCATGCGCCCGTCAGTTCGAGACCGCTGATGCTGCCGGAATCGTTGGGGCCGGGCGGCGTGGCGCCATTGATGCTCGTCGGATCGGCGTCGACGCTGAAGCCGAACGTCTGACCCACAGGGAAGTCGTCGAAGCGGATGACAAGCTTATCGAAACCGCCATCATGCGGGCAGCGGAACTCGTGTCCGCCGAGATCGATGCCGGCATCCGTGTTGACCTGGAAGGGCTTGAAGGCCGTATCGCCCGCGTTGCCCGTCGGGTCAAAGACGACGTCGGGGAAGATCGCGTCCCGGAAATCGTAGGTGACGCGAACGATCTTGTGGCCGCCTGTCGAATTGTTCGTGATCAGGAACGAATTCTGCGAATAAGTGCTGCTGCCGAGAATGTTGCCGCCCGGATCAACGACGATTAGCGCGGAAGGTCCATGGCCGACGCGCGGATCCACAAGGTATCGGAAGGCCGCGGGAATCGTCTTGCTCGGTCCGCCGACAGTCACGACGACGTCGACTAACCCGTCGGGCGGGGCGGCGTGCGCCGGCGTCGTGCCCTTGATTCGCGTTGAGTTGACGCTCGTGAGCGTTGCGGGAACGCCCCCGATGGTGACGCTCGTATTGGCCATCGTGCCGAAACCCGTACCTGCGATGACGAACGGCGTGCCGCCCGTTGCCGGTGCGCGCCACGGCGTGATGTCGAAGGCGTTCAGGCCGCTCGCGGCGCTCGGTCGAAGAATACTGATCTTGTTGTCCGAGTAGTTCGCACCGTAGATCGTGCCGCCGGGGCCCATCGTGATGTCGAGGCTGTCGGCCGTGACGTTCAGCGCATCATTGGCGAGGACCGTTCGACCGTCGGCGGAAAGCTGGATGCGTCGCGTCGGACCGTTCCATTTCTGGACGATGATGTCACCGCGCATTTCGCCGTTGAATGCCTCGGAGCGATATTCCATGATTCCGTCGGTCGATGGCGTCAGTTCAGTCAGCATCTGCGAGAAGACGCCCTCGACGCTCATGCCGTTCAGATCGTGGTAGACGTTCTGCCGATCGTCGCAACGCCCGCGATTGCGATTCGGATGCCCATAGTAGTGATCCTCTTCGATTAACAGGAATTCGTCGCCTTCGTTCGGATCGTTCGTGGATTGCGTCGTCGCCGACGTTGACGCGGGACCGAAGCTCGGGTTCGGACCGTTGTCGGTTGCATAGATTCGGTTTGTCGTCGTGTAAACGAGATCGTACGCGTTACGCAATCCGGGGGCGTAAACATAGAAGTCCAGGTTTCGGACCGGATCGACGTTGTCGCCGAAGACCTGGTCCATGTTGAAGGCGCTTGTCGAGCGATCGATGTACTGCACGGCGCCGTTGAAATCGGGCCGCCAGACTTCGGCCTTCAGAATGCCGGCGCTGAACGGCGATTCAGGGACGTTGCCGATGTTGCACGCCGGAATGCCCGCGTTCGTGTTGCCGCCGACGCAGATCAGCAGGTTGCCCGCGTTGTCGAACTGCATGCCGTTGATGCCGTGATCGTGATTCGAAACAGGGAGGCCCGTGATCAGCGGCATCGCCGTGTCGAAGTTCGGGCCCGTCAGGACAGTCACTTCGCCCGAGTAAGGTGACGTGCCTTCGAAGCATGCACCGCCGTTCGCGAATAGCTGACCATGGGCGACATAGAGCTTGACCGGACTCGGCGGATCGAACGGGTTGAACGCGATGCCGAGGATGCCGTTGTTCGTGACGCTGTTGAGCGTGTTGATGTTCTGCGTGGCCACGACGTTTCCGTTGTCGTCAAGCGTGTAGGCCGCGATCTTCCCCTGAACGGTTGCGACATAGAGCCGCCCGTCGGGGCCGAAGGCGAGTGTTGTCGGACCGGCGATCGTTGCGACGTCGGCGACGCTGAAGACGATCGGCGTCGGACCGCCCGGCACGTAGGTGAAGCTGAAGCTGTTGCTGACGCCGTTGGGCGTTTCGATCGTGACGGGGATCGTGCCGCTTCCAGCGGGTGACGTGAACTGAACGCTGGTCGGCGTGACGCTCAGCGATTCGCCGCTGATGTTCGTGCCGCCCCAATGGACGACGACCTGGCTTAGCGGGACGAATCCGATGCCGTCGATGCGAATCAAGTTGCCGCCAACGTCCGTTCCGGTTGTCGGTGCCGAGTTGATGATCGGCGCCAGGCTGGTTTCGTCGTGCGAAATCGCGTCAGCGGCGATTGTCGTCGCGGCGGCGCCGTTGTAGCGCGCCGTGATCTGAAGCGGCAGGTTCGCCAGCGTATTGACCGCGAAACGGGCCTCGATCGAATGCACGCCGATGCCGAGCGTGACGGGCCCCGTCGCACTCGCACCGTTGACGAACATGCGCGTCGCCGCGCCGCCCGTCCGGACGAATTCGTAGCTACCCGCCTGGGTAATCGCAATGCGTGCGTTGATACGAACCATCGTGTCTGCCGAGTAGGGCGAGTTACCGATGCGGCCGTTCCTGGCGATGACGTCGAGCGTGTCGATGATCTCGCCGAAGTTTGCGCTTGCCGGCACGGCGTCGAGCAGGTTGGTTGCATTACCGGGCGACGCGGCGTAGTAGCGGACGAGGGCGCCGGGGACGGCATCGGGGCCGACGACCTTGATCGTTTCCGAGAGCGATAGTTGTTCGGACGGGACGTTGTCGTCGAAGATCGTGAGCGTGATCGTATGCGTGCCGAGCGGCAGATTGAGCGTCGCGTCAGCGGTACTCGCGAGGAGCTGACCATTCTCGCGCCATTCAAAGGCGACAAGCGAGTGGCCGAGTTCATGCGTGTGGGAATCGTGCCCTTCGACGAAAAACGACTCGCTGCCGCTCTGATCGAAGTCGACGACGACAGGCGGCGCGACGATAACGACGTGAAGGAATGGATGGCCCGTGGCTTCTCCGCCGTTGCCGCGCAGACGTACGCGTTGGGCCGCGAAGTTGCCGCGGAATTCGAGCCAGACATCATTGTCCGACGCTTCAGTCGGCAGGAACACCACTTCGGCGTTGATGGACTGGTTGCCGGGAATCGTGACGCTCGTCGGGAAGACGATGTCATCGTGATCGCCCACGTAGTCGACGCCGCCCAGCGTGAGAAGGAAGTCGTGACCGATGCCGGAATTGACCAGGAACCCGACGGACGAGATCGTGACGGGTTCCGTGCCGGCATTGCTCAGCGTGAGCGATTGCGTAAAGCCGGTTTCGCCCGTCGCGACGTGTCCCCATTCGACGGAGGCCGGCGATACATTGAGTTCTCCGACATCGAGCTGAATGATCTCGATCGCCGAGACCTTCGGATTCTCCAGCTGTTTGATAAACGTCACGTTGAGCGTTCCGTCGGAGACTTGGACGTCGTATTCCTTGATGAGCGCTGCGTTCAGACCGACCTCGGATGAGATATCCACGTTGTCGAACGCCAGCGTGTTTTCGATCTGCACGTCGAAGACGCGAACGCCGGGGTTCGCGGCGCCGTTCCAGATCTCGGCGAAGTGCAGTCGAACGCGATAGGTTCCCGCATCCACAGGAAAGCTGTAGATCAGGTTCGTCGAACTGTTGGAATTGAATCGCTCCGACTGATAAAGGGTATCCGCCGTCGTTCCGGCAATCGCGTTGTTCGTGCTGAATACGCCGCCGATGTTGTAGAAGCCTGCATCGGGCGACCAGTCGTTGCCATCGGGATCCGTGTATGCGGGACCGCCGGCATTGAGCCGATAGAGGACGACGTCGTTGCCCGTCGACGGCGCCTGAAGCGTGACATGCACAATGTCCGATGCCTCGGGATTGGTCAGCAACTGGTGCGTCGCGTCTGCAAGTTGCACGTGGATCGTGTGGGGACCTTCGGCGACGCCGTTGAACGTCAGCGAACCGTTCAGGTCGAAGACGGACGTATGGCCCGCGCCATCAAGCGTGACGTGGACGTGATCCGCGTCGGTCAAGTCGCCGGATGTCTGCCAATTGACAGTGAGGCTCGTGCCTGTGAGCGTCGCGCCCTCAGCGGGCGACGTGATGGCGATCGTCGGCGGATCGTTGGCCACGGCCTGTGCTGTAAAGCCGACGGTGTCGAGCGCTTCGGGGTTCGTGAGGTTCTGATGGTTCGCGTCAACAAGCTGGATCGACAACGTGTGAGCGCCGGGCGCGACGCCGGTAAACGTGTAGGCGCCGCTCAAGTCGGGCCGCATCACGACGCTGCCTGTGTCGAGGCGAAGATGGACATGATCGGCGTTTGTCAAATCGCCGCCGCTCAGCCAGCTGACGCTCACTTCGTCGCCGATGATGTTCGCGCCGGGCAAGGGGGATGAGATCGCGACGGTCGGCGGAATGCTGCCGCCCACAAGTTGGATAATCTCGATGGCATTGATTTTCGGGTTCTCGAAGTTGTGGATGAACTCGACGTTCAGCTGGCCGTCGGCGACGGTTGTGTTGAATTCGTGGATGTCGGCGGTATTGGGACCGACAGCGGCGACGATGTCGTAGTCGGCGAGCACAACGGTGCCTTCGATTGCGATATCCATGACTCGGCGATTGGCGACTGTCCAGTACGTTTCAGCAAAATGGAGTCGCACGAGGTAATCGCCGTCCGGGACGTCGAACGAGTACATCATCTCGGGATCCTGCGCCGAGTCCCAGCGATCGGAACGATAGAGGACGTCGAGTTCGGTTCCGAGGATGTCAACGCCTGCGCCGGCACTGCTCGTCATGCCGACGTTGTAGTGGCCGGCATCGCCCGTCCAGAGATTGCCGTCAGGATCGGTGTACTCGGGACCGCCGGCGTTAATGCGATAGAGCGTGACGGGGCCGATGATGGTAACGAGTGCGGAGTCGTTGGCGGTGCAACCATTCGCGTCCGTTACGGCGACGGAGTACATGCCGGATTCACTGACGTCGATCGTCTGCGTGGTTTCGCCGTCGGGAGACCAAAGATAGGTTGCGTAGCCTGCGCCCGCGTCGAGTCGGACGACGTTGCCGAACTGCATCTGCGTGATGGACGGGGCGGGGGCGGGATCGATCGTGATGTCGATGTCAATCGTGTCGCTGCCGCCGGCGTCGTCTTCGACGAGAACGGCAGCCGAATCAGTCGTCGCACCGCCAGGCGTGTAGCACAGTGTGACCTGACCGCCGGCGGCTGCGCCGACGAACTCGATGTTCCCGTCCGCGGGCGCGCTGAGAATCGACCATTGTAGTTGGGCCGTGTTGCCGTTGGGGTCGATGGCGTTGAGCTGGAATTGGTTCGAGGTTTCCGTGCAGCTTGCGCAGGCGAAGGTGCTCAATTGAACAGCGTCGTCGCCTTCGAGAATCACGGGGGCGAAGTTGCACGCGTCGCCCATCAGAAGCAGGACCATGCCTGGGATGTCGTTTGCATCGACTGTCGCGTCGGGAACGCAGGCGCCGGCAGGCGAGCCGATATCGGCCTGATTGTTCTCTTCCGGCGTGGCCCCGGCAGGGTCCAGGACGACATTGATGAAGCCCGGGATATCCATGCCGTCGATGTTGCCGTCGCCGTTGATATCGCCGCGATCGAAGGCATTGCATGACGCAGGCGCGGCGAGCAGGGCGATTGCGCAGAACAACGCCGATAGTCTCAGATGGATTCTGGCTGAATGCACGATCCGCTTCCCGCTCCGATGTGTCATTTCGTTCCGGATGCTTCCCCCGCGTATAATCCGGTTCATGCGATTATACGCGTGCTGAATTGCACTTGTTAGCGAACTTATCGGGAGTGATACAATTGCGATTCAAATCGAACGGGAGGGATCGATATGAGACAGATTGCCGAACGCCCCGTAATGCGACGACAACTCTCGTGGACTTGCCTGCTGTTAGCATGCTGCGGCGGGCTTTCCGCGATCATCGCGGGTTGCATCGGCGGACCGGCGGCCAACAGTCTGACGCAGCGCGTGACGATTTCGGGGCGCGTATTGGACCCTGCCGGGCGCGGCGTTGCGGGCGTGGTCGTCTCGGCCACCGGCGTTGTCGACGCCAGTCTGACGAACGCGCAAGGGGCCTATCGCCTTGCGGTGCCGATCGAATGGTCGGGGACCATTCGCCCCGACAAGTCCGCGCTTGCGTTCGTCCCGCCGGAAATTCAGTTGACGAATGTTACTGAGAATCTGTCCGATAACGATTTCGCAGCGACGCTTTCTTCGGATTGTGCCGATCAGGTCGCGGCGAACCCCGCATCGAATCCACTTGGGCCGAAGGCGGAAGCCGGACCGAGTCAGGTCGTCGCGCTGCCGAGCGGCGGTACGACTGCAAGCGTGAATCTCGATGCGTCGGCGAGCCAGGCGTCTGAGGATTCGACGTTCGAATGGCGAATTCCAGGCGGCGCCGCACTCGGAAGCGGTAAGAAGCTGACGACGAGCCTTCCTGAAGGCGTGCATATGATCCAGTTGGTTGTGACGGCTCCCGACGGCTCGTCCGCAACGGACGAAGTGCTGATTCGCGTTGTGTCTGGCGGAGTTGCGACGCTCTGGGTCGACGTCGGCAATCCGAACGCGGCGACGAAAGGACCGGGGACGGCGGCCAGCCCGTTTGACTCGATCGAGGCGGCGGTCAACTCGGCAAAACCAGGCGACACGATCATCGTGAAGGCCGGGACGTATCGCCGCCATCACCCGTCGGTCAATCGGCGTGCCGTGCTGACGCAGAATGTTCACGGCACAGCGGAATTCCCGATCACGATCAAGGCGGCTGCCGGCGCGGATGTCGTGTTGACGGGCGACTTTCCCGGCGGCGAACTGGGCAGTACGGGTTGGGAGATCATCGACAGCTCGTATCTCAACATCAGCGGCATGCGATTCGACAACTTCACGGGGCCGGGTTTGGATATCGCCTCGTCGAAGCCGGGCGGCGCCCATCACATCACGGTCGAGAACTGCTCGGCGACGCGATGCTCACTCGGTGTGAATACCTTCGTCGCGGCATTGCGAGCGACGGGCCCCGCGTCGTATATCACATTTCGCAAGTGCATGGTGCACGACTGCAATTCGGGAATCGTGTTGCGCGAGGGGCCCGTCCAAACGCGCCAGACTTGCGCCGTTCCGCCACGGGCGGGAAATACCGCGCCCGGAACGCCGTCGTGCGGCTATCCCGAAGACATGCCGGAATCGCAATGGAATCTCTGGCCGGGCTGGTCGCAGATCGCCCCGAATCATTGCGTGATCGAAGACTGCTTGCTTTACGACAATTCGCACGTGCCGGAACACAGCGACGGGATCGGGACCAGATATACCGTGGATTGCATCGTGCGTAACAACGTCGCCTTCCGGAACGCGGACGACAATTACGACATGCTCGGTGCGACGCGGATGACGTTCACGGGCAACATTGCCTTCGCGGCCGATCCGAACGACTTGGAGGACGCTGACGGCAACGGCATCAAGATCGGCGTTCGCGGCGGTCTCGATTGCCTTGTCGCCGACAACATCACGTTCGACAACGATCGCATGGGAATCGACATGGGCGACACGGAGCGCGGCCGTGTATTCCACAACACGATCGTGAACAACGGCAACGGCCATCCGAACGGGTTCGGTCTCTGGTTCGAGGGAGGACGTTCAGCGACGGGGCATGTCGTGATGTTCAATATCCTCAAAAGCAATGGCAGGAACACGTCGCGCGGCGACTACGGCGTCGACAAGCATGTGACTGTCGGGAAGAGCGACGGTAACAGCATTTCGGATTCCAACAGTCACAACTTTCCGGCGCCGACGGGCTCCCATGATCGGATCAGTGATTCCGGTATGTTCCCGAACGAGGCGATGGCGATCGACACGAACTTCGCGCCGGGCATGTCGATCGATCAGCGCCTGGCGTCGATCCGATCGCAGGTACGTCAGAAATTCTCGTTGGCGCCGAACAGCCCCATGCGCGGCGCGACGTTCATTGTGCAGGGCGTGAATGATGATGTAACATCCGCTGGCAGGAACTGGGGGGCCGTGCAGGGAAATTGATCGAAACAGATCGATGAGGGCGATTCGAATGGCCAAGAAGGTCAAGAAGAAGGCTGCAGCGAAGAAGAAGACTGTGAAAAAGGCGACGGTCAAAAAGAGGACTGCCCCGACGAAGCTGCGCCTGGAGAAGAAGCCCAAGACTGTTGGCGCGATGGCGGATGTCGACGCCTATATCGAGCAAGCGCCCGACTACGCGCGACCGATTCTGGAGAAGCTCCGCGTCTTGTTCCACAAGGGCTGCCCCGAACTTGAGGAGAAGATAAAGTGGGGCGTCCCGCATTTCGACTACAAGGGCATGATGGGTGGCATCGCCGCATTCAAGAACCACGTGACCTTCGGTTTCTGGAAGGCGGATCAGATCAAGGACACGCACAATCTGTTTGATCGCGGTCCGAAAGCGTCGATGTGTACCGTGAAAATCACGTCACTCGACGACATGCCTGACGACAAGGTCGTGCTCTCCTATATCCACCAGGCCGTTGCGTTGAACGATGCCGGCACGAAAAAGACGGCGACGAAGAAGGCCCCGCGAAAGCCGTTGCCCGTACCGGCGGATCTCGATGCGTTGCTTGCGAAGAACAAGAAAGCGCGTGAGACGTTCGACAACTTCGCGCCGAGTCACAAACGCGAGTACATCGAGTGGATCACGGAAGCGAAACGAGACGAGACGCGCCAATCGCGCCTCAAGACGACCATCGAATGGCTGAACGAGGGTAAGCCGCGGCACTGGAAATACATGCGGAAGTAGGGCCGATATCCCGCTGCCGGCGTCAATATCATCGATGGGAAGGAACATGTCGGAATCGCCGGCACAACCGGCACAGACCGACGGAGGCACGGCAGGGCCGGGCTACCGAAGGTTCAGCTTGCCGATTATCAGTCGCGTCGGCGGAGATTGTTGAACTCAGCGCTCTCTGGAGCGGGTCGTGCATGTTGATTGGGCATGAATGATCCGATCGATCGATCCGCCGATTCTACGTCAACGTCCGGTCCGTCGCTGACGGTGTTCGCATGTATCGCGGCTCTTAGTGTCGCGGCGCTCTGCCCTCTCATCGCCAGGGCCGACATTCCCGGGGCCTGTTGCTTTCCCGACGGGACCTGCGATACGTACATCAACTCCGTGGCATGCGTCGAGGACGGCGGGACGTTTGCCGGTTTCGGCGTAACGTGCGACAACGCGGGCTGCAAGGCCACAGCGCCGACCTGTGACACGCCGCTCATCCTGTCCGCATGTCCTCCTATGGTCATTTTCGAGACAAGAAGTGTCGACGGTGTCGAGTTCGATCTCTCGAATCTCCCTGTCGCCGAAGGGTGCGACGTCGTCGTCACGATCGATCCGCCGCTCGGGGCCCGGCTGCCGGTCGGCGTCACACTTGCCGTCGTAACGGCGGAAAGTGCGTTCGGCGAGATCGCAACGTGCGATTTTTCCGTCGTCGTCGATCTGGTGGACGAAGTGGGACCGATCGAAAAGCGGCGGATCAAAGGCGGCGGTTCGCCGACAACGGAGGGCGGCGTCTGTGAAAGCCTTTCCCCGCTCATCGGGGGCGCCTCGTGCGGCGTCTGCCAGATTTTCGGGTTGCTGTGCACATTTGCCGGAATGGCCGCCAGCCGCCGACGCGTACGCACGTGTCGCAAGTCACGTTTGATGGCGGGCTGTTGACGGGCCATTTGGCCGCATTTCCCTGCAGTCATGTTTCATTGCACTTCCCGCAATATTTCAGCAAAAAAAGCAACCGACCAGTTTCGGTCAGCGTACGAGGGTGCAGATGCGTCGCTGAATCCGGGAATTGGGTTGCAGTCGCGCGTAACGCCGATATAGAATGACGGCACTTGGTAATCCGCGCCCATTCGGGTGCGGTGTATCGGCAATCAACGCTAACAGATGAGGTTTTGTCATGTTTGCGAGACGACTGGTAGTACTCGGGCTCATCGCCATGTTCGTGACGTCGCCGACTTGGGCGCTCGAAATCGGCGACGACGCGCCGCCACTGATGATCAAGAAGTGGGTCAAAGGCGAGAAAGTCAAGCTGGAGGACCTCAAGAATCGCGAGATTGTGGTCATTGAGTTCTGGGCGACGTGGTGCGCGCCTTGCCGCAAGAGCATTCCGCATCTGACGGAGCTGCAGGAGAAGTTCAACAAGGATCGCGTGCGCGTCATCGGCGTGTCGACGGAGGACACGTCCACTGTCATGAACTTCGTTCACGGCATGGGCAAGAAGATGGAATACACCGTCGCTGTCGACAACGACGGTAAGACGTCCGCGGCGTTGATGACGGAGTTCGGCGTCAACGGCATTCCGCACGCGTTCATCATCGATCGCAAAGGCAAGATCGCGTGGCACGGCCATCCGATGGACGAGGACTTCGAGGAAGAACTCGAATCGCTTGTCCTCAAGCAGCCTGCGCCGGAAGACAAGAAGCTGAAGGAAGCCAATCGACTCCAGAAGGAGTACTTCGAGCTCGCCCAGAAGGGTGATGCGTCGAAGGCCGAGTTGTCGAAGATCGGCGATCAGATGATCAAGCTCGGATCCAACGATAAGGATTTCCTGGTTGACGTGACGAACATGATCGTCAAGAGCAAGAAGATCAAGACGCGCGATCTCGATACGGCCAAAAAGGCGATCGAGACAGCCTGCGAGCTGACTGAGAACAAAGTGTGCGAAGTCATCGAACTGCGGGCCCGCGTCGAGTACGAGATGGGCGATAAAAAGGCGGCGCTGAAGTATCTGCGGGAGGCGCTCAGCGTCTGCGAGGACTTCGATCACGAAGATAAGCTCGAAAAACGCATCGAATCGCTTCGCAAGAAGGTCGAGAAGAGCGCCTGATTCGCAGCGCGCTGGAATGCTGGAATCTCAAGAACCCGCTTCCCTGGGAAGCGGGTTCTTTGTTTATTCGCCCGTCGTCGGCCGACTCGCAGGGTTGCAGCCTATCGCTTCGGCGGCGACACTGGTTTCTCCGCAATGTCGGCGTTCGGTGAAAGGAGCGGCCCGTTGTCCAGCAACCCACTATTTCGCGATCCCTCCCAGGAAACCTGGCGGCTCTTTCGCATCATGGCCGAATTCGTGGACGGCTTCGAAGTGATGAGTCGCGTCGGTCAGGCCATCTCGATCTTCGGATCCGCACGCGCCAAGCCGGAGACGGCTCATTACCAGAACGCCGAGAAGCTCGCCGCGAAGCTGGTGGACTGCGGATTCGGCATCATCACGGGCGGCGGGCCGGGCATCATGGAGGCCGCCAACAAGGGGGCTGCGGCGGCCAACGGCACAAGTGTTGGGCTGAACATTGCGCTGCCGCACGAACAGGATTCCAACCCGTTCCAGAACATCAGCCTCGAATTCCATTACTTCTTCGTTCGCAAGGTCATGTTCGTGAAGTACTGCGTCGGGATGGTCTGCTTTCCGGGCGGCTACGGGACCCTCGACGAGTTCTTTGAATCCATGACGCTGATCCAGACGGGCAAATCGCCGACGTATCCCGTCGTCCTCTTCGATTCGAAGTTCTGGAATCCTCTGCGCAATTTCATGACGGACACGCTTCTTGAGAAATACGAGACCATCTCACCGGGGGACGTCGATCTGTTTCTCGTGACGGACGATCTCGAAGAGGCGTCCAACCATTTGCGATGCTGCTACGAGCGACAGCGCGAAGCAATGGTCCACGATTCCCTGGAAAAGCAGATCGGTCTACCGGCCGAACATCGAATCAGCGGCGAGGGCACGCGATTCGGCAAACCCGTCAAGCGCGTCGGTGGCGGCGCGAATCGGATGCCCCTCGAGTAGTCGTCATCCGCACTCTGCACAACGCTCACGCTATAATCCACTCACGACAATCCTGGTTCGGCGACATTCCTCAGGCAATCCCGAGATTCATTGAGTTGGACGGCTGTATGTACGTTTTTCGAACGCTGATTCGTCTGGCGGTATTGGCGACCATCACGCTGGTGCCTCAGGTTCGCGCCGATGACGCTGTCGCCCTGAACGACTTTCTGGGGCCGATGGAAACGTCGGCTGACGGTCATCGCGTCAACGCATCGGCGGAATACTGGACCGGCATCGTCGGCGTTGCATTCGATCGAGACATCGATCTTCAAGTGCCGCCAACACCGCTCGATCTCGATCTCGATCGACGTCCTGATACGACTTACTCGGCCGACTGGCGGCTAAAGGGAGGACTGTTGGCGCATCCCGACGCCGCCGGCTTCGTACCGACGCCGGACGATCCGAAAGGACGCGTCGGCGCCTTCAGCATCAGCACGGGATTTCTGGGCGTTCGTGAGGAAATGGACCCGATTACCCATCAAGGTACGGGGCGATACGGATTCAACTGCTGGTGCTGTCACGCGAGCGCCGACGAACACGGGCACATTCTGATCGGCCGGCCGAATACGCGAATCAACCTCGGCCTCATCATGGCGTCGTCGCGCGTGATGGATCCGAAATACGTCATCACGGCGCCGCGACAGAGTCGCCCGATGTCGCCTGACGAACTCCGCGCCCGCGAGCATCTCGACAAGTCGTTCGATTTCGATCGCGATCATGACGGTTGCGTCACGATCGACGAATGGCGTAGCACGATGCGCCTACCGCCGGCCCGCGTCGCGCGCGCGATGTTGCTTCTCGCCGGGCCCGGTCGGCTCGATCAGAGTGTCGATCAGCGTATGGACGGTTTCATTCCCCTCGCGAATCTACAGCAGTACTGGTACCAGAAGCGAGGGCCGAAGAAGTACCTGCAGATGGAGGCCCAGCCGAAAGTCGCAGCGTTCAACCCGGTCAGCATTCCCGCCGCCATCTCCGGGCTCGGCGTCAAGCACTACTCGTGGACCGGCAAGGATTCATCGATGAAGTTCGACGCGGAGGGAATCGCCTCCCGCGCCCTGCACATCACGGCGGAACGACTCGCCGACCTGATGCACGTGCCTCATGAGGGCCCGATCGATCCCGAGCGACTGAACCGCGCCCTGACGTTGGATTTTCGCAATGTGGGCACGGCCGGACGGGAGACGGACTCCGTTGCTGCGGACGGTTGGACCACAATGATGCTGACGCATCCGGATCCGCGCGCGATGACATCGATCCCCGACACCTATGGCGCTTTCTTGCTATATGACGAACTGACGAAGGGGCGGGAAACCCCCGTTGTCCCGGCTGGAGACGAACTCGCGACCGAGGGACTCAGGATTTTCACGGAACGCGAGGTCGGCGAGACAATCAACGAGCGCGTCGTCTATGGTCGTGAAGCGCTGTTGCCGAAGGATGCGCGATCCGTCGCCGCCCTGGTGCCGATCGACCGATCTCGACCCATGAACGAGAAAGTGCCGGTGCGCTGTGCAACGTGTCACAATCATTCACCGCTGAAAATGCCCATGCCGCTCTCGGCGCCGATCCCGGTCATGCAACGATGCGACATCTGCCACTACGATCATCCGATCAAGGACCAACAGGGGCGATTTCAGCCGCTGTCCGCATGGATTCAAAAGAAGGCGCTGGCGGACTTCGAGGCGTGCATCGAGTGTCATGAAGCGCATCCGGATTTCGGTCCCCAGGTCTACAGCAATTCGTGGCTTATGCCTTTCGATGCCGATGGCAACGGCGAAACGCATCATGACGAGGCGGGCGATCTGATCGCGGGCGGGATCGGGACCGACGCCATGCTGAACATCGACTCGTTGTTCGTGCGCCAGCTTGTCCCGGCGGCGCGGCGTCGGGATCGGACGACATACGCCATTTCGCCGGACGCCATGCATCGGCCGGAACGAGTCGAATACTCAACAGTCGGCTTCGGTTTTGTGCGCGTGGCGCCGTTGATTTCGTTGCGCGAGACGGCGCCGTATCTGCACAACGGCAGCGTTCCAACTCTCGATGCACTTCTGAGCGATGGGATGAAGCGGCCCGTGCGGTTCCGCGTGGGCGCCGACGCGGAGCGGTTCGAGTTCGACACCACGTTGCCGGGGAATCACAACACGGGGCACGAATACGGAACGAACCTCAAGCCCGACGAGAAACGGGCACTGATTCACTTCCTTGAAACGCTGCCTTAGGCAGTCATGCAACAAGACCTGATGGGCAATCCGACTACATCCAGTTGGCGGAAACCTGAGCCTTCCACATCCAGGAAACGCGCAATCTATCGGCGGCCCGCTCTGCGGGGAGTTGGATGACCGGATTCTCGGTCGTTGCCAGCCGGGCGCAAAGCGGGCCCGGCATCCGTCCGATTCCAGAGTGTACACAGCATGCAAAGCCTGGAGTCGGGCTGCGCCGCGCGAACGGGGGTTGGCGATGAAGATCACGATTGTTGGAACAGGATACGTCGGGCTCGTCACGGGCACGTGTTTTGCCGATTGCGGAAATCATGTCTGCTGCCTAGACATCGATCCCACGAAGATCGCGCTGCTCAACGCTGGCAAGTGCACCATTTATGAGCCGGGGCTCGAAGAACTCATCCTGCAGAACAGTCGCGCCGGGCGACTGACATTCACGACTGACGTCAATCATGCGGCGCGACACGGCGAGGTCATTTTCCTCTGCGTCGGGACGCCGCCGAGCCCCGACGGCTCCGCGGACCTCTCAGGTATCGAGGCAGCCGCAAAGTCGATTGCCGAACACATGCCCGACTCACGCATCGTCGTGATCAAGTCGACAGTTCCCGTGGGGACCGGCGATCGGATCGAAACGCTGATGCGCAACCACACGAAACATCGCGTCGAACTCGTCAGCAATCCGGAATTCCTGAAAGAAGGCGCTGCGGTTAGAGATTTCCGAATGCCGGATCGCGTTGTGATCGGCACCGAATGTGAAGAGTCCGCCGAAGTCGTTCGGCAGCTGTACCTGCCGTTCACACCGCCGCGCACGCCGATTCTTATGATCGGCCGGCGCGCCGCGGAGATGAGCAAGTATGCCGCCAACAGCTATCTTGCAATGCGCATCAGCTTCATCAACGAGATCGCCAACATCTGCGAACGCGTCGGCGTCGATATCGACGAAGTCAAGAGCGGCATGGCCACGGATGCCAGAATCGGTCCGCACTTTCTCTATCCCGGTGTTGGTTACGGCGGCAGTTGTTTTCCGAAAGACGTGCAGGCCCTCGCGGCCGTCTCGGATTCCGTCGATCACGACGCCAGGATTCTCAAGGCCGTTCACGAGACGAACGAGATGCAAAAGTGTGCGATGTTCGACCACGTGCGATCGGAATTCGGCAGCCGGCTTGACGGCAAGCGATTCGCCGTCTGGGGTGTGACGTTCAAGTCCCGCACCGACGATATCCGCGAGTCGCCGGCCCTGACGATGGTCGACTTGTTGCTCGACGCCGGCGCCTGGGTCACGGCATACGATCCGCAGGGGCTCGAGAATCTGGCGGTCAAATACGCCGGACGCATCCATTACGCTCGGGACGCCTACGACGCGCTTGCCGAAGCCGACGCCCTCATGGTGCTGACGGATTGGGATGAATTCCGGAGCCCCGATTTTGACCGCATTTCGGCAGCACTGAAGCGACCGATCGTGTTCGACGGCCGGAATCTCTACAAAACGGCCTGGATGCGGCGACATCGTTTCACCTACTATTCCATCGGGCGACCGCCGGTCTATGGCGAACGCGACGGAATGTCGCGTGCATTTGAATTGGAAGAGACGCTGTCGTAAGCTCGGGGCGCTTCACCGTCGGCATGGCGGCCGACAAGGTCGAGGCGACGCGGTCCAGGTGAATACAGCTGCCGGGTGCCATGCCGACCCTGAAGGTCGGCATGTACCACAGGAACCGGCATGCCGACATTGGGTGTCGGCATGGCACCCCCGAAAGACGACCGGTCGCAGTCAATCCGAAACGGCTCTCATCGAGGATACGCATGAAACCACGAAGCATCCTGGTCACCGGCGGAGCCGGATTCATCGGCTCGAACCTCTGCCTGCGGCTCTTCGGCGAAGGCCATCACGTCATCTGCCTGGACAATTGCTTTACGGGCGACTTGCGCAACTTCGGCGACGCCTATCGCGACATGGTTCTCTCTGGCCGCTTCGAGTTTATTCGACACGATGTCACGGAGCCGATTACGATCGAGGTCGACGAGATCTACCATCTCGCGTGCCCGGCCAGCCCTGTTCATTACCAGTACAACCCCGTCAAGACGATCAAGACGAATGTCATGGGCACGCATCACATGCTCGGCCTCGCCAAGCGCGTGAATGCACGCATCCTGCTCGCCAGTACGTCGGAAGTCTACGGCGATCCGCACGTTCATCCGCAGACGGAGGACTATTGGGGCAACGTCAACCCCATCGGTGTTCGCAGCTGCTACGACGAGGGCAAGCGCGTCGCCGAGACGCTCATGTTCGATTACCACCGGCAGCACGACATTCCGATTCGCGTGGCGAGAATCTTCAACACTTACGGTCCCAACATGGCGATCGACGACGGTCGCGTCATGAGCAATTTCATCTGTCAGGCGCTGCGCGGTGAGCCGCTCACGGTCTACGGCGAAGGCGAGCAGACGCGGAGCTTCTGTTACGTCAGCGACTTGGTCGACGGATTGTGCCGCCTGATGAACGGCGACAACACGGGGCCGATCAACCTCGGTAACGATGGCGAAATCACGATGCTGGAATTGGTGAAGGCGATTGAAGATTCCGTCGGCACGCCGCTGAAGATCGTCCACAAACCGCTCCCGCAGGACGATCCGGTTCGGCGGCGGCCCGATCTGACGAAGGCGCGCACGCTGTTGGGCTACGATCCGAAGGTGCCGCTCGAAGAGGGCGTGAAGCAGACGATTCAGTACTTCCGCAAACTGCTGAAGGACTGGGGCGAAAGGCCCATCGAAGCCGCACGCCGCACACCCGCACATGCGAAGTAGTGAAGAACTTCGTATAGACCACACACTTTCAAGCGTGGGGGCGCGACGATCGACGTGTTGATTGGGCCGCGAAGTTGCGTGCGACTTTTTCTCGATAGTCTCGCGCAACTGAGCGTACGCTGGTACCGACTCCCTTACGGTCGCGGCTCTGATCGTTGCGGCGCTCTCGACAGTGATGTTTGAAAGTCGCCTACGCCGACTGCTGATCCAGCACCTTCGGCACTTTGAAATACGGCGTCGCCTTGTCCGGGGCATTCTGAAGCGCTTTCTCAACGCCCAGCGATTCAGCGGGCACGTCTTCCCGGAACACGTTCGAGACGGGCATCGCGTGGGCCGTCGGCTCGACGCCCTCTGTGTCGACTTCGTTCAGCTGCTCGACATAGGCGAGCACTTCGCCGAGTTGCCGACCGTATTGCGCGATTTCCTCGTCGCTCAAGTCGAGCCGGGAGAGATGGGCGATGTGCCGGACCTGCTGTTCGTCGATCTGCGTCATGCCGAGGATTCTCCCTCAATCAGTTCAGCAGTTCAAGCACGAAGGCCGCAATGTCGCGGGCGTCGATGACGCTGTTTCCATCAAGATCGGCGGCGGCGATGTCGCACGAAGGGTACGCAGTTGCGTACACGGCGGCGTCCGCAAGAGCCGTCGCGAACGGGGCTGCGTCGGCGATGTCGACGATGCCGTCGCAATTCATGTCGCCGAGCAGAACCGGCGCCGGCGCTGGGATCGTGATCGTCTGATCCGCCGGCACGTTGCTCATGACCGTTACTGCGCCGTTGGTCCACTCGATGCGCAGCTCATCGACGACCGTCGCCGTTGCGAGTCCGAAATGCGCCGACATCTCGCTCTGGCTGAGATAGTTGCTGCCACCGTCGATGCGTCCCATCTGCGTGAAGCCGTTCGTCGTCACCTTCACAACGCTCCCGATGCCGTTGGGGGCGATGTCGGCTGCGGCGCTCGTGTCGAGGAAGACGCGCAGCCAGTGGATGTCGCCGTCGCCTGTGAGGTCGTTGCGGTAGAGCTTCAGCGGTTTGTGATGCTGGAATACGAGAACATCCTGGTCGCCGTCATTATCGTAATCGAAGTTTGCGAGGCCCTGGCCGCTGTCGACACTGTCGCCTCGAATGCCGAGTGATAGAGATACGTCGGAAAACTCGACACAGCCAGGGCAGTCCGAGTTGTTGAGGAAGGCAAACTGACCGTTGAAACCCGTGGCGATGATGTCGGGCCAGCCGTCATGATCGATGTCAGGTGAAACGGCGCCCCAGCCCCAGCCAGTAATGCGCACACCGGCGTCCTGGGCCACTTGCGTGTATTGATGGCTGCCTTGGTTCATATACAGATTATTGGCATTAATCGTCGTGACGTAGAAATCGAAAAGACCATTGCGGTCGAAATCCGCGACGGTCGATCCCATCTCGGTGCTGCCGACCATCGTGTGGCTGAAAGTCGTCGCGTTTACGAAGAAGCCCAGTTGGGAGTTGACGAAGTAGCGTCCTGTGTGGAAGTCTGAAATCCAGAGAAGTTCCGGAAATCGATCGCCGTCCATGTCGCAGAATCTCGGCGCGAATCCGTCGAAGCTGTTTTGAACTCCCCCCAGTGCCGCCTCTGCCTGATCTTCAAACGTTCCGTTTCCGAGATTGCGATAAAGCCGGTTCCGTCTGTTCGTATAGGTGTTGACGACAAGATCGAGATCGCCGTCCAGGTCGTAGTCGCCCCAGGCGGCGCCCCAGCCGTAGTTCGAAAGGACTTGGTCGGATTCATCGACGATGATCAAACCGGCGGCCGCTGTGACATCCTCAAACGTGTCGTTTGGCAGGTTCCGGAATAGGCGATGTTGGCCGGCGCTCGAGCTGTTACTCACTGTGACGGCGAGATCGATGCGACCGTCGCCGTCGTAGTCCCCGGCGACCGCAGCCGCGCCGCCGCCGATGATCGAGACGCCCCAGGCGGCGGCCTGATCCGTGAACGTGCCGTCGCCGTTGTTAATGAGCAGCTGGTCAGGGAGGCTGGTGCTGCCGGTGCAGAAGTAGATGTCCTGCCAACCGTCGCCATTGAAATCCGCAACGCAACCTCCAGCTATCCATGGCGATCCGGATCCGCCGTGGATGCCTGCAATTCCTGCTGCCGTCGTTTGGTCGCTGAAGCCGGGTGTGGCGGCGAAGACGGGGCGCGTCCCCAAAAGTACAAGAAGCCCCCAATGCGGGAATCTAAGTGAGCGGGATTGCATCGTTTCATACTCCGGCGCCGAAACTGCAGTGGTGGGCATTCTGCTCGGCAGGTTGCTTGGGCTAGCCGTGGACAATTCTAAGTGCATCACGAGGCGAATTGCGAGGAGAATCTGCCGGTGCCGTCGCCGCGCAAGAAAAAGCCGCCCGAAACGGGCGGCTTAGAAGCTTCTCAAATCGTCAGATCGCGAATTCGCGACCAATTATTCCGCTGCTGCGGCGCCTTCCGGCTTCCAGTCGCGGCGGGGGGGCTTGACGACGAGGCCCATGCGGATCGCCTTTACGCTCACCTTGATGCGGCAGACTTTGCCGTTGATCAGGGCACGCACGCGCTGAATGTTCGGCTTGAACTTCCGCTTCGAAATGCCGGTGACTTTCGTACCGACACCGCCGAGGTACTTCGCCTTACCGCGATGGGTGTACGATCGGCCTGAGCTTGTCTTCTTTCCGGTAAAGTAACAGACGCGCGGCATAACTCACCTCGTCAGGGTTCAATTCATGACAGAGCCCGGCAATTATGCATGGATTCAGAAGGAATGCAAGGCGGGTAGGCGTGCTGGGATCGATTAAGCTGTGACCTCCGCCCCCGGAGCAGACCGCAGGCCGGGTTGCGTCGGAGGCTGCTCGCGGGCGGTGGACGGGGGCCCCCCATGCGGCATGCCCATTCTGGGCGTGGGCGGGACGCTCAGACGCGGTCTGTCGCCGGAATTGAGGCGAATAATCGTGTAACATCCTATAAGCGATGGAGTTGTCGGGTGTGATGTTCGATCTTTGTGGTCCGCCTGGCCGTTGAGTGCATTAATGCCTGGGATGCAATGAAACCGGCGAATCGACGTTTGGCATGCCATGGGGAGCCGATGAACGAGGCGGCACTGGCTGAGGCAATACGTGGGGCACAGCAGGGTGACGCAACGTCGTTCGACTGTCTCGTGGACGCCTACGCGCCGAGACTCTTCGGCTTCCTGTTCCGGCTGACGGGCTCCCGGCAGGAGTCCGAGGACCTGCTCCAGGAAGTGTACCTGCGGTTGGTCCGGATGATCGAGGCCTACACCCACGAAGGCCGCTTTGACGCCTGGCTGTTTCGAATCGCGGCGAACCTGGTCCGCGATCGGGTCCGCAAAGTGCGGCGGACGGGAAAATTCGTCAGCGGCGTGGGGGATGCGGGCGACGACGGCAACGGCTCGTTGATCGAGTCGATTGAGGCCTCCGAGCCGGAAGTTGAGCGTGGGCTGGTCATGAGCGAGGAAATGGACGCTCTGAACCGGGCCCTTGCGGAGTTGCCTGAGGCGGAGCGGGAAGTCATCGTCTTACGACACTTCTCGCAGATGTCCTTTAAGGAGATTGCCGAGGCGACAGACGTACCGCTCGGCACGGCGCTCGCCAGGGGCCATCGGGGGCTGGAAAAGCTGCGAAAGCTGATGGCTCCGGAGACGTCAGACGAAATGCGGAACATGCGGCAAGAGCGAACGGCCGCAAGAGGATAGGATCGATGGAAGACAACAACCTGAACATCCTGCGCGAGATCGAAGAGAATGAGCGCTGGCTGGCAAGTATCGAGACGCCGGCAGTGTCGGCGGAGTCGATCGCCGGCGTGAAGCGGGCCGTCCGCAATGAGCTGGCGAATCGTGGCCATCGGCGGATCGCGTTCAGGTGGCGGGCCTGGCAGGGGGCGACTGCAGCCGCGGCGATGCTGCTCTTGAGCGTCGGCGTCGTTCGTTATTCCATGCTGCATACGCCGTCGTCGCGTTTTTCCGATGTACAGATTGCGATGATCGAACTGCCCGTCATTCCGGATGTGGAGACGTCGATCGACGGAGACACATTGGATGCCCTGGGTGAAATGTCGATCGGCGAGTCTTGGGCATTGAGCGGTTCCTCGATGTACGAGACATTTGAGGACGCGCTGTCCGACGATGGCGACGACGATGCCGGTGAAATCGGCGCGATGGGACCCGTCGGGATTTCAGATGAGGCGATCGGATAATGAAGACGAAAGTCTATATACTGGCGGGTATCGCATTGGCGGCCTGGATGATCGGTGGGGGCGGTCCCGGCAGGGTCGTTGGCAATCCGACCGGCGAGCCGCCTACGAAGCAGGACGATTGCAAGAAATCCGACGATGGGGCCGCGGCCGGCGATGACTCAGAACCGATGGCGGGGCCGAAGGGGCCGGCGCATCAGGATCCGCCGCCGCCGGGAGACGATGACGGCATCAATCATCCCCGGCGTGATCGTCGCGCGGAATGGCGTGAGCGCCGCGACCAGCGCGACGCAGACGGCGATCGAGGCCCCAGGCGGGGCGCCATCGGCGAACGGCGTCGCGAACGGATGCGATACGACGATGACGGACCAATACCGGAAGATGTCGAGGCTCATGTTTTGGCGATCCTCCAGCAGCACATGCCGGAACTTCATCTTCGACTTTCCAAGCTCAAGGAAGACGACGTCAAACGCTACAACCGCGCGTTGCGAAGAATCCTTCCGATGATGAACGAGTTCATGGAACTCCAGAAAGATCATCCCGAAATGGCCGAAGTCGTGATCCAGGAATTCCAGGCGGAACGCGACGTCCGCTCGCTCGTCAAGCGGTACAACAAGGCCCGAGAGGACAACAACACCGAGGCGCAGGCGGCGATCGAAGTTGAGTTTCGAGAACTGATGACACGTCGCCACGATCTGCAGATGCGTCGCCGGCGGTTCCGACTGGAGGATTTTCGTGAGCGCCTCGAACGCGAACGACAGCGCCTCGAGGAAGAAGAGAAGCGGATCGAAGCCGAGCAGGCGGATTTCGCACAGGATCTCGAGCGCCGCGTGCAGAGCCTTCGCGACGGTAAAATTCGTGATGCAGTCGGTCCGCCCCCCGGCGAGCGGCGCCGCGGCGGGCGATTCGACGGGCCGCCGCATCGCGGTCCGGGCGGCGACGATATGGACGGACCGCCGCGCCGCGGTCGACATCCCCGCGGTCTGGACGGCCCCCCGCATCGACACGGTCCCGGCGATGGGCCGCGACCGCCGCGCGATGGCGACGACGATCGACCGCCGCCTCCCGACGACGATCTGGATATCTGAATCGGGCCGAATGTCGTAATTTGCGGCGACGCAATGCCGGCTGTCATGTATGTGTCGATAGGCATGCCAGCGGGAGAGCGTGTCAGCGTATTGTTCCATGTGCCCGATTCGTTCGTTCGGACGTGTGACGTCGTGTAAGTCCGATCCCGTGCCTTGCCGCAATGTCGAAACGGCCCGGCATCCGCATGCTGCACGATCCGAATGAGCGATCGCTCAGCTGACTTCATCGAATTCCGTCTTCGTGCTTGCACTAGCGTATGTGTTCACCGCAGAATGGCGTCTGTCGCGCTCATTCATCGGGCGTCGCATGGAGTAAGAATGATGCCCGAGTTTATTGACGGCCCAACGCGCGTGGCAGCAGTCGGCGAGCCGCCGAAGCTGATCGAGGAATATGTCGGTCGCGTCAACACAGGCGACACAACGATCAGCGTTGCGCGAATGCAGAGTCCGCCGGGTTGGTCGGAGCCTGGCCAGCGACCTGAATTCGACGAATACACGCTCGTGTTGCGAGGCATGCTTCGTGTCGAGCACGAGGGCGGGGCTATCGAAGTCAGGGCGGGGCAATCAATCATCACGCGCAAAGGCGAATGGGTGCGATACAGCACGCCAGGCAGCGAAGGCGCGGAGTATGTCGCCGTGTGCAATCCCGCATTCGGCCCCGACATCGTGCATCGAGATGAATAGTCTGCATGCGTTCCGGATGCCGGCGGAATAGGATTCCGGGCTCAAATGCGTCTCCGGCAATCGAGTGAAAAAAAGTCAATCGACAATAGAAGCATCCAAGCGAGGAGAAGTCTCATGCGATTTCTGACATCAATTCTGGCGACGGCGCTCGTGACAGCGACGGCAATGGCTGAAACTCCGTCCGCGGACGC
Source organism: Phycisphaerales bacterium (assembly GCA_020639075.1). Lineage (GTDB taxonomy): Bacteria > Planctomycetota > Phycisphaerae > UBA1845 > UTPLA1 > ECT2AJA-110-A. The sequence continues at coordinate 2,539,232 of JACKHI010000001.1, read as the reverse complement.
GGCGAAGTACTGGCCCACATGGCGAGGGCCCGAGATGACCGGCGTTTCCCGCACGGCGAATCCGCCCGTCGAGTGGAGCGAGTCGAAGAACCTGAAGTGGAAGATCGAAATCCCCGGCGCGGGCCACGCGTCGCCCATCGTCTGGAAGGATCGCGTCTATGTTCTGACCGCCGTGAAGAAGGAGATGCCGTCACAGGCGTCGGCCGGCGAGCGGATCGGCATCGACGGCGATGTCTTCGCATCGATGCAGCCGGGTGAGGGACGACGACCGCGCGACGGTCGGCGCGGCGGTCCCGGCGGTCGTCGCGGTGGCAGAGGTCGGCAGGCCGCTCCGACGGATACATATCAGTTCGATGTCCTCGCGATCAATCGGGCCGATGGCGGCGTGGCCTGGCGGAAGACGGTGACGGAGTCCGTCCCTCATGAGGCCGGCCATCCCGACAGCACACAGGCGTCGAACTCGCCCGTGACTGACGGCGAGCACATTTTCGCCCATTTCGGCTCCCGCGGCCTCTACTGCCTCGACATGGAGGGCAACGTCAAGTGGAGCGCCGAGTTCGGGAAGATGCAGACGCGCAACGGCTTCGGTGAAGGCAGCTCGCCCGCGTTGTTTGGTGACACAATCGTCGTCAACTGGGATCACGAAGGCGATTCATTTATCGTCGCGCTCGACAAGCGTACGGGCAAGGAGAAGTGGCGCAAGCCGCGTGACGAACCGACGAGCTGGGCGACGCCGCTGATCGTCGAATCGAAGGGCAAGGCGCAAGTCGTCGTCAACGGCACCAATGCGATTCGCTCGTACGATCTGGAAACGGGCGATGTCATCTGGACGTGCGGCGGCATGACGACGAACGCGATTCCGTCGCCCGTCGCGGCGGATGGGACGGTCATCGTGATGAGCGGCTTCCGCGGCGCAGCGCTCGTGGCGATCAAATACGACGGCGCGAAGGGCGACATCACGGGGACGGACCGCGTCGTCTGGAGCCACGACAAGGAGACGCCCTATGTTCCGTCGCCGCTGCTTTACGATCAGTACCTCTACTTCACGAAGAACACAAAGGGCCTGCTGACCTGCTTCAATGCGAAGACAGGCAAGGAGATGTACACGCAGCAGCGGCTCGACGGCATCGATGGGCTCTACGGCTCGCCCGTCGGCGCGAAGGGGCGCGTCTATATCGCCGGCCGCGACGGCACGACGCTCGTTATCAAGAACGCTGACAAATACGAAGTGCTGGCCTCAAACGAGCTCGATGATGAGTTCGATGCGTCGCCGGCGCTGGCAGGGAATGAAATCTACCTGCGCGGGAAGAAATCGCTGTATTGCATCGCGGAGAAGTAGGCGGACGCCCGAAGTTCGTTCAGCGCTGCGATTGTGGGTGAATTGGGCGTGTTTGTTACCCCGGCCCGCCGGAGGTGTCTTGAACCGAGTGGAGCGTCTCCCCAATATGGGGGACAGCGCATTTCAATCAAACGCGCTTCAATCATGGAAAACCCCGTCGTCAGCCACTGACGACGGATCCGACGAGGGGCTGAGTTGTGATGGACGATCGCTGGAGTGGCATTATTCGTCAGTATTCGCCAGCAGATCGTCGAGAAGTATGCGAGGGAACGCCAATTCGAAGTTATGTCGACGGGCGAGCGCAAGGTAACGAACTGCTGCGCTGGGGAAGCGCGCCGCAAACACGCAAAGAACGACAGCTGCATCCGAGCCCGGAACCATTTCGTGGGCAAGACGATCCGTCTCCGGAGGTTCGTTCCCGCTGAGCCAGTCTGCGATCTTCCGCATTCTCGCGTCGCCGTTGCCGTAGATAGACGTCATCGTCGTCATGAACGACTCGGCAAGATCCGGGCGATTCGATCGCATCGCCAATATGTAGCCGAGCGCGTTCGTCGTCCAGCCGAGCTTGAGTTTTCCGTCCCGATCGTCATTCAGAATCCTGACGACGGTATCGAGGTCCTGCTCCAGCAGGGCTGCCTCCAGTTTGTCCGCAGGGACTTTCTGTGATTTCAATAGCCTGATGTATGCGTCACGCCCGTCGGCGGCTTCCACGATGGCCCGATTGCCGCGCGTGTACATGTCGAAAATCGAGGGATCCGAATACGGAACGCCCCATGTCGATGTCGCGATCCGCTTGGCGTCCGTCAATTGCAGGTTTGCCGCTTCGCGATCATGCGTGGCGATGGCACGAACAAGGTCGATGATCGCGTCCGTGTCGATCTCCCTGCCGAACGCGCGATTCCGGACGTGCGTCTCGAACCCCGCGATGTCCCGGACAGCCAGCAGCGCTGTTTCAGTCAGCCTTCCCACCTGATCGTCCTGCGTTGACCTCTCGGCCGCACGGGCGTGTTGGAGCGCCTCATCGAACCGTCCTTCGTCGAGACAGTGATACGCCAGGCCGAAATGTCCGAAACCCGAGGGTCGGGGGCCGCTGACCGCCCTCTGCAGCAGTGCAACGGCTTCCTTCGGATCGTCCGTAACGCGGGCGAGAAGGTAGGCGAGATCCCCATTGTCCGGGTCCGCATCGAGGAGGCGCTTGTACTCCGCCGCGAGATCCCGATCGGGCGATGTGACCTCCGTCAACGACTGCCATAATCGATGTGCCTGTATCCGGATCGGGCGAACCGCGCACTTCTCTTCGAGCAGCGGCATCAACTCTTGCTCTGGAATCGTCGCACTTGCGACTGTCCAGAGTTTGAGCGAGACGGGCGATGCATCGATGATTTTCTTCAGGTAAGGCGCGATCTCCTCGACGCCCCTGGTGCGATACAACCCTGCAATCACATCTTCGGGGGTGAGATTGGAATCCAGGTAGAGATGGGATTTCTTGGTGGTCGACCGAGAACTGCTCATTTCGATCTGGCTCGGCGGTGTCTCAAAAACGTAGTCGACATCCTGGAACGTGTAATGGAGCCGGCCGGCGCTGATGTACGAACTCAGTGCGACGTCGCCGAATGTCGATGGGGCGTTCTGAGGAACGTACCCGACTTCCTCCCAGATGATCGGCGCCAGGCCGTCGGGGTTGACGACGTGCACATCGTCGAAAAAGGGTCTTCCCCAGAAGCCCGGATCGATCGACAGGTCTAACGGGTCGAATGAAGGGGCGCCCGACCCGGGTTCGATGTGCGTCGTGCCGAACGATGCGGGTATGTGTATTCTCGTCATCGCGGGCACTTCGACCGTCGTCCCATTGATCACGACGCTGTAATGCCGATCAAGACCGTTGACGAGGTACGCATGTCTCGGCGATCCGAACATGCAGAAACCGACGTAGATGCCGAATCCGATGAGAAGCAGCGCAGGGAAAATCAGCGCGGGGAGGATTCCCCGGGGCGACTTCGGCGGTTTCAGCGATGCTGCGCCGGCGGACACGATTGGCGCTGCGGCTGCGGGCATCTGGCTGGAGGCATATCGAAGCCGCATGACTTCGTCCGACCGGGTTTCGGGGAATCGATTGCGGACATCGTCCAGCAGGCTCACGACATCGTGATGCAGGCCGTTCGACTGAAGCACCTGCGCCTGCACGATGGCGACGTCGACAGCGGATTCGCCCTCGACGTCCATCAACTGTTGAACGTGCGGCGTCGCTTTCTGCGGGTCGCCGGATCGAAGGTAATGATGTATCAGCTGCCGTCGAATCACAGGCGAGTTGTTCGAGGAAAGCGCCGTGACAAGTGACTTCTCGACGCGCTCCTTCTCGTCAAACATGGCGAATCCGACGGCGATCAGCTCGGCGATGTGATCGTCCGACTTCAGGGAGCGACCGATCACTTCCTCGGCACGTTCGAATCCCTGCTTGTCGCAAAGCTGTATTGTGATCGCGAGTGCCTTGACGGCGGAATCGCGATCGGACGGCTTGTCCCGCAGCGTCTCGATGGCGGGCTCGAGTTCCCCCGCGACGATCTTTCGATATTTCGAGTACGGTATCGTCGAACCGTACTTGCAATGTGGGCATTCGCGCATGATGCGCTTGCGCCCGAGTGGAATCATTGGCAGGTAGTACAGCTTGAAGAAGTAGATCGCATCGTAACACGCGAGCGGTCCGTGCCGATGGCAATGACTGCACGTGTCGACGATGTGAAGTATGTTCCGGCGAAAAAAGTAGCCCCAGCCCCAGATGAAAATCATCGCGACGGCCCTCCGGACGAGTCTGCATTCGTGCCGAGACTCGCCTGTCGGAGTTTATCGCGATCGGCCGACTGAATGCAATCGGAATTCGGGAACCAGGTCGGCCGATTGCGTCGGCCGACTGGCTGTCGACGCAGCATGTCGAGTGAGAGGCTGATTCCGTATTCTCATGGACTTTCCAACAACCCATCGAGGACGAATCGCGGAAACGTCAGCATGAATTCGTGCTTCCTCGCTAGTGCGATGTACTCTCTCGATCGTTCAGGAAATCGTTCCGCGAACATACACAGCGTTGCGGCGACATCTGCGCCCGGGGACTCGTCGGCGGCCACGGCAATCGCCGACGGAGCTGTGTCGCCTTCGAGCCACGTGGCGATTCTTCGCGCCGACGCGTCCCCTGCGTTGTAATCTTCAAGCAGGGCAATCAAGCAACGATCGGCAATTTCGCGATTCCCGCGTCGGCGCGCTATCACGTAAGTGAGTCGGCTGATCATGGATGACGGGATTCGCAGTTGCCCCGTTGATTCCCTCAACAGCTGTTGAATGCTATCGAGGTCACTGCGAATGAGCGCTCTACGCATTCTCTGATTGACGTCTTCACTCGACTCCAGCATTTCCAGGAGGCCGTCACGATCGCCGGCGCCTTCCAGGATCGCTATCTTGCACCAATACGCATTCCGCACGATGGTCGGATGATTGGTTGGGATACCCCATTGGGAACTCGCGACCAGTTCAACTTCCTTGGCCTTGCGCTCCGCGGCGGTGCGATCGTGCCTGGCGATCAGGCGGACAGCCGTAATGGCGGCGTCGAGATCAAACTCCGCGCCGAATGCCCGTTCGAGGAGAATCGTTTCCAGTTCCTTCAGCTTGCCGTCAGCAAGCAACGCGAATTCGTAGACGTCGCGAACGTCGAAATCATCCTTAAGCTGCGCCACGGCTTTCACGGCATTTGAAAGCGCCTTGTCGAAGTCACCGATGCATAGGTCGAGATATGCGAGACCGTAGTAGCCATACGCCGACGCGTTTGGTTCCCTGATCGACTGTTCGAGCAGTAACCGGCGCTCGTCGATTGTCCTGGCGACGCACGCAGCAACATACGCAAGATCCCGATTGCCAGGCTCGTCTCTGAGCAGCGGGCGATAGACGGCGTCGAGATCCACGCCCGGTTGATGAATCTCGATCCACGATTGCCAGAATCGATGCGCCTGGATCAGTATGGGACGGCGCCCAGTCATGTGCTTGAGCAGGGGACCGAATTCCTCCTGCGGCAGGACTTCCGACGCCAGCGCCAGCGCTTCGTAGGATGGCTCGAGCGGCAGCAACTTCCTCAGATAGCGAATCGAGTCCTCCGGCAATCGCGTGGCTTGGAGAAAAGACGCGATCTGGGCGTGCGACATCTTCCGTTCGACATAAATATGTGAGTAGCGGCGCCCGAATCCACCTGCCGTCGCCGTGATGGACGTTGGCGGATCGGCGAAGACGTAGTCCACACGCGAGAATTTGTAGTGGTCCAATCCCGTATAGAAATTCCTGTTGTCATTGGGTGTTGATGGCGGATTCTCGACATAAGTCACGTCTTCCCAAACAACGGCTGCCAGGCAATCAGGGTTGACGATCCGAACGCTGTCTTCAAACGGACGGCTGAAGAAACGCGATTGGATCGAGAGATGGATCGGCTCGAACGGTGGCGCGCCGGGGCCCGCTTCGATCAGGTTGTCGCCGAATCGGGCCTGCATCGGTATCTCTACCCGTGGCGGCAGCGTGACGGCGGTTCCGTTGACCAGGACGTCGTACGGCGTGTCGAGCCCGTTGACGAGATAGGTGTTTTCCGGCTTCGAAAGCAGACAGAATCCGAGGTAGGCACTGAAAACCAGCAGCAGCAGGAAGGGAACGATGACCGCCGGAACAATTCGCCTGCCCGGTAAACGCATCGGGAATGTCGCGCGTTCTGTCGTGGTCGGACGGGCCACATCAGGGATCTGGCTCGAATCATTCCGAAGCCGCATGAGAACATCGGACTTGATGTCTGGAAATCGCTCGCGTATGTCGTCCACCAGCGCGACGACGTCGCGATGGCGCCCAAGGGATTGCAAGTCGTCGATCCGGGCGAACACGAAGCCGAGTGCGGAGTTACCTTCGAGTTCGATCAGGCGCAGCAGGTGCGGTATCGCCTTGCGTGGCGAACCCTTCGCCACATAGTAGTGAACCAGTCGTCGCCGGATATCGCCGGAGTCGTTTTTTGAAAGCGCCGCAAGCAAGACTCGCTCAGCGCCTTCCTGCTCACCGAGCATCTCGTAGCCGACGGCGATGAGGTGTGCGACGTCGGCGTCGGAAATCGAACCGCCGCGTGCGACGGAATCGGCGGTCCGCCTGAAGCCGTCCATGTAACAGACGTCCAGACACATCGCGAGGGCTCGTTTCGCCGCCTCCTTGTCGGATGGTCGATCGCACGCGTCGCTGATGGCCGGTTCCACCTCCTTCGTGAGGAATCTTCGATACTTGGAGTATGAGACCCTGGTCCCAACCTCGCATTGGGGACATTCCTGCGTGATGCGATGACGCTCAACCGGAAATAGTGGAACAAAGCAAAATGTGAAGAACTGAATTGCGTCGTAGCACAGCAGCGGCCTGTATTGTCGGCACTGACTGCACGTACCGTGAACGAAGTGCGCGTTGCGAATGAAGTAGTAGCTCCAGCCCCAGATCCAGACCCACATCGCGACGCTCCGGACGAATCGACTCTTTCAGCCCAACCCGGTATCCGGAGTGTATCTCCTTCGATGGCCGCGATGCAATCGGGATTTTGCAGGGACCTGTTCCCCGCGGAAATGGCCGGATGTCACGTCAATGAATCGCCGCAACTGAAGATATGACTTCTGGCGACGTCCTCCGGACGTTCTGCAATTGGCGGTCTTCCAGCGGCCGGCGCAAACGAATCCACTCATACCCGTCGCACAGCGGTTCACGATGGACGAGTAGCGTTGGATCGTGTTGCAGCGCGCTGCGAAGTCGCGGCCAGAGGAACCGCTTGGTCTCCGGCGGGCTTTGTCCGGGCCAGCCGCCGTGGATCCAGTCCCATTCGCGATCCAGCTCCGACGTCTGCACGATGTAATCCATCGGTGCATTCATATTCACCAGCGGGAAGTACTTCGCAAGCCGCGGCCAGAAGGACTCGTATTCGATCGTTTTGCAGTTTTGCCGCGTCAGGTACGAAAGCAGGTGCGCATCAAGCGGTTCAGCGACAGCGTATTGGATATGTCGCGCCTGCACCGCGTCCGCCAGATTGCCCAACGGATGCCGCGCGCCGAGCTGACTGTGCATGGCGAACTGGCCCACGAGCCAGGCGCCGCACAACGCGATTGGCGCCGCGCGGCCTGCGAGGTGCGTCTGCCGATTGACAAACGCCGCCGCCAGTACGCCGGGCACGAATACCCATAGCGGAATCAGATACCGAATCGTCGTGAAGTCGAGGACGCAACCGCCTAACAAGTACAGGAGAATCGTCGTGCCGACGCCCATCAGCAGCAGCGTCGCCGGCGTGTGGTTGAAGGGCTGCATGCGAAACAGGCGCGAGAGGCCGAACGATTCCGATCGCAGCGCGACGACCAGCGTCGTGATGCCGGCGCCGAGTGCGAGCCAACCGGCGCCCTGGACGACGCCTGCCGTCATCATGTCGAGCGGCCTTGTCACGGTATCCCGTCCGACTCCGACGAGTGCGAGGAAGGGGCGCGGATCCGGACCAAACAGGAGCGGCAGTCCGTTCGCCAGGTAGTTCAGCGTCTCGCCCGCCATCCAGAAGGGGCGGAACCCGAGCGGCAGCGACGGATCGAGGGCCTTTCCGCTGATCGTGTGCCCGACGACGTACAGAATCGCCGGCGTCGAGCCGACGAGCAGACCGAGGATCATGATCCCGTGATGCTGTGCCGCTGTTCGCGCGTAGTCGATGAGCGGAATGCGTCGATTGATTGCGAAGGCCGCCGCCATGGCCGCGACCATCAGCAAGGCGACGGCGATCGGTTTCGGCAGCAATCCGAGAAGCAACTGCGATTGCACGCGACCGTCCGCGACCCACGTCGCCCAGGCGACGTTGAGCGTAAGCACGACGGCGAATGCGATGATCGGCAGGGCGGCGAATCGCGCCCGCTGCGAAAACGCCGCGACGCGATGTCGAAGGATGTCGGATTCCCACGCTGCCGCGAGCGGTCGATTGAACATCGCATGCACGATGATCGGTGCGATAAAGAGCACGATCGACGGGTTGATCCACATTCCTGAGCCGGTGATCGCGCCGAAAAGGAACTTGCGTAACGAACGATGCGACACAGGAATCGGCTCGACGAACCACTCGCCATAAGCGAACAACAGCATCGATCCCCACAGCATGATTTCGACGTAGCCGCCGCGCGCCGAGATCGACCATTGCATGAACATCGGGCTGCAGGCGATCAGTGCCGCTGCACCGACAAGTCCGCCCGCGCGACCAAACCAACGCTTAAGCATCAGGTATTGCGTGAGAACGATTAATGCGAGGTAGAACGCCGGTGCGAAGCGCAGCGCTTGGATCGGGTTGTCGAAGATTGCCGAGAACGCTGCGACGGTATAGGCCTCCAGCGAGCCCATGTAGCGCTGACCGTAGAAGTAGATCGGGAACTGCTGGCCGGCCGCGATGTCCTGCGCCATGATGCCGACGATCGCTTCGTCCGAATGCAGCAACGTTTCGCCAACGCTGACGAACGGCCAGCGCGCGACAAGTGCGATGGCGAAACAGGCGAACGCGATGGCGTAGTCGCTTCGCGTCAGGGCGTGTCGTTTCCATCCGACCCGAGCGCGGGGTTGATCGGGACAGGGATCGCGATAGGTTTCAAATGTGACGATGTTGTCGATCGGCGCGCCGACGCGCGTCGTCGTCGTTCGGCCCGTCGTCGGCGGAGCAGTCGTCTCTGCAATGTCGTTATCGTAGCTCGGCATGATCTCCCCGTTTGTCAGAGCCGCGCGCAGCGTGCGCGCCGCCCGTCAGGAGAGTTTGCCGCTCCGCATGATCGCGACGATCAGCCAGACGGCCATGCCGCTCGCGATGAGGTAACCGAACAGGCCGAGATATCGCAGCGGCAGCTTGCCGAAGATCAGGATGTCCGCGTTCATGCTCAGCAGCATCGTGCCGCAGATGATCGTGGACGCCATGATGATCGCCGACGCCAGCCGATTGCTGGAACGATCCAACTCTCTGGCCAGATAATCGAGGTTTTCGTGCTTGATGTTGATCTGAAAACGGCCGCGACCCACGCCGCGCATCACGTCGCGCACCAGCCGCGGTCCCTCCCGCATGATCGCGGCGACATGCCACGCCGTGATGCCCGTCGCGCGGGCGAGCCGCTTGGCGCTGAATCGATCGCGTAGCAGTGCTGAAAGGCGGGGCTGTACGATCTCGACGATGTTGAATTCGGGATCGAGCTGAAGCACGACGCCCGATATGATCGTCAGGGCCTTGAATGCCGCGACGAAATCGCGCGGCAGCGTCACGTCGTTTTTTCGGACCGTCTCGATCAATTCGCCGAAGATGACGGACATGTCCATGCGGCGCACGGGCAGGCCGTACCACTTGTTGACGAAGACGCGCAGATCCCGCGCGAGCATCGTGCGATCCGTATTGTCGCCGAAGCAATCCAGATCCGCGATGACGTCGACGAGGATCTCGTACTCCTTCCTCACGATCGCAAGCAATCCGACGACGAGATGGTCGAGCAATTGCTCGTCAAGCTGGCCAATGATCCCGAAGTCGACGAGCTTCACGTGGCTGGGCGGCGTGATCAGGAGATTCCCCGGATGCGGATCCGCGTGGAACATCCCCAGTTCGAAAAACTGATGAACGAAACACTCTGAGATTCGCCTCGCCAGGAGCGGCCGATCGACGTCAACATTGTCTTTCGACAGCGCCTCGCGAAACCGAGCGCCCTCGAGGTACTGCAGCGTCAAGACGCTCGGTCCCGTCAGGTTCCAGTACACCTGCGGCGTGGAGACGTGTTCGTCGCTCTTGAATGCCTCGTAGAATCGTGTCGTGGCCGAGGCTTCGTTGATGAAGTCCAACTCGCGCTCGAGCGTCTGTGTGAATTCCTCGATGAGCATCCGCGGCCGATACGGACGAAGCTCCGGGAACAGGCTCTCCGCCTGTTCCGCCAGGAATTTCAGCACGTACACATCGAGTCGGACGACGTGATCGATCCCGGGCCGCTTGATCTTGACGACGACGCGCTGACCATCGATGGTCGTCGCCTCGTGTGCCTGGGCGATCGAGCCGCTGGCGAACGGCGTATCGTTGAAATGGGCAAAGGCCTTGGCGATCGGCTGGCCGATGTCGTGCTCGAAGATTCGCTTCGCTTCGGTTGCCGAAAAGGGCGAGACGCGATCCTGCAGGTTCGACAGCGCCTTGAGTACGGGTAGCGGCAGGATGTCCGGCCGCGTCGACGCGATCTGGCCCAGCTTGATGAACGTCGGGCCCAGTTCCTCGCATACGCGAACGAAGCGCTGACCGACGGATTCCAGCGGATCCGCCGCATCCGGTTCGTCCACGCTTTTTCGGCGGAAAATGCGCCTCGTCGGCAGGTAGCTTGTGAGCTGAAGGCGATCGACGAAATGCCCGAACCCGTGGCGCGACATCACCTGCAGAATGACCCGCAGGCGGGCGAACGTCCGAACAGTCCTGGGCAGCGTCGCCAATGACATTGGGGGGCGTCGTCTCCGCGGCGCACAGTCGCCGCCGTGGGCGACGCGACAGCGCCATTTGTTCATCGAGCCGTTACGCGGACGTATTGAGCGGTAACGCCGTCATATTCGGACCCGCCGCGACGTTCGTCAATTCCGGACCGCCCCCGCCTGAAAGACGCACGACGCGTTGGCGCGACTGTTGCGACAGGCGTCGATCGGTTAGAACCTGCCAGTCTGCCCCCGGCGATTCGGCGGTATGTCCCGGCCATGCGACAGATAATGATGACGGACATCAAATCAGAGGCGGATTCGCGGCGCAAGTGGGGCCTGTTCACGGCACTATGCGTCGCACTTTTCTGCCTTCGTGGTTTCTTCGTGCTCAGCGTCTTCCCGCCGCTCGAAGGATGGGACGAGTATCAGCACGTCGCCTATGTCGAGTACATACTCGAACACGATGAAGCCCCGATCTTCAATCACGACAACGAGGTGCCCCGATCGCTTCACAAGGAACTCGTCCGCCTGCCGCATAGCGTCCTGGCGATCGATCAGCTTCAAGGCATCGGCGGCGTGTGCTACAAGGACTTCTGGGCGCTGACGGATCCGCCGGAAGTCATCGAGGACGCGCCCGCGATCCGCCTCTACCAGGCGCAGCACAGCTCGGCCTACTATAGGCTCGTCGCCCCGTTCTACGCATTCGCCAAGGCGCGATGGGGTTTCCTGGCAGCACTGACGACGTTGCGCGCGATCAACCTCCTCTTCGGCGCAATTGCCGTCGCGATCGCATTCTGGACAGTGGGGCGGCTCGTGCGACCGGGACCGTTCCGACACCTCATCGGTCTGCTTATCGCACTCCAGCCGCTGTTCCTGCTGAATTGCGCGCGCGTCGCCAACGATGCCCCCGCCGTCTTGTTCGGAACGGCCGCGATCGCCGCGATGCTGTTATTGGGGACGAAGCCCACGATCCGCGCGTCGATCGTGTTGGGCCTGTTGCTGGGCGTCGGCATTCTCTTCAAGACGATCAATATGGGTCTCCTTCCGCTGGCGGCGTTCGTTTACCTCTATGCCGGATGGAAGGCGGAGTGGCGCCGGGCGATCGGGACGGGCGTCGTCGCGCTGGCGTGCATGCTGGCGGTGACGGGTTACTACTTCGCGTTCAACCTGAAGACCTTCGGCATGCTGACGCCCATGCAGGAAGCGATTCAGAACCGCGCGGAAGGCAAGACGCTGGGAGACTATTGGGAGGCCGCGAGGTATCTCAACTGGTATCACGAAGTCACGACGCGCTATCTGCGCCACAGCCTCTGGCGCGGCGGCTGGAGCATGATCCTGCCCGACTGGCGACTGCTCGGCGTCAGCCGCCTATTCGTCAAGATGCACGAGGTCGTCGCCTATTTCGCCGTCGTCGGCTGCCTCTGGATGCTCTCGCCCAAAAACCGGGCGGAACGGCTCATCTTCTCACGACCCGGTACGGCGACGCGGATCGGCGTGCTGTGGTTCGGTATGACGGCCGCGCTCTGCTACCACATGCTCCAGACGATCGTCGCCTTACCAAATGTCGCGACAAACGTCTGGTACGCCGCCGTGATCTTCCCGTGGCTGCTCGTCCTGCTCGGTCAGGGCTTCGCCGCATTCCCGGCGCCCCAGCTGGGACAGATCTTCTGCGGCGTCATGGCCGTCGCGTATCTCGGCACGGAAATCTACGGCACGCGCGTCGCGATGGTCGAGGAATATGCACAAGCGCCTTGGGGCGATCTCGCTCGCCAGCGCCTCGCGCAACTGCATGTCTCCTGGTGGGGGCCAAACGTCACGACGCCCGCAATGATCGCCGTCGTCGTCATCGCATTCGCCAGTTTCGTCATCGCATTGATGCAGCAGCCAAGTTCAATCGAGCCAACTGCCGCCAAACCGGCACCGTAGGGTGGGCCGTGCCCACCGGCCCGCGATGAGGCATCGTGCCACTGGGTGCTTGCCACGCAGTGTTCGGGTGCAGTGACAATTGCGTGCGTGAAGGGGCCGTTGGGCCGGTTCGGACCCCAATAATCTCGCAACAGGTTCGATGCCTCCGGCCGGTACCTCTTATGCCCTAAAGAAAGGCTTGTAGGGCGACCGCGCGATCCATTTCTCGTGACACAGTGTGCTACGCGTGACGCGGGTTGACTTCATTTCTCCGTCGTGGCGTCACCTTTCGGCGCATGGCTCGGCATCTGCATCTCCCAGCCCGCCGCCTCCATCTTCTCGATCTTCTCAACGTCATCCTTCTTCAGAATCTGCCCCGACAGCACACCGCCGTACGTCGCGCCGCGCCACGTGCCGCCGTAGAACCCATCGTCGATCACAACCCGCGCCGAGTACTCGCCGATCATCGGGATCTTCATCTTGTCCAGCGTGATGATCGGCGTTCCCGCCGCCCAGAGGATGCGAACCGGGACAGGCACGAGAACGTCGCGATCGGCATACTGAATCCGCGCCGTGATGACCCATTGGTTGCCGCCCAGCTTCGAGATGCCTGAAATCTCATAGCGCTCGACGCTGGGCTTCGTCATCGGCGCGCGGCCTTCGAGACCGTCGGCGTTCGTCATCTGGAATGAACCGCGCAGCACGGCGTTCGTCAGACGCTTTATCAACTGCGCCTCGCGGTCCAGTTCTGGATTCACGGATTCCGGCGCGGAGGTCGGTGTCGTGGCGTCGCCTTCCGTGCGGGGTTGAGCGAGGACCGTGGAAAACGCGATCAGGGCGATGGCAGGCAACGCGATCGAGCGAAATTTCATGGCAATAGTCCCTTTCAAGAGCAGCCCAAATGCTGAGGCGGAAGTCAAACGCCGTCGCGGCTCGACGATGCTCGCATTGTAGCCATCGGCAAGCCGGCAATCATCGCAATCCGCCCGCGGATTGCCGATCCAGCGCCCGAAATGGCCAGGACCTTCGCAAATCCGACGATGCCCCGTGATTCTTGCGAAATCCCCCCGCGATGCCGACAATCGTGAGCGTCCGGCCGACAGGCCGTTCAACCGAAAAGGAGCAGGCGGCGCCATATCCGCGCCGGCGATCTCCCTCACTGGAATCTCTTGCAAAGGAGCTTAGATGATGTTCTGGCGCTTGTCGTCGAGATGTTGTGCTATTGCAATCGCCGTTGCGTTCGTGAACGGCATTGCCCGAGCAAATGAATTCGAATACCCGGAAACGAAGACAGTGGACGTGGTCGATACGATTCACGGCCAGAAGATCGCCGATCCCTATCGCTGGCTTGAAGACGACAATGCCGCCGACACCAAGGCCTGGGTCCGGGCGGAGAACGAAGTCACGTTCGGCTACCTGGAGACGATCCCCGAGCGCGCGGCGATCGAGAGCCGCCTGACGGAGTTGTGGAATTACGAACGGTTCAGCACGCCGACCAAGAAGGGCGGTCGCTACTTCTACACGCGCAACGACGGTCTTCAGAACCAATCCGTCGTGTACACAGTCAAGTCGCTCAGCGAAGAACCCAAGGAACTGCTCGATCCGAACAAGTTGAGCGCCGACGGCACGATCGCGCTCAGCGGTATTCGCGCGAGCGAAGACGGCAAGTACTTTGCCTACGGCGTTTCCGACGGCGGCAGCGACTGGCAGACCTATCGCGTGCGCGACATCGACACGGGCGAGGACCTCTCCGACAAAATCGACTGGATCAAGTTCAGCGGTGTGTCGTGGACGAAGGACGGCGACGGTTTCTTCTACAGCCGCTACGACGAGCCGAAGGCGGGCGAGGAACTCAGCGGCTCCAATTACTACCAGAAACTCTACTTCCACAAGCTCGGCACGCCGCAGGCTGACGACAAGCTCATCTACCAGCGCCCCGACCAGAAAGACTGGGGTTTCGGCGGCGAAGTGACCGAAGACGGCAAGTACCTGATTATCTCCGTCTGGCAGGGCACTGAGCGAAAGAACCGGATCTACTACAAGGACCTTCGCAACGAAAACGCGGACATCGTCAAGATGCTCGACGACTTTGACGCCGAGTATTCATTCCTCGGAAACGACGACGCCACGTTCTTCTTCAAGACGGATCTCAGCGCGCCGAAGGGCCGCATCATCTCGATCGACGCCAAGAACCCGGCCCGCGCGAACTGGAAGGAAATCGTCCCCGAGGCCGAAGAGACGCTTGAAGGTGCGAGCATCCTCAATAACTGGTTCGTGCTCACTTACCTCAAAGACGCTCGATCCCAGGTCAAAATCTATGACAAGCAGGGTAAGTTCGTTCGAGAAGTCGAACTGCCCGGGATCGGTTCGGCCGAGGGCTTCAACGGCCGCAGCACGGATACAGAGACGTTCTATTCCTACAACAGCTTCTCCGTCCCCACGACGGTCTATCACTACGATCTCATCAGCGGCAAGAGCAAGGTCTTCAAGGCGCCGAACGTCAACTTCAATCCGGATGATTTCGTGACGAACCAGGTGTTTTACACCAGCAAGGATGGCGCGCGCATCCCGATGTTCATCACGCACAAGCGCGGCCTCAAGCTCGATGGCAACAACCCGACGTACCTCTATGGTTACGGCGGATTCAACATCTCGCTCACGCCGCGATTCAGCCTGCCCAATATCGCCTGGCTGGAGATGGGCGGCGTCTACGCCCAGGCCAACCTCCGCGGCGGCGGTGAGTACGGCAAGGCCTGGCACGACGCCGGTCGCCTGCTCAACAAGCAGAACGTCTTCGACGACTTCATCGCGGCCGCCGAGTGGCTGATCTCCAACAAGTACACGCAGACGAAGAAGCTCGCGATCGGCGGCGGCAGCAACGGCGGTCTCCTCGTCGGTGCATGCCTCGTGCAAAGGCCCGACCTATTCGGCGCGGCGCTCCCGGCGGTTGGCGTGCTCGACATGCTGCGATTCCAGCTCTTCACGATCGGTCACGCATGGACAAGCGATTACGGCAAGATCGAAGATGAGAAGATCTTCAAGGTGCTGCGATCCTACTCGCCGTATCACAATGTGAAGAAAGGGACGTGCTATCCGCCGACGATGGTATTCACGGGCGATCATGACGATCGCGTCGTACCGGCCCACAGCTTCAAATTCGCTGCAGCGCTGCAGGCGGCGCAGGGCTGCGACAACCCCGTGCTCATTCGAATCGAGACGCGAGCAGGACACGGCGCCGGCAAACCGACGAGCATCGTCATCAAGGAAGTCGCCGATCGCTGGGCCTTCCTCGTGAAGAACCTCGACATGCACGTCGAAAAGGCGACGGAGAAGAAGACGACAGCGGCGGCCGCGATGGAGTAGAACGCCGCTGCAATAGATCAGCGCCGTGTCGATTCAGTGCCGCGACTGTAAAGGAGCGGTACTCGCGTATGTGACGCATCGGCGTCAAACGCCGTAACCATCCCCGCGGCAAGTCCGACAACGATTCCCGAAGCCCGGCCCATCAATCGGCCGGGCTTCTTTCGTTCATCGTTTGATGACGCGAAACCCCACGTGCCGCGTCGCGCCGCTTTCCGAAATAAACGCCAGTTCGTGTCGCCCCGGCGCGGCATCGATTCGGATCGTCGGCGCCCGCTCGACGTATTGACCGTCGAGAAACCAGGCCACGGCGACGTCCTTGTCGACTCGAGCATGGACGATCGCCTGATCGCCCGTCGCGACAAACGTGGCGCCATTCTCCGGACTGACGATTCGCGGCGCACCGGACTCCGCTGCATCTTCCGAAGTCTCAAACAACGGCCGATCGACGGTCCATCGAATTCCATCATCGTGCGGCGCCGCCGTTGCCAGCTGCGGTAACGCAAAGATCCGGGCGAGAATCGGTTCCGCCGCCACGCGTCCGACGAATTGCGGGTCCGGCGCCCCGTCGAAACGGCCTACCCAGACGCCGACTGCCACTTTGCGATTATGGCCTATGGCCCAGGCGTCGCGCCGCGCTGAACTCGTTCCCGTCTTCCACACGAACCATGGACGCCGATCGGCAGGCACGTCCTCGAAACCGGCCGGCGCGCGGGCCCGGCTGCTGAGAATTTCGTCCAGCGCCAGACATGTCGCAACATTCAGCACACGCACCTGTTCGCTTTCGGCATCGGCGAAGAGCCTGGTTGTTCGCCGCAATCCGCCCCGCGCCAGCGTCGCGTAGGCATTTGTCAGATCGAGCAATCGAACGTCCACGCCGCCTGTCGCAATCGACAAACGTGCCCGCTCCGCGGCACCGTCGGCCAGCTTCACACCGACGGATTGAATCAGTCCTGCGCATCGATCGACGCCGATGCGCTCCGCCGTTAGCAGCGCCGGCACGTTCAACGAGCGCCGCAACGCATCGGTCACGCTGACTTCGCCGTGCTCTGCGCCGTCGAAGTTCTCCGGCGACCAGCCCGCACGCTCGATGCGTACGTCCGGCACGATCGAATCGGGTCCTAACCGCTTCGCCTCAAACGCCGTCGCAAAAACGAATGGTTTCAGAGCCGAGCCCGGGCTGCGCCACGCGAGCACACCGTCGTTTTGGCCGTCGCCCGGCCGATTGAAGTCCGACGAACCGATCCATGCGAGGATATCTCCCGTCGGCACATCGATCGCCACGATCGCCACGTGTGCCTGCGCCGGTAACGATGGCGAAGCGTCTCTTACGATGCCCGTCAGCGCATCCTGCAACGTGCCGTCGATGGTCGTCGCGCCGCCGGCAGGGCGTCGCGCCAGCGCCGCCATCGCGACATGACTCAAACGCCCCTGCGATCGGTCGTCGTACAACTGAATCGGTTCCGCCAACGCGGACTTCATGGCCGCGTGATCGATGTAGCCCAAATCGAACATGTATTGCAGGATGAGGTTCCGCCGATCACGTGCGGCGGCGGGATGCCGATCGGGTCGATAGCGTTCCGGCGATTGCGGCAGACCCGCCAGCAGTGCGGATTCGGCGAGCGTCAGCAAGCTGGCGGGGCGGCCGAAGTAATGACGCGCCGCCGTCTCGATGCCGCGAATGTTCCCGCCGTAAGGCGCTTCTGTCAGGTAGTCTTCCAGAATCTCCTGTTTGGATCGAATGCGTTCGAGCTGCACAGCGCGGAATGCCTCGACGCACTTGCCCGCCCAGCTTCGCTCGCCGCCGTCCATCATGTCGCAGACCTGCATCGTAATCGTGCTCGCGCCCGAGACGATGCGAAACTCCGCCAGGTTCTGACAGATCGCCCGCCCGATGGCGATCGCGTCGACACCCGGATGGGAATAGAACCGCTGGTCCTCCGCCGCGATCGTCGCGTCAATCGCAGCCGGCGCAATGTGATCGAGCTTCGCGGGAATACGCCACTGCTGGTCGGCCGCGGTCCGTGCGAAGAGAATGCGCCCGTCGCGATCCATCACGACGGGGCTCAGAAGTCGTCGCTCCAGCCGTTCAATCGGGAACGGAAATACAGCGTCGAGGACGACCAACGAGAGAACGCCGAGCGCGAACGCCGCCGGCAGAATCGCCAGCATCCAGCGGGCGATCCTGCGGAGTCGTCGAAATCGTCGTTTCGGCGTCGTCTCGCTCATTGCATCACGATGATCCGACCGCCGCCGTTGCGCGACGCAAGCATCGGATCGTACATGCACGCCGCCTCGATCGGTGGCGCCGCGAAGTCGCCCAACGCGACGACGCGAACGTGGTATTCAATCGTCTGCTCTGCTTTCGACGCAGATGCGAAAATCAGCACGCGATCGTCCAGGTACTGAATCAGGTCAGGTCTCAGCCCGTGTTGATCAGTTTCCGACACAGCCGACGTCGCCAGCCCCGGATTCTCCGCCTCCATACAGCCGGGTAATGCGTCGATGATCGCGACGTTCGGTACTTCGTCGCCGTCGCTCAGCCCGGGGGCGCTGACTGTCACGAGCACGCGAATCAGATCGCCGACCTTGACCTTTGACGGATCCACCGGCGTATCGTCACTCGCCAGCCAGCGCCGGCGCACTTTCAGACCGCGATCATATTGGTTGTCGTCCTTCGTCTCGGTCGACAGCCCTTCGTGCGTGCACGCCACATAGAGCCGGCCCTCGCCGCTTGTTTCGATGTGGATCGGTTTCGCCGATGTCAGCGTCCGCGTGATCGAGTTCGTACTGTCGAATGCGACCGGAGCGTCGTCGCCGATCGCCATGGATCCCGCGTAATCCGGTGGCGTACGATCCTCGTCAACGCACCGAATCAAGGCGGCCAGCGCCGCCGCGTTGTCGCGCGTCGTCATCCACGTGCCGTCCTTCTGCCGCTGCGTCAACCGATCGACGAGTTGCGGCACCCAGTCGGAATCCGGATTGAAGTCCATCACGGCGTCCAGCAACGCCGCGTTCTGCGACACGGGCGACGTGATCCGCCCGGAACGCGTTGCCGAGACTGTGACAAGCGACAGCACCTCCGGCGTCAACAACGCGTCTGCACGGTCCTTCCGTCCCGCCGCGACCCACGCACGCGCCAAATAAGCCCGCGCTTCGGCGTCGAGCGATGCGGGTCGCTCCGTCATGCCTGCCATCCAGCCGACTTGCGGTCGCTCGAATCGCGCCAAGGCATAGGCGATCATCGGCATGATGTTGCGATCGTCGTCGTTGTTGTCTTTCAGCGATCTTTCGAGGTAATCCAGCAGATCGTCGAGAAAACCGGCGTCGATCTTGTAGCCGACGTTCGCGATGTCGCAGAGAACCGTTGCGGCGTATGCCGAGCCCCACAAATCAGGTTCGCTCTGACCGGGCCAGTATGCAATGCCTCCCGACGGCGTCTGCATCGACCAGAGTCGCGCAATGCCGGCCTCGATCATGTTGTCGATCGCCGCGCCGTCACTTTCCAGCTCACTGGACATCGATTTTGCGCAGAACAGCGCTCGCATCCGGCTCGACGTCTGTTCGACGCAACCGTACGGGTAGTCGATCAGGGAGTCATAAGCGGGCTCGAGGCCGGCCGTCGGATCGGGACTGATGCGCAGTCGCGTACGCAGCGTGTCGAGAAGCAGGCCGTCCGGCGGATCGAGCGTTAACGATTCCCCGGCGTCGTATTGATGCGTTGTGGAGATCGTGCGAATCGCCGTGACGGGGCGAATCGGCAGCGAACCCCGCGTGTGTGCCTGGAGCACCTCGCCCCCAGGGAGCTCGGCCGTTGCGGACAGTTCGATCGAGACGTCACCCATCTCCACTGCACGCGACGTCAGCCAGATTGTCTCGCTGCCGCCCGCCGGAATCGTCACGTGCGATTTTCCTTCCGCGAACTCGATCGTCGCGGGACCGTCGATCGTCGCCGTCATGTCGACCTCGATCGGCGTTTCGTTGTTGTTAAACACGCGCGCCGGAATGTGATACGTGTCCTCGGGCGCCAGGAATCGCGCGAACTGCGTCTCAATCATCAGCGGCGCCACGATGCGAATAGGTCGTTCACTTGCGCCGTAATGATCGCCCGATACCGCCGTCGCCATCAGGCGAATCCGGCCCTGCGTTTCGGGCAGCGTGATATCGAAGTCGATATCGCCCGATTCGTCCGTTGTCTTCGCGGCCAGCCAGATGACGTCGCCGCCTTTGCGTTTCATCGACACGGGGCTGCGCTGGAGCGAGTCACCGTCAGCTCCGGCCGGTTCCTTCTCGCCGTCGCCATCGGCGCCGACTCGCAACATCGACTCGGGTCTCGCGAAATCGGGGAGCAGCTCAGCAAACAAGTCTGTCGATTCGATCGATCGACGTCGCGGTGCGAAAAAGTAGTCATACGGATTGGGCGTCCGGAATGCCGTCGTTGCGAGGATTCCCTCGTCCACGGCCCACAACTGCACGACGGCCGGCGTCGTTAGCGCTGCCTCGGAATCTTCAGCGCCCGCGTGGACGTGGATCGCCACCTGTTGGCCAGGGCGACCTTCTTCAACGCCTGCGATTGTCAACGGAAGCAATCGCCCGGATGTGTCGATCGGCAGCCGCGTGATGCCGCGACCGCGCATGGGCCGCCACTTCTCCGCGGATTTCTCGAGCGGCCGCACAACGACTGCACTGACAAACGCGTCCGTACGCAGTCCTTCGGGTACGGGAATCTCAATTGTCTGCGACTTCGCCGTCATCGCCAGCACGTGCGTCGCGACGACATGATCCGTCTCAACGGTTACGAGCAGCGATCCCGTCAGCGCGCCGCGAACCGTCAGCGTCGCCGTCTCGCCGGGCGCATACTTCGGTTTTTCCAGCCGCAGGTCGAGTTGCTCCGGCAACTGCGTCGCAAACGACTCGTCGTACGAGCCGCCCTCGAACGCGTGGAATTCCTGCTCGGCGACGGCGCCGGAGTTCACGTCTGTCAGCCGGACGCGATACAGCCCCGGTGTCTTGACCGCAAAGCTTGATTGCCCGTTCGCCGCGCCGTCGTTCTTGTTGATCGTCCGTTTCTTGCATGGAATCCGGCGTTCCACGCTCTGCCAGACGCGGCGCTCGTCAACTTCGCGAATCGTCCAGTCGTATTCGATTCGCTCGACGACCAACTCGATCGCTCCCGGCTTCGCCTCTGCGCCATCGCCGTCGACCTGCCGCCATTTGAACTCGACATCCGCAGGAATCGAGCATGATTCACCCATTGGCAGCTGAATGCCGACATGTCGGCCGACGGGATCACAGACAAACTGCGTCCGAGCGCTGACGGATCGACTCCCCGGTTCGCTCACCGTCGCGATGACATCCGCACGCCAACGCCCCGGCGTTGTCGGAGCATTCGGTACGGCGGCCTCAAGCGTGCCGTCGTTTCCAAGCGCCAACTCCCGCGCCTCGATAACCGACTCGGCGTTCAAGTCCAGAGGTCCGAAGCGATAGCCCTGCGCCACATCCGTATCGAATCCGATTTGTCGATATTTGCCGCTGATCGTCACCGGCAAGTCCGCCGCCGGTTTTCCGAACAGGTATTTCGCTTGCACGTTGACTTCGGGCGTCGCCTTGCCCGTAAACAGATTGCTCGTCGCTTCCGCGACGACATCCAGTCGAACAGGCAGAAAAGCCTCGACCAGCGCCGTCGTTTCGCCAAGCGATCGACTCGATCCTGGAATCTTCGCCGCGAACGAATACCGGCCGAGTTGAGAATTCTCGCGCGTCTCGATATCGACGTGGAACGTTCCCTGTTTGTCCGCCTCCGGCTGGATCGTCTTCGTGAAGATATTGCGGCCATCGGGGCGTGAGGCGTGAATGACAATCGGGAACGCGGGCGGCGTCTCTCCGTCCGCCGTGCGAATGATGCCGCTGAGATGGATCGTGTCGCCGGGGCGATAGGCGCCGCGCTCGGCAAACAGACAGACGTCGTAGTTCCGCGGATAGTCTCGCCCATCAAGCGCGACGCCGTCCGGACTCCACACATTGCGATCCAGACGCAGGAAACTCGTGTCGTGCGATGATGTCGCGATCAGCACCCACGGCGTACCGTCCGTGTGGTTCTCGACGACATTCAGCCGCGCGAGGCCGTCGGCGTCAGTCGTGCCCGACGCCAACACCTGATTAGTGTACGATCGCGCTTCGACTGTCACGCCGGCGATGGGCGCAGCCGTCTCGATCGACGTGATCCACGCCACGATCCCATCCGCCGCGCGTTCGCACGTGATGCCGAGATCCGTCACGGCGATCACGGCCTGGTCAGATTCCCATCGGTTCTCCGTTGAATGGACGCGAACGTAATACATGCCCGCCGTTGGCGGCAGAATCTCATTCAATTCAAGCAGCGCCGTCGTCGGCTGATTGTGAGTCGCCTCGACTTTCAGCGTCTTGTGGCCGACGTCCTTTCCGGTTTCCGACTCGTCGTTTCCGTGGAGATGCGCGACGAGATTGTTCGGATACACGCGCGTCGCCGTGCACTCGAGTTCCGGACAATTGACCGTCCGGACTTCGAGTTCCATGTTCCCGCCGGGGCTGAGAATGCCGCGGCTCTTCGGCATGCGGATCGCCGCACGGCGATCCGGGATACGAATCGTCGCCGATGCCGCCTCGCTCATGATCGTTCCGTCATTCGCCACGAGCCCCGGCTCGACGCGAATCGCATATCGCTTGCCGCATTCGAACTTGCCTTTCACGCGCACTTCGTCGCCGCTGATCCGGACTTTGACGTCGCCGACGGGCGGCGTAACGTGCACGACCGGCGTCGCCTGGTCGTATTTCAGCCATCGCGAAAGCTCGACGCCGACTTCCAGCTTCTCTTCAAACGCCCCCGGCCACGAGATCGCGCGATTCACTGAGAACGGCGCATCCAGTTCGAAGACGCGCGAAAATGCCGTGCCCAGTCCCAACTCGCCGTCGGCGCCGACGAGATCACCCTTCACAACAAGCCTGGCGTGGTTTGATTCCGGCCGCGCGAATCGAATCATCTGCTCGCTCGACGCGTCGCGCGTCAGGCACTGCGCTGCGAGCGGCGAATTGTCGTGCGAATCCTCGATGCGGATGTGCTCCGCCAGCTGGTGCGGAAACACGCTCTGGTTGAATCGCACGCGCACATTGATATGCGTGCGATCCGTTGACTGGATATCCGTCGACTCGACGGCCAGCGCGCGCGTTCGAATCTCGTAGCGATCCTCGCCGACGATCCGGACGCCGAATGCCGCACCTGCGTCCGCCTGCGGCGTCAGCCGATAGATGCGACCGGGCGCCAGTCTTTCTGTAAGCTGATATTCGAGCTTATCCACTGCCGCCCACGACCAACTGCCGCGGCGGGGGGGGACCAACTCGAAGGGCGCCTTGGCCAACGGCTGATCGACGTCGCGCGGTTCAACGATTGGTCGATCAAATATGATCGTCAGCCGATCGGCGTCATCGGCGGGCCCCGTCGGCAGGACCTGCGCGATCCGGACCTCCGCCGGTCCCGTCGCCGGACGCGCCAACCACATCGCTCCAACGCCGCTCGCGGCGCCGAGTAGGAATAAACCGATACCCGTTGTGTATTTGCGACCCATGGTTCCTCCTTGAACCGAGAATTGCTTGAAATCGGACGATTCCCTCGTCTGCAGGCGTATTATACGTCCGAATCCTGTGCGGAGTTCAGGCGCCCGAGCAAGTCCGAATGCACGCAATTCAGATCCCGGGCGGTCATGCCCGACTTAACTCGCTGGCGCCGTCACGCAACCGGGCCATCCAAGCCCGAAGTTGGTGCACATCGGATTCACTTGCCCTTACATCACGCCCTCTAGGCATTCAATGACCGTCATCGCCGCCGCGTTCACGACATCCTCGACGTCGCATGACGGATGCAGCACGTTCACCGGTTTCGATAGTCCCAGTGTCAGCGGTCCGATCGCCTCCAGCCCGCCGATGTGCTGCAGCAGCTTGGACGTAATGTTCCCCGACGCCAAATCCGGGAAGATCAGGACGTTCGCTCGGCCGCCCAGTTCGCAGAACGGGAAGGACCGTGCCTGAATGGTGGGTGAAATGGCGGTATCCGCCTGCATCTCGCCGTCGATGCAGAGGTCCGGCTGCGCCTGCCTGACCAACTCGATCGCCTTTCGGATCTTCTCTGTCTGCGGCGTCTGCACCGTTCCGAAGTTCGAATAGGACAACATCGCCACTTTGACCTCACGCTGCGAGAACCGTCGGGCGACGTTCGCCGTGAAGATCGCGGTTTCCGCGAGATGTTGCGCCGTCGGGTCGATCTGGGCCGTGCAGTCCGCCAGGAAGTAGAGCCGATCGCGCGTCAAAACGATGAACATCCCCGAAACCCGCTCGACGCCTTTGCGTAGCGGTATCACCTGCAGGATTGCCTGCATGACGAATGGATGGCTGCGGCTGATGCCCGCAACAAGTCCGTCAACGTGCCCCAGGTCGACCATGAGCGACGCGAACCAGTCCGGCCGCGCGGCGTAGTACAGTGCATCCGCCCACGTCAGCCCTTTGCGCTTTCGCTTCTCATACAGGTGTTTGGCGAGGCTCTCGATGTCCTCGTGCGCCAACGGATCGATGATCGTGGCGCCTTCCAACCTGACGCCGAGTTCCAGCGCCCGCGTGTGGATCCGCTCGACGTTGCCGACAAGCACCGGCGACACGAGGCGTTCCTCGCGCAAGATGTGCACGGCGCGAATGATCGTGTCGTGTTCCCCGTCCGGGAAGATGATCCGCTTCTCCTGATCGCGCGCCTTGTGTCGAATCTGAGACAGGAATTCCTGCCCGTGCGACCGCGACGCGATCAGTGATTCGCGATAATCCTCGACGCTTTCAATCGGCATCCGTGCGACGCCCGACGAAGCGGCCGCCTCGGCCACCGCCGACGCCTCCCACGTCAGCACGCGCGGATCGAATGGCTTGGGGATGATGTAGTCGCGACCGAACCGAAGCGTCTGAAGTCCGTACGCTCGCAGGACGACATCGGGCACATCCTCCCGCGTCAGTCGCGCCAATGCCCGCGACGCCGCCAGTTTCATCTCCTCATTGATCTTGCGGGCGCGAACATCCAACGCGCCTCTGAAGATGAACGGGAAGCCCAGCACGTTGTTGACCTGGTTCGGGAAATCGCTTCGGCCTGTCGCGATAATCGCGTCCGAACGAACGGCCCGAACCTCGTCCGGGAAGATCTCCGGCGTCGGATTCGCCATCGCGAAGATCATCGGGCTGTTCGCCATCGTTTTGACCATTTCGCCAGTCAGCAAACCCGCGCGCGACAGTCCCGCGAAAACGTCCGCGCCCTTCACCGCGTCCGCCAGCAACTTCGCCTTCGTGTCGACGGCGAATTCCGCCTTTTCGGGCGTCAGGTCGTCGCGTTTCGTTGTGACGACGCCCTTGGAATCGACGAGCCAGACATTCTCCCGTTTTGCGCCCAGCGCCACGTAGAATTTCGCGCAGGCGATGCCCGCCGCCCCCGCGCCGCACACGACGATTCGTATGTCTTCGAGCTTCTTGTCCAGCAATACACAACCGTTGACGAGCGCAGCGCCCGAGATGATCGCCGTCCCGTGCTGATCGTCGTGAAAGACCGGGATATTCATGCGCTCGATCAGCGCCTGCTCGATTTTGAAGCACTCCGGCGCTTTGATGTCTTCGAGATTGATGCCGCCGAACGTCGGCTCCAGGTTCGCCACAAGTTCGATGAACTCGTCCGGATCGTGCGTCTTCACTTCGAGGTCGAATACGTCGATCCCCGCGAATCGCTTGAACAGAACGCCCTTGCCCTCCATCACGGGCTTGCCGGCCGCCGCGCCGATGTCGCCGAGGCCCAGCACCGCCGTACCGTTCGAGATGACGGCCACCAGATTCCCGCGAGATGTGTACTGGTACGACGCGGACTCGTCCTTCTGAATCTCCAGGCAGGGCACC
Organism: Phycisphaerales bacterium; assembly: GCA_020639075.1. GTDB lineage: Bacteria > Planctomycetota > Phycisphaerae > UBA1845 > UTPLA1 > ECT2AJA-110-A. Next base: position 2,513,200 of record JACKHI010000001.1, on the reverse strand, counting down.
GCAACGCCCGGCGTGTACGCCAGCGAAAGATCGCGCTGTGTGGCGCAGGGTTTCGTCAGGCCGAGTTCGATTTTTCCAGGTCGCGGTAGGGCGTGATAGTCGAGGGCTTCCTTGTTGAGATCCATGGCTTGGCTCCAATCCGTCGATAGCGGTTGAGGCGCCGCGCCGTCGCGGAAATGAAGCCGGCAGGAATTCGATCCGACACCGGCCCGTCCGCGTTACGGCCTGCACCGGAACATGACATTCTAATGCGCCGCCGACAACTCGTCATTGGATGCGCCGGATTAATACGAATCGAACATGCCGCCGTCAGTCGATGTATTGGGTTACTGTTTTGGTGCTGATTCGATCGCGTCATAGGCTTCGCGTTCGAATGGATTGTCACGATAGAAATGACGGCCCTGAAGCGCCGCAACTACGCTGCCTGCCAAATACGCCGGTAAGAATAGCGGTCCCCAACGCTCGTATTGCCGAACGTGAACGTGTTCGTGCGAACGAGAGATCGCCAGCGCCGACGCCGACTGACCGAGAATGACGTGTCCGAGCGTCAAAGCCGACGCACCGCCGATCGGCGTCGCGTTCTTCAGCAGCCACGTCACGCCGCCGCCCTCGATTTCGACCGCGCCGTCCACTATGTGGAGACTTCCGCCCCCCATGCGGGCGAGCGGCCAGAACAGTAATCCGAGGATCGTGTTGGGCCCCGCCCAAAGGTAAGCAAACCCGCGACGAATTCGCCGTAATGTCATCCCTGAATCGTACGGGTATATACGATTACCGGCCATCGACCGGCAACCATCGGCGGCGGAATCAGCAGGTCCGCGCCTGAAGTCGGCTGGCCGCCGTCGTCTGCCGGGCAGTCGCCCATCGTCACTAGACACGTTGAAAGCTGGATTAGGCGGGTCCGTTGGGGTACGCTATCAGGGTAAAAGGTCGCGACGAGGGCGAAACGCATCGCGTTGCCCGGACGTGGCGAATTAGGGTATGTGGGGTTCGGTTCGGAATCGATATCGACATTTGTCGACATCTCGCGTCGATGTCGTGCGCGCATCCACATCCTCCGCCTTCCGTGCAATTGCCGCTGACGATCATTCGATCGATACATCGCTTTTCGACCATTAGCGCCCGACCTCAGACACAGGGTGGAACCGCAGTTGCCCGGCGGGTTGCAACAGGTGCAACGCATGCAGGCCTCTGCGGAGCAAACTAGGGAGCCTTACATGTTGAATCTGATTCCTCGGCGTTATTGGAACGGACTTGCCCCACGCCTCGCTTGCGTGGGTCTGCTGGCTGTCACGGCCGCATCTGCATTCGCCGATCCCGTTCCCAAGCTGTTCGCCAATCGAAACGATGTTGCGCCCGCGAACAGCGTGCCGATTGTCGAAGTCGGCCCCGTGGACCTCCAGGCGGTTCAGGCCGAAGATCAGACCAACGAGCAGGCCGGCATGCCGACCCGAATTGCGGTTCCCTTCCCCGTTTCAATGACGCCGGACGACAGCGGCCTGTGGGAGACGCTCTCGGATGGCGGCCGACTCTGGCGGCTTCGAATCGCCGGCGAAGGCGCCCGGCACATCAACCTCGGATTCTCGCACTACGATATGCCGGCTGGCGGCGAACTCGTCATCTACTCCGCCGATCAGAGCGAAGTCATTCGAGCATTCACGTCCGATGATGTTCAGGACCACGGGCAACTCTGGACGCCCATCGTCCGCAGCGAAGAAATCGTCATCGAAGTCCGACTGCCGGCCGGCGTTTCCAGTAACGACCTGTCGCTCGAACTCGGGCAAATCGGATATGGCTATCGCGGCTTCGGCGCCGATCCCATCGTGCTCGCAAGCCCGCGCTCCGGTTCCTGCAATGTAGACGTCGTATGTCCCGAGGGTGCTCCGTGGGCCGGCGAAATCCCCTCCGTCGGCGTGTACACCTTGAACGGGTTCTGGACCTGCACCGGCGCGATGATCAACAACACCGCCGAAAACCAGGTGCCCTATTTCCTCACTGCCAATCACTGCAGCATTAACAGCGGCAATGCCGGAACCATGGTCATCTATTGGAACTTCGAGAATTCGACGTGCCGGACACCCGGCAGCGGCGCAAGCGGCGGCGCAGGAAACGGATCGCTCAGCCAGTTCAGCAGTGGTGCGACCTATCGGGCAGGCAGCTCCGCGTCGGACTTCACGCTTGTCCAGATCAACAGTTCGCCGTCGCCGGCTTGGGGCGTCACCTTCAGCGGATGGAGCCGCTCGACGGGCAACGCGTCCAGCGCCGTCTGTATTCATCATCCCAATACCGACGAAAAGCGAATCAGCTTCGAGAACGATCCCGTATCGACGACTTCCTATTACGGCACGGGCACGCCCGGCGATGGCTCGCACATCCGCATTACCGACTGGGACCTCGGCACCACGGAACCAGGATCCTCCGGTTCGCCGCTCTATAACCCGCAGCATCAGATCATCGGTCAGCTGCACGGCGGCGACGCCGCCTGCGGCAACAACCTCTCCGACTGGTTCGGTCGTTTCAGTGTGTCCTGGACCGGCGGCGGTAGCAACAGCACGCGACTCAGCAATTGGCTGGATCCGATCGGATCGGGTGCAACGACGCTGAACACGCTCATCCCCGGCGGCGGCTCCGCCGTCTGCGGAAACGGAATTCAGGAAGTCGGCGAAACATGCGACGACGGAAATACCACCTCCGGCGACGGCTGCAGTTCGACTTGCCAGATTGAAGTCATACCCTCCGATGGCGACGAGTGCTTCGACTGCATTCCGATTGGTGACGGGACCATCTCCGGTACGACGTCCGACAACACCGGCGCGGGGAACGACTCAAGTTGCGGCGGGACAGGCGACGTGATCGACGAATGGTATTGCTACACGGCGCCATGTACGGGAACCGCCACGGCCAGTACCTGCAACCCCGGCACTGACTTCGACACGACGCTGGCCGTCTACTCCGCGTGTGGCGGCTCCGAAATCGCCTGCAATGACGACGCCGTCGGCTCGCCGGCAGCCTGCTCCCTGAGCGGGCTCAATCGCAAGTCGGTCGTCACCTGGTCCGTCTCGTCCGGCACGACTTATTATGTGCGTGTGTCGGGCTATAACGGGGCGACGGGTGACTTCGATCTGACCCTCTCGTGCTCAGGCTCCAACCCGTGCCCCAATGACACGATCGCCAGTCCGACCGTTATCGCATCACTGCCGTACACCGGCACCGGAACGACGGCGTCTTGCACCGACAATTACAACGAAGTGTGTCCGTTTGACCTGACCGGGGCGCCCGATGTCGTGTACGCCTATACGCCTCCCGGCAATCAGACGATCGACATCAACATGTGTGCGTCGAGTTACGACACGAAAGTCTACATTTACGCCGGCTCCGTGACGCCGGGTTCGCCTGTCGCCTGCAACGATGACGGCTGCCCGGGCAGTGCACCGGCGTCCTATCGATCGAGTCTTACCGGCGTTGCACTGACCGGCGGCGTCACGTACTACATCATCGTGGACGGATACAGCGACGTGGATTCCGGCAACTTCGAACTCATCATCACCGGAACGACCGTCGTCGAGTGCACCGTCCCCGGCGATTGCGATGACAATGACCCCTGCACGTTCAACGACTGCATCGGTAACGACTGCGTGTTCACGATCATCGATTCGGACAATGACGGCGAACCGGACTGCACCGACCTGTGCCCCAACGATCCCTTCAAGATCACGCCGGGCACTTGCGGTTGTGGAAACGCCGATACGCCTGCCGACGGCGATCTGAACGCCGACGGCAGTGTCAACGGTCTCGATGCTCAGAGCATGGTGGATGGACTCATGAACGGGACAAACACCTGGTACAACTGTCACGGTGACTTCAACAACAGCGGCCAGCTCGATGTGGGCGACATTTCGGGATTGGTGGCCGCGATTCTCGGATCCTGACGGCGATCATCGAGAGCATGAATCTTCTCAATACCGGACGGGCGGCGACGATCCACGATCGACGCCGCCCGTCGGCTTTCTCCTGACGTTCTTGGGGTGCTTTCCTGACCGCTGAGCAACGTGGGTCCGAGTTCCATCCATAATCCTCAGTGCGTCGCCGCTGTCTCCGAATGTCGTTCATCCCGATGGACGATTCGGAGCATGTCGGACGTACGTCATGGCAGAGCGAAATTGCATACTCATCGCAGACGCTTCTCATACAGCACGACGGGTATTGCGCGCCGAGATTGATCCCGCTCGATTCGATGTGATCGAAACCGGGACCGGCGCAGAGGCCGTCGAGCTGGCCCGAAAACTCCAGCCCGTGATCGTGACAGTGAGCTTTGTCTTGCCGGACTGCGATGGAATTGATGTGTGCAAGGCCGTGACGCATTGTGACGCCAACGTCGGTACGACCGTCGTGATGATCACGTCGAATGATTCCGATGAAGACCGGCATCGGGCGTTCGAGGCCGGCGCTGTCCGCTTTCTGCCCAAGGGGTTTCAGAAGGGGGACCTCTCCGCGTATGTCGACGCCATCGTCGAATCCAAGAGCCGATTGATCGGGGCGCGCGTGCTGGTCGCGGACGACAATCCCTTCATCCGGAGCGCCATTGCACAACTGCTGCAAGCGGAGGGCGCCGAAGTTCTCCAGGCAGCCGACGGCGTGGAGGGGTTGAAGCTGCTTCACGCCAACGACATCGACGTCGTTCTGACGGATTACCACATGCCTGAAATGGACGGAGTTAACTTCGTACTGGCCATCCGCAAAGTCCGCGAATTCCAGACGCTTCCCGTCCTGTTTCTGTCGGGCGCTGATGATCGGCAATCGCGAATCCGTGCGCTCGACGCCGGTGCGAACGACTTCATTCGAAAGCCGTTCGAAGGCATGGAACTGCTGGCGAGAATGCGCTCGTTCGCCAGGCTTGCCGAACTGACAAAGGCGCTGAAGGCCGAAGCGCGAACTGACGAATTGACCGGCGTGCTCGCGCGCCGGGAGGTGCTCCTGCGATTGGATGAGCTCTGCGCTGAATCCAGGCGATACGGAAGCCAATTCTCGTGCGTCATGCTCGATATCGACCATTTCAAGGCATTCAACGATACGCACGGTCATGCCGCCGGCGACGCGGTTCTCAAGAGTGTCGCGCACGTGATCAAGGGAAGCCTGCGACAGTCCGACCACTTCGGGCGTGTCGGGGGCGAGGAATTCGTGATCCTCTGCCCAAGCACGCCGTTGGCTTCCGCTGCGAGTTGCGCCGAGAAGGTGCGATTGGCTGTGCAGGAGTCGTCGGTGCGGTTTGAAGGTAAGTTGCTGCAGGCGACAATCAGCCTGGGCGTCGCCGAATTCGGCGACATCCTCTCTGACGCCGACTATGTGCTGAACGCTGCGGACCGGGCACTCTACGATGCGAAGAGGCTGGGGCGCAATCGCGTATGTACGTTTGAAAACGGACCGACCCCGGAGACGCTTCCGCTGCAAGCGGCCCTGGCTCATTGACGAATGCTTGTATTCTCGCCGCATCGGCGGCTTGATTCAGCGCTTCCATCAACAGACACCGGATGGCGGCAGCGCCGACCGCGGTACGTCAGCGTCGGCGGCGAAGGACAATGAGCGAAGCAAGCAACGGCAGTAGCGTCGATGGCTCGGGCACGCCGACAATATCGAACGATGCGGAGTTGATCGTATTGTCGTATCGATTCACGAAGTCGCTGTTAAAGTAGTTGAAGGCGGAATTGCCTGCCGTCACTTGAAAGGTTCCGAGTTGCGTTGCGTCGTCCGCGTGGAATTGAACCACAAATCGCGCGACGATATCGCCAGGCTGCGGCGTGATGTCCTGCGCGACTGACACGAAGTCCGTGAACCGAAACTCCGAACCGATCGTCGAAGCGTTTTGAAATGTCGTCGGCGGGGCGGGCAGCCAATAGGCCGCACCGATCGCCCCCGTGTCTTCTGTCGCGGGCTCGTCGAGCGTGAACTTCGCGTTCGCTCCGATGCCCATCCTCGAGATCAGCACCTGAGATGAGAAGACGTCGTAGCCGCCGGCACCGCCGCCGGCTGACGCGAAGCGAAGATTGAACGTGATCGAACCGCTCGCGGACGTCGCTGTCTGAACGTCGTACGAAACGAACAAATCGGTAACGTCGAGGTCTGCACCCATAGCAAGACGGGGAACCGCCATCAGGGCAAACGCCGCGATGAGTACTGCTGTTGTGCGAATTGACGTGATCCCCGTCCGAAACATGCAACTTTCCCGGAGTCCGGGGTTTACGGCCCGCGGGCGCCCCGAACTGACGCCTTATTTCATCCATCCGGATCGTGAAAGTCAACTGAACCGGTCCGATTCCATCAGAACCCGCAAAATTTGTCCCAATTCGCCGAACCGGCCGCAGTCGAGCGGCGTATGTCTCATGTCCTCCTTTCTCCTTTTCTTGTGCGGCAGGGGCGGCCATCGTCGGTGTGCGACGAGGGCCGCCCCTTCTTGTTTCCCGGCGTCCGCCATGCCAAGCGGCCGTAGGCGGCCGGTTAGGCCCGCCGACGTCGCCGGCGAAAATACCAGCGGAATCCTGTAAGCCATCCGCCCGTCCCGGATCTAATAAGGGGCAGATGACAGTGGATGCCACGACAGTCCGGCCCGTGTCGGAATCCGACGATCCGACGCCCGAAGCCGTCGATCTCGCCTCCCTACGAGCGCGGGACCCGGCCGCCGTGGCCCGTTGGATCCGCCGGCACGAACCGGCGATCCGTCGGCTGGTCGCCCGCGTCCTCGCGTGGTCCGACGACACGCCCGACATCGTCCAGGACGTCTTCGCGTCGGCGATCGTGGCACTGCCTGGGTTTCGTGGCGACAGCAGCCTCGAAACCTGGCTGATGCGAATCGCCGTGAATCGATGCCGAAGGCATATCCGAAGACGACAGCTGTTCGGCATCCTTCGACGCCGGACGGCGAAGGCGTTGTCGCCCCCGGCCGACGATTCCATGGATCGCGCGGAAACCAACCGCGCGGTTCGAGACGCGGTAGCGGGATTGCCGGCGAAGTATCGCGAAGTCGTCGCACTGCGATATCTGGAGGAGCGATCGGCCAGAGAGACGGCCGAGATCCTGAACGAACGTGTGAACACGGTGGACGTTCGTCTGCATCGCGCTCGCGCCATGCTCGAAACGGCGCTGGCGCATCTCGTGAGGGATTGAATGGTTGAAGAACCGGAATCATGAACGATCGACTGATTGACATCCTGAAACAGACAGACGTCGACATCACGTCGCAGCCGCGTTTCGACGATGAAGCCCGCGTTGCCGACAGCGCAATGGCAGATGCGATGTCTCGAATCCGGCGTCGAACGGCGATCGGGCGCTCGAGCGCCGGTCTTCTTATTGTCATGCTTCTCGTCGGCGTGGGACACGTCGTCCAAACGAGAACGACAACGACCGATCGCGAATCATTATCCAACAAAGCGCCGAATTCGGCGATTGCCGTCGACGCGATTCGACGAGAAATCGAAGCGCTGGATCGGGAGGCGGCCGTGACGGCGGCAGTCGTGAGCCGAATCGAACGCCGTGAGCATTCACGCAACAGGTTCAGCCGACTCGCGCGAGTCGAGCCGGCGATTGACGCACAGATCGCCGCGGAGACCGCGGCACAGACGATGTTGATGCAGGGCGATCGCCTTGCAGGCAATGAATTGACGCATCGGCTTGCGCCGACTGCATATCGAAGAGTTCTTGAGTTGTTTCCGGAATCGGCCGCCGCCGCCGACGCCAGGCAGCGTCTGAGCGACGCGTCCAAAGGAGAAAAGGCATGATGCAAGTGAATTCGATGAAATGCTCGCTTACGGCCAGGTTGGCCATCGCGGTTTGGATGATGCCGATCGGCCTCACCGTTGCCGCCGCACAGAACGAGCCCCCCGTGCGGCAATCTCAGCTCGACGAATTGAAAGGGAGCCGCAACGCCAGTTGCATTCTTCGCCTTCCCGCGGGCGATCCGATGATTCCCGTCGAAACCGATTTCATCAACTCGATCATGATGACGTCGGCCGTTCGCGGCGGGGCAATCCGGGAAACGCTCCATCGCGGCGGAGAGATCCTCCTCGCCAACATAAACGTATCGACTGAAATTGAAATGATAGGCGGAGAGCTGATGACCGGTGATGAACTGGCGCCAACACTCTATCGTTTGACCGTCGCCATCGACGAGGAGGATGGTTACGAAAGGCCGTTGCCGCCCGTCGCCGAGGAACTCCAGTCGGCGCTCGTCGCCCGGCTGCGCCAGGCGCTGATGCAGTTGAGCCAACAGAATGCGGTATCTCTGCACAAGGCGATCGGCGAGTCCGAGGCGCGTTTGAAGCTCGCGCAGGACCGGCTCGATCGACTTTGCGCCGAGCGACGGGCGATGTCGACCGCCGCCGGACGGATCGATCTCGATCGCGGCACGATTGCCACCGAAATCGTGATGCTCGAAAGACAGCTTCGAGATCTCGAAATCGAACGCGTTGCGCAACAGGCTCGGCAGTCCGCGATCGAAGCCCAGATTGCCAAGTCGGCGGAGCGTCAGGCAAAACAGGCGGACAGCGACCCGATCCTCGCCGACCTGCAACATCTGGTCGACATTCAACAATTGAAACTCGAGCGGATTCAGCAACTTCATAAGGCGAACCAAGTTTCTGAGGGTGAATTGGCGGCCGCGAGGGAATCCCTGATCGAGGCCCGGATCCGGCTACAGGAACGACGCGAGGGGCTTGCCGCTTCGGATCTCGGCGCGGATCGATCGGCGGCCCTGAACACGGAACTCGCCGAGGCGGGGATCACGTCCGCCGAATCGGAGGCACGGACCGAGTACATTCGAAATCGGCTGAAGCAGCTCACTGAACAGCTCGAAATCGCGGATCGGCTGGAGTCCACTGTGGAACTCGGTTTTCCGGCGGCCCAGGCGGCTGTCAGCACGGAGATGGAGCGCTTGGCGACGCTCCAATCGCGGATGGATGCATTTCGGCCGGCCGAACTCGAAGTTGTCGGGGTGGGTGACGGCGACTTGAAATAATGGCCTGGGGGCCGTTGTCGGGGCCCTGTTTCTGACGCCTCGTCAGAGCCCGACAAAAATGTGCTAAAAAAACTGCAACGGCAGGTGAGACGGCGAACCGCCGGTCGTTGTACAGGGTAGGAAATAATCTGTACCCAATACCCCACTCCACCCGAATCGGGCTCGATCGCTCCCCGCGATCGAGCCCGATTCACTTTTGGGGCACCGCGGCGACTCCACCCTGCGCCGCTGGGCCTCTGCAATTCAGGATTCGATTGCACGGCCCGTCCGGATTCAAGAGAATCGGCGACATGAAATCTCATCGCAAGGAGCTGTGGTTCAACACACCGACTCGCCGGGCCTATCTCAATATCACGCGCGACGTGGAGGCGGTCCTCGCTGAAAGCGGCATTCGCGAAGGGCTTTGCCTCGTCAACGCCATGCACATCAGCGCCAGCGTCTTCATCAACGACGACGAACGAGGGCTCCATGCCGACTTCGAAACCTGGCTCGAAGGTCTGGCGCCGCATGCACCCGTCAACCAGTACCGCCACAACGATACCGGCGAAGACAACGCCGACGCGCACCTCAAGCGGTCGATCATGGGGCGGGAAGTCGTCGTGGCGATCACGAACGGCAAGCTCGACTTTGGTCCGTGGGAGCAGATTTTCTACGGGGAATTCGACGGCCGTCGGAAGAAGCGGGTGCTGGTGAAAATCATCGGGGAGTAAGCACGCGCGATTCGATTTCCGGGCGCGACGCAATTGGTGGTGCGAAGCGCGGCGTATTGTCGCCGGCGGGACGATGTGCGGAGGCTCATTGCGTAACGGATTGAAGCGGGCGATCCGCGGATTTCGAGGGGGGCGCAAAATGGCGCAAAATCTGCAAGACGGGTCAGCGGAACGGCGATTCCGAGGTCGACATCGCGGTTTTGACAATTGTCGTTGTGCAAAAAACACCTGCAAACTCCCGCAAAGTGTCGCAAACGCTCGCAAATTCGCGCGAACGGCTTCACGTCTTGTGGCGTCTATACCGCATGACGCCTGAGGCCGTGTTTCCATGACTGAGTCGTGATCGGCGCTTCGTTCAGGGGGACGTGCTGGGGAGGTGAGCGTGTCAGTCAAACGACATCAATTAATATTGGCTGTCGCACTGGTCATGATCGGGATCGTCGCGGCCCTGGTCGTGCGGCGCGAGTTCGGTTGGCACATTCATCCGGCCAAGTTGTCGCTGCCGGAGTATCTCGCGACGATGCACGAACTGGAGACCGCGATCAGAAAGGAACCAGGCTGGGAGCGGGCGGTCGTCTGCAATCCGTATCGAAGCGAGAAAGAACTGGCGTCCTTCGGAATCAATGACGACGCGGTTCGGTATTGTTGGGAGGTCACGAACAACGTCGAGTGTGTGCACGTGATCTTGCTGACCAACGACGGCGATGTGCATGCTCACGGGGGACTCTATTTGGAAGATGGACCGGCTGGGGCGGGCGTTGTGATTGAGCGCGGCGGGCTTTAGGGCGGGTGTGCGATCGTGTTGCGAGTGTCGCATATTGATTCCGTATCGCAAGGGCGTGATTTAAGCCGCGGAGCATGCGACAACTATCGCCCCCGTTCGGGGGCTAAATGCGGAATAGGGAACGTCGCTCTCCCCGCGTTACGCTTCGACCGCATTCGCGGTCTGCGCTTCACGCGGGGCTACAGACTCTTGCCCCCAGTCGGGGGCTGAAAATGCGAGTAAGACGCGTCTTCATTTTGGGGGCCGGGATGCAAGAAATAGTCTCCATTCGAATATGGAATGCCTAACCAGCCTCATCGCATCCGTCCTCAACGGAACACATACCGCTCGTCGAACGGTATCTCATGAGCCTTGAGGAATGCGGTGAACTCCTCCTGAAACGAACGTACGCGATGATGCTCCTTCTGATGATTGATATACGCCCTGACGTCGGCCTCGGCCGACTTGCTGACGCTGAACGCGCCGTACCCCTCCTGCCATGCGAATGACGCCAGGTCGGGAAACTCGTCATGAATCCACTTCGAAGAACTCGCCTTGACGTTTCGCATCAAATCGGCGATCGAGCGGTCCGTTCGCTATCGAACCAGCAGATGAATGTGATCGGCCATACCGCCGGCGGCGCAGAGAACGCCCTTCTCGTTGCGGATGATGCCGCCGATGTATTCGTGAAGCCGCTCTTCCATCGCCTCAGTGATCAGGGCTGCCCGGTCTTTCGTTCCAAAGACGACATGGATCAGGAGTTGAGAAAATGTGTGCGGCATCGTCGTTCCTCCCGTGCGTATCCTTTTGCCGTTTGTAGATGACCGCAACCCTCGATGTGTCATGGAGTGCCAAATGCCGACACAAGGCCCCGGCAAGGGGCCCAAAGTCTGTAGCCACGGGTGAAGCGAAGATCGCAAAGCGATCGCAGCGCAACCCGTGGATACGTAATTCAATTAACGAGAATTCCGCCCCCGAAGCGGGGCGGCAGTGCGTTAGCGCATGGCGATCGTGATAAACGAATCGCGAGTCAATGCCAACTCGCAATGGTGTGCTTTGAATCGCGGAGCGCACGAGGACTATCGCCCCCATCCGGGGGCTAAATGCGGAATAGGAGACGTCGCTCTCCCCGCGTTGCGCTTCGACCGCATTCGCGGTCTGCACTTCACGCGGGGCTACAGACTATTGCCCCCATTCGGGGGCCAAACGCGGAACAAGAGACGTCGGCAATCCGCCCGTTCGGGGGCTGGGATGCAATCAAACCGAGGCCCCGTTCGGGGGCATGTATGTGAATCACAATAACAAAAGAACCCAACCCAAAGCCTCGTTCAGGGGCGTGAACGTGAATCGCAAGAAAAAGAAACCACACCAAGGCCCCGGCAAGGGGCCCAAAGTCTGTAGCCACGGGTGAAGCGAAGATCGCAAAGCGATCGCAGCGCAACCCGTGGGTAGGTGATTCAAGAAGTAAATTCCGCCCCCGAAGCGGGGCGGCAGCGCGACCGTATTGCGAGATTTTCATATCGATTCCGAATCGCGATGGTATGATTCAATTCGCGGACCGCCAAAACTGTCATCCCCATCCGCAGTCTGAGTCACCACTTGCTCGCATGCAGGAGAGAATTCGTGTCACACTGCCGAATTTCGAGAATCGCGCTCGTTGCATGCGTGGTGTTGATTTCCATCGGCGCCCGGGGGCGGGCGGACGATCATGCCGAGCCAGGCGATGGGGCCGAGTCGCCACTTGAAAAGGCTTGGTCGGCTTATCAAATCCGATTGGATGCTATTCGCGACGAGATTCATCATCTGGGGAAACACCCATGGGCGGGAGAGTACGTCCACAGCTTCATGAACGAGACTCTGGCGGTCGCGCCCGAACACGGCTATGCCGGTGCGAGATACGACTGCCAACCACCTCCCATAGCTGAGACGGGAAGCGTCGGCGTGAATGCGGACGGCACGATTCGACTTCAACGCGAGTACCTGTGGCGATTGGGGACGTTTCAGGAATTGATCCCCATTCAATGGAGCGGATGGCGTTTTCTCGTTCCCACCAAAGAGATTCAGGATTTCTGCAACCACGTGTGTTCCAGTCGCGGCGATCCAGATGCGTTGGGAATTGGCGACTGGTATGGGCGACTCGACCAGGCGGATCGTGTGATCGATGGATTGCCCGAGCTATTGCCGCAGTATCGCGAGTGTCTGCTGAGAAAGCCCGTTCACGCGAAGATTCTCGGGGTCGTCAAAATCGAAGAACCAGATTATGAGTTCATGTCCCGCGACTACTGTGTCGGGCGACGATTGTTCGTGCGGATCAACGTCGGTCGAGACTCGGGCATTCGCGTCGGCATGACGTTTGACCTGTTGCGAAAGGAGCGGCTTCTTGAGCCGAGTCTGCTCACGGTCCAAATGGTTTCAGAGCATGACGCGATGGGGATTATTGACGAGTACGCCTTTAGATCCGGCGATGACGATCAGGATGCGGAGAGCAACACAAGTGACGGTGGTAAGCCCGTATTCGAGCCGACATTGCAGAAGTTGGCGCCGTACGATTCGGGGCCGCCAATGCCCGGTGCGCGGCTCGTGGCAGGCCCGTTGCACATGGATCCACGATGGTCGGAAGACGGCGCCGCGGTCTTTCTCAAACTGACACAAGCGGAGGCGTTCAAGCGTGCGGCTGAAGAGAAAAAGGTCGTTGCGATGTTCCTCTGCCACGACGCTTATCCGGTCAGCGCGATGATGGAATTGGACGTGTGGTCGGACGCTGCGGTGCGCGCGTGGGCGGAGGGAGCGTGCGTGCCGATTCGAGTTTGCATGGATGAGTCAACGATTCCTGTTCTCCAGAAGTACAATATCTTGCACATCCCGACTGTCTTGTTTCTCGATCCGTCGGGCAGGGAACTGGGGCGAATCGAACTCGTGTTGGATCCACACGTGTTTCTTTCGGATGCTCGAGGGTGCCTGAGCGCGAGGCAGTCGGAGCAGGGCAGGTGAGTCCATCGCTTAGTGCGCGGAAACGCGTGGCGGCGAAAAGGAGTCGGAAGGGACGATGATTCGAAGGGCATCGTCGAGCTCACCGGGCGAACGGGTCGTCGGCTGACATGTCGTGGCGGGACCTCGGGACAGACATACGATCCCGGGACATTGACTTCTGATCAATGCCTGGACATTCCGGTTGTCCGATTCGTTCTTCCTGACGGGTTTCCATCTGCAAGCGGCTGGAATCCCCCAAGCGGACCGATTAGATTCTCCCCCACGTCCGCCTGCTTCCCTGGCCGCGTCGGCCCTTGCTGCATGTCGCGTGACGTGGACACAGGAGACAATCCATGAGTTCGGGAAGAATCATCGGCGCCGGCATTCTCGGCGGCATCATCATGTTTTTTTGGGGTTGGATTTCGCACATGGCCTTGCCGTTGGGCGAGATGGGCATGGACAGTCTGCCCAACGAAGGCATCGTGCTACCGCAGTTGTCTGACTCGATTCACGAGCGGAGTTTCTATATGTTCCCCGGGCTCGACATGAAAAACGCATCGGAAGCCCAGATGGAAGAATGGACGAAGCGATATGAGAAGGGACCTCGCGGCATTCTCATCTTTGATCCGACGTCGGACATCACGGCCATGTCGCCGAAGATGCTGGGAACGGAACTGGCCAGCAACATCGCGGCGGCGCTGCTGGGTGCGATTGTGCTTGCGCGGGTCAACGGAACGAAGGGCACGCGCATTTACCTCGCGATGCTGATGGGCATCGCCGGCTGGCTTTCGATCGACGTGTCTTACTGGAATTGGTACCGCTTCCCCGATATGTACGCCGTCGCGCAGTTGCTCGATCAGGGCGCGGGTTGGTTGCTTTCGGGTATCGGGATTGCGATGGTGTTAGGCGGGGCGAAGGCGGCGACTGCGCCTGTTGCTGCGGGTGTTGAGTGAACTGATGGGGACGATGTTCGTCGGTCTGTGTTGCGTTCATTCGTAAGTCGCGCGCTTGGCCGATCATCGTGAACGTCACCCTTGAAAGAAGGGTTACCCGATTTTGCTGACACGACGCGCCCGGCTCCCTTACGGTCGCGGTTCGGAACGGTTGTGGTTCGGAACGGTCGCGGTTCGGAACGGTTGCGGCGTTGTCGGCGTGAAGCTGGAACCTAACAAGTGTTGGGATCGCATGGTCCCGCGTTACTTCATTGCGGCGTCGATCAGTGGTCTCAAGACGCTCGTCCATTTCTCGTAGCCTGTGTCATTCAGATGGAGACCATCGTTCAGGAACAGGTTCTTCTGCGGTTTGCCATCGTCGCCCAGCAGCACGACGTCCGTATCGGCGAACGTCAGTAGAGCGTCGCGTTCGGTCATCGCCTTGATCCGGTTGTTGGCTTCGTGCATCCGCGGCCAGAGATTCCAACGGGCGATCGACGGCTTGGCGGGAATGTAGATCAGGTGCGACTTCGGGAAGTCCTTGCGAACGCGATTGAGAAACGTCGAGAAGTCGTCGACGACATGGTTGACGCTGCGACCGTCGGCGATGTCGTTGTCGCCACAGTAGAAGACGATGACGCGTGGTGCATACGGCTTAATGACGTTGTCGTAATAGTGCAGCATGTCGGGAATCTGCGCGCCGCCGAATCCGCGGTTGATGACTTGAAGATCAGGAAAGCTCTCGCGCGTCGGCCACATGCGAATGCTGGAACTGCCGGCGAAGAGGACGGCGTCCGCAGGCCAGCTGTTTTTGCGATCCCATTGCCTGAACGCGTCGATTTCGACTGCGAATCGTTTGGGGTCGGGCGCGGGCTTGTCGCCGGTTGCCGGTTCGACAGCAAATGCTGGGATGAGGAATGTTGTTGCAAGGATTGCGATTGCAGGGATAAGGAGTGATCGTTGAGTCATCGGTGAATTCCCCAAAGAGTGAGGCAAAAGCAGCAACTCTTGCGTCAAATGCGCCGTGCGGTTCGTCGGCGTCTCGTCAGCGCCGATCATCGTGACCGCCACCCTTGAAAGGGTGGGCCACCCTGCCGTCCACCCTGAAGTTCTAGCGATTGACACCGCGCCCGAACACTGGGTGACAAGCACCCAGTGGCACGAATCGCCCAGACTACTCGTAGCGCAAGGCTTCGACGGGGTCGAGTCGCGAGGCTTTCCATGCGGGGTAGATGCCGCTGATGACGCCGGTCGTCGTGGCCATGGTCAAAGCGATAACGACGGACGTCATGGTCGTCGTGGTTTCGAAGAGGCGCGTGACGGTTTCGATGGCGTTGGCGAGTCCCCAGCCGACGATGACGCCGATCGTTCCGCCGAAGAAGGAGACGACGCTCGCCTCGATCAGGAACTGCTTGAGTACGTCGCTGCGCTGGGCGCCCATGGCCATGCGGACACCGATCTCGCGGGTGCGTTCCGTCACGGCGACAAGCATGATGTTCATGATGCCGATGCCGCCGACGAAGAGGCTGATGCCGGCGATTGAATAGAAGACGACTTTGAGGATGCCCGTGACTTGCGAGAACTGCGTGACCATATCTTTCTGCGACTGGACCTGAAAGTCGTCCTGCTGACCCGCGCGGATCTTGTGGCGGCGGCGCAGCGTCTGTGCGATTTCTTCCTTGGCCTGATCGATGTCGGCGTCCGTCGGCGATCGCGCTTCGGCGAGTATGACATGGACGCTGTCGGTGCCGTAGAGTTTGTCCATGGCCGTCGTGATCGGCACGCAGATCTGCCGGTCGGCATCGCTGCGGCCCACGTTGCCCTTCGGGGCGAACACGCCGATGACGGTGAATGTTCTAGAGCCGCGGATGCCGGTGATTTTGATCTTTTCATCGATGGCGGGGCGGCCGCCGAACAGTTCTTCTTTGATTTTTGAACCGAGGACGACGACGCTGGCGCTGCCCTGCACGTTGGCGGCCGAAATGAACTCGCCGTCCTGCATTTCCTGGTTGTTCATGTCGGCGTGGACTTCCGTGACGCCGGAAACATCCGCGTTCGTGCTCTTGGATCGGAACTTGACGAGTGCGCCGGGGTTGGAAATCTGCGGCATGGCGCGGGCGACGGCGTTGCAGCGACCGATGGCGTCGGCGTCGTCGAGATCGAGGGAGTCGAAGCTTCCGACCATGCGTCCGCTGCGGCGTTCGATGTTGGGCATGACGAAGATCTTGTTGGAGCCGAGAGATTCGAAGCCGCCGAGGATTCGGGAGCTCATTCCTTCGAGGATGGCCATGGCCGCGACGACGGCCGCAACGCCGAAGATGACGCCCAACGTCGCCAGGATCGTGCGCAACGGGTGCACGAACAGGCTGCGGAAGGACATCAGGCAGACGCGAAGGAAGAACATGCGTATCCTCTGGTCGTGTCCGGCTCGCACAGTTCTTCGCGTGCCGGATCGATTCGTTGCTCGTCGCTACATGCCGACGGGTTTCGCAATCGGCGGCGGACTGCGATCCGGCCCCGGGTCCTGTTCGACGGCGGGCAGCATCACGCCGCTCAGCAATTCGCTCCGCGTGGAGTCATCCACGCGGCGATCGTCGATGATGTTGCCGTCGCGCATGCGGATGACGCGTTCGGCCTGCACAGCGACGTCCATTTCATGCGTCACGAGAATGACGGTTACGCCGGCGCGATGCAATTCATGGAATATGTCCATGATCTGCTTGCCGGTACGCGTATCGAGGTTTCCCGTCGGTTCATCGGCGAGGATGATCTTGGGTTCGTTCACGATGGCGCGGGCGATGGCAACGCGTTGGCGTTCGCCGCCGGAGAGTTCGCTCGGCTTGTGCGTCGCGCGCGGACCGAGACCGACGCGTTCGAGGGCCTTTCTCGATTTTTCTCCGACGTTCGACTGCCGGCCGTAGAACAGGGGGACGGCGACGTTGTCGATCGCGCTGGTGCGCTGAATCAGATTGAAGGTCTGGAAGACGAAGCCGATCTTGCGGTTGCGGACCTGCGCCAATGAGCGATCGGAGAGGTGACTGACGAGTTGACCATCGAGCATGTAGCGGCCGCTCGTCGGTCGATCGAGGCAGCCGAGCAGGTGCATGAGCGTGCTCTTACCGCTGCCGGAGTGCCCCGTGATGCTGACGAACTCACCGCTCTTGATGGACAGGTCGACGCCGTCGAGGGCGCGGACCATCGTGTCGCCCATCGGGTAGTGCTTCATCAACTTGTCGAGCTGTATCAGCGACATTCGAACTTCGGCTCGTCCGTCGTGCACTTTCGGGTCGTTTCCGCATGCACGACGGGGCGCGTTACTTCTCCTGGTCCTTTCGCTCGGCCTGCGTCAGGACGGGCGTCTTGATCCACACTTCGTCCTTTTCCTTGAGTCCTTTGACGATGACGGTATTCACGCCGTCGGTCTCACCGATGTCGACCCAGACTTTCTTGCTGCCGTCGCGTTTCGCGCCGGGTTCCCGGAACGGAACCCAGACGTAGCATTCGGTGCCTTCGCTTCGCAGGGCTTCGTTCGGCACGAGCAATACGTTGTCCTGCGACTTCGTTTCGAAGGAAAGGTCCGCCTGAAGGCCCATGAGCTTCCGGACGTCGTCTCCGAAGATTCGGATTCGAACGCGGAAAGCGACGGACCCGCCGGATTGAATCGGATCGGGCAGGATACGTTCGATGACGCCGCGGAATTCCTCGTTGCGATAGGCTTCGACCGTGATCTTGACGGGGCGGCCTTCGAGCTCGGTTCGGACGGCGTCGGGGGCGTCTTGGCCGTCGTCCTTAGAGTGGTCGTAAACGACTTCGTGCGACGTAGTCTTGTCTGTCGATGGTTGGCCGTTGGTCCCGCCGTTGTTGTCCGATGCGGCGGCTTTGGTTGTGGCGTCGTGCTCCACTGATTCATCGAACGCCTCGATGATGCGTTCGCCTCGTCGGCGGTATTCGTCTTCGCTGAGGAGTTGCGTCTTGCCGGGGCGGGCATATTGCGGCGCGATTTCGCGGATGGCGCCGATGTCCGCCTCATCGACCTGGGCCATTACGAACATCGAGCTGACGTCGGCGAGGTACATGATCGGCGTGCCGCCGCCGAGCGTCATGGTGCCGCTCTGGATCATCTCGCCCTCCTTGCGGAGGATGCTGTAGACCATTGCCGCGGCGGGGGCGACGATCGTCGTTTCGCTTAGGCGTTGCTTGGCGTCGTCGAGTGAGGCCTGCGCCTCGCGCACATTCGCTTCGGCTTGCGCGACATCCTGCTCGGCCTGGCGAATAAGCACGATCTCGTTCTGTTGTGCGACTCTCAGCGCGATCTCGGCCATTTCCTTGGCGGCGGTAGCTCGCTG
The DNA here is from genome assembly GCA_020639075.1 of Phycisphaerales bacterium. Taxonomy (GTDB): domain Bacteria; phylum Planctomycetota; class Phycisphaerae; order UBA1845; family UTPLA1; genus ECT2AJA-110-A. Next base: position 2,494,475 of record JACKHI010000001.1, on the reverse strand, counting down.
GAATGCGGCGCGGGTCGTGATGAACTCGTTCTCCGAACCGTTGCCTTTTTCGTAGAAGCCTTTCACTCGATTGAATTGGTATTCGGAGTTGTCGTGGTTCGCCTTGGCGTCCACGAGACGTTGCTCGGCGTCGCGCGTTCGAAGCGGAAGTTGGACCTTCAGGTCTTCGAGATTGATCTGGGCTTTTTCGAGAAGGCTTTGGACGCGGGCGAAGGCCGCTTCGCGGGCCTCGACGTTTCGTTTTTCGTCAATCGGATCCAGCTCGGCGAGGATATCGCCTTCCTGGACCATGGCGCCTTCGACCGTGTGGATCTTTGTGAGTACGCCGCTCGCCTTGAATTTGATCTCGATCAGTTTTCGCGATTCGACGGTGCCGACGGCCGTGATCGGGACTTTCATGTCGCCGCGCGTGACTTCGCCGCGCTCACCGTCGAGGAAATTCAGGCCCAGGCTCGGCAGGCCGACTTTGGCGAGGACGATTCCGCCGACGAGGACGATTGCAATGATGACAATGATGACGACTTTTTTCATGACGTTCCCTGCCTTCGGGACGGCGACGGCCGGCGATCACTTGACTCAGCGGGGACGAAGCGATTCGCTGGCGCGCCGATTCGATTTCGTCGGCGGATCGGCCGCATTGCGTCCACGCCCACTCCCCCGGCGCGCGACATCCGCCTTATAGGCTGACCGGTCTCGCGGCGCATATCTCACGCGGGCCGGAAACGGCGCGATCCGCAACTCGTTCAGCCGCGTGAAAACGACCATTGCGATTTGGTGGGGCGAGGGGGCGAATTCGGCCCGCAGCCGCCCGGATCGCGACTTACAGCGATAGAGATTGATATTCCATTCCGAAGGTTTCGGCAACGTCACGATTTGTAAGCGCGCCTTTGTGGACGTCGATGCCTGACTTGAGCCCCGGATCGGCCTGGCAGGCCTCGACATACCCCATGTTCGCCAGTCGCTGGATATAGGGGAGCGTTGCGTTCGTCAGGGCGAAGGTGCTTGTGCGTCCGACGGCGCCAGGCATATTGGCCACGCCGTAATGGACGACTTCGTCGACGATATACGTCGGATTGTCGTGGGTCGTGGGGCGGATCGTCTCACAGCAGCCGCCCTGGTCCACGCCGACGTCGACGATGACGGAACCGGGTTTCATGATCTTGAGTTGCTCTTTCCGCACCAGCAGGGGGCAGCGTGCGCCGGGAATGAGGACGGCGCCGATGACGAGGTCGGCTTCAATAAGATGGTGCTCGATGAGCTGCGGGTCGCTGAACATCGTTTGCACGTTGGCGGGCATGACGTCCGACAGATAGCGCAGGCGTTCCAGGTTGACGTCCATCAGGATGACACGGGCGCCGAGCCCTGCAGCGACTTTGGCCGCATTCAGGCCGACGACGCCGCCGCCGAGAATCAGGACGGTCGCCGGTTCCACGCCGGGGACGCCGCCGAGGAGGATGCCGCGGCCCATCATGGGTTTCTCGAGGTATTTTGCCCCTTCCTGGACGCTCATCTTGCCGGCGACTTCGCTCATCGGCGTCAGCAGCGGCAGGCGGCCCGATCGATCACGGACCGTCTCGTAGGAGATGGCGACGCAGCCGCTCTTGAGGACGCCTTCGGTCAGTTTCTGATCCGCGGCAAAGTGGAAATAGGTGAAGCAGACCTGGTCTTTTCGAAGCATGGCGCATTCGACGGGCTGGGGTTCCTTTACTTTGACGATCATTTCGCTCTTTGCGAAGACGTCTCCCGCCGTCTGTACGATCTGCGCGCCTGCGTGCACGTAGTCGTCATCGCTGAAGCCTGAACCTGCGCCGGCGCCTGTTTCGACAAAGACCTTGTGCTTTGCCTGGGTGAGCGAAGCCACGCCCGAGGGGATCATGCCAACGCGATACTCGTGTGCCTTAATCTCTTTGACGACGCCGACGATCATGGTGCGACAACTCCGAAGCGATTGTTCGTTCAACTCGACAGCACGACCGGTACGAGAGGCATTCTCCGCTTCCTCGGACGTGGTCGACAGGCCTTCCGATTATGGGCGGATGCTAGCTGAACATTAATACCGTCGCAATGCGCCGAGGCGGGCGCCGGCGGTTCGATCCGTCGCGCGCAATTCGCGAGTCGGTCGTTGGAAGTTCGACGCATCAAGCGTCACTCGCAAACCCCGCTGATATCGGGCGTTGCGCCGGGGATTCGGCGGTTTCTGCCATTGACCCTCATCCCGCTTCGTCCATGGCCGATGAACTTGAGGGTGTTGACGCAGATCAACGGTCCGTCGCCGTCGAGCAACGTGACGTGACTCGGAAGACACTGAGGCAGGGGAATCACATGGGGGCGGGGCAATCCACGGAACAGAACGCATCGGTTGCGCCGATGATCGCTGCGCAGGCTGCGTCCGACGCGGTTCTCGATGCGTTGCCTATCGGATTGGTCGTTTTCGACACGAAATTGCGGATTCGAAGCGCGAATACCGTGGCCCGATCGATCGTGCAGTCGGATCACGAAGCGCCGGCGTTTCTGCGCCGGCTTTGCGAGGACGGACCGTTCGTCGATTGGTCGAGCGAACTGCAGGACGTCTGGCGGCGTCGCATGACGCGACGGTTCGAGGCTGTTGCGGGAAACGAGCGCGGCGCACCCGATCGCTTCTTCGACATCTGCATTCGGCCGTTGAATGACGCCAGCACTTCGGATGCGGCCGGCGTCATCCTGATCGACGACGTCACGGCGCGGATATCCATGCAGCGCCGTCTGGCGATCTCCGAACGCATGGCCGCCATCGGGAAAGTGGCGGCGCGCGTCGCGCACGAACTGAACAATCCGCTGGACGGGATACTTCGGTATTCGAATCTCGCGAGCCGGCGCCTCGAAGCCGGGAGTCGGCAGAAGATCACGGAATACCTCGATCGTATTCGCGAGGGCTCGCTGCGCATGTCCGGCATTGTTCGCGACTTGCTCGAGTTCTCTCGGAGTCATACGGACGTCGATCGCGAGGCCACGCTCAACGGCATCGTTGCGGACGCTATTGACGCCATGCGCGATCGTGCGGCCCAACATCATGTTGCGTTGCGACATGAAGCGGCGACGAATGACGCGCGGGTCGACAAAGGCACAGGGCTGTTTCAGGTGTTCTGCAACCTGATCAAGAACGCGATCGACGCGATGGAGCAGGGCGGCTCGCTGACTGTCCTGACGCAGACAGGCGATCCGGAACACTGCGTGATTTTTGAGGATACTGGGCCGGGCGTACCGGATCCGCAGCGAATTTTCGAGGCTTTCTATACGACGAAGGCGAGCGGCAAGGGGACGGGGCTCGGTCTGGCCGTTTGCCGGGAAATCGTCGAGTCGCTGGGTGGATCGATCGCTGCGGAGAACCGGGCCGAGGGCGGCGCGCGTTTCTGCGTGCGGTTGCCGCGCGTCGATCGAGAGCATCGGAAAGAGAATTCGAACGAATAGGCGCGCGACGCAAGACTTGCGACATCGTGTGAGGATCGTACGAGGGGGAAAGACGAATATGTCCGGAACGCATTCAGACAGCAAGACCAACGTTCAGCGGAAGCAGAAGGTTCTGATCGTCGACGACGATCGCATCATCGTGGATTCGCTCTCTGAACTGCTCGAGATCGAAGGTTACGACGTCGTCGGCGTGAATTCCGTCGCCGCCGCCGTCGAGGCGATCGAGCGCGATCACATCGCGATCGTCATTACAGACGTCAACATGCCCGAAGCCGACGGCTTTGAGCTGTTGAACATTATTCGGGATCGTTACCCGGCTGTCGTGCCGATCGTGATCACGGGGTACGGCACGATTGAATCCGCCGTCGAGGCGATCAAGATGGGCGCTTATGATTACCTAACGAAGCCGATCATCGACGACGAACTTCGCCTCGTCATTCAGCGCGCATTGCAGCAACAGAATCTCATTCGCGAGAACCACTCGCTTCGGCAACAGCTCGACCTGCGTTTCGGTCTCGACAACGTCGTGGGCCACGACTATCGCATGCTGAAGATCTTCGACCTTGTCGAGACGGTGTCCGACACGAAAACGACGGTGTTGATCACGGGGGAATCGGGAACGGGCAAAACGCTGATCGCGCATGCCGTTCATCATCGGTCCGATCGTCGCAACGGGCCCTTTGTCGAGGTTTCCTGCGGTGCGATTCCGGAAGGCCTGCTGGAGTCTGAACTGTTCGGTCACGCAAAGGGGAGTTTCACGGGCGCGACGAGTGACAAGGACGGCAAATTCAAGGCGGCCGAGGGGGGGACGATATTCCTGGATGAGATCAATTCGGCGTCGCCGGCCTTCCAGGTCAAGTTGTTGCGTGTGTTGCAGGACAAGTGCTTCGAACCCGTCGGTTCGAACAAGACGTTGAAGGCCGATGTCCGCGTGATCGTCGCATCCAACGTCGATCTGGCGGAGGAAGTCGCGGCGGGAAGATTCCGACAGGACCTCTATTATCGCATCAACGTCGTTACGATCGTGATGCCGTCGCTCGTCGAGCGGCTCGGCGACATTCCGATGCTTGCGCGGCACTTCCTCAGAAAGCACTGCGAAGACATCGGTCGCGACGTTCAGGATTTCACTCCCGAGGCGATCAATGCGATGCAGCGCTACTCGTGGCCCGGCAACGTTCGCGAATTGGAGAACGCCGTCGAGCGGGCCGTCGTTTTGTGTCGCGAGCGATTCATCTCGCTGTCGCAGCTGCCGGCCCACGTGCTGGAGGATACGCCGCAACCGATCGCGCAGGGCACGAGCGAGCAGGGCAACGTGATCGTGATACCGTCGCAGGTTCGACCTTTGCGGGAGGCGCTCGAAGATCCGGAGAAGCGGATCATCGAAGCCGCGCTGCGGGCGCACAACTGGAATCGCCAGGCGACGGCCGACGCGCTCGACATCAATCGCACGACGCTCTACAAGAAAATGAAGCATTACGGTCTCGATACGGAACCGGCATACGCGGCGCATTGACGGTCCTTTGGCGTTCTGCGAGCGGCTGTCCGATCCGACACGGTGACGGTCGCGGTTAGCCGCTGCACGTGGATTGCGGCGTCTGTTGCCCGGCTGACCGCCGCATGACTTCGGCGGCTCGGAACTGGGAACGATTGAATAGGCATGATCCGCTTGGGTGTGTCCAGATCGATCGGTAGAATACTGATTCGAGGGACGCATGGCCGAGGATCGATCCGAATCGAGTTCCGAATGTCGCGATGATTCGCCATCGGCAGGCGCAGTTCGCGACTCCGCTGTGTCGTCGTTATCCGCCGTATCTGCAGAGAGGAAGCCGACTGCGGGTCGCGTCGCCACGCCGGTCGCGCGCATGGAACCGCGTGACGAAGAAACGGCCGGTCATGGCGATTCTCCAGTCATGCCCACGGGTCCTCGGGCGGAAGTCGTCAGCAGCGACGTGGTGGATGAATCGTGCGGCCCGCCGATCATCGTCGACTTACCGACGCGCGTACGCGATGTGGCGCGAACCCTCCTGGGATACGTGATCTTCATCGTGATCATGGTCGCGGCGATTCTCGCGCTTGCATTCTTGGCTCCGCCCGCGATTTTCGGCGGACTCGGAAGCGCCGTCGGCACATTCGCGCTGATCGTCCTGATCAGTCTGCTGGTCGGCGTGTTTCCATGGATCCAACGGATTCGCGCGCGACGAATCGCGAGACGCATTTTCACCGAGGATAGCGAATCGAACATCGTCCAACTGGCGACGCGCGTGTGGGAGAAACGTCCGTGGGAATCGGGCCCTTCTGGAATAGTCGAACTTGCAAAGCTCCTTGCAAACGCCGGGCGCACCAACGCAATTTTCCGTCTGACGCGCCCCGGGAATTTCTGGAGAGTGCATCCGACGAAGTGGGCTTTCGAACCACGACCGCTCGATGAGAGCGATCCAACATTTCTGGAACTGGCCGAAGCGACGGCTGCGGAGAGTGCAGGCGAGACAGGGTCGGGATTCGAGTTTACGAGTCCCGATTCCATGCCAATGCGTCGTGTTCGCCGAAACATTCGAATGAAGGGCGGTTATCTTTCGCTTATGCTGATTCTCTTGTTCTGGGGGAGAGCGGCCTATCAATTTTACCTGTCGGGTCGGCCGGACATGAAGTTTGCGATATTCAGTTTCATTCTTCTGATAAAGCTATTCGGGTCCGCGTCGGGCGGCTATCTGACGGCGAAGTGGTACCTCGTCTCCCGCGGCCTATTGGTCGACCTCCGGGGCACGAAGGGGCCTGTTCCGTATGAGCTCTTTGATCGCATGCGGGGCATTCTTCTGGTTTGCCAGGTGAATCGGCACACGTGGAACGTTGTTGCGGCGGGGCCTCGTTCGAGTCAGAGTACCATCGCGACGCGCCGTGAAGTTGAGTTGATTTTGCGCACGTGGTCGAGCGCCGCAGCGCCGCCGAGCGCAGAGAATGTTGGGGCGTTGTTGGGAGAAGGTGATGGACAAGACGCAAGCACCTGAGGGTCGATTGTCACTCCGTCAGGCGACGCTTCATTATTGCCTCGGCGCGGCGATCGTGTGCGTCGGCAACATGATTGCAGGTGGGCTGGCGTCGTTCCGGTGGGCGGGGCCCATTCCGTCCGTCGGGTACGCGGCCTTGTCCGTGCGCGTGTCGGGTTGCGTTCTGTTGCTCGGTTGGATCGTTATCCTCGTCATCCGGCGGTCAAGGAAGGCGCGCGTGATCGTGGCACTTATCTCGGTGATCTTCGTTACGACCACGATCGACTCCTATTTGCAGGCAAGGGAGCCGTCGGCCGCGCGCGTTTTCGAGTCCGAGTTGGGATTCAAGCCCGACGCCGATATTACGGATCTGCGGAGCTTCATTTCGCGGGCCCGCATACGCGTCCCGACGATCGGGCTGCAATTCCGCGTGACCGAATCGTCGCTCGCGCGTCTGGTCCGCAAATTGCGTCTTGGCGAAGGTCATGAACAGGTGGGCGCGGCCGCTGCCATTCATGCGAGCGCCAATCGGCACAACCCGGCGCCATCGTGGTTTGCTGAGGGCGGGGATGAGGTCAGGATGAAGCAGTGGAAACGCACCGACGACAATGGCGAGCTTGAAGTCGCCCTGGATCAGGACCACATGATCGTTTACGTCGTGCGCCAGGCGCGGTAGGCGCACGTTGATCGGGAATTCGAGACGATGTCGGTCCGAAGCGCGCTTCCCGGAAGTAGCTTTGGCCGATTGACAAAAGGAGCTTCGTCCATGTGGCCGTTTAAAAGGAAGACGCCGATCACGAAGCCGGCTGTCAATCCTGAGATTGACCAGGCGTATCAGCAACTGGTCGACGCGATGCGGCCCTGGCGGGACTTGCACGCCCGCCAGGCATGGATCCCGATCACAATCGATGGAGATGGCTCTGAGGTGACGTCCTATTTCGGCGGGGCGCCGATGGTCACGAAGGAAGCGGATTGGCCGATCTGCGGCGCCTGCGGCAAACCGATGCCGTTTTGCATGCAGCTGGACAGTCGCACGCTGCCGGACGGCGCACCGCGTTTCGGCGTTGGTCTGTTGCAGTTTTTCTATTGCGGCAGTTGCGAGGAGGGATGCGGCGACGGTACGTGGGAGCCTTTTGATCGCACGCAGAAACTCCGCGTCATTTCGCCCGGCGATTTGAAGCGATGTGTGACGCCCGAAGGTGTTCAGAAATTCCCGAAACGTGTGATCCAGAACTGGCAACGAGTTGAGGATCATCCCGATCTCGACGACGCTGAGTTGCTGGGACTGAGTGTTGAATACCTGGACAAGGGGCTGATTTCGGAGGTCCATTGCCCCGCGTTGGGAATCGAACTGAACGAGATCCACAAGCGGCTGGACGATGACGCCGCGCGACGATTTCAAGATTCAGCGCTCTCCGCCCGGGGCGGTGACAAGCTAGGGGGCTGGCCCGTATGGATTCAGCGAGCGGCATCGATCGCCTGCCCGCAATGCAAGCTGCCGATGTGCATGCTGTTTCAGATCGATTCGGGAGATCATTTGGCGATCAATCTGGGCGACACGGGCTGTTCGCATATCTGGCAATGCCCGACTCATGCGTACGTGCTGGCGTTTGAGTGGCAATGTTTCTAAGAAACGAAGAGATGATCCGTCAGAATTCACTCGATGCGCGCCGGTCGGCGTTCTGGTAAGATCTTCTTATCGCATCGGGGCTTGTGCCGCGGCGCGAACCGAATTCGGCAATCATCAGCGGGGTGTCCGCCTCATGAAAATCTCACACATACGCGAACTCTTCGACAACAACCAATGGGCAAACGGTCATTTGTATGAAGTCGCCGCCGTCCTGAGCGACGACGATCTCGATCGACTTTTCGACATCGGTCCGGGCACGCTGCGCAAGATCCTCCAGCACCTTTACGGCGCAGAGGCGATCTGGTACGAGCGGATCGGCGGCACGGGCTATGACGAACCGCGGGCATGGGACGCGATCGACAGCGTCGCCGACCTGCAGGCGGCGAGCGAGGCGCTGCACACGGCGCGCGACGCCTGGCTGAATACGCTGAGCGACGCGGATCTGGCGAAGACGTTCACGTACACGCTCAGGAGCGGCGAGTCGTGCACGAGTGGTCTTGCTGACATCCTCGTCCACGTCTGCGATCACGGCATTCATCATCGCGCCCAGGCGTCCAACATGACGCGACACATCGGCGAACCCTTCCGGCATAGCGACTACCTGCGGTTTCGACTGGCGCGACCGACGGTGTGCGCGCCGTCGCATGAAACGGCCGATTTTCTGCGCAATGCGGATGTGATTGTGGGTGAGGATGTCGAAGCGCCGCGGCCGTTGAGCCTCACCATGCTGCGGCGGCAGTTCGCCTATACCGACTGGGCGAACGATTTGCTGATGGACGCGGCGAAGGCGCTCGGCGACGACAAACTGGATCAGGCGTTCGAAATGGGAATCGGGACGTTTCGCAAGACGATGCTGCACATCGAGTCGGCTGAGCGTTACTGGCTGGGGCACTGGCGTGGCGAGTCGCATCCGACGTGGCAGGAACTGGACGAAACGACAACGATCGCTGGACTGGCCGATGCGTGGAAGGGTATTCGCAAGGAGCGTGAGGCGTGCTTCGATACGCTCGACGACGCGGCGCTGATGCGGGAAGTCACGGCGGAACCCGGCAAGGGCATGCATCTGACATTTCGGCTGGGCGAGACGATTCTCCAGGTCGCGACGCACGGCACGCATCATCGGGCGCAGGCCTTGAATATGCTGAGGCATCTGGCCGATATTTCCATACAGATGAGCTTCATTGTGTTTACGCGGCTGAATTAGGACCAAAACGATGCATCTTCAATTCATTCGACTGACAACTGAGTGGGATCAACCTGAGATTTATCGACTGATGACGGATGTGTGGGTCGTGGGCGACATGGAGGGCTACGGGCGATTTCGCGACGCCCTGATCAACATGGTCGAAGCGAAGGCGGCGAAGACGCTGAACGAGCTATACGGCCTCGATCACGGCATGTACGTGCTGCTGATGCCGCCGCCGGCGGATCTAAGCGAACCAAAGATCCGTGTGATCGAGCGGGCTCGCTTTGTCGACGAGGAAGACAAAATGCAGATGGTGGTTCGCGCGTCGCGGGCGGGCTATCGGCAGTTGGCGGACCTCGTCCAGCGCGCGATGGACGAGGGCAAGGATGACATCAACTGGCACGAACGCGTGAACGGCGTATCGATGCCGGGCGTGTACGTCGATCGCCCCGGGGCGGTTGCGATCAACCTGCGCGGTCCGTTGAGCGTGTTTTCGCGCGAGCGGGCAGAGGGGTACGACGCGATCGTCTTCGATCGGCATCCGCATTCTATGCCGAATTATGTGGGGCGCTACGAAGGCGAGGCGATCGACTATTTCAATCCTCAGCGCGTTGATGAATTGCTGGGGCTGAACTAGCGTGCGGCTCCTTTTGTTCAGCGATCTGCACTGCGACAAGCGGCGGGCCCGCGCGCTCGTCGCCAAGTCAAGCGATGCGGACGTCGTCATCGGTGCGGGTGACTTCGCCACGGTTCATTACGGGCTGGAGACGACGATCGAGTTGCTTTCGGCGATTGCGAAGCCGGCCATTCTCGTACCCGGCAACAACGAGACGCTGGACGAGCTCCGCAATGCGTGCAGCGTGTGGCCGAGTGCCATCGTGCTGCACGGCAATGGAACGAGCATTGACGGCGTCGAGTTCTTCGGCATCGGCGGCGGTATCCCCGTCACGCCGTTCGGCGACTGGAGTTTCGACTTTACCGAAGCGCAGGCCGAGGAGTTTCTTGTCGGCCTGGAGCCGCAAAGCGTACTCGTGAGCCACTCGCCGCCGAAGGGGCTCTTGGACGTCACGTCGAACGGTCGCAGCGTCGGCAGCGCGGCGGTGCTGGCGGCGATCGAGCGGACTACGCCCCGGCTGGTCGTTTGTGGGCACATTCACGACAGTGCGGGGCAGCGGGTGGAACACGGGGAGACGGTGGTGGTGAATGCGGGGCCGGAGGGGGTGTTTCATGAACTTGAATAGTCCAATCGCCGGTGTAGCCGAGCCGATGCAACCCTTTGTTGTCAACATCAGCGACAAGTTCTCGCGATTCAACCAGCACTGGTCGCCGAAGATTGTCGGCGAGGTCAACGACTGCGCCGTTAAGCTCGTGAAGCTGAAAGGTGAATTCGTCTGGCATTCGCACGAGCGCGAGGACGAGATGTTTCTCGTCATTAAGGGCTCGTTGCGGATGTTGCTGCGCGATCGGGAGCTGGTCGTGAACGAAGGCGAGTTCGTGATCATTCCGCGCGGGGTCGAGCATTGTCCGGTGGCCGACGAGGAGGTGCACGTGATGCTGTTCGAGCCGGCCGGGACGTTGAACACAGGAAGTGTGACAAACGAACGAACCGTTTCCGAGCCCGAGCGTATCTGACATTGGACGCGGATTTCCCGCGTGCTTGCTTTGTCAATTCGAAACGGGGTACGGAAATGCACCATCTGACGGGCGCTTTGTTCGTGCGGTTGTCGGCGGTCCTCTGTCCGATTATGTGTCTTGCGAGTGCGAGGCTGGACGACGGTACTGGCGGCGAAGGTTCGAAGACCGTCAAGTCAATCAGAGGCGCAACGTGGGTGATCCGATATGACGCGTCGATGGAGTCGGACGCGCGGCGGGTGCAGGAGTGGATGGACGCCGTTCATCGTGCTTCGATCGCGGAATTCGCGGAGTTTGAGCCGGGCAAGCTCCTAGAGACGCTTGATCTGACGATCCGGATTCACGCAGAGCCAAATGAGTACGCCTCTGCCGCAACGATGACGGTCGTGTCGTCGTTCTCCAATGGGCGATATCAGGCGACACTGCATTTGCTTGCGCCGTCCAGGCATACTTCAAGCGACATTACGAATGTCGGCGAGCCGAAAGACGAGTCTTACTTTCGCAAGACGCTGATGCACGAATACGCGTCGATTCTGATCGACTTGATCACGCGATCCAAGACGGCGGGCTGGCGGTTTCACAGCGGTCCGTCGTGGGTTGTACAGGGTTGGCCGGAATACCTCGGATTGACGAAGGTGGGCGAGGCGGCGCGTCGCGCGACGTTCGCGAAGTATCGCGGTCTCGTTCGCGACGATGCGGGGCGAATCTCTTTTGACTTCGGGATCGAAGTGACGGATCCCTATGTCGACGGCGCGATGCTCATTGCGTTCATGCACGACACGTACGGCGCCGCAAGAGTGCATCGGCTCTTGGTGAGTGGAGAGCGTTCTTTCGGCGGGGCGCTGGTGCGAGAGTTGGATACGGACATCGAGCGATTTTCATCGAAGTGGGTTCAATGGCTGGCCGCGACGGAGCCCGCAGCCGGGGAGTAGGGCGTCGGCGCAGCGACCGGGCGGCTGAGCGATTTTGCGAGCTGCCTTCAAGCCCGTAAGTGAGTCGCTCCTTCGTTCCGCAGGCCGGGGATTGTGTGTCCGACCCAGCGGGGGCGGGTCGAGTCTCGTAGCCGACGGGCTTTGCGCCGGCGTCCGAATCGCGTCCGTTGGCGGTCGATCGCGGCGCGCGATATGATCTTCCATGCACAAAGCAGGGGTGGCCCGCCGCGGCGGGCATGAGACAGGCAGCGCGATCGGCTGCCGGGACCCTTTGAACCTGATCAGCGTCGGGTGTTTTCGCGCGAGGCGAGGCATCGGCTGCGTAGGGAGGCGATCATGTCGGATTCACAATTCCACGTATTGAACCGAGAGGAAATGGTGCATGTGCGTCCGCCGACGCCACAACTCTCTGTGGCTCGATGGTGTGTATCGGTGTTTGTGCTGCTGTCGTTGAGCGCTGGGTGCAGTCCGAGTGTACACAAGGGTCGGCAGATGGCGGATCATCGCATTAATCATGCGCGTGTAATCGACGATGTGCTCTCGATCCAAGGGAGCCTGCCGCTTTGCGCTTACACCGACTATGGTGTGAAGCTGCTCGACTGCAAAGACGACACCGGCAGGGACCTTCGACTCAGAAGCGCCCAGATTTTCTGGATGAAGGGCGAATTCTTCGAGCTTGAACTGGATCCGCCGGGCGAAAGTGCGACGCAGGTCTCGATGGATCTCCTGTTTACGACGCGCAGCGGATTGCAGCGGATTGCAGCGGATTACGAAGACACTGCCCCTGGATCGAAGCGAGCAAACCAGCTTTGAATCGCAACGGCATCGATGGCTCCGAACGCCTGTCGAAGCCGAAACGTCAGCGCGCGGTGAGTTAGCGGCATCTTAGTGCAACTCCGCCGCGCGAGACTCTCAGCACGTTAATACCGTTCCGCTGTGCGGACGCTACTGGAGCCTAGATATGACACAACTTGAATCCGCCCGCAAAGGCATCATTACCCCCGAGATGGTCCGCGTCGCTGTTCGCGAGAATGTGACGCCGTCGTTTATTCGTGACGAAGTCGCGCGAGGGCGCCTCGTCATTCCGGCGAACATTCGGCATCTCGCCGGCAGCGCGGGCAAGGCGCCGAGTGCGGATTGGCTGAAGCGGCGCGAGCAGGAGATCTCAAGTCTCAAATCTCAGATTTCAGATTTCAAATCTGAGATTTCAAATATTGGCGGCAACGGCTCCTCTGCGTCTCACAACTCACGACTCGCAACTCATGGCTCACGACTCACAACTCAAATTTCTGCCGGCCATCCCGGTCATCGCCCTGACGCCGCGTTGTGGGTGAATCAGACGGTCACGCAGCGAACGGCCGAACTCAACGACATCAACTATTGCCGTGGCGACGCCTCGCCCAAGCGGCTCGATCCGATGGGCATTGGTCGCATGGTCAGCACCAAGATCAACGCCAACATCGGCGCCAGCCCCGTGACCAGCGGAACGCATGAAGAGGTCGAGAAGCTGAAGTGGGCCCAGAAGTACGGCGCCGACACGCTGATGGACCTGTCCACCGGCGGGAATCTCGATGAATGTCGACAGGCGATCATCGACAACAGCACGATCCCGATCGGGACGGTGCCCATCTACAGCATGATCATCGGCCGCAAAATCGAGGACCTCGATTACGACACGATTCTGAAGATCGTCGAGCACCAGGCGCAGCAGGGCGTCGATTACTTCACGATTCATGCGGGTGTGTTGAAGGAGAATCTGCACCTCATCAAGAAGCGCATTACGGGTCTCGTTTCGCGCGGTGGTTCGCTGCTGGCCAAATGGATGCTGACGCACAACAAGCAGAACCCGATGTACGACCTGTTCGACGACATCAGCGCGATCATGCGGCAATACGACGTGACATACTCGCTGGGTGATGGCGTGCGGCCGGGGTGTCTGCAGGATGCGGGCGATGCGGCGCAGATCGCGGAGCTGGAAGTGTTGGGCGAACTTACTCAGCGCGCGCGGGAGGCGGGCGTGCAGGTGATGGTCGAGGGTCCCGGCCACGTGCCGATGCACGAGATCGCGTGGAACATGCAGGTGCAGCAGCGTATCTGCGACGATGCGCCGTTCTACGTGCTGGGGCCGTTGGTGACCGACGTGTTCCCCGGCTACGACCACATCACGAGCTGCATCGGCGCGACCGAGGCGGCGCGGGCGGGGGCGGCGATGCTGTGTTACGTCACACCGAAGGAGCACGTGGGCCTGCCCAAGGCGCAGGACGTGAAGGAAGGCTGCATCGCCTACAAGATCGCGGCCCATGCGGGAGACGTGGCGCGGAACATTCCGGGTGCGATCCAGTGGGACAACGACATGAGCCGCGCCCGCGCGGCGCTGAACTGGCCGAAGCAGTTCGAGATTGCGTTCGACGGGGAGACGGCCCGGGCGCTGCACGATGAGGATCTGGAAGTGGATACCGACTTCTGCGCCATGTGCGGTCACGACTGGTGCAGCATGCGGATCAGCAAGGAGATCACGGAATGGGCCAGCGGCAAGGCGGACGGCTTCGTGCCGGGCTCGAAGAGCGCGAAGAGCCCGGGGTTGACGACCGAGCAACGCGTGCTGCTGGCGAAGCGCGCGGCGGCGGAGGGGCTGGACGTCGATCCGGAGCATCTGACGCAGGAGCAGATTCGCATGTTGGCGCATAAGGGGGGGAAGCTGGATTGTCATTCGGATGTGGCGGATGATGAGACGGCGCACAAGGTGCAGGCGTTTGTGCAGATTGGGAGGCAGTAGGGGGCCATCGCGTGGCGTTGCGTCTGTGCGGCCTGCGCGATATTTCGTTGATGGGATGCATCGCCCAGCCGTCCTGAGAGTTTGACGAATGGGAACGAAGAAACCGCCAACGCCGTCGAATCTCGCCCGGATGTTACTCGACCTCGTGAGCGACGACCGGGAAGCAGCCGTCGCCGCCGCCCGAGCCCTTGACACGGATGACAGCGACGCGTTGCGCGTTAGCGTGCAGGATGTGTTGCGACGTCCGGAGTTCGTGGGTCGGTCGGGTGGCCCATCGCTTCAGCGATGGCGGGCGCGACGATAGGGTGGCGTGTGTGCGACGGACACACTCGCACGGTTGATTCGCGTTCGTATCATCGCGACCGCCCCCCTTGCTAGGTGGGCCGCCTTTCAAAGCACGCTCTGGTGTTGAATTGGAAAGCGCGGATTTCAAAAGACAGTGCCATGCCGCATTCAATCTCGCGACAACTCACGACCAGTGAACACACCTACATCGCCGATCTATTCCAGCGACTTCGCGACCATTTCCACGAGTGGCGGGACTATGGTGACGACGTGCACGATCTTGTCGGCTTTGCCTATTACGAAGAATGCGGCGGCACCGACTGCTGCGGCAGACTCCTGGCGGAGGCCGCCCCGATCGCACTCGGTCACGAACTGGTTCGGCGATACGGATTCGAGTGGGCCATGGTCCGCTGCGACAACGCGTGGCACTTCGCTGTCAGTCACCCATCGCTATCGCAACCCATCGACTTGCAGCGGCTCGAAGACGGCTCGTGGAATGACGAGGATTACGATGAGCCGACCGATCCGGGAGAGATGACCCATGAATCCCTGGAAACGATCCTGTTACGCGTCGGTGCGCAAGAGGATTCAAAATCATGAATCGCTGCCATAGATTCAAACTCCGACTCGCGCGGAATCGCTGACATAATCGCAATCATGTCGTCGCCGAACGATTCAGTTCACTTCGCCAAGCCCCTCAGCCCCGACGATATGCTGCGCGAACAGACCGAAGGCGCGCGCAGCCAACCCCTCGGCGAAAAACTCCTCGCCGGCATCGAGTTGTTCAACCTTTCGTGCGAGTTCATGCGCGCTGGCATTCGCATACAAAATCCCGATGCGACGGATGAACAGATTTTCGCCATAATCGAGCAACGGCTGGCACTTGCGCGGAGGATGGAGAACCGGGCATGATAGATCATGGAATCCTGTTTGCGATCAATCGATCCCCGGTCGCAATGGGATAACATAGGTCGAGCGAATCTCGTGTGCCTATCATCGCGCCCCCACCCTCGGAGAGGGTGGGCCACCCGATCGACAGAATCGCGCGCTTATTCGCATTGGCATCTTCGTGACCCCCACCCTCGGAGAGGGTGGGCCACCCGATTGAGCGTGCGGCTTGATTCTGAGGTTAGCGAGATATGACCGAGCCTAATTCACGCGACCCGATGACGCTCGGCTATGGCGTTTCGGATCCGTTTGATCGCCCCTTCCCCGCGCGGTTTTTCGTGCGCGTGATCCTCGTGTTCCTGTGCATTCCACCTGCGTTGGCTTTCTTCATGACGCTGCCGCTTAACACACCTGGGTTGGCGTTCTCCGGTCCGAAGCGTTACGAGATTCAAGGATGGCTGGTGCTGCTCGGTGTCGCTTTTGTCCTGGCGATGCTCGTTGTTGTTGTGCGCTGTATGGCGTATCCGTCGAGTAGGCGTCACGTCGGTCTGCCGCTCGTGGCGATCGGCCTCATGTGGCTGTCGTGCATGCTCGCGAGTCAGTTGGCCGAGAACATGTGGTCGTTCAAGGGTCGCTTTCGCGGAAATCGCACCGCCTTGGAGTCGGTCGTTTCGAATATCCAGAAAGGCACGATGCCGTCACTACCGGCTGTCGTTGGAGACTACACGTTCAAGGAAATTCGCGCGCAGCCGGACGGCGCCATCATCTTCGTCATTTCCAGCAGTCAGAACTCAATTAGCGGGTTTGCGTATGTGCCGAATCCGGTCGCAGGGCACGACGACGTGCGGCTACTCAGATGGGGCGGGAATGTAATTAACTATCAGGGGATCCGAGGGTTGGGAGGGGACTGGTATGTTCTCTTCGACGAATACAGGTACGGCAAGCGCGGCTGGAGCTGAGTGAACGCTCGAGCTGATGATCTCACGCTGAGTGGGCATTTCGATTTGGACGGAGGTTCGCTCGCGTTCGTATCGTCGTGCCCCCACCACTGAAGTGGTGGGCCACCGGGCACTTGGGCGCCCAACCGCTTCGAACTGAGTGAACGCCCGATCAACAAACTTCAGCATGCGAACGTTCGATCAAGGTTAATCCAGCCTGTGCATCGACGCCAAATTTCGGGCGCAACGGCGCCTTGCTCTGCAAGGCGCCGGATCCCCATCCGTCAATCGCGATTTACACCGGCTCTACTTGGATTTTCTTTGTAATTCATAGCCGTGCGTCCTTTGATGGGGGACCGCGCGATATCGTTTGAATAGAGGGCGCACATTTCTCGTCGTCGCCCTTTGCTCGGCCTCGCTGGGGCTCCTCAGCGAGGCCGTTGAACGTGCACGTCCTGAATTCGTCGGCGGATTTCAGCTCTCGCAATTGGGAGAACATCATGCGTCGCTATTCACATTTCAGAAGCGCGGGCGTTTTCACATCAACGGTATTTTGTCGGGCGTCGATTTGCGCAGCAGTCGCATCGGTCCTGCTGGCGGTCCCGATTGCGTCAGCCCAAATCACCGGGACGCTGTGCAGCGCGCCGGAGAATGCGATCCCGGACTTCGGAACGACGGACGACGTCATTATCGTCCCCATCAACGGGACGATTCTCGATCTCAACGTGGAGTTGCTCATTTCGCATCCGTTTCAAGGCGATCTGATCGTGACGCTCCAGCATCTTGAGACGGGCACGTTGGCGTCGTTGCTCCATCGCTGCGGAGATAGTGCGGGCGGCGGCACGGGATTTGCGGCGGACAATTTCGGCAATCCACTGACGGGCGAGCGCTTCATACTCGACGACGAGGCCGCTGAGTATTACGACATCGCCATGCCGGACGGATGGGGTGATCCCGGCGTCGCGGACCCCGGCATCGACAATGTGACCGGGTCGTGGATTCCGTTCGACAATCGCGGATCGGGACAGAGCCATACGCTCAGGTATTTCGACGGCGAGGATATCAGCGGTCATTGGAAGATCTACGTCAGTGACCATCTTCCCGGCGCCGTCGGCACGCTCCATGAGTGGTGTCTGCGCTGGACGGTGCTCGATCCCGCGGACCTCATCGGTTCTGACTGCGGCGGGTACAACCTGAGCTTCGAGTCCGCGGACTTTTCCGGATGGATGACGCAGGACCTCGCCGTTCCGGCACTTTCGATGCGGATCGAGTCCGCGGATTTTCCGACGGGCGTCTTTGAAGCCAATCCGACTGACGGCATCTTTGCGATGTACCACGGATTCGACGGTGCCGGTCCGGGCGTGATTCGAATCGCCCAGGAGATGGACTTGCCGCCGGGAACGCGCGACCTTCGATTCGATTATCGCGCTGCGTGGAACATGTTCCTCGCGACGATGGATCGTACTTTTTCCGTGCAGATCGAGCCCGCCGGCGGCGGTACACCTTTGGAGACTGTGCTGATCATGACCGCGGCTGCGGGCGAGGTCCAGACCGATACGGGGGACCTGGTCGGAATCGTCGATGTGAGCGCGTATGCGGGAACGACGGTGCGAATCGCGTTCGAATGGAACATTCCGGAAGCCTTCGGCGGGCCGGGGCTGTTTCAGTTCGACAGCGTCCGCTGCTACGGTGATGACTGCAACGCGAACGGCGTCGACGATCGAGAGGACCTCGGGAACGGAACCAGCCAGGATTGCAATGCCAATGCGATCCCCGACGATTGCGAAGCGGATGCCGACGGCGACGGCGTGCCGGATGACTGCGATGGCTGTCCGGACGACGTCGACAAGCTGCTCCCCGGCGTCTGCGGATGCGGCGCGACAGACGACGATTCCGACGACGACGGCGTGCCCGACTGCTTCGACGACTGTCCCGATGATCCGAACAAGATTGCATCAGGTTTCTGTGGATGCGGCACGGCCGACAGGCTCGACGATGCCGACGATGACGGCGTCATCGATTGCCTGGACAATTGTCCGGCAGTCGCGAACCCCGATCAGGCCGACTCGGACGGCAACGGCGTCGGCGATGCCTGCGAGCCCCCGCCGGGCGGAGCGGCGGCCCCGTGCGGTCTCATCGGTCTTGGCGCCGGCGCTGCATGGATGCCGTTGATGCTGTTGGGATGGAGATGGATGAAGCACGGCAGAGGCAAACGATACTGACGTACGCGATGACGCCTGCACGTGAGTGGTTTTCGTGCGGATGGGCAGGCCGCGGATTGCTGATGCAGAGTAGTGGGACCGAGTAACGGGCGCGAGATCCGGTCTGCGGAGAAGGAGGCAGAGGGACATCAGTTGCGTTCCGTTGATCCGGTGCATCACGACTCAGTGAATCGATGGCGGTGACGAATACTCGTGGTGCAGCAGACCGTAGAAGACGCCGTCGTTGACTTCCTCGCCGACGAACCAGCGTTCGCGGAGGTAGCCCTCTCGTTTGAAGCCGAATCGCTCCAGCAGGCGGATCGAAGCGGCATTGCGTGGGTCAACGTCGGCCTCGATGCGATGCAGCTTGAGAATCTTGAAGGAGAATTCGAGCAGGGCGGCCACGGCCTCGGTCATGAAGCCCTTGCCCCAGCAGTTGGGGCGCAGCATGAAGCCGATTTCCGCCCGTCGATTGGCGACGTCAATCTGCGCGAGCGTACACGTCCCGATCACGTCGCCGTCGTCTGTCCGGACGATGCCCCATTGGAACAGCGACTGCGCCGCAAACGATCGATGGATGCCGGCGATGTACGCAGTGCTTTCGGCGAGCGTCGCCCACGGCGGCGTGCTCCAATAGCGCATTGCTTTGGGATCGGAGAAGACTGCGAATAACGCCGGCGCATCGTCGTCCGTAAGCCAGCGCAGGTGCAGTCGTTGTGATGTCAGCGTCGGAAGTTGGGCGCCTTCGATCAGCGTCATGCATTCATGTTAACTGAATTCCGTCCACAAGGCTGCATGCATCGATGGACCTTGAAGAGAGGCCGACATGAAAAGACGCTCTCAGCGCCATCTCGTAGGGACGGCTTTTCGCATCGGTAGGGCTGAAAACGGTCGTCGGGTTGCGACCGAGCGGCCGTTACCGGCGTCGGCGCGATCGCATGGCAACGAGGCCGCAGAATGTGCCGACGATCGTCAGCGTGCAACCGATTCCGCAAACGGGCGAATGGAACAGCAGTGAGAACAGCAGGTTCAGGCTGTCTATGCCCTGGACGCAGGGCGTTGGCTGCGGTTCCGGTTCCGGTTCCGGCTCGGGTTCGGGAACGATGATCGCCGCCGAGTCCGTCGCCGTGTTGTTCGTCAGATCTGGCTCCACGACGCCCATCGGCGCTTCAACCGTCGCCGTGTTGACGACTGTCCCTGTCGCATCGGCCATGACATCGGTCGTGACAATGTACGTGATTGTGCTTCCTACGGGCATGTCCACAGTGTCGTTGATGTCGCCCGATCCGGCGGCCGTATTGCCTGTCGCGCCGCCCGTCGCGCTGCTTGTGTATGAGATATTCGTCAGCGACGAAGGAAGCGTATCCATGATCGTTGCGCCGACGACGGAGAACGGGCCGGCGTTTTCGACAATGATTGTGTAGGAGAGTGCGGCGCCCTGCATGACGCTCGCGACGCCGTCGTCTTTGGTGATCGAAAGATCCGCTGTAATGACTTGATCCACGTCTGTCGCGGAATTGTCTGTCGTGTCGCTGTCCGGGAATTGTGGCCCGGGGTCAACGACGGCTGTATTCGTCACGTCGCCTTCGGCCGTCGAACTGATCGTGGCGGTGACGGTGTACGTGATGCTGCTGCCGGCGTCCATGTCGACCGTGTCGTTGATATCGCCGGCGCCCGAAGCCGTGTTGCCGGATGCGCCTGCCGTGGCGACGCTCGTGTACGTTACGTCCGTGAGCTCTGCCGGAAAGGCGTCTGTGATAGATGCGCCGATGACGCGGGCGGTGCCGATGTTGTCGACGATGATCGTGTACGTGACGACTTGACCGCGCAGAACTTCCACGACTCCGTCGGTCTTGGAAATGGCGAGGTTCACGTCGCTGTCGATGCCTCTCGGGGCGGCAATCGAGATTGATGGGCATGCCAGTGCGGTGAGAATGACGCACGAAACGAATCCATGGCGGATGCGAGTCTTGGTAATCATGATCGGTCCTTTCAGCCTCGCGAGTCGACGAGGCCGCGGAGAAATATGAACGGTGCTTCGGCACTCGCAGCGAATCGCAGACGGCAAACGAAGTGAGTCTATATTATCTGCGATCATGCTGGATTCGCAAACATTTCGACCCGTGATTCGTCCGAGAATCGGGCTGGGCGGTTGATGCACGGAGTCGTTGGGGATTGGTCGGAATCGATGTTCCGGCGATTGATAGCGGAGTGCACCGATTTCGATTTGAGCGTCGGCATCTCGCGTCGAACGAACGTTGCAATGCGACGGACAGCCAAATTGCGATGCGAACGGGCGATCGAAAATGGGCGACGGGCGCGAACGACGACGATGTCGCCGATCGCGCCCGCCCAATCGGGCGGTTTGCTGGGAAGGCCGAGTCGCTACAGCGCCGCGATGAACAGTGCGACGTCAAGGCCGTTGACGAGTCCATCGCCGTTCATGTCGGCGGCGAGAATGTCGCAGGCCGGGTAGGCGAGTGCGAATCCGTTCGGATCCACCAGGGCGAGAGCGAACGCTTCCACGTCCGCCACGCCGACAACGCCGTCGCAGTTCAAGTCGCCGAGCAGCGGCGCGGGATTGTCGTCGCAATCGTGCGCGCCGGGCGTCGTCTGTGCCAGGGCCAGTGCGGCCGAGTCGAAGTCGTTGGCGCCCTGGAGCGAGCCCAGTGGGGCGATGATCCAATTGTCGCTGTCGAAAAAGCCCTTGTTGGGAAACCGATTGGGTTTGCGATGGGCATGGCTGTCCGCATAGGCCCACGGCGCCGGTACGGCGGGCAACGGCGGAATCGGATCGACGCCTGCCACGCCGTAGGCGTCGTGAATGGCGCCGGCGGATAGAAGGACGTACACGTCATTGCCGTCGCCGAAAAGACCAGGATCGTAGAGGTCCGCATTGAATCCATACGTGGTCAGGAAATCCAAGTCACCGCCGAGTGCGCTTCCGGCGACGACGAAGGATTCGCCTGGCGCGAGGAAGACGCCCGACAGATCGACGACGGCGGACGGAATTGCCGCGCCGTCGGGAAGGACGACGAGTTCGTCGCCCGGACCGAACTGCACGCCGACGTTGCCGCAGTTTGTCAATTCGGCGTAGCGCGGATTGGAGTTGCCGACGGCACCGTCGACGACCTCGGAGATAATGACGTTGGAGTCCGCGAGGGGAGCCGGATCCGCGGGGGCGCCGGGCGGGACGATCCAGATATCGAGTGTGCCGCGCATAAAGCATCGGGCGGCGTCGTCGCGCGACGGGTAGACCATTGTCTGCGTAGCGAATGCGTCCATGTTCACGGTGATCGGAATCGAACCGGACGGCGCGATGAATTGCACGACGCTTTCACTCTGGCCAAGCTCCGTCGGGGGCGCGGGCGTGATGTTGTCGTTGTCCACGACGGCGTCGAACACATGGCCGGGGCCGAAAAGACCGATGTCGAGATCCAGGCTGATGGTCCCGAATGTCGGATCGTCCGGCGGCAGCAGGACTTCGTTCTCCTCGTCGCCGCGGGCTTCGTACGTCCATCGATAGTGAACGTCATAGGCGGCGCCGGTCACGAGGTTGTCCAGATTAATGACGAATGTGGCGTCTGTGGTTGTCAAGGAAATGGCAGTGTAGCAAGGGCTCGAGGGCGGTACGGATGCAGAATTGATGGAATACGCCAACCAGGCGAGTTGCAGCACGGACGAGTCATCGCCATCGAGTCTCGCCACAGGATCGCCGCTGGACGTGACGGCGCCGTCATTGACGACGATCGTTCCGCCGGTGCCCCAATCCGCGAGGCCATTTTCGTACGCGAAATCCTCCGTAAAGAACTGAAAGGGGACGTTCAGCGCTTCAGGTGCGCCGATGCAATTATCCGCAAAGACATCTGCCGTGTGCGCGGCAGTGCTCGCTGCGGGGTCCAGGTGGAAGCGGGGGTTCTGGGCGGATGCGGCGGTCGTCGCGAGGAGCGGCATAAGAAGGAGCAGGCAGCGTGTGTAGTGCGAGAAGTTTGCTGAGTGCATGGTTGATTCTCCGTGTGTGAGTCGGGGCAAGAGAGGCCGATCGGACGTCGGCGATTGCGCGCTTTCGAGGCGCCGAAGTGGTTCCCGTTTTCGCGGACGACGTCGGCAGATCGTCGTCCTATTTGTTAGACGGATTCAGGGGCTCGCGCGGCTATGCAATACTCAATCAGGCGGTTGCTGATTGCCCTCAAAGCCTGCCCATGGGCGTGGAAATCTAGAAAATAGGGCGACAATCGGCGGATCCGCGGATGCGTGCCGAGAGGTCAGGTGTGTTCGAAAACGGCAATAGCCCGCGGTCGATCGACGATTTGAGCACCGGACGACGCGATCAAATTCCGTAGAAATCGAGCTTTGAGAGTTCGTGACAGAAGTAGAGAAATCCACCGCCGATGGCGGCGCTCAGAAGGAAGATCATGAGCAGGCCGTACCACGTTCCTTCGGCGTCAGGGCCCGGGCTGCCACCTGGGAGACCGGCGAACATCGGATTCTCCTTTCCGCGCGACAAGACTGTTGCCGCTATTGGAAAGCGTATGTCATTCGGGCGCGATGGGCCAATAGAAAGTGGATCCGTTTATGTAGCGGCAGGATGCTCCTTTCGTGTAGCGGTTCAGTCATCGCATTTCCGCGGATTCCCGACATGAAATGAAAAGAGGCGGGCCACTGCCCGCCTCTTGCACGATCGATCTGATTTGACTTGTGTTTGACGCTTACTGGCCGCCGCCGAACAAGTCGCCGAGGCCGTTGATCGTTCGGACACCTTCGCGAGAAGAGAACCGCGATCGATCGAGCACATCCGCATTCGCATCTTCGTCGGAAAAGACGAATCGCAGTTGTCCCGCGCCGTCTCCGATGTTCAGCAGTTTGACGCTGTCGATGCCGCCGTTTTCGCGGTATTCGATTTCGAGCACGAGATCTTCGTCCACATCGGCATGGCCGCCGAAGTCGAAGCCGGAGGCTCGGAGGAGGAATGATCCGTCGGCATTCGGCGTGACAGTCGTTGAGTCGGCCGAGGCCTCGATCATGTCGATGAACTGGGTCATCTGCTCAGGCGTGAACCGGCCGGTGAGAAAGTCCTTGACCATCTGCATGTGGGCTTCGATTGCCGCTTCCGCCTCGGGCGTGTCAGCCGAGGCGTGGAAATCGGAGCCGAACATCAGGCCGTGAAGGTGATCGTTGACGTCGTCCGCCGTCGAACCGTTGGCGTTGTCGTCCGCATCGGCCCCATGGTTGGTGCTGAAGGAGAACTCGAGCACGTTTTGGGTCTCCGATTCTTCGTCATTGTCACTCGAGCCTTCATTGCCACCGGTGGAGAAACTGAACTTGGCAACGGGGCCGCCGCCAGGCCCGGTCCCGACACTCTGAGTGGACGCATTGCTCGCATCCAATTGGGCAAGGTCGAGGAGGATGCCCTGATTGAGCGCCGGTGCGAAAAACGCCAACATGGGGGCTTCGGCAAAGAGATTCGCCGGGATGTGGTGCGTCTGCAGGAAGGCCCATTGATTGCCCGGCGCCATGCCGACGACTGCTTCCAGATCCAGGCCGGCGAGGTCTTCGTGATCATCCGCTGCCGTCACATGCAGTTCGACGTAGCTCGCGGCGACGTCGTCGTCCACGCTGCCCGGGAGGTTGCCGGCCGGGGATTCGTCGTCCTTGAAAACCAGCAGGACGCGGCCGTTGGCAGTGATGCCTTCATCAGAGACGTTGTCGAGCTCGATCCACAGAGACTTGCGGATGGCGTCGCGGAGGCTGTCGAAGATCATCGCCGCGTTGACACTCTTTGTACCGCCCAGACCGAAGACGACGGCGAGCGTGACGCAGGCCGCCAGCGCGCCGCCGGCGCCCAATACTCTCCAGAAGTTCTCGCGCTTCATACCAAGGATTCCTTTCTTCGGGGCCTGCTTCCAGCGGGCCCGCTGCAATGGACTCGGTTCAGCAGGAAGGTCCAGATGACGCGCGGCCGCGAGGAGATTGCGATCCAGTTGATTGTCGTTCGCATCGTGTCGATCGATGTCGTTCATCGTTCACACAACCCTTCTTCGTCAAGGCGTTCGAGCGTCGCACGCAGCGACTGTCTCGCACGATAGAGTCGGCCTTCGATCGCCCGCTCGCTGACGTTGAATCTCACGGCGAGCTGCGCGTGCGATGTGTCGTCGAAATAGCGGGCGATCACGATCTCCTGTGCGTCGGCGTCGAGGGCCGTGATCGCGAGCATCAACTGCGATCGCGTCTCTCTTCGAGACAGCACGTCATCGGGGATGTCTTCCTCGACCAGGCGGCGTGACAACTCCGCCGCAAAGTCGGCATCGAGAATCGGCAGATGCTCCGGCCGCTGCGACTGTTTTCGCCAGTGGTTGCGGATGAGATTCCGCGCCACGCCGCGAAGCCAGGGTTCCAGCTCCGCCGGCGGGACTCGGCCTTCCGAACGAATGGCCGCCAGCCACACCTGCTGCATCAGGTCGTCCGCCAGGTGCGGATCGCCGACGCGGTATGCGACGAATCGATAGATGCCCGTCGCGCAGCGATCAAACGCCGCGCTCAGCGCGTCACGACTCGAAGTCCCGCAGGCAATCGCATCCGTCGGATTCAAACCGATACTCGACACTGTCATTTCCGGAAGCTCCCGGCGACTTTGCTGCCGCCTGTCGGAGATACAATGGCGCGAGGGGGCAAGGCCCCACGCGGATTTCGAGAATCATTTCGGAAAATTGAAGAGATTTCGAGCCGCTTCCTCAGACAACGAGCGTCGCGGCGGTCAGAGCCTCGCTGTCCCAGCGTGGCGGTTTCGCATCGCCTCATTGCGCGACATGCGTCGCCGCGGGGACGCGGCGGCTCGAAACAAATCGCGCAGCATCTATGCAATCGTCAATTCATCCAAAGCGCGTACCACGTCAGCTGGCCGCCGAATCCGCGTTGGATGCTGTTCCAGAAGTCGGCGGACGTGATTTCGCCCTTTTCCAGGTAAGCCGCGGCGGCTGTTCCCTGGAGCCAGAGTACGACGTCGAATTGTCGCGGTTCCATGAAGACGCGCTTCAGGTTGACGCCGCGCGTCTCGCCCTCGCGCCAGAAGGGGATCAGCTTTCGACCGTCGAGTATGGCGTCTACCTCGTCGAGCAGGCGCAGCCAGTCTTTCGTCATCAATTCCGTCATCGGGATCGGCAGGACGCCTTCCTGTCTCGGATTAGGAATCCACTCCAGTTCGTTGTCCGTCTCTTTCATCGCGCTGGCCCACATTTCGCGGCTCTGGCGAATCGTCTCCTTGAAATGGGCGTGGGCCGCTTTCAGGCGCTCGGGCTCCTTGACGTCGAAGCGCAGGAGGTGGATGCCGGCGGCGATGTCAAGGAACTGCGTCGGAATCATGCCGACTTGGTTGCCATAGTTTTGCTCATGAAGAAAGGCGTAAGGCGTTTCGATTTTCTCGAAGAACAGCTGCCCTGCGTGTTCGAAAAAGTCCCGCCAGTCGTGGGCGAGTGCGAATTCGCAGACGCCCGCCAGGAGATGACAATAGCCGCGAAGCCAGTGCGCGTCGGTGCGATCAAAGCGAATGATGAGAACGGCCTGCGCCCCGGAGATATTCAGATTCAGGACGCCGTCGAGCCGTTCACTCATTGCCGCTTTCCCGTCCGAGTCATAATCAATCACGATGTCCGCGACATCGACGCGGAAGGCGACGTCGTCGCTCCGGATCCTTGCGAGCGTCTCCTCTGCGCGATTCAGGCTGGCGAGCCAGTTTTCGATAATCCTGCGGGAGTCTTCGTACGTCATTTTCTTTGGGTTCGAGTTGGAGGTGATCGGCATCGGGATGACGCCCATCGGTTCACGAAGACCGAATTGATAGAGAGATTGCGCCAATTCTTCGAATCCACGGAGGAACTCGACGAAACCGAGGCGC
This sequence comes from Phycisphaerales bacterium, assembly GCA_020639075.1. GTDB lineage: Bacteria > Planctomycetota > Phycisphaerae > UBA1845 > UTPLA1 > ECT2AJA-110-A. Next base: position 2,467,685 of record JACKHI010000001.1, on the reverse strand, counting down.
AATCGGATGTTGTCGTCGTCGGGCATTTTTTCGAGCTGCGCGCGAAGATCCGCGACTTCGACCTTGAGATCGCCCGCATTGGGGTAGCGATAGGTGGTTTCACCAGAGGTCGTCGTTTTCGGCAGGGCGGAAGGTTCTGAATTGTTGCCCGGAGCGGTCTGGCCCACGCCGGACGAGGCAAAGACCATTAGGGCGAGCGTGAGCTTAATCATCTGGATTCCTTTCGTTGATGCGCCGGAAGATTCCAGGATTGTAACGGCACCGGATTCGTCGGTCAGCGGCCGCGAATGGACATCATCGCCACGTTCCTTCGATTAGATCGTACGCGGGACGCCGCGTTTTCGCGCAGGCGACGCCGAGGATGTCGTCCGCTTTGTCGTTTGCGATACAGGTTCCGCGAGTCCGTCACATAGACCGAATTTCGTTTCGATTCAATCCGTCGTCAGCAGGAACGTTCGTATTTCGTAGGGGCTGAACGTTGTCGAAAACGACTCTTGCTCTTGTTCGATGGCGCCGGCTGTCGGCATGTCGTATTCGACAAGATTGACTTCCCTGACGGCCGAGCATTCGAAGCTGAGATCGAAATTCGCTTTCGTCCGTCTGCCTGCGCACTCATATGCGCGAATGATGACGGCTTTCCCGTCTTCGGCCTGCTTGATCGCCGTGATGACGATGTTCTGTGCGTCGACACTGCACAGCGAATTCCGCAATGGTTGCGTCGCCCATGTGACGTTCACGTCTCCTTGACTCGCATTCCAGCAGCCCAGCAGCGGCTTGTTGAATGCGTCGCCTGCGTGTACGGCTGCGGCCTTGTCGAGCGGTCCGTCATGCGGGAGGATCGCGAAACGCATGCGATGGACGCCGACATCGGCGACAGGATCGGGATTGTACGGCGCTCGCATCAGCGTCACACGGATTGTTCCGTCGCTCTGAACGTCGTAGCCGTATTTGCAGTCGTTAAGGACTGTTACGCCGCGCTCTGCGCTCGAAACGTCGACCCACTTGAGCATCGGGTATTCCTTGCCGTCCTTGTCGCGCTCGATGTCGCCGAATGGTATTTCGGCCGTCGCCGTGCCGTTCGCGAGGCGTGTCGGGATGGCGACTTTCAGCATCTGGCTGCCTTCTTGATTGTCACCGATCTCCATCCAATCGACTGTCACGTCGTAATCGATGCGCGGCGTATGGGCGTACCGGATCTCGTCGGACGTGATTGTCGTGTTGTTCCAGCGATAGATGCGGCGCACGCGGCATCGGACGTCGCCGTCCTCCAATACCTGCGTGAAAACGGGTTTTTCGAGCGACTCCGTTTTGTCGACGCCCTGGATCGTCCATGCTGTGCCGCCGCCGGGCTTTTCGTGGAGCATTTGGAACACGGGCGCGATGCGGTTTGCGTGAGCCGTTGCGGCGGCGCCTTGCGGCTCGCTGGTGCCTGTGGAGCCGGGGATGTTCGCGATGTCATATGGCAACACGTCGTCCGCCGAGTCGTCGGTCGCGAATTCGGGGGTAAAGACTCTGTAGCCCATCGCCGGTATGTCACGCGCGACGAAGCACGCGCCATTCTCGGTTCGCTGGACCGGCATCATGTCGCCGGCGGAGCCGACGCGCGTGACGGGCGCCGCGATGTCGACAACATCACTGCGCACGCCCGACGTCGGATTGAACACGACGATGCCGCCGGGAAACGGGGCGGCAAGACAGTTCATTGCATTCGACCGCAGCGACTCCGCATCGGCGACGACATCGGCGAGCAGTTCGCGGGCGTAGAGCGCCGCGGCGTGGATGCAGGAGCCGGGCAGCGTGTCGTGGTGATGACTCCAGAGCACGTCCTGCCACAGGGCTTCGAACTTCGCACGCGGATAGGCGAGATCGTTGTCATGCATGTGGGCCAGTGTCGTCAGGACTTCGGCGGATTCGATGGCGCATTCCGATTTGCGATTTAGCCTCTTGATTTCCGATTGCGACGTGTAGCAGCCGGAGAAGACGGGGTTCAGGTCCGTCTTGATCGTCGGGATCGTCAGCTTGTCGGACATCTTGTGCAGAATGTCGAAGAACTCAGTCGCCGTGGAGAATTTGACGAGAGGCCATCCTTCGCGATCTTTCATCGCGAGCGCCGATTCGATGTACTCGCGCGTCGGACCGCCGCCGTGATTGCCGACGCCGTAGACCATCAGTTCGTCCGTCGTGCCGGTCTTCAGCGCGAAGCGGATCAGCTCTTTGACTTTCTCATCGCTGACGTCGTCGTTGTACCAGCCGCCTGTCGCTGGTTCCTCAAACGCGAGGACGCGCGAGCCGTCGGGGCCTTCCCACCAGAAGAGGGGCTCATTCTTGCCGCCGCGGCAGAAGTAGTAACTATCGATCCCCGACTTGCGCAGGATTTGGGGCATCGTCCAGCAGTGGCCGAACGTGTCGGGCTCCCAGCCGACTCTTGCCATGCGGTCGAAGTGCTTCTTGAAGTACCGTTGGCCGTAAAGGAAGTGTCTCGCGTGCGACTCGGGCGAGATCATGTTGTTGTCGCCTTCGCACCAGCGACCGCCGACGATTTCCCAGCGTCCTTCGCGAACGCGTTCGCGGATTTTCTCAAAGAGCTTCGGATGATGGACCTGCGTCGCCTGATAGAGCGTCGCACTGCTTTGCGAGAATGTGAATTCGGCGAATTCGTCCATGAAGACGAGGGCCTGACCAAACGTGTGCGGGATCACGTTGTTGATGGAGTCGTCCCACGTCCATAGCCATGCGAGATCGATATGGGCGTGGCCGACGAGATGGCCCGTGTACCGTTCCATGACCTGATGCTCGTGCTTGAGTTTTCCGCGAGCCTGATGGAGGGACTTCAGATAGGCTTCGGCGTCGCCGCGATCGTAGGCCTTCGTGTCCTCGATTCGTCGCGCCTCGTTGATGTGGCTCAGCATGTGGGCGTCGTTCTTTTCCTTTGCGAGTAGGTCGGCCATGTCGAGTTCGGCGTGGAATGCGTCGCGGGATTCACGCATCCGCCGGCGCTGTTCGGCGGTTTCGAATATTCGCGTCATGAACTTCGGGTCGCCGACTTCGCTGCGCATCGTCGTGACGACGTTGAACTTGGCGCTGTACCCGTTGTTGCCCTGGCCCTTGATGTCGTTTTCGATGGGACCATCCCGGTAGACCTTCAGCGCGGTCTTGCCCTTGTGCTTGATGCGGATGTTGTCAATGAACTGCACATACTTGCCGTCCTCGTCGCCTTCGAAGACGAGTTCCCATCGCGTCGTCGTTGCACCGACGAGTCCGTCCAGCTTGAACTTGCGCCGGTACCACTTGTCGTGCGCGGGTTCCAGGATTGCGTCGCCGTGCAGACGGAGTCCTTCCTGGTCCTTCAGCCTCGACTCACGCAGGGCGTGGATGTCCTTGAGTTCGGGCGGAAGGTTCGCTCCTTCGACCTGGATATCCATACCGCCTTTGAGAACGGGATTCGTACCGGGCATGTAGATGTCGTACTCAAGCGTGTCGCCATCCTGGATCGTGTAGCGCGCCGTCGAGAATTGAACGTAGAGGTACCAGTTGCCAGGTCCCTTGGCGAGATTCTCGGCGGTGAAGAGGATGCACGTGTCGTCCGCGGCATGGGCGGGAGCGCAGGCGGCTGCGGCGACGATGACGACGACCAGACTTCTTGCGAACATAATCCATCTCCATGGGTCGCGATTCTTGAATCGCACGATGAGCGTGATCCTCGGCGTTATTTCTTGTCGCTTACGACGCTGAATTCGGCGGTCAGCGGCGTCGGCGCCCCCAGTTGCGTGCTGCGAAGTCCGGGCGATGCGGCGCCGATCGTGAGTCGATACCGACCTGGGCGAATCGCGCGACGGCCGTCGGCGTCGACTGTGGACATCGCGTCCGCAGAAATCGCCTGCGCCAGCTCGAGTGTTTGCTTCGCATCGATTCGGATGCGCTTGATCGCGCAAAGCGATGCTTCGGGCGCATCCGGCACGACATCCAATGCGGACATGTAGAACTGAACGACTTCATCGACAGCGCGATCGCCGCGGTTGTGCAGGCGAAAGCGGACTTCCAGCCCGTCGCCCGCTGCCACGTTTGCATTCGCCAGTTGGATATCGCTGTAGGACAGTTCGGCGTAGGTCAAACCGAATCCGAACGGATAAAGCGGTTCCGACGTCGCGAAGCGATAGGTGCGGCCGCGCATGTTGTAGTCTTCGTAGGGCGGGAGAGACGCAACGGAGGCCGGAAATGTGATCGGCAGTCGACCCGACGGGGCAATGTCGCCAAACAAAATGTCAGCGACGGCGTTGCCGCCGGCTTCGCCCGGGTACCAGACAAAGAGGACTGCGTCGGCCAGGTCGTGCACCTCGGGCGCGATAATCGGGCTGCCGCCCGTCAGGACAACGATGATCGGTCGCTTCGTCGCGTCGCGGAGGCGCTTCAGCAGGTCGAGTTGGTTGGCGGGGAGATTCAGGTCGGTGCGATCACCGCCGTCGACGGAGGCAATCGAGTCGCCCGATTCGCCCTCCATCAGGGGCGACGTTCCGAGCACGACGATGACGGCGTCGGCGCTTGCGGCCTGATAGGCGACGAGGTTCGAGTCGTTTGCATTGGGCGTGTTGAGCAGGCAGCCCGGGTTGTAATGGACGCGACACGCCGGCGCGACGGCCGAAACGACACCTTCGAGGATTGTCGTCATATCGCCGCTGATGCCGCGATAGTTGCCCAGTAATACGTCGATCGACGCGGCGTTGGGGCCCGTAATGTAAAGTGAATTCAGGTCCTTACGCAGAGGGAGCGTCTTGTCTGCGTTTTTCAGCAGCACGATCGACTCAGCCGCCGCACGTCGTGCGAGAGCGATGTGTTCGGGACTCGCGATAGACGATGGATTCGTGTTGGCATACGGGTGTGAGGCCGGCGGATCGAATTCACCCAATCGCATGCGGATTGTGAGCAGGTGCGAGAGTGCGCGATCGACGTCGGACTGCGTCACGAGTTCTTTCTCGACTGCTTCTTTCAAGGACTCGTATACGCCGCCGCAGTTGAGATCGACGCCGCTGCGCAACGCCATCGCCGCCGACTCGACGGCCGACGACGTTACTTTGTGATTGGCGTGAATGTCGTTGAGCGCGCCGCAATCGCTGACGACGTAGCCGTCGAACCCCCATTCGTTTCGGAGAATGTCCTTCAATATTGGCGAGTCGCCGCAGCAGGGGCGACCATCGACGCGGTTGTACGCGCACATGACGCCGGCGACGCCTGCATCGACGAGTGTGTGAAACGCCGGCAGGTACGTCTCATTGAGGTCCTTGGGCGTCACGATGCTGTCGAAACTGTCGCGGCCCTTCTCAGGCCCGCTGTGCGCCGCAAAGTGTTTAGCGCAGGCGGCGACTTGCAGGTAGGGCGCATGATCGCCCTGGAGCCCCTTGACGAACGCCGCGCCGATTCGGCCCGTCAGGTACGGATCTTCACCGTACGTTTCCTGACCTCGGCCCCATCGAGGGTCGCGAAAGATGTTGATGTTCGGCGACCAGAACGTGAGGCCCGCGTATTGCGCGCCGGGCTGCTTGACTTTGGACAGCTCGTACTTCGCGCGCGCTTCGGCGCCGATCGCGCTGCCGATATCACGAATCAACTGTTCATCAAACGTCGCTGCGAGACCGATGGCCTGCGGAAACACGGTCGCGCGGCCCGCCCGGGCGACGCCGTGGAGGCATTCGTTCCACCAGTTGCACGAGGGGATACCGAGTCGTTCGATGCCCGGGCTGGCGTTCATGAGTTGCGACAGCTTTTCATCGAGCGTCATCCGTTCGAGGAGGTCGGCGACCCGTTCCGGGATCGGCCGTGAGGCGTCGAATGCGGCCCCGGTCCGCGACGGCGCGGATTCGCGCACGTTGCTGATCTTCAGCACCCACGTGTGCGTGCAGGGGGGGGCGTCGATCAGTCGCTGGGGAATCATGACCCGGCAGCCGTCGTCGCGGGGAATCCACTCCAGCGGTCGCGTGTCGCCCAGCATTGTGATCGTCGCGCCGGGTGCGGGTGCAAGTTTGTCGAGCCGAATTTCAGTTGGCGGATGCGTCTGGTCTTCATCCGAAAGGTAGATCGCATACACGACGCCAGTGTGTCGATTGCGTGTCAGGGCAACACGGCCATCGCGAAAGGGGGCAATCGGTCGCGACTCGTAAATGGCCTCGCGATTGACCTTCATCCAGTCGGTGACGCCGTCCAGCATTGTGTATGCCGCGGGATCGAAATCCCCTCGGGGCGATGGCGCAATATTGAGCAGCAGGTTGCCGCCCTTGGCGACGATGTCGGCAAGCATTTGCACGACTTCGCGCGACGACAGATATGTCGAGTCGGGTACATAGGAGTACCCGCCGCCGGAGACGATGTTCGACTCCCACGGATGCGGGATCATCTTTTCAGGGATTCGATTTTCCGGCGTGAGATAGTTCTGGTACGGCCCTTCGACGGCCCGATCGACGACGATCAAACCAGGCTGCTTTGCGCGAGCCGCTTTGACGATTTCGCCGATGCGAATGTCCTCGTTCTGCAATCGACGGCCTTTGTTCTCCGGATCGCGTCGCGCGGCGGCAAGCTCCGCGTCGGTGTATGAACGCACCCATCCGCCGTCGAGCCAGAGAATATCAATCGTGCCATATCGGCTCATGAGTTCGTCGATCTGGCCGTGTGTGAACCGGACGAAGCGTTCCCAGCGATCGGGATAGCGCGTAACGTCGTAGTTCACATGTCGATCGGGCGTCGGGAAGCGTTGCCACCAGTAGTCGTCGGAGTGCCAATCGGGCTTGGAGTAATAGGCGCCGATCATGAAATCCTGCGCACGGAAAGCGTCGAAAATGGCGCGCGTGATGTCCGAGTTCTTGTCGGTGTGGAAGGGCGTGTTTGGAGATGTGATTCGATAGTCCGTCAGCTTCGTGTCGAACATGCAGTAGCCGTCGTGATGCTTCGTCGTGAAGACGACGTATTTCATGCCGGCCGCTCTGGCCGCGGCGGCCCAGCGTTTCGGATTGAAATCCGTCGGATTGAAGGTCGTTGCCAGTTTCTCATAGGCGCGGCGATGTTCGTCGTAGTCCTCAATCGTGCGTCTGCACCACTCTTCGTCTTCACCGCAGAGCGGCCAGGATTCGACGACGCCCCATTGGCTGTAAGTGCCCCAGTGCATGAGCAGACCGAACCTGGCGTCCTGCCATTGTTCGAGTTTCTCCCGCACTAGCGGATCCCTCTCGGGGAGGTAGCGCTGTTCGGCGCTCCACGCGACGGCGGCGCTGATGCACGTCACGCAAGCGATGATTCTGAAGGTTGTGGTCGATCGTCGCATTTCCGTCATTCCCGTGCCGGTGTTTGCTATTCTAAGGCATGCAGGTTCGGCAGGTATCGAACGCGCACGCCGTTTGCGCCGGATTATTGATGCACAGGTTTTCAATATGTACCCTTGCGGCGCAGCATTCCGGGTATACTGGCCATCGTCATGGCCCGCACGATTCTGATCCTGGAGGACGACGACGATCGCCGTCAGCGTTTTGCGCAAGTCGCTGCCGCACTCGGATGCGCATCGCATTTTTGGTACGACGCTCACGCCATGATTGCGGAATTCGATGTGATGCGTTCGGAGTGCGCTGCCGTTTCGCTCGATTGCGATTTGATTCCTCCGGACGGGTCGGAAGCGTGGGGCGACGGGATTCTCGTGGCCGAGTATCTGGCGACGGTTACGCCCGTTGCGCCGGTCATCGTCCATTCGACGAATCGCGACGGCAGCCGGCGAATGATGGCGCTATTGGGTGATGCTGGCTGGGCCGTGCATCGCGTTGCGCCCATTGGCGACGATTGGATCGAGCAGGATTGGCGCATGGAGGTTCAATCGGCCGTCTAGCGGCAAGTGGGACGGCGAACACCTGCCTGTGTTACAATAGTCGCCGGAGCGGCCCTCGTTCGCGGGGCCGAGCATGTACAGAGGGCCGAGCAAGTGGATCACAGCGACGAATTTGCAAAATCCGAGGTGTCTCTCTATCGGCCGTCAGGACGAATCGATGTTCTGCGTTCGATACCGTGGTTGCTCCTGCTCGGCTTTGGCATTTTCTTTTGCGCAGCGTTCCTGACCTTCGTTTTCCATATGGGCTGGTATCTCGAACTGGCCATGCCGATTTTTGCGTCGATGATCCTGTCGGTTCCACTCGTGCTGCTCATCAGTCATGGACGCTGGCGGAATCCATGGCTCGCCGTCGTTGTCGGCGTCTTGTCCGCATTGACGGTCTATCTCGGGCAATATCATCTGGATCTGGTCTGGAACACTGGATTGTCATCGATCACACGTCTTGACGTGCTCCCTGACTACATCGCTTTTCGCATGGACACGGACGTTTCGAGACCGTCGTACGTTCCTGAGTCTCGTGAGTATGCGCCGACACTGGGTATGCGACGCTACCTGAACTGGGGCGGTTTCGGGTTCGAGATCGTGCTGATGTTGGCCTTCCCGATTGCATTCGCGTGGCCGCGCGCTCAGCGACCCTTTTGTGAGTCGTGTAAGCAATGGATGCGACAGTCCAAAGTTGCGTATGCGGTCGACCGGGCGTCGGACATGGCGTCGATGGTGGATGCGGGGCGTTGGGATGAAATCCGGAATCTGACGCCGACGAGCATTCAGACGGGAAAGCCGGGGGCACTGCTTCTGGCGGCGTATTGTGGCGAGGTGCGAATGAATGCCGATGGCCCTTGCCCTGTTTACCTGAGCGTCAAGCCAACGAGCAACGCGGGTTCTGCGCTCGGCATTGCGTACGAGGACACAAATCGTTCACTGATCCGCGATCGCCGGTTGTCGTCGGCAGAGGCGGCTGAACTGTCGCCGCTTTTCCAGGAGCTGAAAGGGGCTGCGGACAGCGATGTCGTTCGAGGCGTGGAGGCCAGCGTTCGCGATGCCAGGAAGGCCGAGGCAGCGTCGTTACGCGTTGAATTGGATGGGAAGCGAATCGCGATCGAGGAAATTGAAGGCGAATCGAACCCGCGTGGGTTTGTGGCACTCAAAGGGCTTTTTCTCCAATCAATGGGATTGCTCGCGCTGTTCGGCGGCCTTGTGTCGTTGATTGTCGGGTTCATGTTGGCATGGCCGATCATCGATCCGGCTTCGACGTTCGTGATCTGGGAGGGCTGTCCGGCGGTCCTGGCGTGGAGCTGCGTCGTCCTCGGCGTTGCGAGCGTGGCATACGGTTGGTTCGTGACGAAGCGCGGAGTGCCTCCGTCGTTTGATCGATTCGTGTATCAGCTCTTGTGCGACTATATCGAGAAAAGACCGGGGCGGATCGTGGAGCCCGATGCCGAGGGCGTTCATTTCGTCCAGATCATTCCGCGCGCGAACTGGCACAAGATCAAACCCGTGGAAAAGAAGGTCGCCGGCCTGCTTCGTATCGATAGGCAGCGCGGCGAGATCCTGTTCGAAGGTGATTCCAGGCGAATCCGGATCCCCATCCAGGCGGTTTCCGGATGCGAGGCTGACGCCATCACGAATGCGGACGGCAGCGTGCAGGACTACGTTGTCATCGTGCGAGCGAATGACGGTACGCGTGAGGTCGAACTGCCGTTCAGTCCATACGCTGACGATTATCGTAAGGCCGACGTCGCCAAGCGAGATGCCATGCAGGCCTTATTTAGTAGATTCGCCGCCGTCGTTGTTGCGCGTCATGCCTGGATAGGCGAGGGTACGTAACGCTCGCGCAGCGACGTTGAGCAGGGATCGGCAGCGGCACGAATTGTTGACGGCATTCCTCGCGAACGCTGGACATCACTCCACTCTGACACTGCGACATTGTGGATCAGATGAAACGGCCGCCCGCGTCGGCGAATGCCTTCCAATCTTCGCGCGTCGGATAGCTGAAGTAGCTCTTTTCCAGTCCCGCGCGCGGCGCCGAGCGCGACGACGCTTCGTTTCGGAGAAAAGCGGCCGCGTCGTATGTCGCCTCGAAGCTGAGCACGAAGCAGAGTTGGTACAACCGTGCGAGCGTATCGCCGGGGAAGATCGGCAGCCACTTTCTGGAGAGGACTTCGCCGCCGTCGATTTCGGGCGTCATTCGATGCACGCTCGCGCCCGTGTATTTTTCTCCCATCTGGACGGCACGGAACACAGGCAGTATGCCGCCGAACGTCGGCAAGAGCGACGAGTGCCGGTTGATGCACGCCACATTGGGCAGGTTGAGCAACTCCCGCTTGAAGATCGGCGTGCACGACGAGACGATCACGTCGGGATCGAAGGATCGGGCGTAATCGTGGAATTCGGGTGTGTTCACTTTGCTCACGACGCGATAGGGGATGCCATATCGCCGGCAGACGCCTCGAACCGATCCCTCCCTGTTGCCGCGAATGAACGTCGGCATTCGTCCCATCAAACGACCGGCGACGGACTTCACGCCCAGTCGTCCGAATTGCACGACGCCCATCTGTCGCCACTGGCGAATCATGTATCGTTGGAGTGGACCGCCGCCCGGCAGATGCACGACAGCCGCTCCGACGATGTCGAGGTGCTCGCACTCGTTGATGAGCCGCGCCAGGTATGCAGGATGATGAAAGGGCGTCTCATCCAGCATGATGAATGCGCGCAACGGCGGTCGCAACGATATCGTCGCCGAAGGCCCGGTGTCGGTTTGAGGGCTAATGGAAACGCGAACGGATGCGGGGGCCGTCTCGCCGATCGCCCGTGCAGCTCCGTGGCCGGTACAGCCGATTGGGCGGTTGATGATGGTCGGCTTGGCGGCGCGCGCGTCGATCCTGTCCGGATCGCCGGAGAGTGTGTCGCCGAGCGGATCCATTGACAGGCATCGGTAGCATGCTTTGTTCCAGCCCGCGGAGGCGATCTCCGCAAACAGGGCATCGTTGCAGAGCGTGCGCAACTCTTCGCGCCGCGCGGGCTGAATCACGTAGTCACGCAGGTCGGCGTCGAGAAACACTTCGTCGGGCTGACCGCTGATCGCGCATGGGTGCAGCAGCAATTCGACGATGCCCGCGTCCTTCGGCACGGCCGCCAGCCCTGCGCGAATCGTCGCCGAATTCATGAAGCCCGTGTACCCGATGCCGACGAACCAGTCGTTCGTCGCAACGCCGTGTCGCGCAGCGGTGCGTCGATTCCGAATCGCCATCGTGTTGAGCAGGCCGATCTTGACGAGGTTGGCCGCATACCAGTCGTGCAGGTGATAAGAAAGCGAGCGGACGACGTGCGGTTTTTCGCGCGGCACGCGAACGAAGGGGATGCCGTATTCCCGGGCGAGCCTGCAGACGATTTCGAAGATGGCAGGAATTCCATGGCTGTGCTGATGGGAGTTGAGATGATCGACGGCCCCGAGATCGCCGAGCGCCCGTTCGATCTGATCCCGATAGTCGGCCTCGATCTCCTGCCGGAGTTGCTTGCTTCCGGAACGCCGCCAGAGCGCGACGAACTTGTGGCGATAGGCGCCGTCGGCGTCGCAGAGGGTTTCATTTCGGCCGATGCGTTGCCGCGTGCTGCGGCCCTCGACGATGTTCAAGTGGAGTCCGACGCCGAGATTCGGGCACGCCGGGATCACTTCTCCGACAGCCGCGTCATAGGCCGTTCCATTAACGCGGATGCAGGTGCTCGTCAGATGCCCCTGCGTCGCGGCGATGCGGATTCCGTCATTGAAGGACTGTGATAAACCGAGATCGTCGGCATGGACGATCAGGCTGCGTCGCGTTTCCGGCGGTCGTTGATCGGCGGATTCCATGTATACTAAAGTCGGAGAATTGGCTGTCGGGGCTGGAACGACCAAAGAAATTGCCTGGTTTGCGTGAATAACGTCGCCTGCGGCGTTCGTCTATACCATCGGAATGGCACCAATACTCGTCGCCGCTGGCGATTCAGGTAGTCGAGGCATCGAACCGGGTTGAATGACGCCACACGACAAGACGGCGAATATTGGGCGAGGTTCTTCGAAACGGAACATCGTCGATTGTGCACCGTCGCGATCGCGTGGCTGGGGAATACCGACGAGGCCCTCGATCTCGTGCAAGACGTACTCGTCCGATTCGTCGAGCGAGGGATTTCCGCTGACGCGCCGCTCGCGTTCTGCGTGCGGGCAATTCGCAACGCGGCGATCGATCAATTGCGGCGGCGGCGACGGCTGCCGAAGAGCGAACCGCTGGGTCCTGCCTGCGAGTCAATCGTCGATATCGGGGCCGCGAAGAATGAGGCGCAGCGGCACGCGGCCGAATATGTCCAGCTGGCGCTCTCGCAATTGAAGCCGGCCGAACGGGAGGTCATCGTGTTGAAGGTCTACGCTCAACTCACGTTCGCCGAAATCGCGGACATCCTGGCCGCGCCGCAGGGCACAATCGCCACGCACTATCGAAGGGGGCTGGAAGCCATGAGAAAATTCCATCGGGAGCGCATCGATGACGCCGCATGACGAAATCGAGAAACTGCTCGCCGAAGTGCCGCTGATGAAGCCACGGCCGGATGACGTGGAACGTGTGCGACAACGCATCGCCGCGGCAAGACCCACGGCTCCGGCATTCTGGCGACGACCGATCAGCGTCGGTTTCGCGGCGGCGGCGTGCCTCCTTGTGGGATTGCTCAGCGCGACAGGGACGGCGCTGATGTTGAAGGCGGGCGGCGGCAAGCCAGGTGCGGAAACGACGACTGCGCCCGATCAATTGACTCCTGCGCGCCCAACGCGCCAGCCGCAATTTGTGATTCAGACAGAGTTCTTTTCACGGCCGACGGGCGAGCGAGCAAAGTCGCGCGTCGACATTACGCGATGGTCCACGCAAGTTGGCCGTCATGGAGATCAGGAATGACCCTTGCCTATGTCACTGCCGTCAACGTGATGTTCGTTCTCGCCGGCGCGCTTGCCGAACCGCCGAGCGTCGCGGCGCCCGACGACGTCGATCGAGTGCCGGAGATCTTCGTCGAGGTCCGCTACGTCCAGGTCGACACGACAAAGCTGAAGGTGCTGATCGAAGGCTATCCGCCGTCGGGCGGGCAGGAGAAACTGCCTGTGATGGAGACGGACGCGATTCGTCTGGAGCCGCGGAATGCGATGCGCGACGTCAGCACGGATCGCTCGACGCAGCGTGAATTCGGCCGACCGGGCGCTGCGACGGAAGGGGGGGCATTCGAAGGCGTTGTGCTGCCCGGCCTTGTAGACTTCAGGCTCGAAGGAAAGTCTGTCAGCCCGGACAGGATACCGACAGGATCGTCGCCACGCGATGAGGCCGACGTGCCGGATGGTCTGGAGTTTCTGAAAGCGATCGCATCACCCCGACTTTTGCTGTTTTCCGGCCAGGGGGCGTCTTTTACGAGTGGCATGGAACGAGCCTACCTGGAGAAGGAGAGCGCGGATTGCCTTCGACTGAAGTGGACAGGCGGCGAGGGCGACGATCAGATGAGCATGGCGGAAGGATCGGCGTTTGAAGTGAACGTCGCGCTTCAGGAGGACGGTGCGATTCGATTCGATCCCATGAAGTTCCAGTATCGCTACATGATCGGGCGCGAGCCCATTGACGGCGTTCCGCTCGACGTCGGTAAGCCGATTATCAAGACGATGAAGATGTCCATATCGTTGGTGATGAAGCAGAATGCGACGGCCGTCTTCGCCTTTCCGCGCGATAGCGAGGATACACCGCTGATCCTGGCGCTGGTTCGTGCTTATGAGAGGGTCCAAGCGCCGAAGATGAACGGCGGCGAATCGACTCATGCGGACGTCAAGCCGTAAGGCAGGTTGCCGGTGCAGTGCGGCTCGGGGTTGTGTACCGTCGTGCCGCGGCCGGACGTGCTGCATCTCAATCGAATTGCCGAAGTATGGCATCACTGTCATGCACTCGAAACTCGGCTGTTTGCAGAGTCGTCTGATCTGGATTCCGGCTGACTTCGTTGTCGATCAGTTCAAGCAATGCGTCGGCTCGATTTGCTCTGTCGCCCATCGCCAGAATTCTGTACAGCGCGTCTTGAGCTATTGATATGACTTCCGGAGCGGCAGACCCGGTTTCGGCCCGCTGGCCGGCGGCGAGATCGAGCGCTGTCAAGATGATCGCTTCTTCCGTGTGCACTTGATCCGGACGGTCCTCCCGAATCTGGAGATAGGTTTCGAGGCACTTGCGGCGTTGCTCGAGCGGCAGATCGTCCCGCTCGCGGGCACAGGCAATCTCATCAAGCAGTCCCTCGTATCGAAACATTCGCTCGTTGAATTCCGACTCGGGCGGACGCCTGCGTTCGCTCACCGAGCCGAGTGCGGCGATGGCAGCCATCGCGCGCAGCTCGGCTCCGTCCAGGTTGTTCAGCGCGAATGCCGTCCTGGCTCCGTTATATTGCGTATCCGCCTGTTCGATGTGCCATCGGGATTTATCCTGATCGAGAAATTGCACACGGCCGATATTGAGGGACATTAGGTATTGGGCTTCCCACGCCAGCCGGAAATCTCCGCGATCGAGGTAAATGTCGCAGAGGATCTTGTTCACGCGGTACGTTGCGATCATCGCCGGTGAGTATCGAGGTTTCAGCTCGAGCACATGATCGGCATGGACTGCCGCCGTCTTCGCGATTTCAAGTGCTTCGTCGATATTCCCCATGTGAAAGCACGAGTCGGCCAGCGCCACCTGGGCTAGCAGCAGGTAGTACTTGTGGTAGTACTGCTTGGGGTTCTTCGAGACTCTGAATTCCGCGTACTCTAAGATCTGGCGGAACTGCCGGTTCGCTTCATCGGTCTGCCCGAGTCCGTCATAGGCGCGAGCGACGACGATTCGCCTGCGTATGTCGGACACCAGGCCCTGTGTCGACTCCAATACCTCCAGCGCCTCTGCGAACCGTCGCTCCTCCATCAGGCAGGTCGCATACAACTGCGTCACGCGGTGTCGTTGCCTCCGCGTCAGGTCGAGTGGAAGGCACGCTTCGTAGTGCGGCTTCGCTTCCTCCGCCGGCAACAGACCGCAGAGTTCGACGTGAGCGTCTGTGGCCCATTCGGAATCCGCCGGGGCCGTTTCGAGCAGTTGCTCAAACAGTTCCTCGGCGCGGGACCAGTCGCCTTTCGCGTACGCGACGCGGCCCTGCGTGTCGAGCAATGTCCATGTGACGAACTGCAATTGCGGGTCCATGTCGATCGCGGCGGTAAGTCTCTGAAGCTGCGCATCGAGTCGCTTGAATCGCAGGGGCTGATTGCTCATTTCCATGCTGAGTTCGTAGATCTCATCCATCAGTTCGCCCAGCGTCGAGATGGCTGTGTTGCCGACCTTGTGGGCGCGTTTCGCTTCCTGGTTGGCGCGATACCAGAACCAGCTGCTCACGCCGGTTGCGGTTGCGAGCACGGCGAGGAAAGCGACGGCGACCATGGCATGGACGCGATAGCGATACATCGTGCGGCGCAGGAGATAGAACCGGTCCGCCCGGGCTTCGATCGGCTCGCCGCGCAGCGTCCGTTCGAGATCGTCGGCCAGTTCGCCCGCGCTTTGGTAGCGTTGATCGGGGTCCTTTTCGAGCGCCTTCATGACGATTGCGTCGAGATCGCCTTTCAGCGCCGGGCGAACGGAGGCGGGCCGCTTCGGCTCGGTTTCGCAGATCATGCGTATCGCTGCGGGAATCGCCGAGCCGCTGACGCGATAGGGCGGCTGACCGCAGACGAGTTCGTACAGCATGACGCCGAGGGAATAGACGTCGCTGCGGACGTCCAATTCGCCGATCGGCCCGTTGACCTGTTCGGGGCTCATGTAGGCCAGCGTTCCGACGAGTCGATGGCTCGTCGTCGCCGCGATCGTCGAGACTTCCGGATCGATCAGTCGGCTGAGACCGAAGTCGAGGACCTTGGGCGTGCCGTCGGCGGCGATCATGATGTTGGTGGGCTTGAGGTCGCAGTGAATGACGCCGCGCTGATGGGCGTGGGTCATGGCGCGGCAGACGTCGATGAATCGGCGGATCGCGGTTCGACCTTCATCGGTTCGAAGGTCGACATCGCCCGCATCGATCATGAAATCCTTGAGGGTGCGGCCGTCGATCAGCTCCATCGCGAAGAACGGGGCGCCCTCGCGCGTCGTGCCGGCGTCGTAGAGGTTGGCGATGTTCGGATGTCGCAACCGGACGAGGGTTTCGACTTCACGCCGAAACAGCCGGTCCATCGGCGCTCCGCCGCCGAAACCGCCGCGGATGACTTTCACGGCGACTGGCCGGCGCGTACCGGATTGCTGGGCGGCGAAGATGACCCCCATGCCGCCGGCGGCGAGAATGCGATCGATCGTGTAGCCGGGAATCGTCGGCGGCGCGACGTCGAACGGCGCGGGCGACGTTATTTCCGAGAAGAGACTGCAGATCCCCGAACTACCGTCCGCGATCGGGTCGAGCAGAAGATCGAAAGCGCCGGGCGATCCGCGATGCAGGGCTTCGAGGGCCGCCTCGATCACTTCGGGCGTCGGCTCAGTGTGCTGCCAATCAGGATGCAGGTTCATGACTGCCTCCGATACGGCTGGACCCCGTGATGTTGCGGCGCAGCGTCTTCATCGCCCGGAATAGGAGCATCGATGCCGCTGCGCGCGTGAGGTTCATTCGCTCGGCAACCTCAGTGATCGGCAGTTGGTCGATGATGGCCATCGTAATGACCTCGCGATGCGTATCCTTCATCGCTGCCAGTGAGAGAAGAAGATTGTGGATCAACTCTCGCCGAGCCGCGATGCTCCCGGGAGAGATCCCGCTTGCCGACAGCAAATGACGCAGTGCGCCCACGGTCGAGCCGTCGCCCATCGGCACGTTCAGTGAGATCGCCTGCTCATTTGAACGACGCTTGGCGTCAGCGAGGTAGTTGGCGACTTTGCGGGTCACAACGGTCGACGCCAGGGCTCGCAACGACCCGACTGACGGCTCGCGCATCGCCGGCAAAGCCTGCGAAATGGCCGCCAGAGATTCCTGTACGATGTCATCGACGTCTTGCGCCCGCATCGGGGAAGGCGCCAGCCGTATGACGACCATTGTGCGAACCTGCTCCGCCAGGCACGTGACCACGTGGGAGCGCTGCTGCGAGTCACCGTTGCTCGCGGCGCGCACCGCCTCGTCATCGAATTGTGCCCGGGACCCCGTCATGACGACGATTATACGGCATTGAACCGCGAGAACGATAATCGCCGAGGCGCATCATCGCAGGTATTTCACCGCAATAACGAGATCTCCTCGGATTGCATGACGCAGTGGGGCCCGATTTCCCTCCGATCGCCTCAAATCGCGACTCGAATCCGCGTCGCGGGTCGTCGCTGGAGCCAGGATTGCCGAGCATTCTGCGCGGCAAGTCGAGGGGAAAAGCGCTTCATGCAGCTTCTTGCTGAAGATCGTCGCTGTCGAACGTGAATCCCATCTTGTTTCGACGACTGTTGATCCAGCTGACGCCGTGGCGGAAGGCGGCGACGAGGTATTCAGGGGAATTGGATAGGACGATTGCCGGGAGTGTCCGTTTCGAATGGCCCCGCTGTTGTTCGACTAATTCAATGCTCGGGCGGTTCGGCGGCAGCCATTCGATCGTGAGGCGATCGGCGTGGGTTTCCATCGACGCGCGACAGGGTATGCCCCCAATCCGCGTCCCCATTTGGTCGCGGGGACGATCAACCGCTCGATGGCGGGCCAGCGCGAAGGCGGACTTAATGGGGTGGTTGCGCGGCATCACGAGAGAGATGCCTGGTCGGCGTTCGGGGGTTCGGCTGCGAGTCTTGAGTTTTGAGTCTTGAGTGTGGGTGTCGATTTGATGGCGGTGCGTCTTCAGTCATAGGTGTTCGGTTTTGAGTGTGGAGTGTGAAGGGAGTACTCCGGCCGGATGTGGAGCGGTGAGCTGATCGGCAGCCGCGACCTGTTAGGGAATCGTTTGATTCGGATTGCCGATCCACGATGCGCGTGTGGTCGTTCGTCAGGCGATCGATGTTGCATACTGGGATAACGCGCGGGACGATTGAGTCGGTGTCAATTGTCGGGGCAAAGCCCGCATGGTTCGAATTGGCGCCCCGGAAGCAATCTGGAGGGCGAGATGGCGTCTTTCAATAAGGAGTTCATCAGGCGCGTCACGCCGGTGCTGGAGCCTGCGGGGTTTTGCCGCAATCCTGAGCACAAGATGCGATTCGAACGGGACGTTGCCGGTCATCGCCATCTCGTCGACGCCGATCTCTCAACGCGCGCCAGTGAAGCGCGACTCTATCTCGCAATCGACCGGGACCCATTTCGCGCGGAAAGCGTGGGCCTATTGGCGGAGTGCGGCATCGAGGCGCGTACCGCGGAGGATCGGACGGCCGCTGCCGAGCAGATGGCGCTCATCCTGAGTGACGCCGGCATGCGCTTCTTCGCCAAGCCGTATTCGCAGACCCGGGCCGAATGGGGGGATCAGGCAGGGTTTCGGATTTTTGACGACAACCCAGTCGTCTGCACGATTCGGCGCCTGAACGATTGGCACAAGACGCGCGCGACGCTGCGGATTTTGCACAACCATCTTGACCTGGGTGTCGGAACGAACGACACAATCGAAGCGCTGGCGGCGAACCAAACGGTTCACACGAAAGCCATGTCGCGTTTCGACGCATTTGATCTGCATGAGAGAATCAACGACGCCGGCCTCGTGCTCGATGCGCCGCTTTGGGACGATTAATCGTGATGGATTGTCAGGTCGGTGGAGTGGTCAGGCATTCTAGCGGTGAATCGGCGCCGGCCTGCGCTCCGTCCCACGGCGGGCGTGACAGGCGGTCTTCGACAGGGCCATTGATCCAACAGGTCAAAGACGCATCAGGTGTTTCGCAAATTCCGCAACTCGCGGCGGCTGCTTGCCCGAACCCGGCGTGATCGAGAATCCCTCATCTTCCAATAGTGCCGCCTGCGCCGCGGCTCCGCCCGGGAACTTCTCATTCAGCTTGCCATCGTCGCGAATCGTCCGCCAGTAAGGTGTTATGCGGCGCTTGCCCTTTGATCGATCTTCTTCCGCCGCTTCCGCCGCCAGCCTCGCAAAAATTCCCGTTGTCAATGGACATGCACACGACGCACCCGCAGCTTGGGCGAGATATTGTCGAATCAGTCCCATCGTGACGAGTTTGCCCTTCCGAACTCTCTTCATGACGGCATCGACGTCTAAAGGACGCGGGATCAGCATCGTTCCGCTGCCCAACTTTGCTTGCCACATCGCTGGAATCGCTTCAATTGCACCGTGACTCGGATGTACCGCTTCCAGCTTCTCTCGGGCGCTTTTTCGACGTTTGGCCGGTTTCCTCGTTGGCATGTCGACTATCCCTGGAAAGTTCGCCGGCTTGGCCGACGCGGGCACGCATCGGGTTCATGAAATGGAAACGCACGTGACGAAGCGTCCCTGTGACGCAACGTGTTATTGCCATGCCGGCAGTTTGCCCATCATTTCCGACGCCATTGCCCGCGCGGCAGTTTCGTCCATTCCCTGAGTGCGAACGATGAATGCCGTCATGCCGTCGAGAACTTCCTGTTGTGACTTCATCGTCCCATCGGGACGCGCGCAGTGTTTACAATGGGATTTTGTCGAGTCGCCCATGGCAAAGTCGTCGGCGCTCGTCATCGGCATCCCGCAGGCCACACAGTGTTTGCTCATCGCAATCTCCCTCTTGTCAGTAGGACAACAGTCCCAGGTAATGGTCGACGAGTGCCGCGCCCCAACGATGCAGCACGGATCCCGTTGGCGCAAAGAGCGTTCGGTTCAGTACGTAGTGATTGACCAGCCCGATCCAGGTATTAAACAGTAATGCGGTTTCGACAGGCCGTATCTCGCCTCGTTCGATCTGGTGTTTCGCCGCTTCGGCGAGATGGATCGACACGGCTGATTGAATCCCGATCATCGTCGTTCTCGCGCTTTGGGGGAGCTGGGACGCCTCCGAAACGAGACGAAAGTAGAAATCCTCGAATTCGCCAAGCCCCTGGATGTGCGCTTCGAGGATATCCCGGACCGTCGCTTTTTCTTTGACCATGTCGTGCAGTCGAAGTGCGATTCGCCCGGAATAGGCCTTGATCACCTCTGAGATCATTTCGTCCTTGGAAGAGAAATGGAGAAACACGGTTCCGTGCGCCACTGATGCGGCATCCGCAATATCGCCCATTCGCGTGTTCGTAATCCCCTGTTGGCAGAACACGTTGAAGGCCGCCTCGAGCAATTGCTCACGCGTTTTCCGCTTCTTCCTGGTCCTGGCTGTGGGGGCTGTGACCATCCGATTCCAATCTGATTATTCAGTCACTGACTGGTGAGTCATTATTCATGTGGGCCCGTCAAGAGTCAATAGATTTCGATGCCGACTATCAGGGAAAGTGTGATTATCGGCCGCTGACCGGGCCTACGAGTTGAGCTATTCGTCGCAGGTTGGGGTGTGCGCTGCCCGACGAGGAGACCATCCCTTGCTTGATGCCGAGGAATGCCGCCCAACACGACGATCACGACGTACCCGACTCGCCGTATCGGTTGTTGGTCTCGATCTGCTGCTCGAACACGCGCAAGCTCAGGTCCACGTCTGTCAGTGAGGGCCGGCTATCCCGCCAAGAGCGCGCCCACAAATCCCTGCACGTCCAGACCGTCTGCCGCTGAGTCGGCATTGATATCCGATCGCGCAACGTGCTCCGCGTCCAGATCCGTTCCGACGAGCACGCCGGCGAAGAAGCCGAGATCCGTCTCGTCCACGTCGCCGTCGCCGTCGATGTCGCCGACGATCACGAGATCGAGCGGAATCGTTAACTGCGCCATCACTTCGGGTGGACACTTGCCGTTGTTGTTCCAGAGGTCGTACATCTCCTGGCCCTTCGTATTCGTCGTGTTGGCGTCGCGGAGGAACTCGACGAACTCCTTGCTCGTGCTCTGGTAGTAGAGCGTGACTTGCGCCGACGTCGCACCGGCCGGTGGTGTGTAGAATGTGTCGTCCCAATACTGCCCGTCCGCGTATGTCGCACCGACGGGCGTCCCACCGAACTGATCGTAGGCCGCGTTTGCGAACCCGCGCGGCGGGATGCGATTGTCCTTGTAGATCTTGTTGTTCAGAACGAAATGGAAGGAAGGCCCCGGATCGACGCCGACCAGCCCCGCGGTCACTGCATCGAGGCCCGGCTTCGTTTCGTAGATCTTGATCGCCGCGTCGTGCGTCAGTTCGCCCGTTCCCGCGTTGTACGCGCCGGATTCGCCGAGCAGCGTCATGCCGTCATCGAAGTACTTCACGTTGATCCACACGCGCCGACCTTCCGGATAGCCCGTCGGCAGCTTGTGGCCCGTGTTGTTTGTGACGGTTACTTTGAGCTGTGCACCGTCCTGTTCCGCCGCCAGTTGCGCTGCATTCTGCAACATGTAGCGGGCGCGCGCGATGCCGGCCTGCAGTGCCGCATCGTTTACTTCACCTGGAAACATGGCGCTCAGCAGGCCGGGCAGCCAGGTGCTGCCGCCTGTCATGTCGTGCAGCGGCAGATCGCTTCTCGTCGGTGCGCTTGGCAGTGAGCATCCCTTGCCCGTTACATCGCGCATGTGACAATCCTGGCAGGAGGCGACAAAGTCCTTGTTACCGCCGAACTCCGGTGCAAACACGCCCTGCGCCGTGTTGTAGTCGCTGTAGAACCACTCGCTGTAGGTGCGCTCGATCGGCAGCAGGCTATGCGCTGAAAATGTCGGCGCCGATTCGTCAAAATTGTTCGGAACGAAATTCCCCGCGCCGTCATTCTGAAAGGCCGTGTTGCTCACGTCGTGACACGTCCCGCAGATCGCTGCCTCGCGATGGAAGGCCGACACGAGAACCGTGTGTCCGCTCGTCGCATCGACAAACGGTCCGCGACGCGTTCCCGTCGGATCGATAACGGCCATGCCGTTGCCGAATTCGCTGCCCGGCATCGACAGCGCCGCGAGGATTCCCGCATCTTCCGACGGATTCTCTCCGGGGCTGTACACGGGATCGACAAGACGATGGCACATGTCGCACGAGACGCCGACCTTGTCGGTCGCAAGCATCCGGGAGCCGTCCGTCGGCACCGATCGACCTTGCAGCCAGCCGTTCGGGATGTGACAACGCAGGCAGAGATCACCCGAATCCGGCGCATCCTGGTTGCCGATCGTCATGCCGGCCTCGAACAACAGATCGCGCGATGCGTGCGCCATCATGCTTCCCTGCCAGTTGTAGTAGGGCTCGACTGTCGAATTGTAATTGCCGTGACAGACGGCGCAGACGCTGGGCGCGTTGAGCGGCATTCCGCCTTCGAACGGTTGCGTCCCAGGCTGATCGAAGTCGCGCAACGTCGTCGGCGCGAGACCGCCCGGCGGTGAATCGATCGTAAACACTGAATTGCTATCGTCGTGGTTCGTGTTCTGAGCGTTGTCCGTGGCTTCGACGCGCACGCGCATTTCTGCGCCGGGCCGATTGGCGGGATACCAGCTGTACGTGCCTGTGTTGGTCAGATTCTGCGCGATAAGGCGATAGGTTCCACCGTCGTCTTCGGACAGATATAAGTTCACGCCTGACACGCCGCTTGCATCCGTGGCCGTCCACTGGACTGTCGTTGGCGCGTTGGCTGTCAGGTTGTCACCGCCGTTCGGCGAGATCAGCGTTACATCGGGCGGCGTTGTGTCGCCGCCTGCCGTTGGTGTGAGATAGTCCTGCAGGTCCGTGATGCTGACGTTGCTGACGGCGGCGACGTTGCCGGAAGTCAGTCCCGGAAACGTCGGCGTATTTGAAAACGTGCTGACGTCAGTGATTTCAATGAGCGAGCTGAACAGGTCGCCGTCGGCGTCGTCGTTTTCGATCGACTGGATTGCCTGGCGGCGTCCCGTTGTCGTGCTCGGGAAACTCGGCAACGCCGAGCCGACGAGTGCTCCATATGGATTGAGCGCGCCGCCGCCAGTGAAACTGAAATGACAGAGTCCGCAGTGATTGCTGCGGCTGGGAACGCTGTCGAGCACCGATCCGACGGCGCTCGGATACTCGGCGAAGAACGCCGAACGGATGTTGGGTCTCGCAAGTGCCTTCCCGTTAAAGGCCAGCGATACGGCGATCATGAGAATCGGGATAAATCGTTTGATCGAAGCACAACAAAGACGGGACATCAGTCGCCTCCCTCTCGTTCCCGCAGCACGCAACATGCTGCTGACTACGATCTTACGAATTCCGGATGCCTGCCACATCGCCCGGGAACCTTGTTCTTCTTGGGCGGACTTTGTATTGCTTAGGGCCGGGTCCGATGGCGGATCCTTCCGCCGCGGATGGCACACCTGTACAACTCCGCCATGGATCCACTGGTCGTCGCCATTTTCGCCATCGTCTACCTTGGAATGGTGCTCGGCGGTCTGCCGTTTCTTGCGATTGATCGAACGGGTATCGCACTGCTCGGCGCCATCGCGCTTGTCGCGACGGGTCGAGTCTCGCCGGACGACGCCTGGCGGGCGATTGACGTGCCGACGATTGCGCTCCTGCTCGGTCTGATGGTCGTTTCAGCGCAGTTCAGGTTGGGCGGTGCTTATTCTGCGATTACACAGCGGATTGCACGCATTCCTATGTCGCCTGCCCGACTCGCCGGCGTCGTCATTGCTGTCAGCGCCGGACTTTCCGCAGTGTTGTCAAACGACGTTGTTTGTCTGGCGATGGCGCCGCTTCTTGTCGCTGGATGCGTGCATCGGGGCGTACGCCCCGCGCCGATGCTGTTCGCACTCGCCTGCGCGGCGAACATCGGTTCGGCCGCGACGCTGATCGGCAATCCGCAGAACATGCTGATCGGTCAATCCCTCAGGCTGTCCTTCGCGGCGTATCTGCTCGATGGACTGCCCGTGGCGTTACTGGGATGTCTTGCGCTTTGGGCCATCCTGGCATGGCAGTTTCGAAGTCGCTGGCACGTCGCTTCCAGCGACGTTGACGTGGAAGCGCCGCCCATCAATCGATGGCAGACCGGCAAAGGCGTCTTCGTCATTGGCGCACTGATTGTGTTGTTTCTGACCGGTGTCTGCCCGCGAGACGTGGCCGCTCTCGGGGCGGCGGGCGTGCTCCTGCTGAGTCGGCGATTGTCATCGCGAGAGATGTTGTCGCTCATCGATTGGCAACTGCTCGTGCTCTTCGCAGGATTGTTCATCGTGAATCACGCGATGATCGAGAGCGGTATGCTGGCGATTGGCATGCAGCGCGTTGCCGACGCCGGAATCGACATGCAACATGCCCCCACGCTGTTTGTCACGACGGCAGCCTTGTCGAACCTCGTCTCGAATGTCCCCGCCGTGATGCTGCTGCTGCCGTCGACCACGCATGCACAAGCCGGCGCCATCCTGGCGCTCGCCAGTACGCTGGCCGGCAACCTCCTGATTGTCGGCAGCATCGCGAATATCATCGTCGTTGATCAGGCGGGGCGGCTTGGCGTCACGATCAATTGGCGCGAACACGCACGAACCGGCGTCCCAGTAACGCTGACAACGCTCGCTATCGCCGGGGCGTGGCTGTGGTTACGGGGATGATCAGCTGATCGGCGTCGGCGTGTGACTCAATTGTTCGCACGCGCCACGAACGCGTAGCCGCCCAACCATTGCTCGACGTGCACGTGCGCAAACCGTTCGCGCATGGCCTCGACGTACGGCTGCATCACATCCACGTGATTCAGTCGCAGCCAACCGCGACACAGTCCGCCGACGAGCGGCCAATGTTCGAACCGACCGAACTCGAGGACGACTACTCGCCCGTTGGGGTCGAGGTGCTCGGCAGCCCGATCCAGCGCCGCGCGCCAATCGGGGATCATTGCGATGCTGTATGAAAAGAAGATTCGATCGAACTGTTCGCTGAGTTGCATTTTGGATGCGTCGGCCTGCACGCACGACACGTGCCGCCAGCCGCTCGACGCAACGCGCTGCCGCGCACGCGCGAGCATCGCTTCCGAGAAATCGAGACCGACCAGTTTGCCGCCGCGCGTCGGATCGAGCTGTGTCGCGACATTCGCGAAGTTCAGCCCTGTCCCGCAGCCGACTTCGAGAATCCTGTGGTGAGGCTCGATTTCCATCGCGCGTACGGCCGCCTTGCGGCGAAACAGGAACATCCAGCGCGTCAGGTCATAGATGGGCGCGTGAAATCGGTAAAAGCCCTGGACGGGATTGGACGAGCATTCGGAATTTCGAGTCGTGTTGCCCATCCCACTATTGAGTTTCCATTGCGCGAGCCTTTGGGCGTGTCGTCGTCCGGCTGGTCGATTGCGCGCGAGTTCTCGGGCCAATGTGCCGATGGCCAGTTGCGCGCGATGTGTCGGGTCGATGACCCGACCTACTTGTCGAGGTAGATGCAGCCGTCCTTGTCGGCGGCGATATTGATCGGTGCGCGATTCTTTAAGTCGTCGGCCTCCAGCGCTGCCAGCGGGCTGACTTCGCACGTCGGTGTCGGCTCCCCATCGCTATTGCACGGGATCTTCGCCCCGGCTGCTTTAAGCCAGCGTGCCGCGCGACGCGACATATCGCGCCGCGACGTCTCGACGGAGTCCACGCCCGTCGCGTTCTTCACGGGGCTGAACTCCTCGCTGCGATCGACTTCCAGCACGATCGGGTTCTTCGATAATGGCAACGCGTCGAAGATGAACGCTTCCAGTTTCACGGCGTTCGGTTCCGACGGATCAACGACTTCGCCGCTCGCCGTGTCCACGTGGCCGACTTTCTTGTTCGCGCGATGCCAGGGCAAGCCGAACTTCGACCGGTCCGCCGTCAATCGCTCGACGAACGATCGGGAGATCACGTGGATCGCGATGCTGCCGGCGTCAAACTTGCGCGAGCCGTCGGCGTTCTTCGCCTTCGCGAGCTTTTCGGGCAGATCGGAATACTCAATCACGCCGAGCTTGCCGTCGACCACGGCGAAGTTGCCCACGCGCTCGAAGTCGTCCGCCTTGCTGACGCACTTGCTTGACATCTCGCTCTTGCTCGCGGCGTGCAGACCGACGAATGCGGGATCGATGCAGTACACGAGGGGGTTATCGACCTGGAAGTAACTGATGTGATCGATGCCGCGATCCGCCATGTCTTCGAGCATGCCGGTTTCCGCCAGCGCGAGCAGCGAACCGCCGTGGCCGTCGGGCGACAGCGCGACGCGATGTTTTTCGGCGAGCAGGATTTTTCCGTCGTTCGCGAACGACGGCATGACGCCCTGCTGGAAGAAGACGACTCGTTCCGGATTCAATCCGAAGTAGCCGAGGTCTTCGAAGTAGGAGGCCGTCGCGGCGTTGTTGATCGGGCTGGTCATGATGTACCACGTCAGCTCGCAATCGTATCGACTCTCGGTCGCGCGAATCGACTCGGCGAAGAGTTGAAACAGCGGCTTGTTGCGCACGGGCGACATGCGAAACGCACCTTTCGGACCGTCGTATCCGAGGCGCGTGCCCTGTCCCCCGGCGACTGTGAACGGCGCCACTTTGCCACGGCGGATAAGGGATTCGCCGAGCTCTCGATGTTCGGCCGTGACGTCGTCGCGCGTGATAACGTCAGCGGGCTCAATCGAACCGCCTGTCGCGTGGCTTGCCGTGTCCGCGACGATCTTGAGGAGATCGGGTAATGCGTCGAGTCGGATGGCGGCCAGGTCCGCAAGGAGCTGATCGCGCTGGTCCGAGTTCAGATCGTCCCAGAACGTAAACAAGTGGTCCTGGCCAGCGGCCGAAAAGGCGTCCCGTATCGATTGAACGTCGCGTGTCGGTGTCATGGGTCAAGTCATCCCCGTTGAGTTGCACTGTAGGTCCGCCGATACAGTAGCCATCGGGAGAGTTGTGTCAAAAGGAACCGGCATTTGCGATGCGTGACCGCGGAATGACAGGTCAGGACAAATCCAACTCGACCGAGGTCCATAGCCGTCGGGATTTTCTTGTCAGGGCGGCCGGTGCGGCGACTGCGTGGGCCGTCGCAGGACCGTCGTCGGTAGTGGCGGCAGGCACGGATTCACATGAGATCGTCACAGCCCGTGCCGCGGCGGCAAAAAACGCCGGCCTGCCGATCTCATCCGTCGTGATGGCGCAGGACGAGCACCTCGTGCCCGCGCGGATCGTCCAGAAGGGCCTGCTGAAAACCTATCTCAATCGAGTCATTGCCGAGGTCGCGGGCGAGAAGGAGGCTGGTGCGGCGTGGCACCGACTCCTGTCGGAGGATGATCGAATCCTGATCAAGTTCAATCGATCCATGGCCACGTTGCTGGGGACGACGGACGTCATGGCTGAAGTGCTCGTCGCGTCGTTGACGTCCGCGGGATTCGATCCGGCGCGAATCATTCTGCTGGAAGTGGAGCCGGAAATTCGTGAGAAGACGAAGACGAAGGAGCCCGATCATCGCTGGCAGGGGAAGATCGTCGAGTTTGGGGCATCCGGTCGGGACAGTTTTCGCGCGGATGTGGATTGGTGCACGGCGATCATAAACGTTCCGTTCCTGAAGACGCATCATCGGGCCGTCATGACGGGTTGTCTGAAGAACCTTTCGCACGGACTGATCCGGCATCCCGCGAGATTTCACGATGACGGGTGCGCACCGGCGATCAGTGAAATCAACGCATCGGAGCCCCTGCGGAGTCGGCTTAAGTTGAATATTGTCAATGGATTACGATTGAATTACGCCGGCGGGGCCGACGGGTCTGAAAATGAGATCTCGAATGCCGGGCTGTTGTTGGCAGGAGTCGATCCCGTGGGATGTGACTCCATCGGCTTTCGCCAGATCAATCGAGTCCGTTCGGGGCGAGGGCTGGGCCCGATATTGCCCGGTCCGACTTTGCCGCGACAGTTGACGCTGGCGGAGTCACTGGGTGTCGGAATCGCGAATCCGGAGCGAATCGAACTTCAGGTCGTGGATTAAGCGACCGAAAGTATCGATAACCTGGTGCGTTCCGATCGCGCAAGGAAAGGGCGATTTGGCCGCGAAATCCTTGACGACGGCCGAACGCGTGGACTAGAATATGGGTCGTGGAGTATGTTCAGACTGACGCGCACGTGTGCGGATAAGGGTACTACGGGTTAAGGCGACAAACAGACTTCGATAATTACGCCATTATTTTTATCTCTCCTTTGGCTTCCGGCGTGAAGCCAATCATCAAAGTCGCCCCCGCCTGCCGCCCTCCTAACCACACGCAAGCCCGAGTCAGCGAGCATTCGCCAGAAATCGGAACCCGGTTCAGTCTCGTTGCTGATTCGGTGTGTCCGGTTGAAACGGTCAGGCCCGTTCCTGCGAGGCTAGCGGACGCCGCCTGAGTGTGTGTGAACGTCAAACGAGTTTGCTGAATACAAGCCCGCGCCTTTGGTTGGCGCGGAATTCTTGTTCGGTCCGGTGGAAGTCGATCGACGTTGATCGGCCCGGAATCCGCCACGCAACACGGACGATGTGGGGCCATGCCTGTCCGCAAAGCTCAAGAATGCGGCAAGGTGCATGTCATTATCGTTTAGTTGTTTCGAAGGACTCGGCATCAGCGCCGCGTCGCGTAGGCGGAAAGTAGCAAAGCGCCATCATCAAACTAAGGAGGCTATGGCGGTGAGAAACAGAAAAGCATTTACATTGATCGAACTCTTGGTTGTGATCGCGATCATCGCGTTGTTGATCTCGATCCTTCTGCCGAGCTTGTCGCGAGCTCGCGAACTTTCGAAGCGCACGGTTTGCGCGGCGAACCTCCGCGGCATCGGCCAGGCGATGTACATCTACGCCCAGGACGATCCGCAGGTGT
Organism: Phycisphaerales bacterium; assembly: GCA_020639075.1. Lineage (GTDB taxonomy): Bacteria > Planctomycetota > Phycisphaerae > UBA1845 > UTPLA1 > ECT2AJA-110-A. Next base: position 2,439,083 of record JACKHI010000001.1, on the reverse strand, counting down.
TCCCGTCCATCTACTCCGGTCCTTCGACGACGATGGAACTGTTCGGCGGTAACTTCACTGCCGCGACGCCGAGTTTGACGACGGCCTCGCGCCTGAACAACCCGACGACGTACATCTACACGACGGGCAAGCCGTCGCCGACGGTTGACCTCTGGACTGTCGTTCGAGCGAACAACACGACGCCGAAGCAGTTCATCTGCCCGTCCACGACGGACACGCCGGACCCGGCACAGGACACGACGGCCTACTACGACTTCCTCGGCCCGACGAACCTGAGCTACGCCTACCAGTACCAGCACGACGAGGATCGCCGAATCATCGGTACGTCGTCCGAGCCCAGCTTCCCGTTCATGGCGGATGCGAATCCGTACCTGAAGGGCGGCGAGACGTTGGTCGCGCTGAACACGGACCGACAGGGACCGTTCCGCGGCAACAGCAAGAACCACACGAATCGTGAAGGTCAGAACGTTCTGTTCCAGGACGGCCACGTGCTGTTCGAGAAGGGCCCGGATGCCGGCCTTTCGGGCAAGACGTTCACGTTGCCGATCTACCGCGGTCGCGACAACATTTACACGACGTTCATGGACGGCAACAACGCCATCGTCGACCCGGGTACCGGCAAGCCGACGCCCACGTTGGTCAACCTTGGCAGCCGATCGGACGCCTGTATGGTTCCCTAAGTTCATCGGTGCGTGATTTCGCTTGATTGCGGGATCGCAAGCCAATTGAATGCTCAACACGCGACGGCCCGCGACTCCAACGAGTGCGGGCCGTCGCTTTTTGTTGCGCCTCGGTTTGGTCGAATCCGTCTCGGCGATATAGTGGCGGAATGCCCGCGTTGTTGTGAGCGTGGATTCGATCGCAGCAGGCGTATTTTCGGCGCGCTGCGGCGAATGGCTGCATGCATTGAGGCCGTATGAGCAGACGACAGGACATCGAAGCGTTGATTGAGTCGCGTCGTGCGGGCGTCGATGCGCTGCGCGATCAGGCGGCGACGATCGCACGAATCATCGACGTGATCGAGGCCGCGTTTCGCGCCGGCGGCAAGCTGCTGACCTGCGGCAACGGTGGCTCGGCGGCCGAAGCCATGCACCTGTCGGAAGAACTCATTGGTCGCTACAAACGCAATCGCGATCCGCTCGCGGCCGTCTGCCTTGCGGCCGATCCGACGGCGATGACCTGTATTGCGAATGACTTTGGTTACGAGGAAGTGTTTGCCCGTCAGGTGCGCGGTCTGGGAAGAGCGGGTGACGTGCTCGTCGTCCTATCGACCAGCGGGAAGAGTGCGAATCTCATCAGGGCGCTGGAGGCGGCGCAGACCGCCGGCATGCAGACCATCGGGTTGCTGGGCGCAGCGGGCAGTCCGGCGGAGGGGCTTTGCGACATCGCGTTGACAGCTTCCGTTGAATCATCGGCGATCGTGCAGGAGCTTCATCTGACGACGATTCATCTGATTCTCGAGGCTTTGGATGAGGCGTTTGCGTGATTGGCTCGCCGCATTCCGAGCATGCGTTACTAACCGCGCCGCGCAGGTCGTAGCCGCATGCCGCACATCGAGCCGGGTGGCCCGCCACTTCAGTGGTGGGGGCGCGACGATCGCGATGTGAGTGTGCGTTCGCGCAGTTGATACGTGCCTTGCGTTTGTATCGTCGTGCCCCCACCCTTTGAAAGGGTGGGCCACCCGACCGGCTTCCTGACGGTCGCGGTTCGGAACGCACGACGACTCGCGTGGGCGCGGCTACGCTGGTGCTCGGCACCGCTCACAGAGCAGTGGCACCCGGCAGTGGCACCCATTTTCAATCATCGTATGCAACGACCGGGTGTCAGGCGGGCTGCAGTTGGAACGCGCGCTGGCGATAGAGGTGCTCGAAGAGGTTTCCTTCGTGCGGCTGATCCCAGCTAAGCTGGAACGTCGGGATCGGACCGACGTTGAGGCGGTCGATGTTCGGCTCGGCCATCAATGATGCGATGAACTTTTTGTCGTTCGTGATCGCCGTCGTGACGAGTGTGGGGCCGAAAGCTGCGGGCATTTCAGCCGTCGGGCATTCGACGACGCTGGCATAGGGGAAGAGAAACTCCTTGCTCGCCAGCGGATGCTCGCGGTCCTCGCACCAGAGGATCGTCGGCAGCAGCCAGGCGATGCGGTCTTTTCGAACGAGTCGGCCCGAGCCTCGGAATTGCTGCGTCAGGTCCTCTGCGCCGGCGCCGAGCTGGCCGTCGATCGATTCCGACATCATCTTGGCCATGTCGGGATTGGCGAAGGCGGCGATCGTCGCGTTCGGATCGTTCGCCGGCAGGGCCTGAACTTTCGCCAGTTCTCTCGCCAATGCTTCGGCGATCTTGCGGCCATTCTTCGGCGTCCAGATGCTCGAGCAGTTGATGCAGGAACGACCGCCGTTGGCGGCAATCGACTGCACCATCAGATCGACGTGCCTCTCCCAGTCGTCGGCCATGTCGTCGCCGAATGCGATCTTCGTGTAGCCGGGGCCATGCAGCTCGACGCGTGGATCATTGGCGTAGGCCCTGGTCGTGGCGTCGCCGCCGAAGAGCATGGAGCGACCCGCGTTGCGAAGGATTTCGCCGGCGCCGCCATGATCCGTCGGATAGAAGCCGAAGGCCTCGGCAGGTACACCGGCGGCCTTGAAGCTCTCGATGATGCGCAGGGGCGACCAGGGTTCTTCGCGGCCGGGCTTGAGTACGAGCGGGCACTTCAGGGCAATGGCCGGAATCCACAGTGCGTGAACGCCGGGCGAGTTGCTCGGGAGCACGGCGCCGAGGCAGTTGGCCTCGCGATAGAAACTGAGCGTTCGGCCTTCGTCGTCGCCGTAGCCACGATCGAGGATTGTCAGATCAAACCCGCGAGTCAGGCCGGCAATCACGCGTCCGATCTCGTCGAAGATCCGGAAGATCTTCTTGGCGTTGTTCCGGCAATAGCTGACCGGCATGCCTGTCGTGGCGGACAGGTTGCGGATGTAGTCGTCGAAGGAATGCGACTCGTTGCCGCAGGGCACAGTCCCGTTCAGGAAGATGTCGCCGGCCTTTCGGCTCATGGCGATCAGCTCCGCACAGGTGAACTGCTCGAGGATGTCGCGATCCATGCGATGGATGTCGCGGGAAACAAGGCCCGAGTTGGCCTGGCTGATAAGTGCGACGGGTTCGCCGGTGGCGTAGTGGACGAGCTCGATCTGCTCGATGGATTCATACGGCGTACCGTTGCGAAGGATGGGAATGTGGAGCATGGGGTTCGTCCTCGTGTACCGCGTTTCGAGCATTGTAGTCGCGTTTCGCGAGGGCTGCGATGTTGATGATCGGGCGCGGTTGGCGCATCAGAATCAGATCGGGAGGGGCCTGCGGGGCTCGGCTACGCTGGTCATCTGCACTGCTCTCAAAGCAGCGGCACCCAGCTACACTCGTCATCTGCACTGCTCACAGAGCAGCGGCACCCGACGCACGGCGCCTGCGTGGTGGATGATGGGCGGGGATTGTACCTGGCAAGTCGGCACGACGTGGGGAGCGGAGGCAATCGGCTATCGACCAGCGTAGCGGGGCTGCGGGGCCTCGCGGAGGACGCGCCGGAAGAAGGGTTCGATCGCGCCGATGTTGGCTTTTCGCAGTTCCTTCTGGAGAAACTCCGACTTGAGTTTCTGAAAGTGTTGGTTCTTGATATTGCGAACGATGATCGGCTGTGCTTCGGCAAAGGGCGTCGTCACACCGCCCTCGACTTTGCCGCATTTGACGATGAAGAACGAGTCTTCCGTTTCGATGATTTCGCTGACCTGCCCCGGGCCCAGTTCGAAGAAGCGCTTCGACGGTATTTCCCAGCGCGACGCGAGCGGTTCACGGATGAAGCCCCAGTTGCCGCCGTCGTTCTGCTTGAACTTCGAATACTTGCGGGCGACGGCGTCGAAGGGGACGCCGCTGTCGAGTTCGCGCTTTGCGTCGGCGATTGTGTTTCGTGCGCGCTGCATGGCGAGCTCGACTTGTTGCTCCCGCGGCATGGGGCTGTTGCGATCGAGAAACGTCGCCGCCGGCACATCAATCATGAGCAGCTCGCGGCGTTGTTCCGTCGTGAAGTCGGAGACATGTTCGCGATAGTAACCCTCGATTTCATCTCGGCGGGGTTCGGCAATGAGCGGCACGAGTTGTTCACGAAGATAGCTTTCGCCGATCACGATACGCCGGAGTTTCTCACGGATCTTCTCGCGGCTCTCGCCCTGTGCGGCGAGATGGTTTTCGTATTTCGTTTCACGGCCGTCGAACTCCTTGCTGATGCGCTCACGCTCCATCTGGTCGACGGCCTTGGCGATGCGCGGCTCGAAATTGTCGGGCAGTTCGCGGCTGGCACGCTGATAGATCAGATGTGTGGCCACGAGTTCGACGAGGCTGGCACGAACGAGCTCGGCAGCGGATTGATAGTATGTGCGGGGCGGCATCGATGCGGCCATCTCGTCGAGCTTCGGCCGGATCGGGTCGAGCACATCGGCTGTCGTAATGTACTGATCGAGGACTTCGAGCGTGTCGGACTCAGGAATCGGTGCGTCGGAAGCGACTGCATCTGTTTGCGTCGAAGAACCGTCGCTGACCGTGAACGTCTTGTGAGTCTGCGATTCGGCGCGCATTCGGGCGTTGTAGTCTGCAAGTGCGTCGTCGACGGCGGCGTTCCTCGAGGCATCGCCGCCGGAGACGCCAAAGAGATTCCAATTGCTCTCGCCGCAACCCGAAAGGCACGCGGCAACGGCGATCAACGTCGCGATGGTGTTTCGATTCATGATCAATCGATTGTAAATGCCGTTATTGCGGGAGCAATCGGGAATGTGGCGAGTTTTTCGGGGCGCGTGATAGCGATTGACATGAGCCCGCGTGGCTTGGATGCTAGGAAACATGGACGCGGCGGCCGCGTGGGTTTCGCAGCGCGGCGTCGTCGTGTCGTATTGCGAACGTAAGCGGGATGATTCGGGATCGGAGCCAGATGTCGCAAGTCACAGATGCATCGCCGGGCGTCGCCGTCCTGATCCCGTGCTACAACGAGGCGGCGACGATCGAGAAAGTCGTCCGGGATTTTCGCGCCGCGCTGCCGGAAGCGACAATCTACGTCTTCGATAATAACAGTGACGACGGAACGGGCGACATCGCCCGTCGGGCCGGAGCGATCGTCCATACCGAGAAGCGCCAGGGCAAGGGCTTCGTCGTTGCCGCGATGTTCGAAAAGATCGAGGCCGACACGTACCTGATGGCGGACGGCGACGATACCTACCCGGCCGATCGCGCTGCGGAGATGATCGCGCCGGTTGTTGCAGGCGAGGCGGATATGGTCGTGGGTTGCCGGGAGGCCGTCGACGAGGCCGCGGCCTATCGCCGGTTTCACGTCTTCGGCAACTGGCTCGTGCGGAAACTGATCAACCTGATCTTCGGTGCCAACCTGCGGGATATCATGAGCGGCTATCGGGCGTTCAGCAGGGAAGTTGCGTTGAACCTGCCGATTATGGCGTACGGATTCGACATTGAGACGGAGATGTCGATTCAGTGTCTGTATCGGCGATGGGTGATTCGGGAGATCCCTGTTGAATACCGCGAAAGACCTGAGGGCAGTGAGTCGAAGCTGAGCACGTTTCGCGACGGCTTTCGCGTTCTATTTCGGATTCTCAGTCTCTTTCGATCGTACAAGCCGCTGACCTTCTTCGGCGGAATGGGGATTTTCTTTCTCGTCCTCAGCGTCGTCGGAGGATTGACAATCTGGATGCGGGAGTGGCCGGTCGGTTCCGGCGTGCGCCTCGCATTGATGATTACGTCGGCGACGCTGATGGCGATGAGTCTGATCGCCGCCAGCATCGGATTGATCGTCCAGTTGATCAACTTTCGTTTTCTCGAGTTGGACTCGGTCACCAAACGACATCGCGTGCGAATGGAACGCGGAGTGCGCCGCGGAAAGGACCCCACATGACGACGCGAAAGCGCCGGTTCGCAGCCTGATCCCCGAAGGGGTAGGCGTCGTCGAGTCGCCGCCGGAGCTGCGTTGCCCGGCATGAGATGCGGCGAGACCAGGGCCCTGGAAGGTCCGATTTAACTCCTGTTGGAACAAAGGCTAATCGGGCTTAACATAATATTCACACTACGTCGCTTGCCCGGCCGGTCGCCGCGGTTACGCTTCGCGCACGTTGTCAGTAGGGCGGATCCCTCGCGGCGCGAACGACTGTCGGACTCGATGAATCGGGGGGCGAGGGAGACAGTCCATGGTACGGATATCCACCTTGTTTGAAAAATCGCCCTTTGAGCCGCTGCTGCATCACTACGACAAGGTCCGCGAGTGCGTCGACCTGGTCCGACCGATGTTCAAAGCGGTTCGTGACGAAGACTACGAAGGGCTTGAGAAACTCGCCCAAAAGGTATTCAAGACTGAGCACGAAGCCGACCTGATCAAGGACGAGATCCGCCAGGAGATTCCGCGGAGTTTCTTTCTGCCAGTATATCGCGGCGATTTGCTCGGGTACCTGAAGCTGCAGGACGACGTTGCGGACGCCATCGAAAATATCGCCTATCTGCTGACGCTCAAGCGGCTGAAGCTGCCGGCGGCGTTGGAGAGCGGGCTGGCCGCATACCTCGATAGCGTGATGGACGCCGACACCAAGGCGCGCGAGATGAATCAGCGGATTCGGGATCTCGTTCAAAAGGGCTTTCACGCGTCGCAGGCCGGCGACATGTTCGATCTGATTCGGGCGGTGGAGCGTGCCGAGTGGGAGGCGGACAAGAAGCAATACGAAGTCAGCAAGGCATTGTTCAAGCTGGAAGATTCGATGAAGCCGTCGGACCTGATGCTGTGGTGGCGAATTCTCCTGGAAATGGGTGAAGTCGCCAATCACATCGAGAAGATGGCGGACCGGTTGCGACGCATGTTGTCTCAGTAGGACGCGTCGATGACTCGTCGAATCGGCAGTGGAAGATGTTCGAGTCGCGACGATGCGTCGTTGCGATGGCGAAGAATGACCGTCGCGGGCCCGAGTTGGCGCGGCGATGATATTACAGGCGTTAACGGCGAGAACGATTATTAGCGGCCCCGTGCTATTGGCGCAGCAGACTGAAGTGATCAGTGATTCGTTCCTGTGGGGCGTTCTGATCCTGGCGGTCGGCATGCTGTTGTGGGATACGATCGAGGTTGGACGCAACGACGCGGCCAACATCGTCAACGCCGTCTTCGGCGCCCGCATCCTGACGCGAGAGCGGGCCGTTCTCGTGGCCGGCATCGGCGTTGTGCTCGGTGCGACGATGTCCTCCGGCGTGATGGACACGGCGCGGAAGGGCATCTTCAACCCCGCCGAGTTCCATTTCTACAGACAGGTGCTGACGATATTCGTCTCGGTATACATCGTCGACACCATTCTGCTCTACGGATACTCCGCATTCGGCATGCCCGTCAGCACGACGATGACGCTCGTGTTTGAGTTGCTCGGCGCTTCCTTCTTCATGGGATGGGGCTACGTCGAAGGAATCGATCCAGTCAATTGGGACCGGGCCGGGGATGTCATTCAGGGCATCGTCTGGTCGATCATCCTGTCGGCCATCCTCGGATTTGTTCTGATGCGCATTGCGCGCGCGCTCATCGGTCCCGACAGCGCCGATCTGCGGAAATCCAAGCAGGCCGGCGTCTGGGTCGCCGGCGGACTCCTGGCGATTCTCGCTTATTTCATGGTCGTCAAAGGCATGAAGGAAGTGAAAGTCATCGGCGACTTCAAGAAGTGGCTTGGCCAGGCCTGGATCATCAAGCGGCAGCTCTGGGGCCTGAAAGAGATCTCCCTGGGCGAGACAACATTCGTTCTTGTGACGTGGCTTCTCTTTGGCGCATCGTGTCGCGTCATCGTCGGCGTTTACAAAGAGAAGGCGGCGAAGCTGCTTTTCCCCGTACTGACGGTCATCGGCATGCTCGCCATGGCATTTGCCTTCGGGCAGAACGATCTTGCCAATGCCGCCGCGCCGGGATTGGCCGCGATCACGCTGAGTCAGTCGTACAGCGCCGGCGAATCCATCGCGACCGCCGTCAAGCCCGCGCTGCCACAATGGGCCCTGTTCGGCTGCGGACTGCTGCTTGTTTTCGGCATGTCCACGAAGCATGCCCAGCGCGTCACGCGCGCCGAAGTGAATACCGGCAGCGCCGGCGCTACGGTCCGCCTCTGGGCCCCGAGATGGTGCATCTTCCTGGCGAAGATCATCCTGAAGCTGCGACCGGCGCCGAAGCCCTCGACAGCGCCGAGCGTGACAGTGAACGAGCAAGGTAAGACCGTCCACTACGATCCACTGCGCGGCTCGATCATCATGAGCGTGTCGGCGTCCGTCATTGCGACGGCCTCGGCCCTGAAGCTCCCTGTCTCGACGACGTACGTCGCATTTGCGGCGGTCCTTTCGACGGGCGCCGCGGATCGAATCTTCGCCCGAGGCGATGCCGCCCTGAAAATGGCGAGATTCATCTGGGTCGTTTTCAGTTGGTTCATGGCGGCCGTGATCGCCGCCGTCATGGCCGGCATCGTCGCGCTGCTGATCTACCAGGCCGGTGTGCTGGGAATGATCATCTGCGTCGGCGCGAACCTCGTCCTGCGCAAGACGATCAAGACGCGTTCGGACGCTCAGGAGGATCGCGTGAAGCGCGAGGCCGCCGAGCGCCGCCATCCGGAAGAATACGCCCTCGAAGACGAAGATTGAGCGCTGCCGCGAGCGCTGGCCGACGCTGACAGCAAGCTCAGGCTCGCCGTCGACGGACCGCACTTGAAGAAGCGGCCGTTCACGCCTATCTTGTTCCTTTTGGTTGAGCCGACACACACGCCCGACCCGGGAGCCTGCCATTGGCCCGCCCGCAGATCAGCGATTCACGGATTCGAGAATATTGCGGATTGTTCGGCGTGTTCGGTCGCTCCGACGCGTCGGAGCTCGCATTCCTAGGCATTTATGCCCAACAACATCGCGGTCAGGAAGCGGCGGGCATCTGCACCAGCGATTCTCGCATCCTTCGGCGCCACGCCAAGCTCGGTTTGACGACGCAGGTCTTCGACGGCGACGTACTCAACTCCTTGAAAGGCCACGCCGCCATCGGCCACGTCCGCTACAGCACGACGGGCTCGTGCAATGAAATCAATTCACAGCCGCTGATGGTCACGAGCGCCCACGGCCAGATGGCCGTCGCTCACAACGGCAACCTCGTCAATGCGGCGGAGCATCGCAACGCGCTGGAGGCGCGCGGCGCCATCTTCCAGACGTCGAGCGATACTGAAGTCATCCTTCATCTGCTCGCCAGCCCGGAGCACGCGAATACGAGCGATCCGCTCGGGGCCGTCATGCGCGAGCTGAGCGGGGCGTTCTCGCTACTTTTCATTTTTCCCGATCGCATCGAAGCGGTGCGCGATCGACATGGGCTGCGACCTTTGTGCATAGGCAAGTTGGCGGACGGAAAGTTCGTAATCGCCAGCGAGACGTGTGCGCTGGATATGGTCGACGCGGAGTACGTACGCGACGTCGCGCCGGGCGAAATCGTGACGCTGTCGGAAACAGGCATGTCGACGCGGATGTTCGTCGACGCGTCGGAAGTGAAGCCCGCGCACTGCATTTTCGAACATGTCTATTTCGCCGATCCGTCGAGCAACGTCTTCGGTCAGAACGCCCACGCGTTCCGCGTCGCCAGCGGTCGCCAGCTCGCGCGGGAAGCGCCGGCCAATGCGGACTTCGTGATCCCCGTTCCCAATTGCGCGCGATGCGCCGCGATCGGGTACAGCGAGGAATCGGGCCTTCCGCGGGGCCGCGGTTTTACGACCAGCCACTACGCGGGGCGGAGCTTCATCATGCCGACGCAGCGCGAGCGCGATCTGGCCGTGCGAATGAAACTGAACGTGATTCGCGAAGCCGTGCAGGGCAAGCGATTGGTCGTCGTCGAGGATTCCGTCGTCCGCGGCACGACGACGCGCGGCAAGATGGGGGCCCTGCGCAAGGCGGGGGCAAAGGAGATTCACCTGCGCGTCGCGAGCCCACCGATCATGCATCCGTGCTACTTCGGCATCGACTTCCCCGATCCGTCTAAGCTCGTCGCGCCGACGCGCACGATAGAGGAGATCCGCGACTACCTCGAAGTCGACTCGCTCGCCTACTTATCGCACGAAGGCATGCTGGCGTGCGCAAAGCAGCACGCGGACAATTACTGCACTGCGTGCTTCTCGGGGAATTATCCCATCCAGGTGACGACGCCGCAGGATAAGTTGGCGCTGGAGCGGTAGAGCTTCGTTCGCTTATCACCAATGTAAGATTGCAGATTTCAGATTTCAAATTTGGAATCTCAGATTCGAGAATTGAGATTTTGAAGTCCGGATTTCTGATCGTGAAGTCACGATGGTCATGTTTTGCAAATTGACTATTCCGGGCGCGTATTGTTGTCGCATGCCAATTCGGCGAGCAAATTGCAACTATCTCAAGTCCCCATTGGGTTTGGAGATCACTTATTCCGACCGATCTTGTTTGTCTTAACTCAGTCTTAGGTGATTCGACTTAGTCTCGATCGTATTACAGACATAGACGGTGAAATCGTAGTCCAAATCTCCTCCTCGGCACCCGCACTTGGGTCCTGAAGGTTTAGCTCACGAAGGTCTCGACTGATGCTATAGACCACAAACCCGTAAAGAAACAGGCTCGTTGAGCACTCCCAGCGGATAAGCCAGTCGATTGACTTCCTAATTGTTTCGTGCGGAATCTCTACACCCGTTGAGCCACGGACGCGGTCGACGATCTCCCCCATGTGAATTGCAGGAATCCGGAATACGATCTTTGCAAGTTCCCGCACGATGAAACTCTCACAGTCACACGCCTTTCCAGCTCCTTCAAAATCGGGGACAAAAATGAACCGAATTACCTGCGTTCGCTCTTCGTAGAGGGCTTGAGGTGAACCCGAAGACGCAAACACGCCATCGACTTCGTAGAGCGAATACCCCATGAAGACGCCTTTCAGGCTGTTTACATACTCAGGTTTTATCTCAAACCCACGATTCCTTACGAAATGCCGGATCTGGTCGGCCCTTTCATTGTCCACGGCGAAGTGGCGTTTCAATGCATCGAATTCCAAGCCCTTTACGAGGGTCTTGTAAAGGAGCCCTTGGTACTTTGATTTCTTCGGAAGATATACTTCACATAGATGGCCTGGATCGGCGCCCTCAAGTTCGTATGGAAGGGGCATTCGGACTTCTTGGTCCTCGTTGAATTCGAACTCCGGGTCCGTACTGTAACTCAATGCAGTGCCCTCCCGATCATTACTGTTCCTTTGTCAACCCGCAGGGAGCTCAATTAATTTCTGCGGCTAGTGCATATCGGATAGTCAAGCCTCCAGTTAGTCAAGTTACTCGCGCGTCCCTTCCCCATTCCGCGGATCCTCAAACGGATCGTAAAGCAACTCAATCTTGAATAAGCGCGACGGATCGATTACGACATCGCGGGTCTCCAGATCGTCGATCGCCGGCTGGATCGCGTGACGCAATCTCTCGATGTGCTGCGGTATGTCCAGACCCATGAACACGTCGGGCAGGCCTTCGAACTGCTCGACGCAGTCGACGAAGACCTGACGGACGCCGACGGCGCGACCGCTTTGCAGGAGTACGAGCGTGACGGCGCCCTTGATGACGCCGCGATAGAACTGCTCGCGCCTGCGATCCTGCACCTGGCGCCAGACGTCTTCCCATTCGTCGTGCGCCGCGAAGTACTCCATCTCGTTGAAGAGTCGGATGCCTTCGTAGTAGAGGCGTTTTTCCTCGTTGATGTCGAATCCGAATCGGGACATTGCGTGGGTAGGGTAATCGCAGTCGCGAGAATTCCCCACCCTTTGCATGCGCGAAGGATGGGGCGCCCTTTGCAAGTTGAGTAGCTTTCTCGCTTCTGCACTGCTCATAGAGCAGTGGCACCCGGCAGTCGCGCGCCTGGGTTCGCATGACAAAGCCCCGACGAATCAACGCAATTCGTCGGGGCCTCGGGGGCCGAGCCGGCTGGAGCCATTTCGCCGGACTCGGGGAGACGTTTTCAATTGTCGATCGTATGTCGTGGCGGGGCCCGGCGCTCGGGGGGAGGAGCGCCGGGCCGCTCTGACACAGTTCATTCGATCAGCGGACCTTCGATCGCGACGTGCGTCGTCGCCGTCGGCCGCCGAAGGCGAATGCGCCCGCGCCGATCACGCCCACGCCCATGCCTGCACCGCATGGATTGTTGTTGCCGACCTGATCGTCATTGCCATTACCGTCGTTGTTGCCGTCATTTCCAGTATTCCCGCCATTGTTGTCGCCCGCGTTGTCATTTCCGTTGTCGTTGTTGTTGTTGCCTGTGTTGTCATTCCCGTTCGGATCGTTCGTGTTGTCGTTGCCTTCGGGCGTACCGGGATCTTCCGGCGTGACATCGTTGTCCAGGCAGTCGAACGTTCCGTCGCCGTCGAGATCGGCCAAGTCGTCGAGCCCCGGGCAGAGATCTTCGCTGTTGCAGACGCCGTCGAAGTCGTCGTCGCCGTCCGGGCAGACGTCGATGCCGCAATCGGCCGACTCGACGACGCCGCAGCCGCAGTTGCCGGGGGCGATCTTCGATCCGTCGAGCGGGCATTCATCCATGCAATCGACGGTGCCGTCGTTGTCGCTGTCGCGCAGGTCGTCTTCGCCGTCGCAGATGTCGCAGGCATCGGGCACGCCGTCGCCGTCGCTGTCGGCGTCGCATTCATCCGGAATGCCGTTGTTGTTGCAGTCGTTGCCCGTCAGATCGTTCGCGTCGTCGATGCCGTTGCCGTTGCAGTCGTCGATGACGACGTCTTCCTCCACGACGACGCCGCGGAGTGTGAAGTCGAACGCGCCGGATGTGTTCGAAGCGTTGCTGTTGATGAAAACGCGCGCCGTCTTCGTCCCCAGCGCCGTCGGTTGCCATCGGATTCGGAACGATCGGGCGAAACCTTCCGGATTACCGGCCGGGATCGGCGATCCGTTCGGCTGGCCCAACGCCGTGAAACCGGAGATGCCCGAGTTGACATCGATGATCGGATTGCCGCTCAGCGTGAGATCGCCGTCACCGTGATTCTCGATCGAGTAGAAGATCGCAATATCATCGCCGACGAAGGCCTCGGGGAAGTCGGAGAATCCGCCCTCTGTGACTTCGACCTTGCCGAACTGGAAGCTCGGCGTGATCTGGAAGACGCGGATGAGCGATTCACCGCCGACTGGCGCCTGCGACTGCGTGCCGACGCCGAAGACATTGAACGAGAAGTCGGATTCATCGTCGTCATTGTTGTCGATGAAGACTGTCGCGGAGCGACTGCCCGTCGCCGACGGATTGAAGCCGATATTGAAGTTCAGCGTCGAGCCGGGCGCGATGCTCGTACCATTCGGTTGGAGATTCACGACGAAGTCCTGCGGATTCTGACCGCCGATTTCGACGATCGGCGCGCCGGTCAGCAGCAGATTGCTCGTTCCGTCGTTGTCGATCGTGAAGAAGTAGTGCTGATCGGCGTCGAGGGCCGCGCTGCCGAAATTGAAGTTGACGCCGCTCTCGATGTTCACGGCCGTGCCCGTCTGGGCGGCAACGCGAATTTCCGGGCCGCCGTCGGACTCGCGCGTCACGGCGAGTTCGTATCGCTGCGGCTGCGTGCCGCTGTCTGTTGCATCGACCCAGATGTAGTACAGACCGTCGGCCGGGATCGTGACGTCGGCCGTTTCGACGCCGCCGGCCGGCGCATTGTCCGATGTCGCGATCGGCGAGCCGTTTCGCAGGACGCGGAGCCGCAGGTTGCGTGCTGCCAATGCGTTGACGGTATTCAGCGGCGGCGACGGATCGGAGTTCGTCGGCTGAGCACCTTGCTGATAGGTCGTGCCGACAGGGATCGCTTCGACCAAAATCCGCGAACCGCCGGTGGCGCTGAATTTGTAGAAGTCGTTTTCGCCGTTGCGTTCGATCGCGAGGTTCTCTTCATGGAGTTCCGTTGAACCGCTCAATGCCACGCTACCGATCGGCGTCGCATCCGTCGCGTTGTCGTTCGCCTCGACGGGATCGCCGTAGAGGGCGAGTGCGGCGCGGATGTCGTCTTCCTGCGGTCCGTCGAAGTTCGTATTGAGGAACGGCTCCATCAGCTTCGTGTTGTTCGTCGGCATGACGTGCTGGAAGCCGAGACCGTGGCCATGCTCGTGCTCGAGCGTGTTCTTCAATCGTCGGAAGCCGTTCGTCGCGTCGGCAAACGTGGCCATGTTGCCGGCGTCGAGAACCATGTCGCCGCCGTTGCCGGGATAGCTGTTGTAGGCGAGGACGTTGCGATCGATCGATCCGTTCCCGTCTATGTCCACGCCGCCGTTGTCGATCTCGCGCATCGCGATGCGGATATCGCCCCGGCCAACGGCGGTTGCGCTGGGCACGGCGCCGGCGTTGAAGACGGTGAAGGCTGCGCCGTCGTCCGGCACCTCGACATACGTGATGTTCGTGACCTGCTGCCATGTGTCGAACGCCTCGCGGACCTTCTGCCGGAAGGCGTCCATGCCGCCGGGGAATTCCGCGTCCATCGTCGCGAACAGGTTGCTCGGCTTCGGCGTCTGATCGATGTCCCACGTGGAGGCCGGAATGCTCGTGCCGTCGAGCACAAAGCTGTATGTGATTGTGAAAGCCTGTCCTTCGCCGACGAGTGGCTGGCTGCGCGTCGACGTCCAGCGGCTGCCCTGGAGCTGGAATCGCGCCGCCGCGCCGGGGTCCGATGCGTGAAGCATCGTGACGACGTCGCTGGAGACGGGCTCGACGAACATGGCGCTGGATTCGCTGAGTTGCACGCAGGTCACCAGGCCGTCGCTGCTGCCGTCGTACGCCGCGGCGATTCGGCCGTTCAGCGCCGTGGCGACGATCATGGCCATCAGCATTGTTCGGGCTCGATTCGTTGAGTTGTTTCTTGCGAAGGTCATGACAGGCTCCTTGGTCGAGTCGTTGCACACGCAGGCCCAACCCCTTGGGCCATCATTTGTGTCACGAGCGAAGGAGCCGGGCGGACTGCGAATCTGGCGATTGGTTGCGTTCGCCGTTCTGCGCGTTAGGATGTATCATGTTGTCAATACGAGGGTTGCGGCGATTCTGATAGGAACTGTTCGACACGGGAATGTCCGATAAAAGTGAAATCGTGATCGTGTCCAACCGACTGCCCGTTCATCGCGTCGAGCGGGACGGTGGGGCAGGATGGGAGACAAGTCCGGGTGGGCTTGTCTCGGCAATGACGCCAATTCTTCAGGACCGGCCAAGCACGTGGATCGGATGGGCGGGGGCGGCCGACTGTTCGCTTGAGCCGTTCGAGCACGACGGGATTCGCAATTGCCCCGTGCCGCTTTCCACCGAAGAGATCGCGAATTTCTACGAGGGCTTCAGCAACAGTACGCTGTGGCCGCTATATCACGATGCGATCCGCACGCCGAGTTACCATCGGCACTGGTGGCGTCCTTATCGAGAGGTGAACGAGCGATTTGCGACGATCGCCGCCGAAGTCGCGGCGCCGAACGGCATCGTCTGGATTCACGATTATCACTTTCAGCTAGTGCCGTCGATCCTGCGCACGTTACGACCCGATTTGAAGATCGGGTTCTTCCTGCACATTCCCTTTCCACCGGAGGAGTTGTTCGCGCAATTGCCCTGGCGCCGGGAGATGCTGGAAGGCCTGTTGGGGGCCGATGTCGTCGGCTTCCAGACAAAGATCGGCGCGCAGAACTTCGCTCGCCTGTGTCGGCGATACACGGAAGTGACAGGCACAAGGGATCTGGATTTCAAAGGTCGACACGTGACGATTCGGGCCTTCCCGATCTCCATCGACTTTGATCGATATGAGTCGCTCGCACGCGATCCGGCGGTGCAGCAACGGGCGGAGGCCTTCAAGAGGCAGCTCGGCGTCAATCGGCGCATCGTGCTCGGCGTCGATCGAATGGACTACACAAAGGGGATCGACATCCGAATCAAGGCGTACGGCGAGCTGTTGCGCTCCAAGCGGACGACTTTGCAGGACTCCGTCTTCGTCCAGGTTGCCGTGCCGAGTCGTGAGCGCGTCGACGAATACCAGTCGTTACGCGACGAAGTCGAACGGCTCGTCGGCGCGATCAATGGGACGTTCGGCGAACTGGGCATGGCGCCGATTCACTATCTCCATCGCAGCCTGCCGGCTGAAGAGCTCGTGGGGCTGTATCTGGCGGCCGACGTCATGGTCGTGACGCCGTTCCGCGACGGCATGAACCTTGTGGCGAAGGAATACGTGGCGAGTCGAATCGACGAAGACGGCGTCCTGCTGCTCAGCGAGTTTACGGGCTCGGCCCACGAGCTGAAGGCCGCACTGCAGGTCAACCCGCACGATGTCGACGGTCTGACCAATCGCATGTACGCGGCATTGACGATGTCGCCGACGGAACAATCGCGGCGAATGCGCAGGCTTCGGCGCATCATTCGGGAGAACACAGTGTACGACTGGGCAAACACTTTTTTCGAGGCGCTTACGGCATGACGCAACGCGAACTCGATGGAGCGCTCGAGGCGCTGGCGATTGTGCCGGTTCTGCTCGTTGCGTCGGATTACGACGGTACGATTGCTCCCATCGTGACGGATCCGGCGAAGGCGCGGCCGCATCGTGAGGCCGTTGTCGCATTGCGGGCACTGGCGTCGCTCCCGCAGACGCACGTGGCCGTGATCTCCGGACGCGCGCTGGGCGATCTCGCCAGGCTCACGGGCATGCCCGAAGACGTCCATCTCGTCGGCAGCCACGGCAGCGAATTCGACCTGGATTTTGCGACGTCGATCGCCCCGGAAGCGGCGGCGCTTCAGGAGAAAGTGAAAGCGGAACTGGAATCGGTCGCTTCCGCCGCCAAGGGATTTCAGCTCGAAGTCAAGCCCGCCAGTATCGCATTCCATTATCGCAACGCCGATCGCACAGCGGCCGATAGCGCCGTCGATCGGATACTCAACGGCGCCGCCAAGTGGAACGGCGTCTATACGAAACACGGCAAGGAAGTCGTCGAACTCGGCGTCGTCAAAACGGACAAGGGCACGGCCCTGGCGCGCATCCGCCATCTCGTCGGTGCGTCCGCCGTGCTGTTTCTCGGCGACGATGTAACTGACGAAGACGCGTTTGTCACGCTTCACGGTCCCGACATCGGCGTCAAGATCGGCGACGGAGAATCCGCGGCGGCCTATCGGGTCGAAGGTCCAATCGATGTCGCTCGTGTGCTCGCCAGACTGAGCGAATTGCGAAGCGCCTGGCTGGCCGGGTCGAAGGCCGTGGCGATCGAGCGGCATTCGCTGCTCAGCGACCAGCGCACGATCGCGCTTGTCACGCCCACTGCGAAAATCTCCTGGCTGTGCACGCCGCGAATCGATTCGCCGGCGCTCTTCGCCGACCTTCTCGGCGGCCCGGCGGCCGGTCACTTTTCGATCAGCCCCGCTGGCGGCGGCCAACCGATTTCGCAGGAATACCAGGGCAAGTCGCTCGTGCTCAAGACGAGCTGGCGCGACTTCAGCGTGACGGATTTCCTCGATTGTTCGGCCGGCAGGCCAGGTCAGCGAGCGGGTCGCTCGGACCTCGTGCGGGTCCTCGAAGGCGACGGCCGCGTGCGCATAGAGTTCGCACCCCGGCTGGATTTCGGTCGCGTTCCCACGGATCTCACGATTCGCGACGGCGGTCTCATCGTCGAAGACACGCTGGATCCGATCGTGCTGCGTTCGCCCGGCGTCGAATGGCGAATCGAATCCGAGGGTTGCCATCAGACGGCGATCGCCGAGGTGGAACTGAACGGCGAAGCGATCGCGCTCGAGCTGAGATACGGAACCGGCAGCGTTCGGGAGCTGTCGAATCCTGTTGCCGATCGCCTGCTGCTGACGCAGAGCTATTGGTCCGCCTGGGCTGATCGTCTCCGGCTGCCGAGCGTCGCGCCGGAATTCGTTGAACGTGGGGCGCTTGTCCTGAAGGCGTTATGCTACGGCCCAACAGGGGCCATCGCCGCCGCCGGCACGACGAGCCTGCCCGAACACATCGGCGGCGTTCGCAATTGGGATTATCGCTACTGCTGGCTGCGCGACGCGGCGATGTCCGCTGCGACGCTGGTCAAACTCGGCAGCACGACGGAAGCGATGGAGTATCTCGACTGGCTCCTCGGCATCGTCGATCGCAGCGAATCGCCCGAACGATTGTCTCCCTTGTACGGCGTCGCGGGAGAGACGCTGGGCATCGAAGCCGATGTCGGTGAACTCTCTGGCTATTGCGGCAGCCGGCCCGTACGCGTCGGCAACAGCGCCGCTCGACAGATTCAGCTCGACGTCTTCGGCCCGAACGTCGAACTCGTCGCGCTGTTGTCCGAGCGCGATGCGCCGCTGTCGTCCGATCACTGGCGGCTCGTCGAGGCGATGGTTCGCGCCGTCGAGAAACGCTGGCACGAGCCCGATCACGGTATCTGGGAGATTCGCAAGCCGCGACGCCATCACGTGCACTCGAAAGTGATGTGCTGGATGACTGTCGATCGCGCGATTCATGTCGCGAACCGGTTTCTCGATCGCGATCGCGAGGATTGGCGCATTCTGCGGGATCAGATTGCCGCCGACGTGCTCCAAAACGGATACAAGGCAAACGTGCGGGCGTTCACGGCGGCCTACGACGGCGAGGACCTCGACGCCAGCGCGCTGGCCGTCGGCATCAGTGGTCTGCTTCCGCCGGATGACGAACGATTCGCCGGAACTGTCGAAGCGGTTGAGAAAGCGCTCAGCGAGGGGCCGACGGTCTACCGCTATCGTGCGGACGACGGGCTGCCGGGCGTGGAGGGCGGTTTCTTCATCTGCGCATCGTGGTTGATCGACGCGTACATTCTTCTGGGCGAACGCGAGAAGGCGAACGACCTGTTTTCCGTCATGCTCGACCTCGTCGGTCCCACGTGGTCGCTCAGCGAGCAATACGACCCGCCGAGCGGCAGGGCCCTGGGGAATGTGCCGCAGGCCTATTCGTACATCGGCCTCATCGAAAATGCCCTCCGCCTGTCGGAGTGATCCACGACGATGAGCCGGACCCATGGGGCGATTCTGTGTGCCGGGGCGGCCGCTGGGGGTGTAGGCAGGGTCTCAATCCGGTTGCCGTCGCCGCCCGATGTGCTATATTGAAGGGCTCTGACGGGGACGTAGCTCAGTTGGGAGAGCGTCGCGTTCGCAATGCGAAGGTCGAGGGTTCGAATCCCTTCGTCTCCAATCATTCCGGGCCAGGCCGAATCAAACAATCGCGATCACCCCCATCGGGTGCGACCGCGCGCGAGCCGGGTGCCACTGCTCTCAAGCAGTGCCGTTTGTGCGGTGCATTCGCCCCATCGCTCGATTACCGTGGGCGTCGATCTGGCGAATCCAGGTTCGGATCGCATGACGGTGGACAAAAACCCCGCTGCGGAGCATCGCATGCGCGTCTCAGATTTCAGCGTGGTTCGCGGAAGGCATCAGGTCGCCAAGATCGCGTTGCTCTGTCTGCTTGTCTTGATTCTCACGTTCTGGGCCTTCACCATCTTCCGTTTTTCCGCATTCTGCTGGAATGCGGAAAGCGATTCCTACATCTTGGTATTCTACGGACAGATTCAAATATGGACCTATGTCGATGGTGCATCGGCGAGGAATCGTAGCTTCCCTGACGCGGGTCTGACGGTGGTGAAATTGCCGAGCCCGATCCTGGGGCTTAACTTCCGGGACTGAATTGGATTGATCCTGCCTTACGCCGTCAGCGGGGGGCAAAATACTATTCTCGTCGGGTTGCCGATCTGGCCGCTGGTGTCAGTTATCGGAGGCATCGAATTGATGCTCATTTGGCGCACGCGGCGTCGCATTCCGGCGGAGCATTGTCAGAATTGTGGCTATGATTGGACCAAATCACCGGGTGACAGCTGTTCCGAATGCGGCGCCAAGCGGGTCACGGCGTCGTAGGGCAGGGATGACACTTACCGATCCGACGCATCCGCAATGCGTCTAAGCCGATATCGAGCCTCGATATCTGTGGCAAGATTCTGATTTCTGGAAAGATCTGCGGAGCATTCGCTAGAATGAGGGCTCGCGCGCTGACGGGGGAGGGCGCAGGCTTCACGGTATTCATCCAGGAGGTTACGGCATGCTCGCTCGCTCCACGTTTGCTGCTCTCTTCGCATCTCTTATCGGTGCATCGACGGTTTCCGCCGGCACGCTCAGCGTGTCGGCGCTCTCGCCATTTCAACTCATGCCGACTGCAGCAAACGACACGACGATCGAAGTCACGTTTTCGCAGCCTGTCGATATGGCGACGATCAACAGCGGCAGCTTTCGCGTCTTCGGTCCCTATACCGGCACGATGCCCGGCGTATTCTCGTCGACCAATGGCGGACTGACCGTCGTCTTCACGCCGGCGCGGCATTACATCGCCGGCGATGTCATCACAGTGACATTGGCCAACACGATTGCGGCGTCGGGCGGCGACACGCTTCGCTCCGCGGGTTATGTCTATCAGTTCTGGATTCGCGCAGGTCGCGCGACGAATACGTTCAGCCAGTCGCAGTCGTGGGACGTTCGCACGGGATGGCCCGGTCCCGCCCGCATCTACGGCGGCCAGGCTTCGGACCTCAATGCGGATGGTTTCGCGGATCTCGCCATCATCTGCGAGGATTCGTCCGACGTTCGCGTTTATCCCAACACGGCCGACGGATCCGGGCTCTTCGGAGCGCGACTCGATCCGCCGTCGCCCGTCGGCGGCGTGCCCAGCCCGAACGGTGCGGCCGACTTCGATAACGACGGCAACATCGATCTCGTCACGGGTAATTTCGACACGGCGGACATCTCGATCCTTCTCGGAAACGGCGACGGTACGTTCGGCTCGCGGCAGGATGTGACGGTCGGCGGGCAGACGCGCGGCATCGCCGCGTTCGACTTCGACGGCGACGGCGACGCGGATATCGCCTGCGCCAGCGCCGCTGCGAGTCACGTGTCGGTGCTGTTCAACGACGGCTCCGGTACATTTGGCGCGCCAACGTCATTTGATGCAGGCGGCGACGGTGAATACGGCCTGGCCGGCGGCGACATGGACAACGACGGGATCATCGATCTCGTCGTCGGCCATCGAAACAGCCAGACGATCACTGTCCTGAAGGGCAATGGCGACGGCACGTTTACCTTCTTCTCCTCGCAGGCGTCCGGCGGGGCGACGTGGGTCGTCGTCCTCGGCGATCTGAATCTCGACGGCTTCCTTGACGCGACGACGGCCAACTCGAGTTCGCAGACGGGCGCGACGCTGATGGGCGGCGGCGGCACTTTTTCGCCGCCGACAGTCTATTCCCTGGGTGCTCACACAGTCTCGACGGATCTCGGCGACTTGGATGGCGACGGCGATCTGGACTGGGTCGTCTCCAGTTTCGGCGGGGGATTCTGGCGCGAATACGAGAATGATGGCGCCGGCAACTTCTCGTTCGTCCGTGACTTCGCAGCGGACAGCAACCCGGGCTGCTGCATCGTCGTCGACGTGAACAACGACTCGGCGATGGACATCGTCCTGCTCGACGAAATCGCGAATACCGTTCGCATCCAGATGAACACGGCGCTGAAGACCGGCGATATGAACTGCGATGGACTCGTCAATGGCGGCGACATCGGCCCGTTCGTCCTGGCGATTCTCGATCCGAGCGGCTATGCGACGCAGTTCGCGGGCTGCTCAATCGACAACGGCGATGTAAACAACGATACGAACGTCGATGTTGACGACGTCCCCGGATTCGCAGCACTGCTCGTTGCCCCATAACCCTGCGAAGATCCGAAGGGCGGAGGCAACGGCAGAATCTCGGCGCGTGAGACTCCCTTTCTCGTTGACTGACCGGCCATCGAAAAAAGGAGGATTAGGGCGGTTGGGTCTGGAGGTTTCCATACGACCGACGTGGGATCGGTCGCGGCAGCCACCCTCGCCGTTCTGGTCGGCGAACGCCGTCTTTCTCTTTCGGCCCGTCCTGAATAGTCCGCCGCGAAGCACTTTGCGCAACGCGCAATATCCGTATTTTTTCGAATTGTGATTTCTGTTACCGATAAACTGCCATACGTGTGTCCTTCATGCATCGTCGGCAGCAAGTGGTCGTTGCGCCGCTGGGGCCAATCCCGACTAGTCGGCTGTCTGTCGGCTCGTCCGCGGCATTTCATTTACCTGCGATCTTGCGGGTCGTAGAATCGGCTCGGTGGAGAAGTCAGGACTCGGAGAGTGGTCGGACAGCCTGGTTGGCGAGGCATTTGCGGGGTCGCCCTCCGCCCGGGCCCAGCTGAGTGAGCGGCTGTTGCCTCGTGTACGGGCGATGGTGATCGCCCGGTTGGTGCCGACGCCGGCTCAGCGGCACGACGTCGACGATCTTACGCAGGAATGCCTGATGGCGGTTCTGGATGGAATCCCCAGGCTGCGAGAGCCAAAGGCCGCAGTCCTGCGGGCGTTCGCGTCGACGATCGTCTCGCGAAAGACAGCGGACTATATTCGCCGCTGGGTTGTCGAGGACCAGCGGAAGCCCGGTGGCGACGGCGCCGGCGACACCGGACTCTGGGCGAAGATCCTCGCCGACAGCCTGTCACCGGGCAGCAGCGCCGCCCGGCGCGACGAAATTCGTCGGATGGTCCTCGCCTTATCCGGACTGAAAGACGCCTATCGTCGGATCGTGACGCTGGCTTTCATCGATCAGATATCGATGTCGGAGATTGCCGAACAGCTGGAGATTTCCCGGCCGGCTGCCTCGATGTTGTTGATGCGAGCCATTCGAACCCTCCGTCGAAACATGACTGGCCACAGCGATATTCTGAATGATGATGCCGCATTCCCCCCAAATGCCTGATGCGCACCAGCCGCCGGCGGACGAGATCGAGTCCGCGTTGGCGGCTTACCAGGCGGGTACGGCGAGTGCATTCGATCGTCTGCTTGAGAGGGCTGACGGCGGGTCGTCGGACATTTGCGAAATGCTGCACACATTCGCGACGTTGCCCGGCGACGGCATTTCGTCCAGGGTTGAGATCCCCGGCTACGAGGTATTGGGAGAGCTTGGCCGAGGCGGCATGGGCGTCGTCTTCGAGGCGCGGCAGATTCGAACCAACCGAGTCGTGGCGGTCAAGCTGTTGCCTCATTGGGCGAGTGCGGCACAGCGCCACGATCGGTTGTTCCGTCGCGAACTTCACACACTCTCTCGATTGACGCATCCGAACATTGCGACGCTCTTCGACGCCGAGACGAGTTCAGGCGGGCTGAACTTCATCGTGATGGAGCGCATCGAAGGTCAGACGCTCGACGAATTTTCGGAGTCGCTGAACGTCGCTGATTCGACGGATCGCCGGACACTGCTGACGTTGTTCATCGGCGTGTGCCGCGCGATCGCGTATGCGCATCAGAAGGGCGTTGTGCATTGCGATCTGAAGATGAAGAACGTCATGGTCACGTCGACAGGCAGCGTCAAGGTGCTCGACTTCGGATTGGCGCGACTGCTGGATCCCGAGCACGGCGGATCCGTGTCTTTGTCGATGGATGGCGGCATCATCGGGACGCTGGCGTATCTGAGTCCGGAGCAGGCGCGCGGCGCAATCGACGAAATCGACACGCGCAGCGACGTCTACGCGCTCGGCGTCATTCTCTACGAATTGATCGTCGGACAAGCGCCGTATGACGTGCGAGGTCGTGCGTTTCCGGAGATTGTACGGACGATATGCGAACGGGAACCGACGAGGCCTCGGCAGGTTCGAACGCATATCGCGTCGGACCTGGAGACGATACTGCTCAAGGCGCTGGAGAAGTCGCCGGATCGTCGCTACGGCACGGCGGATGCCCTGGCGGACGACATCGAGCGCTTTATGGAAGGGTTGCCGATCGAGGCGCGGCCCGCGGGCGTTCTGTACCAGATGTCGCGTTTCGCTCGGCGCCACAAGCTGCTGACGCTCTTCGCGTGTGCCCTGGTGTTCGTGCTGATCGCTGCGTCGGTCATTTTCGCCGTGCAGTCGCGGCGGATCGCAGCGGAGCGAGACAACGCGATCCGCGTCGCGAATTACATTGCGAGCATCTTCGAGACGCTCGATCCGATCGAAGTGGGTTCGGATGTGCCGGTTCGCGATCTGCTGGATCGCGCCGCCGTCAGCCTGGACGCGGAAGTCGGGGCTAACCTGGAGGTTCGAGCGAGACTACACGAAACGCTTGGTGACGCTTACTACGCGCTGGGCACCTATGACGAGGCGAACCGTGAATACAGTCTGGCGCTGGAGCTTCGCCGCGAATGCTACGGCGAGGATCACGTTGAATATGCTCGCTCGCTTGATCGATCATCGCGAACTTATAAGGAATCGAGCGAGGCTCGGCAGGCGAGGGCGGAGCAGGCGCTCGAGATTCGGCGAAGGAAGCTCGGCGATGACGATCCGGCGGTCGCCGACAGCTACGAAACGTTGATGTGGTTTCACAAGGACGAGTTCAGCGAGCTGATTCGACTGAGCGGTCTGGCGATCGACATTCGCCGTCTGCACGCCGCGGACCGACCGCGCGAGCTGGGCAGGACGTTGAGCGAGTTCGGCGGCTTGCTGGTTGAAGCAGGCGAGTATGACGCCGCAGTGCCGGTGCTGAATGAAGCGCTGGACATCCTGCGAGGATTGTTGGGAGAGGATCATTTCGATGTCGTCGCGATTCAGACTGATTTGGGGGAGATCGCGCTGCGACGCGGCGATTATGACGGTGCCGAGCGAGCGTTCCGGGAGCAGATTCGCGTGTTCCAGCGGATCTTTCCGCGTGGTCACAAGCGTCTTGCATTCGCCATGAACGATCTTGCCGGAATCCTCGAACTGCATGGCGACATTCGTGAAGCCGAATCGCTCTTCGTCGGCGCTGTCGACATGATGGTGCGAAATCAGGGTACGGTAGACACACTCCTGAAGAATGACTTCGGCGTGTTCCTTGTCGTTCAAGGCCGGCTGCGCGAAGCGTTACCGCTTGCCGAGCAGGTGTACGACGAATGGACGCGCGACGATCCAAAGATCCGGAATCCGGCGCGCGGTTATGCGGCTCAGAATCTCGGTCGCGTGCTCCTGGAGCTTGATCGGATTGATGAGGCTGACAGGATGTTTCTCGAGGCCGAGCGCGTCTGGCGAAGTCTGCACGACGGCCGTCATCCGAAACTGGCGGTTGCATTGACCGGACTGGGAGAGGTTGCCGTCCGACGTGGCGATCTGCAGCGGGCGCGGACGATGTTGTCGGAGGCGTATTCGATTCGAGAATCGCGGCAAGGGGCGGACCATCATGAAACGGCGATGAGCTCGATGCGCCTGGCGATGGTCGAACAGGCGCTCGGCGTTGACGGCGCGATCGAACGAGGACGCGCGGCGATCGCAACGCTTGAACGGCGATTCGGCCGGCGCAATCCGATGACGTCGTGGGCAATTGTCCGACAAGCGGAAATGCTGACCATGCGTAGTGACGTTGCCGCGGCCGAATCGCTGTTTCGAGAAGCGATCGAGATTGAGCGCGGCATTGATCGTGAGAATCACCCGACGCTCGCCGATGCGTTAATCGGGCTCGCACAGAGTCAGATCGAGGCAGGAAATTGCGCGGCGGCGACGCCGTTGGCGAAGGAGGCACTGTCCATTCGCGAGACCATTTATCCCACGGGCGATAGGCAAATCATCGAGGTCGTGGACCTGTTGACGCGATGCGCGGCGCTTTCGCAGTGAATCGGGGCGGGGCGCTCCACTCCGAGCCCGGCCAATCATGGCCGGGGTCAAGTGCCGGCGTCTCTGCCACAAACCACGAATCGCATGTGCAGCGCGCAGCGCTTCTGCTCCCCTTGCACGATCAAACACTGCAATGAGTCATCGCGCACCGCTAACATTGCGAGCCCGGACTTCCTTACGGTCGCGGATCTGAACCGTGCGGCCGTTCCCGCAAATGCGTGACGCACCAAAGAAAAAGGGCGAGAGACACGCGTCTCCCGCCCCGTTGCTTTCAGCGAATTTGTAGTTCTTAGCGTGCTACGGAATCATCGCCGGTACGTTGGACGAAGGCTGCGGAATTCCGAGCAGGTCGAGCGCCGCGTCGATGTCCGTCTTTTCGCCGAAGATCGCCGTCATGTCCGGGATCGGCGTCCAGCAGAGCGGCTGGATGTGGCTGCCGAAGAAGCGGAATTGCTTGTCAAGACCGATCGTCGGCGCCGGCGTGTTTGCGGCTTCGGCGGCGCCCATCAGTGCCTGGAGACCGAACAGGCTCTCCGCGAGTTCACCCAGCGAACTGGGTCGCGGGTAGTGGACGAGCTTGACTTCGGCGCTGGGCGGAATGTCCGCCATTTCGCGGACGGCGGCGATGGCGTCGTTGATGCCGCCGAGGCGATCGACGAGACCGATCTTGAGGGCGTCGCGCCCGGTATAGACGCGACCGCCGGCGAGCTTGCGAATTTCCTCCTTGGGCATCTTGCGGCCTTCAGCGACGCGATCGAGGAACTGTTCGTAGGTATCGAGGATCATGTCCTGGATGACCTTGCGATCCTCGGGCGACATGTCGCGATGGCCCGATCCGAGCAATGCGCGCTCGCCGCGTTTCATTTCATAGACGTTGACGTCCATGCGATTGATGCGCGACGCCTGGTTCTGGAGCATGGCGATGACGCCGATCGAACCGGTGATCGTGCTGGGAGAAGCGTAGATAAGTCGCGCCGGTGCGGCAATGTAATATCCGCCGGACGCCGCAACGCTGCCCATGCAGGCGATCACGGGCTTCTCTTCGTCGAGCTCGCGGAGCTTCTTCCAGATGATGTCGGATGCGTAGGCGGAACCGCCGGGACTGTCGATGTGGAGGACGACCGCGCGGATCGTCTTGTTCTTTCGAATTTCCTCGATCGTCTTGACCATCGGATCACGCATGATCATGGACGACGACAGGCCCGAGCCGAGATTCATGTCGACGATCGGTCCCCGGGCGTGAAGAACGGCGATCTTGGGGCCGACTTCCTTGTACTTGTCCTGGGCCTGTTTCATTTCCTTGGTGATCTGAGTGAGCAGATCCTGGATCGACGTGACGCGCGACAGTGCCGAGCGATCGTCGTCGGACTTCTTGAACTTCTCGCGTCGCAGAATGCGATCGCGATAGTCGTCGTAGTATGCGATGACGTCGACGAGCTTCCGGTTCTTCGCGTCTTCGGGCTGGAACAGCGCAAGATCGATGATCTTCTTCGTTTCGTCTTCAGTCAGATGGCGGCCGTCGGCAATGGTCTTGACGTAGTCGCCGAACCAGCTGTCCATGATCTCTTCGAATTCCTGGATGAAGTACTTGTTGGGCTCGCGGCTTGTGTTGTAGCCCGGGTACTTGAACGCGCCCGCCGTGATGACTTCGAACTCGATTCCCTGCATCTGGTACATGCCCCGCATGAACGGGAACACGCGACCCATACCCGGAAGCGCGATCATGCCGCACGGGGCCATGGCGATTTCATCCGCACCGGCGGCGATCATGTATCCGTTGGGATCCGCGCTGTTGAGGAATGCACGAACCGGCTTGCCGGATTCGCGGAACTTCGCGACGCCGCGTCGAATCTCTTCGATGTCGGGCATCGACAGCCCCACGCCGTCGAGATCGAACAGGATACCGCCGACCTCGTCGTCCTTGGCGAGTTTATCGAGCCGATCGAGGAGTTCCTGCGTCGTGCTGACGCGCCCCGGCAATGGGACGTTCAGTTGTCGGGCCGCAACCAGGAAGGGATCGATGCGGATTTCGACGAGCCGCTTGATCGGACTCTTCTTCTCCTTGGACGCTTCTTTGGATTCGTCGGCGTCGGAGTCGTCCGCGTCCTTCGAATCGTCGGCATCGTCGTCGGGCGCCGACTTGACGACGTCGTCGGCGTGGGCGATCGGCTGCGGCCGGACGGCGTCCGTCACGACGCACGTCATCACGATGGTCAACATGGCCAGGTATCGAATCAATGGGCTGCTGGGCATTTCCGTCTCCTCAGATGGACACGATTCGCACAGTCGGAATCGTGTGTGTCATTCTGCAACATTCGCTCGTTTACAGCTTGGGTGATTCCGTATCGCCGGATCTGTCGTCGCGGCTGATTCGTGCGGTCTTCTCGTCCGATTTCGGGACGCGATGGATTTCTCCCTCGGCGTCGATGTAGATTGTGTCATAGGCGACGAATTCGCCCTTTCTCAGCTTGAGCCGCCAGTCGGCGTCGTTGTCCGACCAGTCGATTTCATACAGTGTGTCGTCGATTGCATCGTCCGATGCTTCCTGATCGTTCGTCTTCGACGCCTCATCGATGGAAAAGGCGGATGCGAAGCTGCTGAGAAGTCCGACTTTCTTCTCCCGCAATTGGAGCAGGTACGGATGCGATGCGAAGTCGACGTAGCCGTCGAGTTCGGCGACAGTCGCGGGCCAGCGGCCGTAGTCCTTCTTGAACAGTTTGCAGTGGTGAAACAGAACGCGGAGGCGGCGGCAGGCCGTCTGCTCGCGCGCGATCTCCGAACCCGGATCGGCCGAGGCGTTCAATGTCAGCGCCGCGACAGTCGGAACGTACAGGCCCCCGACGGGAACGGGACCGACGTGTCGCGCGAGGAATCCGCCCACGCTGATCTTCACGTCGACGCGTGAATCAGAAAGGAGGTTGTCCACTTCCTTCGGTTCGGGCGGAAGACCGGCGTCCTCCGACATGCCGGTGGCGAGGGCGATGTACGGATAGGCAAGTTGATAGGTGCGAGCCCAGTTGATCCGCGCCTGCCAGTCCATTTTCTTCGTGGACGGCAGCGTTGTCGCGTCCTTGATCTGGTTGCGGAAGTTGCGAACCGCGTCGTCGGCCCACGTGGATGTGTTGGCGATGACGACCATGCGCGGCTGCGTGTCTTCGGCGGCGTCTTCTTCAGCGTCCTCTTCGTCCGAATCGCCGTCTTCGACCTTGTGGTTCATTTCCTCGTCCGTCAGTGGCGGTTCGAAGAAAATCACGGTTCTGTACGTGGCCGGCGCGAGACCGTAGCTGCCGTCGGCCGTCGGGTCCTTCCAGAACACGATCTGGCCGTCGATGTTCTCTTCGAACCAGGCGGGGCGGCGATCGTCTTCCCGGCGCTTCTTCGCATCCGCGTTGATGGCGTCCCGGATCTTGTGGACCATCAGGTGCCGCGGACCGGTCCGAAACTGGTAGTAGGTATCGGGGAACGGAAGAAAGCCGGTGCCCGGTATGAGCGAAAAGGCCATTTCGCCGGTCGTTCGAGAGCCGATCGTCCCTGGCGGCAGGCCGGTGATCCCGTCGGGCGCGCCCTTTGTAAGCGTGCCAAGATTCAACACGGCTGTCACGAATGCGTCGTTCGGGCATTCGAATTTGCTCTTCGTCTTCTGGAAAATGGCCTTGGCGGCGAGGCCGATCATCGCGTTCCACTTGACGACAAACATCTCTCGCCAGTTGCCGTTCTTCAGCAGCCGTAGTTCGTAGTCAATCGAGCTGACGCCGACGAGCGCGCTGAACATGGCGTTGCGAGCGCCTTCATCCTCGGAATCGAGATTGAGGCGGCAGAACAGTCGCGAGTCGCGATAGCGGCCTTTCTTGTCGGCCGTTTCCTCGACGCCGTAGACCTTGGTCGGCGGCACGAGATTGTCAGTCGATGTCAGCATGGTGCCGTCGTCGGCCTCGCGCAGATAGGCGAGGACCATGTCGGGCAATTCCAGCCGCCATGCGTTGTGATCGCTTTCGACGAGCCGGACGTTCTCGAGAATTTTCTTGGCTGAGTCGTCCGCCAGCAGTGTCCGAACTCGATCGACGACCGCCGGCAGCGGCCAATCGACGCGGAGGGCCCAGCGGGGGCGGCCGTCGCGATCCTGCGCAAACGTCGTAAACGTCAGCGACGTATCCGGCCAGTTGAGAAGGTGCTCCGACAGTTTCGCGAGGGCTGCAACGTCGAAGTGATCGTCGCCCGTGATCTCGTCGGCCTCGGGAATGAGATTGCCGACGGCTTCGACGAGCTCAGACGTCTTGGAATCCTCGAAGGCGCGTGCCAGGGCGATCACGGATGGCACATAGACTTCGAGCTGGGCGGACTCCGTCTTCGGTTCGGAATCCGCCGGCTTGGTTGCGGGGGCGGCGCCGGACGAGTCGGAGTCCGTTAGCTTGCCGATCGCTTCCTGAGCTTTCTTGACAGTGTCCGATGAATTGTCGTCGGCGTCCTTCTTTTCAGGCTCCTCGGGAAGCTTCAGCGGCTTGATGTCGCCGGCAGGAGCGGTCGACACGGCGCGGGAGTCCCCGTCGCCCGAACCTAGCGGGATGTGGACGAACCCGGCGGAAAGAATGAACGTGGATAATGCCAACAGCTTGAGTTGACCGATCGTGGCGCCCACGCGGTGGTCCCTCCTGGAAAGCGGAATCTTCGATGCCCCGTCTCGCGTTGCGGGAGTTACCGGGCGTCGGATCCTGTATTTGGACTGAATTGTCCCCAAACCTTCATCGTCGGGTCAACTCTCCGAATCCGGGAGACGACCCTGGCGGACTCCCCAATCAGGATTTCGTCGTATCAGGCCGGGAACTGTCGCAAACGACTTTGCCCGGCCGGAAACCCTGCCCACAGAGTAACGCATTTCTCGGTCGTATCTCACGGCGCTGCGTCGACCGGAAAATCCGACGAATCAGGAATAAACGCGGCCTGCCGAGCGAGGACGTCGCCCGACAGGCCGCGGTCAATGCGCTGCGATGGGTCCTTCTTACCAGGTGTATCGAACCGTGTACGTGACGGTCTTTTCCCCGTCAGCGGGGACGATCACGGGGAAGTGAATCGTGCGCGAGTCGATCTTCTCGAAGTTGTCGCTTTTGCGCGTGATTTCCCAGTCGCTCCAGCGGTAAAGCGCTTCGCGGACGATCACTTTCTGTTCCGTCGGCTTGTGATTGCGCAGCGTGATTTCGAACGACTCGACGATTCGATGCGCGCCCTCTGAGCCCTCGAAGTCCATTTGCTTTCGATCGCCGACGACGTCAAACGACTGCCCGAGTTTGATGAGGACCGTCTCATCCTTGGCCGTGTGATCGATCAGGTCCTCGCCGATGAATTCGAGCGTGTCGTCGGCGTCGTCGCGCTGATAGACGCGGACCTTGCCCTTCGGCAGCGGTCGACCGAGTTGATTGTTTTCAGCGTTCTTGAATTTCAGGTAGACGTCGACCTTCGT
The DNA here is from genome assembly GCA_020639075.1 of Phycisphaerales bacterium. GTDB lineage: Bacteria > Planctomycetota > Phycisphaerae > UBA1845 > UTPLA1 > ECT2AJA-110-A. Next base: position 2,407,942 of record JACKHI010000001.1, on the reverse strand, counting down.
GTTCGAACTCGTGCCGAGGTTCCGATCGATCGCGGGCGAGCCGAATCGCCAATAGTAGGATTGCGGCTGGCCGAAGTATACGAGCGTCTTTTCGACGCCGACATCGCGGGCCGTCGGAAAGAGCGTGATCTGCTGCGTCGTGTTGGAGGCGATATCCGTGCGTCGCGGAAGCGTGTAGAGATGATATTCGAAGAACGACTTCTCCTGGAAGCCGGCGTCGGCCATCTCGGCGCCGCCGCGCATGCGCTTGGCGGCCATCGGGTACATCGGCTGCTGCGGCTGAATACGCTGCACGTCTCCGGCGATGAGTTTCAGGCGTGCGTTTTCAAAAGTCGCGCCGGAGAGGTTCAGCAGACTGACCCAGGCGCCGATGTCCGCGCGCGTGCTGTCGTCGTTGACGACGATGTTGTAGTCGGCGCGCCACGTCATGCCGTTCGTCTGGTAAGCCGTTCGGAATTTGTGGTCGCCGCCGGCCGTCGTGTCGATTTTCCAGAGCAATGTCGGTCGCGTGATCAGGCCCGAGGGCAGATTGCCGAGTTGTATGGACTGACCGAGGCCGTTGACGACGCGGATGCCCTCGGATGTCTGAATGACGAGGCTGTTGTTGGCGGAGGACAGGAGCGTGCCTTTGACGAGTTCCGTTCCGTCGCCCATCTGCACATACACGCCGATGTCCTGATCGATGTATCGATCGAGGAGCTTGCCGGGGCTGACGAGGTCGAATCGGAAATTCTGTTCAAGGACGCGCGTCGCGTCGGGATGCGAAAGATCCGTGAAGCTGACAGTCGTCGGGTCGATGAATTCCGCGACGTCCGTAAACTGCAGGTCGTTGATGCCGGGCTGAAGCGACGCGGATCGGATTTCCTTGACGACCGCGTAGCCGGGGACCTGCCACACGAAGTTGGGGTCCATCCCCATACGCTGCTGGGCGATGTAGCGCTGCGGATCGAAGTCGGCGGCGTCGGCGGTCGAATAGACCGTGACGGCGGGGCCTTCGTCATCCGGCGTCTGAGCGAATGTTGTGCCGGCGAAGAGAACCGCCATGAATGGCAGAATCTTCAGAATGCGTTGGAGTCGGTATTGCGTGGTCATGGATTCTCCTTTGATGTCGGCCGGCGCGTCGCGGCTGTCGGCGACACGTCGCGCGTCACGACTCGTTGGACGCATGAAGTGGTTCGCCGGTTCCGATTATCTATGCCATTGCGATCGTAAGCTCGCACTCATAGAAACGCACGAATCGTGTTTCCGGACGGCAGGCGGCATGAGAATGTCGATTCAGGTATCATAGAGGGCTTTGATCCCGATCGCCGATCGGGGACGCACGGGACAGGAACATTGCAATGATCGTCGTAATGCAGTCAGGTTGCGCCAAAGAGGATGTTGACCATGTCGTGGGGCTTATTCGCGAACTCGGGCTGACGGACCATGTGATCGTCGGGACGGATCGAACGGTCGTTGCGGCGATCGGCGATAAGCGCGGCGTGGACATGTCTTCGCTGGAGCGATCGCCGATGGTGGATCGCATCGTTCCGATTCTCGCACCCTACAAAGTGGCGAGTCGCGAAGTGAAGAAAGAAGCGTCAGTGATCTCGCTCGGAAACGGTTCCTCGGTTGGTGGCGACAAAGTTGCTGTGATCGCTGGGCCTTGCAGCGTCGAAAATGAGACGCAGTTGCTGGCAGCGGCGACGGCGGTCAAGGCGGCGGGGGCCATAGGGCTGCGCGGCGGCGCGTTCAAACCCAGAACGAATCCCTACGATTTTCAGGGCCTTGGCGAGGCAGGGCTGAAACTCCTGGCGAAAGCACGGTCCGAAACCGGCCTGGCCATCGTGACGGAGGTCATGAGCATCGACCAGGTCGATCTGGTCGCCGAGTACGCCGATGTGCTCCAGATCGGCACGCGGAACATGCACAACTTCAATTTGCTGATCGCCGCCGGTCGAACGAAGAAGCCCGTCATGTTGAAGCGTGGCTGGAGCGCGACGCTGCAAGAATTTCTGCTCGCCGCGGAATATGTTATGAGCGAGGGAAATCAGGACGTGATTCTGTGCGAACGTGGAATCCGGACGCATGAATCCTACGTTCGAAACACGCTTCCGCTTGCGATTATTCCGGCAATCAAGCGGGAGTCGCACCTGCCGATCGTGATCGACCCGTCTCAGGGAACGGGGCACGCCTATATGGTGCCCGCCATGAGCCGGGCGGCAATTGCCGCAGGCGCTGACGGACTGCTGATTGAGGTGCATCCGGATCCTGAGCATGCCATGACGGATGGCGCGCAATCCATTACGCCGAAAGGTTTTACGGAATTGATGGGAGAGGCCCGAGCGATTGCGGCGGCTGTTGGCCGCACGATCTAGCAGCGTCCGGGTGGTGCCGGCCCGAATTCCCTGAAAATATATCGCGCTACATGCGTTAATCCCATCAATGGATCAGCTTGGCGGCGGATCGACCCGATATGTAAGGGATTGTCCGCGGGTTGGCGGCGCGTATCATGGATGGATGCGCGCGATCCGGCCCTGCGCAGGACGCGAATTCGGGGGGATCCGGTAAAACGCCCACGCGAGAGCGTCCGGCCGGAGTTTCGGCGTAAACCATCGGCGGTTTACGTCGCCTAAGATAACTGGCATGAGACGGATGGTTTCGACAAGCGGCTCGCCACCGCTCGGAGAGTGCACGGTAGTGGACCGCTGCATCATGCGTCGACTCGACTTCCTTTGAGTCCGGCCGCTCCATCCAAATGGAATTCTGTTCTGGAGGATTAGTGAGATGAACATCAACAATCGCCGACGCGTTCGGCCGGGTTTCACGCTGATCGAGCTGCTCGTGGTCATTGCGATCATCGCCGTCTTGATCAGCATTCTGTTGCCGGCATTGGCGAATGCGCGAGCCGAAGGCCAGCGCACGAAGTGTCTTTCCAATCTCCGCTCGATCGTTCAGACGGGGCACGCCTATTCCGCCGACGATCCTCGCGGCGTGCTGGGCCCCATCCATCGCGAGTCAGTCCATTCGCCATCCGGCGGTTGGGTTGGCGAGGGCTATTTCGAGTACGGCGGCGGTCCAGGGACGTTCATGGGCGTCACAGGATTCGGCCAGGCGTTCGGACCGAATACGAGACCGTTTAATCGGCTCATGTACGGCTTCGGGGATATCAACGTAAACAGCGTCGACCCCGGTGATTTCGGACAATTCCAGGTGTTCCAATGTCCCGGAGATGATTTCGGATACCAGGGGGGACTGACAGGATCCGCAGCGGACCCGGACGGCGGAAACACAGCGATTGAAAAGTCCTACTACAAAGAGTACGGCACCGCATTTCGAATGAACAACCTGACGCTGAGCGGCCAGAACGGTGCCCGCGTGTATGGGATCTACGGTCGGCCGATCACGCGCATTCCCGACACGGGTGCGACGATCGCTTGGCAGGAACCGCGTGCGCATCAGCAAATGCTGTGCAATGGGCGGGCGTCGATCGTTCAATCGCCGAACGTTGTATCCATTTCCGGCAATCACAAGAAGCTGTCCCGGTTCAATGTTGCCTTTGCTGACGGACACAGCAGCACGCTCAACATGGCGCCTGAAACGTGGTATCCGAGCCCCCAAGGCGAGTTCCAGGTCCGCGGCGCTTGGGGCCGATTGGATTGCCAGCCGGACGAATTGTACGACGACGGCTACGGTTTCTGATTCCGAGGGTCCATAGGGCGTCGACAATATCCCCCTCGGATCCGCGAGCGGGATTGTCTTGACGTCCGGGCTCGAATGAGAATACTGAGTGGCGCGAGCCAGAGTCAAATCGAGTCGACAATGTCGATGAAGTCGGCTTCTTTGTGAGGTTTTTCCTTGAATTCGCGTCCAGTAGTCTTGATTGGCGTTCTTGTCGTTCTCGTGATCGGGGGCATACTCAGCTGGGTCTATCTGATGCCCCGCCAGGAAGTGTCTCCCGGTCTCGCCGAAATCAAGAACCAGTATTCCTGTTCGCATTGCGGGAACTCATTCGAGCTCTCGCCGGTCGAGGTCCAGGAGATGCTTCGAACGGAAGACGGAATCACCTGCCCGGCCTGCGGGAAGATCATCGATAAGGCCGACGCCGTCAGCCAGAGCAGAGCACTCGGCGAGACGGACACAGGCAATAACGAGGACGAGGCTGCAGACGCCGACGCGCCCGTTATCCTTAAGCCTTCCGGTATGAGGCGAACCGGTGGCTAGGGCCCCCAACGCCGCACGCACGACCGTTTGGAGCGATTGCGTCGAGGCGGTTCAAGAAACGACGAAGGACCGGAACCTTTGAGGTTCCGGTCCTTTTTTGTTAATCTGTGCTAAAACGAGTTACTTGTCTTGTTTTAGGGGTTGGGTCATGTCTCCACGGCAGTCTTGTGCTTCTCTCCTGGTTCTCGCCGGGTTGGCGACAATTGCGGCAGCCCGACCCGCCCTCGGCGAGTCGGTCCATTTCACCTATCTCTGGCATATGGAGCAACCGATCTATTGGCCCGCGCCGCAGGCATCGGGGGCGGATCGCTACGAGCGAGCCTGGGAGTCAATCCTGCGAAAGGACGCCGGGGCCGCACACCCGGAGAACGACCTGAGAGACATCTTCGGTAAGGCCGACCGCGTGGCGGGGTATCAGTATCGCACGCGCGATTCGGTTGATTCGATCCGCTGGGCGCCCGAAGCCGGCGCCCAGATGAGCTACTCCGGCGGACTCGTCGAGAACATCTTCAGCCTCGGCGCCGCGAGTCAACTCGGCTACTCGCCGAGCTGGTATCAGTCGATTCGTGAAGCACGAAACTGGACGACGTCCGGCGGCAAGCCGCGGATGGATGTCGTGATCTTCCCGTTTCATCACCCCTTGCTTCCGCTTGTCGATGAAGCGACGGTCCGCAAGGAGATCCAGCTCTACAAGGCCGTATATGACGATGCGTGGGGGGCGTCGCCGGGATTAAGCCATGGGATCTTTCCGCCGGAGATGGCGTTTTCGACGCGACTGATCAAGCCGATGGTTGAAGAGGGAATCGATTGGGTCGTCGTTTCGAACGAACACATCTCGCGGGCATGCAGCAACTTCCCGGTCGTCCTCGGCACGGGCGGGATCAATTGCGATCCGCCGAACGCCGCCGATCAACGGAACGCCTCGCAGGCTGATTGGTATCGCGTGACGATTTCGCGCGGCTGTTCGCCAGTCAACGCGTATCCGTATTCATATACACCGCATCGCGCGAAGTACATCGATCCGACGACGGGCGACGACTTCTCGATGGTCGTCGTGCCGGCGGCGCAGGCGATCAGCTGGGAAGATGGCTACAACCCGATCGGTCTCGGCCACTTCAATGCACTGAATGCCCACAACCCGTCGGGGCGACCGCAGCTCGTGCTGATGGCCCACGACGGCGACAACGCGTGGGGCGGCGGATACAGCTATTACATGGAGGCCGTTCCCAATTTTGTGAACAGTGCGAATGCGGCGGGGTACGTACCGACGACGATCGAGCAATACCTCGCGAATCATCCGGTGCCGGTTGACGACGTCGTGCATGTTGAGGACGGCGCCTGGGTGAACGCCGACGGTGACTTCGGTTCGCCCGCGTTCCTGAACTGGAACTGGCCGCTCGTCGATGGTTCGGGGCAAATCGATGTCGCGAACGGTTGGGCCGAAGACGAACGCAACTGGGCCGTGATTACGTCGGCGCAGAATCGCGTCGAGACGGCCGAGCAGATCGCCGGTGGCGTGAATATCGAGAAGATTCTCTATCCCGATGCATCCGCGACGCATGCGGAACGGGCATGGCATTACTTTCTCGGCGCGCTCAACAGCGGCTACATGTATTACGGCACGTCGCTGGATTTCGAAGTAAAGCCCACGATCGCGTGCAACGAAGCGGCGGCCCACGCCGACATCGTGATCGGCGATGCCTCGTTGGATGCGACGCCGCCGACGATCTGGCTGCCGCAGCGCCATCCATGGAACCCCGGTTCGCTGAATTTCGGCCCGCAATACGGCTACCAGCAGTACATCGACGATGGCGACTTCTGGATCTGGACATTTGTCGATGACGTGTCGGGCGTCGCGGATGTATCCCTCAAGTATCGCATTGACGCGGACGGCGTCGTCGACGACGCAAACATGGTGTACGGCGATGCGATGAGCTGGCAGTCGCTCGCGATGTTGAAACGCGTTTTCCCGACTGGGAATTTCCACAACGATCCTAGCATCAACTTCTTCGTCCTGCCGAACGACATTGCGGATGAGTACTACGTCGAAGTGACGGACCTTCGCGATGTCACGATCGACTACTACGTTGAGGCGACGGATACGAAGGGCCTCATCAAGCGCAGCCCGATTCAGCACGTCTATATCGGCGATGGTTCGGGATCGACCGGCGGCGGCGGCGATCGCGTCGTCTGGACGCCCGCCGCGGCGCAGGCGGGTTCGCCCGTAATGATGTCATTTGACGCGGCCGGCGGTCCGTTGGCCGGGGCGGCGAGTGTCTTCGCGCATGTCGGGTTCGACAACTGGTCGACTGTGCTCGCTAATGACGTGGCGATGACGTTCGACGGCGGCTCGTCGCGATGGATCGCGTCGGTCAATGTTCCGTCGAACGCGACGCAGGTGGATGTGGCCTTCAATAACGGCGCAGCAACCTGGGACAACAACAGCGGAGCGGATTGGCACGTGCAGGTGGAAGGCGCCGTCGCGCCGGCCTGGACGATGGACGGATTGCCCGAGGCGAACGTGCAGACTGCGGCATCGAACGGTTCGCAGACGCTGTCGGCATGCGTGTTGAACGGCGTCTTGTATGTCGCGGGACCGGATGCCGGCGAAGGTCGTGATCATTTCATTCTCGTCGCGCAGACGCCGGGCGCATTGGGTGCGGCGCCATGGGCGAAGGCTGGGCAGGTTGCTGCATGGGACGCCTTTCTGGCCGACGAGAACTCGAACGACTATGAGGGCTGGTTCGACGTACCGGGCGGCGTGGCGACGCAGGCCGCAACAGGCGCGAACGGCGGCGTATTGGAAGGGACGATCGATCTGGCCGCGCATTACGGCAGCGTACCGGATGAAATTCACCTCGCCTTCGCCGCGTACGGCGATGCCGACGGTGGAGCGCTTTCGGCGTCGACGCAGATTCCGGCAACGATTAACGGCGACGGGAATGTGGATGCCGGCGAATACGTGGCATTTGAAACGTTCCTGCGCGGTGATACGACAGGCGACTGGGAAGTGACGATCGACGACGTGCCGCTGTTCGTATCCGCGATGTTGGGGCAGACATCGGATGCGTCGGTTCTGCGCGCCTCGGATGTGAATGCTGACCTTCTGCACGATGGTCGCGACTTGCAGGCAATGGTCGCGGCGCTCTTGGGGCCATGAATTCGGTGGGTGCACGTTCATCCGGCGTCAAATGACATGCGCAATTCCAAAGTCTGAGCATGTGCCGAACCTGGCGTGATGGCGCCCGCGATTCAGCGAACAGTGGCATACTGTCGTCGATAGGCTTATCGTTCCGGCCATGGCCGAAGACATCCACCAGAGTGAATTCGCAGTGGATCTGCATGACGTCGCGAAGACGTATGCGAACGGCGTCCGGGCGCTGGACGGCGTCTCGGTGCGCGTCGGCGCCGGCGAGATCTTCGGTCTGCTGGGGCCCAACGGCGCCGGCAAGAGCACGCTCGTCAAGATCATGATGACCGTGATTCGTGCCGATCGCGCTGATGGCACGGTCCTCGGCCGATGCATCGGCGATCGCGAGGCGAAGCGGCGCATCGGCTATCTGCCGGAAGCACATCGATTCCCGGGCTATCTCAAAGGCGCACAATTGCTCGACTATTACGCCGCGCTGGCCGGCGTGCCGCGCGCGGAGCGCCGCAGGCGGGCGCCGGTTTTGCTCGAGCGCGTCGGTATGGCGAAATGGGCGGGCACGCGGATCGACAAATACTCAAAGGGCATGCTTCAACGTCTTGGGATCGCGCAGGCGCTCATGAACGATCCCCGACTCGTCGTGCTGGACGAGCCGACGGACGGACTCGATCCGATGGGCCGGCGCGACGTTCGCGTGTTGCTACAGGAACTGAGAGACGAAGGACGGTCGGTCTTCATCAACTCGCACCTCTTGGGCGAATTGGAGTTGGTGTGCGATCGCGTCGTGATCATCAGCGAGGGCCGCGTCGTTCGCGAAGGCAGACTGCAGGATCTGATGGAGTCGTCGCCCGAATACGAAATCGTCGCCATCGGGGATCTCTCCGGCGTCAGCGCGCCGTTGGCGCAATTGAATGCGAGCATCAGCGGCGAGAAGATCCGCGTGGACACAATTGAATTGGATCGCGTGAACAAAGTGATCGACGTGTTGCGCGGCGCGGGAATTGCGATTGAGTCGGTCCGACCGCGGCGAGCAAGCCTGGAGGACGTGTTCGTCGAGGCGACAGGGGGCAACGTGGCGAGGCCCGTTGGCGGACCAAGTCGCCCGATGCGAGCCGAAGGGGGGGCCGGCCAATGATTGCGATGCAGATCCGGGCGTTGATCGTGGATTCGTTTCGCGAGGCGCTCGACAAGAAGCTGTTCTGGATTTTTGCAGGCCTGACGCTTCTCCTGTCGCTGGCGATGGCGAGCGTCAGCATTTCGGATTCGGGCGTGAGTATGTTCTTCGGCGCCGTGCCGATTGAGTCACTGCAAATCGCGCCGTCGACGCCGGAAGGGCGGGCGATCATCGGCGCGATTCTCACGCAACTCATCGGTCGATGGTACATCGGCTTCGTCGGCATCATCCTGTCGATCGTTGCAACGTGCGGCGTGATTCCGTCGCTGATGGAGCGTGGGGCGATCGATGTGGCCGTGTCGAAGCCGATCTCCAGATCGACCTTGTTCCTCGGCAAATACTTCGGAAGCATGGTGTTCGTGCTGATTCAGTCGGCGCTGTTCGTCGTGCTGACGTTTCTCGTCGCCGGACTGCGCTGGCACTACTGGGCGCCGGCGTATCTCTGGTGCATTCCGCTGTTCGTCATTCTCTATAGCTACCTCTACGCGTTCACGGCGCTGTTCGGCGTGATGACGCGAAACGCAATGGCTTCATTCCTGCTCACGATGCTGGCATGGCTCTGCGTTTTTGCTCCGCAGATTACCTATGAGTTCCTTGAACAGTCCGATGCGTTCGGGTTAAAGGTCGATGCACGCTGGGTGCGCGGCGCCGAAGTGTTGAAGACGGTGTTTCCCAACATGCGGGAGATTCCCAGCATCGCGGGGAACCTGATTGGCGCTACTGTCGAATCGGAAGTTTCGGGGCAGCCCAGCTCGGGGACGGTCGACCTCGGCATGATGACGTTGGACTACGAAAAGGCGGAGGCGGCGGAACGCCGGATCGGCAATGTGAATCCCGTCACGTCGATCGGTTCATCATTGCTCTTCGAGGCGGTCATTGTCGCGATTGCGGTATGGAAGTTCTCCAGGCGGGAATTCTGACGTCCGCAGGACGTCGCGCATACTGCGCGATCGCCAACGCGAGCTCACGACGGGTCGTGGAATTCTGACTTAGTTTTGATTCGCCATCGGAATGTCGAGTTCCTGCGTCCATTCGACAGGAAGCTCCGTTTCCGACAACAGGCCGAGGACGGCGGGATGATCCAGCGGTGAGACTTCGACGAACACCAGATGGTCCGTCTCTTTCCGGAAAGCGTGCAGACCATCGGATGAAACGTCGTCCTTGCGATCGTTGTGCTTACTGTCGACAAAGACGACGACGCCTTTGCCGTCGACCTTGGCTGTCAGATGGACGGACTGAGGCGACAGCGTGTTGCCGTACTTGATACCGAGGACTTTGACGTTTGACGGCGCCGACGCCAGTGCGACGCCAGATCCGAGCCGATACCAGAACGTCGTCTGGAACTGCCGTTCGTTCTTGCAGACCCAGTCTTCCTTGAAATCGTTGGCCGCCGATTTCTCGTAAAATTGAGTCAACGTCAGCGGGCCGGACGTGCCGATGAACAGCGCGCGATTCTGCCACCCCCAATAACCGCCAAAGGCGACGATGGCGAGCATGGCCGCCATCGCGAATTTTCTGAAGAAGCGACCCGATGTCCGCGCGCTAGGCGGCGCGGCCTCGCCAGCGGGTTCAGCCGCTTCCATCGAAATCGTCTCACGCACGATGCTCGACGGCGCTGCCGGCTTTCGCACGGGCGGCGCGAAGGTGCGGTTCAGCGAGGCTTCGATCAGTCGATGCGTATCGAGCCGCTCGCGCAGCGACGGATTGCGATCCACGACGGACTCGAAGCGGGCCGCATCGATCGGGTCCAGCGCGCCGTCCAGATAGGCGTTGATCCATCGTTCGAGCTTTTCTGTCTGGTTCGTCATCGTTTCCTCAGGCGCTTGCCTGTGCCCCCCGGTTCGCTCGATCGGACATCAGTCGCACGCCCATGTGCTTCCGAGCGCGATGCACGTGGCTCATGGCCGTCCCGGACGGGATATCAAGGAGCGCCGAGATCTCGGCGTAGTCCATTCCTTCAACGGACTTCAGCAGGAGACAGGCTCGCGCGACGTCCGACAGCTCATTCAGCGCGCGGACCACGGCGTCGTCGAAGTGGTCCTGATCCGTCGCCAGCCTTCCGGACGATCGATCCACCGGAGAATCGCCCGCGGATCGTCGGTTCGGATCGGCGACATCGCTGACACCGTCTTCGCCGATCGACGTCGCCCGTCGCCGGTATTCCTTTCGAGCGGCGTTGGCTCCCACATGTCGCACGATCTGTCCCATCCAGGCCTTGAAATTCGTCCCAGGTGTGAATTGCTCCAGCTTGCCCAGGGCAATCATCGCGGCTTCCTGCACAACGTCGTCCGCCATCGATCGATTGCCGGTGACGCCCGCAGCGATCAACCACAGCACGCGATAGGACGCCAGGTACTGCCGATCGAACGTGCCGCGGCGGTCCGACGAGGCCGCCTTCTGCGGTCGATTCGGGGTGGCCGGATCGTAGGTCATTCTCGCTTCGCGTCCTTTTTATCGATGTCGCCGATCGACATTATCCTTGCAGGAAACGCTTCGGCGACCGGAAAACGGCGGACTCCGTGACTTCCTGGAGGACCCCGTAGTGTAGGCGATATCCCACAGTCGTCTCAAGGCGAATCGGACGGCTCATTCCGGCGGAATCGAGACGGATCGGCCGGAACCGGCGGAATCATAGATGGCGCCGATCGCTCGCATGACCCGCACCGCGTGTCGTCCCGTAACGATCGGGGCGCGATTCATGCGCACGGCGGCTGAAAAGTCCTCGATCGCGTCCCTGAAGCACATGCCGTCGTACCGATGGGTTTCCGCGGAGACGGATTCGTCGGCGGTTCGAAGGCTCATCGTGAATTCGTCCGCCTGCTGCAGGCATCCGTCGGAAACGAATGTCCCGCGATCGCCGAAGGCCTCGATGCGCCCGCCGTAGCCGTGGGCGCTATAGCTGACGTCGACAAGGCCGATTGGACCCTTCTCGAAATCAATCGTTGCCGCACAGAAGTCCTCCACGTCGGCGTCCAGACAATGCGTGGACGTCGTCGCCGTGATCCGTCGTGGGGCGCCCAGCAGGTGCAACAGGATGTCGAGGGCGTGTGGCGCGAGATCCATAGCGGCGCCACCGCCGGCGACGGCGGCGTCGTAGCGCCAGTTGCCCTCGATTCGTAGCCACATCGCGATCTGAATGCGGACCACGTGCAGCGCGCCGAGCGTGCCGTCGGTCGCAAGTCGGACCAGCCGGCGAATTGCGGGATGGAATCGCTGCTGATGGAGAACCCCGAGCGTCTTACCGTGGTGTTCGGCGGAATCGACAAGTCTCAGAGCGTCGGCGGCCGTCAACGCAATCGGCTTGTCGACGAGGACATGCTTGCCGGCGTCCAGGCACTGCAGGACGTGCTCGACGTGCATCGCCGGTGGCGTCGCGATATAGACGGCCTGTACGTCGTCATTGGCAAGAAATGCGTCGATGTCGCTGTAGGCGATCTCAGCGTCGTACTTGGCGCGATACGCTTCGGCCTTGCCGGCGTCGCGGGATTGGAATGCAACGAGCCGCGCCGTCGGGCATTGGCGAAACGCCGGCGCCACGCGTCGATCGGTCATTCGGCCGCAGCCGAGAATTCCCCATCCCGTCGTCTCGCTCATCGCGATCAGTCCTCGTGCTTGAGGCGTCGCGTCATCAGTTCGCTCAGCGTGGCGATGACCTCTTTGCCCTCGAACAGAACGCCGTGCACGGCCTCCACGATCGGCATTTCGACGTCGTACTGTCGAGCGAGCTGAAAAACGCTGCGCGTCGTGGGAATACCCTCGATGACGGACGATGTGGACTTGAGCACTTCGTCAATCGTCCTGCCTTTGCCGATGAGTTCTCCGGCGCTGCGATTGCGGCCCACGGGCGAGATGCACGTCGTCACGAGATCGCCGAGCCCGGCGAGTCCCGCAAATGTCTCGCTGCGTGCGCCCATGGCGACGCCGAGGCGCTGGATCTCGGCGAGACCGCGCGCGAGTAGCGCGGCTTTCGCGTTGTCGCCCGCCTTCAGCCCGTCGACGATTCCGGCGGCGATCGCGACGACGTTTTTCGTCGCCCCGGCAAGTTCGACGCCGAGCAGGTCCGTATTCGTATAGACGCGAAGCCACTGCGAACTGAATGTGTCCTGTACGCTCTTTGCCAGTTCGATGTCTTTACTGGCGGCGACGATCGTCGCGGGCAGGCATTGCGCGAGTTCCGGCGCGATGTTGGGCCCGCTGAGGGCCACGACGGACGTATGCCCCAGGACCTCGCTGATGATCTGCGTCGGCCGAAGTAGCGTCTCGTTCTCGATGCCCTTTGTCACGCTGGCCACAGGGATGTCGCGCGGGCACGCATCGGCGAGTTGCGTGAATACGGTCCGAAGATACTGGCAAGGCACGGCGGCGATGACAAGTTCCGCGCCGAGAAAGACCGCCGCGGGATCGCAGGTGAACGAAACGCGCTCGGGGATTCGCAGGCCGGGCAAGTGGCGCTGATTTTCTCGTCGCACGCGAAGGGCCTCGATGTGCTCCGGTGATCGACCCCAGAGTCGCACGTGAACGCCGCGATCCGCGAGCATGACGGCGCAAACCGTACCCATCTGTCCTGCGCCGATGATGGCTACCTGTTCGTACATGGACGTCATTAAATAGGGACTCCGGCGGGGTTTCAAGCAAACGCCGATTCTCGCATCGCGACGCGTGACGCTTGACATGTGGACAAGGCGCAACTTGGATTGCCGCAATGAACGAGATCGGTGAGTCGAGTGCGGCGGCGCGAACAGCGAATCCCTACGTGATCGCCGTCCTCGCAATGCTCGTCTACTTCGGTCTGCCGGAGCAGCGAAAACACCTGTCCGTACCGACGCCGCAGTGGTTCACTCACTTGGCCGGGGCAATTCTCGAAGGCCATTTATGGGTCTCGCCGGAGAACTGGCAATCGCCGGAAACGAAACTCGATGAACTGATCCCGACAGCCGAGCCGGGGCGGTTCTACGTCGCCTATCCGCCGCTACCGGCATTCGTCGCGATGCCGTTCGTGGCGATCGTCGGAGATATGGTTACGTCGGCCGGCATGTGTCGATTGCTGATGGTCGTCGCAGTGCTCCTGTTTGACATCGTTGCGCGGCGGGCGTCAATTCGAATTCACGGCGAGCCGATGATTCCCCGCGATCATTATCTGATCGTTGCTTTCTTTGCATTCGGCACCGCCGTTTGGGAGGCGGCGGCGCGCGGCGGCGATTGGCACTTCGCGCACTCGTGCGCTATGTGCGGTCTGCTCCTGGCGCTTGTTGAGTTCTTCGGAAAGCGACGTGTGATTCTCGTCGGTCTTGCGGTCGGCCTTGCAATGCTGGCGCGACCGACGGCGATGTTTGCGGCTGTGTTCTTTGTGGTCGCAATGTTGCGACGACGCGAATGGAAGTCCATTGCGTTGCTGGCCGCTGGGCCGCTCGTCGCGATTGGGCTGCTCTGTGCCTACAACGCCGCGCGATTCGGCACGCCGTTCGATTTCCACTATTCGGCGATGTTGCTGCGCGGCCGGCCTGCCGAATTGATGCACGAACATGGTCAGTTCGGCCTCGGGTTCATTCCAGTCAACTTGTTCTGGTTTTTTCTCGCACCGCCTTCGCTCGGGACTAGTGGCTTTCCCTGGCTGGCGTATGATCCAAACGGCATGAGCCTGTTCCTGACGTCGCCGGCGATCATCTATGCGATCGTGGGTGCGATTCGCCCGGATCGGGAGAAACTGGCGAGGTCGGCGCTCATCGGATGCGTTGCATGTTTGATTCCGTTGTTGATGTACTTCAATACCGGCTTCTGGCAGTTCGGGCACCGATTCAGTCTGGACTATCTGCCCGTCTTGATGATTGCGATCATCGTCGGCATCGGCGCGAAGCCGTCGAAGCTCGCGCGGAGTCTGCTGATCGCATCGATCGTGATTCATGTATGGGGGATCGCAGTCTGCGCGATGTCGCACGTGGCGCGACTGCCCGTGCCGGAGTGGCTGCACGGCAGCGTGTAGGTCGGGTCATCGACCGAATGGCATGAAGCTAAGCCGCGTGAGTTTTTCGGAGTTTTGCGCGGATTTTGGATCGTGATTGGGTGAGCCGCAGGTACGTCTTGGGTCTGCGTTTGACGGCTCGAGGCTCGATTCGGTCAGGTCGATTCGGGAGCTTGTCGGCGGCGACGAGTTCCAGGAGTCTTTGTAGCAAGGCGACACGATCGCTGTGTGCGTGGAGGATTTCGAGGAACGGCGCCATCGCTGTGATTCGCTGCCGCGCTCCGTCGAAACTCAGTCGTCGCGGATCGCCATCGCGACTCCTCGCCGCGCGCCACATCAACGAACGAATCAGGTTGTAGGCCACGGCGTACATGTACACTTCCTTGCGAACGATATCTGGCGACTTTCCCCGGAGCACTTCCATGTTCAGCGTTGTCTTCAGGCTCCGCAGGTTCAACTCAGCCATCCAACGATCACGATACAACGCGGCAATCGATTCGGCCGAGTAGGCCGCCTCGTCAAGCAAGGTCGTCAATACCTGGATGTGCTGCGTGCGGAATCCGTACGCAGCCACAGTCGTTTCGACCCGTCGAACGTGCATCGATTCCGGCAACACCGCCCATTGTTCCGGCGAAAGATGTCGTATGCGGTTCTTCGGCCGACGCCACACGATCAACGTGTCGTTGCGGTCCAGACGGCGCAACGGCCGCAGATTCGGAAGCGGTGCTTCATTCAGCCGCAGCAGCACGTCGATGCCGTGACGTCGCCATTCCGCCACGTCTGCATAGCTTTGATAGGCGCGATCGGCAACGATGACATCGCCGGAATCAAACCGCTGGAGCATGCGTCGCAAGAGGGGAAGTTCCTGCACGCGAAGCGCATCGACCGTCAGATCCAACAGGGCGCTGCTCGCATGACAGAAAATCGCCGTCAGGCGAAGTTGTGGAAAACCGCAGCCGGGCTTCTGACCATGGGGTTGCGGAAATGCCGCCTGCAACGCCGGCGTATCCGGCATGCTGATCGTCGCGCCGTCGATGATGCGAACGCGACGTCCGCACCAGCGCAGCGTGTCGCCCACGCGACCGCACACATCGTCGGAGATGCGCCGATGGAGTGCCTCGAACCACTTCAGCGGGAGTCTGCCACGCGCCTGTGCATAGGCGCTGGGATCACCGGATATCGAACATTGTGGTTCGCCGTGTCGCTGAATATCGCGAGCGAGAGATCCGCTGATCGTCATGGCGACGGCCTCGCGGCAAGCGCAATTGCTGACGAGGATCTGTCGCAGGAAGGTCCACACAATGACAGTCGGCGTCCAAAAGCAACGCCGGCCGCGATACCCGACCGCACGACTGATCGCATCGATGGTCGCCTGTGGAATAAGAGAAAAGTGACATTCGGAATCGACAAGCCCCTTGAGCCCACGGGCGGCAACCCTCAAACTACGCATGATCGACCTCCTGTCGTAACGGTGCCTTTACTTGACAACACCATTGCAACGGGAGGTCATCTATTGCGCAACCGCTTGTAAGTGCGCGTCGTAAAAGAAGTTATGTCTACATGCCATTCGGTCGATGACCCGACCTACGCGGTCTCGGCGTTGCGTGCTTGTCGTGTCGGGTCGATGACCCGACCTGCGGCGGCGTCTACATATACCGCTGCAGCGCCCGCATGTAGTTCGCACGTTCGAACGCCGTCGGATCCGGGCACGACTTCTGGCTGAGGCTTCCCTTCATCTGCTGAAGCGATTCGTACTCGTTCTCCTCCATCCACTGCTTCATGCCGTCGAGAATATCCGTCAGCGCGTGGGAGCCGCGGCGAAGCAGGGTGCTCGCCATCTGGATGACGTCGGCGCCGGCCATCGTGAGCTTGATTGCGTCTTGCGCCGAATGAACGCCCGTCGTCGCGGCGAGACTGGTTTCGATGCGACCGTAGAGGATGGCGATCCATCGCAGCGGCAGTCGCAGTTCGTGAGAGTTGGACAAGACGACGTTCGGAACGACTTCGATCAGCTCGAGATCGATATCCGGCTGATAAAAGCGATTGAACAGCACAAGGGCGTCGGCGCCGGCTTCGTCGAGCTTCTTCGCCATGTTCGCCATCGAGCTGAAGTACGGGCCCAGTTTGACGGCGACGGGAATGTTCACGGCGGAACGCACGGCCGAGAGAATCTCGATATAACGCTTTTCGACGTCCTCGCCCGGCACGTCGATATCCGCGGCCACGTGATAGATGTTGAGCTCGATCGCGTCGGCGCCGGCCTGCTCCATGTTTCGAGCGTAGTCCGTCCAGCCGCCCATCGTCGATCCGTTCAGGCTGGCGATGATGGGGACGCCCGTCGTGCGCTTGGCTTCGTCGACGTGTTTCAGATAGGCCTCGGGACCGATCGCGAATTCATCGCTGGCCGGTTCGGGGAAGTACGTGATCGCTTCGCCGTAACTATTAGTCCCCTGTTCGAGATGATGCACAAGTTCCGCGGCGTCGTGCCGAATCTGCTCTTCGAACAGCGATGGCAGGACGATTGCCGCCGCGCCGGCGTCTTCGAGCCGGCGAATTCCGTCCAAATCGCTGGTCATCGGGCTCGCGGACGGGACAAGGGGATTCTTGAGGGTCATGCCCATGTAGTTGGTTTCGAAGTTCATGGCCGGGCTCTCGATTCCTTCATTGGCTGTTTCGTCGACGCAATGCTAGCTGTGTCCGTTGCCGCCGGTGGCCGCCATTGCGGCTTCCGCATCCGCCAGGCTCTTGTAGCGTTCCCATCGATGTTTCGCATCCTGCGATGCCAGGTTGAGCAGACGCTTGGCGTCATCGGGTTTGCTCTTCGTCAACATCTTGAATCGGTTCTGCCGATACGCGAAATCCGCAAACGACACGCGCGGCGGCTTGGAGTCGAGTACCAGCGGGCTCTTGCCCTCGGTTCGCAACATCGGGTTGTAGCGGAACAGCGGGAAGTGCCCCGAGTCCACCGCCTGGTTCTGAATATCCATACCGTCCCGCATGTTGATGCCGTGCGCGATGCAATGGCTGTACGCGATGATCAGCGAAGGACCGTCGTAGGCTTCCGCCTCCAGGAACGCCTTGACCGTTTGATTGTCGTTCGCGCCCATGGCGACTGTCGCGACATACACATGACCGTAGGTCATCGCGATCATCGCGAGGTCTTTCTTGCCGAGCGATTTTCCGCCCGCGGCGAACTTCGCAACGGCGGCGCGGGGTGTCGACTTGGAGCACTGACCGCCGGTATTGGAGTACACCTCGGTATCGAGCACGAGGACGTTGACGTTGCGGCCCGAAGCGAGAACGTGATCGAGACCGCCGTAGCCGATGTCGTAGGCCCATCCGTCGCCGCCGAGGATCCAGATGCTCTTCTTCACGAGCGCCTCGGCGACGCTGATCAGCCGTTGGGCGTCGGGTTCGTTGATCGTGGCGAGTCGTGCGACGAGATCCGCGACGCGGGCGCGCTGGGCGCGGATGCCGCTCTCGGCGGATTGATCGGCGTGGATGATCGCCTCGGCAACGTCGCGGCCGATACGCTCCGCGAGCCGACCGACGAGTTCCCGTGCGTACTCGCCGAGTTTGTCGGCCGTCAGTCTGAATCCGAGACCGAACTCGGCGTTGTCTTCAAACAGCGAGTTACACCATGCGGGGCCGCGGCCTTCCGCATTCGTCGCCCAGGGCGTCGTCGGCAGGTTTCCGCCGTAGATACTGGAGCAGCCCGTCGCGTTCGCGATCAGCGAACGATCGCCGAAGAGCTGGCTCATCAATTTGACGTAGGGCGTTTCGCCGCAGCCGGAACAGGCCCCGGAATATTCGAACAGCGGCTGCAGGAACTGTGATCCCTTCACCGAGTTGATCTTGAGCCTGTCGCGATCGATTTCGGGAAGATCGAGGAAGAACTTGTAATTCTCGCTCTCGCCTTCCCGCAGCGGCGGCTGGGGCGCCATGTTGATCGCCTTGAGCCGCGCCTCGCTCTTGTTCTTCGCCGGACAGATTTCGACGCAGATGCCGCAGCCCGTACAGTCTTCCGGTGCGACCTGAATCGTCAGATTCAGTCCTTCGAACTCTTTGCCGCGCGCCTCGGTCGATTTGAACGTTGTCGGCGCAGATGAGAGGCTCGACGGTTCGTAGGCCTTGATGCGGATCGTCGCATGCGGGCAGACGATGGCGCACTTGCCGCACTGAATGCACGTCTTCGGATCCCAGACGGGAATCTCGTGCGCAATGTTGCGCTTCTCCCACTGGGCCGTGTTCGTCGGGAACGTGCCGTCGATCGGCAGGGCGCTGACGGGCAGGTAATCGCCGCGTCCCGCGATCATTTCGCCGAGTACCGTCTGAACGAACTCAGGCGATTCGCCGGAGACGGGCAGCGGAATTCGGATGTCGCTGGACGGCGCATCGGGAATCGCGACTTCGAACAGGTTGGCCAGCGTCGTGTCGACGGCCTCCCAGTTCTTCTTGACGACTTCGTCGCCCTTGGCGCCGTACGTCTTCTTGATCGCGTTCTTGATGGCGGCGATCGCTTCATCCTTCGGCAGCACGCCCGACACGGCGAAGAAGCACGTCTGCATCACGGTATTGATGCGGCTGCCCATGCCGGCCGCCTTCGCGACTTCGTAGGCGTCGATCACGAAGACCTTGATCTTCTTCGCGATGATCTGCTCCTGCACCTTCCGCGGCAGATGGTTCCACGTATCGTCCTTGCCGTAGGGACTGTTGATCAGGAGCGTCGCATTCTTGACGGCGCGCCCCAGTACGTCGACCTTCTCCAGGAACGTCCACTGATGGCAACCGATGAAATTCGCCGAGCCGACTTGATACGTCGAACGGATGGGCCGCGGTCCGAAGCGCAAGTGGGAGACCGTGACGCTGCCGGCCTTCTTCGAGTCGTACACGAAGTAACCCTGCGCATAATTCGGCGTCTCATCGCCGATGATCTTGATCGAGTTCTTGTTGGCCCCGACTGTGCCGTCGGAACCGAGGCCGAAAAAGATCGCCCGCACGACGTCGTTCGGTTCCGTGTCGAACGACTCATCGAACTCCAGGCTCGTGTGGGAGATGTCGTCGCGGATGCCGATCGTGAAGTGATTCTTCGGCCGATCCGACTTCAGGTTGTCGTAGACCGCCTTGACCATGGCGGGCGTGAATTCCTTGCTGGACAGGCCGTAGCGACCGCCGACGATGCGGGGCGGCGTGGCGAACGGAAGCCGGCCTTCGGACCAGGCTTCGATCATCGCGGCCTGAACATCCTTGTAGAGCGGTTCGCCGTCGGCGCCGGGTTCCTTCGTGCGATCCAGAACGGCGATCGATTTGACGCTTGCGGGCAGCGCCGCAAGTAGATGATCGGGCGAGAAGGGCCGATACAGACGGACCTTCAGCA
The DNA here is from genome assembly GCA_020639075.1 of Phycisphaerales bacterium. Classification (GTDB taxonomy): domain Bacteria; phylum Planctomycetota; class Phycisphaerae; order UBA1845; family UTPLA1; genus ECT2AJA-110-A. The sequence continues at coordinate 2,388,081 of JACKHI010000001.1, read as the reverse complement.
GGCCGACTTTTTCACCGGCGGTAATGAGCTGGTTAATGGCTTCATGTGCTGCCTCGGCGCCGGAGCCCATCATGATGACGACGCGATCGGCGTCGGGAGCGCCAAAGTAGTCGAACAAGTGGTAGCTTCGCCCCGTGAGCTTCGCGAATCGATCCATAGCGAGCTGAACGATCGCCGGGCAGCGCATGTAGTGTGGGTTACAGGCTTCTCGCGCCTGGAAAAAGACGTCCGGATTCTGGGCCGTGCCGCGAATCGCCGGTCGCTCGGGCGACAGCGCGCGGGCGCGATGGGCGGCGATATGGCGTTCATCAAGCATCGAACGCATGTCGTCGGGTGTGAGTGATTCGCATTTCATGACTTCGTGCGATGTCCTGAAACCGTCGAAGAAGTGCAGGAACGGAATGCGCGATTCGAGCGACGCCGCATAGCTGATCAGCGCGAGGTCCATCGTCTCCTGGACGCTACCGGCGGCGAGCATGCCCCATCCTGTCATGCGACAGGCCATGACGTCGCTGTGATCACCGAAGATGCTCAGGGCGTGCGTGGCCACAGTTCGTGCTGCCACGTGGAAGACACACGGTGTCAGTTCGCCCGCGATCTTGAACATGTTCGGGATCATGAGCAGCAGGCCTTGCGAGGCCGTGAACGTTGTCGTCATCGATCCCGTTTGAAGCGCGCCGTGAACCGCGCCGGCGGCGCCGCCCTCGCTTTGCATTTCCGCGACGCTCGGCACGCTGCCCCAGAGATTGCGGCGACCTTCGGAAGCCCATTGATCGGCCCACTCTCCCATTGGGCTCGACGGCGTGATCGGATAAATCGCGATGACATCATTGATGTGATAGGCGACGTGCGCCGCTGCTTCGTTGCCGTCGATCATCACGGTGGGTCGATCATTCATCGAATGCCCTCGATTCAAACCTGAGTCCGGCGAAGCGATTCTGAACGCAATTTCGCCATGCACAATTCGTACCATTTGGCGGCGGTTTCACGCTTTATTTCGTTCGGCCCCGGTGAACGTCGCGATGTGGCGTTGCGCCGGCGGCCGCACGAATCGGGCCGCTGCTTACGACGTTCTATGTATCTACTTTCAGCGAATGTCGCAAGTGGGTTGAGGTCAATTGTTCATTCGTTTTGCTTGGCACAATGAGTGGACGCACAGCGTTCGGCGGACCTGCGTACGTTTATCGGGATCACGGGTGTCGGCTTCCGTTCTGCGAGTATAGAATTCAGTAACGACGACGCGGCTCGACTTGAGAATGTGTCTGCCGGCGGTACTGTTTCGCGTGCTCACACGGAACCCACGAGGAGCGCGATCATGCAACTCAACAACTTCATCAAATCCAAAGTGATGACCGTTGCACCCGGCGATTCGCTCGACAAGGCAATCGCAATGATGGAGGAGCACCAGATTCACCACCTGCCGGTTGTCGACGACGGGCGACCGGTCGGCATGGTGTCGGACCGGGATCTGTTGATCGCCGTGGGCTGGAAGCTGGAAGTCGAGCGCTCGCTGGACGGGCGACGCCGCAAGGTCATCGGACCGCGTCGTGTCCGGGAGATCATGGCGCAGCCCGTCGTGACGATCGATCCCGACGCCGAGGTCCACACCGCGGCGCGCGCGATGGCGGAGGGGCGGTTTCATGCGATCCCGCTCGTTCGTCGCAATCTCATCGTGGGTGTCGTGACGTGCTCGGACCTACTGAGCCTGTATTCAAGCGAAGGATCGCCCCTCGCATTGGATCCGAGGCTCGATGAGCCTGTTGCGACGCGAATGCACGCGAACGTACAGACGATCGGTCCGAAAGAGCCGCTGCATGCGGCGTCGAAGATGTTTCACGATCTGCGAATTCGCCATCTTCCCGTTGCGTCGGACGGCATTCTGATGGGGCTCGTCTCGGATCGCGACGTTCGGCGCGAATGCGGCGCGGATGCGATCGAAGACGAAAAGGCGCAGGCGAACGGAGGCTACTACATCGGCGCGACGACGATCATCGACATCATGACGCGCGATGTGGAGACGGCGCCTGAAACGTTGTCATTGCGCGAGGCGATGCGAACAATGGTGTCGAATGAGATCGGCTGTCTGCCCGTTGTGCGTGCCGATACGCTCGTTGGAATCATCACAGAGACCGACCTGCTGCGGCTCGTGGCGATGATCGACGATGATGCGTGCGCGTCGGGCAAGTCCGTGTAACGAAAGCGAGGATGAAAGGGCGAGGTGCCGTAATGAGCGTGGATGTCATTGCAAAACGGTTGAGCAAAGAGCATTTCGAACTTGAAGTCCTGATGAAACGCTTGCTGGAATGCGCGGACGTCATGCCCAGGACCAATCACGCCGCTTGGATCGAGGAATGCCGAAGCGTGTATGCGGCGTTTCGAGACCATGTGCTGAAGCACATGGCGCTCGAGGAAGTCGACGGATATTTGTCCGTCGTCGTCGAGAAGCGGCCGGGCCTGAGCTGCGAAGTCGAGCGGCTGCAGCGAGAACATCAGTCGCTGAGCCATTTGATCGATTCCCTCAGCGACGCGATCGTGGCGCTGACGCCCGAGGAACCCCTGCGCATCCGCGATTGCTGTCATCGCATTCGCGATCTGATCGCGTACATTCGCCATCACGAGCAGGACGAGAACATGCTCGTTCTCTCGGCCTTCACGGACGAAATCGGCACGAAGGACTAACGGCAATCGTTCCGCCGGGCGCCGGGTGCCATGCCGACCCTGAAGGTCGGCATGTTCGGCGCTGCACGCCATGCCGCGCGGCCTTTAACCCACGGGTTCTACCAACGCGAATGACGCGGCACCGACGAAGATGGCGGCGATCGTCAATACGACGATCAGCGCGATCACGCCCCAGATCGTCTTCGCGGAATCATCGAGCACGACTTTGCGGCCGAGCCGTTTGCTGAGCCGGCTCGTGACGAACATGCAGGCCCACGACCAGTGCAGGATGATGTGAAGCAGAATCAGAACGAGAAAGATCGAGATGTTGGCGACGAGGAATTGCACCCAGCCGTCATAGCCCGTCCCCCATACAGAGTACCCGGCGGACTTGGAGGCTGCGGGAAATACAAAGGCCAGGAGCATCGTCGCCGCAAGAACGCAGGTGCCGCTGACGACCATGATGCAGTCGACAATGAAGTTGAAGGCATTGCTGGAAAGTGACTTCTCTTCCTTCGCAGGAGCGGCGGCGGGTTTCTTGACTGCCGTCGGAGGGCGACTCTTGTCGCCGACGCGGACCTGACGTTCCATGGTTAATGCCTGTGATTCGTTCATGTCCAAAGGTTGATGCCGATCGTCAACGTCTTGAGTTTTCATCAGGCCGGATCATAGTTCGCTCCTCTGACGTTGGCGCGTTGGTCAATTCGCACATATGTAGTGCGGATACTGCGGCGAACCCGTAACGACATCGGTCGATTCGACGTGTGAATTTCGAAGTCTTCATCCCGTGTCGCGTGTTGGACGTCGCGTCAGCGATGTTCCTAAAAAAACACACTTGACTCATTCCCAAAAAACCATAAATGTATCGGATATGGATCGACCAGAGAGAGACAGGAAGCTGTCTGAGATCAGAGAGCTTCGTATGAGAATTGCATCTATTGAGGCCGAGATCGGGCAGGCCGAGGCCGATGCGTCGTGGGCCCCACAGGGGTACTACACGGCGTACTACGTGGTTGCCGGTATGGTGTTGGGAACAGTCGCCGCAGCGGCGAGTCTGTTGTTCAACGTCATCGGCGCCGTCATGCTGGGCGAGCCTGCCCTCAAGCTCATTTCCGTTTATCTCACGTTTCCCTTGGGTGAAAAAGCCCTGCACATGGATGCCGCGCAAAGCGGATTCATCCTGGCGGGCGGTTGCGGACTGTACTTGCTGACCGGCATGTTCGGCGGCATTCCGTTCCACCTCATCCTGAGCCGGTATTTCGCGAATGACGGCTTCGTCAAGCGCTTTGTGGTTGCGTCGATCATGGGCATCGGCGTCTGGTTAATCAACTTCTATGGCATTATTCGATGGGCTCAACCACTCTTGATCGGCGGAAACTGGATCATCGAGGAAATTCCGAAGTACGTCGCCGTTGCGACGCACCTCGTGTTCGCGTGGACGATGCTCCTCCTGTCCCACTGGGGTCGATTCGTTCCGCCGACGGCCGGCGCGAAAGGGCGGCCGGCATGATGCGTTGCACGCTCGCCTCGATCGTTCTCGCCGTCGTCGCCTTCCAAGTCGGCTGTGACTCGCGCCCCGATATCGAAGTCTCTCGCGTCGGCGAGACGCTGTCGGACGAGGTCCTGCTGACGCAACAGCTGAAGTACGGCAAGCTGAGCTACGAGCAGCTCTGCATCGGCTGCCACGGCGCGAAGGGCGACGGCAACGGCGAAGCCGCCAGGTTCCTCGATCCGAAGCCGCGCAATTTCAAGTTCGCCTATTTCAAGTTCAGCTCGACGCGATCTGGCGAATTGCCGACGGACGCCGATCTGAAACGCACGATCAAGTACGGTCTCAAAGGCAGCGCCATGCCGGCGTTTGAATTCCTGCCGGAGCCGCAGGTCGAAGCCCTGATCGCATACATCAAGACCTTTTCGCCGAAATGGCACGAACGCGGAACGGGTTCGCCGATCCCGATCGTGGATGACCCCTATCGCTCCCTCGACGACAAGTCGGAAGCGATCGCACGTGGCGAAGTGATCTACCACGGATACGCGACCTGCTGGACCTGTCATCCCGCCTATGTCGATGGCGGGAAGATCAACGATTACCGCAAGCAGCTTGGCTTCACGACGTATGACCAGTTTCGCGACGGTCTGGGTGAATCCGTCGGCAAGGCGAACGTCGAGGGCTGGATGATCTTTCCGCCCAACTTTCATCGCGACTATGTTCGATCCGGTGCGGACATCGACAGCCTCTACCGATCGATCGCGGCCGGCATCACGGGTACGGCGATGCCGACGTGGGTCGACTCGATGAACCTGGAGTCCGACGACGGAAGCAAGACCATGCTCGTCCAGACGCAGGACCTCTGGGCCCTCGCCTACTATGTGCAGTCCCTGATGCGGGAGCGACCTACGAAAGTCAAACCCGACCAACTTGTCGTACGCGGCGATCGCGCTCGAACGATCTACATCAACGGGATCCCGGCCGATGCTGCGAAAAAGCAGGCGGACGCGGCGGAGCCTGCGGGTGAAGAGGTCGACGTCGATTTCTAGTTCGTCGGCGTCAGGCGCTGACGACAGTTCGCAAATACTCTGGGAGGAATGCTGAATTCCATGGCGAAGGCAACGGCAATCGCGGCGGGCAACGCCGGTACCGGCAGAATCGTCGACACGGATCGACCCCTTGTCGATGAAAAGCTCGTACTGTGCTTCTTTATCGCGTCGCTCAGCTATGTGCTGATCGCGATGCTGGCGGGGCTGCTGTTCTCGCTTCAATTCCTTCAGATCTATCCGTTCGCGAACTCCGAGTTCTTCTCGCCCGGACGATGGCGCTTCGTTCACACGCAGGGCGTCGCCTACGGCTTTATCGCGAATGCGTTCCTCGGCGCGCTGCACTGGGCCGTGCCCCGACTCACCGGCAATCGCGTGCTAAGTGACAAGCTCTCCTGGTTCATCCTGTTCGCATGGCAGGCCATCGTCCTCGCGACAGTCGTCGGCGTGCTTTCGGGTGAAGCGCAGGCGCTCGAGTGGGGCGAGACGCCCGTCTGGATCGACCCAGTCGCGCAGCTCGGTCTGATCCTCGTCGCGATCAACTTCCTGACGCCGATTCTCAAGGTGAAGGGACCGATGTATGTGACGCTCTGGTACCTCATCGCCGCATTCATCTGGACGCCGCTCGTCTATGCCATGGGCAACTTCCTGCCGGAATATGTCATCGGCGGCTCGGCCGCGGGCGCCATCGGCGGATTGTTCATTCACGACCTCGTCGGCCTCTTCGTCACGCCCATCGGCTGGGGGTTGATGTACTACTTCGTGCCGATCATTCTGAAGAAGCCGATCTGGAGCCACGGCCTCTCGCTCGTCGGCTTCTGGGGGTTGGCGTTCTTCTACCCGCTGAACGGCATTCACCACTTCCTCTACAGCCCGATTCCGATGTTCCTTCAATACGGCGCCGTTATTTCGACGATCGCCGTCGAACTCGTCGTCACGACGGTCATCGTGAATTTCTTTGGCACCCTTGTCGGCCGCGGCGATGCACTGCGAACGAACCTGTCCATCCGCTGGTTCTACATTGGCATGGTCTTCTACTTCACGACATGCCTGCAATGCGCCTTCCAGGTCACGCTGACCTTCCAGAAGGTCATTCACTTCACGGACTGGGTCGTGGGCCACGCCCACCTTGTCATGTTTGGCGTCTTCGGCTTCTGGATCCTCGGCATGATGACGCACCTGCTGCCGCGACTGATGAAGGCGCGCGACTGGTACTGCAACCGATGGAACCACTGGCACTTCTGGCTCAGCGGCATCGGCCTGTTTGTCATGTTTATCGACCTGATGATCGCGGGATTGATCCAGGGATTCGCCTGGCGTGACCTCGCCCCGTGGGAGGACTCGCTGACGTTCTCCACGCCGTTCTGGAAGCTGCGCACACTGACGGGGATTGCCATCGTCGTCGGACAGTGCTTCTTCCTGATGAATGTGTACATGACGTGGAAGCACATGCGCGGCGCCGCGTCAACGACGCCTATGCCGACGCCTACAGGCGGCGGCGAACCGGCGATCGCCTGATAGTTGGCGTTTGCTTTCGATCGGACGACCGATCGCTGAAACAGATTTGCATCGAGGAGACTCGACCGGATGTTTGAAACCAGAGCGGGCATTTTCCTGATTGCCGGATTCGGCTTCTTCATCCTCGCCTTCATCGTGATGGCGTGGGTGCCGATCGCCATCTATCAGGGCGAGCCGGAATTGAGCGTCAAGGAACTGGCCGAGCAGGGCCTCACACACGAGTTCATCGATCTCGCCGAACGCTATCCGAAACAGTTCAAGGAGCACTACGGCGATGTGAGCGAGGAGAGCTTCGCGGCGGCGCTGAAGCTCGGACACAAGATCTACGTCGGCGAAGCCTGCTGGCACTGCCACAGCCAGCAGATCCGGCCCGTCTCGAATGAAGGTCGGCGCTGGGGCGGCGAGTCCTACGCCGAGGAGTACCAGAACGAATTCCAGCGGCCCGTCCTGTTCGGCACGCGCCGCGTCGGTCCCGATCTGATTCGCGAAGGCGGCCGCAAGAGCAACGACTGGCACATCGCGCACTTCTACAAACCCACAAGCGTCGTGCCCGTATCCGTCATGCCGCGTTATCCCTGGTTCTTTGATAGCGACGGCTATCCGAATAAGAAGGGCTTCGCGATCATCACCTACGTGCAGTGGCTCGGCAGTTGGCACAAGAACTACCCGTACTGGTACAATCGCGGCCCGGCGCTGCCGACAAAGACGCCCGAGCCGCCGCCCGGCTTCGAGCCGACGGTCGATGACGAGAAGCCCAAAACCGGCGTTGCAATGAGCGATGCCGAAACGAACGCGGGGGCATAGATCATGGCGATCATCAGACGAGTCGAATCCCGCGCCAAGCGCATCACGCTTTGGGTGATGGGGCTGCTCATCATCGTGCCGGGGGCCTACGGCTTTGCCGAGAAGATGCGGCAGTTCATCCTCACGCTGAACACCGAAGAGGGCGCCGGCTTCACGATCATTCCGATCGCGAATTACTTCCTGATCGCCGGCGGCATGGCCTGCCTGTTCGGCTGGGCGATGTGCAACGGCATGTTCGGCAACGTCGAGGAGCCCAAGTACACGATGCTGGACCACGAGCGCGAACTCGACGAGCAGGACGGCGTCGATTGGAGCAAGCAATAGCATGTCCCACGAGCCCTACGATACACCGGCCGAAGAAAACCGGTTCCACACCTACACGACGCACAACATCCCCTGGTATATCCGCATCATGTGGGTCGTGTTCTGGGTGCTGGCCATCTACTACGTCGTCAAATGGGCCGTGCCCATGGCGAAGGTCTTCTTCAAGTAATCCAACGCGGCGTGCTGAATTCCTTGGGGCGCAGGTCGTAGGGTGGGCCGTGCCCACCAATCTACCAGCAAGTTCGTAGAGTGGGCCATGCCCACCACTCTCCCCGCGAGTTCGTAGGGTGGGCCGTGCCCACCAATCTACCCGCAAGCGCCAAGCCCCGACGTCTGCCGTGCCCAAGAGTCCGCCGCCCCGTATAGTATCCAGCCAGTAATGTCCTCCCCAACGGCATGCGACTATTGCGGTCTTCCCGTGCGCGGCACGCGCGTGGGTGACGCAAAGGTCTACTGCTGCTTCGGCTGCTCGATTGCGGCGGAGATTACGAAATCGCGCGGCGAAGAGGGGCACGTCAACGAGATGATCGCCCGGCTCGGCGTCGCGGGCTTCCTGTCGATGATCGTCATGGTCCTCGCCGTCTATCTCTACGGCGAAGCCGCGTATCTCACGAGCGATCAGGCCACGGAATTCTCCCGGACAATGGCGGGTCTCGCTCGATACGCCCAACTCCTCCTCACTGCGCCGGTGCTCTATCTCCTGGCGCTGCCGATCTTCCTCAACGCGCTCGACCAGCTCCGCCGACGTGCAATCGCGACGGACGCGCTGATCGTGATCGGCGTCGGCGCCGCATATGCATTCTCCGTGATCTCGACCTATCGCGACGCCGGCGCGACGTATTACGAGACCGCTTGCATGATTCTCGTCTTCGTCACGCTGGGCCGATGGTTCGAAGCGTCGGGCCGCTTCAAGGCGTCGCAGGCTGTCCGCGCCCTCGAGAAACTCGTGCCGGATGAAATCGTCGTCACGCGCGACGGGCACGAGATGGCAGTCAAATTCACCGAAGTGCTTGTTGGCGATGTGATCCGCGCTGTGGCCGGTGAACGCATCGCCGTCGACGGTGTCGTCATCGCCGGCGAAGCAAACGTCGACGAGCAGCTGCTGACCGGCGAAAGCTCGCCCGTCGCCAGGCACGAAGGTTCGAGCGTCTCGGCCGGAACGGCCAACCTCGACGGCACGTTGACGATTCGCGCAACGGCGATCGGCGCAGATTCGACGATCTCGCGCCTCGTTGCGCTGTTGGAACAGGCGAAGGAGGCGAAAGGCCGGTACGAACGATGGTCGGATCGCGTCGTTTCGAAGTTCGTACTGTTCACGATCGCCCTCGCAATTGTCGGCGCCGCAATGGGCTGGGTGCGCGGCGGCGCGGGTGAGTCGCTGATGACGGCGCTCGCCGTCCTGCTGATCGCCTGCCCGTGCGCGCTGGGCATCGCAACGCCGATGGCAATCTGGATCGCACTCGGCCGTGCGGCGCGATACGGCGTGATCTTCCGCGGCGGCGAAGCGCTTGAACGACTGGCGGCGGTTCGCGTCGTCTTCTTCGACAAGACGGGTACGCTGACAACCGGTCGCATGCAGCTGGAGTCCATCGCGCCGAACGATTCGTTCGACAAACCGCTGAGCGTTGCGGCGGGGCTCAGCGCCGGCTCGCGGCATTCCATCTCGCGCGCTATCGAGAACCATGCACGGGCGTCGCATGTTGAAGCGGCTCGATTCGACGCCGTTCGTACGATTCCCGGCATGGGGCTCGTCGCGTCGAACGGCGGCGCCGGCGCGCCGGCGCTCGGCAGCGTTGACCTGATGCGCGATCGCAACTTCGAGTTTGATGACGAAATGACGGCCGCCGTGGCGGACAATGTCCAAAGCCGGCGAGCCGTCGCCTGCGTCGGTTGGGAGAATCGCGTTCGCGGCGTCTTCGGTCTGAGTGAAGCTCTGCGCGACGACGCCGCATCGACGATCGCGCAGCTCAAGTCGATGGGTCTCAACGCGATGGTGCTGACGGGCGACCACAAGGCTCGCGCCGACGCCATCGGCGAATCGCTGGGTGTGCTCGTGCATTCCGAACTTCGTCCCGAAATCAAGGTCAGCACGCTCGCTCGTTATCATGATACGCACGGCGTCGTCGCCATGGTCGGCGACGGTCTGAACGATGCACCGGCGATGGCCGCGGCCGACGTCGGCATCGCCATGGGCTGCGGGGCGGATGTGACGCGCGACGCGGGCGACGTCTGCCTGCTGAGCAATCAACTCGTCCGCGTGCCGCGTCTGATCGCGTTGGCTCGAAAAACGGTACGGACCGTGCGCGTGAATCTCCTCTGGGCGTTACTCTACAATGGCGCCGGCATGGGCCTCGCCGTGGCGGGCAAGCTGAATCCGCTTTTCGCGGCGGCCGCCATGGCCGGCAGCAGTCTGTTCGTCGTGGCGAATTCGCTGCGGCTCGGCGGATTTGCAATGGAGCAGCAACGTGACGGCTGAGTTGGGAACCGTGTTTGCGATGTCGTTTCTCGGTTCGGCGCACTGCATCGGTATGTGCGGCGGGCTGGCCGCGGCCGTCGGCGCGTCGAAGCGCCGCATGGCGCCGATCGTCGCGCGACAACTCGTTTACACCGCCGGTCGAATCACGACGTACACATTCCTCGGCGCGCTGGCGGGCTATGCCGGCCAGGCGATGGCGCGAGCGGATTACGCGCTCTTCGGCGTGCAACAGGCCTTCAGCATCGCCGCCGGCGTCATCATGTTGCTCGTCGGTCTGAGCGTTCTCGGATTGATCCCGGGTCTCGGCAAGAAGGGCGGCGGCGTCGCTAGGTTGATCGCCAAACCGTTCGCGTACTTTCTCAATGCCGAAGGCTGGTGGGGCTATTACATCGCCGGCGTTGCGACGGGCTTTCTTCCGTGCAGTCTCGTCTACGCGCTGCTCGCGCTGGCCGTCGCCGCGGCGAGCGTGCCGCAGGGGATGCTCATCATGGCGATCTTCGGCCTCGGCACGGCGCCGGCGATGCTCGCCGTCGGCTGCGGCAGTTCGCTGATTTCCCAACGCGCCCGCAGCCACGTCTTCAAAGTCGCCGCCGTGTTCATGCTCTTCATGGGCGGCGCGACGATCTATCGCGCGTGGCCGAACGCCGAAGGCGAATCCTGCTGCAGCCCCTCGCCGATCATCAAGGCGGCGCAGGAGTAGGGATCGAGGATTCGAGGGATCCAGGGATCGAGGGCGCGCGGATCGACGGATGCCACTGCTCTCAAGCAGTGCGGCGAACCGAGCGAGCCCTGACATTCGCTGGTGCGAGATTCCCTTCTCGCACACACCTCCGCGGGAATCCTCTCCCGCGAAGCCGTAGCCCCTGTCACACACCGGCGCAAACTCGATCATGCTGGCGCGTGACTTTGCACGGCCTAACTGCCGCAGCGACCGGGCGTTGGGCGGTTTTGCACTGAAACGCGCCCCCCGCAAAATGGCGCAAATTGTGCAAAATCGGGCGGTGGGGCGATTGCCGGCGAATAGTCCGTGCGCGTGCAGCATGGCAAATGAATGACTTGTTCGGTGACTCGCGAGGGGGAAGTCGCGAGTGGCTAGTCTTGAGTTTCGAATTGGGGCGCGAAGCGGGTGGCTCGCCCATTCGTGGGTGGGGGCGCGACGATAGGGCGGCGAGTGGATGCATGTGTGCCTCATCCATTGCGCATGCAATGGGTGGGGAATCCGACTGAGCGATGATACCCTGCCCCAGGCCAACCAATCAATCCCTACCGACACGACAAACTCGGGCCCGTCCACTTTCTCACAATCTCGTGCTTTAGCCGCCTGCCGTTCTTCGTTCCGAGCGCAGCACGGGACATTATCACAGCCAGCATGGGCCGTTGCCTTAATAGGTTGGGCTTTCATTAGGTGCATCACAGAATAACGTGATACTCTGTCGGCTTCTGCGGTAGCGCAATTACCGCGTCCCGAAAGGGACGCGCTGAGAATAGCCCAGCCTTTTCAAGGCTGGGATAGCTAGATGGTTATCACCATTGCCGTGCCGTAGGTACGGCGCGACTCTACGCATCAAGCTCATCCTGTCCCGCTGGGACGGGGCCTCAAATATGGTCGTCAACCCCCCGTTGAAAACTTGCTGTTACCCACATCTTTCGTCCTCGGTAGTCAGGCTGGCGCCGAGGATCATTAGTTGAAATCGTTGCCAGCCGCGCCAAGCACGTAGCCAGCCGAGTGGGCCATCGCCTTTTCGGCCGGGGTGACCGCCGAGTTGCCCGATGCCTCGCCAGAATTCTCCAACTGTCAATTGCTGCGGCGACTTTCTCAGGTACCGAGCCATCACACAAACATCGAATTCGTCGAATAGCGTGGTTGCCTCCTCGTCGGGCTTGTCGCGCGCCACGAACTTGAGTTGCATGAGCCAGACGGCCAGCACGCTGAGCAGACCGATCAGGGGTTCGAGCCGATCCACGTGCTCCAGCCGCCGCATCTCGACTTGGCAGCCTGACTTCTCGCATTTGTGGAATTCCTCGATGGCCCATCGATACGAGTAGCCTTTCGCGACAAACACGGCCTCCTCCGAAGTCTCACACGACAGGCTGGTACAGAGCAGCCACTCCAGCGGCTCCGCATCGGTCGGTAGCTGATCTTCCCAGACCCGAACAACCCAACATGGGATCGGCGCACAGTTGCGATAGGCGGGTTCGTAACGCGACGGCATCAGGGTCACACAACCGGCAGAGACGCGAAGATGCACATCCTCCAAGGCGCCGTTCCCTTTGCGTCGCACCTGCAGGTTGCGATTCGCCACGCTTGGCAGGCTGCGCGCATAGGAAAAAAGCGATCCTTGCCCTTCGGGCGTTTCGACGCGTCGATCCTGGCTGATCCGAATCAGCCAGTCGGCGCCCAGGCGAAGGGATTCATCATAGACGCCGAAGATGTCCTCGCCGCGATCCCCGACATGCACCCACTTGGAGCCTTCGGGCGGCGATCCGATGGTCTTGATCGCTTCAATCCACCAATACGACTCCCGCTCTTCAATCGGCACGCGACGCGACGCGGCGCGGTTGTCGCCATGACCCTTCGGACGAGAGCGACGGCGATGATGACGTTGATACATCAGCCCCAGCGGAAGGCGCGAGTTCACGTTCACAGCGAGCACGTTCTGTTGATGCAGGCCTCGCATCCGCTTATCTCGCCCGATCGGCCCCAGGCCTTCGCAGTGAACATGCGATGTGAAGTCCAAGGTTGTCGTATCCTGGAGCAGAAAAACGATAGGCAATTGCGCCGCCTTCTCCTGCGTCTGTTCAAAGTGCGGCCGACAAATCGCTTCGTGGGTGACATCTTCCTCGGCAAACAATCGATAGGCAGCTTTCATGGCCGCCATCGTACCGGTCTGCTGAGGAATCGTGCCACCGCTGTCCGCCGCCATCTGTGCTGCCAGCCTCACCAAGCGCCGCGTTCGACGACGATCACCCAACATCGCCGAACTAAACTGACCCTCCGCCCATCCAATGCGATCCGCCAGCGCCAATCCGTCAACCATGGCACCTACCCTCACCTAATGTCACCAGGGCACGACCTCCATGTCATACCACTCCTCATTCACTCGACAGGATGCCACGACTCGCATGAAGATGTGGGTAATAGCAAGGTTGAAAACGGGGGGCTATTCTCATGTGATCCCTACGGGATCCCGGGTGCATACAATTGTTGCTCTTGTACCGGGACACCGAGTCATCCCGATTTTCCGTTATGAACTTTTCATTAGGTCGGTCACGTCGTCATGCCGGAGCATGTGCACGGTTGAATTGTTCGCAAACGGAAGTTTCTGATTACACAGAAGGCACGGCGAGTCTTCTGGATTCCCCACCCTTTCCATTCGGAAAGGATGGGGCACCCGTGCTTTCATTAGGTCGGTCACGTCGTAATGCCGGAGCATGTGCATGGTTGATTTATCCGCAAGCGAAATCTCCTGATCACACAGAAGGCACAGCGAGTCTTCTGGATTCCCCATCCTTTCCATTCGGAAAGGATGGGGCACCCGCGCATGTGCATGGTTGATTAATCCGCAAGCGAAATCTCCTGATCACACAGAAGGCACGGCGAGTCTTCTGGATTCCCCACCCTTTCCATTCGGAAAGGATGGGGCACCCGCGCAAACGGAAGTTTCTGATTACACAGAAGGCACGGCGAGTCTTCTGGATTCCCCACCCTTTCCATTCGGAAAGGATGGGGCACCCGCGCACCCACACCCGCACGAGCAACGATAAGGACGGCGCAGTTTCTTGAATCAGCCTGCCCACCTTCGTACGATGGCACGCTGACGAACGCAGGGTTCCGTTGCAATTCCGGGGGAGGAGCACATCTTGACAGTAAGCCAAAAAAAACACGTCGTAGCAATTTCGATGGTCGCAGTGATCGGTTCCGTCTTGTGGGTCCACGCCGGCGATCTCAATCCGCCCGTTGGCCCCATCGGCCCGACGATGAAGACGTTGCAGCAGGTCGAACCGCGGAAGCCCATCGGCCAGGCCGACGTGCCGTACACGATCAGCCAGGAAGGCTCGTATTACCTGACGGAGAATCTGATCGCCGGCGGTCTCGGCAGCGACTGCATCACGATCGCCAATGATAATGTCACGCTCGATTTCTCCGGCTTCATGATCGGCCCCAGCGAAGTCGGACAATGGACAAACGGCGTGTTTGTCAGCGGGTCGGCGCACAAGAACATCACAATCCGAAACGGAACCATCATTCAAAGCGCCGCCAACGGAATCACCGCGGCAGTTGTGCAGAACAGCCAGCTCATCGACTTGCGCACGTCGAACAACGGCGGAACCGGATTCGTGTTCGGCGCCAACGGCACAGTGACGAATTGCGTGTCATCAAATAACGGCGATCGTGGCTTCATCGTAGGTGCAGGTTCGACAGTCAGCGGCTGTGTCGCCCGCTCGAACATGGGGAACGGTTTCGCCCTGTCATCTGATTCATCGATCACCAACTGCACCGCCTACAGCAACACCGGCTGGGGTTTCGACAGCACTTTCGGGAATTCGTTCGAAAACTGCGTAGCCTCCATGAATGTCGGGCGCGGTTTCTCCCTATCCAACGGACAGAGCGCTCTGAAGAACTGCACGTCGCGATCGAATGGTGAAATCGGCTTCCGATTGGGAACCCAGACGATCGTCGAGAACTGCGTCGCCTACGGAAACAACACCAGCGACGGCGCGGTCGGCCCCGGATTCGTCGGGGGCCTGGGTTGCACGTTTCGAGGTTGCACCGCCACCAACACAATCGGCGACAGCGGCATCCACGCGACAGGATCGGCGACGATCGTCAATTGCACGGCGACAGGCAACGGCGATCACGGAATCGAGACCGATGCGGGATGTACCGTCGTCGGATGCATCGCCGCGAACAACGGAATGGACGGGATCAACGTCTCGACCGGTTCAACAGTCACTTCGTGTTCCGCGCGGAGCAACGGGAACGACGGAATTCAGGCCAGCAACTCCCTCGTGCGAGGATGCGCGACGTCCAGCAACGGCGTGCTCGGCATTAACGCTCAGTTAGGCACGACGCTCGTCGAGAACCATCCCTGATTGGCGTTCGATGTTAGATTGGCCAAGCCGATTAACTTCGCGCCTCGGGAGGAACAAGAATTGCTTCGATTGATACCCATAGCGGCCCTGATTTCTCTCGCGCTCTTCAGCGTCTCGCTCGCGCAATCCAGCATTGATCCTGTCAACAAATTCGCATGGGGCGAAAACGTCGGGTGGACGAACTGGCGCGATGCCGATTCGACGGATGCGGGTGTTGTTGTCGGCCCGACGTTCCTGCGCGGTCTGATCTGGGGCGAGAACATCGGCTACATCGACGTCGGCGACGGTTCACCGAATAACGGCGTCACTTACGCAAACGTCGACGGAAGTGATTTCGGCGTGAACATTGATGCGGATGGTGCGCTGCATGGGCTCGCCTGGGGTGAAAACGTCGGTTGGATCAACTTTGACGGCGGGGCATCGGCCGTTCCGCCGATGCCGGCGCGCGTCGAATGCCCCGTCCCGCCCGCTATGCCGTTGGCTCGACTGAGCGGTTACGCCTGGGGCGAGAACATCGGCTGGCTGAGCCTGGATGACGCAACGCACTTCGTCTCACTCGATGCGGTGTCTTCGCCCGTCTTGTGCGACATGAATGGCGACGGCCTCGACAATGGCGATGACATTCAGCCATTCATTGACTTCGTCTTGAATGCGGCGACGCCGAACTGGCTGGAAGTCTGCTCCGGCGATGTGGAAAACACACCGGATTTGATGATCGACATCGACGACCTGCAGAATTTCGTCGATTGCCTGCTGACAGATTGAATCGTCGCGCGCCAGGCGACGTCCGTGGACGCCGGGTGGCCCACCCATTCATGGGTGGGGGCGCGACGATAGGGCGGCGAGTGAATGCGTGGGTGCCCCATCCTTTGCGCATGTAAAGGGTGGGGAATCCGCTGACTGACGTCAACATGCCCGAGCATGTGCGTTGGTTCATACAGGCGCAATTGAAGTTCACTGATGCTACGCTTGACGCAGCGTAACACGATGAACGCGCGGCATTGACTTGAATCCTCACGCTGAAAGCGTGATCTATGTGAGCCCGGGACAAACGATGACCGCACAGCGGTCGAAGTGTAGCCCTGGGTTCGATTTCGCCCGTTTGACTGGAGTCCTGAAGGGACGTCCTATGCCACCCATCGAAGGCGATTTCAAATTGCTCGGTAAGATTTGCTCTACCGTGGCCGCTGTGGCGGGAGTCGCATCCGGATTGATTGAATGGGTTCTTCATCGATCCAGCTTAGCGACGAAACGCCGTGTAGGCATCGACGACGACAGATTCCAATGGTCCGCCTGGTTCGCGCCGCGTGATGGCTCGATGATAGGACCAATACCCAAGCGAACCCGCGACGACATGCACGTGAAGCAACACGTCTTCGAGACCGTCGTGGTCAAAGTCCGCCCAGGCGAGTTGTTCTACTGTTGTATAGTTCCCGAGGCCTCGGATTTGGATGCGGCCGTCAGGCAATTTCTCAGCCGGCCCCTCTGGCTCTATTGAAATGTACGCCGAATTGTCTGGATCAGCAGATGGGAGATTCTGTTTCAAATTGATGAGTGGCAATACCTCTTCGATCGTGTCAGTCGAAAGCAGGAAGTCGTCGACGAAGCTTTGTTTCGCGGGTTCGGCCTGCTTGAGGAGTTGCAGTGTGTCACAGGTCCGTATGAACGGCAGGAGTCGCTGCATGTCGATGTCGGACGTCGGTGCATAGGGTTTGCCGGCCATCGCGTAATAGTCATTGCAGCTGACAATTTGCACTTGCTCGATAGGTTCGCCGCCGAATTCGGGAGGCTTCCCATTGAGCTCCATCTTGGTGAACGTCGGGGCCTTGCCATCCAGCTCGAGCTTCACGGGCTGCGACATGGCGGAATCCAGGTCGTCGAGCGTGTTCAGGCCGAGTTCGCTGACCGCGTCCGTCCAGCGAATCGTGAGTTCGACGGGTTTTGACGATTCGGCCGCCGGTTGAGATGTCTGGCCGGCGTCAGGTGCCTTTGAACAGCCGACGAAGACGAACAGGGCGGCAACGAGAGCCCGTCGTGTTTTCATGACCGCAAATCTCATGGGGCCCATCAGCATGAGGAAGCGCTCCTTCGTTCTCCGACGATGAAAGTGCAGTCCGGAACGCAATGGCATGAATTGCATTCGCCAGGCGGACTCCAGAGACGTATTAGATGGGCGTGCACGGCAATTGACTAGTGTCTCGCCGGGAATTCCGCGCAGCCATTCACGACATACCGGAAACAAGGCCTATCGCAATTGCCCCATTCTTTGCGAATTCAATGGGTGGGGAATCCGCGGGTGGCCCACCCATTCATGGGTGGGGGCGCGACGATAGGGTGGCGAGTGAATGCTATCGCCGGCCTCCTGTTTGGAAAAAACGGCAGTCTGACGAATCAGCGGGCGGACTTGAAGATGTGGTTTGCGGAACGGACGCAGAGACAAACACCACTGGCCGGTTCTAATCTGCCCATCGGTGGCCGTATTCAACCCGCCCTGTGATACGTGATGCCGCTTGCTACTGCACCACACTCCGAACAGATCCCGTTTTCATTACCCGTCAAGTCATACCCACACGTGACACACAGCCCCATGGCGAGACGTCGCCTTCCGTCTTGAGCCCACCGAGCCAGAATGCACCAAGACGGGATGGATACGCCCAAGATCAGCCAAAACGGGATAACTGAACTCTCCCATTCGTTCTCAATACTAGGCAATGGCAGATACTCGTTATTGGTTGGCGCATACACACGCAATCCAGAGTTATCCGGAAACACGAGCGTGACGACTTCCGGCTCAGTGTTCACAGCTAAGCAACCGCTACCAAAGCGTAGCGCCACGCTTCTATTGACATAGCTTACGGAGCGAATGGTGGTCGCAATCCACGTCGCTCCCGTGGCAACAATGACCAACAATAAGGAATATCGTAAGGCTCTCATGTCTCCATTCTATCACGGCCGGCGTGGGTGCCTCATCCTTTTCGATTGCAAAGAGCGGGGGCTCCTCCGCCTGGGTGCCCCATCCTTTGCGAATGCAAAGGTTGGGGGATCCGCCGCCGCTGTCGTAGCATCCCCCCATGCCAACCAATCTCCGCCGACATGACGAACTCGGGCACGTCCGCTTTCTTACAATCTCGTGCTTCCACCGCCTGCCGTTCATTGGTTCGAGCGCTGCGCGGGATATCGTCACAACCTGCATGGGCCGTTGTCGTGAATAGATGGGGCACCCATGCGGATATGTGGCGGCGCCGGACAGACGGGAATTCAGTGGGAGCTATCGGCGATACGTTGAAGGAGTTGATTTCTTTCCTCTTCGATCTCCCGCTGCAGTTTGGCGAGCTGGTTGTATTCCGCGGCCCTTTCGATGCCGACGATCGTGAACTGGTTCGTCGGTTGTGCGTACGACCATTTGTCGCGGTGCGTTCGCAGAAATGAGAGGATTTCGCGATAAATGAGAAACCTGTCGTAGTCCGCCTGAGTTACCTCCTGTTGTAATGCGTAAGCCGGGTTGGACTTAGCTTCTTGAAGAACGGACGAAATCACGCGTTCCGTCGCGCCGCGTTTCGCCAGCCGATCGGCGATTTCATGCGAGAATCGAAATGACTTGACGGCATCCTGCCGTGTGATGACGGCGTCAATTAACTGCAGGCGTTCGTCGAGTGACTGGATTGATGTTGTGTTCGTCGTGCCAAGCCCACCAGCATCCTTGAATTGCTGAAAGGCGCTATCGCGTGCAACAACTAGATCGACAAATCGCTTTGTCGCTCCCGAGATTGTTTCGGCGATGACGCCGATTTCGCCGGGAGCATCTTGGGCGAGTTTGTCGAGTAGTTTCGTGTAGTTGGCCGCAAGTTCACGATCAGGCGTTCCTGTCGAGAGCGATTCGATTGCCTGTTTGCGGATGTTCGCGGTATTTGTCTGGAATTGTGCTAGGCTCTGATTGACACGATTCTTCCTGCTGGAAACTTCGATCACCTTCATTGCGATGCCGCTGCACAAGTAGAAGATTACGCCGAAAATGACCGTCAGGTTGTATGCGAGATTGGAGCGCTGGAATAGACGCCATGCGATCAGGCCCAGAATCCACACGAACAACCATACGGCCAGGGCTCCCATGGCCCGTCCGATCTCTTCGGGCTCACTTGAACGCAACGTAAGGAAACCCACAACCAGCCCCTGAATCACGTACACGATCACGAGAATTCGAGTGCCGACAAATAGCCTACGTTCCTGCGGCATATCCTGTCGCGCAGATTGGTTTGGGACAGGAACAGCCACGGGTAATTCAGGCTTCATTGGATTCATTGGTCGTACTCATGGTCGATGGGGGAGATATGCACTCGGCGCCGATGATCGCGCGGCCGGAACTGCAGACGCCCATCGTGAATTGGACCCGCACAAACAACCCTACGATGCGCCGGCGGATGCCATTTTCGGCTGCACGTCCAGCTTGCGGCGCGTCAGTGCGAAGCGCCGGCCGCGCAAGTCGAAAGCGCCTTCACCGAGGATCTTCTCGACGCTCGTCTTGAAAGCATCGTCCGGTTTGACGCGCCACTGCGTGTCGCAGCGCAGCAGCACAGTCATTTTCCGCGGAACGGACACGTTCAGCATAAACGCCCGATCGCCGCGATGGGCCTGGCAGATGTCTTTCAATGCCGACAGCCGATCCGGCAGGTGCGCGTCGCCGTTGACGCGAAGAATGAGCGCCTCGGCCAGCCTCAGAGGTCCTTCCTCGAACGAGATCACTTCACTCACGCGAATCGCCGGCTCCTCGCGTTTGCGATCGACTTCGCCGGAAAGAAAGACGATCTTGTCGGGTGCGACGAGATCGCGATATTCCTGCAATTGCTCGCTGAAGACGATCGCTTCCAGCGAGCCCGTCAGGTCTTCGAACGTGAGGATTGCGATTTTCGATCCGGCGTTGCGACCGCTCTTGGTCGTCACCATGCGAATGCGCGAAATGATGCCGCCGAGGATGACTTTCGATCCTTCGCCGTACCCCGCGAGGTCGCGGCAGTCGGCCGTCGCGAATTGTCGAAGTGTGTGTTCGTGTGAGGCGAGCGGATGCTTCGTAACGTAAAATCCGAGAACAGCCTTTTCGTTGGCCAGCATCTCCGCTTCGGTCCACTCTTCAGTGCCGATCGTGTGATTGGCGTCATCATCGTCGCCGCCGAAGTCGCCGAACATCGTCATCTGACCGGCGCTCTTGTCGCGCTGAGACTCGGCGCCGGATTGCAGTGCGCTATCGACGACGTTGATCAACGCCTTGCGCATTGCGCCCGTCGAATCGAACGCGCCGGCCTTGATGAGCGCTTCGCACGCGCCACGATTGACGGCCGACAGATCGATGCGCTCGCAGAAGTCGTAGAGATCCTTGAACGCGCCGCCTTTCTCTCGCTCGGCGACGATCGCCTCCATCGCCTTCTCGCCGACGCCCTTGATGGCCGCGAGACCGAAGCGGATGAATCCCGGTTTCTCGCCCTTGCCGGGAACCGGCGTGAAATCGACGCCGCTGGTATTGACGTCGGGTGGTCTGACATCGATGCCGAGCCGCTTGCACTCGTCGATGTAGTCGCAGACTTTGTCGGTATCGCCCATGTCGTAAGTGAGCAACGCCGCCATGAACTCGAGCGGATAATAGGCCTTGAGATACGCTGTTTGGAATGCGACGAGGGCGTAGCCCGTCGAGTGCGCCTTGTTAAAGGCGTACTCGCCGAACGGAATGATCTGATCGAAGATCTCGGCGGCGACTTTCTTATCGACGCCGTGCTTGTTGGCGCCCTCGATGAACGGCTCGCGCTCGGCCTCGATCAGTTTGATCTTCTTCTTGCTGATCGCCTTGGCGAGACGGAAGGCGCGCTTGCGTTCGACGCCGCCGAGCTGGTTCACCAGTCGCGCGACCTGTTCCTGGTAGACGATGATGCCGAATGTCTCGGCGAGGACCTCGTCCATGATCGGATGAGGCGTCTTCCATTTCTCGCCGTGCTTGCGCGAGACGTAGGGATCGATGTTGACCATCGGCCCCGGCCTGTACAACGCATTGGCGGCGATGAGGTCCTCGATGCGGTTGGGGCGCATCTTCATGAGCACGCCGCGCATGCCGCCGGACTCGAACTGGAACACGCCTTTCGTCTCGCCGGCGGCAAAGAGCTTGTAGACCTTCTGGTCTTCCAGGTTGAGTTTTTCGAGATCGATTTCCGTGCCGTAGTTCTTCTGGACAAGTTCAAGCGTCAGGGCGAGGACGCTCAGCGTCTTCAATCCGAGGAAGTCCATCTTCAGCAGGCCGACTTTTTCGACGGTCGGGCCGTCAAACTGCGTGATCGTCGAATCAGAGCCGGGTTGATGATAAAGCGGCAGGATGTCGTCCAGCGGTTGCTCGGCGACGACGACGCCGGCGGCATGGATGCTGGGATTGCGAGGGAAGCCTTCGATGCGGCGACCGACGTCGATGACGCGCTTGATTCGCGGATCCTCGTCGTACATCCGCTTGAGCTCGGGCTCCTGCTTGAGAGCCTTGTCGAGCGTCATCTTCAGTTCTTCGGGGACCAGCTTGGCGACGCGATCGGCTTCGGCGAGTGGTACGTCCAGCACGCGGCAGACATCGCGAATCGCGGCCCGCGCTTTGAGCGTGATGAACGTGATGATCTGCGCGACGTGCCCGTACTTGTCGCGTACGTACTGAATGACTTTTTCGCGGCTGTCCTGGCAGATGTCGATATCGATATCGGGCATCTCGTCGCGATCCGGATCCATGAAGCGCTCGAAGTAGAGACCGTACTGCAACGGATCGGGCTGCGAGAGATAGAGGCAGTGTGCGATGACGCTGGAGCAGCCGGAGCCGCGGGCGCCGCAGGGGATGTGCAGCGAGCGCGCGTACTGCACGAAGTCCCAGACGATCAGGAAGTAGCTGCTGAATCCCTTGCTTTGAATGACTTCGAGTTCGTAGTCGATGCGCTCGCGGAGTTCGGGCGTGAGTTCGGGATAGCGCTCGGCCGCGCCCTTGTAGACGAGTTCCCGAAGGTAGTCCTCAGGGGATTTCTCGTCCGGCGAATGGTAGTGCGGCGTGTAGCGCTTGTTGAAATCGAAGTCGACATTGCACATCTCGGCGATTGCGAGTGTGTTGGACATCGCCTCGGGGACGTTCGGAAAGAGCTTCGCCATCTCCTCTGTCGACTTGAGATAGAACTCCTCGCCTGTGAAGCGCATGCGGTTTTCATCTTTTTCCAGGGCGCGCGTCGAGATGCAGAGGAGGATATCGTGGGGGCCGGCGTCCTCTTTCCGGAGGTAGTGGACGTCGTTCGTGACGATCAGACCGACGCCCTTGCGATTGGCGATCTCGATCAGCTCGGGATTGATCTGGCGCTGCTCCTCGAGGCCGTGGTCCTGGAGTTCGACGTAAAAGCGTTCCGGACCGAAGACACTGAGATACCAGTCGGCGTGCTGCTCTGCGACGGCGCGCTTGTGCTTCATGAGCGCCTGGGGGATTTCCGCGCCAAGGCAGGTGCTGGTGCAGATCAGTCCTTCGTTGAATTCCTCGAGCGTTTCGCGATCGATGCGGGGCTTATAGTAGAAGCCGTCGCGATAGGCGAGGGACGTAAGCTTCAGCAGGTTTCGATAGCCCGTGTTGTTCTGGGCGAGCAGCAGCAGATGGTAGTTCGTCTCGCCGTCGATGGCTTCCTTCACGCGACGATCGCCCGGTGCGATGTAGGCCTCCAGGCCGATGATCGGCTTGACGCCGGCCTCGACAGCCTTGGTATAGAACTCGACGGCGCCGAACATATTGCCGTGGTCAGTGATGGCGACGGCCGGCTGGCCCATCTCCTTGGCGCGTGCGATCATCTCGTTGACGCGCGTCGCGCCGTCGAGAAGGCTGTAATTCGTGTGACAATGCAGATGGACGAAGCTGGACGCGTTACACATGCAATTAGCCGAGCCTCCATGCAGGCTGTGATTTCATCAGTGTCTGAGACGGCTGATTATAACCGCATGCGTCAAGTCGGGAGGCTCGTGATTTGCGCCGAGTGTCATCGTGCGGACTACATGTCATCCCCCAACGCATTCGACGCCGCGCTTCCCTGAAGATCCGCCCACTGCACGGCGATCAGGATCGCCGAGAACGCCAACGCCGCCGCCGGCATCATGTATTCGAAGCTCGATTGCGCGGATTGCACCAGTCCGCCGATGAAGTTCGTCGGATACGCGGCGATGATCGCCATGGCGACTGCCAGCAGGAATCCGCCGTGGACGCCGGTCACGAACACAGTCGTCGGCTGGTAGAGCGTCATGCCGAGCGCCATGATGATGCCGCCGCCGAGCACGCAAAGGGCGATGCGCAGATCCATGTCCATCGGTACATCGAGCAGGAACAAGAGCGTCGCAAGGAAGCCGACGATGCCGAAAAAGGCGACGGCCGATCGTCGCGGGTACTTGAACGCCACGAGCGGCAGGACGAACACAATGAACAGCGCCGCCGGTTTGGGCGACACGGGTATCAGCGCCGCCACGCGCGGGTCCTGCAGACCGAAGCCGATGACGGCGCCGATCGCAATTGCGTCAAGCACGACGAGCATGCGAACGATGCGCCAACCGAACACGCCGTAGATGACGCCGATCAGCGTCAGGAGCAGTGCGAACCCTGGGCCGAGATACGAAAATTCTGATGATAAGTAATGCACGGGTCATCCTCTCATTGCGCCGCCACAGGCAAGCGAGGTTTCACCATGCCTCCTAGTTTGTACAACCGGAATAAGCTTACGATTTGGAATCGCCGCCGTCAGATGACGGTGCGGGTTTCTTCGGAAATCGTGCTTCGCGGGCCTGCCAGATGAGTCCCAGAACCCAGACTCCGAGAACAATGAAGGCGGGGATGTGCGGCTTGGCGAACATCGCGTCGCGCAGATTCCAATTCGCGCAGATTATGGTGCACGCGCCGAGGACGGAAATGTTCGCCCCGATAAAGCCGAGCCAGAAAATCGCGAAGGTCCGTAACGCCCAATATGCGAGGACGGCTCCGAGGACGGCCATCGCGACGGGGATGATCCACGAACTGAAGTCGAACTTGCGCACCTCGGCAAGCATGTTCTCGCCGATGCGCGACGCTTGCGTGCGCCAGTCGGCGTTGAGATTGCGCACCTGTTGTTCGGGCGTCGCCAGCGAGATTTTGTTGTTCTCGATCGCCTTGCTGTATTGAGAATCCTGCGGCAGATAGGACTTCAGATCGCCGTTCCCGAGCTGAAACGTCAGACCGATGGCGAACAGAACGATGACGCTGCCGAAGGCGAGCCACCAGTTGAACGTCTTATACGCGATCGCCGCTAGCGCGACGGAGCAGAGCGCGACCGTGATCGGTCCGGGCGCGTTGATCAGGCCGGCGAGCAGATGGCCGAGGTAGCCGCCGAGGACGAGGGCGAATCCGGTGACGACGTGGCGCTCGTAGCGGCCGCCGCGGAAGACAAGGAACAGACCGAAGGCGACGGCGACGAGCCCGCCGACGTTGACCTCCGCCGTGGACTCGAGCGGTGGCACGTAGTAGTGCATGAGCTGGCGAAACGTGTCGATCCACGTTTCCTGCGCATTTTGAACTGTCTTCGCTGCCAGCAGGAGCATTCGGGGCCCTCTAAGAGTCGCCGTGCATCAGTCACCGCCCACGCGGGTAGATTCGGCGATGCATTATAGGCGATATCGGCAGGAGTGGGCGTGGCTCACGCGGGAGTTGGCGTTGCGGCGTTGTCGCGCGGGTCGGTTCCTATCGGAAAGGCGTTGGTGTTCGCTTTGTTTGCCCGAGCAAACCAGATTGGTGGCCTGAAAGGTGCCTCCCGTACACGCACTGGGTGGCAAGCACCCAGTGGCACGTAAAGACTCGCAAGCACCCAGTGGCAGGTAGCGAGTAGGGTGGGCCGTGCCCACCATTGACGGCGTTGGTGCCGCGGATTGGTGGGCACGGCCCACCCTACGGGGGGCTATTCGGCGGTTTCGGCCGTTTCTTCGCCGAGGATCTTCGCCTTGACTTCACCACCGCCGACTAGGCGCAATTCCAGCGTCTTGCCGGTCCGGGAGCAGGTCATGTGAATCGTCATTTCCGGCATATCGAGCACGTGAGACTCGCCGCAGGCCGGGCAGGTGAATCGAACTTGCATCGTCGTGAGTTCCTCACTGGTTTATTGCGGGATCGGCACCGATCCGGGGAGTGAAGGATAGCAGTTTGGGCTGGGTTTGGGAACGCGTGGGCGTCTGTCCGGTCTTGCCTGTTTCCCGAAGGAGGGCAGCGGCTCCCCGCCGGTGCCGCTTGCCATGCCGACCGGCGTTACTCGGCGTCGCCGCTTGTCGCGTCGAATCGGGTGGCCGCGGGCTGGGGACGAAGCATGTCAATGCGCTTCTGTCGTCGCCTGCGCAGTATCGAAACGATCAACAATAGCAACGTCGCAGCCAGGCATCGCCATCGATAGCGCATTGCGAGGATATTCACGGCGTACCGAAAGCTCGCCAGCAGCCGGCTCTCGCCTGCGAACGGGGTCATCGCGACGTGGACATCCGTTCCATCTATGGCAACCTCGACGAAATGCGTTTTGGTCGACGGCGCCCGCAGGCTGCCGCCACCGCAGCCTGACACCATGACGCGCGTATCGCCGAGCTTCGTTTCATAGTGATCGTGAACGTGACCTGCAAAGATGGCGGCAGGCCGCCAGTTCTGACAGAAGAGTCGCAGTCGCGTCGACTCGCTGTCGAGCATGTCGGGGCAGGGCCTCTCCGGCGTATCCGGCGGCATGTGCATGAACAGGAAGACGGGGCCGTCGGGATGCGCGATTCGAAATGTCCTGATGCGCTGGTCGCACTCCTTCAACTGCGGCGGTGCGAATTGACCGTCAGAATTGTCGAGGATGCAGAAGAACGCGCCGCCGTATTCGAATGTGCGATGGGTCGGCACGACGCATTGGGCGTAGTTGTCGCTGAAGCCGCCGTTCGTCGCCATTGTTTCGTGATTGCCGCGCGTCAGATAGACGGGAATCGACAGTCCCTTCGGATGCAGGCGATTGATGACGTCACGGTACTCCAGCGCGTCGTCGTAATCGACAAAGTCGCCGAGTTGGATGAGAAAACGGCAGTCGCGCTCCGTCGCCAGTCGTACTGCCTCCGTGAGATTCCCTCGAAAGGCATGCGTGTCGCCGAGCACGGCGAAGCTGAACGGCCGATTGGCGACAACAGGCGTCATGCCCGGACCATAGACGTTGGACAGCTCAAACTCGCTGTGCGGACCGATCGCAAGATGTACGGCGAACCACACAAGGGCGACAAATCCGATGAAACGGAGCTTTTGTTGCATCCAGCCGTCCCTCCTGCGTGAATTGTAGATACTGGATACGTGATGTCGCGGCTAGACCCGGGTTTCTGCCGTGATATCATCGCCCGCAGCGGAACGTCGGTGGCGCGGCCGGCGTGACCGATTCTTTAGGGTTGCGTGTGGGAGATGCTGAATGGCGGATGATGCGACGACGAAGGCCGGTGAATCGACGGAATCGGCGGAAGCGGGGACCTCGCGGGTATTCGTGTCGGGGGCGACGGGGTTCGTCGGTCGCTACGTCGTCCGCGAACTCGTCAGTCGCGGATTTCTGCCGGTCTGTCTCGTGCGCGACAAGTCGAAGTTCGTGAGCGTCTTTCGCGATCTGACGCCGGGGACCTACGAGGTCGTCGTCGGCGACGTCTTCGACGACGCAGCGCTGGCCGAGGCCGTTCGCGGCTGCGACGCCGCGATTCATCTCATCGGCATCATCACGGAGTCGCCGCTCAGCGGTCAGACCTTCAAACGTATTCACAGCGAGGCGACGCAGCGCGTGGTTGACGCCTGCAAGCTTGCGGGCGTGCCGCGATATGTCCATATGTCTGCCCTCGGCACACGCTCGAACGCAATCAGCGAATACCACAAGACGAAGTGGGCCGCCGAGTGCTATGTCCGCGACAGCGGTCTCGCGTGGACGATCTTCCGGCCGAGCCTGATCCACGGACCGGACGGCGAGTTCATGCGCATGATGCGCGTGTTCGTGTGCGACGCCGTCGTTCCCGCGTTCGGCGTCTTCCCGACGCCGTTTCCGGTGATTCCGTATTTCGGCAGCGGCGAGGCGAAGCTGCAGCCCGTGGACGTGCGCGACGTGGCGCACTGTTTCGTGGCGGCGCTCGGCAAGAGCGAGACGATTGGCAAGACGTTCGATATGGGCGGGGCGAAGGCGCTGTCTTGGAAGGTGCTCTATCGCACCTGCAAGTGCCTGATTCCCGGATCTCTGCACTGGAAGCCGCTCGTCTGGGTGCCCGTATTCAAGGCGAAGATGCTGGCGCGGACTGTGATGAAGCTGCCGATACTGCCGAAGATGTTGCGTTTTGACGTGGGCCAGGTGCAGATGTCGCAGGAAGACAGCACGTGTGACGTGCGGCCCGTCGAAGAGACGTTTGGAATTCGCATGCGCGATTTTGAAGAAGAACTGAAGATGTACGCCGGCGAGATACAGTCGGTCTGACAATGCCGTGCCCTGTTAGGGCGGCGTTTTTTTGCGGCAACAACGAACAGGATATCCCATGTCATTCGATCTGATTCTCGAAATCGCCATGCGTTGGCTGCATATCCTCGGCGCCATCACGGCCATCGGCGCCGCGATTTTCGCGCTCGTGGTCATTTCGCCTGCGATGGCGAAGCTGCCGGAGGAGACGCGAAAGGCGTTTCACGCGGCGGCGCGACCCAAGTTCGCGATGCTCGTCGGCATGGCGATCATGGCGCTGCTCGTTTCGGGGTTCTATAACTACCTCGTCGTGATGCGGCCATTGCATCAGGGCCAATCCCGTTACGACATGCTGATGGGCATCAAGATCCTGCTGGCGCTCGTTGTGTTCTTCATCGCCAGCGCGCTGACGGGGCAGAGCCCGGCATTTCAGAAGATCCGCGACAATCGCAAATTCTGGCTGACGATCAACGTCCTGTTGGGGGCGGCGATCGTGCTGGTTGCGGGGTATCTGCGGACGATGCCGATTTCGACGGGTGTCTGACGCTTGGCGTTCTGTATCGTGATCGTCAGTGAGTTTGCCGGCGGTTTCTTTTTTCAGCAGTTCAATCCTGATGCGGTTCGAGGCGCGGGGTTTCGAGTCACAGGTGTGCCGCGCTGCACACGCCACGGGGGGCACGCACATCGCGCGCCCGGCTCCCTGACGGTCGCGGTTCGGATTGTCGCGGTTCGCCTCGTCAGGGCTCGGAAAATCCTGGGCGCTGAATTGAGCTATCGCTTCCGGTCGATCGTCCAGGCATCGCCCGCGTTGCGTTGAGTGAATCCTTCTGCGACATGCAGCTCGTCGTCGGTGAATGCGCCGACATCGAATTTCACGCCCAGCGCGCTTGCGAACGCGGGCGAAAGGCGTTTGGCGGCTTCATCGAAGGTGAGCGCTGCGCCCGCTACTTGCGACCACGTCGCTGTCGGTTGCTGATCGAATCGTGAGTCCAGCATGATTGAGCCGTGTTGCAGGATCGCCGTCTGCGTGCGGCGCTGAGCTGAACCGGCGAACTTCGAGATCCCCAGCGGGCCTCGACCATCTTCAACAACCACATCGAGGCCATGCCGCCGCGCGAAGCAGAAGAATGGACCGCGCTGGGCGGAGGCGTCGCAGGCGGAGTTGTCGCAGCCGAGCATGCGGACGCCGTTGCCGACGGCGGTGATGACGGCTTCGTGTGCCAGTTCGTAGAGTCGATTGGGCCGTCGATGGATAAGCGGATGATCGATCGGGATCGTGAGTGAATAGGTAATTTCGAGATCGTGCAGGATCGCGCCGCCGCCCGTCGTGCGACGCACGACGTCGAGCCCCGCAACGGGGCCGTCGAGCGCTTCGTATTCCGCGTAGTCCTGAAAATACCCGAGGGAGATCGTCGGCGGATTCCACGCGTAGAAGCGAAGCACGGGCGGGCACGACGCGTCGCGACAGGCGTCGAGCAGGGCTTCGTCGCGGCCCATATTGACGGGGCCGGCGAGCGGTGGATCTACGATCAGGCGGGCGGATTGCATGCAGGCATGTTAGTGCACAACCCGACTCGCGGCGACGTCGATGTGTGTAGTAATGACGTATCCTCACGGCGATGCAGTCAGAGCGGCCGTGTCATCATGGCGGAGAATTGCAAACACAGGTTGAGGCCTCGAATCGCCACGCTGGGGACAGCGAGGTTCTGAATTGCCGTTCGCCGCAGGCGCCTTGAATTGCGCCAATGAAACGAAACATACGGGCGGCGCGTGATGTTCCTGTTATTCGCGGGCTGGTCGTTGGACGTCGTCGCTCAGCATCCATGGCTCGCGTTTGCGCAGGCCAAAGCAGACGGCGGCGAGAAGGAGGGCGAGCGGTACGGACAGACACGCGGCGAGTGTGATCGATGCGGCGGTGGCGATGGTGCGTATGTGCGGGTTCATTGCTTGCAACTCCGACAGGCAGAGGTGCAAGGAGCGGACCGCGAAGGAGCGCCGCGCCAGCGTTATCGGCGGAAGCGATAATACAAGGCATCCGTTGACCGCAACGGCTGATCGAGCCGTCGGCGATCAAGGCGGAGCAGATGACGGCAAATCGTGCGGCAGGCGCACTGTCGCGTTTCGGCAACGTCGCCGCATCGCGTGTCTGATTCGGTCAACGCCCGATTCTGCAATCAGGAATCCAGCAGCGCCGCCACAAACGCCTCGATGTCACGTCCATTCAGCGAACCGCTGCCGTCGCCGTCGAAGACACAGACGTCGAACGGGTCATCGGAATCGCTCAGCAGCGCGTCGATGAAATCGCTGAGCGTGCCGAGCGGCGGTTCGCAGTCGTCGGGGATTGTGTTTTCGTTGCAGTCTCTGACGAGCTGTCCGGCGATGTCGCAGTCGTCGCTGATGCCGTTGGCGTTGCAGTCGAAAGGCGATGCGGTCAGGTCGTAGATGATTGCGGGCCGATTCCCGCCGACGACGACATGGCCGTCGCTGACGGCGACGGTACTGCCAAAATAGTCGAATTGCTTGATGTCGCTCGGCGACAGCTTGGCGATGCTGACCCATTCGCTGTTCAGTTTCTTGAAGACGTACGCCGCGCCGCCGTCGAAGATATATTGGGTTTCGCCTGGTTGAGGCGGAAATCTCTTTGAAGCCGCCCCGACGACGATCGTGTCGCCGCTGATGGACACGCTGCTCCCGAAGCCCTCCTGGTAGCTGAATGCGGGGTTTAATCCTGGAACCAGATCCGGCAGGTACAAGGCCGTCTGCACTTGCCAGATGCCGCTAACTTCCTGAAACAGGTAGACGGCGCCGAAGCGGCAATCCGTGCCCGGGAACCCTGAGTAGCTTGGGTGGTCCGGGGGGCAGGGTCGAAGTATGTCGAGCATGATCGCGGCGGCGGCAATGCCGTCTCGGATGGCGATGTTTCGACCGAATTCAGAGGCCGTACGCGCGCCGTCGAAGCGATCCAGCAACTGGGTGAATGTCCAGTCGCCGTTCGACTCTCGAAATACATAGACTTTGCCGGGGCCAAATGATTGGCCGTCGCCGGAGGGCAACGGACCATATGGACCGCTCGCCGCCGCAACCATGACGGTATTCCCGTCGATGGCAATACCGTTGCCGAAGTGATGGTGTGCGGTTGGTTCGGGATCGACCAGCTTGATAGCGGGCTGCCAGATGCCGGCCGACTCCTGAAATACGTACGCGTCGCCCTCAGTCGCCAGAGTCTCATCGCCGGGGGCACTCACAGCGATTCTGTGCCCTGCAGCGTCGATCGCGACGGTCTGACCGAATGAAACGGCGACGTCTCCCGCCGGCGGCATGAGCTTGGCGATTTCCTGCCAGAGATTGTCGATCTCCCGGAAGACGTAGGCGGCGCCATCGGTTCCCTGGAGCGCGCCGGCGCCGACGACGATCGTGTCGCCGGCGATTGCCACGCTTTTTCCGAAGTAACCCAAGGGTGCGGCATCACTTGCCGTCAACAGGGCGACTTGTTGCCATTCGTCGTCAATCAGTCGATAGACGAATGCGGCGCCGCCATTCTCGACGGCGACATTCGAGAACGTATCGCCGATGACGATCGTATCGCCGTCGGCGCCGACGCTGTAACCGAATCCGAATTCGTAGAGCGATGGATCCGAAGGCAGGACGGTTTCCCGTTGAATCGTGCACTGCGCATGAAGTTGCGACGGATTGCCGATCGCGATCCACAGCGCAACGAGAAACGATGTCGTAATAGAGCGCGTGTTCATTGGAAATGCTCCAATCAGGTGATGGGGGAAAACTTGGAGCGTTTTCGCCCGGCCCGGTTCATTCGCGGCCCCGAAATTGGGGACGCGAAGCGGATTGGTTCGCTGTTCTGATGGTGCGAAGGATCGCACGCGAACGAATCTCCCGGTGGGCTAACACGAAGAGAACTTCAAAAGATTATGTGTGTGCGATTGATGAGAGTCAACTACACCGCAGCATTTTCTAGCGCCAGGCCTGTTGTTCGGCCGTGAAGTAGCTCGCGGATGTCGCCCAGACGGAATCCGGGATCGCCTGGATTTGCGCCTGTGTCATCGCGGAGCGCTGCGGGACGGACAATTGCTGAATGTAGGTCTGCGATAGCGTGGAAATCTGCGTCGTCGTCAAATCACCGATCTGATCCGCGCCCAGGTACTGGAAGCTGTCGCGATGGAGCGACTGGACCTGGCTCTGCGTGATGACCGCCCGCTGGCCGGCATCGAGGTAGGCGAGGGCGTTGTATGAGTCGAGCTGCAGTGACTGCACTTGCGTTTCGGTCAGTGCGGCCCTTTGTTCCGTCGAGAATTGCGACAGGTAGCTTCGGTTGATTGTGGAGGCCTGCGTCGCCGTGATGCCCGCGATCTGATCCGTCGTCAGGTATTTGAAGCTGTCGCGGTGGAGTGATTCGAGCTGAGTCTGCGTGATGACCGCCCGCTGGTCGGCGTCGAGGTAGGCCAGAGCGTTGTATGAATCGAGCTGAAGGGACTGGACCTGCGTTTCCGTGAGCGCGGCGCGTTGTTCCGTCGAGAATTGCGACAGGTAAGTTCGGTTGATCGTGGAGGCCTGCGTCGCCGTGATGCCGGCGATCTGGTCGGTTGTCAGGTATTTGAAACTGTCGCGATGGAGCGATTCGAGTTGATCCTGTGTGATCATCGTTCTCTGGTCCGCGTCGAGGTAGGCCAGGGCGTTGTACGAATCGAGTTGCAGCGCCTGGACCTGCGTTTCCGTGAGCGCGGCGCGTTGTTCCGTCGAGAATTGCGACAGGTAAGTTCGGTTGATCGTGGAGGCCTGCGTCGCCGTGATGCCGGCGATCTGGTCGGTCGTCAGGTATTTGAAACTATCGCGATGGAGCGATTCGAGTTGATCCTGCGTGATATTCGCTCGCTGGTCGGCATTCAGGTAGGCGAGGGCGTTGTAGGAGTCGAGCTGTAGTGACTGCACTTGCTCTGTTGTCAACGCCGAGCGCTGATCCTCGGAAAGCTGAGCGAGATAGCTGCGGTTGATGGTCGATGCCTGAGCGGTCGTGATACCGGCGATCTGATCCGGCGAAAGGTATTTGAAACTGTCGCGATGCAGGGACTCGATCTGGTCCTGCGTAATCATCAAGCGCTGCTCGGTCGTCAGGTAGGCGAGCGCGTTGTAGGAGTTCAATTGCAGGACTTCGACCTGCGCCTGCGTGAGGGCGGCTCGCTGCGCTTCCGACAGCCCCGCGAGATAGGTCCGATTGATCGTTGCGGCCTGCGCTGTCGTCAGGTACTTGATGTGCTCCGGTGCGATCGAGGCGAACTGGTTGCGGCTGAGTGCTCGAACGCTGTCCGAGATAGCGCGTTCCGCGAGTTGTTCGTCCGTCATTGCCGCGACTTGAGCGCCGGAAAGGAGCGCGAAATCTTCTGCACTGAGCATTGCGATCTGCTCAGGCGTCGCCCAGGAGGTCTGCGCGGGGCTCAATCGTGCGGCGATGGCTGCGAACTGTTCGAAGGACATGGCGGCAATCTGTTCCGCCGTCAGCGATGCGATCTGTTCGTCCGTCAGGGCAGCCAGTTCGTCGGCCGTCATTCCGGCGAGCAACGCGTCGCTCAGACCGCTGCCTCCTCCGCCCGGCCCGCTCCCGGGCGCGCCGCCGTACAGTGAGGCGTAGTCCGCAGACGACAGGAACTCGCCCGTTGCGGGCACATAGATATAGGTGTTGGCGTTCGGGCTGACATACTCGTTTGCGTCCGCGCCTTTGCGCCAATTGTCGGTCAACGGCGTCGAGAGGACGTTTGAGAAGAACGGATTACCGGAGGATGCGTCGGAACTCGGCGCGGCGGCGTCAAGACTCGTTGGGAAATCGGCCACGCCGTCGATCAGGGATCGCGTATGCCGCGTCCGTATTCCCTCTTTGACACTCGCAACGACGGCCTGTTCGGTCGATTGGTGGGCCTGCGCCCTGTAGTCGAAATAGACGGGCACGGCGACGGCGGTCATGACCGATAGGATCACGATGATCGTGACCAATTCGATGAGCGTGAAGCCTCGGGCCGCGAAGTGATCGCAGAAAAGCTCTTGGCAGTGGGATCGAGTGTCGAACTTGCGCTTAATCAACCCCTCGTCCTCCTCGATCGACCATAAGATTCGGGCGTCATGTCGCGGCGATGGAACGTCGGATAATGGGCGAAGCCCATTCGTAGCGCCCCGCGCATCATGGAGTGGTATCGGAGATACATCGATTGGACTTTTCTTGCGGGAACGTACTGGTGACCGCCGGGAGAACTACGCGTTTCTCAAACAGGCAACGTTGTGGCGATAATGATGCCGCTTGCGCGACAGCGGGCATGCGTTCGAGATCGTAGCCCGATTTGACGACTTGTCAGACCGGTAGCGTGTGACTGCCATTCGGACGACACGCATGCATGCCTACGGCGGCCGACGATTCGTACGGGGGGCCAACAGTCCGAGATTCACGTGAGTTCACGGTCCCAGCAGCTTCGAAACAAACGGCTGGACGTCTCGGCTGTCGAGCGATCCCGTGTCGTCGCCGTCGAAGACGCAGACGTCGAACGGGTCGTTCGATGCGCTGAGGAGGGCGGCGACGAACTCGGCGATGGTGCCGAGGGGCGGCTCGCACTCGTCGGGGATCAGGTTGGCGTTGCAGTCATCGAACACCGCGTCTGATTGAAAGAACGACGCGCTGCCGGCCCAATAGGCAAATGTGCTGTCCTGTCCGGCGCCTGCGACAATGACACCGTTGTCGATATCCACGCTCGAGCCGAATTGGTCGGCAACGCCCGGCTCGCCGGGGGCCAGCGTCAGCTCCTGTAGCCAAACGCCGGCGTGTTCGCGAAACACATAGACCGCACCGCGCTCGGTGTTGTTCGCAGCAGATCTCGGTCCGCCGATCACGATGGTGCTTCCTTCGATTGCTACGGAATGGCCGAATTCGTCTCTGGTTCGCCCCTCGATCGGCTTGAGTTTCGCCCAGGCGAACCAGTCGCTTCCGAATTTTCGGAAGACGTAGGCGGATCCGCTGTCGGTTCCGTTGTCGTCATCGCCGGGGGCGCCGATGACGATCGTGTCTGCCGATACGGCGACGCTGCGGCCGAAGTCGTCGCCGATCTGGCCGTCGTCCGCCCAGAGCTTGACCTCCTGCGACCAGACGCCGCCGGATTCGCGGAAAACGTATGCGGCGCCGCTTTCGGGGCCGTTGTGCTCGTCAAGCGGGGCACCGATGACGACCGTGTCGCCGTCGATCGCGACGCTCGTACCGAATCTGTTGGCCGCCTCGGGGTCCTCGCGCGTCAGGGATGCGACTTCCTGCCAGTCGTCGAGAGCGCGATGAAACACATACGCGTTTCCGCGCGACGGGGGACTTGTGTACACGAGTGGGCTGCCGATGACAGCCGTGTCGCCGAAAATGGCGACGCTCTCGCCGAACTGAGCGCCGCCGTGTCCATCGGATGCGAGGAGGATCTGCGTCTCGCTCCATTGCGATCCCGACTTTCGGAATGCGTAGGCTGCGCCGGAACGTACCCCTTGAGCCGCGTTTCCCCAGGCCCCGACGATTGCATGACTTCCTTCGACTGCTACGGCATTGCCGAAGTGATCATTGAACGCCGCGTTCGAGGCGACGAGCGTGTCCTCGTGCACCCAATGATCGCCTGTGCTTCGGAAGACATGGGCCACGCCCGAGTTTGGACTGACGTCGTGCATTGACCCGACAATGGCGACATCGTCGCGGATGCCGACGGAGATGCCGAACATCTGGTTAGAAAATTGGTTTTCAGCAACCACATAGTCGAGTTGATCGCATTCATCGGGAATGCCATTGCCGTCACAATCGAAACTGGTCTGAGCGGCGATGTCGCATGCATCGGGGAGACCGTTGGCATTGCAGTCGTGGCCGTTCGCCGCGTTGAGTTCGCACTCATCGGGCACGCCGTTCCCGTCGCAGTCGATGCTGAAAAAGTCCGCGATGTCGCATTCATCGGGGATCAGGTTTCCGTTGCAGTCCGGCGTGCCGCCGCCGATCGTCTCGCAGTCGTCGGGAAATCCGTTCGCGTTACAGTCGAAAGGCGACGGATTGAGATTGAACACGTAGGCGGCGCCGGCGTCTGGCGCGCTGTCGTCGTCGCCGGGAGCGCCGGCGATCAGGAAGCTCTCACTGATCGCGACCGGCGAACCGAATGCGTCGTTGTAGGTGCCGTCGAAGGCGTCGATCCAGGCCACTTGACGCCAGCCGTTGTTGATTCGCTGATAAACGACGGACGATCCCTCCAGGTCCTGGTCAGTGTCGGGAAGCATGCTGACGACAATCGTGTCATTGAGCATCACGACAGTGCCGCCGAAGAAGTCGCTCGATTGATCGGCAGGCGATGCAAATGTGGCGCCGAGTTGCCATTGGCTGCCCAGCTTCAGGTAGAGATAAGCGGCGCCGGATTCCAGCTGGCTGCCGAGCTCCTTGCCGGAAGCGCCGATGACGATCGTGTCGGCCTTGATGCCGACGCTTTCGCCGAAGCGATCATTGTGCGCCGGAGCGGGCGGCAGAAATTTTCGGATCTGCTGCCAATTGCCCTGAGTTTCCTGGAACACCCATGCAGCGCCGCTGGTGATGTTGTTCTCCCGATGCTGGTGGGCGCCGACGATCAGGGTGCCGGCGTCAGCCGCGATGCTGAAACCGAATTGCGCGGATCTCGACGCGTCGTTCGCATCGATCTTGGCGATCTGGGTCCAGACGCCGCTAATCTCCCGGAACACGTAAGCGGCGCCTTCAGAAAATCCATCCTGATTTCGCGTTTGCGGAGCGCCGACAAACACTGTGTCGCCGACGATGGCTACGCTTCGCCCGAAGTCGTCGACGGTTACCGTGTCTGTTGCTGTCAGCAATGCGATCTGTTGCCAGTCGCCGTTCGTCTCTCGAAATACGTAAACGCCGCCGCCAAGGCTTCGATCGTGCGCTGCAATGACGGCGGTATTCCCGTCCATCGCGATCGCGTTGCCGAACTCGGCCTGTTCTGCTGCGTCGTCGGCCGTCAGCTTGGCGACTTCCTGCCATACGCCGAATTCGCGGCGGAACACATAGGCTGCGCCGGCATTGACGCCGCCGGCATGATCGGCCTGCGGTGCACCAATGATGGCGGTATTGCCGCTCACGGCGCAGACGGAGAAAGCGTCGTCTTCCGCCGCGTCGCTTGCAGTCAGCTTGGCCGCGAATTGAGGCGGGCATTGAGCCGACGCCCGATTCGTCAGAATTCCCAATGCGCCGAAAGCGATGATCGTCAGCGTGAGCGTTCGCCCGAGCATGAATTGTCCTTTCCTTCTTCTTCCTATGGACGGTCCGACCGCCCAACTCGACCCATTTCCAATTGCCGCCCTAGATTATCCGGCCATGATCTGCGACGACTCGTGCAGACGATTCGTGATTGTCCTGAATTCGGGCGCAGGGTTCAACCGTGAGCGGTGTCGAGTCGTCGATTTTTCTGCATTTCGTCTTTTGAGAACAGGCGAAATCTCTAATCAATCGGCTGATAGTAATGATTCCGCTTTTGCGCCCGCCAGCCGGCGTCTTCGATCAGGCGTCGAATCATCACTTCGTCCAGTCGATACGTCGCGCCCGCCTTGCTGACGACGTTCTCTTCCATCATCACGCTGCCCATGTCGTTGGCGCCAAAGAAGAGCGCGAGTTGACCGATCTTGGGGCCCATTGTGACCCAGCTGGACTGGATGTTCGGAATGTTGTCGAGATACAGACGCGAGAGGGCGTTCATCGTCAAGTACTCATTGGCATTGGCCAACAGCAGGTGCTCACCGTCGTTCAAGGGACGAGATGAATCGGGTGATCTTGTGATTGAGTGATTGGGTGATTGTTCGTCGGGCCGGTGATCACGATCGACGGCTGTCATTGCTTCAATCGCTACGTTTTCAGCTTTCCGGCTTTCGGCTTTCAGCGTTTCAGTTTTCGACTTCGACACATCCAGCTTCTTCATTCGTCCCAGCGGTGTGTCGTCTGGCTGAAACGTCCAGCAGATGTAGGCGCTGAAGCCGCCGCCGTTGCCGCGGGCGAGGGATTCGTCCTGCAATTCGCGCAACAGTCGCAGGTGCTCGAATCGTTCGTCGAGAGTTTCAATGTGGCCGAACATCATCGTGCAGCTTGTCTTCATGCCAAGAATGTGGCACTGTCGCATCACGTCCAGCCACGGCTGCGAAAGGCACTTGCCCTGGCCGATCTTGTTGCGTACGCGATCCGACAGGATCTCGCCGCCGCCGCCCGGTACGCTGTCGAGCCCCGCTTCCTGCAGGCGCTCGAGCACCTCGCGGATCGGCATGTCGAACAGCTCGTGGAAGGCGAAAATCTCCGGCGGGCTGAACGCATGAATGTGAACTTTCGGGAATTCGCGCTTGATGAAGCGCATCAGATCGAGGTACCACTTGAATTCGAGCCCGGCCGCGCCGTCTTTCGGAACGAGCCCGCCCTGCATGAGGATCTGCGTGCCGCCGATATCGACGAGCTCGCGGATCTTCTCGGCGATCTGGTCGAACGTGAGCGTGTAGCCTTCCGGCAAATCCGTTCGCCCCGTCTTCATGCCGGGCGCATCCGCCTTGAAATTGCAGAAGATGCAGCGAGCCGTGCACCAGTTCGCGTAGTTGATGTTGCGGTCGACGACGTACGTGCGATAGTCTTCTGGATGCAGCCGCATCGTGAGTTCGTGCGCGCGGCGGCCGATCTCGTGCAATGACGACTCAAAATACATCGAGCGGAGGTCATCCACAGAGATTCGCGATAGGGCAGTGGGCGACGTCAGCGTCGTCACGAGAGCAGTCCTTCCTCCGTCGCCATCGTGAAGAAGCGTTGCATGCCTTCTCGTGCGGCGGGCGTCAGTGTGAATCGAAGCGTCTCGCAGAGGTATCGTCGCGCGATCGACTCCGGCCAGCCGTGGACGGGGGCGAATCGCTTCGCAATCTCGGCGGCACCGGCGACGCCGCAATCGCGGGCGCGGCTGAGTTCGACGCCGAGCCCGTCATCCGCCCGATCGCTCCGGGCATACCATGCGGCGAATACGAATGGAAGGCCCGTCAGGTATTTCCAGGCAGCCCCGAGGTCGACTTCAAAGCCGAACCCTGCCGGCTCGCTCGTGACGACTTTGTCGCCGATCAACAGTACAGCTTCGGCGTCGTCGAATCCGTGCCCGTCATCGATCGTCCAGGGCGAGAGTTCGAGCTTCGTTCCGTAGAGCCGTCGCCAGATCAGTTGCGACAGGATGACGGACGTGTGCGAATCGCCATCGACATGCAATCTTATGATCTTTTCCGCCGGCCGCCGCGCGAAAACGCGGACTGTCATCGTCTCACCGTCGCTGGCGATGCAACCGTCGGATACGGGGCGAAGACTGTCGCGATTTCGCCAGTAGTCAACGACCGGCAATAGGGCCGCAGCGCAGTCACCCGATTTCAGCATGTGGTCCAGGGCCGACGGAACAGCGGGATGAAATGTATAGCGTTCATCCCCCAGCAACGTTTCGTAAAGCGGCCGGGCGTTCAGGTACGAAACGACGCCCAGGCGTGTCGTTCCGGATTGCGTGCGGATGCGGGTTTGCTGTGCGTCGGCGGTCACGTTCGAATTCGTCCTCTCGGATGACGGCGGCGCCCCGGCGGCCTGTCGTTGGCGTGGAATTATACGAACGGTCGAAGGCGTGCACTACGTGTGACCCTTCCGGCTCGCTGTTTTCAATTGGTTTGAAAGCACCCCGGGCGCTAGGGCGTGCGGCGCCTCGGCGACGGAGGGGGCGTTTCGAATGACGGAGACGTTGGGGCGTCGAGTGCGTTTTGTCGTGGCCCGATTCGCAGAAATGTGCGACGATTCGAGGTTTCCGATAGTATGAGAGGGTGCAAGATCGCCCGAGATGCCGCATCGAAATGCGGGTCGGGCTTGCCCGAAGGAGCATTGCAATGACACCGGATACGATGGGCGAGAATGTCCTCCAGCTCGGCGCGCTCGACCTGGCTTTCCAGTTTCTCGACTTGATCATCAATATCGTGACGAATGTGCTGCTTCCGGCCGTCTTGACGCCGATTTTTTCGGCCTTCTTCGGCCTCTTCACCGGTGGGACCACGATGTAGCGTCCCGGTCGGTCGCGGGACGCGTTCGTGACCGACTGCCGAGTTTCGATGGGGCCGTCTTGGGGGCGCAGTGGCGTGACCCTTCAAGTGTGGATTGACGATCAGATTGCGGATCGCGCAGCCTTTGCGCAGTTCGGCGGCGTTCACACGTTTCCAGGCCGATCGATCACGTCGAACCAGCTGAAGACCGCAGATGCCCTGATTGTCCGCAGTGTGACGCGCGTCGATCGTGCCTTGTTGGAGGGTACGTCGATTCGATTTGTCGGCACCGTGACGACTGGCTTGGATCACGTGGATGTCACTTGGCTGAACGACAATGGGATTGCATTCGCGACGGCGGCGGGGTTCAACTCCCGGCCCGTTGCGGAGTATGTCCTGACGTGCATTTTCCTGATTGCAGGGGACCGGCGTTGTCGGCCGGAGTCGATGACTTTGGGCGTCGTCGGCGCCGGGCGCATCGGATCGCTCATTGGTCATTGGGCTGCGGCTCTCGGGATGAGGGTGCTTTACAGCGATCCGCCACGGGCGTCAGTCGGCGATCCGGGGCCGTGGACGCCGATCGACGCGTTGCTGGCTGAGAGCGACGTGGTCTCCTTGCACGTCCCCCTAACGACGGACGGCTCGCACCCAACGTCGGGCATGGTCGGAGA
This sequence comes from Phycisphaerales bacterium, assembly GCA_020639075.1. Taxonomy (GTDB): domain Bacteria; phylum Planctomycetota; class Phycisphaerae; order UBA1845; family UTPLA1; genus ECT2AJA-110-A. The sequence continues at coordinate 2,347,447 of JACKHI010000001.1, read as the reverse complement.
TCGTTGGCTTTCGCGAATGAAGACGCGGGCGACGTTGATCAACACGTCGCGCGGCGGGATCGTCGACGAATACGCGATGAAGTCGGCCTTGCAGAGTGAAAGCGGGCCGGACGCCATCATCGATACGTGGCTCCACGAGCCCGGAATTGACGGCGATCTCATGGCGATGTGCCGCATTGCGACGCCGCACATCGCCGGGCATTCCGTTAATGCGAGGCATCGAGGCGCCCAAATGATCTGCGAAGCGCTGAACGCGTGGCGAAATAGAACTCTCGGTGATCGGCAGATTCTGCCGCCGGCGAGCGATGGAGATATTCACATCGCAGAAGCTTCCCCTATGGCCCAGTCAATCGTCGCTGCGGCCGGGCAACCTCGCCTTGAGCCGAGTGAACTCATCAAGATCGAATCGATGGCTCGTAAGGAATGTCCACTGGTTGAGATGGACCGCGTCTTTCGCTCGGCGATGGCGAACGGCGGCAGCGGATTCGACGCCGCGAGACGGCAGTTGGGCGGCCGTCGCGAGTTCACCCACCAAGTCGATTGCTTGGCCTGAGCCGATTTCGGGGAGGCAATCTTTCCGCATGTCCGAGCGTGGTCGCGAGATCGTCAATCTGCTTGATCGTTGGACCGTGGAACCTGGTGGGGCGACGGCGCGGGCTGCGTCGCAGGCAGTGACTGTGGTTACGTAGTCTGCGGTCGTTTTCATGCATATCAGACCTGCTGCGCAGCAATTCCGCGACAAAAATTCACGCGGACAGTCAGTTGGCCGTGTGCTGTAACTGATTGTTGCAGCTAACGTTATGGTAGCGTAAAAAAACGAATAATCTGCGAATCAAGCCTTGATTCCAGTCTATCAGGTGTGTTAGCATCAATGGCAGTTGGACAGGGTGCGTAAAGTGCCCGGTCCGTGGTTGCGCGAAGTGAGCGGGTTTCCGGCTGCGAACTTCGTGCGGCGGCTTGCGGTTGCCATTCGGCGAATTCGCAGCATCTTCGGTCTGAACAATTCAGCTCTGTCAGGATACTTGCAAGGGATGCCTGACTAGAGCGAGTTGAATGAAGTCTATGACGGTTTGCAAGGGACTGTTGGAGGCTTCAGGGCTGTGGTTGCTACGAGTCAGCTGAGGGCGGATGCGTAGGCGCCGACATCGGTAGCTTTCTTCGGATGAACCGAGTTTCCGGCGGTGATTCTGGGGAAAACGAGGGTGTCACACTGTTTGGCGAGGGCAATGTGCCTGAGCCAAGTGATTCATGTAAACAACGAATTCCGGGAATGGAAATTATGCGAAAAACACTTTGTGCAGTAGCAGGTCTGGCAGTTGCCTTTTCGGCATCGCTCGCAAGCGCTCAGATGAAGGGCACGTTCTTCCTCGATGCCCGCGACAGCATTGCGGCGATCAATGCGCCGACGACGCAGTCGGGTTACGCGAATGAGCCGAACGGCGGCGGTCGCGGCGACGGTCAGACGATCTACATTGGTCCGAAGGTCGGCACCGCTCACATCGTCGGTCCGAATGACACGAGCAAGGCCACGATGACGTTGTACGTCGACGTTTCGAACGGCGGCGCGTCGGAAGTCCTCGCGGCAGTCGGTCTCGATATGTCGATCGCGGCTCCGGCGGCCAACGAGCGTGAACTGCTCGCCGCGTCGGTCACGATCCACAACACGCCGGCTTCGGTCGGTGGCGGTCTGACGAACAACCCGTGGAACGACACGGCAGTCAGCACGGCGTTCACGACGGCCGGCGGCGGCATCAAGGCCGTTCGCGTTCCGGTCGAAGACCTCGGCGGCGGCCCGATGTTCAATGCCAGCCTCGGCATCCAGAACGGCCTCGGCTATCGCCTCGCCACGGTCAACCTCGAAGCCGACACGTGTGGCACGGCCGGCCGCGGCTGCCAGGCGAACCTGGGCGTTTTCCTGAGCGTCAACAACCTCCTCGTCACGGCGGTCTCGGATCCCGGCCCGTCGGCGGCGATGGACCTCGAGCTTGGCTACACCGGTGGCGCTCCTGAAGCCGCGACGGCGGACGGCAGCACGCAGGGTGCGACGAGCGCGTCGGCCGATGCGGTCATCGCGATCAAGCCGAAGGGTGACTTCAATGACAACGGCGTGACCAACGGTCTCGACCTCGGTCTGGTCATCCCGACGTTCAACATGTCGACGGGCGGCACAGCGAATCATCGCCAGGTCTACACCGGCGACTACAACGGCGACGGCCTGTTCAACGGTCTTGACCTCGGTCTGGTCATTCCGTACTTCAACGCCGTTGTTGCCAACTGCGTTTCCTGCGTCTAAGCGGATTGAGTTTATTGACTATGGGGAGGACGCGTTGTCCTCCCCAGACTTTCCTCTGAATCTGTCAGCCTGCTGAGCAAGACGTCGGCGGGACGAGGGAAAGAAGTCAGATTGGGTACGAGAGAGGTTTCCTTTTTTTCAAACGCTCTGTCTTAATAGAGACAAGGAGGAGCAAAGAATGAAGAAGAATCTATTCATGGTTGCGGCTTTGGTCGGCGCATTCGCGATGCCGGCCATCAGTCAGGGTGCGGCATCGATCTGGTTTGAATACGTTTCTGGCGAGACGGCCGGCAACGGTGTCACGAGCCAGGGCGAAGGCCAGGTTCTCATCATTGAGAAGCCGGCTGATCCCGGTCAGTACACCTACACGATCAACATGCTGGCGAACGTCACGAACGTCGGTCTCTACAGCGCCAACACGACGCTGGCGGCCGATGGTCCGGCGGCAGTCCCGAGCATGATTCTCAACGCCCCTGCTGGCGGTGGCATTACGCCGGCCGGTGGTTTGGGTCTGTTCGGTCCTGGCCCGATCGCCACGAACTTTGGTGGTGCGACCTTCTCGGGTCCTGGCTACCTTGGCAACAACATCCTGCTCGGCACGTTGACGTTCGTCGTTGACAAGTCGCAGGACCATGATCAGACGATCTCGATCATCGCGTCGGTTGGTTCCGGCGTGTTCGGTCAGTCGGACTTCGGCGCTGCCGACGTTCGATACGCCGATGGCGCTTACGTCTCCGGTGGCGTTCAGGGTGCGGCTGCGAACACGGCGATTCAGTTCGTCAACGTTCCTGAGCCGGCCACGCTGAGCCTCCTGGGCCTCGGCGCGATCGCTCTCATTCGCCGACGCCGCTAAATCCGTGGCTTCGGATTGCACATGATTCATTGATCATGTGTGAACGAATGTAAAATCAAAAGGCTGGTAGTCGCTTGCGGCTACCAGCCTTTTTTCTTGATCTCCACGGAATATCGTGAAACTCTGTTGGCATCTGCGGTAGCGCGAGTACCGCGTCCCGCTCGGGCAACGCCGTGAACTCAACGTAGCAGTCCTGGTTCTAGGTAACGCGCAGCGATAATTAGTCGGAGCCGCCCTTTCCTCAGGGCGACGTCCAGAAAGTGTGCAAACGGAATCTCCTCAGGCCTTGGACGGCGTTGTGTTCCCCGATGACGTCAACTGGTTTGACTTCGCCGCGAGGACGCGGCGGCTCGGATTGTTCCCGTCGCCTTGACCTTCAATTCACGGCGTTGCCCGCTGGGACGGGGCCTGAGAAACGGCCGACATCCCGCCGTTGAGAACGGGGGGCTATTTCATGTGGTCCCTGCGGGATCCCGGGGGCACAAACCTGTCGCATTTGCACCAGAACGCCAAGTCATCCCGATTTTCCGTGATTGACCTCTTCTTACTGGGCGTCGGGAATGGCGTGTGCCTTGGTGGTGAAAATCCGCTGGGAGCCTCGATTGCGGGTATCCTTGGTTGAACGGCGACCGCGGCGTCGCGACGTGTCGTGCGAGAAAGGAATCTGCAGGCATAAACCCTCGGCCCGAGGATCACAAAGCGCATACGAGGCGGTCATTCGACGGCCAAGCGGGTAATGAGACGCTAAGCACGAAGTGACCCGGATCGAACAGTCGTGGATGCGACGGGTACGAGGAGAAGGTCATCCGTCTTGATCCGGGGAGTTCTTGTAAATTCCACTGAAGTCCACCTTAAATAGACAATGGCTTGACTAATGCGTGCGGAAATGTACCACAACGAAGACGGCAAATGTTAAGATAGCGCTGTCGCACCGGCGCGAATGCCGAACACAGGGAGCTTCAACGATCTAGACCTTGGACTGGTCATTTCGTACTTCAACGCCGTTGTCGCCTATTGTGTTGCCTGCGTCCAAGCGATCGAATTGATTGACTATGGGAAGGACGCGTTGTCCTCCCCAGACTTTCCTCTGAATCCGTCAGCCTGCTGAGCAAGACGTCGGCGGGACGAGGGGAAAAAGTCAGATTGGGTACGAGAGAGGTTTCCCTTTCTCCAAAACGTTCTGTCTTAAGTTGAGATAAGGAGGCGCAAAGAATGAAGAAGAATCTTTTCAGGGTTGCGGCTCTGGTCGGCGCATTCGCGATGCCGGCCATCAGTCAGGGTGCGGCATCGATCTGGTTTGAGTACGTCTCTGGCACCACGGGCGCCAACAGCGTCGTGAGCCAGGGCGAAGGCCAGGTTCTTGTCATCGAGAAGCCGGATGTCCCCGGTCAGTTCACCTACACGATCAACATGCTGGCGAACGTCACGGACGTCGGTCTCTACAGCGCGAATACGACGCTATCGGCCGATGGTCCGGCGGCAGTCCCGAGCATGATTCTCAACGCGCCTCCGGGTGGCGGCGCCACGCCGGCCGGTGGTTTGGGCGTGTTCGGTCCTGGCCCGATCGCCACGAACTTCGGTGGTGCGACGTTCTCGGGTCCCGGCTACCTCGGCAACAACATCCTGCTCGGCACGTTGACGTTCGTCGTCGACAAAACGCAGGATCACGACACGTTCATCTCGATCATCGCGTCGGTTGGATCCGGCGTGTTCGGTCAGTCGGACTTCGGCGCTGCCGACGTTCGATACGCCGATGGCGCGTACGTCTCCGGTGGTATCCAGGGGGCTGCGACGAACACGGTGATCCAGTTCGTCAACATTCCTGAGCCGGCGACGCTGAGCCTCCTGGGAGTGGGTGCGATCGCTCTTATTCGCCGACGCCGCTAAAACCGTGGCTTCGGATTGCACATGATTCATTGATCATGTGTGAACGAATGTAAGATCAATGGGCTGGCAGTCGCTTGCGGCGGCCAGCCCATTCTTTATTTTTCAGGCGGATGCCGTTGTGACGGGGGTGACGCTAAGTCGCCATCGTCATGCGGATTCGCAGCTGAGTCGCTCGCGGACTCAGCTGCTCTCAATGAACGTCAGACTGGCAATTTCCGTCGCCTACAGGTACGTGACAGGCATGGCCCCCCTCGGCAAAGCATGACGTGTCCATCGATTTCGAGCCGATGTCGCCGTGAACGGCCCGGCGATCTGGATGACGGGATCCGGTGCGACTTTTGTATCCTGTGGTAGTTGCGAATGTGATCGTTGTTGGCAGCGAATTTCGGTCTCGCTCTGGACGCAGAGGCTGGCAACTTCGAGCCTAATTCGCCGCGAAGAATCTGGCGGATTAGGGTGCCGGTTCCTCGCGGCACTTCTAGGTATGGGGCGGCATAGATTATTGGACGTAAGTCGTTGCGGCAGTTGGAGATCCGACACCATGGTCCGAGTCGGTGGAGGCCCGCTTGTCGCCGCTGCGGAAGTGTCGCCAGAAGAGCATAGATGGATTTATTTTCTGGACGCCAAACCTTGAATCGGCCCTTCAGCATTGGTAATATCAGGAAGTCTGCTGCCAGTATTGGGGGCGGACTGCATCGCAACAAAAAACGATGAATGTGGATTCAACCCCGCGGATACGCTTCGAGTGGGAAGGTTCAATCCAGTGGGGTGGGGGTATCCCAAAGAAACTCAACTTACGAAAGGACTTGGAGGACTTCGGAATGAAGAAGAATTTTGCAATTACGGCGGCGTTGGCTGCGATGTTCGCGATGCCTGCGTTCAGCATGGGTGCAGCACAAATCTGGTGGACGCTTGATAGCGGCGACGCCAGTCAGGTTTCTGGCGGCGTCGGCCAGACGCTTGTCCTCAACAGGGGGGACGCTGCCCAGATTTACGACTTCACGGTCACGATGTGGGCCAACGTCACGAACGTCGGCCTCTTCAGCGCCAACACGACGCTGACGGCGAATGGTGCAGTGTCGGCGACGGCCGCTGCGCTGAACGCGCCTCCGGGTGGCGGTGTCACGCCTGCCGGCGGTCTCAACACGCCGGGCCCGGGCCCGATCGCGACCAACTTCGGTGGCGCGACGTTCTCCGGCACGGGTTACCTCGGCAACATGATCAACCTCGGCACGATTTCGCTGCGGATTGACAACACGGGCGGCGCGGTCGGCAACGTCGACATCTTCGCTCAGGTCGGCTCCGGCGTATTCGGTCAGTCTGACTTCCAGGCTGCGACGGTCGACTACGGTCCGAACCTCGGCATCGATGGTGGTGTCGAAGGCAACGGCGCCGGCGGCCTGCCGGTCATCACGATCATTCAGGTTCCTGAGCCCGCGACGCTGAGCCTCATCGGCCTCGGCGCTCTGGCCCTGATCCGCCGCCGCCGCTAATCGCGGACAGGCGGAGTAGGATCCAGACGATGTCCTGAACGGACTCGTCTGCATCAGATCCTGTAATTCAAAACCGGCGTTTGTCTTCGGACGAACGCCGGTTTTTTGCATGGGATCGAATGACGCGATGAATTCAAGATGCGCACTCCCATGCGAAAAAGTCGTCATCGGCTCGTTCACACTCGCCGTTGGGGCTACAATTGACTCGACAGCATTTCTGTTCGCAGGTGGGGTCCGTTTCAGGCGCTGGCGCAGTGATTACATTCGGAGGCGGAAAGTGAATTCCAATCGGCGCAGATCGAGCGGTAGTACGACCATGCCGAAATGGCTGATGCGCTTCGCATTTGCAGTGATGCTCACGCAGGCAGCGCGAGTCTTGGCAGATCCCGTCGTGCCGCAGTTTTCAGATCAGACGGTTGCCGCAGGACTCTCGTTCACCCATTCGACAACGAACTCAGCATTCAGCGTGTTGCTGTATATGACGCCCGGCGTCGGCGCGGGCGACTTCAATCGAGACGGCTACGACGACCTCTTTGTTTCGGGCGGCCAAGGCCAAAACGCCAGACTCTTCATGAACAACGGCGACGGTACATTTACGGACCGGGCTTTGGAGTGGGGGATTGATCTTACGTCCGCGGAATGTTCGAGTGTGACGATCGGCGACATCGACAACGACGGTTGGCTGGATCTGTATGTCGGAGTGATGAATGGTCGCAATTACATGTTCCATAACTCGGGCGGAACCGCCTTTGTGGATGTCGGTGCGTCTTCTCAGGCCGTCGTGAGATCGGGAGGCCTGGCGTTCAATACATACGGCGCTGCCTTCGGCGACGTTGAACTCGATGGGGATCTGGATCTTGTCACGGCGGATTGGACCAATCCACCCACCCACGGAACTCGGATTTGCCTGAACAACGGCGCCGGAGTGTTTTTTGAAGCGCCTCAAGGCACGGTCGACTTCCTCATTCAGGGAATCGGCATCGAGGCGGAGCCGCAGGCCTTCACGCCTGCGCTGGTTGATATGAACGGCGATCGATACCCCGATCTGCCGTTCGCCTGCGATTTCACGAATAGCCAGTATCACGCAAACAACGGGGACGGCACGTTTACGCAAATGCCGAACAACGGTACGGGAACCGATGAGAACGGCATGGGAAGCACCATCGGCGACTACGACAACGACGGCGATCCCGACTGGTTCGTCACGTCGATCTGGGACGACGATGGTCAACTCGAGGGATTTTGGGGCATCACCGGCAATCGGTTCTATCGAAACGAGGGCAATCACCAGTTCACCGATGTGACTGATCTGACGGGCACGCGCTACGGACACTGGGGCTGGGGCACGAGCTTCGGCGATTTCAATAACGACGGGCTCCTCGACCTCGTAATGACCAACGGCATGCGCATGCCGCCACTAAACATGAATCCCGATCCGACGTTCAACAGCGATCCGTCATTGTTGTTCCTGAATACGGGCGACTTCGTGACGGGGCCAACGTTTGTCGAAAGGTCGACGCAAGCCGGATTCATCGATACGAATAACGGCAAGGGGCTCGTCGCCTTCGATGCCGACAACGACGGCGATCTCGACATTGTCATCAGTTCGAATCGCGACCCATTCCGGTTCTTTCGCAACGACTCGAACCCCGGTCCGGATCGATGGCTGGAGATCGATCTGAAATCGCCTCCCGGCAATGCGGCGGACGGAATTGGCGCGAAAGTGACTTTGACGATCGGCGCCGCGTCTTACACGCGTTTCGCATTTGCCAATCCATCATTCATGAGCAGCGGAACGCATCGTCTGCACTTTGGCTTCCCGTCGACGGCAATGATCGATACGATCGAAATCGCGTGGCCCGACGGGAGCGTGAACCTGCTGCACAACGTTCTTCCGGGACGCGTCATCGAGGCAATGCGCCGTGGCGACTTGAATTGCGACGGGATTGTGACGATCGCCGACACGTCGGCATTTGCGTCCGCGCTCGTTGACGCCGACGCGTATGGTTCTGAATTCGTCGGCTGCAATGCCGAACTTGCGGACTTGAATGCTGACAATCTGCTGAATGGCGACGACATCGCGCTGTTCATTGCGGATATCACTTCCCCTTGAGAGCATACGGGATGAGGGCTTTCCAAATGCGCCGTGTATGCACACAAACCTTAGGTCTAATCGTCGCCTTCCAGGCTGTCGCAGTCGCCTACGGCCAGGATCCGGTCACCCAATATCCGCGAGGCTGGTATCGCGGCATGCAGTCGGAAGCGGCCAGCACCCTCGAGAAGCTGGCGATCGCGTACGAACTGAAGGAGAGTCAGCAAGCAGTAGTGATCGATGAACTCGATGGCCGAATCATGGAGCAGTGGTCATACATGCAGGAAGCGCCGCAGATTCCGGAGCCGGCGAATGGCGAGGATGTTCCCGAAGAGAAAGCGAAGGAGATTCTCGGCATCATCGCCGATTTCTATTCGCACATGCCGATGAATCCCGATCGGATCGCTGATTGGCTTGAGAATGAGAGTGGGATCCTGGAACCGGGGCAAGCGCCATTAGGACGCACAAAGTTCAACGAACTGCGATATCGCGACTACCAGTTTGCTGCAACAAAAACGGACGACCCTGAAATAAATGTCAAGATCAGCCGTGAACTCAAGTTACTGCGCAGCGGGAGCATTGCGTCGTCGAATGCGGCCGGTGACTGGCTGCCCGCAGGCACTCGTGCGCCGTCGCAAGGGAACGATCATTATTCCTACTGGAAAGTGGCTGTCAGACCGACCAGGTCCTTGCCAACGTCCTCGACCAGCGAGCACCATGCAGATGCCGCGATGCAGCCGCTGCCGTGCTTCGGTACGTGGCGCGAAGCGGCTCGGAAGATCTGTGCGCGATCGCATCAAAGGGAGGCGGCAAGAATCGCGGCCCTCTGGTCCGAATTCACCACGCGAGCTTGGCGGCGCATCGCGATGGATGGCGACACGTTTGACGAACTGCAGCAGTTGACCAGCAACAGTCGAGTTGCCGAAGTCCTCGTCGAGCGAAACATTCAGACTGATCTGGACGCGCTGTTCCTTGAGTTCCAGATTCGGCTGAAAGCCGTCGAGGCCGAGTGCAAATCCTGATTCGTGGGATTGGCTGAATTCGCTCCGCCGCGTCCTTCACCATTCAAATTCGGCAATTCCTGCCGATTGCGCCGCTTCAAGATCGAATCCGTCGATGTCGTGGGTCGCGATTGACGGGCAATCCCCGATTCTCAGCTATAATCCTGCGCTTGGCCTTCGCAGCGGCGTCGTATGCCGCCAAGAACGTTGGTCCTTGGAAAAGTCGTGACGGCCAAGGGTCGATAAGAATCGGGCGTCATGATGAATGCTCGAACACAAGTCAATCAAAGGCCCGCCATGATTCGAACTGCGTTCGTTTGTGTTGCCATTCTCGTCTGGGCGACGCCGGCGCCGCTGGCTGCCCAGGTCGACTATCGCGTGGATTATCGTCAGGGCGGCGACCGCAGCTTTGACGCCAACAACCGCATAGGCTCCGGCGGCCTGAATCCGCAGCCTTGGAATGGCTCACCCTATTCTTACAGCTACGGCGCGTACGCCAATCAAGTAATCACGGGGAACGTGACAGGTCTGGGAGGTTTCCAGGGGCCGACCGCCTTGCCAGGCGTGAATCAATTCCGTGGGGGGCTGCAGTCTGACGAGCTTTCGTCGTTTCGGGCGCGAAGCGTCAACTACGCACAGGTTCGGAATGGAACGGCGCAGCGTTCGACAGCCTATTACGATCCGTCAACATCCATCGCCGATGTGGGGGCGATTCGTGCCGGTCTGAATCAGCCCGGCTCTTCGTTTCTCAGGTCGCCTCAGGTTCGGTTGCCCACCTATGCGGAGCAGTTCACGCGCGATCAACTTCTGGGGATCGATGATTACGCAACGCGGCGATCCGCTTCGCCGATGGACATTGACGCGAGCGGAATCGGCCGGATCACGCAGCGCCCCATTGTGGCGGATGATCGCGCGCGAGGCGATTTCGTGTCGACAATGGTGTCCGACCCCTATCGATCCGCGATGCAGTCAACGCTATTCGGCTCGCCGCAACTCGAGCCCGAACCGCCATCTGCTCGAACGGGATCCGCGCCAAGTCAGCCGCCCAGTGCACGCTTGTCGACAGAGCTCAGTCGCGACGAATTGCTTGGCATCGTGGACAAACAAAGGGCTGTCGAACCCGAGATTGACTTGCCTGCGACGAGCGGCGAGGAAATGGCGCCTCAGTCGTTTGATCCCCTCGTTGACGGAATGGGGCGTTTCGATCGCGCGGTTCTCCCAACGCCTGAAGGCGAGAAGCGGTCCCACGATGAACTCTACGGTCGAATGCTCGATGCCGTGCAGCAGATTCAGGTTGCCGGGCAGCTCGAAGGCTTGATGGCGCATCGCAAACAGGACGTAGGCAATGAACGCGATCCCCTGTCAGGGCTGATGATCGGCTCCAAGCGTCGGAAAGCGATGGACGTGTTGCCGGGCGGCGTCGACAGCCAACCCGATATGCAGCCGGTTCCGGATGCGGCGGTGCCACAGGGCGAGGCGAGCGAGGATTTCGAACCGAAGTCGGCGACGTTCGATCCGGCGGCGGAGTGGGCCGAATTATTCATGCGAACGCCGATCCGGAGCTTTTCGCTTGGCGGCGCATCGCGCGTCGGCAAGTACCTTCGAGCGGCCGAAGAATCGATGAAAAAGGGCGACTTCAATCGGGCGTCGAGATTGTTTGATCTCGCGGCGACAGTGGACCCCGAGAATCCGCTCCCACAGTTGGGACGTGCCAACGCCCAGATCGCCGCGGGCCAATATGTGTCCGCAGTGATATCACTCGAAGCAGGGATCCGGCTGTTCCCCGAAATTGCCGCATTTGAGCTCGACCTTCCCACGCTGTCGGGTCAGCCGGACGTTTTTGATCGCCGTCGAGCGGACCTGGAGTCGATCCTCAGTCGCAACGAACAATACGAACTCCGATTTCTCCTTGGTTATATCGAGCTGTATTCGGGCCTGCATTTCGATGGCCTGAACGACCTCGAAGCTGCCGCGAAGAATGCGCCGGCCGGTAGCGTCATCGCCGACTTCCCAGATCTGTTGCTGGGTCGAAAGCCGCTCGGCAGAGAACCCTGAGTTCGCTCGGCTGGTCACATGAGTCACGGTCGGGTCGTCTCACGCCGCCGTTCCTGCGTGACAAGTCCTACAGGCCGCAAAATCGTCAAATTCAACCTGAATTATCTAGAAATGGCTTGACAAGGTACCCAAAAAGAAAGCACCGGGTGCCGCTTGGGCAATCCCGGTGCTTTCCGGAGGGGAAAGAAGCCAAATGTAAGCGCCTTTTTTACAAGGCTTTAGATGCTACGCTGCGGGATGTGTCTCTCCGCACGTCTCATCACATGCGGAATTATACCCGCGTTCTGGCGCTTAGTCCGTTATTGACTGCAAAAAGTTGCAATCTTCGTATTACGAAATCGCCGCTGGGAGGCAGCCGTGCCCCATTTCGTGGCAGTTTGAGTGATTCGATCACCTGTTCCCGCGAAGCGCCCGACCCGGTCGTGACGTGTGTTGTCGGAAGGGGCTGAACGGCCCCGAAGCAGGGCTGCGCCGGATTCTGGACGCTGCGTCCCCGCGGACGACTCATGCCGACTGATGCGATCGGTCGGCTTAGACGATGGAGGACGACCTTCGCAAAGTCGCACTGGTTCGAAGGTCATATCATGTCGTGGGTACCGTCTTTGACGGGCGACTGCCGCGTTGACAGAACGCTGCCTCGATCTACACTGGTTCGCTCGGCTGATGGCGGCGCAACACGTCCGCGAGAAGTCGCAAGAGTGAGACCCCGTAGCTCAATTGGATAGAGCGCAGCCCTGCGAAGGCTGAGGTTGGACGTTCGAATCGTCTCGGGGTCGTTTTTCGGCGCTTCTCGTCGGCCGAAGATTCCCGATTATTTTGAAAGTCCCGACTTGTTCGAGCGCTGCGCGCGTTCAGGCTAAAATGTCGCTGCATGAAAATTGTATCATCACCAACCGATCTGAGTGAAATCGCCGCCAAAGTGGAGTGCGGCGATCGTCTGAACTACGACGACGGCGTGCGGCTCTTTGCGTCGCCGGATATTCACGAAATCGGCCGATTGGCCAACATTGTCCGCGATCGTCTCCACGGCAACGCCGCGTACTACAACATCAACCGGCACATCAACTACACGAACTTCTGCGTTCTACGATGCAAGTTCTGCTCGTTCTATCGCCCCTATTCGGCAAAAGCGGGTCCGGCCGATCAGGCGAAGGCCGGCAATGGTCGCAGCATCAGCCTTCTAAGTGACCAGCCGGATGAGTACGAGCTCTCCGTGGATCAGGTCGCCGCCAATGCGAAGGCGGCCGCGGACGGCGGTGCGACGGAAGTTCACATCGTCGGCGGTCTCCATCCCAAGCTTCCCTTCGACTATTACCTGGACATGTGTCGCGCGATCAAGACTGTTGCTCCGCGTCTGCATATCAAGGCGTTCACGGCGATCGAGATCATTCACTTCACGCGAATCACGAAGCCTCGATTGTCAATTCGCGAAGTGTTGGAGCAACTGCGCGACGCCGGCCTTGGCAGTTTGCCGGGCGGTGGAGCGGAGATTTTCGACGATCGCGTTCACGACGAAGCGTACAAGAACAAAGTCGGCGAGGCCGGTTGGTTCGACGTGCACGATACGGCCCATGAAATCGGCGTTCCGTCGAACGCGACGATGTTGTACGGCCATATTGAGCGGCCGGAAGAACGCATCACGCACATGATCAAGCTGCGGGAACATCAGGACGTCTCGCTCCGGGAACACAAGGCAGCGTTCAATTGTTTCATTCCCCTGTCCTTCATCCCGGATGACAGCGAGTTGGCGCACCTTCCCGGCCCAACGGGGCTGGACGACCTCAAGACGCTGGCGATCAGCCGGCTCATGCTCGATAACATTGCGCACATCAAGGCGTTCTGGATCATGCAGTCGGCCAAGCTCTCGCAGATCGCACTCGACTGGGGCGTCGACGACATCGACGGCACAGTCGTGCAATACGACATCACGAAGCGCGAGGGCGGCGCCGGCAATCGCCATCAGGAAATGACGATCGATCAACTGCATCGCCTCATCCGGGAAACGGGGCGCGAACCGATCGAGCGCGACACGCTCTATCGTCGTGTTGAGCGCCAAGGGGGGGATTGGAAAATTGTCGCCGACGATTGCGAAAACGTATCCCCGAAAAACCGCATCCAGAGCGTCTGACACGGGTTTTCGCCGTTTTGACGCCACGGTAAATTTTACTAGAATCGAACCGTTCCGAAGGGTCCGCCCGACAGTGCCGGCGGCCTTTTTTTCTTGATTCAACACCTTTGACGATTGCGGGTTGATGATGGCGTTTACGTTTGATCTTCCGGAAGAGTTGACGATGTTCCGCGACCTCGCGCGGCGATTTGCCGCCGAGCGCATCGCGCCGTTCGCACGATCCTGGGATGAAAAGAAGTGGATCCCCGACGACGTCATTGCGGGAATGGGGCAGGCCGGTCTTCTCGGCGCCACGCTCCCCGAGGAATACGGCGGGGCGGGGCAGGGGCTTCTGGCCATGACGGTCATTGTCGAGGAGATCGCCCGCTGGTGCGGCGGTACGGCGCTCTTCATTGCAGCGCATTCGGGGCTTTGCTCGACGCACATTCGACTGGCCGCCAACGAAGAACAGAAGAAGATGTGGCTGCCGCGTCTGTCAACGGGTGAGACGATCGGCTCCTGGTGCCTCAGCGAGCCCGAGTGCGGCACCGACGCCGAGGCGCTCACGACCCGCGCCGAAAAGACGGCCAACGGCTGGAAGCTGAACGGCCGCAAGTTCTGGATCACCAACGGCAAGCGGGCCGGCGTCTTCGTCGTCATGGCGCGAACCGAAATCGGCAAGCGCGGCGCGCGCACGATTTCCGCGTTCATTGTCGAAGGCGATCGACCGGGCGTCATCGTCGGTGAGCCCGAAGACAAAATGGGAATGCGCGCCAGCGATACGGTGCCCGTCAACTTCGAGAACTGCGAGATTCCGGAAGCCAACCTTTGCGGCACGTACAACGAGGGCTATGTCGATGCTCTGCGTGTCCTCGATCGCGGCCGCGTCACGATCGGCTCACTCAGTGTCGGTCTAGGTCGCGGCTGTCTTGAAGAGGCCGTCAAGTATGCCGCCGAACGACACAGCATGGGCAAGCCGCTGCACGATCATCAGGCGATCCAAATGAAGCTGGCTGATATGGAAATGCAGGTCGAAGCCGCGCGACTCCTCGTTCGACAGGCCGCCTGCACGCACGATTCCGGCAAGCCCGACAAGCAGATCAGCTCCATTGCCAAGCTCTTCGCTTCGGAAATGGCCAGTCGCGTCGGATGGGAATCGATCCAGATTCACGGCGGGGCGGGCTACACGAAAGATGTTTGCGTCGAGCGTCTCGTTCGCGACAACAAGCTCTGCGAAATCGGTGAGGGCTCCAGTGAAGTGCAGCGCATGTTGATTGCCCGCGGTGAGTACGCACGCCGCGCCGCGGTCTGACATTGGGGCGTGCAGGCGTCTCGCCCGCGGGATTCAGAACCGCGATCCTGATCAGAGCCGCGACCGTAAGGGAGCGGAGGGCGTGAGATGAAACGAATTGCCCCGAGTAATTGAAGCATGCTTCATAATGAAACGACGATCCATCGCGCAACCGCATCGCCCGATGGATACGCAACGGTGAATTGAGATGACAACGATGGCGAGTGAATTCACATACGTTCAGGACGGAATCCCCTTCGGCTACGAGTTGGGCGAAGACCATCAGCTTCTGCGCGACGGCATTCGCGACTTCGCGCGAAATGTCGCCGCCCCCGGTGCGATGGAACGCGACATCAAGGGCGAGTTCCCTGCGGACATCGTCAAACAGTTGGGTGAGATGGGGTACATGGGCATCTGCATTCCCGAGAAGTTCGGCGGTGCAGGGCTCGATGCGCTCGCGTCGGCGATCGTCGTCGAGGAGCTGTCATATGCCGACGCCTCGCTCGGCGTCATCAACAGCGTCCAGAATTCCCTCGTCGTCGATCCGATCGTCAAGTACGGCACCGACGCGCAGAAGCAGGAATGGCTGCCGAAAATGGCACGCGGCGAATGCCTCAACTGTTTCAGCCTGAGCGAGGCCGGCTCCGGTTCCGACGCCGGCGCAATGAGCTGCCGTGCGAATCTCGAAGGCGACGAGTGGGTCATCAACGGGACGAAGCTCTGGGTCACGAATGGCGCCGAGGCCGATCTCATTCTCCTGTTCGTTCGCACTGAAGACGGCGACAAGCGGAATTCGTCGGCCCTGCTCGTGCCGAAGAAGACGCCCGGCCTGACTGTCGGCAAGCACGAGGACAAACTGGGGATTCGAGGCAGCAGCACGACGGAGCTGATTTTCGACAATTGTCGCGTGCCGGCGTCAAACCTCCTCGGCGAACGCGGTCGCGGTCTCAACATCGCCCTGACGGCCATCGACGGCGGCCGCCTCGGCATCGCGGCGCAGGCGCTCGGCATCGCCCAGGCCTGCCTCGATCGATCCGTGGATTACGCGCGCGAGCGAAAGCAATTCGGCAGTCCGATCGGCGACTTCCAGGCGATTCAATGGAAGATCGCCGACATGTCCACCCGAATCGCCGTCGCCCGCGCCCTGCTCTACAAGGGCTGCTGGCTCAAGATGAACGGCGCCCACAGCCTGCACATCCCGGCGATGGCGAAAGTGTGGGCGAGCGAGACCGCCAGCTTCTGCGCCAACCAGGCGATCCAGATCTTCGGCGGCATGGGCTACTGCCGCGAAGGCGAAGTGGAGCGCTATCTGCGTGACGCCAAGATCACGGAGATCTACGAAGGCACGAGCGAGATGCAGCGCCAGACGATCGCGCTGTCGCTGATCAAGGAGCCCGAGCGCATCACGAACGTATAAGGATGGTGCCACGGCTGTGTCAGACGTGTAGGTCGGGTCATCGACCCGACACGACGCTGGGTACCATGCCGACGCCCGACGTCGGAATGTCGGGTGCCACTGCTGTGTCAGCAGTGCAGATCAGCCGCGTCGCCGTCGTCACGACGCGCTTGAATCGCGAAGGACCATTCGCCCGCACTCCGGACATTGAGCCGAGTCGACGCCGGTCAGGTCGTATCCACACTTGGCGCACCAACCGCCGCGTTCGCCGGACAGCAACTTCGCGAGATCGCCGAACGTTTCAATGTCGAAAGGAAGCATTGATCGGCCGAAGTCCTTCCGAAAAATGAGGCGGCGAGCGAGCTTGTCGAGCCATATCAGAAACAGCGTGATCAACCCCCACGCCAAGGCCGACATCAGGATTATCACGACGATGATGGCCGACAAAGGCGCGCCCGACGCGGAAAATGGACGTTGGCTTGCAAAAAAAACAATGATGACGGCGGTCGATACTCCGCTGATCACGATCAGCCAAGGCTTGACGACGACCCGACCGCGATCGTCCCGCCGATCAGTCCTTAGCGCCGGAATCCGCTCCGGGCAATGCCAACGAACGCGACGCCACATTCTTGTGATGGCGCTGGGGCCAAGTCGATCGACGATACGCACGCTTGGCCCGAACGGCTCGACCTTCGGAGCGACGTCCCTCACGACGCGCTCGATTCCGCGAAACGCGCCGGCCGTTCGGCTCGAAACGCCGAGGATCGTAGTCGGGGCTACCCGCATCGTCGTCGATTTGTACGCGACAAAAGTTGCAAGTCGATCGATCGTGAAAAGGGGGGCATAGCTTTCCGCCCAATCTGAGTCCGACGCACAGATCGGCCGCCCCGTCAGGAATGATTGATCGACCTTTGTGATTGTGACGCCGAAGGCGTGTTCGATTTGTTCGAACAGTGCCGCGAGTCGTGGCGCGTTGGCGCCGAGTGGATCGGGGAACAGGTCGATGATTCGCGTCGCGCCGTCAATTACCTGCGTCGCGGCGTCGGGTTCGGTTAGCAATGCGGCGATTCGACGCGTGCTCTCCGTGACGGATTCATCGGGCGCTTGAATACGAGGACGCGGATCGCAGCCACATTCCGGGCAACGTTCGGGCGAGATCCCTGTCATGTTGTAGCCGCAGTGGATACACCAGCCCGCGTGCTCGGCGCCGACGTGTTTCGCGAGATCGCCGAACGTCACGATTTCGTTCGGGAGGAACTCTTCGGAGCGCCGATAGCGTCGCGCCAGCGTCGGCAGGGCGTCACACGCGCGGCGAAAGAGAGCGCCAGGGATAGGGGCGAGCGCGGTCGAACCCAGGAACGCGAAGAGTTGGAACAATCCACTGCCAAGTATGGCCGGTCCGCCGTACCACCAGCCCAGCGCGAACGAGCTCGCCAGCGCCAGGACGAATGTCGCAAGCGCATTCCGCAATAGTAAGTGTTTGGCGCCGAGGGCCGGTACGTGAGTCGGATTGCGCCGGCGCGCGGCCCCCCAGAATTTCGGCAGCGATTCAAAGCTGATGATGTCCAGAATCGGCGTGCTGGGGCCGAAGCGAGGCGACATGGGGGCGAGTTTCCGCACGATCGATTTGAGCGCCTGGAATCCGCCTGCCGCGGCGCTGGTTGCCCCGAGGACGGTGGCGGGCTTCGGCGCACTGACATCGACCCGCTGGGCAATGAGACTGGCGATCTGGCCAAACGTGGCGCAGGGGGCGTAGCGAGTTCGCCACTCGTCGTCTGAATCGCAGAGTTGTTCGCCCGAGAGGAAACGCCAGTCGTCGTCCGTGAAGGTGATATCGAAGAGGTTCTCAAGTTCTTGGGCGAGATCACCGAGATCGAAGTCGTGTTGTCCTAAGGCATCGTCGAGATAATCGAGAACGCGCGTGGTCGGCGAGATTGGCCAATCGTCTCCCAGCAAGTCATGCATACCGATCGCGAGCAGCTTCATTGCCGCCGCCCGATCGGGTGGGTCGCAGGTTGTCGTATTGGCATGCTCCGGCGTCACAAATCCGATTCTACCCCGTTCCATTGTCTGGTGGCACACCGATACCCAGCGTAGGAATTGAGATGTCGCCTCGACGTTCGAGTCACTTTCCCGCCGGCGGTTAATCCGCGAGCGAAGGCCTATTTCGACGCCTAAGATCCCCGAAACCAATTCACCGGGCCCCGCGCGGCGCGGCCGGTGAACTGACTCAGGGGCCAGTTTGAAAGGAGCCTCGCACATGTCCTTCGACGTCAAAGGCAAAGTTGCACTCGTGACCGGCGCCAATCGCGGCATCGGTAAGGCCATCGCCGAGGGCCTTCTCGCTGCCGGTGTCTCGCGTCTTTACGCCGCCGTGCGCGATCCGGCGACGGCGACGAATCTCGCGAATTCGCACCCGAGCAAGGTTGTGGCGATTCCGGTCGACCTGACGAAGCCCGAGACGATTCGGGCGGCGGCGACTGTCGCCGGTGATGTGCAGCTTGTCGTCAACAACAGCGGCGTTCTCACCAGCACATCGCCGCTCGACGCCGATGCCGTCAAGAATCTGCAATACGAAATCGATGTCAACGTCATGGGTCTTCTCCACGTGTCGCAGGCATTCGCGCCGGTTCTCAAGACAAACGGCGGCGGGGCGTTTGTTCAATTGAACTCCGTTGTTTCGATGAAGTGCTTCAGTGCGTTCACGACGTATTGCGCGTCCAAGGCCGCGTCGTATTCCATCACGCAGGCGCTGCGAGAGTCGCTTGGTGCACAGGGCACGCAGGTCGTCAGCGTGCATCCGGGTCCCATCGCGACGGACATGGGCAACGATGCGGGCTTCGCTGAAATCGCCGAGCCACCGAGCCTCGTGGCGGATGGCATCATTCGCGCGCTGGCCGCGGGCGAATTTCACGTCTTCCCCGACTCAATGGCGAAGCAGGTCGGCGCCGCCTACGACAGCTTTCGAACGAATGTGATCGAGGCGGAGGCGGCAGTAGCGTAGCACTTTCTCCCGCGAATTTCGGACGTTTGTTTAGAAAAATCGCCGCCCGCGCCCTCGCGCGGACGGCGACTTTCATGCGCCGAAATCGTGTGAGTCCGCCGGCGAAACCCAGTGCGTCCGCAAATCGCGAGCATTCTGCGATGCCGACGCCGTTGCGTGCCGACACGGCCGATATCAGGCAAAACGGCGTGCTCCGAATCTCTCGTTATGGGTCGCGCACATTATCGACATATGTCAATTTGTGACGGCCGGCGAGCATTGAGTTGTTAAGAGAGTTTCCGTTAGGCTGGTATGCAGTCACGCCCTGTGGTTACTGGGGGGGCGATGAACTGGATCGATGCGGACGCGAACCTCGCCAGCAATCTTTCGCGGAATGCATCGGTTCACTAACTACGGAGCGGAACGTCAGATGAACAGCAGAATCCCTGCGATTGCATTCGCCAGCCTTATTGTCAGTCAGGCCGCGTTCGGTGTCCCGATCTACGACCAGTTCGGCCCACTTCCCACCGCCACGTTCGGCGGTCAGGGCATCCCCAATGAAGAAGTCGCCATCTCGTCGCAGTGGATCGACGGCGATGCGCTCCTCACGATCGCGATGAGTGCGACGCAACGATACAGCAACCCGGCCGTAACGAATGACGGCGCCGGAACGTATTTCGCGACTGCCGGCGCGAATTTCGGCGGGAACAACGAGAGCCTCATCGAAGGGGCTCTCTGGAACTTCAACTATTACCTGTCGATCCAGGGGATCAACGGCGCGACGCCGGTCCTTGCCGATTACCAGATCGACCTTTACTACGACTTCGACACAGGCGACGACACGCCGATCGCCTCGCTGGGTTCGATTGACATCACGGCCGCGATCCTCGCTTCGATGAATCCGAGCGCGACGCTTATCGAGGATTCGCAGAACCTGAATTTCGGCTTTCTGGCGGCCGGCGTCCCGGGCATCGTGAAACCGCCGCTCGGCACCTTCGATCCGAACGCCCTGGGCGAATACAACTTCGGCATTCAGGTCAAACGAGGGGGCTGGGGCATCGAGACGGTCGCCATGGACGTGCGGGTCATCCCGGAACCGGCGACGATGGGCCTCTTCCTACTCGCCGGTCTTGCGCTGGTCCGCCGCCGCTGAATCCCGACACAAGAGACTCCGTTGCTGCGAAGCCGTCGATCGCGGGGCACCCCGATTTTGAGTTATAGGGCGTTGGGGATTCCGTCTGATATCCGGTTCATGCGGCTTTGGCGGGTTGCGTTTCCGCCTGATCGCGCGTTATCCTCATGTCCGGAAACGCCCTGTAGTCAATGGGGGGGCGTTCAACGAACGTGAGCCGCGGCAGTCGAAATCGGCATCGGCCGATCCGCCCGCCTCGTCTCGGGAATCGAACTACGGAGCATTTATTCAAATGTCTACTTACGCCAGGCTTACCACGACGTTGTCGCTCGCCGCGGCCACGCTTCTTGCGGCCTCGTCGGCTTTTGCGACGCCGATTTACGACACGTTCGGACCGCTCGACACAGCCACGTTCGGCGGCCAGGGCATTCCGAACCAGGAAGTCGCGATCTCCTCTCAGTTTGTGGATGGAAACAACCTGATCACTGTCGCCATGAGCGCGACACAGCGGTATTCCAATCCGGCGCTGACCAACGACGGCGCAGGAACGTATTTCGCCACGGCCGGCAGCAACTTCGGCGGCAACAATGAAAGCCCGATCGAGGGCGCGCTTTGGAACTTCAACTACTACATGAAGGTCGAAGGCATCAACGGCGCGACGCCGATTCTCGCCGACTACCAGATCAACCTCTATTACGATTTCAACACGGGCTTTGATACGCCGATCGGCATGCTCGGCGTGATCAATGCGACGAATGCGATCCTTGCATCGCCGACGCCGAATGCGACGCTGGTCGAAGGATCGGAGAACCTGATGTTCGGCTACCTCGCGACGAGCATTCCCGGATTCATCACGGCGCCGGCCGGCGCCTTCAATCCGAATGCGCTCGGCGAATACAACTTCGGCATTCAGGTCAGCAAAGCCGGCTGGGGCGTCGAGACCGTCGCCATGGATGTACAGGTGATTCCGGAGCCGGCGACGATGGGGCTGATGGTCATCGGCGGTATCCCCGCAATTCGCCGCCGCCGTCGGTAATCGCAGCGTTGATAATCGAAATCAAATACCTGAATTGAGTCCAACCCCGGCGATCGCCGGGGTTTTTTTGTCGCCAAACGAGCCGGTACGCCAAGCGGTGGGGGCGTTTGACGATGCCTCGCGATGCCTCCCTCAATCCCCGGAAATTCGGGGATATTCGGGAAAAACCCTCGGATTCTCCGCGAAAACCGCTGCTGAACTGTTTGACATGGGAATAGCAATTCCGTATTTTCGAGTGAGTTCGAGGTCGAGTAGTCAGTCCTTTTCAAGCCGGAGGGAAGCAAATGACCGTCAGGTCCCGATTTTTCGTTGCCACATTATTCGCTGCGCTTTTGGGATTGTCCGCGTCGTCCGTCGCGACGGCAGGCAATGTGACGCGTTTCACAGTCGTTGATAGCTCTTCGTCGAGCTGGGTTGCGCGAGGCTACTCTGACTATACAGTGACCGAGCAGATCGGATGGATGTTCAGCGTCAGCCGGAATTTTGACAACGGCGTGAGCTTCCTGATTCAAGGAACTCCGCTGTCGGGGACGACTGTCGACTATTGGCGATTGGAATTTGCGGCGCCGTTCGACGCCGTTATTACGCCCGGCTTGTACCCGAATTTCCAGCGGTTCCCGTTTCAGGATGCCGATCGGCCGGGGATGGGATTCTCAAGCACCGGGCGCGGTGACAACATGGCCAGCGGCACGTACGAAGTGTTCGAAGCCACATACGCGCCTGATGGAACAGTGCTTTCCTTTTCCGCGGACATTACGCACTACGGCGAAACGAATCCCAACAACTGGGCCATGCTGGAGATTCGCTACAACGTACCCGAGCCGGCAGTTGCCGCGTTGTTGATGGTTGGCGCCGCCGTCATGTCTCGGCGTCGCCGACGATGCTGAGTCGCGACAGCGTTCGCAAGTACCTGAAGTTGTTTCAAGGCCCCGTCGCCGTCGTGACGGGGCCTTTCCGATTCAAAGCCGCGATTATCATCCAGAGCCGACGCGTCCCCGCGGCGCCGAAACGGCTCGCCGCCGGGTGGCCCACCACCTCCGGTGGTGGGGGCGCGACGATCCCCGCGCGATTAGATCGTGCGTACGTGCCGAATCTCCATCGTCGGGCCTGCCATCCTTCTGATGAGACAGGCCACTCTGCCGGCCTTTTCGTCGACGGTCGCCGAGGGGTGACTTAATCGCCCCCGTTCGCCGCCAGCCTAGCGACAATGACTGGTTCCGGATCGTGAATCGTCAGTCTGTTCGCTTGCTCGCCATCCATTGAAAACCGAATGTGCACTTCGTCGACACCGCTTGGACTGAAGTCGTGGTCCCCGACGCGGCGCAGGTTTCTTGGATCGCCATCGGGACCGACTTTGAGCGTCAGCATGCCGCGACGATGAATGCCGATTTCGATCGAGTCGGCGGGGCCGCTTCCGAATCGATACGTCCCAGTGAACGACTGCCGCGCCTTGTCAGTCATTGCAAGGTTCGCCTGTTCGATGTCGGCGTCGCCGAGCGATTTCAGGAATTCTTCGACCTCCATCGCGCGCTTTCGATGTGCGTCGCTGTTCGACGACTGTCGTTGGGCGGCGCGGGCGTGATTCAGCAGCGTGATGCCGTGAGGACCGAGCGTGCGTTGGATGCCCGGCATTGCCTCGACGAAGGCTCGAACGGCGGCAAGATGTCCCAGCATCGCCAACGTGAACAGGTTCGGCCGGGCGCCATGCGCCATCAGCAAGTCCGCGATGTCGCAGCGACCCATGTGCGATGCGGCGCCGAGCGCCGTCTCCCAGTCCCCGAAGCCCCAGTCCCACGAAGCTCTCGCCAATGCGGGTCGTTTCGTTACGAGTTCGCGAACCTTGTCGATGTTGCTGTGGCTCGCGCCGACGATCGCCTTGACGAGCTCGCGGGGCTGCCCCGGGAATTCCGCGGGTCGTTCCGTCGCCAACGTCGTCGCCGTCGATGGCGTGTCGTCGCCAACGAGCAATCGACCGCTGGCGCCCAGGACGATGCCTGCGGGAACGACGCCGAGCCATTGTCGGCGCGTGATGCGCCCCGCCATCCGCGCATCGAGCAGCGCAGTCGCGTCGTACGTGTCGTCGCATCTCCCAGGGCGTTGATCCATCGCGGGTTCTCCAGGAATAAGAGCTTTGATTCAGTTGCGGTATCGACGATGTCGTGGGACTCCGCCGCCGCCGAAGGCGCGCGGCCACGTTGGCATCAACGTCGCCGATTCGCCCGATTCACGTAGAATCCGGTGTCGCCCTGACAATCCGATGACTCACCAGTGAGAAAATGCCAGGCGGGTGGCCCACCACCTCCGGTTGTGGGGGCGCGACGATCGGCACGAGAGCGAACGACTCGATTATCCCGTACGCAAGTCTCAAATCTCCATCGTCGCGCCCGCCATCCCTGAAGGATGGGCCACGTTGTCGGGATACCTTGAAGGGCCCCAAGAAAAGAGAGTCATCCCGATTTTCCGTATTGAACCAAAAAAAACGCCCGGCGACGGTGCCGGGCGTCTTCTTGTATCAGAATGTTGTGATGCTTAATCGCGCCGCTTACACGCCGACAACCGCCGTCGTCCGAACGCCGCCTGACGCTTTCTCGCGGAGCTCGCGTTCCATGTCCGCCAGGCGCGATTCGATCTCGCTCATCTTCGCCTTGTTCCGCACGAGCTTCTCGCGATGTCGCGCGAGGAAGTAGGCGATCGTTTCGATGCGGATCTTGATCGAGCCTGTTGGCTTGTTCTCGTCGATGTCCTTGAAGCAGAAATAGGGCGTGCCCGAGTTCTCGACGATCTCTTCAACCACCGTATAGATCGGTGCATCGTGACCGCACTTGAAGCTGGATAGCTCCAGGGCGACGAGATTGGGATGCCGCGCGGCGAACTTCGCCGCCCAGACCTTGCGATTCGTGTTTTCGCTGTAGGCGTTCTTCCACACGTCTTCAATACTGACGGCGCTCATGAAATCGCCGCGGCGGACTTCGTCGCCGAACAGTCGCTCCAGCAGATCCTCGTCGCGCGGCAGGCAGTCCATCGTGAAGACGGGGATGCCGAGCTTCTGGAATTCGTCCGGAATCTCGTGGCAGACGCCAGGATCGTTGTGATACGGTCGCGTCAGCAATACAACGCCGATCTCGTCGTTTCGTTCCAGCCGATCGAGCAGTTCTCGGGCTTCGCGACGCTTCTCGGCATGGAAGCCGTCGAAGTAATCCCACGCCACGCGACAGGCACGATCGTTCTCGTCCTTCGACAGACCGAGCTTGTCCTTGAACTCGTCGAACATCTGGCGGGCCAGCAGGGCGGGCTCGCTGAAGTTCACGAACGTGTCGAGGTATTCGATGCCGAACTCGGCAAAAACGTCATGTTCCTTCGTGAAGGCCGCCTTCACGGCCTCAGGCGTCGCCGTGACTGTCGGGCAGGCACGCGTGGACAGCGTGCCGTCCATGAACGTCGGCATGCAGTCGATCATCGGGAAGAAGATGTAATCGAGCGGCTGCTTCTCGCTGTGCTTGTGATAAAGCAGGTTGTGGGCGTGCGGAATGCCGATCTTGCTCGGGAAGCAGGGATCGATCGCACCGCGCTTCGCGCCCTCCTTGTACATCTCCTCGCTCGTGTAATCGCTCCAGATCAGGTTCTTCTTCGCGATGCCGAGCGCCTCGAAGTACGCCATGAACCACGGCGCCATGCTGTACATGTTGAGCGCTTTGACGAGACCGATCCGAATGTCGCCGCGCTTCTTCATGAGCGCGGTCCGCGTTTCGATCTCCTTGCGCTTGAGGAAATTCGTCATGCCGACTTTCGGCGCTGCATCCGACACGTTGTCCACGCCGGTGGGGCGGAACACTTCCGTCGCGAAGATCTCGGCGAAGTTCGGGTTCGCTTTCTTGAGTTCGTCGAGACCCTTCTTGATGTCGCGCATGTCGTTGACGTCTTCGACAGTGCCTTTTTCGCACGTCGCGATGATCAGCCGCTCTTCGCCCGCCATTAGCGGGACCTTTGACTTCGACTTCTTCGCCGGCGCCCCGGCCAGGTCCACCTGTCCGTTGTCGTGGCCGTGCTTCAGTCGCGACGGATGCGGCGACTCGGGCCCTTGCTTGAACATGAACGAACTGAGGCTGACCGTCTTGTCGTCGGGCTTCTCTTCAATCCCCGTCTTGACGTCGATGAACGTCCTCAGGCACTTGTTCTTGCAGAAGTAGCAGCGCGTGCTCTCGTTGCGCGTCGTGCGGAATTCGATTTTCTGCACGCGATCCAGGCCGATGAAGCTCGTGCGATGATCGGCCTCCGTATACATCCGATGCGCTTCGACAGCGCAGCCGATCGCGCCGGCCTCGCCGCAGAACTTGTGGACCTGCACATCCGGCTCGACGCCCGTTCCCTTGAAGCGGCTCTTGATGAAATCGACCTGCGACTTCACTGCCGCCAGATTGTGCTGCGTGCCGCCCTGAAGGATGAACTTCGTGCCCAGCTTGCTGAGGTTCGGAATCTGGGAGACGTACAGCCAGATATTCTTCGGCAGCACGTCGCACAGGCCCGCCATGATCTCCTGCGGCGCCCATCCCTGCCGCTGGAAGTCGACGATGTCGCTCTGCATGAACACGGCGCAGCCGTAGCCGAACTGAGGCATGGCGCCCGCGCTGAATGCGATGTCAGCGAACTGCTCGACTTCGTAGCCGAAACCCTGCGCCGTCGACTGGAGGAAGTACCCGTTGCCGGCCGAGCACTGCGTGTTCAGCTTGAAGTCCTTGACCTGACCGTTCTTCAGGATGATCAGCTTGATGTCCTGTCCGCCGACGTCGATGATGACGTCCGTCCCCGGATAGAAGTGCAGGCCTGCCTGCGTGTGGGCGACTGTTTCCACCAGCGCGACGTCGGCGCCGATCACTTCCTTGAGGATGTCCTTCGCGTAGCCCGTCGTGCCGACGCCCAGGACCTCCAGCGTGCAGCCCTGGTCCTCGATCTGCTTCTGCAGCGAGGCCATGATGTCCATCGTGTCTTCGATGGGATTGCCCTTCGACAGCTGGTACGCGCGGCCGATGACGTTTCGATCCATGTCCATGAGCACGCCCTTCGTGCTCGTGCTGCCGCCATCAAGACCGACGAACGCGCGGACCGTCGTGCCGGGGGCGTACTTCGTCGGCGCCCAGGGCGCCTTCGTGTACTCCTGCTTGAACCGCTCGAGTTCCGCCTCATCCTTCCACAGACCGCGACTGCCCGCCGCCTTCTTCTCCTCGAGCCGCCCGACGTTGACGTACCACTCGAGTTCCCCGAGGCCGCGATAGATGCCCTGGTCGGGATCGTCCTCGAGCTCGATCTTCGCGAACTCCACGGCGCCCAGCGCCGCGAAGTACTGCGCATTTTCCGGAACGATGATCAGCTCCTCGATCGGCTTGTCCGGAACGTCGATTTTTCGTTCCTTCCAGATGATCGGGACGTTGTGACGCCAGCAGTCGACCATCCCCTTGATGTAGGTGTTGGGGCCGCCGAGCAGCATCACTTGAGGTCGAAGCGTATGTCCGCGCGTCAGCACGGCGAGGTTCTGCTGGATGATCGACTCGAAGAGCGACGCCATCAGTTCGTCGCGCGGCACACCTTGCTTCTGCAGACCGTTGATGTCCGTTTCGGCGAAGACGCCGCACTTGCCGGCGACGGGATGCAGCTTGATGTCGTTGTATCCCATCTCGCAGAGCTTGTCGGCGGGGATCTTCAGCTTGGCGTTGATCTTGTCGATCACGGCGCCCGTACCGCCGGCGCACTTGTCGTTCATTGACGGGATCTTCTTCTTCTTCCCCGTCTCCTCGTCTTCCTTGAAGATGATGATCTTCGCATCCTGACCGCCCAGTTCGACGACGCTCTGTACATCCGGATACGACTTTTCGACGGCGAGGCTGACGGCGTTGACTTCCTGCACGAACTTGGCGCCGATTCGCGTGCCGATCGATGCGCCGCCCGAACCCGTCATGAAGACGCGAAAGGCGTTCCGCGGCACGTCGGCGAACTTGCTTTCGATCGTCCGAAGCATCTCGATGCACTTCTCGGGTTGCTTCGTATCGTGCCGCTGATAGTCCTGGTGGAGGATCTCATCCGTAATCGGATCCACAACGACGAATTTGACGGTCGTGCTGCCGACGTCGAGACCGATGATCAGGCCCTGCGGGTGCTTGTCCGTTCCCTGAAAGGGCAGGTCCTTGATCGTGGGGCGCGAGCGCTCGGCCTTGAGCATGCCGACGTTGAGCTGAATCAAGCCGTTGTCGGCGCCCTTGTCCGATGAGCAACCGCAGGAGCCGCCCGATGAACAACCGCCGCCGTCGGCTTCGAGCATGAGTCGTTTGAGATCCGTCATTACGCTGCCTCGCCTATCCGAAATCAGAGTCGCCTCACGCGCCGTTGGCCGGCGGTTCCGCCGGCTTCACTTCGCTGCGCGAGAATGTCTTACCGTCAATTTCGATCTTCTTGCCGTCGATCGGTTTGTAGGAGATGCGAACTTCCTTGATGAGCTGCTGCCCGGGGCCCGAGATATTCGTCAGCACAATTTCCGTCGGCGTCACTTCCCAATCGCCGTAGAACGACGCGACTTTTCCCTGCATCTCCTTCGGGAATCTCGTCAGATCGTCCTTGTCCTCCGACGTGACGACGAAATTCGCCGCCGCGAAGTGCCACGAGAATCCGCCGGCCGCGTCATCCACCCAGCGGCCCGTCACGACTTTGCGCAACGGGGAGACTGCTTCGGTCTTGACCGTCGCCTTGGCGGTGCTCGCCGGCGCTCCGTGCGAACCGCTCCCCGTGGACGATGAAGCCGCAGACGAGTCTGAATCGGCGGGCGCCGCCGTTCCGTTTCCGTTTGATGACTTACCCGACGAATCACATGCGATCGCCGACAGGCTGAGCGAAACGCACGCAAACATGAAACCACGGACTAC
The DNA here is from genome assembly GCA_020639075.1 of Phycisphaerales bacterium. GTDB lineage: Bacteria > Planctomycetota > Phycisphaerae > UBA1845 > UTPLA1 > ECT2AJA-110-A. The sequence goes on along the minus strand of JACKHI010000001.1, from coordinate 2,318,920 downwards.
GATCTTCTTGAGCATCTGGAATTCTCCCCAATTCTCCCGGGATCAATTCGATCGGATACCGCCATCGGCATCCCAAATGCTCGTTATAACGACGCGCCGACGGGTTCCAAAGCCGCAGATGGGGCGATTCCGGCCGCTTTCATCTTCTCGCCCACAAAAATCGCGAAATTCGCCGCCTTACTGATAACGCCCCTGACGTGCGGAATGTGCTGCAAAGGGTTTCGCAGCGCTCGATTGTCGTTGACGTATTCGCGAATCTGCTCGATCGAGTAGCCCGTGCGATCGACGGCCGCCTTGAATTCGTCCTTGCACTTCAGCTTGGCTTCGCCTAGCGCCATCTGGACGCGGCTGTGGGCGTTGATGTCGCCTTCGCCGCTCGTTTCGATCGGGATGTAGATCATGTCCTTGAAGTGCGAAACGACCGCCGCCTGAGCCCCGTCGGACTGCGTGCTGGGCATGCAGCCGAAGGGCTTGAGGCTCAGGACCATGTGCGAATAGTCCTTGTTGCAGTAGTAGATATTTTTTGCGACTTCGAGATGGCCTTCGCCGCCGCCGGATCGGCTGTTGTAGTAGGGATGACCCATGCGCGTCAGCTCGTGCTGCGGCGCCAGCTCGTGCGCCGTTCCGCCGATCGCTTCACGCAACCGATCGTACTCGCGACCGATGATCTTCTCGGCCAGCGCCAGGTTCATTCGCTTCTTGCGATACGCGACTTCACTCTTGATCTTCTGTTTGATGTTCCACGCCGGGATCTCTTCGTTTTTCTCACCGACGATTCCGCGGCGATCGCCCGCCTTCAACCCCGCCTGGTGCAGCATGTAGCAAAGCCACGTCGCGACAGGCTCGACCAGCACCTCGGCGCCCTGCGCTTCGAGGAACGGGAACATGTTGAAGTTGCCGTCGCCTTCCGTCGTCTGGGCCCAGAATTCGCCCGTGACTTTCACGATCGGCTTTGCCTTCGTGTAGTCGACTTCGATTTCCTCTTCGATGAGCCGGCGACACTTGTCGAACGCTTCCGCGTAGTACGTGCCCCGCAACTGATCGAGGATCTTGGCAATGTCGTCGCCGTCCTTCACGGCAGTGAATTTCGCGACGATACTTGATAGGACGCCCTTGTTCACTTCGTCGTAGCTTTTCGACTTCAACGCGTCCTTGCAGATTTCCATGCACTTTTCCAGGATCGCATTCGTCTTGCCCGGCTCAAGCTCGTAAGGTCGAATCTGATAGGCGACTTCGTTCAGGATGTCGCCCATGAAAATGCCGTTCAGCAGCGACAGGAAGAAGTTCAGATTGAATTCGAGGCCCGCCTCGACCGCCGCCTGATCCAGACCGCCTTGCTGCTGGAACAACATGACGCGGAACCCGTCGAACCCGCTGTTCCGCAGGGCCAGGCGATACTCGGCTTCGTACATGCCGAAGCGGCACGGACCGCAGGCGCCCGCCGTCACGAAGAGATGCTTCTCGAGAATATCATCCAGCGACACGCCTTCATCGTCGCGCATTCGCTTCAGATGATTGACGAGCGCGCCGACTGTGAAATACGTCGGATTGCACTGGCCGTTGTTGCCGTATTCCTTGCCCGCCTGGAAGTCCTGTTTGACGGGCATCGGGATGATGCCGACCTTGTAGCCGAGCCCTTCGAGCCCCGCTTTGATGAGCGCGTCGTGCCGCATCGTCAGGCCGCCGATCCAGATCGTGACCTCGCCGCGCTCCGATTTTGTGAAGTTCCGCTCCGTCGGTCGCTTGAAATGCTGGACCCCGCCGACGGTCAGTCCCGCCTCCGCCATCAACTTTTCTCGCTCTGCCGCGATCGTGGCCTCAATCGAGTCCGAAAGCAGGGGAAGGGATACGGATTCGGCCTTGTTGTCGGCGTGCGTCCGAGCGACCATAGGGCACCTCGTAAATTAGGAATCACTAGCTTTGTGTCGAAACTCCCGGATTGGCCGTCGGCCATCGATTGGGTATCAAACCGCGATATTGAACGTAAGTCCAGAAAATTCCAGGAATAAAAACGATTTGGAGATTCGCGTATCGCACATCTCGCCACAATTGAGCATGTTAGTATCCACTAATTTAGCTCTGAATCCGTGTTCGAGAGGGCCTGCAGCCATCGCACGTTCGGCGGCGAAAAGGAGTTACGAAAAACGCACCGCTAGAGTACGATTTATGTTGCGAATCCGACAAAAGACGTCTCGATTCTCGTCATTGGCGTCGCGATTTCTTTTTTTCCAACGCAACGAGAACCTTCGTGTCTCATATCATGACAAGTAGGCGGCCCAGAGCTGCCGATTCGTCAAACGCCCCTCAAGACCAGGAGAAATCGATGCGAGTTCTTCTCTCGATCATCCTCGTGGCCCCACTTCTTATTGCCGACAACGCCTGGGCCCAGTCCCCTCGCCGCTCCAGCCAATACCGCCGGCCGATAGACTCGCGATTCAGGAATTCGGCGCGGGAGTATCGAAACCGCTCCAGCCGGTATCGCTATCGCTCCAGCTACGGCAAATCGGACTGGAAGCAGCGCCTCGCCGCGGCGAAGCAGATGCAATACGCCCAGCGCAGCGGCAATCGCGTCGTCTCGGATCAACGATACGGATACGATCCGGCGCCGTACTACGCGGACGACTATTACGGCAGCGACGCGTATCGCGCCTACAACGGTGGCGTCATCAACCCATATGGCTACTTCGGCCAGCCGCCCGTTGCCTGGGATGCGGAAGACTTCGCGGACATCTACTTCAACAAGCGCTACTACGACGATGGTCCTAACGGCCCCGGCTACTACAGCAAGGACCGCTGGTACAACTGGAGCATCAATCAACGCCGATCGGACCAGCTTCAGGACGCCAACCAGGCCGGCGTCGATGAAGGCATGCAGCAATTCCGGTCGGGCAACTACGATCGCGCCGCAATCGCCTGGCTCAACGCGTCAACCCTCGACCAGGGCGACGCCGCGTCGCGCCTGCAGGCCGGGCACGCGCTCTTCGCGCTCGGTCGCTACGATCAGTCCGTCAAGCTGCTCGCCCGCGCCTTCGAACTCGCGCCGCAACTCGTCGGCGCATCGTTTGACGTTCGCAGCGACTATACGAACCAGGGAGATTTCAACCAGCAGTTGTCGCGCCTCGAAATGCACGTCGCACAGAATCCGAACGACGTCGCGGGTCTGACGCTTCTCGGCTACGTGAAGTCCTACACCGTCGGTCCGTCGCACGCCTACGGCTTCCTCCTGCGCGCACGACAGCTCGCGCCGAAAGATACATTTGTCGAGAAGCTGTGGCAGACGGCGGAAACAGTCGGCCCTGCGGCGAATGCACCGACCCCGAATCAGACGACAGCCCCGCTGAATGCCGCGCCGCGCAACGAGATCCAGATGGCGCCGGGCTCGATGAAACAGATGCAGCCCGTCCCCGCAAATCCGCAACAGGGCGTGCCGCGACAGCAGGGCGTGCGCCAACAGGACAACAACCCGCAGGCCCCGGCCCCAAAACCGGAAAAAATGCGCCTAGTCAGCGCCCAGGATCCCCATCGATAGGATTCGTCGGGGTGCCATGCCGACCCCAAGGTCTCGGCATGTCGGGTGCCACTGCTGTGTCAGCAGTGCGAACGTCGCAAGAGCGCGACAGACCGTAGGTCGGGTCATCGACCCGACATCGCCGCCGGGTGCCATACCGACTCCCAAGATCGGCATGCAATGTGCCACTGCTCTCAAGCAGTGCACGCGGCGAGTTGATTCAACGATCCCGCGTACACGCGCGCAATCGCGCAAGCGCACCGAACCGCGACCGTCAGGGAGCCCGGGCCAGGTGCTTCATACTCGCGCGCGAACTCCTGGTTCCGTGGACTCGCCGACCGCGGCTCCATGCTCATCATCCACTCGCCAAGATTCCAACGAAATCACACTTCACCGCAAACCTGTCGCATTGCCTTCGTTATGCTCAAAGGAAATGTCGATGTATTGGATGCGAGCACTTGCCCTCACAACAATCAGCCTGACAGCCGTGTTCTTCTGGACTCTCACGAGAGCCAAAGGAGGATTGGCGCAGCGATGCCTTGTGCGTTTCTTCTCGATCTGGTTTCCAGAACTTCGGGCATTCGGATCGACGCGCGAGGCGATCGACAACTGGCAATATCACTTCAAGGACGAATTGAAGTCCTGCCTGCTGTTCTTCTGCATTCCGTACCTCGTTCTAATGTGGGTTGTCCTGAAGTTCACGCAATCACATGTCGTCGGCTTCGTTGCGGTGTTCTTATACGTTCCACTCACCGCATTCGTGGTGCTGGCAGCGAAGCGCGCCGAAATCCGATACGTCCTTCGGCGCGACCTGCATTTTGCCGGCGTCCGACTATGCCCGTGCGGTTACAATCTGCGGGACAACGAATCGGGCATCTGTCCCGAATGCGGTGTCACCAACGAATTCCGCGCACTTCCACGCACAGAACCAGTGAGTTAGTCGCCGGTTGCCATGCGGACCCTAAAGGTAGGGATGTATGGTGCCACTGCTCTCAAGCAGTGCAGGCCCCGAGTAGATTCAACGATTCCGCGTACCCACGCGCGACCGCGCAATCTCACCGAGCCGCGACCGTCACGGAGTTCGGGCCCTGTGCAAAACGCTCGCGTGAAATCTCAACGCAATTCGCACGTCCAACGGCTTCGTAAGACCTCAAACCTTCAACCCGGCACCGATTCCGATACAATGCTGCGGGATGTCGAAACCCTGGATCATCGCCGGCATTGTGCTCGCCGTGTTTGTGTTCGGCTTCTTCACATGGGCATTAGGCGAAGCGAAGACCGGTCGCGTCGCGCAACTGAAGATTCGATTCTTCTCCATCTGGTTCCCGGAACTTCGCGAGTTCACGTCGCTTCGTGTCGCCGCAAGAAACTGGCATGACATCTTCCTGCCGCGCGTCTCTGTGTGGTTGATTCGGGGATTCGTGCCGTGGCTTGCGATTACCTTGGCTGTAATTTTCCTGTCTGGTTGGCAGCAAATAGCGATCGTTGCACCGATTCTTTTCTTTCCCGTCGTCATCGCTGTGGCGCTCACGGTCGATCGAAAGAGGATTCGCGAGCATCTCCGCCTCGGGTTGCTTTTTAAAGGCGTTCGCCTCTGCACCTGCGGCTACAACCTGCGCGACAACCAGTCCGGCATCTGCCCGGAGTGCGGCGCGAAGGCGTGACGCCGGTTGCCATGCCGACCCCAAAGGTCGGGATGTATGGTGCCACTGCTCTCAAGCAGTGCAGGCCCCGAGTAGATTCAACGATTACGCGTACCCGTGCGCGACCGCGCAAACGCACCGAACCGCGACCGTCAGGGAGCCCGGGCCGTGTGCGCATCGCTCGCGCGCAACCCTACCGCAGCGTTCGTCCCCGTACTCATCTTGGATCGCCCTCGACAGATTCATATCACTCCATCCGCAACGTTGCCCTGCGAACCACATCCAAGACAGCATCCGGATCGCAACCGTAGATGCCCGATCCCCACGCTGCGTTCGCTTCGACGACCGCCCAGCCCGCGCCGCTGATTCGTCCGACATCAACAACAACGGCTTTCGGCAATCCCTTCGGTGCGACATCCACGACTCGCTCAGCCAATGTTCGCGCCGCATCCAGTTCGTCACTCGATGCAGTGAACCCGTCCAGCCTGGCAAGCGCGCCGGCGCGCAGGTAGGGCGATAGCGCCCGAACCTCGCCATCCAACAGGAAGCACCGGAATTCCACTTCCCACGATACGGGCGCGGCGATGAGCACTGACATGTCGTCGGCATAGGCCTCGGGCAAGTCGGCGCCGCTGGCATACACTTGGGCCGCGAATGACTTGTCGTTCGGCGGCTTCACGAACGCGGCCGAATCAAGTGATCGCGCCGCGCCCAACGTCGTGATTTCAATCGTCCGCTTCGTGAATTCGATCGGGAGCCGTGTGAGCCAATCCTCCTCGGGCTCCGGCAGGCTCAGTCCCAGTGATTCCGCGATCGTCGGTGCATACAGCGATTCGACATAGAGCACGATCTCGTCTTCGTCCATCTCCGGGATGCGAATCCCCTGCGCCCGCTCGACACCCCAGCCCCGCCGAATCGCGGCCCGCCAGAGCGCTTGGTTATCTTCGGTGTGTCGGGATGAAAGGAGGAGCGTCGTCATTCGAATGCGCGATCATTGACTCCGAGGGATTGAACCACCTTGAGGCCCGAAGTACTCGTGTCGGAAGGATTCGGGCAATCCTCCGGAAACGAGTTACTCATCGTACTGTATCGATAATGCAAAGTGATGTCGTCGGTACAACTTGAATCCGCGTTACTTGAGAAGGCGCGCCGCCTAATCCTTCGGCCGTTCGAGTTTCGTCGTGATCTCACGAATTTTCTTCGTCCTCACATCGAGTGGCGCATCCAGATCAAAGTCAATTCCATCAACGTGCCTTGCGATCAAATCGGCGGCCACATCGCAGCATCGATGGGGCTTTCCGTCCTTCGTGGTTTCAGAAGTGTCATTCAACATCCGACTTGCAAATGGAACCAGTCCATCTCCACCGTACTGATTGAAAGACGCAAGGACCAACCATTTGAAACTCGGCGAATGAGATGGCGACTTGTCATCGAATTCCCTAAAGCGATCCCAGCACTCATCCAGATTCGTCTCGCTGGCACGAGGCACGCTCGCGCAAAATGTAAGAATGCCTGACGAGGTCCTCATCACTCTCACAAGTTCCCTGCGAATGACGGGATCAGTGGAAAATGCGACCTTTTCAATCAAGACGGAATCAATTACGCCATTGGTCTCGATTCGCTCGCCGTTATCGGGGGACTCGACATTGAGCAACCTGATTCGCTCGGCAACGATTGGTGTGGCCACATCGGGGAAATAGAAAAGCAACCTTAAAGCAGCATCGGCCTGACGAGCACTTGAATGCCCGGATCGCGTGCGAAAATCGATCATCAGATGATCGAACAGCCCCTGCCGGCAATCGCCCACCTCCCAGACTTTTCGCAACTTTTTTGCGATTTCTCCATGTTCTACGGAACGAATCACATTCGCATCGTATCTGCCATTGGCTGAAATCAGCCTGTAGTCCCGATTCGTGATTTGGCCGATGGCAACGAAACACAGGTCCCCGATCCTGACGACGTAAGACACTTCTCCGCGTTTGACTTTAGGGTCAGTCTTTGGACGTTCTCCCAGAATCGAGTTCTCGCGCTCGTTCATTGGATTCCTGTCCAAATAGGGGTCGTAGCGAATGCGTCGCTCGTCCCTGCCGAATCCTCGCGGATTCTGGGGGAACGTCAGCCTGTATTGGGTCAGAGTCGTATCCGTCAGTGATTCCAACAAGAATGGAAGCGCGGCAGGACCGAGCCTGACGAGTTCCGCCAGTGCCGCCGGCTCCCGAATCTCGGGATCGTCTCCGGAAACGCCGAGAAAATACGTCGATGCCGCAGGTATCGGTGCGAATCGCGAGAACCGCTTCGTTAGCGTGTATCCATATGCCGGTCGGTCAACATCGGCGAGCCGCCTGATAAGCTCCTTGATGTGATCGGCTTCCTGCGTCGTCAGCGGAGCGGCCGGGCTGACATCCACGTGCCTGTAATCTGCCAGCGTTTCCGTTGGTGACTCGGTCTGACGCGACGCGGGCTGTGCGCTATTGGCTCGAATCGGTGTAAGGGCAAGTATGCAGGCCGTCGCATTCACTGGAAGCGTGATTCTCATAGCTTCTCCTGCCTTTCCTTTGGAATCGGTGCGTGACGCGCCCTGTCTGGACATTGCTGCCCGGTTCCGGGGTGGTGGGGCAACATTCGATTGCGATGGTGTGAAAACCACGCCCGGTAGGATTCGAACCTACGACCTGCGGATTAGAAGTCCGCTGCTCTATCCAGCTGAGCTACGGGCGCATTAGCGCCACGACCGAACCCGATTCGTGGCCTTTTCTCGATTCTACCCCCGTTTCGCCGTTCTTGTCATCGACGCCAGACGCCAAAACGCGGAGCGCGCAACAGGCGTGCCATTCGACATGGGCTCCGAACGACGACAATTCGCGCTGCACGATCGGCCGTCGGATTTGCGACAGTTTGCGACACTTTGCGGCCGTTTGCAGTTTTTTTTCCCGCGGGCGCGCAAACAACGGCGCGAGCGCGGGTGTCGGAAAGGCGGGGGCGCAAGAAAACTCAGGGAATTTCACGCGTCGTCTCCGCCGCACGTCGGCCCGGTTCAATCGTGTGAAACGACCGGAAGGCCCATCCCGAACCGCCAGGCCGGGACCGACGGGCGGGCAGCGCAGGGATCGCCGTTGCGCCCTTCTCGGACGGCCCTGCGGCGTGCCGCCCATGTTGCCGGGCCCCTTTTTGTGCGATATCGTGTCCTTTCTGCGGTTCGTCGTCCGTCGTCCGTCGTCCAGTCCGGATCGCGGTCCTTCGGCCGGCTTGCCAGAAAGGCGTTTGCATGCAGAACAAGATCATCGGCGACGGGATCACCTTCGACGACGTTCTCCTCGTGCCCGCCCGCAGCGGCGTCGTCCCGAGGGACGCCGACGTGCGCTCCCGCCTCACGCCGTCGATCACCCTCAACATCCCGATCATTTCCGCCCCCATGGACACGGTCACCGAGTCCAGCCTGGCGATCGCGCTGGCGCAGGAGGGCGGCATCGGCATCATTCACAAGAACCTGTCGATCGAGGCCCAGTGCCGCGAGGTCGACAAGGTCAAGCGCAGCGCCAACGGCGTCATTTTCGATCCGCTCACGCTCCGGCCGAACGATACCGTCGAGCGGGCGGCGGACCTGATGCGCATCCAGAACATTTCGGGCGTGCCGATCGTGGAGGACGGCAACAAGCTCGTCGGCATCCTGACGCGGCGCGACCTGAAGTTCCTCGACCAGAGCGACGGCAACGCGGCGGCCGCCGCTCGAACGCCCGTCTCCAGCGTCATGACGAAGACCAATCTCGTCACGGCGCCGGCCGGCACTTCGCTGGACGAAGCCGGTAAGATCCTGCAGCGCAGCAAGGTCGAAAAGCTGCTGCTCGTCGATGCCAACGGCCGCCTCGCCGGTCTCATCACGATGCGCGACATCGACAAGAACCGCCAGTTCCCGAATTCCAGCCGCGACGAACGCGGACGCCTGCGCGTCGGCGCTGCCGTCGGCGTGTTCGAGTTCGAGCGCGTCGAAGCGCTCATCAGCAACGGCGTCGATGTCATCGGCGTCGATTCGGCGCACGGTCACAGCGAAAACGTCATCAACACGATCCGCGAAATCAAGAAGCGGTTCCGCATCGAAGTCATCGCCGGCAACATCGCCACGGCCGACGCGGCCCGCGATTTGATCGACGCCGGCGCCGACGCCTTGAAGGTCGGCATTGGACCGGGCTCGATCTGCACGACGCGCGTCGTGTCGGGCGTCGGCATCCCGCAGATCACGGCGATCTTCAACGTCGTGCCCGTCGCCGAGGCGGCCGGCATTCCCGTGATCGCGGACGGCGGCATCCGCTACTCCGGCGACATCACGAAGGCGATGGCCGCCGGGGCGAACGCGGTCATGATCGGCTCGCTGTTTGCCGGCCTCGACGAATCGCCCGGACAGCTCGTTTTCTGGAAGGGCCGCCGGTTCAAGGAATATCGCGGCATGGGCTCGATCGGGGCGATGCACGAGGGCAGCGCCGATCGTTACAGCCAGAAGGGCGAGACGGATCGCGGGAAGCTCGTTCCGGAAGGCGTCGAGGGCCGCGTGCCTTATCGCGGCCGTTTACCGGAATTGACATATCAATTGGTTGGCGGTCTGCGGGCCGGTATGGGATACTGCGGCGCTGCGGATATCGAAACGCTGCGGCGCGATGCAAGATTTGTGCGGATCAGCGGCGCGGGCATGCAGGAATCGCATCCCCACAACCTGGTGATTACCGAGGAAGCCCCTAACTATGCGGTTGAGAACACAGTTGAGATTACGTGACGCGGCGGCCATCCTGTTCGTGTTCGCTGTCGCCCCTGTCGGTTGTTCCCACGTGAACAATCCGTGGGTCGATTCGAGCACCGTCGTCGAGGACGAGATGACGACGGCGAGCGCCCAGGGCTACTCCAACAAGTCGGAGTTCTCCTCGAACCGATGGCGAACGAACTGGCCGGCGCACGAAGTCGCCTTTGAAAACGGCGCCGTTTCTCATTGGCCGCTATGGTTCGAAGATCCGTTCGAGGACAAGGGCAATCGCTACCAGGAAGTGGCTGACGAAGATGCGCCGGATGCGGTCTTCGCCATGAACTGGGTTGATTACATGCACATTCTCTATGGGCCCGCACGGTTCTCCATGAACAGTGTGCTGTGGCCGGTCAGCGCCGTCGTGACGCCGCCCGGTACGCTCATGGAGAGTGACGGCCGACTCTCTCCGAGCATCATCGATCGATATGATCATGACGCAAAGCGATCCGATTCAGCGATGCGGGAGCCGCCGTTCGTGAACTACCTCGATGGAAACGGCGCCGGCTCGATGGAGACCGATACAGCGGAGTCGTCCGCTCCGTAGGTCGAAGTGCCTGTCGGCGGCGTTAGATTTGAAAGGGGAACGCGACGGCGATTTGGCAAGTCGCGAGTGCCCGAGCGCGATGGCGATGCGAAATGGCGCGGTCGGCATCGAGAGTGTTTCAACCATTCAAAAAGAGGGAGCAAGTGATGAAGGCGATGATGCGAGTGTGTTTCGGATTGATGTTGGCGATGGGCCTGACGGCCGGCCTCGGTTGCAGCCAGAATGCCGACAAGTGCTGCGGCACGTGCAAGACGACGGGCAAGGCATGCTCGCCCGACTGCAAGAAGCCGTGTTGCGTCAAGGGCGCTCAGTGCACGGCCGATTGCAAGCTGGCGTGCTGCAAAGACAAGAAGGCGTGCCCGGCGGACTGCAAGAAGGCCTGCTGCAAGGACGCAAAGAAGTGCACGGGTAACTGCGCGAAGGACGGCAAGGCGCCGTGCTGCATGGACAAGAAGTGCCCGCCGAACTGCACGAAGCCATGCTGCAAGAAGGCCTGATCGCCTGCTGAACGTGCGCGATGATGCGCTTCAGTGAATCTGCTTCCCGCGGCGATGCGCGATTGCGTCGCCGCGGGATTTTCGTATCAATGCCAATCACTTTTTTCGGAGGACCTGATTGATGGAGCGGAAATTCGGAACGGCGCCGCATGTGCTTCAGGAGACGGCGGGAAAGAAGGCCTATTGCCAGTGCGGACTAAGCGCCAATCTGCCGTATTGCGACGGCTCGCACAAGCAGTGCGATGAAGAGATCGGCCCCGTCGTCTGCCAGGTCGAGGCCGACGGCAAGAAGGCCGTCTGCATGTGCTATCGCACGGGCAATTCGCCCTGGTGCGACGGCAGCCACAAGCATCTCTGATCACGCGCGCCTTGTGCCGCGCTGCCGCCTGCGGACGACGAGGTACGTCACTCCGAGGGCCGCGAACACGGCCAGCGTCTTCTGGCTGTCCTGCGGTTGCGTCACGATGCATCGGGTTCCGAGGGCCAGCTCGAAGACGACGAGCAGGCCGACAAAGAGCGGCGCCGACGGCAGCCGGTAGACGGTTTCGCCAGGCGTTGCGGCATCGCGGCGGCGCAGGACAAGCAGGCTGAGGTAGACCATGCCGAACAAGACGGCGCTGGCGAGGAAGTAGAAGTTCAGGTTCTCTTCGAATGACTTGTTCCAGGCGAACGGGACTGCCACGACGCCGATCAGAACGAGCGCGGGCACGGGCGACTGATGTTTGGACATCGTCGCCATCCAGCTGAATGCCAGGCCGTCTCGCGCCATTGCGAAGATGATCCGGGAGTTCGCCAGCGCGGCGGAGGAGATCGCGCTGAGGCAGATCACCACGCCGACGGCCAGAATCAATGGGCGGATCGGCAGACGGCTGCCGACGAAGGCGAGCGTGTGCGCGTCCTGCCGTCCAGCCATTTCCTGCGGCGTCGCGGCGCACAGCAAGGCATAGTTGTAGGCGACGTAAACGAGCATGACGAGGAGCGTCGTACCGATCAGGGCGCGGGGCAGGGCGCGGCGGGCGTCGCGGACTTCTTCGGCAAGGCGAACGGAGTCTGTGGTTCCCGTGTAAGGCCAATAGGCGAGCAGGATCGCGCCGACGAATCGACTCCACGTCATCGGCTCAACGACCGCCGCGCCTGCGGGCTTCGGCGTGAGGCGGCCCGCATACCAGAGGGCGCCGCCGGCGATTCCGATCACGGCGAGAATCTTCAACGCCGTCAGGACGTTTTGCGTCACGGCGCCGCTGCGAAGACCGAAGCAGTTGATGGCGATGACGAGAATCACCGCGATCGTGGCGATGGTGCGATGTCCCCCTTCGAGATTGAACAGCGCGACGAAGAAGTCGCTCATCGTTGCTGCAATGGCGCCGATGCCGGCGCCGCTGATGAAGATGACGCAGCACCAGCCGAAGAGGAAGGCGGCGAAATCGCCGTAGGCGTGTTTCAGGAATTGGTATTCTCCGCCGGCCTGCGGATGGCGCGTCGCCAGTTCGGCAGTGACGAGGCTCTGAATCATTGTGATGAGTCCCGCGACGAGCCAGGCGGCGATGATCCAGCCGGTCGATCCGGCTTCGGCCGCGATGTTGCCCGGCACGCGGAAAACTCCGGAACCGATTGCGACGCCGGCGCCGACGGCGATCATCGAGGGGAGTCCGAGCAAGCGCTTGAGCGCTCGCGCTTCGTGACTGGATTCAGGGATTCTCGATGTCGATTCACTCACGTTGCCATGCAGTGTATCGCGGGAATGTCACGAGTGGCAGGGCGTTGGCGAAGCAATAGGGCGAGGTTCGTGATGTTTCAAGTGATCGCATCCCCGACGACTGTCTGCGTCTCATCTGCCGGCGATTCGGCGGGCGGCGGCTCAAATGCCGGCGATCGGCGCACGGATGAGCGCGTGATGATGACGACGGCGATGACGATGACGCTGCATGCCAGGATGACTCTCAGCGATAACGCCTCGCCGGCCAGCATCGCGCCGAGCGACACGGCGATGACCGGATTGACATATGCGTACGTTGCAGCGCGTCCCGGCGGGCAGACAGTCAACAGCCACTTGTAGGCCGGCAGTGCGATGATGGAGCCAAAGACGATCAGATAGGCAAGTGCGAGGCACGACTTCAGCGTGATCGACTCGGGCCGGATCAACATCCACTCACCGTTCAGCGTGCCGACGATCAAGAGGGATAGGCCGCCGCCGATCATCTCGAATCCCGTCGCCAGCAGCGTCGACTTCGGAAGCGCCGCGCGTCGTGAGTAGAGCGAGCCCAATGTCCAGAAGACGCAGGCGCTGAGCAGAGCGATCGCACCCCATCGGTCGATCGGTTCGCTCTTGAAGCTGTCAGCGCCGACGAGAACGTAGATTCCCGTTAATCCGAGGATGAGGCCGATCATGGTTGCGATGCCGGGGCGCGGTCCTCGGCATATCAGCCAGTCCAGCATGACCATCCAGATCGGCACGGTCGCGATCAGCAGTGCGGCGACGCCGGAAGGAACGGACTGTTCGGCCCAACAGACGAGACCGTTGCCGCCGAGGAGCATCAGCGTTCCAATGATGAATGCGGCTCGCAGGTTGCTTAGCGAGAGGCGTTCGTCGGATCGGTTTCGAACGATAAGCGACAGTACCGCGCCGGCGATCAGGTAGCGGCCGCCTGCCATGAGAAACGGAGGCAGAGAGTCGATGGCGAATCGAATCGCCAGGTAGGTCGATCCCCACACCACGTAGATGATGGCGAAAGCGCCGACGAGTTTGAGCGTAAAACTGGCGTTCTTTCCACTCTGCATTCACTCACCTGTATGGCGGCGCAGCGACGAAGGTTCGTCGAAATCCGGTGCGGTCGCGAAATCGGTCATCCGACGGGCGGCTGTGGGCGCATTCCGGCCGTGGGGCGGCAGGTCGATCGGGTCGGAATTTAAGGAAACCTCTACAGGTCCCGCCCTGTGAGCAATCGAAACGCCTCCACGTATCGATCGGTCGTGGCCCTGACGACGTCGGCCGGCAGGGCCGGCGCGGGATCCGTCTTGTCCCACTTTCCGGCGTCGCAGAGGCCCTGGAGAAAGTTGCGTACGAATTGCTTGTCGAAGCTCTCCTGGTCGCGTCCGGGTTCGTACTTGTCGGCGGGCCAGTACCGGCTGGAATCCGGCGTGAGAGCTTCGTCGATCAGAATGAGGCCGTCCGGCGTGTGCCCGAATTCGAACTTCGTGTCGGCGAGGATAACGCCTCGCTTGCGTGCGAAGTCGGCGGCTCTTTCGTAAAGCGAGATCGATACGTCGCGAAGTGTCGTCATCGTGTCACGGCCGGCGATGTCACAGGCGCGATCGAACGGGATGTTCTCGTCGTGGCCGGTTTCGGCCTTGGTGGCGGGTGTGAAAATCGGCTCCGGGAGGGCTTCGCATTGGCGCAACCCTGCCGGAAGGGCGATCCCGCAGACGGAGCCCGAGGCCTGATATTCCTTCCAGCCGCTGCCGGCGAGGTAGCCGCGAGCCACACATTCAATCGGAACGACGTCCGCCTTTCGGCAGATCATTGAACGACCGTTCAGGGCGTCGGAATGTGCTTCCAGGCCTTTCGGAACGCGATCGGTGACGAGTTCAAGCAGATGGTTGGGAACGACGTCGGCGAGGATTCCGAACCAGAAGGCGGAGAGCTGTGTGAGGACGCGGCCCTTCAGCGGAATCGGCGTGGGCATCACGCAGTCGAAGGCGCTGATGCGATCGGTCGCGACGATCAGCAGCCGGTCGCCGAGGTCGATGATGTCGCGGACTTTTCCGCGTCGGATGGGGCGATCGGGGATGTCGAGTTGCGTCAGAGTGTTCATGTCTCGGCGTCCATTTCGGCCTGATTTCAGGCGGTTTTCTCGCGGGTTCATTGTTGCGGAAGCCGTTTCGTCACGCTATTGTTGGCTCGAATTGTACTGGTAATGACGGTCAAGACGAGTACCGTCTTAGAACATGTTTGCATCTAGGAGGCGCCATGGCAGCAAAAGCAATGAGCAAGACAGCACTGATTCGGCACTTGGCCGAGAAGAATGAAATGACGCGAACGCAAGTCGTCGACTTCATGGACTCGCTGTGCGCGACGGCCTACAAGGAAGCGAAGAACGGCTTCACGCTTCCCGGCCTCGGCAAGCTGGTGCTTCAGCATCGCAAGGCCCGCATGGGTCGCAACCCGGCGACGGGCGAGTCGATCAAGATCGCGGCCAAGAAGGTCGTGAAGTTCCGCGTGGCGAAGGCATGCAAGGATGCGATCCTGGGCACGGCGGGCGCGAAGAAGACGACCAAGAAGAAGAAGGTCTCCAAGAAGCGGTAACCGCTTTGACATAGAACGGCACGGCGCGTTCGCTAAATGCGGATCGTCGATGATGCGATAGCCGGCGTCCGGCGGAACTCAGTTTCGCCGGGGCCGGCTGTTTTCATTTTCGCGACTCGATCCCGCGCCAGTCCTTACGAGGTTGTCATCGCGATTGGTCGATCGATCGAGTATACTCAGTTGAAGGAAGTTCGTTGATGCACGCGCGGCATCGCGCACAGTTGTCGCTGCCGCGGTGCAATTCGTCAGGGGCCCAAAAACGTGCAATGCAAACAATGCGGATATCGGTTATGGAATCTGCGATCGCGACAGTGCCCGGAGTGCGGCAGCGAATTCCGCGTCAGCGATTTTGAATTCGTGCCGGGCGTCGTCGCGTTCTGCTGTCCGCATTGCGAGAAGGCATACTATGGAATGGGAGCGAACGGGCATCTCATTCCGACAGCGTTCAACTGCGTCCAATGCAACAACGCGATTGACATGGAGTCGATGGTGCTGCGCCCCGCAATGGGCGTCGATGAAGCACAAACGGTGGTCGGATTGATCCCGTGGTTGGAACGCAAGGAGATCGGTTGGTGGCGCGGGCTGTATCGCACGATTCGGATGTCGCTATTCCGGCCGTCGGCGCTCATGAAGGGCGCTGTCGGAATCGAAGAACGCAGGGACTCCTGGGATTTCGCGGCGTGGTCGCTATTGATCACGGTGCTTGTGTGCACCGGCAGCTTGTTCGTGTTTCCGTCGGTTGCCATGTTCGCGTTCTCGCCGGGTGGTACGCCCGGTGCAGCCGAATTGATCTACATGTTCGCGGGGTTTTGCTTCTTCTCAATCGTTCTGGTGCTTCTGGGCCTGTTGTGCATTCTGGTCTGGGGTTTGTGCACTCAGTTCATCCTGCGCCTTTCGATGAACGAGGTTCAACCAATTTCGCGCACCTATCGCGCACTCTGTTACAGTGCGGGCGCCAATGTGGCTTCCATCGTTCCCTGTCTCGGCTGGTACGTCGGCTGGATCTGGTGGGTCGTCAGCGCCGTTCTCATGGTTCGCGAAACGCATCGCACAACTTCGGGGCGGGCGGCGTTTGCCGTGATTACGCCACCTGCGATCGTGGCTTTTGCCGGCATTGCGTTGTACGCGATTGCGATTGCGACAGTCATTTCCAGGGCGGGTTCGTTCGCGATCACGACGAGCGGACCGGCCGGATTCGGAGTGCCTTCGTTTGCGAAAGGCGAAACGCAGGTTCTCCTTCGGGCGTCGCTCGACTACAGCGACGAACGTGGCGCGTTGCCGAAACACCCTGTTGAGCTTCTCAAGGACCATCGTGTCGATGCGACGGCCTTCGTGTCGAGCGAGACGATGACTTCGGCGATTCAGATTCGATGGCCCGGTCTGAGGCTGATGGATCTGGAAGACATGGCGGACGCGGCGCGAGACAGGAAGATTCAGTCATTCGTCGACAAACTGCCGCCGTCGGCGTACGCGCATCGGGCGGGGGATTTCGTTTTCACGTGTCCGGGCGTGGACCCGGCGACGTTGTCGCCCGATGTGTGGCTCGTGATCTTCTCGCCGCAGCCCGGCCCCGGACAACCCACGCAGACGTGGTCGGGAATGACTTACGTCGGCCGTGCGGACGGTTCGGTCGTCTCGATGCCGACGGTTTCGTTTCAGAATTCGCTGCAAGGGCAGCAGACGGTTCGGAAGAAAAACGGTTTGCCGCCGTTGCCGAAGCTGTCGTCAATCACGCATGCGCAACCGGCAGTGGCGAGCGGTGAGTAGTGAGATTCGAGTATCGAGACGCGTTTTGTACGACTTGGGACATTGAGTCAAAAGCGGAATTCGGGGTTGGGTACGTCCGGCGCTTGTGCGGCCAGCATCGCGACATAGGAGTCGCTGATGTTCCGGCTGCCGTCGAGATGTAGCGCATCGATGATGTGTTGAATGGACGCGGCCGATGGGCCTTCGATTTCCACGAAACGACCCAGCACGGGGACTTCATCGAGTTCGATCGTACAGTCGCCGAGCCGCCAGGTTTCTCGGCGCTTCTCGAAGACGAGTTCGCGCGTATGGCCGAGACCGCGCAGGATGGCGAGGGCGGCGTCGGCATTTTCGATTTGCGTCTCGTGTTCTTCCCGTTGCTTGAATGCGCCGGCCTGTTTCGGGCCTTTGAACGTCATCGTCGCGCCGGGGCCTTCGCCGTCGAGAATTTGAATCGAGCGGACGCGAAGACCGCAGCCCGAGTCGCGCAGGGAACAGTCGGTGTGGTCGAGCAGGTGGTTGGTTTCGAGGACTTTGCCGACGTATTCGGCGCCGGCGGTTCGCAGTTGATTGCGGACCGCGTCGTGGGATTCGACGGGGATTTTGGCTTCGAGTTCGACGGGCATTCGAGTTGCTCCGTGGCGCTTCGTTGTAACGCCCTTTCAGGGCTTGCTCCGCAAGAGGGCGTCGTGAACCCGGGGTTACGCTTTGACCGCATTCGCGGTCTGCGCTCACCCTGGGCTATCATATTGCACGCCTTCAGCGTGCGGGAGTCACTTTACAATCAGGTTCAGCATTCGTCCCGGCACATAAATCGTCTTGACGATGCTGCCGCCGCCGATTCTTGCGGTCACTTTGTCACGTTCCATCGCGGCGCTCTTGATGACGCCTTCGTCGGCGTCTTTTGAGACGCGGATCTTGTCGATCAGTTTGCCATTGATCTGTACGGGGATTTCGATTTCCGCTTCGACAAGCATCGCGTCATCGAATGTCGGCCATTGTGCTTGTGCGACGCTTGTTCCTGACGTTTCGCCGACGTTCCCCAGTTTGTGCCAGAGCTCCTCTGCGAAGTGCGGCACGAAGGGCGCGAGAATGCGCGTGAAGCGCTCGATCTGGTCGCGCGTCATGGCACAGCCGTTCGGTTGGCGCTTCTGGGCCGCCTGGGCCGTGTTCTTGAATTCGAACATCGCGGCGATGGCCGTGTTGAAGGCGAGACGCTCGATGTCGTTGCCGACTTTGGCAATCGTCTTGTGCAGGAGTTTCTCGACTTCGTCGTCGGCGTTGTCTGCAATGCGCAGCGAACCCGTGTCGATATCAACACAGAGCCGCCAGATGTCGCGGAGGAAGCGGAAAAGACCGACAGTGTCTTTGGTGTTCCACGGCTTCGAGGCTTCGAGCGGGCCCATGTACATTTCGTAGAGGCGGAACGTGTCGGCGCCGTATTCACGGATGATATCGTCGGGGTTGACGACGTTCTTCAACCCTTTGCTCATCTTCGCGACGATGCGCTCGACTTCTTCGCCGCCGTCCTTCAGGTAGTATTTTTCGTCGCGTTCCACGACTTCATCCACGGGGATGATGCGGCCTGTCGCATCCTTGTATGCGAAGCTGGTGATGAGCCCCTGGTGGAAGAGCTTGCCGAAGGGCTCCTGCGACTGGATGTGGCCGAGGTCATGCAAGGCCATATGCCAGAAGCGGGCATAGAGCAGGTGAAGGACGGCGTGCTCGGAGCCGCCGATGTAGAGGTCGACGCCGTTGTCTCCCATCCAGTAGCGTTCGGCCTGCTCGCCGATGAGTCTGTCGCTGTTTTTCGGATCGCAATAGCGCAGGTAGTACCAGCATGAGCCGGCCCAGCCGGGCATCGTGTTGGTTTCGCGCGTGACTCTTGTATCCGGCGGCAGGTCTGCCACGCCGGCGGCGCCCGCCGTCGTTTTCAGCCACTCCGTCGCCTTGCCGAGCAGCGGCGTGGGTTCATCGCTTTCGACGGGTTGATAGTCGGCGAGCGGCGGGAGTTCGACGGGCAATGAGTCGTTGCTGACGCCGTAATGATTGCCGTCGGCGTCGAAGACGATCGGGAAGGGCTCTCCCCAATAGCGCTGACGGCTGAAGAGCCAGTCGCGGAGCTTGAAGTTGATGCGGCTGCGGCCGACGTTGTTCTCTTCCAGCCAGTCAATGATGCAGCGCTTGGCGTCTTCGATTTCGAGACCATCGAGGAAGCCGGAGTTCATCGCCGGTCCTTCGCCGACGTAGGCCTCGCCGTCGAAATCGGGCGTCGGCTTGACAGTACGGACGATCGGCAGATCGAAGGCCTTGGCGAAATCCCAGTCGCGCTGGTCCTGGCCGGGCACCGCCATGATCGCGCCGGTGCCGTAGCCCATCAGCACGTAGTCGGCCGTCCAGACGGGGATGGGCTTTTCCGTCAGGGGGTTCCAGGCATAAACGCCCGTGAAGACGCCGGTCTTTTCTTTCGACTCCTGCCGTTCGACGTCGGCGCGATTGCGCGCCCATTCGACGTAATCGGCGAGCTTCTTCTTGTCTGTATCCAGGAGCGGCGCTGCGAGCGTCTTTTCGACCAGCGAATGCTCCGGGGCGACGACCATGTAGGTCGCGCCGAAGACGGTGTCCGGTCGCGTTGTGAAGACGCGGAGCGATTCGCCCGACTTCTCGCCGTTTGCGTCGATCAATGGAAAGTCGATTTCGGCGCCTTCGCTGCGACCGATCCAGTTGGTCTGCAGCGTGCGCGTCATCTCGGGCCATTCGACATTAGCCAGCCCCTTCAGAAGTCGATCGGCGTATGCAGTGATGCGGAACATCCATTGGCGGAGCGGCTTACGGAAGACGGGGTAGCTGCCGCGCTCGCTGCGACCGTCGATGACTTCTTCGTTTGCGAGGGCTGTGCCGAGTTTGGGGCACCAGTTGACGGTCTGTTCGGCGAGGTAGGCGAGTCGATAGGAATCGATGACTTTGCGGCGCGTTTTGGCGTCGAGGGATCTCCAGTTAAGTCCCTGCGTAACGTTTTTGTCGTTGGTATGTTCTGCGGCGGCCGGGTTGACGACGGGTTCGCGCTTGCCCGATTCAAGTTCTGCGATGAGTTCGCTAATAGGGCGTGCCTTGTGCGCGTCGGCGTCGAACCAGGCGTTGTAGATCTGAAGAAAGATCCACTGCGTCCACTTGTAGTAATCGGGATCGATCGTGCCGAACTCGCGTGACCAGTCGTAGCAGAAGCCGAATGCCTTGAGCTGGCGTCGGAAGTTGTCGATTGCGGTTCGCGTCGTTTCGGCCGGATGGATGCCGGTCTGAATCGCATATTGTTCGGCAGGCAGACCGAATGCGTCCCAGCCCATTGGATGGAGGACGTTGCAGCCCTGCATGCGCTTGTATCGCGAGATGATGTCGGTCGCCGTGTAGCCCTCGGGATGGCCGACATGGAGGCCTGCGCCGCTGGGATAGGGAAACATGTCGAGGGCGTAGAACTTGGGCCGCGACGCATCGAACCCGGGATCGCCAGGGTTTGGGACGCGAAACGTGTTGTTCTTCTCCCAGTAGGCCTGCCACTTGGGTTCGATGCTGCTTGGCTGGTATTCCGCGGCCATTGGCGGTGTTGACTCCTTGGTCGTGTCGGCGTCGAGCGTTATCGGCACGCAATTTGATTGCGAGAACAGGACAGTCTACTGGAATAGTCGGGGCGGGCTATGGCGAGATGTTGCGGAACTGCATATTCGCCTGGTTGCGGTGATTCGCAGCGGCGGGACGGCGATGCCCCCGATGATATCACGGCCGGATTCTGGATGCTTGATTGGCGGTGTCGATTGATGCTTTGCGGTGTGCCCGGTGGGCACGGCCCACCATACCGTTGGTTTCGTGAGTCGATGTTCGGGACTCAACGTCGGGTGTTGCCCCGGCGCGACGATGCGGTACAGGTGCAACCGCCACATTGCATGGTTATCGGCGATTGAATGGCCGTAAGTTGTTTTCAAGCATGTGTTTACGGGTTTGCTGCGTGTGCGATCGGTTTCGGGCACGGCGATTGCACATTCGTTTCTTCGCTAAACGATCACATCGACCCTGAGGACGCGAATCTATCGCGTCCGAGTTCGGGGCGCGGCAGACAACCGCGGGTGCTCTCGGGGGAGACGGCACTTGCGGGACGGATTCGGGGGGATCTGACGCCGCGATTCGGACTGAGGCATCGACATTGCTGGCCGATTTCGCTCATCGGTCGGCTCACACCTGCAGGGGGCGCGGAAACGCGGATCATCCACGATCCGCGTTTTCCATTTTTACGCATCCGCGCTGCGTACTATCATCCCGGGTCTTTCACCCGCAAAGGCCTGGTCGAGAATCCGTTTGATGTCGCGTATGCCTGCTGACTTTCCCGAGTGCCTTCGTCATGTGCCTGTTCGTTCCCGATTCGGGGCAGGGATGCTTGCGCGACTTGGAGAAGAGGCGTCGAGTGCGGGCGCGACGCATGTCCTGCTGGCAACGGATCCGGGGATCATGAAGGCGGGGCACGCTGAACGGGCGGAGGGGATCCTGCGCGACGCCGGCATCCATGTGACAGTCTTTTCCGGCGTCGAAGAGAATCCGACGACGGAGCATGTCGCGCGTGGGCTGGCCGTTGCCGAGGCATCGAAGGTCGATTTCATCGTCGGGATCGGCGGCGGCAGCGCGATGGACTGCGCAAAGGGTGTGAACTTTCTGCTGACGAACGGCGGTCGGATGCAGGACTACTGGGGCGTCGGCAAGGCGACGAAGCGGATGCTGCCGATGATCGCCATACCGACGACGGCGGGGACCGGGAGCGAGGCGCAGTCGTTTGCGTTGATTACCGATCCGGCAACCCATCAGAAGATGGCCTGCGGCGATAAGAAGGCGCTTTGCGTCTGTGCGATTCTCGATTCGGATCTGACGCGAACGGTTCCGCGCATGGTTGCGGCGGCGACAGGCATCGACGCGGTAACGCATTCGATCGAAACGAGCGCCAGCTTGAAGCGAAATGATGCGTCGCGGATGTTGTCGCGCGAGGCGTGGCGGCGGCTGTCGGACAGCTTCGAGAAGAGCATTGCCGATCCGAATGATGATGACGCTCGATCGGAGATGTTGCTCGGGGCGCACTTTGCGGGGGCGGCGATAGAGAATTCGATGCTGGGCGCGGCGCACGCCTGTGCGAATCCGCTGACGGCGAAGTATGGGATCGTGCACGGTGTGGCGGTGGGATTGTTGCTGCCGCATGTGATTCGGTTCAACGCGGCGGCGGGGGAGAACCCATATTCGGATCTGGATGCGGACGCGGAGCGGCTGGCGAGGCGTGTCGAGGGGATGCTGGCATCGGTTGGCTTGCCGACTTCATTGCGTGCGTTGGGTGTTTCGGAGACATCGCTGCCCGAAATGGCGGAGGTTGCGGCGACGCAGTGGACGGCGCGGTTTAATCCGCGAGAAGTGGATGCGAGCACGATGCATGACCTGTATCGCGCGGCGATGGGTTGAGTCAATTCGCGCGGAATGCGCCGGTTCTCACGATCGTCAACAATTGGGTGGCCCAGCCTTTCAAGGCTGGGGTCACGATGATGGCATTTCGAGTTGGTATCAGGTTACCAAGTGCGATTCGCATTCGAGGCAATTGCGCATCCTCAGTATTCGAACAGTTACTCTGATGCGTCATCATCGCGACCCCAGGGTTGAAACCCTAGGCCACCGCATTGACGTGAGAGGGCATCAGAACGGCCAAATCCGCGGCACGAGTGCAATCGTCGTGATGGCCATCAGCAGGTTCATCGGCAGGCCGACTCTCAGGAAGTCCTTGAACGTGTAGCCGCCGGGGCCGTAGACCATGAGGTTGGTCTGGTAGCCGATGGGCGTCGCGAAGCTCGCGCTGCCTGCCATCATGATGGCATAAATGAACGGCTCGAAACTGACGCCGAGTTGTCTGGAGGTTGCGAGGGCGATGGGGAATACCAGCGCGACGGCGGCGTTGTTGGTGATGACCTCCGTCAGCATGCTCGTGGCGATGTAGATCGCGGCGAGCGCCATCCACGGATGATCGCCGCCGACGGCGAGGAGGCGTTCCGCAATCCACTTCGCCGCCCCCGACTGATCCATGGCGATACCGAGGCCGAGGCCGGCGCCGATGACGACTAACACGGACCAGTCGATGCTGCGTTGTGCGTCGCTCGTCGTGCAGCAGCGTGTGATGAGCAGCAGCCCCGCAGCGACGAGCGCAGCATTCAGCATGCTCAGCCAGCCGAGCGCGGCGACGAGGACCATCGCGACGAGGATCGCCATGGCGACGGGCGCGCGATCATGTCGGCGCGGCGTGGAGTCCTCCAGCGTGCGGATCAGTAGAAAGTCGCGACTATCGCGCTGATGGCGTTCAAACGACGTACCAGCCTCGAGGAGCAGGACGTCGCCTGGGCGCAGCCGGATGTCGCCGATGCGACCACGAACGCGTTCACCATTTCGGGCGACTGCGAGGACCGCGGCTTCGTACATCGTCCGGAATCGGCCTTCCTTTATGGTCTTCCCGGCGATCGGGCAACTCTCGGACACGACGGCCTCGAACAGCCGGCGGCGATGACGTGGGGAGTCGAGCTTGAAGACCTGATTCGTCGCCGGTGCGAGGCTGCGCAGGCTCTGCAATTCGCGGATCGACTCGACGACGCCCGCAAAGATGAGGCGATCGTCTGCGCGGAGGATCTCGCTCGGTCCGACGGCCGGCAGTACGTCGTTTCCGCGTTCGATCTCGACGAGATAGCAGCCCGGCAGATTTCTTAAACCCGCCTGTTCGACCGACTGGCCGACGACGGGGCTGTTCGGCGGGACGATCATTTCGGCCGTGTATTCGCGCGGGTCGCTGAGCGTCTGTTCGAAGGATCCGCGGTGCGGCAACATCGTCGGGCCGAATATCAACAGAAACGCAGCGCCGACAAGCAGGCATGGCACGCCAATCCAGGCGACGTCGAAGATCTGGATTGGCGGGAGATCTGTCTGGGCCGTGACGAGACCACTGACGACGAGATTGGTGCTTGTGCCGATGAGAGAGCAGGTTCCGCCGAGGATGGCGGCGTAGCTTAGGGGAATCATGAACTTGGAGGCGGGCAATCGCGCGCGACGAGCCCAGTCTGCGACGGCCGGTATGAGCATGGCGACGACGGGCGTGTTGTTGAGAAAGGCACTCATTCCCGCGACGGGGGCGATGATTCTCAGGAGCCCGCGTCGCAGTGTGGCGGGTCGGCCGAGGATTGTGTGCGCGATCCAGTCGACGCCGCCGGTCGTCCGCAGACCGCAGACGACGACGAATAGGACGCCGACCGTGAAGAGGCCCGAGTTTGAGAATCCGGCTAGCGCCTGGTCGGCTTTGAGGACGCCGATTCGCCAACCCGACTCTGTCGGTGCAGGGCAGATCATGACGAGCGTGAGGCCTCCCATCATGACTGCCGCGGGCGCAATCCGCGTGAAGATCAGGAGCCCGAGCACAAGCAGCAGTGAAGCCAGCACGATGGCCGCTTCGAATCCCATGAGGTCCTCCTCAATTCGGGTTGCGATCCGCCCGTGTCCTGTGGTTGGTTCGCCGGGTCGGCATCGTATTGTGCTTGCGGCTCCCGTGAAACGCGAGGGCGGCGACGCGAGGCGGCAAAATCGGCGGCTTTTGCGCGATCCGTTGTGAATGACAGGCGTTCGGCCGCGCAATTCTGCGGGCGAAGTTCGTGCTGCCGCCCCTATGACGCGACGAAATTCGTTGGTTATACTCGCGTCGGTGGGATGAGCGCCGTGGGATCGGCTCATGCTGAAAGGGACTTACATGTGTGCAGCAACTTACAAGCAGCGATGGTATGCGATGTGTCTCGTCTGTCTGATCGCGACGGGCTGCGGCAATACGCAGTCTTCGGAGAAGGTCGTGCAGATCGGAACGACGAAGGCATCGTTGTTTGGACCGCCGCTGGAATATCGCGCATTGCAGCCGCGGCTCGAGGATCTCTTCCGCTGTCCCGTGGTGTTCGCGGCGCAGCCCGACGGTCAGGCGATCGGTTCGCAGTTGGGATTCGGCAATGAGTCGTTCGCGATCCTCTCGGCGAAAGAGTATTGCCAGATCGAAGACCCGTCGAAGCTCGAGCTGCTCGCCACAGCGATGAACGCGGGCGGCAAGTCTACGCGCAAGGCCTTCATTGTTGCGCGGGCGGGCTCGAGCATTCAGAACATTACGGATCTCAAGGGCAAGCGATTCGCATTTGGCACGCGGAACGACATGCTGACGGACTACGCGGTTCGCGCCGCGCTTCAGAAGGCGGGGTTGCCGCCGAAGGAACTGGCAACGGAACTACTTCCGCCGCCGATCGCCTACAACGGTCGTCTATACGCCGGAAGCGAAGCGCCGAACAAAGTCGCGCTACCGATTCTGCGTGGCGACGTGATTCCGATCAGCGCGGGCGTGATCGACGAAATGGCGTGGGACGCGCTGTCGGATACGGGCGGCAACGTCATCACGGGACCTGCCAAGGACGATTTCCGGATCATCGGCGAGACGCTGCCGGTCCCCGAGGCGCTGGTCGTCGCCGGCCCGGGTGCGAATGCCGACGAAGTCGCGTCGATGAAGTCGTACCTGCTGAGCCAGGCGGGGAGCGACGAGAACATCTGCAAGCAAATGGGCATCAAGGGATTCACGACGCCGGATAAGGCGTCGTACGATCTGGTGCGATTGCTCCTGAAAGAGGGCGAATAGGCGAATGCCATTCGCTTGTCTTTAGTTTCCTATCGATGGACGATCAGGCGATCGGGGCCCTCGGGGCGCAGACACTTCCGTCGATCGTCGGGTGAGCCAGGATTATCGGAGAGGTACGCTGAGTCCGATCGGCGCGAACAAGACGCTGCGTGTCTTCGGCGACGCCGCGGTGATAACGGCGATCTTCGCGATCGGTTCGATACTCTATTGGTCCGCCGTGTGGTTGGTCGCGGGGCGTGAGGGGTTTCCGCTCGACGACGCTTTTATCCACCTCCAATTCGCCCGCAATCTGTTTGAAAGCGGGCAAATGGCATTCAACGCCGGCGTGCCGAGTTCCGGTTGCACTGCGCCGGGCTTTGCCGCGTTGATATCGCTGGCGCACATGCTGACGTACGACTGGATTCAAGCGAGTTTTCTCGTCACGCTCGTTTCGAGCCTGGGAACTTCGCTGGTCGTCTATTTCGCGCTTCTTCGATGGACGGCGAATGCGGATGTCGCGCGATGGGCGGGCGTTGTCGTCGCCCTCGCGAGCCCGACGGTCATTCAGGCGTTCAGCGGCATGGAGGCCGCCGTCTACAGTTTCGCATGCCTCATGGCGGTCTTCGTCTACGGTGCGGGCGGCCGCGGCATGCGACTACTCGGCGCATTTGTCTTGTCGATGTGCATCTGGTTTCGGCCGGAGTTTCTTGTCGGTCTTCCGATCCTGATGTTGGAATGGGCGCATCGGCGATCGCATCGGCGCGAAGGCGTCGAAACTGCGGCATGGGGCGAACTGCTCATGATGATCGCCATCTGGATTGGCATGGCATCGTCCTACGTCGCGTTTCACTATCAACTGGACGGCCACTTCGTGCCGACGACATTTGCCGCGAAGGCCGTCGCGCACTTTGCCCTGCGGCCTCACTGGCTGGAGGGCATTCCGGCAATCGTGCGCCACGGCAGTTGGGAGTATTTGCCGCTGGCGCTCGCTGTCTTGCCGATCGTCAACCTGCTGGTGATGGGCGTCGGCGTGTTTACTATTTGCGCACCGTTGGCGTTCGGCCTGGAGGAGTCCGTCAAGCGTGTATGGCGCGTGGAATCGTCGGCCGGCGCCGGCTGGCGATTGGCGGTTCTGCTGCTTTTCGGCTATCCGCTGGCTCGGGCGTTTGTCGACCCGGCGGGGACGCTCTGGTACCAGGGGCAGCGATACTTCGCGCATCTGACGCCGCTGTTCATCCTGATCGTGTTCGGAGCATGGCCGATGACGAGATCGCTCGTCGCGGGTTCGCGATGGGACTGGACGCGGCGCTCGTTGAATTCGCAATGTCGCCGGGCCGCCGCGTGGGCGACGGGTGCGTCGGTGCTGATGGGCGCCGTGGCCGTGTTTTCCGTCAAGAATATCAATGACGTACAGGTCGAGACGGCGAATTGGTTGCGCGAGCATTCGGCCGATCATGAACTGATTGCTGTCAACGACATCGGCGCCGTCGGTTTCCTCTCAGATCGCCGCATCCTGGATACGGTTGGCCTGATCGAGCCGGAGATCACGGAGCACTACTTGAACGGCGGCGACCTGGCGGCGTACCTGGCCCGCCGGACGCCGCGATATGTCGTCATATTTCCGTCGTGGTACCCGGCCTTTGCGGCCATCGAGGACGGTCTCAGTCGGCGTGCGGCGTTTACGACTTGGCCGAATGTCGTGTGCGGCGGCGCGGAGCTCGTCGTCTACGAGCCCGATTGGCCGAGGATTGAGGCGTTCACGTCGCGAGAGCGGCGTTTCAGGCCGTCGGCGGGGGATGTTTCGATCGGGCACGCGCAGTCTTTGCCGTAATTCCGCTTCACTGGACGCACTGCGGCGGGCCTGATTAGAATCCGGGCTCGTTCAAACGCCTTTTCAGGAGCGAAAACCAGTGAGAGCATCTGCAACGATCTTGGATCGAGTATCAATCGGAACGAAGGACGCGGACACGCTTCTTCGCGACACGCTGTTGGTTGTCGGGGCAAGTGTGCTGCTCGCCCTGTCCGCCCACGTGCAGATTCCTGGACCGCTGCCGTTGACGATGCAGACTTTCGTCGTCGTGCTCGTTGCAGCTGCCTTGGGCAGCAAGCGCGGTGCCGCGGCGGTGCTCGCGTACTTGGCGCAGGGCGCGGCCGGCCTGCCGGTTTTCGCGCATGGGACGGCCGGCCCGGCATATTTCGTCGGCCCGACGGGCGGATACCTGATCGGCTTTCTGGTGGCGGCCTTCGTCGTCGGTCGGATGGCAGAGCGCGGCTGGGATCGCCGGTTCTCCACGGCGATCGTGACATTCCTGCTGGGGCACCTGTTGATTCTCTCTATCGGTTTCGTCTGGCGCTCGGGGTTCGTAGGTCCGGCGGTTGCCGCCGCAGACGGCTTCATTAAGACGATGCCCGGCATGTTGATCAAGTCTGTGCTTGCAGCGATGGTGCTGCCGATCGCATGGCGCTGGGCGGGCAAATCGGACGAATCCGATGGTATGACGGCGGAATAGACCGATTCGGTCGCGGAACCGCTCGGATTTTACCAGCTACACGCAACGACTTTGAACGTGCATCCATCCAACGCCCGAATCGGGCATCGTGATCATCGCGGGGCGATGACGTGGATCGCATCGGCCTTCGTCCTGCTGACGGTCGCGGCGGGGCCGGGCTGCGTCGCTTCCAACCAGATCGACATCGAGATCGAGAACGACGAGCCGATCTTCTATATCAATGCACCGATCTGGACATGGAACATGAAGCCCGTGCGAATCAGCGCCCTGGCCGTCGCCGCTGCAAACGAGGCCTATTGGGAGATTCGCACTGAAACGCCGGACGGCGTCCCGGCCGCCGGACTCGAGATTCGATACGGTGAATTGCCGGAGGATTTCGAGCAGGTCACGCCGCCGAACAACGGGCGAGCCAAGGACCTTGTGCCTGGCGAAACCTGCTTCGTCGGTGCGACGGGGCCGGACGACGAGACGTGGCGAGCAGTTTTTGCGTTGCCGGTGAGTCGCTTCGGTGCACCGCCAAAACGCGACTTTGAGCCGGACGGAGAGCCGGCGAAAATCGACCTTTCCAATCCGCAACCCGGTGCGAGGATTGCCGAGTAAGCGGCATCGCTTGCGCGGCGCAAGGGCGGCGCTGGATCCACGTGCCCATCGAAGCCACTCGAATCACAAAATCTCAATTCACATAAGTCCGCATTTTTTCAAGTCTTAATCGTCTGTTCGTTCGAATCTCGATCGCGTGACAACGGGATTGGCACGTTGTGTGCAATATGTCGTGTGCGTCGCACGCATTGTGCCGTGCGCCAGGAGACGTTGCACGTGAAGCCCACGACAGTTGACGACAGCTCGGATCGCGCAGCATCGACACGCAGTCGGCAGTCTTTGCCGGATGCGTTGGCGATCGGTCAGCGGGTTCGACGCGCGACGCTTGCGGCGACGGCATTGCACCTGATCGAAGTCCGTCGCGGGGCGGTGCGCGGCGGCGAGGACGCAAACGACGTTCGAAATTCGAGCGACAACTGTTCGGCCGCATAGACGGCGAAGAAAACGACATGGTTTACGGAATCTGGTTATCTGCAGACGGGCTGAGTTCCCAACAGGTTCGTCAGGAAGTCTTGGCCAACAACCTCGCACAGGTTGACACGCCGGGCTTCAAGGCGGATCGCGTTGCGTTCAGTGAGCGAATGAACGAATCGCTCCTTCGCGGCAATCAGCCGTCGACGCAATACGCCGGATTCGACAATGCGACGGGCGGTCTGTTCCCGACGCAGATTTACACGAGCTACGAGCAGGGACGGTTCATCCCGACGTCAAGCAAGCTCGACCTTGCGCTGCAAGGTGCGGGCTTCCTGTCGGTCGGGACTGCCGAAGGCACTCGCTTTACGCGAGACGGTCGTTTGACGGTCGACGCCGAAGGCGCGCTGCTCCACGTCGCCAGCGGCGGCCGCGTACTGGACGAGGGCGGTCGGCCCATTGTCCTCGACCCGCAACGGATCGGCGACATCTCGATTGACGGACGCGGTCGAATCCAGCAGGGCCAGACGCTTGTCGGGCAACTTGGCGTCGTCGACTTCGAGAACCCACAGGAACTTGAAAAGTCGGGAGAGAACCTTGTCGCAGCGGACAACGCGCGGCGAATCCCGGCGAATGCGAATGTCCGCCAAGGCATGATTGAAGCGTCCGGCGTTGATCCGACGTTGTCGATGGTCGACATGATCGCGGCGACGCGGGCGTACGAAATGGGCGCGTCGATGATTCGGCTGCAGGACGAATCGCTGGGGCGAGTCGTCAACGATGTGGGGCGGATCGCGTAGGGCTGATTGAAGGGCCCTGACGCGACGCATCGGCAGAGGCCGATGCGATCAGAGAAAGTTGAAGCGCAAGGCGGATCGGAGATCCGCGACGAACGACGGGACGAACGAGATTATGGCGATTCAATCGATGTACACCGCAGCGACGGGCATGAAGGCGATGGACTTCAAGCTGGAAGTCATCTCCAACAACCTCGCGAACATCGATACTGTCGCGTACAAGCGCTCTCGCGCCAATTTCGAGGACATCCTCTACGTGCAGATGGAGCAGCCCGGTCAACGGAACGGGCTCGACGAATTCAAGCCGCTGGGCAAGCAGGTCGGCATCGGCGTCCAGCTCTCCAGCACGCAGGCCGACTTCAAGCAGGGCGGCGTCAACCAGACTGAAAACAACCTCGATCTTCTCATCGAGGGCGACGGCTTTTTCCAGGTGCAGGCGTACATCGACGGTCAGGAACAGACCGTCTTTACCCGGGCGGGAAACTTCACGCGGAATGCAAACGGCGACTTCATCCTCGGGAACATTCCGGGGGCTCGACTGCAGCCGACGATCAACGTCCCGCAGGACGGTCAGGACGTGTCCATCAGCCAGACGGGGCTGGTCAGTTATCGAGCGGCGGGCGCGACGGAGCAGAGCGACGCGGGTCAGATCGAGCTCGCCAGATTCGTGAACCCGGCGGGCTTGGCGCAGCTCGGCGCGAATCTGTTCCAGCAGACGGATGCATCGGGACCGCCCTTGAACTCGAATCCGGGGCAGGACGGGGCCGGCATTGTCCTACAGGGGAATCTCGAATTGTCGAACGTCGATCCGGCGCGCGAGCTGATCGAACTGATCCGCACGCAGCGGGCGTTCGAGTTGAACTCGCAGGCGATCCAGACGGCGGATGAAACGCTGCAGGTTGTCAACCAATTGAGGAGATAAAGACGATAGTCTAATTCCAGGCGGAAAGAGACGGCGGAGACGTCATGAACACGAAACGAAGACATGGATGTTTTCGAACGGCCGCGGCGGCGGTGATCGCCGTGCTTGCAGGCTGCGGTTTGCCGCGAGCCGCGCGTGCGGGCGACGTTCGAATCTCGGAGACCGCCGAGATCGATCGTGCGACGGTTCTGCTCGGCGACATCGCCGAATTCAACGACTTCGATCCCGAATTCGAGGCGCGGCTCCGCGTCGTCGTGATGTCCGACGCGCCGCGGGCGGGCCTCAGCCGCGCCATTCTTGCCGCGGAAGTACGCGATACGCTTCAGCGTTCCGGCGCGAATCTCGTCGACATGCACATCTACGGCTCTTCGCAGTGCATCGTGACGCGAAAGCGCGTGGACGTCGATCCTGCGGATGCCCCTTCGAAGCCGATCATTCACAAGCCCGCCAAGCCGCTGCGGCGACATGCCGATCTTCAGCCAGTCGCACCGGCCGCCAATACGCTCGACGCCGCCATTCGCGACTACATCGACGCACGAATCGCACGGGACGACGGTCGGCTGGAGATCAGCCTGAATCGCACGGATCGCGCGACGCGCGACGCGCTGGATTCGACTGTCGGGCCCGGCACGTATCGAATCAGAGAACGCGATCCACTGGGGCTTGGCCTTTGCGCGCTGGACGTCGAACTCCTTCGCGACGGCCGAGTCATTGATTCGCTCGGCGTCATCGGCGAGATCGAACTCGTCAAGCCGGTGCTCGTCGCGCGGAAACCGATTAACCGCGGAAGCACGATCGATCGCGCGGAACTGAAACTCGAAGAACGCCGCTTCTCGCGGCCGTCGGAAGTCGGAATCTCGGACATGGAAGTCGTCGAGGGCTATGAGGCGACGCGTTTCATTCAGCCGGGCGAAATGTTGTCGACGCGATCGCTTCGGCAGAAGCCGGTCATCGAGCGCGGCGACATTGTGAAGATCCTCGTCAGCGGCAACGGGGTGCAGATTACGACGACGGGCAAGGCCCAGGCGTCGGGAGCGCTGGGCGACACGATTCCTGTTGCGCGAAACGGCAGCCGCCGCAAGCAGGATGTAATCGATGCGATGATCACGGGGCCGGGCGTCGTCACGTACGGCGGCGTTCGACAGGTCGCTCGACGATAGGGAGTGTGATTGAAATGAGACGCATCGGCGTACTGACATTGGTGTTCGCATTCGCGCCCGTGAGCTGGGCGCTCGCACAGAGCTCGTCGCTCTTCAAGGCACACCTCGTCAAACAGAGCGCAACGCGAGCATTGACGACGCGCCCTGCGCCGAATGGCGCTATTCGCACAAATGCAGGCACGATCAACAACGGCATCGGAACAATGCAGCCCATATCGGCGCCGGGACAGATGGTCGCGGGGCCGATGGGGCAGAACGCGCCGACGGTCATGAATCCGATTCTGGCGCAAATGTCCCTGATTTCAACGCCGGCACCGCAGCCGAAGATCATCAAGGTCAACGATCTGATCGGCGTGATCGTCCGGCATCGCTACCGAGCCCAGATCGATGCGCGTCTCAAGCAGGACAACCAGTGGGACCTCGAGAGCAAGCTCGACGCGTGGTTCCGGATTCACGACAAGAAGTGGGAACAGCAGGGCTTCGCGGGCGGTACCCCCGAGGCGAAGTTCTCTCACGACAGTCAGTTGGAGAACAAGGGGCAGACGAATCGCAGGGACGTTCTCGAGACGCGCATGCAGGGAAAAGTCATCGACGTCAAGCCGAACGGCAATCTCATCATCGTCGCGTATTACTCGATTTCGTCCGACCACGACACACAGTCGCTCGTGTTGAGCGGCGAAGTGAATCAGACCGACATCACGCCGGACAACTCCGTGACGAGCGACAAGATCTTCGGCTTGAAGATCGGCTCTGCGCCCACGGGCGCCGTGATGGATGCGACGAAGCGCGGCTGGCTCAAGGAACTGATCGATCAGGTGCGGCCCTTCTAGGAGCGCGGTGTCAGGTTTGGATGTGAGCTCATTGAAATCGGCGTTTCAGCAACGTCACGTGTACGAAAGGACGCTTTGAAGCGAGAGTGTGAGACAATTCGAGGACGAAGGATCGCGGCGATGGTCATCGCCGCGGCGATGCTGTGCGGAACGACATCCGCCGTCGCGCAGACGACGATCGCCGACGTGACGCACCTGAAGGGGCGTCGCGTCAATACCCTTACGGGTTACGGCCTGGTCGTCGGCATCAACGGCACGGGCGACGGCGCCAAGTATGCGCCGACGATTCGCGCGATGGTCGCCATGCTCTCGAAGTTCAACATTCCCGTGGCTGTCGATGAACTGAGCAAGTCGAAGAACATCGCGCTCGTCTGGGTCGACGTGACGCTGCCTGAGAACGGCGTTCGCGAAGGCGATCGCGTGGACGTGAAAGTCAGCGCCGTCGGCGACGCAAAAAGCCTGATGGGCGGGCGTCTCGTGACGACACCGCTTCAGGGACCGGGGCTGGATGCGATCTTCGCATTCGCCCAGGGCGCTGTTCGCGTGTCGGATCCGAAGAGTGCGGCCACGACGGGGACGATCGTTAACGGCGCCGTCATGGAAGAGGACATCATCCACAACTACATCAACGAGCTGGGGCAGATCACGCTCGTCGTTGAAGACGTTCACGCCAGCCATGCGCTCGCGTCGGTCATCGAGCAGACGATCAACGAAGACGTCTCGGAGATCGGCCAGATAAGGCGAATCGCGATGGCGCAGGGCCCTAAGAACATCCTGGTCCAGATTCCGCCGGAGTACTTCAGCAATCCCGTCGGCTTCATCGGTCGGATCGAAGGCCTGGAAATGCTGATGCCTCGAAGCGAAAGCCGAATCGTCATCAACCGTCGGACTGAGACGATCACGATTGGCGCCGGCGTGGAGATTGCGCCAACGGTCATCGTTCATGAAGGCATGACGATCACGACGGCGACGCCCGAGCCTGTGCCGACGCCCGACGAACCGCGCATCGACGTCGAGCGGGCCGTCGGGATCACGACGACGGAGTCGAACGGAACGAAACTTCGCGAATTGGTCCGCCGGTTGAATCTGCTCAACGTGCCGGCGAAGGACATCATCGCGATCATCGAGAACCTTTACGCCAACGGGCAGATCCGCGGCAAGCTTGTGATACGGGACTGATCAACGTGACTTCGGCGGCAGCACAACTTGGTTCGGCGGACAAGGCGGCGACGTTCGCGGTCGACGCACTGTTGCGTCGCGGCAATCTGCCGAAGGCCCCGTCCGGCAAGACGGCGATCGCCGACAGCGCGGCTCAAATCGCGGACGGACAGGACGACGGCGACTTGAGGAAGATCGTCGGCGAATTCGTCGG
Source organism: Phycisphaerales bacterium (assembly GCA_020639075.1). Lineage (GTDB taxonomy): Bacteria > Planctomycetota > Phycisphaerae > UBA1845 > UTPLA1 > ECT2AJA-110-A. The sequence continues at coordinate 2,284,593 of JACKHI010000001.1, read as the reverse complement.
CAACGTGTTTTACGGAACGCTACTTCGCCAGATGGATCAATCCACGATCAAGGGTGAATACATGCACGGCGGTCGCGGCGAAGAGATCTTTCAGTCGCAACTGCACATGGAATACGCGAAGCGGCTCGGTCGGGCGCCGGGCGATCCGATCGCGGATCGAATCTACGACGCGATGACGCGCGGCAAGCGTGAAGCGGAACAGCGCGCGTCAAGGACTGTTCCGACTGATGGACAGGGTGCGAACAACGCGGCGGCGACGCAGAGGAGCAGGAACTCGCAGTGAACCAGGATCGCGCGACATTGTTGATGGCGGAATTGTGCAGCGTCATGGAGCGGTTGGTGGAACTTCAGGACGCGCTATACCAGGTCATCCGACGAAAGCTCGACGTAATGCGCACGAGCGATCCTGCGGACATCATGCGCGTCTGCAATGAGGAGGCGGATTTGTCGGCGCATCTGGCGAATCTCGATGCGGCTCGGCGCCGGCTCGTTGGCGACTTGTGCGAAACCGCGGGCATGGCGCGACCTTCGCAGCCGGAGCGCGTCACGCTGCGTGCCTTGTCGCAGGCGCTGAATGTACCAGGCCGAGAACGGCTGCTGAGCCTGGGCGAATCGCTGCGAATGAAGATGCTCAAAGTCGCGGAGGCGAATCGAACGGTTGAGCTCGTCTGTCGCGAGATGCTGGCGCACTTCAGGCGGCTGTTCGCGGCATTCTCGACGCCCAATGAAGAGACGGGAACTTACTCGGACAAAGGCGCTCGGCACGCGGCAAACGGCGCGGCTGTGCTGGATGCGGTGGGATAACGATGGGATTGAGTTCGGCATTAAGTGTCGGGCGCACGGCGCTCGAAGCATATCAGGCGACGCTGCAGGTCGCCGGGCAGAATATCGCCAACGTGGGCACGCCCGGCTACACGCGATCGAGCGCGCGCCTGACGGCGATTCCGGGGCAGACGTTCAGCTTCGGCCAGCTTGGCAACGGCGTTCGCATTAACGCCATTCGCCGCAACATCAACGAGGCGCTTCAGGCCCGACTGCGAACGGCCGTGTCGGATGTGGCCGCAGCGTCCGTCGAGCGCGACGCGTTGAACCAGATCGAGGGAGTGCTCGATCCGCTCGGCGATCGGAATCTCGGATCTCTGATCACCGACTTCTTCGGTTCCCTGAACGACCTACAGAATTCACCCGACAACACGGCAACTCGCGGCATCGTGGTGAACACGGCGCAAAGCCTGATACAGCGTATTCGGGACACGCGTGGCCAGTTGATTTCCTTCCGCGATCAGATCAACGAGGAGATCACGACGTCCGTCAATCGCGCGGATCAGGTTGCGAGTGAAATCGCGGATTTGAATCAGCGTATCGTGGTGGCCGAGGCGGGCGCCAACGGACAGGCCTCCGCACTGCGCGATCAGCGTGATCTGTTGCTTTCGGAACTGGCGGATGCCTTCGAGATCCAGACGCGCGAGCAGCCGAACGGCGCCGTCAATGTGTACATCGGGAACGAGTCCCTGATTCAGTTCGGCGAGAGTTTCGGCCTGAAGGCTGTCAACGAAGTCGACAGCGACGGCCTGGCGGCGATCGTTGTTCGCCTCAAAATCAACAACGGTCCAGTCAGCACGGGCGCCGGCCGGATCGCGGGTCTCATCAAGTCGCGCGACGTCCACAACACGGAACAGGTCAATCGTCTCGACCAACTGTCCGCAGGGTTGATATACGAAATCAACCGAGTGCATTCCGGCGGACAGGGACTCGCGGCGTTCAGCTCGATCACGGGGACGAATCCCGTTGATGACACAACTGTGGCATTGAACGATCCGCTGACGGGCCTGGCGTTTCCGCCGCAGACGGGCTCATTCTTCATCGACGTACGCGACAACGCGAGCGGTGAAGTCATCCGCACGCAGATCAACGTCAATCTCGACGGCATCGGCACCGATACGACGCTCGACTCGCTGGCGGCCGATATCACGGCCAACGTCGGCAACGTCACGGCAACGGTCCTCTCGAACGGTCGCCTTGAGATCTCCGCTTCGCCCGGATTCAGCTTCACGTTCGCCGACGATACATCGGGCGCTCTGGCATCTCTCGGGATCAATACGTTTTTCACGGGCGAGGACGCACTGACGATCGGCGTCAACGATCTCGTTGTGGACAACACGGACTACGTCGCGGCATCCACCACGCCGTTCGTCGGCGACGGCAGCAACGCGACGGCGCTCGTCGAATTGCAGGACAAGGCGGTCGCCACGCTCGGCGGCGTATCTTTGAACGAACACTATGCGACGACGATGGCGGATCTGGCCGTCGCGTCTTCCTCAGCATCGAGTGCGAACGACGCTGCGAGCGTGATCTTCGATTCGCTGTCCGTTCAGCGGGAAAGCGTATCGGGCGTGAATCTCGACGAGGAAGCCGTGTCGCTAATCACGTCACAGCGCGCGTATGAAGGCGCGGCGCGGTACATGAATGTCGTGAATGAAATGCTGCAAACGTTGATGACGCTCATTCGCTAGAGCGCGATTGAAAGGAATCGGTAGAAAGGTATGAACATCAGCTCGGCCGGCAATCTGTCTCGCGTCTCTACGAGTCTGCGGACGTTCACGTTGATTTCGCAACTGCAGCGAAACACGCTGGACATCTTCGAACTCGAGCAGCGCATCAGTTCCGGTCGGCAGATTCTCTCGATATCCGACGATCCAATCGCGGCGGAGCGAATCACGCGCATGCTGAAATCGCTCGACACGCAGGACCAGATCCTGCTGAACCTGCGGCATGCGGACAACCAGCTGGCCGCTGCGGATTACTCGATCACGGAAATCACCGATTTGTTGAACGAGGCCGCGCGTATTGCGAGTGAGCAATCAGGCAGCCTTCAGTCGGCGGACGAACGGGCGTCGCAAGCCGTTATCATCGACGGCATCATCGATCAGCTGACGAATGTGGCGAATCGCCAGTTCCAGGGACAGTACCTCTTCGGCGGGCGACAGACGAATTCGCCGCCGCTCAGCACGGCACTCGGTCGCGTGACGTTCGTGGGAGATCGCGGCGATCGGCAGACACTCGTCAACAACGAATTCACGCTGCCGTTCAACGTCACGGTCGACTCGTTGCTGCAGCTGCGGAACGAGGTCGTCGGCGGGACTGCGGACTTTGATGTGCGGCTCGATTCGAACGTTCGCATTGCCGACTTGAACGGCGCCGGCGAACGCGGCGTGACGCTTGGACCGATCCGCGTGACGGAAGCCGGACCAGGAATCACGTTCGATGTCGATCTGTCCTCCGCCAGCACGCTCGGGGACGCTATCGCGCTGTTCAACGATGCGGCGGCGACGGCGGGCAGTTCGATCACGCTTGGCATCCATCCGACGAATCAGACGACGCTTCAGCTTCAGGCGGGGCCGCTCAGCGCGATTCAGGTCCAGGACATCGGCGGCGGCTCAACGGCCGCCGATCTCGGCATTCGCGGATCGGCGAGCGTCGGTTCGCCGCTGAACGGATCCAACGTTAATCGTCGGATTACCCTGACGACGCCGCTCAGTGCGATCGAGCCCGCAGGTCTGAGCCTGCCGAACGGCGTCACGATCAAGAATGGCGAGCTCGATGCGACGGTCGATTTCACGGGCGCCACGACGATTCAGGATGTGCTGAACCGCTTGAACGGAACGAACGTCGGCATTCGTGCAGTGATCAACAAGGCGGGCGACGGCATCGAAGTCGAGAATCTGATCGCCGGGACTGCGTTGATCATCGGAGAAAACGGCGGTACCGACGCGGCGCGACTTGGCATCAAGACGTTGGACGGCGATCGCCTGCTTTCCACGCTCAACGGCGGGCGGGGCGTGCATCCCGGTTCGGGCGACGATTTCCAGATTACCGATTCGAACGGCGTCAGCTTCGGCGTTGACATTTCCGGCGCGGCGACAGTCCAGGACGTTATCGACGCGATCAACGCCGCGGCCGGCGTCGCAGGTTCGAGCCTGCTCGCCGATATCAGCCCGTCGGGCGGCGGATTGCGACTGACGGATCTGGGCGGACCCAATCCGATCACGGTCGACAACCTCGGCGGACCCGTCGCGCAGGAACTCGGCATTCTCGGCAGCGGCACAACGACGGAGCTCGACGGCGAAATTGTCGGCTCGTTCAAGCAGAGCGGCGTATTCACGGCGCTGTATCGGCTTCGTGATGCTTTGATCGCCGACAACTCGAGCGAGATCACCGAGGCCGGCGGCGATATCCAGAGGATTCAGAAAGACGTCATCAATGTCCTGGGGCAGGTCGGTGCGCGTTCGAAAGATATGCAGGACCGGCTGTTGCAGACCGAGGACGCTGTCGCAGCGACGACGGCGCTTCTGTCAGAAGTACGGGACGTGGACTTTGTAGAGGCAGTTACCCGGTTCCAGCAGGCGCAGACGGCGTTACAGGCGAGCCTGCAGACCGGCGCAACATCATTGAATCTGTCGCTGTTCAACTTCCTGGGGTGAATGGAATCGCCTCGGGCAGCGGCATAACCATGGACGGGCGCGCAAGACAACGTGTCGAGGCGCCGAAAACAGGGGTCGCATGGAGCGACCGGGAGATACGACGATGATCACGATTCAGACGTCGCGGTTCGGTGGAATCGAAGTGGACGACCAGCGGTTTCTCAACTTCCCGAAAGGCTTGTTGGGATTCCCGGATGACAAGGAGTACGCCCTGATTCAGACGGGCGAGGACAGCGCCTTCTATTGGATGCAGGCGGTCCATCGTCCGGAGTTGGCTTTCGTGGTTTGCGATCCGCGCCTGTTCGTTCCCGACTATCGCGTGGCGATCAAGTCCGACGATCTCGCTCAGATCGGCCTTGCCGATACGAACGGATCTCAGGTGTTCGTCGTCGTCAACAAGGTGGACGACATGTTGACCGGCAACCTGCAGGGACCGTTGGTGATCAACATTGCGACGCGCGTCGGCAAGCAGCTTGTCCTGAGCGACAAGCGATATTCGACCCGACATCCGCTGATGCGTCTGCCTTCGAAGCAGCAGTCGGCAGTGACGAAAACGGCCTAACGTCGCGGCGCGTAGAATCGTGCGACGCGATGGCCAACCAATGCCACGGATGGTATGTGCTCGTAGAAACAGGATGTTTGTCTCGGAGGTAACGCCGCAGTTGGAACAGTCGGCGGGACCGAGGAGGATCAGCAATGTTGGTGCTTTCGCGACAACGCGACGAAACCATCATGATCGGTGATGACGTCGAGATCACGGTCGTCGATATCCGCGGCGACAAAGTACGGCTCGGTATCACGGCGCCGTCCCACGTTCCGGTACATCGCAAAGAGGTGTACGACGCGATCAAACGCGAGAATCGTGAGGCGTCCCGGGTTCGGCCGGAGGACATACCGCCCAATGCCAAACCGGGCGGCAAGGGATCGGATAAACCAGATGGGGCGTAGACCGGACCAGCGAGGCGGTAGAAGCACGTTCGGCGCGGCGGATGGATCCGTTGCGGTTTCCTCACGGAGGTTGGCGTCATGACACGCATCAATACGAATGTCGCGGCATTGCAGGCGGGCCGAAATCTGGCTTCGTCGCAAAGGGCGCTGCAGCTCTCGCTCGAGCGGCTCTCGACGGGACTACGCATCAATCGCGGAGCCGACGATCCGGCCGGGTTGATCATCTCGGAGAATCTGCGCTCTGAAATCGAGGCCGTCGGGCAGGCGATTTCGAATTCGCAGCGGGCTTCCAACGTCATTGCGACGACGGAAGGCGCGCTGAACGAAGTCGCGGCGCTACTCAACGACATCCAGTCGCTTGTGATCGAGGCCGCGAACGAAGGCGCCGTATCGCAGGCGGAAATCGAAGCGAATCAGCTTCAGATCGACAAAGCCATCGATTCCATCACGCGCATTGCAAACACGACGACCTTCGGCGGCCGCAAGCTGCTGAACGGATCGCTCGGTTACGTCACCAGCGGCGTTACGCCCGGGGAATTGACCGATCTGCGAATCTCGAACGTTCAGTTCGGCACGGCTCCGTTCATCCCGGTCGAAGTTAACGTCCTCCAGTCGGCGCAACACGCGGAGCTGCGATTCCTGAACAGCTCGATTTCGGACGACGTCACGCTCGAAATCGCGGGCCCGGACGGCGTCGTATCGATCTCGTTGCAATCGGGCTCGACGGCGACGCAGATTCGTGCCGCAATCAATCTCCAGGGCGACTCGACGGGCATCAGCGCCAGCTTCGTCAATTCGGCGAATCCGGCCAGCGGCGTCGTCCTGAACTCGCGGGCGTTCGGGTCGAACGCATTCGTGCAGATCGAGGAACTCGGTACGGCGACGCAGCCGTTCATCTCCTTCACGGAGAATATCGACGGCGACATGGTCAAGCGTGCCGCCGGACGGGATATCGCCGCGACGATCAATGGCGCGAGCGGACTCGGCAAGGGCCTGAATCTGTCGCTGAATACCTCGACGCTCGGACTACAGTTCAAGATCCAGGAGCAGTTCAACAATGTCGGCGTGACGACGTTCGCAGTGACCGGCGGCGGTGCGAAATTCCAGCTCGGACCGGGCGTCGATACGAACCAGCAGGTCAACATCGGCGTGGACTCCGTCGCGGCCACGCGACTCGGCAATGACACGATCGGTTTCCTGCAGGAAGTCAAGAGCGACGAGCAGTATTCGCTCCTGAACGGTCAGCCGGCACAGGCCGCGAAGATCATCAAGGAGGCGATCGCTCAAGTCTCCATTCTCCGCGGAAAGCTCGGCTCGTTCGAGAAGAACACGCTCGATACGAACGTCAACCAGTTGCGGATTACGCTCGAAAACCTGACGGCCGCCGAATCGAGCATTCGCGATCTCGACTTCGCCTCAGAGACGGCCTCCCTGACGCGGAATCAGATTCTTGTCAGCGCCGGCACGAGTATCCTGGCTCTTGCAAATCAGACGCCGCAGACGGTTCTGTCGTTGCTGCAGTAGGCGCTGCCGAGGGAATGAAAGGGCGCCGGGTAGGCGAGCGCGTCCTTTTCGGGCGACTGAAAATCGCCGACATTGACACGTCCAAGTCGCGTCCGATCGGGTAAACTCCCTGCCCATCGTGGCAGCGACGACCACAACAGCATCGAATCCAGATTCCCGGCGTTTGCTGGGGCAGGTGTTCACGCCGCCGACCGTCGCCGCGTGGATGACGGCCTGGGCGTGCGCGCGCCAACCGAAACGAATCCTGGAACCGTCGGTCGGGGAGGGGGTGTTTGTCGATGCGATCGAGCGCCAACTGCTCGATCAACCTGGTTGGCGCCCCCGCGTGGACGCACACGAAGTTGACGAAGCCCTGCGGAGGAAGTTACTAGCGACTCGGCGCGATGTTGAACTGCGTCTGTCCGCGACGGACTTTGTGCTCGACAATTCGACGCGCGGATATGACGCGTGCGTCGCCAATCCTCCGTACGTTCGTCATCATTCGCTCCGCTATGACGAGGCGACATATCGGCGGTTCGATGCCCTCGTTGGCGAACGCATCAGCCGCATGACCAACCTGTACGGTCTGTTTCTGCTTCGCATCTGGGAACGGCTTGCGGACGACGGTCGCGCTGCTGTCATCGTCCCGGCGGAATGGCTGAACGCCGACTTCGGTCGGCCATTGAAGCGGTTCCTGTTAAGCGAAAATGCCATCGATGGCGTTGTCTTTTTTGAGGATGACGCCCTCGTGTTCGACGGCGCCCTGACGACGGCGGTGATACTGCTGTTGCGGCGCGGGCGGCGAAATGCAGAGCCGATTCGTACGGCGGTGTTGCAGGACGCCGCGGCGCTTTCCCAGCTCAGATTCGACAATATGCGGGCGGTGGACGCTGCGACGTTGGATCCGGCACGGAAGTGGAGCAACCTGCTGGCCAATCCCGGCAGCGATCGCGAGTCCCCTGAAGCAACTGGCACGCTTGCGGATGTTGCGATTTGCATGCGGGGCATCGCGACTGGCGCGAATGACTACTTTACGTTGACAGAGCCGCAGCGGATCGAAGCGGGCCTCGACATGTCCGATCTGAAGCCTTGCATAACGAAGGCGAATCATGCACCGACAAATGACTTCGGATCGAGTGATCTTGAAAAGCTGAGGGCGGCTGCGCAAAAAGCGTGGCTGCTGGATCCGCGTGAACCCGTCTGTGAGGCCGTCGAGCGATATCTCGCACGCGGCCGGGCGAGGGGAATTCACGAGCGTTACCTGCCATCGCATCGTCCTGTCTGGTATCGGCCCGAGAAGCGCGCAGCTGCACCGATCTGGGCGCCCGTCTTTGTTCGCGGGCGGTTTCGTTTTATTCGCAATTCAGCGCGTGCGATGAATCTGACAGCATTTCACGGACTCTATCCGCGTCGCGCCGATTTATTGTCGATCGACTTGCTGCTGGAATACCTCTGGAGCGACGCGGCGCAACGTGCGATCAGCGCGCAGTCCCGCATTTACGGCGGCGGTCTGCGAAAACTCGAGCCGCGCGACGTCCTGGCGATTCCGATCCCGGAATCGCTGCTGGCAACACTTGGCGATTACTGATCGCCGGCCGTTGTTTCGTCTGTCATTTCGGTGATGTGTAGCGGCTTGGCCTTGGTGATGTCGATCTCACTCGCCTCCCCCGTGCGGATGTTCACGACGTAGACCTTGTTGCCGACTGCGACGACCTGGTGCGTCTGCCTGACGCCGCGGCTCTGATCCGTTGCCGAGACGGCGAGGCATCCTGATCCGGCCAGTGTCAGAGCGACGAGTGCGAGGGAAAGGGTAAATCGCTTCATCATCATGGCTCCTGTGCTAGTTTAGACTGACTCACGTGGGGGGATTTGGATACAATGCCCACACGAGTCCGTACCCGTAGAAACGCGTTCGTTAGTCCGGATTTTCATATTAATTTTCTCAATGCATGAGAACCCCGGTCGGAGGTAGTCGCCGTGAAGTTCCCCAAGGTGTTTGTGCAGCCCCAGCGGGGCCTCGTCGTGGCGATTCTGCTACTGTGTAATGCCGGCGCCCTGGCGGCGGGTGGTGTGTCGGCGGAGTTGCAGAGTCATTTGGACGCGTGCATCGACTCCCACCTTGACGGCTGGGTCGCCTTCTACAAAGAGGCACATGCGAATCCCGAGCTGTCTAACGACGAAATGGCCTCGTCCACGCGCGTCGCCGATGCCTTCTTTGCGGCAGGACTCGAAATGACGCGCGATGTCGGTGGCCACGGCGTCGTCGGCGTGATCCGAAACGGGGAAGGTCCCGTCATCCTGATTCGCGGCGACATGGATGCCTTGCCAATCACCGAAGAAACGGGTTTGCCCTACGCGAGCCGGGTGAAGGTCACGACATTGGGCGGAACGCGGTCGGGCGTCATGCATGCATGCGGACACGACGTGCATCAGACCGTCCTTGTCGGGACGGCCAAGTCCCTCAGCGCGCTGCGCGATCATTGGCGCGGTACGGCCGTGTTTGTTGCGCAGCCCGCCGAAGAGATCGGCCAAGGCGCCCGGCGCATGATCGAAGACGGCCTGTTCAAGAAATTCCCGAAGCCGCGGGATTGCATCGCGCTGCACTGTGCGGCTGACCTACCGGCGGGCAAAGTGGGTTACACGTCAGGTTGGGCGCTGGCGAATGTCGATTCGGTCGACATCACGATCCACGGCCGCGGCGGCCACGGCGCCTATCCTCACAAGGCAATCGATCCCATTGTCGCGGGTTCACAAGTGGTCCTGGCGCTGCAAACGATCGTCAGCCGTCGAATCGACCCGCGCGAGGCCGCCGTCGTGACAGTCGGCTCATTTCATGCGGGTGCGAAACACAATGTGATCCCCGATACGGCGACGCTGCAGTTGACGGTTCGTTCCTACGGCGATGAGACGCGCGCGAAGCTCCTCGATGCGATTCGGCAGATCGCTACGGATACCTGCAAGGCGGCCGGTTGCACCACGCCGCCCGACGTCAAGGTGTTGGAGGACGATTTCACGCCGGCGACATACAACAATCCCGATCTAGCGAGACACGCCGGCGACATCCTCCGCAAAACGCTAGGCGCCGACAACGTACTCGAGCTGCCGTCCGTGATGGGGGGGGAAGACTTCGGTCGATTTGCGCCTGCGGCCGGAGGGCGCGGATTCATTTTCTGGCTTGGCATCGTCGACGCCGAACGATTCGCCGCCGCCCAGAAACCCGGCGGCGAACCGCTGCCGCCGCTGCATTCATCGAAGTTGCAGGCGGACCCCGAACCGACGATTCGAACGGGTGTCCGATCCATGACGACGCTTGCGCTTTCTCTGCTCGAAGCATCGTAAGAAGTCGGGCTTGTGGCGATCCGAACTGCGAACGCACGGGGCGCATATCAGATGCAATATGAATGTGCGTGCGACACGTCAAAGGAATTCGCGCCGAATTACGTCCGCAAATCTCGTTCGGCCGTTTTCCCCTGGATCCGAGTTCGATAATCCTCGGACGGATCGCATTGCGTCCGCTGGTATTCATCGTGCTTGAATTGCGGCATAGGCGTCAGACCGATGTTCCCAGCGGAACTCCGGCACTACGTGACGCCTCGGTTCTTCTCGAACGCGCTCTAAGCGATTCAGGTGAACGTTGTCGACATCCGCACCAACAAGAAAGCCCGATCGACAAACGACTCATTTGTCGCGTCAGCACGGATCGCTGCCCCCGGCAGGCGACAACCAGCCAAAACGGCGCTCCCTCGCAGCCGACGCGACGCGCCAGAAACGCATTGACCGGATCGAAGCCGGCAAGACGCAACTCTGGAAGTTCAATCTACGTATTTCCGAACTGGCCAACTTCATTGTGTTCGTACCGGCCGTTCTGCTGTTGTGGTCGCAGTCGTGGGCCGCTTGGGCGCTGGCGCCGGCGTGCGTGATCGCCGTCGGCGGAATGTGGGCGTTTGCGCGGCGCATGCGCCGGAGTGAGGCGCGATTGTGCCGTCACATGGTCTTCCTCGCGCGATATCGTCGTCGCTGCGCGATGTGCCGCTATTGCATACAGGGATTGGCCGGACCGCGATGTCCGGAGTGCGCATTCGGTTTCGATCCGGACGATGATCGCCATCTGCTGATCCCGCTGATGAACCGGATATTCTCGGGGCAGGGCAGGCAGGTGTCGGCCGTCGCGATCGTTGCCGGGATGACGGCCGTCGTGATGCTGGCGCAAAATGCGGGTTGGCGATGGTATGTCGCATGGTCAGGGTTGCTGTTGGCCGCGATGCACGTGCTCTTTGCGGTCTGGATTGTTCAGGCGCGTCGGATGCAGGCGGCGTTTGAGCGGTCGGGCGTTCGGCCATTCCGCGATTTGCCCGATCCGAGGCGCCCCGCCGATGGGCGGCTGCTGCGGATTCAATACGGCGGCGCGCTATTGCGATGGGCGATGATGACGGCGATCTGCGGCGGGCTTGCCGTCATTGTGAATCTTGATGCGTCGGTCCTGCGCGTGCTGTCGTTCGGCGGCGGGGCGGGGACGCTGTTCGTCTCCCTGGGCGTGCCGGTGTTGGCATACGTTCTGGGCGTCGGCATGTTGATGAGATACTGCGTGTCGAAACTGATGTGGAGGATGCGCATTCGGCTGGCGGCGGTCCCGACAGTGGTTGGGCATTGACTGGGGCTTGCCTCCGCGTCGATTACGCACGAACGCAGGGCATCCACTGGGGGGGCGGGACGGCGAGCGACATATGCATGTCGCTTCGCCCGCACTCCGCGCAGACTGAACTCACGTGGCCCGACTGATACCCGAAACGACGGGCACCGGAAGCGCAAGGCTTCCGGCGCCGTCGATTCGGTCCCAACGTTGAGGAGGCCTCCTCTCAGCAAATAAAGCCGAAAAGGGCGTTTCGTTTTGCGCCAGAAAATCCGAAAATTTTCGGGGTGCCCCGATCCAACTGCCTCGCAGCGACATGGACGGCCGAGAGATCGTGAACCCGGCCCCCCGGCGACCCCGTGAAAATCCGACCGCTAGCGGTTACATTCCCGCCAAAGCGCGGCAGGGAAGCTGCCGGAAGGGTTGAAGTTATGTACTGCCATATCAAAGACTTATCGAAGCACGTCGGCGACACGGTCACATTGCGAGGCTGGCTCTACAACCGTCGGGATTCCGGCAAGATCGCCTTTCTCGTGATTCGGGATGGGACAGGCCTTTGCCAGTGCGTCGTCGCCAAATCGCCGGAGACGGAGAGTTTCTTCGAGCAGTCGAGGCGCCTGGGCCAGGAAAGCGCCGTGAAAGTCACGGGCCTCGTCCGGGCCAATGAGAAGCAGATCGGGGGTCACGAGATTGACGTTTCGGGGCTCGAAGTCGTCGGCGAATCGACGGACTTCCCGATCACGCCCAAGCCCCACGGCATCGACTTCCTTTTCAAGAACCGGCACCTGCATTTCCGCAGCCGCCGCCAGTGGCACATTCTCCGCGTCCGCGCGAGTGTCATCGACGAGATTCGCAGCTACTTCAATCGCAACGGCTTCACGCTGATCGATACGCCGATCTTCGCACCGGCGGCGGGCGAGGGCGCCCAGACGCTGTTCGAAGTCGACTACTTCGGCGAGCCGGTCTATATGGCGCAGACGGGGCAGCTCTACGTCGAAACGGCGTGCATGGCGTTCGGCAAGGTCTACTGCTTCGGTCCGACGTTCCGAGCGGAGAAATCCAAGACGCGGCGTCACTTGACGGAATTCTGGATGGTCGAGCCGGAGATCGCATACGCGGAGCTCGACGATGTCATCGCGGTGGCAGAGGATTTCGTTCACGCGATCGTGCAGCGCGTGCTGAAGGACCATCGCGAGGATCTCGAGTTCCTCGGTCGCGACATCGCGAGCCTGGAGGCAATCCAGAAGCCGTTCTATCGATTGACATATTCCGAAGCCGCCGACCTCTTGCACAGTAGCAAGGCGAAGGACCTGCTGCAGAACGACCTGGAAACCAAAAACGCCCGCATTGATGAGTTGAAGAAGGCGATCGAGGAGAAGGACAAGCAGTCCGAGGCGCAGGGCGTCAAGCAGTGGCAGAAGGACAAGCTCGTCGCCGAACTCGCCGAGCATCGCGAGGAATTGGGCGATCTCGAAGAGGAAGTGAAGAACATTCCGCACCACATGGATCTGGCCGCGAACTTCCAATGGGGCAAGGACCTCGGCGGCAGCGACGAAACGATCATCAGCCGCCTGCACGATCGGCCGACGTTCGTCACGCACTACCCGCGCGACGTGAAGGCCTTCTACATGAAGAAGAACGAGCAGGACGATCGCATCTGCAACAACTTCGACCTGCTAGCGCCGCAGGGCTACGGCGAAATCATCGGTGGTTCACAGCGAGAAGACAGCTATGACGAGCTGATGGCACAGATCAACCGACACGAGCTGGACCCGGCCGACTACGCGTGGTATCTCGACTTGCGCAAGTACGGCAGCGTACCGCACGGCGGGTTTGGCCTCGGCGTGGAGCGAACGATCGCGTGGATGTGCGGGCTGAAGCACATTCGGGAGACGATACCGTTCCCAAGGATGATGGGGAGGTTTTATCCGTGAGCCTCCTGGCGATCGGTGGCGTTCTTCTGCGGCAAAGTCCGAAGTTGCGAGTCGCGAGTCGCGAGTGGCGAGTGGCGAGTGGCATGGGGCGACTGGTGAGTGCGCGGGTGCCATGCTTGCCCTCAAAGGCAAGCATGCGAGTACCAACCACCGCCGCGTGTATCGCGCGGTGCACTGACGATTCAGCCGCCGACTACATGCTCCCCTTGAAGGGGGAGCATGGCACCCGCGTTCCCTTTATTGTCGGTGGACAGAATCAGTTCTACTTCGTTGAGATGTAGTGGTTGACTATGATTGCGACGAGGCGCTCGTATGCCGACGGATAACGCGAATCGTCGCGGCAATACTCGATTCGCGTTACGACCGGTTTGTGCTGCGGCGGAATATCGAGTTCATCAAACGCCTTCAATACCCACAGTTTGACATCTTCAGCCGAAACGGTTGTGGGAGCACCCTCCGCTCGACACAGATCGATGACTTCAACTGCGTGTCCGTAACCGTAATTGTCGCGAATCTCCAACCCAAGCAAGTTGTGAGTGGGTCCAGTGATAAGTGAAGCTCTCAAGCTGTCCCCAACGCTTCGTACGCGCATTAGATTCTCGCTCAAAAAAGCGCTTTGACCGCAATTGCCTTCTCGCGTTTCATTGTATCTCTCAGGATGCCTGAGGAGTAACGAAATGTCCGTGATCTACAAGGCATTTGTTCTCGACCACGACAAGTTTGGACGCGAATTGCCGGGTGCCATGCTTGCCCTCAAAGGCAAGCATGCGATGACCAACCACCGCTGCGTGTATCGCGCGGTCTCATGACGATTCAGCCGCCGACTACATGCTCCCCACGGAGGGGGAGCGTGGCACCCGCTCAACCAGCGAAGGCATGCCGACGTTGGGCGTCGGCATGGCACCCGCGAGACAGCGTGTTGTCGAATGGCCTGAGGAGAAACGACGTCGATGGACTTTGAAGCCCGACTCCAACTCGCCCGTCGCAGCCTGCTCGGTCTCTCCGTTGGCGATGGCTTCGGCCAGCAGTTCTTCTCGGGTCGAAGCATCTTCTGGTTGCAATACAAGACGCCCCCCGAAGCGCCCTGGCGCTGGACGGATGATACCGCCATGGCCATCGAAATCGTCGCCGAGTTGGCAGAGGGGGGCGAGATCGACCAGGATCGTCTTTCGAAACGGTTCGTAGATCGATACGTCGCTGAACCCGACCGCGGTTATGGCTGGGGCGCCATGAGATTGCTTAAGTCGATCCACGAAGGCGACGACTGGCGCGACAAGGCGCCGCGGATGTTTGAGGGGACCGGCTCCATGGGCAACGGCAGCGCGATGCGCGTTGCGCCGCTCGGCGCATTCTTCGCTGGCGATCCCGACATTGCCGCAGAACAGGCCCGGCTGAGTAGCGAGGTAACGCATTTCAATCCCGATGGAATTGATGGCGCGATTGCCGTTGCTGTCGCCGCGAATTTGATTGCTGGTGGAGTCAATGATCCCGATGCGCTGTTCGACGGTGTGATTTCGCGCCTCGCCGATACCACGGTCCGATGCATGATCGACAAGGCGAGAAACCTGTCGCCCGAAGCGTCGATCGAGGAGGCGGTCGGGCTGCTCGGCAGCGGCGACGCGGTGCTCGCGTGGGATACGGTGCCGTTCACGCTGTGGATCGCTTTTCATTCGCTGGACGACTACGAAGCCGCGCTCTGGAGGTGCGTCGAAGGCAGGGGCGATCGCGACACAACGAGCGCAATTGTCGGGGGAATGCTCGCAGCGGGCGGCGTGATGCCGCCGGAGGCGTGGATTGAGGCGACCGAACCGTTGCCTTCTTAGACCACACGATCGGCGGTGAACCGGGCGATTGCCGCCGCCTCAGTTGCGGGGATTCCGCCGAACTACTCTGACTGCCCGCTGTTATTGCCGGCTTGTGTCGCAGAGACGATGGCGTCAACGAGTTCGTGCATTCGCGAGGCGTCGTCCGGCCGATTGGTCGCGGCGTAAACCGCTTCCAGCTCGGCGGCGACAATACGCAGCAGCCGGGCGGCCATCGGGTCGCGGGAAGCCAGCGCCGCGCCACTGTCGGGCGACGGGTCCGCGACGATTGAATGGAGCGCCTCGTTCAGCAGCGGCTCGGCTTCGTTCAGACGCCCGATGCGCGCCAGGCAGCGTCCCAGGTCCGCGGTGTTGTCCACAATCAGGGGGTGTCCTTCGGGGTACCTGGTGCGACGGATGTCGAGCGACTCGCGAAATAACGAAGTGGCGTCCTCGCATCGATTCATGACCGTCAGCATCCTGCCGAAGTTAGACAGATCGGTTGCGAGCGCCGGATGCTCGGGTCCGTAGGCGCGCCGCCCGAACGCGATGACCTCTCGAAACATGGCCTCAGCCGCGTCCAGATCGCCGCGCGCCTGCAGAACCGTCGCCAGGTTTCCCATGGATTGGGCGACGAGCGCATGATCCTCGTGAAGCTCCCCCTTTCGGATATCGATGACTTCGCGAAGCGCGGTTTCGGCTTCCGGGAGTTGCCCATTCTGAAACATCAGGATGGCGAGGTTGTTCAGCGTTTCCGCGACGTCCAGGCTGTTTTCGCCCCAATGGCTGCGTCGGATGTCCAGCGCGCGCTGCAGGCATTCATGGGCCTCATTCTGCTTGCCCTGCCGGCGAAGCACGACGCCGAGATCATTGAGAACGCGCGAGGTATCAATGTCCTGTTCGCCGTGAGACTTGATATGAGCATCGAGCATCTCGCGCAGCAGAGCTTCGGCTTCGTCGAGCCTGCCTTGGGAATAAAGCAGCATCGAATAGGCGTGATTGCTCTCGTCCAAATCGGGATGGTCCGAATCGAGTCGTTGTCTTCGCGTGTCGCGTGCCCAATGGATGTTGCGCTCCGCTTCGTCGAGCATGCCCAGCGCGAGATACGTGCGGCCGATCGTGCCGCGAACGCTGGCGGCGAGCAATGGTCGCTCCGATTCCATATCCGCGACGGCCAGCGATGCCGACTCCAGAACGTCGCGTACCTTCGTATCGGGACCGTCGAATCGCGGATTGGCAGAAGTCAGGACAAACTCGAGGAGGTTCGCCGTCTCCGTGGCCTGGTCGCGCGCGAGTTGCGCGGCATCGCGCTCATCACGTGCGACGGAGCCGGCCCACTGCACGACAAAGAGGACGGCAAAGACCGCCAGTGTCAGAACCGTGACGCTGATCGTTGCGATTGGATGGCGCCCGACAAACTTCCTGAATCGATACGTTGCGGAATCGGGGCGGGCGAGGACCGGATGTCCGTTCAGATGGCGCTCGATGTCCGCCGCGAACTGTTCGACTGTCGAGTACCGTCGCGCCGGGTCGCGATGCATGGCCTTGAGAACTATGACATCCAGGTCGCCGGACAGACGCCGACTGAGACGTTCGGGCGAGTCTTCCGCCACGTGTGTTGTGGGTCCGTGTGATTGCCGGGCCGAGGTCTCGGCCCCTTCGGCGCTCGTCGCGATCCGCGTGCGGACGATCACGCTCGGTGGCGCGGGCTCGGTGGTCTCGAATTCGCGCAGGATTTCTTCCGTCGTCAATGTGTCGAACTTGTACGGACGGCGCCCGGTCAGCAGTTCGTAGAGAATTACGCCGAGCGAGTAGATGTCGGTGGCCGTCGAGAGCGGATCGCCGCGAACCTGTTCCGGGCTTGCGTATTCTGGCGTGAACCGGCGCTCGTGCCGTTGTGTCGTGTATCCGGAGCGAGCGTCGCCGATCATCTTGGCGATTCCGAAGTCGAGGAGTTTAGGGATACCCTCGGCGGTAATCAGGATGTTCGCGGGTTTCAGATCCCGATGGACAATCAGGTTGTGATGTGCGACGCGAACGGGCTCGCAGAGTTTTAGAAACAGGCGAAGTCGAGCCCTCGTGTCGAGTTGATGCTCGTCGCAGTATTGATGAATCGGCACACCGTGCACGTGCTCCATGACAAGGTAGGGGCGACCGTCCGGCAGGACGCCGCCATCGTGGAGGCACGCGATGCTGGGGTGATTCAATGTCGCCAGCGTGTTGCGCTCTTCGCGAAACCGGCGAATCACGTCGTCTGTCTCGAGGCCTATTCTCACAATCTTGATGGCCACACTTTTGTCGAATTCGCCGTCCGCGCGTTTTGCCAGGTAAACGCGGGCCATTCCCCCGGCGCCGAGCCGGCTCTCGATTTGATAGGGCCCCACGCGCGTCCCGATGAGGGCATCATCTATAGTGCCGACATGTGCGCCCACCATCGATGCGCCGAGGATCGGTTCGGCCAGGAACCCGTCCGGTGGATTCGCATGACGAAGCAGGGACAGGACTTCTCGGCGCAATTCCAAGTCGGACCCGCAGAGGCGCTCGATCGCTTCCGGCTGTTGGTCGCTCGGCATGCTGGAGACTTCGAGAAACACGCCTTGAATCTGTCGCAGCGATCGCAAAGACATGTCAATCTCCGTCAGACAAGGCGCGATTCAGCCAGACGCGCGCGAATTGCCAATGCCGCGCGATCGTTCTTGCGGACGTTCCCATTGCGAGCGCGGTCTCCTCAACGCTCAGGCCGGCGAAGAATCGCAGTTCCACGACTTCGGCGATCTGCCGATCTTCTTCTGAAAGTCGCGCAAGCGCGTCGTCGAGCGCGAATACGTCCAGGTCCAGTCCGGGCGTCGTGGCATCGTTCTCGAGCAGCGTTTTCACCTGGGCGCCGCCACCGCGCTTGTCGCGATCCCGCGTCCGGGCGTGGTCTATCAGAATGCGACGAATCGCCCTGGCGGCTGCCAAGAAAAAGTGGCGTCGATTCTCCCAGGCCGGGCCGTCGGGACCGACGAGCTTCAGATAGGCTTCGTGAACCAGTGCCGTTGCCTGAAGCGTGTGCCCCGGCCGTTCGGCTGCGAGCTGTTGTTGCGCCAAGCGCCGCAATTCGTCGTATACGAGCGGAAACAGGGCGTCGGTCGCTTCCGGGCCTCCTTGTCCGACAGAATTCACGAGCCGCGTGACTTCGGAAGATCGGTCGGATGGGCCGCTCACGAAAAAACTCCCTGATGTTGGCAGGCTCGTCGTCGAAACGTCGCTTAGTGCCTGTAACGGTCCGCTGCGCCTCTGCGATGGCGCCTGACAACAGGAGATTCACTCATGCGACAACTCAATCCAAGACAGCTTCAGTTTAGTCAGTCCTTCGGGCAATCCGCCTGCATCGCCATCCTGTTCGTGGTGGCGCTGGAGGCGTCAGCGGGTGAAGGCTGGAGTTTCGAGCCCAGTCCCAATGCCGGGAGCTTCATCAATACGCTAACCGGAGTTGACGCAACATCGCCGCAGAATGTCTGGGCCGTCGGTTCGTCGTCAAACTCGATCCTCGACAGACTTGACACGCTCGTCATGCGATGGGACGGCACAACCTGGACGATCTTCAACGCGCCGAATCCGAACACAATGCTCCAGACGAACCAATTGTACGACGTTAGCACCATCGGGCTCAACGATGCCTGGGCCGTGGGCAGAAAGACTTTCGGCCCGAATAACGAACCATTTCTCATCCACTGGAACGGTACGAACTGGGCCGAGGACTCAAGCTCGGCGGATCTTCCCGTATCATACGCAACTGCGGTCCACATGCAGGCGTCCGACGACGTATGGGCCCTGGGGGTTATCACACAGGGTGGCCAGGGATATCCGGCGCTCGTTGCGCATTACGATGGTTCGAGTTGGACTCCCATCGCTATCGACAACATGGGCTTCGGCGGCATCCAGTTCGAAGCTGTTCACGGCGTTGCGTCGGACGACATCTGGGCCGGCGGATTCAACAACCCGGGCCTGGGGATCTTCATGTCCATTGCCTCGCATTGGGATGGTTCGGAATGGAATACGATGGCACTCCCGCAGGCGGAGTTCGGTTGTGAGGTACACGACATTGCTATGGTTGCGACGGATGACGTTTGGGCGGTGGGTCAATGCATGACAACATCCATCGGCGATCAACCGTACGCTGTCCATTGGGACGGTTCGTCGTGGACGGCTGCAACCTTGCCGGTCCTCCCGGACGGCCACGGCCGACTTGAAGGTGTCGCCGCACGCGCGAGCAATGACATTTGGGCGGCCGGGACTGACGGAGATGCTGATGGAAATCCGAGACCGCTGCTGATGCACTATGACGGATTCTCGTGGCAGACAGTTTCCGCACCGGCCACAGGCGGCTCGGGTGAGTGGTTTCATGGCGCCTGCGTTGCCGGCGATGAGGTGTTTGCCGTCGGCAATTACTTCTCTTTGATTTCGAGCACGTTGTCGATTCGTCTGCATCAAGCGACCAGCGGTGATATCGACGATGACGGTGATGTCGATTTGGATGACGCCTCGGCGCTCGTCGCGGTCCTGTTGGGGTCCCCGATGGACCCGGCCCACGTGGCGCGATCGGACCTGAACGGTGACGGACAGCGGAATGGTCTGGACGTCGCTGCCTTTCTGGGGGCGATTCTGGAGTAGACGGCGACGATTGACTCCGGCGCAGGGCTCCGTTTTCAACGGTGAACACGCGCATGAGTCCGTTGCGTGGGCGGCTCATCGAGATACCATGTCTACATGAACCACCCGACGATCGCCATCCTCGATTTCGGCTCCCAGTTCCTCCAGCTCATCGCTCGTCGCGTGCGCGAGAATCAGGTGCATTCCGTCATTTTTGCACCGAAGGTTGCCCCCGAAACCCTGCGCGAGCACAACGTCATCGGGATCATCCTTTCCGGCGGTCCGGCCAGCACATACGAAGGCGAGGCGCCGAAGCCGGATCCGGCGATTTTCGATCTCGGCGTGCCGATTCTCGGCATCTGCTACGGCATGCAGGTCGCTTGTGAAGGGTTCGGATCGTGCGTCGAGGCGGCGGGGGCGCGGGAGTATGGCCGCGCGGCGCTGACGCTCACTGGCGACGATGCGTTCGTCCGTCACGTGCCTAAGCACACGAACGTCTGGATGTCGCATGGCGACAAAGTGACGGGGCTCGGCGCGGAGTTCAAAGTCCTCGCCAGCACGGCCAATTGCGAAAACGCCATCGTTCGCCACGCGTCGAGGCCCGTCTTCGGCGTGCAGTTCCATCCAGAAGTCACGCATACCCCCGAGGGCGGTCAGCTACTTCGCAACTTTCTCTACGAAATTTGCGGCGCCAGCGGTACGTGGAACCCGGGCTCCATTATCGACTCTCATGTCGAACAGATTCGCGCGAAGGTTAAGCCCGATGATCGCGTCATCTGCGGTCTATCCGGCGGCGTCGATTCGTCGGTGACGGCGGCGCTGCTTCATCGTGCGATTCCGGGGCAGGTTACGCCGATTTTCGTGGACAACGGCCTGCTCCGTGCGAATGAGCGGATGCGCGTGCGATCGGTCTTTGAAGGCCACTTCAAGATGGATCTCCACGTTGTGGACGCCGCCGATCGGTTCCTGTCGCGGCTTGCGGGGGTATCGGATCCGCAGGAGAAGCGCATTCGCATCGGACACGAGTTTGTGGACGTCTTCAAGGAAGAGGCGAAGTCGATCAGGAACGCCCACTTTCTGGCACAGGGGACGCTCTATCCGGATGTGATCGAGTCCGGGCATTCCGCCGCGGGCACGGCCGCCAACATCAAGCTGCATCACAATGTCGGGGGCCTGCCGGAAGAGCTCGGATTTGAATTGATTGAACCCCTGCGGGATTTGTTCAAGGACGAAGTCCGCATCATCGGAGAGTTGCTGGGCTTGCCGGAAGAGATGGTATGGCGTCATCCGTTCCCAGGGCCTGGGCTGGCTGTGCGGATCATCGGTGAAGTCACGCACGAACGCTGCGAACTGCTCCGTAAGGCGGACACGATCATCATCGAGGAGATCACGGCGTCGGGCTGGTATCGCAAGATCGCCCAGGCGTTCGGCGTGCTGCTGCCGGTCTCCAGCGTTGGCGTCATGGGCGACGGGAGATCCTATGCGGATCAGCACGTCGTCGCCGTCCGCTTCGTGGAGTCGAAGGACTTCATGACGGCCGACTGGGTCCACATCGATCCGAGTGTACTGTCGGCGATCTCGACGCGGATCACGAACGAAGTGAAGGGCGTCAATCGGGTCGTCTACGACATCACGAGCAAGCCGCCTGCGACGATCGAATGGGAATAAGCCGCATCGAAAATAGCCACAAAGTTCAGGGCCGCAACAATCAGAGCCACGAATGACAGAGCCGCGACCGCCAGGGAGCGGTACCCGCGTATGTTCGAATCTTCGCGTATTTTCGATTATCGATTCGCCCCCGTGGCCCAGGCCATGGCTTGGGGAAGCGAATTGCGTTAGAAGACTGTGTTGTGTATGACGTGGAGCGTTGCCTCATTATCGAGCGCCATTCGCTTTCCCAGCCTGCAGGCCGGGCCACGGATTCCGCTGAATGCGCATGACAAGAACACTGAAAGCTGCCTCGTAATATGACAAGTCAAACCATCCGAGCCCGATTCGCACCGTCGCCGACTGGCTATCTCCACGTCGGCGGAGCGCGATCTGCGTTGTTCAACTATCTCTTCTGCCGACGCAACAACGGTAAGTTCATACTGCGAATCGAAGACACAGACATCGATCGCAACATCGTCGGCGCTGAGCAGAAGATCCTCGACGATCTGCGCTGGCTCGGCATCGACTGCGACGAAGGCCCCGGCGTCGACGGCGCATTCGGTCCCTATTTCCAGAGCCAGCGTCGCGATACCTACGACGCGGCATGCCAAAAGCTGCTCGCTTCGGGCGACGCCTATTACGCCTTCGACACAAACGAAGAATTAGACGTGCTCCGCAAGCAGGCTGAAGCCGCGAAGACGGGCTTCAAGTATCCGCGGCCGGATCCGTTGCCGACGGCGGCTGACGCCGACAGGGCGCGCGCCGAGGGTCGTCCTGTCGTCGTGCGGTTCAAAGTGCCCGACGAGGCCATCACGATTCACGACGAGATTTTGGGCGATGTGACATTTGCGGCGGGAGAGCTGGACGACTTTGTCATCGTCAAGTCCAACGGTTGGCCGACGTATCACTTCGCCGTCGTTGTGGATGATACGCACATGGAGATTACGCACGTCCTGCGAGCGCAGGAGCATCTCGGCAACACGCCGAAACACGTGTTCATCCAGCGCGCTCTCGGCGTACCGACGCCGAAGTACGCGCATCTGCCGCTCGTCTTCAACATCGACGGTACGAAGATGTCCAAACGCGACAAGCACAAGGCCGTGCGGCAGGGCGTCAAGGACGCAATCAAGCAGAACAACATGACGGACGCGCAGGTCGTCGAACTGACGGGCGCATCGAGTGACGCCGTCGAGCGTTGGCTCAAGAAGAAGGCCGACGCGGAATTGAGCATGGACCAGGTCGCGAAGCTCGCAGCCGCTGCAGGCGTGACGATCCCAGAGATCGACGTCCACGACTTCCGCGTGTCGGGCTATTTGCCGGAAGCGCTCTTGAACTTCATCGTCCTCATCGGCTGGTCACCCGGCGGCGATCGTGAAAAGCTGACGCGCGACGAGATGATCGAGCTATTTTCGCTGGATCGCATCAACAAGACGGCGGGTCGCTTCGATCGCGAAAAACTGCTTGCAATGAACCTCGACTGGTGCAGCGCCGCGCCGACGGAGCGTCTCGTCGAGGCGTTCAAGGACTGGGCGACGCTGAACGATTCTCATATGGCCGCACTCGACGACGCCACGCTCGGCCGCGTCCTCGATTCCTGCCGGGGCTTCCGAACGTTACCCGATGTCGTCGCCAAGGCCGGTATCCTGTTCGAATCGGACGATGCCGTCGTCTTCGATGAAAAGGCCGTCGCAAAGGTCCTTGCGAAAAACGACGGCGCAGGCTTCGCGATGCTCGAATCGCTGCTGCCTCAGCTCGAATCGCTCGAGCCGTGGACTGCGGAGGCAATCGAGGGGTTCGTGAAGAACATCTGCGAGTCGACGGGCTCCAAGATGGGGGACGTGGCCCAGCCGATCCGCGTGGCTGTTGCGGGTCGCCCCGTCAGTCCCGCCATCGGCGATACCCTCGTGTTTCTCGGCCGCGACAAGACGCTGAACCGGATCCGTCGCTGTTTACAGCAACGATGATTCGATCATTTCAGCCGAACGGAAGCGTTGCGTCCCTGCGACCTCGATCGATCGCCTTACGCGCCACCGCTCGATACGAAACAGCGGTTCTGGAATCGGCATCGGCCCATCGTTTAGAATCGTCGTGTCGCGCGGATTGCCGCGTGACAGGACGACGGGTCAGGAAGGGATCGCCACGCCAGTGACGAGTGCATCGGCTACAACAGGCAGAATTCCGCCAGGGGCGGCCGGCGCTGCGGATTCGCGTCGTATCGTCAGTTGCTTTACGGGTCGGATTCCGCGATTCCGTTTTCGTTTTTTCTACGCCGTCGGTTTGCTAGTCATCGCCAGTGCGATGGTGCTACTCCCTCTTGCATACATCTCCCTGATCGGGCTCGTCGGATACGGCATCTACTACCACGCGACTGAGAACGCATGGATCTATGCCGACATGCACGGTTCAATCCGCATCAAGATCTTTCTGTTGTTGGTCTATGGCGCGCCGTTTCTGATCGGACCGGTCATGATCGTCTTCATGCTCAAGCCGATCTTCGCACGGCGCGTTCATGAGCGCGAACCCCTCACGCTCGATCGCTCGCAGGAGCCCGTGCTTTACGAGGTGCTCGAACGACTGTGCGACGCCATCGGCGCGCCGATGCCGCGGGAGATCGAAGTCGATTGCCAGTTGAACGCCGCGGCCGGCTTCCGTTCGGGCATCGTGAGTTTCTTCGGTCGGCACATGTCGCTCGTCATCGGTCTTCCCCTCGCAGCCGGCTTGCCGCTCGATCAGTTCATGGGGATCCTGGCCCACGAGTTGGGGCACTTCTCCCAGGGCTTCGGCATGCGGCTGTCCTACGTCGTTCGAGGCATCAACGGCTGGTTCAGTCGCGTCGTCTACGAGCGGGACGCCTGGGATATGGAACTTGCCCAGAGCAGTCAGAATGTTGATTTTCGGTTGGGCATTTTTCTCTATGCCGCGCGGCTGGGCGTGTGGATCAATCGGAAAATCCTGTGGCTCCTCATGGTGTGCGGACACTGCATCTGCTGTGCGTTTCTGCGGCAGATGGAATTCGATGCCGATCGCGTTGCGACCGATGTCGTGGGTTCGAAGGCCTACGGCGCGGCGCTCAGCGAGTTGCATATCCTGACGATTGCCGATCTCAAAGCGCATCGTGAACTGGAAGGCACGTGGCGGGAGAAGCGACTGCCGGACAACGTTCCGCTGCTGATCGCAGGCATGTCGCAGTCGATCAGTCCGGCCGATCGCAGGAAGATTGTCGATCATGCGCTGACGAGGGGCACGGGGCTTGTCAGCACGCATCCTTCGTTCCGGAAGCGACTGAACGCAGTCGAGCGGCGTGCAAGCGAGGGCATCTTCCATCTCGAGGCGCCCGCGACGGCGCTGTTTGCCAACTTCAGGATGATTGCCAACGCCGTGACGCTGACGAGCTATCGCCGAGAGTTCGGTCTCAAGGTTTCGCGCGACAATTTATTTCCGACGGAGGATCTGCTTCGGCAGCACTCGCAGACAAACAAGGATGCGATGGCGTCGATGCGGTATTTCTCGGGTTGCCATTACCTCTTCCTGCCGTCGATTCCTGCCGTCTCTCGGATCGAACCGCCGGCCGATCCGCGAGCCGGCGTCGCCAAGCTGAAGAAACTGCGGGCTCAATTCGACGCTGCCGCTGCGAAATATGCGGGCTATTTTGCGGATTACGCCAACGCCCAGGATCGCATGCGGGATCTGCACGTGGCCGAATTGCTTCTTCAGGCCGGGTTCAAGCGAATTGATACCAAGTCGTTCGGAATCGCGAAGTCGTCCAATGAAGCGATCGCCGCTGCTCGCCAGGAGGTCAAGGCGACGCTTGATGCGGTCCAACCGAAAGTGGCGTCGATGACGGACCTGCTGAAAGCTCGGCTGACGATTGCACTGCAGTTGGCCTGCGTACCGGCCGTCGCCGACAAACTTCGGCTTGAGCAGTCTCCCGTTTCCGAGATTCAAAAGCTGCTCCCGATTGTTCGCGGCTTCGAAACGAGCGCGTCGAAATTGCCGATCGCGGGTCGAGACTTGTCCGCCGCCACGGCCTTGATTCAGAATGTGCCGCAGGATGCCGATGTGGATGCACTCTATCCGAGGCTGATTCCGATACTGAAGCGTCTGATCCGGGAATCAAGATCGACAATCGAAGGGGCCCGCCTCGTCTTCGATGGCGCCGACTACCCGTTCGAACACGCGAGCGGTTCGATCATGATGTCTGAATTCCTCGCCTGTCGAGTGCCGTCGGAAGACAATTTCGTCGACGTCATGATGGCCTCGACCGAGACGATGGACCGGCTCGTGGCGATCTATTCCAGGTGTATGGGCCGCCTCGTCCACATCGCCGAACGCGTCGAACGGGCCGTCGGACTTCCGGCACTCCCCGCAACGCCGCCGGCCGCGCCTGATTCGACAGCAACCTGATCGTTGCGGGGCCTCTGGCCGCGGCGCGATGACAGCTCGTGAACCCTTGCGTATCATTTGCCTCAGGAATAACGGGCTGAATGACCCGCACAGAAGGAACCCATGAGCGATACGCCAGCGGAACGACAACTGAATTTCATCGAGCAGATCATCGAGGCCGACAACGCTTCGGGGAAGTGGGGCGGCAAAGTCGTCACGCGATTCCCGCCGGAACCCAACGGCTACCTGCACATCGGCCATGCCAAGAGCATCTGCCTCAACTTCGGTCTCGCCCAGCGATACGGCGGGACGTGCAATCTTCGTTTTGACGATACGAACCCGACGAAGGAGGAGATGGAGTACGTCCACAGCATCTCCGACAATATTCGCTGGCTCGGCTTCGAGTGGCCGAATCAGAAGGACGACGCCGTCGAATCCGGCGCCCTGTTTGCTTCCGACTATTTCCAGACGATGTACGACTATGCCTGCGAGCTGATCAGGAAGGGCAAGGCGTATGTCTGCGATCTGACCGCGGACGAGACGCGCGAGTATCGTGGATCGCTGAACAAGCCGGGGCGGGAGAGCCCGCATCGCAATCGCAGCGTCGAGGAGAACCTCGACCTTTTCGATCGTATGCGCAAGGGCGAGTTTCCCGACGGCTCGAGAACGCTCAAGGCGAAGATCGACATGGCTTCGCCGAATGTGAACCTGCGCGATCCCGTCATGTATCGCATCCTGCACGCGAAGCATCATCGAACGGGCGACGCCTGGTGCATCTATCCGATGTACGACTGGGCCCACGGCATCGAGGACAGTCTGGAAGGCGTGACGCACAGCATCTGCACGCTGGAATTCGAGAACCACAGACCGCTCTATGATTGGTTCATCAATGCCATCAACGAAGGCCGGACGAATGACGGTTCGGGACCGTGGGGCAAGCGCATCGTTCACTCGCAGCAGATCGAATTCGCCAAATTGGATCTGAACTACACAGTGATGGGCAAACGCAACCTGCTCGCGCTCGTAAAGGAGAAGCGCGTCGGCGGCTGGGACGATCCGCGCATGCCGACGCTCAGCGGTCTGCGCCGCCGCGGTTACACGCCCGAGTCGATTCGGAACTTCTGCACGGATGTCGGCGTGGCGAAGTTCAAAAGCACGATCGATATCGGGCGGCTCGAAAACGCCGTTCGCGATCATTTGAACAAGGTTGCACCGCGGCGCATGGCCGTGCTCGATCCGCTGAAAGTCGTGATCGAGAACTGGCCGGAGGATGGCACGGTCGACGAGCTGGATGCGATCAACAATCCGGAAGACGCATCAGCGGGTTCGCGAAAAGTGCCGTTCACGCGCGAGCTTTACATCGAGCGCGAGGACTTCATGGAGGACGCACCCAAGAAATTCTTCCGCTTGGCTCCGGGGCGTGAAGTTCGCCTGCGCTACGCCTATTTCGTGACGTGCACGGGCGTCGTGAAGAACGATGCGGGCGAAATCGTCGAGTTGCGTTGCACCTACGATCCGGCGACGCGCGGCGGCGATTCGCCCGACGGCCGAAAGGTCAAAGGCACGCTCCACTGGGTGTCGGCGTCGCATGCCGTGGAGGCCGAGGTGAGACTCTACGATCGCCTCTTCAATGACGAAGATCCCGACAATCCGAGGCACGAGAAGGACTTCCACGAGTTTCTCAACCCGGATTCGCTTAAGAAAGTCCACGGCTGCAAGCTCGAACCGAGCCTCGCGCAGGCGGCGATCGGAGATCGGATGCAGTTCGAGCGGCTGGGGTATTTCAACGTCGATATTGAGACGACGCCGGGGAATCTGATTTTCAACCGGATCGTGTCGCTGAAGGACTCGTGGGCGAAGCAACGAGATCAATAATCACGCTCGCGATGTGATCGTGAATTTTCAGGACACTCGTCGCACGGCGAGACCTGCTATGGCGGGTCTCGCCGTGCGGTGTTTCTGGCGTCCGTCCGGCCCGAGAGTCAAGGGCAGTTCCATCATCCGGGCCCTTGGTACTTTCTTATTCGGCGTTGCGTCTGCGTCTCGATGACGTGCAAACGATCAGAGACAGCGGGGCCAGCAGCGCCAACGTCGCCGGTTCCGGCGCGTACTCAACAATGTATCCGTTGAAATTGCTTGCATTGATGGCGTCATTCCATTCGCCATGTCGAGCGGCCTCGGCGATCATCATGGCGAACTGGTTGTTTCCGCCGCTGAGATTCGGTTCGCCCAGCGCCCAGTTTGTGTACGCCCAGGTTTCCGCGGTCGTGACCCAGCTCCAGCCGTTGATCGCGCCGCCGGCGGACGGATCGCGCATGCCGCCCAACCAGGCGCCGTAGTAGAAAATTGGTGTGTCGTTCGGCAGAATATTCATTGCGACCCACTGGTTTTCCTGTGCAGTGTTCATGGTTGCCAGGTAACCGAATTCGCCGTCATATTGAGATGATTCCGCTGCAGCGCGAGCATTCTGCCAGGGAATTGTGCCGCCGATAGGTGGTGCGACGAATTCATAATAGTGGCCGTTTCCGCCTTGATTCATTTCCCATCGAACGGGTGAACCTGTGGCGAGTGACGTAGTTGAGATCACGAGCGCCATATACAGGCTTGCGATTCTGTGCATGAAATTCCTCCCGGTTGGATAGGGGCGTTCGACCCAGGCCGCACCGCACGATCCACGAGCCAGCCCCGATGGACTCTCTCCTTAATCCTCCACTCGCCGGAGCCATGACGCGTCTTTCTGGGAAAATTTCGGCCGGATGTCGGAAAGGGAAAGATGTTGACGCGCGAATGTTATGTAGATCGCGGAGTCCCATGATTGCGTCTTCCGCGCTGCTAGTCGTAAAGTGTGCCCTCCGGCCGCAGTCGGTCGGAATAGGTGAGGCAGAACAGGATGTCGATCATTACCAGTCTCACGTTGCTGGAGTCGATCCGTCTCGACGGAGGTCCCGCCGCCTGGCGAGAGTTTTTCCGCCGGTATGGACCGATGCTTCTCGGATTTGCACGGAGAAGCGGTTTCAGCGAGGCTGACAGCCAGGACGTGGTTCAGGAAGTCCTGCTCGCCGTGCACAAGGCGTTTACGCAGATGGAATCGCCTTTCGACCGTACGCGGGGGAAATTCAAGTCCTGGTTGCGCGGCGTTGCGCGTCACAAAGTGCAGGACATGCGGCGTCGTCGAGCGCGACAGGCCGTGACGGAGCGAGAAGCATCGCTGATGATTGACCAGGCGCTGCTCGATCGGGATTTCGAGTTCGAGTGGCGAAGGGCGCTGTTGATAGACTGTCTCGTCGAAACGTCCCGGCAGATAGACCCTGCTGTTTACCAAGCGTTTGAACTCTACGCGATTCGCGGGGAGTCCCCGGCGGCTGTGGCGAAGTTACTCGGTATCTCAAGAAACGCGGTTTACATCAGCAAGTCGCGGGTCCTGAAAACAGCTCGCCAGGTGCTTGCTCGTCGACTCGCGGAAGAAGGGTAGATGATGTCGAGTTGCCCGACTCACGATATGCTGCAGCGGTACGCGGGGGATGACTGCGAATCAACCGCGGCTCGCGAAATCGAAACGCACGCATTGTCGTGCCGGCGTTGTGCGGCAACGCTGGCTGAACTGACAGGCCGGGACGGGCTGCTTGAGGAGTTTCGTGCAGCCGTCGAACAGGCGGATTCTGCGATCGCGGGTGAAGTCGTGCTCGATCGCCTGCAGCGGCGAATTGAGTCGACACTTTTTGGTGATTCTCAGTGATGAGACGATTTCGATGGCCACTGCCTTTGATGAGCGCTTACAGAAATTGAGGATGGGCTGTTGAACCGGCTTGCCGTTCCATTGCGCAGTTGGATTTCGATGTCGTCGAATGTCAATGAAAGAACGCCGATGGCGTGGCGCCGTATCGTGTTGTTGTGAAAACGCCGCCCGTAGAGATCCCGAGCTTTGAATTGCTACGGCTGATAGCGGAAGGTGGGTTTGGCTCGGTCTGGCTCGCCCGTGAACGCGTGACGGGGGTTATGCGCGCCGTCAAGGTGCTCCTGAAGAAGAATGGTGATCGAACTGAGCGGGATATACAGGGCGTTCGGGACTTTCAGCAATGCTCTCATCAACACCAGCATCTCATTCGCATACTGATGGTGGGCGAAACGCCGAGTTGCTTCTTTTATGTGATGGAAGCTGCCGACAACGCGGCGCAGTTGTCGACCGAAGCGTACGAGGCGATGACCTTGCGTCGAATGCTGGACAGGTCCGGTCGGCTTGAGGCGGGGGCCGCAATTCGAATCGTATCGGCGATTGCATCCGGGATAGCACAGCTTCATCGCCAGGGATTGGCGCATTTCGATCTTAAACCTGAGAACGTCCTGTTCGTCGAAGGGCAGCCCAAACTCGCGGACGTTGGGCTGGTGCGTTCGATTGAGTCTCCGTCAAATCGGGGCGGAACGCCGGACTACGTGACGCTGGAAGGACGCGCCGACGATCTCTACGCGCTCGGTAAGATCCTGTACGAACTGATCTCCGGACTTCCTGCCCGGGAGTTCCCCCGGCTTCCGCGCTTGCTGGTGTCTGATCGACGCGAGCAGACAACCGACGCAATACGGATTGCCAATGCGCTCTGTCATCCGGTTCCCCATCGGCGACTGAACGACGTCGCGGAGTTGCTGAGTGAATTGCATCGATTGACCTCCAGTCGTCGCAGATTTCGCGGTGTTTGGCTTCTGCAGCCTTCGAAAGTACGCTCCGCACTCGTTGCGGTGGGATTCGTTGTGATCGTGCTTGCAGCCGTGGCCTGGCTGCCAAGTCGCGAGAACCCGGCGGAGCGTCTGCCGGAGCGCTTTGACATTTCACTTTCAATTGACGACTGGACGCCGTTGATGTCGACGCCCGGGGACGTGGGTTCGTCCGTTCAAGTGTCCCCTTCGATTTTGCCGGCAATCCGCCTTTCCGGACGGCCGTTGATGACATCAGGCGTATTGCGACAGGAACTGCCGCATCAGGTTGAACATTTCTCGCTCGAAGTTCGTTTTTCCGCCCTTCGATCATGGGGAAAGCTAGTTGTGGGATTGTGCGGTCGAGATGACAGCAGCGACGGCGTTCGGTTGGATTTCCGAGGCCAGGCGGATGGTCTCGGACTTGTATCGAGAGCCAGCGCGCTCGGCGTGGACGGTGCACAGGCGGAGGCGTTGATCCAGGGGCATCCGCAGCCTTGCGTCGAATATGTAGCGCGAATCACGAATTTCGGCGAGACGCTGCGATTTGAACTATGGCCGCTGGCCAGGAATACAATTCATCCGTTGGAGCGAACGATTCGTTGGGGCGACACTGGATTCCGCGCAAAATTCCTGACGGTCGAAGCCGACGCCGAGCATTTCAGCGATCATCTCGACTTGCAGTCCATCGTCGTGACCGACCTTGGAGAGACATTGTCGTCCGCGACGCTGCCGCCTCCCGATGTACTGGCCAATGTTCCGGTTCGGCCCGTCATTCAGCGCGTCGCGAATCGCTGTCCCGCGCCCGACGAGGATCTACTCGACGGCGATTGGCATCCACATTCCTCAACTCTATGGACGCCGATCGGCAACTGGTCCTGGTGGTGCCAGGCAACACCCGTTGCACCGTGGGACATCGTCAAGGCTGTCCCATTTTCCACGTCGTTGCGCGTGCTTGCCACGGAAGACGCCGTGAATGGTATTCAGATTCTTCGACTTGACGCATGCGAATTCGAAAATGTGAAGTTGTCATGCCACGTTATGATGCCGGATCCGATTGTGCCAAAGATCGAAACGCTGGACAGAGGAGTTATCGATTCACCGACGTCCACCGTCGCGATGGCCGGACTTGTCATACGGCATCAGGACCTGCCATCGGAGAATGTCGCTTGGGGAGGCGCGTACCTTGCGATGCTTTGCATCGACTTGAACCGGGAATACCCTGACTTGTGCGAGATTCGTCGATACGATGGGATGTCAATGTCTCCGCTTTCGACATTTGAAATCGTTCCCGTTGGTGAGACGGTGCTTGCAAGAACCGTCCTGACGGAAGACATCCTGCCGAAGGGCGAGATTCATAGCGCCGGCGCGGATCTAACTCTTGAAGCGATCGGGACGGAATTGCGGCTGTCGATCAACGGCCGCATCGCATGCATGGCAAATGACTCGAGGTTTCAACGAGGTCGAATTGGGCTGTTTGCCTGTCAATCTCCCGTGCAGTTCCAGGGCCTGCACTGCGACCGGGCTAACCTGAAGTCGAGCGATCCCTTCATGAGGAGAAGCTCGCCTTCGGTTCCTTGACCACGGTACAGTTCGCGCCGGATCGCCGCATGATAAACGCCGAACCTCGTTATAATGGCCGACTGTCACGGCCGAATGTATCCTTTCCATAGAAAACCGGCCGAGAGAGTGAGCGTCTTCGTCGAGCGCGTCAGGTCGACGAAAGGAGGCGCGATATGGCCGGCGGAGTGGAATCCATCAACCAAGTCGTACTGCTTCTGGCTTCGCTGCCGCCGATGGGCGGCGCTTACGTCGTCGCGCTGGTCGTCGGCGGTGGGCTCGTCCTGATCTCCGCGCTGTTCGGCGGCAGTTCCCATCACGATGTCGATCTCGGCGGCGTCGACGCCCACGGCGATCTGGACCTCGGCGGCGACGTGGACGTCCCAAGCGATCTGGACGCGGCCGGCGACTTCGATGCTGACGCCGATCTGGATGTCGACACCGACGCCGTCGACTTGGACGGCGCGGGCATGCACCTGGCCGACTGGTTCAGCCTGCGCTTCGTGATTTACTTCGCCGCCATGTTCGGTCTAACGGGTACCGTGTTGACGACGATGACCGACATGGGGCGGATGGGCGTGCTGATCGCGTCGATCGTCGGCGGACTGATCGTCGGCCAGGCAGTCCATCAGACGATGCGCTGGCTGAGGCGTTCGAGCAGCGATAGTTCCACGCGCACGATCGACTATCTCAATCGCCCCGGACGCGTAACGGTTTCAATCCGGGCCGGCGGACGCGGCGAAGTCGCAATCCAGGTGTTCGACGGCGAGCGCTGCCTGCCGGCGATTGCCCAACGCGACGACGAAGAATTCGCGATCGGCTCGCAAGTGGCCATCGTCGAGGTGCGCGGTGGAACGGCCGTCGTCGTGTCGCGTCGTGAGCACGACTTTCTCGCCGGCGCGTGATGCGTGCGCCGCGAATGACCTAATCGAATGAAGGACAGGGCGGAGTCCCTATTATCGGGGTGAACTCAAGAGAGGGAGACTGGAATGAACACATTGATCCTGGCAGAGACGATTGATCTGGCGTGGTACATCATCGGCGGCGGCGGGTTATTGCTCGCCCTGGCGTTCATCTGGGTGATGACCAAATGGGTCGTCGTCGGCAACCCGAGCGAGATGCTCGTGATCAGCGGAAAAGCGCACGAAGGCCACGGATATCGCACGCTCATCGGCGGGCGCACTTGGGTCGTTCCCATCTTCGAACGCGTCGCCCGCATCAGCCTCAAGAACATGCAAGTCGGTCTGGAAGTGAAGGCGCAGGCCGGCGGCGGCACGATGATTCCCGTCATCGTCACGGGCGTCGCCAACGTCAAAGTCGCGTCCGATCCGGACATCCGCGGCAATGCGATCGAGCGATTTCTCGATCAGCCCCATGCAGAGATGCAGCGCGTCGCACGTGAGACCCTCGAGGGTGGACTACGCGCCGTCATCGGAAAAATGACCCCCGAAGAAATCGTGGAGGACCGTGACAAGTTCGTTGCGACGCTGATGTCGGAAGTGACGGATGACGTTCGCAAGCTCGGTCTTCTGATCGACAGCGTGAATATTCAGAACGTGCACGACGAAGAGCACTATCTGGAATCGATTGCGCGCAAGGCGTCGGCGCAGGTCCGCGCGACGGCCCGGCAGTATGAGGCCGAGCGGAAAGCCGAAGCCGACATCAAGGAAGCCGAGGCCCTGGCGTTGTCGCGGCGCGCACAGGCGGAGCGCGATGCCGAAGCCAAGTCGGCCGAGTCGCTTGCGCGACAGACGGCGGAACAGGCGAGACTGGATGCGGACAAAAAAATCGCCGAATCGGAAAACGCACTGGAGATTCGCCGTATCGAGCTGGCCGCAGAGCAGAAGATTCGCGAAGCCGACGCCCAGGCGCTCGCCCGACAGGGACAGGCTCAGCGCGACGCTGAGGCACGCACTGCCGAAGCGACAAGTCGGCAAAAGGCGGAGAACGCTCGAATCGCCGCCGACAAGCTGATCGCCGAAGCGGACAACGACCTGCGAGTGCGCAAGGCCGAACTTGTTCGGGAAGCTTCGATGAAGGAGGCCGAACGCAACAAGGCCGCCGCCGAAGCTGAGGCCGCCAGACTGCAGGCAACGGATGTCGCCCGCGCTAACGCGGCGCGCGATGTATCCATGGCCCGCGCAGCAGGCGCCGCGGCGACGATTCTGGAAGAAGGTAAGGCTCGTGCGGCCGCGATCGAACAGATCGGCAAGATGATTCAACAGCATCCCGACGCCATGAAAGTCATGCTCCTGGAAATGATGCCCAATGTCGTCGATCAGCTGAGCAAGACCATCGCCGACATCAAGCTCGGCGACGTAACAGTCTTCGACGGCGGCAACGGCAATGCGATGGCCGGCGCTGCGATGGGGCGCGCGAAAATGCTTGCCGAGTCTCTCAGCATCATCGAGAGCGTGACGGGCGTGGACATGAAGGAACTGACGCGCGGAATTGCGGCCAATATCGTCGAGAAGCAATCGCCGTCGCCGGCGCCCGCGAAGCCGGCGTCAGCGAAAGACTGATTCGCAGACGACGGCGTCCGCTCGAGATAACGGCCTACGTTCGTCTGCCGGGCGTTCGTAGGCCGTTATCAGCGGGGTTCAGGGCATCGGCAATTTCCGCCGTTCTGGGACGTCGGGTTGCTCCGACGTCACGGTCCATCGAGACCGACGTGGAAGGCCGATCGCATTCCGCTGCTGTTGTTCGAGCCGCTGGCTTTGACACCCTTGATCGCATCTGCATGGCGATCAAGGGTCGATATCCGACCTTGTTTCACGCACCAATACAGACCGGTAACATCTCGTCAGAATTCAACGTCCGAATCGGGGCGATCCGAAATGCCCGGATGCGCGGACCATGGATTGCATGCGGCGAGGATGCGGCTATACAATGGGCATCGACTTTGGAGGGCAGGGAGCCGGGAGCTGGCACGACCGAGTTCGCGGTATAGCCTTGCTTCACTTCTCCGCCAGGACGTGAACCCTCGCATGACGGTAATCCGGGGCTTTGTTCAACGGCATTGAGTTAACCTAATACGCAGACAAGGATGATTGCGTATCGAGGAGAGAGAGTTATGCAGTATTCAACACGCATCGGGATCTTGGGGTTGATGGCGATCATTGGATCGGCCGGGGTGCTGACCGGTATGGGCGAAGGCGCACCTCGGGGCGGCATGTGTGACGCAATCGAAATCTGCCCGACATCTCAGATGTCGGTGTTTGCCGAAAACTGTGAGGCGATGATTCCCGATCTTCGCGATCAGGTCGTCGTCAACCTATGCAACCCGGGAAGTGATTGTTACACGGTCCATCAATCGCCGGCGCCGGGAACTGTCGTCGGCCTTGGCGATCATTCGATTCACTTGTCGGCCACGATTTGCACCAACCCCTTGGGGCTCGGCAACCAGAATTCCAATGACAATACTCCGTTGGGCAATGATCCCTGTGATGGTGCTGTCTGCTTCTCGGCGGACGGGGATTGCACCGTTACCTTCACAGTCAATGCGCCCGATCCGGAGCTTGTTTGTACCGAGGTGGTCGCTGACCCGATTCAGCTTGGATCAGATTGTCTCGTGACGGTTCCTGACGTAACGGACAATTTCGAAGTGTCCGCATGCGTCGAAGGCAGCTATACGGTTCTCCAGTCGCCGCCGGCCGGCACGACGGAGTTCAGCCTGGGCGGCTTCCTGACCATTGATGTGTTCATCGACGGATCAAAGTCGTCGTGCAGTGTGAGTGTGCCGGTTCTTCCTTATACAGAATGCCCCGGGGATTTCACGCTCTTCACTGGATTTGGCGAGTGCACGACTTCGATGCCCGCTGATCTGTGTGACCTTTACCTGCCGGAGTGCCAGCTTGAAGGCCGACTCGGCATTATTTACAGCTGTCGGAGTGAACCGCCCGCGGATTCGCCGCTACCGGTCGGCGACAACGAGGTGCGATTGATTGTCGAGCAGTGCCTGGGCGTGGACGACTGCACGGAAATCACTGAACTGAGTTGCTCGCTGACGATCACGGTCGAGGGCCCGCCGCCGACGCTCAATTGCCCGGAAGAGCCCGAGCTCGATCCTCTGCAGATCGACGCCAACTGCATGGTTACTGTGCCCGATCTTCGGGACCCGGATCTTGTTCAGGCCTGTGACGGAACAGAATACGAGCTCCTGCAGTTCCCCGAGCCCGGATCGATCGTCGAAGTCACGAATGACAACACGCTTTACGTTAGAGTCGAACTCAGCGGCGGAAAGGGATCTGACTCCTGCACGTTCTTCGTGCCGCTCATTCCGTACATTCTCTGCCCGGACTCTCCGCAGACCGTCGATGTTGACGAGAACTGCCAGGCTGTCATTCCTGATTTGACGGACGACGTGGTTGCCCCCGATTGTTGTCAAATCGGCGAAGAGCAGTTCCGAGGCAGCCGCTGCGGTGAGATCCGCATCACGCAGGTGCCTGTCGCCGGAACGATCATCACAGAAGAAACGACTGTCGTGATAACGATTGAGCGATGTTTCAACTTCAATCCTGAGCCGGCGCTGGAGGCCGTGGGCGACGAATGCATCGTGCTCGGCACGTGTACGGTCATCATCACGCCGGTCGATAAGGTCCCGCCGACGATTCAATGCCCGGCGGCCGTGACGCTCAGCGCCGACGCCAACTGCGGGGCCGACGTCCCCGTACTGACTCCGACGGTTTCGGACAACTGCACGTCCGAGGCGGCACTGGTTGTCACTCAGGATCCCGCGGCCGGCACGCGAATCGGGCTGGGGACGACGGTCGTCACATTGACCGTCGCCGATGAAGCCGGAAACACGGCGAGCTGCGATGTCAACGTCACGGTAGTGGACGACACGCCGCCGACGATCACGTGCCCGACACGAATCACAATCATGCCGGACGAGAATTGCGAAGGCGTTGTTCCCGTGCCGACCAGCGAGGATTTCGCCGGTCAGTTCGAACTGTCGGACAACTGCACGCCGCTGGATCAGATCACGCTGTCGCTGAGCCTCACAGCGGAAACGCAGTTAAATTCGGGATCGAACATGGTGACGGTCACGGCGACGGACGGCGCCGGGAACTCCGCCAGCTGCACAGTGGACGTCTTCCTGGACAATGCGAATTGTCTGAGCCCGGCGCCCCAGCCCGCCCCGACCGGCTGCGATGCGAATAACCAGTCGCTCAACCTCTTGTTCAGCCTGTTGTTCCATTCGCCCGTGTGCGGTGCGACGTGCCCGATCACGGTCTCAATGGTGCTGTGCGGATTCCTGGCGCTGCGGCGAAACGTCCGGCGTCGGCGACGATAAAATATGTAAGAGTGTCAACCGACGGGATGGGGGGCCGAAGGACGATTCGGAGACCGCCCGTGCCAAAAGAAGGGTGAAAAGATGGAACCGTTTTTGAGACAACTGGTCGAGGTGTTCTTCACGATCTTTCCGTCAGGATTCTTCCTGCAGGTGTTGAACGGCTACGCGGAAGTGTTCAACTTCCTGTTCGGACTGATCGGCATCCAGACGAATATCGTCGGCTTCTGATCGCGTTCAGGTAGCGCGTCGCGGAACGCGGGATTCGTCGATGTTGGCGGAGATCGCGTCGGCGCGTCGAGGGGATTAGAATCGGAAGGCACGCAGGTAGCCGTTGCGCTCCCGCTGCTTATAGGAAGGTTGCTTCGATGAAAAAGACAAAGGCACTATTTTACACCACGTCACTTGCGATGCTGACGCCGTTCGTCGTCGGGTGCGACCCGTTTACGACCGGCGCGGCGCTGGCCGGCAGCATCCTCTGGTGGGACGTGTTTCTCATCCCTGTCCGCTCGTTCCTCGGGTCGACAGCGCTCGGCGTCGTCAACGGCATGTAACGTTGCCTGACCGGCGTTTGTGCGGGCCGTATGGCGGCTCGCTGGACACACCCTTCGAACTGCGGTTAGATCGCGCGCTCACGGGCAGATTCCGGTAACCGGATTGCCCGTTTTTCATGCGCAGTCAAATCCCCCGGCGGCGGGCCGCGCCGACGGGGGATCGAAGTGGGTGGGGCAATAGACGAGGTAACGGATTACTTGGTCGAGTTGTTGACCTGCACGACCAGCACAACCGATTCGCCGGGCGCCCAACCGAGCGGGGCGCTGCCGAGGACGATGTAGTCTCCCCGCTTCGTCATAACGGTCGTGGACAATGAGAATCTCGGGACTTCGACCTTTTGTTGATCATCGTCGGTCGTCATTCGGCGCATCGACAAATCCGATGTGAGTTCGAGCTTGACTGCGCCGTCAACCGGCGCCGCAATCAGCCGTCCCGTCAGATTCACGAACGTACGCTCTGCAATCTGGCCTTTCAGTGAGAAGACCTGACCCTCGACAGCTGCGGTCATCATGCGTCCGACAAGCCTGGGTCGGCCGAATCGCTCGATCTGCTGCGCGATCGGCAGAAGATCCTTGGGCGTCTCCATCGAGAAATCCGTGTCCGTCGAACCGACTTGAAAATACGCGAACTCCACAGTCGCCGTCGGCATCGCCGTGTCGATTGAGGAGATGACGCGGAGCGCCGATTCGATCATCTCTGCGTCGCCGCGAAGCAGAATCTGGCGGCTTCGCTCATCCGCCGAGACGACCAGGTCGCGCCGAAACATCTCGGATACCTGCGCGGCGACATCGTGAACTTCGCGATTGTGAATTGAGACCGTCGTCAGTGTGCTTCGGTCCAGCGAATCATCGCGCGGTATGTCGATCTTGCTGATGATCTTCGCCACTTCTTCCGCCTGGACTTCAGTTGCCGAGATGATCAGCGTGTTCGTACGGGAATCCGGGACGACGTCGATCCCCATCAACTGGACGATGGTACGGGCCGCCTCGTCCGCCTTGACGTGCTGCAGTGCGTAGGCGCGGATCATGGAATCCGCGGGCCGGTTCGTTTCAGCCGGAGCCCGTCCGCCACGTTCCGGTCCGGAACGCCCGCGCCCTTCAGGTTGAAATCCCGCACGCGTTTGGGCCGACGCTGCCGAAGCGATTGCGACGATACAGAATGTTGCCATTAGACGCTTACACATTTTTCAAACCTCCATGGTTGTTGAGTCTGCTCCGTATGCGGAGGACTATGACCTGTTCGTGTCGGGCGCGGCGCCCCCGGGGCCTGTATCGCCCGGCGCTTCGTGGTCCGCCGATGCGTCCGGCGCCGACACGGTTTCGTAAATCCAGTACATGTGGACCCGCGGATTGTCAGAGTCGACCCGAACCGAAAGCCGCGTGTCGCCTTCCGGCAGGGTGAATGAAGTCGTCGGGGCCGACGGCTCGGCCGGTGCGACGCGGGAAACGACCGGTGCTGTCGAACTGCCGGACCTGATCGCCTGCCGCATCATGACCACCGCCGAAGTCCCGCCGACGACAAACAACGTAATCGCGGCTGCGATGCGCCGAATCGTCCACGTATGGCCCTTCGTCGGCACTCGAGTCTCGCCTTCGTGCGCAATCCGACTGGCGATGCCGCTTAACGCCGCCAGATCGTGCGTAATCTGACGTTCCGCTTCCGCGAATGCCGCGCATCGATGACAGATAGCGAGGTGCTCGTCGAAGCGAACCTGCGCGGAGTTCTCGAGCAAGCCTTCGATCCAATCGTCGATACTGTCGTGAATGAAGTCGCAATCACGCATCGTCATGACTCCCCATGGCGTCGGCGAGATGCCGGCGGGCCTGGTGAACATGTGCTCTCGCCGCCGACTCCGTTAACTCCATGATCTTTGCGACGTCGCGATAGTCGAATTGCTCGATCCACCGGAGCGTCAGGGCGATTCGCTGTTGCGGCGGCAGTTCCGATATGCAGACGCGCAGACGTTCGAGCCGCTCGACTTCCATCGCTGACTCAATCGGCGTCCGCGCTTCCGATGCAGCAATCCAGTCGCCCAGCGACTCCGGCCGGTGCTTCCGGCGATGGTTCAGACAGAGGTTGCCTGCCGTCCGAAACATCCACGCGTCGAACTGATCGTCGCGAATGGCGATTTTCTTCGTGACAGCGATTTGAAAGGCGTCCTGCACGATTTCCTCCGCGTCCGCTCGGTTCCAGACGAGCTTGACCGCATATCTGACCAGCCGACGGCGAAGGTCTTCCAACGCCGCCGGAAAACTCATCCCCGACCGGAGTGAATCGCGCAGATCGCGGTCATCCAGAGGTTCGAGGCCATAGGTCATGGGTCCTGCCCATCGGCCACTGCGGCCGGCATCAAGGAAATGTGTTCAGGGCTCGTCGCGCTTAAGACACGACCTTTTTTTTTCGGGCATTGCCAATTGATGGTTGCACGCGTTTCGGGATTCCTCAATGGCCCGATTCCCGCGACCGGCCGGTAATACACAGAGCAAGCGGCCCGTGGGCGATCGGAGCCCGTGTCGCCGATCGGCGCAAAACCCCAGCGCCGGGCGAGCCGATGCGCCCATACGGAAGGTCGCCGCGCGTCGTGGCGACGCCGATCGCACCCGGGCGCGCCGATGTCGGAATTCCGAGACACTTCGAATGAGGATTCGATCCCGCTTTGCGAGGAATCGACGTCGAGCATTCCAATCCTCCACGAGTCCCGGCCCACCGCTGAATCGGGCGGCGCGCGGCCTATTCGCGGCAAACGACACGACACGCGTCGCCATGTGGACAACGTCCTCGTGTGTTTCTCATCGCATGACGCGAGCGGACGACTCGATCACGCGGATTGTCCGCTGGTCGATGTATCACGAGAAGGCGTCGCGCTCATCTGCGATCGACGCGTGACCGTCGGATCGAGGTGCTTTGTCTCCTATCGCACCATATCGCATCAGCCGGTTCATGTGGGCGGCGTCGTGAAGAACGTCGCCAGAATCGATGCCGGGCGCTATCGAATCGGTCTCCTTCTCGATCGGCATCTTCAACAGGACGAACTCAAGCCCGCCAAGGCCCGGCCCGGACGAGCCGTGTCACCCGTTCATCACGGCCGAAAGCTCCGTGGAACC
Source organism: Phycisphaerales bacterium (assembly GCA_020639075.1). Taxonomy (GTDB): domain Bacteria; phylum Planctomycetota; class Phycisphaerae; order UBA1845; family UTPLA1; genus ECT2AJA-110-A. The sequence goes on along the minus strand of JACKHI010000001.1, from coordinate 2,243,429 downwards.
GACGGCGTGTCCGGCGGCGTCGGCGAAGTGAGCGAAGCGAGTTTTCAGCCGAACGTACGCGAACCGTCGCTCGGGGACGGCCCGGATGACTACGATTTGACCCCCGAGTAACGCCGTGTAGGCTAGTCGCCTCACGATCCGTCATGGAGGATGTCCCGCTTGCGAACGCTCCTCGCGTCGATCCGTCTGCTCAGGCCCGCACAATGGGTGAAGAACGTCTTCGTTCTTGCGGCACTCGTTTTCGGCGTGCGCCCGTCGTCGCCCAACGCGTTCGACGCCCTCTGCGCGGCGCTCGAGGCGCTCGGCATCTTCTGCATGCTCTCGAGTTCGGTTTACGCGTTCAACGATTTGATGGACTATCGCGAGGACGCGCTGCATCCGACGAAGAAGTTCCGTCCCGTGGCGAGCGGCGCCGTTTCTCCCTTGCTCGCGGGTATCATCTCGATCGGGCTGGCGTGCGTCGGCTCGTTCGCAGCCCTGCAACTGCCGCGCGGATTCGCCCTGACGGCCGTCAGCTATCTCATCCTGAATCTCTTCTATTCGCTCGCCGGTAAGCGAATGGTGGTGCTCGACGTGATTATCATCGCGATCGGTTTCGTTCTGCGGGCACTCGGCGGCGCGCAAGCGATCGAGGTCCCCGTGTCAGCGTGGCTGATCGTCTGCACGTTTACCCTCTGCCTGTTCCTCGGCTTCGGAAAACGTCGCTGCGAATTGGCGGTGATGGAGGCCGGCGGCAAGGCGTCAAAGCACCGAGCAACGCTGGCGTCCTATACGCCGGAAATTCTCTCGCTGTTTCTCGCCGTCTCCGGCGCCATGGCGGTGACTTTTTTCCTGCTCTACACGCTCGATGGCTCCAATCCGACGCCACGCACGCTCATATTCACCACGCCGCTCGTGTGCTTCGCGATCTTTCGCTACGCACTCGTGATCACGCGCGGTCAGCTGACCGGGCCGACGGACGTCCTGATCCGCGATCGGCCGTTCCTGGTGACGGCCGTCGTCTGGGTCGTGGTTACGATGGGACTCATCGTCTACGACAAACAAGTTTCGCCCTATCTGCCCATCCTGCGCTACCCTTACGAAACTCGTCCGACATCACAACCCGTCTGAGCGTCCGCACACTGTGGTTTCGTAAGTTGTTTTTTTGTCTGCAGTTATAGATCTGGATCGCAGCCTCAGCTGAACCCGCCGGCGAGTTTTCCCGTTATTCTGACAGGGGACGCGAATCCGCGTCGTCTATTCTGTTGGACATGGACGGAGGCACTGTGATCCGGATTCACGAAGGTGATCACGAGTTGATTGCCGCAGCCCAACGCGGCGAGCGGAGTGCGTTGGACGCTTTTGTCCATCGACACGACGGCTGGGTGCGCCAGATCGTGTACGCCACGACGGGGCGGCCCGGGCTCGTGGACGACGTTGCCCAATCCGTCTGGACCGGCGTATGGCAACAGATCGCCACGCTGTCCGATCCGGAGCGATGGCGGGGCTGGCTCTATCGTCTGGCGAAGAACGCCGCGATCGATGCCGGCAGGCGGCAAGCCAGGGAACGCGGCATGACCGTGGGCCTGAACGGAGCCGATCCTGCAACTTGTGAATCTGACCCGGCCCGTCGCGCGTCTCAGTCGGAGGAGCAGCAGCGAATGCTGCGAGCGATTCGGGGCCTGCCGGATCACTATCGAGAGCCGTTCATCCTTAGGCACCTCCAGGAATGGAGCTACGCGGAGATCGGCGAAGCGATGGGGCTGCCCATCGACACAGTGGAGACAAGGCTCGTGCGAGCGCGCCGCCTGCTGCGGGAAGCGCTTGGCAACTCGGAAGGACGTTGAACGAAAGCAAAGCGATGAAGGACCGAATCCCTGACAATTCGAGCGCTGTTGATGATCGGGCGGAACGCCTGATCGTTCGTTCCCTGGACGGCGAAATCACGCCGGCAGAACAGATCGAACTCGACGAGCTGCTGTCGAACAGGCCGGAGCTTGTCGCACTGTTCCAGGAATATCGCCGCATCGATGCACTGGCGTCCGATGCGCTGTACGCCGACTTCAACGCTGCGCACGCGCCTGTCGGACAACCGGCCGCCGCCGCACAGGTCGCCCATCACTGGTCGCGCAGCGTGAAAGTCGGTCTGATGACGGCCCTTCTGGCGGCTGCTGCCGTGATCGTCGTTGCGTCTCTGCCCTTGCAGTGGTTCTCCGGAAGTGTTGCGAACAACGATCAACCCAAGAGAGAGTGGCCCCATCACGAAACGCGAACCCCCGCAGCGCCGATGCTCGTCGACTATCAACGACCTGTCTATCAACCGCAGCGACTGGAAGGCGACGTCTTTCGCGACGTCATCGGCGTGCAGGGCGATAATCCGAATGTCATCATCATCATCGAGCGCCTGACGCGTCAGTCGAGGCTCGAAACCGTCGCCGGCGAATTCTGATCGGTGACGCTCAATAGTGGTTGCAACACGCGTGTCGTGGCGGAAAACGTCGCGGGGACGCGAAGAATTGAACGATGCAGATCAAGATGAAATCGTCACATTACGTACTGGAGAAAACGACCATGAACATCAGAAGGAAAATCCCGCTGTTACTCGCGGCCCTCTTCGCCATCCCGATGACGGCATCCGCTGCGATCCGGCAGGCGGACACGCCGCCGGCTGACGACGCCGCGCAGCAACGTGTCATTATCAAGCTCAACGCCGACTCCCCCGAGGACGGAATTCCGGTTGAATGGACTGGAGACGGCGATGTTCGAATTGAGCGCATGGACGTCGATGAGGGTCCCGATGGTCAGCGGAAAATCGTCGTCGTTGCGAAGACCGTCGACGGCGCGGCATCGAACATCGAATCCGGCGGTCCGTGGCTCGGCGTACAATTCGGCCCGGTTCCCAAGCCGCTCGCGTCACACCTGCGGCTTGACGAAGGCAAAGGACAGATGGTCCTGAACGTTCTGGAAGGATCGCCCGCTGATCTCGCCGGTTTTCGACAGTACGATGTCATTACGGCGATCGACGGCGTCGAATCGCCGGCCGACATGGGCAACTTCCTCGATCAGATTCGACAGCTGGAACCGAACGACATCACGACCTTCTCGTTGATTCGTGGTGGCGCCGCAACCATAACGACTGTCACGATCGGAACGCGCCCGGATGACTTGTCCGCCAACAAGTACAAGTATGAAGACGACACGGCGCACGTCGCCCACGGCAATGTTTTCCGACGCGGCGGAATCATGCGCAAGGATGGCCAGGGCAATTGGGTCTTCGACAAACTCGGCGACGGTGCAACAGGTTTCAACTGGTCCGGATCGCTGGACATCGATGATCTGGACGACGCCCATTTCAATGCGATCCTCAAGGATGTTCCGTTCGGACTCCAGCGGGATGTGACTGTCCAGTCGATCAATGGCGAGAGCGTTCGTATCGAGACTGACGATGACGGCAGCATCACAGTGACGAAGGAAACGAAGGACGGCGACAACACGACGGAGTCGACCGCGACCTATGCAAACGAAGCGGAATTTGAGAAGGCAGATCCCGACACGTTCGCGAAGTATCATGACCGCGCCGCCGGCATTCAGAGTCTCAGGTTGTCGCCGGCGGGTGTTTCCGCCATGCCAGGTGGTCCCCACATGTTCTTCCTGGACAAGGACGTTGCGGGAATGGGCATGGGCGGGGCCATGTTCAACCTGGACGAGCTCGATGGTCTCGACCAGCAGGTCGAAGTCATGCTCGACAAGCTCGGTACCTCCGGCGAGTTCAACATCCGAATCAAGGATCGGATCGATGATGCGATGCAGCGAGCGGATGACCTCGGCAAGCGCATGGGCGTCTTTTCGACGAGGATCGTCACAAGCGATGATGCCAAATCGCAGATGCAGGCGATCGTCATCGAGAATGGCAAGCAGACGATTCTCAAAGTCGGCGATGACGGAAAGATCAGCCTGACGATTCGCGAGGGCGATGATGAGACCGTTGAAGCCTATGACAACATCGAACAGCTGAAGACGGCACGCCCCGAACTCGCGACGAGATTTGACGGTTTGCTTCGAAACCTGGCGCCGAAGACGCAGGATAAGTAAGCCGCAGACAGTACCCCACTCCACCCCAAAGTGGCGGGGCGATTCGGCGCTCACACTTGCCCGAACAGCCTCACACGACAAAACGCCGCTCGAATCGCACGTTCCGTTCGTGAACGAGATGATTCGGGCGGCGTTTTCATTGCCTGCGCTTCAGCTCATTACATCGCGTCAATTCGCAGGAACGACTGGGCCGTTCAATCGGGCCTGTCCGCTCAGCCCATTGTCTTTCGGACGTTTCCGATGCGTCGTCATGACGATTCGCTGTCATGACGATAACCGATGGTGCCAAGTCCTGTACGCAGCGGAGCGAAAATTGGCAGTGAGCATGCAAACTTCGAGCAGGCCGAAGGTCCAGCCATCCGTTTCTCGAGCGAAGAGAAGTATCGCCTTCGCGGATTCGGATCGCGGCAAGGAGGCTCGCGTCGCGTCTGCCGGCGGCTCGCCCGCAGTTTCTGCAAACGTTGCTCACCCAAGGATCGCCGGCGTTCACTCTTTTGAGCGCCTTGCTTTCGCCGTGACCGTTGCTGGAATCTGCGTCGCCCCCTGGGTGCCCGTCAATCCGTCGAAACTCGCCGTCGATAGAATCTGCCAGGCCCTTTCAATTGCATTCCTCAATGTTCTCGCACTTCGCGCGGTCATTCCCGCGACTCACTGGTGGCGTAACAGAACCAAGGGTGAGACTCGGCTGCTCGACGAATTGAAATCGGCCTTTCCGCTGCGATACGTCGCGTACGTCGTTCGCGCCGCACTTGCCGTACAGCTCACGTTACTCTGGTTCTGCTGCCTCAAGTACGTTATCCCGTGGCTCCGACCGACCCTGTTTGATGACCTATTGTCCTCGATCGATACAGCGATTCACATGGGCGTCAATCCGAGCGCGCTTGCCGTTTCGCTGTCTCAGTCGTTTCCAACGCTCCTGCATTGGACCGACGCCTTTTACGTGGGCTACTTTCCCATCCTCTTGCTGTTTTTTGCATACGTCATGATCCAGGAGAAACGGCCGCACTTGCGCGATCCGTTCGTGTTCGGGTATTGCCTCTTCTGGCTTCTCGGCGGCCTTTCCTATTTTCTCTTGCCGAGCATGGGACCGATCTATCATCAGCCGGCGTTGTTCGAGTCGATCATGCCGCACATGCCGTTGGCGTCGCAGCTCAATCACGAGTTGCTCGTCGACTATCGCGCTTTCGTCGCCGCGCCTTGGGAACATGAACCCATGCTCTACTATGGCATCGCCGCCATGCCGAGCCTGCATGTCGGCGCCTGCGCGATGTTCACGTGCTTCGCGCGACGGTTCGGCCGAGTCGTTTTCGTCATCATGCTGACGCTGACGACTCTGATGTTCGTCGGTTCACTGATCACGGGATGGCACTACGCGATCGACGGATATGCGGGGGCCTTGCTCGGCTGGTTGTCCTATCGAATCGCTATGCGGGATGTCGGCCGATCCGAGATCAGTGCTCAGCCGAATCGGCCGGGATCGACGCCGCGAATGTTCGCTCCATCACTCGGCGATGAAGCAGGAGGATGACGCCCGTGGAAACGAGCCCGAAGCCGAAACAGCACACCCAAAGCGCCTCGCCGCCGTATCGGCTGAGCACAATCCCGCCAAGCGGCGAGCCGATCATCATCGCCATCGAAAAGCTCATGTTGAACAGCCCCATGTAGCGGCCTCGCAATTCCGGCGGCGCCAAGTCGCTGACGATCGAATGCGTCAGAGGCGCCTGCATGATTTCTCCGAGCGTCCAGATGGCGATACAGGCGGCGAACGACCACGCGACGTGAGCGAACGCCGTCAAGCCCGTGCCGATTCCGATGATCAACCAGCCGACGGCGATCATCGTCATCCGGTTGAAACGACTGAGTGCGTGCGTAAGCGGCAACTGAAGGATGAAGATCATCGCGCCGTTGATAGCAAGCAACCATCCAATCTGAGCCTTGGTCAACCCGCACGTCGTCATGTATAGCTGGAGCGTTGAGAGCGATTGCATGAAGACCAGCGTGATGCAGAGCGTCCCCAGACAGAAAAACAAAAACGTCGAATCCGACAGGATTCGCCGCGCCGCTTCCGCAATCGAGACGCTCTCATACGACGGGATTTCGCGGATCGGCGACGTCTCTTTCGTATCGTCCGCCGTCTCCCCGTCGATTTGTACGGGGAATCCGCGCCCAGCCGTTCGAGGACGCGACTCCTGTATCAGCGTCAGGATGATCAACCCGTAGAGCGCCGTCGTCGCGCCGTCGCCCCAGAAAAGCCAGCTGAATGAGTACGTTGCCAGGATGCCGCCAATCGGCGGTGCGATCGCGAACCCCAGGTTGATTGCGATGTACATCAATCCAAACGCGATCGGTCGCTCCGCCGGCGTCACGAGATCGCCGATCATCGCCGACGCCGCCGGCCGGTACATTTCGTTCAGGAGCGCGAAGACGAAAATCGCGGATGCGAGGGAGTACTTGTTTCGCAGAAAGCTCAGGACGATGAGCATCGACGCGCCGCCGAAAAGCGACAGGAGCATCACGAATCGACGGCCGATCTGGTCGGCGAGCTGACCACCGACCAGCGACGCCACGAGGGATCCGAATCCGAGAATGCCGATGCACAGCGTGGCGAACGGAACGCCGAGCTTCAGGTCCTCACTGATGTAGAGCGTCAGATAGACCAGCACGAACGAGCCGGCGCGATTCACCAGTGTGCCGGCACAGAGTATGTGCACGGGCCGCGGAAGTTGAAGATAGGGTTTCAGCATGCCGCGGCGACCGCGTTATTCGACCATCAGGCCGTCGTGCGAGTGCACATTTTCCAATGGCTCATCCACACGACGAGGAACCAGAGCCCGCCGACGGCGTAGCTCGTCGTGCTGTACCAGTAATGCTCCGGATACAGCTCGGCAATGCTCTCAACGGCGAGCCCCGCACCAATCGCGTAGAACAGCAGCAACACGAGCAGGAAGCTGCCGAAGAAGTACCGATCCGCGTCGCGGAATTTGTGGTTGCTTTCAAGCCAGTTTTCCCACGTGACGACGCCCGGGATGTGCGGCTCGACATGCTCCTTCAGATAACGGCCGGCGCGGACGATGCTGTTCTGCTCCATGATGAATGCCAGCATCAACACGAGCAGAATGAACGGAATCGATGCACTGGCGAACGCCATGCCGTAAGCCTTGACCGCGAATGCGGCGATCGGGATGAACAGCGTACCAATCACCAGAATGAAGAACACGCGGGCCTTGCTGCCGCGGATTTCGTCGCGCAACGTCAGGTACTGCTGTTTCATGAATTCATCTTGCGGCATGATGTGCCTCCTTGTTTCGGCGAGCGAATGCCCAAGTCACTCGGCGCGATGTCCTTCCGAACTGTCTCCGGAATCTCTGCGCCGTGTCCAATCGAGACGTACCATAGTGTATCGCGCCGACCGGGTTACGACACGCCGGCGACCCGGCTGAATTCGGACCGATTTCGTCCGATCGACGCCCTCGACTGCGGCTGCCTATTCTGCAACCGTCGGTTTGCTGCGGCGGACCTTCTTATTCGATTCAAACGAGACATCGATCTGTACGCCGGGGCCGAAGTCCGCCGTCCGCACATGAATCGATCGAGTCGCTTTGTCGTAGCGCCAGCATGACTTGGCCTTGGCGAATTCCGCCGCCGACTTCTTCTCCGGCAACTTCCTGTCCCCGATGCCGACGTCGCTCGGAGCCCCGTCAAGGCCTGCGAATCGAATTGCATATGAGTTGGGTGCGAAGTTCTCATCCCCTTCGCGGCTGACAAACTCGAGCGACAGCTGCTTGCCGTTCTTCGACACGCGATAGCACTCTTCCACGTTTGCGTTACCGCGATAGTCGTATGACAGTCCGTCGTCGTTGTAGAAGGTCCCAACGCCGTTTCCGTTGAAGACGTTCAGCGTCAATTCGCCCAGCGGCGATGCGTCCGTGAATTGAACGGCCTCCCGCGTCGGTACGATCGCACCGGCGCGCGCGAACATCGGAATCGACTTCAGATCGACCGGTACGCTCGTCTCCTCGCCGCCTGTGTGACGCTTGCCGGTGAAGAAGTCGTACCAGTCGCCCGGCGGCAGCATGAACTCCCGCTTTTTTACCCCCTCGTGTATCACGGGCGCGACGAACAGCGATCTTCCGAAGAAGAACTCGTAGTCCCGGCGATGCACTTTTTCCATTGTCGGTTCGTCATACCACAACGGCCGCAGCAGCGGATCACCCGTGCGTTCCGTCTCGCGAAGCTGCGTGTAAATGTACGGCAGCAGTTCGTACCGCAACTCGATCGCTCTTCGATTGAGCTTCTCATGTTTCTTGCCGTAGACCGTCGGATCCTGTTCGGCGCCGTCCTTGCCCATGCCGCCGCAGGTATGCGTACGGCAAAGCGGATAGAAAATGCCCGCCTGCAACCAGCGCGTGAACAGCTCCGGCGTCGGATCGCCGCGGAAACCGCCGATGTCTGCGCCGATGAAGCTGATTCCGCTGACGCTCATGTTCAGCAACATCGGGATGCTCATACGAAGGTGTTCCCAGCTCGACAGGTTGTCGCCTGTCCAGACGGCCGAGTATCGCTGCACGCCGCTGTAGCCCGCACGCGTCAACACGAACGGCCGCTCGTTCTTCCTGAGCTTGCCGACACCTTCGAACGTGCCTCGTGCCATTTGCATGCCGTACACATTGTGGACGGCGCGATGGTCCGACGGCTCTCCGTCATTGTCGTGCCGGATCGTCAGCGGGACGGACTGTGTTTCGTTCGTGAAGTCCGCAGGCTCGTTCATATCGTTCCAGAAGCCGGTCACACCGTCCTCCAGAAGTCCCTTGTAAAGCGTTCCCCACCATTCACGCGTCTCGGGCCGCGTGAAGTCGGGAAACACCGTTTCACCCGGCCAGACTTTGCCGACGTAATGATCGCCTTTTTCGTCGTAGCAGAAGTGATTTCCGGCCACGCCGTCGTCATAGACGAAATAGCCCGGATCTCGCTTGATCCCCGGGTCGAGAATCACAACGACGCGATAGCCCATCTTGCGAAGTTCCTTCATGAGACGTTCGGGCTTGGCGAATCGCTTGCCGTCCCACGTGAAACAGCGAAAACCGTCCATGTAGTCGATGTCAATGTAGATTGTGTCGCACGGGATCTTCCGATCGCGCAATCGCTTCGCAATGCCGCGTACGCGCTTCGCCGACTCGTAGCTCCAGCGGCATTGCTGATAGCCGAGCGCCCACATGGGCGGCAGGGGACTCGTCCCGACAAGCTGGTTGTATCGGCGCAGTACATCCCGTGGCGCCGGCCCCGGAATGAAGTAGTAGTTCATCTCGCCGCCGTCCGCCCCGAATGAATAGGACTCGTGCGACGCTTTCCCCATGTCGAACGATGCGCGCCATGTGTTGTCGAAGAAAATGCCGTGCGCACTCCCGTCGTTCAGAACGAAGAAGAACGGATGCGACTGGTAAAGCGGATCTGTCCATGGATCGTGCTCCGCCGCGTCCGTGTTCCAGTTGACGACCGTCTGGCCGCGCTTGTTCATCGGGCAGCCACGCTCGCCGAATCCGAAGAACCGGTCGGCTGCATTCATCTGCTTCCAGCAGCGTACCTCCGAACCCGCCCACGAAATGCCCTTTGCCGTATCGTCCGCGGAGATCAACTCGCCGTCCGGCGTGTGAAACGACACGCGACACGGATTCCGGCGAATGTGAACGCGGAGACGCGGCGTAATCAGGTAGAGGTTGTCTTCGTCCTCACGCAGCCGCCAGGATGAACCGCGCTGCGCCTTGGACACGACCGCCCAGGAGTGATCCCTGCCGAACACGCCGTTCGGCGCCAGCCGTACGCGTATGACGTCGTCGACCTCCGCGCTGATCCGCAGCTTCGCCGGGCCGCACTCGACGACAAGGGCATGGTCATCGTGCTTGACGCCCGTGACTCGGCCGAGGGATTGCCAGCCACGCGCCTCGGCCGGTGTGAGCTTCTGTGATGTGAATCCATTCGCGTATGTCGTCATGAGCGTGATCTATCCATGTTCGGAGTCGAGTGCCTGTTGTCTGCAGTTTGCGGGAAGCATACACCGGGGCCGCGTTGGCGTGTCCCCCGGCACCGGTATCTAGCCGAGCCGGCTTAGTAAATCATTTTACTTGCTCAAAAAAGCCGCTGCAACGATTCAATCAAGTCACAGGAGGGGGATGTGGGGCGATAACGAGCCAGGCAGGCCTCCTGACGCCGACCGGTCGCGGCATTGCGGGCTCGCCGAACGGCGGAACCCATTGGGCGATCGGACGGAAATTGTCATCCAGGAACGAGAGTCGGCCGGCGAGGTATTGTTCCCCTAATGATGGCACTTTTCGAGTTGAATCCGGAAATTCTCTGGCAGCTTGGGAATGCGGCTCGTGAATTGTCCGGTCCATCGGCCACGCCGACTGCGGAAAGGGGGGCTCAGTTTGCCTCGCGCGTTCTGCCCCTGGCGCCAAGATGCCATGAGAAATGTGGTGTCTCGTTGCCCCATTTGTCCTGACGCTCATTCCCTGTTTGTCGGTCACATCGCACGTCCACGTCCTGGCGATCGAGAGATCCGTGACGACTGGATGGCACGCGCAGCCAACCTTCCCACGACTCAATTCAACTCGGTACAATTTCGGTCATGAACAAGGAAGTCATTCACTCGCTGATGTCGGCGACGACTCTACGCGACGCTCTCGATATCCTGGCGGACGACAGCGTTTTCTTCAGCGTCGATCAAGACGACTACGACGAGGACATTGTTCTGTCCTGTGAGGCCCGGCTGAAAACGGGGCGACTCTCCGCCTATTGGGCCGACGGGGACGGCGACGCGCCTGGCGGCACCCACATTCGCTACGGCGACAAAGTTGTGCGCTGCCCGCATATGGACGCGCCCATCGATCGACATATCACGATTCGTACGCTCAACAAGATCCTCGCGCCGGATTACGAAATCCGACTCTGCATCGATTCGGACGACGTCGACAACCTCACGTTTCTGCCGCTATCAACGGCCGACTGGAAGATTCTCGAACAGGAATACGGCCCACAGCTCAAACGCCGATTCTATGCCATCCAGGAAACGCCGCGGCTGTTTGTCGACGATTTGAATTCGATCAAACCGCCGGAACTCGCATCGAGACATCTCGACGCCGCTGCGAAGAAACGACTGCGCACGCTTGTCAAGAATCAGAAGGAAGGCAAAGCACGCGAGTCGGCGCTGACCGAGTCGAAGACGCTGGGAACCGATCCGGGGCCGCCGCCGCGCCGACCGAAATTCTCGCAGTGGTCCAACATCGCGCCCGTGCGTACGCAAGTGGCAATTGTGTTCGGCCCCATCGGAATCATCGGCGGTATTGTCTGGGGCGTTGCGAGCCCTGAGGACTGGAAGGAGTCGCTGACATTCATCGCCATCGCGGCCATCGTCAGCGTTATCGCCGGCGCGTGGCTGTTTCGCTACCGCACGCTCGCCCGAACCGGTCTGGCCGTGGTTGGACAGATTGCGTTTGTCGCGAAGTCGGACAATCGCGCCTTCGCGCTATCGCCGCGCGTGGGCTACGCCTATGAGGTGAACGGCAAGCAACGCAAATGCGAGGTTCAGATCCCGCAAAAGCCCAAAGGCGGCATCGCCGCGGGCATGAACGTCTGGGTGATCTATGACCCGATGAAGCCCGAGCGCTCGGCGATGTGGGGCTTGTTCGACAAGAAGTGAGGACGTGGGAGATTGCCGCAGCGCTGGTAGGTGAAATGTCCGGGATTCGATGCGAAGGAACATCGCAACAACCCACGACATGACATGCAGGTTGACGGAATAATACCCGCTCCGAAGGCGCGACGGGTTTTTGCCGCGGGTGGAGTGAAACCGCGAAGCGCTGTAACGGAACTCGTGGAGCGGATGAATCTCCTCCACACTAGCCCTGAAAGGGCGTTACAGTTTCCCGATAGCCCCTCTGCTCACCACTCCATGCCCAGCTCGCAGGGAGGCTCCTCGATCCATAGCTGCACTGGCTCACACGCGCGACGGCCGCCAATGACCGACACGGCTGCCAATTCTTGCGGGACTGGACTGCCATAGGTGTGGCAATTCCTTGAGGCGAGATCTAGTACTTTCCCCCTCCAATTTCCCAATGTGCCAACATTATGGCATTTGAATCGAATATGGAGCCAGGTATTGTCTTGAAGTAGACGATGCAATCAAGTACGCTTGAGTTGTCTGTTCGATAGTTCCTTTTGGAATTAACTCGGGGGAAGGAGACACTGTGTCGTCGGGACGCAGTTGAGATAGTCCGTTTCTTGGAAGTGAGGTATTGATGAGCCGGAGAATATTCCGTTTCAGGTTATTGCAGCGAGCCATACGGTTACCTGCCTTTGCGGGGGGGCTCGTACTGGCGTTCGTGACGACTGGGTGTAGTAACAACGGTGGCAAGACCACTGCTGGTCCGTACGTCCTCGGCGAGCCCGGCGGGATTTCCATTACGATTACGGAGATTGGAGTTGGCCCGGCCGCAGACGGCGGCTTGGTGCCAATTCGAGTCGATGAGGTTGTCTATGTCAACGGTGAAGATACCGGCAATACTCAAATTCGGCACCGCACGACCATCTGGGTCGACAATAACAATAACGATAAGGTCGATCCTGGCGAAGAGGCGGTCCAGGAGAGTTCGTCGCCTCCTCCGGCGGGAGACACCAATCCACTTGGGGACGGAACTCCAGTGCCGCCGGCCATAGACCCCAACAACGTAATTCACGTCCCGAATCCTGTGTCTGGGCAGCCGTTAATCATCAAGGTCAAAGTTGAATTGGAGTACAAAGACAGGAACGGCCAAAGCCAGGACGGTGGGTTCATTGACACGGTGGAGCGGAAAGTACCTAACTGACCTAGCGCTTTGTCGTTTCTTTGTGCAGAATTGAAGTAATTGTGGTAAAATAGACTCTTATCCAGAGAGAGGAACTGATAATGCGAATAAGAAAGCTGGCAATTCTCAGTGCGATTTTGGTCCTCGTGGGGCTGACGGCGATGACTGCCGTCGCGGACCCGTTGGGCTGGTTTGACAAGGCCCCGTTCGAATACAGCGGGAACGACTTCCACGACCGAATCGAATTTCAAGCCCTCGTCTGGCCCGATGGGTCGGCGGAAGTGCTTGTCAAACCGAAACGGCAACTGCCGCCGGAGCAGCTTCCTGCCGCTGGATTGATAACCGTCAATACGAAGGAATACAAATTCGCGAAGCGGGACGATCGCGACGGCAATCCGACGCTCTATGCAAGCCTGCCGGTCGAGGCGATCCCGATGGAGGGCCAGGTAATCGTCTCAATGACCGTCACGGATGAGACCGGCCACAAGCTGATTTACAAGTATGCCGAACTGACGTTGAACGAATAGTCACACTTGCAGGTGCGGCCTGGACCGATTCGGTTCAGGCCGCGGCCTCTTTCCCAATGTGTCATCAAGGCCGGCGCGTACGACCAACCCGTACGACGTCAACCTGTGTATCGGCTTCCGGTCTGAATCTCAAGCTCAGCCGCAATTGAGCCGCCGGGTGCTCACCCCCCAATTGCTTTGCATGCAACAATTGCGCCGCTGAGAGCTCATCAGACCCGTCCGAAGATTCAAACGTCGAGGCGCTGTTTGCGGCATGCAAAGAAGCCCCATGACTCGCAGGCAAGAGACGCACTGAAAGAGCGACGCAATCCAGCGCGGGGTGAGCGCGGATAAGCGAAGCGGTCGAAGCACAACCCCGGGTTTGCGATCTCTACTTGGGAAGAGCTCTGAAAGGCACCGCCGTGAACCGAAGGCGAGAGTTCACGCTTTCGGTATTGCGGAATGTCCTCCCGTAGAGCCGCCCTGTCCCCAGGGCGGAACCCCGCGAGCATGCGACAGTCAGTCCATCCAGCCTGAACTTGACTTTGCACTTGGCGCTGCAAGCGATGACTCGCCAAACGTCGCCGCGGGGACGCGTCGGCACTGTATGAAACTGCCGTCATCGTGTTCAGTTCACGGAGTTGCCAGGAAGTGCGTTACAGATTCCGCTCACCCGCGGCTCGCCCGCCATCCGAAGCGCCGACCAAGCCCAGCCAACGTCTAGCTGCGTCCGTCCCGGAGCGCCTGAGACGCAACGCTCCGGGCCGATTGCTGAAATTTGCGAGCGTTTGCGACCCTTTGCGGGAGTTTGCACGAAGAAAATGGCCGACGAGCGTTTCAACACACGATTCTCACAGACCTTTGGCCGCGCGCATTTGCGGCCATTTGCGGGCAATTGCACTCTTTCGTTCTCGCCGCAATCGCATGTCAGCCCGGAAGGCCACTGTGACGCGAAGCAGCAATCGTCAGCCCTTCACCGCCCCCAAGCTCAACCCGCTCACAAATTGCCGCTGCGCCACGAGGAACAACACGATGCACGGAATCATCGTGATGATGCTCGCGGCCATCAGATAGTGCGCCTGCCGAAAATCGCCGTACTGGTTCTGAAAGGAACTCAGCGCGACGGCCAGCGTCTGCTGGCCTTCGCTCTGCAGATAGATCAGCGGTCCCATGAAATCGTTCCACGCCGTGATGAATGTGAAAATCGCCGTGATGGCGATGACCGGCTTGCAGATGGGCAGCATGATCTGGAACCACGTTCGCAAATGGCCGCAACCGTCGATGCGCGCCGCCTCGATCAGTGCCTCGGGCACTTGTGCGAAGAACTGGCGGAACATGAAGATGAAGAACGGCGTCCCGAAAAACAGCGGGACGACGAGCGGCATGATCGTGTCGATCCAGCCGAATGATCGGAATAGCAGAAACATCGGGATCATCGTGACCTGCATCGGCAGCATCATCGTCGCGATCATCAGGATGAACGCGGGCTCGCGACCGCGAAACCGCAGCCGCGCGAAGGCATAGCCGACGAGACTGCACGAGATGATGGAACCTATGACGCTGAGCGCTGTAATAACAATCGTATTGGCCAAAGCATCCAGGAAGCCGATCGAAGGTCGATACGTTTGCCAGGTCCAGGCAAACCAGGCGCGGGTCCACTTTTCCGGTTCGGGCCCTTCCGGCGGGACGGGAGGATTCGCGCCGATGCGCTGCAAGGCGTCGGGGTAGTTGTGCCATTGCGCGTCGCCCTCCGTCCAGAAGCGAAACCCCGACGCCGACTTGCTCGCCTGCTTCTCCGTTGAAACGCTCGTGACGAGCATCCACCAGAACGGCATGAGCATAGCGACGCTGCCGCTCACGAGCAGAAAGAGGATCATCGCGGTTTTCGGCACATTTCTAGTCATCCGCAATTTTCTCCGCATGCCAGCGGGTTAGGGTTCAAGGATTCGAGGGACCAAGGGGCCAAGTGGGCTGTCGCCGGGTTCCGCCTCATTTCAGTTTCTTCTCCAGGCTACGTATCAATGCGAGCAGCATGCGTTCAATGTGGCCGATTTCCTCCAGGATGGCGTTCATTTCATTCTGCGGCGCCATATCGAGATCGCCTGACAGCATGTTCTGGGTATCGAGTTCGGCAAGTGAGCCTTTTGCGATCCAAAGGAAACGCAGGTAATCGCGCGTCGAGTTCCGGTTGTAGCCCTCGGCGATGTTCGACGGGATGGATATGGCATTCCGGCGCATCTGAGACGTCAGTCCGAATCGCTCGTCTTCCGGAAAGCGCTTCGTGCTGGCGTAGACGAGCTTGCACAACGCATAGGCACGCTTCCAGACATCTAGTTCCTTGTGGCTTTTCAACATCATGAATCTCCGCGGAATACCCTTCCCCCGAAGACGCATAACGGCCTATTTTGCCTGTTTGGGATGTTGCTGTCACTTGAATCCTGGATCCCTCGAATCCTCGATCCCTCTACTTCAGTGCCTCGTAATACACGAACTTCCTCGATCCCCACATCAACAACATCGTCAGCACCAGAATGATCACCAACAAGAGCCATGCCATCGCTGAGGCATACCCCATCTCGTGCAGATCGAACGCTCGGTTGTACAGCGACACGACGTAGAAGCGCGTTGCGTCGCCCGGGCCGCCGCCGGTCATCACGTATGCCTGCGTGAAGACCTGGAACGACGTGATGATCGCAATCACCGCGTTGAACAGGATGACCGGACTGAGCATCGGCAGCGTGACATTGAAAAACTTGTGCCAGCCGACGGCGCCGTCGATGTCGGCGGCCTCATAAAGATGTTTCGGAATGCCCTTGATGCCGGCGAGAAACACCATCATCGCGCCGCCCATCGCCCAGAGATTGATCATCGCGAAGACGGGCACGCCCCAGAAGTCCGCGTCCTTCTCAAGCCAATGCGGCGGTGAGTCGCCGAAAATCCAGATGGGGCTGATCAAGGCGTTGAGCAGACCGTTTTCCCAGTCGAAGACCCACTTCCACATGATCGCCATGCCGACGCCCGCCAGCACGCTCGGCAGATACCAGATGGCGCGAAAGACGCCGATCGAACGCCACTCGCGCGCCAACAGCATGGCGGCGATCAGCGCGACGAGCTGCCCCGTCGGGACGGCCAGCAGGGCGTAGATCGCAGTGATCTTGAGTGAATGTCTGAATCCCGCATCCTCGTAGAGACTGCGGAAGTTGTCGAGACCGACCCACTTCGCAGTATCGAGCGGTGCCATGCCGCTCCAGTGCATGAACGAGAGTAGTAGTGACATGACAACGGGAAACGCCGTGAACGCAGCGAAGCCGATTAACCACGGGCTGACCATCAGCGTGCCGGCCAGCTCCTCCTGGAAGCCGATGCCGCGCGAGCGACGCCGCCACCAGAGAAAGGCCGTGAGCCCGATGCAGAAGGCGATCGGCAAAACGATCCACAGCGTGACGGGCAACCAGTCGACGTGCGGATAACTCAGCTCCCGTCTGTGTCGTTCGCCGTTCGCCCGCCATTCCGCGGCGACGCGCGCTGTCGCCGTATCGACCGACTTGTTCTGCTTATAGATGTCTTCCAGCCGCAGTCGGAACTGCTGCATGAAGTTTGGATCGATGGGCCAGTCGATAACGCGAGCGCACTTCTCAGCGTCGAGGTAAACGCGCCAGTTCTTCGGAGACTGTCCTTCCTGTTTGAAGGCATCGCTGTAGGCGACGCTCTTGAGAACCGGGATAGCAAGACCGGCTTCGCACATCCGCGTCTGACCGCGAACGCTGTTCATGTATTTCACGAATCGCCAGGCCGCCTCCTTGTTTGGCGATTGTCGGGCGATGGCCCAGGCAGCCGTCATGATGCCGTTGGCCGGCGGCGAGTCCTTCGCGTGCGGCAACGGGGCGATGTCCCACTTGAAGTCATCGATAAGGCGATACGTCGGAACCTTCCAGCGACCGAAGGGGCCTGCGAAACCGACGTTGCCGGCGAGAAATGGCTCAAGGCCGGTTTCCAACTGCGTCTTGGCGCTGACGAGTGTGCGCGTCTCGTCGTGGAACCAGCTCTGGAGCTTCTTGAGCGTCGCTCGAACGTCCGGATCTTCCAGATGAAACGTCTGCCAGTCAGGATCGGCGAAGCGCTCGCCGTGGGTCCATACCCACATGCGCATCATCGCTTCCCATGTGACGAAATCGGCGCCGTAGCAGCCGGGGAGCTTTGCCACTTTCTGCGCGGCGTCGTGAAATTCGTCCCAGGTCCATCCATCAGGAGACGGCGGTTCGACGCCGGCCCGCCGAAGGAGGTCGATGTTGTAGTAGAACCCGACCGTCGTGAAGTCCTTCGGCAGTGCGATGAGTTTTCCGCTGCCGACGAGCTGGGTTTTCTCGTTGTATTCGTAGGCACGCAGCGCGGCGGGAAAGTAGTCCGAAAGATCGACGGTCTCCCGATGCTGGCGGATGTCTTCGTCGATCAGCGGCTGCAAATCGGCGAGGAGGTCCTTGGAAGCGAAATCCGCGACTTTCTCGTAGCCGAGATAAAACACGTCGGGCGGATCGCCGGCGGCAAACATCGTCTGCAGCTTGGTGTTGACGGCGGCAGCCTGGCCGAGGTTGGTGCGGCTGATACGAATATCCGGATTCTGCGCCTCGAAGTCCCGTACGAGATCGGCGACGATGGCGTCTTCGTTGTTTTCGCCCCAGTGAATGACCGAGAGCTCGATCTGATTGGGATTGAGTGCCTTACGCCGGAACGGGCGCGACAACACCCAATAAAACGCCCACAACACGAGCGCGAGGGCGATCAGCGCGATCAGGGATCGCATCGAGAATCGCAGAGCTTTGCCGAGGGCGGCGATCATTGGGTCCATCGACGCTCCGGATTGCGTCGATCCGGAGGAACGTTCGGGTCATCGGAATCGAATTCAAGGCGTTTTGGTTTCGTGCACGACAGTGAATATTGCGCCGGTCCGCGGCGCCAGCATCTTGCCGTGCAGACGGCCCGCTTCGACTTTCAGGTTCGACGCCGGCCGCTTCGCCTTGGGCCGTACGCACGACCTTGACGCCGGCATGCCGTCGTCGGGCGCGACGAGTTCGCACTGCTCCGGGTCATCAAGTTGCACGACGTCCGCCCCGTCTGGCCAACGGACGGGCACGTCGAGTCGATGCTGGCCGTCGCTGCTGTTGAGTACGACGAGAATCGACTCATCGCCCAACGTGCGCGTGAATGCGAATATCGCCTTGGCGTCATCCGCAAGCACGGGCTCGTAGTCGCCAAGTTGCAGCGCGGGATGCGAGTTGCGGATCGCGATCATCCGCCGATAGTGTTCGAGAACATCCGACTCGATGCGTTCTTCGGGGTCCTCGTAAGGCAGCAAATCGGGCCACAGCATCGGCTTGCGATCGGACGGATCGTCGGCCCCGTACATGCCGACTTCATCGCCGTAATAGACCATCGGAGCGCCCAGGAAGGTCATCTGGATCGTCGCCAGCAGCTTGAGCTTTAAGTAGGCATCGGGCGTCGGCTTGCTCGTGTTGTAGTTGGGCCCGTTGTCCTGCACGCGATTCGCCTCGTCGTATTCGACGTCGGGATTCATGCACATCGACGCGACGCGATCAGTGTCGTGGCTGTCGTAGAGATTCTGCAGGACATAGTTCACCTGCGGTCGATACCAGCCGTACATCTCCGCGATCTCGTCTCTGAATTTCGACGCCGTCGAGGCTTTCTTGTTGTTGATAACGAATCGAAGCGTGCGCCGTGCGAAAGGATAATTCATGACGGCGTCGAACGTCCGGCCGTCGAGCCACTCCTGCGATCGCTGCCAGAGCTCGGCGACGATGTAGGCGTCGGGATTCGTCTCTTTCACGACTTTGCGCCAGTCGCGCCAGAAGTTTGCGTTGATGTCGCTGGCAACGTCGAGTCGCCAGCCGTCGATGCCGTCGGACGGATCGCCGTCTCCGTTGGGGTCCATCCATCGACGGGTGACGGCGAAGAGATGTTCACGAATCGGCTTGGCGAGACCGAGCGCTTCGTCGTGCTTAAGTTTCGGCAGCGAGCCGTCTTCCTTGTCCCACGCTTCGTAATGAAACGGTTTCCAGCTCTTGATCTCGAACCAGTCTGCGAATTCCGAGTTCTTTCCGTTCTTGAGCACGTCCTGGAATGCCCAGAAGTCGCGGCCCGTGTGGTTGAAGACGCCGTCGATGATGACTTTGAAGCCCATGCGATGCGCTTCATCGAGGAAGTCGAGGAAGACCTTGTCGGAGTCGGACCATTGCCATGTGGCGGGATCCGTCGTCTCGCCCTTGAGTTTCTTGATGCTGCCGGCGACGCCGAAGCGATCGTCGATGTGTCGATAATCGGATGCGTCGTATTTGTGCAGCGACTCGGCCTGAAAGACCGGGTTGAAGTAGATCGCCGTCACGCCGAGATCGCGCAGGTAGGGCAGCTTCTCGCGCACGCCCTGCAAGTCGCCGCCGTAGCGCCGATCGAAGATGTACTGAAAGAACGTGCCTTTCTCCTCAAAGTCCTGCGGCGAGCCTTTGACGACATCCGTGCCGGGCTTGTAGGGGGCGTCCCATTTCTGCGTCCAGGGGACGGTCCGCGGCGGGTCGTTGGACTTATCGCCGTTACGGAAGCGTTCAGGGAAGATCTGGTACCACGTCGCGCGCTTGGCCCAGTCGGGGGCTTCGAGCGTTCCCGGAATCACGGCCTTGAATTCGTGGAAACGCACGTGCATCAGCCACGAATATGCGCCGCCCGCGTCAAGGTGGACCTTTTCCGTGCTCTTGTCCGCATCCTCGGGGGCATCTCCGGCGGCAACCAACCAGAATCGATATTGGATGGTTCCAGCGCCAGAGGGAATACCGGCGTGGACTGTCCAGTAGTCGAAACCAAAGGCCGTTTCGCTCTTTCGGAGTTGAATGGAGTCGTCGAGCCCAATCACAGTCAAGTCGACCGACTTCACATCGTCCGCCAGCGTGCGAACCGTGAAACGCGCGACGTCGGAAGCGATCAGCGATAAATATCGATCGTTGGTCGGATCGTGCTTCAGCGCCATTGTGTTGATTTCGCCGGGCTTCGATCCGCCGAACGTCGCCGCGTCGTCGCCGATGAGCAGACCGCTGTTGAAGCCGCCGTTGCCGTCGGACACGCGGAATCGTTTGTCGCCCGCGGCGTCCTCGACGTAGATCGTGCCGTTGACGACGAACTTGTAGTGATGCACGCCTTCGGGCAATTCGAGAATCGTGCGGTAGCGATTGTTGCTGTCCAGCCGCATGGGATTCGCATCGGCGCGCCAGCCGTTGAAGTCGCCGATGAGGGCGACGGACTCGATCGGCGTATCGTCAGGCAGGTTCAGTCCCTTCTTTGGATTGAAAATGAACTCGTGCCAGCCTTCGCTTTTGTATTCCACTTTGCCTGTTCGTTCGTCTGTCACGATCAACACTCGATCCGCGTGAATGTCCTCGGGAATCGTAACCGGCACGGCTGAAGCAGGGGAGAGTGCATTCAGCGACATCGGCGATGTAATTGCGGAGACGACGACGGGAATTCCCCATCGATGCGCATCGATCGGATAGAGCAGCTTCTCCTTCGGCGGTGTCGACGCGACGCGCAGCACGAAACCGTCGCCAAAGTGATGGTCCGTCGATGATCGGACGGCCGCGTTGGGCCCGTATCGGATGGCCGTGCTGATGCGATAGTCGCCTTCGCGGCGGATCGTCAGACGCGCGCGACTGTTGCCGAGTGGCTCGAGGGTTACGTCGTCCCGGGCCGAAGCGATATCGCCCCCTGCATCACCGCCGGAAAGCCGTATCGCGGCAAATCGAAATTCAGGCTTCCGATTGTCGTTCGTCGGCGGGCAAGGGGAATGAGAGGCGTCCAGCAAGTACGTGTCGAGGGATTCGCGTTGTATATCGAGAACCGGTATCGGCTCACGCGGCGTTGCCCGGTCGAACGCCCACGATCGGCGTTTCGCGTCAAGCGTGATGACGTAGTATCCCGAGCCGTCGACTCGAAGTTCGACGTCACGCCCGGGCATCTGCAGATGATTCCCGTCAGCAGCGCCGAGATGCCGATCCCAGGAGCCGTTGAAAACGAACTTGAATTCGTAAACGCCTGCACGCCAGAATCTGCCGAGTTTGAACGTCGAGTCGTCCACTCGATCCATCTGCCAATCAGCGGACTGCGTCGCCCAGTTGTTGAATGTGCCGGCGAGATAGACGGCGTCGTCGTCTGCACGGACGGCGCCGGCTGCAGTCAGCAGCAGAATGGCGACGAAGACGATCAGTCCAGGTCGATGGTCCAAGTGGCAATGACCCGCGGCGCAGGTCGATTGCCGCACGTCGAACAGATGCGTCGATCCGTTTGCTTTGATTTTCATGGCTGATGCTACTGAGTTGCGCCGTTGCGGCCTTTGCGCGGCGCAGCGGTGGACTTTCGAACAGAAAGAGAAACGGCCTGCGTTTCGCGCACGGATTCCGCCTTGCTGCTGATGAGGTCCAGCAGCAGTTTGCATGCGCGGGCGCCCACTTCGAAGATGGGCGTATGAATCGTCGTCAAAGGCGGATCGCAGAATTCGGCATGGTGAATATCGTCGCATCCGATGACGCTGACGTCGTCGGGGACGCGCTTGCCGATCTGCTTCAGACCGCTGATGGCGCCGATCGCCATCTTGTCGTTTCCGGAGAAGATCGCCGTGATGCCGGGATCGCGCGTCAGCAACGCAATTGCCGCGGCGGCGCCGCCTTCTTCCGTATAGAGACCGTCCTCGGTGCGTGAGGTCGGCAGCGACAGCTTGAGGCGATTCAGCACATCTTCGAAACCGTCTCGAAGATCGGCGGTGGTCTGAACCTCCGTCGCGCCGTGGATGTAACCGATTTTCTTATGGCCGAGTTCGCAAAGATGCGTTGCGGCGATTCGGCCCGCTTCCGCGTAGTCGCATTGCACAAAGTCGAGATCGATGCCGGCGACCCGATTGTTCACAACGATGACTGGGTGATCGTCGCTGAAGTCATCCAGATAGGTATCGTTGTTGGTGACGCCGAGACAGAGGAGACCGTCGATGTAATGACGACGGAACAGCTCGAGATGATGGTTGCGTTCGAGGTAACGTGGGTTGGCCACATCGAGAATGATCTTGTAGTCGTTCTCCGCGGCGGTCTCCTGAATGGCGCTGATCAACTCGCCGAAGTAAATGTCCGCGAACGCATGCCGCAGTTGCGGGACGAGAATCCCGAGAAAACCCGATCGCTGCGACTGCAGGCTCTGGGCCAGGCGACTCGGGCGATAGCCGAGTCGCTCAACGGCGCTGAGGACCCGCTCACGCGTTGCCCGGCTGATGCGACCGTCCCGGTTGTTGAGCACGAGGGAGACCGTCGTGAGCGACGCGTTGCTCTCCCGGGCGACATCTTTGATGCTAACTGCTTTTCTTTTGGCCATTTAGCGATCTTCTTCGAGAGTAGAATCGACGCGTGTCCAAATAACGTGCCGCAGGTACGATTCGAGTTTACCGGAGATTGCCCCCCGGGGCGTCTCAAAGACGCCTAGAATCGAGTGGCGGAATTCCTTGAACGCGCCAGGAAAAACGATATACTCGATTCGGTAAAAGGTTTTATCTATTCTACGACGTAAACCGCTCGGATGCAATCGGATTCAAGTCGAATCGAAACTCATTCGAGCCAGCGCTAGGACGCAAAGATGGATCAAGCAGAACAAGCGCAAGTCGGACACATTACGGGGCGTCGATCGACTGCCGTCGCGTCGAATCGAGATGGATTCACACTGATTGAACTGCTCGTCGTGATTGCGATCATCGCATTGTTGATCGCAGTGCTTCTGCCCGCGTTATCGCGCGCGCGGGAGGTCTCACGACGAACGGTCTGCGGCACGAATCTGCGGCAGATCGGGATCGCATTTCAACAATACACAGAGGACTTTGACGGCTGGTTTCCGGCTAAGGGACATCCCACGATCAGCAGTCCGACGCTGTCCGAACTGGCAACGGTTCAGGACGGCGCTTCACCGGAATGGGGCCCGAATTTCGCCGGCATGATTCGCGATATCGTCGAGCGTCGAAATACACGAGAGGGCAATCCGACGCCGTTCTACTTGCCCGAACCGAAAGTACTGCTTTGCCCGAGCGACAAGATGAACAACCGGCCGCATACGACGCCGACGACGCCGGGCGAATTGTGGCCGACTGCTTCGGTCAACCAGTATGCGGAACTGCCGCGCACGTTGCCGATTGAGGGCAATCTCGGAAAGTCATTCATCAGCTATTTCTATGTCGCCCTCTGGCGTATCACGGACCGCGGCGATTTTCTGCTGATGGCGGATCAGAGCAACAAGAATGACACGACAGTGCAATCATTCACGGGGCTGACGCCTGAGGACAATCACGGCACGCGCGGGATGAACATCCTACTGCTGGATGGGCATGTCGAATGGGGCCAGTTGCGAACGGGCAGCTTCGATGATCTGCAGGCGCTGTCAAATAAGTACTGGGGTCCGATTATCGCGACGCGGCCGCTTCAATCGAGTGACGGCGCGGCGAATCGAAGCTCGGAAGTTCAAACCATCGAATGACACGCTCTTGTTCAGTTGAACAGGAGCGTTTTTTTTCGGCCCGCCGCGACTGCTCACGAGTCTGAATTACGGCGAGGTGCAGTAGATCTGGATACGGGATTGCCCTTCGTGGACAATCGTATGAATGGGGAGGATCGCGCGGCCGCTTCAGGTCGCCGGAAAGATCATCAGGTTTGTGGAAGCAAGAATTTTCCTGGAAGCATACGCGGCCGACGCCGCGTCATACTGACGGAACAGTAGGAGGTGGAGCGTGTCCGCAAAGTCTAAAGACTATGCAATTTGTCTGATCGTCTCGACGTTTGTAGGGGTCGGCGCCTATATGGGCGCTGCTTCGCGAGCAATGGCCGGGGACTGCAATTCTCTCACCCAGATCACAGGACGCGACATTCCGACGCGCTACCTGCAGGTCGGGGCCGAATTCGTCGTCCAGGACAACCCGACGGGGTTCGGCGACGTTGCGCCGCCGACGGAGGAGCCATCGGCGGGTAACGAGCTCGATCAGATGTTCGTCACGAACGATGGCACCAACCTGTACATCGGAATTACCGGAAACACGGATCGTTCCGACAGTCTCGAGAACACGGTCCTCGTGTTCATCGACACGGATGCGGGTGCGATTCCGACGACGCTGGATACCGCCGGATGTTGCGCCGACAACACGGACCTGGGCGGTCTGGCGTGCGGCGACATGGTGTGCGAGTCCTGCGTTGCGGCGCTGTCGATTTCCTGCGACGTGAATCAACCGTTCTACGAGTGGAGCGATGCGTGTCAGGCGATCGCGATGAACGAATGCCTCGCTGACTGCGGATGCGGCCTCGGCGATCCGGCGACGAACTCCAACGCGCTGCGCGAAGTGGATGGACTCGTGCTCGACTTCGATCCGGATTTTGCCGTCGCCATCTGGAACACGGGCGGCGTTCAGCACGGCGTTCTGTTCGACCTGAGTCTGCCGGCGAACTCGGCCGGCACGGCGCTGATCGAAGGTTCCGGGATGGACTTCGTGGTCAACAACAGCAACCTGGATGGCGTCAATGCAGAGGCCGTGAATGACCCGCTGTTGCAGCAGGCGAATGCGGCGTCGGCCCTGAACGGATTCGAGATCAAGTTGCCGCTCGCGACGCTGGGAATTGCGAATACGGACGAGATCAACATTCAGGCGTTGATCGCCAACGGCGTAGGCACGATTTCCAATCAAAGCCTTCCGCCGCTGAACCGAACGAACAACTTCAACGTGCCGGCGACAGGCGGCACCGTCGTCAATCCGGGCGATCCGAGCCCGACGAATCCTGTCGATTTCAATAACGAGAACCTCCCGAGCGACGAATTCTCCCCCGGTTACCCGGGTCTTCAGCACGTGACGTACACTGTCGACGCAATGGCGACGGCGCCGACGGGCATCATCGACGGCACGGATATTCCCGGGGCCTATCCGATGGGCTCCTTGATTGCGACGCAGAATAATTTCACTGGATTCGGCGATGCCGAAGAGTTCGCCCCGTTCACGACGAACGGCAGCGAGTTGGACCAGTTGTTCGTCTGGAGCGATCTCCAGAAGCTCTATATCGGCATTACGGGCAACATTCCGGCGGATGAGGGTTTCAACAACCACATCATCGTCTTCCTGGATACGGTTCCCTTTGACGTCAACTTCATTCCCAACAACCTGTCGACCAACAATCCGGCGGCGTTCGGCGACGATCCGGCGTTGCAGGGCATGGATCAATTCGTCTTCGATGACGATTTCACGCCGGATCTTGCGATTCAATATGATCGCGGCGGGAATCAGCATCACGCCGACATCGTCGAATTCGAGTTCGGCATCAACACGCCGCTGACGTTCTCGACGGATACGGCCGTTCACACGGGCGGCGACCTCAGCGTCTATTCGGCGGACCTCAGCAACATCGCCGGCGTCAACGGCATTATCGGCGACGATCCGATTCGCCAGTCAGAGGCGGCGTTGACGGCAAACAGCGGCGTTCAGTTCTCGATTCTGCTGAGCGATCTTGGTCTCTCGCCGGGACAGCTCGACGATATCAAGATCGCCGCGACGATCACGGGCGGGACGGGCTTCGTCAGCAATCAGTGGTTGCCGCCGCTCAATGAGACGGGTGCGACGCTGCTGGCGAACGAATCCGCGGCGCCGATGGTCGCGCTGAGTGACGCGATGGCGGGCGATGTG
This sequence comes from Phycisphaerales bacterium, assembly GCA_020639075.1. Taxonomy (GTDB): domain Bacteria; phylum Planctomycetota; class Phycisphaerae; order UBA1845; family UTPLA1; genus ECT2AJA-110-A. The sequence goes on along the minus strand of JACKHI010000001.1, from coordinate 2,217,273 downwards.
CCGAACACGGCCTCCGACACGATCACGCCGAGCGATGCAATCACGCAGGGGCTCTCGCGCGTGACGGGTATTGAAGTCACGGTCGACATCACGCATCCGGACATGAGCGAGTTGGCCATCGATCTGTGGCACACGGACTCGGATCGCACCGTCCGACTTTGGGACGGTCCGCAGCTTGTCACGACGAATGCCAACGCGGCCGGCGCCAACATGAACACCACGTTTGTCGTGGGCGGCGAGGACCAGGCGAACTGGACGGCTCCCGGCAGTTCGCCCGACTTCGAGTCGTGGGAATCCCTGTTGACGTTTAATGACGCCGATCCGACGGCGGGTGAATGGGTTCTGTTCATCACTGACTTCGTGACCGGTAATACGGGTACGTTGAATTCGTGGAGCATCAGTCTTCGCGACGATCTCGGCGGCGCCATCGGCTGCCCCGGCTTCGTGGCGGACCTGCTGCCTGCGGGAATCGATCTCGGCGAGGCGCCTTACACGGGAAATCAATACGTGACGGTATCACTGCCGGTCCGGACGACGAAACCCGGCGCCTTCAGCGCTCAGAGCATTCCGAGCGCGTTCTCGGCATTGGCCGGAAGCTCGCGTGCCGTCCAGAACAACTACACCTGTTTTGAAGACACGATCATTGCGCCGCCGTCCAATCCTCCTGGATCGGAAATGGACGTCATGTTCGTGACGAACACGGACAATCGACTGCGCGTCGGCATCACGGGCAACCTCGAGAACAACCGCAACGCGTTCGTTCTCCTTCTCGATACGGATGACCAGGCCGGTTCGACGACGCCGTCGGGCATCACGTCGCCGCCCGACGCACTTGGCGGAGGTAACGGCGAACCGGGCGTCAATCAGTTCATGTTCGACAGTGCTTTCGCTCCGGATTATGCGTTGACGGTTCAGGCGAGAATGGGCGGCAGCACCTTCTACGACGCCTATCTGACGGCGCTGTCGACGAACGTCACTCGGTACCTGGGCGTCGCGACGCGAAACTCGGGCGATGGGACGTTGGCTCCGCCGCCGGGCGACCTTTCGGCGGGCAGCGAACTTGATCAGATGTTCGTGCAGAACGATGCCAACAACCTCTACCTCGGTCTGTCCGGAAACCTCGAAGCGAATGGCAATGCGATTGTCGTGCTTCTCGATACCTTCCTGACGTCGGCGACGGCGCCGGCGCTGAATACGGGCAATCCGACATACCCGAGCGCACTGGTGGGCATGAGCGGCGACATCATGGATGACGACTTCATTCCCGAGTTCGCCGTTGTGTTCAACACGCAGGCGGACACGGCGACGCTGGTCGACATTGCGGGCAACGTTGTCACGCCGTTGACGCAGATGGCGAGTGCGTTGCCGCCGACGGGATCGGACATCTTCGCCTATGACAACACGAATGCCGCCGGAGTGAATTCCAACCCGGCGGACGATGACGACATGGGCAGCCCGCCGAGCCAGCAGATCGTCAACGCGCGAACAGCGCGGAAGGGCTTCCAGCTCGCGATCGATCGCGCCTCGCTGGTCGGGCTCAACGGCACGCCGGCGGATGGTGCGGATATTCGCGTCGCTGCATACGTCGTCTCCGGCGGCGGCTATTGGAGCAACCAGCTCCTGCCGGGCGCGGGCGGCGGCGTCAACAACCTCGCGGAAACGGGCGTCAATTTGACGACGGTTCCCGGCACGCAGTTTGCGACGTACACGATGAAGAACAACCTGTCGTACACGTCGCCGACGGGATTTGACGGAACCAACGTCCCGGCGTTCATGGGCGACGGGCTGGATGTGAACGGCGCACTGGCGACGCAGGACAACTACACGCAGTTCGGCAACCAGGCGAGCCCGACGCCGCCGAATAATCCGCTTTGCCTCCAGATCGCGTTCGACGACAGCAACGTCGCGGGTGTGACGGCCGACAGCGCCGCGAATGCGACGTCTGCGGAAACCGGCATGGAGTTCGACATTCCGTTCGGCGACATCGGCATGCTGACGGCCGACGGAATGACGCAGATCAAATTGCTGGCGTACGTGTCCGGTCAGTTTGGTTACCTGTCGAACCAGTTCCTGCCGCCGCTCGGCCGCGGTGATGCGGGGAACATCGGGAATCCCGGACTCGTCGATCTCAGCAACGAAGCGATCGGCGCGGGGAACCAGTTCTTCACCTACACGCTGACGACGCCGAATCCGTGTGGCAGTGATCCGGCGGACATTACCGGCGACGGAAGCGTGGACATCACGAGCGTCGACCCGTCGGTCAACGACATCACGGCCTTCGTTGATGTGTTGCTCGGAACGAACACGGACCCGTGTCCGCTGATGAAGGCGGACGTGGACAACAGCGGCGACATCGACGGCCTGGACGTTCAGGCGTTCGTCAACGCTTTGGTGCCGTGATTCGAGATTGAGAAGACGTTGCGTGGTGCGACCGGCGAGCCGATCGCATCGCGCATGCAGCGGGAATGCCCGTCCACGATCGCGCCGTCGATCGCGGACGGGTTTCCCCTATCACAGATTCACAGTGACATGTTCTCGGAGCCCTCCGAGTTTTCCGGGGCGCTCGGCGAATGTGTTGACGGGGGAAGGCCAGATGATCGGCAGGTTTGCTCGGACAGGACTCGTGAGACTGCTCATGTTGCCGGCGCTGGCTGCGTTCGCGGCGACGGCGAATGCGGCTCAGGATCCACCCACGATTCTCCAGTACTTCGAGTCCGGCTGGGACACGATTCGCTATCGAATGCCCGACGTATTCATGGCCGGATACGACGGCACGTGGTTGCCGCCGGTCCAAAAGGCGACAGCGGGGACGTCAGGCGTCGGCTATGACCTGTTCGATCGATTTGACCTCGGGTCGACGACGAGCCCCACGCGTTACGGCACCGAGAGCGGGTTCCGGCTCATGGTCGACCAGTCGCATCGCGCCAACGTGCGCGTGTATGTCGACTTCCTCCTCAATCACAATTCCTTCCCCGATATCACGACGTCCGACGATCCGTTTCTGAACAACGGGAACTCGTTTTGGGAGAACGGCGGCTATCCCGGCTTCGCGCTGGAGCTGCCGGGCGATGCGTTCGGCGATTTCCACGCCTACAGCAATGGATGTCCGCAGTCCACGAACCCCAATGACGGATGCTACAACCTCTATGATGGTCGCCTGCTCGGCCTGATCGACATCGACCAGTCGAAGGGCGGCGCGGCGTATGAGTGGATCCGCCATCCGGTCGCCGTCGATGCCGACAACATTCCCATGCTGCCCGGCGCGGTTCGCAATCAGCCCGATCCGGCGAATGCGAAGTTCTACCCGGATACGGATCTGCCAGCGATCATGCCGAACAATCCCGGGACAAGTCGCAATCCGAACCCGCCGCAGTACACGTTCTACCCCTTCAACACTGCGGATCCGGCGGCAGGGGATGCCGTGCCGGAGAGCGCATCCAGACTTCTGCTCAGGACGACGAAGTACTACCTGGAAGTCCTGAAAGTGGACGGCTTCCGACTCGATGCGATCAAGCACACGCCCGAGTGGTTCTTCGACAATCTCTGGGATGCGGCGGTCTACGGTCGATACGTCGATTTCGATGGTGTATCAAAGACGCCGTATTCCTTCGGCGAAGCCGTCGAGGGCAACAGCCGCATTCTCGACTGGGTCCGCAAGCCGGGAGAGAACGGCGGTCCTGGCTGGCCCGCATTGGGTTGGGAGTTCGGTAACCGCGATGCGTTGGACTTGAATGAAGCGGGGCAGCTCCGCGATATTATCTCTGCCGGCGGATTCGGGAACTGGAATAATGTCCTCGGCGCTTCGGTGGACAATGCGGACGACGGGTTCAACAACGGCACTGTCGGCGTGCATCACGTCACGAGCCACGACAACAGCTTTAATCTCGACGACACAGTATCTCAGGCGTACGTGCTGATGCGGCCGGGGCCGGCCGTCGTGTATCACAACGCGCTCGAATTCGGCGTGCCTGGGTTCCCGGCGCCGGACAGCCGGCTCGATGCGATCGGGCTCGGCGGCACTCGCATTACGACGCTTGTCAAGATTCGCAACCAGTATGGACGCGGGTTCTTTTTCCCGCTGAACAGCAATCGCAACGACGTGCTTGCATTCACGCGCCGAAGTCCGTCGAGCGAAGACAATGTGCTCGTAGGGCTGAACGACAGCAACGCCAATGGTTTCGACAGCGTGTCGATCACGACGGCGTTTCCCGCCGGCACGAGGCTGCACGAGCTGACGGGCAATGCGGCGAGCCCGATCGTCGATCCGAACGGCGACATCCCCGAGCTCATCACTGTCGGCGCGGGCGGCGTCATCTCGAACTTCCGCGTACCGCGAAACAGCAGCACGGCCCAGGCGTCGCATCGCAACGGGTATGTGATCTACGGTCCGGCCGTACCGACGGGCACGCTGTCCATCGCCAATGCGACAACGATCGTCGCGCCGCCGGATTCGGCGAGCACGCCCGATCCTCGGCAGCGCGTCAATCCCGTCACGATCGTGACGTCGTCGACGTTCGATATTCTCCTTCAGACGCAGCAGACGGACCCATCGGATCCGAACACGGACGACGCGGCCGTCTTTCGGATTGACTCGGGATTCGTCGACCACAACGGCAACGGCGGCGTCGATCATACGGATTCGACGGCTGTCGATTACGGCTTCGAGGACTTCCTGACGGAAAACTCGCCGCGCTTCGGTGGCGGCACAGGCACGTATCGACAGACGATTGATGCATCGCAACTCGGCGACGGATATCACTACATTACTGTGCGAGCGTACCGGCATCGCCCCGGCGGAACCCAGCCGTTGTTCGGCGAATTCAGGATCGTGATCTTCGTGGACAACGAAGCGCCGGCATTCCAGTTTGTTTCGCCGACGGCGACGTGCGATCACGATGTGATGACGACGCCCGTGAACTTCGTGATTGAAGCCCAAGGCAGCGTCGACGACGTGTATGTTTTCCTGGATCGGCAGGACGATACGAACTTTGAAGGGTTGGCGATGGGCGCGTCGAACAGGGCGACGCGGTTCGCCGACACTTTCACGCTGACTCGGAGCCTGCTGACGACGGGCAACCATCGCGTGGATATCGTCGCCGTCGAGGTTCGCCCGGACGGCGTTCGAAATACCCGTCACGAGACGTTTACCGGGGTCCAGTCGTTCACGGGGTCGGCATTGGGCGTCGGTGACCTGAACGCCGACGGTGCAATCAACGGCCTCGATGTCGAATTGTTCGTATCGCTGGTGCAGCTAGAGTTCTTCCTTCCGACGGCGGACACGAATTGCGACGGTCTGGTGAATGTCGGCGACATATCGGACTTTGCGACGATTCTGGTGTCACAGTAGGCGCCGGGAGCCCGTGACGGGCTTATTGCCGCGGTCCTGTGAGTTTTGAGGGGCGAAAAGATCTCGGACAAAGGGGTCGGCAAAAACGATTGAATCGCGATTGCGGCCCTGATAAAATGTTTTTTCAGAGGGCTTGGCTTAGTGGGCGACGGGTAGGTCGCAGGAAACTGGGCCTTCGATTGGCGGGTGTCCGGCGCTTCGTAGTGAGTCGTTTCGAGCACCCGGTAAGTGAATACTGGTTGCGACCGCTCGTTCGGTCGGAGCAAGAAGTGTATTTCCCGTTTTTTCTATTGCGGTTCTCGCAAGAATAAAGGAGCAGAGGAATGAAGACATTTGTAAAAGCACTGGCGATCGTCATGTTGATCGCCGCACCCGCGCACGCTGATTTCTGGTGCCCGGGCACGACCAACGGTTGGGACGTCAACGGCAATGCAATGACCGAGACGTTCGGCGGGAGCGGCATCTGGGACTACTCCTGGACGGGCACGCCGAATAATCGCGAGTTGTTCGACATCATCTCGCTGCCAGGCAACTGGGATTCCAAAGTGCATCCTGCCGGCAACCAGTGGGCATACGGCGACGGAACCGGCAGCAACACGCTCACGCTCGACACGAACACCTACGCGGACGGCTGGCTGCCGGACACGAATCGCGTCAAAGTGGCCTTTGAGCCGAACACGAGCTGGACGGCAACCGGCAGCTTCCAGAGCCAGGTGGGTGGTTCCGATTGGGACAACGGTAATATTAACACGCCGATGGCCGACCAGGGCGGCGGCATTTTCAAGTTTGAGGCCACGCTGGCGCCGGGCAACTACGCCTGGAAGCCGGTGGTTACGGGAAGCTGGGACTCCATCAGCACCAACAGCCGCAACGTAAACACGAACAACATCGACTTCACGACGGACGCCGTGAACAACCACGTCGAAATGTGGGTTGACGTTCTCAACGGCACAGTCAAGACGGTCATCACGCCGGAGCCGGCGACGATGGCGCTGCTCGGCTTCGGCGCTTTGGCGCTGATTCGCCGCCGACGCTGATTTCGACGACGAAAGGCTCCATGCATCGCTGAAGCATGCGATTGAGCCGACAATGAGAGCCAACTGGATTTTCCTCGAGAAGCGCAGCCAAGCGGCTGCGCTTCTTTTTTCGTATATACTCAGATCATGTTGCGACGCGATCTGGTGCAGATCCCGTGAATCCCTGCAGCAAACGCAACGCTGTCTGTTGATTTTCAGCGCATGAATGTCGAATCCGACAAGTCGACTGCCGCACCCGCGCCTCGTCTCATGTCTCCTCGACGAAAGTGGATGTTCCGCATCGTCGCTGTGCTCTTGTCGCTGTCGCCCATTCTGATCGGCGAGGCGATCTGCCGACTCGCAGGGTATGGCGGATACCCGCCGGTCCTCAAGAAAATGAAGGAGTACCGAGGTACGCAATACGTCGGTACCTTTCAACCCGGTATCAACACATTCTTCTGGCAGAATCTGAGTACGACCGGAAGCATGGAAGAACATGTTTTCGTCACGCCGAAGCCGAAAGGGCGGACGCGGATCATGACATTCGGCGGATCGGCGATGCGGGGTTTTCCTCAGCCGAAGCCCCTCGTTTCCACGTCGTTTCTCGAGGCGATGCTGAAAGATCTTTGGCCCGGCCGGGACCTCGAGGTGTTGAATTTCGGAACAACGGCCGTCGCCAGCTTTCCCGTGATGTACATCCTTGACGAGGCGCTCGAATACGAGCCCGATCTGGTCATCATCTACAGTGGCAACAATGAGTTCTACGGGGCCTGCGGCGTCGCCTCGTTGCATGCATTCGGCCAGTCGACCTGGACGATGAAGGCGGCGCGAGCGTTCCGCAAGACAGGCCTCGGCCAATGGTTCGCGGACGTCCGCACGCGTCAGGCGCCCGAAGCGGCGCCGGCCGATGACGATCGCGCGAAGAGCCTGATGGAGTGCGTGATTGCCGACGGACGAATCGGCCCCGACGACGCACGGCGCGCGGCCGCGGCGGACAACCTGCGGAATCACCTAACGACGATGGTCGCGGCGTGCACGGCGCGCGACGTGCCGGTCATCATCTGCACGCTGCCCGCGAATGAGCGCGACATGGCGCCGCTGGGGCGCGATCTCGAACCAACGCTCGACGCCGCCGCGCTGAAGCGATTCGAGGCGTCCCTCGCGGACGCTGTTCGCTTGATGCCGACGAGCCCAGCGGAGGCGATCAAACCGCTGGAGGACGCGGTCTCTCTGGATCCGCAACATGCGAGGGCGCATCACCTTCTTGGCCGATGTTTGACCGCACTGGGACGCGATGACGACGCGCTTTCGCATTACAAGCGAGCACTGGAACTCGATCCGATGCCATGGCGAGCGCCGGGAACGCTCAGCGACGTCGTTCGCCGCGTCGCTAATGACGGTGGGGCGATTCTCTGCGACCTGGAAGCCGATTTTCGGGAAGCGAGTCCGGGCGGGGCGACGGGTTGGGAGCTGATGGACGACCATGTGCATCCGACGTTGCGAGGCCAGGCCCTGATCGCCGAAAGTTTGATCAAGCGCATGTCGCAATTGACCGGCCCGTTGCGCGTCGACCGTGCGACGGCGGCGCAGCAGCCGACGTGGGATGTCTATGCGAAAAGGCTCGGTGAAAACGAATATGATCGATTCGGCGTGGAGCATCGCATGCGCACGTTGTTTCGGGCGCCGTTCTATGCCGAGAGTAATCCCGAGGCATTGGCGCGGTCGGAGCGTCTCTGCGCCGAGTATGAAAAGGGATTCTCCGAATCGGAAATCGAGGCAATCCGGTACTGGCAGAAGCCCGAGACGCACAGCGGCGGATTCCGGCCGATCACAGGATTCGTCGGCGCCGTGCTGATGTCGGAAGGGCAGTTTGAAAAGGCCGATCGCATTCTCTCGATCGCACGACGAAGTGTTGCCGAGTATTCCCTTTGGAATCTCGAGTTGACGTGGCGTGAACTGATGGCCCGTCGCCGATTGCGTTCGGAACTCTCGGCGGACGACATTGCGCTGGCCAAGGCGATGATCGACGACGGCGAGACGATGTACCGCGCGACGGGCGTTCGCAATGCGGAACTCTCCCGGCATCTCGGACTCGTCTATCACCTTGTCGGCGATCACACGCGGGCGATTCCGGATCTGAACACCGCGCTCAAGTCCGTTGTCGACATGTCGGGCTTTGAAGTGGTCCAGGCGCTCGTTGACTCGCTCGTGCGGACGGGGCAGACGGATTCCGCCATTCGTGTGTTGAAGTCGCCCGTCAAGGACCCGCGACTCTCCCAGGCATGCCAGACGTTGCTGATGCGATTACAGTCCAGCGGTTCGTAATACGCGCACCCGTTAACGACTGGGCCCCACGCCTGCATCTGCGAGTCGCTTCGCCAAAGTGGCGTCAGAGCACCGAATCTCGATTCGTCGGTCCGTTTCTCCTGCGACCTCGATCCGGATCCATAGCGAGTTTGCAGGCATCGCTTCCGGAACTCGGTCGGCCCACTCGACAATCGCGATCGAAGCGTCAGCGCACATCTCCTCGAAGCCGAGATCGATCAATTCGTCGGCGCTGCCAAGGCGATAGGCGTCGAGATGATGGATCGCCACGCGGCCGTTGTATTCGTTGACGAGCACGAACGTCGGGCTGTTGACGCTACGTTCATTCTTCACGCCGAGCCCCCGCGCAATTCCCTTCACGAGATAGGTCTTCCCCGCGCCGAGCTGTCCCACGAGGGCGAGGCAGTCGCCGCCGGTCAGCCCGCGGCCGATGCGTTCGCCGAGGGCGAGCGTCTCTTCGACGCTGTGCGTCGTGAGTGTGATCGTCGTGTCGCGATTCATCGGAAGTGCTGCCACCCCGCGGGCTCGAGCGGTTTGCGTGCACCATCAGTTGACTGTAGCCAAATGCCTGACTCTTCGACAACCTTCCCGATGCAGGTGATCGGCGTGTCCGCGACGCCCGCTTGTTGGATCGCAATTCGATCGGGCACGTCCGATGTCCGATCAGCGGAAGTCGCGAAAAGCAGTTCGAAATCCTCGCCGTCTCCGACAATGCTGGCGAGCAATGCGTCGTTGTCGGCGGCGCTCATCCTCGCCGTATCACTGGCGACGCCCAGCAGTTGGGCCCGATCAAACACCATCCCGACGCCGGCAGCACACGCCATCCGCCGCGCGTCCGTTGATAGACCGTCGCTGAGGTCCATCATTGCGTGCAGGTCCGCTCCGAGCACCGTCGACAGTTGACGTGCCTCATTGACGCGGGGCGTGAATGTCATCTGATGGCTTGCCAGGCTGCCGCCAAGCCGGCCCGTGACGAAGACGGCGTCGCCGGGCACCGCGCCCCGGCGTTGGACAGGTCGCAAATTATCGTATGGCCTCGCGAGGATCGTGACGTCAATCGCGAGGGGCCGATGCCAGCTGTTGGTGTCGCCGCCGATGAGGCGACAGTCGAAGGCGTCGGCAAGTTCGCTGAGGCCTTCGAAGAGTTCCTGTGCGAGCTCCATCGACCAGTCCGCGGGCAGGGCGACGCTGACCAGCGCTGCCCAGGGCCGAACGGCCATCGCCGCGCAATCCGACAGGTTGACGGCCAGCGCCTTGCGACCGATCTGGCGGGGCGAGTGCCGGCGCGTGTCGAAATGGACGCCGTCCAGCAGCATGTCGGCGGCCGTGAGGATTGTCTCATCGCCGACATTCAGGATGGCCATGTCGTCACCGATGCCGACGATGCCGTTGGCGGAATTGCCGACGCGATCGGCGATCCAGGCGATCAGATTGTCTTCGCTCTTTTGCATACGCAGTTTCTCAGGGGCGGCATTGTATCGGCGAGGATCGCACACGTCCTATCCTGTGGGTGCATGCGGAAGGGCGGGAATTAGACTCCGCACGCGTGCGAGCCGTCGTCGCGGGCACGCGGCGGCTTGATTCCGACGCACGGCACGCGTGTAATGAATGGATGAGCATTCGAGACGAAATTGACGGTGTGCCGGCGGTCCGCGACATCAGCGTGATCGTCGTCGGGGCTGGCAAGGGCGAACGCTTCGGCGGGGGCGAGAACAAGATCTTCGCCAAGATCGACGAGCAGCCGCTCTTCCTCAAGGCGCTGCAACTCTTCTGCAATCGCGAGGACGTCTGCCAGACGATCCTTGTCATCTCGCCGGCAGACTATCCGCAGGTCCGGGAGAAGTTCGGTCCCAACCTCGGCTTCATGGGCGTCAAGCTCGTCGAAGGGGGGGCGGAGCGATACGAATCCGTCCGCAACGGTCTGGCTGCCGTCAGTGACGAGGCCAAGTTCGTCGCCGTCCACGACGCCGTGCGCGTCTGCGTCGCCGACCCGTGGATCGATGAGATCTTCAACACAGCGCGCAGCGTCGACGGACTCCTCCCTGTCATCCCCGTCACGTCGACGTTGAAGCGCATGGGCAAGGATGGCCTGGTTGGCGAGACTGTTTCGCGCGCCGGTCTCGTCATGGCGCAGACGCCGCAGGTGTTCAAACGCGAAGTGCTCGTCGATGCGTATGCAAAGCTCTCCGACGAGGATGCCCCGACGATCACGGACGACGCCCAGGTCGCCGCCCTGGCCGGCTACAAGATCGGCACCATCGACGGCGACGCCCGCAATATCAAGATCACGACGAAGGATGATCTCTCGCTCGTCAAAGCGGCGATCAAGACGCTCCCGCAAAAGCAGATCACAAGCCGCGGCGTATTCGATGAAGCGCAGTGGTGAGAACAGCGTCAAAAGTCAAAACCGAAAAAAGTCAAAAAGTCAGAATGATGGATCGCCTGTGGCGGCTCCCGTTCAAAGCCGCGGCGTCCCGCCGCGACGTATGTCGGATGCCAAGGTTGTTTGAGCGGCGTGGCGGCGAGATGACCGTTTGTATTATGCAATGGCGATTCGGCAGCGAAACGTCGCTCCCATTTTTGACGTTTTGACTTTTTTCAATTTTGACATTTGACCGCCGCCTCATACATCTCAACATACCGCGGAATCACCACATCCCACGCAAATCGTTCACGGACAAGCTGCCTTCCCCGTTCTCCCATGTCCGTCCGTTCCACATCACTCATTGCCATTAGTTCGCGCAGCCCTCGTTCAATCGACTTCGGCTCCGGCTGCACGATCCGCCCCGCATCCACATCTGCGACTTCCGGTATGTTGCAGCCTTCGCTGACCAATGCAGGTAATCCCGCCGCCAGCGCTTCGAGGATGGACATGCTCAACCCTTCGCTGAAGCTCGGTTGAACCAGGATCGACGCCCGCCCCAGACAGGCGCGGACGTCCTCGCGATGCAGCATGTCCGTGAATGTGACGCGACCGCGCAGCCTCACTTCCGCCGCCATCGCCTCCAGCCGAGGGCGCAGTTCGAACGGATCCGGCCCCGCGATGACGATCTGCCATTCCGGATGATCCGGCAGCGTCGCCAGCATGCCGCGCAGGCCGGGAATGATTCCTTTCTGTTCAGCGATGCGCCCCAGGGTCAGCAACCAGCGCTTGTCCGCAAGTTCGGGAAATCGTTCTTCGAGACTATCGGCGGTCGGCAGCGTCGCGAAGCGCTCCGGTGCAAGTCCATTCGGAATAATGCGAATGTTTGAATTGAACCCGAGCTTTCGCATGTGGGCCGCCTCGCCCGCGGCCAAGGCGTGCAGGCACGCGGCCGACCGCAGGTTCCGATGCTCGAAAAGCCAGCCGACGGGCCGCTTCTTCCACGCGCTGCGCCGCCAGGCCCACGGCATCATGTGCGAGTGGGGCGTGATGACGATCGGCTTGGACTGCCTGCGGGCCGAGTTCCCCGCCGACCAGTTCTGACCCGCCCAGAGACCGTGAAGGTGAACGACGTCCGCGTCGTGAACGAATTCGTCGATCTGATGGTTGAATGCGCTGGAACGGCCCAGCGGGGAGTTCGCGATCGCCGGAAATGCAACGACCTCCAGCCCCGGCAATTCGGCCGGCGTGCCGAACCGATCCCCCGACAGCGTGAGAAGCGTGCATCGCAAACCCGCATCAACCAGCCTCCGCGCCAGCACAGGCAAAACAGCGGCGATGCCCCCCCAGGCGGGATCGAGCGACTGCGTGATGTGGAGAATGTGCATGAAGGCTCCGCGCATCGTGCCGGCGACCACCGCGATCGCCGAAGACCTATTGTGCGGCCGCGCGATCTTGCGGTCGATGGATCGATTTTGGATTCGTAGAGTCGTGCGTTGCGATCTTGTGACCTGGCTCCGTGACCCACCGGATGCGGTGGGGAAGCGAATCGCGTTCGAGGCGGGGCGCCTCTCTGATCGTCGAGTGCTTGTTGCGATCCGCGGCCAATTCGCTCCCCCAGCCAGTAGGCTGTGCCACGGCGTCTAATCACCAAATCGAAGCCGGGGTGCCACTGCTCTGTGAGCAGTGCGGAGGAGAACAAAGCATCGGCTCCGTAATAAGTCCTTGTCCGCTGAGGCTTCACGATTTCCTCGTGACTTCGTCACGCATCCCCGCTCGGCGAATCCCGCGGCGGCACGATGAAGACCGGCCCCGTGGCCCATCGCATGCGATGGGGGAGCGAATTACGTTTAGGACGAGGTGACGCTCCGGAATCGAATGGTTGTTCCGATGCTCGGCCAATTCGCTTCCCCAGCCTATAGGCCGGGCCAAGGACGCTCTCCAAAATCGCAAATCGCAATTCACCCCTTCACAAATCCCCGTATTGCCCGAAGCCCCGTTGCCGCCTATACCTTGAGCCAATGTGTGGAATCGCCGGATACATCCGCCCCGATGGCCTCTTCCATCAGGCCATCCTCGAACGCATGACGCTCGCCATCGCCCATCGCGGGCCCGACGGTCATGCCGCGTGGACCGATCCACGGTTTGGCATCGCCTTCACCCACACGCGCCTCGCCGTGCAGGATCTGACGGACGCCGCCGAGCAACCGATGCGTAGCGACGACGGCTCGCAGGCGCTGGTCTACAACGGCGAGATCTACAACTTCCGCGAACTGCGGGAAGAGCTCGTCGCCGGCGGCACGCAGGTCCGTTCGACCGGCGATACCGAGGTGCTCTTCCACCTCTGCCGCCAGGACAAGTCGCTCGGCTTCCTTCCGCACCTCAACGGCATGTTCGCCTTCGCCTTTTGGGATGCCGCGACGCAGACGCTCACGCTGGCCCGCGACCGGACCGGCGTGAAACCACTGCTCTACGCCGAACTCCCCGGCGGTGGCCTCGCCTTCGCGTCGGAAATGAAGGCTCTGCGACCCCTGCTGCAGGGCGAGACCATCGACCCAACAGCAGTGCGACAACTGCTCACGCTCGGCTTCATCGCCGCGCCGCGGACGATTTTCCACCAGGTCAAAAAGCTGCGCCCCGGTCAACTCCTTCGCTGGCGCGACGGCAAAGTGACGATCGAAGACTGGGCGCCGCAGCCGCCGCGGGAGTCGCCCGTCGCCAATTTCGAAGAAGCCAAGGAACTCGTCCGAACGAGGCTCGCCGCAGCCGTCGGTTGCAGGTTGCTCGCTGATGTACCCGTAGGCGTCTTCCTCTCCGGCGGCATCGACTCTGCCATCGTGACGGCACTATCGCAGAAGCTCTCCACCGAGCGCGTTCGAACTTTCAGCGTGAGCTTCCCCGGCCAGTCGTTCTACGACGAAAGCAAATACGCCGCGGCAGTCGCGAAGATGCACGAGACAGACCATACCGTGCTGCCCCTCTCGCTGGATGACATCCGCGATGTCATCCCGACACTTCAGTCACACATCGGTGAACCGTTTGCGGACAGCTCCGTCCTGCCGACGTACCTGCTCAGCAAGCTGACACGTCAGCATGTCACGGTCGCGCTCAGCGGCGACGGGGCCGACGAACTGTTCGGCGGCTACAACCGCTATGCCGCGGCGACGCTGATGCAGCGCTACGGCTGGTTCGCTCGCTCGCCGCTCTATGGCATCACGCGGCGTTTCATCGAGGCGCTTCCGGCCAAGCGGGAAACGTGGCTGGGCGGCAAGGCGAGCATGATGAAGCGGGCGATCCGCTCGATGGACAAGCGCGACAGGTGGCGCTACGCGTACTGGATGCGCACGAGTGACGACGCGACTTACGCACGCCTGTTGTACGCCTCGGCGGATGCACCGCGAGTGCTGGCAGAGATCGCGGAGCTGCTCTGGCAACATCGCGGCGAGCCGCGGGAATCCGACGATCTGAACAACCACCTGCGGACCGAATGGCGATTAAGCCTGCCCGACGACATGCTGACGAAGGTCGATCTCGCCTCGATGGCGCACGGTCTCGAGGTGCGGTCGCCAATGCTCGACTATCGCCTCGTCGACGCCGTGATGCCGATGGACTGGCACTGGAAAGTCAACGGCTACCGCAAGAAACACCTGCTGATCGAGGCATTCCGCGATCAGTTGCCGCCGGAGTTGCACAACCGGTCGAAAAAGGGGTTCGAGGTGCCGGTCGGCGTGTGGCTGCGGGGACCGTTATTCGAAATGGCGCGGGACCTGATCGAGAACGACACGTGTTTCTTCGGAACGGTCCTCAGCCGCGACGGCGCACGCCAGACGCTTGACGAACATCGCACAGGCAAGCGCGATCACAACTTCTGCCTCTGGGCGCTCGTATCGCTCCTCGCCTGGCAGCAACAGCACGCGAGGGGCGTCCAAGCCAGCGGCGATTAGTAGAACGCAATTGGGGTGATCATACGGCGCATCGGGTGCCACTGCTCTCAAGCAGTGCCGCCACGGAGGGTTGTTTCAAGTTGCCATTTTCGTAAGAGTCCCGTGGCCCACCGTATGCGGTGGGGATGCGAATTGCTTTCAACTCGGGGTGGCTCTCCGATAGGTGAGTGTACGTTTCAACTCGGGGCGAATTCGCACCCCAAGCCTGTAGGCCGGGTCACGCGGCAACCGCGTCAATAACTCGCATAATGCGAAGTTACGCCCAAGGATTCATCATCTCATTATTTACGTTTTCGGGATACCACTGGCCGTTAACGTACCACGTCGGCGCCGCGATGATCTGCGTCCACGTGACGTCTGGATACGTCGTGATAACGTGATGATCGCAGTCCCATGATCCGTAACGCCGCCATTCCGGAAACCACACCAGAATGCCCTCCGGCTCGTAGTCATTGCACGATTCGATCAAGTCGTACCCGTCAAATTCACGCCTTTCGTCCGGGTCTTCGTTCAGATGGCCGCTGCATACCAGTCCATAGCTGTCGATGTCGAACTTCCGCTTCGGAATCGAATCGTGCGCGTGGAACGTCAGAGTCCGGATTTCGCCTTCGTTCAGTGTTATTGATCGGTTTTCAGGGACCGACAGGTACTTGATCAAATCGTCTGGCAGCATGAATCGTCCTCGCAACAGGCATCGACACCGGCTTCAGTTGATAATTTAGCTGAATCAGCCGATTGCTGAAATGCCACAGGCTCTGCCGACCCCGAATGCAGGCTTTAGGCCGCATGGTGATTTCCCTCCGTGCCCACCGCATGCGGTGGGGAAACGAATTGCATTCAGCGCGGGGCGGCTCTCCGATTGTTGAGTCCACGTTCCAATTCGAGGCCAATTCGCTCCCCCAGCTTTTAGGCTGGGACACGGCGACGTGAAGACAGCAACACGTCAGTCCAATCACCCAATACTCCCTATCGCCGCGATTCGACGCACACCGCCCCCTTGCGATAACATGCCACGCTCGAAGAAGGAGGAACCCCCGCAATGACCGGTCGCACCTGGCCCAACGTCACGATCATCCGCCATCCCATCGTCCAGGAGCGCCTCACGGTCATCCGAGACAAGAACACGGGCGTCGAGCAGTTCCGCCGCGTCATCGGTCTGATCGCGCGGCTCATGGCTTTCGAAATCACGCGCGACTACCCGACAACGCCGAGAAAAGTCGATACGCCGCTGGAAACCTGTGACGGCTGCACGCTCTCTCGAGGTCTGACGCTCGTGCCGATCCTCCGCGCCGGTCTGGGCATGGCCGAGGGCGTCCACCAGTTGCTGCCGTCGGCGCGGATGGGGCATCTGGGAATCTATCGGGATGAGAAGACGCTGGAGCCGATCACGTATTACAACAAGCTGCCGCCGAACATCGCTGAGACGGATGTGATCGTGATCGACCCGATGCTGGCGACGGCAGGCTCGCTGACCGCGGCGATCGACGTCGTCAAACAGACGGGCGCGACCAGCATCAAAGTGCTCTGCCTCGTCGCCGCCCCCGAAGGCATTGACAACCTGAACGCAAAACACGCCGACGTGCAGATCTACACGGCGTCCGTCGATCGATGCCTGAACGACAAGGGCTACATCCTGCCGGGGCTGGGCGATGCGGGTGATCGCATCTTCGGTACGGCATGAGGCAAACGCTGAAAGCCGAAACGCCGAAATCTGAAACGAATCGCCGAAGTTCAAAAAAATCAGGACTCAGTAATGCCTGGTGCCCGGGTGCTACTGCTCTCAAGCAGTGACGAGACCGGCGTACGCGAGCGACTTCGCTCGTTCGATCGCGGCATCCGGTGCAATTTTCTCGATGTCCTCGCTCGTTCGCAGCTTCACTTCGACGACGCCGTCCGCCAGCGCCTTGCGGCCGACAGTGATGCGAACAGGAATCCCGATCAGATCCGCGTCCTTGAACTTGAACCCGGCACGCTCATCGCGATCGTCCAGCAGCGTATCGACGCCCGCCGTCTCCAGCGCGTCGTGGATATTCGCGGCCGTCTGCATGACTTCGTCGTCACGCGGATCGAGCGCGACGACGAGCACCTGAAACGGCGCGATCGACATCGGCCACATGATGCCGTTCTCGTCGTGATTGGATTCGATCGCCGACGCCATGATTCGATTCAGACCGATGCCGTAGCAGCCCATGATCAGCGTCTTGGCCTTGCCGTTCTTGTCGAGATACGTGGCGCCCATCGCATCGCTGTATTTCGTGCCGAGCTTGAAGACGTGACCCACTTCGATCGCCTTGCGCAGGCGAATCGGCGAGCCGCTGCCCTTCGGCGACAGATCGCCATCCACGACATTGCGTATGTCGGCGACGATCGCTCGTTCGCCGTTGATTGCGAAATCTCGAACCGGATTGACGTTGACGGCGTGATAGTCAGTCTTGTTGGCACCCGTCGCCGCGTTTCGCATGACTGAGACGGCCTGGTCGACAATCAGGAAGTAAGGCACGCCGCTCTTACCCAGCGTGTGGGGACCGGCGAAGCCGACGTCGGCGCCCGTGAGCCGCTTGATCGTCCCCTCGTCCGCGAGTTCGAGTGAAATCGATGCGCCGTCGCCGCCGCTCGCGGCCGCCCACGCCTTGCCTGCGGCGCGATTCAGTTTGTTTTCGTTTGCATCATGATCGCCGCGAACCAGCGCGACAAAAATAGCCGGCTCGGCGGGGGCGTCCGTTTTCTTGCCGGTCGACGGCGGCGTTCCCGTGTAGACAAGCGTCTTGATCATCTGAGATGGCGACGTCTTGAGGAATGCCGTCACTTCGTCGATCGTCCGCTGATTCGGCGTATGAACTTCCTCGATCGCCTTCATCTCTGCGTTGTCCTGCGCCAGCGGCGCACAGACGGCCCGTTCCGTATTCGCGGCGTAGTCCTTGTTCTCCGTCAGCGCGACGACGTCTTCGCCCGCGTCCGTCAGCACCATGAACTCGTGCGACGCATCGCCGCCGATGGGGCCGCTCTCGGCCTCGACAGGCGCGTACGGCAATCCGCAGCGCGAGAAGATGCGACAGTACGCGTCGTACATCTTCTGATAGCCCTCATCCAGCGATTCGACGCTGTCGTGAAAGCTGTAGGCGTCTTTCATCAGGAATTCGCGCGTGCGCAGGACGCCGCTTTTGGGCCGCGCTTCACCGCGGAACTTCAATTGGATTTGATACAGGTTGATGGGCAACTGCTTGTAGCTCTTCAGGTACGCCCGTGCGATTTCCGTGATGACTTCTTCGTGTGTCGGACCGAGCACCATCGAAGCGCGCCAGTCGCCTTCAGGACCTCCCAGACGCAGCAGAACGTCTCCCATCGCCGCGACGCGATTCGTTTCCTCCCAAAGGTCGATTGGATGCAGGATGGGCATCATCAGTTCGATGGCGCCGGCCCGCTGCATTTCCTCGCGGACGATCTCCTCGACTTTGCGCAGGCTGCGATAGCCCAGCGGCAGATAGGAGTAGATGCCGGCGGCGAGCTGACGAACCATGCCGGTGCGCAGCATCAGGCGATGCGACGCGGCCGTCGCGTCCTTGGGCGTTTCCTTCGATGTTACGATGAAATACTGAGTCCAACGCATAACGGAATCACTCGTCTGTCCGCGGTTCGCGGGCTTTCCATGTGTCGGCAGGCGACGCTAATGCTGAATCGGACGCATCGTGCCGACGACAATTCCTCTCAAAACGAGGCAGAGTACCGGAAACTGGAATCCCTTGCACGGCGGTCGAATTCCCCTTCTCCGGCAGTCGGGGCGGACGATTATCGGCAGTAGCGGCGTCGCGCAGGCCTTGCGCGTCTCGGCGTCCGGATGTCGCCCAACTCCTAACTGAATCGGCGTGAGAGGCTCACCGATCAACACTTCAGATGGTGGGTCCCAAATTCCAGCAGAAACGGGGTGCCGAAATGGATGCAGGACGACTGAGCAATCTGAGTTCGATCGAACGACGACGCGACACGCGGCGTTGGGCGCACGGCAACGTCACGATGTCCGTCGATGGCATCTCCGCCGAATTCCCGGGTCAGATCGTCGACCTGTCGAGCAGCGGCATCGGGATCCTGACGACGGACAAGAACTCGCCGATTCTCGGCGAGCACATTGACGTCAGCTACGTCGATCGTCGAACGGACGAAGACGGCGCAAGCGAATGCCGCCAGAAAGGCATCGTCGTCAACATCCGGCATCCGGAGCGCGGCGTCTCGAGAATCGGCGTGCGTTTCTTCCAGGGCAATGGCGAAGGATGTCTCCGCGGTGCCCCGGATGATGTGCTCGACACGTCGAACCTCGACAAAGAGGGCGTTGTCGCAGGACAGCGATCGGACGACCCGTGGAGTATCCCGGCGGCCTACGAGGCGTGCGGCGCCAATTGACGCCGTCGCGTCACCCGGTGGGATTTCAGCGGCAATCAACTTAAGGGAAATTCATACAGAGCCTCGAACGATGTGAGTCTGCGCGTTGCTTTCGGCCGACGCAGACCGCACGTGTGTCGTCCTGCGCTCGATTTCGGCGTCCCTGACGCCCTGAATTCACAGCGACGAACCCGCTCTTTGTCAGGCATGCCTGATCCGGTATAGTAGCGCGATTCTACTTTGACTAGCGCCGGCGGAACGCGGGCATAACCACAAAGGCCATCCGGGAATGATTCGATGACGTCGCAGTTGTCCCACGAGATCGTGTTGATTGAGAACTTCAAGGCCGGCGAGAACTTCGAGGATCGAATTTTCCTCGTGTCGCAGAAGGATCTTCGAACGACGAGCAACGGCAGCCTTTATATTCACATGGGTTTTGTCGACAAGTCGGGCCAGGTGCTGGGCCGCATCTGGCAGGCGACGCAGCAGATGTACAACCTGATTCCCGAAGGCGGCTTCATCGCCATGCGCGGCCGCGTCGAGAGCTACAAGGGAAACCTCCAGGTCATCGGCGAAGCGATTCGGCCCGTCAAGCGGGAAGACGTCGACCTTTCTGCCTTCATGCCCTCGACGAAATTCAACGTCAAGGAGATGTGGGAGAAGGTCCTCGCTGTTCTCCGCACCATCGAAAACAAGCACCTGCTCGCGCTAATCAAGGCGTTCGTCAGCGATGCCGAAATAGTCGAGCGATTCAAGCGCGCGCCGGCCGCCGTGACGAATCATCATGCGTATATCGGGGGCCTACTCGAGCACACGTGCAGTCTGCTAGGTCTGGCAACGAGAATCTTCGGCGCCGACGGAAAAGCGGAAAGCCACTTCCCCGAGGTCAGTCGCGATCTGGTCCTCACGGGCCTGTTTCTTCACGATATCGGCAAGACGACCGAACTGTCCTACGACACGAATTTCGCCTATACGTCGAGCGGCCAGCTTGTCGGCCACATCACGCAGGCGGCGATCTGGATTGATCGCAAATCGGAAGAGGCAAGCAAGACGACAGGCGAGCCGTTCCCCGCCGATCTGAAGGACCTCCTCACGCACATCGTTCTTGCCCATCATGGAACGTATGAATTCGGCAGCCCGCGTCTGCCCGCGTGCCCGGAAGCCCTGGCGATTCACTACCTCGATAACCTCGACGCCAAGATCAACATGGCCATGACGAGCATCGACGATTCGCGAAACGATGACAGCGATTGGACGCAATACGTGCGGCCGCTCGAGTCTCGCGTCTATAAAAAGGACGTCATGGGCGTGCGCAGCAACGGCGAATAGGCGTTCCGGCTCCTACAATCCCATAGTTTCCGCCGAAGAAGCGGTGATCCGGACTTGCCGCTCGCGGATGATTATTGCCTGCCTTTGATTCGCGTGTTGAGGAGCCATCGATTCACGCGGAACGCGTACATCGCCCGATTGGCGTCGAGATCGCGCGCCACATGCCGTTTACACTGCTCGGGGCCGTATCAGGAATCTTGATCGCCCTCGTGCTGGCCGTTGTACACGCCCCAAGATCACTCTCCCAGAGTCTGTTCTGGACGCTGCATCCGCTTCATGTTCTGCTCAGCGCGCTGACGACGGCATCCATGTTTCGGCTGCACAGCCGGCGACCGAGCTTCTTATCCGTATTACTGATCGGATACGTCGGTTCAGTCGGCATTGCGACGCTGAGCGATTCGATGATTCCGTACGTTGGCGAGTACCTGCTCGCCATGCCGAACCGCGGCGTTCATGTCGGATTTTTCGAGAAGTGGTGGCTCGTGAATCCGCTGGCGATTGCCGGCGTGCTGCTCGCGTACGTGCGGCCGACGACCGCGATTCCGCACGCCGGTCATGTGCTGCTCAGCACATGGGCGTCGCTGTTTCACATGATGATGGCCGGCGAAACGACGCCGTCGATCGGATCAATCCTGTCAATCCTGGCGTTTCTCTTTCTGGCCGTCTGGATTCCGTGCTGCACCAGTGACATCATCTTTCCGTTACTGCTGACGAGTAGATCGCGAAATGACGTGGAATGACGGAATCCGACGGCGCGCGTCGCGCCGTCCGGCCGGACCGCGAAACGACGCGTCAATTCTGCATCGACTCGGCGTCGCTCTTCTGTGACTCGAACTTCGCCTCGGCCCGGCCTTCTCGCCAGCCCTGCTCGTAACCGGTCTTGTACTGGCTGCTCATCATCCAGTTCCACAACCAGGCCGAGCTGGTGTCGCTCCACGATGCCTTGGCGTCGCGGCGACCGTCATCGCGGCCGTTGTTGAAATCCTCGTTGGAAACGAACATCCGCTTGTCGGTCGTGCCCTGCGTATTCGAGGCGCAACCCACCATGCCCGGCGCGGCCAACGCCAGGACGAACAGAATGCACCGAATAGTTGTTCGATTATTCCTTCTTTGCATCATCAGGTCGCAGACGATAGAGACCGCGCTCGCAGGCCACGACGAACGTTTCGGCCGTGGTCTTGAGTTGTTCCCAACCCAGCCGGATTCGATCGGCCTCGGCCGGCTCGATCGCGCCGTCATCGGCGATGGACTCGCTGACTTCCCGCAACAGGGCGCTGAAACGAGTCACGACATGCTGCGTGGATTGAAGCAGGTCGGCGTCGATGTCCGCGCACTCGTCCTCCGGGTTGTGGACGAAGAAGCCGCCCGCTTCGTGGCATAGCCAGCTTACGACGGGGATGTGCCCCGTCAGTTTCACAATCTCCCGAAGGCGATCGAGCGGGTTTCGTGTGCCGCTCGTATCGGGATCCTTCGGGTCGGCGTCCTGGCACCACTTGTAGATCAGGGCCTGACTCAAACGCAGATCGGCTGCGAGGGATTTCACGCCCACACAATCGACTGCTTCCTTGAGAACTTCATGCGATTTCATCACGACTCCCGATCCAGGTTCTTTTCGTCGGTGCCGCCCGAGTGCCTCTTGGGTGCGGCCGCTCGGCGTCCAGGAATCCCATTATAATACACTCGGCGTCTGGAGACGTCGGCGGAGTTTCGGCCCTGGACGATTCGGGATTTCAAACCAAAACCGACCTGCAACGGCTGCTGACGGCGGCCGGCGCCGCCCCGCGCAAACGATTTGGCCAGTGTTTCCTCATCGATCGCAACCTGATGTGCCGACTCGTGGAGTCCGCCGAACTCGGCCCCGATGATTGGGCGCTGGAAGTCGGCTGCGGCGGCGGCAGCCTGACATCGATCGTGGCGAGCGTCGCGGGGCGCGTGATTGCCGTGGACATTGACCCGGCAATGATCGCCATCGCCACGGAGCACCTGTCGAATCGGTCCAATGTGACAATCGTCCATACCGACGCATTGCGGAAGAAGTCGGCGCTGTCGGACGATGTCATCGCCCGGATGAAGGAGGCCCGACACGACATGACGGGCCGCGGCATGCTCGTTGCGAACCTGCCGTACGACATCGCGACTTCGCTCGTCATCAACCTCTTGATCGGCGGATTCGGAATCGAGCGCATGTGCTTCACCGTCCAGACGGAAGTGGCGGATCGGTTCTTGGCCCATCCCGAGACGCCGGACTTCGGCCCCGTCAGCGTGATGGCGCAGACGTTCGCCATCGGAACCCGGCTCGCCCGTGTGCCTCCCCAGGCATTCTGGCCGAGCCCGAAGGTGCACTCGTCAATGGTCCGATTGGACGTGCGGGGGGATGACGAGACGATCGTGCGGGACCGACTTGGGTATTCCGAGTTCCTGCGTCTGGCGTTCCGATCCCGCCGCAAGACGCTGGGTCACATTTTCTCCCGAATGCCCGCCGGAGAGCGACTCATTGCAACGCTGGGCGAAATCGGACTCTCAGAGCGGGCGCGGCCGGAGGAAGTGGCCGTCGAAGCGTGGCAGACGCTCTTTCTGGCTCAGAACGCCGATTCTTGATGGCGCATGCCGGGACTGACGGTCTACCACCCAATTTGTATAATCCGAGGCCGGCCCCACTGAGAGATTTCGACTGTGTCAGAGACTTCCAACAACGGCAAACACGATCGCACTGACGGAGTAACGACGACCACGCATTTGGTGAAGGGCGAAGACCTCAATCACCACCAGACGCTTTACGCGGGTCGTTGTGTCGAGTGGTGCGTGCAGGCCGCGTATATCGCGGCCGAGAGCTGTTTTGCCGACGCCACGCCGCTGGTGTTTATGTCAATCCGCAGCCTCTCCATGCGTTCGCCGGCCCGCCTCGGTGAGTTGATTCAATACCGCGGCACGGTTGATTATGTCGGCGCGTCAACGATTGGAATCCGCGTCGACGTCCAGACGGTTCAGCCGAGGGATAATCCGCGCACGATTGCGACGGGACGATTCCTCTTCTGTACCGTGGACGACGCCGGTCGGGCCGTATCGCATGGCCTCCCGGAAAAGGAACCTGCCGGTCGGGGCGCCGCGGCGCGCTGGAAGGATGCCCCGCATATTGAGCCGGGCGTGACGCTTGATCATTGACGATACGATCGTGGCTGTCAGTTCGCCGCCGGGATCCGGCGCTCGCGGCATCGTTCGTCTGAGCGGCCCCGACGCCGTCGCCGTCATCGGCATGATATTCCGCCCGGAGCGGGATGAACCGCTGTCAGCCGCGCACATTCCCAAACGACATGCCGGTTCGCTGTCGATCGCAGGCGCATCGATGGATGCATCCGTGTTGATTTTCCCTGAAGGGCGCAGCTACACGGGCCAATGCCTCGTCGAATTGCACATGCTAGGAGCGCCGACGCTACTGGCGATGGTGGTCGAGGCATGTATCGAAAATGGAGCCCGCAGCGCCGAACCGGGGGAGTTCACCGCCCGCGCGTTCCTGTCGGGGCGCATCGACTTGTCCCAGGTCCATGGCGTCGCCGGGATGATCGCAGCACAGACGGACCGGCAACTGAAGGCGGCGGAGCGTCTCCTGCACGGTCGACTCGGGGACGTAGCCAAGGAGGCGCGCGAGGATCTTGCAGACCTGTTGTCGCTTGTCGAAGGAGCAATGGACTTTGCGGACGAACCGATCGAGTTCATCGATCTCGAGACGTTGCGCCGACGATTGGCGGCGATTCGCGATCGATTGAATGCGACGATCTCCGCCGGGATTCGAGCGGAGCGATGGGGGGCGATGCCCCGTGTCGTGCTCGTGGGAAGACCAAATGCGGGAAAGTCGAGTCTGCTGAATCGTCTCAGCGGTAAGCAGCGAGCCATCAGCGCGCCGATCGCGGGTACGACGCGCGATGCCGTCTCTGCCGTTGTCGATCTTGGGAGCGGCCAATGTCTGATGATTGATGTCGCCGGCACGAATGAAACGGGCGAGAACATCTCCGCTGAGCGCGATACCATCGAACGGCAGTCGTATCGCATGGCCGCCAACGCCGAAAGTAATGCGGACGCGCTGCTCGTGGTTCTTGATTTGAGTCAGTTGGCCCGAATTGACGAAGCCATCCAGCCATGGACGTCGCGAGAAACGCCGACTCTCATCGTCGCGAACAAGTCCGACGCCGCGTCGCAGGCACAGCGCACGGCGTTCACAGATTGGCTCGAAGGTCGATCGGGAACGGCGGGCGTCGTTGTCAGTGCGGCGACGGGGGCCTGTTGCGACGTCTTGAAGTCGACGATCGCTGCACTGCTCGGCGATCGTCGCGCTCAGGAAAGCGACGCGACGATTGCCTTGATGGCGGAGCATCGGGAGTCCCTGGAGCGTGCGTTGGAGGCGATTGATCGGGCGACGGCGCTTGCGGCCATCTGCGACGATCGGCTGAAGGACGCGGATCTGGCGGCGGCGGAAATGCGGATCGCTGCAGAGGCCCTCGGGGTGCTCGTGGGAATGGACCATACCGAGGCGATGCTCGGACGGATTTTTTCGCGATTCTGCGTGGGGAAGTGAACCTATGTTGAACGGCTCGATCGATGGTGTGTTCCTGGACATGTACGGCACGCTGACGTCAGGCGATCGGGCAGCCGTCGAGCGCGTCTGCGGTCGCGTCGTCGCAGACGCGGGGCTGTCGATATCGGCGGGGGAACTGAGCGTCATGTGGGGCGAGCGGTTTCTCAACTCCCTCGATTTCTGCAACGGCGAGGCGTTCGAAACGCTGTTCGATCTGGAAATCCGCACGCTTCGCGAGACGATGGCCAATCTGAATCGGGATATAGATCCCGTGCCCTACGCCGAGGCGTTGCGCGATTACTGGCAGAATCCACCCCTGCAGGACGACGCGAGGGCGTTCATCGCGTCGTGTCCCGTTCCGATCTGCATTGTCTCCAACGCGGACCACGAGGACGTTGAGGCGGTCGTTCGACAGCATGCGCTCGATGTTGCGGGCGTCGTGTCTTCAGAGGAGGCTAAATCCTACAAGCCCGATCACCGAATATTCGAGCACGCTCTGCGCAAAACCGGATGGCGGCGGGATCGAGTTGTTCATTGCGGTGATTCGCTGCACAGCGACATAGGTGGGGCGATCGCAGCGGGGATTCGTAACGTCTGGCTGAATCGAGCGCATCGAATACACGACATCGGCACGCACGAACCGCATCACGAGGCCGAGGATTTGCACGAATTCCTGCGACTCTTACAGGTATCGTGATTATTACACCGATGCGTCAGGGAGTGGACGTTGCCCGGGCGATCCATCCCCGAATATCCCGGCCGTCGACCGTGCCGTCGCCGTTGAAGTCCAGACGTTCCGGTTCCGTAACTTCGGCAGGTTCGAGCAACGCCTCAATGAACGCCGAGCGTTCGAAATCGCTGATGGTTCCATCCTCGTCGAGATCGCCGAGCAGATCTGGATGATACACTTTGTGGACTTCGTTGGCGGGGAGCATCGTGAGCGTTCGCTCGGCGCCGTCGTACCATCGGATCACGACTTCGTCGGCCGCCGTGTCTGAGCCCATTCCAAAGTGTGCAATCAGCTCGTTCTGCACTTTGTAATTGCTGCCCGCGAGTATTTCGTGGAGGCGCCATACCTGGCCCGTGCGCACGCGCACCGTTGCTCCGATGGACTGGCGATTCGGAAGCCGGCCCACGGGCTCGATCCTCAACCAGTTTCGCTGTTCGCCTTCATGATTGATATACAGATAAATATGGTCTGCGTATTTCTGCACGGCCATGTCGAGATCGCCGTCGGCGTCGATATCCGCGACGGCGACGCATCGCGTATCGCCTCCGAGGTCGACCCCGTATAGATTCGCCTCGTCGATGAGCGGCCATTGCCCCTTGTTGACGTAGAGCCGGTTGTTGCCGATCTGATTGCAGACGTACAGATCCAGTTGCTTGTCATTGTTGAAATCAATGAATGCCGCGCCCCAGCCGAATCGCAGCGACTCGACGCCGGCGGCCTGCTGCTGTTGCGTAAACGTGCCGTCGCCCGCGTTCATTAGCAGGACATTCGGGTAGTAAAGGCCGAGCTCCGAGATGGTCAGGTTCGTGCAGTAGATGTCGAGGAATCCGTTGTTGTCGAGATCAGCCAGGCCGATGTTCATCGACATCAGATGGACGTCCGTTCCCGAGGCGGCGGATATGTCGACGAATGTACCGCCGACGTTTTCGTACAGCCGATTGTGTTCGACAAGGTTGTATGACGTGCGGCGATCGTTCGACACGTAAAGATCCTTGTCGCCGTCGGAGTCCATGTCGAAGAACGCCGACTGAAGCGTGTTGAAGACCCCCGAGATCCCCGCGGCCGCCGACACGTCCTGAAATTGCTGCCCACCGTCGTTTCGATAGAGAATATTCTCCTCGCCGTAAAACGACACAAACAGGTCGAGCCATCCGTCGCCGTCGAAGTCCGCCACTGTCGGTCCCGTGCCGGAGCCGTAGTGCGACAATTGTGCCGCCGCCGTAATGTCCGTGAACTGGAAACCGCCGTCATTCCGCAGCAGCTTGTTCTCAAGACTCCATTGTGTGATGAATAGATCGAGGTCCGAATCGCCGTCGAAATCGAACGCGACGACGCCCGATGCCCGTTGCATGAACGGGATGCCCGAAGTTGACGATCGATTGACGAATACCCCGCCGATATTCTCGTAAATGCCGATCTGATACGTAGCCGCTCCCGTGCACACGAAATCCGGATCCCGATCGCCGTCGAGATCGACGAACGCCATCCCTCGGCCATACGGAATCGGTTGATCCGTGGGCACGGAATAGGAAAGTCCACGGGCCGCCGACTCTTCTGTAAAGGGTTGCTCTGCGCCTGCAACAGGCAGCTCAGTTGAAAGGAAGCCGACCGCCAAATACGCGATCGCGCTGACGCGATGCACAATGGCGCCAGAGACGCCGCGCACGGAAACCGCTCGCCGACTTGTCATGGCTCGCTCCGATAGCGAAAGATGGGCCCACTCCGACGTCGCACCGATCGGGATGACGTACGTCGACTTGACGCTTCAATCGAATGATTGAGGCGTAGACATATTTATACCGACGGCGGATTGCATTCTGCAAGCAAAAAGCAACCGGAGTGCAACCAAGACGGCGTCGCGATGGCCGACGGAACTCGCGGCGATTGTGTATGGTCGGCAAAGATAAGAAAAAAGGGTGCCGCCATCCGAAGATGGCGACACCCTGAAGTGATTGAATCGAGCCGGACGGCCCTGCACGTAACAGGGCCGCCGGTGTTCGGATTCAGGTTACGGACACGGCGTGAAGTTCGACGTCACCGTCATCTCGAAGTTGCCCTCTGCAGTCGAGAAGCCATGAACGAGAATCAGGTACTCGACTCCGTTCGTGCTGCACCACGAGAACGTGGAGGCGCGATTGAAGCCGGTGCCCGTCGAGTCGCAAGCCGCGTCGAACGCGCCCGACTGGTCGTCGTTACCGCCGACACACGTGAGCGTCGCACAACCGTCCGTATAGACTCGGAGCTTCGTATCGAAGTCCGTGCCCGGATTGCAGGTCGTGGCCGTCAGCGTCGTGCCGTCGCCGATCACGCTGTACCACACGGCGCCGCCCGTACCGTCGGATGTTCCGCAGGTTCCAAGCGTCTCCGGCGTGGCACTGATCGTGTAGCCGGTCACCGTTGCGCCAATCGACATCGCCTCGGCATTCGCGCACATGTCGTTGGCCGGCAGCGGCTGCGGGCACTGCGTGCTCGCGCACTCCGTGCCGTTGCCCTGATAGGTGCCGCCGATGTTGTCGACACAGTCGGACCCCGTCAACGCATCGACGCAGGACCCGTTGGCCAGACAGCAGGCGCCGCCGCAGATCGTCGTGGCACAGTTGGTGCCGTCACCGTTGTAGGTGCCGCCCAGACCCATGCACTCCGTGTCGCCGTTGGTGACATCGACGCAGGAACCATCGCCGAGGCAGCAGGAGCCGAATCCGGCAGGGCTGCACGCGATGTTCAGGACGATGTCGCCGCACTCGTCCGCATCCCAGCCGGCGACGCGAATGATGTACGTCGACCCGCTGGTGACCGGGAACGTCACCGATGACAGGAAGTTGGGGAAGCCGATGTCGTCATTGCAGGCGACTTCAGCACCACCGCACGACGTTTCATAAACCGAGAGGACGGTGTCGTTGTTTGTGAGGACACTGCCTTCGGTATCAATCGTCGCATCGCCGGTGCAGTCGGCGACCCAGCTGTAGAACACGTCTCGATCGGACGCCGCTCGGCAGGACGCTTCCAGGTCGTCCGTCATCGAAGCGCCGCAGTTGTTGACGCCGACCGTCGTACCGGTCGAGACCGCCAACGCATTGGCGCAGCTGTCGTTCGACGGCGGGGGCTGCGGGCAGCTCGTGGTTGCACACGATGTGCCGTTGCCCTGATAGGTGCCGCCGATGTTGTCGACACAGTCGGAGCCCGTCATCGCATCGACGCAGGATCCGTTGGCCAGACAGCAGGCTCCGCCGCAGATCGTCGTGGCGCAGCTGCTGCCGTCGCCGTTGTACGTGCCGCCGAGACCCGAGCACTCCGTCACGCCGCCAGTGACATCGACACAGTTGCCGTCAGCGAGACAGCACGAGCCGTTGCCGCCGGCCACACAGGCGATGTTCAGGTTGAACATGGCCGTCTGAGCCGCCTGGCTGAACGAGCCGACGCGAACGAGGTACGTGTTGCCGGACGTGACAGGAATCGACAGCGACGCGGCCAGACCTTCAACACAGGTGTTGCCCGTGTCCATTTCGGTCGTGTTGCCGTGATCGTCGTTGCACTCGACCGGCAGGGCGCCGCCGAGGATCGCATTGCAATCCACGTCGTAAACCGCAAGCCGCGTATCGAAGGTGCTTCCGCACGTGTCGACAAAGAGCGTACCCGTGCACGACGCGACGTATTCGTACCAGAGGTCATTATTGACTTCCTGGTTGGTCGCACCGCCGAACGGGAAATCGCCGCAGGAGGCGAGACCCGAATGCGTCGCATTCGTGAGATCGACCGGCGTGGCGCCGTCGAATGCCACGATCGCTCCGCCACAACCATCGTTGATCGGCATGATCGGACACGGTGTACCGATGCAGTCGATGCCGGCAGTCCAGGAGCCGCCGAGCGCGATGCACTCGAGCTCAGGAATGTCGTTGCAGGTCAGACCGCCGTTGGAGCAGCATCGACCCGCCGGACACGGATCGCCGGAGCAATCCGCACCAAGCGTGAAGTCGCCGCCCAGCAGGGCACAACCCGCGGCATCCGTGACAGCACAGACAGCCGAACCGCCGTCCAGGTAGCAGCAAGCGCCCGGATTGCAGATGCCGCCGCCGTTGAGGATCAGATCCACGAACAGCGTGATATCCGACGCATCCAGCGTGTTGTCTTCGTTCACGTCCGCACACTTGCAGGCGGCCGACGGGTTCGTGCCGAATTCCGCAATGTAGCAGTTCGTGAACGTCTGGATGTCCAGACCGTCCAGCCGCGAATCGCCGTTCATGTCGCCAGGACACGTGCCGCAGAGGGCCGTGCAGGAGATGTTCAGCGTGATGTCGCCGCAGTTCGAGCTGAAGCCGGCAACGCGGATGTAGTAGTCAACGCCTTGCGTGACGCTCAGCGTCAGCGTCGACAACAGGCCGGTGCCGTCGTCATCGTCACAAGCGAGTTCCGTTCCGCCGCAAGCGTCATATACCGACAGGACTGTGTCGTTGGAGGTCGTGAAGACGCTGCCTTCGGTATCGATCGTCGCTTCGCCGGTGCACGTCGCCGTCCAGAAGAACCAGACGTCCTTGCCGGAATTCGTTTGGCAGCTCGCCTCGGCGTCGTCAACTGTCGAAGCCAGGCAGTTGTTGCCGCCGTTGTTGGTGCCGTCGAAGACTTCAATGGCGCCGGCACAGTCGTCGTTTGCCGGCGGCTGCGGACACGGATTCGGCGTGCAGGACGTGCCGTCACCCTGGTAGGTGCCGCCGTCTGCGCTGCAGGATACCTGCGTGACCGACGAGCACGTGCCGTTCTGTACACAACATGCACCGAAGCAGCTCGTGAGACAATCCGTGTTGTCACCCTTGTAGATACCGCCCGCCAACGCGCAGTTGCCCGCCGTGAGGATATCGCAGGTGCCGCCCATGCAGCAGGCGCCAGTCAGCGTGCTGCACGTGACTTCCAGCTGCGTCAGACCGCCGCCTTCGGTTGTGCCGAAGTCGCCGACCTGGATGAACAGCGGAGCCGGGCCGTAGTTCGGAATGATGACCGATTCGGCGCCGCCGGTCAGACCGACGTCCGAACAGGCCAGTTCCGTGCCGTCGCACGCATCGCGCACAACGAGAACCGCGTCATAGCCGGTCGGCGTGGCGGTGATCGTCACGTCGCACGGACCGTTCGTGGCCGAGATCGCGAGGTAGCGGAAGTAGGCGTCGTTCTGGACCGCCGTGCCGCCGCCCGTGCAGCTGCCGACAATGCCGTCAGCCGTCGCGATATCGTTGTTGAACATGATGTCGATATCCGACGGATGTGCCGGGCTGTTTCGCAGAATCGTCAGGTCGGCACAGGAGCCTTCACAGATGACGCCGCCGTTGCTCGCGCCCGTCAGGATGTCGAACGTGAAGCACTCCGTCGCATCGCCGGCATACGTTCCGCCGGCGTTCGTGCAGGAGGCTTCCGTCTCGCTGATGCAGCCGCCGTTCGCAGGCAGGCAGCAAGCGCCGAAGCAGCTCACGGTGCAATCCGTGTTGTCGCCGCCGTAGATGCCGCCGAGGTTGCCGCAATCCACCGAGGACTCGATTGTGCAGGTGCCGTCCGCCTGGCAGCAGCGGCCGACCGGAGGCAATGCACAGGCGATGTTCAGGTTGATGTCACCGCAGTTCGTGCTGAAACCGGCAACGCGGATGTAGTAGTCCACGCCCTGCGTACAGGGGAACGTCAGCGTCGAGAGCAGCGCGGGAGTCACGACGCTGTCGTCGTCACAATCGATTTCCGTGCCGCCGCAGGCATCCCAAATGGACAGAACCGTATCGTTGCTCGTCGTGAAAAGGCTGCCGACCGTGTCGATCGTGGCGTCGCCTGTGCACGTCGCCGTCCAGAAGAACCAGACGTCCTTGTTGGAGTTCGACTGGCAGCTTGCTTCCGCATTGTCAGCAAGCGCTGCACAGTTGTTGCCGCCGTTGTTGGCGCCGTCGAAGACTTCGATCGCGCCGGCACAGTCATCGTTGGACGGAGGACACGGATCAACGCCGCACACGGAACCGCCGCCGAGGTAGATACCGCCGGCGTTCGAACACGAGAGTTCCGAGGCCGAAACGCATGACGCGTTCAAACAGCAAGCGCCCGTGCACTGCGTACCCGCACATGTGCTCAGGTTGCCGCCGTAGATGCCGCCCGACAGGGCGCAGTCGGCTTCGGTCACTTCCGAGCAGCTGCCGTCAAGGGCGCAGCACGAGCCGGTGATGATCGCCGACTCGCCGACTCCGATGTCGTCGATCGCCATATCACCCGTGAAACTCGAACCTCGTACACCGACGAATCGGATGTTGACCTGCTGACCCGCATAGGCCGAGAGGTCGATCTGCTCGAAAACCCAGACATCGCCCTGGTCGCCCGACAGGCTGAAGATCGGCGTGTAGTTCAGGCAGTTGTCCGTCGAGATTTCCACCGACAACGTTCCCATCGTCGCACCGAACATGTGGCGCCAGAAGGTGAACGCAGGGTTCGTCAACGTGGCGAGATCGAAGCAGGGGCCGTCCAGAATGAACGTGCTGCCCGCCGAGCCCTGGCTCGTTTCAGTGAACATGTAGAAGCCGGCCGAAGTGCCGAGCGTATGGTCCACGCTGGGCCCTGTGCCGCTGGAGGGCGTGCCGGCCGAGTCGCGCGTCCAATCGAAGTTGTCGTTGGCGCTTTGCGTCCAGAGGCCCAATCCGACTTCGAAATCTTCCGAATACGGGAACGTGTTGACCGGCGTCAGGCAGGTCGTGCAGGCTTCAGGGCATCCGGCCGTGGCACAGGTCGTGAAATCGCCTTGGTAGGTGCCGCCGAGCCCGTCACATTCCGTCGTGCCGTTTGTGACGTCTGTGCAGCCGCCGAGCGGAAGGCAGCAGGCGCCCGAACCGCCCGCAAGGCAGGCGATGTTCAGGTTGAAGCTCGCTGTCTGTGCAGTCGTCGAAAACGAGCCGACGCGAATGATGTGGACATCGCCCGAATTGACGGGAATCGACAGCGAGGACGAAAGCGCGTTCGGGCAAACCATGCCCGTGTCGCCTTCTGTCGCATTGGCGTGATCGTCGTTGCACTCGACGGGAAGCGCCCCGCCGTTGATCGCAGTGCAATCGACGTTTGCGCCGTAAACGGCGAGACGCGCGTCGAACGAGTTACCACATGTGTCGACGAACAACGTGCCGTCGCAGCTCGCGGTATAGCTGACGAACAGGTCGTTGTTGATCGCGTCGTTACCCGACGGGAAATTGCCGCAGGCGGGCAGACCCGTGCTCGTGGCGCCCGTCAGGTTGATCGGCGTGGCGCCGTCGAAAACGACCGTTGGTGAGCTGCAGGTGTCAGTCTGCGCCTGCGCGCTGGCGGCGAACGCCAGTGTCGCGAGCGCTGCGATGACCGCAGCAAATGCGCGCACGGTACCCAACCGTGCACTGGTACAGTAACAGCAACTTCTCTTCCCAATCATGCAGAACCTCCTCCTATTCGGACCGTTAAATAGAACGTCGTGTGAACACACGGCAGTCACGCCGACCCGTTCGGCGTCGCCGGATTCATCACAATGAGAAACCCATTGGTAAGCGCGTAGAATTGCGGCTCACTACCCTTCCCTAGCAATCCAATCACCCTAACGAAACAAGCGTGACGGACCCCCCGAAACCGGGGTTTGTGGAGCGAGAATTCGCTCCGGTTCTTCTTCCCCAATATGGAGTGACCGTACCACAATAGGGACCTTGATTCAAGGAAATCAGCACTGGGAGTCGCGATTTGTGACTGGGTTGACGGGACTCGACATGTTGCGGAGGGTGGGGCACGACGGCTCGAAGCTGCTGTCGCCGAGGTCCGGGAATCCAGCTTGACGACTCGTTGGGCGAGCAGCGATATCGCGAATTCGTCGACCTTTGCCGAGTTGACGTCACACGGGACTAAAGTTGGACGGCGAACCGACCTGTTATCCACGCCGGATGAGCAGCAGGCCCGCGATCGCGGCCAGAAGAACGGCGCTAAGTACCATGCCTGCAATAGTTTGGCGGCCAGTCTCCGCCTGCCGACGAGCCGCGGCCGTACGCGCGGCTGATCGCAGCGCGAGACGGATCGAAGTCATCCCCGAGGCGTCTGAAGGACCCCTCGCCATTCGCAGGTCAACCGTGTCCGCTCCAATCTCGTCAAGCCGGATCCGTCCCGCGACGGCAGCGTCCATGGCGGCGTCCAGGTCCGCAAAAAGACATCCGCGGTAAAGGCCCTCCTTCAGGGCCGTGCCGAGTTCTTCGTCGTCTCGCAACTCAAACCACTCCGCGTCGATGTCGTCGTGAGTCTTCAAGTATGCTTCAAGTTGCTCCCGCTCCGAAGCGGTTCGGGGGCCGCGTACGGCGAATTTCATTCGGTTTGCAGTGCCCGTCGGATCCGTCATGGTCTCCAGAACCTCATGATGACGATCATCGTCAGCATCGCCAATCCGAATACACCTGGTACTCCGGCAAACGGAAAAATACTCTCACCCGTCAGCCACGCGGGTCCCCGGTAACGAATGAACGGCCTGGCGCCCAGTATCACGAGTATTCCGCCGGCATGAATTCCAGTCGCCAGCCAGAGATTGTGGGTTGCTGCGAATGCGGCCGACAGGGCGACACCGAGAGCAAGATGGCCGAAAATCGTCCACTTGCGCTTGACGCTGCGAACATAATGGGCCGCGGCAAAGACCGCCCCAGCGATTGCAATCGATGGGACGGGAGAGACCCCCGAACGAACCAGGTCGAATTGCAGGACGCCACGAAACACGGATTCTTCGACGATTGCGCCGAACGCGGCGGACGGAATCAAGAGCACCAGCCGCCGCACCCAGCGTCGCCGTTCGTGATGGACGTCGATCTCCAGCCGACCGCAGGCGAGCCAGACCAGAAACAGCCCCACCAGGATGACAATCGCCATCAACGCACCAACGACGGCGTCCATGACGGATGCGTCACGTGGGTACAGATGGGCATAATGCCCCAATATGGGGGCTCCGATCGACAGGGGATAGAGCACGATCACCGACACGAGTCCGGCCTGCGTTGCAATCCGACCCACCGTCCGCACCTGGCGCGGAGCGTCCCGGTTGGACAGTCGCCAACGAATCGGCAAGTGATGACGCCTGAGCATGGCGGTCTGGGCCAGCCACATAACGCAGGGAATCGCGATCAACAGGCTTAGGGCGATCATGTTTTACGTCTGCTGCGCTTCGGCCGTTTCGGGTTTCATCAGTGGTTCGACCACGCCAGAGTACACGGGATCACCCCGAAGCACGCGAGTCCATCGGCTATCCCCCCAAAGAAACCACTGATCGGGGCTGTTTTGGACAAATGTCTGGAATCCGTCTGCCCAGCATTGCATCGCACGCCGGACGCTCTCCGTTCGACCGCCTTCGGCCCGCGACAATCGCGTGACATGGATTGGCGAAGCGAAGTAAAGAGTCTGTCGATCTCCTTCACGGCGAGCAAACAACGGGAGCATCGGCACTTCCGCCAGCATTGCAAGTGAGGCCGGCCCCGAGGGCAGATACGCGATCCGATCCAGCCAGCGAACCGCAACGCCCTCGCCGGCGCGCTGCGCGAGATCCGGCGTGATGGCGACTGTTTTGCCCGCGCGGATCGCCTCAACGATCAGCTCCGCTCTCGCAGCGGGATTCGTCAATCTGGGCGGTTCGATGATCACGTCGAATCCCGCCGCGTCGCACCAGCGCTTTTTGAGCTCGACTTTTCGGGCGTCCTTGGACCATCTCAGGTACATCGAAACCGGCAGAGACTGATTCAGTTGAACCAGGGACACGAGATAATTGACGCAATGAGCCGGCGCAATGAGTCCGCCGCGATGCCGTTCAATCTCAGCCTTGGCGACTTCCACGCTGTCATCAACACGGACGTCGCGACTGGCGATCGAGCGTACGGCGTCCGGCGAGCGAGACGACAGGACGCGAAGGCCGTTGGTCAGGTGCCGCGCGACATTTCGGAAATGCTGCCGAAACACCTCCGGCGAATAGACGTTGGCGGCGATCATGTTCCCTCGGACGATTGAAGCGAGCCGGGGGGCCATGGGTCCGAGCCGACCGATCAGAGTCTCCGCGAAATTCACGGCGAACCCCGGCGCCAATGGCGCGAGCGTGGCGGCGCCGTGGACAACTGCCGAAGTGCATCGGCGACGAAACTGACGCAACACGCTCATTAACGCCTAATCTAGGCTGATTCTCGATGCACCACAAAGGGACGGTTTCGATCGGGCGTCGCTGGTGTTCTCGATTCGCTCGTTCGGATGATTCACCCGATGTCGGCACAGCAACCCACGGTCGACGCTGACTCTGGCCGCGCCTATCATGCCGAATCGATTTCAAGCAGCGCTGCGCTGCGACTGTGACACGCGAAAGGTGCACCCATGGCGGAGACGGAAAAGGTTGTCATCATCGGATCAGGGCCCGCAGGATGGACGGCGGCGATATATGCCGCGCGCGCGAATCTGGATCCGCTCGTGTTTCCCGGAAAGGCGGCCGGCAGCGACCTGGTGCCCGGCGGTCAGCTCATGCTGACGACCGATGTTGAGAACTACCCGGGCTTCCCCGAGGGCGTGACCGGTCCGGACATGATGCAGTTGTTCATGCGGCAGGCGCTTCGATACGGCACGCGCGTCGCCACGTCCGGCGGCGTCAAGTCGAAGGTGGAACTGACCGGCGATACGCCGTTGTGGTCGGCCGCGTTTCAGAATGTCGAATCTGTCGATTTTCAGCAGCGGCCGTTTCGTGTGGTCGGGGAGGACGGATTCGAAGTCCGCGCGCATTCCGTGATCGTCGCGACTGGGGCCAAGGCCAACTGGCTGGGGCTCGAAAACGAACAGCGGCTTGCCCACTCAGGGGGCGGTGTAAGTGCATGCGCCGTCTGCGACGGCGCGCTGCCGCTTTTCCGCGGCAAGGAATTGGCCGTCGTCGGCGGCGGAGACTCGGCTGTGGAGGAAGCGACATACCTGACGAAGTTCGCCAGCAAGGTCTACCTGATCCATCGCCGTGATCAACTCCGTGCAAGCAAGATCATGCAGGAGCGGGCGCTGAACAACAAGAAGATCGAGATTCTCTGGAACAAGTCCCCCGTCGATGTGCTTGGAGATGACCTGATCACGGGCGTGCGCCTGAAAGACACCGTCAGCGGCGAAGTGAGCGATCTGCCGCTGGGCGGCTTGTTCATGGCCATCGGGCACACGCCGATCACGGGCTTTCTGAAGGGCCAGCTCGATCTCGACGACGCCGGCTATGTCAAGCTCGCCGATCCGTATCGATCGACGACGAATATCGAAGGCGTTTTTGCCGCGGGCGACGTCGCGGATCACGTCTATCGGCAGGCGATCACGGCGGCGGGCATGGGCTGCAAGGCCGCGATCGACGCTGAGCGATGGTTGGCCGAAAAGGGCATCGACTGAATTTCAGGTCCATCACTTGTTTCCGGAAAAGGCCGACGTGGTCCGACGCCGAACCGCGACCGTAAGGGAGTCCGGTTGCGCGATACCCACGTTGCGCGACTGCTCTTGGCTCATCGAGAAATGTCGTGCAACTCTATAGGCTTCTGCAGTAGCGCGAGTACCGCGTCCCGATAGGGCAACGCCGTGAACTGAACACAGTGGCGGCAGCACCAGTCGGAGCCGCCGTGTCCTCACGGCGGAGTCATGCTCATGTAGGCTGGATGACTCGCCACGCTGAGACAGCCAGGCTCTGATTAGAGCGTTCAGTTCACGGCGTTGCCCGATAGGGACGCGCTGAAAATTGCCCAGCCTTTCAAGGCTGGGATTGCGAAGTGGTTAACACCATTGCCGTGCCGTATGTACGGCGCAACTCCACGCATTAAGCTCATCCCGTCCCGCTGGGACGGTGCATGAAAAACGGCCGACAACCCCGTCGAAAACGGGGGGTTATTCTCACATGATCCCCACGGGATCCCCCGGTGCATACACTTGTCGGCGCGGATCAGAACACCGTGTCATTTCGATTTTCCGTGATGACTCTATTCCTTGCAGCGCGTGATCGTGCGATGGGCGATGAAGCACTGCCCGCAACCCATGCGTTTCGTAGTCTGCATCGCTTACCTGGCGGACGAGCCAAGACGCTATCGTCAGCGGCGCATCTTGAACTTCATATCGTTTCGACGACGTATCGAGCAACTTTTACGTGCGCATGAAAAAGCCCCGGACGATCGATTCGATCGCCCGGGGCGTACGTGGTTGCACGAACTTCTGCGATGGACGCTTACGACTTGCGTCGAATTCGACGTCGTCGCTTCTTCAGCAATCCGATTCCGAGCAGCGTGAACGGCATGCTCGAAACGCCGCCGAAGAACGGACACATCATTCCGCCGCCACCGGTGCCGCCGCCGCCGGGGATCGGGCTGCCGGTGCCGCCGCCGCTGTCGCACACGTCACCGATGCCGTTTCCGTTCTGATCGGACTGATCCGGATTGGCCGTGTCACGGCAGTTGTCGATGCAGTCGGCAATGCCGTCGCCGTCCGTGTCGGTATCCGGCACGTTGCAGCCGCAGGCCCCGGGCGCCGTCTTGTTCGGATCGAACGGGCAGGCGTCTTGGTTGTCGGGGACGCCGTCGCTGTCGGAGTCCGCTGCGGCCGGCGGGAACAATACGCAGTCGGCAACGCCGTCACCGTCGCGATCAGCATCTGATGTGCCGCAACCGCAAACTCCCGGCAATACCTTGCCCGGATCATTGGGGCAGCCGTCGCAACTGTCGCCAACGCCGTCGTTGTCGAAGTCCGCCTGATTCGGGTTGGGAATCCCGGCACAGTTGTCGCAGGCGTCGGGCACGCCGTCGCCGTCGGCGTCCGTCTGATTCGGGTTGAACTCAAACGGACACTTATCGCAGACGTCGCCCAATCCGTCGTTGTCCGAGTCTCCTTGGCCCTGGTTGGAGATTAGCGGACAGTTGTCGCAGGCGTCACCCAGATTGTCGCCGTCCGAATTCTGCTGATTCGAATTCGGCGTGTTCGGGCAGTTGTCGCATGCATCCGCAACGCCGTCGCCGTCCGCATCCGCCTGAGACGGATTCGACACGCCGACGCAGTTGTCGTCGCAGTTGACCGTATTGCCGCCGGCACACGGATTGTCGCCGGCGATGCCGCTGCCGTCGCCGTCCTCATTGATGCCGTCGCCGTCGACGTCCGGATCGCAGACGTCGCCGATGTCGTCACCATCAAGGTCCGCCTGATTCTGATTCGCAACAAACGGGCAGTTGTCGCAGGCGTCGCCGAAGGTGTCGCCGTCGCTGTTCGGCTGCACGCCGCCAACCAGCGGGTTCGGCGTCGTCGGGCAGTTGTCCAAGTTGTCGGACACGCCGTCCCCGTCGGAGTCGGGCTGATTGACGACGATGTCGACCATCTCCGTCCCAGTCACGCCGGACACAGGATTGACGACCGTGAGTGTGGCCGTGAAGTTGCCCGCCGTCATATACGTGTGCGAGACAACCTGGCCGACGCCCGTACCGCCGTCGCCGTAGTTCCAGTTGTAGGTCAAACCGGGATTCGGCTGGCCTTCCTCGTCTCGCGTGCCCGTCGCGTTGAAATTCACGCGAAGCGGAACCCGATTCGCCGGATTCGTGTTCGTCCCTGTGGCATCGTCGGGGAACGACACGAGAACATCCGGGAAGAGCTGCGGGATGACAGTGCCGGCATTGACCAGGATCGGTCGGCTGTAAGCCGTTCGACCCACCGTCAGGAACCGGAACGTATCCGGGTTGTCTCCGTCATCGTCGAAGAAGCTGTGGACTCGATAGTCCAGCCCCGTCGCAATGCCCGGATCCGTTTCGAGCTGCAGCGTCGTCGGATTCAGGACCGAAACGATGCGGTAGAAGCCCGGGTTCGGTCCATTCAGGATTCGAACCAGGTCCGTTCGCTTGGTATCGACTGCCGAGAAGACGGCATTCGGGTCAACCAATCGGAACGTGCCGTCGACCTGCGTCGTTTCCGCACCCGCGCCGATGATCGCCGAGGAGTTGATCGTGAACGACACTTGACCGTTGTCAGCAACGTACGGAACGCCCGTCGTGGCCGCGTTGGTCTGCATGCCGGAGATCTGTCCTTCGACGGACCAGACTTCGGCGCCGGGCAGCGAGTCGTCGGTACAGACGATTCGCCAGAGTTCCTGGAACGCCGTGTTCGTGTTGATCGCCTTGTTGTCGATCGTGCCGCGTCCGCGATTGTCGGGGTCGACAAACGTCTGCGAAAACAGCGGATCGACCCGGTTATCCTGGCCGGGGAAGACGACGGGCTTCGCGTAGAAGTAGTAGTCGCCGTCGCTCAGCAGATTCAGATTGACTGCGAACGTGTCGCGGGAAAGGCCGCCGACGGCCGGCGCCTTCGACATAAGCGGATTGAGCGGCGTACCGTCATATCCGGAATCATCGTCGTCGACATAGAACCGGTACTTCGTGCCGCCGAACAGGTCGAACGCCGTGTACTCGAGTTCGAACGAGCCGTTGACGACGAAGCCGCCCGGAGGCGCCGTGATTTCAACCGTCGGAATCACGCGCGGCTTCCAGAGGAACGTGACGCGGGAGTCGTTCGCATTCGTCACGATGTTCTCGATGCTGATGCCGCTCAGACCGGCGGTTCCCGTGTTGTACCAGCGCGAATTGGGCGACGTATTCTCGTCGTTCCAACGTGTCGTGCCGGCGGTTCCCGGGAAGGGATCGCCTGCATCGCCGCCGTTGAGAATGAGATTGTTCTCGCCGTCGGCCTGGACGATTCCATACGCCGAGTGCGACCCGATGCGCTGCTGCAGTGGGAATCCTTCGGAGTTGCCGAGGTCCGGACCGCCAGGCGAACTGAAGTCAGTGTGCATGATCATCATGCCGTCGCCGGGCAGAATCTGGGAGAAGTTGATCTTGTTCGGATTCGGCGGATCGACGCGCGTCAGTCGCCAGAACCAGAACGCTTCCACTGGCGCGCCCGTAATGGGGTCGAGGCCGCCCGTCGGATTGTCGAAGTAGTACACCGAATTCGACGGATTGAACGCATAGTCCGGAAGCACGATCTCCTTCGGCTCAAACGGCTCGAGAACCTCGCGAAGATCCGTCGCTTCGATCCACGGCGCATGATCCGTGCCGAGACTTGCGATGCCGCCGAACAGCTTCAGGAACGGCGCCGGGTGAACGAATCCGCCCGACATGATGTCCCAGATTCCGACCGCCTCGTCAGAAGGCAGGCCGATATAGACGTCGTAGTCGTAAAGGTCCGGATAGCCTTCCCACACGTGCAGGAATTCGTGGGCCATCAGTTCCTTGCCCCACGTTTCCGTCGCTGCGATCTGACCGATTTCACCACTCTGGCCGAGGCCCGTCGTGAAGTCGGAGAAGAAGATCGGCGACAGCGGATTCTCCGCGCTTTCGAGAATGTTGATCGGCAGGTCCATACCCGGTGCGGGCAGCTGGAACAAGCCGCGACCGCCCGGCGCCAATCCATCCTGGTAAAGACCCGGCGGAATCAGAACCGTCGAGAACAGCAGGTTCCGAACAAACGGCTTTGCTTCACCCGTCGTCGAATTAATCACCACGAGCGTACCGGGCGCGTCGACGTCCGTTCCGACGAGCTGGTTCGACTCCTGATCGAACGCAAGGCCGTGAATGGAGTCGTAGCGAATCAGCGGTCCGACTTCGGTGCCGACGCCGGTTGCCTGGTTGATCGAGATAAGCACCTGCGTGCCGTCGCCGGGGTTGCCGACGCCGAACAGCGTGTTGGTGCTCGTGTTGACCGCCAGTCCTTCGACGTTGGTGAAGCCCAGAGGTCCGGCAAGGGCCGTACCCGCGCCCGTGTTCGTATCGATCGTGATGATCTGGTTCGTCGCCACGTCCGAACCGAACAGCATGCCGGTCGCGGGGTTGAACGCGAGTCCATTGACCTGATCGAATCCGACGGGCCCGACGTTGACGACGCCCGCGCCACCTGGGGCGAAGATGTCGAACAGAATCAACTCATCGGTTTCCGCGTTGACCGCGAAGAACGCAGCGCGCTCAGTCGGCTGATTCGCGTCGAGTACTGCGTCCGTGACGCCGAATAGACCTTCTAGAATCGGATCGGGTCCCAGGACCAGGCCCAATCCGAAGAGTGTGGCCGTCATATCGCTTGGCTGAGTCGCGACGAAACTGTTGTCTTCGTCAACCCAACCAAGGCCTTCAAATGCGGCGTTCAGCTTCGGAACGACCGGCGATACATGGCTGTCCCAGTCGACCGATGCGTCGAGTGCCGCGACCGTGTCTTCTGTCAGACGTCGTCGGCTGAACGGGTAGTTGCTGCCGCCGCCGCCGTCGTTGGGCGTTCCCGGATCGAGGTCGATCGCGTAGTTCTCAGTGCCTTCATCACGAATTTCACCCAGATCGAGAAGACCGTCCAGGTTGAAGTCGCGCTTGAGGACGTTCATCGGCATCGTCGGCGTGTCATTCGGACGCCACGTCAACCATTCGATCGTGACCTGGTTGCCGCCGTCGAAACCATTCGCGCCGTGGACGCGATAGGAACCGGGGCCGGCCGGCGGCGTGATGTTGTCCGGACCGCTCGGGCTGCCCGGGTTGCCGCCGTTGATGTCCTGACCGTATCGACTGTCGTTCAGCGTCGATGTGACTTCGCCGAACTGCAGGTCGCCGCCGTTTTCGCCGTCAGGGCCGAGGCCGAGGCCTGAGGTACTGCGGGCGTGATAGATCGACGAAGGAAGGTCGTCGAACTCGGCGGGGCCGTCATAAGTGATGATTCCGTCACCGACGCCGCCGATCATTTCGGCCGTCAGCGTATCGGGCAGAATCTTGGCCGACTGCCAGTTGTCTGAGCCGCTGTTGCGCGGATCGATCGAACCATCGCCGAACGACTGCGGATCCACACAAAGCAACAGCTCGTTGTGACATTCAGTGCACTCGCCCATAAGCGTCGGCTCGTGCTGCCAGACGTCGCACAACTGATCTTCGGGATCCGTGGGGATCGGCGGGTTGGGCGGAGTGACTTCCTGATTGCAGGTCGGCGGCGACGGATCCGAGTCGCCCATCGTCTCACCCAATGTGCAGTCCGTCGCGCAGTCACCCTCGTGCCACACGCCGCCCTGCGATTCGCAGGATTCGATGTCCGTGACCGAACATGTCGGATCGGTGCCGCCACCCGGATCCATGCAGCATCGACCGTTCGGGAACGTCGGGTCCGGCCGCTCGGAAGGCTCGTCCGGCGCACCGTCAAAACATCGAACGCCGCTTCGGGCAAGCGTTCCGCCGACGTTCGGCTCGAACAGTTTCAGCCGATCGCCAGGCCCCGGAATCGGTCCCATTGACGGATCCTCAGGGTCAAACGCCATCATGTTGGGAACATTCTGGAGCAACTGGCCTGCCATGAAACTCGGCGGCCATGCGGGGGCGGGCTCGGGGGGCGGAACCGGATCGACGCCGGCTGCCACGTGCTTATCGTGCCAATAGGCCTCCCACCACGCCTGGTAGTTCCAGCGCGGATACGCCGGGTCGTACATGCCGTTTGGAATTCCCTCGGAATTGTCAGGTGACGGCGTCGTGCCGCCTGGACCGCGGAACATCGCATCGCCCGGCTGCATCTGCAGCTTCGTCGTCGCAGCGCCGGATTCGGTCCAGAGGTCTGGGCCGTCATACTTGTCGTTGCCGAAACGGGCCATGAATCCGCTGGCCATCGGGAATGTCTGTCCCATCCCGTCCGTCACGTCGGACATGACGTTGTCG
Source organism: Phycisphaerales bacterium (assembly GCA_020639075.1). Lineage (GTDB taxonomy): Bacteria > Planctomycetota > Phycisphaerae > UBA1845 > UTPLA1 > ECT2AJA-110-A. Next base: position 2,173,598 of record JACKHI010000001.1, on the reverse strand, counting down.
GGTTTCATGTCGCCGTCGATGTCGACCAAAGGTGCGCCGACGTCGCCGGGATAGTTGCGCTCGATGTACTTCTGCGCCCAGACGCGCGAGCCCGGCGTCATCTCGTCGCCGACAAAGAGGTTCTTGTAGCTCGGGTCGAGAACGATCCATCGGGCTTCCGGCACCATACCGGTCGGATCGTAAATTCGGATGAAGTCTTCGAACGGCTCGGGGAAGTCCCACTGGCCGTCGACGTCGCCGCCGCCGCCCGGCGTGCCGAACGGGTCCGCCGCATCCGTGTTGGTCGTTTCACAGACTTCATTGTCCTTGATGATCATGTTGCGACCGCACGTGCCTTCCGGCGTCGTGTCGTTTGACGCCCAGCCGTCCATCGTGGCTTCGAGGAGGGCGTCGTACATGCCGTCGTCATCCAGATCGAGGAATCGCTCGCCCGGCGTCCAGACTGGATCCATGTTGAGATCGAAGTCGACCAGGCCCGGCGTGGGCTGATTGGTGAACGGGTTCGTATTCGGCGTGCCGGTTCCCTGCAAATCGCCGTTGTAGTCGATGAGGATCATCTGATCTTGTCGATCCGGCACCGTTTCTCCATTGAAGCCGTTGATGTAGCGACCGTCGCCGTCGAGGTCAGTAAACGGCAGCACGAGCGTCGCAATACTCGTCGCGCCTTCATCGACTTCGAAATCGCCGAGCGGCAACACCGGCCAGGGCACTTCGACCCAGCCGTACACGTCGCCGCTGACATTCACTTGACCGTAGGAGATTTCGTGGAAGTACTCCGCGAAAGAATCGATTCCCACTTTCTGCTGGAAATCGAAGTAGTGATCGCGTGCGCCGTTCGGATTCGGCAGCGGAGGAATAGGCTGGCCATCACCCACCGCGGCGCGCAACGACTTAATCGGATTCGCGAGCATCACCACGAACTTGCGTTCCTGCGCCTTCGCGCTGCTCGTGATTCCGGCGATTGCGATCGCAGCCAGCGTTGCCAGTGCAACGAGCCGGCCGCGGCGCGGTAGACCATTCCAACAGGATTGACTATGCCGAATCGATTCACGATTGAGCATCATGATTCACTTCCTCCATCGGTCCGATGAACTAGCGGGGGATTTCGAAATCCTTGTTTCATGTCGTTGCACGCATCATTTCGTGCCGTACGCAGCGACGGAAGCCCTGGAGCGGCGATTCCGCACTTCGAACATTCCCCGCAAATGACGGGATGGACGAGATCCCGACATTCGTGTGCGTTGTTCAAAGGCGTTTGAGTCTACCTTAAGCCTCATACACGACGAAGGGGCTTCGCCGTTGCCGCGCTCAGTATTTCTCATGCCTCCGTCGGAGCGCCTGCCGCCGCTCGCCTATGGCGATTCCTTTTTGCCAGGCGGATTGGCTCCGACACAGTGGCCAGACATTCAGCCGTCTTCATTTTAGGCCGTGACCACCTGTCCACCTTCCCCCACAAAGGCGTGCAGTTTCTTGCGGGGCGTCACCAAGTATATCACGGTCGTTGCCGGGATCCCAACGGTCCGGGTCGAGGTAAGTCACAAAGTTATAAGTACTTTCGGATGTTCCGGTATTGCGGGGTGCGCTGGTTCAGCCGGCCGCCGTCCCGGCGGAGAGAATATGGAGCGGCACGATTCCTGCCTGCGGACGCGCCTGCTCCGTCCTGGAATAGACGTCCGAATACTGATCCTCAAGATAGTCGCGCTTCGGCCCGGAACGGATGTGGTCCCAGGGCAGAATCTCCTCGAACGACCGCTCCCGATGCGCATACCAGTCCGGATCGATGCCCGTATCGTCGAAGGCCCCTCTCCAAAGGTCGTTGTCAAAGCACTCATCCCAGCCGTCGAATCTCGCCCCTCGCCGAAACGCTGACAGAATCGTCGCGCCAAGCCGACGGTCTCCACGCGACAGAACCGCCTCCAGGATCGATCGCTGCGGATCGTGCGCCTTGACCGTCACTGCCCGGTTGCGGCCGTTTCGGCTCCGCTCCGACAGCCGACGTCGCGCATCCTGAAAATACTCCACGTGCGGTTGGGCCGCCCACTGAAACGGCGTGTACGGCTTTGGTACGAGCCAACTGACGCTGGCTGTGATTTTTGCAGGGCCCTTGTTGATGCGGCGCCGCGCTTCGGAAAGATCCACCGAGATGTCGTAGATGCCTTCGATGTCATCCGGCGTTTCGCCCGGGAATCCCACCATGTAGTAGCACTTGACGCGATTCCAGCCCGCCTTGTAGGCCTCCAGAATTCCGTCGATCAGATTGCCGTCCGTCACCTTCTTGCGAATGGCGGCGCGCATTCGATCACGGGCCGCCTCCACGGCAATTGTCAGCCCACTTTTTCGGACATTGCTCGCCATCCATGGGATGTTCTGCAACATCTTGTCGACTCGGAGCGAGGGCATCGAAATACTGACGCGCCGTGCATCGAAATGCTCGTTGATCCGAGCCGACAGCTCCTTCAAATGCGGATAGTCTGCGGTCGACAGGCTGAGCAGGCCCAGCTCGCTGTGGCCCGTCGCTCGATATTGGGATTCCGCCAGCGAGAGGATCTTCTCGACCGAGCGAACTCCGACCGGTCGTTTCGTGTAACCCGCGTGGCAAAACCGGCATCGTTGCGGGCAGCCGCGCATTACCTCGATCGCGATGCGATCGTGCACGACATCGACATATGGGACCAACGGCCGCTCCGGAAATGGGGCATTCTCAAAATCAAGCGTCTGGCATCGCTCGATCTGAGCGGGAAGTCCTGTGATTCTCGGCGCAACACGCTCGATCGTCCCATCTTCGCCATACGAAACGGCATATAGCGATGGTGCGTAAATCCATGGGAATTCGCGGGCGATGATCTCGATCATCTCGCGGCGGCGGACGCCGCTGGCCTTCAGACGCCCATAGAGATCGAGGATCCCGGCCATCGAGGCCTCACCATCGCCAATGACGACAAGGTCAATGAAATCGGCCACAGGCTCGGGGTTATCGGCCTGGGGTCCTCCGGCGATGACAATTGGATGGCTGTCGTCTCGTTTCGACGCGAGGATAGGAATCTCCGCGAGCTCGAGCATGTTCAACAGATTTGTGAATCCAAGTTCGTATTGAAGGGATACGGCGAAAATATCCGCCGAACCGACAGGCTGACGCGTGTCCCATGTGAAAAGCGGCATCTTGCGAGAGCGCATGATGGCCTCTGCGTCAGTCCAGGGTGCATAAACGCGTTCCGCGCAGACGCCCGCTGTGTGATTGCACAGCCAATAGATGATCTGACAGCCCAGGTGCGACATGCCGATCGTGTAGGCGTCCGGAAAAGCGACGGCGACGCGGATTTCGGCCGCCTCCCAGTCACCGTCCTTGACGAGCTGATTCCATTCGCGGCCGATGTACTGCGCCGGCTGCTGTACATACGGCAACAGGTGATTGCTCACTTCCGAAGCTAACTGTTTGTCAATCAAAGACATTTCCACCGAAAGAGGCCTGGGGAACCGGACGGTCCGATGTTGGCGGGATTATACGCGTCACGGCCCGATGGCCGAGCCGGATTCTCGCAGACACTTGGCGAGGGCCTAATCTTGTTCTGGCGGATTGACGCACGAAAAGCACTGAAGCAATTGGAACGAGTCTTCGGGTTTCCGGGCGTGCTGTTTGGATAACGATCAGCGGAATGGTCCGATCGGTGCTCCGTTTTTCGGACGCCTCGTCGGAATATCGTCCAACGTACTGTGGATGCCGTACTTGCGGACTCCTCATGCTTGACCGGCGGAATGGCCGCCGGATAGGATACACATGAGGGGAAAATCCTACCGGCATCCCACGCATGACGCCGAGAACACCGCTTAAGCCGGTGTCGCTCGCGTCGGAGGAATCTCAGCGATGAATCGACGAATGATTCGGTCGAAATTGTCTGTTGCCGCGCTCTTCGTGGGCGTGGTTTCGTTGTTAGGCATGGAATGCCCGATGGGTGACGGCGCTGGTTTGAATCCGCCCCCGGCGGACATTAATACCGCACCGCGAATTATCATCACGGAAGTGGTCACGCCTCAGGGCAACTTTGTCGCCGAGCAGGGCGACCTTGTTGAGATCCTGTTTACGGCGGGGGACGATGAAGATCGCGCTACGGTCCGCGTCTTTGCAGCGGCGCCCTCTGGCGGTGAGATTCCGATCCTTTCGAATTTCCAAGTCGGTCCCGGCACCGCCAATGGCACTGCCTTCTGGCCGACCAATACAGTTCCCGCCGGTTCATATTCGATCTTCGCCGAAATCAGCGATGGCACGTTTGATCCGAACGCGGGGACGGGCAACCGGCCGATCCGCGTGTCCGCACTCGAACCTGTGTTGGTCAATGAAGCGGGAGTCGAAGTGGAGAACGCGCCGCCGACGCTGACAGTTCAGTTGCCTGCGAGCAACGCTGGTCTGACCAATCGTGATATCCTGACGATCCGCTATACTGTTAGCGACCCGGAAAGCAATCAGGACACGCTGACGGCGCGCTTCTTCTTCGATAAGGATCGAAATTCGTCGAACGATGCGACGCAGCCCCCGATTCTCCTTGCTGAGAACGTCATCGGCGGCGGCACGATTCCGGCCGGATTCCTCGCGCAATTCAACCAGGAAATCGAAATCGATCTGAACGAGGTGCCCACTCGCGTCGAGACAGACGAAGGCGGTCGCCCGATCCCTTACTTCGTTCGAGTCGAATTGAGCGACGGCAATAATCCTGTGGTCAACGTCTATGCTGTTGGATCCGTGCAGTTGTTGCGAGCCCCGTCCGACGTCGTGGACCTCCAGTTGGTCGGCGGCCGTACGGCCGGCGCGATTCTTCAGGGGTTCGACGGCGCCCCGGATGATCCCGTTCGCGGCGGTCGTGCAGGTGCGTTCATGGCGCCGCTCGGCGACCTCGATGGCGACGGATTGGCTGACTTCGTCGTCGGTGCTGAAACCGCGAGCCCCTTCAATAATCCGCGCGTTGGAGAAGTCTATGTCATCTACGGACGCGAACGACGCATCGATCCGGATCTCGCCCAGTTGCTGCCGTTCGGATCGGGGCGCTACGCCGGCCAGATCAGTTTGAACACAGTCGGATCGTTCATTTCGTTCCCGTCCAACGATCCGCGATTCAATACGATATTCAACATCCGTGGACACATCATTCCGCAGCCGGCATCGCTCGGACTCAGCATGGGCGTGACATCTGCGGCCGGAGTGAATGATCTGACCGGCGACGGTCTGCCGGATTACTTCATCGGTTATCCGTACGGCGTTGGTATTTTCGACGCCGAAGACGACGATCCCTGCGACTCCTGCAAATATGACACAGATACCGTTCCGGCATTTCCCTGTCTGAACATCGTGCCGCGGTTCGTCCCGAATGACCTGAATTCGGAGGTCGCCGTCAACGACGCGATCGCCGCCAACTCATGGCAGCCGTTCGATCCGGCGAATCCGATCCCGTTCTATCCGCCGACAGTTGACTTCGAACTGGATTCGGCGCGCATCACCACGCTGGGCTCGTTGTTGATTACGATTGAAGGCAAGCGAAGCGACGGGCAGAACCTGCCGTTCGTGATGAAACTCAAGCTGGAAAATGCGGACGGACCGGAAATCGATGTGAACATCCTTGCCACCGATTTCACGATGGACGGCGAATTCACGGCGGAGGCTGCGTTCGTGTTGGATACGCCGGCGCTTCCGGTCGCGATCGGTGATCCCGTTCCGCCCTCCGTGTACGACGGCCGATTCATCCTGTTCGTTCGCCCCACAGCGGACGTCGAGGAACTCATGCTCGAAGTCAGTTCAAACGCGTTCATTGGCGAACCCGCAATGACGACGACTGGTTTTGAGATCAAGACGCGTTACCAGGACGACTTCCCGAATCCGTTCCCGGATGGGCCCACGATCGAAAGCGGACTCAATCCGATCGCGATCCGTGATCTTGATGTCGCCTGCGTGCCCGCGAACCGAAGTCGAAACCCGCTCGCGTTGCCCGGACTCGGCAATCGTGACGGTCACGTGTGTGCCGATGTGACCGGCTTCGGCGTTGGATGCAACGGCGTTACCAATGACGATCTGGGCGGGTTCCTGACCGCGTCGGGATACGTCTTCTTCAACGCCAGCGATGAGCTCGTGTTGCCGATCTTCACGGGGGCGGATCTTGACAATGACGGCGTGCCGGATGATGGTCCGGCCGGTGTTTGGACGGGGGCCGGTATTCGCCGACCGCTTGAGGTCCTCGCGGGTCAGCGCCCCGCTGGCGGCTATCGCGGTGGTCGAATTCGAGGCGCGTGGAGCCAGCCCTCGCAGCTCTTCGACCCGGAATCCCTCTTTGGGTACACGGTGGACGTCATTCCGGATATCGACACGATTTTCTCGCCCGTTGCCGAAGTACTCGTCTCGGCGCCGGCCGGCGGCTCGCTCGCCACGCCGACCGCCGTGGGTCTGACGGTTCAGTTGGGCGGTGAATATTCCAATGATCCGAACAATGCGACGGCTCTGGTCGGCACATCGGCGGGCTTTGATTTCAATGCCCGGTTCAACAACGTCCTGCAGACGTCTGTGTTTATCACGGGTGAAGCCTTCGGCGCGCCGACACTTCGCGTCGGGCTCGACGACGGCAATGGTAACTTCATACCCGGAACAGTGCGTGAAGGCCTGCTGTGGCAGGGTGCGGATCCTCCGCCGGATGCGGACGCGCCGGCAGCGCTCAATGCCGGAACGATCCTTGAGGACAACATTGTCTTCGCGAATAACTTTGTGCTCCCTGAACCCACGCGCAACCTGATGCTGAGCGGCGCGGGCACGCTGCGCATCGAGATTCACGAAGATTGTGCAACCAAGTTCTCGATGTTCCGTGTTGACTCCGTGCAAGTGTCGATTACCGGGCTCTTGTCGGAATCGGGCTTTGTATCGATTCTGGAGGCCGGCGATTACAGCTCGAACAACATTGAGTTCACCCATTGTCCGCCAATTGCCCCGACAAACGGTGATCCGGAAAGTGACGAAGCACGCCCCATGTCCTGGCCGTCGTTCCACTGCCGTGATGGAGCTGTGGACACACGAATTCTGTGCGGCATACAGACAGTCGCCGACATCATCGGCGAAGAGGTGGGTGACGCGTTGGGCTTCGCCCGGCACGCCGGCGACATCAATCTCGATGGGGTCGCAGACATCGCGATGGGTGCTCCCGGAAGCGACAACGACCCGATCGTACCGGATATCAATTGCGGTATCGAAATGAATCCGTTGAACAACAACGGCAAGTCCTACATCATCTTCGGCACGCCGACGCTCGGCTCGGGACGGCCTTGCGATCTGCCCGAGCGCATCGAGGTTCGCGGCAGCCACAACGACGATCAGTTTGGTCGCGTCCAGGGCATTGCAGGCGACATGGACGGCGACGGAAACCCCGACGCATACTTCGCCGCCGAACTCTATGACGCCATGAATGTCGACCAGGACGGCGACGGTTTGACGACCGATGACGATATCGGCGCCGATGCCGGTTATGTTGGCGTTCTCTTCGGGCGCCAGATCTACCAGAACGTGACGAATTCAATCGTGCCCGAGCAGGTCGGTCGCCAGAATTTCTCCGGCGTCAACTTCCCGGGCGTCAAGTTCATCGGCGGTACGCCAGGCGCCAGACTCGGTGGCGGTACGCCGGGCAACACCAACTTCTTCGCCACGGAACACGGTCAGCACGGCGTTGCGTCCGCGGGCGACTTTAACCGTGACGGAAACGACGATCTGCTCATCACGGCGCCCGGCCAAGTGTGGCCGTCCGTCAAGATCGAGTTCACGGGCCCCGTGGCCGACGGGAATACCGTCGTCATGAGCACGGGTTCGCTCCAGACGCCCAAAGTCACGACGTTCGAATACGACTTCGACAATGCACTGACGGTCGGAACGGCGATTCCGTTGCGACCGGCGACGACGTCCGCCGCGGATGCGCAGAGTGCCCTTATCAATGCAATGCTTGCACTCACCGCAGAGCAGCTGGGCGTCTCGGCCATCACGTCGCGAACCGAGTTCCCGGCGCCGTTGCCTGATATCCCGACGATCACGTGTCTCCGCCGCACCTATACGCCGCAGGCGGTCTGGGTCAACAAGACCGGAGCGAATATCTCGGTGAAGCACGTCCTTCGTCAGGGCGTCGCCTACCTCATCTTCGGCGATCCGACGCTGCTCGCCAACAAGACGTTCCTGCTTCCGCAGGACCTCAACAGGCGAAACGTCAACAATCAGCGCGTACTGAAGGGAATGATCTTCGTATCTGCGTTCGAGAAGAATTCCGGTCCGGACGATGCGACGCCGGACGAGGCGCCGATCGAGGCCGTGTCGCTCATCGGCGACATCGATGGCGACGGTTTCGTTGATATCATGCTCGGCGCGCCGCAGGCCGACTTGATCAACATCATTGCCCCCAGCGAGCGGCGTCAGGCGTCCGGAGAAGCCTACCTGATCTATGGCAACTCGTTCGGTCTGAACGACTCGTCATTGCCCTGATACAACGGGGTTCTGACAACTTGTGACCTACGCAGGCCGCCTCGATAGTCGAGGCGGCCTTTTTTCTTGGTTCATCACGGATTTGCGGGAGCTCTGTAAACCCAGGCGGGCCGCCTTTCCCGCAATTGCGTATTAAACCACTTCGCTTTCTGAACGGATGAAATCCCAACCGGCCCCAACGGCAAGACAGCGCCGGGCACTCGCCGCTATCATGTCGCAAATGTCGAACGCGTACGAAGTCATCGTGATCGGCGGCGGACATGCCGGCACCGAGGCCGCATGGGCTTCGGCGCGCCTCGGCATTCCAACGGCGCTCATCACGATGAAGGCCGACGCCATCGGTCGCATGAGCTGCAATCCCGCCATCGGCGGCATCGGCAAAGGGCAGATGGTCCGCGAGATCGACGCACTCGGCGGCCTGATGGGCCTCGCAACGGATCGCGGCGGGATTCAGTTCCGCGTGCTGAATCGGCGCAAGGGGCCCGCCGTCCAGGCGCCCCGCGCACAGTGCGATCGCGTGCTCTATGCGAACGCAGTGCGATCGATGATCGCGTCGACGCCGAATCTGGACGTGATTGAAGGCTGCGTCGATTCGCTGGATGTCGTAGCCGGCGAAGTCCGAGGATTGCGTCTGCAGGATGGGCGACGATTCGAGTGCCGCGCTGTTGTCGTCACGACGGGCACGTTCCTTCGCGCCCTGATGCATACGGGCGAATGCAAGACGGAGGGCGGTCGTGTCGGCGAAGGCAGTGCCGTGGGACTCAGCGCGACGCTGCGCGAACTCGGTTTTGAGCTTGGACGATTGAAGACGGGGACGCCGCCGCGACTGGCGCGCGACAGCATCAACTACGACGGCCTCGAAGTTCAGCCGGCCGACGATGCACTGAGGCCGTTCAGCTTCATGAATGACCTTATCACGCAGCCGCAGATCGACTGCTGGATCACGTACACAAACGAGCGAACGCATGCGCTGATACACGGCAATCTCGATCGCGCACCGATGTACTCCGGTCAGATCGAATCGACTGGGCCCCGGTACTGCCCGAGCATCGAGGACAAAGTCGTACGTTTCGCCGACAAGGACCGGCACCAGATTTTCCTGGAGCCCGAAGGTTATGAGAGCGACTGGATCTACTGCAACGGCATCAGCACGTCCCTGCCGGCCGATGTGCAGGAGCCGATGGTCCGCACAATTCCGGGGCTGGAAAACGCGCGCATCGTGCAGCTCGGCTACGCAGTGGAGTATGACTACGTACCGCCGCACCAGTCGAAAGCAACATTGGAAACAAAGCTCGTTTCAGGGCTGTTTCTGGCCGGGCAGATCAATGGGACGAGCGGCTACGAGGAAGCGGCGGGGCAGGGGCTCATGGCCGGCATCAATGCCGCGGCGCGCGTGACCGGGCGTGAACCGCTCGTCCTGCGGCGCGACCAGGGATACATCGGCGTGATGATCGACGATCTCGTGACGAAGGGGACGATCGAGCCGTATCGGATGTTCACGTCGCGCGCCGAGTATCGATTGATCCTTCGCAGCGACAACGCCGACGAACGCCTCACGCCCGTGGGACGCGAGATCGGGCTCGTCGATGAAGCGCGATGGACGCGGTTCGAAACTAAGCGAAAAGCGATCGCCTTGTTCGAGGCGTGGGCGCGCGGCGAAAAACGCGACGGTGCGAGCGTGTTGTCGTTGCTGGGACGCAGTGATTTGGAAATCGACAGCCGGCCTGAATGCGATGCATGGCGCGCCGGGCTAAACGGCGAACTGCCCGGTGCGACGCCGTCGTTGTTGTACGAGGCTGCCGAGGCTGTTCAGATTCACGCGAAGTACGACGGCTACATCCAGCGGCAGCAACGCGAAGTCGAACGCTTCCTGAAAATGGAATCCCGCGGAATCCCCGAGGATTTCGAATACTCGACAATCGACCAGTTGCGACACGAGGCGCGCGAGAAATTCACGAAGATCAATCCGCGCAACATCGGCCAGGCACAGCGCATCGCCGGCATCAGCCCGGCGGACATCGCGGTGCTGATGGTCTACCTGGAAAAGTCGCGGCGGGGGCGGGCGTAGCGAGTCACCCAAGTCGCCGTTTCATCGCTCCTCCGAATCAGATTCGATCAAAATCGCTTCTGTTTTGCATCCGGCACTGTTTATAATCCGGGCTCGGGCTCAAGCCGCGGAGACGCAAACAAGTCGCCCAGCAGAGGGAATCGGCGGGCTTGTCGCTGATTCCATGAAATGAGGGAGCGAAATGAAAGCTCTGGCCGGAATCATCTGCGCGCTGGTATGCACAACTTTCTCGACGTCAGCCATAGCGGCGGAGATACGCCTGATCGGGAGTGACGTCTCGGCGGGCAAACTGGTGGACATCAGCTTGATGACCGGGATGTCGACTGTCATCGGTCCGCTGAATGACCCGATCGTCGGCGGTCTCGGCTACGACGGAAACCACCACATTCTGTACGGCAGCACGACGTCCACGAACATGTTGTTGATCATCAATGCGCTGACCGGCGCCACGACTCCCATCGGTCCCCTCGGTGTCACGCACATGCATTCCGTGGAATACGACACCACGCATGATGTGCTCTACGGTGCCACGAATTTCAATACCGATCTGGGGCTCTACAGCATCAATGTCAATACAGGTCTCGCAACGCTCGTCGGCGTGCATGGAATTCAGGGTCTTTCCGGCATGGCCTATGATCCGGTGAATGACATCCTGTATGGGGCCGATTCATTCAACGGACGACTGTACACACTGAATCGCGCGACAGGGGCCGCCACTTTGGTGGGCAGCTTTAACAATCCGCAAGTCGTCCAGATGGTCGGCCTGGCCTACGCCCCGGGCATCGGTCTATATGGCAGCGACAACAAGGGGTCGGCAAGCCTCATCGATCAGCTCTTCAGGATCGACACGCAGAGCGGACAGGCGACGCTCGTCGGCAACATCGGCGTCGGAAACGTCCTGGGCCTTACGTTTGTTCCGGAGCCGTCCGCGTCATTGCTGTTGATGGCGGGCGTCGGCGCACTTGTCATCCGCCGTCGTCGTTAGTGTCGGCCACATGCCCACGGAACAGCGGCGTTCCGCGCCATGCATTTGCCATTGCCTGCCTCCGCCCCGATGCGCTACACTCGAACCCGTGAGCGATGTGACACAAATCCTCTCCGCAATTGAACAGGGCGACGCCGGCGCGATCGACCAGCTCCTCCCCAACGTGTACGCCGAACTCCGCGCGATCGCGCAGAATCAGATGAAGAACGAGCGGTCGGACGTCACGCTTCAGCCGACCGCGCTCGTGCACGAAGCATATCTCCGGCTCGTCGGCGGCGCGGGTCTGGCCGCGTCCGGTCGCAGGTACTTCTTTGCAGCTGCGGCCGAAGCCATGCGGCGAATTCTCATCGACCGCGCTCGGGCCAGAGGCGCGATAAAGCGCGGCGGCGAGGGCTCGCATCGGTCGGCGGTTGATGGAACCGGAACACCGGTCCGACGGATCCGGCTTGATTCGATCCAGCTCGCCGGTGACGAGGTCTCGACCGAACTCCTGGATCTCGACGATGCACTTGCTCGCTTCACGTCCGAAGATCCACAGAAGGCGGAACTCGTCAAACTTCGTTTCTTCGCGGGGCTTTCGCTCGAAGAAGCGGCGTCGCTCCTCGGTATTTCCGCCGCAACGGCTGATCGCCATTGGCGTTACGCACGCGCCTGGCTCTACCGCAAACTCTCGCACGAGTAGCCGAAAAAATCTCCCGCGAAAAAACGAAATCGTTGATGCCGCAGGAGGCTCGAATACGCAGGTAGTTCGGATGGACGTGCGCACGTTCACAGGACGATCCTCATACGGAGCATCAGCCATGGCTTCTCTTGTCGTCACATCCGGCAACCAGTCGGGCCAGTACTACAGACTCGCGGATACACTCATGTCCGTTGGTCGTGATCCGGCGCGGGACATCCAATTGGTCGACCCAAAAGTCTCGCGGAAGCACTTCGAAGTTCGAAGGATCGGAAGGACGTTCACGCTGACGCCGTTACGAAGCGTCAATCCGGTTCGCGTCAACGGTGAAGTCGTCGAGCACGAGATCGCGCTTCGTGACCTGGATGCGATCGACGTGGGCGAAACCCGCCTCCGATTCTGCTCGGATGATGATCCTGCCCGCGCGAATTCGCTGGACCACTTGAAACGTGTTGAGCCGCGCCTCCGGGATGACCAGACAATCAACAACAACGACAGAAACGGGTAGGATCTTCGTCCTGACACCACGGACCATTTCGGGGAAACAGGCATGTCGGAACGTAATAGCGTCGAGTGGATCTTCAGCGAGGCCTGCAAGCTCCAGGGAAATGCTCGTGAGGAATTCCTCGTTAATGCTTGCGGCGACAACGTAAGCCTGCGCGCGGAAGTCGATTCGCTTCTGGAGGCGGACAATGCCGCCGGTTCCTTCCTGGCGGGCACGCCGGCCAGCGACGACGATCAGACTGTCGCGATGACTCCGGCCGGCGCGCATCGCAAATTGGCTGACCCATCCGAACAATCCGGCACGCGCATCGGCCGGTACAAGCTCCTCCAGGAGATCGGCGAAGGCGGTTTCGGCACCGTCTGGATGGCGGAGCAGGAAGAACCCGTCCGGCGCCGCGTCGCGCTGAAGATCATCAAGCTCGGCATGGACACGCGCCAGGTCATCGCTCGATTCGAGGCCGAGCGGCAGGCCCTCGCGATGATGGACCATCCAAACATCGCCCGCGTCTTCGATGCCGGCTCGACCGACAAGGGCCGGCCCTACTTCGTGATGGAACTCGTGAAGGGCGTGCCCATCACAGATTATTGCGACCAACAGAACATGGGCTTCGCAGAGCGGCTGGCCCTTTTCGTGCAGGTGTGCAGCGCCGTCCAGCACGCCCACCAGAAGGGCATCATTCATCGCGATCTCAAGCCGAGCAACATCCTCGTCACCCGTATCGACGACAAGCCCGCACCGAAAGTCATCGACTTCGGCATTGCAAAAGCCACACAACAGCGATTGACCGAACAGACGATGTTCACCGAATTCGGCCAGTTCATCGGCACGCCCGCCTATATGTCGCCCGAACAGGCGGACCCCATCGGCGACGACATCGACACGCGCAGCGACATCTACTCCCTGGGCGTGATCCTCTACCAGCTCCTTACCGGCGTCACGCCATTCGACATCAAGACGATGCGCGCCGCTGCCCTGAACGAAATCAAACGCATCATCCGCGAAGTCGATCCGCCGCGCCCCAGCACGCGCCTCAGCAGTCTCGGGGAGGAAGTGAACACTGTCGCGCGGCAGCGCGCCATCGAACCTCGCCGGCTCGGTCACCTGCTCCGCGGCGATCTCGACTGGATCATCATGAAGGCGCTCGAAAAGGATCGAACGCGCCGCTACGAAACGGCAAGCGGCCTCGCGGCCGATGTCGAGCGCTACCTTCACCACGAACCCGTCACCGCGACGCCCCCAAGCCACATCTACCGGCTGCGCAAATTCGCCAATCGCAACCGGGGCGTCGTCACGGCCGGGGCGCTCGTCGCCTTTGCGCTCGTGATCGGCGTCATCGGCACGACATACGGCATGATCGCCGCGAGGCGTGAGCGCGCGAATGCCGTCAGCAGTGAGCGGATCGCGATACAGGAAAGAGATCGCGCCGCCGCCGCCGAGGCCGACGCCCGCGCTCGCGCAGAAGAGGTCGAAAAAGTGGCCGCCTTCCAGTCGAACATGTTCATGGATGTTCGCGTTCCCGTCGCCGCTGTGCGCCTCCATGACGAGTTGCTCGAGAAGGTCCGCGCCGCCGCAACAGAAGCCAAACTCAGCGCCGGCGACATCGATGCACGCGTCGACAACGTCCGCGCCGACATCGCCGGCGCCGACTTCGCCGGCCTCATCCTCAATTCGTTCGAAGACTGCGTCTTCGCGCCTGCGCTCGCCGCCGTGGACAAGCAGTTCGCCGATCAGCCCGCCGTTCGCGCACGCCTCCAGCAGACGATCGCGCAGACCACCCGCGAGCTCGGCATGCTCCAGTTCGCCGAAGCGCCTCAGCGTGCTGCCCTCGCAACCCGAAAGGCCGCCCTCGGTCCCGACCATCCAGACACGTTCGACGCCATGACGCAAATGGGATCGCTTCTCCGCGCCGAAGGAAAACTCGCCGACGCGGAACACTACCTCGTCGACGCGCTCGCCGGTCTCCGTCGAACCGTCGGCAACGACGACCCGCGCACTCTCACGTGCCTCGCCGCCCTCGGAAACCTGCGACAGCTGCAGGGCAGGCATGACGACGCCGATCAGTGCTATCGCGAGTGCCTCGATCGCGGCGCCCGGGTATTCGGCCCCGAAGATCGCTTCACGCTGGAAGCCACGGCCAATCTGGGTTACCTGCTCTGCGTCAAAGGCCGGTTCGAAGAGGCCGAATCGTTGCTCAAACAGGCGCTCGATGGCCAGCGACGCGTTCTCGGCCCCGAACAATACGCCACGCTCCAGACGATGAATAACCTCGGCGCGCTCATGCGCTATCAAAACCGGCTCGACGAGGCGGACAGGTACTACAGCGAGGCCCTCGCTGCGCGCCGCCGCGTGCTCGGCGACGATCATCCGCAGACGCTCTCCTCTCTCGACAACATGGGCGGCATTCGCTACTCGCAAGGCAGGTACGAGGAATCCCTCGAACTTGCGAAGCGGGCGTACGAAGGCCGACTGCGAATGCTCGGCCCGGATCACCTCGATACGCTTCACTCGGTGTTCAACATCGGTGCACTGCTCATGAAACTCGATCGCGCGGCCGAGGCCGAACAGAACTTCCGCCAGGCGCGCGATGGTTTCACGCGACTGATCGGCCGCGATCGCCCCGATACCATCGAAGCCACGTACCGACTCGGTCTCGCATTGATGGAATTGAAAAAAGCTGCCGACGCAGAAAAGAACGCCGATCGACCCGCACAGAGCGGCAATGAGACCGAACAGAACCGCGAAGAGGCCGAGCCGGAAAGCGGAAAGACTACGCAGACTCGCCGAGATGCCGCGCAGCTCGCCGACGAGGCCGAGCGCGTATTGCGCGACGCCATCGACTGTGCACGCCGCGGTCTCGGCGAGGCACATCCCAAAACCATCCAGGCCGTTTTCAGCCTGGCCGACCTGCTTGAACAGGAAGACCGGGCCGGCGAGGCGGTGCAACTCATCCTCGACGACGAACCGGCCGTCCGCCGCGCGAACGCGGGCCCGAACGAGAAGAACGTCGGCGGCTACCTCTCCCGCCTGGGCGAATCCTGTCGCAAAGCCCACGACTTCGAACGCGGCGAGAAGTCGCTGCTTGAGGCCTTCGACCTGCTCAAAACCGGCTTCGGCGAGGAGCACGCGTCGACGAAACAGTGTGCCGCGAGATTGGCAGGCCTGTACCAGGATTGGAACGCAGCCGCGCCGGATGAGGAACATGCGAATTCGGCAGCGGAATGGCGGCGCAAGGCGAAGACTTCGGGATCGGATTGAGGCGAACGGGGCCACTCTTCGGACGATTCGCCGGGAAGGCCGAAGACCGCGAAGCGATCGAAATAAAATTCTTCGAAGGCGTCGTTGTCGATTGAGTCGGATAGTGCGTGCAAAGAAAAAACTCGTGCAAACGGCCGCAAACGGCCGCAAACTCCCGCAAAATCCTGGAGCAATTTGCGGGCGCGAACTTGGCGATGGCGAGTTCATGGCAAAGAGCGCACTTGGTCGGCGCTTCGCGAGATTTGAGTGCCGTAGGGTCTGCACTGCGGACCATCCGCCAAGTCGCGCACCTGACTAACTCATCAGGTCAGCTGTGTCATAGGGGATACCGAGTTCCTGTTTCTTTGATCGAATAGCATGATAGGTCGGGTGGCACACCCATTCATGGGTGGGGGCGCGACGATGCGATTGCGCGAACTCGCCGAGCTCGCGAATGCCGGCCGGGTGACGCAGTTCAAATAGCTGCCCCTTGCAGGGGGCCAGCTCGCGCACAGGCCGTGGTCCGCGGTGCGGACCCTAGATCTGCTGACACAGCAGTGGCACCCGACCGGGCGTGTCGGGTCGATGACCCGACCTACGGGCTACTCGCCTTCCTTCTCCACCCACGTCATGTGATAGTCCTTATCTTCCAAGTCATGCGCCAGGTTCGTCAGTTTGAACTGCTTGTACGCATCGCACATCACCGCAAGTTCGTCGGTCCGTTCCGTGCCGATGCTCTTTTCATACGTCCCCGGGTGCGGTCCGTGCGGGATGCCCGCCGGATGCAGGCTGATCGAGCCCGAGTCGATGCCCTTGCGGCTCGTGAAATTGCCTTCGACGTAGAACAGAATCTCGTCCATGTGAACGCTGGCGTGACCATACGGGCACGGGATCGCGCCTTCGAGGTAATCCACCTTGCGCGGCACGAACGAACACACGACGAACCCGTTGCCGGCGAATGTCGTGTGCGTCGTCGGCGGCAGATGCACAGTGCCCGTTCGCGGCTGGTAGTCGAGAATGTGGAACGCGATCGGATACACGCAACCGTCCCAGCCGACGACGTCGAACGGGAAGTGCTTCGTCATGTGGACCGTCAACTCATCCTCGCGCTTCACAACGACACGAAACGGCGCCTTGCCGTGGTCGCGCTCGTTGTAGTTGAGCAGACTCTCCGGACCGCGGAAATCGCGATGCGAATACGGCGCGTAATCCGTGATCTGGCCGGAGCGATTACGCCACTCCTTCGGGATGTCGATGTGACCGCGGCCCTCGAAGACGAGGAACTCGGGCTTGCCTTCGAAGTGCAGTCGATAGGGCGTCGCCCGCGGGATGAGCAGGTAGTCGCCCTCGCGGAAGCTGAGCACGCCGAACTGCGATTCAAGCCGACCGCTGCCTTTATAGACGTAGTAAAGCTCTTCGCCGTCGCCGTTGCAGAAGAAGCGCTTGCTGACTTTGTCGGGCTTGGCCATGCTTACGTTGAGATCGGCGTTGAACATCAGCACGCGCCGCGCATCGAGGAAGTCGCCCGACAGCTTGAGATCCTGCGTGCGGATGTGCCGGCGATAGAGCGGCTGTTCCTTCAACGGCTCGAACGGGCAGAACCCGGGGATTTTGATCTGCTCGACGGCGTTCTCGTCCGTCGGCGGCGTGCGGAAATAGAGCGTGGAGTGCGGACCGTCGAACCCCTCACGCGTGTGGCACTGCTCCATCAGGAGCTTGCCGTCTTCGTAGAAGGCGGTGTGGGGCTTGCGGGGCATTTTTCCAAGCTTCATGTAGTGAATCATCGTTCACGCTCCGTGGTTCGAATGGGCGTTGTTTGGTTTGGATTATAGCGGAAACGCCGATCCGGCTGTACGTGGATGGGCCACCCGGCGGTTGGCGTTGGCGGCTGCCATGCTCCCCCTCCAAGGGGAGCATGCTGGCGGCATGGTTGGTGGTGGGCCGTGTAGTGGTTCATCGAGGCGACGTACGATGGGTGCCCCGCCACTTCAGTGGTGGGGGCGCGACGATCGGGGGTGGCCCACCCTTTCCAAGGGTGGGGGCGCGATGATGCGAACGTCTCGGAAGCTCGCGAAACTTGAGTCATTGCAGAATCAGAGCTTAGTGCAGATGCTCATCATCGTGCCCCCATCGCTGAAGCGATAAGTGACCCTGCCATCGACGAGATTTGGTTGTATCTTCAATGGGTAAGGTACATGGCCATTTTTTCGTGAGCATAGCAAGTGATTACCTCTGTACAGCAATTTATTGAACTGAACGATTCCGACTCGCCCGAATTGAGGAGATTGGGGAGGACTTTGGGGGCGACGGACGAGGTATGGAATGAGCTTCTTCGCAATCACCTCGAATATTGGGAGGCGGTCGTACTCAACAAGTCTATTCCGATCGCAATCCTCGATCGCCTGGCAGAGTGCGGAAATGACAAAGTTCGAGATTTGGTCGCGATGAAGCGTAAGCTATCACTCTACGCGATGAGGCTCTTGGCGACGGACGCGGATCCTGGTGTTCGACTGACTCTCGTAAGAAACCCGAAAATTGACATTGAGGTGTTACGCGAGATGCTGTCGGATGAAGATGAGTATATCGCAGGGATTGCGAGCCAACGCCTGAGTCATTTCGAAGCTGAGGGATAAGGTGGGATTTGGCGTTATTTCGCCGCCGCATGCTTGCCCTTCAAGTCGAGAGAGTCGGGGAATTCGTGCCCTTCGAGCTTCGCACTCGAATGAGACATTCGCCCGGAGGGCGTGCGGTCTTTGCCAGGGACTTCAGTCCCTGGGTGGCATTTTCAATTAACAATTGCCGCCCGGCAGGGCGGACGTCGCATGCTCGCGCGTCCTCCGGACGCCATGTTCATTACGCCATAACAAGACCGGGGATTGAAATCCCCGGCTATGATCGTGCGCCCTTCGGGCGAAATACGATGCAAGTTGCGGATGGGTGCCCCGCCACTTCAGTGGTGGGGGCGCGACGATGGGCCAGCAGAGGAACCTCGTTCAAGCCTGAAACGGTTTTTCCATTCGCATCGTCGCGACCCCATCCCTGAAGGGATGGGCCACCCGCCTTCGCGCTCGATCATCGTGAACTCAGGATTGAAACCTTGATCATTCCGACCGCGTAACGAACCCGACGTCGCCGCGGGGACGCGGCGGCTCTGAATTAGAACGCCGCGCGATTCGACGATTCTGGCGTCGCATCGCGCGGCTTGATGATTCCACCCCGTGAGGATCAATTGAATTGTAGCCGTATCGTCGCTTAGCCGCGGGCCTTGGCGTAAAGCTCGTCGACCATCTTCCAGTTGACGACACTCCAGAACGCCTTGATGTAATCCGGGCGGCGGTTCTGATAGTTAAGGTAGTACGCATGCTCCCAGACGTCGAGACCAAGGACGGGCGTCTGGCCGTCCATGAGCGGCGAGTTCTGGTTCGGCGTGCTCGTGACGATGAGCTTCTTCTTATCGTCGACACAAAGCCAGGCCCAGCCGCTGCCGAAGCGCGTCGCCGCGGCGTTGGAGAATTTGTCCTTAAAGCTATTGAAGTCGTTAAACGTGCTCTTGATGGCGTCGCCGATCGCGCCGGTCGGTTCGCCGCCCGCATTCGGGGCCATGATCTTCCAGAAGAGGTTGTGATTCACGTAGCCGCCGCCGTTGTTGATGACGGCGGTTCGGATCGCCTCGGGGACGCTGTTGATGTTACGGAGAATGTCCTCGGCCGACTTGCCGGCGAGATCCGCATGGCCTTCGATGGCCTCATTCAGCTTGGCCGTGTAGGCGGCATGATGCTTGTCGTGATGGATTTCCATCGTTCGGGCGTCGATGTGCGGCTCGAGGGCGTTGGCGGCGTATGGGAGGGGGGCGAGTTCAAAAGCCATGTTGTTGGGCTCCTTGATTGGTGTGCGGATTTGCGATTCTGGGGTATTTACCCTTGGGAATGTAGCGCGAGCCGCGCGGACGGTCAAGATCGCGATACGCCCGCGTGACAGGCGGATGATACACGATCGTGAAACTCACCTTAGAATGGCCCGTTTGAGGGAAGACGACGCTGAATCCTCGGGGGCTCGATTGTCGAGCGCCCGCGATTTCGCCGCCGAATGATTGACCTGCTTATCGCCTGGAAAGGCCGCATTCATGAAGCTCGAACGACGCCCGCTGCTCCTGATTGTACGCGACGGCTGGGGCCACAATCCGTATCCCGAATGGGACAAGGCCAATGCCGTAAAGCTGGCGAAGACGCCAGTCGCCGATCGACTACTGGCGACGTATCCGTGGGTGCAAATCAAAACCAGCGGAGAGGACGTCGGGCTGCCCGCCGGCGTCATGGGCAACAGCGAAGTGGGCCATCAGAACATTGGCGCGGGACGCATCGTCGACCAGGAAGTCATGCGAATCACTCGGCGCATTCGCGACGGCTCGTTCTTCGAGAATCCGCGTCTCGTCGGCGCGTTCGAGCACGCGAAGAAGACGGGCGGGGCGGTGCATCTGCTGGGGCTCTGCAGCGACGGGCGCGTGCATAGCGATCTGGATCATCTGCTGGCGCTGATCGACATGTCTGCCAAGTGGACGGGCGTTCCTGTGTTTATTCACGCGATCATGGATGGTCGGGATACACCGCCGACGAAAGGCGCCGACTACCTCGCGACGATCGATGGAAAATGCCGTAGCAAGTCACACACAGAAATCGCGAGCGTGATCGGTCGATTCTACGCGATGGATCGGGACAATCGCTGGGATCGCGTTCAGAAGGCATACGATCTGCTGGTCGCGGGACGCTCGACTGAAGACACGGTTCAGGCGTTCGACAGCGCCGCCGCCGCCATTTCAGATTTCTATCTGAACCCTACGACGCCGCAAATGGCCGGCGACGAATTCGTCACGCCGTCGAGAACCTGCGCCGACGAACAATCTCGCGTCAAGGATGGCGACGCCGTCATCTTCTTCAACTATCGCGGCGATCGACCACGCGAATTGGTGAAGGCGTTCGTTTACGACGAGTTTCCCTATCGCGACGGCGACAAAATGCAGGGATTCGA
The DNA here is from genome assembly GCA_020639075.1 of Phycisphaerales bacterium. Taxonomy (GTDB): domain Bacteria; phylum Planctomycetota; class Phycisphaerae; order UBA1845; family UTPLA1; genus ECT2AJA-110-A. The sequence continues at coordinate 2,152,614 of JACKHI010000001.1, read as the reverse complement.
TCGCGGCAAGAAGCTCGAGAATCTCTACTTCTGCACGATGGCGAACTACGAGAAAGGCCTGCCGGTCCATGTCGTTTTTGATCGCCCGGCGAAAATGGAGAACATTCTCGGCGCTTACGCATCATCGCTGGGTCTAAAGCAGTTCCGCTGCGCCGAGACGGAGAAGTTCCCCCACGTCACGTTCTTCTTCAATGACTACCGCGAAGAGCCGTTCGACGGCGAAGATCGCCAGATCGTGCCATCGCCCCGCGACGTGACGACGTATGACCAGAAGCCGGAGATGTCGGCGCACGGTGTGACGGAAGAGATGCTGCGGCGCATCGATTCGGACAAGTACGATCTGTTCATTCTCAACTACGCCAACGGCGATATGGTCGGCCACACCGGCAAGCTGGATGCGGCGATCAAAGCGGTCGAAACGGTCGACGCCTGCGTCGGCAAAGTCGTGGATGCCGTCCTCGCGAAAGGCGGGGCGGCGATCGTGACGGCCGATCACGGCAACTGCGAGCAGATGATCGATCCCCAGACCGGCGGTCCGCACACGGCACACACGACCTACGACGTGGATCTGATCGTCGTTGATGATCGGTTGAAAGGACGCAAGCTGCGCGAAGGCGGTCGCCTGGCGGATATTGCACCAACGCTGCTGGCACTGGGTGGAATCAACAAGCCGGCGGAGATGACGGGCGAGTCGCTCGTCATCGGTTGAATCACCCGGAATCTCAAATACTCAACTCGATATTTCAGATGTGAGATTTCGAATTCGAGGCGTCAGGCGCTCAGTTCGCTTCGCAATTTGAGGATTTGGTCAAAGGCGGGTTTGGGCGTGCAGTCCAGGTTGAGGATGCCGTCGAGGTTCGTGGCGTCGGCGAGTCGATGGCAGCAGACGGATTCGACGAACGGCTTGGACAACGCGATCCGATAGACGCGGTTGAACCACTCGGCCTGGACACCGTCCGACCACTGTTCGCGCCAACATCCGGCGGAACCAGTCGCTCCGCCCGACGGTACGCCGGCGAGCAGGACGTGAATCGGCTTACCGAGCGTGCCGAATCGATCGAGCATGCTGGAGATCTGCATCGTGTCGCGAATGAAACCATTCGCATTCAGCGCGTCGACGCTGAATCGCAGATCGATGCCGAAGGCGTCGAAATGAATCCCGCTGCTGACGGTCATTTCCGCGTAAAGCAGCGGTGGAATCGTCCGCGGATCGTTCGCGTAGTATTCGCCCCATGGCTGCGTGATGCCGATGACGGATGAACTCTTCGGCGACGTCTGCTTGATCAGAAGGGACGTGATCCGCGTGAGTTCCATGATCTGCTCGAACGTGAAGCGGAATTCGTTGTGCGCGTGCGCACCGCGGATCGCCTCCCATACGTGGACGTAGGGGCCATACTTGCGGAGCATCTGTCGAACGTGCCGCGTAACGCAATCGCGGAACTGTTCGTAGTTGCGCGCGGTTTTCGTCAGCCAATCGGGCAACTGGGCCGGGTCGAGCGTCAACAGAGATTCCGCCCAGATCGCCATCTTGTTCTGTCGCAGCGTGTTGAACCAGTTTTCGCAGGCGGCGGGTTTGTAGTCGCCTTCTTTCGGTTCCAAGTCGCGCCACGGCAGCGGAAGCAGACCGAAGTCAAACGCCTTGGACAATTGCTGCTGGTAAGCTTCGGACGTCTTCGCCGGATCGACGCGGCAGCCGAACATCCGCTTCGACAGCTGGCTGGCCGCCTGTCTGCGATCGAGGAAGACATCCGCGTGGAATTTGCTGAGATCCTCGCCGACGCAGACGCTTTCCGTCAGCGCACGATCGGCGAATGCCGCGGCCGCTACGTCGTCCGGGGCAGTGATCGCGCTGATCAGCAGTTTCCGCGCCGAATCGACTCGATCGTACAATTCACGACCGTCCTCGAAGTCGTACAGCCCCCAGTCCTCGCGCTTCTGGCTGATCCGCATGAGCTGGCCTCGCGCGAGCTCGACATGCAGGTTGTACGGCGCCTGCCGCTCGCATATCCGCGGCGTCTCCATCATCACGCGGCCGACGCCCGGAACGGGCCAGAGGACGGCCAGGGCCGCCGCGCCGCGCGTCCGCGACTCCGCGACGATTTCGCCGCCGCTGAACTTGATCTCGGCGCGAATCGGTACGCGGTCGTTGCCCACGAGGTAGGCGCTTGACAGATCAAACGCGGGTGCGGGTTTGCCGTCCTGGAAGATCTTGAATCGGAGCATTCTGAAATCGTATTGCGGCTCCCCGGAGCCGCCGCATCCTTCCTGTTGGGGCCAATGATATAGATCGAAGGCGTGAACGTACACCTGTCGGGTTTTGCAGGGCGAGTGTCCGAAAAAGTTCTTGCATCGTCGCAGGAATCGCGATGCCCGTCACGGACTCGGCGACCACAGATATGCCTTTATCCGGATGCGACCTTGCTCATTCACACCGACGCCTTCTTTCTCGAGGCGCGATCTTTGCCGGTTCGGCCCGCTGCCTGTTCGCGGACGGATCCGGCCGTCGGCCCCGACGACTCGGTGCCACGGCAGCATCTCGGCCAACGGCGACTCCGCAAGAAATCGACCGACCAGCCGAGCGTGCCGCGGCCAGCCGATTCCTGAAGCAAGCATGCCGTAGGTGCAGATGCGACCTCGAGGGATGGACGCGATCAGGCGGCACAGTCGCAGAATCGCGGGATGGGGGCCCGCAACATCGTCGACTTGCAGCGTCGGGGGCGCCTCCCGCCGGGGACGACGACCCGCGGACTGCCGGCGCGGCGCGCTGTTTCGATGGCTGGGCATAACGGCAACGGACAGGGTGATCAGTCGGCGCTCGGGGGCAACACGGGATTCAGCGGCGGCTCTCCCTTGAGGACCGCGATCACGTTTTGTGCGGCCATCTCGGCCATTCGATTTCGCGTCGTGACTGTGGCCGAGCCGATGTGCGGCAGGGCGACGACGTTGTCGAGTTCGAGCAGTTCCTTCGGGATCGACGGCTCCCCGTCATAGACATCCAGACCGGCGGCGGCGAGCCGACCCGTCCGCAGGGCGTTGATCAACTCCGCCTGATCGAGGACGGCGCCGCGCGCCGTGTTGATCAGGATCGCGCCTTTCTTGATCCGGCCAAACGCCTCGGCATCCAGCATCCGACGGGTCTCGGGCGTCAGCGGCACATGGAGCGAAATAAAGTCGCTTTGGGCGAGCAGTACAGGGAGGCCGACGCGTTTCGCCCCGAGATCATTCATGGCGGCGTTGTCATGTCGGGCGTGATAGAGGATCGGCATGTCGAATCCGGCCGCGCGCCGGGCGACGGCCGTGCCGATCCGTCCTGCGCCGATGATGCCGAGGGTCCTGCCGTAGACGTCCGCACCGAGGTACTGGAGCATCCCCCAACCGCGCCAGGCGCCGGCGCGAACGAATCGCTCGGCTTCGCCGAGGCGCCGCGCCGTCGCAAGCAGCAGGGCCCAAGTGAGATCCGCCGTCGCGTTAGTGAGGACGTCCGGCGTATTCGTGACGTGGATGCCGAGTTTGGCGGCGGCGGCGACATCGATGTTGTCGTAACCCACGGCGCACGTGGCGATGACCTTGCAGCGTGGCGCGGCGGATTCCAGGACTTGTGCGCGAAAACGGTCCGCCAACTGGCAGACGACGGCGTCGACGTCACGGACCGCCTCGGCCAGTTCGTCCTCGCGATATTGCCGGGCCTGCTGGTTCATTCGAACGCGAAGGCCGGCTTTCTGCAGGAGTCGGACGCCGATCTCCGGGATCAATCTGGTAACGAGAACCGTCTTGTCGCTCATTTTAGTTCATCATCTCCTGAGCCGGTCGCTGACGTCGCCGAACATTCAACGTGCTGTTTCGGCATCCGGCCGATTCGACAGCCCCGCAATCGACACTCGATGCCGAATGCGTCGCGGGGCGGGTCAATCGTGAGCCGGGCATGATAGCTGGAATGACGGTTCCGCGATATGCTTGAGGCGTTGACGCTGCGGCGATCCGAGCGCGGAATCCGTCGCCAAGGCGATGCTGGTCCAACGGGTGTCGATAGTAAGTCGCATATGCTCGAAAGCCCCATCAATCAGATCACCGGCATTATCGAACGGGCCCAGTGGCCCGATCTGGTGGAGCTGTTCCTGATCGGCGCGGCGGTCTATGCCGTCATGCGATTCCTGCGGGGGACGCGCGGCGCCCGCCTGTTGCGAGGATTCGTGCTTCTTCTGCTCGGCAGCACGCTGCTGTTGTCGTGGATCGCAAGCCTCTTCAACATGGAGCGTATCCAGACGCTCTATCCGTTGTTCACTGGGGCGCTGTTTCTCGTGGCGCTCGTGGCGTTTCAGCCCGAGTTGCGCCGGGCGTTGATCCGGCTCGGCGCCGCGACGTGGTTCGCGGATTCGCCGCAGGCAATGGAACGCGTGATCGAGCAGGTCGTCGAGGCCTCGACGTATTTGTCAAAGAACAAGATCGGCGCGCTGATCGCTTTCGAGAAGTCGACGGAGTTCGGCGCGCTGATGGACGCGGGCGTGCGGCTCGATGCGGAAGTTTCGAAAGACCTGCTGACGACCATCTTCTGGCCCGGCACCAGTCTGCACGACATGGGCGTCGTCATCTCGCAAGGCCGGCTGACGGCGGCGGCCGTTCAGTTTCCGCTTGCCGATTCGGACGAAGTCAGTATCGCGCTGGGATCGAGGCATCGCGCCGCGATCGGTCTCTCCCAGGAATCGGACGCCCTTGTTCTCGTGGTCAGCGAGGAAAACGGGATCATCAGCGTCGTTCAAAGCGGCAACATGCAACGCAACCTGACGGCGGAAAGTCTTCGACACATTCTCCGTGCGGAGCTGATGCGCCGCAGCGATGACGCAAAGGCCTGAAAGGGACGCCTACGGAATGGCCGATCGAACAGAGTCCATTGGAAGCACCATTCGTACCGGCGCCGTCGTGGTCGTCATTACGCTCCTGATCTGGATCGTCGCGGATCAATGGGTGACGACCGAAGAAGAGTTCAGCATCACGATCCTGCCGAACAGCGCCCACAGCGATCGCTATGTCGCGTTTTCCGAGCCGCCGTATCATCGGACGATCAACATCAAGGTTCGAGGCCGGCGCAGCCGGATCGAGACATTCCGCTCTCGTTACGAATCTCCGGAAGGCGAAGTCATTCGTATTCCGATTGACGATCTGCGTCCCGCGTCGATTGATCCGCAGGGGCTTCCGACGGCCAAAGACGTTCTGCGGCAGGTTCCAGATCTCAGGCAGGTCGGCATCATTGTTGACGCCGATCCGCCCATGTTGAATGTGCGCATCGACCGGTTCGTGGAGGTGGCGGACATACCCGTGCGTTTTGACTACGGCGAAGTGCGCGTTCGCGACAAGCCCGCGACGCGAAAGGTCACGGCGCGTCTGCCGGAGTTCGCGGCGAAGGATGAGCGATTCCAGGCGGATCGCCATGCCGTCGTGCATGCGTCGTCCCTGATAGAGAATCAGACGCCGGGGAGCAGTTTTGACTTCGTCGGCGACGTGACGCTGGAGCACCCGATCGACCTTCCTTCCGATGCCGTTCAACTGACGCCGGACAAGATTCGCGTCCGGGGCCAGGTTGAGACGCTCGAAACGACGAAGAACAAGGGGCCGATCACCGTCAAATGGTCGATCCCCGACAGTGTTCAACGGAAGTACGCCGTCATCGCCGAGAGCGGCGAATTCGTGGGCCTGCACATCGACGTTCGAGGCCCGAAGGATCGCGTCGCCCAACTCGACGCCTCGAAGATCCGCGCGTTCGTCGAAATACTCGCGGCCGATATCGATAGCGCCGAACGCGGTGACATCATCGTCCGCGACGTCGTCTTCCTGTTGCCGCCGGAATTTTGCGACTGCTCGTTGTTGGAGACCTCCGAGCCGAGGCAAGTCAGGTTCCGCCTCGTGCCGCGCGGCGTTGCGGCGGGGACCATCGACGATACAGACGGCGTGGGTCCTTAGCGGATGCGCATCGGCCTGACCATTGCCGTCGTCTGCGTCATCCTGCTGGTGACATTGATCTGGGCCAGACGCAGAACCAGGTCGTCGCAGGGAAGTTTCCATTGCCCCGTCTGTGGTTTTCCCCTTCCGAACGCCTCTTTCCCCCGATGTCCGGCGTGCGGCGATTCGATCTGATGTTCTTGCCGAGATCGCACCGTCGCTCTCTTCATCCCTTCTTAGCATGTCGGCACGTTCGCAGTCGATGGGATTCCGACTATGCTGAGGCAGTCAGTTGTCTTGACCGACAGCAGGAAGCGGGGAAGCAAAAGTGATCGCGTCCACATCCAGGATCCAGAGAATCGTAGTTGGCAGTTTGTTGTCATTGGCGTGTTGTGCAACGTCGGTCAATGCCGACGTTTCCGACAGCGGTTCGCCGCGGTTGGTCGTTCTCGTCGTTGTGGATCAGCTTCGCGCCGACTACCTGACGCGCTTCGAACCCTATTTCGGCAACGACGGCTTCCGGCGACTGATGCGAGAAGGCGCCCATTTCGCCAACGCACATTTCGATGCGCTGAGCTCGGCAACGGCGCCGGGGCATGCGACGATCGCGACCGGCGCGACGCCGCGTGTCCACGGAATTGTGGCCAACAGATGGTTCATGAACACGGGAACGACTCAGGCGCAGTACGCCGTCACTGACGATGCGTGCGAGGCGGTGCCGCCGTCCGATCGACCGGGTCAGGGCCGTTCGCCGCGACGCCTGTGCGCGCCGACGCTCGGCGATCAGATGAAACTCAACGATCGGCGTACGCATGTCGTTTCCATCGCCCTGAAGGATCGCGCCGCGATCTTCCTCGGCGGTCGGCTCGCCGACACGGCGCTCTGGTGGAATTTCGGGAATGGGCATTTCGATTCCAGCACGTTCTACAGTGAATCTTTGCCGGCGTACGTGCAGGAATTCAACGCTGCTGATCCGTCAAAACGCTTCGATGGTTACGTCTGGCGACCACTCACGCCGGCTTCGGCCTTGGCCGGCGCCTACCCGCTCGAATCCGCCTGGCATCCACTGATCGAGTTGATGGGAACGACGTTTCCCCATGCGCTGCCGCCTCGGACCGATGCGACGCTCGGGGCATTCCACGAAGCGCTCTGGGCGACGCCCGCTGGCAGCGATTTGGTTCTCGACCTCGTAGAAAAAGCGATCGCCGCCGAGTCCCTCGGACAAGATGATATCGTCGATCTGCTTTGCATCGGCTTCTCGTCGAACGACGCCGTTGGCCATTTCTTCGGCCCGCAGAGCGCCGAAGTCATGGACATGACAGTGCAGACGGATCGGCAGATTGCGCGATTGCTGGCGATGCTCGACAAGCAGGTGGGGCCCGATCGATACATCCTGGCGCTGACTGCCGATCACGGTGTGAAAGCCACGCCACAGGTACTCGAAGGCCTCGGGATGCCAGGGGGCCTTTACGACGCTCGCCAACTGGGCAACGAACTGAATGCACATTTGAAGAAAGCGTTTTTCGATACGGAAGGGGACTCGGACAAGGAGCACTTGATTGTCGTCGGCGTCGAAGTGCCGTATGTGTATTTCAACATGCCGCTGATCGAATCACTGCCGATCGAACGCCGGCACGCCTTGTTCACAACGGCCGTGCAGTTTCTGAAGTCAAAGGACTTTATCGCGGATGCGTACGGACCGGAGATGCTCTCAGGCGTCGCGCCGCCCGCGACGGACGTTCCGCGACTGCTTGCATGGAATGCGTGGCATCCCGCAAACGCGGGTCAGATCTGTTTCCGCGTTGCCGACAACTGGAAGAAGCGCGACGGCAACCTGGCGGGACACAATGGCGGTTCGCATCAGGAGCGACACGTCCCGATTCTGCTTCGCGGGCCGCGTGTCGCTCCCGGTCGTTATTACGCGCCGGCGTCCCCGTGCGACATCGCCGTCACTTTGGCGGCATTGCTGGGGATCGAGCCGCCGAGCGGCGCCCAGGGGAAGGTGCTCCATGAAGCGATGCCAATCCGATGACATCCGCTGAGTCAAAACGCGACGAGGCCGGATGCGGCTCGCCTGCATCCGACCTCGCCGGCTGAGGATGGCGTTTGCGGTTCGTTACCAGATGATCGCTGCGCCGAAATGCGGTCCGCGATGTCGCGGCTGTCGCCGGACCGGCGGTCGGTCTTCATTGATGAACGATGTATCGCGATCCAGAACGCGGCCGCTCGAGGCGCTGACAAGTTCCGCTCGGATGACGAGAGCGTTTCCGAACCTCGCCAGGTTGCGCGGCAAAACGACATTGACGCGCTGCCGGAATTCGATCTCGTCGTCATCGATCTTTGACGGCCGATTCAACGGAACGATCACAGTCTGGGGCCGCACGAAGCGTCCGTCGAATCGCGGTCCGGCCGGTTCGATGGTCAACAGGACGTTGTACGTGTCGCGAAGGAAGCGGCCTTCGATTTCCGCTTTGATTTTGACGTTCAGCACGGCGTCGTCGCGATGGAAATCGATCCGGGCACTGACGTCGAGATCGGCATCGCGATGATCTCGATGCCGACGGCCGCCATCGGCATGGGCCAAATTCGTCGCACTCAATAGTGCCATCGACATGGCGGCGGTGATCGTCGCACGTTGAGTTGTCGCGTTCTTCAGCATTTTCGTTCCTGCCTTTCCTGCCCCGTCAGCGGAGGGTTCGGGGGCAATCGCATGGCAAGACCCGACGCGTGCGGGCGGGTTAGCCGAATGTCCGATTTCGTTCTGAAACGGGACGGAAAGGGAGCAATCCGGCGCCAGTTTCGAGGGTTTGCAGTAATGGCGGGGCGTAAACTGATGTAAAGGGCACGCCATGCGTGGGTGCCGTCGGATGCGAAGCCGACACGCCGCATCGAGTTGAATAGGCCCGCGGACTCCGGCTGGTCGCCCCGCGGTTTCTGCGCCTCGTTGCATGCGAGTGGCCCGATCCGAGCCTCAAAAAAACCTGCCATTCCGGGAAATTGACTCGCGCGCCCCGTCGCGGTATATCTGGGCGTTAACGAGTCGGCAGACCGCGTGTCAGAACCCTCGCCAACGCGCGGCGACTCGGGAAAGTCCCTCGCACAACCTCGGAGCCTCTTACATGATTCGTTCGAGTCAATCGATGAAGCTTGTGTTATTACTCGCGCTGTGCGCGACAATTGGAGCCTGCGAGGGGCCGCTGCTCGTCATCCTGCCAACGACATTGCCCGATGGAATCGAGGGCAGTTCCTATAGCCAGGCGTTGATGACCGACGCCGGCGGCGGTGAAGACTGGCAGATCATTTCCGGATCGCTGCCTTTAGGACTCGTTCTCGAACGATCCAGCGGATTCATCGCGGGCGTGCCTGCCGAGACGGGCGTTTTCAGCTTCAGCGTTGTCGCGTCGCAAGGCGGGTTCACGATTCGCAGCGGTGAACGCAGCTTCGGCCTGACGATTCTCCCCAAACTCACGCTCGGAGCGACGATCGACGCGGCCCGACAGAATGAGCCCTATTCCGAGCAACTCGACGTAAACGGCGGAACGCCGCCGTATTCCTATCAGCTCGTCGGGCTTCCGGGCGGCATCATCTTCAACGACACGGACGGTACCTTCAGCGGGACGCCGACGCAGCCCGATTCCGGCCGAACGATCCGCGCGACGGTATCCGACAGCGGTGTGCCGCCGCAGGTTGTGACGCGCGATCTGTTCTTCGAGATCAAGCCGCCCGCTGTCATGATCACGACGACGACGCTGCCCGATGGAACGACCGGCATTTTCTATTCGCAGGAAGTAATGGCCGTCGCCGGCTTCACGCCGTATTCCTTCGCGATTACGGCGGGTGTCCTGCCCAATGGACTTTCACTGCCGACGAATCGACGGACCGGCGTGATTTCGGGCATCCCGACGCAGGCGGGTTCGTTCACATTCACGATCGAAGTGACGGACGACGACTCGCCGGCGAGCATGGACGCCCGGGAGATTACGCTGGTCATCAACTGAGGGCAGACGTGTTTTCGTCGAGCCCATCGCCGTGCGAAACCGACAGATCCAACGAAGTCAGCAACAAACGCTCGCGTGGAGTGATATGAAATGAAACGGCAACTTTTCTTCTTGGCAGTCGCCTTCGTATGTATGTCCGGGCAGGTCTGCGGCGTCCGTGTCAACGTGAATACAGGGACGACGCTGGACGACGCCAACGCAATCGTCACGATTCGGCGCACAGCCGGCCAACCGCAGGCAAGCGTCGAAGCGTCGTTCACGCGCGGCTTCGCCAACGTCAACCTGACGGACGAACAGTCCATCACGATCAACGGCGAGGATCTCAATCGAACGGGCAGCACGTTCTTCGCCTCCATCGACGCGAATTCCATCTACACGCTCGTGGTTCGCGAACCGACGCGCGGTGTCGAATCGACGGCGGTCACGGAGCCCGGTGATTTCGAGATCACGTCGCCGCCCGCCAATGGAACCGCATCCCTTTCGGGCTTCACAATCGAGTGGACGAATGCCGATCCGAGCCTGCAGGTGGAGGTTCGCATCGCCCAGACGCTGCTTGGCGAGCCGAAGTTCCTATCGATCGGTCCCGTCGGCGACACGGGCGCCGTCACGATCACGGATGAGCAGATCGCAATCGCGGGATTCGGCCAGGGGGCGCAACTCACGCTTACCGTCACGCGCCTGAACGAGACGTCCGATGTGAACGGTTTCGCGTCGGGCGTCATGCAGGTCCGTCTGGCGAAATCGACGACGGCCAACGCGGGGCCCTGACGTCGCGCCCGCGCGTTGCTCGTTCGGCGCCGATCACGCTAAGCTGTCCGCGTGGCCAGGATCGTCCGACATCGATGGGACTTAACGCCGACAGAAGCTGTCGCGCTGCAGCGTGAGTTGGCAAGTCGCGTTCGCATAGCGCCGCTGACGAACCCCGTGCGGCTCGTCGCGGGGTCCGACGCATCCTATTCGCGTGCCGATGAGTCCATCATTGCGGGCTGGGTCGTCTGGGACATCGATCGTCGCGAAGTCGTCGAGAGCGTTCATGTCGTTCGCAAGTGCGAGTTCCCCTATGTGCCGGGGCTGCTCAGTTTTCGCGAAGCGCCGGCAATCCTCGAAGCGGCCGAGTTCCTCAAGTGCAGGCCGGACATCTATATGATCGACGGGCAGGGCCTCGCGCATCCGCGCCGGATGGGCCTTGCCTGCCACGTCGGCGTCCTGTTGGACAGACCCGCGCTCGGTTGCGCCAAGAGCCGGCTGTGCGGTGAATTCGTCGAGCCCGCGCGAAAGCGGGGGAGTTCGCGGATGCTGCGGCATCAGGGCGAAGTTGTCGGCCGTGTCGTTCGTACGCGCGACGGCGTCAACCCGCTCTTCGTGAGCGTCGGTCATCGCATCACACTGACCGAGGCCGAACGGCTCGTTCTGCGATGTTGTACGAAATACCGATTGCCCGAGCCGACGCGCCTCGCCCACCAATACGTGACGAACTGCAAGCGAAATCTCGGAATCTACTGAGACAATTGTCAATTCGCCGAGCGAATTCCGGTCCCTTCATGTCCGTTGACGAGTTGGCGCCAAATTTCCTTAACGAAGCGTCAGATTCCGGGTCCGACATCAGGTAATACAGTCGGATTCTATTTCGATGCTTTTTCCAGGAGATGTCCATGAACACGCACCGGATTCTTGCGCAACTGTGCTGCGCCCTTGCCCTATTGATCGCGACACCGGCATTCGGGCAGTCGCCGACGCCGACAAAGATGTCCTCGACAACGACGCGTCAGACGCGTGATCAGCGTGCGACGGCCACCGCGCCGGCGCCCGCGAAACGAATTGCGGCCGACAGACGTTCACACGGCGATCATCGCGCAAAACACGAGAGCTCGCATCGAAAGAGCCGTAAGCAGAAGGCGAAAATCGACTCCCTCGACGCGGAACTCCGGCACGACGGCTGTTTCTGGATTGTGGAAATCGAGTACGAAGTCGATCTCGAAGGCTTCCAGTCGGATGAAACTTTCGTCCTCGGTCTCGAACTCTTGGACGACGGCAAACCCGTGCTTGATGACGAGGGGCAGCCGATCGTCGTCGTCGTCGAGCTGAACCGGCCGAAGAAAGACAAGGACTCGAAGTTGGAATTCGAGGGCCGATTGCGAATGCGCGTTCACAAAGACTGGGTGCGCGATGACGACGATCTGGAGGTGAAGGCATCGCTCGTGCGAGCCGCCGACGGCCAGATCTTCGACGTCGAGGACGAGTCGGCCGGTCTGGACCGACCCGGGCCGACGCTGCATATCGGCGCCTACGGCATCGGAATCAGCATTCCGCTGTAGATACAATCCCAAAGGGCTCCTTCCCCATGTGCGAGCGCCTCTGAACGTTGAGGCGACTCGGCACGTCGTCGAGCGCCGCGGCTGGTGCGAGTCGGTCGCGGCGCTCCGTTTTCTTGCATGCATCGAAACACGGCCCGCTTCCCAAAGTCGAGAAGCGGGCCGCGAGAAGGAGGAGTGGATTGGGTTACGGAATCAGACACGCATCCGAGTGTCCGCCGAGATCGACCATCGTCCCCGTCGGCTTGTTCTCGCCCGGGTCCACGTAGCCCTGGACCGAGTGCGTCGTGTAGATGTTGTCGCGACCGCGGAAGATCGAAGTCGTGAACGTCCTGCCCGACAGGCCCGCGTCCGGTCCCTTGTCGAACGTCACGTGACCATCCTGAAAGAGGATGTTCTGCCCTTCGCGGTTCGTGTGGTTCTTGCTGTTGCCGCGAAACGGGCCGGTTCGATCCGTGTTGAGCGGCACCAGCGTCTCGCCGCCCTTGAGGTAAGGGTTGGCGTCCGCCATCAGCGGCCATGTCGGCGAAGATGTCGAGCCGATGATCCCGAGCTTCTGTGAATGCTGATACTGATAGGCATAGCTCAGATGGCTCTTGTCCAGGAAGTCGTAATAGGCTGTCGTGTCCTGGGCCGGATCGGGCGTATCGACCGTGGACGGGCAGACGAACTGCTTCGGCGTCGTGTTGTTCGCCCGCACGAGCGTCCATAGATCGACCGTCGGGGATGCGCCCTGCTTGACGATGTAGTTCCCGCTCGGGTTGACGCGCCACGGATTGTCGTTGTCCGGCGGTGTATAAAACCCGCCGAAGAGCGTCATCGTGTTCGTCGTGCCTTCGAAGATCGCGGGGAAGACCTGCGGATCATCCTGGGCGTAGATGTAGAGCGCGTGGCCGATGCCGTGCAGGTTGGCGGCGCAGACCGTGCGTTTCGAGAGTTCCCGCGCCCGCGACAGGCTCGGCAGAAGGATCGAGATCAGCAGGGCGATGATCGCGATCACGACCAAGAGTTCAATCAATGTAAACGCTTTCCTTTTCATGTCAGAGTCTCCGTTTCGTGGAGGTGCAGAATGCTCCGCCGACGCGATTCGACGCTGACGCTTCGGGCCCGAAAGGAATGAGAACTATGAATGCTCGTTGTATGGGCAGCCCTGGCATCGTCTTTTCGCGCGCAACGGTTCCGGGACGATCGACGCCGATCGCCAAACAGCCGGAATGATCAGAAGATCCCCGCCGAACGCCGACGAGGCCCTGATTCGCACACCAGCGCATGAGCCATCTGCGCGCACAGATGGCGCACGTTGCAGAGACGTTCTCCGAATGGGCCGGATTGTCAGGAACTAAAAGGCGACAGAAGAATCGGGTTCAAATGCGAAGCCCGATTACGGTATGAAATTAAGAATGGCAAAATGATCTGGATCTGTCGCGATGGTCCTTTCCAATAAACGCCCCGAGAGAACTTCACTCTATCAAAAGGCTATGCGCGCAATGGGCGGTAATCAAGTTTGTAACGGATGCGATTTTCCGGGTACTTCGCGGAGTTTCGGGAGATGTGTTGCCCCAGGCATGCTACGAACCCAAGCACGCGGCGAACCCAAGTCGCGCCGCCCCCACTCCGAGCCCGGCCAGTCATGGCCGGTGTCCTGCGCCGACTTCGCTGACGGATTGAATCCGCTCCGAAGGAGCGACGGACCGTAGCCGCGGGTGGAGTGCAACCGCGAAGCGGTGAAACGGAACCCGTGGAATAGGTGAATTCCTTCCACTTCAGTCCCGTAGGGACGACAGATTCCCCGTACAGCCTCGAAAAACCCAAGCAGTAGCACGCCTGATTGTCGGGCCGGAGAAGAATGTGGCGAAATGGGAGGTTGAAGTCGACGATTTCCCGCTCGTGGTTACGCGGTAGGCCAACGTATTATAATCAGAACTTCGAACGCATTGTCGTGGCCGGGAGCGTGCAGGCATTCGGGACGATCACGTTGTGGCCGAGAACTCTGGCGGACAAGCTGGCCAGCGGCACCCAACAGTGCCATCTGCCCGCGATGTCGAATACAGCGAGGTAACGACTTCCATGGCCGATAGCCCTTCGAGTCCGAAGCAGTGTATCTACTGCTTGGAAGAAGTGAATTCAAAAGCCATCAGGTGCAAGCATTGCGGCGCCGACCTGATCATCGCCGGGGAAAGAAGCGATCCTGATTCTCGAAAGGTCGTCTACGTTGTCGACCGAGACCTGATCCGCTTTGGGAAACTCGCTTCCGCGGTCCTCGGCCTTTTCGCGGTATTGGGGATTTACCTGTTTGGAATCGACCTGAAGGACTTTCACAGTGACATCAAGAAAATTCTCACGGACGTGGAGTCCCAAAGCAAAGCGATTCGTGCCGAGCAGGCGTCGATTCAACAAGAACAGAAGGCTTGGCACGCGTCGTACGATCAGGCGACGGAGTTACTCGATCAGGTTCGAAATGCACATGCCGAAGTACAACAGAGCAACCAGCTTGCCAAGGGAATAGTCGATGCGCTACTGAAGGAAAAGGACAAAGTCCTCTTCATCGAAGAGTTTCTCGCTACAGGGGCAAATAACGAGCTCGTTCTCAAGACCAGGGTGGCAACCGTTTCAAACACTGCCTCTGCCGAGGCGGACCAGCTAACGCGACAATGGAGCAACGGGACTGTGCTTCACTACTACTTCTTTGACATGAAGACTGACGGCGAACAGCTGGCAGATTCGTATGGAACCGTAGAGCGGCGAGATTGGGTCGGAACGGACCGCGACAAAGACACTGTTAGGAGAGGGTTTACGATCTGGAAAGAGGTGGGAATCGGACTCGATTTCGCCGAGGTTGCCACCAGCGAGGAGGCGCAAATCCGGATTGGATTCATGGATGGGGATGGATCGTGGGCTTTTGACGGTACGCAATGCCTGGAGACGATGCCCGACGAGCGCACGGTGAATTTCGGTTGGGATATCAGCAACGACATCGATACAGTCCTACACAACATCGGGCACGTGATGGGGCTGAAGCACGAGCATCAAAATCCATTCAACGGATTAGAGTGGGATGAAGAGGCTGTCTATTCCAAAATGTCGCAACCACCAAACAATTGGCCTCGTGAGGTGACGTACAACAACATTCTGCGAAAATACCCACGCGATGCGTATCCATTTGAAAAACCCTTTGATCCGGATTCAATCATGATGTACCCGTTCCAAGCAGGACTAATCAAGGGACGATACAGCCGGGGAATTCAGCCGGCGCCGGGGCTTTCCGAGGGAGACAAGGCGTATGT
Source organism: Phycisphaerales bacterium (assembly GCA_020639075.1). GTDB lineage: Bacteria > Planctomycetota > Phycisphaerae > UBA1845 > UTPLA1 > ECT2AJA-110-A. The sequence continues at coordinate 2,137,086 of JACKHI010000001.1, read as the reverse complement.
CCGGAAGCTCTACCCGCCCCACACGCCTTGAATTCAGATTAGCATTCTGCGACTTACCAGCAGACCGCCTTTGGCAGTGATGCCGAAACAGAGGCAGGGTTTGTGCTGATTGGCACGGGCAAAGGGCGTCTCGGGGCGAAAGCGCGAAAAGAGCCGCGACCGTCAGGGAGCGGCACCCGCAAAGCCCGGTACACGAAATAGACCGCTCAAAGCCCCGCCGCGCCCTGGGGGGGCCTGCATTCGATCCCGCTGGGCGAATCAACTGCGTGGCGCACAAAGGCCGACTGTGACATTTTGCGCTTGCGCCTGCCAAAAGAAACTTGAATCTGCTAACTTGCCGCTTCCTCTGTATTCGCGAATGTCAAAAGGGGCGCCTGCCCCCTTAACGATCCCCCACTGATGGCGAGAGCAGGCGGCGAAACTGCTATGATAAGGACGCAGGCTGCACCGTCATGGCTGGGCACATACTTCTAATTGGTAGGTCGCCTCGTGGCCAATGTGCTTGCTGGCGGACACGCCGCACAGCGGCACTGCCCTACGGAAAGGACGAGTGTCGACATTGGCAGGCGTCCATGCCGGCGGCATTGCGAGCATGAGACGTAACGGCCAACTGCAGTTATTGCCTGTTATGTGGGGAGTATCATGAGACGGTCCTTAACTCTGCTACCTCGCTCAACCATTTACATGTTGATTGCCTCAATAGCCGGAATTGCGATTTTGTTGTTACTCCCAGCAAGAATTGCGACTCCCCAAGACATTAGGGACAGCCTGCGCCATCCCCTTGTCGTTGCCTGGTGTGGCATCTTGCTCAGCTCGGGCCTGTTCGGCCATTTTGTCGCTTGGCGGGACAGGAAGAACAAGCGTCGCGATTTGGCGTTGGTGTTCCTTGAATCGATCGCGAATCCGCTCAATGTTGCGCTGACCAATGCCTACAGGACGATCAGAACAGGCGACCGCGCTGCATTTGTCGAGTTGAAGAACGCCCTGAAGCAACTCTATTTTCAGAGGATGCGAGTGCTTGTGCAAAGCCACGCGCTGCTGAGATCGCCATCATTCGGGAAGGAATTTGACGAGATATTGCACCAGCTTGATCGGCTTGCTTTGTCGATGGAATGTCCCGCACCAGAAGCCCGGCGTCGGTGGGAAAGAAACACCAAGTGGATCAGCGAGGAATGGAAAACAATCAGGCGGCATGAGTTTGACAATCGCCTAGATTCGCCACATCGCGAGCTTATGCAGTGGCTGAAAATGATATGGGAGCGAACCGCCGAGTTGCTTTTGGAACATACGGACGGACTCTTGGAGGGCGGAGGCAATCTCGCCCATTCTGCAACTCCCGGGCACCCGGATTGAGAGTCGGCCTTCGGCCATCGTAAGCTCTTCTCGACAGAGGCGCTCGCCGCTTATTGCGGGCGAAGCATGCCCGAGGCAGTTCGCGGCGCATCGACGAATGATACTGCTGCAATCACACTCGAATCTGGTCCGAAGCCGCCGATTCCCGCTCCCAATTGCTCGAACCTCACGAGCTATCGATCGAAACCCAACAGAAATCGACGCATTGGCCGAGTATTCGATCAAATTGCATCCCAATCCGTCGCATTCTGCGCGGAATTGGCCGAATGCCAATGAAATTCGCTCATTAGCAAAGCTCCGCATCCATTCGAACCGAGTCGACGTCTGTGAATGGGCCCGTCGGCGTGGTGCGGCGAGTCCCCTCGATCCCTGGATCCCTCGGACCCTTGATCCCTAGCGAGCGAAGCGAGCCCGAGCATGAGCGCGTATCCAACTTCCCCCCGCAGCGATTTCCTCGAATGGTGCGAATCGCATCAGAGCGGTTTCGTCGATGCCTACGGCGAGATCGGTCTGACCAAGGAACAGGCGCTCGCGTTCGCCGCGACGACGGAGAAGGCCCACACGCTGCTCATCGATCAGGCCGAGGCACTGCAGCGGTACGAAGTCGCCACGCGCGAGGTCGAGGCGATCATGCGACTGCTGCGAACCCAGGCGGGTGACGCGTGTCGCAGCATTCGAGCCTTCGCCGAATTGCAGGCGGCCCCGGCGAAGGTCTATGCGACCGCCCGCGTGGCGCCGCCCGCGACACCGTCGCCGATGTCGCCGCCGGGCAGGCCGACGCGACTGAGTGCCACGCTGACGGCAGCGACCGGCGCCCTGACGCTGACGTGGAAGGCCGCCCACCCCGCGGGCGTCGGCGGGACGACGTATGTCATCCGCCGCAAGCTGCCGGGCGAGTCGGCGTTTACGCTGCTGGGCACGGCGGGGAAAAAGCAGTTCGTCGACGAGACGCTGCCGGCGGGGATTGAGAATGTGCAGTATTCGGTGCAGTCGCAGCGCGGCCAGAAAACGAGCGCACTGAGCGCGACGCTGCTGGTGAACATCGGCAAAAGTGCCGCGGGGCCCGATGCGCGGGTGCCACTGCTCTCAAGCAGTGTCGCAACCAGCGAACGCTCGGACGCGCGTGGGACCGCGGCGAAAAGTCAAAATATCAAAACGTCAAGAAGTCAAAAGGCGGCGCTTGGGTTGGCTTGAGGCGCATTGGGCCGGGGCGATACAGTGCCCGAAACAGCGCGACGGGAATCACTGCGAGCAACCGAACAGAGCCGCGCCCGTCAGGAAGCGGTACCAGCGTAGCCCGGACCACGGAGTGATCGCCGCGAAATCCAGCCGCCCGTCGCCCTCCGATTGCCGACGACCATCCGCCAGCGACAATGCCTGCGTCCGGCAAGCCAACAGTTTGCCGCCGCGCGGCCGATGTGCATTTCTTCGACTGCGGGCTTATTCTCCAATCGGATCTGCATTCGCGAATGTCAAGGGGGCGGCTGCCCCCTTAACGATCCCCCGCTGATGGCGAGTGCGAGCGAGAAATCTGTTATATTGATATCTTGGGATGCCCCGACGCGGCTAGCGTCGCAGCTGCGATCGGGCGTTCTCTTCGCGGCCGATTCACTGGCAAACAAGGCCACGATTGGCACGCCGTCGAGATGGCGGCTGGCAACAGAGACGCCTCTCGTGGTGACACGACCCATCCAGTTCTTTGGGGGCCATAATGACATCGAAAAAGAATGCAGCGGCCGAACCAACGCTGCCCTACCCGGAAGAAGACCTTTCGAGGGATGACTCATTCCACCGCGAGTACCTCGCCCGGATACTGTGTGATTACGCGCTGCAAAAGGCACCCGCCATCCCGAGTCCGGTGATCGGAATCGACGGGCGCTGGGGCAGCGGCAAGACCTGGGTTGCGGAGAAGGCCCTTGGTTTGCTACGACCTCAGGGCTACGTGTGCGTAAAGGTCTCGGCGTGGCAAGGCCACGCGTTCGAGAGCCTTGCGGTCGAGATGTTCACAGGGATCAATGCTGCAATTCGACGCTCGCTCGTCGAAGACTCAAGAGGGGTAAAGCGAGCATGCAGGATGGCGGCACAAAGCAAGTCGGCCAAGCAGTTGGAGTCAATCCTGAAGGGCCTTACGCGGAAGGCGGTCTCAACTGCTGTGCTCGCCAAGAGCGGGGTAAGCTACGAATTCGACGAGCTGTTCCAAGCCGACGAAAAAGAGGAGTCGCTAAGCGCCATTAGTCGGATCTTGAGGAAGAAGGAAATCAAGCTTGTCTTGTTGATCGATGATCTTGATCGCTGCACCGCCAGCGAGGCTCGTCAATGCCTCTCGTTTATCCGAGACCTTCGGCAATTGGGAGCCTGCCTCATCATATGTTGTTTCGAACGTGCCCTGCTTGAAAAACAGATCCTCGAAATTGCGGGCGCTCCTGCCTTTGTTGAGAAGATAATTCCTGTCGTCCTGCCGCTAGAGCCATTGGAACTCGAAGCGAGACAACGCTTCCTCGCCGACGAGCTTTCACGGCGTATGCCCGAGGCATTGCGTCCCGATCCCGATGCGGACTTCATCGACGGTTGGCTCGCAGCCGTCCGGATCGTCGCGGGCGTAGCGGAGAATCCTCGGGACCTGATTCGACTAGCATGCCGATTCGCGACACATTTCATCGCCGTGGGCGGGGACGACAATGTATACCGCCCTTATCTACTGATCATCGACGCTATCCACGAATTGTACCCCCGGGTCTGGAGGTCGCTTCATGCCAGACAGCAAGTTTTCTTCGAGACCAGCTTTCCGTTCGCAGAGCCGAACAACAGCTCAGAACTTGACGCTCATGTGGCTAAGGTAACTGATGATAACCTCGATGATGACGTTGCGATTGCGAGCGCAGGACGCCTATTGCGTCCGCTCTGCTACACTTTGCTTCCTAGCATTCCAATGAGTCAGAACGGCCTGAGAACCCATCCCAAGAACGCCGACCATCGCCCCTATTACTTCCAAATGAGGGCTCGCATAACCGACATTCCTCGCGACGTGTTCCTTGCATTCAGAGCCGACCTCCTCAAATCTCCACCCGCCACCCGGCAAGAAATCGTCCGCTGCAAATTCGGAGAATGGGTTGCGTCAGGTAAGACGGCGAGCCTCATCGAACGGGTGAGCAGAGACTTACATGCCTACGGCGATGCCAAATCGATTGCATTACCAGTTGTGCTTGGCTTGTTATCTGAGTGCGGGCGGGAGGTGTTTTCGCGTGAGAGCGATGATGTGCTTTCGCCCCGCGCGCTTCAGGAGCCCGTGCGGGGGTTGCTCAACGGGCTTGGTGGTGCAACGGAGTGGACATACTATTGGAACGAAATACTGGGGGCGATTAATGCACCGGACGGGTGTTTGCTTCTCTTGGACATACTCTACGACCGGTATGTCGAATTCCGGGAGAGGGCGAAGCCAAGTTCCGGCGAGTTGAGTGCCGCGCAGTCGCTCCTCGGTGCGGCGAGGGTGCGAGCCGAGCAACTGGTGAAGTTGGAATTCGACGCTCCATCGCTCAGTGCCTCTGGTCGCAAGGTCGAGAGATGGGTCGCGTATCTCAGCATCGATTTCGGATTAGAGATACTAGCTGAAACCTCGCCAGACGCCCATGACGAGTGGGTTCCCCTATCCATAATGAGGGGGCTCGAACATCCCCGCCCGCTATCAAGTTTGGATGAGGCGATGGGCAAGTTGACCAACACGCATCTAGATAAACTTAAGGAGTGCCAAGAGCATTGGAAGCACACTCTCATCGAAGAAAAGATCGACGAATTGATCTCGCGACTCCCGGCGGACACAGAAACGCCCAGCGAACTTGATGTTGGGTGAGGGCACTACCCTGAGGAGCGGCTTGCAGCCGCCTTCCAGTGGCGAGGGCGCGGAGTGGTTGTTCGACCTATGCCGCCGCCGGCCCGCATCGGTGCGTGTCCTACCCCACCATTAGGGAGTGCGTTCCGCTCTCGCCAACAGCGGGGGATCGTTAAGGGGGCAGCCGCCCCCTTGACACCTGCGAATGCACAGCGGCAACCAGCAGCGCCGATCGCGCGGACAAGCGCCTGGCATTTTCCCGACTGCGCCGACAACCCAGTACATCCGGTGCGAACGGCACTCAGCGCAGTCGCGACAGCGCCCAATTCGCGAACCCGCCGTTCGTTTGTCCATAAAGCCGAGCCGCATCACTGCCCAATGCAATTACCGCGGGCGACAAGTGACACCTGCACCAGCCGTCAGAACATGACGACTGCACGACGAAATTCGGGCCAACGCGATCACCCGCCAAATCCGCAACCCACGCGAAACACCGATCAAGTTCCCCCAATGCCATGTTGCACGCACTCAGCAATCCGGCCTGGGACTCCGCGCGTCACATCGCTCCGCCGATTTTGCACAATTTGCGCCAGTTTGCGGGGGGCGCGAAACCGGCGAAATGGCGCAAAAAATCGCACATTGCCATGCGGCGAAAACACTTGCGTCGTGCAATCGCTCGTGCAAACAACAATCGCCCGCAGCGCAAAGCGCCGACGACAATTTTGCGCCAAGCAATCACCAAATCACGAAATCACGCGATCAACAAATCGAAAATTCCGGCAGAAAAGAAACCCCACACAACGCGCATCGACGCGTCCTACTCCGCAAACTCCTTCATATCCAGCTTGCGGAACAGCACATCCGGCGCATCGCCGAGTGCGTGGCCGATGGGCAGTGCGTCCGTCGCTTGCGGCCACGTCCAGGCGCTTGCATCGACGCCCAGCGACACGCGGATCTTCTCCGCGGCGAACGGCAGGAAGGGCTCCATCACGACGCCCAGCGTGCGGACGGCCTGGATGCACGTGTGGACCGTCGCCGCCGTGCGCTCAACGTCGGTCTTTCGCGTCTTCCACGGTTCGCGCTCGTCGATGTACCGATTGCACGCGCGGAAGGCGTCCATGATCCGGCCGAGGGCGGACTTGAAGCGCGTCGCCTCGATGTCCTCGGCAACGGCGTCGGGCACGGCGCGAATCGTTTCGAGCAGTTCGCGTTCGAGGTCTTCGGCTTTCGCGTTGTCAGGCACTTTGCGATCGAAGTGCTCCGTGACGATTTTCTGCCAGCGGTTGATGAAGTTACCGAGCGTGGCGATCAGTTCGTTGTTGTTGCGCTCGACAAAGTCGTCGAAGCTCCAGGCTGCACGCTGGTTCTCTGGTGCGATGACCGTGAGGTAGTAACGGAGTGGATCGGGATCGAAAGAATGGAGATACTCGTCAATCCAAACGGCCGTGCCCCGCGACTTGCTGATTTTCTCTTCCTCCTTGCCCGGGAACTTGATGTTCAGGAAGGAATTCGCGACGACGTTGTGCGGCAACTGGTAGTAGCCGGCTTCTTCACGAGGTTTGTAGGCGGCGCCGAATTTCTCAATCTCGTCCGCCGTGTATTGCGTTCCGAGCAGCATCGCCGGCCAGATCAGCGCATGGAATACGATGTTGTCCTCGCCGATGAAGTGGACGATTTTGCAGTCGGGGTCCTGCCACCATTGTTTGTACTCCTGCCAGTCGCCGCCATTCTGCTCGGCCAGCGCGGCCGTGAAGCTGACGTAACCGATCGGCGCGTCGAACCAGACAAAGAGCACTTTTCCGGCCGCGTCGGGATCATCCAGCGGGACGGGCACGCCCCACGTCAGGTCGCGCGTCATCGCGCGTTCGGGCAGACCCTTCTTGATCGAACCGAGGCAGAAGTTCGTGACAGTCGGTCGCCAGTCCAGCGACGTGATGCTGAACCAGTCGGCGAGCATCCCCTGGAACTTACCGAGCTTCAGATACCAGTGCGTCGTTTCGCGCCTCTCCGGCGTTGTATTTGTGATCGTGCTGACGGGATTGACCAGTTGCAGGGCGTCGATCGTATTGCCGCATTGCTCGCACTGATCTCCATAGGCCTCAGGGTTTCCGCAAGTCGTACCGTCGTCGAGTTTGTGATAGCACGTGCCCTTGACGTAGCGATCCGGCAAGAACTGGTCCGCCTGCGCATCGTAAAGCTGCTCGCTCTTCTTCTTGACGAAGTGGCCGTTGTCGTTGATCGCCTTGAAGAAATCCTGACTCATGCGGTTATGGATGTCGACGTAGTCAGGATGGTGCGTTCCGCCGTATACGTCGAAACGGATCCCGAGTCCGGCAAAAGCTTCCTTTTGCAGTGCATTGTATTTAGCGCAAATCGCTGCGGGTGTCGTACCCTCCTTCATTGCCTGAATCGCGATTGCGACGCCGTTGTCGTCGCTGCCGCAAATGAAGCGGACGTCGTCGCCGTTCGAGCGAAGGTAGCGCACGTAGATGTCCGCCGGCAGGTACGCGCCGGCGATGTGACCGACGTGCAGGCGGTTGTTCGAGTAGGGCAGGGCCCCCGTGACGAGAAATCGGCGTCCAGCCATCGGATTCGGATTCCATTCTTAAGCAGAGTGCGTGAAAACAAACTTCGACAGGCTCGAAAGTCTAACGGGATCGCGGCGGCGCGGCGAGTTTCGCCGCGCATGAAAAAGCCCCGGGCGTCGGCGCCCGGGGCGTTGGAATTCAAGAAGTGGCTGCAAACGTCGTCGCGATGCCCGACTCAGGCACGGACCGTCGCGGGGCTGCCGGCGGCTCGCTTCGTCGTCTTCTTCTTGGCGACGGGGCGAGAGACGCTCCTGGGCGGCGATTGCTTGCGGGATTTCGTCGCCTTGCGAGCGGTCTTGGTCGTCTTGGCGGCCTTGGTCTTTGTCGCCTTCTTTTTCGTCGTCGGCTTCGCCGCGGGCTTGGCCTTCGCCTTGGTCGCAACGCGCTTGGCCTGGGTCTTCGTCGGCGCGCGGCGAGCCGGGGCCGGTGTCGCCTTCGCCTTTGAAGGGCGCTTGCCGGCCTGGTCATTGATCACGGCCTGCGCCGCGGCAAGCCGCGCGATGGGGACGCGATAGGGCGAGCAGCTGACGTAGTCCATGTTCGCCCGATGGCAGAAGTGGACGCTCTCGGCGTCGCCGCCGTGTTCGCCGCAGATGCCGATCTTCAGGTCCTTCTTCGTCTTGCGGGCCTTGTCGATCGCGAAGTCGACCAGCATGCCGACGCCTTCGGCGTCGATCGTCTGGAACGGATCGGCCTTGAAGATGGCGGCCTTGGCCTGGTCGACGTAGTCCGGCAGGAAGCGGCCCGCGTCGTCGCGGGAAAGCGCCATGACCGTCTGCGTAAGATCGTTGGTGCCGAAGCTGAAGAAGTCGGCGACTTCGGCGATCTTGTCGGCGGTGAGCGCAGCGCGTGGCGTCTCGATCATCGTGCCGACGAGATACTTCACTTTCAGACCGGAGCGGGCGATGATTTCGTCCGCGACGTCGCGCGTTCGATCCGTCAGGATCTTCAGTTCCTTGGCGTCGATGCAGAGCGGGATCATGATTTCCGGCGAGACTTTGATGTTGCGGCGCCGGCATTCGATGGCCGCCTCGATGATTGCCGTGACCTGCATATCCAGGATTTCCGGATACGTGATCGCCAGGCGGCATCCGCGATGGCCGAGCATCGGATTCGATTCCTTGAGCTGCTCGACGCGCGTTGCGACGGTCTCGAAATCGACCATCAGATCATCGGCGAGTTCCTGCTGCTTTTCCTTCGTGTGCGGCACGAACTCGTGAAGCGGCGGATCGACGAGGCGGATCGTGACGGGCCGGCCGTCCATCGCTTCGAAGATGCCGATGAAGTCCTGTCGCTGGAACGGCAGAAGCTTCTCCAGCGCCGTTCGGCGCGCTTCCGTCGAGTCGGCGACGATCATCTCTTGAATCGCGCGGCGTCGTTCCTCGGTATCGAAGAACATGTGCTCCGTGCGGCAGAGACCGATGCCTTCGGCGCCCATCTGGACCGCGTTTTCCGCGTCGTATGGCGTGTCCGCATTGGTGCGGACCTTGAGGCGGCGCTTGGCATCGCACCAGTTCATGAGCGTGTAGTATTCCTCCGGCAGTTCGGGCGTGACCAGCGGCAGGTCGCCGGAATAGACGACACCTTCAGATCCGTCGAGCGTGATCGCTTCGCCTTCCTTGAGCACGCGGCCGCCGAAGCTCAGCGTGCCGGCCGATTCGTTGATCTTGGCGGACGACGCACCGACGATGCAGCACTTGCCCCAGCCGCGCGCCACGACAGCGGCGTGCGACGTCTTGCCGCCTGTCGCCGTCAGGATGCCCTGCGCGGCGTGCATGCCGCCGACGTCTTCCGGGCTCGTCTCCTTGCGGACGAGGATGACCTTCTTGCCGTCGGCCGCCCACTTCTCGGCCGTCGCGGCATTGAAGACGATCTGGCCCGACGCCGCGCCCGGAACGGCATTGATGCCGCCGCCGAGCTTCCGGTTCGCAAGTTCCTTCCGATCGAAATTGGGGTCGATGATCGGATAGAAGATCCGCTCGATGTCCGTCGCCGTGATGCGCTCGATCGCCTCTTCCTTCTTGAGGACGGGCTTCGTCGCGGCCGTCGCGTAGCGGGCGGGGAGGTACTTCTTCTTGACGAGTTTCGCCGCTTCGGACTTGCTCATCAGCGGCTTCGTTGCGTGATCGACGGCGATCTTGAACGTGGCGGCCGGCGTCCGCTTTCCGCGTCGGCACTGCAGCATGTAGAGCTTGCCGCGTTCGATCGTGAATTCGAGGTCCTGCATTTCCTTGTAGTGGACTTCGAGCATGACGCGGACGGCGCAGAGCTGTTCGTAGGCGGCCGGCGACAGCGTCTTGAGTTCATCGAGACCGATCGGCGTTCGGATACCCGCGACGACATCTTCGCCCTGGGCATTCATGAGGAGATCGCCGTAGAAGATGTTCTCGCCGCTGGACGGATCCCGCGTGAAGCAGACACCCGTGCCGCTGTCCTCGCCCATGTTGCCGTAGACCATCTGCACGATATTCACGCCCGTGCCGGGAAGACCGAAGATGCGTTCGACTTCGCGGTACTTGATCGCCTTGTCGGCATTCCACGAGCTGAAAACGGCGTTGATCGCGCCGACGAGCTGCTCCCACGGATCCTGCGGGAATTCGTGCCCCGTCTGGTCGCGGAAGAAGTCCTTGAATTCGCCGCAGAGTTCGCGAAGCGAGTCGGCGGAAATCTGCGAATCGATCTCAATCCCGAGCGACTCCTTCATCTTCTCGAGCTTGTGTTCGAGCACGTCCTTCGAAAGGCCGACGACGACGGTCGAGTACATCTGGATGAAACGGCGATACGAGTCCCAGGCGAATCGCGGATTGTCCGTCGCTTTGGCGAGGCCTTCGACGGAAGCGTCGTTGAGACCGAGGTTGAGGACGGTCTCCATCATGCCGGGCATCGAAACGGCGGCGCCGGAGCGCACAGAGACGAGCAGCGGATCCTTCTTGTCGCCGAGCTTCTTTCCGCAGGCGCGTTCGAGCTTCTTCACGTTGTCGCGCACCTGCTTTTCGAGACCTTCGGGCCACTTCTGCTTGCGCTCGTAGTAAAGCCGGCATGCTTCGGTCGTGATCGTGAAGCCGCCGGGGACGGGCAGGCCGATGTTGGTCATCTCGGCGAGGCCCGCGCCCTTGCCGCCAAGCAGTGCCTTCTGGTCGCCGCGACCTTCCGCTTTACCATTGCCGAAGAAGTAAACGAATTTCGATGCCATTTGAGAGTGTGCTCCTTTCGAGCCGTGCGCAATGTCAGTTGACTAGATCGTCATATGTGTTTTCCGTCCGCCCGGAACGATACGCCGTAAACAAGGGGACGGTTCAGTTTCCGCATGATCCGATTGACGCTGGGGCAGTTGCGGTGATCGGCAGCGATTCAGTCGCCGCGCCGCAGAGTCATGGCAGACCGGCGAAAAAAGGGTAAGGCAACCCATCGGGAGCGTCAATTGTGACAGGGGCGATGGGCCGTGTAACAGTTTGACGAGTTGCATCGTCGTCGACCACGAACCGTTGTCACGGCAGACTTCGAACGATCAGGACAGATCGAGTCCGGTCGGCGGCGAGTCGGGGCGTTGACGGCTCCGGCGTTGGCGTCGATTGTCTTCGATTTCTTGCGATTCGATAACGCGCAGCGCATTACGTCGGACTCGCACAGTGACAGATTCAACGGGCAGCTCTACAGAGTATTACGGATTGCCCGCAGTGCGATCGGGAACCACGGGCTGAACTGATCAGCGGCGGAGGCGAGCTCCGCCTCGACGGCGTCGAGCGTTTCCCATCGGTATGCGGCGATCTCGTTTGGACTCGGGCACGGCTCGCCATCGAACGCCCCGACCAGGACGTGCAGGAACTCATGTTCAGTCAGGCCGGTGGCGGGGTCGACGGCGCGGTACTGAAGCTGGGCCGCGCCGCGCAGATCCGTCGAGATGCCGAGTTCCTCCCGAAGCCGGCGACGGGCGGCGTCGACGACTTGCTCACTCGGCCGAGGATGTCCGCAGCAGGTGTTCGACCAGCGCAACGGGAAGTGGTACTTGCAGGCCGCCCGTTGTTGGAGGAGCAGTCGATTCGCGGAGTCGAACAGGAAGATGGAAAATGCCCGATGGAGCCGACCGCCATCCTGATGGGCGGCGAGCTTCTCAGAAGTTCCAATCGCCCGATCCGACTCGTCGACGAGAATGACGTGTTCGGTTGTCATACATTCATTCTAAGTCGTCGCCCGAAATGGAGCATTCCGCGGAGCCGGCGACCTGCCGGTTCGGGATTGGCGAAACGCCCGATCCGGGGCCCCTGAGGACGAGTGCAATTCGGCACGGGCGATCGGCGTGCAACGATTGAATCGCACGTCCAAGGGATCGGAAATAAAGGACCGCCCCGCTGGGTAGGCGGGGCGGTCAACGGTCCGAGCAGAAGGAGATTCTGCTCGCTTGGGAAGAAGAGGGCAAAGAAAAGGTATGCCAACGTCCAGAGACGTTGTCACCCGTATAACCGGCGCTGGGGGGCGGATATTCCCGAAGAACGGGCTTTTCTGCGGTGAGGAAGGACCTTTCGGCGATTCGTGGGTGGTTATCTGACGCCGGAATTGCAGACGGATCGGCGCCGTCGCGTCTCAACCGTTGATGCGCGGCAAATGGCGATTCCCCCTATAATTGCAGCCTGTTCTGCGCGTCGTTGTACGACCGCGGGTTGTTATGTCCGGTAATGGAGCTTCGTGTTGGACGCTCTCGATGACCCGCGCGCAAGTGCGGCACTACTGATCTTTGAGGTGGGCAATTCCCACGTGTCTGTCGCTACGAGCGTTTCGGATCGTGTCTATACGAACTTCCGATTCGACCTGGGAGACGCCGCCGGCATCGATCATGCGGCCGAAGAGGCGTGGGCCGCGTTGCCCTCGGATCGCTTGCGCGCGGCCGCGGCGGCATCCGTCGTGCCCGAAGTCACAGCGCAGCTTCGCCAGCGCGTGCCGTCGATCATCGGCGAACCCCTGCGCTTCGTCGGCTCGGAATTGCATCGACCATTGTCGTTAGCATTGGAGGAGCCCGATCTTGTCGGTCTGGATCGCGTTTGTGCCGCGGCAGCCGCCTACGAGACGCTTGGGCACGCATGTGTTGTAGCCAGTTTCGGCACGGCGATCACGATCGACTGCGTCAACGACGAAGGAGCGTTCATGGGCGGGGCGATCATTCCCGGCTTGTCGCTTCAGGCCAAATCGCTCGGTTCGGGTACGGCGCAACTGCCGGAAGTCACGATCGAAGCGCCGACGAGCGTGTTCGGCACGGACACGGTCTCGGCGATCCGCAACGGGATCGTATTCGGCGCTATCGGCGCGATTCGAGAGATTGTCGAACGATACGCCGATTCGTTGGGTCGATGGCCGAATCTCGTTGTGACGGGCGGCAATGCGGACCTTATCCGATCGCAGTGCGATTTCATCGATCACGTGGTTCCTGATCTGTGTATTCGGGGAATCGCACTGGCGCACAAGCGTCATTTTTCAACGTTTCGTGAGCCGGAGTGAGCGCGCCTGCACCGACGTATGTTGCCGTCTTAACGCCCGAATCGCCTGGGGCGATAGCCGTTGTCGCCGTCTCCGGCGACGGCGCCGGGCGTCTGGTTGCGCCGATCTGCCGCCGGCGGAATGCCGGATCGATCGAGCGATTCGATGCGGGACTCCCCCGATTGGTTCAGATCATGGATGGCGAGCAGGTACTCGATGACGCGATCGTGTCGGCGTTCACGATTGGCGATGTGCCGCGAATCGAGCTCAACCTGCATGGCGGCGTGCGCATCGTGCAGCGCGTTGTCGGAGTCCTGGAACGGGTCGGAGGGAGACTGATTTCGGCGACTGCGTTCGAGGATCGTTTCGGCGGCCGATCTTCGTTCGATCGCGATGTGGACAAGGCGCTGATGGTTGCGGGTTCTCGCCGGCTCGCGATCTGGCTGATGGCGCAACGCCGAGCGCTTCCGTCTTTTTTTTCGGAATGGTCGACGTTTAACGATGAGGAGATTACGGCGTTTCGTCGGCGTAGCGAGGCGGCGATTCGACTGATTCGCGGTGTTCGCGTGGCGCTCGTCGGACCGCCGAACGCGGGGAAAAGCACGCTGGCGAATCGCCTGATCGGGCATGAGCGGGTGATCGTGTCGAGCGAAGCCGGTACGACGCGCGATTGGATTGACGAGACGGCGATCATCGACGGCTGGCCCGTGACGCTGACGGATACGGCGGGCGTTCGCGATACGCATTGCGAAATCGAAAGTGAGGCGATTCGTCGCGGCGCCGCCCAGGCGCGATCGAGCGATCTTGTTCTGGCGATCGTGGATGCGACGGAGCCGGCGGACTCGCGGCGACGATCGATCGAAGCGACGCTCTCAGCTGTTTCAAGCGATGCACCGACTCTGGTGGTCGTGAACAAGACAGACGCGGTGTCGAAACGCATCGAACCTGCGACGGCTGCGGAAGAATGTTGGGTATCCGCGCTTTCGGGCGACGGCATGGAATTGCTGGAGCATCGGATTGCCGATGCGCTGAAGCTGAACGAACTGGACTCGACGGAGCCGACGGGGTTCTTTCCGGCCCACTTGTACGGACGGCCTGAAACGGAAGTCGAAAGGACGACGACGTGAGACGAGACGCCGAATCGATCATCAAACCGCTGTCGGACAACGATCTGGCGAGCCGCCTGGACGCGGCTGTCGCACGGCGCGCGGCGCTGATCGGCAGCGGGGCGTCGAACGCCGTTCGGCTTGTTCACGATGTGGGGGACGGCTTATCTGGAATCGTCATAGAGAAGTTTGCGAGCACTTTGATCGTGCAGCATCACGAGGGGCGGGCAGTCGCAAGCGTCGAGCAATTGGCGCCGCCCGTCGAATCGCTGATGACGCGCGTCGGGGCCGAGTCGGCGTATCTCAAGCGCTTCGTGAGAGATCGATCGATGGGAGGATATGCCGATGATCGGCACCACATGGCGGATCCGTGGATGGGGACGCCGGCCGAAGAAGAATTCGCGATCAACGAGAACGGCATCCATCTGCTGATACGGCCCTTCGACGGTTTCTCGACGGGGTTGTTTCTCGAGCATCGCGACAACCGGGCGCGCGTGCAATCGTTGGCGGCGGGAAAGAGCGTATTGAATCTGTTCGCATACACGTGCGGATTTTCCGTCGCGGCGGCGTTGGGCGGCGCCGAGGAAGTGACGAGCGTCGATCTGTCTCCACGATACCTGGATTGGGGGCGACGGAACTTCGCAGTGAACAATCTCAACATCGAGGAGCATCGGTTCATTCGCGACGATTCGCTGAACTTCTATGAGCGTGCAAGGCGGCAGGAGCGGGACTACGATCTGATCGTGATCGATCCACCGACGTTCGCAAGAATCAAAAAGCCCAAGAGCGTGTTCGTGCTGGCCGATCGGATCGACGCTGTGCTCGGTGGCGCTGTCGGTCGTTTGCGACGGGATGGAAAGATCCTGTTCGCGACGAACGATCGGCGGCTGCCGCACAAGGTGATCGAAGCGGCGTTTCACACGGCGTCCGCGAAGCGCCGAGTATTGAACATCGAGTGGCTCGCAATGCCGCCGGATTTCCAGGGCGATCCGGACTTTGCGCGAGCCGTCCTCGTCACGATTCGATAGTCGAATCGAAGCGTGATGCACTGAACGGAGTGAGCTGAGTTGATCGATGATGCGCTTCGAGCCGAATACAGTGCCGCCGTATCGACGGGCGGCGTCTTTCATCGGGATGATCGCGGCCTGATCGAAGTTTCGGGCGCCGATCGCGCCGACTGGCTGCACAACCTCGTTACGAATGTTGTCAAGACGCTGACGCCCGGCGAGGGCAACTACGCCTTCTGCATCAATGTGAAGGGACGCGTCGTCTTCGATCTGAACATTCTCGTTCGACAGGATTCCATCTGGCTGGACATCGACCGACGATGGATCGACACGGCGATGAAGTGGCTCGATCGCTACGTGATTACCGAAGATGTCGTTCTCAAGGATCGATCGGGGGGACAGGATCGCATTGCCGTGATCGGTCCGGCGGCTGCGAGAGTTTGCGAGGATTTGCGATTCGGAAACCTGATCCCGAAGGCGTGGCTTCAGCAGGAATCGCGCGACTTGGGCGGTGCGCACGTGACGATGTTCCGTCATGATTTCACGGGGCTTATCGGCGCCGAATTCGTTGTGGTCGGCGATGAACGGCGAGAGGCCATGGGTCAGATTGAGTCGGCGGCGACGGCTGCGGGCGCTGCGATGATCGGTTCGAGAATCGTAGAAATCCTGCGGATCGAGGCGGGAATTCCTGCATCGGTTTCAGATATCGATGAGGATGTAATCCCACCCGAGACGGGGCAGATCGAGCGCGGCATCAGCTATCAGAAAGGCTGCTACCTTGGCCAGGAGGTCCTCGAACGCATGCGCTCGCGCGGCGGCCTGGCCAGGAAGCTCGTCGGCATCCGCCTGGATGGCGCGTCCTTGCCGCAAAAGAACGCGCCAATCTTTGCGGGCGAAGCGGAAGTCGGTCGCGTGACCAGCGCCGCCTATTCTCTGGCGCTGGATTCGGCGATGGCTCTGGGCTATGTGCGATCAGCACAGGCGTCGCCCGGCGGCGACGTGATCGTACGAGATGGGGCGGCGGACATTCCCGGCGCGATCGTCGGGTTGCCGATTGGGCGGTGACGGATATTATTAGCAGCCCTTTAGCGGGAGCGTAGCTCAGTCGGTAGAGCAGCGGCCTTTTAAGCCGTGGGTCCTGGGTTCGAGTCCCAGCGCTCCCAGTAACCTAAGTCCTTTATAGGTGTGGACTTACGAACTTAACGCCCTCCGGGCGCTACACACATATAACCAGTCGATCTCCCGGTCACAAGTAGCGAACGCACCAAGACTTGTGACGTATACAGATGTCAATTTCAACGAACCGAAAGCGCCGACCATTCCTCTCTGTTTTTCGCGCGATTCCGGCGCGTCATTTGTTGCGACAAATGAGGCCAAATCCTCTCTGATTTCGAGCCGGGTCGCATAGTCCAGCTTAAAAGATGTTGGCGGTAGTCGGCGCGAAGGTGCGCGTATGGATGACGATTCCATCGACCGCATCGCCGAGCGGTATGAACGGACAACAAGATGTGTCGCAATCGACGTTGTGGCCGAGGGCCGCTTTTTTGAGCATCGAGGCCGGCTTTTAGCTACATATATGTCTTATCGAGTCCCACCCGAACCAGTCGATTCCCTACTTTAGAAACAAGCTCGCGCCAGCTTAACGCATGTTGCAGGCTGAGCGCGGTGCAGTCGTCATCGTTGGCTGTGCAACTCGCGCCGGAAGCGAGACTTGTGTGCGCAGCTGATTCGCGCCCATGTGGCCTCGCCGCGCCAGCGTTTCCTCTCTGGTATGTTCGATGTCGGGGTGGCCAAGGAATTCGGCCGTTTAGGGCGAAATCCTCTCGGAATTCGGGGCGAGGTGCATATCCGAGCTTAAAAGATGTATCGCGGAATCGAGCGCGTACTGGTGCTCCGGGTCGATTTCGGATCCCAGCATGTGCCTCGATATGTATGCGATCAGTTCAGCTGGCGGGTGGGGCTATTTGCGAGCCGTCGGAATCATTCGGTGCTGCCGAGAATTCGACTGAGGTGGAGGCGCTGATTCTCGGGTGCCCATGCGAGCAGGACATCGAGGAAGTCGCGTTCACTGAGCTTCAGGATCTCGGGCGGATCGCCAAAGAGGATCTGTTCCTGGATTTCGGGAATGAGACGAGTGAACCGTCGGATCTGGGAGAGCCGAGCCTGGCTAACGCCGAGTTGTAGGGCGGCGTCGGCAAGGGAGGAAGCGCGGCCTTCGGCCAGTGCCTCTTCGATCTGATGAGCGAGGATCAAGAGTCGCTGGAGTGGCGGCAGGTCGCGCGAACTGTCCCGACGGCGCTGCTTCGCGCGTTTCCGGGCCGCGACGTCAACTTTGAATTCAAACGCCTGCATGGTTGGCTTGGCATCCCAATGTTGTTTCGATTGAATCACCCGACTCAAACGCGCTGATCTTGGTGTCGTTCGTGTGAGCATCCTCGTCGTTGGAGCGAATCAGTAGGCGAATCGTCTTCCGTTCGTGATCGTATTCCACCCTCTCTACGATCTGTCGTAGCCGCTTGGCAAGCGCTTTTGGCGTCAGCGTTTCCGCGCGCGGTGGCGAAATCGACGTGGCGACAGAACGAACTTCTGGGTCCTCGATTCGTCCGGTGATTTCCTGGAGTCGATCCAGTACTTCCTTCTCCAGGCGAGGCGCGTTGATCCAGCCAGTTGGGCAGGCGTTCTTTCCCGCCGTTTGGGTCCGGATGCAGACGTAGTATCGATAGCGTCGCCCATCCTTCTGGGTGGGGCAGTGGATCATCGCGCGGTCACAATGCCCACAGCGCAGGATCCCGTAGAGCAACGCGCCATACTTGTTGCGCGAGAATTTGCCGCGATTGCGACGATTCCGTTCCATCATCTTGCGGGCCCCTTCGAAGGTGCCAGGGGCGATGATGGCGTCATGTTCTCCTTCGTAGATGTCCTCCTTGTGGCGGACTTTGCCGAGGTAACCGACGTTGTTTAGCAGCAGGTAGAGATTCCAGCGATCGAACTCGCGTCCACCTTGGCGCTTGCCATTTCGGTCAATCCACGACTTGGTCTTCCACCCACGCTGTCGAAGGATTTCGACGACCGGCAATAGCGACTCGTGTTCGAGATACAAGTTGAAGATATCGCGTACCTGCTCAGCTTCGTCCTCATTGACTAGGAGCCGCCGATTCTCTCGGTCCAGATCGTATCCAAGCAGCAGATTGCCGCCCGGCCATTTACCGCGCTTGCGTGATGCCGCGATCTTGTCGCGGATCCGTTCGCCGATGATCTCGCGTTCGAATTGGGCGAAGGAGAGCAGGATGTTTAGCGTCAGCCGTCCCATCGATTCAGCCGTATTGAAGTGTTGCGTGACGCTCACGAAATGAATGTTCTTGTCCTCGAAGAGCTTCATGATGCGTGCAAAGTCGAGGAGCGATCGCGAGAGCCGGTCTACCTTGTATACGACGACGCAGTCGATCGTTCCGGCCTCGATGTCGTCAAGCAGTTGCTGGAGACCGGGGCGTTCTGTCGAACCTCCTGAGAAGCCGCCATCGTCGTATCGATTGGGGATAACCGTCCAGCCCATGTGTTTTTGCGAAGCGATGTAGGCTTCGGCGGCTTCTCGCTGGGCATCGAGCGAGTTGAAGGCCGAATCGAGCCCCTCACTTGTGGACTTGCGCGTGTAGATGGCGCAACGCACCGTCTGAATCTCGGTCGACACCGGTTCAGCCTTCGGTGCTGCGTCCAGGTGGTTCCTACTTCGTCGAGGCATGTGCTATTTCTCCTGGCGCGTGAGACCAAAGAAGAGGTGGCCATTCCAGTGAGATCCCGTGACGGCTTTCGCGATGGCGCTGAGACTGCGGTAGGGCTTGCCTTCGAATTCGAATCCTCGCTCGAGGACCCGAACGAGAATCTCACGGCCTTTGTAGTCGCGTCGCAGACACTGGCCCGGTGGCGGAAGCCGCATGTCGCGCATTGGCCGGGGTGCACTCGAATCCGAGACGGCGTCGGTTGGCAGATCGGAAGATTCGACGCCGCCATCAGGACCGTCACCTTCCATCACTTGCTTGCGACACCTCGCCTTGGTGAGCATCCGGCCGAGCGGATCGTACTCCGCGGCCAGTGCCAGCAGACGAGTCCGCGCGCGTGCCGAGAGCTTGTCGATGCTGAGTCGCGCGGTGGGGCGGCTCTTGATTTTCGCGTTCGATGGCGACGTCGAAGCTGTCATTTGGCTTCACTCTGCTTCTGAAATTCGAATAGACCGCGGCCGACCTTCTTGAAACGAGATTCCTTTCCCTTCTTGTCGATCTCGCGCTGGATCGCCGAATACAGCGTTGCCCATGGAGTCAGTCCGCTCGTCTTCCAGCCTGCAGCGATAACGCGTTCAGCGATCGTCCTTGCGTTTAGGGGTGTGCCGGACTTCACAAGCACGTCAGCCGCAAGGTCGAGGCCGCTTGGGTGTTTCTCACTCTCGGGCCTACGGCGCTTGGTCGTCAGGTGCTTACTCACGCTTGACGCCTTGGTTGTATTCGTCGGTGCACGACGCGCACTCTCGCTCTTCTTGCCCGCCTTCTTGTTGGTCTTCTTTGTCGTCATACCGTCGCTCCCTTCAAACGGCCGAGCCTTCGACCAGCTTCGCTAAATACCGGCCCACATAGGCCGACCTCGTGAACTGACCACATGAGGGCAAATCGGGCGCGGTACATCAAGGCAATAACTGGATATTTTGCCGGTATCGTGGACAAACTTCTTTGAAGGTACTCTGTTGGTATTGCCCGATCAGGCACGCGCCCTGCCTGCGGAATAGGCATGATGAAGGAACACTGGCGTCCAAACTCAAGAACGGCAATGAAGTCGACGACCCTTCGTGATTGCGTGACTATCACATCGACAATCTCGCCTGCTGAAACCGGACGTTGGCGGATCCCGGCTGCAGGGCTTAGGAATAGTACTTTCTCTCTCTTCGAAACTAGTCAATATCCGAGAGAACTCTTTGGGCCCGCTGTGTGATCATTCGAGTTTCCAGATAGTAGCTTGTGCACGGTGGCGATTTCTACGCCAGTTAATCCGTACCTCGTATTGTTCTGCTGGCCGCAACTTAGATCAATGAAACCCCACAATCCACTCAAAGGACACGACAACATCAAGTTCTCGGTCAACATTTTCTGGGAATTCAGCCGCCGAGCAACTTTCGTCACGCAAGAGTCGTCAAAGTGCCAAGTAGCTCCTTGGATAGGGGCGGCCCAGCGTCAAACCACGAATCTCGTCTTCGTCGGGCCTCGATACTTTGATGATATAATGTAGTCTTATGCCTTTCATGGCAGAGTCGACTTGAGGACTTCGTCATTCGCCAATGGAGACTGGGTATCGATGGATAGGACGGAATCGGGCGGCGCTCTCAGGGGCCTTGGCGAGGAGCGAAAGCGGGACAGCGGTGTGAGGCTCGGAGCGAGGCAACTTTGGACTTGGGCTATTATCATCGGTCTGGGCGGCGGTGTGCTGGCGCTGGGCTATTACGGCTTGATGCGCACGATGCTCGACTGGGTCTGGACAGGTGGCGCGGGAATCGATCCCGCGCACCTCGCTGAAACCCCAACATTCCATCCGATCATTCTTGTTATCACAACGATCGGCGGCCTGCTCGTCGGACTTGTGTTGCACTTACTTGGTACTCCCGGCGAAATTGCCGCCGTCGTGAACAACATCCACATGGAGCACGGTCGCATCGACACGCGTCAGACGCCGTCGATGGTCGCTGCGTCGCTCGTCTCCATCATCGCCGGCGGGAGTGCGGGGCCCGAAGCGCCGCTGGTGCAGATCATCGGCTCGTTCGGTTCTTGGGTGGGAGACCGGCTGAGACTGTCTGGCGATTTTGTGCGTACGTTCACGTTCTGCGGAATGGCCGCCGCGCTGGGCGCCTTTTTCGGCGCGCCGCTGGGCGGAGCACTGTTCGCGCTGGAGATTCCCCATCGCCGCGGTCTCGAGTACTACGAAGCACTGATGCCATCCATCATCTCCGCGGTGGTCGCATTCTTCGTTTTTCGTTCCGTGGTCGGCTACGACGGGCCGCTCTATCACCTCGCCGTCGTTCCCCACCTCTCGGTTTGGACAATCGCCATCGGCCTCGCTGCGGGGCTTGGAGGTGGTCTTGTCGGCATCCTGTTCGTCGCAGTTTTCACACGCATCGAGCGGCTCCTGCACCCGCTGGTCCATCGCAAGATTCTGCTGGCGACACTGGGCGGACTCGTTATCGGGCTGATCGCGCAGGTGATGCCTGCGACGCTCTTCTGGGGCGAGTATCAGATCGACGGGCTTCTGTCATCCGGCGAGGCGCTTTGTAGCGGCGTCGGCTTGTGGGGAGCCGTGGGTTTGCTGCTGCTGCTCGCCATGCTAAAGATGATCGCCGTCGGCGCAACGCTGCATTCGGGATTTCGGGGCGGTTTCATATTCCCCTTGTTC
The DNA here is from genome assembly GCA_020639075.1 of Phycisphaerales bacterium. Classification (GTDB taxonomy): domain Bacteria; phylum Planctomycetota; class Phycisphaerae; order UBA1845; family UTPLA1; genus ECT2AJA-110-A. Next base: position 2,115,311 of record JACKHI010000001.1, on the reverse strand, counting down.
CTGATCGGCGGCGCCGTCGGCCTGGCAGCTTCGCTTGCCGCGAGTGCAGTATTTCCGCAAGTGCCTGCACCGGTCATCATATTGTGCATGATGGCCGCCACGAACGTGGCAGTAACCAAGACGCCAGTTGCGACGACGGTCATTCTCACGTCGCTATCGGGAACCGCCTTCATGCCGGCGCTGGCCGCCGCCTGCCTGGCGAGCTTCCTGCTGACGACGCGGGTGACCCTAATTCCGACGCAACGCTCGCGCAGCCGGCATCCAGCGATGGAAGCGATCGGCGTCGTGCAATAACGCGCGCGAGCGTAGACGGGCCGCGCTCATCATGCAATCATCGTTTCGATGTACGCGTCAGGCGGCGCGGGCAGCGAGGAGGGTCATTATCCGGCGGATCAGCCCCACGAATGTCAGGCTCCATGCGGCCAGGGCGATCCAGATGAACACGTTTGGAATTGACGTGATGAATTCGATGTCCATCGCCTGGGAGACACGCAACGTACACGCCGTATACATGCCCAGGGGGAAGACGGCGCCCCAGTAAAGGGGATCGTATCGAAGCGAAAACCGCTTGTAACCGTGGCGCCAGACGCCCAAGATCAATAGCATCGGTATCCACCACGTCGCGGTCGCCCAGAAGAATAGCGTGAAGCCTTTCAAAAACGGGAGAATCTGCCGGAGCAGTACCGATTCCGGCGCCGCGGAGATCAGCATCGCGCCCGCGAGCGTCGAGATCGCCATCGCGCCCATGTTGATCCAATACGGCGGCGACAGATCCGACGGCTCGAGCACGAAGAACGTGTAGCGATAGAAGATCAGCGAGATGATCCAAATGTACAGCATGCCGCCGCCAAGCCACATCGACAACGTGAAGAAGAGAATTCCTTCATGATGCGGGCCGAAGAACGGCGCGAGTTGGGTGCCGAGTATACTCACCGATTGGGTGGCGACGACGGCAACCAGCCAGCCACCGTTAATTCCCTGCGCGAGCGACGGCTTTTCGCCCTTTACGGTCAGACTCGTGAAGATCGCGTAGGTGAAGAATATCCATAGTGCGATACCCAGAACCCACAGGGCAGCTGCCAGCATCGGCCGCGACGCGATGATGAAACACTGGCTCCCGAAAACGCACGTGCCGGCCACCATGGTAAAGAAGCCGACACTTCGTCCGTGGTCCGTCAGGTCGGACGCCATTCGACGTGCAAAACGCACAATTCGGAGGCCGGTCAGTCCCCAGAGCGTGCCATAAAACACAATGTTCAGGACGAACAGGACAAACGCGACACGAGTCATGCCCAACAGTTGAGACGCAATTGAGACGATGCCGGTTGCCATGACCAGCGCGAAATAGGCGGGATGGAGCGTCTCGATGCCTGCCCATCGACTCGACATCTCCGATGCTCGAGACGGAGCTGTCGTTTCAACTGGTCCGACCGAATCCATTACGACTCCAGTCTGAAAACCTGCCAGAGCAGCCCGGCATTCAGCAGAAAACAGGCGACGCTTGCCCACGCGGCCGGCCATACAATCGATTCGTCTCCGCCAAGGTATGCGTTCATCGTCGCGCTCAACAGCCAGAGCTGCAGCACAAGCAGGATGAGAACGATGCACAAGATGCCATAGATCACGGTGCTGAGTTGCTCGCGATTTGATTCACGATTCATGTCATTCGCTCCTCCACCGCCATTGCATATATCTCGCCCTCTCGCACTTCGATTCGGATTCGCGGCAGCGGACGGCGTGGCGGGCCGGCGAGCGGCCTCCCGGTCGCAAGATCAAACAGTCCGTTGTGGCACGGGCAGCGCAGCGCATTGTTCTTGACGTCGGGCAGGACTGCGCAAGAAAGATGCGTGCACTTTGCTGAGTAGGCCACGAAATCATCGGTACCGGTCCGCATGAGCAGGCATGCGTCATTGGGTTTCGGAAAGCTGAACGACACCGCCCCACCAACCGGCACCGCGGCGACCGATGCGATGCGTTGTGCGGAAGTCCCGGCGGATTCCCTGCGGAATGCGCGCTTGAGACCGATCCAGAATTGACCGATCACGAACGCAAAACTGGTCAATACCATGAACTTCGTGAAGTCGCGGCGGGCGACGTAGTCCGCCTCGGGAACGTCGATCGGAAAGTCGTGCCGCCACTTCGGTTGGGCCTCCGGCGGCCGGCCGTCGGGGGTGATCACGGGAAGCGAAATCTTCTTGTCCATCGTCATCTCACTCCCTGTTGCCCCGGGTCCATGACGGAAAGGGCGACGCGACGTTCGGTCGGCCCCGATTCCAGCGCCGCGGCAACGTCGATGTGCTCCACCCGCGCCGCATGCGTCGCGGGAACCATCATGTTCACCTTCGTCGTAATCTCCTGGTTACCGAATTGAAATCGATTCAACGGAGCGGCGTTGGGCCGTGATTGTTCGATCTGTTCACGAGTGCCGAAAAACAAAGCCTGGCTCGGACAGACGCTTGCGCACATGGGCTTCTTACCAACTGACGTTCGGTCGTAGCACATGTCGCACTTCATCATGAGGTCGAACTCGACCATCATTTTGGGCACGCCGAACGGACAGGCGAGTACGCAGTTGTTGCAGGCGATGCAGCGCGGCTTGCGGGCGCTCTGAACGACACCGTCGGCCGTGCGCTTGATCGCATCCGCCGGGCACACCTCGGCGCAGGTCGGCGAGTCGCAGTGCATACAGATGACCGGCGTGGTCTGCGTCGACACCGAGCGCTCGACATACTCAAGGTGAATCATCGACTGCCCCTTGTGCGTGTCGCATTCGCTGCACGCCTGCACGCACGACTGGCAACCGATGCACCGGCTCGGATCGACGAAAAACTCCATGTGCCCTGGTACAGACATTAACGCTCCGTCGTGTGATGCGATCGCCGTCCAGCAGGTCCGGTGATCGTGGGGATCTTACCAGCCTCACTTCGCATCCGGCACCCGCTCCGCCTTTCGAAGGCGAACGGCGCAGACTTTGTACTCCGGGATCTTCGAAATCGGATCTTGCGCCGAGATCGTCAGTTGGTTCGCGCTCTTGCGGCCGGGCCAGTGATACGGAATGAATACCGTGTCAGGTCGAATCGTCGTGACGACGAGCGCCTGCAACGTGCAATCGCCGCGGCGCGACTCCGTCGTCACCCAATCACCGTCGACCACGCCGATCCGCTCGGCGAGCTGCGGGTGCATCTCGATTCGCGGTTCAGGAAACTGCTCTACGAGTGGACCGATTCGGCGCGTCTGTGTACCCGAGAGGAACTGGCTCACGACGCGGCCGGTCGTCAGCATGATCGGGAATTCCGAATCGACATCCTCGGCGGGCGGCGTGTAATCGGCGACGTTGAATCGGGCCTTGCCGTCCGGGAAGTAGAAGGGACCTGCACCCTTGGCGACGGGATTCCACGAGCCCGGCTCGAAAAGCCGCGGTGTACCGGGATGGTCTTCCGACGGGCACGGCCAGAACACGCCGTACTGATTATCGATCTTCTCGTACGTGATGCCCGAATAGTCGGCCACGCCGCCGCGCGACGCAGTGCGCAACTCGTCAAAAATTTCTTTCGGCTCGGTAAACGTGAAACCGTGCGGCCGATCGAGGGCCGCCGCAATGTCCTGGATGATGCGCCAGTCCTGCCTCGCTTCGCCGGGGCATTCGACGGCCTTGTTGATCTTGATGACGCGGCCTTCGATCTGCGTAACGACACCTTCGTCTTCCTCGTGCAACGAACCGGGCAGCACGATATCCGCGTGGCGCGCTGTTTCGTTCAAGAAAAAGTCGATCGCCACGTAGAAGTCGAGTTTATCGAGCGCTCGCGCCACGAAGTTGTTGTCCGGCAACGAGATCTTCGGATTGAAACAGATGCTCAACAGACCGCGGATCTCACCGGAGTCGATCTTCCGAATGATCTCGTATGCATCCACACCGGGCCCCGGCATCTCTTCGGGCTTGATCCCCCAGACTTTGGCAATGTAATCACGATGCTCGGGATTCGAGATGTCGCGCGCCCCCGGCAACTGGTCACACTTCTGGCCATGCTCACGGCCGCCCTGGCCGTTGCCCTGACCGGTGATCGTCGCATACCCGCCGCCCTCGCGACCGATTCGACCCGATGCCAGCACGATGTTGATCGCGCCAAGCACGTTCTGCACGCCGTGGCTGTGATGCTCGATCCCGCGCGCGTGCATCAGAAAGCTCGACTTAGCCGTGCCCCACCATTCGGCCGCCTGGTGGATCAGCCGCTCCGGAATGCCCGTCACTTCCGCCGTTCGCGCAGGCGTCCATGGGTTCACGCACTCCGCGACCTTGTCGAAGCCAACCGTTTGATTCTGAATAAAGTCATGATCCAGCCAATCCCGCTCGATCATCAGGTGCAGGATTCCGTTGAACAGGGCGATGTCTCTGCCCGGCTTGACCGGAAGAAACAGATCGCACGTTCGCGCGATAGGCGTGATGCGGGGATCGACGACAATGATCTTCGCACCAAGATCGCGCGCCCGCCAGACGTAGTCGGTCGTGATGGGGGCGCACTCCGCCACATTGGCGCCGCTGATCCAGATCATGTCGGCGTGCAGAATGTCATCCCAGGGATTCGCCGCCCGATCGATGCCGAACGCCTTCTTGTTCCCTGCCGCGGCGCTGACCATGCAGAGGCGACCATTGTAGTCGATGTTCGCGGTGCCCAGACAGACGCGGGCAAACTTGCCCATCAGATAGGCCTTCTCGGTCGTCAGGCTCGCACCAGTCAGGATCGCAAAGGCATCGGGACCGTGTTCGCGCTGAATGCGGGAGATAGCCCCGGCCACTTGCTCGACGGCTCGCTCATATCCGAGTTCGCGAAACCCCTCGGGTGCCGACGGGTCGCGCTGGTAGGCGTGCAGCAGTCGATCAGGGTGCGACCCTTGCAGGTAACGCTTGACGCCCTTCGGACAGAGCATGCCGCGACTGAACGGAAAGTCGAACCAGGGTTCGAAACCGATGACCTCGTTGTCTTTCACCTTCAACTGAATGCCGCATTGCTGACCGCAAAAGCAGCAGTGCGTGTTGACGACCCGGTCCGGTTCGACGTTGGCCGCCAGGCGCAACCCCGTCGAGAACGCACCATGGGGTCCGAATTTTTCGAGTAGCGCCGTATTATCGATCGCTTGCGCCATGCCTACCCTCCACTCTCACCCGTCAGCAAATCGGCGATGTCCATCCCGGCGGTGTGCGTTGTTTCCATCTGCCCACGCGCAAGCTCCCACAACTTTCCTTGCGCGATCGCGAGGCTCGCTCGTCGGCATTGCGGACAAATACGCTGATAGTGGTCTATGCGACCGTCGTCGACGTCGTAACGGTATCCCAGCGCCTTTTCAACCTCGATCAGGTCGTCCACGTGCATCTTCGACGCGTACTCGGCGCCGCATCGAGCGCAGCGGGCCGGTTCACTCATACCGCCGACATCCTTGTAGAACGCCACGCCCAATTGTGCGGGCCGCTGAAAGATGTGAAAGAACTTGCCGAACGGGAGCCACAAGAGGGCGAAGATGACCGTGATCGCGTGCAGGATCGCGAGAAAATCGTAGCCATATCCCTTCATCCACGTATAGCTGGCGGTCAGCATCAGGCCCGTCATGCTGATCGCGAACAGGAGGATGAGCGGAAGAAAGTCCTCGCCGAACTGTTGAACCGCGCCGGCCCCGTGATCGCGCATGCGGCGGTACATGGCGATCATCACCCCGGGGATGACGAGAAGCGCCGCCCACACCAATCCGTGAAAGATGACGAACCCGAGCCCGCCGTCGATGGCAAACTTAATCGTCGGAAAACCGAAGACGAATACGCGATAGTGCTCGAAATCGCCGGGCGGCGTTTCGAAGTGAATCCACCCGAACACGAGGGGAAATGTGATGGCAGCGGCGATCACGCATCCCCACATGATGAGCCAGTGTGCGAGCCAGCGCCGGCGGCCACGCCGCCAGATGAAGAGATTCAATGCGAATCCTGACCAAATCCGGCCGAGCCACACGCGAAGATTTCGGCGCAAAAATGGCCGGCGAAAGAACACCCGCCAGCCGCGGCGCCAATACAAGGCCGTCGGAGGCCGCTGGAGCCACATCGCATATCGATACGTGATCGCGAACGCCGCGAAGATGGAAGCGAAGGTGTATCCGACCAAGGCGGCGTCAAAGTGCTCAAGGTTGCGCGACCCCAAGATGATCAAGACGGTAAGGATCGCCGTCGCGAGCAGCCCCCAAACAGCGGCCTTGATTTGCTCTCGAGTCATTCGACGCATCCTCACTCCACCCAAGCGGCTGACAACACAAACTTGCGAAAACACGATTGGTCACGAACCAGGGCCTATGATCCTACGGATTGTTGCGGCCGCGAAGCAAGAGAAAATGGTGATTTCTCCGAACTGGTAATACTTGCAATCGGCGTGGGACGAATCATTATTGTCCAGATTCTGTTGTGTGCTTGCGAGATCTCGCTAACTTCGAGCGTGGTCTGCAAGGTGTAAGCCTCCAGTGATGATTCATAGCCTGACGTCAGTTGACGAATCCATTGATAACGACATTACATAGCCTCGTTCTGACGTTCGATATGCTCATGGGTAGATTCAATATCATAGTTATTTCTCATGATTGGCTCGTCGATGGTGAGAATCGCGTTCACTTCAGAACTCGAATTACGTCAGTGTGGTTCTTTATTCTTGCCGGTGGCGTCCGGTCGCCAGAATCTCGATGTTCGGCGATCGTGTCATCCGAAGCGAGGTCAATGTACCGCTCGTCCAATCTACGACGGACGTATGAACAGGCTGGTGCAGCATAACGTCAAGCGTTGTGATCAGGCATTTTCAGCTAGTCCACGCCCGGGCCGGTCAATCAGTGCTACGCGAACAACGATCAACAAATACTCATATACTGTTTGATCAAAGGCTGTTCTCTTGGCGCATAGACGCCTTCTTTCCAGGTGCTCAATTCCTGATTACCCCGTTAGGACTAGGATTGACAGAATCGGGGCTGTCACATTTTGCCATCGACGTCCTGGCTTTGACACAAAGCCTATTGTGTACCTGTTGATCTTCTTGTAGTCTATCGGGCAAAAGGGCCAAGGCAAGCTTGGCCCGTAATGTGGTCGTTTGTCGGCAATCGGCCATCGATGACTCGATGTCGGGATGCGAATACGGGCCGTTCTGAGAACATTTACAAGGACTTCGATGAAACTCGATCTCATAGAAAGACCACCCACGTGCCCTGCGCATCCCGCAGGATCACGAGCCCGCGTTCTGCTTACAAGCGTATTCGGGCCTTACGCGCAAGACGACGAATACGGGAGCCGTACGATCAACCCCATGGAGTTGTATCACAATCAGGTGACTCGACTCCAGGGGCCGTTCTCATTGCGGATGTTCCATAGATCGTGGGGAATCATGTTGATTCAGGAGAACATCAGCGCACCGAGCACGCTTCTGGATTTTCCGGACTTGAATCGATTCATCGAAGAAATCATGACGAACGGGTACGACGTTGTCGGAATCAGCTCGATCATTCCCAACGTCGGGAAGGTGCGAAAGATGTGCCAGCTGGTTCGTCAACATCTCCCGGAGGCCGTAATCGTCGTGGGCGGGCATGTTGCAAACTTGCCTGACTTGACGGAGCGCATCGATGCGGATCATGTCGTGAGAGGGGAAGGTGTTCGTTGGATGCGACAGTATCTGGGTGAATCCGTGGATCGCCCGATCAGGCATCCGCGAATCTTGTCCGGAATCAACGCCCGCGTCATGGGAGTGCGCGTCAGTAGCCGCCCCGGAGACGTTGCCGCCACATTGATACCGTCGGTCGGATGTCCGATTGGCTGTAATTTTTGCTCGACATCGGCGATGTTCGGGGGCAAAGGGTGTTTTGTGCATTTCTATGAAACCGGGGACGAGCTCTATCGTGTCATGTGTGAATTAGAGCGGGACCTGCGTGTTCGTTCGTTCTTCGTGATGGATGAGAACTTTCTGCTGCATCGCAAGAGGGCGTTACGACTACTGGAGTTGATGAAGGCCAATGCCAAAGGATGGTCGCTCTATGTCTTCAGTTCGGCGAACGTCTTGAAGAAGTACACGATGGAGCAATTGGTCCGTCTCGGGATTTCATGGGTCTGGATGGGGCTTGAGGGAAAAGACACCGGCTACGCCAAGCTGAGCGGATCCGACACGCTTGGCTTGGTTTCCACCTTGCAGTCTCATGGCATTCGCGTTCTCGGCTCGACCATCGTCGGATTGGAATCGCATACACCTGAAAACATCGGTGCGGCGATTGACCATGCGGTGGCCCACAATACGGACTTTCACCAGTTCATGTTGTATACGCCGATTCCGGGAACGCCCCTTCACGCCAAGCATCATTCGGACGGAACACTGTTGACAACAGGCGAAGTCGATCTGGCGGATACACACGGCCAGTATCGATTCAACTTCAGGCACTGGCATATTCAGAACGGACAGGAAACCGATTTCCTGCTGCAGGCATTTCAGCGCGACTTTGACGTGAACGGGCCGAGCATAGCTCGTTTGGCACGCACTACCCTCCTCGGCTGGCGTCGTTACAAGAACCATCCTGATCGCGCTGTTCGAGAGCGAATTACCTGGGAGAGTCGCGATCTTGCGACGACCTTCAGCAGCGCGCTGTGGGCCGCCCGTGATTGGTTTCGCCACAACAAAAAGGTGTCTGCGGCGATCGCTCGCGTACTCAACGACATCTACACAGAATTCGGGCTCAAATCCCGGCTCGTCGCGCCGGTAGTAGGCCGATACCTGAGGTTCATGATGAGCCGTGAAGACCGGCGACTCAGAAATGGCAAGACTTACGAGCCTCCCACATTTCGAGAAGTGGCGGGCGCTTCCCGTCGTTGCATTGCGACATGACGCGGTCTTCGATCGTGTGCGACGCAATGGTAGAAGTGAGACGATTCTATTGAGAATCGGCTCGGCTCAAGGTGTGTGCGCGGGGAAGGAGCGACAGTGTGGTTCACCAGTATCCGCAAGCCGACGGGGCTACGTCACGGCGAAATGCGATCGTGGAAGAAATCGTGGCAATTTGCCAGGTCGTGACTCGAGGACTTTGTCGTGGTGAATGTGAATCCGAAATCCGATCGCGCATAGCGAATCGCGTAGGGGGGCTGGGCAATCCGGAGCGAGGACTCCTGGTGGACGAAATGCTATCACTGGGAATACGCCGGTGTGTTATTGACAGGATCGTAGGTGCCCAAGATCGCGCAGTTGGGGAGCAGGAGCAGCAGGTCCAGAGGCTGGCTGAGTGGCATCCAGTCTCGACGCTGTTCCGCGAAAACACGGCGATTGTCGCCCTAGTTGCTGAAATCACCCCGGTTCTGAGTGCATTCGTCCCGAGGGATTCGCATCTGGACCAGTCCGATCTGGGCCCGCTTCGGCGGCTCGTTGAGGCACACAGTGATTTAGAGAGGCATTACCGTCGCGTTCAGGACCTGTTCCTGCCTCACCTTGAGCGCCGTGGTTCGAACGGTCTGTCGTGGATCTTGTGGGCGTATCAGTCTGGCGTTCGGGACAGGCTTCGGGCGCTGCGACAGGTTCTCAAGGGCGAAATCCGGGGATGGAGCAGGCGCTTGTTGAAAGCAAGTGCTGTTGCGGCAATCAAGAGCATCAAGATCTCCATCCAGAAGGAAGAGAGTATCCTGTGTCCCATACTGTTGGGAGTATTGGGAAACGAGGATTGGCTGAACATCTCGCGCGACTCGCAGGAAATAGGGTGGTGTCTGGTGCGGCCCATCACAAGGCCTGACGCAGAGCGTCGCGTACCCTCAGATTCCGTTAAATTCTCGAGTCAGTCTACGCAATCCGTGTTCGACTCGCCCGGCGGCGGACTTTCGCACAAGGAGTTATCCCGTGTGCTGATTGCTCTGCCGTTTGATCTGACGTTTGTTGATGTGAATGATCGTGTCCGGTTCTTTACCGAAGGGCCGGGGCGCGTGTTTCCTCGGAGCCGGTCCATCGTCGGGCGAAGTGTCCTTCGCTGCCACGCGCCGAAGAGTGTCAAGACTGTCACGCGGATCTTGGAGGATTTTCGGGCTGGGACTCAAGACGTCGCTGAGTTCTGGATGCAATTGGGCGAACGCTTTATTCATGTGCAGTACCTGGCGATTCGTGCAATCGATGGTCACTATGTGGGGACACTTGAGGTTTCTCAAGACGCGACGAGAATCCGGGCGCTTGAAGGTGAAAAGCGCACGCTCGAATACTCCTAATCCGCTAAGACCTCGATTGTTCCGATCCCGACAAGCGCAATTATTCGAGCATGGTCAGGACGAACAAGTTGAGGTCGGAGACGTCGACGACGGCATCGGGATGGAGATTCGCTTCACAGAATGCGGTAGAAGCGGGGCCGTTCGCGTTGTTCAAAAGAACGGTGACGAATGCGGTGATGTCGAGGCCGTCGACCAGTCCGTCGTTATTCACGTCCCCTGTGCCGGCGGATGGACAGTATGGAATTGTTGTTTCGGACAGTTCCATGAGATGTCCGTAGTGTGGCGGCTGCACGTCGCCGAGGGGGTTGCCGTGCCCGTCCTGCGTCCAACCCTTCGCGTCAACCAGCGCGCGCCAGGCGCGACGGTAGAGGAGTCGGGCGCGAACGTGGATTTCGCCGGCTTCATTCGGTAATTGGAATGCGTAGTTTGTTGTATCGCTTTCCAGGGCAGCCAGGCGATTGTCAAAGACGAAACCGACGGCGTCCGTGAAGAACGTCGGCGCGTTGTTCAACGCGTCATGATTCAATTTCGCATAGAGCTTTCCGGGGCGACCACCGTAATAGCCCAGTGCGGGATCACCGAGCCCGCCCAGGTCATGCACAAACTGACTGCCCGTGTACGGGAGCAGGTCTCCAATCGGATCTTCACCTTCCGGCCATGCCTCGACAACGAGAATCATGTTGCGTGTCGTCACGCCTGTTGGGACGTGATGGCCCGTCAGATCGTTGTCGATCGTGACCTCGATTTCGAGTGTCCCTGCTTGGACGTTTGTCAACATCGTCATCGTGACGGCATTTTCGAGAAACTGCGGCGTAGTGCCGCGAATGTCGTGCGATCGGATCAGGCTGGGGTCCCGTGTCAGCGGCGGGATCTGGACCTGGCAGAATTGTGTCTCGCCGGTCGGCGGCATGTGGCAACTGATGCAGTCTGCGTAATAGGGTGACTGCGGATCGGAGTAGGGCGAATCGGCCCACTCCGTGTAGGTCGGTTCCGATATCGGGCCGGTATAGGTGTGATTCTCATCCGGATCGCTGCGATCCTGGTGGCAGGCGCCGCAGACTTCCGCAGACAGCTGCGGTTGGTACGACGCGCGCATCAGGTTGGTCAGATTGACAGTCGTGTCGCCGAGGAGCCCGTATTGCACCTGATGGGGGGACGGTCCCTGAGGGCGCTGGAACTTGACGGCGCCGGGGAAGATGCCGGGGAAGTCGATCTTGGTGACGTCGATGTCGGCGACTTTGTGGCAAACGTCGCAGGAGATGCCGTGTGCAGCGGGAGTCGAAGGATAACCCGTATCTTGCGGCCCTTCCATGCGACTGAAAGGCGTGGGAATCCATGATTCCGGCTGATGGCAAGAGGCGCACTCCGAATTGGGGTTGTTGCCGGCGAACACCGAATCTCGCGTGTAGACGAATCCGCCGAGACCGCCCGGCGTCCCCATGCCGTTGTAGATGTCGTGCACCCATGTATTGGTGCCGGCTTTGGCCATCGGTGAGTTGTTCCAATTGGCAAGCTGATTGGGATGGCAGGTTCCGCAGGTCTCAGGTGACATGAATTGATAATTCGGATCATCCTGCAGGGGGACCTGTGTGAGGAGGATCTCGACGCCGGATGTCGGCGCGGTCAGTGTCACGCCGGCGTTGTAGTATCCCTTGGCGGCGCCGACGATCACGAGGGCCTGCCCCTCGGGGATGTCGATGCTGAACGTGCCGTCAATCGCTGCAAATGTTTGGGTCAGCGACGCCTGCAGCGTCACTTTGGCGCCGGAGATCGGGGCCAGATCCTCGGCGCGCTTCACTGTGCCTGTCACGACATCAGCGCGACTGGCGAGTGGATTCAAAGTGACGATGGCGGAAATCAGCGCGGCTAGATTGAGGAAACGTCGACGGAACATAATCGGACCCCTGAGTCGAAACGTAAAAGGACTACTTGATCGTGTTGTCAAGAATATACCGCGGAAGTGTCTTGTGATTCAAGTCCTGTGGAATCGTCGCTTCTGAGAGGGGCACTTCCCGGTCACGTCCGTAGGGCTGGCGACTGACCCTCGTAGCGGAGAATGGGGCCCTCCGAGCTGGGCTTTCGCGCCACAAGTCGCCATTCGACGTTGACACGTCGCCATGCGCAGGCTATTCTTGATCTGTAGGTCAAGAATAGCCGTCTGTCGGTCGATATTCCAGATTGTGCCCGACGAGAGTCGGGGATGGGCGGCGGGAGGCGAACATGAACTCGACAGTGAATCGGACGCCGACGATTACCGACGACATGATGATTCCTGAGGTCCTGCGGGCACTTCCCGCGACGCGCGCTGTATTTGACAAGTACGGGCTTCGCGGCTGTGGCGGGGCTCACGGTCCTGCCGAGTCGTTGGCGTATTTCGCTCGTGCCCACGGCGTGGATGAAGGTCAGTTGCTGAAGGAACTGAACGCCGCTCGGTTCAGCACGGAAACAGCATCTTCGCATCCGGCGAATCAGAAGCACTGGCTAGACGAGATGGGTGACAACATCTATCGCCGCTTTTTCAAGGCCGGCATCGTCGTTGTACTGACCGCCGGCGCGGCATGGGGCGCGTTGCTGTTGCTTCAGATCGGATGGAGCGGCGCCTTCACGAGCGTCTCCATTCATGATATTAACGCACACGGACACGCGCAGATCTTCGGATGGGTCGGGCTCTTCGTCATGGGATTCGCCTACCAAGCGTTTCCGCGCATGAAGCACACGAATCTGTGGCGACCTGATCTGGCGAACATGAGTTTCTATCTCATGGTGTTCGGGATTTTCGCCCGAGCCGTGGGCGAGCCGATGTTTGAACGGACCATGTTTCGCGAATTGGCGATTGCCGGTGGGATTGCTGAAATTGCCGCCATTTTGCTTTTCATCGGCGTCCTGATGCAGACATTTCGCCTGAGCGGAAAGCCGCTCGAGCGGCACGACGCCTATATCCTTGCGGCGCTCGCGTTCTTCTTCCTCCAAGCCATCGGCGATCTCGGGCTGCTCTGCGCGACGACGGCGGCCGCAAGCAAAGCGGACTTGCTGCGCATCGTGTCGACCTACCAGGCGCCGCTGCGGGACTTACAGATCCACGGGTTCGCAATGCTGATGATCCTTGGAGTAGGCATACGAATGTTCCCGGCGTTGTTCGGTCTGGCCAAGCCCGGGCGGAAACTGGTGACGCGTTCTCTCGTCGTTCTCGTCGCCGCCATATGCGGTGAGGCTGCATTTTTCGTGTTGATGCGTCGTACTGGGAATCAGACATTCGTGATTCCGATGTACGCATGCATGCTGCTGCTCGCTGGAATCAGCATACTGTTGACGCTTCGCTGGGGGTTGTTGGCCCGGCCGACGGAGTCGGATCGATCCGTCAAGTACGTCAGAACGGCGGTTGCGTGGCTGCATACGTCGATGTTCATGCTCGTGCTGTTGCCGCTCTACCTGCGCGTCATCCTGCCGTCGGCGGGGGCGCTCTCGGCCGGCGGGCAGGAGTCGCTGGCGATTGGTTTTTCGCATGCATACTACGGGGCGGTGCGACATGCGATCACGGTCGGCTTTATCAGCCTGATGATTCTGGGCATGGCGTCCAAAGTCGTGCCGACGCTGAACGGTGTGGATATTCGTAAGTTGCGATCGCTATGGCTCCCGTTTTTGTTGATCAACATCGGCTGCCTGATGCGGGTGTCGTTTCAGATTGCAACGGACTTCGCAGACTGGGCGTATCCGGTGGCGGGTGTCAGCGGGCTGTTGGAATTGACGGCGATTGCGCTCGTCGGACTGCATCTGTGGCGCATCATGGCGGGATGGAATCCGTCTGATGAGATCGAGGAACGACCTTCGAGGATTACAGCCGACGACAAGATCGGCCACATTGTGGAGTGGTTTCCTGAAACCTTGCCTCTGCTGCTTACTAAGGGATTCACGCCGCTGGCCAATCCGGTCATGCGGCGCACCATGGCGAGGACCATTTCGGTGCGTACGGCCGCGGCGCATCATCAGTTGGATGTCAACCAACTGGTATCGGAGTTGAACCGCGTGGCGTTCAACGAGTCGCCCAATGTCGAAACCGATCGCGATCGCGGATCGTTGTCACTGACGGTTCTGAATCATGCCTGAGACCGAGAACGACAAGGCGTTTGACGCGCTGGCGGAACAATACGATCTGATGGTCGATTGGCCCCGACGGCTCAAGCGTGAGGCGCCTTTCTTTCGATCGCTGTTCGATGAGTTTGCGGTTCGCAGCGTGGCGGACGTCGCATGTGGAACGGGTCATCATGCCGCCATGTTTCACTCGTGGGGGCTGAAAGTCGAGGCCTCCGATGTCAGCGCAGCGATGATCGACCGTTGTCAGACGTTGCATGGAGAGCCCAACGGACTCACCTGGTGCTGCCGCTCCTTCACGGAGCCGTCAAATGGAACATTGGTTGACGCTGTGGTTTGCCTTGGAAACTCGCTTGCGCTCGCCGAAAGCAAGCAGGCCGCCAAGCGTGCCATCGGCGCGATGGTTGGAATCGTGCGTCCCGAAGGCATCGGTGTAATCCAGGTCCTGAATCGGAATGCGATCGTTCTCAACGGCGTGGCCGTCAAGCGCGTGAGGCGGGGCCGAATCGCTGGGCGCGATACGCTCTTGATTAAGACGATGCACGAATTGAATGGGCGATTGGCGACGACGGTCCTCGATGTGGATCTCGACAGCGATCCCGCTATGTATCATGCGAAGACGGCCTCGATGCAGGATCTGGGACGACGGGACCTGGAGGCGATGATCTCCGACGCCGGCGGTTCGGTGTTGAGCGTATGCGGGGCGTATTCGGGGGATGCGTTTGACGAATCGGCTAGTGGAGACATGATACTCGTCTGGCAGCGGAATTGAGTTCTCCGTTTGCCGGGGGCGCGATCGCCCCCGGCGCCGAAATGTCAGTCGGGGTCGTCGGAGAACCAAGAAGAACAGTCATGCTGTCAGTAACCGCCCAATACGCCTTGAGAGCATTCGCTTACATCGCCGATCAGGAAGGTGATCAGCCAGTCCTGACGAAGGACATTGCGGCAAATACGGGCGTGCCGTCGCAGTACCTGTCGAGGATTCTCAACAACGCCGTGCGTGCGGGTCTGCTCACGTCAACGCGGGGAGTGGGCGGCGGATTTCGGCTGACACGGCCGAGCGAGAAAATCAAGCTGATCGATATTCTCTCCAACTACGACGACCTGCTGGATCGCTCAAAGTGTCCATTCGGCCAGCCGCGGTGCAATGACGACAACCCGTGCGGCTTTCACGAGCACTGGAAGCCGATTTCGATGGCGTTTCGTGAAATGCTCAACGAAACGACGATTGCAGACGTCGGCGTAGAAGGTCTTGGTGGCCACCGACGGCGTCAGCAGAAGCGGTAGTCCCTTTTTTTGAGATAATACTTGACCTGTCGATCAAGAAGTACGTAATATGCGGATTCGGACCAATGGAGGATTTGCTCCATGAATTCACGACATCGACACAGACGTATGCCTCGTGTTGTCCGGGCTTCTGCCATGAGCGTCGTGTTGCTTGCATTGGGACTGGCTTTTCAGATCGATGCCGACGCTCAGTCTCCGGACGAGCATGCCGTGGGCCAGATGCGAGAGGTCGATACCGCATCGCTTCGGTTTGACTTCCGTACGCAATCAACTGGGGACTCGGACCTTCTCGAGCGTGGGCGAACGCTCTTCGCAACACAGTGTGCCATTTGTCATGGTGAGAACGGCGATGGCGCCGGCAAGTTTGCCTACCTTATGAACCCTCGGCCGCGCGATTTCACGAAGGGCAAGTTCAAGCTTTCCACGACGCAGAATCTGATTCCGAGTGACGAGGATCTGTTCCGCACCATCAGCAACGGCATGCCCGGATCTGCCATGCCGCCCTGGTCGCATCTGCCGAAGGCGGACATCGACGCCTTGGTCGTCTTTGTGCGATCCGTTAATCGAGATGCCGCGAGAATCAAGCTCGATGCATGGGTCGCTGACGGCACCATTGAAGCATCGGAATTGTCGAACGCGCTTGCGAGGGCAACGACGCCCGGGCCGGCAATCGTGGTCCCGCCGGAGCCGCCGTTTGACGAAATTCGCTGGTTTCGTGGTCGCCGCCTGTACCTGGAAAATTGTGCCGCCTGTCACGGCGCTGATGGCGAACCTATCGCCGAAGCGGTCAAGGAAGACGACGAAGGGTTCCCGGTCCCGCCACGTTCCTTCGTCCAGGGCATATTCAAGGGCGGATCTCAGGGGCATCAGCTATATGCCCGCATCCTCAAAGGGATGAATGGATCGCCGATGCCCGCGTCAGAGGGCGCGTACACTGACGACGAGGTCTGGGACATCATTCATTACACCCAATCCCTGATGCGCCAAGGCGCACAGGAGCGGGCTCAGCTCAAGCAGGGAACGATCGTGGCGGCGCGCCTGAGCGGCGCGTTGCCGGCAAGTCCGATGGACGACGTTTGGTCCCGGGCGCGGCCGGTTTACGTAGGTCTGACGCCGCTTTGGTGGGAGGACAACCGGATTGAAGGCCTGATCGTTCAGGCGATTCACAACAGCGACGAACTGGCTATCCGCCTGGCGTGGCTCGATCCGTCGCGCGATGACTCCGCGGTGCGTCAAAGCGAATTCCGCGACGCAGTCGCCATTCAGTTCTCGATGTCGAGTGATCCGCCGTTCTACATGGGGAGTAGCGGTCCCGGCGGCGGCGTCAATATCTGGATGTGGAAGGCGGATCGGGAGACCAATATCGAAAAAGGCTATCAGGATGTGGATGCCGCCTTCCCGGACAGAGCCGTCGATTTCTACCCCGAGCAGGACTATCGCCCCAAGGACATGACGGAAACAGAGTGGCCGCATGAGTTAATCACCAAGCATGCGTCGCTCTTCATCACGGCTTGGGGGGCGGGAAATCTCGTTGCCGATCCTACGCTTAAGACGCCGGTCGAGTGCCTCGTGGCAAATGGTCCGGGGACCTTGAATGGAAAACCGGCCGCTGTCCAGATCGTCAGGGGACAGGCTGTTTACGAACGCGGCCTATGGTATGTACAGCTGCAGCGGCGCATGGAACTCCCACACGATCAGGAACATGACTGCGCGGCTGATGAACGCGAGTTCGCTCCCGGCGACTATCTGCCAGTCTCTTTCGCCGTTTGGAACGGAAGCGCCGGCGATCGCGACGGAAAGAAGAACATCAGCATCTGGCAGAAACTGGTGATCGAGTAATCGCCCATTCACCGCGCGTTCCGCGCACCAGAGACATGAGGATCCGATCATGGCGATCAATCCGGATGGAATATCGAGACGCCGTTTCCTGAAGACGACTGGCATTGCGATCGGCGCTGCGTCGGGGCTCGGCTGGCCGCTGAAGTCGCTGGCATTCCGTGGCGATATCGCCAATCCACTCGCGTTCTACCCTGACCGCGGATGGGAGAAGATCTACCGTGACCAATACCGTTATGACGGTCGCTTTACGTGGGTATGCTCGCCGAACGATACGCACGCCTGTCGGGTACAAGCCTATACGCGGAACGGCGTCATCATCCGCATGGGATCGCAGTACGACTACCAGACCTACGGCGACATCTACGGCAACAAAGCAACGCCCAACTGGAATCCCCGGCAGTGTGCCAAGGGTTACACGTATCACCGATTGATATACGGTCCTTATCGACTAAAGCATCCAATCATTCGCAAGGGCTGGAAGGAATGGGCCGACGCCGGTTTCCCCGACCTCGATGTCAATGACAACCGATCGAAGTACAAGTTCGACAGTCGCGGAACCGACGAGCATGTGCGCATCGCGTGGGATGACGTGTTTCGCTATATCGGCAAGGCGTATGTCGCCGTGGCTCGGCGCTACAGCGGTGAAGCCGGGGCGGAGAAACTGCGCGCCCAGGGCTATCCGGAGGAAATGATCGAGGAAATGGGCGGTGCCGGCACCCGCACCTTCAAGATGCGCGGGGGCATGGGACTGCTGGGCGTCATCGGCAAGTACGGCATGTACCGGCTGAACAACTCGATGGCGCTGCTGGATTCCCATGTTCGCGGCGTCGGGCCGGACGAGGCGCGCGGCGGTCGCAACTGGAGCAACTACACGTGGCACGGCGATCAGACGCCCGGCCAGCCCTGGGTCCACGGTCTTCAGAACAGCGACTGCGATTTCAACGACCTGCGGTTCAGTAAGCTAATCATCATGAACGGCAAGAATCTCGTGGAGAACAAACTCACGGATTCGCACTGGTTCATCGAGTGCATGGAGCGCGGCGGTCGTATCGTCGTCATCGCACCGGAATATGGCGCGCCGAGCACCAAGGCCGACTATTGGATTCCGATTCGTCCGCAGACGGATGCGGCACTGTGGCTGGGCGTCACGCGCTGCATGATCGACAACAAGTGGTACGACGAATCATTCCTGACGCAGTACACGGATTTCCCGTTGCTGGTTCGGACGGATACATTGAACCGATTGCGGGCGGAAGACGTTTTCCCGGGCTATCAGAGCAAGCTTTCGAAGGACGGGCCGAGCTACAAGGTACAGGGTCTTACCGACGAGCAGCATGAGAAGATCGGTGATCGCGTCGTCTGGGATGCGAAGACGAATAAGCCCGTCGCCGTCACGCGTGACGATCTTGGTAAACGCCTCACGCGGAAAGGGATCAGGGCGGCACTCGACGGCACGTGGAAGGTCAAACTCACGGACGGATCGGAAGTCGAAGTCAAGACGCTCTGGACAATGTATCGCGTGCATCTCAAGGATTACGATCTCGATTCGGTCGCCGAGATCACCCATTCGCCCAAGGAACTCATCGAGCGCATGGCGCGCGATATCTGGGAAACAACGCAGGATGGCGGACCTGTCGCGATCCACCAGGGCGAGGGCATCAATCACTGGTTCCATGCGACCGAAGCCAACCGCGCGGCGTATCTGCCAATCATGTTGACGGGCAACATCGGCAAGAAGGGAACCGGCGTCCACGGCTGGGCCGGCAACTACAAGGCGGCATTGTTCCAGGGCAGCAAGATCACGGGCCCCGGGTTCAAGGGTTGGGTCGGCGAGGACCCGTTCGCGCCCAACCTCGACATGACGGCGCACGGTCGCGACGTCAAGGTTCGATTGTGCTGCAAGGGCGAGGAACCGGCGTACTGGAATCACGGCGATCGTCCGCTCATCGTCGACACGCCGAAGGCCGGGCGCAAAGTGTTCACGGGGCAGACGCACATGCCCACACCTACCAAGACGTTGCACTTCAACAACGTCAATCTCTTTAACAACGCCAAACACGCCTACGACATGTTCAAGAATGTCAATCCGATGATCGAGATGATCATCTCGCAGGACATCGTCATGACGGCGTCGGTGCAGTATGCCGACATCGGGCTGCCGGCGAACAGTTGGGTCGAGTTCCAGGATCTGGAAATCACGGCGTCCTGTTCCAATCCGTTCCTGCAGATATGGAAGGGGGGAATCAAGCCGGTATTCGACTCCAAGGACGACCTGACGATTCTTGCGAACGTCGCGAAGGCCGTCGGCACGGAAATCGGCGATTCCCGTTTCCATGACTACTTCAAGTTCGAACATGAGAATCAGCGAAGTATCTACATTCAGCGGCTGCTCGATACCTGCACGACGACCGTCGGTTACAAGCTCAGCGATATCATGGCCGGCAAGTATGGTCCGCCGGGGGCGGCGCTGATGCTGTTTCGCACCTATCCGCGGATTCCGTTCTGGGAACAGGTTCACGACGACGAACCGTTCCACACGGATACGGGGCGGATTCACGCCTACACCGACGTTCCGGAGGCGATCGAATACGGCGAGAACTTCATCGTGCATCGCGAAGGTCCGGAGGCGACGCCGTATCTGCCGAACGTGATCGTGTCGACCAACCCGTACGTGCGACCCGAAGATTACGGAATCCCGGCCGACGCGGAGCACTGGGACGAGCGAACCGTGCGAAACGTCAAGATGGGCTGGCCGGACGTTCGACGATCGAGCAACTTCCTTTGGGAGCGGGGCTTTAAGTACTACTGCCTGACGCCCAAGACCCGCCATCGCGTGCATTCGCAGTGGAGCAACGTTGACTGGCACCAGATTTTCGACAGCAATTTCGGTGATCCCCATCGTATGGACCGGCGAGCGCCATACGTCGGGGAGCACCAATTGCACATCAATCCGCAGGCCGCGAAAGACCAGGGCATTAATGACGGCGACTACGTATATGTCGACGCCAACCCCGCCGATCGTCCCTATCGCGGCGCCCGACCCGACGATCCGTTCTACAAAGTCGCCCGACTGATGCTGCGAGCGATTTACAACCCGGCCTATCCCTACAACGTCGTGATGATGAAGCACGCGCCGTACATCGCGACCGAAAAGAGCGTGAAGGCGCATGAAACTCGCAAGGACGGTCGCGCGCTATCAGATGACGGCTACCAGGCCAACCTGCGCTACGGTTCTCAGCAAAGCGTGACGCGCAACTGGCACATGCCGATGCACCAGACCGACACGCTGTTCCACAAGACCAAGGCATACATGGGGTTCATCTTCGGCGGCGAGGCGGACAATCACGCCGTGAACACCGTGCCCAAGGAAACGCTGGTTCGCGTCGTGAAGGCCGAAGACGGCGGTTTGGGCGGAAAGGGAATCTGGGCGCCTGCGACGACTGGATTGTCCCCTGCCAACGAAAATGACGTCATGCAGCGCTATCTGGCCGGTGGATTCGTCGGCGGTTACGGCGCTGGCAAAGATGAAGTCATCATCGACGAGTTCTAGGAGCGATCATGCCCTATCAAGATCCAGATCCGACGGACCCCATGACACTACATGGCGTGGAAGTCGAGGCCCGGGGCGAGGAAGCCATGGTTGATATGGCCGTGTGCTTTATCGAGGAGTACGCCCGAGCCGGCTTCGACGCTGATCGCATCATGCGCATGTTTCACACGCAGAGCTACGCTGGACCGGCACTGGCGTTGCGGACGCTTGGCGAGCGACGCATTCGGGAATTGATCGCCGACGAGATTGCGATTCGCGGATCGCGGCGACTCGGCAGGGAACGACTTGCGACGACGTCCGCGGGAATTGAATTGCCCGTCCTCGAGACAGGCGGCTGATCCCCGGCCACAGGAGAACTGACATGCCTTCAGTATACAACTGGCAGCTCGGACGGCAGATGCGTTATCCCTACGAGGAGGCGGCTCCCAAGGAGCAGTTCGCGTTCGTCATCAACATCAACCGCTGCATCGGTTGCCAGACCTGCACGATGGCCTGCAAGAGCACCTGGACCTTCGCCAAGGGCCAGGAGCACATGTGGTGGACCAACGTCGAGACCAAGCCCTATGGCGGCTACCCGCAACATTGGGACGTCAAGGTTCTCGACAAGCTCGAACAGGCCAACCCCGGCGAGCAACGCTGGAGTGGAACTCCGAACGGCGATACGTCGAAACCCTACGGCCAGTTCGACGGAAGGGGCATCTTCGAGGTGCCGCATGCCGTCGCGCGGGGCAGCCAGCCGAATCAGGTGCTTGGATATCTGCCGACGGACGAGGAATGGCGCTTTCCCAACATCTACGAAGACACGCCGCAGCACGGTCAGTCGAAGCCGATGGACTTCGGCAAGGGTGAAGACATCAAGGGCGATACCAAGCACAAAGCCTGGTTCTTCTATCTTGCACGACTGTGCAATCACTGCTCCTACCCGGCGTGCCTGGCTGCCTGTCCGCGCAATGCGATTTACAAACGCCCGGAAGACGGGATTGTGCTTATCGATCAAAAGGAGTGCCGCGGCTATCGCAAGTGCGTCGAGGCGTGTCCCTACAAGAAATCCCTGTATCGAGGAACGACCCGCACAAGCGAGAAATGCATCGCGTGCTATCCGCGCGTGGAAGGGAAGGATCCCGAATCCGACGGCGCGCCGATGGAAACGCGATGCATGGCCGCGTGCATTGGTCAGGTCCGCATGCAGGGGCTTGTGAAGGTCAACAAGGACAACACGTGGACCGACGATCGATACAACCCGCTCTACTACCTGGTGCACGTCGCCAAAGTGGCGCTGCCGCTTTATCCGCAGTTCGGAACGGAGCCGAACGGTTACTACATTCCGCCGCGGTGGGTACCGCTGCCGTACCTGCGGCAGATGTTCGGGCCGGGCGTCGAGCAGGCCGTGGAGCGCTATCGCTATCCCGATCGTGAACTTCTCGCCGTCCTGCAGTTGTTTCGGCGGTCGAACCAGATCATCTCGCGCTACGAACTTCAGGAAGGCCCCAAGGTCTATGAAACGACGCGAAGCGGTCGCAGGTTCGAAATGTATAACGATACCGTGATCGCGTTCAACAAGAAGGGTAAAGAGATTTTCCGCACGCAGGTCGAAGAGCCCGTGCACGTTCGACCGGCTGCCCACGCGAACACCATCTGACGGCTTCGGAGCGACGTCATGATCACAAATAGTCAGACGCTTGACGATCGAAACACGGCATCGGCACGCTGTGCCGCCTACGGTCTGATCGCACACGGCTTTCGATACCCGGATGAAGTCTGGTATTCGGCCCTTGAGGACACCGCTCACTGGCGCGACTGGCCCGAATGGCTGGGGCATTGCGATGAAGCCACGGGGCCGACCTTACGGGCGATGCAATCGTGGATATCGAGTCGCGACGCAGCCGCAGGAACGTCGCAACTCCAGTCGGAATACGCTGTCGCTTTCGGTCACTCGGTGCGCGGCGCCTGTCCGCCATACGAGCTCGAGTATGGAACGGGCGAGATCATCCAACGGTCGTCGGACCTGGCTGACACCAGCGGTTTCTACGCCGCCTACGGCCTGGAGATGGCGGGCGCCGTCAGCGAACGGCCCGATCACGTCAGTGTCGAGGCGGAGTTTATGGCGGTGCTCTGTGCGAAAGAGGCACACGGCATTGAGCACGACATTTCGGAACTCGTCGACAGCGTGCGCTCAACGCAACGATGTTTTCTGCGCGATCATCTCGCCGGCTGGCTCCCCGCGCTGCTGCGCCGCGTTCGCAAGGCGGGATTGAGCGACTTCTATTCAAATCTCGCCGATTTCGCCTCGGCGTTTTTGACCAGCGAGTGCGCCCGGCTGGACGTGACGCTCGGTTCGCCGTACCTCGAA
This sequence comes from Phycisphaerales bacterium, assembly GCA_020639075.1. Classification (GTDB taxonomy): domain Bacteria; phylum Planctomycetota; class Phycisphaerae; order UBA1845; family UTPLA1; genus ECT2AJA-110-A. The sequence continues at coordinate 2,091,959 of JACKHI010000001.1, read as the reverse complement.
TTGCGCCCGACAGATCCCACGGCGGAATCCACGCAGTCCTGCGGCGTGCCAGGCGAGTGCGCTCCGGCCGCAGGCGGGCGATTCACTCAGTTGAACGTCTCTGCACGAAAGGGCGCAGGCTAAACCGCGATGATTCGACTTCAGTATCATCCAGAGTTGATCGAGCAGGCAGTCAGGCTTGCCGTGCGCGATGACGACGCGCGGCAGAATGAACTGCATCAGGCGATTGATCCCATCTATCAGATCGAAGATGTGGCGGAAAGGGAAAATCGGTTTGGGCAGGCCTTTGTCGAATGGTTCACGCGGTTGAGGCTGGACCGCTTCATTGACGAATCGCTTGCCAACTTTCCGCATCTCGTCCAGGGCGTCGCAGAGGGATTCGTGCGACCGGCCGCGCGGCGCAAATCGCAACGTGCCGATCTGTTTGTTCGGTCGGATGGCGATACTTCGCATACCTCGCTCGTGATCCAGTTGTGTCCCGAATTTCTCGTCGAGCCAGCCGGGATTCGTGATGCGCTGATGCGGGAGCTGCAGCACGTCGAAGACATGGTCGATCCGTCTTTCGGCTACGCACCCGAATCGATCGCCGGGTTTCCCTCGCAGCAGCAACTCGCGCGGGATCGCTATTGCGTATTGTGGGACATTCGCATCGAACGGATTCTCGAAAGTCGGGGCCTCATCGAGCGCTGCCAGAGGTTGCGGCTGGCTCAGACCTTTCGACGGGCCTTCACGGTTGGCGGCAGGCCACCCGCGCCTGACGTATTCGAGCGCCTCTGGGAAGGCGAGACCGCCTCGCACGTGGATATTCTGCGCAAGGCGGGCGGATCGCTCGACTGGGTCTGGGATTCGACACAGGATTCGGAATGTTGCACGACGAAATCATCCGGTTCGTTGTGTCCGATGTGTGGTTTCCCGACGTATGACTGGTTCGAACTCGACGCGTCGGCAGACGCTTGGTTTGACGGCCGGGTACGCGAGCGGATCGGTGAATGGCGCCCGACCGACGGCATATGCCGTCAGTGCGCCGAGACGATTCTTTCCGAGCGAACACGTTTTGGGCCGAATCGGGGTACTGAGACCGTTGGCTCAATCGGCTGACAGGGTGATCGAAACACGAACTCTTCAAAATGACGCGCAGGCCATTGCGACAACTTCGTCGAAAACGCCGCGTGCCGCGTTCTTGCGCCGCGCCTCCCAACAAGTACGCGCGGTGGCGCGCCATCTCCCTACTCGGAGTCCACGTCCTCATATTCATGCATATCGTGCATTGGAAGCTCTCCGGCAAGACGCTCGCTCCGCTTGAGTTCAATGAAGTCATGCACGCATTGGAACTGGGCATCGTCACTGCCGGATTCCTCTTCATGATGGCCGCCGTGCTGGCGACGGCCATCGTCGGCCGGTTCTTCTGTTCCTGGGGATGCCATATTCTCGCATTGCAGGACCTGTCGGCGTGGATGCTCGGCAAGATCGGCATCCGGCCGAAACCTATCCGCAGCAGATTGCTGCTGTGGGTCCCGATGATCGCCGCGGCGTACATGTTCGTGTGGCCGCAGGTCAGTCGCATCGCCCAGGGCACGGAAAGGGCGTCGATGCGCGTCGCGACGGATGCCGACGGATGGGCGTCATTCGTGACCGAGAACTTCTGGCGAAATCTACCGGGACCGGGCATCGCGCTGACCACTTTCTTCGTATGCGGATTCCTGATTGTCTACATGCTCGGCACCCGTTCGTTCTGCGCGTATGGCTGCCCCTACGGTGCAGTCTTTGGTTTGGCGGACCGCCTGGCTCCGGGACGAATCCGCGTCGGTCCGGACTGCACGCAGTGCGCCAAGTGCACCGCCGCATGCACGTCGCATGTTCGCGTCCACGAAGAGGTTGAGCGATATGGGATGGTCGTCAATCCGGCGTGCATGAAAGACTTTGACTGCATCAATGCCTGTCCTCAGCAAACGCTGCGATTTGGTTTCGGAAGGCCGTCGCTGCTGAAGAGAATCGTTGGCACCAAACAGGTTCAGAAGCTGTTTGACTTCTCGCTTGCCGAGGAACTGCTCGCTGGCATGGTGTTTGTCATCATCCTGTTCACATATCGTGGTCTGTACGATTTGGTGCCATTCCTTCTCTCGCTCGCGATCGCCGCGCTGCTCTCGTACGCGGCGATCATCGTGGTTCGACTTTTCACGCGCGCCGACGTCCGATTCAACCGATGGGCGCTCAGGCGATCCGGCGCGATGACAAGTTTCGGCAAGTTGTTCGTCGCGGCTGCCATGCCTGTTGTGGGATTCACGATGCACTCCGCATGGGTGCACTACAACGTCTTCCGCGGACAGCAACTCTATCAGAGCGCCCTTGGCACTCAAGAGGTTGACTCCGAAGCGGTCGACCAGTCGATTCTCTGCCTGAGTCGCGGCGCTTCGTGGGGTTTGATCGTGCCGGATCGCGTCGAACGCATGCTGGGCGATCTCTTCACGGCGCGCAAGGACTGGACAAACGCGGAATCGTCGCGGCGTCGATCGCTCGCCGTATCGCCGCATGATCCCTTATTGCTGGCGAAGCTTGGTTCCGTGCTTAGTCACCAGGAGCGGTTCGCGTCTGCCGAGATGATGTTTCAACGCGCGATTGAATTGGAAGACGCATGTGCAGAGTCTTACCATGGGTTGGCGGTTGCCCAATACAAACAGGGAAAACGACAGCTGGCGGTATTGAGTCTTCAAAAGGCCTTGCAGCGAAATCCGGACTTCGTCGAGGCCCACTATCAAATGGGGACGATCTCGATCGAGATCGGAGCCCACGAACGTGGCATCCACCATCTCGAAGAGTGCGTGCGGCTGAGACCCGAATTCGGCGACGGGCACTACAACCTCGCCGTCGCGCTGGCGTCGGCGGGGCGATTGACCGAAGCGGCGACGGCGATCGACCAAGCGCTAAAGATCCAGCCCGATGACAGTCAGACCCAGGCGTTTCGCTCGTTCCTGAAAACGTTGGTTCCGATCGAGGCGTGGCCGAACAGGTCAGACCGAATGGGCGCCTCGTCGATTCACGTCGAGCAATCCTCTGAAAGGACGCATTAGTGCCACAGTTGTTGATGAACGACAATCGCGCTGGAACTCCCGATCCGCTCATCGACGCATTCGGGCGTCGGATCGACCACCTTCGTATGTCAGTTACCAGTGCGTGTGACCTCAAATGCATCTATTGTCGACCGAACGCTCGATCAGTTTACGGCAAGCCTAACTTGGATCTCAACGACGGACAGCGCATCGAATTTGTCCGGTATCTCTATGATCATCATGGTCTCTCGCACCTGCGCCTGACAGGCGGGGAGCCACTACTCTATCCGCCGCTTCCTCGATTGATTGAGTCGATACGGGCTGCGTGTCCCGAACTGTCGCTCGCCGTGACGACCAACGGACGGCGGCTTTCGCGCGTTGCTCAGTCGCTGCGATCTGCTGGCCTCGATCGCCTGAACTTGTCTCTGGATTCGTTGAATGCAGACTGCTATCAGAAAATAACGGGTGGCCGCCTCTCCGACGTACTCGAAAGCTTGAGAGTGGCCAGTGAGGCGGGATTCCCATCGCCGAAGATCAACACAGTCGTGTTGCGAGGACTCAACGATGCCGAAGTACAGAATATGGCGCGCTGGGCCATTGCCCATGGATCGGAAATTCGGTTTCTGGAAGCAATGCCGATCGGGCCTGCCGGGCCGTTTAACCGAGCCCGATTCGTTTCCGCATTCGACATTCGAAGGCAGCTATCGGCATCGTTTGAGTTGACGCCGATTCCCAGTTCCCCGGGGGCGACCGCTTCACGATTCCGGGCGACGTCCGGCGGATTGCAGGGGATCATCGGGACGATTGCACCCGTCACGGAGCCGTTTTGCTCTTCCTGCAGGCGCATCCGGCTGACCGCGGATGGAAAATTATTTCCATGCTTGCTGGGAAACTTTCATGTGGATGTTCGCTCCGCGTGGCGGGATGGTCATCTTGACAGGGAGTCCCTAGGCGAACAGATTCAGAACGCGGCCGAGTCGAAGCAGCAGCGAGGAACCGTACAGACTGTTCAGATGATTCAACTGGGCGGATAATTGCTTTGAGTCTCAAGACACGGCATGCGCATCCGCAAGTACAACGCGATTGGCACATCCTGTCGGCGACGTTCCAGAGGTATAGAAGGGGCAATGACGTGAGTATCGATGCCAGGACGGTCGGCGCTACGTTTGTGGAACTTCAGCGTCGGCTTGGTGATCTCGTTCCGGACTTTGAATTGCTCTGCAAGGCCGAAATCGTCTTTCAGATCAACCAACTCAAGAAAAGCCGCAATGTCGTCATACTCGGCCATAACTACATGGAGCCGACCTTGTATCATGGTGTTGCGGATTTCGTCGGTGACTCGCTTGAACTGAGCCGAATCGCGGCGCAGTCCACGGCAGATATCATCGTCTTTTGCGGCGTCCGGTTCATGGCCGAGACGGCGAAGATTCTTTCGCCTACAAAGACAGTGCTCCTGCCGTCGCTGGAAGCCGGCTGTTCGCTCGCGTCCAGCATCAGCGCGGAGGACATCCGCGAGCTTCGACGCCGATATCCCGGGGTTCCCGTCGTCACGTATGTCAACACCTACGCCGAAGTGAAAGCCGAGAGCGATGCCTGCTGCACGTCCAGCAACGCGGCCGCCGTCGTCGAATCATTCAACGCGCCGGCCGTCATCTTTCTCCCGGACGAGTTCCTGGCCGGCAACGTCGCGCGCGAAACGGGACGTCGCATTCTCTTTCCGGTTGCCGACGCCTCGGACATATCGACAAATGATCCGGATCTTGATTACACGATCGTTGGCTGGCGCGGCCGCTGCGAGGTGCATGAGCAGTTTACTGTCGACGACATCCGGCGCAGCCGCGCCGATTTTCCGGATGTCGCTGTCCTGGCTCACCCCGAGTGCGCGCCGGACGTTGTCGCCGCTGCCGATTTTTCGGGCAGCACGTCGGCAATGATCCGCCACGTACGGGAATCCGGCGCCAAGCGATTCCTCTTGCTGACGGAGTGCAGTATGGGCGACAACATCTGCGCCGAGAATCCAGGCAAGGAGATGCTCCGCTTGTGCAGCGTTCGCTGCCCGCACATGAAGACGATCACGCTTGAGGACACGCTGGCCTCACTGGAACGCGGAATTCACGAGATCGAAGTCCCAACGGAAATTGCGGCCAAGGCGCGTAACGCGCTGGATTACATGCTGCGCATAGGTCGCTCCAGCGTGAGGTCTGAGGTAACGGCGACGTCCGCCAATTGATAGGATCCATGCGCGACAAGGTGCAAGCGAATTCCCGCATGAGCCACGCATTTACCTGCGTTGATCGGCCCGCGGGCGGACTTTGAAGCAGTCTCCGTCGCAGACGTAGGACGTCAAATCGCCGGTCGGACTCAGCCCGAGTTCGATTCTCCGTCGCCAGTTTGCGTCGTCCAATTCCGGGAAGTCGCGTCGGAAATGCACACCGCGCGACTCAGTCCGCGTCAACGCGGCAGCAACAATTGCGCGGGCGACTAGGTGGATGTTCGCGAATTCCCGTGTGGCGCGAGTTTCGCCGGACGCTTCCTCGTTCGACATCGTGAACGAAGAAAGGACTTCGGCAGCGCGTTCGAGTCCCTCACAGTCGCGTTCCACGCCGCAAAACTTCCACAACAATTCCTGGATTTGCCGCTTGGATTCCTTGAGAAGGGTCGTTTCGTCACGAATCGCCAACTTGAGCCGGTGGATCGGGAGGATCGCAGATAGCTCAGGTCCCGCGGCCGCATCACGGCCCGCTGTGTTGCCCGTCACTTCGCCCAACACCAGGGCTTCGAGTAACGAGTTGCTTGCAAGTCGATTGGCGCCGTGCATGCCGGTTGATGCCGCTTCGCCACACGCCAGTAGGCCGTCAAGAGTGGATCGGCCGTCGAGATCGACCTTGATCCCTCCGATTGCGTAATGCGCGGCGGGACATATGGGAATCAATTCACGCGCGGGATCGAACCCATGGTCGCGGCAAGCCTTGTCGATTCGCGGAAATCGCTTTGCGAAAAGGCCTGATGGAAGATGGCGGACATCGATGTTCATCGGCATGCCGTCCGACTTTTTCATCTCCTGACAGATGGCGCGGCTGACGACGTCGCGCGGCGCCAATTCCGCCATCGGGTGGTATTGCTCCATGAATCGCCAACCGTTCCGATCGACGAGAAGACCGCCTTCGCCTCGAACGGCTTCGCTGATGAGGGGATGACGCGGCGAACTCGTCAGCAGTGCCGTCGGGTGAAACTGCATGAATTCCAGATCCCGGACGCTCGCGCCGGCTCGCAGGGCGATCGCCCATCCATCGGCTGTTGCGCCGGGTGGATTCGTCGTCTTCAGGAATAGATCACCTGCGCCGCCCGACGCAATGACAGTGCGGTTCGCCAGGAAGCGCAAACGCTCGTTCGATTCCGTCAGCCCGATTGCACCAACGCAACGTCTGCCGTTAACGATCAGATCAGTTATGAAGACGTGCTCGCAAACTTCTATGGAATCCGTAGCCCGGACGCGATCTGTCAGGACGTCGCTCAGCGCCTTGCCGGTCGAATCTCCACCTGCGTGGACGATTCGATTCCGTGAGTGCCCTCCCTCGCGCCCGAGCGAAAGTTCGCCGTCGCAATCATCAAACGCAACCCCCCAGGACCGCAGCTCATCGAGTGCGTGGCGGGCTCGCCCGATCACAAACGCCACGACGGTACGATCGGACAAACCGCACCCGGTCGTTATCGTATCGTCAATGTGCGCCGCGACATCGTCGTCGTTATCGACAGGGATCGCGATACCACCCTGGGCGTATTGAGAATTGGAGACGTCGAGCGAATCCTTGCAAGTCAGTATGACGCGCCCGTGCTGCGACGCGGCGAGGGAGCAGCGCAGACCAGCGACGCCCGATCCGATGACAAGCACATCCGCGCGTTTTGACTGAACGCCTTTGCTGCTTCTGTGACGCATCCGGATTTCCGTTGGCTGTGCCAATTTTCGCGTGACAGCCAGTCCCGCCGGTGTAGTTGGGGGAATGAGGGTTGTCAAGCGGGTGTTGGGATTGCGACGCCTGACCTGCCCATATCATCATCTGACGCCAAGACCTAACTTCAGAGAGGCAGCCGGCGCGACTCACTTGTGAATCGCCCGGCTGTTGCTCCGATACCGGCTCAAGTGTGACCGACGCTCTACGAATTGATCGGCACACACTGCGAAATCTGTCAGCGTCTATCAGGCAGGTTCGGCTGATGTCGTTGCCGGAGAAGGATTCGCTTCCAGCGCCTGGGCACGCGGGAAGAGTACGTTGTTTTCCTTGTGAATGTGCTGATGCAGGTCCGACTCGAGCTCGGCGAGTCCGTGCAGCCAGGCGCGGAACGTGTTGCAGGCGTCTTCCGGCGGTACGAATGCGCTCGTGAGTCGGCGCAGGGTACTCAGTGCCTGTCCCGCGTTGTCGTGTTCGTGTTCCATGACGGAGATCGGGGCATTGAGATTTCCACAATGCAACGACACTTCGCCGTTGGCGTTTTCGAGTTCCTTGATCATCGGAAACAGCACGCGTTCCTCCTTCATCATGTGCTGCTCCAGCTCGGCGCGAAGGCCTTCGAAGGTTCGATGGCATTCTCGCAGCCATGTAAATCGTTCGCCGTGAACCCGAGCGACCTTTTCTCCCATCTGACTCAGACGCGGCAGTTCAGTGCGGAGATAGGCATGGTGCTTCGTCACGATATGGTCGATCAAATCGCCCATGCTTGCGGTTGACCAGTCGGTTTCGATGCCCGATTGATCAGTTTGACTGGATTCGATCAGGGCGTCGACGACTGCGTCGGGAGACGCGCCTGTCGCCCTGCAGGCATCGTTCAGCGGCCGTTTTCCACCGCAGCAGTAGTCGATCCCGAACCTTTCAAAAATGCGGGAACGCTCCGGGCGTTCGACAACCAACTCCGCAACAGTCTTCTTCAGCAATTCGTTCTTCTGCATTGATATGGCTCCGTAGTATTGGGTCTCTGAGATTGACTTGTCTTGTTCCTGGCATCAGGCGGTCGCAGGCAGGGCCTCGATGGCAGCGTCTTTGTCTGGCTGCAATGACCATCCAGTCTTCAATCCGAGCACGAACCAACAAAGTGACACGATTCCGGCGGCGAAGATGGTATCCCCGACGACGCGAAGCCACCTCAGGACTTCCATGGTGGGCGTCTGAAGGAATTCCGCGGAACGCGCGTACCAGAGTCCGCGTTCAACGCTCGCCCACGTTTGCAGAAGTCCCACAGGCAACAGGCTGATCAGCACCATGAGGGCGAGCCCGATGTTGATACTCCAGAACGCGAACGACAGATACTTTGTGCGCCAGACGTTTCTTGTAGCGAGCCCCTTCAGGCAGAAGAGCATCAGGCCGATACCCAGCATTCCATACACGCCGAACAGAGCCGTATGTCCGTGAACCGGCGTCGTGTTCAAACCTTGCATGTAGTAAAGGGCGATTGGCGGGTTGATGAGAAAACCGAACAAACCGGCGCCGATGAGATTCCAGAACGCGACGGCGACGAAAAAATAGATCGGCCACTTGTATGCGACGACCCACGGGCGTGATCGGCTGAGGGTTAGGTTCTCATAAGCCTCGAAACCGATGAGCACGAGTGGGACGACTTCGAGAGCACTGAACGTGGCGCCGAGTGCGAGGATTGCCGTTGGCGTCCCGGTGAAGTACAGGTGATGGAACGTGCCAATGATGCCGCCGGCGAGGAAGATCGTGCTCGAAAAGAGCACGGCAGAAGTCGCCGTTCGGGATCGCAGCAAACCCATTCGCGTGAAGAGGAAGGCGATAACGACTGTTGCGAAGACCTCGAAGAAGCCTTCGACCCACAGATGAACCACCCACCAACGCCAGTACTCGATGATCGCCAGATTTGTCTGTCTCCCCCACATGAGGCCCGCGCCGTAGAACATGGCGATGGCGGCCGACGCAACGACAAACATGCCGAGCAGGCTGCGACTCTCCCCCGGTTTCTTGAACGCCGGCAACAGGGCGCGAACCATCAGGAACAACCATAGGAACAGGCCGACAAAGAGAAAGACCTGCCAGAAACGTCCGAGATCGACATATTCGAGGCCCTGATGGCCGAACCAGAAATTTGCCTCGAATCCAAGGCGCTGCTGTACGCCCAGCCACTGACCGAATAGCGATCCAACGACGATAACCAGCAGGCAGACAAACAGTACGTTGACGCCGAGGCGCTGGAACTTGGGCTCGTAACCCGAGACAGCCGGGGCGATGAACAAGCCAGTCGCCAGCCACGCCGTCGCGATCCAGAAGATTGCGAGTTGCGTATGCCAGGTCCTTGTGACCGCGTAGGGCAGATATTCCGCGAGCGGGAAACCGTAGAACCCTGATCCTTCCACGCCGTAGTGGGCCGTGACGGCGCCCAGCCCCACTTGCGCCAGGATCAGGGCGGCGACAACCCAGAAGTACTTCAACGTGGCCCGCATGGAAGGCGTTGGGTTTAGTGCCAGGAGCGGATCTCGATCCGGCACGCCGCTCTCTTCCTCTTCGCCTTTGCGTTGAACCGCGAAATACCAGGCGAGAGCGCCAATGCCGGCGAGGAGCAGCACGAAGCTGATCACCGACCAAATGACGATGGAACCTGTCGGTCGGTTATCGATGAGTTCCTCCGCCGGCCAGTTGTTCGTGTAAGTGATCGCCATGCCCGGGCGATTGGTCGAACACGCCCAGGAGGACCAGAAGAAGAAGCTGTTCATCTGGTCCTGTCGTTCGGTCGCCTTTATCGTGCCCGCCGGAATGGCGTAAGCATCGCGAAGGCCATCAAAGTCCGGATCGGTCCCGAACAATGCGGCGTAGTGTTCGCTGACTGCTTTGATCGCCTCCGCTCGAACGTCGGAAACGACAAGTTCGCCGGTTTCAGGGTCGTAGGTGTTTGACCGGAGCGTTGCCTTCAGGCGTTCCCGCAGCGCTGCCTGGACTTCGGCGGGTTGAGTGGCGTAGGGCTCGCCGTTTTCGGCAGTTGCCCAGCGATCGAGAAGCCAGGTGGCCTCGCGGTGGAGCCAGTCCGCTGACCAGTCTGGGGCGATGTAGGCACCGTGGCCCCAGATGCTGCCGACTTCCTGGCCACCGATAGATTGCCAAACATTTTGGCCGTCGCGAATGTCTTTACCGGTAAAGAGCACCCGACCCTCATCGGTTACGACCCGATCAGGGACAGGTGGCGCCTCGCGGTATAGCTCGACCCCGTAATAACCGAGGACGGCAAACGACCCGATAATCACGACCAGAAATGCGGTCCAAAGGCGTTTTGTGTGCATTACGAGCATTAGCCTCAAAGAAAGAAAGTATTTGGGTCCAATTCACTACATTGCCTGTTCAGTCTAGCATCAGTAAATTGGACGTCAAGGCCCAATTAAAGTCGGAAGGCGTTTGAATGATCTCACCAACTGCGGAATATGCGCTTCGAGCTATCGTGGCAATCGCGTTCGAAGAGGGGGGATCCGCGACCACACCCGACATTGCGAAACTCACGAAGGTTCCCTCCGGGTACCTCCCAAAAGTGCTTCAGATGCTCGGACGAGCCGGACTCGTTGAGTCGAGGCGTGGTGCGGGCGGGGGATTCAAGCTGGCGAAGTCGCCGGATCGCATGAATGTGCTGGAGGTGGTGAACGCCGTCGATCCGATCAAGCGCATACACGAGTGTCCCCTGGAGCTAGAGTCGCACGGCACCAATCTCTGTCCGCTTCACAAGCGTCTTGACGAAGCGACGGCACATATTGAAAGCTCGTTTGCCAGCACCACGATTGCTGAACTGCTCCGACAACCCGGGCAAAGCACGCCATTCTGTGAAGCGTCAGAAAATCAGTTTGGTGGATTGAAACTCGGTCTGGCGCGCCCTGGGCCATTGCCCCGTGCGATTCCGCAACGTCGGCACGATGCGCTGATCGAGTTCTCTCGCGATCATTCGCTTGGGCTTGTGATTGCAAAGCACCTGATCGAGTCCGCCCAGAAATCGGAGCACGATCGGGCGTCGGCCGTCACCGAGATGATCAAGGCCTGGCGATCGAACCTGTCGGAACACTTCCGGGAGGAGGAAAGACTCCTGTCTCCGGTCATTCGTGCGGATGGACTTCGAGAGCGACTGGTGCGCGAGCACGCTGTAATACGGACCTACGTCGACATGGCTGAGATGTTCGCTAACAACGATGTTGATCCGGCGTGGGCGAACGCGGCGGGATTAATGCTCCGCAGGCACATCCAATGGGAAGAGCGGGAGTTGTTTCCCGCCATCGAGGACTCGTTGTCTGATGGAGAATTGCAGGACCTCGCGAAGCATTCGGCTCGTCCACATCGGCGCTGACATGGTCAGACCGTATCGATCCATGTTTGGCGCCATAGCGTAGATTGTATTCACATGAAAAAGACACGAAGGCGGCGCATCACAATAAGGTGAAAGTGAACTCTCCACGACAATCTCCCGACGACCAAGCCACGTCTCTGGATTTCATTCAGGTGTCGCGGAGCATCCTGCACCTGGCGACGCGCGGACCAGGGCGGTTTGAGTTTCTTCGCGAAGCTTCCCGGATCATTCTTCCGTTTGCATGTTGCGACGTCTTGGAACTTCGTGTCGACAATGGGAGTCCGGTGGGAAGATACCGCTGGTCGGCGTCGCAACGTCCGGCGGAGTCCTTTTCATTCGACTTGCAGAACGCCGAGGAAGCGCCTGCAAAAACCCGCCATACGCCAGAACGTGCAGGGGCCGACGCGAACGAATTCGTGGCGTGGCTCGACAACGTCGTTGAGGTCGTCGCCAGTGGTGATGTCGGAGGAGTTTCGCGATGCGTGACAGCTCACGGCAGCTTCTGGACACCCAATGCCACCGCGGACCTTGCCTTCAAGGAAGCGCCACGTCTCAGTGGGGACGAAAGCGGCGCGCCCGTGCAATCACTTGCGATCATTCCCTTTGAAATGAACGCCGAGAGCCCTGGCGTGCTCGTCTTAATGGCGGTGCGCAAGCATGCGTTCACCTCTCAGAATATTGAATTCTACGAATCGCTTGCCCAGACACTCGGTCTGGCGATTGACGACCGTCGCGCCCAGCACGCACTGCGAGAACGCGTCAAAGAACTCATGTGTCTCTATTCGATTGCCCAGATTCTGGAGACGCCCGACATCACTGTGTTGGATGCGATACAGCGAATCGTCGAGCTGATCCCATCGGCATGGCAGTTCCCGGATTCGATTGCGGCGAGAATCTCGTTGGATGACATTGTTTGTTCGCACGGTGATATGGATTCGGTTGTGCATCTCCAGGAGGCGCCAATTCGGATCGACGGCCGGCGTCGAGGCACTGTCGATGTCGGATATGTCGAAGAACATCCTGAATTCGTTGAAGGAGCATTCCTCCCGGAAGAGCAGCATCTCGTGCGCGCGATTGCGAGAGAGGTGGCGCAGTTCGCGCAGCGCAGGGCGGCGATCGAAGAAAAGCTGCGACTTGCGGAACAAGTGCGCCAGGCGGATCGACTCGCCACGATTGGTCAGCTCGCGGCCGGCGTCGCGCATGAGATCAACGAGCCGCTCGGGGCCATTCTCGGTTTCGCTCAACTGGCGAAGAAGGCGTCGGGGGTCCCCGAGTCGACTGAACAGGATCTGGAGAAGATTGTCGGCGCGGCCCTGCATGCACGCACAATTGTCCGAAAGCTCATGCTGTTTGCCAGGCAATCGCCTCCGAGTAAGTCGTTTGTTCATTTGAACGCCATCGTTCATGAGGGCCTTACGCTGCTCAAGCCGCGCCTCAGTGAATCTCGCGTCGATGTCGCTCGCGACCTGGATCCCGCCGATCCTGTAGTGTTTGCCGATGCTGTGCAACTTCATCAACTTGTCGTCAATCTCTGTGTCAACGGGCTACAGTCCATGTCGAAGGGTGGTCGATTGACGGTACGGACCCGAGGCTCTGGCCCGTGGGGCGAACTGGAAGTCCAGGACCAAGGCGGTGGGATCGCGCCTGAGATCGCGGATCGTATCTTCGAACCCTTCTTTACGACAAAGTCTCCAGAGCAGGGGACGGGGCTGGGGTTGTCGGTCGTCCATGGGATCGTGCTGTCGCACGGGGGGACGATCGATTACGAATCCAAGGCGGAGTCAGGAACGCGCTTTTGCGTTCGCCTGCCGACTTCCCCTCCGGAAGACGGTCATGTTGAATAACGCACAATGAACAGGGAAATATACAGAATACTCGCCGTCGACGACTCTCCAAGCACGTTGGAGGTGCTGAAACGAAACCTGTCGGCAGCCGGGTTCTCAGTTGCAACGGCTTCGGGGGCTTCGGAGGCGATCCGTATTGTCGATGACGCGCCCGTTGACGTTGTGATTACTGATCTTCGAATGCCGTACGTCGACGGCATTGACCTGATTCGTCACCTTCGAGGAAATTCGCAGGACATCGGGATCATCATGATCACCGGGTACGGCTCCATCGAAAGTGCCGTATCGGCCGTCAAAGAAGGGGCCGACGAGTATCTCACCAAGCCCTTTACGGACGATGAATTGCTCGCAGCTGTGAACAAGACGATTGTTGCGCTGCGGCAGCGCCGGGCGTCCGAAGAAATGGTCGCGACGAGCGTGAGCGGATCGAACTCGGGGCTGATCGGCGATTCCACACCGATGAAGCGCGTCTTTCGGGCCATCAACAAGGCGGCCACAACGTCGGCGACGATCCTGATCAACGGCGAAAGTGGCACAGGGAAGGAACTCGTGGCGCGTGCGATTCACTACGGCAGCGGTCGGGCGGCCGCGCCGTTTGTTCCCGTGAACTGCGGAGGGATTCCCGAGGGGCTTGTGGAGAGTGAATTATTCGGCCATGTGAAGGGCGCCTTTACCGGCGCCGTCACGACGCGCGCCGGGTTCTTCATTTCCGGCGACGGCGGGTCCGTCTTCCTCGATGAGATCGCCGAATTGACGCTCCCGATGCAGGCCAAGCTCCTTCGCGTTCTGGAGGACGGCAACGTGCAGATGGTCGGCGCGACCAAACCCCGCACCGTCGATGTACGGATCATCGCGGCGACGAACAAGGACCTGGAAGGAATGACGCGGCGGGGGACGTTTCGTGAGGACCTGTTCTTTCGCCTGAACGTGATCACTATCGAATTGCCGCCATTGCGTGAGCGCGGCGACGATGTGATTTTGCTGACCGGCCATTTCCTGGCAAAATTCGCTCGCGACGCCGCACGAGTGGTTCCATCGCTATCCGATCGCGCGTGGCGATGCCTTCGGGACTATCACTGGCCCGGCAACGTCAGGGAACTGGAGAACGTCATCCAACGACTGGTGATCATGACCGACGGCGACGAGATTGACGCAGTCGATCTGCCGGCGCTGATGCGATACGCCGTTCCGCGCGACAATCGCGTCCATCGAACTCTCGCCGAGGTCGAGGCGGCGCACATTCATGCGGTTCTCGAGAGCGTCGGCGGCAACAAGACGAAGGCCGCTGAGATACTCGGGATCGATCGGAAGACGCTTCGAGAGTCATTGAAGCGTTTCGAGCGGCCGGCCGGTGTCGACGAATCAGTCTGAATCGCCTGGGCCCGGAGCGGGGCGTTTTGCCCCACTGGTGCGATTCTCCCCATTCCATGGCTGTCCCTCGAAGCATTCCTCAAGGTCGTCGTCATCGAGACGGACCGCTTAACTCTCGTTTCTATAGTGCTTTGTGTGGCCCATTGTCATTCCGTCCAGCTTGGCTGTCAAAGCTGACGTGCGGCACGAAACGTGCCCTTTCATTTTTGTAACGCCGCGACATTCCGGCGGAAAAACTGAAATTGCCAAGGCCTAAGGAGCTGGACAATGAACTCACAGAAAACACATCGCGAATCGTTGGACGCCGACCGCGGGCACGTCGGCGGGCCTCAGGAAGCTGTTGAGCGTCGGTGCGTATCGGCGCGCGAGAGACTTGCCAATCGGGACTGGCTTCCGGGATTGCACACATCGGATCCGGAAGCGCCAGCCGTAACTACGCCGGGCTTGTTCGCCGACACGATTGGCGAACCACGTGAATCAGGCCGGGGCGGCCTGCAAACAATCGCAACGCTTTCGACGAGGTCGGAAGGCGTCGAGCGATTTGCTGTGGCAAACCGGGAGTGGTATCCAGGACTATGCATGACCTGTGTGAAGCTCGCGAGTTGCAGCTTTCCAAAGCCCGAAGGCGGCGTCTTCAGTTGTGACGAGTTCGAATAAGTTGGCTGATGTGACGCGAGTGATCGCGAAAGGAGAAGGGGCAGCAATGTTACCCGTGATCGAAAGGCAGCCGGAGGTTGCTCCAAGAAACAAGAAAGAGGGGGGCACTGCCGTTCCCAGCGGAAACAACGGTGGTCATGTCGGGCAACCGCATTCTGGAGTCGCTGAAAGACCCAAATCGAGCCTTTATCAGAATGTCGGCGTTCAGTTCAATCGGGCCGCCGACGTAATGAATCTCGACCCGGATGTCCGGCGGATTCTCGGGGCGACGAAGAACGAAATCGTCGTCAACTTCCCGGTCAAAATGGCCAATGGCCATGTGGAGATGTTCACCGGCTATCGGGTTCAGCATAACGATGCATTGGGGCCTTTCAAGGGTGGCCTGCGGTTCCATCCCGATGTCGACCTCGATGAGGTTCGGGCGCTGGCGGCGTGGATGACCTGGAAATGCGCCATCGCAGGTATTCCGTTCGGCGGCGCGAAGGGCGGAATTCAGTTCGATCCGGCGAAATACTCCGAGGCGGAGCTCGAGCGGATCACGCGCCGCTTTGCGTTCGCGCTGGGTGAGAACATTGGTCCCGAGTACGACATACCGGCGCCGGATGTGAACACCAACGCCCAGATCATGGCCTGGATCCTGGACACCTACGCGTCAACCGTCCCCTCGCATGAGCGCCAGCGCAACATCCACGTCGTGACCGGCAAGCCCGTCGAGGCCGGCGGCAGCGTGGGGCGAGACAAGGCGACAGGGCAGGGCGTCGTTTTCACGATCCAGGAATGGACGCACGACCACAAGATCGATGTCGCCGGTCTGACCTTCTCGGTTCAGGGGTTTGGCAATGTCGGATCGTGGACGGCTCGCCTGCTGACGCAGCTCGGCGCGAAGCTCGTCGCGGTTGAGGATGTGACCGGCGGCGTACGGAACGAGAACGGAATTGATCCGGATGACCTGCTTCGATTTGCGCGCGTCCACGGCGGCGTGATGAAGTACCCTCGGGGTGATTTCGTTGATCACATCATGTTCATGAAGACACCGGTTGACGTCTTCATCCCCGCCGCAATGGAAAACCAGATAACGGCGGAAAGCGCTCAGTGGCTGCAGGTGCGGCTCGTCGCTGAAGGAGCGAACGGTCCGACCAATCCTGAGGGCGATGCGGTATTGCAGCGACGCGGAATTGACCTGATTCCGGATATCCTTTGCAACGCCGGCGGTGTCATCGTCAGCTATTACGAGTGGCTGCAGAACAAGCGCAGCGAATTCTGGGAACTCGAAGAAGTGGATCGCAAGCTCCACAAGCGCATCAAGGCGGCGTACGGCCGTGTGCGTGACACGGCGGCCGAACTCGGCGTGGACTGGAGAACGGCTGCATACGTCATCGCGTTGTCGCGGCTGGAGACGGTTTACAAGGAGCGCGGGATATTTCCGTAAGCCGCGACTTCGACGCCGGATCGCGTGAGTTGCGTAGCGCTCAGTAGTGCCCCGTATGTTAATCATGTCGGCGCCGGCGAGTTTGTCGTCTGCGGTGTGGCGATGTCTACACGCGCAACGTGGCGGCAGCCGCCTCGATCGTCGTGCCATGATGAGCTCAAATGTATCGACGGATTGGGACTTGGATTCGCAGGATCGTATCAAAGCAGGGCCGGACGACGGAATGTGTTTCTGTCATCCGGCCCGTGTCTTATAGGCGCATCGCGCCGGGCGCGTCAGGCCTTGAGCGCTGTCAGATCGGCGCCGTGGTTGATGTGGAATGTCTGTCCGCCGATGACCAGTGCCGGGACCGACTTTACACCCGCCCCCTCGGCCTCGGCGATACGATTTCTGTGCTCGCCGAGATGGACGATCTCGACATCGAAGCGGTTACGATCCAGCCCATCGGCGACTGTTCGTTCGGCGTCGACACAAACAGGGCATCCCGCGTGATAGAAGGTCGCTTTCGTTGGCATTATTTTACTCCATGGTTGGTGAGAGTGGGTAAGAGGCGACGCGCTGTCACCTCGCTAAGTCGGAAAGGTCAAAAGTCGCCGGGCTCGACATACGGCTGACTCCAGAGGATCACCGTCATCAGCACGGCCTTCCGCCACGCCTCGTACATTCCCTGGACTTCCTGTTCCATGTGTCCACCACGTGCGAGAAACGGCCTCAGCGTCGTGGTGATCGGGTAGTGAAGCGCGATCACGTACCGCATCGGAATGTGCGCCACCGCCTCGACACCGTCCGTCCGGTTCTTCTTCAGGCGGTGATGCCGCAGCCCGAGTTCGAGTTGTTGATTCAGCCAGGCCTGGTCGAAGTTAGCGGCGGCGGTCGTGAGCACCCAATCGCGGAATCGGGCCCGGACACGCATCAGGTACTCGCTGTTCGGCTGCCGTGTCGTCGGATGCGAGAAGTAATAGACGAGGTGGTCATTGGCCCCGACAAACCCGTACCAGACGTCCAGTAGCTCGTCGACATTCGGTTCGAGCACGCCACGCGACATGCGCAAAAACCGCACGTCTTCGTCCGTGAACAGGAACGACTTCTTGAGCAGCGCGAACTCCGCTTCCGACATTGCTCGAAAGCCACTGTTCCGGGCGGGCTGCGACGCGTCGCTTCGGCTGTATCCGATCGTCCGCGAATCTCTCTTTCCGATGGTTGCGGTTCCCGTCGCCGCGCATCCGGGGAGCAGTATTCCCGCAAGCGATGGAACGACGAGGATGAGGATATGGAATCGGCAAGGCATTTGGTGTTCTCCGTTTCTGATGACAAACTTCGCTTAGGATGACGGCTGGGCCGACGTGTCAGTGCCATGCCCGTCGTGTTCAAGAGGCCGGCCTTCGACAAACACTCGCCAGAGGCGCGGCGCGAGTTCGGCCGAAATCGGCTCCATTTCGGCGCAATCCACGCGCAGATCGGAGTCGCCGATCGGTGCATCGATGTACTGGCAGTGATGTTTCTTCTTCTCGCCGGGATACTCGTTCGGCCGGAAATACTTGCAGCCCACACACATGCGTGAGGTGGGCACAGCGCCTTTTTCCTGAAGCTCGCGGATCAGCGCGACGAGACCGCGAACTAGTCCCGCTTGATCCCGATCGGGCAGCGCGGCTGCAGCGGAAAGGACTGTTCCCGGCCACTTAGCTGCTGTCGCAGCAATTCGCCTGCCTCGCGCGGTCAGCCTGAGCGTGATCGCGCGGCCATCCTGCCGCGAGCGTCGCTTCTCAATCAGCCGCTTTTCGACAAGGGTGGAGATCGCCGCGCTGGCTGTACCTGCAGTGATGGCCAGTTGTTCGGCAACGCCCGAGAGGCCGACCGGTGCCAACGAGCCCGCGATCACTGCGAGAATTTGAGCCTGCGTCGGTGACAGGCCGTGCTCACCGGTGGCCTGCCAGGCCTCGTGCCGGAAGACGAGTGCTAGCTTGGCCAGTCCCGTCGCGACCTGGGAGGCGCACGCCTCGTTCGGTTGATGGCTACGCGTTGATTTGGGCGATTCAGGTTCCATGTCATATAGTTTGGACTCCAAAATAAAAAAATCAAGGCGCGCGGCAAGAATATTTCGTAGTTCAAATTACTTACGGAGGCCAGGGCCATTCAATTGCGAAGGTTGGCAGGCGCTCCGGGTTATGAGAACAATTGGCGCAGAAATCGACGATTTGCCCGAGACTGCGTCACGCCACCGTTGCACCATGCCCGGGTTTGGGCAGAAGACTTCGGACTTTGTTGTAATAGCGTGGGGATCTTCTACGCGCTGCAGGAAGCAAAGGTGCTGATCGAGCAGTGGCGACACCATTACAGCCGTGTCCGGCCGCACAGCTCGTTGGGCTATCGACCACCGGCACCAGAGGCGATTCAATTCGTGCCGCCGATGGCGGGCTCCGCTCCGCTCGGTTCCCTCGCTAAGCTTCGCCCGCCATCGGCGCGTGAGCCGAGAGAGCGTGTGTGCTCAGGGTTAGTCGGTTGAGGTACCCGAATCATGTGATCTGTGTATGAGTGTCGACATCGGTATTCGTACACGAGCATCGCCGCTGGCCTCGACAAGACTCAACGGCAATTCGAGATCAAGGAACTTGATCCCATCGACCGGGGGCTCGAAGAGGAGGACATCTGCAATCGACTTGCCGGGGTAGATCGACTCCCTTTCGGTTCGACCAACGGGCACAGCGAGCGACTTGAAGCCAACGGCGTTGTACGAGTTGCCGAAGTTGTCGCGTAGTGACGCGCGATCTGCGTATGGCGAAAACGCCGGCCCCGCGAAGCTCTCGTAACGGATCTTGCAGTTTGTCGAGAGGTTCTTGATCTCTATCTTGATGCTCAGGTGAGGCTTTGCGGATTCCCCGAGCGAACCATCAATTCGGGTCAGCGGCACGACACCGACGGTGACGGATGTAATTCGAATCTCGACATCGCCAACGACGAGCGGCTTATCCGCAGAGTGAACCTTGGGTTCGTCGGCCTCCAGGATGTCGAAGAGTTCGTCGTTGCTCATTGAGCTGAAATCTGTGCTATTCGACGGCTTCGAGGCGGCGTTCGGCATGGGTCGGAGAGGATCTCGGTCAGGGCGCTGCAAGCTTACGAGATCATTCGACCTGCTTGAGTCGCCAGCATCGTTCAGCCAGTATCGGCCGACGCCGTCATCTGAGTCCGTTCCGCGGAGTTCCGCCGCCGCCCGAAAGTTCTCACGGACGGCGTTGATCCCCCTGTACAGCCCGATCGGCACCCAGATGGCGATGGCGCAAATGAGGATCCCTGCAAAGGCAAAGGCGGCGCCAGCCTTCTTGTTCGCGAGACAATCGATGATGCCAATGATCCCGAGCAGCAGGCCCACGACGCTGAGCGGCATGCCGATGAATCCCACAAACGGAATCCAGCAGATCATGAAGGCGACGATTCCCAGGATCATTGAGACGATTCCGAGGCTCGATTTTCGTGGGCGTTGCCGTGACGGTTCGTGCGATTCGGCGTCGACGTTGTCTGACATTCTTGTGCTCCTTTGGCGCGGTTTCTCGACCTGGGTTTACCGTGGTCCAGCCCGGCAAGAGCGCACAAAAAGAGCGTCGGACCACGGTCGCTTCCGAAACCCCCGCCAAGGGGCACACAAGACAACACATGACCGACGCTCCCGTTTGGGAGCGCGGATTCAAGTGCTGCTCTTGTGTATGTGACCAGCGGTCACAAATTGGCGGTATTTCGGAAAGCAGCTACTTGACGCTCGCGCGTCACTTCAATGTCTTGCCACATCTCGTGGCGTTACGCGTTTGGTCCTCCAAACATGGCAGAAACTCACATTCCCGTCGTCATGGTCCAATAGGGGCCGCCGGAAGTCAACGCCCGGCAACACTCGATGAACGGAATTTGACTCCCCGTTGGGCCTACCAGTTCAACGGCCGCCAGTTCCCTTCATCCCGATCTCGATGATCCCAGAGCTTGACCCATCGGATCGTCCGTTCACCTCGCTGAATGTGGGCGACCACAGTTTGACAGGCCATGTTCAGCGCATCCGGTCCGTCGTCGTGCGCCGCCTTCGGAAACTGGCGAAGCTGGTTGATCAACGCAGTATGCCGGCTGTCGAGTTCGATTGTTCCGTCAGTTATGCTTGGTTCCAGCATCCGGATCCGATCTTCCTTAGCGCAGGTATTCTGAATCTGGTGCACTGGTACATCCAATCCCGCGCGTGCGCTGTTCGTCCGCAGGAGATCGGCCAGCATTGATTGGAAGTGGTTCGTTTCCAGCCCGAACAGGGCATATCGCCATCGTCGGTGCTTCTCGATGATCGCGTCGACCGTCTCCGTCGGCGTCAGCTTGCGCATGTCGGCCTCCACCACGTACGAGCCCTTCGCTGGATCAACGAACAACGTGATGATCGCCGTGTCGTCATTACCTCGTTTCGACTTACCGAGCGCGGGATCACACGCGCCGATGAAGAACGAATTCGGGCTCGACGCCGCGCGGAGTTCCTCGAGCGTTCTGAAACGCGTATTCCAAAAGACAAAGTTCTCCGGCTTGAAGAGGCAGTGAGCGGGGTCGATCGGGTCATTCTGTTTTTCGCTGTCGAAGCTGAGAGTCCCATCAACCAGCCGCTGGACCATCAATTCGTAGAAGTCCTCGGATTCCGGCCACAGTACTTCGGCGCCTCGCAGCATCTCTGAACAATTCGATTCGAAGAACGCCCTGGCGCCTTCGTCGTGTTCCTTGCCGGCAAAGGACTCGTTTCCCTTGAAGATTTCTTCCCATTCACGCCATAGATCCGCGCGATCCGACCACGAGACGACCGCCTTGTAGCATCTCGCCCGCCAGCCAGGATGGCCTCGGAGTACGTAATCGGCCAAGAGTGAGTCATAGTGAATGATCGTCCCGAGGAGGACGACGTTCGTCCGCTTGTCGCCAAGCTTCAAGACTGTCTTCGTGAACCAGCTTTTGAGTTTGACGCGCTGCTCCTCCGAACCGGCGCTCTCCTGGCTCTCAAGGTCATCGAGGATGATCAGGCTCGGTCGGTGCTGCCGATGTCGAATTCCCCGCGCCGCCTTCTGGGGCCCCAACGACGCGATCCGGATCGGATTCAATCGGCCGACCGTGATCAGGTTTTGACGGTACGGCCCCATCTTCCTTCCGCGGACGACAGGACAGATGCTAGGGAAATCCGTGCGGATGATCTGGTTGTTTTCCAGTTCGTCCTTGATCTGCGACAACATGTCATTCGCCCGCTCCTCCGAGTTCGAACAGATGACGATGAAGGGCTCACGACGATAGCAGATACACCACAGGGCGTACGCCAAGGTCACCAACGTGCTCTTGGCATGGCTGCGCGGGGCCGCCCAGGCAATTCGAGAGCCGTGCGATCGTTCGGTGATCGTCTGCAGCGTCTTCGCCATCTCCTCGTGCATCGTTGACGGCTCCAGCCGAAAGTGCTCACGGAGATAGACTCTACCGAATGCGAGCAGGCTCTTTCGCCCAAGTTCGCGGCGCATCTGGGAGAGATAGCGATCGCATCGATCAAAGCTTCTTGGTTGCGCGGCCACGTTTCTTGCCTCCTTGTTTGGGGTTAATGGCGTCATCAAGCTTTTCGAGGTCCTTCCGCGCCGGATCCTCCGGCGCGAGACATTTGCTGGATACGGTTCGAAGGGTGGTTACCTCGGCGATAATGTGGCTCACGTCGATCGGCCCATCCCGAAGAGAGGCGTCGAGAGCCAATCCCTGATTCAGCGGCAGGTAGCCCAGGGATTGGAGCTTCTCCACGAGCTTCGCCATGACCTGGAAGATGTTCGCTTCGGCGTCGATTCGAGAAGCCGCCGGCGTCGCCTTGTCGCGCCCGATCCGGCGGAGGTTCGCCATTACCTGTTCCGCGATCTGGATCAACCGGCCGGAAAGCTGTCGGGCCAGGTCGGGATTCGGATCCAGCGCGAGTTGTGCCAGGAGTTCCGCCTTGTGCCGCTGGACTGTGCGATCGCTGCACTTGAGGATCTTGGCGATTTCGGGAATATGCAGGCCCTGATCGATGAGCAATCCCACGAGCCCGGTCTGTATCTCTTTCGGGATGCGCTTCGGGTTCATGGCGCCGGTTTTCACCTGCTCGAGGACCGAGAGCAGATTGGTGTCGTCCTTGCCTTTGCTCACGACACGGCCTCCGCTGCAATTCGATACCGCTCGACCAACGCTGGCGCGACATTGTCTTCGCCAACATGAGCGATGTAGCGCCGGACAATGGCGTCGCAGTGATGCGGATCAATCTCGATCCCGCAACATGCGCGGCGGAGTCGTTCGCACGCGATCAGCGTTGTTCCGCTCCCGAGGAAGCAATCGAGGACAACGTCGCCGATTTTCGAGGAATTGCGAATCGCCTGTTCAGGCAACGCCACGGGCTTCTGGGTTGGATGGGAGTAGCTCTTGGTCGGATCGCGACGCACCTGCCAGAGCGTCGATGCGTTCGTGGGCCCGAACCACGCATGACCGCCCTTCTTGCCGGGTTTCCAACCGTAGAGGCAGAATTCCGTTTGTTGGTTGTAGTCGCCGTAGCCGATCGCGAACGACTCCTTCGCCCAGGTGATGACGCACGAGATGTGAACGTCCATGCGCGTCAGCATGGTGTGCATCGGGCCGAACTGGCGATGGCCATTCCAAAGATAGATGGCGGCGCCGGGACGAAGCCGATTGATGGCGTTGGTCAGGATGCCCTCAAGCCAGCCCTCGTAGTCGCCCTGCGACTGGTCATCCGCGTAAATGCGTTTCCACTGGCGGCTTTGCTTGGGGCGCGCTTTCTGCGGTGTTGGGCGGCTACCCCCGTAGTAGTCCACGTTGTATGGCGGATCCGAAAATAGAAGGTTCGGCGTGCGATCGCCGAGAACCAGGGCATGTACATCCGACAGAGAGCTGTCACCGCAGACCAATCGGTGCGGGCCCAGCTCAATCAGATCCCCAACTTGGGTGACAGCGGGCTTGTCGCGATCCGCTGCAGCCTCGACGTCGAAATCATCCGGATCCTGATCGTCACCAGCGCCGGCGCCGGCCAACAGGCCCTCCACATCCGGTAGATCGAACCCCGTCAGTTCGATGTCGACATCCGATGAATCCAGCAATTCCTGCAGCAACGACGCCAGCTTGGCCTCATCCCAGTCACCCTGAATCTTGTTCAGGGCAATGTTGAGGGCCTTCTCCCTGTCGAGCGACAGGTCGACGACGCTGACGCGGACGAATTCATCGCCACGTGCGCGCAGGATCTTGAATCGCTGGTGTCCTCCGACGAGATTCCCGGTGCGCTGATTCCACACGAGCGGTTCGACACAGCCGAACTCGTCCAGGCTGCGGCGGATCTTCTCGTATTCAGGGTCACCAGGCTTGAGATCTAGGCGGGGGTTGTATGGGGCAGGGTTGATCTTCTCGATCGAGATACGACGAATCTTCATGGCTACTCCTTGCTGACCGATTGCCGGTCACACGATCAAGAGTAGCCAACTAATTCACTGGGGGCGCGACTGTTCAAGTTGATGTTTGTATACGCATTTGCTTCTACCGCGCAGACCATCGTAGATGAACGTTCCTCATGCTCTACGATTCCCCATGTAGTACAAGTCTGTATCCTTCGTGTTCACCCGTTTCCAGCCGAATCCCGGCGTCTGCAGTTCTAAGCGATCGATTGATTTGAGAAACATGGTTGCGAAGCGACGGATGGGCTTTGGTTGGAAATGCCTTATTAGGAGTCGGCTCAATCAGGCTATGCAGTGCATCGAACGATTGGGAGTGATGCTCCGCTCCAACGATCGCGTAGAATATCCGGAATTCGTTACCAGCGCGGATCTTGATTTGGCGGTCCTCCCAATACACGACCTCGGAGGCGATGTTCAGCCTCAACCGACCCATCCACGCTGTGACGATCTTTCCGCACGTGCAGCAACAGCGACATGCGACGCCGTGGACCAGATACAATGGCCGGTCGTACCGAGTCGGCGCCGTCAACGTCGCCAAGAAGCTCGCGATGCCACGAAGAACGGATCTTGCGCGTTCAACAATCACCCGGGCCGCCTCGGCCAGGTGTCGAATCACCTCAAGAATCGGTACTTCTTGGACTCCGTTCCCTGTCATGAACCGTTCCTCCTTGGATTCGGTGCCATATACAACTTCGCCTCGTGAGTCTCCTAATTATGTTTCAGGAATGAAGACCGCAAGGGGCCATCGACACCTTTTTGTCCGCATCGGCCCACCCGGTTTGAATTACTGCAGAATCGGCGCTTATCCTGAGATCTTTTGGGCAGCTAGAATCGACCGCTTCATTTGTCCGCGTCTCATTTCGATGGCCTAATCCAAGCCAAAGTAGTGTAGTGAGACCTGCGCGCCGCCCGTGACAGTCCCCGACATAGCCCGCGATTCCCGAGGAATTGGACAGACCCCAAACACGCTGTCACCCCTAACCAGGGGTGACAGCCGTAACCAACAAAGGGGAAAACAGTTAGGCGAATTCGCGCCTCACAAAACACGACAAAAACGACACGATTTTCGAGAGGAACCTAGGTGTGTTGGGCCTCCCCGCCAGTCGATTCCCTACTTTAGAAACAAGATCGCGCTGGCTTAACGCATGCGCTCGGCTGAGCGGGGCGCCTTTGTCATCGTTGCTGCACATCCAAAGCCGAGGGCGACGCCTGTTTGTGGTGCCTACTTGCGCCGATTCACGCTCGCGTTCGCAGTGATTCCTCTCCGAGATGCTAATCGTGAGTGAGCCGACACGAGTGGACCGCTTTGCTGGAATCTGCCGATCCGCGCACCGCCCCTAAGATCGAGACGACTGAGCGAATTGTCGCGCCGCGTTACTCCGCTCGCTCGCCGGCCATTTCGCGTATCAACCACGCCCGGATTTTCCGCCACTCCTTCTCTATTGTCGAATCTGATACTTCCATGGCTCTCGCAGTTTGTTCGATTGTCAGCGACCCGAAGAATCGCAATTCGACAATTCGCGCGTGGCGTTCGTCGAGCGTCGCGAGGCGGTTCAGCGCGCCGTCCAAATCAAGCAGGTCAACCGTCCAGTCCCCGGATGGGGCGTTCATCATGGTTGCCTGTGACTCGCGGGCGTCCCTCGCGAGCTTTCGTCGTCGGGCATGGTCGATCAGAATCTGTCGCATGGCGGTCGCGGCGACGGCGCAGAAATGCGTTCGATCATTCCACTTGGCGTCCTGCGAGTCGATGAGTTTCAGGTAGGCCTCGTGCACAAGCGCCGTCGGCTGGAGTGTGTGATCGGCCGGCTGGTTGCGGAAATACAGGCTCGCTCGATCTCGTAAGTCGGCGTAGACGAGCGGAAGCAACTCCTTTGCCGCGTCACGATCGCCGTCGCTGATTCGTCGCAGCAGTATCGTCGCTTCAGCACTCATATAGTCCAATTCTACTCCCGCCGTGAATTACGCCGCGCGGCGATGCCTTGCCGGACAGCGATTTGTGTGGTTGATCCCGGGCAGGATGCTGCAAACCTCGTATTCGTAATAATTTACGGGCGATCTCGGGAAAAGGGAAATTTTCTGTTACGGACACATCGCACACCGCTCGTTTATTCAGGCGAGCGGAGATTTCGCGTCGCCGAGGGGCGGACGGTTTCCCGCATAAGAAGCCGATTGGGCTGATTCGACGCCCATTTCGCATCGAAGGGGAAGTGCACATGCCAATTTGTCATCAAATCATCTCGCGCGCTATCGCTATGACGTTTGTGGTCGCGGTCTGTGGCAGACCCGCGGTTGCCGAGCTAATCACGTTCGACTTTGCCAACTTGTCGCCGAACACGCCCTCATCGCAGGTTACGCGTACGATTTCCGTCGGCTCGCTCGATCTAACCGTATCGGCGCTGGGTCAGGATGAAGACGCGCTACCGAATGCGACGGAGACGGAGGCCGTCTCCTACGTTGCCGGCAGCGGTCTCGGGGTGCGCGACATCACGGACCTGCTCGTCAGCGACATTGACGCCGTCGACGGCAATCGCGGGAACGAGGAACTCGTCTTCACATTTGACGATGACGTCATATTCAAGAACATCACATTCGTTGATGCCAGCGGTCAGAACTTCGCGGGCGAAGTGTTCTTCCTGCTGAATGAATGCGAGTTCGGCGATTTCAACGGCGTGGGGAATCGGATTGCGTTCTTCAATGCCTTCGGCGGCGGCGGGGCGGGTAATCCGCAATGGCAGGCCCTGCCCAATTACACGTTTCCCGCCAACCAGCAAGGGCCGAAGTCTGTCATCAAGGTCTTCGTTCAGGATGCGAACAGCGGTGTTTTCGTGTCGTCGTTGACGGTCGACGCGCCCATCCCCGAACCGACGACGGTCGCGTTGCTTGGCATTGGCGGTGCAGTCATGCTGTCGCGGGGACGGCGCCGAACGTTCTAGACACACACGCTATCCGAGCACCACACAGTCCTAAAGCCCCCCAATCCTCGATGCCGCCGACGGCGCGGAATCCGCACTCGTCGGGCTCAATCTCATCGTTGCAAGACTGGCTGACTTCAAACCTCAGAAAAAGACCGGGAAAACGATTACGGACGCCTGTCGGCCCAATCGTTTACTCAGGCGGGCGGTGACACGGCGTCACTGCCTGAGAGCTTGTATCCAGATCTTAGTAAAAGGGATTCGAGATGAAGTCCATGAACGTCAACGTGAAACCGGCGAGAGATTGTCGGTGGAACGCCGTGAACACAAACATGTTAGATTCGGTCGATCTTGCTACTCGCGTCAGTGTGCAACGTCGCCCGAGGCGACTGATGCTGCTTTGCGCGTTGGCTTGCTTGGCGCCGGCGTTCTGGACCGCAACGGCCCGCGCCGCCGCTCGAACCTGGAACGGATCCGCCAGCGGACAATGGTCCAACGCAAACAACTGGACCGGGGGCATTCCGAACATCAATGACCTGGCGATCTTGCCGGAGTCGGCCGCGACCACGACTGTCGATCTCGGCGGCGTGACGCGAAGCGTCGGCGAAGTGACGATCGACGGAAACGTCCCGTTCACGCTCAACAACGGTACGCTCAGTCTGTCGAACCTGTCTGTGCCAACTGCAGGTAATTTTCTCGTCGAGCACACGATTAGCGCCGACGTGACGTTGCACAGCGCAAGCCTCTGGGACATCGGGGAATTTCAGGCGGTGAACATCGCAGGGGCGCTCGATTCGGATGCCGGACTGTTCAAGTTCGGAGCGGGTCGGCTGACGTTGTCCGGCAACACGGGCGTCAATGCCAATTGGGTCACGGTGACGCAGGGCGAGCTGGTTCTTGAGGGTGGCTCCGCCTATTCGGACGCCGGCACTCTCACGGTCGACGGCTTCGGCGTCGTGAGTCTGAACGCCAACGAGACGATCGGTGGATTGGCCGGCGATGGGACCGTGACGCTGAACGATCAGCGTCTCACTCTCGCCGGCAGTGGGACGTTCGGTGGATCGATACAGGGCAGTGATATCTCGCGGTTGACACACACCGGCAGCGGAATACAGAACATCACCGGCACGGCGAATCTCGGCCGATTTGCCTCCGTGGGCGGGCATCTCCGATTGAGTGGCGGGAATTTTACGGCGACCGAAACAGGGGCCTTCTCAGTAACTGTGGCGAGTGGCGGGTCGATGGACATCCTCAACGGCGCCGTTCTGACAACTCCCAGTCAGGCACAAGAAGGTAACGGCGGGGGCACGTGTTACGTGAGCTTGGGCACGCTGAGAGTTTCCGGCTCGGGCTCGCGAATTCAAGGTGGCCGCGCTGACATCACGGGGGCGGATGCGACCGTGATTGTCGAAGAGGGTGGAACGCTTGATGTCACGTATGGACCTGCACCTGTTATCAGTATTGCTTCGAGCACTCCGAACTCTACCGGGACACTTCTGATCCTGTCCGGCGGTCAGGCGCAATCGAATGTCGTAACAGTGGGGGCCCGACCTTCGAACGAAGGAACCGTTTCAGTGGACGGCGTTGGTTCGTCGCTCGGTTCGTCGAGCGATCTTCTTGTGCTGGGCGACTCGCGAGCAGGTGAACCCGACGGAATGGGACACTTGATCGTCACAAACGGTGCGATGGCGGAGTTCGGCGCGGGGATCAACCTCTGGTCTTCGGGGTGCAGCATCGATATAGACGGCGGCACGCTGACCACGTCTTCGCTCACGTTGTACGCCGGGGCTCAACCTACCGTAACTGTCACCGATCCCGTTAACGGAAAGGGGCTGCGCATCCAACGGGACGGAACCGGCACGTTGACAACGCTCATTCAGGACGGCGACAACGGCGCGGGTGGAATCGAAAAGACCGGCCCCGGGGTGCTTCAACTCGCAGCTGATCAATCATTCAGCGGCGGCGTCGTCGTGTCGGAAGGATCGCTGTGGTTGAAGGACGCGGCGCGGCAGTTTTCGTCGCTGACCGGCAGCGGCGACGTGGTGATGACGAGCGGCACGCGACTGGAAGGAACCGGCGTGATCGGTGGCCGGCTGGTTGTCGAGACGAACGCGACCATCGAGCCCAGCGCCGAAAACGGCTCGGGCATCGGCACGATCGACTGTGGCGCGCTCGAGTTCCAGCCTTTCGGATCACTGGTAGTGGAATTGGGCGGCACGAACAGCTTCGACAAGATCGTCGTAAGCGGCGACGCAATCATCGACGGCGCGCTGGCCCTGACTTATGCCAACGGATTCACCGCGTCGGTCGGAGACACGTTTGAGATCATCTCCGCCGGCTCGATCAGCGGCAATTTTGAGGACGTGTACGGTCCGGACGGCCAAACGTGGGTGACGTTTACTGCGGATGGTTCGCTGTACGCGCGCGTGTGCAGTGACTCTTCGAATTGCCTGGTGACTTGCATCGAGGAATTGGATCGCTATGCGATCGGCGGCGACGTGCTGAGTTCGGTCAGTAATGGAAGTATCGTGGCCGTCAACCGCGGTTCGGCGGGCGTGGAGATTCTCGCGGCGCCGAATCCGACGCTGGGGTCAGCGCTGTCGACAATCAACGGCGCGGTGAATTTCGCGACGGGCGTGAAAGGGCTGGCGCTGGAGGGCGATCTGCTGGTGATCGGAGGCGGCGCGCCGCGGTTATATGACGTGTCGGATCCGGCGAATCCGACGCTGCTGTCGACGATCAGCGTTTACTTCGCATGGGACGTGGCGCTGTCGGGCGATCTGCTGGCGGTGGCGCATGACGCGGGACTGGCCCTGTTTGACGTGAGCGATCCGACGACCCCGACATTTTTCTTGAGTTCGTCGCAGGCGTCGGGGGACTCGGGCAATGTGGTATTTCACGGTGATCTGCTCTACTGGAACCGGCACAACTTCCCACAGGGGCAGATGACCATCCTTGACGTGTCGAATCCGGAGTCGGTGGCGGCGCTGGGATCGATCGCGACGGGGACGTTCCCGACGACGCCGCACTTCGCGGATGACGTGGCGTTCATTGGCTCAGTCGAGGGCATTCGCGCGATCGACGTGAGCGATCCGATGAATCCCACACAGATCGGATTCCTGTCCGACAACAGTTTGGGCGCGGGCGATGTGGCGCTGGAGGGGAACTTCTTGTATCGCGCGGACAACGTGCGAGGCGTCATGGTGTACGACGTGAGTGATCCGTCTGCGATCGTCGAGGTCGAACAGCTTTCGGCCTATAACGGTGCGCAGGGACTGACTGACGTGGGCGGCGTGCTGTACGTGTCGCGACTTGGCCGTGGACTGACATTGCTCGACGTTAGCGATGCGGACGCCGACGGCGTGATTGGCAATTGCGATGTGTGCTTCGGAGACAACGCATCGGGCGATACGGATGGCGACGGCGTCTGCGACGATCGTGATCAGTGCCCGGGTTTCGACGACGGCGCCGATTCCGATGCCGACGGCACGCCCGACGCGTGCGATACCTGCGCCGGTTTTGATGACTCGATCGACAGCGACGGGGACGGCGTTCCCGATGGCTGCGACGTCTGCAGCGGCTTTGACGACAACATCGATTCCGACGGCGACGGCATCGCGGACGGATGCGACAACTGCCCGACGATTCCGAACGCCGATCAGGCGGACACCGACAATGACGGCATCGGCGATGTGTGCAACTTCGCTGTGAGCATTTGTGAGCCTCCGGATTTTCCAACGATCGGGTATGAACCACCGATCGGTTCGTTGCAGGTCGGCTTGAACCACTTGTGCGGCGCCCTTGAGTTCACATCCGGCGACCAATTCGACTATGTGCCGCTGACATTGCCCGATGGGCTTCAGATCAACGCCATCACCGTTATCGTCTCGAACCTTACGGGGCAGGCGAGTATTCGTCATGGAATATTCAGTCACGACGAATCATTCAGTGCGGCGGTCGACGTGTTCAGCGATGGCGTCGCTTCAATACCGTCGGAGTTTCTGCCCATCACTGCGGCCGGTGATTACGACTTCCGAACGTGGCTGAACGGCATGGTGGCAGGGGCGTCGGCCGACTGGCAATTGATCATCGATGTGTCGGAAAACACGGACATCGACGGCGACGGCATTTCAGACGCGATGGACAACTGTCCGTCGATCGCGAATCCCGATCAGCGTGACAACGAGGCCCCGGACGCATCGCTGGCGCCGATTGCCGCCTGGCACTTCGATGAAGACAGTGGATCGACGACGACGGACGTGGTCGATGGCCACATCGGCACGCTGAACAACGGCGCGATTTGGAACTCGACAGGCCGTCATGGCGCCGCAATCGAATTCCCGGTCGGCGGAGGAACCGTCATCGTCCCTGGCTCGACGGACTTCAACACGCCGGACCAATTGAGTATTGCATTGTGGGTGAAGCCGAGTGCGTT
The DNA here is from genome assembly GCA_020639075.1 of Phycisphaerales bacterium. GTDB lineage: Bacteria > Planctomycetota > Phycisphaerae > UBA1845 > UTPLA1 > ECT2AJA-110-A. The sequence continues at coordinate 2,060,479 of JACKHI010000001.1, read as the reverse complement.
CTCGACAAACATCAATCGCTTCGTGACGCGCTCGAGCTTCGTGTTTCGATTGCAGGGCGGCAAGCCACACTTCTACGTCAGACAGGGCGGCGCAAACATCGGCACACAGGCCAACGTGTTGATCGACGCCGATGCCTGGACGCATCTCGCCGCCGTCTGGGATGGTCTCGGCGACGGCGTGCTTCGCATCTACGTTAACGGCGTGGAGGCATCGGCCTACGACTTCCTGGGAACCGCCGCGGCGCCGATCGATTCGAGCACCGCGGGCCTGACGATCGGCAACGCCGCCGCGGAGCCGTTCGAGGGTTTGATGGATGAGTTGGCGATCTTCAGCAAGGCGCTATCGGCCGGCGAGATCCAGAACCTCGTCTCGAAGGGCCTCGGCGACGGCGTCGGCGATGCGTGCGATCTTTGCTTGGGCGACGACGCTGCCGGCGACACGGATGGCGACGGCGTGTGCGACAATCTCGATGTCTGCCCCAGCTTTGACGACAACGTCGATACCGACGGCGACGGTATTTCGGACGGCTGTGACACTTGCCCCGGCTTCGACGACGCGATCGACAGCGACGGCGATGGCGTGGCGGACGGCTGCGACACTTGCCCCGGTTTCGACGACACGATTGACAGCGACGGCGATGGCATTCCGGACAGCTGTGACACTTGCGCCGGCTTCGACGATGCGATTGACAGCGACGGCGACGGCAATTCGGACGGCTGCGACAGTTGCCCCGGTTTCGACGACAACGTCGACAACGATGGCGACGGCGTGGCCGACGGCTGCGACAACTGCCCGCTGCACGCCAACGCGGATCAGGCGGATTGCGACGGTGACGGTATTGGCGACGTATGCGAGATCGCCGAATGCGACGGCAGCCTGTTCTGCATGGACTGTAATGCCAACGGTATTCCGGACGGGTGCGACGAGGACAACTTTCCTCGCCGCAATGCCGAGTTCCCAATCGAGCATACAGTTGCCGGCGACTTCGTTGGTGCGAACTCCGTTGTCACAGCGGACTTGGACGGCGACGGTGACATGGACATCATCGGCGCCGCGTCGGGAGCCGACGAAATCGCCTGGTGGGAGAACACAGCCGGAGATGGGACGGCTTGGCTCGCGCATACCGTCGACGATGCGTTTGATCGCGTCATTTCGGTATTCGCGACGGACGTGGACAGCGACGGTGACATGGACATCCTTGGCGCAGCAGCGAACGCCGGCGATATCGCCTGGTGGGAGAACACGGCAGGGAATGGAACCGCCTGGACAAAGCACACTGTTGACGACGCGTTCGTTGGCGCCTTTGCCGTGTTTGCGGCGGACGTAGACGGAGACGGCGACACCGACGTTCTTGGCGCGGCCACAAGCACGAGTGAAATCGCCTGGTGGGAGAACACTGCCGGGGATGGGAATGCGTGGACAAAGCACTCCGTTGACGCCTCGTTCTTCCTGGCCGGATCGGTTTATGCCGCTGACATAGACGGCGACGGTGACACCGATATTCTTGGCGCGGCCTCTTTCGGCAATGAGATCGCCTGGTGGGAAAACACTGCTGGGAATGGGACGGCCTGGACCAAACACTCCGTCGATGGGGCCTTCAATGGGGCCGCGTCGGTATATGCGTCGGACGTGGATGGCGACGGCGACGCCGACATTCTTGGCGCGGCCTTCTTCGGTGACGAAATCGCCTGGTGGGAAAACACTGCCGGCGACGGGACGGCGTGGACTAAGCATGCGGTCGCCGGCGCGTTCGATGGCGCCCGATCCGTGAAGGCGGCGGACGTGGATGGTGACGGCGACAGCGACATCCTCGGCACGGCTGTTAACAGCAACCGAGTCGCGTGGTGGGAGAACACCGCTGGCGATGGGACCTCCTGGACGGAGCACTCCGTTGACGACGCCTTCAATGAACCGGGCGAAATTTACGCCGCGGACGTGGACGGCGACGGCGACATCGACATCCTCGGCGCGGCCGGCCTCGACAACGAAATCGCCTGGTGGGAAAACCGCGGCGGTCAGTACGGGCTGGTGACGACTGCCACCGCGCCGACCCAGTGGAACGCCGGCCAGATGGATGACGCGTTGTCGATCGTGGCGACGCACAACGGCCGCCCGGGCGACGGCGACATTGACCTTGTCGGGCTGTCGCTGCTCATGGAGTCCGGTGCCGGCGTTCCTCTCACGAGCGCCGAGGCCGCGCAGCGCATCGCTTCGCTGTCGATCTACGTCGATGATGGTTCCGGCGACTTCGACGTCGCGCTGGATACGCAAGTGGTGACTGTCACGACGTTCGATTTGTTGGACGGCGTGCTCAGCATCGATTTCACACCGGGCGATCCGCTCGTCCGATTGGCGCACGGCGCGCCTCGAACGTACTTCGTCGTCATCGAGTTGGCTTCGAATGCAGGTGACGCCGATCCCAATGCGGCGCTGCTGGAGCTCTCGCACTTGGCGAATCTGAGCCTGGCAGTGGATTCCGCAACAGGTTGCCTAGTCTCGAACGAGTACGCCGGGGATGCCACATTGGTGACAGTCTCCCTTCCGGATGCGGACGGCGACGGCGTTCACGACGGGGCGGACGTCTGCCCGGGCTTCGACGACAACGTCGATACCGACGGCGACGGCATTCCCGACGGCTGCGAATCGCCGTGCGGAACGCTGCAACTCGGCGACGTCGATGGCAACGGGATCGTCGAATTCGACGACGCGGCCGTCTTCAGCGCAACTCTGCTCGATCCGGCGTCGGCGACGGCGGACGAACGCTGCACTGCTGATGTGAATCAGGACGGCAACGTTGACGGTCGGGACATCCAGGGCTTCATGAGCCTGTTGCTCAACTCTTGACGACGTCGTGTCTCCATGTGGGCGAGCAGATGTCGCCCGCTCTTCCAAGATAGCTGCCGCGTAGTCCGGCAACCAATCGCAGAGCGCCCCGGCCGATCGGCCGGGGCGTTCTGTTTCGGTGGCCGTATGCAAACACCAGGACGCGGAGGCGCTGGTGGGCCGTTGTCCGACGCCGGGCCCGCGCCCGCCACTCGCAGTTTTTCTTGAGAATCCATTCCGGAGTCGGCGGCTGCCGTTCGTTTCTTTCACGACACAGCATCGCGTGGCGGAAGCAACGGCCCGGCCCGGGCGCCGCCAACGAAACAACACTTGGAACAAGACAGGAGAATCGCATGTTTCGAAACATCCGGTGGGTTGGAAGTCTGGTCATCGCAATTGCGGCGACGACGTGCTTGCGTAGTGAACTGCGAGGCGAAACGCAACTGGGCAGTGGATTCACCTACCAGGGCCGGCTCAATCTGAGCGGCAACCCGGTGAATGACACGGCGGACTTTGAATTCACGCTGTGGGATGCCGACGTCGACGGCAATCCGATCGGTTCGACGCTGGCGGTGGACGGCGTCTTAGTCGTGGACGGGACGTTTACCGTCGAGTTGGACTTCGGCGTGATGGCGTACAACGGCGACGCTCGTTGGCTGGAGATTGCCGTGCGCAGTCCGGCCGGGGCGGGCACGTTGACGACACTCGCGCCGCGCCAGCCGCTGACGGCCGCACCGTACGCCCGAGTCGCCGTGGACGCGCTCAACGCCGCCAATGCGTGGAACCTCGGAGGCAACTCCGGAACCGACTCCGACGCGAACTTCATCGGCACGACTGACGCACAGCCGATCGTGGTCAAGTCGAACAACCAGCGCGCGTTGTATCTTGAATCCGGTCAGTTTGGCGTGGCCATCGGAACAAATGTACTCGGCGGCTACTGGGGCAATTCAATCGGGGCCAACGCCGGCGGAGTGACCGTCTTCGGAGGACTGAACTTCGACCTCGAAGAATGGCCGAATCAGGCGATGGGCGACGGCAGCACGGTCAGCGGCGGCGCTGACAACATCGCGGGCGACTCGTTCGCAGCCGTCAGCGGCGGTCGCGGAAACGCGGCCAGTGGTCAAAACTCCACAATTGGCGGCGGCGCCGGCAACGAGGCCACCGAGAACGGCAGCACGATCGGCGGCGGCATCTTCAACTTGGCCAGTGGCCAGAGCGCCGCCGTGGGAGGCGGTCAGTCGAACGTCGCAGGCGGCAATCACAGCGTCGTGCCCGGTGGCCAGAACAACAGCGCTGCCGGTCACCTGGCGTTTGCGGCCGGCCGAAATGCAAAGGCTGACCACATGGGCGCTTTCGTGTGGGCTGATTCCGGCGCGGCGGATTTTTCGTCAACCGCCAACAACCAGTTCCTGATTCGGGCCAGCGGGAATGTCGGCATCAACAAGAATGACCCGGCGACGGCGCTCGATGTGAACGGCACAATCACATCAACCGGACTCACGGCCAACGGGACCGTCTCCGCAACGGCATTCGTGGGCGATGGCTCGGGCCTGACAAGCGTTCGCGACGATCTTGGCAATCACGTCGCGACGCAGGCGCTCGATATGGCGTCATTCGACATTACCAACGCGGGCGTCGTGCATGCCGGCGCAGTCGGCATCGGAACCTCCGATCCGAACAGCGCGCTCGACGTCAACGGGGATATCGTCGTTCGCAAGCCGACGCAGAACGGCGCGATCCGTCTTTCGCCTTCCGCGAATGGATTCGGCATGAATTCGGAATTGGTTATTCAGAGCGCGGAAACCGGCACGGGAAACGCGGCTCCATTTCACATCTCTCGCAATGCGATCTTCCAGACGAGTGACGATACTTATCAGTACATTGACGACACATCCGCCGCCTCACGCATTCTGTTTGATGTCGATGGCGGCATCAAATTCGCCCGTGCGGACGCTCCGGAATTGCCCGGTGACCCGATCAGTTTCAATCAGACGCTTTCCATCGGAGCGACTGGCGACGTGACGGCTAACGGAGCGTTCACAGCGTCGGCGGTCAACGTCAACGGCGACGTGACTGCCAACGCCTTTGTCGGAGACGGCTCGGGCCTGACAAATCTGCCGGCGGCGTCGGGACGGCTGTCTTTTGGATGGGCGGGCCGGGTGGACTACGCCAACAAGTGGATCTATCTCGTGGGAGGCGATCTAGTCGAGGATGCCTCGCAGCCGGTCGCAGATCCGAGCGGCTATGACGGCAATCGGTCCCCCTGGCAGAGCTTCACCGCAACGCAAAGTGGCGTGCTGGCCAACATCGCTGTGGCCCGCACCGGCGCGGGGCCCGTCAACGGCGCGCCGGCTTGCACCGTCCTTCTCTACCAGGGCGAGGGAACGTCAGGGACGATCCTGGGCACGGCATCTCTCTATCCCGTTCCAAACAATACGCTCACTTGGCAGAGCGCGATCTTTAGCGACGTTTCAATCTCGGCCGGCAGCGTGTACACGCTTCAGTTGACGGCGGCGCCGGGCAGCGCCGCCGGCGTGAAGTGGCTGTTCAAATCGAATAATCCTTATCCGGACGGGATGGGCGACGGCCAGGCGAATCGGGATCACACGTTCGTCGTCTACCGGAGGCACTCTGAACAAGAGACGCCGTTACTCTACGCGGATGTCCTGAGCACCAATGTCGGCATCGGCCGTGAGCCGACGACCAACAAATTCGAAGTCGAAGGCGACGCCTCCAAAACCACAGCCGGCGCCTGGCTGGCCAACTCGGACCGCCGCATCAAGACCAACATCGAGACGATCGGCAGCGCGCTCGACACGCTCGATCGCGTTCGCCTCGTTAGCTTTGAATATACCGACGACTACAAAAAGTCCCATCCCGGCGTCGGCGACGGGCGGTATCTGAACGTCATTGCACAGGAGTTTGCCGAAGTGTTCCCGGATCATGTCAAAGGAAGCGGCGAGCGTCTGCCAGACGGGTCGGAGATTCTTCAGGTCGATACCTATCCGCTGACGATCTACTCGGCCGCGGCGGTTCAGGAGTTGCACAAGCAGATGCGCGCGAAGGATGCCGAAATCGAGTCGCTCAATCAGCGGATCGACCGGCTCGAATCGCTCGTTGGGAAGCTGACCTCGAACTAAGACCCCAGGCGGAAAGTGGCCGCTCGACTTCGGGCGGCCCCTTTCCGAGGAGATTGACATGTTCACGAAACGAGTTCTTGGATTGACTGTTGCGGTTGTGATGATGACGGTAACGGCTCTCACGACGGCCGACGAGTTTTCGATCGACTGGTACACTGTCGACAACGGCGGCGGCTACAGCGCCGGCGGAGCTTTCGAGCTGGACGGTACGATCGGCCAGCCGGACGCCGGATTCATGATCGGCGACGAATTTGAACTCGACGGCGGCTTCTGGACGTCTTCACAGACGTGTCGCTGCCTCGGCGACGTGAATGGCGACGGCGTCAAGAATGGCCAGGACATACAGGCGTTTACGACGTGCCTTGTTGCTGGCGGGAATTGTCCATGTGCCGATGTCGACGGCATCGACGGTGTCGCCCTCGACGACGTGGCGGTGTTTGTCGCCGATCTTTTGAGCGGATCGTCGTGTCCCTGATCGACCATCGGTGGTTTCTGAGCGGCATCGCTTGCCGGCCCGCAGCGATTGGGTGACGGATTGTCGCCGGTCGTCTCGACGTGTTCGAGGGGCATCCCGCACGATCGCTTGACCTATCTCACACCGAACATGAAGCCGCGTCATGTCTTTGACTGGTGCGGCTTTCCTATGCGCTCCTCTCTCAAACGTCCGATTTGCTCGGCTGTAAGTCATTGCATCCTCAGGTATTTGGAGCAAGCACCCTGATCCCACGAATATTCCATTACGGAACTCAGGCCACTTGCTCGTGTTTGGATTGGAAGCCGGAAACGCGACCCGCGACTCACATAGGAGATGATGAGAATGCAACAGAAACAACTGAACGCGACTCAGTACTCGGCCGTGCTCGTCGCTGCATTGCTTTTCGTAGCGGCGGCGCGGGCGGCGACGATCAACGTCCCCGGCGATCAGCCGACGATTGCGGCGGCCATCGCGGCCGCCAGCTCGGGCGATGTCATCAACATCGCCGCCGGCGGATACGCCGAGGACAACCTGACGATTCCCAACGGCGTCGATCTGACGATCCAGGGATCGACGGGGGCGCCCACCATCATCAGCGGCGGTAATGACGACGCGGACCCGGTCTTTGCGTTCGCTGACAGCGGGCAAACGGCGGCGACCGTCCTTCGCAATCTCGCGATCAATAATGCCGGCGGCGGACCGGCGGTGCTTATCAGTGGAAACGCGACGCCCACGCTGCAGTCGCTGCATTTCTTCAATTGTCGGGACGCGGCCGCCGTGGAGGTGCGCTCGCCCGCGCTGATCGACGCCTGTACGTTCACCGGGGCCAACAATGCGGATGAAGTCGTCTCCGTCGGCGGCGATGCGAAGCTTCTTCAATGTGTTTTTCATGGCAACGACGTCCCGACCGTCATTGCGGCCAATGCCGGGACATCGTCAATCGTGAACTGCACCATCGTCGCGTCGAGTAGCGCCGTCGCCGCCGACATTGCGGGCGCTGTCGCCAACGTTTCCAACTCGGCGATCGTCGGCGCACTCGCATCGACAGCCGGTACGATCAACACGGAGCGCTGCCTCTACGCAGGTGCGACGGGCGACAACATCGACGCCGAGCCGACGTTTCTTGATGAATCGCTCGGATTCTATTCGCTCGCGCCTGGAACGCCGGGGATCGACGCCGCCGATGACGACGCTTTCGTCGCGGCGGGCGGCGGCGCGGTCGATGTCGTCGGCCTCGCGCGTAAGGTGGACTTGTGCGTCGCCGACACGGGCGGCGGGGCGGTGACCTACCTCGACATCGGCGCGTTTGAGACACAGAGCGACGACGGCGGACCGGACGCCGACGGCGACGGCATTCCCGACGACTGCGATGCCTGTCCGGATTCGCCGAACGTGTACAACGCGACGCAGGACACGTATTTCCCGACGATCGCGGACGCCATCGCCGGCGCCGCCTCGGGCGACGTGATCGAACTCGGCGCCTGCGTGTTCTACGAGCGCGATCTGATCCTGGACAATCGCGATGTCACCATCCGGGGGCAGGGCGCCGCCGCGACGGTGATCGACGGCGCCGCCGTCAGCGGGACAATCCTCGGAATTACCAATTTCGACGCCAGCGTGATCGAGGACATTACTTTTCGCAACGCCGCCGGAATCGCGGTGAACGCGACCAATGTTTCCGAGCCGGTGCTCGTGCGATGTCGTTTTGAAGGCAACGACGCGGGGGCCAACAGCCAGGGCGCGATCGCTCTCAGCGGCGACGCCAAAGCGACATTCCGCGCATGCGAATTCGTTGGCAATACTTCGACACTGTCGGCATCGACTGTGAGTGTGACCAGCGACAGCACCGAAGGCGACTTCGTCAACTGTCTCTTCCACGAGAACGCGGGCGCGGAGAGCGCTGTCAATTGCAAGGACGGCTTTCTCACATTCGTCAACTGCACGTTCGCGGCGACGCTCGACGGCCAGCTCATGCAGACGTCGGCCGGAGGCACCGTCGTTCTGAAAAACTGCATTTTCGATACGAGCGCCGGATTCAGCTCGGATGTGATCACGACAAGATGCCTCTTCCCCGGCGCGACGGGCGACGACATCGACGGCGCGCCGACGTACGTGGATGCCGCCGGCGGCGACTATTCGCTCGCGCCCGGCTCGCTTGGGATCGACGCCGCGAACTACGGCGATTACGTCGCAATCGGCGGAGAAGCGACTGACGCCGCCGGAATGCCGCGGCTGGTGGATGATTGCGCCGTCGATGACACCGGCGGCGGAATGATTGCCTATCTCGATCTGGGCGCGTTTGAATTGCAGACAAGCGACGCGGATGCCGACGGCGTTCAGGACGAATGCGACATGTGCATCGGATTCGATGACGCGGCCGATGCCGATGTAGATGGAATTCCGGATGATTGCGACGCGTGCCCGGGTTCTGACGACGCCGCCGACGCGGATGCGGACGGCGTACCGGACGGCTGCGATGTTTGTCTCGGTTTCGATGACAACGCCGACGGAGACTCGGACAGTGTCCCCGACGGATGCGATGTGTGCCTCGGTTTCGACGATGCCGCCGACGCGGATACGGATGGCGTGCCGGACGGCTGTGATGCATGTCCCGGATCAGATGACAGTGCCGATGCCGATTCCGATGGCGTGCCGGATGCGTGCGATGTTTGTCCGGGATCCGACGACACGGTCGACACGGATGGCGACGGTGTTGCGGACGGCTGCGATCTCTGTGCCGGAGCGGATGATTCAATCGATACGGATGCCGACGGAACGCCGGATGGGTGCGACGCCTGTCCGAACAACGAAGATGCCGTGGACGCGGACAGTGACGGCGTGTCGGACTGTGACGATCTTTGTCCCGATACAGCGGCAGGCGTCGCGGTGGACGGGCATGGTTGCCCGACGCCTGCAAGCGGCGACTCCGGCGCCGTCAATGGGAACGACAACGCGGCGCAGGACGCCGATCCGGATGAGAGTGACAACGTCACTGACGATGACAGCGCAAGTAGCGATACAAGTGATGATGCGACCGACGAGAGCGCCACAGCCCCGACGCCCGAATGCGGCTGCGGCGCCAGCGGCGGCGTGATGATGCCTGTGGGCCTGATCGGCCTGGCGGGAGTTCGTCGCCGGATTCGTCGATCGTCGCGGCGGGCCGTGTGATTGGATGCGTCTTGCCGGGCGGTCCCAAAGATGAATCGTTCACGATCTCCTTGGACGCAATGACTCGCGGAGTGGCGTTGGTTGCGATACTCGATGGTTCGCATGCCGCGCTTTCGATGTGCGAAGAACCTGCGGCTTCAAGCGTGCGTGGCGACTCGTCCGCATGCACTCACTCTACCCAGGCAGCGGGGCGCGGCTGCACGACGCCCCGGTCGATTGGCCGGCGCGTTTTTCTTGCGCGTTGGCGTGCGGCGAGTCAACTTGTTGCGGACTCCCGGCGCTTAGGGTCCTTTACGGCGGGAGTCACGAAGATTCATCCGGAGATTTTTGGATTTTCTTACGGACTGCGGACCGGCCGTTCGTTTTTTTCTGTGTCAGCGGGAAACCCTCACACCCCGCCGATCGGATTAAACCGGCGTGCCATTGGGCACAGCCACACAACGATGAAAGGACCCAAGATGTCAAAGAAGATTGACGGACTCTCACGATTTGCTACTTTTTGCGTTGCAATAGCGCTAACCACGATTTCCAGCGCAACCGCGGATGTCGTGGAGATCGGCACCGTCTCGCAGGAAACTGCCGAATTCAGTAGCGGGCCCGGGGGGTCCACATCGACAGTGAAGGTTGCGGTCCCCGCGCCGCTGGACGATTTTGTCTATGATTTCAGCACACTCGGCGATACAACCATGACAGTGACCTGGCAGGCGCCGGCAGGCCAGTACATCGAGATCGACGTGCCCGACAACTTCGACTCGATCAATCTTCAGTTCTATCTCCAGGTACACGGTGCGGTGTCAGCCGGAAATCGCAGCCTGCCGCTCGACGTCACGGCATCGCAACTCGGCTGCAACCCACTGCCGGATTTGGACGGCAACACGCGTATGACGATCACCGGTCCTTCGGGAAGCGGTATGCGGGTATTGGTGTACTACCGTGACCTTGTTCCCGGCGAGACTTATCGCGTGACGTCGTTGACGGCGGAGGCCACGATTCCCGCCGACTTCGATGTGAATATCAACGAGTACATTTCCTCGTTTTATGTACGGGGCTATCTGTTTAGCAACTTGGAAACGCTGGACAATCCGGGCCAGTGGGTTCGTCTGGCGTCGATCGATCAAAGCGGCGCCGACGTCGATACGGACGGCGATGGCGTCAATGACATTTGCGACGTCTGCCCTGGCTTTGACGATCATATCGATACGGACGCCGACGGAATTCCGGATCAATGCGACAACTGTCCGGATACGGCCAACGCGGATCAGGCCGATACGGACGCCGACGGGATGGGTGACGTTTGTGACTCTTGCCCCAACCGACGCTGGGGCGACGTCGACGGTGACGGCGCCATCAGCACGAATGATGTGGCGCCGTTCGCATCGGTGCTCGTCGCGCCGGAAAATGCATCGAGTGAAGATCTCTGTGCTGCCGACCTCAATGAAGACGGCAGCGTCGATGGTCTGGACATCGCGATACTGGTCCGGCGACTGCTGGTCGATTGACAACCGTCAACGTGACCAAGCAAGCCATCGTTATCTCGCCCCTCCGAAGCGCCCCGGTCGATTGGCCGGGGCGTTGCGTTTTCATTCCCGTGGTTGTTCGGGGGAATCTCCGAGCGCTTCGAGAGCCGCGAGCGTGTCCTGAATGGCCGGATCGTCGGGCGGCAGCGCGCGACGCCGATGTTCGAGCAACGCGCGGTAGGAGCTGATCGCTTCCTCGCGTTTGCCCATTTGTTGCTGAAGCGCCGCCAGTTGATTCAGCACGATAAGCGTCCGCGGATCCGTTTCGCCGAGCGACTTGCCGGCCCGATCCAGGACCTGAATGAACGCGGCCTCCGCTTCTTGGAGTCGACCAAGTCTCTTCAAAGTCCCTGCGATCTGGCTCCACACACTCAATGTCATGGGGTCATTTTCACCGCGCAACCTGCGAAAGTCCTCGAGCAACTGCTGGCGAATCGGCAGGGCGTCTTCGATTCGTCCCGCCTGCATATAGTTGCCGGCAAGCAGCTGTCGATACATGAGTCGATGATGATCTTCCGGCGGCAGGGCCCGATCCGCGGTTTCCACGAGGCGCTCGGACATCTCAATCGCTTCGTCCAGTTTGCCGAGATTGGTCTTTGTAATGCAGAGTCGGTAAACCGCCTCGAGCACCAGCCTGTCGTCTTCCGGGAGCGTCGCGCGGCGGCGGCGCAGCGCTTCTTCCGCCAGGGGTTCGGCTTCCGAAAGGCGATTGAGGTTGTTATACATGAATGCGACATTTCCGATCATCTTGATGGTGGCCGGATGGTCATCGCCAAGAGACGCGCGCCGCAACGCGAGCGAGTCCAACGCTTCTGTAAGGGCTCGCTCGTACATGCCGAGGGCGTGGTAGGTTTCGCAGAGCGATTCGAGGATTATCGATTGAAGCTCCGGGCGATCGGCGAACTGCTCGCGTGCGGCCCGCGACGCTCCTGATAGTATACTGCCATCCACGACTGCGCGAGCCAGAGTCGCCGGATTGACTTTCGCGATCATCGCGTCCAATTCCTGGTCCGTTTCGTTCCCGGCAACCTGGGATCGAATTTCGTTCAGAATCGTCTCACCCATTTCACGAACGTTGATGCGATTGATGATCGCGTCCTGAAAACAGGAGACCAGTTGAACATCGTCGAGTGCCTTCTGTGTTTGCTCGCTCTCCTCCTGTGCTCGTTTGCTTTCGCTCTTCGCCAGTTCCGTTGCCTCGTTGGCGCGCTTCAGGCTGACGCCAGTCGCGATCAGGCCCGCCGTGAGTGCTAGCAGCGTCGTGCAGATGCCGGCGACAAGCCCCTTGTTCCGCCGTGCGAACTTGCCGATCTGATAAAACGTACTCGCCGGCCGCGCCTCGATCGGTTGGTCGTTCAGAAATCGTCGGATATCCGCAGCCATTTCCGCCGCCGAGCCGTATCGCCGATCGCTGTCCTTCTCCAGGGCTTTGGCGACGATTGTCTCAACATCGCCGCGAAGGCGCTTGTCGATTGCACCGAGGCGCGGCGGTTCCTCCTCCTGGATGCGCCGCGCAGCCTCCGCCGGCGACACACCGCTGATGTCGTGCGGCCGACGGCCCACGAGCAGCTCATACAACATGACGCCCAGCGCGTAGACGTCGCATCGCGTGTCCAGGTTCGACGAGTCGCCCGCCACCTGCTCGGGACTCATGTACGCGAGCGTGCCGACAAGCTGGCCGACTTCCGTCTGGACAGTCACCGTCTTCATGTCGGAATCCGTGACCCGGGCGATGCCGAAGTCCAGGACCTTGGGCTGACCGATCCCGTCGACAATTGCCGTGACGCCGGACACCGTCTTCTTCTTCGATAGAACGCCCGAGTCGTTCGCGGGCGCAACGACAAGCACATTGCTTGGCTTCAGATCGCGATGGATGATTCCCTTTTGATGTGCATGCTGCACGGCATCGCACACGCGGGCGATCAGTTCCAATCGTCCCCTTGTGTTCAGGTTCTTGCTGGCGGCGGCGCGATCGAGCGGTTCGCCCTCGATCAGTTCCATGACGAGGAAGGGTTGTTCGCCGAGCGGCGTATCAGCGACGCCCGCTTCGAAGATTTGCGCGATACCCGAATGCTGAAGCTGGCCCAGCACGTGGGCCTCGTGCTGAAATCGCTTGAGCATCTCGCGATCGACGAGTCCGGGGCGCAGCACTTTCAACGCGACGCGACGACTCGGCGACTCCTGCCGGGCTTCGTAAATGATGCCCATCCCGCCTCGGCCGATTTCTCGAACGATCCGATAGGCGCCGATCTCCTGCGACGCCTGCGCAACAACATCGGGCGCAAACTCGATCGCCTCGGCGATCCGTTCCAGGCTCTGGCCGGATTCGGCCGAGTCAACAAGCCGATGCTCGCCTGCGTCGGCCGCCAGCAGCGCCTCAACTTCGCGCCGTATCTCGGAGTCGCCTTCACATAGGTCGGCGAGGCGACTGGACCGCTCCTCCGACGGCAATTCACAGACATCGTCGAAGATCTCCATCGTGCGACGATAACGATTGGGAAGGTTTGCCATGGACGTATCCTTGAAGGAATCGCACCGCATACGAGACGAGCTTCGGGGCCGGCCGACACTTCCAGCAGTCTAAACCACGGCCCACGCAAATCGCCCCTCAGATTTCTGACGATGGGGCCGTAATTGCACGTAATCCGCCAATTGACAATGACTTATATCTCGTCGTGATCCGCGAAGTTCTTTTTTTACGGAACTCGCGATGGCCGTTCGTTTATTCCGGCGGACGTAGACGGCTCATGGCTCAAGAGAACCAACGGCGTCAACTGCGCGGCGTCCGCGCTGGACGGCGAAAGGAAACACAATGTTGCGACTGCGAACGAAAAGTCACGAAATCCGATTGGCGGCGATCATCGCCATCACCCTCGCAACGACGGTCCCGGCCCAGGCGGCGACGATCTTCTGGATCGGCGGCAATGGCGACAATTGGGGGACGGCGGCGAACTGGTCTCCGCCGCAGGTGCCGGGGAGCGGTGACGCGGTCTATTTCAAACCGGATGCCGCTTCGTTCGGGGTCAATCTCGGCGGGGCCCGATCGGTTGCGAGCATCGAAATTCAGTCCGGCACGCTTGGCGCCTACACGTTCAGCGGTGGTGCGCTGACGTTGGAGTCCGGGCAGTTCATCGACAGGGATGGTAGTCACACGCATACGGTCAATTGCGATGTGATTCTGAACGCGCCGGGCTATTTTCTCGTGAGCAGCGGCGGCACGCTCGTTATGAACAACCCGATGATGCAGTCGGTCGGCGCGACCGGGTTTACGAAGGGATTTGCGGGAACGCTGATCCTGAACGCCGCCAATTCCATCGACGGCACGATCGACCTTCAGAGCGGCACGATCGCTCTCGGCGACGACGAGGCGCTGCGTGACAACGCGGTTCAGCTCGGAGCGACTGGATCGCTCGACGTCAGCGGCAGCGATGCGATCGTTGGGGCGCTCCAGGGCAGCGGCACGGTGAACATGGGCGGCGCTGCGCGATTTCGCGTCGGTGATAACAATTCAGACGCGTCTTTCTCCGGGTCCATTCTCGGCAATGGCCAATTCACGAAGGTAGGGACGGGCAACCTCCGCATCGAGAGCGCGCTCTCAGGGTTCAACGGGTTTCTCATCGCAGGCGATGGAACGTTGACTGTTAACGGGACGACGACGCGACGGACTCATGTTGAGTCGGGTGCAATACTCGCGGGGAATGGATCGGTGGGGCTTCTTGCCGTATCCCAAAACGGCACGGTATCGCCCGGCGACAACGGTATTGGCACGCTGACGACCAATGGCATTTGCCAAATCCTTGGTGATATATATCTTGAGATTGGAGGTACAGCGCCGGGATCGCAGCACGACCAGATTGTCGTCACCAGCCAATTCCAAGGTAGGGGGCCACTTCATCTCAGTTACGTCAACGGATTTGTGGCATCGCCCACGGATGAATTCATCCTTGTGACGGCGGATAGCCTGCAACTGTCTGGCCAATGGGGGAACATCACCTGGCCGGACGATCAGGCGTGGCTTCTCGATTATGACAACGCAAACGGCACGATCACGGCAAGGATTTGTCCCGTGACGACTGCCGACTGCAACGGCAATGGCATCGGCGACGAGTGTGAGCCGGACAGAGACGGCGACGGGATCATCGACGATTGCGACATCTGCAACAATGGCCCGAACGATCAGGACGCGGACGGTGACGGCGTGCCGGATGGGTGCGACGTTTGTCCCGGCGTAGATGACAACGGACCGGACGCCGACGGGGATGGCCGCCCTGACGAATGCGACCTTTGCTACGGCAATGATAACTCCGGCGACGCCGACAACGATGGAATTTGCAACAACAGGGACGAGTGTCCCGGATTCGATGATTCGATCGACAGCGACGGCGACGATGTGCCCGACGGTTGCGACGCCTGTCCGGGATTCGATGACAACGGTCCCGATACAGACGGCGACGGAGTTGTTGACGGCTGCGATCAGTGCCATGGTGATGACACCGTCGGCGACTCGGACGGCGACGGCGTGTGTGACGATGCGGACGTTTGCTCGGGGTTTGACGACACGCAGGACGCCGACGCTGATGGCATTCCCGATAATTGCGATCAGTGCGAAGGCGATGACGCGACAGGCGACACCGACGGCGACGGGCGATGCGACGATCGTGACATGTGCCCCGGAGTGGACGACTTCGGCCCGGATGCCGATGGCGACGGACTGACCGACGCATGCGATTTCTGCCAAGTTTCCCATACGGGCGATCTCGACGGCGACACTGACGTCGACGCATCGGACTTTGAAGGTTTCGACGTTTGTCTAACAGGCCCGGGGATCGACGCGGGCGTACTCTGCGATTGTTACGACATGGACCCGGATGGGGAAATCACCATCCGAGACTATGGAATGTTCCAGCGCGCCTTCACCGGCCCCGCCTACATTGAGGAGGCGCCCGGCGAAATCAACATTCAGAACATCGCCAACGGCGTGAGCACGAAGGGCGTGGCGTTCTACGGCGGCAATGACACGGATCTCGTCGGCTACTCCGTCGCGCTCGTCGGCGATATCAACGGCGACGGTTACGGCGAGATGATCGTCGGCGCGCCGTCGTACGGAACGGACGTGATCGAACATGCGGGGCGGGTGTATGTCGTGTACGGCGGTCCCGACGTGAAGAACATCATCCTGGAGAACATCGCGAACGGCGTCGGCGGATTCGTGATGGACGGCACGGGCGGATTCGATCATCCGTATCCGACGCGGGAGATTGGCGAGAGTCTTGCATATCCGGACTACTTCGACGGATTCGGCGGTCCGCAGGGCGAAGGCGCGGGCTTTGACGTGGCGCCGGCGGGCGACGTGAACGGCGACGGGATTCCCGACATTATCGTTTCGGCGCCGTACGGCGTTGCGAACGGCGCGATCTGGGGCGGCCGGACTTACGTCGTCTTCGGCGGCGGATCGGTCGGCGGAATGTCGCCGATCAGTCTGAATCTGTTGACGCTCGGCGGGCAGGGCACAGGCTTCATGATCGAAGGTGAACGCGGCATCTGTCTGACGTGTCCCGACGAATTTGTTGGCGAACGAAACGGTGATTTGTCCGGATGGGCAGTAGACGGGGCGCGCGACGTAAATGGTGACGGACTTGCCGATGTTCTCGTGTCCGCCACGAACTACGGTAACGACGACGGCGGTCGCGCATATGCCGTATTCGGAAAGGCGAACGGCGAATCGGTCAGTCTTTCGTCGGTTGGCGCAGCGGACGGACCGGGCCTGCGCTTCGACATGGCAGACTATGCCAGTAACCAGAGGATGGGATTCCGTCTGTTCGGCGTCTCCGATTATTCGGGTGACGGTCTGACGGATTTCATGGTGACGTCGGGCAATCTGGGGAACCTGAGTTACATCGCAAGAAGCATCGGCGCCGCTGGGACGATCGCTCTGACAGAAGGGATTCCTATCCAAGACGTTACCATTCTCCAAGGAGCCGCTCTCAATTGCGCCTTTGGCGTGGATGAAGAGACCGGCGAGCCGCTCGCCAACGGTTGTACGGGCCGCTTTATCCCTGGGTTCCCGAATCACGGCGGCGGAGACTTCAACGGCGACGGCTTGGCCGACTTTGCCCGGATGATGTGGAACTTCGACCGGGACGAGTTGGAGATCATGGTGTACTTCAATACCCAGGGGAACTTCCTGAATCTTGCGGGCCGATTCGGCGAACCGGAGGCGCCGTTCGAGATTCCCGATCGCGGCGTCCGCATTTACTCCTCCAACATCAGCCCGTCGAGTTGGAAGAATGAAGTGACGCTGAACAGCGACGTCAACGGCGACGGTTACGACGATGTCGTCATTGGCGTCGGCCACGCCAGCAGGTCGGGCGCGCGATCGACCTATGTTGTTTTCGGCGGCCCCGACTCGCGTTCGATCAATCTCGACACGCTGCTGGAGGACGGAACCGGCGTCGTGATCACGGGCGGCGTGAATGGAACGCAACCGGGCTTCGCGGTCGACACATCGGGCGACGTGAACGGCGACGGCATCAATGACATACTGATCGGCGATCCGAAGAATGATCGAATCGGGCAGGACGCCGGTTCGGTCTACCTCGTCTACGGCGACGACTTCAGCGGCGCGATCACGCATCGCGGCGACGCGTCGGCGAACACGCTGACCGGAACGGCCGCCGACGACGCGGTGGTCGGCGGGCGCGGAGGTGACGTGCTCATTGGCAACGGCGGTTTCGACTCAATGTACGGCGGTGCAGGCGATGACGTGATGATCGTCGGCGACGCCGGATTCCATCGCGTTCGCGGCGGCGAGGGATTCGATACGCTCGCCGTAGATGGCGGCGTGAGTCTCGATCTTGAATCGCTGCGAGGCCGCATCGATGAGATCGAACAGATCGACCTCAGTGCCGCAGGCGCGGACGTGCTTCGCGTGACGCGGATTGACGTTCTGAATCTCAGCCCGACAAGCAATCAGCTCTTCGTTCGCGGGACCGCAGAGGACGAGGTCGTCTCCTCCAGTGAGAATTGGCTTGATGGCGGAAGCGTGGACGTCAATGGAACGATCTTCAAGAAGTTCATGGACGGTCGCGCGGAGTTGTTCGTACAGGACGGCATCCCGTTGCGATTCGCACCCTTCATCGTCACTGAGTCCATTGACATGCCGGAAAACACGCCAACGGACGCGTCAATCGGCTTTGTCTCGGCGTACGATCCGGATGGCGGTCAGGTTGTGGAATACGCCATTCTCGGCGGTGACGGTCAGGGCTTTTTCAACATCGACAACCAGACGGGCGAGTTGTTCGTCACGGCAGACATGGACTTTGAGATGCTGACGCCGCCGTCATTCTCGCTGGATGTTAAGGTAACGGATGACCAAGGGAATACCGTGACGTCGACGATCGTCGTCAACGTTCTCGACCTGAACGAGGCGCCGATGTGGACCCTTCAGGACCAGATCGTGACATCGATGGACGAGCATCCCCGGACAGGACTTCTCCTCGGCAACTATGCTGCCGTCGATCCTGATGATGGCGATGAACTGCGGTATTACCTCGATATCACGGACCCGACGCTCGTTGAGCCGGCCGTCGCTGGCGCATTCGCGATGGATGCGGCGACCGGAAAACTGACGGTCTCCAACGGATCGCTGCTCGATTATGAGAGGCAGATCCACCATCAGATGATGGTCTTCGCCGAGGATCTCGGCGGGCTTCGCACGCCGCCGATCCTGGTGACCTTCACGCTGGAAGACGTTCCGGCGTGGGTCGATCAGTTCGACGGTGCCTTCCAGACCAGCCAGGCAAGCATGTGGTCCGCTGGCGGCATCGGCCTGTCGGCAATCCAATTCCAGAAGGACGTCAATCTCGACGACTCGCCCAGGCCTTCTGTGACATTCATGGGCCAGGATATTAGCGGCCAAGTCGCCGGACAGATTCACTTTGAGTCCACAATCACGACGGACCACGGCTATGTCAACGCGAGAATTCCGCTGTCCGCGGAAGTGACTTTCCCCGATGAAGTGGCGCCGGGACAACCGATGACAATTAGTCTGTATCTCCTTGAGCCCGTTGAGAATCGCTCCATGAGCGGCATGACGCCGTCCGCGGATGTTGACATGCTCGTTGAGTTCACCAACTTCGGACTCGACATGAGCTTCGACGATTACGGACCCTACAACTTCAGCAACTCGGCGGATCCGTACCTGACAAGTTCAGTCGGCAGACCTTGGACGGCGGTTGTGCAGCCCGATGGATCGCTGGCGACGAACGCGACTGTGACCACGACGCTGCTCTCGATGGACGTCGACTGGGATCAATATGTCGAGAACTTCCTGACGGCCGTCGGCTTGCCGTCGAACGAAGCCGAACACCTGCCATACGAAGTGGGACCGGTTGAGCTCGACGTTTCTTACATTCTGTGGGCCATGACGATGAGCGGCGCCGTGAAGGTCGATCAGGACTTGTCGCTGCAGGTGGATGGATACTCGGCCGTGATCGTCTTCGAGAACGGCGACAGCCGGTCCATGATCGTTGGGGGCGATACGACGATGACGCTCCCCGTCGGCGCTGACGTCAACGGCGACGGACTTGTCGACTACGAACTCCGGATCGACATCGACACGACGTTCACGAACGATAGCGACTTCTACGGTACGATCTCGAAGACCCTCGAATTTGGGTACTTCGACATCATGGGATCGGTCTCGGGCTGCCCTGAGTGCGGAACGGACTCGATCACGTTCGGTCCGCTCTTCAGCGGAACCTTCGGGGTCGACGTGTTTCACAACGACGCGCTCGGCCCTTTCCCGACGTCGTGGCCCGAGGGCCAGGCAGGGCAGTTCCCGCTGGGTGGCTTCAATACCATCGTCTATCAGGGATCGATTGATCTGAACGGATAAGGGTGCGCCCACGGTCGGAAGGCGGTCCGCATTGGATCTTCCAACTGCGGATCGCCGACCGATTGGCCCGCCGGCGATGATGTCGCCGGCGGGCTTGCTTTCTTGGCGACTGCGGCGCGGCGCTCGCGACATATGGCGGTGGCCAGACCCGTTGCTGGAGTCAGACGGGGTTCAACACCAGTCGGCGATCGGTTTTTCGCAGAATCGAATTACGGAACACGGCAGTTTCGTTCGTTCTTTCCAATGAAAGTCAAACACAAGCGCAGACGCATCCTGGGAACAGCCATCACTGATTCGGTGAAATGAACCTGAGAACCCGATGCGTCGCGCCAAATAACAGGAGACAGATCGATGAGCCAATTGAAACACGATAAAAAGGACATTCGAACACAGTCGATCGCTGAGGCTCGATCGAGCCGACGTCCACTGGCGCGCCTTCAGTATCCCGCGTGGCTGGCGGCCGTCTGTATGGCGATTGCGACGCATGCCGTCGCTCAGACCGTCACAGTATCGCTCGAATCCCCGCAGAACGGCACGTTCGTCCAGGCCGGTGAAACGATCGACTGGTCGATTTCCGTCAGCGTTTCGTCCGGCGATAATCATGGCCTGGCGTTCTTCTGCGCCGATCTCGTGCAAAGCGAAACGAATCCCGCAACGCTCGAAATCCCGCACGCCGACGGCATACCATCGGAGATGATGAACTTCAGTTCACCGGCCGGCGTCAGCAACCCGCCCGACGTGGGGATGTCCTCCGGTTACGTTGGCACGCAAGTTGGAGACGCGGGTGGGATGAATCTTCACGAAATCGGCGGCGGTCAGAACCTCTTCGGCGAGGCGCTGCCGGCTGCAACCGGCCTCGCGCAGAGTGCCGGCACCATTCCGGGAGTCGGCCAGGCCGGCGGCATCGTCATTGCTTCAGGATCCTTCACAGCTCCGGCGACAGAGGGGGCGTACACATTCGAGCTCCGAAATGTGCTGGCCAACGTTCTGTCCGAGGCGAACCCTCAACCGCGTTTCTCGCTGGCGAGGGCGGCGAATGTTGACCTTGCCGCGGGGACTTTGACGATTACGGTCTCAGACGGCTGCGATCCGTTTGACGTCAATTGCGACGGCGCTGTTGACGGTCGCGACGTGCAGCCTCTTGTCAGCTCCCTGCTGACCCACACGCCGAGCAGTTGCTCACCATGCGCCGGAGACACCGATGCGAACGGGGCGACCGACATGCTGGACATTCAGATATTTGTAGATCGACTGCTGCGTTGACCGGTGCTCAGTTTCTGTAGTGTCGAAATGGGTCGCTGCGCCTGCCTCGACGTTCGCGCCGACAAACGCAGTCAATACGCGACGCGGGTCGTTATACCGATCGACGTCGGCTGGCCGACCGACAGACGGCGTTAGAACCACGCAGGTTCGGAATGAGCGGCGCCGGCGAATTGCCGGCGCCGCGGTCCGTCTTGAATCATCCTTCAATCAGTTCTTCGCCCGGCGCCGTCGATTAAGCAGGCAGAGAGCTCCCGTGACGAGCAATGCGATGCTGCCCGGCTCCGGGACGCCGTAATACACTGTAATCGCGACTGCTTTCGCAGCGCCGACAGTGCCGCCGCTTTCCAGTTCGCCGGCGGCGAACCGAACGTCGGCCGGCTGAGAGTCCGACTGGGCCCAGAGACCATTCCCAACTCTGGCATAGATATTGGTTGGATCGCTGGATTCATTACGAACGGCGCGAAGTGTGAACGTGCCAAGCAACAGGTTATTGCCGGTGTAGCCGGTGCCGAAGAAAGTTGCACCGCCGAAATTCGTTGCGATGTCGCCGGGGCCGGGCGTGTTCAAGTTGCCGGCCGGCGTTTCAATTCCTCCGTCCGCGGGTGGATTCATCGACATGGTTGTGATCAACGAGTTTGTGTCGGCGGACAACGTCGTGTTCACGCTATAGAGAGGTACGCCGGTCAGGTTCGCCCACATTTCGATCTCCAGGTCGAAGAATCCGAACCCGGCCGTTTCGATTACAAGCGTCTGCCCCGGCCCTTGTGAATAGGCCCCGACTCCGCCGCTGCTTCCGGCATATTGAAACCAGACTGTCGCGGAACCTTGAGCAATGGACGCTGAGACGAGCGCCGTCAACATCGTGGCTGTCATTGCGATTCGCATCGTTACCCCTTTCCTTAAGAAGTGACAGACTTTCGCCGCCCATCGGCGAGATGGGGGAATCTAAACAAGGATCCGATTTCCGACCCCATCGAGCCTATTCTAACCACTGGGCTTAAGTCGAAGTCAAGGCTCCTCTGACAAATCGTGGCTGAGCGCTTTGAGATCGCGATGGCGGGGCGGCAACAGCATCGCAACCGGATGAAGGACGTTTCTTGCGCGCAATCACTCAGATTCAGCACGTCGCGTTGCGACAACGTCCAACTCCGCAACGCTCGTCCAGGGCCGGCCTAACATTTCTGACTTCGCCACGAAACGCACGTAGCGGGTGATTCGTGGCCTGTCGAAGTCTATTCGTTTCAATGAGTTGCCCGCCTTGAATCGGCCGCGCGAGACGGGGGCTCCCCAGGCTGTTGAGTCCATCGAAGTAAAAAGTTCGTAGTCGGCGACGTGTCCGTGATCCATATCCTGACGGGGCAGGTATGTCACGCCGGTCAATTCATACGCGGCGCCGAGATCGATACGGATTTCATGCGGCGCTTTCGGCTCGTCGTCGCCCCATTGCGTATGCCAATAGGTTCGAGGATCCCCGTCGATGGCGCGGATGGCATCGCCCTCGCCGGGGCGCTCGCTGTCGGCGAAGATCACTTTCCAATCTGAGTGGGGCAGGAGCAGGTCGAAATGTTCGCTTGTGACGGGGCCCGGCAGCAGATCCTTGCCGATCGCGACCGCGCGAATCAACCCACCACCGGCAAACGCGAAAGGACCCGCATACGTTTGCTTGTCCGTCGGATCGTCGCCATTTGTGCTGAAGTGTATAACCGCTTCGCTACGACCGCATGTTAATGTCACGAGTCCTTGTTTGTCGCGCCGAATGTTGACATGCGGCGCAATCGGCAGCCGCGAGCGAGCGGTCTCCGCGAGCGACGCCGGCGCCTTCGGCATCGGACGCAAGCTGAATGCGAATGTCACGGGTTCCGATCGAAGCAGGTATTTGTCCATCGGCGGCGGTCCGCAGCTTGCGCCGCCGAGACCATTCTGGGCGGCGTCGATGCAGAGGACGACGTTTTTCGGCGTCGGCAGCTCGACGGGATGGCGGGCCGCCGCCAGTTGATCCGACGTGTAATGCAGTGCCGTTATGGACATGACTGGATCGGCGACGACGAGCAGCCCGGCGCCGTTGCTGTTTGTCAATGCAACCCAGCGGACATCTTCCTTGCATCCGGTTTCCTGCGTGTGGACGTATGGGAAGAACTGTGCCGCGACGGTTGACTCGTATAGCCCGAAGTCCGCCGCGCTCTTTCGATCGACATAGTTCTCATGCGGACCGCAGCCTAGCCATGTGACATGATCCAGCGTTAATGGAAGAAACATCCGTAATCCGACTCTTGGCAGGATTCCCGGGGCGTCGTGGGGAACGATCCGATTGCTGAGATTGATGCATCCGTCGCCGAATATTGTCCACGTGGTTTCAAGGTCGAAACAACATGCGCCGGCGCCTCGCGATTCCACGAGCGTGTCGATCGTGAACATGTTGGGGCGATTCGAATCGAAATTGCAGCGTAAGACGCGTCGCGACAGCTTGTCGAGCCCCGCAGCGCGCCAGCTGTCACGGATATAGGCGTCGTTATCGACAGGTGCGCGGTACACATTCAAGATCGGGCCGCGAACCTGCGTCTCGTTCTCCGAGATAATCAGCTGATCGCCATATTGAAGAGCGGCGATCGTCGCACGCTTCCGATCGAATCGCAGTTCGAAGTTCTTCCCGTGGATATCGATGGAGTCGTCGGTGAGTTCGAATCGCATCGGCGGTGCATTTGCCATGCGGACCACATTGGCCGTCGGAACGTCGAACGGAATTCGCATTTGACGCCACGCAACCTCGTGCCCCCTCGTCGCCCAACGTGTGTCCTCGCGCAAATGAAAGCTGACTCGCAGGTCGTACGCGGCGCCGGGCTTGATCGCCAATGCGTCGAACGGGATTTTGATGTCAGCGGTTTTCTGCGGCGCTGCGTTGATTGGCGGGAGTATGCCTTGCTGTATGATCGTCCCGTCTTCGGTCACTTGCCATTTGACGTCAAACGCGCGCAGATCGGTGAAGAAGTACTTGTTCCGAATGCGAACGCGACCGGTAGTCAGGTCGAGCGATTCAATATCGATGTACTGGTAGACGCGCTTCATCTCCCACATCTTCGGCGGGATGGAGCGATCCGGCATGACCATGCCGTTGATACAGAATGCTCCGTCATTGGGCGTGTCGCCGAAGTCGCCGCCGTATGCGAAGTACTCGCGGCCATCGGACGTTTTCTTTCGCAGGCCTTGGTCGACCCAATCCCAGATGCAGCCGCCGATGAGGCGATCGTGTCTTTCGATCACTTCCCAGTACTCCGCAAGATTGCCGACAGCGTTGCCCATCGCGTGTGCGTACTCGCACATGATGAACGGTTTCGGTGAATCGTCGGCGCCAACGCCGTCGAGCCACTCAACGCTGGGATACATGCAGCTATCGATGTCGGCCTTGTCGTTGTCACGCTCGTAGTGGATCGGCCGCGATGTGTCGATCGCACGGATGGCGTCGCGCGCCGCCTGGAAGTTACGGCCGGGGCCGGCCTCGTTCCCGAGCGACCAGATGATGACGCTCGGATGATTCTTGTCGCGCTCGACCATTCGCCGCTCGCGTTCAACATGGGCGAGTTCCCACGCAGGGTCGTGGCCGAGCGATTCGGCGCCGTAGCCCATGCCGTGAGATTCGACGTTCGCTTCGTCGATCACGAAGATGCCGTACTCGTCGCACAGGTCGTACCACGCCGGTTGATTCGGGTAGTGGCTCGTGCGCACCGTGTTGACGTTGAACTGCTTCATCAGCTCGACGTCCCGTCGCATCGTGTCCATTCGCACGGTGCGACCTCGATCGGGATCGTGCTCGTGTCGATTGACGCCCTTGAGCTTCACGGGAACGCCGTTGACGAAGAGCCGGCTGTCTCGGATCTCGATCTCGCGGAATCCGACACGACAGGTTTCGACTTCGACAACGTCTTCCGATGCGTCTTTCAGTATGAGCAGCAAGCGATAGAGGGCGGGCCGCTCGCAGGTCCAGAGTTCAGGTGCGTTGACGTTGACGCGCACACGCGGGTGGATTTCTTCATTGGCCTTCAGCTCGGACACAGAGATTGATGCCGCGGCTTCGTCGCCGACGGTCTTGCCATCCGGATCGAGTAAGCGGAGTTCGACAGTCTGTGCGCCTGCATTGCGATCGGCGTAATTGTGCACTCGCAGCTGTACGTCCAGCGACGCATTGCGGTAGCTATCGTCCAGATCCGTCGTGACGAAAAAGTCGCGAATGTGGACTTTCGGTGTCGAGAAGAGAAACACGTCGCGATAGATACCGCTGAGCCGCCAATAGTCCTGGTCTTCGAGGTAACTGCCGTCGCACCATCGGTAGACTTCCACTGCGAGCGTGTTGTCGCCGACGTGAACAAACTTCGTGATATTGAACTCCGCCGGCGTCGCGCTTCCCTGAGAGTAGCCGACGGATTGACCGTTGACCCAGACGTACGCCGCGCTCTTGACGCCTTCGAAGTGCAGAAAAATCTCACGACCATTCCAGCTTTCCGGCAATGTGAACGATCGTCGATAGGAGCCGACGGAATTCGGCTCGCGCGCCTTCGTCCAGTCGCTCGGCACGTCTCCCATCACGTTCGGCGGGTCCTTCTTGAACGGATAGGTGTAATTCGTGTAGATCGGCGTGCCGTAGCCCTGGAGTTCCCAGCAGCTCGGGACGTCGATCGTGTGCCACGCCGAGTCGTCGTATTCAGGCCTGTAAAAATCAGTCGGTCGCTTTTCCGGCGCCGGGACCCATTGGAATTTCCATTCGCCGTTGAGCGAATGGAAGTAGGGCGAGGCTTCGCGCGTTCCCTGTTTGGCCTGCTCGATGGTTCCGTAAGGCGTCAGTGTGCAATGACCGGGCTCCTTGTTGCGTCCGACGATGGCCGGGTTTTCCCAGTCGTGTGATTCCGCGTTTGCCGCGAAGGCAACAGTGAGAATGATGAAACATGCGAATTGGTGCATTTGCGGGCTCCGTCGAGGCGCGTCATTGAGCTGAATGCGATGATACGAGAGATTCCGGGCATGCGCAAACGCGAGAAATGCACCAATTGATGTACAAAACGAGCGCAAGAGGGGACGCATCGCCGACACGTGGACGACTTCTCAATCCTCGAACAAGTGGATCGATGCGATCACGGCGTCGGCTTCTCCACGGGACACGTCCCGTCAGCGGCCCACTCGCCGAAGCTCTCGTAGTAATTCAGAACATGGCGATATCCCGCGCGCTCGGCGGCGAGGGCGGCGAGAGATGCGCGGCCGCCGCTCTGGCAGTGTGTAATGACGGGCCGGTCTTTACAAAATCCCGCCTCCTCGAAAATCCTCGCCAGTTCCTCGCGGGATTTTAGACGTCCGTCTGCGTCCAGCAGCTGTTTGTGAGGCAGGTTCAGCGCCTTGGGAATGTGTCCGCCGCGCGGGTTCTTGCGAAGATCGGTCCCCGCGTACTCGCCCGCGGTGCGCGTGTCCAGGATCTGCACGCGAGGATTGTCGAGGGCCGCCATCACTTGTGTTCGATTGGCGAGACCGACGTTGCCGCCGTGGCCTTTCTTCGGTCGGAATTCGACACGATTGACCCGCGACGGCGCGGTGCTGACGGTAATCTCGTTGCGATCGATCTGTGGTTTGAGACTCGGATAACCGCCGTCGAGCACGACGACTTCGCTCGCGCCGAAATGCTGCAGGATAAACCAGACGCGAGAGGCCTCGGTCATGCGGCCGTCGTCATAGACAACGACGGGACTATTGCCGTCGACGCCGATGTCGCCGATCCGTTTGCGCCAGTAGGCGACATGCGTCAGGTCCGTCGCGTCGGCGAGGCTGTCGGTTTTCCATTGCTTCGCATCGACGTGGATGGCGCCGGCGACATGCCCGGCGTTGTAGGCGGCTTCGTCGCGGACGTCGATCAGTACGATCGGTGCATCGGCGCGTAGCGCGGTGAATTGCGACCGCTCGATCACGCCCATTGATAGCGGGTCGGCATGCAAGGAACAGCCGGCTACAAATAGGATGGACGCCGTCGGGACAATGCGGGCCGAGCGACTCGCGAGGTACGGAAGCGACATACGGGACCTCTCCATTGTGTTCGAGTCTGAAGAATCGCTTTCCAGATGGTCGCCTTGTTTGCCTGCGGCGTCAATTAGCGTGGGGATCGGGGGCGGCTTGCAGTTCCGCGGCACGAAACATGGGCATGACGCCGTTGGATTAAGCCGCGCAGGCGATTGACTGTACGACCCACCTGTCTCGTTGATTGAACGGCCTCGCATGAATCGTCATGAGGACCGTGCTATGATCGGCTATTGTCTGCGAAAGGACTGCG
This sequence comes from Phycisphaerales bacterium, assembly GCA_020639075.1. Classification (GTDB taxonomy): domain Bacteria; phylum Planctomycetota; class Phycisphaerae; order UBA1845; family UTPLA1; genus ECT2AJA-110-A. The sequence continues at coordinate 2,032,895 of JACKHI010000001.1, read as the reverse complement.
ACCGGATGGGGAGGCTGAAATGGAGTTGCCGTTGTATCGCGATTTGTCACGGATCTTGCTGGTGTGTACTGCATGCACGTTGCTGGGCTGCTCGACAACAGCGCCCTGGCCGGACAGCCCGTTGTATGAGCCGCCGTCGGATGATCCGAGCTGGCAACCGCCCGAAAGCAGGGAAGACGCCATGGCGAGCATGGCGGGGCGGTATGCCCACTACGATATTGTCGCGTACGATGGCGAGACGCCGAACGGTCCATTATCCACATTCGTCATTTCGTACGGCTTCACAGATCTAGTCATCGAGGATGGCGAACTCGTCGAATACGATCGCTTTTGCCACGCCGAATACAAGGCAAACCAGCCCTTTGTCACGACATTTCCCGACGAGGCGACGCAGGCAATTCAGCCGCGCAGCGCCGTCGTCGACGTTTATCATGAGAACGGCGCGTGGAAGATCCGCCGACCGGCGACGCCGACGCTCATCGGAATCGACGGTGATCCCGATCAGCCGTTGACCAATGACCCGCACGATCCGCTGATCAATGACGACGATAATGATGGCAAACCCGGCGTGACAGTCTTCGTTACGCTCTACGGCCTGATCGAAGGGGAAATCTACATTGCCCGCCGTGAGATCTTTCAAAACGAGATGACACTTTATGCCGACGGCTCACTGCAGGGCGTTGTAATCGACGATTCGGAGCAGCTGGTCCTCGGCGCCTCGCTCGATCTGCTGAACACGCCGAACAACCCGGATCAGTGGGGCGATCTGGGCCTGAGCCCGATCATCCTTGTGCCCATTCCGGCGGACATCGACACGTGCGAGGAACTCATGGCGATGCGGGACTCGTTGTTCCCGGCGGAGCCTGGATTCTGAGCGCCGCGTCGCCGGCGACATACTGATCGACGAGACGAGGCTTCAGGTCCGCAGGATGCCGATCACCGATTACCATTGCACCGTTCGTATTAACGGGTCGCAGGAAGTAACTGTCCGGTAAGTCGAGGACGAGCTGTCAATCCGAATCGGCGCGCGATGGCCCGCCGATTCGGCGTAGTCATTCCAGCGTGTGCGTTCCGTGCGTGATCGCGCCGCCTGCCCGCAGGGCGGCCGCGACGAGTGTCGTCTCGGCTAGTTCCGTCTCCGTCGCGCCGGCCTTCTTTGCCTTCTTGGCGTGAATCTCAATGCAATAGGGACACTGCGTCGTCAACGCCACGGCGACGGCCATCAGTTCCTTGTACTTCAGCGGAATTGCGCCGTCTTTGAACGCCGCCTCGTCGAACGCCACAAACCCCTTGAATGCGCCCGGCGCCAGGTCGCCCAGCTTCTTGAGTTTCGTCAATTGCTTCATGTCGTACATGTGGTTGCCCTTGGAGAGGTCCGCGCATGCGCCGGTCGCCCGCGCGATCCATCTCGCGCGATTGGCGACCGGCGAAGCCGAATGGCCTAGTGAGTTTTCGAAGTCATCGCCAGCGACCAAGGTGTTCAGGTGACAGGCAATGTGACCTTCGACGTCAGCTGCTGCGCTTTGCACGCCGTCGGCGCGTCAGGCCGATCAGCAGCATCGGCATCGCCATGCTCATACCGGCGCCGCAGTCGCCGCAGGGCATGTCGGTCGTCCCGCCGCCACCGGTGTTGTCATTCGTATTGTCGCCTGTGTTGTCGTTCGCGTTTGCGTTGCCGTTGTCATTGGCGTTGTTGTTGCTGTTGCCGTTCGAGTTGCCGTTGCCGGGATCGGGCGCGGCGACATTAAACCGGAGAACGCGGTTGTTCAGGCGATCGCCGGCGTACAGGTTACCGTCGGGGTCGACCGCCACGCCGGCCGTATCGCTCAACGTGTCGGCAGTGACGCCGCCGGTGTTCGCGTCGTGCGTCGTAAAGCTCCCCGCCTGGCCGAACACGCGGTCGGCCGTCGTGTCATTCTGCGGATCCTGAAATTCCAGGATGCGATTGTTGATGGCGTCGGCGACGTACAGGTTTCCGCTGACCGGATCGACGGCGACGTAGACCGGCCCGAACATCGAGGTTGCGCTCGCGCCGTTTGTGTCCGTCGTGAAACTTGCCTGGCCGTAGACGGCGGACGCATTCTGATTGTTCGTGAATGTGCCTTCGAACAACAAGACGCGGTTGTTGCCCTCGTCGGCGACGTATAGATTGCCCGTGGCGTCGAGTCCGACACCGATCGGGTTGTTAAACGAGTTCTGTTTCGGCGTCGGACTGAGGTCGTCCTGGTTGCGTTCGGCCGACGTGAAGTCCGGCTGGCCGAGCACGACGTCCGCCGTCGTGTCGGTACTGGCCGGCGTGTTGTAGATGAAGACGCGATGCAGGAAGCGATCCGCCAGATAGAGGTTGTCGTCGGCGTCGACCGCGATGCCGTCGGGATTGCCGAGGTTGTCCGCCGCTGCATTCATGCTGTTGGCCTGGTTGGCTGTTGTGAAACTCCCCGCCTGACCGAAGACCTGCACGGCCGACATCCCGTTGCTGAACGGCGGATCAAAGCGAAGGATCCGGATATTGCTGGAATCGGCAATGTACAGCCGGCCGGCAGAATCGACCGCGACGCTGCGCGGTCCGGATAGCGTGTTGTCGCTCGGGTTAAGGTTGCCGCGATTGGCATCGATGCCCGTGAAGTCGGCCTGGCCGAAGACGAGATCGGCGTCGTCGCCGTTCATGAACGACGCGGCGTCCGGCCAACTCAGCACGCGGTTATTGCCGGAGTCGGCGACAAATAGTCGACCGGAGTCCGGATCGACGACGAGTCCGCGATTACCCGAAAGCGTGGCTGCGGACCCGTTTGCACCGCCCTGGTTGATTTGGTTCGAAATGAAGTCGTTCTGACCGACGACGGCGTCGGCCGTGGTATCCTCCGGCGAGGCCTGCGCCGGGCGGGCGAAACAAAACACGAGGGACAATGCCGTGATACCGTACATCAAGCGTCGTTTGTTGGTCGTCACAAAAGAGTCTCCACGTTTCGAGGTCTAACCACATATGCGACGCGTGTGAATGATCATCACGATCTTTTTCCGCCGCAATGGTGCTTCGGTCTTACACATAGAGTCAGCGTAAAGCAGCAAGAGGCATGCCGCGCTTTTTTGCGTCTTTTTTCGATGTGGCCAGCCCCCGAAACGCACCCGGCGGGGGGCGAATCATGTCCGTTTCGACGCAGCCGGCGCGTTGGGTTGCTCAGGCTGGGTAGATTTGCGCAGAGGATGGGCGTCGGTTCGGCAGGGTTTGCAGACGCCGGTCTTCAGAACTCACGGCCGGGCCGTCGTCGCCCCGGCGGGTTCGACGATGAAGAACGCGATCGACGCCCAGTTGCGTCTGGCGAGCCACGATCTCAGTCGCATGCATCGAAATGGAAACAACTTGTTCATGGAGAAGGACATGTCACCGTGATGGACGGCAATGACCTCAAGGTCCGCATCGGCAAACCGCGTTCGCCATCTTGACTCGCGCCAGTTGATCAGCTCCGCGCTTGGGCCGCGTGCCGTGCCGTGACCGTAGCCGATGCGGAAGATACGTAGCGGCAACAGTTGCCAGCCGGCGTAAAGCAGTTTGTAGCACGTGCTCGCCAGGCGGGGCCGGCGGTTGATCCACGCTGCGAAAGGGATGCGCTCGGGCAAAGGTCGGGCAAAGTCCCGCGAGCGAAGCAGCCGCCCCGTCAGCAGGAAGTACCAGGTGCGAAGATACTCGAGGGGGGCGCCCAGTGTCGTGATCAGGCTGCAAACGGGTCGGGGCATCGAGTGAATCATGAACCCGCCGGGGCGAAGCACGCGGCGCATCTCTTCAAAACTCGCCGGCAGGTCTTCGATATGTTCAAGGACGTTGGACGAGACGATTGCATCGAAGCTGTCGTCCTCAAAGGGCAGGCGCGACGCCTTCATGACATCGACGGGATAGTGCAGCGGTTCGCGCGGTCTCGGATCCGTCGAGCGAATTGAGAATCCGGCGTTATGAACGAGCCCCGCGATGTACCCGTCGCCGCCCCCGATTTCCAGGACGGCATGGGGCGAACCTCGATCGATTCGTGTAGCAAGCTGTTCGATGAAGAACGTCGCATCACGGCCGCGCAGCTCGCAAACCCATTCAGGATACAGTCTCAAGCGACCACTCCATTGCGCTGTGATTGAAGCGAGCCCGCCGCAAGCGTCTGTTGCGCCGGCGAGTTCGTTTTCATCGATCGGCCGAATTCCCGCGCGATTATACGCGGCGCGATTCCGCTGTCGACGCGGACTTGTCGTGCGACAGACAATGAACCAATCGAAAACGTCGATGCCTCGGACGTGAATTACGTCGCGGCTGTGGTCTTCTGTTCAACTCGATCTCGGACTCGCAAGCCGTTCCGCTCGGAGATTCGATACACGGGGTTGTCGCGCATCAACTCACGGACGATTGCCGGATAGGCCCCATGCTGCGATTCGTCGTATGGGATGAGATACGGGAAGATGTGGCGTTCCATGTAGATGCGCGCGGCCGCGTCCATGTCAGTCGTACCGTATTTCTCGCCGATGATCGAGGCGATGTAGTCACGCAACGTCGGGAATCGTTGGAAATCGCCTTGCTCGCGCCAGTTGGTTCGTTCGGAACGGACGAAGTGATGGATATCCGGCTTGATCGTGCAGTGCATCCACACAGGGTTCGGCCAGATCCTGGCGAGCCCGCGATAGGCGAGATGATAGCGCGTCGCTTCCCAGCGACCGCGGCGCTGGAAGCGGAATCCCGGAAAGTGGCGGTACAGGCGCACGCGTGAACTCGTATAGGCCGGCGTGAGATACCATCGATCAAGGTTCGCCTGCATGCCGCCGGGCTTGCGCGGCGGCCCGGTATGCCAGTAGTCGACCGAGACATTGACGATCGGGACGGCGATCGCCGGTGGAAAACGTCGCTTGCCGCTACGAAGGAATGCGCGGAGATGCGCGATGTCCCAATCCCCGCTCGTGTAGGCGATGAAATCGGCGTCTCCGCGAACGATCCATTGAAATCGGGATCGTTCCAGCGCGTATTGGCGATTGTGATGCAGGTCGGGCAAATCGGGCGCGTCGAAGAATCGGATCTTGTCCGGATGGCGTCGCTCGAAATCGCGAACGATGTCCTTCGTGTCGTCGGTGGATCCGTTGTCGACGACGATGATCTCGTCTCCGAAGTCGAAGAAGGAACGAATGCACGCATCGACAGTCGCTTCCTCATTCTGCGTCGCGATGAGAACCGAGATGCCGGGCTGTCTTTTCATTGCGATTGCTGAATGCTCCTGGCGTCCGTCGTTCCGGCGGCCGCGATATCATTGGCGTGTCGCCGCCGTTACGCGCGCCGAGTCGTTGCGGGCGATTATACCTTTTGCGGCGGTTGCATGCGCGCCTTGATTTCGATCGCAAGCTTGGACAGTGCGTGCCCGAAACGGGATCGCCATGTGAGGACGATTGCCCCGGCAAGTATGGCCAGCTTGCAGGCGAACAAGGGGAGCCCGTGCAGGCGAAGCCCGTAGGCGACGATCAGATAAGCGCCGAGGCAACCCCCCAGGGTCATGCCCGTGACGCCGAGTGCGGCCTTGTCGATTCTGATCGGTTGGTACTTTCGACAGAGCAGATTAAAGAACGCGGCGGCGAATAACATTGTGATCAGCTTAGACCATGCGGCGACGCCTGCGCCATAGCGCGGAATGAACCAGTAGTTGATCAGGAAATTGAGTCCGGCCTGGACGATTCCGCCGAGGGAGATGAGCAACGTCAGCTTGTGATAGTAAATCGGCGTTGCGTAGAGTTTCCGGAAACCGGCGAAGACGAACGCGGCAGCGATAATCGGCACCCAGACAACACCCTCGTAGTACTTCTGACTGACGGCGACGCGATAGATGTCTGGTGCGAACAGGCTCAGAAAAAATGCACTTCCGACGAGCAGATGGATGTAGAACGACTGAAACCGCTCAATGCGAATGACGTTCTCCTGCTTCTGCTCTTTCAGAAGCGCGAACATCATCGGGCCGTAGACCATGAAGATCGCAAGAATGATGATATTGATGACGCGACCGATCTCGAAGGCGACGGAATAAATGCCGGAATCGTTCATGTTTCCGAGCCATGCAATCAGGATGCGATCGGAGTATCCCGAAAGCCAGCCGGCCGCCGTCAGCGGAATGAGCCCGACCGAGTAGACCAGCGACGTCCACAGCGTCTTGCGATCGAATGTGAGTCGGATCATCTGCTCTTTGGCGAGCCGTCGGAACAGCAGAATGGCGGACGCCGCTTCGCCGGCGAGAGCGCCCCAGAGGAGCGCCTGTGCCGATGCGTGGTATCCGACGAGGAGGATGACGGCAACGGCGGCATTTGCCGTGGACAATACATACGTGGAACTCGTCACAAGCCCCGAGCGATGCTGCGATCGAAAGTGGGTTTGAGCCAGCGCGTTGAACTGCGAAAAGAGCGGAATCAGACAGATGACGAGGACATACGGAATGGGCGTGACGTTGTAGGCGTTGGCCAACGGGCGCGACAGCAGGAAGTACGTCGCCGACGCGGCGAAGATGCCCCAGACGGTCAGGAAAATAAAGAGCGTGCTGAACAGCTTGCTGAGTTCGCGCGCGTTGTCGCAGACGTCGAAGTAGAACCTGGCGTACGCGTTGTCCAGATAGAGAGACGTCGCGACGACGATCAGGCTCGAGACGGCGTAGAGATTCGAGAAGACGGCATAGTCATCGGGCGTCAGCCAATGCGTGTACAAAGGGAGCAGGAGGGCGTGAAGGCCCTTCGTCAGAATGCTCGCGATGAAATAGACGACGCTGTGGCGGGCGATTCTCGATAAGTCACTGCCTTGTGTGATCGACTGCGACATGTTGCGTGGAACCCGGATCGATTGCGTTGGACGTGTGGCGGTAGTACGTCTTGATGTTGAACTCAGGCGGAAAGACGCCGGATCCTGCGGACGACGAAGTACGCGAGCGAAAGGGGACTCGAGACAACAGCATAGGCGGCGGCGCGTAGCCGGGAATCGAGTGACAACTTCGCGATGCGATAGGCGGGATGCCGCCGCGCCGTGCCCTTGCCATGCCAAATGACTCCGTCGGGTCTGAATTTCGCATCGTTGAACTTCTCGGGGAGCGGCTTAAACCGCAGGCGGTCTTTCAGCGACTCATAGCTGAGATAAAGGAATTCCTGATCGATATAGACGTTGACCCGCGCTTCCGGACGCTGCTCGATGATCGGCTTTCCGGCGGCGATCCAGTCGCGGATTCTGCGGTCGTATTCCTGCGTGAACTCGAGCGTCGCCGGCGTCGGCCGAACCGCGATCACGCCGCTGTTGAACTTGGCGCCATGGGGCGTGCCGCCTGGGCCGATCAGAGTATCGTCGGGGCGCAGACGGATCAGCAGGTCGTGTTCCTTCAATTCCTCGAAGAGCCCGTCAAGCGGCCCTCGAAGGATCGTGTCTGAATCGAGGTAGACCAACGGTTCATTGCGGGAATGGAGAAGTTTCGCAATGGGGATCGAGCGGGCACAGCACATGATACCGCGCCAGTTCTCTCGATCGTACGGCCAGGATACGTGTTCGACTTCGAGCTTCGGATGAATTCGCTGAAGCGGCGCCACCCGTTCCGGGCTTGAGTTCACGAGGAATAGATAGAAAGTCTCCTGCGGCGCATGACGCGCGCACGACTTGATGAGATATTGCGCCTCGTCGAGATACTTGTCGTCCACCGCCGTCAGCAACATTTGGTTGCGTCCACCCCGGCTCAATCGCCTGATGCGTCAGCGCTCGTGTCCTTCTACCGCAGGATCGTTCGTTGGGGACCCTGTGACCGTCAGGGCGTGACCTTAGCCGGGCATTCCGCGAATGCCAAGCGACGCGGCGTTCAGACGAGGGAGTCATACAATCGTTGCAGTGCATCGCGAGATTGACGCCACGTTCGGTCGGCGAGGATACGACGTCTTGCGGCGACGCCCATCGCGGCGAGATCCCCGGCCGATGTCGCCAGTTCGACCATTCGTTTCGCCAGATCTGCCCGATCACCGCTGCGAAATGTGATCCCCGTGACGCCGTCTTCCAGGAGCTCGGTGATGCCGCCAACATTGCTGGCAAGCACGGGGCGCGCCATGGCCATTGCTTCAAGCAGTTTCGTCGGATTGTTGCAATCCCAGAGCCGGATGGGGGCGACCGGGATAACCACGACGTCTGCTGCGGCGTAGTACGCCGGCATCTGCTCGTAGGGGACGAGACCCAGCGATTGGATCAGGTCCGGCGTCTCGGCAGCGGCTTTTTCGACTTGTTTCTGCAATGGGCCGCGGCCGAGCAGGGCAATGCGAATCCGCTTGCGGACGTCGGTCGGCAGCGAGCGGGCGGCGTCCAGCAGCGTCATGAGACCGTTGGAGGAGCCCAGGTACCCGTTGTAAAAGAAAACCGTGCGATCGTCCCAATCGTGGCGCCTGCGGATTTCATCCTTTGTGACGACGGCTTTGCTCGGGTCGAACAGCGTTTCGTCGACGCCCATCGGGATGACGTGGATATTCTCGGGTTCGATTCTGAAGCACTCGGAAATCCGTCTGCGGTGCATCTCGGTTTGAACGATGACGGCGTCAGCCCGCTCGAAGAAAGGGCGTTCCTCGCGCCGGATCATCCAGCGGATCCAGCGGTCAATGGAATTCGGCAGCGGCGTTTCGCGATTGGCGCCGAAGGAATCGAAGGAGAGGCGATGGGCTTCGTAGATGCAAGGTAGATTTCGCGTGTGGGCGACGCGGAATCCGGCGCGGGCGAACGGGGGCGGGTTGTGTCCCTGGATGACGTCGAATCGATCGTCAGGACGAACAACAGCGGCAAGCCGCCTGGCGTTATTAGCTGCGAAGAAGCTGATGGACGGCCCAGGGGCGAGGGGGACGCGGCGGACGCTGATGTTGTCAAACTGCTGTTCGATCGGGATGTCTCCGTCGATCTTCGGCATGGGAACGCAGATCGTGTGCGTGTGGCGCGGATCCGACAGGAGATTGATCAGGCGCGTCGTGGTGCCGCCGTATTGGGGGATGAAGCTGTGGGCGAAATGGAGGACGTTCATCGGGAGGGAAGTTAAACACGTGACGTAGGGGTAAGTCAAAGCGAAGCGGCGACGCCCTTTGGAATCCTATTGGAGAATGAACCAGCGATCGGGCGGGCACTCAATGAAGCTCAATTGCACGACAAGGCTCATCAGACAGAGCAGAATCGCGACTGCCATCTTTCGGGATGACCGCGGAGAGGCGGCGAGTTGAATCAGCGCGCCCAGGAAGACAATGATCGTGAAACCGCGGAAGTCGTTCGCATTCGGACCGCCGAAAATGTCGGTCTTGACCGCGGAAATGACGGAAACGGCGAGATTGACGAACGCCAGGATCAATATCGCCATGCCGTCCCGCGAGCGATTCCGTCGAGACGATTCTGCTCCGTATTGGAGAGTGACAGGTTCGTCGCCTGATTTGCGCTGGTCCGGCATTCTCATCAGCCCGTTCGTCAAATCCCACGAAAGATCATTCGAAACGTGCGATGAAATGTCAACTTGCACAGGGTTGCCGGCCTGCGTGTCCTGAATACACGCAAATGCGAATTACCTGGCGTCGCCGCCGGTGTAGATCACGAAATCCGCACGATCGCGATCCTCTTCACGCAGCGTTTCGGATTCGACGGCCTGCATGCTGATCGTCATGACACGCGTTTTCGGCCTCAGGTGCAGGAGCTGCTGGACTGTGCCGCCCATGAAGTCGCTGTGGAACTGACCGACGAGATGAATGATGCGGCCGGTTCGCGTGTTGAGGGCGTCGGCAATCGAGTCGGCCATCGTGGCGTCCATGACGCATTGGGCGCGGAAGGCGCCGTCGATGATGCTGGAGTTCTCGCCCGGCTTGCCGTGCGGCGAGGGTTTTTCTGCGGCCATCCCGTTCGAGCCGCCTCCCATGACTTTCCAGAAGCGCTCCCGATAGGTTCCTTCGGGCAGGAATTCGGGGACCTCAACGAGCGCGCGTTGTGCGGGCGTCAGTGCGGCCAACCGCTCGAAGCCCTCTTTGTTGGCGAGACTGCCGTAACGGCGCCACGGCGTGTTGGAGGCAATAACAGGCATTTCAAATGAGCGGGCAACATCGATGATAGGTTGATAGTTGTTTGGCCAATCGGGCCAGCCGAGTGCGAAGATGCGCTCTTCAAATGTCGCGCGGTTGATTTCGCCGTCGAGGTAGGATCGTGTGACAGATCGGAATTTCGTCGTCGCGATCTCTTCGAGGAATTCATCGCGATTGATGATCCCCGCGATGTAGTCGTCCGCGGTCGACTGTCGACGGCGATCGAGCATTTCCATGGAGAGTGCCGTATCGGGCCAGCGGGCGACGGCGTCTTCAACGACGGCCTGTTCCACGGCGTGACCCGTCGCGTCGTCGTGTTGTTCGCCGATGATGACGACGTCCTTGGCTTGCGCGGACCGGATCATCTCGATCCAGTCGACTCGATCGCCGGCGCGGTCGAAGATTGGAAGGGCGTCGCGGAGCGCGGTGCGCGCCGTGGCGTTGGTCCGCGGGTCAGTCTGCATGCGTGTATTGTTTTGACAGCCGATGCAGACCAGCAGGGGCAGGATCGCGGCGTAGAGGATCGACGGCCTTCGGTCGTGGCTCCGATTCGGTTTGCTGAACATGGTCATTGTCGCCTCGTCGCCGGCGCCAGATCGCTGTGAATGAAATGTTCGTCAAGCAGTCAACTGTCTGACCTGGTCGCCGGACGATGGAAATCTCGCCGAAGAGCTGATTGCCGTCAAATCTCGTGGTCCGCATGGAGTACTCCGGTGGGGCGACGCTTCGCATGGGGGCGGAGTGCAACAAGAGAGTAACGCATGTCCGACTGCAATTCGCTCGATCGTGTCCCAACGCGGTACTGTGACGGCCGGGGCGCGAAATTTCGGTCGTACGCGGCAAATCATGCAGGTCATTGGCGTCGATGATGGTATACTAGGTCGAACGACTGTGCATAGGAGGCGTCCGTGCGCCGACTGACGTACCAACTGAGTCTTAGCATTACGGTCCTCGGGGCGATCGGGTTGATCGTCCCGGCAGCGGCGCTGCCGTGTCTTGCCGACACTTGCCGAGTGATGCCGGCGGCGGAAGCCGAGTGCTGTGCCTCACATGCCTGCAGTACGGTTCCGGGCGATTCGCCCGTCAAGAGCGAGTCCTCCGATCGCGACGGACCTTGCGAGTGTCCCCCCACGTGTCCTGCGCCTTGCGGGTATGGCAAAGTGCCGTGTTCCACGTCGCTCGTCGTGGGGGTCATAGTCGCCTGGACGCCGGTAACGGAGGTCGTTCCGATTACCGATTCGCGCCCCGCGAGTCAGACATGTGCGGGTGTGTTTCATCCTCCGCGAGCCTGATTTCTTGCGCGCGGTTCTCGCGCGTGATATTAACTTCCATTTTCACAATCCTGATGACGGCGAGATCTGTGCTTCGCGCGCGTTTGCGCATTGTGTTGTGCTGATTCGCCGACGGCACTGTCGCTTGAACGATCTCGTCTTGGGGACCGTGCGGGGCGTGGCGATCCTGCTGGTCATGCCGGGCTTTTGGGGTTGCACGGCAGTGACTCCGTTTGGAGCCGCCACGTCCGCTCGGCGCTCCGTGGCAGGCGATTGAACGCTGCGAATCCACCATACGGAGATATTGACACTCTAACTGAGTTTGAGGAATGAGTGATGAATCAGGTTGATCAAGTCGAATTGGCGGGACTTTCGCGTGGACGAGACATCGCGAGTGAGGCGGTTCGGCGAACGGAGGTGCCGTTGCCGGGGCGGCGTTGGAAGACGCGTGTCTTGTTGCCGGGCGGCATTGCGATGATCACGCTCGGCATACTCGGTTTCGCAGCCAGGGATGTGTTGCTGCCAGTGACGGATGTACGCGTGGTTCCGTTGATTGCCAAGTCGGGGGGCGTCCCGGCGGCGGAGGCGGGTATGCTCGTTCAGGCGCCGGGATGGGTGGAGGCGGATCCATTCACCGTCGCTGTGTCGGCGCTGGCGGACGGCGTCGTCGACGAGGTGCTCGTGCTGGAAGGCGATCGTGTTGAGGCGGGGCAGGTCGTGGCGCGGCTTGTGGACGATGACGCGCGGATTGCCCTGGCGCAAACCGAAGCGCGGCATGCGGAGACGCAAGCTCAGTTGGAATCGACACACGCAATGTTGCGCGAAGCGGAGCAGAACTGGGCCAATCCGATCGAGTTGACGCGGCGATGCGAGAAGGTCGCGGCGCAGCTCTCAGAGAAACGGTCGGAGCTGGCGCGATGGCCGTCCGAAGTCGCGCGCGAGGAGGCTGCGGCGATTTCGTTGAAGGCGGACCTGGATCGCGTCGCGCCGCTTCACGAACGAGGGCAGGCCAGCGAGATCGAGTTCGTGCATGCACGACAGGCGTATGAGGTGCAGCAGGCTGAACTGGAGAAGGTGCGACAACGAAGGCCGATCCTCGAGGCGCAGATTGCCGCGATCGAAGCGGACCAGGTTGCGGCGCGGCGTCAATTGGAGTTGCGAATTATCGACACGCGTGCGCTGGGCGACGCCAAAGCGGCGGTAAAGCGAGCGGAGGCCGCGGTGGCGAAGGCGGCGGCGATGCGCGACAGCGCTGCGCTGACGCTCTCGCGGATGGAAGTGCGATCACCGTCGGCAGGAATTGTGATGACTCGGCTGGCGGCGCCGGGTTCGAAGCTCATGCTCAACATGGACAACCCGCAATCAGCGCAGGCGGTGCGATTGTACGATCCGGAGAAGCTGCAGGTGCGCGTCGATGTCCCATTGTCCGAGGCTGCGAAGATCGGCGTCGGACAGCGGGCCGAGATCATCGTGGACGTGTTGCCGGATCGCGTATTCGCCGGTCGGATCACACGCGTGGTGCACGAGGCGGATGTGCAGAAAAACACACTGCAGGTGAAAGTGGCGATTGAGAATCCGATCTCGGCGTTGAAACCTGAGATGTTGGCGCGGGCGCGATTCCTCGGCGAATCGACGTCGCCGGCAACCGTGCGTTCGGATGTGCTGTTCGCACCTGCGACCGCCCTGCGTGGGGAAGGTGACGGGGCGTTTGTCTGGCTGGCGGATCAGGTGGCGGGCGTGGCTCGGCGCGTGAACGTGAAGACGGGGCGGCGGAGCGACGAGGGGTATGTGGAGATTTGCGAGGGGCTGCGTCTGGGGGATCGATTGATTGTCGAGTCGTCGGCAACGCTGAAGGATGGCGATCGCATACGCATCACTGGCGAAGCGCGGGAGGCTCGTGATGGCGCTGATTGAATGTCGCGGACTGTCGCGGACGTATGTGAAGGGCGACACGAACATCACGCCATTGGCGGACTTGGCGCTCGACGTCGAGTCGGGGGAATTCCTCGCCCTGATGGGTCCTTCTGGAAGCGGGAAGTCGACCCTGCTGAATCTGATCGCAGGGATTGATCAGCCGACGGCAGGGAGCCTGAGGATCGATGGTCACGAACTCGCCGGTATGTCGCGGAGCCGACTTGCCGCATGGCGGAGCGACTACATCGGTTATGTCTTTCAGCTCTACAACCTTATTCCGACATTGACGGCATATGAAAACGTCGAATTGCCGTTGCTTTTGCATCGCCAGAGTCGGCGGTCGCGGCACGAACGCGTGGCGCTGGCGCTGGAACTTGTGGGGATTGCCGATCGGCATGATCACTTTCCGCGTCAATTGTCCGGTGGGCAGGAACAGCGCGTGGCGATCGCACGGGCGATCGTGACGGATCCGCGGATCATCGTAGCCGACGAACCGACGGGAGACCTGGATGCCGTGAGCGCGAAGGCGATCATGTCGCTGCTTGTGAGATTGAACGACGAGCTTGGCAAGACGCTGGTTATGGTGACGCATGACGCGCACTGCGCGGCGTATGCCCGTCGGACGTTGCACCTGGACAAGGGGCGTTTGGCGGAAGCACATGAGATCGCGTCGGGGGCGACGGCATGATTGCAGCGAGATTTGTACCTTTGGTGTGCAAACAGGTGTGGCGGGCGCGGACGCGGAGCCTGTTGACGATCGCCGGCGTTGCGGTGGCGATGTTCCTATTCACTGCCGTGCGGGCGATGCAGGCGGGCGTGGACGCGGCGACCACGGCGCGAGCCGGAGATACGACGCTGGTCGTGTATCGCAAGGATCGATACTGCCCGTTTACGAGTCGGATGCCGCAGTCGTACGCGCAGCAGATCGAGCGGATCGCCGGCGTACAGTCTGTCGTGCCGATCAAGATTGTCGTGAGCAATTGCCGGACGAGCCTGGATGTCGTGACGTTTCGCGGCGTGCCGACCAACGCGTTTCTAGCGTCGTTTGCTCCGGGATTCGACGTCGTTGGCGGGTCGTTGAAGGCATGGGAAAGTCGTAGCGATGCGGCGCTATTGGGCGAGACGCTGGCGGTGCGGAGGAAGCTGAGCGCCGGAGATCGGTTCGAGGCGGCCGGGATAACGGTTTACGTCGCAGGCGTCATTCGATCGACGGAGGCCTCGGATCAGAATGTCGCCTACGTGCACCTGGATTTTCTTCAGTATGCATCGAAGAGTCGTGCGGGCGGAATCGTCACCCAGTTCAACGTGAAGGTGCGCGATCCGGACGCGCTGGAGCGCGTCGCGTCGGAGATTGACGCTATGTTCGCGGCGGCGCAGGAACCGACGAAGACGAGCCCCGAGAAGGCGTTTGTAGCGCGGGCGGCGGCGGATGTGATCGAGATCGTCGGGTTTATGCGCTGGCTGGGCTGGGGATGCCTGGGAGCGGTCCTGGCGCTCGTGGGCAACGCGATCATGTTGAGCGTGCAGGACCGGATCCGGGAGCATGCAATCCTCCAGACGCTGGGATTCAGGGGGCATCTAATCGCACGGCTCTTGGTGAGCGAGGGTTTGTTGTTGAGCGTGACAGGCGCGGCGATCGGCGGTTCGCTGGCGTTTGCGTTCTTGTCGCGAGCCTCTCTGGCGCTGTCGGTGGAGAGCCATAGCATTCCCGTGACATCGTCGGTTGGGACAATGGCGTGGGGCGTCGTGATTGCCGCGGGCGTGGGCGTGATTGCAGGATTGGCGCCCGCGTGGCAGGCGGCGCGGCGGGAGATCGTCGCGTGTTTTCGCGCTGTGTAGGCCCGGAGCGTGTATGCGATTGAGGTTGTTGCCAATTGAGTACGCTGTGCGGAATCTCGGTCGGTCGCCGTCGCGACTGACGGCGAGCGTCTTGGGTAGCGCACTCGTCGTGACGCTCGTCTTGGCGGCGGGCGGGTTTGTGCGCGGCATGCAGCAAAGCATGGAGGTCCGGCACCATGCGAACAACGTACTCGTGCTGGGCGCGGGGAGCGAAGAGAGTATCGAGCGCAGCCAGATTGCCCGGAATGTCCCGACGCTGCTCGCGGCAAGCGTACCCGGGATTCGCCGGCGATTGGATGTGGATTATGTCTCGCCGGAAGTGAGTATGGCCCTCGTGGTCAAGCGCGCGGCGGACTCGCATGAAGAACTGTCCGCTGTCGTTCGGGGCGTAACGGAAACGGCGTTCCTTGTGCATCCGGAGGTGTCGATCGTCGAGGGGCGCGCGCCGCGAGCCGGGGCGGATGAACTGATCGTCGGGCGCTACGCGGCCACTCGGCTGGGGGTGGACGCCGATGACTTGGCCGTCGGTGAGCAATTGTGGTTCGACCATCACGCATGGCGAATCGTCGGGCGATTCGCGGCGCCGAATTCGGTGATGGACGCAGAGATATGGACGTCGCTGGCCGATTTGCAGATTGCAACAAAACGAGACACGTTGTCGTGCGTCGTCGCGACGCTGGGCTCGGCGGAGTTCGCGGATGTGGACGTCTGGTGCGCGCAACGACTGGACTTGGAACTCGTGGCGATGCGGGAAGCGGACTATTACGCCGGCCTGCTTGCATTCTATGGGCCCGTGAGAGCGATGGTGTGGGCGACGGCGTGCCTGATCGGACTCGGCGGACTGTTCGGCGGGTTGAATACGATGCACGCGGCGTTTGCGGGCCGAGTTCGCGAACTCGCAGCGCTGCAGACACTCGGGTATCCACGCCGAGCAATCGTCGTCAGCTTTCTGGTGGAGTCGATGCTTGCGGCGGCGGCGGGGGGAATCCTAGCGGCGATTTTCGGGCTCGTCGTGTTGGACGGGATCGCCGTTCGATTTTCGATGGGGGCGTTCGCCATCGTGATGGATGCCCCCGTGTTGCTCATCGGATTGGCGGCGGGGGTGGCGATCAGCGTGGTCGGCGTCATTCCGGCGCTGTGGCAGTGTCTGCGGCTTCCCATTGTGGAGGCGTTGCGGACGGAAGGAATGTAAGAATGGGCGCGACGCGCTCGAACTGGAGGATGCGATGATTTCGGGATGCCTGCGACTTATTGCGGCGATGATTGGTATCAGTGTCTTGTTTGTAGCGTGCGACGGCAAATCGAGCGGAGGCGGGGCGCCGTCGGCGGACTCGTCCGGAGAACAGTCGTCAGCACTACCCACGAGTATGTTTGTCGAAACGGCGCCGGCCAACGCGATTGGCGTTCGCAAACTGAAGGAGCGCGGCGCGTCCAGCGGCGAAGTTGTCGTTCGTGGGCGGATCGGCGGACGAGCGCGGCCCTTCGTCGATGGCGCGGCGGTGTTCGTATTGACGGATGCGGCGCTCAAGTCGTGCGATCAACTTCACGGGGATAGCTGTAAGACGCCTTGGGACTATTGCTGCGAGACGCCCGAGTCGATGGCGGCGAATACGGCGACGATTCAGATCGTCGATGAAAATGGCAAGCCGATTCGCGAGAGCGCCGAGGGCCGGCATGGTCTGATGCCCTTGGCGAAGATCGTGGTCCGTGGAGAGATTGCGAGTCGGAGTAAAGACGGCAATCTGGTTATCAACGCTCGAAAGATCGCGATCGTCCCCGGCTGATGCATCCGCCTCTATTTCGCGACTTCGACGACCGGTTGTGGCAGAGGACAGGCACTGACGGCCCATTTCAGGATGTCGCGCTGCGTGACGATGCCGACGAGCTTGCCTTCCTTGTCGACGACGGGAAGGCTGGAAACGCGTTTTTCGATCATCCGTTGCGCCGCCGCGGCCACGAATTCATCGGGGCCGATCGTGACCGGCGTGCGGGACATGATCTGATGGACGCGGCGCTTGAGGGTGTTGGCGTCCTGAGGTCTTTCCATGGCCTGATTGCCGACGAATGGACTCAGCTCCTTCAACACGTCGCGATCCGACACGACGCCGTAGACCTTCTGTCGCTCGAGAACGACAACATGATGGCATCCGTGTGAGAAGAAGCTGTCGCGCACGGCCTTCAGCGAATCGTCCATCTGCACGGTATGAACGGGTCTGGACATGATGTCCTGAATCTTGATCGCACAGGGATTGTCGGCCGAAGTCAGCATATGCGCGCACCTCGTTTGCGGCGTGATGGGAATCGCTGTTGATTGATTCGGGTCATTGCGCACGCCTCTTGACCGACGCCCCGCTGAAGCGGATACGGAAATTGATTCTCGGCCGCAGGGGGGCGGGCTCGGGCGGTCAGGGCCGGGAAGTGGCTGACAAACCCGGGGATACACGCAAAGGTACAGGCCGGGACTCCTCCCCGAATTCCGAGTCGTCTGCATCCGGGAAGAACTGCTTATCTCGTTCGCTGAACGGTACGAGTTGGTCGAACCAAGATGCGGTCGGATCGAAGCAGGCGAAGAACGGCCGGCGAACGAGACTCGCGTCTCGCGCCTGCAGGTATTCCAGAACGAAAACCCGCTCGTCGCCGATTTCGGAAACTCCGAGGATATGCACTTTGCCGGGCGTGGCGGACATGGACGGACCGCGAACCGTGCGCGCAAGCCCCGAGACGCGGCTGTATGCCTTGCGGAAAATGTCCCATGCCTTGACAAGCGGAACTTCGAAGTACCGCCGCGCGCCGGTGTCACGCTCAACGAACATATAGTAGGGGATCGCACCGAGACGGACGCCGGTGCGCCAGAGGTCGGCCCACGTCGTGGCGTCGTCGTTCACGTGACGGATCAGCGGCGATTGCATGCGGATGTTGGCGCCGGTCGAGCGGATGCGGCGGACGGCTTCCTGAGAAATGTCTGTCGAGAGTTCGACGGGGTGCGAATAGTGTCCCATCACGGCGAGATGCTTGCCTGCTGCGACCACACGATCGAAGAGCGTCATCAGGGCATCGGCGTCGGGATCCGTAACGAACCGCTGCGGCCAATAGGCGACGGCCTTGGTGCCGATGCGAATCGTCTGCACGTGTTCGAGATCGGGATGAAGCAGGGCTTCGATATAGCGGCGAAGGACTTTCGTACCCATGATCATGGGATCGCCGCCCGTGAACAGAATGTCGGTGACCCAGCGATGTTCTCGAAGGTACTCCACGAGCGTGTCGGCTTCGTGGCTGGCGAATTTGAGGTCGTCATGGCCGATGAACTGCGCCCAGCGGAAGCAGAACGTGCAGTAGGCGTGGCACGTCTGACCGTTGCTCGGGAAGAAAAGACAGGTTTCGCGATACTTGTGTTGCACGCCCGGAACCGCACAACCATGGTGTTTCGGCACATTGTGCGTCAGCTGACCTGCTGGATGCGGATTGAGTTGCAGGCGTATCCTGTCTGCGGCGAGCTCGACTTCATCATGAGGAGCGTTGGCGCGTATGAGACTCGCGATCGTCTCATAGTTGTCTTCGCGGAGCATGCCCTTCTGCGGAAATGTGAGCTGGAAAATCGGATCGTGCGGAACGCGATCCCAGTCGATCAATTCGCGAGCCACGTATTCGTTTGAGCGAAACGGCAGGACGGCCGAGACGACGTTGACGGCTTCCTGCAAATCGGGCGAAAGTCGGTTCCAGTATGGCGTACGGGCGACGTTCGCTCGCGTGATCGGCTTGAATCGCTCCGCCTCGTTTGGGTCGAAGTGCTGGAACATCGGGACGCTCCTTATCTGCAAAGACGACGAGGCACCGACCCCAGCTGATGTGGAAATGCGTCCACATGAGGAGGCTCAAGGTATCCCTTGCCGTCGGGACTAATGGGGCCGTTGAAATGGGCTGCCGGGTTGACCGCGAAACAGTGACGCGACGGCAACGCTTGGGCGCTCAGTTGGAGAGCGCCGATTAGGCCCCAGTAAGTAAATTATACGATATTTTGGGAACTCGGACACGCGTGGCCGGCCCGCAAAGTGACCGATCCGAGGTAACGCATCGAATATGCGTAATTTATGGGAGTAACCCGCGCAAGACCGAAATCAGCCGCGACTGGGCCGGGCAATCCGCGATATGGCTGCGGACAGCCACCCGCAGACCCAACGTCTGATAACTAAGGCCCTCTCGAAATCGGATCGGATCCCAGGGGAGGTTTGTCACCTATCGAATTCAGCCCTGATTGGGTGTGCAGGCAATCATGACGGTGTCGCCACGCAACTGCCGGACCCGGACGACGGAAAGGAGCTGCCCCTGGGAGTCGCCGCCCAGGATCCTGATTCGGTCTCCAAGGGCGGGTGCCTCTTCGCTAGACGTGGTAAATGCGACGCCGTTGATCGAACAGTCGCAGAGCCAGCCGTCATTGGCGCGCGCAGTCTCCGAATCAGTCCAGCGTATCAACCCGCGCGTACGATGACGCTCCATGGTTCGGCGGTTCGTCGGCGATGTGAACATATTCCTTATCCCCCTCTCGCGCTTGATCGGCATGAAATGCGCGGGGGATGACGAACGATCGGCAGTTTTCGCCGAGGTTGCGGACGATCGACCGACTTCAAGGACGTCAGGCACAAGGTTAGGAATATAGGTCGTTCAGGCGACTCGCACGCTTCGAGGGCGGCGAGTCAGCGTCGCGAGGTCCGCGAATCTCGGGAATCGATGGTGGTAGCACGCCAGGACGTGTGCGTACTTGTGCGTCGGAATGCCATATGCCCGGCACACAGTGTCGTGGAGTCGATCCATCGAATCCTGAATGCCGGCGTTCGTCCTGAGACGCTCGATGATCTCCTCACCCATCGGGGCCAGCTCCGCCAGGAAGCGACGGACGTCTCGGGCGACGGGCAGCTCGCGCAGCCATGCGATGCGGACCTGCGGCAGAATCGCGCGTTGCTCACCGCCGTCGAGTGCGTAATAGAGCCGGATGAGCGGGGAATTCAGCAAAGCCATGAGTCCCGGAAGGAGCGAGTGTTCGTTCTTCTCTACGCTGATGCAATGAACGGAGTTGAGGGCAACCACGCCGCCGGCGGGTTCGAGGGCGGCGATAAGTGAATCGGCGGTCTGTCGCGTCACGACTTTCGGCGCGTCGAAAATGGCCGGATCGCGAAGCGACGCGCCGGCGAGCCGTGCGTCGTCGTCAATCATGTCGGGGTTGTACAAAATGGTGCGAGCCGGTTCATGGAGAACGAAACCGCGCGGATCGATGTCGCCGCCTTCGATGAGGGGGCGGCGAAAGATCGATGGTGCTGCGGGCTCTAGAAGACTCTCTCTCATTCGGCGCGGACCGGTGTTGACGCCGTCGCGGACTCTCGCGAATGATTTCAGCGGCAACGTGTCGGCCGTCCGCACCATGCGCCAGATGGACTGCTCAATTTCGTTGTCGAAAAACAAGATCTGGTGCTCGTCGCCGCGAATCGCCGCCAGGGGCGTCGAGCGTAATCGCGATGACTCGGCGCTCAACTTGCGGGGAATGTCGATGAAATCGGCCGAGAGTGAATCGTCTCTGTCAGAGCAGGTCAGGATGACGCTGCCAACCTGCGCCTTGAATACGCGGGCGTCTATGCGGGTCCATTGTTGGCGACCGTAATTCACTGTGAGTGCTCTTCGCAGATCCGCGTATGCGCCGGCCGAGGCGAAGGTGTCGGGAACAATCAGCGACACGACACCGCCGGCTTTCACGATTTCCATCGCGCGGATGATGAAGCAGCCGAAGAGGTTGAGTCGACCGGAAAGTTCGCGTTGAGCGGCGAACGTGCGAATCGGTTCACGATGATCGCATTGCGAGCGGCGGGAGTACGTCGGGACGTAAGGCGGATTCATCAGGATGACGTCAAAACGACGTTCCTGGTCCAAACGCGCGGATGACGATTTGAGCATGTCGCGCGCGTGAACGTTGTCTGCGGGAATCTTGACTTCGCTCGAAGCGCCTGTATCCGCGGCCCACGCGGCGAGGCGCAGACGCGTGATTGCGACGGCGTCGACGTCGATATCGCGACCGTGAAGCCGGCGCATCGCAATTCGCCGACGGATTCGCCCCGCGTCCTTGCTTGTTGGTTCGAGATTGCCGAGTAGCCGCATTTCCGCTCGTGCAAGCGTTTCGGCGGCGGCGAGAAGCAAATGACCGGTGCCGCAGGACGGGTCACAGACGTCTGTCGTTTTCAGTAGTCTCAGAATACGGCGCGTCGTTTCGCCGTCGATCTCGACGAATGGCGTCGTCGACACGATGGATTTGGCCGTCTCCGGATCGACGTCGCATCGCGTGGAAATGAGCTCGGCGATGGCGGACTCGGCGATATAGTCGGCGACGCGATGGGGCGTGTAATGCACGCCGACGCCGCTGGGCGCTGCGAGCTGTTCGTGGACTGCAGCGAGCAGATCGGCGCCGACTCTTGGGCGAGTTTGCTCATCGTGATCGGCGATGGCCGAGATTGCGAGGTCGCGAAAGGCCGCGCCCAACGCATCGCATTCGGGCGCGGTCGGGAGCTCATTCCGGATCGATTCGCCGAAAAGTCCGACTGCAACATTCACAAGGATCGCACGCTGGGCGGCGACGCAGGCATCGGAATCTTCAAGCGTCGCCGTCACCTTCCTGTGTGAACGTGCGATCTGTCGAAGCAAGCGCGTGACGGTGTCCATACCGTCTATATCGACGATCGGTGCGGACTTCGACGAATCGCGGCGTCGTTCTAGGGGATTGCGACGTTGCGTCTGGTGCCCCCTGACGCCAGAACTCAAGCCGCGAAGCGCGCAGATCGTCCAACTTGAGGCCGCAAAATCGAGCGGACGGCAGCACCAAGTGCGCAGCTGCGATGCTTCCGAAAAATCGCCCGCGTGACTACTTATCCGCGGCAGGGACGGCCGTCTCGTGATACACGTGGATGTCCCGCTGCGGGAAGGGGATCGAAACGCTTTCCGCGTCGAACCGCTTCTTCACTTCGCGCGTGACGTCCCAATAGACTGTCCAGTAGTCGCTGGTGAGCGACCAGGGCCGGCAGACGAAATTCACGGAAGAGTCGGCGAGTTCGTGCATGCGGACGACCGGCGCCGGGTCCTTCAGAACAAGCGGATGATCCGTCAGGATCTTCTCGAGAATACCCTTGGCCTTGTCGCCGTCGTCGCCGTAGCCGATGCCGAAGACCATATCGACGCGTCGTGTCGAATTGCCCGTGACGTTCGTGATGACGTTGCCCCAGATGCTATTGTTCGGCACGACGACGCGCTTGTTATCCGCGGACTTGATGGTCGTTGTCATCAGCGTCATCGATTCGACGGTCCCGTTGACGCCCGCGACTTCGACGAAATCACCCACGTCGAACGGACGGTAAACGAGGATGAGAATGCCGCTGGCGAAGTTGCTGAGCGTTCCCTGCAATGCGAATGCGACAACGAATCCCGCGGCGCCGATGGCCGCAAGCAGCGGGCTGATCTCCACTTCGAGTTGCCCCAAAGCGACAATCAATCCGACGATCAGGACGCTGCGTCGAGCCGAATTGACAAGGAAATCCCGGAACAGATCGCTGGCGCCGCGCATCATCTTCACGCCGCGGCGAACGGCGCGGCCCGTGATGCGGCTGAGAATCCAGAAGGCGAACAGCGTGACGAGGAACAGACCGATGTTCTTGGCGAGTCGCAGGCCGCCCTCTTCGGAAGTGGCCCAGCCCCAGATCGAGACCCATACCGCACTGGCGTCGGAGACGTCGATCTTGATTCCGCTGACGGCATTGACATAGGTTTCATAGGGTTTGGCGTCGCCGCCTTTTCGAGTCAGGGCCGCGAGGACGATATTGAATCGATCGATGATCTTCTGCTGATCCTCGCGCTTCGTGATGACAGTGACGAGCTTGTCCTTCTTCTTCTCGGCCTGCGCCTCGGCCTCCTTCTTTGCGGCCGCTTCCTGTGCCTTGGCTTGTTCGGCTTCTTTGTCGGCCGCCTCGGCTTCGACATGGGCGTCTTTCGCCGCCGGCGCCGCCGTTGCGGTCTCGGACACGTTCGCGGCTTCCTCTTTCTTCGCTTCGGCGACGGATTCAGCCTCTGCCTTCTTCTCGGCGGCGGCGTCCGCCTTTTCTTCGGCCTTCGCGATCTCGCGATTGGCGTGCTTGACCTTGATCTCTTCGTCGCTGATTTCCTTGACCTTGGACTTGAGCATGTCCAGCCACGCATCCGCCTCGACGATGAGTTCGTCCGCCGTCAGTGGCTTGAGCAGCAGTTCAAGTTCATCCTTCGGGATCTTGAAGGCCTCGCCGTAGTCGTCGGGGGCTGGAATAACCGTCACCGCCTTCGGTGCGGGGGCGTCATCGGCCAGGAGTAGGCCGCTTGCCGCGAGAACCGATGACATCGTAAGAAAACAAATAGCGAACGTCCGACGACGCGGGGGCAACATGATCCGGATTCTCCTCGTGTTCGAGTTGGTTCGATGCAAGGGGGATTGCTCGCGGCGTCGAGCGTAAACGCTCGTTGCAACCCGCAGGCGATCGGCATTCTATGGTTTTCGGTGATAAGGGCAATTGGCGGCCTGCGTTGCCATGCGACGCCGTCTATCGCAATATGTTCGAAACCCGAGCGCGATCGGATGCTCTTGATCCAAACGATTCTGCGATTTTGACTGCGAGAACCGAGATGATTCACCTCGAAAAGCGAAGCCTGCGATTGCATAACGGAATTCGATGTGCGATGTTTGCGTCAATCCTCATTACGATGGCGACGGCGGCGTGCGGGACCGTATCCAATCCCGGCATTCGAGGCGCCGCAGTGTCGCCGCAGACGCACATGGACGGACGTGATCGATCGGCGCTCGACGCGATCTTCAACATGTACTGGGATGAGCAGCTTCGTCGCAGCCCGGAATGGGCGACGTACCTCGCCGACCATCGCTACGACGACAAACTCGCGGACTTCTCGTTCGTGTCGATGCGCATCGCGGATCGGGATGACGCGAACCTCCTCCAGATATTGCATTCACTGCAATCGGGCTCAATGAGCGACGCGGATCGTCTGAACGTCGACCTGCTCGAGCGCACGCTCGACGAACGCGTTCGGCTTTCCCAGTTCCCCGAAGAACTCATGCCCGTCAAACAGCAAAACAGCCCGCAATTGACGCTGGGAATGCTCCAGACTTACCAACCGTTCAAATCACCGACGGATTGTGAAAAATATGCGACGCGGCTGCGTGCGTTCGACGTCCAGGTCGACCAACTCATCGATCTGATGAACAGGGGGATTGCACGCGGCATCGTCCGACCAAAGATCACGATCGAACAGACGATTCCACAGATCGTCGCGATGATCACGACGGATCCGAAGGACTCGACGCTCTACTCGCCCGCAAAGACACTGACGGCCGAGGCGGGCGGCGAGGCCTCACGCGCGAAGATCGAAGCCGCGACGCGCGACGCCATCACCTCCCTGACGCGACTGCGAGACTACCTGAAGAACACTTACCTGCCCGCCTGTCGCGATACAGTCGGCTACTGCTATCTGCCCGATGGGAAGCGCTGGTATCGGGCGCTGGCCCGGCATCACACGACGACGGATCTGACGCCGGAGGCGATCCACCAGATCGGTCTCGACGAATTGAAGCGCATCCACGGCGAAATGCGCGGGATCATGGCGGAAGTGAAGTTCGAGGGCTCGCTGCAGGAGTTCATCCGGCACATGCGGAACGATCCGGCGCAGCACAACAGGACTGCGGAAGAGATCCTGCGACGCCATCGCGAGAACCTGGCGATCACGGATGCGAACCTCCCCAAGCTTTTCGGCAAGCTCCCGAAGACGCCGTACGAACTCAAGGAGATGGAGACGTTTCGCGCCGCCGGCGCGCCCGCCGGTTACTACTACAACGCCCCCGA
This sequence comes from Phycisphaerales bacterium, assembly GCA_020639075.1. GTDB lineage: Bacteria > Planctomycetota > Phycisphaerae > UBA1845 > UTPLA1 > ECT2AJA-110-A. The sequence continues at coordinate 2,007,901 of JACKHI010000001.1, read as the reverse complement.
CGACGGTTCGCGCCCCGCGTATTTCTATGTCAACACGTATGCACCCGAGACGCGACCGATCTACACGATGGAATCGCTCGCCTATCACGAGTCGCAGCCCGGTCATCACCTGCAGCTTGCGTTGGCGCAGGAACGGACCGACTGGCCGGCCTTCCGACGGTTTGAATCCATCAACGCCTTCATCGAAGGCTGGGCGCTCTACTCGGAGCGGCTCGGTTACGAATTGGGCGGCTATCGGGACCCCTATAGCCGATTCGGCCAGTTGACGTACGACACATGGCGTTCGGCAAGGCTGGTCGTGGACACGGGCATGCACTACTTCGGCTGGACGCGCGAACAGGCGATCGAATTCATGAAAGACAACACGGGTCTGAGCGAGCAGAACATCGTGTCGGAAGTCGATCGCTACATCGCGTGGCCGGGGCAGGCCCTGGCGTACAAGATCGGTCAGTTGGAGATCAGCAGGCTGCGCGAAGAGGCGGAAGCGACGCTCGGCGACAAGTTCGACATCCGCGCGTTTCACGATCATCTGCTTGAAGAGGGATCGTTGCCGCTGTCGATGCTGGCGGATCGGATGCACGCGTGGATTCAGTCTCAAATGTGAGGTCAAACTCGTAGGCCGCATGTCGATCACGGCAGGACATGGCAATTTGCTACGCGCCTGAATCCGTGGCGATTGCATTCAAGGTTCGCGGTCTAGCGTAATCACCAGACGTTGAGTGCGCCGTACGAATTACCGTTTCTTCCTCACCAGCGTCCACGTCGCAAAAAGATCCCCCTCCAGGTTCATGGATTGAGGCACCGCGTCCCACTCTAGCGCCTTCGCCATCTTGCGGGCGAATTCGGAGTCGTCCTTATCGAACACGAGCACTTCAAAGCCGTTGGCCTCCCACATCTCGCGCGGAAATGGGCAGTGACCGTCGGCCCAGGGGATGTACGGCTTGTCTTCGGCGGCGGGGGCGGGGCACAAATTGTAAATCAGAGCGAGACCGCCGGGCTTGAGGATATCGCGAACATGCTGCACATACTGTTCGTCAGTCACGCCCAGGTCGATCGTCATTCTTGGGTCGACCTTTTCAGCGGGATGGATGTAGCCGTTCTTGAGCGTGTTCTTCGATGTGAAAATGTCGTAGCCGTCGCCGATTTCCTTTCGAATCTTCTCGTCGCTCGGAAATCGACCCAGTGCAATCCGGACGCTGCCGTCGCGTCCGTCCGGGTTTCTCACACTACCGACATCCGTCGGCTCGCTGTAGATCGCGGGCTGCAGCGTGTCGACGTCGACGCCGACGACCTCTGCGCCGGCGTCGGCCATGAGCCGAAGATGACCGATCGTGCCGTAGCCGAAATCGAGCAGTTTCTTTCCCTCTAGCGACTTCACGCCATGCTCGCCGAGAAGTTCCATAACGCGAACGTAGAACAGCGGCGTGCCGTAGAGCGTGTTGTAATAGCGTGATTCGTCAATTGTGATTTCTCTGAAGCCGCCGCGCTTTTCCGCAGGGAGCTTCTCCCAGGCCGTTTTTGAAAGGTACTGCCTGTCGGGTCCGCCGTAGATCGTTCGTGGTTCGACATGCGGCAGTCGTTCCGCCGCCGCCAGGAATCGCCGGGCGACGGGCGTCTCGAACAGCGGCGACAGGTCATTGGCTTCCTTGCGGATCACATCGATACCGCTCGCCGCGGGCTTCGCCTCCGGCGGTTCGTCGGCGAATGCGACGGCGACGATGGACAACAGGACAGTCAAGACTCGGATCATTGCGCTTTCCTCATTTTTTCGGGGGGTGCCTTCGACAGGTTCGAAATCCGTGAGACCGGCGGCAATGCGACGCGCGTTCCGGCCCACCCGGGTCGCTGAGACAAGCGCGTCGTCGGATCGCTATCCGTCTAAACGGATTGCGGGGCCGTCGTTATCGGCGATCCAGGTCCGACTTTGTGCCGGGAGCCGTCCGGCAAACCGGAATCTTGAATGAAGCATGCAACTTCTTAGAATGGTGGGAGCGAAGCGCCCACCCGCCCGCCGGCGACCGGGGTTGAACTCCGGCCTGCGCACTGCGGGCCCATCGGTCATCCGACCGACGACACGAAAGGCAATTGCGATGGATATCGATCCCGATCTGCACTCCGGTGACGACCCGAATCCCGTGGATATCCACGAGATCAAGACTGTTGCGAAGCGACGACCCGGCCGGGAAGGACCGGAGATCGATCGACTGTTCCGCGCCTGCTGTAAGCTCGAAGCGAGCGATCTGCACCTGAAGGCGGGCTCGCCGCCGCGATTCCGGCTGCGCGGCGATATCCGATCGGCCCAGGAGCCGCCGCAGTCGACCGAAGACATCGAGGCGATGATTTTCGAGATCATCAGCGAGAAGCAGAAGAAGTACTTCTTCGAACACGGCGCGCTGGACTTTGCCCACCAGGTGCCGGGGCTCGATCGATATCGCGTCAACGTTTTCCGCCAGCGCGGCATGACGTCCGTCGCGGCGCGGCGCGTCACGAAAGACATCCGCACCTTCGAAGAGCTGGGCGTTCCGCCGGTGCTCCGAGAAGTGTCCAAATACCATCAGGGCCTGATCCTGCTGGCGGGTATTACGGGCTCGGGCAAGTCGACAACGATCGCCGCGATGATCAATGAGATCAACATCTCGCGGGCCTGTCACATCGTGACGATCGAGGATCCGATCGAATACCTGTTCGACGACAAGAAGGCGTTCATCAATCAGCGGGAAATCGGCATCGATGTCGCGGACTTCCACGCGGCACTCAAATACCTGATGCGAGAGGATCCCGACGTCGTGCTCGTCGGCGAGTTGCGCGATCGAGAGACGTTCGAGGCCGCGATGCATGCCTCGGAAACAGGCCACTTGGTGTTCGGAACGATTCACGCGTCGAGCGCCGCGCAGACGATCACGCGAATTCTCGACCTGTTTCCGGAGGACGCGCGCAGCCTGATCCGGCAGTCGCTGACATTCAATCTCAAATCGATCATCTGTCAGAAGCTGCTGCCCAGCATTCATCCGCAGCGTTCTCGTATTCCCTGCTGCGAGATCATGATCGCGAACGCATCCATCCGTAAGCTCATCGCCGAGGAGCGGGACGCCGAAATCACGTCCGTCCTGAAGTCGTCCACGCAGGAAGGCATGCAGGACTTTACGGAGGCGCTCTACAGGTTGATCAGCGAGGAGTACATCGACCTCAAGATCGCGATGGAAGTCGCGCCGAATCCCGACGAACTGAAAATGCGACTGAAGGGAATCACGACCGGCGCGTCGGTCATTCTCGGCTGATACCGAAACGGTGATCAGATTACACGAATCGGAGGCCTGTGTTTCCGGATGCCGGCGTCGTCTGCGAAGCGCTCGCCGACAAGGAATCATCGCAGGCCTTTGTCTCGTGCGCGGTTCGGCGCAACTGGACGCGTATCGCGGGGCATCCTAGTATTGAATATGTGCATATGGGTCGCCGACGGCGCGCGATTGGACGCCCCGGCGATGCACTGAGGGCCGATTGATGCCGAAGTTAGAGATCAAGTCGAATGGCAAGAAAACGTTGTATCCCCTCGGGAAAGACAGGCTGACGATCGGCCGGCAAGAGGGGAACGACATTGTCATCAATGAGAAAGTCGCGTCGCGCCAGCATTGCGAAATCGTCCACGAAGGCGGTCTGATCCTCATCAAGGACCTCAAGTCGGCGAACGGCACATGGATGGGCGAGAATCGTATCGTCGAAGCCGAACTGACGTTCGAGGACACGATTCGCATCGGTACGACGTTTATCCGATTGATACCGGACCATGTGCGCGCGAAGAAGGGGAAGAAGGCCCCGGTCGCTGCGATCGTTGAGGAGATCGAGGACGAGATTCCCCAGGGATCGATGGACGGATCGGCGGTCAGCACGACGCTCGCGGTCCGACAGCTCGCAGCCGGGCCGTTGTCCAAGCAGTTGGCGCCGCTGCTCGCGGCGAGCGTGAGCATGGCGCCTCCGAAAGGCGCGCCGGATTCGACCAAGGAAATTCGCCTCATCAATCGCCGCGGCAAGCTACTGACAGCGGCCTCCGGGAAGACCGAGAAGGCGGCCGACGCCATCGACGCCCTACGGCAGTTGCTGTTCGTCGCGTTTCGCACGCGGGCGACGGACCTGCACGTCGAGCCCAAGCCCGAGACCTACGGCCTTCGATTCCGAATCGACGGCATCATGCATTCCGTCGGCGAAATCACGTCGAAGATCGGCGATGCGCTGATGAACGTCATCAAGATCCTCTGCGATATCGATATTTCCAAGAAGTCAGTCGTTCAGGAGGGCAATTTCTCAGTGGAATTGCAGGCGCGTCGAGTGGACTTTCGCATCAACATGACGCCGACGATGCACGGGCAGAAGCTGGCCCTGCGATTCCTCGACAAGGGAACCGTGCCCGACAACTTCCATGGGCTCGGCATGGCCGAGTCCGCCGTGATGGAATTGGATCGAATCTGTACGCAAGACTCGGGCATGGTGATCCTGGCCGGTCCGACCGGCAGCGGAAAAACGACGACGCTCTACACGGCCCTCAAGTCCATCAACGCCGAAATGCGGAACATCGTGACGATCGAGGATCCCGTGGAATACGAGCTCGCCGGCACGACGCAGATCTCGATCGACCCGCGGAACGGACTGACATTCTCGTCGGTCCTCGGCTCGGTCCTCCGGCAGGATCCCGACGTCATCCTCGTCGGTGAGATTCGCGACCAGGAAACGGCCAAAATGGCAATGCAGGCCGCGACGACGGGCCATCTGGTGTTCACAACGATCCATGCCCGGGATACCGTCGGCACGATCTTCCGACTGCTCGATCTCGGCGTCGAGCCGTTCCTAATCGCCAGTGCGGTCACGATGTGCATTTCACAGCGCCTCGTGCGAACGCTTTGCGACAACTGCAAGCGGCCCTACAAGCCCGACGCGTCGCAGATTCGGAAGATGGGGCTCGAATCGAGGAACTACACGGACCTATACGACGCAGTCGGATGCAAAAAGTGTATGAACGTGGGGTACGCGGGCCGGCAGGCCCTGTTTGAGATCCTGATGTTCAACGCCCAGCTCCGGGATGTGATTCTGACCAAGCCCACGATCACTGAGATCCGGAAGGCGGCGGGTGAGTGGATGTTCGAGACACTCAATGAATGCGGCTACCGCAAGATCATCGAGGGCCAGACGTCCTTTTCGGAAGTCGATCGCGTCGCGAGCATGGCCTGACACCCCACGCTGGTATCGAATGGGCCTGGAAATGGGCCTCGGACCTGCCTCTTTGGTGCTGTGGCAGGTGTTCACATCCCAGACGCCACACGCTAAAATATTGGCTTACCAGCCCTTGCGTGCCTCCCGGTGCGTGAATCGGATCGTAGGACCCCAGACGAGGACTCACCGCGCTTATGACTGCCGCGATGTTCGCAGATACCCAATCGTTGATGCTAGGAGCGTTGCCGGAGCCCGGCGGCAACTTCAGTGTCTTGAAGATCATCCTGTTCGCGCTCGCGTTTTTCGTGTGGGTGCAGAATGCCGCCTGGGCAAGCAACGACTTGCGGAAGAAGCTGCTGCTGACCCGTAGCGTCTGGAATTGGGCGATCTTCCTGACGGGACTTCTCTGTCTCGTCGTCTGGTTGCTCGTACCGATATTCTGGGTCAGCCTCATCGTGTACCTGGTCATCTATGTCCCGACGATCATCGGGTACGTCGTCTTCCGCAACAAACGCGTACCACCCTCGCAGACGGTTCTTACCGCGGCGCACATCCAGCGCCTGACGGCCGGAACGCGCGTCAGCGAGGACGAGGCGTCGCACGCACGGGATCGCGTCCGGCTTCGCGACAAGGACGGCAAGACGCCGCCCTGGCCGACCGACGCCGATCAAAATCGCGGCTATCAGGCAGCGCAGGATCTGTTGTTCGACGCTATCTGGCGCCGGGCGAGCGACGTTCAACTCGACATGCTTGTGAACCAGCCGGCATCTGTCGTCTATAAGGTCGACGGCGTGGACGCCATGCGCGACCCGATCGATGCGGAACTCGCGCCGTCGGTCTTCCATCACCTGAAGCGCGTCGCGTGCATGAATACTGAGGAACATCGACGGCCGCAGCAAGGTGAATTCACCGGCAGCATCGGCGCCGGCGAAACGTCCACGCGGAATGTCACGATCGACATGAAGACATCCGGCAACACGAAGGGCGAGCGGATCGTCATGAAGTTGTTCTCGGATGAGACGAAGTTCAAGGTCGCGGACCTCGGCATGACGCAGACGCAGATCGGCAAGTTCGAGGAGATGGTGAAAGAGAACCGGGGCGTCGTCATCGTGTCAGGCCCTCGCGGCAGCGGCGTCACGAGCACGCTCTACGCCATCATCCGCGGCCATGACGCGTTCATGCAGAACATCCACACGCTGGAGGTCAGCAAGGCCCTCGATCTCGAAAACGTGACGCAACACGTGTACGACAGCCAGAACGGCACCGTCAGCTACGGCAAACGACTGCGTTCGATCATCCGCACGGAGCCGGATGTCGTCATGGTCGGCGAAACGCCCGACACAGAGACGGCGGAGCTGACGGCCCATGCCGGGCGACAGGGCAAGCGAATGTACCTCGGGCTTCAGGCCAGCGACGTCTTTTCAGCGTTGAACAAGTACCTGCAGGCCGTGAACGATGCGCCGACAGCCGCCGGAAGCCTGATGTGCGTGACGAATCAGCGGCTCGCCCGCGTCGTATGTTCGGCTTGTCGCCGGGCGTATCGACCGGATCCGAACCTGCTGAAGAAAGCCAATCTGCCGACGGATCAGAATCGGCCCTTCTATCGGCCGCCGAACCCGGAGGAGATTCCGGTCGACAAGCATGGCAATCCCGAGATCTGCGCGATCTGCCAGGGCACGGGTTACGTCGGTCGCACGGGCGTGTTCGAGATCCTCATGCTTGACGACGAATTGCGGAGTCTCATCGCCAAGGGAACGCCGCTGCAGTCGATCAAGACGGAAGCCCGAAAACGCGGCATGTTGAACCTGCAGGAAGTCGCGCTCCACAAAGTGTTCGAAGGTCATACCAGCATCAACGAAGTCCTTCGAGTGACGAAGGACGCGTCGGCTGGCGGGGCCGCGCGGAAGTCGGCATAGATCAGATGCGATGCGCCGGCGCAAACTGAGCCGGCGCAAACCCAACAGGACGCCGCGGCAGGAATGTAACGGGCGGCCTGAAACGTCGGTGACCGAAAGTCGGCCGGCGCACGAACGACAAACGATTCGGAGATATTCTCGATGCTCTTTTCGCTCATCGTCGCTCTGATGGTCATCCTGGTCGCCGCTTTCTGGACGTACCAGGGGTTCTTCAGCTCGGCCATCATGTTCTTTGAAACGCTGATCGCCGGCATGCTCGCATTCGCTTTCTACGAAGCGCTCCACGGCGTGTGGGCCGAATCGCTCGGAGACGGCCTCGGCAAGCCTGTCGCATTGATGCTGATCTTCGTTGTCAGTCTGACCGTCTTCAGAACGCTGACGGACCGCTACGTCACGAAGGACGTGGAGCTTCCTGTTTCCGTCGCACGCGCGGGCGGCGCGATCTGCGGTTTCTTTTCGGGGATGCTGCTCGTCGGAATGGCGCTGATCGCCATCCAGATGCTGCCGATCGGCTCGGAAACGTTCGCGTTCGAACGCATGAGCTACGACAAGGACAAGGGCGGTCCGCCCAAGATGGCCGGCCTCGGTTTCTTCAGCCCTGATCGCTTCGCCTACGGCCTGATCGGCATGCTGTCGGATGCGTCTCGATTCGGAACGGATGAGGATCATGAACTCCGCCGGACCGAACCCGACTTGATCACGCAGCTATACTCGCGTCGCGCCGCTCCGCAGTGGGAGGCGCGCGTGTTCCTGGACGAAAAAGACATCGAGGCCAAGGCGTACTGGGAGGCTCACGACATCGACGTGCCAACGCACAAGCTCGGCGAGGGCAGCACGATGATTCGCGAGTTCGACACGCGCCAGCCGAAGAACTCAAACGACGTATTCCTCGTCTGTACAGTCGTCGTCAAGAAGTCAGCGTCGCCGGAGAATCGGAACGATATCCGGTTCCGCCTTCCGCAGTTCCGCGTCATCGGATTCGATCATGGAAACGAGAAGGAGCTGCCCAGCGTGTATCTGGCGACGGGCATTTCCGACATCTACACCAACAAGCACATCGGTCCGAAGCCGGTCGCCGATCAACAGCGTGAGCGCCTCGTCGCGTTCAGTCCGCTGACGAATTTCATTCTCGACCCCGAAAACACGGCCGTTGTCGAGACCGAGAATGGGTATCAGTTCGACGTCGCGTTTGAAGTTCCGCGGGAATTCAAACCCTGGTTCGTGGAATTCAAATCCGGCGCCCGCGCCGACTTGTCGAGAATGAAAATGCTCGATCAGCCGCCGGCCTGGGCGTCCGCGGCACAAGGCAAGAACGGTATGTCCGGAACGACAGCCAAGAAGGATGTCGCGCCGCCGTCGACAAACCGCTGGGATATTCCGGGTTCCGTCGTTCAGAAGACGGGCTTCACTTCGCAGCTTCCGCTTGAGATCAACGCCAACGATCCGGGATTGCCCCGGAACATCGGTATCGGCGAGTTCGTCGGTTCACAAGAGGGCGTCCAATTCGCCTACGAACCGCCCGAGGAAAAGCCGCAGGACATCTACCTCCACAATTTCTGGGTCCCCGACGACAAAGACATGTTTATTGTCACGTTCGACGACCCTAAGAAGCAGAGCATGTGGGCCGCGTCGATTCAGTTCGCCAACCGCGTCGTCGGCCAGACGACGATTACGGATTCGTCGGGCGGCAAACACTTCGCGATCGGTCAATATGCGATCGCCAAGATCAATGACCGATGGGTCTACGAAATCCAGTACTGGCCGATGGCGGAGATTCCGGAGCGGGCCCTCAAGGATCCGAAGCGCGTGACGCAGCGCATTCTCGATGCGGCCGGACCGGCCAACAGCTATTTCGGTTTTCTGTTCCTCGTCCCGAAGGACGTCACGGAGATCAAGGAATTCCAGTCCGGCAGAAGCAAGCCGCTCGAACTGGATATCAAGAAGTAGTCTCGCTCGGGGCGATCCCGATTGCGTCTCGTCGTGAGAGCGGCAAGCATCCCGTCTGACACGGAGTCGAGTGCAATGCGACGGATCGCATGGCTGCCCGCATGGTTTGGGATCTTCTTTACGGCGCACGCGCTTGTCGCCGCGCTGGAAGAACCCACGTCGGCCCCGGCGGACGAGGCGACGTCCAGGCCGGCCGTATCCGTCGTGGATTCTCACACCCTGAATGCAGTAGCGATCGATGCCGCGATCGTTCACGCCGTCAGCCAGGTTTCCGACGCCATCGCTGTGATCGAAGTCGATCGCCGTCCTGCATCCATTTCGCGGCGAGGCACTGTCGCAGACAACCGCTGGATCAGCTACGGCGCCGGCGTCTTCCTGCACGCGGACGGTCGAATCCTCACTTGTCAGCATCTCATCGACGGCGCGGCCGAGATCACCGTCATCCTGCACGATGGTCGTCGGTTGTCCGCATTGCGAATTGCCGAGGATCGGCGATCGGATCTGGCTGTGATTCGCGCCGTCGGCGCCGGTTTTGATGCGGCGCCGATCGGCGAAGCGGAGCGGTTGAACGCCGGCACGCTCGTATTGTCGTTCGGGAATCCTCTGGGATTGGCGAGCGATGGTCGCGCGGCCGTCGGATTCGGCATCGTCAGCGCCATGGATCGATCACTGCCGCCGGAATTCGGCTCGGATCAGGACCGCTTCTATGGGGAGATGATTCAGACGAGTATTTTGGCAGGGCCCGGCAGTTCCGGCGGGCCGCTTGTGTCTCTGAGTGGCGAGATCGTCGGCGTCATCGCCGCAGTGCCGACGAAGGGCGGTAATCTGTCGCCGATCTCATTCGCGATTCCGATGACACAGCGCAATCGCAAGATCGTGCAGGACCTGTCGGAAGGGCGGGCGATCGAGCACGGCTATCTCGGCGTCGAAGTCGATGTCCTGACGTACAGCGAACGCGAGGCGGCGAAATTGGCGGAACGGGTCGGCGTTCGCATCGCCGCCGTGTTTGCGGACGGACCCGCCGATCGCGCGGGGCTGCGCGCGGGCGATATTGTGTCGGCGATCCGCGGGAAGCCCGTCTATTCCGTCGACGGTTTCGTCAGCCTGATCGGTTCCCTGACAGCGGGGGAACGCACGACGTTCGACGTGATACGCGATACGCGAAATATCCTGATCACCGCGACGCTCACAAAGCGCCCCGATGTGCCCGATCAGCGCGTGCCGGAAGCGGCGTTTGATTTTCGCGGAGCGACGCTGGGCCGCGTTGATCCGGCGATGCGATCCGTCGCGAACCTGCCGGAATTCGCAATGCTCGTTCTGCGCATCGAGGCCGAGTCGTCGGCCGGTCGGGCCGGCCTCGTGCCGGGGGACGTGATCGTTCGTGCCGATGGCCGGAACCTGCAGCCCGATGTTGCAAATCAACTGCTGGCGACGAAGGGCGATGTGATGCTGAGCCTGGCGAGCGGCGCCACGATTATTGTGAAGCCGTAGTGCGCTCGCGAAGTCGTCGGAAGCCGGATGGCGTGCTAAGATGGCGTCATCTCGAAACTTCGTTTGTTCTCAAGAGGAAATGCGATGATGGATCACGCAATCGACATGCCGATTCCTGACGTTGAGGCGCTCAAGAAGCTGGTGCGCGATGTGCCCGACTTTCCGAAGCCCGGCATCTGTTTCAAGGACATCACGCCGTTGCTTGGGCATCCGGCCGGGCTGTCGATTGCCGTCGAATACCTGACGCAGCCCTGGCGGCATCGGCATGTCGACCTTGTCGTTGGCGCGGAAAGCCGCGGGTTCATATTCGGGACCGCCGTCGCGCGTAATCTCTCCGCCGGTTTTGTGCCCATCCGCAAACCCGGCAAGCTTCCCCGCAAGGCGCGCCGCGCAACCTACGAACTCGAGTACGGGACGGACTCGCTGGAAATCCACGAGGATGCGATTCGCCCCGGATCGAACGTGCTGATGATCGATGATCTGCTCGCGACGGGCGGCACAATGCAGGCGTGCTGCGATCTCGTCAGCCATCTCGACTGCCGGATCATCGGTTGTTCATTCCTGATCGAGTTGGAGGCGCTGAAAGGTCGCGGGCGACTGACGGACTTCGAAGTCCATTCCGTCCTGCATTACTAAGAAACGATCGGAGATCCCGGCATTGTGCCGATTCGCTGTCAACCGGGTGATCGGCCCTTCGCCGTCGCCCTTGCGCCGAGCATGACGAGGATGTGCCGCCGCAGTCGCGTGATCGGTCGGAAGATGAGCCGATGTCCGGCAATCCAGAACGGCGGCGATTCGGATTCGCGCAGGCGCGCGTCGTCGAGCTGGTCCGGCCGTAGGCGGCGCCAGTGCTTTAGCAAGTGGTAGCGATCGGACTTCTGCAGGATGCGAAGGATCCATCGGGAACCAAACCATCCCGCGCGATCCCAGGCAATCTGAAAGTCGAAGAGCCATGGACCGCCGTCGTCGCCGACGAGCACGTTCTCCCTCTTTTCCAGGTCGACGTACGCGATGCCGAGGGCGTGCATGTCGGCGATGAGCTTCTCCAGCCGCGGGAAAAAACCATCGGGGAGTGCGTCATTTTTCGCGAGCGGTCGGCCTTCCACGTACTCGTGAATCAGACCCGTGTCCTGCCACACGGCTGTCAACCTCGGGACGCCGTCCAGGTGTTGTGTTTTCTTGAGTAGCCGAGACTCTCTGCGAAAAAGGAACCGTCCGGTCCATCGCATCGGAATTCCAAGCAACGAGGCCTGCCGCCCGACTTTGAGGACAACGCGACTTGAGTCACTTTCGTAAAGCCCCGTAGCGGCGAAGAAATCGTGCTTAAACGTTTTTACCAGGCGATAGTTTTCCTGCGCGGCCGACAGCGTTTCGGGCAATTCGTGTCGCCCTAGCGCGCGAAGCCAGTTGGGCGATTTTTTTTCTTTCTGTTTCGCACCGCTCATATCGGAAGTGTATCCCGAATCGCCAATCCTGCATGTGGAATCACGATCAGCCCGGTCGGAAAGAAGCCTCCGACTTTTTGGAAAATTTTACCCAGCTTCGCGCTGATTTGTTTCCTATCATTGTATTGAACCGGTATGCAACGGGGGCGGCGTGGGACGAACCCGGTGCACAGTGTCTCTGTCTACCACGATGTTGAGGCCCGCTCATGCTCAGGCGGAAGACGGCCATCTATGCGCTCCTATCGCTTTACGATATTGCGACGCACGTACCCGAGAATTCCGGAAACAAGGGGATGCGAGCAGGGGACATTTCCGAGCGACATGCATTGCCTCGGGCCTACGCGGCAAAGATTCTGAGTCAGCTCGCCGGCGCGGGAATACTCCACTCCGATCGCGGACCGCGCGGAGGTTTTCGCCTCCAGCGCCCGGCATCTGACATCTCGCTCTACGAGGTATTTCAGGCGGTCGGCGCGATCGAGACATTCGACCAGGACGACAACGATCTGGGCGATCTGCCGATTCCGGTTCGTAGTGCGATCCGGGGCGTCACGGATCATGCCGCCGGCGGATTCAAAAACTACCTCGAGCGCATCACGTTACAGGATGTCGTCTCGCGACAGCCGGTCGATGTTCACGTGCCGACTTGATTCGAATTGAATCGCTCTTGGCACTGAAGGCCGCAGAACAACGTTCTCAGTTTCCCGAAATCACATTCGGCGGGAGTCAGCAAGTGTGATGCCTGCGATGGGTCGTGGTCATTCGTGGTTATGGCTTGCGTTCGGAGTTTCGTGCGCCGCGGGCTTCGTCGACGCGGAATGGTCCGCGCTTACTCGCTCGCGATAATCTTCGCATGCCTCGACCGCCTGCCAATACGCCGCTTCGGCCTGATAGTAGTAAGATCCCTCGTGCATTTCACGTTCGCGTTTCGCGGCGTCGGGCTTTTCCGCCATCAGGCGTTCCTGGCGGCTCTCGAAAATCTCAGTGCTCCGGCGCCATTGACCGAGCTGTTCACAGACGGGTTCAAACATGGCGCGCTCAACGCCGCTTGATTCGTCCGTCACAGCCTTGAACAGCGGGTAGTCTTCGATCGGCGACTTGAAGAGCATATACACGCCCATCTCGACGAGCCGCGGATCGCCCGTTGCAATCAGTCGTCTCACAGTCTCAACGCGCAGGTTCGGATTTTCCGGCCGGCGCATCAGCAATTGAACGCGGCGCGAAATTTCAGGATTCTCGTCGTCAAGCGATTCAACCAGTTCAGGCAGAGCGGCGTCGCCGAGGGCCTTGAGCTCGAGCTGGGCGGCTTCGCGCGCCCTGTAATTCCGATCGCCCAGCTTCGCCACGAGGCGACGGACTTTCATCGTCAGAGCGGATTGCGTTGTTGCGGTGCTTGTCGCCTGAGTGGCTGGCGCGGACGTAGTCGGCGGCGATGCCCCGATCAGCGCGGTTACCAGCAGCAGACCAATGGAGGATAGACTTCGCATAAGGCGATCCGATTCCGGATGATGTCCCAATTGACCAGCATGATTGTATCGCAATCGGATGGGCGATCGCCAATTCTCCGCCGACGTTCCCTTCAGAGCTCGTCCCCGTCAATGGACGATTGCCTCGGGGATCGAACCGTCGAACATCGCATACCCCGCCAGGAGTACAGTCATCCCGGCGATCACAATGGCGGCGGCCGTCTTAGCGAACAGGCCGAAAACGCGCCCGATGACAGCCGAGACGCCGACTCTTGTGCTGGCGGCGTAGTCATTCCGAACGCTGAGTTCCCCGACGACGGCGCCGACGAAGCAGCCGATGATTCCGCCAATGACGGTGCCGATGATGGGAATGGGAATCGTCAGCGATAGCATGCCGACGAACCCGCCGAGAAGGGCCCCGATCATGGCCTGCCGGCTTGCCCCCGCTTTTTTCGCGACAAGGGCCCCCGCGAGACCGTCGAATACCTCCGCAAGGATGGCAATTCCGCCGAGCATGAGAAGCCACTTCCAGCCGAATCGCTCGAATCCGTAATGCCAGTCATAGCCCGCAGCGCCGAGGAGGATGAGCCAGGTTCCCGGCAATTGAAGAACCGCAAGCGCCAGGCCTGCTCCGACGATCACAACCAAGCCCACGAACAGTAATACATCCATCTGGCGCGGCTCCAAACGTCCCCGGAATCTCGCCTGTCGGCGTCGTTCTCCCGGATTGTATCTTCTCCGGCGATTATTCCGGCAGCCGGCTCCTCCCGGCGATCGCCGCACCCTGCGGCCGCATTCCCAATGCTGAAATCCGACTTCGTAGCTTAATACGATCGCCTGCAGTCGGGTTTTCGGCAATCGGGCCCGATTTCCGCGTCAACCGATGCCGATCTTTCGTTTACAACCCAATAGGGAACTTTTTCATCCGGGCAGCGTCAGAATTCGGTGCGATGTGCTCCAGAGCGGGCACATTTCGCCTTGATCGGCCATACCAAAGACTGAGGAAGCTCCGCGCCGAAAGGTGCTGCAGCTCCAGACTCGTCGGAGAACTCGCCATGTCGCCACGACTCCCGCTAATCCTCGCCATTTGTTCGATTTCATTTCAAACCATCGCCGTGGGTGGTACCGGCGACGACCGTAGCGACGACGCCATCCAGCGAGCCCTGCGCATGCGCGAATACGCTCAGGCGATTCGGCTGATTGACAATGCAATGGGGGCTGCAACCCCGGACGAGCGTGAATTCCTCATGTATCGCCGAGGGTTGGCACTGAACTACCTCGACAACCACAAGGAGGCCATCGATCAGTTCGCAGCTCAACTCGCGGCATTCCCTGAAGGTCAATGGGCCGTCAAGGCCCGCATGCGAATGGCGGACGCCCATGTGGCGCGACGCGAATATGACGCCGCCGAAAGGATCTACGCCGATCGCGTTCGTGAACTCGTAGGGCCGCAGCGAAAAAAGGCGCTCGCGCAAACCTATATCGAATTCGCCGACGAATACTTTGAACCGACGGATTCTCTGTCGGGGCCGGACTTTCAAAAGGCCGCCCAATTTTATGGTCTGGCCCTTGGACTGGAGCCGGGAGAGCCCCTCACCGAAACGCTCACCTACAAGGTGCCGCTGGCATACCTGAAGGCGGAAGACTGGAATCAGGCGGCGACCGGGTTCGACGCCTACCTTCAGCAATACGACGCCGACTATCGCACGCAACTCCTCAAGGTCGACGCGACCGCGGCGATGCCCTCGATTCGCTCGGAGGTCGGCAAGTTTGCGTACGACGCACGTCTGGGCCGCGGCAGGGCATTGATTGAATCCGAAGATCAGACGACAGCCCGTCGAATTCTGACGGATCTGATCGCGCTGATCGAGAAAAATGGCGAGCAGGTTTCCCGGCGCGATGCGTGGACGGAGGGAATGTCATTGCTTGCCGCAGCGCACGGGATTCCTGAGCCCCTGAACGATCATGAGCTGAACGTTGGAGTCAAGGTGCTGGAAACCCTGATAGACGGGGCGCCGGAATCAACTCGGTCGGTTCAGGCCGCGTATGACATCGCTGAATCGTACGATTCTGTCGGTCGAAGCGACGACGCGATCGTCGCGTATCGCGCATTGATCGATCGAACGCGCATTCGGCCGGCCGATAGTGAGGCGATGGAACTAGCTGCAGAGTTGTCGCAGGATGCCTTGTTCAGCATCGGTCGACTCCTCGCCGCCCAAACCAAGTATGCGGACGCCATCGGCGTCTGGAGCGAATACGTCGCCAAATACCCGAGCGGCGAGCACTGGTCCGAAGCGCAACAGTCGATCGTCGACGCCGAATACGCTATTGGCGCGCTGGCTCGAAAGGAAGAGCGATTCGACGACGCTCGAACAGCCTGGAGCGCCTTTCTGCAGAAGTACCCGCTCGACAATCGTGTGCGGCGGATTCTCTATGACTTCGGTCGGATGTCCTTTGACGAGCAATCGAAACGCGAGAAGGCGAACGAAGCCCCGAACTGGCAACTGCCGATCGCCGAGTGGCGCAAGCTGGTCAACAAGTTTCCCAAGTCCGACGAGGCGGGGCAGGCTCAGTACCGCATCGGCCAGACGTTCGAAAAGAAAGTCAACGATCTTGAGGCGGCGATCAAGGCGTACAAGGCGCTGGATTGGTCGAGCTTCGCGGCGAAGGCGCAGATCCGCCTCGCCGAGATGAAGAGCGTTCAACTCGCCGTCGAGACGCCGCGCGTGTTCCGCACGCCGGAGCCTGCGAAGATCCGGGTCGATACGCGCAACATCGACAAGTTGACTATCAAGCTCTATCGGATCGACATGGAGGACTATTTCCGCAAGCGCCACACATTGCGCGACGTGGACGCCCTCGATTTGTTGCTGATCGATCCGGATCGCCAGTTTGCTTACGACGTCAAGGATTTCGCAAGGTATCGGCCGCACACTCAGGAAATCGAAGTGCCGATCGAAGGCCCCGGCGTCTTCGCAGTCTATGTGAGCAATGAGACAAGTGATCTGAATCTTGACGACGCTATGCCCGCGAAAAAGCTCGAAGCGACGACGCTCGTGATGCGGAGCGATATCGATATCCTCGTGCGGTCGACGCGCGAGCAAATGCTCGTCTTCGCACAGAACATGCTGACGGGAGAACCCGCGTCGGGCGTTCGCCTGCTCATATCGAACGGCAACAAGACGATCCTCGAGGGAACGACGGGCGACGACGGCGCCTGGCTCTCGAACGACAAGGAAATCAAAGAAACCTCTTCCGCGACGGTGCTGGCCATGGCCGATGGGCATGTCGCGGGCTCGGGCCTGTCGCTGCGCGGTTTATCCTTCTCCGGAGGGCTCAAGCCGCGCGGCTATATTACGACCGACCGCAGCGCCTATCAGCCGGGCGACGGCGTGAACATTCGCGGCGTGCTGCGTGAAACGAAAAACGGCCAATATGCGCTGCCGACGCAGCCCGAAGATCGGCGGCAGCGTTGGAAGGTCGACATCATCGACGCGAAAGGACGCGTGCTTCAGACGGACGAAATCGCGGTGACGGCATTCGGCGCCTTCGCGACGTCGTTCAAGATCGCCGAAGACGGCCCCGTCGGCGATTACAAGATCGTCGCGCGTCGGCCCGACGGCCCGACCTTTGCGACAACGTTCCTCGTGCAGACGTACCAGTTGCCCAAGGCCGTTCTGTCGTTCGACATTCCGGAACATGTGATCATGCGCGGCCAGCCGATCAAGGGAGCGATCGTCGCGAAGTACAACTACGGCGAGCCCGTTCGCAACCGAAAAATCGAATATGCGATGATCACATGCGGCGGCGACGGCGTTCATCGCGTCGGCATGACGGACGAGAAGGGCCGCATAGAATTCGAATTTGACTCGCGCTCGATGCAGGCCGAGGGTTGTGCCGAGTTTCATGCGGTCCAGGCGGAACTCGGGCTCAACGCGTCGGATCTCGTCATGATTGCGACGCAGGCCTACAAGGCGGAAGTCGAATTGGCGCGCCCGCTGTTTCTCGCGGACGAACCCGTCGAAGTGACGATCACAACGAAGGACCTCAAGGAAAAGCCTGTATCACAGGCGATGACCGTGACTGCCTATCGCCGCACGCGCAGCGCTGGCGAGTGGGCGGAAACGAGAGTCGAATCCGCCGAGATCACGACGACGGCGGAGTCAGGGACAGGCCGGGCCACGCTCAGGTTGACGAAGGGCGGCGACTACACGATCCGCGCCGAGGGTGTCGATTCACTCGGCAACGTCGTCTCGGCGTCAACGACGTTGACAGTCTCCGATGACGACGACAAGACGCGATTGCGCATATTCAGCGATCGGCAACACTACAAGGTCGGCGAAACACTTGCCCTCGACCTTCACTCACGCATCGAACCGTGCAGTGAATCCCCGCATCCAGACAAACCGCCCCTGGCGCTGTTGACCTTCGAGGGCGACGGCATTCTCTCCTACCGGACGATTCGACTCGACAAAGGACACAACGTCATCGACCTGCCGATCGAGCATGCGCACTTCCCGAACTTCCGAGTCGCAGCCGGCGTGATGGACACACGAAACTTCTACGATGCCTCCCGTGACTTCACCGTCGAGCGGCAGCTCAACGTGACGCTTACGCCGAACCGGACGACCTATCGCCCCCGTGACGATATGTCGGTCGACATAGCCGTCACAGATCATCAGGGCAAGCCCGTCAGCGCCGAACTCGAATTAACGATGGTCGACAATGCGCTATTCGCCCGATACCCGGACACCACGCCGAATATCGTCGGCTTCTTCCAGGACGGTGCGAAACGCGTGACGTCCTCGCGAGTGGAATCGAGCTGCACGTTTCACTACAACGCGCGCACACGCGACATGGTGACGGAGATACTCGACGAGGATCAGCGACTGGCCGATGCCGAGACGCGAGCGGGGTTGCTGGAGCGCCTGTCGATGCGCGGCGTGACGGCGGCCGCCGCGCCGGCGCCAATGGCCTCGGCGGAATTCAACGCCGACGGCGTCGCGGACGAGAAATACGAATATGAAGCCGGGGATGCAGCGCGAAAGCCCCGGATGCGCGCCGGCACTGAGGTCGTGCGTCAATCGAAACAGAGATTAGTCGATCGTAACGCCGGCGGTCTTTCCAAGAAGGACAAGGCGATGTCTCGCGGCGGTCTTGGCGGCGGCCGCTTCGTTGGTGGGCGGCTCTTTGAAGATGGAGACGGCGATGACGACTGGAGCGGTCCGAACGCACCGGCTGAGCCGGCTTTGTCGCCGACCGATGCGCTCAAGCGGATCGAAGCCAAAGTCGTATTCCACAACAAGATGAACTTTGCGCTCGAAAAGGCGCCCAGCCAACAGGTCGTCGATGCGTTGCTGGCCTCGATCGTCTCGACCGCGCCGCCGCGCACCTACTTTCCCGAAGTCGCCTACTGGAATCCGCGCATTATGACAGATGCCGACGGTAAGGCGAGCGTCAGTATCGTCGTGCCGGACAGTAGCACGACATGGCGACTGATGGCGCGCGGCGTCACGACCGACACGCTCTGCGGCCAGGCTTCGGTCGACGTGACAAGCAGGCACGATTTCTTCGTCGAGATACTGGCCCCCGACGCGCTGGTCGAAGGCGACACGTTCCAACCAGTCGTTCAAGTGCATTGCCTGTCGGATTATCACGGCGACGTGGATGTCAATCTGACCTGGGCCTTCCCCAACGAATCGGACAAACAGGCGACGTCGAAGATCGTAACCCTTAACGGCGCCGGCGTTGCAACCGTCGAATTTCCGCGGATCGATGTTCGCGCGACATTGCTCCGCCTTGTCAGTGTCGCCAAAACGACTGCGACGCCCGACGGTGCATCCGAACCGCTCCGAGACAGCGCAACGCTGGAGATCCCTGTCGAACCCTGGGGAATGCAGATTGAATCGCACGCGGCAGGCACGACGCATGACAGTCAGGTGATCGAATTGACGCTCGATAATGCGGCGGGCGATCTTCATGATCGCCAACTGTCGATTGCCATTGGCGCTGACATTCAGCAATGGCTTGTTGATGAAGCGCTGTGGACCGGACCGCGCTGGCATGGAATCGAGCAGGCGTATCAATCCTGGCGCATCGCGCCGCCGCGAACGCATGCCGACGCCGCGTCGTCGCTCCTCTCCGCATTGTACACGGCGGCCTATGTGAAAGGCCGATTGACGCCGGGCGAATCGGCGACCGAAGCGCTTCAACTTGACGAGCGGGCCAACAGCCTGATCGCGCAGTTGCTCGCCGCGCAGAACGACGATGGCGGCTGGGCCTGGTGCGGCAAATCGAGCAGCAGCGATCTGTGGACGAGTTCATACGTCGCATGGGCGCTGGGGAAGGCGCAGCGGGATGGCTTCGCAGTGTCTGAAGAGGCTCGCCGCAATCTGACGACGTTGCTGCAGAAGTCCTTCGCCGACGCGCAGCCGGCTCAGACCGAATTGAAAGCGACGATCCTCCACGGACTCGCCTGGATCGATCACGCGGACTTCAGCCACGCCAATCGCTTGTTCCGCAATCGGCAGTCGCTCAGCACGGCCGGTCTAGGATACTTGGCGCTGACGTTCCTGCAGATCGATAGAAAGTCGATGGCCATCGAAGTGCTCGAAGCGCTTCAACTGAAATCTCGCGAAGAGAATCTTGGCGGCGGGGGATGTCGGATCATCCTTGCGGATGCAAATTCAGAGTGGATGCAGAGCGAATTGGAAGTGACGGCGCTGGCGCTTCTCGCCCAGCTCCAGGCGGATCCGTCCGCGGCGAGCGTGCCGCAGATGGTCGCCTATCTTACGGGCGCTGCCAGGTCCGAAGGCTGGCGACCGCACAAGGCGCGGGGCGCGGTCATCGCCGCATTGGCGACATACTACGCGCGCGGCGAGCGTGAGCGAAGCGACTATCGACTCGTTGTCAGCCTGAACGGCAAGAAGCTCCGCGAAATCGAATCGCAGCGCGACGGAACGACGTACATCATTGCGCCAATCGATTCAATCCGCGACGGCCAGCAGCGCATCCAACTCGACTACGATGGCAGCGGGGAATTCACCTACGCGATCACGTTGTCCGGTTTCACGTCGATGTTTCCCAATCCGAGGGAGATCAGACATCCGGCGGGGTGGGCCAAGAATCGCAGCGTGCGCCCGGAGCCGCCGGAGTATGAAGGCCGACCGATACAGCCGGGATGGACTGTCGCGCGCGAGTGGGGCCGAAACGGGCACTTTTACAACGAGGCGAGTCACGTGCCCGTCGGCGAGACGGTCGATGTCGTCGTCTCGTTGTCGCGAAACGACAAGCTCCGCAATGACGCCGGGGATTCGGATTACATCCTCGTGCAGGAGAGAATCCCGTCGGGATTCCGACTGCTGCGTGAGACGCTTTCGGGTAACCATCTCGCCTACGATCTGCGCGACAACATGCTCACGTTGTATTTCGGCAGCATGCGCAATCTGGGTACGCTCACATATACCCTCGTTGCGACGACGCCGGGCGACTATCGAATGACGCCGACGCAGCTGAGAAGCGTCTATCACCCCGAGCGATTCCATGTGAATGCGTCGGACCGCAAGATCACGATTCTGCCGCGCGACGAGGAGAATCCCGATTCCTACCGCATGTCGCCCGATGAACTCTACCACATGGGGCGCCTGCTCTTCGACGACGGTCGATTCGATCAGGCGGCGAGCTATCTGAGCCGCCTCGGTAACGAGGACTGGGTGATTCACGACAAGTATTACGAGGAAGTCGTGCGTATGCTGCTGACGTGCGCACTGAAGCGCGATGACGACAGTGCGATCGTGGACAACTTCGAGATCCTGAAGGAGCGATTCCCGGAGGTCATCGTTCCGTTCGACGAGATTGTGCGCGTGGGCGACGCATACGCCAAGACCGGTCAGCACGAGCGAGCATACCTCGTCTATCGCGCAACGGCGGATGGGTCTTTTTCGCGCGACGCGCGGATTGGCGGTGTCCTCAAAGAGCAAGGTCGGTTTCTCGACAGCATCGACTTCCTTGAGGCGCTCTGGCGCAGCTATCCCGATACGCCGCAGGTGGCGAACGTGTATTTCGCGTTGTCGCAGTCTCTCTACGCGCAGGCGAACAACCCCGCGGATGTTCGCCCACGTCGCGGCGAAACCGGCAGTGTGTCACGGACGTCGCTCATCCTGGAGGCGATCGAAGTTCTCGAAAATTACCTCGCCCTTTATCCAGAGAGCCCCGTGGCCGATGAAGCGTCGTACTCCCTTGCGAATGCGTGGCTTGATCTCGACGAGGATCATCGCGTGATCGCGCTGACGGAGGATCTCGTCCGCGTCTTCCCCGATAGCAAGTGGGTCGATCGATTTCGCTACATGCAGGCGCTGGCGTGGTTCCGGCAGGGGGATTTCGACAAGGCTTTGTCGCTCGCGCTGCAGGTCGCGCAGTCGACCTGGAAGGATGAACAGGGAATCGAACGCCCGAGCCCGAACAAGTGGCTTGCGCTCTACATCGCCGGGCAGATCTACCACGCACAGCTCAATGCCGCCAAGGCGATCGAATACTACGACCAGGTCAAGACCCAATTCTCCGACGCCGCCGAGGCCGTTCGGCTCTTCGAACAGAAATTCATCCGCCTGCCCGAAGTGACGATCTTCCATCCTGCAGCCAACGGATACTACGAGTCTGAACAATGGGCCAAAGCCCTGAAGTCCGACGGCGTCGCGGGGGCGCCGAGCGTCGCGGAGAAATACGAACTCCCGTATGCGCGGATCGACTATCGCAATGTCGACGAAGTCGTGCTGCAGGTCTATCGCGTCGACCTGATGAAGCTGGCGCTCGCCGAAAAGAACCTCAACAACATCGCCGGCGTCAACCTTGCCGGTGTGCGGCCACTCGTCGAAAAGACGATAAAGCTGGATGCGGAGCGCCGATTTGTCGACCAGTCGCTTGCCGTCCCGCTGGAATTGCCGGCGGACGTGACCGGCGGGGGCCGCGCGGCCGAGGGCGCCTATCTCGTAATTTGCCGCGGCGCCGATCGCGTCGCCAGCGGGCTGGTGCTCGTCACGCCGTTGGCGCTGGAAGTGACGGAGGATGCGGATGCGGGGCGGGCCCGTGTCAGTGTCGTGAATGCGCTGAATCGAAGCGGCGCGCGGGATGTGCACGTCAAGGTCATCGGCAGCGAGATGAATCGCTTCCGCACGGGCGAGACGGACCTGCGCGGTGTGTACACCGCCGACGGTCTCTCCGGCAGCGCAACGGCGATCGCGCGGGACGAGGGCGGCCACTTCGCATTTTATCGAAATCCAACGGCGACATTGCTGGCCATGGCGCCGACCAAAGAGATGCAGCGGGCCATATTCGGTAGCCAGATGCGACAGCAACAGGTCGATTACTTCTCGAATATCTCCAGCGATAACACGCTGATTCAAACCGGAAACGCGCAGTATCTACAGCAGCTGTTCGATCAGCGCGAGGAGGGCGTGCAGGTACAGAAGGCGCAGTAGAAAATCACGATGTTGACGAATTCGCAAGAAGATTGCGGCGATTGACCATGCCGTCGCGCCTGGATCATCAGGCAGGAGTTTTCACGAGTTAATCCAAGAAGAGGGCGAGGCCGACTGGCCTCGCCCTCTGTGGTTTACGACTCAACGACTTCGAGCTGAAGTCGCGAAGTCTGGCTTCGGATGATCATCCACCCGTTTCAAATCGCCCGGATCCGGCGGCCCGCTCGATCGTGTTGCCGAAGATCAACCCCTGCGGATTGCTCGAAATCGAGTAATACGGCTGGAACCCTCCGGTCACCGTCACACGATCGCCCGTCTGGAATCCGACGGTGTTTTCCACGTCGTAGACGACGCCGCTCCCTGTGCGGAGCCGCATCGGACAAGGCTCGACGAAGCACGGGTCTCCGTCGAGCAGTTCACCGATGACTGTAATGCAGGTACCGACACGCGGATCGGGAATCTGCGGCAGCTGAACCTGGGGGAAACAGAAAACGGCGTCTGGATCGACGGCGCCCGCAACCCAGATCGTATCGCCGATCGAGAAATTGCCGAAGTTGCGAATGCCGAATTCCGTGCCGCAGTCAGCGACAAAATGCCAGCAGCCGCCCTGCGTCACATGAGTGACGACGCCGCAGCCGGAGAACGGGTCGCCGACGCATGACAACGGTTCACATCGGAAGCAGAGATTGAGCGTAAAGTGGGGAATCGCCGGATCGTTGGTATCGAATTCCAGCGTACCCATGATCGGATTCGTGCCTCCGAGTTCTCCGGGATCGAGTGTCGAGAACATGCGCAGCGTGATGTCTGAGCAAGGTCGGACGCGCGCCGACAACTCTCCGTTACCGAATCCGTCCGTGCCGGACCCGAACTCCTTGACAAACCGCGCACTGAAATTATCCGGAAGCAAGACGTTCAGAACGTTCAGTTCAACCGCCGTGTCATTGCTTATATCAAAGTCGAAGCTGAATTCGATCGGATTCAGCGGCAGGTTGAGTGTTGGGTTGTTTGCAATCGGAATGTTCCGATAGGAAATGTCGAGTTCCGCAACGGCGACCGACGGATCGACGACGAACCCCGATGCGACGGGAGTCGATCCGTTGACGTTGTGAGCCGTCACCTTCCACAGATATGACTGGCCGACGGGCACGGATAGACCGATCGGGCGTTCGCTATACGCCCGAATGCCCGTCTTGTTGTAAAGCACCTGGTCCGTACTACTGAGAATCTGGAACTGAAAACTCTCGACGAAGTCCGTCGGCGACCATTGGAAATCCACTTCTTCAGGTTGCGGCGTCGTGGCCCAGGGCAATGGGCACAGCAGTCCCGTTGCGCCGGGGAGGTTTGTTCCGACACCGGCAGTCGCCTCCAGATCGAGACTGAAATCATAGCCGCTCATGATTCCCTGCGTCGTGATTTCCAGATTGGCCGTGTAATCGCCCGCAAATGTGGCGCTGAATTCCACGACGATCGGGACCGTTCCGAGTGGCGGAATCGACGTCGGCGGATTCGACAAAGTGAATTGGGCTGTCGCGTTCGTCACGCGCACTTGAATGGGAAGTGTGCAGTTCTGGTTGTTGCGGATTTGGAGCGTCTTGCTGCTCGTCTGTCCCGTGAGCGCCTCAGGCAGCGTCACGAGATCACCGTCGTTCAGTACAGTTGTGCCGTCCAGCACCGTCGGGGCGACGAAGCCAACGTCTTCAATGCACGCAAACGCCGGGCGTCGCGAGAGTATTTCGTCGAGCGAGCACTGACTGAATTCCGGATTGCTGCACGATATGAGAATCGATCGCATGATCGGACATGGCGATGTGCAGACCGTACACATGTCGTTCGTTCCGTTCATCTGATCGCAGTGGAATGTGCCCCAGTTGTGCCCGATCTCGTGCGCGAGCAGGTTCAGCCGCTGGTTTCCGAATCGTTTTTCGACCCAGCACCCCGACGGAGAGCAGATTCCGCCCAGCGAGCCCAGTCCGACGATATTTCCGTCCAGGTTGCGGCCGAGCCAGAGCGTCGCCAATTCGGCGTCGGCGTCCGCCTGCGTTGTGCGCCATTCTGTGCGAAGTCGACTCAATACCGTATTTCCGCTCGCTGTGTCCGCGTAGATATCGTTCGCCGCCGTGCGGAGCACGATTCGTGCGATGACATGCGTCGTGCTCAATGGGGGCAATTCGTAAACGACGGCGTTAATCTCGTTGACATTGTCCTCGATCCACTGCGTTGCGGCTGCCAGCTTCTCCGCAGTCGTGCCGGGAAACGTCGCGATAAACGGCGCTTCGGTATCACAACCGATGCGCGCAATGAACGGACCGACCGGCTCGCAGTCCCCTGGACCCTTCTCTTCCGCCGCGCCGAGGCCGCCGCCCGGCTGAAAGTGACTTCCGCATGCCCCGTCACGTTCCGTGCTCGATTCCAGATCGTAAAGTGCGTACGTTGCCGCCGTCGCGCTCGGCAGGTAACGCCGCGCCGCCGTCAGGCCGTACGCCTTGCCGGACGGAAGCTGAATGCGTAAATCCATTCCCGCCGCGGTAATCGAGCCCGTTACGACGGCCTCGGGAAACTCCTTGAGGATCCCACGGATCGTCCGCGCCGGACCGGGATCGATGGCAGTCAGACCGTTCTTGCCGTCATCGACCAGTACCTGAAAGTCCTGCGCCCTGACCGAATGAGGATAGACGCTCAATGTGACTGATTGACCGTCCAATGAAAATACGACATCCGCCCGCTCCGCGCGGGTCGGTGCATTGTCGATCTGCTGAAGCGACAGATCACTGACGCGTAATGCCGACTTGAGGCTATTCGCCGTTGCTTCGCCGAACGGAATCGTAGATGGATTGGCGCCTGCCAACGCCGGCGGCGCCGAGATGATGAGCGCCAACGCGGCGCACAACGATCGCAAATCCAGGGAGCGAGTTGGATTGAACATGGGAATCCTCCGAAATGGGTAGAACGATACCATCTTGCGGTCATCAGACCGCAAGTAACGACTCAGCCTGCCCCTTCCATGAGGGGCCGAACTACCCACTACGATCCATCCCAAGCACTGCCGATTGAATGCGGGGCAGTGCGCCGCTTCGCGATACAGTTGATCGCCATTGCACCTGCAGATGCATCACGATCACCAAATCTCTTCACACTTTTGAGCGTCGTGATGACTTCAGCAATGCGACGAACGCAGTAACGCGGACGCCGACACTGCCGACGCCAAGGCTAACATCTTGAATCAAGGATTGCACGCATTCATTCCGATTTCTTTGCTGATAATCTTGGATTGATCACTGTGTCGCCCCTGAAAGTTGTCTTGGGACGACACCACGATGGCAGTCTGGTCATTTGACGCGGGCGTGGAGGAGCGTAAGAAACAAGACGATGTAGCTGCGTGGATGCCGCATCGATCGAAACCCGACCATTCAGATCGGCTGCGAGATTATCACGATCGGAGGATTCGCGATGTCCAGCGTCACGAGTGATGTCCGCAACCCGGGGGGCGGTGGCTCTCGTACGATATGAAGCGGAGGAAACGACGGCGAGAATCAGAACGCTTTGATGCGCAGTTGTCCCTTCTTGGCGATGTCCAGGACTTCGCGCATGTCATCGAGCGCATTCGTCAAGCGTCGTGCGGATAGCAGAAGTTCTTCATATAGACGATTGTCATTCAGAAGCGATCCCATCGTACCCTTGGGGCTGTTCAGTGACGCAACAGTCTGATCGATCCGGTCCAATACGCTCGACAGTCGGTCCGACGTGTCGGCGAGTTGCCGCATCAGGTTGCTGACGTCGGCCGCGACGACTTTGCTCTGTGCGGAAAACTCGCGGAAGTCCGCCATGGCCGCGGCGCCGCTTTCCGACATCGCCTTCGCGTTCTGCAGTGTGAGTCTCAGATTCTCGACATTGTCCGGATCCGCGAGAATCGTATTGAAATTCTGAAGCGTCATGTCGAACCGCTCGACGATCGTCGCGAAGTTGGCCGTCATTTCTTTCTGATCCACGGACGAGATCGGTCGATCCTCCAGCAGCGATTGCAGATTCTGGGCGACGGGCTTGAGCGCCGCCGCCAGATCGGCGACTTCATCCATCACGCGCTCGACCTGCCCCTGCACCTTCGGCGGCAGCATCTGTTCGGGCATCGACACGACGCGGCCGGACAACGTGCCGCTGCCGTCGATCGGGAGCATTGATCCCTTGCCAGTATCACCCAGGACGATGCGAATGGGTGGGCGACCAAACTGAATCAGCCCCGGCGCGACTTCGACAGTCGCATCGGCAGGCAGCTTGTATTCATCATCGACGGCCACGACGATGCGGATCCCCTTAGACAGGTCGTCGGGATTCCAGAACTTGATTGCCTTGGTCTCGCCGACTCGTTTTCCGTTCAACGTAACGGGCTGTCCCGTCGAGATGCCGTCAACAGCGTCTTCGAATCGCACATTGATGTCATACGTGCGCTCGAACAGCGTGCGGCCGCCGCCGAACAACAGCGTGAGCACGAACAAGAGCGTCAGCCCGGACAGAGCGAAGACGCCGACGATGGTTTTCTGATGCTTTTCGGCCATGCCCAGAGTCTCCGTATCGACTTCCTATCATAGCGCTTCGTGCCGGCTAGCCGACTTCCAGCGCGCGTAAGTCTTCCTTGTCGGCGCGACCGTCGACGAATCGCCGCACACGCGGATCGTCGCAGGTCCTGAACCAATCGGGAACCGCATCGGCGATGATCCTGCCCTTGTTCAGCATGACGATCCGATCGCCGACCTTGAACGCGCTGACCATGTCGTGCGTCACGACGATGCCAGTCACCTGCAGTTCTCGCTTCAACTTCAAAATCATCTCGTTGATGACGTCCGCACGAACCGGATCCAATCCCGTCGTCGGTTCGTCGTAAAAAACGACTTCCGGATCCAGCGCGATCGCGCGGGCCAGCGCCACGCGCTTCTTCTGCCCGCCGGAAATCTGCCCCGGCGTGCGGTCCTGCAGGCCCGTCAATCCGACCATCTTCATCTTTTCCGCCACAATCTCGTCGATCTGCGCCGGCTTGAGTCCGCTGTGCTCCGTCAGCGGAAAGCCGACATTCTCGCCGACTGTCATTGAGTCGAACAGCGCCGCCATCTGGAACAAAAAGCCCATGCGCCGCCGGATCGGCACCAGCGACTGTTCGTTCAGCGTGTCAATCCGCTGACCGTCGAACCAGATTTCGCCCGAGTCCGGTCGCAGCAATCCGATGATGTGCTTTAGCAGGACGCTCTTGCCCGTGCCCGACTCGCCGATGACGACCGTCGTTTCGCCGCGGCGAAGCGACAAATCGACGCCGTCGAGCACCTGCAACGCGCCGAATCGTTTCGACACGTTTCGCAGTTCGATCAAGGGGCGATTGTCCGTCTTCTTTGCCACGCGCATTCCCTACAACAATGACTGGAATCCGAAGAACGCGGTCTGAATGTCCTGCAACACCTGGGCCAGCATGAAATCCAGCGCCAGGATCACAATGAACGATGTCACGAAGGCTGCCGTACACGCCCGGCCCACGCCCTCGGCGCCGGGCTTGCAATAGAACCCCGAGTAGCAACTGATGAGTCCAAGTGCCGCGCCGAAGAAGAAGCTCTTGATGATGCCGCTATACAGGTCGAACGTCGTCACGGCTTGCTGCGTGTAATCCCAATAAGGCCCGGGTGCGATGCCCTCCAGTATGACGGACACAAACCAGCCGCCCATCGCGCCCGTGAAGTCGGCGAAGAGCGTCAGCGCCGGCGTCAGAAAGAAACAGGCAAGCACGCGCGGTGCCACGAGGTATCGGATCGGATTCACGCCCATGCTGCGGAGCGCGTCGATCTGTTCCGTCACGTTCATCGTGCCCAGCTCGGCCGTCAGCGCGCCGCCGATGCGGCCCGCCAGCATGATGCCGGCGAGGACGGGGCCGAGTTCCCGAACGACCGACAGATTCACGATCGAGCCCATCCGCTCTTCCATGCCGATCGCACGGAACTGCTCGACGGCCTGCACGGCGATCACCATGCCGACGAACGCGCCGGTAATCATAATCACGGGCAGAGACTTGTATCCGACTTCATAAAGCTGCGGTGTCAGCAGCCGCCAATTCTTCCGATGCGTGACGCCGCGGGTCATCCAATAGAACGTCTGGCCCGTAAAGACGAAAAAGTCGCCCAGAATGTCGATCGTGCGCCGGAGCATTCGCCTCGCTTCGCGTCAAATCTGTCGTTCGGCCGGGAATCCAGTCGATTCCGGCCCGAGCCGAGCCATCAAAGCGTAGTCCGCCGCCAGATCGCCGGCGGCCCGCAATCGCTAAAACGGCCTCGCAACGGGATTTATACACGATTTTTCGGCGAAGTGCCGCACCGATCGCCAGCGCCGCGGAGTCGATTATGGGGTGCCACTGCTCCGTGAGCAGTGCGAAGGCGAGGGGTCGAGGATTCAAGGGATCCAGTCAAAGCCTCGCCGTCCTCAGCGTGGCGAAGCATCGAGCGTAGTTGCCCCAGTCCGAGCCTCGCTGTCCCCAGCGTGGCCGCGTGCCGTGCCGCGTGCCATGCCGACGCCCAACGTCGGCATGCAGCGCATCCTGTCGTCCTACTGCACCGCGGTTCCGACGGCCAGATCCCGCCGCGCCGCGACGATTGTGATGCTGAACCCGGCGATCACATCGACGAGCGACATCAGACCGAGGATCAGGAACGTCGAGTTCCCCGCCTCCTTCGCCACGAGAAACTCCACGACGAAAACCACGAAGACGATCATCGACAGGGCGTGATCCAGAATGCTCGCCGTACCCGTCCGCGTCGCCTTGAACATCTCGGCGAAGAGAACGACGAGCCCCGCGGCGATCATCAGCTCCCCGACGCTCATCGACCAGGCCGCCCCGGAAATCAGCGTCGCGCTGAAAATCGGCTTGGCCATCACGACGCTTGCGTCGCCCGTCAGCATGACGATGTTGTAAACGATCAGCAGGATTCCGAAGAGCGGCAAGACGGCGAGCGATTTCATAGGTGCGTTTCCTTCGTTGGGACCAGCGGCGGATTCTAACCGGGAATCCGCGCCTGTGGAGCATCGCCGCCGGGAACCACATTGGCTGCCAGCCGAACCGTGCCACAGGGTGCTCGCCACCCAGTGATAGGAACGGTGCCACTGGGTGCTTGCCACCCAGTGCTGAGGGCGCGGAGAAACGCTGAAATTCATCGCAACGCCGGCCCGCATCGCCATGGCTTCGAAGGGGCGATCCGTTTCGTGTCGGCGAATGAGAAGCGGATCTCGTGCCGACAATCTCCACCAACGACCGTCTGACCGCTTGATGGAAGCTGGAACATTACCGTCGAGTTCAGTCGTCAGCGTCAACGCCCACGTCGTCGTCCGAATCGACTTGAGTTGCCCCGTCGCCATCCGTGTGAGCGTCGTCGTCGAACAGACCGGGGATGAAGCCGCTTTGTTTATCGTCCCCGAGCGACTTCCGCCACGCTTTCGGTACATCCAGCGCTCCGGCCGCCCGTAACTCATCCACGGAAATCAAGTGTGGGTCCTTCACAGATCGCCTCCAGAAGTTTCGCTTGCTCGGGTTCCAATTCTATGAGCATTGCCAGCACATGCAGCACGTTGTGCAGTTCCGTAGTATCCTCGGCACGCGATTGATAAGGGCGATTGTCGAGCAGGAGCGAGTGAGAGGTCGCAACATAGCGCACGAGCCCTGCAGTGAATCGCCACAGTTCACACAATCCGGCCGCCGATGCCTCGTTGTCGCCCCATCAAACTGGAACTGCTTGAGCTTGCGCATGTTCGAGCTAGAGTCATCGATAGCAGCGACGCGCTCGGGGGGTTGGGTGTGGCCACAGGTCCAACTTTGCGATTCAGTAGCTCACTTGGCATAGAATTAGGATTCGCGATTCGACTAGGGGGATCATTCCGTTACGAGCCTTAGGCGCACACCGTGGTCCTCGAAGGAAGGAGAATTCGCATCACCAAGAATTCTATCAACATCAGCGATGTCGGTTAGAAGGAGTTTCGCCAGTTCGAGACGCGTGAATCCAGACTCCTCGTGTAGCTTCAGTAATCGTGTAAACGTCCGAGGCGTTTCACCGGGGATTGTAACAGGCTCAGCCTTTCGCCATCCCTTTCTTGACATCTGAATACAAATCCATTTGTAGCTACTCTCGCTGATTACGTTAAGCGCCCGTGCCCGAAAAGCCGCCGCTTGCATTGATACTCGCCACTTGCGCTTGACTGCAGCAAGGTCAGCAAGAGTGACCTTGCCCTTAAAGTCTCGTCGGATTTGGTCAGCGGGCATCAAAAACGCTGAAGCAAATGCATCGGCCTGGACTTCGGCTGCCTTTGGGTCAAGGTCTCGGCCGAAATGTAGTATGGTGTGCGCGAGTTCGTGACACAAACTAAACCGAATTCGATCAGCAGGCCTTGCCCCATTTATGAAAAAGAGCTTTGGCAATGCCGGTACCCACCGACATAGGGCGTCCACACCCTCGACATCAAGCCCCAAGTCAATAACAATCCCGCCGCATCGCTCGATCACTTTGACCAGACTAGGAATCGGCCCCGCCTCCACACCCATGGATCGGCGAGCTTCGGCTGATGCCTTTTCTGGATCCTTGCCGAAATCTCTGATGTCGAGTTCGGGGAGTCGATCTTCCGGGGCGTCGGCGAAGTTCAACAGACGGTCGATTCTCAAGTCGAATATGTCGCACTGCGCATGCATCGCCTTCACATCTCGTGGCTTTGCTTTTGCCAATGCCCGATGATAGAAATCCGACATGCTTGCGAGACGGCGTTGACGGTCGACGAAAAACAGGTCGCGTTCGACCCTGAGCGATTTCGCCATCGCTGTAACTTGGTCGGCATTGGGAATGCTGATAGCCTTTTCCCATTTCGCTATGAGTGGTTGCCCAACACCAATTGACTCAGCGAGCGCTGCTTGTGTGATTCGGCGTAACTCTCTAGCCGAGGTGAGCATTGATCCATTGAATTCATCGCGAACCGTCGCCCGTCGTGATGCGCGCTCGTTCTCCGCATTGTATTGGTCTGATTTCACCTAATGCGCCCCATTCTAGGCCGAGCGTCGTTGACGCATATCGTCAATCTTATCGGCAAGCAAGTGGGACAGATCTGCAATCACGCCCAACTCAAACACAGGTAATGGGCGCTTCCAAAGAAAGCGGTGCATCATTTCGACACCGACACTTACACGGTCGATAGCCTCCTCGAACTCGTCGAGATCGAACGCCGTTGTGATCCATATGCGCTCCGTGTCAGCAACCTCGATCTGGTTGGCCGGAAACGGCATGACCATTTGGCCATACGGGAGCATGACATTGGACTTGATTGCTCGCTGACGAGACGTCTTGACATTTGTGGTACATCCGCCGCGATTGGATTTCGCGCGCTTAATGCGAAAAGCTAATCGTGTGTCCAAGAACACCTCAGTTGCTCGCTTATTGGGTGTGATGCGCCAATCGAGGTCCGGGTAGTTATCCCTCATCAGATCAACAAGCTCTCGCAATGATGTTGAAATTCTATCGCAAAGCATGTTAGCGCGCGTGGCTTCCGTGTAATCTACAAACCCCGCCGGATCTGCATCGCGGCTCCTGCAGAAACAATAGAATCCCTCGTCCACAGCTTCACGGAGGATCGGGAGTATTGGCCCGATTTCTCGCATGACAGCTTCCTGATCGTCTTTGCGAATGTTGTATCGTCTCATAATCGGCAAGTATCGGACGAAAAACGTCGCATGTCAACCAAACGTGACTCAAAATATTCCTGATTTTATTCCGATGTTGTGTGTCTTGAACTTACGGGCATGGGTGCGTTGCATAGCCAGACGCAACCGTCTGCCCATCACACCCGAAGCGCCGAGCCAGCCCGACATTCGCCAGGCTGCGCCCGACCCCAAGCGCCGCTCGGCTCGCGACGCACCGCGCCGTTTGCGCGAGTTTGCGACCCTTTGCGGCCGTTTGCACGGTGTAGTTTTCGCCGCAAACGGCCCCAACGCCTTGTAGTGCAAGGAGATGCCCCTTGAAATCGCCCGATCACGACATTCGACCCGCGACCGGCGCCACAAACCACCGAAACTCAGCGCTCCCATACGCCCACGACACAATTTACAGAAATGCGTCAAGAAAAATCCAGACCCGCCGGATTTTGCACATTTTGCGCCAATTTGCGGGGGGCGCAAAATTGCCGAAATCACTGCAACACGAACCGGCGAGCGGAGTTACGTCGCGCAAACGCGCGCGCAAACCGCGCGCAATTTGCACGCAGTTCAAATGGACGGCTCTACAACCAGTCTTGCCGGTCATTCAACGTCGCATGATGTGCAGTCAGCACGCAGTGACCACCGAGCGGAAGTGCTCGGCGATGTGGATGACGCGCGGCGTTGTCGGGTCGATGACCCGACCTACGATGACTCGCACAATCGCAGTCGAATCGATGACGCGACAGTCGATCGGTCAATATCGCTGGCGCGTCGCTTCGGCCAGTTTCGTCAGGGCGACGCAGTATGCCGCGATGCGCAGCGGTACCCGTCGTTCCTGTTGCGCCGCGTACACGGCGCGCCATGCCTTGATCATGCGGCGCTCGAGTTCGCTGTTGACGGTACGCAGGTCCCAGTGGAACTGCTGGAGGTTCTGGACCCACTCGAAGTACGAGACCGTGACGCCGCCGGCGTTCACGAGAATGTCCGGCACGACCTGGACGCCTCGAATTCGCAGCAATTCGTCCGCCCGCGGTGTGATCGGCGAGTTGGCGGCCTCGATGACCATCTTCGCGCGGACGAGTTCGGCGTTGTCGCGATTGATGACGCCGCCAAGCGCGGCCGGGACGAGCAGGTCGACGTCGAGCAGCAGCAGCTCGTCATTGGCGATCGGCTTGGAGCCCTTGAAGTCGACGACGCTGCCGGTTTCCTTCACATGCTTGAGCAGCGCGGGCATGTCGAATCCCTTCGGATTGTGGATGCCGCCCTTGATGTCGCTGACGGCGACGATCGTCGCGCCTTCTTCGGCGAAGAGTTTCGCCGACCAGGATCCGACGTTGCCGAAGCCCTGGATGGCGACGGTCGCGCCCTTGAACTGCATGCCGTTGGCCTTGCAGGCTTCGCGGGCGATGATCATCGTGCCGCGGCCCGTGGCTTCTTCGCGGCCTTCGCTGCCGCCGAGGTTGACGGGCTTGCCCGTGACGATCGCCGGCGTGTACCCGTGCTTCTTGCCGTATTCGTCCATGATCCACGCCATGACCTGCGCGTTCGTGTTCATGTCCGGCGCGGGGATGTCGCGATACACGCCGAGGGCCATGTCGATCTTGGAGGTCAGACCGCGGGTGAGGCCCTGGAGTTCCTGCCGGGACATCTTCGACGGATCGCAAGTGACGCCGCCTTTCGCGCCGCCGAACGGCACGTCGACGATCGCCGTCTTCCAGCTCATCAGGGCTGCGAGCGATCGGACTTCGTTGAGATCGACTTCGGGATGGAATCGCAGGCCGCCTTTGTACGGACCGCGAACGCCGTTGTGCTGCACGCGATATCCGTGGAAGAGTTCGAGATGGCCGTCATCCATGCGCACGGGAATCTGCACGATGAGTTCGCGATACGGCGTGCGCAGGAGCATGCTGATTTCGGGTTCGAGCTTGATGACGTCGGCCGCTTCAAGGAACTGTTCGTCCGTGATGCGATTGAAGTCCATGTGGTTCGGCGACGGTTTCGTCTCATGGGGCTTCGGCTTGTTGTTCTTGAGCTTCTTCGTCGCCGGCCGCGTCATCACGTTCGATGCCATGTCTCGATCTCCTTTGGGCGGCGCAAAAACCGCGCCGCCAGATCGTTTTTCGCCCGGAAGTTCTTCAGGCTTGATGCCGGATGAAGTGCAGCGTCCGAGAGCAACGGCGGCGTTCGTGTTGTTCCGAGAAGAGGGGCGTGTTCGTTGGCGGCACGCCTTGGGGAGGACCGAGAACGGATGGGGCGCCGGGGAGACGACTGCGCGGGGCATGGTTGCGGTCGCGCGCTGCACGATTTCATACGCAAGGCGAACATCGCGCGACCGACTCCCTTACGGTCGCGGTTCTGTACGCAATGCTATTCGGCGCCGGGCAGGCGCAGGTCGCGGGCATTGAGAAGCGAATCGAAGGCGAAGCCCGCGGATTCGATGTTGTCTCGCGCGCCTTCCATGCGATCGACGACGGCGACGATTCTCTCGACTGTCGCACCGGCCTGCGTCAGCGTCTTCGCGGCTTCGAGCACCTGGCCGCCGGTCGTTGCGATGTCTTCGACAAGCAGGATGCGATCGCCTTTCACCAGCGCGCCTTCGAAGTCCTTGCTCGTGCCGTATTCCTTCTTCTTATTGCGGACGATGAGGAAGGGAAGACCGCAGGCCATCGATGTTGCCGCGGCGAGCGCGACGCCGCCAAGCTCCGCGCCGGCGATGCGCGTCGTGTCGCTGCCGACATGTTCGGCGAGGCGCTTGCCGACTTCCGCGAGGATCTCGGGCTGCGTTTCGAAGAGGTACTTATCG
The DNA here is from genome assembly GCA_020639075.1 of Phycisphaerales bacterium. GTDB lineage: Bacteria > Planctomycetota > Phycisphaerae > UBA1845 > UTPLA1 > ECT2AJA-110-A. Next base: position 1,972,464 of record JACKHI010000001.1, on the reverse strand, counting down.
ACGTAAAAGTTCGATGTGCGACCCGAGCGGAGCGTAAACGTTCCTTCGAGAAAGCTCGCCGCTCGAATCCGATCCGCCAGTTCCTGTTTCGTCATACGCTGATCTCCGGTTCGCGCCGAGGCGTGTTGCGATGTTTCTTCTGGATCGGCCCGACGACGTTCTTCAGGAACGCGTCGACCTGTTGCGGAGCAAGGCCGACGAAGGCCTTCGGGTCGAGCAACTTGTCGAAGTTGACTTTGGCGAACGCGTCGTCGCCGCTGAGCCGATCGAGCAGATCGTTGGGCCGACCGTGTTGTTTGACTTCGTTCGCCGCCGCCTGCGAATGTCGACGGATACGTTCATGGAGTTCCTGTCGATCTCCGCCGGCGGCGGTCGCGGCCATCAGAATGTTCTCCGATGCCATGAACGGCAGCTCGGCGTTGATTCGGGCGCGGATCATTTCGGGATAGACGACGAAACCGCGAGCGACGCTCACGACGATCTGCAGAATACCGTCCGTCGCCAGGAACGCTTCGGGAATGAGCAGTCGCTTGTTGCTCGAATCATCGAGCGTTCGCTCGAGCCATTGCTCGGCCGCGTTCTGGAAGGCGGATTGAGCAAGGCTGATTACGAATCGAGCGAGCCCCGTCGCGCGTTCGCAGAGCATCGGGTTCCTTTTGTATGGCATTGCGGAACTGCCGATCTGCGACTTGCCGAACGGTTCTTCGATCTCCTTCAGGTTTGCCAGGAGGCGGATGTCGTTGGCGAATTTGTGAGCGCCGGCGGCGATGTTGCAGAGCGCCGAGACGACTTGGGCATCGAGTTTGCGCGAATAGGTCTGTGCGCAGACCGGCTCGCAGGCGCTGAATCCGAGCTTGCTCGCGACGAGTTGTTCAAGCTTCGCGACTTTCGATGCGCTGCCGTCGAACAGCTTCAGGAAGCTCGCCTGCGTACCCGTCGCGCCTCGGATGCCTCGGAACGGCAGCGTGTCGCACAGCGCGTCGATCGCTTCGAGGTCGCGGACGAAATCCCAGCACCACAGCGAGCATCGCTTGCCGAGCGTCGTCAGTTGCGCAGGTTGGTAGTGCGTGAAGCCGAGGCAGGGCAGCGCCTTATGCTCGCGCATCTGCTCGGCGAATGCGTCGATGGCGGTGATGAGCCACTCGCGGGTGATTCCGAGCGCTTCGCGCATCAGGATCAGGTCGGCGTTGTCGACGACATCCATGCTGGTTGCACCGAGATGCAGGATGCCGCGCGCCGCGGGCGCCATGTCGCCGAAGGCGTGCAGATGGGCCATGACGTCGTGCCGCAGCTGCTTTTCGTGCTTCGCGACGGCCTTGAAGTCGATCTCGTTCAGCTTCGACTTCAGGGCGCGAACCTGCGCCGCCTTGATCGGCAGGCCCATCTCGTGTTGCGCTTCGGCGAGTGCGAGCCAGATGCGTCGCCACGTCACTGCGCGTCGTCGCGGTGAGAAAACGGCCGACATGTCGCGCGACGCGTTTCGCGCGACGAGAGGAGACTGGTATGCGTCGAGAGGATCCGGATTGCCGCCCGCCCGTGGTCGTGATTTCGCCATGTTGCGTTACTCAGGATTCCAGTCGCAGGAGTTTCTTCAGATACGCACGATAGTCGGCGTCAAACTGGTCGAGATCTTCCGTAATGTAGATGCGGAAGACGGCCTCGCCGGGACTCACGGAACCATCGCCCAACGCGTTCAGCCGGCTTGTCGCCCGTTGTTCCATTGTGACGGTTCCCAGATCATCGAGGAGTTTCTTGAAGCCATCGCGATATTCCGACGGCGCTTCGTCGCTCAGTAAGAAGAGCACAAGCGACCATTCCTGGGCGTAGTAGCTTCGGACGTGCCCCGTCGGTCGATGCACGGCGGCGCCGGCATTCGTGCCGAGGATTTCCTTCAGCGGAATCAGGTTATCACGTTGAAGGGCTTCGCGCAGGTAGGGCGATCGCAGCGAATTGCGCTCGGGCTTGAAGACGGGTCGCCCGTTCTGCAGGTCGAAGGACTCAAAATAGCACGCCAACCCCTCGTTGATCCATGCCGGAATCCGGCCGCGATCCGTTGCCTCGAGATATTGGTGGAGCCCTTCGTGCGCCAGGATCGCGAGCGTCCCTCGTTGGCTGGAATAATGCGAGACTGTCACGCCGCGTTCGGAGTAGCCGCCGCGGCGAATTTTCAAGTATGTCGGCGCTCTTGTGGGAGAGAACTCGTTTGTGAATCGCTCCCAATCCGCGCGCTTCTGGAAGAGATAGGCCTTCATCGGCTCGCCCGGTTGTTTGGCCGGAGGGAGCAATTCGCCGTAGGCGTCGTAGCAGGCCTCCATGAAGGTCGGCAACGCGTCCACAAACGGCTCTTCGCTGCACGTTGTGTGCAGGACGTAGTGTTGACTGCGCGCCATCGACCCGGCGGAGCGGCCGTAGGACCAATCCTCTGTCTGGACGGCGACCGGCCCTCGGTCTGCGTCCGGCATCTTGAATTGCGAACATGAAGCGGCCAGCATTACGGCCGCGGCCGGCATCCAGAACCCGATCCACCGTTTTTCGTCTCGTAGCGTCAGCATGGAGGCGTATGCTAGGTAGGCATCGCGAGTCTGGCAAACGGTCCGTCGGCGTTGTCTGCCGGCAGGGCGTTGCGAATGCGACTTTGCCCGACGCCGTTCGTACATTAGGGTAGGGAGCCAAGCATTCGAACCATCAATCGGGAGCACGACCTCATGACGCGACGATCGATTCGCAGATTCTCTCTCGCAGCAGCTTTGATGACGGCGTTCGCGGCGCCACGGCTTTCGTTCGCCGAGGACACGCATCCATTCGGTGTTCGCGACATGCTCGCCATGGATCGCGTCGGCGATCCCCACGTGTCGCCCGACGGCGCGTACGTGGTTTTTACGCTTCGATCGACCGATCTCGAGGCGGACAAGGGCCGCACCGATCTCTGGCTTGCGGCGACGGACGGATCGATGATCAAACAGTTGACCACGGACCCGGCGGCTGACGTGAACCCCCGCTGGTCGGCCGACGGCTCCGAGATTTTCTTTCTTTCTTCGCGATCGGGTTCCATGCAGGTCTGGCGGCTGCCAATGTCCGGCGGCGAAGCCCGACAGGTCACAAAGGAGCCGCTTGATGTCGGCAATCTCGTCGTCGCGCCGTCGGGCAAACACATCGCGTACACGATGGAGGTCTTTCCCGAGTTGAAATCCGTCAAGGATACGGTCGACCGGTTGGACGAAATCGCGAAGCAGAAGCAGACCGGCCGGGTGTACGACAAGCTGTTTTTCCGACACTGGGACACGTGGAAGGACGGTCGTCGCTCGCACATCTTCGTTCGCAAGCTCGACAGTGACGACGAATCGATCGATATCATGCGCGGTATGGACGCCGATGCGCCGTCCAAGCCGTTCGGCGGCCCGGAGGAGATCACGTTTACACCGCAGGGGTACGGCATCGTGTTTGCGTGTCGGGACGAAGGGCGCGAAGAGGCGTGGAGCGTCAACTTCGATCTCTTCACGGCGAGTATCGACGGCAGTTCACGTCCGAAGCGACTGACCAAACAAAACAAGGCGTGGGACACGACGCCCGTTTTTTCGCCTGACGGCGAGACGCTCGCCTATCTTGCAATGAGTCGTGCGGGATTCGAAGCCGATCGATTCCGAATTGTGCTCCGGGACTGGAGAACGGGGTCAGAGCGCGTGTTGACGGACGAATGGGATCGGTCTCCGAGCGAGATTGCCTGGGCGCCCGATGCTGCGACGATCTACACGTCCGCTGGCAATCTGGGGCAGAATTCCATTTTCGCGATCGACGTCGAAACGGGTCGTGTGAAGACCATCGTCGAGCAGGGGTCGAACGGCGGCATCAACGTGATCGACAAGCGTCTTCTATTTTCGCGCGATACGCTTAAGTCACCCGCCGAACTCTTTACTATCGCGCGGGACGGGTCCGACGAAAAGCCCGTCACGCAGATCAACAAGGAGAAAGTCGCCGCGGCGCGAATGGGTGACTACGAACAGTTTACGTTCAAGGGATGGAACGGCGAACAGGTTCACGGTTACGTCGTCAAACCGGTCGATTTCAGCGTTTCTCGAAAGTACCCGATCGCCTTCCTGATACACGGCGGGCCACAAGGTTCATTCGGCAATCACTTTCACTATCGCTGGAATCCCCAGGCGTATGCCGGGGCCGGCTATGCGGCTGTCATGATCGACTTTCATGGTTCGACGGGCTACGGCCAGGCGTTTACGGATTCGATCCGCAACGACTGGGGAGGCAAACCGCTGGAGGATTTGAAGAAGGGGCTCGACGCGGCGCTAGACAAATACGACTGGTTGGACGGCCGTCGCGTCAGTGCGCTGGGGGCGTCGTACGGCGGCTACATGATCAACTGGATTGCGGGGAACTGGTCCGATCGATTCCGCTGTCTTGTCAACCACGACGGGAATCTATGCGAGCGATTGGCCTACTTCGACACGGAGGAGCTTTGGTTCCCGGAATGGGAGCACGGCGGAGCGCCCTGGGAGAATCCGGACGGATATGAGAAGCACAATCCGCTGAACTTCGTCAAGAACTGGAAGACGCCCATGCTCGTGATTCACGGCGGAATGGACTACCGTGTGGTCGACACACAGGGCATGAGCACGTTCACGGCGCTGCAGCGCCGCGGAATCCCCAGCAAGTTCCTCTATTTCCCGGATGAAAATCACTGGGTGCTCAAGCCATCGAACAGCATTCAGTGGCATGAGACGGTGATCGAGTGGCTCGATCAATGGACAAAGAAGTAGGATTTTCCCTGGATCTCGGAAACGGCGGATTAGCGCAGGTGCAGTGCGTGATCGGGATCTCAGAGTCTATTTTTGCGCAGTGCGCTCCCGTATTGGAAGTCCGTTGGGTCTAGTAAGAGGTGGAATCCTCAACATCGGGAGCGCACAGTTCATTGTTGTGTATGAAGCCATCCTTTGCCAGTGGAATCTGCTGCGTTTCGCGCAATTCATGCGCACTCGGACTGCATCATGCGGACAGGCGTTGTCACACCAACGTCGGATTTGGTGATCCTTGGCATAGACGTCCAGACACCTGTCATCAGCGTCGATTAGAGGATGCTCAATATCGGGATATGCCAGACGTGGATTGCCCGCCCCCTGGTGACGGGAATCGACCGGACTGCATTTTTTCGGTCGTGCCACACTCTTGGCAGACAGTATGCACCCTATAGTCAAGTCCGCACGGAACCAGTCCGATAGGGGCCGGGGTAGGAAAAGTAAGATGTTTGACTTCGAGCCGCTGCCGCCAGAATCAGATCCGCATGAGACGCCCGTCTCTGCCAGCGAGGTTTGTACGCGCCGCCTCGACAAATGCAGTATTCTTGTTGCTGAAGGCGATCCGTCACAGCGAAAGCTGATTGAGCGCTTTCTGGCTGCGGAGGGGGCCCGCGTGACGGCGACGTCCGGCAGCGCTGAAGCGGTCGCCACGCTGTTCGGCGTCGACGCCCGAGATGAAGATACGGATATCGTCCTGCTGAACGCCAATCTTCCTGACATTCGCGACGTCGACGCGATCGGTCGCTTGCGCGACGGCGGCTTCACTCGCACCATTATCGCAATGGCGTGGAAACGAGATTCGGAAAACCGCGCGGCACTCATCAATGCGGGCTATGATGATGTCCTCCTCAAACCGGTTTCACGCGACGAACTCATCACAATCGTTGAAGTCCATTTCAAACGCCGAAGCGCAGCACGTCTGAAGGACTGAACCGTCTTTTGACATTTCATCACCCATTGCATGATCACGCGCCGCATGAGGTCGTCGCGCAACCTTCGCGTTGCGCGACCGGACTCCCTAACGGTCGCGGTTCGGAAGTGGGCGGCCATTCCCGTATATCCGTGACAAGCGTGTTTATTGCCGCGGTGGGTAGGGCTGTGGCTTGGCGTTGACGCTGTGCGCGACGTAGATGGGACGCGTGTGGTTAATGACCCAGTTGCGTGCTTCGCTTTGCGCGGATGCGCCGTTGTACGATTGGAGACGTCATCGCGGCGTGCAGCCAGGGACACTTTGGCCGTAAGAAGGAGGCATCTGGCCGATAGAGTTTCGCAGCACGCATGCCGTCGTCCGCGAAACCGCGCATTCCCGTGCCCCCGTTGAATCGTCTCTGGGATGCGGGTCATTCGCTTGCCGTCAATGTGAATCGCGCTTGACCGGCTCGACCAGCGTTTCGGCATCGTGATCGACCCAGACGGCCGTCGTGTGACCTATGATCCACGTCCGCTCCTCGCGTCGCGCATGGTGCCCTTCGTACGATTTCAACGTACGCGTTTCCTCCGGCGTGAGGTTGGCCGCGAATGCGAATGTACTGATTGCCGGATGATTCGGGAGGAAGAAGCTCATATCCTCAGTTTCGGTTCCCGCAATTTCAATGAAGTGAATCGTGGGCAGGGATATGATACAGATAATGCTGTCCGACCAGCGAAGGTCAAGCAGGCCGAGCGTTGCATCAAACGTCATGCCGGTATCCATCGGATCGCGGAAATTCCAAAACCCGTCTGGCTTACTCACGATCAAGAACACCGGTCGTTCAGAGCGGTTGGTGAATCGGTACGTGGATTTGAAACACTCCGGACGCGTATCGCGTTTGCCATCGCGTGTCATGTAATCTTCCTCGCCGACGGGGTCCACGCTGATTCGGTGAATCGACAGCGGCGAAGTTATCCCTGCTGACTCCGGTAGGTTGATTGTCACTCGCCGCGGACGAAAACTGCGATGGATAGATTCGACGACATCGTCTCTTGATTTGTCGACGTGTCTCCACGACATCATCGGGCTGAGAGTTTGCATCGATTCGGATATTGATTTTGGCAGCGGGCCCGCGACGGCAAACTCCACGCGGTAGCGACGATGGCCGGCAAGCAGAGGGTAACGCGACGTGAATTGAAGTGTCTTCTCCGCGGGGATTTCCTCGGCCTGGACCCCCGTCAGCGTATCCTCACTGTCGAATGGAAATCGAGCGGCGTGCTGCTGGAATCGACCTTTGCCACGGAAATACGGGTCCGCCCAATGAAACCAGATCGGATCACTCCCCACATTTCGGACGCGGTAGTCGACGACGTAATACTGGCGCAGGTCCGGGGCGACGGTAATCTCCGGGTACTGCAGCGATTCGATCCGGATCGACGCTACTTCGATATCGACCATTGGCTCGCGTGGTTCGTCATCCGCTAGCAATATGGAGTAAAACGTTACCTGCAGGGCGACGCACATGGCTCCGGCGATGGCGGTTCTCCGATATCGTTGCACAATGCGTGCATCGACATCCGTTCGCATGCACGCCCGGAGAGCGTCGGTCGCTCGCTGCAAACACACGGCCGGCTGGCGGAGGTTGAAGTGCATATCGGCGGCCCTCGGACAGCAGTCTGATTGAGTCATCGAATGCAATCCAATCATACGCCTACGGCAACCCTGAGTCCAAGAATAGTGACGTTGCGCCGACAGGGATCGATGCATCCCGACTGGACAGGTCCGATTGCGGGAAGGGCCTACCCACCAGCAATCGATCGTCGATCTGAGGTCATTCAACAGCGGCGTCGGCGCCGCCGCCAATTGCATCTCGATTCGTGTCGCAGGTCTTGAAGTCGCCGGAAAAAGGCGTAGCGGTCGAGTAACCGGACGTTGATAGGTTCGGCATCCATGTCAATCTACGAAGAATCCGAAGGGAGGCCACGGGGCAATCCCGAGCGATTCCATGTCCGACGCGCAATTCTGACCTGCAGGGCGCGGATCGACTCGCTAATAGTTTGTGTTTCATGAGATTGCGACCGATACAGGGACAACACGGAATGCTCTGAAAACGACGACACGCTGGAGTCCAATATATGTCCAAGCAGCTCTCGAATATTCTGACGGAAGCCGGCACGAACGAAGTGGAAGTGCTTGTCTTCCGCCTGAACAACGGTCTCTACGGCGTGAATGTCGCGAAGGTGCGCGAGATCATCGCAAAGGTGCCGCTGACGAGTCTGCCGAATTCGCACGCCGCAGTTCGCGGTGTGTTCAAGCTGCGAGATCACGTGCATCCGCTCGTGGACCTGCGCAAGTTTTTCGGCATGCCGCCGTCGGATGACGAATCCAATTCGCGGGTGATCGTCACGGAGTTCAACTCTGAGCGAATGGGCTTCCTGGTTGATCACGTCGATCGAATCTACCGCGTCAGCTGGGCGGATATGTCGGAAGTGCCGAACGTCAACACGAACGAAGACACGGCACTGACGAGTGTGCTTCGCGTGGACGATCGAATGATCCTGATGCTCGACTTTGAGCGCGTCGCGTTTCGTATCGCCGGCATCACGGATCTCGAAGACGCGGCGCCGGAGGTGGCGGGCATCAATCGTGCGGAAATCAAGGTGCTACTCGCAGACGACTCGGCCCTGATGCGTCGAATGCTGGGGTCGTCGATGAATAACGCCGGCTTCCAGGACATCGTCGTCGCGAGCGAAGGCGAGATGGCATGGAACAAGCTCCTCGAGATGCTTGCGTCCGCGACGTTGCCGGACATCGTCGTCACGGACATCGAGATGCCCAAAATGGACGGTCTTCACTTGACCAAGCGGATCAAGGAACACGAGCAACTCAAGCAGATCCCCGTCATCGTGTTCAGCTCGCTCGTCAGCGATGACAATCTGAAGAAGTGCAAGGCGGTCGGTGCGGATCGACAGCTGACCAAGCCGGAACTGCCTGGATTGGTTCAGATCATCGACGAATTGATCGGTGGACAGGTTCCCGCGTAGCGGCGGCCATTTCCCGGGCCGTGGCCGCTGCTATAATGGGAACAGTCATTCCATGACTTCCGGGGGCGATCTGGTTTCGACCGGGCAAGTTGATGGAATGGTGGCGTGTCGAGGTTGTCGGGAGGCCTCGTTAAACACCTGGCAAAAAACGTTACCTGGCAATACGCAACTTGCCATGGCAGCCTAAGTAGCTGTCCGTCGAACCGCCGATGTCTGCTAGGTGGGGAGACGTCACTCAGCAGACTGGTCGCAACGGGCCGCCTGGAACCTGCGCGACGAGACTTTTTCCGGGCTGGATCCGACGGAAGCCTGTCGCTCGGCGTCCTGAGGATTGAGAACTAAACGAACGACTACACACGTAGAGGCCATTCCTGAAGTGCTTTGGGACGCGGGTTCGATTCCCGCCGCCTCCATTCTCTCGGATCATTGCCCGCAGGGCCGGGCGTTCCGCCGGGCGTTATATTCTCAGGTTCGACTCGAATCGATTGATCTGTTCCATTTGTCGCTAGGCACATCCGCAAGATTCGTCGGCTGACAGGCTCTCGGCATTCGGTATGAGTGCGCTCGCGCAGGGCGTTATCGCCGTCTCGATTCGTATTACAGCTTTGTCATTCTGGCTCCATCGTGCCGACATTATCGATGTATAAGATCTTTGAAATCGCTCGTCGAGTGTCGGGCGTGTGATACGGTCCGTTCCGAGGTTCAACATGCCGTTTGTCAAGGCTGGATTGGGCAATCGCGACGCTGAAGACATCAGTCGTGGTCGGGATGCGGTCATATTGGGATATGCCGATTCGCTTGTATTGGACGATACTCGAGATGCGATCGCCCCAGCGCATTCAGCGTGAGGTTCGCTCCAGGACGAATTCGCCATGGAAATTCGCCGTACGCGGTATTTGATGCTCGGAGTTATCTTTAAGGTTCGCGGTCTGTTAATGGTGCCGCCGCTCGCATATGCGTTATTGCATTTTGACGGCCGGTACGAGGAGAGCGTCGGATGGTGGGGCGTGGGTTTGGTGCTGTTCTTCTGCGGCGCATATCTGCGTGTAGCGGCCCAACGACATCTTCGTTACCGCTTAAAGTCGCGAAAGCAGCTTGCCACGACCGGCCCGTTTCGATTGGTGCGGAACCCGGTGTATTGGGCGAACATGTCGATACTTGCCGGGCTCGCCTTCATGGCGGAGATTCCGTGGATGGCGCCGGTGCTCGTGATCTGGGCATTCTTGGTCTACGATTTGTCGATTCGATTTGAGGAAATGCGTCTCATGAAGCGATTCGGCGCCGAGTATGCGCAATATATGGCGGAAACGCCTCGTTGGATCCCTCGTCTCAGTGGGCGGATCGCCGGGTCTTCGCAGCGCGGCACGCGCTGGTGGCCTGCGATCGCCGTCGAACTGCACTGCATGCTGTTGATCGTGTTTCCGATCGCCAAGGAAGTCTTCGAACACAGATTGGGTGGGTGGAGATTCTGAGCAGGGTGATTCTGACAAGTGCGCCTGAACGAGGACTGAGTCGGCGGGGGCTCTTGGGGATTCTCTGTGCGGCCTCGTTGACGATCGCGGCCTGTGCGAAAGTCGAGCCGCAAAGGGATTTCCAATCGACCGCTGATCGAATCAAGGATCGGCTCGCTGTTGACGATGTTTTCGACCCGGCTGCCGAGGCGCTCGTCGAGCAGAGAGTGCGTTCGATGCTCGTCGGCGGGTTGACTGTGGATGAGGCGGTCAATGTCGCGCTCCTCAAGAATCGATCATTCCAGGCGCTGTTTCAGGCGATCGGCGTCTCGCGGGCGGACGTCGTCCAGTCCGGGCTCCTGACCAATCCGTCGATCGGATTGACGGCACGTTTCCCGGAGGGCGGCGGTCGAGCCAACATTTCGTTTTCACTTGGCCAGCAGATTGCGGATCTCTGGCAGATTCCCGTCCGGCGGCAAATTGCCGAAGCGCGTCTTGAAGAGACGATCAGCGACGTTGTCCGGCAGGCCGTCGAGTTGGCCGCCGACGTTCGCAAGAAGTACTACGAGCTGGCGACGATCCGGAAGCGCGAGTCGATCGGACGGGAGAATCTGCGTCTCGTGCAACAGTCAGTCGAGGTGGCTGAGAAGCGGATGCGCGGCGGCGAATCGGGGGCGATTGACGTGAACCTGCTGCGCGCCGCGGCGGTCGGTGTGCAGGCGAACCTGCTGACGCTCTCGCGTGACGCAGACGTGGCGAAGGCGGATCTCGCGAAAGCCATGGGCATGGCGCGCTGGGAGGAATTGTGGGAGATATCGGCGTCGTTGGACGCGGTTGCGCCGCCGATTCCGGACGATCAGACGCTGCTTGTGTCCGCGATGCGCCAACGACTCGAATCGCGAATTGCCGAATACAAGGTCAGGGCCGCCGAGGGCGAACTGAAGCGTCAGCAACGGAGCGTGTTCTCCAGCGTGCAATTGGGGCTCGAAGGCGAGCGCCTCGAGAGTCGCGCACTGCCGGGGCGCAAGATCGCGGCCGACACTCTGCGCAGCACGATCCGTCAGGGCCAGTTGACAGCGCCCGACATTCAATCGCGCGGGGAGCGCAATATCGATCGCGCCCAGGTCATTGATTTGCTACTGGGGCCCAGCATTCAGATCACGTTGCCAATCTGGGATCAGAATCAGGCCCAGATCGCAAAGGCGTCGTACGAACTTGAGGCGTCTCGTAAGGACTACGAGGCCGTGTTGGATGAGATTGCCAATCAGGTTCAGCAAGCCGCCGCCGTGGTTCGCGCATCCGCCGCGCTGATGGCGTTCTATGAACAGGCTGCGCTTCCGACTGCCGACGCGAATCTGGCGCTTGCCCGCAAGGCGTATGAAGGTGGCGAGCAGAACGTACTGGCCGTCATCAACGCTCAGGAATTCCTGATGGTGCAACGGCAGATGGCAGTGCAGATTCGACGGGATTATCTCGTGGCGTCGGCCGAGCTGAATCGTGCGCTTGGGGGCAGGTATCCTCCGCCCTGCGTCGATCAGGCGTCAAAGGACGCGCGCGTGCTCGAGAACATAACGGAAAAGCGAGACAAGTGACTCAATGCAAACCGCCGATCGCGTCGCGCAGCGATTCGACGGAGCCCGGGCGGCCATTACCTCGCCGAGTGTCGGTATCCATCGTCTGGGGCTCCTCCAGTGCCGACTTGAATCGGTGATCCGCGGCGCGATGCGGGGAGTGCGACGCCAATGAAGTTGAAAAACGCATGGATATGGACGTTGCTCGCCGTCGCAATCGTCGCCGGAATATGGGCCGTTCCGCGATACGTGATCGACGCTGGCAGGACGGGCGATTCGTCGATTGTGAATGCGGCGTCCGCAGCCGGCGACGCCCCGGGCGAAGCACTGAATCTCGAGCGGGATGCCGCGGGGAGGCGCGTCTTTGCGCTCGGTCACGACGTGCAGGAGCGAATTGATCTCTCGACTTCGCCGCTCGTTGCAAGCGAATATCTGCCCCACGTCACAGCGTTCGGTCGCGTCGTTGAAAATCCGGGAAGCACGTTCACGTTGAGATCGCCGATCGCCGGCTACCTTGAACAGCGTGACGGCGATTCGTGGCCGCGTGTCGGCGATGCTGTGTCGACGCACGTCGAGCTTGGGAGCATCAAGCCACGGCTCACGACCGTCGAGCGTTTCGATCTGAATTCGCGGCTCATGCAGGTGAGGGCCGACGTCGACGAGTTTACAGCCCGGCTCGCCGCGGCGCAATCTTCGTATGAACACAAGAAATCGCTCAACGAAGGGCAGAAGGTCGTTACGGATCGCGAGATCGAGGCGGCGCTCGCGAATGTCAAGACCGAAGCGGCCCGGCTCGCGGCGGCGGAACAGACATTACGGCTCCTGACGGACACATTGGCAGGCAACGGGAATTCCGCCAACGACATACGGCTTGTATCGCAACGGAACGGCAATGTGATCGACGTCTACGCACAACCCGGCGAATCCGTCGAAGCGGGTCAGGCCCTCCTGAAGATCCTGGATTCGCGACAACAGCTTGCGAGCGTCGCCGTGGCGACTGGGACTGTTGTGGATGAGATGCCGATCGGCGCGAATATCCGGGTTGTGGGTCTGGAGTCGCGAATCTTCCCCGGCGCGATCCGTTCCGCTGTTCCTGCCGGCGCGGCGGGATCGAATGGCCAGATGTTTCTCGTCTCGTTCGAAACAGCCGACGCTCCGATTCGTCCCGGCATGCTTGTCCAGGCGACGTTGGAACTGCAGGGAACCCCCGTCAAAGGCGTCATTGTTCCGCGTGGCGCGGTCGTTCGCGTCGGTGGGGCGGCTTACGTTTATCAGCAGACGGGCGACGGACAATTCACTCGAATCCAGATCGATACAGACGTTCCTGTGGAGGCAGGATGGTTTGTCTCCGCCGGCCTGTCGGCCGGCGATCGTGTTGTCGTCGTCGGCGCCGGAACGCTTCTGTCCGAGGAACTTCGCTCGCAGATCGAAGCCGAGGCCGAGGGCGATGAGTGACGTGCTGTATCGCGGTCGCCTGGAGATCGTTGCATCCGAAGGAAGGGCTGAGTTAGGGCTGTGCTGAACACGATCGTCGAATTCTCCATCCGCCGACGCTTCGTTGTACTGACGCTTGCGGCGGCGCTGCTCGTGCTGGGTGTGCGGACTGCCATGCATGCCAAGCTCGATGTGTTTCCGGATTTCGTTCAGCCGCAGGCGGTGATCCAGACAGAGGCGCCCGGCCTCTCGCCGGAGCAGGTCGAATCGCTGGTTACGCGGCCCGTCGAAGGGGCCATCGGCGGCATTTCCAATCTTGAATCCGTGCGCTCGCAATCGATCCAGGGGCTGTCCATCGTTACGGTCGTATTCAAGGAAGGAACCGATATCTTCATCGACCGGCAGCTCATCAATGAGAACCTGAGCGCCGTCATCGAATCGCTCCCAACAGGCGTCAAGCCGCCGCGACTGACGCCTTTGACGTCATCGACGATGGACCTGTTGAAGCTCGGACTCGTTTCCGACGCGCGTTCCCCCATGGAGCTGCGAGCTTTTGCCGACTGGACGATCAAGCCGCGGCTCCAGGCCGTCACGGGCGTGGCACAGGTGGGCATCATGGGTGGCGAAACGCGTCAGCTCCAGATTCAGATCGATCCCGAGCGACTCGCCGCATTCGGCATTACAGTCAACAGCCTGCTCGACGCGGCCCGTCTGTCGACCGGCGCCCGGGCGTCGGGGTTCATCGAGACGGACGCACAGCGCATCGTCATGCAGTCGGAGGGCCAGGCGCTGACGGCGGACCAGCTCGGCGAGGTCGTCGTGCGTCGTGGACCGATCGACGTCGTCCGATTGAAGGACGTGGCGACGGTCCGCGAGGCTGCCGCACCGAAGTTCGGCGACGTTCTGATCCAGGGCCGCCCCGGCGTGCTCGTGAAGGTTATGAGCCAATATGGCGCGAATACGATGGAAGTGACGAAAGCCGTCGAGGCCGCGCTTGATGAAATGAAGCCCGTCTTCGAAAGCGAGCAGATCAGCGTCTATCCGCGCATGCATCGGCCGGCGACGTTCATCGAGACGGCGCTGCATCACGTGCGCGTTGCCCTCTTCATCGGCGGCGGGCTCGTCGTCGTCGTGCTTCTGCTGTTCCTCTTCAACCTGCGTACGGCGATTATCTCCATCGTGGCGATCCCGTTGTCGCTTCTGACGGCGATTGTCGTCTTGGAGTGGCTGGGTTATTCGCTGAATACGATCACGCTCGGCGGCCTGGCGATTGCCATTGGCGAGGTCGTTGACGATGCGATTATCGACGTCGAGAACATTTACCGTCGACTTCGCGAGAACGGCGGGCGGGGCCTTGCCGTGTCCGCAGCGAAAGTCGTTCATGATGCATCGATCGAAGTTCGCAGCGCCGTCGTTTACGCCACGCTGGTTGTCGTCATGGTGTTCGTTCCCGTCCTGACGATGTCCGGTCTTCAGGGCCGCATGTTTGCACCGCTCGGCGTCGCCTACATTCTCTCGATTCTCGCGTCGCTGGGCGTCGCACTGACGGTCACACCGGCGATGTCGTATCTCCTGCTGACCGGATCCCAGGCAGCCCGCGAGCCGCGACTGCTTCGATGGATTCGTACGGTCTATGAAGCGGTGCTGGCGCGCGTAATGAACTGGCGTCGATTGCTGATCGTCGGCGGCCTGGCGACATGTGCCGTAGCAGTGATGGTCGCGCGCGATTTCGGCGAGGAGTTTCTTCCCGAGTTTCGAGAAGGCCATTTCGTCGTGCAGGTCAACTCTGCGCCGGGCGTCAGCCTTGCCGAGACAATGCGATTGGGCGAACGCATCTCGAATGATCTACTGACGAACGTCAAAGTCGGCGGCGAGCCGGTTATTGCGACGATCGAGCAGCAGGCGGGACGCGCCGAGCTCGGCGAGGATCCGTGGGGGCCGCATCGTTCGGAGTTGCACGTCGAACTGAAGCCCGACATTCCCGGCGCGGTTCAGTCCGACGTGCAGCAGCGTATCCGCGACATTCTCTCGGGATACCCGGGCGTCGACTACGAAGTGCTGACGTTCCTCGGCGATCGCATCAGTGAGACGCTGACGGGCGAAACGGCGCCCGTCGTCGTGAGCCTCTTCGGCGACAATCTCGACGCGCTCGACAATGAGGCGGGGCAGATCGCGCGCGTCATCAGCGGCGTTGCCGGCGCTGAAGACGTGCGCGTGGCGTCGCCGCCCGGCGCCCCGCAGATGCTGGTGTCGCTCCGGCCGGATCGGCTGAAGACGTTCGGCTTCGAACCGCTCGACGTGCTGGCGACGCTCCAGACGGCGCTTCAGGGGGAGATCGTCGCGCAGACGTATGAAGGAAGCCGCGTCTATGACGTCGTTGTGATCCTGGAGCCGTCGTTGCGTCGCGAGCCGGAGACGATTCGTTCCCTGTTGATCTCCAACCAGGCGGGGCAATTCGTGCCGCTGGGCGAACTGGCGGACCTCGATCGCCGCACGACGCGCTACATGATTCTTCACGACGCCGGTCGGCGGCGACAGGGCGTCACATGCAGCGTCGCCGGTCGCGACATCGGCGGATTCGTTGACGATATCAAGGCGCGCATTTCGAAACTGGCGCTGCCGCCCGGTATGTACGTGACCTACAGCGGCGCGTCGGAGGCGAGCGCTTCGGCGCGAGCGGAGATTCTTATCCATGCCGGCCTCATTGGTCTCGCCATCGTGATGTTGCTCGCCGTCGTGTTCAAGAACGCGCGCAACCTGCTGCTCGTGCTGGTGAATCTGCCGTTTGCGTTCGTCGGCGGCGTGCTGGCCGTGTACCTGACGACAGGGACGCTGTCGATCGGATCGATCGTGGGATTCGTGACTCTTTTCGGCATCACGATGCGCAACAGCGTGATGTTGATGTCGCATTACGAGCACCTCGTGACGAGCGAGGGCGAAACCTGGGGATTGCATACCGCACTGCGCGGCGCGTCGGAACGCGTCGTGCCGATATTGATGACGGCGCTTGTCACGGGGCTGGGCCTACTGCCGATCGCGATCGGTTCGGGCGAAGTGGGGCGTGAGATCGAAGGGCCGATGGCCGTGGTCATTCTCGGCGGCCTGATGACTTCGACGCTTCTCAACTTGCTCGTGTTGCCGGTGCTGGCGCTTCGGTACGCCCGGCTCACGCCTGTAACTGAGTAGGTCGGGTCATCGCCCGACATGCTGTTGCGCATTGGCATCGTAACCGAGGTCGTTTGTGACATTCCGAGCAGCCGCGTAGGGTCTGCAGTGCGGACCGTTCGTTGCGCATCGGGCGAACGCCCGACTTGGTGAGATCGAGCCGCGTTCTTTGGACACATCTCTTACGGCTGCTTGGCAGATGGTCCGCACAGCGGACCCTACAGGCTCACGCCGGTTGTGAAGTAGTGAGGTCGTCGGGGCGATCAGCGGAATGGCGTTTCTTGTCGGGTCGATGACCCGACCTACTCCGTTGATGACCCGACCTACGATTCCGCGGTGCGAAGCGATTGGATCATTTCCCGCGCCAATGGCGACTGGTATCGATCCTTGTGCCAGATCATTCGGATTGTTCGCGTCGGCGTCGGCGGTGTGAGCGATCGGTAGACGCAGCGTCGATCACGCTGTTTTTCGACGGCCATGGACGGAATCAAGGATACGCCCAAGCCCAGCGCGACGAGTTTCTGGATCATCAGCAGCTGAACGCTCTGGCAACGAATCACGGGCGAGCAGCCTTGTTGCCGGCAGAAGCCGACGACCTGTTCGCCCAGGCAGTGCAACTCGCTCATCAGAACAAACGGTTCATCCGCGACATCCGAAAGTGCGAGGCGACGCCTCATCGTCAATCGATGACTCGGCGGCAGGGCGAGGAGCAGCTCCTCGTCGAACAGCGGTTCGGCGTGCAGGGCGTCGATTGACGGCGCTGTTGCGATGATGCCGACATCGAGCTCGCCTTCGGCGCAGCGCCGTTCGGTGATCGGCGTCAGATCCTCGTGCATCTCGATCGTCGCGTCGGGAAAGCGGCGGCTGAATCGCTTGAGGATAGGCGGCAGGAAGTAGGGGGCGATCGTCGGGATTGCGCCGATGCGAATCGCGCCGCGCGTCGGTTCCGTCGCCTCGTTCACGCGATCCTGAAGTTCGTCGACGGATCGGAGAATCGTCATCGCGCGGTCGTACATCGCGCGACCGGCCTCCGTCAGCCGCACGGTTCTGCCGAGTCGATCGAAGAGGGGCTGAGAGATCTCGCGTTCGAGCTTGATGATCTGCTGGCTGAGCGAGGGCTGGGAGACGAGGCACTTTTCGGCTGCGCGCGTGAAGTTCTGCAAGTCGGCCACGGCGACAAAGTAGCGGAGTTGGTGCAGTTCCATAGGAAATACCTATTGAGTCAATAGTAACGATATATTGGGATTATAGCAGATCGGCTAGTAAGGTTCTTTCGTGAATGTAAGCAGCGCGGGTGTCGGCCGAATCCGGTTGCGGCGGCCCGCAGGGACATTGAAATGCGAAGGAGCCTGATCATGGCCGAGAAACCGATATTGACAACGACTGGCGGGGCGCCGATCGCCGATAACCAGAATTCGCTGACGGCGGGACCGCGAGGTCCGTTGATGCTGCAGGATTACCAGTTGATCGAGAAGCTGGCGCATCAGAATCGCGAGCGGATTCCGGAGCGAGCCGTCCATGCCAAGGGCTGGGGCGCATTCGGCACGCTGACGATCACGAACGACATCACGCAGTACTCGAAGGCGAGCATTTTTTCGAAGGTCGGCAAGAAGACGGAGATGCTGGCGCGATTTTCGACGGTCGCCGGGGAGCAGGGTGCGGCCGACGCCGAACGCGACGTCCGCGGGTTCGCGCTGAAGTTCTATACGGATGAGGGCAACTGGGACCTCGTCGGCAACAACACGCCCGTCTTCTTCATTCGCGATCCGTACAAGTTTCCCGATTTCATTCACACGCAGAAGCGCCATCCGAAGTCGAACCTGCGTTCGCCGACGGCCATGTGGGATTTCTGGTCGCTGTCCCCAGAGTCGTTGCACCAGTTGACGATCCTGATGTCCGATCGCGGTCTGCCAATCGGCGTGCGACACATCAACGGCTACGGCAGCCACACGTTCAGCTTCATCAACGCGAAAAACGAACGCTTCTGGGTGAAGTTCCACTTCAAGACGATGCAGGGCCATAAGCACTGGACCAATGAAGAGGCGGAGAAAGTCGTCGGAAGGACGCGTGAGTCGACACAGGAGGATCTCTTCGGCGCGATCGAGAGGGGCGACTATCCGAAGTGGCGGATGTGCGTGCAAATCATGCCGGAGCTGGACGCCGAGACGACGCCCTACAACCCGTTCGATCTGACGAAAGTCTGGCCGCACAGCGACTACCCGCTGATCGACGTCGGCATCATGGAACTCAATCGCAATCCGGAGAATTATTTCGCGGAGATCGAGCAGGCGGCGTTCAGCCCATCGAACATTGTGCCGGGCATCGGCTTCTCGCCGGACAAGATGCTGCAGGCGCGGATCTTCTCGTACGCCGACGCCCATCGCCATCGGCTCGGCACCCACTACGAGGCGCTGCCGGTCAATGCACCGAAGTGCCCCGTGCATCACTACCACAAGGACGGCGCGATGCGTTTCTTCGCGAACAACCCGAACCCTGATGCCTATTACGAGCCGAATTCGTTCAATGGCCCCGTGGAGCGGCGGGACGTCGCGGAGCCGCCGCTTCGGATATCGGGGGACGCCGATCGTTACGACCATCGGGAGGGGAACGACGACTATTCGCAACCGCGGGCTCTGTTCAACCTGTTCGACGAAGGTCAGAAGCAGCGGCTCTTTCTTAACATCGCGGCGTCGATGGGTGGTGTGCCGGCGTTCATCATCGAGCGGCAGTTGGGGCACTTTGAGAAGGTCCATCCGGAATATGCGGCGGGTGTTCGTGAGGCGCTGAGGGCGACGCCGCAGGCGGAAGTGGGGCGTTAATTCGCAGGATGCGGGCGAGACTCGGCTTGGCGGGAAGGGATTCTGCGGGGAGTGCGTGCGAGAAGGGACTCTCGCACGAGTGGAGATTCTCGCAAAAGCGGGGTGTTCAGGATTTCGTAATTGCGTTGCAGAAGTTGTATGATGTCACCGTGGCATTTCGCGCGGACAAGACGCGGGATGATGCGTGGGAATCGACCTCTCCTTCTGTGGAGGCATCGTGAAGGCAGTGCTGACTCTGTTCGTACTTTCGCTGGCCCCTGCAGCTTTCGCCGCGCCCCTTGCTGAATCTCCGGCGATTCCATCTGTGATCGCGCCGTCGCTTGCAGAGGATGCACTGCGCGAACCCGCGAACCGCTTGCGAGTCTGGGTGTTTTTCACGGATCGGCGCATCAAATCTAAGGCGGAGCTCGATCGTCGTATTGCCGCGCGTACAGCTGAGTTTCCTGAGCGAACGCTTCGCCGGCGCGCGCTGCGGGGAACGAACGCGGAGCTCGTCAACGTCAGCGATCTCGCCCTCGCCGATGATTACGTTGCCGATGTGCTTGCCGCAGGTGCAACGCTTCGTCGTGAGAGCCGCTGGCTGAATGCAGTCAGTGTTGAAACGACGGGGGCGGCGATCTCCGCGATTGCCGAACTTCCGTTCGTTCAGCGGATCCAGCCCGTTGCGCACGCCGTTCCGCGCGAGCCGGTCGTCGAGAAGAGTTCGGAGCCGTCTGGTTCGTCACGAGGCAGCGGGGCCGAGTGGTACGGTCCTTCGTTCGATCAGCTTCAACAGATCGGCGTCGTCGCGGCCCACAATGCCGGCTACACGGGGCAGGGCGTGATCGTCGGCATCCTCGATACCGGATTCAATCGGACGCACGAGGCATTCAATCAGTCGACGGGCGGCGCGCACCCGGTGCAGATCATCGACGAATACGACTACGTGACGGATGACAATGACACGACGCAACAGCCGGGCGATCTTGACGGCCAATCGGGCCACGGCACGCTGGTGCTTGGCGTGCTTGCCGCGAATTATCCGGGTGTCTGCGTGGGCGGCGCGTTTGATGCATCGTACATTCTCGCGAAGACGGAGGATGTCAGCCAGGAGGTGCCTGCGGAAGAGGACAACTATGCGGCGGCGCTGGAATGGATGGAGTTCCTGGGCGCGGATGTCAGCACGAGTTCCCTAGCGTACGACAATTGGTATACGCAGGCGGACTTTGACGGCGCGACGGCCGTGACGACACTGGCCGTCAACGCCGCGATCGCCAACGGACTCGTGTGCTGCACGGCCGCGGGCAACACGGGCCACGATGCCAATCCCGCGACATCGAGCATGGCCGCCCCGGCCGACGCGATGAAGGTGCTGACCTGCGGCGCCGTGGACGCGGCGGGCGCGATCGCCAGTTTCTCGTCGAGCGGACCGACGGCAGACGGTCGTGTCAAGCCGGAATTGCTCGCCCGTGGAATCGAAGTGCAAACAACGCAGTTCGATTCGGATTCGGGAATCTCCGGATTCCCAGGGACGTCGTTCGCAACGCCGCTGATCGCATCCGGCGCGGCGCTCATGGTTCAGGCGCATCCGGATTGGAACGCCGACAAGGTGCGGCGAGCGATGTTCCAGACGGCGCACGGGTTCCTCGCGTATTCGACGTTTGATCCGCTTTATGTTCGCGGGTACGGAATCATCGATGTCTATGCCGCCATCCAGTTCGTGCACGGCGACATTGACGGTGATGGCCACGCCGATGGTCGTGACGTCGAGCCCTTCATGGCGGCCCTGCTGGGGACCAACGTCGATGCGGCGCAATGTCGCAGGGCGGATGCGGATTGCAGCGGCGTCGTGTCGGTCGTGGATGTTGGTGTTTTTGTCGGTGATTTGTTGGGCGCGTGATTTGTCGGGTCGATGACCTGAACGGCGCATCTGTCGAGAATCTCGGTTTTGCGGGAAGGGATTCCCGCGGGGAGTGCGTGCGAGAAGGGATTCTCGAACGAGCTATCGGGCACTCGTACAATGACTGGGCCGGAGCAAGGTTGCGACGTGGCGTTCGGGCCGTTACACGAAAAAATGCGGGAAATGGGACGGATTTCGGTATAATCGTCGCCGATGCCCCGACGGGGTGTCGGCGATTTCTCGCCCAGTCGAACTCTGAAAACATGACATTCCATTGCGAAGGGGTATTGCGATGTACAGATCCTCGCCTTCGACGTCATCGTTCAACGACCATCGATCCGACGATTGCAGGGGCGTCATTCTGCACGGGCGAGCGTGTCGATGGGTTCGCGCGATTCCAGTGATTGCTCTTGTTGCCATCGCTATCAGAGCGAATTCAGCCCGCGCATCCGTGACGGTCTTCCTGGACTTCGGCTCCGCAACGGAAACGGCGACCAAGGATGACCAGCGACTGTTCGACGAAGACGGGAACAATCACCTGACACTTCTCAAGGGCGCCCGGCGCGGCTATGCACCGATGGATCTGGGCTATGCAAACAACAACGATCGCGCGGCCCAGATCACGGCGATCGTGGATCAGATCCGGGCCGACTACATGTCTGCCAACAACACGCCGTACAATATCAACTTCGTCACCCAGCGGCCTGCGCAGGGCGACTTTTCGACCGTCACGGTCGTCGCCGGCGCCTATCCGAATTTCCGGGCGAATGTCGGCCCCTTCACGGCGACATTTGATCACGCCGCCGGGCGGGGCACGATCAACGGCGGTGACTTCGATGGATTCTACATCCGGCTCTCCGACGGACAGTTGTTCAGGCCCAACGACGTAGCTGTCCCCAACGTGAAGCTGGGCGACGCGACGCGACTGACGCCCACGCGCGTGCTCGGCGAATCACAGCGTGTCGATTTGCGAAATCGCGTCGCCAATGACCAGGCATGGGCGTTTGTCGGCAGTCATATTGTGGGCGGAAACAACCTGACATCCGACCAGCGTCGGACGGAGCTGGCCAATACGCTGTCCCACGAGCTGGGTCATCTCTTCGGACTGGCGCATGAAGACGGGACCGCGGCATCGCTCATGAATGGGAATTACAACGGCACCAACAAGGCCTTTACCACCCGCTCACATCGAGTCCTGGCCGGTGTGTTGGCACCGAAGATGCCCGTCGAGCCCCGCAGGCGCGACGCGAAAATGGGCGACTCGGATGCGCACGGCTCGGGAAAAGGGCCGGCGCCGGATGCCGGCGCGTCGCTCGATGAGCAAGCGACGTACGCGTTCAAGTCGTTCCGGTCGGTGCTCGCCACACCGGCGGCGGATGATGTCATCCTTCCGTATGACGAAGTATACGCGACGGACCCGGCGGACGGACTCTATACCGACCAGTTGCTTCCGAATGGAACAATCGCCGAATTTCCCCTCACACTCGATCAGGCGGGCCTCGAACTGCCGCTCTATTCCGCCTGGATCGAAATGGAGACGATGAACATCGCGGACACGCTCGGCGGACTCAACGACATGAAGATGTTCGTTGACGGTCTGGAAGTGCCGGGCGCGTTTGACGGCTTCGATCAGCGCGGCACGCCTGACGATCCGGCGGGATACGCACACAGCGGGTCGATTCGGTTCTTCCTTGATGACTATTTCGACCCGGCAACGCTCAACTTCATGTTGGCGGACAGCACGCTCAATGTCAGCCTGCAGGTCAATGGCGAATCCTCCGGCGTCAGCATCGATCACGTGATATTGTCCATTGTCGATGCACCTGAACCGGGGACCGTGATGCTCCTGGCAGTCGGCGCGCTGGTTGCGGGGCGGCGACGTCGGTCGGTTTGCGATCCGTCGCGATGAATTGACGCGACCGCAGGATCATCGACGGCGCAAGGTTGGATGAACAACAATGCGTGGCCTCGCAGGATGGGGTCCCGCCAGGCGCGAAGGGCGAGACGGGATTCTCGCGCGAGCAATGCGAACGCGGCCTTGGTGGGCACGGCCCTCCCTACGTCTCGTCACTCGCAACTCGTCACTCATCTATCAAAACTCACGACTCAAGACTCGCCATCCCTTGCCACGCGGCGGCGGGGGACTAAGCTCCCTTGGGCACACCAAACCGCTCTCTGGAGCCGCGCATGAGCGTTGAACTTCTCAGTCGTCTGCAGTTCGCCGGAACGATCATGTTCCATTATCTGTTTCCACCGCTGACGATCGGTCTCGGTCTGATCATGGTGCTGCTGGAATTTCAGTGGCTGCGCACGCGGGACATGGGCTGGAACCGGGCGGCGCGTTTCTGGACGCGGATCTTTGCGTTGAATTTCGCGCTCGGCGTATCGACGGGCATTGTGATGGAGTTCGAATTCGGTACGAATTGGGCGGCGTATTCGCGCTTTGTGGGGGATGTTTTCGGTTCGGCGCTGGCGGCGGAAGGGATCTTTGCGTTTTTTCTCGAGTCGGGCTTCCTCGCCGTGCTCGTATTCGGTTGGGATCGCGTCGGTCCGCGGATGCATTTCTTCAGCAGCCTGATGGTCTGGCTCGGCGGCATGTTCAGCGCCGTGTGGATCGTCATCGCCAACAGCTGGCAGCAGACGCCTGCGGGATATCACATTGTCGAGCAGAATCTCAACGGGAAGATCGTGCATCGGGCGGAGATCACGGATTTCTGGGCGATGGTGTTCAATCCGTCCAGCATGGATCGGCTGGGTCATGTGCTGATCGGTTCGATGATCTTGGGCGCGTTTTTCGTGATGAGCATCAGCGCTTATTACGTGCTGCGGAACAAACATCACGATTTCACGCGTCGGTGTTTTCCGACGGCGCTCGTCGTTGGGGCGATTTTCAGCCTGCTGGCGCTCGTCAGCGGACACGACCAGGCGAAGATGGTTGCGGCGTATCAACCGGCGAAGCTGGCGGCGTTCGAAGGGCATTTCGAGACGGGTCCGGGCGATCTGAGTCTATTCGGTTGGCCTGATGCGGATGCGAAGACGATCCGAGGCGGCGTCGAATTGCCGGGGATGCTGAGTTGGTTGATCCACGGCGATACGACAACCCCAGTGACGGGGCTCGATGATTTTCCGTTAGACGAAAGACCACCGGTGTGGCTGTCGTTCCAGGCGTATCACGTGATGGTCGCTCTGGGGATGTTCTTCATCGTTCTGACGGTCGGTTCCATGCCGCTATTGAAGGGTGGTCGCATCTATCGGATGCGCAAATTGATGTGGGTGTTCGTGTTCGCCGTGTTGGGACCGTTCATAGCGAACCAGGCGGGCTGGGTTGCGGCGGAAGTGGGGCGGCAGCCGTGGGTGGTTTATCCGAGCGTGCAGGGCGGCGCTTCGATGATGGGATTGCGCACGACGGACGGGCTGAGCGAATCCGTTGAGGCGGGGCATGTGTTGTGGTCGATCGTGATGTTCGGGTTGATTTACGTGTTGCTCTTTACGATCTGGGTGTACGTGTTGAATGAGAAGATCCGGCACGGTCCTGAGGCGGAGGAAAAGGGCGACGCTCGCCGGGGGGCGAAGGGCGAGGGGATCATTTCCGTCAGCGGTGAACGATTGGAGCCGGGCGGGGACCACTTGATCGAGCGCGGTGCGCAGCCGTAATGCGGGGTTCGAATGCAGGAAACGTATGCAATCATCTGGTTCGGTCTTCTTGGCGTGCTGCTGATAGGATACTCGATCCTGGACGGCTTCGACTTTGGCGTCGGGATTCTGCATCCGCTGGCGAAAAGCGATCGGGATCGGCGCGTGTTGATGAACTCGATCGGTCCATTGTGGGATGGCAACGAAGTCTGGCTCGTGACGTTCGGCGGCGCGTTGTTCGCTGCGTTTCCGATTGCTTATGCGACGGTCTTCAGTGCGTTTTACGTGCCGTTCATGTTGTTGCTTGTTGCGCTGATTTTTCGCGCCGTCAGCCTCGAGTTTCGCAGCAAAGTGACGCATACGAGATGGCGCGCCGCCTGGGACTGGGGGTTCTTCGGCAGCAGCCTGCTTGCGGCGTTTCTACTCGGGGCGGCGGGCGGTCGGACGATGCTCGGTATCCGCGTAGACGCCGATCTGCATGCGCGAGTCGGGCTGATGGACTGGCTGCATCCCTTGCCACTATTGGTGGGTGCGATGACTGTTGCGTTGTTTGCGATGCACGGGGCGATTTTTCTGCTGTTGAAGACGGACGGCGACTTGCGGGAGACGGTTCGCAAATGGGCGCGGACGGCGTATGTCTGCTTTGCGGCGTTGTACGTCGTCGTGTCGGCGATCGTCGTTGTGATGGTTCCGCGGGCGACGGCGAATTTCGCAATGCACCCGGCGTTCTGGATCGTGCCGGCGCTGAATGTGCTGGCCGTGGCGAATATTCCGCGGGCTTTGTTCAAGGGGTCGCCGCGATACGCTTTCTTCAGCTCGAGCTGCACGATCGCGGCGCTGGCATTTCTTTTTGCGACGGCGATGTTTCCGAATCTCGTGGTGTCGACCACTAACCCGGCATGGAACATCACGCTGTTTAATGGTTGTTCGTCGGAGCAGACGCTGAAGCTGATGCTCGTGATCGCCTGCATCGGGATGCCGTTTGTTCTGGCGTACACGGCGACGGTGTATTGGGTGTTTCGCGGCCGGGTGCACCTGGACGATGCCAGTTATTGAAGAAGCACTGCGAAGAAAAAAGGTTCCTCACGGAAAATCGGGATGATTCGGTGTTTTGGTACAAGAGCGACTGATGTATCCACTCCGGATCCCGTAGGGATCAAATGAGAATAGCCCCCCGACTTCAACGAGGGGTTGTCGGCCGTTTCTCCAGGCCCCGTCCCAGCGGGACGGGATGAGCTTGATGCGAAGAGTCGCGCCGTACCTACGGCACGGCAATGGTGATAGCCAACTATCAATCCCAGCCTTGAAAGGCTGGGCTATTCTGAGCGCGTCCCTATCGGGACGCGGTACTCGCGCTACCGCAGATGCCGATAGAGTTGCACGATATACGGTGATGAAACAAAAAACGGAGCGCGGCTTGGTCGCCGCGCTCCGTCAGGGTCGCATTTAAGAAAGGGACTTGCGTCAGGCCGTTACGAGCTGCGGCTGCACGTTCAGGATTTCTCCCGTTGGTTGCGTGACCGCCTTCTTGTTGCGGGTCAGCCACACGCTTCTGTCGCATGTCAGCAGTGCATAGGGATGGACCCAGCACAGGGCGAAAGTGGCGTACATGCCGTAGCACACGCCCATCAGCGCTTCGCTGCTGCGTTCGCGGATGCCGAAGAAGAGCACTGTAAACAGTGAGCCGGCGGCGCAGGAGGCGACGAGCTTCAATCCGAAGATCGTCGGCATTGCGATGGAGAGCGCAAGCACGATGATCAGAAACAGGTACGGTAGGACCTGGCCGACGGCGCTCATGATGTAGTTGAAGCGCATGCCGAGCTTCGATTCCCTGCGGTAATTCGAGAAGATGTACTCGCCCGTGTGGAATGTCTCGCGGACGTTGCTTCGCGCCCAGCGCGTGAACATCTTGCAGAGACCGCGGTAGGTCGTCGGGCTGTTGGTCAGCACCTGGGCGGTACGCTGAAACTTGACCTTCAGGCCCTGGCGCAGAATGAAATTCGTCATGGCGTGGTCTTCGCCGGCGCGGGCCGGGCTGCCGCGCCACGTCTGATTCAGCCATTGGTCGAGGATGGGCATGACTGCGCTTCGGCGATAGGCCGCGAGGGCGCCGGCGCAACAGAGGACGCCGCCGCCGCCCATCATGCTCTGGCTGGCGCGCTTGTAGTCGAAGGTCATCACATAGCGGACTGCGAGCATTCGCGGGATGAATCCGCCGCGTCGATTGAGGACTCGGACATTGCCGGCCACGCCGCCGACGGTCGGGTCGACCACCATGGGGCTGACGACGGCCTTGAGCGCATCGCGGGCGATCAGCGAGTCGCTGTCGACCGTGATAAATATGTCGCCGGTGCCGCGCTTGAAGCCTTCGTAGAGGGCGTGGCGCTTGCCGCGGTTTTCCGGAAGGCGCTGTGCATGGATGCGCGGTCCGAAGTCGCGAACTGCGCGGCAGATGTGCTGCCACGTGTCATCGACGCTTCCGTCATCGACGACGAAGATTTCCAGTCGTTCGCGCGGGTAGTGCGACAAGGCGATGTTCCGCAGCGTCTCGTAAACGAGTTTGCCTTCGTTGTACGACGGCACGACGACGGTCAACTTCGGCAGGTGAACGTCGGCGACTGTCGGCACCGGCTTGTATCGCAGCGCGAGGAAGAGTCGCCAGAAGCCGAAAAAGGAAACAGCGGAACCATAGGCGCCGCCGACCGCGATGAACGCGCGACCGGACCTGCTCGACCAGAGGATATCAAAGGCTGTGCGAGCGACGTTGTTGTAATAGGCGACGGACACCATGAGCGCCGCAAACAGGACAATGGCGGCCTTCATCCACCGGTCGCCCGGGAGATGTAGCGCGTCGTAGCGAGTGTTTCGCGTTGACGGACTGACGGCGCGGGTTGCGCCTGAAAGGCTCGGAATGGCTGACAAGGCGAGTTCTCCGTGGTTACCAACTGATGGGAGTGTGTGTTTCAGCTGGCCTCAGAATGGGCATCGATCTACTGCCTCCACTCCGATGTTCGGAGCCGCACGCGGGCCCCAGATCGAACACTCGGAAGATCGATGTTTCCCGATTATTACCATACGATGTTCGCAGGTGAATCACCGGTCGGCACAGACAATCGCCGTGCCGAAGGCGATAACTTTGTACGCTTTCACCCTTTAGTGGAAGTGAAAAAAACCGAATTTTTTCGGCAATCGTCACTTTCGGCTGTCGGGTTTCGGTCGTCATTTATCAAGCATAGACACCCTGTTCGAACACAGGTTAATGACGACGTGAAAATACCTTTAGGGGGGCCCGGGCCCTGGTATTACGGACGCCTCGCATCGCCAGGCCGGGGCGGGATTTCCCGGCCGTGAGGGTCCAGGTCCGCCTCGGAAAGACCTTCCTGAATCCTCTCACCCATTTCCGGGCTGATGAAGTGCTCGACGCGTTCCGCGGGCATGTGCAGATGGTCCAACGGAAGGTCTGAGTGTTGCGCAAGATACGATTCCCAAAGGCGATGCGAACGCACGAGGCGGGCGGCGCGTGCCAGCCCTTTGTCGGTCAGTACGACCACCGAGCGTCCCGATTCCGACTTGACGGGGCGGACGAATTGACGCGATCTCAGCCTGAACAGGGCCCAGCGCTGGAAAATGCTCCCTCCAGCGATGCGGAGGTCTCCTTTCGCCAGCGGGGCGGCTGACGCTGCGGTTCCGGCTTCCGCCTGGCGATATAAGCGTCCCAGAATATCTTCCTGGAGAATTCGGACGATCAGCCGAATCCGGTGGATCCCGCGGCTGATAAGCCCTCGTTCTGGGGCGAAGACGATCGTCAGCAACAGAAATCCGCCGGCGATCACGGCCATGATCGCGGACGTATCCGCCTGTAGGCCGGGGCCAAGTAATTCGGGCGCGACGACGTTGTAGGCGCGCGCCAGGAAGGCGGCGACGCCGGCAAGAACCACGCTCAAGGCGATCATGACGGGGAGGCGATCCGTCAGCAGGTGCGCCGTCACGGCCGGCACAATCAACATGGCGATCACGAGGATCGAGCCGACGGCCTCGAAGCTCGCCACGGCGGTCAGGGCGACCATGACCATCAGAGCGTAATGCATGACGTCGGCGTTGATGCCGATCGACGTCGCCAACGCCGGATCGAGCGCACTGATCTTCAGCTGCTTGTAGAGCAAAGTCACGAAAAGGGCGTCGAGCAGCAGCACGACGGCCAGGTTGATTGCGGGTTGCGGTATGTCACCTGACGCGGCGATGACGTGAATGTTCTCGATGTTCCCAAAAAGGACGCATTGCGGATCGAGATCCACGTGATCGGCCTGCTGCCGGATAAGGATCAGGCCGATGGCGAAGAGGATCGTAAAGACGACGCCCATTGCAGCGCCCTCTTCGACTTTTCCGAACCGCGTGATGGCCTGGGTGAATAGCGCCGTCAGGATGCCGACGATGACGGCGCCGACGACAATCGCACCGATGCCGCGACTGCCCGTCATCAGGAACGCCATGACGATTCCCGGCAAAACCGCATGGGAGATGGCGTCCCCCATAAGGCTCATTTTTCGCAGAACGAGGTAATTGCCGAGCAGGGCGCATGCGGCGGCGCTCATGGCGCCGACGAGTGCGACGTAGGTATCGCCGATGGTCCACATCATGAGAACGCCTCCCGCCCATGGGGCGACGGCGGTATCTCGGGCGTCTCGGTCAGCGCGAGTTCAAGTTCGCGTATCAATTCCGGCGGCAGGATGTGTTCGACGAGGTCGGCATCCCGGTCGACGTGCGACGGTGCGACGTCGGCGTGCCGGATGAGGTAGATTTCCCAGAGACGGTGGTTTCGCAGCACGCGACGGGCTTCGATTCGACCTTGGCGAGACAGTCCGATGAGACCGTCCGGCCCCATTGCGGCGTCGCCGCGTCGGATCGCGCGGCGGAGAAGGCTGTTGAGCCTTCGAGCCGACCAGCTTCGCATCCTCAACAATTCGGCTTTCGATGCCCGGACTCCCTCGCCCGAATCCTCCTCGCGTTCGCAAAGTGCGCGAAGCACGTTCTGGTAGCCGATTCGGCGCGCCAGCCTTGCGCGACGAACGATGGCGCCGGCGATGCCGCGACGGGGGGCCAGGATCATACTCGTCGAGAACACAACGCCGGCCGCGAGTACGATGACCGCGCCGGCCGGCAGATTGACGAAGCGTGCGCTGACGATGGCGCCGGAGAAGCCGCTGATGCTCCCAAAGGCGCCTGCGAGGATCGTCATGAGCGGCAGGTCGTCCGTCCAAAATCGCGCCGAGGCTGCAGGAATGATCAGCATCGCTACGACGAGGATGAGCCCGACGGCTTGAAGACCCACGACGGTCGTCAGCACGACCATCGCCATCATGAGCAGGTCGATGACATGGACGGATCGGCCTTGTGCGACGGCGAAATGCTGATCGAAGCAGACCAGTCGGAATTCCTTGAACATCAACACGACGCTGGCAAGCACGATCGCCGCCGTGATGGCGATCCACTGGGCGTCCTGCTTGATCATGCCCGCCGTCGTGCCGTAGATGAACCGATCGAGCCCCGCCTGGTTGCCCGTGTGTGCGTGTTGAGCGATTCTGACGAAAACGAGGCCGAGCCCGAAGAAGACGCTGAGCACGATGCCGATCGCAGCATCCTCCTTGATCCTCGGGACGTTTCTCAGCCCGATGACGGCCACGACGCCGACGACGCCGCTGACGGCGGCGCCGATCAGGAGCGCACCGATCTGTTTGTCGCCGACGATCAGGAACGCGATCGCGATTCCGGGCAGCGTCGCGTGGCTCAGTGCGTCGCCGATCATGGCCCGCTTGCGGAGGTACATGAAGGTGCCGATGAGGCCCGCTGCGGCCCCGAGCAACGTGGTGCCGACGACCACGATGCGTGTGTTGTACTGCCGGAGCGCGAGGACCTGTCGCGTTTCATCGTCAGCGAAAGTGCCGGCGACGAAATACAGCGCGGCGCACACGGCGACGATGCTGAGGATCGCCCAAACGTAGCGCATCAGGGGCCTCCCTGTCCGCTTCGGGCGATGGCCTCGGCCGCTTCGACGAGCAACGTCAGCTTGCCTCCGTAGGTTTTCTGGAGATTCTCGTGCGTAAACACCTCTTTCGTCGGTCCGCAGGCGACGATTCGCATGTTGAGCAGGAGAACGTCGTCGAAATACTCGCGGACTGTCTGCAGATCATGATGTACGACGAGTACGGTTTTGCCGCGGGCCTTTAGTTCATTCAGCAGGGCGACGATCGCCGCTTCCGTTGCGGCATCGACGCCTGCGAAGGGCTCGTCCATGAAGTAGATTGCCGCATCCTGCACGAGGGCTCTAGCCAGGAATACGCGTTGCTGCTGGCCGCCGGACAGCTTGCTGATCTGCCGCCGTGCGAGGTCGGCCATGCCGACCTGCTCCAAGGCGTGAAGCGCCAGCTCCCTGTGCTTCTTGCGAGGCGGCAGGCACCAGGGAATCCGGCCGTAGAGGCCCATCGTGACAACGTCGATCGCGCTGGCCGGGAAATCCCAGTCAATGCTCTCGCGCTGCGGCACGTAGCCGACGATCTTCCGCTGCTTCTTGTACGGCTTGCCGTAGATGTGCACGCTGCCCGACGCCTTCGGGACCAGATCGAGGCACGCCTTGATCAGCGTACTCTTGCCTGCGCCATTCGGACCGACGATGCCGACGAGCCGGCCTTCCGAGGCGGCGTAGTCGATGTCCCAGAGGACGGGCTTGCGGTGGTAAGCGACGGTCATGTCGTGGATCGAGACCGGGGCGCGCGGATCGTGATGGGGATCCGGCGATTTGGGAACGGCAGAGGGTTTTCCGCCCGGGGCTGCCAATGTGCTCTTCGATTTGTCCATTCGCCAGGTACTCGTCGGTGAAATCCGAACCAGGGGTCCCATGCTAGGGCTTCGCCGGGGCGAGCTTCCCCTGCATTCCTTGCGGCGGGGCGTTTCCGCCCAACGCCCTCGCGATTGTCGTGACGTTGTGGTCAATCATTCCGATGTAGGTGCCTTCGTAAGTACCGCTCGTTCCCATCGCGTCGGAAAACAGCGTGCCGCCGATTGTGACGGTGTGCCCTCTCGCCGCGGCGCCCTCGACGAGCGCCGTGACGTTCTTCCTGGACACGGACGACTCCACGAAGACGGCGGCGATATTTCGCGTGACGATGAGGTCGACGAGCGCGTTGATATCCTTGATTCCGGCCTCGGACTCCGTGCTGATTCCCTGGATTCCGCGGACCTCGATGTCGTAAGCGCGGCCGAAGTAGTTAAAGGCGTCGTGTGCCGTGATGAGGATTCGTCGTTCCTTTGGAATCGTGGCGATCGTCTCGCGCGCGTATTTGTCCAGGGCGCGGAGTTGATTTGCTAGCGCGTCGTAGTTCCGCCGATAAGCATCGCGGTTCGCGGGATCGAATTCGGCGAGGGACTCGGCGCTGAATTCGGCGGCACGGATCCACAACGACACATCCATCCACACGTGCGGATCGTAGTGCCCCTGGAATTCCTCGGGCGAGAGGAGCCGATCTTCGGGGATCCCGTCCGACACTGCGAAGACGGGACGTTTTCGACTCACTTTGATCAGCGTGTCGGTCATTTTTCCTTCAAGCAGTCGGCCGTTGTAGAAGACGACATCCGCGCCCGTCAGCCTGACGATGTCGTCGCGCGTCGGCTGGTAGAGATGCGGATCGACGGATTCGCCGATGATGCCGGCCACGTCGGCCTTGTCGTCCGCGATCTGGCGGACGATGTCCGAGACCATTCCGATCGTGCAGGTAATCTTGATCGGGTAGGTGCGCCGGCCTGACGACTCCGCGTTTGAGTCGGTCGGCTTTGCGTCGCAACCAGCGAATGACGCAACGGCGACAAGCACCGGCGTCCAGGATCTTGCGGCTCGATTGAGAGGTTTCCGTTCGCCAGGTCGATGCAACATGCAGTTGCTCCATACGGGCCAGAGTTCCGGGGCCGTTTCTTACGTCAGCCAGATCGCTGGATATTAGCACAGGCTAAGAATAGTCGCAACAGTAAAAAAACTTTACCCAGGTTCTGGACGTCGGCATGAGATTGCGTGTAGATTACTTGTCGTCATAGGAGCAATGACATGTCTGCTCGCGTCGCGAGAGGTCGAAAGCCCGCTTCCCGCCGTTCCGACGAACAATCGGCTCACAGCCATCAAAGGACGCGTTCCGATCATGCCTCGGAGCTGGCCGAGGACTACGTGGAACTGATCGACGACCTCATCGCGGAGACGGGAGAAGCGCGGGCCGTCGATCTTGCCCGCCGATTGGGCGTGACGCAGGTGACGGTCACGAAGACGATCGAGCGGCTCAAGCGTGACGGCCTTGCGACGTCCGAGCCTTATCGGTCGATCTTCCTGACACCGAAGGGCAGCAAGCTCGCCGTCGAGGTCCGGGAACGTCACAAGACGGTGCTCGAATTCCTGCGTTCGCTCGGCGTCCCGGCCAAGGATGCGGAACTGGACGCCGAAGGGATCGAACATCACATCAGTCCGGCGACGCTGGCGGCCATGCGGCGGCACCTTCGTGCGAACGCCTAGGCGCGCCGGAGGCTCGTATCCCGAATCGCAAATCGGTAGAATGGTGGCTTGTCGTCGCATCGAGCCGTCATCGACTTTGTCGTTGCCTCTGGCGGCGTTGGTCGCTTGTTGCGGCGGAGTTTCGTAAGTCCTTGAAGGGAGCGGATCAATGGAAATCCTGTTGTTTTTTGCCGGCGCACTCTGGGCATTCGCCCCGGCATTGATCGAGTTTCTCCTCGTCGCACTCGGCGTCACGAACGGTGTGATCCCGACGTAAGTCGCGGTTCGCGCCAATGAGAATCGGAATCTGAGCCCGGCGCTGCGGTGGTCTCGACTGCCGACATCGCCGGGTTTCTTTGCGCGCTGGCGATCCTCGGCGATGGGGGCTATGCTAACGGCCGTTCGTACGGTCTGAGACTGAGCGAATCGACACGATCGATGACGAGAGAGTCCCGAATGGGAGGGATTCAGCGCCTTTGGCGCGCGACGATACCTACGAGAGTAATGATGACTGAGGAGACACATAAGATGACGCAACTCGTGACGCGAGAGGCTCCTGACTTTACCGCTGACGTTGTGATGCCGGACAATTCGTTCGCAGAATTCAAGCTGTCTGCGCATCGCGGAAAGTACATCGTCCTGTTTTTCTATCCGCTGGATTTCACGTTTGTCTGCCCGTCGGAGATTATCGCCTTCGACAAGGCGCTGCCCGAGTTCAAGAAGCGAAACTGCGAGGTCGTTTCGGTGTCGATCGACTCGAAGTTCTCGCACCTCGCCTGGAAGAACACGCCGCGCGAGCACGGCGGCATCGGCAACGTTCAATTCCCGATGGTTGCGGATCTCAAGAAGACGATCGCCCGAGACTACGGCGTCCTTTTCAACGACGCCATCGCGCTGCGCGGCCTGTTCCTGATCGACAAGGATGGCAAAGTTCGTCACGCGGTCGTCAATGACCTGCCGCTTGGCCGCAACGTAGACGAGGCGCTGCGAATGGTCGACGCGCTTCAGTTCTTCGAGAAGAACGGCGAAGTCTGCCCGGCGAACTGGAAGCCCGGCGAGAAGGCGATGAAGCCTTCGGCCGACGGCGTGAAGGAATACCTGAAGGCGCACGCCTAGGGCTGTATTTCAGTTCGCGACAATAAAAGGCACATAATCTGCGCCGCGAATTCGACGATCGAGTCGGATTCGCGGTGTTTTCGTTTCCTGCAATCCAATATCCGGCTCGGGCGAAGTGACGATTCCGATACGGATCGCAGAATGCAGCTCAGGGAACGAGGGCGAAGAGGAAGGGCTGGATGTCCAGACCATCGATTCGGCCGTCGTTGTTCATGTCGATCGGGCATGCCGGCGCCGGGCCGGTCTGTTCAAGTAGCGAGTTTACGAAGCCCGGGATGTCGTCGGTATCGATGGCTCCGTCGCCGTCGGCGTCGCCGGGTATGCAGTTTGTCAACTGCTTCGGAACGGCCATAGCTAAGATGGGCGAAAGCCCCGCGGCGACGGCGACGGATTCGCCGACGTCGAGGGCGTCGCCGTCGTTGTTGATGTCGCGCAGGCGGACGATCGTGCCGTCGCTGTCGAGCTGTACGACATAGAGGCCGTCCGTTGAGGCGTCTCGTGCAATGGACGTCGGAAGGAGCAGATTTTCCGCGAACCGTCTGCGTTCATTTGGGTCCAGGCAATCGCCGTCCCCGTTTGCGTCGATCAGCAGGTCGATGATTCCGAGCGTATTGTGCGCCAACCACGTGCGGGTGTCGGATCCGATGCACATGTCCGTTGTCATCGGGAGCGATTCGGCGTATGGGAGGTTCTCCGCAAAGTCGAGATAGTCGCCGTCGTTGTTCAGGTCGCGAAGGATCTGGAGCGGCGAGGACGGGTCTTCCTGTAGGACGAGGATGGTGCCGTCCGACCGCGGCGCGACGGCGATCGGTTGATTCAATCCCGTCGCGATGATGGCGATTTCGGCGAAGTCCATTGCGTCGCCGTCATGATTGCGATCGGCGATTCGGTAGACGACGTCGTTCGCGTAGTCAGCGGCGATCAGCGCATCATCGACCGTCAGCCCTATGCCCTCGAGACTAGGCGATAGCATTGGCGCGGCGGTCGTCACGACGCAAAAGTCCGTCTGTTCGCCCGGATCGAGGGCGTCGCCGTCGCGGTTGTCATCCATCAAACGAACGATGCGTGCGGCGGCGGAGTCCAAAACCCATAGAGAATTCGCACCGGCGACGATGTCGCCAACGTCCGTCGGGAGACTGTTTGCATAAAGCTTCGACTCGAATACGTCGAGGTAGTCATCGTCGTTGTTGATGTCTTCGAACCGGATGATCCGGCCTGGATGGGCAACGTAGATAATTGGGGCGGCGTTCGCTGCCGAAAGGCAAGCAGCTGCGATCACGACAAAAATGCCGGCGAAGCGTATCCCGTTCATGAGGCTCTCCTGATAGACGTCGGCGGATGGACTGTCTCAAGCGTTTGTATCGAGGATACAGCGATCGAACAGCGGTTGAAGGGCGTCTCGGCGGAGTGAGTGCCATGTCGGCGGTGCCACAGGTGTTGCCTTCCGAGGGATGACAACCGTGCGGCAGTTCTGTGGCGAACGTTTTGTGTGCCCCGATCAGATCGTTGACTGGGCCGCTGGATTCCTCACGGAGCGAATGCGCCGGATTGGAGCATCATCTGGACGTTTTCGATGGAGACGAGGCTGGCGGTCTTTGCTTCATCCGTTGCGGCGTCCAGATGAAGTGCGTCTTCAATTCGGAACGGACCGACGGCGTCGCGGCGGAGGGCTTCGCAACAGGCGCCGCACTGCAGCGCGTTTCCGAGATCTCTGGCGATCGCGCGAATGTAGGTTCCGCGACTGCACACGAGGCGCAGTTGAACCGTCGGCCAGTCATACGACAGCAAGGTGAGTTCGTGGATTGTGACGCGTTTTTTCGGGCGATCGTCGACGGCGCCCTTTCGCGCGAGCCGGTATGACGAAACGCCGTCGATCTTGACGGCGCTGAAGGCGGGCGGCGCCTGGTCGATGTCGCCTCGAAACTGGGCGAGCGCGGTTTCCAGCGCGTCTCGCGTTGCGGGCACTGCATCGGGGACGGGTTCAAAGGGGCGTTCCGTGTCAAACGTCTCGTTGGTGACGCCGAGGCGGATCGTCGTCGTGTAGGTCTTGGGGAGCGTCATCAGTTGTTCGACGAATTTTGTGGCGCGACCGATACAGGCGAGGACGACGCCGTCAGCGAACGGATCGAGTGTGCCGGCGTGACCGACTTTCCATTCGTCGTAGACATCGCGAAGTTTGTAGACGTACTTTGCCGAGCTCTGCCAGACGGGCTTATAGAGGTTGACGACGCCCGAGGTCTTCGGTTCTGCACTACGCTTGCGTCGATTGGGGTGGCGGAATTGTCGGGTCATTCAATCCTGGCGATGTTTGTCGGTTGGTATCGACGTCGGAGCCGATTGTAGTGGGCGATGTGGTTCGACGGTATCAGGGTCCGGGTAGATCAATGAAAAAGGCCCGGAGTCGGTGGCGACTTCGGGCCTTCGGTTTTTGATTGCCGGCTCGTGGGTCGCCGGGATTCGGCGAGTTGACTTCAGGCGGCGACTTTTTCGTCGGGCTTTGGTGCGCCCTTCTTTTCGGGCTTTTCCGTTTCCGCCGGTTTTTCGGCGGGTTTCACTACCGGTTCTTCGGCTTTCGGTTCGGGCTTTTCCGTCGCCTTTTCTTCCGTTTTGGGCGCCGACGCATTTGCGTCAGACGCCGAATCCGGCTGCGAGGTGGACTCCGTCGCATCGGGCTTCGTCGGGCGTGGTGTCGTCTTGCGATCGGCCGTGGCGTCTTTCTTCTTGCCGGTTTCGCCGGCGAGGGCTGCATAGAGCTGTTCGAGCTTCACTTTTTCTTCAGCCTTGACATTCGCGGCTTGCGCGGCGGTCGGGAGCTTGTGCAGACGTTCATCCATTTCGACGAACAGGTCGTAGATGCGTCGTTCGAGGAGGCGCTGCCGGTTCTTGAGTTTCTGCCTTTCGAGGTGATCCGTATTGCCGAGGGCCTCGATTCGCTTGGCGATTCGTTCAAAGTCGTCGGCGCGCGACTCACGATATTTCTGGGCCTTCTCGTATTGTTCCTTGAGGATCTTGTCCCTCGCCGAGGTCTGAGCCGCCTTGTCCAACTCATACGCCTGGACGAACATGTTGACGTAGCTCTTCCAGTTTTCCTCGATGTTCTGCATTCGGACGTTTTGCGGATCCGTTGTGACGCCTTCGCCTTCCTTGGCGTTCGGGGCTTTTGTCGGCGTGTTCTGACCGTTCGGGGTCTGAACCACCGGCAGGGCGGGGCCCTTGCCCTCGCTCCATTGGTTGAGGGTGTTGGTGGCGCCGTCAAAGCTGCGCCGCATCAGCGACATGTCGCTGTCGTGGATCTTCTTCTGGTCCTCAGTGAGGATGACGCCCCATTCTTCGTTTCCGTCGAGGATGGCCTGCGAAGCTTCGGCGTAGAGCGGCAAGGCGCGCTGGGCCCATACTTGGAGGGCCATCTTGTCGGCGGGGGCCTTGCCCATCCGCATGTCCATGGATTCCTGCAGGAGTTCGCGGACCTCGCCCTCATGTTCGTCGAGGAATTCGCGGACCCGGCGTGTCAACAAGAGCCGCGTGTACTGCTCCTGTGTCGGGTTGAGGCTGTAGCGTTTGGAGATCTGCTGGACGGCCTGTTCCATCATCGCGTCCACGTCCCAGATCATGGGATTCTGCGGATGAGTGACGGCTGTGGGCTTCGGCTCTTCGGGTTTGCTTTCGTTGGCTTGACCGAAGACCGGCGCGGCCAGCGCGAGCCCGAGCGCGATGCACATCCCGCCAATAGTGGTTTTCGAGATGCCGATTCGTGCACGGTATGGAAAGTCGCACATCATGGTTGATTCCTGTTCGTCGCTGCGGAAAGACCGATCATGCGAGGCGTCGGTGTCCGCCGGGTCACAGTCCATTCTACATCTCGCCCAAGTGGCGGTTGCGGTCTGAAAGCCACGATCCGTCGTGTACTCCCCGATGCCGCCCGACGGGGGGGCGAATTCGGCGTGACCCGAAATTCCCTGGCCATCGTCGGGATCCGGCTCGATCGGGCCGTCGGGCGCCGGATCGCGCATCCCGAAAGACCTATCGGGTGAATGACGCCTATTCTATTCTCCAAGGGTCCGATAGTACGTCAACCATCAGAAAGCCCGGAATCGGCGGCTTCGAGCCGGCCGTCGAGGCGGTTGCGACGGTCTTTGGGCTCTTTGCTGGTGAACGTTGGCGGTCGGGACCACGGGGCGGCCGAGAGGTTTGGCCGGGGGATAGGAGCGGCTTGCGGCGGACTATGAGTCGTGGGTTCGAACCCTCATGTTCAGTCCTTGCCGATTGCGCCGATGAGTAGAAATAGTGAGACCTCGTTGGGGGAATACTCAGCGCGATGTTGCGTCGGTGTTGGGGTCCGATTTCGGCGCGCGGGTGTGAGTTTCACGATCAGAATACGATCGGCATGGAGGCTGACGGCGTCTGCCCGAGTCGCAGGCGTGGCGTCGGTCCGTCCACTATTATTTTCACCGGGAACGGGTATCGTTCGCTGGCGAGGGCCGTATGAAAGTCATGATGGCGCATCTGCTGCTGATAGTCTGCCTTCTCAGTCTCTCCCAGCCTCAAACGCCTGTGGCAGACGTTCCTTCACTCGATGCGGCAATGTCGCAGCCGGCGGAGGAGGGATTGTCCGGGGCGACGGACGCTTCGGTCCAGATCGCGGACGCATCGAAGCTGATTGTCGGCGAGAATACGGTTGAAGCTCGGCGGATCGGCGTTCGGACGCTGCTGAGGATCGGCACGCCTGAGGCCATGGAGCGGCTTAACGCCATTCTGACGGATTCGACGCAGGGGAATGGGGCTGCGAGATCGGTCGTGTGCAGTGTCCTGGCCGCATCGGAATCCCCACCAGACGTGTTGCTGACGCCGCTTGTTAACCTGGTCGGCGATGTGAAAGGGCCGGTGCTGGACGGCGTCCAGGCTGCGTTGGCGGCGTATCCACTGGCGAAGTCGCAGAAGGCGTTGTGCGATCTTGCGCGCGATCCAACGCAGCCTGTTGCGCGGCGGTTGGCCGTGATCGAGATGGTTGGCCGTCTAGGGGAAGACTACGCCGCAGCCGGCGTGTTGGCTGAATTGCTTTCGGACTCGGACGCCGGTATTCGCAGCGCATCATTAGCGTCGTTCGCGAGAATGACGGGCGTGGACTTTGAGGATGGCGATGTGGCACGGGCGTGGTGGCGCGAGCGTGCCGGCCTGGGTGAGCTCAAGTGGCTCGTTCGTTCAAATCAGCGCCGCCGCGAGGAACTCCGCGCGCTTCGAGCGCAGAGAGATACGCTCGTTTCCCGGCTGGTCGCCGCATACCGAAGTTCATTTCTGTCGCTGTCCGAGAAGGCGCAGGGCGAGCAGCTTGTCGTATTTCTGAAAGACGACGTGTCCGACGTTCGGAAGCTCGGGTTGGACCTGATTGCGGCAATGGTGATCGATCAGAAGGATGTGCCGGCGGAAGTTCGCGCCGCGATCATGCCACTGTTGACTGACCCGGTTCCTGGAATTCGCGAGCAGTCCGCGGTGATCGCTGGGAATCTCCGAATCGCCGGAGCGATCGACGTGATGATCGAGTCACTGAAGTCGGAACCAAACGCGCGTGTTCGTGCGGGGGTTGCCGGCGCCATCGGCCGTCTTGACGACACGCGCGCGATCGAGCCGCTGGTGGGTTGCCTTTCGTCCAAGGACCGGGCGCTGATTGCGGAGTCGGTGTCATCATTGGGATCGCTGGCGCGTCGCGGTCATGCGGACGAGCCGACAACAGAGCGTGTCACAACGGCGATGGAAGCCCGCTATGCCGCGCTGGCCGACGACGACGTGGAACTTCGCGAGAAATTTCTACGGGCGATGGCGCGGATCGGCGCCGAGTCGCTTCGATCGCTTTTTGAACACGAGACCGGCGCGGGGCGTTCGGCGGTGACTCGAACAGCTGCGATTGCGGGACTTTCGTCATACGACAACGGCGGCATCGCGGAGTTCCTGGCCGGTCTGCTGGCGGATCCGGATGCGCTCGTTCGCGGCGCCGCGGCGCAGGGCCTGGGGCGGTGCGGACGGACCATCTCGCATTTCGAGGCGCTATTCGATCGTACGGCGGCGGACAACGAGGCGGATGCGTCGGTTCGTGACAGGGCCTGGGAGGCGTCGCAGGCCATGTTCGGAAAACTGTCGGCGAGCGCGCGACTAGAGGTGGTTGCGGGGCTCGCGGAAAACGAGGACGGGGCGATTCAGCGTCGTCGTGCGGTGCTGGCGAGGGCATTGAAGGGCGATCGTCAGGCGATGGCGGAACTGTCGGCGACGAATCGCGTACTGCTCAGCGTGAATCTGGGCGAGTCCCTTTATCTGTCGGGCGAC
Source organism: Phycisphaerales bacterium (assembly GCA_020639075.1). GTDB lineage: Bacteria > Planctomycetota > Phycisphaerae > UBA1845 > UTPLA1 > ECT2AJA-110-A. Next base: position 1,931,795 of record JACKHI010000001.1, on the reverse strand, counting down.
GCAGCAGCGGCGCTGGCGGAATGGCAGGACGCATCGCAATATCGATCGGAAATGCCGCCGGAGATGGCCCGTCGATTCGATACAGGTCTGCTCCGCAGCGCCATGCACATTGGCGATAATGCGACCGTCGTCAATGCGATCAAGTCGGCTGTTGGGGCGACGGGCGAAGCGGAGCGAGGGGAGTGCCTGCAGGCGCTTCGAAGTTGCCTCGAGGGCACGATACCGATTCGTGTGTCGGCGGCGCAATCCGGTGAAGCGATCGCGCTGTTATACGCACTCATCGACCCGGCCGTCGATGCTCTGGAATCAGGCGACGAAGCGGCGGCGCTCAAGCGCGACTGGGCATCGCGGATCGATGCGCGTCGGGATGCGTTGATCGACGCGTTGCTTGACGATCAGACTAAAGAGTCAACCGTCGCGGAACACCTGCAAGGATTCGATCGGAAAGTGGTTATCAGCCGCATTCACGCGCGGCTCGTGTCGATGAAACAGACGACGACAGGGCCCGCGTCGGATCGTGAGGCGGCATTGATTGCGCTCGCGCGCCAGATTGTCCCGGAATGGCCGGGGTATGCACCGGGGATTTCGGTAGAGGAACGCGACAGGGCGCTTGAGCAGTTGATTGCCGGATGATCGCAGGCCGCGCATTATCTGCTGTTCGCATCGAAAAAACGCAAATCTGTTTGCATTCGCAAATCCATCGTGTAAGTATAGTGTAGGCGCATTGAGCGACAGGAGCGCTGAGCGGGGCAACGACCTCTTGTTTAACTTGAGGGCCCCGCAACCCGACTTACGAGCACCCGTGCGTGCATCTGCTATGATGGCAGTAAATACCGGTAGGGTTGCCGCTCCGTCGCTTGTTGTGCCTTTTTTCTTGCGCAATTCCGCGTCGGCGGTAATCGAAATCGCGTTATCGCACTGATCTCATTTCAGATCGTTCCACACATTGAAGAAGTCGGGAAACGTTTTGTTGACGCAGGACGGATTTTCGATCTCCATGCCATCCAGTCTCAGGCCTGCCACCGCAAAGCTCATCGCCATCCGATGGTCGTTGTACGTCCGTATCCGCGCGGCTTTCGGCGTGACGTTCGGAATGATCGAAATCCCGTCGTCGCGAGTCTCGGTGTCGACTTGCATCGCGCCGAGTTCCGACGCGAGCGCGGCGAGCCGATCGGTCTCCTTGATGCGCAGGTTTCCGACGTTTCGAATGTGTGTCGGGCCATCCGCGAACGCGGCAATCACTGCGAGCGTTTGTGCGACGTCCGGCATGTCGCCCAGGTCGACGTCGACGCCGTGCAGGCGGCCGGCAGCTGGGCCTTTGACGGTCGTTTGGCAGGCATCCTGGTCAACTGAACACCCCATTTGCTCCAGCACGCGGACGAAACCAACGTCGCCCTGACAGCTGTCGGCGCCAAGTCCGTCGACTGTCACGCGACCGCCCGTGACGGCGGCGGCGGCAAAAAAGTACGAGGCGGCGCTGGCGTCGGGTTCGACTGCGTAATTCGTCGCGCGATAGGTCTGCCGGCCCGGCACGATGAAGCGCATCAAATCGCGATCCACAGCGCCGACGTCGAACGCGTGCATGACTTGCATCGTCATTGCGACATACGGACGGCTGGGCAAAGGTTGGTCGAATCCGATCATGACATCATTGGACGCGAGGGCGCCGGCCATGAGGAGAGCTGAAACGTATTGGCTGGACACTGTCGAACTGCGTTCGATCCCACCGCCGCGGAGGCCGGTCGCATGAATCGTCAACGGGCAATAGCCTTGTCGAACTTCGTAGCCGATTTGTGCGCCGAGATCCCGGAGGCAATCCACCAGTTCATCGATCGGCCGCTCGCGCATTCGTTGTACGCCGTCGAGGCGATAATGCCCATTGTCGATGGTGCACGCCGCCGTCAGAAATCGCAGGACGGTTCCGGCGTTGCCGCAGAAGAGATTGGCCTCGGCATTCGGCCAGCGACCGGCGCAGCCTGTGACGACGGCGTTGCGCCTGGATTCGTCGATTCGGATTGGGACGCCGAGACTGCGGATGGCGTCGATCATGAGTCGCGTGTCGTCGGCGAGAAGAACTCCGTCGAGTCGAGATTCTCCGTTTGCGAGCGCAGCCAGCAGCAACGCCCGATTGGTCAGGCTCTTGCTGCCGGGCAGGCGAACCAGGGCGTCGATCGGCGTCGATCGAGCTGTCAGGCGGATTGTTTCGGGACGCTCCATTTCGTGAGAATCGTACCGGACGTGTCCGTATGGTGCACGCCGGCGAAAGCTCGGCGCGGGCGAACTCGATGCGGACGACGAGAGTCTTGATTGCGAGCGGAAATGCGGCTAATAATGAAGTAGTTCGGAGGCGGCCTGACCGCATTCTGAATGCCTGCCGTTGCTTCTTTCCGACACCGGGTTTTGTGGGTTCTCGGCGTAAACTATGAGCGATCTGCCTCAGCCAACTCCGCCACCCGATCCGCAGAAGGCGGCGACCGTATTCTGGTTGCGCACGATGGGGACGGTGGTTCTGATCCTGGTCGTATTGACCGGCGCGATCCAGATGATGGGTCGCACAGCGCTTGCGAACAACGAAACGCTGCGCGTCATTGCGCAATTCGCGGATTACCTGACTTTCGTTATTGTGGGGATTGTCTGCAGCGGGCTGCTGGTCGGCCTGTCGGCGTTGTTGCGCGTTCTTCGGGATCTGCACGCGTCATTTTCGCGTATCGAGCGATATCAGTACGAGCAGACGGAGGCGTATTACGCGAGCAAAGACCCCACGAAACTCGTGGGGGCGGCGACGCCGTCGGTCTCTGAGCCTGTGGACGGCGTGTCGGCTCAGGAGCAAGTGCCGTGGCGAGAGTTGCTGGGCGTGCTCGAGGACATTCGCGATACGTCGTTGCTGACGAGCGATCAGCGAATGGAAAAGCGGCAGCGCGTCGCCGAAGCCGAGTTCGAAGCTGTCACCGGGAAGATTCGAGATCGAACGGCCCAGGGTGAATTCGCAACGGCGCGAGAGCTTGCCGAGCAGATTGCCCGAAAGTACCCGGACGATGCCCGATCAAAGTCGTTGCTCTCTCAGGTCGAGATGACGCGCGAGCAGCATGAAAGCGAGGATGTCGCTTCGTGCAAGCAGCAGATCAGCGACTTGATCAGTATTTCCGCATGGGGCCGTGCCCGGGAAATGGCGGAGCAGCTGCGTCAGCGGCATCCGGATTCCGCCGAAGCCCGGCAGTTGTTGCTGAGAATCGAGAGAGACCATCGTCAGTTTCAGGACGAGCAACGCCGCCGAATGTACGCGGAAGTGCAGCGCTTCGTGACGCGGCGCCGATGGGAAGAGGCCCTGACGGCAGCCCATACGTTCCAGCAGAGATTTCCGAATTGCGAAGAGTCCGACGCCCTGCAGATGCAGTTGCCCACGCTCGAGATGAACGCGGAAATTGAAGTCAGGCAGCGGCTCGAAGGACAGATCATGGAGTACGCCCGGCAAGGTCGATATATTGAGGCCGTCGATCTGGCAAAGAAAGTCATCCGGGACTTTCCGCAATCGCCGCAGGCACAGGTGCTGCGCGAGCAGATTGGCCGACTTGAGGAACTCGCTGACAATCCCGACGCACCGCCGGCGAAGCTCCAGGCCGAATGATCCGGCGGTTGCAGCCGCCCAATCATGTCAATTGCCCCGATCCACTTAAACGGCGTTCCCCTTACCGCCATCCGTCGCGTGGCGTGCATTTCAACGAGTCGGGCGGATTCCGGCATCTATCGATCGCTATGGCACGCCCTGATCGCCGGCGGGTACGAGACAACCTGCCTTGCCGGCGGCACGCATCTGAGTTCGCGCGCCGGCGCCACGATCAACGAACTTCGTGCAATTGACGGACTTCGCGTCGTGCCAGTCGCTCATGCGACGGGCGATGGGACTGCGGCGGGCGTTGCGTCTGCGGCGGGCGAGGCCATGGGCGCGTTTGCCCGCGCGATTGACGCAGTGCGGCCCGAATTGGTATTTGTGCTTGGCGATCGGCTGGAGATGTTGGCGGCGGCGATGAGTGCGACGGCGGCGCGAGTCCCGATCGCGCACCTGCACGGCGGGGAGCGAACGGCAGGGGCGTACGACGACCAATGCCGAGATGCGATGTCGATGTTATCCGCTTTGCATTTTGCCGCGATGCCGGCGTATGCGTCGCGGATCCGGTCGATGGGCGTCGACGCATCTCGCGTGTTTTGCGTGGGCGCCTTGGCGATTGACGCAATTCAGGCGCACGCGCCGATGTCGGTCGTGGCGACGAGTCGAGCGGTCGGTCTCGATCTGTCCAGACCGACGCTGCTCGTGCTGTTCCATCCGGAAACGCTGGGGCCCCTTTCCGCTGACGTGCAGGGACGCATCGTCGCCGATGCGCTCCGCGAAGTTGACAAGCAAGTGCTCGTGGTCGGCGTGAACGCGGACGTAGGCAGCGTCGCTGTTGGGGCGGCGCTGGCGTCTGTTGCCGAATTGCGGGACAGTGCTGTACACGTTGCGTCCGTGCCGCCGGAGGTGTTCTACAGTTGCATGGCGCACGCCTGGGCGATGGTCGGCAATTCGAGCAGCGGCATGATCGAAGCCGCCAGCTTCGATCTGCCCGTGGTCAACATCGGTAATCGCCAGGGCGGGCGCATCCGGCCGGCAAATGTCGTCGACGTGGCATTCGAACCTGCAGCGATCGGCGAGGCGATTCGTCGTGTGACTACCCCGTCATTTCGTGCGGGCCTCCATGGAATCAGCAATCCCTACGGGGATGGTCTCGCATCGGCGCGAATCTGCAGCATTCTGCGGGGCGAGCCAATCGCCATGTTCGAATGAACCCGATGTGAATCTATTGGGGGAGTTCGTCCGCGGACCGAAGGCGCGGTTCCGGGACACTGTGATTCAAGTGACGCAAGTTTCAGCGAAACCGGGGGCTTGGTTATTGGGAGTTTCGAGTGCGCATTGCGTAGTCCATAGGGTCGCGACGGGCGCTGCCGGTAGACAAGCGACGGGGATGAGTGCCAGATTCTGTCAGTCCAGAGAGGACTTTTCCCTAAATAATTGATGCGGGATGGCATGCTGTGGAATTGGAAATGGCGTAGCCCGGTGGCAAAATGCCTAGTCAGTGGCAGTCTGCAATGCTACATCGCTTGTCTTGAATTGGCTCGCTTGGGATTCGCGGGGTGTTAATCCGTAGATCCGCGTTCGGCGGTGGCGGACATTACGGAGACAAGAACTGGATACGCAATTCCGCGATTTCCTACGCAGTTGGCAGTCTGGTCTAGTTTCCCGGAGGTAAATCGTCCTGTCGTGTTATCCGATGTCCAGTTGGGCACGGGTAGCAAATGACAGACGAGCAAGGGAAAATCGACGGGACCGAGGCGGTGTCATTGCAGCGCGCATTGGCGGCGCTGAATGCAACACAGCAGCGCCTGGCGTCCAGCGACACGCGATACCGTGCCATCGTCGAGAATGCCGTCGATGCGATCATCACGATTGACGAATGCGGTCTGATCGAATCCATCAATCCATCGGCAGTGCGGATGTTCGAGTACTCGAAGGAAGAACTCATCGGTCGCAACGTGTCGATGCTCGTGCCTTCTCCCGATCGAGAGAAGCACGACGATTACATTCGTCAGTATCTGAAGACCGGCAAGGCGCGAATCATCGGAATCGGCCGAGACGTTGAGGGCGTGCGAAAATCCGGTGAGCGGTTTCCGATGCGCCTTTCGATCGGAGAATCGGAACTGGACGGCCGGCACTTCTTTACGGGGATCATTCAGGACCTGACGGACCGAAGGCGGTACGACGAATCGGTGCAGCTGATTTCGGCGATCGTCGAATCGTCAAACGACGCGATCATTGGTCTGACGCTCGACGGGACTTTGTCCAGTTGGAACGGCGGCGCCGAGAGACTGTGTGGATACACCGCGAGCGAGATGATCGGCCGGCCGTTCTCGACCATCATTCCAATCGATCAGCGGATATGTGTGACTGAGGCGCGGGCGCGTGTGGAGCGCGGCGAGTCGGTCATGGGAAGCGAGATGTCGTGGCTACGACGGGACGGCGCTGCGGTGTCGGTCATCGTCAATCTGTCGCCCATTCGCGACGCGGACGGCGACGTCGTTGGCGCATCGGTCGTCGCCCACGACACGACGCCGAAGAAGAAGGCGGAACGGGACCTGGAGGACATCAATCGTCGCCTGATGATCGCCATTGACCAGGCACAAAGCGCATCGGAGGCTAAGACGCAATTTGTGGCAAACATGAGCCACGAGATTCGCACGCCGATGACGGCGATACTCGGATATATCTCCGTCTTGTCGGAGAAGATCCGCGAACCCGACGGCGACGTCGGAGAGGCCTTGGATTCGATCTGTCGAAACGGCCACCAACTCCTTCAACTGATCGACGACATTCTCGACTTCGCCAAGCTGGAGGCGGGAAAGCTGGAACAGGAGTTCTCTCGATTCTCGCCGATGGAGCTTGTTGAGGGCGTGTTGGCGCCGATGCGTGAACGAGCCTCGAAGAAGGGACTCGTCCTTCAACTGAAGTGTCAGGAGGAGATACCGTCGACCATCGAAACGGACGCCTCGCGATTGCGCCAGATACTCGAGAACCTCATTGACAACGCGCTGAAGTTCACTGAGGTCGGCCATGTGACGTTGACTCTGCGCCGGGTCGTTGAGGCTGGTGAGTCCTTTCTGGAATTCGCTGTCGCGGATTCGGGAATCGGCATCGATCCGGCTCGAGTCGGCGAACTCTTCGAGCCATTCTCCCAGGCGGATACGAGTATGTCGCGTCGATTCGGCGGAACGGGCCTGGGGTTGAGTGTCTGTGCGCGGCTGGTGAAGCTGCTCGGCGGTGAAATCCGGGCGTCGGGACTCGTCGGCCAAGGGAGTGAGTTCAGTTTCACGATTCCAATGCGATCGTCGATCAACCCGACGACTGGTCGACAGACTGACGCGAAGACGTCGGAATCGACGTTGGCTTCGGACGGCGGCACCGATCGACTCGAAGGCTGCCACGTCCTATTGGTGGAAGACGGCATCGACAATCAGCGTTTGTATCGGCGACTACTCGTGAACGCAGGCGCTTGCGTCGAAGTCGTATCGAATGGGGCGGAAGCGGTGGACCAGTTGGTGAGCCGCCGGGAGCGAAATGCACTGCCAGATATCGTGCTGATGGATATGCAGATGCCGGTGATGGACGGATACCTGGCGACGCGCACGCTACGCGACAAGGAATTCACTCTGCCGATCATCGCCCTGACGGCGCACGCAATGTCGAATGACAGGGCGCGCTGCATCGGCGTCGGCTGCGACGATTACCTTTCCAAGCCGGTCGATCGCAAGTTGCTCGTCTCTCGGATTCGGCAATGGCTGGGTCCGCAGGAACCCTCGCCGGCACAGCACGTACACATTTGACGGCGAGCCGAATCACTTCCGAGCGTCGCAATCGCTGAAAACGACTATCGTGGGTCGCGAGTGCTCGATGCGCCGCATTCCGAATTTGGGATTCGCTGAAGCGGACGCATGGGAATTCCGCCTTGCCGGAGCTTTGCGGAATGCCGGCAGTTCGACGTTCTGTCGAATTTGCCGCCTGTTTTCTAATGGCGAATTCCGCGGATCTGTCTGAACATTTCTTTCGCCATCACGAATCGAGTTGATCGGCGGCGTTGCGATCTGACGGCAGACCACACGCACCGGCCTGCCTCGCGTCATGCTGTTTTCGAAACCTGCGAGGCCGATGAATCGCGGAGCGATTCGGGCGTTTCTGAAGGCGGGTTTGCGGGGTTTCGGCCGCGGTCCGACCGCATTAAAATACCATTCGTTCTTGGGCGGGGCGTCATTCCGCCCAGTTTCTCGGGTGACTTGGTCAAATCTTGAAGGAAGGAACTTGATCATGAAGGGTATCATCGGACTATTCGTCGTCGTTGTGATCGGGGCTGGCGTTCTCGTGTATATGCAGGGCAAGATGAGCGAGGATCCGGGGCCGACAATCTACTTGGCGTTTGGTGATCCTCATGAGGGCGCGATGGAAGTGAACATCTGCATTCCGCTGCTGATGCAGAAGCCGGAAATTCCTCCTGAGGGAGGACTGCCGAAGAAGGCGCCGCCGACGGACTGGGCAAGGCGCCATTGGGAGCTGACGAGCACTTCTGGCGACAAGGGCACAATGAGCACGATGGGCAGCAGTTTGCTTGTGGACGACATGAAAGTGGGCGGTTCGCCGGATTTCTGGATCAAGACGAGCGCTAAAGTCGGTGAGTCGTACACACTGATTTACACGCCCGACACGGATGAACCGACGCGCTACAAGTTCGAGTTCGAAGCCTCGGACAGCCTCAAGCGGCGCCAGCGTGTTGAATTCAAGAAAATGAAATAGCATCGCGTGACTTCCCCTTGAGGTGAACGATCCGTCATAATGGGCGAAGCGGCGGCGCGCCGTGGTTCGGCGCTGCTGTCGTCTCGCCCATTGTGTATTGAGAGTGACGGCATGAAGAGTATTCACGACGTTTTGATCCTGGCACGGCAGCGACGCGCGGCGGACGTTCATCTGATCGCCGGCGCGCCGGTCCTGTTTCGCATCGAGCGCGAGCTGGTTCCGGTGACCAAGGAAAAACTGAGCAGGGAGTTGAGCCGGGAGCTGGCGTATTCGCTGCTGACGCCGGAGCAAGTGGCGCAGTTCGAGGCGGATCTCGACTACGACTTCATGTTCGCGGACAACGAACGGAATCGCCATCGCGTCAATATCTGCTACAACGACGGCGCCGTCGGCGCTGTGATCCGCCTGCTGCCGAGCGAGCCGATGGCGCTCGAGGCCCTCCAGTTACCGCCGATCGTCAGCCAACTGACGTTGGCGCGGAAGGGGCTGATTCTGCTGACAGGCAGCACGAGCCAGGGGAAGACGACGACGATGTCGGCGATGATCGACTCGATCAACCGCAACGCCCGGAAACACATCGTGACGATCGAGGACCCGATCGAATACGTGCACACGAACAAGAACTCCATCGTCCGGCAGCGTGAGGTCGGCAAGGATACGTCGGGTTTCAGTCGGGGCCTGAGGGCGGCGCTGCGACAGGATCCGGACGTGATATCGGTCGGCGAAATGCGCGACTATGACACGATCAAGACGGCGCTGACGGCGGCCGAGACGGGCGTGCTCGTGATGTCGACGCTGCACATCATCTCGATCGACAAGATCATCGAGCGATTGCTGTCGTACGCGCCCGACGGATCGGACGGACACATTCGCACATTGCTCGCGGAGTCTCTATTGGGGGTGATTCATCAGGAGTTGCTTCCGACGACGAGCGGCGGCAAGCGCATCGCGACGGAGATCCTCGTCGCCAACGACGCGGTTCGGAACGTGATGCGAAAGCGGGACACGTTCCATTTGCGCAACTCCATCACGACGGGACAGCGATGGGGAATGCGAACGATGAAGGCGTCGCTCGACCAGATGAAAGACGAGGGCGTCATCTCGGACACCGTCTATCAGCAGGTCGCGGAGAATTATCGGTAGAGTCGAATTGGTCGGCCTGCCGGGAATCGCGGATCGCCCTCGCGAAGCCAATGCGTCGTGAGGTCGATCGCGCGTAAATGAATGCTCATGGGTAATCGACGCCGCAACCTCTATCAGTGGATATCGGCGCGTTTGCGACCAGCGAATGCGACGTAGTAGATGGGTTCGCGATCGGTGGCGAGACGGTGTTGGTATCGCTGTCTCATGCGAATATCCAATGTTCCGTCTGCAATGACTTTATTGATCAGTTCTGAGAATCCGCTGGCGTCCTGCCGGCCGAGGAACTCCTCCTTGATGTTGAAGGCGATCCAGCCGTCATCATTGACGAGATTGAAGGCGTTGGTGAACGCTTCCGTCGGGATGTCGCCGAATCCGAGAGCGGCAACGCAGATCATGCAGTTGAAGCTGCAGGCGGCGAGCTGTCGTTTTTCCTCAGGGCTGAGATTCGTGAGGTCGACGACGTGATAGCTTTCATACACGTCGGGCCGATCGCGCTTCGTCGCAAGTTTCGCTTCCTTGATAATATCGACGGCGACGAGATAACCCGTACCGCGCTCGGCGAGGAGCTCGCCGACGATGCCGTTTCCGGCCCCGAGGTCGATGGCGCGCAGGTTGCGCATTGATTCGCCGGCGTCCTTCAGTGCCTTGTCGAGCAGGTCAACGACGACATTGGGCGAGTTGCACTGGAGAATATCGTAAATGACTTTTTCATAGAGTCCTGGGATGCTGAAGAGTTCGTCGTAATCGTGGAATCCGATGCGACGCCACTCCTCAGGGCCGGTGCGGACGACGCACCATTCGCGGTTCTGTTGCATTGAAAGCCCCGGTTCGGGGAGTGCAACTTCGAGTTTGGGTTTCGGCCGCGTGGCGGCGGTGGTCAGTGCGCGTGCGACATTGGTCGTCATCGGCATGCCTCCGGGGGGTGTTATCGATTTTCCATTGTGAACAATTCGCCTGCGCAGCTTGGATCGAGCGGTGCCGTCGCGCTGAGGCCGATCAGCGCGGCTGCGGGCGGAAATGACGTGCCAGTTCCTGATCGAGCGTATTCGATTGGTTTGGCTCGCTGCGTCATCGGGCCAGAGGCGCGATTGTCATACAGAATCGTATTCGTCGCAACCGCATATCGACGCGTCATCGAACGTGATACACGCATAGCAACTGCATATCGTGCCATGGTATTCGCCGTAGTTCGTCTCTTGGCCTTATTTGGTGATCACGATTGGCATAAAATGCGATTATATGTTGTATCCAAAACAGCCATCATTCCGGCGGGCGGTCTCACGTATGCGGAGATTCTATTGTTTGCATTGATGTCATGATCATGAATCCGATCAGCTTGTACGCCGATGGGTCCGTCATAACAACCCGGAGTGCGCAAAAGCTCGCAGGTTCGTGCCTCGCTCGGCGAATGGCTCGGCCCTGCGGATTCGCCGTCGATGCCGGCGTGCTTTCGCCGCATCGTCCACGCCGTGTGCCGAGTCCCTGTCTATAAGTCGTTCTACCCGTTTTCAGTGGCTTCGGCGACGTTTGGGGCCGCCTCATCGACGGATTCGGGCGGCTGCGCTTCGTCCTCGTCAGCGCAGGTCTCGGGTTCGGGGTCGAGTTTTGAACTACCGCGGGCCTGGCAGCAAAGCGTGATGAGCTTGGTAAACGGCGCTTTGATTTCGGATTGCGATTTGTTTTCGAGGAGTGCGTTTTCAACGCTCGCCGCGGCGATGCTGATCGGTTCGAAGCCGAAGGTGCCAGCGTCGCCTTTCAAGTTGCGGCAGGCCGATTGTAGTGCCGCGCGATCGTCCTCCGTGAAAGCGGTCTCGATCTTTCGAATTCGCGTCGGCAGGTTCTGGACGAATTCTTCGATATGCGGAATCATCGATCGGTCGTCGACGAACGAGCTCAGTAGGGGCTCCAGTCGCAGGGAGCGGAGCAATGTCCCGAGTTGCTCGCGACCCAGCGGTTTCGGGATATAGCTGCTGCAGCCTGCGTCGAGGCATTTCTGGTCATCGCCAGGTTGTGTCATACCCGTGGCAGCAACGATTTTTCCGGAATATCCGGCGGCGCGCAGCCGTCGGACGGTTTCGAAGCCGTCGATGATGGGCATGTCCATGTCCATCAGAATGACGTCGTAAACGTGTTTCGAGGCGAGTTCGATAGCGGTTTCGCCGTTCGTCGTGGTGTCGATGTCCGCATTCATGGCGGCGAGCTGGGCTTTCGTGATCGCCAGAATGGCCGGATTGTCGTCTACAAGCAGAACACGGCAGGGCGCTGCCTCGGGGCAGAACTCGCTCGCGTCGATCGGTTCGTGGAATTGCACGCCGACATCGTGGACTCCCTTGGCCACGTAGTCGCATCTGGCGATCATGGCTGGGACGTTCTGCCAAGTTCCGTGGAGTGTGATCAGCTGAATAACGCATTTCGCGCCGGGATAGACGAATGCGCCGTGAAGGAAGCCGATGCCGGTACTGCTGATGTCTCTCGTAGAAACCAGGTAGGAGACCGGTGGTCCGCCGCCTGACGGTTGAAGATGAATGACGCAGGATTTGACGTTGTATGGGTAGCGAGGCGAGCGTCGGCGCTCACGCGCGGCGTCGGGGACGGATTCGTCGAGCTTGTTGATGATTTCGCTGACGGCGGCGTCTTCCAGTCGGATCGTTCGAACCAGGCTAGAGGGCTTGCTCATCTTGAAACTCTCATTCAATGGCCAAAAATTCGCGTTACACCGGTAGTGGCTACGTGATTTTGCGTAGGTCAATTCACCACACTTAGTGTTCGGCACGAATTGGATTCGGGGAAATGAGAAAGTGCCACGACAACGCAGGCTGATGCAACAGGGTATCGGTCATTGACCGAAAATGTCGGCGATTGGCGAGCGCGATGCACGGAACGAGTCCACCAATGGGCCGTTGCGGCCCATATTCAAGCAAAGTATTTCGTACAAATGGCGCGCGCAGAGAAAAACGGCACAAAAAAATCCGGCAAAACACGCCTGAAGGAAATTCCTAAATAGCTACTGTATAGCGGTTTACGAGTGACCGGAACGGCCGGATGAGAAATCCGGGAATCCGGCACAGGTGGTCGCAAAATAAAGGGTTACGTCAGTTCACCGCTTGAATCCGGCACGGGTGTGTAGGTTTGCGAATTGTCGTAAGTATGGTTCGATGCATTACTTATAGCGTCGAGTGTCCGAGGTCGCGCGCGGCCGGCCGCGCGCTCGCGCGCGCGCGCCGAGTCCGCCGGTCCGTCGATCCTGGTTATGCGGCGCTTGTTCCGGCCACCGGCCGGGTTTTCGGTCCGGGCGGCTCTTTGCGGTCGCGGGCCGCACATCCGCCGCATCACTCCGCCGCCACCAGGTGCGGATGTGGCGGCGGATTTCGGGCGTGAGGAGGCAGCCGGGCGAGAGCCAGAGACGCTCGGCGGCGCGGTCGGCGACGGCACGATCAATCCTCGCGTATCCGGCCCCCCGGGTCCAGGCGACGACCTTCCATCCGGGCAATCGATACTCGCCCTCCTGACCGGCGAGCACGACGCGCACGCGATCATCCTTGCCGAGCTCGAAGGCCCGCTCGCGGACCTCGTTGGTGGAGACCATCTCATGTGCATAGATGTCGATGTCTCGCCCCGAGTCGTGGCTGTAGGGTGGATCAAGAAATATCCCCACAGGGAAGTGACTGAGGTTGCTCCGAGTAACGACACGCGACCAATCACCGCAGAGGACACTGACGCCTTCGAGTCGTTTCGATAACGATTCGAAGACAGTTCGAAGACGCCCCCGGCGCGACGCCGCGAAGATCCCGCCCGGGCAACTCCTCTGACGATGACTACCGTCCATCCCGCTTCCCCAATTGCGCGCGTCGCCATCGCCATGCCACTCGCCCTCGCACCACCCGGCGCCGATCCACTGGCTGATCCCCCATACCCACCATCCGGCGATCTTCGCGGAACAGTAGTCGGGATCGCGGCGCATCCGGGCGACGAAGCGGCGCTTGCGCTTTGCGTCGCAAAGCCAGCGGTGACGCGCCTGGAGGTCGATTTCGTTCGAGGGCCAGTTCGCCCAGCGCGCAACCGCCCCGGGTCGCTGCTGCACGGCGCGCCAGAAGTTGGCGATGTAACCGTCGATGTCGTTGACGATTTCGCGGTGACGCTGGGTCGCCGGCCTCGCAAGCAGCGTGGCGCCGCTGGCGAAGAACGACTCAATGTAGACGGCCGGATCTCCAAGCGCTTCCCAGATGAGTGGCGCGATTGCGCTCTTGCCCCCGAAGACTGAAAATGGCGCCGACAGCGCTGCGCGCGGAGCGCCGGGCAAATCTGAATCGTGAATTGGCGAAGTGGTTCGATCATCCGTGATCGGCCTCGCCGCTGTCATCCGTGACATGCGGTTCTGCCACCCATGCTCCAGCCTGGGCAACCTCGTTCAAACGATCGCGGCATCCATGCCGCCATCAGGTCCGGCGTGCAAAAGGCGATTCGCACTCGTCACTGCAAATCGCGTTGCGGGTCATCGCTCCAGCCGCCCGCCGCGCCGGACCATTGATTGCGACACCGATTTTACATCTCCTACGAGCGATGGCAATCGAAATCCGGTGTCGCGGATTCAACGCTCGACGCGCTGTGCCGCCGACGCGAATGGCTCGCCGTTGATGATCAGAACTTCCCGAATGGCGTTGTTGCGTTGATTTCGGCTCTCGAGGTCAGTCCACGTCCAGAGGTTCGTAGGATATAGATCGCGGAGCAATTGGTGATCGCCGTAGCGGAGGACGACGCGCGTGTGTCCGAACTTTGTGAGCAGGCGGGCGAGGCGTTCGTGCTGGGCAATCGTGAACGCGAACGCATATTCGACGCCTTCCTCGACCCATGGGGCATCGATATACAGGCCGCAATCTGGACGATCCTTCGTCCGTTCGATCAGCTCGAAACCGTCGCCGACGTCGAAGCTCCATCTCGATAGCAATGCGGCATGCCAGGCCTCCAGCGAATCGACGGCGCTGCGATATCGAACCGCCGAGTCGCCGCCTCCGGAGCCGTAACGAATCGCCAGGCTCTGGCCGAACTCATGCTTGCGACCGGATGATCCGCCGCGCGTCATCCAGGTCGCGATGAAGTAATCCGCGGCCCATTCGACATCCGGCATCGTCAGCGCAATGCCGAAAAGTCCGTCGAAATAGTTCCGATCTCGCAAACGAGCTTGCGCCAGCGCGAGCTCGTCCGGATGAAACAACGTCGAACCAACACGGTCCTTAAGTTGCAGATGCAAGTCAGGATGCGACACGACCTTTGCCAGGTTGATGATGTGACGGTGCTTGTCGCACGCAACGCCAGCTCGCGTCTCGATGTACGGCAACTCGGGGCATCCGCCGCAGAATGGAACGCCGCACCAGGCGAGCTTGCCAAGCTCGGCGCCGATGCGTTGCGCGTTCGTCCGCGCGCTGCCGAACCAGTTGGCCAGCGTGCGGGTTTTCATGCTCGGCGAGTCAGCGGTCATCGTGCGTGATCCCGTCCGTCGATGACGCCATGACGAATCTCGTCGTGGCATTCGCGGCATCGATCGGTGATAGTGCACTTGCACGATGCGCATCGGTGCGGGCGTATGACGCACTCGCAAGAGACGCACTGCGCGCCGTCGCGAACGCTGCGCCGACGGCCGAGATTTGGATCGAACGCTTGAACTTTCAACGAACGCCTCCTTGTGCTATGCAACCCACAACAGGTCGCCGAGCTCGTCCTCTACCTTGAAGAACTGCCATCGTTTCATAGGTTTGAGGTGCTTGTGTTTGATCAGTTGGCTCTTCGTGTCTTGCCCAACGATGAGGAAGTACCTCTGGCCGATGCGTCCAACGTGGCTACGGAGGATCGAGTGCGCGCCAGCGCCGTAGATGTTACGGATGCCGCAGGCTTCAAAGAGTTCGGTTGGGTCCGGGAGCGTCAATGCGGAAAGTACCTTCGCGTGTTCCTTGCCTTCGGGCGTGCGAAGCGCAGGCCTGATATATCGGCGGCGCAGGGATCCACTTACGCGACGCCATCCGGGAGGTGGATCTCCATTCGCGAGAGGCCATGGAATCGCGGAAATATACGATTCCGATCCGTACCAGCGAGTTGCGCCGAACCGTTTTAGAAATTGCGTCCGAGCCTTGCGAATTGACGCGACTCGTCTGGCGTGCTTCTTGACCAGGCGAATCAGGTCCCCGGTGATCTCGAAATAAAGACGGTTGTCGTTCATGACGATGGTTTCTCCGACATATCCACCTGGTGCGAACGCCGCGGTTTGTTAGGGCATCGATGATCTGCGCTGTGCTGTGAGATCGGATAACCGCAGGATGTGCAATCGAGCAGATGCGGTGGAGGTTCCTTCTGATTGCTCGCGGCCGATCGGATCCGCTTGGCAGCTGTCGTGCACGCCAAGATGTCGCCCTCATCAGCGAAATCCCTGAGCACGCGCAGGGCTGCCTCGTGCGCGGTGACGCGAGCCTTGACGATTTCAGGATCGGTCGATACTTGATCGATCGTACATAGGTCGGCCAGCGCGGTGCGCATCTCGTCCCACTCGGCGCTTGTGTTTGCACAAGCGAACTTCAGGCATTCGATCTCCATTTGCATGCGGGCGTAACCGATTCCGAATTGTGGGGGAGTGTTCTGGAGTTCTTTGAGGCGATTGCGCACGGATGCCAGTGTGCAATGCACGCTATCAGCCATCTTGTACATGAGTTCCGGTTCGAACTCTCCGTCGTTGAGCAGGATAAGGAGCGGCTTTCCGAATCCGACAAACCAGCCACCTTCGAGATGTGCAGAGCGTCCACAACGCAATACAAGCACGCAAACTTCAGCCCATTGCATTGCCCGAAAATCGTTCGCAAATCCGCGTTCTGCCGTTTGGTGCTGAAGGGCGGTGATGAACTCCTCGCCTGACCACGACTTCCAGTGTTTGTCGATCTCGTTCCATGAGAATCCATGATCATCTGGAGCAGGACGGCGAAAGTCATACACTTTATGGCCGTCTTCGCGGAGTGCGTCCACAACGTTAATCTGATCCGCGTTGCGCCAACTTGATGCGACGTAAATCCTCACCCTTTGACTCCTTTCGCTTCCTTCGGGTTGTTGCTTTGATTGCGACGGATGTCGAGATCAAGCAAGACAATCTGGATTGCCAACAATCTGGCAGGTGCTTCAGGCTCGCAGCCAGGCGGTTTTTCGTAGGCGACCGAATACACGTCCTCGGCGCGGGCCGCATAGCTTGCCTGCTTTTCGGGATCCAGGGACCGGAGCGTTGCAATGAAACCCCTCGTCCTGGCACACCAGTCGTGGGCCTTCTTATTGCCCGCTGCCTTGGCTTCTCGCTGGGTTTTCTGGCACATTCGATCGAGGGATGATCTGGACTTGACGGCGCGGACGGCCGCATCCACGACACCGCGGTGGCGAATGATCTTCAGCGCGGCCGCTTTGCGTTTGGCGGCATCGGCCTTCGCCGTCGCCTTCTGCTCGACGGCGTGCTGCTGAACGCGATGATCACCCAAGAAGCGATCGACGTTTTCGACATCGATCCAATCCCGAAACCGCTTCCACGCCCTGAGCTTCATGTTCGACGCGTTCTGCCGGTACCGCGTGATCGCTTTGCAGACCTCGACCTCAGTGAACGGGAATTCGCCGTTCGACGCCTGGCAGTGACGCATGAACCGGACATAGGCCTTCACATTGCATGCGTCCATGCGATTGGCGCGGTAGCCGACCTTCTGGCGATGAAGAACGGTCTGCTCGACCTCAACGCGGCTCTCGCCGGACAGGATGACTGCCTGCTCGAGCAGACGCCGCAGTGGTTCGCGAAGACGACATGGGAATTCGAATACGACCCGACTGCCGAATGCGGCTGCTGGATGGACTTTCTCGCTGAGGTGCTGCCGTCTCGGGCTGCAAGGCAACTGCTGCAGGAATTTCTGGGCTACTGCCTCGCGTTCGACACCACCATGCAGAAATTCCTGCTCTTGGTCGGCGATGGCGCGAACGGAAAATCCGTTGTGACCGAAGTCGCCACGGCCGTGATCGGACCGCACAACGTTTCGGCAGTGGGCCTGGATCGGTTCGACGATCGATTCGCATTGGCGGGGACGATCGGGAAGTTAGCGAACATCGTCAACGAAATTACGGCAGTGCGGGGCGTTGCTGAGGATGTGCTCAAGGCGGTCGTCTCCGGCGAACGAATCCGCGTCGAGTCCAAGTACAGCCAGCCCATCGACGCGAAGCCGACGATCCGCCTTCTCTTCGCCACGAACGAGCTGCCGAAGTTCACCGACAGGTCCGAGGGCGTCTGGCGGCGAATGATGGTGATCCCGTTCGACGTGACGATCCCGCCGGGCCGACAGAATCCCAACCTTGCCCGCGACATCATCGAACAAGAGCGTCCGGGCGTTTTCAACTGGATGCTCGGCGGCCTGACACGGCTGCGGCACCGGGGTCATTTCCAGATTCCTGCGGCGAGCCAGGAAATCGTCAAGGATCAGAAGCGGGATGCCAACCCGGCCGCCGAATTCCTGGATCAATACGTTGTGCGTGACGCCGCCAGCAGCGTCGCGGTCGCAATTCTCTATGAACGGTACCGGCATTGGTGTGTGACGTGGTCGCTTCACGCCCTGTCGCAGACCGACTTTGGAAAGGAGGTGCATCGATGGTGTCCTGAGGTGAAAAGATCGCAGCGAAGGGACGGGGCCGACAGGGCCTATCACTATCTGGGCATATGCCCGCGTAGGACGGGCAAGGTGCCGGGGCGGGGCCGTCGGGGTTGACTCCCCCGACTCCCGGAGTCGCCCACTCTTTTCCCCTTTTCACCCTTCTTTACACCTTTTCACAGCTAGGCCTGACACAGGAGTAAAGACTGGGGGAGTCAAGGGGAGTCGGGGAGGCGGATGACGGAAAGATGTGCCACGGGCGTGGCAGTCTGAAAAAAGGAATGCAACTACCGGGGGGCGCGATCTGCCCCCAGTTTCAACAGAAAGGGGTGTGTGTTGTTACGCAAACCAAGGGATCCGATTTTCGAGCTTGCCGACATTGAGACTTCGAACCTGCTGGTGCAGTTCGTGGAGTTCGATGGAAGCTATGAGGGGTTCGTTACGTATTTGGGATTTCCCAAGAACGACCTGATGGTGCCCCGTGTCATCTTGATTGTCCAGAAGCATCGGGCGAAGCATGACGAACTGATGTGCGCCATAGAGGAGGGGCTGCCCGGCGATCGGGAACTGCTGGGAGAGTTGTTCCTGGCCGTCGTCGCATCCCTCAACGGCCGAATGACGGTCAACCACCAGAAATGTCCGCACGTGGAATTTTTCGAACGGTTGCTGCGCCATGCGGGCAGTGAACCCCGAGGTCGACGTAATGCAAGATGATACGTCAATAGAAGATAGCAAACGCGATCCGGCTCCGGGCTTGGCAGGGGCTTGGATTCGCCCCCACGGAACGAAGACAGGCGTCTAAATACATTTTGCAATCCGCGACATTTTCGGCGAAAACAGTAAGGGCGATGTCAGCCCACGTGGAGGTGTGAACTGTCATGGGCGTAACCGTCAGACAGAAAGTGAAGGGTCGCGGCAATCGGTGGTCGGTCTTCATTCATCACCAGGGGATCATCCGATCGAAACAGGTCGGGGATAAGAAGGCCGCGGAGGCCGTTGCGTCGAAGCTGCGACAGAAGCTAAAGGCGGGCGAGCTGAACGCCCTGACGGCCGATGCCCCCAAGCCGCCGACGTTCGCCGCATACGCGGAGCATTACCTCCAGACCCACGCCGCCGCAGCATGCAAACCGACGACGATATACAGCTACCGCGGCATGCTGAAGAACCACATCCTCCCGGCGTGGCGTTCGCGTCGGCTGGATCAGATCAAGCGGGCCGACATCAAAACGCTGCTGATCGCGAAGCAGCAGGCCGGGCTGTCGCCGAAATCAGTGCAGAACATCAAGGCGTTGGTCTCGGGGATTTTTTCGCAGGCAATCGAGGAAGAGATCATCACGATCCACCCGGGCCTAAGGATGGGAAAGTTCATCCGCAAGGATGACCGCCGTCGGCATCTGCGTCCACTCACCCGGGAGCAGACGACGGCGTTACTCGCGGCGTGCCAGAAGGAATTCCCGGCGTTCTACCCGATGCTGCTGTGCGCCATGCGGACCGGGATGCGACTCGGCGAGCTGCTCGGCCTTGCGTGGACCGATCTCGACTTCAACGCCAAGACGATCGACGTCCGCCGGGCATACACGAAGGGCGGGTTCACGACGCCGAAATCCCGCCGGTTCCGAATCGTGGACATGAGCGACCAACTGGCGGCGACACTGACGACCCACCGGGACGCCCTACGGGCTCGCTTCCGCGGACGCCTACCGACGCACTCGGCGACGATGGCGGGCGGCGACACGGCGATCCTACAGCTCGTGTTCCCCAGCGAGACGGGCGGTCCGATCTGCGGCGACAATTTTCGCAGCCGCGTTTGGGCGAAGCTGATCGAGAAGGCCGACATCCCGAAAATCCGGTTCCACGACCTGCGGCATACGTTTGCGTCGCTGCTGCTGGCCAACGGCGAATCGCTGCATTACGTGAAAGAGCAGATGGGGCACGCATCGATCCAAACGACGGTGGACGTGTATGGGCATTTGGTCCCCGGATCGAACCGCAACGCCGTGAACCGACTGGACGACGACACGCCCGTCCTTCGCGTCGTCGCGGGCACCGCGGGATAGGCGAATCCGAAAATCGGGTATACTGATTTCAATGTCGCGGGCCGTGCGTTACCGCCCGCGTGGAGGATACTGACTGATCGAACCTGACAATTGAACTATTCGCGTAGCGAGTAGGGCTGCTTCCAGAGAAACCGCCAACCTGGGCTTCGGCCCTTGATCAGGAAGAGCAGCACTCTTGCCGCGTTCCCGCAAGGGAGCGTTGGCCATGTGCTGTCTTTCTGTGCCCCTTGGCGGGGGCCTCTGGAGCGGCCGTGGTTCGACGCTCCTTTTTTCATTGGGAGGCTGGCAATGTTCAAAGCACTCGGCAAGCTCATCAAACTCGCGTTCGTCCTCGGGTTGCTCGTCATCATCGGCGGGGTCTGCACTGCCATCTTCGTGACAGCCGACCCGGCCCCTGAGCGGCAGCCCCAGCCGTCGGTCGCCTACACGGCCCCAGAGCGACCACAGGCGAGCCCCAGCGGCCCCGGTCGGCCCGGTGCCTCGGCTTCCCCGGAAAAACGGCCAGCGGCTGAACCTGAGCCCCTGGTGGCCCACACGGTCGAGGACGAGAAGGTGGACGACACCTCGGGCGTCTACAAGGTCACCATGCAGGTCTCCATGGCCGCCAAGCCTACCGAGCGGCAGCTCCGGGCGGTCCTGATGCACCTGTTCAGGCAGGCTCGCAATCGGGGCCGTGGCATGGCGTTCGACCGGCCGAACGCCGTCTACATATTCGCCTACGCCAAGCCGCGATACCACGCAGGGTCCGGTCCATCGTTCGTCGCACGGCTCATGTTCAACGAAAACAACGGCGACAAGAAACCCGAAATCGACATCGTCGAAGACCTGCTCGCGACCATGTTCGAACCCGACGAAGACCGATTCGGCCTGTCCGAAGAGCAGCGCAAGGAAGTCTACTACAAGTTGGTCGAGGCAGAGGATCGCGCGGACAAGAAGGCAGGGATCGATGATCCGGAAAAATACGACGGCGACAAAGCCGAACGCCTCAAGCAGAAGTACGACGAACGCATCTGCAACAAATACAAGATCACCGGCGAGCAGGCAACCAAGATCGTGATCGAAGGTACGCAGAAAGGCTGGCCTATGCCGCCGACCGAATAGGGCCGGACGTCGAATTCGATCGCAAACCTGTGTTTCCTCCCGCCGTCCTCCGTGTCCGCCGAGAGCCGGGCGGGGGTCCAATTCGCCGATTCCACAATTCGCAAGATGAGATGACGTCTCAATTTGTGCCTCCCGCACGATGCCTTGCTGTTTCAACTTCCCAGTGTGATGTTCCTCGTGCGTTGCGTCGCTGCGGCTCGACTTCGTTTCAGTCACGTCCGATTGTTGGTAGTATTTCAAGCATCGCAACCACGTGTTGCCGTCAACGGAGGCCGGCATGAATCCACGCTATCCTGCTTTCGCTTTCTTGCTAGCTATCCTTGTCAACTCAATACCCCTATTCGGCGGTGCTCCTGATTACATGGTTGTCGATCTTGGGACTATGGGTGGCACGACCGGTGGTGCGAATCACGCCAATAGCGATGGGTGGATAACCGGGACAATTGATGATGCCGACGGCGTGACGAACGTATTCCGATGGAAGGCAGAAAACTGCATCGAAGTGCTCGGTACATGTGGAGGTCTTGAAGCGTGGGCCTACGGAATCAACGATGATGGCGTAATTGCCGGCTACTTCTCCCGGAATGAGGCGGGACTTCTGCAGGCGTTTGTCTGGTCAGAAAGCGATGGCGTTACCGAGCTAGCAGACTTAGGCGGCGGGCATTCAGTCGCAACGGACATATCAAGTTCTGGCGTAATCGTCGGGGACAGCAAGACGGGCCAGCAGGTCGGCCGAGCGGTTCGATGGGATTCTCCGACGAGTTCCCCGGTTACGCTCCCGCTGTTGCCTGGTGGAACATGGAACAGTGCGCAAGAAATCAATGCCGACGGGCAGATCATCCTGTGTGCAGACGATGCAGGCGGCAACCTTCGGCCGTGTCTATGGGCTCCAGGCACTGGGACTCTAGACCTCGGAACACTCGGCGGAACTTGGGGCGTCGCGTGGGGGCTTAACGATTCGGGTGTTGTGGCGGGGTATGCAGATACAGGCGAAGGCAACACTTACGCGTTCATTTGGGATCCTGTCAACGGGATGACTTCGTTAGGAACCCTACCCGGTTACGGGGACAGCATCGCGTACGACATCAACAACGATGGTGTAGTTGCTGGGCAGTGCCAAGGGCCGAACAATAGCAGCCGTGCGTTTGTCTGGACAGCTCAGGACGGGATGATCGAGCTGCCAACCCTCGGTGGCTTCAAGGCAGGTGCTCGCGGAATCAGCAATCAAGGATGGCCGTTAGGCACGGCAATGGACGCAGAGGGTATTCGGCACGCCGTATTCTGGGTGCCAATCAATGAGCCATGTAATTGCCTCGGTGACCTGAATTCTGACGGAAATGTCGACGGCCTTGACATTCCGTTCTTTGCAGACCTAATTCTCACTGAATCTGGTTCAACATGTGCGGACATGGACTTCTCAGGGGGACCTATCGATTTCAATGATGTAGCCGCCTTCACATGCAAGGTGGTCGGCTCGCCCGTTTCTTGTCCACCATCATGACTTGAACTGGTGCCGGCATTTACTTATGTCGTTTCTCGTGGGGCATATGATGGCAAACCTTGAGATCACTTGTCCGAGGTGCAAGAAGGCACAGTCGCAATCGACAGTGTTTTGCGGAAATTGTGGGAGTCGATTAAATCCATCAAACGGGGTCTCGCAATCTCCGAACAAGCCACGGTCGCAGTGCTCTCATGACGATAATCCTGACGACGCATGCTTCTGTCGGCGATGCGGCGCTGCTTTGGTTGATAAGAGTCGAACGCCAACAAGTTTTCAATCATCCAAGCAGACCAGCAAGAGTGGAACGCAAAAAACCAAGCGGGGCACTCGCTCGCCAACAATGCCTCAGGAAATCGGCGAAATCTCGCCGGACCTCTGGGGATCTCTGATTGATCA
This sequence comes from Phycisphaerales bacterium, assembly GCA_020639075.1. Classification (GTDB taxonomy): domain Bacteria; phylum Planctomycetota; class Phycisphaerae; order UBA1845; family UTPLA1; genus ECT2AJA-110-A. The sequence continues at coordinate 1,908,578 of JACKHI010000001.1, read as the reverse complement.
TTTGTATCGCTTCGAGAGGCTCGTCGATACGATAAGCGCGCTGGAAGAACGGCGTTCGATTCTCTTAGGGACTCGAACAGAGTCGAATCCTCGTGTGCGAGAGATTGATCGGCAAATGGAATCGCAAGAGCGCGAGAAGGAGAAAGTAATCCACAAGGCCCGCCCAGCGTTCAGCCAAGCAATCGCAGAGCTCGATTTGAAGCTAAAAGAACTGACGACGAATCGGTCAATCACAGACCAGAGGCGTAACCGCAAACCGAAAGCGAGTTGTGAAGCCCCAACTCTAGGCATTACTGACAGATTAAAGCGACTCAAGAGACTGTATGCGTCCTGTTGGTATCGTACTGCGTCGGCGTCCAATGCAGCTCGAAACCAAATGCTAATGTTCGCAAACGCCTTGAAGTCGGAGAAGCCTATTCACTTCGAAGAGTTTACGGATCGATATCCGAGATCCCCACTGTGTAAAGACGCTGACGAAGCCTTTTGGCGAATCATGGAGCAAAAGAAAAAGAGGAAAAAAGGAATGCGTGAAAGAGCCGGGTAAGGGTAGCCTAGGTTGTGATGGGCATGGGTTCGGAACATCATTGCAGGAGCGGCAAAGTGGGTGAGCGTAACGATGGGTTGGGGGCGAAGGCTTGTTGGTTTGTCGGGTCATCCTTCGGCGGTAGCAACGATCAAACTAAGCGATTCATCGAAGAGGGAATATGGGAGAACGGATGTAAGGATCGGTATCTGGAGTTGGTGAGATCGATCCAACCCGGCGACCGAATAGCCATCAAGTCATCATACACGCGTAAACACGGGTTACCCTTCGACAATCGGGGACACTCTGTCTCGGTCCTCGGGATAAAGGCGGCCGGCACGGTCCAGGAGAATCTCGGCGACGGGCGTAAGCTAAAGGTCGATTGGACGCCCTTCGATCCGCCTCGAGAATGGTATTTCTACACCTACCAGGGCACCGTCTGGAATGTGAGCCCGGGCGAATGGCCCGCCGACGCCTTGATCGCGTTCGCATTCGAGAATCAACAGCAAGACATCGATAGATTTCGCAACTCCGCAAGTTACCGCGAGAGATTTGGAGATGGCGTGCAGACTAAGCAACGTTTTGCATGGACAAGATTCTTCGAGGAAGTGGCTGACAAACTTTGCGAATTCAAGGATAATCGTCCCAAGTTAATTGCCGGACTCCACCAAATCGCGTCCCGGGTCAATGGGCTCTCGATTCTCAATGATCAATTCTCAGATGGGACAATCGGCCCATTAAGGGATATCTGCCCGTTTACAACGATGGGCGTATTCAATCGTGGAATCACCATGGAAAATCGGAGGGCAATCGCCGGTGAGTTGGCCAGCTTCCTGTCAGTGGCCGAACCCGTACCCGATTCGTTTGAAGGCGTGCCGATTCTCAACAATCAAAATTCTTGGTTTTTCGGGTACGACCGACGACGCCAGCACGACGATATCGATGCACTTTGGAAGATCTTTACCGAGGCGATACAGCTCGCGGACGCAAAGCACTCTGACGAACGAGAGTCATTCGTTACAGCATACGACGACACAGCTCGCAGGCGGGGTGTCGGCTGGAATCTCACGATGGGGTTGTTCTGGATCCGTCCGTGGGCATTCATGACACTCGACGGAAAAGCCAAGCCCTATATCGAGAATGAACTCGGAATTCGGATCGATCGGAACGGTCCGAAACGGCGTTGCACGGCCGATGATTACCTTGGCGTTCTGGATAAGCTGAAGACGCGATTCTTGGAGGAGACGTTTCCGGTTCACTCATTCCCGGAGCTCTCACATGTCGCTTGGCTTCATAATGATGAAGACGACGAGAGTGATGATGAAGATGGCGAGGTCGCACAGCAGGTAGAAACCGTCACAACCCGGCCGACGTCGCCTCCTCACGAGGCAATAGGAGTTCCCTACTCCCTGGACGACATAGTCAGCGATGGTTGTTTCCTAAGCCGATCAAAGCTTGAGGAGATTCTCGACCGACTTCGAATCAAAAAGAACCTGATTCTCCAGGGACCGCCAGGAACTGGGAAGACTTGGCTTGCCAAACGACTCGGATACGCACTACTGGGTCAGCAGTCAATTGCAAGAATGCGAGCAGTGCAATTTCACCCAAACCTGTCTTATGAAGATTTCGTCCGCGGCTGGCGGCCGGGAAGCAACGGTAAGCTCTCCATGGTTGATGGACCATTTATGGAAATGATTGCCGCAGCCTCTGGCCGCCCCGATGACAAGCACGTTGTAGTGATCGAAGAGATTAACCGCGGGAATCCGGCGCAGGTCTTCGGTGAACTGCTGACGCTTCTCGAAGCAGACAAGCGATCTCCGTCCGCATCCTTGGAACTCTGCTACCGTCGACATGATGGTGAACGGGTCTTCGTTCCAGAGAATCTCTTTGTCATAGGCACCATGAACATCGCAGATCGATCACTTGCCCTTGTTGATTTGGCGCTACGACGACGCTTCAGTTTCATCGATCTTGACCCGGTATTCGACCAGCCGTGGCGAAACTGGTTGACTGTCAAGTGTGAGATTGCTACCGACGTTGTCGGTGAAATCGAAAGCCGAATCAAGGCAATGAACGAAGAGATCGCCGCGGATCGAAGTTTGGGGCCTCAATTTCGAATCGGCCATAGCTACCTGACTCCGCCACTCGGTAAGCCAATAAGGGATGCGCGCGTTTGGTATCGGCAGGTTGTAGAAACCGAGATTGGTCCACTCTTGGAGGAGTACTGGTTCGATGCGGTGGAAAAGGCCCACAAGGCACGGGCGAAGCTGCTTGAGGGCTTTTGAGCATGCAAGCCCTGGCGATCCAAAACTCTGAGCCTGAGCCGCCCGTTAGCGTGGGCTATGTCGGTAAGATTCCTGTTCGCAATCTGTGGCTGCTGATGCTCTACGCATCTGACCTGTTTCGGCAGCTAGGTACTTCAAAGATTGCGGTTGAGGACAACCCCGACGACATCGCGGATCTCGTGGCGGAAATCCTCTCGCGAATCGTTGAGCGACGCTTGATGCGGAATCTCAGCCACGGTTATCGCCGTCGTGAAGCCGTCGTGAATCGCGTCCGTGGCCGGATTGACCTATTCAAGACGGAGCGGCAGCAGTTGCTTGAACGCGGCAAGGTCGCATGTCGGTTCGACGAGTTGACAGTCAATACGCCAAGAAATCGCTTTGTCCGGGCCGCCCTGGAGCGTCTCGCCGGTATTGTTCGGAGCAAGGCTCTGTCCCATCGCTGTCGCGTTGTTGTTGCAACATTGTTCAGGATGGGTGTCGTCGGAGAGAAGCCGACCAGCGGCGAGCTAGCGGGCGATCGGTTCGGGCGACACGACGTACAAGACATGCTCATGGTGCACGCCGCCAAGCTGGGATTCGACTTGTCGCTCCCCACCGAAGAATCAGGCGATGAAAGCCTCTTGAATCCCGATCGTGAAGAGAGATGGGTTCGGCGATTATTCGAGAAGGCGGTCGCCGGCTTTTATGATGTCGTGCTAACGCCGGGTGGTTGGCGAGTGGACGCCGGGAAGCATCTCGATTGGCAGACAAGCAAGCACTCCGAGGGCGTCGCCGCCATTCTACCTGGGATGCGGTCTGACATTATTTTGGAGCACCCAGGCGACGCCAAGCGGCTCATCATCGATACGAAATTCACGTCGATCACCAAGAAAGGCCAATTCAAGCAGGAAAGTCTAAAGAGCGGGTATCTTTACCAGATATACGCGTACGTTCGGTCGCAGGAGCGGTTAGATGACCCGCTAAGCCTGACCGCGTCGGGCTTGCTGCTGCATCCGTCGATAGGAGAATCTGTTGATGAATTCGTTTCGATTCAAGGACACAGGTTTAGATTTGCAACTGTTGACCTGGGTGCCGCGGCCTCCGAGATTCGTCGTCAGCTTCTTCAAGTCGTAGGTGAAATGGATTCGCAAAATTAGGTGCGAGACAACCAAGTGACCGCAACAAGAAATGGAATGCAGAAATCCGACATCATCGCCACCGTGTGCGATCACCTTCTACGCGGAGACCAGGATTCCGCATCGCGATATGCTCTTGAGCACTATCCGTTCGTCCCCGGCACGATCCAGAAGCGGCGTTACACGCCGTATCAACAAATGAAGGTGTTCTATCGCGACGGGTTCATCGATCGATACAGCGGAAAGCGGCTCCTCTTCCCGGGGACGATTCGCCTACTGAAGCTTGTGATGCCGGACGAATTCCCGGCACATCCGAATTGGAAAATGACCGAAACGCACATGCTTTTCTGGGAGCTATTCCCGTCGATCGATCATGTTCAACCTGCAGCTCGGAGGGGTGCGGACGATGAGTCGAATTGGGTTTGCACGTCGATGCGTCGGAATCAGGCGAAGTCGGGCTGTACACTCGAAGAATTGGGCTGGAAGTTGCATCCGCCCGGCGACCCGAAGCATTGGGACGGATTAACGTCGTGGTTTCTGGAGTACACGAAACTCAACCCGGGAGTAGTGGCGAAGCCGGGGTATCTACGGCGTTGGTGGTTGGCAGCGAAACGGGTCCAATCATGATCTGTGTTGGCGTCGTTTATTCCTTACGGGCTGGGCGTCTAGCCAGCGAACCGCGGGCAGGAGCATGAGAATGAACAAGAATGAGACTTCAGGCGGATCGAATGAAACCGGAGAGCTTGCATGGATAGGGGTTCGGCAAATTCAATCAATCCGAGATGCACTCGGGTGGTCGCTTGGAGGCCAAACCACTGGGCACGCGAACATTAACTCTTGGCTTGCATCCCAAGGGATGCCTGAGGGGGACTACAGCGAGCCCCCGATCAGCGCTGTTCTTACATCAATCGAAAACAAACGCATTGAACTTCTCGGTCGGGACGTACTTCGTGAACTGAATCGAGGGCGACGTGGTGCATTTGAAACTGATATAGGTACTAGTCGAGCAGGAGCCGGGTGGGATCAAGCTGCCAACTTCTGTATCACATCAGCGTTCATTCGGCTGCTTGGTGCGTGGGAGCAGTTTGAGCTCGATGTACTAAAGACGCTATTGCTCTTGCGACCGGGTGGCCTCGCGGGCAACCGCGTTATTGCGTCTCAGGTCGAAGTGCCAGACTTGTCGAAAGTACATGAAGTCCCGACATTCGAGATGCAATCGAACAATAAGCGACAGAAAGTTTACAAACATCCATCGAAGTGGACGAAAGTAAGCAAGAGAGTATTGCAGAATGGGAATAGGCGTGACATGCTAAAGGGCGACTATGGCATTGACATAATGTCCTTTGTTTCCGGGGCAAGTCGAGATGCGTCGGAAAAGATGATTGATGATTGGTATGAGCGGCGGAATGATCTTGCTCATGGGCGATCGGCAATTATGTCTTTGGCTGAATATACCAAGGCGGATGTGTTTGTGCATCGATCCATAGTCTCAGTCGCTGAACAGTGTCGCCGCGACTTTAACATTCGGATCTAAGCACCCCTTATTCGCCGAGCCGGGAAGACATGAATGCGATTGCTGGATTCACAACACGCAATCACGATATAGCTGCGTGAACGAGTCTTTATCAATCTTATCTCCAGCTTTGAATCTCTCCTTCGTCCATTCGTATAGCCCCATTAGACAGAGGAAAAAGAACAAAACCGAATCACGGCAACTTACATTGACGTCCTTTCCATATTCAAACAGGTGTGCCATGTGTCCGCCGCTACTGCGGTACCTATAAAGCTCCTTGGCCTTGTCATACCACGCTTGTCTGTCGCCTTGCGTCTTGCGAACGGCCAATGCCGACCCGAATAATGCAAAACGCTCGGATAACCCCTCTCGTGAAAGGTCGAATGGATCAAGAATTGTCTCGGTTGCAATCACCGAAAAGAGAATTACATCGTTAAGCTGGTGGTGTAGGGAATATTTGCATTTCGCTACAAGGCGAATTGCCTTGTTGATGGAATGCGAGAACTTAGGGCTAATCTGCGATGCCTTGTCTAAGCTATCGGAGAGTAGGGCAAGGGGTAAGCCGCCAGCAATACACCAGTTTTGTCGTAAAAGTTCCGGGTCAATAGGGTCCTGATGACCCCAGTCGCCCGTCGTAATATCTAGGCGGACGTGTTCCCAGTCATAATGGGATATCGGGCTCGTCGTGATACCGCCCGTTCGAGTATTAACTAGCAACGCCTCTACCGATACTGGTCGGGCTGTATGCCAGAAATATGACGAAGCTTGTGGAACGCCACTCTCCTCGTCGGGTGGTCGATCAGGAATGCCTTCGCCCTTGTCGACGAAGTCATGAAACAGAACAGTTGTTGCAAGGAGCGGCATGTATTTTGATGATGCATCCGAACTCGCAAGCCACGAATCACCGTCTCCGCAGTGCCCGAGCGGTACCACCAACTTAGGGTAGCCTAGTACCGTGACATCACCTCGACTTGCGATTTGCGGAAGTTGCGATTTGAAGTTGTTCTTGACCTCTGGGGAATCAAGAAAGGCAACGCCAAGATGTTCGGCAAGGACGCGTTTGAGATTAGCAATCTCGTCCTCCCGCCGAATTGGCTGATTGGCACAGTGATTGATGATGGAGATTTTGCCAAGATCAAAGTACTCGCCGACCGAATCGAAGCGGCGTTCGATTGGGATCAACGTAATCCACGTTGTGTCGGCGACGCCATCCAGCCGAAGGAGAAGGCCGTTGAAGAGGCTTCTTGACAGCGTCTGGGTATCTTCTGACTTCTTCCAGAGTTGTTGTACGATATCAATGACGAACCACTGATAGTCGCCGCCCCATGAAGCGGATTCAACGAACTGCTCAAGGTAGGCATCAGCGGCCGTGCGCAGCCTATTCGCGGCGGATGTGAAATCGCGGTGTTCATAGACATCGGATTCGTCTTCAACCTGAGCGACGACTGAGGCCACGGACGCGACGAAATCCTTGCAGGCCTTTGATAGGTTGGTCGTATCGCCTCGTGTTGCATCTGCCATGATGTTCCGAGCCTATGTCGCCAGCGTTAGAGTATCCAATGCGTTGAACCATCCTAGCGGAATCGACAATGAAGCGTGACCCCGTCGACCGGCACGCCGAAACAAGCCTCAGACAAGCCGAAGCCGAAAAACACGCCTGTGATTTGTTTTCAGGGAACTCGCTAACTGATTGTCAGCAAAGACTTAAGAAACTAGCGGGGGGAGGACTCGAACCTCCGACCTCCGGGTTATGAGCATGATATGCTGACAAATCGCTAACTTGCGATCTGCACATAACCTGCAGTAAAATCAGAACGTTGCATGCTGTTTTCAGATCGACACATATGCCACATGTTGCACATGTTTCCCGCCGATTTGGGCCTCATTTTGGTCACCCTTGCAGATTAGTGTCAAGCGCGCGTCTGCGGTTTTGGGCACAATCCCACTCTTCACAGAAGGTTTTACTGCGACGCATTCAGGCACTTCCTAGATTCACGGTTTGTGGTGAATCTCGGTGGTACGACTGCCAAGGTTGGTGGCTGACATTCGACCCCCCAGAACGGGATTCTGATGGGCTTTCCGAACTCGTGTCACCGTCGGGCAGTTTGTCGCAGCCAAACGCCGTCCCGATAACGGCTTGCGGACCTATTTGCGATTTGCTACGATTCCGAAAATAGACGGTGAGGCTATTTTCGCTCCCGCGATTGAGGAGAGATACGTGAGCAGGCCAGCTGGCAGGGTGATTCGCAGCCAGAGCGGTTACACGGCCTTCGTGCCTGATCCGCTCCCACCCGCGATCACATGGTCTCCGAAGCTCGTTCGCGTGCTCTCCGACGCGGATAGGCTCATAGGCCGCCTGGCAGGTGAGGGCGCGCAGCTCCCGAATCCCCACGTGCTTATCCGGCCCTTCGTCCGGCGCGAGGCAGTGCTGTCAAGCCGCATCGAGGGCACGCAGGCAACGCTTGGCGAGCTGCTCGCGTCAGAAGCCGGTGCCACCGTTGAACGAAGCTCCGAAGATCTGCGTGAAGTGGGCAACTATGTCGCCGCGCTCGAATACGGCGTCAGGCGACTGAAGAAGCTGCCGCTGTCGTTACGGCTGGTTCGCGAGCTTCACGGGAAACTCATGCGCGGCGTTCGCGGAGACCAGGCGACGCCCGGAGAATTCCGTCGCACCCAGAACTGGATAGGTCCGCCAGGGTGCACGCTCGCGAACGCAACGTATGTCCCGCCGCCCCCGGACCAGCTTATGGATTGTCTGGCCGAATGGGAAAGGGCGCTTCGCCAGACGGAAACACCTCCGCTGGTGCACGCGGCGCTCATTCACGGCCAATTCGAAGCAATCCACCCGTTCCTTGACGGCAACGGCCGCGTCGGTCGCCTACTGATCACGATTCTCCTGATCGAGCGCAATGTGCTGCCCACACCTCTGCTCTACCTGAGTGCATTCTTCGAAGCGACTCGCCGGGAATACTATGACCGGTTGCTCGGAATCACGCAGCGGCGCGAATGGGAGCCGTGGATCGAGTACTTTCTGAACGGAGTTGCACGTCAATCAGAAGACGCCGTCAGGCGGTCGCAACGAATCAACGCGATGATCGCAAGATGGCGCAGGAAGACCGCCGGGGCCGCCACTCAGAATGTACAACGTGCTTTGGATTTGATCGCGGAGAATCCGTTCATCACAACCAAAGGCGCCGCGAGCCGCCTCAAGATCGCGTTTACCACAGCACAACGGGCGATCGACAAGCTTGTGAATGCGAGAATCCTGTCTGAGACCACAAAGGCCCGCCGCGATCGAGTCTTCTGCGCGCAGGAACTCCTCAGGATTCTGGAAGAACCCGCTCGCCCTACGCCGGCGTAGCGATGCGCAGCCCCCCGTGTCATGAGCGTGAATTAGTGCATGATCGCCAAGTCGCGATCTGCACATTGCATACTCAAGTCCCATCACAAGAAGCACCTTCGCCCCGGCGCATTCGCTGCCAACGCTCCCCCGGCGGATTGCTCCGGCACTACTACCGCGCCGTGGCATAGCGCCGATCAACTCAATACACCTGGGCTTGACCCACATCGCCGATCGTGACGTTCTGTGACGACTGTGATCGAGACCCTTCGTGCGCCGTTCCACGCGGCTCCATGTTCGACACGGACTTTTCAAACCGGTTGGAGGGGGGCCGACATTCTCAAGTACCGCTTCCGGGCCCGCGGGCTCGCGCCGCCGGTCGGGAAGATGTGGAGTTTCCCGCTCCCGGGACTACGGAGACAACAGGTGGTTCATAAATCCGGCAATATCTGTGCTGTTGACAGATGAGTTGCCGTCCATGTCCGCACGGTCTATGTCACATTGTGGGTAAGCTGCGGCGTAGTCTTCCGGCGCCGCAAGCGCCGTAGCAAAGGGATCGAGGTCGTCGAAGTCGACGACGCCGTCACAGTTCATGTCGCCTGCCAACGCGGACATCCCACCCAATTCCCAACGGCCGATTCCAAGAGATCGCGTCGTGCCAATGCGGGAAAACACGCCACCGATGAATAATGCCGACTCTTCGGCGGTCTCAGAACCTGCCATTGCATAGACGATTTCCAGCGTTCCCAGGAAGCCGGATCCCAGTTGGCTCCATTGAGCGCCGTCCCATCGCGCAATACCGCGCGAGGAAATTGTGCCTGAAGTAATAAATGTGCCCCCGACGAATAGCGACGGTGTGTCACCGTCGTGAACGACAGCGAGCGACGTTACCTGCGTGTCCAGAGCCGGCGACAGCTCGCCTTCGACGCCGCCGCCGACCTCGGACCAGCCGGCGCCATCCCAGCGTGCTATGTAGCGAGTCTGTTGACCCCCAGCATTCAGGAACCGCCCGCCCGCGTAAAGCTGACTGCCCGCGCCGTCATCGAATGACGCCAACGCGTTGACGCGCATCAGTGCTGAACTGAACCCACCGAATCCACCACCCACCTGCTGCCAGGTTGAGCCGTTCCACGCCGCCACATGATTGGTCACCTGGCCGTCGGCCTGCGTGAAACGGCCGCCTGCGAACAGGCGCGCCCCGGATCCATCGTCGTGAACCGCGAGACAGTCGACCGGTCCATTCATCCCGGCTCCGACAGGCGTCCAGGACGCACCGTCCCATTTCGCGACATAGGCGACCGTCTGTCCCGCGGACACCGTGAATTCGCCGCCTGCGTACAAAGCTGGTCCGCTGCCGTCGTCGAAACCTGCCAGCGCCAGTACGTTGTTGTTCAGGCCCTCGCCGACGGAGGACCAGGTGACGCCGTCCCAACTGGCGATATTCTGGCATGACACGCCCCCCGCGGTGTGAAAATCTCCGGCGACATACAGCCGCTCACCGCCCCCGTCGTCGTGAACCACCATTGCGCGACCGGGAATTGTGTTTCCCGAATACTGAAGGCCGGTCCCCAATGAATGCCAGTCGGTACCGTCCCAGCGCGCAATGTTGGACGCGACATCGCTGCCCGTACTCATGAATCTCCCGCTCGCGACGATGCCCGTGCCCAATGTGCCTGTTGTTGTGCAAAGCGCGCGGATTTCGCCAACGACACCTTCGCCGGGCAACGGATTCAATTCGTCATTCGCCTGCAACGCCGCAATATTGCCAAAGAGGACGGATTCGCTTCCGTTGATGCTGCCGCCCACCATGAGATTCGATTGGCTTTGATGTTCAAACGATGCGAAGGAGACGATGATTCCGGATTGCGCAGCCGGAAGGTATTCCCATTCGATCCCGTTCCAGCGCGCCAGCGAATAGAACGTGCCGTCGTTGGCCGCGAAGAAGCCAGACGCAAAGAGCGTCGGCCCCGAACCGAAGTCATGGACGCCGAGACGTTCCACTTGAATGAACAGCCCCTCAAGTGCGCCGACCGACACGAAACCCGATCCGGTCCATCTGGCCACCGGATTGAGCGGCATTCCGTTGAACTGATCGAACGTGCCCGCGACGTAAAGCGCTGCCCCGGAGCCGTCGTCAAAACTCAGCATGTCGGTGACGCCGGCGCTTCCGAAAAGCGAATTGCTCAACCCGGTCCCGATCGGAATCCACAAATCGCCATTCCAGGCTGCGAGTCCATCGACCGCCGTGACGCCTGCGTTCGCGAAGCTTCCCCCGACGAAAAGCAGCGGTCCGCCGCCGGCGTCGAACACGTGAAGCGAAGTCACCGTGCCATCCAGTTCTTCGGCCGGGCCGCCGACCCGCGACCATGACTCGCCATTCCACTTAGCGATCCACGGCGTGGACTCGCGCCCCGCAATAGGAAAACTACCACCCGCGTAGAGTTCTTCACCCAGCCCGGCGTCGTAGGATGCGATAGCATAGACTCGCTGCTGGCCAACGGGCGGGAATCCCGGCGCGGTCGCATAGTGAATTCCGCTCCCGAGCGGAAGCCACTCGGCGCCATCCCATTTCGCGATATTCCCGATTGGGTCCTGCGTGGTCACTGCGCCGTTGAACGCGCCTGCCGCAACCAGCGCCTCGCCGCAACCGTCATCGAAAATCGCCAGATCTTCGACACCGCCGGTTGTTGTGGCGTCAGTTTCAAGGCCGGATCCGAGGGGCTTGAACTGATCGCCGTCCCATTTTGCAACAAGCGGGCAAAACACCCGACCGATTCTGCCGAAGGATCCGCCGACGTAGACCGCTTCGCCTTCGCCGTCGTCCCATGTAATCATGGCATTCACAGGAGAGTCGGCCCCGACCTGATGAAATCGATCATCCCAATTCTGATCAGCAACGGGAAGGACCTCAAGCGAATAGGCTGACGACTCGACTTCGCATTCCGCGCTCGTTACACGGAGACTGTACCGGCCGGCGTCAGCTATGCCGACGGAGTTGATTACGAGCATATTGGACTGAGCGCCGGACACATTTCCGCTGTCAGACAGTTCCATTCCGTCTCGAAGCCACCGCAGTGCAGGTGACCCCGGAGCATCCACATCAGCGATCAGCAGTACCTGATCCTGCTCGACGACCCGATCGGGGCCGGTGATCGAGCAAACGCGATGGCGCTCAACGGCAACGGCGACCGGACTGCTCGTCACGGTACCGGCGACATTTGAAACTTGAACGAAGTAATCACCCTCATCGACGGTCCCGAGCCGGCCGAATACGAGGCTCGGCCCCGTTGCGCCAGGAATCGGCGCGCCATCTTTGTGCCATTGATATGACATCGGCGGCGATCCAGTCGCCACAACAATCAACGCCTGGAAGTTACCAAAGCAACCGTTGATCGGCGCCGGCTCCGTAATGATCGAAGGGGGTTCGTCCGTTGTCGGCGCAGTTCGAAACGACATGCGCGACGGCCCCGGGTCGCGAGGCTGATACCATCGACTGTACTGAACGGATGGAGACGACGCTTTCGCGTATCGGCATCGTGCCCTCCATCGATAGAGTTGATTCGCGGCGAGACCGGAGATCGACGTAAGTGTCGACTGATTCAGCGTATTGAGGGTCCCGCTCTGATAGATATCGCCGTTTTCGAGGGGTGTTCCGTGGGCAGCAATCTGCCATTCGACTACTGCATCGGTTCGTCCGATCGGACTTCGCGGGGCCATCCACAGGACGACACCGTCAGTCGATCCGGTCAGCCCGGCGGCCGACACGGGACCAGAAAAATCCGAACGTCTCTGTCGCGGATTCACGCTGACGCCGTATCCGCTGCCGAGGAAACTGTGAGCTGTGCCTTCGCGGAACACGGCGGTTGTGCGCGCGGGTTCGCCAACCAGGAGATCTGCGAATCCGTCGCCATTGACATCACCCGAGCCGGCGACATGCATTCCGAGATTGTTGCCAATTCCCGTGCCGACGATGGTCCAATCGGGCTCCTCCGACAGTCCGGTCGGGCCGCCAAGAAACAGGTGCGCCAGGCCGGAATTCGCTAGGCCCATTCCTCCGAATGGTGATCCGACGATGACATCGAAGTAACCGTCGGCGTTTACGTCACCGGCCGACGCAACGGCCGAGCCAAACATGCCGTCACTCAATTGTCCAAGAATCTGTGCATCCGGCGTTTCCGCGATTCCGGATGCCGATCCATAAAACACATAAACGACGCCCGAATTCTCTTCAGGTGCTGCTACGAGCAGGTCGTCGTACCCATCCTGATTGACGTCACCGGCGCCAGCGAGCCCGTTCCCGAAACGACCATTGTCGACTGCGCCATCCAGGACAATTGCGGATGGGGCAATCAGACCGGCGGCGCTGCCGAAGTAAACGTGAACTCGGCCTCGTCTCGCGTTTTTCTCGGGTTCGCCAATGACGATGTCACTGTACCCGTCACCATTCAGATCGCCAGCGCCAGCGACGCGGCTTCCGAATAGGGTGCAGCATTCGTCTGACGAAACGATCCAATGTGGCGAAACGGCGAGGCCATTTGGGCCGCCATAGAATGCATAGACGCGTCCAGGCGGTGGGGCTTCGACCGCATTCGAGGCGCCGGGTATTCCGACAATCACATCGGCGTAGCCATCGCCGTTCACGTCGCCGGCGCCCGCGACAGCAGATCCGAGAAATCCATCCTCGAGTTCTCCCTGAAATTCCCAATCGAAGGAACCGTCCGGACCCGTTGAGGAACCGTGAAAAAGTCGGACCAGTCCCTCGTTGTCGCCACCAGTTCGAGTGAACGACGGCGCGCCGACGATTACATCGGCAAACCCGTCGCCATTGACATCGCCGGCCGCAGCACAGGCGCGCCCCAGCTGCATCCCGCCGTTCTCCCCTTCGACGGATAGAACCGGCGTCAATTCGAGGCCGACATCCGATCCCAGGTATGCATCAAACTTCCCTTGCAACGCGGCGCTTTGGAAATGCGACGGCGCAGCGACAATGACATCGGCAAACCCATCGCCATTGATATCGCCGGCATAGGCAACGGTTCCCAAGCGTGCATCAACCGTTTCTCCATTAACCGACCAGGTTGCGCCGGTTGATGGAAGACCCGTCTTGCCCGCGAAGACGCGCGCCATTCCCTCGTTTGGAACCGCGTTCGAGTGTCCGAATGAACCGATGATGACATCCGACAGGCCGTCTCCGTTCACATCGCCGGCGTTCCCGTTCGAGATTCCCGTACCGTCATCCTGGCCGCCATCGATCGGATTTTGCGGGATTGGATGGATAGGGCCGCCGAGGTACAGGAACGAAGCGCCGGCCAGGGCTCCGTTGTTGTTGTGCGTCGGAGCGCCGACAGCGAAATCGCCGAACCCGTCTCCATTGACGTCGCCGCAGGATCGCACGTCGTAGCCGTAGAACGCGCCGTCAACATCGGGCTCACCGATCCAATCCGGCGTTGTGGAAAGTCCGGCCGGCGAACCGAGATAGAGAAAAGCCGCGCCCTCATTGATTTCACCGTTGTCGTAAAGATGCGCGCCGACGATGACGTCCGAGTAACCGTCTCCATTCGTGTCGCCGGCCGTGCCGACAGACACGCCGAAATGGCAGTCGGCCTGATCGACCTGAAGCGTGCCGGCCGCGGTGGATGCGAGGCCGGTCGCAGAACCCTCGAACACAAGAACGCGACCTTGGTCGGGAAGCACATCGTCGTAGTAATAGACGCCGATAACGACATCAGAGTATCCGTCGCCGTTGATATCGCCCGCTGTGCCGACGGAGTAACCCAGAAACGCGTCGACCTGTTCACCCTCGATCGTCCACGCTGGCGTCGTTGCCAGCCCCGTTGGGGAACCAAGATATACGGCCGCGTAACCTTCTCGCGAGTGTCCGTTTGAGTAGCCGTCGGCGCCGACTATCACGTCGGAATAACCGTCGCGATTGACATCACCTGCGCACGCAACGCTGCGACCCAGCAGCGCCTGATTCTGTCCGCCAAAGATCGTCCACGCCGGCGTGAGCAGGAGGCCGATCGGAGTGCCGAGAAACACGTCAACGCGACCTTCCTCGGAAAACGCGTCGCTGAATAACCACGACCCGACAATGACATCGGAGTACCCGTCACCGTTGACATCGCCGGCGGTGGCGACTGACGTTCCGAACTCCGCGTCATTCTGGCTGCCGACGAGCGTCGTGCCCGGCGATATGGCCGGGCCGGTTTGAGATCCGTAATGGACGTAAACGCAACCTTCGTCAGTTCCCGTGACGTCGAACTGACTGGCGCCAACGAGAATGTCGGAGTATCCATCCCCGTCAATGTCTCCTGCCGTGGAGACAGACACGCCGTACCAGCTGTCGGTCTGGCCGCCGAATGCGGTCCAGATTGGCGTCGATATCAGTGGATCGACGATAATCGGGTAGACTGCGTCCGTCACATCAAACGTGAGCTGAATGTGAATCCCGTCTAACAACATCGCGGCGCATCGTTCATTGCCTGCCGCGTCGTACACGTGAAGCTCGTCGTAAGTGATGAGCGCCGTTCCCGATTGATCTACGAATTCGATTGCGTCATGTTTGAGGATGGGTGTGAGAATCGAGTCGATCCTGAGGTCAAGCTGAAACTCACCCACCAAATCGTGAGTTCCTTCGGCGCCGAAAATCGTGAACCCATGTTCGATGGCGTCGCCGCGTTCCACAAACCACTCGGTGACGTCGCCGTAATCATACTCGATGCGATTCCGATCGCGCGACGGATGTATGCACCTGACCCGCTTCGCTGATTCCCCGGATCCGAACCCGACCAGACCGATCGACCAATTCGACATGAGAACATCGTCTCGATGGAAGTCGATCGTGAGCCCTGTCGACTCGTAGCCCACATGGGTCTTGACACCTTCTGTTGCGACTCGCGTCACAACGCCGGATCGCTCGCAACACGGCGTCGACGCGGAAGCGGCGGCGCAAACGCCGGCATCCATAATCAACAAGATCAATGCGCAGGCGGCAGAGGCCGGAAAATGGTCACTAGATAGTTGCAGTAGTCGCGTCATTTGGCACTGAACTCCCCGAGAACACTTTCGGTGTCGATGGGTGTCGGGAGGTAAGTTCCGGACGATTTCAAGACCGAGGACTGAACGAATCCCAAAGCTGCCGAACATTCGGGGCATGCTCAATTCTCACATTCAAGCCGGAATCCGATACCAAGCGACGACTCCATGCGATAATCCGCTGTCCTGGTCGGCCGATTCGATTAGAAATCGCCGAGCCTTCGAATCGAATCACAAGAGATTGTCCGCGCGACGGAAATGGCGCAGGTGTTCGCGATCCCCCAGGGATCAGTGACTTGGGCCGAGGGCGAACTCCATGAGGCAATCGATTGCAAGAAAATGTATCGGTCTGGTCTGAACACCGCCCATTATCGATCCTTCAAGCCGCGATTCTATATCGACGTTCGACTCGATTCCAGAAAGAACTACTCTCGAGGCCGAGAACAACACCTGTTGATGTGCGGAGTGGAGCGAATTCTGACCCTGATGCCTTCGTGACGCCCAATTCGCACCGCTTAGGTGCGGCGGCTGCCGCGATGCCAGGCTGCATCGATACCATCGTCCGGGGCATGAGAACGATTGACACAGGAAGCGACGAATTGCCCGAGGGTGCTTACTTACCGTAGGTCATGATTCGCAAGGGAAGTTGCCGGGGTCTTGGCGTTAAATCGAATGCCGAGAATCTTGCATTACCATGCCGCGACTATCGCCGGGGTCAGACCCCGACGAGCGGTAGATTCCTTATGCGCAGTTCCCTCATCGAATGGACGTGCAATTGTGCCCGGCACGATTCCTACCTGATCACGATGAAGAAGCATAGAACCGCGCTCGCCGTTCTGAGTTGAAGGCGAGCGCGGTCACTTCCAACGTGCGATAGACTTCCTATCCGCCGAGAAGCTCGTTCACGATGCACTGGAGGTCCAATCCGTTGACCTCGCAGTCGCCGTTGCAATCTCTTAACGCGCGGCCGCCGCAATCGACCGGTAAGCCCACGGCATGGGCCGGGCACACGTCGTCCACGTCAGGTACGCCATCATTGTCGTCGTCCAGATCGCAGTCGTTTGGTAGGCCGTCGCCATCCGTATCAGGAGCGTCCGCGAAACCACAACCACAGATTCCTGGCTCGATCTTGTTCGGATTCAGGGGGCAGAGATCGCATGCGTCACCTGTTCCATCGCCGTCCTGATCGAGTTGATCGGGATCCGAGACATCGGGACAAACATCGCACGCATCGGGGGCCCCGTCGCCATCCGTGTCATCGCCTGACTGATCTGCATTAGGCGCCGATGGACAGTTGTCGCAAGCATCAGCGACGTTATCGAAATCTCCGTCGAGCGGAACAAAGTATTCATATACGGCCCCGAAGTTTGTGTTGTGTTTTTCGGCGCCGACGAACAGCGTGTTTCCACTCAGGGAAAGGTGATGGCCGTAGTGATCGCCATCGATGCTGTCACTGCCCGTGATGATGGCGATCTCTCCCCACTGGTCCGTGCCGCCGCGGTTGCGATGGAAGAAGTAGACGGCTTCCGGGCTGGCGTAGTTGTTGGTTGAGGCGGATACCGCGATCAGGTCGCCCTCGATATCGATCCCACGACCGAATTCCGGCCTGAGGCTGCCCTCGCTCGAGGTCAGAACGGTGACCTGGCCCCAGTTGTTGGGGCCACCTTCATTGCGACCGAACAGGTAGCACGCGCCGGGGTTGCCGGGCTCATTGGGGGCGATAGCGCCGACGGCGAGGTCGTCTCCTTCAACCTTGACCGTCGCACCAAACCAGTCATCCGCCGATCCATCCGTGGCGGTAAGCTTGACGATCTCACCCCAGTTGTCCGTTCCGCCTTCGTTGCGTTCAAAGACATAGGCTGCCCCGGAATCCGATCCCAGCGGGTCCGCGCCCTGCGCGCCGACGACGATCGTGTCGCCGTCAATCGCCACAGCGCGGCCGAATTCGTCGCCCGCCATCGCATCCGATGCTGTGAGCTTCTTAACCAGTCCCCAGTTGCCGGGTCCGCCCTGATCTTGTTCGAAGATCCACGCTGAGCCGCCGGTGTTGGTTCCCGAATCTATGTGCGCACCGATGACAATCGTGGCGCCATGAATAGCGACCGAATTGCCGAAGCGTTCGGGGCCACCGGCATCGGGAGCCGTAAGCCGCGCGACGTCACCCCAGTTGTCCGGGCCGCCTTCGTCGCGACTGAAGACATATGCATCGCCATTCACGTTGTCGCCGATGACGGCCAGTTCTCCGTCCAAATCCAGCAGGCAGAAGGTGTTCGAGCCGGCGACCCCAGGCGAGACGAGCTTTTTGACGGGCTGCCACGCACCAAACGCGTCCCGGTACAGCACCCAAGCCGATCCGCTGCCATCCGCGCAGGCACTGATCAGGGCGGTGTCGCCATCCACCGCCAACGGGCCGCCAAACAAATCAGGGCCCGGTGACGCATCCGGCGACGTGATCTTGGAAGTCTCCAGAGGAGCGCCTTGTGCATAGATCTCAACTGCTACGTCATATTCATATACGGCCCCGAAGTTTGCGTTGTGTTTTTCGGCGCCGACGAACAGCGTGTTTCCACTCAGGGAAAGGTGATGGCCGTAGTGATCGCCATCGATGCTGTCACTGCCCGTGATGATGGCGATCTCTCCCCACTGGTCCGTGCCGCCGCGGTTGCGATGGAAGAAGTAGACGGCTTCCGGGCTGGCGTAGTTGTTGGTTGAGGCGGATACCGCGATCAGGTCGCCCTCGATATCGATCCCACGACCGAATTCCGGCCTGAGGCTGCCCTCGCTCGAGGTCAGAACGGTGACCTGGCCCCAGTTGTTGGGGCCACCTTCATTGCGACCGAACAGGTAGCACGCGCCGGGGTTGCCGGGCTCATTGGGGGCGATAGCGCCGACGGCGAGGTCGTCTCCTTCAACCTTGACCGTCGCACCAAACCAGTCATCCGCCGATCCATCCGTGGCGGTAAGCTTGACGATCTCACCCCAGTTGCCCGTTCCGCCTTCGTTGCGTTCAAAGACATAGGCTGCTCCGGAATCCGATCCCAGCGGGTCCGCGCCCTGCGCGCCGACGACGATCGTGTCGCCGTCAATGGCCACAGCGCGGCCGAATTCATCGCCCGCCATCGCATCCGATGCTGTGAGCTTCTTAACCAGTCCCCAGTTGCCGGGTCCGCCCTGATCTTGTTCGAAGATCCACGCTGAGCCGCCGGTGTTGGTTCCCGAATCTATGTGCGCACCGATGACAATCGTGGCGCCATGAATAGCGACCGAATTGCCGAAGCGTTCGGGGCCACCGGCATCGGGAGCCGTAAGCCGCGCGACGTCACCCCAGTTGTCCGGGCCGCCTTCGTCGCGACTGAAGACATATGCATCGCCATTCACGTTGTCGCTGATGACGGCCAGTTCTCCGTCCAAATCGAGCAGGCAGAAGGTGTTCGAGCCGGCGACCCCAGGCGAGACGAGCTTTTTGACGGGCTGCCACGCACCAAACGCGTCCCGGTACAGCACCCAAGCCGATCCGCTGCCATCCGCGCAGGCACTGATCAGGGCGGTGTCGCCATCCACCGCCAACGGGCCGCCAAACAAATCAGGGCCCGGTGACGCATCCGGCGACGTGATCTTCGTAGCTTCGACTGGCTCGCACTGTGCCAAAACCCTCTGGTGTTCGCCGATCGAGATCAGCGCGATGCCGATCGTGAGCGCTCGAATGGTCCTGAGTCTCTCCCTCATTGTGGTTCTCCTGTTGGTTTCATGCAGTTCTTGGATTCCAGTTGCGATTTTCCTACCCGGCTGATGTCGCGGGACCTAAGGAGATACGACAACTCCACAAGAGGGGGGTAAACCGATTAAGATGGATTGCTCAGAGAGGGGCGTTCTGACCCAGGACGACCAAACAGGGCAGGGGCCATCGATGAACGGACAACCACCTCACGTCATTACTCGACTTCTCGAATCTGCTCGCGGCGGGGACGGAGCCGCCGTAGATCAGCTTTGGGCACTGATCTACGAAGAATTGCACCGGATGGCAGCCGGGCGGCTTGCATCGAATCCCGGCGATCGAACCCTCCAGCCAACGGCACTCGTTAACGAGGCGTATCTGCGGCTCATGGGAAACGGCAAGGTGCCTTTCCAAAACCGACGTCATTTTTTCGTGGCGGCCGCTCGGGCGATGCACCAGATCATCGTGGATGACGTACGTAGACGTGGGCGAAAGAAGCGAGGCGGCTTAAAACGGGCCGTTTGTCTCAATGAGGGCGATGCTGCTGTCGAAGAGGATCCCACATTCGTGTTGGATATAGACGAGGCGCTTAAGCGAATGGGCGAGCAACGTCCCGACCTCGTGGAGATTGTCCAGCTCAGGTATTTCGTGGGCATGGGGCTCGACGAGACGGCGGAGGTTCTGGGTGTCGCCCGCAAGACCGTGGCCAACCGCTGGAAGGTTGCGAAGGCGCTACTTGCCGGGATGCTCGACGATGGTGACGAATGAAGGGCTTGCCCAGAGCAGATCACGTTGAATCCGGACCGATGGCAACTTATCGACGAGATTGTGGGAGAGGCAACGGAGCTTGCGCCCCCTGATCGAGCCCAATACCTGCAACGGCGTTGCGAAGGCGATGCAGGACTACTCGTCGAAGTGAGTCGCCTGGTGGATCGGCTTGAGAAGGCAGGGCCGCAGTTTCTCGAACGATCCGCGGCGGAGAACTTGGGAATCTCCCCTCTGACCATTCGCCGTGATGCGTTGATCGGCAATACAATTGGCGCATATACCATCAAATCGCTGCTGGCGGCTGGTGGGATGGGGGCGGTCTACATCGCCGAGCAGCGCAGCCCGCGTCGAGAAGTCGTCATGAAGGTGCTGCGCACAGACAACTGGGGCGCTGACCTGAAGCGAAGGTTTGATATCGAATCGCGGGTACTAGCCTTTCTAAGGCACGCCGGCATTGTGCAGGTCTATGAATCCGGCACGCATGAGCTTGATACGGGTTCGATCGTTCATTTCTTCGCGATGGAGTACGTTCCCAATGCACTCGCTATTACTGACTTTGCGGCCGAGCATGGACTGTCTATTGAAGACCGGATCAGGTTGTTCCTGCAGGTTTGCGAGGCCGTGAGCTATGGGCATCAGAAGGGGGTCATCCACCGTGACCTGAAGCCGACCAATATCCTCGTCGAAGAGGGTGGAACTGCAAAGGTCATTGACTTCGGGATCGCGCGATCGACCGACGCTGACATAGCCGTGACGACGATGCACACCGAGCCCGGGCAGATCCTCGGGACCCTGGCATACATGAGCCCAGAACAATGTTCGGCGAATCTCCAGGAGATCGATACGCGGAGTGATGTGTATTCTCTCGGTGTTATACTGTTCGAGCTCTTAACTGGCCGGATGCCGTATGACGTGTCAAACATGACGATCCACGCGGCCGTCCGTGTCATATGTGAGACAGCACCAACGAATCCGCGAACCCTTGACCATCGTGTGAGGACCGATCTCGAGTGTGTCATACTCAAGGCCATTGAGAAGGAGAGGGATCGGCGATACCAGTCTGTTCATGAGTTTTCAGCAGACCTGGAGCGCGTTTTGCGGCGTGAGCCCACAACCGTACAACCGCCAACATGTTGGATGAAGTTGATGCGCTGGACGGCGGCACATCCCAGACTTGCGACAACAGTCTTCTGCCTCCTGATCCTGATACTCACGCTGGCGGGAACGTATTCATCGGTATATGTGCTCAACCAGCGACCAGCTCGGATCCAGGTCATCTCTGAAAATCGCGAGGCCCGTCTCAAGGCATTCAATGGGCGCGTTTTGAAGCGCTGGACTTCTGATCAAGAGAATCACGTGGTGTTTGCCGACATCATTCGGCGGCCGTCGTCACTGGGCGGCGATCGGCTCGCGATTCTCGGGTTTGGAAACGATGCTGCGCGTCAACTCGCGCCACTGTGCGTCTATGCGGTCGACGAAGACCTGGCGGTGCCGCGATGGACCGGGCGGGTAATGCTGGAGGACATGCCTGCCGATCTACGGGCAAAAGACCCCAGCCATCACCGTTTCGCTGTCAGGTTTGTGGGACTGTTCGATGTCTTTCCCACTGAGGCGAATCCGGGGCCCGAAGTCGTGGTCAGTTTTGTCCATCGAGGATCGAGGTCGGTTCTTCGCGTTTACAACCTTCGATGGGAGCCGCTGTACCAGATCTGGCGGAAGGGGACGATTACCTCTGCGAGGTGGTTAAGCGGACCTGGGTTGCTCGTCCTGAATGGCGACGATGATGAGGTGAAGGCTCGCTTCAAGTCCGCAGGGCTCGATTCTCATCACGCGCACGTGCTGATGGCGATTCGGCCTGAGGCCGGAACCATCGCGACCGATTACCTCTCACCCGTGAATGCGACGGGACCGCTCGCACCAGTCTGGTTCCGGTACTGGCACCCGACGAATTCAGACTCGCCCTCGTGGAATGTCGAATTCGACGATGGTGCTGTGGGGTCATATGCCCCGACAAACTTCATGGGGTTGTCCGCCACGATTCACGATGTGTCGGGAGATCTTCCGAGCTTTCAGTTTGTCGTGGATAGCGTGGGCCACGAGGTCGCGGGGAGCCGGTCGTTTGCGGATAGTTATTCGCCTCGACACCAGAAATCTCACCCAGACGAGCATTTCTTTCTGAGTGACGAACCGCCATCACCGATTCCAATATCTGCCACGTCCAAACCGAATTCCGAGTGAATACAGACCGCCAGCAGGCGACACTTGAAGTCGGTGGGATTTGCATAGCAGACTCCGTCGTTGGGAGAACCCGACGAGCCAGTCGGCTGGGCTCAGGCGTCGGATGCTCGACGGTCCGCGACGCAAGGTCGCCTGTGGTCCGCGGCAGATTCGTCCGGCGGGCGTTTTCCATAGGGCGAACACGGACGATTCTAAGCTGCCCCAATACGTAAGAGCCGCGCTCGCGACTCGGTATCCCGGCGCGAGTGCGGCCCTCAAGGGTCTGACTCACTTCCTAATTTCCGAGTAATTCATTCACGATGCACTGGAGGTCCAAGCCGTTGACCTCGCAGTCGCCGTTGCAATCTCTTAACGCGCGGCCGTTGCAATCGACCGGCAGGCCCACGGCGTTGGCCGGACACACGTCGTCCACGTCAGGTACGCCATCATTGTCGTCGTCCAGATCGCAGTCGTTTGGTAGGCCGTCGCCATCCGTATCAGGAGCGTCCGCGAAACCACAACCACAGATTCCTGGCTCGATCTTGTTGGGATCCAAGGGGCAGAGATCGCATGCGTCACCTGTTCCATCGCCGTCCTGATCGAGTTGATCGGGATCCGAGACATCGGGACAAACATCGCAATCGTCGATTACGCCATCTTCGTCCGTATCCGGCTCACAGCGGTCGGGTATACCGTTTGCATTACAATCGTTATTAAACAGCAGATCACTTGGTGACAGCGCTACGCGGCTGATGCGAATCTCGTCGAGCTTGCCAATCCAATAGCCGAATTCCTGGTCATCGCTTCCGATCTCGGCTTCGTTGCCGGCGAACGAGACCGATAGATTCACGTTTGATGATCCGATCAACGCGCCGTCTAGATAGAAGTTGATCAGCGACGGGGACCATGTCCAAGCCATGTGATGCCAGTTGTGCAATGAGAAGCTCGGCATCGGGACGGTCGGACACGCAATGTTCGTCTGGCAAATCGTGGAATCGAACGCGCCCTGGGAAGAGACCGTGATCCCGACCAACAAGTCTGTGGTGAGCGCGGCAACTCCATGATTGAAGATCACATAGGATTCTCCCGGTGTTGCTTCTTCGAGCTTTACCCACGCCTCGATCGTTCCGGACGCAAGAGTCTCCACGGAATTCGAGAAAGGTGCAGCCAAATCTACTCGACTGGGGTCGCCGTCCAAGAGCAGACATCCCGAATTATTGAGCAGGGGGGCTGGGTCTGTTGGGCTTATCGACGCGCTTCCCACAGGCGTACCGTCAAATGGCCCGCATGAATCTGAGTAGTCGCCGTTGAATCGCCAGTGGGCAACGGTATTCGGATTGCAGTCCGTGTCGCATGCATCCCCAATTCCGTCGTTGTCGCAATCCGCCTGGTCGGGATTTGGCGTTGTCGGACAGTTGTCCAGTTCGTCGGGCACGCCATCACAATCCGTGTCGATCGGGGGGAGTCCCGTACACTCGGCGATTGCCTCCCCCGAAATCGGATAGCCGTAAACGCGAATGTCGTCGATTCGCCCGATGAACCGGTCATCAGCGTGCGTGACGCTTCGACCAACGTAGGTTGCCTGGGGGTTATTTGAAACGGTCGCAGTGCCGCCGGCGCTGTCGAATACGCCGTTGACGAATACGCGTTTCTCGGTTCCGTCCCAGGTGATCGCGACGTGGTTCCACGTGTTGAGCTGGACTCGACAAATGCTCCCTGGATACGAGTCGGCTCCGCCGATGTTCGTTCTCACTCTGCCATCGAGATCCAGCCAGACGTCAAAGACGGCGATTACGCCGGCTACCTGTTTGGAAACGATGTAGTACTGCGAGTTGCCGGTGGATGGACCGCTGTTGAAATCACCCGTCGGGTAGATCCAGCACATGAACGTACCTTCGGGCAGCGCATTAATGGTGTTGCCGGGCAGGCTTACTGCATCACCGCTTGCGCCAAATACAAGGCATGAGTTCCCTTCCTTGGCTTCACCGCTGGCACCCCAACTCGCACCCTGGACGGTTCCATCAAGGCCGTTCGCACTGTCGATGGCGGTGGAGCCGGTTCCTTCGTCGAGCGCGTAGTAGGCCACCATGTCTGCGAACTGCGAGATTTCTTCATCGGTGAGGGCCTGATCGAACAATCGTACGTCATCGATTCGCCCGATGAACCGGTCATCGACGTGCGTTACGTTCCGACCGATGTAGGTGGTCTGGGGGCTGTCGGAGACCGTGGCTGTGCCGCCCGCGCTGTCAAAGACACCGTTGACGAAGACGCGTTTCTCCGTCCCGTCCCAGGTAATCGCCACGTGGTTCCAGGTGTTGAGCTGAACTCGACAGACGCTTCCCGGATACGAGTCGGCTCCCCCGATGTTGGTTCTTACCCTTCCATCAAGATCCAGCCAGACATCGAATAGAGCGCTCACGCCGGCGTTTTGCTTGGAGACGATGTAGTACTGCGAATTGCCGGTGGATGGGCCGCTGTTGAAGTTTCCGGTCGGGTAGATCCAGCACATGAAAGTACCGTCCGACAGCGCATTGATGGCGTTACCGGGCAGGCTTACGGCATCGCCGCTGGCGCCGAATACCAGACAGGAGTTACCATTCTTGGCCTCACCGCTGGCCCCCCAACTCGCACCCTGGATTGTGCCATCGAGACCACCGGCGTTGTCGAAGGCAGTCGTTCCGGTTCCCTCGTCGAGAGGGTAATGGGCCGTTACTCCTGCCAATCCCGGGCTCGCGCATAATGTCGCCGTGAGAATTGCTGTTCGTATCCAATTGCCAAGATCCATGATTCTTGTCTCCCGTTCTGTTTCCAAGGCCCGTCACGTTCTATCCCTCATCCGGCGTGGCTGAGTTTCGGGCCTCCATTGGGGTGTGCGATCTTCCATCCCGGATCGCGCAGCAATTTCCACCAGATTTGTCCGGCTTCTGTAACTCCCTTTTGCCATTGAGACTTGCATCTGCGAGGACGAGTCACGACACTGGAGTGTGAGTGGGACGATTCGTGTTCGGGCGGCCTACGGAATTCACATCGAGTCAGAAACATGGGTAGTGGAACTCAGCTGGAAGTGACGCGGCTTCTGCACCGCATTGACGCCGGCGACGTCGCCGCGCGAGAGGCGCTTTGGGACGCCATTTATCGCGATCTACACAACATCGCCATCCGGCAGATGCGGAACGAGGCGAACAGTCGCACACTACAGCCAACGGCTCTCGTTCATGAGGCCTGGGTGCGGCTGGTCGGGCCTGATGACGGCTGGTCGAATCGGGCACATTTCTTCGGCGCGGCTGCAAGAGTCATGCGCGAAATCCTGGTCGATGACGCACGTAGACGTAATCGCCTCAAGCGCGGCGGTGACCGTCGGCGCATCGATGGCGAAGCGTTGGAATTGCAAATGGCGGCAACGGACCGTGAGCCGTCCGAAGTGCTGGCCGTCAACGAGGCGATTGAGCGGCTGCGGCAACTGAACAAGCGGCAGGCCGACGTGGTCGTGTGTCGGTATTTCGCGGGTATGACGGCGCCAGAAACGGCCGAGGCACTCGGTGTGTCGCTCAGAACGGTGCAGGCAGATTCGACGATCGCCGTCGCCTGGTTACGCAGAGAACTAGGGAATGAGGGTGCATGTACGTAATCTGAAGGATGGCGGGGCCTGGGCAGTCGCACCTCGCCGGCGTCAGGCGCCGATGGGGCTGTGTCGATTCGCGCTTGGCCACTTTGACTTCTGATGTTGCATCATGCTTCAAAACCATGACTCCTGAGCGGTGGCAAGTCGTTTGTGACCTCTTTCTTGAGGCCTCATCGCTGGCGTCTGACCAGGAGCGTCGTTCGATGCTCATGCAGCGCTGCGACCGGGATGACGAGTTGCGATGCGAAGTCGAGAGTCTGCTGGCGAATCGTAAAGATGGTGATTCGCTGTTCAACGACCAACTCAAGAGCCGAGTCATCTCGGGCGCTAACAGCGACACTTCCGACGTCGTTGACTGGGTCGGTCGGCGCCTCGGTCCTTACAGATTGAAACGGTTACTCTCGACAGGCGGTATGGGCGTCGTATTCCTGGCGGAACAGGATCGCCCAAGGCGGAACGTAGCGATCAAGCTGCTGCATCGTGGATTGTTCTTACAACGTGCGCAAAAACGGTTCGCGTTTGAGGCTGAAATCCTCGGAAGACTCCGTCACCCGTGTATCGCCGAGATATTTGAGGCGGGCCAGGCGAAGCTGACGCCGCCGCCCGAGCGCGGGCCGGCTGCATCGATGCACTACTTCGCCATGGAGTACATCGAAGGCGGGCAGACGATGATCGATTATGCCGCCGTAAATGAGTTGTCGGTGCAGGAGCGGTTGTCTCTATTTGTGCGCGTTTGCGATGGGGTGCAACACGGTCACCTAAAGGGAGTAATCCACCGGGATTTGAAGCCATCGAACATTCTCGTCACGACGGATGAGCAGGCGTCCGGAGAGAAGATCCCGCTTCCAAAGATCATCGACTTTGGCGTGGCGAAATGCACCGACGGGGACATTGCGGTGACGACGATGCAGACGGGGACGGGCGAGTTGATCGGCACGCTACAGTATATGAGCCCGGAGCAGTGCGGAGCGGACCCGCTGGCGGTTGATACGCGAGCCGATGTGTATGCGCTGGGAGTGATTCTGTATCAGCTCTTGACAGAGCGTGTGCCGTACGACGTGTCAAATCTGACCATCCAAGCGGCAGTGCGAGTGATCACGGAAGAGGAGGCCGCGCCCGCAAGCCGGTTTGATCAGAATCTTCGCGGTGACGTTGAGACGGTCATCGCCAAGGCGATGGAGAAAGACCCGGAGCGTCGATACGGGTCGGTCGCCGAAATGTCGAGGGACGTGCAACGATACCTGGGCGGTGAGCCGATCGGCGCACGAAAGCCGACGCGATGGATGCGGGCGATGCGGTGGATCACGCGGCATCCGCGATGGACGGCAACGATAGGTGGGATTTCGATCTCAGCGACCATTGTGTTTGCGACAATGTTCATTATCTGGCAGGCGGGTCGAATTCCGTATCGAGTTGAACTTACCACCAGAGGAAATCGGGATGATCCGAGAACAGGGCTCCCGACGAGGCACGGCGACCGCGCGGCATTGTACGCGATGTCCGGCGAAGAACTTGCGGCGTGGACGGCGGACGAAGACGGGATATATCTCCTCGAGATTGTTGACCGGCCTAAGGGTACGGGAAGGGCTGTGGTTGTCGGATTCAGCAAGTATGCAAACGAACCGGCGTTTCGCAATAATATCTGTGTGTTCGATGCAAGCGCGCCGAATGCCGAACCGCTCATGATTGCACTTGAACCTGAGGCTGTTGAGCAGATGCCGGACGACGCATGGCCGCGCCCGGAAAGAGAACAAGGCCGTACGTATTCGGCGGGCCAATTCGTCCTGCAGGGTGCTTGGATGCATGACGTGTTTGTTGATAGTGCCCATCCTGGTAAGGAAATCATCGCGTTTCACCTTTTCGATGGCGGATCACAGGGCGTTTTGTGCATCTACGACATTGACGGCGATACCCTGTTCCGCGTCTGGCAGGATGGCGGTATCAATGATTGACCTGCCCCCACTGATCGTACCACAGTCTATCTCGTACTGCCGGCTGCTGCGACACTCGCCGTTGGCGGGCGGAGCGTAGTGAGCGGAGCGAACGGAGCGGAGCCTGCCAACGGCGGCGCGATTTCAATCGCCTCCGGCGCCGGCGGTCGATAGCCCAGCGAGCTGTGCGGTCGCACCGTATTGTAATGAACGCGCCAGTGCTCGATCAGCACCTTCGCCTCCGTCAGCGTGTAGAAGATCTCTCCGTTCAGTAGTTCATCGCGTAGCTTACCGTTGAAGCTCTCGATGTAACCGTTCTCCCACGGACTGCCTGGCTCGATGTACAACGTCTTCACGCCCACCTTGGACAGCCACTTCCGAACGGCATGCGCCGTGAACTCAGATCCGTTGTCGCTCCGAATGTGATCCGGTACACCACGCGTCGCGAACAACCACACCAGTCGCTCCAGCACATTCTCTGAATCCAGCCGCCTTGCCACGTCGATCGCCAGGCATTCGCGCGTGAATTCATCGACGATCGTCAACAGCCTCAAGGCGCGACCGTCGTGGGTTCGAGCGTGCACGAAGTCGTAGGTCCATACGTGATCCTTGTATTCCGGTCGATGCCGGACGCACGATCCGTCGTTCAGCCATATTCGACCGCGTTTGGGCTGCTTCTTCGGCACTTTCAATCCCGCCTGGCGCCACAGTCGTTCGATGCGTTTGTGATTCACACGCCAGCCCTCATGCTTCAACAACGCCGTAATCCGTCGATAGCCGTATCGGCCATACGCACTTGCCAACTCGATCATCCGCTGCACCAGCCGCGGTTCGTCATCGCGAACCTTGGCCCGATGTCGCTGCGTCGACCTGGCCTGATTCAATACCCGACACGCCCGGCGTTCCGACACGTTCGGAATCACTTCCCGAACGTGATCGATCGCCATCCTGCGACGGGCCGGGCTCAGAAGTTTGGGTTCGCGGCCTCCTTGAGGATCGCGTTGTCCAGCGTCAGATCAGCGACCACCTTCTTCAGGCGACTGTTCTCGCGCTCCAGATCCTTGAGCCGGCGCGCCTGGTCCATCTTCAAAGCGCCGTATTCCTTCCGCCATCGATAATAGGTCTGATCCGTTACGCCGATTTGCTTGCAGACTTCGGCGATGGTCCGGCCCTTGGCCAACTCCACCTCCGCCTCGCGTAACTTGTGAATGATCTGCTCCGTCGAATGACGATTCCGCTTACCCATCTGCCTGTCCTCCGTTCCAGGGAACAAGGCCTGAGTTTACCACTCAAACCCTGGTCCGGTTTCCGGGGGGCAGGTCAGGCCCAACCAAACTGGAAGAACATTCCGAGACCCTGCTCGTCGTCGACGTCTTCGGGAATCTCCTTGAATACCATTTGGTCAAGCGAACAATAAACACCCGCGTTCCCGCGGTGAAAGCGCGGCGGTCGCCGTCCTCCCAGGTCATTGAAGAATACATCCCAGGAGCCGCTATGATACCAGCCGCCGAGGCGATAGGCTCCCGGATGTGGCACGCCGCCGATGTTCCACTGCGGGCGAAGCGTGAGTTCCGCAATGGTCATGGAGTCGTCGCGCCCGTGAAGAGCGGTCTCAAGTCCCCCGCGGGTACCCGATCCGTCAGTGTCGTACACCCCGGCTGCGATTGTCATCCAGTCGATCGGATCAAGAAAAACCGCAGCGCCCATGCCCGGGTCCGGGTATGTTGGAATTGGGACATGAGCGATCATGTAGGGGGCGCTATTGACGAATTCTGCGCCGTAGTCGTTCGTCGCGAAATCTGCGTTGGCATCCTGTTTGCCGAGTTTGACGCGAAGCAAGCCGTCGAAGAACACCTGTTCCCACCAGAACTCTGCAAGCTGGCTTCGGCTCGGGCCATCGTTGCTACTTAGTACGAACAGGTCACCGACGTGGCGATCGGTAATGCTCTCTCCCCGAATGTGCTGGAAGTCCGCAAATAACGTCCCGCCGGGCCAGAGGCCCAGCGCCTCGGTATCAAGTGATACCGAAAGGTCCAAGAGCCCGCGGTAGGTATCAGAGTCATGTGTATTCAGGCCGCCGCGGAGATTAGTCTGCGCGTCAAGCGTGTATCCAGCGTCGATCGTGATCCCGGATTCCTCCAGAACAGGACGCAATTCGAACCAGTTTCCCGTCGCTCGAGTCCATTCAGATGCCCGGGCATCTCCGTCGCATGATAACTCTGTCGCCGGTTGAGTCGTCTGAGTCCGTGATGCGACCACATCAAGCTGGCGAGGTTCGTCCGCATTGGCTCGGTGCAATGGCGAGCAGGTCGCCGCACAGATGCAAACGCTGAATCGCAGGAGGCCGGTGCGGACGCCTTGGCGCGTTGCCAGTGTCTTGTTGCGCAGCCTCGTTGTTCAGCGGTCCTCGAAGAAACCCGAATCCAATTGAGCTTTCGGTCATGCTCAGTGGCAAGTCGAGTCAGGCACGCTCCAAACCGATAGGGACCATGCGGTCTCGGTGCGGATACACCAAAAGGTCCGAGATTGTGGATAGGGCAGACCAGTGGCGTCACGGCGTGCATCAGAAGGCGACGAGTCCATGCATTCACTGCACAAGAATTGCCTCTGGCGATACCTCGCCATTATTGCCGTGGGCGCCGCGCTACTAATCTGCGTACGACTTAAGTACGTGTCAGATATTGAGGCGGCGATGGAATCCTATCGAGTCGAATCGCACGAAATGGCGCTGGGCTTCGGGATGCGAATCGAGCACGTCTTTGAGCGGATCTACGACGGACTCCGAACCATTGCCCGGCTGCCAGGCGTACGAGCCATCGATCGCTACGCTGAGGACTTCGACACGGATGCGAGAGAGACGACACAGGAAATCTACAATAGTCTTGCGACAGCGGTCGCGATGTCGGAGGTATACATTGTTTCCGTCGACATGCAGCCGTCCGAATGGGATCTCAAGACCGGGTGGATGCAGGCGCCAATCACGACGTTTGACGGTCTGATTCTGGGTAGGTCCGCTGGAGACGAGGAAATAGACGCAGCAGCCGGCAAGGACGGAGAATCGTCGAATTCTGAATTGAGGATATCCAAATCCTGGGGTGACAAGGACGATGTCGCGGTTGGATCGGGAGACAATTGCTTTCGCTGTCACGCGAAGTTTGATTCGAACAAGCCGCCGAAACACATCGTTCCCGTAAGAGGTGAAGCGGAAGAAATTGAGTATTACGAATATGAACTGATGGTCAAGCAGATGGCCTGGATGAAGCAGAATTGCCCGCGGGAGGAGGATGTCAGCGGACTGACATACCCGCTTATCAGCGGCCCCGAAGTGATTACCTGCGACAACAGGCGGTACGACATAGCCCATCCCAACAACTCAGACCGCTCCGGATTGGTCCTTTCGGTCCCCCTGTTCGATCCTAGGGGGGGCCTTAGGGGATGCGTCTCAGGAGTCATCCTGACCAACGTGCTTCGAGACCTACTCCCGGGCGGACAACTGGGCCTCGTCAATACCCACAACCACTACGTAGCTAGGTCCTGGGACGACGGCCCTGTTGAATGGAACCGCCCCGAGGTATCGAGTGGGATTCCCTCTCAGGACCTGATCTACTCAGAGGTTCTGGACTTGCCCGTGGATGATGAATCGGGTCGATGGCAGCTCTGGGTGGGACGCCCCGACTCGGAATTCTGGGATCGAATGGACGTTAGGTCTGCGTCGACCGTGGCCAGCGTTGGATACGTCGCAATCGGTCTTCTGACTGCGGGAGGATGTCTAGCGGTCGGACTTGGAATTCGACACCATCGCGAACTGCGTCGGATCAACCTCAAGCTTGAGAAGCGCGTCGATGAACGAACGGCTGCGTTGCAAAAGGCGGCGCGCACGCTCGAGGAGAACAACGATGAGTTGGAAGTTCGCCAGTACGAGATGGAGACGCAGCAGAAGGAGCTGTTCGCTCTGAATAGCCGTCTCGAAGCGTCCGCCGACGAGATGAAACGAACGCTCGACGAGTTGAAAGCGTATAAGTTCGCGCTCGATGAGCACTCCATCGTCACCACAACAGACCTTGCAGGACGGATCGACTACGCGAATGACAAATTCTGCAAGATCAGCAAGTACTCCCGAGAGGAACTGATCGGTCAGACGCATCGCATCGTTAACTCGGGCAAGCATTCGCGGGAGTTTTGGGCAGGTGCCTGGAATACGGCCGTGCGCGGCGGAATCTGGCGGGAGGAGGTTTGCAACCGCGCAAAAGACGGGTCGCTCTACTGGACGGACGCAACGATTGCGGGACTTCGCGGAGCCGAGGGGAAGATCAACAAGCTCATTGCGATTCGGACGGACATTACAGAGCGAAAACTGATGGAAGATAAACTGATCCGGGCTCAGGAGGCCGCCGAGTCCGCAAACAAATCGAAGAGCGAATTCTTGGCCAACATGAGTCACGAAATTCGCACGCCAATGACGGCGATCCTCGGTTTCGCAGAATTGTTGCTTGACGAGGGAGACCTCGCTCGTGCGCCCGAGCGCCGAGTCAATGCGATTCGGACGATTCAGCGAAACGGCGACCACCTGCTGGGTGTCATCAACGACATCCTGGATATCTCTAAGATCGAGGCCGGCAAGCTAACAGTGGAGCGAAAGAGATGCTCGCCGTGTCAGGTGCTGGCGGAAGTGGCCTCGCTTATGCAGGTGCGCGCTGACGATCGCATGATCCAATTCCGCATCGATCCTGACGGACCACTGCCCGTGTCGATAGAGAGCGACGAACTACGTCTGCGCCAGATTCTGATCAACCTCGTGGGCAACGCCATCAAGTTCACCGAGCATGGAAGCGTTCGTCTGATCCCGCGCTTCGTTCGCGGACCAGTCCCCATGTTGCAGTTCGACGTGGTGGACACCGGAATTGGTATGACGGATGAACAGGTGACCAGGCTCTTTACGCCATTTTCGCAGGCGGATACCTCAATGGCGCGTAGGTTTGGCGGAACCGGACTGGGCTTGACCATCAGCCGTCGGCTTTCTGAGATGCTGGGGGGAGGCATCGAGATCATCGCGACGGCGCCGGGCGAGGGCACCACTATGCGAGCAACGGTGAGTCCGGGTTCGCTTGACGGTGTTGAGATGATCGAAGATGTCTTGCGCGCGATCTCCGAATCCGTCGACGCTTCCGCGACCCATGATGAATCACAGTCGATGGTCTGCGCGACTGACCCGCTGGCCGGGCTGAAAATTCTGCTGGCTGAGGACGGGCCTGACAACCAGCGCCTGATTTCTCTCATGCTCAAGAAGGCCGGGGCGACTGTCGACATCGCTGAAAACGGCAAAGCCGCCGTCGAGGCGGCCTGGCGAGCGGTGGAATCATCCGCATTCTACGACATCATCTTAATGGACATGCAAATGCCGATCATGGATGGCTACGAAGCAACGGCCCAGTTGCGCGCCAATGGGTACCGCCGGCCGATTGTCGCCCTCACGGCCCATGCCATGGGCGGTGAGATGAAGAAGTGCATTTCCGCCGGCTGCGATGGTTATCTTACCAAGCCGATCAAGCGAAGCACTCTCATTGAAGGGGTGCTACAACACGCGCTCGCCACGGCGCCTTCCCGCGACGCAGGTGAAGATCGCTTATGACTACGGTGTCTGCGAGCTGCTGGGCCAGGTGGATGGCGTGGGGCAACGTGCGCCCGACGGCGGCGGCGCTGATGGAGGGTCTGCTTACCGCGTCGTTTCTGCTGGCCTGCACACTATCCTGCATCTGGATTGTATATTCTGAGGCGAGCCACGCGCACAATGCGGCAGCGCACGCGGAGCTGCAACGTCTGGCTCAGGCTGCCGCCGCGAATCTCAACGGTGATTTGCACGACATGATACGCTCGCCGACGCAGCAGGAATCCAACGAGTTTCAGGAGGCGGTGGAGCCGCTTCGGCGCATGCTTGACGCATGCGATGGGATCACCTACATCTACACAGCGATTCTGCAGAATGACCGAGTGTATTTCGTCGTCGATTCCGCGTCCCCCGGCGACGCCGATGGCGATGGGCGTGACGACCAGGCCAAAGTCATGGAGGAGTATCTTGACTTTGACCCTGCCATCGCTGTTTCACTGAGGGAAGGGATCTGCACCACATCTAGTGAGCCATACACTGATGATTGGGGCACTTTTCTGTCCGGATTTGCACCTTTCTACAATTCATCCGGACAGCAGGCCGGTGTTGTCGGTGTCGACATTTCAGCGGACAACCATCTAAAGCGCATGGCAGCGATTGCGGACTCGGCCAAGGCCGCCTGTGTTCCATCCTTGCTGGCATCGCTTGTTGCGGGAATAGCCGTATTCGTGAAGAGCCTGGTGTCGCGCCAAACGCTCATCCGAGTGGCGGATACGAGAGACGCCTTCCTGAATAAGTGTCAGGAATTGGTGGCAGCCGAAGAGCGACTTAGTCATCAGAATGCATCTCTGCAGAAATATGTCGATGAAATCGTCGCGACCAACCAAACCCTCGAGCATCAAGCGGACGATCTCGCCCGGCAAAAACAGGAAGTCGTTCGGTTGTACGACAAGGTGGTGCAACAACATGATGAGCTTTCGGAAGCCAATGAAGCCGCCCAAGCCGCGAATCAATCGAAGAGTGAATTTCTGGCGAACATGAGCCACGAGATTCGCACGCCAATGACCGCGATTCTCGGATTCGCTGAGATGTTGCTGGAAGAGGGCGACATCGACCGAGCGCCGGCATCGCGTGTGAATGCCGTTCGTACGATTCAGCGAAATGGCGAGCACCTGCTTGGAGTTATTAACGACATCCTCGACATCTCTAAGATCGAGGCGGGCAAGCTTGCGGTCGAACAGACAAGGTGTTCGTGCAAGGAAATCGTGACGGATGTTGCGAGGCTGATGGAAGCGCGTGCCGAGAGTCTGCAGGTTCATCTGCGAACGGAATTCGAGGGGAGACTGCCCGAGACGATTCAGTCGGATCCAATGCGGCTGCGTCAGATTCTGATCAATCTTGTTGGAAATGCGATCAAATTCACGGAAACCGGCGGCGTACGGATCGTGACGCGTTTTGTAGATGGGATCAAACCGGTCATTCAGTTTGACGTAATCGACACGGGAATCGGCATGACCGAAGAACAGGCCGTTCGTCTCTTCCAGCCATTCAGTCAGGCGGACTCGACGATGAGTCGCAGGTTCGGCGGAACGGGACTGGGGCTGGCCATCAGTCGTCGACTTGCGGAGATGCTTGGTGGGTCCATCGAGATCGTTTCGACGGTTGTCGGCAAGGGAAGCACGTTTCGGGCGACGATCGCCACCGGACCCGTGAAAGGTGTCGAGTTTGTCGAGGTCTGCGCCACACAGAAGGCGGGGCCATCGAATCCTAAACCCAACGGCGCGGATTCCCACGGAACAGCGGATCGGGGACAACCTCTGGATGGGCTGCGCGTGTTGCTGGTCGACGACGGACTCGACAACCGACGCCTGCTGTCCCACCTCCTCAGAAAGGCCGGCGCTTCGGTGGACACTGCGGAGAACGGTCGGGAGGCGGTTGACCTCGCGACGACGGCGGTGAATTCACTCACGGCATACGACATTATCCTGATGGATATGCAGATGCCCGTCATGGACGGTTACACGGCGGCGCAAACACTGCGGGAAGAAGGCTATGTACATCCCATCGTTGCGCTGACGGCGCACGCGATGGGAGGCGAGAAGGACAAGTGTGTCGCGGCGGGTTGCGACGGTTATCTTACGAAGCCGATCAAGAGGGCGGATCTGATCGGCGGAGTCCTGCGGTACGCGAAACCTGGGACGCCATCGACCGAGGTCACAGCCTCCGAGCAGTGATTGATCGGGCGTGAAATGAGAGCGTGATAGGTCGTTGCAATCATTCCGAGAGGCGAGAGGATACGGCCGACGCAGGCCACAGGGCCTGGTTGAGGGAACGACGCGTGACGAACTTCAATGCAGTTTATGAAGAAAGTGGCCAACGAGTGTTTCTGGAAATATTCGTCGAATACTCGTCAGCAATCCGGATCTTCTGAGCTTAGGGGCATTCGAACTGAAGTGCCCGTTCCGCCTACCGGTCCGGGCGCTTGTGTTTGAGGGCCCTGCCCCCGGCCGATCTCCGGGAGTGTTGGCGATCATCCATGGGGATTGCAAAGCAAGAACACCAGCGACCGGGCCTTTTACCGGAACATCACCCATATCCAGATTGTCGGACTCGATCCGGTTGTCCCTTCTTTGATGGCGTACGCTCGATATCCGATAGAGAACGTATTGCAACATGGTGCGAGCTCGAAAGGGTCTTCAATGGAAATGGGTAATAAGTCGGCAAGCCAGTGGCTGGTTTTCACGCTCGCGAATCAGAAGTACGCGATTCACGTCGATTATGTACGAGAGCTGACGCCCGCTCGAATCCACCAAATACGGGGTTTGCCGCAGACCAAAGACTGCGACGTGGGAGCGCTCAGCCTCCGAGGAAACATCATTGCTATTCGCGACCTCCGTACCATGATCGGCTTGCCATCCCTGGAAAAGGAAACCGCCGAGATCATCAAACTGCTTGAAACGCGCGAACAGGACCACGTCAACTGGATCGACGAGCTAACGCGATCTGTCAATGAAGGGCGACGATTTACGCTCGCGCGCGATCCGCACCTGTGCGCATTTGGCAAGTGGTACGATGGAATCATGGCTGATGAACAGCAACTGAATCGGCTGACGAACGCCAACCTGACACTTCATCTTCTCATCGGCCAACTTGAAACGCCCCACACCGCAATCCATGCAATTGCGGATGCGGTCTCGGATCTTGTTCAAGAAGGAGACACCAGTGGTGCTCATGACCTCATCGAGTCAGTGCGACACCACACTCTGAATACGATGGTATCCCTGTTGAGACAGATCCGAGATCTACTCCATACACTGCGGAAGCCGTTGATCGTTGTCGTCGAATGCAGTGGGAATCAGCTTGGGATCCAGGTCGACTCGGTTGACTGCGTTGTCCGCATCTCGTCAGATCAGATCCAACCGATTCCGGATCGTCTGGCCCAATCTGGAGTATTCTCCGGTGTCTCCGAGATCAAGGACGAAGGCGGGCTTCTCGTGATGATCGACGGCCATAGGCTGTTCACGGGATCACTGGAATCTCGATGCATGGCCTCGAAGCCTCTGGTTGGCTTGACCGGATAACGGCCATTTCGCAGTTCCGCAAGTGGCCCGAAACCGTGACATTCGCAGGGTGTGCCGAACATACATCGCTTTTGGACTTGGCAACGAGGAAAGGGCAATCCCGCCAATCTTCGATCGCGTTCAGGGGAACTGCCGACGATTCTGAATCTGAGAACAGGGTTGCAGTCCTGCGTCTCAATGATGAGATCGGTGTATTCTGGGCGTTGGAGAGGCCGGAATCAACGTCGTTGAAAAAAAGCCAACTGTATCCGATTCCTCGTCACTATCTCCCATCCTGCTGTGTTCGTTGCAGGGCGGCGCAGGAAATCCAGTCTTGTGTTGCGCAAATATCGCCGATGCAATCCTCTCAGCGGGTTTCTCGGAACCTCGATCGTCAGACTGCCATAGGTTTGTCTTACCTTTCCGATCGAAGTCTCCGATGATTGGGCTGCGGGACACCTGGATCGCTTTGGAGAGTGCACCATTCTCGAACGACAGGCACTGCTCGATAGCGAAGGCAACGTGGGAGACAGTCGATTCACCGTCGAGTCTCGAATTGCTGACAGGAGAGTCAGACGGCCGAACTGCTCCAGGTTCGATGGGACAAGACTGTTTCTCCGGATCTTAGCGGAAGAACTGCTGGGGGAGCGGGCGCGTATCGCGTTGTCATCCAAGGGTTGGTGGAGGCCTGCGTTGAGCACAGGAGGTAACGCTCAACGAACTCATGTCAAATGGACCGGTCAGTTGGGGCGAGACTTGACGGCGCGATTTGCTCGAATCCTCTGTGTGTTCGCAACGTCCTGCCTGACGGTGGGAACAGCGCGAGCGACTGACGGCTTGGAACCGATCGATGCAAGCATGCAGGCGCGCGCTCGTGGTGGCGCCGATGTTGGCGTTGGCGACACAGCGCTATCTCAGATAGAGAATGCAGCGAGCCTATCGCTGCGCTCGCGAGAAGCTGTTTCGGTGGATTTCTCCGGGCAATTGCTCTTCACACGGCTGCACTGGGATGGTCCGATCGATAGCGCGACGTCTCATGGCGAGTTTCCGCTGGTCAACGTGGGGGCCGC
This sequence comes from Phycisphaerales bacterium, assembly GCA_020639075.1. GTDB lineage: Bacteria > Planctomycetota > Phycisphaerae > UBA1845 > UTPLA1 > ECT2AJA-110-A. The sequence continues at coordinate 1,870,279 of JACKHI010000001.1, read as the reverse complement.
ATTTCCGGTAGACGACCGATGGACTGTCGGGGTGGCCCTTCAGTCGAAGTCCGGGATGGGCTCCAGCTATACCATGCGACATCTCCTGATTCCGTTTATGGACCGGCGTGTTGGGTCAGACGTCAAGAATGCAAGCCTTTCGCTGAACATTGCCTATCAGGTAACGGACAAGCTTTCCATCGGGGCGGGGGTGCGGGCAGAGGCCGCGACGGCCGAATTCAGTGCGGTGCTGGGGCCTGCGGATGTGGAATTCGGACGCGGTTTTGCCTTCGGTGGCGGCTTCAACCTCGGCTTGCATTATCGAGCCACCCTAGACGTCTCTCTTGGTATCGCGTACCGATCTCCCAGCTGGTTTGGGGACTTGGACGGCGGCGAAATGGGCGCCTCGATGTTTGGTGTTCTGCCCTTGACTCTCGGCGATGGAAGAATCAAGGAGTTTCAGCTTCCTCAACAAGTCAGTGCCGGCGTGGCGTGGGATGTCAACGATTGGTTGAAAATGGTCGGCGAGGTGCGTTGGACCGACTATCCGAACAGTTCGTTTGGGACGATGACCGTTGGTGTCGACGGGCCTATCGATTTCAGCATGCCCTTTCCCGCATCATACAAAGAACAATGGGTATTCATCGTCGGCGCAGAGTTCAAATTGGCTGAGCACTGGACGTTGGGTGTCGGCTACAACTACGCAACCAACATCGTTCCCGAATCCAACGTGCTGCCGATAGCGCCTGCTAATCTTCAGCATCACATCACGAGTGGACTTCGGTACGAACAGGACAACTGGTGGGTCGGCGTTGGCTATATCTATGGCTTTGACAGCAGCACGAGAGCGGACGGTTCATCAGATGTTCCATTGGGAATCGATTTTGCGCTCAGCGGGATCGAGCATCAGCAACACAGCGTATTCATGGGATTCGGATTCAGCCTGTAGCAGGAAAGCAGGGTAGTAGGATGACGAACACTATACGCGATTCATGCTCAAGTGCGAGCCAATCGGTCCTGGAGCGGCTTGCAAAGTTGGAACGTCGAGTTGAAGGGGGCCCGGATGCAAATGCTCTTAGCATGGTCGTATTCAGCGGCGAGCTGGACAAGTTGCTGGCAGCGTTCGTGATCGCGACAGGCGCCGCCGCGTCCGAGATGCGCGTGTCCATGTTCTTTACGTTCTGGGGGACAGCCGCACTCAAGAAAGATGGGCCGCAGGAGGCTGGGAAGACGCTCGTCGAGAGAATGTTCGGGTGGATGCTTCCCGGCGGCCTGCATCGGCGTCGGCTGAGTCGCATGGACATGTGCGGCATTGGCCGTCGCATGATGGCGGCGGAGATGCGAAAGAAAGGAACGCCGGATCTCGAATCGCTGATCTCAATTGCTCAGGAGTGCGACGTTGAGGTGAATGTTTGCGAAATGTCCATGTCGCTCATGGGTATCACTCGGGAAGAGCTGATTTCCTATCCCAAGATGAAGCTGTGCGGCGTGGCCACGTTTCTTGAAACGGCATCCAAGGCTGGTACGACGCTCTTTATCTGAAAATGGAGGTTAGTATGACAGCTGAGAGACTTTTCGACTTGTCGGGTTTGAAATGCCCGATGCCCATCGTTCGTCTGAACAAGATCGTCAGGGAGCTGGAGGCGGATGAACAATGTCAGGTGATTGCGGACGACCCGGCATTCGCTCCTGATGTCGAGGCGTGGTGCCGCAAGACCGGGAATACGCTCGTGAGCTGCACGTCGAATGCGGAGAAGATCACGGCGACAATCCGCAAAGAGAGCCATACGTGATGAGGCATTCCCCGATGAACACCCAAACCGAGTACGGACTGCAGGTCATCATTACTTCCGGGCGTGAAGCGTGCGAACGCGCCATCGTAGGATTCGGTTTGGCATTAGCGGCGGCGGCTACCGGCACACAGGTTGTAGTCTGGCTTTCCATGCGCGGCGCCGAGTGGGCGGTGAAGACGCAAGGCCATCAGTCGGACGTGGCGGGATTTCCATCTGTCGCGGAGTACATAGGGATGATCCAGGAGCATGGCGGTCGCATAGAGCTATGCTCAACATGTATCGGCAACGCATGCATGCTACAGGGTGTCGGAGACGGCAAAGGCGAATTGCGAGATGGTGTGCAGCCGGTCGGGCTTACAACCGTCGCCGCACGAATGGAACAGGTTCCCACGGTGACATTCTAGGATCCTGATGAGATGACACGGCCCGCCTCAATTCAAGTCGAAAATTCGCCATTGGGCGCGGTGCCCTCTGTGAAGCGGTGGGCCTTCCTGCTCTGTCTGCTCTGTGTGGCGCCGCTAATCCTCCGCTCCTTGCCGACACACCTGCAGCGCGGGATCGCCCCCATCCTGCTGGAGTGGACCGCCGTTTGCGCTGCGGCCTTCGTTGCGATGTTTACCTTCGTTCACGCTCATCTGAAGCGTGAGGGTTCAGCCGCCATCATCGGGATAGCCCTGGTGTGCGCTGCCGCCATGGATGCGGTCCATACACTGGCAATCAACGGCATGGTCAACGCGGTCGTTGAGCACGACAAACTGGCGCCGTTCATGGGGGTCGTGTGCCGCCTGTTCAATGGGTGCATCCTGACTGCCGGTCTGGCGGTTACCCTTGCTCGCAAGAATCGCTCCTCCCAGCAATCTCTGCTCCTGGTTACTTGCATCGGCGGCGCCTTCATCGCTGCCGCATATCTGACGACTGCGTTATGCATGCGAGCATCTAGACTGCCCCAGATGATGTTTCCCGATTTGCTGGCAAAGCGGCCCTACGATCTCCTGCCGGTGGTGCCGTTCGTACTTGTGGGAGTTTTTCTGGGACCGCTCTACATCAGAAGAACGCGGGCCGCTTTTGGCGCTTCGCTCTCGCTTGCCATGATCCCTGGTATCGCAGCGCAATTTTACATGGTGTTTGGTTCAGCGCACATCCATGATGTCTGCTTTGTCATCGCTCAAGGCCTGAAGGTCGTCTCCTATTGCGTCATGCTTGCCGGGAGATTCGTGGAGTACGCGCAATCCTACCGCGAGCAAGATCGGCTTGTGAAAGAGTCGCTCGCGGCCAAGGTCGGTCTGGACAGACAAGCACAAGCCCAGGCAGACGCAATCGTACACTCCGCGGAACTACTATCCCAGCTTGAAGCCGCAAACGAGGCTCTGGAAATGGCCAGGGTCGAGGCCACCATGGCGGCGAAGGCAAAGGCGGATTTCCTGGCTAACATGAGCCACGAAATACGTACGCCAATGACCGCAATTCTCGGCTTTACCGACACATTGCGCGAGGAAGGCGATATCAGATTGGCGCCAAAACAACGGATCGAGGCCATAGATACCATCCATCGGAATGGGCATTACCTTCTTGCGATCATTAATGACATACTGGACGCGGCGAAACTGGACGCCAGGAAAATGACTGTGGAGCGTGTCCTCTGCTCCCCACATTTGATCGTCAAAGACGTGCTCGAACTGATGAAGGTACGCAGCGATGCAAAGAATCTGACGCTCCACGCAGAGTTTATTGACGCAGTCCCCGAGTCGATCCGATCCGACCCCACGCGGATGAAACAGATTCTGGTCAACCTTGTGGGTAATGCCATCAAATTCACTGACGAGGGTGGCGTTCGCCTGATTGTCCGGTGTGTGCATGACGGGTCAGAACCTTTCATGCAGTTCGACATTTTGGATACGGGCCACGGAATGACGGAGGAACAAGCGTCGCGTCTATTCGAGCCATTCGCACAAGCGGATGAGACGACAACGCGAACTCATGGAGGAACCGGTCTGGGACTGACTATCAGTAAGGCTCTCGCATCACTCTTGGGAGGTGACGTGGCAATCGTGGATACCAAGCCGGGATGTGGCACGAGATTTCGGGCGACGATCGGTACAGGATCGTTGGAAGGCGTCAGGATGATCGAAGGTGCGTCTGACGCATTGCACGAAAGCAGTTCCGATCGTCCGGATGCGAAGCAGTTGGCAAGGCGGGAAGAGGAACCGCCGCTGAACTGTCGGATACTTCTGGCCGAGGACGGCCCCGACAATCAGCGGCTTATCTCGTTCCTTCTAGGGAAGGCGGGCGCCGACGTTACGATCGCTGACAATGGACAGGTGGCGTTTGAGCGGGCAATGGCCGCTCTAGAGGCGGGTACGCCCTACGATGTCATTCTCATGGACATGCAAATGCCTGTGCTCGATGGGTACAAGTCCACGATGGCGCTGCGGGAAGCGAATTACGATGGCTATATCATTGCACTCACGGCTCACGCCATGACTTCCGATCGCGCCAAGTGCATCAATAGCGGATGTGATGATCTTGCGACGAAGCCCGTGGATCGACAACAATTGATCGAGATGATCCGGCAGCGTGTTCGCAGAGAAAGCAGTTTGACGCCATCCCGACCGTGAATTGTCGGGACATGGCGAATGAGAGGCTGGTTAACTGTCCACAGGGATTTCGAGCGTTGGAGTCATAAATCGCGTATTCGGGCGACGCCGGCGATTGAGTCCTGCGAGACCGTCCAGCGTCATGGCGGTTTGCAAACGGCAAAGGAAGTCTCGTGAATGCGCCCCTCGTGTCACCGGGCCGGGTGACGCATCCCCGGGGCCGAACCGTGATGCAACGCCGCACTGACGGATATTCGTGGTCGGTCCGATAGTCCGCGGCATCAGAGGCCTGGCGGCGCGGCATGTCTCACAAGATGTCGGCCCAGTTGTCAGCGGCTCAGGACTGGCCCCCGTCTCGTGCCGCAGCGCGGTGGCTGACGCTTTCTTTATTGATGGTCATCTCGCCCGGGTGTCTGGCCGATCCGAATTGGGAATCGACTCTGTTTCAATACGTTCTGGATCAGAGCCTAGCCGCCTCATAGGGCAGGAATATCAGGTTGTCATGCGGATTCGCTCTTTGAGCAAGAATTGTAGCATCCCCGTGTACGGGTTTGTGTTGATATTCGTATTGGCTTTGCTCGCGGATTCCTCCAATGCGGATTCAAGTTCTGACATCATTATCGTCTATGGTCAATCCGGAAGTTCGTTACCTCGGTATCGCCTGTGGAGCGGTTCGTCCTGGGGCAGCGAACAGACCATGCCGTCGGTGGGCGCCACGCCCAACTGGATCGTGGTGCGCAATTGCCCGACACGTGACGAGTTCGCCTGCGTGACCTACGACAGCGGCTCTGATTACAACATCCTGTTTCGCACAAATGGATCCTGGGGAAGCGCAACGCAGATCTGTAGCGACGGCGGAAGCTCCGGATATCGGAAGATGGATGTCGCGTATGAATCGCAATCAGGTGACATGCTTGTCGCCTACTGGGATTATGGCGGCGGCGGAACCAACAAGATCGGCTACCGGACTTTCAACGGGTCGTCACTTTCTTCTGAACAGCACCTGACTTTGCCGTCAACCAATCCAGTGGCGCTGATCAGGCTGGCGCCGAGCCCCACATCTGACCAGATCCTGCTATTCGCCACGAACACCGGCAGCGATCTTTTTTCGGCCGCCTGGAACGGCTCAAGCTGGAGCAGCGTAACAACGCTCGAGGGGGGCGTAGCTGACTGGGAGTCCTGGTGCTTTGACGCCGCATGGGAGTCATCCGGCGATCAGGCCATTCTGGTCTATGGTGAAAGCGGATATGACTCGCCGAAGACCCGAACCTGGGATGGTTCATCGTGGTCCGGCGAATCGTCGATGAGCGGGATCGGCAGTGAAGCCAAGGTGGTTCGGATGGCTGCGGATCCCGAGTCGGACAATTTAATTGTTGCGACGCTTGACGGCGAGAAGGACATTCACGCCTTTTTCTGGGGTGGATCTTCCTGGAGCGGAAGCACGCATGTCGAGAGTGAAACGCAGTATTCCGACCGGCTGCAATTCGATGTCGCCTTCGAGGCGGGTGGGGGGCACGAGGCCATTCTCTGTTATGAAGAGAAAGGGGGAAACACGAAGATTCAGTATCGCACTTGGAACGGATCAAGTTGGTCCAATGAGCAGAATGGGCCGATGTGTGGTGACGATCCTGTGACAGTCCAGGTCGCCACCGGAACGGCGGCAGGGGAAGTACTCCTCGCCCTGATTGACAAGGATTCGGATCTCGGCTGTGCATCTTGGTCCGGCAGGTCATTCGGGAGTGTGGTCGAGGTTGAGACGAATGCCGTTTCGCAGACGTACGCATGCTTCATGATTTGCGGACCCACCGCCGGCCCCGTCACTTCGAACCCGGCGGATGTGCCCTATTTCACGGACTTCGAATCGACAGTCGGGGCTGAGTGGAACTCGACGACGAGAGACTACGACGATGACTTCACCAATTTCCTGGGGCGATTCAATGGCGCCCCCGTGAATCTCGCGATCAACACCACTGTCGGCGAGACCTACCAGTTGAGTTTCGACTTCTATTCGATAGACTCCTGGAATCCGAATTCGTCGAATACGAACGTCGATTACTTCCACATCGAAGTCGACGGCAGCGAGGTGTTCCACGAGACCTTCAGCAGGCGGGAAGAGTCTTACGCACCGAGCTATCCGAATCCCGCGGATGTCGAGGGTGAACTTGGATTCGGGACCCGTTACGGGACGGACATGGACGGAATCTACCGCGACGTGACGGTAGCGTTCACTGCCACGGCCGCCATCACGACGATAGAGTTCTCAGATGGTCTGAACGAAGGCGGGTCGGATCTGAATGACGAATCCTGGGGAATCGACAACGTCAGGGTGAACTTGTCCCGGTTCCATGACGTCTCCGTCGCCAAAGCTTTTGATGTGCAAACGACGACGGGCGGCGGCTACGGCTCCGGCCTGCACTGGGCGGACTTCGACAACGACGGCGATCTGGACGCTGTCATCACCGGTAACAACCTTTCCCGACGAATTCTAAACTCCTTTGCGGGAGCGAGCTTCTCGGCAAGCACTTTCGGTACCGGAAACGAGCGTCGTCAGGGCGCGATGCTTGACGTGGACAATGACGGCGATGTCGATTTTTGGTCCGGCAACAACAACAGTTACTACGTTGAGGCCTGCTACCAGAACGACGGAGCGGCCGGCTTCAGTGACGTGGGAGATTTCGGATTCGGCGAGCCGAACAACAACGAGGGCGTGGCCGCGGCCGATGTGAATCGCGACGGCTGGTGTGACATCGTGCATTTCAGCGAGAACGCCAACTGGGTGGGTGAGCATCAGGGAGATCCGGGAGGATCGCCGACGATCACGATTCTGGGTTCATCGGATGTCAGTATCGGCCTGAATGACAGTGGAGACGTCGGCAACGGCGACTACTGCAGCAGTGGCGATGTCAATAACGACGGCTACCTCGATTTCTTCTACCACTTGAACTCCGGAAAACTCTTCGTGTCGAATGGCTCGATGGCGTTCACTGAGTCGGCGATGGGGATTTCCGTCGTGACGAGTGAAAACGACAAGATGGGCTCGGCTTGGGGCGACTATGACAATGACGGCGACCTGGACCTGTTTGTTGCCCGATACGACGCAAACAACACCGGATACCTGTGGCGCAACGATGTATCGTGGTCATCTCCCTCGAGCGGGTCATTCACCGATCAGACGAAGAAGGCCTACTTGCTGGATGAATCGGGCCAGCGAAGCTGCGCCTGGGGTGACTACGATAACGACGGTGATCTCGATCTCTATGTCGTGACGCATACGGGTGTGAATCGACTCTATGCGAATCACAACGATGGAACCTTCCGACTCGTGGACGAGGGCGCGGAGATTGACGGAAACGGGCACGACGCCGTGTTCGTGGACTACGACAACGACGGCGATCTGGATCTCGCCATGACGCGCGAGAACTCGACGGCCGTCCTCCTTGAGAACCGGACGAACAATTCAAACTTCCTGTTGGTTCGCCTGGTCGGTTCGGGCGCAGGGGGAACCAACAAGGCCGCGATCGGTATTCGCATGGAGCTCTGGGACGCCTCGGGTACGACCCGACTCGGACGGCGCGATGTCGGCGTTGCCCGTGGATACGGCGGCGCCGAACCCCTATGGGCGCATTTTGGCGGCGTCGATCCTTCGACCACCTACACACTCAAGGTGTGGTTCCACAGCCGGGACAACAGCAATCCGCTGGAGGTGTCAGTCGTGCCCAATTCTGTGTCGACGACGATCGGGACCACCGTTATCCCGCAGATGATCACGATCGAGGAGTCAAGCCCAAGGAAGCGAATCCTGCGGTGGCGCGAGGTTCCGAATCGCGGTTGATTGTCCGTACTCCGGTTTTCTTCAAAGCCCGTGCGGGCAGGCGCGGATGTCCATCTTATTATCGTCAGTTACGTAAAAATACGGACAGGCGCAACAATCGGGGGTCCCTGTCAGATGTCCGAAATAGGGATTGGGAAAACGCGACGTCGGGCTGGGTCGCCCGAAACGCTTCGTCGTGGTCATCGACGACTGGAAGGGGAACTCAACCAAAGTCGGCATCATTCCCGGCCGCAAATCGTAGTGGCCAAATAAGGTACTGCGACGGGCTCCTTATGGTATTCGACCGGATTCGAGATGCATGAACATGAATCGCGAGATCAACACGCTGCGGCTGATCATGGAGATCATCTGCTTGGTCGCCCTGGCCGAGTTCGTTGTGTTGATTCTCTTGCCGCGACTCGCTCCTGGGGTCGACGGACTGATTGAGGCGTCGTTGGGCGCGATGATGCTGTCGATCGCTGCGGGCCCGATTGTTCTGTGGCGAGTCCGTGCGGTACACCGTTCGACGTCAGGTTCTGAACCAAGACACAGATCGAAATCCGGTTGGCATTTCAAGGCTGGTGTGCTTGCAATCGTCGTACTTGGCGCTGCATCGGCTTTGGCCGCCGCCGTGAACATGCATCGGTCGATCAGTGAGGAGGCGCGACAGCGATTCAATCGCCTCGTTGAGCATCAAACGCGCGATGTGGAAGATCGCATCAATCGCATTGTATATGGACTGAACGGCCTCCGCGGCGTCTACGTATCCAGCAAGAGTGTGGAACGAGAAGAGTGCGAGGCGTATGTAACGTCACGCAACCTGCCACGCGAGTTTCCCGGAACGATCGGGATCGGTGTCATCAAGCGCGTGACGCGTGACAATCTGGATCAATTCGTGGCCGCGGAGCGAGCCGACAGTGCTCCGGATTTTAGAGTCCGCAGTCTTGCCGACGCCGATGTTTCGGTCGCAGAGTCACCGGATCTCTACGTTGTGACGGCGTGCTATCCTCGCAGTCGAAACGCCGCGTCCTGGGGCGTCGACAAAGGCTCAGACGCAACGCGACGTGAGGCCATCGAACTGGCGGTCTCGACCGGTCAGCCGGCGATCACTCCAAGAATCCACCTGCTGCAGGACAGCGGGGAGCATACGGGATTCCTTTATCTTGTTCCGATCTACCGCAACGGAACGAATCCCACGACTGCAGAACAGAGAACGCGTGACCTGGAAGTCGTCGTTTACGCGCCGATGTTGCTCGAAGAAGTACTGGCGGGGCTTGATCCTGAGGAATCCCGGCTGACCGATCTTGAGATATTCGATGGCGCCACCACGACGACAGCAAACCTGTTGTCGGATCGCAACTCCGACCTGTCCAAAGTCAAGGGCGACGTTGGCCCTGATCACGATTCCAAGTGCATGTTCAGTGCTCAAGTTCCTATCCGTGCGGCGAATCGAACTTGGACAGCGTTGTTTCGATCGTCGCCGATGTTCGAGGCCAGCGTAGATCGTTGGCTCGCGCCAGCGACCGGCGTTGTGGGGCTGTTGTTGGCGATGGTGACGGGGACGGCGCTTTGGGTCTCGGCTTCCGCGCGGCAACAGGCTGAGGCGCTCGTCGTGGCGCGCACTGCGGATCTTGAAGCTGCACTTTTGGAAAACAAGGCGTTTCGCGTAGCGGTTGAGGCGGGTTGTATCATATCTGAGACGGATAGGGATGGGCGTATCACCTTCGCAAATGACGCCTTTTGCGCTATCAGCGGCTATCGATGCGACGAGCTCCTGGGTAGAGACCACCGGCTGATCAACAGCGGCGTACATCCGAGGCGATTCTGGGCGGATGCATGGCGGACGATCACGTCAGGACTGCCGTGGCGCGGCGAGGTTTGCAACCGTGCAAAAGACGGGTCTCTCTACTGGGTGGATACCACAATTGCCCCGATGTTCGATCGATCGGGGGAGGTCAGCGGCTACATATCGATTCGGCACGACATCACCGATCGCGTTCGTTCTGGCGAGGCGCTGGCGGCCGGTCGGGCGCGGATTGAGGCGATATTGAACGCCGAGCCTGAACTCATCTGCGTGATTGATACCAACGGCAATCTGGAAATGATGAATCCCGCTGGTTATCTCATGCTGGAAGTCGAGTGTGAAGATGAGGTGCGATTGAAGGGAGTACCGTCATTTGTCGTGCAGGGTCATCGTGAATCTCTCGAAATGCGCTGCCGAAACGCACTTCGCGGCGTGGAAGGCGAGTTGAACTTTGAGATTGAGGGGGCCTGCGGAACTCGCCGCTGGATGGAGGCGCGTGTTGTTCCGCTTCGTGAGGAGAGGGGAGCCGTTGCCGGAATCGTGATTGTTGCCCGGGATGTGAGTGCGCGTCGAGCCGCAGAGCAGGCGGCCGCGTCGGCACACGCTGATGCTGTGCAACTGGCGGCTGCGGTGGACGCCCATGCTGATGCCGTATTCCTCACGGATACGACGGGTGTGATCACCCGCGTGAATCCGTCGTTTGAGCGGCTGACTGGATACAGTTCTGCAGAGATCGTGGGCCAGCCGGTCAGCCGACTCAAGAGTAGTCGGACGCCAGTGGAAGTTCATCGAAAGCTCTGGACCACCATTTCTCGCGGCGATCCCTGGAGCGGGCGAATTTGCAACAAACGCAAGTCAATTGGGGGGAAGCACGTTCCTCTACCTCTCGTTGGGCGCGCAAATGCTGACGAACGGCGCGGCGAGATTGAATTCTGGGTGGATGCGACAGTTACGCCGATCCTGTCAGCCGACGGGCGGGTGGAGGGATACGTTGCGGTACAGCGTGATGTGACCCAAGTGGTTCGGGAGGAACTGAATGCGCACATACGCCTCGAGGGAACCGAGGCCCGGTTGCGTGTGGCCAAGGCGTTGACGGTCCCAGGAGCTATTGAAGAACGGCTGGAAACTGCGCTAGATGCCGTGTTGGGCATGAGCGGACTCGATGTGCAGAAGAAGGGCGGAATCTTCCTGCTGGACGAGGAAGAGGAGTGTCTCCGCATGTTGACCCATCGGGGTAACTTCAGCGATGATTTCCTGCGCGATGAAGAGAAGGTCCCACTCGGACGATGTTTATGTGGTCGCGCGGCGGTCTCAGGCGAAATCATCGTCAGCGACGACTGCTACTCCGATCATCGCCATGAAAACCGATGGCCGGAAATGACGCCGCATGGCCACTACATCGTGCCGCTGATGGAACACAAAGTCAGCGGCCATCACTGCCTGGGTGTGCTCTTCCTTTATACCGATGTCAATCCGAACGCGGGGACATCGCGTCTCGAATCGCTTCGTGAGATCGGGGAATTAATGTCTCTGGCGATCCTGAGGGATCGAGCCACTCAACTTGCCGAGGCCGCACGCCGGGAGGCGGAATGCGCGAATCGATCGAAGAGTGAATTTCTGGCGAACATGAGCCACGAGATTCGCACGCCAATGACCGCGATTCTCGGATTCGCTGAGATGTTGCTGGAAGAGGGCGACATCGACCGAGCGCCGGCATCGCGTGTGAATGCCGTTCGTACGATTCAGCGAAATGGCGAGCACCTGCTTGGAGTTATTAACGACATCCTCGACATCTCTAAGATCGAGGCGGGCAAGCTTGCGGTCGAACAGACAAGGTGTTCGTGCAAGGAAATCGTGACGGATGTTGCGAGGCTGATGGAAGCGCGTGCCGAGAGTCTGCAGGTTCATCTGCGAACGGAATTCGAGGGGAGACTGCCCGAGACGATTCAGTCGGATCCAATGCGGCTGCGTCAGATTCTGATCAATCTTGTTGGAAATGCGATCAAATTCACGGAAACCGGCGGCGTACGGATCGTGACGCGTTTTGTAGATGGGATCAAACCGGTCATTCAGTTTGACGTAATCGACACGGGAATCGGCATGACCGAAGAACAGGCCGTTCGTCTCTTCCAGCCATTCAGTCAGGCGGACTCGACGATGAGTCGCAGGTTCGGCGGAACGGGACTGGGGCTGGCCATCAGTCGTCGACTTGCGGAGATGCTTGGTGGGTCCATCGAGATCGTTTCGACGGTTGTCGGCAAGGGAAGCACGTTTCGGGCGACGATCGCCACCGGACCCGTGAAAGGTGTCGAGTTTGTCGAGGTCTGCGCCACACAGAAGGCGGGGCCATCGAATCCTAAACCCAACGGCGCGGATTCCCACGGAACAGCGGATCGGGGACAACCTCTGGATGGGCTGCGCGTGTTGCTGGTCGACGACGGACTCGACAACCGACGCCTGCTGTCCCACCTCCTCAGAAAGGCCGGCGCTTCGGTGGACACTGCGGAGAACGGTCGGGAGGCGGTTGACCTCGCGACGACGGCGGTGAATTCACTCACGGCATACGACATTATCCTGATGGACATGCAGATGCCCGTCATGGACGGTTACACGGCGACGCAAACACTGCGGGAAGAAGGGTATGTACATCCCGTCGTCGCGCTGACAGCGCACGCGATGGGGGGCGAGATGGACAAGTGCGTCGCGGCGGGTTGCGACGGTTATCTTACGAAGCCGATCAAGAGGGCGGATCTGATCGGCGGAGTCCTGCGGTACGCGAGGCCTGGGACGCCATCGACCGAGGTCACAGCCTCCGAGCAGTGATTGATCGGCCGTGAAATGAGAGCGTGATAGGTCGTTGCAATCATTCCGAGAGGCGAGAGGATACGGCCGACGCAGGCCACAGGGCCTGGTTGAGGGAACGACGCATGGCGCACTTCAATGCAGTTTATGAAGAAATGAAGCAGGGGCGCAAACTCCCTTCGCCGAGCAAGGTCGCTCTGGAACTGATGCGACTTGTCGATGATGAGTCGTCGACAGTTGAGCAGATCACCCGGACCATTGAGGCGGACCCGGCAATCACCTCCAACCTAATGAAGGTGGTGAATACGCCTTTTTGCGCTCCTGCCCGGCCTGTCACGTCGGTCTCTCTTGCTGTCCGACTTCTTGGAATCCGAACCGTCAAGAACCTGGCGCTGGCGTTCTCGTTGCTGTCGAGTGACCGGACGTCGATCTCTCAACGGTTTGAATTTGATCGATTCTGGACGGAATCCCTGGCTCGGGCCACAGCGGCCAGGCGTCTCGCCGATCACTTCAGGGCCTGTGCAAGCGACGAAGCGTTTACAGTTGCGTTGCTGAGCCGGATCGGGCGGCTTGCTTTTGCGACTGTCTATCCCCAGGATTATGACTCACTTCTGGAAAGGCAGAAAGAGCCGAGGGGACGCCGTCTGCTTGATCTCGAGCGAGAGGCGTTCGGCATTGATCAGAACGAATTGACGGCGAACATGTTCTCGGACTGGCGAATCGCCGATGTGTTCTGTGACGCCGTGAGAGGCCAGGATGATGAGCCAATCGGTGAGGATGCCGACGATTCGCGTGCGCGTCGAATCAGTCACCTGCTCTACCTGGCCAACGTGATCGGTTCGGTTATCTCGCAGCCGGAGATCTACCAGGAAGATCTCCTCGAAGTCAGACGGGCCGCCATCAACTCGGGCATGGATACGGAATCACTCGATGAATACGTCAACATGCTGAATGCGGACTGGCCCCTGATCTCGTCGGTACTTTCGGTGGATGGCCGCGAAGTTCCGCCGTTACGAGAATCCTATGGACGAGCAAGCCGAGAGCATCACCGCGTGTTAGTTGTCGATGATGATGTCGCACAGCTGCGTATCCTTGGAAAATACCTTTCGGACGCAGGATACGATGTCACCACGGCGACCAACGGGTTGGAGGCCTACCAGCTTATCCATGCTGAGGGATTCCAACTCGTATTGACCGACTGGATTATGCCCAAGATGGATGGAATCGCATTATGTCGGGCGGTCCGGGAATCGGATGGCGCGGGATTCGTCTATATCATCATGCTGACTGGCCTGGAAGACGCCGCGAGTCTCTCTTCGGCGTTCGAGGCCGGCGCCGACGATTTTCTCTCAAAGTCCTGCCGCAAAGAGGAGTTGCTTGCCCGCCTTAAGGCGGGGGTTCGCGCCGCCGCTTCCGAGGTAAGAGTTGCCCAACAGCGTCGGGCGCTTCACAAGGCCAACGCCGAACTGGCAACGGTCAATGAAACATTGAAGCGAATGGCAACCACAGATGAACTCACGGGCTTGTATAATCGTCGCGAAGCGATGCGGCGACTGGAAGAGTGCTGGTCCATGGGCGACCGTCACGGTCAGATGCTCACGTGTATGATGATCGATGTGGATCACTTCAAGAGATGCAATGACACTCACGGGCATGATGTCGGAGACGCAGTGCTCCGTGCAGTCGCCAAGGCGATCCTGTGCAGCGTTCGCAGCGGCGAAATTGTCTTCAGGCTGGGGGGCGAGGAGTTCCTTGTGATATGCCCAGAGGCCGGCGTCTCGGATGCGAGATCCGGCGCCGAGCGCATTCGAGCCGACGTGGAGAAGCTCGCGATTCGTCATGGTCAAGAGTTGATTCACATGACGATTAGTGTCGGGATAGCAGAGCGCGATGACACGCACACTTCCATCGATGAGCTGTTGAAGTGTGCGGACGAGGCGCTGTACCGAGCAAAACGAACGGGCCGCAATCGAGTGGTTGAGTACGCCGGCGAGTGCGACTGCCATGCCCTGAGTGGTGAGCTGTCGCCTGTTGCGACGCCAACCCAGGCAATGAAACCGCCACTCGATGCGCCCAAGGTGCTCGTCGTGGACGACGATTGTGCGACCCGGCGACTCTATCGACGACTTATCGAAAGGGATGGGTTTCACGTCTTCGAAGCATCCGATGCTGAAAGCGGAATAGCCTGTGCGATGGCTCAAACCCCCAATGTGATTGTGATGGATCTGGATCTGCCCGGGATCGACGGAATTGAGTGCACGCGTCGACTGAAGGCGGACCCGCTGCTTCACGGCAGTCCCATCATCATTGTCACTGGCCACCAAGGCGAAGATCACGTAAAAGCCGCGATGGAAGCGGGAGCCGAAGAGCTCATCTGCAAACCGATCAGGCACCGGGAACTTGTGATGCGTGTCCGGACAATGAATCGATTGTGTCGGCACAATGCTGATTTGATGCAGAGTAATTCGGTGCGCGGCGAACAGGCAAGGGCGATGACGACGCTGTTTGCGACTTCGGGCCTGCTGACCGGGTTTCAGAGCGTCGAGACAATTTCCTCCCGGGTGGCCAACGCAGCAGCGGAATTGCTTGCGAGTCGCCGAATCACCTTGTTGATGATCGATGAGTCGAGATCGTGTCTGACCGTGGCGGCTACGACGGACGGTATCGGGGCGGATGTCAGGGGATTCCGGGTGGCTCCAGGAAACGGCGTGATAGGAAACGTGTTTGCGTCAGGATTGCCAGCTGTGTGCACAAGTCCGCGGGATTCGCTGTTGCCATTGTCTCCCGGGGAGAAGGAGCTGTTTGACGACGGCCCCTTTGTAGTAAGCGCTATTGCGATTGATGGGCGTTCGGCGGGCGTCCTTGCTGTCTCCGGCCGTGTGGATCACACGGCATATACACCGGCGGACCTGGAATATGTCGACCTGCTCAGCAGCATGGCGGCGTCGGCGCTTGATCGACAAAAGGCCAGCCAGGCGAGAGAGCAGGCACATGCGGCAATCGTCCTGGGGCTGGCGAAGCTGGCCGAGCATCGCGACACAGATACGGGCCTTCACCTCGAACGCGTTGCGAGGTATGCCAGTGTCCTCTGTTCCGAATTGCGGCGTGATCATCACTGGGCGCACGTGATCGACGCAAAGTTCCTGGACTACATCTCGAACGCCATTCTGCTGCACGACATCGGAAAAGTCGCGATCCCTGACAGTGTCCTCTTGAAGAAGGGGGGATTGACCGATAGCGAATTCGAGGCAATGAAGAAGCACACGGTCATCGGCGCCGCAGCAGTGGCATTTGTCATGAAGAAGGCCCCGGAAGCGGAGTTCCTCGCGATGGCCCGCGATATCGCGAGGCATCACCATGAGCGGTTCGACGGGACCGGATATCCGGACGGACTCGCACGAGATTCCATCCCGCTGGCAGCGAGGATTACCACGGTTGCTGACGTATATGACGCGCTCCGCTCGAGGAGGCCCTACAAGCGTGCGTTTGGACACGATGAGGCGATAGAGATCATCAGATCGGGAGCCGGTTCGCAGTTTGATCCTGTTATTGTTGAGGCGCTCATTCGGTGTCAGGGGGACTTCGAGGCAATATCCGAGAATCTGGCGGATGAAGCGCCCGGTGATGAGGCAACCAGTCAAGACGTAGCTCGTTCCTGTTCCAATTCGAGTTGATAGCCTCCAAAGCAGTTCCGCGGCCTCCCTGTTTGGTCCTTGGGCGTGACGGAATCTGGGGATGGGCAAGGGCCTGGTGTTGGTTGCGGCGGGGCTGATTGGGCTCGGAGACCAGCCCGGCGATGTCAGCCGCGCAAGGTCAATCCGACAACGTCGCGCAGGCCTTCAGCGGACGGAATTCTGGTCAATCAGCATGCCAATCGAGCCGAATTCAACTAAGGCCGTTTTGCCACGGGGTCGTATACAGGAGTATTGCAAATGTATCCAAACGCCATCACGCATCGAGGCTTTACGCTCATTGAACTCGTGACGGTTATCGTGATCCTGGGAATTCTATCCGCCGTCGCGCTGCCGGTCTATTTGGACTACCGCACGGATGCCAAGACTGCGGCGTGCAAGGGGGCGCTTGGCGGCCTGCGATCGGCGATAGCCAACTACTACACCTTTGCGGCCACGCCGGCGGGAGGTGGCAATGCCGCGTTCCCGAGCCTTGCGATTCTGGGAGCAACCAATGCGGTCATGAACGGCGCCATTCCGGACAACCCATTCGATACCGATGGCGCCGCTAACAACCTCGTCGCTGGGACCAGCAAAGGGACGGTCGTTGGCGCGACGGGCGGCTGGGCCTATGACGCGTCAACGGGCCAGATCTGGGCAAATACCAGCACGGCTGGCGAAAATGGGTTCTGAATTGCGTCATCTGTAAGGGTCCTGCGATTCAAGGGTCCGAGTTCGGGCTAGGTCATCCGCCTCTAATGAGTTGTCTTGATTCGGGCCAAAGCTGTTTCGTACAGGGGAATCGCATTCATCTTTGGCCGACTTTCCAGGGACAGGGATACCTGACGATTCAGGAATAATCCATTTCCCCGGCCGATTGCAGGTAGGGTAGACGGACAAGTCTTGGATTGGGATTGGAACCGGGGAGTGCGAGATGGCTAGTCAACCTGGCGTTGTCGAGGGCAATACCTCACTTCGATCTACCAGAATCAGTCAGGGATTCACAATTGTAGAACTGGTTACCGCGTAATGTCCAAAAACTCAACCGTGCATCGAATCCGTGTCGGCAGCGTTCAGGATGTTGCTCATCGCTGGCCGCGAGGGGTATTTCAGCGCTTGCGGCGAGCCCAAACCCACGCATGGCAATGTCGCCCTCCATTTCGTCGAGCTACGCCGCCTGTCGATAATAATACTGAACGAGCCCGCCAAGCCGTTGCCGACAGGCGATGGGCCCGTTGTTGACGCCCATCTCCTCGATGGGATCGATCAGGTGATTACTGAGTCCCTGATGATTGCGTTCATGATGATAGTGCTGCATGAACTCGTCGATCGCTGTTCGCAACGACTGCTCTCCGAAGAAGATCATGCGGCTCAAGCAACTCTCTTTGATGGTGCGCACAAACCGCTCCGCGTAAGCATTCAGATTCGGTGACCGCGGAGGAAGCCGCAGCGCTTTGATGCCTTCGCACTTCAGGAATTCGCGGCATTCGACCGTGAAGATCGTGTCGCGATCCATGATCAGGTATCGAGTGCCCAGGAGAAAGCCGGTATCCGGGTCGGTCACATTGCGAGCAATCTGCTTAATCCAACTTGCATTTGGGTTGCGCGTGATGCCGGCGATGTGCACGCGGCGATTGGATAACCGAATAAAGAAGAACACGTAGTACCGAATCAATCCATGGCGCGACCAGACCTCCACCGTAAACAAATCGGATGCGGCCATCGAGCCCCAATGGGCCCTGAGAAATGTCGCCCATGGCATTCGCGTGCCGCGCTGCGGTGCCGGTTCGATGCCGTGCGCTTTCAGAATATTGGAGACGGTCCCCCGGGCAACTTCATGCCCGAGATTGGCGAGGGCTCCCATGATTCTCGTGAGACCCCAGGTTGGATTCTCCTTCGCCATGCGGACAGTCAAGTCGGCGATTTCGTTTGCGACGCGAGGCCGCCCCGGTCCTCGTTTGCGGCTGTAGTCCCACTTCTGGGCTACGAGCTTCCGATGCCAAGCCAGAATGGTGTCGGGTGTCACGATCGACGCGAACTGCCGAAGAGCCTTGCGTCCGAGGACTTTTCCCTTGACCGCCAGGCGCCGACGCTCGTCGTCGGTGAATCGAATCCGCTTACTCTTGAGTTTGCTTCTGAGGATTCGATTCTCTTCCTGAATGTACGAGATTACATCGTTCTGCTGCCGGTTGATCCAGCCGGCCAGCGTCACTAAAAGAAGTTGCCAGGCTTGGAGAGTGTTCATGGCCACGATTCTAAACGCCCCGGGACTTGAATCGAGACGGCATCCTTGGTATCAGATCAATGTCGTTTGAGTTTTTGGACACTACGCCGGTCGCACCTACGTCGGCCTGACCAAGGCCGCCGGGCGTCACGGTGTCGAGCTCTTCCACCAATTCTGGAACGCCCTCAGGCGTACGATGGCCAGCCGCGCACACGAAGCGTGGAACCAATACGGCTGGATAGCGTTCGCAGTCGACGGCTCCCGCGTTGACGCGGCGCGAACCCGAGCCAACGAAGCCGACCTCGGCAAGTCGGCGCGCGACAAGTCGCATCCCCAATGGTGGATGACCTGGATCGTGCATTTGCCGACGCTGATGCTGTGGGATTGGCGGCAGGGACCGGGCACGTCGAGCGAACGAACGCACCTGCGCGAGATGGCTCGCGACCTGCCCGCCGAAGCGCTGATCATCGCCGACGGCGGCTTCGGCGGGTTCGACTTCCTGAGCCATTTGGATCAGACAGGCGTGCGTTTTCTGGTGCGTTGTGGTGGGAACCCTCCGGGTTATGAGAACGATTGACGCCGAATGCAATAAATCGCCCGAAGGTGTCTGATGACCGTAAGTTACAGAATGCTCAGAGAGTTACCGCAGTTTCGGCTTAGCTCCGCATGTTGAACATGTTGCACAAATTGTCCGCGTCTACGCCACAATTACGCCACACTGTCGGCGTGCGGTCAAGCGCGGGTAGTGGACGGTTGATGCGGGCGTCAGCGACGATGGTTGTACGTGCGTCAGCGGGGGTTCAAAATGTTGATACGCCAGCAGAGTCCTCAGAATGCGGGATTTCGATCGAGGTCGATTGGTCATGTTTCGCTGGCTTTACATCCTCCCTTATCTCATTCACGAGGCCGGCGCCGCACGACGCGATGCCCGAATCAGGTTCCTCGTTGCCCAGGTTGAAATCCTCCGTCGCAAGCTCGGCGGCAACCGCGTCATTCCGAGCCCCGACGACCGGGCACGGCTCTTGGCAATCGGTGCCGAGTTCAACCACGACGTCGCGGGCGTGATCGGCATCGTCACTCGACAGACCTATTCTCGATGGGTGGTTGAGCAAAGGGAAGGGCGGATGCCGCGCCAGGTGGGGCGACCGCGAGTTTCTCGAGACGTTCGCGCACTCATCAAGCGCTTGGCGAAGGAAAACGGAAGTTGGGGTTATCGTCGCATCCTGGGTGAGCTGCGCAAGCTGCGTGTTCGAGTAGGGCGATCTTCAATACGACGAATTCTGAAGGACGCAGGATTCACGCCGTCGCCCACGCGACAAAGCAGGGGCGAAGAGACAACATGGCAGAAGTTCATCCGGCTGCACATGAACACGCTGGTGGCATGCGACTTCTTCACGAAGGCCGTCGTCACGCCACTGGGAGTACGCACCGCATATTGCCTGACTTTCATTCACGTTGGTTCTCGTAGAGTCTTTCTCTCGCCGGCCACGTATCATCCGCACGGTGGTTGGGTCGAACAGCAAGCCCGCAACGTCACGATTTGGCTGGACGAGTGCAACATCGAATCTAGGTTCATCCTGCGTGACCGCGATACGAAATACTCAAACGCGTTTGATCGCGTATTTCAGAATGCCGGCATTCGTCGACTCCGCACACCGGTTCTGGCACCGGACGCCAACGCATTTGCAGAGGCGTGGATCGGTGCCATCAAGCGTGAATGCCTGAACCACTTCATGTGTTTCAGCCTCGGCCACCTCAATCATATCAACCAGGAGTTTGTCCGATTCCACAACCACTATCGCCCACATCAGGGCCTCGGGAATCGCACAGTGCCGAAATCTCTCGATGGTCCGCCTTGCGACGACGATAGTTTGAATGAAACAGATGTCGGGCGAGTTCGATGTCAAAGGTTTCTGGGTGGCTTGTTGCGGCATTACCAGCGCGCCGCCTGACAATTTTCGAAGAACCAAAATCAGCAACCCAAGAGCAACCGAGTCGAGTATGCTTCTCGTGCGCGCGATCGCACGATTCGCAAATCACGCTCCGTCGAATTCCGGTGCATGCAATCACGAAATCGAATTCTGAAAATCCGGTAGGGGAGTGCCGACAAATTGGACCCTCGCTCGCGGACCCGCGCGGAGCGTGCGACCGCTCCAATGCGTCGCGTTCGGCGGCATGGTCTGTGTCGTCGTCTCGATGATCTTGCGCGCGACCGCCTCCATCACCCTCGGCTTGCGCCCACCACGCGGTCGATCCTTCTCGATCGCTGCGAGTCCGCCGTCAAAGAACCGGCGTCGCCAACGGACCACGGTATTCGGCATGATGCCGAGTTCGGCCGCGATGTCCTTGTTCATTTTTCCCTCGGCCGCCAACAGCACGATCTTCGCTCGTTCCATCAGTCGAACCGGCGTGCTGCGCCCTCGCGACCATCGCACGAGGATCGCTCGCTGTTCGTCAGTCAGAGTAATCTTCGGAGCCGATTTCATGGTTCCATCCTCCCGTCAAACGATGAAACCCGTCAACTCACTGTAAAATTCCGCAAATCGCAGGCACTACACTAGTTGAATGCGCCGTTCGAAGATTTCCGGTATATCGAACGCCAACGTGCGAGGTCTCCGTAGTGCCCCCATAATTCATAAAGGTGCATGAGGCACGATGCCGTCCGTACAGTCGTCGGATTTTGCGGTCCCAACGCCGATTCGCATTGCTGATAGCAATCTAGCAGAAGGGGCTCGATCGCCGCGAAATTCCTTGTTGCATCGATGCGATAGCGAAGGCTTGCCTGGAGTGTGTCAAGCGTCTGTTCGTGGTGCGGCCCCAGCGCTGCATGGCGAATGGCAAACGCTTTGTCAAAATATTCGCCGGCCACAGCAATTTCGCCCCTATCCACGGAGAGGTTTGCCATTGCCAGCAGCGGAAAAGCTAATTGCGCATCATCGTCACCAAACAGGCGATGACGCATTTCCAGGTCAGACTGGAACCACTTCATCGAGGCGTCATATTCCTTGCAGCTTTTCGTTATCCATCCCAGGTCATGCAGCGTCCACGCGATATCGATGTGGTCGTTTCCCAAGGCGGTCTGGCGGATTCGGAGCGCCTCGCTCAGCGCGCTGATGGCCTCATCACAGCGACCGAGTTGTCCAAGCGTCTTGCCCAGATCGGTGAGCACTTGAGCTACCGAGAGTTCCGAGGATCCTCCCGTGCGCCGTTGCAGCTGCAATGCCGACTGAAAGAGTGGCAGCGCCTCTGCGGCATTGCCCAATTCTCTGGCCCTCTTGGCTAGCTCCATGAGCTTCGTTGCTCGTTCCGCTGGTTTCGGCAAGGTGGACGACCAGTCATTGTACAGTTGGGCAATGCGCTGGGCGGCGCGCTGACGTCGATCTGCGGGCGCCTCGTCGTTAGTCAGCATTGCCTGGTATCCCTGTAAAAGAAGCGGTTCGGCTTTTTCGAACTGGTGTTGAGCCGCAAGGGCCTCACCGAGCAGACAGGAGGTGTCGGCTGTAGTCCAATGTGTCGGAATCCGCTCCGATCGCATAGCGAGGCATTTGCGCGCGAGTGATTCCGTAATGTCCCACTTCTTCCTCGCCAAGAACTCGTCCGCAAGTTCTGCCATCCTCGACTCAAGTTTGGATATTAGGTTCGGAGTTAAGTCGTCGGCGATGTCAATTGCCCTCCGACACATCGTCTCAGCTGCTAGCAGATTTCCACGTTCGAAATACCAGCGGGCGACTCCCATGAGCTGCATTGCTGCATCGGCGTCGTGTCGCTCAAGTTGGTTTGCCAGGTCAGCAGGGCTTGGTGCGGCGGGCCATTGAAACGAATCGATCATTATCATCGCTTCGTTCAGAATCGCCAGGTCATCTTCGTTTGCGCGTACTTCCGGGAGACTCGCCATGTTCATCAGTTCGGCACGCAGTTGCAGCGCTTCGTCCTTCAACCCAAGGCGAGCCGTCGCCATGAGCAGGAAGGCGACGTCGCCGACCAGTCGCCCACGATAATGCTCTCTGTAGGGAAGATTGGGCTCGGGCTGGGGAAGCGCATTGATCGTGTCGGAAACAGTAAGCGTCGCGAACGCATTCAGGATGTCGTCATTGCGATACTGGGCAACGCCCAGCGTGTTGAGGTATAGGCCGTTTCCCTGCGAGTTAACGATCGGGCGTTGCACCAATTCGAGTGCATGCTCATACGCCTCCTGCGTCCGCCCGGGCAGCTTGACGATATCCCACGCCTCTTCGTTGAGGAATTGCGGTGCTCGCGCGTACGAATTTGCTAATCGCAGCATCGTCGTCTTGAGGGATGGCAAGTACCGGGGGTTGCTACGAATCTGCGCAATCACTTCATTCATTCTCTTTGTCTTGTTGAACAATTCGCGCACACGGCGGTCGGCTTCTTCCATGTTTTGCGATGATCGCCGCAGCAGGGCAACCTGTGCACACTGTTGCAGGGCAGGGTCCAACTTGGGATCGTGGCGGATCAGGTCGAGGACTTCCTCCGGTGTGCGACCGGCATCGAGGTGCTTGTTGACCCAAGCACGCATCGGCAATGCATGCCGATCAAATTCGGACATCGTGTCGAGTGTTGACAGGTTTTGTTCAATCCACGATGAGACCACCAGCTGTCCGCCGTTTGGTAGGGCCGCGAGGCTCCAGACCCAGTCAACAAACGGGTTGCGAAACGTCAGCAAGTCACGCTGCTCACCGACGTCCCAGACCTTGAGCGTGCCGTCCCAACTTCCGGAAAAAAGCCGATCGCCATCTGGACTGAATGCCAGTGCTTTGATCGACCGTCGGTGACCCTTCAGCACTGCCTGATCGCGACCGGTCGCCGAATTCCAAAGTCGGATCGTTGCGTCAGCCGATCCGGATGCCAGGCACGAACCGTCGTTGTTGAACGCCAGGCTGAATACGGCTTGCTGATGTCCGAGAAGGGGGCGGCCCTCCATGTCGCCGACTGATCGGTTATAGATTCGCACACAGCGATCGAGTGAGCCGGATGCCAACCATCTACCGTCGTTGCTTATTGCCAGTGCGTAGATCGCATCCGCATGCGGCTGGGTCCGCGTTCGCTCCTGTCCGGTCGCGATATCGCGCTCAACCAATTCGCCGGATTCGAGTCCTTCCAGCAGCGCGTTGTGGATCGGATCGACGGCGACCGCATTCACTGCGCTGGACTCGGAACAAAATTCACGCACTGATCCGGTAGATACGTCCGCGACCGTTACGCTATCGTCGGAGTGACCCGCGATCAGTCCGCGATCATCCGGCGTGAAGGCGACAGTGAGAATTGGCGCATGCTGCTGCGTGAATCTTGCGGCGATCGCCCCGGTCTCCGTGTCGAGCACCTGGTATGGCCCCTCTCCCATCCGTGCAGATGCCAGCAGGTGACCGCCGTGACTGACCGCCAGTGCATTCAGCGTGCCTCCGCTGTTTGCATCAGTCAGGTCGTAGCGGTGCGGCTCGGGGCACCAAATGCGGACACGCCCGGTCTGATCGCCGGTTGCCAGCAGGCGCCCGTCCGGGCTGAACGCAATGGCCTGTGTGCGTCCGCTTCCATTTAGCGCGAAACGGAGCTGGGCGGTGTCGTACGAGAAGAACGCGACGCCGTCGTCGGTACTTGCAGCCAGAAGATTCGATGTTGGATCGATGGCCACGTTCCAGCCGCAGCGAGGACGATCGAAATGTCTCTGCCATCGACCCTGATCTATTTGCCAGATAACCGCACCCGCCCATGACCCTGTCACGATTCTCTGGCCGTCGGGAGTGAAAGCACACGTGTAGGTCGGCGATCGTTGGTCCGGCTCGTACAGTAACGCCCGCGAGTTGGCGTCCCATATCCGGGTGCGACGATCGGAGTAGGAGCATGAGGCCAGCCGACGACCATCGCTGCTGAATGTGAGGAACATTACAACTCCGTCATGCGCCCTCAGGCGGTTCAGCAACTCGCCACTTGTCGCGTCGTACCAGAGGATGTTTCCATTGGCGGTCCCAACGACGAGGTTCGCGCCGCTTGGCGTGTATGCCAGCGCTCGCGGCGAATCCATTTCGAGATCGATCACAAGGTGATCTTCGCCTGTTTCCGGATTCCAAGTCCGAACCGTGCCGTCGGTCGACGAAGATGCGATTTCACTGCCATCCGGTCTGAATATTGCCCTGAGGGTTTTTCCGTGCTGCCCCCGGTAAACGAAGAGTTCCAGTCCCGACGGCACGTTCCACACCCTTGCCGTACCGTCTGTGCCCGCTGACACCAACAAGGACGAATCCGGGCTGAAATCGACCGACCAAATCCAGGCATGGGGCGAGTGGCCGCGAAGCACGGCGAGGCTTTCGTCGAGTCGGGAATGCAGATGATACCACTCCCAGTTTCGCAATGACGGCGGCGCCGCATCGAGATGTCGCGAAGCGCTATACAGATCTGGATAATTCAATGCGGCCTGGGCGGCGGCCAGGTTTGCGACGTACGATTCGACTTCCGCCTCGTGCCGCCGTTGGTCCGAGTCGTGCTGGGCAACACGCGCTGCGTCGCGATCCTCGAAGGCCTGTTGGGCGAGACGGGCCTCGCTTCGTTTTGCACTTTCCGCCTTCAAATAGAGCGCGCTGATGACGACGAGACTCGTGACAAGCAGTATCGCGACGGCAACGCCGACTCTTACGCCTGCGCGATGTCGACCGACAAACTTGCGAACGCGATAGATAGCGCTCGGCGGGCCTGCAAGTACAGGTTCGCCGTTCAGATAGCGTTGGATTTCGAATGCCAGGGCATTCGCCGTTTCATAGCGTCGAGTGCGGTCCTTTTCCAGACACTTCATCACGATCCAGTCGAGGTCACCGCGGATGATTCGAACCAGTGTGTGCAGATCCGTGCCGCGTTGATGTGCCGAATCGTCATCCTGCTGCTTGAACTTGATGTCCGCCGGGAGCTTTGAAGTCGCCTTGGCTTCATTCGCGCGTCGCCGATGGTTGCGCGTCGCTGTGCCCGAGTATTCGCCACTCAACCGGGTGCTTGGCTTGGCCGGTTCGAATTCACGGATGATCCGTTGAATCTCGGCATAGCCCTTGCTGCGAAGGACCTTGGGGTCGAACGGCAGGCTGCCGGTCAGTAGTTCATACAACAGGACGCCGAGCGAATAGACATCCGTTCGCGTATCAATATCGAGCTGGCTCATTTCCGCCTGCTCAGGACTCATGTATTCGGGTGTGCCGATCAGCATGCCCTGGTGCGTGAAGATTGTCTGCTCCGTCAAGCGCTGGTTGATCGCCTTCGCCACGCCAAAGTCGATCACCTTGGGGACCGGCTTGTTGTCCTGAAGTCGGACCAGAACATTTGAGGGCTTGATGTCCCGGTGAATGACCGCTTTCTGGTGCGCATGCTGTACGGCGTTGCAGACCTGGATGAACAATTCCAGCCGGGCTCGGATGTCAAGCCGGTGCCTGTCACAGTACTTTGTGATCAACTCGCCCGGTACATACTCCATTACGAAGTAGGGCCGGCCGCGCCCCAAGGGTGAAGCTGCATTAGTGGAGCCGGCGTCGAAAACGGCTGCGATATTGGGATGATTCATCAGCGCCAGGGCCTGCCGCTCGGCATCGAACCGCGCCGTGATGGCCTTGGTGTCCATTCCCAGCTTGATGACCTTGACTGCAACGAGCCTCTTGATTGGCGTTCGCTGTTCCGCTAGATAGACGGTACCGAATCCGCCTTCCCCCAGTTTTTCAATAATGTGATAGGGGCCGATTGATTCGGGCATCACCTCCCGGCTCGAAACGGCATTGAGAATGTCCCCGAAGACGGGGCCGTCAAGTGGACCGGGCAGCGTATCATCATTGGCAAGGAGCGACTCCACTTCATCTCGAAGCTCAGGTCGATTGGCGCAGGCGGCATCAAGATATGCGTTTCGCTGGTCGTCAGCGAGCTCGCGCGCCGTCAGGAAAACTTCGCGAATTAGGTCCTTGTCAGGCATCATGTTTTTCGAGGTTCATTGAGGCGGCGCATCTCGCGTTTAAGCCAAGCCTTGGCGAATGACCAGTCACTCGCGGCAGTACGCTCGGAAACGTCCAAGACGTCCGCTGCCTCCTGCATGTTGAGGCCACCAAAATACCGCAGCTCGACGACCTGTGACGCACGCGGGTGATCCGCCGCGAGGCGATCCAGCGCTATGTCCAGATCCAGAAAATCAACCATGGCGGAATTGCCTGCAACGTCGACCACGGACAGTCTTAATCGTCGGTGATTGCCGCCGCGACGCTGTCGGTTGCGCGATCGGGCGTGATCGATCAGGATGCGGCGAATACAACGCGAGGCCATCGACAGGAAGTGGGCACGGCCCTGCCAATCGACCCGCCTGATGTCGACGAGCTTGAAATACAGCTCGTGGAGCAGCTCGGTGGGTTGAAGCGTGTGATCGGGTCGCTCGACGCGGAGATGCTTCGCGGCGAGCGCTCGGAGTTCTTCGTAAATCAGGGGCATCAGCAGATCGAGCGCAGAGCGGTTCCCATCCCTCGCCTCAATTAGCAGGCGCGTCGCACCTCCCTGCGGGGTTTCGTCTTCAGACGACGTCACGTGACACCATGGGTTGACGGTCATTTACCATATGATTGGCGTCAGATCACCTCGATTCATGCAGCCTGATTCCAGGATTCATGAAGAATTCGTCCGAATCTCGGGATTCTTGGAGCAATTGCAGGTTTTGTCAGGGATCTCTGCAGAGTTTCGGGGTTGACAACGCCAACGATCCAGGGCGATTCCTCGCACGCCCACCGAGGAGATTCTATCATGAGAGCGACCATGCCCAAAACCCAGGTGTGCCTGACCCCGTTCGCGATCGCAGGTTTCTGGGTCGGCCTTATCGGATGTAACACACAGCTCCAACGGCCCTGTGAATCCACCGGCTGCGTCCCCGTTACGCTTTCAGTGGCGGCCGATGATCCACACGCAGTGGGTACAGACGGCGTCCTCGCATTATGTGAAGCACCCGTCCGACCCGGCGTACACATCGCGGGCGCCTGGGCCGATTCGACCGACGCGATCGACGTTAATCTCTCATGGATGTTGCCGTCAGGAGGGCGGCCGCCGGTACGTGCGGAAGGGTGGGAGAGCGCTGGCGTCGAGACGATCGACGAAGGGCCGGATTCAATCCCGGACGGGCTCCATTGGCTGGGAGTCGAATTGCCGGGTGCAGGAATTTTCACCGACCTGAATTACAGCGTTCGCTTTCTGAATTCGGCTTTCTGTTACTCGGGGCGCGAGGTCAGCCCTGAAAGGAAGGGGATCGCCATCGGCGTCCTGAACGGTGAGTCCACGATTCTGTTCAATAGCTGGGTTGATGCGGAAGACCCCATGGGCGGCGGCCCAACGGGAAAGCAGGCCGTTGAGTTTCAGGTTGGTGTCCGAGACGCAACAGATGACGTGGATCTTCAACTCGAAATACGCCTGCCATCAGGCGACGCCATTCCGGCGTCACGCCAGGGATGGGAACGTAACACCTTTGAGCGGATCGCGATCGACCGACGTGACGTATTGGAGGAGGGTACCTACGAGTTGTTCGCCTTCCTGAATGGCGCGGGCGCGTTTGCGCAAGTGACTGTCGACATTCGCTTCGGGGAGGTGACCTACCACGATGTGATGTATGTCGAATCGGGATGGTCGCTGAGTTCCAAGATCGAATTTCGCGATGGCAGGGCCACGCATTCCGGGTTAGTTGATGAATGAACGGGTCTCTGGGTTACAAGCTGCGCAGCAGCCTCCGGGTTATGAGCACGATTGACGCGGAAAGCGACGAATCGTCCGAAGGTGATCAACGACCGTAGGTTACAGAATGCTCAGAGAGTCATTGACGATTCGGCTCAGCTCCGCATGTTGAACATGTTGCAGATCTTGTCCGTGCCTGTGAATAAATGTTGGCGCCCGGTCAAGTAGGACTGCTGAGCCGACTCCTTACTACTTTGCCACCCGCAGATTCGGCGAAAAGAACTTCGCGACCTTGGGATCGATCGCTGCAGGCTCGGGATTGCTCACCTGAATCCGCGATCGTGCGCTTGGCGTCATGCCGAATTCCTGTTCGAGCCTCGTGAGCTGCTGGGCCAGCTTGTTGGAAATGGAAACCTCTGGCCAAGTCTGAAGGTATCGGATTTTGCCGTCGGGATCACGCAGAGGATACGACACGCCGTTCCTCTCGAGGAACGCCTCGCACTTGCGCCAGCGCGACCAAGTCCGACAGTAGCGTGCGAGTGCGTTTGAATCGATCTTCGTCAGCACGCGCATCGATTCGAGCATGGGGACCAGCTGCTTCCACGCCTTCTTTGCGTCGGCGTCGAGCCAGGAAGGGCAGGAGGGAGTTCCGGAAGGGGCTTTGACCTCGCGTGCCTGGCGCTCTTTCGTCGCTAGGGGACTGCCGCGCGCCTTGAGATGCTCGGTTGGAACTGGGCGAGGCCCGCGTCGGCCCATGATGAATTCCCTTGCATGCGGGCGGGGCGGTAGGGCGTTGTCGTTGCCTACCCCCCTATAGCGATACTCTCGAAGAAATCTACGCGGTTGGCACGCGGAACTTTCGAGTCCATTGCTAGAAAATCAGCCCCCCCTAGGGGGCTGCCTGCAGCCACCGCATGCTGGCTGCCAAAGTACTGGCAGTAGGGGCTGTCGTCAGCCTGATCGAATCACGTTGTGGAATCCTCCGTCAAAGGTCGCAGTCTTTCTCGAATGACAGCTGGTGCACAGCGCCTGTAAATTCGATTCGTCGTCCGTTCCGCCACGCTTGCGTGGGGTGATGTGATCGACCTGTGTCGCCGGTACGATCCGCGCGCCATGGACGGCGAAGGGATCGACGCACAGCGGATGCCGTGCGATGTAGTCGTTTCGCAGGCGAATCCAATCATTCCCGTAGCCGCGCTCATGCCGATTGGGGCGTCGTGGCGGCGTTCCAGGGCGTTTGGCTCGTGGTGGTCGTTCGGGCATCGCATCAAAGTTACCTATAGCTATACTATATAGGCAATGGTCATCCGTGTCCAATAATTTCTCGGGATATTTCGCAAGAAACTGCCCACGTTGCGTTTCGACGCGTATCGCGGGGGAGAACGCCACGTTCTGACTTGCGACGCGACACGGGCCAACACGGCGAGCCTGGGGGGCACGGTACGTGATAGCTATGGCGTGGCCGACGTGCGGCGTGCGCTTCGATCCGGCTGCCGTCAGCCACCGGGAAGAATCTCGCCCAAGGTCCGACATGACACGTCGAATTGACTTGATGTCTGGCGCGACAGTTGGCCTCATGTGTCTGTCGCAACAACGAATGGGCGACGAAGGAGTACAGCCATGCTTATCAAGCAGATCACGATCGCGGGCGTAGAGAACGACGTCATCATCAAGCGGACCGACGCCGGGGCCACCGTCATGTCAAATGGCGTGCGAACCGAGGTGCGGAAGAATTCCGATCGCGAAGAGCGGTACAACCTGGCCTACCAACTAGCCACGGCCATCTGCGGTCGAACGCGGGACGGTCAGCCAAACGCCACCAACAGCATGGTCCACGACATCCTCCGCGAGATCGAACGCGTTGCGGGGTGCTGATACCGACTCGAGGTGCCGCGCCGGCGTTGGCGCGGCAAACACACTTCAACCCAGGTAGGATTATCTCATGGCAACCAAGAAAACCAGCAGGAAGAAGACATCGAAGAAGGCCAAATCGTCGACGCGGACGTCGAAGTCGACGGCCGGGCCTCGCTCCAAGAAGACGACATCGAAGCGGTCGGACAAGTCCGACCGGCCGAAGCGCGTCAGCGGATTGGACCTCGCCGCCAAGGTGCTGGCCTCGGCCAAGGAACCGCTCAACACGAAGACGATCGCCGAGCGCGTGATCGCCGCGGGTTGGGTGACGAAGGGGGCGACGCCACATGCGACGCTCTACGCCGCGATTATCCGCGAGATCGATCTGAGGGGATCGGAATCGCGGTTCAGGAAGACCGATCGAGGGCTGTTCACCCATGCATGAGCACCGCGACGAATCCGATCTCGTTCGCCCCGAAGACGCCTGCCCAAATTGCGGCGAACGCGACGTCGATCGGCTGATCTGGGTCGATGACGACTGCGTGCGCTGCGCCACCTGCGGTACCGATTACAACCCGCTGGAGCAGGCTCCCTGCGCGTAATCTCAGATATCTCAGACCTTCCTACCAGCCCGTGACTTGCGGGCTTTCTCTTCGGCCGGAGTGTTTCATTACTTCAACTGCTCCCGCTCAGCGGGCGGCTCCTTCGGAAACGGTGTGCCTGCACCTTCCAGGGTGGCTCGCTTTCCACTGAATCGCTGAAAGCGATCGACGACGACATCGGCGTAGGCGGGATCGATTTCCATGGTGAAGCAGCGACGGCCGGTCTGCTCAGCGCCGATAAGCGTGCTTCCGGAACCTGCAAACAAGTCGAGCACGTTCTCGCCGGGACGCGATGAATACTGAATCGCTCGCATCGCAAGTTCGACAGGTTTTTGAGTCAAGTGTTCGGTGTGTTGAGAGCTGATCTTCTTGACATGCCAAAGATCAGGCACGTTCTTCGGGCCGAAGAACTTGTGCGCCGCGCCCGCTTTCCACCCATAAAACCCCAGCTCGAACGCGCCCATGAAGTCCTTGCGCGTCAGGACGGGATGCTCTTTGTCCCAGACAATTCCCTGACTGAAATACAGCTCGTTTGAGCTCAACGCGGGCGGGTAGTTGGCGAGGTTGGCATATCCGCCCCAGATATAGAAGCCGCGACCGGGCTCCAACACACGGGAGATGTTCGAAAACCACGCGTTCAGCATCTCGGCGAACGCTTCGTCGGACACGAAGTCGTTTTCGAGCGGTCGGTCCTTGGCGCGCATCTTCTTGTGCGTCGGCTTCGACTTGTTCGGGTGCCGCGCCAGATCCATCGACTGGTGGTGCGTGCGTTTCTGCTTGGTGAAGGAGGAGTTCCCGGCGGCGATGGCGTTGTTGGAACGCGGCTCGACTTTGACATTATAAGGTGGATCAGTATTGCACAGGTGAATCGGCGCGCCGTCGAGCAGGCGGTTCAGATCAGCTGTCGATGCGCTGTCACCACAAAGCAATCGATGGTCGCCAAGTTTCCACAGATCGCCTGGTTTTGTGATCGGTTCGTCCGGAGGCTCGGGAACCTCGTCAGGATCGCAGTTTCCTTCCTGAATACCTGTGTCGAGCAGGTTGGCAAGCTCATCGTCGTCGAAGCCCAGCAGGTTGAGGTCGATGCCAGCGCCCTTCAGGTCGGCGAGCTCCACTGGCAGCAGTTCGAGATCCCACTCGGCGAGTTCGTTCGACTTGTTGTCCGCAATCCGATAGGCCTTGGCGTCCTCGGCCGACATGCCGGTGGCGACGTGAACCGGCACCTTTTTCAATTCAAGCTTCTGTGCCGCCTTCCACCGCGTGTGGCCAACGACGATTACGCCGTTGTCGTCGACGACCACCGGCTGGCGAAATCCGAACTTCTGGATCGACTCGGCGACGGCGTCGACGGCCTTGTCGTTCTTGCGGGGATTGGACTCGTAGGGTTTGACCTTATCAATCGGCCAGAGTTCGACCTTCATCGTTACTGCCTCCTTGCAAACCTCTGCGGCCTTCCTTCGGCCGCAGTTCGCCCGACGTTGCCCCGTATCGCGATGGGGCCGGGGACTCATAGACGAATCGCCGCCGCGCACCGAACGCGGCAGACGCGAACTCGCCTACAGGTCACTTATGCAGGAGGGAGATGATGTGTCCGGAGATTCCGAAGATTTGCCGACGCGCGGCGTTACGCCGGCGTACGCCCCAGCTTCGCGTCGATGTCGTCGGCCCAGCGGCGGTAGTAGTCGGCGATGTCGGGGCGGTAAGCGTCGCAGTGGTCGGCCTTGCGGCGGAGTTCGTTTGACCACGACGCCGGTGCCCAACCGACGCAGATGTCGCCGAACTGCATGATGCCCGATGCGTAATGGAAGCAGGATTGCGGGGTTGCCGGGCTGTCCCTAGTGTCCCCGGTGTCCCCAGTGTTTCTTATTGTTTTACCTACTGCGCTTATGCGCTCCATTTTCTCGTCGACAATTAACAGTAAGGTTTTACTAGGGACACTAGGGACACTTTCCGTATTTCCCCCATGTTTTGGGGCAGAATCAGGCGGTGCCGGAGGGGTCGGCGGCGTGAGCGGCCCGACGCCGCCAAAGCGAGTGAAATCAAAATCGATGACCGTGCCCTTCATTTGAGACCTCCTTGTTGTCAGCGAGACGTGTCATTCGAACGCGCGTTTTGCATCATTTCATGTCCATGCGGCGTCAGTCGGATCCCCGAATACCCATACGATCGCGAACCTTCAGCGCGATGACGCTTTCGCTCGATCGCCGGATTCACGGCGCGAAGGCGTTCCCCGAAGCGCGCCTTGCTACCGGCTTCATGCCCATTGGCTCGACACCAGCCAACCCACGCGTCGAACACGGGGGCTGTCTCTTCGAAGAAGGTGGCGTGGATTTCGAGGCAGTCGTCCGCGAACGCGGCCGTCGGGCTGGAGATGCGTTTGAAATTGTCGTGGATGGACTGCGACTTCGACGGGACGATCAGACGCCCTTCACGCTGCAGTCGGGCAAGTCCGACAACGGCCTCCGGGTTATGAGAACGATTGACGCAGAAAGCGACGAATTGCCCGAAGGTGCTTAATGACCGTAAGTTACAGATCGCCCAGGAAGTTATCGCGGTTTCGGCCTATCTCCGCATGATGTACATGTTGCACAATTTGTCCGCGTCTACGCCACAATTACGCCACACTGTTGGCATGAGGTCAAGCGCGGGTAGGGAGCAGTTGATACGGGCGTCAGCGACCGTGTTTGCCCGTGCGCCAGTGGGGGTTAAAAATGTCGGAACCCTTCTGATGTCATGCAGATGCAGTCGCTTGTTCGAGGTTGATTGGTCATGGTTCGCTGGCTCTACATCCTTCCGTATCTGATTCAGGAGGCCGGCGCCGCTAGGCGCGATGCCCGCATGCGATTCCTGATTGCCCAGGTTGAAATCCTGCGTCGCAAGCTCGGTGGCAACCGTGTCATTCCCAGTCCGGAGGATCGGGCCCGCCTGCTGGAAATCGGCCGGGAGCTTGATCATGACGTGGCCGACATCGTCGGCATTGTCACGCCGAAGACATATTCTCGCTGGGTGATGGAGCTGAGGGAAGGGAGGAAGCCGAAGCGAGTCGGTCGACCGAGAATCGGCCGCAACATGCGGGAGATCGTGATCCGCCTGGCGAAGGATAACAACGGCTGGGGTTACCGGCGCATCGTTGGCGAACTGCGCAAGCTCCGGCTGCAACTTGGCCGCTCGTCAGTGCGTCGGATACTGAAGGACGAAGGCTTGACGCCGTCGCCCACGCGGAGAGGGAGAGCCGAGGAGACCAAGTGGCAGAAGTTCATCCGGCTGCACATGAACACGCTCGTCGCCTGCGACTTTTTCACCAAGAGCATCATCACGCCGATGGGCGTTCGCGTTGCGTATTGTCTGGCCTTCATCCACGTCGGCACCCGAAAGGTGCTTCTCAGTCCGGCAACGTATCATCCGGACAATCGGTGGGTGCAGCAGCAAGCGCGGAATGCATTGATGTGGATCGATGACGAAAAGCTGGAGTCACGCTTCCTGATCCACGATCGCGACAGCAAGTTTTCGTCCGGGTTTCGCGACGTGTTCAAGCACGCTGACATGCGGTGCCTGCGCACACCACCACTGGCACCGGATGCGAACGCCTTCGCCGAGGCGTGGATTGGTGCCTTGAAGCGAGAATGCCTCAATCACTTCCTGTGCTTCAGCCTAAGCCATCTTAACCACATCGGTCGAGAGTATTCTCGTTACTTCAACGAGCATCGACCTCATCAGGGCCTCGACAATCAGACGATTCCGGCAGCAGCTAACGGTCCGGCCAGCAAACCCCTGCTGCAGGAAGTACCATCGCCACAGAGCATTCGCTGCCAGCGCTTTCTCGGCGGATTGCTGCGACACTACTACCGTGCTGCGGCATAGCGCCGATCAACTCAATACACCTGGGCTTGACCCACATCGCCGATCGTGACGTTCTGTGACGACTGTGATCGAGACCCTTCGTGCGCCGTTCCACGCGGCTCCATGTTCGACACAGACTTTTCAAACCGGTTGGAGGGGGACCGACATTCTGGGACAGCGCTGCTGGACCCGCGCGCGTCGCTGCAGAGGGGTGATCGCCGTTCGGGAGTCCGCACGTCCCCGCGGGTTATCTGACGATCCCACGGGAGCTTGTATGTATACAGGTAGACTGTGAGTTGCGAAGGGGGCATGTCCGCCGGCCACGCCCGAAAACGTCGGAGCCGCCCTCAGAGCGCCGTCCTCGGGGGCCTCTTCCTGGACACCCTCGTTTCAACGCAAGGAAAAAACAGGGCCCCGCCTGCGCGAACCGGGGGGCCCCTCAATCCTGAATCTGATCCCGCGGGGTAGTGCAGTCGGACCGGATCAGGAGTCACGCCTTATCAATGTGGCGCAGGTATTCATCGACATCCTGTCGCCGATAGCGCTTGGCGCCGTTGCGCCCGCTGCCGAAGTAGTACGCGGGAACACCGGCCGCTTCGAGCAGCCGCGAGACGGTCGTCTTGGAACAGTCCCACTCCGCCGCCAGGGTCTTGACGCTGACGAAGCGATGGCAGGCATCGGTGACTTCGTCTTCACCGATCGAGCGCGGCGAGGTCGGATTGCTTCGGCGCATGGTGGCGCGTGGTTCCTTTCATGAATGCTGCGCGGACACTAGTCGGCCTTGAGCAGCAGCTCGCGCATCGCCCAATCGACCGCCAGCGCCAGGTGCGGCAGGTCGCGGGCGGTAAAGCTCGTGACGTTTCGCCAGGCGCCGTCCTCGCCGCGGACACTCCGCGAGAAACTCGCGGAGAAGAAGGCGCCGTCACCCTTGTCGTCCGCCGCTTCGTTGCGCCAGATCGCCACGTGGACGCGATCGAATCTGCGGGTCTCGATCGGCTGCCGGTTGTCGGTTGGGGTCATTGCGAATCCTCCCGTCGTCTAACAACTCGCCTCTATCTGTAATAGGGTGGGAATGTTTCCAGCGATGCATTGGGATAAGAAGTCGGGCGGGGTGGCCGATCTCGGCGGCAGGGGGATTGCCGGAAAAAGGCGGGTTTCTGCGGGCCTCGTTGCGAAGGGCGTACCGCAGGTCACGGCTTGGGCGGGTAGCACACCGGGCCCCAGTCTTGGGTGACCCCGTAGGCGATCATGATCTCCAGGCAGGCTGGAAGAAATCCGGCCAGGATCGTGACGGAGTTGCGCAGCGATTTACGATTTAGGGCGCTTCCCTTGGTGCTAGCGCCATGGAAAAGCTGGTTCCGCATCAGGTACAGGCGCGACATGAGCGTTCGCCAAAGTGGCAGCTGGTTCTTCTCGGTCAATCGGAGGATCGACTGTTTCACCTCGCGCCCGAGTTCCGCCATTGCAGTTTTCGAATCCGCCCAGAAGGCGTCAAAGAGATGCTTGTTGTCGATCAGCCCGAGCGCGGCCTTCTGCGAAGACGCGATCACGGCACCCAGACGACGGGTACTGTCCAGCGGATAGATGCGGCTAATGAACGCGGTCAGCGCTTCGCGGTCTCCCCAGGGTCGTCCCTCTTGGTCGAGTTGGCCGTACAGGGCATTGAGACCAATCCACAGCGCCAGGAATCGACCCTCGAGATCATCGCCGGCGATGTGCTCGGCCCGTTCGAGCCAGGAGATGCCGCGCCAGGCGCGGATCGCGAAATCCTGATGCAGGTCGCGGACCTCGCGCGGGATCGCGCGGAACCGTGCGCGGAGTTCATCGCTGGTTGGCATTCTATCGCGGCCTCGTTCTTGAGCTCGGGCGACCAAGGGGCTCGGGCAGCGATTATGCCCGAGGATCCCGGCCGATCAAAGAGATGCGCGCCGCGTCGGCGGCCGGGCCAGGTCGTCCATGGGGGCCTGATGCGAGCTCGATAGTACCTGCGTGAACGAAGCGCGGCGACTTCGTGGTCTCACCGGCGGAGGCGGGCGTCACGGTCGCGGCCTTCCGACGGTGAGGTCGAATCGGATGTTATTGGGGGCAGATTCCTCGCGCTGGGCGGGCAAGACGTTTGCATGGTGTCGAGCGGAAGACGAGGGGACCAGAAACGTGGCGTGCCGGACGAGTCTCAATGTCTCGACCTAACGCGGATGCGCCAATGCACGCCCGAGTCGCGGAGCGATCACGACATGCCCAGCTTCTTCTTCCAGCGGTAGAACGTCGCCCGGCTACCGTACCCGCGCGCCTCGAATACCGCGATTCGCTCGGCGTCGTTTCCGTACTCGGGCGCTCGAAGGAGTTGCCCGATCACCCGGACCTCTTTGTCCAGGCCCATGATGGTCAGGAGCTGCTCCTGCCACTTGTCCGGACAGGCCTGCCGAAGCTGCTGACCTTTCACGTAGTGCCGCATGCTGTGGCGCGTGATGAACGGGAGATGTTCCTCGATGAAGCCGTAGACTTCTTCGTCCTTGAACCAATCGCGAACCCTGACGTGCACCTCGCCGGCGCTGGGCTTGAAGTGAATCAAGATCGCGCGGTCCTCGATGGCTCGCACATTGGCGTTCACCGTCCGCCACTCATTGGCGATCAGGCAAACCGGGGACCTTGTAGAGAATGATGCCGGAACCTCCCCGCGCGTGATGCTCGGATGCTTGCTCGCCCACCTCAACTGCTTGGTCGCGTCGGTATTGCAGAGGCTCTTGAGCAACCGTACGGTTGCCTGGTCTTTGTACAGGTGATCCAGATCATCGATGATGATCGGCACATCGCAATTCTCGTGGATCTGGTGGTACATGCCGAAGGGCGTGGCGTGCGTCTCGAAATACAGGTGCTTCCGATTTCCCACGGCGCGTCGGGCGCATTGGCTCTTGGACACACCGGGGTCCCCGACGACCATCAGCAGGTGGAGACGACCAGCCACGAATTGACTGAAGAAATGGGTGAGCTCCTCGTAATCTGTCACGATCAGGGCATTCTGTAACTTTGACGGGTCTGGCATGTCAAGATCCCTGATACTTTGAGACTTTTTGCCGCATCATCGCCGGTCTTGCCGCGTCGGACTCATCGCGATTGGGCGACAGCGGGGGCCTGTCTGCCTTCCGTCGCGGGAAACCACGGATCGCTGCGGGCTGTCACTCGAAAAGGGGTGAGAATGCTTCTGGCGAAACAATTGCCCTGGAATTCGCGGACCGAGGCTAAATACACGCAACGACGATCAACGCGATTGTGAACATTACCGTGCAGATGGCGACGGCCGCCGTTTTCTCATTGAGCGGTATCGAACTTCGCCAGGGAACTGGCCAGATGACCTTGAAATCCAGCCACACCTGCCGTGTGCCGGACGATTGGTTGGCTGACTGTCCGATGATTCGCTTGCGGGGAATCGCGGCCGATGTCGTGTCCAGCTTCCGGCGCCTGCGCGAGGACATTGTAGTTTCGACTCCCGTCAACTCGCGGTGCGCCTCCTGTAGGAACTTCAGAGCCTTGGCAGCAACGTCGCGTTCAACAGGCTTGGTTGCAAACTGAGATCGCGCCGCATAATTCCGTTGCAGATCGGCGAATGCGTTGTCGATCGTACGCCGTTTCGCGGTCGGTGATACCCCCAGGATTCTTGCAGCCTCGTCACGAGTCATGTCTATCCCCGCTTGGTCAATCGATTGGCGATCTCGGTCTTGAAGTAGTTATCGATGTCGTCGGCGTCGGTCAGGAAGCGGTACAGGTTTTTGCCGTTCACGGTGCTGGCGATCCGCTTCATGACGGATTCAGCAACGTCCGACGGGTCATTGCCGACGCCGACCGTGTCGATGATGGCGCCGCGCTGCTTCAGGGCCTCTGCCGCGGCGACGGGGTTGCCACCGTGGCCGTCCGACAGCAGGATGATGTGGACGTGGCCGTCGGGGGGATAGATCTTGTTGGCGAGCACCAGCGGCGCCTTGAGTTCGGTTCCGCCACCGGCGTTGATCGAGTTTATGGCAACTCGGATTCGATCCTGATTCTCCCG
Organism: Phycisphaerales bacterium; assembly: GCA_020639075.1. Lineage (GTDB taxonomy): Bacteria > Planctomycetota > Phycisphaerae > UBA1845 > UTPLA1 > ECT2AJA-110-A. The sequence continues at coordinate 1,831,579 of JACKHI010000001.1, read as the reverse complement.
GCAGGGCGTGAAGGGCAGGACAAGTTGGGCCCTGTCGTTGAACGAGATAATCGAAATGCAGTCATTGGCTTCGGCGAGCAATCGCTTTTCGATCATCGAAATCGTCGCGCGGCACGCGGCTTCGAGCCGATCGACAGTCCCGCACGAGGCAGCCATGCTCCCGGATTTGTCGAGGATGACGATCAGGTAGAGCAGAACCGAAACCGCGGTCGAAGTCACAGGATCAGGCGGAAGCTGGGCCAGGCCCGTTGCAAGCTGTTGAAGGTAGGTCAGTTTCGTCATTTTGGATGCTCCATATGTTAAGAAAAGGAAGAGGGCCGCCTCGAGGCGACCCTCCGGTTCCGTGCGATGAATCAGGCGCTGGTTCCGCCGATCAGGTCGTCAAAGCCGCGCCGGACTTCGTTGACCGATTTGCCGCTGACCAGGTCGGTGACGGTGATATCGAGTGTAGCGTCCGCGGTCAGGCCGTACTTCACGCGAATGCTGTTCTTGTCAGGGGATCGCTTGGACAACCCGTCCAATACGATTTCGCCGTAGGGCGTGCAGTCGGCGGCGTCGGCATTATCCGCGCCACTGGTGATCTTGACCCTGACCGCCGTCTGGTCGGGATGCTCGACACCGAAGTCCTCGTATTTCTCCGCGGGCAACTTCGAATTGGCGGGAACGATGACAGTGTTGCGCTCGACTCCGTTCTTGATCGCCAGACATCCCAGCGAATGGGCTGTGACGTCGGTAATCTGGCGGATGGAAGGCGGCAGGACATTTCGGCCTTCGCTGTCCACGATGCTCAGGCCCTGTTCGTCGGCAATCTTGGCGGCGAAGATGGCGGCGCCCATTGCGACGGCTTCGTCGGGGTTGATGTCCGTACGGGGCGACTTGCCAAACATCGTGGTCAACATGGCATGGATGGCCGGGATTCGCGTCGATCCGCCGACGAGGATCGGCACCTCGATGTCGCCGGGGCCAAGTCCGGCAGCGGCGAGGAGACGCTGGGTGATCTCAGCGGTCTTTTCGACGATCGGGGCGATGAGCGTATCGAATTCGGCGCGCGTGATATCGAGGACCAACCGCTTGCCTTGGGTGGAAATCATGAAGCTCGCCGTTTCGCTGCGGCTGAGCGTCTTCTTCGCGGTCTCGCACTTGTCTAGGACATCCTGAAACGCGATCAGGTCGCTCTCCGGGGCGATGTCGACGCCGTGTTCGTCCCTGAACGCGGCCTGCGCGTGCTCAACGAGTAGGTTGTCGATGTCCGAGCCGCCGAGGTTGCGATCGCCGTCGGTCGCCAGGATTTCGAAGTCCTGACCATTAATCTTGAGAACGCTGACATCGAACGTTCCGCCGCCGAAGTCATAGACGACGAATGTTCCCGTCGCCTCTCGATCAAGGCCGAAGGCGATACCGCCAGCGGTCGGCTCGCTGATGATGCGCCGCACCTTGACACCGGCCAACTCACCCGCACGTTGAGTGGCTTTACGGGCGGTAGCGTCAAAGTACGCCGGAACGGTGATCACGACTTCGATGACCTCCATACCAGTCGCTGCCTCGACGCCCTTGACGATGTCGCCGATGATGAAGCTCGAGAGCTCTTCGGGGGCATACGCCTTGCCGCTGTCCGGGTGGACGAAGGCGGGAATCGACTTTCCGGTGGTGTCGCACTCTCCCATCGTCCGCTTGAACAATCGCGCGGTGTACTCCGGGGCGTACGCGCATTGATTGACCGCGGCGCGCCCGACGATGGGCTTCTTTTCGTCCCTGAGGTTGACGACCGAGGGCGTAAGCGGTTCGCCTTCGGGGTTGGGGATGATTCGGCAGGTTTGGTCCGCCTCATACACGGCGGCGACACTGTTGGTCGTGCCGAGATCGATGCCGATGACAATACACTTCTTCTTTTTTTTCATGATCTTGCTTCTCCGTTTCGGTACACGATGACCAGTTCCGGTCGAATCTGGGTGCCGTTTCGACTGAATCCGGGGCGGACGACGCGGGCGACGTGGCCGTCCAGATCCGGGCGGGTGGATTCATCCGTACCGACGACCCGCTGGGACTTGGGATCAAACGGGCCGGCCTTGCCATGGGCCTGCTCGACGCCGAAGCCGCGAATGTTCATCAGGATTTCCGTCACGACCGACGCGAGGGCTGCGTCGTACTGCTCGAAGAATTGCCGGGCGCCGACATCGAGGGTGAGGTGGGTGTCCTTGTGAAAGGCCGATGCGAGGAAAGCGCGCTCGTCGCGAACACGGTCCAGCATGACGATCTGTTGTTCGATGATCGGATTGACGGCGGAATCCTGAGCAGCACGGATGGTGCCATCGGACAGGTCCTTGTGGATGGCGGTCCAGTGCGGGTCAGCATCCTTGACCAGCGCGCGGGCGACGCGATCGGCGATTGGCTTCAGGCTGCGGCCAATTAGCCCATCGACATGACGACCACGCGCGTCGATCCCGTCGGCGATGGTTTTCGAAATCTGTCGGCCAAGATCGGCAATGCGGTCGTCAAATTCGACCCTGAACCGCTGAATCGACTCCTGGACGACATTGGTGGCGGTTGCTCGATCATCCACGGCCGCGATGACCAGATCGGCGATTCGCGTGGCGAAGGTATCGATGGCTTCGTGACTGTTGAGTGCCAGCGGCTGTCCATTGGAATCCGACGCGACGGTGGATTCGTCCGCCATGTCAGCCTCGATATCGCAATGTTCATTGTCATTGTCGCCGTTGGACGAGGAAAAGATCACGCGCGACGGCAGGGGAGGCCGATCTGATCGCTTTCGCTTACGCCATTTCAGAAAACTGAGCATGTAAACTACCTCCACAAAAAAGGATGTCAGGGGCGTCGAAACCACAACACCGCCAGGACGACGGCGTAGATCGCCGTGCAGAGCACGGCGAGATAGACATGATCGAGATGTTTTGGGGACGGGCCGGTGACGTCAGCGAAACTCAATGCTGGCTTCAACCGCTGGGCGATCGCGGCTACGAAAAACAGTCCGAGGGGCACCAGTATGACTTCGCGTCGAAACCCAGGCTTTTGCGGCAGCGTCTCCGGGGGGCGATTCCGGGCAATCATGAAGCAACCCCACGCGCCAATGGCGATGGCGGCCAGGGCCAGAATGTCATAATCGCTGGAGAGTCGATCGGACCGCTCGACGTAGGGCAGTGCATCCAGGACGCAGAATCCCCGGCCGTCACGGATCCAGAGGGCAAGTGCCCCCAGCAGAAAGAACGCGAATCCGATCTTCAGAGCGCGCATCACATGCCTCCCAACCGACAAGCCGGTATCTATCTGGTAAGGGGAGAGAATGTTTCTGCAGCGACTAAATGAACGCGTCGATGCGGCGAAATCGGATCTGAGGCCGAAGGGGCGTGAGGAGCGGCTCGTTGCGTATCATCGTCTCAACCTTCGTGCAGTCCGCCTGCACCGGGCAGAGGAAGATCAACTCACGGATTCCGCCGTTATTAGAAAGTGTTTTCAGGGCGTTGCTGACAACATTGGACTTGGAAAGCGTAATCTCGAAGGCGGTGGGTACCGCCTTGGGACTGCGGCCATAGACATCCACGGCGTGGCGGCACGGGCCCACCTGAAACTCCGTTTGGACATTGGTCCATTTCTTCGAGGCAAGGTGTCGAGCGACTCGGGCGATGAGCACCGTGTGAACCAGTCCGCCGTGGCCTAGGTAATGCGGTGGTCTTGCCCACCCAAGCATCTTCCAGCCAGCATCCATGACTTCAATGAAAGTGTAGTTTGCGCGGCCGAGGCGAATGTCGTGCACGCGGACCAATCCCGCTGCCTCGAGTGACTGTGCGTTCTTTTGCATTCGTTTGTAGTCGCGGACATTCAATCGACTTCGGCGTTCCTTCATCCAGTCGTCCCGATGTCGGGCGCAATCCTGGAGCAGGTCGATCTCCTCCTGGCTCAGCGATTGACTTGTCGTGTTCTTCGCGGTCGATGCTGGCTTGGGGCTGTTCCAAGGGATGTTCAGCTCGGCCATGATTGTCGGATAGTCGGTGAGTGGTCTTGACGGCTGGGTGCGAAGTGCCGCCAGTTTCGTCAGCATAAGTCGCCGACGTGTCGCTTCGTCGATGGCGCCCTTGCTCAATTTCGGTTTGTCAAAATCGACAAGAAATGCATCGGTGTAGTCGCAGAGTCCAACCTCTCGAACAAGCCCTTGGCCGCGGCCCAGTCGCGGAATCATGGTCTTCGCCTTGGGCGGCAGGTTCATCATGTTGGCGGCGATGTCAATGCTCATGACGTCGGTCAAACCACCGACGACGATCATGGTCTTGGCGGAAGCCAGCACCGCCCTTGACGTATCCGGCAACAGGTGGGGCACCACGATGAACCCCACGCCGGATTCGCGACCACGAAGCAGCTGCATGGCCAGCGGCGCGACGCCATTCTCCGCCTCGAAGTCTGCCTTGCGGCTCAGGACGAGCTGCGCTTCGTCGAGCACGACGAGCACTTCGAGGGCGACGTTGTGGACGTTGCGTGCAACGCGACTGGCGACTATCCGTTCCACAACCAAGGCGATGATGAACTGCTGGGCGGGGGCGGGCAGGGTTTCCATCTGCAGGACCGTGATTCCACCGGGAGCGAGGAGATGATCGAGGACCTCGACTCCGTCGCAGGTATCGAAGACGACTCCCGAATCGTTGAGGAGTCCCTGGAGTTCGTTGATCAGGCTGGCGCGATATTCAGCATCCTTGCCGTAGCGCAAACAGCGCACGCCCTTGAGAAAGTCGAGAACGTTGTGGAGACTGGGCCAGGGGCGGGTGGGGTCCGTGTCGACGCCGAAATGTACGCATAATCGCCGAAGGACGTCGAGCAGCAGATGGCGGGATTTCTTGAGACCGCGGTATTCGCAGAGGTAGGTGGCAATGCGCGGCAACCAGGATTCCCGCGTGACGCCCTTGGGCGGCTTGATCAGGCAGAGCGGGGTTTCCTCCCGAATTCGAAATACCCGAACTTCAGGATGCAAAATCGAGGCAACGCCCGTGAAATCGCCTTTGATGTCGAATACGAGCTGAGCGACGTTTGTCAGCTTCTGATGGATCTCAACCAAGGACTGTTGAACTAGCGAAGTCTTACCGCCGCCACTGATGCCGGTGACGAGCGTACTGCCGCATTCGAGGGCGATGCGAAGCCCGAAGCGAGCGCCGGTTTCGGTGGTTGTCCCGATCTCGAATTCCGGCGGGCAGGTGGGCGGGTAGAGATCATCCTGTTGCGGCGGTGGTGCCAGCCAGTTGGGCGAGATCCGCTGTTCGGCCTCGAAATCGTCAAGCAATGACGATAGCACGTGGGCCAGGGCCCAGCTCTTCGGATCGTGGGCAAGAAGGCTGAAGTAGGTTTGGATTTCGGGGTCACGAGTGGCGCCGATCGCCTCCGCACGCCGTTGCAGTTCGTGGAGTCGGCGCATCGAATGTTTTTGAAAATCCGTGTCGTTTGTCATGAGAATCTCGCTCCGGCCCGAATCGCAGTTGCTGTAGATAGTTACTTGAAGAAGATGCGCCGAGCGGCGCGGCAAAGCCCGTCCCAGACGGCGGCCTTTGTCGCCTTGTTCTTCTCGTGGAGATGGCATCGATCACATTTCCGCCGCGTAGCGTTCTCTGTCGGGTGCGAGTGCTTCCAGCAGCAGGGCGCGCCGCAATCACACACCACGAAGTGCGCCTTGCAGACGTTGGGCGAGGGGGCTTCGTTGGTGCAGGTGTCGCACACGCCGGCGACCAGCGCCTCGGGCCAGTAACACCCACACGCCAGTTCGACCTTGCGATGGATGATTTCGGCGGCGATGTCGGCATTGGGCGAGGGGCCGATGACCTTGGCGTAGTTGCCCTGGGTCTCTGACTTTCCGTCGGCACGGGCGAACTCGGCGCCGACTGCTTCGCGCGTGGTCGGCGTTCGGCGGGGCTGGCGAGATTGATACGCCATCGAAATCTCCTATTTGCCAAAAGCCGCCTGCGCATACCGGACGACCCACCAGACGACGAGCCCCGCGACATAGGTCCCGGCGACCGCGACGATGATCAGGATGAGCGACAGCGCGAGTGTGACGATCTTTCGAGCCATGTCGGCAACGCTTGCAAATACCTTATCCCAGTCCATTTCGGGCCTCTTCTGATGTTTGCGTTGAGAATTTCACGCGCTTGACCGGCTGCGAGTGCATTCGAACGGAGGAAACACTCTGAACGTCGTTGTCTCCCGCCGGCGTGAAACGCAACTCAACGACGCGGCCAACGATTGTCGTCAGGTCGACCTGGTCTTTGGTCGTCGGATGGACATCGAATCCGTTCGCGAGGAAGTGATAGAGCGGGCTTCCCGGTGCGAGCAGGGCGGGGATGTCGTGGGTCACCTGACGTCCGGCTTGACGGGGGTCGTTCAGGAGCGACAAGACGAATCGAACCAGAGGCTTGCCAGGGCGAGCAACGGATTCGACGGTCGCCGCGTACCACCGCCGGCTGCTGAAGGCGGGGTAGGACTGCATGGGGATGATGGTGCTAGGTTTTCGGGGCATTGAGCGTCCTCCGCGGGGGCTGCGTTGGCGCAGCGGGCCCTAAACTAGGAGGGCGCAGAATGTTTCTCTAGAGACGATTGGAATACAAGAAGCCACCCGGCATGCGAACGAACGCCGGGCGGTGAGTAGCTCGGGGTTTGTTGATGGCCCCATGCGGCGAGCTTTGCGGGCAACCGAGGCACGGGAATCGGGACCGCGCCTGGTGGCGACACTCGGCTTCGACTGAATTCAGCTCTCCGGCCGCGTGCGTCGGAGTTCTCAAATGTCTCAGCCCGCGGACTGGATGAGCAACATCGAGAACAGGCCGAGATCGTCAAGGTCCACACTCCCGCTGCCGTCAAGATCTGCCGCCGCAACGCTGCGGGGTTCCGTCTCGACGCCCAAGATAACGTCGACGAATCCCTGAACGTCGTCGCCATTCGTCAGGCCGTTGAGATTCACGTCCCCGGGCTTGACCACTTCGATCTCGACGGCGCCGAATACGTAATTCCCCTCCGCCGCGCCCGTAATCATGCACTGCACGGTGTAGGGTGTGGAATCGGCAGATGGCGCTTCCGGTGATGCATACGTTGCGAACGAATCGGTCGGTCCGCCGCCGGCGACAAGGACCATTGCTTTGCCGGTGTCGGGATGTGTCGGCGTTAGCCAGGTATAGGTATAGAAGGCGTTACTGTACGGATCGTTGACAAAACTCGCTGACAGGGTGACTTGATTTTGCATGCTGCCGATCGCGTTCTCGGCAACAGAGGCCCGTGAGACGTCGATCTGGGCCAGCGAATTGGGTGCTGCAGTCTTGGCGACGAGGATCGTGGACAGGGCGGTCTCGATGCCCTCGTTGTTACGCGCCATCGCCTGGAAGTGGTAGGTCGTGTCAACCTGCAGGCCCGTGACGACGACCATTCCCCAAGTCGCGGCGTCGGCCCAATCGGCCATCGCCGACGGCATGCCGTCCAGACCGATCCATGTCTTGTCTGACTTGTTCCACAAGGCGAGTTCGGTTGTGGGCGGGTTTTCCCCGGGTGAGAGCGTCAATTCGATCGTCGTCAGGTCGGTGGCGCCAGGCGTCGGCGCCGGAGGGATTGCGGCGAGCGTGTGGGCCATCAGGTTACTTGACCAGTCTGACGTGTTCTGGGGCACCGCCCGATCGCGCGCCTGGATGCGGAAGTCATGCTGCATGTTCGGCAGGAGTGAAGCGACACTCCAGGCGGGTTGCGATTGCCAGGTACCCGGGAGTCCATCGACTTCAAGCAGATACTCGGCCGGTCCGGTGGCATCGACGACGGGGTTGGCCGTAATGTCGATAGAAGTGGGGGATGGGGCGACCATGTCGCCCCAAATGGCATCAATGACCGGTGCGTCGGCGTCCGCCTGGACGGTGAAGCGCTGGATGTCGAACAACCCCTGGCCGTCCTGCACGCGCACCACGAATTCGTAGCGTCCGCTTCCAGACGGAACATCATACTCGACCGAACCCGATGTCGTCACCGCTGCGCCAACCGGTTCAAGCATCAGGCTGTAACCGAGCGTGTCGCCCATATCCGGGTCTGCTGCCTTCACCGGGTAACTGAAGGGAGTGCCGGCCACAACAGACGCCGGTGCGAATGAGAGAATCTCCGGCGGTCGATTGTCCATGCCCGCTTCGGTCACCAGGATATCGAATGACTGACTGTTCATACCGCCGACCTGATCGTTCAGCATGACGGTGAACTCATGGTTGCCGATCTGGTTCGCTGCCGGCGTCCAGGTGATCAGACCGCTCGGGGTAATGGACATGCCGGTCGGTTCATTGGCCAACGCATGCAAAACCGGCTGTTGATCGATGTCGGCCGACAGGACCTGAGATTGGTAGGGCTGGCCGACCGTTGCTTTCGATGCGATGTTGCCGGTGAAGATGGGCGAATTGTTCAGAGCATTCCGCGGCCTCACGAGAATCGGCTCACTCTTGTGGCTGATGTTCCCGTCCACATCCACGGCGGCGACGGCAACTCGGTAGGTCTGCCCGGGTGTCAGACCCTCGACGACTACCGATGTCAGATCCTCAGCTGCGATGCTGCTCTCAAAGTTCTCGCCAGCAGGATTGCTGCTGTAGTACACGCGGTAGTGATCGACATCGGGCGACGTGCTCTGCGTCCACGCGATGTGCATCGCATCACTGGTCGGACCAGCCGCCGCTGCGACCAAGGTTGGCGGCTCCGGTGCCGCCGGCTGTGTGACGCGGACCTTTCCCGTGCTGTACGACACAAACGGCAGGTTGAGGCCGTCGTCGATGACGGCATACACGTAGTAGTCGCCTGACGCCACAGTCGCCGCGGGCGTCCAGTTGAAGCTGGTGTCGGTATCTTCCGACAGGCCCGACGCGATCATCACGCCGTCGGCACTCGAACGATTGCGATCGATGAAGAGCTGGATCGATGCGTTGCTATCGGTATCCACCGCCGTCCAGTTGATGTCGATCGGCGCATCGGTCGTCGCTCCTGACGGCGTATGCACGACGATGGATGGCTGGTTGGACTGCTGGAGGTGTGACAGCGTGCCTTCGGCGACACCGACCAGTTGCAGCGTCCAGTCGCCGGCCGTCGGATTGTTGACCACGTAGAACGCCTCGGGCACGGCCGGATTGGTGAAGTACTGCACATCGGGGAACGAGTCCACGTTGGCCGGGGTTATCGGCTGGCCGTTGGGATCCGCCAATTCGAGATCGGCACTACCTGTCGCCCACGTCGCTCGGAAGATCACCATCTCAACGCCTGGCGCCACGGGGAATGGCGGCACGTCGCCACGACCGGGCCCGATGTTGACCTCCAGTACCCTGTCCCAACTCGAGAACCAGTCAATATCGCCATCCGCGAGGCTCACCTCGATGACGTGTCCCAGACTGGTGCCGCCCACGTTGAAATGAACGCCGGCAGCCAAGTAATCGTTGGAATCGTTACCGTCAGCTGACGCCTGCGCGTACGCCCGCGTGGTGAATTGCTGTCCGCCGGCGATTGCGCCGATGATGAACGCATCGTTCGGAATCTGGATGACTCCATCAAGCCCGGTTTGGAAGTTGTTGTTCCAGTCCAGCGCCGCTTCGCCGGTTAGATCCAGGAACGGCTCGTTGTTACGCGGTTTGACGAGGTGCACCCGCAGATACACGCCCTCACCGAGGTCCAGCAGCACGACCGCGTCACCGCTGATGATCGGGTCATTCTGATTGCCGACCTTGAGGTCGGCGGTCCCGGCAATCTTGCCGGACAGGTCAACCGTACCCGTGAGCTGCAGCCAGATCAGGGAATAGTCGTTACCGCCAACTTCGAATTCCGGGCCAGCGGTGAATGATGCAGCGAGGTCAATGACGATTCCGTCAATCGAGCCCGCGCAGAGCCCCTGGATGTTCCCCGATCCGCCCTCCAGATACACGATGGGCGCATAGATCGGCACGCTCAGATCCGCCAGACCGAACCCAACCTCATCGAGGCAACCGTCGAGGATCGTGAAGTTGGCGCTCGCTTCGACACCGTTTCGGCCGAGGGGGAGTCCGGCCGTTCCGGCCCAGGAGAAGATGTTCTCTGTCGAGCTATAGCAGATCTCCAGGGAACTCAGGTATAACCGGGGACCGAAGTTGAGCCTGTCTGGCATCAGCACGCAACCGTTGAGTTCCACGTTGCCTTCAGCGTCAATTTGAAAGTACTTGCCCTGATTCGGGTCGAAATCGATCGTGAGGCCTTTCAGCTGCGGGATGGAGAAGATTCCATGAAGGCGAATCTGCGGGATGCCGACGTTGCTGATCTCGGCGCCGGTATTCTGGGCGATGAAGGTGGCGCCGCCCACCGAGACGTTGACGTTGATGTCGTTGATGGCGACGTCGTAGCTGAGGCCTTGCGACAGGCTCAGGGTCACGAAATGGTCGCCGTCGATGTCGATCGATGCGCCGCCCAGGGCGCCGGGTAATTCGATTCGTCCTTGGACTCGAATCGCATCGTCACCGGCGAAACCGATGGAGGACAAGTGAAAGGGCAATCCAGCCACATTGAAATCGGAGATTGATTCGAAAAGGGAGTTACTTTCGCCAGTCCTTGCATTGAACTCGAAACTCCCTTCATAGAGCTTGACATCCCCGAGCAGCGGAACGCCGTCCAGCCAAATCGCGCCCTGACCCGCAATTCGCGATGAGGATGTATTGATGGTCGTATTGACACTTGGAACAATGCGCAGCAGGCCATTAAGCCTGACCTCACCGTCATATGACCAAGTTCCATCTCCTAGTCTATGGCCATCCCCACCGGTCACAATTATCGCGACTGTCGAGAGGGCGTCATTGGCAGGCGGTTCGACGGAAATGATTTCGGGTCCGAATTCCCACGTGTCGTCATAGCGATTGCCGCCGTTGGTGTTCCCAGTACCGCCGAAGAGTACTGTCTCCCCCCTAAGGTCGTCGTATTCCATCCCGTGGTTGTATCGCGATGGGGGGGCATTGACTTGAACTTGGTGCCATGTTTGGCCGTTCCATTCCCAAGTATCGGAAAGGAGCGTATTGCTTGCATCAACACCGCCAAACAAAACTGCAACCCCACGGTCAGAATCGTACGCCATCGCATGGCCATATCGGGCGACTGGCCCGGCCACCAGTTTTTGAGTCCAATTTGCGCCATCCCATGTCCACGTGTCAGCAACGGGGGTCGCCGTCCCTGCGACTATTGTTCCGCCAAACAGCACTATTTCCTGTCTCAGAGCATCAAACACCATTGCAGTGCCCTCTCTGGGACTCGGGTGTGAATTCGGGAGGTGATGTTCCCAAGTCTGTCCGTCCCACGTCCATGTGTCGCCCAGAAAGCTGCCACCGTTATAGCCACCGAACAAAGTCACCTTGCCTCTGACGCTGTCAAACGCTGCCGTCCCGTTGTACCGGGGGCCGGGGCTGACGCCGGTGGAAATCTGGTCCCAGGTTGAGCCATCCCATTCCCAGGTATCGTTGAGAGCATGTCCGTCAAATCCCCCGAACATCACCGTTCTTCCACGAGCACTATCAAACGCGACCATTTCGTTGTAGTAACGTGGGCCAGGGCCGCTGACGTCGCGTTGACTCCACGAGTATCCGTCCCATTCCCATGTGTCTCCGAGCATGCTGCCGTCGAAGCCACCAAAAACAACAGTCTTGTTTCGCCAACTATCGTAGCTTATCCCGAAGTTGCGACGGGCGCTTGGCCCATTGTCGCTGCGGAGCCTCCATTGTGGCTCATCAGCTCCGGCGAGAGATGATGAAATGAACAAAGCGGCCATCATTGCGATCGCGAGTATGTCTGCCCCTTCATGTCTGGACTGGGCGCGCTCAAAACGGTGTTTCATTTCAGTTCTCCGTTGGTCCGTCGATCGAGAAACGCCGAGACAAAGACAGCGGCGTGCAAGAAACATGAACCAGGGATCGCTTGGTCGCGTTCGTTGCCAGCGGGCGACTACAGCGCCCGACACGTCGGTGCTAACTGGCTGCCGCCATATAGGGGCTCTGTCCATGCTTCTTGGCGGGATAATCCTCATCTTGTCGTTGGCGAAACTTTGGGATCATTGTCTCATGAGAGTATGCGTCAAAAACGCCTCCGAAGCGCAGTGGCACCTGGGCTTGGCCGCCAAAAAAACAACTTGATGTCATCTCCAAGAAATCGTGGCCGTCTATGAATCCTGTAAGTCAAGTTCGCGAAAACGTTTACTTGTCAGTCGAGCGCGAATGAATTCCATCGAACCTATTCCGTCGTTTCGAGCGAAATCCCGACTCTCACTCTAAGAGGGGATCGACGACTTGAGAAGCGACCGAGCCCCCGACAAGCAATTGGTACTAATTAAGTTTTGATTCTGGTAGAGATCTCCGCGTGCCCGCATGGCTGCGGGATTGTCCTGATCCTACAGAGATTGCTAGCCTCCGGGATGCGTTTGACGCCCGAGAGTTCACGTGAGTCGGCTGTGATTCGCAGCCTCTAGTGTCTCTGAATCGAGCAGCAGCTGAATTCGATTGGTGTAGGCGCGTCCGACTTTGGTCGCCAGCAGCAGTATCAGTCCGATGCTCTGAAGGTATGACAGGCTTGCGTAGAAATACACATAGGAGAATGGCTCTTCCTGGGCGGCTCGGCTCAGGCGGCGATAGCGGGCGTAAACTTCCTTGACGAATGGCTCCGGCGACTCCATGGCAGCGCGCAGGATCAGGAAATTGCGATCGTTAAGATCGTTCAGCACGTCGCGCAGCAGATCGCGGCGGGCGCGGTTGAACACCTCCGCCACGTCCGGGGATTCCTCGATGGTGACGTAGTACAGCGTCTTGATGGCGATGCGCACGTCGGAGTTGGTCGATCGGGCGGTCAGTGCCGCGATCTGCGCCAGGTCGGTTTCGCGGAATTGATGAAGCCCCAGCCGCGCCCGGTCTCTGAGTATCTCCAGAATTTCGGTGGCGTCGTAGTTGCGAAAGTGAAGCATCTCGGGTTGCAGCGAGGAGCGGATGCTCTCGTCCAGCTTGCTGACGAACTTGGGGTGGTTGCTCAGGAGGACCACCATGTAGTTGCGCGGTGATCGCGCCAGCAGGTAGAGGATGTCCTTGTGGCGATCCTTGTCGGAAAGCAGGTCTACTTCGTCCAGCACCAGGATAAGTCGTCTCGAGTATGCCACGGAGAACTGGTGCCAAAGCTCGTCCACGCTGCATCCGCGAGGGCGTACGCCGAGCAGGCGGGCGAGTACTTTGAAGCTTGTATTGTGCTGGCGGCAATTGACATAGAGGATGTCGGCATCACGACGGCTGGCAAGCTGGCGCTGAATGTACTTGATCATTAGGGTCTTGCCCGAGCCCCGGCTGCCAAAGATGAACAGGTGGTTGGCGATGCCGGTCTTCAGGTAACGTAGATAGGCATCGATAACGGGCCGCACCTCGTGGCGCATGATGGGTTCCTCAGGAATATGATTGAAATCGAACACGCGAAAGTCGCGAATCTGGCGGCTGCTCTGCTCCAGGGACCGGGACTGTTCGTGCAGGTAATCTGTGATCTTCATCGATGCGTAAACTCCACTGCACGCATAAACCCTTACGGCCTTATAAACTTTTCCATGATGCCAAGTTGACGAACCCGAAGATCGAGAGCAGTTATGCGCCGGTTCCATGTGTCGCGGTTGTCGCCGGGAATCATGGGGTCGTGTTCGTCGATGACGCGCTGGATTCCGCTCCGTAGTTCCAGAAACTGGCTGTAGAGGTCGATGATGTCCTCGCGGTTGTGGTGCTCAAGTCGGAAGGGCGGCAGGGCTCGGGAATCGTGCTCCTGCTCCGCGAGCTTTTCCCATTCGAGCAGCGTCGCGAGATGATCGGCGAGTTTCTCCAGGTCACATAGGGCGCCGGGGATGTCAGGTTCCATCAGAAAGAAAGGCGCCGGGGGTTAATAAATGTTGCCCCCGGACGCCGGGTGCCGGTCGCTACTCATAGAGGTCAGCCGGGCTCGGTTCATCCAACCAGCCGGCAAAGCGCGTGTCGGCCAGGTGGTCGTGCAGGTCGTCGAGGATCTCCTCAACGTTGCGGTCGATGGACTCGAGCATTGCGAGAATGCGTTCAAGCAGGTCGCGATGCCGTTTTGGGGTTTCTGTTTTTGGTGTCATTGTCAAAGGACGACGCAGCGTGAGTATTTAAGGCTTGTGGGCGTTTCGTCATCGGGATCGAGTGGCGACGCGCGAGTTCGTAGGCACTGCCAACGTGCTCATCAGAAGGACGGAGATAGACGCTGGTGGCGCTCAGGGTCGTGTGCCCCACCTGTTTCTGCACGATCGGCAGCGGCAGCTTGAAAATGTGAACGTAGTGCATGATATGGCTGTGCCTCAATGAGTGAATCGTGAGCTCGTGCAGCGCGCGGCCCTTGCGATCGCGGGCGTACTGCCGATCGAGCCCGGCCTGCCGGATGTACCTGGCGAAAATCTGGCGTAGGCGGTTCTCGGTGTACCGCTTTCGTGCATCTCGCCCCGGGTGAAACAGGAAATCGTCGGCGCGATGGATCCGGGGCGAACGCTGCGCCATGCGACCTTCGCGTCGCAGCATGCTCTTGATGTCGTTCATGAGACCGGGCGGCAGGTGGCTGACGCGGCGTTTCGTGGTCTTGGTGTTCTCCGCCGGAAAGTAAACGGTACTGCGGCTGAATGTCAGGTGCCGGAGCTGGATGCGGACGAACTCGCCGACCCGGCAGCCCAGCTCGTAGATCACGCGCATCATGAGCTTGTGACGGTCGTCCTCGATCGCGTCCAGGAACTGCTGCAGCTCTTCTATTGTCAGGTAGCGAATCGTCTCGCCAAATCGCTCGTACCGCCTCCGTTTTGCTGAAGATTTCACATTTGCCGCTGGGCCTCCTTTTCCAACCAGATTTACGTGTTGCAAAGCGCCGATTTGGCGGCTTTGTTTCACAAATGGTTCCAAATGTGAAGTTGGCGGGGTTTAAGTATCTGTCGATCGGGGGGCGGAAAGTGAGAGTTGCTGCATGCCGACTGGGGGAAACCTCCGGGGTGGGTACCCGGCAGCCACGCGCTCGGGTCCTCCATGAGGTACGTTCCTCAATACTCATAATCTTGTCGTGTCCGAGTCTCCATCGAATGTTCTCATCGCAAGCGCTATGTTCCTTTTGCCGGCCATTTCGTACAGGGAACGCTGATGATCCACCTAGATCCGCGGCCCCGGGTGTTATGTGACAACAGATTGTCCGTTTGACCCCAGAATCGTATGGGTTGCACAAGGTAGGCACTGGCATGATGCAGGGATAAAGAGCATCATTGGCTCGAACTGGCGCGCCTGTAGGAGCGGGTCGGATCGTGAGGATGACGGAGTTTGCGATGTCACGCGGT
Organism: Phycisphaerales bacterium; assembly: GCA_020639075.1. Classification (GTDB taxonomy): domain Bacteria; phylum Planctomycetota; class Phycisphaerae; order UBA1845; family UTPLA1; genus ECT2AJA-110-A. The sequence continues at coordinate 1,816,239 of JACKHI010000001.1, read as the reverse complement.
GATCAACTTGTCAGACAATGGAATCTTTTGCGGATGCTTCAAACGCGCGGTGAGGGCATACCGCTTGCGGACATCGCATGCGAGTTGGAAGTCGCCGAACGGACTGTCCAGCGTGATCTCGAGTTGCTTCAGGACCTGGGGTTCCCCATCACGTTCGACGCCGACGACTTCGGCAAGCGGTACTGGCGGATGCCGCATGATTACTTCAAGACGGGGCCGCTTTTCCTCAGCCTGACCGAGGCGATTTCGCTGCACCTAGCTCGGCATTTCTTTCAGCCACTGACGGGGACACTATTCTCCCAAGGGCTGGATGGCGTTTTGGAGAAAATTCGTTCGATCATACCGGCCAAGGCGCTAGAGCACTTTCGTGACCTGGAGGAGTCGCTGCACGTCCGCGCGTTCGGATCGGTCGATTACTCCGAGAAGTCGGCATTGCTTGAGCATCTGTTCGAAGCGGCCCGGGGCTGCAGGCGCGTGGAACTGGGATACAAATCGCTTTGGCGCCGCAAGGAGTACACGACGCAGTTCGACCCGTACGGGATCGTGATCTTCGAGGACGATCTCTTTGTCATCGGACATTCTCATCGCGCTAACGCGATTCGCGTGTTCAAAGTCGCGCGGGTATCGTCGGTAGCTATCACGGACGCATCGTTCGATCGACCGGGGGGCTTCAGTTTGGAAAAGACCTTCCGCGATTCGTTCGGCATTATGAAGTCGGATGGCGAGCCGCTTGAGATCGTCGTGCGGTTCGAGGGACCGATGGCGGCCCTGGTCGAGGAGCGCGAGTGGCACGAAAGCCAGCGGCTGCAGTGGCTTGCAAACGGCGAGACGCTGTTCGAGGCCCAGCCGGAAGAGCCCGAGGCACTGATCGCGACTTTTCGACTGTCCAACGTCGTTGAGTTCAAGCGATGGATCCTGAGCTTCGGCGGCAGCGCCGAGGTGATTCGCCCAGAGACGTTGCGCCATGAGATTCGCAGCGAACTGCAGAACGCCGTCGAGCGCTATCAACGGTAGCGACTTCGGACTTCCCCTTACCCTAACAGCCAATCCAAATCAGAGTTTTGTCAGGTAGTTCTCGGACATTCCGCGCGCGTCTGGGCCGGATGGCGCACGCGGGCTCGAGGGGATGACCTGATCTGTCGGACCCCTCGCGATGTTAGGGACGACCCGCGTTGTCGGGGGAGGTTCTTAACCTGATCCCTTGTGCCACGAGGCTGGCGGCGAGTTCGCGTCGCCGGCGAGGCGCCTGAATGAGCAAATCAACTCTTGGGTCATTTGGCGTAAAGGAGAATCAGATGAAGTCGTTCGTTGGGATGTTGGCGGTCGCGTCGGCGAGTGTGTGCATGTTTGGGGCGGATTGCGAGAACGGGGGACCTGCGGCGGTCCTGCTGCCGCAATTCGCAGTAACGGCGTCGGTCGATGGCGATGGGATGGTGTTGATCGCTGGAGAGGAGGGAGACGTCGAATTCAGCAGCGACATGTTCGCGGAGGGTACCAAGGTCACGCTGCGGGCCGAACCGGCGGTGGGATGGGTCTTCGACAGCTGGAGCGGCAACGTCATCGGTAGTGACCCCAGCGTTGAGCTTGATGTGGCCGCGGCAACATCGGTGACTGCGAACTTCCTGGCGGTTGCGGGCGTTCGGACAGTGTCGGTAAAGGGGACGCTCGGTCGCATGACGCTTGCGGTGAAGGGTGACCAGGCTCGTGGCAATCTGCGGATCAACGATCTCGGTTCGGACCTGACAGGGACGTTCAAGAACGATGAGTTCCAGCTTCAATCGACGACGCCCGGATACACGGACGCGGAGATCACGCTCACCCTGAATGCAGACGGATCGCTGACAGGGACGATTGACGGCTCAGGTTACGACAATGATCCGATGACAGCGGATCCGGTCGCGCTTGCGTGGACCGCTGGCGACGATGCGGGCCAGCGCACCACGAACATCGACGGGACCAACGGCCTGTTGACCGTCGTGGTCGACGGCGAACTGCTACGCGGGACCTGGCGGGCGTTCGGCAGCTTCGGCGCCGACGTCGAGGGGACGATCAAGGATGGGTCGATTCAGTTCACCGCGACGATTCCGGGCCTGAACGCGGCGACGGTGACAGCGAATGTGCAGGCGGACGGCAAGTGGGTGGGGACGATTGACGGTTCGGGGTTCTCAAATGCACCATTCGACACGCAACCGCGGTTCTTCCCGTGATTGATGGACAGGTTGAAAGGCTGCGGGGGCAATCTCAGCGTAGGAGGCGCATGTGACGAAAACGGGTCTTGACCAAAAGGAAAGTGACTGTGAGATGGTGAGAATGGGCATCAACGACCCGATTGTGTTGAAGGCGCGGAGGCGTTCGGAGGCGGCGCACGCTTGCCAGGTGCGCGACGACGGCAGACCGTACGCGACGCACCCGCACGAAGTCGTCCAGATACTGGTGGATCGTGGTCACATGAAGCCGGAGGTCCTCGCGGCCGCTTACCTGCATGATGTTCTCGAGGATACGAGCACACCACGAGACGACCTGGTTGCGGAGTTCGGAGAAGAGATCGTCGGCATCGTCGATGAAGTGACCAACATCGGTCCGGCGGATCGATCTTTCGAAGATAAGCAGGCAGCGCTCCTCGAGCATGCCGGGCGAATGACACCGCGGGCGAAACTCGTCAAGCTCGCTGATCGGTTGCACAATCTGGGCGAGATGAATGAGTGGCCGAGGTGGAAGCAGGACCGATATGCGCTGGCGACTCTGCAGCTGCTCGTAGCGATACAGCCAGTTCCGGATCCCGGGCTGGAGGAGAAGGTCAGACGGTTGGCGCTGCGGCTGTTGGCTTTGGACGAGTAATCCGGCGCGAACGACAAGAACAACAGACTGGCAACGCTTGGATTGCTTCAATTCAAGACCGCATCCAAACTGCCCAAGTGAACATGCTCTGCGGCTCGCTATCCGGTGCGCTTGACTCAGTTATTCGATGCAGTAATCTCTTCCCAAGTGCGGGGCGGCACGTCTTTTCCGCCGATTTGAGGGCCGACAACGTTGCTTGCGTTTGCAGATCTCGACTTTCGCGTTCGCGTGATCGATTCCGGGAGAGTCCCCAGATTCGTCGGCAAGACAATTCGCGGGGCGTTCGGCTATGCGTTGAAGGCATCCGTGTGCGTCGTGAATCACCGAGACTGTAATCGGTGCATTCTACAAAGCCGGTGCGCGTATCCAATCCTATTCGACGGATTTCCCCCGCGAGATCGAGTATTCATGCGAAAGTATCCAAGCATCCCGCAGCCCATGGTTGTCCGCGTGTCCGATCTTGATCCTCGAAAACTCAATGTTGACGAAACGCTTGATTTCGGCTTCCGGCTGTTCGGCGGTGCGATCGATTTCTTCCCCTACTTGGTCTACTCCGTCGCCAGAATCGGAGAAATGGGACTCGGGGCGGACGACTTTCGGTTCGAGATTTTGTCGGTATCAGATGGTGACAAGGTGATTTACCAACCCGATCAACGTGACCAGCTTCTTGAGCCCTTGCGAAGGCAGATCTACGTTGTGGAGGAACCGGAGACTCATGCTCCCTCAGACCTGTCGCTTCGGCTCTTGACACCGCTTCGGCTTCGATCGAACGGCAGGATCAACCAGTCGCCAACGCTTATCGAGATTCTAAAGGCAGCCCTTCGTCGCCTGCGCATCATGAGCCATTTCTACGGGGACAAAGAACTTTGCCCAGAAAACGTCGGCGCGCTGTTGGACGAAGCATCCAGCGCAACGCCGATCCATCAAAACTTGCGGGCGATTTCTGTGCATCGGACATCGACCCGCCAGAACCGCAAGATGGCTCTCAATGCCGTTGTTGGAAGCGTGGACTATCAACTTGCCTCTACCCGTCTGGTGCCGTGGCTTAGGGCGGCCAGCGAATGTCATATCGGAAAGGCTGCCAGCTTCGGTTTTGGCCGGGTTGTCTGTGAGGTGACCAAGCGATGAAAGAGACAGTCGAAGTTGCCTTGGCGGCATTTCTTCATGACTGGGGAAAACTGCTCCAGCGCGGTCGCGTGAGCCTCACAGAGCAGGCTGACCGAATGAAGGAGATGCTCTGCCCGTCGCCCCGTGGGTATCACTCTCACCTGCATGTGTTGTGGACAAACGACTTTATTGAGAACCACACATCATGGCTTCCAGGCGAGCTCGATCGGGCGCGAATATCCCGATTAGCCAGCCACCATCACCGTCCGTCGGACGCCGAGGACTTTTTGATATCAGAGGCGGACAGGTTGGCAAGTGGCCATGACCGCCGGCCTGCAACTGAAGTCGAGCGCGAGAATTTTCGACGCGTACCACTTCTTTCGATTTTCAATCAGCTGTCACTCAGGAAGCAGGAATTGCGTCAAGTTGTGTGGCATCGACCTACTCAGCTTTTCCATGACGAGCGATTCATGCCCATGTCCGGAAACCAGAGCGACCTGGTCGAGAAGGATTATTCACAGACCGCAAAGGAGTTCCTCGAAAGGGCTGATTCCTGGCAGGCCGTCGATCTGGCCCGCTGCTGCGATGCCGCCTCGTATCTATCGGAGTCGTTCCTTGGTTATGTGCCCGCGTCCACCATCGACGTTGCCGATGTGAGCCTGCACGATCACTCGACGCTTGTGGCGGCATTCGCGTCTGCCCTCTACGCGTTTCATCGCGAGACCGACACGATAAGTGAATCGAGTATCACCAATCGGACGGCGCCAAAGTTCAGACTTGTTACAGGCGATCTCAGCGGTATTCAGAAGTACTTGTTCGACATGCCCGATGAGAGTCGAAAGGGAATCGCGCGAACCTACCGAGCCCGCTCGTTCTACCTTTCCATGCTGACGCATGCGGCCACGCTATTGCTGCTTGATCAACTTAACCTGACGAGATTCAACCGCGTCATCGACGCCGGCGGCCGCTTTATCCTCCTGATACCTGACCTGCCGAGTTCTCGCGACGCCGTTGCAGGCGTTGCAGCAAGAATCGAGTCTTGGTTATTGAAACGACATGCTGGCCGTGTCACGCTTAACTTGTCGGTATCTGACGCCCTGTGCGGGAACGATTTCATGGGCGAGCAGTTCCTGGCGACTTTCGAGAGGGCGCGGCGTGACGCGGAAACGATCAAGTCCAGGATGCTTCGATCTTCATTGCTCCAAGGTGACGCCTGGGACGAGTCGGCACAGTGTCTCAATTACGTACACTCCCGACAGGCAAGCGAAGCAGCGATGGAACTTGATGTACAGACAGGACGCCACCTTCCGAATGCCAACTATTTCGGTCTTTGGAACGGCAGCGCACCAGTCGGGCTTCTCGAAGACTCGATGAATGTCCTTGGTCTCGAACTCCAGCTATTCAAGGATCCGCCAACCCAATACTTGAATAGCGCCTTGGATTTCTTCGGCATGGATGCCGCCAATAAAGGCCAATCTTCCATTATCACTCGATCGATCGCGAATTACGTTCCGAAGGTCGATCAGGATGATCTGCACAGGTTGTCTCGTATTCCTTCATCATCGTCTGCCCGCGACAGCGACGAGGAGGGTGAACGGCGAGTCGGCCAGCTGATGACGTTTGGCGATCTTGCTGCTTTCGCGAGATCAGAACGAAACGGAGCATACAGGGGCCAGCCCGCCATCGCATGTCTGAAGGCAGACGTGGATCGCCTTGGCATGCTGTTCAGCCACGGGTTCGGCAAGAACGTCGCGTTTGGTCGATACGCCACGTTGAGCCGACAGCTTGACCTGTTCTTCAAGGGGTTTCTTGAGAACAAGCTGAGTGATCAGGAAAGCCCTTACCGACTCGTGTACACGGTCTTCTCCGGCGGAGATGACCTGATGCTTGTCGGTCCATGGCACATCATGTTTAACCTGGCGGTTGACCTGCGGAAGTGGTTCTCCAAACTCGCGGGCAATAACCCAGACGTAACGCTTTCCGCGGGTCTCGCCCTCGGGCAGAGTCGGATTCCGATCTCGCTCCTTGCAGAGGCTGCGGAGCTTCAGCTTGGAAATGCCAAGAGTAGTGGTCGCAACCGCGTTGGTGCTTTCAACGGCGTTTTCAATTGGCCCGAGTTCGCGGAAGCCATCGAATCCGGGCGACGTTTAGAGCGATTGGTTCTCGACGGCGATCAGAAGGGCAATCTACCCATACGCAGCACCTTTGTCTATCGCCTCCTGCAGTACGCGAAGATGGCCGAGAAGGTCCGATCGGCAAGAGACAACGAAGCGGTCCTTGCATCCGGCAGGCCTTTGTCGCCGAGATCACTGCGACTCAACGACCTTCGCGGCGAGCTGACTTGGCGGAGCCATCTGCAATACGACCTGCGGCGAAACGTCATAGAGCGGGCACGAAACACAAGCGACGAGGCCCGCCAGGATCTTGAATGGCTGCAATCGTTGTTATGTATTGACGCCAAGCCTCAGGATACCCAGAAACTGAAACTTGCAACAACCTACGCCCTTTATCGCAATCGAGGAGGATAACCCATGGCTGCATACGAAAACCGAGGCCGAGGTGGAGGGGGACGTACATTCCAGACGCAAAGCCGGTCTCCGCTATTCGATCCCAACAAACCCCTTGATGAGCTGGTGGACAAACTCGCCGAAGACCAGGCCAACATGATGCCGGAAGGGCGAGACGCCCTGAAGTCGAGCCAGCTAAGGCGGTTCTTTGGGGATATCAAGGAACTCTATCGGCGCCTTAATCAGAAAGCCGATTACGACCGCGATATCGCACCGATGTTCAAGATGATGCGCAGCAAGGCGGCCTACTCGTGGCGCAACGGTGATCGGGGACAGTCGAAGATACCGAGAGAGTTTCACGACTTCATCGACCAAGGCGTCGCCAAAGTCACCAACGAGGAGCAGTTTCGAAAGTTCGTTCAGCATTTTGAGGCCGTCGTCGGGTTCCTCTACGGCAGCGGAAAGGTGGGCAAGTGATGGCTGATTCAGGTGCAAACTGGAAAGTCGTTGGGATTCGTCGGATTCGCGGACACATCAGCGTCATCACCGGGCTCAGGATCGGCGCCAGCCAGGACACGATGGAAATCAGTGGCTTGGACAACCCGATCATCCGCAATCCTGCGAACGATGAGCCCTACATCCCTGGCTCATCCCTCAAGGGCAAGATGCGATCACTGACAGAGTGGTTCCTCGGGGAATTGCCCGATGGCGGCGACCCTATCAGAACGGATCCCAAGTCCCGCACGGCTCGCGTATTCGGGATCAGCGCGTCAAAAGAACGAGACAATGGCCCGACGCGAATTCTGGTCCGCGACGCGGCTTTGTCCGAAGCGTGGCGTGACAAGTTCGGCAAGGGCGTCCCCATCACCGAGGTCAAGCATGAGAACAGCATTAATCGCCTGACTGCAATGGCGAACCCCCGTCCGATGGAGCGAGTGGTACCCGGTGTGACCTTCGAATTCGAGCTGGTCTACCGCATCCTCGACACCGGCGATGGTGGCAAGGAAGACGAACGCAATTTCGAGGAGGTGGTTCTGGCGGCCCTGTCGCTTCTCGAATCCGACTACCTCGGTTCAAGTGGCAGTCGCGGTTGCGGACAGATCAAATTTATTGACCTGAAAGACGAGAACGGAAACGAGATTGTGCTTCCTGAACTCGCTGAACTGGAGAAACGTGTCGGATGAACAGCTTCCGCGTCACATTAGCGTTGCGTTCGCCGCTTGGGACGCCGCTTGTCGCTGACACACTCTTCGGCCATTTCTGCTGGGGCATCGTTTATCACGAAGGCGAGTCAGCGCTGGCCGAATTCCTGGAGGCAATGGGAAGTGACATTCCTCCGCTCGTCATCAGTGACCCGATTCCCTCGGGGTTCTGGCCGATGCCCGTCCTGCCTTCGCCGCTGTCGACGGACGTTGACGAGGCGATCTCGAGTCTCAGCTTGGGCGATTCGGATGTTGTCGCACGACGCGACTTTTCGCGAGAGTTGCTCCGGCGTCCGTGGATTCCGCACGACTCATGGTCTTCGCTGGCGACATCGATGGACGCGAAGTCGGTGATCCGTGTGCTGGCAAAGAGTGCGTCCCCGGCGGCTGTTGAGCCGGTCGCCGCGTCGGTACCGCACAACACCATTCATCGACTCAGCGGCCAGACGCTCGAGCACGGCGGTTTGCACTTTGACCAGCAGCTCTTTCCCCCCGGACCGCTGCGGTACGACGTCTGGGCCAGTTCAACGTTTGCCGAGGATCGGTTGCGTGATCTGTTCGAGTGGGGACTCGAGGGAGGCTATGGTCGCGATGGCTCTGCCGGCAAGGGGCATCTGACGGTCGAAGAGGTCGTCGCGTGCGATCGCCCCGCCGTCGCCAATCCCAATGCCGTTATGGCGCTCGGCGTCTTCGCTCCGAGGCAAACGGATCCGTCCTGCGGTCTCTGGAAGACGGATGTCCGACTGGGCAAACTTGGCGGAGCCTTCGCCACCGACGCTGACGACGATCAATCGGGCGTGTTCAAGTACCCTGTCGTATTGCTGCAGCGAGGTTCAGTCTTCCTGTCCCGGGCTCCAACGCCGATGCTGGGCCGAATGGTCAGGAATGTACACCCAACGCGCCCCGAAGTCGTCACCTACGCGCGCACGTTGACGCTGCCGATTTGTCTCACGAAGGAGGCCTGCCAATGCCTCGATACGCAATGAAACTCACGATGCTCTCGCCGGTACATGTCGGATCGGGCGAGGAGATCGACCCGTCGCGCTACGTCGTTCGCAAGGAGCTTCGTGGCAGTGACGACTTCTACTTCATCTATGCGATCGACCTGCCGCGATTCCTGGCTCGCATCGACGATCGCAAACGCCGCGAGTTCATCGGCGCCGCCGAGCATTCCAAGGGCCCGCTCTACTTGCGGAAATTCCTTGACCAGGAAGTGGACGTGAACAAGGACGCGTTGTGGAAGTCGGATTGCAATCCAGAGGTTTATGATCACTATCAAGCGGCCCTGAAATCAGACAGGTCGCAACTCCGGGTCGAGTTGATGCAACGGGATCCGATCTCAGGTCAACCATACATCCCCGGCTCGAGCATCAAGGGGGCGATTCGCACGGCCTGGGTTAACCAGGAAGCCGCGGCCTCAAGGGTCCAACAGCAGACAGGTCGAATATCGGATCGGGAACTGGAAAGAAGATTCGAGCCGATCGTCCTTGGCTATCAAATCGACCATCGCGCGGACATTCGCGCAGACCCGTTTCGGGCAATCCAGGTGGGAGATGCACCCCTCTGCAAGGACAGCAATACCATCGATCCCGTGTCGATCTACAAACCGAATCGCGAGTTTGGTCCGGATCCTGCAGGCATCCAGATGTACTACGACGTGACATTCAGCCGGCTTCACGAAGAGACTATATCTGCAACGGGCAGACTACTGGTCAACGATCGCCTGGCTCGAACGCCAACTCGCGGATCAGGGCGTTGGGATTTCGATCATTGCGTGACGCAGGAGATCACCGCTAACGCTCTGCTGGCCGCGTGCAACGCCTTTTATGGACCGCGACTCGAGGATGAACTAGGCCGGTTTCCGCTCGTCAACGAGTCCGCAGGCGCGATGCTGCGTGAGGAAGTGTCGAAGCTGAGTGACGGCGATGCCCTCATTCGTCTCGGCCGCTTCAGCCATCGCGAATGCGTCACCGTTTCCCGAACGGGCGGCATGCACGATTCCGCAAAGAAGGGGACCACCCGTTCACTGGCGTGTGGTGACATGCCGCTCGGCTGGGCCCGGCTCAGTCTGAGGCCGATGCACTGATATTCCTTGCGGCGCTCTTTGACAAGTGAATAGTATGACGTCTCAATCAGGAGACGAATCATGCCAGCTGGATACGTGACCGAGCCGGGCGCCTCCGTCAAGCTGAAAGGCGAGACGCTGCTTGTTGAGAAGAACGGCGAGATTCTTGCCGAATGGGAACTTGTGCACCTCGAGTCCCTTTGTCTCTGGGGGCCGGTCCACATCACCCATCCCGCGATGCGGGCACTGCTGAATGACGGCATCGAAGTCGCGCTGCTTTCCAAACGCGGCAGATTGATCGGACAGTTGACACCGCCCAAGGCCCGAAACGTCGCGCTTCGGCTGGAACAATATCGCTGTTATGAGGATGCCCCGCGTCGCCTGGCGCTCGCAAAGGGGCTCGTCCATGCGAAGATTGAAAACGCCCGAGACCTCCTTGGCCGCTACCAGCGGAATCATCCCGAAACGGATTTGTCAGCCGCCATGTCGGAACTGGCGTCGTCGATGGATCAGGCGTTACGCAGCAATAAGCTCGACGAGCTGATGGGTCATGAAGGTATGGCAGCGAGGTCGTATTTCGCCGCATTCGGGCGCCTGATTCGAGCGGATCTCGAATTCGATGGCAGATCGACGAGACCGCCGCGAGATCCCGTCAACGCCCTGTTGTCTCTGGCGTATACCTTCCTCGTCAACGAGCTGACGTCGCTCCTGGATGCTGTCGGTTTCGATCCGTATGTGGGCTTCTTTCATGCGCTCGACTACGGTCGGCCCAGCCTGGCCGTCGATCTGGCCGAGCCATTCCGCCACGGCCTGATGGATCGCCTGGTTCTTTACCTCGTCAATAATCGAATGCTCAAAGAGGAGGATTTCGAACGATCCGGCTCGGGAGTCATGCTCACGCGAAAGGGGTTCCAGGGATTTGCCCGGCAGTATGAGATTCACATGAACCGGCGCCGCGTGGATATTCCCACCGGCCGCCGTGAAACATATCGCCGCCATCTGCAACTCCAGGCCGAGCGCTATGCTGCATACTTGCAGGGCGGCGAGCCGGTGACCTGGTTCGACATGGAGGATTAGCGCCTTGTGGCATATCATCTGTTATGACATCAGTGATGATCGCCGGCGGACCCGCGTCGCACGGCTCCTGGACGATGTCGGCGATCGCATTCAGTTCAGCGTGTTTGAAGTGCGGCTTCCGGCTGAGGCGATCAGTCACTTGGTCGACAGGCTTGAGCAGGAAATCGACCTGCAGACCGATGTCGTTAGCTGCTTCGCGATCTGCGAAGCGTGCCGCGATCGCGCGAGGACCTGCGGGACGGGCTCCCCGCTGACGGAGGAACTGGTTTGGATTGTGTAGTGCCGCTGACCTGCCAGCCAGTGAAAAGGCCGGGGGGTTAGCGGATGAGCAAAAGGAGGCGAAAAATGGGCGTGAACTTGTTCCGATTGACCAGTGTGAACGAATGCGCGACGATGTGGCAATTGTCGTTCAATTCGGGGTCAGCGGAAATGGCCCCGCAACCCCAGCTTTTGCATCAGGTTATGCAGGCCGGGGTTTGAAGGACTTCCCTGATGAACAAGGGATTGAGACCCGAGCCCCTTGATGTGCAGCACATCCTCCGGGTAGAGGATGTTTGAAGGACTTCCCTGATGAACAAGGGATTGAGACGGCAGTTGGTCAGCACGTTTGGCCTTCGTAGTTTCCGCTCGGGTTTGAAGGACTTCCCTGATGAACAAGGGATTGAGACTCAATTCCCATATCGGAAAGCGTTCTGACTGTGGTACCGTTTGAAGGACTTCCCTGATGAACAAGGGATTGAGACAATTATCGCAGTGACCCTGGGCACAGTCCCTACACAGGTTTGAAGGACTTCCCTGATGAACAAGGGATTGAGACTCCGCCGCGTCGTAGTTGTCGGATTCCGCGTGTTCTACGACGGTTTGAAGAACTTCCCTGATGAACAAGGGATTGAGACTAGATCACGTCGCTCTTGTCCATGTTGAGGCCGTTGATCGTTTGAAGAACTTCCCTGATGAACAAGGGATTGAGACTCATGATGTTCCTCGTTTCGTTGAAGGTTAGTGTTGCACGTTTGAAGAACTTCCCTAATGAACAAGGGATTGAGACGGGAATCCGCCCTGCGTCGATGGCGGCCGCGAGTTCGTTGATGTTTGAAGAACTTCCCTGATGAACAAGGGATTGAGACGCTCGATCAGCGAGTCTGCAATCTCAGAGGGGCCATAGCCGTGTTTGAAGAACTTCCCTGATGAACAAGGGATTGAGACACTGGGATGGCCGACGATATCGGAAAATGATCCAGGGTAAGCGCGTTTGAAGAACTTCCCTGATGAACAAGGGATTGAGACGGCCTTGAGGAGTTGGTTGATGAGGGAAGTGTTGTTCATTGGTGTTTGAAGAACTTCCCTGATGAACAAGGGATTGAGACCCCTGCGCCCTGAGATTCAGATAGGCGTCGACATGCGCCCCGGTTTGAAGCACTTCCCTGATGAACAAGGGATTGAGACTCTAGCCAATTGTCTAGAATCGCGTCGATCGTCTCGACGGGTGTTTGAAGCACTTCCCTGATGAACAAGGGATTGAGACTGGGCGGCTGCGAGGCTCGATGCCTTGGCGGTCACCCATGTTTGAAGATCTTCCCTGATGAACAAGGGATTGAGACCCGATGCGGCGTGTTTTGTCTCTCAACCATCGTCGATCCAACGTCTCGTTTGAAGAACTTCCCTGATGAACAAGGGATTGAGACCTCGCGCTTACCCACTTCAATTGTCACTTGCTTGATCATTGTTGTTTGAAGCACTTCCCTGATGAACAAGGGATTGAGACGACTGTGTCCGCGTGTTCGACACCGGCACAACGCCCGGATCGAGTTTGAAGCACTTCCCTGATGAACAAGGGATTGAGACGCGACAGGGTGGATTGTTGCCGTCGAAACCGTCAACGCACGTTTGAAGCACTTCCCTGATGAACAAGGGATTGAGCCCCGCTTCTCTGAAAGGAGCATGCCATGCACAAATCGCCCAACGAGCGATTCAAGGAGAGGATGACCGATACAAGCAACATTCTCGTCCGAGACAAGAACGGAAACGTCATCATTGAAGGAGCGGAGGTGGTTGCGCAGAAGGTGCTCATTCTTACCGTCGGCACGGGCCGCGTCCGAGACGACATCGCGAATGCACTGTGCTTCTCGATCCAGCGATGCGCACCTGCAAGGGTCGTATTTCTTTGCTCAGAGAAGACTGCGGCGGAAACGCTTCCGTTGATCACGAAAAAACTAGGCTGGGCTGGGGATCGTTACAGCCATCACGTTTGCAGGGACGAGGACGATCCACAGGCGCTCTTCCTCGAATGGAACCGGGCCTGGTCGGAGTGGACGAGTGCTGATGAGACCGCCGAGGTGGTCGTCGATTACACCAGCGGCACCAAGCCCATGTCGGCCGCCGCCATGATGCTCGCGATTTCACGCGGAGCCCGGACTCTCAGCTACATCGTCGGGCAGCGCGACGAGAGCGGTCGCGTCGTAGAAAGCACCGACGTGCGCTCAATCGAGCCCGACCTGATCGTGGCTCACCGCCAACTGCGGCTGGCGAGGGAAATGTTCCATGCCGGCAACTACGCTGCGGCCCGTGACCTGGCGGCGCCGCTTCTGAAGATCGCGAGTATGTCTGAGGAGGGTCTCCGGGAAATCGCGCGGGCCCTGCACTACGCCGGCGATATGTACGATGCGTGGCAGAGATTCGACTGGAAGGCGGCCAGGAGCGCCCACCACAACAGCGGCCATCCAGGCGAATGGGGCTGCCTCGAGGAACCGACGCTGATCAATGACAATCGGAAACTCATTGATGCGGCAAACAAATCACGCGGTAACCAGGAATTCGGCGCGCCACTCGTGGCCGACCTGGTGTCGAATATCGATCGGTGCATGCGCCAGGGGCGATTCGACGACGCGGTGGCACGAATGTACCGGGCGATCGAAATGCTGGTGCAGAAGCTGCTCTTGGAGAAACACGAGCTGAAGAGCGGCAACATCGACATCGAGAAACTTCCCGCGGGCATTCGCAGGGAATACGAGAAAAAAAAGGGTGATCGCGAGAAGCTCACCCTGGGCGTCGACGCGTGCATCACGCTGCTGGAGCAGCTCAACGATCCAGTCGTGCCGGAGTTCCGCCGGCGGTACGGATCGCGGGATGACGGCAAGCCGGGCGAACTTGCCAACCTGCTGGGCCGGCGCAACCAGTCGCTGCTGGCGCACGGCGTGGATCCGATCGGGTCCGGTGTGGCGGAAAAGCTGCGAGCACATGTTATTGAACTCGCGCGGCTCGTCGACGACGATATCATCTCGGTTTGGATGCCGAAAGCGGCGCCGGTGCGGTTCAGAGTATTCTGATGGAATCGGACAGGAGTCTTCCTCGATGGCGAGCCAGATCTTTACCTCGATGTCGGATACCAGGGCCGCCGCTTTGTCGACGCGGCAACGGATCGGGTGATATATGCTGTTCCAGCCCCACGGGCAGCTTCGGCGCAAGCCATGATCGATGCCGTGGACCGACTTATTCCCGTGGTGGCACAAGGCACGCGTCACCTTGCCAACAATAGCCAGAGGATTCTGGAGGCATGAACGAAGGTCTCCGGCGGGGCCGGCGTCCGCGTCCACGCACTGATTGACGAACCGGACAACAGTCTCGCGGTGCAGGCCGAGCGTCGGGCAACTCTGCGTAGTCTCCGGGTGACCAACCCGACGAGCTGATGGATGTCGTATCTGTCGCACAGCCGTTTATGCGCTGTAGGAGTGACATCTGGAGGGGCGTCTGAAACTCATGCTGCGAATCCGTGCGGTTCTATGGGTTGCAGGGTCATCCTTTCAGTTTGCAGGACCACGTGACGCCACGATTACGAAGTATTGGATCAATCGAAAAGTCTCGTTCGATTGCCCCTGATGCGTTGCGTCAGTGACCCCAACTACGGTCACACTTACTAGCCGAAAACCGTGTACGCCACGCTCGCGATCACCAGAATCGAAGCGGTCGCAAGGAAGGGCCCCATGCAACTCTTTGATTCACGCCGTGCCGCGGATGAGACGATCAGCGAGCCGGCGAAAAACGCGCCGACGAGGGCAGGTATCCAGGATTGTTCGAAAGCAAGGGCACGGCCACCGGATCTCGACCAATCGAGCCCGTATAAACCGGCGCTTATCATGGCGAGAAACAGCCAGCCGACAGGGAGCGCGAACATGGTGCGCATGCGCTGTGCATTGACTTTCCCTGAGACGAGGAACGATACGAACCCGATTGCGCTAACCAGAAGCAACATTATCACAATACGCCTTAGGTGATCCAATTCCCTTGGGAACTTGACTTCCTCTGCCAATGCTCCTGAAATCGACACTGCGGCGATCGTCATGCCGCAGAAACACGCGATTGTTAGCAACGCTCGGAGGATTTCTCGCCCCCATTGACGAGGGGATACCTCGACTTGGTCGCTTCCTAACAATATGCGCGAAAGTGCAACGCCGAATCCGATCACGAATCCCCCGACGATCCACTGGCCAGGGTCACCCATGAACGCGAAGACCAAGAAAACCCAGCACGCGAGCACCGTGACGATCCTTGGCAACAGGCGCCTATATGGGCGATCGGCTTGCGTGTACGCGCTGATTTGTCCCTGAGCGGGATTCATGAACACGATTCCGGCGAAAAGGCCGGCGACGAGTGCCGAAAGAGACAGGACAATCGCTCGGACGCCTCGAAACAGGATTTGGTCGTTGTTCGAAAGCCCCGACGATTCGACGTAAATCAGCGATGACTGCGGATTCACCAATAGTGCCGGGTTTCTTGATGCGTATATATTGGTGGAAAGCTCCACCGTACCTGCCGCGATGCTCCGGAAGCCCTCGATCGAATACTGCAGCAAGTAACCTCCCAATGGTAGTATGAACACCCACGCAATCAGGATCGGCCAGATGCGTGCGTATTCGCGCCAGTGACCGATATGCAGGAGGAGCGTGAGCACCGAAGCGAATGCGCCGGCATGGAAAATTGTTAACGCCAGGCTGTTCGAGAACGGCGATGACAGCGGCGTCAACCCGTTCCCCACGAGATAGGCGGCTCCGCCGAACGAGATGGCGTGCAGGATGGGGATGAATGCGCTGCGCCCTTTCAGGATCGCCGAAACCGTCCAGCAGTGGAGGAGGCCGACAAAAAAACCAGTGCCCGCCCAAATGGCGGGCTCAACCCAAGTTGGCGGATTGAACAACGTCCGAGTTGCGATGATTGCGAAAAAGAGAACAGTGAAGTACATGCCTGCCCAGTAGGCGCGCGCTGGCCAACTCTTGATCGTTGACTCGGCAAGGGCGCGAAGTGCACTTTCTCGTCGTGCCGTGCATTTGTCGGCAAGGCCACGGGGGTGAGTTGACAGCAGGTCGGCGAGTTCCCAGTGCTTCAACGCGGCGTCCCAGGCTCCGCTTTGCTCCAATCGCTGGGCCTCGGCTTGGTGTTTGTTCTCGGCATTTCTTGCAGCCGTGGATAGGTCATCGTTTGCAGGTGTAAGCGCCCATAGTTCAACTAACTGCTGCGCGCTGATCTTACCCGAGTTCCAGGCATTGGAGAGTGCCGGTAGCTTGCGCAGTGCCTCGTTAATCTGCTCGGTCATCGTGGCTAGCGTTTGCGGGTCCTCGTGCCCAGACCATGTCATGGCGTCATCGAGGACTTCTTTCGCGCGTTGGTAGTCCTCGATGCTGGCGAATGCTCCGTCACGAAGTCGCTGCGCGATCTTGTTAACATCCTCGTGGAACTTCGCCCGCAACACCGCGCCTTGCGTAAGCTCGCCGCGTGTCCAGTCCTCGTTGGGAAACGCCGACACCGCGATCGGTCCTACACGTGCAAGGATCGCGAGATCCTTGTTCTCAAGCGCGGCCTCCAATTCGCCGCGCATTACCCTGCGACAATCGGAATCCAGCGTGGCTATTTCTTCGGGAATGGTGGCATCGGCCGGTACGACATCCCATTCTGGGTCTTGAACTTGTTTCGGGGCGATCTTTCGCAGTTTCACTAGCATTGATGCTGCGTTTTCATCCCATGCCTTGCGTGCGTTCGACTCGCGAAGCCGACGCGCTATCGCTTTTCGATCGCCGATTTCCGCACTTAGCGTTGAGCGAAGCCGCTCGGCGCGCTCCATCTGCTTCGCATGGGCGCCAGATTCGCTCGAAATTCGAGCTAGGATCGCGTGGGCAGCCTCCAGGTGATTTGCGCCGGCGGATTCCTCGGCCAAGCGTAGGCAATTCTCCGCGTGAATAAACTGCTCAAGGTGGATCCCGCAGTGTCCGCAATGTGCGACGCCACGGCGTGTTTCTTGGCCGCATTGCGGGCACTTTAGCAAACTCCCTTCACCACATTTTTCGCAGTGCCGGCTCGCATCCCGGTTGAATTGTCCGCAGTTTAGGCATTGCCAGTATCCAGGTGGGGCCTCAATTGTCGTTTCGAATACTGGCCTACCTCCCGAAAGGGATTGCAGCGCGGCACGCAAGTCGGCGACGTTGTCAAATCGTTGATCGGGGTCGCGCTTGAGGGCGCGGACCAAGACAGATCTCAGTCCGACCGGAACTTCACTCTCGCGGAAGAACTCGGCGCTCTCGCCGCTGAGAGCGAACCACAGCGTGGCGGCCAACCCGTAGATGTCGGCGCGATGATCCACCTTGGACGCGTCGCGCTCCTGCTCGGGAGCGCCGAATCCAAAGGACCGCATCTGGGCGCCGGGCATGGTGTTGAACTTCGACTGGCCGTCAGTCTCGCGCGCAAGGCCGAAATCGACCAACCGCGGCTCGAGTTCCTCGTCCAAGAGAACATTGCCTGGCTTAACGTCGCGGTGGATGATCGAGCGATCGTGTGCGTACTTCAGTGCGCTTGCAAGCTTGATCCCGAGTTGAATCACGTCCTCGGGTGCGAGCGGACCATTGTTCCGAACATGCTGAAAGAGGTTTAATGGTGGACTGGGGCAATCGGGTTCCCAGCCCGCGGGAGGCGGCGTCTTGCCGTCACTGGGCCCGGCGATGTATTCCATCGCGATATAAGGCCCGGCTTTGTCCTCTCCACGCTCGAATACGTTGACGATGTGATGATGCGAGAGTCGCGCGATGGTCTCTGCCTCAGTATCGAATCGCATTCGAGCCCGCGCATCCTCCATTAGATCGGTTGAAAGTCGCTTCACCGCCACCCATCGACCGGCGAGGTTTCGATCCTTGGCGAGAAAGACCTGACCCATGCCGCCTGCGCCGATACCACATCGAATCTCGTAGCGATCGACACCTGCAGGCCGCGTCGAGGCGCGATCGGGAATCGTGGCGCCGGCATCCAGCGACATGGCATCGAAGCCACTGCTACCACCTACATCCGCTACCGTAGGCGGCGGATCGGATGGATTCGGGAATTGTGAACTATTATGTTGTCCTTGATCGCTCATTTCTTTTGGCCCTGGAGATTCTCGTTATCATTTCCAGGCGAGTTCTCATCGTTACTTGGCGGCGTGGGGCTTATCTGAAGCAGCCCTGCCGAACTGGAGATGATTTGCGGGCGGCTTGCCTCGGCGCGCTTGGCCATTACGTGTCCGAATTGCTTAACCGCCTCGTCCATCAGCCGACCTATCTGTTGCTTATCCTGACCGAGAACCTGTACCAACCGCTTCTCGAATTGCTCGCGCATCTGGAGCATCTGCTGCATTCCTGCAGCCCGCTTCATCTCTACCAGGACGGATCCGAGTTGAGGGTTCGACTGCAGCATTACCGCGAGGATCGAATCCGCATCCAGGTTCAGCTGGGCGACAGTCTTTGCCCACTCGGTTTGGCGCCTGAGTGCGGCATCCTGTTGCTGGTTCTGCAACTCCATGAGCCCCTTGACTTTCTCATATTGAAGCTGTTGGTGAGACCGGACCTTTTCCGCGTCTAGCATGGTTCGCTGTCGTTCGTCCGACTGCAATTGTTCGCGCTCATGCTCCCGTTGTTCGGCATCTCGCTGCTGGGCGCGACGCTGGTGATCCAATGCCGCCTCGTCACGAATCTCCGCGGTCTTCGCTCCCTCGGAGATTTCGTGCTGCTTCAACTGCTCGTCGCTTGCAGTAGCGTGGCGAACGTTGTCCGTTGTGATGTCGCGGCGTTCCTTGTCTATCGCGGCCTTCGTTTTTTGATCTTCAAGCGATGAGCGATCGACAACAAGCTGGCCTCGCTTGAAGCGGAGCTTCTCGTATTCGGGGCAATTGAATTGGAACGCGACGACCTGGTCGATGCTGATACCGTATAGGCTCAGTGAATGCGACATTGCATGCGCGATGTCGCCCTTGACTCGCTCCCGCACGTCGGTCGTGTCGTATAGGGCCTGCACGGTTTCGTTCCGGATTGCAGCGCGAACCGCCATTTCGAACTCGTTCCGTAACCGCCCGAACAACGCCGACACGCGGAATGTGAACGGAGGAACATCTTCTTGCAGCTTGAAGCCCATCTTTAAGGCGGAGAACATGCGATTCATCAACGAATGACGTTCATGCTTTTGGAACTTGTCCCAGTCTTCGAGTTCCTCGTGCTCCCTAAACAATTCATGCGAATTGATCAGGTTGACTTGAAGTTGGACCGGATCGTCGCATTTGAGTCGCAATTGCACTTCGATTCCGCCGAGCAGGTCATCAGATGTCCTGATATTCTGGGAGGAATACGCAGCCTTGATGGCGCTCTTGAAAGGCATCAACCCCGGGGCATCTTGGGCACTCGGCACCTCCGAGGGGTTGTTTATTACGCGGTCGAGGCTCTCGTGAATCTCGAAGCACTCTTCACCCGCAGGTTGCGCCATGAGGTCGTATTCACTTAAGGTAGCGCCGTCCGGAAGCACGAAGTTAGCCAAGAACGGGGCTGCCGGCGCCTCGCAGACCGTGACGATTCCGCCCCTGATGCCGCCGAGCAGGGCTCCGAGCGCTCCGGTTTCCGCCCCTGACCGAGTAACGCTGTAATTGCCAGCTTGGAGAAAGACGGGTTGCTTACCATCGGCGCAAACGACGGTCTGCTTTCCCGGTGGCACGACAAGTCGCTTGATTCCGGGGAACCCAGCAGACGAAAGGGACTTATGAACGGAGATGCGTGCAAGCTCGAATTGCTGATCACGTGACGCGCTTGCAGCACGGGCCACAGTCGCCCTGATGGTCTGAAGATCTTCGACCTCGGTCTTGACCTGGGGAAACAACTCCTTTCCGCAGAACATGCAGAATTGCGCCTTGGGAGTCTGCCTGTTACACTGTGGGCATACTTGTCGTTCCATGGTTGAATCCTATCTCTTGATCGTCATGTCGATCCGCTGGCGATGCTCTGTAAGAGGTCAGTCGGGATTTGACGACTCTGCCACTCCACTGTCATGCCAGCAGCGAGCCGTGTTCGTGCGCCTTCCGTGATCGCGGTCCAATCGGCGGATCCGTCGCTGACTTGCATTTCGAGGTCTTCCGCATTGCCCCGCCGCCAAGCCATCCAAGTAGCATCGGGTGATCCAAGAAGGCCGTCCGGGACTAGCATGGGTTCGCGGGGGTCGACCATGGCATATGCGAGCAATTGCCCCGTGATGTCGCTACGTGTAAGCCAGATGGACCTAACCCCTGCTTGGTTTCCACCGAGACGCACAGCAAACGAGACAACGTCGGCGAAGTTCAGTTCATCGCCGTCCGCGAGAATCTCGGCCTTGCCCCGGGCAATGCGCTTGTCATTGAGCCAGACCCCGTTCGTGCTACGATCCTCGACCCACGCAAGGTTCTTATCCAATTGAAATACGGCATGACAGCGAGATAGCCGCGCCTCCTGCTGCGCGTTGCCGTCCGGCGCGTGAATCAGCCAGCGCACGACAGGGATACCGCCACGGCCAATGCCGCACGCACGGGCGGTGGTAACAAGCAAGCCAAGCGTCTCCCCGCTTGCGTATTCGAACCGTACAGCCGAATCAAGCACTTGGCCTCCCGCACTAGCTCCACCAGGGATAGCTGGGAATTGGGGCGGCATTTGATGCGGCCTTATTCTTGCCAGCCGACGGGCAAATTGGGTGTCCACCCTGAGAGGGAGCGTACGCCACGATTCGGCAGCCGAGTGCTCGAATGGTTCGTGTGTCAGGCCGGGGAATCCCAGTTGCCCACCGGCATTCCCCATGATGATCACGTCGC
The DNA here is from genome assembly GCA_020639075.1 of Phycisphaerales bacterium. Taxonomy (GTDB): domain Bacteria; phylum Planctomycetota; class Phycisphaerae; order UBA1845; family UTPLA1; genus ECT2AJA-110-A. The sequence continues at coordinate 1,795,329 of JACKHI010000001.1, read as the reverse complement.
CCCCGGCTTCGATTCGATTTTGTGAATCCGGAGAACTTGGATCCTCCACCTCGATCGAGCGTAGCGCCTCGTACCGACCCAAGGGGACGTTTTGGCGATTACTTGCCTCAATCGTGATCTGGATTATGTCGGCGCCTGCATTGCGGGGTACGAATCGAATCGGATCCAGTTCGATCGCCTCGCCCGGTTCAATAAGTCGTTGAAACTCGACGGGTGATTCAAGTACTTCAGAATCGCAACGAGTGCATAATCTCATCCGATTGGACGATACGTCGGAGGTGATTCGAAGGCGAAGAAGCCCCTTTTGCCCGATTCGCAACTTGGCCGACAGGTTGAATTCTAGCCTGACGGGTGCACTCGATTCGCCCATCACTGAAGGCCCGAGGTCTGCCATGCCCTCGTCAAAAGCGCTAATTTGCGATTGCCCGATCATGCCCCCGATGGACGCGGTCGCCAGCATTGCCGAGCTATTGATGTCAGCCTGAAGGACGTCGGCGTGGCCGAGCTCCGTACCTGGCAAGTTACCGATCGCTAACGTAGATGGACTTCCTGGTTCGGCCGGTGCGACGATAGTCTCACGTGAGTCAACTGAATCCGTGGCGTCGATCGAAGCGAGGTTGCAAGGCGCCTCGGCAACCGTCTCGTTTTCTGCTGCCTCGCGCTTGTTCTCCGATCCGCAGAATGGGCAGAACTCAACTTCCAGGGGAAGGGCCTGACCACATTGATCGTTGGCACATCGTTTCAATGCAACTTTGCACGCAGGGCACGAATCTGCTCCGGGTTCGATACTCTCGCCGCACATTAGACAAGTCGGTAATTCCATTGCCACTCTTTGGGCGATCGATTGATGCAATCGCCCCTCCTAGCTCGACTCCCTCTTCAGTTGATCGACTACCGACTTCGCGTTTGCCACGAGCCGAGTGCCGATCCAGTTAGCTCGCACTTGGCCGTGCCGAGGGACGCGGCGACTTACCCGGAGGTCCATCTCGTCTTTACTGGCCCAGCTTCCGCCGCGTACGACCCGGTTGCCCGCGTGACTTGGCGGAACGACCTCTACCTTGGCGGATTCTCGCAACGGGGCATACTTGCTGGCCGTCCACTCGGCGACGTTTCCCAGAACGTCGACAAGTCCCCATGCGTTGGTCCGATGGGAATCGGCAGGGCAGGGCGATGATCTCCCGAATACTGCGTGCTGGCTTGCATCCACCGGGTCTCCCCACCAGTACGGATCGCTTGAGCCAGCGCGGGCCGCGTATTCCCATTCGGCTTCCGACGGAAGCCTGTATTCGATGCCATCAAATCGTTGCATGACGCTGCATATGATCGATACGTCTTCGACATTCAACTCGACGCAGGGGTCGAGGGGATCTGCGTGGTTCGAGCGGAGACGCGGGGCGAATGCGCGATCGCGTAGCAGGGTCTCGAGTTCCACGGTTTGCCCAGGACCAAGGCCCATCATGTATGTGATTTGTTGGTTGGTGACTGGAAACACGCCAGCGTAAAAAGCTGCTTCAATTTCTACATATTCCTGCGGCATTTCGTCTTCTACCGCCGTGGCGTCGCCATTACTGCGTCCCATTCGGAATCGTCCTGGCGGGATCAAAACGAATGCCATGCTAAAGGCATTTTGCCAGGTCACTGGTGCGCCGAGGCGCTCGGCCCATGCCAGCTGTTCTTCGCATGCAATCCCCGTTGACGTGATGCGTCTCAAGCCGCTCGAGTCGCGACCAAGATCCATCGCAAGGCCCCGGGATTCCACCGCGACGCCGGGCGCTTCCACTGCCGGGTGCGCCACAACCTTGACGAGCTTGAGCAACTGGGCCGCGGTCGTTGCACGGCGCTCGAGCGACGCCGTGGCAAGCACGTAGATCTCGTCGCAGGCCCGTGGCAGTTCCTTACAATGCGTCGTTGGTAACTCGTCCCTACCCGCGGGTAGGCGACCTGTCAGCATCTGGAACCACGTTACACCGAACGCGTAGAGGTCGATTCGGTGATCGAAGTCGAGGCCTTGGACCTGTTCGGGTGGCATGTACGCAAGGGTTCCTCGAAGCGCTTGGGCTTCATTTTCATTCATGGACGTAGATTGCATCATCGATCGATGGGCATCGACGGCCACCTTGCCAAGCCCGAAGTCCGCCAGTTTCGTTTCGTCGTTCGGCCCGACGAGGATATTCGGGGGCTTCAAGTCGTGGTGGATAATCCCCATATCATGCGCGTGCTGGAGCCCCGCGAGGACTTGGGAAGCGATTCTCGCAGACCGCGGAAGATCGAGTTGCTTGTTCGCAATGATCGAATCGAGGGCATTGCCATCGATGTACTCCATGACGAGATGCGGTAGATCATCAAAGGGTGCGACATCGATCACCTTCACGACATTTGGGTGATCGAGCCGGTCAACGGCAATCGCCTCCTGCTGCAGGAGTCGAACATAAGTCGAATCTGTGGCGATCTTTACCGCGGCAACTCGATTCTCGAGAATGTTGTGACGTGCTTTCCATACCTCGCTAAATGCCCCGCAACCGATCTTGCGCAGAAGTACCCAGGGCCCGACCATTAGGTCGACCGTTCCCCCCAGCGCCCGAGTATCTTTCGGCGTGGTCATCGCTTGTGCCCGTCTTCAAGCTGGGAATCCAGCAATCGATAAGTCAGGTCTCATTATGGCGGTACGGGCAATGCGAAACAAGCCCGGTTTGTCACTCGATGGCCCGATTCCGAGTGGCGGACAATTGGGGGCGATCGGCTCCATCCGGCTTTGCAATCCCAACACGGCGGCTACCCCACGAGATCATGGCAATCAACCGTGACTCGGCTCCGCACCGTCCTGAAGGAAGGTAGACTTCGAAGGCGAAGATTCCATCGCACGAATTGATACCAAACTAGGACCAATTGGTTCCCCCAAATGAGGTCAATGGGTGTGTCCGCGCAGAGCACGAGGAGTTAACAACCGAACTCTGGACAAAGGGTTCCCGCGTCTGCTGGATTCGATTGTCAATATTTCGCCATGTCGAGTCTCATCGGTTCGGAGCATTGATCTAAACGACGCTAGCCTCCGACCGATTCAGTCCTTGGTTCGCGACTCTGAACTGGCCAGCCTGGCGTAGTGAATTCAGAAACACCGTGTTCCCAAAAACTTAAATACTCTGTTGACTTCAATTGAGAATCATAATTACGACTGTGCTGAACCAGCGTCAGGAGCGCGAACGATCGCCAACCACCTCATAACTGGAATGTCGATCGTGAGCGATCCGTCGATGCGAGGTCAGCATGCGTCGGAATTCGTTGCTCGTCGTGTGGCGAGCTATTCGCCGTGCACGAGACACGATTCGCGGTCATTCCGCCCGGAAACACCTGTTTCCGCATGAATCGCTCTCCAGTGCGAGCATTTCTGCAGCCAGGGCTCGGCGTTCGATGGCCTTGCCTTTACTTCTTCAACACATCCTGCCGGTCCGATTCCAACTCAGCACTTCTGAACGGTCAACCAATCCGCGCCATCCGCAACAGCCAGCGTCGTCGGTGACGACACCTCGTTCGGCTCCTTCCCCCCTTGCAAGTCGGCGTGCGCAACGATCGCTCTTCGATCACAGGCCGCGGGGCCTGTGCGCTTCGATGCACGCCTCCGATCCGGGTCGGAGTCGAAAGGTTTATTAAATGCATCGTCTTATCGATCGTATCGGTTTGGTAGATCCAATCGATAGGGGAAACACTCCAATGTCAAAACCAGAACGTGTATTCAAGATGGGCGCGGTGCGCGCGTCGATCTTTCGCAACATCACGGAACGCGCCGGCCAGGCCGTGCCGATCGCCAAGGTCATCATCGAGGTCCGCTACAAGGACAAGTCCGGCGAATGGAAGGGCACCAACAGCCTGAGCCTCAACGAAGTGCCCAAGGCGATCTCGGCGCTCGAGGAAGCCTACAAGTATCTGCTCCAGCATAGTCAACCGGTGGATGACCAGGAGGATTTCGGTCCGATCAAGGCCATGAAGGTCTGATCACCGGGCGGAAACAGCCGGAAAGGAGGGTTTTCGCGGAGGACAAGCAACTGAAACATGAAACGAGGACGAAAAGCCAAATGCCCGTACTGCGGGAGTTCAAGAACACGAAGCAAAGGCGTTAGGAAGACCGCCACGATGGGCGATCGACCGCTGAAGTACTGCAACGACTGTCGCCGGAAGTTCACGTTGCATCGCAAGGTCGCGGCGCCGGAGATTCGACCCAACCTGATTGCCGATTCGGTTACGCCCCAGGACTTGCTAGCGAGCGCTATTGAGACTGAGTCAGCGGACAATCCGTTGACCGCACCGCCGGGGCCTGAATTCGATCCTCCACCGATGCCTTGATCCTCGACTCACTTTTTCTGTGACTTCAGGTCGAGCGAAGCTGTTCAACCTCATATTCACGGCTTTGACGAAGCCGCTGACCTCACGTCAACAAACTGGCCCGGAACGTCCGTTCTCGTGGGAGATCATCGCGCGCGTTGCGTGACCCTCGGATCGTGACGGCCGGGCTCTTCTATCTTGAAAGGAGACACCATGTCCCGAAGACTCGAATGCCCGCTCTGCGGGAACACCGAGGAGTTTTCTCTGGCGATTCATCTTCGCACCGACCACAGCGTCGAGCCAGGGGCGTTTCGCCGACAATTTCCCGAACTGCCGATTCACGGCGACGCGTTCGCTGGATTCGTTGAATCCCGCGGGGTCCGACGAGTCGGCGAGGTTCTGCATTTCAACGTGGATGTGGCCGGCGCCACCATGTCGGCGCGCTACGGCGTGGATCACCCGCTCATTCCCGATTCGGATCCCAGCTTCGTGTGGACCGACGCCTGTCGGGATGTCGCCGAGGCCATCGAACATGACGAACGCGTCTTCGTCTACGGTCCCAGCGGCACCGGCAAGAGTTCACTCGTGCGCCAGATCGCGGCGCTGACCGGTCGCCCCGTGCGCCGGGTATCGCTGAATGGCGAGACCTCGGTGTCGGATTTCATCGGCCACTGGACGGTCAATGAGCAGCGTCAGACCGTGTTCGTCCGCGGCATCCTCCCGCAGGCCATGATCGAAGGCCATATCCTGCAACTCGACGAGATCGACGCGATGCAGCCGGAGATCGGCTTCACCTTGCAGCAGGTGCTGGAACCGGGCGGACGACTGCTGCTGACCGATACCGGCGAAGAGATTGCGCCGCACGGGGACTTTCGGCTGGTCGCTACCGCCAACACGCTGGGGTTCGGTTCGGACTCGGGGCTCTATGCCAGCGGGACCCACGTGCTGAACTTCTCATGGCTCGATCGATGGGACGTCGTGGTCCACGTCGATTACCTGCCGCAGAACGAGGAAGTCGGGCTCTTACGGGCGCGCCATTCCTCACTTCAAAAGAACCTCCTGATCAGCCTGGTCAGGGCGGCGGGGGACCTGCGCCGTGCCCATGCCGAGGAACAACTCACGACGACGATCACAACGCGGCGCCTGCTGGCGCTGTGTGCCCGGCTGGCGCGGGGGAATGAGTTTCCGCGAGCGCTGCAGACGACGATCCTCAACAAGGTGCCGCCCGAGGACCGCAAGGTGATCGCCGAGACGTTCGACCATCACGTCGGTCCCACCGGCAAGTAATCCGTACAACCAGGTTCAATGATGTTGCCAGGCCTGTGATCGCGATGCGACGGGCGTGGCTTTTTTCATACGCATCGCGAAAGGAGTTTCACCATGAAATTCAACCCACTGGAAAGCCAGCTGGAACGGCTGGCCCGAACCCTGACCGATTCGTTCGGCATCTCACTGATCTGCCAGGGCGAAAATGCGTACACCGACGGGAGAAAGATTGTCCTGCCGTCCCTTCCCGACCCGATGGCGCCGGATTTGGAGCGCATGATCATCGGGTTTCTGGACCACGAGTCCGCCCACGTCGTATGGTCGGATTTCGACGAGGTCGCCAGGTTCAACCGCGCGTATCCCGGCTGCGAGGCCATGCTCAACGTGGTCGAGGATGCCCTGATCGAGCAACGGGCCATGCAGCGCTGGCCGGGCGTTCGTGCGAATCTCGATGCACTGTTCGAACAGGTCAAGGCTCGAGTCCGCGCAGCGCTGCGGACGGCAAGCCCGTTTCGGCGCTTCTGCACGGCCGTGTACCTCAAGCTGTCGCATCACACCGAGATGCTTGGTCTGGAGCAGGAGATCGTCGGCGACGAGGACCTTCTAGCTGTGTTTCCCCAGGTCAGGTCGACGGCCGATTCGGCCGCGCTCTCCGAGAAGTTGCTCGCACGCTGGCTGCGGAAGCAGAAGCGACAGCGGCAGGAAGATCACCAGCCGGCTGGTCCATCGGCTTCAAGCGCGGGAGAGGGCGACGCGGAAACGCCTGGCCCCGGATCGGCCGTGAACACGACTTCGACACCTGGCACCGAGGAATCGGCTTCCGAATGTGGCGACGCCGAAGAAGGATCGACTGGTTCAAATGAAATCGGCGATCCGGCGGGCAATCCGAAATCTCCGAACGAATCCACAGACGAGAGTGAGCCCACCGCGGGAGGCATACACGACGATGCCGAAGCCGCTGTCGACCTGTCTGACATCACGAGATTTGTTGACAGCGAGAGCGGCGCTTCGCTGATCAGCGAGGTCGTTGCGTCCGGCATCGAGCGCGCCGTCGCCAAGGTGGATGGGGATCAATGCTACCGCATCTTCACCCGCAAGCACGATCGCATCGAACTCGTGCCCGGCGCCAGTGACGCGGACGTCCTGTCGCTGCTGGCACGAGGCGAAGATGAGGTCCGGCGCCTGCGTCGCGGTCTGACCAATGCCCTGCGATCTGCCGAAAAGCGCTGGTGGCGCGAAGAGCAGCCCCGCGGTGCGCTGTCCCCCAGGTCGCTGCATCGGCTCTGTCTCGATCGCCCGGCCCTGGATGTCTTCAGGACGCGGGCGCTGGTCCAGAGCAAATCGACCGCGGTCTCCATCGTGCTCGACGCCTCGGGCAGCATGACACCGTCGAAGATGGATGTCGCTCGGGATGCCGTCCGCGTGCTCCTGCAGGCGCTTAGCGATCTGAAGATTCCCACCGAGGCCTTCACCTTCACGACCGGCGATCAGATGGGAACGCTCGAGGCCGCCGAACAGACCGGCGTCGAACCCTGCAGACTCAAGCAACGCTTCACCCGGCTCAGCAACCTGGAGATCGGCCTCATCAAGCGCTTCGAGGATTCGATCAAGACCGCCATCCAGCGCCTGCCGAGCATCCGGGGCTCGGGACTCACCCCGCTCGGCGAGGCCATGGAGATCGGTGCCCGGCGGCTCATCGTGCGACCTGAGACGCGCAAGATCCAGTTGGTCGTGACCGACGGCCGGCCGGCATGTGAAGGTAGCGACGGTGCGTGCGTGGCGCATGCGGCCAACGCCGCGAAACGAATCGCCGGTGCCGGCATTGAACTCGTGGGCGTCGGTATCCAGGACGACAGCCTGCAACAGATCATCTCGAACACGATTGTTGTGCAACGACTTGAGGACCTGCCGGCCCAGCTGTGCAAGCTGCTCGGCCGCACTTTGACGAAAGGAATTCACCATGTTGGATGAAAAGACCAGACAGATGCTCGACATCGCGATGTTGCTGTCGGCCGAGGAACTCGACGAGATCCGCGGCACGGGCGCAGCTTGCTCTACAGCAGTTGTCGACAGCCTTCCGGAAGACGGATCGCCCCCCACGACGTCAACGGACGAAGAAGTGATCGAGATCAGGATTCAGAATGATTCCGTAACCGATCCGTCGGGACTGACCGTGGGAGAACGCGAACGACTTCGGACGCGCGAGTCCAAGGTCTCGACGGCATGCGTGGGGCGGCCTCGCGAAGGCCATCAATGGTGGCCGATCGGGACCGAACTCGTCGGCCGGATCGACGGCGAGACCCTTACGGCGACCGTCGTCGAGAATTCCCGCGTCAAGAGTGGTCGCAGCATCCTGATTACCTCGGGTTCAGCTAAGGGCACGCTCTGCATCACGCCCACCCGCGCCGCTATCGAGGCGACCGAGGCGTATCGGCAGTCCCGCAACCTCGGGCGTGCTGGTGGCGTCACCAACGGCTGGACCTTCTGGAAGGCGAGTCCGTAGAATCGAGACGTCGTCTGTTTCGATGCGAGTGCATGCCGCTGATTCCTTACGCAAGGAACCACGACGCCCTACAGAAGCCACTCGATCATGATGAAGTTACGCTGTACTCGGAAACTCATCGACCACTTCGATGAAACGCATGTGTCAGGGCCCGAGCCGGAGATGCCCGAGTCCCTCTTGGGATGCTGGTACGCCAATCTCGTGTGGTATTGGCGGATTCCGATGGCGCTTTGCGTCAACGAGCGGACGCTCTATGCCGTCGTCATCCCGATTGGACACTCCGATTCTCTGGAGTCCGTCTACATTCGGCTGATCGAGCGGGTACATGATGCCGTTCGTCGCGTGGGTGGCGGAACAGAGGTTGCCGACCGGATCCTGGAAGAATACCGCGGCGGGGTTCGCATTCTGCCCACCAATAACCGCAGCCTGCTGGGCACCATGAACGATCTTGCGTTTCACCTGGACCGATCGCTTGAATGTCGCATGTTGAAGAGCCGGCTGCCGGATTGGGTAGAGCATGACGACGATCTGAATGTGATTCCGCAGCGGCTTCTGGGCTGGTCCGACGCGCGGTCGCGCCTGCTCGAGGTGTGTAACGCAGCAATCGAATGATCGATTTCCATTCGTGTGCCGAACCCGGCACATCATCTCTCAAGACATTCCATTCAGTCCTGCATGAACGGCAATGTCGGTCCGCCGATTCACGTCGATCGTGCGCTCAAACAAGCGGCTTGAACTACCGGGCTGCTTATTCCCACACGCCGGCGTCACCCGAACACACGTGACGCTATCACCATTCCAAGAAACAACGAGGTGAAACCATGAATGACATCGAAAACTCGACAAACCCGTTCGACGATGCCCCTGTGATCTTTCGATACACCCGGGCCCAGGCGATTGAAGATGGTGTTCTGGTGGATCTGACGGCATGGGCCGGCGAGACCGGCTTCCGGATCCCGGTCGCCTGCACCGCATCAGTCTGGCATCGGTACATCGTTCCGCCCGAGGGCACCGCTTCGCTGGGCCAGTCCGAGCGGGGCCGCGCCCACGACCTGCTCTGGATGCTCTTTCTATGTATACGGGGCATGCGAAACGGGCCCGACAAAGACTGGCTCCAATTCAAGGTTGTCTTCCTGCAGGCCCCGCGGCGACACGAGACCGTGACGCTGAAGGCCCATTGTGGCCCCGGCGACCAGGCGGAGCCGGTCCTGACGATCATGGGCGTTGACGAAGACTGATCTGATTAGATCAGATTCTGCCAAGCTCCTTTGGCCACCCTTTTTGGGGGGGCGGGCCGAAGAAGGCCCGCCCCCCGCACCTTATAATCAACCCTTCCGACTCCTTTCGCTCTCAGATCCACTGAGATTCACTTTGCCGTTCCATGCTCCCGTCCGAATCGCCATCGGACCGACCTTCCCGTTACGCCTCGGTCTCGACCCCGTCGTTTTCCCCGTGGCTTGTTGTCGATGCGATTGGTCTGGTGCCATTGCATCTCATTCGGCAGTCAGGGACACCGACGTTGCGGCCGGTAACCCTCGCCGGCGGGCAAATTCGAGCGTTGTCGGTCACCGCCGGCTTGCACGCATGCGCATCTCGCCGAATCACTGTCGCGCTTGCGGATTTTCTTTTCCACCAGCACTCGGACTTACGGTCTTAATAGGCCTGTCCCCGTGAACGGGTCGGCATCGATGATGGAGGTCCCGCTCTCATCATCTCCGCCTAAAGTCGTATTAATCCGTCGTCCCGTTCCGTGCATGGAAAAGAAAAACCTAACGCAAGCAGACGTGGTTCGGGAGTGTAGCAACTCGCTTCCCGACCAGGTGACCTCATGGACGAGGATTCGCTCCCGTACGAAGCTGGTGCGGCCGCGTCCCGCCGGGGTTTCCCTTTCCAGGCAACTGAAAGGAGGTGCAACCAACATGACAATCGAAACACTTTCGGTCGAAGACCGCGTGGAAAACTACGTGCAGCTCTTCGAGACGATTCGTGGCCGAGTCGGCGACGACCATCTCGCGATCGCGATTCTGGAGCAGTGCGGCAAGGACTTCCGCGTGGCCCAGATGCGTGCCATTGATCGAGTCGATCGACTTGATCCGCAAGGTAGCATCGATATGCCGGCAACGCCCAAGCAGATCGCCTTCCTTGAGAAGCTGCAGGTTCGCTATATCCCGCAAAATCTGACCAAGGAACAGGCGTCGAAGATGATCGACGAGGCCCAGGCCCGTTCGCTCGCGACCTGAGGTACCGTGTGCGGTCCAACCGCTCACTGAGCACTCCAGGTGAAATCGTTCCTTATTCTGGGGCGTGGTCGGAAGGCCGCGCCCCGTTATTGTGCGCGCCGTCGAGGACCCGAGCCTGCCCGGGGCTATGCCGATCGTCCGCCGGCGAAAAGAATAAATACTCCGCCGGACTCTCGAACCCATGCCGACAAATGCACCAAATGAACCCGATTGCAGCCATGCCCCGTATCGCAGCTGGGGCGAGCTCCAGATTGCCGCGGCCCTTACTCGTCACTCGATACCCTTCGATTACGAGCAACCGGTTGCCGTTGTGGATAATGGACAAACGCGAATCTGGTATCCGGATTTCAGCCTGCGAGGCCTGGGAATCTACGTGGAATACTGTGGGCGACCGAACGACCCCGCCTATCAGCAGTCAATCGAGCGAAAGCAACGTGTGTATCAAGCCAATGGAATGACGACGCTCATGCTGTCGCCTGGGTTTCTTCGAGGGGACGCGCCGGACCGGATTCGTGACGAGATACGGGCGACACTTGTCGAACGCATCGCGACGTTCGATGAACACAACCGCTAATCGGCGAGTTATCAACGCGCTAAGGGCCTCAACCGTGTTCGATATCAGCGGAATCTCTGGAATGTTGTTTCTGATAGGGAGTTATTCGGTGGGGCGAATCATGATTCGATTTTGCCCATGACCATCGAAAGAGTGTGTGGAGTTTTCGCGTCAGGGAACGGCGAGCCGATCATGTCGCGACTTGCTCAAATCCAATCAAGAACCGGAAGACTTAAATACGGCGCCAGCGTGATGACACCGAAGTCGCCACCCGAGTAGGATGGTCCTACTTGCAGGTCAGTTTCAGGCGGTGGATAGGGTTTCAGATACCGACACTTTACGCTTATATCGACGCGTAAACTGCACTCTCTGTTTCGAATTCCGATTCCGTTGAGGATTCGATCGCCGCCTACTTACCATCTTTCATGTCGATGCCACACGGTGGAACATTCGGTTCATGCCTCGGAGGGAGGCTCCAACATGAGACGTCCTTGATCGGTCAGACGAACAACGCGGGTCTTGCCGCGGGACGTCGTCTGGATCTCTTCCTGAATCAGGTGACGCGACACCAACTCCTCTTTGATTTTCTGTCCCAGGCGAACGCTGAGGCCGAGTCGCCTGTACCTTTCGGCAACACCACTCTTGGGAAAGTCCGCGATGTCCATCATGAGGGCCCTCAACGGGCCTGCGATATTTGTATCTGCATGATGCGCGTTGGATTCATCGTTACGAAGTTTGGCGGAGCCCCGAGGCCGCGTCGGTTCCTGTCGGCGTGCCGACAGCAGTCCCAGCCGTGTCATGTGCTGCCGGACGTGCGCGTCGGTGAACGCGCCCTTTTGAATTTCAAACTCGGGTATGTGAATCATGAACGGCCGCGCCGACCGGCCCTGAAGCCGAACCACGGCCTCGCCAATTTGCAGGTTCCCGAGGACGGCTTTCTCGTCATCGTCGAGCAGCATCGCCGAGGTCATCGCGGTCACGTCGGCGCGGTGCTTCAGATTGAAACAGAACACGGCGTATGTGTTTGCCAGCGCGGATGGGGCAATTGTCGATGGCATCTGGTCCAAGAGGATGATGGCGGTCCCGAATTCCCGGATCTCGCGGAAGGCAAGTTCCATGACGCCTTGCCCGCCAACCAGCGATCGCCGTTCCCCCGAGAGGATGTGATGGGCCTCCTCGATGACGATCGCGCTCTTGAGGGTCTCGCGGACCGGCTCGGTCATGCGCAGATGATGGATCCAAAGCAGTAGCGCCTGCGTCACGAACACCTTGTCACTCTGAGTCAGGGCGTCGAGTTCCAGCACGACCGGGCGAGCGAGCAGATCTTCGACACGGTCGTGTCCATGATTGACGAGCGTGTCCATCTCGCCGAAGCAGACGCTGCCGAGGGCCCGCAGCGCGGACGACATCCATCCGGCCTCGCGTCCTGCGGCCTTACGGGCACGGAGTCGGTCCAGCACATCGTGAAAGGTCGGCCAGCGCTCGATGCTCCCCTCGTAGATGCCGAAATCGTTGTACGTCGCATCAATCGCCTCCTGCAGCAGAAACATTACGCCGTCGCCCAGTAGATACGCGTGGGCGAGAACCGCAATCAGCTTCTTGATCCAGGTCTGCGGCGACGTGTCCGGCGGTGGAATCAGCGGATTGAAGCGAAGCGGCGCCGTTGACCGTCCGCCGGTGTAAATCGCGAGATTTTCGAATCCGGGCAGCGTCGCCAGATCCCGGTAGTTTCTTTTCCAGTCGAAAATCAAGACGGGTTTGCCGGCCCGGATCAGATCCTGAACGATGAGGAAGCCGAGGTTGGTTTTTCCGCTTCCGCTCCTGCCAAAAACACCGACATGCTGGGGCCATTCGCCCTCGCGAAGCCCGAACGGATACATCGATCGAGCGTTGTAGGCGACGGTCCCTAAGTGGTAGGCACCCGCGGCGGTGGCCTCGCCTGGTGGAAGCAGGCCCGGGCCCTGGTCATCGAGCGTGGCGTTGAATTTCTGGGAGGCGAGGATTTCGAGATAGTCGAGGAGCTGTGCCTTGCCTGTTTCGTCCTCGGCGATGTAACCCATCCAGATACGCTCGGCCTGGTCGCCGATCACGGGTTTGAGCAGTCGGCAGAGTTCCTTCACCCGGGCAGCCTTGCCCCGGTCATACTCCGCCATAGTCTCCCGCGACGAAGTACCCGAGGCGGCGCCGCGTGGCCTCGCGGTCCCGACGTTCGTTGACCAGACTTGATCGCAGCTCATGCGTGTCGCGCCACAGCGCAAGCTCGACGTCGCGTTTCTCCAACTCGAGCTTCAGGATCTGCCGTTCGACTTCGGTGAGCGTGGCGTCGTCATAGAACCCCAACCCGGGCCGACGGAGCGGTTTTCGTTCCATGAGTTCGTCGATACGGAATTGAATATCCTTGAGGTGACGCTGCTGAAGGGCCCGACGTTCCTCGATAACGTACGCCAGCTGGCGCGAGGTAGTTTCGTTGGCTGCCACCTGGTTGGTAAAAACGAACGACGCGACGTCGTTGGCGGAACCCAAGGACGCGAACGACCGAGAGTCGCGGACGGATTGGTCAACGCTGTCGATGTATCGCTGCGTCGGACTACGATAATCCGTCTTCTCTTCGACGAGCGTCCATTTCGGGGGACGCTCGCGATAGCTTGTGATGGTTCGGTAGTGGAATCTCATGGTGTCATTTTGTAATGACACAACCATGGCATCTGTGTTTATAAATGTTTCGATGTCGACTCTGCGAGGGGGTCAATTGGGCAGCCGCGCGGTGTTCCCGCGTCGGTTTCATTGTTGAACTCACCAGTATGGAGGCCTCGTAGGCACGATCCTCGAGTCCTTGGGTCGCTCATCGACCGGTCTCAAGTTCCACAATCGGAATAGCCCCTTGTCTGGGCGGCGTTTTGTTGATCGCGCAGGGGCCGATTTGGCCTGTAAGTTGCTTCTGAAGAAGGAGATATGGACCAGCTCCTCTTTCGGGTCGAATCTTAGCGCATTCTTCATATTTTGATGGTGACGATCGTGAGCGGACACTTACAATATGTGAGTACTCGCTCACAAGTAGTGGAGGAACACATGCCTCGCCCGCGAACGCCACATTCCGATGACCCGCTCGCGCGCGAGCTTCTCCTTTACGCCGCCTCGATATTCGCGATGAAAGGGTATCACGACACTCGAACCAAAGACCTCGGGGGAGGCGAGTATTCGGAGGGCCTGTTTTTCAAGAAATTCGGGAGCAAGGGTGGAATTCTTAAAGCCATGTTCGACCTCATGTGGGGCGAGATGTACGAGCGCTCTCGAGCGAATACCGTTGGATTGGACGACCCTATCTCAGAACTCCAGGAATACCTCCGTGTGTATGTGCGAGTCTTCCGGGACTACGAAGACGTTTGCAGGGTGGTTTCCAGGAACACCTACCCAAGCAGCGCGGCGCAGAATCCGTCGATCCAATATCACGAGGAATTCCAGGGTATGGTGCGAATGAGCTTGGTCGAAGCCCGACGGCGAGGCCTGCTCGTAGAACCGCCGATCCCGCTCCACATCATTTACCACGCGTTGCGAGGCGGACTCGAGAACATTCTCGATCAGTTTTACCGGGAACAGAAAATGAAACGGCGAAGTCGCCCGTCGTATTCGATTGACGATGTCGAACGACATATTCCAATACTCCTGAATGCTTTCCTTCGACAACCGCGTTCTGCCGTCGTCGACCAAGTGCGCGAGGAGGTGTCTCGCCTGGAATTGTGCATTTCAAGGGCCGACAGTCACCTTGCCGCGTTTCGGGAGGCCGCCGCGGGGCTCTTGTGCGCTCTGGGTGACGGCGGCACGAACTCGGCTAAGAAGAAAGGGGGCGCTAGGGGCGCGAAAAAACGCCCCTGACGAACAACCGAAGTTGATTCACCAAGGGCGAGCAGGGGGCCGAGGCCCTCCGCGTGGTTGCAGATCTGGCCCGCGCTTCCTGCTCCCCATCGTATCCGATTGTCGTGCGAATGGAAGATTTCGCGCGTGGCCCGTTCGCGCCCGCCCCGGCCGGCACGATCGTGGGTTTTGGGAGCAGAAATCATGAGTACGTTGGCGTCAATCGCCTTGCTGGTGATCGGCGTTTTTGTGTTCGCATGCTCGCTATTCGCATTGAGACGAGCAGAGGTGTTCGGAGCCGGCGGCCGTCTTGCACTTGCCGTGTGTACTGCGGTGCTGTCAGTCATCGCGCTGTTGCGGATGATCGGCCAGCAGCATGGGGCGCCGGAATCACCCGCTCACGTTGAGACTCATGCCGACGGCGTGATCAACGGTCTATTGGTTCCGTATGTCGCGTTGGCGGTGACGCTGGTGCTCCTGCCGTTCCTGATTCTCGTTCTCATCTGCTTACGCAAAGCGAAGGCCGCATGGGTGAGCGCAACACGCAAATTCCGTCGGCTTTACCGACTCACCGAATCCGACAAGGAAGCAACTCGTAACCGTCCGGCGGCGAGAAATAACGGCTTTTGCGACGACGAACGCCAAACCATCGTCTGGCCATCGAGTTGGACTAATAAGCACACATCGGACCGAGAACGCACTAGAAAGGAGTCTGGCCGTGAACAAAAACGATGACGACCCGTTGCAGGAATTTTGGTTTCGCCGGAGCTGGCTCGAGATCCTGATCCGACTGCTGGAGGAACTTCTTGTCCGGCAGCCTGCCGAGCCTGACCCGCCGCCGGATAAAGAACCGGCCGATTCGGATCCGAAAATCGCTGGCGTGACATTGAGCAAATTCAAGCGGCAGCCGTTTCTGGATGTCAGTCGTGGGATTCTCCGGGACGGCAAGGGCGGGCCGGTCATGGGACCAAAAGTACTTCAGGGCGCAGAAAAGTCGGTGCTGGCACATCTGGTGATCAACGGAGAGCTCTCGGCGCTGGACGTAATCGCGCTCCAGGCCCAGGACGGCACTGGTACTTTCCGGGTTCGAAAGCGTAACGCTCGGGGCACAATCTCCAAGGTCAGGAGCGCGATTAAGGGGATGGGGCTGGAGATTGCAAATAAGAACGAGGCTCGCGGTGCCGTTGAGTGGGTCTTGCATCGACAGAGTCCGTCAAGAGTATCTTTTTCGATCGACTGCGCGCATGAACTCGCGATCCGGGCTGATCAGGAACTCGCAGCAGGAAACCCAGTCGCGGCGTTGGCTATAGCGAAGGAAGCGATCGACATCGATGTTCTCGTGCAACTCGCTCACGAGGCCTGTTGTCGTGCTGCCATGTTGATCGGTTCGGAAAACGGCGTCGCCGGTGACACCGTCAAGAAGTCGATCTCTTTCTTGCGAAAGCGAGAGTCGCAGGTCAATCGCGCGATTGAGATTCAGCGGCGATCGCTCTCGGACTTAGATGACGATGACGATCGGGCGGATCTTGAGGTTCGGGGTAACCATCTCACGAACGAACTCAACCGGATTGCGACGATCATTGCAACGGTAATCAAGCAGTTTGGTGACCCACAGTGGCACATGTCGCCGAAGGACCGGCGTGCAAATGAAGCAATTGAAAAGCTGCGTGAGCTACGTCTGTCCGTCGACGAAGCCCTGCTGAACCCGATTTCCGAATCGATATTGGGGCACCCGAAGGTGGAGCGACTCCGCCGGGCGGTTGAGGCAGAGATTCGGCGGCGCGGATGTGACGATCCAACTGAAGCGCGAAAGTTGGTCAACGCTTGCGTCATGCAAAAAGCGCTCCATCCGGGATTTCAAGCGAGGATCAGGTTGGTTTGTGAACACGCTAAACACGCGGTCAGGGAGGACTTGGGGCTATCGAGGGAAAAGGGCGGCCATCTGCGTGACGTTACAGCACTACGGGGTGCGAAGCAGACATTCTATGCTGAGCACGGACATGATCCGTCGGAGCACGAGGTTGCCGAGATTCTGGGATGGACGGTGGAAAAAGTCCGCGAGACGGAAAACGCGAGTCGGATCGAAAACACGGGCGACTTGGATACTGGCGGGCATGGTCGAGGACGGACGAAAAAGCGGCATTCGGACGAGGACCTGGATTGGCCGGATGACGAGAACGGCGATGGTGGAAACGACGACGACGACGATGACGATATGCCAGGGATTGTAGCGAAATGGTAGCGGCGCTGGATTGTGGCGAGCTCGGGGAAAGCATGCGGCAGAACGAGGAGGGTGGTTCGGCGAGTTTGGAAAGGCGGGCGAGGGCAAGACGCGAACTACGTGGGCGCGATGGGGTAGTGAGTTAGGACGGGATCGGGTCGGTGCGCAAGCCAAATTGAGAGAAGAACTTTGAGGCAGTGATCGTGATTTTGGGTGGGGAGGAGGCGGAAGAGGGTGCGCGGGGCGGGTTGATAGTGCGAGGATGATGACGGGCCCGAGAGAATTTGAAAGTGTGACAACATGCTCGACGAGCGGGCGTGTGGGGGTTGCGGTTGGTAGGTGGGTCAGACTTGTCGTGGGATTGCAAGGCGGTGATGGCGTGGTGCTGTATGGCGCAAAAGTGGGGCGAGGAAAAATGCGAGCAGAGCGAGCGGCTGCGTTGTGAACGGGAGTTGGACGGAGGGATTCGAGCGGTTTGAGGTGATGGGTTTCGTGGGGTGTTCAAAACAGGAAAAAACGAACGGGTGGCGGCCGGAGTCCGGGCCTCAATTGAGAGCGGTGTCGGCCCGGTAGGGAGGCGTTGCGGGCGGGGGCGCGGAGATATAGTGGACGATGATGGGGATTGAAGTGGATAGGGTGCAGAGGGCGATTGGTGCGGGGGGCCGACGAGCATCGAGCGAGCGATGGAGCGGGCATGCGGGCGGAAGTGGGGCGATGTGAATGTGGAGGACACGGGTTGAGTTGCCAATGGCAATGGTTTGATTGGGGGATTGGGGATTGATAGCGGATGTGTGTTGGGATGTAGAGTGGGCGTGCGCAGATTAAGGATTATGACGGCTTCGGTTGAACAGCAAACTCGGGCAATCGAACGTAAGTGATTGCTGAACGAGTGGTTATTCTGATTGAGAGGGAGAGAAGAGAAGATATCAGAACGCCAATCAGAATTCGAAACCAGAAGCGATCGTCGGCCCCGGGGCGCGAAGATTCGCTCGACTCTTCGGCGATTACTCGACCCGCATCTGAACCGCTTCGTCGGTCATCGCAGGCGTTCAAGACCCGCATGAGCGACGAGTGCCGCCCATTGATACCGACGAATAGCCAGACTCATCCGTTCCCATAGGGGTTCCGAATTGCCCACGTGTTCGCGCTACCAAGGGCGACCGTTCCCCCAGTCGGGCCCGGCCCAACACGAATTCAATGAACGCACCCACCCGAAGTGCGGGTGGGAATAGCAGGATCACCGGCACGGAATGCCGTGCGAACTGACAGCGCCGGTCCGATGCACTGCACCGATTACAGAGACGCGGGTCGGTCGGGCGACATGCTTCCTCGATCCCCGAATCAAGGTTTCACCGCATGACGATCCCGTCCGATTCAGGGACGGCCAGATCGCGTTGGATTGTCTCGCCCCGACCAACTCAACATGTCGGACGGTCCACAACCGAGCCCACACCGATGCCGGGCAGCTCCCGTCGTGGCTGATCGTTGAGCGATTGCCCGGAGCGGATGACTCCCATCGAACTTCAGGCACACTCCTCGTTGCGAAGGATCAAATCCCCGCGGCGTGGTCGCGAATCAAACTCGACGGTATCGCGCATTTCTTCGGGCATTAGCGCGGCGTAGTGGCGCCGGCAGATCTCGGGGCTGTTCCCCATCAGTTCGCTGATCTTGAACAGGGATTCCCCCTTCATCGCCAGGTGGCTCCCGAACGTGTGCCGAAAGTCCAGGCAGCCCCACGGAAAACCCTGCGCGCGATTCACCTCGCGAAGGGTCCCCGAAAAGTTGTCGGGATGCCAGCGGCAACCGCTCGGCGTCGAGAAGAACCACGGGGCCTTCCGGTGGGGCCGGTGGGCGTTCAGAAACCCCTGGAGCACGGAGGACATCGGAACCCGCCGGTTGCGCCGCGTCTTGGGCCACCATGTCTCCCCAGCGACGGTCTTCTTGCACACGCGAATCATGTGGTTTTCAAGGTCGACATCTTCGTTTGTCAGCCACAGGAGTTCCTCGCGGCGAAGTCCGGAATAAATCAGCGTGGCGACCATCACTCGCAGTAGAGGCTTGTCGACGAGCGCATGCAGCTGTTGATCGATCTGATCGAGCGTCAGAAAGCGGATGACATGTTGTTCTTCCCGCAGCCGCGGGACCGCATCCACAGGATTCGGATACCGCTTGTCGGACGCCCGGAATCCGTGCTGACGAATGGCATAGTTGAACATCACGTGGAGCACCTCGCGCATCCGATTCGCCGTCTTCGGTGCGACACCGTCCCTGGTAATTCGTGCGTTGATAAACGTGCCGATCGCGTTGGGGGTGAGGTCTTCGAGCAGCTGGACGACGACGTGCCGCCCCTTGAAGCGGTCCTTTGGAACCGAATTCTCACCGGGACCGAACCGGCGATTACGGGTCGTCTTCGGCACCAACGCCTGGCAGATGGGCCCGAAGAAGATCCTGAGGTAGGAGATATCGTTCTTGTATGACTTGGTTGTCCGCGTCGCGGTCAGATGGCCGGCGAACGCCTCGAGGAATGGCGCGATGGGCGTCCGCGTCCGGGTCTCGAGCTCGTCGGTAACGATTTCGCCCTCGAGTTTCTTGAGCTTCTTCAGGGCGATGCGCTGGTCCGTCGTTCGCAGCGAATAGCGGTAGCGCTTGCCCTTGTGGTAGTAGGTGATCCACCAGATTTGCTTGTCGTCTTTGCGAAAGATCGTTGCCATCCCAGGAACTCCCCGTGGGTTGTCCTGGTCCAGCGATTTTTGGGCACGTTTTGGTCACCCCTGCGGGTTTTACGGGCGCACAAAAAAAGCAGGACCAAGTCGCAACGTCCTGATCCTGCTGTAGTTAGCTCACTAACCGAGAATAGCGGGGGGAGGACTCGAACCTCCGACCTCCGGGTTATGAGCCCAGCGAGCTGACCAACTGCTCTACGCGGCGTTCGTATTGCAGACCGCAGGATCTGCATTCAATGCGTGTTCTCTTTCGCCAGGCGAGCCGGTCCGTTCGACGTTCGCCGCAAAACGGGCACGCATCATGTGGCTCGACGAATTCGGTATCGCTCAGCGGAATTTCTGAGAGGTCGCATTCGCACCACATGGTTGATTCCTAAAGTGCCTCACCGCCGCGGGATTGGTGTTGCGGCGGCGGTGAGGCGGGCAGTTGAGAGCGGCCTGGCGTTTGCACTCGCCACCAGGTCGCTACCAATTTGACGGCCCCGACGAACGTCGTCGGTGAACTCCCGTCAAGGGGCCGGCTGTTCCTAGCCGGCTTTTCGTTGCGTGACTTTCCGTGCGGCTCGCTCTTCGGGGGTTGCACTCAGGTAGAGCTCGAATGCGTCCGCGATCAGTCGATAGATGGCGATTCCTGTCCGCTTTTTCTCGGCAACGAGCTTCTTGTGGACAGGCTCGTCAATCGTCACGGTCTTGGCTTTGGTGCCCATGAAAAGGATTATGCGCCACGAATTCAGGGCATGCAACACGAATTCAGGTCTTTTTTGTGTTTTTTCGTGGCGGTGCATTGAATAGGCGGTATGCACTGGCAAGACCGGATATCTGCGCTCCTGCGTGACCACAACATGCGTCGTGTTTGTGCCCGGCTGGGATTGTCGAAGAACCGGCTATTTGCGATGACAAAGCAGGGCCAGTGCCCTAATGCCGTAGACGCCCTCAAGATCTGCTGGTACCTGAATGTTTCGATCGACCAAGTTTTTGGTGATACCGCAGAGGAAGAACTACGCGCTGTTGACACAGATGATCCTGTGATTCGGCCAATCACTGAGAGTGAGGGTCTTGTTAGAGGAAAAGACGCGGTACCGGGCCGTCGGCCGCCGCCTGATCACACAGCCCACGCAGAGGCCGCACTTCAGGGAGCATTGCGACAGAAGCGCGATGCTGACGCGAAACTAAAGCGGCTTGGCAGTAAGAAATCGGCAACGAAGAAGCGAACCGGTTGACCATATCGTGGACGATCCACTGGTCGTCTACGCTCATCTGGCGCATCAGGTCAACGACGCCCCGTTCGGGCAGGCGAAGTTGAAATCGGAACGGCAGAACGCGACATCTCGGGCAGATGGGTCGAGTCATGGCTATATGTGAAAATGGCAAAACGAGACCGGGCCGTCTCATCCATGAGACCCAATTCCGTGGCCCGCCCGGTCGCTGATGGGGGCATCGGCTCCATGCCGATCGCACCCAAACAATACCCGAACACGCAGCGCAAGTCAAGGAGAATTTGTACTGTGGATACCTATCGAAGACGTTATCGGGCATTTGTCGTCATGCTAATCTGTGCCTGCTTGGTTGGATGGGGGGATCCGCCTGGCGATGCGACGAAGCCACCAAGGAAAAAGTCCAAGTACGTTAAGAAATTCCCGCCCGAGAGCGTCAGAGACCTTTCGAGAGAGCAGAAGCGCACGCGCCACAAGTCGAAGAACAAACTCGACGACTTGCGAGTGGCCATCGTGCGTCAACTAGAGTGTTCGCGGTGCAAAGGCACCGGAAAGATCTCGAAGGTTGTGCGGTTCTTAGGTGACGCGGGAGTCGTGCATTCTCGCGAGAAGAAGATTGAGTGCCCGCAGTGCATGGGGGCAAGTCTCCATCCTGGCAAGAAGACCTACGACCTGCTCGATGAGTTCTATCAGACAGCTGATGCGCACGAGAAGCACTTTCCATTCGACGGTTCAATGACCGAGGGGTTCGAATCGTGGTTGGTAACGCATGTTGCCAACAACGACACGGTGAGGGTCTTGAACAGGCACGTAGCTGATCGATTGCGTCGGTGGAAGCTCGACCAGGGACAAGTCGTCATGATAGGCGTATCTGTCGCGAGAATTGTCGATGCTACGAAAGGCGTCTATGCGCTTGGGGAGGTATACCCCGCGGACGAGGCGGACGCGTTCCTGGTTGCAGTTCACTTCAATTCGCCGCCGCCGAAATTGACCAGGGGGAGCGGGCTTTTTGTCATTGGGCGATACAGTGCCAGCTTGAAGGTGGACGGCTATGAGGACATTCGAATTCTGTCGGTCCAAAGATACATGGGAGGAACCTGATGTGGTTCGAGCGATCGGAATCTTGATCACGGGGGGCTTTTTTGATGATTGCTGGAGAGAAATAACTGTTGACACAAGTGGTTGCGTCCGGTAAAGATTGCATCCGCTGTTCCTAGTCGGCATCGGAGTTCCCGATGCCACCCCGTCCCCGGGCCATTCCCGACGCAACACAAAGCCCCGAAATTCTGCGCGCCGTTCGCTGCGCGAATGCGTCGAATTCCCTAGGAAAAACACCAAAAAATGCCGCGATCGATGCGCGGATTTCGAGACGTCCGGGGGAGGCGGGCGGACGTCGAGGGTCTGCACCCGGTCGATCGGGCCTTACCCTTTCAGCCCACGTGCCCGCCGATTCGCTCGATCAGCGGCCCGCTTCGCGGATGCCCTCACCGAGTAGCGCGCTCGGATCGCCCGCCTCCCCGCGGTCATTCGCCGTTGTAACCGAACACCCCAAGGAACGGCCCAATCCCTGCGGCTGCGGCCATGCAATTGCTTTCACGCGATCGATGCACTGTTCGCCCTCTCCGGCCGCGAAGGCGCTCGACCGAACACTAAATGACGGCGACAGCAGCCAGCGCGGAACGGGCCAACTTCTCAACGATATTTTTTCACAGCGACGCGCCGCCAGGCGGGATCCTCGCACGTGCAGCACGTGTGCCGCTTCGGTGGCATTGGCACGAGGCGGGCGGCCATTCCGGGAGGATCCCGGGATGGCGCGCCCGCGGTCGGGATGCGTCGCTCTGAATTCGAAACTCATCAACCTGTTTGTTACCGGGATGCGCGGAAACGTGTGCGGCCCGCGCTCCATGTCGGGTGAACGAGGCGCACCTTCGGCTGATGCTCCAAGTCGCCGGAGGATGCGCCTCGTGTATTGATCGCCGCCTGCTGAATCGTGCCGCGGCTACGGATGGCAGCGGCGATCAGCGACATTCGAAAACCGTCAGATTCGCCAGGGAGGGCTGAACCATGACGCTACGACTCGACTTCTTTCAATCCTCGTCTCGACGTTCGCGAGCCGCGTTGACTATCCTCGCGCTGCTGTTTGTGCCAATCGTCGCCAGCGGGCAAGCATGCCCGGCTCAGAACTCCGAGATCAACGATCGCGCGAATGCGGGAGCCAACACGGCTGAGCGACTCGACACGCAGACGCAAGGCTCGCCGATTTACAACCAGTTCAATTTCAACAACGGACCAACGCCTGGAACCAACGCGCATGACGGGACTGCAATCGCGCAGGCAATTGCCAGTGGCTTGACTGGCGACGCACTAACGCAATTCGTGAACAAGGTCAAGACGGTCGGTCCTGATGGTGTTCCCTACGAAGTGTCGTCGCCTGGGCAAATCTACAAGCAAGACAGCAACTCGTTCACCTTCACGATTACATCCGGCGGCACGACGCCGACGGCAACCGGCGGCGGCGCGAGCGGTGCAGCGACCGCTTCGACTTCGACGACACAGACGCCCACCCAAACCGCTGAAGCGAAACCGGTCTTAACGCTCCCCGTCACGCTCGCTGTCGGCGCGGCGCCAATCGCCCAAGGGGCGCCCGCGTCTGCTGTCGGTGAAGGCGGCGCCGGCGGGACGCAATCCAACACGGCGGATGCCACGGCCCGTGCCGAATTCCTTCAAGCCGAAAACGAGGCGCTCAAGAAACTCATCGCCGAGCGCATCGCCAACCAGGTAACACCGGACGCAACGGAAACGAGCACGAAGTAAGTCATGCTGCAGGTCACCGCGTCCACTTTCATCGCCGATCCCGAGACGTTGGTTCGAACGATCAACGCACTTGGGCCTTCGATGGCGCAGTTCGTGGGCGCGAACTTCATGATCCTGCCGAAGCCAATCAGCACACAGGAACTGGCGGCGGCCATCGTTGCAACTCCAGCGGGCCAGGCTCAGATCGAAGAGGCGGTGCGACTCGCGGTGGACAAGCAACTGAACAAGCGAGCGCGATCGAAGACGCGAAACGCATAGGCGAACCATGACGAACCGGACGAATAACCCGATGCGATGGACGGCGGCGGAACACGTCGCCGTCTATCTGCCGTTCGTGCTGCTCGCCATCGCGATACTGCCGAGCCTCTGCTGCCGATTCAGCGCCGTCACGTTCGACTTCCCGGAGTCCGTAAGTCGCGATCGATCGACCTTCGAATCGGATTCGAAGGAACCCGCGTCGCGTCCGGCGGCGACACAGCCCGCCACGCAATCCATGACCGAGCGCGTGATCGACGAGGACGCCGTGATCGACGCCGTCATTGATGACCTGCTCAGAGAGGAACCCCACAAGTGAACTGGCGCGAACTGATCAAAACGAAAACGTTCTGGGTCGGCGTGCTCGCGATCGCCGGCGGCATCATCGAGTGCGTCTTCGACGGCTGGGACCGATGCTACGAGAAGATCCTACTCGGCCTGGGAATGATCGCGGGCCGCCATGCTGTCGGCAAGACTCAGGCGAGCGTGCCCAACAAGAACGGCGGCGAATGATGGCAACGACGACTGCAAAGCGACGATCGAGGCGGACTGCGGAGCCGGTGAATGCCGGCGCTGAACTGTCGCCGGCTGCGCAGTCGAAGATCTGCTATCTGGAATTCATGGCGCGGTTGATGCGGCACATGCAAGCGGCCATCCGAAACGGCGCACCGGTCACGAAGGGCGCCACGTACTACGGCGGCCACGAGATGACCGACGAAGTGCGATCGATGGTTGACAAGGCTGCCAACGTCCACGGCTTCGAATGCACGATCGACACAGGCGGCATGGATGCCTATTCGATCCGGCTGCGGTTCACCGGAGGAAATGCGAAGTGAGCGCCGTTGAATCCGCCGCCATCGCGTACCTGCTGATCGGTTCGACCGGCAGCGATCTGTCGCAGCACCGTTATAACGCGTCGATCGAGGTGCTTCGCGATCGGGGGCTCATCGACGGGGACAGCCGGCTGACCGAGCACGGGCGCAGGCGGGCGCGGCTGATCAAGGACTTTGTGGAGCACCTCGACCTCGCGTGCCGTCGGGATCGGAGTTGATTGCGTGGTGGCCTCGGCGACGAAACAGCCCAGCGAACTGGCGACGCGGATCGCAGACCTGCTCCGCCGTGCGAACGCCACGGCGCCGGAACGGGCGATCACCGATCGCATCATCGCCGATCGTGTGCATTGCCCTGTACGCAGCGTTGTCGAGCTCGTCGTTGAACTCGCCGCCATCGATATCGCCGTTCTCGCATCGTGCGGCACGAAGAACGGCGGACGTCTCGGCAAGGGCCGCTACATCGAAACGAATCCGGCGGCGGTGCTCGCCTACAGCAAGGCGCTGCACAGCCGGGCGAAGTCGATCCACATGCGTGCGAAGCACTACCGCGACCTGGCGCGGCGAATGGAAGAGAACCAGGCGGTCGACTCAAGGGGGCAGCGGAGGTTGTTTGCGTGATGGATTCGTGGGCACAGTGGGCGCCGTCGGTAGTTCTGGGCGTGATCGGATGGCTGTTGAAAAACTCGATCGGCCGATTCGGAGATCGCATCACTCGCGTCGAATCCGACGTCGTCGCGAAGCATGCCGAGATGGCGGCACGACATGATGCGCTGAATCAGCGGGTCATGGAGTTGGACGAGAGCAAGGCCAACAAAGAGGACCACATTCGCGAGACCGCAAGAACGCGGCAATCGTTGGAAAAGGTCAGCGAAACGGTGGCGCGGATCGACGGCAAGCTCGACTCGGGCATGCATATCGCCGCCGGCATCAACAGGCTTGCGGATGCAATGGAGGCGCAAAAGGACAATGGCTAAGACGGAACGCAACCTCCAGATCAAACGCGATCGGCGCCACATCGTCACCGTGTTGAACATGATCTTCCCCGGGTACATGGACGGCGAAGAGCTTTACCGAACAGTGCTCGACATGAACCCGGCGTATACACGCCTCTACCTCACAAAGGACATGCACTATCTGCGAGACAAGGGATACGTGACCTACCGGCGCGCGGACGGGACGGACGCATTGTCCATCACGGTGAAGGACTGCCAGTTCAAACTGACGGCGAACGGGACGGATGTGGCGAACCAGATCGTCGATGACCCGGCGCTGGATATTTAGGAACGAACTGTGGCCAAACGCGGACGAACTGAGACATTCATGGAATCGCTCGATGACGCGACGCGCGACGCGATCGATCAGGCGCTCGCATCGCACGCGAACGAAGGCGTTGCGAGCATCTTCCGCCGTCTCGGTTTGACGCAGCGAGGCATCAAACGCACGACGTTCTACGACTACGCGAGGCGATATCGCGAACGCATGAAATCGGCGGGCAAGGCTGCCACACTCGATGCCGCGACGCTCGGTCGGTTCGATGATCTCAGCAACCCGGAAATGATCGAGAAGATTCGCCGCCGCATTCTCGTGCGGGCGATTCAGCGACTCGAAGCCGGGGACACGAAGGGCTATGAGGACGTCGCGCTGCTCTCGCGCATTCAGGAGTACGACAAGATCGAAATCAATCGGGCGGCCGACGAACGGGCCGCGGAACTGCATCGAATCAAGGTCGAGCAGATGTCGAAGGATCTTCGAAGCGAGATTGAAAAGCGAACGCCGAACGGCGAGCAGATGAGCCGAGAGGATGTGTTCGACCTGATCGACCAGGTCATGCGTGGGGAGGCGGCGTGATCGTGGCGGCTGGGGCTCCGACCATCCTTGGCTCGCGAAAGACCGGCAAGACGCCGGGGCGCATCCTGTTGCCGTATCAGATCGACTGGATCAATGACGAATCGCCAACCAAGCTCGGCGATAAGTCACGCCGAACCGGATGGACCTGGTGTGAGGCATACGACTCTGTTTCGCGGCGCTTCCGTGGAACAAACCCGCGCCCATTGGATTACTGGTTTTCCAGCGCAGATGAATCGGCGGCGTATGAGTTCATCCAGTATGGCGGATTTTTCGCCAAGGATCTGTTCGGCCGGATCGCCGACATGTACACGGACCAGGTCGAAGATCCGGAAACCCGCAAGGGCTACGTCAACGCGTTCGTCATTCGCTGCCCGAACAAGGCGCGCATCACTGCGATGACGTCGAATCCTCGCCGATTCCGATCGAAGGGCGGCGATACGCGCTGTGACGAATATGCATTCCACGACGACGCCGAGGGGATGAACGACGCCGCATCGCCGTGCACGATGTGGGGTGGCACCTACGCCGTCTGGTCGACGCCGAATGGTGAATTGTCGGTCTTCAATCGCTTCGTTCAGAACTGTCGAAAGGTGCTCGCGGCGCTCGGCTTTGATCCAAACAAGCCGCCTCGGGATCTGCCGTACCAGACGCTGCAGAAGAAAGCGCTGGAGATGCGGCTCACGCCGATCTTCTCGTACCATCGCGTCACGATCATCGACGCAATCGAGCAAGGCCTCGTCGACAAGATCAACTCAGTCTCCGGCTCGACGCAAACGCGCGAGCAGTTCCTCGACGGCTGCCGATCAAAGTCGCGCGGCGAAGATGCCTTCCAGCAGGAGTACATGTGCGTCGCGTCCGTCGATGCGATGGCATGGCTGTCCTACAAGATCATTGAGGCGTGTGAGGATGACCGCGTTCCGCATCCTGGCGAACCGATGGAAGGCCACACCGGCGGTCCGCTCGCGATCGGTATCGACGTCGGGCGTGAGAAGGATCTGACGTTTGCTCCGATCGGAGAACTGGTCGGCGACGTCATCTGGCCCCGACAGACGATCACACTCCAGAAAATGTCGCTTGTCGATCAGGCCGGCGAGATCGTTCGCGCTGTCGAAGGGAAGCGCGTTCTCCGACTCTGCATCGACAACACGGGCATCGGCGTTGGTCTGGCTGACATTCTCGAGAAGAAGTTCGGACCATCGCGCATCGAGCGAATCAACTTCACCGCGCAGAACAAGGAGATCCTCGCCGTCGGGCTGAAGCAGTGCGTCGAAGACCGCGGTATCCGATTCCCGGCGCGCAATCAGAAGGTACGCGACAGCCTCCACAAGATTCGAAAGAGCGTCACCGCGGCCGGGAACATTCGGTTCGACGCGCCGCGTGACAGCGAAGGTCACGCTGACGAATTCTGGGGCTTCGCGCTTCTCAATGAAGCGTTCCGGACACCTGACGCGGTGAAGCCGGAGTACACGCCCATCGACAACATCATGCGCGACTATGGCGAGGGAGGATTCTGATGGCGTTCTCTCTCGGCATCTTCCGACGCAAGGCGAATCTGAAGGCACCCAAGCCTGGCGTGACGATCGTCGCGCCAGAAGCGAGCCAGGCGGATTACTTCGCCGGCGACATCACACCGAAGAAACTCAAGGCCGTTTTGCGCACGGCCGCAGAGGGAGATCCGCGCGACCAAAGCCAGTTGTTCGATACGATGCTGGACCGCGACGGCCATCTCCGCAGCGTTTACGAGACACGCCTGCTCGGCATCAACGGCCTCGACTGGGAACTCGTACCGGCGAACGAAATCGGCAAGCACCCCAAGATCAACGAGGGAACGGCGCAGCGCGTCCACGAATACTGCGCGGAAGTTCTCGCCAGCATCTTCGGATTCGACGACGCATTGAGTCACCTGTCAGACGCAATCGGTCGCGGCGTCATGGCGGCGGAAGTCGAATACCAGGGACAGGTTCCGGTCGCAATCCACCCGATCGAGTCGATTCTGCTCACCGGCGACAAGGATGATCAGCGACGGCTTCGCATTGTCACCGACGACAACACGGACGGTGAACTGATCGACGAATACCCGCTCGGCAAGTTCATCGTGCATTCGCCGAAGACGATTGGCGGCAGTCGATTCCGCGGCGGGCTACTTCGGCCGGCGCTGTTTCCGTTCATGATGAAGCGATACGGACTCAAGTACTGGCAGATCGGGATCGAGCTATTCGGCTTGCCGATGACGATCGCCAAGTACGGCGAAGCGTCAGACACAAAGGTGCGCAGCGAATTGACCGCGATGCTCAAGACGCTCGGCCTGAATCGTGGCGGCATCTTCCCCGTCGGATGCGAGCTCGAAATCAAAGAGTTCAATCAGCCAGGCGCGTGGCCTCATGAACGCATGCTCAAGTATTGCGACGCGGAGTTCTCGAAGGAGTTCCTCGGGCAGACCCTCACGACAGAGATCGGTGAGACCGGCGGCGCAAAGGCGGCTGCCGTCGTGCATGACGAGGTCCGCGAGGATCTCCGCGACAGCGACATCCGCAATGAAGGCGCTACGATTCGCGAGCAGTTGCTTGTGCCGATGGCGATCCGCGAGTTCGGCGAGGATGGCCGACTGCACGCGCCGTATTTCCGTCGCGTCATTGAAGAGGCGCGGGACCTGTTGGCGACGGCGGATCTGCTCGACAAGGCGGTGAATCGACTCGGCGCAAAGATCCCGAAGTCTGTCGTCGAGGATGAACTCGGCGTTCGATTGATCGATGACGAGGATCGGGACGAACCGCTGCCCGGCGCAACGACATCGTCGCCATTTGGCGAATTCCCGGGGCCCAATCGTGACAGCGTTCTTATGTCGCCGCATCGGGCCCTGGAAACCATCGTCCGGCGCCGCCGTTCGTCGGCGAGCAAGTTGGCGTCTTGGTTGTTCGCCGCCGTCGCGATGTCGATGGCACATACTGAAAACGTCCTCGGCGCCGTGAGCGATTTCGTGTCGCGCCGCCGCGATCTTCCGACGGCGCTGGCGGACCTTCCCCAGGTGTTCGACGAATTACCTACCGACGAGATGTCGGCGATGCAGGAACAGTTCATCCTGGCGTCGCGTATGAGCGGCATGCTCATGACGCGAACGAAGATCGAGCGACGCACCAACCGTGAAACACTGGCCGTGCACTCAGGACGCATCATCGTCCCCCAGGCCGAATTCAACTTCGATAGCATCCCGTTCGTCGAGGCGATCGATGCGCTTCGAGAGCGGCTGGATCTGAATCCCGTCGCGTTCGAACGACTCGATACCGAAGCGCGTTCGAGGGCGTTTCGAGTGGCTGCGGTTTGGGATATGCAACTCCTGTCGCAGATCCACACCGAGCTCGCGGCGTCGATCGAGGCAGGCGAGACGGCTCGCGATTTCAAGCTCCGCTTGCCGCAGATGGCGGACCGCAATGGATGGTCCGGCGAGAATCCATGGCATGCGGACCTTGTTCAGTTCCAGAACTTCGCATCGTCGCACGGCGCTGGGCGCTACGAACAATACGGCGACTATGGTATTGAGCGCTGGCGATTCGTCGCCAATGGGGACTCGTGTCCGATCTGTTCGCCGGTCATCGGCAAGATCTTTCTGCTGATAGATCGCAGGTTCTTTCCGCCGCTCCATTTCTTGTGCGACTGTGAAGACGAGGCCGTCTTCGAGGATGAGTTCGCCGGCGAGTTCGACGATTCGCGGCGTTTCGATCATCCGGCATACGACAAGTACATCGCCAAGCCGTCGGCATACCGATGGGATCCGGCGAGCTACGCCAAACTGGAGCCTCTCAACCTTTCGTCGATTGTCCCCGAATTACAACCGCGCTTCCGCGCTGTCGCTGAGCGGTTCGGTTGGGAGGTGATTGAGTGACTGAGATTCTCGTCTATGCCAATCGGATCGCGCTGGACGCGGTACCACCGGCGCGAGTCCTTGTCGTTCCGTGGGGCTACGTCAAGAGCAAGAACCACGATTTCGTCGTCGATCGTGAAGCGGCGGATGCAATGGTGGCGGCGCTCACGGCACACGGCACTGACCTACCGATCGACTTTGAACACACGACGATGGGCGGTGAGTTTGCGTCGCCCGACGGCAGCGCTCCGGCGATGGGCTGGATCAAGGCGCTTTCGATCGAAGAGGGGGTCGGCATCTGGGCTGACGTGGAATGGACGGAGCGCGGCGCCAATTTCATTGCGAAGAAGGAATACCGCTATCTGTCGCCGGTCGTTCTCGTGCGCAAGTCGGACAGCCGCGCAGTCGGTCTGCACTCGGTCGGGCTCACCAACAAACCCGCGATCGTCGGCATGGCGCCCATCGCAAACAAGGAGGCCATCGTGGTCAACTCTGAAGAAGTCCTTCAACAAGCGCGGTGGTTCCTGAATCTTCCGACCACTGCAACGGAGCAAGACATCATGAATGAACTCGAAAAACTGCTTGGTCAGATCCGTACCCTCGCCGGCGTCGATGCAACCGCCAATGCCGAAACTGCATTGACGGCGCTGAAGGCAAAGCTCGACGACGCATCGAAGATCCGCGTCGCTGCGTGCAAGGCGCTCAAGCTGGCGGAGAGAGCAACCGCCGACGATATCGTCGCGGCTGTCAACAAGGCGGTCGAGCCGAATCTCGCGGCGAATTCGGAGTTGCAGGTGATCTCGAATCGGCTCAAGGAGACGACCGAGGAACTCAACACCATGAAGAAGCGGATGTCCGACGGTGATATCCAGGCGCGGATCGACAAGGCATTCAGCGACGGAAAGTTGTGCAAGGCGCAGATCACGGCGAACAGCGAACAGTTGCGCGAAATGGCATCCGACGAAAAGCGATGGAACGCGTTCGTCGACGTGTTGCCTGTGCAGCATCCGACGGACGGCCGCGTCGTTGCCAACAACACCAAACCGGCCGGCGGAACCGATCGCGCCAGCGTGATCAAGGCGGCGAACTCGGAGTACACATCCGAGTCGGACATTCATGAACTCTGCTCGCGTGAGGCGTTTGTTTCGGACGCCCTCGTGCGAGCCGGGCACTCGGACACGCTTTCCGACGATGACAAGAAGCTGCTCGTTTGCTGATTCGGGCGCTACGCACAGTTTGAAGGAATGGACTCCACAAACAACTGACCGGGATCTGAAACGACCGGCATTACCGAAAGGACTCGAACATGGAATTCATCATTACCGCCGTTGTGCTCATCGGTTTCGCAATGCTGATGCGACCGATGGCCATCCTCTCCGCCAACATTGAACGGGCGCGATACGTCGATCAGGAGTTGCGGGTATATCCCGTCGCGGCCGATGTCGTCATCTACAAGGGCGCGCTTGTCGGCCTTCACCCAGCGACCGGACTGCTCAAACCCTACGAGCCGCCCGATGTGTTTATCGGTGTCGCCTATGAGGCGTGTAGCAATTCCGGCGGCGCCGCATCTGCGGTTTCGTGTACGGTGCAGACGATTGGTGACTTTGAGCTCCCGTTGGCCGGAATCACGGACGCACACTCCGGGCTTCCAGTATTTGCAACGGCTGATGACGCACTGTCGCTCGCGGGCCATCCTGATGCGTTCGTCGGCAGGATCGTGAACAAGGCCATCGCGAACGTCGCCGTCGTGCGACTGCGACGCCTTGGCGAACGCATCGGCGCCGGTGAATCTGGGGCGCTTGAGTACGTCTATCGCGGAGGTCCGGTAGCTCCGACGGGCGCCGTCGCTGGCAACGCACCTGTCGGTGACTTCCAGGCATTCAGCATTCTTGGCCTTGGCGCGACTTACGATCAGGCGGTTGGCGGCGTCAGCCTGGCGTTCGACGCCGTTGCCGAAGTCGCGCAGGGATCGATCGAGACGCCTCTCGTCCTTCAGGTCAATAAGGGGATGTCGCTCGAGGTCGACATCAATGCCGAGTCGATCGGTGATGACGCTGCGCTGGATATCGATGTCGGTTTCGTGAACGTCCTCGACGCGACGACTCGCGCCAATCTCGACGATGCGACGGCGACTCGGATCGTGACGTTCCACATCGACGGCGCCAGCGCGAACATCAACCTTCAAAGCGACGACAACGTGACCGATGTCGCGCCGGTCGACACCGGTGTGGACAACGCCACTGCACAAGGTGCGACGAAGCGCTTGCACCTGATCGTCCGCCCGAATGGCAAGTGCGAGGGCTACATTGATGGTGCCCGCGTCAATGAAGAGACGGTATTCAGTGTCGGCGCTGCCGCCGGCGTTTTCGCCGCCTTCATCAACATGGAAAAAACGAACAACGATACGACCGGCGAAGTCGTCGCGAAGTTCATTCGCGCCGCAGGCGCTCGCGGGTAACGAAGCTGAGTGATCTTTCGGCCGAGTGATCGGCGTTTAGACAGGAATCAACCCCGGCGAACGCCGGAAACGGAGTAAGACATGGCGATCAAGAGCACAGGACTTCTCACCAAGGGCATTCGTAGCGAGTTCATGAATCGCTACAAGGCGACGGCGGCGCTCTACACCGCGCTGGCGACGCGCATCAAGAGCAACTCCGACAGCGAGTCGTATCGCTGGCTCGGCTCGGTTCCGCAGATGCGAGAATTCGGGAACGGACGGCTCGCGAAAGGCCTGAGATCCGAAAGCTACGATGTGCGCAACCTCAAGTATGAGGCAACGCTCGAAGTGGACCGGGACGAGGTGTCGGATGATCAGACCGGTCAGATCAGGGTTCGGATCAATGAACTGGCAATGAAGGCCAAGACGCACCCGGACTTCCTCATGGCGCAGCTTCTGATGAACGGCGCAACGCAGGGATTCAATGCTTATGACGGCAAGCCGTTCTTCTCGGAGCTCCATGAATCCGGAAACAGCGGCGTTCAGGTCAACATCATCGAGTCCGCGATGGCCGGCGATGTTCCGACGTCTGCGGAGATGAAGGTTGCGATTCAGGACGCGATTGCCCAACTGCTCGGCTTCAAGGACGACCAGGGCGATCCGATGAGCACGGACGCGGGTGGCATTGTCGTTGTCGTGCCGCCGCAACATCTGTTTCCGGCGCGCGAGGCCCTGACGGCCACGATGCTCAACAACACCAGCAACGTCCTCGTTGGCGTTGCGCCGGAACCGGTCGTCTTTCCGTACCTGACGGACCCGGCGGAGTTCTTTGTTCTCAAGACGAACGGCGCAATTCGACCGTTCGTGTTCCAGGATCGTGAGCCACTCGAATTCAACGCGCTCGACGATGACGATTCGGAAGAAGGATTCAAGCGCGAGAAGTACCTTTACGGCGTGCGAGCCCGCTACCGCATGACGTATGCGTACTGGCAGTTTGCCGTGAAGGTGGCACTCGGCAACTGATCAGTTGTCGTCGTGATTCTCGCAACAAAGTGTCCGTTTGCGGCATAGCCGCACAGAGGAACTGAGGAAAACCAATGGCAAACGAAACTACGAAACCCGATTCCGCCGCGAGTGGAGGATCGGGTAAGTCCCGCAAAGCGGTCAATCCCATGTCATCGCGAGCGAGATCGCTGATGCGTGGGATTTCCGCATCTGCAAACCGATCGGCCGTTCACGGACCGGACAGACCGTCGGGTCCGCCGTCGTCGGAACGGCGCCTGTGCCAGCTGCTGAATCTAACGGCGCCAACCAATCGTGAATTGCTCGACGCCGCGGCTGCCGAGATCGAGTCGCTGCGCGATCGCATCAACAACCCGCGTGACGACAAATGAGTTACGCGACTCTCGACGATCTCAAGCAGCGGCTCGGCAAGGACTACGCCAAGCTGACGGATCGCGTTGCCGCGACGACGGCCGACGATGACGTCGGTACCGAGATCCTGGCCGGCGCGCACGGGACGATCGACGGCTACCTGGTGAAGCGCTACCTGGTGCCTGTCGATTCGACCGGGGCGCCGTCACTGGCGCAGTTCCTGAAGCAGCATGTCCTCAACATCGCTTCGTACATCGCCTGGGAGTCGAACCCGTTTCGAAAGGACATCCCCGAGCGAATCACGCTCAGTCGCACGCAGACGATCGACATGTTTCGCGACATCGCCGCCGGAAAGCTGGATCTTCCCGGCGTGGCGCCGATTCCGTCAGGCAACGCAGCGGGACCATCGGCCGAGGCTGTCGGTGAGGAGCGAGTGTTCACGATGGATGCGATGGAAGGACTGTGATGAGTGGCGATTCTCCTGCGAATCGAAGTCGATCGCAATGCGCTGCGCGACCTGGAGCGGGAGCTCCGGGCGCTGGAGCGGGCGGGCGGCAACTTGCGCGGTCCGTTTGGCCGAACTGGCATCTACCTCAATCGCGAGGCAAGGCGCAACCTGCGCAGTCGCAAACGCGATTGGGGGCCTTCGACGTTTCGGCTCAGCAAGTCGCTGGCCATGCGGCTCGAAGCGATGGCCGTCGAGGTCGGTTCGAATCTCGTCTATGCCGCGATTCAGCACTCCGGTGGAACCGTCAAGCCGAAGCGCAAGTACCTGGCTTTGCCAGTGCCGCCGTCGCTCCGGCGGCGCGGCGTATGGCCACGCGATCTGCCAGCCGATCAACTCAAGTTCGTCCCGAACGCAACGATCAAGATCGGATCGAAGCGTTGGATCGGTCCGGCGCTCGTGCGAGCAAGGGACGTCGAGATCGACTCTCAATTCGACGGCGCCGGAACGAGATCGAAGGGTCGTCGTCGAATCGGCAAGGCCGGCGAAGTCCTGTTTGCGCTCGTCAGGCAGGTGACGATCAAAGGCCGGCCGTACCTGATTTTCGACCGCAAGGCACGGGAGTTCCTTTATCAGGAAATCGAGCGGGAATTGAATCGCGTATTGCGCAGGAGCGGAGGTCGATAGTTGCCGACGCCAGGTGAACAACTCGGAGCAGCGTTCGAGAAGATCTTCGAACTCGTGCGGACTCAGATGCGCGCGGCGGAAGATCTAGCGACGCTCGTTGACGAAGTCGAAATGCACCTATTCGACAACGACAATGAGGAATTCCGCGATTCGAATCCGGAAGACGCTCCCGAACTCGGTACGCGAATCTGGTGTGTTCCCGGAAGAAATGAAACCGACGGAGTTTGGAGCAGTGGCACGGCGCAGTTCACGCGGCGGTTCGAAATCGGCATAGGCACTGATTCGCTGGATTCGGCTTACGTCAACAAGCTCGAAGGAATCATCACGGTGGCGTTGTTTCAGCTTCATCACAAACGCACCCCGCAAGGCCAGCCGTTATCGATTGACATCGCGCCGCTCAATTTGGAGAGCATTCTGATCGGATCGGTTGATCACGAGCGTGAACCGATTCTTGACCCAGAGGAAATTCAGGCGATCGCCGAGGTTACGGTCGTCGCAACGGGACCGATCGCGCTGCTGGCGCCAAAGGCATAGGAGAATTCTGATGAACGATGACAGTAAATCGAAACCATCGGCATCCACGAAGGCGGCGGCACCTGATCCGGCCGGCGAACGGCTGACGGTGCCGATGGGAGACGTGCTCTTGCGGTATATCAAGGGACCGCCAGAGGGCGTCAATCATATCGTAGGAAAGGTGAGGACTGGGAGCATTCACACGGTCACACTCGAAGAAGCCGCCTACTTGTGTTTGCGAGAAGCACCGCAATTCGAGCCAGCGTATCCGGATGATCGCGCGCGGATCGAAGAAGCTTCGAGGTTGGCAAAGGACGCTGCAGAGCGAGCACGAGCCGCCGCCGGCAAGTAGGACTGATTCGTTTGTCCCGGACGTAGGAAACGCCAGGAAATAGCGATTGAGCATGGAGGCTCACAATGGGTCACGAGAAAAACCGAATCATCCTGCTCGGCGTCGAGAGTACGCCGGGTACCGAAGCGTCCAGCATGGACATGCATGTGCCGTTCCTCGACATCGGGTTCGAGCGAAACATCGAAGCGAACAATGCGGAGGTTTGGTCAAGCAGTACATTTCCCGAGCAGACGGACGAGATCGCACATGGTGCAACTGCTGCCCCAAAGCTAATGCCCGAGGTCAACGTCAATACAATTCGAGATCTACTGTTGCTTGCTATCACTCGCGGCGCAGGTGGATCTATTACACATGTGACAATTCAAGACGACGGACTGGGTGTGTCCAGTGGTGGCGTTCAGTTCCTGGGGGCGGTCGTCGTCGAGTTGTCAATGAGGTATTCTCGACAAAGTCAGCCAGACGCGAGTTCCTTGTTGACGATGGAACTGTCGTTCCAGTGCATGAAGCCGGAACAGAAGTCTGGTATCAGCGCGGGCACGCCGGCGTCGGGGGCGCGGTTCCGAATCGAAGATGCCGTCTTCACGCTTAACTCTGTGGCAGCCACGAAGGTGCTTGAGTATTCAAGAACGATGCGTATCGCGGCGGACCTTGGTGCATTGGATGCAGATGGGAAGCGGCTCTTCATTACCCCTGGGAACATTGAACAGGTGGTCACGCTCGATGCGTTCTTTGATTCAGCCGCTTGGACTGCGCTGATTCTTGGAAGAGCCGAGTTCGCCGCATCCGTCGTCCATTCAACAGGCAACGCAAACGAGAACTTCACTGAGACGATGGGCAAGTGCAAGCTCCGTCGTCACAACCTGGGCAGCAACAATTCGACCGTTCGTGAGCTGATTGAACTTCGCCCCAAGCACACAGGTGCCGCGGCTGGAACCGTCTGGACATTTGACACCGCGATAGGCGCCAGCGTGTTAGGGCTCTAACAAGGGGGTGGGGTTGTGCCGCAGTTCAACTTCGGAATCAGGATTGGCGCCGAGAACGATACCCGCGCAGGGATCGGCGGCGCTTTGTCTGGGTTTCGATCTTTGGCCTCCAGCATTGCCAAACCCATCACGATTCCAATCAGTATTGGCCGGCGGGGATTAAACGCCGCTCGAAACTCACTGTCATTTCTACGTGACTTCAACCTTGGTGTTGGCGGCCTGGCAAGGGGCGCCGCATATGCCGCCGGCAAGCTGGACGAGGTGCTCGAAGCGGGCCTTACGTTTGAGCCAAAGTTACGATCGTTCGCGTCGTTGACGAAGCAGTCCCGCAGCGGCGCAATCGACATGGCCAAAGCGCTCGTGTCCGCGTCAAACGGAACGCTGACGCTTGCAAGTGCATTTGAGATCGCGAATCGTGGTATGGCCAGCGGGCTTGGCTTCGAGCAAATCGGCACAGTGCTCGACTTCGTTTCCAAGAAGGCCGTGACAACCGGAAAGAGCGCCGGCGCCGCGATTGATACTGTGGTTACCGGATTGGCTCGCGGAAGTACGCTGTTTCTGGATGACTTCGGTATCCTCGTCGACGGCCTTGAAGGAGTGAAGCGCCGGTTCGATTCGCTCCACGGAAAGAACGCTTTTGATGCGCTTGGCCCGGCCGCGCAGAAGGCTGAGACGGTCCGTCAGGCACTCGTCGAAATGCGACAGCAGATAGGTGCGATTGGCGTTTCCGGTCGCGAGCCGTTCTTCGTATTTGAGGGAATCAAGAACTCACTTCGATCGTCCGTTCAACGAATGGTGGCGATGGTTGCGAGCAGCCGTGCCCTACGAACGGGTCTTGAAGGTGCGCAATCGCTTGTGCAGGGGATCACGACCCACTTCGAAAAAGGCGGTGGATTTGGTGAGTTGCTTTTCGGAAAAAAAGGCGGCAACGGTGGCGGCCTGCTGGGACTCGGCGGCGCCGTGCTGATCGATCTTGGCAAGTTCATCGCGAAGGGGTTTGTCGGAGTCGTGCTCAAGTCGGTCGCAGTGCTGATTCAAGGGCTACCGAGTGCTGCCAAGTTCTTCAAGGACACGATCGTCCCCGAAATCAAGGCAGCGATCATTGAGGGAGCGAAAGAGGCGGCGGCGATTTTCAAGGAGCTATTGCCGAAGGGCTTCGTCGACGATTGGTCCAAGGGCGCCAACAAGATCATCTCCGCGCGTAGTCTGAGCGATGTCGGAGGCCTCGCCAAAGACCTTTGGCTAGGTACGAAGTACGTTACCGACAAGTTGTTCGGATCCAATCTGACGGGGATTCAGCAGAAGCAAGTTAGCATGGGGCCTGGAGTTGTGCCATCGCTGACGCCACAAGGCATGCTGACGCAGCTTGGTATGTCGACAGCCCTGGCAAGAGTTGCAACGGATGCGGAAGCTCGTGCAATGCTCCGCGCAGGTGGTCCGGTCATCGACATCCGGACGTTGTCATCGACTCCGGCTGATGCACAGAAGTCAATATGGGGTGGTCTGAAGAGTGTTGTTGCCGAGTCGATTGGCGGCGCGATTGATCCACTGAAAAAGGCCATGATTGTGGACAAGGCCAACGGATCGGCCGCGATAGCCTCAAACATTGCTGAGCAAAGTTTCTTCGGGCGTATGGCTGACAAAGCGATTGGCGCTTTGGAGTCCGTAAGTCAGATGCCATTCGTCGGAAAGCTCAACAGCGTCGCCAATAACCTTCTCGAATCGTCGATCGGATTCGATCGGTCAATAAAGGCGTTTGAGCAATTCAAGCTCGACTTCCCGGGTAAGGTAATCACGGGCGCCGACATTCCGAAACCGAAGCCGAAGCGGACGAACGATGACTCAGACATCCCGTTGACACTGGCCGCAAGGCGGCGGCAACAGCGACAGCTTCGGATGTTGGACCACGATATTGCATTGGTCGAGCATGGTGGACACGGTGCTCGCAGGGAGGCACTTCGGCGCGCGTCTGAGCGAAGGCGCCAATTGGTCGCTCAAGGCCGGGACGTAAGTCCAAGTGAATGGCGCCGGATCAGGCAAGAGGAGTTTGCTGCAGTCGTTGCAGAGATGACGGCGTCCCTGAAACAACGTCGGACTGCGATGGCGGAAGCGCTCGACGCAGACAAATGGAACCGACTACCGGCAGCACGCCTTGCGCGTCGAGAGCGAGTCAATCGACAGGCTCGCGGCGAAATCGACATTCAAGGAAATCCAACTTGGGCTGGCGCAGCCAAATGGGCAAACGACGTTGTCGATATTGTCCAGAAACAACTTGAGCACATCCAGAGGTTCTCGCAGACAGCAAATCTAATCGTGGCGGCACTGGACGGCGTGTCCGGTGAGCTCGGAACTCAACGTCGGCGGCTCGCAGCTGTTCGGCGGTAGTCATGTAGTGAGGAATCGACAGCAATGAAGTTCAATCTTGCATTACAACCAACTCCGATCGTGCTCGACCCCAACGGCGACGGCGACGTTATCCGGATTCAGCATGAGCAGCTGACAGCAAGCGAGCGTGCGACGGCAATGGAGCTTGCCGAGCAGGGGATTGCTGCCAGCCTGCAATTTCTCTATTCGAAGTTCCTCGCATGGGAAGGCGTGCAGGATGAAAACGGGAAACCGATCAAGCTCCACTACAACGACGCGAATGGTGCGAAGAAGAACAACGCTGATCGCGTGTTTGGACTCCTCGATTTCTCTGTCAGCATCGAGGCGTGGATCAAGCAGATGGTCATCAATGGTGTGTCCTTCGATCGGCTCGAATCTGCGGCGAAGATCAACCTGAATGATCGACAGTTGGAGACCGTGCGCGAGGTCGTTGCTCGATTGGGAAAGCTGCCCGCGACGACGGCCGCCGAATCGTCGAACGATTAATGCAATTCCGTGACATCGCGTTGATCACAGGCATCAGCTTCGCCTTCGATCTGACGACACTTCCCGCTGTTGCCGAAGACGAGTTGCTCGACGCCATCAATCGAAACGATGAAACCGTTGTGCTGAGGAAAGAACGACAAGACAACCCTTCGGACGATGACATCAATCTACTAGGCGGATGATGCGTGGCAGTGCAACTGACATTCGAGGGCGACGTGATCGGCGATCACTTCATCAACGAAGTGCCGCTCGATCTGTTGCTGTCGCCGCCGGCGAAACGAGTCGGACTCTACCATGCGAAGGCCGCGATCAATGCCGACAGCCGGAACTACCTCTACGGTCGGCAGTTCAAGGTCGTCATGGAACGCGGCAATCCGGTGCTGCTGATGCAGGCGCTTCAGTCGATCGAGGAGCTCAAGGGGCAGACCGGCGACATCCAGGTCACTTTCGGCGCCAACACGGAAACCATGTCGGCGTGGACGATCGACGATGTCAGCGTCACCAACCTGCCGGACGGATTCGGCGGGCGATACGCGGACGCGATCATGATCACGGCATACGGCGCAACACGGCCCGTCTATGCATAGGAGCATTCGTGGCGGTTTACAGCCTGTTCATCAATGACACGAGCATTCTCGGCTCGCCAGGCAACATCGGCCAATCGGCGGATGGCATCGGCGATATCGTTGAATTCTCGCGCAGCTACGATGACCTGGCCAAGCTGACGATTCGCATGTTCGATCCGCCGTGGGAGCCGCGGTTCGGCGCGGATGCGACGGTGCTGCTGTATCGCGACGGCGTGCTCGTCTTTGAGGGACTGACCGGTATGCCGCGATCGGTTGTCGGCGTCCGCAATTTTCCGGTCGTCGAGTACGTCGCGAGCGACTACGCGGAGTTGCTACGGCGCGGATCGGTATTGACCGTTGACGGGGACGCAGCCGTCAGCCTGGCCCCGGGGGCGCTGAGTTCGGTCGTCGATCAACTGTTGACCCTCGTGACCGACGAACTGACGGGAACGCGCATCAACCTGCCGGCGACGGTGCAGTACTTCGGCGGCGCCGACGCGGTCGAGACGTTTCCGGTTTCACTGCAGGGCGAGAGCATCGACGAAGCGATGAGGAAGATCGCGGCTGCCGCCCCGGGCGTCGGCGTTGCCATGCTTCCCGGAAGCGAGCCAGGGCAGTCTCAGTATTCATTCGTCAACCTGTACGGATCGCCGCACTATTCGCTTGAGATCGACGCAACGCTCGCAGGGGACTTGTCGATCGAGCAGTCGCTTGAGGGGCGTGCAGGGGCCGTCAAGACGCTGCGCGGGCAGACCACGGGCCAGGTCGATGTCGAGTACAACAACATCGAGACCCTCACGGCAGACTGGACTGCGGACGAACAGGCAAAATGGCGATGGCAGGACGCGTTCGAGCGCAACAAGGACGGCGAACGCTTCAGCAATCTCGTGCACGTGCATCGCCGGTTCAAGTACGCGGATGCGGCGATCACTGAGGACACGCCGAAGGTCGCTGACGTCGAGACGATTCCCGGCGCCAGCCCGGACGAGGGAATCTGGCAGCGCGTCGCGATCGAGAGCATCGACACGGAAGCGAAGACGATCACGCTCGTGTTGCCGGCGATCACGATGCTGAAACAGACGAACGCGTCGCGGAACAACCCATTCCATCCAGGCAAGTCGCAGCCGGCTCGCGTGAAGCTCCGCTATCACGTCAGCGGGACTGGGAGCCTTCCGATCAACATCGCGGCGAATCGCGTGCCGACCGATGGATTCGGCGGCCGGGCCTATCAACTCGCACCTCGCACGTGTGGATTCGAGAAGGTCATCACTGTGCCGGACGGCGTGAACAAGGAACGGTATGCGGATGCCGCATTCCGTGCGTTCAGCGAGCCGACGATCGTCGGCTCGATTCCGCTCAATGAAGACCTGCCGGCGGCGTTGTGGTTCCTCAATCGCCGAATCAACATCGCGGCGCCTTCGACGGTGACGACCGGGTACGAGTCGATGCAGGCGCCGATGCGAGGCGTTCGCGTCACGTTTGACGATGGCGGCGCGGCGACGATCGATTTCAGTCGGGACGATGCCGACATGCTCGGGGAGGGCGCACGATGAGCTTCCCGAGTGACGTCGTGACGCATATCAGCGGCCTCTGGGGCCTCGCCCACAAGATCGAGCGTCGACTCGGTTTGATTGACCGCGGCCTGCAGTCGATGGAGTCACGCGCGAATCAGTTGATTGCGCAGATCGGCGACGCTGCATACGGGCCATTCTCGTATTCGCCGCCGCCGTTCTGTGTGCAGATCCACTCGAACCCCTACACCGGCACGTGGCTGGCGCGACGTCTCGCCGTGGTATCCGGATCGTTGCTGCCCGACGACGAGGATGAGGGGCTCTATCAGATTCAGCCGTTGCCGTGGACGAGCGGCATGTTCATCGGCGCCCGCGGTTGGGTGCAGCACACGCACATCGGGCAAAGCCACGTTCCCGATGACGTGAACAACAATACCGCCATCTATTCGCCTTTGGATGGCGAGTGGCGAGTCTTTGCAGGGCAGACGACTAGCGACGGGCCGACGGTGACCACGGGAGGCAAGCATTACTACGGGTGGTCGCAGACGAATTCGCTGTTCGGCTATCACCACGAGAGTGGCAAAGTGATCTTCGAAGGCGAACCCAATCAGGTGACGTTGGGACTCGCGCAGTTGGTCACACAAGCTGGATGGGACATCGAGGAGACGTCGTTCGAACGTGTCGATCTGCCGGCCGGGACGCCGTGCCTGATCTGGTACGACGGGACTGATGACGAGTTCAAGATGATGCAGGCCGTGGAGCGAAAGGTGTTCCTATGCCAACCG
Source organism: Phycisphaerales bacterium (assembly GCA_020639075.1). Taxonomy (GTDB): domain Bacteria; phylum Planctomycetota; class Phycisphaerae; order UBA1845; family UTPLA1; genus ECT2AJA-110-A. The sequence goes on along the minus strand of JACKHI010000001.1, from coordinate 1,752,307 downwards.
TGAAGCTACCCGCAAAGAACAATCGGCTGGCATATCGCGGACAGCGATTGCTATCGAACTGCTGTTGCGGCGACTATTTTGAATGCGGCTGCTGTTTCCCTGGCGAGTTCGGTATCGGGTCGATCTGTGAGGACTTCCCCAATCCCGGCGGCCGCGCGGCGTGCGAGGCCGCCGGGGGCGTGCCATACCTGTTGAGGTGGGCCAACGTCCTCCCGGAGGAGTGGATTTGTATCCCGTGCGGCGAACAAGCTCAGATACTTGCTCGCCATTTCGACGGGAACGGCATCGTTGTCGCTGTCGGCAATATTTCGATCCTCGAAGTTCAATGCGGCGACCCGCCGCCGCCGTGTACGAACTGCCTGGATCTGCAGCCTTTTCCGGACATCATCGCCGTGCGAATGCCCGGCAGAATCAAGGTAGCCGTGCCCGCGTGCGACTCACTGGATCCTGCTGACGAGCTGTATACGCGATGCTGCACCTGCGGCGGATCGCCGACAGCGATCTGCGGCTTTATGGATTGCTGGCCCGAGTTGCGCAACTACTACACGGCGGTCATCAATAGCCTCATTCAGGGCACGATCGGCAACGGCGCGATCATGCAGCGGCAAGAGGATCAGCCGTGCTGTTGGGTGTTCGCCGCCGAAGTCGTGACCGATGAGGCGCCGTGCATCGTAGAGGCGACGACGGAGCCCGGTGAACCGCCGCCGCAGTTCTCGTCGAACATCTTCGCCGAATTCTGCGTCGGTCCGTGCGGCCCCTTCTTTTCATTCTCCGTGTTCCTCGGATCCGGCTGGGCACAGTTGCTGCCGTGCTTTCGACACTTCATCGACGGATGGGCCGGCATCGCCGAGTGCGAATGGGAAGATCCGACGCATTGTGCCGGCGTCGGCTGCTCGCACGAGGATGAGCCGATCATGTTGCCGCCAGACGAGGGCAGCGAGCCAACAACGAGCATCTTTGAGTCATCAGGTGGTATTTGGGACTGGGACACAACGCCGCAGGGAGTTGCATTGCCGTGGAACGTAACCGTCAGTTGCGCGTGATTTCGCAAGTGCCGACGCGCTTCGTCTGGCAAGTGAACGCCGAGCGCTGTGCAGCGTGCTCCGCGCTGGCGCCCGACGGCCAGACATGCGGCGATAACGGCAAGCGGTACATCCGCAACGTCTACAAGACTGGCGGCTGTCCTCGCGGACTGCATGACGATCGTGCGCCGGAGACCGTCATCGCAACGCGCGACATGTGCGATCGCCCAACACTTACGCCGGCGCGAGTGCCTCGGTTGTCGTCCTCGTGGATGTTGGGGATGGCGCGGCTGCGATGGCAAATGGCGACGGAACGCGTTCTTCGCAATCGATGGTTCGCCGCGGCGATCAAGATCGTCGGTGCGATCGTCGGGTCATGTGCGGCCGGCGCCGCAATCGTCAAGGGGCGGCTGGTGCATTGCGAAATCTGCGAACATCGCCGAAGCGGGTGGCTTGGCTGGTTCGCTCGATGCGCGAAGTGCGGCTGTGTTCTACGTTGGAAAACGCGACTCGCGATGGAAGGCTGCCCGGTCGAAAAGTGGTCGCGCGTTGAGCCCGAGCACTGCGCCGGAATCATCCGCCGGCTTTATACCGGCAGGCCAGGCGACTGCGGTTGCGGCCGCAAGCGAAAACGATCGGAGGACGCATAACGTGCGATGGCTGACGTCACCCTTGATCATCGATACCCGACGATTCGCATCCCGCGCGATCAGCGCGTCGAGCCTGGTGCTCGCATCGCTTTGTATTGGGATGGCAAGCGAGCGCCGAACGGCGACGGCGTGCCAGGCGACGCCGGCATCGACTACACGAAGCCGCTCATCGTCTCGAAGCTGTTTTCGAAGGGGCATCGAATGCTCTTCGGCGGCCGATTCTGTCGCGGCCGTTTTTCCTTCCGGCATGCGGTCCCTGACCCTGCCATGGGGTTCGCGAAAGGACCATTCGCCGGCGGCGGCTTTGCTGTCGGCGGCGGCAGTTGGTCGTGGCGATCGCCGTTTCCGTGGCGTGATGGAACTTACGCGCTGGCGGCTCGGATCCGGGACAGAGTCGGCAACGAGAACGCGACGGCCGTCGCATCGTTGTCCGTCGAGATCTCGGCGTTGCCGCGGCCGGTCGCACGCGCGTGGGTCGCGGCATTCGGCGGGCCGGAGGATGACTGGAATGTGCGGGTGCAATGGCGTCATTCGCCTGAGTTTGATGCAACGGAGTGAGTCATGACGCGTCTGAATATCCAACAGCATTACCAGCTTTCCGGCGGGTCGCTTGACTGGGCCAGTTACTTCGGCGGTTTTCAGTCGCTGCTCGGCGGGATCTTCGTTCCCGTCTATGGATCACAATCCGAAGACGGTCACCCTGCGGAGATGCTAAACCTCTTAGCGTCGATTGGCGGCCGAATGGTCAATACGTGCGCGGCCGAGATCTACAAGGACAGCGACGACACGGACTCAGAATTCCGCGTGTCGGTCTTCACGATGCAGTTCCGCAACCACAAGTGCACGCTCGCATCGACCGGCCCATATGGCGATCTCGTGACCGGGATCAACTACGTCTGGGCGGACCTGACTGCTGCGCCCACTGTGACGATCGCGTTCGGCGCAGCCTGGCCGACAACGCCGCACATGAAGATCGGAACGATCGACATGCCGGCGTCCGGTCCATGGCGCCCGGATGATGTTGTGTCGGCGATTGGCTGGCAGGCGGCGCAGGCTCACGGAGCAGCGCTGCATCCGATTCGGATCGACTTCGACTACACGAGTGGTGCCTCCGTCAGCGCAAGCACGGTGCCGGCTGGCGCGATCGTCGTGCCGCGGACGGTCATCGTGCACACGGCGTTCGACGGATCAGCGCCGGCCGTCAAGGTCGGCGACGCCGGCGACGACGACAGCCTGATCGAAGAGGCGGACGTCGATCTGACGACGATCGGCAAGTACGACATCGATCGGGCAAAGCGGTTTGCGGCGGCGACGGCACTGACGGCGGCGATCACGCAAGGCAGTTCCGCAGCCGGCGCCGCGACGATTCTGATGGAGCTTTGGTCATGACAATGCGAATGGTCCTTCTATTGGTGTGCATCGTCGGTGCGTCGGCTCATGCACAGGACGCCGCGCTGCTGCAGCGTGAGATCGACCTGGCGATCGAGAAGAACGAAGCCCCGACGCTGCGTCTCGACGGTCGAACCTATTACATCGAAACCCCGATCGACTTTCGAGGGCACTTCGAAGGCGCGTCCATCATCGGCCAGGGATTCAACACAGTTCTGCAGAACCGCATTGACGATCGACGGCAGCCCATGATCAACCTGACGGGATGCACGCGTGCGACGGTTCGCGACCTGGTGATCGCCGGCGGACCGGCAACGAATCCGCTGCAGCGCAACGTGCCGTCGTGTGGCCTGCTGTTGGCGAGGAAGACGAACGGAGCGAGCGCCGGCGATCATGTCATTGAGCGCGTATGGTTCCGCGGCCGGTTCGCGCTCGCGTGCATCGCGAACGTCGCAAGCGAAGGCAACAGGATTCGGGACGTCGAGTTCAGCAATCACGAGGGACCGTCGCAGGTGATCGACGGGCTGCCGCATGGCGGTCACCTGCTCTACATCTCGAACGGCGACTATCACAACTGGCTGGCGACCAGGACAGGCATGAGCACGATGCAGACGCTCTGGCTCGACGATTGCAAATTCCAGAAGTCGCCCGTGACGGATGCGGACAAGAACGGCGCGGCAGTGATGGTCTATTCACGCCAGGCGGCCGTTGTTTCGGATCTTCACTTCAGCGGCATCAATGCCGGCATCTATCAGCAGCGAGCAGTGTTTGCGTTCGACATGCCGCAGGCGTTTGACATGGCAACTGGGCGATCGCTCGGTGGTCAAACGCACATGATCACCATTGAGAGAAGTCGATTCGAGTCGGAAACGACCGAGGCATTCATCAAGTGCGGCGGCGGGCGATCGATCGCCGGACTCGCTGTGCGCGACTCGGAGATCTACATCGCGGATACCGCCTTCGATTTCGGAGCTCGGGCCGCAAACGTCTCGCTTCAAAACCTGCGGATGATCCGCCGCAGCGGCGACGTCGCCGAGTCGTTTTATAGAGCGCCCATGCGTCTCGAACAGTCAGGCGGTCGCATCGATCAGATTGAGCAATTCGGATGGAGGAACTGACATGAGACGCCGAGCGATTCTTGGATTGTTGACGGTTGTGTCGTTTTGGATTACCGACATTGCGTCGGCAACCTATCCGGCCATTCCACGGGCTGAAAACGAGCTCGGCATCGCGATCGATCACGTGACCGACGTTGTCGCAGACGACATCAACGTCTTGCGCAGGAACGTTGAGCGACTGAGCGGTGCCGCTGATACAGACGCGTTCGTCTGGCAGTCATTGCAGCCACTCGACTACAACCCCGGCAACCCATTCAGCGCGGCAACGGACATCATGCCGCGCTTTAACTTCGTGTTGTCAGCAACTACCGCCGGGCCATCCGATCAATCAACTGACCTTGGCGATCCTGGCGTGAATCCTCAGCCGACAAGCCAGAATAAACCCGTTGCCATCGGGTGGAACTGGAACGTCAACGCGGGCGCTGCCGAAATCGAAAACCCCGATTACCCGGCGTTCGGGCTTCGGTTCGAGCCTTGGTTTCGGTGGCCAAGCGGCGATTCGAAGGTGTGCGAATTCCATTACCAGTACAACCCGTCGCCGCAATCGGCGATGTATGCAGCCGGTCGAACAGGCGCGCTGCGACCGCTGAGCATCATCGTCGACCATAATACGGGGACGACGAGTTGGGACGTCGATACCAGTACATTCTCTTGGAACCTGCCCAGTTTCGCGGGCAACGGGACGACACAGAAGGTAAAGCTCAATCTGGCCGGCACGCCGGCGAGTTTGGCTTTGATGAATAGCACATGGCTGGACGTGCAGGCAGGATGCAATGCTGTTCTGAGTTCTACGTCATACCTTCGCGTCGGCGACTCGTCGAACTACATCCGCCTGAACGCAAATACGTCTGCCGTCGAATTCGCCGGCACATCGCGCCCGACGATGCGTATTCCGCTGATTCAGTTCATCTATAACGAGAGTAGCACGGGAGCGCTTTACTCGACCGGCAGCGGCGCAACACAACGCGCGAACCTCGGGTTCAATGACGACGACACCGACTACTATTCGATGCCCGGAATCATTGTCGGTGACGACTGGGACACGTCAGCCGATTGGGTTGTGAAGCTCCAGATATCTCCGGCAAACACGACAACGACAGACCACACGATCGCGAACTTCGATTTCTCGGTGCTGCCGGTGCCGGACAACGCGACATTTTCATCGCAGACGCCAGTACATTCGCAGGTTGATGCAGAGCTTGATTTCGGAATCAGAACGAATCGATTCCCGAAGACGTTCACGGCGGCGGACGGATTGAATTCGATCACTGCCGCAGAGCTATCCGCCGCAGGCGTTACGGGTGGGACGCAATTGAATTTCATGATTCGCCGCGACGCCGTGGATGCCAAGGACACGCTGAAGGACATAGGCGGTGCTGGCGCCAACGTCGTGTACTTCCACAACCTGTGGCTCGAGGTCCGCAAGAAGCGAGTCTGACGTGGCGAAGTTCGGAGAGTTCAAGTACGGCGAGGGGAAGTACGGTGCGATCGCCACCGGCTATCGCGTGTACGCGACGGCCGGTCGATCGCCCGACCCTGACGTCGACGCGCCCATCGTGACGGTCGAACAAACCGAGACAAGCGTCGATCTCGATGTGCCGTTCCCAGGAGCCGCCGGCCGGATGTACGGTCTGGTCGTACCGTTCAACGCCCAAGGCCAAGGCGTGCCCGGTGCCGGGTTTTCATTCGCGTTCGATGCCGAGGGCGACGTTGACGCGTCGCCGGCGCCGGCGGTCAACTTGAAGCTGACGCCGCGGGCTGGTGGCTACGCCGAGTTGACCTGGTCGTACCGCGATTCGGAATTGTTGCTGAAGGCGGATCAGTTCGAGCTGGGCGGCGAGTTTGCGGCTGACACGGGAGAGGCGTCGACGTTGCTCCCGATCGTCGTCGAGCGGGAGCCGCTGAGGTCAGACTACCGGCGAATGATTGGGCCCCTGCCCGCCGGGCTGCTCACGATGAAGGTCGTCGCGGCGACGACTGGCGGATCGAAGGAGTCGAACGTGCAGACGGTCACGGCCCGGGTGGACCCGGCCGCACCCTCCGATATCTCGCTCGTATTGCAGGCGATCTGATCGCCGCGATCGAGCCGGCTTCGATCCCCGTTCGAATCGGGATCGAGGCGACAACCTGGCCCCTGTGAAAATGACCGCCGGTCTGGGCGGTTTTTCCGCGCGCTGAATTCCTGTGCCGTTTTCTGTGCGCGCTGTGCCATTTTGTCGTGCGCGCACCAACAAATTCAGTCCCAATTAACATTTCGCTGAGGGTTGACTCCACTGATGCCAGTGTGTAAGTTGAACGTTCAATCAAGTCAGGGCGAGGCCGATGACGGATGCATCCACGCGGGACAAGTTGATTGACGCGGCCATGCGGCTGTTTCACGAGCAGGGATATGCGGCGACCGGGGTGGCGACGATTCTGAGGGAGGCGGGCGTCAACTCGGGGAGCATGTACTACTTCTTCCCGACGAAGGAGGCCTTGTTGCACGGCGTCCTGGACAAGTACGAGACGCTGCTCTGGCCGGTCGTTCTACAACCGGCGTTTGATGCGACGCAGGACCCTGTCGAGCGGATCTTCGCCGTGATGGCGGGATATCGGCAGGGGCTGGAAATGACATCGTGCGGCATGGGTTGCCCGATCGGGAACCTGGCGCTGGAGATGAGTGATACGTACCCGGATGTCCGCACGCATCTCGCGAAGTTGTTCGGAATGTGGTGTGAGGGAATCCGCAAGTGCCTGGATGAGGCGTCTGGCGCGTTGCGCGCGGACGTGGATCGGGAGTCTCTGGCCGAGTTCGTTTTGTCGGTCATGGAAGGGGCGATGATGCAGGCACGGGCAAGGCGGGAACTGGGGGCGTTCGATCGTTCGATCGCGCACCTGCGGGCGTACTTCGAGACGTTACGGGTTGAGAGATGAGTCAGGCGTAGTCGGTCGTGCGTGCTGAGCGGGGCCGAGCGCGATGAATGACGAGTCTGAGATTTCAGATTCGAAATTTGAAATCTGAGATTTGGAATTTGAGTTTGGAGACTTCAGATTCGTGATTGGAGATTTCAAGTCTGAGATTTGAAGTCTCGGATTTCAGAGCGGAAGTTTCTAGGCTTCGATTTGTTTCTTGTGCAGCCTCTTTCTTGCTGCGCTGATTGAGTTCGTCGTCGTTCGGCGTCCGATTGCCGTCAGGGGACGACTGAAATTGCGCAATGGTGCGCGGTGTTGTGTTGATCAGTGAGGTGTTTGATGTTTGATCGCTCTTCGCAGCGTCGGTGTGTCGTCGTCGGTTTTGCGCTAATCAGTGTAGTCAGTGCGCTGCGATCCGCGTCAGCCTCTGATGGCGAGGCGGCGCCGAGTCTGCCGGATGCGCTGACCGAACGGTCACTGGTTGTGCGACAGGTTGTGCCGGCGTCGGTGTATGACGTCTGGTGGGCATGGACGACGTCCGAGGGGCTCGCGAGTTTCTTTGCGCAGGGATCGACGCTCGAGTTGAAGGTCGGTGGGGCGTGGGAGCTCCATATGCGTCTGGACGCACCAGCCGGGTCGCGCGGCTCCGAGGGCTGCAAGCTGCTGACTTTTGTGCCCTATGAGTTGTTGTGTTTCGAGTGGACAAGTCCGCCGAGCATTCCGGAACTTCGGGATGCGGGAATCCTGACGCGCGTGATGGTGGAGATGAACGAGATCGGCGTCGGGTACACGGAAGTGACGATCACGCATTGCGGTTTCGGGAGCGGCGACATCTGGGATCGGAATTACGCGTATTTCGAGAAGGCTTGGCCCAATGTGGCGAGCAACATGGCGAAGACGTTCGCTGAACGCGGTGCAGCGCTTCGACAGCCGGCGCCGAATGTCGCGATCAAGGAATGGGATGACGGACCGGTCGTCGCGCGGTCGAACGACGGTGAGCCACGATGGCAGTCGTTCGAGATCGTCTTGCCGGCGAGTGTCGCGGACGTGTGGAGCGTTTTGGCGACATCCGAGGGCATGAAGCGCTTCATGGGCGGTCGCGGCGAACCGAATATCGAATTGAAGCCGGGCGGGAAGTACGCGATCTGGCCGGCGGCGAAGAACCGTGTCATGACGTTTGCCACGGAGCGCATGCTGGGCGTGACAGGCAGCGCGCCGGACAAATTCCCAGACGTGCAAAGCGGCGGAACGTGGGCGGTGTATCGGATGTCGCCCGAGGGACGGGACGCGACGCGATTGCGACTGTGCACAATGGGCTGGTCGGACAAAAACGACGAGTGGAAGAACGCGTACGACTATTTCGAGAAGGCGAATCCGCAGTATCTGAACATGCTGTTCGCTCATTTCAGTGGGAAGAAGGTCGAGCCCTCGGAGTCACGAACGCTGCGATGGATCTGCGACGTCGACATGCCGGTCGAGGCTATGTGGGATCTATTCACGACAAAGGCGGGGATCGAGTCGTGGATGGTGCCGGTCTGCGAAGTCGATTTCCGTGTCGGCGGGACGATCAAGACGAATTACGACAAGGCTGCGGGGATCGGCGGGCCCGGGACGATAGTGCATCAGATTCTGGCGTACGAGCCGGGGCGGATGTACTCGGGGCGATTCACGGCGCCGGAGGGCGCGAAGGCGGCCGTCGGCGTGGCGGAGCAGTCGTGGGGCGTCACGACGTTTGAGCCGCGCGGTCCGAATCGGACTCGGCTGCGTCTGGCGAGCTGCGGCTGGGGCCGGGGTGAGGACTGGGACAAGGCGGAGCGGTTTTTCACGTGGGGGAATCGAGTTACACTTCAGGGTTTGATCCGCAGGGCCGCGGAGACACCAACGGGCGCGTCGGGGGCTGAGGCGGAGTCTTCAGCGGATACGTCGAAGGAAACCGAGCAGTAGAGCAAATTTATTGCGCGAAACCGCATGTTGCGCGGAACCTGTGTCGCGTTTTGCCTGCGAGTCGCGTGACGACGGCGTTGCGAGGGCGTTGCAGGTCTACTGACTTCGATAGACGAGTACGGGAGTGATCCAGTGAAAAAGCGATTGTTCGTTCTTGCGTTAGTTGCCGGCGTGACGGTATTGGCCCTGGCAAACACGGTTCGGTCGGGCGACGAGGAAAAGAAGCCGACGGACCCGACGGCGGGAATGTCGCCGGAAGCAATCAAGGCGATGGAAGCCTGCATGAAAATGATGGAAGTGTCGGAGCATCACGAGCAGCTCAAGCACTTTGTCGGAGAATGGAACCTGACGATGCGCGTGTGGCACATGCCGGGGCAACCGCCGATGGAATCGCCGGGGACGTCGACGATCAAATCGGTATTGGGCGGTCGATTTCTTCTGGAAGAGTTCAAGTCAAACATGATGGGGATGCCGTACGAGGGCATCGGCATGCAGGGCTACAACAACACGCGCGGCGTGTTCGAGGGAACGTGGACGTCGACGATGGACACGCACATCTACACGATGAAAGGCACACAGCAGCCGGGCAAGGACGGCAAGAACAACGTGTTCAATTACTACGGCGAAATGGATGAGCCTGCGATCGGCATCCTCGGGCGACACGTGAATTATCGCACGACGATTATCGACAAGGACCATCACAAGTTCGAGATTTTCGATCTGGCGGTCGGCCCGGATTTCAAGGTCATCGAGATCGAATACGCGCGCAAGTAAGGTCGAGCGTTCGGCCGCGCTGAAGAGTGAACAAGACGACGGGAGACGAGAAGTATGTCCAAAGCAAACCCGATTCCGGAGGGGTTTCACACGATCACGCCTCACATCATCGTGAAGGGCGCGGCGGCGGCGATTGACTTTTACAAGAAGGCGTTCGGGGCGGAAGAGATCCTGCGGATGCCAGGACCCGACGGCAAGAGCGTGATGCATGCGGAAATCAAGATCGGCGACAGCCGCCTGATGATTGCGGAGGAGTGGCCCGGTGACGGTATGCCGAAGTCGCCCGCGACGCTGGGCGGGTCGGCCGTCACGGTGCATCTCTACGTGCCGGATGTCGACGCGGCGTTCAAGAAGGCGACGGACGCCGGGGCGACGACGATCATGCCGCCGATGGACGCCTTCTGGGGTGATCGTTATGGGAAGCTGAAGGACCCGTTCGGCCACGAATGGGGCATGGCGACGCATATCGAGGACGTACCGCCGGAGGAAATGCCGGCGCGTATGCAGAAGGCGTTCGCGAACATGGGCAATTGCGGCGGCTGATCGTCGAACGCTGTCGGAGCGTGCCGGGAATGCGGCTCGCGATTCAAGTTCAACAGTCGATTTGATATCGAACGAAGCCTCGGACAGATGTGTCCGGGGCTTTTTTTTATGCGCTGTCGGGGAAGTTGGGGGGATTGATGCGAGCGTAACGATTGGGGACTTTGCGGAGGAATTTGTTTGCGTGTGCTGTGGATGAAACGTAAGTCATAGGGGTACGGCGAGATTCCCATCCGCGGTGCAAGCAGATTTTCAATGGAGCCAGCCAGAACCGAATAAGGGTCCACAATCGGCCCAGCGTGCCGCGACGTCGGATCGTGCGCGTTGAACGAGGCGACTGTCGGCACTCGATGCCAGGGCAGCGGCGGCGCTGTCGGTGGTACGCGTGCGCCCCGGATGGATCCGGGGATGACAAGGGGATGGTCGGTCAATGTCTGGCGACAAACGAAAATGGCGATTGCTTGCGTTGTTCAGTTGCGTTGCGTTGGCGACGGGATGCGGTGTTGACAGCGGCTGCGAAGGCGGCGGGATCGATGGGTTGATTCCCGGCGTCGACGGCGGCGGACCGGGCGAGTCCCCGAAGGCGCAGTCGCTGAAGGCGTACAAGGATGACATCAACGCGGACGAGGCGTGGCATCTACTGCGGCGAGCTGCATTCGGCGGGACGCCGGAGCGTGTGCAGGAAGTCGTCAATCTCGGGTTGACGCAGGCCGTCGAAGACTTGATCGCGACGAAGCCCGAACCCGCGGCCGTGACGACGCTTGCCGATACGTACGAATCCAACATGCCCAAGCGATGGCTCGTGCACATGGTCGAGGGACCCAATCCGCTGCATGAGCGAATGGCGATGTTCTGGCACGATCGCTTTGCGACATCGCGGCGCGTCGTGTCGGGCGCGGACGATGCGTTGGCCGTATTGCACTGGCAGATGCTGCGTGCGAACGCGCTCGGCAACTACAAGGAGTTTCTGGAAGCGCTGACGCTGGATCCGCTCATGCTGGTCTGGCTGGACGGCGGCAACAGCCCGAAGGACAACCCGAATGAGAATTACGCGCGGGAGTTTTGGGAGCTTTTCACGCTCGGCCGCGACGTGCTTTACACGGAAGACGACATCAAGGAAGGCGCGCGGGCGTTTACTGGGACACTGCTGATTCGCGACAACGGCGAGCCGCGTCGGCCGGTGTTCGACATTTTCAAGCATGATGAGACGCCGAAGTCGATCTTCCCGGGACGTGCGGCGCCGGAGAATTACAACTACGAGACTGTTATCGATCTGACGCTTGCGCAGCCGGAGGCGGCGCAATACGTCGCGAGGAATCTGTTTAAGTGCTTCGTCCACGATCATCCGACGGATGCGACGGTGCAGGCGCTGGCGGATATGTTCGTGGAGAGCGGGTTTGAGATCGAACCGCTGGTGCGCACGCTGCTTCAGTCGGAGGCGTTCTTCTCCGAAGACGCGCGAAACAACCAGATCGCGTCGCCTGTCGAGCACTGGGTCGGATTCGCGCGTACGCTGGACATGCATATGTCGTCGGAGGACTCGCAGGGATTCCTGTTGGATCGGCTTGTGAACGATTTGCGCGACGCGGGCCAGGAGTTGATGAATCCGCCGGGCGTCGAAGGCTGGGCCGAAGACGACGCGTGGCTCGAAGATCAGTGGGTGCTCAACCGCGTCGATGCGCTGGGACGCTTTATGGACTTCGGTCCAAATCGGACGGCGGGCTTGCCATATCACTTGTTGCCTGATGTCTCGCAATGGGATCAGCGCGACGTGCGCGAGCAGATGGTCAATGCGATCGCGGATGTGTTCCATCTGACGCTGAGCGAGGACGAAGTCGCGATCTACGTCGAAGTGCTCGATCAGAACGGCTATCTCGCATTCCATCTCGAGGATCCGGAGCGTCAACCTCAGCATGTACGCGAGATGATTCGTCTGATGGCGATGGATGAACGCGTGGCGGGCCGTTGAGGCCGGCCGGCGGCATGCGATAGACGATCTCGGGACGAGTTTTCTTCAAGACATTCAATACTGAACCAAGAGCCAATTGACGCGCACGCGAGTGTGCGACGCATCGGAGGGAACGGATATGAACGGCTGCAAGGAATGGCTTCGACTGAATCGACGGGCTTTCTTGAAATCGGGCGGTGCGGCGGTCGGCGCGATGGCGATCGGCGACGCACTGTTCGCGAGGGTCGCATCGACATTTGCGCAATCGGCGGGCGGGACGGGCAATCTGCTCGTGCTCTGCGAACTGGCGGGCGGATTCGACTCGCTGAGTTTCCTGGTGCCGCACAACAACAGCGCGTATCTGAGCAAGCGACCGCAGCTGGCAATGCCGGCCTCGGAACTGACGCTGATTCCGGGGAACACGGATTACGGCATCAACAATCAGTTCTCGTACATTGCGAGCGAGTATCTGGCGGGGAACGTGGCCGTCGTACAGCAGGTTGCGTATCCGGACGGCAACGGTTCGCACTTTGAGAGTCAGGAGATTTTCAAATTCGGCGTTCGCGACCTGTCGTCTCCGGCGGCGACATCCGCGTCGTGGTACGAGCGGCTGCGGAAGACGTATTTCGACGAGCCGTTCGGCGTGCTGGATACGCAGACGATCGGCAACCCGACGCAATACGGTTATCCGGATAACACCTATCGCAAGGCGGCGCAGGAGGCCTTCGGCCGGTTGGCGGCGCTGAAGACCGGCGGAAGCAATGCGGAGAAGGCGGTGCGTGAGACATACATGCGCATCAACCAGCTCGGCGCGGATCTACGAGCACGGACCGAGGGGTTCACGTCGACGGGCGATGCGCGGGGTGAGTTCTATCGTGCGGCGCAGCTGGCGTCGGCGGATTTGGGAACGCAGATCATCAAGTTGCGTTACGGCGGGTTCGACACGCACGCCTCGCAGGCGAATGCGAATGCGACGCTGTTCCCGCGGATCGATACGGAGTTCCAGCAGTTCATGGCCGACATGGATGCGTTGGGGATGCGCGATCGCACGACAGTCGTGTTCTACAGTGAGTTCGGCCGGCGCAACGGCGAAAACGGCAGCCCGGGGACGGATCATGGCTACGGCGGCCATATGATCGTCGTGGGCAACGGCGTGAGCGGCGGGTTGAAGGGGCAGGCGGTTTCGACGGCGGATCTCAACGAGGGATCGTTGCCGTACTACGTTGACTTCCGAGCGGTCTTCGCGTCGTGCATTCGAGACTGGCTCGGGTTCAATCCGGATCCGGTGTTCAAGATCGAGGGCGAGACGTTTGATGAGAATCTCGGATCGGCGCTGTTTTCGTGATCCTGCGCGGGTGGCGGGTGCCATGCTTGCCGTTCTAGGCAAGCATGTGAGGCCCGCGGTACTGACGAGCGATTTCGGGGAGGTTCGAATTGAAATGTCTGGTTGGCATGCTCCCCTTTGAGGGTCGGCATGGCACCCGGCGATACCAGCGAATGTGCGTTGTGTCGGGATGCTCAAACGACAGGAACACGCCAACGTGACTCGTGTTTGTCGGTGTGCTTTCCGTGGAGTCGTTGGTCGCGATTTGAGTCGTCACGATACGACGTGGTTCGCTCGTTGCGGCACTGCTCATAGAGCAGTGCCACCCGGTGCGCTGGGAACTGTCGGGTCGATGACCCGACCTACGGGATTGATTGGCATGGCGCACTGTGCGGAGGCGGATCGTGGTTGGGCGAAACGGAATTCGAATAGACCTGGTACTTGCGGTCGTTCTTGGTTTGTGCGGCGTTTCGGCTCTTGACGCCGCCGAGTCGGCGCCGCCCGGGTTCGTCGTCGAGGTCTTTGCAACAGGCCTCGAGAGTCCCGTGGCGCTTGCGTTTGCTCCCGACGGCCGCTTGTTTGTCGGCGAACGATCAGGAAGTATCCGAATAGTGGACCGTGGGCGGGTGCTGACTGACTCGTTCGCCGACATCCAGGTTCATGACTTCTTTGAGAGCGGACTGCTTGGGCTCGCCGTCTCGCCGAACTTCGAACGCGACGGATTCGTGTATGCCTTCGCGACAGTGACGCCGGAAGAGCAGGAGATATTGCGCTTTCGCTACAACGGTCGCGTGGGCCAAGACCGGACTGTTCTGAAGCGAAGCCTCCCGACGGGCGGGGCGTTTCACAACGGCGGCGGGATGGCGTTCGGGCCGGATGGCATGCTCTACTTCTCCATCGGCGACAACACGCAGCGCGACAACGCGCAATCATTGAATACACTGGCGGGGAAAATCTCTCGCATCACGCCGGACGGCGATACGCCGGCGGACAATCCGTTTGCCACGCCCACGGGGGCGTCGCGTGCCATCTGGGCGATGGGCTTTCGTAATCCGTTTCGATTCTGTTTTGCGCCGGACGGGCGTCTGTTTTCGATCGACGTCGGTTCGGACGGATTCGTTCGTCGCGAGGAGATCAATCTCGTTGCGCGCGGCGCGAATCACGGCTGGCCCGTGGTCGAGGGATTCAGCGGCGGTTCGACATCAGCCGACGCATATACGGATCCGATTTACACGTACCACGATGAGGGCTCTGCGCCGTGCGGGATTGTGTATTACTCGGGTTCAAATCTGCCTGCGGAGTATGCGGGAAATCTGTTTCACGTGGAGTATTCGCTGGAACGGATCTATCGTGTGGTGCTCAGCGGAAACAGCGTCGTGAGTCACGAGCTGTTTGCGGATGTGCAAGGCGGGCCGGTGGATCTTGTGCAGGGGCCGGACGGTGCGTTGTATTACTGCGAATTGATTGGTGGACGCGTGATGCGGATTCGGTACGGGGAGGATGTATCGGGATTGATTGCGATTGATCCGGAAAACGTACCGGATAACGTCGGAGATGGGAGCGACAACGGCGATAGCGGATCCGACGGCGGAGGCGGACCCGACTCCGTCTCGCCAGGCGGATGCGCGGCAGGGGCGCCGTTTTTTCTTGCCGCAACGTTCTTATGCATCGTCGGCGTTCGCCGCCTCCCGCATATTCGCCGGGAATAAGAACAGCAGAATCTGATCGAAGCGCTTTGCCCAGCTGGCTTCGTTGTGTTCGCCGTCGTCGACCTTCATGTACTTGTAGTCCACGTCGGGCTTCCGTTTGGCTTTTTTGAGCATCGCTTCGAGTCGGTCCGTGTACTTCATCGCAGACGAGTAGAAATCGATCTGCTTACCTTCCTTTGAGCCCATGTCGAACCAAAGGCGGATCCGCTTGAGCGGGGCGGCCTTCTTTTCGCGAATGCGCTTCAGGATTGCCGAATCCTCCCACATGAGCGTTGGTGAAACGGCGGCGCACTTGCTGAAGACATCGGGATGCTCCATTGCGATGTGGAGGGAGATAAGGCCGCCCAGTGAGCTTCCGCCGATGGCCGTGTTGTCGCGATCAGGTTTCGTGCGGTAGGTCTCGTCGATCATCGGCTTGAGTTCTTCGATGATGAATTTGGCGTATTCGTCGCCCTGGCCGCCGGCATCCCGCTCGGTGTCGCGATCGGGCGTGTACTCGTCGGTGCGCGCGGGTGTGTTGTAGATACCGACGATGATGATCGGCTCGATCTTCTTCTCGCGAATCAGGCGATCCGCCGCTTCGTCGGCTTGCCATTCGACACCGAACGCGGACGTCGCTGCATCGAAGAGATTCTGGCCGTCGTGCATGTAGAAGACAGGGTAGCGAGCGTCTTTGTTCTTGTCGTAGTCGGGCGGCAGCAAGACGGCGATCGTCCGCGCGTTGGCGAGGTGCTTGGACTTCATGTCCCGATGAAAGCGCAGTTCGCCAGTGACAGTCGATTTTCTTTCGGGTTCGAGGCCCGCCCAGTTGGCGATCGTGACTTCGACTGTGGCGTCGCCGATGACCTTGAGTTTGCGGTTCTGGACATCGCCGTTGGACTCGGATTTTTCGACGCTGGGCCAGCCGCCGCGGGTGAATTTGTATTCGTAGTCGCCCGGCGGGAGATCGATGGCGACTTCGAAGCGACCGTCTGGGCGGCGCGTCATGAAGACGGCGTCGGGCCGCCAGCCGCCGAGGTTGGGATGATCGCCGACGATGTAGATCGGTTTGTCGGCAGGGGTGTTGGACGGGACGGCGGCGATGAAAGTGATCTGATGGGCGCCGGCGAGCGCGGTTGTCGTGAACAGCGTGATAGCGGTGAGGAGGCGGTGGGGCATGTTGGGCCTTTCAGGATGCACGGATTATCAGGTCATGATAACCGGGATTGCCTGTCGACATGCCCACCGACACGCGGTTGGGCGCTCGGTAGTGGATTGCCATGTCGAATTGCTCTCGGGTCTTGGGTAGGCATCCCCCAGGGTGGGCATGGCACCCGAGGGTCAGGCGGTTTTCGGGGCATGCACCGTTGTCGGGCGCGATGGCGCGTAAACGATGACTTCCTGCTTGAACTCGCTGCGGGCCTGATCGACAGCCCGATTGAGAGCGGCGTTGGCTTGTTCGTCGTTTCGCATGAGGACAACGAGTTCGCCGCCGAGACCGCCGCCTGTGACTTTGGCGCCGTAGAGACCGGCTGCGTCACCGTGTTCGCGAATGAGCTTGACGAGCCGATCGGCTTCGACGCCGCCGATGCCGCAGCGCTGGCTGTGGCTCCAGTGCGAGGCGTACATGAGTTCGCCGGCGGCGATGAGCGCGGCGTCGCCACCGGTGCGTCGCGCGCGGGCGATGAGCGTCACGAAGTCGTGGACGCGCTTGTTTTCGTAGATGTGATGTTCGGCGCGGGAGCGGATCTTGTAGATACCCTTGGGGTTGGCGAAGCCGTCGTCGAGGCCTCGCAGGGTGCCGAACTGATTGACAAAGGCGTCGCGCGTGATGCGCGAGGGCATGCGATCGCGATAGCGTTCAACGAATTCCGGCGGCGTGACGGACGCGAGGCGATGGTTCGCCGCGTCGAAGGGGACGCCGTCCTGCCTGAGCAGATCGAGGATCAGGCGATGGCCCATTTCGGAACATGTTCGCGTTTCAACCATGCGTTGATGCGTCGTCGGCCGGGCCAGGCGCGTGATGATGCCGCGGATGGACACGTTGTCCGGCAGGAGCAGCGGCTCGCAGAGCGTTTGCGGCTGGCTGAAGCGAAGCTGCATGAGCGCGGCGCCCGGGGCGTGCATGAGCGCTGTGAGGGGCGTACGCACGGATCGCAAGGCGCTGAATGCATCGATCGCATCGGCGCAGAGCGTTGCGAACGAGGTTCGCTTGGGATGATCGAGGCCATCGGCGCAGCAGGCGGCGAGGGCCGTGGCGACGCGGACGTGCGTTCGGCCGACGTCCGCCATTTCCGGGGCGCCGTCGGCGATCATGATGTGGAGACCACCGTGGATGTCGGGAAGATGACCTTCCGCGGCAGCACGGCTGACGGCGAGCAGAAGCGGCGCGGCCCAGTCGGCCTTTTCGTTGCGGCATTGCTTTCGGATCGCGTCGCGACCTTCGGCGCCAACGAATGAGTCGGCGGGCATTGTCACGATTTCGTGGGCAGGGGCGGCGTGAAGTTCGACTGTGATCTTCTTGTCGGCGGACGGCCAGGCGGCCGCTCGAATCGAATGGCCGACGGGAGCTGTCAGGACGAGAGATCCGGCGTCCTCGCCGATGCCCCCCATGACGTCAATGATGCCGGGAAGGGCGGCGGTGGAAACGTTGGCAGGATCGACTGAGCGCTTTTGTGTTTCCTCCGACAGGAGGGAATCAAAGCGCGATACCGCGTCAACACAGACATCGGTCTGAGGCATCTCGAATTACTCTCTGGTGCAAAAACCGCCCGATGCCGCGCCAAGTCAAAAGACGTCGCGGCATACTTCACGGAGAACGTGCTCACTTACGAAAATCGGCGTATCGCTCGCAACACCCAGTGCGATCGCATCGGAAGGGCGGCTGTCGATTTCAAGCAATCGACCGTCCTGCCGAATCAGCAGTTTGGCGTAGAACGTGTGATCCTTCAAGTCGTTAATGACGATTTTCTCAAGATCGCCATTCATCTGCTCAATGATGTCGGCCAACAGGTCGTGCGTCATCGGCCGGGGGCGATGTTTTCCCTTGAGTCGACGATCAATGGCGTATGCTTCGTTGTCGCCGATGACGATGGGGAATTCGCGCTCGCCGCCATGCTCGCGGAGAAAGATGTACTGTTGGTCGCTGGTCTCCTTGATGATGATGCGAGCCAGGTCCATGCGCACATCCATAGTCGGAATCTCCTGTCATTAGCGCAAGCGCCGAGCGTATCGCGCTGCGTCCTGTGACGCAAGCCGATGCGCTCTGCGCACAGATTCAACACCATTTCGCGAGAATACTCACATAAATCGCACTATTTTACAGCGGTTCTCGTCTTGACATTGACGGCCGGTCGCACCTCTGTCGCGACAGCGCCGCGTCCGCCTATTCGCCGAGGCTTGACGCGAGCGCGGCGATCTGCGTTCTGAGTTCCGCGATACGCTGCTGCGTTTCTTCGACGATTTCCGGCGGTGCATTGCGCACGTAGGCCTCGTTGCTCATTCGCTTTTCTGTCGAGGCGAGCTGCTTGCGCAGATCGTCGAGTTTCTTGCGCTCGGTCTCCTGGACGGCGTTCAGATCGAGCAGGTCGGCGACTGGGACGCAGATCTGCATCGCGCCGACGACGTTGGTCATGACGCCCTCGGGCTTCGCGCCGTTTGTTCGCACTTCGATCGCGTCGCAGCCGGCGAGGCGCGTGACAAAATCCGTGTAGCGATTGACGAGCGCGGCGGCAATGTCGTCCGCGAGTAGCACGGCGCTCGGCAGCGTGCGCAGCGTCTCTTCCTTCGCCTTGCTGCGATAGACATTCACGTTGCCGCGGATCTCGCGGACGCTCTTGATGACGCCCTGGAGCATCTGCATTTCCGCTTCGACGGATTCGTCGAGGAGCGCGTCATCCACGGCGGGCCACGCGGCGGTCATCAATGCGGGCTCGCCGTTGATGATCCGCGTCAGACCGCGCTTGGGCGCGGCTTCATTCAGTTGATGCCAGAGGGATTCCGTCACGAACGGGATGAACGGGTGCAGCATGCGCAGGATCGTGTCCAGCACGTGGATCAGGACCTGCTGGGCGGCAGCCTTTTCGTCGCCGGCGCCCTGGAGGCGGGCCTTGGTCATCTCAATGTAGTCGCTGCAGTAGTCGTCCCACATGAAGCTGTAAAGCGTCTTCATCGCCTCGCTGAAGCGATACCCGTCGAGGGACTTGTTGACGGCGGCCAGGCACGTCTGCGACTTGGAGAGGATCCAGCGGTCTTCCAGGCGCAGCTTCTTCGGATCGAGCGGTTTCGGATCGTATCCGTCCAGCATCGCGAACACGTAACCCGTCGATGCCTGCCAGAGTTTGTTGCAGAAGTTGCGGCCCTGCTCGAACTTGGGGCTGACGTTGACTTCGCGACCGTCGGGGAGCTTCTGCGCCTTGACGGGCATGCGAATGTCCTGCGTTTCCGTCGCGAGATCGGCGAGCGTGAAGCGCAGGGCGTCGGCGCCGTAGAAGTCGATGATATCGACGGGATCGACACCGTTGCCAAGGCTCTTGGACATTTTCTGACCATTGCCGTCCTGGATGACGGGATGGATGACGACGTCGCGGAAGGGAATCTTGCCGACGTTGTAAAGCCCTGTCATGACCATGCGGGCGACCCAGAGCGTGATGATCTCGCGGGCCGTGGAGAGGACGCTGGTCGGGTAGTACGTGCCGAGGAGTGACGCCTTTTTGTTGAGCGACGCGTCCGGCCAGCCGAGCGTGCTATGCGGCCAGAGGGCGGAGCTAAACCAGGTGTCGAGGACGTCGGGGTCCCTGACGAACCCGAAGTCCTCAATCAACGTGACGATTTCTTCGTCGTTCTCATTGAGAATGGCGATCGTAAGCGATTCGTTGGAATCTCCGCTTAGGATTACTCCCTCGTGTGAGAATAGCGCCTCCGATCCTAGTCGAGCGAATGCGCGACCCTCGGTGACCCAGTCAGACAGTGTGCCAAGTCGATCCCAGAAGTACTTGTCGAGCGGAATAGGAGAATCAGAAGGCAACGTCCAGACCGGTATCCGATGTCCCCACCAAAGCTGCCGGCTGATGCACCAGTCGCGCTTTTCGCCGAGCCAGTCGACGTAGGTCTTCTCGTATCGCGCCGGATGGAACGTGAAGTCGCCGCGCTGGACGGCGTCGATGGCCATCTGCGCAAGCCCCGGCGCCTTGTGGCGCAGGCCTTCGATCTTCGCCGCGTGGTCCGGTTCCAGATCGCCCATGCGCACAAACCACTGATCGCTCAGGTACGGCTCGATCGGCGCCTTGCTGCGATCGGAGTGGCCGAGTTCGATCTGGCGATCCTCGATCTTCTCGACCAGATCCAACGCCTCCAGGTCTTCGACGACTTTCTTTCGGCCGTCCGTCGAGAAGGCGAGGCTGGCGTAGTTGCCTGAATTCTTGTTCGTCGTGCCGTCGGTCTCAATGATTTCGGCGACTTTGCCGTCGTCCGTCAGGACGCTGATCATTGGTAGATCGTGTCGGCGCGCGACTTCGTAGTCGTTCGGATCGTGTGCCGGCGTGATCTTCACGCAGCCCGTGCCCAAAGCCGGGTTCGCCCACTCGTCGCAGATGAGCGGAATCTCGCGATCCGTCAGCGGAAGCCGAATCTTGCGTCCGTCCTTCGCCATCGCGCTGAGCGTCTTCAGCAGCGGGAGCATCGTGGTGCGGCGCTCGGCGAGTTCTTCCAGCGATTTTTCGTAGCCGGCACGTTCCTTGTCTTTGGCCTGTTGTCGGCGGCCTTCGAGTTCGACGCGTGCCTGGTCAAGGGCGGCCTCGGGATTCGGATGCACGGCGACGGCGGTATCGGCGAGCATCGTCTCGGGGCGCGTCGTTGCAATGTGGACGAACTCCGGCTCGCCAGGCTTCGGATCGATGATCGGGTACTTGAAGTAGTAGAACTTGCCCTTGACTGTCTCGTGGACGACTTCATCGTCGGCGACGGCGGTGCGCAGCTGGGTATCCCAATTGACGAGGCGCTTGCCGCGATAGATCAACCCGTCGCGGAAGAGCTTGAAGAACGTCTCGCGAACGGCCTTCGCGCACATCTCGTCCAGCGTGAAGCGTTCGCGCGAGTAGTCGCAGGAGCAGCCCATGAGTTTGAGCTGTTCGACGATGCGACCGCCGAACTTTTCCTTCCACGCCCAGATGCGTTTGACCATTTCGTCGCGGCCAAGGTCGTGGCGGCTCTTGTTCTCATCCTTGCGGATCGTCTTCTCGACGGTCGCCTGCGTGGCGATGCCGGCGTGATCGGTGCCGACGAGCCAGAATGCGTTCCGGCCCTGCATGCGCGCGCGGCGGATGAGGATGTCCTGAAGCGTGTTGTTCAGGGCATGGCCGAGGTGCAGTGCGCCCGTGACATTCGGCGGCGGGATGACGATGCAGAACGGGTCCCCGTCCGCTGCTGGATCGGCCTTGAACCGCTCGCCCGATTGCCAGAAGGCGAAGATGTCTTTCTCGACCGCGGCGGGGTCGTAGGATTTTGCCATAACCTCAGTCTTTCCAAATGGTTGCTTGGTTTCCCTCTTGCTGGAGGCAAACCGGGATTATTGGCGGCGCAGGGCGATATGACAAGGTAAGAGGGAGGAGAGGATGGCGCTCGACACGCAGAGTCCTGCTCGGCTTCCGTCGCGGGGGCGGCGGCGCGTATGGGACGCGCGTGTCGCAGACGGGGGTTGTGGGTTGATTCCGCGTGATGGAGCAGGGAGCAAAGATGAGGCCGCCTCCATTCGGATGGAGACGGCCTTGGTCATTGCCAAACAGAAATCCGGTCGACGCGATCAGTCGCGATGTCGCCGCACAAGGACGAACAGGCCGGGGAGAAGCAGTAACAGCGTTCCGGGCTCGGGTACGGCCTGGAAGCAATTCGAGTTGTTGGAGAAGTGGTACAGGGCGCTGACCTTCGCCGGGAGCATGCCGCCCATGCCGTCATCGCCGCCGCCTCCGCCCATTCCATCGTAAAAGTTGTTCAGCGTGTCGAGGTAGGTCCCTGTCGGATCGGACCAGAAGTGCGGAGCGTTAGCGCCGACATTGCCGATGCCGGGCATGGCAACGGGAAGACCGTTGAGGTCAAAGCCCCAGAGCAACGTATCAATGACGCGAACATCGCGGAACATCCGGCCGTCAATGTTGAGCGTCGCCGTATTGGAAATGCAAGTGAGACCGAGTTCGGCGAGCCACGTCTGATTACCGTCCGCGAAGCCCCGCCCCGGGAAGTCCTGGAATCCGAGTGTCGGGGCCGTGCCGGTCGTGTTTGCGGCGGGCGTATTGAACACGTACGTCGGTGCGAGCAACGTGTCATCGGGGCCGAATGTCCCTGGCGCTCGATCCATCGGATCTGCATCGGGGAACGTGCCGGCGCCGGTGTCCGGAAGGTTCCATTCGTTGTCGCCCGCATGCGTCGCATTGACGGTCTGTACCCAGGCCAGGGAGAAGCCCGGCTTGAGCTGAAATCCGGGATTCATGAAGAACCCGCCGGACAGTGCGCCGCCGCCGCCGACGTTGCCTGGGCGCAGGGTATATGTGTCATAGTCGAACCGAATATTGCCGACATTCAGATCCTTGACAGTATCCGTCACGACCTGATCGAATGCCGTCGGGTTGGCATTGCCGTACTGTTGAACGATATTTGTGGGTGCGGCGTCTTGCAGGAATCTGCCGTGTTCAGCATAGGTCGGCGCTGCCGCCAGCGCCGTGATCAATCCCGGCAGGATCAACATCCATCTTCGTGCAGTCATATCGAGATTCCTCCAGCTAATTTCCCTGACTGAAACTCGAACACAGGATTCGCGAATCGCACTTGCGGTTCGCGGCCTGTGTTGAAACGCGGCGCAATTCGGCCGGCGGCGACAAGCAGCACGCAGGCACGACGGAATTCCCGGCGCGAGGCGCTGCTCGAACGATCCTTCTCGCCGGAAGTGGCAGACTCAAAGGCTGACGACTGTTATTTCTTCAAATGAATACAATTTGCCGGAAAGCCGGTGATGGCGGCGCCGTCGGACTGAACGGCCCGAAGAGAAAGTCAGCGAAGCCATCCGAACGTCAGTTTCGCAGATGCTAATTGTCAGTAGATCCACGCGTCAATGAAAAAGCACGTAGCGAAACGTCAAAAGCGGGGCGGTGAAAATCAATGAGCGGGGAATTGACGCGTCCGTCCCGACAGTATTAGCGCATGGTTAAGAATTCGAGTGAATGCTGAAACTCCGGGCGGAATTCAGTGGCCGCGGCGTCGATCAGACGAGACCGTCGGGCGCCGGCTCGGCGGGCTTCGCGTCTGCCGGAACCTGGAACGTCTTGCCGCAGAAGTGGCATTTGACTTGCTTGCCGCGGCATTTCTGAGGCACTCGCAGGATTTTCCTGCAGCGCAGATGCGGGCAAAGCATCATGACGGTGGCGGAAGGAGCAGGCGGCGTCGGTGGGGCGGGTTGGCTCACTGTTTGCTTCTCGCTGGGTTGCCCTGAATCTCGGCCGTTGCACGTGAGCGGCCTGCATCGCATTAAGTATCGGTTTCCATCGGCTCGCGTGTGAACAAGTGCCGCGCATGAAAACGCCACGGCGTCGCGGACGACACCGTGGCGTGGCATATCGGCGGACTTAGAAAAACTACGCAGACTCCTTGCGGCGTTCTTCGTTAGCGACAGGCTCGATCGGCGTCTCGCCGCGGACCATTTCGCCGGTGATGACGTATCGGCCCTTGCGATGCTCTTCCGGCAACTCGAACATGACGTCGAGCATCAGTTCCTCGACGACGCCTCGCAAGGCGCGTGCGCCGGTGTCCCGCTTAATTGCAAGCCTGGCGAATTCGGCGAGCGCATCGTCCGTGAATTCGAGTTCGCTGCCGGCGAGTTCGAAGAGCTTGCCGTATTGTCGGCACAGCGCGTTTCGAGGTTCCGTCAGGACACGGACGAGTGATGCCTCATCCAGCGGTCCGAGCGTCGCCGTCGTCGGCAGGCGGCCGACGAATTCGGGAATCATGCCGAATTCGACGAGGTCGTCGGGTGTGACCTGTCGCAGAATCTCCGAGCGTTCGTTGGCCGTCTCTTCAGCGACATTTTCCGTTGCGAAGCCGATCGTCTTCTGACCGATGCGGCGCTTGATGATCTCTTCGATTCCGCTGAATGTGCCGCCGCAGATGAAAAGGATCTGCGACGTGTCCATCTGGATGTACTGCTGCTCGGGATGCTTGCGGCCGCCCTGCGGCGGGATATTCGCGACAGTGCCTTCGAGCATCTTGAGAAGCGACTGCTGGACGCCCTCGCCCGACACATCGCGTGTGATGCTGACGTTCCCGGAGCTGCGGCCGATCTTGTCGATCTCGTCAATGTAGATGATGCCGCGCTGGGCCGCTTCGAGATCGAAGTCGGCGACCTGCAGCAATCGGAGCAGGATGTTCTCGACGTCTTCGCCGACGTAGCCGGCCTCGGTCAGCGTCGTGGCATCGCCGATAGCGATGGGCACGTCGAGGACGCGGGCGAGCGTCTTCGCAAGCAGCGTCTTGCCGGAGCCGGTCGGTCCGAGGAGCAGGATGTTGCTCTTCTCGATTTCGACATCATCGGGCTCGGCGCGATCGGCGTGAGTCAGGCGCTGATAGTGGTTATGCACGGCGACAGCGAGGTTGCGCTTCGCGTGTTCCTGACCGATCACGTAGCGATCGAGGTATTCCGTAATTTCGCGCGGAAGCGGGATCTTGTGGAAGAGGGGGCGAAGACCGCTCGCTTTGCGTTTTTCCTGCTGAATGATGTTGTGGCAAAGGTCGACGCAGTTGGAGCAGATGTAGGCGTCGCGCGGTCCTTCGACCATGGGGCCGACCTCGCGATGCGTCTTTCCGCAAAAGCTGCACACGCTTTGTTTGCGCCGTCGCTGCGATCCGGAACCGCTGTTTCCGCCGTTCCCGCCGCCCGATCGTCCGCCGTCACTCCCGCCACTGTTGCTGCCGTTGGCCAAGGGAAAATTCCTTCCGCGATGACTTCAAGTCCTTCGATGATTGCACTCTACCGGAATTCTATCTCTTTGCACGCAACATATCGACTCCGCCCGATGGGTGGCTTTATTACATTCCCATTCGTAAGCGCTTGCGTCGGCGGGACCTGCGCGTCAGTCCGAATCGCCGAGATCCGTCGGTTTGAATTGCGCGATCATCTGCGATTTCAGCGTTTGGAACTCGTCTTCTGTGATTTGGCCGTCGCGGCGCATGTCGCGCAGTTGCTGCAGCGTCAGGGCGCTTTCGGGACGGCTCGGGCCGGAATCGCCCAGGTATTTTTTCCGGATCCAGACGCCGACGATCCACATCGCCAGGAGTGCGACGATGATGATCGCGCACCAGAAGACGACATCGCCGACGTCGCTCTTGGCGGGGCTCAGATTACCTTGCATGCGATTTGCGCCGGCGACGTCGCAATCGGTAAATACCGCCGAATGCGAAGAGGGTCATTGCGGATTCGATGCCGAAGAGGCCGCACGCCGGGAAAAGCGACGGGATGCCGCCCTGATAGGCCGCGCCTGTCGTATCCACCTGTTCGGCGATGACCGCTTCGAGCTGGTCGCCGCGATCGTCGTTCTTGACCTTGGCGAGGATGTCGCCGAGGCCGGTCTGAGGCAGGCCGAATACGGCCGCTCCGCCCGTGCCGCCCGGAATGTTGCGAATCTGGGACGAGACTTCGAGCTCGAGATCAAATGGCCGATTGGGCCGGTAGCTGTACTCGTAGGGCAGTTCGACGCCGGCAAAGATGATGGCCTTGACGAGCGGCAGATTGACGACGAGGGCTGAGAAATCCAGAACCGTTGGAGCGACAGGGGCGAAGGCGCCTGTCGCCTCAGCAACGGTCACGGCGCCAAGCGGACCGCCCCGCAGGATGAGCTGCCCCGCGAGCACCTGTTCCGACGGGGGCGTCGCCATTTCGTCATACTTGGTGACGGTCAGATTGAGCTCGATTTCGACGCCCGTCAGGTCGCGGACGGGGTCAAGCGACGTGATCAACATGACGCCGGAAAGAAGGATGCGGCTGCGGGCGAGTTCGGTGGGCCCGACGACGATTTCCGTGCCGGTCTGG
This sequence comes from Phycisphaerales bacterium, assembly GCA_020639075.1. GTDB lineage: Bacteria > Planctomycetota > Phycisphaerae > UBA1845 > UTPLA1 > ECT2AJA-110-A. Next base: position 1,725,950 of record JACKHI010000001.1, on the reverse strand, counting down.
TTGGAGTCGAGGACAATGGTCCTTCGCTCCGTGACGCCGCCTTCGACAAGCCACGTCGTTTCATTGTCATCCGTAAAGCACCCCAAGTCGAATCCGACATCGTTGGGGACGCCGATTCCGCTGAGATTGGGCGGCTCAAATACGGCCTGCGCACTGCCACCGGCTGTCGCGTCGCCCTCGGGCGCGACGCGCGTCAATTCGGCTTCGGCAATGGCGGGCGGGTTCGGTACTGTGGTTGGCACGGAGGCAACGCTTGAGTCCGACTCGGTCGGAATATTGGGGCCGAACTGGACGACGCGGGCGCGCGCAGATCCGACGATATCGGTCACGACTGCCGACGCGAATTCTGCCGCCGGACCTGTGATCAGTATCAGGCTGACAAGGGACGCGAGGATCAGGCCTCGTCGAGATTCTCGAACGCGCATGGAACACCTTCCGTTGGCAAGCGAGGCGCCGTTTCAAACCAGGGGTCAGGGATGCACGCGGTACCGCCCCAGTGGTCCCTACACTGTACCCCACAGAGGGCAAATGTCCAACGAATCAGGGGTAATCGAGGCCCGGGGACCGGCCCTAGGATCGGGTTGTTCCGGCCAACATTGGCGCGAATTGCGAATTGTGCCGTGCGCCATTTTTGCGCGACGGCGAACGGCCGAAAGGGACTTCGGAAATGGACCGATGAGATGGCAGCGTCGCATCGCGGCGCGTTTTTTCTTCGCCCAGGGGAGACGTCAAGTCATGACTCGATTCCGCCATCGACGCCGGATAAGCCGGATGTGCCTGTTCGTTTCGATCATTCCCGCAATCGCGGGTTGCGACGCCGTGAGTGGCCTGTTCACCCCGGGCGTGACGATCGTCATCGAGAACGGCACTGGGTTCACAGCGTCGCCGGACATTCGAATGAGTGACAGCCGGAACATCCTCGAGGATGCCTTCAGTAACCCACAGTCGGTATCGAACGGGCCGACGATCGGCGCAGTGGGGCCGAATCAGACAATGTCGATCCGTCTGGATTGCGACGGCGAGCTCGAACTCATTACGTTCGACGGTGCGAGATTCAGTGACGGGGGCGGGTTCTCCTTTGGGGATGCCGATGCATCGAATGCGTGGCGCCGCGACGTGGACTTTGATTGCGGCGACACGATCCGCATCCGATTGTCGGGGACTGTCTTCTTCTTTGACGCGTCGACGAGTGTGGAGCGCACGAGTATTCGGGGAAGTTCAGGCGGGCCGGTCGTCGTTCAGGAAGGCGATGAAGACATCGGGCAGCTGCTGGACCAGTTGCTGGGTAGCTGAAGTCATCTTGCAGCGCGACTTCGCGAATTGACACTTGATGAAGGACGATCGTGCGCCGGGAAACTCGATCGGACAACTGCCGTAGACGTCTCGGATCGCATACTGTCGGCCGCGTCTGTCGTGTCCTGAACCCCAAGAACGGCATTGACGTTGACTTGATGGACGGGGATTCCGACATCTTCCGATCTCTTTTTGCATAAAAACTATGCCAGAAGCTTGTTCTTGCGGCGCCAACTGTGCAGAATGAAACATATCTGAGGATGCCCATGCCGGGCGGCCTGCAAATCGAGGCTGGTTCGGCACGTCGCTGTCGCGGTGCGTGAGGGGCATATCTGCAAAGTGCCATGATTCGGTCGTGTCGGAAACTCCCGTTCCGTGACCATCACGATCATCCTAGGGGAGGAGTGGGGCGGCCGGCAGCGAAGTTATGTAGTGGCGTCGATTCGCCTTTGTACGTCCAATATATTTCACTTCGCTGTCCGGCCCCCGTTTTTTCCGCAGGTTCATGATCCGCGATGATGGGTATGCACTTCCGCATCCCGAAAATCGATTGATTGAGAATCAAGAAAGGCTTCGCGGCGTATCTTCGCCGCGAAGCCTTTGTGTGTTTCTATGATCGTAGCTGCGCATGCTACGGAATCAGTTGTTGCGTGAACGGACCAACGTCCCGCCCGTCGAGCAGGCCGTCGTTGTTTCCGTCGAAGAGCGGGCAGACAGGGCCGAGATCGACGTTCGAGACGAGCAGCAATTGTTGAACGAACTGCGCGACAAGATCAAACGGCGCATCGCAATCGTCGGGCACACCGTTGAGATTGCAGTCATTGGCGGCGCCGGTGAGTATTTCGACGGCGTCGTTGATCGTGTTCGAATTGCAGTCGTCCTGCGAGCCCGTGTAAACCGTCAACAGGAGTGCCAGGTCGTCGTCATCGACGTCGCCGTCCTGATCAACGTCGGAGACGGCACAGGCGTCGTCGGCCGTGAACGGGTCGTTCGTCTCGTAGCAGACGCGGAACACGCCGAGATCAAACGCCGTGACGGCGCCATCGCCGTTGTGATCGAACTCGCGTCGCCCGAGCGAGTCCATGAAGGCGATCATCGCGGCCACGTCTTCATTCGAAAGTCCCGCGAATGCGGCGGCTGAGTCAGCGGCTTCGCTGCCCGTCGCGCCGTGTGCCGCGACAGCGGCGATGACGCGATCGGCGAATGTGCCGCTTGTGACGCGACCGTCGTGCAGGAACGTCGTTCGAAGACGCAGGCCCCAAAGCGGCGGCGTGCGCATTTCCGTCAGACCGGCGTCGCCCTGTCCGATTCCGTCGCCGAGGCCGCCCATGTCGTGAAGCAGGAAGTCGGAATAGGCCTTTACGGTTTTCGCCGACAGGGCCGCTTCCGCGACGATTCCGCTATTGAATGACGGTGTGTGGCAATCGGCGCAGCCGACGCTGTTGAAGATCGCTTCGCCGGACATTCCGGAACGGGGGGTTTGCGGCGGCGGCGCGAGAAATCTCTGGAAGTCGGTGACGCGATCGATGAAGTGCGGATTGCCGGGCACGCCGCCTTCAGGGCCGTCCTCGGGATCCGGGACGTTGTCACAGTCGATCAGTGCGGGCGGCAGCAGGCCGTTCGGGTCATTCTCCTGCTCAAGGAACCGATTGGTCAGTCCCATTTCATTAAGTGACGCGTCGGCGGAGAATGTGAGGACCGTCGGCACCTGGGCTTTCCAACCGAATCGACCGACGCGTGGGTTTCCAGGATCTTCCAGCGGGGCGACCAGATGGGCGCGGCCGCTGATGCCCGGCGGTGGCGTCGTCTCATTGGAGAGCAGGTCCGCGTCGGAAATCGCTTCGATCAGACCGAATCCGAAGAGCGGCGGGGTTGCGCGATTGGCGACGACGTTGGCCTCAGGAGGAATCGTCTCGGCGCATTCACCGCTGAGCGAGCTATGCTGAAGCAGCGAGCCGCCGAATTCGGCGAGATCGACGAAGCCGTCCTTGTCGACGGCGCCGAATCGGGTGACGAGGATGGACCCCGAACCGCCGAGACCGCCAGTCGCGTGGCAGGCGCTGCAGGAGTTCTGGTTGAAGATGGGGCCGAGTCCGCCGGCATCAGTCAGGACTTCGTCGAACTTCGCGCGGCCCGCGTCAAAGCGAGCGAGCTCGGCAGGCGAAAGGCCGAGAATCGGATCGCCCGGCGCCGGCTGAAGTGCAACGGGGCACGAGTCGTTGAGTTCGTCGCACAGTTCGATTGCGCATGGGGCGATGCCGGGTTCGCAGCTGCCGTTGATGCACTGTTCGGCGCCGTTGCAGAATTGACCGTCATCGCAGTCCGCGGCCACGAGGCATTCCACACAATCGTCGATGACGTCATTGCAGAATTGGTTGGGACAAGGATTGAACGGTGCGCTGGCCGGCAGGACTGTGTCGAAAATTGCGACGCCGGCGCCCTGCAGTCCGTCGGCGCTCATCACGCCGAAGCCGATCTCGTAGGGGCCCGCACCCGCGATGGACTGGGCATCGATGACGAAGTGAATCGGGGCCGCGACGGCGTTGTCATTATTGATTGTGCCGAAGGCGCCCTGGCCCGGCGACGCGATCGCGGAGCCGATTGTTCCGTTGGCGTTGAGCCCGAAGAACGTGCCGTTGAGAACGAAGACCGGTCGATCCCATGTGCCGGTATCCGACGCCGTGTATGACAGCAGATCGAACTCGATCGTGCCGTCGCTGATGACGCCGGGCTGACTTGCCCATGCAAAGCTGCCGCTTCCGCTGTCGGGGCCCGTCACGCTTAGTTGCCCCGTGTACGAAATCGAGCCGTCTGTCGGAATATTGTCGGTCCAGCCCGAAGGGCCGTCGAACGTGTTGTTCGCCACGCCGACTGACGCGGAAATGCAGACGTTTCCGGCGCCGCAGGTCTCCGTGCCGTTGCAGAAGTTGCCGTCATCGCAATCGCCGTCGACAAGACAGCCGACGCAACTGTCGGTGACTTCGTCGCAGGTCAGGTTCTCGTTGCAGGGCGGCGAACCCGGCTGGCAGACGCCGTCGAGGCACGACTCGACGCCGTTACAGAAGAGGCCGTCGTCGCAGTCGCCGTCGGCGAGACATTCCACGCATTCGTCGAGCGCCTCGTCGCAGATGTCCGTCGGTCCTTCGCAAGGGGACGTTCCCGCGTGGCAGAGATTGTTGTTACAGAATTCGACGCCGTTGCAGGCGATGCCGTCGTCGCAGTCGCCGTCATCGATGCAGGGCTGCGGGCAGATCAGTCGGCCGACGGTCACGCTGTCGATTCCGGCTTCCGTGATCGAGTCATTCGGCGAATCCTGTGTGCGGAACCGTACGCGGACTGTTGACGTCGGCGAAACGTAGTCGCTGACGGTCAGCGACACGGCTTCCCATACGCCGCCGGTGCCGAACGTCTCGTCGACCATGACCCAGGGACCGCCGTTGCTGATTTCCGTGACCAGTGAATCCTGCGTTGCGGTTCCCTGCGTACTGCAGAAGAACCATCGGGCGTATGTGATGGACGCGTCGGTTCCGGACAGGTCGAATACAGGAGACGTCAGCGTGGTCGGGCCGCCGTCAACATCGGACAGGCCGGCAGCGCTCGATCCGGCGGGTTGCTGCATCGTGATGTAGCACTGCGTTTCCTGTGCGGCCGCGCCGAAGTCGTTTTCGGGTTGGGCCGGCGTGGTGCTGCCGTCGGGGAAGAACGTGCCGATGGGGTTGACGCGTTCCCAGCCGCCGGAGGTGAGCGACGGATCATTCGTGACTGTCCATCCGGCAACGGCCGTCTCGAAGCGATCGTCGAAGTCGACTTCGAAGCCGCTCGAGGACAAGGCCGAGTAGGGCGATGTCGCGGCGCCCGGCGGATCCGTCTCGTCGCCGCTGCCGGTGCCGACGGCGAAGTAATACGAGATCGTCGACGTGCACGGTACGGCGGGCAGCGCCGCCAGATACGTATTGGACGATTGCACCGCCATGGGGGATTCAACGAATGCTCCGCTGTCGATCGATACAAACTGACGACCTGTGCCCGGCGTCGGCGTCAACCCGACATCAGCGACGACGACGCGGAAGTTTGTAGGCGTGTCGGGAACGACATTCGCGGGCAGACCGTCGGGGTACGTGAAACTGACGCCGACAGGCGGGACGTTGATCCAGACGTTTGTGCCGACGCAATGGCCGATGACCATGTCGAGCCAGCCGTCGCCGTTGATATCGAAGACGGCGACATCGTGCGCGCCGTTATGATTCCAGCCCTGGACTGGGCCTTGTTCCTGAAGCGTCACGTTCGGCAGGTTGCCGAGGTTTCGATAGAGATGGAGTCGGCGGCTGCAATTCTGATCGATGTCCACGTCGACGTCGCAGATGAATACATCGTTCAAGCCGTCGTTATTCATGTCGGCAATGAATGAATTTCCGCCGAATTCCGCGTCCGTACCGGACGAGCGGATGAAGTCGAATCGCGTGAAGTTGGCAAGACCATCCGGGCCGTTGCCCTGATTCAGAAGGTAATGGTCGCGGCCGTCGTCGGTCACAACGATGTCCATCCTGTTGTCGTCATTCAGATCGCCGACAGTGATGTGATACGGAGCGTTGTCATCGACAACGTCGAAGGCGTTGAAGAATCCTTCATTGGCCGGGTTGTTGTAGCTGACGCTGACGCGCTGCGGTGCGTTGAGGGCGGTATCCTTCACGAGGTCGACGAAACCGTCGCCGTTCATGTCGGCAAAGACTGAGGCCATGGCGAAGGCCGACAGCAGCATCGTGCTGTTCATTCTCGTCTGATTCGAATCGATGAAATGGCCCGTGCCGTCATTCATGAGCAGGCGGTCATTGATGTCCGCATTGGCGGCTTCGGGGAAACCGCCGCCCACGCCGCTGGAGTCGTAGTCGCCGATGTAAAGATCGACGAAACCGTCGCCATCCACATCTGCCGCCGCGATCGAACAGAGCCGAGGCGCCACGGCGAGACCGCCGGGAATCGTCAGAAGTTGCGGAATGCGGGCCTCTTCGTAGCGAAATCCCTGCCAAACACCGCCGATTTCGCCCTTGTTGATGTAAACGCGCGGATGCGAGATCGTCTTAGGAAGGCCGTCGCTCAGCGTGGACACAGTGACGATGTCGAGCCACGTGTCGTTATTGACGTCAGTCAGGACGACATCGCGATCGTTGGTCTCGTCCAGGAATCCTTGGCCGCCGTCGTCGGCGTCCGTGGCATAGATCGACGTGCGGTCGACGAGTACGCCGTTGACGGCCTGGCCGTCGGCGACGCCTTCGTTCATGAAAAGAACGTTCGTCCGCCGGCCGGGGGTCGTGAAAGGTTGCTTACGAACACAGACGAGGTCCGTGTCGCCATCCTGATCGACGTCGCCCCAAGCGTAGTCTTTTTCCTGTGTGTCGCTGGCGCCGACTGCGGGCGACGCGACAAGCCGCGTCGCCGTTTCATCCGAGAACTCGACCCAGCTGTTCTGGGCGAATACAAAGGTCGAGGCTGTACAAGCCGTTAGCGCAGCGACGACAGTCGCGATCCCTGGAACCCTCATACCACTCCTCCACGGGTTCGACATGGTCCATGAAGACCGTTGCCGAGGCATTGCCGTCGTCACAGCTGACGGCGACGATTCGTAAGGGCCATGAGTTGGCCCCAAGGACGATCCAAAACCAGATGGGTCCTAGTATAAGCGGATTATGCATCGGAGTTCACGCAATTTCTTCGCCATCGGTCTTACTGGTGCGATTCCGGGCGACCAGAGGGGACGTATTTGCAGACCGACAGGTGATTGCCGTTGCGGAGACCGGCGGATCTCACGGCCTTGATTATGGTGCTGGTCGAGGGTTGCCGCACCATTAGCCCGAATGCGCAATGGCTCGTGCGGCATGGAGTGACTCCCGTTTCGAAATGTGTGAGAGGCCACATTGGGGCGCGCGAGTCGTGCGATCCTGCGCGGTGGGGGCAGTCGCGGACGAGTGGCAGAACTGAAAGCAAGAACCTGAGGGCGACGATCCCAAAGACGGCGACGGTCGCGTCAACGATGCGGACCTCCGGGCGCTTGCATCGGAGTGGATGGGGGCATGGCGTCGTTCAGCAATGCCAAACGCGGACCGCGTCAGAGTGTCGTGCGGCTAAGCGGCACTACCGTTGTCTTGCAGGATTTCACGGGGTCGCTGCGGTTGCAGGTCGTGATGCGTTGAGTTGTCGTCGGATGACTTCGATCAGGCCGTCGCGATCCAAGGGTTTTACCGCGTAATCGCTGCAGCCGGCGTCGAGACATCGCGTCCGATCTTCAATCATCGCATTGGCGGTCAGGGCGATGATCGGCCGATCGAAACCGCTCGCGCGAAGTGTTCGCGTCGCCTCGTAGCCGTCCATCACGGGCATCTGCATGTCCATGATCACGATGTCCGGCGTGACGTGTCCGGAAGCCGCTGTCAGTCGCTCGACGGCCAGCAGTCCGTTGTCCTCGGTCTCGACTATGGCCCCGGCACTCGTCAGCACGCGGGCGATGAGCCGTTGATTGTCTATGCCATCTTCAACGAGGAGAATGCGGCATGGCGGGAGCGTCACCGCTTCGCGTACCCGCGATGCCGCGGGACGTCGAATGCATGATTCGGGTGAAATCAGGGGAATTCCGTACAGAGGCCCCGTCGGGATCCAGACGCGAAACTCACTGCCGTCACCCGCCTTGCCTGTCGCCGAAACGCCGCCGCCGAGATGTTCCGCCAGCTTCTTGCAGATACTCAGGCCGAGCCCGGTACCGCCGAATTTTCGGCTGGTTCCCGATTCCCCCTGTTGGAAAGGTTCGAACAAACGGTCCGGATCACCGCTGATTCCAATCCCTGTATCGCGGACTGCGATATCGAGCTGAGGTTCGTTTGCGATCGTCGACAATCCGACGATGACTCTGACGCCGCCTTGAATCGTGAACTTGAGGGCATTGCCGACCAGGTTTGTGAGGATCTGACGAAATCTCGTCGGATCGGATTCAATCGTTTCCGGGAGACTCGTCGTTCGCTCGAAATTCAGGTAGAGGCCTCCGGCGGTTGCACGACTCGTCATCAAATCGATGACGTCCCCAATGACGTCAATCGGTGAGAATCTCAGGCGCTCGGTTTTCATCTTCCCTGACTCGATCTTGGAGATATCGAGTATGTCGTTGATGATGTCGAGGAGGTGACGACCATTTCGACGAATCGTGTCGACCATCTGGACGGAGTCATCGTTCAACTCGGCGGCTTCGCCAATTAGATCGACAAATCCCAGAATCGCAGTCAGAGGTGTTCGGATTTCATGGCTCATGTTGGCCAGGAAGTCACTCTTGGCGACATCCGCGGCTTCGGCGGCGAACCTGGCCATCTCCAGCCGCTCATTGGCTTCTTCAAGCTGCACGTTCATCGTCTGGATGCGGTCGGATCGCTCGAGAAGCAGTTGCTCGGCGGCTTTCTGCGCGGAGATGTCGCGGGCCGATGCCGACGCACCGATGACGTTGCCGTTGCCGTCGCAAATCGGGGAGACATTGAGGGAAACGTCGAGGAACTCGCCCGACTTGCGAACGCGTTTTGTTTCAATGTGGCTGACGGGTTCGCCGCGGCCGATGCGAATCAGAATGTCCGTGAGTTCGTCGAGCCGGTCCTTCGGCACAATGGTCGCGACGCTTCGCCCGATGATTTCGCTTGCGCTATAGCCGTAGAGTTCCTCCGCGGCCTTGTTCCAATCAGTGATCGTGCCTTCCAGGGTTTTTCCGATGATCGCGTCATTCGACGACTCGACGATCGCTCCGAGACGTCGCATGGACGCCTCGTATTTCCTGCGGTCGGTCAGATCCTGGATGATTCCTGTGAAGTAGTTCCGCCCATCCAACTCGAAATGGCCGATCGAAAGGTGGATTGGAATCAGTGAGCCATCTTTGCGACGACCTTCGACGTCGCGCCCGATGCCGATGATGCGGGCCTCAAAAGTCTCAAGGTACCGCTTGAGGTAGTGATCGTGATTTTCGTGATGTTCACCCGGCACGAGAAGGGCCACGTTGCGACCGATGAGTTCCGATACCGTGTAGCCGAAGACGCGTTCGACGGCCGGGTTGGCGGCTTCGATGACGCCGTCCTCGTCGATCGTGATGATGGCGTCCACAGCATTCTGGATCGTCGCCCGATGCCGGCGTTCGCTGTGGATGAGCTTTTTCTGAGCGACCATCAGAACGCTGATGGCGGTCTGCATCGCCATGGCCGCGTCGGTGTCGAGGTTTTCGATAGAGTGTTCGAGCGACATACCTGTGTCCACTTATCGAATTGAAACATTGTCCGCTTGATGATGGCGAGCGAGGATGACCTCGATTGCTGCCGTAACAATCCAGGGACGTGAATGAGTCCGAGGATTCAGGGACAGCCTCGTCGCGACAATTCCGGTAACTGCATCAGGTCGGCGGAAGGGCAGGGCTACAAAGGGCGACGTCCTGTAACTTGACACAATACCGACTAGTTGGTATGGTGGGCGTTATGAGTTTCAAGCGAAGCGAATCCGCCCGAGAGGCGCTCCTGAAAGCCGGGTCTTTGTGTTTTCGCCGCGAGGGGTACGTCGCTACGACGGTGGATGACATTTGCACGGAAGCCGGCGTGAGCAAAGGGGCCTTTTTTCATCACTTTGCGAGCAAGGAAGCGCTGGCGGAAGCCTGTCTGGAGAAATGGGGGGCGGACATGGCGGCCATGGATGCGGCAGCGGCGTATCACAGCATCGAGCATCCCGTCGAACGCCTGATGGCCTGCATGGCATTCTACATGAACATCTTCAGCAGTCCCGATCAACTGAAGTCCTGTCTCGCCGGGACGATCGCGCAAGAGTGTTTCGATTCCAATCCGATGCTGCGTCAGGCCGCTCATCAGTGCTTTGTCGGGGGGGAGGCGATGTTCGCATCGCTGGTTCAACAGGCGATTGAAGGGAGCAAAGCGGAGGTCGACCCTGCGGGGATCGCGCGCTTGTGGATGGGAACGATTCAGGGAGCGCTGATTCTTTACAAGGCGTCACAGGACGTATCTGTAATTCAAGATAACCTTCGCCACGTGCAGGCCTATATCGGTTCGCTTGTCGGGGCGAAGCGACGCGATTGAACAACGAATCGCCGCGATTGATCGCGACGCGATCTGTCAACAGGCGAGGGAAGTCCCTTGCCGCAAACAATGGGAGCAGTGACGTATGACGATTGCACACACGTTTCTTCACGAATTCGAACACGAAGCCAGGACGACGCGCCGATTCCTGGAGCAGTTGCCGGCCGGCAAGATGAGTTGGAAACCGCATGAGAAGTCGCTTTCTGCCGGTCAGTTGGCATTGCACATCGCATCGGCGCCCGGCGGAATCATCGGCATGGCGATGGAGGATGAAGTGCCGGCGCCGGATTTCAAGAACCCGTTTCCGGAGGCGAAGAGCGTCGATGAAGTCCTGGCGGCGCATGACGCGAGCGTTCAGGCTGTCAAGCAGCAGTTGCCGACGCTGTCCGATGCGCAGATGGGGCAGACATGGCGAATGATGAAGGACGGCTCGCCGGTGCTTGAGGTCCCGCGGGCCGCGATGATTCGCACGATCCTGATGAATCACATCATCCAGCATCGCGGTCAGTTCGGCGTCTACCTGCGGATCATGGGCGCGAAAGTGCCGTCGTCATATGGACCGAGCGGCGATGAAATGCCGGAGTTCATGAAGTCGGCGGCGGCCGTCGGCTGATCGTCGTCACGGAGTTGAATATCGAGACGCCCGTTCGTCGCATTGCGCGTGCGAACGGGTTTCGTTTTCTTGGCGTGTACCGCGGAGCGATGACGCATCAATTGGTCGGCGCGTCGGAGTGGGGGATTGTGGGATCGACTCGGCCCGCCGCGAGTGCGAATACGCCGAATGATGTCGCGAAAATGGCGGTCATCGTCCAGATGCGCATTGGAGAGACATTGGAGCGTTCGATAAGGAATGCGAGCGTTGTCAGAAGCGGACTCAATAGCACGAGCGTCGCACCAATTCGATAGAGTATTCGTCGAAGGCCGGACGCGGGGGGCGCGGCGCCGCCGACGGCTGCGAGATTGATCAGTGCGGCGAACAGAATGTAAACATGATTTGCGCGATGTGTGAGACGGACCGCCGGGGACATGTCGGTCTTCGAATCGAGGACAATCATCAGGTAGAAGCCTGTCGCAGTGAACACGAGCAGTCCGATCAATCCGACAATCAGGAATGGCGGTCGTCTCCGATTCATCTCGGCAAGTATTGGGCCGGTCCGCCGCACGTCAACCGGGGCATGAAATGGAGGCCGGCCGAGTTCGGAATCGCGGCATGCGCGGGTGACAGACAGCGGGTGGCTTGGCGATTAGGATGGACGGCATGTCAAAGGAAGAAAAACTGCGAGCGTTGTTGGCGACGGAACCGAACGACGGGTTTCTGAACTTCGGTCTGGCGATGGAGTTGGCAAAACAGGAGCGATGGGATGAGTCGTTCACGCAATTCGATCACTTGATCGAGGTCGATCCGAATTATGTCGGCGCCTATTTCCACAAGGGCAAGACGCTGGCGTCGATTAATCGAATTGAAGAAGCGCGTGTCGAACTTCGACGGGGCATCGCAAAAGCCGCCGAAGTCGGCGACTTGCATGCAAAAGGCGAGATGGAGGAGTTTCTCGCGGGGCTCTGACGCAACAAAGCGTCGGCCCGCGGCGCAGTCGCCCCGCGCGGTCGGAAGACTTCGGGGCGATGCGAGCGCGGGCGATCGGCTTATCCCTTGACTTCGATTTGCTTGGGCAGCATACCGGCCGGTTTCGTGCATCGGACCTTGAGCACGCCGTCCTTGTATTCGGCGGATACGGCGTCGGGTTTGATCGCCGCCGGCAGGCGGACGCTGCGATGGAAGGAGCCGTGTCGGCGTTCGCGGCGATACCAGCCTTTTTCCTTTTCCTCCTTCGTTTCGTCCTTGTGGCCTGAAACAGTCAGGATGTCGCCGGCGACATTGACGTCGAAGTCCTTCGGGTTCATGCCGGGCGCGTCGACCTCGACGGTAATCGTCTTTCCGTCGTCGACGACATCGATGGCGGGCGTCGTGCCGCGCGGCCAGTCGGCCCAGTCGTTGGCCAGGTCGAACATGCTGTCACCGAAGAGCCGATCGAGTCGCCGCTCGAACGCACGAAGCAGATCCGGCGGTGAGGCATCCTCCAACTGTTCGCTGCGATTTCTCCAAGGTATCAGACTCATGATATTACCTCCTTCAAAGAAACGTTGACTTTGTCGCGTGCATCCATCAAACGCGCATATCCGCTTGCTCGCGCGTCGTCGTTCGTTTCGGGAGTCTGCGAAGTCTGAGAATTGCCATCACACGATCGCAGGCCGGAACGACGCACGTCGCGTTGGTGGATCATAGTCATGTGTCCGCAGACACTGCCATGTCCGGCAAACAAGGGTGCAAAAGTCGTGCCAGTCGGTCACGTTGCTGCAAGCGGTTGACTGTAGTGTGTTTGCGGCCACAGCATTGCAGATTTGCTGCCAGATTGGCAGGACGTGGCAGCAGACATCGCGTTCGGATTGTCACGCAGTTGTTACGTCGATAGACGTCGCATGTGCGTTTGTACGCGAGACTTTGCGGCTTGTGATTCAGCGCCGAATGTACAGCTTCGCATCCGGAAACGCCGGGTCGGCCGGGCCGGCGTCGTCCCAATCGTCCGGATTCCATGTCGGGAAGAATGCGTCGCCGTCTACATCCGGCAAATCGACATGCGTGATCAGCATTCTGTCAGCATGCGGAAGGGCGAGTCGGTAGATCTGTGCGCCGCCGATGACGAAGGCGATCCGTTCGTTGCGCGAACGGCAGAGGTCGAGGGCGGCTTGGAGTGAGTGGACGACATCGAGCCGCGTCGCGTCGTTCGTCGTCGGGCCGCCGTCGTTTGGGGCGAAGAGGACGTCGTTCGTCTTGTCGGCGTTTGGATCTGTCGGAGCCGGCGCATTTTCCGGTGCGTAGTCGATCTGTCGCGTGATGATGATGTTGCGGCGCTTCGGCAATGGTTTTCCGATCGACTCGTACGTCTTGCGGCCCATGATGATCGCGTGGCCGGTCGTCTGTCGTTTGAAGAACTTCAGATCGTCGGGCAGATGCCAGGGAAGACCGCCGTCTTTCCCGATGACGCGTCGAGCATTCATGGCGGCGATAAGGATGAGATTCATCGTTTTGATTCGAGTTGCGAGTTGCCGGTTGCGAGTTTCATGATCGGAGCGTTTGCCTAGTTTCTATACGGTTGAATGTCGGGTCGATGACCCAACCTACGACGATGTCAGGTCGATGACCCGACCTACGCAGAGCGCGGGTCAGCAATCCGATGGTTCAGACAGCGACTTTGAATCGGATTGGTTCGTGGCATTCGTATCCAACGAGCTCGAAATCCTCGAATTGCAATTCGTTGAACGGTTTCTTCGCGATCTTCAGTTGCGGCAGGGCGAGGGGTTTGCGTTTGAGTTGCTCGCGCAGTCCCGACACATGGTCGAAATCCGCCATCTTGCTTCCGGGTTCAGCCGCGTACACATGTGCATCCACGATGCTGTGGGCGAAGCGACCGGGTTGGAGGTTGCATTCCTGGGCAATCATCATCGTGAGGCAGGAATAGGCCGCCATGTTAAATGGGATGCCGAGCGCGATATCGCCCGAGCGCTGCGTCAGGTGGCAGTTGAGGCGCCCACGCGAGACGTGGAATGCGAACGTGTAGTGGCAGGGCGGCAGCTTGCTGGTCGTGGCGTTGCCGGGTTCCCACGCAGTGACGACGAGTCGTCGGCTCGTCGGTTCCTTCTTGATGCGATCGATGACGTATTGAATCTGATCGACTTCGCGGACGCGCCATTCGCCATCCGCGTCGCGCGTGGCGCTGGGGAAGTGGCGCCAGTAGTGACCGTAGGCGGTCTCGAGGTTACCGTCTTCATCGGCCCAGTCGTCCCAGATCTTTGTGTGTTGTCGAAGGTTGCGAATGTGGTTTTCGCCGGAGAGATACCAGAGCAGTTCGCGAAGGACGGCGTTGAAGTTCACGCGCTTGGTCGTGAGGAGCGGGAAGCCGTCGGCCAGATCGACGCTGTAGAAGGCGGCGAATTGGCTGATGGTATCGACGCCGGTTCGGCTGGGCTTGTGTTCGCCTTCGTCGAGGACTGTCTGGACCAGATCCAGGTAGGGCTTCATGGGGTCGTGCTCCTCCTTGAGACGCGAATGATCTTCGTTCGACATGGTAATCGCCGCGGGGGTGTCGTTCAATTTGTGATTTCCGATAGGGGGTTGGTGTTTGCTCGAGGCACGGGCTCTCGGGAGGGTGGGGTGTGATGTTTGCCGGGAAAAAAATGTGCAAACGCCCGCAAACTGTCGCAAACTGTCGCAAGAAATCGCTGGGGAGGACGCCTCCCTCGTGGAGCGCGTTCGGATGGTCTCGGGTCTGCTCATCAATCCGCATGCTGGATCGGCGCTTCGGCTTGATTGAGGTGAAAGTTGAAGGGTGGCGAAATGCACGCGGAGGATTGGGGGGCGGCATGGCGACGCACGGCACCTGTGATTGTCCAATCTCCGCGTTCGCAGTGGATAGGTACGCGGGCATCCATTCGCATGCAGGCGTTTGTTCAAGCGCCGATGTTTGTGAGCGCCATTCCTGTAAGGGTGCGCCATCCGACCATTCGCGGATGGGGGGCGAGAATGGAAGTTCGTGCCTGCGTAGAGATTGCTCGGGTGTTTATCGTCGTGACCGCCACCCTTGAAAGGGTGGGCCACCCGACCAGCATGAAGCGGAGCGAATTCCGGTACAGTCTCCTTGGGTTCGCGGGTGTTTTCTACGATTCACTATCGTCGCGCCCCCATCCCTGAAGGGACGGGCCACCCGACATTCGAGCATGCCGACCTTGGGGTCGGCATGGCACCCAGCACCCGGCACGCAGCGGACGCCTAGGCGAACACGACTGGTAGCTTCAGGCTCTTGCGGATGACGGTCAGTTGGCCGACGTGCACCATTTCGTGGCATGCGATCATGTGCATGAACGACGCGAGATCCTTTGCGAAGCCGTGGAGCTGCTTTGATACGGGTTGATCCAGATGGTCAGCGGATGCTGCGAAGAATGCCTTGAGTTCGTTGCGCGATGCGGCGAGTTGGGAGCGCAGGTCGGCGAATTCGGGATAGTCGGCGGCGTTCGGCGTCGATCGGCTTCCGGTGGCGAAACGATCGTGCCAGGACTGCGGCAATGCGCTATCGTGACGATCGATGAGCTGATTCAGGCAGTCGTCATCTTCCCACGCAATGTGTCCCGCGAGCCATGCGGCGTGATTGCCGGCGGGGATCGGAATATGAAACCAGTGTTCCGTCGGAATCGCGTCTAGCAGGCTGAGCGTCATGTGCCGGGCAAAGTCGAGCGATGCGAGACCTGTCTGGAGTTCTCTGGTTGACATTTCAGGCTCCGTGGGAGGCGAGCGAGGCGCGAGCAGTTTTTGTGCCGCACTCGGGACAGCGGTGGGGGGAGTGCGCGAGGTCATAGCCGCAGGCGAGGCATTGGCCGCGCATGCGGCGGCGGCGGCGCAGCGGACCCTGCAGAACGAAGACAATGGGATACAACGAAGACACCAGGAGCAATGCCCAGAACGGCATCGAGATTCCACGGTACGTCGACAGGTATGCGCCAAGTGGTTGGTTCGTGCTGATCGAATCAGAAATGCCGACCCAATCCCAACGTTCAAATCGAAAACCGCCCCAGGATAACTTGACGTCACGAGTCGGTGAGCCACCGGGAAAGGGGAGGTCGCATGCCAGGCGGAGGTTTCCTGGCCAAGAGCGAATCCTGAACGAAATCCGTTCGTTGAAATGAAAGGTCAGCCCCAGTCCAAGTCGCGGTGCAGGATCGGATGGAAGGTATTGGAACTCCACGTCACCGATAACGGATTCCAATCCTTCACCCGGTTCAGGTGTCGGGTGGCGCAGCCGATAGCTGTCGGCCCACAACACGCCGACGGCCATGGTCAGCAGGGTGAGGGCGATGGCGAGGGTGCGGCGCAACGTGTTGGCGAATCCGCCGGCGCTCATGAGGGCTGAGCATACCGCGATGTGGGCGGCGGTTCACGTGATTGGGTCCTCTTGCGTGGGACTCGCCAATCTCGTGCATCGCGGCGGTGAGTTCGATGGTGCGTATTGCGGGCGTTTTGACTTTGCGGAACGGGATATTCGTGTGGGGGCATGAACGGGATTTCGCGCAAGCGTGGAGACTGCTCAGGTGGCTATCGTCGTGACCGCCACCCTTGAAAGGGTGGGCCACCCGACGCGATTAGCCCGCATATTTCACATGGCCGAGTTTGGTGGTTCTGCGATGTCCGATTGTGGTCGGTGGGGTCGCGGATTTGCGGATCGGCGTGATTGGGCGCAGAGCGCCCCCTTACCCCCATGCTGCGAGTCGGGTTGTCGGGAGGATTAACTCGGCGCGAGGCGGGCGACGAGGCGTTGCAGAAGTGACTGATAGGGATAGCTGCTCGACAGGTGGAGCACGACGCGGCGGACGCTGACGACCACGCGGGCCGCGACCTTCAGGAGCTTCAACCGAATCGTATCGACACGAGCTTTGGCGAGTTCGGTGTCCTTCAGCGCCTCGCGTCGCACGTGTTCGATCAACACGTACGCCGCCGACGCCAGCAGCAGCCGGAACTGATTCGCGATGAACCTGCTGCAACTCGTTCGATCGGCGAACAGGTACAACTGCTGCTCTTTGATACGATTCTCCATCTCACCGCGCTGCGTGTAGATGGCGTCGTAGATCGCCTTCGGTGAATCGTCGAGATTCGTCACAACGAAGCGCGGGTTGGCGCCCTTCGGCAAGCGCTCCGCCTTCAGGATCACACGCCGCTTTCGATCCCACGTCTTCGCGCTATATGCGAACTCGTGGAAGCTTCGCTGCTTCTCGCCGGTCGCCTCGAAGCGCTGCTCGGCCGCGTCCATGTAGGGTTCCTGGATGCGCTTGAGCCGCGTGTTCGTCGCCAGACCGACGACGTAGCCGATCGCGTTTTCGTCGCAGTATTTCAGGGTTTTCCAGCGACAGAAGCCCGAGTCGGCGCGGAAGATGATCCGCACTTTGGGCCACGATTCGCGTATGCGCCGCACCAGCAGCTTGAGGATGCCGCGGCTGTGCTTCGCCGCGTCGATCTTGCTCGGTCGCAGATAGGCGACCAGCAACTGATCGCCGCAGAAGACGTAGAGCGGCAGGTAGCAATAGTGGTAGTAGAAGGCGTGGAAGAATGAGCCTTCCTGGTCGCCGTGAATCCGATCGTCGGTCGCATCGAAGTCGAGGGTGATCTCCTTCGGCGGCGTCCTGTGCGACGCGATGAACTGATCGACCAGCACGGCGCTCATCCGCGCCAGCGACTTGCGATCGACCCAGTTCTCAAACCGGCACAGTGTCGGTGGTGACGCGAGCGGAGCGTCGGGATCGGGCGGCGTCTCGGCGAGAAGTTGCATGATCGGATCGTTGCGAAGCGATTGATGATCGTTGCCGTCTTCGTAGCCCATGGCGATGCCGAAGACTCGCTGGGCGAGGAGCGTCTTCGCGTCGTGCTGGATTCGCGCCGGATCGCGCGGATCGCTGATGCAAGCCGCAAGCGCGTCGATCATCCCCGTTCGCCGATTCGCTTCGCGAAGCAGCAACGCGCCGGCGTCGGACGTGAGATGACCGCCGCCAAAATCGGCGATGATTTTCTTCCGAGAAAGACTGGAAAAAGTGAGCGATTCAGAATTACACTCTGTCATCACAAAAGGCCTCCTTGCTTTGTGCTGAATGTTCTAGACAAACACCCAGTCTACAGAGCAAAGAGGCCTTCTCTATGCGCCTTTCAGCCGATCTTGATGAAATATCCGGGTTAGTGGTTCGCGTCGGCGTGAAGATTGCTCCGGCGCCTATCATCGTGACCGCCACCCTTTAAGGGGTGGACCACCCGACACCCGACCGTGAGATTTGCATCGTCGCGCCCCCATCCCTGAAGGGACGGGCCACCCGACTTGCCGCCCTTGAAAGGGTGGGCCACGCGACTTGCTAGAGTTCCTTGACCATCAGCACCCAGTCATGGCCGGCGTGGTTCCAGCTGCCTTTGTCGATGGGGCGTCTTGCTCGTTCCGTGTATCCATGGCGTTCGTAGAGGCGTCGGGCGGCGGTGTTTGCATCGGACATTGTCAGGCTGATTCGTGCACAGTCAGCCTCGTTCGCGAGCCTATCGGCGATGCGGAGGAGTTCCGAGGCGAATCCGCGGCCTCGAAACTGGGGGAATGTCGCCAGCACGTTGAGATACCAGTTGCACGTCACGAGATTTCCGAGCTCGATCAGCGGTGCGACAAGCGTTTGCAATTCCGCGTTGGACGGTTGCGGCGGGCCACTTGTCGCTGCATCGCGGGATGGGTAACCGATCAGGCAGGCGGCGACTCGGCCGTCGGCCTCTCTGATGACGGTGTTGTGACAGGCGACGCTGACGACACCGAGTCGCACGCGCTCGATGCCGACGTCCCATGGGGATTGCCCGGGTTGTGCAAGGTGTTTCCAGACGTGAAGGGCCATGTCATCGCAGGCGATGTTGACTAGTTCGGCGGTAGTGGCAGCATCTTCGATCGTGGCGCGACGAAAGGGCGAGGTCAGGTTTGACATCGAGCGCTCCGGGCCTGAGGGAAATCGGGGATACTACGCGAATTCGGCTGGATTGCAGCAACGGAGTGCTCGTTGCGTCGTGTGGGGCTCATCGGCTGCCGGCATAGGCAAATGATATTGCTGTTATTTCCCTTCTTCCCACTCGATGAAGAGGCGTTCGATGAGTTCCATGGGGAGACCGACGACGTTTGTGAAGCTGCCGTCGACGCGTTCGACGAATTTGTCTCCCTCGTCCTGGATGCCGTAGGCGCCGGCCTTGCCGATCCACTCGCCGGTATTGAGGTAGGCCTCAATCTGTTTGCCGCCGAGTTCGCGAACGCGGAGCAACGTGATGTCATGTGTGATTCGGCGGCGACCGGTCCTGGGTTCGTAGAGGGCGACGCCGGTCAGTACCTCATGGGTCGTGCCGCTCATGTCTTCGAGGATCTTGCGGGCGTCGCTGCGATCGATCGGTTTGCCGATGATCTCGCCATTCAGATAGGCGATCGTGTCGGCGGCCAGAATGATGTGATCGGGGCACTGCTTCGAGACGCTTCGAGCCTTGAAGAACGCCAGCGATTCGACGTGGTTGGCGGGCGGGACATGCGGGCTGGCTGCGTCGGGTTCATCGAAGGGCGGTTCGACGACGTCGAATTCATAGCCGCGCTCGATCATCAGCTCGCGTCGCCGCGGGCTTGCGGATGCAAGGATCAATGGGCGGGGCTGGACGATGGTCGAAGTCATCAGGGTGTCGGCCTTTCTATGCGTCATCGTATCGCAAGACCCATTGGCTTCCAACGGGTTAGGTAATCTCGCGGGGCAGCGGGGCCAACCTGCCAGATTATTGCCCGTCGAGGCGGAGCCAACGGGCAGAGAAGGGCGGGCGCATCAACACTTATGACTTTGAAGCGGCGGGGCGCTCTCTTCGGGGATGAGGCGTGCGTCATTCGAACGTCGAGATCTTCTGTCTCCAGAGGGTCAGCCGAGCGATTTGCGAGATTGTGGCGACTATGATGGGGCCGGCCGTTTGACCGCAGGTTGGCAGCTTCGCACAATCGGCGGCCATTGAATGTAACGGCGGTTGTGACGCGAGGCGTATGAGCGGGATATGAATCTGAGTTTTGAAACGACACGGCGGGCCGAATTCTCCGAGACGGATCTGGCCGGCGTGGTGCATTTTTCGAATTACTTTCGCTGGATGGAGTTCGCCGAGCACGAGATGTTCCGTTCGATCGGCCTGAGCGTCGTGCAGCCGGACGGGGATCGGACGATCAGCTGGCCGCGGATCAAAGTGTCGTGTGAATACCGGGGACCGATCCGGTTTGAGGATCAGGTGACGATCCGGCTGACGATCACGCGGATGGGCAGCAAGTCGGTCTCATACGATGCGGCGTTCGAGCGCGACGGGCATCGACTGGCGGACGGCGTCGTGACGATGGTCTGTTGCGAGATGCGCGACGGTCACTTTCGATCGATTGATATACCGGAAGATTATCGCCGGCGCTTCGAGTCACTGAAGTCGGCATAGGGATGCCGCGATTCGACGTCGGTTCGAGGGATTTTGGAGACGGTTGCATGAAGATTCACTGGCTTTGGTACGTGCTGGGCACGGTCATTTTCTGGGGCGCTTATATTCCGACGATTCACAGCGGGCAACTCGGTTTCATCACTCAGGAGTCGGCGCAGAAGGGCCCCATGCGAGCGTTCATGTTCGTGGGCGTGGCGTATTTTCTCATGGCGATCATCGTGCCGGGTGTTCTGATCTTCGGTTTGAAGCAGGAGCCGGCGGTCTTTCCCATGAAGGGGATGACGTGGTCGACGCTGGCCGGCGTCCTGGGCGCGCTTGGGGCGCTGGGCGTGATCCTGGCGCTGACGAGCGGGGGGAAGCCGTACACGGTACCGCCGTTGGTATTCGCCGGTGCGCCGGTGATGAGCGTTGTCGTGGGGATGATGCTGCATCCGCCGAAATCCATGCCGTCGTGGCCGTTCTATGCGGGGATTGTGCTGGCGGCGGCGGGCGTGTCGTTGATTCTGCGGTTTAAGCCGGCGTAGGGTTGCGTATTTAGTCGTCAGTTGTCAGTTTTCAGTCGTCAGTCGTCGGGGTTCAGTCGGGGGGGATTGAGGTGAACTGAGGCGGAAATAGGGGATCTCGGATTTGAAATTTGAAATTTGAGACTTGAGATTTGAGATTTGATAACTGGGACTTGGGATTTGAAATCTGCGATTCGAGACATGCGATTGGAGACATGCGATTTGAGATTTCAGAGTTGGGATCTGGAATTTCAAATTTGAGATTCGCGAATTGACATTTGCGAATTGCGATTTGACCTATGTTTGGTGCGTTGGCGAAACGGGCTTGGCAGCTTGGATTGGCGTTGTGTGTTCTTGCGTGCAGCTGGGGTGCGGCTTGTGATCGCGAGGCGGGGCGGGAGCAGTCGACGGCGCCCGCAGAAGCGAAGACGCCTTCGGATACGGCGACTCATGCGAATGCGAAGACGCCTGCGGATGCGACGATGCCTGCCAATGCGACGGGGCCTGCGGATGCCACGGTGCCTGCGAGTACGAAGTCGCCTGCCGATGCGTCGGCGAGACCTTCGGATCCAGATGATGATCTTGCGTCGACGCCCGTGACGACGACGCGGCCGGCGGTGCGTGACTGGGCGATGTTCCGCGGTGATGCGCGGAATTCGGGCGTGACGTCAGAGTCGTTGCCGCCGCCGTTGCGCGTGCGATGGCGCTTTTCCGTTAGAGACAATGAACCGGTGACGGCGACGGCGGCAATTGTCGACGGCGTTGCGTACGTCGGATGTCAGATCGGCGCCTTTTACGCCCTGGATCTCGCTTCGGGGGCGCCGCAATGGACATTTCAGACGGATGACGATGCGGGCATCGGGTCGTCGGCAAGCGTTTCGGACGGCCGCGTGTATTTCGGGGACGAGTTCGGCGTCCTGCACTGTCTCGACGCGGCGACGGGGGCGCTGCGATGGCGGTTTCAGGCGGGGGCGGAGGTGATTTCGTCGCCTCATGTTGTCGGCGATGCGGTCATTTTCGGCTCGTACGACGGCGTCGTGTACGCAGTGGATGTGGAAACCGGCAAAGAGCGATGGCAATTCAAGACGGAAGCGCAAATCCACAGCACGACGGCCGTGATCGAGAGCACAGTGCTGGCGGCCGGCTGCGATGGCGCAATGCACGTCGTGGGGTTAAGCGACGGGGTGGAACAGCGGAGCGTTCGATTCGGTGCGCAGACGGCGGCTTCGGTGGCAGTTGAAGGTGATCGAGCGTACGTCGGAACGCTTGGGAACGAGGTGCTTTGCATTGATTGGCGATCGGCGGAAATAATCTGGCAATATCGTGATACGGATCGGGAATTTCCGTTTGAATCGTCAGCGGCGTTGTGGAAGGGGCTCGTCATTCTGGGCGGCCGGGACAAGGTCGTGCGCGCGCTGGACGCGGGGACGGGTGACGTTCGCTGGGAGTTCAAGTCGCGCGGTCGCGTGGATTCATCGCCAGTGGTTGCGGATGACGTCGTTTACGTCGGCAGTGATGATGGTCGTTTGTACGCGCTGGATGCGGAAGCGGGCGGGCGGCGATGGGATTTCGAGGCGGGAGGGGCGATTTCGGCGTCGCCTGCGATCGGGGACGGCATGCTCGTCATCGGGACCCAGGACGGCGTGATTTATTGTCTTGAACCCGGGCGAAAAGCGGACTGATCGTATATACTCCGGGCAATTGTCGTACGCAGGCATTCTCTCACGACGCCGGCAGAGTCGGCGTTGTTGATTCAGACAACGTACTCAGGAATCATCGGTTTTCGAAAGGAGCCAATCTGTTATGAAGCTTCGTGGTCTTGCTGCATTCGTCGTTCTGGCCGGCCTCTCGGCCGCTCCCGCGATGGCTCAGAACGCAAGGACGGTGTTCGGATATGAGGACTCGGACTTCGAGACGAGCTTCAGTCTGAACTTCCCGGCTCTCGGCATCACGTCGTCGTCGAAGGTGTTTTACACGCGATTCAAGCTCGAGATCGACGAATTGGCGGGGACGGCCCGGTTCACGTCGTACGAGCAGGAGATCGATCCCCTGATCCTTCCGCTGGGCATCAGCACGGGCGCGCTTCGCGTTCAGATTCAGAATTCGCAAGGGACTTACAACTCTCTCACGAATACGTTCGTGACGAACGACGACTACAACATCACGTTCACGAATGACCTGTCGTCGTTCGGCTTCGAGTCGCCGGTGATTCTGCCGGCGGTGTCGGAAGGTCGCGTTACGACGGACGTGAACGGCGATCGATTCGTCGAGATGGACTGGCAGGGAGACGGCGAGCTGGCGAATTCCGAGAATCCGTCCGAGCCTTATAAGTTCACGTACAAGTGCAGCACGCGATCGCGTCTTGCGGATTCGGCGGAAGCGGTTCCGGCGCTTCCGACGCGGAATGCATGCGGCGCGGGCATCTTGAGCGCGTTCGGTCTCGGCCTTTTCGGTTTTGTCGGAATGAAGCGAAACATCCGACGCCGCCGGTAGGTCCTGCTGCTTCGTAGTCGCTTAGTTTTCTTAAGGCCGTCTCTCAGGAGGCGGTCTTTTTTTTCTGTGCCGGGCGTCTCGCCCGCAACACGCATGCTTCGTGCGGGCGAGACGCCCGCACTCCCCGATTTCCGAACGACTTGAATATCCAACGCATTACGCTCGTTGGTGGGACATGCCGACCTTAGGGGGGACACTGTCCGGGAATTGTGTCGCCCTTTCAGGGCCAAACCCGAAGAAGAAACCGCTAACCACGGGTTGCGCTCCGACCGCTACGCGGTCTCCGCTCCACCCGTGGCTAAAAACTGTCGCTCCTTCGGAGCTGTCTTGGCCTTGGAAACACTGGCGATTTCGACGATTGTGCCAATCGGAAATCCTCACTCGAATTCCCGGACAGCCTCACCTTGGGGGTCGGCATGACGCCCCGCAGCGCCAAAACTCCGTGCGGGCGAGACGCCCGCACTCCCGAGTTTCCAAGTCGCTCGATTGACTGAGTCACTACACTCGCGCGGCGTCAGATAGTCGTGGCACGCCGCGGAGGAGAAAACACTAGAATGTTGTCATGCGTGTTGTGTACCTGACGGCTGGTGCGGGGGGGATGTACTGCGGGAGCTGCCTGCGGGACAATGCGCTGGCGGCGGCGCTCATTCGGCGTGGTCGCGACGTGCTCCTGTGGCCTGTCTATTCGCCGATTCGCACCGACGATCGTGATGTCAGCTCTTCGCGCGTCGTATTCGGCGGGATCAATGTCTATCTGCAACATCGCTGGCGATTCGCGCGGAAGTTACCGCGGTTCCTCAGCCGGCTGCTCGATCATCCGCGACTGTTGAAGTTCGCGATGCGCGGGGCGGGGTCCACCGACCCAGAGCTGGCGGCTGATCTGATGACGACGCTGCTGTTGGCGGAGGATGGACCGCACGCGGGGGAGATGGACTCGCTCATCGAGCATCTGCGCGCGGCCGATCCTCGCATCGTGCACCTGCCGAACGCTTTCTTCGTGGGGTTGGCGCGACGGATCAAGGCGGCGTTGAATGTGCCCGTCGTCTGCACGCTGACGGGCGAGGACATTTTGTTGGACAAACTGGACGCCGCGGCGCGATCGAAGGTGCTCGGGTTGATTCGCGAGCGGGCAGCGGATGTCGATGGGTTTATTTCCGTCAGCCGTCACTATACGGCATACGCGCTGGAGCATTTCGGCGTTGCGGCGGATCGGATTCGGCAGGTGCCGCTGGGGATCGCCTTGGACGATGGGGCGGCAATCGAGGCAGCGCCGCGTGAGGGGACGTTTACCGTGGGTTATCTGGCGCGGATCTGCCCGGAGAAGGGGCTCCACAACCTGATTGATGCGTTCGAGCATCTCGTGGGGGAAGGACGCGATTGCCGTTTGCTTGTGGCTGGATACCTTGGTTCGGGGGACAGGGCGTATTTTCGTGCGTTGGAGCGCCGGGTCGCGATCGGGCCGTTGCGAGGGCACGTCGAGTTTCTGGGGGAGCTCGATCGTGCGGCGAAGTTCGCGTTCCTGCGGCGGCTGGATGTGCTGAGCGTGCCGACGGAGTACAAGGAAGCGAAGGGGCTTTACGTGCTGGAGGCGATGTCGCAGGGCGTGCCGGTCGTGCAGCCTGCGCACGGGTCGTTTCCGGAGTTGATCGAATCAACGAGGGGCGGGCTTCTGCATGAGCCGAACGATCCCGTCGCGCTGGCGGCAGGGTTGCGGCAGATGATGGACGATCACGATCTGCGCGCGCGGCTCGGGGCGGCTGCTCGGCAGTCGATTCGAGACAAGCACACGGACGAGCACATGGCGGATGCGGCGTGGGCGGCGTTTGAGGCGATTGCGGCGGAGCATGCGCGAGACGCGTGATTGGTTGTCACGCATCGATGAGCGAGTAACGTTTCGTTGCTGACCGGCTGAGTGCGTGTAGGGTGGGCCGTGCCCACCGATCGATTGCGCGGTGGATTACGTGCGTGGTGGGCACGGCCCACCCTACTTGAGAGCGAATCATGACGACGGCAACAATAGACCTGGTCGCAGAGAACATCTCGAAGCGATATGGCGGTGCGAACGGCGTCGAGGTGCTGACGCGTGTGTCGCTCTCGCTCGACGCCGGCGCGTCTGCGGCGATCATGGGACCGTCGGGATGCGGGAAGAGCACTCTTCTGAATATTCTCGGCGGTCTCGAGTCGCCGGACTCGGGAAGCGTGCGACTCGGGGCGGATGAACCGTTCAAGCTCGATGAGCGGGGGCTGGCGAGGTTCCGCAATCGGCGCGTCGGATTTGTGTTCCAGGAGCATCATCTGCTGCCGCAGTGCAGCGTGTTGGAGAACGTGCTCGTGCCGACGCTTGTCGGCGAAAGTGACGACGGTTCTGTGCAGTCGCGCGGAACGGCGCTGCTGGAGCGCGTGGGGTTGAAGGATCGTATGTCGCATCGGCCCGGGGAGCTGTCGGGCGGCGAGCGGCAGCGCGTGGCGATTGCGAGGGCGCTGATCAACGAGCCGGCGCTGCTACTGGCGGATGAGCCGACGGGGAATCTGGACGAGGCGACGGCGCATCGCGTGGCGGATCTGCTGCGAGAGATTCAATCGGATACGAAGACGATTCTGGTGGTCGTGACGCACAGCGCAGAGATAGCGGGGCGATTCGAGCGGCGGTTGTCATTGGCGGGGGGCGTGTTGCAGGCGGGGGCGTGAAGATAACGCTTGCGGAGTCGTACAGGCGGGACGCATGGGTTGAATTTCGTGCGGGCGGGACGCCCGCACTCCCCGACAATGCAGGGATTTGATTTGCGAACGATGGATCTCATTCGACGCGGGGCGGCCTGGTCATGGCGATCGTATGTCGCCGTGGGGTTGAGCGTGCTCGTCGGTACGGCGGCGCTGGCGGGGGCGCTGTTGGTCGGCGATTCGATGCGAGGGAGTCTGCGGGATCGGGCGCTGGCGAGGGTCGGGCCGGTCGATATTGCGATGCGCTCGCCTCGGTTTGTCCGAGACGAGATTTCGGATTGCATTGGCCACGCGCTGGCGGCGTTACGATCGCAGGACGGCAAGGGGCAGGCATGCGGCGTCGTCGAAGCCGCGGCAGGCATCGAGCATGCCGAAACGCGGCGTCGAGTGAACGATATTCGATTGCTCGGTGTGGATTCGTCGCTCGGGCGATTGTTCAAAGATGCGAGTCTGGTGACTGGTGTTGGGCGTGACGGCATCGTCCTGAATCAGCCCATCGCTGAGGCGATCGGGGCGAAAGTCGGCGACGATGTCCTGATTCGCGTGACGGCGTCGGGCGCGATTCCGGCGGAGTCGATGCTGGGGCGGCCGGAGGATATGGCCGTTTCGCTGCGTCTTCGGGTTGATGGCGTGATTGATGCAACGGGGATCGGCGGATTTTCCTTGGATGTCTCGCAGGTGTTGCCGAACGTCGCATTCGTCTCGCTCACGCGATTGCAGGTTGCGATCGGGAATCCTGGACGAATCAACACAGTGCTCCTAGGTGGTGTGGCCGTTGATCGGCTTACATCGGCGAGTTCAATCGCGAGCCGCCTTCAACACGACTCGCAAGAGTGCTTTCAGCTGGACGACTATTCGATTCGGTTGCGGCAGAACGCGGAACTGGGTGCGATCGTCGCCGGTTCCGATCGGTTATTGATCGAGCCGAATGTGGAGGCTGCGATTGACTGGGCGGCGTCGTCGATTGGTGCGAAGACGTCCGCAGCGCTGACGTACCTGGCGAATTCGATTGATCTGCTCGATGACGCCGGGAAAGTCGTCGAGCAGCGCAGTATTCCCTATTCGATTGTTTGCGGACTGGATGTCGAGAAGCACGCATCGATCGTGGATGGTCCGCGTGTTGAGACGCTGGGGGATGACGACATCGTCTTGAACACGTGGGCGGCATCGGATTTGGGAGCGGTCGTCGGCGATCGCGTTTCGATGGAGTTTTACGTGTCCGGACGATTCGGCACGTTGGAGACGCAACGACATTCGTTTCGCGTGGCGGCGATCGTGCCGATGGAGGGATGGGCCGCGGACAGGGGATTGATGCCGCCGTATCCGGGAATAGCGGAGGCGGATTCGCTGGCGGATTGGGACCCACCGCCGTCGTACAAGATCGATCTGAGCCGCATTCGAGAGAAGGATGAGACGTACTGGAAAGAGCATCGCGGGACGCCCAAGGCGTTTGTGCCGTTGGCGACGGCGCAGCGACTGTGGGCAGGGGAGACAGCGCGATTCGGCGACGTGACATCAATCTACGTCGGGAGACCGGTCGGGGCGCTGGATGAACTTGCGTCGGCGCTCGGCGGCCGGATTCTCGAGGCGCTTCCGCCGGAGAAAATGGGGCTGCAGCTGTCGCCTGTGAAGCAGGAGGCCTTAAAGGCCGGCGCCGGGAGCACGGATTTCAGCGGTCTGTTCATCGCGTTCAGTTTCTTCGTCATATTGTCGGCCGCCATCCTGGTGGCATTGAGTTTTCGGCTGGCGACAGAGCGGCGCGCGGGGCAGGTCGGCGTGTTGATGGCGATCGGGTTCGGCCGGCGCGACGTGCGGCGCGTGTTGCTCGGCGAGGGGGCGATCGTCGCGGGACTGGGGGCGATCGTCGGATTGCCGGCGGGCATCGGGTACGCGTGGTTGATGCTGACGGGGTTGCGCACGTGGTGGTCGGGGGCGGTCAACGCACCTTTCCTGACGCTGCATGTGACGGCGATGAGCCTGTCGATCGGGTTGGTCGGCGGGTTTCTGGTTGCGATGATCAGCATCGTGTTGGCGCTGCGGGGATTGATGCGGAAATCGCCGCGGGCGCTATTGGCAGGGGCGCTGCAGGAAGACGTCGCGAGGCGGACGGGGCGGCGGCGCGTCGCGGGCGTTGTGTTCGCTATTTCGCTGTTGGTCGGCATTGGGGCGACGGCGGCGGCGCTTTCGAGCGATGCCGTACCGAAGGTGCCGGCGTTTTTCGGCGCGGGCGGCGGCCTGCTGGTCGCAGGGCTCGCAGCGATGGCGATGTGGCTGGGTGGATCTTCGACGGGCGGTGTGATCACGGCCGGCCGCGGGGCGATGTGGCGGCTGGGGATGCGCAACGCGCGGCGCGAGCGCGGTCGCAGCGTGCTGACGACGTCGTTGATCGCGTGCGCGACGTTCGTCGTCGTTGCCGTCGGGGCGAATCGGCATCGGGCGGGCGAGGACGCGTTTGCCAAGGATGCGGGGACGGGCGGCTATCGGTTGATGGCGACGTCGTCGACACCAATCGCGTTTGATTTGAATACGAAGGAAGGCCGCGAGCGATTGAGCCTGCGCGACGAGACTTCGGCGCTGTTGGACGGCTGTACGTCGATGTCGTTGCGACGGATGCGCGGGGATGATTCGAGTTGTCTGAATCTCTACCAAGTGAAGCGGCCCGAGATACTCGGCGTTCCGATGGAGTGGATCGAGCGCGGCGGGTTTGCGTTCGCGAAGTCGGCGGCGACGACGGATGCGGAGCGCGCGAATCCGTGGCTGCTGCTCGATCGGACGTATGACGACGGCGCGGTGCCGGCGATCGGCGACATGAACACGCTGATGTGGCTGTTGAAGGTCGGCATCGGTGGGGATTTTCCGATCGTCGATGAGCGCGGACGCGACGTGAAGCTGCGCATCGTGGGGATGATGTCGGGGAGCATTCTGCAGAGTCAGTTGATCGTCAGCGAGGATCGATTCGTCGAGCTGTTTCCGAGCGTGAGCGGGTATGGAATGTTCCTGTTTGATGCATCGGCGGATAAGGCTGAAGCGCTGTCGGCAAAACTGGAATACGACCTGTCGACTTATGGATTTGATGCGGAGTCGTCGCTGGATGTGTTGAATCGCTATCGCGCGATTGAGAATACGTATATGTCGGCGTTCCAGGCATTGGGCGGGCTGGGGCTGGCGATCGGTACGATCGGTCTGGCGGCCGTGATGCTGCGGAACGTGGTCGAGCGTCGGAGTGAGTTGGCGCTATTGCGTGCATTGGGGTATTCGCGACAGATGCTGGCGACGATGGTGCTGGCGGAGAATGCGGCGCTGCTGGTGGTCGGGCTGCTGATCGGAACGATTGCGGCGCTTATTGCGGCGGGACCGAACGTGGTGTCGACGGGGGCGCTGGTGGACTGGTTCTCGCTGATTGCGACGTTGATTGTTGTTGCGGTCGTCGGGTTGGCGTCGGGGACGATGGCGGTGCGCGCGGCGGTGCGAGCGCCGCTGGTTTCGGCTCTGCGGAGTGAATAGGAATCGCAAATTCAAAAACGTCGAAATTGGGAAACGTCAAAATGGGTGGCCCGCCACCTTCGGTGGTGGGGGCGCGAGGATGGCGGCGCGCGGGAAGTACTCGGGATCCATTGTCGTTTTCGTCGAGTCTGTATCGTCGCGCCCACCATCCCTGAAGGGATGGGCCACCCGGGGGGCGGGTGGCTAAAGTTTCGAGGGCGTGCGGCAGTCGTATTATTTGCCGACGCAGCGTACTCTTGTGATGTCATGAAGTCGAAATTGACAACCCGCTTTTTGGTTTTCATATCCGCGATTGCCTGGTGTCCCGCACTTGCATTCATCGTCACAAACGAGGCATATTTCTGGTTGGATCGGTCGCGGTGGGCAATTGGGTCCATAGACGGCGTCGTCGTCAGTCGCGACGCTGTGTATATCGCCGAGGCTCATCATGGACGCGTGTACAAATTCGATCTGGATGGCAACGTGGTTGGATGGGTCGACGTTCATGGGCAGCCTATCAGGATTACCCAGGAAGGCCGGCAGGTCGTTGTGCACTACAACAGGGACGAGCGGCCCATTAACGATCCGGAATTCGTCGTCAATGATCCTGGGGACGTGACTGCAACCGTCACACGATCGTGGTGGGGACATCCATCGCTTGAGGTGCATGACAGTTCAGGCGTTCGAATTTCATCGATGCAGCCATGGTACCTCACGCTTGTGCAAAGCCCCTTTCCGGGAGGCGCTTGGCCAGCGACGGCGATCGGGTTGTCGCTGGTGGCGTTGTTTCAGTACAGAAGGACGGAGGCACGCAGGCAATGCCAAAGTGAATTGGACGTCTGTATGTGATGCGAGTAGAGATGTTCTCCTTGCTGCATAATTGGCATGGACGTAGCCAGCATACGATTTGAGCTGTCGTGTTGACTGTGCGCCGGGCTATCACCGTCGGTGGTCGGGCGCGTCGATTGCGGCACGCGAGAATTACACTGGGATTGTGGGCGGTTACTTCGAGACTCTATCGTCGCGACCCCATCCCTGAAGGGCTGGGCCACCCACGAGAGCACCGGACACGCGGCATGCCGACCTTGGGGGTCGGCATGGCACCCAAGGCCATGTGATTCCCCACCCTTTGCATTCGCAAAGGATGTGGCACCCGCGCACCCGGGAGAGCACCGGACACGCGGCATGCCGACCTTGGGGTCGGCATGGCACCCAAGGCCATGTGATTCCTCACCCTTTGCATTCGCAAAGGATGGGGCACCCGCGGGCCAGTTCACTCGCTGCCTGCACTGCTCAAAGAGCAGTGACACCCGACGCCCAGCACCCGACGCTTAGCGCACGACGACGATGGTACCGGGGGCGGCGCGGAGGTGGCTGGCGGCGTTGCCCTGGTTGACGGCGATTTCGAGCATGCCGGTCGAGCCGATGACGGCGACGATTTCGCCGGGCTTCACATCCGAATAGGTCGTGTGCAGATTGCCGATCCGCAGCGGTCCGACGTGGACGTTGAGTCGTTCGAGCGGAGCGCGGACGCCGCGCAGGTCGGCGGCGCTGATGTTGCTGATGACGTTTCCGAAATGATCGACGTAGAGCACCTGGCCTTCGAGACCGCCGCGCTCCAGGGACTTCGGTCGATCGATATTCAGTAGTTCGAGTTGCCGGGCGATGGGTCCGACTTTCTCCATCAGCATGCCCTGCCACAAATGGCCGGCGACGGGGGCGAAGATGTCGCGCCCGTGGAACGTATTGCTGACTTCGTTCTGATAGAGCCGAGAGTTTTCGATGGTCCGGAGTTCGTCCAGGACGAAGTCGCGATGGATGAACGTCATCAGACCGTTGTCGGGGGCGAGAATCGTCTGGTTTCCGTAGCGGGCGGCCATGATGCGTCGCTTGGTGCCGACGCCGGGGTCGACGACGGCGATGTGGATCGTTCCGGGCGGGAAGTACTCGAAAACCTGCCGGAGGACGAATGCGCCATGGACGACGTCCTGCGGCTGG
Organism: Phycisphaerales bacterium; assembly: GCA_020639075.1. Classification (GTDB taxonomy): domain Bacteria; phylum Planctomycetota; class Phycisphaerae; order UBA1845; family UTPLA1; genus ECT2AJA-110-A. The sequence continues at coordinate 1,694,310 of JACKHI010000001.1, read as the reverse complement.
ATCGTGTGGGTAATATCCACGATCTGCGCGGTCGGGGCGCGTTGGAGGATGACGCCTTTCATGCAGGCGACGTAATGGTCGGCGGTGCCGAAATCGGAAAGTAACGTGATTACGCTCATGAAACAGGCGCCTTGCGTCCGGCGGCGACTCGGAAGCTCCAGTTGAGTGTACGAACGGCATTGCCGGGGTTCAACGACCGGAAATGGCGGGTCCGAAACGGGGCGGCGGACAGGGGAGAATCCAGCGCCGATAAGCGAAAATCTACAGTGCGGCCGCCGGGATTAGAGAATTCGGAGTTCGCCGATCGATAATTCGCAAAGTACTCTGGAAAAAGGGATTAGGTGCTATCTGGTGGCGCCGAATTGGGGGTAAGCAGGGATTCGGTTGCGAAGCGGTCCTATTCAGATCTGGGGTCTTCGGCCGAGGATTGCGATACTATTCCGGGGGGTTTGAACCCTGCGTCGGGTACGTGTACCTTGCGCATCCCCGTTGCCGTCTTCCATGGAAGGCGGGTTCGCGACGGGGCACGAGGGCAGAGGCTCGCTGCGAACGCGGCGGGATTCTAGATGTTGGATTTCTCCTGGCTTCGGTCGAATCGTAATGTTGATCCTCGACGCAAGGGCGGCACTCAGCCATTGTCGTTACGCGATCGCATTCGGAAGCTGATCGGCTGGCCGCTAGTCGTTGCGGCGGTGTTCTGGGCGTGTGCGTCGTTGATCGTCAGTTCCGGCGATGAGCCGCTCGGCTACGCCCCGGGCAAAGAGCTGTTCCAGCCGGTCATCGCGCGGGTCAGTTTCGAGCGCGTGAATCAATCACGGACCGAGGACCTTCGGCGCAAAGCGCAGCAGCAAGTCCCGAACTACTTCAAATACAACTCCGCGCTGGCGAATCAGATCAAGGCTGAAATTCGCTCGTTCTATACCGACGTCAAAGCGTCGGACTCCTTCGAGGCGTTTGTCTCGGCGCACGGCGAGCAATGGAAGGTTGACCAGACTGTCTTCGACGCGGTGAAGCCGTGGACCGAGAAGCCCGGCAGTACGTTGGAGGCGGAACTGTCGGCGCTTGAAAAGAACCTCAAGAGGGAGCCCATGACGGGGCGTCCCGGAATTGAGCGGGCAATCAACTACATCGGCGAGTTCGTCATGCTCGACGACGGTGACGTGACGAAGATCGAGAACGGCGTCGAGACGGTTGAGAAGCAATACCGCCAAGTCGCTCGAGCCGAATTGACTTACGCCGTTAACCCAAAGCAGGTTGGAGAACTCGCAAACAACGTTGTTCCGCGCGGTCTGCCGATCGCGGCGCGACCCGTGTTTGAGGAGATTGTTGCGCATGCCGTCGCCCCGGTCGGCGGGTCGCCGAATCCTGTATACGTGTATGACGAGCCGACGACCAAGGCGAGACTGGATTCCGCCGTGGCAGCCGTCGCGCCCGTCAAGGACACGTACAATCAGGGCGATCGGCTTGTGTCAGCCGGCATGATCACGCAGGAGTCTTATGCGCTATTGGAGGCCGAGCACGAGGAGTACCTGAAGCAGCGCGAGACGGATACCGAGTTGGCTGCCGAGTGGAACAAGCGTCGGCTCGGTTTGATGGGCGTGACGTTTCTGCTGACGATCGGTCTGGCCGTGTTCACATTCAAGTGTCAGCCGCGGATCGCCCAGAAGACGCCACGCGCGTTGGGCGTCGCGATGCTCCTGATCGGCATGGCGGCGTTCGATCGATTCATCCTGCTGGAGATCGGCAACTCGCCCATGTGGGCCGTCACTACAGTGACGATGACGGCAGCGATCCTGACAGTCGCATACAGCCAGCTCTTCGCCTTCGGCGCGACGTCCGCGTTGGCGCTGCTCACGGCGCTGATTTTCGGCGCGCCTTATTGGCTGATGGTCATGCTCATTACGGTTGCTGCCGTGACAGTTCTGATGCTCCGTGAGATTCGGACGCGGATGAAGATGGTCAAGGTCGGCGTCGCGACGTCGATTGCGGCGGGTGTGAGCGCAGCGTTCACGCTGGCGGCGGACGGACAGCCGATTTCGTCGGATGTGCTCGTCGCTTCGATCGCGGCGTTCGTGGGCGTCGGCATTGTTTTGGTGTTGCTGCCTGTGATCGAGCGAGCGTTCCGAATCACGACGAGTCAGACGCTTCTGGAATGGGCCGACACGAGCAAGCCGATTCTGCGTGAGTTGATTGAGAAAGCCCCGGGTACGTGGCAGCACAGCCACTTGTTGGGCAGCATGGCGGAATCGGCGGCGGAGGAGATTGGGGCGAACGGTCTGCTCGTTCGCGTCGGTGCGTATTACCACGACATCGGCAAGACGTGCAAGCCGCACTATTTCATTGAGAATCAGGACGCGAACATCAGCGCGCATCGAGGCCTGGCGCCGAGCATGAGTCTGCTCGTGATCCTGTCGCACGTGAAGGACGGTCTCGCGCTCGCCCGGGAGCATGGCGTACCGCCGATCCTGCATCAGTTCATTGCGGAGCACCACGGCACGACGGTCGTTCGCTATTTCCATCATCTCGCGAGCGAAGAGGCGAAGGCGAGCGGTTACTCGTCGCGCGAAGTAAGCGACACGGATTTCCGCTATCCCGGGCCGAAGCCAAGAACGCGTGAGGCGGCGATTCTGATGTTGTGCGACGGCGTCGAGGGCGCCGTGCGATCGTTGCACGAACCGACGCCGGGGCGGATTGAGACCGTGGTGCACGATGTTCTCATGGCGCGCCTGATGGACGGTCAGTTCGACGACTGCGACATCACGCTGAAGGATCTGGCGCTCGTCGAGCGCAGCATGGTGAAGAGCCTTCGGGCGATTCATCACGGTCGGATTGCATATCCGAAGGCGAGCGAGCCTTCTCGAGCAAGAGCGAAGACGGCATGAGTGCGTCCGAGGATCCCAGCCAATCGCCGGCCGACGAGCCGGAGCCCGAATCCGGCATCGACATCTCTGTCTCGGGTTGTACCGAGCCGCTTGCCGACGTATTGCGGCGGGCGGCCATGCTCTCGCTGACGTCTCACGGAATTCGTCAAGGCCAACTTGAAATCGCGATCGTCGAGGATGACGCGATGCGCGAGCAGCATGCGCGCTGGATGGGCGAGGATTCCACGACAGACTCGCTCGCATTCGACCTGCGCGACGAGCCCGATGAAGGGATCGTCGACGGCCAGCTCATCGCGTGTGAATCCGTTGCGCGCCGACGGGCGGCGGCTGCGGGGCACGACTGGCGCGACGAGTTGACGCTGTATGTCGTCCACGGCTGTCTCCACCTGTGCGGGTTCGACGATCACGAGCCCGACGATTCGGCGGAGATGCATGCGGAAGAGGATCGCGTCCTCGTTGAGATGGGGTTGCCGCCGGTCTTTTCGAGGGGCGAGATCGAAGACGAAGGAGCGTCGGAATGAGAGTTGCAGTCGTCCAATTGGAAGTGGATCCGTCGAGCCGCTCGAAGACGTTGCAGCGGGCGATGCGGGCGATGGACAAGGCGGCGGAAGCTGATCCGGCGCCGGATCTTGTCGTTCTGCCGGCGTTTGCTGATACGTGCGTGGAGACTGCGGACGCCGTCCTCGAAGGCACGTACGGCGCGACTGCGGCGGCGTGCGGTTTTCGAGCGCGGAGCTGGGGCGTCTTCGCGGCCATGGGGTTCGCCGAACGCGCCAGGCCTTTGCCGAGGCTCATCGGCATTTTGTTCGATCAGGACGGCGATCATCGCCTGATTCAACCGCTGAAGAGAGCCGGCAAGTCGCTGGCTGGGCGCTACGCAGTGTCTGCGGCTCCGTTGGAGTCTGTTGACGTGCTGCTCGGGCGGATCGCTGTGCTCGTGGACGACGACATATTGGATGAAGACTCGTGGCGCGAGGTCGTGACGGCAGGCGCGCAGTTGATCGTCGGTACGATCGGGGCAGGCGCGATCAGCGAGAAGGCGATCGACACGGCGCTTTCGAAACTTGCAAAGCAGTTCGGTCGGCCGTGCGTTGTGGCGGACATGACGACGTGCGGAAAGAAGGGCCCGGTGCGACGACATGGCGTGAGTCGGATTGTCGAACGAGACGGGAGCATCGTTGCGTCGGCTGCGGCCGACGCAGCCGACATCTTGACGGCGCAGATCAATTTACCTTCGGATGCCGCGTGGGATGAGTCCACTTCGGCAAGCCGCATCGGCGAACAGTAAGGTCCAACGTGCTCATCGGACTCTTGATATTGTGGACGGTTCTGGCGGTCTTCTTCGGAACGGCGGTGATCGCGGCGCGCTTTGCGTCGCCGACGCGGCTGTCGACGCTGCTGGGGCCGGAAAAGTCCGCGACGCGACTTGATCCGTTCTTCGAGAATCAGGATGAGTTCGCGCGATGCGCCCTGGGCTATCGCCAGCTGGCGATCGTCGCGTTTGTCCTGACGCTCAATGCCTATCTCGCCGACATCGACGTCGTGACGGTTCGATGGCTGTGGTTCTGGATCGTCTGCATTCCGTGGCTTGTCATCATGGGCGTGGCGTTGCCGACGGCGTGGGCGCGGCATGCGGGGGACAATTTCCTGTCGAAGACGATTGGTCTGCTGGATTCGATTCGGATCGTCAGTCGGCCGTTTCTGATCGTGCAGGATTTCATTGGTGAAATCGTGCGGCGTCTGGCCGGCGCACCGCGCGAGGATGATCCGGAATCCGACGAGCTGGAGCGCGAGATTCTCGACGCCGTACGGCACGGCGAGACGCGCGGCGCCGTCGATGCCACGGAAACGGAGATGATCCGGTCCGTGATGGTGCTGGATGAGACGAGCGTCGGCGAGATCATGACGCCGCGGACGGATATCGTCGGCATCGCCGCGGATTCCGAACGCGAGCAAGTGCTGGCCGTCATCCGCAAGGACGGCCATTCGCGAATTCCCGTATATGAAGGGACTGTCGATCACGTCATCGGTATTCTCTACGCCCGGGATCTGCTCGTGTCGGACGAGTCCGAGTTTTCATTACGTGAGAAAATGCGAGACGTGACGTTCGTGCCTGAAACGAAGGACCTGGCGTCACTCCTGCGGGAATTTCAGGCGAACCGCGTTCACATCGCCATCGTGCTCGATGAGTACGGCGGTACGGCCGGCCTTGTGACGATCGAGGACATTCTCGAGGAACTCGTCGGCGAAATCACGGACGAACACGACGAACCGCCGATTCCGCCGATTCAGCGTATTGATGACCGCACGGCGGAGGTCGATGCGCGGCTGCGTGTCGATGAGATCAACGACGAACTCGAGCTGTCGCTGCCGGAAGATGACGCCTACGACACGATCGGCGGATACGTATTGAGCAAGATGGGGCGGATCCCGCGAGCAAGCGAGTCGTTCGTCGAGGGCGACGTTCGCATCGAGGTCGTCGAGGCGGCGGATCGCGTCGTCAATCGGCTGCGCATACGGCGACTTGAACCCGTCGCGGAGGGTTGAGGCGTGGCGCTCGTCAAGGACTCGGCGATCGTGCTGCGCCGGCTCGACTTCAGCGAAACGTCGCAGGTGCTCGCCGTCTTCACGCGGGCGCACGGCCAGCAACGCGTCATCGCCAAGGGCGTGAAGCGCAGCACGAAGACGCGAACCGGTATTGGCATCGATCTTCTCGAAAAGGGCGACATTGTCTTTTCGGCGCGGCCCGGCAAGGAAGATCGTCTAGCGACGTTGACGGAATGGCGCCAGCGCGACGGCTATCGTCATCTGCGCGACGATCTCGCACGGATGTACGCTGCGGAGTACGCCGCGGACGTGACAGTGCAACTCACCGAAGCGCACGACCCGCATCCGGGGTTGTTCGATACGCTGGATGCGTTCTTGCGCGGCCTTGAAAAACTGCCGCCGGCGGATGCACTGTCGACGTATCTCTGGCGGATGCTGCGGGAGATCGGGCTTCGGCCGCAGATGGACGCCTGCGTCAGCTGCGGTCGGGAGACGACGGACGACGAGCTGCTGTTCTTCAGTTCTCACCAGGGCGGGGCCGTGTGCCGCGACTGCGAGCCGTCAGTGGTTGAGAAGCGGCGGTTGTCGAGGGAGACGGCGCTACTACTGTCCCACGCGAACGAAGCGGTCTCGGGCCGGGCATTTCCGCTCCTGGACTACCATCTGAGGGAGATGATGGGGCGGCCTTCCAAGCTGTCGGCGTTGGTCCGACGGGCTTTCGGGGTCCGACATCGAGCGTAGGCTGCGGACGGCAAATCCCCGGCCAGGGAGGCCGCAAAGCCGCATTGGGGATATTGCGGGTTCGGAATTGCGCTAAGGTTGTGACTCGGATTACGAACTCGCTCCGGGGTCTTGACGGGCCGTCAACTTCACTGATTGCGGATGGACATCGGATTTTTCCGAGTTTATCATACGAAACTCGGTACCGATGTCGGAGATTTGTCGACGACGTGCGCTCGATTCAGCCACGCATCTCAGCAACTCTGAACGGCGATGCCATGGCAGGGTCCGCCTGTGGGACCATTTCTTAGCGGCCCGGAAAGTTTTGTGAGGTCGCACTGGCCCAATTCGTAGGAAGAAACAATGGCCAAGAAGTTGTACGTTGGGAACCTGAGTTACTCCGTCACGGCGTCGGAACTCCAGGAGATGTTCGGTCAATACGGACAAGTCGTCAGCGCCGAAGTGATCGAAGACCGACATACCGGTCAGAGCAAGGGTTTCGGCTTTGTCGAAATGGCCTCTGACGACGATGCACAGTCTGCGATCGACGGTCTCGACAATACCGAAAGCAACGGTCGCACGTTGAAGGTCAATGAAGCGCGACCCCGCGAAGATCGCGGACCTCGCGGTGGCGGCGGTGGCGGCGGCGGATATCGCGGCGGCGGCGGCGGCGGCGGTGGTTACCGCGGCGGCGGCGGCGGTGGTGGTCGCGGCGGCGATCGCGGCGGACGCGATCGCTACTAAGCGATACGTCGCGAAGATACAAATCAAGAAAGAGGAGAACTTCGGTTCTCCTCTTTTTTTGCATTCAGGGACGTTTGCGCGCCGTGAGGTTATTCAGTGGTTTGTCCATGATGTGATTGGTGCCAATCAGTTGGCACGGCTTGCGCGAGTCGTGCGGTGTATTCGCACTGTGTAGAACGCCCTTACAGGGCTCAACTTCGACTTGGGCGGCAAACCCAGGGCTGTACTTCGACCGCATTCGCGGTCTTCGTTTGCCCTGGGCTTCCGTAGGTCACGCTTTCAGCGTGAGGAGTCGACGCGGGCATGAGTTCCCGTAGATCACGCTTTCAGCGTGAGGAGTCGACGCGGGCATGGGTTCCCGTAGGTCGCGCATTCAGCGTGCAAGAGGATGTCGGGTTTGGGGGCGCAGGTCACGCGGTCAGTGTGAGATAGGCTGCCGCGCGAGACGGATTGTAGGTTGAGGCCTCAGCGTGCCAAAAGGCTGCTGCGCGTGGGGGATTGTGGGTTGCGGGCTTGGCGTTTGGGGGCGTTCAAGTCGCGTCAGCGACGGCGAAACGGCCTGAAAGGCCGACCTATGGGAGCCCCGGGCAAGTGATGGTCGCGAAGCGACTTGAACGCAGCCCGGGGTTAGAGACGTCGTATCGTATCAAGTCCTGTAGTGACGTTCTAATCTCAATCCCACACGTATCGCTCATCGAATTCGATCCTGTGTCGCTTGAGGAACAGCCGAAACTCATCCTGAAATGATCGCGTTCGATGATGCTCCTCCTGCCTCTTGATGTAGGCGACCACGCTTGCAACGTTGGATTCCGACACGGCGAACGCACCGTAGCCGGCCTGCCATGCGAATGCGCGGAATTCGTCGCCCTTCGCCTTGATCCACTTGGATGACGAGGCTTTCACATCCTTGATGACGTCACTCAACGCGTGCGTGCGCGACAGGTCGAACAGCGCGTGCACGTGATCGTCGACGGAGTTGATCATTTGCGGTGCGCAATTCAGCCCCTTGAGCACAGTGGCCATGTAGGCATGCATTTCGTCGCGGATGGCGTTTGCAATGAGGGGTTCGCGATGTTTGGTGGAGAAAATCAAATGGATGTGAAGGTTGGAGAGTGATTGCGACATGGATTCACCTCGACTCGTGATTGGCGTGAATTTGGAATTGCCGAGTTGGCATCGTAGTGTGGGGTTGTCAATTGAGAAATCGATTGATGATCTTGGGAGTGCCAAAAAGGTGGCGTAGAACGCCCTTACAGGGCTTAGCTTCGTGTGGGGCGGCAAACCCAGGGCTGCACTTCGACCGCTTCGCGGTCTTCGTTTGCCCTGGGCTTCCGTAGGTCACGCTTTCAGCGTGCGAGAGGCTGCCGCGAGTGCGGGCTTGTAGGTTGCGGTTTCAGCGTGAGGAGTCGGGCTTGGGCTCCCGTGCGTTGCACTTTCAGTGTGCGAAATGCTGTCACGCGCGGCGGGCTTGTCGGTTGCGGCCTTGGCGGGAGGCGTCGACGGGCTCGTCGGATTGGCGGCGCAACGCAACAGAGCGCACCAAATGCAGCAACAATGACGATGGCTTGTTTCAGTCTTAATCCGCAATGGTGAAGAAAGAGATCGCGCCTCAACCCGCGAGCAATTCGACGCCTCGATCGCCGAGATGATCGCGCAGTTTCGCAAGGGCTCGGCGTTCGATCTGGCGGACGCGCTCCTTGCTGATGCCGATGTCGCGGCTGATTGCGTCGAGCGTGTCGGGCGTACCCGACTTGGAGAGACCGAAGTGGCGCTCGACGATCTTGCGTTCGCGGCTTGAGAGGGCCGCGAGCCCGGCTGCCACTGTCGTCTGCACGGTGCTGCCGGCGGATTCTTCGATTGCCAGCGTGGGGGCGCGATAGTCGCGTGCGGCGGCGAGGAACTCGTCGTGGCCCGTGCGGAATCGATCGCGCCGCGAGTATTCCTCGGGGATCGATCGGGCGAAGGACCGCTTGATGGCCCATGTTGCATAGGTGCTGAACTTGAAGCCTTTGGCGTAGTCGAATTTCTCCACGGCGCGCATCAACGCGACATTGCCGTCGCTGATCAGTTCGAAGAGGGACGAATCCGGCTGGCTCCCGAGATGGCGCTTGGCAATATTGACGACAAGTCGCAGGTTGGCCTGCGTGATCTTCTTCTTGATCACGACGGCCATGTCGATTTCGGCATCGACGGCCGCGACGTCCGACGTGGAAGCCTGTTCGGGCGAGACAGCGACGCGCTGTCGCAGACGCTCAGCCCGATGCATACGGTAGTTCATCTGCTGGAAGTAGCAGCGTTCCTCTTCAGGCGAGAGCAGCGGCGTGCGATAGAGTGCCTGCAAATACGCGGGCAGTCCCGCGGGCACGCGCGACGCCATTGCTTCGGCGGAATCCGAATCGCTCGATGCTTCGAGCGTGGCATTCAGGATTGCATCCTCCGCGCCTGCCTGGTCGAACGATTCGTTGAAGATATAGCTCAGGGGTTCGCCGCAAAGTTCCGACAGTCTGCAGTCTGTGATTGCGCGACCGATGTCCGGGACGCTGCGATTGAATCGCGAAGCCAGGGCTTCAAGCGATTCGCCATCCATGAAAGCGTTGTAGATGACTTCTTTCTCGTCCACCTTGCGGGCGTTTTCGGTTTTGTCGAACAACGCCTGCTTGGGATTGTCGAAGTCAAAATTCCGCAGCGTGTAGCGAACCGTCTCGACCGCCCGGCCGGTTTCTTCGGCGAGTTTCAGCGTGACGGCATGCAATGTGGTTTCGCCCGTTGCGACAAGTTCGCGTGCGCGTGCGATGATGGCTTCGCGCTCGGCGTCGCCCATGAGCTGGAAGGCGCTACCGCGCTGGATAAGGTCCTTGTTGCGTCCCACGAAGACGCGGACGCTGCGTGCCGTATAGCCGATTCGGGGGCGTTCGCCTTCGCGGCTGAACCAGCAGCCGATGAGGCCTCGCTTGCGCCAGCGGGAGATCGTCTTCGTCGAGACGTTAAATCGCCTGGCGAGCGATTCCGCATCGTATACGCGGCCGAAGGCTGCATCGTAGGGCAGTGGCTGATCGACGGTGAGATCCTCGGCGAGGCTGACGAGATCGTCGATGAGGGACTTGCCGCGCATCGGCACTTCCGTCGTGGCGACGGGCCGCTTCGACGTGTAGCCCGTGATCTGGAAAGCGACGAAGGAGTACGGATATTCCCGGTCGGGATCGATGAGCTGGATGGCCCGATCGATACCGGCGATCTGGCGGAGGCGCAAGCGTGCCGGCGACATCTTGAGCTCGTGCCCGAGCTGCGACATCTCCTGACATTTGTATCGCTTCATCGAAACTGCCTCCGCGCAGGCGGGTTCGCACGTCGGTACTCATGGGCGGGGCGATGGTGGGTCGGGACGCTTCGCCTGCCGCCGCATGACTGGCTGTGTGGACTATGAAATCCTATCGGCGAAGGTGATGTAAAGTCAATAAAAATCACGATTAAGGGGCTTCTGGACAGGATCGGGGCGTTCAGCGACGATACGGGGCTGCGTTGTCAGGCCTAATTCTGCAACGTCCTATAAAATAAGAGGTTACAGTATGGCACGAATCGAGCCTTTTACGGCGATCCGCTTCAATTCCGCAGACGTCTCTCATCTGATCGCACCGCCCTATGACATTCTGGATCAGGCGGACAAGGATGCGCTGCGAGCGAAGGACGATCACAACATCGTGGGGATCGACCTGCCACATGTGCCGCCGAAGACAGCCGGGCCGGAAGAAGTGTATTTGAAGGCGGCGGGCGATCTGACTTGCTGGCTGGATATCCGGGCCCTGGTTCGGGACAGCCGGCCGGGGCTGTATGTCTATCATCAGACCTACAAGCTCGGCAGCAAGACGCTGACGCGGAAGAAGTTTTTTGCCAGGCTTCGGCTGGAGGAGCTCGGTCAGGGGCAGATTTTCGCCCACGAACAGACGTTCGGCGGTCCGAAGGAGGATCGGCTCAAGCTGACGACGGCGACGCGCTGCAACGTCAGCCCGATCTTCGGTCTTTACCCAGACGAGACGAATGAGATTTCGAAGTTGATCGATGAAGCGATCGAGGGGGAGCCGGATCAGCAGGGGATGCTGGACGGCGTCGAAAACAAGTTGTGGGTCATCGACGATCTGCCCACGATCAAGAGCATCCAGGTCCGCATGGCCGACAAGCCGATCTTCATCGCGGATGGTCATCATCGTTACGGTACAGCGCTCATGTATCGCGAGCAGCATATTGCGGAATACGGAGCCGTCGGCGACGACGACCCCGTGAATTTCGTGCTGGCCGTGCTCGGCGGCATGGAGGATCCGGGGGCGACGATCCAGCCGTACTTCCGCGCGATGGCGGACCTACCGGGCGTGACGTCGAACGCGATGAAGGATGCGCTGGCGGGCGAATTCGATTGGAAGCCGGCTGCGATGCCGAAGGACGATGCATCACTCGCGAAGACGCTGGCCAAGGCGGGACCTCAGGCGATCGGTCTTTATGTCGCGAAGGACGACGCGTTTGCGATCGTGACGCCCAAGGACGCCGATCCATTGGCATCGCTCGAGAAGAAGCACAACCCGGCGTGGCGAACGCTGTCGTATACGATCCTGCACAAGCTGATCATCGATCGCCTCGTATCGCCGAAGCTGAATGACGGCAAGCCGGTGACGATGCATTACCAGAAGACGATGGGCGAATCCGTTGCGGACGCGAAAGCGAGTTCAGGCATTGCGTGCCTGATGCAGGCGACGACGATGCAGCAGCTGCGCGACATCTGCACGGCGGGGGAACTGATGCCGCAGAAGTCGACCTACTTCTTTCCGAAGCTGGCGACTGGGATGGTGATTAATCCGTTGTATTGATTTGATGCCACGAAAACGGCAGTGAAATGGTGTGTTGATGCCTCGCTATCTTGTCGTCATCCACCCGAAATCAGTGTGACAAACGCGGCGATGTCGCTGCTGTTATTGAGCCCGTCGTCGTTAACGTCGACGTTACACGTGCAGCAACCGGGCTGGGCTGCAGCGTAGGCATCGGCATCGGTCAGGGCCAGGCAGAAAAGCGACAGGTCGGATAGATCCGTTACGCCGTCACAGTTCATGTCACCTGAGACGAGACTTGGCGCAACGGACTCGTAGGCTCCCATGTCGACGATGGGCGCCGTACCCTCACCCACATCCGGGACATTGGGAAGATCCTGCCTGCGGACGTTTCCATCGAGGTCGAAGTCGGGGATCGGCGTCGTACCGTGAGAATTGACGACATCATTGTTGTTGCCCGCGTCGTTGCAGGGCGATTTTGCGGCGAGCCGAAGGTCGTCATCCTCAGTTCCGACGACTTCATCGGGGCCATCGGCATCGAGAACCTGCGGATCCGCGTCGATGTTGCCCTGGGCAGGACACGCCATCATTGCAGCGTCGAAACCCTCGATGCAACAGTGGTTGATCTGAACATTAGGCAGGCAGTATGCACCCGCGAAATCGTTGAGGATGCTCAGGTTTCGGTCGACGATGGCAGGATTGTCGGCGGAATTTCCCCAAAGGATGGAGTTTTGAAATCTCGGGTTGCTAAAGCTGGTGGAACCGCCGTGGAAGCCGCCGCCCAGTCTGACTGCTGAGTTGCCGACGATGGTGCAATTCACGAATCGAGGAGAGTATTGATTAAGCGCAGCGATGGCGCCGCCGTAATTATCAGCGTGGTTGCCCGAAAAAAGACAATTTGACACACTTGAGAAGAAGAACTGGTAGCTGAAAATGGCGCCACCTGATCCGCTCGCCCAATTGCCGAGAAACCGGCAGTTTTCAATATCTAATAGAATCGAATCGGCTCCAATCGCGCCGCCCATTTCGGCGGAATTGTCCAGGAAAAGGCAATCTCGAATGTGCCCGCCGACTGCCCACGATGAGTGAGTACTCCGTATCGCCCCTCCGTACGAGCCGCTGTTTCGTTCAAATCGGCATTGTCTGATGTACAGCGCTCTGTCGGGGACGGTGAACTCCACGAGTACTCCGCTGCCTCCATCCGCGCCGGTGACGACAATGCCCTCCAGCGTAAATGTTGGTCCGATGTCCGCGGTTAACACGGTCGAGGCATTGTCGGATCGACTGGGACCATTCGGAAAATCGGCGTCGAGATCATCGCCATTGAGATCGCCAGTCAGGATGGTCTCGAAACCTGCAGGGTCGTTAAGATCAGGATCGACTGCGCCGAATCCGGCATAGCCGCCTTTGATCGTAATGTCGGCAGGCAGTCTGAACGTTGCCGACTTCGGATCGGCGCCGTCTGTAAGGAAAGATGGTCGGTAGCTGCCCTGGCCCACGCGAATGATCACTGGTAGCTCGGTTGCCGAATTGGCAGCGTCGATCGCGTGTTGCAGGTCGTTGAATGGCGCAATCCAGCTCTTTCCATCGCCTCCAGAGGAGGCGCTGTCGTCAACAAACAGCAGTGTATCGCAGAGGCCTGATTGAATATTGCAAATGCTGACGAATCCGGCGGCAATTAGGAAGGCATATCGCGGCATGATATTCAGACTCCGTTTTCTTCGGTCAATGGCGTCTTGAACCCATGAGTATCTGCCGGTCTCTTGTGTATGTGAAGTAACTTAACGACTGATTGAAGCGAACGTCAACGTCGCGAGTGGCTCGATTGAAAGCGCCTGCTTGGGGATTCGCGAACGTTGTGGAACTTAGGTATTCTGTCGATTAGGAAGTTGGACAGAGATGGCGATACGAAGAACCAAGACACCGATCCGGTTCTTCAGATCACCCGCCGCCTTCCGCGCGTGGCTCACGAAGAACCACAAGACGGCGGATGAACTGATTGTCGGATTCTACAAGAAGCACACGGGCAAACCCTCGATGACGTGGCCCGAGAGCGTCGCCGAGGCGTTGTGCTTTGGTTGGATCGATGGGATTCGTCGTCGCGTGGATGATGAGTCTTACTCGATTCGGTTTACACCGCGGCGGAAGGGGAGCGTCTGGAGCGCGATCAACGTGAAAATGATGGCGGAGCTGGAGGCGGCGGGAAAGATGACGCACGCGGGGCGGGCGATCTTCGCGGCGCGGCCGGATCCGACGCATCCGGGATATTCATACGAGGCGCGCGACAGCGATCTGGATGCGAAGCGACTGCGCGAATTCAAGAAAAACAAAGCGGCCTGGGGGTTCTTCTCGTCGCAGGCGCCGAGTTATCAGCGCACGGCGCGTCATTGGGTCATGAGTGCGAAGCGCGACGAGACGCGCGATCGGCGGCTGGCAAAGCTGATTGAGACGTCGGCCGCGGGACGCAGGGTATACGGCTGACGAATCTCGGTATCGCTACTGTACAAGCCACGCGTCTACGAACAGCTGAACGTCCATCCCATTCTGTTCGCCGTCGGTATTTTTCGGCGCACCGATCGTGGCCAGCGCGCGCAAGATTGCGAATGACGTGAAAGATGTCCTATGTCGCGATTCAGCGATCGGGTGACAGAATGCGCTCAAGCTTTCGAAGCGCCTCGGCTTCGAGTTGCCTGACGCGTTCGCGCGTCAGGTTGATGCGCTGACCGATCTCCTTCAGCGTGAGCGGGTCTTCGTCGGTCAGACCGTAGCGGAGTCGGAGGATCGTGGCCTCGCGTTCGTCGAGCGCATCGAGGAGCTTACCGATCATGTCGGATTCGGCGGCGTTGAAGACGTTTTCTTCGGGGCTCTTGGTTCGCTCGTCGGGAAGGATCTCGGAGAGCGAGAGGCTGCCGTCGGGCGATTCTGTTTGTGTGGGCGCGCTGAATGCTCGGACGGCGAGCTTGATGATGCGTACTTTCTTCTCGGGCAGTTCCATCTGCTTGGCGACTTCGGGAATCGACGGCGATCGGCCGAGTTGTTCCTCGAGTTTGCGATGAACCTGTTTCCAGCGCGTGATCATTTCGACCATGTATGCGGGAATGTGCACGGGTTGGACGGTATTAATGAGCGATCGCTTGATGGACTGCTTGATCCACCAGCTGGAATAGGTGCTGAAGCGCGAGCCCATATCCGGGTCGAATCCCTCGACGGCGCGGAGCAGACCGAGATTGCCTTCTTCGATCAGGTCGCTGAGCGGCATACCGCGATTGCCATATGCCTTGGCAATGCTGACGACGAGGCGCAGGTTTGAGCGGATCATCAACTCGCGGGCTTCGTTGCCCCTGCGTTCGAGGTTCTCTTTTTCTGGCAGAGTGATTTCACCGCGCGCGAACTGGCCGGCAGCGGCTGTCCCGCGATGGATGGCGCGGGCCAGATCCTTCTCCTGCTGCGCCGTCAGCAGATCGCACTCATTGATCTGCTTGAGGTACTGCTGCAATCCGGGTTCGACAGCGATGGCTCGGTCCTCCTGTAATCGAGCTGCGACGGCATTGTAGCCGCGTGCAGGGTCAACCATCCTACATCGGCCAAGCCGGGCGTCGCGTTCTGACGAATTTCGTCGTGGTTTCGGACGAATGCGGCAACGGGCCGGCGGGTTTTTTATGGGGCGACGCGCATCGGGCAAATTGTGCGTCTCCACACTCATTTCTGCTCGGCGCTCCACAACGGCGCGGATTCGCGACGGCCCAGTTCAATCAGTCCGTCGGGATGCCGAATGCGCAATCCTCGATTGCAGAAAAAAGGGCCCGGAACTGTCGTTCCGGGCCCGCAAGTTGTTAGAAATCGTCGTTGTCTCCTCACATCGCCGCGCGAACGCGTTGGGAGACTCGGCGACTATTATTCGCTCTTTTCGGAATCGCCTTCGGACGCTTCCGGTTCGGCCGGCTTCGCCGTCTTGTCGTTGAAGAGGACAGTCGCCGAGATCATGTCGGTCGTATCCTCGCCGGTGCTTCCGTGGAGACCACCGCGACGCGGCTTGAATCCGCCGCCGCTCGGCTTGCCGCCTTCGCCGCCCTCGTCGCCCTGGGACGCCCAATCGGCGCGCTTTTTGGAGAGGCCGATCTTGCGATCCTGGGTATCGACGCGGAGGATCTTGACTTCAAGTTCCTGACCGATTTCGACGGCCTGATGCGGATCGTCGATGTGTTCGTCGGAGAGCTCCGAGACGTGAAGGAGACCTTCGAGGTCCTCTTCCAGCTCGACGAAGACGCCGAAGTTGGTGATCTTCGTGACCTTGCCCTTGACGATCATGCCCGGGATGTAGCGCTCGGGCACGGCGTGGAGCCAAGGATCTTCCGTGAGCTGCTTGAGGCCGAGGGCGATGCGGGCCTTCTCCTGATCCACGGAGAGGACGACGCACTTGATTTCTTCGCCCTTCTTCAGCAGTTCCGACGGATGGCTGATCTTCTTGGTCCAGCTCATGTCGGAGACGTGGAGCAGACCGTCGATGCCTTCTTCGATCTCGATGAAGGCGCCGTAGTTCGTCAGGTTGCGGACGGTGCCCGTGACGACAGTGTTCGGCGGATACTTCTCGGCGACGAGCGTCCACGGGTTGGTTTCCGTCTGCTTGATGCCGAGCGAGATTTCCTGCTTGTCCTTGTCGATCTCCAGGACCACGACTTCGATGTCCTGTTCCGGCTGGAGGATCTCGGACGGGTGGTTGATGCGCCGCGTCCAGGACATCTCGGAGATGTGAACGAGGCCTTCGATGCCGCTTTCAAGCCGCACGAACGCGCCGTAGGGCGTGATATTGACGACAGTTCCGGTGATCTTGGAGCCGACGGGGTACTTCTCGCCGACCTTTTCCCACGGATTCTCCGTCGTCTGCTTGAGGCCGAGGGCGATCTTCTCTTTTTCCTTGTCGATGTTGAGGACCTTGACGTTGGTCTTCTGATCGATGCGGAGCATTTCGCTCGGATGGCCGATGCGATCCCAGCTCATGTCCGTGATGTGGAGCAGACCGTCGATGCCGCCGAGGTCGATGAACGCGCCGAAGTCGGCGATGTTCTTGACGACGCCCTCGCGGATCTGACCGACTTCGATTTCCGCCATGAGCTTGTTCTTGGCCGTCGCGCGCTCCGTTTCGATGAGCTTGCGTCGGGAGATGACGATGTTGCGTCGGGCTTCATCGATCTTGAGGACGACCGCCTCGATCGTCTTGCCGATGAAGTGGCCGACATCGCCGGGGCGGCGCGTGTCGACCTGGCTGGCGGGCAGGAAGACGGGCACGCCGATATCGACGAGCAGGCCGCCCTTGATCTTCCGCATGACTTTGCCTTCGACCTTGTCGCCTTCCTTGCACTCGCTGAGGAGGCGCTCCCAGCCGCGGATGCGATCGGCTTTGCGCTTCGAGAGCATCAGGCCGCCGGAGTCGGTCTCGAGCGCTTCAAGAAGGACTTCAATCTCATCGCCGGGATCGATTTCCGACTGGTCGTCCCATTCCGTGAGGGGGACATAACCTTCGCTCTTGAGGCCGACGTCGACAACCACTTCGTTGCCGCTGATGCCGATGATTCGACCCTTGAGGATGCTGTCCGCCTTGAATTCGCCGACGGATGTTTCGATGTTCTTGTCGATGGATTCGTCGGTGATCGTGTCGCCGAAGACGGACGACAGTTCACGATTCAATTCCTCATCGGAGACGTCGATCTGGTCCAGAGTTGCATTGTCGAGTTTGAGCATTCGTGTGGATACCTGAATTGCGTTCGGAAGCCGAAAGATGCAGAGGTGTATCGTGATGGCGCCGAAGGCATGCGAAGGAGATGTTTCTTCCCGAGCGGCGCGTTTTGGCCTGTCGCCGAGAAGCGGACCGCACCGTCGCACGCGGTCCCTGCCATGGATCGTCATTCCGCGCGAGAATTGCCGGAACAACGAGAGAATCGCTACGTCGCGATTCGAAACCTCGAAATATACATCAGATCTATCGGTCGGGCAATCCGAACGTTAGAGCAGGTTTCCTGGCGCGGCGACGAAAAAACGTGTCGTCAAGTCCGAAGGGCTCAGTTTGCCGGAGTGGATTTGCCGGGAACGAGCCGCACGCTGGGCGGCGCTGTGGCTCCGCCCGAGAGGATCATCGAGAGGGCCTCTTCCATCGTCCAGTCGGTCAGCGTGATCCGATCGACCGGGACGATTTCCATGTAACCGCTGGTGGGATTGGGAGTTGTGGGCACGTAGACAGTCGCCATTTTGGTGCCGCTGTTGAGATCGACGAGCGTATTTGTCATGAATGCGATGGCCTTCATGTTCTCGTGCGGGAAATCGACGAGTACGACGCGGCTGTCCTTTTCGTCTTTTCCGATCCCGCCGAGTGCGTGCACCATGCGTTTCATGGCCCCGTAGATCGTGTCCACAAGGGGGATTCGCTCCAGCAGACCCTCGACGATTTCGATGATCCGCCGGCCGACGACGTTGGTACCGAGCCAGCCGAGCATGTAAAGCAGGCAGATCGTGAGGGCGACGGCCATGACTTTGTAGTACCAGCCGGGCTGTTCGGGATCGATAAACGGCTCGACCTGGGTATTCCGCGTCTTGAGCCATGTGATGCCGAGGTGGATCCAGTTGACCACTTGTGTGCCGAACATCAGGGCGGCGGAATAGACATAGCGGATCAGAATTGCGGTGACGGCGAGGGGGATGATCAGCAAAATGCCTGCGACGAGCCGACCGCGCAGTGATGTTGGTGCAACGGGCTTCGGCTTTGGCGGCGGTATTGGGTTTTCGGGGAGCTCGGGGATCATATCGTGATCATACGTCGTTTCGCGGCTGCGGGATGCGGCGCGGAGTATAACGTCTCATCGTCACAAGGCTGGTCCAGGCTTCGATTTATGCTGCATCGTGGGCGAAATCGGCGGAACCCGGGTCTGTTGACGAGCGTCCAACAGATTGCCGATTCGGGAATTGGCTCTTGCAGTTCGGAGTGGATTGGGATTGAAAGGGACTGCTCAGTGCGGGCGCGGTCTGTCTGAGATCGATCGTTGCTCCTGAAAAGGGCGGGTCCTAGAATACGTCATAACTCTCGGTGCGGTATTGGGTTGGGCCGGAACGGCCAATCCGCAGATCTGGAGGCTTCAATCGATGTCCCATCTCGAACGCGAAGTCGTGCGTGCTCAGCGGCGATTGTGGTTGAATCGATGGCTGCATGTTCTCGGCTGGTGCCTGGTCTGGGGCATCGGGTTGTGGATCGCACTCTGGGTGCCTCATCGCTTGTTCAGTATGAAATGGCCGATGGATCGCGTCGCGCTGGGAATCCTCGGCGGCAGCGTGGTCGCATCGTTCATCTGGTTGTCGATGCGTCGCGAGAGTCTTCTGGCGGCGGCCGAGGCGCTGGATGCGGCTGCGGGGCTGCGCGAGCGGACGTCTACGTCCGTGGCGATTGCCGGCGTTGAAGGCGACGCGTTCGCGACTGCGGTGCATCACGACGCGGAGCAATCGGTCGCGGGAATGAGCGCTCGACGGTTCCTTCCCGTCCGCTGGAGCGGCTCGCTTTCGTTAAGCGGCATGATGTTGCTGATTGCGGCGTTGTCGCTGCTGATTCCGGAACTCGATCTGCTGGGGAGGCAAGACGATCAGGCGAAGGCGCGCGTGGACGCTGCCGAAAACCTGGCGAAAGCCGAAGTGCTGAAGCGCCCCGTGAGTATTATCGAGAAGGTCGCGGAACAGAATCCGGATGTGGATCTGGACGAGAATCGCAAGCTGGACGCGAAAGATCTCGCCCGGATGAATTCCGATCCGAATTTCAAGCGCCGAATGGCGAAGAAGCAGTTGAACACGCTTAAGGAAGCGCTCAAGAACAAGGCGGACGCCGACAAGTTCCGTGCGCAGCGAGAAATCAACAAGCGGCTTCGTCAGATCGGTCAGCCGGAAGATCCGAAGAGCGAACTGCGAGAGTTGATGAGCCACATGTCGGCAGGGGACTTCGGCGAAGCCCAGGAAGAGGTCAAGAAGCTTCAGGAGAAGCTGGCGAAGCGAGCTCACGACGGCAAGATGGATCCGGCATCGGCGGAGAAGCTGAAGAGTCAGTTGAATGAACTGGCCAAGAAGTTGAAGGAAGCCGCTGAAAAACAGCAGGCCGGACAGGACAAGCAGGCGCAACAACAACTGCAGAATGCCGGAATGTCGAAGGAAGATGCGCAGCGCACGCTCAGCGATCTGGCGAAGAAAGACCCTGAGCAGTTGAAGAAAATGGCCGAGGAACTGGCTCAGCGCATGCAGGACAAGGGCGTCACGAAGGAGCAGATGGAGAAGCTGCTCAACAAGATCCAGCAGGAGCAGAAGGCCCAACAGAAGGCGAATCAGCAGTGCGAGAAGATGGGCGACTCGATGAAGCAGGCGTCGAAGTCGCTTGAAGAGGGCAAGACTGAACAAGCCCAGAAGGAACTCGGGGAAGCCGGCGAACAGCTCAACGAAATGGAGCAGATGGAGCAGTCGCTGAACGACCTCGAGTCGCAGATGGACGACCTCCAGGATGCGGAAGAATCGCTCGAGGATTTTGATCCGTCGAATGACGAAGGCGATTGCGATCAATGCAACGGCACGGGCTTCTTGCCTGATGGTGCACCTTGTCCGAAGTGCCAGGGGAAGAACGGCCAAGGCCAAGGGCAAGGTCAGGGCCAAGGCCAAGGTCAGGGCAACGGTCAGGGGCAGGGGAACGGCCAGGGCGGTCGGGGCCGAGCATTCGGTCAGCGTGATCGCGACGACAGCGTCAAGACGGCAACGCGAAACGTCCGCGCCAAGACGAGGAACGGCCGCGGCGGGTCCGTGATTGGCCAGCAATTCGTCAAGGGTTCGCAGGAGAAAGGCGAATCGGGCGTCGAATTCAACGAGGCCTTCCAGGCCGGCGAGATCGATGCGACGGATTCACTGAATCGCGGTCGCATTCCCAAGAAGTACAAGAAGAGCATCCGCAAGTACTTCGATCGCATTCGCGAGGACATCGATTCCGGCAACGCGCCGGTCGATGGCGGTGACGCGTCATCGAGCGAAGCGGGCAGTGATGCGACGTCGGGTGGCAATGGCGGCGACGATTCTGAATAGGTCGTCGCCAATCGGCGGGAGCCGTTTTGCGTGTGAATTGCCGGCAATCCGCGTCGCTGTCGCAGCCATTTGGGGGCCGGACGTGTACCTGGGTCGTGTTTATTCCATTCCCAATTGAGCGAAAATCCGTCGATCGCGCGATCGTCATATGATGCGGCGCAGTTGTGCGTTGCTGAGTGTCGTCCCGGAGTTGCGAGTTGACAGCCGTCCAGTTTCTTCAACACCCGCGATGCATGAGCGCGGCCATTGGCGTTGCGTTGTGCATCTTTTCCGGTTGCGACTCAAGCGGGAAGCAAAACGCCGCGACGACAGCAGTGAGCGACCAGGTGGTCGTCTATTGTTCGGTTGATCGCATGTTCGCGGAGCCGCTGCTCGATGCCTTCTCCAAGGAGACGGGAATCGAAGTGAACGCTCGGTTCGACACCGAGGCGGGCAAGACGACGGGGCTTGTGAACAAGCTGCTGGCCGAACGATCGCAACCGCGCGCCGATGTGTGGTGGTCGAGTGAGGTTTTCGGCACGATCGAACTGGCGAATGCCGGCGTGTTGGCGTCCTATCGACCCGCAACGGCTGAGGGAATTCCGGCGAGGTTTGTCGATCCGCAGGGACGATGGACCGCCTTCGGCATGCGAGGCCGCGTACTCGCCTTCGATCCGAAGCGCACGAAACGGGTAGACGCGCCGACGGCGTGGGCGGACTTATCCAAGCCGGAATACCGGGGTCGCGTCGCGATGGCGGACCCGCGATTCGGGACGACGCGCGGCCACTTTTCTGCGATGCTGTCGGAATGGGGCGAGGCTTCGTTCGAGGAGTTTCTGAAGTCGATGAAGTCGAATGCAGTTGTGCGCGCCGACGGCAACAGCCACGCCGTCCTGTTGCTCGCGCAGGGACGCGTCGATTTTGCCGCGACGGATACGGACGACGTGATCGTCGCGAGGCAGCGGGGCGATTCAATCGATGCCGTCTATCCCGACATGTCGTCGCCGAACGGGCGGACGATGTTGCCGGGCACGCTATGGATACCCTGTTCCGTCGCGCTGGTGAACGGGGCGAGGAACGAAACTGCGGCGAAGCGGCTGATCGACTACATTGCGTCGGCGCGGATGGAAGAGGCGCTGTACGCGAGCGAATCACACAACGTGCCCGTTCGTGAAGCGCTGCGAAGGGAACTCGGGATCGACGACGTTCGCGCTGCTGATGTGGACTATGTGAAGGCGGCAGCCGCATTACGGCAGTCGGGGGCCATGATCGATCGAGTCGATCCGTTTCGCCGGGAGTGACAATACGTCGATCTGTGTCCGCGGGATGTTCTTGCTTCACATGAGGCGATTTGATGGCGTTGCACTCCTCGAACGGCGATTATCGATGACGGATACGAACGACGCTGCATGATCTCGACGCTTTTCTATCGTATCGTGCAATGCGTCGGATGGGCGGCGCTCTTGGCGGCCCATGGCGTCGTGCTCGGGACGATTCTCGCGCAGTCACTTGCCGGGCCTGGCGAGGGCGTCGAGATCCTGCCATCCACAGCGAGACTGCATTCGCTGATCAATTCGTTCGCAATCGCGGGCGGCGCGACATTGATAGCCCTGGTGATTTCGTTTCCTGTCGGATGTGCGATCGCTCAGGGGCGTCGACCATGGACTCGACGCACATTATCCGCACTGATGCTCGTCTCAATCCTGACGATGCCGAGCATTCACGCCTACGCCTGGCAATTGTTGATGACGAGCCAGTTGACGGTCGTTCGATGGCTGAACGACGTCATGATCGCGACGGGTCCGTGGGGCGCCCGTGGTTTGTCTGCGGTGGCGCTCGGCATGTGGTTGTGGCCGATACCGGCGGCGGCCATCCTCGACGGTCTGAGACGCAGCGGCGGCGAGGCGATGGAACTGGCGTTGCTCGACGCGACGCCGGCCCGTGCGTTGTGGCGCGGTGCGATGCCGATGTTGCGCGGACCGATCGGCGCGGCGGCGGCGGTCGTCTTTGTGTCGGCGGCGCTGGATGCGCTTGTCGCACCACTGATGCTCGCGTCGGATGTGTGGTCGGTCGAGATGGTGCGTGAAGCGGAATTGGCGATGGCGCAAGCTCGCCCTGCAGGCCAGATCTTCTGGCGATCATGGCCGATGCTGGCTGCGATTGCGCTGTTGTCGATCTGCGCGATCCCCGGCTTGCGTCGGATCAAATCATGGCATTTGGATGCGTCGCCGTCGCGCGATGTGCGTCGATTCGGCGGTCGTTCGATGACGATCGTCGCCGGCGCCATGGCCGGAGTCGCGGCGATGATGCCCGTGATCGTGTTCTTTGCGATGTTGGCGACGGATCAGCGCTATACGATCCTGAGCGCGATGGCGAGCGTATGGCAATCGGCGAAAGGGCCTGCGTCGGCGACGGCGATCGTGGCGGCGGCGACTTGCGTGTTGGCGATCGCGATCGCGTTGGCGTGCGAACTCGCCTTTCTCGGTCGCGATTCGAGTGCGAAGTTTCCCGGGAGACTGATCGTTGTCGTGACCATTGTGACGGCGCTTCTGCCGGCGTCGCTGGTGTCAACGAGTCTGATTTCTTTTTTTGCCAGCCGCGCGATGGGCAGCGCTTCGGGCTGGAATCTCTACGACGACACGCCCGTCGTCTGGATCGCGGCAATGCTCGCACGCTATGCGTTCATTCCCGTGTGCCTGACGGTTGCCGCGGGTTGGTCGGCGCCAAGGAGTGTACGGGACCAGGCCGAGACGGACGGTGCGTCGGGAATCGGCGCATGGCGTGCGGGACGATGGCCGTTCGTGCGCGGGGCGGCGATCGTCGGCGCGGGGGCGGCGGGATTGCTGGCGTTCTCAGAGGTGCAGGCGTCGTTGCTGGCGAAGGCGCCGCGATGGGGCGATGACAGCCTGGCGGTCTATCTCGATTCACAGATGCACTATGGTCGTCACGGCCAGACGCTGGCCTTGGCGCTTTTGATGTACCTGCCGATTGTGGTCGCGTGTGCGGGGCTCGCGTTTTACGGCGTTATGCGCGGACGCGGCGGAGGAAACGCGCGTCAACCGGGCGTGAACTCGTAACCGCGATGCGTTGTGGGGCTGGCGACAAGCGGAGTCCACTCGTCCCGGCATGTCGGAGCGCTTAGAATGAACCTGATGGGCCTTCGTCAAGTCATCCAGATTGCCGCGTGTCTCGGCGCCGTCGGGATATGTTACCTGGTCGCAGGGGCCGTCGTGGCTCCGCGGGGCGATGTCGGCGACGTCGAGTTCGTGTTCGGGAAAGTCGGCCGCAGCGACGGCGAGTTCGCATATCCTCGGGCGATGGCGATCAGCCCCGTTGATGGTCGCGTGTTCGTGATCGACAAAAGCGCACGCGTGCAGCGCTTCAGCCCGAAGGGCGTACATGAAAAGACCTGGCGAATGCCTGAATGGGACAACGGCAAGCCGACGGGCGTGTACGCCGACAGCGATGGTCGGATATGGGTCGCGGACACGCACTATGCGCGCGTGATTGTCTATGATCGGGACGGGACGGAGCAGTTCCGTTTCGGTGAGCGCGGCGAGGGGCCGGGGCAGTTCATATTTCCGACGGCGATTGCGCGGGATGCCGATGGAAACGTGTTCGTGTCGGAGTATGGCGGCAACGATCGGATCAGCAAGTTCACGCCGGATCTGAAGTACATCAAGAGCTTCGCCAACAAGGATTCGGGCGATGGCTGGACGGATCGACCGCAGGCGATGGTGCTGGACGATGCGGGCGTGCTCTGGGTCGCCGATTCATGCGGGCATCGCATCTGCAAGTATTCGCTGGACGGGAAATTCCTGGGCGCACTGACGCCGATGCGGGATGGGCGAGAGGACGCGCTGAATTATCCGTTTGGCCTTGCATTCGACGGCGCCGGGAATTTGCTAATCGCCGATCGCGGTCACAGCCGCATCGTGCGAATGGCGAAGGACGGATCCGAGTTGGGCAGTTGGGGCAGCGTCGGCCGCGATGTCGGTCAGTTGGCGCAGCCGTGGGCCGTCGCCGTCGGCGGAAATGGACTGATTTACTGCCTCGATTCGTGGAACAATCGTGTCGAGGTGATAGACTGGTGACAATCACAAGGCCGGGGTGACGGAGCCGCACGGCCCGATGTAGAAGCGACGACGAAGAAAGCCAATGCGCGATCTATTCACTCTAAGTCGATTCGATCGGCCGTGGGCGCTGGTCATTCTCTTCGCGATCGTCCTGTTCTGGTGGATGTCGCGACGATCGATGGCGGGGCTGGGGCCGGTCCGCGGTAAAATGTCGATGGCGATGCGCTTCGTCGTGCTTGCGCTGCTGGTTCTCGCGCTGGCGGGTACGCACAAGATCCTCCGCAACGATGATCTGAACGTCATGTACCTTCTGGACCTCTCGCGGTCCGTGCCGCTCGATGTGCGACACGCCGCCGAGAGCTTCGTCGTCGAGTCGACGATGCATATGGAGGACAAGGATAAGGCGACGCTTCTGACTTTCGACGGCCGAACGAACATCGAGCAGTTGCCGATGGGCAAGATGGTCGACGGCGATGCGATTCGAAACAAGCCGCCATTCCCCGACGGTCAGCGACCGGACCAGACGAATATCGCCCAGGCCCTGCGGATGTCGATCGCCTGTATGGCGCCGGGGATGAACAACCGGCTCGTGATCCTGTCGGACGGGAATCAGAACGTCGGCGACGCCGTCGAAGAGGCGAAAGCGGCGAAGGCCAACAATCTGTCGGTCGATGTGATTCCGCTTCGATACGAGCACGGCGCTGAAGTCGTTTTCGAGCAGCTCAAGGCGCCGGCCTACGCGAACCTGCACGAGCAGATCACGCTGCGACCCATCATTCGCAGCGACAAGGATACGTCGGGCGAGATTCGGATCCACCAGCGGATCGGCGACGAATCGAAACTGATTGACCTCGATCCGGATTCCGATGCGTTCGGACAGCACATCACACTCAAGGCGGGTCGCAATCCCTTCGCTCTGCGATTACCGATCACGTCGGAGCAGTCCCACGAATTCACGGCGGAGTTCATTCCGGATGACCCGCGGGCGGACATCATCAGCGAGAACAACTCGACTGTCGCGTACACGACGGTCGAAGGACCGCCGAAGGTGCTGTTCGTCGGCAAGAACGAATCGCGCGAAGAAGACGGCCTCCTGATTGACGCGTTGCGGCGAGAGCACATCGAGGTGCGCTGGGCCGACGCCGAGACGCTGCGGTTGTCGACGGCGGTGCTTCAGGACTATGCCGCGATTGTCATTGCGAATGCCGGGGCCGATCTGTTCAGCGCCGAACAGCAGCGGATGCTGGCGACGTATGTAAGGGATCTCGGCGGCGGTCTGGTCATGATCGGCGGCAACGATAGCTTCGGCGCGGGCGGCTGGCAGGGTTCGCCCGTTGAAGACGTCATGCCGATCAAGTTCGACGTCGACAATGTACGCCAGATTCCGAAGGGCGCGCTGGCGATCGTCATGCATTCCTGCGAGATGCCCAACGGCAATAAGTGGGGGATCGAGACGGCAGTCGCCGCGTTGGAGACGGTCAGCAGTCTCGACTATTTCGGCGTCGTCGGCTGGGGTATGGCGGGGTTCGCGTGGGAAGTGCCGCTTCAGCAGGCCAAGGATAAGGATGCGATCAAGCAGAAGATCCGCGGCATGATGAACGGCGACATGATGGACTATGACACGCCGATGAGTCAGGCGTACAAGGCCCTGATGTCCAAGAAGGATGCGGCGCAGCGGCACATGATCATCATTTCCGACGGCGACGCGCAGTCGCCGTCTGCGGCGCTTCTCAATCGGATGAAGGCGAATAAAGTCACGTGTTCCACAGTCTCCATTTTCCCGCACGGATCGATGGAGATCGGGACGCTTAAGAGCATCGCCAAAGCGACGGGCGGCCGGTATTGGAATCTCAGCAAGCCCGGCGACGAGAAACAGCTCCCGAAGATCTTCATCAAGGAAGCGAAGATTGTTCGGCGACCGCTCATCCGCGAGGAACAGTTCGAGCCGCGCATTAATCCCAACAATCTGTCCGACCTGATGGCGGGGATCGATGCGCCGCTGCCGCAGCTCGGCGGCTACGTCGTGACGACGCCTCGCAAGGATGTGCCGGACGTCGAAATTCCGCTGCTCACGAAGAAGGGCGATCCGTTGCTCGCGCACTGGTTGTGCGGTTCCGGTCGCGCCGTCGCGTTCACAAGCGGCTGGTGGAACCACTGGGGGACAGATTGGACGGAATGGGCGGCGTTCAGCAAGTTGTGGGCGCAAACGATTCGCTGGTGCATGCAGCAGGGTTCGGCCGCGAATTACGATGTGACGACGGTTGTCGAAGGCGATCGCGGACACTTGATCATCGAGAGCATGGAAGAAGGCGGTGCGATCGCCGGCTTCCGGCAGTTCGGCGGGACGCTTGTGCGGCCCGACGCGACGAGTGTGCCCGTCGAGATCAAGCAGACGGGACCGGGACGTTTCGAGGCGTTTTTCAACGTCGACCAGCGCGGCGCCTACATCGTCAACGTGACGGCGCCGGGAACGGCGACGCAGAAGGCGGCCCGGATACGAACGGGCGTGACAGTCGCGTATTCGCCGGAGTATCGCGATCTGACGATCAACGAGGCTCTGCTTCGCGAGATCGCCGACGAGACGGACGGTCGTGTGTTGTCGCCGGAAGGCGAAGAGAGCCGCAAGGCCGTCTTCGCGCACAACATGCCGGATACCGTGTCGCGGCGACCCATCTGGGACACGTTACTGAAGCTCGCCATTGTAGCGTTTCTGTTCGACATTGCGGTGCGTCGCATCGCCGTCGATCCGTTGAAATGGCTTGCGGCGACGAGCAACTACGTGGCGAGCCTGGCGCGCGTCGGACGAGGGCGGAAGTCGGAAGAGACGTTGAAGGATCTGCGCGGTGTGCGCGAGCGCATACGGGAGCAGCGCACCAGTTCGGGCGGGGATACGGCGGAGCGGAAGCGACCCGTCGCGGCGCCGCCGCTGGAGGGACCTGCGCTCGATATTGGCGCGAAGTTCGACGCCGGTGCGACGGCGAAGCCGGCGAAGGATCTTTCCGAGGCGATGGGCGGTGCGGGGGCGAAGGATGTTGCGCCGCCACCAATGCCTGCGCCGAAGAAGCCGGGCGAAGAGGGCCCGCAAGAGAGCATGACGGCGCGGCTGTTGAAGGCGAAGAAGCGCGCCCGCGAAGAGGGCGACGAGAAGAAGTGACGAGAGTGATCAATTGCGGGCATGCATGCGGTCCGTGGCCCAGGTCTTGACCTGGGGGAGCGAATTGCGCTGCACTTGCGTTTTCTCGTCAGTTTGTGCGGCGATTCGTTGTCGATCGCAATTCGGGGCCCCAGCCAGTAGGCTGGGCCACGGGGGGCGGCTGACAAGCCGGCGAAGCGAGATTGAGTAATTACGGGCGTGCATTTGGCAACGCCCGATTGCAAAGACGGAGAGGCGAATGACTGATCAGATCGATCCCGCCATTCAGAAGGCGACGGAAGAGTTTCGACACAAGTTCAATGCCGTCAAGGCGGAGATCGGCAAGGCCATCGTCGGTCACGACGAGATCGTGCAGGGCGTGCTGACGTGTCTGTTCACGGGCGGTCACGCGCTGCTTGAGGGTGTGCCGGGCCTGGGCAAGACGTATCTCATCCGCACGATGGCCGACGCGCTGAGCCTCGAGTTCTCGCGCGTGCAGTTCACGCCGGACCTGATGCCGGCGGACATCCTCGGCACGAACATCATCGTTGAGAACCCGGAGACGGGCCGGCGCGGGTTCGAGTTTCAGAAGGGACCGATCTTTGCGCAGCTGGTGCTCGCGGACGAAATCAATCGTGCGACGCCGAAGACGCAGTCGGCATTGCTGGAGGCGATGCAGGAGAAGCACATCACGGCCGGCGGTCAGCATTTCGAACTGAAGCCACCGTTCTTCGTCATGGCGACGCAGAACCCGATCGAGCAG
The DNA here is from genome assembly GCA_020639075.1 of Phycisphaerales bacterium. Lineage (GTDB taxonomy): Bacteria > Planctomycetota > Phycisphaerae > UBA1845 > UTPLA1 > ECT2AJA-110-A. Next base: position 1,665,562 of record JACKHI010000001.1, on the reverse strand, counting down.
GAGGGCACGTATCCGCTGCCCGAAGCTCAGCTCGACCGATTCTTCTTCAAGCTCGTCGTCAATTATTCGTCGCGCAAGGAGCTGAACACGATCGTCGAGCGCACGACGAGCGGTCACAAGGCGGAGATCACGCCGATCATGACGGGCGAGCAGATCATCGGCGCCCAGCGCCTGGTTCGGCGCGTCGTCGTGGCGCCGCACGTGCAGGATTACGCGATCCGCCTCATTCTCGCGACGCATCCGCAGGGGGAATTCGCGACGGACCAGACGAATCGCTACGTGCGCTGGGGCTCGTCGCCGCGCGGTGCGCAGGCGGTCATCCTCGCGTCGAAAGTGCAAGCGCTGCTGGATGGCCGCTACAACGTCGCGTTCGACGACATCGGCAAGGTCTACAAGCCGGCGATCCGCCATCGATTGCTGCTGAACTTCGAAGCGCAGGCCGAGGGAATCGATCCGGACGACGTGCTCGGCGACATTCTGGACAAGGTGCCAACGAAGGCGGAGATGGCGGCGTAGCGCCTTGTTGCGAGTGGCGAGCTTCGAGTCGCGAGTGATGAGTCGTTGTTCGTGAATCTCGAGTCGTGAGAATTCAAAGCCTCGGCGTCTCGCCGTGGCGTGCGTCGTGCTGCGGCTTTTAGGGTGGGCCCCGTGCCCACTGAGCGCGCCGGAGAAGGAAGCCCCCGCACGGGCCTGAAACGCGCAGAATGGTGGCAGCGCCGCGGCGTTTGTCGGCCGGTTTGCGGCATTCGCGCGCTCCGGCAGCGCAAAGGTTGCGGCAATTGGCGAATTTGGCGGCGCAAACGGCCCGTGTGATGCAGCAAACGCGGCAAATGGTCCTGCAAATGCCGCCATTGGTGGCGCTCTTGCGCCATTTGCAGGCTCGGGCAACCCAACGCGTCAGGCGGGTGGCCCACGTCCCGAAGGGACTTGGGGGCACGATTCTGGAATGCGCGGGACGCCTGACTTCATGGCGACAGCCTTCGGAATGTCCGTTCGTGCCGCGAGAGGGCTGTCGCCGTCGGCGGAGCGTCGGGTGTTTGCTGATGCTCGCATGATTTGTTGGCCGCCGTCAAGACCTCGAAATCGTGACCCCAGGTCGAGTACGACCTGGGCCATGCGTCCATAGCGCGACACTCCGACTCCGCTGGGAAAAGCGGTATTGGCGGAATTCGGTCCGGGAAGGGTAAGAGGCCGCATTACTCGTAGAGAAGGCCGCGCTTGTGTTTTGCCGCGAGGTCGAAGAGTGCTTGTGGTGGCGTCCACGTCAGCTCACCGCGTCGGTCGTCGGGAACGTCCTTTACGAATTCGATCAGCAACCAAGCAACGCTAATGTCTATGCTCATATTGCGGTCAGCCACGTATCGACTGATACCCCAATTGATGAAGCTGATATCATTATCCTCATACTCTGCATCGAGAATCGAATGCGGAATGCGATGGATCAGATTAAGGTCATCGAATGCTCGGTGATAACGGCGACCATGTCGTAACCGATGCCACATTGTCCAAGACTGGGGATTGCGCGAAACGCAGATGAGCCATTCCATTAACTCTGCCAGAATCTTCTGCTTCCTACTCGGAGAGCTGTTCTTGTTTGCTGCCTCAGTCTCGACGCTCATGGCGGTATCTCCATCGTCTTTCTGTCTCATCCCGATCAAACATCACCGGAGGGAATTAGACTGTCAACTTCCGTATCTCTAGATAAGTTAGGACACTTACTACATTGCGGGGCTCCGCGGATGCGGAATTGGGGGTAAAGGCCGTATACGGTCCACTGTGCGGACCGTGTGCGGACCGTCGTGTGAATGGGCGGACGTTTCCGCAATCGCGACGATTTCAAAGCAGCTTGATGATTCCTGCGCCGGACAACTTAAGACAAGACGATGAGTTCGTTGATGCGAAGCGCGGGGCGCTCTCATCGAATGCGAATGCGGTTCTCCTGTCGTCTGGTCCGCACAGCGGACCCTACGGGATTAATCCTCTTTCGCCGGCTGTCTTGCCCAATACATGTAATCCAGATCGATCAGGGGACCGCCGAGGCGGCGGGTCATATTTGCGGCCTGGGCGCGATGGTGGATCGAGTGGGTCAGGCCCTGGAGGAACATGTCGAGGCGACTGGCGCGAAACAGCTCGCCCAATGAGTCGCGATAGGGGATCACCTCTGCGACGGACAACGGCGTCTGGTTCTTGAGAAGGGCGTCGCGTTCCAGGCGGGTTTGTGCGAAGCGACCTGCTAGATTGGGCATCGCGATTTTCTCGTCCTGATTCGGCCACGGTGTTTCCGTGTGACCGCTCTGTCGTTTGCGCCATGTGTCTTCGCCTGCCCAGATGTGAATCAGCGTGCGGCGCAACGAGCCGACGCCGATGTCGAACGGCCGATCGAGCTGTTCGTCGGAGAATCCGGCCGCGGCCTTGAGCAGCTGGTCGTTCGCCCAATCGTTGTAGCGAATGATGTCCATGAGTGACAGGTCTTGCAGCATGGCGACTCCGTGGTCCTTTGTTGATGCTGGCGGATGTCGAACGCGATTATCCCGCCGCATCCCATTGTAGCGGGGGGCGCCTCGGGTGCGGTCACTTCGTCTGCCTTGTTGAGTGGATTTCACGTTGATGCAACCCTGTTGCCGTGCTCACAGCGTTGTATGGTCCGTTGTGGGGACCGTTTACAGAGCGCCTCGCGAATCTGCTGGCTCAACGCAATCGCGACGACTTCAAAAGAGACCGGTGGTTTCTGGGCCCACCCACTCAGGAAAATTCGAGGAGTTCGTTGGTCCGAAGTGCGGGTCGCAATCATCAAACGCGGTCGCGCTAATCATGACATTTGGTCCGCACAGCGGACCCTACGAGACTTACCCAGTTAAGAAATGACGAGGTGTTCGGCCGTGTGAAGTGCGGATGCGTGCCATCGATCGCGTTCGCGTTTTTCCAGGTGAGTGGTCCGCACAGCGGACCCTACGGAACTTTCATGTGCCCAGCGATTTGTCGTCTATCGCCGACATCGCCGGTCCGATGTTTCGCTCGATGTGCATGAGGAGACTGTCGAAGTTGTGTTGATGCGTAGCGACGTTATGCGGCCAAGCGTCATCCGGGATGGGTTAATTGTCGGTCTGTTCCTGAGGGAAAGGCACACGGGCTGTGAGTTCTAAACTTGTTGATCCAGCAGACTGCCATACCAATGGCAGCTTGTTCTGATTCGCAGTGAGACATGCGGAAATTACCTTGACGTTGGACTCGATGCGTGCCTATATGAGTTAAGGGAAGGGGCGATGAGGATGATATCGCTAGCGGAAGTCTCGTTACAGAAGATCTGCCGGAATCCCTCCGCCTCCTGACCCGCATCCGTTGTTGTCTGCAACGGATGTGGAGTGTCCGATGAGACGCACCTGCGCCACCGTAACTTTCGCCGTTTTGCCGGCGGAGAGGGGAATTGCGCGCGATGCGGGTGTCGGGGATGGGTATTTTCGGTTGCCGGGCCATGTTTCTCAATCTCGATTGTGTAGGCGACGCGACATGTTGACGTCGTGTGCGATTCCGCGCGTTGCGAATGCGCATACGGCGATGCGTGCTCAAGGTCTTGCGTACGCATTCCCATGGAACAGTTCAGTGTTGCCATTCGCTGGAGGCGCGATGGCGTTGAAAGGAGGAAAGTCGAAAAGAACAGGTTCTCGCTGAAATGGGGGGGCATTCAGGGTTGGCAGTTTGATGGAGGTATCGACCTCAGCCCTGAGACTTGCAGGAAGGAATCGACCCAACAAAGGAGTCACAGACTATGAGTTACAAACGAAGGATCTGCGACGTGGCTTGTATTCTGACAATTTGCGCGATGTCACTGGCGGAGGCCCGTGGCGCTGAGAATGAGATACAAACCGACTTCTATCCTATTCAGGATGCGATGATCGAGGCGGTCAATTCAACGACGAACTACGGCGCCTCGTCCACGATTACCATCGGAACACAATCCACGACCAAGGCCGGGCCTGTCTACATCTACCGCGGGTTGTGGCAGTATCAGGTGAACGGCATCCCTTCCGATCACGTCATCACGAAAGTCGAGCAGATTCTGGAGGGACGGGCGGTCGCAGCGCCGGGAGGTCAATCGGTGTCGTTCCGTCGGCTCACCCAGACGGATTGGAGAGAGGAGTATGTGACTTGGCTGAAGTGGGGCAGCGGGGCTTCGGCCACGTGGACCAATCCCGGCGGAGACTACTCCTCGCGCGTCGTCTCGTACCCGATGCCGGCGTCGATCACGACGACAGCGTTCGACATCAGTGATTTGTGGAATGACTTGAACGAATTCGCCGGAGCCACGGTTCAAGTGGATCTGCTTGCCAAGCAAGCGGCGAATGAAGGCGTCACTGACGGGCGGTTCACGAGTGTAAGCAGTGAAAGCACGCCCCAGCCAATCCTGCGGGTGACTCACATTCCGGTGGGTTCGTGCATACCGAACGAACGGTGGCCCATCATCGATGCCCAGAAACTTTCGGACCCGCATGGCGTAGATTACGTTGACGAAATTGAAAGCTACATGACAACACCGAACGCCGGCGCCGACCGCCTCCGCCATAATGAGCCCAATAACTGGATGGCAATGGCGGGCGTTGCATACAAGTCTTGTCAACATGCATTCTTTACCAAGCTAGAGGCTGATTACCGTCAGGCCAATATTGACCTGATCGCAGCAGCGAATCAATGGCCAATGGACGATGGCGATCCCCCGCTCGTCATCGTGTCGGAGTCAGGTAAGGGCACGAGCTTGAATGCAGACGTAACGACAAACCGACAGCAAATGCTCGGTGCTTCGCAGATGAGGGCCTATCACTTATGTGTGGCGTATTCCATTCTTGTTCACGAGGGCAAATTGTCGGGCGCCGCTGCCGAGGCCATGAATACCAAGGTGTTCGATCGGTTACTCGCCTCGTTTGTGCGTCCCGACGTTGAAGACACGATTAAGGGCGGCCAGACCGGAAATGCAATCCTGCTTTACTCCGCCATTCTCCAGTGCCAAGGGAATGCGTCCGGGGCGGTGGACGTCATGCTGGATGGCTATGAGCCGGAGGTTTGTGTGGACCCGGTTGTGTGTTGGCCCGTACTCCCGAATGGCACACTGCACAACCGATGTATCAGTCGCGACCTTGGTCGCGGGATCCCGGACTTGCTTGATGAGGAGGAAGACGACGGTCTGTGGAAATTCGATGGAAACAACATCTGGTACTGGGCGCTCTCGTCGGACCAGGCCGTCATCATGTGCGGGCGGCAGATCTATGACTTGCTTTCGCCCGACCAGCAGGCCGCATTGGAGCGATGCTATCAACGTCCGTTGAAGATGATCTGCAAGAGCGGGTCGCACCCGTACATTCGCTCGATTTATCCCGGGCAGAAGTGGCGGAATTGGTGCGGGCTGTGGGCGTCTCGATACTGGGGTCCCGACGAGAACACCTATGACGTCAAGTGGGCGCTGCGGCAGATGTTTGAGTCAAATCTTGAATATACTGGCCAGCGTTATCTCACGTTCCTGGATTTGTCGGTGGCCTTCGACCCAAGCGAGACGCTCGATGCCTTGCCGTCCGTCTCCGTGCCTGCGGGAGACCGGCGATTCAGCGACCGCATATTCATTAGGGAGTGTCCCACGTTCTCCGCGGTTCGCCAGTACAAGGATCACGTCCGGTTCGCGGGGCTCGACGGCACTTTTCACTCGACGCCGCGCACGGGTTTTGGAATCGAACTCATTTCCGAGGATGAAGAGAGGCTTTTCATTCAAGCGCCCGTCGGCGTCTCCTGCCTGCCGGATATCTGCGAGATTGGTCTGCCGTTGAAGCAGTATGCGAATCAATTGATCTACTTCTCGAGCCAGGATGCGCCCAACTATCGAGCGGAGCAGGTGCTGGGGGCACCCGAACCGAATCAGATCGATTGCGGCTGCGATACTTCCAATGCGTGGCGGAGTGACGGCACTCTGGCAGAAGATACCCTGGAAGTGGGATTTGAGACGCCCGTGCTGGCCAGCGGCGTGGTAATCACGCGGAACACCGGCGGTTGGGATGGCGGCCACACTTACTTTGGGCCGAGGGATCGGACGATCAACCGCGTGGAAGTTCGGGAAGTCACCGGCGTTCTTAGGACCGTCTTCATCGCCGAAGAGGCAGAGATTCCCCCATCTCACTATGCATCGAGGTGGGTTGAGCCGACCACTTGTGATGTTGAAATCAACTGGCCGTTGACCGATTTGTTGGTCGACGGCGTCAGGATCACGTTCAATACGTTGACTCACTCGGGCGTGGAGGCCTGTGACCCATGTCCGGGCAGTTGTCAGCGAATCGAGATCGATGCAGTCGAGCTTCAGGGCATTGATCTGAATCCGGCCTTCGACGCGGATGAGGACGGCAAGCTCGACTCCGGCAACTATGACTGCACGGGCGCGTGCTGCCTGGCGTATGAAATCTGCGAGGCTCTCACCAACGGTTCCTGCACGGATGATCTTTGCCCTGACAACCCGGCCTGCACGATGATGCTGGAAGCGGACTGCCTCGCGGTCTGCGGCGTCTGGCAAGGCGGAATCGATTGTGACTCCGCCGTTTGCGAAGTCGCGCCCACGTACGCCTGCTGTCTGGCCGACGGCAACTGCGTAGAGAAGACCGAGTGCCAGTGCGGCGCCGCCGGCGGAACGTTCCACGCGGACGTTCAATGTGAGTCGGTGAGTTGCCCGCAGCCGTGGGCATGCTGCCTGCCGGATGTCACTTGTGTCCCGATGCAGGAGGCGGACTGCCTCGCAGCCTGCGGCATTTGGGAAGACGGAATCAATTGTTCGGAACTCGAATGTCTGGCGCGGGTTTTCTACGCCTGTTGTCTGGATGACGGCAGTTGCGTTACGACTTACGAGTGCGACTGCAACGTCCGCGGCGGCGCTTTCCATGAGTTCACGGAGTGTGAACCCGAGGTCTGCCCGCAGCCGAGGGCGTGCTGCCTGTCGGAAACGAACTGTGTGATGATGTTTGAGGCGGATTGCCTCGCGATCTGCGGAATCTGGGACGACCGCGTCGATTGTTTGGAAGCCGAATGCCTGTCGAGCTGGCCGACATTTGCCTGCTGTATGCCTGACGGATCTTGTAGTGAGGAGACCGACTGCGATTGTGCGACCCTCGGAGGTTTGCCTCAGTTGGAGTCGTTGTGCGTGGAAGCAAAATGCGATTAGTCTCAAGAGGGTCGGCGCATATTTAATCAAGCAAGATCAAAGCGGAGAGCGTGCTTGCGCACGTTCTCCGCTTCATTTCTTTCGGGCGTCATCGGTGGCTCTGACCGTCAGTTCGATAGAATTCGGCCTGCTCCCCGAGGACTGATCAATGGGCTGTGAGAGATTCAGTCGGCCCGTTGTTGGACCAGGAGGTTCGGGATGAAGCAGGAGCGACACACGTCGGACCAGATCATCCGTAATCTGTATGAGGCGGACGACCAGTTTTCGGCGGAAAGATGATAATCGTCGGAGCCTTGACAACATTCGGTCGGCGATAGCGGTGCTTGGAATTGCATGCGGTGCGGGTAGCCCCAAAGTACTTCATTCACTGAGGGCCGTGGGTCACGGCTGCAGCAGCGCTGTTACATAGCCCTGAATATCTTTGCCGTCCGTCGTTCCGGAGCCATCGAAATCGCAGGCGAGTTGGTGCGATGGATCGGTATCCGTTCCGACGAGGACGGCGACAAATGTATCGAGAGGCACCAGGCATGGTGCGCATCCGCAATTCGTTCCGACGCCCTGCGACGTGCCGCCTTGGCTGATGCAGTCGCTTGTTGTCAGCTCGACGCACGAATGGTCGGGCAGGCAGCAGGCACCGTCGTTCACGCTGCTGTTGAGCGTGAGCGCCACCATTGCGAAGTCGACATAGAGAGCGATTTTGTAGGTATCGTAGCCGGTCAGCAGCGCCGTGCTCCCCCAGGGGTTGGGCGATGTGTCGTAAGAGAATGTCTGACCGGAGAAACCAGTGACGTTGAACGCGATGGGATCGGCGAATGCGTCTTCGCCGTTGACAAGTGGCATGATCTCGATGGCGGCGCCGGCACCGGCCGTGTTGGCGAGAATCTTCACCGTGAAGGCCGGCCAGTCGAAGACATTGCCGTCCACCCGCCGAAGCGTCATGCGTGCCTTGTGATCCGTCACACCCGGCGGCGGTGTCGTGACGGCCTGCGCCTCGACGCCGTCGGGCCATGGCACGTGAACGGCCCGACCGATGATTTGCCCGGTCCCGCCGGTGAACAACTTGTCCCGCGTGTAGGTGAATTCATAGCCGCTGCTGCTGATCGTGTCGGACGTGACGCCGGAGTCCAGCAGCGTCGCCGCCTGGCAGCTTTCGAAGAACACGGTAGCGAGGGCCGTGGCGGGGGTGAGCATGAGACAACAGGAGGTGACGATGGCGAAAACGTGGGTATTACGAATCATGACGAAGTTCCCCGTGGGCTGGCACACACTGCCTACATGTATGGGGCGCGACATGCCACCGACTGCGGCAGGTTTGCGCAGACGATCTCATGTCGCCCATTTCGGGTCTTGATACCATCGTCTGCTTCTTTGCAAATCTCGTGCCAAATACCGCCTTCTCCGGCTGTGGGGCTTGGCACCCGCACGACGGCCGGACTGTACTAAGTTTCAGACGACGACGGGATCCGAAGCGACTTCGATCGCGCGGAAAAACACGCAGGCGTTGCGTGGATTCCGGCTTGGTCGAGGTCGGCCGGACTCTTTGTGCAAGCCGAAGTCAAGCCGTTTCGGGGCTGTTGCCGTCGGCAAGACGACGTGTCTTGGCGGACGCAGGATGAGCTCAGAATGTCGTGCTAATCCTGCAAGGGAGAGTGGCGAGGATGGGCCTTTTGTACCTGATTGAGATTTCAGATCGTGTCGCGCCACTGGGTCGGCGTCTTTGCGGTGGCGGATTTGAAGCGGCGCGTGAAGTAGGCGGGATCGGTGAATCCGGCTCGCTGGGCCACCTCTTTGACACTGAGTGTTGGATCCGTCAACAACCGCTTGGCCAGTTTGATCCGCTGACCGGTCAGGTAGTCGGTGAATGTCTCTCCTGTCTGCTGGTGGAAGAGCGTGGACAGGTGGTTGGGGCTGAGACGTGCGGCCTTGGCGATCTTGGCGATTGTGAACGGCATGGCTGGATCGCGCTCGATCATGGCCTTGATCAGATCGGCCAGCGATGCGCAAGCCCCAGCGTTGCCGCTGTCGTCCGCCGCAACTTGCGATAAGCGCAGCAGCGCGGCGAAGTCGTCGCCATCGGGCGGCGCGCAGCAATCCGCCGGCTGCAAGTCTCCACGGCCGGACGTTCGGACCTTCAGCGTCAGGAGCTGCTCCGCCTCGGTCAGCGCCGTTGCCGCCAATTGAACAAATGCCCCGGCAAGTCTGAGACGGTCCTCATCGACGCAGGGCAATGCATGGTACGCTTGCCTCAAAGTCTTGAGGTTGACGGAGAGTCCTTTCGCATGACTCTTCGCCCGACGCCACCCGTTGGCCGTACTGCCGCTGGCGAAGGCACACGAGGAGACAACGATGCAGTTTTTCGCGTTCGACTCGGGTCGGCGCGCCGGCGCGGCCAGCACTGAGACACCGCCGTGGCACTGGAATTCGCTCATTCCGCGATAGCAGGCGCCAAAAGCGATCAGCGACCGACAGGCTTTGCATCGGCGCAGCCCTTCGTCAGTCTGGCGGATCACATGGCAGAACTCTGGTACCTCGGCCTCACTGCCGTTCAGGTCGAGCTCGACGACTTCGTCACCGCGGCGGACAAGAACTGTCAGATAAATGCCGGCCACGGCGGCGCCGTAGTCACGAATCCTGGCGAGCAGCGGGCTGCGCCGGGCGTGGTCGAGCAGATGGTCGGTCGTGAATCCCGGCATCGCTACACCTCCGGGCGATTCGTAGGTCAATCCCAGAGACCACCTCGGCCCAGGTGGCCGAATACGCATTGCACGGGATCATTATCCTGTACTTCGTAGAAAGATCCAAGCCTGCGGTCCCTGTCAGGTCGGTAGTATTAACGGCGCCTTTCCTCCCGACGCGCGGGCAGGGGCGTGGGCGCGGCCTGAGACAACGCGGCGGGCGGAATCGTGTTGGTCGCCAGGGGCGAATACCGCAGCGCCGACCGGCGGCGCGTCGACGCCTGACGAACGGAAGATGTTGGCCTAACGCGGACCAATGTCCATCAGGAGGAATGACAATGCGAAGATTAGCTGTATCAAGCGCGGCGTCTCTGATGCTGGCTTCCTGGGCAACTACAGTCAGCGCGGCGGCGATTACGGTCTACACCGACAAGTTGGAATGGGAGAACGCCATCGGAGGGCAGTTCGTTACCGAGGATTTTGCCGACGATGAACTGGACGCCGGCGTGAGCTTTGTCTCTTCGGAATCCGGGCACATCAACCCTGCGTTGGAGTGCTACCAGGATGTACTCGCCTCCCAGAGCCAGAATGAACCGATGACCACTTGGAGCTTCGTTCCCGAGATCAAGGGATACGGTGGAAACTGGACTCTGGGCGGGCCTGGCGGCTCCGGAAACAGCCTGCTGGTTTACGTCGGTGATCCACCCGTCTTTGTGGGCGCCATCTCCAACAACTACAACGGTGGATTCTGGGGATTCACCTCGGACACTCCCTTCGCCACTGTCAAACTGATAGGCGGCGGGGGCACGAACCAGCAGAACTACTGTCTGGACGACATGGTGTATTCCGACTGTCAGGCCTTTACGAAAGGCGACATGAACTGCGACGCCGTCGTCGACAGCGCCGACATTCCGCTTTTCGTCGAGGCGCTACTCAATCCGGCGGTGTATGACGCGGCTCACCCCTGCTGCTCAAGCGAGCAGGCGGATATGGATGGAACGGGAACGCCAGACGGCAACGACGTCGCCAGCTTTGTCGATGCGATATTCGGGTCATAGTCAGAGAAATGACCGAGTTTCTCTGATGGTCGTTTGGAAAGAGGCGGCGTTTTGAATTACCTGGAGGAAGTCCCGGCGGAATCATCAAAGTGGCGCGGCGAGTGCTTCGTGTTCGACAAGCGCGTCGCGGTCTGGCAACTCTCGAAGAACACGGTCGCGAGTGCCGTGGCAGGGGATAGAATGATCAACCGGGTCGCAACGATGGCGACAACATGTCGTCGGTGATTCATGACGGTTCCTCCCGTGTGCGGACACCCGCAACTTGCATTCGGCGACCGGGAGTTGCTCCACTAGCAACAGATTCTGCGAGCAGCATCCACAGTTGCTGAATCGGATGCGGAGTCGAACTTCGGACATCCTGCAATGCCCATGCCGAACGTCGCCCGCTCCGGTTGCCGGGCTTCGCGCCGTGCCTGCGTATCGCCAAAGTGACAAATCTGAGTGATGCGATCCCATTTGCTGGATTGCCGGCGTGCAAAAACACGCAGGAAATGCGTGGGATTTCGCTCAGTCGTTCTGGGGCCGTCGTGGGGACCGATTTCCTTGGCATTCCCGAATCAGCGGGGGTATGCGCGTTCGCCTTGATCTCCGGAAGCACATGTGGATTCCGCGACGAGGATCATGATGTGGCCGCACGCAGTGCGTGGCCGCATTCCGGGCATTGGTCGGCCGTGTTGCCAAAGAGATTGTAATGACAGTTGGTGCAATAGCGGCGTGGGTACGGTGTGCCGTCGTCGGGCGGTTTTCGCATCGGGACGCGCCACGCGTAGCCGGCGATGAGCAACCAGGGCAGAACAAAGTGGACCGGCAGAACAAGGAGCCACATGAAGTCATGCTTGGTTCCAAAGTAAGGCGTCGAAACGGGCGTCGAAAAGGGGACTTGATAGAGCAGCGCTTTCGTTGAGACTCGAACCAGCCAAGTGATGACGAACCAGTTCGCGCCAACGGCGACGGCGTTGATCGTGGCCGTCATCAGGGCGGTCGACCGGGCTAGGGGTGATGCGCGGAAGAGAAGGACAGCTGTTGTCAGGAGAACGAGGACAATTGCGATGAACGGGGCGTGTTGAATTCCGATATTCGACAATGCAGTTCCGATGATGGGACCGAACGCGGGTGCGATGGCAGTGCGTTCGAAAATCTCCGCGACAACCCACCCGGCGCAATATCCCGCGGCACAATAGACCCAGAGCGCCTTGTCGTTCTTTCGCCAACGGCTGTTGGCTCTGGTTACGAGCATCAGGATGACGAGTGCGGTCCACAGCGGCAGGTGGAAGGACGCCGCCTGAACCCCGAACCAGAGTACATCCAACGTCCGATTCGGCGATGCGCTGAGGAGACCTTGAATTGACAGGTCGGTGTTCATACTCACGATCGCCGCGGCGACTGCTTCGACAACGATGATCGCCGAAAGACCGACGATGCCCGTCCACAGCCAAAGCGAATGACGGCGTCCGCCGCGCCAGAGTCCTCGTCCGCAGAGATAGAGGAATGCCGTGCTTGTGAGGAGCGCGATGCGCGTCCATTCTCCGTAGAGTGATGTATTTGTAGGGCCTGTCCAGAAATCTCCGTTCGAGTTCCAGATGCCTGTGCCATAGGTGACGAACAGGACGTAGAACTCCATCAGACATAGGAGGGCGACAAACCGTCTGGCAGTCTGATCGGAGTCCTGTTCGTGGATGACGAGGATGGGTGATTTAGTGGCCAACGACTGCAGACTCCCGTTTAGAATTCTACGGCCGCTATCGGCCTATGTCGCGTGTCGACGTCAATGCGATTGAAATACACTCGGCGCCGCGATATATACCGAGGGATGTTCAAAGTTGCCGCCTTCTATCGATTCGTTCGCATCGAGGCCATCCCGGCGCTGCGCCGAGAGATTCTGGCAATCGGCGCGACGCTGCCTGGGATGTGCGGAACGATTCTGCTCGCGCCGGAGGGCGTTAACGGAACGATCGCCGCCGAGCCCGCAGCGCTGGATCGGATGATCGAGTTTCTCGATGAGCGTTTCGGCATCTGCGAGAACGGCGTGAAATACTCGACGAGCGAGGAGAAACCGTTCAATCGCTTCAAAGTGCGGCCCAAGAGGGAGATTATCACGATGCGCTGTGCGGAGGCCGATCCGACGCTGCGCGTGGGTCAGTATGTCGGGCCGGCCGAGTGGAACGCGTTGCTGGCGGACCCGGACGTGATCGTCCTCGATACACGAAACGAATACGAAACGCATGTGGGCGCGTTTGAGGGCGCTGTCGATCCGAAACTGCATGCGTTCACGGAGTTCGCCGATTTCGTCGATGTCAATCTCGATCCCCAGCGGCATAAGAAAGTCGCGATGTACTGCACGGGCGGCATCCGCTGCGAGAAGGCGAGCGCGTTCATGTTGGCGCGCGGCTTTGAGAGCGTTTTTCATCTTCGCGGCGGCATCTTGAAATACCTGGAGGAAGTCCCGGCGGAATCATCAAAGTGGCGCGGCGAGTGCTTCGTGTTCGACAAGCGCGTCGCCGTCGGACACGCCCTGCGGGAAGGCGAATGGACGATGTGCTACGGCTGCCGCGCGCCGATTTCAGCCGACGATCGCGAGCGCGACGACTTTGAGCCTGGGGTTTCGTGCCGACACTGTTTCGCCGATCTTACGCCGGAGTCGGCGGAGGTCTTGCGCATGCGGTATCGGCAGCTGGCGGGGAAGTGATTGAAATATGCGCCGACGGATGGCGTCGGCTTGATGCGCGTACGTGCGAGCGCTGGGCAATTCTCCGCAGTTTTCGTGTACTTGATCATCGTGATCTCATGCCTGGAAGGGCTGGGCCACTGGTTCGGGCAGGCGAGCGTCACGTGGCCACTCGCGCTGCAATCCCCGGAGGCTGATGATGGACGCGGTTGATTACGATACGCCGTTGCCTGGCACGAACGGCGCAACGATCGGGGCCTATTGGAAGTGGGCGTTTTCGGACATCGTTTCAAATGCGAATCGTGGCGTGTTCGCGGAGTTCCTCGTGGCGCATGCACTGGGCGTGGCTGACAGAGTACGGATTGAGTGGGATGCTGTTGACCTTCGATACGCAGGCGTAGCGATAGAGGTCAAGTCAGCCGCCTACGTCCAGAGTTGGGCGCAAAAGAAACTGTCAGCAATCTCGTACGATATTGAGCTCAAGACTTCGTGGGATTCGATGACAAACACGTCTGACAGCGAACGAAGGCGATCGGCGGACATTTACGTCTTCTGCTTGTTCAACGAGACGCACCGCGAGCTTGCACGCCAATCGGTGCTGGACATGGCCCACTGGGAGTTCTTCATCGTCGAGACGGCGATTCTGAATGCTGAGTATCCCGTACAGAAGTCAGTTCAACTGAGCCGCATCCAACGGCTGACGACGTCTGTGGCATTTTCCGCGGTCAAGGCTCGCATTGATGAGATTATTCGTCAGAGCCGTGACGGAGCCGTTCAAGCGCCGCAAGTGTAGCGTCCCTTTCAGGAATTCTCGCGATAATGTTGGATGTCGGTTAGCCGTTGCAGGGCTGAGCGAGCCGGACGCGGCAAATTCGCGCTTGATCATCGTGACCCCACCCCTGGAAGGGGCGGGCCACCCGACCATTTGATGAGAAGTCGTCGTGCAATCGACGCGCGGGAGATTGAGAAGTGAACTCGGTCGGAGTCTGGCGATCAGTCCGCGTCTCACTCGTGTCCGATCATCGTGATTCCACCCCTGGAAGGGGTGGGCCACCCGACGAAGCAAATTCGAATGTAAGCGGTCGCGCCTGGGGGATCCCGCACCATCGATTCGTGACGGGCCGATGCCCCGACCTGCTGGTCAGGCGCTTTCCATTTGTGAAGAATCGATGTTTTGACCTACGAGATTAGAACGAAATCATGCATCGGACGCCGGCGCCGAAATTGGGCGTCTCGTCGTTATCGTCGAGGCCGATGACGATACCTGGGCCGACAGTCAGGTGTTCGTTCACGTGCCATTCGGACGAGAGTTCGAGCAGGTTCGAATTGGCGTTTCCTTCCTCCTCGCTGCATTGATGAACGTAGTCACCGATGAACGAGAACTCGTCGCTGATTCGCCACTTGTAGCCCGCCCGAAATCCCCATTGAAAGTGGCGGACATCCTCAATGTTGTTGCCGTTGGCGGATTTGGCAAAGGCGTTGAAATACGTCGTTCCTGGGCCCAAGTCCTTTGCGATGACGCCTGTCAGCGTGACGTCGACACCGGACGAGTCATCGCCGGTGGGGAGGCGGAATTCGATGAGCGTGGCGAGCGTCGGCATTTCTCCGTCTTCCGTGACCCATCGTTGCTGCCAACCGAGAAGAACATCGGCATTGCCATCGACATCGCCCAGGCCCAATTCAACGGGAACGCCGATGGTGAACTGCGAGTTTCGCCAGAAGTCGCTGCCTTCGGGGTTGATTTGGAGCTCTGTGAGCCAGACGATCGGATCGTGCTCACCGGATTCCGTCGCCCAAGCTGTCTGCAGCTTGAGCTCGATCGAGCCGGGATTGCCGGGCTGACCGTCCTCGAGTGAGTTGTACGTATCGACGGATTGTCGCGCGGTCACGTCGTCCTCCGTCAGCCTGGTCCGCGCCGATGAATCAGACTCGGTCTCGTCCAGACTGAACGGTTCATCATGAACGGCCCTCGTGTTGGCAGTGCGAGTTGCGGGAAGGTTGTCGCCGAGGCTCATCGGCTCAAGCGCTCTGGCGGATCGTGAATCGAGACAGCGTTCGTCGTTCGAGTCCGCGAACGCCACATTTGCAGTGATGATTGTCAGGGCAAAGCCGAGTCGTCGCGAGAACTTTGGGCACATTGGTTGACTCCGCAGGTATGACTCCAAGGGCTGGCGAAATGACCGAACGAAACTCCAGCGAATGCAAGCACTTTGACGTCTGTAGATATTCTCAATATCGCCGAAATCCCGATGATCGCAAATGAATAAGTGGTCTACTTCGATGACAATGTTGTAATAGTCAGCTTCGCACCGATCGTGCCATCGTCAGATTGCCGCGATTTCGAGCTCGAGCGGGCCGGGTTTAGCGTCGCACTCGGCCATGTCGATCACGGAGTGAGTGAAGTCGGTCTGATTGGGAATCAGGGTCGAAACGCAATCGCAAACATCTGCGGAAAAGTCGGCGATTGGTGGTCGGTTTTCGCATCACTGCAATTGGGATCCGGCTACGATGGTGAGGACACTGTTCAGCTTGGTGGGGCGAGCTTTCCGCCAGGTGGGAGTGCGAGCAGGGCATTTGGGGTCCGAGCGCTATGATCGCCTCGCTCACAATTCCGAAATAACGTCGCCGTCGGCGCGCTCAAGCCCCTGCCTTCTCAAAGCTGCAAAAAACCCCAATTTCAGGCGACTATCCGGACTGCGAGGCATCTGGGCCGCCGGTGGCCTTTGGGGAATGCGGATCGATGAATCACGAGCCCAGGATTGCCGCTTACATTGGATCGCGCGCTCATTTGCAGCCGGTCTGTTCCACAAAGAGCATACTCCCCCGGCAAAGTCGGGAGTGCAGGCCGATCGCCGCCGGATTCACTGTCTAGTTCTGGTCCTGAAGAATGACCTTTGCGTCGCTGGCCTGGCCGAAGGTGAGGTTGCAGATTTTTCCAGAGCCGAGGCAGTCTCCGTTCCATGTGACAAAGACGAAGCAGGGGCCGAGGCTCGGGTTGCCGCAACTGGCTGAGTTGTTGTCGATGTAGTCTTTGAGCGTCAGCGTCAGGACGGCGCCATCTCGGTAGTATCCCCAGAGGACATTCTCGTCGGCAACGCTGCTTACGCCTGTTCCAGAGGATTCGACGGGGCGCGGCGGAACGATGTAGCGATCGACGGCGACATCGATAAGTACGCCGCTGTGCGGACCCCCGCCATCGCAGGTAATCACGATCGGATGCATCGGCGCGAACGCCGCTTCGATCGTGCGGTCGGAATCGAGCGTGAAGTAGAGCGTCGCCGGGTTGGGGCCAATGTCGGCCGTGACGTTGTCGCCTTCCCAGCTTACGAACTGCATCGGAACGCTATCAATCGGATCTGGCGGACCGCCCGGCGCGAGGAAGCCGTCGCTCTCGACGGCGACAAGCGCAATCTGCGTTCCCTTTTCGAACTGATATGGCTGTTCGATCATTCCGGTTCCAATCGCCTTGCCGAGTGATAGTTGGAAGTCGTATTGTGGGACGCGGACATCGAGATCGGCGTGCGTCTGCGGACCGTCGTTCTTGATTCCGTAGACGCGGGCGAATCCGCCGTCGACGGGGCCCGTGAGTCGCAACGTCAGCGTGACAGTGTCGCCCGACGTCGATCCGTTGTCATTGTTGTTCGATGGGAACATGTCGCCGTTTCCCACGCCGGACATGGACGTCTGGCAGTCCATGCCAATGGAAAGCGGCGCCAGCATGATTAGCAGCCATTTCAAACGCATGATTCTCTCCGATCCTTACAATGCCGTGCGAGTGATTAACACCCCGGCCCGGCGTCGTCGCCGAAGGCGGGCTTCATTGGGAAGCGCCATCGGGCGGTATCCGGGGCCATCATTGGAGAGAGTTTTCGATATTCAGATCCAGAGGGGCGATCGCCGTCTGCGACGGCCGGTTCGAGCGAGCTCACGTCTCGTCGGTCTTGCCTTGGATGCGGCCGGCATTTGCGAGGTACTCGGCCATGATCTTCTCATGGCCGCGATCCGTCGGCTCGTAGTACACACGATCGACGCCGAGGTAGTCTTGCGCCGCGATTCCGTCCTTGGCATTGTGGGCGTACTGATATCCCGATGCGTTTCCGAGTTTCTCGGCGCCCGGGTAATGGCCGTCGCGAAGGTGTCTGGGAACCGGGATTGTTCGTCCTTCCTTCACGTCCTTGACGGCGGCGCCGATGGCCATCGTGCAGGCGTTCGACTTCGGTGCACAGGCGATGTAGATCGCGGCCTGGGCGAGGGGGAGCTGGCATTCGGGCAGACCGACGAAGAGCGTCGTCTGCACGGCGGCGTTAGCGACGACGAGGGCCATCGGGTCGGCGTTGCCGACGTCTTCGGCGGCGCAGATGGCGATGCGACGCGCGATGAATCGAGGATCCTCACCGGCTTCCAGCATCATGGCGAGCCAGTAGATCGCGGCGTCGGGATCGCTGCCGCGCATGGACTTGATGAGGGCGCTGGCGGCGTCGTAGTGTTGATCGCCCGTGGGATCGTAGTTGATAGCCTTCCGCTGAATGGAATCCTGGGCAGTCTCCAGGTCCACGATGACGCGATGCGAAGCTTTCGGCGGCGTCGCACTCGCGTTGGGCGACTTGGTGATTTTGCGATCTTGTGATTGTTCGTTTGTCGACGATTCTCGACGACTGTCGGGGCCTTGGGAAAGCACGGCGACTTCAAGCGCGGTCAGGGCGCGGCGGGCGTCGCCGTCGCTGATCTTCGCGAGAAACGTCAGGGCTTCATCCGTGATTTCGGCGTTCATCTTGCCGAGGCCGTCTTGGTTGTCCGCCAGCGCACGACGGATAAGCCGCTTGATATCGTCTTCGCTCAGCGATTCGAACTGGAAAATCTGGCTGCGCGAGACCAGCGCGGAGTTGACGGCGAAAAACGGATTCTCCGTCGTCGCGCCGATCAGTATGACGATGCCGTCTTCAACGTCGCCCAGCAGCACGTCTTGTTGCGCCTTGTTGAAGCGATGGATTTCGTCGAGGAACAGCACGGTCCGCCGACCGTCGTCTTCGAGGCGTGCCTTCGCTCGGGCGAGAATCTCACGAATGTCCTTGACGCCGATACTCGCTGCGTTGGCGGATTCGAAGGCGGCCTGCGTGACGTTGGCGATGATCTCGGCGAGCGTCGTTTTGCCCGTGCCGGGCGGCCCGTAAAAGATAGCGCTGGCGAGTCGGTCGGCGTCGAGGAGACGTCGGAGGAGCTTGCCTTCGCCGAGGAAATGCTGTTGCCCCGCAAAGTCGTCGAGGGTCTTGGGGCGCATGCGGGCGGCAAGCGGCCGGAAACGGTCTCGCGATTGGCGGCGTTGATCGGCGAAGAGGTCCATGGCGGGCATCTTAGACGGTCGCCCTATAGAAATCAGGTCGGATTGTGTAATGGGCGAATGCAGCGGCTTGCACTAGGGTGTATCGTGTGGCGGAGCGCCGGATGCGCGCGGGCGAATCGGCTGAATTCCGCGAACGCTCTTGTGAAATGCGCGTTGCGGAATCATCGTGTGCGATTGTGATCGGAGGCTAAGTTGGCGGCAAATGCGAGTGCAGAATCGAGAGGATCATCGGCACCCCTGGCTCCGGGGATGGCGGAGAAACTGCAGCAATATGGCGACATTGTTGCCGGTCTGGCGGGGCCGAACCTGGCCGGTTTGACGGCGTACGGCGACGGCCTGGACGGTGCGACATCAACGATCGCGAGTGTGCTCGTGGTTCACAAGGTGGATCTCGCGCAATTGCGCCTATTGGCGGAGCGAGGACCAGCGCTGGGGAATCTGGGGATGATGGCCCCCGTCGTGATGACGCCTGGGTACGTCGACAAGTCGCTGGATACGTTTCCGATGGAACTGATGGAGATTCATCAGAAGCACGTGACGTTGGCCGGCAGAGATTACTTTGCGTCGCTTTCGATCGAGGATGAGCATCTGCGGCTGCAGTGCGAGCGGGAGCTGAAGCGAATACTGATCCGAATGCGCCAGGGCGTGCTGGCGGCGGGCGGCCGCGAGGATGTGCTGTCGGAACTGGGGGCGGACGTCGGTCTGCATCTTGTGCGGACCATTCGCGGTTTGATATGGCTGCGCGGCGAGCGTGGATTCCTGCCGATGGATCAGGCGATTGGGGCCGCTTCGACCCTGGTCGGCGGCGAATTGCCGGGGCCGCGTCGGGCGGTTCGTCGGGATGGGGCGAACGGCTGGGCGGACTTTCTGGCGTTGTATGCGGACGTTGAGCGGTTGGCGACCTACGTGGATGGGATGAATGAATAAATGCGAGTTGGTCGAAGTCTCACTGGACGCATCGGCGCGCGGGCGAAAGGTCAATAGCCCTGAGGCGGACGTATCACCCGGCGGGCTACGGACCTTTGCTTCCGGGCGTACACGCACGTGGTTGATTGTTCTTGCGGTTTGTCTTGTCGCAGCGCGAGCGAGTGCGGCGCCGGCTTACTCGATCAAATCGGATTGGGTCAACGACTATGCGGGCGTGTTGAGTGCGGACGGCAAGGCGCGGATTCGTGCGTTGCTTCAGGAAGTCGAACAGAAGGCGAAGGCGCAGATTCGAGTGCTTGTGATACCGACGACGGGCGGACGCGACTTGCATGATCTGCTCATGGACATTGGCAGAGAGTCGGGCCTGGGTCAGAAGGGCGTCGATCACGGCGTCATCGTCGGCGTTGCGGTGCAGGATCGAAAATGGGAGTTCGTGACGGGGCAGGGAATCGAAGACACGTTGCCGGATACGTATCTGTATTCAGTCGGTCAGGAATACCTGGTGCCGGGGTTTCGAAACGGGGACTATGCGGGCGGGCTTTTCAACGGGCTTGCGGTCATCGGACATCGGATTGCTCAGGCGGAAGGCGTGACGCTGTCGGGCTCGATCCCAATTGCGCCGCAGCGGCGCGTGTCGGGGCGCCACGGTCGCGGAGGCGGCGGGTTTTTCAGTTGCGTCTGGTTTTTTCTCTTGATCATGATTGTCGGTCGCATCGTGGGGGCCTCGCGGGGCCGTGGATACGGCCGATGGAGCGGGCGCTCTGGCTCGGGCGGATTCTGGACTGCCATGATGATCGGCAGCATGTTGAATTCGCGAGGCCGATCGACGTGGGGCGGAGATAGCGGCTTCAGCGGCTTCGGCGGGGGAAGCGGTTTCGGCAGCGGCGGGAGTTTCGGCGGTGGGAGTTTCGGCGGCGGCGGCGCCGGCGGAAGCTGGTAGCGGGTTTGAATCTGAAAGTTAGACAACGCGTATCGCGTCGAGTGAATCGGGCGGTACAGGTACTTTTGATCGTCAGGAGCAGGTTACGATGAAATATGGATTGATTGCACTTTTGGTCGGGCTCGCGATCGTCGTGTGCGGCGTGTGCGGCGGCGGATGCATGCTGTACAGCTCGTACAAGACTGCGATTTCATTGGACGAGGAAGTGAAAGCGAAATGGTCGGACGTGGAAGTCGACCTTCAGCGGCGGTACGACTTGATCCCGAATATCATTGAAACCGTGAAGGGTTACGCCAAGCACGAGAAGGGAATCATCGAAACAGTCGCAGAGAGTCGCACGAAGTACTTCAGCGCAAGCGGCCCCGCGGCGAAGCAGGAGGCGTCGGCCGGACTGGAGCGGGCGCTGTCGCGGTTGCTCGTGTTGCAGGAGCAGTATCCGGATCTGAAGGCGAACCAGCAGTTTCAGAATCTGACCGTCAGCCTGGAGGGCACAGAGAATCGCATTGCGGAAAAGCGTCGGCGCTACAACGAAGCCGTGCGGCAATTGAACACCCATATCCGCGGCCCGATCGGATCGATTGCGGCGAGCTGGGCCGACGTGAAGCCGGCCGAGCTTTTCGAAGTTCAGGAGGCCGCGAAAGTCGCGCCGAAGGTGGACTTCGGCGACTGATTCGCCTGTCAGGGTCGGCGCTTGCGGCCGACACAACATTGACGATAGTCCTTTGGCCGAACGCTCCATCCGGCGCGTTCGGTTTTTTTGTTTCAAGTGTCGGCCTGTATCCTTGCCGAGCGTTGGGATGGGCGTTCGTTCGGTCCGGGAACGATTGATACTGGAATTCGATTGCTTGCGAGCTGCATCGTTCGCTTAGCGGATCGCGCTCGGCAATGGACGGAGCCTATCGGACGACGACTGTCTGTCAGCTGATTCGACGCGATACTCCATTGGACCCGACTGTTGACCGGCAGAAACTATGCGTCCAATTGATCCACTGTCGACCTGGGCGATTCGCTCACGAGAATGAGGCCCATAACCAAGAAAGTCGCAACGACGCTGACATAACGATGTCAGTGCAACAAAGTTTGAATGATTCTAGTGGAAATACGTACCGATGATCGGCGCATGGGTGGATCAACGAAAGGGAACGTTAACATGTCGATTTTCCAGCTCGTGTATCTAAGTCGGCTCAAGCAGGCTGAGGTGCTTGACGGCGTGCCGATAACGCCGCAACGACCCATATCAGGGCTCGTTCTGTACAAGGCGCCGAGCGTATTGCATGTGATGGAGGGGGAGGCTTGCGATCTTTGCCGGGCTTATGAACATGTGTGCAAAGACCCTCGTCATGAAGACGTTCATTGCATTCTGTTTCGGCCGGTCGCCCGGCGGATGTTCGTCGGATTCGAGACGAGGGTGATCGACGGCCGGAATGTTGAGGACCATCCGCGTCCGATCGACTTGTGGGCGGCGCTGAACCTGGAGAGTCCCGATGACGCGCAGGAAGCGTCACGACAGGTCCGTGAGGCAATCGTGTGGTTTGGAGGCCGATCGATTCCTCATCTGGCAGGGGCTGAATCGGGCCTTGTCGGTTCATATGGGGTGGCAACCAACAGTCGCCTGCCGCGTTGCGTCTGAGCGGATTGAGGAACAGTCGGCCGATTGAGATCCATCCGCGCATCTGGTCGGCGAGCGACGGGCTCTGGATTCGTACCAAAAAAGTTGCACGAGACGGACCAAAGTAAGAGCGCGAATCGAGGAATTGTCGTTAGGTTTCTGCGGGGGGCCGCCTGGCAGAAACTCACCTTCCCCCCCTTGAGGCTCGGCGGCTCCTTCGCTTTTTGTTTCGCTAACGGCGGTCATTCAGTCTGAATAGACCGACGATGTTCCGCTGCGCTGAGAGTCGAGCGGAGGGGTGCGGGCGCGGAAATCGCGATCTTCATCCAACTGGGCCGCATTCCTGGGCGGCGGCGGTATTGTGATGAGGGGGCTAGATGACTCGTTGACGGCCCGCAAGTTCCGAGGAGAGTGCGGCCTGCGTCGATTCGACAACGCCTCTGGCATCATCGTCAAGGCGCTTCCGGAGACCTTCGAGGTCCGAGATGAGATTCATCAGTTTCGAACGGGCATCGCCATCGCAGAGCTGCGCCGCGGCATGCGTCGTCGCGAGCATTTTCCCGAGCATTCCGGGTGCGATATTAACCGTTCTCATTTGAACATGGTCGAACTTGTAAGTTCGCTGCTTTGTGGAGTATCTGACGGGAACACCGGCGTCGCGGAGACAATTGATGTCTCGAAGAAGCGTTCGTTTGCTGACGCCGGCGGCTTGCTCGAGGGCATCCCAGTCATCCCGTGAGCCGCCACGCCAGAGCAGATCGTACACCTTGACCAGGCGCACGATCTTCCGGGGTTTCTCGGGCCGCCGCGAGCTGCCGTTTGAGCTGCCGGCCCGGGTATCCAATTTGAATCGCGTCGGAATCATGGCTCCTCTGGCATCAAAACGACAATTCTGAGTAGTGCGCTCATGTCGTCTCAACTTTTTTTGCAATGTCTCTGCAGGATCGACATAATAGGGGGGCGAGCAATTTGGATTCGGGCCCGCGAGCGACAACCGACCGGATCGGGATGCAGTTGGAGCAGGGAGGTTCGGGAGACAGTTTTATTATGGACCGGCGCCTGTTGGAATCGGTGTTTATTCAAGCCACTCCGAATCTCCTGGCTTTCGTCGAGAATCGGATTCCGTCTTCCATGCGATCTCAACTTGCTGCAGAGGATGTGCTGCAAGATGTCTGGATTCTCGCCGGGCGCAGCATTGAATCGTTTCAACCGGACGGCGATCACGCCATGGAGCGCTGGTTGGCTCGGATTACGCGGAATGCGCTGATCGATCGCATCAAGTCGAAGAGCCGGGCGAAACGCAGCGGTCACGGTCTGAGGTTTGCCGGAATGGGCGGCAGTTCCATGCTGGATCTGTTCGCGACGGTGGCTGCGACACAGCGATCGCCGAGCAAGGACGCTCGATCCGCCGAAGCCGAGCGCGTCCTGATTCGCGCCCTGGAGAAGCTCCCGCTGAATCGCCGACAGGCAATCTGGATGAGATACATCGAAGAAGTGCCGACCAGCACGATTGCCGAACGAATGGACAAGACAGAGTCGGCCGTTCGAAGTCTCCTTGCCCAGGGAATGACGCAATTGCGTCGGGTGATCGGTGATCCGGGGCGAATATTCAGCGACTCCGGAGTTTTCTAGCACCGTTCTCCGATTTCAAGTCGGTCATGGCGAAAGGTTCAAGCGAATTCAACTCCGCCGACGATCGGCCGCAGCGACTCCAGGAGGTTCTGGAGTTATTCCGTAGCGAGCTGGATCAAGGCCGCACGATCGACGATCGCGCGTTTTGCGACGAGCATGCGGACTTGATGCCGGAGCTCGGCGTTCAGATTCGAATGCTCCGCAGGATACGGAACGTCGATGCCGACAGCGACGGAGCGATGCCGACGACTCCCACGTCAGATTTCGACGACGACGATATTCGCCGATTCCTTCAGGAAAACCTCGTCAAGTATTCCATTCAGGACGCCATTTCTCGCGGCGGGCAGGGCCTGATCTTTCGTGCAATTCAACTCAGCACGCATCGCGACGTGGCGATCAAGGTGCTGGCCGACGGGGTGTTTGCGTCGAGGCAGCAGCTCGAGCGATTCATGCGCGAGATCGAACTTGCGGCACGGCTGCGTCATCCGAACATCGTCTCGATTCACGATAGTGGAACCGTGCAGAATCGGCCCTATTGCGTGATGGAATTCGTCGACGGCGAGCCTGTTGACGACTACGTACTTCTGGAACAGCCGGGACTGCGGGACCGGATCGTATTGTTCGCGAAAATCTGCCGGGCCGTCAGTTATGCGCATCAACGTGGCGTCATTCATCGCGATTTGAAGCCGGCCAACATCCTCGTCGACGGGGACGGCGAGCCGCGCCTGCTCGACTTCGGGCTCGCGAAAGACACGTTCGCGATGGAGGCAAGCGGAGCGGGGCTCTCGATGCCGGGGCAGGTCATCGGAACGCTCCAGTATCTGAGTCCCGAGCAGATTCGCGGCGTGCATGAAGAGATCGACGTCCGAACGGATATTTACGCCCTGGGCCTCGTGTTTTACCAGGTTCTCACCGGCGCGCTGCCGTATCCACCGAAGGAGAGCTACGACGAGGTTCGAGAGAATATCCTAGAAACGACTCCGGCGCCATTTCGCACGCTGGCGCCGACGCATCCCGGTGATCTGAATCCGCGCGAAATCGACGCGGATGTCGAGGCGATTCTCCGAAAGGCGCTCGAGAAGGAAAAGGACCGTCGGTACCAGTCGGCCGACGCGATGGCGGACGACTTCGAGAGATACCTTCGAAATGAAATCGTCGTCGCGCGCGCGGACACGCGGTTCTACGTCCTGCGCAAGACGATTCGGAGATACCGCATTCAGCTTGCCGTCGCATCGGGCTTCGTCGTGCTGGCGACGGTCGCGGCGATCGTCTCGACGTCGCTGTTCTTCCGGGCGTCAACCGAACGCGATCGGGCGAACAAGGCGGTGCGCGTGGCGCAAGGCGTGACGATTGACGTGCTGACGGATATCGACGACGCCGTTTCGCGACTTGCCGGCGGTCAGGCGGTGCAACTTCGAATTCATGAACGAATCCAGAAACGACTCGAGGAACTCGCGAAGATTCTCGAGGGCGTCGGCGGCGTTGAGTACGAACGTGCGTTGTTGCATCTCAACCTGGGCAAGATCGCGGTCCGAAAGGGCGATCGATCGAAGGCGTCTGCCGAGTATCGGGCCGCGATTGAAACCGTATCGGGCGCGGACAAACCTGATTCGGTCAAATCGACGCTGAGGATCGAAGGCTTGATCGGGCTCGGAAGCGTCCTTGACGAACCGGGGCGGGTTCTCGACGAGGCGATCCGGCTCGCGTCGGCGCGCGCCGCGTCGTCCGATGACGACGAGATCTGCAACGTTCTCCTTTGCGAGGCGGAAGTACAACGGGCCCGGCACGCTGAATCCACCGGAGAGTTCGCGATGGCCGCGCTGGCGGCGGATCGGGCGCTGGCGGCGTTTGACAAGATCTCGGGCAGTTCACCTTTTTATGAGCGCGCCGTGCTCGCGGCGGTGGACGCACATGATCGGGGCGGCGGGTGCCGCCGCTGGCTCGGAGAATGTGAGAAGTCCGAGTGGCACTACCAGGCGGCGCTGGCCTTGTTGGACCAAGTGCTCGAGAAGCACTCGGCGGATTGTGTGATGCGGTTCCATCGGAAGCGGATTTACCATCGCGTTTTCGGATTGGCCCACGCTGCGGGCGACATGAAAGTGGCATCCGAGAATCTGGAACTCGCGATTTCGGACGCCGAGTTCCTATGCGGCGCGGATCCCGGCGATTTCGAATGGTCCCTGAGCCTCGTACACGTTTATCTGTCTCGAGCCCGGATCGATTTGCACACTGACGTGGAGAGTGCGAGGAGTGCTGTCCGTGATTGTGAACAGCGGCTTGCGAAAATGGAGGAGTCGTCGCCCGGTGATATCCGAGTCCTGTACCTCAAGGCACTCGCGATGGTTGTGGACTGCCAGCTCCTGGAAGCGGATGGTTGCCTGATCGAGAGCGAACAGGAGTGCAGGGACGCCGCCGAGATTTTCAATTCGCTGGGGAACGTGAATACGGGGCAGGGCGACGCGCTCGACATGCTTGCATTCTGTTACGGCAATCTCGGGAGGCTGCATCGACAGCTCAATTGGCGTGAATCGGCGCGGCATTTCTCCGAGGCGTGTTTCGAGATACGCTTGCAGCAGTACTCATTCGAGCCGCAGTCGATCGATCGTTTCCTGGGCCTGATTGAGGCTCGCTTGGAAGTGATGCGACAGATGTTCAGATCCGACGACAATGACGAAATGGCCGGATCCGAATCTGAGTTTCGAGACATGGACCTGCTTTTGAGTCGACTCGACGATGCGGGTTCTAGTCGTTGCTATCGTCAACGGATCTCGGATCTGCGTGAGTTCATCGGTCGTGCGTTGGACCTCACCGACAAGAGGCTGCATCCCAAGGCAGTGGAGTGAATGCATGACGGCGCACCTTGTGCGGATGCGCCGTCATGGGCCTTTGTGAGCGTCAATCGGACGCCGTTTCCCTTCCTCGATTACCGTGAGCGAATCTCAGACGATTGTTGCTCGGAGCGTCAAACATCAAGAAGTCTTGTCAATCGCGGGTGCATTGCGCGGATGCCCTTTTTGCGGCCGGTCCCGTAAGCCTGGGGCCGCATGGGCGTCAGTCAGCTCTTACGGGCGATCGTCGTAGCGCGATGCATCCGGCGGGCCTGCACGGACTCAAACGCGCTCGTCATGGAGTTCCGACGAATCGGCTTGGCAGTCGACACCGAGGTCCCGCAGGAGGGTTGTTGCGTCGATGCTGTTGCAACTGAGTGCGGAATCACTCGCGGCGCCGACCATTTCTCCGGGAATGCGCGGCGTCGGAATGATCTCTCCGAGCCCGTCGTCATCCTCCGCCTCAGGATCCTCTTCATCGTCCATTTTGAACGAGTATCGAATACGGGCCGTGTTGACGTCATGAGTGCCGCCCAATCCGGCAAAGTAGAAGATCAGGGTGTTGCTGAACTGGGGATCAAAAGTGTTCGCTTGCCCGGACACCGGGGGCGGCGCGTCGAATTCGCTGAGCTTCGGGTTGCCTGGCAGTTCATGCTGGACCCACCAGAGGCCGTCGGGGGTATCGACAGTGGGCGAATCCGTCTTCCAGACGTTGTCTCCGCCCGTCGGCAGTGGTTGTTCGAAGTATGCGCTCGAGATCTCCCATCCGATCGAGCCGCTGACCTGATCCGCTTTGGTCAGTTCGAACGTGACTCGAAAAATGACATTGCTCTGAGGATCGGCAGGATTCTCACGGATGTTATACGAGACGACCTGGTAGCCGTTGTCTGCGACGACTGACGCCGTGCTGACGAAGAGTGCGGCGACGATACAAGGAACCATTATGGTGAGGTTGTGTGCGTGTCTTTTCATGTCTCAAATTCTCCTGCGATGGGTTGCGCGTCGCGCAAACTAGAACTCCGAAAGCGCCGAATGGCGATCACTCACGGTTACGCATTGAGTATCCCCCGGAGGGCCCTCATGGACGTCCGTCACGGCCGGCCATCAGACGCTCCATGTCCAAAACGACAAACGGGGGGCAGGCGCTCATGAATTTGAAAAACCGTAAAAAAATCGACCATTTAGCAATTGACTTCGCCTGAGAATGAGCGCAACGCGTCCGAAGGGCGTTAAGAGTCGTGGACCTCAAGGGAGGGCATGGGCGGCCGGCACCGGAGCTCGCGTTGCTATGCTCGTCAAAAAGGCCTCTTGACGAAGGAATCGTCTCACATGGTCACGACCACAGATTCAGCCGAACGTAAATGGAATGACGGAAGCGGATTGAACGACGGATTGTTGCGGCTTCAGTCCGATCAACGGTTGATCAATCGGATCATGTCGCTCGCATCTGGCGGCAGTCGGGTCGAGGCCTCGGCCCCGCCGCCATCCCTCCAGAGCGAGATCGCGGGATGGAATCGTGAGCAGCTACTGGGGCTGATCGAGTATTCGGCGGCGCTGGTCATGCTGAGTGACTGAAAAGCAAGACGTGATGTCGATCGGTTCGATCGCAGCGCAACAGCGACGCCCGGAGCGGCAAATCGCCGCAAACCTCGCCGGTCTTCGGCGCTGAGCGGAGACGCCTCAGGACGTTGGGGCCGAACCTACTGTAACGTTTGAGGTATCGCCGAGCGGGTTGGCACGATGATTGACATGTGGCCATAGGCGACGCCTTTGGCGCAACAGACAAACCGCAAGTGGCTTGTCCGAAAGTCCGGATGAGCCCGTTGCGGTTTTTTCATATCGAACGGTATGCGTGGATTGCCGCGTAACGCGTGAGCTCGGTGGAAGCTTACGGACATTCGGCCAAGAGAGCACACCGAGAGAATGCAGAGACGTCCGCGCCATCGATGAGATTGTCACCGTTGACGTCCGCGAGGTTCCGATCGCAGTTTGGATGGGTGTTCTCGTACCCCGATGGATCGAGGACAGCCTGGACAAACGCTGCGACGTCATCGACGTTTACGACGCCGCTGCAGTTCATGTCGCCCAATGGGTTTGGCTGCGGTACATCCAGCGTCATCGTGAAATTCGTGCCCGATGTGCTTGTCGTGTAGGACGTCATGAACGACTGATCGACGATCGCGAGAACGTGTGCACGAAGGGCGTACGCCCCTGGCAGAAGCGTGCCGTCCACGTTGGTGCTCGGGCAACAGTTGTCGGTCGCGTACGCGATGACCTGGCTTGGCGTGCCGCCGCCCAGGCTGTCGATACGGATCTCCACCTCGGAAACGGCCCCGTTAATTTCGCCGAACGAGTTGTATGTTCCGGCGATGTTGAAGTCCGTCGCCTCGGTCAGCGTAAACAGCAATTCGAAAGAAGATTCCGCATAACCCGTGGCGATATCCGTTCCCATAGTCCCGCCGTCCGCGTCCGTGCCCACTTCCAGATGGACGCGATACACGCCGTGGGTGACGTCGCTGTCCTGAAGGGCCTCGCTCGAACCGCCGTGAAACTCGTTCCATGCGGATGACTGAACGACTTCGTCGAAGAGGCCCTGAGTCGATGCAAAGTCCACTTGAGTCGGACCGTCGATAACGTCGCCGCCCTGGTTCATGACGACGATGAATCGACTACTGCTTGTCTCGATGACGTCTGCTGATACAAGCCTTGTCGTCAGGAGCGCCAGCACTGTCACCATCGTTCCCAATCGTGTCATCAGAACCGTCCTTTCCATGAAGTCGCTGATGCGCCTCCGTTGCGGGCGACGTATTAGGCACCCAGGACGGCCGCAACAAAGGCAGCGATGTCATCGCCGTCTCGGAGCGCGTCCTGGTTCATGTCCGCCATGTTCTTGTCGCAATTCGGGAATGCGAGGTCGTATGCGTCAGGGTCGAGCAGGGTCTGGATGAACGGCGCGACATCGTCTGCGTCGACGCTACCGCTGCAGTCCATGTCGCCCAATGGGTTGGACTGAGGCACATTCAGCGTCATGGTGACGACATTAGCGGCATTGGAGTCGGTGTAGGAAGTCATGAATGAGTGGTCAACGATCACAAGCGTTCGAGATTTGAACACATAGTCGCCGGGAAGGAGCGTGCCGTCGATGTCAACGGAAGGACAGCAGTCGTCGATCGTGAAGGCAATGACCTGGCTGGGCGTGCCGCCGCCCACGCTGTCGATGCGGACTTCGGTCTCTGAGACGGCGCCATTGATAAACCCAAACGCGTTGTACGATCCGCTGACGTTGAAATCCGTCGCCTCGGTCAGTGTGAAGCGGACTTCGAAGACGGTTTCGGCATATCCGATTGCAAAGTCCGTTCCCATCGTTCCGCCGCCGGCATCCGTTCGGACCCACATATCGACGCTGTATTGACCGTGTGACACATGGCTCTGTTGGGACGCCTGCGAGGAACCTCCGTGGAAGCCGATGTCGTCCCAGGCGAAAGATTCGACGTATCCGTCGAAATCGCCGTATGTGCTGGCGTCCTCCATCTCATACGGTCCATCAATGTTGGCGCCGCCCTGACTGCTGCAGGTGACAAGTCGCGAACTCGACGTCTCAACGACGTCCGCCGACAGGCCCCGCGCAAAGATCAACGACGTGAAGACGGCAACGGCTAGCGAGCGCGGCATGGCGAAGTGTCCTTTCACTTGCATCGTGGATGCGAATCGACTGATCGCGCGATCAGTTTTCCAGCAGGGCTGCCACGAAGAGCGCAATGTCGGCGCTGTTTCGGGAAGCGTCTTCATTCATGTCCGCGCGGTCCTTGTCGCAATCCGGGTATTCGGCTTCGTAGGCCGTCGGATCCAGCAGGGCCCGAGTGAACGGCAGTACATCGTCGACATTCACGTCGCCGCTGCAGTCCATGTCGCCGAGAATTGCAGCAGGATCCGCATCGAACGTCATGATAAAGTCGAGATTGGCCGAGGCACTGCCTGACGAATCGTCGAACGATCGTGTGACGACTGACAGTGCTCTCGCTCTGATTGAATAGTCGCCGGGCGGGAGTGTTCCGTTGGCGTCAAAGGTGCTGCCTCCGTCATCGAGATCGACGATGACCTGAGACGGCGATCCGGCGGACAAGCCGACGATCTCTATCCGCACATCCGATGTCTCTCCGCCGGCCGCGCCGACTGCGTCCGCGTTTCCGCTGACATTGAAGTTGACGCTCGACATGACTGTGAACGTGACTTCGTAATAGGAATCGGCGAACCCGTTCACGACGTCGAAGAAATCGGGCATACAGGAGGCCGATGTGTCGAGCTCGGCTGCATACAGCTGCGGATCGATTGATGAATGCTGCTCGGCCGTTCCAATGCCCGTGCTAGGCCCGACAGTGAGGACTTGGTTGTTGAAGTCGTCGAAATCGCCGTAGATCGTCGGACCGAAGTTCTGCGAGTCGATCGACTGACCGCCGGCGTCCGGCGCCGCCCGGGTGTACCGAATGCTGGCCGTTTCGACCACTTGCGCTCGTGTGGTCGCAATGAACGTCGTCAGAGCGAATAGGGGCAAGAGTACGATTCGACGCATCGGACAGGTCTTTCCGGGGTGGCGTGATGCCGGGGGAATGCTTCGGATCGGACGCCGCGATCGTCGCGTGTCCCGGCCCGAGCCGGGGCGAAGGGCCTCGGCTCGGGCTCAAAGACGCGCGAGTCGTCAGAAGAGAGACAAGAGACGACTACAAAGTTCCCTGGTGTCGTCGTCGAATTAACGCGATGCCGCCCAGCGTCAGCAGAACGAGCGACGACGGCTCGGGCGTGAGCGTCATCGTGAAGCTGGTCGACGCCGTGCCGCTGTAAGTGCCGCTCTCGAAGACGAAATCGGCGCCGGCTTCGGCATGGGACCGCAGTTCGTAATTGCCGGGCAGCAGCGATCCGTCGACGTCGATGATCGTGCTGTTGGTGCCGCTGAGGCTCGCGAACGTCTGCGTCGGCGTTCCAACGCCGCCGATGCGTACGAGCCTGACGGACGCCAGATTGCCGCCGCCGCTGGCGGACGCCGTGCCGTTGATGCTGAAGTCGACCGGAGCCGTCACTGTGAACGCGACAACGAAATCCGACTCGGCGACGGTCGATCCAAAGCCGAATCCGTCATAGGTGATGGATGCAATCGCATCGAGATCGGCACTGTACGACGCCGGATCGATCGTCGACGTCTGCGAAGCGGAACCGCTCGCATCGCCGGAAAAATCCGAGGCGGACGCGTTCGTCGTGTTGTCGAACAGGCCGTAGATCGACGGGCCGTTGGTCTGATGCGGTCCGTCGCTGTCGTTGTCGAGCCCGACGAGGGCGCGGTTGTATCGCGAACTCGCCGTCTCCATGACGCTTGCATGGGCGATCGTCGCGGTCATCGCCAGTGCCAAAACCGTTGTCAGTGCAAAACGCAACATGTGATTCTCTCCCTTACCGTCTGCTTCCGGATTCCCGATGGACTGGTTTGACAAGCGTGCAAGCCGTTCGGACGGGAATCGATCCACTGGCTTGCGGTACACGCGAGATCGCACTCGGGCGATCGAATCTCCTGGTCATGAAACGAACAACCATTATCCCGAACGGATGGTACGGCCATCAATCCACGCGCGGCCGTTCGTCAGGCTGGATACAGGCGCTGCCGATAATCGCGTTCGATTCACAGCGGCATGTCCGGTGCGATGAGCCATCGATTGGCCGGTTTCGCCGTCACTAGCCGCCGCGAACGGGGATTGGGCTTGCCGTCGGCGTGGCCGGGCGGCGAGATCCCCCTCACACACCTTTATGCGCCAGTCGCGGCGTTCTTACTTGCTTACGGCAATATTTTCGCCGGTGCGGCCGAAACCCGTTGAAAACGGACTCGAACATGCGATTCCCGGTGTACCGAACAGAATCTCGGTAAGAAGTCGTCCAACTCGGCATATAGGTGGCTGAGGCGTCAGCATCGGCGATGGGCGGTTGTGTGGACCGTCCGCGATTCGGCGCCGGCATAGCTGGTGAATCTTGGAATGGACTCTCGCGAGGAGGTACAATCGGGGCATCGACCACTTCGTGCTCGCATCAAGCGAGGGGGGGGATTGCGGCGCATGCTCCAGCCCAAGAGATTTCCAGATACGCGACCTTCGCTCATCGCCACGCTTGGCGAAGGGCCGGAGGGGCAGAGCGCGTGGCGCGAGTTCTTTTCCCGGTACGGGCCGGCGATCTATCGCGTCGCTCGGCTTCGCGGACTCGCCGACGAGGACGCCGACGACATCGTTCAGCAGGTCATGGTCTCGATTTCATCGCATATCGGTGATTTTCAATACGATCGGGATCGCGGGCGTTTTCGGCATTGGGTCCGAACGATCACGGAGAACAAGATTCGCCAGAACGCTCGTCGAGGACAGTTGCCCGTTGCGGCGGAGACGGACGTTTCCGTGTGCGCCGACGACGGACCGACGCTCGAGGATGTATGGGATCGGGAATGGCAGTTGCAGGATATTCTCTGGTGCCTCGATCAGGCGTCGGAAGACATCTCGCCGCGCCGCATGGAGGCGTTTCGCATGTACGCCATCGACGGCGTGCCTGCGAACGAAGTTGCCAAGCGGCTCGACATGTCCGTCGGGCACGTTTACGTCGTACGCCATCTCGTTCTGAACATGATCCGCAAACGAATCAAGAAACTGGACGAAGCCGAATAGGCCGACGCATAACGCGCGTGATCAATCACACGCTCACGCGTGACGGCCCCGGAACAGGTCGATGAAGAAGACGCAAATATGTCCGCACGCGCATGACATCGAGCAGATGTTGCTGTCAGTCGACGATCAGACGAATGTCGACGAACTGGCGGCGCATCTGGGCGAATGTGAGTCGTGCCGCAGGCTCGCCGAATCGATCGGCGCGCAGTCATCGCTCGAGCACGAACTTTGCTGGGCGACGGAAGCGCGGGCCCAATCTCAGGTCGATGTCCAGGAGCCGTTGCGGCGGCTGAGCGAAATCCTGATCGACTACGAGATCATTGAGGAAATCGGCCGCGGCGGTATGGGCATCGTCTACAAGGCCCGCCAGGCGAAACTGAATCGAATGGTCGCCATCAAGGTGCTCCCGGCGCTATTGGGCGCCGTGCGACCCGAATCCCGCGCCCGTTTTCGACGGGAGGCGGAACTCGCGGCGGGACTGGAACACACGAATATCATCGGCGTCTATGACTACGACGAGGTCGACGGCACGCACTACTACGCGATGCAGCTGATCGAAGGTCGATCGCTCCGGGACATCCTGCGGGAGATCGAGGACTCCGGCGCCGTCGATGTTGTCCTCGGCATCGCATCGGGCGGCAGTGCGGATCGATCGGCGAATGGCGGTGCATCCGCCGCGTCAGCGCCGCGCTCGGCGGATTCGCCGATTGGCGGTAATCATCGCGCCTACTATCGCAAGATCGCAAACTGGATGGCCGACGTGGCCGACGCTCTTCACTATGCCCACGAACATGGCGTCATTCATCGCGACATCAAGCCGTCGAACCTGCTGTTGGCGGACGACGGCCGGCTGATGATTTCCGACTTCGGTCTGGCGCGGCCCGCCAACAATGAATCACTGACGATCAGCCATTCACTCGTCGGGACGTGTCGTTACATGTCGCCTGAACAGCTGGATCCGAAGACGTGCGTCGTCGATCGGCAGATCGACGTGTATTCCCTCGGGGCGACGCTGTACGAATTGCTCGCATTCCAGCCCATGTTCGGCGCCGAAGATGATCGCGAAGTCATGAAGCACGTGCTCCAGACGGAGCCCGTGCCGCCCGGTCACATCTGTCGGCACGTGCCGACGGAGTTGGAGACGATCTGCCTGAAAGCCGTCGAGAAAGATCGCAGCGAGAGGTACGCATCGGCGCGGGCGCTGGGCGACGACTTACGGCGCTGGCTGCTCGGCGTACCGATTCAGGCAAAGAAGCTGACGCCGCCCGCGCGGGCGATGAAGTGGCTGCGTCGGCGTAAGACGCTTGTCGCACTGAGTGGCGTGGCGGCGATATCGCTCGCTGCCGCAGGGTACTTCTATTGGGCTTTCAGCAATTCATCGCGTGCGGCCGATGCGGCGCGGACCGACGCGCAGTCGCAGTATGTTCAGTTGCAACTCAACGAAGCGCGAGAGCGCCTGGCTTCCGGCGACTTCTCGGGCGCGCTCGAGGAGATTCAAAAAGGGCTCGCCAAGAAAGCCGACGCGCAGAGTCTTCTGGCGCTGCAGGCGGAGATTGCGTTTCGTATGGGGCGATGGTCCGAGGCCCGCCGCATCGTGGAGGCGATTCTCTTCCGCGATCCGAGCGATTGGCGGGCGCATTATATGGCGGGTTTCGCCGCGAGCCGGGCGAGTTCGTGTAATTGCATTACGTTCGACGCACAGCAGAAAGCTCGCGATTCCGCGGCCGACGATCAGTTTGCGTACCACTTCGAGCAGCTGCAGCGGCTGAATCCGGGATCCGCCGAGGACTACTGCCTGCAGGCGTGCAGAGAAAAGGACACGACTGCGGCAATACGACTTCTCGATCGCGCATTACATCGAAATCCGGCGCTCGGCGAGGCGCGTTTGCTTCGTGCGTCACTCTACGGCACCCTGGGCGACAACGAGGCCATGCTGGCCGACACAGACGTCGCGATCGACATGGACTTCGGCGGCGCACTCGTGCACGGTCAGCGCGGCAGTGCACTTGCCCAACTGAATCGTTTTGCCGAAGCGATTGCCGCCTTCACAGAGGCGATTCGCCTGGATCCGCGCAACGTGCACTGGTGGTATGACCGGGCCGCGGCGCGCGCCCATTCAGGCGACTTCGATGCGGCGTTGGGGGACGCGGCGCAAGCGTTGCTGCTCGATCCCGAGTACGCGTTTGCCTATGTGGCGCAAGGCAAGTCGCTTGCAGGTCTCAGGAAGTTTGACGCAGCGCGCGCGGCGTTCAACCAGGCGGCGGAATTGATGCCGGAATTGGCGGACACGTACGCCGAGCGGAGCGCGCTGAACCGACAGGAACTTCTGCTTGACGATGCGATTGCGGACGCCGATCGGGTCATCGAGATCGATCCGGCGGATCCAAGGGGATACCAGCAGAAAGCGCTCGCACTCCTCGAACGCCGGTCATTCGATGAAGCCCGCCAGACGCTGGACGCCTGCATGGCTGTCGAAGCCAGCGAAGACACGATTCGAATGCGCGGCGCCGTGAATTACTACGCGGGAGCGTATGAAGCCGCCGTCGCGGACTTCAGCGAGGCGCTGCGGCTGCGCCCCGGCTTCTTCGCAAGCCTCGAATACCGCGGTCGTTCGAATTTCCGGCTCGGCCATTATCAAGAGGCGATTCTCGACTTCACGCGATGGATCGATTCCGGCCAGCAGACGGAAATCGCCTACATTCGGCGGGGGATGGCCTATCAGATTCTCGGCGACTACGCGCTGGCGAAACGAGATTACGCCGTCGGCGGTTCGCTGCATCCGCTGGTCAAAGGCTACGCGGACGTGCTTGAGTACCTGCTGCGGATTGCTGAGAACAAAGGCGACGCCCCTGCCGTGACAAGCGAAGAGGTTGCAGTCACGGGCGAACCGAAAACGTGGACGGATTCACTGTTGGCTTTTGTCCATGGCGGACTCGGGGAGGACGAGCTGATCGCCTCCGCAAAGGGCGAGACTCAGACGGCTGAAGCGTATTACTACATTGGGGCGAGGCTGGAGGCGGAAGGCGCCACCCGGCAAGCCGTGACATGGTTCGAGCGCTGCGTCGCTCAGGAACGGCTTCGCATTATCGAAACGGATTTTGCGGCAGCGCGCCTGTTGCACGCGGCTCACGGATTCTGATTCATCAGTTTGATTGTGAAACGCATGTGCCGGTGCTCCGTCGCCGAGCACTCGGCGATGTTGCGCGCAGCGACGCCGATTCAGATAGACTCGAAGGGATAGAGCATTGTTTTCGCAAAGATTCGTCATCGCAGTGTTGTTCCTGACGTTCATGCTCGCTTGGGAACAGGTACGCGCCGGTACGTTGCTGCACGACAACGGTCCTTTCATTACGGGCGACGGCATCGACGTCTGCCCCGACGCGCCGGGCGGCTCGAACACGAGTTCGCCCGCGTTCGGCTCCACGGGCGGCGTACAGACTTACTGGGTCCAGGGTCGCGTCATCGACGATTTCACGATCCCCAACGGTGAGTCCTGGTCCATTGAATCCCTGCGATGGCGCGCCTATCAGACCGGGACCCTCTATGACGCATCGATTCCGACGGCGTTCGTTCGCTTGTGGGCCGGCGATCCGCTTGCCGGCGGCGAGCCGATCTGGGGCGATTTCGAGACGAATCGTCAGATCAACTCGACATTCAGCGGTGTATTTCGAACCGGTAACACGAATCTCACGAGTTGCGCTCGTGCGATCAAGAACGTCGATATCGATATGTCGGCGCTACCGCCGCTGCCGCCTGGGCGCTACTGGATCGAAGTCGGTCTCGACAGCGATCTGCCGGGCGGCCTCTTCTCGCCGCCTACCGAACCGAGATTGCCGGCCGACAATGCGCTGCAACTGGACTTCTCGGGCGTCGCCGAATCATCGGTGGATGCTGCTTCGAGTGAACCCCTGGAATTCCCATTCCAGTTGTTCGGGCAGGTCATAAGTGTGGCGACGAGCGCTTGCGTGATGATGGACGGTTCCTGCGTGGATGCAACACTGGCCGACT
The DNA here is from genome assembly GCA_020639075.1 of Phycisphaerales bacterium. GTDB lineage: Bacteria > Planctomycetota > Phycisphaerae > UBA1845 > UTPLA1 > ECT2AJA-110-A. Next base: position 1,628,004 of record JACKHI010000001.1, on the reverse strand, counting down.
GTACGAACGTGCTCGGCGGGACATTCAATTACCTTCACCCGTGCGCAGCGCTCGGCGCATGCTGCAATCATGCGGATGGCGTCTGCGATGAAAACGTCTCGCCGGAGGATTGCACAGGCGCCGGCCATGTGTTTCACGCGGGACAAAGCTGCGCGTCGATTCCGAACTGCGGGCTGACGATCGGGGCATGCTGCTTTCCGGATGAGGTGCCGACGCATTGCCAGAGCCTTGCAAGAGGCGTGACTTGCGCGGCCGACGGCGGATTCTGGCACACGGGCTCGTGTTCCGGCATCTCCTGCGACGACTTCTGCGAGACGGCTCGGACCATCTTCGACGGTCAAACTCCGTTCGACACAATCGGCTACGGAACGGAGCGTGTTGTAACGCCGAATGATTGCGGCAACAGCCCGTTTGTCGGCCTGGCGGATGCATGGTTCAGGTATGTTTCGACTGTGTCGAATTCAGGCGGCACGATTGAGATCTCGCTTTGCTCGACGTCGTTCGACACGACGTTGCAGGTGTACCAGATGGGCGCCGGTACGTCGTGTGTCGATCCGGCAGGTACATCGATCGCGACATACTGCGACAACGACGGTTGCGGTGCGGGGGGGGCGTCCTACCTTTCAATTCCGGCCAACACCGGAGACGAGTTCCTGATCCGCATCGGCGGATTCGACGGCGCGACGGGTGGGGGGATGATCCGAATTACGACGTTGGAAAACGGTCAAGGGACCTGTTGTTCGATATCGGCGCCCTGTCGCGTAGTCAGCGAGCAGGACTGTCAGACCGGACTGGAGTCCTTTACGCCAGGCGTGCTGTGTGATACGCCGGGGTTCAGTTGCCCCGAGATCGGCGGCTGCTGTCGGGGCGCTGCGGGTTGTCAGATCGATTTGCAGAATCTCTGTGAACAGTCCGGCGGCTTCTTCCTGGGCGGCGGATCCGTCTGCGGCGCCGCCGATGACTGCGACGGCGACGGCGAGACGAATCGATGTGCATTGGCGCTCGGCGCCGCGGACTGCAACGGGAACGGGATACCGGATTCATGCGACATTGCGCCTGGCGGCGCGGCGTCGGATTGTGACTTCAATGGGATTCCGGACAGCTGTCAGCCGCCGACGAACTGCTGCCCGGGCGATGTCAACGGCGATGCAGTTCTCGACAGTCGTGACATTCAGGGCTTTCTTTCCGCCATGTTTGACGGGCCGCAGGCGTGCTTTACGCGACCTTTCTGCCGACTGGATCTCAACGGCGACTTCGCCTTTGATGAAGCCGACATCGCGCCGTTTGTCAGCGCACTGTTGTTCGCCGGCGACTGTCCGATCTTGATTCACGTGACAGGTCGCGTCGATCTGCTCGACGAAGCCGGCCAAATCACTGGACACGCCAATCAGGTGTATGTGTTGGATGAACAAGGCGCCCTATTGTATGCCTATGATCAAGTGCCGAACGCCGCCGCGGATCAGTGGGGATATCGCGACGGCGCCAGCGACGGGACGTACCTTTACTTCGGCTGGGCCGGCGGTGTCGCCCGGCATGATGCCGATGGCGCCGGAGGCGTTCAGATCATATTCGGGCCGGTTCCGGGAACGGGGGCGACGTGGCGGGCGCTTGCATACGATCCGACTGGGGACGGCGGCAACGGAAGCCTCTGGACTCAGAGCTTCACGTCGAATCTGGTCGAGACGGATATGTCCGGCAACCTACTGAATTCATACTTCAACGGACTGAACCTCTACGGTCTGGCCTTCGATCGTGACACGGGAATGCTATGGGGGCACGACTTAGAGGTTACCGACTTTTTCGCCCAGATGGTCGAGATTGACCCGAGCAATGGCCAGCCCACTGGAGTCGTTTTCCCATCGCACTTCAATTTGCCTGGCGGTTCGCTGAACGGCCTCGCCCAGTACGGAGGCGTGAGTTTCGATCCGCGGACCGGCACGTTGTACGGGTTGCTGCAGGGTTCTCCGGGGGATGCCATATTTCACTGTGACACATCGGGTAATCTACTAAGTGTCCCGCATGTAAACCCGCGTGCTGACATCAATTTCCAAACCGGAACGACACGGAACCTGGGAATCGTCATTTCGCGACCGTAGCCCCACGGAAATCACGCAAAGCCCCTCTTTTCAGCAGGCGACCGGGCCGATTCTCATACGGTTCGGGCCGCACCGCGGAATATCGTTGGGACCTTTGCCAGCGCGAATGCGGTGAATTGTCATTGATTCCGAACTCAGTGAGTGCGTTCGTTTCCCGATAGCGAATCTTCTCGATTAGAACATTGATGCCCATATAATCCCCATCGACTACGTCGGATTCGGCCGTAGACCTATGTGGGTTCGTGTTGGAATCGCCTTGGGCGGTTGTAATACCGGCCGAAACGCGCATGCGATGTTCCTGCGGACGGGGATTTCGCGCATTCTAGTCACGCCGGAATTCCAATGACCAGATCCGGACGAATGGGAATTCAGTTCGTGGATTTCGCGACGCGCCGCTCCACCCTTAGCGGAAGGGAGGACCGCCATGTTCCATGACGCCCTGAATTCCGATCGAAGGGATGCTCGCGCCGAGTCCGGGCTGGGCGAAGCAAGCGGGGGATTGCCAACGGCGATTGACGCCGGCTCCTGTTCAATGTCGGATCGGAGCACGCCTGAACAGGACACTGTGTCCCTCGGGACGCTTACCATTGATCGTCAGCGCGTTATCCGCGTCTGTGATCGCGTCTCTGCCGCCCTTTTGGAATCGGATGCCGGGCAGGAACTGGGGCGATTGTTGGACGATTACATTGCGCCCGCTGACGTCAACCGATTTGTCCGGCATCTGAATGACGTGTCTATAGACGGCCGGTCCCGGCGATGCGAACTTCAGTTTCGCGGGGCCAATGGTCGAACACTTCCGATCGAGCTGGATACTGCGCCGATTCACGCACCCGACGGCCGACTCGAGGCATACGTCGTATCGTTGGCGGAGGCGACACCCGCTCACAGGCTGCGTCGGCAACTGGAAGCGGCAAGGGCGGCGCTGGCCGACCAACTGCGGGATACTGAGCGGCTTCACGACATCAGCATGCGTGTCGTCGATGGCGAGGACATCGCATCGCTGCTTCAGGAGATCATGGATGTCGCTATCGAGATCACGCACGCCGACATGGGCAACATGCTGCTATTCGAGGAGGCAACGGGTGATCTCGTCCTGCGCGCACATTCGGGATTGAGTGAGGCGTTTCTGCAGCTTTCATCGCGATTCAATCCCGACGAATTCGATACTTCCTGCGGGCGGGCATTCAAGTCGGGGCGCCGCGTCGTCGTTGAGGACGTTACGAAGAGCGAAATGTTCGCGTGCACGCCCGTTCTGGATGATCTACTCAACGCGTCGATTCGGGCCATGGAATCAACACCGCTTGTAACGCGCAACGGCCGCGTGCTGGGCGTCATCACGACGCATTATCGCGTGCCGACGGTGCCGGATCAGTTGTCGTTACGGCGGCTGGATCTCCTCGCGCGGCAGGCGACGGACTTGATCGAGCGAACCCAGTCGGAAGCGGCGTTGAATGCAAGCGCCAAGCGGTTGCGGAGCTTTTTCGAATCGTCGGCCGTCCTCATGGCGATCGTCGAATTGCGGGGTGATGACTTCGTCTATGTGCAGCCCAATGCGCAGTTGGCCAAGTTCTTCGGCATGTCAGTGGAAGCACTCAGTGGGAAGTCCGCACGGGAAGTAGGACTTCCGGAAGCAAAGATCGCCGAGTGCGTTGAAGCGTTTCGCCAGTGCCAAGAAACGAATCAATCGATCTCCAGCGATCATTCATTTTCATTCGGCGAAGCGACTTATTGGTTTTACGGCACGATCACGCACATTGCCGTAGGCCCTGGCGGTCCGCGGTTCAGCCTGACGCTGATCGACGTCACGGAACAGAAAACCGCGGAAGCGGCGCTTCGTTTGAGTGAGGATCGGTATCGGACATTCGTTGATCATGCCGTCGATGCGTTGCTGCTGCACGACGAGAACGGCGTCATCATTGACGTCAATCGGCACGCCTGCGAGAGCCTTGGGTACGCGCGCGAGGAATTGATCGGCAGTACGGCGCTGAAATTCGACAGTTCCATCTCTACGGAGGAGCTCGTCGATATCGTTCGGCGGATGAATGAAGGCGAAATGGTGACGATTGACTCCATTCATCGCCGGAAGGACGGCACCGAGTTCCCGGTTGAAGTTCGTTGTCGTCCATTCTGGGTAGACGGACGGCGATTCGGAATATCGCTGGCGCGTGACATTTCCGTTCGAAAGCGCGCCGAAGATGAGCTGCGCACAAGCGAAATGCGGTACCGGACATTTGTGGACCACGCGTCAGACGCTTTTTTCCTACACGATGCGAACGGTCGTGTCATCGACGTGAATCGGCAGGCCTGCAAGAGCCTCGGTTACGACCGCCAGGATTTGATCGGTAAGACGCCCTTCGACTTCGATCCGGCGTTGACGCAGTCGCAATTGAACGACATCCTGACCCAATTGCAGGCCGGCGAAGCTCCGACCTTCGATACATATCATCAGAGAAGCGACGGAACCGTTTTTCCCGTCGAGATCCGAACCCAGCCCCTCGACATCGATGGTGAGCGACACAATATCGCGCTCGTGCGGGACATGACGGAACGCAAGCGCGCGGAGGAGGCGTTGTCTCGCAGCGAAGCGCGATTCCGCGGCGCCATCGAGAACATCCCCGATGTGATCGTGATCTACGATTGCGATCTGCGAATTCAGTACATCAATGCCGCGACGCAGGAGTTGACGGGCCGGCCGATCAGCGACTTTCTTGGCCGTCGCGATGAAGACGTCTGGCCGCCCGAGGTATGCGATTCCTACTTGCCCACGCTCAAGGCGGCAAAGGAGACGCGGACGATTCAGTCCGTCGAGACGGACATTCAATTTCCGGACGGGTCGTTGAAGTGCCTGCATATTCGCTGCGTTCCGCTGCTCAACGATGACGGCACTGTTCGAGAAGTCGTCGGCATTACGCAAGACTTGACGGAGCGCAAGAAGGCGGAGCAGGCGGTACGCGAAAGCGAACAGCGATTCTCTCAATTCATGGAGCACCTGCCAGGGCAGGCGTGGATCAAGAATTCCGAAGGGCGATACGTCTATGTCAACCAGAATACTGCGGAATTCTTCGGATTGACGCAGCAAGAGTTGCAGGACAGGTTCGACAAGGACCTCGTCCCGTCGGACGTCGCAGCGGAATTCCTGGAGAGCGATCGGCATGTACTGTCGTTGAGTCGTGGCATTCAATTCCACGAGAGTCGAACCGACGAGCACGGTGTGGAACGCCACGCGCTCGTCAGCAAGTTTCCGATTCCGTCTTCCGATGGCGAGTCGTCGCTCGTGGGCGGCGTGGCTATCGACATCACGGAGCAAATGCATGCGGAGGAGACGATTCGCCAGATTGTGGACGGCATTGTCCCGACAACGGGCCAGGACTTTTTCCGATCGCTCGTCTGCCACTTGAGCAGCGCCTGCCATGTCGACCACGCCTTTGTCAGCCAGATTGACCGATCGGACCCGAACATCCTGCATTCGATTGCAGTCTGCAGCCGCGGCGAAATCGTGGCGAACGCTTCATACGACATTCGCGGAACGCCCTGCGAGCACTTGATGCGTCGGGGCGTGCGATTTCATGCGACGGGCGTCCGGGAGGCTTTCCCCGATGACAAACTGCTCGCTGCGCTCATGGTCGACAGCTATATGGGAGTTCCTCTGTTTTCGAGTACGGGCGAACCCATTGGACTCATGGCCCTGATGCACAGTCGGCCGATCGCGCAGAGTGATCAAGCGATGGCGATTCTTCGCGTCATCGCGGCGCGGGCAGGCGCTGAACTCGAGCGAGAGGGCGCCCAGGCGGATCTAGATCGAACGAGAATGGAGTATGATTTTCTCGCCGAGTCTTTCCCGTTCATGGTTTTTCGAGCCAATGATCAGGGACTGGCCACCGGCGTCAACGATGCGCGATGGATGCGCCTCACGGGAGGCGATGCGGGCGGCTGGAGGGGAAATGGCTGGCTTGACGCCGTCCATGCCGAGGATCGCGGACGTGTAAGCGGCAGTTGGCGGGATTTCGTCGCGGCCGGCGGCGCCTGGTCGGAGGAGTTTCGGTTTCAGCGCTCCGGGGGGGGCGTTGCCTGGGTGCTTGCCGTGGCGGTCCCCATGCGGGATTCAACCAAGCGCATCTCGGACTTCTTCGGCGCCTTCATCGATATCACGCACCTGATCGAGACGAAACAGGCACTGAGGTTGACACAGTTTTCAGTGGATCAGGCGTCGATTGCGATATATTGGTCGGACTGCGATGGAAGAATTCGCTACGTGAATGACTGGGCGTGCACCTCCATCGGATACTCGCGTAACGAATTGCTCGAAATGTCGATGTGCCAGCTGACGCAGCAGACTCCTGAAGCCTGGAAGTCGCACTTTGAGGATATCAAATCCCGGGGGAGCATGACGTTTTCATCGCGGCATCGGCGGAAAGACGGTTCCTACTTTCCCGTCGAGATTACCGTCAACTACGTGAGATTCGCAGGGGAGGAATTCCTGTTCGGGTTTGCGCAGGATTTGACTGAACGAAAGAAGGTCGAGGATCGTATCGAGCAGCAGAACGCCGAACTTGCACACGTGTCCCGGCTGAGCACGATGGGGCAAATGGTCGCGACGCTTTCGCACGAGTTGGCGCAGCCGCTGAGTGCCGTTGCGAACTACTCGAGTGCGTCCATCGCACATCTGAATAAGGCGCAAACGCGCGACTCGAATCTAATGGAATACCTGGACGGGATCTCCCGGCAGACGAATCGGGCCGGTGAAATTCTCCGCCGAGTGAGGGATTTCGTGCGGAACACGGTTCCGCAAAAAGAAGTACTGGATCTGAATCTGCTCCTCAGAGACTCCATGGCGCTGATGTCCAATGACTATCGGCGTCACCAAATCAGGTTGGTGAGCGACTTGTCGGATTCGCCCTTGCCGGCCCTTGTGGATCGTGTTCAAGTGCAGCAGGTGGTCGTTAACTTGCTTGCCAATGCACGTGATGCCGTCCTTGAACGTGCATCGGCGGATCGAAGGATCGCGGTCAGGTCATCGATTGACGCCGGCGCGGCGGTTCTGGAAGTTGAAGACTCTGGCGTCGGGTTGTCGACGGAGATTCATGAACGGGTGTTCGAACCGTTCGTAACGACGAAAGAAAACGGCATGGGAATCGGACTGAGCATCTGCAAGTCGATCGTCGAGTCGCATGCCGGCCGAATCATCCCGGGGACCGGCAAACTCGGCGGTGCGCTCTTTCGCGTCGTCCTGCCGTTGGCGGAGGGTGCAGCGAGTGAACAGTAAACCTCACGTATTTGCGGTCGATGACGATGCGCTCGTATTAAAATCGCTCTGCGCCCTGCTCGGGACCCACGGATTCGACGTGACCGGCTTTAATTCCGCCGAGATGTTCCTTGACTCGGCGGATCTTGGCGCGATCGGATGCGTGATCACTGATTTGCGCATGCCCGGGATGAACGGCGAGCAACTGCAGGCGCACCTCGCCGACATCGGCAGCTCCCTCGCTGTTGTCGTCGTGACGGGTCATGCCGACGAGCCGACGGCGATGGAGTTGATCGGCAATGGCGCCGTCACCGTGCTCGACAAACCTTACACCTGCGCGGACTTGCTTTCGGCCGTCGAGAGCGCAATTCATCAGAGCCAGATGCGGCAATCCCGAAAGCCCGATCGTCCCGGTTGCCAGCCCATGCCCGGTCGCGCCGACGGCTAGCCATCCGGGCGTTAGACGGGGTGCGGGACAAATGGACGAACGGGGATACAATTCCCGAATCGGTACTGGATGCGCCCGTAGCTCAGTTGGATAGAGCAACGGTTTCCTAAACCGTAGGTCGCAGGTTCGAATCCTGCCGGGCGCGTTACTCAATACGATCTTTCGTCCTGCCCTGCGGCGTCTGATCGTCGCGTGTGTGACGAAGGAACGCAATCCGGCCAGTTGGGCGCAACATACTGGCGTCCAGATGCTTGGGAATCACTCGCGCACCTGCCTCCAACGGGCGCCATAGTGCAACCTGATCCATTGCGCCGCAGTCGGTCGGAACCCGTTGGCGGAATTGGAGCCGTTTTTCCGCTATCCTCCCAATCATCGACATCTTCCGCCGCACGGTGGAACGCCTGTGATAGCGCACAGTCCTCGCACAAGGACAGTGATTGTCCGCTCGCGCGGATCCAGAAGTCACACGGACAAGGGACTCCACGACATGACGACGCCACAACCCAATGAAGGATCGCCGGCCCCTCAGCCAAGCCCTCCGCAAGACGCGTCGGAACTGACGGCGACGCCGCAACCGCCTGCGGATGGAACGATGCCCAGGCGAAAGCGTCGATGGGGGCGGCGGATCGTAATCCTCATGTTGCTTTTGTTTGCTGGCGTCGTCGGCCTTGTCGCCGCAATGCCCTGGGCGCTGTCGCGACCGCAGGCGCGCGAGACGATTCTCGGATTCGTCAATGACAGCATCGCGGGCAAAGTCCAGTTCGAAAACGTGTCCCTGTCGTGGTTCGACGACCTCAAAGTCGAGGGTCTCAGAATCGCCGACGCGAATAACGACGAAGTCGTCTCTGCCAAGAGCATCTATCTGGGATCCGGTCTGGCGAGCGTCGCCCGTGATCCGACGCGTTTCGCCGAGCTGCGGATCGATTCGCCCGAAATCGACCTGCGGATGGACGAACACAATCGGCCGACGCTCGCCTCGGCATTTGCTGGCAAGCAGCGCGTGACGCAATCCAGTCCTGCCGGCGTCGAATCCGCATCCCAACTCCCCGAGATTGTCGGGAAAATCGTCATTACGAACGGTAGAGTCCGCGTGACGCCGCAGTCGGGACAAGTTCAGACTGTCTCTGACATCGAGGCGGACGTCGACATTCAATCGCTCAACGCCATCCACGGTACGCTCGGGTTCACGGCCCAAGGCGGCTCCTTAATGGCCGACGCCAATGTGGACAACCTGACGAGGGAGGGCAGATTCGATGTCTGCAACGCAAGCGGCAGGCTGAAAGTGACCACAAAGGGCGAATGTGAGCTCGGACCGCTGCTCGCAATGCTGATGCCGGAACAACCCGTCACCGGTCGCGGCACGCTGTCGATCGATGCCGACTTCAAGCCCGATGCGTCCAGCGCGACGATCGGCGCGCACGTCTGGGATCTGCACGTCGTCAATTCGTCGAACGCCGGCGGCGCGCCGCTGGAGATGACGCTCAACGGTGACTTTGCGTTGGCGGGCACGCAGCTTAACGGCAGCGTCGATCTGAAAGGATCGCCGGGTGAGGCCAATGTGAAACTCGCCGCGGATACCGCTCAGGTAATGCCGAATTTGTCGACGGACAGCATCATGGCTGCGCTCTTCGGTGGCGAGTCGATGGCCCTGCCGGCATTTTCGCTGGATGCGACGTCGCGAATCGACTTGGCCCAGGTCGAGCGTGCGCTGCCAGGCGTGCTCGAATTCCAGCCCGGTCAGGCTGTGCGAACAGGCGTGATTCACGTCGAGCGCGTCGCTGTTCGCGGCGGCAAGTCGCCAACCGTTGAAGCCGTTGCAGAACTGACGGACGCCAGCGTGACGCGTAACGGCGCCGAGACGCGGATCGCTCCGATGCACGTCGACCTGAACGCCAAAGTGGGTGAATCCCAAGGGCTGAGCGTCGATAAGCTGATTGTCGACGCCGGCTTCGGTGCGATCAACGCATCGGGCACGCCGCGCGACATGAATGTGAGATTCAACGGCGATCTTGCGGCGGCCAAGCGCGACCTCGGCCCCTTCGTCAATCTTGGCGATGTCGACGTGTCTGGAAAAGTCGAAGGTACGCTCGCGATGAGTCGTTCGACGGACGATCGCGTCGCCCTCGATGCGACAGTCAACACCAGTCAGGCCCGCTTGCGTGTCGGCGAGAAGTCGTTCGACCTGAACCAGACGACGATCGCGCAGAAAGGTCAACTTACGCTTGCGAACAACAAGCCCGTGCGATATCGCGCCGAAGAGCTGCGCGTCAATCTCGATCAGCAGATCGTTATGTCCGGCAGCGGTTCGTATGAAGTCGAGTCGCGCGAATTCGAAGCCGATGTGAAACTCGATCGCGGTGATCTCGACTTCCTCGCGAAACGTGCCGACATGATCGGCGCCCCCGATCTCAAGCGCTTCCGCGGTCAACTCGCAGGCAACATCAAGCTCCACGGCGACAGGGACCGGAACATCGAAACGACGGGCCAACTCGCGGCGTCGCAATTGACATCCGACGGCCAACCCGTCTTACGAGACAATCTCGACATCAACTGGAAGGACGTGTCCTATCGCGATGGCGGCAAGAAGCTGCAGATCGCGTTGGCGTCGCTCGCGAGCCAGGAAGCGACAATCGACATCACGAACGCCAACATCGATCTCGTCTCGGGCGATTCCGCCAGCGGCAAGATCAGGGCGAATGCCGATCTGCAGGGCGTCTTCGGGGCCGTGGGGCGTTTCAGCAACATGGAGAAACCGCCGGCGCTGAAGGGTCGGCTGAATCTCGACGGCGATATCAGGCAGTCGTCAAGCGGTCTTCAGTTCGCGGCCATCGGCGGCGTCACGCAACTCGAAATCGGCGAAGGCGCCGGCGCCGTGCGGGAAGACAAAGTCGACTTGAAGCTCGATGCCGCCATCGATCCGAGGCAGAAGATGATTCGGCTGGGTCGAAACGAGCTCTCGTCGGGGCTACTGAGTGCCCAACTCTCGGGGCGGATCGATCAATACGATACCGATGCAGTGGCGAAGCTCGACGGTGAATACAGCACGCAGTGGCAGGCGATCACGAAGCTGATCGAGGAGCTCAGTCCCGGCACGGGCAAACTCGTCAGCATTCATGGAACGAGCCGCAGCAAGATCAGCCTGTCGGGCCCCCTCAATCGGAAGGGCGATACGCCGCCGTATCGCGGCGCGACTGGCGCGGCCGCCGTGACGTGGGATTCCGCGGACATCGTCGGTATCAAACTGACGAAGGCGCAGGTCGATATGAAGATCGACAAGGGCGAATTCATCATTGCGCCGACGACGATCGGCGCCGCGCAGGGGCGCGTCAATCTTGCTTCGCGGTATGACATCGCATCGTCGACGCTTCGCATTCCGGGGCGCGTCGCCACGCTGGAGGGCGTCATGTTCACGCCCGAGCTGTCGCGAGAGCTGCTGAGCCGCATCAATCCGGTTTTCTATCACGTCGTCTCGGCCGAGGGCAACGTCGAGTTGTTAATGAACAATCTCGAACTGCCGTTGGCAAAAGATGCGGCAGGCGGCGGCGGCCACGGAAAGCTCACACTCAAGAACGCCAAGATCGAGCCGGGCGGCATTCTCGGTGAATTGATCAAATTCGGGATTGCCACGACGACGGGTGAGAGAATCTCCGTGGCGTTGGAGGGCGCGGACTTCGATGTCCACGACGGCCGCATTCACTATGAAAACTTCGCAATGATCTTTCCGTATGAGTTTGATCTCCGATTCCGTGGCTCCGTCGGACTGGATGAAACTGTTGATCTCGTGGTTTCGATTCCCGTCCGTCCAGAATTGCTTCAGAGGCTCGGTGTCAAAGGGCCAGTTGCGCAATACGCGGAGGTCCTCACCGGCTCTCGCATCGACATCCCCATCGCGGGCACGCGAGAAAACCCGAAGCTGGAGCTCTCGAAGGTTGCGACCGACGGCCTGATCAAGGAAGCGATCAAGCGCACGACTGAAAAAGGCGCCGGCGACGCGATCAAGGGACTCGCAGGCGGCCTGCTCGGCGGCGGTGACGCCAAGGCGGACAAGGGCGGGAAAGCCGACGCCGGCAAAGACAAAGGCAACAAAGCCGGCAATGACAAACCGGAAAAGGAAAAGGCCGCAAAAGGCACCGGCGCCAAGGGTAAGGAAAAGGAAAAAGGCAAGGACAAGAAAAAGAAAAAGGGCATTGAGGGAATCATTCCCGGCATCGGCGGATAATCCGGTTGGAGCGAATCCGCCGCGGCAACGGTCGGAGCCGCGACCGCCAGGGAGCGGATTGCGTTCGTACTCAGGGGTTGCTGCGACGCGCGCGAGGGTATTCAACACGGCGCGGAGCCAATATTCGAGTGAAAGTCGCTCGCAACGAAACCCGGGGCAGGCGATAATGGTATTGTCGTCGACGAATACACTGGTGAGGGTCGATCATGTACTGCTGGAAATGCGGCGATGAAAACCCGGATGAGTATCGCTTTTGCGGCGCCTGTGGGGCGCCGCGAGAAGAAACAAGCTCATTTGAATCGGACGCTGGCTCCGTCGTCGACAACTTTACCAACGCGCTCAATTCGCTCGCGGAATCTGACGCCACCCACGCGAGTCGCGCGACCTTCGTCGCCACCACGCGCATCGGCCGCCAGTTCACCACGACCGATCGCAACGGCAAGCGCGAAATCGTCTACGTCGATTCGCAGGGGCGGCGAAAGACGTATGCGTCGATCGATGACCTGCCGCCCGAAATGCGACGCACATACGAGGCGATGATGCGGGGCGGGTTTCAGGGTGACATCGAATCGCCGGTGCGCAACCTCACGCGAGAGGTCTTCGACGGCCGCCGCAGCCGCGACGGTTTCGACGCGCAGCAGGCCGTCAATCGCGCAATTATGGACGAAGTCGCCTTTCAGCGCCGCCGCCGCAAGCGGGCCCCGGCATTCGCCATGTTCTTCATCGGCGTGTTCATTCTCTATTTGCTCGCCCGACTGTGGGGATGAATCGCCGTGAAGCCGTCCGAACGATTGGAACAAGCGCTCGACGCATTCCGTAGTGACGACTTCGAACTCGCGTTGAGCGAAGTCGACGCAATGATCGCTGCGGGGGAGGACGGTGAACTGATCCTTGCTATCAAGGGCCAATGCCTGCTGGAACTGGAACAATACGAATGGGCGATCGAGACGTATGAATCGTTGCTTCGGCGTTTTCCGCGTTCGGTATCCGGGCTGACGGGCGCCGGCCGTTGTTGGTGGGAACTTGGAGATTTTGCCAGAGCTCGCGACTTGTTCCGATTGGCGATCGAGGAGCGACCCACGGCGCACCGATACGTGTTTCTCGGCGACGCGCTACGGGAACTCGGCGTCTATGACGAGGCGATCGCTTCATGCCGGGCGGCGCTCGATATCGAGCCCGACTACGAGGAAGCCTATTTCAATCTGGCCCTTATTCACGCGGAATCGAATCCGGATGAGGCGATCCGCTGCCTGTGGCGGGCCGTCGAAATCGACCCGAAATACGTCGATGCCCATCGCCTGCTGGGGCAACTGCTCTGCGACGCCGGGCACACCGCCGAAGGCGAATCGCACCTCGGCCACGCCGATGAATTCGAAGCCGACGAATCCTGAGGCCTTGTGATTTGTCAATGCCTGCGCACTGCGTGAGCAACCCTGCGATCAAACTTCGAGCCCTGTGCCGGCTTCATCTCGACCCGTCCGCGCGATGCCGATAGAATCCGGCAAATCACCGCAAGGCCGCCGCCCGCGGCGCGAAGGAGTGCGATCATGGCGAGGGCGACTCTTGGCATTCAGGGAATCCACAGTCTTGACTTGGCCGTGCGGCAGGCGGAGCCCTGGCTCAGCTTCCTGACGCGCGGTTTCGGATTTCAGCACGTTGCTTCCACGACGGGGCGCGATGTTGAGGCGACCGGCACGCGCCGTCGCTTGCTGCGCTGTGGTGATATCCGAATCGTACTGGCCGAGGCGATTCACGGCGGGTCGGAAATCCGAAGCTACCTCGAGCGTCATCCCGAGGGCATCTCGACGGTCCGCTTTCGCGTGGACGACGCCGAGATGGCCGAGACGATGCTGCTCGAACGCCACGCCACGCCGACGGGACTGCTCCGCACTGAGAAGTTCGACAACACGACATGGCAGGAAACGGCGATCGCCACGCCGCTTGGCATCGTCAACTTCGCATTCGTGCAGCATGACGACTCGGATTCGAACCTGATGCCCGGGATGGAAGCCATCGGGCAATTCGACAAGTCCCACAATCCCGCAGGACTCGTCGGTGTCGATCATCTCACGGCGAACATTCGAACGATGATGCCGGTGCTCGCTTTCTTCGAGCATGTTCTCGGCTTCGAGCGATTTTGGGATGTGTCGTTCCATACCGAAGATATCCGCCCCGGCGTCGGTACGGGGCTGAAGTCGGTCGTGATGTGGGATGAATCCAGCGGTGTGAAGCTCGCGACCAATGAGCCTTTGCGGCCGCGTTATCACGCATCGCAGGTCAATGCCTGTCTGGATGCCAATCGCGGTCCAGGCATTCATCATTTCGCCTTTAACGTCAATGACATCCTGACGGCAGTCGATGTCGCGCTGGATGCGGATGTCTCTTTGCTGCCCATGCCGCCCGCGTATTACGCGGACTTGCCCAAGCGCATCGTTGCGCAGGGCATCAAAGGTCTCGCGACGCCCGTCGAGGAGCTCGCTCGCCGCAACATCCTGCTCGACGGCGACGCAACGGGGCACCTGCTCCAGGCCTTCTGCCGCGACCAATCGAAGCAGCACGAGGATGCAGGGCCGCTTGTCATCGAGCTGACGCAGCGCAGCGGCGCGAAGGGCTTCGGCGAAGGCAACTTCCGTGCGCTGTTCGAGGCGATGACGAAGGAAGCGCGAGCGTAAAAAAATCGGTTCATCACCGAAAATCGGGATGACTCGGTGTTCTGGTACCAGCGCGACAGGTGTATCCACCCTGGATCCCGTAGGGATCACGTGAGAATAGCCCCCCGTTTCCAACGGGGGGTTGGCGGTCGTTTCTCAGGCCCCGTCCCAGCGGGCCGGGATGAGCTTGATGCGCTGAGTCGCGCCGTACCTACGGCACGGCAATGGTAGTAACCAACTATCAATCCCAGCCTTGAAAAGGCTGGGCTATTCTCAGCGCGTCCCTGTCGGGACGCGGTGCTCGCGCGACCGCAGATGCCTATAGAGTTTCACGATATTCCGTGATGAACCAAGAAAACTGAAACGCTGAAGGCCGAACAACCCTTCAATCCCAAGAAACTCAAAGTGCAGATTGCGGCGAGCCTTGACGGGCGAGTCGCGTTGTTGTGGCGCATGAAGTTCACCCGTCGCTCTCGGGCAATTCTTGGTCTTTCATTTCTTTGCCAGTGTTTGTGCACTGTGCGATTGACTCGGACTCGGGCAATGCGGACTCGTCGCAGGGTGTGCGGCTTGCCTGTGTTCGAACTTGGCGGATCCGCAACATAAGAAATACACGGCCTGCCCTCTCCTTCGTCGCCTCGGCGTACGGCCTTTCCCGAAAAAACTGGATGGATTTTTCCGGCGCTTAGTGGCGAACCGAGAGCGTTGCACGCTTTAATCATAGGTACGCCATCCCCATCAGATCGCCTGGGCGTCAGGTCGTGACTTTGGCGCCAATGTGCGATCGAGGATCCGCGACAGATCAATTCGGATGGGTCTTGAATTTCGAGATGGCGACAATTGCGTACTCATTTCCACGCAATTCCGACCTGCGTTCAACGGGGGGAAGACATATTGAAAGGAGAACAAAATGATGCGATGTCTGTTGTCGACAATTGCGGTCTTACTTGCCGTCAATGCGGCGGAGGCAGGGCAGGTCCAGTTCCGCTCGTTGAACGGAGACCAGGTATGGAACCTCGGGGATATTGCAACGATCCCGAATGCGATTCCCTATTGGGGAACAGCGGAGAACAAGACCTGCAAGTTCGTTTTCTGGACAATCGATGGGACCTACTCAAGCATGGAGGATCATGCGGATGTCAATGTCGGCGAGTCCTTCTCGAAGGCAACGGCATGGTATGTTTGCTCAGGATCCACTCCGCAACGCGAAGTCGTTACGACGATCGCCGTGGACATGGAATCGCAAACTGTCATTCCGCCGGACGTGGCGGGTCATATCGCGTCCGTCGCGCCAACGACTGTCACGCCGATCTGTGGATCGAACGCGTGCCAGACGCCGACTGGTGATTTGCAGTCGATTACGGCCCGGAGCTTCCTGAGATACGATGCGAATCTGGTGGGCCGACCCCTTGAGCGCATTCCCGGCATGCACAACAATCGTGGCTTCTATCACTGGGTCGTCGGCGGACAAATCTGGACTGATGCGAAGCTGCCGATTCCGGCGGATCGTAAGCACATGTTCGCCGTCGCCCTCTATAACCGGGTCGAAATATGGACTCCGGAACGGGTCGCCATGCCTGCCTTGTTCCAGATTCCCCCGTGCTTCCTGGTGGATTGCGGCTGGAAATGGCGCCCCTGGGAACGCTTCGTGATCCATGTCGATAGGGCCGCCGGATTGAAGTTGACAATCGCGGCGACGGCCGGTCACTTGGAGCGGGAGGCGACGCAGATTACGGCGGATGCGCTGGAGATCGAAATCGGCGGCGACGAGATTCAAAAGGCCGGCGGTCTTCGCAATTTCAATCTTCGATTCGAAGGTAAATCGCAATCCGAATGCGGCATCGTGATAACGGCACAGCGGCTTCCCGCAACGCGCATGGACGACATAGACATGAGCGAACCGGTCTACTGATCGCAATCAAGCGGTCCGTCGCGCGGTCCGTTTCCGAATGCGCCGGAACGACAGTTCCAATCGCTTCGGGAACATGGCTTCTCGGTTCGGCGAAACATGCCGATAAGTTCCGCCTGATGCGAGCGTCATCAATGATGTCAACGAGGATTCTCGCATCAGGACGGCAGGAGCGACTCGAGGTCGTCGATACCCGCGGTTCGCGCTCTTCGCGTCGGGCCCGATGCCGGCTCGCCTCCGTCGCGAACTGTCGGTCGCGGCACAGTTCATCCGTAACAACGGCCACGATCCGGGGCGAGCGTCATGGATTGACGGCGAGGGCCCATTTGGACGCGTCGCCGTTGAAGAGCCAGACGCCGCCGTTGCCCTGGTTGCTCGTGCCCATGGAGATAAGCGTGCGGCCCTTGTCCTTCACGTAGTAGTCGTGAGCCCAGAGCTTGACGTTGTTGTCAGGCGTCTGCAGCAGGATGTTGTTGGACTTCGAGCCGTCCATGAGCCACATTCCGGCGCGGCCTTCCGTCGAAATGCCGAGCAGGCCGACTTCGCGCGTGGCGCCGGATTCAAGCTTGTAGTTCCGCGCCCAGATGTTCGCCGTGTTGTCGGCCTGCTGGATCATCAGCGCGTTCGTACTGTTGCCGCGCTTGAGCCACATGCCGGCCGTGCCGTCGGTCGTCGTGCCGAGCGTGAGGACTTCTCGACCCGCGTTGTCGACGATGGCGATGCGCGAAGCGACGACGGAGTTACCGACCTGGTTGGCGTTGGAACCCGCCATGCCCATCGTGGCGGTCAGCAGACCAGCGATGAGGAGGACAGCGAAGGCGCTGCAGAGCATCGTGATGCGGCGCTGAAGGGTATTGATCTGCTTCTGGAGTTGTTCGATCTGGGTCATGATTCGCGAGGCTCCTGTTAGTCGGTCGGTGAGAATATTGCTCTTGATTCGTCGGCGTTATTCTCGGTATCGGCCGAATCTTCGCAAGTTCACCGGCGGGATCGGGGTGCGGGGATTCACGCGTAGCGGCTACGCGCGTGTCGCTGTCGGGTTGATGTCCCGACTTACGCGGCTGCGTTAATGGGGGCGGGCTCGATAGTTCTGAAGTTGATTCGACGGCCGGGGCGATTCGGCGAATAATGTGTGCGTGGGGCGGGTGCTGGGTTCGGGAGCGATAGCACGATGAGTCAGGATACGACGACGTGGGAAGCGACGCTTGTTCGCGGGCTTCGGATGGCCGTAGCGGAGTCGTTGGGGACGCATGCGCCATTCGGGCTGGATGACAGTGTGCTCGAATACGTGGAAGCCGAATCTCAAGGCGTAGAAATGGAGACGTTGCCAAGAGACATCGCCGAGTGGTTTGGTCTCGATCCGCGCGATCCCGAGTGGAAGCGACTATGGGGACATGACGCGGCGAGAGTCGAATGGCCTGTTGAAGCGATAGCTGCGTTGACCTTTCGTATGATCGTTGACTATCTTGCGTTACATGTGACGCGGCTGGAGGAACGCTCAGGCATTGTTCTGGGTAGGCAATGTCGCCAGGCCCGCACATTTCGGGAAATCGAGGCGATCGCGACGTTGGTTGATGCACGCGTTCGTCGAATCTCGCCATCGGATGACATATCGAAGACAATGGGGCGTCGTCTGAGGCCTTTCTGGGCTCAGGTGCGATGGCGGACAGAGGGCGAAATTCCCGAGTTGCCGACCGGTCGATTTCTGGAGTTGACGGTCTTCAGTGTTCTCGTCTTATTTCTTTCATTGATCGGTCTTGCATTTTCGGCGCGATTGGGGCGATTCGTTACCGACATGCAAATGACGGATGCGAATGCCAGGACAGCGACAATGATGATCACGCTTGTGACAATCAGTCTCGTCGTTGTGACAGCGGTCCTGACGGCCGTCGTGCGAATTATCTACGGCAGCGGGAGTACGATGCCGAGAGGCATCCGCACTTTTGGCGACTTGGCGCGGATCATCGCGACGAATGATTGATGATCGTTAGTATGGTCGGCCGCTTACAATGCGGTGTCGCGGGCAATAGCGCTACGCCGACGGCGCTGTCGGGTCGATGACCCGACTTACGCGATTTCGCTCTCCTTCGTTCGCGTTGCCGTCAGTGCTCGGCGGGCAGATCCGCGAGCTTGACGAGGGGGATCGGCTCGACGGTGCGAATCATGCGGGCGCTGTTGAGCGTTTTTTCCGACGGGTCGAAGAGGGCGACGAGCGCATCGGTCACGTCTACGGTCTCGACGTTCGCGGCGGCATAGTCGCACTCCATGACGATGGCGGTGAGATTCTGTTCCGCGGCAATGCGGGCGACGCCGTCTTTCACCGGGGCCAGGAGATCGCCGACGGGAACATGGCCGAAGCCCTGGAAGTGGAGCTGGCGTTGATAGGATTTGCCCCACGCCTCGAGCTCGGCGACTTTCGCCTTGTCGCCCGCAGTCTTGGCTTCCTTGAGGGCCTTCATCTTCTCGCCCGCGGGATTGTGCGACGACGCGGCGAAAGCGACAGCGATGGCGCGATTGTCATAGGTGCCGATGCGCACCTTTCCTGGGGCGACAGTCTTCATGACCGGTTGGGCCATGCTCACGATGGTCGCGGTCAATACGAATATTCCCGCGACGATAATGAGTGTTGCGCGTTTCATGATGTGTCCTCCGATGGCTCATCGAATCCAGCAGTTATCTATATGACATTCTAGTGAAGCGCCCCAGTGATTCGAGCGATCTTGAATCCGGGAAGTGATTGGGCTCGTGATGGATGTCTTCGCGGTTTGGAAGCCATTGGCGATCCTACTCGGTCGATGACGCGACCTGCGAATTCCGGCGAGTGAATTGCGAGTGCCGACATCGGGCGTATCGGCTTGTCTTGCGGTTCCGTTGAGCGCGGCTGGGTTACGGTCCGACCGGCTGCATCCTTGACGGCAGATAATTTGTGACCTTGATTGGGGTGATAGTCTCCTCAGCGTCATGGAATTCGATCTTTACTCCCTCCGAATCCTTGCCATTCATGCTCAGGATGCGCGTGTCGCCCGTTCGCTTGTTGAACGGGACGAGCCAAACCGGGCCCATCTGCGAGAATTGCATGTGCTGAAATTCGTACTGATTGAACATCGCAGCCTGGTAGCCAACAAACGTTCCTAGTCCTAGCATCAGCACGGCGAGAACGACGATACCGACTTTTCCGCTCATCTGACTCTCCTCATCAATTTGCCTGTTGTGACGATTGAGGGGCCGCGATGCGGTCTGGACTTCCAATATGGCCCCACACGGGTACATTAGATGAAGTGCGCCAGCATTTGACAAGCCGCGAGTGACTGACGAGCGGCTTGTTGCGGCTTCGATTACCATGCCACGCGCAACAGCGGATCTTGTCGGGTCGATGACCCGACCTACGCGACGAACGGTACATAACACGCATTGAACGGAGGGAGACGCTCCTCATGAAACTATGTCAATTCTACAAGAGCGCCGAGGCGCGGGCGGCGGATCTGGCCAAGCGGTTTCCGGTCGGGGCACGGCTTGGGCTGCTGGTCGGCGGCAAGATCGTCGACATCACGGATCGCGCGGCGAAACACCACGATCTGAATGATCCGCAGCATGTCGGCGTGCTGACGGCGGCGATCGCGGGCACGAATGAATGGGCCGCGTTCCGCTCGGAGCTGAAAGGCGTCACGGCGGACAGCGGCGTCGATCCGTCGAGCGTGTACTTCGGCCCCTGTGTGTTGCGACCGAGCCAGTATCTCGACTTCTACGCCTTCGAGCAGCACGTCATGACGATGCGCAAGAAGCGCGGTCTCGATTTCATCGTGCCCGAGTGGTACGAGATGCCATGCTACTACAACTCCAACGCGACGAGCTTTCTCGGCGACGGCATGACGGCGTACTTCCCCAAGGGCGAAGGCAAGATCGATTACGAATGCGAGATGGCATGCGTCATCGGCAAAGTCGTCCGGAACGCAACGATCGAAGAGGCGAAGGACGCCATCGTCGGTTACACAGTGCTGAACGACTTGTCGAGCCGCGAACGGCAGACGCGCGTGATGCCCGTCAACATGGGACCGGCGCCGGGCAAGGACTTCGGCAACGTGATGGGCAAGTACCTCGTAACGAAGGATGAAATTCCTGATCTCGGCGCGTGCGGGATGCGGGCGTATGTCAACGGCGAAAAGTGGACCGACGGCCGCTACGGCACAGTGCAGCATTCGTTCGAATCGATGGTCGCGTTCGCGAGCACGAGCCGAACGTTCTACCCGGGTGATATCCTCGGCAGCGGGACCGTCGGCACGGGCTGCGGTGCGGAGTTGGGCAAGTTCCTGCAGCCGGGCGACAAGATTAAGGTCGAGATCGATCACATGGACTTCGTGGAGAACGAAGTGCAGCATGATTCGTGACGAATGTTGAGTGTCGAGCTGTAGGGTTGCCCGCGCCCACCAATTGCTCGCGGAGTTGTAGGCTGGGCCATGCCCACCAATTGTATGCGAAGCTGTAGGGTGGGCCGCGCCCACTGAGTTTGCCAGGATTGAATCGACAACATGGTGGGCACGGCCCACGCGACGGTCAGATATTCCTGGCTTTTCAGCGTGAGTCATTGCATTGAATGTCGCACGTCATATCTGATAGTTCTTTCTTGGCGGATCCCTGATTCGCGCGGGGCGTCGTAATAGGGTGCCGGCGGCGTGGTCGGCCTTTGCTGCTGAGATTTGCGGAGATCCTCGACATGACTTGCCTGTTCCGGTGTTTGAATCGGCTTTCATTGTTTTGTTTCACGACTCTCGTTGGTCTGTTAGTCGTGGGCTGCAGTCAGCCGCATCTGACTGTAGAACGTAAGGGTGAGATCGCCCCCCTTTATCGAGGCATGGGGCCGCACACGCGGAAAGTCACGACGACATCGCCGATCGCGCAGCGGTATTTCAACCAGGGGCTCAACTGGGCGTACGCGTTCAATCACGACGAGGCGATTCGCTCTTTCGAGCAGGCGGCGGCGTACGATCCCAATTGCGCGATGGCGTATTGGGGGATTGCGCTCTGCAACGGACCGCATATTAACAATCCCATCATGACGCCGGACCGGAGTGAGGCGGCATGGGTGGCGCTGCAGAAGGCCGTCATACTCAAATCAACGGTGTCGCCGATCGAGCGTGACCTGATTTCGGCGTTGGAGACGCGATATGCAAATCCGGCGCCGGCGGATCGATCAAGTCTGGACGCTGCGTATGCCAATGCGATGGCGGCAGTCTGGCAGAAGTACCCCTCGGACGACGATGCCGGGGCGCTCTATGCCGAGTCGATGATGGACCTGCATCCGTGGGACTTGTGGACGCAGGACGGGCGGGCGAAGCAGGACACGGAGTCGATCATTGCCCTGCTTGAAGCTGTGCTGAAGATCGAGCCGAACCATCCCGGGGCGAATCATCTCTACATACATGCCGTCGAAGGGGCGCGACCGGCGAAGGCGGTGGCGTCTGCCGATCGACTGCGAAACTTGATGCCGGCGTCGGGGCACATGCTGCACATGCCTTCGCACATCTACGTGCTGACGGGGCGTTGGCGCGAAGCAGCGAAGCAGAACGAACGGGCGATCGTGATCGATGCGGACTATCGTGCGATTTCGCCGAATCAGGGATTCTATCGTCTCTATATGCTTCACAACCATCACATGTTGTCGTTCGCGTCGATGATGTCGGGGCGGGACGCGTTGGCGCTGAAGACGGCGCGCGAAGTCGTCGAATCCATGCCGGAGGACTACAAGCGTGCGAATGCGGCATTCGTCGATCCATACATGGGTGCGGCGTATGATGCGTTGAAGCGATTCGGTCGATGGGACGAGATGATCGCCGAACCGCCGCCGGGGGAATATCTGCCGATTACGACCGCCATGTATCACTTCAATCGAGCCGTTGCGTACGCGGCGAAGGGCGATGTCGCCAACGCGGAGAAGGAGCGAGCAATCTTCCGCGCCAATCGTCAGGCTGTTCCGGCAGACGCGATGATGGCAATCAACAAGGCCCACGACATCCTGACGATCGCCGATCACTTCCTCGATGGAGAGATCGAGTTTCGCAAGGGCGACATCGACGCATCGGTCGCGGAATTGCGAACGGCGGCGGCGCTGGAAGACAAGTTGATTTACATGGAGCCGCCGGAGTGGGTGCAGCCGGTACGGCATACTCTGGGCGCCGTACTGTTGAGCGAGGGGCGGCATGACGAGGCGGCTGTCGCATATCAGGCTGACTTGAAGAAGTGGCCGGAGAACGGCTGGTCGTTGTACGGTATGCGTCGCTGCATGGAGATGGCGGGGAACACGAAAGAAGCCGCGGCGTATGACAAGCGGTTTCATGCCGTCTGGGCAGGGGCGGATATGCCGATCGCGTCGAGTTGTTTGTGTATACCGAAAACGTAAGTCGGTTTGCGTGATGACGGTGTTACAAGTTGATCTGCGCTCGTGTTCTTGACGCACGCCGTGGTTTCTGGATTTGTAACGCCCTTACAGGGCTTGATGGTGGAACGCAACTGGAACCCGGGGTTGCGTTTCGCCCGCTTTGCGGGCTTCACTTACCTCGGGCTGTCTTGTGTCACTCCTTCGGAGTGTTTTTCTGATTCTGCTCCGCTCAAGGAATAGAGGCGCCAGTGCGTGGGTTGGCGTATCGCACTGCTCACAGAGCAGTGGCACCCGATGGGGGGGCGGCTAGAATGTCGGCATGTACATCGATCTTGCCGATACCGAGCACTCGTGGCGGGCCATGCATCGCCTTTACCTGTCGTTTATCCAGCCGCGACCGATCGCGTTTGCGTCGACAATGAGTGCCGACGGCAAGCCGAATCTCGCGCCGTTCAGCTTCTACAACATGATGTCGGCAAATCCGCCGGTCGTTGTGTTCTGTCCGGCAATCAACCGCAGCGGAAATAAAAAGGACACGCTGGCCAATATCGAGGCAACGGGGGAGTTCGTGATCGGGACAGTCACGGAGCCGATCGCCGAGCGGATGAACATCTGCAGTACGGAGTTTCCGCACGGCGTGAGTGAGTTCGGGCCGAGCGGGCTGACGGCCGTACCTGCGACGAAGGTCAAGGCGATGTTGATCAAGGAGAGTCCCGTCAACATCGAGTGCCGATTGCGACAGGTCGTGTCGCTGGGGACGGGACCGGGCGGCGGTCAGGCGGTATTCGGCGATATCGTCGCGGTGCATGTCGATGACGGCATGTTGTCGGAAGGCGATTTGACATGTGACGCAGCGAAATTGCGTGCCGTCGGTCGCATGGGCGGCAATCTCTATTCGCGCACGACGGATCTTTTTTCGCTGGAGTCGCTGCGCGATCCGGCGGATTTCGAATCGCGCGGACCTGCGAAGATCGACGGATAACGCGTCGAAAGATCGCAACGATTCAGTGCTTCAGGGCCAGAAGTCATGTCATCGAGTGGTGGAATTCAGGATTCTGACGTCGTAGCGCCACTCCCGACTGCAAGTGAAGTGCCCGAATCTGCCGATGGCAGCGAAGTTCGCCCCGGTAGGCTCGTCTGCCTCTTCGCTCCGTTCCTGTATCTTCTCAAGCCGCGTAAGTGCGGCCGCGTCATGGCTTCGTCGCCCTGGTGCGCCGTGATTGCTTATGTTCTCGCCCTGATTTTCATCTGGTGCACGATTCTCGCCGGCGTCGTTGTCGACGAAGCGACGCAGTATGAATGGGATGGCCAGAACATGAAGCTGACGGAGCGCAGTTATGCAGACGCCTGGGCGTCGGTGACGGGGGATATGTACTTCCCCGTGCATCCGTCGTTGCTCATCTTCGCGTTCACGACGCTTTGGGCTCTGGTCGCGACGCTCGTGATCGCATGGATCACATTTCCGGTTGTCCACCGATCGGGGTCCGCATTTCGTTCGTTCGGCAGGGCGCTTCGCGTCGCGAAGGGTGCCGTCTTCGGCCCCGGGCTTGTGTTGGTTCTGTTGTTCACGACGTCCATTGTCTGGTGTATCAACGCGTCGGATCGCCAATTTGCAGACGGTCTCCCCGGCAACTCATATTTCATAGAGGTTTGGTTCGGTGCGAATTTCGTCGGCGTCTGGGTCGGGATCGCGATTCTGGGCACTTGGGCGCGGCGAGCCGCGATCGGCGCGCGATCGACGGAGATGCCGGCTTCTATTCCAGTGACGTGTGAAGAGTGCGGCTACGATCTGACGCATTTACCGGAGGGCGGTCGATGCACGGAGTGCGGCGAGGATACGAGGGTGTCGTTGGAGCCGGCGTATCGCCGTTGCGGAGTTGACTGGGAACGCCGCCGATCAGTCGAGAGCTGGTTGTCGGCGAACTTGGGGCTGATCCGCAATCCGCGAACTTTCTACCAGGAACTGCAAATGCGCGGCGACGACGAGGCGGGTTTTGCATTTGCGTTCTGTAACTACGTGATGATTGGTCTCGCCTCAGCCGTGTCGATTCTCGGGATGTATTTCATCGAGGAACCGACGGCGAGGCTCCTGAACTTACTTGCCGTGTTCGCCGTCGGGGCGACGCTTCCTGCGATCGTCGCGTGGCTGTTGCATTCAGTCGTGGGCGCGATCGCCGCGACGCTCTTGCTGATTCGACCGATGTCGCGCCCATTCGCCTACCTCAGCAAAATCTGGCAATACGAGTCGGCGTATCTATGGATGATCGTCGCAGTGGGGCATGCATTCGCCTGGAGTTTCGTGATCTTCGAAGACTGGATGTCGGACATCTTGTCGGCGATCGTCGGCAGCGGGTCGATCTTCGCGGAGCCGGCGGTGATCATTGTGACCCTTATCGTAATGGTTGCCGGATGGCTGCTGCGGTATTCGCGCGCGATAAGATTGGTGCGTTGGGCAAACCTCTGACGGGGCACGGGCCAAGGCGGCTACTCTGCCGTCAATCAATATGTTTGTCGGCTTGACGAGAATAGGGTTCGTCGACGATTCTCTTCGCATGGCCGAGCGAATCGACAGCCCACAGAATGCCAGAATCAAGGCGACGGCGCGATTGCGCGAGCGGCGGGCGCGGAAGCAGTCGGGATTGATCCTCATAGACGGCGGACGCGAACTGCTGCGCGCCATCGAGGCGGGCGTCGAGGTCGTCGAAGCGTTTGTATGTCGCGCCGTCGTGCGCGGCGCGGACGCCGCCGCGTCGGTCGTTGTGCTCGAAAACTCCGGCGCGCATCTGATCGATACGTCGGAAGCGGCATACGCCAAGCTGCGGTTCGGCGAGCGCGACGAGGGCATCGTGGCCGTCGCAAGGCGGCCGAATCAGACGCTCGACTCACTGACGATTCCGACGAATCCGTTGATTGCCGTGATTGAAGGCGTCGAGAAACCGGGGAATCTCGGGGCGATCATGAGGACGGCGGATGCGGCCGGGATCGACGCCGTCATCGCCGCCGATGCGCGCGGCGACATATACGGACCCAATGCGATCCGGGCGAGTCTCGGCGCGATCTTTACGGTGCCAGTTGTTGAGTCATCGAGCGCGGAGGCGTTGGCATGGCTGCGACGGGCCGGCCTGCAGGTGTTGACGGCGACGCCGGATGCCGAGTCGAGTTATTCGGATGTGTCATACGCCGGAGGAACGGCCATCGTGCTGGGGGCGGAGGCGTCAGGCGTGAGCGATGAGTGGCTCGGCGATGCGTGTGTGCGCGTGGGGCTGCCGATGTGCGGGCGCGTCGATAGTCTGAACGTCTCGACGACTGCAGCCGTATTGTTCTATGAAGCACTGCGTCAACGGGCCTCGCTGTCGCATGAGCGAATGTGATATAATCGAACGGGGTTAGAAATCCTCCGGAAAGGAGACTGCCATGCCGAATTTCCCGTTTCCATCGGAACTGCCGTTTTCGATGCAGGACGTGCGGGGCGAGTTCGATCGCCTGATAGATCGCGTCATGCACGGCGGCGTGAACACGGCGCCGCTAGACGGCCAGGACTGGGCGCCGCGGATCGATGTTGTGGAGCATCCGGATGCGTATCATATTCGCGTCGAGCTGCCCGGCGTGGCGGCCGCCGATGTCGACGTGTCGATCCTCAGCAACGAGATCACGATCAAGGGTGTGAAGATGCTGCCGGATGAGCCGCCCGAGAGCGTGCGGCGATTGCGCAGCGAGTGCCGCTACGGCAGTTTCTGTCGGCGTTTCACGTTTGCGCAGGACGTCGAGGACAAAACGGTCTCGGCGTCGTTCAAGGCAGGCGTGTTGACTGTGAAAGTGCCCAAGAGTCCGCAGACGAAGGGGCACAAAGTCCAGGTTCGCGCTGTGGATGAGTGACAAATCGTCACGGCACATACTGATTGCGTGCGCCAGGGCGCGTCAACGACGACGGGAATAGACAAGTTGAGCGACGTGGGGTCCATTCGCAGAACCGTGCTGTTCGAAGGCCGTGTGCAAGGCGTCGGCTTTCGCTATACGGCCTGTGAAATTGCGCGAGAATTCGACGTCACAGGGAGTGTCAGGAATCTGCCCGACGGACGGGTCGAAATGGTGATAGAGGGGCGTTCCGACGAACTGGACAGGTTCCAGACGGCCGTCGGTCGGGCAATGGAGCGGAATATTCGAAGGACCGTCGTCACGGAGGGTGTGCCCTCAGGCACGTTCGACGGATTCGGCGTGAGGCGCTGAGGACACGGCATGGCCGGAGGGGATTGGGATCGGCCCGCTGGGCGGTTCCGGCAGCAAGAATCTCGGACGCAGAGTCGGCAAACGTGCGTCAGCAAATGTCGCAGTTTCTCAGGTTGATGCTATAATTCAGGGGTCTTCGGATCGCCTTATGTAGTGGAGGCGATCTCGACCAATCCCGGCACTTGGCAGCGTTTTTTGGGTCTCCTCGCAGGATATTTGCCCCGCGCTCTGCCGAAGTAATCCCAGGACAGGTCTATTTTTGCAATGCCGCCAATGACGGCGGATTGCCTGTGCGGCGTATCTTTCCGCACAATTTTGCGTTTGCGGCCGCCGGGTCCGCCAGCGCGTTGGAATTCCAATTATGAGTCAAACGAACGGCAACGAAGCAGCGGGCACTCTTGAAGTGATGGATAACGGCATCGGCTATCTCCGCGATCCGGAGAAGAACTACGCCGCCATCGGCGCCAATCCCCAGGTCACGCGCGACGCGATTAAGGCCCTTCGGCTTCGGGGCGGCGAGTACATCGAAGGTGTCCGCGGCCGCAGTCGTAACGGCGGCAAACCGATCCTGCAGAAGGTCGAACGCATCTTCGGCCAGGATGCGCGGCAGTACGGATCGATCCAGCCGTTCGATCAGCTCGACGTCGTGCATCCAAGCGAACAGCTCAAGTTTGAGACAAAGGGCGGACCGATGTCGATGCGCGTTGTCGATCTATTCGCGCCGATCGGTAAGGGGCAGCGGGCGTTGATCGTCGCGCCGCCGCGAACGGGTAAGACCGTTCTGTTGCAGCACATGGCGGCGGGTATCCAGGCAAACCATCCCGAAGCGCTCCTGATGATGCTGCTGGTTGATGAGCGTCCGGAAGAAGTGACGGAGATGCGCCGGGAAGTCTGCAAGAACGGCGCCGGCTGGCACAACAACGCGCCGGAGGTGCTCTTCTCCAGCAACGATCACGAGGCGAAGAGTCACGGGCGAATCACGAAGCTGGCCATCGAGAAGGCGAAGCGTCAAGTCGAGATGGGACGAGACGTTGTCATCCTCATGGACTCGCTGACGCGGCTCGGGCGAGCGTACAACACGCTCGTCGGAAGCAGCGGCCGCACGATGACGGGCGGTCTCGACATCCGCGCGCTGGAAGTGCCGAAACAGACGTTTGGCGCTGCACGGAAGATCGAACACGGCGGCAGTCTGACGATCATCGCATCGGTGCTCATCGAAACGGGCAGCCGGATGGACGAGTTCATCTTCCAGGAGTTCAAGGGCACGGGCAATATGGAACTCGTTTTGTCTCGCGACCTTGCGAATTTGCGGATCTACCCGGCGTGCAACTTGAGCGCCTCGGGCACGCGGAAGGAAGAGATGCTCCTCGGGCAGGAAGTGTACGACAAAGTGACGCGCGTTCGCCGTCGCCTGCTGAACATGCCGCCCGCGAAGCAGATGGAGACGATGCTCGAGGAACTGTCGAAGTTCCCGGACAACGAGACATTTCTCAAGCACCTGGCCTAGCGCGGGGCGATTCATACATCGAGCGGATACGGGAAATGAACCGTATTGCAGCGCCAGCCTCGCAGCGGTTCGTTGCAGATGAGACGCCCGCTCCACATTCAACTGGTCCTCTTGTGCAGGCCCGGACAGAATCGCCCCAGCGAAGCAGACGAAGAAAAGGCCGCCGAGTCGAAGGACTCGGCGGCCTTTGTGATTCATGTTTCTGTCCGGTCTCTGGCCGTATGCGATCAGTCGGCGGGCAGTTCTTCCTTGTCGCGGACCTCGACGAGGACGGGGCCGTTTGTCGGCTCCTGAGGTACGTCCGTCGGCTTGGCGCTGACGGCGGCCTTGGCTTCGGGCAGCGTCCATGTCTGTGCGCTGGCCGTGGAGCTGGTCGCGCCGAGCGCACGCCACGGGTGCGAGGTCGTGTTTTCCATCGTTCCATTCGAGACGATGCCGGGCATGGGGGCGACGAGGCTGTTGCCGAGGGTCGTATCGATCGGTGTTCGCGACGCAGCTGCCATCGGTCTGGCGGTGTTGCTTCCCGATGCCGGCCGCAGCGCGGTCGTCGTCGCAGTAGCGACGGGCTGAGTCGGCGCTGCCGCAGCGACGATCGGCTGCGACGGCGTCGGCTTTGCGGCGGTTGCGATCGGCTGACCTGCGCGTGCGTCATTCTTCGCGACGGGCCGCTTGAGATCCGTGATCTTGCCGATGGCCTCCTTGAGCGGGGCGAGGGCTTCGTGGATCGTCATCGTGTGCGCCTGCGTCTCATTGGTCGACGATCGCCGAGTCGCCGCGTTTGCAGTCGGCTGAGCGTCGTCAGTCGTCGTCGGCGAAATCGTCTGCTCGTAGGCTTCGCGCTCATCACAGTCGAGGAGCTTCACGATTTCATCGTCGTCGCCGTTCGACGCCGACGTCATCGGCGTGCCCGGTTTCTTGTCCGAGTTGATCGGTGTCGGCGTCGTTGACGACATCGGCGCCGCCGTTGCCTTCGGTTCGTTCGAGGCGGGGCTGCCGATCGTTACAACCTTGACGCGCGTCTTCGGCTTGGCCGTCACAGCGTCGCTGCCCGATTCGGACATTGTATTTGTTGTGCTCGTACTTTCCGATTTGGTGACGGCGAGCGTCGGTTTCTTGTCAGATGCCGGTGGCGCTGCATCGTTGCTCTTCCGCGCCGTTCGGATTCGATCGTCGTGATGTCGCGTCGCCTTCGAGATGATCTGGTCGTCGGCGCGCTCCTTGATCTGAAGCGCGTGCGAGTAGGCGAGGCCGAGGTTGCTTGCGCGATCGAGGGCTTCGATACGGAAGACGATTTCATGTCCTTCAGTCTCGGATGAGATGTGGTAGTCGATCGAGCCTTCGTCCGGCAGATCGCGCTGGAGTTCGATGATGTCGTGCTGGCTCGCTGTGAAGTCCATGAGCATGCCGATGCGCACGGGGAACTGCTCGAGATGCGGGTCCTTGGCCTCCCACGAAATGCGAATGTCCTCGCCGACGTCGTACCACGTTTTTTCCGGATCGATGCTGACGTGAACTTCGGGCAGCATTGTGTCGACGTGGTACATCCGTTCGGGATAGGCGGGGGTATGTTCCTCCGGTTTCTGACCCGGGCCGACGAAGTTGACGCCGTAGTCGCCGTCCTCATCAGTCTCAAGCGGGAAGTAGGATTGCTCGCGACCGAAGTAGCCGGCCTTGTGCCAATGGAAGCCGTTGTCGTTCGTGTAGTACACAGCGATGCGAGGCGTCTCTTCCGGCGTGTAGCCGCTCGGCTGTTCGACCATGACGATCCGCTTGTTCGTGAAGAAGTGATGCGGGTCGTTCGCCTGCGCGATCGGCGCCTGCTGATCCGGCGCTGCGGGCTTGACGAATTCGGGCTGATCGAATGCCCATTCCGGGTAGCGCTCGGGCGGGTTGAACGGGGCTTCGCGATCGCTGCGGACCGAGTGATCCTCGGGTTCGAACGGCGCCGGCTTCTGCTGCGAACACGCGAGCGAGAGCGTGACGAGTGTGAGAACCGAGATGGAAATTCGAGTCTTCCGTGACGACATGATCAGCTTCCTTGCCTGCATCAATTGGGGACTGTTTCTTGCGCGTTTTTTTGTCTCGCAGAAAGCGGCCGGCGCATGCCGATCGCACGATGTTGCGGATCAACCGTGCGGATAAATCGGCGGAAAATGCGGGAGGGGTATACTCTATGTAGGCGGCAAATCGAGCTCAGCGCAGGGCCGCGATCGCGTTCTGAAACAGCCGATTGCCCTGATGCACGGGGCGGCCGTCGATTTCAGGGCTGGCATCGCGGGTGGGGACTGGTGGGTTGCACGGGAATATATTTCGTTCGGGATGCGGCATGAGGCCGAGGACTCTGCCAGTGCTGTCCGTGAGTGCAGCCGCGTTTTCAATGCTGCCATTGGGGTTTTCGGGGAAAGTCGGGGCGGCGCCGTCGGCGGAAACATACTGCATGGCGATGCGGTTCGCCCCGGCGAGGCGACTCGCGCCGGCTTCACCTTCTTCGATCGCGATACGGCCTTCTCCGTGGGCGACGGGCAGATGGTAGAGTTCGTCCATCCGAAGGAAGGGGCAGTGCGGGACGACGGCACGCAGATGGACCCAGCGGGCTTCGTAGCGGCCCGTGGCGTTCCAGGTCAACGTGGCTTTCGCCGGTGCGTCGGGGCCCGGCACGAGCCCGAGGCGGACGAGCACCTGGAAGCCGTTGCAGATCCCGATGACGAAGCCGCCTCGCTCGACGAAGCGGGCGAGGGCGTCGCCGAGACCGTGGCGAATCTGGTTGGCCAGAACGCGGCCGCTGGCGATATCGTCGCCGTAGCTGAAGCCGCCGGGGATCGTCACGATCTGAAAGGCATCAAGCGAAGTCGGCGACTCGATGAGGCGCCTGACGTGTATGGATTCAGTGACCGCGCCGGCCTGCTGCCAGGCGAAGGCGGTTTCCTCCTCACAGTTGATGCCGGGGGCCCGGACGACGAGGACGCGAGTGGTTGCCATGCCGGGGATTGTAGCGACTGGCAGGCGGGACGCACGGCCGCGAGACGACGGTTTTTGACTCGCGCCGACGCGCGTCGGACAATGGCCGGTGTGTGAAATCCAAAGAGGAGTTCGATGCATTCGGATAGTCGTCAACAATCCTGGATTAAGCGCGACGCCACGCCCGGTGACGCGGGATACCCCGTGCCGCTGATTGGGCGCCGTGTAGGCGACTGCGCCGTCCTTTCAGCCGTTGTCTCGATCTGCGTCACGATCATGGTTGGCGGAGGATGCGAACGAGCGCCGGCGAGCGATCCGACGAACGTGACGTCTCAACCGGAGGTGTTGGTCATCCCGAAGCGCATCGTGACGCTCGCGCCGAATGCGGCGGAGACGATCGCGGCGATCGGACTCGCGGATCGCATCGTGGGCGTCAGCGACTTCTGCGTCTATCCCGAGGAACTGACGACGCGACCGCGCGTCGGCGGCATCATGGATCCGGACCTCGAGCGCATCGTGACGCTCGATCCGGACCTCGTCGTGCTTCGCGGTCAGATGCCGACGGTCGAGTCTCTCTGCGCGAAGCGCGGCATCGCGGTGTTTCACGATAAGACGGATTCACTCGACGATATCTTCAGCGGCTTGATCGCGATCGGTGAACGGCTCGGGGCGCGCGATGCGGCGATCGCCGCTGCGGATCGGATTCGAAGCGAGCTCGACGTGTTGCATGCGCGCGTCGTGAAGCTTGATCGACCTCGGGTGTTGATGATCGTGAATCGGGACGTCGATGGGATTCGAAACGTCGTGACGTTTGGTCGCGGCGCGTTCGTGAACGACGTGATCCGTCTCGCTGGTGGCGTGAACGTCTTCGGCGAATCGAGCGTGTCTTATCCGCAGGTCAGTGCCGAGGAGATACTCGCGGCGAAGCCGGATGTGATCATCGAGGCCGTCGAGGCTCGGCGCATGTCCGACGCACTGCGCGCGACGATGCTCTCGCAATGGAAAGCGCTGCCTTCGATCCCTGCCGTCCGTGATGATCGCATCTACTTCCTGACGGAGGATTATCTCCTGATCCCGTCGCCGCGCGTCGTCGATTCCGTTCGCCTTCTGTCGGGCGTCATTCATCCTGAGGCAGATCGTGAGTGATGCCCCGCCGACGATGTTGACGGCCGATGGCGTCTGCTACTCGTTCGACGGGCAGCACGACTTTCTTGTGGACGTCTCACTGACAGTGCGAGCCGGCGAGTGCTGGGGGATCGTCGGACCAAACGGCGCCGGCAAAAGCACATTGCTGCGACTGCTCGGCGGTCTTGCTCGGCCAAGTCGAGGATCGATTCAACTGGACGCCGCGTTATTGAGTGCGCTCAGCGCGATTGAGCGAGCGAAGCGAATCGCGTACATGCCGCAGCGCGTGCCGACGGCGCCGGGCCTGACGGCCGGGGAAGTCGTTCTCCTAGGTCGCTATCCGCATCGCGGCCTTGGGTTGTTCGAGAGCGGCCGCGACGTGTCGATCGCGCGGGACGCCATGGCGTTGACGGAAACGATCCAGTACATCGATCGTCCGATTGGATCCCTGTCGGGCGGCGAGGCGCAGCGGGTGCATCTCGCCGCGGCGATGGCGCAAGCCCCGCAAGTGCTCTTGCTCGATGAGCCGACGACGGCATTGGACTGGCGGCATCAACTCGCGATCTTCGAGATTCTCCGGCGACTGTCCGAGGAGCGTCGCGTGGCCGTCGTTGTCGTAACGCACGATCTGAATCTCGCGGGCCGATACTGCGACAGCGTTCTGCTATTGAATCAGGGGCGAGCGGTTTGCAGCGGTCCGGCCGGCGAGGTCCTGCGCCCCGACGTTCTGTCTCCCGTCTTCGCCGTGACTGTGAAGGCCGTTGCGATCGATGGCCGCCAAGTGGCGATGCTGGTTCCGTCGGAAGCGGGCGACGACGGCGCGGCGAGCGTGAAGGGACTGGAATGAAACGGCTGTCGGCGGCACGCTTCTGGGGAATGCTCGCAGCATGCTTCGGCGGTCTTGCGCTGGTCGTTGTGATGAGCCCGGGAATCGGCACGCAATGGGGGACGATCGGCTGGCGGGATGCCTGGCAGTCGCTGTTCCGCGGCGATCATGATTCTATGGCCTTTACGATCGGGTTTCAGATACGAATGGCGCGGACTGTCCTAGCGCTGCAGGCGGGCATCACGCTGGGGCTGTGCGGCGCCGTGTTTCAGATGATGTTTCGCAACGCGTTGGCAACGCCGTATACGCTTGGTGTTGTCAACGGCGGATCGCTTGGCGCTTTGATTGCGGTCAAGCTGGGTTGGGCGTGGACGCTTATCGGATTGACGCCGGTTTCGATTTCTTCGTTTGTCGGATCGTTATTCGTCATTGGGTTGATCCTGCTGATCACGCGAGTCAATCGGCGAATGGGTACGGCGGAGTTGCTGCTCGCGGGCGTGACGATGGGGCTGTTCTGTTCTGCGATGATGATGCTTGTGACGTACCTGTCGAATCAGCGCGAGACGTTCAACATCGTGCGATGGATGATGGGCTCGCTCGAAGCGCTCGGCGCGCAACAATCTGCGCCGAGCCTCGTGTTGCTGGTGCCGTCGTGGGTCCTGCTCCTGCTCCAGGCCCGCGGACTGAATCAATACATGCTCGGCGAGGATCTCGCGATGTCGCGCGGCGTGGATGTAAGACGGCTGCAGTTGACTTGCCTCGTGTTCGCCTCACTGGCGACATCGGCGGTTGTCGCGATATGCGGGCCGATCGGCTTTGTCGGGCTCGTCGTGCCGCAGATGACGGCGCTCGTACTGGGACGCGACTGTCGACTGTTGTTGCCGGCGTCGGCGATTCTCGGCGGCGTGTTTCTGGCCGTGTGCGATTGGTTGTCGCAGATTGCGATGGGAATGTGGTCGGCGATTTCGTCGACCACGAGTGCGAGTGCGAGTCTTCCCATCGGCGTCGTGACGGCCATTGTCGGTGTGCCGATATTCCTTGTGTTGCTCTATCGACGCGGTGGATTCGCGGAATAGCGGCATCGAGCGTGTGGTGTCGATTCCGTGCGACTAAAGAACGCGCGATGTGTGGAAGTGGGGCGGATGTTGTTAGGCGAATTGAGCATTCAGACCGTTTGGCTGTGCGTTGGAACCGCGGCGCAGGGGACGATTCTTGTTTGTCTGATCCTGCATCTGTGGATGTCGAAGAAGGCGAAACGATTCACTCTGCCGTTATCGCTTGTGTATGTCTGTCTCCTCGCGACCGGTGTGATCGCCGTGTACGCGGCATTTAAGCGAGACTTCGTTTTTGTAGCGGGTCAGCTGGTGAATCTCGTCGTGGGACTTCGGATTCTCGAGGCCCGGTACGAGTCCGCCAACACGGGGGCGAGCGATTTTCCCGAGGTGGCGCCGGACCGGGCGGAGGCCGATTCGGAACTTCGTCCTCGGTCGTGACGGATGCCCCACGGAACGCGTGGCGGCGACCGGCGATTGTTGCCTGGTTCAAGTCTCCGAAAATCACATTCCGATAAAAAGCGTCGCATTGGTTTCATCAAAAATTGGATGACGGCGGCATGCGGCATTCAGACGGGCTGTACACCATATGTAGTGGTGCGAGCGGCGAAATGCCTGATGCGACACTCGAATTTCACAGGCGCCCCTGGGTTGCTACGTCTCCATTTTTCAAGCATTTACGTCGATTTGTCCCATAATGACTGCGTCCGACATCCGGAATTGGCGCTTCGTTTCGTTGGTCGCGAAGCGCAAGATATAGTGCCGATCCGGATCGGATTTTCTCCAGCGTTTCAATACTGGCATCCGATATCAATCGGGCACGGGAACGGTGGCTGGAGCCCACCGACCGAGCTGCGAAAAATGCCGGGAGCACGCAGATTTTGACAGCGACGGCCGAACCGTCGAGGCCCCGGATCGTAAATCTTCTAACAGCGGACGGATCCGCGACGCCAACGACAGAAGGGTAATTTGAATGGCGGACATCGGTACCATCGACGGATTGGCATCTTCGGCGACGCTTCGAGAGTTCGCACAGCAATCGACGCGCCGGGCGGCCCCAAAATTGGCGGCGGAACAGGGTGATCGGGTCGAGATCTCGGAACTCGCACGATTCCTGAGCCGGCTTGCCGAACTGCCGGACGACAAAGCACGCAGAATTGTCGATATTCGGTCCGAAATCGACAAAGGGACCTTTGTGACATCAGAGCGTCTGAACATCGCGTCGGAACGGTTGTTCGAAGATATTGGTAAATCTGGACAGGTCGCTTTCTGACCACCGTTACGAAATTGCATGTTCAACGGACGTAGACGGGTTGTGGCCTCGGCCGACCCGTCTCGTCTTTTTTACGGACGATCCAACGCTTCGACGCACCCGCATTTCATGCACTCGACTGGCCGATATCCGCGAGATTCGCTGCGCGCGATTCATTGACCCCTTGCCTGAGCTCGACTTACGATTTTGGTAGCGTTTCTACGAATGTCCGAAATGCCGGGAACAAGTGTCAGCGCCCGCAGGCTGGGGACTGCGGCTGCGGGAGAAATGTACATATGACATGGGGACGACACATCCGGACGGGATTCCTCATTGCGACGATCGCATGCGGCAGTTTCGCAGCGGACCGCCGAGCGATCGCCGGCACAGTCGTGCCGATGAGCGTCGCCACAATGGCGGATTATTCAGCGCAAGTGATCGTTGCCGAGATCGGCGAGATGACGCCTCGCTGGGCCGACAACCCGCGTCGCATCGAGACGACTGTCGAATTGCTAAATATCGAGTATCTCAAGGGCGGTTACGACGGCGCTCCGCTTCAACGCACGCTCGTCGTTCCCGGCGGCTGCATCGGCGAGAAGCAGCTTCGAATCTGCTGCGCACCGGAGTTCCAGACGGGGCAGCGATGGCTGCTGTTCCTGCTTCCTGAATACAAGACGTTTCCGACTGTCGGTATCGGACAAGGCGCGTTCCGAATCGTTACGGATCAGACCGGCGCGGCGCATGTGTTTCAACACGGCGGACTCCCCGTCTCCGGCATGAACGATGAGTCGTGGATCGAGTACGCTGTTCAGCCCCAGGCTCATGTCCACGGGCAGGCATCGAGCGCGGCGTCGAATATGCGCGTCGTCGATCGTTCGAAAGACGCCGCTGCCGGATTGATGACATTCGCGGAATTCCGCTATGCGATTCAGCCCGTACTCGACGCGAGCAGGGATCACAAGCTGACGCAGCCGGCGGGGCGGCATGTTCCAGTGAAACTGCGTCCCGTTCCGATTCGAACGGCAGCCGCCGAGGAGTCGAAGACGGGCGCCCGACCGATGCGAAAACCGCCGGAAGCCGCGCCGATTCGACAACGCGTTGGCAGTACGAACGAACCGAACGCCAAGCGCGCGGTAGCGCCGGCGTCGCGTGAAAACAAGGCGGACGCTGGGGCGGCCCCCGCACCCGAAAAGTCGGAAGGGGGCGAACGATGAGACCGTGCATTCGCTCAAGTTCGCTGTTCGCAATCGTTGCGTTGGCATCATTCGCCAACGTGCCAAGTCTGCATGCATTCAGCTGGTTTCAGGCGGGCAGCGTCAATGTCGTGTGGCCGGGAGCGCAGAGTATCCGCTACCTTTCGCCGTCGACGTTTCCGCCCGGCAGTGAGACGGATGTGCTCATTCTCGAATCGATGGTGTTGTGGAACATCGTTCCCGGCTCGGTCTTCGAATACTCGTATATTCGCAACGATCAGGACTACCCGATCGACAATTTCGACGGGTTCAGCGATACGGCCGCTGTGCCGGCGGAGGATCTCGATCCCGGCGTATTAGGCGTGACGTTCCTCGTGAACAGCGGCGCCGCGTGGTTCGACATGGACATGGTCTTCAGCGATTTTCCTGAAGGCGTCGGCTATACGTTGGCGACGAACCCGACGTGCGACGTCGTCGCCGCGCCCATTCCGGATGGCGGATTCTCATTTCTACTCGTTGCCGTTCACGAGATGGGTCACGCCCTCGGGCTCGGTCACGAACCGATAGGGAACGAGCCCGCGGGATTCAACTGGTTTGTCACGACGATGAACCCGCGCTATCCGAGCGGCGGACCCATCGGCGATCAGAACATCGTTGAAACGCATGCGGACGATCGCAACGGCGTTCGATTCCTCTATCCGGCGTCGGGCCCCTCCAACCCGCCGGTCCGTGATCTCGCAAACGCCGACTTCACGGCGGGGCCCGTGCTCGGCAAGGCGATTCCCGTGTTTTTCACGCCGGCGATTGTCTATCCCGGCGATCTGCTGACAGTGCGCAGCGTGATCGAGAATTTCGGCATCACGAACGAATTCACGATTTCGCAGGGGTTCTACCTGTCAACGGATGAGACGATCACGACGAGCGACACGGATCTCGGCGCGCTATTGTGGGATCTCGCGTACGGCGACGGGTTCGACTTCGACGTCGACATCGACATGCCGGCCGACATGGCGGCCGGGACCTACTATCTCGGATCGATCATGGATGATCTGAACCAGATCGCAGAGACGTTTGAGGACAACAATACAGTCGTCTATTGCGAACCGTTGATCGTCGGTCAGCGCGTTCCTGAGTTCGGCAACCTCGGCGCCGACCTTGCCGTGTGCGGGCAGCCGTATTCAAGTGATGCACCGACTGTGACGCTGCCCCTGAATATGGCGCCGATCACATGGTCGCTCGACAATCCGGAGCCGGGCATGACGATCAACCCAATGACGGGTGCGATCTCCTGGCCCGCTCCCGTTCCGTCGCCGTTCCAATACCGCATCTTCGTGCGTGCGACGAACGGCGCGGGCAGCGTGACGAAAGACATTTTCATCGGCGTGACGGGCGCACCGCCGCAACTGTCGCCGATCGCGAACGCGACAATCGCGCCCTGCGATGGGGCGTATGTCGGACCGACGCCGCAGCTGACGAATCCGACGTGCATGGCGCCGGTTCTGAATTGGTCATTCGTTGGCAGCCCGCCGCCTGGTATGACGATCGACAACGGTACGGGCGTCGTTTCGTGGAACGATCCGATTCCGTCGCTGTCGCCCTACACGATCGGCGTCCGCGCGACGAACGCGCAGGGCAACGGGACAGTGAGTTGGCAATTGACCGTCGCCGGCGGAGACTTGACGGGCGATTCGCAGATCGACGTCGCGGACATCGTACCGTTCGTCGACATTCTCCTGGGGCAGGCGCCGACCGATCAGGCGGCGGACATGAACTGTGACGGATTTGTGGATGGTCGAGATGTCGGCGGATTCGTCGCGAGTCTGATCGGCGAATAGCCGATCGCATCGGGCGCGGCGGATCGGACCGCGTCGATTGGGACGGAAATGAACAAGGGCGCGCGACCGAAGGCCGCAGCGCCCTTGTTGCTTTGTTCGTGACGGGGGAGCAAGGTTAGAAGATATTCAATCCGTTGAAGAAGGTCGTCAGCCCGGAGAATACGGCTGAGAGCAGACCGTTCACAAAGCCGAAAATCGAGTCGATAAATGCCGTAAAGGTTCCACCGAGATCCAACATCTTCATACCTCCAAAATCGATAACCAATGCGAGGGCGCCGGCGTTGGCCGAGAGGGCCTGTCGCATGACCACAATCTGTCATCGGCAAACAGCGGCGGGCGTCTGCGGAACTTGGCGTGGGCGTCGTTCGACGCCGGAATCGGGCGTCCTTATCGGCGGTTCCGCCAAGACTCGCGATCAATGCCGGAGCCGCATTTCAGCGAAATCTGCGGCCGAAGGCCTGTTTTTCCTGCAATTTTGACTTGCCGTATACGCAAACCTAGAATCCGCCCGAGTTATAGGGTTGCGGACCTTCGGGACCGCGAAATCGCAAGAGACCGGCAACAGGGAGACTTATCGCTATGGCAGGCGCCAATACGCTGGAATTCACAGACGACAACTTCGACAGTGAAGTACTCCAATCCGACAAGCCCGTACTCGTGGACTTCTGGGCCGAATGGTGCATGCCCTGCCGCGCGCTCGGACCGACGATTGACGAGATCGCGACGGAGTACGCCGACAAGGCCAAAGTCGGCAAGCTGAATACGGAAAACAGCATGAGCACCGGCGCGAAGTACGGCGTTCAGGCGATTCCGACGATTCTCGTCTTCAAGGGCGGCAAAGTCGTGCAGAAGTTCGTCGGCGTTACAGGCAAGAAGGATCTGGCCGCGGCGATCGACAGCGCGCTTGGATAACAAACTCCGATCCCGGACGACTGACGCGATGTCGGGTGCTGCGATGCTCGAATTCACGGACGAGAATTTTGATGCGGAGGTGCTTCGCGCGCCTGTGCCGGTACTCGTTGATTTCGGCGCCGATTATTGTCCACCGTGCAAGGCGCTTGAACCGACGATTTCCGAACTTGCCGCAGAGTATTCAGGCAAAGCGAGAGTGGGGCAGTACGACTTTGCGTCGAGCCCAATGCGAGCCGCAGGGCTCGGAGTGACAAGTCTGCCGACGATCCTGGTTTTCAATGGCGGCAAAGTCGTGCAGAAATTCGTCGGCGTCACAGGCAAGAAGGATCTGGCCGCGGCGATCGACAGCGCGCTTGGCTGATCCGTTTTACTCCGATGCTGATGTGTCAGCCGAAGGGGTCGATGTCGGTTCCTTCGTCTGTTTGCTGCGCTGTTCGCGAAGACGCTCGATTGCCTTGTAATAGGCGAGACGCATTTCGACGGGGCGGCGTTCTTCGCCCGGCGGCAGCAGGACGACGACTTTTTCCAGCAACTCGACGGCTTCCGCATGCATCCCCAGTTCCGCCCAAATGGCGGCGATCGCGACGAGGGCGTTCGGGTCGCGGCCGTTTGTCAGCGTCTGCAGGCGATCTGCGCAGCGCAGCATGAAGGCGGGATTCCGATCGCCGACTTCGAACGTCAGTTCTACTTCGAGGATGCGGGCCAGGTCGGAAGCGGAATCCTTGAAGACCCGCTCCATTGCGGAAAGATGGGCCGGTAGCCTCGTGTATGCGTTGAATTGCTGAATCATCTGGCGCTTGATGAAGTACGGATGCAGTTCCTTCGGTTTCGTTGCGATCATCTTGTCGACGATCTTGAAAGCCTCGTCCTCTTTGCCGAGCCCATAGGCCGTTTGCAGTTGTTGTGTAAGTTCTTCGTATTTCCGGTCGTTGTCCTCCTCGTTTTTTGCGGCATTCAGGTCGAATGAGCCGTCGAAGAGTTTGCGAACGACCTGCTCGATTTCTCCCGGATGTCGACTAGGGTCCCCCTTCCACGCGACGAGGTTATCCTTGCCGATGACATAGCTGATTGGAAACGCGTCGTTGTCGTCGGCCCATGTGTCCGTCGCCACTGCATCGCCGTCCACGGCAAAGAAGGCGGACTTCGCTTTGTCGGTCTTCATGTGCGATTGGATTTCATCAGCGTCTTCGGCCGAGACCATGACGACGATCAGGCCTTTGTCGGCATTGTCCGTCTGAAGCTGGTGCATCGTGGGGAGGATGGACAGCGATCGATTGTGCCAGCCCGCCCAGATCGTGACGACAAACACGTGGTCCTTGGCGTTTTCGTCGCCAGGCACGCTTGCCGGCTTTTCGCCGACCCAGCCGGTTATGCCGAGTGCTGGGGCCTTGTCGCCGAGATTCGGTGAGGCCTCGGCTTGGATGGCGATGAGCGACACGAGGGCAAGTGACGTCAGAATGTGGCGAAAACGAAGCATTTGAGGGCTCCTTTCTCTGTAGAGGGGCGACTTCGTCGCAAGTTGACACTCGCGCGACGTCGGACGATCCCGGCACGTGAACTCCTGCGGTATTCTATAGGCGATGACCGATCCGGCGAAACCATCGAGAGACACGCTGCCTCTGTCGCTCTACCTGAGCAGTCCGCACGATTGCCCTTACCTGCCCGATCGTGTGGCGACGGACGTGTTTTCACAGGTGCATTCGATCTCCGCCGCCGACTATGAGTTGCTTATGAACCACGGGTTTCGGCGGAGCGGCAGGCTTATCTACAGACCCGTCTGCACGGATTGTCGGGAATGCGTGCCGCTTCGAGTTCCGACGGGGTTCTTCAAGGCATCCAAATCGCAACGGCGCGTCGTCCGGCGGAATGCCGATGTCACGATGTCGATTGAGACACCGCGCATCTCGGACGAGAAATGGTCGATGTACGCCGACTATCTTCGCTATCAGCACGACGGGAAAATGGGCGAGCAGCGCGAGGATTTTGAACGATTTCTCTACGACTCACCGACGAACACGATCGAGCTGTCCTTCCGTGTGGGCGGCCGGCTGGTCGGCGTCAGCATCGTTGATGAATGTCCGTCGTGCTGGTCGAGTGTCTATTTCTATTTTGATCCGGCGGAGGCGCGGCGGAGCTTGGGAGTCTATTCGGCGATCTGCGAAATAGAAGCCTCCCGGAGTCGGGGCCTTCCTTTCTGGTATGCCGGTTTCTACATTCGGGACTGCAACCGCATGAACTATAAGGCGGCTTATCGGCCATTTGAAATGCTCGGTCCGGATGGCCAGTGGCGGCCGGGCGACGCGGCGTCGTTAGACGATTGATGTCGCGAATAGCGGATTTCGCGGAGGCGGTGCACGGCTGCGCACGTATTTGCCGCGATATCAGCCATGCGGAGCACGGGTCTGTCGTCGGTGTGTCGTCGGCGAATTCTGCCGAAAGGCATCATGCCCCGGCCCTCTGTTGATTCTGCGTCGGCGCGTCAAACAGTTCTTTCAGGCGGGATGTCGTCTGACTCATCAAGCGGCGTTTCGGGACTGCCGATTCCTAGAGGTTGACTGATTTTACCGAGCGTTCGCCGACGACCGGGGAGAAGACATGATGCAGGCTGAAACCCTGGAATCCATTAAGCGATCGGCATCGATCCCATCGATGCCGCTGGTTGCGACGCGCTGCTACGAGATGACGCAGGATTCAAACTGCGACTACAACAAGCTGGTCGAATTGCTCAGCACGGATCCGGGGATCGCGGCGAGCGTTCTGCGGCTTGCCAATTCGCCGCTGTTCGGCGTGACGCGGCAAGTGAGTTCGCTCAAGCATGCGATCGCGCTGTTGGGCGTCAAGCGAATCCGCGACCTCGTGCTTGCGCGCTATCTTGTTCAGAAGACAGACGAACTGAAGTGCGAGTTGATCGACATCAGTTACTACTGGCGCGTCAGCGTCACAACGGCGATTCTCTCGTCGAAGTTCGCAAACGCGCTGTTGCCTGCCCGGCGTGATGAAGCGTTCATGATCGGCTTGCTCGCCGATCTCGGCGTACTCGTTCTGGCGCAGGCGCTGCCCGATCAGTATGCTCCCATCGCCAGTCGCTATCAGCCGCATTCCGGCGATGCCTGGATGCAGGGTGAATACAATCTGATGGGCGTCACGCACGGCGAAGTCACGGCAGTGGTTCTCGAGCAATGGAACCTGCCGGAGATCATGTGTGAATCCGTGCGATTCCATCACGCAACGGGCGCCGACCTGCCGGAAAACGCGGACGCAAATCTGCTGGCGCGAATCGTCGGCGCATCATCCGCGATTTCGCGGGTGTTGGCGCAGACGATGCCCGTCGAACAAGCCGTCACGACGTGCCGACAGGCGATGGATAGAGTCGAACTGGATGTCAAGGTCCTCGTCAAGGCGCTGGACGGTCTGGATGGCGACATCGAGCAGATGGCGGGGCTGATCCAGGTCGATGTCCTCAACAGCCGCGTCTTTGCCGTTCTGACC
This sequence comes from Phycisphaerales bacterium, assembly GCA_020639075.1. Taxonomy (GTDB): domain Bacteria; phylum Planctomycetota; class Phycisphaerae; order UBA1845; family UTPLA1; genus ECT2AJA-110-A. Next base: position 1,584,690 of record JACKHI010000001.1, on the reverse strand, counting down.
AAGCAGCTCGCTGAGAACCTCATGGCGTCGAGCGTCGCAACGACGGCGTCCTGATTCGGCTACAGAGGTGACGATCGCAGGCTGGCAATCCGCCTTCCGTATCGATCGCACGCGCGCTGTCCGGCTGCACGCCGGCCTCCTGTTTCTTGCTTCGTGAGGAATTGCGCCGGCGCTGGTCCTCGTTGCGGGTGCTTCCTACTTCTCGAGAATCTCCACGTCCGCGACGCATGCGTTCGAGCGTTTCTCCGTTGCGCGGATATACCCGAATCGCTTTCGGTTCTTCTCGCCCTTGCCGAGCGGACGACCGAGTTTGTATTCCAGCCTGGCGGGCACGCCCGGATAGAGCGTCAACGACGTGTCATTGCCTTGCGTTACGCTGACGTCGATCGGGTGCTTGAACAGGTACTCGATCGTGATCTCGAATTCGACGCTATCTTCGGTATTGTAATATGCGAAGGCCGGCATGATCTCGAGTTTGCATGTGACAGTATCGCTGTCGGGATCGGGATTGTTCGCCGTCAGTGTGGCCTCAGGCTCGCCCAGTCCGTCCTGCGCGATCGCGTTACCCGCAGGATTGAGGACGTTGATCCCGCAATCGGTCGTCTTCGCATAGTCTTTCTCGGAGAGCTTGACGTGGATTCGGGCTGCGCGAATGTCCGACGTCATCTTGAGATCGACGCTGACTTTGTCGTCGTCGGGGCTGGCCTTTTTCGTGACGATCTGCTGCTCTCCCTCGATCTGTCCCGACATCGCGACGTGCAACGGATGATCAAAGACATTCGTCAATACCAAGTCGCCCGACGCGGCATGACCGGGGCTGCCTTCCAGGTCTGCGACAACTTGCGGCTCGGCTTGGATGCCGTCGAAACGAACTTCCAACGCGTAATGCGACGTCTCGGCCGCGCCGGTGCATGTGACGGGCAGTTCCCATATTCCGGGCGTGAGCTTGTCGGTGATCGTCGTTGACGATTCAAGGAGGTCCTTCGTCGTATCCAATCGAACGGGGTAGCGGCCCGTCGCCTTGCGACCGTCAGGCATGAAGATGTAGTACATTTGCGCGGTGCTTGGCTTTCCGTCGATCGCCTTGAGGCGCACATGCATGGCGGATGCGCCGGCGGGGATTTCCACATAGTGCCGGTTCACGACCCAGCCGCGGACAATCTGATTCTCCAGCCGTAATGTGTAGTCCGACTTCGCATCAACGCGATGGGGAACGACAACGCTGTTCACGAGACGAAGAAGAGGAACATTGTCGGCGGTCCCCGTGATCGTCGCCGTGTAGAGTCCCGGCTTCTGAAGCTTGGACGCGTCATATCGCGCGCGCACTTCCGCGGACTGCTCGCTGCGGAAGTAGATCTGGTCCTGCTCGATCCTGCACCAGTCGGCGTCGCTCGCGAGCGTCAGGCGCTTTGAGAACGCTGTGATTGCCGTGACGTCGGGGATCGGTGCGAAAACCGGCGTAATGCGGAAGGAGACGTCGCGATCCGTCGGCGGATAGGCCGTTCGCCAGTATGCGGCCTCGCTATGGCCGCCGACGGCAAGGGGGCTTTCCACATCGATGTCCAGATCGAAGAGCGGATCGTCTTTGCGTTGTTCGGCGATTTTCGTGACGAGTTCGACGGCCTTGGGCAGATTGGGGAGGCCGGCGCCGTAGTCGAGCGTCGTGAACCCGGGAATCGGCATCGCTGACGCTTTCAGCGCCTGTTTGATCCAGTTGGAACGCGGGGCGACGCCGGCTTCGCGAAGGTTCTGTGCGAGGATCGCACAGAGACCTGTCGCGTATGGCGACGCCATGCTTGTACCTTGCCAGAAGTCGCCGCGTTTCGTCCACTTCGGGACGGTTGACGTCATCATGCCGGGCGTGGCGACATCGGGTTTGGCGAGTTCGCCGCCGCGGGAGCTGAACTGCGTGAGTTGGGGGGCGTCAATCTTCTCGGCGCGCACGTCGCTCGCGGTATCGACGGCGAGCAGGGCGGCGACAGTGATCGCGCTGCGGGCTGCGGCGGGAGAGCCGACGCAGGAGAGGCCGGGGCCTTCGTTGCCGGCGCTCGTGCAGAAGATCAGGCCGGGATTCTCGCGGAGGATTCTATTTAGCGTCTTGTCGATATCAGCGTGGCCCTCGCGAATGGAACCAATGCCGTAGCTGAGGTTACAGACAACTGTGACGTTGTGCTCGCGTGCGTATCGGGCCGCGTATTCAATCGCCTTTTTCTTGGATCCCGTCGTCGTCGCGCCGCCGGACAGACTGTTATGGCCGAGCTTGAGGCTGATGACTTTGGCGCCAGGCGCGACGCCGTTGAAGCCGTCCTGTCCCTGGATCCGATAGCCGGCGGCAATGCCGGCCACATGGGTTCCGTGACCGCCGTCGTCAAAGTGGAAGACGACTTTGCGCTCGCCGATGAAGATGTTGAGTTCGATCGTGAGCGGTTCCGTCTCGCTCTCAGGCGCTTTGCGGTCGAACTTGATCTTGTCGTAGTTGAGCTTGTAGTTGCGCATCGGCGATTCGTTGGAGAAATCCCGATCCAGGTTCGTATCGACGAAGCAGACGGCGTCATCGTCGGTGCCGTTGTCCTTCGAAACGACGCAGACGGCGAATTCGTCTTTCGTCGAACCGTTGTCATTGATGTCGCGCACGGATGAGTTCTTAAACGCCGCTTCCTTGAAGAGGCCAAACCAGACGGTCGTGCCTTCGGGGCGAAGGTCGACCGGGGGCGGCGTGTAGAGCCGTGGGGAGCCGTCGTCGGCGTAGTCGATCATTTGCGTGCCGTCTTCGCTCCACATGGCGCGACGAATCTCGACGTCGCCTTCGCCCGTGAAGTCCTGAACGTCGATGACCTTGACCTCGCCAGTCGAAGTCATCTGGAGGCCGGGTACGTCGACTTCGACGCCCGTATCGAGAACGGCGATGACAATGCCGCGGCCGTCGCGATCGGGGTGGTCCTGGAGATATCGATCGACTTGAGCGGACGACAAAGACAACTGCGTCCACGGCAGGTCGGCCGCGAATGTCGAGGATGCGAAGGCGATGGATACGACGAGCGAGACGATGAGCGGCGAGCGCATGGACTAAATCTCCCAAGATCGGCGGAGGGAGATTGAGGTCGCACGTTTCGCTGCAATTCCCCGTCGCCAGGATTGTCCCGATCACCCCGTCTGGCGGGGCAAATCCGTGAGGACGAATAATGCTCGGGTATATCCAAAACGCGTGTCTGCGTCCAGCAACTGGGCTTCATGCGGGGCGGGCGGTGCGACAATGGGGGATCAAGTGGCGATAACATGCTTTCGGCGACGCTCGGACTCTTGCCGGCGTCGCCGAAAGCTGGTTGAGATGGTCACAAGTTGTGCCGGATGCAATGCGCGACGCGAACATGCGGGCGCCGCGCTGCCGGCGTCCTAATTACTTAGTTTCAGGTTGAGCGGCGGCGCTAGGGCGGCGCGGCGCTTCTGGCGGTGCGACGTCATGGCGGATCGTGGACTTCGTGCGCCTGTGCGCGCTGTGCTCGTGTCGCCCTTGAAACATCGGACCGAACATGCCGACGGCTTCGTTCACGTTCGGAAGGCCGGTCAATGCGCCCGTGAGCGTCAACTGCGTGCGGGATTGGCCGACGCCGAACCAGAATGTCGTGTTGCGACACAGTTTCGACGCAGGCCCGGCGGCGGCGGCCAACTCGGGCTCGCCCATTTCTCCGCCGACTTCCGCAAGCCGACCGACGTGTCCGACGAGCACGATGCCGGCGCTGTCGGGCAGTCGTGCAACGGCGGGTCCCATGGCTTCGTCGTCGAGGATGGACTTTTCAGACGTCTTCGCCTCGATCACGCCCTTGATGGCGCGGCGCGTCAGGCCAATGCTCAGACAGTTGTCTACTTGTGCGACATACACTTTGCCCAATTCCGGAATGAAGTAGCTCGTCACGGCTTGGCCTGCGATTTCGAACTCGCTGGGTTCGACGGGGCCGCTTCCGACGGTTTGTCCCGGTATACGAAGCAGTTCATTCCACAGGGTTCGCGATCGGACAATGTCGTTCGACGCAATGACGATGGCCGCATTGGGAATCGGGTCGCGGCCGTCCAGCGTGTGACCGGCGGGGCCGGCGACGATGAAGGCGCAGACTTCGCGGATGTTGCCGAAGATCTCGCGGGGGATATCAAAGCCCGTCACATCAGCGGAATCCTCCGCGCGTCCGGCCGCGATGTGCGCGAGCGTGGGGTTCAGTCCGATTCCGAAGACGGCGGCGGCATCGGCCGGGACATAGCGCATCGAGTCACGCGACATCGAGGGAAGCCGCAGCATGTTGTAGACGAGGCTTCGATGATCGTCGGCGTAGCAGACGCGGGCCGTAAGGCCTAGAGCGCCGCGATCGGCGCCGAAGGAAAGCGTCGCCCAGCGAAGGTGTTCGAGGTCGAGAAACGTGTTGGCGACGACGAGATCATCGCGATCGTGTTCGCCCGCCTGCTGCCGGGCCAGATCGTAGACGCGCGTGAGGTCGCCGAATGCAAAGAACATGCGATCGCCGCGTTCGGCGAAGACGTCCTGCAGATCGGGTCGTGATCGCAGCGAGTCCGAGACATTGCCGACGAGCCGATCGGCCGCACTTTGTACAAGACTTCGATCGTTACCGACGATGAGCAGACCTTCCGTCAGGACGCCGGTAATGCCGCCAAGGTCGGGGACCGGCGAATGAAACGTGGGCAGACCTGCGATTTTCTCAGTGGTCGGCGCGAACTGAAAGGCGGTTTCGATAAGTCCCTTGATGAGCTTCACGTCGCCGTGATGGATGACGAGGACGCCCGACGGCGGTCGGTTGCCGGCGAGGTCGATTTCGGTGACGCCGATTGCAGCACCGCCGAACGAGGACAACGCCTCGAGCAGCGTGGGGCTCAGGGCGATTTGTCGAGGCATGTTGACCATGGTGCCGGCGGCGGCGTCGGGGCGTTGATCGAGCAGTGCGCGCATCGATTCGGGCGTCATACCGAGCATGTCGGAGAGGGCGGCGATGAGTTCGCCGGGCCGACGGAGTTCGGCATAGACGAGCGTGTCAGGCGGCATGAGTGTGGAGAAATCATCGGCGGCGATGTGGTCGCGGCAGCGATCCGAACCAATGCGGGCGACGAGCTTGAGATCGTCGGACAAGTCGGCCTTGGCGGCCTGGTTGTAAAGCAATCTCGCGCCGGCGTAGTCCTTTGCGACATTTTCCGTGAAATAGGCGCGATAGAGAACGGCTTCTGGTGGTTCGGCGGACGCGCGGGCGATCGGCGGCGCCAGGAGGGTAAATGCAAGGAGCGTGACGGCGAGCGGTAGCGTACGGTGGGGATTCATGGCCTCTGTCTCCAATACGAATGTGCGTTTTCGATTCGAGCGAATGAAATTGCTGGGGACGGGACAACGCAGTTGCCGGGATGGCGAGGCGTCGGTGCGTCCACGCTCTCGTATTGGCTGACAGAGGCGGCAATATTTCCGGGAATTCGTTGATGGAGGGGGAATTCCGGGTGGTTTTCCTTCGGGCGAAAGGGGACGGAATTCGGGCGTCCCCCAAGAAGGGGGTGCAAATTGGCGCAAATTGTGCAAAAAATCGGTTCGTGCGGGTTGGATACGTGGGGATGGACGTGGACCGCGTTCATCGTTCGCCAAGCTGGATCGGCGCTCCCCGGCGGCGTGTCGGTGCAATTCGATCGGTGTCTAGATACGGGGCGTTCGTCCGTCCTCCGGACGGAATGTCCCATTCGTTTGACGGAACCCCAGTGACTGAAGTCCCTGGTTATGCGCGTGTGCCCTCCGGGTAAGGGGCCTTGCGCGAGCGACGGACTCCGGGCCGGAAGTGAGATCGGGCCCGTGCCGTATCGATCGAGCGTCAGCATGTTGTCACTCACGCTTCCACTAACGTGTTTTCTCGCGAAAACTCACGTGCATAATTTAGCTCCTTGGCGAAGTAATCGATCCAGGGGATCGGGAGAGCATGCAATGCCGAGTGCGTTTACTCAGAATTACTACCATTGTGTATTCAGCACAAAGGTGCGGCAAAATCTGATTTCGACGGAGTTGGAGGGGCGGTTGTTTCCATTCTTGGGGGGCGTCTTGCGTGACTTACGTTGCGGGTTGTTAGCCATCAATGGTATGCCGGATCACGTGCATCTCCTCATTCGATATCGAGCAGACCTTTCGCACTCGCAGATGTTGCAGCAGATCAAGGCGCGATCGTCGAAGTGGATTCATGAGACTTTTCCGTTGATGTCGGCGTTTGCGTGGCAAGAAGGATACGGTGGATTCACAGTGAGTCGCTCGGCATTGCCGGATGTCGAGGCGTACATTCGCAGGCAGAAGGAACATCACAAGCGACAGGATTTTCGCACGGAATTCCTTGAATTACTCCGCCGGCATGGCGTTGTGTTCGACGAAAATGATGTGTTCAAGTGATGTGTGGATTCGCCCGGAGGGCGCACGCGCTTAGCCGGGGATTTCAATCCCCGGTCAGGATGTATCTTCGACGCATTCCGCCCGGATGGGCGGGCGGGATGCGTGGTTGTTGTTCGTCCGTCCTCCGGACGGAGTGCCCTATTCGTTTGACCAAAACCCAGGGACTAAAGTCCCTGGCTATGTGCGTGCGCCCTCCGGGCGGGAGCGAGATCGATCAGTTGCCGTAGATCTTGATAATGTGATCGAGGAATTTCAGCGCGTCGTTGCGTTTTCGCTGGAACGTGTTGCGGCCGATGATCGAGCCAAAGCCGCCGCCGTCGCGGATGGCCTGGATATCGTTGAAAACGGCCTGGTCGTCGTCGGACTTGGCGCCGCCGCTGAAGATGACGATGCGCTTGCCACCGAAGGCACACTGCGTGATGTGCTTGACGCGTTCGGCCATTGTACCAATCGCAATCTTCTCTTTCTCGTACACTTTGCGGGCGGCATCCTGCTCGATGTAATCGCTGGGCAGCTTGACTTTGATGATGTTGGCGCCCATCTGCGCGGCGATCTGCGCGGCGTAGCCTGCCACGTCGATGGCAGTTTCACCCTTCTTGCTGAGCGAACTGCCTCGCGGATAGCTCCACACGATGACGGCGAGACCCACCGACTTCGCCTGCAGCGTGTATTCGCGCAGGTTCTCGTACATTTGCTGTCGGAGTGCGGAGCCGGGGTAGATCGTTAGACCCACGCCGACGCAGCCGAGGCGGAGGGCGTCGTCGATGGAGGCCGTCAGCGCCTGCCAGGAGTCGGCCTCATCGGCGAGGCTGTCGTGGTTGTTGGCCTTGAGGATGAGCGGGACTTCACCTGCGAAGTCCGCAGCGCCGGCTTCGAGGAAGCCGAGCGGCGCGGCATAGGCGTTGAGGCCGGCTTCGATGGCGATCTTGAAATGGTAGTGCGGATCGTAACCGTCCGGGTTCGGCGCGAAGCTGCGTGCGGGGCCGTGTTCCCACCCCTGATCGACGGGGAGAATGACCATTCGGCCGGTGCCGGCCAGACGGCCGTGATTCAGCATCCGGGCGAGGTTGGTGAGGACGCCGGGGTTTTCGCTCTTGTACCAACTCAGGATTTCTCGCACCCGTTCCGTCATGATTCGCATCTCCAGTGTGTTGCGGGGCATTCGATCAATCGCAGTCCCGTCCGGAAGCGATCCGACAAGATGGGCGACGGCGATTTCATGACGACCAAGGTAACGGGACGGGACGCGAGGTCAAGATGGAAGGCCGGCTACGCTGGTTTCGGCACTGCTCGCAGAGCAGTGGCACCCGCGTGGGAAGGGGCATGCCGATCTTGGGTGTCGGCATGGCACCCCGCCGGCACTGCTTGAGAGCAGTGGCACCCGGCAAACGTGCAATTTGGCCCGGTGTTTACTCCGCGAGTCGGGTTTCGATTGTGGCGTATTGGATGAGCTGTGGCTCCTGGTCGGTCTCGAGGTATTTCCAGAACTCGGCGAATTCCCCGTCGAGGAAGCTGCAGCGAAGCGCGGCGAATGCATAGCCTCCGACGACGAGGGCGACGGGGCGATCGCCGCTCTTTTTGACGATCTTGCCGATCGCCTTCTTCATCCGGGCGATGACGGCGGCGACGGATTCGCCGTTCGGCGATTCGACGGCGAGCGGGTCATTCCGCCATTGTTTGTACACTTTCCCGAAACGTTCTCTAAACTGCTCGATCGTCAGGCCTTCCCAATGGCCGAGATCCATTTCGCGCAGCGCGTCCGACGACTTGACTTTGAGATTGAGTTCGTTGCCGATGATCTCGGCAGTTTCGCGGGAAGGTTCGTCCTTCCCGCAGTGCACGATCGACGGCTTCATGTCCGCCATGGCGGCAGCGAGCGCCGCCGCCTGTCGATGGCCGGCTTCATTCAGTCGCAGATCGGTGTCGCCGACAAGGCGCCCCTGCGCCTGCCATTCGGTCTGCCCAGCCTTGACGAGAATCAGGTTGCTCATGTGGTCGTGGTTACCGCGAGTTTCGGAGGGACTCGGTGTTTCTCGGCGCGTTATGCGTCGTCCAGTATTTCGAGCGTCTCGAAGGGGCGACCTTCGAGGAATTCGAGACTCGCGCCGCCGCCGGTCGAGATATGGGTCATCTTCGAGGCGAGGCCGGCGGCTTCCACGGCGGCAGCGGAATCGCCACCGCCGATGATCGTCGTTGCGCCGAGTTGCGTTGCCTTGGCGAGGGCATTCGCAACTGCCAGCGTACCCTTGTCGAATGGCGGTGTCTCAAAAACGCCCATTGGTCCATTCCAGATGATCGTCTTTGCATTTGCAAGGACGGCGGCATAGTCGGCGATGGTCTTTGGGCCTATATCGAGTCCCATCAGGTCGGCGGGGATGGTGCTGTCGCAGGTCTTCGTGTTGACGCCTTCTGCGAGTTCCGCGGCACAGATACTGTCGGAGGGCAGTCGGATCTTGCCGTTCGCCTTTTGCAGAAGTGACTTCGCCAAGTCGAGTCGGTCGCGCTCGCAAAGGCTCTTGCCGATGTCGTTGCCCTGCGATGCGAGGAACGTGTAGGCCATTGCGCCGCCGATGAGTATCGAATCCACTTTCGGCAGGAGGTTTTCGATCACACCGATCTTGTCGCTGACTTTGGCGCCGCCGAGGATGGCGACGAAGGGCCGCGACGGATTCGCTAGTGCGCCGCCGAGGAAGCGGAGTTCCTTCTCGACGAGATGGCCGACGACGCAGGGACCGGGGCGGATTGCGAGCGGCACGTTGTACATGCTGACATGTTCGCGATGACAGGTGCCGAAGGCGTTATTGCAGTACACCTCACCGTGCTTGGCGAGCAGTTCCGTGAGGCCGTCGATCGAGTCTCGCTGCTGCGGCGTGGGTTCGGTCGCGCCGCTCTTCTTTACTTTGTCGATCAGGTCCTCGCCCTTGTGGAATCGAACATTTTCCAGCAGCAGGACGTCGCCGTCTTTCATGTCGATGACTTTTGCGTCTGCAACGCCGCCGATGCAGTCCTCGGCGAAGGCGACGGGTCGTTCGAGCAGCGTTTCGAGATGTTCGGCGACGGGGCGGAGGCTGAATTCGGGCCGGGGTTCTCCCTTGGGGCGGCCGAGATGGCTCATCAGGACGAGACGACCACCTCGGTCGATGACGGATCGTATGGACTCCAGAGCCATGACGATGCGTCGATCGTCGGTGATGCGGCCGGCGTCCAGGGGGACGTTGAAATCGACGCGCATCAGGACGTGTCGTCCTTTGACGTCGATGTCGCTAATTGTCTTTTTCGGCTTCACTTGTCGTCGTCTCCTCGTCGACCATGGCGTCACGCAGGTCGTGGATGCGAAACCCTTTCGGTCCCGGGTCGTCGCTCCGCAGATTGTCGCCCAAACGAGCCGGATCGCTATCGCCGAAATCACGATCGGGACCAGCGGAGATAAACACAGGTCTGCCGGCGTTGGCCAGGACCTTCGGGTCCTGTGATTCGGGGCCGAGATAGCGGAGGGGCGTTCCCCAGGAGTCAATGAGATTGTAGCGATTCGGGCCTTTTCGAAGTGACGGAGGGAAGGCCTCGATCATGGGCCGGGATTTCTCGTGATCCAGGAGGTCCACAACGGCCGAGATGGCGGATTCCGGTCCGCGTGAGGGCGGATAGAGGCCCGTGGCGCGGCGGTAGCGGGCCAGGGCGGCGTCCAGGTCAGCGAGCATACGGACGGCGAGGTCGTGCTTGGCATCCTCTCGGAGTGTGGCCATCCAGCCCACGACAAGGAATAACGCGACGCTGAGGACGGAGACGGTCAGGACGGTCTCAATCAACGTCATGCCGCGGTGACGGTTATCGGGCAACCTCATCGAGCTGATGCTAGGGGAGTTGCGGAGAGGGTCAAGTGGAAGAGGGACGTCTGCGGTGTGAGGCCAGGCTGGAGGCCAGCTTTCCGTAGGACCCGATGCGAATGGGGTCGCTGATTCTCGCGGGTGGCGGCGCATTTCACTCACCGGGCGAGCTGGCTGCGTTAAGCGCCTTATCACGCGTTGCTTGCAATCGGATTGCGGCGATTCAATAATCCCGTATCAGGGGTCCCGCCCGCCGGTCGCACCGGAGCGATTCGGCACGAGTCACACCAACCGAGGCAGCGCCAGCATGGCGATTATTGTCCAATGTAGTTGCGGTAAGAAGTTCAAGGCTAAAGACAGCCTGGCTGGTAAGCGCGTGCGCTGTCCCGGGTGCCAGAATCCTGTGACTGTCGGCTCGGAGGACGGTCCGCGAAAGGGGAAATCCGGACCCGCGTCATCGGGGTTTGATCCGCAAGAGGCGCTGGCCCGATATGAGGCGGCCCAGAAGAAGAAGCAGGAGACGGCCGCTGAGGAAGCGGCCCGTCAGGAAGAGAAGAACAAGCTAATCGCCAGCTACGATCAGTTGGTCGGCAAGAAAAAGAAGAAGGACCAGAAGAAGGACGAACTGGCGGAGTCGAAGCCGAAAAAGGCGACGGTCGTCGTAAAGGCGGCGGACGCGGGCGGCACGGTGCTGGCGAATCCGCTCGTAAAGTACCTGATTATTGCCGGTCTGCTGGCAGCCGGTGCGTTCGGGAGCGTGAAGCTGGTGCAGTTCATCGTGAACTACACGAGCCAGGAAGTCGTGGCTCAGCAGCGGATTCCCGAGACCCAGATTCGCGAGCTGGACAAAGAGGTTCGCACGGCGGCGTTGCGAGGCGACGCAGTCGAGGCGCAGAAGCAGCTCGACAAGATCATCGAGATCTATCCGGACTTTCCCACGAAGCGCAAGCGCGACTATGACGATCTAGTCCGCGTGATTGAGCGGGCGAAGTCGAAGGGCGATTAGTCACTCCCACGTCGTCGCAATGTTATTGAACCCTCGGACTGTCCATGGTCTCGAGGGTTTTTTGTTTTCTTGCATCCTGCAAATCGTTTTCGCACAACCTTTGCTTCGCGCGACCGGACTCCCTGACGGTCGCGGTTCCGAAATGGGCGTCTCTGCCCGCAATTGCGTGACGAACCAGAAAAAAGGGTCTTCGCGGAATTTCGGGAATCGCTGTTCAAATACACGGCGACAAGTGTATGAACGCCGGATGCCGTTGGGATCACATGAGAATCGCCCACCTCCGAGCGGGACTGGATGCGCATGATGCATGGCGTCGCCCCGTACCTACGGCACGGCAATGGTGATCACCAATCAGCAATCCCAGCCTTGAAAGGCTGGGCTATTCTCGGAGCGTCCCTATCGGGACGCAACCCACGAATTGCACGTGCCGCGGGCAGTGCTTCATTCCACATCGCACGATCACGCGCTGCAAATCGTTTTCGCGCAACCTTTGCTTCGCGCGGCCGGACTCCCTGACGGTCGCGGTTCCGAATTGGGTGTCTCTTCTCGCAAATGCGTGACGAACCGAAAAAAAGCGGCCGACGCGTGTGGCGTCGGCTGCTTGGGGTTTCATTCGACTGAGCGAAAGTTGCTTAGCGCTGGGTCGAGAAGACTTCGAAGTTAGAGACGTCATCCTGCGTGCCGTACTTACCGTCGCGGCCGGGGCTGAGGATGATGAAGCTGTCGCTCTTGACGGGCCGCGGGCAGTCGATGTTGCCGGTTGCGGGGATCAGCGTCGTGGCCCGAATCGACCGGATGAACTCGGCGAATCTGGTGGCTGTCGGCGTGGGGTTGCCGGGAGGCGGCGGTTCGAGTGAATCCGAAGGATAGCCGCCGGAACCGCAGAGGGCCTGGAGCGGGCTCGTCGCGTCGGCGATCGCGTGCGTCGCGCCCGCATAGCTCGTGAAGAGATCGTTGTCCCACCCGAAGTAGATGCCGTCGCCGATGGGCAGACCAGTCGTCGTCTGGATCATAGGCGTGTTCTGGTTCGCGGTCGGGGCGGCGCGATAGTAGAGGATCGGCCAGCCGAACTTGTCGCGGAAGACGGGCACCGGAACTTCGGAGCCTGTCGGCTGCGGTCGCGTGATGCCCGGGATCACACCGTCGGCATCGCGGGCGGGATTAATGTCGGAGGTGACGTCGACGCCATCCACAGGGATGTAGGGCTGGCGGCGGTCGTTGCGGGGATCCCAGCGATCGTAGGTCGATGTGGTCTTCCGCGAGTCGTAGCCGAGGAAGTCGCGACCGACCATGGCGTCGACCAGGAGGTGGGCGCCGTTCAGTTCGTTCATGCCGGCGCCGACGGTGCCGACTTCCCAAGCCATCGTATCGTTGTAGAGGGCGGCGTTTGACGGGACGTATTCGCCCTGATCGTTCCGGAAGGCCTCAAGGCCGACGGACATGGCGTTGATCTGCGCCCGGATGGCCGTCGTCGTGGCGCGGTTTCGCGCGGCGGAGAGGGCGGGCGTCAGGATGCCGATCAGGATGACGATGATCGCCATCACGGTCAGCAACTCGATGAGAGTAAAAGCTTTTCGATTGCGTGTGTGGAGCATGGTTGTCCTCCGCTCAGTTCGGGTATGAAATAAGTGCGTAAATTCGCGTTGTGTGCGCGCCAGTTCCCCACTCAGGCGTGTCACGTTCCAGTATACCCCTGATATTGGACACAGTAAAGCAAATGAGCATCCGGAATTTATCGGGGCTGTGGGATACATGTTGTCAAATCGTCTCGCTCAGCACGTGTGAGCGATCAGGGTGTGATTCTTGGGCGTGTCGACCGTCCGCATTTCCCAGAGGGCATGCGGGACTCGGCGGGTTTTCTCGCTTTCGGCCACCCCTACCCCAAAGGACGGGCATGGCACTCGTGGCCGGAGCTGGGCTCGGTATCCGGCGCCGGGCCGCTATCCGCCATGCTCCCCGTTTGTGGGAGCATGGCGGATAGTCTGGCGGCTATTTCAGGTCGTTCGTGTAGCTGCTGTCCTCGATGAGGAGGATCTTCGGCGACACGGGTTGATCGAGACCGCCCATACCGCGACGCTCGCGGAAGCAGGGGGCGCGATCCAACGTTACCTGGGCCCTTCGGACGTAGTTGCCATCTTCGTCGATCAGGGCGACATAGGCCGTAAATACATCCGATCGAGTCGTCAGCGAATTGGACACGCGCGAGAGATAAATATCCCGTCCGCGAATGCCGGCGGCATCTCTCGGGTCCGTTTCGACACCTGCCGGGTCGGCGCCGGCGTAGCCAGGGATGGCCTGCGTCGCGCCATGGAGCGGGACGTAGTCGGAAACGCCGCGTTCCGGGCGAATTCGGTAGTCCGGCGCCAGGTGCTGATCGGCGACCAACGGCAGAGCGGAATTGGAATTGAGCCGATCGATGGCGAACATCTCGTTCGCATTGCTGACGGCGTCCGATACCTTGTTCCCGCGGAGTCGCGACATTTCGATCGGACCGTAGAACGCGCCGTCGCGCTGCGTCGTGTTCATGGGCGCGGCGCCGGGGCCGGTGGACGGCCCTGACGGCGTGACTTGCGCGATAGCGGCGATGCTGAGCCGCGACTGCGTTGTGTCATAAAGCCGAATCGGGACGCTGCGGTTTTCACGCAGGGCGACGAGGGCCGAGGCGAAGTCGTAGTACGTCCCGGGCGAAGCCGACGACAACGCCGCGATCTGATCTTCAAGAGGCGGCGTAGCGCCGTATTGCGCCAGGATCTCCGGCGAGTTCGGGAGCAACGACATATTCGGCACGCTACGGAGCACGGTCGCCGGCGCCGTATTCATGTTCACGTGGCCGGTCTCTTTGAAGGTCACGTCCCACGCTTCCGTCGGATCGAAGAGGTCGACGAATCCGTCGCCATCGTTGTCAACGCCGTCATACATGTACCCGGAGGCGACGGCGTAGTCGAAGAGCCGCCACGTCCAGGCGGGGGCGTTGGTTCCCGTGCCGATTTTGCTCGCCTTGAAGAAATCGACGCGGCCGGCGGCCACGCGATCTTCCGGCGCGCTTGGCAGGTCGCCGAGCGTCGTCGTCTGCAGAATCCGAGCGAGCACGAGCGTTGTCGGAGCATTGTCGATGCCGAGATTTAGGTTGCTGAATGCGGCCGTCAGGATCGGCGACGCCGTTCGTTTGGCAGGACCGACGATGAACTGCCGCGACAGGTCGGCGACGGAGTCGAACGCATCGAACGGCACGCCGCTCGCGAAGGTGTCGATCAGCGCGGCATTGTTGCCGTAGGGCGTCAGGCTCGGCCAGACGGACTCGGGGATCTTGTTCACGAGCTGCGGCGTCGGTGCATTCGGACGGCCCAGCGATACTGCGAATGCCGGAGCATTCGGGTTGTTGCCGGGAATTCGCGAATATGCGTGCCAGGCCGTCGTGAAGCGCCAGCCCTTGGTGCTGCGCCGCAGCGAGAACGCATGTTCCGAACCTTCCGGCATCGTGGGGTTGTGGAACGCCCACTCGCCGTCGCCGCTGGACGTGTTGCTCGCCAGCGCGCCGCCCGCGAACTTGGGACCGATGACATCGAGGACCACGTTCGTCGGGTCATTCTCGACGCCGGTTGTCGAATAGACGAGTTCGACGCGGCCGTGTCCGTCGGTTGCGATGCGGAACTGGTTGTCGAAGTAAGCATTGTTGCGATAGAGGGCGTCGCTCGCGGCGAAGCTTGCGGGTTCGTAGGTCGTCGGGCCGGTAAACACGTAGTAGTGGCCGTGATCGCCGTCGCCCGGATCGACGAACTGTGCGGGGCCACCGAGCATGATGCCGCCGTTTTCCGATGCGAGGGCGTTGCCACTCAGATGGTTGAGGAAGCTACCAAGCGGTCGCAGGCCCGCCGACGTGCCGGGCGATCGCAGGTAGAGATTTTGCGAATCGATATCCCAACCCGGCGGGATGAAGAGTTCGACGGCGAAGAACCACTTGTCGGACTGCCCCGAGCCAGGGCCGGTCGACGGACCCGACAGCGGAGCAGCGCCCGCGATCAGATGCGTGTACGCCTCGGTGAAGAACGGCTGTCGCTCGACGCCGGTGATCCGCACGCCGGGTTGTGTCGGCCATTCGATCGACGTCGGAACGGAGTCGGCGTCGCGGTAGTCGGCGAGATTGAGCGCGAACTGCCATGCCAAGTACTCCTGCATCAATCGACCGTTGGCGCGGAGATCAATGCCCTGATAGACGTTGACGCCGTCCAGGGCGAAGTACATTGCAGCCGCGGCGTAGCGAATGAAGTCCGCCTTGACGTCCTTGACTTCCTGATCGTTCAGGTTGCCGCCGAAGGTCATGTTGAGATCGACGGGCATGACGCGGGCCCAGGCGGGCGGCATCTGTCCCGTCGGAATCACGAACCGGTTGATGAGCGAGCCGTTGAGGACGGAATCCACTGTCGGACCGGCGAGCGGCGCTTCTGTGGCGATGAGGCCGGCCAAATCGCTGTTTGCATCGATGAGGACGGGCCAGTTCATGCCGATGGACCAGAGCTGGCGCAGACGCGCGTCAATATTGGCATCCGCCAGCGTTCGGGAGGCGATCGGCGTCGGGATTCCGGCCGTCGGCATGTTGGGCCGCGTGATGTCGGGCGGCATGCGGACTTCGCCGTTGACAGTCGTCATCAGCGGTTTGCGGACGAAGGCGGGATCGTCTTCGTCGATGAGGCGCCGCCAGCCGACATTTCCATTGACGTCGTCGTAGCTTTCCTGAGTCGCGTTGAGGCGGCTCCATCTGGGGGCGCCCACGTATTCATCCGTCCACGCGGCCGCGACTTCGCGCGACCAGAGGTTGGTGCTGCGCAGAGTCCGGTCGATCGTCGAGTAGTCCGTCGCGGGCTCGGAGATGTCCGTGCGATGATCGTAGGGAACGAGTCGCCCGCGATGGCGGAGGGTCGATTCGTCATCGATGTCAAACGGGTAGTACGACGTGACATTCGACTGTCCTCCGAGCAAAAGCTTGCGGACGATGTCGTTGTCGTATTGCACGGGATTGACGGGAGCCGTCGTCGGATTCGCCGAACCCGTCAGGCGCCGGCCCGTCAGGATTCCGACGCGATTCGATCGATACCAGTCGCCGGTATGCACGGCGCCGTCGAGCAGGATTTCGGTGGCGCGGCGGCCTCGGCGTGTGAGGCCGCTGGCCGTGCCGTCGAATGTGAGCGTCGAGTCGGGACGCCGGAGAGACGAGGCCGTGTTGACGTTCAACATGGCGTTGTGATCAACGATGCGCACGGCGGCATAGAGCGTCTTGCGACGATTGGGATCGCCGGAGTCGATCGGGATGACGAGGCTGAGGGGCGAATCGGGAAGACCGTCGCCGTCGGCGTCGTAAAGATCGGGCAAGCCGTCGCGGTTGGTATCGAAGTACGGAAACTGAGGTCGCACATCGGGCGTCAGGCCGGTGTTGGCGACATTCTCAAGCCAGGGCTGGTGGTTTTTCTTCCAGTTGGCGCGGGCCTGTCGGATCGTCTGATTCGTGGTAGCGCCCGTCAGGTTCGGCGCGATCGGGTTCGGGCCCGGCGCCGGCGTGAGGAGGATCGGGATGTTGCGCAGCGAGCTCCGCGTGTTGGCCGTATCGACGGAGTACAGCTGCGGCTGCGGCCCGCCGGGGTTTCTTGCATTGTCGACCCACATGAACGGGCTGCCCGGGAAGGTCGCGGTCGCCGGAGGAATGAGGAGATCCTGGCCGATGTAGCTGACGTTGTCGAACGCGAACACATTCGACTCCACGATCGTCGTCGTGCCGTTGCCGGCCGGATCGAGGAGCGTGACGTCGCCGACATAGTGCGGCAGGAGGCTGGCGAGCCAGCGATCGTTCTCGCCCGGTTTGTCTCCGACCTCGTTGTTTTCGAGGATGCCATAGAAGTTCGGATTCGTCGGCAGACCACCCGGCGGCGTTATGTTGGAGAGCGGCCGGTAGTATTCGGCAAGCGTCGGATCGTTGATGGCGCCCCAGATATCCTGGTAGAGCCGATCGGAGACGGCGCGGACGACGCCGTCCATTGCATCGTCAATGGACGTGGCGTCGGACTGCGTAAAGGTTCGGCGCGAGTCGGTATGCGTTCTGGCGATGAGGGCCAGTCCGACAAGGGCGAGCAGCGCGAGCATGCTGAGCACCAGGATCATGACGGAGCCGCGGCGGGCGGCCGGTCGGAACGAACTGGATTGTCGACGCACATTCTTCATCAGGATATCTCCCTGATGTAATCCTAAGGGGACACCAAGCGTCTATCGCCGGTATCCGCTGAAACTTAGCGATTACGGAACCGGAATCACAACAGAGAATTCACGTCCCAGTCGAAGCATCTGCCAGTTGGGAACGCCGGCGATTTTCGGATCGGGATAACCATCTCGGTTGAAATCCACTTCGGTGTTGTTCTTGATGCGATTGTTCTCGTCGTAAAGGCGATACGTGAATCGGAGGGCTTTCGGGCGGTATTCCCACGTGTCGGCTCGCCAGATGGCGCGATACATCGATCTCGTCGTGCCGGCGTTGTTGCCCCTCGGCCACTCGATCCGATCGCGATAGAAATCGTTGATCGCTTGTTCGGCATCCTGCTCCGCCGGCGACAGATTCGGGTTGATGTAAGCGTTCTGGCGCTTCCATGCATAGTAGGGCACGCCGACGGCATCGCCCGGGTCGTTGACCGTCGTCAGTTCGACCAGTGCCGCCTGAGTGACAGGCTCCTTCGGATCGGGGCCGATGCCGAACCAGCGCGTGTTGAGATTCTCATCGCCGGTATTGGGCATGCCGTCGAGACCGATGGGATCGACGGGGCGACCGTCGGTCCACTCGACGCGGAAATCCGCGAGACCGAACGTGAACGTGGCGCCGCTTCGGCGATAGAAGTTCCTCAGGTTCGTGGCCGCGACGTTGACGGTCAGCGTCTGGGGGGCGAGGCTTCTCGACCAGAAGGAGACGATCGACGGCGTATCGGTCGCGAGATCCGTGTCCCAGTCCTTGTTCATGAGGAGCTGGGCGAAGGTTCTGCTGTTCGCGCGAAGCGTGGCGCTGGAGTAGACCACGTCGGTCGTACCATTTTCATATTGAGGGGTGAGCCCCGTCTGGTTGTTGAACAATCCTCCATTGACAAAGAGGGATTGCATATCGCGGGTGACCCATGTTGCGACGCGATTTTCCGGCAACTCGGGCAGGAGCAAAATGGTCCGATGGACGAACGGCCAGTCCGACGCAACGATGAGGTTTTGCTCCAGGCGCAGCGGATCGATTCCGATGACGGGGTTCTTGGTCATCGGGTCGCCGGGCCCCATATACACAATGGCTTCTGAGGACGTCGCCGGGCCGAGGTTTTCGAGCGTCGGACTGCCGACAATCGGCCGCGTCGGATCCGTCGTCGATTCATACTCGTTCGCATTGCCGCGGGCGATAAACGCAATGGCGTCGACCTGCAACGGGACTGACGGGCCGTTGGCGATTTCAGTGTCGAACCGGATCGGCGGCGGGCAGTTGATCACGAGAATGCAGTCCGGCGCGATGTTGCGGACTTCGCGTTCGAGCGTCTCGTTGATGTTTCGAGACTTCTGGATCAAGGACGCGTTCGCCTCTGTCACGGCGGCGGCATCGGATGTGACTCTGAATATCTGCGAAATCGACACGATGACGATCGCGACGAGGCCGACGGTCACGAGCAATTCGATCAGCGTCAAACCGCGGCGTGGCTGCGATCGATTGAGTTGGCGCGAATTGCGACGCATCACAGGCTTACCTTCCATTCGATAATGGGCGATTCGTTCTCAAACGACGACTTGCCGACGATCGGCGGCGGGAACAACCAGACATCGAAGCTGAAGCCATCGCCGCCGGCGTCATAGGCCTGGATATCGCTGATGTCTTCCAGCACCTGGACGCGGTTGAGGCCGTCGGTATCGACAACGGTCAAAATGCGACCGCCCGGAAAATCGAGAACGCCCTCGTTGCCGTTGAGCCAACGGGCTCGACCGTGGATCAACAGCTTGGATCCACGCGGCGCGATTTTCCCCAGGGCCGTGCCGATGTTCGGAATCGTCAGGCCCGGAATCGTGAGAATCTGCGAGTTTGGCAGTCGGCCGACTGCGACGCGCCAGGGCACGGGAAACCGCGTTCTACCGTTGTTCGGCCCCGGCACCACGCTGCCGTTGACGGCGTCCAGCAGATCGGCATTCAGGATTCGGGGATCCGTGAAGTTGCGAATTTCGGGGTTCGGGAATGCGACGGCCTGCCGGGCGTACTCCTTGTTCTGCCGCTGTTTGCAGACGGCGACGGCGAACTGCCGCGTGCCGCTGGCCATCGTGCGGTAGAAGCCGTGCCATACGAGGCGGTTCGATGCGGTGTTGGCGATTTCGTCGGTCCGCGGCAGGACTGTATCGCTGAGATAATCCAGGCCGAAGAGCTGGACGGGATTCACGAAGGGCAGCGTCGTGTTGAGCCCCGCGTAGTAGATCTCCGTCGGGAAAGGCTTGCCCGCGGGCGTCGGCGGATAGACCGCATTGTCCCAGTCGGATTTGATGTCGGGATCGAGCGGGGAGACCCAGGTATTTGGGTTGTTCGCCGTCATGTTGTGGAATGGAATCGCATTCCAGGGCGAATCGTAACCGGCGGCGAGATCAGCGGCGTCCTGGTAGAGCCGCTTGGGATCGATTCGATTGTGAAGCATGGTCTCTGCGCTGGTCGCGAGATCGAGAGCGTTCGAACGATCGACAGTGCGAGAATGCTCGATGAGCGCGGCCGGGAAGATGGCGGCGACCATGATGAGGCCGAGACCGAGGACGGCAAAGGCGATCATGACTTCGAGAAGCGTGAAGCCGCGCCGTCGTCGATGGGTTGTTGGGGAGAGAGTCGTTGTCATGTTACTCGTCTCCTCGGATCATGGCTTCCGCCGAGTACTTGTCGAGCAGGATTTCTTCAGAGAACTTGCGGTACTTTCTGCCATATCGCGTCTGGAATAACCAGTCGTCGCCCGTGTTGCCGGCGAGTCGAAGGACATTGAATGACTTGCCGATGGCGGACTCCATGGCCTTTCGATCGGACACGACGAAACCTCGCGTGGATGTGATCAGACTGTCGTACATGGAGACCATCATTCGAGCGCCGGGATTCAGCGCGGGATCCAGCAGCCGCATGTCGGGGGCGTACGTCTGATTGATGGAGCTATCGAACGACGAACTGATGCGGTTCGGATAGGTCACGCCTGTCGGGGCGCCGCCGAGGTTGACATCGGTCTGGGTTGCGATCCGGCGCGACCGGGTGACGATGACGCCGGTTTCGTCGAAGCAGATGGCCGTCCAGATCAGGTTGTCGTAGTCCTGCAGCGAGTTGGTGCGGGATCGCTCCTCATAGTCGATCGGATTGACATAGACGAGAGGATCGCCGTTGCCGTCGGTCGGCAGTCGGGCGTCGCTGTCCAGGACCGGGGCGAATGCGTAGCCGTCGATCTCGCCGGGCATCGAACCGCTGGAATTGGGATCCCAGACGCCGCCGTCCGCGGGCGGGTTGAGATGCCAGATTTCGAAGCGGCCGTTGTAGGGGTTGACCACAAACATCGTCTCGATCTGGTTTGCGATCGCGTAGCTGCGGGCGATCGCGGCATAGCTCAAGACGGCGTTTCGCGCCTGTGCGATGGAGCTGCTGCGGCGAGCGCCGTTGAAGGCCACGGCGCCGACCGACAGGAGGATCGCCAGGATCGCAACGGAGATCGCGAGTTCCAGCAATGTGAAACCGCGAGCTGCGTTGCGAGTCGTTCGATATGTTCGTCGTTCAATCAGCATGACATTCATTCACTGTTGTTGACACGAAGCCGCTCAGGGGCGCTGAACGACCAGGTTGTCCGCGGCCTCATCGATGTCCGCCTGTGTCGGGTTGATGATCCAGCGATTGCCGAACTTCCGATCGGGACCGGCGGATTCGAGGACGTATCCGACGGCACGATGGAACACGGCGTCGTTGTTCGCCGCAGCGGGGGAGTCGTCGGCGAGGTTGATATTGGCGACGGCGACGGGCCCGAATCCGCTGGCGGTCCCGTATTTCCGATAAACCCAGAAGTAGCGATAGGGCGTTCCCCAGGGATCGACGAGCATGAGCTTGTGGCCGGCGTCGGATCTGGCGTGCAGCGCCGTCGCGACGCCCGTGGCGGGCCGCGGAAAGGTCGGCGAATACGTCGGCACGGATTCGACGACGTCGCGGAGTATTGCGCTGCTGTCGTCAATCTCCAGGTAGGGGCCCTTGCCCGTCTTGGACGTCAGTGCGTAGGCGAGGCAGATATTCGCATTCAGCACGTTGCCTTCGATCAATCGATCGGCGTCGCCGGGCGCTTCAATCAGGCCGCTGAAGCCGACGACGGCACGACTGTCCAGAGCGAACACAAAGCCGGGGTTGGCCGGGCTGTTGAATCGTCCGGTCTGATCGACGTTGAACGCGCTCGTGGCGGTCGATGCGTCGAAAAGCCGCGGCGGGATGTAGTCCGGCCAGCCGCGATCGGCGACTTTGACGAGGCGGCCGTTGTTGTCGGCGATTTCCCAGGCGGGCCAGAAGTTGGCGTACTTATCGATCGCCGCGGCGATCATCATGACTTCCTGCTGGGCGTCTGAGCGATTTTGCGATCTATAGACGGCCCGGCCGCTGACGATCAGCAGGCTGAGGAGAATCGCAATGATGGCCATCGCCACGAGGATCTCGACGAGCGTGACGCCGCGACGGCGGCGGGCCGTATTGCGTTTCGTGATGTTCGCGTTCAAGGTCTTCATAACTTCATCTGCCTGAATCATTACCCTTCGCCAACTGTCCGTTGCGAAACCAACGCATCTGACAGCCGGGGATCGCCCCGCATTTCCGCCGAAATCAACCGCCCGTGAGGCTGTTGACGAGGCTGACCATCGGGAGGAAGAGTGCGATGACGATGAAACCGACGATCAAACCGAGCACGATGACCATGACGGGCTCGAGCATCGAGACAAGGCTGGCGACGAGCGTCTCGACTTCGTCGTCGTAGTTATCGGCGACCTTGACGAGCATCTTGTCGAGGTCACCGGTTTCTTCGCCGACGTCGACCATGTTGACGACAAGGCTGTCGACCACTTTCGAGGCTCGCAGCGGCTCGGCGAACGACTCACCTTCGCGGATGGAATCGTGCACGCGGCCCATGGCACGGACATAGACTTCGTTGCCGGATGTGTCCTTCGTGATATTGAGGGCTTCGAGAATCGGGACACCCGCCGAAATCAGCGTGCCGAGGGTTCGCGTGAAGCGGGCAATCGCGGTCTTCGTCAGGATGTTGCCGAGGATCGGGATTTTCAGTTTGACCAAATCGAGGGCGTATCTGCCTCCTTCGAACTTCCGTATGAGCTTCCATACGATGAAAAACAGTACCGGCGAGAAGATCACGTAGGCCCATCCTGGAATTGACATGGGCACGCGTTCGCCGTTGGCATCCGCCGTATACCCGATCATCCATTCGGACATGCTCATGAGAAGGACGGTCGGTCCTGGCAACGTCGTATCGAAATCGTCAAAGATGGTTTTGAACTTCGGTACGACGAAGACCATGATGCCGGCGACGATCATGAAGGCGAATGTGATTACGGCTATCGGATAGATCATGGCGCCGATGACCTTCCGCTTAAGCTTCTGGGCCTTTTCCATGAATTCGGCGAGACGTTGAAGGATGACGTCGAGCACACCGCCCGCTTCGCCGGCGGCGATCATGTTGCAATAGAGGCGATCAAAGACCTTGGGATGCGCGGCCATCGCTTCCGACAGCGTCATGCCACCCTCGACGTCTTCCGCGACGGTTCGCAGAGCGACGCGAAGCGGTCCGGGTTTCTGCTGCTGTTCGAGGATGCGAAGCGATCGCAGAATGGGCAGGCCCGCGTCCATGAGCGTCGAGAGCTGACGCGTGAAGTTTGTGAGCTGTTTCTGACCGACGCCGCCGATGGAGGCGCTTTTTCGCCGCTGTCCCGGAAGCGTGGCGGCAGCCGCTTTCTTCTGGCCGCCCTTTTGCTTGACCTTGGTCGGGAAGTAGCCCTGGGCACGGATTTTTGCGACGGCCTCTTCAGAATTTGGGGCCTCGACTTCGTCCTTGACTTCCTTGCCCTGGGCGTCCATCGCTTCGTATTGGAATTTCGGCATGGCCATCACTCCGGGGTGCTGGCGGCGGCAGGAATTCAGGAATGGCGGAATCGTCCGCGGGGCAGCGTTGGGTCGATTCCCGATTTCCGAGCGCCGGGTTCATTTGGCGGGGACAAACTGCGGCTATCTCCGGGCGGCATTTCAACCTGACTGCGCAGCCCGGCGCGCTTGACCCCTCACCACTACCTGGCATTCTACCGTCGCCAAGGTGTCCACCCTAGCAAATTTGAGGGGTGTATAGGGCTTCGCGAAATCGCCGGACATTGGGTAAGCACTGAACTTACATGTATTTATGGTGTGTGTGCCTGTGTCGAATCGGACGTTTCAGGTGGAGATTACGGGGCTCAGCCGCGGACCGGCGGATTCCTTTGGATTGCTTGGGGCGTGCTGCGAACAGGAAGTGGTCTGCGCGGTATAGTCATCGTCAAGGGCGATGGCGCCCGCTCAGCAAAGGTGGAGACGGCATGCCCGATTCACATAAGCCCAGTGTTTTTCTGGTTGGAAATGCTCGCAAGCCGGAGACAGCGTCCGCCTTCGCGGAACTGGAGCCGTGGCTGCGGAAACGCTGTCATCTGGTCGGCGCCCTGCGATGTGACGACTTGAGTCCCGTGGCTCAGTCGAAAGGGCTAGATTTCATCGTCGTGCTCGGCGGCGATGGTTCAATCCTGCACACTGGCCATGCGCTGGGACGGAACCAGATTCCGATCTTGGGCGTCAATCTCGGGAAGCTGGGGTATCTCGCGGACTTTGACGAGGAGGAGTTCAAATCGATGTTCGAGCAGGTGTCGGCGAAGCCGATGCCGATCAGCGAACGGATGATGCTCCATGTCACGATCTTCGAGCCCGACGGGTCGAGCTGGAGTTCGATCGCCCTGAACGATTGTGTGGTCCGAGTGGGTGACCCTTATCGGACTTTAACCCTGTCCGTGGCGCTGGACGGCCATCCGTTCAGCACGCTGCACGGCGACGGCGTGATACTCGCGACGCCGTCCGGATCGACGGCGCACAACATGTCATGCGGCGGCCCGCTGGTCGAACCGGCGGTGGACGCGATCATTCTGACGCCTCGTTGCCCGCACTCATTCACGCATCGCCCCATCGTCATGTCCGGTTCATCGCGTCTAGAGATCGGAATGGTGACGGAAGGGCAGTCCGCCGCTGCGGTGCTCGATGGGCAGCACATCCGGCCGCTGGTGGGCGGTTCACGCATCGTTGTCGAGCGTTCTGATGTCCGATTCAAGCTGGTTCGCAACCCGATCCGTCGTCCCTGGGAGTCGCTTGTGACGAAGCTCAAGTGGGGGCTGGACATTCGTTGATGCGCGCGACCGAGTCAGAATGAGGGCATCGTGAGCACCGGCCCAGCGAGGGAAGGCAAATCTCTGTCACTGTGATTGAACCTGCGGTTAATTCTCGGCGCGATTGGCGGACGGTCGGAATGACGGCGGCGATCTGTCTGGCGCTGAGCCTGGTGCTCGGCGCGATGTCCGACGGCGCGTATCACGATGACGATCTGACGCACTTCATGATGGCACGTTGGTGTCGCTGGTATCCCGGATACCTGGTGAATGTCTGGGGCCGGCCGGGATTCACGGCGCCAGTCGCTCTTGTCGCCTGGATCGGGGATCGCGCGACGGCGTGGCATGTTGCGCGAGGTTTGTCGGCAATCGTCACATTGGGCGGGGCATTGGCGGCGACGTTGCTGGCGAAGCGGCTCGGCCTTCTTTGTTGGCGATGGACCGTACTGATGTGCTTTGCGCAACCACTGAATACGGTGTTGTCCTACACCACGCTGACGGAGAATTTCACGGCGATGTATCTTGTCGCCGGGCTGCTGCTGCTTCAGCGACGCAATGCGATTGCTGCAAGCATGGTCTTTTCGCTTGCGTTCGTCAGCCGACTGGAGACGGTCATCCTGCTACCGATCTGGTGGTTGTGCCTGGTTCTTCAGACGCCGATGCGCGAGAATCGCAAGAGGCTGGCAGCTGCGATGGCATGCGCAATCTGGGCGCCGATCGCGCACAACGTCTTTCACTGGATGGCCTACGGGAACTGGCCCAGCCAAGCGTTCCTCAGGCCTGGCGGATCGACGGAGTATCTGCCGACTGGGCCTCTGGCATACCTGCCGCCAATGTTGTTGGCTGTCTCGCCGATCGTGTTTGCGATCGTTATTCCAGGGGCGATATTGCTTGTCCGGCGGCGTCGATACGGCGTCGTTCTTGTGGCGTCGGCGTATCTCCTCACGCATTGTCTGATCACATGGTTCGGCATCTTTGCCAGTGGCGGATTCGCCCGGTTCGCCGTTGCCGTCGCGCCGCTGCTTGCGATTCTCGCCGTGGCGGGGTGCGAAGCGTTAGTCAATTCGATGCGCGAGATGAAGGGACCGACGTATGTCGGTGCGGTTCTCGTCGGCGTCATCGCATTCTGTTGGTTGGCTTTCGTGGTGGAAATGCGTGCGGGAAGACTCCCGTGGCGATACGGCTGGCTTGAGGCGGGCCCCTTTGCGTGGGTGCTGCTTGTCGCGCTGATGTTAGTTTCCGTCGTTGTCGCGAAATCGCCAAAGATCGGTCGCATCGTCCTTGGGCTCGTGCTGATTGTCGTTGCGTGCGGAAGCATCGCGCAGTGGGCGACGCTGGTTCGGCCGCTGCGTCTCGGGCACGATCAAGAACTGGTTCGTCGAGTCGCGGAATCACTCGATTCAGAGCGGCCGGTTTTCTGTGCGAATCCGTGGATAGCCTGGTTTGACAATCATGTCGAGGACCCGTCGGCGCACAAAGGTCGTCGCTTGTTGAGTTCGATGCCCGTCGGCACGATCTTCGTCTGGGATTCGATTTACAGCGCAAGTGATTTTCATCAGCTGCCGTTCGAACGTTATCGGGATGATTCCGCGTATCGCTTGGTGCGCAGTTTCGGATGTGGCGAGCATGAAGCGTGTTTTCGGGTATTCGAAAAGGTGCGCGAGACGCCGATCGAGGCAGGTGGTCGGCCGTACCCGTTGCCGTTGACGATGGGCCGCGGCGAACGGCTGGGAAGTTACTACGAGCGCGAGTAAGCGGCGCCATATTTTGTCGCCTGATGATGGTGGAAGCCCGGTTGTGGGAGCGGCGCGCATATCGATGGACCGGGGCCTGTTGTCGGCACGAAGACGGCTGAAATCGGTGGCGGCCGTAGCGCAATAAAAAAGGCCGCACCCGGCGGTGCGGCCTTTTATGTAGCTCCCAACTCTCGGGCCGGAGAGTAGAGAAAGGAAAGGAAGTCTCACGTTGGGAGCTACGAAAGAAATATTAGCACGGCCGCGGCCGATGTGAAGGGCGAATCCCAAAAAAATTTAACGAAATCCTGACAAACCGGGGATTTGCCGCACCGCCTGCGTGAGCTGGTGCACGATTGGGTCGTCTCAGCACCGATATAAGCGTCGGCGCCATCGACGTCCGGCCGGATGGCTGGGCGGAGTACGGTACTGCGAGTACGCTCGTTCTTACAGTTCTGTCATGCAGCCGTACCGGACGTCGGCGATTCGACGGCGGCTGCAATTATTGCACTGGTACACAGCGCCCTCGAGCCCAGTGTCGCAGTGCGGTGATTTTCTCCTCCTGTGTGACGGCAAGGGGCGGCGACTCTTCGATCGCGTGCTGGATCGCTTCCGTTGTGATTTCCTGCCCGGAACCGAAGACCTCGTGCATCGCACTGACGATCGCCTGTTCTATTTCCGCGCCGGTATAACCCTCGGCGGCGGCCGCGAGGCGGGGAATGTCGAATCGCGTCACATCCCGCTCCCGCTTCCTCAAGTGAATTCTGAATATCTCTTCACGGGCAGTTGCTTCGGGGAGATCGACGAAGAAGATCTCATCGAAGCGGCCCTTTCGCAGCAATTCAGGCGGTAAGGCCTCGATGTCGTTGGCGGTTGCGACCAGAAATACGGGGGCTGCGTGCTCCTGCATCCAGGTGAGCAGAGCGCCGAACATCCGTTGAGAAAGACCGCCGTCGGTGCTGCGGCTGGCGGCGGAGGCGAACGCCTTCTCAACTTCGTCGATCCAAAGGACGACGGGCGCCATCCGCTCGGACTGATGTAGCGCATCGCGCAATCGTCGTTCGGACTCACCGATGTATCGATCATAGAGTGCACCGACGTCCATCCGCAGGAGGGGGCGCTTCCAGGCGGTCGCGATGGCCTTGGCGCAATAGCTCTTGCCGGCGCCTTGCACGCCGAGCAGGAGGATGCCGCGCGGCGCCGCGAGTCCGAATGCCCGGGCCTGCGTCGAGAAGGTGTTCTCACGCTTTCTCAGCCAACTCTTCAACCGGTCCATTCCGCCGATTTCATCGAGCGTTGCGGGAGCGCTGACGAATTCCAGAAGTCCGGCGCCGGAGATCATCTGGCGTTTGCGCTGGGCAACGATCGCGAGGTCCGTGATATCGAACGTCGCATCATCGGCGACGGCCTCGATGATGATTCGCTCGATCTGCCGGCGTGTGAGTCCGCCGAGATGTCGGAGGATAAGTTGGAAGTCGTCGGCACTGATTTCGGCCTTGATTGGCTTGTCAGAGTGTATGCGGCGAAGCGTCGTGCGGACGAGGCGGTTGATTTCCTCATCATCCGGCAGCCGGACTTCAAAAGGCGTCGATTCGCGCCGAATGATCTCGGGGAACTTATCTTCATGATCGATGAGGACGATCTGTCCGCCGTGGTTCGAACGCTGCTCGATAAGATCCCGTAGCAGCCGCAGCGTGCGGGCGTCATTCAGGTGCGGCGACAGGTCGAGAAAGATATCGACCGACGTTTCCCTCATTCGCAGCAAGTAGTAGAGTGCCGCGGCAGGGTGTTCCGTGTCGGGGATCGGGGGATGTTCGGCGACGAGTCCGTCGCGGAGCCCGCCGCTGATTTTCCAGGTACGGCAGAATTGCGGCGTCCGCATCACGGCTTCTCGGACAATCGAGAGTGCGTGGGCTTCTTCGGGCGTGACTATAATGATACACGGGTGCCGACCCGTCAGCAGACGATCAAACTGGCTCACGTCAGCGTCAGGGATCATTTCATGGCTCCGGCCGTGTCGTACGGTGTTCCGACTCGCGGACATCGGGTATGCAGTGAGTGTACATTCCGGACTTCGATTATACAGGACGCTGCGAACGGGAGTCGAAGGTTCGGTAAGACTCTGATGGCGGGCAAGATTGTGCCGCGTCTGATCCGATGAGTATGCATCGCGATTGCGCTTGTGTTTTGGGGCCGATTGGTGGGACAATGCACGCGGGGCCACGGTGGACGCGATGCACCCGTTAAGGAGGACGCAAGATGTCTAATGCCACGCACGAATCAAAGACTGGAGCGGAGCTGGCGGCGAGGATGCGCGAGGAGCACGGCAAGGTCGACGAACTTGCCACTGTTTTGTCCGAGCGCGTCGCCCATGTGCCGCGGGCGAACCAGCAGCGCTGGATCGAGTCGGCGCGGGAGGCATTCGAGCACTTCCGCGCGCACATGCATCGACACATTGCGATGGAGGAACGCGACGGCTACATGTCGGCCGTGGTCGAGATCAGGCCGCGATTGTCCGACGAAGTCGAGCGGCTCAAGCGCGAACATCGGCAGATTCTGAAGCTGCTGAATGCGGTGCACGACCTTTGCGAGGATGTGGAGCCGGCGGATTCGCTGATCATCCGAGACGTCTGCCATCGCGTGCAGGATATCCTGCGTTATGTCGAGCATCACAATCAAAGCGAGAATGTGCTGGTGATTTCGGCGTTCAGCGAAGACATCGGCACGCACGACTAAGGCGACGCGGCCTGGTTTCGATGTGGACTGACGCTTGGGCGGCTTTTCAGGCTCGATCAACGCGCGGGTGAGCCGCCTTCACTTCCCACATTCGTTTCGCGCCGAATGTGGCAGGCTCACAGGTTTATCGCGAGCCGAGGAACGCGATGACTTTCAGTTCGACGGCGATTGGCGTGGGCAGTGCGCCGACTTCAACAGTGGTTCTCGTCGGGTTGGGTTTGCCTTCACCCGCGAAGTACTCTGCATAGATCTTGTTGAACGTCGCGAAGTCACGCTTCATGTGGGTCAGGAAAACCTGCACGTCGACAATATCCGACCACTTCGCGCCGGCGTCTTCCAGAACCAATCTCACATTTTCGAAAACCGCATGGGTTTGTGCAGCGATGTCGTGATCCTTGACGTTGCGGGCGCCGTCCATCGTGACGCCGGGGATGTCTTTGCTGCCGCGGACGCGTGGACCGATGCCGGAAAGGAATAGCAAGTCACCCACGCGCTTGGCGTGGGGGAAAGCGCCGACGGGTTCGGCGGCACGATGGCTGATTTTGTCTTCTGGCATGTCTGTGAGTCTCGTCGTCGCAGTCAGTTCGCGAGGAAACGTCGCGATTCCGAGTAGATATACACGCGATCGTGTTTGGTTGAAACACCGACCCAGCCGTAGAAGGCGAGCCAGATGAGGGACTCCTGGAGTTGATCGCGCGAATCGAAGGCGCTGATCAGCTCCCTGGATTCCATCCCCGACTCTTTTTCCAGCAGCTTATTGATGACGCTTGCGGTTTGTTCGAGGTCTACCTTGGGGATCTTCCCGACGAGCCTGAGGTGCCGAACGCCGGCGAGGACCCAGCGCGGTCCTGTGATAAATAACTCGACGAATCCGGCAGTGGCGGCGCGAGGATTGATCGCGGCGTGATAGGCGACGAGGCTCAGAAACGGCGCCGGTATCGCGGCAGGGGCCTGGAGGGAGTGGTTGGACGTGCGGGCGTCCGAATCGATGTCGCGCGCAACGCCGCCGAGGAAGTCACCCCGCGTCTGGATTTCCGTGCGAAAGAGGAGAGGGATTGTGATCAGCGCCGTACCCCAAAAGAAATAACTCCACGGGTAGGCGAACTTGAGCATGCGACCGATCGAGAACCAGAAAATTGTTCCGAGGATGAGTGCGGCGACGAAGCAGAGGGGCGTACCGGCGATGACGCCGACGATCGCCAGCGCGCTGCGCGTGGCGGCGCGGCGCTTGAGTTTCGCGATGATTTTCTCGATGTGCTCCGGCATGAGCGTTCATGCTATGTGACAGGTCGGGCAATCGGCAAGCTCCGCTGAGCGATATTGCCGCGGCGACGGAAGACGGAAATCGCCAAGATGACGCCGCCGATGAACCCGGCGGCATAAGAGCCGTTGTGGGCGAACAGGTCGATCTGGAAGCGCGTGAGCCAATCGGCTGTGCGATCGGCGAAGAACGGGCCGAACAGGACGTGGATGCCGCGTGTGCCGAGCACGTATCCCAGCAGGCCGGTGATCATAGCGACGCAGAGGCTGACAACGAAAAGGATGAGGATGGGTTTCAGGAGTGATTTTACGTCGCGCTTGGGGCGTGAACCTGCGCGCGAGGCAATCGCGAGAATGACGCCGAGAATGAGACCGACCCACCAGGTAGCGAGGACGCCCCAGACGAGGGCGAGGACGATCGGCGAGTCAGAGTCGACGACGTGGGGATGGAACTCGGAGAAATACTCGACGCAGATATGGGCGGTCACAAGGTCGTGGGCGATGCCGTAGAGGATGGCGGCGGCGATGCAAAGGATGATGATCTTCGTGGATTGCATGGGCGGGCACCGGTTGGGTCTGCGTGGCTTAACGGCGAACGGGGGCATCATAGTCAGCGGTCGGTACGGCGGCGAATGTGCACGGCTGGGGCTGTGGGATCTCAGATCGAGATCTGAGACTTGAGGGCGGGATTTCGAATTTCAAATTTCAAATTTGAGATTGCAGATTTGAGATTTTAGATTCGAAAATTGAGTCTTCGGAATTCGTTCTTTCGCCTTCAACCGGGTTTTTCCTCGTGCGGCGCGTCGCATTCGACTCGCTTTTCTCGCGTCTGCCTGACGACGTCTTCTATGTGCTTTTGGAATGCATCGGCACGGCGCTCGTAGTCGTAGGTTCTGCGGGATTGGTCGTTCAAGTGGCGTTGGCCTTTGATGTCTGAATTCTGCAACGTATTCGTCCAGCCGCGGATCTGTCGGGAGATCGATTCGGCGGTT
Organism: Phycisphaerales bacterium; assembly: GCA_020639075.1. Classification (GTDB taxonomy): domain Bacteria; phylum Planctomycetota; class Phycisphaerae; order UBA1845; family UTPLA1; genus ECT2AJA-110-A. Next base: position 1,553,287 of record JACKHI010000001.1, on the reverse strand, counting down.
GATTTCAGATTTGAAATTTGAGATTTGAGATGGGTTGATTTGGGCCATGCCGTGCAGAAGTGGAGCATGGATCTTACTTCGCCGGCTGAACCTCGTGCGTAATAAAGAAACATCAGCAATTCCGCGGTCGTTCCGCGTTCGAAGCCTTCGGCGATGTTGTTGGAGATGGAGAGTGTTGCCCGGCGGAGCTGGTCGGAGAGATCGCCGGTTGTTCGGAACGCGCTGTCATCCGTCAGGTCGTAGATGTCGATGGCAAGACGCATCGCCGACTTCCAGACGGGGAGGTCCTCGAAGCGGGCGTAGGTCATTAGGGGGCTCCTTTGGATTGTTGATGCCATGACACGGATCTGAAATCTCAGATCTGAGATTCCAGTCTTGAAGCTGCAACTTCGGAGTCTGATATTTCAGATTTGAGATTTCCATGAGTGCGTCGTCAACGCCCCACTTTTCGCCCAGTGACAAGTCAGTTGTCACCCCCGGGTGTTCTCAAAGTAGGATCGATGTGGAATCACACCGAGGAGTTCATCCCATTCCGTCGGAACATTGGATGTCGCGAGCTGCGACCTATGCTCAATAAAACAACAAATCCACAACAGCCAATCCGACGAGCGACGCGATTCCGAAGGCGTTGATGAGAATGCCCAAGATGGGGGCGGCATCTTTCTGTTGGTGCCGAATCAGTGGCGTGATGCCGAGACCCATGCCGAGAAGGAAGAGCCCTGCGAAGGCGATTGCTGCGAACTCCATGATCACCAGATTCGAGGCGTTGTTGATTCCGGAGCCGGGCCTGTCGGCTTCTTGAAAGTAGAAGAAGCCGAGCAGGACCAGGCCCACGATGCCGGCGCCCACGCCGACAACGATGGATGCCATTCCGAGTGGCGACGGGGGCGAGACGGATTGCATTTCAGGACCTGTAGATGAGTCGATGATCGCGTCGGTCTGCATGACCAGGCTCCTCGTTCAAACATGTTGCAACTATCTCAATCATTGGGCGTCGCGATGCACACATTCTTCGGCTCCGTGAAGAACCGAATCGCCTCGTCGCCGCCTTCGCGGCCGACGCCGCTTTGTTTCATGCCGCCGAAGGGGACGCGCAGGTCGCGGAGGAGCCAGGTGTTGATCCAGATGGTGCCGCTTTGCACGCCTTCGGCGACGCGATGGGCGCGGTTGAGGTTCTCCGTCCAGATCGACGCGCTCAGGCCATAGGGCGTGCTGTTGGCCATGTCGATGACCTGCTTTTCGTCGTCAAAAGGAATGATGCTGACGACGGGACCAAAGATCTCTTCCTGGTTGACGCGGCAGGAGTGGCTCAGGCCGGCGATGACGGTGGGCTGGACGAAGTAACCGTTTTTGCAGCGGTCGTTCACAGGGGCTGGTGGTTCGCCGCCGCAGAGGATCTCGCCGCCTTCTTCCTTCGCGAGTGCGACGTATTGGCTCACTTTGTCGAGCTGGGCCTTTGAGACAAGGGCCCCCATTGCAGACGATTCTTCGAGCGGATCGCCGACGCGGATTTGTTTCGCGGCGGCGACGAACTTCGCCGTGAAGTCGTCGCAGATCGATCGCTCCACGAAGAGGCGCGAGCCGCAGAGACAGATCTGGCCCTGATTGGCGAAGGCGGCGCGGACGCTCGTTGGTAGGGCCTTCTTCATGTCGGCATCGGCGAAGACGATCGTCGGATTCTTGCCGCCGAGTTCCAGCGAGATTTTCTTGAACATCGGCGCGGCGACGGCGGCGATGGCGCGGCCGGTGACCGTACCGCCGGTGAAGGAGATTGTCGTGATCTTCGGGTGCGACACGATGGCTGCGCCGGCCTTGGCGCCCAGCCCATGGACGATGTTGAGCACGCCGGCGGGCAGACCGGCTTCGATGGCGACATCGGCGAGCATGGCGGCGGTCACGGGCGTGACTTCGGACGGTTTGGCGACGGCGGTGTTCCCCGTCGCAATGGCCGGGGCGATCTTCCACGTGAACAGATAGAGCGGCAGGTTCCACGGGGAGATGAGACCGCAGACGCCGCGGGGTTTTCGGAGCGTGTAGTTCAGCGCCTGGCCGTCGGTCACGTGGGATTCGGATTGCGTGTGAAGGATAGCGGTGGCGAAGAAGCGGAGGTTTTTCACGGCGCGTGGGATGTCGACGGTTCGGGCGAGGGAGAGGCATTTGCCGTTGTCGTCGGTCTCGGCGCGGGCGAATTCGTCGAGCCGCGATTCGATCAGGTCGGCCATGCGGAGGAGGATGCGCGAGCGCTCGTCGGCGGGCGTCTTTGACCAGATGGGGAATGCGCGATCGGCGGCTGCAACGGCGGCTTCGACATCGGCGGCGTCGGAGTCGGGGACTTTCGAAAAGACAGCGCCGGTGGCGGGATTGATGTTATCGAGGTAAGCGCCGCCGGCTGGCGGGACTTTTTCTCCGTTGATGTAGTTGGTGAGCTGGTGCATTTTGTCTTCGATTGATGAATGGCCATGTGCCGTGGGGTTACATGCTTGCCAGCCTGCCGCCGTCGACGGGAACGTTGATGCCGGTGATGTACGACGCGGCCGGCGATGCGAGGAAGCCGGCGGCGGCGGCGATTTCCTTCGGTTCACCAAGCCTGGCCATTGGGATTTTCGAGACCATCGCGTCGGCGACTGCGGTTTCGCTTGTGCTGCCCGCCGCGGCTTTGGCCTTGATAAGCGAGCCGAGTCGGGCTGTGTCCGTGTATCCGGGCAGGACGTTGTTGACGGTGATGCCGAACCTGGCGACTTCGCCGGCCGTGGTCTTCGCCCACGCGGCGACGGCCCATCGCGTCGTGTTGGAGATGCCGAGACCGGGGATAGGCTCCTTCACTGACGTCGAGATGATGTTGATAATGCGACCGAACTTCGCGTTCTTCATCCCGGGGAGAACCGCCTGAACGAGGATCTGGTTATTTCCGACATGCATGGCGATGGCGCGCGTGAATGCCTGCGGATCGGCTTCGACGATGGCGCCATGCGGCGGTCCGCCTGTGTTGTTCAAAAGGACTTGTACGTCGCCGTAGTTTTTCAGCGTGCCCTCGATCGCGCTTTTCACTTGGGCCTGGTCGGAGAAATCGGCGACGGCGAAATGGTGTTTCTGGCCGGCGGGTGTCGGCAGGGCTGCGACGGCCGTCTGTAGGGCGGCTTCGTCGCGGGCGATGAGGGTACAGGTTGCGCCGAGTTCAGCGAATCGCGTGGCGCAGGCGAGACCGATGCCCTGTGTGCTGCCGCAGATGACGGCGTGTTTCCCTGCAAGGCTGTAGTCATCGGGGAGGTTCATTCGGAGTCCCTGGGTTGTTATGCGTTTGTCGGAATTCGTTCGGGGGATTCTAACGAGAATCGCCTCAGAGCGCAATCGGGCGCGTTGATGCGGCGCCGAGGGGGCGCTTCGAGCGGGCCGGTTGGCGATGGCGCGACGCATGTTGGCGGTGGGCCCCTCTGTATGGGAGGCGGCCAAGTTCTCCGTTACGGCGCTTCGTTGACGATGAGTGCGGCGCTGGCTAGGCTCCCCGCGATGTCGGCCGAGTTGCCTTACGAGTATGAAGACAGCGTGCTGCACGAGCGGCGAGAGCGGGTGTTTCTCGTGCTGGCGGGCCTGTTTCTCGGCACCCTGGCGATGCTGAACATTCTCGGCATCACGCGATTCATCGATTTCTCGTTTACGATATTTGGCACCAGGATTCCCTTCGTGGTCGCCGTCGGCGTGCTTCCGTACCCGATGACGTTTCTGTGCACGGATTTCATCAGCGAGTTGTACGGTCGGCGGCGGGCGAATTTCGTGGTATGGATCGGGCTGCTGCTGAACGTGTGGGTGGTCTTCATCCTGTGGCTCGGATCGGCATTGCCGGGGCCGGACATGGTGGACGGCGAGGTGGTTCGTGACGTAGCGGGTCGGCTACCGGTGTTCTTCGAAGTGAAGAAGCTCGCGTTCGGGGCGGTGTCGGCGTCAATGATCGCGTATCTGGCGGCCCAGTTCTGCGACGTTTACCTGTTTCACTTCTGGAAGGGGCTGACGAAGGGCAAGCACCTCTGGTTGCGTAACAACGGCTCGACGCTCGTGAGTCAGCTTGTCGATACCGTGGCTGTGATTTTAATAACGCATTACTACGCCCACGCACTCCCGATAGAGGCGGACAAGGCGGTTTTCCCACAATTGGTCGCGTTTATCGCAGCCGGCTATGTCTTCAAAATGGTTGCCGCGCTGCTCGACACGATTCCCTTCTACGTCGGCGTGCATTATCTTTCCAAGTTTCTGAAAATTGACCCGCATCGAGAGCACGCATTGTGAGCATCGGGGGAGACCTGCAAGCCAATACAGATCAACTCGACACAGAAACGTCCAAGGCGGCGCCTCGGCCGGAGCCGCGGCTTCACGGTATATGGCAGCCGCCGGCGCTGATTCTCTGGGGCGAGATCGGTCTGTCGCCGCGAGCGTCGGCAGGTTCGACGGATTCGCTGAATGCCGCGGGAGCATCGGTCGAGAGGCCGGCGGATAGACAGGCGGGGCGGTTCCTGACAATCGCCGAGCTACACGCCGAAGCCGGCGAAGTCTCTCCTGACGGTTTGCTGGCCTCGGTCGCCGGTGACGGCTCGATCCGTTTGAGATTGCCGGATTACGACGCGGTGCAAGACGTGCCGTGCCTGCGGCTGGAAGCGGCCGATGCCATCGATTTCCTCACAAGCCTGAGACGTCGGTCCGAACGCCGGTTGGGCGAGTCCGTGTGTTACTGGGCACTGCTGGCGAATTATGTTTGCTCGTTATTGACGCGCCGGCAGTTCGCGCCGGATCTGGATATTACCGACGGCAATCAGATCCGCGGGCGCTGGCGCGTGTTCGTGGACAGCGCTGCGGAACTGCAGTGGCTTGAGCGAGTCGCGTCGGCGATGCCGCCGGTTGCGCTGTCGTCGCTGGAGCGCGGGGACTTTGCGGCGCAATCAACGATGCTCGTCGACACATTCCTGACGGAAACGGCGGAGGCGCTCGTTCTGCGATCCGTGACGGGCGACGAATTCTTCAAACAGTTCCACGATCGCGCGCGGAAAGAGGGCGATTGGGATCTGTGCTGGCTGGCGTCACTGCTGAATGCCGATGGACCCTTCATCTGGCCGCAGGGCGAAGATGCGCCGGAGATCGATGCGACAGTGTCGCAGGTGCGCGGCTGGATGGCGTCGCTGGAGGGGCAGGGTGGTGAAGCGGGCGCCGTACCCGAGATCGTGTTTTCGCTGCGCGATCCGGATGAGGCGCTGGAGGCCGATCACGAACGCGTTTGGCGTTTGTCGTTCGGGCTTCGCGATCCCGTCACGCGGCGCGATCTTGAGATGGCGGGGCTTTGGGAGGAAACGGGTTCCGGACCTTCGATCATCCGTCGGCACCTGGTGAATCGGCGTGAGCATGTGTCCAGGGAGTTGCGTCGTGCGGCGGCGAGTTTCGGCCCGATCGAGCGGGCGTTTCGCCGGAGCGTGCCGTCAGGCGTCGATCTGAGCGCCAACGAAACGCTGGGATTCGTTCGCGAGGCGGCGCCGTTGCTGGAGGCGCAGGGCTTCGTCGTTCGCCTGCCGGACTGGGCGGACATGGGCGAGCGGCGCCTCGGGATGGAGCTGCATGTGTCGCCGCGAGAGCCGCGATCGGGCGGTCGATCGTCGGACCTGTCGCTGGACAATTTCGGTCTGAACAGCGTGATCGACTTCGACTGGCGCGTGGCGGTCGGGGATCGCCATCTGACGCTCGATGAGTTTGAAAGGCTCGTCGAGGAGCAGTCGTCGCTCGTGCGTATTCACGGCGAATGGATGGAACTGGATCAGGAAGCGGCCCGGCGAGCGCTGGCGTTCATGCGCAAGCAGCCGCGCGGCAGCATGAACCTGATCGAGGCGATGCGAATCTCCGCGGGCGCCGAGGAAATTGATGCGGGGCTTCCGATCGTCGGCATGACGGGGACGGATTGGGTCGCGCGCCTATTGGACGGTCTCCCGGAGGCGACAGTCGCAGACGTACCGCAGCCGGCAGGTTTCATGGGCGAACTCCGGCCCTATCAGTTGCGCGGGCTTGCATGGCTGGCTTTCCTGCGTCGTCTCGGCATCGGCGGGTGCCTTGCTGATGACATGGGTTTGGGCAAGACAATCCAGTTAATCGCGTTGCTTCTGCACGAGCGGGAGAAGGGCGCGGATGTCGGGCCGACGCTGCTGTTCGTTCCGATGTCGGTCGTGGGCAACTGGAATCGCGAGATTCAGCGGTTCGGCAAGGGGCTCAAGACGCTCGTGCATCACGGTCCCGAGCGATTGAGCGGCAACACATTCGTGTCCACGGCGTCCGATAGCGACGTCGTCATCACCACATACGGATTGGCACATCGTGACTTCGACGTATTGAGCAAAGTCGACTGGTTCCGGATTGCCCTCGACGAGGCGCAAAAGATCAAGAACCCGAGCGCGAATCAGACGATCGCGGTCCGCAAGCTCGCGGCGCCGCAGAAGCTGGCGTTGACGGGCACGCCCCTGGAGAACCACCTTTCCGAGCTGTGGTCGATCATGGAGATGCTGAATCCGGGGCTGCTGGGCTCGGCGGGGCGATTCCGTGAGCGTTTCGCCGTGCCGATCGAGCGGATGGGAGATCGACAGAAGGCGGCGGATTTGCGGAGGCTGATTCGCCCATTCCTGCTGCGGCGACTGAAGAGCGATCCGTCCGTCGAGTGCGATCTGCCGGACAAGATGGAGATGCGCGTCTTCTGCAACCTGACGACGGAGCAGGCGACGCTGTATCGGCGCGTGGTGGATCAGATGCTGACGGCGATCGAGGGGGCGGACGGCATACGACGTCGCGGATTGATCCTGACGACGCTGACGCGGCTGAAGCAGGTTTGCAATCATCCGGCACACTACAACGACGAAGGCCGCGGACTCGACGGCCGCAGCGGCAAGTGCGAGCGAATCGTCGAGATGCTGGAGGAAGTGATCGAAGAAGGCGATGCGGCGCTGGTGTTCACGCAATACCGCGAGATGGGCGACTTGTTGGCGCGGATGTTCAAGTCGCGGCTGGGGATCGATGTTCCATTCATGCATGGAGGGACGACGTCCAAGCAGCGCGACAAGATGGTGGAGAGTTTCCAGGCGGGCGACGCAAAGATGCCGATCTTCCTGCTTTCGCTGCGGGCGGGCGGTTTCGGCTTGAATCTCACGCGCGCGAATCACGTGTTTCATTTTGATCGCTGGTGGAATCCCGCCGTCGAGAATCAGGCAACGGATCGGGCGCATCGCATCGGTCAGACAAGGCGGGTTCAGGTACACAAGTTCGTCTGCATCGGGACCGTCGAAGATCGAATCGACAAACTGTTGCAGGAGAAGTCGGCTTTGACGGAGCAGATCGTCGGCAGCGGCGATGATTGGCTGACAAACCTGACGACGACGGAATTGCGCGACTACCTGACGCTTTCGGATGAGGCGGTGGCTGACGAATGAGCGATCGAGACTTCCGGGAATTTGAGGATGTGCCGCCGGACTCAGGCGAATTTGATGACTCCATCGAGCTTGAAAGCTCATATTCGGACGAGCCTGTCGAGACGGAGTCAGCGCATGATGCCATCGCAGATGTTGCGGACATTGCGGACGATTCGTCGATTTTCTATTCGGCGCGCGAGTCGCTGAGTTCGCTGAGCGACGGACCTGTCGAGCGCGTGGAGCCGGCATTGAAGCGATTGGGGCCTCCGCCATTCGTTCGAAAGGGCTTTCCGTTTCTCGGGTTATTGGCGACGATCTACGATCACGTGGCCCAGCGCATCGAGAATGAGGCGGAGCCGCGGTCAGGGATGAACGATCCGGAACGAGACGTCGGAGAGGGCGCTGCGGATTGACTCACAGTCAAGCGCGATGCGAGTCGCGCCGGACCGTCTTGCGTCACGCTTTCAGCGTGCGCTGCTATCGGGCGAAATCCCAAAGGACATCGTCATGGGCGCGAAGCTGTGTCCGCACATCATTCTCGAGGGCACGCGGCTTACGCACAAAACGGACGTTGCATTCGCGCTGAATGAGCATCCGCGATTTGTCGGTGTGCGGAAGTACCGTTATCACTCGCCGATCGTCTCCGCGGAATGGTGCGGGTTCACGAACAGACCGTGGGGGCGGGGGTTGATTAACTTCGCACCGGACGAAGCCGACAAGGCCGTGGAAACGTATCAAACGTGGATGCGTCTCTTCGAGTTGCAGCGATACTATTCGTGGATCGTGGATCGGTTTCACATTTCGACGCAAGTCTATCAGCAGCGTGTGCATCAAAACTCGATGAACTTCGAGTGGCTCGAGGAGCGGTTGGCGACGCTGAACTTTCGGCTCGTCTTATTAACGCGCGAGGATGCGTCATTCGAACAGGCGCGGGCCGAACGTCTCAAGGTCTCGATGAACCCTTCGCAATACAACGATCTTTCCATTTTCATTGAGGAACAATCCGCTCTGCGAACCGCCGTCAAGGCAAGCCGCTTGAAGACGCTTGAAGTCGACATTTCGCATGGGCATATCGACTTGGCGTGCAGGCAGATCGTTGATTGGTTCGAGGCGACGGGCGGTCTTCATCAAACGTAAACGACTGTGGACTCACTACGACAGACGTATGGAAGTGTGCAGCGCCCACCGCAGAGCCGGCTTCCATCTAATTCGCGAATCGACTTCGTGATTTCCGAAATCGCGCTGGTCACTTTCTGATTCGATCAACATAATCCCATGCAGGGAAGAACGGATTCAACGTTCATTTGATTTTTCGCAGACGACTGTGCGCTCGTGGCGCAGTTCGCGTGGGCGGACTGCAGGGCGCGTGATGGGTTGGGGGGCATAACAGCGGGTCTCGTGGGGAAACTGCGGGCCGAAGGAGAAGCGATGATGTACCGACCGATCAGTTGCAAACGCACAATGACGTCAATGCTCGCCGGGTTGGCGTTTGCATTCTCCGGCGTCCAGCGGGCGGCACACGCGGCCACGTGCGTGTCGAACGGGGCGAACGCAACGGAAGTCTGTCTGAGTTGGAGTCAGGCGACGGATCCCATTGCGGGCGTGGATTTCACATACACCTTCATCGATGACTACAGTCCGACAGTCACGCTGATCACGGGTGATTCGGCTTGGAACGTCGTCGTGACGGATGTGCAGACGCAGGAGCCGGGAAACCTGATCATCCTCGATATTGCACCGACGTCACCGTCGGCGAGTTTCGGTGTATCGCTCGACAACGGCCTCAATCCGGCGGCGGAACTTGTCGGCCTGATCGATCTGCGTGCGCCGTCGCTTCCCGCCGTGCGATCGAATTTCAAGGGCGGGATGATCAGCGGCGATCTCGGCGGTCTATACGTGCAGCAAAGCTTGTTCGGCGTCGGCGGCGAAATCAACGGCAACTTCACGATGTTCGGCGATCTGCTTGGCGACGTTGTGGCAGCCAGACTGACCGACAGCTGGTTCGTCGTCGGTGGCAGCCAGGCGAGTGATATTACGATCACCAGCAAAGTCGTTGATTCCGATCTGACGATCATCGGCGACACGGGGACCGGGACGACGATCAAGATCCCGCGAATGTCGGGCACGTACCTGCATCTGGCTGACGCCGGTTTCGCCGTTCCGACGGAGTTTGACGGCACATTGATCCTCGGCAACGGTGTCCCCTCGGATTGCAGCGTTCGCGTCGCCGGCCAACTGGGTCCCAACGGCGTCGTCAATCTGACGGGCAACAACGTAGAGAACACGCTTGAACTCGGCGGCGGCGGAGCGGGCAGCATTATCAACGGCGGAGTCGTTACGAGCTCCGGGCACGTATGGGTGTCTACCGGGCAGGATAACACGTTCACAGGAACGGCGTCGTTCAAGAGCATGGAGCCGTTCAGCGCTGTCGAGGCGGAATACTCCAACATCGACGGCGTCATCGACATCAACGGCGACATGAATGGTCAGCTCTGGGTCCGCGTCGGCCCGCTGCTTTCGCACGGCGAGCTCAATGTCGGCGGCGATGTCGGCACGTCGGGGAGCATCATCGTCCATAGTGTGATAGGTTTCGGCGGCGACGTCTTCGGCAAGATTCACGTCAAAGGCATGGTCAAGGGCCAGATCATCGTCGATCACAACGTTCACGGCTCGATCGATTCGGATTCCATCGACGGCGGCCTTGTCGACGTCGGCGATGACGTGACTGGGACGATTTCGACGGGCAAGATCGCGAATGCCAGCGTCGATATCGGAGGGAATCTCTCCGGCAGCCTGACGGCAGGGGCGCTGGCGGAGAGCTTCATATGGGTAGCAAAAGATGTTTCGGGGACATTCGCCATCACGGGCGGCCTTAACGGCGGGAACGTCAGCATCGGTGAGGATGTAACGGCGTCGGCGGATTTGACGTTCGGCAAGCTCGGCCTGTCTCCGGGCGGCGCCAGCAGTACCGTCGATATCGGCAGTGGCGAGATTGGCGAATTCGAAATGGCAGGCTACCTGACGTTTCTCGACGGCGTCGCCGATCAGGCGAACGTTTCGTGTCGTTCGATTATTTCGTCCACGGGCATCGTTGACCTGAACCATGCGGGCGTTGCGGGCTACGCAGACTTCGCCGGCGGCGGGTCGGGGCAGTTCATCAACGGCGGCGTCATCGCATCGACGGGTCATCTTTGGCTGGGCGGCACGCATATCAGCACGTGGTCCGGCCACGCGAGTTTCGATGCGATCGCCGACTGGGGTGTGATTGAGACGGAAGCGGCCCACATCGACGGGACGATCGAAGTGGCGGGCGACGTCAACGGTTACCTCGTTGCGCGATTCGGCGATCTTGGACCGAATGCGAATCTGATTGTCGGCGGAACGGTACAGAACCTCGGCACAGTCGGTTCGTTGGGCACGCCGGGCTCGTTCGGGCATTGCGCCGGCAAGATCAAGATCGGCGGCGATTTGCTGGGTCAGGTGTTGATCGGCGAGGAACTTCAATCGACGGGCCGCATCGACGTGGACGGCACAGTCAAAGGGCGCGTCGTCGTGAACGGCGAGACGCAGACGGGCTCCTCCATTGAGTTCGGCGGCATCGCGGTCGGGGGATCGCTGAGCATCAACGATTCCGCGGGGCCGTTCAACGCGAACGGCAACGTCGTTGTGAATGGGCTTGGACCGGCATTCGTTCCGGCGGTCGAGTTCGACGGCTGTATTCGCGTGAAAGGCGATGCAAACGGGGGATTCGGAGACCTCAACGGCCGAATTCTCGTCACGGGATGTCACGCGACGCCGGATGACCTTAATATCTGCATCGACGGCAGCGTGAACGGTGCAGTGACCCTTCGACAGACGGGATGTCGGACGCAAGTGGGTTGGGGATGCATCGCTCAGTGCCCGTAATCGAGGCGGGAGCGAATGCAGCAGGCGTCTGAATGTAAGTTCGTCATCGCGGGCGCCGGCCTGGCCGGCGCCGTGATGGCGAACTATCTCGGCAAAGCGGGCTACCAGGTCGAGCTGTACGAAAAGCGGCCGGATCTGCGGACGGCGGACATATCCGCAGGGCGATCGATCAACCTTGCGTTGTCGGTCCGGGGCCTGCACGCGCTGGAGGAGATCGGCGTCGCCGAGGAAGTGATGAAAGAGGCCGTCCCGATGCCGGGGCGGATGATGCACAACCTCGACGGCTCGCTCGCCTATCAGCCGTACGGGGAGAAAGGGCAGGCGATCAATTCCGTCTCGCGTGGCGGTCTGAACTGCATACTGCTCAATGCCCTCGGGCGATATCCAAACGTTCGCGTTTTTTTCAATCATCGCTGCATTGACGTCGACCTCGACGCACCGACGGCGACGTTCGACGACGGCAAGGGCGGTCAACTGACAGCCGTCGGAGATGCGGTCATCGGTACGGATGGCGCATTTAGTGCCGTGCGTCATCGAATGCAGCGCCTCGATCGATTCGATTACAGCCAGACCTATCTCAAGCACGGCTACAAGGAGCTTTGCATTCCGCCAGGGCCGAACGGCGCGTTTCTCATGGAGAAGAACGCGCTGCACATCTGGCCGCGCAAGAGCTTCATGATGATCGCGCTGCCGAACGCGGATGCGTCTTATACCGTGACGTGCTTCTGGCCGTTCGACGGTCCACACGGGTTTGACACGATCGATACGCCTGACAAAGTGGAGGCATACTTCAAGAAGTGGTTCCCGGATTCGGTTCCGCTGATGCCGCGGCTTCGTGAGGATTACTTCGAGAATCCGACGAGTTCGCTGTGCACGATTCGTTGCGGTCCGTGGAATTACAAAGACAAAGTCGTATTGATGGGGGATGCGGCGCACGCCGTCGTGCCGTTCTACGGGCAGGGGATGAACGCTGCGTTCGAGGATTGCACGGAGTTGAATGCGTGCCTGGCGGAGTTTCCGCGGGATCGGGCGCGGGCGTTCGACGTGTATTTTCAGCGACGTAAGGAGAACGCGGATGCAATCGCGGATCTGGCGATCGAGAACTTCATCGAGATGCGCGACAAGGTGGGCGATCCGGCGTTTCTGAGGAAGAAGAAGCGGCAGAAGCTGCTGCATCGGCTGCTGCCGAACTGGTACCTGCCGCCGTACGAAATGGTGAGCTTCACGCGGATCCCATACGCGGAGACGGTTCGGCGTGCAAACCACCAGGATCGCGTCATTCGGCGCGTCGGCCGGCTGCTTGCTGCGCTGCTTGTGCTCTTCATTGTCGGCGGCGCATACTGGGCGCTTTCCTGAATCGGCGCCTGCGAAAAGGCGATCGGCGCGACGTTTCCACGAATCGGACATACTCTCATGGCATTGACATACGGCGAATATCTCAAACTGGATGCGCTGCTGAAGCAGCAGCAAGTGATGTCGGATCCGGAGGAGCACGACGAGCTTCTCTTCATCGTGATCCATCAGGTGTATGAGCTCTGGTTCAAGCTGACGCTTCACGAGATCGACAAGTTGTGCGGCGATCTGTCGGCGGGGAACCTGTTCGGTGCGATCGCGACGTTTCAGCGCGTGCGGACGATTATGAAGACGCTCGTCGGCCAGCTCGACATACTTGAGACGATGACACCGATGAGCTTCAACAGCTTTCGTGATCGGCTGGACACGAGTTCGGGATTCCAATCAGCTCAGTTCAGGGAGTTCGAATTCGCGCTTGGCAACAAGCGGCAGGAGATGATGAAGCCGGCGGCGGCTGACGTCGAGGGCGTCAAACGCGTGGAGAGGCGGCTGCATCAGAAGTCGCTCGTCGATCACTTCTACGATTATCTCGAAACGCTCGGCGTAACGATTCCAGCGGAGTTGAAGAACAAGTCGATCAGCGAATCCACGCAGGCTGACGAGCGGTTGCAGGACGAGATACTCAGACTGTACGCGTCGCGCCCGGATGTTGCGATTCTGTTTGAACTGATGATGGATTTCGACGAAGGCTTGCAGGAGTGGCGATATCGGCACGTGAAGATGGTGGAGCGGACGATCGGCAATAAGCAGGGGACCGGCGGCAGCCTGGGCGTCGAATTCCTGAAGCGCTCGTTGTTCAAACCGATCTTTCCGGATCTTTGGGCGGCGCGCACACGGATATGACGTCGATGCGTCGGCCACGCGGAGTTTCATATGATCCATGACATCACGCCGGCGGTCACCGCATCCCTTCGCGTCTGGCCTGGTGATACCCCGCCTTCTCGCGAGGTTCTGCTCGACATGCAGAAGGGGGACAACATCACGTTGTCCACGCTGCATTCGACGGTCCATGCCGGGGCGCACGCCGATGGACCGAACCATTACGGGAAGGATGCGCCGGCGATTCACGAGCGGGACCTGGATTTCTACATCGGCCCGTGCCAAGTCGTGCAGGCGGAGGTGGAGCGCGGCACGCGCGTCGGCAAGGAACATTTGAAGGATGTCATCACGTGTGAGCGCGTGTTGATCGCGACGGGGACCTATCCGGATCCGACGAATTTCAACGAGGACTTTGCGGCGCTGGAGCCGGACCTGATCGCGTGGCTGAACCAGCGCGGCGTGCGAACGATCGGTGTGGATACGCCCAGTGTCGATCTGTTCACGTCGAAGGACCTCCCTGCGCACCAAATGTTTCTGCAATGCGACATGGCGATCCTCGAAGGGCTGGTGTTGAAAGATGTCGAGCCGGGCAAGTACGAACTGATCGCGCTGCCGCTGAAGCTCGTGGGGTTCGATGCAAGCCCGGTGCGGGCGGTGTTGCGGACGCTGGAGTGAGGTTGCAGGTCGCAGCGGACCGGCGGGCGCTATTCTGGTTGCGGCATGTGGCGTTGCCTTCGGGTTCGATTTGTTTGCGCTCGGCTTTGCGCGGGTTAAGCCCCATCGGGGCAAGGTGTTGGAACGTTTTGCGCCGAAACCGCCCCCCCCGCAAAATGGCGCAAATTGTGCAAAATTCCCGTGAACCGGGCGAAGCATCGGGTTGTCTGCTATTGCGCAGCATGACATTGAGGTGCCTTGTTCGGCGCTGCGCGTGGCGGGGATCTGGTGAGTTTGTGATCTGGTGATTCTTGATTTGGATCGACGCTGAGTGCGACGGTTGGCGCCGGCACACACCGTAGCGCCCAGCGCCGAGGCGATAGACCTTTTTTTCCACAAGTCCGCCGGCCCCGGGACTGGCCGACTCCGCGAGAGAGACGGAATATGCGACGCCGCCACGATGCCGGCGCCGGGTGCCACTTGTCGGCTCGCCCGCTAGTGCAATGACTGCGGCGAGCAATACAGTCCGCCCACACATCAACGACCCGCGTCGCCAATTGCCCGGCGGCCCCGCACTTCACAATCTAGAAATCGCCATATTGCAAATCCCCTCGACCCCTGGATCACTCGAATCCTTGATCCCTAACAGGAACAATTCACTCAAATCGACGGGCTCCTCCCTGCGCGGCGCACGCGTATTTCCGTTATTCGCGTTTATGGAGGTTCGTTCTAGTCAGCCGAATCGCCGCCTGATCGTCTCGATGCAATCTCGGCGACGATTTGCGAGAGATATGTGTGATCGGCGCCGAGCACGCGGGTCGCGTGAGTCAGGGCCGCATCAATGGCCTCCGCGGCGAATCCGGGCGCTTCGGACGCATCGGCGACGAGCTGAAGAAGCAGCGCGGTCTCGGCAACGCGAACGGCGGTGACTTTGTCCGTATGCATCATGTCCTGGCGAAGGCACTCGCGAAGGATCGGCTCCGCGGTCTTCGTTTCATTCGTTTGGCAGAGGAGCCACGCGTATTGAAAGGCCGTGTCGCGGGTGTCCGGGTGCGATTCGCCGAGCAGGGCTCGACGTCGTTCTAGCGCGTCGACGAAGTGGCGCTTCGCCGTCGCTGCATCGCCAAGCTGTCGATGAACGATCGCGAGGTTGTGAATGCACAGGGCGACCTGCGGATTCCGGTAGCCGAAAATGTCCCGTCGAATCTCGAGGCTGCGTTCGACATTCGCTCGCGCAGCATCGAGATTGCCACGGCGCATACAGACTTCGGCAAGGATCATGTGACCGTTCGCGACTGTCGCATGCGAGTTGCCGTAATGTTCGCGCATGTCGTCGAGCCGTTGGGATGCCAGCGCCTCGGCGCGATCGAGCGCGTCGGTCTGAAGGTACAACGAGACCAGCGGGCTCGTCAGTGCGAAGCGGTCGTCCGGCGCTCCGAAATCCTCAGCCAGTTGTTCCGCCTCCTCGAGAAGCGGACCGGATTTTTGCGGATCCAGTCGATAGTCGGGCAGACCGGCGAGACCGATGAGCGTTTTGGCAAGGTCGATGTGACCGTCGGGAAAGAGGGCCCGCTGCATGTCGAGCGCTTCCCGGTAGGCGGCCTCTGCGTCAACGGTTCGGCCGAGATTCGCGAGCGAGTCAGCATGGCTGGCAAGGAAGTTCGCAATGTGTGGATGCGGCGATTTATAGTTCCGGCGGAGGATCTCGATGGCCTCGGAAGTCGCTTCTTCGGCTTCCGCGTATCGAGCGGTTTCATTGAGGACGCGTCCCAGGTTATGGAGCGTCACGGCGATGAGCGGGTGATCGGGGCGTTGCAACGATCGGAGCAGCCGCAACGATTCCCGATAGCTGTCCTCCGCGTCGGCATATCGGCCGAGAGATCGTTGTGCAATGGCGAGCCCCGAGAGGCTCTCGGCAACATCGAGATCGTTATAGCCGAACAATTCGCGTCGCTGGTCGATGGCCCGTTCATGGAGTTCGACGGCCTCTTCGTGTCGTCCCATTCGCACCAGCGTTGCGGCCAGCGCCGATTGCGCGGAGGCAATGCAGGCATTCGGTGGCGCAAGGTGCGCCGCGCGTATCCTGAAGCATGCATCGAGGGCGCTGAGAGATTCGTCGTGATGTCCGAGATCGCGCTCGATAGCGCCGAGAGACTCCAGGACATCGGCAAAATCGAGAGATTCACGGCCGAATTCGGATTCCGTCAGTTGGAGCGCACGTTGGACATGGTTACGCGCCTCCTCGAGGAGACCGAGGGAGCGATAGGTATTGCCGATGGTCAGGCGGACTCTTGCTTCGGGTCGCGGTTGATCGCGCAGGTCGCTGTCGACGCGTGCCGCGGCGCGATCAAGCGCGTCGCGGATCGTCGCGTGACTGACGTTTGATCGCAGAGGATCCGCGCCGGTAAGCGTCTGCCTCAGAAAGTCGGTCACTGCGGCGGTTGTTTCGGCCTCATCCCGAGCGGCGGCCTCTGCAGATTCGGCCGCGCGTGTGCGTTCGTCCGCCATGCGCTCGGCGCGGACGGCACGATTTCGTTCCTGACGGAACTGAACAGCCTTCCATGTTGCGACAGCGGTACCGGCGACCAGCCCGAAAATGGCTGCCGAGATACCGAACACGGCGCCGCGATGTCGGCGCGAAAAAAGGCGTAGCTGATGGACAACGCCCGGTGGTCGCGCGGCGATCGGCATGTGATTCAGGAATCGACGAACATCGTCCGCGAAAGCGGCGGCGGATGCAAAGCGCCGATTCGGGTCTTTGTCGAGCGCCTTGAAGAGAATCGTCTGAATGTCACTCGGAATTTGTCGGCCAACCGTCCGGGGTGGGTCGGTTGAGATGGTTCGAATGATCTCGGCGGGCGCCTTGCCGCGGATGTCGTATGGCAACGATCCGCAGAGCATTTGATATCCGATGACGCCAAGGGCGTAAACATCGCTTCGCGTATCGGCGCCGGCACGGATGTCGCCAACCAGCTCGGGGCTCATGTAGGGAAGTGTGCCGACAAGTGGCTGCGACGAAGACAACGTGCCGGCACGATCGTCGGCATCGACAATTCTCGCGACGCCAAAGTCGAGGATCTTGGTTCGGATGTTCTCTTGCGATTTTGCGCCGTTGTCGACAACAATGATATTGGCGGGTTTCAGATCGCGATGAATGACGCCTTTCTGATGGGCGTGTTGCACGCTGTCGCAGAGCTGGGCCAGAATCTGAAGCCGTTGGCGAACCGACGGATCGCGCCTTTGCACGAAGTCAGACAACGTGTCGCCTTCGACATATTCCATTGCGATATAGGCGCGAGGGTCCGCATTGTGATCCGACTGACCGGCTTCGTACACCTGGGCAATTCCCGGATGTCTCAGCCGGCCCAGCGCCTCCGCCTCACGTCTGAATCGATCGGCGTCGGCCGGCCGGTCCATGACAGTGCGCATGACTTTCAGTGCGATGTGGCGGCGCGGAATTGCTTGTTCCGCAAGGTATACGATGCCCATGCCGCCGGCGCCGAGTCGACGAATGATCCGATAGTCTCCCAGGCGCGATGGGATGGAATCAACCGATGGCTCGGGAACCTCGATTCCGGGAGAATTTTGTGGATTGCCGCGAAGGATGACGACAGGCGTCTCGAGGAAATCACCAGCGCTCGAGGACGCGGAGATGAGCGACTCGACTTCATCGCGGAGCGCGATGTCATCGCCGCACTCACGTTGAAGCAGGCCAAGGCGCGCGATGGGGGAGCAGGACAAAGCCGCGTGGACAACTTCTTCGATCTGTCGCCATCGTCTGGGCGTCAATCCGCGGCCTCGCCGTCATGAAGCTCACGATACAGCCATGCACGGGCGATGGCCCATTCACGCTTGACTGTCGCGGTCGAGGAGTGCATCGCAGCTGCAACTTCTTCAACAGTCATTCCCGCGAAGAAGCGCATCTCGACGAGCCGAACCTTATCGGGGTCGAACTGTTCGAGCCTCTCCAACGCCTCTTCTAGCGCCAAAAGGTCGACGCTCGGCTCAGCGAACTCGAGAAAACCATCACCCCATGGCACGCGACCCCAATCGCCGCCGCGCTTCTGTCGGCTTCGATCCCGTGCATGATGAAGTAATACGCGACGCATCGCCTGTGCGGCGGCAGCTAGGAAGTAACGTCGACATTCCCAGTCCGCCGGGTCCTGCCGGACCAGGCGCAGATAGGCCTCATTGATCAGGGCCGTCGTCTGAAGCGTATGATCGGAACGCTCGCGCCGCATGTGTGCGCTGGCCATCTGTCGCAGTTCGAATTGAAGTGCGTCAACGAGTTCTGGGAGGGCAGTGCGATCACCGATTCGGGCCCGTTCAATGAGTTGAGTCACGTGGGTGTCGCTCATGCGTTGGGTGAAATCCCTGCACAGCGGCTCTCGGGAATCGGGATCGGATCGACGGTCGATCGAATGAGAACTCAGTCTACCAAAGTTGACGGGCCATTGCCATCGGTCAGACGTGTGAATGAGGCGTCCAGTTCGATCGGGAAACGCAATGCGACCGGTCAGCGCCGCATTTCGATGCGGCGCTGACCGGTCGAGTAATGCATTGACGATTGCGTCTTGGGTCAGCTTCGGCGACGCCGTCGGATCAGAAGGGCCAACGCCACGAGGGTTGCTGTCGCCGGCTCCGGCGTGACTGTGAACGAAAAAAGCACATTGGGACCACTGCCGCCAAGCGCACCTGAGGCGACCTGGGTGCCGTTGAACGTGATTGCGAACGGGTCGGCTCCAACATGTTCGTCGAACAGGGACGTCGTACTGACAAAATCGGCAAATGTGGCTCCCTCGCCGCCGACAACCATGTAGTAGCTTCCGGGCTCGAGTGTTGTGTTGAACGGAGTGTCGACATCGATGATACCGGTGCCGACAAGTGTACCACGTGCGTCAAAGATCCCGAGGCCGGTCTCGGATGCGGATGAGAATCCGTCGACAGTGACGATGCCTGGTTCGAAGGTGCCGATGTCGGTGAACGGGCGATTGTCGTTGAACGTTAGAGAAACGTTGTCCCAAACTGCGTCGGCACCTGGGCCGTC
Source organism: Phycisphaerales bacterium (assembly GCA_020639075.1). GTDB lineage: Bacteria > Planctomycetota > Phycisphaerae > UBA1845 > UTPLA1 > ECT2AJA-110-A. The sequence continues at coordinate 1,534,084 of JACKHI010000001.1, read as the reverse complement.
GTCGAAATCGTCGGCGGCGAGAAATGCAAACTGGTCTCCCGGCTCGACGAACATGAACGCGGCGCCGTTGGGCGTATTGACGTTGAGTGTGTCGAACACATCGTCGAAGGTATTGGTTTCGAAGAAGAAACCGTAACCGCGCGTGATGTTGGCAACGAAGAAATGCGCTTCCGACGCAAAGGTCTGCGGGATGACGGAGCGCAATGTCCCGTTCAGGCTGAACTGCGTCATGATCGTCGCCGGACCGTCGTATGTCGTCGTGAGCAGCGAGTTTTCAGGGGCATCCAAGTCACCTGCAACAACAACATTGGATTCGTCCACGAATCCAAACTGGCTGGCCCTGGCGGGCAGGTTGGCCGGAATTGTTGCTACCGCAATAAGTACGATACGTGTGGCTCGTGTCATGCGTTTTCCTTTCCTGCGAGGATTCCGTTGGTGTTCACAGACTCCCGTTCCGGCTACTATCAGTTTCCAACGGCGATCTCGGGCTTTTCGTCACCTGTGAAAGTCAATGTGAAGCTGTCTGCCAGACTTCCATCGCTCTCTACATCGAAGTCCGATCCCCTGCGGAAGACGCTTGAACTCGTGTCCTCCGTGGATCCCGTGAAGAAAGCACTGCCGACCATAAACTGTTCGAGGCCGATGAAGTCTCGTTCGACGTTCATTTCAGATCCCGGCGGCAGCGTGACTTCAACGATCTCGCCTTGTTCTCGGAGTTGCTGTTCACTGAGATTGGCATCGTTCGTGAAATAAAGTCCGACGTTCAGCGACTGATTCGCGTGGTTCGCGAGACTCAGGGCAGTACCGATGTCGAAGAAGTCGCCAATGACGAAGCTACCGAAGAGTACGTCGCATCCCGACAACGACAGGCCGCATGTAATAATCCCTATGATGGTGGTCAGGCGTTTCATTTTTTGTTTCCCTTTCAAGCGAATGGACGAGGTACTCGAATTGCGTGGTTAGCCTAGATTGGAATCCGCGCGCACTCGGCGACGTGTCCGAAGAAGCGGGAGTGCGCCGCTCAGCGCCATGAGCGACGTGGCAGGTTCGGGAATCGTGTTAACGATGAAGATGCCGTCGGTCCCGTCGGTGAAATCCGCCTTGAATGCAATCTGTCCCAGGTCGTTGAATGCTGACGAAGCCGCGTCCTGGTTTCCGGAAACGCCGTCAAAGCTGAGGAACGACACCGTGCGGAAATCGCCGGGCGCGACTTCAATCTGGTCGCCTTTCTGGACTATGAGAGACAGTATGCCGCTGATTTCCGCGAAGATTCCCTGGCTGTTGGCCGTGTTCAGGAGCGGTGACAGAAATGCAACGTCGCCATTGCCGTTGAGGACATAATTCGCGGGAAATGTGGGCTGCGTGAAGTTGCCGAATACCGCACCGTCATCAACGCCGGGCGCCGGCGCGCCGGTTTGGGCGACGAGGTGCAGGCCGTCACCGCTGCCAGAGAACAGGCCGGAGCCCCCGACGACCTGCGCTGCGAACGCGCTGTCGCCGTCTTCGTTCAGAACCGGGTTCGTGAAAAATGTGAAATCGGCTCCGATGCCCGGCGCCGTTTGACCGGCCATTGCGACCGGATCGATCGAACCATTGCTGTTCGAGAAGATGCCGTCCGACGAAGCGCCGTTGGTCCGGGCACGGAATGCGATTTGACCGCTGTTGTTCATCGCCTGCGGAAAGACGATCGTGAATTCAGAGCCCGGCTGTGTCGGAACACTGTCACCCTTTCGAACGACGAGATCGAGCGCACCGTTTTTTTCCACCCAGATTCCCTGGTCATTCGTGGAATCAATGCCGGGACCTTCCAGGATCGGACGGATTCCGACGAATCCGAAGTCATTCACAGTCGCGCTTTGAAGCGACTTGAAGATGACACCCGGCGCGAGTCCGGGTGCCTGCTGGCCTTGCCGCATGATGAGGGATAGATCGCCGTCGCGGGTCGACCACATGCCGGCGTTGTCGATCGCGTTGACGGTCCCATCGACGAGTTGGCCAAAAATTGTGGTGCGGCCGGTCGTTGTCAGATTCGGGCCGCCGATCGTGATGAAATTCGTCCCGGGTTCAGTGCCGGGCGCTTGTTGTTGCTCCCGAACGATCATGTTGAGACCGAACCCAAGGTCGGACCAGATCGCATCATTGTTGTTCACGTTGACGCCGGGGCCGCTGAATGTGCCCTTGACGGCAATGTGTCCGGCGTCATTCAGCGCGGGATTGTTGAAGAAGTTGAATACGATGCCCGGACTTGTTCCCGGCGCGTGCTGGCCCTCGCGCGCGACAAGGCTGAGCGCGTTGGTTCCGCCCGCCCAAATTCCCGCGTCGTTCGTACTGTCGATGGTTCCGCCGGCCAATGTCCCCTTAAAGGCGACTTGGCCCGCGTTGTTGATCGTTGGGGCGTTCAGTGTGTTGAAAGTCTCGCCGGGGGAGGATCCTGCTGCCGGCGAGCCCGTGAGCGCGACTGTCAGAAAATCTCGTGTAGCTGCGTTCGTTTCAGGCAGCGTCGAGTTGAAGAAAACAATGCCGGCCAACAGGCCGCCGAGTACAATGCGATGTCGAGCCATCATGTACGTTTTCCCTCCCAAATGCACTGGTGGTTCTTGGACTATCCATGCGAGGCGGGGCCCGAGCGGCACAGGCAATCCTGCGCTCGCCCAGGTAGGTGTTTCTAGCGCCAACGGCGGTAATGCCGGATCAGAAAATCCAAGAAAAAAATCGCGGCCTGCCGGGGGTTCTCATTTGGTCAGTTCAGGTAAGCCCTACCGGCGGCGACGGGGCGGTCAATGTACGATCCATCGAGCGGATTTTTTCCGGCGACGGGGACCTATCCCGATCCGACGAATTTCAACGAGGACTTTGCGGCGCTGGAGCCGGACCTGATTGCGTGGCTGAATCAGCGCGGCGTGCGAACGATCGGCGTGGATACGCCCAGTGTGGATCTGTTTTCGTCGAAGGATCTGCCGGTGCACCAGATGTTTCTGCAATGTGACATGGCGATTCTCGAAGGGTTGGTGCTGAAGGATGTCGAGCCGGGCAAGTACGAGCTGATCGCGCTGCCGCTGAAGTTGATCGGGTTTGATGCGAGCCCGGTGCGGGTGGTGTTGCGGACGCTGGAGTGAGGTTGGAATCCTGCGTAATCCGTGCTTTGCCTGTTACCCGCAATCGCGGGACGGGGTGACTACTCGTCGTCTTTTGCCAGTCTGAGCGGAATTTGAAAGTGCCGGGAGAGAGCAGGTAGTAATTCAAGAATCCCCGACGGCATTCCGCCCCCACAGAGTATGGACGGCGCATCGATCCGATGCCAATGCCTCGCGATGTCGGCGCTCGCATCCTGGTCGATCCTGATGATGGCAAGCGCGTGGTTCGGAAACAAGCGTGCGGGCACTCCATCTTTCCAATGGATGGCCATCGGGTGGCGGTGGTGAGGGAAATGGGTCATCACATTAAAGAGCGATTGGACGGATTTCGGCGGGCCTTCGAGAAAATGCAGCAGGCTCCCATGGCCGACCGCCAGCGCGCCTGTCACATCGAGCGCGGGATGGTGTCGCTCGGCAAATCTCGAAAAGTGCCCGAGTTCGAAGTCACGCTTCGTAAATGGGATCCATGCAACATATGCGATCTGACTGAAACTCATTGCCATGCGCTCCCTTCACAGTCGCCTGTTCGACACGCGTCGCAGTACCGGAATGAAACGGGGTCGTTCGTCGCTTCGCGGCTTGCCGCTCGTTGCGAGTAACCCATGCGGAAGGGCCGGGCGCCGGCGCCATGGGTAGCGCCGGCGCCTTCGTGATTCCTCATAATCACTCGGCCGAGTAAACGGTAGGATCGGCGGGGCCATTCGAGTGACGACGCCGACGTCGGCTGCTCGCACTCAGGTCGGACGATATCTACCGGCGAGAGTTTCACGCGCATGGGTGCTGTCCACGATCCGGTGAGCCAATGACCGCGCCTCGAGGCACTCCGTGCGGCTGTCGCGCTTTCGCACGGAGCGCCGGACGACAGCCCGTCAAGGCGCTTCTTGCAAGCAGTGGCGCCTGTGCGATGCCTTGCCGGCAGCATTCCAAGGCGTCATCGGCAGGTTGTTCCGGCGAGTAGTATGCTGACAGACGCGTCCACGTGACGGCGTCGAGGTTTGTGTTGCCGTTGATCTCGGCGTCATCTTCCGAACCGCCACCGACTTTGCAATTGAGGAACGGTTGAATGTCTCCGCCAGCGATTGCTGGCGCAATGAGGTTGTTGTGCGCGACCCTAACAGCGGATGCGAGGCATTGGTTTTCGCCGACCTGCGTGCGAGCCGGATCGACATTCAGATACGCGGGCTCAAGGCGGAGGATCGGCATGACTTCTTCGTTGGGATTCGTAATGACCTCAGCGATATCCAGCCCACACGGTTTGGGAAAAAGGCGACGCTTCCGTTGGTCCCGGATGACCTCAAGGACTCTTGGAAGAACATCCACAAGGCACTTGGCGAGTTGGTCGAGGTTGGTGTAATTGAACTGAGTGATGTGATGGCGCTGTCGCCCAAGGACCTCGCCGACCTGCTCATCAATAACAATCCTCTTGTTCAGCATCTGCTGCCGAAATCCAAGACGGGGAACCTCCGAAGCACATTGGAGCGAATCATCCGCGGCGTCCAAAAAGCCATTCGCAATTCTGCTTCACAACAGTCGGACGAGTAGCCAGTCCCCGTGCGCCGCGGACCGGACCGGTCCGGATCCGGCATCCGTTTTTCTTCACTATTTTCCTGCCCTGACCGCGTATCCGTGCGGATCGCAGCATTTCCGCGTGCGCGGATCGGACCAGTCCGCGCATCCATTTGGCCAAGGGTCGCAGCCCGGCCAGACGCCGCACTGCCGCCGCGGGAGTGGACCCGCTGCGAAGCGGAAAGACCGCGAGATGGCAGCGACACGGAACATTTCGATCACCGTTTCCGAGATGCAGACGCCATACGGCACGCGCCGAACCTACAACGCCGGCCCCGGACTCGAATTCGTCGTGTACCTGCCGGGCAACACGCAGAAGGCGGCGCATACGAAACTCTTCTCCGATTGTATGAGCGCTTCGTTCAAGTGGTTTGCGTTGTACTTGTTGAAGAGGCTTCTCGACTTTGTGGTTGATTCGTTCGTCGGCAGTTAGATCGCATTACCGCAGCCGACCGGTGGTTTGCCCGCTTCACTGCGAGTCTGGGTCAATGACCGGCGGCTGGCACCGGTCGGCTTCTCCGCCAATGCAACGGCTGCGACGCGAAACCACCAGCCCGGCGCAAGTCCCCGCCACTTTACTTCGCGCGGCGCGTTGGCGCCGCCGAGTCCGAGAGACGGATCAAATGCCGCGCCAGCAGCCCCTCGTTCGCGGCATTCGATCCTGTTGCCCATACTGAATCGCGGAGCGCTTGAGACCGCTCTTCGGCTTAATCGCGCCCTAAAGACGAGGTGATTTTACACTCCAAGCGGTGGACAAAATCAGGTGTGGCGGTCTGGGCCATTCGCCGCATGATCCGGCAGCAGAATTCAGTTCCATCGTCCGGGTCAACAATATGAAGCAGGCCGCAGCACGGGCATCGGCCGTCAATGTGGAATTGCGAAATGGATTCTCTTAACATAGTGGAAACCTCTCGGGCTATTAGCGCAGGCGCGGCCGAGCCGCAAATGACCTGCGGAACCGCGGTTCTTGAATTGTTTGAAGGATGACGTCTAGAGCGGTGGCGTGGGTACCAATCGCGCCCGTATTGCGGCGTAGCGCCGGGTGGTGGGTTTTTGGACCGCTTTGAGGGCATTGGGGCGCTCAATTGGTATCGCAATACGAAGATCGACGCTGACCGCTGAATGCTGATTCGCAACCGGCTCGCAGGGTTTACGGCTTGGGCTTGGGCCGCGCGCGACGGGATCACCTGCCGGTAGACGCTCGGCGCGATTCTCCGATTCCCGGCGAGAGTTCGCCGCATGGCTCCCTACCATAGCTCCCGTGTTCAGTGCGGGAGTGCGAGGGCAAGAGTTGAACTTGCCAGAGGGGGGATCGGTGATCGGGTTATTAGTGCAATTAGTGGGAGGGGTCTCCGGACTGCAGGGGCGGGCCCCGTCGATCACCGCGGATGCGGTGAGGCACGCAAAACGCGGGGTCGATCGCATTAAGTCTGACGAAAGAGCTGTAATGTCGGCGTAAGGCTTTGCCTGCGGCCTTGGGGCGACACGATCACAATCGCCGGTTGTTACGATGATTGTGTCCCCGTCGTTTGCGAAGTTGATCGCGGCTTGGATTGTAACGAAACCAATTAGGGCCCCCTCACCCGAAGCACGGCCGGAATTGCTACGCCTAGCTAATACCACCGGGAAGAGAGCTCGATTCGAAGTCGTGACTGGTGTCCCTTCGCCTTTCGTTGAGTCAGCTTCCAGGCGAGCAGGAGGCGACGTTGAGTTCAATTGGGGGGATTGGATTACGGCGATCGCTGTGGGGAGAAACGTCAAGGCAATCATGCCGAGTCGGGAATTTGTGATTTGGGATTGGGGTCTTGGCATCTGGACACACGCTTTACTACGATGGAGCGGATCGGTGGCCTAGTGCGAAACCTTTCTAATCGCATTATAGCGGTCCGCCGACCTCAAAGTATATTCTTGCGTGAGCCAAAATTGACTAAGTCGGGCGTCTGCTCGTTCACATCCCTCGACTTCCGTACCTCTCGGTTCAGCCAATACGCCGACCGCCCGCGAGAAGTCGCTAAACTTTATGATGCTATTTTCGTTCTTGGCGCTAGTGCCGGAATGTCGCCGGTGTTCCCTGGTTGGCAATACCCGCCCGGCTGGCCGCGGGTGTTGACCCAGCGGAGGATGTAGCTGGCCGTCCGGCCGGCGTCCGCGCCCGTGAATTCGACGACCGTCGGGGTGCGGGTGGCGAGGCGGGCGAAGGTGTAGGAATTCAGGGCATTTGTGACTTGGTGATTTGGGAATTGTGAACGGGTGGCGGCTTCGCCGACCTGCACCCAGATCTCGGCGCCGATGACGCCATTGGGCTTGGCTTTGCGTGTGGGCATTTTCGAATCCGTGAAATGCAGCGTGTGGGGCAGGCGCCCGGAGGTATCGATCGAAGCGATTGGCACGCTGGTCGGCGCGTCCACGGCCGTCGGTATGGGGCAAGACATCGGCGCTCACCTGTGGCTAATCACTTGGCCATTGTGCTCTCAAATTCATCGCGGCCTCGCGCACCTCCTTCGGCACGTAATAGCGGATCCTGTCTGCCGCCAATGCCGTCACGGCCTTGAGCCTGTCGAGGTAATCGGAAATCTCTCGCGGAGCGTGTTCACCAGGAATCAAGACGCGAATCGAATTCACCGACGTTTGGTTTTCCTCTTCCGGCTCGGGCCGATACGGCAAGCGGTATTTGCTCTTGAGCGTGTCGCCAAGACAGTAATAGTCGGGCGCGGTAAACCCGGCCTCGCAAATCACGCCCTTGAGTGCCTGTTCCCATTCCGTGTTGTCGTTCTCAAGTGGATCACTCGGTGGCGGCGGGTCGATCACGACCAGACCGTCTCGAACGAGGAATCGCCGCGCGAGGTCTGACAACGTCGCGTCAGCGTGAGTTCGCCATTCTTGGATCTGAGACAGAACCGTGAACTCCTCGAAGTCGAGATATGATTGAACCGGAAACTCATTCGGTGAGGCGGATTCCGCCTCCCACAGCGCCTTCAGGGCGGGCACGGGGGCCACGTCGATGCCGTTCCGTCGGAGCGCGTTGGCGCGGTTCCACATGGCCTGGATCAGTTGTTCATACCCGCGCGTTGTTTTGTGCAGGTAGACGTTCTGGTACATGTAGAATCTGGCGAAAATATACTCCTCGATCGCGAGCGCCGACTTTTCGGGCCAGACAAGATCCTTGTCCGGGCCGTGGAACTCGACGCTGGAGATGAGGCGGAACCAGTCGAAGTGACCGTAGCCCGCGCCGCTGAAAAGGCTGTCGCGGCGCAGATAGTCGATGCGATCGACGTCCAGCTGGCTTGAAAGCAGCGCCTTTTGCCAGATCGGCGGCTTCGGGTTCTTCTCCTCGATCAGATCCGCGACTTGATCCGGCAGGTACGGGTCTTCTTTGGCGAGGACTTGGTGTGCCTCGGTCGTCGGGTCTCGGACGATTGCGATCGACCATTCCTCGTGGCGAATTCCGAGGCAGGGTTCGAAAAGATGTGAGAAAGGTCCATGCCCAACGTCGTGGAGCAGGGCGGCCGCGAGCAGGCGCATTCTCGCCGCCTTCACCACCTCTTCGCCGTCGCATTTTCGCTTGAGGTTCTCAAGCACCTGTTGCATTAGATGGACAACGCCCAGGCTGTGTGCGAGTCGGTTATGGTCTGCACCCGGGTAGGTGAGATTGCTGACACCGAGTTGGTGGATTCGTCGGAGGCGCTGAACTTCGGGGCAGTTGATGAGGTCGAGTAACCATCGATCAACGCCCTTGTCAATGCAGATGTAATTGTAGAGCGGATCGCGAAAGATCTTGTCCGGCAAATATCACCTCCGGCTCACGCACCTTTCCTGGTCGAATTGTCGCCCGGCACCATTTCTCTGGCAAGCTGGAGTGCGGACTCAGACACGGCATCTTCCGACCGGACTTTCTTGAATTTGCATGCCTCTTGCAGCGCCATATTCCAATCGCCGAGGCTCTCCTGAAAGTACAGGATCGTTGCGCCAAGCTCTAATTGCCAGGAATCCTCCTGAAGGAGGCGCTGGGCCCGCTCGCGAAATTGGGCAAGTTCTGCCGCACGGTCCGGGAAGCGTTGCCGTGTTTGGGGTAGTGCTTTTCTCGCCAGATCGGTCAGTTGGTAGCAGTACTTATTGCCCGCTCCACTTGGCTCGACGCGAGCCGCGAATAGCTTTGCGGCGACCATGTTGTCACACGCGTCGGCGACGTCGCGCGAATACGGCCCAAATAGATGCAGGGTGAAATCAGCCCCGAGAGGGCAGCCCGCGCGTTGGAGGAGATAGACGACTTTCTGAATGCGCTTTCGGCCTTGCAGGCCTTTTTCGCCCGCCCAGTCGGCGATCGTCGCGAGTTGAAATCGATCCATGGTGCCTCCTTGCGCCAAGCCCTAACATTAACCTAAACTTTGAATCGGCTGGTGTCAATACGGTGTACGCACATTTGGCAGCCCTGCCTATTGGATGGTAACGCCGTCGCGCATGGTGACAATGGGATTTGCCGTGATGGGTCGCCTGTCCACGAAGCAATTGTAATCGCGCCAAGGCCCCGGAGCTTCGCGCTCGGTTGGGCGAATTGCGGAAGGCACTTTGCCCGGCAATCCGGTAGGTGGATCCCCGGATGACGCTGTGCGCGACGCGAATGGTTCCCCAGCGGCCTGCCCCGCGCAGCGGAGTCACCCGCCAACCGTCGCCTGCGCAACCGCTGAAAGCGGGCCGCGGTCGCCGCGGGTGTTGACCCAGCGGAGCACGTAGCTGGCTGTACGGCCGGCATCCGCGCCGGTGAACTCGACGACTGCCGGGGTGCGGGTGGCCAGCTTCACGAAGCTGAAGGAATCAAGCGTATTTGTGATGTCGCGATTTGCGATTTGGGAAGTGGTGGCGACTTCGCCGACCTGCGGCCAGATCTCGGCGCCAATGACGCCCGCCGGTTTCGCCTTCCTCAGCGGCATTGCCGCATCCGAAGAATGCAGCGTGTGGCGCAGACGCTCCGAGGTATCGATCGAAACGACCGGCGCGCTCGAGGGCGCTTCAACAGCCGTCGGCGTCGTATCCCGAATCGTCAACCCAAACGCGGCGCGGATTGCGTCGGTCGCGTTTGCATTCTGCTGGATGCTTGCGGCGTACTTGCGGATCAGGGCTACATAGGCGTCTTTGGCTGCCGCCTTCCCGGCAGCCGCCTCGCGATAGGCGGCGCGGGCCGTTTCGAGCTCGGCGTAGCGCTTCTCCCAGGTTTTGCCCGTCTGCTTGAGCTCGGTGACCTGGTCGTCCGTCAAACCCAGCACTTTGGCAAATTGATCGACAGCTTCGATGAAGTTGGTCTGCCAGGCGTCGAATGCGCCGCCGGCCTTGGGGATGTAATCGTGCGGGCGCGACATTGGGCCTCTCCTTACGCCCATCGTCGGGAGGATCGGCGTCGCAATTCAGGCTCGCCCGGCACGAGTTCCTGCAAATTGGAGACTGCGAGCCTCGATCACGGATACGACTGCCATGGTGATGGCAACCTGCTCGCGAGTGATCTCGGGTCGGGTCCGATCATTCGAGGACGGGGGCAATCGGGCTCGTGATGGCCGGGCATCAATTGCGCGGGCAGCTTGGAGTGGTTTGGCCGGGGTCTTTATGGGCGGATGGCGCGCCGGAGTGAATTTCTCCATTCCGCCGCTTGAGGGCGGATGCCCGCCATATTGCGGCGGGAGTCCGCCGTCCAGTCGCGGAGGCCCGCGGCGTGATGGCGGATATCCGCGATTTGCGCAGGGATTGCCGCTACGGGAATGGGGATGCCCGTGATTTGACCGCGGGCAGCCCCCGGGCGATGGGGGAGAAGCCGGGATCATCCCCGCCGAGGCGAGCATGCATTGCTGACGGGCGGGAGTGAATGACAGGTCGTTGGGGCCGGCCCGGCGTTGATGCGGAGTAAGTACGGCGACTGCGGGAAGTGCCGGGGGAAAGGCGGGGCTTTGCGAGCGTGCGGCCATTGGGGTTGACGACAGCGCGAACGTGAGTGTCGGTTGAGGTCGCGAGCCCACGTGATGCTGTGACGGCGTAACGAGTCCGAGCGCGATTCGCTTCCCCAGAGCATGCCCCGGGGCCACGGTTGCAGCGATCAGCTCCACCAGAACTGCCAGTACGTGCTGCCCATCAGATGAGCGGCAAGCTTGTGGATGTTGTCGCAACGGAATCCGAGAATTTCGTCTCGTTCGCCAATCAGGCACGGGCACAGGAGCATGCACTCTCGGGCGAGTTTCAGGGCGTCGTTGCGATCAGCGGGGCTCCGGTCTACGCGCAGCTCTATGGAGCATGAAGAGGCGCTGATGAGGTCGATGCCGTAGCGGGCATCCCACTGCCGCAAATATGCGATGATTAACTCCGTTTGTGGTGTGTCGCCCGTGTAGGCGATGTGAGAGAGCATGCTGATCGCGTCGGTCCCGGGGTAGAAACTCAACGCGACTCTTGGATTGTCCGATGTCAACCCGGCTTCACGTATCTCGTAGGATTCAGTGCATACCGGGATGTTGTCCGGCCACTCTCCATCGAGTGCGTCACCGACAAAGCTCTCGTCTTCCATGGATCGGTACCAAGTATCGCAGGAAGCGACGTGGTCGGTCGCTTCGATCGCCTGCGAAAGCCGCATGACGACGTTCGGATTGGAATGCATGGTTGGCGTCCAGATGCCCTTTATGTCGGCCGTGATGATGGGGTATAGACGGCGCTTTGCGGCGACAGGCTTGACGCGGTCTTTCAGCTCAAGCGAGGACTCGGCGTCAATGTTAATGAAGTAGAGATACGAGTCCTTGCCTGTCAGACGAATTACCTCAAACAACTCGAATGAACCAAGACCGGCTTCGTCGAGTACGGCGAAAACGTCTTCGCGATTCGTCGGGATTTCGGGGTTCCACTTCCGGGCCATGGCTGGATTCTACACATTGCAATCCGTTTGGAGGAGTTGGGGCCGAATCGTTCCTGAAGATATGTACGATTTTGCGGGGCCGAGCGCAATTCGCTTCCCCAGGGCATGCCCTAGCCCGCATATTTCACATGGCCGAGTTTGGTGGTTCTGCGATGTCCGATTGTGGTCGGTGGGGTCGCGGATTTGCGGATCGGCGTGATTGGGCGCAGAGCGCCCCCTTACCCCCATGCTGCGAGTCGGGTTGTCGGGAGGATTAACTCGGCGCGAGGCGGGCGACGAGGCGTTGCAGAAGTGACTGATAGGGATAGCTGCTCGACAGGTGGAGCACGACGCGGCGGACGCTGACGACCACGCGGGCCGCGACCTTCAGGAGCTTCAACCGAATCGTATCGACACGAGCTTTGGCGAGTTCGGTGTCCTTCAGCGCCTCGCGTCGCACGTGTTCGATCAACACGTACGCCGCCGACGCCAGCAGCAGCCGGAACTGATTCGCGATGAACCTGCTGCAACTCGTTCGATCGGCGAACAGGTACAACTGCTGCTCTTTGATACGATTCTCCATCTCACCGCGCTGCGTGTAGATGGCGTCGTAGATCGCCTTCGGTGAATCGTCGAGATTCGTCACAACGAAGCGCGGGTTGGCGCCCTTCGGCAAGCGCTCCGCCTTCAGGATCACACGCCGCTTTCGATCCCACGTCTTCGCGCTATATGCGAACTCGTGGAAGCTTCGCTGCTTCTCGCCGGTCGCCTCGAAGCGCTGCTCGGCCGCGTCCATGTAGGGTTCCTGGATGCGCTTGAGCCGCGTGTTCGTCGCCAGACCGACGACGTAGCCGATCGCGTTTTCGTCGCAGTATTTCAGGGTTTTCCAGCGACAGAAGCCCGAGTCGGCGCGGAAGATGATCCGCACTTTGGGCCACGATTCGCGTATGCGCCGCACCAGCAGCTTGAGGATGCCGCGGCTGTGCTTCGCCGCGTCGATCTTGCTCGGTCGCAGATAGGCGACCAGCAACTGATCGCCGCAGAAGACGTAGAGCGGCAGGTAGCAATAGTGGTAGTAGAAGGCGTGGAAGAATGAGCCTTCCTGGTCGCCGTGAATCCGATCGTCGGTCGCATCGAAGTCGAGGGTGATCTCCTTCGGCGGCGTCCTGTGCGACGCGATGAACTGATCGACCAGCACGGCGCTCATCCGCGCCAGCGACTTGCGATCGACCCAGTTCTCAAACCGGCACAGTGTCGGTGGTGACGCGAGCGGAGCGTCGGGATCGGGCGGCGTCTCGGCGAGAAGTTGCATGATCGGATCGTTGCGAAGCGATTGATGATCGTTGCCGTCTTCGTAGCCCATGGCGATGCCGAAGACTCGCTGGGCGAGGAGCGTCTTCGCGTCGTGCTGGATTCGCGCCGGATCGCGCGGATCGCTGATGCAAGCCGCAAGCGCGTCGATCATCCCCGTTCGCCGATTCGCTTCGCGAAGCAGCAACGCGCCGGCGTCGGACGTGAGATGACCGCCGCCAAAATCGGCGATGATTTTCTTCCGAGAAAGACTGGAAAAAGTGAGCGATTCAGAATTACACTCTGTCATCACAAAAGGCCTCCTTGCTTTGTGCTGAATGTTCTAGACAAACACCCAGTCTACAGAGCAAAGAGGCCTTCTCTATGCGCCTTTCAGCCGATCTTGATGAAATATCCGGGCTAGGCCACGGGAGCCTTGGGCACGGGAGCCTTGGGCACGGGAATGTCATGCAGCTGTGGTGTGCTTCGTTGCAATCGCCTGCGTCAGTTCGGCGCTGATCTGGTCTACCTTTGCGGGCCAGGCTTCCGTTTGCATGGCGGACAGTCGAGCTGTTCGGCGCGTTTGCTTCTGCGGACGAGTTTCGTTGACCGACTTCTCGCAGGCTTCGACAAACGCGTGAGTGTCGGCGGCGATCGAGACGAGGTTTGCGTAGCAGGCGACTTCGGGGAGCGGTGTCGAGACGACGGGCAGACCTGCGGAGAGGTATTCGCGGAGCTTGATCGGATTCACGGCGCGCGTCAGCTCATTGATGCGGAATGGGATCAGGCCGATGTCGATGCCGGCGGCGTACGCGGGCAGCTGGTTGTAAGGTCGGCGACCAAGCAGGTGCACGTTCTTCAGCGCCGCCAATCGCGACGCATCCGTCGCCGCGTCGCCGATCAGTGCGATTGTCCATTTGGGGCGTTTCTCAGCGACGCTTGCGAGCAAGTCGATATCCACCCAATCCTGGATCAATCCCCAGAAGCCGAGGACGGGCTTTGGCAAAGACGCGATGTCGCCGGGGACTTCAATGCCATCGCTCATCGCCTTCGCGAAGTGCTCGACGTCGACACCGTGGGGCACATGGAGAATGCGACGGCTGATGGGTCGCTTCGTCGCGAGGAGCTGCTGCGACGTCACAACTGTCAGATCGGCGCGGGCGGCCAAGTGGCGTTCCGATTCGAGGATTGCACCTGCGTCGTAGCCCGTGAACTGGCTGAACTCATCGACGCAATAATAGAGGATCGCTTCTTCGTCGAAGCGACCGCAGAGGTAGTCGATGTCGGGAGCGAAGCTCCAGAGTTGCACGGGGCGTTTCGGGAGCGTCCTGAGGACGCTGCGGATCTGTCGTGTTAGGAGCGTGGCGTTGATGTCGGCGGCCGCGTCGCTGCCGGGCATGGGGACAACCAGGGGCGTGACGACGGTCAGGTTCTCATGAACGCGCCGCGGTCCCTGCACGATTTGCCGCAGCTTGCCGACGATCGCGCCAAAGTCGCGGACGCTGGCCGTCGGTCTGCGTGATCCGTGGTAGTTGACCCAGATGACGTGATTCCGCTCGGCCAGCAGGTTCATCACGTGGTGCTTGCTGGTCGGATCGTACCAGTAGTTGCTGGCGATGCAGATGATGTTGCGGTTTTCGATCATTTTGCGTCGAGTCGCAGCGGTGTCAGCGCAGCAGCGATTTATATACATCGACGCATTCGGCGGCCGTCTGTTGCCAGCTTCGCCGTCCACCGCGGCGGGCGATTTCGGCGCGATCCGGCGGGTTGGCGATGACGTCGGCGATTGCATGAGCAAGGGCGTCGCGATCGTCGACGGGGACGAGGCGACCCATCGCGCCGTCAATACCGAGCTGTTCGCGGTTGCCGCCGACGTCGGTGGCGACGACAGGGCAACCGCAGGCGAGAGCCTCGGCGATGGCGTTGCACCAGCCTTCGGAGTCGCTGGTCAGGGCGAAGGCGTCGGCGGCGTTCAGCATGCGGGCGATTTTTTCGGGGGTTTGGCGACCGGCGAACGTGATCGACGGATGGGCGGCGTCTCGGGCCCTTGCATTGACGGCGTCGGCATGGCGCTGCAGTTCGCGTTCGTAGTCGGGTTCGCCGGCGGGGCCACCGACGAGGATGAGGCGGGCGGCGATGTGCGTGCGGATGACGTCAGGCCAGGCGTCGATGAGGCGATGGAAACCCTTCAGACGCTGGTAGTGCCCCACGGCGACGATGTGGGTGCGGTCTTTTGGCCAGTTGAGTGATTCTCGAGCGGCGGCGTCGCAGCCGGTGGTTTGCTCGGCGATGGCCGTTCGATGGAAGATACTCGCATCGATGCCGTTGGGGATGACGGCGATGTCGAGCGATTGGTTCGCGACGTCGCAGGCGCAATGGGCGAGGGACTGCGATACGGCGATGAGGCGATCGGCGTCGCGGAGCATGTCGGCGATGCGTTTGCGTCGCGCAGGGAAGCGGGATTGGCTGACGATTTTTCCGCGAATCGTGCAGACGAACGGCAGGTTGCGCCGGCGGGCGACGAGCCAAGCGCCGACGCCGTCAGGCCAGACGAAGTGGGCGTCGACGAGTCGACGATAGGCGAGGGCCTGATCCTGATCGATGGCGGCGTCCAGTGCGTCCGCATAGAAGTATGCGTCAAGTGTTTTCAAAACGCCCGGAATGTAGAACATGTCGGGCCAGGAGACGGGCGGTGCGAGGTCGGCGTCGCCCATCGGAATGCGACCGCGTCGGCGGAACGGCGGGCAGATTGGAATCGGCGCGACGACGTGCGTCGGGAGCCGCTTGTGGACCTCCTGTAGCCGTCGCTGCACGAAAACGCCGTTCCCCGGGTATTCGGGGTTCGGGTAACAGAGCGTCGTCGAAAGGATGGCCATGAGCCAGTCACCTTATTCGGGCGGCAGGATCGACGGAAGCGCTGAAACGCGGACTGCTTGAATGCGAGGGGCCAGCGGCTACACTCCAGCCATGCTACAAACTGCACTCTACAAGACGCACAAGCGGCTCGGTGCCCGGCTGATCGACTTCGGCGGCTGGGAGATGCCGGTCATGTACTCCGGCATTACCGAGGAGCACGTTCATACACGCACGGCCAGCAGTATTTTCGACGTCTCGCACATGGGCCGCCTGTACTTCACGGGGCCCGATGCGGAGAAGCTGCTCGAAAAAGTCTGCACTCGGAATATCTCAAAAGTCAAAGTCGGGCGATGCGGATACAGCCACGTCTGTAATGCGCAGGGCGGAATTCTCGACGACGTGATCGTGTCGCGCTACGAGGATCGCCTGCTGATGGTCTGCAACGCGGGCAATCGCGAGAAGATCCTTGCGCATCTGAAGGCGCAGTCGGCGGGCATGACGGTAGACATCAAGGACACGACGATGTCCACGATCATGATCGCCGTACAGGGGCCGGCGACGATGGACCTTTTCCGTTCGCACCTCGATAAGCTGCCGATCAAGCTGGACGAGATGAAGCGCTACGGCTTCGTCACGGGTTCCTATTGGGGCGTGCAGTTCAGCATCTTCCGCAGCGGCTACACGGGCGAGGACGGTCTGGAAGTCGTCCTGCCATCGATGGCCGGCGTGCTGATCTGGGATCGGCTGACGGCCGACGGCGGGACTGAGCGGGCGACAGTCAAACCGGCGGGGCTCGGGGCGCGGGATACGCTGCGGCTCGAGGCTGGGATGCCGCTTTACGGCCACGAATTGAACGAGAACATCGATCCAATTTCGGCCGGATGCGGCTGGTGTGTGGACATCGAGGGTGACTACATCGGCGCGGATGCGATTCGTGCGATACACAAGGCGGGTCCGAAGCGCACGCTTGTCGGTCTCGAGCTGGACGGCAAGCGGATCGCGCGTCAGGGCGTCGAAGTGATGTGCGGAGACAATGCGATCGGCGAAGTGACGAGCGGCACGATGAGCCCGACGTTGGGCAAGTCAATCGCGATGGCGTTTGTCGATAGCGAGCAATCCGAACCGGGGACGACGCTGAGCGTCGATATTCGCGGTTCTCGGGTGGATGCGAACGTTGTGAAATTGCCGTTCTACAAGCGGGCGGAATAGGAAATTCCAGCCCCGATCGGCACGACGGTCAGCTAGACCGCCGGATCGAAGGAAATTGATACTGAGGAGTTTCGCCGTGGGCGTACCGACCGATCGAAAGTACATGAAATCGCACGAGTGGCACAAGATTGAAGGCGACTTGTGCGTCATCGGCATCACGCAGTTTGCCGCGGACGAGCTGACGGACATCACATTCGTCGAGTTGCCGAAAATCGGCGCCGAACTGTCGGCGGGCGACAGCTTCGGGCAGGTGGAGAGCGTCAAATCGACGAGCGACTTGTACTGCGGCGTCTCGGGCGTCGTGGCCGAGACGAACGGCAAACTTTCTGACGAGCCGGAGTTGATCAACAACGACTCGTTCAACCAGGGCTGGATCGTTAAGGTCAAGATGTCGGATCCCGGCCAGCTTGCGAAGCTGATGGATGCCGCGGCGTATGACGCGCAGGTCGGCGGCTGATTGGAATCGCGGGTTTTTCGTCGTCCACTTGTCGCCGTTGATTCGTTTGGCCGGATCGCCCCAAGGCTCCATACCTCTTAAGGCCCTGGAAACGGTGGCGTTCATCCACTGATGCGGTTTCGTCCCCTCATCGGGCATGGTTGCTGAGTTCGAAACGACGCCCTGCGGGGCGCCATGCTTGTTTTTCGGATTTGCCCTACAATTCCCCCTCTGTGCAACTGATCCTTATACGCTGTCGCGGCGGGGCGACTGGTGTCGCCCGGCGAAGGGAGCGATCTTCTCCATGACGCAGGTGCTGATGAACCGTCCGGCCCTTGAATCTTCGTGTGACACTTTTGCCCGACGCCATCTCGGTCCCTCCGAGGCCGAGACGCGCGAGATGCTCGAACAAATCGGCTACGACTCGATGGAGGCGTTCATCGAAGCCGTGATTCCGCCGGAGATCCGGCTGAAGTCGGCGCTGAACCTTCCGAACGCGCTGACGGAGCATGCGTTGATCGCGGACATGCGTTCGCTGGCCGCCGAGAACAAGGTGTTCCGCTCATTGATCGGCATGGGGTACTCCGATTGCCTGACGCCGGCCGTGATTCAGCGGAACATTCTTGAGAATCCGGGTTGGTATACGCAATACACGCCGTACCAGGCGGAGATCGCACAGGGCCGGCTCGAAGCGCTGCTCAATTTCCAGACGATGATCGCGGATATGACGGCATTGCCCGTCGCGAATGCATCGCTGCTGGATGAAGGGACGGCGGCGGCGGAGGCGATGGCGATGTGTCATCGGCTCGTGCCGGGCGAGCGCACACGATTCCTGATTGCCGACGATTGTCACCCGCAGACGATCGCCGTTGTGAAGATGCGCGCCGAGCCGATGGGGTTGACCGTAAATGTGACATCGACCGAATCGATGGATCCGACGGCGGCGGACGTGTTCGGCGTGCTTGTGCAATACCCTGCGACGGACGGTCGCATCGCGGACTTCTCGGCGCTCGTGGACAAGGCGCACGGCAACCAGGCGCTCGTCGTGTTCGCGACAGACCTGATGGCGCTGACGATGCTGAAGCCGCCGGGCGAGTTCGGTGCGGACATCGCGATCGGCAATTCGCAACGATTCGGCGTTCCGCTCGGTTACGGCGGACCGCACGCGGCTTTCATTTCGACGCGCGAGGATTTCAAACGACAGTTGCCGGGCCGCATTGTCGGCGTGTCGAAGGACGCCGAGGGCAAGCCGGCGTATCGCCTGGCGATTCAGACGCGCGAGCAACATATCCGACGGGAAAAGGCGACGAGCAACATCTGCACGGCCCAGGTTCTTTTGGCAATCATGGCCGGCATGTACGCCACGTATCACGGTCCGGATGGTCTTCGGCAGATCGCAAGTCGGATTCGGCGATGGACGGTGACGCTGGCCGGCGAGTTGGATGCGATTGGGCATGAAATCGTCCATTCGGCGTGTTTCGACACGTTGCGCATTCGGCCGAAGGGCGGCAATGCACAGGCGATATGCAGCGCTGCTGTCGCGAGCCGCATCAACCTTCGTGATTTCGGCGATGGGACGATCGGCATCGCCTTGGACGAAAAGTCGAATGCCGCGGAAGTGGAGCGACTTGTATCTTTGTTCGGTGGGAGAGCCTCCGCGAGCGATCTCGCAGCGAAGTCGGCGGCGAACGACGGCGACGAGCTCGGGAGTTTTCGGCGCGAATCCGATTTCCTGACGCATCCCGTGTTTAACAGCTATCACTCCGAGACGGAGATGATGCGTTATATCTATCGCCTTCAGCAGCGAGACTTGTCGCTGGCGACGTCGATGATTCCGCTCGGGTCCTGCACGATGAAGCTGAATGCCGCGACGGAAATGGCGCCTGTCACGTGGCCGGAATTCGGCGGGCTTCATCCGTTCGCACCGGCCGATCAGGCGGTCGGCTATGCGAAGATGTTCGAACGGCTGGAAAAGTGGCTCGGCGAGATTACGGGTCTGCCAGGCGTTTCGTTGCAGCCGAATGCGGGGGCGCAGGGCGAGTATGCGGGGCTGCTGGTGATTCGGGCGCTGCACGCCGACCGCGGTCAGTCGCATCGCGACGTCTGCCTGATTCCGAAATCGGCGCACGGGACGAATGCGGCCAGCGCCGTGATGGCGGGGATGCGCGTCGTGCCGGTCGAGACGACAGCGTCGGGGCATGTTGATACGGCGGACCTGCGGGCGAAGGCGGAAATGCATCGCGAGAAGCTGGCCGCCCTGATGATTACGTACCCGTCGACGGCGGGCGTGTTTGAGGAGGGCATTCGTGATATTTGCGCCGTGATTCACGAGCACGGCGGCCAAGTGTATATGGATGGCGCGAATATGAACGCCCAAGTCGGTCTATGCCGGCCGGGCGACATAGGCGCCGACGTCTGCCATCTCAACCTTCACAAGACGTTCTGTATCCCGCACGGCGGCGGAGGTCCTGGTATGGGACCGATCTGTTGTGCGTCGCACCTGGCGCCGTTCATGCCGCGTCATCCGTTGTGCACGCGGTCGGACAGCAAGCAGATCGGCCCCGTTTCGGCGGCGCCGTACGGCAGCCCGAGCATCCTGCCGATTCCCTATGCCTACATCGCGATGATGGGCGGTGAGGGATTGAAGCGGGCATCTCAGATCGCGATTCTCAATGCGAATTACATGGCCAGACGCCTGAGTGACCACTACAAGCTCGTATTCGCGGGGCGATCGGGGCTGAACGCCCACGAGTTCATCGTGGATTGTCGGCCGTTCGAGAAGACGTCGGGCATCAAGATCGACGACATCGCAAAGCGTCTGATCGACTTCGGATTCCATGCCCCCACGATGTCGTGGCCCGTGATCGGGACGTTGATGATCGAGCCGACGGAAAGCGAATCGAAGGCGGAACTCGATCGGTTCTGCGACGCGATGATCGCGATACGCGAGGAGATTCGAGCCATCGAGGCGGGGCGCGTCGATCGTGAGCGCAACGCTTTGAAAGGGGCGCCGCACACGGCGGAGATGGTCACGGCCGATGACTGGGATCGCGGGTATTCGCGGGAGCAGGCGGCCTATCCGCTGGCATGGGTGCGGCAGCGCAAATTCTGGCCTGCAGTCGCGAGAATCGACAATGCATGGGGTGATCGGAATCTGTTCTGCACGTGCCCCGATCCGGAGTCGTTCGCATAGTCAGGATCGATCCGATTGGTCGCCGACAAAAGCGTTAGTGAGTCGATCAACGGCGCCCGCATGGTCCTTGAATTGTTCGCCGATGATCTCGGTCATCTTGTGGCGGGCCGATTCAAGGGCGCATTCGAAATCCGAGCCGCGCCTCGGCCTGGCGCCCTGCAATGCGGCTTTTACGGCCGCCGCTTCCCGCGTCGACAACGACTCGCCGATGATGGATGAGAATAGCTCGGCCTCGTAGGCCCCGGTGTCAGCCCGATAGGTCACACGCGCGCCGGCATTACGCAGCAGACGAATATCTCGATAGAACGTGCGGCGGCTGATCTTCAGTCGCTTGCAGATCACGTCCACGCCGAGTGCGCCGGAATTCTGTCGCAGCATTGCGCCAAGTCGAAGAATGCGCGAGAGTCGATCTTCTTTATGAGTCAATCCGGCCACGGTCTTTCGGCGTCCAGCAACACAATTGTGTCATTTCCGTCCCTCCAATCGGAAAATCCCGACGCATACGCGGCATTACGCGATTGGCAGACCGATAGTATCGACGAAAGAATGCGGCGAAAACACTCACGGTAAGGGAAACTGTGCCAACTAGTGTGGCACTGGCGACTGGAATAGACAAAAAAAGACTGCCGGAATGCACCGGCAGTCTATTGAGTCATCCAGATTAGGCAGTTGGACTGAGTATTTACCGTCGCAGTCGACGTTTGCCGGCGAGCATTGGAAGCAGCGTTGCCATCAGTCCAAACAGGCCAATCGACCCGCACAGGCCATTGAGGCCATTGGACTGGGCAAGGTCCTGCGCCGTCAATGCATCCGTCTGCGGATGCTGCAGTCCGCTGGGGACGCTGCCATTCTTTGCACCGAGCAGGAGCAATGGCAGGTCATACGTCAGATCGCGTGCATTGAGATTAAATGTCTCAGTCGTCGAATCGGCGTCGAATGTCGCGAATGCGGGGTCATACAGACCATTTTCCAGGAAATCAATCAGGGCCGTGATGTCGTCTTCGCTCAGGCCAAGGCCTGTTTCGCTCATGCCGCGGGGATTCGTGAATTGCTCGGACAGATTGCCGTGGTTCCCCGAAAAGTCCGCTGCAGGCGTACCCGCGTTGAAATAGTCGACGACTTCTCGAAGCGTTGCGAATTCGCCGCTGTGCATGAACGGGGCGGCGTCGCGAAGTTGTCGAAGCGTGGGCGCTTTGAACTTGAAGCGATCGGCGTCGTCGCCTGTCGCTTCGGCACGACCGGGATCGTGAAACGCTGTGTTATTGAGGGCTTCTTGTGCGAGTTCGACCAACGGGTGATCGTGCAGGCCGAGGTTGTGGAAGTTCTCGTTAATGAGCAGACCGGCCTCGTCGCCAAGCGTCTTGTTCATCGCGGGGCCGCTATGGCACGCGACGCAGTTGGCGCCGCCGTCTTCGGCGGCCTGATAGAACAGGTACGCGCCGCGAAGCTGGGCATCCGTGAGCGCCGAGTCATCGCCGTTCAGGAATTTGTCGAAGGGCGTGTTCCGCGTAATGACGGTTCGAAGGAATGCCGCGATTGCGCGGCCGATCGTATCGTCGTTGATCAAGTCGTCCCAGTTGCCGGACAGATCGGAGATCGCCGCCTCATCAGGGAAGGCGCGGGTAAACAGTTCTCGGTAGGCTGGAATCGCCTGCAGGGCGAATCGCTGCATTTCAAACATGCGATGGGCCTTGAACGTGAATTCGACGGTATTCTCCTGAGGCGGCAGGTCATTCGGATTGATGTTCATCTTCGCCGAGTTCGTTTCGTCGTAGGCTTCGCCGGCGGGACCGCTCCAGAAGAGTCGCGTGTTCATCGCAAAACCGATCATACTCGGCGCGACACGGAACGGTGAATCGACTTCATCGAACCGGCCCGACATCGTCAGGGCGCCGAGGGCATCGAACGTGTCGACCTGCGTTGGCATCGTGTCGGTCAGTCCTTCGACGGCGGCACGCCGTGCGACGAATCGGCCCGTTTCCGGATCGACAAAGCCGCGTCCTTCGCCGCCCATGCCGAATGCGCTAACGGCGCCGGCCTTGCTTGCAAGTTCTCCCAAGTGGCAGGAGCCGCAGGAGATCGATTGTGCAAACGCCCGATTGCCGCCGAATTCGGGGCGAACGTTGTTCGCCCGAATAGGATCGAAGTACAGGAACTTCCCGAGTCGCTTCTTGGCATCCGTGATGGCGAACGCCGCATCGTCGGGCTGCGGCATGTCAGCGTCCGTTGCCGGGACCTTGATCGCATCGAGGCTGCCGATGCGATTGGCAATCAAGTCGCGTACTTCCTGCGGCGTTTCCGCTGCAACGGGACCGGCGGCGAGGGCAATGAATAGACCGATAGCAGGCGTGAGAGCGGTTCGTCGTGTCATGTGGATTCTTCCAACCTCGTTACGAGATGCTTCTGAACTCTTTCCCCATCAGTCGGTATTGTCGGGCGATTCAGAGTGTACGATTGCATGGGGCAGCGAGGCAATTTTCCCCAGTTATCGTATCCGCGGGAAAGGTCCGTAATCAAGTGGGTGGGCGGAGTGAGGGACGCATTGAGGGGCTCTCCGGATGTGCGTTATCACCCGAACCGGGCGGGCGGGAATATTGGCATTGGCGGGGCCTTGACACATCTGCGGGTTCGCGCTAAATAGAAGGGCTTCCCGAACCGGGGGCGCGACGCGGGTGTAGCTCAGTGGTAGAGCGTCACGTTGCCAACGTGAATGTCGTGAGTTCGAATCTCATCACCCGCTTATTCCGCCGCGATTAGAGATACGATCGCGGTCGATAATATAGACACAGACTGGATTCCGCCCGCTTCAGGCTCGGGTGTGGGGTTTGTGTAGCGAGCTGGACGACATCGGGTCGGTCAGGCAAACTAGGTAGCCTGAACGGCTTTTTTTATGCGCCGTGGTCGAAAATATCGGACCATGAGTCGTCGGGAGGCAGGATCGAAATGGCAAAGCAGGACGTCAAAGACAACGTAGCGGATGAAGTAACGGATGCTCCGGAAACGCCGGAGGACGTCAAGGAAATGCTGAAGAAGGCCATCGACGTCAAAGTCGCCGACGCCGGCGTGCTGAGGCGTACGGTGACGGTTACTGTGCCGCGCGACAGCCTGACGCAGGAATTCGATAAGGAATTCGACGACCTGATTACAGACGCCGTCGTTCCGGGCTTCCGAAAAGGCCGCGCTCCGCGCCGTCTCGTCGAGAAGCGATACGGCCGGGAGGTTGGCGAGCAGGTGCAGACGCGCATGTTGTCCAACGCCTATCTCGCAGCAATCGAAAAGGAAGATCTGAAAGTTCTCGGCGATCCGCTTGTGTGGGTCAAATCCGGGAGCGGCGAAGGGAAGAGCGAAACCAGCGAGCAGCTGATGGAAATGACGGATGCGCTTGAGCACATTCGTCTGCCTGCCGATGGCGACTTCACGTTTCGTTGCGAGGTTGAAATCAAGCCGGATTTCGAGCTTCCGAAGCTCGAGGGCATCAAGATTGAGAAGCCTGTCCTCACGATCACAGACGACGACGTCTCGAAGGAGATCGATCGGTTCCGCGCTCGCCGCGGAACGTGGGCGCCCGTGGACGAGGGCGGCAAGGTCGAGGAGGACGACCTGATCGTCGCGGACCTGGTCGTCATGGTCGACGGCAAGGAGCTTGCCAAGCGGGAAAATGCGCAGTTCGCTGCGCGGCCTCAAATGGTCGAGGGAGCGGTTGTCTCGGATTTCGGCAAAAAGGTGAAGGGCTCGAAGGTCGGCGACACAGTCAAGTTTGAGGCCGAACTGCCTGAGGACTATGCGTTCGAGGAGCATCGTGGGAAGAAGGCGAGCTTCGAACTCAAGATTCACGAGCTGAAGCGAATCAAGCTCCCGCCGATCGATGCAGCGTTTCTCGAGGCGCAGGGGTTCGACAGCGAAGCGGAGTATCGCGCGTTCGTTCAAGGCCGGATGGACGAGGCCCTCGACGGGGAAATCCGACGAGGACAGCGGGACCAGGTGCGAAAGTACCTTCTCGACAACACGAAGCTCGATCTGCCGGAAGGGTTGACGTCGAGGCAATCCGCCCGCGTCGCGGCACGTCGCATGACGGACCTGCTTCGCCAGGGCGTTCCCCAGTCGGAAATCGAGAAGCACGCGGACGAACTGAAGACGAGCGCCAAGGAACAGGCGGCCGCCGAGCTCAAGCTGTTCTTCATTCTGGAGAAGGTCGCCGAGAAGTTTGACGTCGACGTTTCCGAGGAGGAGCTCAACAGCCAGATCGGACAAATGGCGGCGATGTACGGAAAGCGCTACGATCGAATGCGGGACGAGCTGTCGCAGAACAACGGGCTTGTCCAGATGTACCTGGATCTGCGCGACGAGAAGTGCGTCGACAAGGTCCTTGAAGATGCGGAGATCGTCGAAGTGACGCCCGATAAGGCGTCCGACGGCGGCGCCAAGAAGAAGACGGCAAAGAAGGTCGCCAAGAAAGCGTCCAAGAAAACGACGAAGAAGAAAACCGGCGATTCGTAAGGCGGCGCGTCCAAGGCGTCGATGAATCCGTGGGCGGCGGACCCGGCCGATGGCGCCGGCGTCGCCCTGACTATTCAGGTTGGATCGGTATCGAGCGCGATCGACAGCGGCCGCCCATGGACCGACCGGAGAAGGGAATCTCGAACATGGAACATACCTTCCATCCTTTGGGTCAGATTTTCAATTCAGAGCGAATGTCGAGTCATGCGCAGGCCGGGGCGCCGCAGCGATATCGGGAAATGTCGATCGAGGACATGCTCCTCGAGAATCGCATCATCTTCCTGGCGGGCGGCATCAACGAGCGGAGCGCGAGCCTCGTGATCATGCGGCTGCTTTACCTTCAGAGCGTCAAGAAGGACCAGGATATTCATCTCTACATCAATTGTCCGGGCGGACTCGTCGACCAGACGCTGGCCATCTACGACACGATGCAATTCCTCGGCTGCGATATCGCGACCTATTCGATCGGCCAGGCGGCCAGCGGCGGCGCGGTCATCCTGACGGCGGGCACCAAAGGCAAGCGCTACGCGCTGCCGAACAGCAAGATCATGCTTCATCAGCCTTGGGGCGGCATCACAGGCCAGGCGGAGGACATTCGCATCCAGGCCGAAGAAATCCTCCGGGACAAAGCGAAGCTGAACGAAATCCTGGCCAAGCACACGGGCATGGATACGAAGAAGCTCGAGGAACAGACGGAGCGCGATCGCTTCCTCGATCCGAAGCAGGCGCTTGAGTGGGGCATCGTCGACGAAATCCTCGAGAGCTCCGACAACCACGAAAAGAAGAAGAAGTAATCGCGCCCGAGCGCGTGCTGTCCTGACATGATGACCCTGGCAGACCGACCAGAAGCGTCGGCACCGAGGAAATATCCGATGGCCCAATCCAACCTGATCCCGTTTGTCATCGAGACCACCGGCCGCGGCGAGCGATCGTTCGACATTTACTCGCGCCTTCTCAAGGACCGCATCGTGTTCCTCGGGGGCGGCGTCGATGACGATTCGGCGAATGTGGTCATTGCGCAGATGCTGTTCCTGGCGAACGAGGATCCGCACGCCGACATTCACTTTTACATCAATTCGCCGGGCGGCAGCGTGTCGGCGGGGCTCGCCATCTACGACACGATGCAGTTCGTTCGGCCGAACGTCGCGACGTATTGCGTCGGCATGGCGGCCAGCATGGGTGCGATCCTGCTGTGCGGCGGCGAGAAGGGCAAGCGATTCGCCCTGAAGAACTCCCGCGTCCTGCTTCATCAACCGCTGATCGGCGGCGTGATGCAGGGGGCCGCGACGGATCTTTCCATCGAAGCCAAGGAAATCTTGCGGCTTCGCGACATCCTTTATGGTATCCTCGCGACCCAGTCGGGTACGAACACGGAAAAAGTCATGAAGGATTGCGATCGGAACCTATGGCTCGCCCCAACCGAAGCAAAAGAGTACGGCCTGATCGATCAGATTCTCGATCGACAGCCGGAAGTGAAGCCGGCCGCCGGTTAAGCATGTCGAGCCGCCGATGTCGCGGCATCGCGGGCGCCTTGTCGCTGTGCGCGCTTGGATTGCTGGTCGCAGGCTGCTTCGGCGGTGACACGCCCGAAGAAGTCCGGGAGAGCAGCGAGCGCGTCACACGGATTCAGGAACTCGAAGACAAGATCCGCACACAGGGCGAACTGCTGTCCATGAAGGACGCACAACTCGCCGATCAGGCGCAGGAATTGCGCCGTCTTCGGAAAACACCGTCGTCAGCGCCACTCGATCAGTTGATCCACGTCGAGAAAATCGAGATTGATCGACTTTCCGGCGGTTACGACGAAAATAGAGACGGTCGCCCGGACGGCATTCGCATTTACCTTCGCCCGTACGATCAGTTCGGCGGGTATCTTCGAGCCTCCGGCCGCATTCACGTCAAACTTCTGGATCTCAGCGCTCCGGCTCAGAATCAACTTGTTGGCGAGGCCAAATGGGACAACAGTGAATTGGCTGACCTTTGGTATGGCGCCTTGCTGTCCTCGTCCCACTACACGCTGAGCGTCCCGTGGCGGAATCCCCAATCGCCGCCGATCGGCAAGACGATTACGGCGCTGGTCACGTTTACCGACATGTTGTCGAACCGAGTGTTCGATGCGCAGCGCGCGATCGATGTCATTCCGCTTTCCCCTTGAATCCCCAGTCCGGCAACCGCTGACGACGAGCATCTTTCGCGCCGAATTTGCGCATCAATTCAACCTCGAAGGCTGTCGCGGATCTCAAGTGCGGGGTCGCCGCCGGTTTTGGCTCGGTTATTATCGGCTTTCATTGGGGTTAGAAGCCTCCGGACGCCGTTGAATAGAAAATCATGTGAGACGCGCGTCATCGGTCCGGGCGTATTTCCGGTCCGAGACGGCACGCGCATGGATCCGCGAGGGCGGTCCGCCAGGAGGGCGGATTTAATAAGGCTTTCTCGAACGCGGCCGGGCATGGCGTCGGAGACGCAACATGCCGATGGCCCTGCGATCGAGGCCGCTGACGCAAGGATGGCGACCCGTGAGTGTTTCTCCTCTACCAAGATCGAAGGCCACAGGCTTCGGAGTTCGGCTGGTTCCCCTCAAGTCCAACGCCCATCGACCGCCGCGCGAGCTTCCGCTTGCCGTGTCGATCCTCGGATCCGGCGACGGGTGCGACATCATCCTCTCGTCAAGCAACGTCGAGGCCGCACACTGCGCTGTCGTTCGTCTCAAGACGGGAACATACGTCTGTGATCTCGGTGCGCCCGGCGGGACTCGGCTGAACGGTAAGCAGATCCGCTGGACGCGCGTCGGCGACGGCGACGAGATTGCAATCGGGCCGTTCGAGTTTCTGGCGGAGATTGAGGCCGACGGCGATTCCAGCGCCGCTCAGCCGCCGGTCTTCAGTCTGCGGAATGATCAGAGCATCGGCACCATCAAGTCCATTGATCCCGTCCTTGTGATTGGCAGCGATCCGGGTTGCGACGTCGTCCTGGAAGAGGAGTGCATTCTCGCCCGGCATTGCCTGATCGTCTGGACGGAGGACGGGCCCGTGCTTCGCGATCTTTCCGGCCGCGATCTGACGCGAATGAACGGTCAGCGCATCCACACGGGCCGCCTGCGGGACGGTGACGCCGTCGGCATCGGTCCGCACGAGTTGATATTCGAGATGGGCGTCAACGACGTCCCGCGAGCGCCGACGTTGAACAGCCTCGCCAGCGGGTCCATGGCCGAGAATGCGATTCTGGGCGACGGGTTGTCGCACATGATCGCCGGCCGATTGCCCAAGGGGCAGATCAACCGTCTGGAAGAACTCTGGCCGTCTCAGAATGCCTCGACTCGGAAAGCGGCCGCGGCCGATCTCGGTTCCGGTTCGTTGCCGAGCGATCAGAAGCTGACGAGTGGCGACGGATCGAGCCGCAAAGCTGACGGGCGACCGGCCGGAAACAAGACGTCGGCAAAGTCGCCGCCCGCGACGCCGATCGAAGCGCTGCGGGAGAAGAAAGACGAGTTGCGGCATCGCGTCGCCGCGGCACAGGGGGCGCTCGATGAACGGGCGCGCCGCGTGCGTGAGGAAATCGAACGCGAGCGCAAGGAACTCGAGGATCGCAAGTCCGCACTCCAGCGGCAGGCCCGGGCGTTGATCCAGGCGGCGCACGATAAGAAACTCCGATACATCGCCGGGGAATCGGAAGACGCCGTCGAGAATGACGTCGACGACGAACACGAATTGAACGCGTCGAACAACCTCGTTCCGACAGACGATCTGCCGCCGGAAGTCTCTGAACTCCTCGAAGAAGAGCAGCGAATCAACCAGTTGCTGAGCGGGACGGTGGAACTTGCCGAATTGGCCGAGTTCAACATGCGCGAGACGAATCTCGCGGCGGCCGTGCCGCTGGGGGATGCGCTGGAAAGCTCGTTGTCGACGATCGAAGAGAAGGTCGAAGAGCTTATGCGTGTGGCGGAGGCCGAGCGCAAGGAGATGGAACGCAGCGAGCAGATGGTCGAGACGCTGCGATTCGAGACGGAACGACAACGATCCGCCCTGACGCGCAGGCAGCAGAAGCTGCAGGCGCGGGAGGCGGCGCTGGAGAATCGATTCAGAACGCTGACGCGATCTCGGGAATCGATCCGCAAGGAACGGGCGCCGCTGCTGGCGAGATTGCGAGAGTTGGACTCCGAGGAAACCGCCATTCGATTGCGTTTGACGGAAAGCGAGCGCGTTCATCAGGAAGTCATCACTGAGGCGGAACAGATCGACGAGACGCAGGAGCGGCTGGAGACGCGCGAGCGCGAGCTGCTGCACAAGCTCGAGATGGAGCGGCAGCGGCTCCAGCGCCGCCAGACAGAGCTACGCCGCAAGGCCGGCAAGCTGGTCAAGGCGGCTCGCGAGAAGCGAATCAAGATTGAGCAGGACGTCGCGCATCGCCAGTCCGAGCTGGAGGCCAGGGAGGCCGAGTTGCGGGCGAGGCGCATGGAGCTCGAGGAGGCTGCCCGTGGCGAGCTGCAGCGAACGGCGACGGAACTCGAAAGCGTGCTGAATATTCGACTCGGCGACATCGAGGCGGATCTCGTGTCGAGGACGGCGGACCTCGAAAAGCGCGTTCGTACGCTATCAGGATTGGGCGAGGCGACGCGGGCGATCAAGAATCGCACAGGTGTGACGCTGGAAGACCCGCTTCGCAAGATGGCGGCCGAGCTATCGACCTATCGCCTGGTCGAGGACAACCTCGCCGGCGGGGAATCACGCCTCGACAACATCGAGGACGAGATTCAATCCTTCAGCCGATCGGTGCATGGCGCCGATTCGGGCGACGAGATTCCCCTGTCCGACGAGATGGATCAGGGGTTGCCGTCGTCCGCCGAAAAGTCAACTGTTGTGTCCACGTCGATGGGTACTGAGGACACCGCGGAGGCGGCGGCCCGATCGACAGGCCTAGAGGAAAAGGCCGGGACCTGATTACACGTTCGCACCCGCCCTCGTTCGAACGAGCCCATCGCGTCGCCGTGATTCGCGTGGGGCTCGGGTCGGATCGCCGTGCGTGGCAAGCGAACCGGAGCATCAAGAATGCCTCAGGATACTCGCCGTGACGGCGCGGCGGACTCGACCCGGTCCGCTTCGACCAGGAACGCGTCATCCATTCATGTCGGATCCGACCGGCTGCCGTTGGACGATCCGCCGATACCGAACGCCGAGTCGACGGATCGCACGCGTCTTTCGGATGACGTCCATCAGGAACTCCGGGATGAGGCGGAAATGGTCGCCGCCGATCTGGAGCGACTGAACTCGGCGTCCACGACGATTTCCGGGATCCAGTCCTGGATCGAAAGCAATTCACAGGCGCCCGCCGAATTCCGCTCGGAGCAAGAAAATCCAGTCTCGGCCGCGCCGAATCCGTTGCGAACGGTAGAATCGAGAGACGAGAGCGGTTCCGCGCGCCGTCCGAACGCCGACGATTCGGATGCGGAAGTCGTCTCGCAGGACGCCGAAGAACCCATCGGCGTGATCAACGAATCCGGCGATGAGAACCGACCGGCGGCGGAGCCCGCCCGAGGCGATGGCAATATGGATGACGGCGCCACGGCCAATCACACCGAGGCAACTGATACGACGATCCCTGAAAACGCTCCCGGCAACGGTCTGGAAGCGGAGCTGGATCAGGCGCGCGACGAACTGAAGCGGATGCGGGAGCGCACGGCCTATCAGAATCGCATGCAGGGGTCGATCGGAATCCAGACGCGCAAGCTGGACAAGCGTGCAAACGAGCTGCGCGAACGCGTTTCGCAGGCGCAGGCGGCGTTGGACGCGCGGGCTGAGAAGGTCCGCAAGGAGCTCGCGAGCGAGCGGGAACAGCTCCGCGCCTATCGGGACAAACTCCAATCGAAGGCCAACGAACTGATCGAATCGGCGAAGGCCCAGAATGAAAAACTGGCCGCCCAGCGCGCCGAAGTCGCCAGGCGACAGGACGCGATCGTACGGGCCAAGGAAGATCTCAAGGCGGAGATCGAAAAGCAACGCGCGGAGCTGGAGAACGCGCGGCGAGGGTTCGAAGCCGAGCGTCAGGCGTACTTTCAGCAGCTCAAGGAGGAATCCGAGAGCGCGACGCGCGAGAAGCTCCGCGAATTGGAAGTCGCCAACCTGCAGCGACTGGAAGAACTGACGGACAACGCGAAGAGCACGACCGAATCGCGCCTGATTGAGCTCGAGGAGGCGCGGCTTCGCGATCGCGAGCACCTGGAAGCTGAATCCCAGCGCGTCATTGCCGAAAAACTGCGTGAACTGGAGCTCGCGCGCGAAGAGGACCTGGAGACGATTCGAATCGAGGCCGAGGCGGCCGCCCAGGCCAAGCTGAATCTCCTGGAAGCGCAGAGCGCCCGTCGTCAAGCCGAGCTGGATGAGCAAAGCAAACAGCTTCGCGCCCGGCAGGAAGAGATCGAAAATGCGGCCGAAGCGCGTCTGAGAGAGCTCGAAGAAGACAAGCAGGATCAGCTCGAGCGGCTTGAGGCGGAGTCGAGGGAGACCGTCGAAGCGCGTCTGCGGGAGGTTGAAGCCGAGGCGGTTGCGCGGCGGGCGGAACTCGACGAACGCGAGGAGTCGCTTCGCGATCGGGAATTGCGCGTCGAGGCCGAACTTTCGGAGCGCGAGCAGACGGTCATCGATCGGGAGCGCACGTGGGAGGCCACGGCGCTCAAGCGACTGGAAGAACGTGAGGCGGAGTTCGAGGCGAAGTACCGTGAGCGCGAGGCGGAGTTCGACGCTCGCTGGAAGTCGCTGGACCAGCGCGAGAAGGGGCTGGAGGACCGCCGATCGCAGCTGGATCAGGAACTTGCGGCGCGTCGCGGCGAACTGGAAAAGCTGGCGAGAGAGCTCAGCGAGCGGGATGCCCAATTCGAAACGCGCGTCGAGGAGCGGCTGCGCGAGATCGAGGAACAGGCCGACGATCGCCAGAGCGAACTCGTCTCGCAGTCACTGCAGATGCGGCAGCGCGAGGCCGAACTTCAGAAGGAATTCGAGGCTCGCGTCCGGCAGCTTGAAGAGAAATACGAGCGTCGTAAGGGCGAACTCGATGAGGAGATCGCCAAGCGCGAAGCGGCGATCGCGGAGGAAGCGCAAGGCGAAGTCGAGCGGCGCGTGGAGGCGTTGCGCGAACAGGCGAAGCAGCGGCTAGCGGAGCTGGAAGAACGTGAAGCGCTGCTGATCGCACGCGAGGGCGCGGCGAAGCAGGCGACGACTGAGAAAGTCCGCAAGATCGAAGAAGACACGCTGGAACGCCGCCGCGAGCTCGATGAGCGCGAGGCCGCCCTGACGGCGCGTACGGAAGCGGCGAAGCAGGCGACGGCCGAGAAGATCCGCAAGATTGAAGAAGCCGCACTCGCACGACAGCGCGAGTTGACGGCCCTCGAAGACGCGATTGTCCAGCGCGATACGGAACTGCGCGAAGCCCTCGCTGAGCAGGAGCGCGAGATTGTTGCGCGAGAGCAGGCGATTCGTGAGCAGGAGGAAGCGCTGGATGCGCGCATTCGCGAAGCGCGCGACGAAACGGAAGTCGAGTTCAAGCGTCGCGAACGCGAGTACGAAGAGCGATGCGAAGTCCTGGCGAAGCGCGAACGCGCCCTCGACGAACAGCTCGCTTCGCTTGACACGCGCCGGCAAATGCTCGAGGCCCGCGAACGAACGCTGCAGGAGACGGAAGCCCGCCTCGGTTCCGAAACGGAAGAGGCGACGCAGCTGTCCGGCGCCCTGGAGAACCGCGAGCGCCGACTGCAGGAATGGCAGAGTCGCATCGAGAAAGCGGAAACATCCCTCGATGAAGAGCGGCTGGCCGTCAAACGCGATCGCGACGAAGCGGAGAAAATCGCACAGCGCAGCAGCGAAGTCATGCTCGAGCTGGGCGCTCGTGAGGACACGCTGAAGAAGGCGGAAGAGACCGTCGAGCAGCGACAGGAAGAACTGAAGAACAAGATTCGCATCGTCGAGCAGCGCGAAACCGAACTGCTGGATGCGACGCGCGAACTCGAAGAACGTAGCCGTGAGCTTGAAGAACGCCGGCAGGATGTCGAGCAGCGAGCCGCCGAACTCGATGAAAAACTCCCTGAGGCTGAGTCACTCGAAGAGCGCGCCGTGGCCCTGGACAAGCGGGCCGGTGAATTGGCCGCCCGGACGGCGGAAATCGTCGGTCGCGAGCAGAAGCTGAGAGAGAGCGAGTCGACGTTTTCCGAGCGCGAGAGCGAAGTCTCCCGCGCAAAAGAGTCGATCGTTCAGCGCGAGGCGAACCTGCAGCAGCTTGAAGCCGAACTGGCCGATCTGAAAGCGACGCTGGACGAGCGAACCAAGGCGCTCGAACAAAACAGCGCTCGGCTTGAAGGCTCGATGAACGAGTTGGAGGGCTTGCGCGAGCGGATCGATACGCGCGAAGGCGCCGTCGCCGAACGCGAGCAGCAACTCGCCGATCGAATTGCCGAGGCGGCCAAGGCGGAGCAGGCGGCTCGTGCCGAGTCGGATCGGATTCGTGCCGGACGCGATGAGCTCGACGTTCTTCGGGGCGCATACGAGGCCGACATCAAGCGCTTCGAGACGGAACGCGACGCGCTGAAGCGGGATCGCCAGGCGTTCGAGGATGAACGAAGCAAGCTGGAAAAAGCACAGGCGCTTCTCGCAGAGGAACGCGCTGAGTTCGAGGCGCTCCGCTCGGAAGTCTCCACGGAGCAGTCGCAGGTCCATGCCGAGATCGCGACGGTCCGCGAGGCCCAAGCACAGCTTCAGGCGGATCGCGACGCAGTTACGCGTCGCCAGGCGGAGGCGGAGGCGGAATGGGCCCGGCTCCAGCGGGATAGGCTCGCGATCCAGGATCGAGAGCGGACGCTGAATGAAGAGCGCGAGCTGCTGGATGCGTCAAAACAGGAAGCCGCCGAAGCGCGCAAACGTCTGGCGGAACGGATCGAGGAGACGCGCGAGATTCGTCGGCAGCTCGCGGGCAAAGTCGAGCGGCATCAGAAGCGCAAGGAGCGCCTGGCGGCGCAGGCGGCCGAACTCGAGACGCGGCGTGCCGAAATCGAAGAAGAGTTCGACGATCTGCGCAAGGCGCGCGATGCATTCGAGGCGCGGCAGCTTGAACTCCAGAACGACGCCGATGCACAACGAGCTGAGGCGGCACGAATCGCCAGCGAGCGCGCCGAACTGGATCAGCATCGAAAGACGTATGACGCGGGACGGCGCAAGCTCGAAGAAGATCGCCGCCGAGTCGTCGAACGTGAAGCGGCGCTCGAGGAGCGGGCGCAGCAGATCGACGATCGCAGTGAACGCATCGAGAAGGAACTCGCGGCCATTCAGACTCAGCGGCAGGAGCTGCTGCGCATTCAGGCCGAAACGGGCGGCTCATCCGAACGCCTCTCCGCCCTGATCGAACAGGCCGAAAAGCGCGAGGCGGACCTCCGTGATCGCGAGGACAACCTTCAGTCGATGCAGGAAGCGCTCGCGGCGCGAAGCGCGGAGTTGGCCGAGCGCGACGCGGAGTTTGAAAATCGCGAGAGCGAACTTCGCGATGAGGCCGCCGCCGCCCGGCGCGAGATGGAGTCGATTGCGAACGAGAAGCGAGAGCTCGAGTCGATTCGCAAGGCGGAGCTGGAAGCTGTCGAGCGGATCCGTGCCGAGGCTGACGAGGAAATCGCGGCTGAACGCGAGCGACTGCGCGAGAGCGAGCGCGAGATGGAAGCCCGCATGGAGCGGCTTCGAGAGCAGATCGAAAACGACAGCGATGCGTCCGATGACAAGGCCCGTGCCGAGCTTCGGGCGGAAATCGAGCAGGAACTGGCGGAGCGACTGGAGAAGGCGCGCCGCCGCGAAGAGGAGATCGAAGCGCGCTGCAGCAGCCGTCTCGAAGAGGTCGAGCACGATATTTCCAGTCGGCTCGAATCTCTCGAAGCCGAAGTTCGACGGCGCCGATCCGAGATTGAAGAGGAAGCCTCGCTCGCCGTGATGGCGGCGAAGGCCGAACTGGACAGCGAACGCAGCCTGATCGACGAGCAGATCGAGGCGCTCCGCCGACGGCAATCAGCCGTGGCCCAGGAAGAACAGCAGCTCGAGCGAAAACGCGCTTCGCTGGATGAACTGATTCAGGGCGTCGACGACATCGATCCCGATGCGATTGCGGCAGAGGCCGATCGCCTGGCGGACGGGGCGGATCCTCAGAACAGGAGCCGACGTCGCGCTGTCGCTCTGAGCGCGCCGCCGAGGCGCTTCCGACCAGTCGTCACAGCGTGCATTGCGTTGGCGTTGGGCGTCGTGATGGCGGGCGCCGTCATGCTGCAGCCCGGCAAGCCGACGCTGGTACGGGGTCATCTCAAGCTGAATACAGAGAATGGCGTCGCCGTCGGCGAGGTTGTGCGGAAGCACATCGCCGCGCTCATCGGCAACGATGACATACTGATGCGAGCGTCGAAGGAAGCCGGATACGACCTGGTTAAATTGCAGAATCGCAACCGGATCCAGATCACGCCGTCGCCTGACGGCGCCGGCATCGATCTGACGGCCAGCGTCGATGATGAGGCGGCCGGCTATGTGGAAAAGGGTTTCGCGATCCTTGGCCGGCTTTATCGAGAGGAACTTTCGAATCAGAAGTTGTCGGAAGAACAGCGCCAACAGGAAATCGCCCGGCTTGAGGCGCTCAAGGAGAAAGAGCGGCTCGCCTGGAAGGCCGCGATGGATGAGCTCAGCGCCAAGCGCGGTGAGTACGACGCGGCGACGGCCGTGGACGGCGCATCGATTGACGACTTACGTGCCAAGGAACGCAAGGCCGAGGCCGACTTCAACCAGGCAAAGAACACGCTCGCCGAGTTCGAGCAGCGCGGTATGCCGCGAAGCCGGATCGTGCCGACGGCGGAGCAGATCCAGGAATCGGTCAATTCGGATGAGGAACTCGTTCAGTTGATCAGCAATCGCGAGGAGGTTGCGGGCAGATTCCATGATGAGTTGCTCGCGATTTTCAGCAATGCGCAGCCGCGTGTCGCTGAAGTCGTGGCGAACGCGAAGAGTCTGCAGAAGAGCGCCTCTGATATTCTGAACCGCGCCAATAACGAGGCAATCCGTGCCGAGCTTGAGAAGATCATCCTCAGCGTCGAGGAATACAACGAAGAAGTGACGGCGTTTTCGCGGGAATGGGATCGATTGTCGCCCCGCGTATCTTCGTGGCAGCTCGGCGACGACATTGATCTTCTTCTCGAGTACCAGCAGGCCGCCGAAAGTCTGGTCAATACGTTTCACGCCCAAAGCAATACGGCGCTGTCCCAGGCGGTGGATCTTGCCGAGCGCCTCGACGATCGAGGCGATAACAACACGCAACGTCGCCAGTTGCAGACGCAGTTGCTGAGCGCGCTCAACCCTGCTCGCAAAGTGTGGCAGGAATGCGCCATCGAGGTGGTCCTCGCCAACGGCGCAAACAACCCGCAACTGAAGGCGCAGGGCCAGACGCTGCAGAATTATGCACCTCGAATGCGCGATGGGATTGAGAATCACCGCGCGATCGTCGAGAAGAAACTGAGCGAGGAGCGCACGAATCAGTGGGTCGCGAAGAAGAGCGATCTCGAAGCCGCCGTCATTCAGTCTCGCGCCCGCTACGAAGAATTGGCGCGACAGCTGCGCCTGGCGCTTGAGTCCGGCACCGAGATACTCGCGACGACGATCAACGAATTGAAGCAGCGCGAGGATGAAATCGCGGAGCAGGAGGCGACAGCATCGCGCCTGAAGGACGCGATGCACCTCGTCGAGATGGACCTTCGCGTCGCCGAAGAGGGCAGGGCCCGGATGCCGGCCGGTATGGTCCAGTACGAACCGTTGCAGGCGACGTCGCTGGGTTATTTCGACACGAGCCGATTGTCGTGGGCCGTTATCTGGGGCGGCGTCGTTGCGATTGGCTTCCACATGGGCATCTGGTTGCTGTCGAAGCCGCGCAAGGCGAGCTGATGCGCCGCCCGTGCGGTCCACGCGACTATTAACATCAAACACGGCGTTATTTGAACCGAATCCGCGTTCTCTATCTCGCGACCGATCTTCAGCGGGGCGGTCTTCCCCTTCGCCTGTGCAATCTTGTGCGACGGCTTGCGTCAGAGGGCATCGAGCCGATCGTCGGCTGTCTCGCCGGGCGCGGTCCGCTGAACGACGCGCTGGAAGCCGACGGCATTGAGACGTTTCATTGCGACGCGCGCGGCGGCTGGGATCCGACGTGCTTGTTGCGATTCGCGCAAGTCGTTCTCCGCATCAATCCCGATCTGATTCACGCATCGCTGTTTCACGCGAACCTGGCGGCGCGATTGTGCGGTCGCATTGATCGATCGCGCCCCGTGATTACGTCGACCGTCACGATAGAGGTCGAAAGGGCGTGGCATCGGCGGATCGAAGCGTTGACGTGCGGTTTGTCGTCGATGCACGTTGCCAATTCGCCGGCAGTCGCGACGCATCTGATCGACGAGCTGGGCTTTCCGCCGGGGCTCGTGCGCGAGATTCCGAACGGCATTGAT
Organism: Phycisphaerales bacterium; assembly: GCA_020639075.1. GTDB lineage: Bacteria > Planctomycetota > Phycisphaerae > UBA1845 > UTPLA1 > ECT2AJA-110-A. The sequence continues at coordinate 1,496,551 of JACKHI010000001.1, read as the reverse complement.
ATCGAGGCGATCGACGCGGCGCCACCGATCAGCCGTGCGTCCTATCGCATTCGCAACGACGCACCGATGATTGTGTGGGCGGGGCGGATGGACCCCGTAAAGAATCTCGATACGCTCGTGGAAGCGATTCGGCTTCTGCGAAGCACGCGCGACGTGCAGGCCGTGTTCGTCGGCGATGGCCCCGATCGCGGTCGAATACAGACGCTTGTCGAGACACTCGGGCTTGCGCCGAACGTGCATTTCGTCGGTTGGTCGGACAATGTTGCGGGCTGGCTGAAGAGCGCCGATGTGCTCGTGTTCCCGTCGCGCACGGAAGGCTGCCCGAACGTCGTCCTGGAGGCGATGGCGGCGCGCTGTCCGATCGTGGCGAGCCGGATTGCGGCGCATGAGGCAATACTTGCGAAACACGATATGGCGTTGCGATGCCGGTGGAATTCGGCTGATGAATTCGCCAGTGGGGTTCGAAGTGTCCTTGACGAATGTGATTTGTCGCGTCGCGTCGAGACCGCCCGCGTCAGCGTTGAAGCCGGCTACTCTCTGGCCAATGCGGCGAGTCGTTGGCTTCGCTGCTATTGCAATCTGCTTTCCGGCGGTGCGGCTCCGCTGCACGATGAGTTCGCGTGAGATCTTCGTTGATTTCGCCTAACGAACGGCAGCCAATGTGTCTTGGCCCTTGGACGGGTCTTCTTGTGTCATGCTGATCTTGGGCCACACCGAAACAAGGCAATCAAACTGGAGGTGGCTGCATGTGTCAGGCGATTGTGATTGCGTCGTGGCTTGGGCTCGCGTGTGCGCCTCCGGCTGGCGGTCTGGAAAGGTACTTTGTCGACGGCGTCCTGGGTGGCCCCCCGGAAACGTACGAAATGCGAGTGAGTTTGGTCAGTCCGCCGTTGCTGGAATCAAACGAGTTTCTCCCGAGAGCCGGGATCCGATTGCGCATCAAGATGCTCGACGGTCTGTCGTTAGAGACGAGCGGTGGAAGCGGTGTGCTTGTGCGTCCCGAACTGCGCACCGCTGACGGCTATGCCGATGACGCATGGGCATACGTAATGTCCACCCTCAAAGTGACACTGAAGCGGGACTGCAGCATTCAATATTTCGTTCACCTTTCGTACCATCTCGACGATCAGGCGCGAGGTGAAACAGTCACTGTCGAGGGGGAGCTTCCCATCTGGATCGAAGAGAAAGAGCAGACGCTGTATCTCTCCAGTGAAGATCATCGCCACATCCTCGCGGTATCAGTGAAGAAACTCGAGTCCGAGTCAAAAGGGAAAAAAACGACGGAGAAGCAGGCACCAAAGGTCGAGCGGTTTTCTCTGGGTGCGTGCCTGGTCGAATTGCGAGACAAGCCGTCGGTTTGCTATGACCAGGTCGTCGGCGTACCGGCCGACCTGACTTGTCAGAAGACGAAGTGGTACCGGACGCAGGTTCGCCTGGAGGATATCGGCGGTAGCGATACTTCGTGGCGACCACCGCCGACTGCATCTGTGTCGCGCCAGCGCACGACACTCAAGGCCACACCAAGGACATTCGCGTATCCGGCCGAGATCGATGTGGTGTTCAAGCACATTGATGACCACGAGACCCGGTTCGAATATCGCGGGACGATCGAAATGGCGCCGGATCAATGCGGCCCGATCGTTCGCAGTGAGGACGGCAAGTACTTACTGATATTTCGCTGGTTTCCGCCGTCTGCGGAGTGAGATCAGGGGGCCGATCTCGTCTTCGTCTTTCGGCCGGCGCCCATCGCGCTGCCGACTCCCGTTGTGCGACTGGCGGTTTCTCCGGGGGCAAAGTGGGGCGTTTTGAGAATCCGCGACGTCGCGCTGTCACACCTCAAATCGCACGTTTTCGGGGCCGATAACAAAGCCATAAAATATTCCGCGTCACAACCTTAGTAATCAAAGAAGCTTGAGAAATTCACAGGGGCGCATTGCGCGGAATGTGCGAGAAATGCGCTTGAACTCTGTGGGGCAAAATGTATCCTAGTGGTGTGAAGTGGAGGCAAGTGGTCGCCGATGTCGATTGTGAACGCCAATGATCTTTACGGGCCATTACGAGCACATCATCGACTCGAAGCATCGGCTGGCGATTCCTCGGAAGTACCGCAGTCGCCTCGATCCGGAGCGCGACGGCGCGGGGTTTGTCATCGTGCCTGGCCGACCTTCGACCACGCTATGGATGTATACGGAGCGGGCCTTCGAAGAGCTCGCCTCACATGCAAAATCGACGCTGATCCCCGACGAGGATCAGCTTTACTTCGACAAAGTGTTCTTTCCCCTGGCCGAGTATCTGGATGTGGACGCACAGGGGCGCGTGTTGCTCCCCGAGAAGATGCTGGATCGTTCGGGGCTCGGGAAGGACGTTGTGATCTGTGGTGTTCGCGATCACATCGAAATTCGCCCGCGCGGCGAGTTTGAGAAGGACATGGAGGACGCGCTGAAGCAGTTCAGCGAGTTCCAGATTCGCGCCCGCGACGCCTATCGCGGAAACTAGGTGCGGCACCGGCATGACGCCGGTTTTAACTCGACCGGGGGGCGACACGGTGTTGCCCGATGGTTGGGTGAATTCGAGTGCGGCGGCGCGGTTGGGAATCGGCTGAGGATTCCCATCCGCACGCCACCTTAAAACAAAACGCTGCCCGGCTTGCCGGGACATCAGCGATACGGATATCGGGTCGCGACGCAGCGACAAGCGTTGACATTGAAATCTGAATCGAGTCAGGGGTCGCGTGCACCAAGGATGGATGCACAGGCTTCTGATGCCGAAGATCGTTCGTCCCGAGCGCGGGACCGACGGAGGTCTTTGACGGTTAACCGCACGGGTGTGCTGGATCCCCCCTCGGGTCGAGCTGAGGGAGATCTGCGTGGCACGGCGTCCCGGGGTTATGAAGACGCGGCTTGTTACTTCGCCGTCGAGCCGCGACGCAAAGGCCATCCCGGTTCTGGGGAAAGGCTGGGCAGGCCTTCATCGACAAGGACGTCGATCTTTGATGCAGGGCAGCGCCGTTCTCCACGGAGGGCCGAACGGCGCTGTTCTTCTTTTTTGCGCCACGATTTTCAGGCGTTTCAAGTCGAGGGCTGTTGAGCGACGTCGCTAAGCGTGCAATGTTTGGCGAACTCGCAGGCTTCGTGCGGGCGTATTACTGCGAAACGAATGCTCCGTGCGGGCGAGACGCCCGGACTCCCCAAGTGGAAGCGACCTTAGATTCCACAGCAGGTTCCTAGAACGAGTTCTTCTTGTCGGATTTCAAGTATTCCGATCGCGCCGCGGCGTATTCCGCGGCCGTCGTCGGAAGGTCTGCGACGTTCTCGCTCGCCGTCAGATCGCAGCCCTCGGCCACGCGATCGTGGATCTTTTTGAGAATCGGAATACACCAGCCGCAGCCCGTTCCGGCGCCCAGGCAGTCGGACATCTGCGACGGCCGCGACAACTTGTTCCGCCGGGCATAGTGATACAGCTTGCGGAGCGAGACGTGATAACAGTAACAAATCTGGTCGTCGGGTTTCATCGCGTGAGATTGTAGCGTCAGCCGCTGAGTTGGACTGTTCAGGCCCCGAGCCCCCGTGCGACGGATATCCGAATCGCAGCCTTTGTCCCTGATCCGCGTTCACCTTAACCTACCTGAGTGATCGAATTGGCCTGCCACCGAGGAGAATGCCATGCGTCCCAGCGATTCCGTAAACAAGGCGATCGAGTATGTGAACGCGAATTCCAATCGATTTGTCGACGAGCTCTTCGACCTGTTGAGAATTCCGAGCATTTCGGCCCAACCTTCACACGCGCCGGACGTTCGAAGAGCCGCCGAGTGGGTGGCGAGTCGCTGCCGGACGGCCGGCCTGTCGGCGGAGATCGTCGAGACAAAGGGGCATCCGGCGGTTCTCGCTCAAGGTGAGCAGACGGCGGGCCGACCGACAGTGCTTGTCTACGGTCACTACGACGTCCAGCCGGAGGGCGAATTATCGTTGTGGAAGACGGGGCCTTTCGAGCCCGTGATTGAGGACGGCAAGATCGTTTGCCGGGGCGCCGCTGATGACAAGGGGCAGGCGTTTTGCGCGATTCTCGCGGCGGAGGCGTGGCTCAAGGCGGTCGGTTCCCTGCCGATCAATCTCAAGTTCTGTCTGGAAGGCGAGGAGGAAGTCGGTTCCGTTCATCTCGAGGAGTTGATTCGCGCCCATCGTGATCGGCTCGCTTGTGATTACGTTCTGATTCACGACACGGCGCAATTCGATGAAGGCATTCCCGCCGTGACGACGGCGACGAAGGGCCTCGTGTACAAGGAGGTCATACTCCGCGGTCCAAAGAAGGACCTGCACAGCGGTTCGTTCGGGGGCGTCGTGGCGAACCCGGCAAACGTTCTCTCCCAGCTCATCGCGACGCTTCATGACGAGAAAGGTCGCGTAGCGATTCCCGGCTTCTACGACGCCGTTGTTGAAATGTCCGCGGAGGAAGTCAGGATGATGGAATCCTTGCCATTCACGGACGCAGCGTTTCTTGCGGAACTCGGCAGCCCGAAGACCTGCGGTGAGGCCGGTTATTCGACGCTCTATCGGCGTTGGGCGCGACCGACGTTGGACGTCAATGGAATCTACGGCGGCTACATGAAGGAAGGTTCGTCAACCATCATCCCTGCGTCGGCTGGGGCGAAGATCTCCATGCGGCTGGTCGCCAAACAGAAAGCGAAAGATGTCAGCCGCGCATTTGACGAAACGATCAGGTCCCGCGTTCCGGATACGGTCACATGCGAGATTCTCGATCACGCGTGCTGCGACGCCTACCTCGCCGATGTCACGTCGCCGGGCATGCAGGCGGCGCGTAAAGCCGTTGCCGTCGGTTTCGGCAAGGAGCCCGTTCTGATCCGCGAGGGCGGATCGCTGCCGATTCTGCCGCTTCTGAAGGAAGTCCTCGGTGCGGACAGCCTGATGCTCGGCTACTGCCTGCCCGGGGCCAACATCCATTCTCCCAATGAGTTCATGCACGTTCGGGATTTTGAAGCCGGCATTCGGTCGACAACCGCCTTGCTCGGGCTCATGGCCGGCGACTAGGCCGGCAACCTAGAACGAGCGGCCGGCCGCATCGGCGAGCGCCGTTTTCTTCATTCGCGGCGCCGATCGGGACCGACGGCATAGGCGATGGTTCGATGCGGACAGGATTCCTCTCCAGCGACGTCCGGCGGACTGCCGGTCGATCTTCCGATAACGCCTGAATCGACATAGCGAGTCGTGCTGAATCTGCCTGTCCATCGGGCCGATATCTCGATGTGGCGACTTTGTCGTCAGAGTCGGCGGCGGACAGATGAATCGCCGCGCCTCGCCTATGTCAGCAAAGGAGACGGAACCCATGTTTGCCCGTCGTCGATTGGCAGCAACATTGATGATCGCCGTGGTTCTCGCCGCGAACGCGCGCGCCGGCGCCGTGGATCTGGGGGTCGGATCCCTCGCCCGCAACCTGTTTCGGGGCAGCGAGTACGCCGGGAATCCGCAGTTTCTCTCGCAGCCGCAGAACGGTCCGCTTTTCAACTTCAATGCGTTTACGCAGCGATTGGAGTACAACCGCGCCGGCGACGGCTACACGTATGAGTTCTACCGGTTCTTCGGCGGCGACACGTACGGCAATCAGACGTTCCTCGATCTCGGTCCGCTGAACGTGGAACTCTTCCCGGATCCGAATCTGGGCCAGACGCAGTTCGCGGGTCTGCACGGTCGCGCCGGTTTCACGACGCGGTTCATTCCCGAAGTGTTCTTCGAGACCCAGACAGGCGAGCGCACGTTGACTCAGAACTTCTCGAACGGCACCAGCGTTTTCAACGTGGCGCCGATCGGGTACACGGTTTCGTTCAATGCCGGCGTGCAGGATTTCCAGTGGACGGGCAATCTGCTGGTGGACTCGTCGATATCGATCAACGCGTTGGGTTTCTATGACGCCGATATCCGCATCGCCAATCGAGGCGGCGCGACTGCCGACGGCGTCGTTCTGAGTGACTCGCAGGTGACGGATTTCGATACGGGGCCGATCAACGTTTCGGGGAATCTCGTTCTCGATGCCATTGGTTCGCTGTTTCAGGCAAACGGCAATCCCGCGACATCGGCGCCCTTCCAGATCGGCTCGGGTGCGGCTCAGCGGCAAGTTGCGGTCGACGAACTCCTTGCCAAGGTCGACGCAGGCGAAGGCCTGACGGACGAAGAAGTCCAGATGCTCGTTCAGGAGATGTTTATCACGGCGTTTCTCAACGATCCTCTGGGAACCGTTCAAAACGGTCTTCCCTCGACCGTCCCGGGATTCGAAGGACTCGGCCTGGAGCTTGCCGGCGCGTCAGATAGTACGACCGTCCAGACGGGCGATTCTCAGACGGTTCCGGAACCCGGTATGCTGCTGTTGTTCGGCGTCGCCGGGGCAATCGGATACGTGCGGCGCAACGGCAGAGCGAAATATCGCACCGCATAGAACACGCTTGCGGAGCCGGAACGGCGGTCGCTCCAACGGATCGTCGTAGAACTTGCGGCAGTATGCGAATAGACTCTAACGAGGGAGCCGCCGACGGGTCCGATGGCATGCATCAGACGACGTGGCCGGCGGGCTTTGGATTCGCGTGCGGTCGAATCGGGATTCGCCGGAAAGGGAATTCCGAAGTTCTACGAGGACGCTCATGCCGATCGACATTGCGGCAGTCAGACAAGTCATGCCGGTCACACGGCATCACAACTACCTGAACCACGCGGCCGTGGCTCCGATATCCGGACCGGCCGTCGAGGCGATGCATCGTTACGCGCAGGAAGCGTCGGAACACAGCTACGCACGGGGTCGGCTGTATCCCGAAGCCAAGCGCGTGCGTCAATCCGCCGCTAAGCTGCTGAACTGCCATCCCGAAGAAATCACATTCGTTCAGAATACGAGCCAGGGTCTGAGCTACGTCGCCAATGGGCTTCAATGGTCGCGCGGTGAATCCGTCGTGACGACGGGCGTCGAGTTTCCGGCGAACATCTATCCGTGGATGAACCTGCGCCATCAGGGCGTCGTCCTGAAAATGGTGCCGGAAGACAACGGTCGCATTCCGCTCGAACGCCTGATCGAGTTGATCGACGAACGGACGCGCGTGCTCACGGTCTCGTCGGTCCAGTTCGGCAGCGGTTTTCGAAGCGATCTGGCGGCGCTCGGGTCCGCATGCCAGGAGCGCGGCGTGCTCTTCTGCGTGGACGCAATCCAGTCGCTCGGCTGCGTTCCGATCGATGTTCGCGCGATGAAGATCGACTTTCTCAGCGCCGACGGGCACAAGTGGCTTCTCGGGCCCGAGGGCGCCGGGATCTTCTACTGCCGGCACGAGCTGCTCGGGTTGTTGCGGCCGTCCGTTGTCGGTTGGCTCGGGCTGAAGAACGCGATGGATTTCAGCAAGTACCAGCTCGAGTTTCGCGATGACGCCCGTCGGTTCGACAGCGGAAGCTACAATCTCGCCGGCATCTGGGGCCTCGGCGCCTCGATCGACTGGATGCTCCAGCTCGGCATCGACAACATCTGGGAACGCGTGAGAACGCTGACGGATCGGCTGGTCGCTGGCGTCACGGAGAAGGGCTATCGCGTCGTCAGCTCGAGAACGGCGAACGAGACCAGCGGCATCGTGTCGTTCGTCTCGGGGACGCACGATCATCAACGAATCGTGAACCATCTCGCGCAGGAATACCGAACGATCATCGCGACGCGTCACGGCCGGCTGCGCGTGAGCCCGCACTTCTACAACACGGAAGAGGAAATCGACCAGCTCGTCGATCACCTTCCGGAGCATTGATCGACGTCTCCAACGGCGGAATTCGAAAGCACGAACATGCCCTGGTATTTCTGGTCCGCCGCGTCAGTCGCAAACTACATCGCCGTCATCCTTACGATTGTTCACATCCTACGGACCCGCCGCGATCCGCGCGGGATGATGGCGTGGATTCTGACGCTCATCCTGATCCCCTTTGTCGGTCTGGTCCTCTTTCTGCTTGTCGGTCGCATGCCGATGGAGCGGAAGATCAGAAAGCGGCGCAAACGGCGGCAGCGCATCGAGGGCAATCTCGAGCGCCAGACGTCTGTTCTGGAGAAATCGCACGACGTCCGGGAGGACGACGCCCGTCTCGATCAGGATCAGCGCAACTTGATGAACCTGGCGACGCGTCTGGCAGGGACTGTCGTGACGTCGGGCAATCAGGTAGGGATCAGATATGACGGCGAGAAGGCGTTTCTGGAGCTGTCGCTGTCGATAGACGCCGCGAAGTCGCACGTTCACCTGATGTACTACATTTACGCCGACGACGATACGGGGCGCGCGATGAGCGATCTGTTGATTCGCAAGTCGCAGCAGGGCGTGGAGGTGCGGCTGCTGCTGGATGCCGTCGGTTGCTGGCGGCTCAGCCGCGAACATCTGAGACGACTGAAGAAGGGGGGCGTGGAGGTCGCTTTCTTCATGCCGTGGAAGCCGATGCGCCGGCGCTTTCAGATGAACTGCCGCAACCATCGCAAGCTCTGCGTCGTCGATGGCATTGTCGCATTCACGGGAAGCAAGAACATCGGCGATGAATACGTCGGGCGCAAGGCGAAATATGGTCCCTGGCGGGACACGAACCTGACGTTGCGCGGTCCATGCGTGACGCAGTTTCAGGAGATCTTTGCGGAGGACTGGCACTTCGCGACGAAGGAGGATCTGGCGAGCGACTTGTACTTCCCGGCGCCGGAACGCGCGGGGCGTCATTGCGTGCAGATCGTGGCGAGCGGCCCCGACGATCCGGCGCACGTTCTGCATCAGTTGCTCTATGCGGTTGTGTCGGACGCATCGGAGAGCATCGAGATCATCACGCCGTATTTCGTGCCCGACCAGGCGATGATGCTCGCGCTGACGTCGGCGGCCTATCGCAATGTGCGCGTTCGTCTGCTGTTGCCGTCGCGGACGGATTCAAGGCTCGTACTCTGGGCAGGGCGAAGCTTCTACGAAGAGCTGCTGCGTGCCGGTATCGAGATCTATGAATACGATCACGGCATGCTTCACGCGAAAACGGCCGTCGTCGACCGGCGCTGGTCGCTGGTCGGCTCCGCCAACATGGACCAGCGCAGCTTTCGAATCAACTTCGAACTGACGAACATCCTCTACGACGAGGAACTGTCCGAAGAGCTGCATCGGGATTTCGAGTCGCTGGTCGAAGGCGCCGCGAGAATCACGCGCAAACGCGTTCTCAGCCGTTCGTTCGGCGAACAAATCGCCGTCGGCGCCGCGCGACTGGCGTCACCCATGCTGTGAACTTCGGGCCTCGCGCTGCCCCATTGAGCTTTCGGCCGATTCGACGGGCCGGACACGTGACATTCATATGGCTTCGCCAAGTGCTCCGTAGGCGGCTCGCCATGCGGTCACCTGAGCAACGACCGGCTGCTGGGCTTCGTTAAGTCAGCGGCCCCAATGGGCGGGTTTCCGAGTCATCCCTCTGGCCGACCGGCGAATCAGTGCCGCGAACAGCGAGAGGCTTTCTCGCAAAGTGCCCGCTCGTCCCGCCGCAGGACGCCCGCAAGCTCCTCCCCGCGGCACTCCCGAAATACTTCGCAAACTTGTGATCCCGAGTTCTGGGAAACGTCGCACGATTCATCGACGGCTGTAACAGCGTCCGCCGGGTCCGACGGGAGCACCGCGACTCAATCGACGGCCTTTGATCGTCCGGCGAGTCGACACTTTGAAAGGAAATGTCGTCATGTTCGTCAGAAAAACAGCTCTTTTCGCTACTGCGGTCACTCTGCTCGTCGCCGTGCCGGCCTCGTCCGAGGACTATTCGATCGCCCGATGCGCCATCGCCGGCGGCGGTGGATCCAGCGCCGGCGGCGACTTTGACCTGGAGGGCACGATCGGCCAGCACGACGCCGGGTACATGAGCGGCGGCGATCTTGAGCTTTCCGGCGGTTATTGGACATCACAAAGCACCGGTTGCCCGTGCCCTGGCGACGCCAATGGCGATCGGCGTGTCAACGGCGCCGATGTGCAGTCGTTTGTTCAGTGTTTGCTCACGCCCGGAGTTGCATGCCGTTGCGCGGATGTCGATGCCGTCCAAGGCATGCAGATGAGCGATGTAACTGTTTTTGTGGACATACTCCTCACGGCCAATGATTGCCCGTGATCGGCTTCAAATCGAACTTCCTCAGAAAGGGAACCAATCAATGAGAATCACTACCGTATCAATTGCAGCAGTCGTTCTTTCTCTTGCGATACCAGCCGTTGCTCAGACTCCACTAGGCAGCGAGATTACATATCAGGGGAAGCTGAATATGAGCGGCGAGGCGCTCAACGATTCTGCCGATTTCACATTCAAGCTCTGGGACGATCTAGAGGCGGGAAATCAAATCGGGCCCTCGTTGAATGCGGCGGATGTGCTCGTTGTTGACGGGCAATTCACAGTCGAACTCGATTTCGGCGCTAACGCATTCAACGGCGAGGCCTGCTGGCTGGAGATCACGGTTCGCAGCCCCCACGATCCGGCGAACGCGGCGATCATGACAACGCTCGCGCCGCGCCAACCGATCACTGCGGCGCCCTACGCACTCAAGGCGGTCGGCGTGGATGGTCACTCGCTCGACTCCAGCGACGGCGCCATCGAGGACGTCGTCGCGGTGGATGACGCGGGCCGCGTCGGCATCGGGACAACGCAGCCGCAATCGTCTTTGCAGGTCAACGGCGGCGTCCGTGCTCGCGGCGGCGCCCCCGGGGCGATTGGCGCGTCCAACAACGGCTACGCTTTCTCCGGCAATTCGGGCGACAACGATTCGGGGTTGTTCAGCATTGGCGACGGGCTCGTGTCGATTTACACCAACGCCGTTGAGGCGTTCCGATTCTCACCATCGGGTTTGCGCTTTCCCAACGGCCAGACGCAAACGGCCGCTGCGCCGCGATTCGTACTCGGCGGCGCGTTGACCAACGGAACGGCTTTTCCCGGGACAACGGGGTACACGGCGCAACGATTGGGAACGGGATCTTACCGAATCACGTTCTCGCCGCCTTTTTCGTCGGCGCCGATCGTTGTCTCGACATCGGCGAACACGTTCGGGAACAACATGGTCGCGTCCGTGACCAGCGTCAGCGCGACATCCTGCGATATTGAGACGCGAAACGGCAGCGGCGGCGGTACGCCTGTCGATTGCGTCTTCCGGTTCATCGCCGCAGGGAACTGAGCGGTCCAGGCTGAATACCTGGAAAAGTGGTCGTGAAGCGAAGTGTGTTGCTCCGGCCGGGGCTCGTCCAACGACTTCAGCGCATTGGGGAATGTCAGGAATTTCGAAGTGGCCCGGGATTCGCCCACCCAACGGGGCTCGAGTTCCGGGCCACGCTCTTGATTAGTAGACGCCTTCGACGACTTTCGTCTGGAACCCCGAAAACGGCCGCACGTTCGCGCAGCCATCCCAGGGATACTTCTCGCACGGCGGTGTGCGCTTGCATTCGTCGCGCTCCAGGAAGCGCGGCATGAAGAACTCTTTCGTCAGCGTCGTCAGTCGGCCACGGCCCCATTCGCCGTAGCCCACGACGCTCTTCTCGTCATCAAAGCTGACGACTTCCACCATCGCGCGCGGGCAGGGGGGATGATAGATGATGTCGTAGTTGTCGGCCGGATCGAACGGCTTGTGACAGGCGAGACCCATCAGCGTGTTGCCGTAAGTGGGGACGAATTCAGCGTTGCCTTCGAGCAGTTCTTCGCGGGCAAATCGATGGAACTGCGGCGTCATCTGCGTGCCGCCGCAGAAGACGCCCTTGATGCCCGCCTTGACGAGCGAGACTTTTTCGCAAATCGCTTCGAGGAGTTTCGGCGTCGTGAACAGACACTGGATATTCGGATGCGCGCGCAGCAGCGTCAGCCCCTGCTCGACGACGTGATCCTTGTATTCGTGCATCTCGTTGACGCGGCCCTTCTTCAGCAGTTTTACAACCCAGCGCGGATCCATATCGACGCAGAAGCTGATTCCGCCGCGGAATTGCGCAAGATGCTCGACGGCCAGGCGCAGGCGGCGGGGACCGCTGGGGCCGAGCATGAGCCAGTCGGCGCCCTTCGGGAAGGACGCATCGTTCAGCGTCTCGCTGAACATCTCATAGTCGATGCGGAAGTCGTCGATGTTGACGCGGCTCTTGGGAACGCCCGTGCTGCCGCCGGTCTCAAACACGTAAATCGGCTTGCCCGCGAGCCCCTTCGGCACCCAGCGACGAACTGGACCGCCGCGGAGCCATTCATCCTGGAAACCGCCGAGTTTCTCGAGATCGTCGTAGCACGCGATTTCCTTCCGCGGATCCCAGCCGAGTTTCGCTGCATAATCGAGCCAGAAGGGGCAGCCCGTCGCCGGATCGAAATGCCAGCTGACGATTTCGCGGACATGCGCATCAAGACGATTCCGTGCTTCAGCGACGCGCATGGATAAGTCAGGCGTTGTTACAGTCATCTGTGCGGGCAACCCCATTACGAGAAACTTGCGAATTGCGAATGTCGGAACAGCGCCTAGCGAGTGACGACTCGATCGGTCAGTTTCCACGCCAGCATCGGCAGGGCCAGCACGACGGCGCCGACTATCACGCCGATCGTCACATCACCGACAATGTGCGCCGCCACGGCATCTTGCACGTGCGGATGCGTATGTCCGGCAAACACATGGCTGAACGTGTGGATCGCCGCACCGACGCCCGCGCCGGTCATCGCGCCGCCGACGATTGCGCCCTGCGGCCTCGAACGAAACAGCCAGAACGCCGCGAGCCCGCCGAGGGCGGTCGTCGCCGCCGAAATCGGCAGCGGGCTCATCATCGAATGGCCAAGCATGAGCATGGCGATGACGGCAACGGAAGCGATCAGCATCTGCACGATGCGAGACATGGTGGTTTCCTCCTGCAGGGCCGGCGGATTGCCGAACTCCTTACATGATATTCTATCGTCGCCGATCGACGCCTGCCGACACCCACAGATGCTGTCAATTGAATGGCATTTCCGCGAGGTGGTTGACGATTCGCTAGGCCATTCACGGCAGTCATACTCCGCATTCTTGCGGACGTGGGACGGGACGATCTCGGCTTTAGTGCGCCGCTGCGTCCGATCGTTCGCGAGTCTATTGCATCGCCGGGGCGGCCGCTTCGGCTTTCTTGGGGGCGTCCGACGCCGACGCGCGAATCGCGAACAGCTTGTTTCTATTGGTAATATACAGCGTTCCGTTCGCCACGACAGGGGTTGTATAGACCGAATTCTGCATGTCGTTCGTGGCGATCAGTTTCTTGGTTTTGCCGTGTTCGAAGACCAGGACTTCGCCGTCTTCCGTGCCGAGCATCACTTTGCCGTCGACGTAGTAGGGGGATCCCCAAATCGCGGCGAACGTGTCGTGCGACCAATATTTCTTGCCCGTTTTGACATCCAGGCAGTACAGGAATCCGCTCAAATCCGATGCGTAAAGCAGATCGTCCACAATCGACACGGTTGACATGGAACGTTTGAAATCCTCGCCGCCGACATGCCAGATTTTGCCGCTTTCCGTAACGTCGCCGGTCTTAGTCGCATCAATTCGGTACAGATGGCCGATTCCCTCACCGTGTTCCGGATCCTGCCCGACGCAAATGAAGACGTTGTCGTCGTGTATGACCGGTGTGGCGATAATTGCGTTGCGCGTTCCGCGACCGCCCAGGACCCATTTGCTGTCCTTGGGATTCATGTCGAACTTCCAGATCATGTCGCCCGTCTTCATGTCGAGGCCATAGACCCAGCCGTCGCCCGCGCCGAACACGACCTGTTCCTTGCCGGCGATGACGCCGCAGGCGGGCGAGGACCACTGGCCGTGAAGGACCTTGCCCTTCGTGTAGTTCTTGTCCCAGAGCAGTTTGCCCGTGTTCTTGTCGAGGCAGATGAAATCCGGCGCCTCGGGTTCCGGCAGCACGAGATGGCCCTCGTCGACGCCGTTCGACGTGCTGACAAACAGGTAGTCCTTCCAGACGACGGGCGAGCACGTCGCCAGGTTGTGCGGGAAGGCGTCCAGCTCGTCGATCATGTCGTAGAGCCAGATGAAGTCGGCGTCCATCTCGTCCTTGTACTTTTCATCCGTGAACGGTCCGTCGTTCCCGTTGCGCATTCCCTCCGGATCGACGCAGACGACTTCCGCGCGATTGCTGACGTAGTAGATCTTTCCGTCGCTGACGCATGCCGTCGAACAGATGCCCTGCTCCGGCCAGTCGTTGACGCGGCCCGTCGGCAGCTTGTCGTGAGTCGCCTGCCAAAGGAGCTTTCCTGTCTTCTCGTCAATGCACAGAACGACGCCCTTGTCGCCGTCGATACCGGAGCGCAAGTGCCCGTTGTTGTTCGTGCCGACGATGATCTTGCCGTTCGTCACGACGGGATTGCCGTATGTCTGCGAACCGAGCCCGGCCGACCACAGTATGTTCGAGCCCTTCTTGACATCCCATTTCGCCGGGATGTTCTTTTCAAGCGAGACCATGTTGCGGTCGGGCTTGCCGCCCCACATGAGCCAGTCGCCGGTGCGGCCTGCGTCCATCTCAGCCGCCGTGCCGGCCGTCTTGTCCGCCGGTTTTGCATCGTCGGCGCGCACGGCCGTCGCGGCAATGCAGAGAATCACTGAAACAAACAGCGTTCGATAAAGCGTCATGATCGATCAAGTCCTTCCCGGTTTTCCAGGGTCAATAGGGCTGGTGTTCTGTTGGTGTCCGAATCGCTCTGGCGGACGATCGCAGATCGTCGAATGCGCGAGCATCACTCGTTTGGATAAACTCTGTAATTATCGAAATACACGGGCGGACCGTCTTTCGTGGTCTTCGTTCCATTCGAGTAAGCGTACAGCCCTGGGCTGCCCTCGAAGTGGGGCGACGGATCCATCATCTCGATGCGCCATTCCTTTGGCTCTTCCTCGCCGCGCGGCCAGACTTTGGCTCGCACGCGAGCTTCATCGCCGACAAGATCGACTGTGAACTTCGCCGTGTACCAGACGTCCGTCTTCCACTCCCACGGAATGTCCACGCGAAGCCGCGGAATCGGCGACCAGGTTTCGAGCCGTAGCAGGTTCTCCTGCCCCATCATGCGCATGCAATAGCGGGCGTTGATCAGCCCCATGTCGGGACGAACCGGTCGACCCTTCGGGCGCGGCCGGCCCATCATGTCACACTCCACGGTATATCCCGTTCGAAGCGGCGGGTTCGTGAAAACCTCCATCCGCATGAACGGCGCGCTCGGCTTATCCTTCGGCGCCAGCTTTTCGAAGACGACATTGCCGTCGAGCTCCGTCAGCCGCGTCTTGGCGCCCGCGCCGACCCATCCCGGCGGATTCGGCTGGCCTTTCATGTCGTCGAACGTCACGCTGAACGGCGGCGGCGGACAGATGCGCACGCGCATGTCGGCCGTCAGCCCGCCGAGATAGGCTCGCACGAGACCGGCACGAAATGAAGAGTCCTCGCTTGCTCGCAACGTTCCGTCTTTTTCCACCTGGCAGGGCACGCCGAGCACGGCGTATCGCACGCGCGCCGGCATTGACCACACTTCGTTGCCGTCGGCGTCGCCCGCGCGGCTGATCTTGCCCTCGTCGCTCGGCTCGATCGGCGGCCCCTTGTCGCCGGCCTTGACCTTGAATATTTCGAGTGCCTTCTCCGCCTGGGCGAATGTCAGCGGCTGTCCGTTGCGATCGAAGAGGCGCGTCGTCAGGGCAACTTCGTCGCCGGGCTCCAACTCGACGTCTCCCGGAACGATAAGCATCGTCGTCGGCTTGTCGGGCTCGGGCGGCGCTTCGGCGGCCATCTTCGGCTCCGGCACGCGCTGCACGTCCGGCGTCTTCGGGCCAAGGCAGTACGTTGCATATCGTGATTGAAGGTAGACGCGACCGTTCACCGCGATCGGGCTGCCGAAGATCTCGTCAACGAAGGTGCCGTTCATCGGCAATTCGACGACCGACAGCTCTCGGCAGTCGTCGCCCTCGTCCTTCAGGATCAGGACGCGGCCGTTGACCGTTCCAACGTAGATGACGCCGTCGGCCGTCACGGTCGGCGAGCCCTTGCCGACGCGGCCGCACCCGTGGGCCCAGTGTTTCGCGCCCGTCTTGGCATCGTAGCAATGCAGCGTCGCCGCATTGTCCAGAACATACAGCCTGCCGTTCGCCAGGGCCGGTGAGGCGTAACCTGCCGTGATGCCGTCGACGCGCCAGATCGTTCCACTATCCGTGATGTCGCCCGTCTTGCTGCCGTCGATGCAGATCACCGATCCCATCTCCGTCGTCGTGTAGTTCTCCTCGCTGTGCATCGCATAGACGCGGTTGTCCTCGACAACGATCGACGGATTGATGCCGCGCTTCGACAGCTTGAACGACCAGATCGTCTCTCCCGTGCGGACTTTCATGCCGTAGATGTAGCCGTCGGCGGCGCCGGCGATCAGCATGCGCACGCCGTTGATAACCGTCACTGCCGGGACGCAGTAGGTCGTATCCAGCGGAGCGCCGCCTGGCTTCGCCCACCAGATGACTTCGCCGGTTCGCTTGTCCATCGCGAGATAGCGATGTGACGGCGGGCCGTGATTGCCCCAGTTCGTCGACACGAAGCTGATGATGACTTTGTCCTCGTCGACGATCGGCGTGTGCATGCGACCGCCATAGCCGGTGACGCGGTTATAGAGTTCCGTCAGCGACTTCTCCCAGACGATGTTGCCGTCGAAGTCGTAGCAGAAGAACTGGCCGCCTGTGCCATGGGCGTAGATGTACTTCGTTTCAGGATCGGCGACGACCGCGGTCCAGCCGAGTCGCTGTTCGACGACGTCCGAGTGGAAGACGTTGAACTTGTGTTCCCAGATTGTCTCACCCGACTCCGCGTCGAGGCAGACCACCTGCTCGCCGAGCGTCTTGCCGGAACCTGCCGGCGCAATAAAAAACAGACGCCCATCCAGAAGAACCGGCGTCGTGCGCCCGCCGATGGCGGACTTCCATCGCGTGTTGTCGTCTCCCGGCTTCCAGGTCGTGACAACGGCTTTCTCGTACGCCATTCCATTCTGCCCCGGACCGCGCCACGCGGGCCAGTCGGCGGCGCGCAACGCCGACGCCGGAAGGACAGTCGCCAGTGACAGTATCGTTACAAGAGACGGGACGGCTTTTCGATGTGTGGTCATGGTGAAGGATGCATCCTTTCCCAGTTGCTGAAACTCTTCGTGTGCAAACGAATGTTATGGCCGGCACGCGCGACCGCCGTCGCGTGCACGCCGTTTCACCGATTCAGGCCGGGTCATCCGGCTTGTGGCGGATCAGGCGGCGGGCCTTCATTTCAAATCGCGGAAGCGTACCCGGTGCGACGCAATCGACGATCGGACGAAAGCTCAAACGGTCCCGAATCGACGCCGTCACGCGTTCCAACAGGGATTTCGCCTCCGCCGATGTCGCTGGTTCGATGACGATTCGCAACTCCGACATCGCGCGCGAATCCGTCACTTCCAATCGAAACTCGGCGATTTCCGAGAATTCCCGGAGTATAGCCTCGATCGCGGATGGAAACACATTGTTGCCGCGGACGACAACCATATCGTCCATCCGCCCCACGATGCCGCCGTCCAGCCGGGCGTAATGCCGGCCGCAGGCACACGGTTCGCGTCGCAATACGCCCTGATCGCCCGTTCGATAGCGGATCAGCGGCGAACCCCAGCGTCCCAGGTTCGTCAGCACGAGTTCGCCCGCGCCATCGGGGCGCATTTCGCCCGTTGCGACGTCCCTGACTTCGATCATGAACTCCGCTTCGTTGACGTGCAACCCGCCCGGGGATTCAAGGCATTCAAACGCGTAGGGGCCCATCTCTGTCATTCCCAAGTGGTCGAAGACCCTTGCGCCCCATCCGCGCTCTATTGCAGCACGCGTCGCCGGGATGCTGCCGCCCGGCTCGCCCGCCACGAACAACGCCCGAACGCGCGAGGCGGGGAGATCAATGCCCTCCTCGCGCGCGACTTCCGCCATGCGCAAGGCATACGTCGGTGTACATCCGACGACAGTGACGTCATTATCGAGCAGGAACTTCAGTCGCGCCGTTGTTGACATGCCGCCCGCGGGAAGGCAGAGATTTCCCATCGACAAGGCGCTCTCGAACGCCGCCCAGAACCCGATGAACGGACCGAACGAGAAAGGGAAAATGAACCGATCGTCGCGCGTAACGCCCGCAGCGGAGTAAATCGTCTGCCAGAGTCGATGCCACCAGACCCAGTCCTTTTGTCGGTCGAGCCATCGCATCGGCACGCCGCCGGAACCGGACGTCTGATGGAGGCGAATGAAGTCGCCGACTGGATAACTGAGATTCCGGCCGAATGGGGGATGGGCGGCTTGGTCCGCCTGCAGTTCGTCGCGCGTCGTGAACGGGAGGAGTGACGGATCCGCGACCGCCGCGTCCGGATCGATTCCGGCGAACTTCTCACGATAGAACGCATTGTCCGGCAGGATCTCGTCCAGCATCGCCTGCAATTTGGCGCGCTGCACGATTCGGATTCCGGCGGCGTCCAGCGTCTCCAGCTTCTTGTCGGCGAACGGCATGAACGGGATTCTAGACGCTGATGCGGGGATTCCCAAGTCGGGCGAGAGGCTATTGGGGCGTGGCCGACGAGCCTGAAGAACCAAAGGAATTCGCCCGGCTCGGACGCTCGCCGCCGACCTCGAGCCGAATCGGGCCGCTCGACGCGAGCTAACTGACGGCGCGATTCCGCAGTGCGTGACGACCTCGCGCAATGATCGCATCAACGATTGCGATTCGCGGAGGTCGTAATGCGAGTCGATACAGCGCCGGTGTCAGCAAGAGCGCCAGCAGACAGCCCGCCGCGACGTCGGAGAGATAGTGCATTCCGGGGAGCAGCCGCGCGAGAATGACAAGCACCGTCGGCATCCAGGCGATGTAACGTCGGCGCGAAAAGGCGAATCCGACGATCAGCGACATGGCGGTTGCGGTCGCCGCTTCGCCGGATGGAAGACCGACGCCTTTCGCGGTGAATCCCGCCTCGAAGACGCCGATAAACGTCAGTGCCGACTCCGCCTGATTGGGGCGCGCGCGGCCGATGCCGCATTGCAGCGCGTGAGCGATCAGCGCCGTGAGAAGGACGGAAAAAAGCGCGGCGTTCGCTTTTCGATAGCCCCGCTTCGCAAACGCGAAGATCATGAAGTAGCAACAGAATCCGCCCGTGATATGGGGCCAGAAGCGCGCGAGATTCCAAATCCACTTGGATTGATGATATCCGTCGGCGTCGACCGGCGAGAGCGTATTGAATTTCAGGGAGACAGTCTCGTAGAACCAGCGATCCGCGCCCGCGAGTCCGACGATGCACAAGGCAAGCAGGACAATCGAGACGATGGTCCGCCATCGCGAAATCCATCGCGGACGGGAGTCGACTGTCACCGAGGAAGTTTCTAATTCCGGGGCATCCATATGACTTTCCAAATCCGCGCTAATAGCTGATCTCCTTCGTCGACGCAGGTCGCGAAATGCCCTCATAGGCATCCGCCACGAATATCGTCCAAACCTGAAATGGAATGTCGCCGATGCGATATTCGACGGTACGCACAGGGCGGATGCCCGGCATCGCCGCTCGCAACGTTTCGCCTTTCGCACTGCTTTCGCTCGGTAGCGTACCGACGTAAACGCACGGGCGGCCGACGAAGTCGCTGCGATTGTCGATCGGGTTCTTCCAGAAGTCATACTGGTTCAATCGATCACCAAGCACCGACTGTATGCAGTACACGTCGGGTTGCCCCGGTGTGTAGAACGCAATTTCACTCGCCACTTGGTAGTGATCGGCCATCAGGATCGGCGGCTTTCCGTTGGTTTCCATTTCGAGCATCACGTCACCGATCGCGGCGCCCAGCTCGTGCCAGCCGCGCAATCGCGCCGCCGGATCATATTTCGCCGCCGGCGTCAGCTCCCATGGCGGCGATCCGGAAGCCAGGCGACCGCAGATCGGCGCGAGCAGATCCGTCCGACGGCCGATCCCCGAAACTGCGAGGCCGAGCACGATTCCGATTGCAACGATGCGATTCACGCGTCTTTGCGTTTGGCGATTGCGATCATTGCGCATTGCCCAACAGGCGATCAGGATCGCGCCGGTCAAAATCGCCGGCGCGGGCCAGTTCGGCTGCACCTTCGTGATGAAACTAAAACCGAGAAAGACAACGAACACGCAGGTTGTCGATAGAGCGACAAAGGACGTGCCGCGATCGGTCGTATTGTTGCCTTGGACCGACGGTGACTTCCGCCAGATCAGCAGTGTCAGGAGCACCGCAACCCAGACTGGATTGCTCACGCCGAATTGTGCCGCGAGAAATTCGATCGGCCCACCGAGATCAAATCCGCTGCCCTGGGCGACGCCGGCCTGTCCTGCAACATGTCGGAAACTGACCCAGCCATGCGCTGAATTCCAGATGACAATGGGCAAGAGTCCGGCGAGACCGACGAGTCCTGCTGCGATCGAGGTCCGCGTCAACAGGCGCTTGCGCAAGTCTGATCGAAACAGCACGCCGACGCCAATGACTGCGAAAATCAACACCATCGTGTACTTCGCGAGGATTCCCAGGGCCACGATGATCGCCGCCGCGACCCAGTAGCCCATCGATCGATGGTCAATCAGCGTCTTCACGATAAAGACGTGCGCCCAGATCCAGGCGCAGAGGAATGGCGCGTCGATCGTCATCAGGACGGCGCCGACAGTGAACATCGGCACAGACGCGCAAATCAGCAGTGCCAGCAGCGTGCCGCGCCAAGTCAGGCCGATATCCCGACACAGTACGATGACGCCGATCGAACTCAATGCGGCCAACAGGACCGCCGGGAGGCGAACCACGGCGGCCGGATCTAGCGACGCGCTTATGCCCAGCGCGCCGGCGAACCATCGGCCGCCTGCGATGATGTATGCGACAAGAGGGCCTTTGCTATAGTAACTGACGTCGAGATGGCGCGACCAATCCCAGTAGTGCGCTTCATCCCCGCTGAGATCAAGCGGGCATTGGTAACAAACGTAAAGAAGATTGAGGACGAGCCCCAGCAACACGACTGCGAAACAGGCGTACATGTAGCGCGTCGCAGAGGCGACGCCCGACGTGCCAACGCCCAGGACCGCCGAGTCAGCCGCCTGTTGCGGGGCGTCCATTGGCATGGCCTCCCGTTTCTGCGGGCGTCTCACCCTTTTTCTGACGTAATACCCGAATCGCCATTGCCTGCACGACTCCGCCACTCAGCGATCCCTTGCCGATTGCGCGATCGCCGACTTTCAAGTCGGCCAGTTTCGCAGGGGCGCCGTCGATCGTGATTCTGCAATCGCTGCCGATGCGGGCGGTGATGGGGTACGTCTTTCCGTCTTTCGGATGAACGAAATCGGCGTCGACCTCGGACTTGGGTACATCGATGCGCGTGATATGGACATCGATGTCGTCGCGGATGCGCGGACCGGCGTTCTTATTGCCGAACATGTAGTAGCTCAGCGCTGCGATGCAGACGGCTGCGATCGCGACTGGGGCTCGCCATTTCTGATTGGGGGCCGAAGGCGTCATAGGTAGCGGAAGATATCACTGTTAACTGCAATCGCAACAACTGCCAAGCGCAAAGTCGGATGAGTTTTGCGTTAAGAAACAGGGCGAATGCGGTCCTCATGTCTCAACTATGGGCCTGCGTGGCATTTACCCGCGAGGAAATGAAGGTGTAACGTTGAGGCGTTGCATGAATCATGAACGATATGTAATCCGCTGCAGGTTTGATGGACTGCATCGTTTGCAGACTTGCGAGCGTTCAGCGTCGCGGCTGAGCCTGTCAATCCACACGATGAACGGGCCATTCGCGGAGCGATTGGGGAGAGAATGGCCGCGGAATCGGGGAAGCCAACGCCCCGGTCGGCATTGATCGGATCGTCCGACGATCTTTGATTCGCTTATGCGAACACGCCGGATGACGACGTCGTTTGTCTCGAAACAACCGGCCGCGCGGCGACTACAGAATTGTCGACATTTCGTAGTGGTCGGGGCGGACCGCGCGCAATACATTGTAAATGGGGGCGTGCGGCGGAATTTTCCGGCCATCCGCACGTCAGGCATCTCCGACTCCTTTCAGTTCTTTGCAAGGAGAAGAACCATGAAGCACCTCTTTCTGATTATCGCAGCTGTTCTCTTTGCGCCGATTTCGGCGCTCGCCGAGCCGCCGGTCGATGCGGCGCTTCGGCATGTTCCGAAGGATACGGCCTTGATTGTCGCCATTCCCGACCTGAGCGGGTTCGTTTCCGGCGTCAACGCATTCGGCAAGTCGTCGCATCTCGAGGAACTTGTCCGGTTGAACGCGGCTGACGTCGTGGGCGGACCGCTCGGCGGTCACATCGAAGGCCTGGATCTCAACGGCGCATTTATCGTTGCTATGCGGCCCGGCCAAGCGGGTCCGTTGCTGATCGGCACGCTGTCGAGTCCCGATGCGTGGAAGCAGAGCGCGAACGCCGAGGAACTTGCCGACGGGATGTTGAAGTTCCAGTTGCGCTCGCAAAGCTGGTACGCGAATCGCATCGGAAACGTCGGCATGATCGCGAAGGACGAAGCGACGGTTCGCGCCGCGATGTCGGCAGACTCTCGATTCGCAGAGCGCATGGGGGCGGATGCCCGCGCGATACTCTCGAAACACGAGGTCTTCATCTGGGCCGACATCGCTGCATGGCGAGAGGTTCTCGACGGTGCGATGTCCATCGGGCAAGGCGCCATGCAGTTGTTCAGCGCGATGACGGATCCGGAGGCCGAGGGTGCGATCGCCATGTGGCGGTATTTCTTTGACGAAGCCAGAAAATACGTCAGGGAGTCGGAGCACTATGCGGCGGGGATGCGCTTCAGCGCCGACGGGGCATTCGCCCAGGATCTGCTGAACGTTCGCGCAGACGGCGAGATTGCCGGTTACCTCGCGAAGATCAGCAAGTCGAAGCGGGATCCGTTGCGCGGGCTGGTCGGCGAGCCGGGCATGGTCGTGTTCGCGCTCGAGTGGCTTGTTCCCGAAGGGACGCCATCGCTGAACGAAGCGATGTTGGATGCCTTCGGCAAGACTATGCAAGGACGGCAACTGCTCCAACAGGAGGAGAATAAGAAGGGATTCGATGCAGTGAAGCGATTCTATCGTCGGCTGACGGGGTACAGCGGCAGTCTCTGCAAGGCGGAAGGCGGCGGGATCGGCGTTACGGGGTTCTATGTTTCCCAGGCGCCCGACGACGCGATGAAGGACTTCAGGCAGGCGGCCGACATGTGGATGAAGCCGGAGTGGATGCGCATGATGACGTCGCAACTGACGATGAACACGGCGCACGAAACGACGCGCATCGGCGACGTCGAGGCGGACGTGTATCGATTCACATTCGACAGTCAGAACGCGGAAGCGAAGAAGGCGATCGACGTCATGTACGGGGAGTCGATGGAGTTCTACATCGCGCCGCACAAGCAGGGCGTCGCCTATGCGGTGGGGAAGGGCGACTTCGCGGCGGATGCGCTCCGACGACTGTACGATCCGGACGCGAAGATGCTCGCCGACTATTCGCGAATTGCCATTGCGCGCAGCCGGATCGGACCGGATCCGCAGGTCTGCATGTTTTTCGATCTGCCGAAAACGTCGCGATTTTTCATGGGGGCGTTGAAGGAACTCGGCGAGGACGTGCCGACGGTCCTGCCGCCGAAAGAGGATGCGCCGCTGATTGCGTTCGGCGTGTATCTCGAACCGGCGGCGATGCGTTCGGAGACATTCGTTCCGGCGATCGCGATCAAGCAGATGATCGATGCGTGCCAGCGCGAGCATGAGGCCGTCGCGATGGAGTGAGCCAAACGCCTGACGATCATCGCGGACCTCGCATGAGCCGCTTGATCTCGAAGAGTCCGATGGGTTCGCGCTCCGCATTCGCGTCCAACAGATCCGCAGTGATTTCGCCGACGAGCGGCGCGAACTTGAAGCCGTGGCCCGAGAATCCGCCGGCGATGATGACGTTCTCGTGTTGCGGATGACGATCGAGAATGAAATGATCGTCGGGAGTGTTCGTGTACATGCAGACGGCGTGGGCGAGGAGGGGGCCGTCGGCGTTGGGGACGTGATTGCGGATGTAGGCGCGCACGTCTGATTCGTCTTCCGTTCGTAATGATCGATCGAGGGCATCGGCAGTCGTGATGTCGCCGCCGTGATGGCGGGCGATCTTGGGGCCTTCGTCCGCCGTTGATGGGATGCCGTAATATGCGCGGTCTGCCGTGAAGTGAATGAACGCGGGCATGCGATCGTGTCTGCACAATGCCGCATCTTTGGGTTTCCACCAGAGTTGCACCTGGCGTTCGATTTTGATCGGCAGGGCGAGGGCATTTGCGAGTGTGGGCAACCATGCACCGGCGGTGATGACAAGGTTCTTTGCGACGTGTTCGCCGTCGCTCGTCGCGATGCGGACTTCGTCGGGCGTCGCTTTCCACGAACGCACTTCGGTCGACCAGCGGAATTCCGCACCATTTGTCTCTGCGAGTTGCAGGTGCAGTTGAATCGCTCGTTCGGGCAAGTGAAATCCGCCGTCGGCTTCGAAGACGCCGACGTCGTCGGGCGCTGGTTTGAAGGTCGGCCAGCGGCGTTCGATTTCCGTCGCGTCGAGGAGTTCGTGGGGTAGACCGTGCTCTCTCGCGCAGTCGAGGACGCCACGGATGCACTCGTGTTCGGCCGGCCCCATGTTGAGCACGCCGCAGAAGTGAAGCAGCTTCTCGTTCGTATTCCGGTCGAGTTCGTGCCAGAGTTCGTAGGCGCGATGGAGCATGGGGACGTAGCGGGGATCCTCGAAATAGGCTTTGCGAATGACGCGTGAGCGACCGTGCGAGCTGCCTTTGTCGTGGGCGGGCGTAAACCGGTCGATGGCGAGGACGCGCTGGCCGCGTCGGGCGGCGTGGTATGCAACGGCGCTGCCCATTCCGCCGGCGCCGATGATGATGGTGTCGTATGTGGCCATGGCTGGGCAATGGTGTGGCAGGTTGCGGTTTGGGACAAGAGGGGGCGAGAAAGCTGAAAGCCGAAACGCTGAAAGCTGAAAGGCGATCGAGTCGTCCAGGGGCGGGCGTTCAAAAAAAACTCGTGGCATTTGGTTCTCGATGTCGGGTTGTGCCTGGCCGCCCCGTCTTGGTGAGCGCCGACGGGGTGCATGTCTAAAAAAAAATCTGCAAACGGCCGCAAACTGTCGCAAATTCGTGCAGGTCTTTGCGGCGGGTTGGGGTGGGGTGTTGGATGGTGAGTGCCATTTCATTCCGATTGGAATGGCTTGATCGGCGCTTCGGGCATTCCGTGTTGCGGCTTGGTTCACGCGTCGTGCAATTTGCCGGTCCGGGGTGGCGGTTGTTGACGTTTCTCCGACGTTCTCCGCCAAAAAGGTGCTTCGGTAGCCGATCGATATGCCGAGATAGGAATTTCGCACCAGCAGCGGCGGTCCGCGCTAGCGGATGACGCACGGCGGTCGCTCTCACTGCTGACACAGCAGTGGCACCCGGCCGACACGGAAGTGGCGCCCGGCTTATCCGCTACTCGGCTTGGCGGGAAGGGAATCCCGCGGGGAATGGGTGCGAGATAGGAATCTCGCACCAGCCGCCAACGCGCCGGCATGCTTGCCTTTGAGGGCAAGCATGGCACCCTTTCGGCGATTTTCAGAGCAGCGGCGGATCAGCGGCGGGGAGATCGCATTATTGCACGAGGCGACTCAGTTGGATTCCGTCGGGTGTTCTTGATAGGAACTGTTTCGAGATGGGATGATAGTGAATCGGTTTGAGCGACGGTTCCTGGTGCAGGTGTTCGCCCGTCTCGATATCCCAGACGCCTGTGCCGTGGTCGTCGTGGACGCAGAAGAGGTACTTGTCGAAGAACATCGAGTGACCAGCCTTACTTGGCGGGTCTTCCCTTCTTACCTCGGGACCGGGGAACCAGTGTGTCTGTTCACCAGTTGACGCATCGAAGACGAGAATCGCCGGTATCAGGAAGTCGTCGTCCGCGCCCCACCCCCAGAAGGCAATTCTCTCATTGCCGACCCAGCAGGCCGGCGTGTTCCAATGATATCTCCGCCAGGCGAGGTATTTGAGAGAAAGACCATCGTCGGATTCCCATTTGTTTCGATGGATCCAGTCACGCAGGTTCCACACTTTGGCCGATCCGAAGGGCGTCCATACCCAACCGTTGTCCACGATTCGGCACTCGTCGGGTGAAACCGTGAGTTGTCCCCGGAATTGGCCGAAGAAGTGCTTCGGCTCTTTTCCGTTCTTCAAAGTCATATTGGGCCCGCGCTTTGTCAGGATGTCGCCCGACGCGGGGTCGAAGACTTCGAGGCGATTCCAGTCGGTCGCCGCAACCAGCAGGGGCCGTCCGTTCTCCCGAAAGAATGCGATTGAAAAGTGGCTGTGTTTCGTGCAATAGGTGCCGCGCGTCAAGTCCATAGAGTCATACTTGTGCATGTGGAAGACATGGGCCCGTTCGCCAAATGTCTGGTAAACGGCGCCGTACTCGAGGTCCGGCGACACGCATAGGCTGATGTTCTCGTCAATCCAGAATGGAGGACTGGCGTAGCCCACGACCCGGACCTCGCCGTTGCGTGCGTCGACATTCTCAATGGACCCGGACGTGTTCAGCGCGATCCAGTCGCCGTCGGTGTTCATATTCGGCACAAAATCGACCCGGCGTTCGGTGCCCGAAACCGGAAGTTCGATCCGATCGTGGGTGAATTTCAGGTTCGTGGGCCTCTTGCGGATCTCGGGTCTTCCGCAGATGCCTTCCTCGGAACCGAATTCCTCAAGGAACGCGTCGGGCACTTCCTTCAGCGATTCGGTGAGTGTTGGATATTGAGGTGCGCAATCCTCGCAGACCCAATATCGATCCCTACCTCGGCCGGTGAACCAGATGTGGTAGATGTCGTCCGGCTTGAGGTGTGAACAAACTGCGATGGGGCGTTCGGCTCCGAGCATGTGCGTATTCTAGCACAGTGTGCGCCGTGCAA
Source organism: Phycisphaerales bacterium (assembly GCA_020639075.1). Taxonomy (GTDB): domain Bacteria; phylum Planctomycetota; class Phycisphaerae; order UBA1845; family UTPLA1; genus ECT2AJA-110-A. The sequence continues at coordinate 1,469,588 of JACKHI010000001.1, read as the reverse complement.
CACACTCCTAAAGTGGGTTTCGCGTCGCGTCTGAGACGCATCTTTCAGGGCGCCGATCGAGTGATGCGGCATTCGCGCCGTGATTTCGTGCAGCGCGAGGTTGTGCGATGGGGGATGAAGCGATACGCGCTGCAGGGGCAATTCGTTGATTGCTGAGCGGCGCTGGCCGACTTCCTGACGGTCGTGGTTCGGAACGGGGGGGGCGAGCACTGTGCAGGCGCTGAGTCGGGAATTGTGGAGACTTGTCGCTGTCTGCATTGCTTGAGAGCAGTGGCACGCGGCGCATGTCGACCTTGAGGGGCGGCATGGCGCTAAAGTACGCGCTCGCATGCTTGCCTCTGAGGGCGAGACTGTTCGTGAATTGTGTCGCCCTTTCAGGGCTAAACCCTAGGAAAAAACGCTAACCACGGGTTGCGCTTCGACCGCTACGCGGTCTCCGCTCCACCCGTGGCTAAAAACTGTCGCTCCTTCGGAGCTGTGTCGGCCTTGGAAACACTGGCGCTTACGACGGTTCTGCAAATCGGAAATCCACACTCGAATTCCCGGACAGCCTCGCCTCTGAGGGTCGGCATGGCACCCGACGCGATACACGACTGAATGCGTAGGTACGAACATGCCGACCTTTGGGGTCGGCATGGCACCCGACTTGTGGTCTGCACTGCTTGAGAGCAGTGGCACTTGGCTGTCGAATCTCAGATTTGAGTTCCTGGATTTCAACGCAGAATGAGTACGCACGCCGGATCCTACTTGTTCTCGCGATTCTCGAGTTCCATCCGGCGCAGGCGATAGCTCATGTCTTCGGCAATCGCGCGGTTGGCATTGATCAGATCGGCCACGATTCCCGTCAGGAACATCTGGAAGCCCGCCAGGAGCAGTATGGCGGCGAGGATGAGGGATTGGTTATGTTCAGTCGGTAACGTCCCGTGGTTGTCCACGAGCCAGATCCAGATGAAACGGAAGCCGATCATGAATCCGACGCCGAACGTGATGATGCCGGCCGTGCTGAAGATCTTCATCGCGCGATAGGACGAATAGACGCGCAGCATGATCCCGCCGGAGCGCGTGACGAAGACCCAGAAGTTGGAGAATAGCCGGCTCTCGCGGAGTTTCTCATTCGTTCGAATCGGGACGCTGACTGTCACGATGCGCTTGCGCCCCGCCTGAATGACGTGATCGACTGTGTGGTCGAAATCCGTGGAGTATGCGACGCGCATCGCGGCCTCGCGCGTGTACGCCTTGAACCCGCTAGGGACGTCGGGGACTTCCAGGTTGGCCAGCTTGCTGACAACGCGGCTGCCCGTCTTCTGGAGGAACTTCTTCATGGCCGAGAAGTGCTCGACTTTGTCGGGTTCGCGATCGCCGATGACGAGATCGGCGCGGCCTTCGAGGATCGGCTTGACGAGCGTGGGGATGTCGCCGCCGTAGTATTGGTTGTCGCCGTCGGTGTTGATGATGATGTCGGCGCCGTGGCGCAGGCAGAAGTCCATGCCGGCGGCGAAGGCGTGCCCCAAACCCCGATTGCCGGGGAACTTGATGACGTGGTCGACGCCGTGTTCCTTCGCGACTTCGACGGTGCGATCGGTGCAACCGTCGTCGATGATGACGACTTCGACGATGTCGATGCCGGGGATTTCGCGAGGGATGTCGCGGAGCGTGGCGGGGAGCGTGCCTTCTTCATTGAGGCACGGGATCTGAATCATCAGCTTCATCGGCGTCCTTCCTGCAGTCAGCCGGGCCCGTACTCGTCGCGTTCCATGCGACCGGCGATTCCACCCGGCTGGTGGGTAGTGTGCCAAGGGGGGGCGGGTTGGGCAACTTGGGGCATTTGTGATGTGGTGAATTGAGAGATTGGTGTGGGACATGGTTACGTGAACATGCCGACGTTGGGCGTCGGCATGGCACCCGGCTGGGGACATGGCCACGTGAACATGCCGACGTTGGGCGTCGGCATGGCACCCGGCCACGCTGTGGACAGCGAGGCTCTGACTGTGGCCCGACGCTGAGGTTTGTCATGCAACCTGCAACGTTTATGGCGCTGATTCGCCGAGGGCTTCCTTCAGTGCGGCGAGTGCGTTGAGGGCGTCGATGGGCGTCATCGCGTTGACGTCGATGGCGCTTAAGCGTTCGACGACTTCCTTCCATTCCGGCGGGGTCGATTCCTGCGGACCGAACAGCAGCAGTTGATTGGCGTCTTCCGCTTTGCGTTCCGATCGGCCGCCGCCTGGATGCGCTCGATCGAAGCGTGACTCCAGGTCCGCGAGGATTTTCTCGCTGCGTCGCGTCACGCTCTTGGGCAATCCCGCCATTTCGGCGACATGCACGCCGTAGCTGCGATCGGCCGCGCCGGGGATAATCTTGTGCAGGAAGGCGACGTCGCGACCCGTGCCGTCGACGCGGAGCTGTTCGCTGACGGCGACGTTGTAGTTGCGCACGTGGTCGAGTTGTTCGGCGAGTTCCGTCAGTTCGTGATAGTGCGTCGCGAAGAGGGTGCGGCAACCGATCTTCGCCACGATGTGCTCTGTAATCGCCCACGCCAATGACAAACCGTCATAGGTGCTCGTACCGCGGCCGACTTCGTCGAGGATGACGAGCGAATGCGCCGTCGCGTTGTTGAGAATGCGGCTGGTCTCGACCATTTCGACCATGAACGTCGACAGGCCTCGCGCGAGTTCGTCGCTGGCGCCGACGCGGGCAAAAATACGATCGGTCGGCGAAAGTCGCATCGATTTGGCGGGAACGTAGCTGCCCGTCTGCGCCAGAAGCGTGAGCAGGGCGACTTGCCGGATGTAGGTCGACTTTCCCGCCATGTTGGGGCCGGTCAGTATCAGGAGGCGGTCGTTTGCGGCGTCGAGTCCGCAGTCGTTCGGGACGAATCGTTCGGCGAGCGTAACGTCGAGAACAGGATGGCGGCCCTCGACGATGTCGAGGACGAACGCCGTCGCGTCGGGATCTGCGTCGACGACTTCCGGCAGGCAGTAATCTCGCGAGCGGGCAAGTTCGGCAAAGCCGGCAATGACATCGAGGGTTGCCATCGCGTCGGCAGCGGCCTGCAGGGCGGGCAGATGCGCCGCCACTTCCTCGCGAAGTTTCTGGAAGATTTCGACTTCGAGGGCCTTCGCCTTGTCGGCGGCTGTCAGGACTTCATTCTCGTGCGCCTTGAGTTCGCTCGTGATGTAGCGCTCGGCATTGCGGACCGTCTGCTTGCGCGTGTAGTCGTCGGGCACTTTGTCGTGGTGCTGATTCGTGATTTCGATGTAATAGCCGAAGACAGAGTTGTAGCCGATTTTCAGTGTGGGGATGCCCGTGCGGGCGGACTCCTCGGCCTGGTACTTTGCGAGCCATTCGCTGCCGGTCACTTCGATGTTGCGCAGCCGATCGAGTTCGCTGTCGACGCCGTCGGCGATGTAGTTGCCTTCGCGGAAAATCGGCGGTGCGTCGTCCTTGAGGCACGTCGAAATGCGGCGACCGACGGCGTCGAGGCCGGCGAGCGACTTACGAATGTCGTCGAGTAGGTCGGCACTCGAGCTGCCGGTTTGACTGACGGCAGGACCGATGCTCTCGCGCAGCGGTTCGAGCGATTCCAGCGTGCGTCCGAGCGCCGCCATGTCGCGCGGCGTAACGCGTCCGACGCCGAGGCGGCCAAGAATGCGTTCGACGTCGCCGGCGTCGTGCAGGTAGCTGCGGATGGCGCGCAAGCGATCCGGCTGATCGCGCAGCGCCGTGACGGCGCGCTGGCGCGTGCGAATCTCCGTCGCGTCGCGCAGCGGGAAGCAAACCCACTCGCGGAGGCGCCGACCGCCCATCGGGTTGACTGTCATATCGATCGCACCGAGCAGGGTGCCCGTGCGTTCGCCGTCGCGAATCGTGGATTCGATCTCGAGCGAGCGAAGCGTGACCTGATCAAGCATCAGGCAGCCGTCGGAGTGACGGGGAACGATGCGGGAGATGTGGTCGAGGTTCGTGCGCTGAGTTTCGCCCAGATAATCGAGCAGCGCGGCGGCTGCGGCGAGCGACGCGTTGAAGCCGTCGAAACCGAAACCGCTCAGAGAAGATACGTTGAATTGGGCGAGCAGCCGTTTTTCGGCGAGATGGCGGTCGAACACGTGCGGCGCACGCGGCGAGATGGCGGCGCCGACGACGGCGCGTAACTCGTCGAACAGCTGCGGCGCGGCGTCGATCGCTTGTTCGGGCACGATGATTTCGGCCGGGCCGAGCCGTGCGACTTCGTCGACGACGCGACTGGCAGGTATTAGTTCGGCGAAGAAGCGACCGCTGGAGACTTCGACGCTTGCGAGGCCGACTTTTCCGCCCTCCCATCTTTTGCCGGCGGGACAGAGACCGACAAGGAGGTTCGCGGCGGATCCGTCGAGTAGGTTTTCGTCGGTCAGCGTTCCCGGTGTGATGATGCGTTGCACGGCGCGTTTGACGACGCCCTTGGCCTGTTTCGGATCTTCCATCTGCTCGCTGATGGCGACTTTGTAGCCCGCCCGCACGAGCCTTGCGAGATAGGTGTCGGCGGCATGATACGGGACGCCCGCCATCGGGATCGGATTGCCCGTCGTCTTGTTGCGGGCCGTCAGCGTGAGGCCGAGGACGCGCGCGACGGTTTTCGCATCGTCGTAGAAGGTCTCGTAGAAGTCGCCCATGCGGAAAAGCAGAACCGCGTCGCCGACTTCCTGCTTCTGATCGAGGTACTGGCGCATGGCGGGCGTCGCGCCGGTATCCGGCCTGGCCTTGCTCGTGCGCTTCCCGACTCTGGCGGGGGCGATTTCACTTTTGATGTCGGACGCGGACACGATTCGCTCCTCGGCGTTCGAATTCTTCAATGTAGATGGCGTGCGGCGGGGGGGCAAGTAATCCATGCAGCAAACGCGCGCCGGAGCGTCATGCCTGTGACTTCTGGCGGATCGGGATGGCCACGCTGGTGCGCACGATGCGGGTCATTTTGACAACATCACTGTCACGCCGGATCATCTCGCTTCAATTGCCATGAAAATCTGCATCATTGGTACCGGCGGAACGATTGAGAAGACCTACGACGAGACGGACGGCTCGCTGCGCAACGTTCACTCCGTCCTGGACAGCATTCTGCTGCGCCTGCGGCTTCACGATCTGGATATTCGCCATATCGAGCTGATGAAGAAGGACTCGCTCGATCTGACGGATTCAGATCGAGCGATGATTCTGGAGGCGGTGCAGCGCGAGCTAGGTGAAGCCGACGCGATCATTGTGGTTCACGGCACGGACACGTTGAACGTCACTGGCGAACTGCTTCACGCGAAGCTGGAGAGTGTACGGATCCCGGTGATATTGACCGGCGCAATGCGGCCCTACGAATTCCGGGATACGGATGCGATTCAGAATGTGACGGAGTCGCTTCTCGCCTGTCGGCTGCTGCCGCCCGGCGTGTATGCCGTGATTCACAACAAGGCGTTGAAATTCCCCGGCGTTGTGAAGGACCGGGAGAATATGACGTTTGTGAAGAGGTCGTGACTGGGGCGGTGCGACGTGTGAATCCGAATGGGGTCGGGTGCGGGCGGGAAGGGATTCCCGCTGTGGATGCGTGCGAGAAAGGATTCACGCACGAGCGGACGTGGAAGCGTGCGAGAAAGGATTCACGCACGAGCGGACGTGGATGCGTGCGAGAAAGGACTCACGCACGAGCGGACGTGGATGCGTGCGAGAAAGGATTCACGCACGAGCGGATGTGGATGTGTGCGAGAAAGGATTCACGCACGAGCGGACTCTCGCACGAGCGGTGAGCGTGGCACGTTGTGGATTCGTGCTTACAATTGACGTTCGATGATCGTTCTCGACACAACACGAAACGTGATGGAGCGGGCGCGGCATGTCTCGATCGATGACAAAGCGATCGGTCGCTGGGCGCGCGAGACGCCGACGAAGGACTGGATGTCGTCGGACCGCACGCTGCTGCGCGAGTTGCCGGGGGATAAGTCGCAGATTGCCAATCTCGTGCTGCTGATCTCGGCGTTGAACTTCTGCTTCTGGTCGGATCGACCGATTGAGATTCAGTGGCGCGGCGAGACCTATCGCGGGTTCGTCGCGATGTTGGCGTCATTGATTCTCGCGGCGAAGCATGACCTGCGATGGGCCGATCCGGAGTATTGGTGCGGCGTTCCCGAGGCGGAACTCCGGCAGATTCTCTCCGGCGGCGGCGATCTTCTGTTGCTGGACGATCGCGTGCGAATTGTCCGGGAAACAGGCATGGCGCTGATCGAGCGATTCGACGGCAGGTTCACGAACGCGATCGACTCGGTCAATTATCGCGCCTGGCCGCTGGCCGTTCTCCTGATGACGAATTTCGAAGGTTTCCGCGACGTTTCGAGCTACCGGAATACCGCCGTCTATTTCCTGAAGCGCGCGCAGATCTGCGCGCTGGACCTGCACTGCGCATGGTCGGCGCGGGACTTCGGGAGGCTGGAGAGCCTGGACGAGCTGTCGGCGTTTGCGGACTACCGCATTCCGCAGGCGCTGCGGCATCTCGGGTTGATATCGTTGACGGATGTGCTGGCCGCTCGCATCGATGCCCGTGAGGAAATCGCCCGGGACAGCGAAGAGGAAATCGAGTTGCGCGCGGCGTCGATCCAGGCTGTCGATCGAATGTCGAAGGAGCTCGGCCGCGCCAACCGACCGGCGCAGCCGTGGCAGGTTGACTGCTGGCTTTGGGAAATCTCCCACGCCGACGACGTGCGAGTCGAACATCATCGCACGCGAACGACCTACTACTGACGCGTCGGGAAGCGTCCGGCGAACGATCGCAATGCTGCAATCTCGCAAACATCGAATCATCAAGCGATTCCGACGTATCTTGAACAAGATTCCACGTATCAGATGCGGGCATGTCGCCGTCATGGCATTGGTTTCAGCCGCACTGCCTGCTTGCGCGCCGCGCGACGCGGATGTGGTTGCTGTCGTGCGGCCTGTTGACGACGACCAAGTGGCGTTTGCGATGTCGCCGTCGACGGCGAATCAGGCCGATGGGGCGCCCGGTGCGATGCGCGAAGTTCGATGGGCCGACAATCCGCGGCGGCTCCTCAATGAGGCATTTCGTGCCGCCGCTGCCGTCGAATCGGCGCGGATGACGTTTCATCGGCAGGAGCGATTGGGGTTGTTCAAATCACTGCAGCCCGCCGAGCGGATGGTCGCGCTTTGTCGGGAGTCGCCTTTCAGCGTCTTGTTTACCTGGCTGGATGACGACAGCGAATTCTCACAGTGCCTGTTTATCGAAGCGGCCAATGACGGCGCTGTGCTGCTATATCGTCGCAAGGGGTTGTTTGGCGGTTCGGGCGGCGTCGTGGCGTTTCCGCCAGAACTCGGCGTCGTATTTCAGAAGGCGAAGCTGCCGATCACGGAATTCGGGCCGCGGCGCGTGATGGCGGCGCTGCATCGGCGAATCGATGCAGCCGAGGCCTTTGGCGGCGTCGATGCCGAGTACGCCGGACGCGTGATTGTCGGGCCGGCCGACGAACTGTGCGACCACATCACGCTCGCGTTTCCCGATCAGGATGCCTACGCGGCCAAACGCGTCGAGCTCTACTTGCACGCCGAAACGCACTTGCCCGTCATGATCGAGTTGTGGCTTCCGGATCGCGGCGGCGATGCGACGGCGGCGCTCGATGCCAGATACATCTTCGCCGAGTCACAGGTCAATGTGTCTTTGACGGGCGATGATTTTCAGTTGGATGCACAAAAGACCGACGGCGGCGGACCGGAAAGTCGGACGGGAAACTGAGCCCGAGGGAGAGCCCGGCGACGGTCTGTCGATTAGTTCTTCTTTTCGTCATCATGGGCTTTGATGTGCCAGACGTCGCCGTCTTCGTGAATCCTGGCGCGCTCGTCGATGTGCATCAGTCCTTGGGCGCTGAGGTATGAGATCTTGGCGTTCAGCGAACGGAGTGCGCCCGTGCATGTGGTCGACCACGGATACAACAGGAACTGGCATGCCAACAGCACGGCGACGACGGCCATCAGCGTGCCGGCGCGAGCCGGGCCGACTCGGCGTCGGAGCATTCCGGCCGCCGCGATGTAGAATGCCGGCAGTATCCAGAGAAAGTACCCTTCGACGACGTGAAACAACGCCAGGAATGTGAGTCCTGTCGCGAGCCAGAGCGCCAGGATGCGATGTCGCAGCGATCCGGCGATTGGCGCGCTTGAGTTGCCGGCATCGTGCAGTGCGTCGGTGCCGCGCCCCCGATGCAATAGGAACGATGCCAGGCACACGATCGCCAGTGGTCCGACATTCCATGCCAGGTTTCCCAGGATCTTGACGCAGTTGCGTAGCAGACCGTCGACGAGGCCGGCGCCGAATAGGCTGGTCCCGATCAAGATCGCGCGGCTGTGTCCAAACCGATCTTCGAAGACAGTCGGCCCCGAGCGGCCGTAGAGAAAGTGCATCAGCAGATAGAAGCCGGCGCAGGCTGCGACGGGGACCAACGTTGCGGGGAGCGTCCGCGCTGAGCGCGTTCTGAGAATGGTCCAGACGAAGAGGGGGCCGAAGTAAATGAGGCAGTCAGTTCGAAGGAAGACGCCGATGCAGAGGAGCGATGCGGCGGCCCAGACGGAATGCGATGTCGGGCGGTCGATAGCCCGCTCGCACGTGACGACGATGCCGAGCCCAACCAGCGTCGCGGCCCAATAGGTGAGCGCCGTGACGGAATGAAACCAGGCCAATGGGCACAGACCGAACGCGAGCGACGTCGTCCACGCCAACCGTCTATCGAACGTGGGTTGCAGCCAGAAAAAGAGCAGTACAGCGCCAAGGATTGACGCAATGAGCGAGGCGAGGGCATAGGCGGCGTAGGGCGTCGGCGTGATGGTATTCAGCATTGTGCCGATTGCGACCCAGAGGGGGTAGCCGGGGGCGTGGACGGGGTAGTCTTTAGGAAAGCCGATCGCGCCGACAAAGGACACTTCATCGGGGTGCGTCGGCGTCGGGTGATTCCAGAACGGCAGTCTCGCCGCCAGCAGGACGAAGGCGAGTGCGAGGGCGCCGAGGCGCGTTCGAGTCGGACTGTCCGCTTCGATTTGGATCACGTTTGCATCCTACGTGAAATTACAAAACGGTCCAAAGCCATGCCGGTCAACAAATCTGTTGGACGCTACTCTGTTCGCGCCGTACATTCCAGCGCATGTCAAAGCCTATCAAGCGCATCGGTATCCTCACGGGCGGTGGAGATTGTCCCGGCATCAACGCGGTCATTCGTGCGGTCGTGAAGACGGCGATTCGCGATCACAAGTGGGAGTGCGTCGGCATCCTCGACGGCTTTCAGGGGCTGATCGAGAACCGGATGCGCCCGCTCGAGTGGACGTCGGCAAGCAATATCCTGACGCGAGGCGGCACGATTCTCGGCACGAGCAACAAGGCAAACCCCGCCAAGTATGCCGTGGGGATGGACGCCGAGGGAAAACCCATCTTCAAGGATGTGCGCGAGCAGGCCTACGCCAATTACGAGGACAACGGCCTCGACGCCCTGGTGGTCATCGGCGGCGACGGCACGATGTCCTGCGCCGCCGGGATGATCGAACTCGGGGCGCGATGCGTCGGCGTTCCGAAGACGATCGACAACGACTTGATGCACACGCACGTGACGTTCGGTTTCCAGACGGCCGTGGAGATTGCGACAGAGGCCTTGGATCGCGTGCACACGACTGCGGCGAGCCATCATCGCATTCTGCTGGTCGAGCTAATGGGCCGGAACGCCGGATGGCTGACGCTGCACGCCGGCTTGGCCAGCGGCTCGGACGTGATTCTCATCCCCGAGATTCCGTACACCCTCGACCGCATCTGTGCGGCCTGCGAAGATCGCAAGAAGCACGGCAAGTACTTTACGATCATCGCCATTTCGGAGGGCGCGCACCCAATCGACGGCAAGCAGACGATCAGCCGCGTCGTCACTGACAGCCATGAGGCGATCCGCCTCGGCGGCGTCGCGACGTTGCTCAGTGTGGAGCTGGAGGAGGCGACAGGCATCGAGTCCCGCGCCGTCGTGCTCGGCCACGTGCAGCGCGGCGGAACGCCCTGTGCGGCGGATCGCGTCTTGGCGACGCGCTTCGGTCACGAAGCGACGGAGCTGTTGGCGAAGGGCAAGTACAACGAGCTGGTCGTCATTCAGGAGGGGCAGCTGCGCAGTGTGCCGATCTCGAGCGTGGCGAATCAGCAGCGACTCGTGGATCCGAAGGGGGATCTCGTCAACATTGCGCGATCGGTTGGGACGAGTATGGGGGACTGAGCAGACGGGCTATTCCGAAAATCGGGCGAATGTCATGCTTGCCCTTCAAGTCGAGTGTGTCCGGGAATTCGTCCCCTTCGAACTTCGCACTTAAAGTCGACATTCGCCCGGAGGGCGTGCGGTCTTTGCCAGGGACATTAGTCCCTGGGTTGCGTCTTCAATTAACGTTTGCCGCCCGGCAGGGCGGACGTCGCGTGGTCGCGCGTCCTCCGGACGCCCCATTCATCACGTCATGACACGACCGGGGATTGAAATCCCCGGCTATGTACGTGCGCCCTCCGGGCGAAATACGATGCAAGTTGCGGCAGCGACGATCTCTAATCCTGGACAGTGTCGCCCCCAAGTGCAAGCATGCCGCAGCGAGGCATTTGTTTGATTCGGAGGCGGCAGACAAATAGAAAATCATCATTCAAACGTGATCACCTTATGAAGGGGAAGCACGACAACGCCGCAAGCACTCATCGATTATTTCAGCAGCGAAAAGACATACAGCATCTCTCGACCGATCTGGCGGCAGCGCTCGTCGTACTTCGCCGCCTCGGCCGGCGTTCCGTCGGCGACTTTCGGGTCTTCATAGGTAATCGCCACGCGCTTGCTCGCGCCCTTGACGAGTGGGCAGGCCTCGTTGGCATGATCGCACGTCATGACGGCGATGAAGCCCTCCTTCGGATTCGGCGCGCCATCGTAGACTTTCGAGAAGCACGTCAGCGGGCGGGCATTGTCGCTGTAACGCACGTGATAGATCGGATTGGCGTCGTCCGTTGTCTTTTCGATTCGAAATCCGGCGCGCTGCATCGCGGCGACGGCGCGCGGGTTGAATGCCGTGCTCTCGGTGCCGCCGGAGTAGGTGTGAATGTTCTCGATGCCGTAGTGATGCGCGGCCACGGCCGCCCATATCTGCGCCATATGACTGCGGCGCGAGTTGTGCGTGCAGATGAAGACGAGGCTGGCGCTCGCGCTCGCCTTCTGCGACGCATTGATGGCGTCGGCGAGCGATTGTAGTTCGATTCGTCGTTGTGTCGGAATGTCGCCGAATTCGCCGACACGAGCGTTAACAGTCGTGAGCAGTTTGTCGTACATCGTGGGCTTCTCATCCGGGGCGCCAGCCTGCGTCACACTGTACATGAGACCGGCCAGAAGAACGAGCGTTACGGGGATCAACGGCGAGCGCATTTCGTACACCTTTCACAGGGCGGAGCCGGGCTCTCTGACTTCCGGCGTCATGTCATCCCAAGTGGCGATGAACGTATCCGCGAATCGGGATCCGAGTCGTGAGAAATGCGCTAAGACGTGTTGTAAGAATTCGTAAGGCCCGCTGAAACTCGGGACAGTCGGATGTGTATGATCAACCGTCGATCAAGTGATATCCCATGTAGTGGAGTCATGCTGTGGCCGGGAACATTCACGCCGTTATATTGATCTGTTGTCCCATTGCAACGATCCTGATCCTATGGCGGGCCGCGCGACGCCGGCCGTCGAGGCAAACGGTTCTTCTGGCGGCATTCGCCAGCGCCGTCCTCATGTGCATCGGCGAGGCGACGTCGTATCACCTCTGCAATGTGGGCCGCGCGACGACGCAGTGGTTCCTGCCGGCCGCCTGTCTCTTCTTTGTTCTCGCGTACGCGGCAAGCACGAAGGTGAGATGGTGGATGGCTGCTGCGCTGGTCGTCGCGCTAATTGGTCTGAAGTGTCAGTACGAGGAACTCGTTCATCAGACAGCGTGGACGGGTAACCCGAACGATCGCACAACGGAACTTCTGTACGCCCGGCAAGCCGAGACGATGTTGCGCAAGCTCTCGGAAAAGTCGTCATCACAAGGAGCGGCGTATCCGGCCGGATGGTTGCGCGATATGCCGATCTGGCCTGCGCTGTACGCCATCGCCGGCGATGAATGGTCGTGGCAGGATGAACTGGAACACCCGCAAAAGTCTGTGCCGATTCCTCTGTGGCACAGCGTCTTCACGCGACTGTATCGTTGCGAATGGCCGCAGGCGGATTACTGGTACACGGGCGGGCCGATCTCAACTGCGAAAGTCGAGTTGAGGACAGTCGAGGCGGGGGAGCGTCGCTTCACATCGCATCCGGTTGAAACGCAAGGCGATTGACGCTTTACTTCCGGCTTGTCCGCAGCTGAAGGAGCCGCCATGCCTGCATACACCGGCAAGCCCGCCGAGTCATTTGATTTCAAGCTGATCAAGTACGAAAAGCGCGACCTGCGCGCGATCGTCACGTTCAATCGCCCGGACGTCCTCAACGCCGTCAACGGCGACATGCTCGTCGAGTTGAACGCGGCGTTTCAGGATGCGTCCTGGGATGACGACGTCCGCGTGCTGATCCTGACGGGCGCGGGCGATCGTGCGTTCTGCACGGGCGCGGACGTGAAGGAGCAGGCGGAGGAGTTCGTCAACAAGCCGAACACCTACTGGAAGTGGATGGGCCTGTTCATCGAATGCCACGAGCGGTTGCGCAACATCGGCAAGCCGACGATCGCGCGATTGAACGGCATGGTCGTCGGCGGCGGCAACGAGTTCAACATGAGCTGCGATCTCGCCGTGGCGGCCGATGACATCATCATCAAACAGGTTGGTGCGGCCCGCGGTAGCGTCGCGGCGGCAGGGGCCACACAGTTTCTGCCGCTGATCGTCGGCGATCGCCGGGCGCGGGAAATTCTGTTTCTGTGCGAGGACATTCCCGCGGCGAAGGCGCTCGACTGGGGGCTCGTGAACGAGGTCGTCTCGCGCAGCGAACTCGACGTCGCCGTCGATCGACTCGCCGAGAAACTCATTAACAAGGTGCCCGAGTGCTTTCGCTACACGAAGCAGCAACTCAACTTCTGGCGCGACATGTCGTGGCATCAGACGATCGGTCACGCCCGCGACTGGCTCAGCATTCACAACCGTGCGCCGGAAGTGGCCGAGGGGATGCGGGCGTTCGTCGAGAAGCGGCCGGTCGATTACGACAGAGCGCGGCGTGAGGTGGAGTGATATTTTGGCGCAAGGAAGGGAATGGAAACATGGGCGCGAAACAGAAAGAGAAAGTCGAGCACTATTCAACCAAACTCCTCCGCCGGCTCTTTCCGGTGTCGCCGGATGACGTGCTGACGGACGATGAACTGCGAGAGATCGAACCCGAGGTCAAGGCGTATAAGTGGCGACTCTGGATCATCGGCGGGTTCTTCATTCTTGCCGGTTCACTGGGTCTGACGCTGGCGCTACGTCAGGCATACAAGGCGATCACGGAACCCGTTGTCAATCCCGTCATCGACGAAAGAGCCGATTGGTTCTGGGCCTTTCCGAGCATTGCGTTTGTACTCAGTGTTGGATTGATCGTGGAGGTGATCTACGGGGCGAACATCAATCCGCGCCTGGGCGACAAGGTTCATCGATACGATAGCACAAAAAATCGATGGAATTCCCGCCGCGCCGCGCTGTTCTCTGGCATTCTCATGATCTGCTTTGCGGGCTTTCTTGGCATCGCCTCGTACAACATCTGTGATGTGGTGGATGAGAACGGGCTTCACTTTTCGAGCGGCTTCGGGCTGGTGCGGAAGTCATATCCCGACGTGAAGGAGATCGGTCTATACGAATCATTCCGCGCCCCGATCGGCGAACGTGATGTCACCAATCTCCGTATCCTCTTTGCCGACGGTGAGCAACAGACGTATCTGGCGGAAGAGGGGAAGTCGATCGCGGATCTTGTGGAGATCGCGAATTACGTCAGCAAGCGGAGCGGGGTCGAAATCACGCGGGGCCGGAAACGTCCCGAGCCCTAGCCGGTTTACCCGTTGGCGGCCGACTGGGCAAAAGTGCCGTTCGCCACTCCCCAGTTGGGGACTGTCGGCCCATGGGGAGACCGGTATGTCAATGGGCGATTGCAAATTCTCCCAATCTGGCCGGTTTTCATCGGACGCCGCTCGTGTGACGTCCGGGAATCGTCATTTGGCACATCGTTTGCTTCCTTCGTTGCACCAGGATGAACGCGGGTTCGTCCGGGACGGCGCGTGTCGGGACATTGGATGGCGGCACGGGGGTGCAAGCATGACGCAAGGACATGTTGATCGAAGCTTGTTGCGAATCGTCGAGGACGCCGAGCGCACGTTGAATCGCTGGAAGTATGCCGTTGCGGAAAATGGCGGACTGTGGATTCGCCCCTCCGGCCCGCGGCTGAATACCAAGGAGCTGGGCGGTTTCCTGCGATTGCTGACGGATGTGTTTGCTGAAGATCCGCCGACGGAAATCGTCTTCAACATGAGCGCCGTCAAGTATCTCGGACCGAATTGGACGCTCGCGCTGGCGCTGTTCATCGATTTCGCGCAGCGTCTGAACGTTCCGTGCCACATCGACGGCATTCACGGACAGCCGGCCGCCGTGGCGAACCTCTACAACCGAAGCCCGCAGGTGCGCGCGCTGGTCAACAGCGCCTGCGACGGGGCTTTGCTCGAATCGGCGCGGCAGAGCGCCTGACAGAATTGCGATCAGCTCGCCGGCGGCGTGAACTCCGTGACGCCGTCGGCGGGCATCGCAAGGGGATATGGACGAGCGACCGCGTGGACGTGTGGGGGCGTCGCGCGGTCTCTTCATTTCCCGATTCGCGTTGTTGTCTGACAAACGATGGGATGCTCGACGGGGCCGGTGAGGTGTCGGGCTCTCGAACCCCACCGACCCGCGATCGAGTCAGGCGACGGATGATCCGTCGAACATATCACGATCGAATTCGCAGATCGGACCGGATTCGCGCGATAATTCCTGACAATTGCCGGGCACCATGCCGACCCGTCAGGTCGGCATGTTCGCACGTCGTCGAGGACCTGAAGGTCTCACGTGTCGCCCCCCGAAACGATGCGGCTCCCGAATCGAAACGAACCATTTGGAATTGCCTCGCTTTTCCAACATTCATAAGATGGATGGAACAAAGGGGCGGCCGAATGTCGGACTTCGACAGTGGACAGAGTGATGCCGAGCTGCTGGAAGCCATCCGCGCCGGTCGTCACGACGCATACCAGCAGCTCAGCGATCGCTATTGGGCCGCGATTCATCGATTTGCCGCGTCATACCTGCATGACGACGCACGGGCGGAGGATGTCACACAGGAGACATTCGCCAAGTTGACGGATGCCGATACGTTACCCGACGGGGACATCAAGCCGTGGCTCTACAAGGTCGCGCGCAACAAGTGCCTCGATATTCTTCGCCGCTGGCAGCGCAGCCCCACGCATAACCGCAATATGAAGACGGGTTTCGACGTCGCCCGGCAGACGGCAGGTCCGCAGACGCGGATGGCGCGTGACGAGCGACGCGAGCTGATTCGACAGATCATCGCCGACATGCCGGAAGAGTATCGAAGCGTGCTCACGCTGAAGCATTTCGAGGGCATGTCGCGGAGCGAAATGGCCGTCGTTCTGGAGATCACGGAGATCGCCGTGAAGGGGCGGCTGGTGCGGGCGTCGGATTATCTTCGCGATCAGCTTCGCAGGTACAGCGGTATCGATCAATGAGTTGCGAGATGTCGCATGATCGGCTGTGGGCGTGGGTTCATGGCGAGGCGAGCGACGAAGAGGGCGTCGAGATCGCGGCCCATGTCGATGCGTGCGGAGTCTGCAAAGAGCAGGTCGAGGAGATGCGCGACATCCTCGGCGAGCTCGACGCCGTCGGCATGTCGCCTGTGCCGTCCACGCGGCAGCCGCCAACGGAGATTGCAGGCTACGACATACTTCGAAAAATCGGCCAGGGCGGTATGGGCGTCGTATTCGAGGCGATGCAGCGCCAGCCGCGACGGCGTGTCGCGCTGAAGCTCATCCTGGCGGGACAATACGCGGACGACATTCAGCGCAAGCTTTTTCAACGCGAGGTGCAGACGCTTGCGAGATTGAATCACAGCGGCATCGCATCGATTTACGGCGCTGGCGAGACAGGCGACGGCCGGCAGTACTTTTCGATGGAGTTCGTGGAAGGTCGACCGTTGACGGAATTCGCCGCGTCGTGGACGTCGGGCGCGAATCGGGTTCGACAGGTGCTGCGGCTGTTTCAACGCGTGTGCGACGCGATCAGCTACGCCCATCAGCGCGGCGTCATCCATCGGGATCTGAAGCCGTCGAATATTCTCGTGCCCGATGACGGGGCTTCGGCGTCGACCGGCGCGGACGACATCGCGTCGGCGCCGCGCGTCGAAACAGGGGGATCGCCGTCGTCAATTCGCTCGACGCTCCCGCAGGTGAAAGTTCTCGACTTCGGTCTCGCCCGGCTCATGGAGCGCGACGAGTCGCTGCCGTCGATCAACACCGCTTCCGGGCAGCTGATGGGCACGCTGGCCTACATGAGCCCCGAACAGGCGCAGGGCAGACCGGACGCGATCGACGTGCGCAGCGACGTGTATGCGCTCGGCGTGATCCTCTTTGAATTGCTGACGGGAGCGCTGCCTTACGCCGTCGAGCGCGCCCCATTGCTGGAAGCGGTTCGACTGATCTGCGAGCAACCGGCGACGCGGCTTTCGACGTTGCGCGACGACATCCCGGCGGACGTGTCGGCGATTGTGCAGAAGGCGCTCGAAAAGGATCCGGGGCGTCGCTATCAGAGTGTTGCGGCGCTAAGTGAGGACATCGAGCGGTATCTCGGCGATTTGCCGATTTTTGCGCGGCCGCCGAGCACGATCTACCACATACGGAAGATGGTGGCGCGGCACAAGCTTCCGTTTGTGCTGGCGGCGAGTCTGCTTGCGTTCGTCGCGATTGGCGGGCCCTATGCGTATTACAAGGCGAAACAGGTCGAACGTTCGGCGCGGCAGGTGCAACGCATCAATAATGTGATCACGGGCATTTATGAGTCCGCCGATCCGTGGCAGATGGGGCGAAAGGATGTGACGGTGCTCGAGACGCTCGATCGGGCGTCGAGCGAAGTCGAGAGTGAGCTGGCCGACGATCCGATCGTCGCTGCGGGCGTGCGCGCGACGCTTGCGGGGACGTACAAGGCCTTCGGCGAGTATGACAAGGCCGACAGGCATTATCGTTTTGCGCTCGACGTTCGCGAGAGGGAACTCGGGCCGCGGCATCCGGATACGGCGGATGTGATGCTGGGGCTGGCGGAGAACATCGTGTTGCGGCGGGGGGCGCTGGACGAGGCGCAACGGTTGTTCGAATCGGCGCTTGCGATCTATCGGCAGGCGTACGACGCGCCGGACGAACGCATCGCCGGGGCGTTGAACAATCTTGGGCTTGTGCACAAGCAGTTGGGTGATCTCGATGCGGCGGAGTCGGCCTATCGAGAGGCGCTTTCGATGCGCAAGGACCTGTTGGCGAATCTGCTGTCGATTGGCGATGCCAAGCAGAAGGATGTTTCGGCGGCGAAGAACGATGTTGGCCAGACGCTCAACAATCTCGGTGCGTTGTATCGGGCGCGACGCGAGTTCCAGAAGGCGGACGAGCATTACCGGGCGGCGATTCGGATTCGCACGGAAGCGCTGGATGCCGTGCATCCCGATCTGGCGAAGATGGCCAACAACTACGGCAAGCTGCTGTATGACTTAGGCCGTTTCGATGAGGCCGAGGCGCAGTTCGATCGCGCCGTCAGGATATTGCGTAAGGGGCTCAAGGCGGAGCATCCGCTGACGGCCCGCGCGCTGCACAGCCTGGCGTGGACCGAGTTTCGGCTGGGGAAAATCGGCGTCGCCCGCGATCATTGCGATGCGTCGCTCTACATGCGGCGGACGCTGACGAAGCAGGGAGCGCTGGAGGCGAATAACACGGATCTCGCCGATTCGCTCGAACTGGCGGGCGTGCTGGAGATGGATGCGGGGCGGATGGACGACGCGTCGTCGCTGCTCGAATCGGCCGTGGCGATGCATCGCGCGGCGCGGGGGCCGGACGACTGGCAGACGGCCCGCGCCGAGAGCGCGCTGGGCGAATGCCTGTTGCGGCTGAATCGCGTAGATGAATCACGACGCTTGCTGACAGGCAGCCTCGACGCGCTGCGCAAGGAGCGAGGTGACGATGCGATCGAGACGCAGGATGCAGTCAAGCGCGTGGCACAGTTGCCGTAGGGCGGGCCGTGCCCGCCGGGTGCCATTGCTCTCAAGCAGTGTCGTTTCAGAGAGACGGTTCGGGTGCCGGGTGCAATGCCGATCCTCAAGGTGAGACTGTCCGGGAATTGTGTCGCCCTTTCAGGGCTAAACCCTAGGAAAAAAACGCTAACCACGGGTTGCACTCCGCCCGCTACGCGGTCTCCGCTCCACCCGTGGCTAAAAACTGTCGCTCCTTCGGAACTGTGTTGGCCTTGGAAACACTGGCGTCTACGACGGTTCTGCAAATCGGAAATCCTCACTCGAATTCCCAGACAGCCTCATCCTCAAGGTCGGCATGCTCGATTTGCGTTGGTAATCGGATTGGAGCGTCGTTCCGGGTGCGGACGATTATCTCGCCTCCACATGCCGACGTTGGGCGTCGGCATGGCACCCGATGCGTCGGCATGGCACCCTTGCGTCGGCAGGGCGCCCGTGACGCCTACACCCAGACCCCGTGAATAAACCATTCCCCCGTCGGCGCGCCTTCCTCGCAGGCGCGGTAGATCCACAATGTCCGCCCCCGTGCATCGCACACGATGTAATAGTCCCGTGCGGCGTGCATCGCCTCTTCACCTGTCCACCAGGGGAGTGCGATTCGTTCGGGGCCGGCGCTGGCAATGATGCGCACGTCGTCGCCGCGCCACTTCATCCACGCGGGAGGGCCGTCCGGTACGGCCGCCATCACGTCGATCGCCTCGGGCTTCGGGAACAATCGCGAAGGTCGATCCGCCAGCAGTACGCTGGCGACGGGCTTCTTCGTCGCCGTGCCGCCGCTGCTGCCGAACGCCTTCTCCGGGAGATACGACTCGAACGGCGATGCCGTCAGCACGGCTTCGTTGCCCAGCTTTTCCGTGAGGCGATCCAGCAGGCGACCTAGCGATGCGTCGTCCGGCGCTTCGGCCGCAGCGCCCTGCCACATGGCGATCTGGCGTGATTGCATGCGTTCTGTTTTCTCACCGCGCAGCGTGATCTCCTCGACGCCGCAGCCCAGGCGCAGGCGATCCAGCCGCAAATGAATCAGCGCCCACAGGTGTTTGCGATCCCGCGTGGGGCGCGAGAAGCAGAACGATTCGCTGAGCGGTCCGGCATCGACGCGATCGAAGAGGATCGACAGTTCGCAGAGACCGTGATCGTGGGCCGCCAGCATGGCCAGCAGATCGTCCAATAGTCGCTCGATGGCCGCGAAGACGAAATCGCTCCGCCGGACGGGGCCCTCGAACGTATGACCCACGACGAATACGGGCGGCGTGCGAATCGGTTCGATCCGCTCTTCGATGTCGCCGTAGGCTTGATCGATTCGCAGCAGCAGGGCCGCGCCGTAACGCGCCGCCAACTCGCGCCGCGGGATCGCGAGCAGTTCGCCGATCGTCTGCACTTCGATTTCGCTGAGCGCGATGCGGGCAGCATCGTCGATACGCAGCGCCGCGACGGGCAGTGGTGCGAGTCGTTCGCGCAGATCGTCGTCGTCGACGAAAGAGACGCGCCGCGGGCCGTAACGGGCCATTGCCCAGGCGCTGCCGAAGGTCGGTGCGGCGGCGATGCGCGACGGCAGGCCCACGCGCTGCAGGGCGGCGTCGATCGCGCGGACCTGTGAGATCGTGCCGCCGAACAATCGCTCGCAGCCCGTGATGTCCAATAGCAGACCGTCGGGCGGATCGGCGGCGATCGTCGGTGCGAAGTGCAGGGCCCATCGCGCCAGGCGTTGCAGGCTGCGCTCGTCGTCTTCCGGCGAATGCGGCGCTTCGAGAATGCGGCGATCATTGAGAATCGCGCGGGCATGGGCGAGCGTGATCCCCGCGCGCACGCCGGCCTGCACCGCCTGCTCGCAACAGGCGGCGATGATCTGCTTGCCGCGCTGCGATGCGACGATCAGGACGCTTTCATCCGAAGGCGACTTGCTGGAATTGTCTTTCGTGCGTGCCTGCCGCCGTTGTTTCCGTTGCGCCAGCCGGACGGGCCATCGGGCGAGATAGATCGAGAGCGCCTTCGCC
This sequence comes from Phycisphaerales bacterium, assembly GCA_020639075.1. Lineage (GTDB taxonomy): Bacteria > Planctomycetota > Phycisphaerae > UBA1845 > UTPLA1 > ECT2AJA-110-A. Next base: position 1,449,295 of record JACKHI010000001.1, on the reverse strand, counting down.
ATGTTTCCACTCCAAAAGCCAGTGCAAGTCGCCGTCGTTCGCGGACGTCGTCTTGCAGCGGATCAGCGACATTTGCCATCGCGGCCGCACGCTGTGGCGCGGCGCATCTTTCACTGACGCCGGTCGAACGATCCATCGCGTGATCGCCGCGGACAGCGTGTCTCGTTCGGCGATGGGGCGCGCCGACAGCACCAGCTTGCCGTGCGTCTTCGCCAGCAAATGCAGCCGGCGCGTGGCGGCCGTGTCGAAGCCGCTGCCGTCGACCAGCACGGCGCCGACGGCGTTCGAACGCAACGCCAGATCCGCCGCCCACAGGCGCGTCGCCCGGCTCGGCGCCTGGATGAACAGCGAACGCGCGAGCAGTCGATCGTCGCCGTGCGCCGAGCGGACAAGCATCTGCGGATAGGGCGTGCAGCGACTGCCGATCCAGGCGATGCGCCGCGCGAGCGGATCCGCCTCCATCAGCCGCCATGCCAGATGGGCGAAGACACAAAGCGGCGCGAGCCACGGCTGCCGGCGAGCCGGCGGTCGATGACCGCGCCGCTGTGCGAAAGGGGACTTCCTTTCCCTGTCGTGCGTGTCTCGAGATGGATCGGTATGAACTCGCCCGGGTGTCTGTTTGGGTTTACTTGTGTGGGGTGCCATGCTTGCCCTCAAAGGCAAGCATGCTTCGCGCGAGACGACGCCAATGGGATTGCGCGATGCTTGAGCGTCGCTCGCCATCTCGCATGCTTCCCTTGAAGGGGAAGCATGGCACCCGGCAGGGCGTTTCGGTTCACTCGCGCCGGCACTGCTCACAGAGCAGTGGCACCCGGTGTCGGCACTGCTTGAGAGCAGTGGCACCCGCACACTGGGTGGCAAGCACCCAGTGGCACGCGGTGGACGTTGGGCGTCGGCATGGCACCCGGCCGCACTGCTCACAGAGCAGTGGCACCCGGGATCGGCCTGGCCGCAGACGGGGAGGCCGAACCATTCGTGGAGACCGATGGGGAGAAGGCCGCCGAGGGCGGCGTCGATCTCGTCCCAGCCCGTGGGGACGCCGGTCGCACGCTCGCCACGGGCCAGCCGGGCGGCCGTGATCAGCGATACGTCGCATTTGGTTTCGATGGCGCGCAATGTCTCCGCAAGCACGGAAAGCTCCCTGCAATGGACGATCGTTCGGAACGGCGACTTGTTTGGTTTATGTTAGGATTTGTTCGGGACGAATGCAAGCCGGGAAATGGGGGAAATTTGAGCTGCTCGACATTCAGAGCCTCGCTGTCCCCAGCGTGGCGAATCCGAGAGCGTGTTGACGAACGCGATACGTCGCCGCGGGGACGCGGCGGCTCTGAATAAGAGGCATAGATATTGGCGGGCTGTCGCAATCTCGCATGCCCACCTTTGGGGTGGGCATGGCACCCGTCTTGGCTGAATGGGGGATGGCTGCTTCAGCGACGCCGCGGCCGGCGATCCAGGGCCGTCAGACCGAAGCGGAATAGGACATAGATCGCCAGCGGGATCAGGAAGCTGATGCCGATGATCTTCGCGATCCACAAGAGCCATTCGTCGCCGGTCATAGGCACGAGTCTAATCAAAGCGGCGCGGGCGATTCAACGATTTCGGAGGTTGGAGGTGGCCATTCGATACTATCGGTCCTGGCCGATCACTGCTCAGGGTTCGCCGACCGAATCCGATACGCGTTCCCGCCGATCGCCGCCATCGCTCTGGGACTGATCGTTCGATTTGCTGCTCTGCTGACGCGCCTGTTGAATGGCGGCCTGCTGGCGAGCAAGTGCCGCCTGTTGCGCCGCGATCGCCTGGGCACGTAGGGCCTGCGCACGAAAATACGCCATCCCCGCGACGGCCGCGCTGAGTCCGAAGAACACCAGCAGGCCCAGAACCAGAAACTGCCGCGACCTACGAGACTTCGAGAGCGATTGCCGCCGAATCTCCACGCCCGCCTCGATGAACAACAGACCGCACTCGGGGCAGCGGTTGCTTTCCGCGCCGGTCAGGTCGTATCCGCAATGTCCGCAGGTGGGTTGATTCATATCGATTCGCTCGCGTGATGCAGGGAATTACATCTTGGGTTCTCCATGTATCCACAAACGCAGGACGTTTCCACCATCTCTCAGGCCTTCAAGATACTCCTAGCTCCGAGCGAGCTGAGAATCCAACGCGGCAAACCCGTCTATCCTAATTACTCTCCCGTCGATGACGTTCCACGTCAGCCATGACATCGAGAGTCGCAGACACTAATTCCAGATTTCTCTGAAGGTGCAGATTCTCCAAGCGCAGCGTATCGTATGTGAGCTTCAGCTCCATCATCTTAGCCTGCATTCGGCCCAGCTCTCGGGCCAGCGTCGATACCTGCTGCTGCGATGCCGCAAGCTGCTGCCCTGCCTTCGCATCAAGATATGCATAGGATGCAACGCCGCCCGCGATGCCAAACAGCAGGATAAGAAGAAGTCGGGCAAGTCCCAGCAGGCGTTCGCGCGCCGTCTTACCTCGAACCGTCACGCCCGCCTCGATAAGCAACTGTCCGCATTCCGGGCATCGGTTACCTTCACAGCCCGTCAGGTCATATCCGCACTTGCCGCATTCGGGATGCTTCATTTTTTCGCCCTTTCCTTCGGGATGGCCGAGCCGACTTGACGGAAGCAGGATGCCCGGGTTGATTCTAACGTCTTGTGGGCGGTTTCAGTTCGATGAATCTCAATTCTTCAATAGTGCCCCGAATCCGCCGGCCGTAACGGCACCTCTCATTTGATGCCCGACGATTCCCCCTCAATAATGGGCGGCGGAAGAAAAACGAGGCCTCGCGCCGAAAAGGAGATGCCATGAAGGGCGTCGTACTCGCCGGCGGCACGGGTTCCAGACTCATGCCGCTCACCAAAGTCACGAACAAGCACCTGCTGCCCGTCGGCCGCTGGCCCATGATCTATCACCCGATCAAGAAGCTCGCCGCCGCCGGCATCGAGGAAGTCCTGATCGTCACGGGCCTCGAGCACATGGGAGACGTCGTCAACCTGCTCGGCAGCGGTCGCGATTTCGGCGTGCGCTTCACGTACAAGGTGCAGGACGAGGCGGGCGGGATCGCGCAGGCGCTGGGGCTGGCCGAGAACTTCGCCGGCGGCGACAGTGTGACGGTCATTCTCGGCGACAACATTTTCGAGCACGATCTCGGCAGCGATGTGAACCGGTTCATCGAGCAGAAGAAAGGTGCGCGGCTGCTGCTTAAGGAAGTCAGCGATCCGCATCGCTTCGGCGTCGCGGAACTGGATGGCGATCGCGTCGTGAAGATCGAAGAGAAGCCGAAGCAGCCCAAGAGCAACATGGCGGTCGTCGGCATTTACATTTACGACGGCGAAGTCTATGACATCATCCGCACGCTCAAGCCGTCGAGACGAAACGAGCTGGAGATTACCGACGTCAACAACGCGTACATCGCGAAGGGGACGATGACCTACGGCGTGATGGACGGCTGGTGGAGTGACGCGGGGACGTTCGAGTCGCTGAACCGCGTGCAGCAGCTCATCGTCGGCCACGAGTCCTCGCCCGCGTAGGGTGGGCTGTGCCCACCCCAAAAAGGGATCGAGGATTCGAGGGATCAAGGGATCCAGGGCGCGGGTAGCCCATCGCCGGGTGCCACTTTGTGGGTGGGCATGGCACCCGGCGAAACATGCTCCTCTTGGAGGGGGAGCATGGCGCCCGAGCGACACGAACAGGTATGAACGATACGCTTATGAACGACAACAGCTTCTCTCCCAAGTGTATTCTCGTGACCGGCGGCGCTGGTTTCATCGGCTCGAACTTCGTCCGCTACGTGCTGGCCAACTCAAGCGGCGTCCGCGTGATCAACGTCGACTGCCTGACCTATGCCGGCAACCTGGAGAACCTCGCCGAGATCGCCGACGACAAGCGATACCACTTTGTCAAGCGCGACATCTGCGAGACCGACGAAATCGTCGAAGTCTGTCGCGAGAACGGCGTCGATTGCATTGTGCACTTCGCGGCCGAGAGCCACGTCGATCGCAGCATCACGGGCCCCGGCGAGTTCATCCGCACCAACGTGCAGGGCACGCTCAGCATGCTGCAGGTTGCACGCGCCGCCGGCGATCTGCGATTCCTGCAGGTCGGGACGGACGAGGTCTACGGCACGCTCGGCGAGACAGGCTTGTTTACCGAGCAGACGCCGCTCGATCCGCATTCGCCCTATAGCGCGTCGAAGGCCTCGGCGGACCATCTCGTCAGCGCCTTTGGCACGACCTACGGCCTGCCGGTCCTCATCACGCGCTGCAGCAACAACTACGGTCCGTATCAGTTCCCCGAGAAGATGGTCCCGCTGATGATCAACAACGCCCGTCACAACAAGCCGCTGCCTGTCTACGGCAAAGGCGACAATGTGCGCGACTGGCTCTATGTCGAAGATCACTGCTCGGCCATCTGGACAGTCCTCCGCAACGGCGACGACGGCCGCGTCTACAACATCGGCGGCAATTCTGAGAAGCAGAATATCGAAGTCGTCCGCGCGATCCTGCGGCACCTGGGCAAGAACGAAGATCTGATCACGTATGTGAAGGATCGACCGGGCCATGATTTCCGGTACGCGATCGACGCAAGCCGCATCAAGACGGAACTGGGCTGGGAGCCGAGCATCAATTTCGAGGACGGGCTGGCGAAGACGATCGAGTGGTACCTTGAGCACGAAGAGTGGCTCGATCACGTCGTGTCGGGGGCATACCAGAAGTACTACGACGAAATGTACGCGGGGCGATAGGGCTCGAAGAAAAGCCAAAAGCTGAAACGCCAAAAGCTGAAAGTACAGTCGCTACTGCTTTGGGGGCCATTCGACAGGATGGCGTTGCGGATGTACGACCAGTGGAAGTCATTCCACGTCGGCAGGTCTGAATGGGATTCGATCTGCATAGCGATGGTGTAAGAGGTTTAACGAACCAAGCGGGCGGGATGACTGCCAACTCGAATGTCAGTACGCCGGATCCATATTCTCGGATACTCAGAGGCCTCAATGCTGATGAAGCAGCAAGAGGCTGCTGATATCGATGCCCTGATCTCCATTCGCGGTCAGCGAGAGCTTTCCGTCGAAGCGCCACACATATTCCACCAGCTTGCGCTCGAATTCGACGACGTCGAGGCGCCGTCCCAGACGGATCCGCTCCAGGCGTCGCGCATTCGCCTGAGGCAGAGGGAGGCACAGTCGATCGGTCTTCGGCAACGCCCGCCCACGAGCGACGATGCGCACGCGATTATCGATTTCGCGGACTCGATTCGGCACATCGACGGCGCACTATTGTGTCAGTGTTTCGCCGGTATCAGTCGGTCATCTGCGGCTGCGCTTTTGTGCCTCAGCGTCTGGCGCGGGCCAGGAAGCGAGCGCGAGTGCATCGAATACGTCCGCTCGGTCCGACCCGCCGCGGTCCCACATCTCGATCTTGTTGCGTTTGGAGACGATCTGCTGGGCCGCAACGGCCGGCTCGTCGAGGCGGTTCAGGCCAAGTAGCTTGCCCCGTGTTGCTCACGAGTTTCGAGTTGGTGTCGGGCAACGGATAAGTCGGCATACGGCGACAAGCCATCGTCTGTCTCCCGACGGGGATTGCATATCGCCGGAATGATCCGCACATCAAAGCGCTCATTCGCGGCCGTCGACGCGTCTCCACTATCAACTCTAGGTCTCGATGCCCCCGGTAACCACGGCCAACTGTCGCGATCCAAGATTCCCAAAGTGAAGGCCATTTCGTATTTCCTTCGAATTGGGCGATGTTCCGACGTACGTGATCGTGTGGTCATTCGTCAGTGGCTCGGGTCAGGGTTCGCGAGGATTCGCGACCCATAGCGTCGACCATATGGGTGCGATATGGCGTGTTTCGATTCGGACACACGGTCTCGCGCAGTCCGTTCGCGAAATTCGAGATCGACTCAACAAAAACTTGAATCTCTCAATTCGACACATTAGATTCCAAGAACTGGGTCCGCGAGAGAATTGATTCACAGCAACTGACACAGGAGCGAATCATGAGAAACCACGTCACAGGATTCTGTTTGTTCACGATTGTCGCGTTGTCCACCGCGATTGCACAGGCGGATATTCCGGTCGCACCGAACCTGTTTATCTGGAACGAGGCCGTGCCGCTCAATGCCGACTCTTCTGTCATTCTGCAGGGCCAATCCGGCGGAGATACAACGCTTGGTTGCGATACATCAAACGGCCCGACGACATGCGTTTGGCACATCACGACCATGTTGGACAGCAGCCTGCTGAACGGAAGCGCCGACGAGGTCATGGCTTCATACGGCGTCGATCTGCTCGGCGACACGTCGCGGCACTCGATTCCCAGCGGCAGCGTCGGTCCGGCCGGCTACCCCTACGACGGCTGGACGGTTTCGAATGCCGGCGGCACGGGCGGCGTCCTCACAGGATTCAAGGGCGTTCTCGTTCCCGTTGGCCCTGCAAGCCCGCCTGCGCCCGGAGTGCACGCCATCATGGAATACACGCTCACGTCAACACTCAATTCGAGTGATACGAATCTGGATGGAATAGACGTCGCCGTGAATGACCTGTTGATCGCCTTGGTGTCGAACCCGGGCCCGTCAGGCCCCGCGCTGATTCAATTCGGGGACGCGCCGACTATCAGCGGTTCGAACGAGAGCGAGTTTGCGGCGGATGTGATCAACTTCCAGATCGTTCCCGAGCCGACAAGCTGCATGCTGCTCGTCTTCATCGGTGCAATTGCCGCCAACACACGCACGCGCCGCCGCAGCGCCTAGGCGCCGCGTCTGGGCGAACTGTCGCTGGTGCGAGAATCCCTTCTCGCACCCATTCCACGCGGGAATCCTTCCCGCAGCGCTACGCATGCCAGCAGCTTATTCGCATCAGAGGTCCACTTGCGCCGCGTGGCCCGCGGCTTCAGCCGTGGGGTCACGATGATGGCGCGCCGGCGCCCAATGTACGACATTTGCGGTGCGCGACGAACCGACGACTGTGATTGATTCGACCGGATCCAGTTCTCGCAACTCGAAGGGCATTCACGAATGTCAAGGTTGTGGCAGCTTATTTGTTGCTCGGCTTGGCGGGAACGGATTCCCGCGGGGAGTGGGTGCGAGATAGGAATCTCGCACCAGCGTCGACAACGCGCCGGCATGCTTGCCTTTGAGGGCAAGCATGGCACCCTTTCGGCGATTTTCAGAGCAGCGGCGGTGGGGGCGCGACGATACGAGTGCGGCGAAGCGCGGCGATGGCGCCCGACGCGATGAGCAGCAGGCTCGCCGGCTCGGGCACGGGGCGGATGGAGAAGTTGACGTAGCCCGAGGCGTCGAGTGTTCCCGTCGGCAACGAGTCGGAGAGGTTATCGCTGTCGAGGCCGTAGCGGAGTCGGTAGGTTACTCCGGGGGCGAGAATCGCCTCGCCGTGAATTGGGATCGACCCCGAAGGCGGTTGGAAGTAAAGCTCGCCTGTCCTTGTCTGGAATCGAACCGCATAAGCCAGCGTCGATTCATCCCGAACCGATGCAAAGAAATTCAGCGAGTCGAGATCCCCCGGTGTGTGGGAGTAATCGAGCTGACCGTCAAACGAGACGCTCACCGGCGACGACGGGATGATGTAGATCGCGGAGATCGAGATGGTCCTGACCTCGGGCGTTCGAATCTGGTGGTCGAAGCTCATGTTGAAGTCGCCCCATGCGAGGTCCTCGATCCAGGAGTGGTCGTAGGCGGCGGAAACAAGATTGTCGCCGATTTGGGCGGTCCGTGTTTCCTGAAGTGGATTGGAAAGCGTGGTGATGTACTCGCCATCATCCTGACTGGTATTACCCGCCGACTCGATCAGAAACGTGCTGAGCTCCCAATTCAATACCTGAAACCCCGCCCGCACCTGGGTTGCGCTGGCCAAGAAGATGGCGGCGAGGAGCACGGACGCTTTGATTGCCCTTGCGGAGAACATCGTCGGCCCAATTATTGAGTGGCGTTGCGTTTGTGCGTCACTTCATCTTACACATTCGTCGCCGCTGATACGAGATTCTTGCCACTTGTGCGAGGCTCGGCTTGGCGAGACCGGATTCCCGTAGGGATGGGGGCGAGATGGGAATCTCGCACCGACGGCGGCGGTCCGCGCTAGTGGATGACGCACGGAAGTCGATCTCACTGCTGACACAGCAGTGGCACCCGGCCGACTCAGAAATGGCGCCCGTCTTATTCGTTGCTCGGCTTGGCGGGAACGGATTCCCGCGGGGGAGAGGGTGCGAGATAGGAATCTCGCACCAGCGTCGACAACGCGCCGGCATGCTTGCCTTTGAGGGCAAGCATGGCACCCTTTCGGCGATTTTCAGAGCAGCGGCGGTGGGGGCGCGACGATACGAGTGTAGCGAAACGCAGCGATGGCAACCGACGCAATGAGCAGCAGGCTCGCCGGCTCGGGCACGGGGCGGATGGAGAAGTTGACGTAGCCCGAGGCGTCGAGTGTGCCCGTCGGCAGCGAATCCGTGATGTTGTAGCTGTCGAGGCCGTATCGGATTCGGTAGGTCACTCCAGGGGAGAGAATTGCTTCGCCGTGAATCGGGATCGACCCTGCCGGTGGGTAGAAATTTAGTTCACCTGCAAATGTCTGAAGTCGAACCGCATTGGTGAGCGTCGACTCATCTCGAACAGATGCGAAGAAATTCAGCGAGTCGAGATCCCCGGGTGTGTGGGAGTAGTTGAGTAGACCGTCGATCGAGACACGAACCGGCGACGTCGGTGTGATGTAGATCGCGGAAATCGAGATGGTTCTGACCTCGGGCGTTCGAATCTGGTGGTTGAAGCTCATGTTGAAGTCGCCCCATGCGAGATCCTCGATCCAGGAGTGGTTGTAGGCGGCAGAAACAACATTGTCGCCGACTTGGGCGTTGCTGACCGTATTCAGTGGATTTGAGATCGTTGTTATGTCATCACCGTCAATCATCGACGAGCCAGAGCCGCTGTCATCGAGAGCGGCTGTCAGAGTCCAAGTTGACACCTGAAATCCCGCCTGTACCTGCGTTGCGCTGGCGAAGAAGATGGCGGCGAGAAGCACGGTCGATTTGAAGGCCCTTGCGGAGAACATCGTCATTCCAGTAGTTGAGTGGCGTGGCGTTTGTGCGTCTTTGCATCTTACACATTCGTCGCCGCTGATACGAGATTCCTGCCACTTGTGCGAGGCTCGGCTTGGCGGGAACCGATTCCCGCGGGGAGTGGGTGCGAGATACGAATCTCGCACCAGCGGACATCGTCAGTCCAGTAGTTGGGTGGCGTGGCGTATGTGCGTCGTTGCATCTTAAACATTCGTCGCCGCTGATACGAGATTCTTGCCACTTGTGCGAGGCTCGGCTTGGCGGGAACGGATTCCCGCGAGGAGTGGGTGCGAGAAAGGAATCTCGCACCAGGACATCATGATCGCATCGCTCGCCATTTCGGATGAAAATGTGGTGGCTCGGGGGAGACTGCGATGACGAGGTCGGTTACCGCTTGGCGTCGCGAGCCCGTGCACCAGGATGACCCGGGCGTCCGGAGGCGCCGTATCATGTCGCCCGTCGTGGATGGCCGGTCGCAGCGATCGGCCACTCGGCGGAGCACGCAGAGCAGACTCTTTTTGAACGGACGCTCCTTCGCAGGGTTCTTTCGAGCGGGAGGTTCACTCATGCGCAAGATGTATGCAGCGTGTGCCGGGATCGACGTTCACAAGAAGAATGTCGTTGTTTGCCTGTTGAAGGTCGATTCAAAGGGTCAGATCTCGCGCGAGGTCAGGTCGTTTGGAACCTCGACAGGGGCTTTGTTGGAGCTTCTAGACTGGCTGGTGCTGTCGAGCTGTGAGAGCGTAGCGATGGAGAGTACCGGAGTTTATTGGAAGCCGGTATTCAATCTCCTCGATTCGTCGATGGAGGTCGTGCTGGTGAATGCCCAGCATGTCAAGGCACTGCCGGGTCGCAAGACGGACGTAAAGGATTGTGAATGGCTCGCCGAATTGCACTTGCATGGCTTGATTCAAGCGAGCTTTATCCCACCTCGCGAGATTCGCGAATTGCGAGATTTTGTTCGCACGCGTATGACGCTCACGGCCGAGCGGGCAAAGCATGTGAATCGAATTCAGAAGGTGCTCGAAGACGCCAACCTGAAGCTGAGCAGCGTCGCCACCGATGTGCTTGGCGTCTCAGGACGCCTGATGTTGAACGCCATCGTGGCCGGGGAGATCGATCCCGGCATCTTGGCCGATCTGGCGCGGGGCCGAATGCGGTCGAAACGACCTGAGCTTCGCGATGCCTTGACGGGGCGTATTCGTCCACACCATCGCCTCCTGTTGCAGACGCATTTGAATCTAATCGACGGTCTCGATGAAGCGATCGCAACGTTGACGGCGCAGATCGAGGAATGCATGCGCCCTTTTGCAGAGCTTCGTGAACGACTCACGACGATCCCGGGTGTGGGGAACGAAGTGGCGACGGTGTTCATCAGTGAGATGGGTGTGGACATGTCGCCCTGGCCGACGTTTCGACATGCCGCCTCATGGGCCGGGTTGTGCCCGGGCCATCACGAGAGTGCCGGCAAACGCAAAAGCGGCCGTACGCGGCACGGGAATCGATGGATCAAGCAGGTGTTCACGCAGGCCGCATGGTCGGCACAGCGAGCGAACGGTACTTATCTTCAAGCCCACTTTCGAAGGATTCGGTCAAAACGAGGCCCCCGCAAGGCCGCCGTCGCAGTGGCCCACAGCATACTCGTTCGATGCTATCTGCTCGCAAAAACGGGAGACGACTACAAGGACCTCGGTTCAACATACTTTGACGACCGTGCCAAGACGGCCATTACCCAGCGACTGGTTCGAAGACTTAAGAACCTTGGATACCAAGTCGAGTTGACAAACGCAGCTTAGACGAGATTTTCAGAGCAGCGGCTATCCTTCGCCGCGCGCTGCGTATCGCACCACGCGCTTCGCCGATCATCGTGACCCCATCGCTGAAGCGGGTGGGCCACCCGGCGCGATAGCCGCAATTCGGCCAGTCAGTCGCACCGCCTGAATGCAGGGGCGATCATGCGGCGCAAGAGTGTCCGTAATCGGCGAGATTCGCCGATATTCAGGAGTAGCGTCGATCGGTCCACGGCGGACGGCGACGACCCACGATTTTGTCCCGTGCGAGGTCCGAATGAAAATCCTCTCCATCGTCGGCGCTCGGCCGCAGTTCGTGAAGGCGGCGCCGCTTTCGAAGGCGATCCGACGCGGGCACGAGGAGATCCTCGTCCACACGGGCCAGCATTACGACGACGCGATGTCGCGCGTTTTCTTCGAAGGTCTCGACCTGCCCGAACCCGACGTCAACCTCGGTGTCGGCTCGGGCTCTCATGCCGAGCAGACGGCGCGAATGCTCGTCGGCATCGAGCGGCTCATTCAGGACCATCGGCCTCACTGCGTCCTCGTGTACGGCGATACGAATTCCACGCTCGCCGGCGCGCTCGCGGCGAGCAAGCTCGGCCTACCGCTCGTTCACGTCGAGGCCGGGCTCCGCAGCTTCAATCGGACGATGCCGGAGGAGATCAACCGCATCCTGACGGATCGCGTGTCGACGCTGTTGCTCTGCCCGACGCAGACGGCGGTCGACAACCTGCGTTGCGAGGGGATCGACAGCGGCGTTCATCTCGTCGGCGACGTCATGTTCGATGCGGCGGCCTGGGCGGCGCGTCGGGCGGATTCGCATTCCGACGTCATCGATCGTCTCGGGCTTTCGCGCGGCGATTACCTGCTCGCAACAGTGCATCGGGCGAGCAATACCGACGACGTCGCCAACCTGTCGCAGATCGTCGAGGCGTTCGTCGAACAGGATCGCCCGATCGTCTGGCCCGTGCATCCGCGATCGCGAAAGACGCTGGCAATGCACGGCCTGCTCGCGCGGCTGGAAGATGCCGGGCATGTCATGCTGATCGAGCCGCTCGGCTATCTCGACTTCGTCGCATTGACGATGCACGCCGCGTTCGTTCTGACTGATTCCGGGGGTGTTCAGAAAGAGGCGTGTTTCCATCGCACGCCATGCATCACGCTTCGCGACGAGACGGAATGGGTCGAGACCGTCCGCGGCGGCTGGAATCGCCTCGTCGGGTCCGACAAGGCGCGGATTCTCGCCGCGCTCGCGACGCCTTTCGCACCACCGACAAAGCCGGTCGACGGCGATGAATTATGGGATGGCCGAGCCTCGGAACGGATCTGTGATTCGTTGCAACAGGTCTTGGGCGTCGGTCCCACTGTTCGCAAGGCTGTTACAAAGCCGGTCGGTTTGACCACATCGGACCGTGCTCCGATCACGATCTAACGTGTGCAAGCGCGGCTCGTTACGTCGTGCGCCGGCTCGTTCGGCTTCCGTCCGGAATCGTTACAAACTTTCTATGCAATTCACGGAACCGGATTGCTCCTGATGCGTCGAATCTCCATGTCGTGCGTCACGGCGACGCAGGAATTCGAATGCTATTGAAGGAGACCGATCATGTGCCCGTTGGGATTCCGTCGCTTATTCGTGTTTGCCGTCGCCGCCGCGTCGGCCGTTCAGGTGTCGGCCCAGACTGTGGCGCCGGGCCAGCCGGCTCGCCGACCGATCAGCGCGAATGTCATCGTGCCGCAATCCCGCCATTTCGGATGCATTCAGACGCCCGGACTGATCGTCGAGCAGGTTGACGCCAACGTTGACATCGTCGAGCAGGTTGCGACGACGACGCTCGAAGTCGTTCTCCGAAATGGCGGCGGCGTTCAGGCGGAGGCGGAGCTGCTGATTCCCGTGCCCGTCGGCGCCGTCGTTCGAGATTTCGCCTACGACGGCTTCTCGACGGCGTCCCGCGTGGAAATCCTGCCGGCGGACGAGGCCAGGCGAATCTACGACCAGATTGTCGCCCGAATGCGCGATCCGGCGCTGCTCGAATTCGCCGGGATGCAGGTGATACGATCAAGCGTTTTCCCGATTCCGCCGGGCGGTTCGCAGAAGGTGCGAGTCGGCTACGAGTGCATTCTTCCGCGGGATGTCGATCGAGTGGACTACGTCCTGCCGCGCAGTGAATCGCTCGACTATCGCGTGCCCTGGAGCGCCAACGTCAAGATCCGGGCAAAGCGTCCCATTTCGACTGTTTATTCCCCGTCGCATGAGATCGAGGTTCGACGAGCCGCGGAGAATGTCGTCAATGTGTCGCTGACGTCGGGTCGGCCCGTTCAGCCCGGTGCGTTTCGTCTGTCGTATCTTCTGGAGACTGACGGCGTGAACGCGACGCTGATGGCCTATCCGGACAGCTCGATCGGCGGCGGGTACTTCCTTCTTCTCGGCGGACTGCCGGCCCACAACGACAACGACGGATCGAGCATCAAGCGCGAACTGACGCTGGTCCTCGATCGATCGGGCAGCATGAGTGGGGAGAAGATCGAACAGGTGCGAGAGGCGGCCAAGCAGATCATCGCGGGGCTCTCGCAGGGCGAGGCCTTCAACATCATCACATACAGCGACACGTTGACGTCGTTCTCGGCGCGTCCTGTGCTCAAGAATGCGGAGACTGAAAGAGACGCGAGGGCGTTCCTCGACGGTGTGCAGTCGAACGGCGGCACGGACATTCACTCGGCGTTGACGGAAGCGCTCAAGCAGCCGCCGACGAAGGACATGCTGCCGCTCGTGCTTTTCCTGACGGACGGTCTGCCTACGGTCGGGAACACGTCGGAACTGGCCATTCGCGAGCTCGTGACGAAATCAAATCCGCACAATCGTCGCGTGTACACGTTCGGCGTCGGCTCCGACGTGAACGGACCGCTGCTCGACAAGCTCGCAAGCGCGTCGCGCGGCATGGCGACGTATGTGCTGCCCGGCGAAGACGTCGAAGTGAAGGTCGCCCAGGTCTTTCGCGGCCTGAAGGGGCCGGTGCTGACGGATCCGGTGCTCGCGTCGGCCGGCGGCGGCCGACCGCGGGTGGGGGATGTGCTGCCGGCGAAGATCGATGATCTCTTCGAGGGCGGTCAATTCATCGTGATGGGCACGTATCGCGGCAATGCGCCGCTGGAGTTCACGCTGAGCGGCAACTATCGGGGTAAGGAACGGGTGTTCGCATTTTCGTTCCCGGTCGACAAGGCGACGGTCCGCAACGCGTTCGTTCCGCGGCTCTGGGCCAGCCGAAAGATCGGTGTGCTGATTGATTCGATTACGCAGCTGGGCGGGACTGGAAGTCAGATCGCGACGAACGATCCGCGCATGCGGGAACTGGTGGATGAGGTCGTCCGCCTCGGTACGAAGTACGGCATTCTGACGGAGTACACGGCGTTCCTGGCGCGGGAGGGCGTTGACCTGTCGAACCGGGAAGAAGTCGCGAAGGCTGCTGATGGCAACTTCCGCGACAGGGCGGTCGCCTCGCGAACCGGACTGGGTAGTGTCAATCAGGCGATGAATGGATCGTCCATGCGAGCACAGTCCTGCGCGAATGCCGGCAACGAGTTCTTCGATGAGAACATGAACCGCGTCAGCGTTTCGAACGTGCAGCAGGTCTGCGATCTGGCGTTCTATCGACGCGGCGGCCGATGGGTGGACAGTCGCGTTGTCGAGAAGGAAAAGGACCTCGAGCCGGCACGGACGGTGGTCGTCGGATCGGACGAGTACAAGAAAATCGTCGGTCGACTCGTCGAGGAGAGTCGCGTCGGGGCGATTTCGCTCGAAGGCGACATGTTGATCGTGGTTGGCGGCGAGACGGTGCTCGTCAAGTCGAAGGATGACACTGCGGCGGCATTGCCCCCGGCGCCGACGGCGGTCGTGGAGAAGGACCCCGATTGCTGAGAAGCGGTTTCGATTGATGTGCAGGCGCGACGGCGGTCGCTTCGCAGTGCGGAGCGGCCGCCTTAATTTCCGCGGATGGCGCGTGACGTTCTGGCGATCTGCTTTTCGCGGCGTCCCTTGGACTTGCCGGCGGGTTTGATCTTCAGCGCCTTCTTCGCGTCGTTGACCTTGAAGATGCCGATGGTGCGGCCGCCGCCGGCGCCGCTGGTAACATAGGCGTACTTGATGCTGATTCGCTCGTGGTTGAGGATCGTGCACAGGTCGGCGAGGGCGCCCGGGCGATTGGGCATTTCGGTGCAGAGTACGTCAGTCTCTGTCATGGGCAGATCGAGTTTCTTCAGAACCTCGCGACACTTTTCGGGATTTTCGGGGACGATTCGAAAGACGCCGTGCTCGACGGAATCCATGAGCGTGATGGCTCGGAGGTTGACCTTCTTCTCGGCCAGGGACTCGCAGACTTTTGCGAGGATTGCCGGTTTGTTGATGAGGAAGATGGAAAACTGCGTAACCTGGGAAAACATGCGAAGCGTTCCTTCCGAGTGGGGTTGGGCGGCAATCCGGGTCGGCGGATCGCGGGGTCAGGCCCCGATGGGGATTATATCGATCCGCAAGCCCTGCTCGAATCAGGAATTGTGGCTTGTCTTCGGCCTGGAGCCTTTATTCGGGCCGTCGGCCGGCCGGTGGGCCATTTCGGGGGTTCTGGCCCTTGACGGGTCGCACCTGGCGTCTAAACTACGGGGTTTCGGCACCGGCGGTGCGCAATAAGTTGAAAGCACAGGAATTGCAACGATGTCAGCCGTAACGGACAAATGCTATCAGGCCAAGCCTCGCGAGGTTGAGCGAGAGTGGTATCACGTGGATGCGGACGGCGCGGTTCTCGGCCGGCTGGCCGTCAAACTGGCGACAGTGTTGATGGGCAAGCACAAGCCCACGTACACGCCGCATGTCGATACGGGCGATTTCATCGTCGTGACGAATGCAGACAAGATCCGCTTGACGGGCCGCAAGGCGGAAACCAAGGCCTACCAGGCGTATTCCTACCATCCGGGCGGTCTGAAAGTCACGCCGTACAACGTGATGAAGCAGCGGCATCCCGAGCGAATCATCCAAATCGCGGTCAAGCGAATGCTGCCGAAGAGCGCGCACGGCCGTCGAATTCTCAAGAAGCTGAAGATTTACGCCGGCGGCGAACATCCGCATCAGGCGCAACAGTGCCAGTCCCTCGATCTGACGCGGGTCTAGCCGATCAGGAGTTCCTAAAGCGTGTCTGACGAACCGAATATGACGAATACGGAAACGACGCGTTCGGCGGATCTGCCGAGCGTCACGATGGGCGACAGCCCGGCGCCGACGGCCGAGCCGCAGCGCGAGATCAAGCGTCGCGGCGTCGAAGCCGGCGGCTACTTCTGGGGCACCGGACGGCGCAAGACGTCGGTCGCACGCGTCCGCATCAAGGCGGGCAGCGGAAAGTTCATCGTGAACAAGAAGGAAGTCGACACATACTTCTGTGCCGATCGACTTCGCTCGGATGCGATCGCGCCGCTGACGGCGACAAAGACAGTCGGCAAGTTCGACGTGTTTGTCAGCGTGTATGGCGGCGGTTCGACGGGGCAGGCCGGCGCGGTCATGCTCGGTCTTGCACGAGCGTTGATGACGGCGAACACGGAATTCGAGCCGGCCCTGCGGGACGGCGGCTACCTGACGCGCGACGATCGAAAGGTCGAACGCAAGAAGCCGGGGCAGCCGGGCGCCCGCAAGCGATTCCAGTTCTCCAAGCGTTAACGTTCGAACTGCTAACGACAATCAACGAATTCTCAAGGCCTCATGCGGTTTCGCATGAGGCCTTTTTTTCTGATGGTGATGTCGAGGATTCCTCGGTCGTTTGGATGGCGTGAAACGGTGCAGCACCTGACCTGATCGCGGCGGATGACGCTGTGCAGATGGTCAGGACGAATCGTCGGCGCTGTTCGCTACGTGCCGAGTTTCTGGAGGAATCGTTCGGCGTACTCGCCGAGAATGGGCAGTTGCTTGGCTTCGCCCCTCGCGGCGTGAACGATGCCAATGACGATCATCGTAAGTTGCGCCAGCAGGAAAACCGGCGATACGATTCCGAGGAGCGACAGCGGGAGGAACCAGGCGACGACGCTCAACGTGATTGCCAACAGGAGGATCGATACGGCCTGTCGGGCGTGGAATCGTGCGAAGCTGTTGGTGCGCTGGATGAGGGGAACGAGGAAGAAGAATGGAATAATGTAGCTCAAGATCGCAAAGAGCTTGCCACTCTCGACGTCGTTCCCATCCACGGCCGCAGTCTGCGTTGTCGACATTTCAGTTCTCCCAATGCGGCCAAAGTCGGTCGCTTGTTCAGGGCGGAGCAAGCCTGTGCTCTTTTCGCCGAGGTTGAAAGCGACGTACACGCTCTAGTTGTCACGCGCTGCGTCGAAAATAGTGCGGCTCATATCGGAAATTAGAGAATCGCTCCGGAGGGCGTGCGTTGCCCTTACACCTGGATTCGCGAAGGTCGGGGCGATGGGACCGCGGGCCGTGATTGCGGAATTCGAGGATCAGGTAAACTGCCAAACGGGTGGCGTTGGGGCGTGAATTGCGGCGGAGCGATCTGGAATTCTCTTGACGCACGATTGTTTGGTCGCATATAGGGGATACTGGAAGGGGCGATGAGAAAGTTGTCGCCAGGGGAAGTCTTGAACTGGAAGGTCGGCCGGCTTCCTTCCAACACTTCATCTTGGGCATGTTGCCGTCGGCAACAACAGTGGAGATTTCTTGTATGGGAAGACAGTTTGCCACCATGGTTATTGTCATGGTGCTGGGTTGGGCTGGAGCGTCTCGGGCTGCGGACCCGCTGCCGGGGACGGAAGTGCTTGTATACACGGACAATTCGCCCGGCGCGATCGTGTGGGCGGTGCCTTACGTCCAGGCTTCGATTTCGGCCGGGTACGCCGTTGAGGTCGTGACGTCGGAGAACATTTTCCGAGAGGCGATCCCGGCGAAGCCGTGGGCCGTTGTCGTGGTCGCGGATGTGCATTCGGAAACTGCGCCGTCGTATTCGAGCGAACTTGTGGAATACGTCGAGGGGGGCGGCATGGCCATCCTGAACCGCTGGCGAACGGCGGGGGCCCCGACGCCGGGGCCGAATCAGATTGTCGTGGCGCCGACGGCGATTCATGTCTGGACGAAGGGTCAGACGGCATGGAGCTACTACGGCACCAAGCTGGATGAGGAGAAATCGGCCGGAACGTCAATCGGCTACGAAACAAAGACGTTTGTCAATATCGATGTCATGCCGAGCGTCGTCGTGACGGCGCCAACCATGACGCCGTTGGTCCCCGGGTTGGCGGTCGCCGCCGCCGCTG
Source organism: Phycisphaerales bacterium (assembly GCA_020639075.1). Lineage (GTDB taxonomy): Bacteria > Planctomycetota > Phycisphaerae > UBA1845 > UTPLA1 > ECT2AJA-110-A. The sequence goes on along the minus strand of JACKHI010000001.1, from coordinate 1,431,138 downwards.
CGGATGACAACAACGTCGGCTGCGAAGAGCAATTTACCCTGGATCTTCAGGCCGCATTCAACGCATGCACGGCCGATATCGAAAAGTGCAATCGTGCGTATGCGCCGCGTCCGCACAGTAATCCGCCGTTCGAGGGCAATCCCGACAAGCTGGCCAAATGCATCATCAATGCGACGAAGCACTTTGCGACGGAGTCCGCCCGTGCGGCTGAGCGATATCTCGTCTGCAAGGACATCGAGAAGGCTGAGAATCCGCCGTCGGAGTAGGCGGATCGAGCGGTTTCATTATTCAGAATCGACGCGTCACGCAGGGCGGATCCTTCGATCCGCCCTTTTTCTATAATCTCAGAGGCTTGGCGTCGCGATCCGGCGATGTGGCGGGTGATGGATGGCTGCCGGCCGGATTGCCGGCGCCGCAGGTCAAGGCGCCAGCAGCATGTCGATCATTGGCGCGATGTCCGCCGCATCGACGCCGTTGAGGTTGTCGAAGTCGCCGTGACACAGTTCTGTCGGCGTCGGCGAACCGGACGTCAGCGCGGTGACGAACTGCTGAATGTCGAGACCGTTGACGAGGCCGTCTTCGTTGAAGTCGCCGTTTGCGATATCGGGGTTGTTGCAGCCGCAGTTACCCGGCGCGATCTTGTCGGGGTCGTTCGGACAGAGGTCGTTGCAATCCGGCGTGCCGTCGTTGTCACTGTCAGCGTCGGCGACGCCGCAGCCGCAGACGCCCGGCGCGATCTTGTTTTCGTCATTGGGGCAGGCGTCACAGGCGTCGATCAAACCGTCGTTGTCGGAATCGGCCTGGCATTCGTCGGGGATTTCGTTGTCGTCGCAGTCGGCGGCTGCGGCGCCGGAGAGAGACGGCGTTGCATTGGCCTCGTTGCTAAATCCGCTTTCGTTGCCGGATGTGTCGACGGCCGTCACGACGAAGTAGTACGTCGTGCAGTTCGCGGCCGTGTTGTCGAGCATGACGTTATTGCCGACGAGCGCGCCGTTGAGTTGCGAGTATGGCCCGCCGGGGGTTTGCGAGCGATAGATGTTGTAGCCGTCGAGGTCAGAGGCCGTGCTGCCGGTCCAGGAGAGATTGACGGCGGCGTTCGCGGCGACGGCACTGAGCGCCGTTGGCGCGTCGGGCGGCGTCGTATCGCTGCTGCATCCGTTGAACGACTGGCCGGTGTTGACATTGCCCTGCGTATTTGCGGCGGCCGACTGCCAGACGAAGTCCTCGTAGGCGCTGCCGGTGCCGGACAGCTGAAGTGAGTCGCCGATGGGCGGTGCGGGCTGCTCGCTGACGCCGATGTCAGTCGACGCCATTCCTGATGCGAGGCCGTTGGTCGCAACAAAGCTTCCTTCATAGCTGATGAACTGAATCACGTTGTCAGAAGGATCGACGAGGGCGAGACCGTCGGGGGCGCCGTTCTGCATGCCGATCATGTCGAATGCGAGCGTGCCCATACATCCGCCCTGATCCGGGATGACGCCCGACAGATTGACCTGGTCGTACGTGACGCCGCCGTTTCCGTTGTAGCCGATGACTTTCCAGTTGGTCAGATCGGTGCCCGCAGCGCCGGCGATTTCGAAGAACTCGCCCGTATCGCCGCCTGCGTTGTCGTAATGAAATTCGTTAATCCACGGCGGACCCGCGTTTCCGCCTGTGTTCGCATGCGGCATCGCAGAGACTTCGCCGCTATTCGGCGATTCCTCGGCGGAGGTGTTGGCGGCCGTGACGACATAGAAGTAGGTCGTGCCGTTGACGACAGCGTTGTCGTTGTATGCACTCGTCAGTACGAGGGCGCCGTTCAGGGGCGCGTAGGGTCCGCCGGAAACAGTCGAGCGATAGACGTTGTAACCAGAGAGGTCGGGTTCTGCGTTTGCCATCCACGAGAGGCTGACGCTGCCGTCGTTCGCGACGGCGTTCAATCCGACGGGCGCGGCGGGCGCGCCTCCTGTGTTCGTGTTGGGCGTGCCTGATGCTTCGTCGCTGTATGACGATTCGTCAGCGCCTGTGTTGACGGCCGTGACGACGTAGAAGTAAGTCGTGCCGTTGACGACGGTCGTGTCGTTGTACGCGTTCGTGTTGACGACGGCGCCGTTGAGCTGCGCGTAAGGACCGCCGGAGGTTGTCGAGCGATAGATGTTGTATCCGCTGAGATCGGGTTCCGCGTTCGCGTTCCACGACAGGCTGACGGCGCTGTCGCCGGCGACGGCTGAAAGGCCTGTTGGCGCGGCGATGCCGCCGCAGACGCCGTTGAAGATGCAGTCGACCCATTCGGGGTGATCAATGAACGGATTTCGATTTCCCTGGTAGCTGGCGACGATGTCGTTGCGATGGCGTTCCCAGTCATCGACGGGATCCTGCAGATGCCATTGAAGCAGGACCGAGAGCATCCCCATGTATGCGACGGATCGATTCTGACCGGTGTTGGAACTGTCGATAAGTGCTTCATTGTCCGTCAGAATCAAATCGGGCTCCGGGGCGCCGGTGATGCCGTGGACGCCGCCTTCGTAGCGCACGTCGAGATAGAACTGTGCGCGGGCGATATCGCCGCGACGGCCGGCCCAGACTTCCCAGGTGCCGAGCGTGAAATTGCCGGATGTCCAATTGGAATTGCCGGGATATCCACCCGCGCCGCCGCCTTGACCGTTGTTGAACACGGTCGGTTCCTCGGTACAGCCGGCATCGCAATATCGGAAGGGCTTGTTGCTCCGGGCGGAATTGTAGTCGCTGTCGCAAAGGAAGAGCTGGAAGCAGTCGGTGTAGGGATAGTTGTCATTACCGTCATTCGGGAAGCCGTAGGACTTGGGCCACGAGTGTTCGCGGTTGTAGGGCCCCGTTCCTCCGCCGATCTTGGCAATGCTCTTGTTGCCGTAGACATCGATGATGTGACTCGAGTTCGCGGGGTCCTGTTGGGCTTCTTCGAGGATGTCCCATGTGTCCGTGGACGATGATGTGTATGGATAGCGCGTGTGATCCTTGATCACGTTGTGGAGCGTGGTACGCAGCGTCGCGCTAGACGTCGTGTCGACAGAGTCATAATACCCTGCGGGGGGCGCAGCATTTGACAGCGTGGCGAGAGACAGCGTGATGAGAAGAAGCGCGAGTTTCGAGCGCGTCGCGATTGCAGATCGCGATCGATTCATTTCGTTATGCGTGAACATTCCGCCGGTCGTCCTCCACCGAACAAGCCACTATCCCGACCCTGATGTGAAGTTATGGAATCCCCCTTGAAGAGATGCCAGCACATATCTTAGCGGATTGGGAAGGGATGTTGCCAGTCCGCAAGCACGTTTCGGGGAAGGACCATCGAGTCATGCACCGTCGGCGTCGAGTCCGAGATTCGCCAGGCGAATCAAGTCGTGCGGTTGTGCACGCCCCCATGGATTGGTCCGTGTCTCTGCGTACGATCGCGCGTGTGTTATCGCCCCGGCCATGCGAATGCCGACTCGGCGACTGCGAGCGTTTGTTCCAGAAAACCGCCGCGGACATCAACGGGTGACGAGCAAACTACTCGGCGAAGAGGGCGTCGACGAAGAGCTGCGGATCGAAGGGTTCGATGTCGTCGATCTGTTCGCCGAGGCCGACGTACTTAACGGGGACGTCGAGTTGGTCGCGGATGCCGACGACGATTCCGCCTTTGGCACTGCCGTCGAGTTTGGCGAGGATGATGCCGCTAACGCGCACGTGTTCGCTGAAGTGTTTCGCCTGCTGCACAGCGTTCTGGCCGATCGTGGCGTCGAGAACGAGGAGGACCTCGTGCGGGGCGCCGGGGATCTTCTTCTCAATGACGCGCTGAATCTTGTTGAGTTCGCGCATCAGGTTGTCCTGCGTGTGGAGACGGCCGGCGGTGTCGACGAGGAGGATGTCCGCGTTACGGGCGATGGCGGCTTCGGTCGCATCGTAGGCGACGGCGCCCGGGTCTGCGCCTTGGTCGTGTTTCACGATGTCGACGCCGCAACGACCGGCCCACTCTGTCAGTTGTGCGACAGCGGCCGCGCGATAGGTGTCGCACGCCGCGAGGACGACTTTCTTGCCATTCTTCTTCAAGTGGTTGGCGAGTTTGGCGACGCTGGTCGTCTTACCTGAGCCGTTGATGCCCGCGACGAGGACGACAGTCGGCCCGCTCGGAGCTTTGGCGAGGAGGCGTACGTCGTCGGGCCAGCGTTCGACGATGTTCTTCTTGAGGAATTCGATAATGTGCTGGCTCTCGGAAATCTCCTTCTTCTTCCAGGCGTTTCGAACGGCGGCGATCAGGTTGTCCGCCGTCTTCGGCCCGAAGTCGTCGGTGATCATCGTGTCATAGACGTCGTCGAGCAAAGCCTCGTCGATGGGGCGACCAAACGGCAGGACGGAACGCAGGCCCGAGACGACTTTGTCGCGGGTCTTCGTGAGTGCTTTCTTGAATCGGTCAAACAGGCCCATGTGAGTTACGAGTCGCGAGTCGAAGGTTTCGATTCAGGTATTCCAAGGTCGTGCCGGCGGCATGCAGCCCACATCTTATTGCGGTCGGACTTCATTGGCGACCGGGCTTTGTTCCTCCGAGTCGTCGCGTTCCAGCAGGTGTTTCTTGAGGACGGCGTCGAGGATTCCGTTGATGAAGCCCGGGGACTCCGCCGTTCCGAATGCCTTGGCGATTTCGACGGCTTCGGTAATGGCGACTTTGGCCGGTATGTTCGGCTGAGTCTTCATCTCGCAAGCGGCGACGCGGAGGATGTTCCGGTCGACCGGCGCCATGCGTTTGAGGTCCCAGTTGTCGGCGACCGTTTGCAGGGCCGCATCGAGCTCCGGCATGCGGTCCCGGGTTTCGAGCACGAGGCGTCGGGCGTATTCGCGAACGGGCGCGTCGGGCTTCTCGTCGGCCAGAAAGTCGTCGAGTTGTGCTAGAAAATCCGCACCGAGGACTTCGAACTGGCAGAGCGATTGGAGGGCGAGAATTCGGGCTTGATGTCGGTCAATCATGGACGATGTCTCTTAATCGGAGTCTGGGTTTTTGGCAAGGCGAGGGGCGGCATGTTCGGTTGCCGACACAGGTTCTGGGGCACATTTTCACGGGGTCCACATCGAATCGCAGTTGTTTCCATTGTGTCGAATCTGGTACGATAATGGTCGTGGAAAGGGAAATTCGGGCGTTTGGGAGAAGTTGAACTCCAGGCGAACGTCCGAGCCGGCGAATCAGCCGTTGGCGGCCGTCGATACGAGACCCTCGCGGGGGAGGGGTGGGAGAAGTGCCCAGCAGGGGCTGAATGGTCTGAAACTCAGACGTTTCAAACTCTGCAGGCCCGTTCTTGCCTGTTTGGCGATTCTCCTCTCGCGGCCGCCGTGCCCAGCGCATGGCGGTCTTTTTCTTGCGCCGCGGGACGGACGCGCGATTGCACATCGAATTCGAAAAGAACGCTGGATTTGAAGGTGGGCGATCGGCGTTGTTTGGCGGTGCGATACGACCGAGGATCGAATTCTCTTGATCGTGCACGGTTGCGTCTGGTAATATCGGTAGCGGCGGGCAGCCAAATTCACTTCTGATAGGGGAGGTTTCATCGATGAAGACTTCGTGGTCGAGGTGCAGTCTCACATGGTTGTGGGGCGGGGTCGTGCTGTTGTCGGGCGCGGCGCCGGCGATTGGGCAGCCTGTCAATGACAACTGTGCGAACGCCATTCCGATCGGCGCCGGCGTCACTCCGTTCAGTACGGTGGGTGCGACGACGGACGGGCCTGTGAATCCCGGGTGCGATTTCGGCGGCCAGACATATGCCGATATCTGGTTCGAGTACACGGCGACGTGCACGGACACGCTGACAGTCAGTACGTGCGGCACGGTCAATTACGACAGCGATCTCGCGATCTACAGCGGCTGCAATTGTTCGAATCTTCAATTCCTTGCGTGCAACGAAGACGGTAACGGATGCAGCGGATTCTCGTCGCTGCTCGAGGCGCCCGTGACGGCGGGAAGCTGCTATCTGATTCGCATCGGCGGTTGGAACAGCAATTCCGACCAGGGTTCCGGGACGGTCCTGATTCAATGTGGTCCGCCGACGCCCATCGGCGCATGTTGCCTGCCGAACATGACGTGCGAACAGCTCCTCGAAGCCGACTGCACGACGGCGAACGGTGTGTTCCAGGGCGTGGGATTCCCGTGTTTGCCGAGCCCGTGCGACAGCGCGTGTTGCGCGGTGGACGGCACGTGTTCGATCACATCGTGGTTGGAGTGCACGACATCGGGCGGGATCTTCAGCTTCGGTCAGCAATGCGAGAGCGTATCGTGTACGGGCGCCTGCTGCGATCCGGACGGGAGCTGTCAGATTCTCTCTGAGGCCCAATGCGATGCGGCGAGCGGCACGTATTCATCCGGCGCGGATTGCGCGAGCGTCACTTGCGAAGGCTCGTGCTGCCTGATGGACGACACGTGCGTTATCGTGTCGCCCCTCGGCTGTTCGGCGCTGAATGGAAACTACAACGGCAATGGCACGCCTTGTACGCCCGCGTTGTGCGAGGACATCGGGCCTGACGTGATCCTCTCGGATTCGCTTTCGATTTCCAATCATAGTGCCGTTGGCGGCATCCGCGCCATTACGATGGGGAGCCACACGTGCAACATCGGTGATCAAAACCTGTTCTGGACGAACGACGGTACGCCGGGGCTCGCGGAGAATGCCTATCGGCTCTACGACGGTCAGCTTCAGCAGATCGGTATGGCGTGGTTGAAAACGGCGTGTTGTGCCGGCGCACAACCCGGCTGCGGTCCGTCCTGCAACGGCGTGGGCGGAAACATGCTCGGCGCCGGCTGCCTGGATGTGTACGGCGCCGGCTTCAACGCGGGCCAGTCGAGCAAGGCGGCCCGTTCGGGCGTCAACGGGTTTACCGGCGTATTCGAACCGTTGATCCCTGGCGGCGGCTTCTCCCAGATCGATCGGCGTCTGCAGATTCATGAGTCCGACATGAGTTCGGCGAATTTCCCGGGGGCGCTGTATTTCCTTGAAGGCATGTATGTGGCGACGGATGACGCGGCAGCGGGCAACGCACTGAACAATGCGTCGTACATCCGGGCCTCGATCGACGCGGCGATGCAAGTTTCGTATCAGGGTAACATGAATACCAGTGTGCCCGGCATTTACGCATGGCGCGATCACGGCGGCGGCGTCAACGTGCCGGATCCGTCGGTGGAAATCGTCGAAGTCGGTGTGCCGCTGGAAGGCCACTTCATCTTCGCTTCGAAGGTCGATGACATCGGCGGCGGGTTGTATCGATACACCTACAACGTGTTCAATTTCAATTCGCATCGAAGCGCGGATGGGTTGAGCGTTCCGATTCCGGCGGGTGCGAACATCTCGAATGTCGGCTTCCACGACGTGGACTATCATTCGGGCGATCCGTATGACAATACGGACTGGACGTCCAGCGTCGGCGCGGGCGCCGTGTCCTGGTCGAGTCCGCAGACGTTCACACAGAATCAGAATACGAACGCCCTGCGATGGGGCACGATGTACACATTCTGGTTTACTGCCGACGTTGCGCCGGTGATGGGCGAAGTCGAGCTGAGCATGTTCCGCCCCGGCACGCCGACGGAGATCACGGCCACGCTTCACGTCCCGGAGATGCCATTCGTGTGCGCTGGTGTGAAAGGCGACGTCAACGAAGACGGTTCCAAGGACGGTCGCGACGTGCAGTCGTTCGGCGAGTGCCTGGTCTCGGGCAGCACGGGTTCGGGCAACTGCGGATGTGCGGACATGGACGGATCGGGCAGCGTTACGATGAGTGACGTGGGTCAGTTCGTGACAGCGTTACTTGGCGCATAGTCGGGCACTGAAGCAATCTCGGCGGTCCTCGTGACGCCGAAGAAGTTCGTTCAATCGAACCGCCTGCAATCGCGATGATTGCAGGCGGTTTTTTGTTGAATAAGCGCCGGCAGGCGGCGCATCACGGCGAATATCGAGTTACGCATCCTCTGCGGAATGGGCTTTGAGAAACCTCCGATGAGCGCGATTCGACGATTGACAAGACAAATTCGCGAATATTCCCGCAACGCGAAAGAAGTCCCATTGCGGGGCGTTCTGCAGAGAGAGCGGCGAATCATCCTGGCCGCTCTCTGAACCAATCGAATTGACGCGTCGTCGAAAAATGGCGAACAAAAAACCTTGCCATCCTCCGACGTATGTAGTAGCCTACTACACATGTAGTCGGAGGTGCGACGTTGGGCGACAAATCTCAAGAACTGAGTGCGGCGGAGCTGGAAGTGCTTCGCGTCTTGTGGGATGCGGGGCCGAGTACGGTCCGGCAGGTGCTGGACGCATTGCGTTCGCGAGGCCGGGACTGGGCCTACACGACGGTTCTGACCTTTCTCACGCGCATGGAGCAGAAGGGCGTCGTCAGCAGCAACAAGTCGGGGCTCGCGTATGTGTACCGACCGGCGCTGACTCGAAATCGGGTTCGTCGCGAGCGGCTTCGACTCTTGGTCGACGAATTGTACGACGGTGCAGCCGGCCCGTTGGTGCTTCAGCTGCTCAAGAGCCAGCGGCTCAATCGTGAAGACATCGAAGCCCTTCAGAAGCTGATCGACGAACTGGATGACAAGTCGCGATAGGCGGCGATTCTCAGGGGATCCGAAGTGACTGACTGGATCACATGGTGGACGCAGGCGCTGTGGCGCAACGGTCTTGCGGTCGTCCCAATGGCGTTGATCGTCTGGGCGATCGTTCGATGGGGCGTTCGCCGACCTGCGACGCGGCATGCCTTGTGGCTCGGCGCCCTGATCTGGCTGTTCGCCGCCGTGTTGCTGCCGCCGATGGCGCTACGCACTATCGATGAAGCGGACGACGATGACGCCGCAGCGGCGGCCACGCCAAGTCTTGTGATGGACTCACGCCCGATGATCGCCGAGTCGAAATCGGCGAGGTTCGAGTCGCGTTCGACTGCGGACTGCGACGGCGATTTCGAGAGCGCGGCGGTCTTGTCTCGTCAAACCGATGGGATGACTCGCTTGTGCGAGCCTGCGGATGATACGAACGCGACGGCTTCCCCCGTTGAAACGACGGTCTACGCCGATTCGCGCGTCCTTGATGAAATTGAAGCAGTGCCGACGCTCGATGTGATCGAACTGTCGGACGAACCGGCCCCCACTCCACCCATGACGATTGTCCGGCCGGACGGGCATGCGCCGTCCCTTCCAGTTGCGGCGCATGACTCGGTCGGGCAATCGTCACCCTTATTTACAGCCATCGAACCTGGTTGCGGGAGTGTGTCGCCGACGTCGGTGTCGGAGATACAGACCGCAAGCGCCTTGGATCGTGTTTCCGAGGCCTGCGTGCCCGATGAGACGACGAGTCGGGCGGCGGTGCCGGCGGGATGCGAGCGGATCGGCATTGTCGGGATTCCGCCGCGAGCCGGCGGTGCGTTGCCGATGGCGGTCAGGGAATCGGCCAGGCGCAGCATTCGGCAGTGGTTCGGTGCATGGATTCGGTTGCGGGATTCGATCGGCGCGATGCCGGCGATACCGGCGTCGCTCTGGCTGGGCGTCGCGATCCTGTTGGTTGCGGTCAAGGCGATCGCGACTCTGCGATTTCAACTCCGACTGCGTTCGGCGAAGCGTGCACCGCGCGGCGTTCGTGCTATGGTCCGCGCGTGCGCATCGTCAATCGGTTTGAAGACGCCGCCTGAGACGATCTTCGTGAATGATCGGGTTTCGCCGATGGTTGTGTGCGGCTGGCGGCCGCGGCTCGTGCTGCCGATCGCGTTGTGGTCTGAGTTGGATCCGGCGGGTCGACGTGCGGTGATCGTGCATGAACTGGCCCACCTGCGGCGGCGCGATCATCTGACGCATTGGTTCGATTGCTTGATCGGCGTTGTGTATTGGTGGCATCCAATCGTCTGGTGGGTCCGGCATCGTCTACGAGACGAGGCCGAAAACGCTTGCGACGCATGGGTGACTTGGTTGGATCCGCGCGAGCGCCGCGCGTATGCGACGGCGCTGTTACAGGCGCGAACGTTTTTGAGTGAGCAAGGGCGATTCTCGCCGGTGCCGGCGGTAGGTGTCATGTCGCCCCAGGCGACGAGGTTTTCAAGGAGGTTAACGATGGTGATGACAAGTCGTGTTTCTCCGAGGGCGTTTTCAATGGGAATTTTCGCGATGCCGATCCTGTTCCTTGCGGCATGGGTTTCGATGCCGGCCAGTTCCGCGGCCTGCCCGCCGGAGGACAAGAGTGAAGCCGAGCCGGTGAAGTTCATACACGCCGCCCCAGTGGACGATGCGGCAGTCGCGAGTGAAGCGATCGTTATCGAGAGCGGCGATCATCGAATTCAAACCGGCGAGGTTGTCTTCGCGGATCCCTCCTCCGGCCGCATCATCACGCTCAATCCGGCTGTGTCCCATGACGGTGTCGTGCTGACGGTTGCGGGCGACGATCACGCCCACGCTCATGCCGGTTGGGATACGCTGGTCGAGGTGGGCGACGTGCATCCGGCACACGACGCCGACGCACGGCTTGATCGCCTCGAACGGCAGATGGCCGAGCTATCGGAGAAGCTCTCGGTTCTGATCGAGCAGCGCAACACTTCGCGGTCGGGCCCGAGATTCCCGGCGCCCGTTGCGCGGACGCCCTCGCCGATCCCGCCGGTTGCCTCGGGCAGTCGGGTCCGATCCGCGCCGAGCGTTTTCTCGGCGGTACCGATGGCAAACGGCATTGTCGTGCGAACGTATCAACTGCCGGACGAGAAGCTGGCGGCGCTGACGAAGCTGATGTCTCGATCGGATGTACCGACGCGCGTTCGAAGCGTTCCGGGCGGCATCGAGGTGCATGCGAATGAGGCCGACCAGGCCAAGTTCGCCGCGTTCGTGGAGATGATATCTGGTAACGGCATGGATGATACTAAGACCTACTCCATCTCGAAGGGCAAGCTCGAGGCGTTGACCGAGCTGATGGCGCTGGATGACGTGCCCGTCATGGTTCACCCGGGCGATGACGAGATTGGCGTGCAGGGCGGCGGTTTGATTCAAAAGACGTTCCGCGATTTCCTCAGCCTGATCGAACCGACGGCGACGAGTTCGTCGGGCATCGGCATCGGGTCGGTGGCATCGACGGCGCCGGGGGCGGCGGCTGCGCTGGGGGATTACACAGAAGCTCTTCGCGCGTACGAGCTTGCAGCGCAAGCGGCGCCGAATGCGGCATCGCTACGGAAGCTGATGGGCCGCTCGGCATCGAGTCGTGCGCGCGCGGCGGAGCTGGAAGCACAGGCAGCAAAGCTCGAGGCAGAGGCGGATCGACTGGCCGAACAGGCCGAGCGAATGCGCGAAAAGGCTGAGGAGATGGAGTCCCGCCTGGATCGCGCAAGCTCCGACAAGGAGCGCTCGGAACTTGAGGCGGCGGTTGCGGACCTGCATGCCGGGGCGGCGAAGATTGAACGTCAGTTGGAGAGCGTGTACCAGCGTGCCGAGGAACTCGAATCGCGCGCTGATGAGATCGAGGACCTCGAAAAGACGGCGGGGAGATAGGCAGTTCGAGCCTGCGCTTGCCTGAATCGCCGTGCGACACTCGTCTGTAGCACGGCGATTTTCATACGCACGCGTTTATTCGGTGAAGGTCAACTAGAGCGGAATCGAATTGCATTGCATGGCTGCACCTACGGGGGGGCTCGGCATGACATGCGACCATGTGCGGATTGCGACAAATTGCAGCCGGCGATCCTGACGATCCCGGCGAAGCGGCGACAGGCAATTGGTTGTCGTCATCTGAAGTCCGACGATTGGCGCGTGCGAAATCGTGACTTTCGTCTTTCGCTTACCTTAGAATGAGACCGAACCTCGACGTCCCTTGTGGCGTAACCAACCTGTCGTTCGGCGAATTGAAAAATCGAATCATCCCACTCAACGGCGCTGGAGGCGCGAATTCCATGCCGGCACGCACGTTCTATTCACGATGCTCGATGGCGATGTTGCTGATAGTCGGTCTTGCGGCGCAGGCTCACGGCGGCGGCGACGATGCGGCTTCCCTGGCGACGGCGCATGGATTCCTGAAACGCGGGCTTTATGACATCGCTGAGCAGGAGTATCGGCGAGTGCTGGCGGATTCACCGGACGAGACGGAATCGCAGCAGGCGCACTACGGTCTTGCCGTGTGTCTCGTCCGGCAGAGTCGATTTGCGGATGCATCGCCGCTTCTATCGAAACTGTTTGATGATGAGTCGTTCGCCTTTGCGGCGGATGTCGGCGTGATGTTGGCTCAGTGCAGGTCGGCGTTGGGCGATTACGACGGCGCTGCGGATGTCGTGGCGCGATGCCGGGGGCGGCTGGCAGGGCATGCACTGGCGGATGACGCCGCGCTCATCGGCATAGAGGCGCTGTATCGAGCGGGAAAGCACCTTGACTGTCTTCGAAATGCGACGGCGTTTCTCAAGGCGTATGCTGATTCGAATCTCGCGGCGCTGGTTCGGGCCTACGGCGGTCTGTCGGCCGCGCAGTTGGGTAAGGATGCGGACGCCGTCGAGCTGACGAAGGCGGCGCTACGCGACGGCTTGCCGGATGCGATGGCGGAGCGAGTCCGTCTGACGCTGGCGGATGCAATGCAACGGACCGGCGATCTGGACGGTGCGGCGGAGGCGTATGAAGTCGTTCACAAGGCCGGCGGAACGCTGGCGTCGCGGGCGGCGCTGGGGCGCGGTTCGGCGATGTGGAAAAAGGGCGATCATTCGGCCGCGATGGCGTTGCTGGATGAGGCGCTGAAGGCGCCGGAGGCGATTGGTGCGGCGAACGTCGCGTACGCACAGTTAATTCGAGGGCGCGTTCTGCTCGACGACGGGCGGTTTGCGGACGCCGAGTCCGCGTTGGAGAAATCGGAAATCGCGTCGGCGGAATTGTCGTTGCCCTATCTGGATCAGGCTCGTTACTGGCGGGCGAAGTGTCTTCTTCGAGGCGACGACGCGAAGAAGGCGGTAGATCTGCTGAGAGCGGCGATCGAAGCGCATCCCAAGAGCGAGTTGATCGCCGAAATGCGGTACGACCTGGCAGTCGCGTGCGTGCGGATGCAGCGAAACGAAGATGCGATCGACGCACTCAACGACTTCGCGAAGAGACACAGCGATCATCCGTTGATGCCGGGCGCGCGCGTGATGCTGGCGTCGGCGAAACATCAGACGGGCGACTATCGCGGGAGCGACGAACAAATTGCGGCGTGGCGAAAGGAATCGACCTCGGGCACGGCGTTGCCGGCCGACTTGGCTTTTGTACATGCCGAGAATGCCTACCTGACGGGCGATTATGCAGCCGCGGCCGACCGGTACGCGGCGTTTCTGAAATCGAGCGAGGCGGATTCGCGCAGTGCCGTGGCGCGCCGCCGGCTGGGTTTGTCGCAATATCGCAACGGCGATCTTGATGCGGCGATGAAATCCCTGTCGGCGCTCGGCGAAGGCGGCGAGACGTCGGCGACGGTGTTCGCGATTGGCGACATTCACTTTTCGAACCGAGACTGGCAAAACGCGCGATCGTGGCTCGATCGCTTCATCGCAGCGCCGGACGGCGCGCCGACAGACGACGCATTGCTGAAATCCGGAATCGCGCATCAGCGCGTGGGGGACTACGAGACGGCGCTTCGCCGGTTTACGTCGATCATCGAGCAGGCGGAGGAGTCGCCGCATCGTGCACAGGCTGTCTTCGAGACGGGCCAGACGTTCGTGGCGATGGATCGCCTGGATGACGCCGCGAAGGCGTTTCGTAGAGTTTTGAAAATGAAAGGTGCAAAGCGCTTTGCGAATCCGGCGCGCGAGCATCTGGCGTCGATCGGTCTTCGAACGGGGCGGCCGGAGCTTGCGGCAGAAACGTTTGCAGCGATGGCGGGAGAGGATGCGTCGGACGATGAGCGCGCGAGCGTGAGGTTGCGACAGGCCGAGGCATTGATTCAGGCGGAAAAGTTTGACGAGGCGGCCGAGGTGTTGCGCGAACTTCTTGCGTCGACGCCGGCGTTCGCCGATCGCGAGAAGGCGAAGGCGAATCGTGTGTTGGCGTTGGCGCGGGCGTCGGATTGCGATGGTGCGATCGAGCAGTTCGATGACGTGAAGCTCGACGCGTTGGCGGCGAGTCTGTCGCTGGCAATTCGATATGACCGGGCGTGGTGTCTGCGGAAACTCGGCAAGGTTGCGCGGGCCGCGTCTGCGTTCGGGGAGATTGTCGAGTCGTCGGGGGATTCGGCGCTGGGTCGGCATGCGGCGCTGGAACTGGCGGTCATCGAGTCGGAGCGCGGCGATCGTGCTGCGTCACTTCGACTGCTCGAAGGCCTTGCGACGTCGTGGCGCGACAAGCAGTTGCCGGACGGATTCGCCGTTGATCAGGTGTTGTATCGCCTAGGCAAAACGCGATTCGAGATGGACGCGATGGATGCTTCGTCGGCGGCGATGCGTGACTTGATAGAGGCATTCCCAAAGAGCGATCTCGTCGGACCGGCGGCGTATTTGGCTGGAGAAGCGGCATTTCGCGGAGAGCAGTACGAACGTGTCGTGACGATGATGGAGCGGGCGATCGAATTGGGCCCTGATGCGGACTATCACGCGAGCGCACTGTTGCGACTTGGAGATGCACTGAATCGCCTACAGCGCTGGGCGGAGAGCGAGCGTCGGTTCGGCGAGTTTCTGGCCAAGCACGGAGATTCTGAGAACGCGTATCAGGCGAATTTCGGCATCGGCTGGGCGCGTGAAAACGATCGGCGTTTTTCCGACGCAATCGAGTCCTATCGACGCGTCACAGACGGGCATAAGGGACCGACGGCGGCGCGGGCGCAGTTTCAGATCGGTCAATGTCTGTTCGCATCGAAGGATTATGAGGGGGCCGTGAGGGAGCTGATCAAGACGGACATTCTGTACGCTTATCCGGAATGGAGCGCGGCGGCGCTGTTCGAGGCGGGGCGTTGTTTTGAGCGAATGAACCGGCGAGGTGAGGCGCGGCAGCAGTTCAAGACGGTTGTGGAAAAGTACGGCAAGACGAAATGGGCAGCGCCGGCGGGTGAACGACTACAGGCGCTGGCGAGCGCCGGCATGCCGGGCTAGTCAAGACGGTTCGTGCGGAGAGTGCATCGACTCTGTTATTTTCTCGCGCGCTTTTGCGCGAGCGCGGAGGTAGGACAAGATGGTTGATATCGGCGGCATCGTCATGTTGGCGGAATCGGCGGCGGGCGGAAAGCCGGTCGCGATTCAATCAGTCTGGGACTTTGTGCTGAAGGGCGGACCGATGATGATCCCGATCATCCTCTGTTCGCTGTTCGCGCTCGGCGTGATCGTCGAGCGCATTGTGAGCCTGCGGGGCGGTTCCGTCATTCCGTCGGGGTTTCTCGACGGATTGCACGCGATCATGCGGGATCCGAAGCAGTCGCGCAAAGCGGCGCTCGCGTATTGCGGTGAATCCGAGTCGCCGCTGGGCGGCATCCTAGCTGCGGGAATCAAGCGATTGAATGAGCCCGTGGCGGTGCTCGAGAAGCACGTACAGGATGCAGGCGAACGCTCGATCGCCGTCTTACGGAAGAACCTGCGCGTCTTGACTGTTGTCGCGTCCGTCTGCCCGCTGATGGGATTGTTGGGGACGATATTCGGCATGATCGAGGCGTTCCAGACAGTGGCGGCGTCGGGCGAGGCGCTCGGCAAGACGGAATTGCTCGCCGAGGGCATCTACCAGGCGATGATCACGACGGCGGCTGGATTGCTGGTCGCGATCCCCGTCGTAATTGCGTATCACTATTTATCCGCACGGATTGATTCGCTCGTGGCGGAGATGGACCGGATGACGCTGGAGTTTCTGGAAGAACACGCCTACGGACCGAAGTCAAACGGCGTTGAGTCGACAAACGGCAACGGGGTTGCGGCGCATGACGGCGAAAATGGCCGCGATGAAGTTGATACGTCAATTCGTGTGCCTGCGATCGGCGTTTCCGACGGATTGGGGGCGCAGGCATGTTAATCCGATCGGGGAATCGCGAAGCGTCGGGGCCGTCGATTGAGATGACGCCGATGATTGACATGGTTTTTCTGCTGCTGATTTTCTTCCTCGTCGCGACGACGTTTCAGGAAGAAGAACGCGAGATGCAGATCGCGCTGCCCGAAGCGTCGGCGGCTGGGCCGATCAGCACGGCGCTGCGAGAGATCATCATCAACGTGGCGGAGGACGGTCGGATGATCGTCTCGGGAAGGGCCGTCGAACCCGCGGAATTGCGGACGATGATTGACGAGGCCGTTGCGGAGAATCCGGAGCAGAAGATCACGGTGCGCGGCGATCATCATGCGATGTACGAGGCGATTGTCAGGCCGTTGGACATCTGCAAGGCGGCGGGGATTCAGGAACCGTACCTCGATACAGTCGTCACAGGCGGCGGTGAGTAACGATTCACGACGCAATGAAGCACTGGCGAACCATCCTGGGAATCAGCCTGGCGCTGCTTGTCGCCGGCGGCGGGTTTGTCGCGTGGAAAGTCTGGCCGCGGAAGCGGGTGACAGTGACGGATGCGCGGAAGATCCGTACGCCCGAGGCGAATGCGCAGGTGCGCGACATTCTGTGGGACGTCCCCGAACCGGCGGACGAGATTCTGCGCCTGACGGACGGCGCGACGGACTACGCGTTGGATACAGAGGGACGACGACTCGTATTCGTACGCGGTGCGGGCGCTGACGCGGACGTGTATGTTCGCGAGCGAGTCGGCGAGACCTGGGGCGCTGCGGTTGCGCTGGATGCCGTCAACAGCCCTGACGGTGAGTTTGACCTGGCGTTGTCGCCCGATGGGAACACGCTGGTATTTTCAAGCGATCGAGCCGGGGCTGTCGGCGGCTTCGACTTGTTCATCAGTCGATATTCGAAGGGGGCGTGGGGCTCGCCCGCGCCAATCAATGGCGCGAATTCGGCATTCGACGAGATCGGCGCGACGGTTTCGCAACATGGTACGCAAGTGATTTTCGCGTCGAATCGACCGGTCGATTCGGGCGAGGCGCCGGGCGAGCAGCGGTCATCAACTTCGACGGCGGACGTCGCGGCGGATTTCAATCTTTATCGCGCGGACCTGCTTTCGGAAGCGCCGCCCGTGATGATCGCGGCGGCGAATTCCGTTTGGGACGAGTTGGCTGCTGCGTTGAGCCCCGCGGGTGATTTCCTGTATTTCGCGTCGAATCGGCGCGGCGGGACCGGCGGCTTCGATCTGTATCGGATTCGCATGCTCCCCGACGGATACGGAGCAGCGGAGCTTCTCGACACAACGATCAACACGCAGCGGGATGAACTTGATCCGATGTTGGGGCTTTCGGGATTCCAATTGACTTATCGATCATCGGATGGCGCAGACGATTCACGACTGCTTCAATCGACGTCACGTGAAGTGTATCGCGATGTGACGTTTGAACGCGGCGTCGTCGATTGGGCGGCGTTGTGGCGGCAGATTGCACCGAACCTGATGTGGGCGCTGCTCGCGCTGATTCTCACGCTGCTGTTTCTGGCGATGATGCGTGATTTTCGCGATCGCAAGATCGGTCTGATGGCTCGCTGTCTCCTCGCGTCGCTGCTGGCGCATCTTGTGCTGATGCTGCTATTCAATGTGCTGAAGGTGTCGACGACGATTGCCTCGGCAATCGGCGGGCAGGATCGAATTCGTGTGTCACTATTGTCCGAGGCTTCAGCGGGGGAGATCGGCGAGCAGATTCGCGGCGAGTTCGTCGACGTCCAGACTGTGGCGGCGGAAGTGGCGAATGCAGAGCGCCCTGCGTTGGAATCCCAGCCCGTCGAAGCGATGACGGCGGTGGAACTTGCGCCGAGAACGAGCGACTTGCCGAGCGATGCGCCGTCGGAGGCGTCCCTTACTCGGATCGAAACTACGGACGCGGATGCAGCGTCGTCCGCATCGGCCGATGTGCGGATGGCGGACGCGTTGGCGGAGCTGAATTCGACGTTTGCCGAATCTTCATTCGCCGACGTCGAGTTGCCGATGCCGACGGCGGCCGAAACACACACAGAAGCGCCGACGCCGGCGGGCGTTGCATTGGTCGGTGAGACGACGTTGGATTCAGTCGCCGCTCCAGCGCAAGTCGCCACATCACAGCCGGCCGGCGCGATGTCGATCGACATCGGTGTTTTCGCGAGTGTGCCGACGCCTTCAGATGCCGAAGCGCTGGCGCAGATGATTGAGGCGAATGATTCAACGCCCAACGGGTCCACAGCCGTGGAACTGCCGAGCACGGTGACGTATTCGGATGCGGGGGCGCCGATGCAGCTAGCGGCGCTTGACGAGATTGCATTGCCGGGCGACGTCGCAGCGCAAAGTGGTCGAGACGAACTCGGCGTGCAAGTTGCTAGCATCGATGTGGCGACGCCAGCGCAAGCTGCGTTGGCGATGCCGACGCCCAAGGCGGGCGGCGAACTTGTCGAGCTGGAAATCGTAGGGGCAGCGAGTGTTTCCAATGCGGACGACGTGTCTGAGGCGATCGTCCGTGCGGCCGAGGATGCTCGCGGTGACATCGTACCCGTTGCGCCGGCGCAGGATGTGCCGCTGGACGATGACGCGATTCCGGGAATCTCGCTGGCGATCGCGTTGCCGGGTGGTGACGGAATCGAGGACAAGGGGCTTACTCCGACGGGGGCGATCAGCGACGAAAGCGTCGATACGGCAATGCCGGATGTCGTTTGGTCGGCGAGTGGATTGCCGTCGGCGAGCGAGGCGCTGGCGGTATCGCAACGGGGCAGCGCAACTCTGACGACGCTTGGTCCCGAGTCGGACACGGCGTGGGTTACGAAGGACGCGATGCGCGCCAGTCGCGAATCCGGCGCCGATGACGCCGACGATACGGCGACAACGCCAACAGCGGACATCGACGACGGCGCAGATGTGCCGATCGTCCGGATCGCCCTCGGAGTCGGCATACCGACGGCGCCGCCGGCGCGACCGACGGGGATTCGGCGCGGCATGATCGGTCGCATCGTCGGCACAGTCGAGGATGCCGAACGGGGCGTCGGCCTGAGCGGTGCGAGGGTGTTGCTGGCGTTGCCTGACGACGATTCGATTGTCGCCGTCACTGACGATACGGGCAGCTTTGAGATTCAGGTGCCCCCGGTGCCGGATCACTTCGCGCTGTCGGCGTCGCGCGCCGGGTATGTACCCGAATCACTGAACATCGAGGCGGCGCGCGTGCGCGGTCGGACGCTGACAGTGAACTTCGCATTGTCGCGGCAGTCGGAACTCGTGATCGCGCTGGAGGCGGATCCGGACGTGCATCATCTCGGGAACGATAAATTCCAGGGGCGAATCAACAGCCAGTTTCAGAGGAAGACGGAAGGACGAACGTATCGAGCGACGTTCGAAGTGTCGCGCGATCAGTTGCCGCCGAACTACTCGCGGGCTGAAGTCATTTTGATGGTGAAGGGCGTGCAGTGCCCGCATCAGGTACGAATCAACAACCGACTGATCAACGAGCGATTAGCGGACGCGCCCCGCGACGGCAGTTTCGGTGAGTATCGAGCCGCATTCGATCCCGGCTGGCTCATCGAAGGCCGAAACCAGTTCAAGATTCGCGCCCGTTCGTGCAGCGGCGATCTCGACGATTTCGAATTCGTCAACGTCCAGATAAGGCTGAGACCTTAGGGCCGGTATCAGCGCAATTCAATCATCCATCCCGCGCAGCAATAGCAGTCGTATCGGAAGTCTCGTTGCCGATTGCGTTTTGTCGAACGAGATGACCGGTATCGTCGCGCACGTTGCATGCCGGATTGTAATCTTAGGCATTAGGGGAGACCGCAAGCGCCGTGCGCCTTGGACGCCGCCGCAGGGGATGCACCCGTCATCGGGTGCAGGATGTTGTTCAAGCGGGGGCTGAACCATGCGCGTCGGAGCGAGTGGTACCATATTTTTGTGTCGGTTTGCGCTGGCGGCCGCGATCGCCGTTAGTTGTGCGCAGCTCGCGAAGGCGTCAACGCCGAACCAGCACCACTTCCCGTTTGAAACCCTGCAGCCCGGCGTCGGTCCGATCGTACTGACGTACCAGGGCGACGAACTGTTCAACTATTACGAAGATGAGGGTGGTTTCACGGTCGTTCTGAAGAAGGGCCGGTACTATTACGCGCAGTTGGACAAGAGCGGCAACCTGTCGCCGACATCGCACCTGGTGGGCGCTGTCGATCCGTCCGAGCTGGGATTGACGCCGGGGACGCTGCCGAGTGAATCGAAAGTCGCATCGTTGCGGAGTGTGGCGATGGATTCGTTTCGGGCCATGCCGGATGCGAGCGAAGTCGTCGTGCCGGAAGATTCGACGCTGATTGACGGCTGCATCATGGTCCGCAACAGCCAGATGCCGTCGGGCGACGCAGGCGGGACCAACGATCCGCAGAACGGCACGTACATCACGTCGTTTCACTGGCCGGACGGAATCGTGCCGTACACGTTCGACGGCACTGTGAATTCGACCAATCAGCAGCTGATGCGCGACGCGATGGATGCATGGGAAGCGATCGCGGACGTGCAGTTCATTCCGAGAACCACGGAAATCAACTACGTCGAAGTGATCAGCGGCAGCGGCAACTGGTCGTACGTCGGTCAGGTCGGCGGAAGACAGCAGCTCTCGATCTACAACTGGTCCTACCAGTTCATCATCATGCATGAGTTGGCGCACGCGTTGGGCGTCTGGCACGAGCAGTCGCGGCCCGATCGCGACACGTACGTGCAGATCGAATCCGGTAACATCCAATCGGGCATGGAGCATAACTTTGACAAGCAGACCGGCGCCGGAACCGACGGCTCCTACGATTTTGACTCGATCATGCATTACGGGCAGTGTGCCTTCTCGAACTGCTCGTGTTCCTCGTCGTGTCGAACGATTACCGTACTCGCGCCGAATCAGTCGTACCAGAACACGATCGGACAACGAAGCCACTTGAGCACGGGCGATGCCGACACGATGCAGGCGATCTACGGCGATCCCGTGCCTGACGGCGCGTCGCAAATGACGACGCCCGCCGCCAGCGGCGATCTGATCGACGGGGCGACGTACACGTTCGTCTGGTCGAACGGAACCGGCGTTTCGCAATACCAGTTGCTCGTCGGCACGACGTCCGGCGGCAGTGATCTTGCCAGCTACACCGGCTCGACGACGTCGCGGACCGTCAGCGGTCTTCCGACCGACGGCAGCACGATTTACGTGAGCCTGAAGTCGCAGATCAGCAGCGTGTGGTACACGCGGAACTACGCCTATGGATACGGCGATGACATCTGCCCCGGTCACGACGATTCGCTGGATGCCGATGCCGACGGCGTACCGGACGGCTGCGATGTCTGCCCGGGCGAGGACGACACGGTTGATACGGACGGCGACGATACGCCGGATTGCCTGGATGAATGTCCGAACGACGCGAACAAGACGGAGCCCGGCGACTGCGGCTGCGGCCATGAAGAAGTCGATTCGGACGATGACGGCGTTTCCGACTGTGTCGACGAGTGCCCGAACAATCCGCTGAAAACGACGGAGGGCATCTGCGGCTGCGAGGGTTCGGACGTGGACAGCGACGGAGATTCGACGCCGGACTGCAACGACGAGTGTCCGAACGATCCCAACAAGATTAACCCCGGCCTGTGCGGTTGTGGATCGCAGGTGCGCGACTTCGACGGCGACGGCGATTTCGAGTGCGACAATGGTTCGGGTACGCCGGTCGATCCGGGCGGTACGACGGATCGAGGCGTCACACCAGTGGTGAATGTCAGCGTATGCGGCGCCGGCGGTGCGGGCCTGTTCATGCCCGGCTTGATCCTGGCAATTGGCGTCGGCCGACGACGACGGCGACGCAGATAGGTTACATTCAGAGCGCGTGGAATTTCGCTTGATCCCGGTGTCGACGCCTACGACGCCGGGATCTTTTGTTTAGTCGTGAGTCGTGAGCCTTGAGTCGTGAGTGTTGAGTAACGAGTCGCAAGATTCGGGTTTGACGCGTGCCACGCATTCAGAGCCTCGCTGTCCCAGCGTGGCCGGGTGGCCCACTGCTTCAGCAGTTGGGGGCGCGACGATCCCGCTGCCGAGCGGACGTCACTCAAGAGCCGGCGTCGAGTCGCGATTGTATCGTCGTGACCCCATCCTTGAACGGACGGGCCAGCCATCCAGCCTACGTGTCCCACTTGAAGCGCTTGCACTGTTTGAAGAACGTAAGCGGGTTGTCGTAGACGACGCGCGAGATCGTCGCCTCGTCGTGGCCTCGCAGGCGCAGTTCGAGAATCAGCTGCGGCACAGCCATCGGCTGGCTTGGGCCCCAGTCACCGGCCGAGTTGACGCAGATTCGCTCCGTTCCGTGTTTCTCGATCATGTCGGCGGCGCGCTGCGGCGTGCACTTGGTGATCGGGTACATCGTCATGCCGCACCAGTAGCCGGCGTCGCGGATGAGACCAATCGTGTGCTCCTCGGCATGATCGACGATGACGCGTTCAGGCTTGATGCGCGACTCGTTCTTCAGCATGTCGAGGATCATCCGCGTGCCCTTGTACTTGTCTTCGAGATGAGGCGTGTGGATGAGGATGAGTTCGTCGCGCGAGGCGGCGAGTTCCAGGTGTTCGCAGAAAATCGTCGCCTCGTTGGGCGTGTTCTTGTTGAGACCGATCTCACCGATACCGAGCACGTTGGGCCTGTCGAGGAACTCCGGGATCATCGCGATGACATCGCGCGAAAGGCTGACATTCTCCGCCTCCTTCGCGTTGATGCAGAGCCAGCAGTAATGCTTGATGGCATATTGGGCGGCGCGTTTGGGTTCGACTTCCGTGAGTTGTCGGAAGTAGTCGCGGAAACCGTCGGCGCTGCCGCGATCGAAGCCGGCCCAGAAGGCAGGCTCGCTGACGGCTTTGCAGCCGGCGTGGGCCATGCGCTCGTAGTCGTCGGTCAGGCGGGAGATCATGTGAATGTGCGGGTCGATGTAGTTCATGGGTGTGCTTCGCTGCTTGGTAACTGCTGCTTGATCCGTCGATGATCCTAAGGGATTGATTGAATTGCGTCATGCCTGGCCGTGGCCGGAGCCGGCAGGCCTGCTCTCAGAGCTCAAGGACGAAAGTCATATACGTACCATGGTGGAGATGCCATTTCGGGTCTACGCAAGTCTCCCCAAAATCGATCGTCAGGGGGCGAGACAGATGCCGGTCGATGGTGCATCAACACGCCGGGTGAGAAACGAATCTGAGACACCAATCCCCACGACATGTTTCCGGTGAAGAACCAGGTATGCCCGGATTGCCCCGGCGCTCCTTCCACAAAGTACTGCCAGTCGTCATCGATTGGTTCGTACGAGATGACGTTGTAGAGGCCGACCCAGCGAGGGCCAACGGATTTCCTCGGTGAACATCGTAGCCGGGCCGCCTCCTTTTCAAGGGCGGATCGACTCAGTTCGAAACGGAGCTTGAGCGGCCAGTTGTAGAAGAGAGGCGACGCGATGATCATCAAAGACGCGGGGAAGGCAAACCATCGCCAGCGGCGGCGACGGTTTACGAAATTTGTCGGACCTGGATGGTACTTCCCGGTTCGCCACACTGCCATGAGTCGAATCAGCAGGTCGACGGCGACCACGCAGGTGGCGGATAGGGCGACGGATTTCATGCTCAGGAATGCAAATCGGTCATCGGTCAACTGAGCGAGGTGGAAATCAACAAGAAACTCTGTGTACGGATCGCTCGCGACTAGCCCGCATATTTCACATGGCCGAGTTTGGTGGTTCTGCGATGTCCGATTGTGGTCGGTGGGGTCGCGGATTTGCGGATCGGCGTGATTGGGCGCAGAGCGCCCCCTTACCCCCATGCTGCGAGTCGGGTTGTCGGGAGGATTAACTCGGCGCGAGGCGGGCGACGAGGCGTTGCAGAAGTGACTGATAGGGATAGCTGCTCGACAGGTGGAGCACGACGCGGCGGACGCTGACGACCACGCGGGCCGCGACCTTCAGGAGCTTCAACCGAATCGTATCGACACGAGCTTTGGCGAGTTCGGTGTCCTTCAGCGCCTCGCGTCGCACGTGTTCGATCAACACGTACGCCGCCGACGCCAGCAGCAGCCGGAACTGATTCGCGATGAACCTGCTGCAACTCGTTCGATCGGCGAACAGGTACAACTGCTGCTCTTTGATACGATTCTCCATCTCACCGCGCTGCGTGTAGATGGCGTCGTAGATCGCCTTCGGTGAATCGTCGAGATTCGTCACAACGAAGCGCGGGTTGGCGCCCTTCGGCAAGCGCTCCGCCTTCAGGATCACACGCCGCTTTCGATCCCACGTCTTCGCGCTATATGCGAACTCGTGGAAGCTTCGCTGCTTCTCGCCGGTCGCCTCGAAGCGCTGCTCGGCCGCGTCCATGTAGGGTTCCTGGATGCGCTTGAGCCGCGTGTTCGTCGCCAGACCGACGACGTAGCCGATCGCGTTTTCGTCGCAGTATTTCAGGGTTTTCCAGCGACAGAAGCCCGAGTCGGCGCGGAAGATGATCCGCACTTTGGGCCACGATTCGCGTATGCGCCGCACCAGCAGCTTGAGGATGCCGCGGCTGTGCTTCGCCGCGTCGATCTTGCTCGGTCGCAGATAGGCGACCAGCAACTGATCGCCGCAGAAGACGTAGAGCGGCAGGTAGCAATAGTGGTAGTAGAAGGCGTGGAAGAATGAGCCTTCCTGGTCGCCGTGAATCCGATCGTCGGTCGCATCGAAGTCGAGGGTGATCTCCTTCGGCGGCGTCCTGTGCGACGCGATGAACTGATCGACCAGCACGGCGCTCATCCGCGCCAGCGACTTGCGATCGACCCAGTTCTCAAACCGGCACAGTGTCGGTGGTGACGCGAGCGGAGCGTCGGGATCGGGCGGCGTCTCGGCGAGAAGTTGCATGATCGGATCGTTGCGAAGCGATTGATGATCGTTGCCGTCTTCGTAGCCCATGGCGATGCCGAAGACTCGCTGGGCGAGGAGCGTCTTCGCGTCGTGCTGGATTCGCGCCGGATCGCGCGGATCGCTGATGCAAGCCGCAAGCGCGTCGATCATCCCCGTTCGCCGATTCGCTTCGCGAAGCAGCAACGCGCCGGCGTCGGACGTGAGATGACCGCCGCCAAAATCGGCGATGATTTTCTTCCGAGAAAGACTGGAAAAAGTGAGCGATTCAGAATTACACTCTGTCATCACAAAAGGCCTCCTTGCTTTGTGCTGAATGTTCTAGACAAACACCCAGTCTACAGAGCAAAGAGGCCTTCTCTATGCGCCTTTCAGCCGATCTTGATGAAATATCCGGGCTAGCAGTCTCAAGGCAACCAGAGCGAAGAGTAGAAAGACTGTCCAGAGCGATGGCGGTTTTGCCCAGTCCGCAAGATGAAACAAACGAGATGCCGGCCGGGTGAATGTTCGAGGCTCTGCTCGATCAAAATCTCGCCCGCACTCTGGACAAACGTCCGCTTTTAATCCACGTAGCGGGTAGCCGCAGTCAGAACATTCGGCGTTGTCGGGAATTGCATTCGGCATCTGCTCCAATTGTGACCGTGACCAAGGGTGAGCCAAGAGGGCGCTACTTCGCGTTCGGCGCCTTCCACCCATCTTCAAAAGACAGCGAAAACGCCATCTGACACGCGGCCGCCTTGTCGGGGCGATCGCTGGTCAGGATATTGAGCGCTTTCGCGAGTTGCGCGTAGCGGCGATCGCTCTTCGCGTCGCCGGCGCCTTCGGCGATGCGATCGAGGTTGGCGGCGATTTCCAGGATCTTGCCGCGGGTTTCGAGGAAGTGGCGATCGAGGGCTGTCTGGGCGTTCAGGGTTCTGGGCATCGCTTGTTATTCTCCTGTTTCTTGAATTCCGACATTGTCGGAGCGGTTTATTCACTTCGGGGATGCCGACCTTGGGGGTCGGCATGGCACCCGGCATCCGCTGACACTTGGTCCCTGGATCCCTTGAATCCTGGATCCCTCCCGAATCGCACTACTTGAGAGCTGTGGCATCCGGTGTTGACATACGCTCCAACATGCCGACCTCGGGGTCGGCATGGCACCCGGCCACAAGGGACAAGCATGGCATCCGTCAGCACTGAGTGGCAAGCACCCAGTGGCACGTCTCAAGGGGGCCATCCTTGACATATCCCGATGGGTAACTCTAGCATAATTGCGTCGTTCCATGAAAAAACGCCCTCCGCGAGGAGGATTTCATGGCGAGGGCCGACTCGCTGAACGCCGTCCCCCTGACGGAGTCGAACGACCTCACCTCGTATCGTTATTCGGGATTAGTCAACATTATGGAGATCTACGATAGTGTCCTCGATCTCGTGGGCAAGACGCCCCTCGTTCGCCTGCATCGCGTGACTGCGGGTCTGAAGTGCGATGTCGTCGCCAAAGTGGAGTACTTCAACCCGGGCGGGTCCATCAAGGATCGGCCCGCCCTTCGCATGCTGGAAATGGCCGAGAAGCAGGGGCTTCTCAAGCCCGGCGGCACCATCATCGAGCCGACAAGCGGTAATACCGGCGCGGCACTGGCGATGGCCGCCGCGATCAAGGGGTATCGCTGCATCCTCGTGATGCCGGAGAAGATGGCGCCGGAGAAATTCGCCCTGCTCCGCGGCTATGGTGCCGAAACAGTGACTGTCCCCAATGTGGGCGCCAACGATCCCGAAAGTTACTACAACGTCGCGAATCGGCTCGCGGCGGAAATCCCCGGCTCGTTCCAGCCCAACCAGTTTGAGAATCCCGACAATCCGGAAGCGCATTACTGCAGCACGGGTCCCGAGATCTGGGATCAGACGGACGGCCAGATCGATTATCTCGTCGCCGGCATCGGCACTGGCGGCACAATCAGCGGCACGGCCCGATACCTCAAGGAAAAGAACCCGAATATCAAGATCATCGGCGCGGATCCGGAAGGATCGATTTACACGCAGGGCGGAAAGCCGAAGTCGTATCTCGTTGAAGGCATCGGCGAGGATTTCGTGCCGCCCACGGCGAACATGAAAATCGTCGATCAGACAGTCGCCGTGTCGGACAAGGATTCGTTCCTGATGTGTCGCCGTCTGGCGCGCGAGGAGGGCCTGCTGGTCGGCGGCTCCTGCGGGACGGCCGTCTGTGCCGCGCTGCGTATTGCAGCCGGACTGCCGGAAGGCAAGCGCGTCGTCGTCATTCTGCCGGATACGGGTCGCGCCTATCTCAGCAAGATTTACAACGATGAGTGGATGCAGAGCCACGGCCTGCTGCCGACGCCGGGCCACGGAAACACGCTGGGCGACGTGTTGGAATCCAAGGGCAAGAAGCCGCGCCTGCTGACGGTCCATCGCGACGATTCGGTGCGCAAGGCCGTATCGATGATGCGTGAGAATGACATATCGCAGGTCCCCGTCAGCGACGACAGGGGGCAGATTGTCGGGTCGATTCAGGAAGTGACGGCGCTGCAGCTCGTGTATGATCGAAAGAACATCGACACGCTCTGCGTGAGCGAAGTGATGGGGCGACCGCACCCGAAGCTGGATCGATCGGCCGAGATCGAGCACGGCTTCAAGGCGCTGTCGTTGGGGGCGTCGGCGATCATCGTCCGCGAGCACGAACAGCCGATCGGTCTGCTGACGAAGAGCGATTTTATCGCGTATCTCAGTGGCGATACGGGCAGCAGCGTGAAGGCGGGCGTGTAGCGTCCGGCAGGCTTGCGTCTGCAGGGTGGGCCGTGCCCACCAGGCGGATGTGTTGCGCGACATAAGAATGGTGGGCACGGCCCACCCTGCATGTCGGCGATAACGCCGGCATCGAAAATAGAGAGTCAGAACCATGCGATTTTCAACCAAAGCAATCCACGTCGGGCAGGAAGCGGATCCGACGACGGGCGCGACGATCGTGCCGATCTATCAGACGTCCACGTATACGCAGGACGGCATCGGCAATCACAAGGGCTATGAGTATTCACGCACGGGCAATCCGACGCGTACGGCGCTCCAGTCGTGCCTTGCCTCGCTGGAAGGCGGCAAGCACGGGCTGGCGTTCGCCTCGGGCACGGCGGCGGCGGATGCCGTGATGAAGCTGCTGAATCCGGGCGATCATGTCATCTGCGCGGATGATGTGTACGGCGGCACGTATCGACTCTTCGAGCTCGTGCTGAAGCGCTATGGCATCTCGTATTCCTGGATCGACATGACGGACGCGGCGAACGTGCAGAAGGCCGTCCGCCCCGAAACGAAGATGATCTGGATCGAAACGCCGACGAACCCGATGCTGAATCTGGTCGACATCGCGGCCGTCTCCGCGATCGGCAAGAAGGCCGGCGCACTCGTCGTGGTCGACAACACATTCGCAAGCCCGTATCTGCAACGACCCTTGTCGCTCGGGGCGGACATCGTTGTCCACAGCACGACGAAGTACATTGGCGGTCACTCAGACGTCGTGGGCGGTGCGATCGTCACGAACCTGCAGAAGGAGTTCGAGACGATCAAGTACCATCAGAACGCCGTCGGCGGCGTGCCGGGGGCGTTCGATTGTTGGTTGACGCTTCGCGGCGTGAAGACGCTGAGCGTGCGCATGAAAGCGCACTGCGAAAATGCGATGCGAATTGCGCAATTCCTGTCGGAGCGCGAAGATGTTGAACGTGTCGTGTATCCGGGACTTGCATCGCATCCGCAGCACGAGTTGGCGACGCGGCAGATGACGGATTTCGGCGGTATGGTTTCCTTCGGCATAGCGGGCGGACTGGCTGCGGCGAAGGCGTTCGCCAACAAGACGAAGCTCTTCTCGCTGGCCGAAAGCCTCGGAGGCGTCGAGAGCCTCATCGGTCATCCGGCGACGATGACCCACGCGAGCATCCCCAAGGCGGAGCGTGAGTCGCGCGGCATCACCGACGGTCTTCTGCGCTTGAGCGTGGGCATCGAGGACGCCGACGATTTGATCGAAGATCTCGAGCAGGCGTTCGCCGTGGCGAAGCGCGAGGCTGTCGGCGTGTGACGTCGATCCTTAGTGATTATGGTCGCGCCGGCAGGTGACTGTTCCGCCCCCGGAATCGCGTCAATTCTCGGCCCGTGGCTCGCTGAGCCACGGGCCTTTTTCGTCGCCTCGTCGCTCCCGGAGCCTGCGTTCGGCGTCGAAACGCGGTGAGCGGGAAAAAAGGGCCCAACGCGCTAGAATCCGCACTCAGCGGGGTTTGTGGCACTCCAAACGGGGAGGTGTTCACTGCTCGCGCTCCAGGGATTCGGGCGGACTCGTCGGACGGTTCGGCGGGCGCCATTGAGATTGATGCGAGAGGAGATCCAGAATGAAAGTGCTTGCGATGTTGGTCGGGAGTGTGTTTGCCGCGTCAGGACTGATGTTCAACGGCGGCGGAAAAGCGGCGGACGAAGGTTCATCGGCGCAGTACGAAGTGGACAGCGTCCATTCCTCCGTCGTCTTCGGCGTGACTCACGTCGGGGCAAGTCGATTCTACGGCAGGTTCAACAAGACGACGGGGCAGTTCAGCTTCGATCCCGCCGACCCGAGCAAGGCGAAGTTCGACATCGAGGTGGATGCCGACAGCATCGACACGGCGTTTGAGGGTCGGGACAAGCATCTGAAGAGCCCCGACTTCTTCAATTCGAAGCAGTTCCCCACGATCACGTTCAAGAGCAAGTCGCTGGAGAAGCAGGGCGACAAGTGGGTGCTCACGGGCGACTTGACATTGCACGGCGTCACGAAGGCCATTGAGGCCGATTTTGAGTGGGTCGGCATCGGCGAGATGCGAGGTCAGAAGAAGGGCGGCTTTGAGGCGAACTTCAAGTTCAAACGATCGGACTTCGGGATGACGAAATTCCAGGACGGCGCACTTGGCGATGAGGTTAAGGTGATTGTCGCGCTCGAAGGGAATCAGAAGTAGATCGAGTCAGGGCATGACTGCCACCAATGCGGCAGGCGTTGTGGATTATCATCCTGACTTCCAGAGGGGCGGCACGCGCCGCCCCTTTTTTTCTCGTATTATCAAGTCTCCGCCGATACATCGCTTTTGATCTCGAATCAACCTCGAATCCGATCAAGCACAATTGCAAGGGCGCTACATGAGTCGTGAAGAACTCCTGATGGTTGTCAAGATCGCCGTCGTTCCGTTGGTACTTGCATTCGCGATCGCACTCGGGATCGGCGCATTGGTCCGGAATCGAAAGGATGATTCGCGGATTGGGCAATGGCCCGGAATCGTAGCGATCGGCATCGGCATGTTGACCGGTCAGGCGTTGTATTTCGGCGTGCATTTTCCGGACAGCATTCGACTTGTCGAAGGTTGGCAATGGTTGATGTTGTTCGCGATTGCCTCAATCGTGCTACTCCCGGTTTCCTCATCGCGCAAATCGCGAGAGTGGATCGACGAGAACGTCCGAGTGTTCTTGTTTGCGGGATTTGTCGTGATGTCAGTGCGGGCGCTGGCCGCAATGGAGCGATCGACAGCTCTTGCCTGGATTTTCGGCGCACCCATCGTGTGCAGCGTCTGGGCGTTAGCGCTCGCCCGATGTGGTCATTCGTCGGCGGGGCGGCTGTGGCCTGGAATCGTCGCCGTTGTATGCACGGTTTCGGCGATCACGCTGTTCCTGCTTGGGAGTGCAACGCACTTCTTTGCGACGGCGACGCTTGCGGCGGCAGTCGGCGGTGTGTTCCTGAGTCAGATTCTGCTACGTCGAACGCCGAAACTCGTTTCCGACGCGGGCGGCAATTTTCCGCTGCTTCTCCTCGCCGGTTTCTTTATCGTTCACACGTTGTTTCTCGACGACGTTCCAGTACACACGCTCGTCATTCTGATGGCCGCGCCATGGGGCGTGTTGGTTTCCCACATTCCCGGCGTTCGGAGCAAAGGACCGATCGTCGTCGGCGTGATTCAGTTCGCCGTTGTGCTCGCCGTCCTGGCGGCGGCGTTCGTTCCCGTCGTGCTTCACTACGAACCCGATCCCTACGCGGGTTACTGACGAATCGCCGGTGATCAACATGCTCATCGAAGCCCGAGTCTCGAGCCCGAGTATTCATATCCCCCAAGTCGACAAAAGGGTATGTCGGGGCGTCCCCATGCAGTGCGAGGGGCGACCACTGCGTCGTATGGAACGGAATCCCGGGGGAGGAGCTATCAAAAAAAAAGCCGGCCGCTCTCGGATTCGAGAGCGACCGGCCGGTGTAAAAGGTCGTGAACTGACTAGGCCGTTACGGGCATGCCGGGCCTGCCAGCAGATTGCTGACGAAGCCGGCGATGTCGCCCATATCCGTGCCGTTCATGCCGTCCACGTCGGCACATGAGCAGTCGCCCATTCCGCCGAGCAGACAATCCACGAAGCTCTGGACGTCGGAACCGTCGAGCTGGTTGTCGAGGTTCGCATCGCCAGGACACGTGCACGCGCCCGTTGTCGGGTTGTAGTAGCTGACGGCAAAGACCGCATTGCCGGCGCCGCCTCCGCCTTGGAACGTGTCGAAGGTGATGGAGTTCAACTGCCGACCTGTGACATCGAACCCGAGTCCCGACTGCAGCGATGCGGCCGTGACAACCGCCTGAATGCAATTCAGCG
The DNA here is from genome assembly GCA_020639075.1 of Phycisphaerales bacterium. Taxonomy (GTDB): domain Bacteria; phylum Planctomycetota; class Phycisphaerae; order UBA1845; family UTPLA1; genus ECT2AJA-110-A. The sequence goes on along the minus strand of JACKHI010000001.1, from coordinate 1,399,703 downwards.
GCTGATCCGGGTTGCCCCTGTCGTTGTCAGAGGCGGCGGCGAATCCGTCGCCCGACGAGAGCGGTCCGGGCAGCTTGGCTTGCGTCGCAACGCCCGTCTGGGGCGCCGACGGCGAGCCGTTGTTGTTCGCGAACCAGTCCGGAGCGTTCAGCGTGACGCTGACCGTGGACGCATCCGTGAACCCGAGCGTCATCCGGAAGTTTCCGCCGCCGTTGCCGGCATTGTAGAGAACGCCGAGTTCGAACGAGCTGTTGAGAACCGGCGTCGGCGGGAAGGTTGACACTGATGTCGGCGTGTTCTGGCCCGTGCCCGTGCTCGGATCCCAGTTCGGCCGTACGCCGACGTTGTCACCATCGACCGTCAGATCCCAGGCGTTGCCTCGGCCTCCGATGTGGATGATATCCAGCGACGGTCCACCCAGTTGCCGCATGTAGTAGGTCAGATTGCCCGACGTCAGAATGCCGTTGACGCCGCCCACGGAGTTTGCACTTCCGAAGATGAGACCTCGGTCGCTGATTGAGCGATAACCCTCCAGGGCGTCCGGCATGTTCGACTCACCCGGATGGACGACGCCGTTCCAGTTGAAGTCCAGGTCCACATAGCCTTCGCCGGGGCAGATGATCTGGCTGCAGTCGGTGCAGTATCCGAAGAAGATACCGCCGGCCGTCGCGCAGTCGCCATCCGTCTCGAGCGAGCAGACTTCGTCGATGCAGCAGGCGCCGACTGTGCTCGGGTTCGGCGTCTCGCACTCGTCGAGCGTACCGTTGTCGTTGCAGTCGGTGGACGGCAGCAATTCAAACAGGTCGAGCGTCGAATTGTTGTTGCAGTCGCAACCGAATGTGCAGTCGGAACCATCGCCGCTGTAGAAGTTGCCGGCGTTGGTGCAGGCTGAACCGAAGTCGATCGTGCACTCAAATGTGCTCTGATTGCAGCAGGCACCGGTCGGCGGGCACGATGATGTTGCACACATCGTACCGGAGCCGAGGTAGAAGCCGCCTTCTGATACACACGTCGAAGCCTGATAGTCATCCGCACAGGTTCCGTTCGTGAAGCAGCATGCACCGATGGCACAATCCGCACCGACAACGGCGCATTCCGTGCCGTCGCCCTGGTAGATGCCGCCGGCATTGATGCAGTCGCTGCGCACGCCTTCCGAACAGTTGCCATCCGGCAGACAGCAGGCGCCCGGTACGGCCATGGAGACGGCGTAGATGCCGCCGGCCGAGAAGGTGCTTCCAATCCACGCGTCAAACGTGATCGATTGGAGCGACTTGCCCGACACATCGGTGCCCGTCGCCGCGAGGATCGAAGCGCGAGTCATCGTGGACTTCGTCAGGTTCAAAGGCGCGCCCGCCTCCGCCCGATCATGTGCCGCAACGGCGTCGAAACCGTCGCCGCCGCTCAATGGGGCCGGCGTCAGCAGTGCCTGCGTCGCGAGTGCGCCGCCTGGTGCATCGGGCGTGGCATTGCCGTTGGCGAACCAGTCGGGGGCGTGAACCTGCGTTGTGATTGTCGTCAGGTCCGTGAAGGTCAATGTCATATTGAATCGACCGCCGCCTTCCGTGCCGTGGCTGAGCACGCCGATTTCGAAGTCGTCACCAACGACGACGACGGGGTTGAGCGTCGTTGTGTTGGTTGTGACAGTGCCCGTACCGCCAGTCGGATCCCAAGTGGGGGCGATGCCGATGTTGTCGGCCAACCCGTCGTTGACGTCGTCCCACGGATTCGGATTCACGCTTCGTCGACCGATCATGATCATGTCGACAACGTCGGGGCGGGTTTCGAAGCTGAACTGGAGGTTGCCGGAAAGGACGCTGTAGGTGCCGCCGCCGACCGACGTCGCCGTGTCGAGCACCAGACCGCGATCGCCGATGGTTCGGTAGCCCGGCAGCCGGTCCGGATCACCCTGTTCAGACGGATGGGCGATGCCGTTCCAGTTATTGTTGAGCTGAACGAATCCGGGCCCCGGACAGATGATGTTGTCACATGTCGAGCCCGGCCCCCAGAAGATCTGGCCGGCGCCTTCGCAGTTGGCCTGGTCTTCGATCGTGCAGGCATTTTCGAAGCAGCAGGCGCCCATGCACGCGTTCGCGTCGCAGGCTGTGCCTTCGCCGAGGAAGCTGCCGCCGCCCGCGGCGCAGTCGTTCTGGAATGAGACTTCGCAGACACCGCTGGTGCAGCAGGCGCCGACGGGCGAGCAAGTGGACGTCGAGCATTCCGTCGCGCCGCCAAGGTACTGTCCGTTCATCGTGAGGCAGTTGGCCTCCGTGACGCCGTCGGAGCAGGTGCCATCAAGGAGGCAGCAGCCGCCGACTGTACAGGTCATACCGTTGGTCACACAGTCCGTACCGCCTCCCAGGAACGTTCCGCCGGCTGTGTTGCAGTCATTGATCGAAAGGTCCGAGCACGAGCCCATGATGCAGCAGGCGCCGAACGGCGGGCACGTGACGCTCAGATTGAAGACGCCCTGAGCGCCGTTCCAGCCAGAAACGCGAATCCAGTAGGTCGTGCCTTGGATCGCATCGAAGTTCAGGTTCGAAATCGTTCCGGGGCCGCCGCCGCAGGGGCCGGCGTTGTCGTCGTTGCAGGCGATTTCAAGTCCGCCGCAGGCATCGTAAACGCCCAGCGTTGTGTCGAAGCTGCTGCCGCAGAGGCTGACTGCGACGGAGTCCGTGCATTCAGCCACCCAGGAATACCAGACCGCGTTAACGTCGCCCGACACGCAGGACGTATCGGCGTCCTCGCCCGTGGAGCCGACGTTTGTGCCGACGTATGTGATGCCGCCGGATATCGCGATGGCATCGGCGCAGTCGTCGTTGCAGACAGTCGTCGCACACGTCGTGCCGTTGCCGGCGTAGGTGCCGCCCATGTTGAGGCAGAGGCTTTCGGAGCCCGCATCAATGCAGGAGCCGGGAACGCAGCAGGCGCCACCGCAGTTGACGTTGATGCAGTCCACACCGTCACCTTGCCAGACGCCGCCGGCGGTTTCGCAAGCCGTTTGCGTGGCATAGGTAGCGCACGTGCCGGCGGTCTCGCAGCAGGCGCCGCCGGGGCAGCCGCCTGAGCAATCCGTACCGTCGCCCGCGTACAGGCCGCCGTTCGCTTCACATTGCGTGGGGAATTGTTCCGTGCAGATACCGCCGACGCAGCAGCCGCCGGTGACCGTCGAACATGTGATGGAGAATTCGCTGAGTCCGCCGGCATCCGGGAACGCGCCTTCCTGGCCGCACTGGAACCAGTAGGTCGTGCCGGCTGAAGCGAAGAATGTCGATACTTCGGGCGCATCATCGTCCGGGCAGGTCTCGATGGCGCTGTTGCACTCCTGGCAATCGACTTCATATATCGCGGTGTTCAGGTTGTTGAAATTCCCCGAAGCACAGTCGAAGTCCTCGCCCTGCCAGACGATCAGGACGTTGTCCTGTCCGACGAGCGGCGTCCAGGAGACGGTTGCTTCGCAATCCGCGGACGGCGTCCATTTGTACCAGACGTCGTGACCGACGGCGCCGACCGCTCCGTCGCAGCTTCCGTACTCGCCTGCGGCGCCGTTGGCCGCCGGGGCGTTGTCGATCTGATTCACGTAGGGAACGCTGTCGACGACAATCGCCGTGTCGCAATCTTCGTTGCAGACGCGATCGGCACAGGATGTGCCGCCGCCGAAGAAGGTGCCGCCGATGAGGCCGCAACCGCCGAAGTCCGTCTGGCTGCAGCCCGTCGATGTCGAGCAGCATGCGCCCGTCGCACAGACCGCGCCGTCGATCGAACATGTTGTGGCGTCGCCCAGGTAGTTGCCGCCGATGCCGGTGCAGTCCGCTTCCGTCAGATCAGTGCACATGCCGTCGGCGAAGCCGCAGCAGGCGCCGAACTCGGGGCATGTCGTCGTGGCGCACGTCGAGCCGTAGCCCTGGAATGTGCCGCCGCTGCCCGCACACGTGACATCATCGCTGCCGTTCACGCATCCGGACGGCGTGCAGCATGCGCCGGATGCGCACTCGGACCCGCTGCAATCCGACCCGTTGCCGAGGAATACGCCGAAGAACTGATCGCAGTCCGTCTCCAGCATGTTCTCCTGGCAGAAGTCCTGGCCGATACAACAGGCGCCGATCGGCGGGCACGTGACGGTGATTGTATAATTGCCGGTCGCGCCGTTGACGCCCGCCAGCCGGATCAAATAGGTGTTTCCGGAGGTCGCCGGGAAAATCAACTGAGATTGAAGACCGCAACTGTCGTCGTTGCACGCGAAATCGAACATGAACTCGCTGCAGGGCGGTTCGAAGACGCTCAACGTCGTGTTGAAGGCGCTGCCGCAAGTCGACACAGTCACGTCAGCTGTGCAGTCCGCGATCCATGAGAACCAGACATCGTTCGTGTCCGGCGAGTTGAAGCAGAACTGACTGATGTCCGCGCCCGTCGCATTGAGCGTCGAACCAACCGTCGCCACGCCTGTGGTCAGAGGCGTCGGGGTCGAGCAGTCGTCGTTTGCCGGTTGCGCTTGTGCTTGTTGCACGCCGACGGCGCAGGCGATGACGATCGCTGCGGCGTAGCGGCCGGCTGTTCGACTCCATTGATTTGGAAGCCAACAACAGCCTTCAGGGTCTCTCTTTCCTCTCAGCATTAGTCTTCTCCTTTCAGAAGAAACGATTAGATGGCGAAAGCCCCGGATTCTTGTGTCGGCGTTGGCTCGACGCCGTGTTCGGCTTTCGCATCGAATACTCACTCATGGAACGAGACATGGAACCACCAAATGCAGTGGATTCAGTCATTCCGCGGGGTCGCAGAATTCGCGTGAGCGGGACCGTGCGCGGAGTAAAAATGCGAATCCCCCTTGATACGCACCCTCGATCTGAGTATGTCGCCTCCGATGCGCCGTCGAGGGGGCCGGCGCGGCGGGCGAGTTTCGTATGCATATGACAGCCCGGGCGTATGCCGAGCGTGACGACCGGTCAGCGCTAGCGTCTGACCGCCAGGAGTTCGAATTTCACGCCGTACCTGTAGTGAAGTCCGACGATGTTGTTAGGCAGAAGGTTGGGCTGCGTCTGAAGCGCGCTCGCGCCGATGCCGAAGTTGGGCTTGAGGCGTTCGACGTGACCGTCGGCGAATCCCACATTCGACGACCCCTGAACGAACGTCGTGATTCCGGACGTACCCGGCTTGATCCCGGGGCGCGCGGTAAACGGGTAGTGGCGCGAAACCAGGATGTCGCCCTCATCGGGCCCGGGCATGTTGCCGGGGCCGCGAAACGCCCCGAAGTTGCCTTCCTTGTTCGAATTGTTGATTCCGTTCGGATGCTCTTCGACGAAGATCGGGACGTTCGAGGCGGAAATGTTCTGGGCGCTCTCGAAATGCGACGCCGCCGGAATACGTTCCGGAGATCGCAGACCGAGCGTGGAGAACATCGTGTAGCTGAATTTTCCGTTGCCGGCCGGCGCCAGTTCATTTGGCGTCCATTTGCCGGCGATGTCCGTCGGACAGAGGACCATGTCCGCGTTTTGATAATACGTCCAAATGAGGCCGAACCTCGGTGCGGCCGCGAAACCCTGAGGATTCCCCGAGCCGGGGTCTTCCTTGATTCCCGGGTTGAAAGAACCGCCGCGCTGGTTGCCGATGCCGAGCCAATCGAGACCATACGGGTCCGCGGAGATGCCTGCGGCCGAGTAATTGTCGAGGCACGGGCTGTAGACACCGTTGTCGGTCGCGTACAGATAAAGCGCCGCGGAGAGCTCCCGCATGTGCGTTCCACACAGGAGCGACTGACCGTTTGCCCGGGCTGCGCTGAGCGACGGCAGCAGAACGCTGATCAGAATCGCAATGATGGCAATGACGACCAGAAGTTCGAGTAGGGTAAACGCTGATCTTCGCTCAGGCATACGGCACCTCCGAAAAAGGGATGGATCTCCCTGGGTCCGTCTTAATATGTGTCGGTCGCCCCTTGCTGATTGATGCATTTTATACGATCAAACAATCGTCCAGAAGCGTGAGAATCGAGTCATTGAATGGACGATTGTAACAATCTAGCTCGGCGGAGCGCAGAATCGTGCATCCATGACCCCTCACAGATGTAACTGTTCGCGCTGCTCAGATATTCGCGCGCGCGGCACCTGCATACTTCTTATGCAACCGTTTTTCGGGGAGAATCCGGCCTCATTCGCCTTGGGGAATCGTATTTCGATACGCGCTCGGCGATTGCCGCGTCACACGCTTGAACACGCGACAGAAATATCCGACGTCGGCGAATCCGCAACGCACTGCAACTTCACTGACAGTGAATGGATACCGACGCAGGAGCAGCTTTGCGCGATCAATTCGAACCGCCGTCAGGTAGTCGGTAAAACGTGTGTTTCCCTCTGATTTGAAGATGCGTGAGACGTGGTTCGGCGTGATTCGGAAGCGCCCTGCGACCGAGTCCCGCGTGACGGGCTCGTGATAGTTGTGCTGAAGAAAGACGCACAGATTCTGATACAGTCGCCGGGATTTGCTCGTCGTATCCGTGCCGGACCTTCGCAACTCGTGCGCGATGCAGTAGATCAATCCGTTCGACAGATGTGACAATGCGGGCGATTTTCGATCGTTGCGCACGATTTCGAGAATGGCGTCGAGCGTCTTGTGGGCCGGGCCGCCGAAAGATCTGGGCACTGCGAGCTTTTCCGCATTCACGGCACTGTCCGTCCCGCGCCGGCTGACGACCCGGCTGGCGCCGACGTGCTGCTTGCCGAACGTGAGGTGAATCGCCTCCATGGGCGGGCGCCAAGTCGGCTTCGTCCAGCAGTCCGGCGGTGAGAAAATCGCCTCTCCCGGCTTTGCGCGAATCTTGACGATCTCATTGTCCCTCTCGATCTCGACTTCGTATTGCCCCCGAATGGGGATCGCGAGAATCGGGAAGTGGACGACAAAGGCCAGTTCCGGCGGTTCCAGTGTGTCGCCGGCGATGTGCACAGCGCGAATCGGGTGCTTCCGGACGAGCCCCGTAAACAGCTCCGCGAGTTGTAATGGAGAGAGACTCATGTCGTTGAAGTTGGATCATATCCCGAAACTTCGGTCGGCGTCGATAGTTTTCGTCGGCGTCGCGCGTTTCTTGTCAGTCCACCTCCGGTGAAATCGCGTCAAGCATCAGAAACGATCGCATGGTGAGCGATCAGACGCTGTAGTCCGTTCTCCTGGGTCAGATACCGGAGTCGGAGCCGCGAGGATCTGGCTCCCAATTCCGGCGATCTTCCGGCGCTTCGATCCACAATCATGAGTGCGTCGCGAACGTCCTGCGTCGAAAGTCGATCGCGGCCCGCGCCGGCCGCGGACCTGCGGGCGAACCAGCCGATGACGGCAAGCGCAAGCAGCGTTGCGTTCAAGCCCGCCAGAACGGGCCAGCCGTAGTAGTGACGACCGAAGGCGCCGCGATTCGCGATACGCGCCTGCAGGTAACGCGTCAGCAGTTCGTCGGCGTCGCGAGAGTTTTCCGGAGCGATCGGTCGCACGGCGCGAAGATTCTCGAACGTCGCCACGATGTCATCACATGCCAGCGAAGGGATGCGGCCGCTACCCGCCGTCATGTTCCTGGCGTGTCTCAGTTGTGCGAGTCGAAACCGCATCGACTTCCACAATCCCATGCGAGACTCATCGAACCGGATGAAACTGCCGTACGCGAACGCCGCCTGGCGAAGGAGCTTCAACTGCGATCGAGAGGGTTCGAGGATCGGGGCGCCGCCATCCGCGGCGCCGGCCGGAAGGTCGTTGACGAGCATGTCGATCAGTTCGGCGAGCCGAGGCCCGTCGAACTTCTGCGCGTCGGCATTGTTCAGAATGGAAACAACGGACACGAGCCCTGAGATTCGATCATTGATGCTTCGCCGGTTGTCGCCGATCCACTTGTCGAATCTGCCGACGATTCGATCCAGCGTTCCGCGATCGATCGAGAGCGCGGCCGAGAATGCGATTGCCTCGGGATCGGGCCTGTACAAGGCAGGCAGATCCTTGCCGATCTTGTCGGAGAGGGCCTGCAGTTCGCGACGATGCGACGGCAGGGGATTTCCATCGCTCTTCGTGACTGTCGGGCAGTCGAATCGAAGACCGACGCGAACGGCGTCGCCTTCACGCTCCAGCGTGAATGGATAGATCTTGCATGCGAACGGCTTGGCGTCCATGCCGAGCTCTGCATGAATCCTGCACTTGCCGTCGGGCAGCAGGAAGACGCAACCTTGGCCGGGGTTGTGGTTCAGCACGATTCCCGTGGGATGTTTGACATAGGGCGCGACGCCGAGCTTTGAACGCCATTGCTGCTGATCGATGCGTTTCTGATCGTCACGCGTCAGGTGCACAATCAACTCGCGACAGCATTTCGTGCAACCATGGCAACTCCACGCCTGCGAGCGGATTTCAGGGATGATGACGGGCAGCTTCATCGGCGTCGGTGTGTGTCCCTTCGAATTGGCATGGCGACGCGCGCCGCAAATTGTGATTCGGTCTATCGCGGCCTGTATTCAACGAGTCGTTTGAGGCGTATGGGCGTCGGCGTCAGCACCGGCGGTGCGACAGGACCGTAGGGCGTCAGGATTGGTCGACGCGGACGATAATCGTGGAGGAAGAACGCGATCCGCGCTGTGTCGCCAATGATGTCCTCGTAGTGGTTCGCGATGCGTGCGTCGCCTTCCGGATTGAGAAACACCTCGCCGTAGGCCACTTCGTCGTTCGGTCCGAGCGTATCGCCTGACGCGCATTGTCCGAAGTCGCCCATGTACATGTGGCGCTCGCGATCCGTGATGACGAGTTCGACAAGGACGATCGATGAGAGCCCCGCGTTCGTCATTGCGAGGGCGCGCTCGCGTCGTTCCGGATCGAGGTCGAGCGCAATCAGACCGTGTTGCGCCGTGACGGCCTGATCGTACATCTCATCCGTGACGTCGAGCGGGTGGACGCCGATGATCTTGACGTTGGGCATCTTGGATGATCGCGTGGTAATCAGCGGAAGTTGCCCAGATCGGGGCGAATCAGCAGCTTTTGAAGCATCAGGTAATTCACGCCGCGATACTCCGTCACTTCGCCGCTGACGACGAACACGACTGACTTCCTGCCGCCTTCGGCGATGAGCTCCATGTCTTCCAGCAGCCGGTTCGGCAACAGGCGAAGCGGAATCTCGACCGGGCCTTCGCCGCGGCTCTCGAACGTGAACGTCAGGTAGTCGCCGTCACGCGTGAGGCGACCGGCACGGTCGACGATGCGCGAACCGTCGGGCAGCAGCTTGCGATCCACGGGGCGCAGCGCATTGTCGGGGATCGCACCCTCAGCAATCGTCGTGCGTTCAACTCGCTTGACGCCCTGACGGACGGGAGGGATGACGGGAGTCTGGCGCTGGCGGTCCTTCAGGCGTTCAAGCACGTCGGCGCCGGACTTCAGCCGGCGCGGGCCCGGACCTTCCTCCGACGACGGACGGATTGTTCGCTGCGGCATCGTCTGATCGTTCGAGGCGTTTGTCGTCGCATCGCCGTCACCCTTCGCCGATTGGTTCGCCGAAATCGGTGGTTGACCGGGCTGGGACGCCCCGGTCGTGTCGGCCGGCTTCGCGGCAGGGGTCTCAGTATTCTGGCTTGGCGCATTGCGAACCTCGCGCATCTGGCCGGCGTCCTGTTTCGGAGCGTCCTGTCCCGGGGCGCCCGACGCGATTAGAAGCATGGCGGCAAATATCGAAAGTGAATGCATCGTGATACTCCCATTCGTCAAGATCGCCGATTCCAACGGCGTGATCGCCATCCCTGGCGAGTCGGTTCATCAATGACTTGACGCTGATCGAGATCGATCAAGGCGCCGACTTGATTTTCGCGGAAATGACCTGATCCATCAACGTCTGAATATCCGACGTCGGGGCCCGGCAGGCGTAGTTCTCGCAGACATAGGCCGTCGCCTTTTCATCGACGGACTTCTTATCTTTGAGCAGGGGGATTTCACGACGCAGTGCATCCGCACCCACATCGTCCTCGACGAGTAGCGCCATGGTGAAATTGGGGACGTAATTCCGCCATATGGCGTCGATCATCGCGTCGGCGTCAGATCTGCCCGACCTCCTACAGACGATTGCGATTTCCTTCGGTCGTCCATTCAGGAAGTCGGCGGCCGCAAGCAGTCGTTCCGAGCTGAACGGCATCGATTGCGCCTTGTCCCCGAAATACATGAGCAACTTCTCGGCCTCCGATCGGAACTCGTCGCGATCCAGCAGCACGCCGAGTCGCAGAAGGTTCATTGCCTGGACGGCGTTGCCGCTGGGCACGGCGTTGTCGCTCGCGCTCTTCATCCGCACAAGCACTGTCTCGGCATCGTCCGCCGTGAAGAAGAAACCGCCGGATTCGTCTCGGTAGTGCTTGATCACGATGGCGTTCAGTCGCTCGGCGGCATCGAGCCACTTCCGATCGAATGTCGTCTCGAAGAGATTCAGCGACGCGTCGATCATCATGGCGTAATCATCGAGATAACCCGGCGTGTGTGCGTGCTGATTGCGATAGGTGCGCAGCAGCCGGCCGGTTTCGTCGGTCATCTTCAGCAGCACGAAATCGGCAGCGCGAATTGCGGATTGGATATATCGCGGTTCGTTCAGCACGCGGCCCGCTTTCGCCATGCTGGCGATCATGAGACCGTTCCAGGCTGCGAGGACCTTGTCGTCTCGGAAGGGCGGGACGCGCTTGGCTCTTATTGCAAGAAGCTTCTCCCGCGCGGCGGCGATGCGCCGATCGAACACTTCCTGCGAAATCCCGTGCTTCGCGGCGACGACAGCCGGCTCGTTCGGCACGTTGAGGATGTTGTGGCCTTCCCAGTTGCCGCCGTCCGTGATGTCGTAGTAGTCGCAGAAGATTGTGGCGTCATCGCCGAGAGCGCCTTCGACTTCAGTTTTGCTCCAGACGTAGAACTTGCCTTCCACGCCTTCGCTGTCGGCATCGCGGGCGGAGTAGAATCCGCCTTCGGGGCTCTGCAGATCGGCGATGACGTAGTCCAGAATGCTCCGGGCGGTTTCGGCGTAAAGCGGTTTTTTTGTCAGGCGATACGCGTCCAGGTAAATATCCGATACGAGCGCCTGATCGTAGAGCATCTTTTCGAAGTGCGGTACGAGCCAGTCCGGGTCCGTCGAGTACCGCGAAATGCCGCCGCCGAGTTGATCGTAGATGCCGCCGTACGCCATGTTCTCCAGCGTGGTTTCAACGCGATCGAGAAGCATCTGATTCGGCTTGCCCTTGAGCAACGATCGATCGTACGCCCGCAACATCAGGTCCATGGCCATCGACGGCGGGAATTTGTTCGTGCCTCCGCTGCTGACGCCGCCGCGTGATGCGTCGAACTGCCTGGCAATGAGTTCCGCTGCCTGTGTGATCACTTCGACGCTGATCGCGGAGCCACCCGCCTGCGTGCTCGTGATCTGACGGACGGCGTCCGTCAAAGCGTTCGCCTGCTCAATGACCTGATCGTGCTTGTCTTTCCACGCTTCGTGCAGGAACAGCAGGACATCCTTGAAGCCGGGGCGACCGTGACTCGATTCCGGCGGGAAGTAGGTGCCGGCATAGAATGGTCGCAGATCAGGCGTAAGCCACACGCTCATCGGCCAGCCGCCGCTGCGCGTCAGTGCCTGCGTCGCGCTCATGTAAATGTCGTCGAGATCCGGGCGCTCTTCGCGATCGACTTTGATACAGACGAAGTGCTCGTTCATGACGGCGGCGATCGCCTCGTTTTCGAAGCACTCGCGTTCCATCACGTGACACCAGTGACAGGCGGAATAGCCGATCGACAGGAAAATCGGCTTGTTTTCATCCTTCGCGCGCTTCAGCGCCTCGGGCCCCCATTCATACCAGTCAACGGGGTTGTGGGCATGCTGGAGCAGGTAGGGGCTCGTCGCCCTGATCAGTCGATTCGTATGGGCGCTCTGCGTTGTCGGCGTATGCGTGGAGGTCATCGGCGTTTTCTTCTCGTGCGGCGATGTATTGGCGTTTGGGTTATCCGGATTACATGCGATCGTCGCCGCGGAGACGGTGCATACGACGATGCGGTGGATGAATGATCGCGGCGACTGACGTAGGCAACTCGTATCGGAATCGCCGAGAGACTCCGGAATCAACATTGTGGCAGTATAGGGGTGAGATGCAGTCCGGGCCATTTGGCCGCAACACGACGCGTCAATCGGCATTCGGTGCATCGTCCTGGCGCTGCGCCCCGCATTGCCAGCAGATTTCGAACGTGCCGGGGTTCTCCTCATCGCATGACGGACACGTCCAATCAGCGGCGACCGCTTCCGGCGGGAATTCCAGCTCGCCGACATGAAGTTGGCGCAAGATGAGGACGGCGTCGAAATACAGGCTGCGCGGTACGCCGACGCGGGATTTGCTCTGTGTGACTGAATGCATGCCGTACAGGCCGGCGGTTTCCTCTGCAATTTCCATGTACGGGATCTTTGCGCGACGCAGCGCATCCTGTACATCAGGCGTCAGCAATGCTTCCTTGCCATCGACAATGACGGCGGGATAGTCGCCCTTCGGCACAAAGGACTCGTACTCGAACGGCGATCCGCACGTCGGGCAGCGCCTTTCGGAGAGTCCCGCCAGCGGGTAACCGCACTTCATGCACCGCAACCCGAGATCCGGCGTCGGCAGGGCTTCAGGGTCGAAAACCATGGTTGGGATTGTACCACGAAATCGGATCCGATCCGAGACCGTTACCCTCGATCGTGATTGCTTGGCTGAAAAAAAGGTTGGCCCGGCCGCCTGGTTTGTGTGATGTGACCAGGCGACCGGGCCAGAGGGTGGAGTGGGGTATTGTTCATCGGTCGGCCTCGTTTGGCCGTCCCGATTGCTTTCATTCAGTGTGCCTCAATGGCGGGTTCTCAGTGATCCGCCGTTTCGCATCGAGAATCTCGCGTCATTTTTCTCGTTACGCGTCTGTCGCAAGGCGACACTATTCCATCACAATCGTCGCCGTCGGGCTGACGAGCAGTACGCCGTCGCGCTGCAGCATCTCCACATGACGCAGGAAATCGACCGTGATCGCGGCCTTCTGCGGATCGACCGCCCGGATCGCCTCCACGGCGCCCGCGACAGTCGGCAACGACGTCAGATTCGCCGCGACGAACTTCTCAGGCTTGTCCTGACCGCCGAGAATTTCAGCCAGCAGGTCAAACGGCGACTTGGGCCGCGGGAATACGCGAAGTTCGTAGTCGCTGATTTCCGCGTCGTCCGCGGCTCGCTTGATGGCATCCGTGAAGCCGCCGAGCCGGTCGACGAGACCGATCTTGATCGCTTCGGCGCCCGTGTACACGCGGCCGCCCGCGAGCTTCTCGATGTCGTCCGTCAGCTTGCCCTTGCGGCCCTCAACAACACGGTCCTTGAATTCGCCATAGACGCGATTCATCAGGTCGACGATGACCTGCCGCTCGTCACCTTCCCACTTGTGATTGGTGCTCATAATGTCGGCCAGCTTGCCGCGCTGGTACTCGTGCGTAGAGATGCCGACCCAGTCCCAGAAGCCCTTGGTGATGAACTTGCCGCCGACGACGCCGATCGAGCCGGTGATCGTCATCGGCTCGGCATAAATTGCGTCGGCGCCCGTCGAGACGTAATAGCCGCCGCTGGCCGCGACGTTGCCCATAGACACGATGAAAGGTCGTCCGCTTGCCTTAAAGCGGTTCGTCGCCTCGGCGATGATGTCACTGGCGAGGGCGGAGCCGCCCGGCGAATCAACACGAAGCACCAGCGCTTTGACGGATGAGTCCGCGGCCGCTTCAGCGATGGCGCGGCGGATCGTGTCCGACCCGGCGTTCTCGTTACCGCCGCCGAACATTCCTTGTTTTGTCGGCCCTGTCGTGATCGGGCCCTCAACGTAGACGATGGCGATTGCCGGGTTCGTCGATTCGGCCGGCAGCTTCATCATTTCGCCGAACATCTTGAAAATGGCGAACGGGTTGTTGAAGTCGATGTCGAGTTCGTCCTTCTTGCCGGCGTACTTCGACGTGACTTTCACGTCATCGCCATAGCGTGCCTTGATCGCATCGACGAAGTCCTCGCGATACATCAATTTGTCGACCAGCTTCTCCTCGACGGCCTGCTTGGCGCTGAATACCGCCCGGTCGATCAGCCCGTGGACCTGATCGTCCGTCAGGCCGCGACTGTCGGCGATGCGCTCGATCATCTGACCGAAGATCGAGTCGTAAAGTCGATTCGTCTGTGCTTCCGCTTCGGGGCTGGGGCCGGTTCGATAGAAAGGCTCGCCGGCGGACTTGAAGTCGCCGCAGTGCAGGATGTCGGCCTCGATACCGATCTTGTCGAGCAGGCCTTTGAAGTACATGCCTTGGGCATAGAGACCGTGAATCATGACTTCGCCGGATGGGACGAGCATCAGTCGCGACGCTTCCGAGCCGAGCATCATCGTGCCGTTGTTCAGGCCCTCGGCAAGGACCCAGACGTCCTTGTCCGCTGCCTTGAGCGACTGGATCTGAGCTCGCAGCTCCTCGATCTGAGCCAGACCGAGCGCGGCGTTGTCGATATCGAAGACCACGGCCTTGAGCGTCGGATCCTGTCGGGCCTCCTTGAGTCGCTCGAGGAGTGCGAACATGTTCATCGGGGCTTCTTCGCCCATGAGCACGGCCAGCGGATTCTCTGACGGCTGTTCCGTCAGCGGGCCATTGAGCTTGAATACGGCGACGACGTCGGCGGCGCGAGTCGCTGCGGCGCCGGCAAAAAGAACGACGGCCGCCACGATCATTCTCGCGAGCGGTTGTTTGCGTTGCGATACGCGGATTTGGGTGGACTGGTACACGGCGGACACTCCTTGTTCTTGTGGGTGAAGGACCCCATCTTCCCTTCAGCATCGCAACTGCCAACAAAAACGGATTGCGATGCCGGTTGTTAATATTCCGACGGACAAAAGAAATGGAGGCCAGATGCGTCATGCCCCGCATTCCCAAGGGGAGAAACGTGCACCCGGGCCTAAATTCACGCAGATTGGCGACCGGCCGCCGTGAGAAAGTCACGCCGATTTTCTAACCGCGATCTTCGGCGAACCCCCCGAACACTCGACGGTCGTTCCGCCTCACGGACCGCCCAATGCCGGTTCCTGCGCATCGGCGACGACGCCGGGGATCGAGGATCCGCCTGCTAGTCGGATCCTTCGGATCGCGATTGCCGCTCCTTGGCCGGTTGCGGCGGGGCGGCCTGCAGATGGGCACTGCCGAAACCCTTGATCGAGGGCATGTCTTCCGGCTTTTCGGCCGGATGGACCGCGAAAACCTCAACGCGGACGATGTCCTCGAAGGGGATCGTGACGACAAAGCAGCCGACTTTGTAGGCTTCATCGGCCGGCATGCACTCGAAGGTCATTGTCGTCGTCGTCGGTTGCTCGATGATCTCCTTGATTTCGTAGGAGAACCCGTCCCGGAGGTAGACGATCGTGCGGACCTCGAGCTCTTCAAAGAACTTCTTGAATTTCTTGTCTTTTTCCGCTTTTTCCGGCGTCAATGCGGAGAAATGGTTCATCGCGCAGCGGCGGCGGGCCTCATCCGTGCGTTCGCGGTAAGGTGCATCGAACCACCAGTCGAAGTTGAAGGGCATGGCAAACGTCCCGGAAGCTGGATACAAGTTGCAGAATCTAAACAGTGATGGCGGCTGACTCTACGAACGGCCCCGAACGCTGTCAATCGAGGTTCCGAAAGGTCGGGACTGTGGGTCGGCAGGGGATTTGCCGGCGGCGGAGTTAGTGCGGGAAAGACGGAAGCGGGATTGATGAGCCTTTCGCCCGAAGAACTAAGACGCGAAATTCAAACTGCGGCGCTGGCCGAGGGTTTCGAATTGTGCGGCGTCTGTCGGCCGGGGCCGATACCGAGAGCCGACTATTTCCGGCGCTGGCTCGCGACTGGGCGCGCCGGGACGATGGAATACCTGCAACGCCACGTCGACTCTCGGATCGATCTGTCCAGCTGGTTGCCGTGGGCCCGTAGCGTCGTCGTTGTCGGTCTGAACTATGCGCAGAAACCGCCGGTGCCGCCGAAGGACGATCGGCGCCGCGGAAAAGTCGCGACCTACGCCTGGGGCGAGGACTATCACGTCGTTTTGCGGGAGAAGCTGGAGGCCGTGGCGACGCGGATGACATCCCGAATCAACTCGGCCTTTCAATACCGCATCTGCGTCGATACGGCGGCGATCATCGAACGCGAGTTGGCAATGGCGGCGGGTGTGGGCTGGATCGGCAAGAACACATTGGCGATCCACCCGCGCCTCGGCTCGTTCTTCTTTCTGGGCGTCATGGCGACGGACCTGGACATCACGCCGGATGCGCCGATGGTCGATCATTGCGGCTCCTGCACGCGCTGCCTGGACGCCTGCCCAACCAGTGCATTCCCCGCCCCCTATGAAATGGACGCGAGCCGATGCATTTCGTACCTGACGATCGAACATCGCGGGCCGATGGATCCGCTGCTCGCGAACAAGCTGGATGACTGGGTCTACGGCTGCGACGATTGTCAGAGCGTCTGCCCCTTCAATCACTGGGAAACGCCAACAGCCGAGCCGCGATTCGCGCCGGCAACCGCGGAGGCGGCGTTTCCCGTATTGTCGGAGATCCTTGCTGCCGATGACGCAACCTTGCGCAAGACGCATAAACGCCGCGCCACGAATCGTGCGCGGCCCGAAATGTGGCGGCGCAATGCGCGCGAAATCCTCGCTCGCGCCGATGACAGCGCATAGCCGGCGCTTTCGCCGCCCGGGGCTCGTCAGTCAATCGAGGCCGCCGGCTCTCGGGCGATTTTCGCGACGATCGGTTTGCAGACGCGCTCCCAGTCGGCGCGGCGCAGTTTGACCGCGTCGCGATGCGTCCCCGCCTGCATGACGATCTCTTCATCGCGATGCAGCCGCTCGTCGACGATCGTTCGAATACCGAAGAGACTGCCGACCGGCGGTTCGGCGCCGATTTCGCAATCCGGAAACAGACGCCTCATCTCGTTTTCCGTCGCCATTCGGACGGTCGTCTCCCCGAGCACCTCAGCGACTCTTGACAGATCGAGCTGATCGCACGCCGTCAGGACGCACATCGTGAATCCGGCCGACGCTTTCACAATGACCGGCTTGGCCACGTTGTACCCTGAGGTATGGACCTCGGCGGCCAGCTCGGGGGACGTATAGCAGGATCGATGCCGGGACTTTCTAAACGGGACATTCTGGTCTTTCAGGGCCTTCTCCAGGATCATCATGCACACTCCTCTCTTCCAGCTGCGGACGCATCCTCATCAGCCGCGGAAACACGAAACGGACCGAAATCCAGAAAACCAATAAAATGATAGTCTTATCTGTATAAAGGTTCCCGTGGAGTTTATGGGATTCGGATTGCAGAAAAAGAAGTCCGCATCGGCAACTGTACAAGCGCAGGCTGGGAAACGTCGGGCAGTTCTACCCATCGTCCGAATTCGCGTCGCACGCGACGCATCGAAAGCAGGGATTCGCAACAAATGGTATGCGGCTTGCGGGCTTAGTCCCGCATCGAAAAACGTTGGCCTGGACGCGGAGTGCGGCGGGGGCGTCCCGATTTTGAGGGAGAATGCGATGACGATTCAGCGATTGACTCTTGTGACGGGCGCGATGTGCATTTGGTTCGCAACCGGTTGCGGATGCGAGCAATATCCTGACGTCGTGTTTACCACGGATCGAGACGGCAATTCGGAGGTCTACATCATGGCCGCAGACGGCAGCAACCCCGTCAATCTGTCGAACAACGACGCCGACGACGGTTGGCCATTCGCGAGCCCGGATGGAACCAAAGTCGTGTTCGGCTCCAATCGAAACGGCAATAACGAGATCTTCGTCATGAACATCGACGGCAGCGATCAGACGCGGTTGACGACGAGGGCCGGCTTCGAGTCCGATTTCGAGCCCTGCTTCACGCCCGACGGGCAGCATATCGTTTTCACCAGCGATCGTGACGGTCTGATGAACGCCGAGATTTACATCATGGACGCCGACGGATCGAATCAGACGAATCTCACGAACAACGCGGCATATGATTTCGAGCCGCGCGTCAGCCCCGACGGCACGAAGATCGTCTTTTCGAGCATTCGCGACGGCAACTACGAGATATACATCATGGATATCGACGGGGCGAATCAGACGCGCCTGACGAATTCCGCCGGCTCCGACATGACGCCGACGTTCAGCGTTGACGGCTCACAAATCGCCTTTTCGTCCAGCCGCGATACGCCGACGACGACCGAGATCTTCGTCATGAACGTCGATGGCACGAATCCGACGCGGATCACGAACAATGACTCGTTCGATCACGATCCCATCTTCCGATCCGACGGCAAGATCGGCTACGTCTCCGAGGTGTTCGGTTCCTTCGACGCGGAGATCTTCATCATGAACGCCGACGGTTCGAATCCCGTCAATCTCAGCAACAACGCGGCCGACGAGACGTCGCCGTCATTCACCGGGCCGGTCGTCGTTCCCAACGCGCTGCCATAGGCGTACGAATCGATTCAGGTTTCCATCCGGACTTCAGACGCCCCGGCCTTTGCGAGTGCAATAGCCGGGGCGCTTCATGACGAGGCTTCCGACCCCCGGTCCGACGTCAACGTCAGCTCACGGGAGATCGTGCGATCGCGCGGTCCGCGTATATACTGCTCGCCGTCATGAAACCGCAGCGAGCCGCTCAAACATGAAGCCCGAACTCAAACCCGGCGTCGAACGCGAAGTCTCCTTCGTCGTCACGGAACCGATGTGTCCCGCCTTTGACGGCGTCGTCGTCCATCGCGTTTGCGCGACATGGACGCTCGTGCACTACATGGAGCTGGCCGGTCGCCGCGTCCTCGTCGATTTTCTCGAGCCCGACGAAGAGGGGGTTGGGAGCCGCGTGGTCTGCGATCATCTGGGACCGGCGCCGATCGGTGCGGAAGTCCGCGTCATCGCGACGGCGACGCACGTGACGGATCGCATCCTGGATTGCGACGTCGTGTGCTTCGTCGGTCAGCGCGCCGTCGCAAAAGGGATGACCGGCCAGCGGGTTTTTCCGCGGGCCGTGCTCAAGCGGATTCTGCACGAATCGTGATACCAAAGAAACCGGTATTTCGCAGAGACCGCTGCTGAAGAGGCCTTGCGCGATCGAGAACCGTCGTCATTACGGCCTGTTGGCCGACGTGTTTCCGGGACGTTGCTTCGCCTGGCCGTCGTGCGCATATAATTGCACGGAGAACAATGAATCGAATCTCTACGGGTTTCGTTGCCTGCCTGATCGCGATCGCTGCGTGTCTTGCGCGACCGGTCGTTGTTTGGCCCGCCAACTCCTCAATCGGCTCGCAGGAAGGGCGATTCGTCATCGGCGGCGGCGACGTTCCTTCCGATCCTTCCGTCGTGTCTTTCGACAAATCGGAAACGTCGATCGTCTGCCTGGCTAGTCTCCACGGCCTTTCCTCCCAGCTTGCAACGCAACGCGCGACGGCATCGCGTATTGCGGGCGGGTCGGATTCACTCCCGTTTGATCGAGCGATACCCGCGGACGAGTCGGTTTGCATTCGGACCTGCAGCCTTCAGATCTGAACAAACTCCAGACGAAACTCGATCCATTCCACCACTGCAATTCGTGCCGCGGGACGAAACGTCCTGCGCAGTTTCCGACAAGACACACATGACGCCGTTCGTCAATCACGTTCGGCGAATCTCAACATAAGGCAGATTTCATATGACAGCGACGATTTCCGTGCATACCGACCCTTTGGTTCGCATCGAGCGACTGATCGAAGCCGGCGAGTATGCCGATGCGCTCGAGTCACTCCGAGCCGGTAAATCGGACTCCGCAGCGATGCGCAACGCGAGGGGCGTCGTGCTGATGCGACTCGGTCGCGCCGAAGAGGCCGTCAGCCTGTTTCGATCCTTGACGACGAACGACACGGGGCTGTTTCTGAAGAAGGACGCACCGATCATATTCAAAACGAATTACGCAACGGCGCTGCTGCTGAACGGAAACGTGACAGGGGCGCTTGTGGTACTCAAAGAGATCAATGACGAAACACATCCCGGCGTCGTTCGACTTCGAACGGCGATCGCGCGCTGGCGGAAGACGCTGAGCCTGCCGCGGCGCGTCTGGATGTGTCTCGCCGGCGGCAGTCCGGAGAAACCGATCGCTTTGGACTGGGTTCCCGGGGAACTGGCACCCATAGTGCGTCGTAAGTCATGACGCGCGGGGCCGGTGGCTAATCGTCGTCGTCATCGTCTCGATCGCGATCGTGCCGATCGTCGTCGCGCTTGTCGTGATCGTATCGATCATCATCGTCGCGGTCTTTACGATCTCGTCGATCGTCCCGATCACGATCGCGGTGATGGCTGCGATCGCCGCGGCCGCCGAGATCGATCCGCTCCGGTGCTTTGATCGAGAGGCATGCCGAATTCAGGCAAAGGAAGGCAAAGCACAAGAGGAACATCCGTGTGAAGCGCTTCGTCATTCGTCGTCTCCGCGTGTTCGGGTCGAGGCTGCGTTGCATTTCAATGCGTTACGTCGCGATTGTCGAGGGCGCGCCCGTCGCAGTACCGTCCGGAATATGACCCTGGGGCGTTCGCATCGTTAGCGCAAATCGCCGCCGTGAACACGCTGCAGGCACAAAAAAGCAGAGACGCCGGCAATCACTCGCCGGCGTCTCTTTGCTCCACTTGCTGCATTAATGAATGCGGATCAGATGCCGCGTGTCGGCTTCTTGGTCCGTCGCGGCGTCATCCTGTCCAGATTCTCCGTGTATTTCAAAGACTGTTCCGTCGTCAGAATATTGCGGATGCGCGTCTTGAACCGGTTCGCCAGGGCCATCTCGGCGGTCCGATTGCGATCGCGGTTTTTCTTGTCCAGTTCGCGCGCCTTTCGGAGTTCCGTTTTGGCCTGCTTGGTCATCTCGCGGACCTGCTCCTTTTGCGAGCGATCCAGTTTGAGGCGCATCGCCGCGCGCAGAACGGTGCGGAGATCGGCGGGAATGTCCTTCAGATCCTCATCGACCTGCTGATCGGCGCGATATTCCGCAAGGCTCGCCTTCTGATCGTCATTGAGCATGCCGTCAAGCTGACTGTAAAAGTTATCTTCCTCCGCGGCGAAGAGCGCTTGCTGCGCGGCGAGTTCGCCGTTCAATCGCTCAATCGCCTCGGTATCGCCTTCCTTTTCGGCAGCGGCGATCTGTTCCTGCAACGCCGTCATTTTCGTCGTGAGGGCCGCCGACTTCTGCTTGTGTTGCGCCTGCAAAGCGCTAAAGCCGGCGAGTTGCTCGTTCGTCAGTTCGAGTGAGGATTGCAGATCGTCGCCGGGTTCCGTCGGAGCCTCCTTCACGACGCCGCCGTCCTGCATGACCCGCGATTCGCCGGTCTCCTGCTCGACGACCTCAGTTGCCGTATCGCTGTCAGTCTCCGCGTTCGCATCGGGTCGATTGCGACCCCCGCGACCGCGCCCGGGACCGCGTTCGTCCCGCATCTGTTGCGCGAGGACCCGCTGATCGTCCGTCAACACGGGATCGAGCTCATCCCAGACCTGGTTCATGAACTGGCGGGGGCCGCCGCCTTCGCGCATCTCACCGACCAGCTCTTCGCGCAGCTGATCGCCGAGCGCGTCGTTGCCGTTGTCATACGCCTCGCGAACCGCTTCCCAGCGGCCTCGGAATTCCTCCATCTGCTCGATCTGCGCGGCTTTGATATCCTCGAGCACCTGGCGCTGATCGTCGTCGAGCCCGAGGTCTTCGGCGATGCGTTCGTAGCGACTCTCGAAGCGTTGGCGCATCTGCTGTTCGCGCTCCGTCCGCATCGTCTGCTGCAGCGTGGCGAACTGCGTGCGCTGGTCCTCAGTCAGAATGCCGTCGATCGACTGAATCGTTTCTTCCATGAAGCCGCGACGACGCCCGACGTTCTGCTCGAACTCCGATCGCATCTCCTCGCGAAGCTGATCCGCCCGGGCCTGATCGCCGTCATCTTCGGCCTGCCGGATCGCTTCGCGGCGCTGCCGGAAACTCTCCATCCGTTCGCGCTGAGCTGCGCGAATTTCCTCGAGCTGCGCTTTCTGGTCCTCATCCAGCGCCAGCTCCTGGGCGACTCGATCGTAGAAGCCGTCCATGTCCGGGCCACGACCGCGTCGGCCGAAGCCCCGAGGTCCATTGCCGCGTCCGCGTTGGCCATCCTGATTGAATCGGCGGCCGCCCTCGTCCTGAGATTGAGGGTCGCGCGGTGGGTTTTGCGCGGCCAGCCGGTCAACGGGGGCGATCATGGCGGCGACAAACAACGCCGTGAATATCGTGCGCTTGCAAAGCATGATGTTGCCTTTCAACTAGAATCGACTGCTCAAAAATGCGATATGCGCGGATCGAGCGCAGTTTTCCTGTCCTTGCTTAACGACAAATCCGCGCGGTCTATTGTCCATACCGGGATTTTTCAGGACCTATTCTCCAGATAATTTACCGCAGGTCCTTGTGAGTTTCGACACGTCGAGCCCGAATCGGTGAGTCCGGCTTAAGTTGTTGCCAAGGGGATCGTCAATTCGATCTCCAGTCCGCCGGAATCGGCGTTCCGGGCCTGAATCGTCCCGCCGTGCCTGTGGATCGCCCGATGGGTGATCGCCAGACCGATTCCCGTACCTCCGGAATCCCGTCCTCTGGCGTCATCAACGCGGAAAAATGGTCGGAAGATGTCGCCGAGGGCATTCTCAGCGACGCCGGGGCCATGGTCTCGAACACGGACGACGACCTGCGAACCCGCCTGCAACGTCACTTCGACCGTCGTCCCGTCGGCTGTATAGCGTACGGCGTTGCGGACGACATTCTCGATCGCGCGGCGGAGGACCGACTGGATTCCCTCCACGAGGCACGGCTGACATTCAACGATCCGGACGGAGCGATTCCGTCGCGCCGCCTCGAAGTTGGCGTCCTCGACGATGCTTCGCAGGTCGTCGGCGAGGTCGAACCTTGTCGGGGCTTCCTGTTCGGCGTCATTGTCAATTCTCGCCAACGTCAGCAATTCGGCGATCAGGTCGTTCAGACGCTCGGCTTCGAGTTCCACGCGATCGATCGCCGTCCTCGCACGCGGATCCTCGATCCGTTCACGAACGAGACCGATGGCGATCTGCTGCCGGGCGAGGGGCGAGCGCAGTTCGTGCGAAATGTCGCGAAGCAGGCGCTGTTGCGACGAGAGAAGCGTTGCAATGCGTTCCGCCATGGCGTCGAAGTCGCGAGCGAGTTCGCCGATTTCGTCGTGCCGATGTCCGAGGGCGTGCGAGACGCGCTGATCGAGATCGCCGGCGGCGAATCGACGAATCGCGGTACGCAGCTTCTCCATCGGCCGTGCGAGCTGTCTTGCGAGCAGGTAACAGACAATACCCATGCAGACGAACGCCGGGACCGTTCGCACGAGGATAATTGTCCCGGCGATCGGACGGATCGACTCGCGCAGTTCGACGCCGTGCGGCATGGGCATGAGCCAGAAAGTCAGGCCGATGCCGACAACGAAGGCGAGGATCATCGCGCCCAGCGTCGCAAGAAAAAATCGCAGAAAGATGCGGCGCATGGTCGATCAATCCTCGGGCGCTTGGGCGGGGGGCGTATCGACCGCGTAGAGGTAGCCGACGCTGCGAA
Source organism: Phycisphaerales bacterium (assembly GCA_020639075.1). Taxonomy (GTDB): domain Bacteria; phylum Planctomycetota; class Phycisphaerae; order UBA1845; family UTPLA1; genus ECT2AJA-110-A. The sequence continues at coordinate 1,376,125 of JACKHI010000001.1, read as the reverse complement.
CGGCCTTGATGCGCAATGTGCCGTCCTTTCTCGGGCCGAGTTTCTTGCGCAGATGGCTGACATGCATGTCGATGCTGCGATCGAAGGGATCGGGTTCGCGATCCAGCACCTTGCGGAAAAGATCGCCGCGTTCGACGACGGCCCCGGCATGCCGTAGCAGCAGCGTCAGGAGGTCGAACTCCGACGACGTCAGCGCGATCGGTTCGCCATCGAGCTGCGCCTCTCGCGAAGACACATTCACGGCAACATCTTCAATCACGATGCGCGCACTGCTTGGCGGCGGCTGGCGGCGCTGGGGATCGTTCACGCGCCGCAGGATGGCGCGCACGCGTGCGGCCAGTTCCCGCGGATTGCACGGCTTGGCGAGGTAATCATCGGCGCCGAGTTCGAGCCCGACGATTCGATCGATGTCTTCGCCGCGCGCCGTCAGCATGAGAACGGGCGTGTTGATTCGACCGCGAAGGCGCTTCAGCGCCTCAAATCCGTCGATGCCCGGGAGCATGACATCGAGGATGATCAGATCGTGTCGCGATTCCAACGCGATAGCGGCGCCCGTCTCTCCGTCATGGGCGGCGTCGACTGAAAAACCCTGTCCGGCGAGATACTCGCGCACGAGGTCGCAAAGTTCGACGTCGTCGTCAATGATCAGCAGGTTCGCGTCGCTCATTCGTCCACTCTGCGAATTTCCAGGATCCCTCGCAATAGTGTAGCCGCCCGAGGCGTTGAACTCGTTATCGCCGGACGTCGGCGCCTGTAAGGAATCGTAACGCTGCCCGCCGCGCGTGTGACATAGATTTACGAATCCGCGCTTGAATCCGCCGAACACGAATCGGTATCACTGATATCGGCGTCGCAGTCACAACGGCTTCGATCGCTGCAACCCGCCCTCGCAATGAAAGGAATCGAGATGATGAGAGGACCCACCCGCAGGACTGGATTGCTGATGGCAGCGATGATCGCCGCCGGGGCGTTGACGCAGGGGTGCGGGACCGGCCTGACGCTGGACTCGACGCTCGCGGACGCATTGAACGTGCTGACGTCGGGGGATCTGGCGTCAGCGTTCGACGCGTTTGTCAATTCCGCGGGCTCGACGAACAGCGGCCTGACGGATGATCAGATCGCAGGCATCGAGGATCTGCAGGCGCAGCTTGATGCCGGCCAGATCGATGCCGAGGCGTTCTCCAGCGCCGTCGGCGTGCTCGTCGGCGATCGAGCCCCGGGAATGGCGTTCGGAGGCTTCGAGTACGGCGGCGGACCGTTCGGAATGCACGGGATCGGCCGCCTTGGCAATTTGTTGGATCTCACGGATGAACAGAAGGCCGATGCCGAAGTGATCTTCACGACGCTGCACGAGACGATTCACAATCTTCGCACGCAGGCGATGGAGGACATTCGGGCCGAATTGACGGAAGAGCAGCTCGCGACGCTTGATTCGCTGCGGCCCGGCCATCCGATGGACGATGCCGAGGGAGCCGGCGCGCGATTTCGCGGTCCCAGGCCGCACGGTCCCGGTTCGCTGGCATCCCATTTTGCGGAACTGTTGAACCTGACAGACGAGCAGTCGGCGGCGATCGACGGGATTCGATCGGCGCTTCGCGATGCGGTTCGCGCCGAGCATGAAACCGCGCGTGAGGCATTCCGCGCTCTGCTGACAGAAGAACAGCTGGCCGCGTTGGACGCGTTTGAACAGGTCCACGGCCATGGCGCTGACGAATTGGACGGCGAATCGATCGACGGCTGAATCCATCGATGTTCCGTCGCTGCCGATCGGCGCCGCACTGCGGATGACTGACGGCATTGTCGCTCGCGGCAATGCCGTCAGCCGACTGGGGCGATAGATGTTTCGCGAACTCCTCGTGTCGGTTCGGCGCAAAGGGCGCCCCGCCAATTCGAACGCTCAGCGGCTCGCTTCAGTGGGTCGGCTGGACGCCCCGGACGACTGGCCATTCGTCGGGGACGGCAGGATCGCCTGCGGCGGAATGACGCGAATGATCCCAGGGAACTTCCCCTCATACACCGGCAGATTGTTCCAACGAATTCGAATCATGGAATCCGGCGCGATGGGTTCGGCGCTCGATGCCAGAAACCAATCGGCGACGCCTTGAGAAAGTAGGTTGAGTTCTCCGTCCTTGATTTCCGCGCTGATCAGCGGCGGCGTCTTCGCGGTCGATTCGGCGCGAAGTCTCAGCCACCATACGTGTGCCACGGATTGCTGCATCCGGTATTCGATCTTGCTCGGCGTCGGTGGTCGTTTGTGTTCGAGAAACCAGTCATACAGCTGGTTGCCGCTGTATGCGAGATCCCAGACGTTGTGTTCGCCGTCGCTGTATTCCGTGTATTTGGGTTGAGCGCCGAGCGTTCGCAACGCCTCGATGGCGTCGCGCGAACCGGAGACCGGCACATTCGGGTCTTTTGCACCATGGAAGGCCCAGATCGGGAGGTTCTTTTCATTCGAAACAAACGCCGGATTCCCGACGCCGCAGATAGGCGCGGCAGCGGCGAACACATCGGGGCGTTTCGAGATGAAGTCCCAGGTTGCGAATCCGCCCATGGACAAGCCCGTGATGTAGATTCGATCCATATCGATCCGATAGGCGGCGGCCGTTGCTTCGAGCATCTGCCAGACGGCCATCTCATCTTCGCCCGTGAACCACAGCGTATGGGCCTGCGGCATCACAGTGATGAAGGGGAAGTCGTCGCGTCGGCGCTCGATTTGTCGTGGTAGGCCGACGCTTGTTTGTCTGACGCCGTCGTCACCGCACTCACCGCTGCCGTGAAGGAAGAGTATCAGCGGCCACTTCTTGTCGCCGTCAGGGCGGTAGGCATTCGGCACGAAGACCGCATATTTGTACTCGGCGCCGTCATTGGCGGCGCCGACGCGAATCGACTTCGCTTCAAAACAGGATGCAAGGACGGGCGTGGAAGGTGCGGAGGATTGCGCGTTCAGTCGGGCGCTATGATCTGTTAGCCAACCGAGCGCCAGCGCGACCGAAAAAATCGTAACGAGCGGCCGAATTCCCCAACGCACACGGGCCTGCCGTGTCCGGAGTTTTCGAAAGACGTGTGGTTTATGGTGAAATGAAAGAAACAATAACTTACCCTCAATAAGGTGGTTACGCTGATGGTGGGATGCGTGAATTCGCTTGTGATCGCATTCCAAAACCGCTACACTTGCGGGCAAAGCATCGTAGCATTCCTACCGAAGGGCAACCCAGCCCGAAGTCAATTGGGAGTCTAGATTCAATGGCACGCTTAGTAAGGCAATCACGGCAGACACTTTGCTGGACAATTTTGATCACAGCCGTCTTGTCGATCGCGGCATCGGATTCGGCGATGGCCCAGCGCCCGGGCGGCGCCCGAGGCGGACCGACTCGCGGTAAGCAGCCCAAGGAACCGCCGCGCCAGCGCGATTCGCGAGGCGAAGGCGGCACGCTGTCGCCCGGTACGCAGACGGGCTACATCCTGCGATACAAAGTGGCCGACGAGGAAGACAAGAAGGAGGACGCCGATCTCCTGGGAGTCCTGAAGATCAAGCCGTACGGCGCGAAGACGACCGTCATGACGCTGCAGGTTCGACGATCCGACGACTTGCGCATCACACTCGGCGAACATCAATTCGAAACCGATGAATTGGACAAGGTCTTTCGGAAGCGCCTGGATGTATCCGCCGACTGGGATTTTCTGGATCCCGACTCGAAGCGCGACGACAAGTTCAAGAAAAAAGTGCTTCGAACCCTGACCTTCAAGACGACGGAAATCGAAGGCGAAGTCGAGGAAGTTCTGGACGGCGGTCGCGCCATCGTGTCCGCGGTTCCGACCAATGACCTTCAATGGCCGGACTACATTCCAGACGACAAACAAACGAATGACCCGAAGAAGGACAAGGTCCGCAAGAAGAAGCTGAAGCTGATGGTCGTTGACGACGTCAGCAAGTTCTTTACAGAAGACTCGGAGGACGCCGATCTCTCCGACTTCAAACAGGGCGACAAAGTGCAGGCGCTCGTCGTGTACGCCGGGTCGAAGCCCGGATACATCCTCAAGATGCATCCTCCGGGCGCGAAAGAGGCCACGCCCAAGCCGGATGACAATCCGGGCGAACGGGGCGGGGCTCGACCGCCGCAGCCCTCCGGCCCGAGACCCAGCGGCCGCGGAGCGCCGCAAGGCTGATTCTGTTTTCGAATTCCAACGCACTCAAACGGCGACGGTACATTGGTGCCGTCGCCGTTTCTTGTTCAAGGTGCGACGTCGCCGATACACAGTTGGCGAGCAGGGAGGATTCGTTTGCCGTCGGCAGGCGTTGGAAGCGTGGCCCGCCGGCCGGATACGCCGCGGGCGCAGCAATTCCAAATCTTTTCACAGTCCGGACTTGCACTATCGGACGATTCTCGCAAACATGCACGCGTTGGGCTTGGTAACGGGCATGCGCTCGTGCGACCGGCGCGGTCACACTGGCACGAGCGGCAGTCAGGTTTTCATGGAGGCGATTCGGCTCTTGCGTATTCCGACGGGGGCCAGTTTGGCAGCAGGCATCCTAGCCGTCGCGGTGACGCTTGCGTCGTCGCGGACGGCCGTTGGGCAATTAGGGCTCGATTCGTCGCCGGCGAGAAGGTCTGAAATCGGCAGCGCCTTCCTCGAGCGGCAACGCTCACTCGAGCGCGAAAACCAGCGAAACCTCCAGGAAAACCTGCCGCTTTCCCAGAAGTTCCGCATCGACTACGGCGGTTGGTACAACCTCTATTTCTTCATGTTCGATGACGGGTTCAACAGCAGTCGGACGCTCCGACAGCACGAGCTCCGCGCCTGGGCGTCACTGAGCGCCGATCAGGGCGTGCATCAGGCATACGTCCGAGGTCGAATGCGATTTATCGACTGGAACTCCGGCGACAATTTCCAGCCGACGGAGGACAACCAGCAGGGCCCCGAGCTCGAGCGCTGGTGGTACATGTTCGATTTTGCCCAGGCCCTGCGGGTCTACGAAGGCAAGGATGTGCCTTGGGAACTCAAGTTCAAAGTGGGGCGAGACCTCGTCTATGCCGGCACCGGCTACGCGATCGACACACCGCTTGATCACGCGATGATCCAGGCGGAACTGTTCGACTTCGAGACGACGTACACCGTCGGAATAACGCCGTACTGGACGGCGAATATTGATCGCAGTCTTCCCGTGGCCGATCACAGCGAGCGAGTCTTCAACATCATCGAAACGAAGTACAAGGGATGGGATTCCCACGAACCCTTTGCCTACATCGCATGGCAGAACGATCGGACGACGGAAAGCCCGCGCGATCTGCTGCAGAACTACGAATACGATTCTCGCTACATCGGCTTCGGCTCAACCGGAGAACTCGTCGAGAACCTTCGATATGCGACTGAATGGGTGATCGAACGCGGCACGAGCTACGGCGATCGGCGCTTCCTGCACACGAACGATATCAAGGCGTGGGGCTTTGACCATCGCCTCGACTATTTCTTCCGCCACAAGAACAAGCCCGTCGTCACGGCGGAATGGATGTTCGCCAGCGGCGACTCCGGTCGGCTCGGTAGCCCCACCAATGCCGCCGGCGGTGACTCGGTTGACTACATCGACAACAGCTTCGTCGGCTTCGGCTTCCGCGATACCGGCATCGCCTTCAGTCCGCGACTAAGCAACATTCACATCTGGCGATTGGGTGCGACGTTCAAGCCGTTCCCCGATGTCGAAGAGGTCAAGGATCTCGAACTCGGCACGGACTGGTATCTCTACTGGAAGCACCATCGCGTCGGCGCCATGAGCGATCCGCTGGCCGACACCGGCAGCGGTTACCTCGGCTGGGAAATGGACTATTTCGCCAATTGGCGAATCTATAACGACCTCTCGTGGACCGTGCGATTCGGGACGTTTTTCCCCGGAGCCGGATTCACCGATGAGACGACGCGAACATTTCTGCTCACGGGCGTGACGTGGTCGTTTTAGGGGCAATCCGGCCCGACGCCCCACATGGTCATGGGTATAATTCCCCAATGCGGAGGAGCCTGACGTGCCAAAAAGGGCTTGGCAACTGATTCTGGCGGTCCCGATGTTGATATCGGTCGCCTGTGTGGGGCCCAGGCCGACACAGCCGCGCGTGGACTCCAGCACACTGACGGATGACGGGTTCCAGTTCTACCTCAACGAGGTCGATCTCGTGACCGTGGATGAGGCCTACCGGGCGATGTTGATCCTCGCGGATGGTGCGGATACGTCCGAGAACTTTGCCGAACGCGAGCAGAAGCTCGTCGACCGGGGCGTTGCCCGTTCGGCATGGGAATTGCAACCTGACCATGTGATCGATTCCGGCTCCGTGGCGTTCATGGTTTGCCGGATTTGCGATCTGAAGGGCGGTCTGAATGACCGGCTGATCGGTTGGTCCGGTCTTGGGGACCGTCGCTACGCGCTGAGGGAGCTGATCTACCGGCAGATGATCGATGATTCGGTGGACTATCAATACATGACGGGCGCGGCCATGTTCGCCCTGATGCGAAAGGCCGATGCCCTGCGAGCGAAGAAGGGCCTCTACGAGTCTAAGGGCGTGGATCTGACGGATGAGGGCGATCGCGATGCGGAAGGTCACTTGATCGTGCCTGAAGCCGTGCCGCCCGCGTCAGGCGCGCCGACAAACGAGTAGTGTCTGGCTGTGTCCGCTGGGAGCGGACGTCGCCGACAAGACTCAAGAGTTTCAGCCAGGAAAAAGGAGGGTCGAAAAATGACCCGCAACATACGAGTCAACCTGATTACGATTCTGACGCTGACGATTGTCGCTTTCGCGTCACAGGCGAATGCGCAGTCGCAAAAGATGCAACCGATGACGACGATTCAGGCGCCGCAGGGCGTACAGATCGCGCAGGCGAATGCGTCAAGAAATGTCGTCGGCCAGGATAGCGCGCCGGCAAACGCGAACACGCGCGCCAATCTAGCGTCGAATGCGAACCAAGTCGCATCGTCTCAACCGGTGGGCCAGCCCGGCGATGAGCCACTGTACTACGTCGTTCAGGATTTTCAGGGCAAAGTCCAGTACGCCAAGATCGGAACGGACGTAACCACAGCGGGCGGCCCGGAGTGGACTGTCGTCAAGAAGGGGGATCGCCTCGGCGCCGGCCTGGTCATCGTGACGCCGGTGTTCGGCGGCGCACTCAAATTGGTTCTTGACCCATCCTCGCCGCCGACCGTGATGGCGCTGGAGTCAGGGACCATGATCGCCATCGACGATCTGGCAATGCGTAACGGCGTATCCGTTGCACGGCTCGCGCTCGGCGTCGGCGCAGTGAAGGCAGGCGTCGCCGAGTCCGGCGATACGCGCAGCGACATGACGATCACGACGCCGACCGGAACGCTGAGTAAAAAAGGCACGGACATTTTCCGCGTCGAGTATCAGAACGGTCGCTTTCGCATGTCGCTTTCGGAGAACGGCCGCGGTCTGATCCAGGCGATCCAGTTCAAGTTCGGATCGCAGGGCGATGTGATTGGTTCGCGCTCTCGCTTCGTGACGCGCGGCCAGTTTGTCACGCAGGAAATGTTCAAGGCGATCGATCACGTGCGATTTGATCGCGACATCAACATCAACGACCTCTTCGGTCAGACAGGCAACGAAATCCTGACGATTCTCAACAATCGCGGTTTCGGTTTCCTGTTGCCGATCGGCGAGAATACCGTGAACATTCTCGGTTCACCGAACCAGCAGCCGACCGACGGCATGAACGGCCTGATGAACGGTATCTCGACGGCCGGCCTCGGCACGGCGACGCCCCGACGCGACGGCGACTTCGGCATTGGTCAGACGATTCTGCCGGTCCGATCTCCGCTGGGCGGGGCGGGGCGAAGGATCGTAAAGTCGCGCCAGAACGATTGCGGCCCACATGCGGATCAGCAGTGCCGTCAATCCAAACGCGTCATGAAACGTCGAATGTAGTCGCGACGTTTGAGCTCTCGCCTGACAACCCATCCAAACGGCGCTGTCGCGAACCACGACGGCGCCGTTTTTCGTCTACCAAGCCCGGGAAGTTACGCCCGGATCAAAGCAGCGCGACATCGTCAGTGCATTTGTCGGAGCAATCGTCTCGCAACGGATCCCGTCAACCCGTGAAGTAGCCCTCGGGCGTTACACACCAACGATGACTGAACCGGCTCGAATGCGAGGAGATCGCGTCAACTCACTTCGCTGCGGCAACGAGTTTCGTAATCGTCTCGCGCAGTAGCGCTTCACCGCCGAAGCCCATCCCCAGCGCCTTCAGTTTCGATGTGTCGATCTGGTTCTTCGGTCCTTTGTTGGTACCGCTGATGTCGGCGCCGGACCCCGAGAGATCCCGCGCGAGTTCGGCCACACGACGCTCCGCAACGTACATGTCGTAGCAGTTGTAAGCCTGACCGCGAATCGTGTCGGCATCGGCGTGGATCAGAATCTCAACGGCCTTCGCCACGTCGGCGGCGTGCACCTCTTTGCCCCCGCGATCGCTCGTGAACGACTCTCCGCGAACGACTTTCGACACGATATCGAACCAGCGGCTGTTCTTCGCCGGCTGCGCGACCCCGTAGATGCCCGTCGGACGCAACGCACAAACCGGCCAGTTCTCACCGAAGCCGTAGCTGTGGACGAATTTCTCAATCGCGGCCTTATGGGCGCCGTAATGCGCCATCGGCCAGAGCGGATGCGTTTCGTCCAAAGGTCGATCCGGCAAAATAACCTCATGCACGGCGCATGTGGAAATGAACACGAAACGCGGCACGCCGAGGCGCTTGGCGGTGTCCATCAGGCGCAGCGTGCCGAGGAGGTTGACGCGGATGAACTCGTCGAACGCCTTCTGTCCCGACGCACGAAAGCCCAGTCCCGCGGGTCGATAGAGCGCCGAGTGCACGACGGCGTCGACGCCCCTGCATAGTGGCTCGTATGTGGCGTCGTCTTCTAGCGCGCCCGCCTGCCACTCGATGGCGGCCGGATTGTCGAATCCGCTCCGATCGGAGTCGGTTCGATGCCAGCAGCGAAGTTTGTTGCCGCTCGTCAGTCGATTGGCGATGTAACGGCCTAGAAAGCCCGTCGCCCCCGTGATTGCGATGTTCATTGGATTCCCGTGCTCAACAAGAGGCTTTCACGATCGAACGGATACTCCCGGAGTGGCGTTGATCCGGTGAACGTCCGCGTTACCTGTTTGCGGAAATCGCTGCTTCGCGACTATTCCTTCACGTCGACGACTTCGATGTCGAGCTGTCCCAGCATCGGCACGATGCTCCAGATTTCGCCCATCAAGTCGCCGTCGCCGAGCGGAATCAGCGAGATCGCGATATGCGTCGTGTCGCAGTCCGTCTGTCGCATGGCAGCGTCGATGTCGATCCATTTGCCGTGGATATAAACCTGCGTCCACATGTGAAAGCCGAAGTCCATCGGGCCGTCGGCGTTTCTTCGAAACGAACCGGGGACGCCGACGAGACCGCCGACGCCGCGTGCGGGCAGACCGGCGGCCCGGGCAATCGCCGCCAGGAGCACGCCGTGCTCCGTGCAGTCGCCTGCCTGCGTTTCGACGACTTCCGTCGCCGTCCCGAAACCGACATCCATGCCCTTGTTGACGATGTACTTCGTGATGTACTTGCGAAGTTTGTCCGCTTTCGTCGCAAGCGAATCGTCCTTCTTGCAGGCGCGAATCGCCAGTCGCTTGATCTTGCTGTTGCCGGAGTCGCAGACGGAACTCGCCTGTAGATAGGGCTTGATCGAGTCCGGCGTCTCCTTTGCGTCAGCCGGCGCGTTCCGAAGGGCGCTCCAATCGCTTCGGCAAACTGTGATGAACGCGCTGCGCTTGTCGATCCGCTCGAACTTCTGCATGTCGGTATCCGGCATATCCGGCAACTCGCCCTTGGCGTCCGGCTTCATCGAGAGACGGTACTTGACCTCCTTCGCCTCGCGCGAAACGTCTCGATTCGACGTGATGATCGTTTCGAGGAACATCTCCGGCGGGGCGCCGTTCTTGAGCGCTTCCTCTTTGGTCGTTCGGTACATCCGCATTTGAATCGGACCGACGTCGACGTTCGTGATGACGGGCGTGAGTTCGTCATTGACCCAGACTTCGGAATCGACCGTCATATTGCTCGCTTCGATCTTCATGGATGACGTCATGCGATGCAGCTTTTCCGGTTTGCCCAGGACGTCTACCTTCTCTTCGCCGTGAATGTGGATTCGCATTTCGATCGGTCCATCCATCTTGATGGACGGATCGTACGTTTTGATCTCGTATTCCGTGCCGGGGGCGAGACCGTGACGCTTGCTGGCGATCGTTTGTCCCCATGAGAAACGGCATTCCGGATCGAAGTCATATTCGTTCTCGAACTTCGCGCCGGGCTGCGTCGTTGTCAGCAGGATCTTGTCGCCGCGGATTTCGCCCTCGATCGTCTGCGGCATCGACCCCAGCGTCTGCACGGCGCGGAACGCCAGTGGACGGCCGTCGATTGTTTCCCTATACGCTCGCTCCATTTTCATTTTGACAGTTGCGTCGCCGCGCATGATCGAAATCTGCGTGTCGGATTCCGAAAGCACTTCGTCTCCGACACGGCGCAGGATCTCATGGACGTACCCGCACTGTTGGCCTCGAATCGTGACGACGTACCACGACTCCTGGTTTTCGGGCGGCTCCATTGGTCCGGCCGTCTTCGGCGCGGCGGCCGCCGTCGCGATGCTTGCGGCAAGCATCGCGGCACCGCAGAGGAAAATGAGCGGAATCCGTCGTTGAATGGGCGGCGTAAGTTTCATGGGCGTCTGCGGCTCCTGTATCGAGGCGAATCCAAAGATCTATAGCAAGGTTAAACGGAATTGCCGTCCTCGGCATTCAGATTCCAGGCCGGCGGCGGTTCTGACGCGCCCCGTCGCCATATGACAATTTCGGATTGACCCGCGATGATGGGCGGATACGATCTCCCCCCATGGCAAGGATGCGCCCGCTTTCAAATCGCTTTGGTCCTCGATTGTCCGTCATGAGATCCTTTGCCGGCATCGCCATAACGGCGATCGCCGCCGGTATGGCGGCGTCGATGGGTTGCCAGCAGCCCGCCCGACCAACGGAACCGACGCTCAGCGATCTTGCACCGGATCAAACGCCGGACGATATCTGGGACCGAACATTGTCAGTCCTCAAGGAGCACGGGTTCGTCCCGGATTCACAGGATCGGGCGAACGGCAGGATCACGACGCTGCCGACGACCAGCAAACAGTGGCATGAGCCGTGGCGAAAAGACGTCGACGACAAGTACGACGTGATGATGGCCTCCCTGCATACGATTCGTCGATCCGCGATCGTCCAGTTCCTTCGCGAATCGAATCGATGGCGAGTGGATGTGACTGTCAGGATCGAGCAGCTCAGCGAGCCGGAACCCCAGATGACGACCGCATCATCCGTCTTGCACGGCTTTACAGGTTCGCTGCCCGACAGTCAGGGTCGGCGAACCGGCTCGATGCGGCGATGGCGGGATATGGGCCGCGACGGCGCAATGGAATCCCGACTTATCCGCGAAATCGCGAGCTAGACGCCCAATCGGGTGACGGTGTCGGGGGTAATTTGCGCCCGATGCGCCGGAATCCGCCCCGAATGCGTCGCTCCAAGTTGAATAACCCGCCCGTCTTTCCTACGCTATCCGTGTCATGAGCACACGAGACAAGATCACACTGGCGACACTCCGATCGATGAAGCTCGACCGCAGGCCGATTTCGATGTTGACGGCCTACGACTACCCGATGGCCCAGATAGAGGAGGCGGCTGGCATCGAGTGCATTCTGGTCGGCGACTCGGCGGCCCAGGTCATTCTTGGGCACAATTCCACACTGCCGATTACCGTCGATTTTCTGGTCACGCTCGCTGCCGCTGTCCGGCGCGGGGCGCCGACGGCCTACCTTGTGGGTGACATGCCGTACATGTCTTACCATGTGAATCACGAGGAAGCGATCCGAAACGCCGGCCGATTCATGGCTGAGGCAGGCTGCGATTGCGTCAAAGTTGAGGGCGATGGGAGAATCGCTCCCACGATTGAAAAAATGACAGCCGCGACGATCCCAGTCATGGCCCATCTGGGCCTCCGGCCACAGGCCGTGCATCAGATTGGCGGATATCGTGCCCAGGGGCGCGATGCGGCGGCGGCGGAGCGCCTCGTTCGGGATGCAAAATTGCTGGAAGCCGCCGGTGCGTGCGCAATCGTCCTGGAGGCCGTCCCGGCCGAACCCGCCCGACAGATTGCGGAATCTACGGATCTTCCTGTTATCGGGTGCGGTGCAGGGCCCTTTTGCGATGGTCACGTCCTCGTTCTACACGACATGATGGGGCTCGCGGACGGTCCCCCTCCGAAGTTTGTGAAGCAATACGCCGACATCCGTGGGGCAATCCGGACTGCGGTTGACGCGTACATTGAGGACATAAGAAGCCGTAAATATCCCGCAGCGGAGCACACCTACAAGATGCGTGCAGGCGAGGCATCAGTCCTGGCGGATCGGGCCGCCGGAATCTAGCGTCCAAAACGCGTCGAATTTGCTTGCAGTCAACCGTATCTTTGGCGTAACATTGGACTTATGTGGGTGAAGTGGGTGGCCAGTCTGTCGCCGTTGCGGCGCGTTGACCACCGAGTAATGAGTAATTCGCGGTGCGACGACCTTTGATCGTAACGGTTCTCGGTCGAAGTCGCCGTATTCTGATAGGGTGGAGTGTTATTCTCGCCGACTGTCGACGCCGGTCTCAGCGGCACGCGTGGCAATTGGCGGTTTGATCGAAGGTCCGCGACGTCGCGAAGTCGCGAGGTCTCGACAGATTCAAGAAGGGCACTCCTCGTAAAAAAGTAAGTGTGGCGGTTTGAAACTGGCCGCCGGCAGTCGCGTCGAGGTGTTGGACGCGGCGATACGGTTATTGAGTTGGCGCGGCGGTAACGACGGTTGCGGACCGCGTCGTGAGAATCATCGGATTTCATTGGCCTGCTCGCGATAGACAAGTGCATTTCGCGACGCCGATTGATGAAATTTGAACTGGAATTTAACAAGAATTGGTGGAGCAAGTCGTGGGGCAACCCTATCGCGAGACGAGCATGTGTTCGACCTGCGATGTCTCGTCTGGTAGAACCCAGGGAGGAACTTTGATGAAGACGATCCGAAGAGGATTCACATTGATTGAGTTGCTGGTGGTCATCGCGATTATCGCGGTGCTCATCTCAATTCTGTTGCCGGCATTGTCATTGGCCCGTGAAGAAGGCAAGAAAACGCTCTGCATGAGCAACATGCGGCAGATCGGCGTGGCCAAGGACATGTATCTTGACGGCGACCTCAATATTCCGTGGACGTTCGCGCTGCGCTCGGATCCCGTAACGGGGGCTCCTGTCTTCTTCCCCGGCACGTCAACGTATAGCAGCTACACGTGGGGCGGCGGTCAGCCCGCGGAGTGGACGCGAACGCATCCGGCGTCGTCATCCACGGCGGACTGGTATCTGGTCCCCTCCGAAATCAAGGGTTTCAACAAGTACCTCGAGCCCGAAGTTAACGGTCGAAAGGGCGTCAAAGTTGCACAGTGTCCGGGCGACAAGTGGGGCGTCTCAGCCGTCGTCGGTCAGAATACGCCGCCGCAGCCTTGGTCGAGCAACTCGGCCTTCGAGATTTATGGAACGAGCTACAGCATCAACTGGATGTACCTTGTTGACCTGGATGCCCGCGGTGTTAAGAACTTCGACGCAGTCAACCTGTTCAAACTCGGGCAGTTGATCGTCAACCAGAAAATCGGTGGTTCGGCTTCCGATTTCGTGTTGATGTATGAGAATACGGCCGACGCGCTCTGGCCCGAAACCGACCCCGGAATCACCACGCCGGCAGTTGACTGGCGCAGCATCGGGTGGCATAAGAAGTTCTCAGTGCATAGCCTGTTGTTTATGGACGGGCACGCGACGAACAACTATGTGGATACACGTTACCTTCAACGACCGGGTTGGCGCTTGACGCTCGAAGATCGATTTATTCAGTAAGACGAATACATGCAAAACTCAAAATTTAAGATCGGCGTCGCTGTCGGGCTTCTCATTGTGGCGGCCGGAATTGTCATCTACACGAATACCGGTTCCGAGATCCCGAGTGACGTGGACCGATCAACGTATTGGTACTGTCCGAAGTGTGATGCCGGGTTTGAATTGAAAGACCCGCCCCCTGAAGGCTCGTTGGTCGAAGTCGCGATCGAGCCGGAGGATAGCGGTAAGCCGAGTCCCGTCCGCCAGGTCAGGAAAACTGTGACCATGGCGAAGTGCCCGACCTGCGGCGAGGCGGTTGCTGTCGCCGGGGTCAAGTGTGCTGAATGCGGCGCGGCTTTTCGCAAGTTCAATGATAAGGGGGATGTCCTGATCTGTCCCAAATGCAAATGGGACCCGGTAACCGGAAAGAAAGCCGCCGGCGATCGGGAGTATATCCTGGATGACTGACAGTAGCTGTTCCGGTCCCGGGCGATGAATCGTCGCCCCGGGACCGGTTCAAAATACCTTCCCCCCTGGTATCCGGGAGTCGCGCCTGGGCGAGCATGTGCGATTCACCGGATACCCCTTTTTTACACCCCCTACGCGTTTTCAAATCGCCCGATAGAATTCCCGCATGGAACTGCATCAAATCCGTAATTTCTCGATCATCGCCCACATTGATCACGGCAAGAGCACCCTCGCAGACCGACTGCTGCTGACATGCGGCGCAATTACCCAACGGGAGTTTCGAAATCAGATCCTCGATGACATGGATCTCGAGCGAGAAATGGGGATCACCATCAAGGCGAACCGTTGTACGCTCGACTACCAGTACAAGCCTGCCGCCGATGCAAAACGTCCCGCCAAAGCCGGCAAATACCTGCTGAACCTCATCGACACGCCCGGCCATGTCGATTTCCACTATGAAGTAAGTCGCGCCCTGGCGGCCTGCGAAGGCGTGCTTCTCCTCGTGGATGCAGCGCAGGGGATCGAAGCCCAGACGCTTGCCAACGCCTACAAGGCCGTCGAGTCCGGTCTCGAGATCATCGTCGTGATCAACAAGATCGACTTGCCGGCGGCCCGTCCGGAGGACGTCGCCATCGAGCTGGAGCAGGTGCTGGGTCTGCCTGCCCACGAAGCCATTTTCGCATCGGCGAAGACGGGCGTCGGCGTCAACGAGATTCTCGCCGCCATCATCGAGCGCATCCCTGCGCCGGTCGGCAATCCCAACGGCGAACTCAAAGCGCTCATCTACGATGCGAAGGTCGACGTTCATCGCGGCATCGCCTGCCATATGCGAATCATCGACGGCGAACTAAAGCGCGGCGATCGGATTCGCCTGATGGCGGCGGGACAGACCTATGTCGCAAACGACATCGGCGTGTTCCGCCCCAAGATCACGAGCCTTCAATCGCTCAAGTCAGGGCAGGTTGGTTACCTGTTCGGCGGGATTAAGACGATCCACGACGTCAACATCGGAGATACGATAACCCTTGACGCCCATCCTTGCGCTGAGGCCCTTCCGGGATATCAGCCGCCGCAACAGATGGTCTTTTGCGACTTTTACCCGGGCCCCGGCACGACGAGCCCTGAACTTCGCGAGTCGATGGAGCAGTTGTGGCTCAACGACTCGAGCTTCAACTTCGCTCCTGTCGCCAGCTCCGCGCTCGGCACGGGCTTTCGCTGCGGCTTCCTGGGTCTCCTGCATATGAAAATCATCCAGGAGCGACTCGAACGCGAGAGCGACATCGATGTCGTTCAGACGGCGCCGACAGTCGCGTTTGAAGTGGTCCTCAAGGGCGGCCAGGTCAAGATGATCGAGTCGCCCGCGGAATTGCCCAACATGGACAAAGTCGAGGCCATCCGCGAGCCCTACGTCAAATCCGAGATCATCGTTCCGACCAAGTACATCGGCGCCGTCATGCAGCTCAGCGAGGAGCGCCGCGGTCGCTACAAACGAACGGATTACCTCTCGGCGGATCGCGTCGTGCTGGTCTACGACTTCCCGATGGCCGAAGTCATCTACGATTACTTTGACCGGCTCAAGAGCGTGACGAGCGGCTACGCCACGATGGACTACGAGATGATCGGGTTCCGCGAAGACGATCTCGTCAAGCTGAACATCCTCGTCAACGGTGCTCCAGTGGATGCCCTCGGCCTCATCGTGCATCGCAGCCGTGCCGAATACCGCGGTCGCAAACTGATTGCGCGCCTGCGAAAGGAAATCGACCGTCACTTGTTCGACGTACCAATCCAGGCCGCCATCGGCAGCCGCGTCGTCGCACGCGAAACGATCAAGGCGCTGCGAAAAGACGTCACTGCAAAATGCTACGGCGGCGACGTCTCGCGAAAGCGCAAGCTTCTCGAGAAGCAAAAGGAAGGAAAGAAGCGCATGAAGCAGATCGGCAGCGTTTCGATCCCGCAGTCGGCGTTCATGGCGGTGTTGGATTCGAGCGACGGGTAAGCGCGATTCCGCGAGCCGACGCGTTGTGCCCTGCCGTCGTGAAGATCCCTAGTCTCCATCATCCCCTTCTTGTTCCCGGAGAGGCCCTGATTCGGGCCTGGATGTGAATTCATCCATTGGTTGGCCGATTGGGTTCTGCAGGACTTTCAACAAGCCTGTTTTTGACAGCGCAGCACGATATTGTTGCGATCGCATCGGTGGGCATGAAAGGATCGCATCACAGAATTCGTCTGTGGGTTTGTAATGATGCGCGTTGATGTAGTGCGCGATCAATTCGGGAGCGACGTAGATCCGGTTGTTTGCCGGTACAAACAAGTTACTCTTACCCTTGGCTTCTCCCGTGAACTGGCATAGCGAGCATTCGTGAATCCCCATGAATACGAAGGGTTGCCAGGGAGACTTGAGCAACTCGATCAACTGATCGAAAACACGGCGATCAATCTTGCCGGTTTCAAACGGATGATCCGCATCGAGCCAACCGATTGAGATGATGCGATCGTGGGGGGGGATCGGCAATGCGGTACATGGCGATGAGTCGGATTGATGCGTCATCGATCGGGTTCCTCGTACTGGATCATAACACATGCCGCGCGTCGACCGTAGCGCGAGCGAGTCTCGCCTGACCCGAATTGAAAAGGCCGGCCCGTGAACGGGCCGGCCTTTGTTCCGAACATTGTCTGCAAACAGCGTCGAGTCTCGCTGTCATCTACGCCGTCTTCACATCAATCCGCCGCGGTTTGACCGCCTCCGCCTTCGGCAGATGCAGCGTCAGCTTGCCGTCGCGAATCTCCGCGGAGATCGCCTCCGTGTTGACGCCGTCGCCGACATTGAAGCTGCGACTGAACGTCGTCGCACCGTGTTCGCGGAGCAGATACGTCGGCTCGCTATCGTGACGCTTCTCAACTCGGGCCTCGATCGTCAGCAGGCCGTTCTCGATCTGCACGTCCACGCCGTCGGCCGTCACGCCGGGCACGTCGGCGATGATGACGACTTCGTCCTTCGTCTCCAGCACATCGACCGGCGGCGTCCAGCTTCGGCGCGTTTCAGTCTTAACGGGCGTGCAATTCTTCGACTCATTTGTCTGGATGGCGTTGTCTACCATGGTAATTCCCTCGCTTTCATCGCTTGCGGCCGGGCGATCGGTTCGATCGCCGCCGCGATTGGTCCCTTGGACTCACACTCGCCTGCGTTTCACTTCAAAGATCCACGACGCGCGCCGGTGCATTAGTCGTGCGGCTTCACTTCGATTCGGCGGACCTTCGCCGTCTCGGCCTTCGGCAACCGAATCGTCAGGATGCCGTTCTTCAGATCCGCCGCGACGGCCTCGGCGTTGATGTCCGTCGGCAGCGTCAGCGTCCGCTGGAAACTGCCGGCGCCGCGCTCGCGTCGATGGATCGTCGTGATCTCGGCAGGGGCGTCGTTGCGTTCGCCGGAGATCGTCAGCTCGTTACCCAGCACATCGACGCTCAGCTTGTCGAGCGTCAGCCCCGGGACTTCCGCCTCGACGACGAACGCATCGCCGTCCTCCCAGACGTTCAGCGACGGATAGCCCGCCGGTCGGCTGTAAGGAGCGCGGCTCACGCGAAAGACCTCGTCGAAGAGTCGATCCATATCACGGGAAAAACGGCCGAGCGAACCCATCGGTGTCATTCGATTCAGCAACATGGTCGTTACCTCCATTTCGCAATCTGTCTAATTCTCGTCCCCGTCATCACCTCCCGACGGGCGGACGTGAAGACACAGAACAAATTCCATGCCAAAAACCCGCTCCAGGGCCAAACGCGGGAGAAATCCCGCTTTGACAAGGGTTTACGGCCGGTCTGCCAAATTGACACGGCGGCGTTCACTGCCACAATGGCCCTGCCGGGACCGCCAGATTGGCATTTGGCGGACGTCCGGAAAGGTGCGAAAGACACGCGGTTTCAGGCGAGCAACATGGCGAACGTCGGTGGTCCCAGTGCGAACGTTGCGAGGTCCTCGGTCAAAGGGGCGTCGATTTTCCATTTCATGCGCGTGCTTCAGTTCGCGAAGCCGTACATGCGATACCTGTACCCCGCACTGGCGTGCATTTTTCTCGTCGCCTTCACGTACTCGCTGAACATTCTTGCAATCCTCCCCGTCATCAAGGTCATTGCGGGTGAGCAGGGGCTCCCGTCATGGGTCCATCAGAATGTGGTCGAGAGCCGTCTTCAAATCGACTTCAAGGAGCCACAGCCGGACGATCGCAAGTTGATGATTATCAAGATCCACAGTGATTCACCGCTGATGGACTCGGCCGACGTCGGACATGTCGTCGTCGGAACGGATTTGACGGATTCTAATGAACCGCGCGACATACTCGCGGCACTGGCCTACGCTGACGCCGACACCACGGCGACGCTCATTCTGGACAATGGCGATCGATCCAGCGTGACGCTCCGGCCCGTGCCGTTCTATCTCAAGCTCGGCATGCGCGGTGCAACCTATTTCCCCCAGGGCGACACGAAAAGCGACAAGATGTGGACGCTCGGAATCGTCATCGTGGGAACGCTCGTCATCGGTCTGATCGGCGCCGTCTGCCGATTCTACGGCGAGTATCTGATTGCGATCGTTGCCGGCAGGTCCATCGTGGCCATGCGGCGGCGAATGTACGACCACGTCCTGCAGATGCCGATGGCGGAGTTCGCGTCGCGCGGCGTAAGCGACTTGATTTCCCGTTTCGTTCAAGACAGTCAGGATGTATATCGAGGGCTGGTGTTCGTCTTCGCAAAGACGTTGCGCGAGCCGTTGAAAGCGGTCTTCGTTCTGATCGTTGCGATCAAGCTCGACTATCGCATCACGCTGATCACGCTCGCGATTACCCCGCTTGCCGCCTACGTCATCCGAAAATTCGGAAAGATCATCCGCAAGAACAACAAGCGGCTTTACGCCGCATACGGTCGCATGCTCGCGTCGCTCGATGGATCGTTGAAGGGCATTCGAGTGGTCAAGGGCTACTCGATGGAGAACTACGAGCGACGGCATCTCTACGACGTCGATCAGAAGATGCTCAAGCTCATGCTCCGGATCGAAAAGGCGGAGGCGCTGAGCAGCCCCGTCTTCGAGATGATCGGTCGATTCGCCGCGACATTCGCGATCATGTATTTCGCACATCTGATGTTTGAAGGCTCCATGTCATTCTCCCGGTTCGCCACGCTGGCTGCGTGCATGGCCGCGACGTTCGATCCGATTCGCAAGATGTCATCGTTCTATAACCGGATACAGCGCGCGAACGCGGCCCTGGATCGCGTCTTTGAAGTCTTCGAGATGCCGATTCACGATCCGGGCGACAAGGGCAAGCCGACGTTGCCGATCATCTCCGAAGGCATTACGTTCGAAGATGTCGTGTTTACCTATCCAGGCGCTGAATCGCCCGCAGTGGACAGCATCTCCCTTCATGTCGCTCGCGGCGAGCGCGTCGCCTTCGTCGGTCCAAACGGCTCCGGCAAGACGACGCTCCTTTCCCTGTTGATGCGGTTTTTCGATCCTGAGAGCGGCCGCATTCTCTTCGACGGTTGCGACGTGCGCGATTACACGCTCGCATCGCTGCGGCGACAGATGAGCCTGATCACACAGGACAGCGTCATTTTCGCAGACACGATTGCGAACAATATCGCGTATGGCGACGAGCAGTTGATCCGGCGGATCGTGCTGCAGCGCCGCCATCCTGAGCGCAATTATCACCTCGACGGACAGGACGCGAGGATCGAAGAGGCGGCAAAGGCGGCCTACGCGCACGACTTCATCATGGAGAAGCCCGAACAATACGATACATTCGTCGCCGAGCAGGGGGCCACGCTCTCCGGCGGTCAGAAGCAGCGCATCGCCATTGCCCGCGCCATTCTCCGCAACGCGCCAATCTTCATCTTCGATGAGGCGACGAGCCAGGTCGATGCCGAAAGCGAGCACAAGATTCACGAGGCCGTCGAAAAATTCCTGGAAGGGCGTACTGCGTTCATCATCGCGCATCGCTTCTCGACGATTCTCCAGGCCGATCGCATCGTCGTGATGGACCGCGGCCGAATCCTGGATTCGGGCCGACACGACGAGCTCATCAAGCGATGCGAGCTCTACCAGGCCCTCTATGGCAGTCAGATCCTCAAGGACGAAGCGACGACATCGTCGTGATGGCTCGATGCCCCGGCCCGACGACCGCGCGCTTTGCAGCGTCGACCCAAGAAAAACAAAGCCACACCTAAGCCGGGCAATGTCGCTGCGCCTATGGCGACCGGCCCGATAGAGCGACAATCGTGCTGACGGCGTCCCGTCTTCGCGAAAGGTGGCAACCATGAAGCGCCCATGTTCGATCTTCGCATTCGTCATCGCGATCTCAAGTGCCGCGATCGTTTGTTCGCAGGATTCACCTGCCCAGAAAACCACGCCGAAGAAGGCCAGGATCATCTTCCTCCATCACAGCACGGGCGAGTGCGTCTGGAACGGCGGCGTGACGGACTGGTTCAATCGCTACAACGATATGCACAAGACCGAATACGCGATCAGCGAACGCGCGTTTCCGAAGGACGCGCCGTACGGCTGGAATAACTACCCCTACGACTACTGGAACATCTGGGTGCGGCACGCCGGCGACAAGCCCTTCAACGCCGAACCCACGCTGGAAATGCTCACGAAGGATTTCGACGTCATCATCTTTAAGCACTGTTTTCCCGTCTCGGCGATCGAACCCGATACCGGGTCATCCGACATCAACAGCGACGAAAAGCGCACTGAAAACTACAAACTGCAATATGACGCACTGAAAACCAAGCTCCGCTCCTTCCCGAAGACCAGGTTCATCGTGTGGACCGGCGCGGCGCTTGTCGCATCCGAGACCGATGAGGCGGCCGCACGGCGCGCGTCGGCGTTCTTCGACTGGGTTCGCAAGAGCTGGGATCAACCAGGCGACAACATCTATCTTTGGGACTTTCGCTCGCTGGAGACGGACGGCGGACTCTATCTGAAGCCCGAATTCGCGTCCGGCGACTCCCATCCGAATGAGTCCTTCTCTCGTCGCGTTGCGCCGATGTTCTGCACGCGAATCGTCGATGTCATTGCGGGACGAGGTGACGCCGCATCGCCGACCGGCGCCGTCCCGACACTAGCGATACAGGCCGAGCCCAAAGCACCTGCGGACAAGGCTGTTGCGCCAACGCCGCTGCCGAAGAAGCCGGTCACGTCGGTCGAGCCGCCCGCGGCCGGCGGCTCGACGTGGACCTTTGACGATGCCGAGCTCGCGGAGCGTTTGCGTGTTCGATGGCCGGACGCCGTCGCGTACGACAAAGACGCGACTGGTCATGTTCTCAAGCTCGATTTCGCGAAGGCTGCTGAAGAGGATTGGGGCGAATACGGAACGCAACGCGTTATCGCGTCGAAACGGCCGCAAAAGAACGACGATGTTGCAGCGTTCGACCGGCTGACGTTTCGCGTACGAAGCGATCGGAAGATGGAGCTAGTCGTCATGCTGATCACGCGCCCCGATGCGCTGTCGCGCACCGATCCGTCCTATTTCGGGTTCAGCGCCTACGTGAATATCGAGCCCGGCGCCTGGCAGTCGGTCTCGCTCGACCTCGCGGCCCTGGAACTCGGTATGGAGGGCGACAAGGCGTACGAGACGGCCGGCAAGCCGACACGCATCATGAAGCTCAGTGAGATTCGGTTCGTTACTAACAAGAAGAATGAGAAGGCAAGTGTCCTTGTCGATGACATTGCGTTCGTTCGTTCAAGGTCCAAGTCGGCAGCGGTCGGCGGTACGCTACACGATTGATTGCAGCCCGCTGCTGTGATCGAATTCGAATTTCGACGCGGGCGGACGACTTGCGCTCATCAGGCGTCATTGCGCTGCAACAGAACGACTGACACGTCGTCAGGCTGTCGTCCGCCTTCGATGTACTCAGCCAGATCGGCCGCAAAATCGCGCAGCACATGCCCCGGCGTATCGCCGAGCCCATCGCATACTTCGTCTTCGACGCCGCCGATGCCGAACGGCTCGCCGTCGCGGTTCACGGCCTTCTTGGCGCCCTCCGTGCAGATCAACAGGGATTGACCGGGCTCAAGCATCAGTTGATTCAGTTCAAACTGCGGATTCCGATCGGCGCCGACGGGCGGATGGCCCGCCAGCCGGACGAGTTGGCCCTCCCCATCCGCAGTAATGCGGCCCGTATGAACGCGACGGCCCGTGATGCAGTAGTCGACCTGGCCGTTCGCCGGATCGACGTGCGCGACGATCATGTGAATCTGATGGCCGGCCGTGTTGTAGAGCAGCCAGTTCAGCGCGCGGGCGAACGTGTGCGGCGCCTCCTTATACAAAGCGGAGTATCGAAACGCCGCGCGGAGTTCAGCGAAGAATCGCGGTGTATTCAATAGGTCGGCGTCGATGACGGCGACGACGATCGCCAGCTTCTTTTCTCGCGTTGTGAGAATGTCGTAATAGTCCGTCACTGTTTCTTCGCCCATCCGGCGATAAGCGGCGATCTGCATCCCCTCGATCGTCGGTAACGCATTGATCGTGACGGCGTCCTGCGTCGCGCGGAGAATCGTCTTTTCCGTCGTAATGGCCGCGGCACGATGCGCGGCCGCCTTGTGCATCAAGGCATCAATAGGCATGGCTGCGCAGCGTGCGATCGTCGAAAATGCCATCAATTCTGCTTCACCGAACGGCATGTCAATGTTGTCGGTCTCGACGTACAACATGCCCAGGTTGCCGCGCTCGCCCGGCAATGGCGTCGCCATCGCCGAGACGACGCTGGCGACCGGCACATCGGGTACGCAGAGATGCTGGGCGCCCGCAACGCATCGCGGCTCGAGCAGTGTCGAATAGGACGGGCGAACGCAGGGCTTTCCGGCGGTCGAAAGTCCGAGCGTCCAGTCGAATTCACGGCTGTCGGGTTTTCGCACGCCGATCCACGCCTTGCTGGCGTCGAACATCCGCAGGACGAATCGGAGGATCGGTTCGAGCGTGTCGCCAATGGTTCCGAGCGGCGCCAGCCGCATCAGCAACAAAGTCGTCTGTTCGAGGACCTCGGGCGAGACTCGAACCTCGGGCTCGTCCTTGCGAATGATCGTGGCGAGCGGGAGGTTATCGTCATGCTGCTTGCCGAGAGCGACAAGACGCTCTTGTCGCAGCTCGTCCCGCGACTTGTCCGATTCCAGGAAAAACCGCAGGGCGTAGTCGCCGATCTCGATCTCGTCCGCATGGCGAAGGAGCGTTCGGGACTTTTGGACGGCGCGATTGACGCACGTCGGAATCGCACCGTCGCGGATTTCGATCCACCATTGTCCGTCATCGTCGAGGAGCAGATCGGCCTGATGCCGCCCCAGCCGCGGATCGGGCAGATGCACGTGGCATTTCGCATCGCTACCGATGGAAATCGTACCGCCGTCGGCGCGAAACGTTTTTCGCAAACGCTGGTTTTCCAGAATGAGCAGACGCATATCGGCACCTTTGAAAGATTGACATGCGATCGTCGACAGACGTGGTCTTGAATCTGTTTATACCGGCCTGAACGGATGAAGGCAATGTTAAGGACGCGTGGCTCCCGCCTTCATGACGCCGGATGGACGGCCCCAATTGGGGGCCACATCGGGTTAACGATACGCGGCGAGGGTTTTCACGCAGACGCACCGCTGTAGTGCTTCAGGCCGTATCGCCAGAACCAGTGCGAAGCCAACAACGACACGACGGCCATGCCACCGGCGAGCAGTGGGGCGTGGAGAGGCACGCCCGTCGCCGAATCGCCCGTCAGCATGCCTGCCGGAAACGTCGTGATAAAGGCGAGCGGTATCAGAAACGTCAGACTCCACTGCACCCAGGACGGGTAAATCATGACGGGATAGCGACCCGCCTCGAAGACGTTCCAGAAAACCATCTCGATGTTCTGCACGCGAATGAACCAGAAACCGAGCGTCGCCAGCGCAAGCCAGAGGGCATAGATGATCGCGAAGGCCGCCGCAAGCATGAATGCGAACGTCGTGACCTGCACCCACGTCACGTGGACCGAGAGCTTGTACGCGCCATACGCCGCGGCACTGAGCCCGAGCACGATGTCGGTAAATCGCCAGAAGACGAACTCCCGGATGCTGACGAGCAATTGCGAATTGACGGGTTTGAGAAGCACGAAATCGAGCGTGCCCTCGCGAATGTCCTCCAGCACGGCGCGCATGTTCGGCACGATGTAGATGCGAATGCCGCCCGCGACGATTCGATAGACGCCGACGAGCACGACCATGTGCTGCCAGCGCCATCCGGCCAGTGATTTCGTGTTGAAGAAGATCGTGTAGACGATTACCAGCTCCGCGCCGAGCTGCACGAACGACATGAACAGCCGCATGAAGAAATCGAAGCGATACGCCGCGAAATTCTGCACACTCACGCGTGCGTAAAGCAGGATAAGTTGAATCGCACGCCGCATGTCTACTCGCCTGAAAGCACTCGTCACCCGCTACTCGAAACTCATCACTCTTAACCACTTACCGCCGAATAACGCCGAATCGCCGCGCGCCACACGACGTTGAACAGGATGATCGTCAACGCCACCCACGCCGCCTGCATTCCGAGTCCCGCCATCGCCTCCTGCGGCGTCGTTACTATTCCGGCCAGCAACTCCGCCGGAAACGCGAACATCCACTGAAATGGCAGTACCGCTGCAAGCTCCGACACGACCGGCGGCAGTCCCGCGATCGGCGCCACGCGACCGCCCAGCATCATGCACAAACCGAAGTAGATTTCACCGACGGCATCCAGCTTCGTCGCCCAGAATGCAATCAGCGCGACGGTATAACACATCATGTAGTTCAACACGGCCCCGAGCACGAGCGCAACGGCCGCTAGACCGAACTGCCAAGGTTGTGTTGAAAAATGCGGCCGCACGATGAAGAAAAAGACCGCCCACATCGGCAGGACGAACATCATCGTCGTGATCTTGTAGGCCAAATTGCCCGTGATGGAATTCCAGATCGGCAGGATAGGTCGCAAGAGCTGCGGCGACAGCGATCCTTTCCGCACGAGGTAGGACATCTCATAGACGTCCCATGCCGCCGTGACATGGCCCACGATCATGATGCTGAAGTAGTACGTCGCGACGCCGTTGCGATCCAACCCTGCGACTGTCCCGTCGTCGGAGCCGCCGGCCGCCGACGCCCACATCACGTAAAGCACCGTAGGATTAACGATCCCCCAAACGCTCCAGAGCAGGATCTCGGCGCGATACTGGATCATGTTCGCGATGTTCACGCGCAGCATCGCGGCGAATGCACGAGGAAACCCGCTCATTTCACGCGCCTCGTAGTGGCCTCGGCCATCGATGCCTTGCCGTCGCCGGCGCTGTCGGATTCGCGCGTCCCGAACACCCGCGCAATGACGTCTTCAATCGGCGGGTCCTCGATTGTCAGGTCGAGAATCGGCAGATCGTTCAGCAGCTTCGCCGTCGCCGTCGACGCCGCCTTCCGCGGAACGCGCAGGACGACCTTCTGATCGTCGCAGCTCATCACGTCGCCAAGCGCAGCGAACGCGTAATCGTCCACGGGCCGATCCAGGTCGATCTTGATGACCTTGAACGGCGCCATGCGCGTCGACAACTCCGCCAGTGAACCGTCAAACAGGAGCTTCCCGTGATCGATGACGACGATGCGCTTGCAAAGGGCGGTGACGTCCGCCATGTAATGGCTCGTCAGAATAATTGTTGCGCCGTATCTTGCGTTGTATTCGCCGATGAACCGGCGAATCCGCGCCTGCATCTCGATGTCGACGCCGATCGTCGGCTCGTCGAGGAACAACACATCCGGTCGATGAAGCAGCGAAACGCAGATCTCGCATTTCATCCGCTCTCCAAGCGACAGCGTCCGCACCTGCTTTTTCAAAACGCTCGAAATGTCGAGCAGTTCAATCAACTCATCCAACGTCTGCTGAAATTGCGGCTTCGGGATGTCGTAAATCGCCCCGTGCACCTGGAACGAGTCCATCGCCGGCAGATCCCACTGCAACTGCGATCGCTGCCCCATGAGCATGCTGATGCGACGAAGGTACGCGGACTCGCGTTTCCACGGCGTATGCCCAAGCACTTCCGCCTTGCCGCCCGTCGGAAACAGCAGGCCGGACAGCATCTTGAGCGTCGTCGTCTTCCCCGCGCCATTCGGCCCCAGGAATCCGACGATCTCTCCCGCCTCGACGCCGAAACTCACGTCGGCGACCGCCCGGACCTCCCGGTAACGGCGGCGGAACAGGCTCCCCATCGATGCGATGAAGCCGCCCTCGCGCTCCGGTACCTTGAACACCTTGCTTAACTGTTCGACAGCGATCTGCGGCATGCCTCAAACTTTCATTCTCAAGTCGCCGAGGGATGGTAATCCAACAAGAGGACTCTCGCATCCGCCACGCCGAGAGCCCTCGACCGAATCCTCAACGCCCCCATCCGAGCCGCAGCAGTCATGCGGCGGATGCGCTCGACAAAACACCTCAATCACAACAATTTCCACGCACATTTCGCCGATCCATCGGCGTCTCTTGCGCGTACACGTGCGGGCGGTTTTCGGACGATGAATAAGGGTTAGCTCGCGCGCAGAAAGTCCATCCGCCGCGGTTGCGCACCAGCGCCGCCGCGCCAAGAAATCGGCCAGTCGTCAAAATGCGAATCGGGAAAGTCAAGCCGCTTAAGTCCATCCGTGCCCACGATACAGTCCGGCGTCGACAGGGCGGCCTGATGATCTTTTTGTGTTTGGCGCTTGTCGCCGCGCCGACGCACGCCGAAAACCCACCCGCGGCAAAGACTCAAACGCCCGTAGAGGCAGGCCAGCCGGAACGCCTCACAATCGAACTCCAGCCCCGACAGATCGCCGCCGCTGCTCCCGAACCCGTTCGCTTCACCGTCCGCGTGACGCCAGAGTCCCTCGCCGCACTTTTCGAAACGGATCTGCTGCCCGTCAGCCTGCGGTTGGAGAGCGAGAAGGCCGCGGCCCTCGCCGCGCTCTCGCGCGTCAGCATGGAGTCCGTACTCGACGAGATCGGTACGCTTCTGCGAGACCAGTACCACGGTCGGTTCGACCCCGAGCGCGATCTCATCGTGATTCCCGTGCCGACGGACCGCCGAATACTCGTCCAGGCCCCGGATATCTTCCCCGACGGCTACGAGGGCCCCAAGCATCAGACAGTCGGCTTCCTGCTGCATGACGTCAGCGAGGCGGAATACGTCAAACTCGGCATCCGGATCATCCAGATCGCGCGCCAGCTCATCGACGCGGGCCGTCCCGAATTTGATCGCACCTCGCAGGCCTTTATTCAGGGCCTCGCCCGACGGGAAGTCGCACAGATTCGCGACGCACGACGTGCCGGCAACAAGGCCGACGAAGAAGCGACGGCGACACGAGAACGCGTCGGCAAGGCGCTGACGCTCGAAGGCGCCGAACTCCAGGGCAGCGGTCGCAACGGCGACTGGCTCAAAGAGTCGCGCCGATTTAGCTACATCATTCGAGAAGGGGAGTTCATTCAACGGCTGCGTCCGCTTGTTGACCGCATCAACCGCGAGATGGAAATTGCCGGGTACCGTCCGCCGTCACCCTTGGACAAACCGGGCATCCACTACGACTCCGAAATCGGCGACGTTGAAATCGTCCTCCCGAAGTCGATGATGCGCAGTTTCCTCGCCGAGGCCGACCAACTAGAGCGCCGCATGGCGGAAGACGCCATCATCAGTATCGAAGCCGTTCGATTGACGGATCGGGATATCACTTCCGGGGCCCTGGCCTCCCGCTTTCGCGGCCAGTTCCAGGGTGTCCACAACTATGATGCAGGCATCAATCGCGGAACCGTCTTCCGCGAAATCGGCCTGAATTCACTGCTTGCCGTCGCGAATCAGCAGATTCAAGTCGGTACGCTCCAGGGCATCGCGACGGGTTCGCTTCCCGCCGGCACCGTGCCCGTCTCGATCGCATCGCCGACGCTGCCGCCGCTGCCCGGGCCGACCTACACGACGATCGGCACCGAGTTCTCCGCCGGCGCCGATGATCTCTTCTTCGACGGTCGCGAGCAGGTCGCCGGGTTCAGCTACATAGGTCCCGACGGCATAAAGCACACGTTGACCTCGGAAGTGGTCGACAGCCTGCGGGAATTCTGGGATCGCATCGAGCGAAACCTGATCGTTCACAAGATCAAGAAGACCGATGTCCTGACGGAATACACCGTGCCAGTCGGTCCGAACACGAACACCTATCGCGGCATCGCCGCCCTGATCTCGCAGGAAAATCAGCAGCAGGTCGTCGCCACCGGCACGGGCGCCATCAGCAAGATCGAGGCGACTGCCGGTACCTGGCTGATCATCGAGGACTTCAACATCTCGCCGATTCCCGGTTCGTCAACGACGCTGACCGAGGAGGAACGCACGGATCTCATCTCGCGCGTTCAGCTCACGATGTTCCTTCGCGACGCGAACATGCCGGGCGAACTGAAGCAGCGAATGCTCGCGTCGCGCAGCAATGATGAGTTGCGCGCGATCCTCAACGACGTGTTCAAGCAGTACCGCAATCGTGCCATCCGCCAGGGACGCGACGCCCGCACCTACGATCAGGTCTTTCAGGATCGCTACGACGAAGCGCTGGAGGACGCGGCGATCCGCAAGAAGGAAGCCAACTCGTCGATCTCCCTCACGTTCTACTCCTCGCAGGGTAACATCATCCAGCAGGCCGGCGCGACGCAGTTGGGTGACGCCAACGACCTCACATCATTCACGACGGAACTGGGGCCGAACCAGGTCACGCCGATCTCGTCATTCTTCACGAAGAGCGGCAGCGGCGCAACGGGCACGTCGCCGCTCACGGGCGCCGATCGCGGCGAACGCGTCGACGAAGAAAAGACGATGACGCACCTGCTTATCCGCGCGAGATTCCCCACGGCCGATCGCGAACGCAAGGATCGCGACGAAGGCCGGCACCTCGGCTACTTCCAATTGCCCGTCCAGCGCGACCCGAGCAGCACGGTCGACGTTCCCTTCCTCAGCAGCAGTGAGCATCCGTCGGAGCGACTGGCGAAGCTCCGCGTTGGTCTCGGCTTCGAGATTCTCGATCCAAGCCGTATCCGACGGCCGCTGTCGCCGTTCAATCCGAATCGCTTTCCGGGCGACGTCCCCGAGGATGTCTTTCGACTCGCGTCGACGCGCTACGGAATGATGCAGCGAATCATCGCCGATTCCCCAGGCGCGTCGCCGTCCATGGCGACGGAGTATCGCGATCGTTTCATCGTCGAGGTTCGATCGCTGTTGGAATACGACCGCGACTTCTTCGACTCCCCGAATTTCGCACTCCGCAACATGAGCCAGTGGAATCGCCCCGCGCGAATCATGCTGGCTCTGGACAACAGCCCAAATCGATTCGCCCTGAAACGACTTATTGAAATGCTCGATGAACTCGGAGAACGGCTCGTGACGGACGGCTACGCCATGGAGTTTCTCGCCGTCTCTCCCAAGACCCGCTGGCCGGAGGCGAGACGCGTCTATCCCGTGGGTGAGGACGACTTGAAAATGCTCCGGCGCGATGTCGCCGCACATTACCTGCGATTAGGCGAAGCCTTCGGGGACGCGTTCCTCGAGGCAATCTCGCGAGTACTCGGCCTCGGTACCTACCAGTCGCGTGAGAACAGCGTCCTGGAGTCGGGACCCTTCCGCGGCTACCAGGACCTCGTTGTGTTTCCCAACGGCGGCGCACGAAACGGCGCAATGCAGCAGTACATAACGGCCCACGAGGAGTTTCTCTACCTTCGCTCCGGCGGCAGAGAAGCGCGGGGGCTGTTCGACAAACCCTACGTCAGCCTGGACGACATGGATGACGCGAATCGGAAACTCATCTACCTGGGACCGGACATCATCTCATCCATGCACCCGGTTGATGCCGGCTACGACGAATAATCATAGGTCGGGTCATCGACCCGACGCCAAACCAAGCCAATCGTAGGTCGGGCCATCGACCCGACAACAAACTGATGCCCGCACGAATCGCGACGTCCATGCGGCGCGCATCGCCGCGCACACCTATCGCTTCCGCGATCGTCGCCCGCGGCCCTTCTTCTTTGTCGCCATAGGTCGCGGCGCTTTGCCCTTCGACTTCGACTTGCCGCGCTGTCCTTTCGATTTCCTCCCGCCGTCGCGAGATCCAGATCGACCGCCCGGCCCGCGCCCGCCCGCCTTCCGACCCGGTCGCGACTTGCCGTCCGTCGCCGGCGCACCCGCCAGCACAAGGTTCAACTGCCGCCCCGGAACATCGACCTGGTCGATGCGGACTTTGATCTTCGATCCCAGAGAATACGACTCACCGCTGCGCTCGCCCCGAATTCGGCCGGTCCGTGTGTTCACGTCCCACCAGTCATCGCCCAGATCCTCGATTCGCAGCAGACCGTCCGTCAGGTATTTCGGGTGCTGCACAAACATGCCGAAGTTCGTTACGCCCGTCACGACGCCTTCGAACTCCTCGCCGAGGTGCTCCGTGAGCAGCGTCAACACCTTGACACTCTTCAATTCGCGTTCGGCGCTCTCGGCCCGGCGCGACAGGTAGGACATCTGCTTGCCCATCTCGACCAGCGCTTTCGACGTCGCGGCGCCGTCCGACTTTTTGCCTTTTTTCTTCGCCTTCTTGGTCGGGGCCGCGAGGTAGTTGTCGATCTCTCGATGCACGAGCAAATCGGGATAGCGCCGGATCGGGCTCGTGAAGTGCGCGTAATTGTCGCTGGCCAACGCAAAGTGCCCGATGGACTTCGGCGAGTATTCCGCCAGCGACATCGATCGCAACACGGCGATGTTGATCGCGTAGCTCTCCGGATCGCCGCGAAGTTCGTCAAGCAGCTTCTGCATGTCCTTGGGTTCGACCTTCTTCGGCATCTTGAATCCGGACGCCTGTACGAACCTCGCCATGTTTTCGAGGGATTCCTCGTCCGGCTTCGGATGGATCCGACGCAGATAGCCGACGCCCAGTCCGTGCAGCAGCCGTGCCGCCGCCTCGTTCGCCTCCACCATGAACATCTCGATGATCGTATGGCTGAAGCTCGTGTCTTCGGGTTCGGCGCCGACGACTTTACCGTTGTCGTCGAGAATCAGATGCACGTCGGGCAGCTCCAGCACGATCATGCCGTCATCCAGACGGCGCTTGCGGATCACGCGAGCCAATTCGTCCATCAGCAAGACGAGATCGACGACCGGCTTCGCAAAGCCGCGCCGCTTCCCCTCGAGTATCTGCGTCGCCTGACCGTAGGTCAGCCGCTTGTCCGATCGGATGATCGTATTGGCGAACCGTGCGCCGACGACTCGACCGGCGGCGTCGTATCGAATGAACGCGCTCTTGCAGAGTCGCGGCTCGTTTTCCTGCAGACTGCACAGCCCGTTGGAGAGCGCCTCGGGCAACATCGGAATGACTTTCCCCGGCAGATAAACGCTCGTGCCGCGCTCCTTCGCCTCATTGTCCAGCGCCGTCCCGGGACGAACGAAGTGGCTGACGTCGGCGATGTGCACGCCGAGTTCCCACGCCGGCTGTCCGATCGCCGACGCCTTCGTCTTCCTTCGCGATCTCTTTGCCGATCCGCCATCGGAATCGCCGAGTCGCCGCAGCGAAATTGCGTCGTCGTAGTCCCGTGCATCGTCCGGATCGATCGTGATGACCTGCTGATCGACCACTTCCCGATCCGCCTCTAACGCATCAGGATCAAACGTTCGCGCCAGCGCGCGGGTTTCCGAAATAACCGCCTCGGGGAATTCGTCGGGCAAGTGAAATTGCCGGCAGATGCTGATCAGATCCACGCCCGGGTCGTTCTGATGCCCAAGCCGCTCGACGATCACGCCGCGCGCCGGCTTGCCGTCGCGCGGGTATTGCGTCAGTTCGATCACGACCTGATCGCCAGCCTTGGCGGACTTCGCTCCCGGATCGCCGATCAGGACGGGACCGTGCAGCGCCTTGCCGTCCGGCTCGACGTACCAGACGTTTTCATTCTGACGCAGTTGGCCGACGAACTGACTGTTGCCGCGCTCGACGACCTGAATGATCCGACCGCCGAACGCCGCCTTGCCGTCGCGCTTGCCCCGGCTGAAGACCTGGCACATCACGCGATCGCCCGTTACGGCGTCGAGCGTTTCGTTTTCGGGGATGTAGAGATCGCCGTGCGCCGTGTCTTCGTCGGGAACGACGAAGCCGAACCCTCGCGGGTTTCCGCGGAAAGTCCCGACGATCGTACCGCCGCGCTGCGGCAGGGACACGGCGTTGTTGCTGCCGAGGACGACGCGTCCGCTTCGGCGCAAGGCGTCGACGGCGTCGTGAAAGTCACCGCGATGCGCTTCGGCGATTCCCATCGCGTGGGCGAGCTTCCGCAGTCGCATGGGGCGATATGCAGGTTCGCCTAGGAATTCGATAATACGTTCTGAGAAATGTTTGGCCATTATGCCTCCGTGCTTGCATGTTCAAATGGGCCGGGCGACGATACCGATCCGGCGTCGTCGCACGCCCGTGTTGTATTGTGTGAACCGGCGATCCGAAGAACTTCGAAAGGCCGATCATGGATGACATCATTGCTGACGCAGCGGCGCTGGGCAAGAAGATTGCGTCGCACCCGAAAATGAAGGCGTTCGTCGCCTCCGTCGACGCGCTGAAGGCGGACGGCGAAGCCGAGTCGCTGCTGAAGAAATACCAGGAGAAATCGCGCGAGATCGATACCAAGGCGTCGCAGGGAAAGCCCGTGGAGGTCGACGAAAAACGGGAACTCGCCGACTTGCAGAAGAAAGTCGCTTCGAATGACAAGATCAAGGCGATGATTCGCTGCGAGACGGACTATCTCGATCTGATGCGCCGCATCAACGACGCCATCGATAGGGCGGCAGCCGAGGCGCACGGCGCCGCGTCCGGCTCGTAGCGTCATTTCACGATCGACCGAGGCGTCGCAATGACGCTCGCAGCGAAATACCCTGATGCCGATCGGATTCGAATTTGGATTCTGATTACGGATGAAGTGAAATACCTGGAAGTGTCGTTTGTCTCATTCGTCTTTGCCGCAGACGACTCGCTCTGCGGTCTCGATGTGGGCGATGAACTCGGCGGAATCTTCCGCGGCTCGCAGTCGGTCCTGAAGGGACGGGTCGATCAGTAACCGACAGAGTCGGCCGAAATAGAGCAAGTGTTCTTTCGTCTCCGGGCAGCACACCAGGAAGAACAGGTCCGTCTTCCCGCCGCCGCGTTCCCCGAAGTAAATACCGCTTTGCGTCCTGGCCGCCACGACGATCGGTCCCTCGGAAAACTGCGATCGCGCCGGATGCGGAAGAGCGACGCCGTCCTGCAGCGCCGTCGTGTCTTCCCGTTCACGGGCTTCGAGGCCCTCGATCAGCGCCGCCGAATCGATGTAAGGATCGACATTGGCGGCGAGCTGCGCCAGCTCTCGAAGAATTGACGATTTTGTCCTCGCATCCAGGTCGATGACGACGCCGTGCTCTTTCAGCGTTGCGGAGATCAGCATCTGGCTCGCCAGTTCCGGGTGCCGATCCCGTGCGCGGCGTTCCGTCAGCGAGTGCATGTTCTCTTCAATCCAGTTCCAGACTTCGCCCGTTCGAAACCGCCAGACGTTGCCGACCTTCGCAGCCGGGAGGATGCGCATCTCCGCCAGACGCACGACCTCTCGCTTGGAGACGTGCAGGCTTCGCGCCACATCATCGATGTCCATGAACTGCTTCGGCATTCTCGTCGCTACCGTCTCGGCAGACGCTCCAAACCATCGACTCGGAAGATCTTCCGAGCCGGAATTGCGAGTCGGATTGTTCGTTACCGGAATCATCGTCCGCTCGAACCCCGTATTTTAGACTGCATTTCACGGAAAACGCTAGGGGGGGAATCGGGAGGCTACACGGAATTTGTATAAAAACCCCGTTTTCAGTGCGGCGACTGCCGAAATCTACCGACTTAGTTTGCGCCGTTTGGATCAATCACGATCCGATGCGTCCCGTCCATTCGTTCGATGCGGATCGACGCCTGCCCCTCAATCATCTGTTCGAGAAGCCGGCCCAGGCAGTCCGCCCGCCATCCCGTCGTCAACGGATTGGCCTCCGAAGCATCGTCCTCGCGCGTATGGGATCGCACGAAATCCCGCAGCCACTGCTTTTTGCTCAGCAGGCCGTACGACATGTGATTCTGAATGCAGAAGTCTTTGATCACCGCCGCCAGAATATCGATCAGGATATCTTCCTGCGGCGCGTCCTCCTTGTTCGGGAGCTCCGGCCATTGCTCTTTCGGTATTTTCTTCGCCGCTTCAATCGCCGCTGCGACGCGGATGACGCCCGCCTTCGCCAGATTCAACCCGCGAACCGAACGTAGTTTCTCCACATCCGTCCATCCGCGGCGGGCAAGCTCGACGACAATGTGGTCGCGGATCACGGTGCGCACCGGACGATTGTACTCCGTGGCGAGCTTCTCCCGTTCGTCGAGTATGGCGTACGCGATTGCCAGATCCTTCGGCGATAGCGCGCCCGCGCCCTTGAGCCGCTTGAGCCGCTGCTCCCGATCTTCCGTTGGTTCCGTCGCCAGGCACATCGCGTCGCACTCTTCGACCAGCCATTCCACGCGGCCGAGCTTCTTGAGCTTCCGCATGAGCTTGTCGTAAATGGGTCGCAGATAGGCCACATCCTCGGCGGCGTACAGGATCTGATCGTCGTGCAACGGGCGCTTCCGCCAATCCGAGAGCGTGTGCGCCTTGTGCATCTTGCTGTTGACCGCGATTCGCGCAAGGCGGCTGAGGCTGATCGGATATCCGTAACCGACGAATCCCGCGGCGATCTGAAGATCGAATACGTTTCGCGGTGCGACGCCGAGCGTATGCCACGTCTGAGCGACGTCCTCGGGGCCCGCATGTACGACCTTCAATATGTCCGGCGAAGCCACGAGTTTCCAGAATGCATCAACCCCGAATCCTGCCAACGGATCGATCAGGCTGATGACGCCCTCGGCCGCAACCTGGATCAGGCAAACCTCGGGCCGGAATTGATCTTCCCCGACGAATTCCGTGTCGAATTCGAAACTGCCGAGCGATTCGAGATGTTCACAAAGCGATCGGAAGGATTTTTCGTCGGAGATGAGTATCGGCGTGGAATCATCGGTTCTGGAAGCCATGGCGGGCCAGTATATGCAAATGGAGCGGGGCGGCGAGGGGCCGGGCTTCGGGCGTCAACTGAGCCGTTCATCCGAAGAGTGAAGCGACGACCTCGACAAGATCTTGAATATGCCGTGTGACCAGCCACATCGGCACGACGGCAATGCCGACGCCCGCAAGCACGAGCCCCGCCCCGACCGCCGATGGCAGCTGTTCGACGCGACTCAGATTGCGCTCCAGACCGTCCCGAAGTCGTCTCGCCGCCGACGCGATCTGACGTGACTCGCCCTCGACTTGAATCGAGACGCTTCGAAGCAGGGCGAAGGTTGATGCCGTGACGCGAACCCGGCCGTCGAGTGAGACCCACGCGGTCTCGCTCTCTCGACGAAACGCGGCTTCTTTGTTCGACAGCGTGGCCTGGATCAATTCGTGACCGATTTGGCGCGAGACGTTGTAGAGGACGAAGCCCTCGTTTCGACCGGGGACGAGCTTCCTGAAGATCACGGCCAGCACGATCGCCGCGAGTCCAAGCATCCAGCCCGAGCCGAACTGAATCGCCACAGGAAGGCTCCAAAGCAATAGCGGGGCGAGAACCACTGAAAGCGCGATGAAATCAGACCGGGCGGAAATCAGGCAGGGGCGTGCGTGGCAGTTCACGAGGCCGAGCGACAGGAAGTAGATGGCCACCGGACCGGCGCTGCCGATTAGCATCAGGACGGAATACGCGATTTGGCCTTCGGCGATCATGGCCATGGTTGTAGCCTGCGGCGGAACCGCGAACGATGACGTCAGGCGGGGCGTCGGCGGGGCGAAAACCGATCGATCCCCGGCGATAGTCCGGCAACCCGGCTGCGCCTCCGTGCGCAAGAGAAACGCCAAGCCGCCGAATTCAATTCTCATTCTCATCGGACGTCGCCGGGCGATCCACATGCTCGCCCTTTTCCGCGACTTTCCGATAACCCAGATATTTTATGACTTCCAGGACCTCGGTCCAACTGGGAAATGGACGATTGTTGGCCCGCTTGTATTCATCGATCGCCATGACGAATTCGAATTGCTCCGAATCCAGCTCGCCTTCTTCCGCCGTTCGCCGGGATTCCGCGCGCCGCTTACCTGGGCCTCGGCGGCGCTCAAGTCCGCTTCGCCGGTCGACCACCGATTTTCGACGTTCAGGGCCGGCCGTTGTGCCGACTGTCTTTTTTGCGTCGCCGGGCGCGGGCGGTTCCGGCGTGGCAACCGGGCTGTCGAGTTTGTCCGACGTCGATTCGAGTTTCTGCGGCATGGCCGATAACCCCCAATCGCCCGATCGTCCGCCGGGCTTCATGGGTTCATCGGCTACTCGTCATCGTCGTTTTCGTAATCATCATCCTCCTCGTCGTCGTCGTCATCGTCGTCGCTGAAGAAGTCGTCGTCATCGTCACCGTCATCGTCATCGAAATCGTCGTCATCGTCCGAAAAATCGTCATCGTCAAAGTCGTCGTCGTCCGCGTCGAACCGGACGCGCGAGGAATTCGACTGCGCCAGTGAAGCCAGCGCTTCGGAAGCGTCCACGAGCATCGACGATTCCACGAGCACGGCGAATCCGTGCTTTCGGCTGCCGCCCGCCTCGATGTCCGACGCGATCGACGCGTCGCTCAGCGCCCCGCGAAACAGCATCGCCTCGCGTCGCGATCGCGCAAACGCGACTTCCACAAAGTTCATTTTCGTCGGATATTCCAACGTCGAATTGGATGTGTCCTTGAGTTCAATCATCCCGCGAGTTCTCCACCTGGCGATCGATCAGTCGATCCCTGCATTCTCAATGTCGTGCTGACGCGCCGGATGTTCAGCACACGCGCCGGGTGCTCTTGTCGTGGAATTCCCACCGCGACACGCCGCGCGGACTAATTCTGCAAAACTTGGATCGGACGTGTCAAGAGCAGAATCGTGATGGATCGCGCCGATTGTTCCGCGAACGAGAAAAAGGTCCATCACGGAAGATCGGGAACCGCGCGACTTGCGGTAGGCCCTGCAGCTCGATCACCCATCTCACCAGTTGCCCGAATGCCGCCCGCACGCTGAAAGCGTGCCAAGAGGGGAGCTCGATCGTCCGACACTCCAGTCGCCAAAAACTCTGCCTGCACGCTGAAAGCGTGCCATATGGAAGCCCAGGGCAAGTGCAGCCCGCGAAGC
This sequence comes from Phycisphaerales bacterium, assembly GCA_020639075.1. Lineage (GTDB taxonomy): Bacteria > Planctomycetota > Phycisphaerae > UBA1845 > UTPLA1 > ECT2AJA-110-A. The sequence continues at coordinate 1,338,427 of JACKHI010000001.1, read as the reverse complement.
GGGCAAATGCAGCCCTGGGTCCCGGATCAACCCGCGACTTAAGCACTGAAAGTGCGAAATAAGCGTCCGCTCGCCACGTCGTTCGCGATCTCCAACGTCGCATCGCTGGCGTGAATTGACTTCCCGGAAATCCGGGAAGAACAAAAAAGCCCCTCGCCGCCGGTTGGCGACGAGGGGCCGATCATTCGAGAAAACGCTCAAAGTGCCGGTCAATTCTGCGGCAGAACCGTCAGCGTGCTCGTGGATTTCTCGGTGGGGCGGAAGAAAAAGATGCCGCCCATCGCACCGTAGCGATCGACCGTGTACTGAGCCTCCAGGGCCTTGTCGATACGCGTCTTGATGTCGGCCAGATGGGCCCGGCTGGCGATATCGATGTCGCCGGCCCCGAGCCGCTTGCCGATCTTCTTCGACAAATCCGAGACGCTGAGCCGTGCGATGGCGTTGGCGTCGGCCGGGACGATGCCGCCCGGCTCCGAGAGGACGAGGTTCATCAACTCGTCCAGGTGCTGCCGCTGCAGATTCCGTCGGAAGCTGTTGATCAGCGGCTTGCTCTCGGTGCCTTTGCGATCGGATTCATTCAGCTCGGACCAGATCGCGTCGGTCAATGCCGTCATGTGCTCGCCGAGCGAGTAGACGTCGTCGCCGCTGTACTTGACCTGATTGTCGTGAATTCGGCCGATCGTGAACGGATTGATCATCGCGAACAGGCACTGATTCTGCGCCGAGGCGACGAAATCGTGGACGTTGAATTCGACGAAAAAGTCGAATTCGTCCGAGCCCCAGTGCGAGAACCGGCCGGCCGCCAGATGATTGAGCAGATCCGGATCGATCTTGTACGCATCCTCGGCGAAGACGTTGTCGCATACGAACTGAAGCGCCTTGCGCTGCAGTTTCGGATCCGTCGGCATCATCGGTGTCTTTTCGTCGGTGTCGCCCTTGTGCGTCCGGCTGACATCGATACCGCCGGGGAATCGTGCGACGAAGCTTGTCGCTCGCGCCTTCTGACTCAGGATACTGATCACGGCGCGGCGGAGCTTGTTGTAGGACTCGCCGTCCTTGACCGCCCACTTCGTGACGTCCTTCAGGAGGCTCTCGGAAAGCTCGATCTGCTGCTTCGCATAAGCCATCACGTCGCTGCCCATGTCGAATCGGTTCGACAGCGGATCGGGCGAGATGGACCCGAACGTATCTTCGTCCGTCGAGTAGGCAAGACCCGGCTCGGCCGCTCTGCTGCCAATCTTCGACAGCATCTCCTCTTCGTCCTTGTACGGCTTGCCGACATTGCGATAACCGTATTCGATCGCCCAGTAGTCATACGGACCGATCGTTCGCGTCACGAACGAACCCTGCTCCTGGCCGCGAGGTGCGACGATCGCCGGGTTGTAGTCCATGACCGAGCCGACACAGGCCTCGTTCGCGTTCTTCGACTTGAGAATCTCATCCATCGACAGCCACGTGCTGGCCTTGAAGTTGTGCCGAAGGCCGAGGCAATGCCCGACTTCGTGCATGACGACTTCCTTGATGATCTGCCCCATGAATTCTTCGCTGTCGCGACCGATGCCCTTCGCCTCCATCGCCAGCGAGGCGAACTGCGCCTGGTGCGCCATGCCCGACGCGCATTCGCATACGGGCTGGCCGCGTTCCTGCATTCGTCGCTGCAGATTCGCCAGGAATTCGGCGTTCGGATCCGTGCTCAGCCTCAGATTCGGCAGGAGCAACTCGCGCGGCGTCTTGAACTTGTACCGCGGATTCGCGTCGAAAAACGCCTGCATGTACGGATCGTACGGCGCCCACGAGGACTCATCGCCCGTCAGCAGGTCGTATCGATTGACGTAGATGCGGGCCATCGCATCGTCCATGACGATATCCGCATCGAAGATCTGGCCCGTCAGCGGATGCGCCCGCGAAGGGCCCATCGCAAAGCCGCGCCCCGTGACGATCCAGCGGAAGAAGTTGTAGCGAACGTCTTCGGGATCGTAATCTCCGAAGCGATCCTCTTCCTGTTGGACGACTTCGATCGCATCCAGAATGCCACACTTTTCGAAGGCCTTGTTCCATTCCAGAATGCCTTCCTTGACCCAGCGGCGATACTGCAGCGGAACCGTCTTTTCGATGTACCAGACGATCGGGTCCTTCGGCGCGCTGAATTCGAGCGAAGGATCGCGCTTTTCAAGTCGCCATCGTTCGATGTAGCGATCGAACATCGTGTCCGCCTTGTAGTCCTTCATCCAGTCCATGCGCGCCGTCATGAAGTAACCGACGCGATCGTCCGCCACGCGAGGCTTGTATCCCTTGGCGGAATCCGGAATCTGCGAAAGGCTGTAGTGCACGAGCATGCGCTTGCCGCCGTCCCGGCCCATCATCGCCAGATCGACCGACAGTTCGACGTTCTCCTTGAACGGCTTGAATTCCGCCCACTTGCTCAGATCGCTGTTGATGGAACCGGCGCCCATCCCGGAAATCCCGGAGAAATCGCCCTTGAACAGGTCATCCAGATCGATCACCGGATCGCCGCCGTTCATCGTGATGATCGGTATCTTCTGCATGATGAAGTCGCTGCCGTAGCTTCGCTTGACGACATCCGTAATCGGCTTGTCGCCGTCGAGCACGTATCGCGGATCGACGCGCATCAGAACCAGGTTCTTGTCCATGCGATCGAAGTACGCGAGGAAGTGATCCAGCTGAAAGCCCGTCGCCGCCGGCCCGCCCGAGATGCTCGACGCAATCAGGAATTGCTTGCCGATCATCGATCCGGGAATGACCGCCCGAAGCGAGTCCGTCTTCTTGTTGTGATAGAGGGAGAACATCGGCGTGTCGGACGTCGGGACTTCCTTGAAGTCCTTCATCGTCTCGTCGAACGGCGGAAACTCCGGCTTCTCCTTCTTCTTCTCCTCAGGGGCCTTCTTCTCTTGGGCGATCGCGCTCGGGGCAAACGTCAGCCCCGCCAGCACGAGGGCGACCGGGAGAATTCTCCAGGTGCGGTTCAGATACATTGAGCACTCCTTCAACATGCTTGGAAAATGAGGGAACAGAATGCGGTTTTCTTGGATCGAGTTACGGCTACACACCGTGATCTTTATCGCCTTGGGGACGCGCAGACGTTCGCTTAAGCTGTATACCGAATTGCAAAGCTGCGTGTTTCGCGAAATTTTAACGACGTACGCAGCTTTTGCGCTCCGAATCGACCGTGACGTCATTTGCATCTGGTTCGCCCCGGCTTCAATTCCACACGATCATCGGATTCTGTCCACGACCTGTGATTTTCATGACGGGTTTTCCAATTTCCCAATAGCAATATTGAACTGCCCACCGCCGACGGATCGACGCCCTGTGCGAGCTTGTTGTAAATGACTATTGGCGAGTGACTTATGTTGTGATTTCGTATCTCGCTGGAAATGCACAAACAGGTGACCCCGCAAGGCGTTTTTCCGGCGGATCCGCTGACCGATCCCGATTGACACCCCGATTTTCGCGTGCTAGTGTCCCGCGCCGCTCCACTCCGGTCGGGGCCGAATCGGTTCAGATTGTCATCCATGCGACCGATATAGCGCCCAAGTGCCGGCGGGACTGCTGCGGGAGTTGCGTGGGCGATTTCGTCCCAAGGGTTGGTGAGTAAAGAGGTTAGGTAATCGTAATGGCAAAGAAGAAGAAAGCGTCCTCAAAGGGGGAAACGAGCCCGGCCCGTGCCTCCGCCAGACATCTTGTGATCGTCGAGTCGCCCGCCAAGGCCAAGACGATTAACAAGTACCTGGGGTCTGACTACGTCGTCAAGGCGAGTAAGGGCCACGTTCGCGATTTGCCGCCGCACGCCTATGGCATCGATCCCGTCAAGAACTTCGAGCCGACCTACGAAATCCTCCCCGATCACTCCAAGATCGTCTCCGAACTTCGAAAATACTCCGACGACGCCGAAACCGTCTATCTCGCGACCGACTTGGATCGCGAGGGTGAGGCGATCGCCTGGCACCTCAAGCACGCACTCGAATTGCCGGACGACAAGGTTCGGCGCGTCGTCTTCAACGAGATTACCAAGACGGCCATCCAGGAGGCGTTCTCCAGGCCCCACGAAATCAACGTAGACAAGGTAGACGCACAACAGGCCCGGCGAATCCTCGACCGCATCGTCGGCTACGAACTCTCGCCCCTGCTTTGGAAGAAGATCTCCAAAGGACTCTCCGCAGGTCGCGTCCAATCCGTCGCCGTACGCCTGATCGTCATCCGCGAACAGGAAATCCGCGCATTCGAACCGCAGGAATACTGGGCCATCGACGGCGCATTCGCAGACGACGCCGGCGCCGCCGCCAAACTCTCCTCGAGTTGGCTGAAGTTCTGCGAATCCGGCGGCAAGGAGGGCGGCGCTCCCACACAGAAAGAGCGTTACGCCTGGCTTTCGAAGAACGGCGGCTTCGAGGCGTCCATGTCCGAACTCGCGGGCAATCCATACAAGCCGGAAGGCCGGCTCGATCCATCCAAGCCCAAAGACAAGATGTTCACCAGCGCCGTCGCCGACGTGCGCAAAACAGCCGAAGCCCTCGGCGTGAAAATCGAAGACGTCAGTGAAACGCCGTGGGACGAATACAAGCGATTCGGTCTCAAGAAGATCGAATTCGTCCGCACGCTGTCGCACAACGACGCGCCGGAATTCAAGGTCCAGTCGATCGAAACACGGCGCACAAGCAGCAAGCCGAACGCGCCCTTCACGACGGCGACGCTCCAGCAGGCCGCCGCCAACGTACTCCGTTTCGCGACTTCCCGAACCATGCGCGTCGCCCAGGGCCTCTACGAAGGCGTCGATATCAAGACCGGCGAAGGCAACGTGGGTCTGATCACCTACATGCGAACCGATTCGAAGCACCTCTCGGCCGACTCGATCAACGCCGTTCGCGGCTGGCTCGGCGATGAATTCGGCGACAAGTACCTGCCCGCGAAGCCGAACTATTACGCCAGCGGCAAGAGCGCCCAGGAGGCACACGAGGCGATTCGACCCACCGACGTGACGCGCACGCCCGAATCCCTCAAGGGACATTTGACCGACGAACAGCACAAGCTCTACACGTTGATCTGGAACCGATTCGTCGCCTGCCAGATGACGCCGGCCCAATGGGACGCGACGACGGTCCTCATCAAGGCGTCGACCTCGCAAGGCGACGTCGCCTTCAAGCTGTCCGGCCGCGTCCTTGTCTTCGACGGCTTCTATCGAATCGCCGGCGTGCCGAAATCCGGCGACGATCAGACGCTGCCCGAACTTAAGGAAGGCCAGCGGGTCTACCCGATCGACATCGCGCCGACGCAGAAGTTCACGTCGCCGCCGGCGCGGTATACCGAGGCGTCGCTCGTCAAAACGCTCGAAGCCGAAGGCATCGGCCGACCAAGCACGTATGCCAACATCATCAAGACGATTCAGGATCGCGGCTACGTCGAGCAGGCCGATCGCAAGTTCCAGCCGACGCAGCGCGGCGAAGTCGTGACGGAGAAACTCGTCGACCACTTCCCGAAGATCATGGACATCCAGTTCACGCGCTTCGTCGAGGAGGAACTCGACAAGATCGAAGAGAGCCATCTCGACTGGCATCACGTGCTGCACGAGTTCTACGATCCCTTCAAGGAATCGCTCGCCAAGGCGCACGAGGACATGGAGAAGGTCCGCGCCGAGCCGAGCGAATACGTCTGCGACGACTGCGGCAAGCCGATGGTTTACCGCCTCAGCAAGAACGGTCGCTTCCTCTCCTGCTCCGGTTATCCCGAGTGCAAGAACGCGAAGAACATCGATAAGGACGGCAAACCCGTCGAACCGATCGTCGGCGCCGATGCCTGCGAGAAGTGCGGCAAGGACATGGTCGTCCGCAAGAGTCGCATGGGTTTCTTCCTCGGCTGCAGCGGCTATCCCGAGTGCGATTTCACCAAGCCCTGCATGGAAGACGGCACGGCGCTCCGAAAAGTTGAGGCGAGCAGCCTCAAGCAGAAGTGCGCCGAGTGCGGCGGCGAGATGGAAGTCAAGTGGGCGCGCGGCAAGGCGTTTCTCGGTTGCACGGGCTATCCCAAGTGCAAGGCGACGGAACAACTGCCGGCCGACGTCTATGTCGAAAAGCCGAAGCCCGAAGAGGCCGGCGTTCGCTGCGACAAGTGCGGTCGCAACATCGTAATCCGCAAGAGCCGACGCGGTCCGTTCCTGAGTTGTTCGGGCTTCCCCAAGTGTCGCAACGCCATGCCGATGGACAAGCTCGATCATCTGAAGGAGCTCGAGAAGGAAGGCAAGATTCCCGAGCCGCCGCCGGAAAACAACGGCGCCAAAGGAAAGGCGAAAGCCGGTTCTCGCAAGAACCTGTCGAAGGAAGAGATCGCCGCGCTCGGTCCGCCGCCCGAAGGGTTCGTGTGGACGCGCACGGGCAGACCGACGGTTGAAACGTTGCCCGAAGACGGCGTGTTGACGTGCTTCGAATGTGGCGGCGAGATGCGCATGCGCACAGGTCGCTTCGGTCCATTCTTCGCCTGCGGCAGTCCGAAGTGCAAGGCCGCGGCGAACCTGCGCGGCGACGCCAAGAAGCAGGCGGAAGCCGAAAGCCCCGAATCGAACGCCAAGCCGATCGAGACGGACCAGACATGCCCCGATTGCGGCAAGCCGATGGTCCTGCGACTCGGCAATCGCGGCCGCTTCCTGGCGTGCAGCGGCTATCCCGAGTGCAAGAAGACAATGGAACCGCCGCCCGGCCTGCTCCGCGAACTCGCTGCCGCCGGCGCGGCAGGCTGAGCTGCCGCCCATATTCCGAGCCCGGCCAGTTATGGCCAGGTTCTCCCGCAAACGCCTTGCCCGCCCAATATTGGCCGGGCAAGGCGGACACCCAACATCCGCCCGCCTCGCGCCCGGATTTCCGAACAGCCGCGCGCACGATGATCGATGACATGCCTTGCGAGGCTGACTCGCCGTTCGCGAATTCGATCGAATGCGCTTTCATTTATTTTTCCGCATTCACAAATTGCCGGTGGATTGTGTTAATGCGCCTCCCGCAGATCCGTGGAGTACAAAAAAAATTCGTGCAAACGGCCGCAAACTCTCGCAAAGTCTCGCAAATTCCAACAAGCGGATGCCGCGAGCCAATGTAGCCCGCGGGGGATTGCGGCTGGTGAATTACCTTGGTCGGCGCTTCGGGGGTTGAGAGGCGAGTAGTGCGACTTAGGTTCTTATTTGCCGGTGAAGCGATGCACTCAGTGACGTTTGTGATAGTTGTTGCTTGGTTTTGATGTTCACGCCGTGGTCTGGGCAGGGAATGACTAGCACCTAATGGCACAATGCACGTTTCTTACATTCTTCTCTCAGCGTCGTCGCTTCGCTGCTCACCTTTTTCGCAATTGCGCGTCTGCGAATCGGCCATCAATCTGAGCCCCCACAACCATAAGTTGATAGACTGTCGCAATTTCGGGGTGAGGACGTGAATTGTGAGAGTAGAGTTTTGATCTTGACTGAAGCGAGTGGGTTACTTGCATCAGGACAGAGGTGGCAGGGCGAAGGTGTTGCCAACACCCCTATTTAGATAGCGATCCTGATGCGTGAGCGACCATTGGCACTTCGCGGCGTGTCAGTCGTCGGGCCGAGCTGATCGAATCAGTGCAAACTCGAGAATCATTAATGCTCTCTGTGAAAGAAATGCATTTCGCGTTATTGTCCACATGGGAGCGTCGCTGGGAGTTCTGCCATTGAGAACGTCGCAACTGGAGAAATCATGGCCCATGACATTATTGACCTAGCGGATGTGCCTGAAGTACTTCGACAGGCCGCAGTCGAACAGTGGACGCACCTTGCGTTGGTTGGGCCGGGCATGAGTGACGAGAGGATCGAAAGTTATGTTTGGCCCTCCTCGGCACATGTCTTAAGAGTTCGAAATGCAATTCAACAATTCGACGTTAGCTTGCTTAGAAGGACTTCTCTCTCGTGGATCGACCTTCAGGCAAACGAAATCGGTGTAGAAGGAGCACGGTCGATTGCTGAGGGGCTCCCGAGGCTCACATGGCTTGGGCTCAACTACAACAGAGTATCAGACGCAGCCGCGATTGAGTTGGCGACCGGTTTGGAGAATCTCGAGGTCTTGAACCTCTCGTCCAATCCGATTCACGATAATGGAATCCGGGCGATTTCGAAGGCCCTCAGCAAACTGACTTCTCTCGATCTCAGTTGGACTGCTATTGGAGAAATTGGTGTAGCGGCCATCACAAGCGAACTCAAGAATCTTGCGACGCTCAATCTGTCCCGAAGTTACGCTCCTAATGTTGGTGCTATCGGCAATACCGGTGCTCGACTAATCGCGAAGAATCTCAAGAAGTTGAAAGTCCTCGATCTCGGAAATCAAGATATCGATGATGACGGAGCACGGGCCCTAGCTAAGGGACTTGCAGGACTTACGAGTCTCGATCTTTCCTTCGGGTTCGATGAAGAGCGCAGTCGTATCGGGGATCGAGGCGCGCAAGCGATTGCCTCACGTTTAAGGCATCTCACCGCACTAGGTCTCTCGTACAACGACATCGGTCCGGCTGGGGCGCGAGAAATTGCAACGAATCTGAATGGGCTTACACGGCTTAGCTTGACTCTGTGCAAGATTGGAGATGAGGGAGCACACTTTCTTTCTCGTGGCTTGAGAAACCTCTCGCACCTTGAACTAGCCGTCAGCAACGTCGCTGATTTGGGTGCATGCGAGATCGCGGCGAATTTGGAGCATCTCACGTACTTGGATCTAAGTGGAAATGAAATAGGTGATCCAGGAGTGCGAGCGATCGCACAAAGGCTGCGGAATCTCACCTCACTCCTGCTCTCTGGCAACAATGTAACTGAATATGGTGCTCGGATGATTGCCGACGGCCTGAAGAAGCTCGCCGAATTGCGGATCGGACGAAATCCTGTTGGTAACGCAGGCGCGAAAGCGATCGCAATTGGTCTAAACGACCTCAAGACACTCGAGATCGCAGATTCCGGAATCGATGCGACGGGTGTACAAGCCATCGCCGGGCGTCTTGGAAAGCTCACTTGGCTTGATCTCAACAACAACCCAAGTGTCGGTGACTCTGGCGCACTCATGGTTGTTAACAAGTTAACGAGACTTCGGGGTCTCTGTCTAAGGAGATGTGGTATTGGTGACTCCGGTGCAAAGGGAATTCTGACCAATCTCAAGGACCTTAAGTTTCTTGATCTAAGTAGCAATCAGCTAACGTCCTTGCCGCGCGAGACATCCGACCTCACGCAGCTCAGTTATTTCAATGTGCGAGCGAATCCGAGCCTTGAACTACCGCCTGAGTTACGCGATAGCGCCAATGGTGCGGCAATCCGTGATCATGTTCGCCGGCTGTACTTGGAAGAGCGCCGCCCGCTCTGCGAGGCCAAACTGCTTCTGGTCGGTCAGGGCGGCGTTGGCAAGACGTCGCTCGTCAGGCAGCTAGTTGACGGGACATTCGATCCCGACGAACGCAAAACCGAGGGCATTGGCCGAACCCCATGGCAGGTCGAAGGCCGAACGGTCGAGGAGCAGGTAAACGTCAATATTTGGGATTTCGGCGGTCAGGAGGTCATGCACGCCACGCACCAGTTTTTCCTAACGCGGCGCAGCGTCTATCTCGTCGTCGTTGATGCACGCAAGGGTGAGAATGAGGGGAATATTCACTATTGGCTAAAGATCGTGGAGACGTTCGGCGGGGAATCGCCCGTCATCGTCGTCGTCAACAAATGCGACGGTCCGAATAATTGGAACCTCAACGAGACCGGTCTGAAACGCGAATATCCGAATATCCGCGGCTTTGTTAAGACATCGTGCGAAAGTGGCGCGGGGATTGACAATCTGAAGGTGCAGATTGCGGAACTTGTACACGAACTCCCCCATGTGTTCGAAGAATGGCCCGAGAGCTATTTCAATTTGAAACGTTCATTGGCCGAGCGGGCTCGCGAGCAGAATTTCCTGCCGGAGGCGACGTTTCGTTCAACGTGCGCGGAAAACAATGTCACTGACACTGGCGAGCAAAACCGGGTGTTGCGGTTGTTTCACGACCTCGGCACGATTTTGAATTATGGAGAGACCCCGAATGATCGCTATCGGCTGAACGACACCAACGTGCTTGATCCGGAATGGGTGACGGGCGGAGTGTACCGCATTCTGAACCACCACGAGTATTTCCAGGACCATGGCATTGTGCGCCTGGACGAGCTCCCAAAGGTCTTGACCGCTGCCGATGGTTATCCGATCGAGCGGCACGGGTTCATCATCGGGATGATGGATCGTTTTGATCTCTGCTTTGAAATGCAACACGATGGGAAACAGGCGATACTCGTTCCTGAATTGTTACTTAGGGACGAACCATTGCTCGAGTGGAACAAACCGGGATCGCTGCGGTTTGAGTATCATTATGAAATCCTGCCATCCGGGCTGATTCCACGGTTTATTGTGTTGAGCAAGTCGTTGCGACTCAATCCGCCGGTACATTGGCGGAGCGGCGTCGCTCTGGAGGCGGAAGGATGTCGCGTACTCGTCCGTGGGGACGAGCAAAAGGCGCGTGTCGTGATCGCCGTTCAGCCATTAGATGGTGTTGGGACGGCAAGGCGGCGCGCGCTCGCCATGGTCCGTGCGTTCTTCAGTCAGATCCACGAGACGATTCCGGCCGAGGAGATGGTGCCGTTGCCAATGGATCCAGACGCTGACCCCGTGAAATACACCTACCTTTGCGAATTGGAACGCGATGAAGGGCCTGAATACACATGGCGACCCCAGGGGGCTTCGCGGAAATACTCGGTTCGCGAATTGCTTGAGGGCATAGAGGAGCCGGGCAGCCGAAACATGCGCCGATTGATGGACGTAGCTCAGCGGGTTGAGGAGCAAATCATTGCTGTGTCGAATTCGGCCAATGCACAGCCGTCGGCGGAGGTGCGGGCGCCGGTCGTCGCGTCTGCCATCTTGAAGGCCGACGAAAGTTGGTGGCAACCGCTGGTTGTGCCCGGCGTTGCAGCAGCGCTCGCCGTCGCGATGGTACTCACGGTGATTTGTTGGCCGACGAGTCCGCTGACGCCCGCGCTCGCAGTGGGGATGGTCGTCTTTGGCGTCGTTTGGTTCCTGAGGCAGCGTTGGAGATGGCGGAGCGAAAACTGGGACCTCTACGTCATGTTTACCTGCCTGCCGATCGTGGGCGTGGCGGGAACGATCAGTTTCGGCGAGGCATCCTGGGTTGGCACGGACGGTAACACGCTCAAGTTAAGCACCGGTTCAACGCCGATTGCCATCATTGCCGGCGGATTGATCGTCGTGTTTGGGATCATTCGTCTCATTCGCGAGTTGAAGAAAACCAAGGGCGGCGAATAAACGTCATCGGTCGATGCTGGCGGCGTCATCGATTCGCTAGAACGAAGACCATTGCACACAGCCATATCAGAAGCGCCGATCACGCCTCCCCGTAGATCGCGACTCGCCCTGCTGCCCGATTCGGCACGATCACCGTGCCCGTCGCCGGCTTCGCGGTTTTGCAGATTTTGCGCTGATTTGCACCGGGGCGTTTTCGGTGCAAATCGGCCGAATGGCCTGGCCGGCAAGGAGTTAGTGGATGCAAAGCACGTTGCGAAGTCGAAACGATCGAAGCGCCGTTCAACAGCGCGCCGGCATCCGAATTAAGTCGCTGCATTTCCGGCGCTTGGAGATTTTGGGGAGTTTTCTCTGCGACAGACGAGCGTCCGCGGTCCGAATGCCAGTTGCCTCCGCTGCAGCCGGTGCGTACGCGACATCGGCGCATGAAAAAAGCCGCCCGGAACAATCCGGGCGGCTTCTGATTGCGTTATGTACGTCGTACGTTGTTTATGCCGTGCGGCGTCGGCGGATGAGGGTCAGGCCGCCGAAGCCGAGGAGGGCCAGCGTGGCCGGCTCGGGGACCGTACCGATCATGACGTTGCCGAACGGAGCGACGTCCGTGAACCAGACGTTCTCGCCGATCGTCTCGAAACCGTACTGCACGTGCCGACCTGGACCGGCGTCCAATGCCAGACTGATGCTGAACGGACCGGGCGTTGCGACGATCTCAGTGACGAAGAACGAGGAGAAGTCCGGCGCGAAGTCCTTGATGAAGATCTTCGTCTCGTGCGCGGCCGTCAGCGTATTGGACAATACGGTGCCTTCAAACGTCAGCGTCTGGCCGGCAAGGTCGCCCGCCGCAAATTCCTGATACAAGGAGGCATCCATGATCTTGTTGCCGGGAGCGCCGGGAGCGCCGCCGCCTTGGTACCAGAACGGATCCGGGTCGCCGATGGTATTCGGGGACAGCGTGAGCTTGTTGTTGGGATCGTCAAACGAGGCGTTCAAATCGGCAACGCCCCACGAGCTCCCGAAGACGTATGCGCCGCCGTTTGACGGCAGCTCGAACACGTTCATGAAGCCGAGCCAGCCGGCGCCATTGGTGCCGGTGATGTCCATCGATTGGCCGACGCTCACAGTCAGGTCGGCAGCGGCTGGTGTCACCAGCAAGCCGATCACAAGCAAAGCGGAGATTCGTTTCGTCATTTTTTCTTCCCTCCAAAAAGAGATGCCGAGTGAGAGATCGTTGCTCTCCTCAAGCCGTTTGGGACGTTGTCGTCGAAGTCGACTTTATTTGATGGTAACGAAACGCGAGTTCGACTGCCAGATTTTTTGGAGCTGAGAAGCCAATGAAAATGCGGAACAGTTTCATCAGCGGGAAACAGTTTCACGACTGATAATCGACAAATGCAAAAATGCGTGCTGACGGCTGTGCAGTGTGATGATGAGCGTGTGATCGGACGTGTGGAAAGGCACGGTATTTCATCGCTCGGTAATAGGAGCGGCTTGGTATTGATTGGATTCGATGCCGCTACGATCCCGGCGAGGCGCCTTTGCGGACCCTACTGCGTCATCATGTCTGGATTCGGATTGCGGTTTCGCTCGAGGTTTGAAATCGTCAACGGCGATCGGCTATACCAACTCGCGGAGCTGCTGCGATACGCGAAGCAATTCGTGGTATTCCGAAAGTGGCTTTGCGAGATCGGCAACGACCCCGTCCAATCCGAGACGTGTACCGGCAATCTGACCGGCAATCGAAGCGATCGTGTCCGTATCGCCGCCGCAGGAAATCAAATCGCAGAGCATTGATTTGAGTCCCAACGTGTTCACGTGGCTCGCCCCGATGATCGCCAGAGGCACTGTATCGGCCGCGTATCCCGTCGTGCCGTGGCGGACGGCCAGATCATGAATCGACGGCAAGTCGCCGGTCGAAATTTCGCGCAGCCGATCGCGTGTGACGCTGTCGGGCAGTCTTTTGGCGACCGCCTTGGGCAGCAGGTGCATCGGAGCGTCTCGATGGAAGGCCGAATAGCGAATCGCAATGACGACGGCAAGCGCCGCGGCATACGCTTCTTCGTTATGGTGCGTGATTCGACACACGTTGCGGATCAAGGCGCGGTCATCGTCGTCTTCGGGATTGCAGAAAAACGCGATAGGTGCGATTCGCATCGCGGCGCCGTTGCCGGCGGCGCGATCCCCCTTCGCGCCCGCAAGCGCCCAGTGTTGCCCCGCCGCAAGTTCCTGGAGCGCCTTGAGAGTGCAAGCGCCGAGGCCTCTGAATCGGCGTGCTTTGAACCAGCGAACAAAGACCGCGGCGATTGTTGCGGGATCGACGCACTTGGCCTCGATGATGGCCTCGCACGTGGCATGCGTGAGTTGTGTGTTGTCAGAGATTCGCGCCACGGTGTTGGTGATGACTTCGATCGGCGGCGATTGCCCCTCGTACGCACCGCCGAGTGCGTCGCCGATCGCTCCGCCGAGGATGCAGCCGGCGATGGCATTCGGGATTTCAATGGGCGAGATCATGATCAGTCGGCCTTATTCCCAAAGACTGTCGGGCTTGGCGCATCTGGACATCGCGCGTCAGCCCGGCCATTACTGGCCGGACTCGGGGTTGCGCGCGAGCGATTGCGCACGATCGAGGGCCGCTTCGCGCGTCGTCAATTCGCCGTTCAGTTGCGCGTAATAGACGGCGTCGAGCACCTTCTTGTAGATCGGGCCTTTGGCGATGCCGAGTTGTTCGAGGTCGTCTCCGTTGACGAGCGGCTTCGGTGCGACGTCTTTCTGCGGGATCGCCTCGGCGCGTCGGCGGATCGAATCGACGAGTGCCGTCGGCCTGGCATCGGCACAGTGCAGGGCGGCGACGTACGCGACGAGTTCCGCGAAGCCGGCATCCGCCATCAGCAGTTTCAGGTCGGCGAGCGTCAGTGCGTCGGGCGCGTCGAATGTGTGTTGATGCGAGATCAGCCATTCGACGCGATCCGTCGATTCGTTGCTGCTGCGAAGTTCGCGACATGCCTGGACGGCGAGCTTCGGTTGATAGCCGACGAGCAGCAATGCGAGCGCCTGTTCGAAGCTCGCGCTGTCAGGCAACGCGCCGAGCGCCGTCGTGATGCGCGGCATGATCGAATGCAGCGCCCAGGAGCCCGTCCAGAGATGATCGATTGCGCCGCAGTCGGCAAGCATCCGCGCGGCGACGTCGCGGCCGGGTCGCGAGAGCATGGCCTCAAGTTCCATTCGGATGCGTTCCGGGCTGATGCGCCTCAGATCGGCGGCGGACTCTTTCATCGCCTCCCACGTCGCCGGTTCGATCGCGAACCCGAAGCGCGACGCGAACTTGATCGCGCGGAGCACGCGCAGATGATCCTCGGCGAATCGTTCGGCCGCTGCACCGATCGCGCGGATGAGTCCCGTTTTCAGATCGGAACGGCCGTGAACGAAGTCGTGGACCTCGTCGGCGACGGGATCGTAGAACATCCCATTGATCGTAAAGTCGCGACGCCGGGCGTCTTCCTCGGGCGTGCTGAACGTGACGCCCGTCGGTCGCCGACCGTCTTCGTAGCTGTGATCCGTTCGAAACGTGGCGACTTCGAGCGAGTGACCGAACGTGCGGACGAGAACCACGCCGAACTGGACACCGACGAGGCGCGTCTTGCGGAACAGTGCGGCGACTTCATCGGGCCTGGCCGACGTTGCAATGTCGAAGTCGTGCGGCTCTCGGCCAAGCAGCATGTCGCGCACGCAGCCGCCGGCCCAGTAGGCGACGTGATTCGCGTTCTGGAGCACGCGGACGACTTCGAGCGCGGCGTCGCGCATCGAGCGTCTCGGTCGATTGTCGTGCGAATCGCTCATGTCGCGGATTGTCCGTAGAAAGTGATCGCATTGCGACGCCAGACGCGGCGATCGATCTGCGACCAGCCGCCGGGCAGCAGCGTCGGCAGCGTGACATGATCGTCGTGCCGCCAAGTGAGAAAGGCGTCCGATGCGACGGGCAATGACGACGCCAGACGATCGAGCACGCGCATCGCCGGACTGTTGGCGGATGTGTCGTCGCTCAATGCGAACGGCGGATCGAAAAAGACGATCGAATACGGCTCGCCGTTCGGCGCCGCGAAGCGCGCCGTCTCGATCGGCTGCTCGATCACGATCGCCTGTCCGCTGATGCCGAGCGTCGCAAGGTTCTTTCTAAGGCACTTGGCGGCGGCGGCGTTGCGGTCGACAAAAGTGCAGTGGGCGACGCCGCGGGAGATCGCTTCGATGCCATGCGTGCCCGGGCCGCAGTACAAGTCGCAGACGTTGACTTCCGGCAGCGAGCCGGGCAGGGCGAGCCGCGAGCCGAGCCAGTCGAACAGCGGCGCTTTGACGCGATCGAGAAGGGGTCGTGTGTCGAGCCCGGCGGGCGCCTCGATGCGTCGTCCACGTAATGATCCGGCGATGATTCGCATGGCCGTGGATGATATCAGAAAGCCGAGATTTGACGCGGTGGTCGTCGGGATTGCCTTCAGCAGTCCATACGGCACGTGTCTCATGCGGTGCGAATTGACCCCTATCTGGGCGGTTTCTACAATCGCGCGACGATGACTAAACGAATACGAGAAACTGTGCAGTCGGGAATGGCGGTCCGATGGAACTCGACGCGGCGCCCGCAGCTCTGCGTGTTGCTGGCCCTGGCGTTCTGCGTCGGTTGCGAGATCAAGAACACCGAGTTCATCATGCGCGATCGACCGACGATGACGGAGATGCGCGGGGACAAGGCGGTTCCCTACTACCTCGTGCACGTGGGCGACACGCCGTCGTTGGCGTTTCGGTCGAAGCTGTATTTCTGCGACTACGCGATCATGCATAACTCGACGACGGACACGTACGAGGACTGCGGTCCCGATCTGGGCGGATCGTTTGAGTGGCCGTATCGGTTCACAACGATCACGCCGCCCGGCGAATTGACGGCCTTGCACGTCAAGGCGTATCAGTCGATGGGGAAGCGGGACTTCATGCCGTACAAGGGCAAAATCATGGAAATCGAGGTCGGTAACGATCCTGACGACGACGTCGCCGCCGAGGCGGAGATCCTGGTTCGCGTTTATCAGAGCCGGCTGGAGATCCCCGTGGATATGGGCGGGAAGGAGCCGATGTGGCACGCGGCGAGGCTGGAGATGGAAGGCCGCGGCGTTCGCAGGCGGCGCATTCTGCACAGCAGCGAGGCTCGGCCGGGGCATTTCCAGGTTGAGGGGCCGGATGGTTTGGGGCGATTCAAAGTCGTTTATGAGCCGACGATCAAAGACATCGATCCAACGGGCGTGACGACGGCCGTGTTGAAGGTGCCGGATGTGGATGCGCAGATGCACGAGTTCACGGCCGAGATGAGACCGCCGTCGGCGGGGGCGGACACGTCGCCGACGAACACCGACGACGAGGCATCGGGCGCCGGGATGACGCCGATGTCGATGCGCGGGGCCCGCTCGTTACCGTGGGAACGGGGCAATCCGTGGTCGAGGGATTCACTCGGCGCGGCACTGCTTGAGAGCAGTGGCACCCGCTGCGAAGACGTCTTGTTGGCGGGGTGCGCGTGATGGCGAAAATCCAGGCGGTCAAGGGAACGCGTGATCTCTATCCGGAGTTGTTTCGACCCATTCGTCGCATATTCGATGCGTGGCGGCGGGCGTCGGAGTTGCACGGGTTCGAGGAGTTTGAATCGCCGACGCTGGAGTATCTCGATCTGTATCGGGAGAAGAGCGGCGACGAATTGGTCGGGCAGTTGTATCGGTTGACGGACGCGGGCGGTCGCGAGTTGGCGTTGCGGCCGGAGATGACGCCGTCGCTTGCGCGGATGGTCGCGGCGAAGATCAACGCGCTGGCCAAGCCGATCAAATGGTTTTGCATACCGAAGCTGTTTCGCGGAGAAAACGTTCAACGCGGTCGATTGCGCGAGTTCTTTCAGTGGAACGTGGATGTGATCGGATCGGATTCGCCGGTCGCCGATGCGGAGGTGATTCTCGTCGGCATCGAAGCGCTGCGGAACCTCGGACTGACGGCGGAGCACATATCGGTGCATATCAGCAATCGGCGGTTGATCGCGGCGATTCTGTCGGCGGCGAAGATCGACGGCGGCGAGCAGGCGGGGGCGTATGCACTGCTCGACAAGGCCGGCAAGATGAAATCGGACGAGCTGGCGACGAAGTGGAATGAGAAGTTCGGCGAACGGCTGTCGCTGGATCAACTGCGCGAGTGGATGGAGGCTGAGACGATCGGGCAGCTTGCGGACGGCGTTCGAAGGAAGCTCACGATGACGGACGAACTGGAGGCGGCGACGCAGCAGACGTCGGATGTCATGTCGGCGCTTAGTGCGTTCGGTGTGGGCGACTTCTGCAAGCTGGATCTGAAGATCGTTCGTGGTCTGGCGTACTATACGGGACCGGTATTCGAGTTCTTCGACAAATCGCAGAACGAACGCGCGATCTGCGGCGGTGGTCGATACGACGATCTGCTCGGGAAGTTCGGCAAGCAGCAGGAGCCGGCGGTGGGCTTCGGCATGGGTGACGTCGTGTTGTCGCTGCTGCTTGAAGAAAACGGATTGCTTGCGGAAGCGAACATGTCGTTGATGGTGTTCGTGGCGGACGCGGTCGAGGGACTTCGCGACGAAGTGCAACGCGTTGTGGCCGGATTGCGGCGGGCCGGCGTGCAAGCGGAGTTCAACTACGCGCCGCAGGCGCTCGGCAAGCAACTGAAGCAGGCGGACAAGCGGGGCGCGACAGCCGTCGTCATTCTCGGCGATGAAACGCGCGAGCGCGGCGCGTGCCAGGTGAAGTTGCTCGCCAGCGGTAATTCGACGGAAGTTACGATTGAATCACTGCTGGCGAATCCGCGGGCGGCGATACCATTCGGCTGATTCTGTGACGATTCATCGTCGTCATGGATCCGCCGAGCGGCCCATGAACGATGACGATCAAGCGATGTCATTACGAGAATGCGTTCGAAGCGTACCTGGCGCGTCGAGGGATTCCCTGCGTATCGGTCGAAGAGGTCCGGCATCACGCCAAGGCGCGGGCGGGGCTCAAGTTGTTCGACTACATCGTGTATCCATCCGATGCGCGGGCGTGTCTTGTGGACGTGAAGGGGCGGAAGTCGAACGGCGTCGGCAGGGACGGTGAACCCCGGCAGAAGACGTGGGTGACGCGTGCGGACGTCAAAGGTTTGAGGGAGTGGGGCGAGGTGTTCGGCGAGGAGTTCGTGCCGGCGTTCGTGTTTGCGTATTGGCTGGCGGAGTCGGCGGGCCGGACGGACGAGTTAATCGATACCGGGCGGTATTTTCCGTTCGCCGGGCGAACGTACAGTTTCTGGATCGTTCGGCTGGACGATTATGTCCGGTTTCAGAAACAGCTATCAAAGCGATGGGATACTGTGACGGTCGGGATCGAGGCGTTTCGAGAAATCTCGAGGCCGCTGGATGGGGCGTGGCCGGCGGCTCCTTGTTAGGTCGGGAGTGTTGACGAAGGGGACGCCTGCGAAGCAATGGGTGACGGGCCGCACCTGTCCGGGGATTCGTCTTCTTCGAAATTCGCACTCGAAGTCGACAATTGCCCGGAGGGCGTGCGGCCTTTGCCAGGGGTTTCAGTCCCTGGGTGGCGTCTTCAATTAACCATTGCCGCCCGGTTGGGCGGACGTTTAGTGGTCGCGCGTCCTCCGGACGCCCCGTCCATGACTCCATCATACGACCAGGGATTGAAATCCTTGGCTATTTTCATGCGCCCTCCGGGCGAAATACAACGCAAGTTGCGGCAGCGAGGATCTCTGATTCCCGAATAGCGTCTGGCAAGCACGCAGTGGCACGCTTGTGGCAACGATACGAGTTGGAGTCGGTTGGTCTCGATGTGGTTTCGCCGCGTCCGAAGCACTGGGTGGCAAGCACCCAGAGGCACGAATGGAGAGTTACAAGCACCCGGTGGCACGGGGGGAGGGTGGGGGGAATCGCGTCTCACGCGTCGTCAGCGGGGTTGAGGTACGGGTTTTCTTTACGCGGGCGGCCTCTTGGGGCTAGAATGGGCAGTCCGACGCGGTAGGAAGCGTCCCGCCCGAGACTTAGAGAGATTTTTCCATGATGAAACATGTGATGCGACTACTCGTCCTGGTGGCGCTGTTTGCAGCGCCGGCGTTCGGACAGATAGAGGTCGGCGATATTCCCCAGGACAACATTCCGTTGCTGGAATACCAGCGGGCGATCTGGGAGAACGTAACGGGCGGGTTGTTTCTCGTCATCGTGCTTGCAATCGGCTTCAAGGCGAGCAAGCGGGCCCACGGATCCTAAGATCGATCGAAGCGCCGATGCGCGGTCCGTTCACAGGGCGTCGCTCGGCGTGACTTCAGGCAAAGGACGGCATTCATGAACAAGCGAACGTTGATCGTCATGTTGACCGGCGTGAACCTGTTGCTGTTGGCGACGCTGGTGCTGGTGGCGTTTCCGCCGCCGGCGGCGCACGCGCAGGCGGCACCGCTCGGGCAGAACTACTCGATGGTCGCCGGAGAGATTCGGGACGGCGTGGACGCGCTGTACCTGATCGATCTGCCTCGACGACGGCTCCACGTGCTGGTGCCGAATCGGGACCTGAACAATCGCCGGATGATCTACGCCGGCGGTCGCGATCTCCAGCGAGATTTCCGGGGCGGACGATAACCAGACATTCCGGCGATCAAGCCGAACGATAGAAAGCGAGCGATTCGCAATGAATGACAACAAGAACCTGACGATCGGAATACTCTCGATCACGGCCGTCATCCTGCTGGCGGCGGTCATCGTGACGACGTCGCTTCCGCAACAGGCGATGGCCCTTGGCCAGCTGGATCGCGGCGGCGATTACATCATGGTCACGAGCCAGTTCACGGAAAATAGCGAAGTCGTATTCGTCACTGATGCAGCGGCGAGGCGGATGATCATGTACAGCTATGAACCGACGACGCGGACGCTGACGCTTTGGGATGCGATCGACCTGGGCAAGGCGCTCGGCGACGGCGGTTGATTCGAGCTTTCAACGTCTGAATTCGATGACGCCGAGGGACGTTTTGCGTGCCTCGGCGTTTTTCTTGTTACGAGTTTTCGGGGAATCAATTCACGCGCGCGACGCGATTTTCATGATTTCGAACTACGCGAATATCGGGTGATTATCTCGCACTTTCAGTGCTTGAATCGTTGGTTGAAACGGGACCCAGGGCTGCGTTTGCCCGCTTCGCGGGCTGCACTTGCCCTGGGCTCGGCATAGGGCACGCTTTCAGCGTGCAGGGAGAATTCGAGCGACCGGTGTGGTGGGTGATCGAGTCGCGGAGCTTAACGCAAGTCGCGCGTCCTCCGATTTTCCGTGAAGAGCCTCTCGTGCTGGCGAGCTGGGGTGAGTCCCCAACCTTTGCATTCGCAAAGGATGGGGCACCCGCGCGCAAGTTGCGCGTCTTCCGATTTTCCGTAATGACCCTCTCGTGCTGGCGAACTGGGGTGAATCCCCAACCTTTGCATTCGCAAAGGATGGGGCACCCGCGCGGAGCTTAACGCAAGTTGCGCGTCTTTCGATTTTCCGTAATGACCCTCTCGTGCTGGCGAACTGGGGTGAGTCCCCAACCTTTGCATTCGCAAAGGATGGGGCACCCGCGCTTAACGCAAGTCGCGCGTCCTCCGATTTTCCGTGAAGAGCCTCTCGTGCTGGCGAGCTGGGGTGAGTCCCCAACCTTTGCATTCGCAAAGGATGGGGCACCCGCGGTTTTCTTGTTGGCCGGGTGGGGTGCGTCCCCGACCTTTGCAGGCGCAGAAGTTGGTGCACCCGCGCGTGTGTGAGCCTTACACCGCCGTGAGGACACGGCGGCCCTGCCTGGCGCCGCCACGTCCACTCCAATCGAGTGGTTCTTGGGGAATCGATGGCGAACAAAAGAGAAAAGCCGGCGTCGCGAGTGTGATCGCGACGCCGGCTTTCATTCATTCATGCAATGTGGATCGACGCGGACTTATTCCTCGTCTTCCTTCGCGGGGGCGTCGGTCTTCTTTTCGGCCGTGGGCGGGGGCGTGATGCCGCTGTCGTCTTCTTCCTCGGCTTCCTCGGCTGCTGCTGCGAGGGCGCGCTGCGTCGCCTTGTTGAGCTGCTCCGTCGGGAGGATCAGCGTGGCGTTGCTGCCGCCGGCGCCTTCCATGTCCTCGGGGTCGGGTGCCTGGAAGACGGCGACGCCGATGACCATACCGTTGGCTGCAAAGACGGGCATGCCGGGTTCGAGATCCAGACCCGCGCCGCCGACAAGCATCTCCCGCGGCTTTTTGGTTTCACCCGCAATGCGACCTTCCATCACGACGGGCGCCCGATCGAAGAACTTCTCCATCCGCTTGACAGAGAAAACGCGATCGCCCAGCGAGGCTGTCTGCGGTTTGGAGTAGTCCGCGACATTGACGTTGGCGGGGAGCTTCGTCGCATCCTTTACGCGGATCCAGGCGAGGTCGAGTTCCGCATCCGTCGCGATCAGTTTTGCGTCGATGCCGACGGTGTCGTCACCGATAAGGATTTTGATGTCCGTCGGCGTGACGGATCCCATTCGGCGGTAGAGCTTCGACGTGCCCAACTGGACGCCGGCGCAGAGGATCAGGCCGGATTTGTCGATCATCGTCGCCGTGATCTCGCGTTCCACATCCTGCGTTCCTCGCGGGCCGGAGACTTTCAGCACGAACTTGACAGTGACGAGGCTCGGCGTGGCGACGTCCAGGACGGCTCGATACTCGGCGCCGGCCGAGGCCGCATCGTTCGGCGCTGCGACGGCTGTGGAGAACAGCGTCGCCGCCGTGAAAAAAGCTGTCGTGAAGAGTGACATCAAGAAACTACTCCTTGTTGGTTTCGGTTGCGGCCTCGGAATCGTCGGCCTTGTTTTCCAGTTCGGGTTTCCACTCCGGTTCTACGTATTGAAATCGTGTCTGCGCGCCGCGAAGCACCTTGAAGACGACGCGTTCGGGTTGCTGCTTGGCGATTTTCTTCATCGCGCGCTTGTAGCTCGTGCGACTCTTGATCGTCATGCCGTTGATTTCCTGGATCAGGTCGCCGGGCTGCAGGCCGCCGTTTGACGCCCAGCCGCCGCCCTCGGCCTGTTCGATAATGACGCCCTTGACGTCGGGCGACCATTGGTTGTCGTCGCGATCGAAGAACGTGATGTTGCGAACGTTCATCTCGAAGTCGCGATCCTCGGTGCGCCGCGCCTCGGCGGGCGACCAAGGCGTCTGCTGAGTTTTGACGGGAATGTCGATCGACTTGCCGTCGCGCAGAACGGTCAGCACGGCGTCATCGCCGATGCCGAGCTTCTTGACTTCGCGCTGGAAGAGGCCGCCGTCCTGCATGCCTTTGAGCTGGAATTTCTCGCCGTTCAGCGCCATGACGATGTCGCCGACTTTCAGGTCGGTGTTTGCGGCAGTCGTTCGCGGGTATACGCGCGTAATGCGGAACCCGGTGTCCTCCATGTTCAGATGGCGAGCGAGCTTCTCGACGATGGGTTGCGTCGCGATGCCGATCCATGCCTTGCGGATGTCTCGCGGCGGATCCTCGGGATCGTCGGGCTTGGGTTTGATCAACGTGATCTGTGATTTGCCCTGGCGATCGAATTCGATCAGCAGGTATTCCGGCAGTTCTTCCTGATCCATGATTTCGCGGTAGCGGTCGACGAGGCCTTCGAGCGAGTCGACCGTTTCACCGTCGATGCGGCGGATGATGTCGCCATAGCGCAAGGCCGGTTCGGCGAGTTCGGCCGGGCCGCCGGAGCGCGTTCCGCTAACCATTGCGCCGGCCTTGTCCGGCAACTTCATGTCGCGCGCGAGCTTGTCCGTGATTTCTTCCGCCGTCACGCCCCAACCGCGAAGTGATGTTTCGTCGCCGCGATCTTTGGTCAGTTTCGCCGTTGTGATCGTCGCATCAAACGTCTTCTCGCCGCGTTGGCAGGTGACTTGGATATTCGTGCCGATCGCATAGTCGGCGATTTTTCGCATGATTTGCGGGATCTGTTCGTTGAAGCGGATCGTGACCGCCTCACCGTCGAGACGCAGGAGCAGGTCGCCGGGTTGAATGCCGGCCTTGTCCGCGGGGCCGCCCTCCACGATTGAGTTGATGATCGCGCCGCGTTCGTAGCCGGTTTTCTGAATGCTCTTGATGCTGATGCCGATCCAGCTTCGCGGAACTTCGCCGTTTTCGATCAGCGAGTCCACGACCTGTTGGGCGAGATCGCTGGGGATGGCGAAACCGATGCCATTGCCGCCGAGTTCGTTGATGCCGACGATTTCGCCTTTGAGGTTGACGAGGGGGCCGCCGCTGTTGCCGGGACGGATGAGCGCGTCGTGCTGGATCCAGCGCGTGAACAGGCCGGTGCGCTGACCGGAATCGAGTTCCATCTCCTCGACGTCGTCGTCGCCGCTGGCGAAGACGCGCTCCGTGTTCGACACGATGCCGAGCGTGACGGATCGCGACAGTGAGTGGGGCGATCCCATTGCCATGACGTAGTCGCCGATCGTCAAATCTTCGGAGCTACCGAAATGGGCGACCGGCAACGGCGTGGCGGGGCTCTTCAGTTCAGAGAGGTCGAGTTTGATGACGGCGAGATCGGTCAGCGGGTCCTCACCGATGAGGTAGGCCGTGATTTCCTGCTTGTCGGCCAATGTGCATCGGAATTTCTTGCCTTGATTCGTGACGTGTTGATTCGTCACGACGTAGCCTTCGGGGCTGATGATGGTGCCGCTGCCGGTCGCAGCCGCTTTACGCTCCTTGCCTCCCCAATAACTGACGGTCGAGACATGGATATTCACGAGGGCGGGGAAGACCTGATCGCGGGCGAGCTCGATCATCTGCCTCAGGTCTTCGCGGAGTTGTGTGGCGTGTTCCAGTTGCTCTTCAGTTGGTGGCGCCGCGTGAGCAGATTGCGGGGTGTTTGCGAGCAAAAGGAGGGGAAGCAGGCAGGAAAGGCGGAATGCACAGCGCATTCGGCGAGGGAGGTTGTGGGTCGTCATTTGGGCTCCAGTTGCGACGGAAAATCGGAATCCGGCGGTGATTGACGCAAATATCGCGGCCGGTCAGTGTCGACGAATCATTATCGGTTCGCAAGGTGTGGTGCGATGCAGAACTCGGATCCGTGTAACAACGTATGCTGCGAAGGGGCTTTTCCCGGCTGGAAGGGCATTTTTCCCGGATTGGACCGGCGCAGGCGTGAGAAACGGGTGGGGCTCGCCGATAGGATAGATTAGAATTGGGCGCGGACTCTCCTCGTCCCATATTACACGAGGGCCACTCGGTGGGTTGCAGGCGATATCGGCATATTGGGCTCGCGGCGGTCGCTTCATTGCTGCTCGGCGCCGGTGCGGCGTGCGAGCAGGACGATACCGGTGCGCTGCGAACGATCATCGGCGACAGCCTGACGACGGCGGGGCCGGCCGATCCGTGCATGAAGGCTACAGATGAGGATCGGCTGCTCGCGGACATGCTCGAACGGGTGAACCGCGAACGCCAGCGTCGAAATCTCCCGCCAGTAAAGCGGAACGACACGCTTGATCGCATCGCCGAGTTTTATGCCTGCCGCCTGATCGATGGCGGCTTCTTTTCCCACGAGGATCCGGACGACCATTCCAAGATCGACTCGCGAGCCGGCGATTTCGGCTATGCGTTTCGCAAGATCGGCGAGAACCTGGGGGCGGGGCAGGACTCGGTCGAGCAGGTGATGCGCGAGTGGATGCGATCGCCGGGGCATCGGTCGAATATCCTCGATCCGGATTTCACGGAGGTCGGACTGGCTGTCCGGCTCGGCGGCGAACACGGCGTCTATTGGGTGCAGGAGTTCGGGCGGCCGCTCGTCGGGAAGTCGCCTTTGAACGCCGAGGAGGGAACCGCCCACGACGGCAAAGGATCGAGCGACAAGGCGGCGCCGATGGAGCCGATGAAGGACGTCACTCCGGCGCCGGCCACGAAGCCCGCGCCGGCGGCGGGAGGTTCAGAGGCGCCGAATTCGCCCGAGATGGATGCGTCCATTGAAATGGATGCTGTTGACGTCGTCGGCGTTGCGCCTGAGGCGTTTGAGGGGCCGCTGTTCGCCGACGATTGGGATGTAGTTCTCGCCATCATCGATTCGGAGTAGGCAATCGTCGATTGCGTCTCGACGGGCCTCCGTCTGCCTTCTCTTTTCATCCCGAAGACTCTCGTTTCTTCAACGCGCAACCACGTTCGGTCGCGTACTGCAGGCGGGGCCGATGCATTCAGATGATGCTTCTACTTCGTGCGTCGGATGCGGCGCTCTCGTGCCTGCGACTGAGGGGCCTACGCATCCGTATATCGGAGCGTCGCCGGGTTGTTGGCGGATATACGGCGATGTGTTGGGTCGTGAGTACGGGGAATACGGCTATCCGGAATGCCATCGATTGACCGTGGACGCGTATGCAGTTCAGCATCCGGGTGTGGCATCGAGGCGCTCGATTCAGTCAGTCGGCGTCCATCTGATTTCGCTGTACTACGTTTTGGAACGCGGCGTGACCTCGGACGAGGCCACGCGTCGGATCGGGCTTGCCGTGCGCGCCGGCCCGCCTTCGATCTGGCTTCAGCCGCCAACAGATCCGGGCCGGCTGACGATCTGCGATGTGGCAAACGCCGCCGACGCGGACGCGCATGCCCGCATTGTTCGGGCGTGGGCGGAATCCGTATGGGAAGCATGGCGCGATCATCACGCGATCATTCGGACCTGGGCGCGCGACGCGGCGAGTTAACGCAGTCTTGATCGCCGCGACGGCTCAACGCCTCGGGTGGATTACTTCTGCGTCTTGCCGAACTCCGCCCACAGCTTGGCTTCCGCCTGCTGGTATTTCTCCTGCGTGGTTTTCAGTTCCGCACGAAGCTGTTGCAGATCCGGATCGTCGAACGGAATCGTGCCGTTGTGGAGTTCTGCGAGGGCTTTGAGCTGCGCCGTGGCGTCGTCAAGGCTGGTCGCGGCTTCGGCGAAACTGCGGGCGGCGTCGAGAATGGCCTGCTCCTTGATTTCGTTCGGATTGGGCGGGTTCAACAGTTGCCAGGGGTTTCGAAGCACATACTTCACGCCAGTCTTGATGTGATCGCTGGATTCCTTGAAGTTCACGAGCATGCGATTGATGTTCTCTCGATTGAGTACGAGCACGTCGCGCGTCGTCTTCGTGACGGTATTCATGTCCTTGAGCGACTCGTTGATCTTGATGCTCGCCGCGCGGAATTCAGCCATCAGGCTGTCGGGGCGGTCCGGATCCGTTTGCTCCGCGATGTGGACGCTCGTGTCCTCGACGTTGGCGAGCGTTCGTGTGATCGGTGCTTCACTCGTCGCCAGGACGCGGGCGACGGTTTCCAGGGAGCCGTTGATCGAGTCGATCGCAAAGTGAAGTTTTGTCAGCAAGACGTCGGGCTCGCCGTCATCAAACTGTTGTCTCAGCGAGCCAGTGACGGCGTTGATATTCTCGGCGACGCGCTGAATCTTTCCCATGAGGGTGCGGCCGTCGCTCGGCGACATTTCCAGAGCCAGTGCGGAGGTCATGCTGTTAACGTCGTCGAGCGACGTATTGAGTTTGCCGAGCAGTGAGTTCTCGGCGTCGGGATCGAGTTGGAGCTTGATCGCCGATAGCAGGCCTTTGGGGTTGTTGGCATCGAGTTCCGATTGGACTGAGGCCATGACACCCGCGAAGCCGGCGGGATCGGAGCCTTCGATGACGCCGCCAGCGAACACGGCGGGCATCGTGCCGAGATCGAGCTTGATGAGGGCGTCGCCGCCGAGGGCGGGTGCTTCCGGAACGGCCGCGCAGTCGGCGTGAAGAACGAGATCCTCACGAATGTCGGCGACGACTTCGACGAAGAATGCTCGATCGCTCGCGGAACCACCTTCGCTGATGAGCGCGGCCGAGACGACTTTGCCGACGGGTTGACCGCCGACGATGACCTGGGCGTTTTCCTTGATGGGCGGCATGATCGGCGTCGGTTTGAAGCGAATCGTGATTCGCTGTTGTCCGCCGGGCGCGGCCTTGCCGATCCAGATCAGGATCGTGACGAAGAGGGCCACGACGATGATGGTGAACACGCCGACCATGAATTCGTTGCGTCGCTGCTCGGCCATCAGTGTTTGGTCTCCTCGCTCAGAACCAGCAGTTTCTCGAATTCGCTCAGACCTTCGGCGTCTGTCAGGGGGCCTCGCGTGAGACCGTTGAGGAACTGGTTCATGAGTTTTTCGTCGTGTGTGGCGAGATCGTCAATAGGCGTATCGCGGAGCCGTTCGAAATCCGCTCGGGGGCCGATCTTCAGGACGCGACCGTGATCGAGCATGACCATGCGATCGGCGATGCGGAAGGCGGAGTCCATTTCATGGGTCACGACGATGCTCGTGACGTTCAGTTTCTTGGACAGGTCGATGATGAGTTCGTCGATCGCTGCGCTGGTGACGGGATCGAGGCCGGCCGAGGGCTCGTCGTAGAAGAGAATCTCGGGATCGAGGACGGTCGCGCGCGCGAGGCCGGCGCGTTTCTTCTGTCCGCCGGAGAGCATGGACGGCATCTTGTCCCGATGGGGCAGCATATGGACCTGCTGGAGTTTCAGCGTGACGACGATGTCGATGATCTCGGGATCGACGTAGCTGTGTTCCTTGAGCGGCAGGGCGACGTTCTCGGCGAGCGTCATGGAGTTGAACAGGGCGCCGGATTGAAAGAGGATGCCGAATCGTTTTCGGATCTCGTTGAGCTCGGATTCCTGCATTCCGACGATGTTCTTGGGCGTCTCCATGTCGCGCGTGCGATAGTGGACGGCGCCCGCGGAGATGTCGTACTCGCCGATGAGGCAGTTGAGCAACGTGCTTTTGCCGCAGCCGCTGCCGCCCATGATGATGATGGTCTCGCCGCGATGGACGTCGAACGTGACGTCGTGGAGAACGACGTGTTCGGCGCCGTCCCGGCCCCGGAAGCTCTTGCGCAGGTTTCGTATGGAGATGACGACTTCGTCGGCTTCGGTCATGTCCTCTTCCGGTCGTTTCGCCGCGGAATGGCGGCAATCGGCGGTGCATGATACCCGAGGGCGCTGATCGATCCAATCGGAAGTCAGTGGATCCGGCGATGTGCAAGGGCTCGAATTGGAGCGGACAGATCGGCCGTTATTGCGCGAAACCCGGACGGGCAGCTATTTTTTTCGCCGCTTCTTTCGGGTTTTCTCGGCGTCGGCGATGGACTGATTCATGCTGACCTGGAAGGAGAGTTGTTCAAGCTGGACGGCCAGATCGACGGAGGCGACGGCGACGTCGGCATCGATGTCGAGGTTGACGGGCGCGAAGTTGAAGAGCCCCTTGACGCCCGCCTTGACGAGTCGATGTGCGATCTGCTGCGCCGCTTCGGCCGGAACGGCGTTGATCGCGAGATGGATTTCCCGGCGTTTGACTTCATCTTCGAGCATGTCGATGTGCTGAACGACGAGCTCTGGGTTGGAGAGCAGCGGCTTGCCGACTTTCTTCTTGTCGGAGTCAAAGACGGCGACGAGGCGGAAGCCGCGTTTTGCGAATCCGCGATAGGCCGACAGGGCGGAACCGAGATTGCCGGCGCCGACGAGCAGGACGTTCCAGGTTCGATCCGTGCCGAGGATGCGGCGGATATTCGTCGTGAGTTCCGTGATGTCGTAGCCGACGCCGGCCTGGCCGAACTGGCCGAAGTAGGCGAGGTCCTTGCGGATCTGAGAATCCGTGAGTCGCAGCGCGGCGCCGAGTTCCTTGGACGAGACTTTCTGGCGATCGTCGGCCCAAAGCAGTTCGAGCTGGCGGAGGTAGAGACTCAGCCGGCGAACGGCGGGCGCAGGGATGTTCCCGTCTGGTTTCATGGTCGACGTCCAACAACGGCGTGTCATCAGCGGCGGAGGGGCCGAAACGCGATGGGATGTTATCGGTTGCTCGACAGCGGGACAAGCAAGCGTGACAGCGAAGAAGCCGTTTTGTGCCGTGCTTGACCGCCTTCGGGCCGCTTGACACTGTGCGCGGGGACTTGCTACGGTGATGAGTCTGGATACGCTTGGGGTCGAGGCGACTGCGTTCGCGCCGAGACGCCGTCGGACGCAGCGTGCGATTCCCAGCGGTGACCCGCCTGCATCGCGGGGAGACCCGACAGACACACGAGCCCCCTGGAAGCCGGAAGGTACTCGGTTTATGCGATCAATCTCTCGCCTGCTTTGGATCGCCGCGCTGGCGGCGACGGTCTTTGCGACTCCGGCGCGCGCGGCTGACAAACTCGACAGCATCATGAAGAAGTCGGATCTGTCGAATGCGGACAAGGCACTTGTTGATCAGGAGGTTCAGGATCGCGCATCGCGACTCGCCTCTGTCGCCGACGAGTCGCCGGATGAGCGCGAGAAAGTCCGTGGCCGACTACTTGAGACGCTCTCGATTTCCGGCGCGACGGATGCCGCCCTGAATTATTACGCGGATCGATGCGCGTATCATCTGGCGGGGCTCGTGTTGAGCACGTCGCGGCCGGCGGGTGAAGATGCGGCGATGATTCTTCGATCGGTCAATCGGCCGGCTGTCGCGCCAGCGCTTGTGTCGGGATTGCGCTCGCCGTTCGAATCCGTTCAATATCACTGTGCGGCGGGCATCAAGAGCCTTCGATCGGCGATCGGTGACGATCGTTCGCTGGTCTCCAGTGCCCTGACGGCCCTGGGCGATATCGGCGCGACGACGCGCAGTGAGGCGCTGTTGCAGGTCGTTTACGAAGCGACAGACTTCTGCGGGGCGATTCAGAACTTTGCCGTCGCCGATCTTCAGGCGAAGGCGCTGACCAAGATCCTGCGGGCGCGGATGGCGGATCTTCGCGTTGGCAGCCAGGACGAACTGAAGGATGCCGCCGGCTACCAGGCGGCGTTGAGCGCCGCCAAGACCAAGCTGACGATTGAATCAAAGCGGGACCTGCTGGCCGTTCTCGTGGACATGCTGGAGGCTCATGCGCGTCGGTATGGAGACCGGGAGACTTCCAAGGACTACCTGCCGACGTTGCGCCGACTTGTCGGCGAACTGGAGCGGGCGATTCAGGAACTGCTGCGGTCGGAAAGCACGAATCCGCCGGGGCGCACGCTGTCGGGCGTCGTGAAGGATCGACCAAATTCGAGCCAGGCGAAAGACGCTTTGCGGGCGATCGATGATCTTCGGCAGGTCATCAAGCAGGAGCCCTGGAACATCGGATAGCGGCGGACGGGGCAACGGCGTTCACTCCCAACTTGTATTTTCCCGAAAACCGTCGGAAACCACTGCCGCCGGCATGGTGAAAAGAAACCCATCCTCCCCTAAGATACCCGCCGGTACGAAAACAAGCGTGAATTGCCGCGAGGATGCGGGCGATTGCGTCTTGCTCGAGGGAGAACCCGACGATGACTTCGATTCTGGCCGAGTCGCCGAATCTCGGATATGGCCCCATCGCGGTCCTGCTTGGCGTGGTCTTCGCCGTCGGCATCGTCATTCTGTTGTTGACGCACTACCTGCCGAAGGCCACACGCCACGGCCCCGAGAAGGACGCCGCATACGAGTCGGGCATGCCCATCGTCGGTGACGCACGTCAACGGTTCAATGTGAAGTTCTATCTCGTCGCGATGATGTTCCTCATTTTCGACGTCGAACTGATTCTCATGTATCCATGGGCGATGGCGTTCCTCAAGTCGCGAACAAGCGAGCCGATCGCCGACAATGCGCCGATGATTTTCTGGGTCGGCGTCGTGTTCTTCATCATTGTGACGGTGGGCTTCATCTACGAATGGGGCAAGGGCATCCTGCGTTACGACTAGGAGCGATCCCGGATATGCAGCAAAAGAGCAATTACTCGCCGTATAACATGGGGAACGACGACGTCGTCACAACGCGCCTGGACGAACTGGTGTCGTTTTTTCGCGAGAACGGCGTGAACTGGGCGCGCAAGCACTCCCTGTGGCCGTTGCCGTTCGCGACGGCGTGCTGCGGCATCGAGTTGATGGCGACGGCATCGAGCCGATACGACTTGGCGCGCTTCGGCGCCGAGGTCATGCGCTTCAGCCCGCGGCAGAGCGATCTGCTGATCTGCGCGGGGCGCGTCGCGATCAAAATGATGCCCGTGCTTCAGCGAATCTACAAACAGATCTGCGAACCCAAGTGGGTGATCTCCATGGGCGCGTGTGCGTCCACCGGCGGCGTGTTCGATACTTACGCCGTCGTGCAGGGCGTGGATCAGTTTCTGCCGGTGGACGTGTACGTGCCGGGTTGTCCGCCGCGCCCCGAAACACTGATCGAGGGCGTGATGGCGATTCAACGCGTCGTCGAGAAGGACGGCGTGAGGCCGAGCAGCGTCCGCGGCAAGGGGTTGGGCCTGGTCGTGGAACCGACGATTCAGGTCAATATCGACTCAAAGTGAGGCGACTCGTGTTTCCGACGATTGAAAACGAGCTGATTTGCGAACGGCTATTGGGCTGGAATCTGATTGACCGTGAGCACGATCTGTGGCGCCTGCCGGACGGCACGCCGCGCATCTCGACGGACTCCGACGCGACACAGGTGATCGAGTCGGCCCTCGCCGACGCGCTGGACGTCGAACTAACGGAGGCCGCGGCGTCCGCGGGCTGGTTGAATCGAGCGGCCGACAGCGGGGCGGGCGAATCACAACCGGCCGAGGAGGAGTGGGTTGCGAACTACCCGCTCGAATGCGCCATTGCCCGGGCGACAAGGC
This sequence comes from Phycisphaerales bacterium, assembly GCA_020639075.1. Lineage (GTDB taxonomy): Bacteria > Planctomycetota > Phycisphaerae > UBA1845 > UTPLA1 > ECT2AJA-110-A. The sequence continues at coordinate 1,306,423 of JACKHI010000001.1, read as the reverse complement.
GACTGATCGATCAACGAAAGAAGACGAGAAACTAGACGCATGGCAACGACGGAACAGATCATCGACGCGTTGAAATCAAAGGTCGGCGACATTGCGCTGGAAGCGAAGCCGCTTCTGATGCGCGGCGCGGAGCCGGGCGATCAGATGTACATCCGCGTCGAGCCCGATCGCCTGATCGAGGTGCTGCTGGCGCTTCGCGACGATGCGACGTGCAGGTTCGAGCAGCTCGTCGATCTGACGTGCGTCGATTACCTGAACTTTCCGAATGCGACGGATCGCTACGGCGTCGTGTATTCGCTGCTCTCGCTGACGCACAATCATCGATTGTGGGTGAAGGCGTTTGTGAACGATCCGGCGCCTTCGCTGCCGAGCGTCACGTCGATCTGGAAGGGCGCCGACTGGATGGAGCGAGAAGTGTACGACATGTTCGGGATCGTTTTTGAACGGCATCCCGATCTGCGCCGGATCCTGACGTGGGAGGGCTTCGAAGCGAACCCGCTACGGAAGGACTACCCGCTTCGCGGTCGCGGCGAGCGCGAGAACTATGAAGTCGTGACGCGCGACAGCGCCTGACGAATCATCTTCGTTAGCGCCGAATGCGTAAACTCGGTTCGATGTTCGAGCTTGTACTGAATTCCGATTTGGATACGAAATCCGAGCCCAGGCAGTCATGCCTGGGTTTCTTCGTGTTCATCACGGAATAGCCGGATGACTCGGTATTCCGGTACAAGAGCGAAAAGTGAATGCACCCGGGATCCCGTAGGGATCACATGAGAATAGCCGCACGTTTTTTGACGGGGCGTTGTCAGCTGTTTTTCAGGCCCAGTCCCGGCGGGACGGGATGAGCTTGATGCGCGGAGTCGCGCCGTACCTACGGCACGGCAATGGTAGTAACCAACTATCAATCCCAGCCTTGAAAGGCTGGGCTATTTTCAACGCGTCCCTATCGGGACGCGGTACTCGCGCTACCAAAGATGCCTATAGAGTCTCACGATATTCCGTGAAGAACCCTCTCTTCGTGTCGACATAGCCGGGCATGCGCCGGGGCGACGGCGCAATTACGTTCGATTACGTCGCCGGAATCGTCTCCAGCTCCGGCGTGTGGTCCGGATGATGGAGGACGAACCACGTCTGACCGGTCGGATGCGACCAGTTCGGGAAGATGCAGAGCAGCCCCGCGCGGCCTGCGGCGGCGTCGATGTATCCCGGCGTGTAACAGGCCTGCTGCGGGAAGATCCAGCGATCACCCTCATAGTCCAGTTCGCCCTCCTGGAATGTCGCCGCGAAGAGTCCTTCGGGCTTGAGGACCCGGCGTCCTTCGGCGAAGCATTTTTCCAGATCGTTCTTCGGCGTGTGCGTGAAGACGGATTGCGCCAACAGGAAGTCGAACTGCCGGCGGAAGACGCCGAGATTGAACTCGGCGTTGTAGTCGAATGTGGGCTGCTTCATGCGAACGAATTCGCGACCGAGTTCTTCTCGGATGCCGGCCTCGATCAGCCATCGCTCGGGTTCGATTCCGAAGTAGCGGCCCGGCAGCAGGTACGACATCAGCAGACGGCCTGCGCCAAGCGAGCCGCAGCCGATGTCCAGCACTGCGTGATCTTCGCGAATGCCGCTGCGGCAAAGCGCGGCAAACTGATTCGACGCGAGGAGATCGTAGTATTCGGCCGGGCCGACGTAAGCGCGATAGTGTCTTTCACCGGTTCGGCGATCAAGGCCGCGTTTCTGTGCTTCCGTGGCGACGAGGATGTCTTGCATTGTCGTTTCCATTGCATTGGGTTTGCGATCCAGCGCTTCAACTTAAACGTCGGATCGCGCAGCGTCTACGCTTGACGCGGTTCTGGCGCAGGGGGTTGAACGGGGTGGCAGGAGTCAGTCGGCGTGTCTAATTCTTTCAGCCATGCGTTCCGGGATACCGATTTTAGAAAGAATGCCTGCGCCCTGCAAAAGGCGCACAAGCTGCGCGGCGCAGTGTTATCGGGATTCGCTTTGGCGACGGACCGGCAGGGAGGCGATTTCCCACGGTGCCCGGCAGGATTCGGCGATGTCAACGGCAAGCATCATCATCCCAACGCACGGTCGACCGGCCAAGCTCGAGACGTGCGTCGACCGACTGATGCGCCAGCGCCTGAGATCGGACGATTCAATCGAAGTCATCATCGCCGAAGACGGCGCTCTGGCGACAGGCGGGACCGAAACCGTGTCGCGCAACGGCATCGTCACACGATTGAAACTGCCGCGCGTCGGCGTCGCCGCGGCAAGGAACGCGGCGATCGAACAATCGACCGGCGAGTATCTCCTGTTCCTCAACGACGACTGTTATCCGGACGCCGATTGGGCGGCGAACCACATCGCGGCGCAGCGGCGATCGGACGCTCCGGCGATGGTCGTCGGCCGGACGGACTGGGCCGTCTGGCCCGAACCGACGGTCTTCGACGGGCTTGTGCGTGACACGTCGATGGTCTTTTTCTATCACGGCATGACGCATGGCGAGCGGTACGGGTTCCGACATTTCTGGACCTGCAATGCGTCGATCCCCACGTCGATCGCGAGGGACGTCGGCGGATTTGACGAAAGGCTCCGGCCGTATCTGTACGACGACGTCGAATTCGCATGGCGCGTGGACGCATGCGAGGGCGGCGGCGTGTTGTATGACGAGCGGGCCGTCTGCGTCCACGATCATCGCGTTACGTGGAGTGATTATCTGGAACGCGAACGTTGTCTGGGCCGAATGGCGGCCTGTCTGGCGGAGGTGAATCCCGATTGTTTTTCGGCGATTTTCGGCTACGAGGATCCGCGGCGGATGCGGGACGATTTCGAGGGCTGGCTGAGCATCGATGCGATCGACCAGGCCCGGATCGAGTCCAAGTTGGCCGAGCGCGCGGCGGCGCTGATGCCGGATATTGCGTCGTGGTCCGCGGAATGTGAGCTGCTGTACGCGATGCATCTGCCGGTCAAGCGACGGCATTTCCGGCAGGGGTTCGTCGATGGATATGAGCTTCGCGGCCCCGAGCTCTGGCAGCGGCGTTTTGAAGCAAGCCACGCCTTTTCCTGATGCTGTGCCCTGGCGTCCATCGGCCTTGTTCCCCCGACCAATTCGAGTCGCGAATGTATCTGCAGCCCGATCGGGCAGTTAGCGATTTCCGGACGTGGAATTAGAGGTTCCTACGTGGAGGGAGAATCTCTCGAATCCTCGGTGCGGGTGCGCCAGATCCTACGATTTCCGCGCAGAATCGAGTATACTGGGAGTCGCCCGCAGCGCGGTTCCGCGATCATGATCGTGCGAATCCTGACGCGAATCCGGCACACGATTGGGGTGGAAAGGCGGCAATGTGATTTGTTGCGGCCAGCGCAATCTTAAGGGATTACTAACAATCCGCGGTGGCAGTTCATGCAGCGACCGCATATTCTATTGCCCCAGATGGAGGAAAGAGGCCACAATTCAATCGGACTTGCGGCGTCTTGCTGCGCACTCGCTATTCGAACCAGCAAATCTACGTGGAATGAGTCGACGCGCGTCGTGCGCTTCGATTACGCAAACAGTCAGTGAATACCAGGTGGAAGATTCGTAGGAGGAAAAGATGACACTGAAGAGTAAGGGACGCTGTTTGGCGTCGGTTTTATGTCTGTGTACCGCGTTTGCGCTTTCTGCGCAGACGGCGAACGCGGCCCCGGTGGCCTCGGACGAATTCACGTATCCGGACGGCAATCTCGTCGGCAACGGCGGTTGGACGGCGCACAGCGGCGCCGGCTCCAATCCGATTCAGGTATCCAGCGGCCAGGCGGTTGTGACTCACGGCGCCGGTTCGCGAGAGGACGCCAACACTGCGTTTGCGTCGCAGGCGGGTGCGATCTACTTCGGAATCGACATTTCGGTTGATGATCTTGGCGTCCCGTATCCTGCGGGGACTCTGACCTACTTCACCCACTTCAAGGATGCGACGACAGGGTTCAGAGGGCGCGTCTTCATTCTGCCGCCGACGGGTGGCGGTGACTTCACGGTTGGTATTTCAACGCTCGGCAGCAGTGCCGACGCGACGTGGGCGACGGACCTGTCGTACGCCACGAGCTACCGCGTAGTCGTCAAGTACGACCAGGCAACAAACCAGGCGCAGCTCTGGGTTGACGCGGCGACTGAAGGTGGCACGTCCATTCTTGGTACAGACGGAACGGACCCGGGCCTGACGATCGTGGGTTTTGCCCTGCGACAGTCATCGACGACTGCGGCCGAGACGATTCGCGTTGACAACCTCTGCGTTGCAACGACGTTCAACGAGGCTCGCGACTGCAGCACGGTTATCCCGACGGGCGCCTGCGTGCTTCCGAACACGAGCTGCATCATTACGGATGCCACGGACTGTGCGAGCCAGAGCGGCACGTACCTCGGCGACAATGCACAGTGCCCGACGGGCGCCTGCATCCTGCCCGACACAACGTGCATCATCACGGAACCCTTCGACTGCACGAGCCAGGGCGGCACGTACCAGGGCGACAACACGACGTGCCCGACGGGCGCCTGTAATCTGCCGGACAGCTCCTGCATCGTTACGGAGCAGATCGCCTGCACGACTGCGGGCGGCACTTATCAGGGTGACAACACGAGCTGCCCGCTGGGCAACTCGACGCTGTTGATCAATGAAGTGGACGCCGATCAGGCGAGCTTCGACACGACGGAATTCGTCGAGCTTTACAACACGGGCGCCAGCGCGATTGACTTTGCGACGACGCCGCACGTGCTGGTCTTCTACAACGGATCGAACGATCTGTCGTATCGAGCGATCGATCTGACGGGCAGCGTTGCCGCGGGCGACTACTACGTCGTCGGCAGCTCCGACGTTCCCAATCTCGATCTCGACGCCTGCGCGATGGTCGGCATGGGATGCCAGGACCTGCTTCAGAACGGCGCCGACGCCGTCGCCTTGTACATCGGTACATCGGCCTCTTTCCCGAACAACACGCCGGTCACAGCGGCGAGCCTGGTTGACGCCGTCGTTTACGACACAAACGACACGGACGACGCCGAATTGCTCGCGACGCTTACGCCGGGTCAGCCGCAGATCAACGAAGCGGCCGTTGACTCGACGATCGACTCGATCCAGCGCTGCCCGGATGGTAACGGCGGTGCATTGAACACGGGTTCCTACACGAACTTCGTTCCGACGCCGGGCACGGCGAACTGCGTCCCGCCGGACCCGACGGGCGCCTGCATTCTGATGGATTCGTCGTGTATCGTTACGACGGCCGCTGACTGCACAACCCAGAGCGGCACGTATCAGGGCGACGACACTGCCTGTCCGACGGGCGCCTGCGTCCTTCCCGACACGACGTGCGTCATCACCTCGGACGAGGATTGCACGGTTCAGGGCGGCAATTATCTGGGCGACGACACGGTCTGCCCGACGGGCGCCTGCATCGTCGGTCCTTCCTGCACAATCGTCGAACCCGCGGATTGCGCGACGCTCGGCGGCGTGTATCAGGGCAACGGCACGATGTGTCCGGCCGCGACTTCGACGCTCCTGATCAACGAAGTCGATGCCGACACACCCGGCGTCGATATGGACGAGTTCGTCGAGCTTTACAACGCCGGCGGCAGCACGGTTGACTTTGCGGTTTCTCCGCACGTCCTCGTGTTCTACAACGGCTCCGGAGACACTTCGTACTTCGCGATCGACCTCGTCGGCACTGTGGCGCCGGGCGGCTATTACGTCGTCGGCAGCTCGTTTGTCGCGAATCTCAATCTGGACGCCTGTGCGATGCCCGGACTGGGATGCCAGGACCTCATCCAGAACGGCGCCGACGCCGTGGCCCTTTACGAGGGCACGACGGCCGTGTTCCCGAACGGGACGCCGGTGACGGATGCGAGCATCGTCGATGCCATCGTCTATGGCACGAGCGATGCGGACGCGACAGGCCTGATCAACGTCCTGACGCCGGGCCAGGCGCAGGTTGATGAGAACGGCACTGCTTCTGCCGGCACCGTGTCGAGCCAGCGCTGTCCTGACGGCAACGGTGGTCCGCGGAACACGACGGCATACGTCCTTCGCGCTCCGACGCCGGGCTCGGGCACGATCTGCAGCGGCGCCTGCTGTCTGCCGAACGACACGTGTGTCGAAACGGATGAGATCGACTGCGCCAGCCAGGGCGGTGCTTTCCGAGGCGACAACACGACGTGCGCGACGCCGGGCATCTGCGATTGCTCGACGATCGAAGACATCAAGCTCGAAGGTCTGACGGGCGTCGGCTACATCACGTGCGAAGTCACGGTCGTCGAAACCGTCAACCAGGGCGGCCTCAATGCGACGGATCGATCGTTCACGGTTCAGGATCAGTCCGGCGCGAACGTCGGACCGGGCGGAACCGAGCGCGGTATTCGCATCGTCGGTGACGTGGCGGCCCATCCGGAATTGACGGCGGTCTTTGACGCGCTCGCCGAAGGCGACAGGATCGAGGTCATTGGAACGACGGAATTCGAATTCGACGTGCTCTTCCTGCGCGTCGATTCGGCGTCGGATATCACAGAGTTGGGCACGGGCGGCATCTTCAACGTCCCGATCGTCTCGGCGGCCAATTTCGAGAACAACGCGATCACGCATGAGAATCTCGAAAGCGTTCGAGTTCGCGTGCCGTGCATCAATTTCATCGGCGGCGGCGGAACGTTTGCGGCGAATTCGAACTTCAACGTCACGGATGGCGTGACGACGTTCGCGGTTCGCATCAACGAAGGCGACTTCGCCACGAACCCGGCCGTCGGCACGACGATTCCGCTGGATGTCACAGACGTCATCGGCGTGTACTCCGAGTTCTTCAATGCACCGCAGTTGTTCCTGAACGAGTCGGACGACTTTGCGGCTCCGAGCGACTGTGCCGGACAGATCGGCGCCTGCTGCCGGATCGACGCCACGTGCATCCAGACGACGCAGCAGATCTGCATCGCGGAAGCCTTCAGCGGCGTGTTCCAAGGCATCGGCGTGGGCTGCGATCCGAACCCGTGTATCGTCGAGACGGGCGCCTGCTGCGGTGACGGCGTCTGCACGGAGAACGTCGCGATCACGGATTGCTGCGATCTGGGCGGCATCTATCTCGGGACGGACTCGACGTGTGCAAGCGGCTGCCCGGACTACTCCTCGCTGGTCATCAACGAGATCCGAATCGATCAGCCGGGCACTGACAACGATGAGTACTTCGAGTTGAAGGGTACGCCGGGCCTGTCGCTCGACGGCCTGACGTACATCGTGATCGGCGATGCCGGCAGCGGCACGATCGAGGCGGTCGTGCCTCTGGACGGCCATCAGATTCAGGCGGACGGTCTCTTCCTCGTTGCCGAGGGGACTTTCGGAATCACATTCCCGACGGCCGTTCCGGACCTGACGGCGAACCTCAACTTCGAGAACAGCGACAACGTCACGCACATGCTGGTCGCCAACTTCACGGGTGTCGACGGCACGGACGTTGATGCTGATGACGACTGCGTGCTCGATACGGTTCTGCCGTGGTGCACGATCATTGATTCGATCGCGCTCGTGGCAACACCGGGCGCCGGGGATTGCTACTACGGCACGAGCATTGGTCCGGACGGCGCGTTCGTTCCGGGCCATGTCTATCGCTGTGACGGCGATCCGATGGGCCCCTGGTTCATCGGACCGTTCGATCCGGCCGTCGGTCTCGATACGCCGGACGCTGCGAACGCCTGCATCCTGGGCGCTTGCTGCTTCGACGGCGGGGCTCGTGGCCTGCCGTGTGATTGCCCGGGCAACTTCGACGATACGGGTGCCAGCATGGGCCTGGTCGATATGGCCGACGTTCCGGGCTTCGTCGCGGCGCTGCTGACGACGGGCGACAACTGTGCGGACATCAACGGCGACTCATCCGTTGACGGTCTGGACATTGCCGGAATGATCACGCGCGTCATCAACATGGAGTCGTGCACGATTGCGGGTTGTCAGCAACTGAGTGAAGCTGACTGCATGACGATGGGCGGCACGTTCATTGGTTCGGGCGTATCCTGCGATCCGGATCCGTGCGGACCTACCGGCGCCTGCTGCGATGAGACGTCGTTCAACTGTGACGAAGTGACGCTGGCTCAGTGCACGGCGCTGTACCCGTCACGAACGTACAAGGGCGACGGCACGACTTGTGCCGTGGATTGTCAGATCGATGCGATCGACATCCTCGAGTGCAACGTGCAGATCGACTGCACGGGCGTCACGCAGTGGTGCTCCTTCGTCGTGGAACAGGTCGACGTCGGCGGCTCGACATGCCAGACGGGCCTGATTCAGGAGTTCGGCGTCATCAGCATTCCGTGCGACGGCTCCTGCCCCGCCGGTCCGCTGACCTTCCGATATGACGACGGCTTCGGCGGCGTCTGCATCTTTACGGCGAGCCGGTTCGGCGAGCTGTCGACCTGTGGCGAATCGCTTCTGGGTTCGGGCTTCGGCCTGGCTCCCTGACGCACGGCCCATCGGTCGAGAATCTAGGTAAAACCTGCCCCCGGTCGTCGTATCGCTTCGACCGGGGGCTTTTTCTTTCTATAATCGTGGAGTGAGCCGATGACTTGTCTGTTCGAAGGCGGGCATCCCGGCCGCATTGTGAGTTTGCCGTTTCGGGCGATGTCGTCGCTCGTGCAGCCTCTGGTCTTGGGGGGAATCGGGAAATGCGAGTTCGACTGCTTCTGTGCGTTGTTGTGACCGTCGCTACGTGGGCGGTGCAAGTGCATGCAGAGGTGCGCGTCTGCACGTACAACCTCCTGCAATTCACGTCGAGCAGCCTGATGAGCGATCCTGCGCGGGTTGACGCGTTCAAGGTCGTCCTGTCCGCAATCGACCCTGACATCCTGATCGTTCAGGAGATCTCGAACCAGGCGGCGGTGAACCTGCTGCGTGATCAGATTCTCAATGCCTCGGGCGGTCCCGGCGGGAACCCGGGTACGCCCGAACACTATTCCGCGGCGTCTTTCACGGACACGGCGAGCAGCCTCGATCAGGCGATCCTGTATCGGGATGCCATTTTCGAGGAAGTCGCCGGCTCCTACACGACGCTGAATACGACGCCCCGCATCACGCCGCGATGGCGGATGCGCCCCGTCAACGCCGTGTCGGATTCGACGGACATTTACTTCTACTCCATGCATCTGTCGTCGACGGACTCTCTCAGCCGGGCAACGCAGACGCAGATCGTCCGGGCCGACGCCAATGCGCTACCTGCAGGAACGAATCTCTATTACGTCGGCGATTTCAACATCGACTCCAGCAGCGAGGCGAGCTATCAGAATCTGATCGGTTCGCAGATCGACAACGACGGTCGCGCGTTCGATCCGCTCAATCGACCCGGTACCTGGAGCAGCAACAGCAGTTTCGCGGATATCCACTCGCAGTCGCCGCACCTGGATAATTCGGGAGGGCCGCCCGGGGGCGTCGGCGGCGGAATGGACGATCGATTCGACTTTCTGCTGATTTCCGCGGCGCTGCAGGATTCAGTCGGGTTCGACTACATCCCCGGTACGTATCGTTCCTTCGGCAACGACGGCCATCACTACAACATGGACATCAATGACAATCCCGTGATTCCGGAGGGCATCGCCGTCGCGAATGCGCTGCACGCCGCGTCGGACCACCTGCCGGTCATGATGCACTTGACTGACCCTGTCACGGCCTCGCTGATCAGCCTGACGCCGCCGAGCATTTTGAGTTTTCCGCAGGCGCTCGTCGGCGGCGTGTCGTCGGCGGACCTGACTGTGACAAACACAGCGCCTGTTCCGGCCGCGACGTTGACGTACTCATTCAATCCGCTCGCCGGGTTCGTCATCCCGGTGGGAACGTTCATGGAACCGGCCGGCGGGGGCGGTAATGTTCATTCGCTCTCCCTGGATTCCTCGACGAGCGGCAACAAGATCGGCGTACTGCAGATCAACAACGACTCCGCGAATGCATCGCCGATCAAGACGATCCTGGTGTCGGGGTCCGTGCTGGATCATGCCATTCCCTCCGTCACGCCGTCTAATCAGACGACGAGCGGCGCGATCGAGTTCAGCACGATGGGCGGCGGCGTCATCGTTGACGAGACGGCGCGTGTCTACAATGCGGACTTCAACATGACGCTGTCGGTTCCGTTGTCGATCACGAGTGGCGGCGTATCCAACGATGCGTCGGGACGCTTCAGCCTGATCGGCTTCGCCCCCGTCAGCGGAATCACGGACTTCGCGGATTTCACGGTTCGATTCGACGGCGTCGGGGCCGGGCCCGGGACGTACACGGCGGACCTGACGTTCGGCACGGAGGACGACTCACTTCTGGATGGCGCGATGATGCTGTCGGACATTACGTTCGCGCTGAGCGCGACGGTGCCGGGCCCCCTCCTGGGCGACTTCAACCTCAGCGGCGTAGTGGAGCCCGGTGACATTCCGGGAATGGTGGCGCTGCTGCTCGACCCGACAGGCGCGACAATGGACGATCAGGCGATCGGCGACATGAACCAAGACAGCGTCAACGACTCGAATGACCTGCAGTTGTTCATTGATGCGATGCTGCCGTAGGCCGTCGGCATGACATCGGGCGCCGCGCTGTCGAACGTCGCCGCGACTTGCGCCGCGCAATGGACCAATGGCGCTATTGATTCAGGTAGGCGTCGACGAAACCGGCCAAGTCATCGCCTTCGAACTGGTAATCCCCTGAGAAGTCGGCGCGGGCGTATGGATCCAACGCGGGAAACTGCGCGCGATATGAGTTGTATCCGTCCAGAAGCAGCAGTGTGAACAGGCCCGCATCGACGTCGTCGATATCGCCGTCATCGTCGAGATCGCCCGGCAGCGATACGTCATCGTCGACGATGTCGAATCGCCCGAGAGGATCGCCGATGACGATCTGGCTCCAGCTCAGGGCGGGAATCGACGCATAGGCGGCCTCGGCCCACATGAATCGCGAGGCCGGCGCATCGGCCAACAGCCGAGGCAGCAGGAATTCATTGTCCGCGACGAACGCCGAGAACGGCTCCCAGACGTTTCCGACGGCGAAGGTTCCGCCGACACCGATGAAATCCGCGACCTGCTCCTGTCCGAACGACGTTCCCAGGCCGTTGAGCGCGCGACCGTTGAAGGACTCGATCGTGTTGAACACGGCGCCAGGGTCAAACGTGAAATCGTTGATATAGGTGCCGGCGCCGGGCGGATTCTCGCCGGCCCCGCCGAAGCTGTGGTTCTCTCCGTACGAGGCGTACCCGAGCAGGGGCAACATCAGTTCGGAGCCGGTGATGAAGTCGAACGTATCGTCGTAGATCACGCTCCAGCCGGCGGAGGTCAGCGCCGCCGTCGTCTCTTCGTAGTCGTCGCCCGCGACGAACGGATCGCCCGAGGTGAATAGACCGTCGTCGTCGAGTTCATTGGCGGCCGTGACGTCGAATTCGTCTAACAGGATCGTCGCTGTCGTCTTGTTGGCGATCAGCCGCTGCGAGCGTTCGACAAGCGCGACGGCTTCTTCAGTGGAATTTGCATCGATGCGGCAGACGAGATACATGTCGCCGGGCGTGAGTCGATTGGTATCCGTGGATATTCCCCACGCGAAACCGCTCAGATTTACGAATGAGTGCTGCGATTGAATGCGGCTTCTTGAAAAGGCGCTGATCGGTGTTGTCGATGTGTGATAAGGATTGACAATCATGTTGTCGAGCAGGCTGTCGAGCGCGCCGCCGGCCTCGCCCGCTTCCATGTTCTGCCAAAGCAGGACGAGCTCAGCATCGAGTGACGCGCACGTCGCGTCGCCGTTGACGAGCTCATTGCCGATGAGATTGGGATCGTCGCAGACGAAGCCGGCGTCCGTGTCGAGAATGCGATGCGGAAACGGCCGCAAAAGCAGGATGGATATGATCCCCTGGGGCGTCGGGTTTCCCGGCGCGTTCAGGTAGTCGCGGATCGGGGCGCGGACCAGAGTGGAGAACTGCGTCCACGTGAGGTCGGCGCCGGAGATCGCGGCGTTATTCAGATCGAGAATGTTCTCCGGGGGCAAATCGGGGTGCGCCGAAATATAGGCGTGCAGCACTTCGTCCGAGCCCGCCGCTGTGCTGTTGTACACGACGAGCACCTGACGGGCAGTGATCGACGCCCAGGCTGGATGGGTCACGCACGCAGACAGCGCCAAAGACAATCCAATGGCCAGTGCGCGCAACGTGCGACGAATCTCGCTTGGAACGGTCCCACTCCGCATTTTCAACCCCTGTTCGTGTCCTGATCATGCAATGCGGCGATGCGGTGCGTTCGCCAGTCACATCGTCCACCCGTTCGCGTGATTCTATACATTCGGGGCATCAAAGTCCCGATTTTGCATGTGTATCAGCGTGGCCGCGTCGGGATCGAGGATCTCAGAGGCTACGACGCGCGTCGTGACCGGCGTCGTCGCTTCGATCGCCGCCGCATCGCGATGATGCCGGCAAACGATCCGATTGCTCCGAAACTGATGCAGGGGCCGCAAAGCGGAATACCGAGAAAACTCTGCAGCAGGAATCGTACGAAACACGGGTCGAGATCATCGAGCGTGAATTCATCGATCGGCTCGTCGCCGAAAATGTCGATAGGATCCTCGCCGTTGCCGGGATCCGGATTGTCGATCGGCGTGTCCAGGCAGTCGGGGACGCCGTTGTTGTTCGTATCCTCTTCCGATGCGCCGCAGCCGCAGTCGCCCGGCATGATCTTGTCGGGATCGGCGGGGCAGAAATCGGCGCAATCCGGGATTCCGTCACTGTCGCTGTCGGTTTCCGGCATGCCGCAGCCGCAGACGCCCATGGCCGACTTTTCGGGATCGTTCGGGCAATCGTCGCACGCGTCGGGCACGCCGTCGTTGTCGCCGTCCACGCGATCGTCGCCCTCGGGGCAGATGTCATCGGCGTCGGCGACGCCGTCGGCATCCGAGTCGGCGATGACATTGACCGAGACGTCAATCGTGTTGTTGGACTCGTCGACGTCGAGAGCGCCTGTCACCTGCAGCCGGACGTTTCGTGCGCCGACGGCGCTCGCACTTGCACGAACGTTCGCCGTGACGACGATCGAATCCGTGCTCGACAATTCAGTCAGCGAGCACGTCGCGTCATTCGGCATCGCGCTGCAGGGCGAAAGCGCATCGATGGAAAGGCCGGCGTCAGCTGTGACGACCAGCATGGGCGTCGGATCGGCGCCGGGGCCGAGGTTTCGGACTTCGACTCTGATGTTCGCTGAGCGTCCTTGAAGGAGCGTCGTCGGCGCGTCGATCAGGTTCAGTTCGAGATCCGCGGACGCGCTGGTTTCGATCCGAAGCGCGGCCGAGTCGTTTTCGGGTATCGAATCGGGCGTGTCGCTCGATACGGCGGCGGTCGTCAGATATTCGCCCGTCTGGACGACGCGCAATCTCGTCGCGACGCTGAAGTCCTGGTCGGGGCCCAGTTCGGGGATCGAACAGGACAGTTCGTTCGCTGTCATCGCGCATTCCATCGGCAGGATCACTTTGTTGCCGAAGGCGAGGCCTGCAGGCAATTCGTAGTGGATGTGCACATTCGATGCGATATCGGGGCCGTGATTTCGAACGTTGAGTTTGACGTCGATCAGATCGCCCGCTTCGGCGCTGATGGGACCCGCCGGCGTCAGCGAAACCTCGAGGTCAGCTTCGGGAGCGCCCACCGTCGCGACGTCGCCGGTCACGACCAGGGCGTATCCCTGCATGCCGACGTTGACTTCACGCGCCAAAACCTCAATTCGCCATGTTCCCGTTTCGGGGATTGCGCGATGGACCTGTTCGTTGTTGTTCAGTGCGTCGTTCACGCCGCCCGTCGTGGATTCGGCGAGTTCGAAGACATTGCCGAGGTATGTCTGGCCGGATGGAGACGTCACAACAAGATCGAGGTCGTTCACAGGCGCGAATGATGTACCGACTGTGGAGGGCGCGTCGGCGAAAACCAGGGTGATTTTCAGGGGTTCGTCGGCCGAGAGGACGTCGATGTCGTAAACGGCGGATCCGTCGGTCACGAGGCCCTCATCATGGCGGACGTCTTCCACGAGCAGTCGGCGGCTGTCTCCTGCGAAATACAGTGCGTCTTCAAGCAGGACACGTCCCCAGCCTTCGCGGGGGCCGTGGTAGCCGGCGATACCGGACATGTCGACGGCGGAGTTGATCAGCATCGCTTTCAGCAGTGAACCCGACGGGACAATTGCATCGTCCGGGTTCGCCGCACCGTTCGGGTAGAAGCCGTCAGTGAAATACTGGCGGGTCAGTGCGGCCACGCCCGCTGTGGCGGGGGCGGCCCATGACGTGGCGCAGGCGCGCGTCGTGACGCCGCAATCCGTGCCGAAATTCGCTGAGACGGAATTGCAGGCGGGCATCCAGACTTCGGGCTTCTGGCGGCCGTCAATCGTCGGCCCTGTTCCGCCGCTGCCGGGATCGCCCTGATTCGGGGCTTCGCCCGATGCGCCGACGGCCAGGCAGTTCTTGGCATTTTCCGGTGAGAGAATCGGCGTCGCCGCGCCGCCGTTGATGACGGCGAAGATCACGAGATCGTCTTCGTTCTGATAAGAGAAGTCGTCGATGTCGCGGGCCCACGCGTTGTAGCTGTTGTCGATCGTCGCGCCCCAGGAATTGCTGTGGATGCGGGCGCCGTCATCGTGCGCGATCTGAAGTCGATCGAACAGATTGGACGCCGTGATCGTCGCTGCCTGGTCCTGGAAGACGATGCGGGACGCGTAGGCCATGCCGCGAAGGTTCGCGTCGGCCATGGCGTCAAGCGGATCGCCGGCCAGCGTGTCGACGACGTGGGTGCCGTGCCAGCCAAACAGCGTATTCTGATCGAATCCGTAGTACGCCTGGATTTTCCGATGCATATCGCCGAATGGAATGCCCACATCCTCAAAAGCGCAGTGCGTTTCGTCGAGGTCCCAGTCGATCACGCCGACCAGCTGGTTCTCGCCGTGGAGGCCCTGGTCCCAGACGGACGTGACGTTGGGGATGTTGCTTTGAGCGATCCACTCCGTCGATTGGTTTCGCGGTGCGGCCTCGGGCGCTTCCTCGATGAATCGAATGGCGGCGACGTTGCAGAGTTCTCCTAAGCGCGCTGCATCCAATTCAACCGTGACATTGCCGACGCGGTCCAGCGCCGGCGGGTCGCATTCGATCGCGCCGCAGGCGGCGAGATTTCTCTGAACGCTCTCGCGCGTTGCGCCCGGCGCCAAGTGGAGCACGACGCGCTTCCGGCCGGCGGTCTGCAATTGCGTCCGGTCCAGTGTCTTAAATGTCCTGACGCGGCTGAGATTCGGACAGAGTTTCCAGGACGGGTCGAATTCGCCGAGCCATGTCACGAAGTCCATGCCTCGGATCGCGTCCAGATTCGCGTTGGGCAGGGCGACGCGCCAAGCGTGCCGTGGAATGTACTCGCCGAGCTTCACGCCGGCGGCGTGCAGCGCTTTGCGCCGGGCCGGGGTCATGGGACCGTCGAGTTTGAGCACGTAATCATCAGAATCGCGGAGCTTGGGCGTCTTTGATTCCAGAATTGAAGGAAGTTCGAGCGGGTTGATTGTCGCGGCGCGCAGATAGAGCAGATTGTCGTCGACGGTTTGTCCGGCGGCGACGGATCCGACCATGAGTAATAGCAGCATCGCGGCCCCGCCGACGCGGGCAAAGTGATTCCCCATGACACCCCTCATGTGTGGCGTGCGCGGCAAGTCGTTGCGAGGCGAGGTCTGTGAGCGATTGGATTGGGCTCTGAGCCCTGCCAAATCGGGCCGGCACTGTGCCAATTGTATGAGTGAGGATGTAGGAGGGATCAACTATTGTCGATCGGAAAATCGAATTGGATCGTCCGGTATGCGGGGGCGACTTGGAAGCAGCTCCGATATTCCGGGGACGACGTCGCGGGGGGCGATCGGACGTATGGGCCGCGTCGGGGTGTGCCCAGGTCGACGTCAATCATGCCGGATGTAACGACCTGTGATTCCGGAGCCGAACGGCGGTCAACCGTGCCAATCCGTCGTCGAGATGGCTTCAATGGCAGCGGCGGCCCGAGGGTCGCCGACAGCGAATTCGGCTCCGATAAGGAAGCCTTCGGGATGAATATCACAGTGTCGCACGATCGCGGGGATTCGCGGCGAGCAGACGTCGGACCAGAATAGCCGGATTCCGAGCAGCGTACCGGTTCGAAATCCGGCGTCGCACAGGAACCCGACGCCGCTTTCGGAGATGTCGACGAGTGTGCCGGCGATATCAGTCGCGGACGACACGTCGAGCCGGGCGACAAGCAGTGGGCATTCCCGATGTTGCCGCTGGTCGTGGCGACGGTTCCGATATAGGTCCTGGCGCGTGCCCGACGTGGCTTCGAAGAACCTCGCGATTTCCCGTTCGAAGACCCTGGATAGTGAGTTGTTTGACGTGGACTGCAAGTATGACTCCCCGGGGACGAACAGGATCCTCTACGCCGACAGTACTGCTCCCGAAACCTTACGATATAGATCCGCAAGGCATGCGGGCCGGATGCTCCAACCGATAACAAAATCTTCGAGGCGGGGGCGGCGGAGTTAATCGGGGCTGTGATCTGGGGTTACCTAAACGCCCGAGTCCCAAGGTCCGACATATTTTGCGTGAACGTGCGTGAGGAGGCGTGATTTGCGGCCGTTTGGGATTATATTCCGGGGTGGTGGACAGCCTGCGACCTGCCTTGGGGGCAACGCGCCTACATTCGAAGTCGGATTATCGGAAAAAGTGAGAACGCCGCGCATGCGACGCACGTTGATTCAAGCACTCACAATTCTCGTCACCTGTGTCGTGGTTTGGTCCGCCGATGTTGCGCGCGCTCAGGACGAGAAGGGTCCCGGCGTCGTGATCATCCGCGGTGCGACTGTCTGGACCGGCGCCGAACAGGGGACTCTCGAAGACGGCATGATCATGCTCCGCAAGGGCAAAGTGTCGCGCGTCGGCTCCGGTGGGCGCGCGGCGCCGCCGATGCCCGGCGTGGAGATGATCGACGCATCGGGAATGTACATCACGCCGGGGCTGATCGATGCGTGGACGATGCTCGGTCTGGATCCGGGCGGTCCCGTCGAGGCAGGCGCGACGCAGAACGCCGCGGATGCACTGGACTGTTTCGCAAGAGATGTGTTTGAGGATGCCCGTCGCGCCGGAGTGACGAGTCTCTGCATCGAGCCGCCCGCGATCAGCGGCGTCGTCGGCACGGCCGTCGTCGTCCGTCTCGCGGACCTTTCCGACCTTCGATCAACGATGACGGATTCGACATCGCTGGTCGCGCGATTGGGGCTCGGCGTTCGCGGCCCCATCAGCCGGCTCGGCGAGATCAAGGCGCTTCACGACGCGTTCGAGCAGGGCGCCGCCTATCGCGAATCGTGGGACGAGTATCGCGAGAAGCTCGAAGAATATGAGAAGAAGCTGAAGGACGGCGAGACCGTCAAGCTCAAGAAAGAAGACGACAAACCAGAGGAGAAGGCAGAAGCAAAGCCGGATGAACGGCCGCGTCGCGGCCCGCGAGGACGACGGCGCGGACCTCGACCTCGTCCGAGCAACTTCGACTCAATGTCCGATTCGGAACTCCTGGCCTGGCTGCAGGACACACACGTTCCGGGCGAAGATCCACTCGAAGGCGAAACGCACGGCGACGAGGATGCGCCGATCGCACCGGAAGCGGAAAAGCCTGCGAAGGATGCCGAGAAGAAAGACGACGGCAAGAAGGGCGGCAAGAAAGAGGGCGACGAACTGACGAAGCCCGAGCGCCCCGCATTCGATGCGAACCTGGAAGTCGTCGTCCGAGCATTGAAGCGCGAACTGCCCGTCCGGTTCGAGGCGCATCGGCCCGGCGACATCGCGTTTGCTCTCAAGATCATCAGCGAATTCCATCTCGACGGGACCATCGTCGGTGCGACTGGCGCTTATCTGGCGAAAGATCGAGTTGTCGATGCGGGCGTTCCAATCGTGTTCGGTCAATTGACAGGCGCGGGCGGATTCGATCGAAGTCATACGGCGGAATTCGACGCCGAAGCGCCGGCAGCGCTGGCGGCCGTCGGCGTCGAGTCGATCGTGATCGGGTCGGGCCGGAAGGGCGGAAACAGCGGTGCACAATACCTGGCGCAGAATGCGGCAATCGCCGTCGGTCACGGTCTGAGTGAAGACTCAGCATTGCGGGCGATCACGATCGACGCCGCAAAAGCCTGCGGCATTGACGAGACGCTCGGCAGTATCGAGCAGGGCAAGCTGGCGGACATCGTGATCTGGAGCGGCCATCCGCTGGCGCCGGATTCCGTCGTTGAGCGTGTATTCGTCGGCGGCGTGGAAGTCTATCGACGGGCGGGGAACTGATGCGCAACTGGCAGCAACAACTTGCATGCGTCGTCGTCGTCGTCGCTGCTGGCATCGGTGCGGCCGGCGCGCAGGAGCGCCTGGCGATTCGCGCCGGCGCGTACCTCGACGCCGAAGGCAAGCGCGTCGACAACGCAGTGCTGATCATCAACAAGGGAAAGATCGAAGACATCGGTTCCGATCTGTCGATTCCGACCGGCGTGACTGTGCTGGATCGCAGCCATGCCGTGCTGGGGCCGGGACTTGTCGATCCTCACGTGTCGCTGGGTGCGATGGGCCGAACCGCCGAAGCGGCGGATGCAGTCGAACGAGACGCAGACGCGGCCGCGCTGTTCAACCCGAATCATGCGGATTTCGAAAAGGCGTTGCGGGCCGGCGTAACGACGGTCGTGTTGGCGCCGAGCGAGACGCATCTCGTTGGCGGTGTGACGGCCGTCGTAAAGACGGGCGGCGACAACGCGGGCCGGATGCTGGGCGCAGGGCCGATGAAGTTGTCGCTTGCGCAGACGGCATTCAATATGTCGCGCACGCCGACAAGCCTCCAGGGCGGATTGGCCGAATTGCGATCCATGATCGCCGAAGCAAAAGACAATCGTGCGGATGACAGCGCGTTCGCCAAATGGGCGCGGGGAGAATCGGCGGCACTGGTGGAGCTGAGCGACGCTGCGGGACTGACGGCACTTGCGGAGTTTGCCAAGGAGCAGGGTGTGAAGTGCATCACTCTGCATGGGAATCTCGCGGCCGAGCGACTCGACGCCGTGACGCGATTAGGCCAGCCCGTCGTACTCGGAACATACGAATTCAGCGATCCACGACGATACACGCGAGCGCCGGCGATGCTGATGGACGCAGGAGTTCCTGTCGCACTGACGAGTAATGCTCCGCAGTATGCCGCGGATTGGCTGCGAATCGGTGCGGTCATTGAGATGCAGCAAGGCATGTCGCGAACCGACGCGCTCAAGAGCGTCACGACGACGCCCGCGACAATCGCGGGAGTCGCCGATCGCGTCGGTGCATTGGCAAAGGGGATGGACGCGGACTTCGTCGTCTACAGCGGCGCTCCGCTCGATCTGCGATCGAGAATCCTGGAAGTATTCATCAACGGCCAGCGCGTGTATGTCGCCGATGAGCCGCCCGCCAAGCCGGAGGACGACGACGCGTGATGATTCGTAAGTGCGCGAACATTCGAGGCATCGGTTCGATTGCGATCATGCGTGTCGCGACGGCGGCGTTCGTGTTGATGTGCCTGGCCCATCGCGCCAACGCCGATGAATCGACGCCGATTCTCATAAGAGCGAAGAAGATCTACATGTCGCCGGATCACGTCATGTCGCCCGGCGCGATTCTTGTTCGGGATGGCCGCATCGATCGGATCGATGAGACAATCGACATCGCTGACGATGTTCGCGTCGTTGACCTGGGCGAAGCGACGATCACGGCCGGCCTGATCGATGCGAATTCGAATGCGGGATATCGACTGGGATATCACGATGCGGAACACGCATCCGAGTGCATTCCCGAGATGCGCGTGCTCGATACGATCGATCTGGAAAGCAACGACTTCAAGGACCTGGCCAGGGCGGGCGTGACGACGGTGTACGTGAGCCCGGATTCTGCGAGCGTGATCGGCGCACAGGGCACGATCGTGCGAACGGCCGGTCCGGCTGACAGTCGCGTCATCGAAGAAACGGCCGGCGTCAAGGCGACGCTGGGCCGCGAGCCCATTTTCAAGGCGTCGTTTAATCGAACGCCGAACCGATTCGGCACGTCGTTTCTGACGAGACGACCGACGACACGGATGGGGCTCGTCTGGGTATTTCGCAAGTCATTTCATGACGCGCAGCTGACGGCGCGCGGCGAGAAGCCCTCGACGCACGGTGAAGGCTCGCCATCGGAGGCGGCGATTCCGTATCTCATCAAAATTCTGAACGGTGAAATCCCGTTTCGCATTCAGGCCCGCTCGCAACTCGATATTCTCACGGCGATTCGACTGAGTCGTGAATTCAATCTGAAATTCGTGCTCGAAGAGGGCACGGATGCATATCGATGCATCGACGAATTGAAGGAGAACAAGATCCCCGTGATTTACGGGCCGATCTTCGACTATCCAATCGGTTTTCGCGCGGGGACGGGCGAGAGCGAGCGTTTTCGCTACAGCGCGGCCACGGAACTTCTCAAGGCCGGCATCACGATGGCCCTGAGTGCCGGAGATACGTCCGGCGAAAGTGCGCTACCCATGCAGGCGGGATACGCGATGCGCGTCGGCCTGACGCGCGAGCAGGCGCTCGCGGCAGTCACGACGGTCCCGGCGGAGCTTCTGGGCATCGGTGATCTGGCGGGTTCGTTGGCGTCGGGACGTGCCGCGGATCTCGTTGTCTGGTCCGGAGAGCCGTTCGAGGCGACGACGCGAGCGGAAATGGTATTTGTTAACGGCAGCCTCGTGAGCGATCGGACTGAGAAGAGCGGTTCGTAAGCGGCGGCAATTACGGCATCCTATAAACGGCGATCGGCCGGGATGACGTCAGCGATTGGTGAAATGGCGATGATTCAAAAGCAGACTCCAATAGATCGACGTCGGCCGGCGCTAGTGCGCCAGATGCCTGTCGCCCTCGTGCTGGTCGGCCTTGCCGTTATGTCGGTGCTGGCGACGGATCGTACGGCGACGGCACAATCGATCCTGCTCCAGGGCGGCAAAATCATTCCCGTTGTGGGCGACACGATCGAGAAGGGCGACGTATTGATCAAGAACGGCTTCATCGAAGCTGTTGGCGAGAAGGTCGATGCACCGTTCGATGCGACGGTCGTCGATTGCACGAACAAAGTCGTCTTTCCCGGGATGTTCGATGCCCACACGTGGCGCGGAATGGACCAGCCGAACGAGTCGCCGCCCGTTACGCCGTTTCTGAACGTGTACGACGCGATCGATCCCTCGCAGCTCTTCTTCGAAGACTCGCTGCGCGACGGCGTTCTGTCGATTCACATCGCCCCAGGCGACGATACAGTCATCGGCGGCATGTCGCGCGTCGTGCATCCGATCGGATTGACGCCCTCCGAGATGACAACGGCTTCGGACATCGCGCTGAAGTTGAGCATCACGCCGAAGTCGGGCTTCGATCGCATGCGACAGATGGCGACGTTTCGCGAGACGTTTCGCAAGCTCGATGAAGACATGAAGGCACTCGCCGAGAAGACGTACGAGGACCAACTCCGCAAGGATGGCAAGGACCTCGACGTTCCGCCGGAAGAGGCCCAGAAGCGCGGTCGCGAATTGCTGAAGCCGGAAGACGTACCGGAGAAGGACCGGAATCTTCTGGCCCTGACGCAGGGCAAGGTCCGGGCGTTCGTCCACTGCGACAAGGCGATGGACGTTGCGACCGGTATTCGGTTAGCGAAGGAACACGGTTTCTTCGATCAGACCGTTTTTGTTCTCGGCACGGAGGCATTCAAGGCCGCTGATGCACTAAAGGCGGCGGGGCGCCCCGTCGTACTCGACGCACAGCTGATCCATGTTGAGACCGATCCGCTGACGGGCGATGAAAAAGAGACGTTCGTTCCCAAGATCATTGACGACGCGGGTCTCGAGTTTGCGCTGCTGCGCAACTGGGGCAGCGCAATGGGTGAACGGTATCTCTGGTATCAGGCGGCTCGATGCGTGCGTGAAGGCGTGTCGCGGGAGCACGCATTGAAGGCGATCACGTTGTGGCCGGCCGAGATGTCGGGCCTGGGGCATCGCCTCGGTTCGCTCGAAGTCGGCAAGGACGCCAATGTGGTCGTGCTGACAGGCGATCCGCTGGATATGCAATCGTGGGTCGACAAGGCATACGTGCAGGGTATCGAGGTTTACGAGCGGTCGGAGGATATCCGCCTCAAGCGACTGTTTGCTGAGCCGGCTGACGAGCAAGGCCCGAGCACTAGCGCCGAGGGCGAGGCCGCGACGGAAGACAACCACGAGATTCATAAGAACGAGTACAAGGACAAAGATGCGAACCCGGATGACAAGCCGCGCCGCGAGCGTCGTGAAGGACGACGGCCGCGTGGCGAGCGGCGCAGGCGTCCTCGGGATGAATCCGGCGAGTGATGGGTAGCGGATCCGGGCTTTGAGTTCGATCGACAAACGGCCAAGTGACTTGTGCGTTGAATAAGCATGCATAGGCGAATCAGACAATACGGATTGGCGGCGATCGCGGCGATATTGGCGATGTCGAATGCGGGCCTTGCGACGGCCGGCGCCGACAAGCTGCCGGCGACGTATGCCGTGCGTGCGAAGCGCATCTACACGATGGCCGATGGCGATGCATGGTTCGTCGACAACGGCATGATGCTGGTGCGAGACGGCAAAGTCGTCGCAGTCGGTGTCGATCCCGTGATTCCGCCCTACACAAAGGTGATCGATCTCGGCAACGCCGTGATCGCGCCCGGATTCGTCTTGGCGAACTCGACGATCGTGACGCCGCATTCCGCGCCGGACAGCGTCGGTCCTCAGTACCTGGCGATCGACGCGTTTAATCCGTACACGAATTACGATCGGGTCATCGCGGGGGGTGTAACGACGGCCTACCTCAACCCTGGGGATCATCGACTCGTGTCGGGCCAGGGCGCCGTTGTGAAGCTCGGCTTGACTGGAGACGAGGCGACTCTGCGGGACAGCAGTGATCTCGTCATCAACCTGGGCGAGCGCGGTTTCGATCCGCCCGCTTTGCAGCATTGGCTCGTGCCGCCGTCTTCCGACAACGTGATTCGACCGGCGGACGTGCAGCGACCGAATTCTCGGATGGGCCAGATGCTTGAATTGAGTGCGTGGTTCGAGCGAGCGCTCGGCAAGCCGACGCTGAATATCGCGACGGACGATCAGGCGATCGCGGATGATGTATTGCGGTCGCTTCTGCGGAAGAAGGTGCCGCTGCGTATCGTCGCGGATCGGGCCATCGACATCAGCGAGGGGTTGGCGTTTGCGACGCAGCAGCGCCATCACTGCATTCTGACGGGTGGTCGGGAGATCATGGACGTTGCCGACGCCGCCAAGGCGGCGGGGGCGGCGATCGTATTCGAGTTTCCCGCCAATCCACGCGCGCTATTCGGCGATCTGGGCGCGAGCCCGGATGTGATTGAGGACGATCTTGTGATTCCGGCGTCGTTGCGAGACGCCATGATCGCCGTCGCTCCGCCCGCCGGTGCGCCGCACAGCGATCTGCTTTATTACGCAGGCGCCCTGAAGCAGGCCGGCCTGTCGCAACGAAACGCACTCGCCGCGATTACATCCAACGCCGCACGAATCCTGGGCGTCGACGATCGCGTCGGCCAACTCGTCGAAGGTCGCGATGCCGACTTCGTCGTGCTCGGCGACGATCTGTTCACGACGGCGACGCAAGTGACGAAGGTCTTTATCAATGGTCGGCCGGAATTCGACGGCGCCAGACTGATCGAAGGATCGCGCATCATGGTCCGGGCGGGGCACGTCTGGACGGGCGATCGCTGGCAATCGCCGGGCGCTGTGTACGTTGAGAACGGTCGAATTCGATCCGCGGGACCGACGGCCTCCGCGGGGCTCTACACGCAGGTCATCGATGCGGGGCCGGACGCGTATCTGACGCCCGGGTTCATCGATGCTCGCGGCCATCTAGGTTTGGAAGGCGATCGATCCGGCGCAGGGCCGGAGATATCAATCGGCTCGATTCTGTTCAACGCACTGCCGGAGTTTCATCGCGTCGCGCGATCCGGCGTGACGACTGTCATGACCAGCGCGTATCGACCGGGCGGCGATGGCGCGCGGGTCGCGGCGATTCACACGGCAGGTGACGATCCCGATTCCCTGATCGTTCGCGAGACTGCGGGCATTGTAATTTCGCTGAAGGGCGCCGACGCGAAGGCCGCGGAAGGTCGTCTCAAGGCGCTGCTCGCAAAGGCGAAGAAGTACGACGACGCCTGGAAGAAATACGAGAAGGAACTCGCTGAGTATCAGTCGAAGGACAAGAAGACGGCCGAGACCAAGCCCGCCGAGGAAGAGAAGAAAAAGGACGATAACGTCGTCGTCGAGAAGCCCAAGGAAGATCCGCTGACGGGCACATGGGAGGGCGAAGTCGCCGGCGCGCCGCTGCCCGAGCCGCAGAAATTCACGGCCAAGCTGAAGCTCGACGGCGAAAAAGTCAGCGGTAGTTTCGCGACGTTCTTCGGCGGCGGTGAGGAAATCGAGGTCAAGGGGACATTCCGGGACAAGCATCTCGAAATCGAACTCGAGCTCGATGTGCCCATCGGCAAACCGAGCGTGTCCGCCGACATCGACAAGCCGGATCACATGGTCGGGCAGTTCAAGATCGGTTCTCGGTTCAGTTTTGATCTTGAGGCCGATCGCACCGAACGCGCCGTGCCGGAGATCAAGATCAAGCGACGCCGGAAGCAGAAGGACAGCGACGGGCCGCAAGCACCGCCCAAGGACGAGTCGATGGAGCCCTATCGCGCATTGCTCGCGAATCAGATCGCTCTCGTCGTCGAAGTCGAAGAACATCGTGCCATTGAGGCCGTCATTGGCGTATTGAGCGGCGGCGATATCAAGGTGCCGTTCGTACTACTGAACGCCAACGAGGCCGGCCAGGTTGCGGACACAATTGCCAATGCGAAGACCGGCGTCATCGTGGACACGAAGCCCGCCTGGAAGATCGACGGCAAGGACTACTACCAGGCGGCGGATCTGTCGATGCACGGCATTCCGATCGCCTATCAGAGCGATGCGGAAGACGGTGCGCGACACTTGGCGCTTCGCGCGATCTACGACATTCGCTATGGACTCGATGCGACGGCGGCGCTTTCGGCGCTGACGGGCGATGCAGCAAAAATGCTCAAGATGGAAAACGACGTCGGCTTCCTGAAGGCCGGCTGTCGGGGGGATTTCCTGATCTTTGATGGACCGCCGCTGGCGCCGGGCACCCGGCTCGAGCGCGTCTTCGTGAACGGTGAGGAGGTCCTGCCATGAAGCGAAACCTATTGGCCGTCATTCTGGTGTTGGCGATGACCGCGGTTCGCGCGCCGGCCGAGGATGCGCCGGCAAAGCGATTTGCAATCGAAGCCGGCAAAATCCTGACGTTCGACGATGCGGACACGATCATCAATAACGGCGTCGTGCTCGTCGCCGACGGGAAAATCGAAAAGATCGGCAAGCGCGGCGAGGTTCCGATTCCGGAAGGCTACCAGATTATCGATCATCGGGACGGCTGGGTCCTGCCGGGACTCGTCGATTGCCACAATCACATTGCAGGTTCACTGGCAGATCTGAACGACGGCGTCTATCTCACGAATCCGGGGCTGCGGACGCTGGATACAGTCGAGCCGCGGAATGAGAATCTCGAAAACGCGCTGTCGGGCGGCGTAACGACGGTGCTACTGATTCCCGGTTCGGGCAACAACATGTCCGGTTTCGGGACGACGACGAAGACGTTCGGCAACAACGTCGACGAGATGGTGATCAAGGCGCCGGGTTCGCTCAAGATCGCCCAGGCGGGCAATCCGGAACGATACTGGTACGGCGTGGGTCGTCGGTTCATGAACTGGAACCTTCGCCAAACGCTCGCCAAGGCGCAGGCTTATGCGGAGGCTTGGGCCAGTTACGAGAAGGGCGAGACGCCGACGGACCCCGGCTACGACATCGTGTGGAACGACATGCGGGCCCTGTTCGAAGGGAAATTCCCCGTCTCGGTTCACACACAGATTTATCAAGTGTACATGACGACGATCACGATGCTCCGGGATCACTTCGGTCTCGATGTCGTGACGGATCACTCGACGTTCGATTCGTACAAGCTCGCTGCCCTGATCAAGGAACGAAACATGTACGCGATCGTCGGACCGCGACAGTTTCATTTTGATCGGTATGACCGCACGATCAACGGCTGCGCCGCCCGGTTCGCGGAGCAGGGCGTGACACGGATCGGCATCAATACCGACGCGCCGGTCATTCCTGAAGAGGACCTGGCGTATCAGGCGACGATGGCCTGCTGGTACGGTTGGAACGATCATTACGCGGCGATCAAGGGCATTACGCGGATTCCGGCGGAGGCGCTCGGCGTGTTCGATCGCGTGGGCAGCCTGGAGCCGGGCAAGGATGCGGATATCGGCTTATGGACAGGCAGCCCCGTCGATCCCCGATCCGTCTGCGATTTGACGATGGTGGACGGCAAAGTGGCGTATGACATCAACGTGAAACGGCGTACACGATGAGATTGACTCGCGAAGTAATGGGATCCCTCGGGCGTCGCGTTCTCCTGTTCGCGGTGTCGGGGGCGATTGCGCTGTCGGCCGGCCTTCGATTCGCGGCGGCCGACGATCGGTACGTCGTCATCAAAACGAAGAAGGCGATCACCGTCAGCGGCAAGGAAATCGACGACGCGACGATCGTGATCGTCGGCGGCAAGATCGAGGCCGTCGGAAAGAAAGTGGATTATCCGTCGGACAGCCGCGTGATCGATGCATCGAAGCTGACCGCCATGCCCGGCATGATCAATCCGAGATCGTCGTTGGGCCTGAAGATGCAGGCCAGGCGGGGCAACGCGTCGAATAACCTCGTCCGCGATGCATTCGAACCGCCCGACGACAAGACGTACGAGGAATTGCTCGAAGCGGGATACACGCTGCTGGGGCTGGTGCCGAACGGCCAGGGCCTGCCCGGCCAGGCGCTGGTGATCTCAACGCATGAGCCGAAGGCAAACGAAGGCGTGCGCGACGAGGGGCTGGTTCGCATCACAATGCAGAACCCCGCGCGCGACAAGAAGGTCCTTCGTGACGCACTGAAGGCGGCCGAGGAAGAGATCAAGAAGGAAAAAGAGGCGGCCAGCAAGCCTGCGACTCAGACTGCCGAAGGGGGCGCAGGGAAGGAAAAAGGCGAGAAGTCCACAAGCCAGCCGACGTCGCAGCCGGCATCACAGCCTGCCAAGGAAGAGAAAAAGAAGGACGACAAGCCGAAGGAGCCCGAGAAGCCGAAGATCAAGCCGGAACTCGAGGCGCTCGTCAAACTGCTCAAGAAAGAAAAAGACGTCTTGGCGCAGGTTGAATTCCGCCAGGCGTCTGACGTGCTGCATTTCGCGGACGTCATTGACGGGAAAGAGTTCGCCCGCGTTTATGCCTTTGCAGGGACCAGTTTTGACGACTATTACAACATTATCGATCACGAGTTGATCGGCGGCGCGGATGCGACCGTCCTTATGCGGCCGGTGCTTCCGAACATGCCGCTGACGGTCAACCCGTACAACCTGGCGCAGGAATTGTCGACGGCAGGATGCAGCGTCGCGTTCATGCCCGTTGCGGACAATGTCAAGAATCACGAACAGATCCGAGAGCGCGCCGCGTTGCTGATCCGCGCCGGATTGAAGCGCGAGACTGCACTGAAGGCCCTCACGCTCAATGCGGCGAAATACCTCGGAATGGAAAAAGACTACGGATCGATCGACAAGGACAAGAAGGCGGACATCGTACTCTTTGACGGCGATCCGCTCGATCCGTTCGCGAAAGTCAAGATGGTGATCGTCGGCGGCGAAGTCGTATTCGACGCCAAGAAGAAGGGACATCGATAAGGTATGCGCACGGCGATCGCACTAACGGCAGGACTGCTCCTGGCGAGCACGTTCGGACTCGGCCCGTTCAGCGAACTGGCGCTGCGCGCGGGCGATGCCCTGGATGACATCGCCACGCGACCCGACGATCCGGAATCGCAGCCCTCGACGCAGCCCGAATCCCAACCGACGACGGAACCGGCGAGTCAGCCGGCCTCTCAACCGACAACGACTCAGGCCGCCGACAGCCAGCCGGCGTCCGACGCCGCTTCGCAGCCGGCCGAGCCCGAGGACTCGTATTTCGCGCTCGTTGGCGGCATCGTTCATACGATCGCCGGGCCGGATATGCGCGGCGCGACGATCCTCTCAAAGAACGGCAGGATCATCGACATCGGCTATCGCGTCGAGATACCGAAAGACGCTGAGATCCTTGATGTGAAGGGCTACCACGTCTATCCGGGGATTGTCGCGTGCGAAGCCCGAGGGATGGTCGGCTCCGATCCTCCTGAGGACTCGACCAACGTCTTCGGGACGATTCTGCGGCTTGCAAATGCCGGCGGCATTACGACCGTCTTCACGCGCGACACGGCAGCCAAGGCGTCGTACGGAAATATCGAGAACATTCCCCTGCGCTCGGGTCTGTTCGAGTCGATCCGCGTTGGATCGCCGTCGCAGAAGCGGGAATTTCGCGAGCAGCTCGAAAAGGCGCGAGACTATCTGCGAAAAGTCGAGGCCTACGAGCGGGCGAAGGCGGACGGCGATGACGACGCCAAGAAGCCCGACGATCCGAAGGGGTTCGAACAGGCGCTGAAGCTGATCAAGAAGGATCGCGTTGCTTACATCACTGCGAACGACAAGAACGATCTCGTCTTTATCGCGGATATTGCGAACGAGTTCGGCGTTCAAGTGGTGATCAGCGGCGCCTCAGAGGGCTGGACCGTCGCCGATCGTCTCGGTCGCGCCGGCGTCAAGGTGATCGTGACGCCGCGTCGCCAGAGCGGCGCCGATCCGCAGATGAACCAGCCGACAGGCAACAACATCCAGAATGCCTCTGTGCTTTACGATCATGGCGTCGACATCGCGATCACGTCGCAGAGCGCCGGCATCAGCCTCGTCGGCCTGGCCGGAAACGACATGCAACACCTCCCCATGGAGGCGGCATTCGCCGTTCGCGGCGGACTCTCTGAATCGGCGGCGATTGAGGCCATCACGCTCGGGGCCGCCCGCGTCCTGGGAATTGACGATCGCGTTGGATCGATCGAAATCGGCAAGGATGCTGATCTGATTGTGACCGACGGTCCGTTGCTCGATTTCTACACGATCGTTCAGTGGACGATCGTGAGCGGCGATGTCGTCTATGACAAAGCCGACGAAAGCCTTTTTGCGCACATTCGCCCCAGAACGCCGACGACTCAGCCGGCGAGCTACAAATTCTGGCCGCGCCCTTTCAAGCATCAACCGCCGCCCGAACCCGGCGCATCGAGCCGCCGGCCCTGACGAATCCCGACGACTGGCGGCCGCACGTTGCGGATCGCCGTGGCGGATTCGGCGCGACGCCGGCGCAGACTGTGATTTCGTAGCGCCCAGGGCTCGTGTCGCAATCGCGCGTTGCACGTCGACGTCGGTACCCTTGTTTCCGCTTGTCATTCCCGATCACGCTGCCTAACCTTGCGCGACAAGATCGATGGTGGGATCGCCCTTGCGCCGAGTGGAGTCGGTGAGTGCTTATGCACAGGGGCGTCGGGCCGGCCGGATGTTGCGCCGATCCGATCCGCCTGGCGGAAGTTCCGCAGCCCGCCGATCGGGTTCCGTTTCGGTCAATCCATCGCCGATAGGTCATGCATGCGATCGCTTCGCGTTCTGTACATCACGAGCCGCCACGATGCGCCCTATCGGTATCGCTGCGTCATTCCATGCCTGCATCTTCGTGCCGAGGGGATTGGTGCGGACATTCTCCATATCCGCGATCCGCGATTGCCGAGCTGTCTTGTTCACTACGCCGTCGTGGTACTGTTTCGCCTGCCCTGGTCGCCGAGAGTGGGGGACATCGTGACTGCTGCCCGCGCAGCGGGCGCTCGCGTCGTTTTCGACATAGACGATCTTGTGTTCGATCCGGACGCCGTCCGGCAAGTACCGTTTCTCGCGACGGCGCCGGGGATTGTTCGCGCCCAATATGAATCGACGTCGAGGCGCCTCTTCCAGACATTCAATGCCTGCGACGTGTTCCTTGGTGCGACGCAGGCACTCGCCCGGCACGCAAAAGCCCTGAAAAAGCCCGCACATGTTTATCCGAACCTGCTGCATCCGCAGCTCGTCGAGACCGGTCGCCGAATCCGCAGTCTGCGCGAACGGCTGCAGCGCTTCCCGATCATCTCATACTTCAGCGGTTCGTCGACGCACGATCACGATTTCGCCATGGTCCTGCCGGCGATTCGACGCGTCATGGCGGCGCGACCGGATACGAAATTGCTGTTGTGCGGGTTCCTGGAAGTCGGCGACGCCCTGGATGACGTCGCGAATCGCGTGATCCGCGTGCCGTTCGTGGATTGGCGCGTCCAACCCTGGCTGATCGGTCTTTCGCGCGTCACGATCGCTCCATTGGCAAGGATCGACGCATTCGCACACGCAAAGAGCTCGCTGAAGTTCTTTGAGGCCGGCGCCGTCGGCGTGCCGGCCGTCGTCTCGCCGACAGAACCGTTCATGGACGCGATCACGCAGGGAAAGAACGGCTATATCGCCTCGGACACTGACGCGTGGTTTTCGGCGATCAATACACTGCTTGAATTGGACGTCGCGAGGCGCGTGGGAGACGCTGCCCGCGAGGCGGCGATCGAGCGGCATTCCATCGCCGGACATCGCCATCGCCTGCGGGAGCTGTTTCGAAGCCTCGAAGGTCGGATTCGTCGCCCCACGCCGAACCTGTTGCCGTTGCCGGAAGAAACGCCCGATTCCGCGCGGGCGCCCTCCGCGATGCGTCGGCGACTGTCAAAACTCGCGCGCGCTCGCGCGATCCTCGGAATCCTTCGACGGGCGGCGCGGCCAGAAACGCTGAACCAGCCCCACGTACGATCTGACGCCGCGGCCGGTGCGCCGACGCTTCTGGACGACGAAATCGTTCCCGAGGCGGAGTCGGTCGACGCAGGAGGGGAGACTGTCGTGCGCGGCCTCAGGCTGCGGGCGGAGTTGTTCGGGGTGTTCGGCGTCGAGTCGAAATTCAAGGAATTGGGCATCGCGGGACTGCACGCGTTCGTCGGTTCGACGCCTTCGCGCTGGATGGAGATTGACGACGCGCGGCGGCAAATGACCAGCGTGCCGTTGGATTGGCGGACCGGTTACTATGGCGAGGTGCTCGTATCGATGGCCGTCCGGACGGACGAGGACCAGACATTCGCCCGGCTCGAATGGCAGCTCAAGCGTCCCGGCGGACAAGGGGCCTGCATCATGGACTTTCCGTTGATATGCGACGGCGACATGCATCACTACCTTGTTCGTTTGCCCGTCGCGGCGAATACGTCCGTCTCCGGCAAGATCCTGCTCCAATTTGAACCTCTTCCCGTTTCCGGGGCCTATCGAATCGATCGGATCGTGTTCGTCGGGCGGCGCGGCGTTGAAGGGGCGGCATGACTGCGGCGCCGCAGACAGCTGACGTCGGCGTCGATATCGTCGTGCCGATCTACAACGCGCGGGAAGACGTCGAGCGCTGCGTCGGGAGCGTGCTCCGTTGGGCCACAGGCGACTGGCGACTTGTCCTCGTCGACGATTGCAGCACCGATCGGGACCTGGCGGAATTTCTGCGGGAAACAGCGGAAGCCAATGAACGCGTCATCTACCTGCGTAACGAGGTCAACGGCGGCTTCGTCGTCACGGCCAACCGGGGTATGCGAGAGGCGGCGGGGCGCGACGTCCTGCTCCTGAACAGCGACACGATCGTCACGTCGCGATTCATTGAGAAGCACATCAAGTGCGTGTACGCCGACGATACGACGGGCATTGCGACGCCGTTCACCAACAACGGCACGATCTGCAGCATTCCCGAGTTCTGCCGCGACAATGCGCTGCCGGAAGATCTCAGCGTTGATGAGTACGCGGCGTTGGTTGAGCGCGTGAGCCCGAATGAAAGGCCGGAAATCGTCACTGCCGTCGGGTTCTGCATGTATGTCCGCGCCAAAGTGATCGAGCAGATCGGTCTCTTCGACGAGACGGCCTTCGGTCGCGGTTTCGGCGAAGAGAACGATTTCTGCGAGCGCGCGAAGAAAAACGGCTGGCGGATTCGCCTGGTTGATGACTGCTTTGTCGCGCATATGGGCAAGGCGTCGTTCGGCGACGAGGGCCGTGCACTGGAGCACGAGAACAGTCGAACGCTCGCGAAGATGCACCCCAATTACTTCGCCGACGTCGCCGCCTTCTGCGCCGAAAACCCGCTCCGGCTCCACCAGGACCGAATTCGGTTCGAGCTCGCGCGGCACGCGATGCGACAGTATCCGGCGGCGCTTTTTGTCCTTCACGCGCCGATGACGGGCGCCAATACAGGCGGCACGGAACATTTCGTGCAAGGGCTCGTCGAGTCGCTGGCTCTCACTCGTTCAGTCGTCGTCTGGCCGGAAGGGCGCGCGATCGTGGCGCTCGAAATCGACCGCGGTCGCATCGACCAGGCCGTGCGGTATCGATACGAGCTCGCCGCGGAGCCGTCGTTTTTCTGTCTGCGGGATGATGCTGTCGAACACGTCTTCGATAGTATCATCGAGCAGTTCGACATCCGATTTGCACACATTCATCATCTGATCCGCTGGCCGATCGGCATTTGGCGACGGCTAATGGCGCGCTCGATTCCATTCGGTTACACGATCCACGATTACTACTGCGTGTGCCCGAGTTGGAATCTCGTGCGCCGTGATACCGGCGCGGCTTGTCAGTGTCCGGGTGCGAGTGATCCGAAGGCGACGCGCGCCTGTATCGCGGCGCAATACGGCGCGCTGAACATGACGCCGCCGGACAATGGCGTCGGAATCGTCGAATCGCATCGGCGCGAATTCGCCGAGCTGTTGGAACACGCCGCCGCCATATTCGCACCTTCCGAGGCCGCCGCCGAAGTCGCGCGAAAGTTCCATGCCTGCGCGATGCGAGACGTTCATGTCATCGGTCATGGCTATGACGTTTCGACGTCGGACAGCCCGGCGATCGAGGACGTCCGGGATTGTCGCGGGTCGGGGCCTCTGAAGGTCGCGATTCTCGGGCAAGTCGCCTATCCGGCGAAGGGCGCCGACGCATACGTCGAGTTGATGACGCGAACCGCGACGCTTGGAATCGAATGGCACGTCTTCGGCGGGATCGAAGTCTTCGGCTATCGTCGCCGCCTCGAATCGTTGGGGCTCGGCGATCAGCTCATTCTCCACGGCGACTATCAACGTGAGGAAATCGTCCGGCTGCTTCGAGACGCGGCGATCGATCTGACGCTCATCCTACCGCATTGCGCCGAAACATTCTGTTTCACGTTGAGCGAAAGCTGGTTGGCCGGTATTCCCGTCATCGTCACGCGAATGGGAGCGCTGCCGGAAAGGGTCGGTGCGACAGGCGCCGGCCTGGTGGTTGACAACATCGATGAGGTGTTTGGGCATCTGGAGAGGTTCAGTCGCGATCGATCGATGCTCGAACCGCATCGGTCGGCCGCCCGTTCATATCGACACGCATCCGTCATGGAGAATGCCGCGCAACATCGTCAGTGCTACGGCAATCTGATCGCGCCCCTCGAAGAAAAGCAAGTGGATTTGAGCGTCGGCGTGCACGATGCCGCACTGTTCGCGGCGCACCAGTGCCACTTGGCGGCGTCGCGTCGCGGCGTCGCGCCGCCCAGGTACCAGGCCAAGTGGTGGTACGCACATTATCTTCGGATCAAGCCGATGATTCCGCCGGGATTGCGCGGCGCAATGAAACGGGCGTACCTGCGTGTGCGCCGAGTCGGAGCCGAGAATTCGTGAGTGAAACGAAGCTCGATCTCAATGCTTGCCGTCGCTTTCACCTCCCGGAGATCGGTCTGACGATCGCTGTTCTCTTCGTGTACCTCTACGTCTGGAAGCACCAATCGCCGACCAACGATGCGAAGCAGAGAGACTACGGCGCCGTTCGACTCGATGACGAACGAAACTACTACATTCACTGCGCCGATCGCGTCGCCGTCGAGGGCCTGAGCTACCTGACGACTGAGGATTCACTCCGTTCGCCGCCCTTGCCGTGGTTGTGGCTCCTGTTGTTCGGTCGCAGCATCGTTCTGACGCGCGCCGCAAACATCGTCGCCGTCATCGGCGCCTCCTGGCTCATCGCTTCGATCGTGCGAGATCGTTGGGGGCGATCGCAGGCACTGATGGCGTTTGTCCTCTGCGCACTCGGCTACCAGGTCGTTCTGTTCTCGTCGACCGTGCTGACGGAGCCGCTCGCATTCGTATTTGTCTGCGTTGCGTTCTGGTCGGCACATCGCGCGGAATCCCGCAATCGTCTGCGATACGTCATATTGACGGGAATCTCGACCGCTCTGGCGGCGTATGCGAGACCTTCGCTTCAGCTCTGGCCGTTCGCCCTCGTCGGCGTCTATGCACTGTGGCGGCTGATGCGCAACGTACGCAAAGGCGGCGCGACGCCCGAGACGACGTGGACGCCGCGCCGCGTCGCTTTGATGACGATCGTGCATTGCGCCATTCTGGCGCCGTGGATCGTGAAGAACGTCATGTGTTTTGGCGTACCGAGGATCGCTAACGGATTTGGCGCCGTTTTCTATCTCGGCAGCGAATTTCGCACCGACGGCGATGAACCCATTTTCTCCGGCATGAACTGGCCCAACAACCGCATCCAGGGGCCCGGCGGTCACATGTCGCTCGACGGCGAACAACGGCTCGTCGCCGCCGCCAAGGCAAACATACGCGAACATCCCGCGGCATGGATCGAACTCGCCGTCAGAAAAGCCGGACGCACGCTCATCGGCGGACCGAAGTGGCATTTCTTTCCCGCCGCGACGCTTCGAGCGAAACGTCAATTCGAAGGCCGAAGCAAGACGCTGATTGAGTTCGTCTGGTGGACTGGTCTCGGCACGATCGTCACAGTCTGCGGCATTGCGGGTCTGTTCATGCGACGGCGAGCGGGCGGCTTCGTCTTCCTGATCGCCATCGCGCTGGTCGTCTATATGACGGCGCTACACGCTGCGACCTATGCGTTGCCGCGCTTTGCCGTGCCGATGTGGCCGGCATTTGTTCTCGGTTGTGCAGCGTTGGCGGCGCAACGACCCGGGCGCGGAGCGATCGTCATCCTCACGTTCGGCTGGATGTCGATCGTCGCCTATCTCATGCTTGCCTACGTCTGGCGGCCGACTTGTGAAGTCGAAGCGAGTCGAGCAGCCTACTTCACGATCACTGCCGATCAGAAGATCAAGTCGGCGGGAGTTTCGACTTTATCGGTTTCGCTGGATGGCCATCGACCGGACTACAACACGTGCATTTTCGTAACCGCGCGGATCGCACCCATCGAAGGGCAGCCGCGCGTCGAGGCGACGTTGCGCCTCACGCCGGCGGACGCCGATGGCGAGTTGGGCGACGACGCGGCAATCGGCTTTCCGGTGCTCGCCGACGATAGAGACCATACGTATTTGCTGTGCGTCGAACTGAATCGGACGTGGCGGGATCGAAAATGGGGTGCCGTTCGTCTGAACATCGACGCCGAAAATCCGGATCGCGTGCGCAATCTGCGGATTCAAATCGGCCATTGACAACTCGGCGCGGGGCTGTGAAAAACGGGGCGGCGGACCGGCTTGACCCTATCGTCGGCCGGAGGATCGGGCCTGCCTTGACACTATCGCGCGACGCATAGGATAATCGTAAGCCTCTGTGGAGTTGGATGTAGGACGATAGAGGCAAGTGGGACGGGCCCCCTGAGTGAGGAGCGCATGCCGAAATCCCAGATGAACAGGACGCGTAGCGCCGGTCTCGGCGAAGCGCTGGAAAGCGAGAGGGCGTACGTGTCGGAATCGGCATCGGCGGAAGAACGCATGGCCCGCGCCGTGGACGCATTTACGGATCGCGTCTCGCGAGCGATTCAGGCGCTGGAGCGTCACTCGGATCGTCTCGGCCCCGAGTTGGCTGCGGATCAACCGCGGCACGAGCTCGACCTGCGGCGGGGGCTGCGGGATGTGGTCGACCAGCTACAGGAGGCCGAATGCGAGCGCGACGCGCTGTGGGAGGAGAACGAGCGGCTGAAAGTCGAAATCGTGAACCTCAGGCAGGCCCTCGCCCACACCAGCCACATTCACGAGCACGCGCGAGCGATGGAGGCGACGCGGGGCTGGCGGATGCTGAACGCGTTTCGGCGCGTTCGTCGCATCATCTTCCGCAAATGACGCCAATGTATCCCATCGTTCGAACTCATTCTCGGCGAAATAGTCTCACATGGGCAATAAGCGGCTGCGTTGTCCGTTTCGTTTCGCCCGCCATTCTCGCAGCGTTCGGGCAACGCTGCTCCGACAGCCCCGCAAAATGAAGGAGCACGCCACGTGTGTGGAATCGCCGGCATACTGAACGCGCATCGCGACGATGCCGTGCGCGCAGGCGTCCTCGATCGTATGGTGGACGCGTTGACGCATCGCGGTCCCGACGATCGCGGAACCTTCGTTGATCAAAACATCGGCATCGGTATGCGTCGATTGAGCATCATCGACGTGGCCGGCGGACATCAACCCATGTCCGGCGCCAACGGCGATGTGCAGATCGTATACAACGGCGAATGCTACAATCACGCAGACCTGCGGAAGGAACTCGCGGCCGCGGGTCATCAGTTCCGCACGACGTGCGATACGGAAGTGGTCCTTTGCGGCTACCTCGAGTGGGGCATCGAAGAGCTCTGCAAGCGGCTCAACGGCATTTATGCGTTCAGCATCTGGGACGCCCGCAAGAACCGGGCGTATGTCGTTCGTGATCGGCTCGGCGTCAAACCGCTCTACTACGTGCATCGCAATCGGTCGTTTGCGTTCTCATCGGAGCTTCGTTCGCTGACGCACAGCGCGCTGCTGCAACCGCGTATCTGCGAGACGGCGCTCTGGGGATATCTCGCCTATCAGTTCACGCCCGACGATCAGACGCTGCTCGCAGGCGCTAAGAAGCTCCTGCCCGGTCATTACCTCGAATGGCACGCCGGGAGCATCTCCACGCACAAGTATTGGACATTTCCGCAACAGGGCGAGGATGCGTCGGCCAACCTGAAGGAACGGACCGAGGCTTTGCGGCTGCTGCTCTGGGACATCGTCGAACGCCAGATGATGAGCGACGTCCCGATCGGTTGCTTCCTCTCCGGCGGTCTCGATTCGACGATCATCGCCTGCATGATGGCGAAGCTCGCGGATCAGCCGTTGCGGACATTCTCGATTGCGTTCCCCGGACAGGCCGATTGCGACGAGTCGAACTACTTCGAGGACATTGCGAAGGGGCTCGGCGCGAAACATCAGACGATCGACTTTTCCGATCGCGAGGTTCTCGACCATCTGGACGAATTCGCGTGGGCGATGGACGAACCCGTCGCAGATCCGGCCATGCTGCCGACCTACTTGCTGTCGCGCGAAGCCTCGAAGCAGGTCAAAGTCGTCCTGACGGGCGAAGGCGCCGACGAGGTTTTCGCGGGATATCCGTACTATCGTCCGTTCGTGATGGGTCGCGCCCCGGTGCATCCGATGGCGATCGCCGATCAGAAACGGCAATGGCTCAACTTCTCCGAGCAGCTCAGCTGGCGCATGGGCGGCGCGTTCTTCTGCGGGCCTCGGAACAACGAGCTGAGCCCGATCTCCAACTTTCCGTACTCGATGGACTCGAATTTCCTCTGGAATCTCATCCATCCGGATCGGCGGCCGCCGATCGATCGCGCCCCGCAGATTGTCGCCGATATCGAAGCGCGGGCGATGGCCGACATGCCGACGGATGCCTCGCCGCTTCAGCGCGCGCTGGCGCTCGACACGCGCTTGTGGCTTGCGAATGACTTGATGCCGAAACTCGACAAGATGACGATGGCCCACTCGCTCGAAGGGCGCGTGCCGTTTCTCGATCATCGGCTCGTCGAGATGGCGTTCACGCTGCCGGGCCGATTCAAAGTCGGCGCCGAACACGGCAAGCTGATCCTCCGCGACGCCGTTCGCGACATTATTCCGACGCACATGGTCAATCGCGTCAAACACGGATTCAACGTGCCGCTATATCAGTGGTTCAAGGGCCCGCTGCACGGTTTCGCGCGCGACACGCTCCTGGGAGGTCCCCTCGAATCCCTCGGGCTGCTGGATCGGCGAAGCGTCGAGTCACTGATCGTCGCCCATACCGAGATGGACATGAACATGGCCCGTCCGCTCTGGCAATTGATCTGCCTGACGCGCTGGTTCGACCTGTTGCAGCGCGATATGACGACGCAGGCCCGGGCGCATTCCGACAAGCCGATGGAGTTTGCGACGCGAGATTCGCTGAATGCGAACTCGGCGCCGGCATCGCTGTGGGCCCGCGTGCCCGAACCCGAGGGGACGGAACGCGACGTATGCGACATCGTGATGCCGATCTACGACGGCGTGAACTACGTGCGCGACGCGGTTCGCAGCATTCTCAAGAACACGGATTACCCGTTCCGGCTGATCCTCGTCGACGATTCCGCGAACGACGCGACGTACGCCGCGCTGGAGGAGATCGAGGCGACGGACGATCGGATTGAACTGCATCGGAACGAGGAGAATCTCGGATTTGTTCAAACGGCGAATCGGGGGATGGCGCTTGCCGACGCCGAGTACGTCTGTCTGATCAACTCCGACATCATGGTCGCGGAAGGCTGGTTGGATGCGATGATCCGCTGCGCGCAGTCCGATCCGGCGATCGCCGTCGTGAATCCTCTCAGCAACATGTGCGTCAACCTGTCGGTTCCCATGCCGCCGGGCTACAACATGAACACAATGGCCGAGCAGGTCGCTGCGAGAAGCCGCAGGGCCTATCCCGCGCTGACGACGGCCGTCGGCTTCTGCATGCTCGTCAAGCGACGCTATCTCAATTTCTTCGGCGGCTTCGATGAAATCTACGGTCGCGGCTATTGCGAGGAATCCGATTTCTGCATGCGGTTGACTGAAGAGGGCCTGCGCGTCGTCGCCGCGGATGATGCATTTGTGTATCACAAGGGCTGCGGTTCGTTCGGCACCTGGATAGATCGATACCTGAAGAACCGCAAGATCTTCGACGCCCGATGGGAAGACGCATACTTGCGCGATTACCATCACTTCCTCAAACGCAATCCGCTTCAGTACATGCGTGACGCGCTGTTGCGAAACACGATCCTGGAAACCGAATGGACGCGCCCAGCGGCGCGCGCGCTCGATCGCATGGACGGCGTGCGCCGGTTCGAGTCCTTCAGGTTGCCGGCGCAGGCGGTGGCGACAAACGGATCGCCGACAGGTGAGCAGTTCGCGAGGAATGTCGTTCGGCAATTCCATATGCGACCGCGCACGCTGCTGGATCCGACGCAACGCCGCGTGAGATACCCGACGCGATCCTACCTCGATCGTCTCCCGAAGTCGGATCGAATGCGCATCACGTTCCTGATTGCCGATTCGATGCCCGTCTGCGGCGGCATCATTTCCGTGTCCCAGCTTGCACGCGAGATGGTCCTGGAGGGGCATGACGTCCGCTTGGCGACGGTCTGCCGGGAACTCGAGCCTGAGCGATTCAACCTCCCTGTGCAGCCGCTCGTTTACAAGGACAGGGAAGAGCTGATTCGCCTGTTTCCGGAGAGCGATGTCGTCATCGCCACATTCTGGACGACGGCCTACGACTACATTCCGTCGTTACGAGCGAGGTACGACTTCGTCAGCGTTTATTTTGTGCAGGATTACGAAGTCTATTTCTATCCGGAGGACGACTTCGTCAATCGCCGCAAAGCGGCCGCCACGTACACGATGACGGATTATCGCATCGTCAAGTCGCAGTGGCTCAAGCGATTGATCGAGCGCGAGCATGGTGCAAGCTGCGACCAGATTCACCTCGGGCTCGATCTCGGCATTTTCCGGAATCGCAAATCTGGCGATGCCCTCGGCGATCCGCCGCGAGTGATGTCCGTCGCTCGTCCCGGCGTCGCTCGGCGCGGCTTCGACGAGGCGGTTGATGCATTCCGTCGAGTGCATGCGGCGCGACCGGATGTCCAGTTCGTCTTCTTCGGAACCGAGGACGAGATGATGCCGAAGGATCTTGGCTTTCCGTATGTGAATGCCGGCAGGCTGGACGATCAGAACAAGGTCGCCCAATTGATCGGGTCGTGCGATGTCCTCGTGGACTCGTCGCTGTTCCAGGGCTTCGGTCGTCCGGGGCTCGAGGCCATGGCCTGCGGAACGGCGTGCGTATTGACGAGTGAGGGCGGCGTCAACGAGTACGCGCGCGACGGAGAAAACTGCCTGATGGTTCGTCCGCGCGACAATGCCGGAATGGCGCAGCAGATACTGCACCTACTGGACGATCATGCGGATCGCAATCGACTGCGACGTAGCGGACTGGAGACGGCGAAATCCTATTGCCACGTCGACGAAGCGCAACTGCATCTCGAAAAGTACGACGAGTGGATCGATCGACGAATCGCGCGAAGCCGCGCTGCACTGGCGTCGGCGAGCGTCGTCCATCATGCCGCTCCCTGATGCACCTTGCGATTGTGAAGGACGATCCAATCCGCTCGCGCCGGATGACGCGATCCGATCCCGCGAATTCGCAATCTCAATGGCTCAGCGGCCGAGCAACCGGCTCTTGAATCGACGCCACTTGGTGATCAATCGCCATGCCCGGGAACCGTAGATTTCGCCGAGGACTTTTTCGAGCTCTCGTGTACGGGCTTCCTGCTGAATGAACCGCGGTTCGAACAAGGCCGCCTCGTCGCGCTCTTCGCTCAGCCTTGCGCCGTGTCGGCGCAATTGCTCGATACGATCCGTCAGCTCTTCAGCTCGCACCTGCATCGCCTTGATACGCGTTTCGAATTCGAAGATCTTCTTGCCGTAAATGCTGTCCGCGACCAGGAAGTCCGCGCTGACGGGCCAGCTCATCCGGACGTCCAGACAGTAACGATGACCCGCCGCCGGATGGAAATCATGTTCAGATGTGTAAAACAACTTGGGGTCATTTGTCGTGGCGATAAATGCCGTGCTCAGCGCGGAATCACCCTGGGCAAGATCTTCCAGCTTGAAGGTCCTCGCGATGTCTCGCCAATCCTCACAATCCAAGATCGATTTTCCAATTTCGCCATCGGGACCGATTTCGTAAAGCTGGATTCGATGGAATCTGACGAACCCCGGGCGATCCGTCGGATCGAATCGTAGCTTGTTGAATGGCGC
This sequence comes from Phycisphaerales bacterium, assembly GCA_020639075.1. GTDB lineage: Bacteria > Planctomycetota > Phycisphaerae > UBA1845 > UTPLA1 > ECT2AJA-110-A. The sequence goes on along the minus strand of JACKHI010000001.1, from coordinate 1,265,225 downwards.
ATCGAGAGGCAGTTCGAAGCGCAGACGGCAGGGTTCATTTTTCAACGGGACCGGCCGAATGATGCATCGATCTTCATTGTGCCCGTCGTTACCGGCGGCCCAATAGAGTTTGCCGAGGAAATACGGCTCGGCGGGGCCGTCACCCTCCGCAATGGCATTCGCCCTCTGGGCGTCCGTCATGTCTCCGGGCGTCGCCATGACTATGAACTGATACGTCAGCGCATCACCGTGCAGAAGCAGGTAGTCACGCAGTCGCGGGGGCAGTTCCTCGAGGATCCGCGCAAACTCCGTTCGCTCCGCCATCCACTCGATTCGATCAATCAACGTCGGGCACAGCCCGGTGCGACCAAGCATGTCGACGATGCTGCCGCGTGTGAAGAATCGCAGATGCGTGCGGTCCAGCAGGCCTTCGTCCCGATACTCGAATCGTCCGGCGATCAGCTCCGAAATCAGCGCGGCGTGACCGATGTTGGGAATCGACAGCAGGACGGCCCCCGACGGCTTCAGGAGATTTCGACAACCGCGCAACACGCGCCACGGGTTCTTGAGATGTTCCAGCACGTCGGCGGCGATGACATAGTCGTAGGCGCCGGCGTCGAAATGGTCCCCGACGTCGATTTGGTCCAGATCGCCGACGTGCAGTGTTCGTGCAAAGGGTCGCGCCATCTCCGCCATTTCCGGCGAATACTCGATGCAGTCGACCGTGCAGCCAAGGGATTCGCTGAGATGTCGCGTGAAATAACCCGTCGCCGGACCCAATTCGAGCACCGTACTGCCGGGCCGAATCAGCCGGCCGATCCGCGCGAGGGAGTCCTGGCCTTCGGGATCGACCTTGCGTTCATAGATATGGGTCAGGTCCATAGGCGAAAAATCGGCGAGCCACGGGCGGGACACGCGATCATGGCGAGTCGAGGCTGGCCCCTTTCAATCGCAATCGTCGGAAACCCGGGATGGGTTGTCAAGATCGAGGGTTATCGCTTCCCATCAACGGCGGGAATTCGGGGCGGTTCAGCTCGCGGGCTGCGAACAACACGCGATTTTCATCATCGCGAAATCAATCAAGTCCGATTAACGCGTCGTCTGCGGTAGGACAGCGACGCCGGTGATTCAATCAGCCGAGTGCCTGGAGATGATCGGGAGGCGAAGGCCCCATTCGCGCCGGGCGGACGGCCGAGATCATGACTTTCCGCTGATCCGGCCTCCCCGATCATTCATTGTTATGGCCACCGGCGGGGCGTTGAACAGAACCGGACGGCATGCGCCGAAAGGCGCGCCGGCGGCGTTTTCCGGTCCCGTCGTAGTCGACACGCACTGCGTCGGTAGTTCCAACTAGGCCGTATCACTTGGCTGCGTTGGTCGTCGGCGTCGCCAGTATGTCAGACTGCAAATGTCCGGTGGGCGATGACCCGATTTTGTTGATGTGTCGGCGTCGTATGTCGTCGGGCACTGCCGGAGATGTGCCGCGTCGCGGCTCGGGTTAGAGGGGAGAGGATGGCCGATCACTTGACCAGAGTTCTCGTCGTAGACGACGAGCCGTTTGCCCGACAGCGCGCTGTGGATGCGTTGACGCTCGCAGGTTTCAAAGTCGAGTCGGCATCGTCGGCTGAAGAGGCGAGGCACATTCTGTCCAACGAGCCGCAGCTGCGTCTGGTTGTCTGTGACTGGGTCATGCCGGGTATGTCCGGGCTGGAGTTCATCCGCCGGCTTCGCGCCGACATGGATCGCCGGTCGACGTTCATCTTGATCTGCACGAGCAATACGGAGCCGATGCATGTCGCCGAAGCGTATGCAGCGGGCGCCGACGACTACGTCAGCAAGCCCTGGCGGGAGGCGGAACTCATCGCCCGTGTGCGTTCGGGCCAGCAGCGAATCGCTCTCGACACAAGCGAAGCGCTGATCTTCTCGTTGGCCTCCCTGGCCGAGTCGCGCGATCCGGAGACGGGTGAGCATCTTGAGCGCGTGCGCGGATACTGCAGGATCCTCGCCGGGGCGTTGTCGGGTGCGTCAAAATACTCGAACCAAATCGACGCTGCGTTTGCACATTTGATCGAGCAGACGAGCGTGCTGCACGATATCGGAAAAGTCGGCATTCCTGACGCGATCCTGCGCAAGCCGGGGCGACTGACGCCGGAAGAATTCAGCGTCATGAAAACGCACACCAAGATTGGCGCCCATACGCTTGATACCGCACTGCGACTGTCCAGCGGCGCGCCGTTTCTCAACGTCGCTCATGAGATTGCGCTTCTTCATCATGAACGATGGGATGGAAGCGGTTATCCATACGGTCTGTCGCACACGGAGATTCCCCTGTCGGCGAGAATCCTCGCCGTCGCTGACGTCTATGATGCGCTGCGGTCTCGCAGGTTATACAAGGTTGGCGTCGGACACGATGAGGCCGCGGCGACGCTCGCAGATGCGGCCGGATCGCAGTTCGATCCGGTCGTCATCGACGCATTCATCGCGAACGAACGGCGATTCGACGCGTTGCGCGACGACGTTGTCAAATTGCTTCCGGCGACGCGCAAAGAGGCGACGACGAAATCCGCCGAATCACTCGTTGCCTGCGGCATTGCGGGATAGTCGACGCGAGCCGTATGCGTCAACATTCACCGTTGTAGCAGGGATCGGTCGAACGACGATGGGACCCCGCCGTCGGCCGGTCGCCTGCGTTTCAGTCATCTGCGGATACTTGCGGACGTGTGAATCGACTCTCAGATCGGCTTCGGATTGCGTTCCGCGAATCCGAGTTGATGCCAATAGGGATACGCGCGCGTGCGTTCGCTGGCTTTGTCCAACGACGCGATCTGATCGGCCGTGAGGCGCCAGCCGGATGCGCCGATGTTCTGCTTCAACTGCTCCTCGTTGCGTGCACCGATGATGACTGTTGCGACGGTGGGGCGATGCAACACCCAGTTCAGGGCCACTTGCGGAATCGTCCTGCCCGTCTCCTTCGCAACGGCGTCCAGCGCATCGATGACATTGAAGAGGTACTCGTCGTCCACGGGCGGTCCGATGTCGTTCGAGAGCTTACCGTGTCGACGGCTATTTTCCGGAAGCGGCTGGCCGCGACGGATCTTTCCCGTAAGCCGTCCCCAGCCGAGCGGGCTCCAGACAACTGCGCCGACTTTCTGATCGAGGGCGAGCGGCATGAGTTCCCACTCGTAGTCGCGGCCGATGAGTGAATAATATGCCTGATGTGCGACGTAGCGAGCAAGGCCGTGGGCATCGGAATAGGCGAGTGCCTTCATGATGTGCCAGCCGCTGAAGTTCGAGCAGCCGATGTAGCGAATTTTGCCGGCGCGGACGATGTCGTCCAGCGTGTTGATGACTTCCTCGACGGGCGTGACGGCGTCAAAGCCGTGGAGTTGGTATAGATCGACGTGATCCGTCCCGAGCCGGCGCAGGCTGTTCTCGACGGCGCGCGTGAGATTGTGGCGGGACGATCCCTGGTCGTTCGGCCCTTGCCCCATCCTGAACGTGCCCTTGGTGGAGATGAGCACCTCGTCTCGACGCCCCTTGATCGCAGCGCCGAGAATTTCCTCCGACACGCCGCTTGAGTAGACGTCGGCCGTGTCGAACATGTTGATGCCATGTTCGAGGCAGATGTCGACAAGGCGCTTGGCGCCGGCTGCATCCGTATCGCCCCATGCCGAGAAAAGCTCGCCCTTACCGCCGAAGGTGCCGGTTCCGAAGCTGAGCGCCGGCACCATCAGGCCCGATCCGCCGAGTTGTCTGTATTCCATAGTCATGCAAGTTCCCTTCCTGCGGGCGCATTGCCGCGTGCTTCTTCACGCGACGTCATTGTGAGACATGCGTGCGTGTCCTTTGTCGTCGCGGCGCGACGCCGCTTCAGGCAACGGCGCCCGTACAGCTCGAACCGCCCCCTGCGGTGCAGCCATAGCAGTGGTTGCCGACGCGGATTTCGCGGGCGGCGAGAGCGTCTGGATCGAAATCGCGAATGTGTGCGGGGCCGCCATTGCCGATGGGCATCTCGAGCATCTGGTTGAAGTCACAGTCGTAAAGCCGGCCGTCCCATCCGATGCTCAGTGTCGTGCGGCACATGACGTTCTGCGCGGCATCGGAATTGAATGCAGCCGAGAGTTTCTGCATGTAGCCGTCGTACGTGCCGCGCTCGATCAGGAAGTCGAGAAATCGGCTGATCGGCATGTTCGTGATGGTGAAAAGACTGTTGAAGTCGATGCCGTGTCGACGGTCGAGTTCGCGCCGGTATTCGCTTTCGATGGCTGCCTGCTTTGGCGGAAGGAAGGCACCGATGGGGTTGAAGACGAGATTCAGAATCAGACCACTGCCGGGTTGACCGTAGCCCAGTTCGTTCAATCTCTTCAAAGCGCGAATCGAGCGTTCGAAGACGTGATCGCCTCGCTGCGCGTCGGTTTGCGACTCCAGGTAATAGGGCAGGCTTGCCGAAATCTCCACGCGGCGACTCGCGAGGAATTCCGGCATGTCCTCATAGCCTGGTGCGACGAGGATCGTCAGGTTCGAGCGATCGATGACGCGACGATTCATCTCAACGACTCGATCGACAAGCCAACGGAAATCCGGATTCATCTCGGGCGCGCCGCCTGTCAGGTCGACGACGGGGGCGTCGGTTCTGTCCAGCGCGGCAAGACAGAGTTCCATCGTATCGCGCGTCATGATCTCTTTGCGATCAGGGCCGGCGTCGACGTGACAGTGCTTGCAAACCTGATTGCACATTTTTCCGACGTTGATCTGAAACGTCGTGATGCCCGTCGATCGAAGCGGGGCGAGACCGATGTCGGCGAGGCGCGCATCGAACGGCCTGAGCGACGGCGATTCGGCGAGGACGCGCCGTTGTTCGTCGATGACGGCGAGCGGGTGGTTGCGTTTTCTGAGGGATTGCGTCATGAGGGGAGGGCCGAGCGATGCGGGGGCTACATGGACAGGCTTTCCGCGCGGTTGCGCATCTGCAGGCCGTGAACCAGGGCGGCGCCGCCCTTGATGGCGGCGGCCACGTGCACCGCCTCGGTCATCTGTTCGAGATTCGATCCTTTTTCGAGGCTGGTCTGCGTGTAGGCGTCGATACAGTAAGGGCATTGCACGGCGTGGGCGACAGCGAGCGCGATGAGGGCCTTTTCACGCTCGCTGAGGGCGCCTTCCTCGAAGACGGCGCCGTAGTATTGGCTGAACTTCTCCCAAAGGGCGGGGGCGTCTTTGCCAATGTTCCCAAATCGGGCGAGATCGTCCTGGTTGTAGTAGCCGGGCATGGCGGCCTCCTGTCGGTGTATTCCAGTCTGATGCCGCGTTCATGCAGCCGGCCATCGTGTGAGTTCGTTGCGTCGTTTCGCCCCGACGTTCGAGATCGGCCGAGGCGGTTCTCGGATTCTATCCGTACGGCGCATCGATCGCACGAGATTGGATATGGTCGCTGGGGCATGCGGATCAACTGCGGATCTCGGGTAGCGAATGACGTTGTTTGGATCGCAACGGTAAAAAAGAGAAGACGCCGCCACATGGGCGACGTCTTCACGGATGATTGCTCTTTCCCCTTGGTTCGATGGGGGGTTAGCGGCGGCGGCGGATCAGCGCGATGCCGCCGAGACCGAGCAGCGCCAGCGTGGCGGGCTCGGGTACCGGGTTGACGACGTCGTCGAAGGTCATGCCGACGACGAGGTTGTCAACGAGAATGCCTTCATTCTGGCTCGAATCCGACTGGCGAAGCGCGATCGCCGTGACGGACAGGCCGGGATCCGGCTGGTCGAGGCCGAGAATCGACGTGTCGGTTTCGAGCGATGCATCGATCCAGAGCTGCGACGTGTTGAAGTCCTGGTCGTAGGCCACGATCAGGCGATAGGTCGTGCCGAAGCTGAGGTCCGCGCCCCACGTGGCGTCGGCCGTGCTGCCGGTCGTTGAGATACCAACCGAAAAGTCGCCGGCGCCCGTCGGGTTGACGATGTCAACGCGAGCGCGGAAGTTCGACGTTCCGCCGTCGCTGAAGTGAATGAAGTACTCGTAGTCGCCGCCGCCGATGACAGATCCGGGATCGATGACCGTAATGTCGGCGCCGAAATACACGACGCCTGCCGTGGCCATGAACGGCTTGTTCGCATCTTCGGAGGGAACGCCGTGCTGGACGAGGGCCTGGCCGCCGGTCACGAGCAGGTCGCCGAGCGTACCGCTGTGGTTGACCCAGCCGCCGTTACCCACAAGCGATCCATCGGGATAGTCAAAGTTGTCGTACGTCAAGACGCTTGCGTTCGCCGTGCTGACCGCAAACATCAATGCCAAAGCCGCTGCGATTTTCATCTTCATTCTGTCCTCCTTCGATTCGTCCGCCTGACGCGGATTGACTCCGGCTTCCGACTTTGCCGAAAGCGCATTTTCCGGATGTCCCTTTGCTCCAATTTGGGGGGGCTTCTTTCCACCCCTGATTTACCATCTAGGTTAATGGAAACCGGACCCGGGTCAAAGGGAATCGGGTCAAGAATGTGTTAATCTGACGCTTGGGCTGGCTCGCCAAATTGCTGTGAAATCACTGCAAATCGGCGTGGATTATCGATTTACGGACGTTTCTGTCGCTCAATCGGAAACTCGAGGTGTGACAGGTGTGAAAATCCGGCCGTTATCCGCAGGTCGCGTCTCCGAATGGGCGGCGTTTCGAAGGATGACCCCAGCAGCGTACGGTGTCGACGATGGGCGTGTCTGGCGGCAGCCGGGCCGGCCAGAATGCATTGTGTTCACCCCCCGATCTGCGAAATGGGCACGCTGAACTTCATCCGTGTGCCTGATTCGAGGCATTCGCATCGTCTCGTCTATTGATCCTGGACGTGATCGCTCCCTGGTTCACCATGCCGGTCGGCCGAATTGTGGCCGTCGGACCTATGCCCGTGGCGCGAGGGTCCTTCCGCCGTCCCCTGGTGACGTCAGAGCACGGTATTTACGTAGATACTGGGGTGGCGATGCCACGCCAGGCGATCGCTTGCGTTGTCGCCGCTTTTCCCTGTTGTCAGGAGTACGTGCTTCGCCACGCCGAATCACGGACTCCGTACGATCGGACTTTCGTCGTCAGATGCGGGCAATCCACAACGTGTCTATTGAACCCGCGAACCGAAGTGCCAAACAGGTGGCATCGGACTGCCGCGCGAGCTTGGCTCGGCAGAGTTTCTGCACCCATAAAACCCATGACACCGTCGAATGGTGACCGCACGAGATTGTCGAAACGAAGTGCCTTCAGTGGCCGGACGACATTAGGAAAGCAGGGCCATCCGACGTGTACGCGAGGGGGACGATCGCGGACTTTGGCGAGCGTCGTCGTTGATCGTTATGGGCCCATAGCGCCAACGGGGAAATGACCAGGAATGTTGTCGGGAAAAGTCCATCCTCCATCGAAATACGAAAAGGCTGAATCCTCCCCGCAGGCCCGACGCATGGCGATCGCGGCGCTCGTCGCAGGGCTGATCGGAGCAGCGTTCGCGTGGCCGGACTCGAACGGTCTCGGCGTAATTCAGGAGTATCGCGGGATCATCCCCTGCCTGTGCATTGTACTGCTCGCAGTATCCTCCATCGTGCGTCAGACGCATCTCGCCGCCCGCATACTGACGCTCTCCGCAGTCGTCATCGGGCTCGCGGAACTTGCTGAATGTACTGGACTGATTGCGCCGGGCGTTCTCGCGGGAGCGAACGGCGACGCTTCGAGTCGGCTGCAGACGATCAACGGGATGTCGTCGGTCGTGGCGGTCCTTCTGTTGTGCCTCGGTACACGTCGCTTTCGAGTCGGCCGCATCGACGTGGGACAGCTTGCAATCGCCGTCGCAGGCCTGATGGCGTCCGTGGCGATCGTCGGACAGGTCGTGGTTGCCGCATTTCCTGCACTATCCGCGCCGACGACGGTCATGCCGTTCCCGACGGCCGTCGCGATCGTGCTGTTGTCCGCAGCGCTCGCGTTTCGGAATCCGGACGGAGTGATTTACCGCGTATTGAGCGGACGCGATCGGGATCCACTGACCCTGAAGATCGCCGGGCCGCTGGTCACACTGCTTGTGGTCATGGTGGGCGGCGTCTCGTGGGTGTTCCTGTCGTCGGTCAGTTACACCGTCGATGATCAGTTGATCAATGAAGCGCGTCTTGCGATGTCCAGTCTGCGCGGCGTGATTTCGGCGTCATCGAACGACGCCGAAGCGCAACGAGGACTGGAGGAAATGCTCCGTGCCGGGCGCATCGTCGACGCCATTGTGGTGGACGCGCGAACGCAACAGGTTGTCGTCTGCAGCAATCACGATTGGATCGGGCTGCCACTGAACGGACTGCCGTGGGATGGCTATGCCGAGGAGATTTGGACGGCCATTGGATCCGGCAAGGAGAGCATCGACACGCACCACATGGATGAACGCGTGATTGACATGACTGCCTTCGTGACTCGACCGCGCACAATCTTGTCGGGCGTTGCATCGTCCGGGGAATCCGAGCCCCAGGGCATGGTTGCCATGCTGCATATCAAGGCCGACGAAATCCGGTATCGGACCGCCACGCAGATGCGGCAGCTCGGCATCGTGACCGCGGTGATTACGCTCATTACGTTCGTCCTGGGAGCACACCTCGTCCGGCGCAGACTGCTGTGTCGCGTATTCGAAATCTCCGACGCCATTCGGCAATGGAGCGGCGGAAACGCGGCGTCGCGGGTCAGCCCGGGGCCGCGGGACGAACTCGGCCTCATCGGCAGCTCATTGAATGAAATGCTCGACACGGTCGACGCGCAACGGCAGCAGATTTCATTGTTGGCGACTGTGTCGCGCCGAACAACGAACGCCGTGATCATCCTGGACGTCAACGATCGGATCGTGTGGGCCAACGACGCGTTCACGCGTATGTCGGGATACGAACCCACGGAATATGCGGCGAAGACGCTGAATGACGTCGCATTTTTTGAGGAAACGGACGCGTACACGATCGGTTGCCTGAGCGAAGCAATGGCGGCGTACGAGGGGACGCGCGTCGAGGTCATGCTTCGTCACAAGCAGGGGCGAGCCTACTGGGTCGATCTCGACCTTCAGCCGATGCGCAACGACGATGGCGACGTCGACGGGTTCATCGTTATTCATACGGACATCGACGCGAGAAAAACGGCCGAAATTGAGCTGGATCGCGTGCGTGGTCATCTGTACACGGCGATCGAGACGATCGACGCGACCATGATCATGTTCGACAAAGACAATCGATTCGTCATGTGCAACTCCAGATATCGGGAGGCAGGCTATGTGAGCCCCGGCGTGCTGATTCGAGGGACGCCAGTCGACAGGATCATTGAGTCGTTCTATGAACTGCATCCACAACTGACGGACGGTCGCACGTTGGAGCAATGCGTCGAGGCGGACCTTGCGAGCTTCAGAAGTGGTCGCGCGCCTTGGACGGTGTTTCTCGGAGACCGCTATATCCGGCTTGCGAGTCGCGCCACGCCAGATGGCGGCTTCGTCTGTCTCGGTACCGATGTAACGGAGATGGAGCTGATACATGCGGAATTGAACGCCGCGTTCGAAGCGGCGGATTCGGCGAACCGCATGAAAACGGAGTTCCTCGCCAACATGAGCCACGAGATTCGGACGCCGATGTCCGCCATTCTCGGCTATGCCGAGATGCTCGGCGACGATGAGACTGTCTGGTCGGATCCGGAGAAACGGCGGTATTCGCTCGACGTCATCGAACGCAGCGGTGATCATCTTCTGAGAATCATCAACGATATCCTCGACCTGTCGAAGGTCGAGGCCGGCAAGATGTCGATTGAGAGCATTCGGTTCAGTCCTACCGACGTGATCAATGACGTCGGTGATTTGCACGAGGTCAACGCGAAGGCGAAGGGGATCGCCCTGAGGATTGACTATGAATCGCCAATTCCGCCGGAACTTCTAGGCGATCCCGGACGGATACGCCAGGTAATCTCCAATCTCGTAAGCAATGCGGTCAAGTTCACCAAGGCCGGCAGTGTGAGGATTTCGGCGCGCGTGGAAAGCGCCGATGAAGACAAACGCATATTGCGGATTGCCGTGAGCGACACGGGCATCGGAATGACGGACGAACAGATTTCACGCCTGTTCAGGCCTTTTGCTCAGGCGGATGCGTCCACGTCACGCCGATACGGCGGAAGCGGACTTGGCTTGCGGATCTCCAAACGGCTGGCAGAGTTGATGGGGGGCGATGTCGCTGTCAGTTCGAAGGCAGGCGTCGGAAGCACGTTTACGCTCTCTCTACCCATACGACAACCTGAAACGCCGGACGCAGGCGATCCGGTGCAGCAGGCCGAACCTGTCGATCCGACGGATGCGCCGCGGCGGCAATCGACTTCCGCGTCGCTCGTGGGAAAGAGAATCCTCCTCATGGAGGATGGCGTCGACAATCAGAAGCTGATATCCCACATCCTGACGTCGGCCGGCGCCGTCGTGAAAATCGCGGAGGACGGTCGCGTCGGAATTTGCTCACTGACGAGCGACGGCGCCGTCGAAGGTCCGCTGTTGTCGCCGCCGCCGTTCGATCTGATCCTGTCAGACGTTCAGATGCCGGACATTGACGGCTTCTCCGCTGCGAGACGATTGCGCGACAAGGGCTGCCGCATTCCGATTATCGTCTTGACGGCGGACGCCATGGCGGGCACAGCGGAACGATGTGCCGAGGCCGGATGCGATGGGTTTGTGTCGAAGCCCGTCAACCGCGCGACACTGATCTCGGCGTGCCTGAAAGCAATCAACGCCGGACGCGTCGACTTCGTCGAATCTAGGAACTGACGTAGTCCTTCGACGTGAATCCGACCGGCGGCATCGGCAACCAGCAACGTCGAGTCCTCCAATCAAGTTTCCAATTACCGCTGGTACCTTCGCGGTTGCGCGAAAATCTCGGGAACATCGGCTTAAGCAAATCGCAACGGCACATGGACGAGATAATGCCGCACATTGATTTTGGCAATTCCAAGTGGCCGGTCGGCGCGTGACGAACGTCGTCTCCTGTATCGGGCAATACCGGACGTATTGCTGCAGACCTCGCACCAACAGGAGATCAGGAGATGACCAATCCGCTTCGCAAAGTGGCGATCGCAGGCGCCTTCGTCACTTGCGTCACGACCGCGGTGCATGCCGCCATTACGGCGACTTTCCCCGCGGCAACGCAAATCGCACCGCCCGCAAGCACGCTCCCGGGCGCACTTCAGAGCAACACGCAGGTCTTTGTCTTCGACGAGCTGCAGGGCGTCACACTGGCGGGCTCGATCCCAGTCGATATCACCGCCGTCGGCACGTACAACAACGCCGCGTCGCTGACGCCGGGCGTCTTGGCGACAGGAACGCTCGTCGACGTACATCTGATTCACTTCGACCAACTCGGAGCGGGCACGACGACATTAACGGGAGCCGTTTCATTCGACGGCAACATCATCGGTGTCCAGGTTCTCAGTCCGTCGCTCAATACCGCCGACGGGCTCGGCACGGCAGGCGCCTACCCGACCGGCAATGCCCAGCGCGGCGTCGAGTTCAATGGCGAGTCGATCACCGTACTGGCGACGAATCGAGACATTCGGTTCACGCTGGTTACATCCAATGTCATCGATCAGGTGCGCGTCTTTACCCGTCCGGACGAAGGGCCGCCGCAGCCGAAGCCGTACGTCTGGGAGTTTTCGCTCGACATCGGATCCGACAAGGAGTTGAGCGATCCGATGATGGACGGCGATGAGGGGTTTGATCCGGGCGATGTGTACCTTTCCAATGAAGGCCCCGTTACGCCGCCGCTTGTGCCGTGCGGGCGCGATGCGAATTTCAAGGATGACGCGATTCTATTCCCAGGCGATCCGTTGCCGGATGCGCCGGACTGCGCGGGTGTCACGGGGGCGCCTGTCGGGTCCCAGTGCGGCCCCGGTTGCTTCTTCGAGTTCTTCGATCTCGACGCGCACGATCAGATCGACGTTGACCTACGGCAGTTCATTCCCCCGACGTCGCCGCTGGATCAGCCGCTGCGACAGGGGCAACTGTTCCCGTTCGCTCCCGCAAATTGCATCTTCGAATTCAAATTTGTCCTGCTGTCCTATGACGACGACAAGGCGGAAAACTGGACGTTTGGCGACGTTCCTGTCGTGGGTCCTTCGCCCAGCGGCGTGAGCAGTTACGGCTCGACGGCGGCGCGTGATGAGATCGTCGGATGGACGATGTCGCCGCTCGGCGGCGGGTTCTATACAGTGATCGACTCATACCCGGCCGCGAGCGAAGACGAAGTGCATCCCGATCTCTTCCCGAATCCCGATGCGCCGGGCGATGAGGAAGACGACGACGTCGACTCGCTTGACATCGTCCGCAACGACAACCCCGATGAACCCGATGGTCCGATCGCCCTGTGCCCGTATTGGACATGGAGTCCGGACCACGAGGCGCCCAGTCCCGCGGCGCTCGATCCCGGCGGCATCTATCTGACGTTTGTTCCGGCCCCGGCGGCGCCCGTCAAGATCATCGATGAGGCCATCCATCTCGGACTTCCGGAATCAACGGACATCGATGCGTTCGAATTCGCGTGGCTGCCCGATCCACAGACCGGCGCGTTGTCGCTCGCAATCGTCTTCAGCGTTGACGACGACGACCCGATGACGCCCGGCGACGAATCCGGCGGGTTGTTCCCATTTATCCTCTACGGTTCGTTCATGACGGGCGGGTCGTTTCCGCTGATGACGCCGGGCGATCCCGCGGTTCGGGACGACATCGACGCCGTCACAATCTGGTGTGAACGCCTTGGCAACCCGACCAATCCCTGCCGATGCCCCGGCGATCTGAACGCGGACGGCACGCGCGACGGACTCGATATTCAGATGTTCACCGACTGCATCACCAGCGGCGGAGCGGCACACCCGAATTGCGACTGCGCCGACATCAATGGCGACGGCTCGTACGACATGGCCGACGTTAGTGATTTCATCGCATTGTTGATGTCGAAGGCGCCGTGTCCATAAACAAGACGCAATCGATCCTCGACTGAGCCGGAGCTTCAACACACTTGCATCTACGAAGCAGCCCGACGCAGAGTGCGTCGGGCTGCTCGTTTCTCCGGGTTCCTCAGAATCAATAATGTCGACGTTGCTCGTTGTTCGTCAATCGCCGAACAACAGCAGCTCGACAAACGTCTGCAGGTCATTTCCGTCAATGACGGTGTCGCTGTTTGCGTCCGCCAGCGACATCGTGCAGTCTGGATAGACCGCGGCGTATGCGTCGGCATCCACAAGCGCCAGGCTGAACGGGGCGACGTCGGCGATGTCGCACACGCCGTCGCAGTTCATGTCGCCCAGCACCATCGGCGGTGCGGGCTGTCGCCCCCAGATTTCCACGTCATCGATGTTCCAGCCGGGATAGGTCACGGAACCGTCGGTCGGCCCCATTCCCCAACGGATGTACATCGTCTCTTGGTTGTCGGCGATGGCTGCGATGTCATAGGTCTGCAGCGACCAGCTCGTTTCGCTCACGGCGGCGCCCGTGTGCTCCCAGATCGTCGTCCAGGTCGTGCCGTTGTTCGACACCTGGATGTTCGCGTGATCGTAGGAGGCTGACTCAATGCCGAGCCAGCGGCGGAATCGCAACTGGACATCCGTGATGCCGGTGCAGTCAATCGCCTTGGTCGTCAGATACTGCGTCGATGCCATATTGTCGCTGTAGTCGCCGCTTAGATTGAACCCGACCACGTGCGTCCCTGTGTATCCGCTCGTCGGATCCAGGTTGTGTGAACCGCCGCCTGTCGGCTGTCCGTACGCCCAGGCGCCCGTCGCGGTCCAGCTGGGGTCGACGTTCATGTCGAACACATGAATCGGTTCAGGACCGCCGACGTCGATTGCGACAGTCGCCGGATCAGACTGGCCCGTGTCGTCGCTGACAAAGTACGTGAAGACATCGACGCCGTTGTAGCCGATCGTCGGCTGATAGCGGACGGCATTGCCATTTCCGCTGAGGCTGTAGGGTGCGGTGTCGACGACGATGTTCGTCGCCATGTCGCGAATGGTTCCGTTCGCGGGGAGCGATTCGATCGTGTAAGTCAACGGGCCCGCGCCTTCCGTCATACCCTGAAGCGTGATGTCGACGGGAATGTTCGGTTGTGTGTGAAAACTCATGTCGTTCGCTGCCGGCGGGCAGACTTCGCCGAGCGGCAGGATACGAAGCGTCCATCCGTTCAGAGTGCCGCTGTCGCCTCCGGCCTCGTCACTGACAGTCAACGTCCAGATGCCGAGCGGCGATTGCCGATCAAAGTCGGCAAGAGCGCCCGGACCGTCGGGGGGTGTGCCCTCGTCGTCGTAGGTCAGTTGAAGGTTGCTGCTGCCGCCGCCGGTCCGGTTGTGCAACGTGACAGTGGTTCCCGACGGTGATTGCAGGCGGACGATGAGATCGCCGACGTACGTGTGCGTCAGATCGAGCGATAGATTCAAATCGCCGATGCAGAAGTGCTGATCGACAGTCATCGTGCTCGTCGACGTGTTGTAGTCAGTGATGGGCTTCGGGACGTCGATCGCATTGAAGACGTAGCGGCCGACTTCGAGCGATATGTCGCGCGTAGCGTCGCCGACGTGATCCGTCAGATTGGCGAAACTGATCGTGTCAGTGTAGGCGCCGATCGGCAGGACATCGGCCGACGCGTTAATAGTCGCCGTGATATCGAGCGTTTCGCCCGCGCCGAGACTTCCGGTCAGTACGCCGTCAAGTGTGACCCAGCTGGCGGCCGGCTCGTGCGTGACTTCGTAATCGATGGGCGCAGCGCTGACATTGCGCAATGTGTACATCATGCTGGCCGGCGTGAACGGTCCGCCTTCCGGGCCTTCCGTGCGGAACAACCCTGATGGGCTCACGCGAAGCGCGGCCTCGGCGTCGGGGATGAGCAGGCTCGGATCGCCGAACAGGTTGTACATTTCGAAGTATCGGCGTGTCGTGGAGTCGCTTCCCATCTGGGCGGCGTAGCGCACGCGCGTCTGGTTGAAGGCCGGGCCGAGTTCGCGGATGTAGTCGTCGTAGAAGACGCTGAACAGCGTCTTCTGCAGGACATCGTCTTCAGTCCAGTAGCTGTTGACGGAAGAGCCCCAGATCGCCGCCGCGCCCTTGTTCGGCGCCAGGATCCAGGTTTCGCAGAAGCACTCCGTGATCGTGTAGTTTCCCGTCACGCATGCGAAACTGCAGACGAACGGGTAGAGGTTTGTGTTCAGCAAACCGTTGACGTCGCTTTGCGTGAAGACGGGGCCGTCGGCCCACGATGTCTCACTGCCGTGTCCGCTGTAGATTCCGAAAATGCGCCCGCTGTTGAAGGCGTCGCGCGATTGCTGCGTCGTCGCGTTGTACGTGTGGCTGTACAACTTCTCATATTCGAAGTTGTTCGGATCCATGTAGTTTGTAATGCAATACTCGTGGGTTCCTTCGCTGACACTGTAGTTGTCCTCCGACGCCATGAAGACGGCTCTCGAAAGGTAGGATGGATCCGCGAGGGGACCGTTTTCTAGGTAGAGCGTCTTATCGATGACGGCCGCGAGTTGTGCGGCCGAGCGCACGGGGAAGCGGCCGATGGCGATATCGGGGAACCAGTCGCCGGCGCCGTCCATGCATGTGTAGGGAAGATCCGTCGGGGGCGTGCCGTCGCCGCCGCCTGTCCAGTTCGGAATCGTGTTGGTGTCTCCGACAAGCAGGATGTAGTCGGGCGCATTATTCGGATCTGCCCATTGGGTTGCAATGAACGTGGCGATCTGCGTCGTCGTGACGCCGGCTGCCGCCGTCCATGTGCTGACCTTGAATCCCTGAGCCGATTTGGCGAGATTGAATTCCTCCATCTGGTCGGCGAACGCGTCCGCGACGATGACCAGGTAGTTTCCGGTCTGGGCTTTGTCCACGGGAACGCGCGCCGGATTGAGAACCACATTCGGAAGGCCCGGCAGAACGCTGTGCGTCACGGCTTGCGGTTGGGCCGTCTGAAACTCAACGACGACCTGCATATCCGGACACACGTCCAGCGTCTGTTGGGCGGGGTTGTACTGCACCGGGAAAACCTCGACGAGCATCAGTCGGCGGCCCCGGACGACGCCTAACTCGCTGACGCGAACGGTCTCCGCAGGTGTGGCGGCATCGATCGCATAGGCTGACGGATCGCAGAGATACCGCGCCTGTTCGATCGCACCCGGGATCTTTGGGATCGGCGCTCGGACAGGCGCCAGCCGGATCGAGTCACCGATAATCGATGCATCGAAGCGGATGGCGCTCGCGGCGGACTCGACGCGCGCCGTCACAACGGCGCCTGTCGGCGCGACAAAGACATTTCGCACGACGGGAATCGCGGGAGCGCCGATCTCGCCGCAGACGGCGGCGCCGGGCCAATCGACATTGACGAAGGCGCCGTCAATTGTCTTGAACGAATTGACGCGCAGGCCGTCCACCTGGATCGTGAATTCGAGGCGATCCACCTCATCCGCGACGATCCGCAGATCGGGTGCAACGGCGGCGACAGACTCCTTTACCCGCACGCCGTCAGGCGTTATGGCATACCAGTTGTCGGCCGCTGCCGACAATGCCGTCGCGAAGAGTGCGGCGGCCAGCGCGGCGATGCACGCAATCCGTCTTGATGCACGCGAAGTCATGGTGATACTCCTTGAACATGAAGCGTGAATTGAATTGAAATACGTGAACTGAACGATGGGCTGCCTCGGAAGAAGAGGCAGCTTCGGCAGAGAAGTGCGAACTTTCCTGGAACCGGCCGAGCCTGGCACGTACATGCTTCGGCGGAATCGCCGAGAGTGTTCGCATGATTGCACGCGGGCGCTGCCGCGTTCTTCGTGCGTTGACACTGGATTCGGCGGCCATGCGAGGTATCGAGCGTTTGGACTCGCCCGCGCACGTGACTGTGCTCCCACTCCTTCACGGCGTGCTGCAAAGACGCAGGGATATCCGTAAACAGAGTTAACTATCGTTTTATAGGTTTTTGGTTCGCTCCGCAAGCCTTCCGGTCGGGCCATTCGCCGAGAGGCCCCCTATGATGGCGCAAAGGGGCAGGTGAGGCTGGAAAAACCCCAATTCGCGTGGGGCGAGGCGGCTTTCGCTCCGCGCCGGGAGGAGTCGGATGATCCTCGATGAAATCGCGAATCGGCAGTCGGCGCCCTCACCCATCAGATATCGCAATTCACTTCTGGACGGCGTTTTTTACGACGTCGGCGCCCTGACGGCCGACGAACGCCGCACATTGAGCCCAATGATCGACCGAGAGGGTTCGATCGTCGTCGTCTCGCCGGCGGCGTCGAACCGCGAGATTCGTCATTACAAGAGCGCCCTGCGGTTCTTTACCAACGAGGGCGATCACGTATCGGCGGCCGCCGTCGCCGGCGTCGGAAGCTCGGTGCTGGGGACGGCGGCGATGGCGAGAAACATCGCGAATGCGTATGGCGTCGACGTCGCCGGCCTGGTGACGGGCTACGGCATGGCCGACCTGTTGACGGAGGCGCTCGGAGGTTGGTTCTTCTACGGAGCGATGGACTGGAGTCGACTCGAGTTCAAGCGGTTTGTCGAAAACCTGAAGGACTCGCTGCCCGAGGCGAAGTCGATGCATCACAGGTCTGGATCCGCCGGACCTCGCCGCATGACATTGCCGGGCAACCAGGATTCCGGAACGCTGCTCGACGTGCTGATCGCGCGACCGCCGAAGCTGAAGCTCATCGTCGGTCACAGCAAAGGGGCGTTGTTGATCGACTACGTCCTTGATAAGTTCGTTGCGGAGTTGAACGTCGATGCACATCCCTACTTCGAAGAGCTGGTCATCGTGACGATCGGCACCGTCGTGGGGCTGTCGGAGAAGTTCTTGCGGCTACGGCAGTACCTCGGCGAGTACGACTGGTTTGGAAAGATGAACTCTCGCGTCGGGCTTCCTTACGAGTCCGTGCCAAATGCCTGGCACCACCTTAACACGCACCTACCGAATCATGTACCGCTCGAGCGACTTCTCGCGGATCTGCCGATCGGCGTTTGATCCGCGATGCCGTTGATTGCAGACAAAAAAAACGCGGCCCGATCGAATTCGATCGGGCCGCGCCATCTATGTGAATCGCTGCCGGATTCCGGCAGTCGGTTGCTTATGGAGCGGGCTTACATGCCCATGCCGCCGGGCATGCCCGGACCGCCGCCGTGGCCCTTCTTCTCTTCCTTGATCTCGCTGACGGCGCAGTCCGTCGTCAGGAGCAGGGAAGCGACGGACGCGGCGTTCTGAAGGGCGACGCGTTCGACCTTCGCCGGCACGATGACGCCCATCGTGATCATGTCGCCGTACTCGTTCGTCAACGCATTGAAGCCCCAATTCGCCTGCTTGGACTCGAACACCTTCTGCGCGACGACGCTGCCGTCGAGGCCGGCATTCTCGCTGATGACCTTGATCGGGGCCCACAAGGCGCGGCGAACGATATCAACGCCCGTCTTCTGGTCACCCTTGAGCTTCTTCTCCTCTTTGTCGAGGACCGACGCCAACGCGCGAAGCGGGGCGACGCCGCCGCCCGGAAGGATGCCTTCCTCGACCGCCGCACGGCAGGCGTGCAGGGCGTCTTCGACGCGGGCCTTCTTTTCCTTCATCTCGACTTCCGTCGCCGCGCCGACCTTGATCATCGCGACGCCGCCGGCCAGCTTGGCCAGTCGCTCGTCGAGTTTCTCGCGATCGTAGTCGCTGGTCGTGCGATCGATTTCGGCGCGAATCTGCTCGATGCGGGCCTTGATGTCCGACGCCGAGCCGGCGCCCTGGATGATCGTCGAGTTGTCCTTGTCGATCACGACGCGCTTCGCCTGACCGAGGTCCTTGATGTCGAGGCCTTCCAGCGTCGTGCCCGTCTCTTCGAATACGGGCGTTCCGCCGGTCATGATCGCGATGTCCTGGAGCATCGCCTTGCGTCGATCGCCGAAGCCCGGCGCCTTGACGGCACAGCACTGGAGCGTGCCGCGGAGCTTGTTGACGACGAGCGTCGCGAGGGCCTCACCTTCGATGTCTTCCGCGATGATGACGAGCGGGCGACCGCTCTTGGCGACCTTCTCGAGCAGCGGAACGATGTCCTTCACGCTCGAAATCTTCTTCTCGTGGATCAGGATGTACGGCTTGTCGAGGCGGACTTCCATCTCGGCCGGGTCCGTGACGAAGTGCGGCGAGAGATAACCCTTGTCGAACTGCATGCCTTCGACTGTCTCGACGATCGTCTCGAGCGTCTGGCCTTCTTCGACAGTGATGACGCCGTCCTTGCCGACCTTGTCCATCGCCTCGGCGATCTTCTTGCCGATTTCCGCATCGTGGTTGGCGGCGCAGGTGCCGACCTGGGCGATCTGCTTCGACTCCTTGACCGGCTTGCTCATGCGGGCGTACTCATCGACGATCGACTTGACGGCGATGTCGATGCCGCGCTTGAGCTCCATCGCGTTAGCGCCTGCGGCGACGTTCTTGAGGCCTTCGTTGAAGATGGACTCGACGTAGACCGTAGCCGTCGTCGTGCCGTCGCCCGCGTCGTTCGACGTCTTGGTGGCGACTTCCTTCACCATCTTCGCGCCCATGTCCGCATACGGATCGTCGAGTTCGATCTCCTTGGCGACGCTGACGCCGTCCTTCGTGACCGTCGGCGAACCAAACGACTTCTCGATGACGACATTGCGGCCGCAGGGGCCCATCGTGACTTTGACTGCGCGGGCGAGCTGGCTGACGCCGCTTCGAATCGCCTCGCGGGCTTCCATATCAAATGTGATCTTCTTCGCTGCCATGTTTCTTGATTACTCCGTGATTCGGTTATTTTTCGTATTCGTCGCTGATGCCGTCGTAGGGATCTTCCCGCCAGGACTTGCCCGCTTCCTTCACCTGCAGCTCCGCCGTTTCAACGACGTCGGAATCGACGTACAGAACGTCGTCCACCAGGTCCGTTGCGATAATGTCCGACGTGCGGATCTCAATGCGAAATCCGCTGTCTTCAACCCGTGTATATGCGAGAGGCTGGATGTGCAGCGCGTCTTCGTTGCCGGGAAACGTCAGCATCAATCTCGCTTCTGGGCCGAACTTGATCGCTTCGTCCAGTGCCGTTCCAAACAGGCTGGGCTTCATGCAGTCCCTTTGACAGCTATGGCTCGTCGCTGCTCGACGGAGCCGGTAAACGGGGCGGGACGACGAACGAACAAACGCATCGCTCCGGAGTCGCCGCGCCCGAAACCTCTCCGACGCACGGAGAGGCGAATTTCGCCTGCTTAGTCGAGGATCGCGAGGATGTCGCTTTCGTCCATGATCAGGAACTCTTCGCCGTCGATTTTCACTTCCGTGCCGGCGTAGCTCGTGAAGAGAACCTCGTTGCCCTTGCTGACCTGCATCTTGGCGCGCTCGCCCGAGTTGAGCAGCTTGCCATCGCCCACGGCAACGACTTCGCCGCGCTTCGGCTTCTCCTTGGCGCTGTCGGGCAGCACGATGCCGCCGGCCGTCACCGCATCCGCCTCGATGCGCTTCACCACTACCTTGTCGCCGATCGGGCGGATCTTGATGCGTGTCTTCGTCGCAGCCATATCTCAAACTCCTTTGACTTTGCTTCGGGTCCAACGCGCCTTCGTTGGCGCTAACTTCTAATTGTCTCGCCGGCGCCTCACGCGGGGCCGGATGAAAACTCCAAATCGTCAATTCAAGTTCGGTAGCGCCGGCAGGTCGATGTCGTAAACGCGACGGGCCACGCGCGAGATCATTCGCACGATCTGATCCCGATGACGAGCCCCCTCGACGACGCTGAAGACGTCCAGCTTGATCGCATCCGACAACAGCCGCGGGGCCGGATCGTCGCACACATAAAGGCACGGCGTCGTCAATCCCACGCGACGTATCCGACGGATCGCTTCCAAACCGCCGGACGGCGGCAGGAGGTCGTCCACAATCACCAGATGGACCGGGCTACGCGTCGCAACCCCAATCGCCTCCATGTCCGTATGCGTCCAGTGCACACCGATCGGCCAGCGCGACAGCCAGGCCGAGACGTCGGCAGGCCAGCCGCTCTCGTCGGCATGGGCGATCAATACGCGTAGCTGGGACGGGTCAAACGTCACGGATTCCGAATCCTCGTGGTCCCCAAAGCACGCCCAATTAGCGCACCGAAACCAATGAGCCCCACTGCAACGGCCGTGCCACTCCGCTTCACGTGCCTGCCAACCTGTTGGACTTGGCTGTAAATGTAAAAATAACCATAGGTTAAGTGATTTGCGTTCCGATTCTGATTCGACGACCCTGATCGAGGACGCTGCCAGAATAGACCGGAAGGGTGGACTGGTCCGGGTCAAGACTGTCAGATTGGCATTCCCGGCCGGGCGTGGACTACTTTGGCTATCATCCGATTCATGCGATGCCGTCGGGGCCCGAGGACTGGGAGTTTCTGGGACGGCAATCCGACGTCGCACGGAGCGAAGTGGCATGAAAGCATCAGATCTCTTTGTCAAATGCCTGGAGGCCGAGGGCGTCGAGTTCATCTTCGGCCTCCCCGGTGAGGAAAACGCCGACCTGATGATCTCCCTGGCGGATTCGCCAATCCGCTTCATCCTCTGTCGCCACGAGCAGGCCGCCGCGTTCATGGCCGACGTCTATGGCCGACTGACCGGCCGGGCGGGCGTCTGCCTTGCCACGCTCGGCCCCGGCGCCACGAATCTCGTCACCGGCGTCGCCAACGGCAACATGGACCGCTCGCCGATGGTCGTCATCACCGGGCAGGGCGGCACGCAGCGGCTCCACAAGGAGTCGCACCAGGCGATGGACATCGTGGACATGTTCAAACCGCTGACCAAGTGGGCCGATATGGTTCAGCACCGGGACAACATCCCAGAAATGGTCCGCAAGGCCTTCAAACTCGCCGAGTGCGAAAAGCCGGGGGCCTGCCTGATCGAATTGCCCGAGGACATCGCCGAGATGGAAGCCGACGGCGTTCCGATTCCGCCCGTGCCCACGCGACGCCCCGGACCCGATCCACGGGCGCTGGTCGATGCCGTCGGTCTCATTCGGGGTGCGAAGAATCCGATTATCCTGGCGGGCAACGGATGCGTTCGAAAACGCAGCAGCGAGCAGCTTTGCCGATTCGTCTCGCGCACGGGCATCGCCGTCGTCAACACGTTCATGGGCAAGGGCGCCGTCCCGCGAACCAGCGAACACAGCCTCTTCACGATCGGTCTCCAATCTCGCGATCACGTTTCCTGCATCATGGATGAAGCCGATCTTGTGATCGCGATCGGCTACGACCTCGTGGAATACGATCCGATGCGCTGGAACCAGGGCAACGCGAAGAAGATTCTCCACATCGACTTCCTCCCCGCGGAAGTGGATGATCGATACCGTGCCGATGTCGAATTGGTCGGCGACATCGCCAACTGCCTGCACGGATTGATCGAAGCTCTAGGTAATCTGGACAAACCGATGTTCGACGTCGCGCGTCACGCCCGACGTCGCGCCGAGATGGTCGCCGACTTCGAACACCACAAAGATGACGAGACGACGGGAACGATCCGACCGCAGAAGGCGCTGTGGGACTGCCGCCAAGTCCTGGGACCGCACGACCTGCTGCTTTCCGATGTCGGCGCCCACAAGATGTGGATCGCGCGCCAGTTTCATTGCGACGAACCGAACACGTGCCTGATCCCGAACGGTTTCTGTTCAATGGGTTTCGCGCTGCCGGGGGCGATCGCGGCCAAGCTGATCCACCCTGATCGCCGCGTGATCGCCGTCTGCGGCGACGCCGGTTTCCTGATGAACATTCAGGACTTCGAAACGGCCGTGCGGTATGACGTCCCGATCGTGTGCCTCGTGTGGGAGGATTTCGCATACGGCCTGATCGAATGGAAACAGGAGACGAACTTCGGCCGGCACGTCGATCTGAGTTTTCGCAATCCGGATTTCGTAAAGCTCGCCGAAGCGTTCGGTGGCTACGGTGCATACGTGGACAAATCCGCCGAACTCCAGCCGGCGCTCGAAAAGGCCTTCGCCAGTGGCAAGCCGTCAATCGTTGCGATGCCCGTCGATTACACGGAGAATCTGAAACTGACAAAGCGGCTGGGAGCGTTGACGTGCATGTTGTAGAGAGAATTCGAATGGTCGTTGTACATTGGGTTGACTTGTGATGGTCGTACGGGCTCGAAATGCGTCATGCATGACTTCAACAGGGTGCCATGCTCCCCCTTCAAGGGGAGCATGTACGGGAAACAATCCGGCTCTCAACAGTCCTCCCCGCAACGAACTCAGGTTTCGCCTCCACATGCTTGCCTTCGAGGGCATGCTGTCCGGGAATTTTCCGTCGAAACTCGCACTCAAATCGACAGTCGCCCGGAGGGCGTGCGGTCATTGCCAGGGACTTCAGTCCCTGGGTAGTGTTGTTAATTAACAATTGCCACCCAGCACGACGCGCAGTGACCTTCAGCAGCGTCACGCTGAACAAGCTCTGTCCTTGCCACCTCGCCTGCCTTCTGGTATGCGTTGATGCCGACTTTGGTGTGGCGCCCAAGTCCAATGGGACCTCGTCCTTCAATTGATGACGACTTCCAATTCGGAGACGCGATGAAATCGACTGATGGCCGGAATACTCGTCGATCACTTCGTTCTGTGTGGATGAAACAGGGTCTCGTCTGTGGCTGGTCGATCCTGTGGGCGATTGTAATGACGCTCATGCAGGATTGGCGCGGCGTTCAGACGTACGAGGAGATATTCCTTTGGATCGTATTCCACGTGGTTGGCGTTGCATTTCTCGCGCGACCGCTTCGAACAATCGGCGAGACGCTCGTGCTCTCGACCGGTAGTGCAATCGTGTTTGTCGTGGCGCGTTTTGCAGCGTTAGTGATTGCAGGCGCGAACTTGCAGTCGCCGATTAATTTGGGTTTGACCACGTTGATCGGCGTTCTTGAGTACGCATTGTTCCTATCCGCGATTCTACTCGTGGGTCGCTGGATCGTTGGCCGCCTGTCGATCGTTCCATACCTGGGAAAGTGCATCCACTGCGACTACGATCTGAAGGGAAACGCGTCGGGCGCATGCCCCGAATGCGGTGAGGCCATTCACGAGGATCAGCAGCGTTACCTTCGACGCCGGGAACGCGAATTACTCCAGTCCGAAAGCGGTCACTGATGCTGAAACCAACTTATCCCTACTACCTCGCCAACAAACCCATCGCCGCCAACACTGACCTTGCCGTCACGAACAAGGCGACCGGCGAAGTCGCGACGCGCGTCGCGCTCGCCGACGCCGATGCCATTGACGAAGCCATCGCGCTCGCCGAAAAGGCGTGCGAACCGATGCGCAGATTCCCGAGCTACAAACGCGCCGAAGTCCTCCATCACGTCGCAAGGCGCATGAAAGAGCGCCACGAGGAACTCTCCAGGGCCCTCTGCATCGAGGCCGGCAAACCCATCAAGGATTCTCGCGGTGAAGTCAAGCGGGGTATCGACACGTTCACCATCGCCGCCGAAGAGGCCGTACGAAACTACGGCGAGTGGATGCCGCTTGATATTTCCGCCCGCGCCGAAGGATACGAAGCGATCTGGAAGCGCGTGCCCATCGGTGTCTGTTCGTTCATTTCGCCGTTCAACTTTCCGATCAACCTCGCCGCCCACAAAGTCGCCCCCGCCATCGCTGCAGGCTGCCCGTTCATTCTCAAACCGGCGTCGCGTACGCCGATCGGCGCGTTGATTATTGGCGAAATTCTTGCGGAGACGGATCTGCCGGTCGGGGCCTTCAGCATCCTGCCATGCCATCGCGAAGGCGCGGACCTGTTCACGACCGACGAGCGACTGAAGCTGCTCTCCTTCACCGGCTCGCCCGATGTCGGCTGGGCGCTGAAGGCGAAGGCCGGCAAGAAACCCGTCGTACTGGAACTCGGCGGCAATGCCGCCTGCGTCGTCGACAAGGACGCCGATCTCGACTTCGCGACAAAGCGCATCATGATCGGTGCATTCTATCAGTCAGGTCAGTCCTGCATCGGCGTGCAGCGCATTCTCATTCACGAGAGCATCTATGATGCGCTGAAGACCAAGCTGGTCGCCGCTGCTATGGAATTGAAAGTCGGCGATCCGCTCGACGAAGACACGTTCATCGGCCCGATGATCGATGTGAAGGAAGCCGAGCGCATCGAGAAATGGGTGAACGACGCGACGAGCCGCGGGGCGAAGGTTCTTTGCGGCGGCAAACGCGACGGCGCCTACTACGACGCAACACTGATCGAAAAAGCGCCGAAGGATTCCGCGATCAGTTGCCAGGAAGCCTTCGGTCCCGTCGCGACGCTCGAACCATTCAGCAACTTCAAGCAGGCGTGCACAATCGTCAACGACAGCGTCTTCGGTCTGCAGGCCGGCATCTTCACGAACAACATGCAGAACGCTTTCTACGCATTCAACGATCTCGACGTCGGCGGCGTTGTCATTAACGACGTCCCCTCATTCCGCGTCGACTCGATGCCATACGGCGGCGTCAAAGACAGCGGCCTTGGCCGCGAAGGCATCCGCTACGCCATCGAGGACATGACCGAAAAACGCCTGCTGGTCCTCAACAAAATGGGCCAAAACCCGTCGTAGGTCGGGTCATCGACCCGACGTTTGCGCGGTGCAAGCCAGAGTCGTAGGTCGGGTCATCGACCCGACATCCGCGCGGTGCGAGCCGGGTGCCCCATCTCCGAAGGAGGTGGGTTCTCGATTTTGAACGCGAATCGACGCTTACGCAGCGGAGAAATCGTGAGGCCAGCTGGCCCATTGCTTCAACAGTGGGGGCGCGACGATGGCGTTCCGCGTCAACACTCAATTCGATGGTTGATATAGCGTTCTTGAGGGATCTGGTTTGTCGTATCGTCGTGACCACCACCCCTGAAGGGGTGGGCCACCCGTCCAATCCCCTCGCTATCCACGCGACCATTTCCCTGTCGTGACATTCCCTTATGATCGCCGCAAACCCGATCTGCGGGATTGACGCGACCAATAGGACCAATGTGGCATGAAGAAAAAACTCTGCTTCATCTTCGGCACCCGTCCCGAGGCCATCAAACTGGCGCCGGCGATCCTGCTCGCGCGCGATGACGATCGCTTCGACGTGCGCGTTGCCGTCACCGGCCAGCATCGCGAAATGCTCGACCAGATGCTCGCCTTCTTCGGCATCACACCCGACGTCGATCTCAAAGTGATGCAGCCCAACCAGTCGCTCGCGTCCCTGACGGCCCGCGTCATCACCGGCGTCGACGCGCTGCTGCAGAAGGACAAGCCCGACTGGGTTCTCGTACAGGGCGACACGACGACCGTCTGGGCCGCCGCCATCGCCGCCTTCTTCAACCAGGTTCCCGTCGCACACGTCGAAGCGGGGCTTCGCACGAACAACAAGTACCAGCCGTTCCCCGAAGAAATCAATCGCCGCCTCGCCGGTCAGGTCGCGGACATTCACTTTCCGCCGACGAAGTGGGCGCAGGACAATCTCTTGCGCGAAGCCGTCCCCGCCGATCGCATCCACGTGACGGGCAATACCGTCATCGATGCGCTGCACTGGACGATTCGTCGCAACCACGAGTCGCCTCCGCCCGAGACGACGGACATCGTCGCCTGGATGAACGAGCACATCGGCGATCGCCGCATGGTCCTGATCACCGGTCATCGCCGGGAGAGCTTCGGCGACGGCTTCAGGAGTATCTGCGAGAGCATCGCCCAACTGGCCGACGCCTATCCCGACGTCCATTGGGTCTATCCCGTCCATCTGAATCCGAATGTCCAAAAACCGGTGCACGAGCGACTGGACAGCCACGCCAATGTGCACTTGCTGAAGCCGCAGGCCTACCCGGCATTCGTCGCGATGATGGAACGCTGCACGCTCGCGCTGACGGACTCCGGCGGTGTCCAGGAAGAGGCCCCGAGCCTCGGTAAGCCCGTCCTCGTGATGCGCTCCACGACGGAGCGCCCCGAAGGCGTCGATGCCGGCGTCGTAAAACTCGTTGGCACAGCGCAGGAGAGCATCGTCACAAACTGCCGCGCGCTGCTCGATGCCAACGCCGGTGACGGACCGAAGGTCAGCCCCTACGGCGACGGTCACGCCTCGGAGCGCATCCTCGACATCCTCGCCCGAACCCCGTAGCCCGGGTCATCGACATAATCCGTAGGTCGGGTCATCGACCCGACATTCGCGCGCCGTCGGGGTGCCATGCGGGTGCCCCATCTCCGAAGGAGGTGGGTTCTCGATTTTGAACGCGAATCGACGCTAATGCAGCAAAGAAATCGTGAGGCCGGCTGGCCCATGGCTTCAGCCGTGGGGTCGCGACGATACGAATGAGACAACGACGTTAAACATCGAAGGACGTCCGCACGCTGGGGTGCCATGCTCCCCCTTCAAGGGGAGCATGCGGCTGCGGGAGGTTATTTGCGAATTCCCACGACAATGTTCGCGTCGTTGCGCCGCCCTCATGCTTGCCGTGAAGGGCAAGCATGGCACCCCTCCATTATCGAATTCATCGATTCCGGATGCTCCGCCCCTGTGACGCATCCGGTCCGTTCCGGTATAACTCCCGGTTCCATCAAACGTTAAACCGACTCCCGCGACGCCCGGGCGAGTGGCTCGCGAAACGCGTGGAGTTTCGGCGTTCCGCGGCGCGCGAAAGACCGCGATTTGAGATATTTGTTATGCCGACCGGGACCGAGATCCGCCAGCAGTTCATCGACTTCTTCACGGAGAAGTGCGGCCATACGTTCGTACCGAGCAGCCCGTGCGTTCCGCACGACGATCCGACGCTCATGTTCGCGAACGCGGGCATGAACCAGTTCAAGCCGATCTTCCTCGGCCAGCAGGCGCCCGACGTCGACAAGTGGCCCGGCGTCAAGCCCGGCATGCCGACGCGCGCCGCCAACAGCCAGAAGTGCATCCGCGCCGGCGGCAAACACAACGACCTCGACGACGTCGGCCACGACACGTATCACCACACGTTCTTCGAAATGCTCGGCAACTGGTCCTTCGGCGACTACTTCAAGAAGGAAGCCATCGAGTGGGCGTGGGAGCTCTTGACCAAAGTCTGGGGCATCGACGGCAAGCGTCTGCACGCGACGTATTTCGAAGGCGATAGCGCCGAAGGCCTCGAGCCCGACAACGAGGCGCGCGACCTCTGGCTCAAGATCCTGCCGCCCGAGCGCGTCCACCCCGGTAACAAGAAGGACAACTTCTGGGAAATGGGCGACACGGGCCCCTGCGGTCCATGCAGCGAAATCCACATCGACCTGACGCCCGACAAAAGCGGCGCCAAGCTGGTCAACGGCGGCGACGCGCGCGTGATTGAGATTTGGAATCTCGTGTTCATTCAGTTCAATCGCGCGAATGACGGCAAGCTGTCGCCGCTGCCGGCGAAACACGTCGACACGGGCATGGGATTCGAACGCGTTTCGGCAGTGCTGCAGGGCATGCAGGCCGGCAAGCTCGGACAATTCAGCAACTACGACACAGACATCTTTACAGAGATCTTCAACGCCATCCGCGACGTGACAGGCGCGCCGAAGTACACGGGGCTGTTGGAAGATGGTGCGGATGGAAAGGCCAGTGACGCCGTGATGCGCGACATTACGTACCGCGTGATTGCCGATCACATCCGCACGCTCACGTTCGCACTGACCGACGGCGCAGTGCCCAGCAACGAAGGCCGCGGCTACGTCCTGCGGCGTATTCTCCGCCGCGCCGTCCGCTACGGTCGCCAGTTCCTCGGCATGAAAGAGCCGTTCCTCTACAAACTCGTGCCCGTTGTGGCGAATGCGATGGCAGGCGCATTTCCGGAATTGACGGCCGCCCACGGCGGCAAGAACCCCGAGCGCGTCGCGGAGATTGTGCGCGACGAGGAGGCCAGTTTCGTCAAAACGCTCGATCGCGGCATCGCGCTGTTCGAAACCGCCGCCGATTATGCGACGAAGCACCATCACGGCCGCATCAGCGGCGAAGACGCCTTCAAAATGCACGACACGTTCGGCTTCCCGATCGACCTGACCGAACTGATGGCGGAAGAACGCGGACTGACTGTCAACATCGGCGAGTATGAGAGGTTGATGGAGGAAGCGCGGGAGCGAGCGCGAACCGGAGGCAAGGACGAGGTGGACTTGTTTGCGGTCGCGAAAGGTGTCGAAGGCTGTGAGGATAGTGCAAAGTACTCAATCCCCGCATCCTGCAAATCGCAGATTCGTGGTTTCACACGAATGAAACACCCGGATGATCCCGGTTCTGTAGGTCAAGGTCAGGAGATCATTTTCTGGACAAGTCAGACCTGCTTCTACGCTGAGCAAGGTGGTCAGACCTATGACACAGGGTTGGTGACTACGAACGCGGGTCGAATTCGCGTCGATCGAGTGGACCGGCGCGGTGAGTTGATTCTCCACAAAGGCACTGTTGTGGAAGGAGAAATCCTACCCCTGTCTGACTGCGAGATGGCCGTCGACATGAATCGCCGCGCACCCATCATGTCCAACCACACCGCCACCCACATCCTCAACCTCGCCCTGCGCAACACATTGGGCGATCACGTTCAGCAGAAGGGCTCGCTCGTTGATCCCGACAAGACGCGCTTCGACCTGTCGCACAACGCCGCCATCAGCGTCGACGAACTCACGCGCATCGAGAAAATCGTCAACGAACAGATCGAAGAGGATCTTCCCGTCCATACAGAGCCTGAGGCCGATCAGAAACAGGCTCGCACGATCAACACGCTCCGCGCCGTCTTCGGTGAGAAATACCCAGACAAGGTCCGCGTCGTCTCCATCGGCGTTCCCTACAAAGAGATGCTCCAGGATCCGAACAACAAGGAGTGGATGAACTACTCCGTCGAGTTCTGCGGCGGCACGCATGTTGGGGCGACTGGTGAAATCGCTGCGTTTTGCCTTGTCGAGGAATCTGCGGTGGCGAAGGGCATTCGCCGTGTCATCGGTATTACTGGCGATAAGGCGATTCAGGCGAGGCAGAACGCAAGCGCACTAAAGCAGCAAGTCGAAGATTTACGCGAGGCGTCTGATGATGCTCTCCCCGATCTGTTGTTGAAGCTCGACGACGACTTGAGCCGTACAGAGATTCCGATTGTCGATCGACTTCAGCTTCGCGATGTAGCCTCGGAACTGCGCGACCGCGTAAAAGAGATCAAGAAGGCCCAAGCCAAAGCCAGCGCGGCCGACATCATGGGCCAGCTCGACGAAATCCTCGCCGCCGCACAGCAATACGGCGAATCGAAAGTCTGCTGCGCCAACCTTGGGCACGCCGGCATCGAACAGATGCGCTCCGCGGCCGACTCGCTCCGCGATCGCGCCGGTTCGGCTGCCATCCTGCTGGCATCCGAAAACGAAGGCCGCGCCGTCCTTCTCGCCGCCGTGACGAAGGATCTCGTCGGAAAGGGCGTCAAGGCGGGCGATCTCATCAAGGAAATCGCCCCCGTTGTCGGCGGCAAAGGCGGTGGTCGCCCCGACATGGCCCAGGGCGGCGGCACGGATCCGTCACAGATTGAAAACGCGCTCAGCGCCGCCAGGACGTGGATCGCCGCCAAGCTCAGCTGATGCACTTGTGCTGTGCCGAATCGAAGGTCGCGGCATGCAGGCCGCACGGTCCCGATCGTTCCTCCAACGCGGATTCATTGCGCAGGCGCGGCATTGTGCTACAATCGGTCGACGGGAAGGCCGGGAGTCCGCGATGATCGGCTCGTTGAAACTTCGTTGGCTGTGCTTCGGGTACATGCTCATCTGCCTGGTTTCCTGGCGGTTGTCCCACACGCATTTCATCCGGTTCGGCTATCCGAAATTCCATGTCTGGTTTCGACCGGGCGCTGCGGACATCGGTCTGGAATGGCGTCGGCTCGTGATGCCGATCGACGGATGGCGCTGCACATTCAAGCCGATTCGACGCGAAGCCTGGTCGCCCGTTTTCTGGCGGGCATGCTGGATCGTCTATTCCTTCAACGGCGCGCGATCCGGCTATGGCGTGCGCATTCCATTCTGGATGATGCTGACGCCGGGCAGCCTGCTGTTCGCATTCAATGAATACAAACGTCGCGCACGCCTGCGATCCGACGACTGTCGCGTCTGCGGGTATTCGCGCGAAGGCAACGTCAGCGGCATCTGCCCGGAGTGCGGCGAGGCGCTGCCGAGTGCGTAGCGCTCGGCAGCCGCGCGGCCGTCCGGCAACGCTGGTCACTCTTTCACACGACGGCGATTTCTCGACTTCAGTCGGTTTTCCACAAGGCGTGACGCTGCGGAAAGTTTCGACGCTGATAGTGCGGTCCCGGCGTCGCCGGAATCGCTGAGCGACGGGGCGGAAGGACGGACATCGCCTCGGCGTACAAGCGCTAGTTCGCAATTCAATATTTCGCGGGAGATTATCAGCCATTGTGATCGTTGCCGTCGTTCCAACCCCCGGGTGTAACCGATTTGTATCCGTTTGCCGTTTCATTCAGCGTCGTTGACTTGCCGCACAACTTCTCGCTTCGACCCGTTTGAATCACTCTGCAATTCGAACGATGCGTGGACTGGTTGAAGCGTTGGCCCGGCTTGTCACATGAATGAAACGACGCTTGTTGTCGTCAGCAATTATTGATGGAAGCCCGACGGGGGGCGCGGGTATAATCGTGCCCAGAAACAGGAGGCTGTGTCGACGTTCGGCGCAGTCTCCTTTTTTGCGCTGTGCTTCTTGATCAACTCAAGGGGTACCTATTCGCGTGAATAGCGATCAAGCAGCACACCAAAGGGGAGCCAAAATGAGAAACGTAATTGCGATCGTTGTCGTTGTTCTTGCGGTCGCGCCGGCAACAGTTCGAGCAGACCAGTTTGATTATCTGGCGCCGGGCTTTTCGCAGGAGATCTACACAGGCCCGTTGGTCGGCGGGCCCGGAATGGCGTGGACCGCCGGCGGAAACCTGTTGACCAGAAACGGATCCACTATCATCGAATACAGCCCGACGCAGAACGCCACGTACCAAGGCGCGCCCACGCCCGCAACGCCGATACACGGCGCGATTGCGAACCACGTCATCCCGGGGCTCAGCAGCACGGGCTACGGTCTGGCAAAAGGGGCGGACGGATACATCTACACGCCGACCGCTGCAGGGCTCGAGCGCTTCAGCGCGACGTTTGCAGGCTCCGCGCAATTGCTTCCGGGCACCGCCGGCGGACAGGGCTACGGCGTGACGACGCTTCCGGATGGTCGCATCGCCTACGTCGCGGGTTCATTCACAAACGAAGTGCACGTTTACAATCCGTCGAACGGACTGGACTCGTTGATCTACACGGCGCCGTCGCTCATCGACGACATTGAAGCCAGCGCGACCGGCGCAATCGCGCTCGCGCTGCAGCCCATCAGCGCACTGACGATCATCAGCAATACGGGCAGCGTCATCAATTCGATGACGGGCCTCGCGCACCATCCCGACGGTCTGGCCTTCGGCGACGGCGTCTCCGCCAACTGGCTCTACAGCAACAACAACGACGGCAGCATCACGCAGTACCAGCTGGGACCGGGTTACTCGGGCACGCCCGTCATCACAGACATCGCGCTGCAGACGCTCCCCAGCGGCAAGGCGTACGGCGATCTCGCCGCCGTCGGACCGGACTGCGCGTTCTACGTGACGCAGTTCGAAAACGGCGGTCTCAATGGATCCACTGCGGGGACCGGGACGCATTGGGACAACGGCGTGACGACCAACGAGGCGTCCATCGTTCGAATCGCGGCGGTCGGCTCGGATGGCAGCGAAATCTGCGGATTCGGCGTATCGCCGGAGCCTTCGTCGATCGTTCTTCTGGGCATGGGAGCGTTGGCGATGCTCCGACGGAAGCGCCAGTAGCCCACGTTGGTGGAAGCGCGAGTCGTCAGGCAAAGCCACTCTGAAAGAGTGATGCAATTGAGCCCAGGGTTACGTGCAGCCCGCGCAACGGGCGAGACGCAACCCTGGGTTTGCTCATCCCTATCGCCAAGCGCGGTAGGGTGGGCCATGCCCACCATCGATGTCGCGCTGCTGTCGATGTCGCGCTGCTGCTCTGAAAATCTCGTCTAAGCTGCGTTTGTCAACTCGACTTGGTATCCAAGGTTCTTAAGTCTTCGAACCAGTCGCTGGGTAATGGCCGTCTTGGCACGGTCGTCAAAGTATGTTGAACCGAGGTCCTTGTAGTCGTCTCCCGTTTTTGCGAGCAGATAGCATCGAACGAGTATGCTGTGGGCCACTGCGACGGCGGCCTTGCGGGGGCCTCGTTTTGACCGAATCCTTCGAAAGTGGGCTTGAAGATAAGTACCGTTCGCTCGCTGTGCCGACCATGCGGCCTGCGTGAACACCTGCTTGATCCATCGATTCCCGTGCCGCGTACGGCCGCTTTTGCGTTTGCCGGCACTCTCGTGATGGCCCGGGCACAACCCGGCCCATGAGGCGGCATGTCGAAACGTCGGCCAGGGCGACATGTCCACACCCATCTCACTGATGAACACCGTCGCCACTTCGTTCCCCACACCCGGGATCGTCGTGAGTCGTTCACGAAGCTCTGCAAAAGGGCGCATGCATTCCTCGATCTGCGCCGTCAACGTTGCGATCGCTTCATCGAGACCGTCGATTAGATTCAAATGCGTCTGCAACAGGAGGCGATGGTGTGGACGAATACGCCCCGTCAAGGCATCGCGAAGCTCAGGTCGTTTCGACCGCATTCGGCCCCGCGCCAGATCGGCCAAGATGCCGGGATCGATCTCCCCGGCCACGATGGCGTTCAACATCAGGCGTCCTGAGACGCCAAGCACATCGGTGGCGACGCTGCTCAGCTTCAGGTTGGCGTCTTCGAGCACCTTCTGAATTCGATTCACATGCTTTGCCCGCTCGGCCGTGAGCGTCATACGCGTGCGAACAAAATCTCGCAATTCGCGAATCTCGCGAGGTGGGATAAAGCTCGCTTGAATCAAGCCATGCAAGTGCAATTCGGCGAGCCATTCACAATCCTTTACGTCCGTCTTGCGACCCGGCAGTGCCTTGACATGCTGGGCATTCACCAGCACGACCTCCATCGACGAATCGAGGAGATTGAATACCGGCTTCCAATAAACTCCGGTACTCTCCATCGCTACGCTCTCACAGCTCGACAGCACCAGCCAGTCTAGAAGCTCCAACAAAGCCCCTGTCGAGGTTCCAAACGACCTGACCTCGCGCGAGATCTGACCCTTTGAATCGACCTTCAACAGGCAAACAACGACATTCTTCTTGTGAACGTCGATCCCGGCACACGCTGCATACATCTTGCGCATGAGTGAACCTCCCGCTCGAAAGAACCCTGCGAAGGAGCGTCCGTTCAAAAAGAGTCTGCTCTGCGTGCTCCGCCGAGTGGCCGATCGCTGCGACCGGCCATCCACGACGGGCGACATGATACGGCGCCTCCGGACGCCCGGGTCATCCTGGTGCACGGGCTCGCGACGCCAAGCGGTAACCGACCTTGTCATCGCAGTCCCCCCCGAGCCACCACATTTTCATCCGAAATGGCGAGCAATGCGATCATGATGTCCTGGTGCGAGAATCCCTTCTCGCACCAACTCCCCGCGGGAATCCTTCCCGCAAAGTGGTAGGCTGGGCCGTGCCCACCATCGATGTCGCGCCGGCTCCAGCAATCGCAGGGAAGTGGTAGGCTGGGCCGTGCCCACCATAGATGTCGCGCCGGCTCCAGCAATCTCAGGGAAGCGGAAGGACTGGTTCCACGAACCTGGTCAGCAATCAGCCCGGCTCGCCGGGAATCTCCGCTTCCACCAACTGCTTCAGCATGTCCAGCGACTCCTGCCAGCCCAGGTAGCACATCTCCGTCGGGATCACACTCGGTATGCCCGCCTGCTCGATATCGAGCTCCGTCCCGCAGCTGACTTCGCGAAGGCTGATCGTCACCTGCATTTCGCCGGGCAGGTTCGCGTCGTCGAACTTGTCGGTGTAGCGAATCCGCTGATGCGGCGTGAGCTCGACGTACTCACCGCCGAACGAGTGACTCGCACCCGTGCTGAAATTCGTGAACGACATGCGATGACCGCCGCCGACGCGGGCGTCCATCTTGTGAACCTTGCCGGTGAATCCATGCGGCGGAATCCACTTGACCATCGCATCCGGGTCAAGGAACGCACGGTAAACCCGCTCAGCAGGAGCGCGGAACACGCGATGAAGTCGAATCGTATGGGTATCAGGCATGGCGAAGGTTCTCCAGTAATTGTCGCTCGACGCGGCGAAACGACCGCGATCGTTCCGCAATCGTAAGCCCAACGCGCGTTGGATTCGACAGGCCGTGCACAGCTGCTCTGAATATTGCCGACAGGGTGCCATGCTTGCCCTCAAAGGCGAGGCTGTCTGGGAATTCAAGAGAGGATTTCTGATTTGCAGAACCGTCGAAAACGCCAGTGTTTCCGAGGCCAAAACAGCTCCGAAGGAGCGACAGTTTTTAGCCACGGGTGGAGCGGAGACCGCGTAGCGGTCGGAGCGCAACCCGTGGTTTGCGTTTTTTTTTCTCGGGTTTAGCCCTGAAAGGGCGACACAATTCCCGGACAGTCTCGCCCTCAAAGGCGAGCATGACGCTGGTGCGAGAATCCCTTCTCGCACCCACTCCCCGCGGGAATCCTTCCCGCCAAGCTACACATGCCAAAGGTCCATTCGAATCAAAGGCTCACTTTCACCGTCGCAAAACCCCGCCGAACTGAATCGCCACGCCGCCGGTGTCGCGACAAGTCCCTTTCGCACCGGCGACTTTCATCGGAAATGGCGAGCAAAGCGATCATGCCGTCCTGGTGCGAGAATCCTCTCTGGAGCGCCCTCCCCGGGCATCCTCTCTTGCCATCGCCGGCTCGTAGCAAAGTGAATGTCAGGCGCCAAACGATCCCGTAGGGATCAAATGAAAATAGCCCAGCCTTTGAAGGCTGGGTTTGCGACGTAGTTATCACCGTTGCCCCCGTAGGGACGGCGCGATCGGCATCAAAACCTGTGAACCCATTCTGTCCCTACAGGACGAGCGGCGATCACGTGGACGTGGTTGGGCATGACGACGTAGGCGAAGAGTTGCAGGCCCTTGTTCCTTCGCGTGAATTGGAGCGAGTCGATGATCGGCGTGATGTAGCGTTCGTCGATGAAGACGGGGACCCAGTCGAGAATCGTCATCGTGCAGAAATACGCGTGGACCTCATCGGTGGTGTAGCGTGCCATGGTCGTGGCAGCTTATTCGTTGCTCGGCTTTGCGGGAAGGGGACTCCCGCGGGGAATGGGTGCGAGAAGGGATTCTCGCACCAGCGGACACAGTATGTAATCTGCCAAGGCCGGCGGCGCGCAGGGGGCATTCCTCTTGGCGTCGCCGGTCGGCATTTTCTCGGCGTTATGTCCGGAGTGCGAAGCGCCGCGCCGGGGGGCAACCGAACCGCGACCGTAAGGGAGCCGGGCCAATGATGCCGAGCCCGCGGAATGAATGCGTACGAAATCCGTAATGCCCGGCGCGCGAAGGATTGCTCGCTATCGCGGGACTTTACGCCTTGGCCTGATGCCGCCGATGGCGACTTACTCGGCCGGACCTCCATCTCGCGACTCGACAGTCGGAACTCGTCACTTAAGACGCATTCGCGAATGTCAATGAGGGCTCGCCGCCCTTTTAACGAATCCAAATGGCAGCTCGGCCATCCGTTTGTTTATCTGCCACATATGGAATAATATTCTGAACGGATATTACCATGCCGCCAATGGTTTTTCTCCCGCTATGGCGGGCCAGCCAACTCGATCAGGGGGTTATTCGTGACGGAACTAAAATTCCAACTGAGGCCGATACCGGGTAACGATGCGGTGCGTCGGCTTTATTCCGCCGCACGGCAGGCATTTCCGAATGTGGCATGCGGCCTCACGATCGACACGAACCTTCGGGACGGGCATTTCAATGCTCAGCAGATTACCCTTGCGGATGGAGACGCGAAGAGTAATGCGCTGCTTGAGGAAATTGACGCTGCTTTCCTCGACAAGCAATACATCATTTGCAAGAAAGTTGCGTTATCCAACGTGCAGGGATGGCACATCGAGTATAGCAACGGCGACGGAGTGGTCGCACAGGTCTTGGCGCGAATCGGCGATCAGAATCGGTACAATTCATCGGTGGATTTGATTGCCGACGCGCTAAGCAGCAACTTCGATTTCAATCCGCACAGTGCAATAATTGACGCTTCGCTACCCAAAGAGATGCAGGACCGCCTGCGGTACTATGAACGGGCCCTAAGCGAACTCACTGCAAACGTCTCAAAGCTTGGGACGATGGCAGCGAAGGAACAGAAGCGCCAATCAGAGTTCGTCCGAAAGCAACTAGACGAACTTGATGCGCGGTACAAGGAGAAGGACGAGGCCCTTGAGGCTGTGTATAGAAAGAAGGAGGCCGACCTAGCTTCGCGCGAAGAAGGGCACAGGGCCAAGGTCGCGGAGTTCGAACTTAGGGAGAGCAAGGCCGTGCGCCGTAGCCTCTTGGTGGAAATGAAGAATGATATTAAGGCACAAAAGACCATAAAACTCTCGGATGAAACCAACAAGAAGCGGGCGATCATCTCAAACACATGCTTTGTGGCCATGGGTGTGGGACTGGTGCTTGCTCTTGTGTTCGGCCTCGGGGCTCTCTTCGGTAGTAACACGGACTGGCACTTTCTGATCCCGACCTCGGCTGGCGTGCTGCTCTTCGCAAGCACGCTCATATTCTTCATCAAATGGAATGATCAGTGGTTTCGCGAGCACGCGTCGGCGGAGTTCAGGAATATGCGATTCTCCGCTGACATTCTGCGGGCGAGCTGGTTTGCGGAGCTACTCTTCGAGTGGGTTGGCGAGAAACAGACCGACCTCCCAGAATCCGTAGTCACGAGCTTCACACGGAATCTCTTCCTCGACGAACGGTTGGCTGAGGCCGAGCATCCGGCCGAGGCCATAGGCAAGTTGCTTGGCGGCGTCGAGAAGATCCACGTTGGCAAAGATGGGCTTGACGTGACGCGCAAAGCTACGGGGAAGAAATGACAGCGTGGGTTATGCCAGCAGGGGATCGTTAAGGGGGCAGCCGCCCCCTTGACATTGCGCATGCAAAGCGGCGGCGAGACAATTGTCGAGCGTTGCGGGGAGGCTCGGCGCTACGGGAGGGCATTCCCGCAAGGCTGCGTGCGAGAGGGTATTCTCGCACGAGCGGCTAGCAATCTCGCACCAGCGTGTGCGCAGGCATTTCGTGAGGGAAGCTGCTACGATCGACGGATGAGGAGTGGTACCGACGATATCGAACACACCATTTGCCGCAACGTCCGGTCAATGATCGATGACCTTGTGATCGGTGATGACATTCCGGAATCTCCGGAGTGGCGCGACACGCTTGGATTGCTGGAGTACTTTCTAAGCGCGGCGCTTGCGGAAGTGTATGAGGATTGGCGCAGGGACGAATCGCTTGACGGCATCCTTCCGTGGATCGCCCGTAAAGTGGCGGAGCGGACGATCGACGTGCGGGGTGATGCCTATCTCATCAGCGGGCCCCTTGTACCCATTCATGTCAAGCTTGAGGTGATGGCGGATCGAGACAGGCTACATCGGCTCGAATGCCGCGTCTGCGAAGCCGAACCCAAACAGCGACCGTATGGCCCACAATCGACTGCGAGCGCGATCCAATGGGTGGATTGGAAGCTCGGAAGGATCGAAAGCCTGGCTGCCGGTGCTTGGCGATATCGCATCGGTGGTGAATTCAATTGAGGCGTCGTTAGCGACGAGTGATTGCGATGCCGCCATCAGCGGGGGATCGTTAAGGGGGCAGCCGCCCCTAGACATTGCGGGCGGGTGGCAATGTTTGTTCGGGTTGCGCGAAGGCGCGTGCCACTGGTCGGCTTGCCCGCCAGTGCATAGGCCGCGAAGAGTACGCCGAAATCCCACGTCGATCCTCGGCCGCGTCATCGTCGAAGAAACGCCGCGCGAGCCGGCGTCGTGAAACCAGCCACTCGGAACTCGCCCCTCACAACTCAAAGCTAACCACTCACAACTTCACGATTCGCCGATCAAGCATCCCCTGCGTCATGTTGCATGCACGGCGACATTCCGACCGTTGGCCCCTCGCCCAGGAATTTTGCACAATTTGCGCCATTTTGCAGGGGGCGCATTTGCGCGCAAAACGGTCTAACCCGCTCAGCCGAAAGGTGTTGGCGGTGAAAATGCGGAGCGACGCGTGTGCGCGGGTTTGCATTGGGGAAATAGGGGGAAATGTGCGTCCCGAGGCAATCGGAGGCACGCGTCAGAACAAGATTGAGAGGTTTTCCGACATGCCGACGTTAGGCGTCGGCATGGCACCCGGCACACCTGCGGCCGGCCTTCACGCGGCGGCCCTGCTGACACAGCAGTGGCACCCAAGGGCTGGTGGGCACGGCCCACCCTACGACTCGGCTTGGCGGGACGGGATTCCCGCGGGGAGTGGGTGCGAGATAGGAATCTCGCACCAGCGAATCAGAATCGCGCAACTCGCCTGCATGCCGACGTTGGGCGTCGGCATGGCACCCGGCACACCTGCGGCCGGCCTACACGCGGCGGCATTGCTGACACAGCAGTGGCACCCAAGGGATGGTGGGCACGGCCCACCCTACGACACTCGAATCCTTGGCCCCTCGGATCCTTGGCCCCTTGGATCCTCGATCCCTCTCGCCCTACGCCAGCCCAAGCGCTCGCGCCGTCGCGGCGCCGATATCCGCCGGGCTTTCCGCGACGTGGATACCCGCTGCATTCAGCGCGGCGATCTTGCTGTCCGCCGTGCCCTGGCCGCCGGAGATGATCGCGCCGGCGTGGCCCATGCGCTTGCCGGGAGGCGCCGTGCGGCCGGCAATGAAGGAGATGACGGGCTTCTTCACGTTGGCCTTAATGAACGCCGCCGCGTTCTCTTCGTCCGTGCCGCCGATCTCGCCGATCATGATGATCGCATCCGTCGCCGGGTCCGCCTCGAACATCGTCAGCAGTTCGATGTAGTTGAGACCCTTGACCGGATCGCCGCCGATGCCGACGCACGTCGTCTGCGAGATGTTCCGCTGCGTGCACTGCCAGACGGCTTCATACGTCAGCGTGCCGCTGCGCGAGATGATGCCGACGGCCTTGCCCTTGCCGTCGACCGGCTTGTGGATGTAGCCCGGCATGATGCCGATCTTCGCCTCGCCCGGTGTGATGACGCCCGGGCAGTTCGGGCCGATGAGCTTGGCGCCGCAGTCCTTGATGAACTTCGTCGCCTTGACCATGTCGAGCGTCGGGACGCCTTCCGTGATGAGGACGATGACTTTGATCCCCGCCGCGGCGGCTTCCATCGCGCTGTCGGCCGCGAACGGCGGCGGGACGAAGATCAGCGAGCAGTTCGCGCCCGTCTCGTTGATCGCGGCCGCCACGGTATCAAAGACCGGCAGACCGTGTTCGGACTTCTGGCCGCCCTTGCCGGGAACGACGCCGCCGACGACTTTCGTCCCGTACTCAAGGCACTGTGCGGAGTGGAAAGCACCGGCCTTGCCGGTCAGGCCGTGCGTGATGACGCGTGTGTTCTTGTCGACCAGGATGCTCATCGCATTGTCCCCAGAAAGTCTCGAATGTGCGGCAGTCGCATGGCTCGCCGCGGGGTCATTTTCTTTTCGGGCGCGATTGTATGGCGGAACGGGGCGACGGCAACACTCGCAGATTTGCGGGCGTGCGTTTTGACCGGAGGCGAGGGCGCGTGATACGATCCGAATCCATGTCTGAAGGTGCGTTTTTAAGGTGTATCCGACCGGCCTGCCTGCATACCTATGGCGTGGAAGAGGCGCGGTACGACTGCGCGGCCTGCGGTTCCCTCCTCGACGTCGTTTACGACTGGGAGCGGACGCCGGCCCCGGGCCGGTTGTCGTTCTTCGCCGAGCGCTGGGGGACGCGACACGAACCGCTGGATTTTTCCGGCGTCTGGCGATTTCGGGAGCTGCTGCCATTCGCGCCGCCGGACAAACTCGTCACGATCGGCGAGGGGCAGACGCTGCTCCAGAATGTCGATCCGCGGCGCGTCGATCTGCCGCTGGCGGCGGGGAACCTTCATTTCCAATACGAGGGAATGAACCCGAGCGGGAGTTTCAAGGACAACGGAATGACGGCGGCGTTCACGATGGCGCGCGTGCTCGGCCGCCATCGCGTCGGTTGCGCGTCAACGGGAAATACGAGCGCGAGCCTGGCGCTTTACGCGTCGCTGGCGCAGACGCAAAGCGGGCGAGCGATGCAGGCGATCGTGTTTGTCGGCGCGGGGAAGATCGCGTACGGGAAGCTGTCGCAGGCGCTGGACTATGGTGCGCTGACGCTGCAGATCGACGGCGATTTCGACGCTTGCCTGACGCGGATTCGCGAGGCGTCGGATCGGTTGGATCTGTACCTGATGAATTCCGTCAATCCGTTCCGGCTCGAAGGCCAGAAGACGATCATGTATCGCGTGCTGGAGGGCCTGGGTTGGGAACCGCCGGATTGGATCATCTGTCCGGGCGGGAACCTCGGGAATTCGAGCGCGTTCGGCAAGGCGTTCGCTGAACTGAAGGAACTCGGGCTGATCCCGCGCATGCCGCGGCTAGCCATTGTGAATGCGGCCGGCGCGAACACGTTGTGCGATCTCGTTTCACGAAAGGGCCTCACGTGGAACGGCGGCGAGTGGGATCAATCGATCGTCGATGCGTATTACGACGCGATGACGCGCGAGGACCGCAAGGCGAAGACGATTGCGTCGGCGATTGAAATCAATCGGCCCGTGAATCTGCCGAAGGCGCTGCGTGCGCTCCATGCGATGAACGGCGTCGTGCGTGATGTGACGGATGATGAGATCCTGGATGAGAAAGCGCGGATCGGTCGCAACGGATATGGCTGTGAGCCGGCGAGTGCGG
The DNA here is from genome assembly GCA_020639075.1 of Phycisphaerales bacterium. Taxonomy (GTDB): domain Bacteria; phylum Planctomycetota; class Phycisphaerae; order UBA1845; family UTPLA1; genus ECT2AJA-110-A. The sequence continues at coordinate 1,223,402 of JACKHI010000001.1, read as the reverse complement.
CAAGCCTGGCGGGGCTGCGCAAACTCGTCGCTGAAGGCGTCGTCAGTGCGAGCGATCGCGTTGTGTGTGTCCTGACGGGGCATCAGTTGAAGGACGCCGACGTGACAGTCGGCTACCACACGGATCGCTACCCGGGCGAGGCCCGGACGTGCGCATCGCAGCCGCCGCGGCCGTTTGCCAATCGGCCAGTGCAAGTGGCGGACGATCTCGATGCAATCTGTGCGGCGATTGAAAACGCGGACGCCTGATCCGCCCCGTGTGAGAAAGGCAGTGTCAAAGGTGTTATCGCAACCCAATTCATCGAACTCCATAACAGGCGGCGAGCCCGTGCGCCTGGCGATCAGCGGCGCGAACGGACGAATGGGGCGACGGCTGATCGCACTGGCGCATGACGATCCGGAGCTGAGCGTCGTCACAGCGTTGGAGCACAGCAAGTCGCCGTCGATCGGGAAGGACTCCGGCGAATTGGCCGGCATCGGCGCGAACGGCGTCATCGTGGCCAATGAACCGATGACGGATTTCGACGTTCTTGTCGATTTCTCATTGCCGGCCGGGACGATGCACTGGCTCGGGCGCTGTATTGAGGCGGGGCGGGCGATGGTCACGGGGACGACGGGACTCGGCGCCGATCAGGTGAACGCGGTAGACAAGGCGGCGCGTGAGATCGCCATCGTGCGAGCGCCGAACATGAGTGTCGGCGTGAACGTGTTGTTGCGCGTTGCGAAGATGCTGGGCGCCACGCTGGACGCGTCGTACGACGTCGAGATCATGGAGTCGCACCATCGTTTCAAAGTCGACGCGCCGAGCGGGACAGCGATCGCGTTGCGGGACGCCGTTGCGGAAGGGCGAACGGCGCATGACGGCCCGGAATCGTCGGTCGTTCATGGTCGCAAGGGCGAGACCGGTGCGCGGCCGGCGGGGGAGATCGGGATGCACAGCCTGCGATTGGGGGGCGTCGTGGGCGAGCACACGGTCGCGTTCGCGACGCTGGGCGAGACGCTGTCGATTTCTCACACGGCGTATTCCCGCGATACGTTCGCGACGGGCGCGCTGCATGCGGCGAAATGGCTGCGCGGCCGGCCGGTGGGGCTGTATTCGATGCAGGATGTTTTGTTCAGCGATTGAGCGGTTACTTCGTACCGCGCCGGACCTCAGTCGTTGGATGCGCCGGCGACTCTCCACGCGGCCCCGCCGGCGAATAGGAACCATAACAGGTCGATCGGACCGAACATCTGCTTGAATGCCGACTTCACAACGGTGTCGCGTAAGCCCTGCATGATCTTGACCTGCGCGAGTGATTCGGGACGTTCCTCGACCTGACTCTTCACCTCGTCGGGATGCATGTTCCTGACCTTCTGCAGCATTTCGGAATGCCGTTCGTCCCACACGCTCAAACTAACTTCGACGTCGTCCATCATCTCGTATTCTTCATCCGTGATTTCGTTCACGGGCTTGTTCAATTGGGGATGCACGTAGGTCTTGGGATCCTGTCCGGCCGGCGTCAGGAACATCGCATTTTGGGTAATGTTGTTCTTTTCGAAATGTTCGGTCGTCAACGCCGCGGACAAGGCATCGGCGTAGAGTTGGCCGTCTGTCATCTCGTACTCGTCGTTGGACTCGGCAAGCGTGGAGATGATCATGTATTTTGCGCCGATGATCGCCCCGATGCCCAGCGCGGCTGCGATGACGCCGGCAAACGCATTCTCGCCTTTGCTGCCCATCATCATGCCGAGGCCGGCAAGGAATCCGACGAGGATCGCGACGTAACCGATCTCGTAGTCCGTCTTGATCGCGATCACGTACCAGATAATGCCGCCGAGCAGTGCGCCGGCGGCACTGAGCCCGACGCCGAGTCCAAGACGACCCGCCCCCTTCGCCATCGCGCCGGCGACGCCGGCGGTCGCCGATCCAAGCGATTTGGCCGCCGCTCCGGCGTCGATCCCCGATGAAGTCGCCCCCATGAGCTTGCCGGACTTCAGGTTGTAGCCGCAGCTGACGCAGACGACGGCGTCGGCCGCAATTGGACCCGTGCAATTCGGGCAGGTATTGGACATCGCAGGACCGACTGGCGCCGCCACCGCCGCGGCCTCGTGCCCGGCGAGGGCGTCGAGCAGGCCCCCTTCGTCGGCGCGAGGCGCAGGCGGCTTCGGCGCCGCTGCGCGCTTCGCAGCGGCGGCCGGGATCGCGATGGGACTCGCGCACTTCGGGCATTTGATACGTTTTCCACGGGCCGCGGCAGGTACGCGGAATCGGCCGCCGCATTTGCACTGGATTGCGATCTTGTCTGCAGTATCCGCCACAATTGGCTCCTTGGACGCTTGAGGGCCGATCATTGGATTGTCTGGAATGCTCCGACCCTGAATCTCGATACAGGGATGTTACTAAATTGGACGGTGTTGCGCCAAGGGAAGGGCCGGACCGAGCAGACGCCAGTCGGGGCCGGGTCGGCGAATAGCGGGCACAAGATCTAGAATATTATTAAGGATACACTGGTCGAGATATGTGTTAATATCGCGGGCGTCCGTCCGGTTCGTCGGGCTGGAGTTCGGCGCTCGAGCGGTTGGTGCGAGATACAGGGTGCAGGTCGAATGAAGATCTTGCTCATCTCCCCGAGGACTCCGCATACGTTCTGGAGCTTCAGCCACGTCATGCCGTTCATCGCCAAGAAGGCGGCCTTTCCGCCTTTGGGGCTGGTGACGGTCGCGGCAATGCTGCCGCGCGAATGGTCCCTTCGGCTCGTGGACCTCAACGTCGAGTCGCTTTCGGATTCACAGATCGCATGGGCCGACTACGTCTTCCTGACGGGCATGATCATTCACGAGGAGTCGGTTCGCAATGTGGTTCGCCGGTGTAAGTTGAAGGGGAAGCCGGTCATCGGCGGGGGACCGCTGTTTACAACGGGGCACGAGCGTTTTTCGGAAGTCGATCATTTCGTGCTGGGCGAGGCGGAATGTCTGGTGGACGAACTCGTGGCGGATCTGGCGAAGGGGACGCTCAAGCCGCAGTACTTCAGTGCAGAGAAGCCGGATCTGACGACGACGCCCGTTCCGCGATGGGACCTGCTCGACATGAAGCAGTACGCGCGCATGAGCGTGCAGTTTTCGCGCGGCTGCCCATTCAACTGCGATTTCTGCGACATCATCGTCATGTACGGTCGCGTACCGCGCTCGAAGCCGCCGGCCCAGCTCATCGACGAATTGGAGGCGTTGAAGGCGGCGGGCTGGGATGGATCCGTCTTTATCGTTGACGACAACTTCATCGGAAATCGGGTGCGCGCAAAGGAACTGTTGCGCGCGTTGATCGAATGGCGTGCGCGGCGGCGGGTCAAGTGGACGTTTCTGACGGAAGCTTCCTTGAACCTCGTGGATGATCCGGAGCTGTTGAACCTGATGGTGCGAGCGGGGTTTACGAGCGTGTTCGTGGGGATCGAAAGCCCGGAAGAAGACAGCCTCGCGGAGTGTTCGAAGACGCAGAACCGGCGGCGCGATCTCGTCGAAGCCGTCCGAACGATTCAGAAGGCCGGTCTGGAAGTGATGGGCGGATTCATCGTCGGCTTCGACAACGACAAACCCGGAATCTTCGAGCAGCAGTTGAAGTTCATCCGGGAGGCGGGCGTCGTCACGGCGATGGTCGGTCTGCTGACGGCGCTGCCGGAGACGCGTCTGTTCAAGCGTCTCAAGTCCGAGGGGCGGATTCTCGCGCACAGCACGGGGAACAATCTCGACGCCGTGCTCAATTACGTTCCGACGATGAATCGGCAGATGTTGATCGACGGTTATCGCCGACTCGTTCAACAGTTGTATTCACCCCAGGAGTATTACGATCGAATCCTCGTTTTCCTTCGGAACTACAAGCCTTCGAAACCGGCGGTTCGATTGCGATGGCAGGAGATCCGGGCATTCGTAAGATCCATGTGGGTGATGGGTCTGGTTCAACGAGGCCGGCGACAGTACTGGAAGTTCATGGTTCGGGCCCTGGTCGCGCATCCGCGCGCATTTTCTCTCGCTGCGCAATTGGCAATCACAGGTTACCACTTTCGGCGTATCGCGGGCGATCTCTAATCGGCGGGTACTTCCCCGGTTGCGATTGAACCGACTGACGAACGCAAGCATGTCGCGGGCAATCGCGACGGCATCGACATTCGAGAATTGAGGGCGAGTTTTCATGAGGCGGTGAATTCCCATCGTCACGCGAGGATAATTGCCGTGATCTCGTTGACCAGTGAATATGCACTCAAGGCGTTGGTGTATCTGACACAACAGCCGGGCTATGGACCGGTCACGGCGCATGTCATCGCGGCGGAGCTGGATATCCCCGGCAAGTACCTATCGAGAATTCTGAGGGACCTTGTAACGGCGCGCGTGCTGTCGGCGTCGCCGGGCAGAACGGGCGGATTCCGATTGGCGTGTGATCCGAAGACGTTGCGGCTCGCCGATGTTCTGGCGCCGTTCGAGCGCGTTTTGGGGGCGCGGGCGGGATGCCCTTTCAGCAATAAATCCTGCGACGACGAGTGTCCGTGCGCCGGGCATCAGCAATGGAGCGCGCTTCGAGCGAGGCTGCAGGCGTATCTGAGAGAGACGTCTATTTACGATGTCGCGTTTTCTTCGAAACAACCTTCGAGACCCGCACGGAAGCCTCGCAAACGCCGAACGAAATAGCGTCTAAGGCCCTTCGCGTCCTCAGGCATCGCGTCCATCCTGACTCCCCATGAGAATCGTCCGTCAATTTCGGGTGAAACCGGTTGGCGGCCAATCGACGGACTGACGTCCCGATAAGACGTCAGTCGCGAGCCTGTATTGGGCTCCGTAAATTCCTCAATGCCCGGCTAACAGGATCCGATGTAGCAGGTGGGCGATTTGACTTGTATCGGGAGCGTCTCGTTCGACGTCGGACGAACGCGCAAACGGAGTCTGTCATCTCATGGCGCAGTCTTCACTGGTTGACGACAACTCAAGTGAATCGAATGCGAAGCGCAGCGCTCAGACGCCGTCGACGCGGACGAACGCCGGCGCTGCGCCGAATGACCCGCTCGCCAGCGCTCCTTCTCCCGCGCAGCTCATCGAAATGCTGTCGGATCAGAAAGGCGCGGGCCCTCCAACCAAGGAAAAACGCGAAGCGAAGCGCTACTCCTGGAAAATCCAGTTGCGCGTCATGATCGTCGATCCGGCCGGTTCGAAACGTGAAATCGACGTGATGACGCACGACTTATCCACCAGTGGCTTCAGTTTCATGTACAACCAATACCTGCACAACGGCACGGTCGTCATCGCGTGTATCAAGGCGTTGCCCAATCAGCCGAAAGTGCTGTGCGTTGTACGGAACTGCATACACGTCCGCGGCGCGTCGCATCGCGTCGGCGTGCGGTTTGAAAAGACAGCGACCGATCGCTGACATGATCGACGACGTTTTTCGGCGGAAGTCGTCAGACGCCGATCGGCTCCCGAACCGGCGTCGTCTCCGGTAGATTGCGTTGGTCGCCGGCACCGGCGCGCAGCCATGCGCGAATCGTGTCGCGCGTCTTGTTCCAGTCCGCGCGCAGCCGCCGCGTCAGGAACGCTCCAAAGAGCATGTCGACTGACTCAGCCATGTGCCGGATCTGTTCGAGGCGTTCTTCATGCCGCACGCGGATATTGTCGACGGCGCCATCTCCGTTTGTCGGCGCGTCTTCGTCTCTTTCGACTTTCGGCAGTGCGGCCCCGCTGATGTTGAACGTCTCGGCCTGCATCGTGAATTCATATTGCTGCCCATGGCGAGAGAGCATCATGCCGGCCTTGCGCGGTAATTTGCCTGACTGAATGGCACGACGCGATTCAGGGAGCCGGGAGGGCCCGTCGCACGTGATGGTCTCCTTGCCCGTTTCCGCCCACGGGCATTCGAGCGCGAGTTGTTTGACGATCATGACGGCGGCGTCGGAATTGTCCTCCATCTCGAGCGTGTCGGATTCCTCTTCGAGCGTATACCAGAGCCAGAGAAGGAACTCGTTACCTAGCCAGTCGCGAGCGGCCGGATCGTGCGACGTCCAGTAGGGGGAATCGAGCCCGTTTTCCGGATGAGGAATGAACGCCGCGTATTCGAGGTTTTCCAGTTGGCGGGACTGGTTGTGATGATCCGCCCAGGCAATCGCGAGGCTGCCGGCCGTCAGGGGTTCCAATCGCTTGCCGAACGTGTTCTTGAAGAGCGGCAGGAGGCGTTCGTGAACGCTCGGCGTCGTCGCCGAGACGTAGAGAATGTCGCGCTGCGTATCGAGGAAGAGTGGGAACTGTCGTTGTTTGCGATAGCGGCCTTCCTTCAGTTCGCTCTCGATTCGTCCCTTGGCGGCTTCCCTGGCCTCCTTCTTGATGCGGGAGAATTTTGGGGTCCCATGTCCGGACGCCTCTTTGAGAAGCGCGTCAAACTCCTGCTGCTCGTAGGCGCGCAGGAGGTCGGGCGGCGGTTTGTGGGCGTCGATCCGAAGGCCGAAATGGAGGCAGTCGAGCAGGACGTTCTTTTCGAGATCGAATTCGACGTCGAGCAGATGGCGACCGCCGATCCAGCCGGATTCCTCGAGGTCGGACCGAAGGATCTTGTCGCTGCCGATGCGATGCTCGCGAATCTTGTCGAGGAGATGCTCGTCGAGTCGTTTGGGACCGCCGCCGTGGACGCGGAAGCGGGCGTAGCTGACGGATCCGTTCAGGAATGCCATGGAGTGGTGCCTCGTCTATCGGGTTTGGGTTTAGAGCGGAGGGATGCTACGGTTCCGACGATGTGGGCGTCAACGTTGTGAATTCGTGTGAATTGCGATCGAACGCCTAAGTTCATTTGCTACCGAACCTCCGCCGATGCTCGTCGCACGGGAATCACATGCTGTGAATTCCATGGGGCGCTGATTTGAGAATCAAACAGGCGTCTATATACTCGACCCGAAGCCGGTTGGATCCGGGCGGGCGTCGGAATCGCCTGTCTGTGCCGATCGAAACTCCGGGCGTGCGCGCGACTGTCGTCGTGCGCAGGTGCCGGGGCTGGAAAGTCGATCTTCATTGAAGCTGACCATTTTGTGTATCGGCGACGTCGTCGGAAGGCCGGGGCGCTCGGTCGTCGCGGAAGGCGTATCGCGCCTGGCGAAGGAACGCGGCGTCGACTGCGTGATCGCCAACGTGGAGAACGCGGCGAACGGTTCCGGTCTGACAGAAGCGCTGTATGACAAGTTCCTGAAGTACGGCGTCCATCTGATGACGCTGGGCGATCATATTTATCGTCGCTCGGAAATTTTCCCCGTCCTGGAGAAGTCGGATTGCATCGTTCGGCCGGTGAACTATCCACCTGATTCGATCGGTAAGGAGATCGCCGTTTTCAAAACGGAGAAAGGGCCGAAAGTCGCAGTCATCTCGGTGATGGGAAGGCTGTTCATGAAGCCGCCGTGCGATTGCCCGTACAAGGCGATGGACCGAGTGTTGTCGCGGGTCCCACAGGACGTGAAGACTGTCGTCGTGGACATGCATGCGGAGGCGACGAGTGAGAAGATCGCGATGGGCTGGCATTTGAACGGCCGCGTTTCGGTCATGTACGGAACGCACACACATGTGCAGACTGCGGACGAGCGCGTTCTGGACGGCGGCACGGCGTATATCACGGACCTGGGGATGTCGGGGCCGTATGACGGCGTGCTGGGGCGTCGCAAGGATCGTGTGCTACGGGCGTTCGTGACGGGGATGCCGTCGCCCTTCGACGTGGCGACGGACGATGTCCGAATGTGCGGAATTCTCGTGGAAGTGGATTCGGAGACGGGAAAGGCGCAGTCGATCGAGCGCGTGAGCTTTGCGGGCAACGAAGCGTAGCAGGGCGTGTGCGGCGCATCGTCAGAAGAGGAATCGCCAGCTTGCAAGTCATTGTTGAGGCATTCAAATCGGCTGATACAGTGGGCATCGCGAACGTCGTCCGCGCGGTCTTCGAGGAATACGGATTTACGTGGGAGCCGGACGGCTATTGCTCAGACCTCTACGACGTGAAAGGGCGCTACATCGATCGAAACGGTGCATTCTGGGTGGCGCGTGTCGGCGATGAGATCGTCGGATGCGCCGGCGTGACGGTGCATGACGGCATCGGTGAATTGCATCGGATGTACCTGTTGAAGGCGCATCGCGGCAAGGGGATCGGTCAACAACTGTTAGACATGTGTGCTGGTGAGGCGAAGCGCCGCGGCGCGTCGGCAATGCGCATCTGGAGCGATGTCCTGCTGCCCGATGCGCATCGGCTGTATGTGCGGAACGGATTCGAACAGCGCGGCGAGCGGATCTGTGACGATCCGGACAAGAGCCGCGAGTACGGTTTCTGGAAGGAGCCGCTTTGACGTCGTCGGGAGATCGCGATCGGCCCCTGTTTGACCCGGGGCGGATGAAGGCGTCGGCGCCGAAGCCTGCGGACAGTTCCGGTGGCGACGATGCCGTCGCGCTGAGCGTGTCGCGCGTGACGGCGATGATCCGCGGCGCTTTGACGACGGCGTTTCCGAAAACACTGCACGTGGTCGGCGAGTTGTCGAACGTGTCGCGGCCTTCGGCGGGGCATGTCTATTTCACATTGAAGGATTCTTCGAGCGAGTTGCGCTGCGTGATGTGGCGGACGGACGCGACACGGTTGAAATTCGATATGACGGATGGCCTGGCCGTCGTGGCGTCGGGGAAGATCGACGTTTACGAGCCGCGCGGTCAGGTGCAGTTTTACGTCAGGCAACTGCAGCCTCGCGGCGTCGGCGCACTAGAACTTGCATTTCGGCAATTGAAAGAGAAGCTCGCCGCGGAAGGTCTGTTCGATCGGGAGCGGAAGCGGCCGTTGCCCGCATTCCCGCGAACGATCGGCGTGATCACGAGCGCAACGGGGGCGGCGATTCAGGACATTCAGAACACGATCGAGCGGCGATATCCGAAGGTCCGCGTCATTACGAAGAACGTGCGCGTTCAGGGCGACGGCGCTGCGGCGGAAGTGGCGTCGGCGATTCAGGAATTCAATCGGGTTGCCCGGCGCGTCGGCGGCGTGGACGTGCTGATCGTCGGGCGCGGGGGCGGATCCCTCGAGGACCTTTGGGCGTTCAACGAAGAAGTCGTCGCACGGGCGATCGCGGCGAGTGAGATTCCGATCGTCAGCGCCGTCGGCCATGAAGTGGATTTTTCGATCGCGGATTTCGTCGCAGATGTGCGCGCTGCGACGCCGACGGCCGCGGCCGAGCTGGTGGTTCCCGTGCTGGCGGACGTGATGGCGGGAATTGACGGCATCGAACGTCGCGTATGTCGGGCGATGCAGTTGCAGATCGACGGGATGCGGAACCGGCTGGCGTCCGTGGTGCGATCGACGTGGTTTCGTGATCCGGTCGGCGCGATCCGGCGTTGGCATCAATGGCTGGACGAAACGTCCGGCCGGTTGCGCTATGTTCTGCATCGCGCGGCTTCGGAGCGACGGCGCAGGATCGCGAAAGTCGAATTGAAGCTCGTGCGCTCGCGGCCGGTCGTCGTGTTGGAACGGCGTCGGCTCGCCGTTGATCGGCTGGCCCATCGTCTGTTGTGGGTGATGCGCGAGGGGTTGGTGCGTGAGAGCCGCAGACTGGCGTTGGTCGGAAGTCAATTGCAGAGGACGTCGCCGGTTCACTATGCGACATCGGCGCGCTCGCGGCTGACGACGCTGGAGCGTCGCCTGCGGAGAGGGATTGCTACGTTGCTTGCGGTTCGATCGCGTCGGGTCGTTACCGTTGACGGCAGGCTCGTGGCGGCGAGTCCTGCGCAGGTCTTGAAGCGAGGATTTTCGATCACGCGTCGATTGCGAGGCCGGGACGTGATACGATCGCCCGAGGGGCTTCGCGAGGGAGATCGAATCGTTACTGAAACGGCTGATGGCGAATTTCACAGCCGAGTGGTTGATTCCAGGCAGGGAGAGTTGTTTCAATAGTGAATGTGAGCATGGATTGCTCGATGGACTGCGGCGGCGCGGCTCACGGATGAGCGGCCCGACGCTTCAAAGAACGGTTAGATCGACATGTCGAAGGGAAAGTTTGTGTTCGAAGCCGCTATCGGCCGCGCTGAAGAGATTGCGGAAGCGATAGAGCAGGGCGATATCGGTCTGGAGGAGTCGATCAAGCAATTCGAGGAAGGCATGACGCTCATTCGAAAGTGCCGTAAGGTGCTGGAGGATGCCGAATTGCGGATTCAGACCCTGGAAGCCTCGCTGGCCGAGGAAAGTGAGCCGCACTCCGAGGAATAGCCGATCCGGGCGTCGGATACGCTCGGCCACACCCCTGATTTTCACTTCTTTCAATAATTCCGACACAACCTGAGGTTACGCTGGACGACGTGGCCGAGTCTCGCTATCGTCAAGTGGGAACGGTATTTGTGACGATTGGCGTCGGCGGGCCGGGCATCGCCGCGTGCTCGCGGCGTTGGGGAATCGAGTGGCTGAGGCGTTGGACAGGTCTCTGGCAGAATTGTTGGCCGCCGAGGGCGAGGCGATTGCTCGGGATCTGGAGCTCGCACTGGAGAGCATATCCGGCGTTGTGCGCCCGGACAGACTCCTGGAGGCGATGCAGTATAGTCTCTTATCGGACGGAAAAAGACTGCGGCCCGCGTTGGTCGTCTGGTGTTGCGAGGCATGCGGTGCTGCGAGGAATCAGGCCGTCGGTGCAGCCGTGGCGATCGAGTGCGTGCACGCATTCAGTTTGATCCACGACGATTTGCCGGCGCTCGACGACGACGATACGCGTCGCGGCCGGCCGACGAACCACGTCGTTTTCGGGGAAGCAACGGCGATTCTGGCGGGCGATGCACTACTCGCGCTTGCGTTCGAGGTTCTGGCCAAGAGCTATGCCGCGTCAGGAAAAGCGGGTTTGATGGTTGCCGAGCTTGCGAATGCGACAGGCGCGGCGGGGATGATCGGCGGCGAGTGGCTTGATCTGGATGCGGAAACGAGGAGTCTGGAGGCCGACGATGTCGAGCGCGTCCATCTCGGGAAGACGGCGCGGTTGATTCAATCCGCCTGTCGGCTCGGAGGGCTGGCCGCGGGAGCGGACAAGTCCCGGATGGCTGCATTGAGCGGCTACGGAAAGGCCCTGGGCCTGGCTTTCCAGATCGCGGATGACTTACTGGACGTGACTGGTGATCCGGCGTCGGTCGGCAAGCGTACAGGGAAGGATGCGGCGCGAGGGAAGGCGACGTACCCGTCGTTGGTCGGAATCGACGCGAGTCGCGCGAAGGCGGCATTGCTGGTGGATGGGGCGATTCGGCATATTGAGACGCTGGGAAACAATGCAGAGACGCTGAAGCGTCTGGCGGCTTATGTGATCGATCGAAGTAACTGAGCCGTGGAGCGTGTCGCGGCGGCAGCCGGCTGTTGAACGACTGCAAGAAGGATGTTGAGACTATGGGATTGATTCTGCCTCGTATCAAGTCGCCTGCAGATCTTCGCGAACTGTCGATTGAGGAACTGGACAGTCTGGCGTCCGAGATTCGCGAGCGGATCATCGGCGTCGTCAGTGCGCAGGGCGGTCATCTTGCGAGCAATCTCGGCATGGTCGAGCTGACGATCGCACTGCATCGCGTGTTCGACTTTCTGAGTGATCGACTCCTTTGGGATGTCGGCCATCAGGCGTATGTGCACAAGATCCTGACGGGGCGGAACGATCGATTCGATACGATCCGGAAGACGGGCGGACTGAGCGGGTTCCCGAATATCGACGAGAGTCCATACGACTTGTTCAGCGTCGGGCACGCAGGCACTGCCATCGCGACGGCGGTCGGTATGGCGCGCGGCGCTTCGATGATGGAGGACGACGGTCGCGTCGTCGCTGTCGTCGGTGATGCAAGCATCTTCAACGGCGTCGCATTCGAGGGATTGAATCAGGCGGGGACGCTGCGCCGCCAATTGCTCGTTATTCTGAATGACAACGCGATGGGCATTGCGCCGTCACAGGGCGGCATGGCGGAGCATCTGGCGAAGTTTCGAACGAGCCGCGTCTATGAAGAGGTGAAGAAGCGCGTCAAGAAGTACCTCCCGCAGGTGCCGCTTGTGGGCAAATTGACGTTCGAGGCGCTGGATCATCTCAAGGAAGGCATGAAGGCGACGTTGTCGCCTCACCAGATTTTCGAGCAGCTCGGGTTCATCTATGTAGGCCCGACGGACGGTCACGACGTCGGACATTTGATCGAGCTCCTTGACGGGTTGAAGGATGTCCAACATCCCGTGTTGCTGCACGTGCACACGGAAAAGGGTCGCGGGGCCGACTTCGCGATGGCGGAACCGACGCGATTCCACAGCCCGAAGCCCTTCAAGGTTGAAGGCCGTCGCGTTCAGATCCAGGGCGGCGATCGGAGTTATACCGAGGCGTTTGCCGATGCGATGATCGACGTGGCGACGGAAGACAAGCGCGTTTTCGCGCTGACGGCGGCCATGCCGGACGGCACGGGGCTTGCCAAATTCCAGGGCGTCTATCCCGAGCGATACCTCGACGGCGGCATCGCCGAGAGCGGGACGGTCGATATCGCCGCCGGCATGTGCAAGGCCGGTATGCGACCGATCGCGGCGATCTACTCAACATTCTTGCAGCGGGCGTTCGACCAGGTTTTTCAGGAGGTGGCACTGCAGGGATTGCCGGTCATGTTCTGCCTGGATCGTGCGGGGCTCGTCGGCGGCGACGGGGCCGTGCACCACGGCTTCCTCGATATCGCATTCCTGCGCGGCCTGCCGAAGATGGTGCTCATGTCGCCTGGTGACGGCGAGGAACTCGTGCACATGTTGCGATTCGGATTGTCCCTCGACGTGCCGTCGGCGATTCGATATCCGCGGGCGAGCGTGCCGATCCCGCTGATGGATTCGGTCCGGCCTATCGAATTGGGCCGTTCCGTGACTTTGCGTGACGGCAAGGACGCGACGATCCTCGCGTATGGGTCAACCTGTCGTCCTGCGCTCGACGCGGCCATGCTTCTGCGCAAGGAAGGGATCGAGATCAGCGTGGTCAACGCGCGATTCGCCAAGCCGGTCGACTCGGAGATGGTCGCCGACGCCTTCGCGTCGGGGGCGCCCGTTATTACGGCGGAGGAGCATTCGCCATACGGCGGTTTCGGCGCGGCCGTGCTCGAGGCGGCCCAATCGATGGGATTGCCGACGACCCAGATGGTGCGGCTGGCGATGCCGGCGGACGAGTTTGTTTCGCACGGGTCGCGCAGCGATCAGTTGCGTTTGTGCATGTTGGATACCGACGGAATCGCCGCCACCGTCCGACGGGCGCTTTCCGATGGGGAGTCGGGGCTGAAGCTTCAACGTGTTCGCGGATCGGTTCGATCCGCGGGCTGATGCGGTCGTCGACGACGGCGACTGGCAGGTCGGATTACCCGACTGGCGCGGCGAGTGATTTCGATGGCGCTCGTCTCTTTTCCATTTGATTCTCTGACATGGGATTTGACCTCACACGCGTTTCGCCGGCGGATCTGCTTTTTCTGGCGCTCGGGCTGATCGTGCTGCTTGTCGCGATCGCGAGATCGTCGATTCGCGGGACGTGGACGTCGGACCTTCAGATCCCATGGCCGCCCGGGCATTCGCTTAATCGCTTCGATGTCGTGTTGGCGGCGTGGGTCTACCTGACGCTGGGCCTGATCGGGGCCGTCGTCGCGCAGTCCTTTTTCTCGGGCGATCCGATCGCGTCGTCGCAGCCTGCGGGCGGGGCGGTGACGCCGTCGGCGGCAACGTTGATGGGTGGAACGATCGGCCACGTCGCATCGATTTGGATTTTGTGCAGGATTGGCCGCGACCGTTTCGATGGAGGCGCAAGGGCCTGGGGATTGCACGTCAGGCGGCCAGGCAACCAGTTGGCAGTCGCCATTTGCGTGACGCTTGCGGCATTGCCGATCTGCTACGGAGTTCTGAATCTGACACAATGGGTGATGGAGGCCGGATTTCAGATGAAGCCGGAGGAGCACCCGTCCATTGAGCTTTTGCGGGACGGCAGGGGCTCGAAATGGTTGATAACACTCACGATTTTGAACGCCGTCGTCATTGCGCCGATCGTCGAGGAGTTGTTATTTCGAGGCATTCTCTTGCCGGCACTGGCAAAATGGCTCAAGTCGCCGGTGACGGGATTGCTCCTGTCGAGCGCGTTTTTCGGTTTGATTCACTATTCAGTCCCCAAGACGGTCCCCGCCCTGTTCGTATTCGGGGTCATTCTGGGCGTCACGTACCTCAAGCGCAATTCGCTCGTTGCGCCCATCTGCGTTCACGCACTCTTCAACCTGAAGACCGTCATCTGGCTGTTATTGGGATGGGATCGTTGAGCGCGGCGGGATCGGCGGTGGGGCGTTCTGAACCGGTGTTGCGAGCGCCCGTTTTGACGGACGCCGGCGGACATTTTCGGTCGCGTGAGAGGGGGCCGGGCGTCGGGCAAACGCAAGAACTGAGATTACAGGGTAGACACGGGGTATCTCTGTGCACCATAATCAGTCATCGGTGGAGTTACCATATCCCGGTAGTGGGTACCTGATCTGAGGTGACAATTCGTGAAGGGCCGCAAGATTGCGTTGGTCGTAGGCTGCCTGCTATTGGCAGCGGGAATCGTGTACTTCTTTTGGGGTGAGGACGACGAGGTTCCGACGCAGAATCAGGCCACGACCAATTGGAAGTGCGATGCGTGCGGTCATCTTTTCAAACTGACCGACGACGAGTTCTATAAGGAGTTGGTGGCGTCCCCAACTGGCAATGCGCCGTTGATTTGCCCGAAGTGCCAGAAACGCGATGCGTGGATGGTGGCGCTTTGTCCGAAATGTAATGAATGGTATTACGGCATCGGAAAGCCCGGGGCGACCGGCATGTGTCCCCGTTGTTCGCCGCCGCCGAAAGAAGAGACGATCGTTGATGATTCGGGGTCCGAGTCGAAACGGCGGACCATCAGCAATTACTAGTCAGCACTTGGCCGGACGATGAATTACGTTCTCGTCGATCAAAAGGGTGGGTGAGACAATGCGATTCGACAATATCAAGCGAAGCGGAACGCGGGGATTCACGTTGCTCGAACTGCTCGTGGTCATCGCGATCATTGCAGTCCTGATTTCGATTCTCGTGCCCGCGCTAAGCAAGGCGAAGTGCGAGGCGGGAAAAGCGAAGTGTCTTTCCAACCTGCGAAGTCTCTCCCAATTCACGCACATGTACACCGAGGATCAGGGCGCTAACCTGATTCAGTGGTACACGCATCCTGCGCTCCGCACGCGAGCTCCGTATTCGGTCTACAACCCGGGCAACTCGATTATGACGCCGTTTGTGTTCGGCGGATTCCTGGCGCCGCGGCCGCAGCGAGATCCGAACAACAATCAGTTCAATGATACGTCAAGATACCCGGTTGAAATCCGCCCGTTGAACAAGTACGTCGATCCAACGGCCAGAGGTGAGGACACCATCGGTCTTTACATCTGCCCGGAAGACAAGACTTTCGACACGCCGGTCATCGGGACCCCGGGCATTGACGCGTCGGGAGACACGATCAGTTCGTGGCAGGCCAACGGCACGAGTTATGGTCTGAACACGCGTTTCATGGGCGGGTACGCCGGCAACAACGGCGCCTGGGGTAATTTCGGTTTTAACGCAGACGGGACGCCGCACGACGCGTACATGCGGCGGATCGCGCGCCACATGACGGGCGGCGAAGCCTCCGAGTTCATCCTCTGGCTGGAGCAAGGCATGTACAGCGCTTCGTATGGCTGCGCGATGTCGCTTCAACAGTACAGCGCCGGGCTTAAGCCCATCAAGGGATGGCACTGCAAGTTCTCGCAATGGTCGATGGCGTACGCCGACGGTCATGCGGGCAACGGCTACTACGATACGCGCCTCGCATACTCGTCCAGGGGCTGGCTCTTCGAACCCTATTTCGATCCGAACGAACCCAACTAAACGGAATCCGGGAGATAGCGGCCGGGGTTCAAATGCATGACGGAATTGTCCGTCAGCCGATCAGGTCCAGAAGCGTGCCGAGACGGCGGTCCTCGAATTCAATGAGGGCGGCGTTCGCCTCGTAGGCGTGTTGCTGGCGTTTCAGTTCGATCAGCTCCGTGGCGACGTCGACGTCCGAACTTCCGAGTTCATTCTCGGCCGCCTCGGCGACGGCGGTTCCCGACCGATATTCGACTTTTCCAGTGCCGTTATCGACGCGAACGGACCGATACCCCGGCGTATTGAGATTGGCGATGTTGCCGGCGACCGCCTGCACGCCGAGCGTTGCTCGCTCAAGGCCGCTCAGTGCTGTTCCGAGGATCGCGCTCATAGTGTCACGTCTGAATCGGCGCGCGGCGTTTTCCAGTTGATCGCGAGCCGATCACATCAGCATACGATTCCGAGGGCGCCCGCGGCGTGGCGGATTCGCCACGTTGGGACGCCTTCAATTACCGGGCGTTTGACGGGTATCCGCGACGCATCAGATCACGGCGTTTCGCGTTTGCGCGTGATCAGGTCGACGATCTTGCGGGTTGCACCCTGGTTGCGGAGTACAACGTCCCGGGCGCGCTCGCAGCGCCGGCGCGCCGGCGACGGGTTCGTCACGAAATCATCGAATGCTGCGATCAGTTCTTCGACGTTCTCAACTTTGATCGCGGCATCCGCGTCCATCAGTTGTTGGTCGATGTCCGCAAAATTCTCGATGTGGGGACCGTAGCAGAGGGGTTTTGCGAGCGCGGCGACTTCCATCAGGTCGGATCCGCCAAGCGGCGCCAGGGTTCTCCCAACGAAAACGGCATCGGCCAGCGCGTAGAACTTGCGCAGCTCCCCCATTGTGTCGCCGAGAAACACGATCGTTCTGTTCGTTGCCTCGTCGCGTGCCGGAGCGGGTGCATTGTCGGAGTGGAGGCTTCGTCTGCGACAAGCGAAGCCGCGCGACTCGATCAGTCGGGCCACTTCGTCAAAGCGTTCCGGCTTTCGCGGGATGAGTGCGAGCTGCAGCGACGCGTGCGTCGTCCGGAGCCGCTCGTAGGCGTCGAGAATCAGCGGTTCTTCGCCGGGGCCCGTCGAGCCGGCCACGAGCAGCGGCGCGTCTCGCCGGATGCCCATTGCCTCGGCCAGTGCGTCGTCGCCGGGAATCGCGTCCGCGACGACGGCCGTGTCGTATTTCAGCGAACCGGCGACAAAGACTCGATCCGGCGGCGCGCCGAGTCGGCGGAAACGATCTGCGTATGCATCTTCCTGGGCGGCGATCCACGCAAGACGGAAGACCATGTCGCGAGCGATGCTTCGGACGATGGGCAGCGAGAATCGTCGCATGGACTTCTCTTCGGTGATTCGGCCGTTGGCGACACCGACGGCGATCCCGCGCCCGGATGCGATCCGAAGCAGGTTGGGCCAGAGTTCGAGCTCCATCAGGACAAGGACGCTTGGACGAATCCGGTTGAGGGTTCTACGCACAATCAGGGAGATGTCCAGCGGATAGCGGAAGACGATTCGATCGGGGTATAGCCGCTTTGCCGCCGCGTAGCCGGTATCCGTCGTACTGGAGATGACAATGTCGATGTCGGGACGCTGCAACGCGAGTTGTTCGACGAGCGTCCTTGAGGCATTGATTTCGCCGAGTGAAACACCGTGGATCCAAACGCAGGCTGCGTCGCCCGATCGCACGGGGACGCCGCCGAACCGGTCGCGCCAGCCGCTTCGGTTTTTTTTCAGCGCGATCATCTGGTAGAGGAGGATCGGCAGGTAGAGCAGCGCGAGCGGCAGGTAGATCAGGTCGACGAGGAAAGTCGGCATGCGGGCATGTTAGAGTCGGCGGGCGGTCCCGCAACAGGCGATCGGGCGTCGACTCTCCGGGATACCGGGGCGACGACTACTTCTTGTTGATGCAGCACTGCTTGTACTTCTTGCCGCTGCCGCAGGGGCACGGGTCGTTTCGGCCCGGTTCGGCGTCTTCCTTGCGAATGGGCTCGACGGGGGGCGGAAGCGGATCCTCGTCTTCACCCGGCAGGTTTTTCATTCGATCCTTTCGCTGGTCCTGCTGTCGCTGATAATGATGTTCGAACTTGTCGTCGCCTTTGGACATTTCCGTCGCCTCCCGCGGCGTCTGTCGCCGCACCCCATCGAGACAGGATACGGCGGACGGTACTTCAAATCCAGACAGCGGATTCCACGGCGATTGCTTGAGCTCGGGAGTCTCTCGCGCCGATGCGAAGAGTTGAATGCCAGAGGCGCCTGACTCCCCGCCCGGCGGAGCCGACGGGAATCCGATAAGATGATGCGGGCGTCGGCGCGCATTCGATCGCCTGGTCCCGTTGATGGCCTCTGTTTTGCGAAGAGTTGACCTGAATGCTCCAAATCCTGACAAACTCGGCGGAAACGACGGATGCCTCCATCAACAGCCTTCCCGAATTGGCGAAACGCGAGGATGTCGTGATTTGGATCGACGTCCAGGCGCCCGAGCGGAGCGAACTCGAGTCGATCTCGCAAATCCTGGGACTTGATCAGGAGTCAATTGAGGATTGTCTGACGGGCGAACAGCGCCCGCGCATGGACGATTTCGACGACTACGCCTTTCTCCTGTCCTACGGCATGCTCGGACCGACGGATCGCTACGATTATGATCCGCGCAAGCTGGCGATCTATTGCGGCAAGCGTTTCATCGTCACGGTGCATCGGGAGACGGTTCGGGCGATCGACATGGTGCATCGTCGCATCGATCGCCATCAGGGCGGCCTTCTCCGCGGCGGTCCGGGCAATCTGCTTTTCATGATTCTCGATCAGATGGTCGACAACTACGTGTTGTTCATGGACTACTGCGAGACGGAAGTGGATCGGCTGGAGGAACAGTCGCTTCAGGATGACTGCGATCGAAAGATCCTCTCAGAGACGTCGGGGCTGCGTTCGGCGCTCGCGGAGATCCGTCATCTCGCGCAGGCCGTCGACCAGGCCATTGCCGCCATCCTCGCCGACGATTTTCCGTTCATGAATGACGATGTGGAATTCAACTTCCAGCACGTGCGCGAACATTTGAAGGCCGTCGCCGAGTTCGCGGATCGACTTCGCGATCGGCTCAACAGTGTGCGCGACAACCTCGCATTCATGATTGCGGACCGGACGAACGAGATCATGCGCGTCCTGACGGTCTTCGCCAGTATTCTCCTCCCGCTGTCGCTGGTCGCGGGGATCTACGGGATGAACATTCCCCTGTGGCCTCACGAGGAAGTCCCGCATGCCTTTGGGGTGGTTCTGAGCGGAATGTTCGTGCTCGGGGCGAGTCTCTGGTTGTTCTTCCGACGGAAAAAGTGGTTATGAGGCGCTGGCCGAAGTACGGTGCATCACTGAGGCACGCACTTGCGGGAAGGGGCGATTCAGGAGGGAGTCGGCGTTCGCGTCGCAATTTCGAGGGCCAGGCGACATGTGGAGATTGATAGCGGCGTCGAACGACGTCGAGGCGACTTCGATTCAGGATGTGTCGACGTTGGTCGAACGCGAGGATGTTCGATTCTGGATCGATGTCGAGTCGCCCGATCAAAACGAGCTCGAGTCCCTGGCCGCAGCGCTGCGCGTGGACGGCGAAGCCGTCGATGACGCATTGTCCGGAGAGCAGCGGTCCCGCGTCGATGACTACGACGACTATGCGTTCGTCGTCACCTACAGCATGCTTGGTGAAGCGGGGCGAGATGACTACTCGCTTCGCAAGCTGTCGATCATCTGCGGTGCGCGATTCATCGTGACTGTCCATTCGGAGAGCATCGGCGCGATAGACGCAATGCGGCGTCGCGCGGAAAAAAACGGCCGCGGCGTGATGGCGGATGGGCCGGGCGGCGTGCTCTATTCGATCCTGGATCAGATCGTGGATAACTACCTTTTCTTCATCGATTCGATCGAGACGGAAGTGGATCGTCTCGAGGATCTCTCATTGCACAAAAGTTGCACGGACGCCGTATTGATCGAGGCATCGACGTTGCGGCGACATCTGGCCGATCTTCGTCATCTGGCAATCGCCCAGGATCAGTTGATCAACGCCATCGTTTCCGACGATTTCCCGTTCATGGACAAATCCCTGGCGTTTCACTTCAGCCATGTGCGTCAGCACTTGATGATCGTCGTCGAATTCACGGACAAGCTGCGCGATCGGCTGCATGGCGTGCGAGACAATTACAGTTTCGTCCTGGCGCATCGAACGAACGAGATCATGCGCGTATTGACGGTGTTCGCGAGCATTCTTCTTCCGCTGTCGCTTTTGACCAGTATTTACGGCATGAACGTCGCGATGTGGCCCTCTCCGAAGGAGCCGTACGGGATCTGGGTCGTGCTGTTGGTCATGCTGGGGCTGGCGGGCATGCTGTTCGGTTTTTTCAAACGCAAGAATTGGTTGTAACGCGAACGGTCCGATCGCCGGGAGTTTGCCGCCTCTTGGGCGAGTCTCGCGGGCGCTCGGACCGTTCTTGTGACAGGCCACCGCCTGGATCGCCGCCCCGAGTATTCGGCGCTGTTTTCTCGGGGCGGCGGAGAGTGCTTGTCGTTAGCGTCGGATTCGGTACACGTGTCGGGGTGCAATGTCCCGGCGCGTCGCGACTCGACGATCAATGACGCGCGTCGTGTCGGAGTGCGTCGTCGCACGGACGTTGCCGCCGCGAACCGTGTTGCCGCCGGCGGTTGACGTCGCGACGGTGTTTCCGTGCGTCGATCCCGCGCTGCCGCCGGCGAAGGCGCTGCGCGACTGTCCGCCCTGTGCGACGCTGACGCCGCGGCTGCTGGAAACGCTGCCGTCGAGACCGATCGAGAGGTTGAAGTTGCTCGCGATGGCCGGTCCGTTCTGCGTGGCGATGGCGTGGCTGGCGCTGAGGCTCAGCCCGTTCTCGTCGATGCCGACGGAGACGCCGCGACCGAAGCTGAAGTTGTCGCCGCTGTGCGTGTTGGTTCGGACGATGCCGGTTCCGCTGCCGCTGTAGCCGGCCGTCGCCGAGGCGGTGCCGGGCCCGAATCGGTTCGTGCCGGCCGACGCGCTGCTGCTGGCTTCGCCGGCGAAGGCGTTCGTCGCCAGGGCAAGGGCGGCGAAGAAGCCCAAAGTGGTCGAGAGGTTGCGGGTGCTCTTGTTGTTCGCGTTGTTCGTTTTCATCGGTGGCTGTCCTTTCGTTCGTTCAGGCTCCGAGCCTTGTTGCTGATTTGTTGGTATCGCTCACTGACGGTCGCGGCTCTCTCGTGAGCCGCGACCGTCGAACATTGGAGTTGCTCAGTACGAGCGTTTCACTTCAATCGCCGTCGCGTTGACGCGGCTGGAGCCGAATCGGCTGGCGCGGCTTGTCGCGCGGACGTTTGCGCGGCTCGACTGGTAGGGACCGCTGACGCTGATGCCGACGCCGTTGGCCTGCGATCGAGCGTGGAATCGCGCGTCAGAATCCACATCGACATCGCTCGTTGCGAAGCCGCCGATCGTGTCGGAGAGCGATTCACTCTCTGCGACGGCGTGTCCGCCGAATCGTCCGTTGCTGTTGGCGCGACTGTTGCTGATCGCCGTGCCGTAGGTGCTCAGCGCGATTGATGACGAGCGGCTGATCGCGCGGCCGCCGAATCGCGAGCTCGCATTCGCGTCGCTATTGCTGATCGCAACGCCGCCGACGGTTCCCGCGACGCTGTCGCTGACGGCGAGGGAGCGTCCGCCGAAGCGGGCGTTGGCTCTTGCCGTCGAGTTGCTGACGGCGAGGCCGTGATCGGCTGTTGCGATCGACGTGCTGATCGCCTCGCCGCGACGGCTGCCGATCGCCGTCGCGTTCGAGATGGCGCGACCGCCATTGGTGGCGGCGGCGTGTGACTGCGCCGAGCCGTTGCCGACGGCGTACGCCGACGAGGAACTCGATCCGCCGTTGGTGGCGATGCTCGTTGCGACGGCGTCCGCCGCGAAGAGCGATGTTGCGCTGGACAGTGAAAGCGTCAGGATGAGGGAAGCGAAGCGTTTCATGGTTTCTACTCCTCTTGCAAAGGGCGTCTTCATAACGCCGCCAGTCGTTCGGTTCCGACTCGCGTCGGCAACGGGCGGATAGACACGTGTCGAATTTCGACGTTGGCGCGGCGATGCGCGCGCGGACGTCGCCGGGATTTCTGTGTTACATGAATGTCACGTTGGGTTATGCGCCGTGCGTGAAGCGTGCCGTGCGATTGCGTTCATGCGTCGCACACTTCAGATCGGGGCGTTATCGCGGCATTCGTCAGAATTGGATCAAAAGCGAGAATAACGTCCGCCGGAGAGGGTTATTGCATGAGCATGGTGAAATCTCGGGGCGAGAAAATTCCGGCATCGGCCAATAATTCTGCGGAGTTTCTGATAATTCGATTCAATCCGTCGGGTCGGCGACTCGGTTCGAGCGTGCAGACGGGTGCGTTGACGCGGCAATCGATCGCTGCGCGGGCATTCGACATCCGCGATTGCGATATCGGCTTAGTCCTTGAAGACGGGCTTCTTCTTGCCGGGCGGCGGCGGGTCGTCATCGACGTCGGCCAGATCGTCTTGACCGATCTTGAAGAGCTTGGCGGCGTTCTTCCACATGATCATCTCGTGGGCGTCGTCCGTCAGGCCGAGGCCGTCGATGAACTTGATGTACGACGCCATGTTGGAGATCGGCCAGTCGGTGCCGTAGAGGAACTTCTGCGGTTCGCCGGCGTAGAGAATCGCCTCGCGGATCTGGCCCAGCATGAACTTCTCGAATCGATCCTCGAAGTCGCCGAGCACGAGGCCGGAGACGTCGGTATAGACATTCGCATTCTTGTACACCACTTCCATGCAGTCGCGGATCCACGGGTTGCCCAAGTGGCAGATGACGAACTTGACCTCGGGGAAGTCGACGGCGATGTCGTCAATGTGGATCGGATGGGCGTAGCGCACTTTTCCCTTGGGCGTGTAGGTATCGCCCGTGTGGATCATGACGGGGACGTCGTATTCCTGGGCGAGTTCATAGATGACCTGGCAGCGTTTGTCGTGCGGATAGAACGGCTCGTAGCCGGGGTAGAGTTTGAGGCCCTTGACGAGGCCTTCCTGCATGTAGTCGCTGACTTCCCGCAGATCGCGTTCCTTGTAATTGAGATAGCTGATGCCGGCGACGACGGATATGTGCGGATACTCGGCCGTGGCCTCGATGACGCTGGCGGTCGAGGGGCGATGCTCCGTGACCTTGTAGGAGGTGAGCACAAGGGCGTAGCCGACGCCGTTGGCCTCCATTTCCTTCTCGAGATTGTCGAGGCACTCTGTGATGGAGCGGACGCGGTCCTCGTGGTAGTTGTTCAAGTGCGTGTGGACGTCGATGATCATGCGTGCGCTCCCGCGGTTCGTTCGAATGCAAAAACCGGATTATAAAGCGTATCGGCCGCATTTTCAGATAAAGTTAATGGTGATGAGGTCGACCTTGACTTGGAGAAGCTCGGTATGAACGTTTTTTGTCCGCAATGCGGTGCGAAGATTCCCGCGGACGACATGAATCTGAGCACGATGGCCGCGAAGTGCAGGGCGTGCCAGGCGTTGTTCAGTCTGGGCGGCGTTTTCGAAGAATCCGATGAGCGCGCGCGACACGATCGCCGCGTCGACAAGAACGTCCCGCAACCGAAGTCGATTCGGGTCGATGAATCGGGATCAGGGCTTCGAATCATACGTCGTTGGTATTCCCCGCTTTACTTCTTCATGGTCTTCTTCTGCATCGCGTGGGACGGGTTTCTGGTCTTCTGGTACTACATTGCGCTGACGAAGGACGCTCCGTGGATCATGAGCGTCTTTCCGGTGCTCCATGTCGCCGTCGGCGTCGGTCTGACGTACTGGACAATCGCAGGATTCGTGAATCGCACGGAGATCGTCGTAGACAGTCGCGAGTTGTCGGTCGCCCATCGCCCCATGCCATGGTTCGGCGCCTTGCGGATGCCCGTCGAGCAGATCGATCAGCTCTATTGCAAACAGAAGATTTCGCGGGGTGAGAATGGGACCAGCGTGAGCTATGAGCTGTTCGCGTCGAAGAAGGGCGGCGGCAAGCGGAAGATCCTCAGCGGCCTGATGGACAGCGATCATGCGCTATTTGTGGAACGCCGCGTTGAGTCATATCTGGGCATTCGAGATCGACGGGTCGCGGGGGAATTCGGATGATCGCGTTCCGTGTTGTGAATGGCGCGAAGAGAATCTAAGCTACCGCTCTTTGTATTCGCCTGTCGCAACAGGCTCGATTGCGAATTCCCGACGTCCGAGGAGCCCCAACATGCCCGCCGCCGCCAGCGAGAAGAAAGACGACGAATCCGACACTGAAACCTCGCCCCTGTCCCTATTGCGGAATATCGGTGTCGCGGCGCACATTGACGCGGGCAAGACGACGACGACTGAGCGCATCCTCTATTACGCCGGAAAGACCCATAAGATGGGGGACGTCGACGACGGGACGACGGCGACGGACTTCGACGAGCAGGAGCAGGATCGCGGCATCACGATCTTCAGCGCAGCCGTCACGTTTCCCTGGAAGGGCCACACTGTCAATCTGATCGATACGCCCGGCCACGTCGATTTCACTGCGGAAGTCGAGCGATCGTTGCGCGTTCTGGATGGTGCGATCATCGTTTTCGACGCGAAAGAGGGCGTCGAGGCGCAGTCAGAGACCGTCTGGCGGCAGGCGGATCGCTACAAGGTTCCGCGGATCTGCTTCATCAACAAGATGGACAAGATGGGCGCGGACTTCTACGCCTCTGTGGAGTCGATCGGCAAGCGGCTGACGTCTGACCCGATTCCCGTGCAGATTCCGATCGGTGCGGACAGCACATTCCAGGGCGTGATCGACCTTCTGACGATGAAGGCTTACCTGTTTCATGGGGACATGGGGGAGAAGGTCGACGAAGTCGAAATTCCGGCTGAGTGCAAGGACGACGCCGAATTCTGGCGTCGCCATCTGGAGGAGAAGGCGGCGGAATACGACGAGGAGCTGATGGAGAAGTTCTTCGCCGATACGCCGCTGGACGTCGAAGAGATCAAGCGGGCGTTGAGAAAAGCCACTGTCACGAATGCGGCACAGCCGATTTTCTGCGGCAGTTCCCTGAAGCGGATCGGCGTGCAGCGCTTGCTGGACGGCGTTGTGGATTACCTGCCGTCGCCGCTGGATGTGCCACCGATTACTGGGGTCAAATCCGCGGACGATCAGACGCCGGTCATTCGCAAGCCGAGCGAAAAGGATCCGCTGGCGGCCTACATTTTCAAGATTGTGGCTGATAAGCCGCTCGATCTGTACTTCATCCGGGTCTACAGCGGCGTGTTCAAGTCGAATCTGCGGGCGTACATCCACAACACGGGCAAAAAGGAGAATGTCAGCCGGTTGTTCCGGATGTTCGCCAAGCGGCGTGAGCAGATCGATCGGGCCGGTCCGGGCGAGATCATCGCGGTATTGGGCCTGAAGGACGCCCTGACCGGGGATACGATCTGCGATCAGAATAATCCGGTCCTGCTGGGCCGGATTGAGTTTCCGGAGCCCGTATTGTCCGTTTCCGTCGAGCCGAAGAACACGAAAGACAAGGACGCATTGGCGGAAGCCCTGACGAAGATGGAAAAGCAGGATCCGACGTTTCAGCATCGGACGAATACGGACACCGGGCAGACGATTCTCAGCGGAATGGGTGAGCTTCATCTGGAGGTGCTCACCTACAAGCTGGCGCAGGATTTCAAGGTCCAAGTCAACGTCGGAGAACCGCTGGTCGCGTATCGCGAGACAATCAAGTCCCGGGGCGAATCGCTGAAGAAATTCGAGATCACGACGGCCAGCGGTCCTCAGCAGGCGACGGTCAAGGTTCAAGTGGAGCCGTTCGAGCCGGTTGCGGGCTCGACAACGACTTACGAGTTCCGGAATCGGTTGCCGGAGGATTCGAACCTCCGACCCGAGTTTCTGGCGGCGATTCAGCAGGGGATCAAGGATTGCCTATTCGTCGGTCCGCTCGCCGGGTATCCGCTGCTGAACGTCCGGGCCACATTGCTGGATGCCGTGCAGCACGAGTCGGAAAGTACCGAATTGGCGTTCGAAAATGCGGCTCGGGCGGCGTTTGAGGATGCCGTACGGCATGCCGGACCGATCATGCTGGAGCCGATGATGAAGCTGGAGGTCACTGTGCCGGACGACTATTTCGGGCCTGTCAGCGGGGATCTCAGTGCCCGTCGCGGGATCATTCAGGAGACCGAGATGCGTGGCTCGGATCGGGTCATTCACGCGGAAGTACCCCTGGCTGAAATGTTTCAGTACGCCACGAAGCTGCGGACTTTGACCCAGGGGCGATCCAGCTGGTCGATGGAACCGAGAGCCTACGCCGCGATGCCGGCAGGCGAACAGAAGACGCTCCTGAAGAAGTTCGGATACGACGACTGATTCGTCCCCGGGGGCTGCCGCTGGGAGTCGGCCCGCGAATTCCGATGATGGGGTTCGAATCGAGTCGGGATGCCGCAAGGTCTGATGTGCGAAAGCGGGCGGCCGAGGCGCGGATAGGCCAGTCGGCATAGGGCCTGGCAGTACTGGAACAAGATTCACAGAATTTTCAATAATGCGGTCCCGACGCCTTGACACTCCCCGCCGCAATAGTAGTATGACCCGTCTGCGTTTGCGGAAGGCACAAACGCGACGTTTGCGGTAACGGGAGCAACGATAAGCACATGGCGACCGATCGAATACGTATCCGGATGGAGGCCTATGACCATCGAGCGTTGGATGGCTCTGCGCTGGAGATCGTCGATCAGGCGAAGCGCACGAGTGCCCGCGTTCGGGGGCCGATTCCTCTTCCCACACGGATCGAGCGGTACACAGTGCTCCGCAGCCCGCATATTGACAAGAAATCGCGCGAACAGTTCGAGATGCGGACGCACCGGCGTCTGATCGACATCTTTGAACCGAATGCGCGGACGGTTGAAGCGCTGAATCGGCTCGTTGTGCCGGCCGGCGTGTTTGTCAAGATCAAGGCGTAGGGCACGAACCCGCTCGCATTTGTCGAGACAGGTTCCTCTGCTTGGTCTTCTCTTCAACCCATTCGAAAATGTGGTTAGAAGCGCTCGAGTGAATATCGTGCGCGGTAGTGGCGGCGAGTTTCGTCGACCACGGGCAGGGATTTTGCCAGATGAAGGCGGCGATCCTCGGAACAAAAGTCGGAATGACTCGGATCTTCTCGGCCGATGGCAATGCCATTCCGGTCACGGTGATCCAGGCGGGTCCGTGTTCGATCTTGCAGGTCAAGACGATGGATACGGATGGCTATGAGGCTGTGCAGCTCGGGTTTCTGGATAAGAAGCCTGCGCGTTGCACGCGACCGGAGATCGGTCATGCCCGTAAAGCCAATCAGAAGCCCAAGCGATTCGTGCGGGAAATTCGACTGACGGAAGCGTCGGGCAAGCAGGCCGGTGACGTCGTGACGGTCGGGATCTTCGAAGAGCTTGAAGTCGGTCATGTGGATATCGTCGGCACGACGATCGGCAAGGGATTCCAGGGCACGATGAAGCGTCACAACTTCGCCGGCCAGGAAGCCTCGCACGGCGTCGAGCGTAAGCATCGCTCGCCCGGAAGCATCAGCGGTCACGGCAATCGTGGTCTCGGCCGTTGTGTTAAGAAGGGCAAGAAGATGTCGGGGCACATGGGTCACGAGCGCGTGACGTCCCGCAATCAGAAGTTGGTCGCCGTTGACAAGGATCGAAACCTTCTCCTTGTTAAGGGTGGTGTTCCGGGGCCGAACGGCGGTTACCTGGTTATCGCGCAAGCGAAGGCAAAGAAGTAAAAGGATCATCGGGGTCGCGGCCGCTGCGTGCGGATGCGACCCTTTTCGATGGGTAGAGTCGTCATGATTGAGATTCCCATCATTGATGCGGCGGGTAAGCAGGTCGGCTCCGAGCGATTGGATCCGGATCTGTTGGGCGGTCGCGTGCGTTATTCCCTGCTCAAGCAGGCGATCGTGGCGTACCGCAACAACCTGCGCGTCGGAACGGTGCAGACCAAGAGTCGGGCGGACGTCCACGGCGCTTCGAAGAAGCTCTATCGGCAGAAGGGCACAGGCCGTGCTCGAGCCGGTAATCTTCGAACCCCCGTTCGCGTCGGCGGCGGTCACGCATTCGCCAAGAAGAATCGCGACTTTTCGCAGAAGCTGAATCGCAAGTCCCGCCGTCTGGCGAGGGATTCGGCGATTCTCGCCAAGGCCCTGTCAGGGTCCGCAAAGATCCTGAAGGACATGGTCTTCGAAAAGCCGCAGACGAAGAAAATGGTCGGTTTGCTGTCGGCCGCGGGTTCGCCGCAGGGCGTCCTGGTGGCGATCGACGCGCCGAACGAGAACCTGGTGAAGAGCGGGCGCAACCTGCCGAAGGTTGACATCAAGCTCATGGGTGACGTGAACGCGTATGACGTCCTTCGGGCACGCAGCCTGGTGTTCACGCCCGAGTCTTTTGCAGCCCTGTCGAGCGGTTTGTCGGCAGCGAAGTCGGAGTAGCGGATCGATGGATATTTACAACATCATTCGGCGGCCGCTCGTGACGGAGAAGGGCACGCATCAGAGCAAGACGTCGCATCAGCCGACGAGTTCGCGCCCCGGGCGGGGCGGCGCCTATGCCTTCGAAGTACATGAGAAGGCGAACAAGATCCAGATCCGCGATGCCGTGGAGAAGATCTACAGTGTGCGAGTGGCCAGTGTCCGGACCTCGATTCAGCGGGGCAAGACGCGGCGGTATCGCGGGCGGTCGGGGACGACGAAGATTTGGAAAAAGGCGGTGGTCGTTCTTCGACCTGAGCACCACATCGACCTTTTCTAACAGGGATTCGCGGATGGGCGCTCTTGATTGGGCGGCCCGCTTCGGCCACGCGTCGAAGTCGAATTGGATAGACCGATGGGCGTACGAATCTACAACAAGACAACGCCGGGGCGACGCAACGCCAGCGTTAACGACTATGCCGAGCTGACGGACAAGCGTCGTCGGCCGAAGAAGTCGCTGACGCAGCCGCTCGTCAAGAAGGGCGGTCGGAACAACCAGGGCAAGACGACGACGCGTTTTCGCGGCGGCGGTCACAAGCGGCTCTATCGTCTGATCGACTTCAAGCGGAGCAAGGACGGTATCGAAGGCACGATCGAGGCGATCGAATACGATCCGAATCGAAACGTCTTCATCGCGCTCGTCGAGTACGCGGATGGTGAATTCCGCTACATCCTCGCCCCGAACGGCATGAAGGCCGGCGACAAGGTGATGAGCGGCAAGGGCGTGGAACCCAAGGTCGGCAACGCGATGTCGTTCCGTGACATGCCGGTGGGCATGGACGTTCACAACATCGAAATGTCGGCGGGTCAGGGCGGTAAGCTCGTCCGCTCGGCGGGCGGTGCGGCGAGGTTTGTGGCCCGTGAAGGCGATTGGGCGACGATCGTTCTGCCGTCCGGCGAAATGCGACAGGTTCGCGTCGAGTGTCGGGCGACGATTGGTCAGCTCGGCAATCTCGATCACAAGAATATCTCGCTCGGCAAGGCCGGGCGCAAGCGACATCTGGGGCGTCGGCCGCACAACCGCGGAACGTCGATGAACCCGGTCGCTCACCCGATGGGTGGTGGTGAAGGACGAAGCGGCGGCGGTCGCCATCCGTGCAGCCCGACGGGCAAGCTCGCCAAGGGCGGCCGGACGCGAAAGCCGAGGAATCGATCCAATCGGCGGATCCTGCGACGACGCAAGAGCGTTCGTTACGGGCAGGTGTCGATGCCGCGACGGAAGTAGGTCAATACGCGTGCCGCAGGAACGCGGCGTGATTCGAGTCGGCCGATGGCCGGCATGACAGATTTGGACGTTAGACGATGTCGAGAAGTCTGAAAAAAGGACCGTTTGTTGACCCCCGGCTTTATGAGAAAGTCATGAAGGCCGAGGCGGCGGGGTATCGCGCGCCGATCAAGACGTGGGCGCGCCGCTGCACGATTCCGCCGGAGTTCGTCGGGAAGACGTTCGACGTTCACAACGGCAAGATCTTTCACAAAGTGTACGTGACTGAGGATATGGTGGGCCACAAACTCGGCGAGTTCAGCCCGACGAGAACCTTCCGAAGCCACACTGAGACGAAGAAGAAGTAGTTTTGCGCTCGGCGTCGCGGAACGGATTGAGTTATGGCAGATAAGACTGCTTTTACGAGTATTCATCGATATGCACGCATCAGTCCCCGCAAGGCGCGACTGGTCACGCAGTTGATTGCGGATCGGCATGTGAACGAGGCGCTGGACGTCCTGAAGTTCACGCCGAAGCGAGCGGCCGTGATGGTGGACAAGGTGCTGCGGGCCGCAATGGCGGACGCCGACGAGCAGGAGGCGAACGTTCGCGAACTGTTCGTGCACGAAGCGCGGGTCGACGAAGGCCCGACGATCAAGCGATTCCGACCGAAGGATCGCGGTCGCGCTCATCCGATCTTGAAGCGAACGAGTCATATTGTGGTCACAGTGAGCGAAGGACCGAGGAACTAGCGCAATGGGACAAAAGGTCCATCCAACTGGATTTCGAGTCGGCATCACGGAGCCGTGGCGATCGCGATGGTACGCCCCGAAGGCCGCGTTTGCTGAATTCCTGATCGAGGATCAGAAGATCCGCGATCTGATCAATGAGCGGCTCAATCGCACGCCGCCGTTTGCCGGCTGCAGCAAGATCGAGATCGAGCGAACGCGCGACGAAGTCAAAGTGTTCCTCTCGACGGCCCGCCCCGGCATGGTCATCGGCCCCAAGGGCGCCGAAGTGGACAAGCTTCGCGAGCTGGTCGAGGACCTGATCGATCGAAAAGTCAGCGTCAACATTCGCGAGATCAAGAACCCCGACATGAACGCCCAGCTCGTGGCGCTGGACATCGCGGCTCAGCTGCGACGTCGCGGCAGCTTCCGCCGGGCGGTCAAGATGAAGTGCGACGCGGCGATGGCCGCCGGCGCGCTCGGCATCAAGATCATCGCGAAAGGTCGCCTGGGCGGTGCGGAAATGTCCCGCACTGAAACGCAGAAGCGCGGTTCGATTCCGCTTCAGACGTTGCAGGCGCATGTGGATTACGGATTCGCCGAGAGTTACACGACGTACGGTGCCATCGGCATTCGCGTCTGGCTCTACAAGGGCGAGTATGGGAACGAAGTGGACGAAGCGGAACCGGTTCGCCGCGGCGGTCGCCGGGCAAGGGCATAAGCGAGGAGACTGTTCGTCATGGCCATGCTTCCGGCCCGAGTCAAATATCGAAAGATGCATCGCGGTCACACGCGAGGCAATGCGACACGCGGCAATCGCGTCGCCTACGGCGAATTCGGATTGCAGGTGCTCGAGGGCGGCCGAATCACGGCGCGCCAGATCGAGGCGGGTCGTATGGCGGCGACGCATTACCTGGCTCGCCAGGGGCGCGTCTTCATCCGCATCTTTCCGCACAAGAGTATCACCGGCAAACCGCTGGAAACGCGTATGGGTAAGGGCAAGGGCGAAGTCGACCACTGGGTCGCCCTCGTGAAGCCCGGAACGATTCTCTACGAGATTGGCGAGATCCCGGAAGACGTTGCGCGAGCGGCATTGGCGCGTGTGGCGCACAAGATGCCGTACCGATGTCGTTTCGTGAAGCGACTGCCGAGTCTGTAAGGGTCGAAGGATAGAACGATGAAGATAGCCGACCTGCGGGAACTCAAAACGGACGAATTGCACACGGAATTGGATCGGCTCCGCCGGCATTACTTCGATCTGCGCAGCCAGGCAGTGACGGAGAAGCTGGAGGACTCGTCCCAGTTGGGCAAGACTCGGCGCGATGTGGCGCGGGTTCTGACGACGCTGAGCGAGCGAAACGTCGGCAATATCGAGCAGAAGCAGCATCACATGGAATCGATTGGATCGCGGAAGAGCGGCAAGGCGAAAGCATAACGTCCCGGCGACGGGGCCAAAGTGAGTGACGACAGGTTATGAGCGACACGGCAACAACTGGTACTGCGACGGCCGCCACTGCCCGCACGATGCGCCGCAAGCGAATCGGTGTGGTCGAAACAAGCAAGCGCGACAAGACGATCAAGGTTCGGATCGAACGGTTGCTGCGGCATCCGAAATATGGCAAGTACATGCAACGACGCCTGGTGTTGCACGCCCACGACGAGAAGAACGAGGCCCAGGTCGGTGACGTGGTCGAGATTTCCGAGTGCCGGCCGATCAGCAAGACGAAGTCGTGGCGGCTTCTGCGGATCATTCGCCGAACGGAACAGGTATAACGGAGCGGCTGGGCGATGGTTCAACAAGAGAGCGTAGTAGACATCACGGACAATACCGGCGCGAAGAAGGCCTTGGTCATTCGCGTGCTGGGCGGTTCGACGGGCCGGATGCGATTCACGCGTCGCACGGCGTCGGTCGGCGACATCGTCGTGTGTTCGGTCAAGAAGGCGTTGCCGAACAGCGACTACTATGTCGGCAACAACCGCAAGGAGCGATCGACGCGCCGAAAAGTGAAGGCCGTCATCGTTCGGACGAAGTCGCCGGTTCGCCGGCCGGACGGTAGCTACGTTCGATTCGATTCGAATGCGGCAGTGATCATCGACGACGAGAAGAACCCGCGCGGCACCCGAATCTTCGGCGCCGTCGCTCGCGAACTGCGCGACAAGGGTTACATGAAGATCGTGTCGCTGGCGAGCGAGGTGATTTGAGTCATGGCGGCAAAGGTACGAAAAGGCGATCGTGTTGAAGTGATCGGCGGCGAGCATCGCGGTCAGCAGGGGAAAATCCTGCGCGTCGAGCCGACGAAGGATCGCGTGTATATCGAGGGCGTCAATCTCGTCCATCGCCACATGCGACCTAGCCGGAAGAATCCGCAGGGCGGCCGCATTCAGAAGGAAGCGCCGATTCACATTTCGAATGTGCTGCCGGTCGATCCGAAGACGGGGCGCGGCTCGCGCGTTCGATTTGAAATTCAGAAGGACAGCCGCGGACGAGTGACGTCCAAGCGGCGCGTGACGGTTGGCGGAACCGTGCTCGACGAGGCGAAGGCGTCGTCGGCGAGCTAGGTCCAGCGTAGTAGTCAATCGGGTGACGCGATGGCGTGCCCGTGAAAACAACCCCTGGCGATGCGATGGTGCGTTGCCCGGAATGTGTCGGTGTCGAAGCCATGGCGCGACTGCAAGAAAAATACAAGACCGAAATCGCTCCCGCGTTAAAGCAGGAGCTGGGCATCAAGAATCCGATGGCGATTCCCAAGATCGAGAAGATCGTGATCTCGATGGGCATCGGCGGCGCGATTCAGGAAAAGACGCGCATCCCGACGGCATTGAAAGAGCTGTCGATGATCGCCGGCCAGAAGCCCGTCATCTGCAAGGCCAAGAAGAGCGTTTCGAACTTCAAGCTCCGCGAAGGCTACGACATCGGCCTGAAGGTCACGCTTCGCGGCAAGCGCATGTACGAGTTTCTCGATCGCCTGATCGCCGTGGCGATCCCGCGTGTTCGCGACTTTCGCGGGTTGAACCCGAATAGCTTCGACGGCCGCGGCAACTACAGCATGGGCGTGACGGAGCAGACGATCTTCCCGGAAGTTGATCCTGACAAGGTGACGTTCCAGCAGGGAATGAACATCACGTTCGCCACGTCGGCGCGAAATGATCGCGAGGCGCGGGAACTGTTGCAGAGGCTGGGCCTGCCGTTCCGCAAGACGGACGCGGACAAGGCCGCCTGAGTTTGAGATAAACCTCGCCGGATGGACCGGCGGAAGCGAGACGCCCTATGGCCAAGACGTCGTTGATCGTCAAAGCATTGCGAAAACCCAAGTTCAAGGTGCGCGCCTATACGCGATGCCAGGTGTGCGGTCGTCCGCGAGCGGTCTATCGCAAGTTCATGTTGTGTCGGATCTGTTTCCGGAATCTGGCGCACGAAGGGAAGATCCCGGGCGTGCGCAAGGCGAGCTGGTAAGAAGACGACGAAGGCGTTAGCGCCGAAGGATAATGATCGATGTGGAGTGACCCTGTCGCTGACATGCTGACGCGAATTCGCAACTCGGCCCGTAACAAGGCCAAGCACGTGATGATTCCGCGCAGCAACCTGAAGTGTGCGATTGCCCAGGTGCTGAAGGATGAGGGATTCATCGAGGGCTTCGACGAGATCGACGACGGCGTGCAGGGCAAGATCCGCGTTGCATTGAAGTACGGTCCGCGCGGCGAGATCGTACTG
Source organism: Phycisphaerales bacterium (assembly GCA_020639075.1). Classification (GTDB taxonomy): domain Bacteria; phylum Planctomycetota; class Phycisphaerae; order UBA1845; family UTPLA1; genus ECT2AJA-110-A. The sequence continues at coordinate 1,189,327 of JACKHI010000001.1, read as the reverse complement.
AACGAGCTGAAGCGCGAGAGCAAGGGCGGTCGTCGCCTCTTCGTGGGTGTTGACGAGATTCCGCAGGTGCTCAACGGGCTCGGGATCGCCATATTGTCCACGAGTCGGGGCGTGCTGAGCGATCGCAAGTGTCGCGAGCAGCGCGTCGGCGGCGAGTTGTTGTGCACAGTGTACTAAGCGCTGACTTGTTCGGCGTCGCAATTGACGAAAGCTGAAGACTGATGTCCCGTATCGGCAAAAAACCTGTGGCGATCCCCTCCGGTGTGAAGATCGACGTGAAAAATCGCGTCGTTTCGGTCACGGGGCCGAAGGGGACTCTGAATTTCACGCATCCGCACGGCGTGTCCGTCAGCGTCGATGGCGGACAGGTCTGCGTTGACCGGTCCAGCGACGCGGCGCAGCAACGCGCGTTTCACGGCCTGACGCGGGCGCTCGTCAACAACATGATTGTCGGCGTGACGGAAGGCTACAAGCAGAAGATGGAAGTGTACGGCACGGGCTACGGCTGTGCCGTCGCGGGCAATTCGCTCGACCTGACAGTCGGCTACTCGCATCAGATCAAGCTTCCGATTCCGCAGGGAATCAAAGTGACGATCGATGTGCCGCAGGCGAAGGGCGATGAGACGCCGGCCAGGCTGACGATCGAAGGGATCGACAAGCAGTTGGTCGGGCAGTTCGCCCGGAATGTCAAGGATGCACGAAAGCCGGAGCCGTACAAGGGCAAGGGCGTTCGATACGAAGGTGAGCAGATTCGTCGCAAGGCAGGCAAGGCGTTTGCCGGCGCCGGCGGTTAATCGGGCGGCATAAGGCGAAAGTAACGATGAAGGCAACAAAGAAAACAGCACTGCGACAACTGCGCCGGAAGCGGCGTGTTCGACGTCGGATTTTCGGGACGCCCGATCGACCTCGACTCAGCGTGACGCGGAGCAACAAGCACATCAGCGTTCAGCTGATCGACGATCTGAGCGGCAAAACGCTCTGCAGCGCCGGTTCGCTTTCGAAGTCGATGAAGGGCGAAGTTGCCGGCGGCAACTGCAGCGCCGCCAAGAAAGTCGGCCAGGCAATCGCCGAGAAGGCGCGGATGCAGAACATTCGGCAGATCGCGTTCGATCGCAACGGTTACAGGTATCACGGTCGCGTCAAGGCGCTGGCCGATGCGGCCCGCGAAGCGGGGTTGGAGTTTTAAGCTCGCCGGAATGCGGGTCAGCGACGTTCAGGAATTGAATTCGAATGCAAACACGATCCCCGGATAGACAGGCTATGAACCAGGAGGAGCGACAGCCCTATGACGACAACGTCGTCAAGGTATATCGCTGCTCCAAGGTCGTGAAGGGCGGACGCCGATTCAGCTTTGCCGCGCTGGTTGTCGTCGGCGACAAGAACGGCCGCGTCGGCCTCGGTTATGGCAAAGCAAATGAAGTCCCGAACGCCGTGGAAAAGGGTCGAAAGCGGGCGATGCGCGATATGGTCCCCGTCTCGCTGATGGGCGGCACGATCCCGCACGAAGTGACGGGGCGATTCGGCTCGAGCCGCGTCAAGATCCTGCCGGCCCAGTCCGGAACGGGCGTCATCGCCGGGCAGAGTGTTCGCGCGGTTCTCGAACTGGCGGGTGTCCACGACTGTCTGACGAAAGTGTACGGCTCGACGAGCCCGAAGAATCTGTGCAAGGCGACATTGAACGCGTTGATCATGCTGCGTGATCGGGAAACCGTCGCGAAGCTGCGCGGCGTCGAAATGCCGTCATACAACTAAAAGCGATTAGGCGAAGATGAATATCACCGAAATTACGAAGAAAGCCGGCGCGAAACCCAAGCGCAAGCGAGTCGGCCGCGGTGAAAGCAGCGGCTGGGGCAAAACGTCGGGACGCGGACATAAAGGCCAGGGCCAGCGCGCTGGCTACACGGCGATGTCGCTCCGGGAAGGCGCCAACTTCCCGTTTTTCCGGCGCATCCCGAAGTACGGTTTCAGCAATGAGATCTTCCGCACGGAATATCAGATTGTGAACCTCTCGGAGCTTTCGGCCAAGTTCGACAAGGGCGCCCACGTGACGCCGGCCGAGCTCGAGAGCAAGGGGTTGGTCCGGGACAAGGACCAATTGGTCAAGGTGCTGGGAGACGGCGAACTGTCCGGCGGCATGACCATCGAAGCCCATCGCTTCTCGGCGTCTGCTGAAAAGAAGATTCAGGCTGCCGGCGGTACGGCCAAGTGGCTCGCCGATCGACCCAAGAAGAAATTCGTGCGAAAGCCCAAGTGGCAGATCGAAGCCGAGGCGAAGGCCGCCGGCATCGAACTCCCGAAGGGCGGCGCCAAGAAGAAGTCGGCCAAGAAGGGCGACGATGGCGATGCACCTGAAGAAGCGAAGGCCCCCAAGGCGACAAAGAAGGCGAAGGACGCGCCGGACGCGCCGAAGGGCGATGCGTCGGCGGATGAATGACAGACGATCAGCGTCCGCCGTCCGACTGATGCGATGCATCCGCCGGACGCGACAAGGATAAGTGGCCGATGCTCTCAGCATTTTTGAACATCTTCAAAGTCCCGGATCTTCGAAACAAGATTTACTTCACGTTGGGCCTGCTCGCCGTCTATCGGATCGGTTTCTATGTGCCGATTCCGGGCATCGATCAGTCCTCGCTCGAAGAGCATTTCCGGAAAATGAGTCAGGGCGGCAGCGGCAGCGGTCTGGCCCAGCTGACTGAGTACTTCCAGATGTTCACGGGCGGAAATCTGCAGCAGAGCACCATCTTCGGTCTCGGCATCATGCCCTACATTTCGGCGTCGATTATTTTCCAGCTCCTCGGCACGGTGATTCCGTCGCTCGAAAAGTTGAAGCAGGAAGGCGAAATCGGCCGCCGCAAGATCCAGGAATACACGCGATATTCGACAGTCGTGATTTGCGTGATTCAGGCATTCTTCTGGCTGAAGTACATCACGGCCCAGCAACTTGTTTATCCGTCCTTCGCGGACTTCAGCGGGAGTTTCGTCGGGACGTCGATGTTCTGGCTGATCGGCATCACCGGCATGACGGCGGGAACGATGTTCCTGATGTGGCTCGGCGAGCAGATCGACGAATACGGCATCGGTAACGGCGTCAGCCTGATCATCATGGCCGGCATCGTCGCCAGAATGCCGCAGGCCGTCGTGTACGTCATCCAGAACGCCTCGCTCGACGTGAGCGCCGAAGGCAAGATGGGCCCCGCAAAGATCCTGTTCATTCTGATGGCGTTCGTCGCGGTGGTCGCGGGATCGATTCTGATTACGCAAGGCCAGCGCCGAATTCCGATTCAGCAGGCCAAGCAGATGCGGGGGCGACGGATGTTCGGCGGCGCCCGCAACTACCTGCCGTTGCGAGTGAATCACGGCGGCGTCATGCCGATCATCTTTGCGAGCAGCCTCCTGATTTTCCCCAGCCTGATCTTCGGATGGATGTCGAGCACTTTTCCCGAGAGCACGCTCTGGTCGACGATGTCCGACGAGTTCCGGAGCGGCAACGGGTTCCTTTATGTCGTGACGTATATCGCGCTGGTTTACTTCTTCGCGTACTTCTGGACGACGGTTCAGTTCCAGCCGAAGGAAATGGCCAACTCGCTGCGCGACAATGGCAGCTTCATTCCGGGCTTGCGGCCCGGCAAACGGACGGCGGATTACCTCGAAAAGGTCATGACCCGCATCACGTATGTGGGCGCCGGGTTCCTCGCGTTTATCGCGATCGTGCCGCAGGTGATCGCGGCGACGCTGGAGATTCCGATTTTCGTCTCGTCGTTCCTTGGCGGGACCGGCTTGCTCATCGTTGTCAGCGTCGGGCTTGATCTCGTGCAGCGCATCGAGTCGAACCTGATCATGCGGAATTACGGCGGTTTCCTCGGCCCTGAAGGCGGCGGCCGAATCAAGGGAGCCTACATGTGAACCTGATCCTCCTCGGACCCCCTGGCGCCGGCAAAGGGACGCAGGCAGTCCAGATTGCCGAGGCCTTTGGACTTCTGCACCTGTCGAGCGGTGATATTCTCCGTGCCGAGCGAAAGGCACGGACCGAACTCGGGCAGAAGGCACAGGTATTGATGGATCGCGGCGCACTGGTGCCGGACGACCTGATTCTGGCGATGATGGTCGAGCACATCGGTCGGGCCGCGGAACGGAATGGATTCCTGCTGGACGGGTTTCCGAGGACGCTGGCCCAGGCGCAGGGGCTGAAAAGCCGCCTGGAGAGCGCCAAAATGCGTCTCGACCACGTCGTGAGCGTCGAGGTCGAGGATTCGGAAATCGTGACGCGCTTGACAGGCAGGCTATACTGTCCTGAATGTGGGCGGACGTACCACGAAAAATTCAGTCCGCCGCAGGTGGCGGGTGTATGTGACGTCAACGGCGAGAAGCTGCTGCGTCGGAAGGATGATACGCCGGAGGTGGTTCGACAGAGGCTCGAGACATACCATCGCGAGACCAAGCCGCTGATCGCCTATTACGGTGAGCAGGGGCTTTTGCGCTCTGTTAGCGGTGTCGGCGAAATCGACGAAGTGACGGCGCGGATCAAAGAGGCGTGTGGGGCATGATGCGGTTCGCCGGACGCCAACAGGCAAATACGTCGGCGGGAGAGCGCGGATCGTCGTCCGCGCCGATGCTGAAGAGCGCTCGCGAGATCGAGTTGATGCGTGCGGCCGGACGAATCGTCCATCGCGTGCATGAGGAGATGCGAAAGCTCGTCGCCCCCGGGGTTCGAGCGTCGGATCTGGGTGTGGCGGCGGATGAGATCATAGCGAATGCCGGTGCGGAGGCTTTGTTCCGAGGCGTGCGAACGCCGAGTACGAAGTTTCCATTTCCATCGGCGATTTGCGCGAGTGTGAATGAGGTCGTCGTCCACGGAATTCCCGATGATCGACGACTTGAAGAAGGCGACATCATCGCAGTCGATTGCGGCGTGCGATTGAAAGGCTACTGCGGCGACTCGGCCTTTACTTATGCCGTGGGTCGAATCTCCGATGAGGCCACGCGGCTTCTGGACGTGACGAAGCGAACGCTTGACCTGGCGATCGCGGAAATGCGGCCGGGACGGATGTGGAGCGAAGTCGCTTCGCAGATGCAGGCGTTTGTGGAGTCGGCGGGCTTTTCAGTCGTCCGCGAATTCGTCGGCCACGGCATCGGCCGCGAGATGCACGAAGAGCCGAAGGTGCCGAACTACTCGGATCGTCAGCAGCGGAAGCAGGATTTCGTGCTGGAGCCGGGTTTGGTCGTGGCAGTCGAACCGATGGTGAACGCCGGCGGACGTCAGGTCTGTGCAGGCGATCGAACCGGCTGGCCGCAGGTGACGCGCGACGGGCGACTGTCGGCGCATTTTGAGCATACGATCGCCGTGACAGAAAGCGGCGTGGACATACTGACGGATGGTCGTTAGCCATCCGCGTTTGTCGAGTCGGTGATAACGACACGATGATACGCATCAGGGAGCAGTTGCGATGAAAGTTCGATCCAGCGTCAAGCGGATTTGTGAGAATTGCAAGATTGTGAAGCGCAAGGGCGTGGTTCGGGTGATCTGCTCGTCCGACCCCCGGCACAAGCAGCGACAGGGCTAGCAGGCAAGCGCGACAGGGATGCTCTTTCGAGATAGAGCGGATTGGAGAAGCTGACGGATGCCTCGTATTGCAGGTGTAGACATTCCGAACGACAAGCGCGTGGTGGTGTCGCTGACGTATATTTACGGCATCGGCCCGGCGTTCAGCCGCGCGATCCTGAAGGACGCACAGATTGATGAGAACACGCGGGCGAAGGATCTGACGGAAGATCAGATCAGCCATATCGCGTCGATCATCGATCGAAACTACGTGGTCGAAGGCCAGCTTCGGCGGCAGATCACGCAGAACATCGCGCGATTGCGGGACATCCAATGCTATCGGGGCATGCGGCATCGCAAGGGGCTGCCGGTCCGCGGTCAGCGCACGAAAACGAATGCGCGAACGCGCAAGGGCCCGAAGAAGACGGTTGCGGGCAAGAAGGGCGTTAAGGAACTTCGATAGCGGCGAAGCGGTCTCCGAGTTGAATGGCGACGGGCTGACTGCGAATTAGTTGACACAGAGAAGGAGCCGTCCACGTGGCGAAAAGCGGCAAGCGTAAGATCAAACGACAGGTGTCTCGTGGTATCGTGCACGTCAAGTCGACGTTCAACAACACGATGATCACCATCACCGACATGAACGGCGAGACGTTGTGCTGGGCGTCGGCCGGTACGGTCGGCTTCAAGGGCACTCGAAAGAGCACACCGTTCGCGGCCCAGCGGGCAGGCGAGACGGCGGCGCAGGCAGCCCGGCGATACGGCCTCGGCGAAGTCGAGGTGCGCGTAAAAGGCCCCGGCAGCGGTCGCGAGTCGGCCGTTTCGGGAATTCAATCCGGCGGTCTTCGAATCCTCTCCATTGAGGACGTGACGCCGCTGCCCCATAACGGCTGCCGGCCACGACGCAAGCGGCGCGTATAAGATCGTGACGGCGTCCGGCGGGCGCAAGATGGCGTAACAGCAAGTGATGGCGCGGCAAGTGCGACGGTCGACGGCGAGCGGGCGGTCGCAGCTTGAAATTAGATAGACGGCAATATTTGGAATCGACGGCGCGGCGCAAGCCGGCGGTCGATTACCACGGTACGGACGCAGAAGGGCGAACATGCCCGTGAACTCCGGACCGGGAGGTCGAGACAATGCGAATTCGATGGCGAGGACTGGAGCTGCCGACGCGCGTGATGCGCGAGGAAGCGGCAAGCACGGAAGTTTATGGTCGATTTGTCGTGGAGCCCTTCGAACGCGGCTTCGGAACGACAGTCGGCAACAGCCTGCGCCGAATCCTGCTGAGCAGCCTTGAAGGCGCGGCAGTGACGCACGTCCGCATCAAGGGTGCGGAGCACGAGTTTTCCAGCCTGAAAGGCGTTCTTGAAGATGTGACGGAGATCGTCCTCAACGTCAAGTCCGTCGTTGTCAGGTCGCACAGCGAAACCCCCAAGACGATCCGCGTTTCCGTCAAAGGAAAGACCGGCGAGATGGTCGAGGTTCGCGCGGGTGCGATCGAGTCTGACGCGTCCGTGGAAGTGATCAACAAGGATCTGCTCCTCTGCACGCTCACCGACGCCGTCGACTTTGAGATGGAAATGACGGTTGGTCGCGGACGCAGCTACGTAACGGCGGAAGAGAACAAGGGCGATAGTGACGAGCAGGACCTCGGATTGATTCCGCTGGACTCCGTTTATTCGCCCGTTTCCCGCGTTCGATATCGCGTCGAAGATACGCGCGTGGGTCAGCGAACCAACTATGACCGGCTGATTCTCGAAATCTGGACGAATGGAACCCTGACGCCGGAGATGGCGCTTGTTGAGGCGGCGAAGATTCTTCGCAAGCACCTCAATCCGTTCGTTCAGTATTTCGAACTGGGTGCGGCACTGGCCGCCGAAGGCGACGAAGAAGACTCGGCGCCGGCCACGTCGGGCGCCGATGCCGGAAAGTTGGCCATGCCGATTTCCGCACTGCAGCTTTCGGTTCGATCGAGCAACTGCCTCTCGTCGGCGAACATCCAGACAGTGGGCGATCTCGTCCTGTACGACGAGCCCGGCCTGCTTCGTTTGCGGAGTTTCGGCAAGACGTCGTTGCGCGAAGTCAAGCGGAAGCTCACGGACATGGGGCTCAGCCTGAAGGCGTCGGATCAGGACGGCATGCACGATGACGCCGATGATGACGACGATGATGATGTATACCCGTCGCCGGGCCCGTTTGGACCTTTCACGGGCACGACGAAAGTGTCAGGGATAGCGCCGCTGGATTCGGGTTCGATGAACATCCAGTCCGGGCAGACGCCGGCGCCGGATTCGGAACACAACCGCAGCGTCGAGGCGACGAGCGAGAACAACAACTGATCGACCGCGAGACGCGTGTGTCATTCGCGAGAAACTGAGAACCCCCGGGGCGATGCAACGCCCGCGCGGCATAGGACGACACGGCCATGAGACATCGAGTTGCCAAGAAGCATTTGTCCCGAACGGCATCGCACCTGAACGCGATGCGGCGCAACATGGCGCAAAGTCTGATCGAGCATGGGCAGGTCGAGACGACGCTGCCCAAGGCGCGCGAGACACGCCGATTCGTCGAGAAGCTGATCACAGTGGCCCGCAAGGGTACGATCGACGCACGGCGTCGTGTCGAGTCAATGCTTCGGGATCGCGCGATCATCGACGCTGAGCACCAGGAAAAGTACGATCAGATGACCGACGCGCAGCGTCACAAGGTCATGTTCGCCCGCTCCGGCCGTCGCCATCGCACCGGTGCTGTTCCCGCGAGCTACAACAAGAACAAGATCCCCTTCGTCGCGCAGTCGGTCATACACAAGCTGATGACCGAAATCGCGCCGAACTACAAGGATCGACCCGGCGGCTACACGCGGATCATCCGAACGGCGAAGCGCCGCATCGGTGACAACGGCGAAGTGGCCATTCTTCAGCTCGTCGATCCGAATGAACAGCCGGCAACCGGCGGCAAGAAGAAGTCCGTCGGCCTCCGCCGGGAGCGCATCAACGCCCGGATCGCCTACCTGGAAGGCAAGAAGCCGAGACGCAAGGCCGGGGCAAAGTCGTCGGCCGCGCCCCGAAAGGTTGAGACCTCGGACGACGCCGGACGCTCAGGCGACGAAGCCTGAAATTGAACTAAGATCGCATCGTGCGGGCGGGCAGCCGGCGGTTGCCTGCCCGCACGTCATTTTCGCGCTGCAATAAGACCTTGCCGGCGAGCAACGACATGGCGGATCATTCGGACTGCATTTTCTGCAAGATCGCATCGGGGAAGATTCCGTCCGCGCGCGTCTGGTCGTCGGACGATGCCGTTGCATTTCTGGACGTCAGTCCGCTTGCCGAGGGACATACGCTCCTGATTCCGCGCCGACATTTCACGGATCTGCGAGATGTGCCCGCCGACGTTCTCGCTCGGATCCTGTCGGTCGCGCCGAAGCTCGTCGGCGCCCTCATGAACGCGACGGGCGCGACGGGCGTCAACGTGCTGCAGAACACGGGTGCGTCTGCGGGACAGGCCGTCTTCCATCTTCACTTTCATTTCATTCCGCGCGTTGAGGGCGATGGCCTCGGATTTCGATGGAATGCCGGCAGCTATCCGTCCGGGCGGGCCGACGAAGTGCTCGCGGCCGTCACGGCCGCGATGGTTTGACGATTCGAATCACCTTTTCATTCTGAATCACGATACCATGTAACAAACATGCATCGCGCGGCGTGACCGGCTTGCGGTTCACACATGCCATGCATGACAATGTCGGCACATGATTCGGGCGTCCGCGCGCCGCGGTTCGCGGTCGCAAAGTGACAAAGGAATTCGGCTATGCGGATCGGATGGGCAATTGCATGTTGGGCTGCGTGCGCGGCGAGTTTCGCACACGCGGGCGTAGAGAATCCCTATCGTCTTGAGCGACATGACAGGTATTACAAGGACCTGCTCCAGTTGCACGCCGGCGGCATGCAACTGGGGAAGATCCTCGAGTGGTCCGATCAGGTCCTCGTTTACGGCGCCGACGGAACGCCGACGGTCCTTGAGGCGGCCGATGTGGACTGGATCCAGGTGCGCCGCGACGCCCCGGATGCTGACCGGCCGATGCTCCCGGACCTGACAATCGCGTACGTCGAACGTCTCCCGAGGGCGACGAGTTGGCAAGGCAATGTCACGCTTCGCGACGGCGCGCCAACCACGACGATCGATCGCGCGGCCGTCGCAGGTCGGCCGGGCGCGGGTGAGTCAGTCACGTTTCGCGTCCACGTGTTGAACGCCGGAAACAAGGCGTCCGAAACCGTGAAGTGCGACGCGGCGATCGACGGAAAACCCCTCGGGACGGGCGTGACGGTGCCGCCGATCGAACCCGGAGCCGAATTCGTCGCGGAGTTTCCGTGGTCGTGGGTGAACGATGCGCACGAACTGGCGATCTCACTCGACAAGGCCGCCGCGTGCCAGGAATGGCTGAGATGGAATAACGAATTCCGCGAGCCGCTGAATGGGCTGGCTCTCGTCATCGTTGTTCCGCAGTCCGCATACGACGCATTTCGATCGACGCCGAATCTCGTGGATTCGTATTGCTTCGAAGACTACGCGCAATATCACGTAAGCTGCTTCAACGCGCTGCTCGCGGCATCGAAATACCCGACGTCGCCTGACGGCATATGCGAACGTCTGCGGTTGGATCGCATCGTCATCGCGAACGACGCAGAGGAAGCGGCCCTTCGGAAGCAACTTGTTAACAATCGCGGTGCAGCGGAATTCGATGCACTTGTTGTGATGCGAGGGCGGCCGGATGGGAATTCCGGCGACACGGTTTCGCCGTTCAATGCGATCCGGATCGACTGGCCGGCGATGAAACGACTGGGGTTGGAAATCGGGCTGCAGGACGCGTCGGTCTTCGAGACCCGACTTGCGGAATGCGGCGTTTATGACAAGTTTGCCCGTCCCGCAATCGTCAGGCACATTCCGACGACGGGCAATTCGATCATGCGGCACGCGGGTCCTGTACGGTTCAGCGAACTCGAAGCGGCCCATCTGAATCGGGTCGCGGGTCAGCCGCGAGGGTTACGCGGGACCTATCGATACCAGGTTCCCGCCAACGTGATTATCGAAGTTGTCGGTGCGAACGGCGGCCCCGTGTCGGGAGCCACGGTTGACGTGTTCCAACTCGCGACGGATGCGTCGGGGCGGCGGCTGATTACGGGCCCGAGTGGCAGCGATCCCTGGGTCGCGACGCAGACCGACGAGCACGGAAGGGCGCCGTTGCCCAATCGCGCGTGCGATGGCGACAAAACGCCTGATGGCTATGCCATCCGGCCGAATCCGTTCGGACAGATCGATCCGGACGGTGGCAACGGACTGCTTCTGCTTCGACTGCGTCAAGGCGAAGGCAAGGGCCAGTCCGAAGCGTTCTATTTCCTGTCGCTTGAAACGTGCAATCTCGCCTATCTGCACGGCGCCGTCGACGAATACGTGCATCGGATCAAGACGCGATTCGACGATCTGGGAGAACCGGGCGTTGTGCAGCTTCCGTACGCGTTCGTTCACATGCCGGAGCGGGATTCGCCGCACCCGGATCTGACAGTGGCCTGGGCCGTGTCGTCTGGTCTTGATCTCAATAAGATCGACGAGTACCGGCTTTATCGCCGAATCGGTTTCGGCGCCGCGGATACGAATCCATGGACGCTCGTCGCGACGATTCCTCAACCGCTGAACGCGACAGCGCAGAACTCGATTCCGCAGCCGTATTTCGAAACGACGAGCGACACGGCCGAAGACGACATGGATACGTGGTTCGCCGTGTCGGTCGCCGATCATTCCAATCGGGAAGGCCCGCTGTCGGAACCGACGTTCCTTCCGCACGGCAAGGAGAGCCACAAACTGGCGATTCGCGATAACGCGGCGTACATCACGCTCTCTGGGGAAGGTCCTCCGATCATGATGTACTTCGACGCCGTCGCAGGCAGCCAGGCTTATCTTCCCCGTACCGATCGGTTTCCGGGGTACTCGCCGCACTACGAGGGAATTGCGTTCGGTCGCAAGGGGTTGATCGTTACGGACCCGGTCAACAACGTGCTGGCCATATACGACGTCAGTCGAGGGCGTCACGAACTGATTGAGACGATTCCGGCGAGAACCGTATGGCCGGGGCCGCCGAGCTTCTTTGAGGGCGAGTTTCACGCGCCGGCCGACGTCGCTTCCGATGCCGAAGGGAATCTGTACGTGGCAGATCGCGGGAATCATCGCGTTCAGATTCTGTCGTCGGATGGAGCGTTCAAATCACTGCTCGATCCCGACTTTCGGTTCCGCGGACCGCATGCGATCGCATGTTCGAATAAACACCTGTGCGTCACGGACGACGATGGAAAACGCGTGCGCGTCTATGACTTGAGCGGCGGCGCCCCGAAATTCGTTCTAGAGTTGCCTCCGCTGGTCGATGCGGATCGGGCGCTCGTGACGGACCTCGGTCAGATTCTTGTGACAGGAAGGCAGACGGCGGATGGTCCCTGGGCCGTACTGCGATACTCGCAGAATGGACAAAGTGCGACATTCCTGGAGGCGATCGACCAGGCGCTGATGGGGCAGGTATTTTCGCCGCGAGGACTATACCAGCACGAAGGCGACACGCACCTTGCCTATTTCGTCAACGCGTTTCCGTTCGATGTACGAATCGTGCGCATCGGCACGCCGCCGGGTGAAAAGTGATCTGACACAGCGTTCGCGACATGTGCGATGTCAGCGTCGGAGTCGATCGAGAGTGGCCTGCGCTCGTTCGCGGGCGGGCGACGGCAGATTTGGGATCGCCGCTTCGAGCAGGCGAATGGCCTTTTCGGTTTCGCCGGCATCGGCGGCACGCTCCGCATTGATCACCATGCCCGCTGCCTCGAACGCCGGCGTCAGCCGTTCCAGCATCGTCCGGGCTTCGTTCGATCGAACCTGCCATAGCGAGTTTCTCAGCAATCGCTGGCACGTGATCAAATCGCCCGCTTCGAGCGCCTCGTTGGCCTCGACATAGAGTCTCGCGGCCGTTGCCGTTCGCAGGTTCTTCTCAATCTCGTCGTCAGGTGACACGTCCAGCGCGGCACGATAGGCCGCTTCCGCGCCAGCGAAATCGCCGTCCCGTAGGGCCTGGTCACCTCGAAGCCGATGATCCTGCTGTCGTTTGCCTTCGATGATCTTGTCCACGAGCCGACGGGCTTCCGGAATGTCCCGAATGTTCTTGGCGTCGCGGGCCTTGATCAGGGCGGTCTCCCAGTCCTTCCGCTCGATTGCTTCACGCGTTGCTTCGACGGCCGCCGTGTATTCCTGATCCTCCCGAGTTTCATTCAGCTTTCGATCGAGCGCGTCGGGATCGAGCCCCGACTGCTCAGCGTTCTTCCGATAGTCCGAGAGCGACAGTTCGGCCTGCTCGAACTGGCTGTTTGCAATCTGCGCTTCGCTCATTTCGCGTATTCGCAACGCGTCGCGGCGGCTCGTGAGTCGATCGCGTATCGCGAGGATCTGATGAGGCGGAGCGCCGGCGATCTGGGCAGATGCCAACGCTGATTCCGCGTCCGCGAACCGATCGGCGTCGACGGCTTCGCGGGCTTCGATCAGAAGCAACGACGACTGCGCCGCATCGAATAGCCCGCGGAGATCGGGATCGCCTTCCGTCAGGACCACGATGTCGCGGAACATCCGTCGGGCGGCGTCCAGATCGCCGTCCACACGTGCCTGCTCCGCTGCTTCAACAAGCGCTGCCGTCTTGCGATATTCGTCGCCGGGATCCGTGATGCGCGTGTACGACTGGTACCCGAGGAAGGCGGCCGTGAAGATCACGGAAATAGCGAGCGCGGCGGCCAGGAAGAAGCCTGCCCGGCTGCGCTGCGGCTCCTCGACGTCCGCCGGCGCAGGCGGCACGATCGGCGTTCTCGGCAGTCGCTTGCGAGCCGCGGTCTCGGGCGGCGCCTGCGTGACATGCTGCGACACGACGGTGCGCGGCCGGGACTCGGCGGAAATGACTGGTACGGGTGATCTCGCGTGGATTCGACGACCTGCCGAGCGCTTCGCCGCCTTGTCAGCCTCGATTCGCGTCGTCGTGGTCGACTGATCGTCCCGCAGCAACCATGCCAGCGACGCCTGCCGCGAAGGGTCGTTTCCGACGCGACGGATCTCCAGGACCTTGGGGCCCTCGTCGCCGATCGCCTTCGTATTGTCGCGACGGATTGCGAGCTGCTGATTGACCGTTCTCAGAATCTGCTGATAGGAGCCGGCGCGATCGTCGATGTCTTTTCGCAACATTTCCTGCAGCAGCAGGGACAGCGGCTCGACGACCTCGGAATTCAGCTCGTGCGCCGGCGGCAGGTTCTTGCCGAGATCGACGTGCCACGCGCGCCACGCGGCTTCGTGTGGCTTGGGCGAGCCGAACTCGCCTTCACACCAGGCCTTGAGGGACGCGCGACCGACACACGTTTCATAGAGCAGCATGCCGAATGTGTAAATGTCGGCCCGGCAGTCGCAGGGCTCGCCGAGCAGGATTTCCGGGGCCGCATACTTCGCGTGCACGATCGATGGCGAAACGGCGTCGCCTTCGCGCGTCGCTGTTGAGAAGTTTGTGAGAATGAGGCGACCGTTCGAACCCACAAGCCAGTTGCCCGGCCACGCGTCACGATGCACGATCCGCTCAAGCTGCAGCGCTCCGAGTGCGAGACAACCGTGACGCAGCAGTTGCGGGGCGTCGGCGGCCGTGAATATTCGCTTGGAGATCTGCATCTCCAGCCAGTCGCCTTCGATGTACTCTTCCGCGATGAAGAAGCCGTGTTCGTCGCCGATCAGCTCATAGACGTGGGTGACATTGCGTGATCGCCCGGAAAGTCGGGCGAGCAGTTGCGCCTCTCGTTTGAAGTCGCCGCATGCGACGGGGTCGTCGATCAGCCCGGGGGACAGTTGCTTCAGCGTCACGAGGCGATCGAGCATCGCGTCGCGCGCTTTGTAGATGATCGCGTTGTGCGTGCTGCGCACACGTTCCAGAATCCGGTACTTGCCGAGCCCCGTACCAGTGACCAACCCGGATCGGCCCTCGGACTGAAAGCGAGTCACGGGCGCATCGGTTTCGGTGCTGCTCTCGTGCGGTAGTTCTGGATGTGGATTCTCTGTCATTTCGATACATCTCGATGGCAGATGCTCACCGAGCCCCCCAGGCAAGGATTGAAGCCCAATCAATAGTCCCCGCGTGGTCGAATTAACAGGAGTTTCACAGTTCCGTCTGACCGAGCAAATCGGGCATACCGATTCGAGATGACATGGCCCATCGCCAAGTTGTTCGCGACGCACGGTTTGAGGCGGTCTTTCCTCGCCTTCGACCTTCGTGCATACGAACGCGGAACAGTGGCAAATCCTGCCGTTTCAACAGTTAATGATAGGGCGAACGCCCCAGCCGAGTCCAGCGCCGCCGATTGGAGCAGCCCATTATCCCGGCCATTCCGCGACGACGGTCCGAGATTGCGACGTCCGAGTCGTGAACCTCGGCTCACATTGGGCGAAAATCCCGCCTTTCTTGCGTTCCTGAATGTCGAAGTTATTCTCGGAACCGATTGGCGGGTCAGACTGTGTGTCCTATCATATTTCCATTGCGCTTGCAGAATCATCGCGTCTGGCGCCGCCGTCGGAGTCCGCAATTGCTACGCACGATTTCGTATGCCTCTCTGATCTGTTTTTTTTCAGTGACGTCTTCGACGTGGGCCCAGTTCGGCGGCCCAGCCCAGGTCGAAGTCGAACCCGTCATCCGGCGCGAAGTGTCCCCGACGATTCAGCTGGTCGGAACGCTGCACCCGCGGATGCGATCCATCGTCGCCGCAGACGTGGAAGGCCTGGTTGTCGAGATGCCGTTCGACTATGGCGCTGTCGTCCGAAAAGGGGACGCCGTCTGTATTCTGCGAGACGTGACTCGCAGGCTTGCCGTCGATGAGGCCAAGGCTGCGACCGATGCCCTGGAGGGCGAACTGGAAGCTCGCCAGGCCGACATGAAGAAAACGGCATTTGAGCTGGAGCGGATCTCGCGTCTCGCCAAGCTCGATCGATCGAGTGACAAGGAGCGCGTCGACGCTGAAGCCAACCACGCGGCGGCGGCGGCGCGCGTTCGACAGTCCAAGGCCATGCTGGATGAGGCCCTGGCCAAACTTGCCGTCGCCGAGGACAACCTGAACCGTACGCGCGTCCTCGCGCCGTTCGACGGGGCGATCACGGCCAAAATGACCGAAGTCGGTCAATGGGTGCAAGTCGGTGAAGCCGCTGTTGAGATGGTCGATCTGTTTACTGTTCGCGCTCGCGTGATGGTCCCGGAATCCGCCGTCGCTTTCTGCGATGTCGGCGAAGCGGCGATGGTGACGGTCGATGCTCTCGGGCGCGATTTGGAAGGCAAGGTATCGCGTGTGATTCCCGAGGCCGATCCGCAGGCCAATACGTTCCCGACGGACATCGACATCCCCAATTCGGATGGTGAACTCAAGGCCGGGATGTTCGTCCGCGCGATGGTGCCGTCGGGGCCGAAGCAATCACGATTGCTTGTGCCGAAGGATGCCGTGCTGCGCCGCGGAACTTCGTCGACCGTATACGTCGCTCGCGGTACGGCTGAAGCGGGTTTCGCCGCAGACATCGCCCCGGTCACTGTCGTTGCTGAAGTCATGCAATACCTCGCTGTCGAGTCGCCGGCACTGAAAGAGGGCGATCGCGTGATCGTGCGCGGAAATGAGGGCCTGAGAGGCCCGGGACCGATCATCATCGTTTCGGGTAATCAAAATCCGACGGCGACGATCGACAGAGACTCCTCGGCGAATGTGGAAAGCGGGCCGGGCAGTTCCACGAACGATATTGACGCCGATGCAGCGATGGACAAGACTGCGAGCCGTGAATCGTCTGATGGCCGGCAATGAGCATTGTTGACGTATTTATCCGGAATCCCGTCAAGGTCGCCGTCGGCGTCATCCTGCTCGTTTTGTTCGGCACGTTGACGATCGTACCGCCCTCGATCATGCCGTCGCCGATTCGCGCGCCGGTGCAGTTGACGCCCAATATCGACGAGCCCGTCGTCATCGTGCAGACGTTGTGGGAGGGGGCGAGCCCCGAGGAAGTCGAACGCGAGATCCTCGACAAGCAGGAGGACATGCTCAAGAGCATCTCCAACCTGCGAAAGATGATCGGCACGGCGAAGCAGGGCGAATCCAGCATCCGGCTTGAATTCGAAGTCGGCACGGACAAGGACATCGCCAAGCAGGACGTTTCTGACGCACTTCGCCGAGTGCAATACCAGATTCCCCAGAACGAATTCGACAACCCCATCGTCAACAGCGGCGAAGAGGACGGCGACAAGGCCATCGCCTGGATGATCCTCTACTCGGATCGGCAGGACGTGTTCGTTCCCGAGCTCTACACGTTCGTCGACGAGGAGGTCATTCCCTTCCTGGAGCGCGTCGAGGGAATTGCCTCGGTTCGACTGCTCGGCGGCCGCGAGCGAGAAATCCAGGTTGTCGTCGATCCGTACAAACTCGCGCAGGCCGGCATCACGTTCGCCGAACTGTCCAATGCGCTCCAGTCGCAGAACACCAACGTCGCCGCCGGCAACAATTCTCAGGGCAAACGCGACATCGTCATTCGGACGATAGGCCGCTATGCGTCGCTTCAGGACATTCGGGATACCGTCATCAAGGTCGGCGACGGCGGGCCGGTACGTGTCGCCGACGTCGCGCAAGTCGTGGATTCCTTCAAGAAGCAATACAGCTTCGTCCGCAGCAAGGGCCGTTTTGTTATGGCCTTGCCGGCTTATCGAGAGACGAATGCCAATGTCATCGAGGCCATGGAGGGACTGCGGGCCGCGATCGAGCGCGTCAACGATGAGATCCTCGCCCACCGCGGCATGAAGCTCGAACTGACGCAGGTCTACGACGAAACGACGTACATTCACTCGTCCATCGGTCTCGTGCAGCAGAATATTCTCTGGGGCGGTCTGCTGGCGATCATCGTGTTGCTACTGTTTCTGCGCAGTTTCTCGGGTACGTTTATCGTTGCGCTGGCCATCCCGATCTCGGTCATTGGGACATTGCTCGTCATTCCGCTGCTCGGAAGAAATATCAACGTCGTCATGCTGGCGGGGTTGGCGTTCGCCGTCGGCATGGTCGTGGACAACGCCATTGTCGTGCTGGAGAACATCTTCCGTCATCGCGAGATGGGCAAGAGCAGCATGCAGGCTGCTTCCGACGGCACGCGCGAAGTCTGGGGCGCCGTCGTCGCCAATTCACTGACGACGATGATTGTTTTCCTGCCGATTCTGTTCGTGAAAGAGGAGGCTGGGCAGCTCTTCCGCGATATCGCCATCGCCATCAGCGGCGCCGTCGCGCTGTCGCTCGTCGTTTCGGTCACTGTTATTCCGACGCTTGCGGCCCGCGTACTCGGCAAGACGAAAGGCCATTCCGATGAGAGCGGCGGCCGAATCGCATCCGGCGTCGCGACCCTCGTGCGTACGATCAATCATTCCGTCGTCCTGCGATTGCTCGTCGTTCTGGGCATGACTGGGCTGGCGATTTTCGGCAGCATTGAAATGGCGCCGAAGCCCGACTATCTGCCAAGCGGCAATCGCAATCTCGTATTCGGATTCCTCATCGTTCCGCCCGGCTACAACACGAACGAGTTCCTTCGCATGGCGGCGATCATCGAGAACGGGGCGCCGGAACGCGGCATCGTCGGCGCCCGTGAATTCTGGGAGGCGAAAGAGGGAACGCCGGAATACGAAAAACTGCTGTCGCAATGGTCCGACATCGTCGAACACAATGTCATTGATCAGCGCTTCAAGCCGCAGTTGCAGCAGGCAGAGGCGACGAAGTCCGATCCGAAATCGACGCGCGAGCAGATCGCCGCCGCAAGAAAGACGATCAAGGAAGTGAATCGCGAGATCGAGGAATGGCGCGTGCCGCCGCCGCCGATCGAGAACTTCTTCTTCGTGTCCTGGGGCGGCGGCTGTTTCATGGGCGCTTCCAGCGCCGATGCGGAACTCGTGCGCCCGCTTGTCAACGTTCTGTCGCAATCCGGCGGGGCGCTTCCGGACGTCATCCCGATCTTCTTTCAGTCGTCGATCTTCAAGAACGCGTCCGGCAACACGGTCGACATCGAAGTTCGGGGCGACGATCTCGCAAAAGTCGTTCCGGCGGCGCTCAGCATCATGGGCGCGTGCGGCCAGGAGCGCCTCGGACACGTTGAACCGAATCCCAACAATTTCTATCGCGATCGATTGGAAGATCAGATCGTCCCGGATCGCGTCCGCGCGGGTGATCTCGGGCTGACAGTCTCTGAGCTCGGATTCGTCATCCGCGCGTGCGGCGACGGCCGCGTCGTCGGCCAGTATCGTGAAGGTGGACGCAGCATCGATCTCGCGTTGAAAGTCGCGAACACCGAGGACCCGACAGCGGAAGACAACACGACGCAGAGAATCGCCAATGTGCCGATCTACACGCCGACGGGACACATCGTTCCGATGTCGTCCGTCTGCAGCATCGATCGCACGACGGCGCCGCAGGAAATTCGACACATCGAGACGCAGCCCGCTGTCAAACTGACGGTTTACGCGCCCGATGGCGCGTCGCTGCCGGATGTGATTGCCCGCATCGACGACGACATCATCGCGAAGATGCGCGGCGAAGGATACGGACCACAGAAAGCCACGCTCGCCGATTCCGTCGTCGTCAAACTCGCCGGAAACGCTGACAAGCTTGTCACCACATGGAATTCCATGAAATGGCTGCTAGCGCTGTCACTCCTGATTGTCTTCCTGCTCATGGCGGGTTTGTTCGAGTCGTTTGCCTATCCGTTCGTCATCATTCTGACGGTTCCGCTCGCCGTCGTCGGCGGCTTCGGCGGTCTTTGGCTCGTGAATCAATGGACTTACAGCGATCCGACCATGCTTGTTCAGAAACTCGACATCCTGACGATTCTCGGCTTCGTCATTCTCCTCGGTATCGTCGTCAACAACGGCATTCTCATCGTGCATCAGTCGATCAATTTCGTGCGGGAAGGAATGGCGCCCAACGACGCCATCGCCGAATCCGTCCGTACGCGAATTCGTCCCATCTTCATGACTGTGCTGACGACATTCTTCGGACAGCTCGCGCTGGTCATTAATCCCGGTTCGGGCGCCGAACTCTATCGAGGCGTCGGCGCCGTCGTTCTTGGCGGTCTTCTCGTGTCAACGGTATTTACGCTCGTCGTCGTGCCTGCGATGTTGTCGCTTTTCATGGGCGTCAAGGGCACCGTTGGCCATGTCGTGTCAGACGCCGCGGACGAACTGGTTCCGGAAAGCGCGATGCCTGTCGCAGTGCACGTTGGCGGCGGCGGCACATCGCCTGTGCCGGCGAACACATCATCGGAATCACGATGAGTCCGGGGAACTCGGTCGACGCATCGACGGTCCGATTCGGCGAAATCCGCGTGCTTCGATAAGGGATTCTGAAGGAACGGCCCTGCGCAGGCGTGAAATGCGCTAGTCCATCGCGACGGCGTTCGGAATCAGCGGGATGACGTGCACATAACGGATGTCGTCGCGCTTGATGGTTGACTCGATGATCACGTCGTAGACGAGACGCTGTTTCGGATCGTGGCGAATCTCCGTCACTTGCCCCACGACAATCGGCACCGGCAGCCCGAGCTGGCCCGGCGCACTCGCCACGTAATCACCCACTCGAATCCGCGTCTGATCGCCGACAGCTTCGCTGGCCGCGTCGATGTGCTCGTACGGCACGTCGCGGACGATCATCTGACCGCGGCCCAGGCCGCGCAACGTACACGGGAAATCGACGAGTCGCATTTCGCCCTGCCGAAGACCGGCGAAGCGCACCTCGATCGGCTTGGCGTCCACGTCGCTGAACAGCTTGACGCGTGACATATAGGGGCTGACAAAATCCACGCGCCCCAGCAGAACTTCCTGTGCGATCACAGCTTCGCCGGCGCGAACGCCCGCGGCATCGCCCCGATCGACGAATACGTGGCTCGCGACCCAGTCGCTCGTGCTGACGCGCAGCTCCGTACCTCGCTCGATCACGGCCGAATCGCGCATCGACACGATGTCCCACGCGACGACATGCGCCTGCAACGCGGCCGGGATCGATCGGTCGCGAATCGTTTGCATTCGCTCGAGGTCTTCGCGGAGCTGCTCGTTCTGAACGGCCTTCGAGGCGAGCTCGTGCATGATGGCTGCGTCAGGCTCCGCGACGAGCTTTGGGTCCTTCGGCACGCGACCGCGAAATGTCAGGAATCGTGCGAGATCCTGCAGCGGTCCCAGCATCTGCGTCGAGGCGTGCTTCGGGGCGTTGGTCAGCCCGGGAGGGAGAAAAACGGCGAGTGCGGAAACGAGCATCAATGCTCCAAAAACCGCCTTCTTGCTCGGTCGATAATGCGTCCAATGCATGAACGGCATCTTAGCGACGTGTGAGAGACCGGTAAAACGCGGGGCGGCAGAGGGTGTTTTTCAAGGCGTCAGACCGCTTCAGTCGTGCTGATCAAAATGCACACATGACGCTCCGGCGCCAGGTGCTTCTGATGCGGGACTCATCTCGAAATGTGGGACGTCGACCTATGAACGAATCCGTCAGGCTGTTGCAATGCGCGTGCGATTTCAGCCTAAGAACGCTGGCTGCGCGTGAAACTGGGAAACCCGTGACGATTTGACCGACTGGGGTAACTGGTGTATCGTAACTTGTTCTTGCACAAAGACTTAGGCGTATCTTACGGTATCTGTGTCCGACACCGGCAGGGGGAGGCCGGGTCAGGACGCACGACCGTCCCGCTTTATGTGGACCGGGAGGGCACGGGAGCCGCCACCTGTGCCCTCCTTCTCTTTTTACGTGCATCGGTCCGCCCTGCACGAATCAGTTTGCCTGTTAGAATCCCGCGACGATGAAGCAGCGGAACCCAATTGCCGACTACGTCGCGTACGCCGCCTTGCGCGTGGCGAGTGCATTTTTCGGGATTCTGCCCGTGAATGTGTCGCTCTCCATTGCGCGCGGGATGGGGACCGTCTGGTTTCTCCTGCCGCGGAGGCTTCCGGAAACGCGCGTCAATGTGCCGTCATGGGGCAAGCGGAATACGGCGCTCAAAGTCGTCGCGATGCCTGTCAAAATCCTGGCGAGCGTGTCGAAGACGAGCAACAAGCTGCTTGGCAAGTTCCGCGAACATCGGAATCGCGCCGAACTGCATATTCGCCAATCGTTTCCGGACATGTCCACGGCCGACGTTGAACGACTCGCGCTCGAAAGCATGCGACAGCTTTGTCTGATGGCGATCGAACTGCTCCTTTCGCCAAGACTCATTACGCGATGGACGTGGCACGACTATGTCGAGACGCGGAATCTCGGAGACGCCATCCGCTGCCTGGCGGATAAGAAGGGCTGCATTCTGCTGACAGGGCACTACGGCAATATCGAAATCCTCGGCACGTCGCTCGCGACGATCGGTTTCGATATCTCTGCCGTGATGCGCCCCCTGGACAACCCGCATATCAACAAGCTGCTGACGCGACGTCGCGCGATGAGCGGTCTCAAACTGCTGGACAAAGGCGGCGCGACGCAACATGCACCGGAAATCCTCGAGTCGGGCGCTGCGCTTGCATTCATCGCGGATCAGAATGCGGGCAGTAAAGGGATCTTCGTTGACTTCTTCGGCCGCAAGGCGTCCACATACAAATCGATCGGTCTGCTGGCGATGAGATTCGAAGTCCCTGTCATCGTCGGGTGCGCCCGACGGATCGGTCGCGATTTCAAGTACGAAATGCACGTCAATCGCGTGATCCATCCGGAGGAGTGGGCGGATAAGGACGATCCTCTCCGATGGATCACCCAGGAATACACGACGGCGCTTGAAGACTTGATCCGCGAAAGCCCTGGGCAGTATCTCTGGATCCATCGCCGCTGGAAAACGCGCCCGAAAGACGAACTCGAATCCGCTGCATAGAGGTAATTCGCCGTCACAGCTTAGCCGCGTCCCGCCTCGCCATGCTTGCCTTGAAGGGCTAGTCTGTCCGGGAATTCGAGTGAGGATTTCCGATTTGCAGAACCGTCGTAAACGCCAGTGTTTCCAAGGCCAACACAGCTCCGAAGGAGCGACAGTTCTTAGCCACGGGTGAAGCGGAGACCGCATAGCGGTCGGAGCGCAACCCGTGGTTAGCGTTTTTTTCCTAGGGTTTGGCCCTGAAAGGGCGACACTATTCCCGGACAGTCTCGCCCTTGAATGGCAAGCATGGCACCCGGCAACAAAAAAGGGCGGCCAATCGACCGCCCTTGGAAAGATCTACTTGATGAACGCGCCTCAGTGCGCCCCGTGAATCGCCTTGCCGAACATCGCTTCGGCCGCTTCGCCGATCGTCTCTCCTGTCGACGGATGCGCGTGAATCGCGACGGCGATGTCTTCCGCCACGGCGCCCATCTCCATCGCGAGCACGCCTTCGGAAATCATGTCGCCCGCGTGCGCGCCGACGATGCCGAGACCGAGGACGCGCTGCGTCGTCTTGTCGAAGAGCATCTTCGTGAGCCCTTCAGTGCGTCCCATCGAGACAGCCCGCCCGTTGCCGAGCCACGGCGACTTCGTCACTTTGAAATCGAGGCCCTTATCCTTGGCTTCCTGCTCCGTCAGGCCGCACCAGGCGACTTCCGGATCCGTGTACACGACGGCGGGAATGCAGACGTTGTCATACTCCGCGGGCTTGCCGGCGATGACGTCCACGGCGACTTTCGCCTCGCGCATCGCCTTGTGCGCCAGCATCGGATCGCCGGCGATGTCGCCGATTGCAAAGATGCGCTTGTCCGTCGATCGCATCTGCTTGTCGACCTTCACGAACCCGCGATCCGTCAGTTGAACGCTTGTGTTCTCGAGCCCGCAGTTGTCCGTGTTCGGCTGGCGACCGATCGAGACGAGAATGCGATCAAACGTCTCCGTCTGGTCCTTCCCATCGACAGTGAACGTCGCCTCGACGCCGTTGCCTTTCTTCTTCGCACTCTTGAATGATGCCGACACGTGAATCGCCTTCATCTGTTTCTTCAGCTTGGCGACGAGCGGCTTGGCCAGGTCCGGATCGAGACCGTTCAAAATACCGGGCAGCGCTTCGACGACTGTCACTTCGCTTCCGAGACCGGCGTAGACCTGTCCGAGTTCGAGACCGATGTAGCCGCCGCCGATGACGAGCAGTTTCTTCGGCACTTCCTCCATCTTCAGGGCGTCGGCTGCGTTCCAGCAGAGTTCGCGCGGCAGCAGCTTTTCCGGCAGCATCTTGGCCCGCGAACCCGTCGCGAGGATGCAGTGCTTGAACTTGATGCGACCGACGTTCTCGCCCTCGATGTGAATGAGCTTGGAGCTTTCAAACGTCGCGTGGCCCTTGAAATACTCGACTTTGCGGCCTTTCAGAAGCGCCCGTACGCCCGTCGAGAGCTTCTTGATGACGCCGTTCTTGAAATCTCGGAGCTTGTCCACATCCGTCTTCGGCTTTGCGAACGTCACGCCGAAGGCCGCGGCGTGTTCCGCCTCGTCCATGATGCGAACGACGTTGAGCAGCGTCTTGCTCGGGATGCAGCCCTCGCGGAGGCAGACGCCGCCCGGGACTTCCGCCATCTCCACGATCGCCGTCGCGAAGCCGGCGTCGGCCGCTGCGATCGCCGCCACGTAGCCGCCCGGACCGCCGCCGATCACGAGAACATCAAATTCCTGCGTTAGCTCACCGACAACCATTGACCACTCCTCGGTGCAGTATCATGCGTTTGCTTGACTGTCTATTGCCGCAATCCCCAATCGTTAACGCCGTCGGGCGAGACAACATCACCGCGGCGGGCATCTCGCTCGCGGATGAAATCGCGTCGTACGCTTCTGCCGCGCGATCGCGTTCAGGGTGCGCGGATTGTAGGGATGGGGCCGACTGCTGGCCAGTCGTGTTGTATGCGTCGCGACAGGGGCTCATGGCACAGTCATGTGGTGATGAAAACGTGCATGGAACGACGCTTGTGAGTTCGCCTTCCCGCGCACAGCTTGGCTGACGAACTTTCCGCTTGCATACCTAACAATACCCGAATATAGTCCCCGCATGGCGCTGCATCGCGTATCAAATCCGCAGAATCCGTTTATCTCGGAATACCGCGAATGGCTCGAGGCCGTTCCCGAAACGCGCGTCGAGATCTATGAGGAACGAGCCAAGTCGATTCTCTCGGAAAATGACAGTCCGGACATCCCGTTCCGTTGGTCGGTCAATCCCTATCGAGGCTGTCAGCACGGCTGCGCCTACTGTTATGCCCGGCCGACGCACGAGTACCTCGGTTTCGGCGCCGGATCCGATTTCGAAACGCGAATCGTCGCCAAGGTCAACGCGCCGGAACTTCTGGAAAGGGCATTAAGCAGGAAGGGCTGGCTGGGCGAGTCCGTCACATTCTCCGGCGTGACGGATTGCTATCAACCCGCGGAGGCGACGTATCGATTGACGCGCGGCTGCCTCGAAGTCTGCCTGCAGCATGCAAATCCCGTCGGCATCGTCACTCGCGGTCGCCTCATCCTGCGGGATGTCGACGTGCTTGCCGATCTGACCAGGATCGCCCGCGCGCGTGTCTTTATGTCCATTCCTTTCGCGAACGATCAGGACGCCAGGGCGATCGAGCCTTTCGCTCCGCCGCCTTCCAAGCGTTTTGAGACGCTTCGAAGCCTTCGCGAAGCCGGCATCGACGTCGGCGTGATGGTGGCGCCGATCATCCCCGGCCTCAACGACATGCAGATTCCCGAGATTCTGCGAATGTCGGCGGATGCCGGGGCCGTGTCCGCCGCGTACATCCCGCTTCGATTGCCAAGAAACGTCGCCCCCGTCTTCTTCGAACGGCTGAAGGCGTCCATGCCGCATCGTGCACAGCGCGTTGCCTCGCTGATCGGCGCCATGCGCGGCGGTCGCATGTCTGAATCGAGATTCGGTCATCGGATGCAGGGCGTCGGCGCTCATTGGGAGAGCTCGAAATCGCTCTTCGAAATCGCATGCGATCGGTACGGCTTATCGGCGCACAAGTCGGAGCAAGACGCATCGACGGATTCGAATCGCGGCTGCTCCGATTCGTCGCCGCTGACGCCGTTGCGCGTTCCTGCGCGACGACGTCCGGTCGACTCGCAATTAACGTTCGATTTTGGTGCGGAATAGCCGCTCGTTCCGGCCGGCGTCACAAATCCCCTCGATCATCCCAAACCACTTCCCGACCGTCTGGAGCCATTGTCCAATGCTCGCTACACTGCCGCTTGGCAAGAGGACGACGGAAGCAAAGGCTCTAGGTGCCCAATGGACAACAATGCATATGACGATCTGGTCTCCCGATTGAAGGAAATCGGTCAGCTGGATTCCACGGCGGCCCTGTTGGATTGGGACGCCGAGACGTACATGCCGAAGAACGGCCTCTCGGTTCGCGCGGATCAGCTCGCGCTTCTGGCGCGGTTGTCGCACGAGCGAATGACGGATCCGGCAATCGGCGACCTGATCGGCAGCCTCGACGAAAAATGCGATGACGAGGCCTGCGAAACCAACGTACGCGAAATCAAGCGGCTCTATCTTCGGGCCACGAAAATTCCCACGCGCCTCGTCGAACGCATCGCGCGCGTTTCGACGGTTGCAAAGGAGTCGTGGCAGAAGGCGCGCGAGAAGTCGCACTTCGAAACGTTCAAGCCCCATCTCGCGGAACTCATCGATCTGCGCTGCCAAGTGGCCGATGCGATTGGATTTCAGGACGAGCGCTACGATGCACTCCTCGATGAGTTCGAGCCGGGCATGACGACGAAGGAAGTCACGCGCCTGTTCACAGCATTGCGCGAACCGTTGAGCGAGTTCGTGCAGGCGGTGTCCGAGTCCGACGCCGCGCCCGATGCGTCGATCCTCCATCGCTCGTTCCCGATCGAAACGCAGAAACTCTGGTGCCGACAGATGGCGGGCGAGATCGGGTTCGACTTCGACAGCGGTCGCATCGACATCTCCACGCATCCGTTCTGTTCCGGCAATGCGCCGACGGATGTTCGATTGACGACGCGCTATCTGGAGAATTTCTTCAACTCGGCGATGTTCGGCACGCTGCATGAGGCCGGCCACGGTCTCTACGAACAGGGCCTGCCCATCGAACATGTCTTCACTCCGCGAGGCCAGGCTGTGAGTCTCGGCATCCACGAGTCGCAGTCGCGCCTTTGGGAGAACCTCGTCGGCCGCAGCCGGCCCTTCTGGGAACGCTACTATCCGCAATGTCGGATCGCGTTCTCCGAAGCGCTGTCCGACGTGTCATTGGATCAGTTCTATGCGGCGATCAACGTCGTGAATCCGTCGCTGATTCGCGTCGAGGCCGACGAAGTGACTTACAACCTGCACATCATTCTGCGATTCGAGATCGAGCGCGATCTGATCGGCGGCAAGCTCGCCGTCGGCGACATACCCGAAGCCTGGAATGACAAGATGGAAACGCTTGTCGGCGTCCGACCCGACAACGATGCCAACGGGTGCCTGCAGGACATCCACTGGTCGATGGGCGGCTTCGGGTACTTCCCGACGTACGCGCTGGGCAATCTCTACGCAGCTCAGTTCTTCGCCCGCGCCCGACAGGATATCCCGGAACTTATGGAACAGATCGGTCGCGGCGAGTTCGCGCCGTTGCTCGAGTGGCTGCGGATGAAAATCCACCGGCACGGCCAGCATTATCGCGCTTCGGAACTCGTGCAGCGCGTCAGCGGTCGGGCGTTGTCCATCGAGCCGTTTCTGGATTACGTCAGTGACAAGTTCGCTCCTTTGTACGGGATCGAAAGCTGATGGCGAACGCGGCCGCGAAGCGGCAGAAATTCGGTTCGCATCTTTCCGTTGCGGGCGGATTCGAGAACGCATTTCACGAGGGTGTCGATGTCGGTTGCGACTGCCTTCAGATCTTCGTCAAGAACCAGCGACAATGGTCGGCGAAGCCCATCACCGATGAACAGATTGCGGCGTACAAGCAGGCGGAAAGCAAGACGGGCATCGGTCCCGTCGTCGCGCACGCGTCGTACCTGCTCAACCTCGCTTCCCCGGAAGCTGCGAATCGGGAAAAGAGCATCAAAGCCCTGATCGATGAACTGGAGCGCTGCGAGGCGCTCGGCGTTGTCGGTCTCGTCCTTCATCCCGGCGCTCACATGGGCGACGGCGAGGCAAAGGCCATCAAGCGAATTTCCGCCTCGCTCAACAAGGCGCATACGGCGACGAAGGGATTCAAGTGCAGAGTGTTGCTTGAAAGCACCGCTGGCCAGGGGACGACGATCGGCCATGAAGTCGAGCATCTCGGGCAGATCATCGATGGTGTCAAGCAGGGTGATCGACTGGGCATCTGCCTCGATACGTGCCACTTGTTCGCGGCCGGATACGATCTTCGAGATTCCGACGCCTACGAAGCAATGATGCAGGCGATGGACGCGTCGTTCGGCGTTGATCGAATCGCGTGCATTCACATGAACGATTCGAAATTCGATCTCGGCAGCAGGAAAGATCGGCACGAGCACATCGGCGAGGGCTTCATTGGTCGCAAGGGGTTCGTCAATGTCGTGAACGACGCGCGGCTTGCGGATGTGCCGCGCATCCTCGAAACGGAGAAAGGCGACGACGACAAAGGCAGACCGTACGACAAGGTCAATCTCGACAAACTGCGCCGCATGGTTCGTGGATAGGCTGAGCGAATGGCGATCAGCGGCGACCACTCCGAATCGCTTGACGTCGCAATCATCGGCGGCGGCGCCGCAGGGCTCGCAACGGCGATCTTCGCCAAGCGGCGCATGCCCGATCGGTCGATCGCCATCCTCGACGGTGCGACGAAACTGGGGGCGAAAATCCTGGTCTCCGGAGGTGGTCGCTGCAACGTGACGAATCGCGTCGTCACGACGAAGGACTTCTGGGGCGGTAGTTCCAACATCATCAAGCGCGTGCTGGCGGCTCTGAGCGTCGAGCGGACGATTGCATTTTTCGCGGAACTCGGCGTCGCGCTGCATGAGGAACCCAACGGCAAGCTCTTTCCGGATTCCAACAAGGCGAACACGGTTGTTGACGCGCTGCTCCGCGAAGCGCGGCGACTGAATGTCCGAATGCTGACCGCGCACCGCGTCAACGCGATTCGTCGCGAACACGACGCCTTCGCGATCGACGTGCATGTCTCCCCATCAGCCACGGAACACGAGCCGGGAGAAACGACACTGAGGGCCCGATGCGTCGTCCTGGCGACGGGCGGCAAGTCGCTCCCCAAGACGGGCAGTGACGGCGCCGGCTATGCCATGGCGGCGGCACTCGGCCATTCGATCGTGCCGCTGACGCCCGCGCTGGCGCCGCTCGTATTGGACGGAAAGTTGCACGGTCAACTCTCCGGCATCTCTCAGAATGTCGAGCTGACGACCCGTAGCGACGGCGAGAAGCCCGTGATCCTGCGCGGCGAGATGCTGTGGACACATTTCGGCGTCAGTGGTCCCGTCGTACTAAACGCATCTCGCCACTGGCATCGCGCGACGCTGGAAGGACGCGACGTGACGATCGTGCTGAGCTTCCTGCCGGGCGAGGATTTCGCAGCGGTGGAATCGCGGCTGGTCGCGATGATGACGGCGCACCCGAAAGTGCATCTACACAACGCATTGGCGACGCTACTACCCGCGCGTGTGGCCGAGGCGCTGCTCGCTTCGATCGGCGTGGCGGGAAGCGTGCCGATGGGACAGTTGCCGAAGGAAGCTCGCCGCAAAGTCGCGCACGCATTGACGGCGTTGCCGCTGCGTGTGCGCGACAGTCGCGGCTACGCGTACGCCGAAGTGACGGCGGGGGGCGTACCCCTGACGGAGATCGACGGTCGGACAATGGCGTCGCGCAAGTGCCCCGGTTTGTTTCTGGTCGGCGAGATCCTGGATGTTGACGGGCGAATCGGCGGATTCAACTTTCAATGGGCGTGGAGCGGGGCGTTTGTCGCGGCGGGGGGAATCGAAGCGGCGTTGGATGCGTGATGCCGCTTGATTTTCACGCTGGCGCGGTGTTCGGACTTGTCCGTAGGCGCGCCGATGTGGGGCGACTGTTTCGCATCGTGCGTCAGTCGTACGTTACACGGCACGCGTTGTCGGGTCGATGACCCGACCTACTCAAGCATACGCTCGATCATCGATCGTATGTCCACGTCCCGGATCTTCGAATCACTCGCGAACGCGGCGCCGTCTGACGCGATGATCGCGCCGTATTGATCGGCTGACTCGGCCGGTGCGCCGTGGCTGCCTTTGACGAGCGTCGCATCAATCGGCGTCTTGCGTTCCGGCATCTTGATGAACATCTCGACAGGGTCGTAGCCGGGCTTGTTGTGGATATCGACGCTGTGCGCGAAGGGCGGGGCTTTCGCATCGTCGTGCCACCAGTAATACGCAAGCCACGTATCGGGCTCGCAGACAAGCACGACTTCGCCGGCGCGCTCGTGGTTCATTCCGACTTTGCTGCGAGCGTCTCCATAAAGTGAGTCCGCGATGCCGTCGAGGCCTTCGAAAATGCCGGCCGCGGCATCAACGTCCGTCGGATCGTTCACGTACACATGCGCGAATTGATGGTCGACGACCGCGAAGGCCTTGCTCTCTTTCAGATTCAAGTACTCATGGCCGTCGCGCTCATCGATCTGCGCCATGCCGGCGTCGCGCAGCATGCGATTCGGATAGATCACACGCGACACGTCGGTCATGGCGTATTCACTGACGACGAGATAGTCGGCGTCTGTGATGCCGAGCGCGGCGACGCCGTCGAAGAGGCGACCGAGCTGGTCATCCGCCTCGCGACAGGCCTTCGCCTGCTGCTCGGAGTTGGGACCGAACTTCTGCGCCTCGTAGTCAAGATGGGGGACGTAAATGTAATTGAATCGGGGCCGCTCGCGCTGGAGTAGCCAAAGTGCCGCGTTGATCGTCCACTCGGTCGATTTGATGTTCGCCAGCGGTCCCCAGAAGTTCATCAGCGGAAAGTGGTCGATGTCCTTGATGATGTCGGCATAAAGTCCGTCGGGCTTCGAGTAACACCAGAGTTCCGTGCGACCGTCATCATGGTGGATGGGTTCCGGCGTGACGATGAAGTCGGCCGCGGCGTCCTTGATGTTCTGCGGAATCCATGCGGCCTGGGAGACGCCGCGTCTGGCGAGCGCGTCCCAGACCTGTTCGCATTGGACGAGATTGTTGCGACCGACCCAAAGTTCGACTTCGCCGCAATCGCGATAGTAAAAGCCGTTGCCGATGATGCCGTGTTCCGCCGGCGGTCGGCCCGTCAGCATCGATGCCTGAACGGGCGATGTGACACAGGGGAACGTCGGGACAAGGTCGGCGGCGGCGCCCTTGTCGGCGACCGCGCGAAGGCGCGGCATGTGTTCGAGGTCGCGCCGGCGGAGACCGGGCATTGAGATGAGAAATAGAAATTCACTGGGCATGGCGGCGGCTTTCAGCGTCGGTGTCCTAACGAATAGAGTCTGTCAATCTGGAGTGGATTAGGGACGTTCGGAGGGGATGAGTCAAGTCCGCCGACGTCGACACAGCGTCCTGCATCGGCTGCCAGGCGCGGCGATTCAGTTCGGTGAACCGGATATCAGGATTCGCAGTGCAGCGTCTCGCATGTGCCCCCACCTACGCGAGGAAGTTCCTCAGCGCTCGCATTGCGTTGCGGGCCGTGTTCACGGCGTCGTGGCTATGGCGGCTCAGTTCGACTGTGAGCGGACCGCCGTAGTTGATGTCCTTCAGTGCGGCGAAGATCGGCGGGAAGTTCATCTCGCCCTCACCGAACGGCAAGTGGGCGTGGGCGCCTCGGCGCATGTCTTCGATGTGGATGTTGTAGAGCACGTTTGAAAACTCGTGGATGCGATCGGCCGGCTCGCCGTCGCCGAGGCAGTGAATGTGCCCTAAATCGAGCGTGAGGCCGAAGTAGTCGTCGTTGATATGCTCCCTGAGTTGCAGGAACTTATCCATCGTGTCGATGAGCATGCCCGGCTCAGGTTCGAAAGCGAGCTGAACCTCTTGCGATGCCGCATGATCGACGACGGCACGGCATCCTTCGACAAGCAGCGACATCGCTTCGTTGTCGGTCATGTCGCCTTCCTTGGCGCCGGACCACAGGCTGACGGCCTGCGACTCCAGAATCGCCGCAATGTCGATCGCCTGCTTGAGAAACTCCAGGCGCCGTTTCCGATCGTCAGGATCCGGCGAGAGCATCGTCGGCCAATGTTTACGTTTCGGATCGAGCAGGAAGCGCGAACCGCACTCGACGACGGATGTCATGCCAAGGCTCTTGATACGATCGCAAATCGTCTTGGCGTGGCCGATCGTTGCTCGATCGAACGGGTCGAGAAAGTGGTGATCGAGCGTGATCGCAATGCACTTGTAGCCCAGTTCGGCCAGGATCGTGATAACATCCGCAAGCCGATGGTGCGCAAAGCCGTTCGTGTTGTATCCGAGTTGCATGGGGACGTTGGGCGTCATGGATGCTATTTCGTTCGCAATGCCGGCTCTGGCTGTGTCATCGACCCTGGGCGGCAGGTCGCCTCCGGATTCGTACCGGATTTGCATGTCATAGTATCGGTAAAAACCTCATGTTGAGTAGAGTCGGCGCCCCGCAATCACAGTCGGTAGGAGAAAGGACAAGACCGCGATTGCGGCGACCCAACCCTGTGCTGAAGACGCGATAATCGCATCGAAAACGATGATTCCGAGGATGAAGGTCTTCATGGCGCGTTGGACGTTGCGCGGGTCCGGCAGCCTAATCGCCCTGAGTGACATACGTCCGGCATGGATCGTGAGGGCCAACCAAAGCGCGAGCAGGTAATAATTGCCGTCGTCTCGTCCGGAGGGCAACGTCTTACCGGCAACCAGTTGGCCAAGCAGCAGGATCGACAGGAGGATTCCGGCGGCGCCCGTGACGAGTCGGAATCGCCGGCTTCGCTCCGCTACCTCGTCCGTGCCGAAGTAAGTCAGTGACGCGACATAGAGCACCATTGCACCGACGGCCAGGAGACCAACGTCGGTTGTGAACCACCATCCGGCGCACATGCCGAATACCAGGTTGAGTCCCCGGCACGCGCCCATGTTGAGCGGTCCGAGGATCGTGCCTTTCGTCTTAAGATCGTATGAAGAAATGACGGCGAGCAGGGCGATGGCAACCGCTGTCGGCCGCCAGTCGAATTCCGCAACGGGGAACGCACTCGATTCAACCGTCGGATCGAGCCCCGCAATCGCTGCGAGCGCGATTCCGACGATGGCAAGCCCCAGCAGCAATCGTCTGGCGGATCGAACCATGATCCGTCCGGATGGCAAAGGTCGATCGGGGCGTTCCGCGCGATCCACATCAATGTCGGCGATGTCATTCAGCACGATGCCGTAGGCGTAGAGGCATGCGGATGCGAAGCAGAGGGCGACGAGACGCCATGAGACGACCAGCCGATCCGATACGAGCCAGTACCCAGCGAGAACATCCGTGATTGCCGTGAAGATGTTCGGCAGGCGGACGAGTTCAAGCCAGGCCTTGGTGCGATTCATAGTCCCGCTGCGATCGATTCGAGGTGCTTTTTCGCGGATCGGCCCGCCGCATCCGGGTCGTCGACAAACGGATAGAGTTCGACCGTGATCCAGCCGGCGTAGCGCGTGTCTCGGATGGCGGCCAGCGTCGCCTCGAAATCGATCGCGCCGGTGCCGGGGACGAGATGATGATGTTTGCGCGACGCGTCGATGTCCTCGATGTGGTAATGTCGCGTGTGGCCGGACATCTTCGCGATCCAGTCCTGCGGATCTTCGCCGACGCAGAATGCGTGACCGATGTCGAAATTGAGGTTCATGAAGGGCGAATCGATGCGATCCCGCAGCTCGAGGTACTGATCGAATCGTTCGATGAGCAATTCGGGCTCGGGTTCGATGAGCAGCCCGACGTTTTCGTTTTCCGCGTGCTCGACGACGGGCTTCAGTTTCTCGACGAAGAGATCCATCGCCTTCGCGTACGTCATGTCGCCTTCAATCGGACCGCCGGGCTCCGTCGTGATGTGCGGCGCACCCAGCCGCCTTGCCAATGTCAGTGCGGCCAACGTGTGATCGATGCGGATGCGGCGGTACTCGGCGTCGGATTCGATCCAGCTCGGATGCCAGTAGGGCTGACGCCTGTCGCCGACTTTGTTCATCATGAAGGCGTTGATGTTCGAGATTTCGAGCTGGTTGCGCTCGAGGGCCGCCAGGGCGGCGTCAATCTGCGCGGGCGTGACGTCGGCCGGCCACAGATGGGGCGTATCCGCCATGAGTTCGACGCCCGAGTAGCCGATCGCGGCGATGCGCGAGAGGGCGTCGTCGAGATTCGTCTTCATGTAGGCGTTGCAACTGTAGGCGAGGCGGAGATTCATGCGTGTCTATGGTTTGCGCGGCGTACGGGATCTCGACTTGTTTTTTTGCATTGGCGTCGCGTTCGGCTTTGCGGTTGTGTCGAGATCGTGTGACGCGTAGTCGACCAGCAATTGCACTTGTGCCCCGAATGCGTGTTCCTTGACGCCCATGGGCGACTTGAAGTAACACGCCAGGTGCGTCATCACGCCGCCTCGATTCATCGACGCATGGTAGTCGGCCAGCCGGGCGAGGTCGAGCACAAGCGGCGCCGCGAGAATCGAATCGCAACCCTGCCAGACGAATTGCAGCGTCATTCTCGTGTCGAGGAATCCACGGAAGTGGACATGGTCCCAGGCCGTTTTCCAGTCTCCCAACGACTCGACGTATTCGATCGTCGTGCGAACCTGCGGACGATAGCCCGTAATCGACCCGATGACGCCGTTCTTCGTATCGAGTTTCGACGACTTGTTCGCGGCCGAGTCCAGAACGAGACCGTCGCCGTTGCCGAGGACGTTGTGCCCGACCCAGCTGTCGATCGGCAGATTTCGATCGCGAAACATCGGCGCGAGGACGCTCTTCAGCAGCGTTTCGCCGGTCTTGCCGTCGGCGCCCATGATGGGAACGCCGCGCAATTCGGCGAGTTGTCGGATGGCCGTGACATTGCCGCCAAGCGAGGGCGTGAAGTTGACGTAGGGCATGCCCTCTTCAATGGCGGCGATGGCGTAGAGGCTGCTCGCCGGCAGGGGAGACGTCTTATTCAGGAGCGCCTTTTCAAGCGCCGACCAATTCGCGTGGGATTTCTTGGCGGCGAATCGGGGTTCCGTCGACGCGACATTGATGACAACGACGCGATCGAGCTTGTGGCGGCGCCTAAAATCGCGAAGGTCTTTTCGGGACCTGTCCACGAATGCGCGAGCCGTGGTCCGGGCGTTGGCGTGATCGCGCGATGCGAGTCGCGTAATTGCCGGTCCGCAGCCGAGTGTGCAGCCCGTCTTGATGTTCTTCTGGTATGCCCGCAGATCCGGCGCCACGTTGTCGAGCAGTTCGCGATCGAATATCCGGCTATCGCGCATCAGCGATTCCGCCGCCTGCAGCGCCGTCCGCCCTGCGATTTCATGACCGCCGATGACGAAGTCCGCGAGGTTGCGAAGCGGCAGGCCGGAGAGGGGTGGCCGTTCCGTCATCATCCCGTGGGGGGCGTGAAGTCCTCTGCGCAAGGCGGCCAGACCGACGGCGACAGTCGTCGCGACGTTACCCGTGGCCCCGATCAGCCAGAGGCCGAGTTTTCCGCTATCCTTCGCCAAATCCCATCCCACTCGGAGACGCCTTATTCCATCCCATTCGTCGGCGCGATCGGGGCTTGTCAGGAGAAGCGCCTGAGTCGCCGGATCGTCGCCGGACGCGCCGCATGGCGGCGACCGTACGCGGACGGTTACCGGTCGATGCGCGAACCCTAGAGGATATCGGCGGATCGCCTCCATGTCGCGTGGCATCAATCGAGAGATGGAAATGCGGACGCTTCGGGGTTTCGGCGTGCGATCCCAGCACCCGACGGTCCGGACTCCGTTGCTACATGCGGATCGATCGGCGAGACGGTGTTCCCGATCGCAGCGAACGGAGAATCGTGGTGAACAGTCGCAATCGAAAGGCACTGATATCGTGCTGATTGAGACTGGGCATTGGGCGACGCCAGGCGATCGGGCGCGAATTGATCGACGCGTGGACGATCGCATCTCAAACGCATGCCGCAGCGACTTTGTCCCGCTTGGCTGTGCATGGGTGTTTCGCTTTCGCAAGCGGTGCCCAGATTGGTGAAAAAGCGTATGATGTTTGAAAGGCGCGTCGAAGGAATAATGTATGAGAAGATTCCGCAAGCCAGTCCAGAGGCGGGAATGAAAGCCAACTTGCAGGACAATAACAAAATTGATGCGAATCTGATGGTGCAGGCGCTTGACGGTCTCTGCGTCGGATTGGTCCTCATGGATGCCCCAGGTCGCGTGCTTTGGTTTAATCGTGCGGCAGGCGCGGCGTTCGGGCTTAGCGACCCGCAGTCCATCGGCACGCCGCTTCAGAAGGCGATTCGCGATCCGGAAATGGCCGCCTTTTGGGTGGATGCACTGGAACGCGACGAGACGATCATGGCCGGAGTCTCCATGCGCTGGCCCCATCCAGCCGAACTCAAGGTGAACTGCACGCGTTCCCTGGACGAGGACGGCAACGTTATCGCGCGCGCCGTGATGTTCTGCGACGTGACGCGCGAGCGCGCTGTTCAGATGGAACTGACGCAGGAAGTCGCCGCACGGCTGATGGACATGGCAGCGGATCACGACGGCAATTCTCAGCCGCTTCCCGATTTGACGTCGCAGGAACTGCGCGTCCTTCGGCTCGTGGGCCAGGGCCTGAGCAACGACGCCATCGCTGACGAATTGAGCATCGCGCCTTCGACGATTCGCTCACATCTCAAACAACTCTATCGGAAGCTCAATCTCCACACGCGCGCGGAAGCCGTCCGCTACGCAGTGCAGAATCATCTCGCCTGAGAATTGCCGGTTCCTTCTCGAACGCCGGTGCCTCCCCCGAAAGGGGGAGAGATTCCCCCCTGCGCGGCGATTGTGAGGATGTCTCCGACGACCGATGTTACTCATAGTCAATCGCGTGCGCGTCCGGCCGGGCTGCCGGGACGGAGAAACGACATCCCGCCTCGAACCGCCGGCGAACCGCCGCAATGGAGGCCGAAATGTCGAAAAGGCGCGTTGATTTCGTTGCGTCGCTTACCCTCGTCTCTTCACTTCTTCTGACTGCGAGCGGCTGCTCGACCGAGCTTCTGGCGATGTTCGGCCTGGCCGATCCCGTCGTTGATGCCCACGCATTCAAGTTTGATGTTCTCTCGCGCGAGTACGTGTTGAATTCGACGCGCGTCCCGGAAGCTGACGTCATGCGCGATCTCTCCGGGCAATTGTGCAGTCGATGCCATCAGTCGCAGACCGAAGACGTCATGCAATCGGCCCATTACACGTGGAGCGGTCGCAATCAAAACGTCTTCTTCCCCGGCGGTGGATCGCATGGCATGCTGGATCGCGCCTGCGGCCTTCCGGCGACGACGGCTTTGATCAACTATACGAATGACGTTCAGCTCGACGAGTGTGCAAAGTGTCACGTCGGGCGATTCCTTCCCGTCATGGAGGGTGCTTTCGCCAGTTCGTTTGCGCAGATGAACGTCCCGAACCCTGACCAGCAGGCGCACAACATTGTCGCAGCCGGCGTTGATTGTCTGATCTGTCATGCCGAGACATATCGTTCGTATCCGGAAGACGTCTCGGGGCAACTCGCGGGCTATGCGCCCGCCGACGGTGCATCACCCACGGCCTCGGGCTATGCGCGCGTCGCTCGCGACGATACCGACTTCGACGGCGACGGCGCGCCCGATGCGTTGCTCGACATGGACGGCGACGGCGTGGCCGATACGCCGTTGATGATGGACCGCGACGGCGACGGCATGCCCGAAACGCCGTGGCCGACTGTCGCACAGGATCGCAGCTTCGCCAGCGTCTCGACTGTCGGGCTGACGACGGATGACACGTGCCTGCGATGCCACGAACACGCGCGAACCGGATACAAGCGCGGCACGCTATTCCGTCCGGGGCATGACGTTCACGCCGGTTCGTCGAAACTCGCGGAGTTGGCGGGCGCGGAAGGTCGAACGTGCGTCGCATGTCACACGGCAACCCATCATCGCTTCAAGCGCGGCGATACAGTCGGCGGCGATCTGATGGTCAGCGACTACGACGTCGGCTCGACGGAGAATCAGTTGAGTTGCGTATCATGCCATCCGACGGATTCACTGCCTTCGGACAACCTGCACATGTCGAGGCACCTCGCGGCGATGGCCTGCGAGACCTGCCACATTCCGTACGCGTCGGGCATCACGTATTCCATGTACGGCCACGGCGGTCAGATCGCGTTTGGCCGCAACGCCGACGGATACGACACCAAAGTGATTACAGAAGACACGATGCTGACGGGACAGAACGATGACAGCGACGTCGACAACGACTGGGAGGCCTACAAGGTCTACCCGACGCTCACGTGGTTCGACGGTCGCGTGTCGTTTCTCGCACAATCGCTTGCAGTCCGCGGCACGCCGGGCGCCAAGATCACGCCGTTCAAGCCGATGGCCAACGGCATGGTGTTCGACGCTCGATTCTTCGACGGCGTCATGACGGGGAACTCCGCGATGAATGGCGCCTATCAGTACA
This sequence comes from Phycisphaerales bacterium, assembly GCA_020639075.1. GTDB lineage: Bacteria > Planctomycetota > Phycisphaerae > UBA1845 > UTPLA1 > ECT2AJA-110-A. Next base: position 1,151,197 of record JACKHI010000001.1, on the reverse strand, counting down.
ACGCGCATTCGATGTATCGCTTCTTCGCGGAGAAGAACAACGCCGAAGTGTTCGCCGCCCTCGATATGCTCGATATGACGCCGGATGAAGTCCGCAACATCACGTTGAACGACTTCTTCTCGACGGATCAGAACCGCCAGGCCATGGCGTTGATGCAGATCTTTCCCAATCTCGTTTACTTCGATAAATCCACATACGGCTACGAACATTACCTGATCGGCTCGAATCAACCCTGGGACGCAAACGGCGACGGCATCATCGACGCCAATCAGCCGTTCTTCTTCGACATGCTGGCCGCGTCGAATGCCGGCTTGCGATCGTTCCAGGGATTCAACGGACCGATGGGCATGCCGGCCGACTACGAGTGGTACCCGCCGTTCGACGACGCGTCCCAGACGATCACGATGAAAGTTCCCGACGGCACGCTCATCAAGATGTTCCTCGGCATGCAGGGAATGAACCTACCCGCGGAACAGCAACCGGCGTTCTATCAGGCGATCGCGAACTACCCGGCCTATTCCAACGGCGTCACGCTCGGCGGTCACGGCGTCCGACCGAAGGAGCAGGCGCTGGGCTACGGAAACTCCTGCCGCACGTGCCACGCCGAAGGCGGCATGATGACGCACCCCGTGCCGGTCACGTCGACCGTCATTCGCGACGTTCCGGGGATGGGGCCGCTGGAGATGCCGGTGTATCGATGGCGGTATTACAAAATGCACGGCCTCGTCGACCTGGGCCTCGCGACGACCAACGAAGACATCGTCAACGGCACGGCGAATGTGGATGTTCGCGACAACACGGCATATGTGCGTATCAGCGACACGGACATCGTCGTGAACTACCTGAATCCCGCCGGCGAGAACTCCTATCGTCGTGCTGACAGTACCGAGGCACTGAGCGGCACGAGTCTGACGGCAGCGGAACTGACGTGGAGCGGCGGCGCCTGGATGCCGGTCCTCGAACCCCAGGTCCGCATGACGCCGACCTACGAGGTGCTGGGCTACACGCGCGACGAGATCCTGATCCTCGAATAACAAAGCGCGTCCGGCAACGGCAGGGCGGGTGCCATGCTTGCCATTCAAGGCGAGGCTGTCCGGGAATTCGAGTGAGGACTTCCGATTTGCAGAACCGTCGTAAACGCCAGTGTTTCTAAGGCCAACACAGCTCCGAAGGAGCGACAGTTTTTAGCCACGGGTGAAGCGGAGACCGCATAGCGGTCGGAGCGCAACCCGTGGTTAGCGTTTTTTTCCTCGGGTTTAGCCCTGAAAGGGCGACACAATTCCCGGACACTCTCGCCCCTCAAGGCAAGCATGTTGAGGCGAAACGCGGTCACGTCGTGGAGTCGGCCATTGGGAGGCGGATTGCCCTACCGCATGCTCCCCTTGGAGGGGGAGCATGGCACCCCGATACCAATGTGTCTGAGGGTGATCGTGTGGCGTTGAGTTCGCGCAGCGCGCGAGGCATTGGGTGGCAAGCCCCCAGTGGCCACCGGCGCTTCATGTCGCGAGGAAAAAAGACGATCACGCCACCGCTCCGCACGTTGAGCTTTCTAAGTGGCTTTCGCTAACATAACAATAGGGATTGGAGGGACAAGCCGAGAGAGACGCTACTATGGGCCAAGACGTTTCGATTCGAATTTCCGCCATCACCGCTGTAGTGTTTTCTCTGTTTGTGGGCTGCTCGGCGTTTGCCGGTCCCGCCGACATGAATGATCTGATCGTCGTTGATCACCAACCAACGTACGCGGGGGGCGGCGCTTCCGACACCCGCTTCTACAACATGTTCGACGAGGAACGATGGCAACGCGTCGCCGACGACTTCGAACTCGACGCCATTTCGCAGATTGGAACAGTTCGCTGGTTTGGGTTTTACTACCTCGACAACCCACCCACTGATGAGTTGTTTCACATTCGAGTTTACGGGGCGAGGGTCGGCGACGGATTGCCCGACGACAACAATATCATCTACGAACAAGATGTCGCGAACCCTTTGAGAATAGCAACGGGCGAGCGGGTCGCCGTCAGCGTGGGCCCATACGAGTATCTCTACGAATCGACGTTGAATTCAGCTGTGTTGCTCCAAGCAGACACGCAGTATTGGCTCGAAATCTACCAGATCGGCGATCTTGATCCCGCGTTTTTGTGGGAATTCAGCCAGGCCGACGGCAACGGCCTGGCTTTCATAAATGCCACAACGATTGATTGGCGGGCGACGTCCTCGTTGACATCTGACACGGCGTACCAACTCATAGCAGTACCCGAGCCCGATTCGCTCCTAGCGTTTCTACTAGCCGCCGCTGCGATGGGATTCAGAAGGAGGTGTCATTGAGCGTGATCTGAGGTTGACACCAGATTGTAGCAGGATCGTGGATCACCACTTCGACAGGATGGGGCCACAGATCTACTCTAATCATGTGCGACTAGTGGGAAGTCGTTGGATTCACTCAAATCAAGCCGGCGCAGTCATGCCAGCCCGCGAGGCGCCGTTGCTCCGGAACCTCTGAACAGAGTGATTGGCCCTCAAGCCGCGCCGAACGAGAAAGGTCTCCAACCCATGCAAAAAAATGGACTAGATACCCAGCACCCGTGCGCATGGAACGGTCCCGATGACCCGGAGTATCTCGACAAGAAGGGAGGATTGTAATGCGCGACCAGGGACTCGAACCCCGAACCCGCTGATTAAGAGTCAGCTGCTCTGCCAGTTGAGCTAGTCGCGCAACGATTCGCTTTCGCGAAGCGTGGTTTTTAAGGCTTCAGGCCCCCAGCGTCAAGCCCGGATCGTGATCGAGGTTGACAGTTTTCCGAGTCGGTCCCAAGATAGTGGTTTCGTCGGGCGATTAGCTCAGTTGGCTAGAGCGCATGGTCGACATCCATGAGGTCACTGGTTCGAGTCCAGTATCGCCCATTCCCCCCTCAAATCTCTCAGTCGTTGACGATGGTGCACGCCGCGATTCAATCGCGGTGAGCTCACTCGTCCTTATCGAACTGAAGCGCGGCCAAACGCCGCGGGAAATCGTGGCTCAGGCGCTGTGCTACGCGTAATGGGTCGAAGGTCTCGGCGCCGAGCTGGTCTCGCAGATCTACGAGCGATTCACAGGTGCCATGAGCCTCGATGATGTCTTCGAGGCTCGCCAAATGACGCAGGCCGAGGATCCGGAAAAGGGAAGTATTTCGTTCGCGTCGAGTGGCTGGATTCCGTGTCGTTGGAGGACGCGGTGAACGAAGTGGGTCTGTTCGGTATTCAACATACCGTCTGCCGGCCGACGACGCCCAAGTGGCGGCACACCATAGAGCGTCTGAAGGCGCATTTCCCCCAATGGGACCGGCGTGCCGTCACGGCTTGATCCGGCGTATAGCAAATCTCGCTGTTCATCGCGTTGTCGAATCATGCGCGCCGCAATCGACTGTCAGTGTGGTGTCGCCTTCGCATTCGACTGCCAAATTCTCACAACACAGTCGCGTTGGCCGTAGGGGCCGTCGCCGGATGCGATGCATTTGCCGTCGGGGCTGAAGTCGACGGCCCAAACCCAGGCATCATGGCCTCGAAGCGATGTGACCGGGACGCCTCGATCGACATCCCAGAGGATGACGTTCGTGTCGTAGGCGCTCGAAACCAGACGCTTGCCGTCGGGGCTGAAATCGAGTTCGAGAACGCCGCCCGTATGACCGTCGAGCGTGCGGACTTCCTCTCCCGTTGCGACGTTCCACAGTTTGATCGTGTGATCATCCGAGCCGGTCGCGATCAATGAGCCGTCCGGGCTGAAGCGCACGGCCTCGATGCCGAGCGTGTGACCCGCGAATGTGCGCAACTGCGTCATGCTCGTCGTATCCCATAGTCGCGCAGTGCCGTCCTGAGATCCGGACACGATGAATTTTCCAGTGTGGTCGCAGTCGAGGCCGTTGATGCGTTGCCCGTGCCCCGGGAGTGCGCCGATCGATTCGCCCGTCTGCATGCTCCACAACACGATCTTGCCGTCAATGCCGGCCGACGCCGTCCAACGCCCGACAGGGTCGACGGCGAGGGCATGGACCGCATACGTGTGCCCGACGAGATTGCGCAGGTGCTTTCCCGTCGATACGTCCCAGCAGCTCACGACGCCGTCGCGCTCCGCCAGCATGAGCACTTTTCCGTCGATCGAGAACGCGACGTCCTGCAGACGGCTGGATTCGGCTTGGATCGACAAAACAAGTGATCGATCCGCGACACGCCAAACTCTCGCGATTCCGTCGAAGGCGCACGTGGCCAGCAACGTGCTGTCGGGGCTGAATCGAACTGCCCGCACGAGGCGCTGATGGCCGTGGAGCATCCGAGGTTGCAACACGGATTCAACATTCCATATGCGGATGGTATTGTCGTGACCGGCCGTTGCGATCCACTTGCCCGACGGGTGGAACGCGACGTCCTCGACGTGTTGGGCGTGGCCGCGGCCGACACCAATCAGCTCGCCGGTCGAGAGATTCCAAACCAGCACATCCTTGAATGAGCCAACGGCGGCGATCAGCTGATTGTCCGGACTGAACGCGACATTGGACACTTGGCCCGTCGGCGTCTGAATCGTGCGATCGATCGACCAGTCGCTTGTGTTCCATATGACGATCTTGCCCGCATTGACGATGCAGGCGGCGAGGCGATTGCCGTCTCGGCTGAAGTGAGCAGACTTGACGCCGGTCAGCATCTGCTCCGATTCCATGACCAGATTTTTGAAAGCGTGATCGTAGACGCGGATACGATGATCGCGCGTTGTCACGGCGAACCACTGGCCGTCGGGGCTGACGTCATAGCTTGTGATACCGCCTTCGCAGATGTCAGATTGGAGCGTCAGTTCGCCGGAGTCGAGATTCCATTGGCGGAAACCGCCGCCCATATCGACGGCGAGCAGCAAGCGATTGTCCGGCGTGAATCCGACATTCGACATGTATCGACCCGGGACCTCCAGCCGAAACAGCGGTTTGTCGAGAACATCGGGTTGGTAGACCTCGACCCGTTGATCTCCGCAGACGGCGAATCGCGCGCCGTCCCGGCTGAATGCGGCGTCCCCCGATGTCATCTCATCCCAGTGGATCCGGGAGATTCTCGATCCGCTCTCGAAGTCCCAGATTGTTTGCGAACCGCCGTCGCCCGGTTCGTCGCACGAACTCGACGCAAGCCAACGGCCGTCGGTGCTGAAAGAGACGTGGTAGACGGGCCCCGCCGGGTTCTCAATGACGCGCTCGCAGTCGTCGAGTTGTCCGACGAGATAGCCATACTCCCATTCCCGAAGCTCGGGCTTGGTGCGTTCGAGTCGAAGTCGCGCTTCAGCGACGCCGCCGGATCGCAGCTCGATGGCTGCGGCAGAAATATTCGCGACGTAGGCCTGGAATTCAGACTCCGCGCCGCGCCGCTCAGCGAGGTCGCGGGCGTCCATCGCCTCCTTCGCCCGGATGGCCTCGCGCCGGCTTGCGTCAGACGCCTGAATCGCAAAGCGCGCGCTGACGACGGACGCCGTGATCAATGCCATAACGGCGATTGTTGAAGACGCAACGATCGCCGGATGCCGCTTGGCGAACTTTCTGGCGTTGTACGCCATCGACGAAGGACGCGCGAGGATCGGGCGATCGTCGAGATAGCGCTCGATGTCGCGCGCGAGATCGGCCGCGGATTGATATCGGCGATCGGGCTCCTTCGTCATCGCCGTGGAAACAATGGTCTGCAGATCGCCGCCCAGTTTCCGGTCGATCGCCGAAAGACGCTTCGGGGGCCGCAACTTTACGATCTGTGCGACGGACGCGATCGGTGCATTACCGATGTCATAAGGCAATCGTCCCGCGATTAACTCATACAAAACCGCGCCGAGACTATAGACGTCGCTCCGCGTGTCGATCGCGAGTGGATCGGCGTCGAATTGCTCGGGGCTCATGTATTGTGGCGTACCGAGGATGTGTCCCGCCTCTGTGGCGAGCGTGACTGTCGCGATGTCGGAGTCGATCGTCCTGGCGACGCCGAAGTCGATGACCTTCGATCGGCCGGACGTATCAACAAGAATATTCGCGGGCTTGAGGTCGCGATGAATAATGCCATGTTGATGTCCGTAGTGAACGGCGTCGCATACCTGCACGAACAACCGAAGCCGCTGGTCCAGGGGCAGTGCCCTGGCGCTTGCATAGCCCGTGATGGACTTCGCATTGTCCAGGTATTCCATCGCGAAATAGGGAATGCGGATGCCGTTATCCAGATGCGTACCGGCGTCGAAGACGGCCGCGATCCCTTCGTGCCGAAGGTGCGCGAGGATCTGTGACTCATAAGCGAATCGCCGGGCGTTGACGCCCGTGGCGAATTCCCGACGGAGTAGCTTGAGCGCGACGCGGCGGCGCGGGTTGTCCTGCTCGGCTTCGTAGACCGTCCCCATGCCGCCGGCGGCAATTCGACGAATGACTGTGTAGCGACCGATCGTCGAACCGATGCGGGGATCGTCCGATTCGAGTGTCGGGTAGTCGGCATCGTTCCCCGATTCGATTTGATCGAGTGCAGAGCGTTCCAGGAAGCCATTGGCGACGTCGTGATGATGAAGCAGGGATTCGATTTCCCGCCGGAGCGGATCGGCCGGTTCGTATTGGGAATCGAGGATCGCGCCGCGCTCTGCTGGCTGCAGATCGCGCAGGCGGAGGAACATCGCCTTCGCTTCATCCCAATTCGCATCAGGCAATGGTTGAGTCCTCGCGGAGTTCGCGGCTCAACCAGGCGCGCGCCATGCTCCATTCCCCCTCGACTGTCCGCGTTGAGACGCCGAGAACCTCGGCGACTTCCTTGTTGGTCAGACCGCCGAAAAACCGAAGCTCCACGATCTGCGCCTGTCGATCATCCCGGTCGGCGAGTTTCGCGAGCGCGTCATCCAGGGCGAGCAAATCGATCGGTTCAGGGGATTCCGGACTGACGACGATGGACAACGGCGTTCGCTCGCGATCGCCGCCGCGCTTCAGCGCCTTTCTTGCCACGGCATGATTGATGAGGATCCGGCGCATGGCCCTCGCGGCAACGGCGAAGAAGTGCGAGCGATCGCGCCAGTCGGGCGTTTCGCCCCGCATGAGGCTGAGGAACGCTTCGTGCACGAGTGCTGTCGGTTGGAGCGTATGGCCGCCGCGTTCGGAGCGAAGGTACTTCCCGGCAAGCGTTCGTAAGGCGCCATAGACAATTGTGAACAACGCCTCAGTGGCGGATGCGTCGCCCTTTCCGGCGTTCGCAAGGACGATTGTCACATCATTCGGCCCAGGCAATGGGCGTTGATTCGGGGGTTCGTGGTTCATCTGAAATAGAGAGACGTTTCGGTTCCTTCAGGTGCATTACATTTCGGGCGCCGATTTTCCTGCGGCGTTCTCCCCCGAATCCTGCTTACCCCTGGGGGATGGACCCGCCGCGCCCCGAATTGTCGGATTCGGCGGCAAGCGGTTCGTTCATTGACCAGCGTGACCTCGCACATAGCAAGGGTCGATTGCCAGGGCGCATCGACACGTAACAAGGGTTCTCTATGCGTGCGCAACATTTGGATCGTGGTATTGTATCGTCTCCTCCGTTCCGGCACATCGCGCGGCGCGGCCTATTAACTGTGACGCTGGCCGCGATCGTTGCAACAAGTCAACATGTCGCGGCGCAGACGGGGCCTTTCATCCAGGCCACGAATTTCATCGGACCGACGGCCGAGAATGTCGGCAGCATCCTGTTCAATGCCGATCCGGATCCGCAGCTGGAGTCGTTCCCGATCCCGCTCCCTCACTTGCTGAGTAACCAGGGAAGCGTGGAATTCTATGTCTCGCCGAACGCCGACGTCGTGATGGCGAGATCGTTCGGCGCCGCCCTGACGGGCGGCTGTTCGGCGGGCAGCAACCAGATCTACTACTTTGCCGTCAATCTGATAAACACGGACGGCGGCACCTTGACGGAAATCTACAACGAAAACCTGTGCATCAACGGTCCCGTGCCCGATCACTCGGGGTTGTTCGAAGTGCCAGGGCAGTCGCAGCACATCGCATATGTCGTCGAACACGCGGATTTCGGCTCGACGACGAATCGCGTCCATTTTTTCAATCTGAACGCAGTCGATGAGCATGCCGTCGTCCTGTTGAATAACGACGTGGATATACCCTTCCTGTTCTCGCCCGACGGATCCACCGCCTTCTTCAAGCACGGTCTCGGGATCCAGCCGACGAATGCGGATTACACATTGATCGACCTTTGTGGAGGGGCGCGGCTCGGTGTTCCGCTGATGACATTCAGCGACGTCAGCGGTTCACCGACAGCGACCGTGGTTGAATCGCCTCCTGGCAGCGGACAACTCGTCGCGCGAATCGAGCACCCGGACTTCAACACGCACGACGAGCCGCTCGTCCCGTGCGGAGCAGTCGTCGGAGCCTGCTGCAATGGACAATCGTGCATCCAGACGCTGAGCACCAATTGCGGCGGCGCCTTCACGCCCGGCGGTACGTGTTCGCCGAATCCCTGCCTGCCGGTCATGCGCACGCTGACTGTCACGAAGGCGGGCGCCGGCACCGGATTCGTCACATCGACCCCGGGCGGAATCGTCTGCGGCATCACGTGCATGGCCGACTTCGGCGACGGACAATCCGTGATGCTGACGGCGGCGCCGAGTTTTGATTCGACATTCCTCAACTGGACAGGCGATTGCGCGGGTTCGAATCCATCGGTCCAAGTCGTTATGGACGCCGACAAGAACTGCACGGCCAACTTCGGACTTCGAACGGCGGACCTGCAGACCACGAAGACGGACAGCGTTGATCCGATCATTGCGGGAAACAGCCTGACGTATACGGTTACCGTCGAAAACCTCGGCCCGGATTTCGCCTCGTCCGTCGTCGTGACCGACTCACTGCCCCCGGAAGCGCGATTCGTCTCTTGCAACGGTTCGCAGGGGGGCTGTACGCAATCTGCCGGCGTCGTAACGTGGAATGTGAACTCGCTCGCAGTCGGCTCGACGGCGACTTTGACCATCAACGTTGCTATCGACGGCTCAGCGCGCGGCATGATTACGAATAGTGCCGCCGTGACGGCATTGCAGCCGGATCCGAATCCGGCAAACAACTCTGCGAGCGAATCGACGACGATCGACTCCGCCGTGGATCTGTCGATGACCAAGATCGCGACGCCGGATCCTGTGCCCCAGGGCGGCGATCTGATCTACACGCTCTACGTAACAAACAGCGGCCCGTCCGATGCACTGGGCGTTGTCGTCGATGACACGCTGCCCGCAGGAATCACGACAACCGACGGCCGTGGGAGCCTTTCGGGGACGACGCAGGTTCAATGTAACGTCGGCCGCGTGAATGCAGGCGAGACCGTTCCCGTAGGGCTACTCGTATTTCTCGATCCATCGCTCATGCCGGGGACCATTCTCACGAACTCAGCGACGGTATCGACAACGGATCCGGAGTCGAACGTGGCGAACAACTCGGCGACAGTCGATGTGACTGTGACCGATCCCATCGGAACGCTTGGCGTGACGTCGTTCACGCGCATCGCCGATACAACAGATGCTGTGCCGTCGACCGGTGGTACGTTTACATCGTTTGGAATACCCGCGATCGACGGTCAGCGGATCGTGTTTGGTGCCGTGAGCAACAACGGCCGCGAGGGATTTTACCTCGCGGACAACGGCGTATTGTCGCGCGTCATCGACACGACGACGTCGCTGCCGGGTGGTGGTGTATTCAATTCGATCACGGGATTCCCGTCGATCGAGGGGGCGGATGTCGCGTTTACCGGCTTCGCACCGTCGATCGGCGGACATTACGCGCGCATCGGCCCGTCGCTTGTGGCAATCGCCAGGATTGGTTCGACGCCGCTGCCCGGAAGCCCCGGCGTTCTCGGCAACTGGTCCTCCAGTTGGATCGACAACGGCCATGTCGTTTTCTACGCAACTCAGGTCTGCGGATTCGAAGGTCTGTACGACTGGCATCAAGGGCAGCTTCGAGCACTTGCGGACACGAATTCACCAATCCCCGGCGGCATGGGGACGTTTACGGCATTCAACAACTGCGTCGGCGTGCAGCCCGGACCTTCTCGTGCGGATGGACAAGTCGTATTCACCGCGCGCGGCGCGTCCAATCAGTTCGGCGTATATACGACTGCGGGCGGATTGAAACGCGTACTGGACCTGACGACGCCGTCGCCGATCGGCGGCACCTTCATCGGCATTCAGCCGCCGACGACGGATCTCGGCATCGTCGCCATTTCCGCGAACACGAGTTCGGGCGTTGTTGCCTACCTCCAGGACTGCCTCGGCACGCACGTCATCGTCGATCCGACGACGCCGTACCCGGGCTCGACGATGCCGTTCGGATTTTTCCCGCCGTTCCTCGGCGCGGGACAGATCAGTCTGCACGACGGTACCTTGATCTTCTTTGGCGTTCGCCCCGATCAGACGGCGACGGGCGTCTTCGGCTACCGCCACGGCCAGATCTTCAAGATTGTCGAAACGACGGACATGCTCGACGGCGAGACCGCTTTCCCCGTGTATGGCAGGGAGTCGCTGAGCGGAAATCGATTCGCCTTCCGCCAGCTGGGAACGTCAGGAAGTTCGGTCTATGTCGCAGAGATCGGCGAAGTCACGACTACGAACCCACTGGGCGACATGAATTGTGATGGTCTTGTAGACGCGAACGACATCGCGCCGTTTGCCCTGGCGCTCGTCGATCCGATGGCGTACGCGGCGGCGTTCCCGAACTGCGATATCGCGAATGGAGATTTGACCCAGGACGGCTCGGTCGATGGCAACGATATCGCAGGATTCGTCGTCGCCGTGCTCGGGCCCTAATCCACGCCTGACGACGTCCGAAGTCCTTTGATCCGGTTCCTGTTGGAGGGATATCGGTATCCGAGGAATCAATAGAAACTGGCGGCGCCAGCCTGGCGCGCTTTCGGCAAGGGTGTCGAACGCGCCAGGCTCTTTCTTGCGCGCGTCGAATATGTCGCCAGCCAGTTTGACTCGCCCCATTTTCGGTCCATACAGTTGGTTATGGGCCAGAATTCATTTTTTCATACTTTAGGAGTGCGGTAAATGGAAACTGTGGGATCCTTGCGCGGATTTCTCGTCTATTCGACGATTTTGTTCCTTTGGGGAAGCGTGCCAAAGGGGGTGGCGGGGCCGACGGATCCGACGGCAGGACCGCCTCCGGCCGGACCGCGGGGTGGCGGCATCCTGATCGTGGATTGCACGGGTGCGGGCGACTACACGACGATCCAGGCGGCGATCGACGCGGCCGTCGACGGCGACGAAGTCGTCGTGATGCCGAACACCTGTAACGCCCAGGGGCGATGGACGTCGCCGATCGACTTTGTCGGCAAGGCGATTACCGTCCGAAGCATGTCTCCTGACGACGAGTCCGTCGTGAATGCGACGATCATCGACGGCCTGAACTCGATCGGTCCGCTCGTGAGAATGGCAAGCAACGAAACTTCGGATTCGATACTGGACGGCCTGACCATTGTGAACGGCCTCGGGGGAACGCAATGGACACCCGCCGGCTTTGTCCGGTTCGGCGGGGGCGTGGATGTCCACCATGCGTCGCCGACGATCCGTCGATGCGCATTCGCGGGAAATAACTCGGGGGGATATGGCGGCGCCATCCGGGTTGAAGGCGGCGAGCTTGTGTCCATTGAGTCCTGCCGGTTTTCGCAGAACTACGCGGCGAACGGCGAGGGCGCCGCCATCGGCTACACGGCTTGTGCGAATCCGCGAATCACGGGGTGTTCTTTCGCCAATCTTGGCGGCAAGGCGATCTGGATGGATGAAAGACCGGATTATCCCTGTGAGCTTCCCTCTTCAAGCGGTGTGATTGAGTCCTGCAATTTCAGCAACTGCACGGGAACGATCCTCAGAATGAACAGAGTAACGCTCAGCCATTGCGTGTTTGGAGGCAACAATGCGACATGCCTGGAAGGATACAATCCGACGATTCTCGACTGCGAGTTCACGGGCAATACGCTGAGCCCCTTTGGGCTGCGCCTGACCCACGGCTTCACCATGGAGCGGACGCGTTTCGAGAACAATAACATCGCATTCGATGCCATCTACTGCGAGAGTGTCCTCTCAAACAACGCGCAGTACCTGATGCGCGATTGTGTGATTACGCGAAACATGCACGGATCGATCGCGACGTTACGCGGATCGGGGCTTATTGAGAATTGCGAGGTCAGCGACAACTCTGATCTATTTGGCGGGATTTACGCGCAATATGGAGATACGCTGACCATCGATCACTCTCAGTTCGTCAATAATCATACCCTTGCCGCTGGCGGAGCGCTGGATCTGAGCACAAGAACGTCGATCCTCAATTCCCGTTTCTTTGGAAACTCGTCAAATGGACAAGGCGGTGCTATTAAGATGAACTCGGGATCAATTCAAAACTGCCTGATTGTCGGAAACAGGGCGGGTTCATCGTACGGCGGCGTTTTCGCGACTCAGGCGAGTGTCGACGGCTGCACGATTGTCGGAAATCTGGCGAATCGTTGGGGTGGCGGCAATGCGTTCAGGATCAGCAATTCAATCGTCTACGCCAATCGGCAATTCTCGAGCCCCCTGCTGCTTTCGCAATTCTACCTTTTGTCCCCGAAATACGTCGACGTTGATGGCGCCGTTCAGTACTCCCCTGGCGTGATCATTCCGGGCCTGATTCAACTCGACCCGCAATTCGTGGACCCAGGTAGCTGGGATGACATGGGCACCCCCGACGATGCATCCGACGACGTGTTCACACCGGGCGATTACCACTTGCTGCCGACGAGCCCGTGCATCGACAGCGGCGATCCTGCGTACGTGTCGGATCCGGGATCGACGGATCTGGATGGCGAGCCGCGCGTGCAGAGTTGTCGCATCGATATGGGCGCCTACGAGTTCATTCAGGACATTCCAATTGCAGGGGATGTTAACGGCGACGGCTTCGTTACATTCGACGACGTAGCGCCGTTTGCCGCAAAAACCCTCGCGAACTGGGGCCCGGGCGTCTGTGCCGCGGATGTGAATGGCGACGGCGTCGTGAACAGTCTGGACATCGCGGTATTCGTGTCGATTCTGCTGGAATAAAGCTCAAACGCCATCAGTCCCGGGCTCCTGACCATCGACCATGGCGGCAATCAGGAACCACGCGTTTTAGATTGATTCCCCTTGCTCCAAGAGATAGCATGCGGGAGGGAGTCAAATCTAAATACCCAGTTCGGGAGCTCGGGACATGAATCAGCGCGCATTTCCGTGGAAATCAGTGTATCTCCTGGCATTCGTGATCGGCGCGATGACGTCGCACGTCGATGCGTCGAGTGAGACAATCGTGCCGGCTTCGCAACCGATCGATGCGCTGACGGCTGTCAGCATGTATCAGGTCGGCGGCGTGACAATGACCGCGGACGACTTGCTTCGGATTGTCGACAGCGACGCAATTGCACGAGGACCGGGCGGCGGCGCAGTTCTGGTTGTCGAGTGCAGCGGCGCCTTTGGGTACGACACGATTCAATCCGCCATCGACGCCGCCATTGATGGCGATGTCGTACTTGTCCTCCCAAACGATTGCAGCAGCGACAACCGCTGGCATGAGCGCATCGATTTCACCGGCAAGGCGATTACCGTGCAAAGCGCCAATCCGACGATTCCGGCCATCGTCGACGCGACAATCATTGACGGCGATGCGGCGGGAACCGTCGTTGTGTTCCAAAACAGCGAGACGAACGATTCCGTGCTCGACGGCCTGACAATCACCAACGGAATCGGCTCCACTTCCGCAAGAGGCGGCGGTATTCGAATTCAGATGTCTTCTCCGACGATTCGCCGATGCACGCTTCGCAACAACTGGGCGTCGATCGGCGGCGCAATCTATGTGGACAGTTTCGATACAGCCATCGTCGAGTCGTGCAGGATCACGGAAACGACAGTGCCCGGGCATGTCGGTGGCTACGCCGTCTATGCCAATCGCACGACGCCGAGATTCACCGACTGTGACTTCACTGCAAATCCTTCGCTGGTGGCGAATCTCTTCCCGCTGGGGAGTCTTCCCTGCGAGTCGTCGGAATGCGGCGGCTTCTTCGGCTGCCGATTTGAGGAGAACGAATGGGATCTGATTCGCTCGACCGGACATGTGACCATTCGGGACTCTGTCTTTGCGCGGAACCCGCAAAAATGCGTCGATACGTTTGGCCTCACGATGACCGATTGCCGGTTTGAAGACAACGGTCCCCAAGCTCGCGGGCTAATCTACACGGCCAGGCCGAGCACCATCGAACGAACAGTATTTACCAACAACGAAGTCGATTTTTCGGGCGTCGTCGTGTTGGGGAATGCGACGACGCTGCAGGATTGTCAATTCGATTCGAATCGATCCCGGATCGGAGCTATCATCGCGGCGAACTCCGGCGCCGCGAGACTTGAAGACTGCGATTTTTCATCCAACGATACGCGAACCGGGGCGATCAATGGGTTTACCTCCAGCGTGTTCGCGTGTCGATTCACCGGAAACACCGCGACGATTGGCGCAGGGGCGATCAACGCGACGACTGTCACGGGACTGATCTCGAATTCGATCTTTACTCGAAACACATCGCAATCCAGCGGTGGGGCGATCTTCATCGCAGGCGGAGCGATTCGCGATTGCCTTTTTGCGGGAAACAGGGCCGCCGATCAGGGCGGTGCGATTCAGGGGAATGCGACGATCGTCGATGGCTGTACGATCGTCGGGAACTATGCGGAACAAACGGCGGGCGGCGCTGCCGGCGCTAGAGTCTCGAATTCAATCATTATGCTCAATCGGGATAACGGCGACGATCCGTTCCACGCACAGATCTTGCCTCACCTGCTTCCGATGTACTCAAACATTCAGGACTTCCCGTCGTATTTCCCCGGATCGGGGCAGACGCCTGCGTCGCTTCATGTGCTCTCAGTGGACCCGAAGTTCGTCGATCCGGGCCATTGGGATGACATGGATACCCCGTCGGATCCGTCGGACGACGAGTTCGTCATCGGCGACTACCACCTGTTGCCCGATAGCCCATGTATCGACGCGGCTGACCCCGCATTTGACGAAAGCAGCAGCAAGGGCGATATCGACGGCGAAACCCGCGTGCAGAGTTGCCGCATCGACATGGGGGCGGATGAGTTCACTCAGAGCGACGTCCTGCCCGGCGATTTCGACGGCGACGGAAATGTCACGATCGACGACGTGCCGGGCTTCGTCGCGGAGACGCTCATGCCGGCAGGTCTCGGCGTATGTGCCGCGGACGTAAATGGCGACGGAATCGTGAATGGCAACGACGTCAGCGCCTTTCTCGCGATGCTGATCGGCGCGAAGCTTCGGTCTCTCAGACGCGCTCCGCCTCCAACCAGTTCGCACCGATCGAAACATCCACCTTGATCGGCACGCTCAACGGAATCGCCTCGGACATCTCCTTCGTGATGAACGCCGCTTCGTGTTTCGCTGCGTCCTTGGGCGTCTCGAAGACCAACTCGTCGTGAACCTGAATCAGCATACGGCTCGGTCGGTTCTCTCGCTCCACGCGCCGATGGATGTTGATCATCGCCTGCTTGATCAGGTCCGCGGCCGTTCCCTGGATCACGGTGTTCGCCGCGAGCCTCTCGGCCTGGTTGCGCGCCGTCTGATTGCGCGAGTTGATTTCCGGAATGTCGCGCCGACGCCCTAACAGCGTCTTGACGTACTCGTGCTTGCGCGCGTGCTCGATGCAGCTGTCGAGGAACCCGCGAATCTTCGGATAGCGCGCGAAATACGCCTCGATAAAGTCCTTCGCTTCGCTCATCGGCATGCCCGTCTGGCGGGAGAGACCGAAGGCGGACTGGCCGTACACGATGCCGAAATTCACCGTCTTCGCGCGCGCCCGCTGCTCCTTCGTCACTGCCTCGATCGGCACGTCGGCGAGCTGTGCGGCGACGTATGCGTGGATGTCGCGATCCTCCGCGAACGCTCGGCCAAGTTCCTCGTCGCCGCTGAAGTGAGCCAGGATGCGCAATTCGATCTGCGAGTAGTCGGCCTTGATCAGGACGAAGTCGCTATCTCCCGGCACGAATGCGCGGCGGATCTGCGCGCCGAGCTCCGTACGGATCGGAATGTTCTGGAGATTTGGATCGCTGCATGAGAGCCGGCCGGTGATCGCGCCTGTCTGATGAAAACTCGGATGCACGCGGTTCGTTCGCGGATTGACCAGCGCGGGCAGGGCGTCGACGTAAGTGCCCTTGAGTTTCGTCAGTTCGCGATGTTCGAGAACGAGTCGCGGCAGGGGATGCTCCGTTTCATTGGCCAGGGTTTCGAGAACCTCGGCGTCCGTCGAACGCGTCGTGCGCGTCCGCCGAACGACGCGCAGGCCCATTTCGTCGAAGAGTATCTCGCCGAGCTGCTTCGTGGAGTTGATGTTGAAAGGCCGGCCTGCGGCGTCGTGGATTTCGGTTTCGAGTTCGTCGAGGCGCTTGGTCATCGTTCCGCTGAGTTCGGCGAGAACGTCGAGATCCAGCGCGACGCCGCGCAATTCCATGGCGGCGAGGACCTCGACGAGCGGCAGCTCGATATTCTCATAGAGTGATCTCGTCTCGGCCGACTCGATCTGCTTCGCGAGAATCTCACGCAGCCGCCAGGCGATGTCGGCGTCCTCGCAGGCATACACGCATGTTCGATCGGTCTCGATCTTGTCGAACGTGATCATCGATTTGCCCTTGCCGATCAGATCCTGCGTCGGAATTTTCTCGTATTGGAGCAGTTCGCGGGACAAACCGTCGATGCCGTGGGAGCGACGCGCCGGTTCCAGTACGAAGCTGGCGATCATCGTGTCGAAGTCGATGTTGCGAATCCGATAGCCGGCGGATTCCAGCATGACGATGTCGTACTTGATGTTCTGACCGCACTTGGCGATGCGCTCGTCGGCGAAGATCGGACCGAGATGTTTGAGGACGACCGCTTCGTCAAGCGTCGCACCAACGCCGCGCACGGGTATGTAGTACGCCGTCGCAGGCTCCCAAGCGATGGAAATGCCGCAAAGGTCGGCCGACGCCGGGTTCAGTCCCGTCGTTTCCGTGTCGAAGGCGAAGGCGTGTTGTCTGGCGAGCGTCGTGCACAAGTTAATGAGTTCTCGCTCCGTCGCGATGAGCCGGTAGTCGACTTTGTCGGGCGCGTACCCCGTAAGCCCGTCGGGTAGGTGATTGGAATCGACGGGCGTGTCCGGATCGCCGAAGAGCATGCCCTGGGCCGGGGGCTTCGCCTGTTTCGACTCTCGTTTAGTCTCGCGACTTTCCTCGGTTGGCGTCGCATCGCTTGCGACGCGTTCGACGAGTCGCTTCAGACCCAGATCGCGAAGAATCGGCATTGCTGCGTTGATGTCGAACTGGTCGATGCGGGCGTCGTCGAGGCTGAACGGGAAATCGACATCCGTCTTCAACGTGACGAGTTGGCGGACGATGTCCTTGCGATTCGCGAATTCGAGGATGTTCTCTCGCAGCTTGGGCGTCAGTTCGTCCGCGTGCGCGATGATGTCGTCGACGCTGCCGTATTTCTCCAGTAGTTGGGCGGCCTTCTTGGGGCCCACGCCGTTGGCGCCCTTGATGTTGTCCGTCGAATCGCCCATGAGCATCTGGGCCTCGATCGCCTTTTCCGGGCCGAACCCCTTCTCGGCGCGCATCATGTCCTGGTCAATGACGACGTCTTTTCCAGGGTCATACATACGCACGTGATCCGTCAGGAGCTGGTCGAGGTCCTTGTCGCGGCTGACGAGATAGACGTCGAGATCCGGCGACGCGTGACGACGCGCGAGCGTGGCCATCAGGTCGTCCGCCTCGAATCCCTCCAGCCGCAGGATCGGGATGTTCATGGCCGTGACGATCTCGACGATGCGATCGATCTGCGGACCGAGGTCCTCCGGCGACTTGTCCCGCGTCGCCTTGTATTCGGCGTCGATGTCCACGCGGAAGACGGTCCGATCACTCACGTCCATCGCCATGGCGAGATAGTCCGGCTTCCGGTCACGCAGAAGGTTGAGGAGCATCTGCGTAAAGACGTGGACGGCGCGCGTCGGCTCGCCCGAGGGGGATGTGAGATTCCCGAACGGGGCGTAGTAGGCCCGATAGATTTGAGCGTGTCCGTCGACAAGGTAGAGCGATTTGGATGCCATGGGTTGGGGTTGTGGTCCGCAATTGCGCGGCTGTCAACGCCGGGAGTGACTATCCGCGGCCGGCCCCGTGCGGAAGTATTTGCGGACGCATCGGTTAAGGGAACGTGCACCCGCCGCCTCGCCGATAGAAGGCGCGGGAGCTTTCGTTGACATTCAATGTTGATTTGCAGATACTTAGAAGTACTTCATGCCCCGTTTCCGGCAGCCTGAGGGGTCTGCCGGACCCGCCTGGCAAGGGGTCCAGACGACAATACGGTCCAGCCCGTTTACCAGACTGACTTGAGGGGATGGTTGGGTCGTATCCGCAAGTTAGCAAACCTAGCCGACGCAATACGCGAGGAGAATTCGTAATGGCTGGTGCACCATCGAGAGGCGGATCGCAAGCGACTACCATCGGTATGGTCGTTTCGATCGTTGTTGCCGTGATCCTGGCAGGTGTCTTGATTTGGCTCTACACGATGCAGGAAGAGCTTCGTGCGACCGCCCAATCGGCCAATGACCAGCGGGATCGAATCGTCCGCGGCGCAGAGGAGAACACGCTCAAGGCGATGTTCGCGGGCGGACCGAGCGGCGGCACACTTGCGGGATCGGCGATCAACGGCTCCAAGAATCTGATTGCGGAATTGACCGGCGACAACACGATGACGGCGGACGCCGCCGTCGCCTCATTTGAATCTGCGATCGCCGAGATTCGCACCGCGGAAAAAGTCCCCGACCCGACGGCCTACACAAACAGCGCAGGCGCGACGGCGATCGTCAAGCGGCTTCACGAGGATTACATCGAGAAGTTGAGCCAGTTCAAGGATACGCAGGACGCCCTCGATAAGGCGAACAAGGAACTGGAGTCGGCCCGACAGGCGCATGACGAACTCGTGAAGAAGGTGGACGACTTCATGAAGAAGGTCGACGCCCAGGTTCAGGAAGTCCAAGTCGCCAAGTCGAACTACGAAGACGAAAAGAACTCCGAAGTCGCAGCGACAACGCAGAAGATCGCCCAGATCCGCCAGGACTACAACGACTTCCGCGAGCAATCGCAGACGATGAAGAAGGAATTCCAGACGGCCTACGCCGAGACGCGCAATCTCCTGGATCAGCAGCAGAAAGTCATTAAGGAATTCAAGGGCCCCGAGCCGGCCGAAGCCCGCGAACTAGCCAGCGCGCGAAAGCCGATCGGCGTCGTCCTTCGAACCCTGCCGGGCAATTCGCTCCTCTATATCAACCTGGGGCGGAACGATGGCGTTTCACTCGGCATGCCCTTCGCCGTCTATTCGGCCAATGAGGCGATTCCGGCAAACGGTCGAGGCAAAGCCAGCATCGAAGTCGTCAGTGTCGACAAGGGCACAAGTGAGTGTCGAATCGTCTCGCCGCCTTCGCCCGACGACCCGATTCTCGAAGGGGACGGCATCAACAACATTCTCCTGGCTCGAACCCGCGGAAAGCAGCACACGTTTGTCGTCGTCGGCGACTTTGACGTCGATTTCGACGGCACGCCCGATCCGCGCGGTCGCGAGAGCATCATCCGACTGATCGAACGCGAAGGCGGTCGAGTCGTCGACGAAGTCACGCCCCTGACGGACTTCCTGGTTGTCGGCGCCGAGCCGCGCGGCCAGGATGTGCTCGCCGGGCTCGGCAAGGCGCCGGTCATCGCGGACGCGACGGCGCCGGCGATGGCGAAGACGACCGAGGAGGAAAAGACCTCCGACGAAAAAGACGCCGACGAAGATGAGGACGCCGACGAAAAGGAAGCCTCGAACGATAACGAGAATGACAACGGCGACGATTGGGGCGGCGGCTGGGACGACGACGACAAGAAGGGCGACGACAAGAAGGCCAAGGACTCGGACGACGAAAACGACAACGGCGATGACGAGTCCGGCGACAACGAAAACGACAACGACGACGATTGGGGCAAGCGCTTCGACGGTGGAGACGGCGGCAACGGTGCAATGCAGACCATTCGTCGAACGCCGGAAGTCGATCCGACCGTCCCGACGCTGAAGCGCCGCTATCGAAGCGAGGCCGAGCGATACCGCGACTCGCTGTGGCGGGCGCAGAACTTCTCCGTGCCTGTCCTCACGCAGGAGCAGTTCTTCAACTTTGTCGGCATCGAAGGCACACGGGCGGACATCCGCCGACTGCAGGGATAAGCCCGCATCCGCCTGCGAATCTCACGAAACTCAACGACCGGTCGCGCCTGTCGTCAGACAATCGCGACCGGTCTTTTCTTTTGTTGACCGGAAGTCAACGGCCAAGCTTCCGCATTAAAGCCACTCCAACACGTACCTGCCTTCCTTGTCCTTGAAGCTGCCGACCAGCAGCATGATCAGATCGACGAGCCAGCCGATCGCAAACAGCCCGCCGGTGCACAGATAGAGCAGGCCGGTCCCGATCTTCCCGACGACAAGTCGATGGATTCCGAGATATCCGAAGAAAAAGCAGACGATTGCGAGGATCAGTCGCTTCTGAGGTGAAACAGGCATGATCATCAACGCTCCTTTCATGGCGATTTCGGGATTCGTCTATATGCGACCGTGCCGCTCTACCCAACGTATTCTGAAATCCAGTGAAGTATTCGTTACAAATGTACCCGGCGTTTGTAGTGCCGTGGGATCTCGAGGATGGAGGGGATCGTCGAATGCCGCTAGAATGCGACGTCGGATCAAATGCAACGACGCAACGCAATCAGCCACAGGATATGAGGTGCCAGCGACATGATGTTATCCGATTCGATGAACAAGGCGCTGAACGGCCAAATCGCGAACGAGCTGTTCGCTTCAATGACCTATCGACAGATGGCATTTGAGTTTGACGTGATGGGCCTAAAGGTCTTCGCCGCGAAATTCCAGAGCCAGGCCGACGAAGAGCACGATCACGCCATGCGGATTGCCAAGTACATTCTCGACTCGGGCGGAAATGTCGAGCTGTCGGCGCTGGACAAGCCGCAGTCCGGGTACAAGTCGGCACAGGCGATGGTCGAAGCGGCCCTGGCGAGCGAGATCAAGGTCAGTAAGCAGATCTACGGGTTGATGGATCAGGCCGAGTCGGAAAAGGACCACTCGACGCGGAGCTTCCTGAAGTGGTTCATCGACGAGCAGGTGGAGGAAGTCTCGACGATGTCGGATCTCCTCCAACTCGTGAAAATGGCGGGGGAGTCGAACCTGGTCCTCGTCGAGCAGCGGCTTCATGAATTGATGAAGACCGAGACGCCCGCGGAGTGACGATGCCGCCGGCCGACTTGGGGCTTGTGAACGGGCCTTCTACGGCCCGGGGCTGACAGGGGGGCGGAAAAAGCCGTGCGTTGAAGATTTTTCGCGGCGCGGTATGCTAAATGGCGTTGAGTCGGCCGCTTGCGGAGCGATATGGCGGCCGAGACATCTGCGCGAATGGATTTCGCAAGGGCAATCGCCCGTTAGGAGAGACCCATGAAAGGACGCCCGAGTCTCTTCGAAGTGATGAACAAGGCCCCGGAGACGAGCGGCGCAGCCCCTCGGAACCCCGGAAAGTGGTGGCACCGGGAATCCGGTAAGGCCGCCGAAGGCCCCGTTCAGATCGTCGCCGAAGCACTCACGGAAGAGGAAGCGGCCGAGGAACTTGCGGCGCAGGCCGCGGCAGTCGAAGACGCCGTCCGCGAGAAGGAAGTGCGCGACGCCGAGCGGCGCGCGAAGCGCGAGGCCAAACGGGCCGAACGCGCGGCGATGCGAGCGAAGGCTGCGGATTTTGTGAAGACGCGACTGGCGCTCGGAGATGCGGCGCCGATCGTCGAGCGATCAGGCGATCGCTTCGTGGTGTCGGTGAACCTGACAGGCTGCCTCATTGCGGCATCCTTGTTGTGCGTGATCTTCATCGCCGCCTATTTTGCCGGCCGGCGCGCAGGCGCGAATCCCGGCCCGCGATTGATCGAGGCGGCCGCTGTGACGAAGCCGGCGGAAGACGGTGGCCACGCGAACAGGGCCGACAGGCCGATCAGCGTTGCGACGCCAGGCAAGACGACGCCCCGCCGGGCGCCCGATCTGTCCGGCCTGACGACGGGGCGCGGCGAAACGCGGAACGCCGGATCGGTCCGGGCGAATCAGCCGGCGACGGTCCTGAACCGCCTGCCGGAGCAGGAGCCCGGTGCGGAAAAACTGAACTACCTGGCGATCCAGTGGTTCGACTTCGCAGGGCGCAAGCGAGACGAAGTACTAAACGACGTTCGGGCGGTCCAGCAGTTTCTGGCCGACAAGGGCGTCGAGACGGTTGCGAGAAAAGTCGGCGGCGGCGTCAATTTGTTCAGCCGGAAGGGATACCTGATGGCGGACGAACAAAAGACGGAGCGGCAGGCGTTTCAGCGAGAAGTTGCGGAATACGGACGGCTGTATCGGCGGCAAGGCGGCCAGGGCTTGTATGAGTGGACGGACTGCTACTTTGTGAGTTACGGGCACGCCACCAACGGCGACCCGATCTGAACCGAGTGCCGTCTGAGACTGACTGGAGTTGATTTTAGAGATGTCCATCGATCGATCATTGAAGACACAGGGTTCCCTCGTCCGTCATCGAAACGTCCTCACCCGCGCCGAGCGCGTGGCGAAGCTGCTCGAGGACGAGAAATTCGACATGAAGTCCGACAGCCCGACCGGCCTGCCCAAAGTCGCTCATCGCAAGGCGCCAGTCGGCGGCGGCAAGAAGAAGAAGGGTCCGGAAGGCGAAACCGAAGAGAAGGACGCCAAGGCCGGCAAGAAGAAGTAATCCTCGCCAACGGATCTGGATCACCAACCGACGACGAAATGACCGGGCCGTTCGCGGCCCGGCTTTCTTATGTCGCGACCGGATTCGACGAGCGCGAAGCGAGCGGCGCGACGGAAACAGACATAAGGGTCGTTTCGATCACGATGGTTGCGGCCCGCGGAACTGCATCTCATGAACGTTGACCGACTACTCGCGGACCGGACGCGAAAGATCGAGTTCTCCGGCATTCGCAAGTTCTTCGAGATGGCCTCGGGCATGACGGACCCGTGCGATCTGTCCATCGGCCAGCCCGACTACGACGCCCCGGAGCCGGTCAAACAGGCCGCCATCGCCGCCATCGCCGAGGGCAGAAATCGCTACACACCGAGCGCCGGCATTCCCGAACTTCGATCGCGAATCGTCGACGAGATTGAACAGGCGACTGGCGTCCGCTCGAACGTCCTGATCACGTGCGGCGTGTCGGGCGCGTTGACGCTCGCACTGATGACGACGGTCCAACCGGGCGACGAAGTCGTCTTTCTCGATCCCTACTTCGTTTCCTATCCGCACCTCGTCAACATGGTCGGCGGGACGCCCGTTCCGGTGCGTTCCTATCCCGATTTCCGATTCGATCCGGCAAGAGTCGAGGCGGCCATTACGTCGCGTACGAAGGTGCTGCTGATCAACTCCCCGGCGAATCCGACGGGCCGCATGATGACGGCCGACGAAGTCGCCGCCGCCGCCGACATCGCCAAACGCCACGACTTGCTGCTCATTTCCGACGAGATCTACGACAAGCTCTGCTACGACGGCGATAACACGTGTCCCCTGGCGATGGCGCCGGAGAATACGCTGCTGATTCGCGGCTACGGCAAGACGTACGGTGTCACAGGCTGGCGGATGGGCTACGCCGCCGGGCCCGAGCGGCTGATCGGCGAGATGACCAAGTTTCAGCAGTATACGTTTGTCTGCGCACCGGCCCCGGCGCAATATGCGACGCTGACGGCGCTTGATACGGACGTGTCGCACCATCGCAACGACTATCGCAAGAAGCGCGATCTCGTCTGCCGCCTGCTCGAACCGAATTTTGAAATCGTACGGCCGACAGGCGGGTTCTACGTGTTTCCGAAGGCGCCGGCGTCCTTCGCCAGCGCAACGGCCTTTTGCGAGCGGGCTGCGAAAGACAACGTACTGGTGATTCCGGGTGGTATTTTCTCAGGCATCGATTCGCATTTCCGTGTGAGTTATGCCACGACGGATGCGATGATCGAACGCGGCTGCAGTGTCCTGAATCGACTCGCGGCCGGAAAAGCGGGCAGTTGACCACGTGCCGTGGCGCGCACAAGAATCCATACAGTGAAGGCATCGACGAGACCAATTCGTTCGGGGGCATCTTCGATTGCGCGGCGAGCCTGTCGTGTTCGCGTCAGTCTAGGCGCAATGCTCGTGTTCCTCATGCCGCTGGCCGGCTGCCTCTGGCCGGCCGCCGACGATGGCATTTCGGATGATCCGTCCGTCGTCGAGAGCGACGTCCCCATCGACGCGGCAGGGGAGGGCGACCCGATTGACAGCGCCGAGCAAGGCGGGGGCGAAGCGCCGGACGAAAACGAGTCGATTTTTGATCGTCGGCCGGAGCGCCTGATCGTCGAATTGGAAGTCCATCGAATCGAAGCGCCGGCCGGCGTATTCGGCGAGGATTCTCCCCTCTGGAAAATCGCGTCGTCGCCCATCGCCAGCGCCGCGGCGGACTTGCGGCTGCGATCAAACGGATTCCTCGCGGCAGTCGGCCGTGATTCGGATCGGGATGATCTCGTGACATTCATGAAGGGCTTGCCGAAGCCCGCGATTGCGACGGATCGCGTTCAGCCGGATTCCTCCAAGCTTGTGGACATCGAAATCGGCAAGCAGGACGGGACCGTGACGTTGTTCCATTTCGACGAATCCGGATCCGTGCGCGGTATGGAAGTCGAAGAGCCGCGCATGCGATTCCGATTGCGCTGCGAATTCCGCTCGCTGAATCTGCGGGATGTCTGGTTGGAAGTGATGCCCGAGATTGAGGAACCGCCGGGCCCGGCCAAGTGGGTCATTGGGCCCGACGAGCGTGCACGACAGGTTCCGCAGGAGCGTCGACACACGTTCAAGTCCGTCGCGTTCGGCGTGGAGATTCCCCAAGGGGGCTTTCTGCTGCTGGGTGCAACGGGCTCCGTGTACGAGCGACCACTCCTGGCGAAGCCGTTTTTCCTTGCGCCGGCCGGCGAAACGAAAGACGGTCGCGAACGATACCGCGAGAGCGTCTACGTGATTCGTCCGATCATACGCGCCGTGAACCTGCAGAAGTCGCACGAGGAAGCGGCTGCGCCTGACGGCAAAGCCGACGGGGAGTAGGGAAGCAAATGGGGAAATCCGAAAAGACTCGGGTCGAGCCGGATGTGGCCGTGAACGCGGCGGATGACGTGTTTCTGCGTCACGTGTGCGAGGGGCTCGGGTTCATTTGTGCCGGGCTCGACGTCGGCGGGCGGATCATCTTCTGGAATCATGCTGCGGAGCAGTGGTTCGGCGGCGCGCCGACCGATCGCGTCGGCGAGAGTTTCTTTGACTTGCTGTCGACGAAGGATCGGGCGAAGGCGCGCCGATTGTGCGGCGAAGTCGTTGCCAAAGGCGTCATGAAGGAAATGGAGGCCAAGTACCCGGCAGGTGACGGCGATCCGACGACGCTCGTGCTGATCCTCTCGCCCGTCACCGGCGACTCGGGCGAGTGCATCGGCATCTCCGCAAGCATGCGCGACATTTCGGCGAGAAAGCGCATGTCGCGCGAGCTCGGGAATGCACGCCGGATTGCAGCGCTCGGTCGGATGGCCGGCGGCGTGGCCCATCACTTCAACAACATCCTGGGCGGCATGCTCACAAGCATCGATTATGTCCTGGCGAGCGACAGTCCGCGGGAGCTTCGCAAGACGCTACGGCTGTTGTCCCAGGCGATCGGTCGGGCGACGCGCATCACGAACCAACTTGCCGCCTTTGCGGAATCCGAAAACGCGATCGTCGAATGGGCGTCGCTCGAGCATATCGTCGGTGAGTTTCTGACACGCATTCGATCAAAGGCGGCGCTGAAGGGCATTCGTGTCATCGACGACATCGAACACGTCGCGACGGAACCTTTCGAGATGCAGCGCCTGATGCCTGTCCTGGAGAGCGTTGCTCAGAATTCGCTGGATGCCATGTCCTCAGGCGGCGAATTGAGAATCGCGTTGTCTGTGTCGGAGGAATCCGCGGTCATCACCATCACCGATACGGGCTGCGGGATTCCAAAGGACGTGATGGATCGGATTTTCGAGCCCTTTTTCACGACAAAAGGAGAACTCGGCGGCGGCAGCGGCGACAATATCGGGCTGGGAATGGCAGCCGTGCACGGTCTCGTTGGCGAAATGGGCGGCACGATTCGATTGGCGTCACAAGTCGGTTCCGGAACGCAGGTTACGATTACTTTGCCGTTGCATCGCCCCGAACGCGAATCCTGACTCAATCTGTCCGTTTCCGGGGTCATCGCTAACTCTGGTATGACGATGTTGGGACAAGACGTCCGAAAAAATACTGGACGTCAAATCTTGCAACAATTTTCCGAGTACGTTATCATCCCTCGATTCATTGAGGAGCCAGCGAAACGGGTGGGCGCCAGTTGGGACGCGCGGCTCTGCTAGATGGCGGCTTCCTCAATGCAGTCCCTTGGATTGTTCTTAGCACGATTAGCATTGGTGATCACACGCCGGATCGGGTGCGACAATCGCTCAGTTTTCAAATGAAAACGGGTAGCACACGGCCCTGTTCTTGCGCCGTTTTTGGCGCGACCGGGTTGATGTTGGTCTGCGCGCTTGTCTCGTCGTTTTCAGGCGGCAAGCGAATACATGGTTCGCCGGCGAGAGGCCGGTGTCGGAAAGGAATGCGATGACGGCGCGACGCGAGATTCGCAACTTCAGGAAGATCGGTGACGCGACGGACATTCCGAACCTGATCGAGATTCAGGTCGGGTCCTATCAGCGTTTTCTCCAGGAAGCAGCCTCAACGAAGGACCGAACGCCGACAGGCCTCGAAGGACTGCTCCGGGAAGTATTCCCGATTCAGAGCTACGACGAGAACATCACGCTCGAGTACCTTGACTACTCGCTCGGAAAGCCCCGGTACACGCCGGATGAGTGCCGCCAGCTTCGATTGACATACGGCATGCCCCTGCGCGTTCGGCTTCGGCTGAATCGCAAGGACAAGGACGAGGTATTCGAAGACCGCGTCTATCTCGGCGAACTGCCGATCATGATCGGCGGCGGCGAGTTCATCATCAACGGCGCCGAGCGCGTCATCGTCTCCCAGCTCCATCGTTCGCCCGGCGTCGACTTCATCAAGGAAACGCTCGAGGCGGATCGGCCGCTGCACGCCTGTCGCGTTATTCCCGAACGCGGCAGCTGGATCGAAATCAACATCACGCGGAAGGATGTTCTCGCCGTCCGCATCGACCAATCGAGCAAGATCCCCGCGACCACGTTTCTGCGGGCCATGGATCCAACGTTCGGCACGGACGAGGCGATCATCCGGACTTTCTACGACACGAACTGGATCAAGACGTCCCAGCTCACGCCCGACCTCTACCTCGTTTCCAGCTTCTGGGATGAGGAGGAAGAAGACGCCGAAAAGAGCATCGAGCCGCTCGTTCGCGCCGGCTGCCAGGTCGGTGACGCTCTGGGTCGGATTCAGGCCTCCAGTGTCAAGCAGGTCGAGGTCATCGCCAACCTTGTCGATCCGCTCGTCCTCAACACGCTGGCGGAAGACGCCAGCCATACCCACGAAGAGGCCTTGATGCGGATCTACAAGAGCCTGCGCCCCGGCAATCCGGCGCAGCTCGACAAGGCCGTCAAGCTCTTCCACGAGAAGTTCTACGACGAAAACCGCTATCGCCTGGGGAAAGTCGGGCGATTCCGCATTAACCGAAAATTCGGCCTGTCGGTTCCCACAGCGCTCAACAGCCTGACAGTCGCCGACGTCGTCGCGTGTCTGCGATATCTGCTGGACCTTCGCAGCCAGGAGCGCGTCGGTTTCTCCGTTCCGCAGCGCATGCCGTTCGAAATTTCCATCAGCCGCTGGATCAACGAGTTGGCCACCCAGCTTTCGTCCTACCGGATTGACAACGAATCCGTCAAAGATCCGAAGAAGGGTGTCGTTCTCGGCTCGCTGGATGCCATTAAGGATGGACGGAAGAAAATCGCACCGATCGACGCGGTCAAGGAATTCCAGCGCCAGATTCAGTCGCTCTGCGACGTCCCGACGGAATGGGTCGTGACGAACACCATCAACACCGACATGGTCAAGAAGATGATGGGCCGCGTCCGTGTCGAACGCGAAAGCGAATTGACCAAGATGGGACGCGATTTCATCGTGTCGACCATTCGCACGCGCGGTGCCCGGATCCTCGAGGGGATCAACGCCTATCTCGCCGCTGTCGAAAAAGGTGACGAGCAGATGGTTCAGCTCGATTTCCTGAACTACTACCCGCGCCCAAACGAAATCTACATGTTCAAGGAGAAGGACGCCGCCAAGCAGGCCGCGGACGACGATAAGGCCGTCCAGTCCGAATGGAACGACCTGTACGGCGCGGCCGCGAAGCACGTCGCATTCCTGGATGTCGCGGCGATCGAGACGCTCCTCAAGAAGCACGGCGAAACCGAGTCGTTCACCGGCAACGTGTACGAATACGCCTGGCAGCAGACGCGCGTCATCGTGACGGAAGACGACATCGATCACCTCGGCAACCGGCGCCTTCGAACGATCGATGAACTCGCGTGCGACGAAATCCGAAAGGGCTTCCTGAAACTGCGGCGAACCGTTCAGGAACGCATGAGCATGAAGGACCCGGATCAGCTCGGCAAGATCGCCGAACTGGTCAATTCCAAGGCCGTTTCAGGCGCGATCGACTACTTCTTCGGCCGCGGCGAATTGTCTCAGGTCGTCGACCAGACGAACCCGCTGAGCCAGCTGACGCACGAGCGCCGGCTTTCCGCCCTCGGCCCCGGCGGTCTGAACCGCAAACGAGCCGGCTTCGAAGTGCGCGACGTTCACATCTCGCACTACGGCCGAATCTGTCCGATCGAAACGCCCGAAGGTACGAACATCGGTCTCATCGCCTCGCTGAGTATCTACTCGACGGTCGACGAGTTCGGCTTCCTGATCACGCCGTATCGAAAAGTCATGGACGGCGGCGTCAACGGTCACAATGTCTTCCTTCGCGCAGACGAAGAAATGAAGGCGATTCTGGCCCCGCCCGATGCCGTCGATCCGAAGACCAAGAAGATCTCCGGCGATCACATCGTCGCCCGTGTGCGCGGCGATCTGACGACTGTCGTCCCCGGCGATGTCGAGTATGTCGATATTTCGCCGAAGCAGACCGTCGGCGTGTCGGCATCGCTGATTCCGTTCCTCGAACATGACGACGCCAACCGCGCGTTGATGGGATCGAACATGCAGCGGCAGGCCGTGCCGCTCTTGACCACGGATCCGCCCGTCGTCGGCACCGGCATGGAGCGCGTCGTCGCCGCCAACAGCGGTATGGTCGTGCGAGCGCGGACGGAGGGCGTCGTCACGGCGGTCGATTCCAAGCGAATCGTCCTGAACGACACGGACGAATACGAACTCCGCAAGTTCCAGGGATTGAATGAGCGAACCTGCCTCAATCAGGAGCCGCTCGTTCGACTCGGTGAAAAGGTCAAGGCGAATCAGATCATCGCCGACGGCCCCGCCTGCAAGAATGGGGAACTGGCACTCGGCAAGAACCTGCTCGTCGGGTTCATGACGTTCGACGGATACAACTTCGAAGACGCGATCCTCATCTCGGAGCGACTCGTTCAGGACGATACCTTCACGAGCATTCATATCGAGGAATACGACGTCGAGATCCGCGAGACGAAGCTGGGCAAGGAGGAATTCACGCGCGACATTCCGAACGTCTCGGAAAAGGCGCTGCGGAACCTCGACGAGCACGGCATCGTCCAGGTCGGCACCGAAGTCACGTCGGGCGACATTCTCGTCGGCAAGGTCTCGCCGAAGAGCAAGAGCGAACTGAGCCCGGAAGAGAAGCTCCTGCACGCGATCTTCGGCCGCGCCGGCGAAGATGTGAAGAACGACTCGCTGGAAATGCCCAGCGGCGCCTCCGGCATCGTCATTGACACCAAGCGATTCAGTCGCCGAACGGGCATGTCCGACGAGCAGAAGCAGCGGCTCCAGTCGCGCATCAAGCAGTTCGAGTCGTCGATCAATACGAAAGTGATCGGCCTGTTCCGGAAGATGATCCAGGACATGGAGGCGATACTCGGTCAGGAAATCGTCGACCCCAACACCAAACAGGTCGTGGGTCGATCCGACATCGAGGACGTCGTCATGGAGCAGATCGGCGAACCGGGCAACTGGTCGTTCGATATGAAGTGGGTCCGCCCGGCGGCCTCGCGAAAAGACGTCGAGCCGATCTATGAACGCTACTGGCCGAAGATCGCGGGCCTGATCGAGGAGCGCGATCGCAAAGTCGCGCAGCTCAAGCGCGGCGACGAACTGCCGTCCGGCGTGCTCGAAATGGTGAAGGTCTACGTCGCGACGAAGCGACAGCTTTCCGTCGGCGACAAGATGGCCGGACGCCACGGCAACAAGGGCGTCATCGCCAAGATCCTGCCCGTCGAGGACATGCCGTTCCTCGAGGATGGAACTCCGCTGGATATCCTCCTGAATCCGCTGGGCGTGCCGTCTCGTATGAACGTCGGCCAGATTCTCGAAACCCACCTGGGTTGGGCTGCGAAGATCCTCGGCTTCCAGGCCGTGACGCCCGTCTTCGATGGCTGCACGGAAGACGAGCTGCACGCCGCCGTCGCCGAGGCAAATCGATTCGTCGAGGAACAGTCGAAGGACATCGTCGCTGTGCAGAATGCCGCGAAGAATCGAACGATTCTCACAAAGATGCCCTACGGCGGAAAGATCCGTGTGACGGACGGCCGCACGGGCGAGCTGTTCCATCAGCCCGTCACTGTCGGCTACATCTACATGCTCAAGCTGCATCACCTCGTGGATGACAAGATTCACGCCCGAGCCACGGGCCCGTACTCGTTGATCACGCAGCAGCCGCTGGGTGGCAAGGCCCGCACAGGTGGCCAGCGCTTCGGCGAGATGGAAGTCTGGGGTCTCGAGGCCTACGGCAGCGCCTACATCCTCCAGGAACTCCTGACAGTCAAGTCCGACGACGTCGAAGGTCGCACGAAGATCTACGAGTCGATGGTCAAGGGCGAAAACACGCTCGAGGCCGGCACGCCGGTTTCCTTCGACGTGTTGTGCAACGAGATTCGCGGGCTGGGCATGAACATCCAGCTCGAGAAGGGCAAGTTGATCTGACGTGGCTCGAACGGGCGGCTCGCGTTCGATCGCGACCGCAGCAGTACGGGAGCAAAACGATGTCCGACGATTTCACGTACGACGTGGTCAAGAAGATCGATCTGGCGGAACTGAAGGCCTTCTATCAGAAGCAGGGCTCAGTCATTCCGCAGTCGGTCGACAAGCTGTCGCGCATCGTTGACAACTCCGTCTGCTTCGTGACGGCGCGGGAGGCTGACGGCCGCTTGATCGGCATCGCCCGCGGCATCGCGGACGGTCTACGCGGATATCTGACGGAATGCAAGCTGGATCCTTCGCGGCAGGGACCGGCGGCGGTAACCCAGGTGGACGGCCGCATCGAACATGACCAGTACGGCATTGCCCGCGAGATGGCGACGCGCGTGATCGGCGCTCTGGCGGACATGGGCTGCGAGCGCATCGACGCGTCGGCGTACGGCACGGAAGTGGATTTCTGCGAAGAGCTCGGATTCGAGCGAGCGCGGGGAATCGTGCCGATGACGCTGAACGTCGCCGGCGGCAATGCATAGCGAATATTGCGAACAACGCCTTCTTCGAAAGGAAGGGCTTCGATGATTGAAAATGTGTACGATCGAATCAATGACTACGGCTCGGTGAAGATCTCGCTGGCATCGCCCAACGACATTCGATCCTGGTCGTACGGCGAAGTGCGAAAGCCCGAGACGATCAACTATCGCACCTACCGCGCGGAAAAGGACGGCCTGTTCTGCGAGCGGATCTTCGGTCCGGAGCGCGACTGGGAGTGCTTCTGCGGAAAGTACAAGGGCACGAAGCACAAGGGCATGATCTGTGACCGCTGCGGCGTCAAAGTGACGCACAGCCGCGTGCGCCGCAAGCGCATGGGTCACATCAATCTCGCCGCGCCGATCGTACACATCTGGTTCTTCAAGGCGATGCCGTCGCGACTCGGTGCGCTGCTCGACATGAAGACGAGCGATCTGGAGAAGGTCGTCTACTTCCAGGACTACGTGATCGTCGAGCCCGGCGATACACCGCTCAAGGAGCGCCAGATCCTGTCGGAAGACGAGTACCGCCAGGCCCTCGAAAAGTACGGCACCGCCTTCGAAGCGCAGATCGGCGCTGAGGCCGTCAAGAAACTTCTTCAGAAGCTCGAGCTCAACAGCCTCAGCGTCGAACTGCGCGAGGCCATCGGCAACACGAACAGCAAGCAGAAGATCAAGGACCTCTCCAAGCGCCTGAAAATCGTCGAGAGCCTGCGCCACAGCAGCAACGAGGCGACGTGGATGGTCATGGACGTCATCCCCGTCATTCCGCCGGACTTGCGCCCCCTCGTCCTCCTGGAGAGCGGCAACTTCGCGACGAGCGATCTTAACGACCTCTATCGTCGCATCATCAATCGGAACAACCGGCTCAAGAAGCTGATCGACCTCAACGCGCCTGAAGTCATCATCCGCAACGAGAAGCGCATGCTTCAACAGGCGGTCGACGCGCTCTTCGACAACGGCCGATGCCGTCGCCCAGTGCTGGGTTCGAGCAATCGTCCGCTCAAGTCGATGACCGACATGATCAAGGGCAAGCAGGGGCGCTTCCGAGAGAACCTGCTCGGCAAGCGCGTCGACTATTCCGCGCGCAGCGTCATCGTCATCGGTCCGGACCTCGGACTGCACCAGTGCGGTCTGCCCAAGCGAATCGCTCTGGAACTCTATCAGCCGTTCATTATTCGAAAGCTGAAGGAGCGCGGCCTCGCCGACACGATCAAGAGCGCGAAGAAAATGCTCGAGCGGCGCGACCAGGAGATCTGGGACATCCTCGAGGAAGTCATCCACCAGCATCCCGTCATGCTGAACCGTGCGCCCACGCTGCACCGCATGGGTATCCAGGCGTTCGAGCCCGTGCTCGTCGAAGGCAATGCGATCAAGATCCATCCGCTCGTCTGCCGCGGTTTCAACGCGGACTTTGACGGCGACCAGATGGCCGTCCACCTGCCGCTGTCGATCGAAGCGCAGGCCGAAGCGCACATCCTGATGCTCGCGACGAATAACATTTTCAGCCCTGCGAGCGGCTCGCCGATCATGTCGCCGAGCCAGGACATCGTCATGGGCATCTTCTACCTGACGTGCGACCATCACAAGGAACCGACGAAGCCCGAAGCCAAGCGCGTGTTCACGACCGCCACAGAGGCGATCATGGCCTTCGAAGTCGGCAAGCTCGGCATTCACGAGCCGATCCGCGTGCGCATCACGCGCTCGACGATGGTCACGAACCAGAAGAGCCTGAAAGAGCCGAGCCCGAAGAACCGCATCATCGAAACGACGGTCGGTCGGCTCATCTTCAACGACATGCTCCATCCGGACATGCCGTACTACAACTATCCGCTCAGTTCGAAGGGCGCGTCGCGCGTCATTGCGGATTGCTACGAGATTCTCGGCCGATCCCATACGATCGACCTGCTCGACAGCATCAAACAGATCGGCTTCAAATGGAGCACGACGGCGGGCCTGTCATTCGGCCTGACGGACATGCGCATTCCCGAGAAGAAGAAGCTGATCATCGACGGCGCCCAGAAGAAGGTCGATCGCATTCTCCGCGCCTACCAGCATGGTCAGATCACCGACCTCGAACGTTACAACGCCCTCATCGATATCTGGGTCCACGTCCGCGAGCAGGTGACCGAGGCGATGATGGCCGAATTCAAGAGCGACTTCCGCGACAAGGAAGGCCACTACGTCCAGTCCACGGATGAAGGCGCCATCAAGTACCTCAATCCGATCTACCTGATGTCCGATTCCGGCGCTCGCGGTAGCGTCGATCAGATTCGACAGCTCGCCGGTATGCGAGCCCTCATGGCCAAGCCGTCGGGCGAAATCATCGAA
The DNA here is from genome assembly GCA_020639075.1 of Phycisphaerales bacterium. Taxonomy (GTDB): domain Bacteria; phylum Planctomycetota; class Phycisphaerae; order UBA1845; family UTPLA1; genus ECT2AJA-110-A. The sequence continues at coordinate 1,117,094 of JACKHI010000001.1, read as the reverse complement.
ACGCCGATCAAGGCGAACTTCCGCGAAGGCCTGAGCGTGCTCGAGTACTTCAGCTCGACCCACGGCGCCCGAAAAGGTCTGGCCGACACGGCCTTGAAGACGGCCGACTCGGGATACCTGACGCGCAAGCTTGCCGACGTCGCCCAGAACCTCATCGTCTCGATGGTCGACTGCGGTACGATCAAGGGCATCACCAAGGGCGCCCAATACAAGGGTGAAGAAGTCGATATTCCGCTCGCCGATTCCATCGTGGGTCGCGTCGCGCGGGATACCATCAAGCACCCCGTGACCGATGAGACGATCGTCAAGGAAAACCAGATCATCACGACGCAGATCGCGCGACGCATCGAAGGCGCGCCCGATCAGGGCGGTCTCGGCCTCGATCGCATTCGCGTTCGCAGCCCGTTGACGTGCGAATCGCCGGTCGGCGTCTGTGCGCGTTGCTACGGCATGGATATGTCGAGCGGTCAGCTTGTTGAATGCGGAATGGCCGTCGGCATCATCGCCGCCCAGTCGATCGGCGAGCCGGGCACGCAGCTCACGATGCGAACGTTCCACACCGGCGGCGTCGCGAGCCGAGCAGTCATCGACAGCAACATCGCGTCGGTCAATGCCGGTACCGTCGCATTCCACAGCCTGAATGCCGTCCCGTTCACCGATCCCGAGACGCAAGTCGCCTGCTTGATCGTTCTCAAGCGCAACGGCGAACTCGCGATCAATGACGACAAGGGAAGAGAGCTCGAGAAGCACAAGATCCCGTACGGTGCAAGAATCATGGTCAAGGAAGGCGAACAGATCGAACGCCGCGCGATCCTCTGCGAATGGGATCCGCACTTGACGCCGATCCTCGCCGAAGCCGCGGGTCAGATTCGATTCCAGGACGTCGTCGAGGGCGAGACCGTTCGTATCGACTCGGAAGCCAAGGGCAAGAGCCGATACGTCGTCGTCGAGCATCGCGGCGATAAGAACCCGCAGGTCATCATCGAGGACAAGGACGGCAAGATTCTCGAATACCACTACCTGCCCGCGAAGGCCCGCATCGAAGTCGCCGAGGGCGATAGCGTGAAGGCCGGTTCTCTTCTCGCACGACGGCCTCGCGAACTGTCGGGTACGCAGGACATCACCGGCGGTCTGCCCCGCGTAACGGAATTGTTCGAAGCTCGGAAGCCGAAAGAGCCGGCCGTCATGTCGGAAATCTCGGGCACCGTTGAGATTCGCAGCGACAAGCGCCGCGGCAAGATGACGATCATCGTCAATCCGGACAGCAAGGACCTCGAGTCTCGCGAGCATCACGTACCGCAGGACAAGCACCTGCTCGTCCATGCGGGCGATCACGTCGATGCCGGCGATCCGCTCTGCGATGGTCCGCTCGTGCCGCACGACATCCTCGCGATTAAGGGCGAAGACGACCTTCACACCTACCTGATCAAGGAAGTGCAGTCCGTCTATCGTTCGCAGAACGTGGGCATCAACGACAAGCACATCGAGACGATCCTGAGCCAGATGCTGCGAAAGGTGAAGATCGACAATCCGGGCGACTCGAACCTGTTGCCGGGCGAAGTCGCCGATCGGCATCGATTCCAGGCGATCAACATGGCGCTGGCCAAGAGCGTTCGCATCACGGATCCGGGCGACTCGGAGTACATCGAAGGCCAGATCGTCTCCAAGGACGAGCTGAGCGTGACCAACGAGAAACTGGATGACGAAGGCAAGGATCCGGCCAAGGGACGCAAGCCCAAGCCGGCGACGGCCTCGACCCAACTCCTCGGTATCACGAAGGCCGCGCTGCAGAGCGATTCGTTCATCTCGGCCGCGAGCTTCCAGGAGACGACCAAGGTCCTGACCGAGGCCGCGCTGGGCAGCCAGTCCGACTTCCTGACAGGCCTGAAGGAGAACGTCATTCTCGGCCACCTGATTCCGGCCGGTACGGCGTTCAAGCCCTATCAGGACATGTTCGTCGCCCATATGGGCAATCCGATCGAGGAAGAGACGCGCGAGGTCCAGATGCCGGGAGCGGGCACGATGGCAGGCATGGCCGAGGCGGAAGCCGCGGCCGCGGAAGCCGTCATGCCGCGTGCCGCCATGGGCGAAATGAAGCGGGTCCTCGACAGCGGTGCACCGATCGGTCCGGCCCCGATGGACGATCAGGCGGGCGGCGGCGGCGTCAGCGCCGGCGAACAGCAGAATTGACGAAAAGTGCGAGTCTGGCGTATATTACGCGGCTCGAATGTCGGCGAGAGGCGCCAGATCGATTGCGATCCGACGCCCGAGCGCCGGCGACGAACAGGCAGTAACAGAGGTAGCTATGCCAACGATTAATCAGCTTTGTCGAAGTCCGCGCGAGATCGAGCGGAAGAAGTCCAAGTCGCGCGACTTGGATAACTGCCCGCAGCGTCGCGGCGTCTGTCTCATCGTGAAGACGATGACGCCGAAGAAGCCGAACTCGGCCCTTCGTAAAGTGGCCCGCGTTCGCCTGTCAAACGGCCGCGAAGTCACGGCGTATATCCCCGGTATCGGTCACAACCTGCAGGAGCACTCGATCGTGCTCGTCCGCGGCGGTCGTGTCCGCGACCTTCCCGGTATTCGCTATCACATCGTGCGCGGCGCGCTCGACTGTGCGTCCGTCGAACAGCAGGAAAAGTTCGGCGTTCGACGAAATCAGAGCCGAAGCAAGTACGGCACGAAGCGCAAGAAGTAACGACTGAAAAGTCAGGATCGTCTGAGTGTGTCAGCGGCCGACGCGTGTCGGTCCAGTATGGCGATCGGCGAGTGCTATTCGCCGGCATGGTTCGGAAGTCGCCCCGGGGCGCACCGAACGCCAGAATGAAGAAAGGTATTTCCAGATGGGTTTTAAGCGCTGGACTAAGTCCGAGGATCAACTTCGACCCGATCCCCGGTTCAACAGCAAACTGGTTTCGAAGTTCATTAACTGCATGATGCACGCCGGCAAGAAGACGGTATCGCAGAAAATCATGTACGACGCCATGGAAGCCGCCGCCAAGCGTGTCGGCGATCGACCGGCGCTGGAAGTTTTCGAGAAGGCCATCCAGAACGTTCGGCCGAGCGTGCAGATCCGCAGCAAGCGCGTCGGCGGTTCCAACTACCAGGTCCCGATGGCCGTCAATCCGAAACGCAGCCAGGCCCTCGCGATCCGCTGGATCATCGAAGCCGCCCGCGCGAAGAAGGGCCGACCCATGAAGGACCGACTCGCATCGGAACTCCTCGACGCCTTTAACGGCCAGGGCGCCGCGGTCAACACCCGCGAAAACGTCCATCGCATGGCCGACGCCAACAAGGCCTTCGCGCACTTCGCCTGGTAAGCTCTCGCGAAGATTCGACATCCCGATTCCATCAACGGCGACTGCAACGCAGTCGCCGTTTTCATATGAACAAGAAGAAGTCGCTGCGTCCCGACATCTCCCGCCGAGCACGGCCAGTCATGGCCGTGTTGCGGGGCTCGGCGCAATGCTTGTCCCCAAGAACGAAGCACGCCAAGTGCCATGCTTGCCGCCACAGTGAGACAGTCTGGATATTCGAGAACGGATTCTCGATTGGCGCGATTGTCCCCCAAAAAACCCTGTTTCTCGACTCAATCTCGCTCCGAAGGAGCGCCGGATCGTTGCCACGGGTGGAGCGACGACCGCGCAGCGGTCGCAGCGCAACCCGTGGAATGCGTTTATCTCCTCTGTTTCCGCCCCGATGGGGCGGCGGAAATCCCGGACAGTGTCGCCCGTAGAGGCAATCATGCGGGAGTGATATTCCCACCGAGCCCGGCCAGCGATGGCCGCGGCATAACGCCGCACCGGGCACGGGGCGCCACGCTTGTCCCCCAACGCCAGGCACGCACGCTCGTGTCCAACGAAACTCACGGCCGTACGCATCACCAGATCACCAGCGTCGTCCCGCCGGCGAGACTAATAATGCGAAACTCTCTCATCGCACGCCCCGAGGAATGCAAAATCACGATCCATCGCGCCGGCTGGCGTACAATAAGATTGCCTGATGCACAGCGACAAACGGAGGGCCGTGACAATGCTGGAGATGTTGACTCGTTGGTTTCTCGGCGATCGCGTGCTGTCAGGCACTCGGCCGGGGCAGTCCCCGAATCCCAATCCGGGGCTCCAACTCCTCCACCTTGTCCTCATACAAGCCGTCAGGGACGAGGCCCTCTGCGTGCACTTTTCGCCATGTCCCCGTGACGGTGAGCTGAAGATATCGTACTTCATTCCGCACGAGGCCGATTCGAACGTGAATGAACAAGAAGCGCGACTGGCGGACGACCTGAACCGGCCGAAACAGTCGAGTTGCGAATTGCCCGCGATCGAGACCGCGACCAGTCCGTCCTTCGAGCATCCGAAGGCGCGCTGGATTGAAATGAGGCCCGTGCCGGCGGATTTGTGTGAACCCATCGCGAACGAGCTGCGCCTCCTCGCTGGGATTTCGATGTCACAACAAACGGGAAGCGTCTGGATCAGTGTTGCAGGGCAGCTTCGCCGACTGCACACGATCGCCTGCCGGCATGAGGTGTTCGTATTCACGTCGGTTCGTTGACGCGGGGACGGGAAGACGACGGATCAGCGCGCCATGTTCTACGACGCCGTTGAACGAAAAGTATGGCCGTGGTGTAACGCCAACCGAAGCGCCGACCAAGCCCATTGATCAGCCGCAAAAGAAAGCGGCCGCGACGAAGCCCGAGGAAGTCGCCGTGATCGCACTCGCACGAATTTGCGAGCGTTTGCGACACTTTGCGACACTTTGCGAGAGTTTGCACGCGAATTTTCCTGCCGCAAAGGAGCCGACCCATTGCGGCGTGGGGAGTTGACTGATGAAAACGCCGAAACGGACATCCAGCCCGACAATCGCGAAACCATCGCCTCTCAATGTCCGCCCGTCACCGGATCCATCGAATCCTCGGTCCTGCCTCGGAAAGTTGCACAATTTGCGCCAGTTTGCACCCCCCGGCGCAACGCGCAATCCATCGCAAGCCGAGTCGAACGCACGGCTTACCTTCTGCAAACGCGGATTACATGGAATCGCGGTGCAACGACCGTCGCAAAGGCGTCACCAGTCAATCGGCAGCTCCGCCGTTGCGGCGGCGGGGGCGTCGTTGCGTTCCCTGAGAGTTTGTTCGATGACGGCCCGCGTGCGAGAGACGCGGCCTTCGAAGACTGTCACGTCGTTGACGACGACCTTGATCGGTAAGTCGAGATCGACAAGCGTGTCGCGAAGACGCAGCGTCAGTGCGTTGACGTCGGAAGACTGGATCGTGATCGTCTGCCCCTTGACGTCGGCGATGATTGTCTGGCCCTGCTTTACATCCTTCTTGCGGAGCTTGAGCCAGTAAAAGCGATTGTGCGTCACGTCGTCCTGATACCAGACGACGCGATCGGGCCATGGATGCCGCGACTGGGCCGCCATCCATGGAATCGCTTCCTTGTCTTTGCCGTTCATCCAGTGGCCGAGACCGGGATAGATCGTCGTGCGATGCGGATAGCCGTCCGGATCGTTCGCCCGCAGGTCGTCGAGCAACTTGCCCCAGTTCGCCGCGACCGTGTTGCGATTGTAGGCGTCGTCGTCCGCGCCTGCGAAAATGGCGAACGGCAGATTGCGCAGTCCCAACGGCTTCGCCTCGTTGGGATGTCCTGCCATCATGCTGGCAGCGGCGAAACGATCCGCCATCCTCGGCGCAAGTTGGTAAACGCCGTCGCCGCCCGCGGAGTAGCCGAGAAGGTAGACCTTGTCGGGATTGACGTTTCGCGCGGCGACATAAGTTTCAATGAGCCGGTCGAGCAACGGATCGATATGTTCCTGATGCCAGAGGTTCCATGTGTCCGTTGGCGCGCGCGGTGCAATGTAGATGCCTTCGGCCGGTTCATAGAGCGTAATCTGATTCTGCCATTGCTGATCGTTGACCGACTCCGGCGCGCCGCCGCCGCCGTGGAGCGAGATCCAGAGACTGCGCCCATCGGCCGGCGCGTCGCCGAATGTCTTCTCCAGAAGTCGGAGCTTGTTGTGGGCCGCCTCGATGACGTGAGCGTCGAGTTCGTTCTTTCGCGAGTTGGTGATCGCTTCGGCACGATCGCTTTCTGTTTGCGTGACGATTGCCTCGGCGTTCGCCTTCGACAGCGGAGCGTAAAGACTGTCCGCATCGCTAAGCGGCGTCAGCGTGTCCCAGTAGAGTTCGAGCGTCTGCACGTTGTCGTCGGTGGCCGAGACGATTGTGCTGCGAGCCTGTCCATCGTATTCGACGATGAGTCGTCGCTGCGTCTCGGGGACGATCGTGAAGCTCGGCATGTCGTTCAGGTCGGACGTCCCGGCGCGGGTCGCGATTTTTCGAAGGCGCCTGCCATTTTCATTGAGGATCGAGATCACGGCACAGACGCGATCGCCGCCTTCCTTCGTCCAGAGGCGGACGAATCGAAGTGCGCCGCCATTCGTCCCTTTGAACGGCGTGAGGTACCGCTCCGTTACATCCACGCCGGGAACAGTCCGATCGTCGATGTTCCAGACCATCGGGAAGTGCGTCGGTGATTTTTCAAACGACGTGGCCCAGATGGCGTACTTGGGATCGCCGGGAATGGCCTTCATGGCATCGCGCACGAACCAAGCGTGGTCGACGCCGCGTCGATCAGGTTCGTCGGCGCCGAGGAAATGCCAGCCGTCATCCCAGACTTCGACCCATGTGTGATTGCCCTCCTTGCCGTTCCAATTGGCGACGCCGGCGATGCGAGCGGGAATGCCGACGCTTCGGCAGGCATCGACGAGAAGTATCGACAATCCCGTGCATGTGGCACGGCCTTCCGCGATGGCCTCGGCCGGGCTTTGGTTGGTCTTGCTTCGATCCGTGTTGTAGTGAACGTTGACTGCGTTGAAGACATTCTGATTGACCGCACAGGCGGCTTCCGTCGCCGTCTTACAGTCAGCGACAAACGGCTTGCAGATCTCGTAGAACTTCTTGCGCCAAGGTTCGCGAGTCTCATCGAGCGATGCATAGGGAAGCACATCGTTGTGAAACTTCTGGTTGCTGAGACGTCGGGTCCAGGGGAATTCGTCCCGGGCCTTGAGTGCGTATTCGAGAGTCTCGTCGAGAATCCGGGAATCGAGGCCGTTATCCCGCGCCGGATGGTTGTCGAGAAGGAACCGTGCCGCATTGCGACCGGGGATTCCGTGGCGCTGCGTGGCCACTTGTTCGAGATTCTTCCATGCGTCCTGATCGGAACCGGCCAATGCGGCGGACGTCAGGAACAAGCAGATCAGTGCGAGGCGACGGGACATCGGGGGCTCCGGATTGATGCGACGATCACGTTTGCGCGTCCGGCGTCAAGTGGAACGCGTTCGGCGCCAAGCACGCGATTATGGCGCGATCCGCCGCGGATTCCAAACTGCGTATCGCTTGGAAATTGTGGCAATGATGGGAGGATTCAGGCAATCCGGGGGCGTCGTGAGCGTTGCGAAGCGCCAGGTTGTTTCGTTCAGCGGCGCACGGTCGGGTCCAGGAGGGTTGTGGGTAAAAATGGAATGGGGGGCGAGGTCATTGCGGCCACAAGCCTCGCCCCCGGGATGATGAAAAATTCCCAACGTGACTTCAATTCCTGCTGGCATCAGTGTTCGCATTCGCCGGGGGGCGGCGCGATCCACGTGAATCACACTGGTGCTGACCTTCCGGTCGGAGGGCTCAGGGCGCCGGCAGTTCGGCGGACGGAGGGACGGTCACAAGTTTGTGATCGGGCACGTCCACGGTGGGGGTCTGACAGTTCAAGTCGCGCAGGTCAGACCAACTGGCAGGGCGGCTCGCAAAAACCCCTCCGGCCTCGCCAGGCGCGGAATGTCCGGTCAGGCGAGTGTCGCTGGAAGGCCAATTCTCTGGAGTCGGAAGGGAAACACCTGCAAGCGAGCGTGACGGCGTCGCCCAAGAGGCGACGAAAAGGGGGGATTGAATCGTTTCTAGGGTTGTGTGTGCGGGTCACGGCTCATGGGAATGCAACCGAGCATGTTATGCTGTTTCGCCTGCCTTCTCCGATACAAATCCTATTGCTGCAGGTCTGGAAATATCAAGCGAGGTACATAAAAAATTCTCAAATATGTGTCCAATGCCGGGCGGCTGTCGCGGACAACGCGACGTCGCCCTTCGGCGAGCCCGAATCTCGTGCGGATTTTGACGTCGCTCGTGGACGCCAGTCATGCGCTTGCGACGCGCATATCGTCGGTCTACGCTCTGGGCTCGATTCATGGTGCGAGATTTCATATATCCCGAAGGATGACACATGCGTGAAGCAGTGATTGTTGAGTGTTTGCGTACGCCCGTCGGTCGGTATCGGGGCGGTTTGGCGCCGGTGCGACCGGACGATCTGGGGGCATTGGTCATCAAGGCGATTGTCGAGAAGTCGGGCATCGATCCGGCGTTGATCGATGATTGTTATTGGGGGGCGGCGAACCAGGCGGGCGAGGACAATCGCAACGCGGCGCGCATGGCGGTGTTGTTGGCGGGTTTGCCGGACAGCGTTCCGGGAACGACAGTCAATCGACTCTGCGCATCGGGGCTGGAGGCGGTCGCGATTGCTGCACGAATGATCGAGGCGAACTGCGGGGATGTGTTCATCGCGGGCGGGGCGGAGAGTATGAGTCGCGCGCCGCTCGTGATGTTGAAGCCGGAGGAGGCGTGGTGCCGCGGGAATCAGACGATGCACGACACAACGCTCGGCTGGCGGATGACGAACCCCAAGCTGGCGGCGATGCATCATCCATACAGCATGGGCGAGACGGCGGAGAACGTCGCAGAGAAGTACGCGATCTCGCGCGAGTCGCAGGATGCGTTTGCGCTCGAGAGCCAACGGCGGTGCAAGGCCGCAGTGGATGCGGGGCGGATGGCGGAAGAGATTCTGCCTGTGACAGTCGAACTGGGGCGGGGTAAGAGCGTCGTCGTTGACGCGGATGAGCATCCGCGACCCGATACAACGCTTGAGGCGCTCGCGAAGCTGCGTCCCGTATTTCGCGAAGGTGGAAGCGTCACAGCCGGGAACAGCTCCGGGTTGAATGACGGGGCGGCTGCGTTGTTGGTTGTCGAGGCGAAGACGGCGGAAAAGTTGGGGTTACGCCGATTGGCGACTGTGCGATCGTCGGCGTCAGCGGGTGTGGATCCGGCGTGCATGGGGTTGGGGCCTGTCCCGGCAACTCGGAAGGCGCTCGCACGCGCCGGTTGGAGCGCGGCCGATCTGGATGTGATCGAGCTGAACGAGGCGTTCGCGGCGCAGTCACTGGCGTGCATTCGGGATTTGTCTTTGGATCCGTCGAAGGTGAATGTGAACGGCGGTGCGATCGCGATTGGTCATCCGTTGGGATGCAGCGGTGCGCGATTGGCCACGACGCTCGTGCGAGAGATGAATCGGCGTAATGCGAAGAAGGGGCTGGCGACGCTTTGCGTAGGCGTCGGGCAGGGACTGGCGGTCCTGTTCGAGCGTTGAGTGTCGAGTCGAGATGGCGCGGTCATTGGGAGATGGTTCTTGACGCCTGATTCGTATCTTTCACGTCGATTTGATGGCAGGATTAACCGCTCGTCGTGCCAATGTCGCGCCCGAGCACCGCAAAACTGCCCACAGCACAGTCGCAGGCGTGCGTCACGATTGTATGCATGTGTTGTGTGTGTGCTTCTGTTTTCCTGGGGGGCCGGATGTTCCGGAACCGTTCCGGGGATTGCGACGAATATCGAGATTCCAGTTCGGGCTGTCGACCGAACGTCGTTTGATCTGTCGGACTACGGACTGGTCCTGAATCGCGCGATCAATGGCGAGCAGATTCGCCCGCGCGAGTTGGTTGACGCTCGACTACTGTTGGATTCCTTCTTCGCGCAGGTTTCAGTCGTCGGGCCGGCTTCGACGCCTGACGTTTTTCCAACCAATGACTCGAAACTCGCATACATTCTGAACTGCTATTCCGCATCACTGCTGCGATCATTGGTCTCGTTGTCGACATCGATCACCGTGCCGGAACGCGTGCCTGTCGGGTTTGAACAGCGGTTTGCATTCCATGTCGACGGACAATGGCGGACGCCGCGCGACCTGCATGCGTGGGCAAGGTCCATCTCGGGCGATGATTGGCGTGTTGAGTTGGCGCTGCCGACAGTGACCGGGGACGGGCCTGCGATTTCGAATCGACCGTATCTCCCGGAGTTGTTGGATGCGCAGCTTGACAAGGCGGTGCGAGATGCCCTGGCGTCACCGCGCGTAATGCGGTTGGATCATGGGGAGATCAAGCAGATACTCTATTGGCGGGGCCTGTGGACGCTGCGTGGTCGGTTGATATCGGATTACGAGCAGCGGTATCAGACGACGGATGCTCGCATGTTGAATGTGCTGCTCGAGTGGTCGACGACGGGATTTCGACGCGTGACGTTGAACAGTGCCGTTGGGTATGCGGATCATCCGATGCCGGGAGATCCGCGCGTGCCGTGGGATGGCGTGATGCTGGCTGGGGAGCCGTGAATCGGTATGGCGCCCGGCGTCAGTATTTGATCTCCCGATTGCGGATCTTATTGATGACGTCAGGGAGGAGTTCTCGTTCGATGGCCTGAACGCGCTGGGCCAGCGTGTCGACGGTGTCGTCCGGTTTCACTTCGCACGTTTGCTGTTCGATGATCTTGCCCGCGTCGTATTCGTTGTTTACCCAGTGAACAGTTGCGCCGGTCTCTCTGTCGCCGGCAGCGAGGACGGCTTCATGTACGCGATTGCCGTAGCAGCCTTTGCCGCCGTACTTTGGCAGCAACGACGGGTGGACATTGATGGTCTTATTCAGCCAGCGATTCGGCAGTAGCCAGTAGCACATCCAACCGGCCTGGACGACGAGATTGACGGCATAGATATCCAGCGTCAGTGAAATCTGATCGCTGAACTTCTCAACCTGCGGATGGTCCTTGACGCGAATTATCTCGCAGGGCAGTTGTGCTCGCTCGGCGCGGGCGACGCCTTCGACGTCGGAGCGCGACGAGATGACGATGGCAATCTCCGTGTTCGGGAGCCGGCCGTCGGCGATGCGGTCGATGAGGTTCTGAAGCGTCGACCCGGAACCGGAAATCAGGACTGCGATCCGGAGCCTGTCGCGGGACTTCCCGCCTCGTTCGGCCTTGGCCTTGGCCCGGCGTTCTCGCTTAGAAACACTTCGATTCTTCGCCAATGGTCTTCCTCGTTCTCTCTCGCGAAAAAAACAACGTGACCGCAATCGTACTCGACAAACGCGACGTGTGTCGATCAGGTCGCGACTTCGCACAAACGGCGCGCGTGATCGATGGGGACGAGCGTGCCGTGCATGATGAGCAGCGGAGCGCGTCGCGATTTGACGATCCGATCCGTGCGGCAAGGTTCGATGATTGCGTCAACGGATACCCTTTGCGCGAGCGGGATTGTTGTTGAGGACGCCCACGTCTTCCAGCAGACGCTCAATATTCAACCAGTCGTCGCCGTTGTTCGCAGCGCCCGGGAAGTCGTTGTGATCGCAGTCGAATTCAACGTAGCGGATGAGACGGGATTTCGCGGCGAGATCACGCAGTTTATGTCCGTGGGAAACTGGGACAATTCGGTCCTGCGTTCCGTGGAAGATCAGAATCGGGCATTCGAGGTTCGGTAAGACCTTGTCCGTGTGGAACGGGTGGCGCACGAGGAATGCGGGAAGCAGAAACTGCTTCGCAATGTCGGGCACGCTCGTGAATGTTGACTGCAGAATGAGCGCGGCTGGCTCATGACGATTCGCGAGCTGTGCAGCGACGGCGCCGCCGACCGAGCGACCGTGAAATACGATGCAAGTCGCGTCCACGTCAGGTTGCTCGACGAGTTTCTCATAGAAAAAGTCGGCATCGTCGAGAATCGATTGCTGGCCCGGGAATCCCTGCGATCGGCCGTAGCCCGGGTATTCAACCAGCAGAGTCGAGCAGCCCATTTCGCGATAGGCGAGGACGAGGTCGGTCTGATGGTCGATGATCTCCGCGTTGCCGTGGAAGAACACGACGCACGGCCGGCGATTTTCGCGTGAGGCTTCCGGCGTGGGGATGTACCAGGCGACGCCATGACCGCCGAGTGTTCGTTCCCGCGTCCACTCAACCGTTTCATGAATCTGGGGTCTGGCAGCTGGCGGCGGGAGCACGTGCGTCGGGAAGAGGATGCGTTCCTGGATGCAGCCGGCCGGGTTGAGGAAGGCGAAACTCATGGTGAGAGTGTAAACGATGGATCGGGGGCGTGGGAGCATTCCCGCGATTGCCTTCGTTGTTTTCGAGCGTCTTGGCAGCATCTGATTCGAGCACCGGTCTTGGAGCGCGCCGGTGAATGGCGAATTTGCGCGACACATGTTGGCCACAAAGGTCGTGATGACACTCTCGCAATGTCGGGTCGATGACCCGAGCTACGGTTGTCGTGGAAACACACGCGGCAAGACGCCGTTTTCTTCGAGAAATCCGCGAATCTCGTTCCAATAGCGATCGTCTTCGTCGCCCGGGAAGTCGTTGTGGCTGCAGTCTAGTTCGACGAGTCGGCTGTGTTTTGCAATGGCATTGAGTTCACGACCATAGGAAACGTCGATGATGTCATCCTTGCTCCCGTGGAAGATGAGGAGCGGGACGTCGAGATTGTGCAGGACCGACTCCGTATCCATGGGGTGGCGAATCAGAAAACTCGGGACGAGTGCTTTTCGCGAACCGAGAGTGCGCATGCTCGTAAACGTCGAGCCGAGGATCAGGACTCTCGGATTGTGTCGTGCGGCGAGCTGTGCGGCGATGCCGCCGCCCATGGAGCGACCGTGGATGACGAGGCGATTCGGATCGACGTCGGGGCGCTTGAGTGCGATATCAAGAAAATACTCGGCATCGTCGACGAGTGCCTGCTGGCTGGGCTGTCCGGCGGAGCGACCGTAGCCGCGGTATTCGGGGATGAGCACGGAGCATCCCAGGGCGCGATAGCCGGCGATGCGATCCTCCTGGGTATCGATGATCTCGGCATTTCCGTGAAGGAAGATGACGAGGGGCTTTGGGTTTTCGGCGCTGGCGCCGGCGGCCGGGACGAACCACGCGACGACTTTACCGCCGTCGATGTCGCGCGTGAGGACGGTTGTCGTTGCATCGTACTTCTCATCGGCGGAAGGTTCGGGGGCGATCCAGTCGGGGAAAATGAGCCAACGTTGCGCGAAAAAGACGATGACGCAATACGTGACGTAGATCAGTATCAGGTTTCGAATGATCTGCATGGGTCGGAATCGCGATCGCGGCTTGGCATTATCGTCGGCGCTGTTTGTGGGGGCCGACGGCGGTGCTTTTTCATCGGGCATGTTTCGTCCTCGTCGTGCCTAAATCGGTAACCGAGGAAGTATGGACGAAACCGGACCGCGTTGCGAGTCGATGCAGCCGAGTCGCGCCGCGCCGAATCTGATCGGACGGCATGCCGGGCTGAACACTCGGCATTGCCTCGGCCAAACGAAAAAGGCCATTCCCTTGTCGGGAACGGCCTTTGAGAGCTTCTGATATTGCGTGGAAACGGATCAGGGCTGGGCGATCATGTAGGCGTTCCAGCCGGGGGTGTTTTCGGCTTTCCTGGCCTTCTTGTAGATCCCGTTGCCTTCGCCGGCCTTGTCTTCGCCCTCCCAGTAGGTGTCGATTGTCTTGAATCCCGCATCGACAAGGGCGTCTTTGACCCCTCCCAGGGTCCAAAGGCGCCAAGTATATGTGAAGGCTTTCATCAACTTGGTTCCGTCCGGGAACTTGAAGTGAATGTGGCAGATGGCGGTGTCGTCAATCGGATTGTAATCCGCCTGATCCCAAATGTAGGAGAACCCTGGATGGACGGTTTCTTCCTCCATCGGCTCCTGGGCTTCCCATCCGCCGTAGGCGTCGAGGACGAACATGCCCTTGTCGTGGAGGCTCTTGCGGACTTGCTTGAAGTAGTGGACGAGATCGTTCCGTTCGCGGAAGAGGAAATAGCTGAAGTTGAACGCGCCGATGATGTGCATCTTCGGCTTCGTGACATTGTTGACGTTGTCGTTGATCAGATGCACTCGGCCCTGCTGCTCGGGCTTGAGGGCGGCGATGTTATGCTTCATGCCCCAATCGAGTGTGGGCTTGTGGAGGTCAACGCCATAGGCGATGTGATGGCTATCGTGCTTGGCCCAATGGCAGCTGATAAGACCGGTGCCGCAGAAATCCTCCCGGAAGTGCGTGGGATTCTCGCCGAATCGCTTTCGGTATTCGCGAAGGCAGAAATCGACTTCCGCCTCGGGGGATTGTACGGAAATCTGGTAGAGAACGTGCTTGTCCGCCGTCTTGGCGGTGTAGACCGGTTTCTTCGACTTCTTCGGCTTGTCGGATTTCTTTTTCTTGTTAGGTCGAGTCATCAATTGTGTCATCGCGCTTTTTCGCTCCTTTGTAGTCCCTGCCTCGGGACGAAGGACTGTAACAGATCAGGCAGATGAATCAACGCCCAAGACGCTGGGGGCTCCGGGAGTTTCTTTCACTCGGGCGCATCGGCGAGGTCTCGTGGAGCAATGATTGAAAGGCGTCCCGGATATTCGTTAGAATGCGATCGGGTCAGTTCCGGCTTCGATCGCACACCCGGCCGGATCGGAAAGGAAAGCCATGTTCAGTCTATTCGTACGTCGGCGTGTCAATGTTTGTGTCTGCGCGTGCGCGGTGGTTGCGGTATCCGTGGCTGCATACGCTCCTCCCGCGATAGGCGAAGAGCCGCGGGGCGTGGCGACGGGATGCGATGATGGATCGTCCATCGACATGCTCGTCGTCTATACGGCGGCGGCGCGCTCGGCGGCCGGCGGTACGGCGGCGATCGAGGCTCGGATCGCTGCGGCAATCGCGGATACGAATACGGCGTTCGCGAACAGCCTGGTCGATACGAGCGTGAATCTCGTGCACTCGCAGGAGATCAACTACACGGAGACGGGAAACAGCGATATCGACGGTCAGCGGCTGCTGGATCCGGCCGACGGATTCCTCGACGACGTTCACGTGTTGCGGGATCAGTATGCGGCGGACATTGCCGTGTTGTGGGTCGATGCGCTGGACACGGGTGGTCGCGTACTTGCGCCGATGGATGCAAATGGTGAAGGCGGCTTTCACGAGATGCGTCAGGCCGAGGGGACGCTGACGATGGCGCACGAACTGGGGCACAACCTCGGCTGCGTGCATGATCGACCGAATGCGTTTCCGTACAACTATTTTCCCTATTCGTACGGATACCACGAGCCCGGCGGCGCCTTTCACACGATCATGGCCGTTGTGCCTCCGAATACGCCATTGATTCCGTATTTCTCGAATCCCGCAGTGTCGTACATGGGTTTGCCGACAGGCGTTCCGATCGGCCAGTTCGGCGAGTCTGACGTTGCGGCAACGATTCAGTTGACGCGGCATGTCGTCGCGAACTACCGCAACGGGCCGATCGCGGGGCTACCGGCGGTGTTGCACGTGGATGCGGCCGCGGCCCCCGGCGGGGACGGCGGGTCATGGGGGAGTGCCATCAGAGATCTGCAGGATGCCCTTTGCCTGGCGCGGCGATCGGGCGGTGCCGTGTCGGAGATATGGGTTCGCGCGGGCACGTATCGACCGGACCGTGGGACGGGCCTGCGAATCATGGCGTTTGTGTTGGAGGATGGGCTCGAGGTCTACGGCGGATTCGCCGGCGGCGAGACGATGCGCGATCAGCGCGATCCGGCAACGAACGTGACGGTGTTGAGCGGCGATATCGGGCTGCCGGGCGACGCTGCGGATAACAGCGTCCACGTCGTGTTCGCGAAGGGCGTGGGCGCGTCCGCCGTGCTGGACGGATTCACGATTACCGCCGGCAACGCTGATACCGTGAGTCATTTCTTTGACGATGTCGGCGGGGGCATTCGGATCGAGTCGGCTTCGCCAACCATCGGGAATTGCATCGTTGCGGGCAACTCCGCGGCGGGCAGCGGCGGCGGCATTTACAACAAGGATGCGTCCGGCACATTCAGCGGGTGCACGATTTTGGCCAATTTCGCGACAAGCGGCGCCGGCATGGGGAACTACGGCGGGAGCGAGCCGACGATCTCGGATTGTCGATTCACAAGCAATATCGCGTCGTTCGTTGGCGGCGCGATGCTCAACGACGGAACGAATCCTGTCGTGAGCGGCTGCAGATTCAACGGGAATTCCGCGGAATACGGCGGCGCCGTTGAGAATTTTGACAATGCGGCGACGTTTGTCGGATGCGACTTCGATTCGAACAATTCGGCGACGGAAGCCGGCGGGGCGGTGCACAACAATCTGAGCGATTCAGGTTTCTCGCAGTGTACGTTTGTGGGTAACGATGCGTCGTTTGGCGGTGCGATGCGCAACCTGAATTCGAGCCCGAGCCTGACGACGTGCATGTTTGACGGAAACACGGCGGACCAGGGCGGTGGCGTGGCCAACGATGGTTCGAGCGCCCCTGAATTCGATGGCTGTGGATTCGCGATGAACATGGCGGATACAGGCGGCGGCATGTACTGCTTTGCGACGTCGCCGACGCTCACAGGTTGTACGTTCCTGTTGAATGATGCGCTGGGCGGCGGTGGCGCCGCCGTATTCGGCGGTGCATCGACGCCGTCGATTGCGGCTTCCGACTTCGTTGGGAATACGGCGAGCTTCGGCGGGGCGATCTATGCGTTCGACGGTGACGGGCTGTCGATCAACGGCGGTGCGTTCTCAGATAATACAGCCGATGACGGAGGCGCGATATACCTATACAACGCGGGGCCGCATGTTCGAGGCGTATTGTTCGATGGTAATACGGCCGGCGAACTTGCGATGAACACGGGCGTTGGCGGAGCGATGTTCAACGTCGCGGGCAGTGACGCCGTCATATCGCTGTGTACGTTCGTGGACAACGTCGGCGGATTCGGCGGCGGTGCGATCCGGAATCACGAGAGTGCGGCGTCGATCATGAACTGCGCGTTCCTCGGCAACATGGCGAACTCGACGGGAGGCGGCGTCGATAATTTCGCTAGCGATGCGACGATTGCAGGCTGCCTGTTCAGCGGGAATGAGGCGATTGCCAGCTACGGCGGGGCGATCACGAGTTTTGCCGAAAGCAATCCCGTCATGTCCAACCTGACGATTGTCGGGAACATAGCTGGCTTCGCCGGCGGTGGCATTGCGAACGACTCGACGTCGCCGGTGCTACGGAATTCGATCGTGTGGGGTAATAGTGCCGGTTCGTTCGGTGTCGAGTCGCAGCAAGTGCACAGCTTTGCGGGCGCCGTGACCGTCGCGTACTCGACGATTGAGGGGTGGACGGGCGCACTCGGCGGCGTCGGGAATAACGGCATTGATCCAATGTTTGTGGATTCAGACGGCGCGGACGACATCATCGGCACGATCGACGATGACGCCCGCCTGGCCGCGGGTTCGCCGTCAATCGACTCCGGGAATAACACGTTGGTGGCAACCGATGTCGCGGATGTCGACTGGGATGGAGATGTCGTCGAACGATTGCCCGTGGATCTCGACGGCGTGGCGCGGTTCGCGGATGACGCGGCGACGGCGGACACGGGCGTTGCGGACCTGCCGGATTATCCGTTGATCGTGGATCGCGGGGCGTACGAGTTCGGTGCGTCGTTCGTGTGTGCGACGTGTCCCGCCGATCTGAATGGTGACGGCATTCACGACGGGGCGGACCTGCAGGGGTTTGTCGACTGCGTGATCGCGGGGCCGGAAATCGGTGCGGGTTGCGCGTGCGCGAATGTCGACGGAAGCGACTCCGTCACGATCGGTGACGTCGTGATGCTCGTTGACGCATTGCTGACGGCGTCGCCGTGCAATTGATTGGCTGCCTCGCAGAACGAAGTGCGTATCGTTCGGCGCGATGATCACGCGCCGCGCACGAAGATCTCCACCGCGTGATCGTCGATCGCGGCGCCGACGCCTTCCACGCCGGGAAGCGCCTGGTTCAACAGTGATTTCGCCAGCGTTTCCGCCTGTATGTAGGCGGCATGGGCATTGATGACGCGCTTCATGTCGTCGCTTTGAGTGACGATTGCAAGATCGATCTGTTGCTCGTATTTCAGATCCTGCTTCTTGCGGATCTGCTGGATTTGATTGACGAGATCGCGCGCGGAGCCTTCATCACGAAGTTCCGGCGTGATGTGCGTATCCAGCACGATGATTCCGTAGCCCGGTACGCGCTCTGCGGCATAACCCTCGCGGGCGTGAAGTTCGACCTTCAGTTCCTCGCCCGTGAGTTCGACGTCCTGACCGTCGACCGTCATGTGGTAGGCGCCGTCCCTTTCCAGCTGCTTCACAATCTCGTCCGGATTGGGGTGTTTGACGAGGGCGTTGCGGATCTTCGGCGCTAGCGGACCGTACTTCGGTCCGATGAGCTTGAAGTCGGGTTTGACGTCATAGTGGACGTACTGATCGATTTTGTCGGCAGGTACGTGCCGCACTGCCTTGACGTTCAATTCGTTTTTGATTGTGTCCTCGTGTTTGGCGATGACGTCGGCTTCGCGATGGAAGAGTTCGATTGTCGCCAGCGGTTGACGGACGCGCACCTTGATGGCGGAGCGGGCGGCGCGACCGCAGGAGACGACCTGTCGGACGATTTCGATTTCGCGATTGCAGGCCTGGTCGACGCGCGCCGCAACGTCGGCTCGGGTCTCGGTCGTCACGGGATAGTCGCACAAATGGACGCTTTCCGGCGCCTTGTCGTCGTGCGTGCGAACCAGGTTCTGGTACATCGTGTCGGCGATGAACGGCGTGAACGGCGCGATGAGTTTCGTCAGCGTGACGAGGCAATGATGAAGCGTCGTGTAGGCCGCGTTCTTGTCTGCGTCCATCTCGCTGCGCCAGAAGCGATCGCGACATCGGCGGACATACCAGTTCGAGAGGGCGTCAACGAATTCGTTGAGCTTGCGCGCCGCGCTGTAGTTGTCATAGGCCTCCAGCGCGTCGAAGACGGCGAGGCTGCACGCCGCAAGCTCACTGAGGATCCAGCGATCCAGTTCGTTCGTGCCGGCTGCGTCGGAGAGCGGCAGCTTGTTGGCCGGCGTCCACTTGTCGATGTTCGCGTAGATCACGAAGAACGTGTAGCAGTTGTACAGCCGGATCAGGAATTCGCGCTGGCCCTCGGCGATGGCGGATTCCTGGAAGCGGATGCTCGTCCACGGCGCCTGACCGCTGAAGAAGAGCCAGCGCATGGCGTCGGCGCCTTCGTTGTCGAAGATGTAGTCGGGCTGCTTGTAGTTCTTTTTGCTCTTGGACATCTTCAGGCCGTCTTCGCCGAGGAGCAGGCCCAAAACGATGCAGGTTTCGAACGGATGCGACTGCCCGTCGCGCAGGAGATTCGGCACCATGTCGCGCGCGACGCCGTTCTTCCCAAATAACATCACGCTGATCGCCGTCAGGGAATAGAACCAGCCGCGCGTCTGGTCGAGCGCTTCGGAGATGAAGTTCGCCGGGAATTGCTCTCTGAACATCTCCTGGCTCTTGTGCGGCCAGCCCCATTGGGCGAACGGCATCGCGCCGGAGTCATACCAGCAGTCGATCACTTCGCTGACGCGGTTCATCCGCGCCGTATCGTTCGCGCACTTCGGACATTGGTACGAGACGGCGTCGATGTACGGCTTGTGCACCTTGAGATGGTCGCTGATCTCAGGATCCGCCTTCTTCGCGTTCTCCCAGACATCGAGCCCCGCAATGCCGGGCTTTCCGCAGAGCTGATCGTATGAGTCGATGGCTTCCTGATGGCCGCAGGCATCGCAGACCCAGATCGGTAGCGGCGTTCCCCAGTAGCGCTCCCGACTGAGCGACCAGTCGACGTTGGACTCCAGGAACTTCCCGAATCGACCGCTCTTAATGTGGTCCGGCAGCCAGTTGATGTGCTGGTTATTGCCGAGCATGTCGTCCTTGAACTGCGTCGTGCGGATGAACCAGCTTTCACGCGGGTATTGGATGAGCGGATCCTCGTCGGCGCGCCAGCAGAAGGGGTAATCGTGGCGATACTGTTCCTGATGCAATAGAATGCCGCGCTCCTTCATGTCGCGACTGATGTCCTTGTCCGCTTCTTTGACCCAACGACCGCGGCAGAATGCGGGGGCTTCGTCCGTGAAGGTGCCGTTCGGCGCGACGCAGAAAAGGAGCGGTGCGTCGTCGGGGTTCCTGTACCTTGAGCGGTTGGCGATGAACAGGTCGTAATCCACTTCACCAAATGCCGGGGCTTCGTGAACCAGGCCTGAGCCGGAGTCGAGTGTCACGAAATCGGCAGCCGAGACACGCCAGAAGACGTGTTGGTTCCCGCCGTCGTTCAATTCGGCCGTGTGATCCGCGATCTTGCCCGATGCCCCCGGCACGTACTTCGAGATATCCGCCTTGTAGAAGCAGTCGAACGGCGGCACGTAGCGCAATCCGACGAGATCACGCCCTTTGACTTTCGCTTCAACTTTCCATGCGTCGGTCTTCTTGGCCTTCTTGGCGATTGCAGGGACGAGCGCGTCGGCGAAGATCAATCGTTCGTCCGTCTCCGTGTCGTGGACGATGGCATAATCGAAGTCGTTGTGGACTGCGGCGTACATGTTGCTCGGCAGCGTCCAGGGCGTCGTTGTCCAGACGAGCAGGGCGGCATCCTTGTCGCCGACCACACGCTTTGCACAGTCATCCATCACGACAGGGAATCGCACATAGACGCTGGGATCATCCACTTCACGATAACCCTGGCCGACTTCACCGCTGGAGAGCGCCGTGCCGCCCTGCGCCCACCACCAGACGATCTTGTGCCCCTGGTACAGCAGGCCCGCGTCAAAGAGTTGCTTCAGCGACCACCACACACTCTCGACATAGCTCTTGTGGTACGTGACGTACGCCTCTTCCAGGTTCACCCAGAAGCCCAGCCGCTTCGTCATCGTTTCCCACTGCTGCGTGTAGCGAAAAACGCTCTCCAGGCACTTTCGATTGAACGGCTCGACGCCGTACTCCTCGATCTGCTCCTTCGAGTGGATGCCGAGTTCCTTGCAGACTTCGACTTCCACGGGCAGACCGTGCGTGTCCCAGCCGCCTTTGCGCAGGCAGTAGTGCCCCGTCATTGTCTTGTAGCGCGGAAAAAGATCCTTCATCGCGCGTGTGAGGCAGTGCCCCGGATGCGGCAGACCGTTGGCGGTCGGTGGACCTTCGAAAAAGACGAAGGGCTTGCCGTCGCGGCGCTGCCTGAGCGACTTCTCGTAGATGTCGTTCGCTTCCCAGAATTCACGGATCTGCTTTTCGGCTTCGGGGAAATTCAGATTGCTGGAGACTTCGTTGAACATGGTGTTACCGCGAAAGCTGGTTATGTGTAGGGTGGGCCATGCCCACCGGATCTCTTGGTCGCACTGTCATCTAGGTGGGCATGACCCACCCTGCTGTCAAAACCGGAGGCCGGCGCGCCCATTCGGGGCGCGCCGACATCCGGGAGTGTCATCCGTTGCGGGTCGTTACGTCTTCGTTGGTCCTCGGGCGTAGCCGGGGGCCGCCGATTCGAAACGCCATCAATAAGGCGTAGATCATACTCGCGTAGATCAATCCGCCCACCCATCCGCCGAGGATCCAGATCGAATCCACCACGGCGGCGTCACGCTTTGGGTCCAGCGCGTTCAGCACGGGCCCCGCGGCGCCCAGGATGAACCAGACGGCCAGCCCGCCGATGATGATCCCGAGCCTGCCGAAGCGACGCACGGCGAGGACCGGCACTGTCGCGGCAAGCAGGATCGCACCCCAATCGACGAGCTGCGCGATGGTCATGGCCGCCGCTTCTCCCATTGATCCCGACTGAGCGTGTGGCGAATCGCCTGCTCTTCTCCCGGCTCCGTGGAGACATAGTCCATGTCCCGCGCCATGCCGATTTTCTCCATGACGCGGATCGAGGGTACCAGATCGGGCATCGTGTCGGCGATGATCGTTGTCACGCGATCATCGGCGAAGGCGAATTCGATCAGCGTCTGCGTCGCTTCCGTGGCGTAGCCGCGGCACTGCTCCGACTTGATGACGGTGTAGCCGACTTCCACACAGCCGTCGTCCGACGGCGCCGACTTGAAGCCCGCGACGCCGATGAGTTTGCGCGGATTCGGCAGAACAAGGAAGTAGGTCGACCACGGGTGATTCGACTTGCCGGACTCGATGGCGTCGGCCGTCGGCGTCAACGCATCCTGGAGCAGGTCGGGCGGCCAGTCCGCCGTGACCTCCGCGTTCAGCAGTTCCGCCATCCGCGCTCGATCCAGCGCTGCGGCGGCGCGCAGCACGTCCACCCGGGCCGGGTGGAGTTGAAGGCGCTGCGTCGTGATCGTCAGCGCGCCAGGGTTCTTGTTTGTATTCGTATTCATCGTCATCGGAATGTCTCCGAGTTGTTGTCTGATCATTTGTCCGTCTCAGACAGTTCATTCAGGTTGATGCCGTCGCCGGCCAGATGCAGGGCGGCGTCGGGTTGAAGGGCCGCATAGACGGGCGGGCAGGGCGACTCCGCGACGCGTTCTTCATCAACGTGAATATCCGCATCGTCGAAGTGCACCGGCCTTGCGTCTTCGTGGTCCTTGAACAAGTCAATTTTCTTCCATGCACCGCGCTTGAAGCGCAGCCACATGAGCAGACCCATGAGGGAGATGTGCAGCGTGCACATGACCCAGGGACCATTGATTCCGAAGTTCGGGAAGGCGTGGCTCACGACGTAGCCGCCGCCGACCATCAGGCCCCAGCAGCTCGCGATCACGGCGATCGCCGGCCATCGCGTGTCCGCAGCGCCCCGCAGGGCGAATGAATACACGATGCCGAACGCGTCGAACACCTGGTATGTCGCCGCCCAGAAGAGCACCTGCGCCGCGAGTGCCACGACCTTTGGATTGGTATTGAAAAACGTCGGCAGCCAGAAGCGGCCGAAGTAGAAGACGACTGCGATTGCACCCATGAACAACGCCGTGACGGTCACACCGAGGCGCGCCCGGCGTTCCGCCAGTGCGTGCCGGCCTTCGCCGATGGCGTGACCGATGAGTGCGCTGGTGCCGATGCCGATTCCGAAGGCGGGCATGAACGCGAGGTGCAGGCACTGAAAGCCGATGTTGGACGCCGCCATCGCCTCATCGCCGAACTGGCCGATGATGAACGTGAGCACGACGAACCAGGCGCCGACATCCAGCAGAAACTGGATCGACGTCGGCCAACCGACTTTCAGATAGTCGCGGATGTACTTCGCGTGGTATCGCCAGCCTTCCAGCGAGCCATATTCCTCGCGCAGCTCCTTCGTGAAAAGCACGCCGACGCAGATCCCGGCGCGAACGATCCACGCAAACACAGTCGCATACGCCGCCCCCTGAATCCCCAGGGCCGGAAAGCCCCAGTGACCATCGATGAGGGCATAGTTCACGACGATGTTCACGCCGAGCGCGACGATCGCCGACGCCAGCGCCACGCGTGGTCGCTGGATCCCATTGAAGAAGCCTTCGAAGCCGAAGGCCACGATCGCGGGTCCCATGCACCAGAAGGCGATGCGACAGTAATCGGCGGCGTGCCGCGCGACGGCCGGCTCCGAGCCGAGCCAATTCCAGATTGCGGTGGATGCCAATGACATCGGCGCCGACAGGATCAGGAACAGCAGGGCGAAGTAGATCGTCTGCCACGCATACGCAACGCCCTTGCGCCGATCGCCGCGACCGAGACACTGGGCCGCGAACGTTTGCGCGCTCGTGGCCAGGCCCATGCCGAGCACCATCACGTTGAACACGAGGATCGTCGCCGGACTGATGGCCGCCGTCGCGGCCGTGCCGAGATGGGAGACCATCGTGAAGTCGACGAAGCCCATGAGCATGCGCGTGACCATGAGCAGGACGTTGGGCCCCGCCAGGATCAGGAGCTTTCGGATCTCCTGACCCGTCGTGGGGTCGGCCGTGACGCCGGGCTGAAGTTGCAGAGTGTTCGCTTCCGTCATTCGAAATCAATCCAATAAAAAACCCCGGAAAGCCTTCAAGGCGTGTCCGGGGTTTGGTTCAGTCAGCGATCAGGGAAATCGCAGCTACGCCCGGTCAGCCTCCAGCTTAATCAGCGGATTGAAAACGCGCGCAGTGGCGGCGTTCAGCTGAATGGAGATTGAGTTGGGCGTTCGCACAGGCGTTTCCTTGGTTGTGAGGCGGGTTTTGTCGCCTCGAACGTGACAACTTTTAGCCGGGGGGGTGGGGGGTGTCAAGCGGGGGGCGTTGCGAGTTTCGAGTTGCGGGTTGCGAGTGGTGCGGCGGGCGTTGCCGGCGCGACTCAGAGCCGCCGAGTTCGCGCGGCGCCAACCGGCGAGGGCGTTTGCAGGGCGTTTGCACTGGTTAACTTCTTTCATTTCAGGCGGATGCGCCTGTTTGCAGCGAAATTCCCCAAATGCAATTGCCCGCAAACGGCCGCAAATTGTGCAAAATTCTGCGAGGCGGTTGTCGGTGTCGGGGCGAGCGGGGCGAAGCTGTGGGCGGACGGTGGATTTGCAGTGGGGATTTGGGATCGGGTCGGCATTCGTGATCGTGCAAAGTGTCGCAAAGTGTCGCAAAGTCCCGCAAATTCGTGCAAACGGGGCGGGGGGGCGGTTGGCGGCGGAATGTGGGGGCGCGTGCAGCATGACAATCGAATGACTTGTTCGGTGATTCGTGAGGAGTGAGGCGTGAGTTTTGAGGTCTGGGGGGAGTCTTGGCGTCTGATGGGTGGGCGGGCGATTGCTTGAGAACGTCAACTCGTGGACTTTGCCCACGGCGTCGTTGTGCGTGACGAGCTTACGGTGGCCGAGCCTGGTTCGCATGGTTGCTCTACAGGCTCACGTCTGCTCTCAAATCAACGAACGCACCGACACGATTCGGCATCCACGCTGATCTTACATCCGCTCCTCGCCCTGAGCACTGGTGGACGAGCCACCAGTGGCAGCCACTTGGCAGCCGACATTGCCACCCGGCCGACACTTCGGCGGGGGTTCCGAATCGCCAATTGGGAAGGAATTGAGCCGTTCACAAGACCACAACGCGTGCAATTCCGACAGTCGATCGCAGAAACGCCGGATAAAGTGGTTGCATCAATCGCGATTTGAAGATTCATGTCCACCCTGGAAACCTGCGAGCCGAGCCTTGGCTGTATCAACAAAGGCTTGCATCGCCTTGCTGCTTCTAAAGGAGTTCTTGAGCATTCGTGACCGATCGTCCTTTAGTTCGAGACAAAGGACGTCTCCGTCGCTCGATATCAACTGCCTGACGTCCTTGATGTCTTGCAGCGGCCAAATACGGACCTTTCCTTTGGAACAGCGATGAAAAATCACCTCCACGCCAATGCCGATCAGAGGTGGGCTCCATGGATGAGCACTGCGCCGTCTGTCGTCCAGCTTGATGATCGCGCCCACGAGTAACAGGAGGATCAGATAGAGAATTACCCCAAGTATGGGGCCGGCCCAGCGGACTGCGAGGAATCCAATCACTGTGAGAGGGATGAAAATCACGACTCGCGCATCGGACGGTTGTTTCTTTCTGGGTTCGGCGATCCAGATACGCGTGTTGGTGTCGTAGCGGAATCCGCATTCAGGGCACGCATGAACCGCCGGGAGGCCCTTCAGCGAGTATTCACATATCGGGCACTCGGTCCAGCCGGCCGGCTGGAAGCCGGCGAACGCGGAAGCAGGGCTGGCGATTTCGCCGCTCATATCGATTTGCAATACTCCGCCAGGTGTTGGTTGGCAACCTCGGCGAATTCACAAAGCGCCGAAGTATCGGCAAGTATCCGAGCGGTCCTTTGTGAGCGCTCGCGATTGAAGCGCAACTCCACGAATGATCGCTCGTGTGCCACTGGTGGCTCGCCCACCAGTGCCCAGGCCGCGGTGGGATTTCAACACCACATGCTTACCCTCGGCCGCGTCGGCGCTTTCGAAGTCTCCTCGTCGTACGCGTGCCAACTTGACCACTTCCACTTGCTCGTTTCATCCACCAAACCCCGCCGAACGGGGTTTCGATGAATGTCGTCGATCGCCTTGCGAAGCGTTGATTCCTTTCGGATGTTTCGATCGTAGCCCGGTCCCTCTTGCCAGAACCGGAACGACGTGTGGTTCGGCCGATCGCGAATCGTCAACTCGCTCAGCATCGGGTCGGCGTCGGCCGCCATTCGCTTCTTCACGCGAAACGAGAAGGGCCGCTTGATCGCGAAGAGCAACTTGGCGATGCCCGTCGCTCCGTCGAGCGGCAGGACGAGCAGGTGAACGTGTTCCGGCATGAAGACATAAGCGATCAGTTCGTAACGCTGCGTGTCCATCGCCCGATCGACGGCTTCGGCGAGCAGTTCGCAGCGTGAGTTCAGCCGCAGGAGTTGAAGCCGCCGATAGCAGGAGAAGGTCAACTCGTGGGCCTCGCCCGCGGCGTCGTCGTGCGTGACGAGCTTACGATGGCCGAGTCTGGTTCGCATGGTTGCTCTACGGGCTCGCATCCACTCCCGAATCAACGAAGGCGCCGATACGATCCGGCATCCACGCTGATCTTACACCCGCTCCTCGCGCTGAGCACTGGTGGGCGAGCCACCAGTGGCACCCGATTGGCAGCCGATAGTGCCACCCGGCCGCGTGCCACTGGTCGGCAATGTGGTGGATGTCGTATCAGTAGCAGAGCATAGTCCATTATTCGTGAAGTGGGCTCCCAGCCGTACCAGCCAATACCCCTGGACGGACTGCCGCGAGCGACACTCGGCTGCCACCGGCTGCCGGGACCGGGTCATCGGTGATTGTGTATCGCGCAATGCCAAAATGTCGTGCCGTTCGCGCCAGGAGTTCTGCGTTGTTTTTGGATAGTCTACGTTTGTGGGCACTACTACTCAATGCCGGGTGTTCGTCAAACTGCACAAGGCTCAACGTAGCCCCTTTGGTCCAATTCGGCGGTGTGGCGGCAACTTGAATTCCAAGGCCGCCGGGTGAAGCATCGAGAACGGTGCCTATTGTCGTCCCCTCGCCATCCATTCCGCCCATTGCGACAACGGGCCAATCAACGTCCTTGATAAATTTGTGCCTGTATTGTCGAGGATTTGCATTCTCAAATGTGTGTCGAATCCATGGCCATCTATCTCTAAAGAACTTTGTGTAGAGTGCATCGCGCTGTTGGTATCGGGCTTCCATCCAATCCCAATCATCGGTCGCAGCGCGCCACATTTCGTTGACATGGTGCTGGTAAGCGAGGATGACATCCTGTGCGCCCGCCCCGCGGAATTCGAGAATAGGGGTTGCGATGGAGTGCGAACAATCGGTCTCCCCGGATTCATCGCTCGCCCGGGAGAATGTCATCTGCTTGAGGAATAGAACATCATCCGCGATGACGAGCCAGGTTTGGCAATCTCCCGAGTAATATCGCACACGGGATTGAAAGCAGCGGAGATCCCCGTCAAGTCGGTTTCGCAGCGCTTCCGCATACTTTTGAATGTTGCGGCGAAGCAACGTCGAGTGCCCTTGGGGCGCAGATTGCGATTCGTGCGCTTGCCGAGACTCTTCAACGAGTTGCTCAAGTTCATGTCTGCTTGCGGACAAGAATGATCTATAGATGGCGCCGCTTCGAAAGGGGTTTGCCAACAAAATGCGGCAATCCTCGACCCTGCAGCCAACGCCGCGGGGTTCCTGCAAACTCCCGATGATTGCTTGTACGTCAACAGGTCTCTTGCCAGCAATCGCTACAACATATACTCGTTTCTTGGCCTGGATTACGGCATCTAATACGCGCGCTTGTCCAGCATTCTGGTCGCCTGGGTGGACGGCGACAAGTCCGCAGTTCGATGCCTGAGTCGTCAAGGGGAGGGCCTTGTCAAGCCCTCTGTCTACCGCCTCCTCGATGTGCTGTAACTCGTGCCGAAAATAGAAAGCCCGTTCGATGAGCGCAATTATGACGGCTGCGGCAATTGCCATCGCGGTCTTTTGGAGTGTGTAGGTCCAAGTCGATGCTTGGCCATCGGATGGGTGTACGCCCACCGCAACCAGTATCGCAAAAAACATCATCAGGCCGTAGAGAAACGGGCGATATTTGCGAGCCCAGTCATGTTTCATTTTGGTCTCTCGTTCCTTTCTCAAATGCGAGCTTTGTGATCGCGCGCGTTCCTTCGGTAAGAGATGCGCCAATCGAACCTGACCGGCAGCCCGCAGCGCTGTCTCGCCCCGAGGGCATCGCCTTTGACGCGCTAGTCTCTTGGCGCAGGCACCATTACCTTGAACGCGCCGGGTGCCACTGGCGGCTCGCCCGCCAGTGCTTGGGCCGCGGCGTGAACGCACTTGATTCCTGCATATTCCCGGCCGCGTCGGTCCTTTCGGCGGGTTCATTATAAGCGAGGTCGGGATTGGCTGTCATTGGCAATCGGTCGCAGTCAATGCGACGCCGCTCGGCGCGGCGCATTCGGGGCGGAATCGTTTGAATTGGGCGGCGTGGCGCGCGCAAAAGGCCCATTTGCGCGCGCAGCCGCGCGTTTTGCGAGCGCAGTCCTGCCCGCTGCGAGCATATTGGCCGCTGTTGCATGCGCAGGACTGCCGCCATCGCGCGCATTCCCGCCACTCGCGACATGCGGCACAGTGCCAACCCCCATTTCCAGCCCGTCGGCGGCGATTTTGCCGATTGCGTTGGGCGGAAGGCAAAGAAACGGGCTCAAAAAAACCGAAGTGGTCGGGGCCTATTCGCGGGCGCTGTGGAATTTGCGGTGCGACAGATGGATGGCAGTTTGTTAGTTGATTCGAGATCTGAGATTTGAGAGTTGCGATTTGTGATGTTTCGCCGCCGGCGCCGTCTGGCCATATCGCAAATTACAAATCACCCCATCACAAGTGCCGAGGGCAGGCCCCCGCCCTTACTCGCGCGGGTGCCCCATCCTTTGCGAAGCAAAGGGTGTGGGATCGGCCGACGCGCTGAGAGCATTCCCTCATGCCGGCAACTTTCCGTCAACACGCTCTACGCGTGGTGATGGGGCAATTGGGGGTTCGATGATCAGTGCGATGAATCGGTGTTGCGAATGATCTAGGACAGAACGTGGCCTCTCGAATGATGATTGATTCCCCACCCTTTCCATTCGGAAAGGATGGGGCACCCACGCCTTATCTCAAATCACCAATCGCCACATCACACATGCCGAGGGCAGGCCCCCGCCCTTACTCGCACAGCAGGAGCGACACCATTGGGGCGATGTCCAATCCGTCGATGACGTTGTCATTGTTCAGATCGGCGCATTCGATGTGTTCCGCGTCGGTGTCGTTTTCGACGAGAACGGCGGCGAGGATCATCAGGTCCGCTGCATCAATTGTGTTGCTGCGATCCAGATCGCCCGGTCGGATGCAGGGACCGCAATCGCCGAAGTGCACGTTGTCGATGAAACCCGTGTCGTCGCCGCTCCAGTATTCGCCTCGAATCGAGATGCGCGACAGTCCGCTCAGGACGGCATTGAATTCCTGCGGCGTCACGGGGTCGCCCGTATCGCCGCGGGTCCAGAACTCGGAGGGTTCGAGCGGGATGTCGTAGCGCGTCCACTGGTCCTCCACGGGCAGCATGGGCGCTTCATATTGCAGCGTGAGTCCGGAGCCGCGCATCGAAACGATCTGGCCGGCGTGCTCGGCATCCACGCGATTGGTGTACAGGTCGAAGCTCAGCGTCGAGCCGAAGAAGGCCGATCGATCTCCGAGGAATTTCCCCGGCGCAACGTATTCCCAGAGGATTCCCTGGACGAGATCGACGGCGCCGAAGCTGCCCGGTGGATTGCCCATCGTGTCGGACCACATGACGTTGGTCGTGTCGCCCACCGTCGTCCAGTTTTCGCTCGATGCGTCGAAATAACTGTAAGGGCAGGGATCGGCTTCGGTGATCCGCACGTTGTCGAGGCCGTCGGTATCCGCGCCGCTGCGGTATTCCGCCCGGATGTAAATGGCGTCGAGATTACTCAGCACCTGTAGGATCTCGGCGCTGCTCGCAAAGGGGCCGGCAGGCGCGCCGAGTCGCCAGGTTCCGGGGGCCAGCGCGACGTAGAATCGCGTCCACGTTGTGCCGGGATGGGAGAACAGGTCGGAATAGAGAAGCAGACCGCCGCCGCTGAGAATCAGGTCCTCCGTGTTGTATTGGCTCGACGTTGAGTTCTGCCGCAGGTCGAATCGCAGGGCGCCGCCCAATGCGACGGACTTGTCGCCGAGGAAAGGGGCGGGCGCCGACCAGAATGACGTCTCCCCATCGGACTGATCCACGTGCCGCATTTAGCCGTCGGGATTGCCGCCCGCAGCCTGCCATGTGACGGCGCCGGGCGACACCGGCGGGAATCCGGGTTCGTTGGTGATGACGACCCATCCTTCGGCGTCGCTGTCGAATTCGGATTCGACGATGACGTTCTGCGCCACGGCAGGCGCCGCCCCGAAGAGCATGAGGGCCGGGATCAAAGTCCGGACGAGTCGCGATGCAGGATGCGGAATCAGCGCCATGGATCTCTCCTGAGTTTGGAATTCCGGGCCTGAGGACAATGGCGCCCGAAACATGACCAATTGTCGATTGAACGGCAGTACAGGGAGACGTACCCGTGGTCGCGACGATTC
Organism: Phycisphaerales bacterium; assembly: GCA_020639075.1. GTDB lineage: Bacteria > Planctomycetota > Phycisphaerae > UBA1845 > UTPLA1 > ECT2AJA-110-A. The sequence continues at coordinate 1,086,570 of JACKHI010000001.1, read as the reverse complement.
TGCCGCGGAAAATCACGGCGATTTCAATTGCAGATTTGCAGGTAGGTGAAATCCGAGCTTTGCGTGGTGAGTGGCGAGCGGTGAGTTTGCACGCTGCTCTGAAAATCTCGTCTAAGCTGCGTTTGTCAACTCGACTTGGTATCCAAGGTTCTTAAGTCTTCGAACCAGTCGCTGGGTAATGGCCGTCTTGGCACGGTCGTCAAAGTATGTTGAACCGAGGTCCTTGTAGTCGTCTCCCGTTTTTGCGAGCAGATAGCATCGAACGAGTATGCTGTGGGCCACTGCGACGGCGGCCTTGCGGGGGCCTCGTTTTGACCGAATCCTTCGAAAGTGGGCTTGAAGATAAGTACCGTTCGCTCGCTGTGCCGACCATGCGGCCTGCGTGAACACCTGCTTGATCCATCGATTCCCGTGCCGCGTACGGCCGCTTTTGCGTTTGCCGGCACTCTCGTGATGGCCCGGGCACAACCCGGCCCATGAGGCGGCATGTCGAAACGTCGGCCAGGGCGACATGTCCACACCCATCTCACTGATGAACACCGTCGCCACTTCGTTCCCCACACCCGGGATCGTCGTGAGTCGTTCACGAAGCTCTGCAAAAGGGCGCATGCATTCCTCGATCTGCGCCGTCAACGTTGCGATCGCTTCATCGAGACCGTCGATTAGATTCAAATGCGTCTGCAACAGGAGGCGATGGTGTGGACGAATACGCCCCGTCAAGGCATCGCGAAGCTCAGGTCGTTTCGACCGCATTCGGCCCCGCGCCAGATCGGCCAAGATGCCGGGATCGATCTCCCCGGCCACGATGGCGTTCAACATCAGGCGTCCTGAGACGCCAAGCACATCGGTGGCGACGCTGCTCAGCTTCAGGTTGGCGTCTTCGAGCACCTTCTGAATTCGATTCACATGCTTTGCCCGCTCGGCCGTGAGCGTCATACGCGTGCGAACAAAATCTCGCAATTCGCGAATCTCGCGAGGTGGGATAAAGCTCGCTTGAATCAAGCCATGCAAGTGCAATTCGGCGAGCCATTCACAATCCTTTACGTCCGTCTTGCGACCCGGCAGTGCCTTGACATGCTGGGCATTCACCAGCACGACCTCCATCGACGAATCGAGGAGATTGAATACCGGCTTCCAATAAACTCCGGTACTCTCCATCGCTACGCTCTCACAGCTCGACAGCACCAGCCAGTCTAGAAGCTCCAACAAAGCCCCTGTCGAGGTTCCAAACGACCTGACCTCGCGCGAGATCTGACCCTTTGAATCGACCTTCAACAGGCAAACAACGACATTCTTCTTGTGAACGTCGATCCCGGCACACGCTGCATACATCTTGCGCATGAGTGAACCTCCCGCTCGAAAGAACCCTGCGAAGGAGCGTCCGTTCAAAAAGAGTCTGCTCTGCGTGCTCCGCCGAGTGGCCGATCGCTGCGACCGGCCATCCACGACGGGCGACATGATACGGCGCCTCCGGACGCCCGGGTCATCCTGGTGCACGGGCTCGCGACGCCAAGCGGTAACCGACCTCGTCATCGCAGTCTCCCCCGAGCCACCACATTTTCATCCGAAATGGCGAGCGATGCGATCATGATGTCCTGGTACGAGAATCCTTCTCGTACCCACTCCCCGCGGGAGTCCGTTCCCGCAAAGCCGAGTCTCGCCGCGACGCCTAATGCTTGCGTCACCGCTCAGTTCAGAGACGGCGCGCGATGCACCCGACTCACTCCGGCATCCCGCGATTCGAAATCGAGATCGAGTTACCGGCAGGATCCTTCGCGTTCGCGAACTCGATTCCGTTGGCTCGATGAATGGCCCCGAACTTCAAGCCGGCCTTCGCACATTCGGCCTTGAATGCGGCCACATCTTTGACGCCGAAGACGATCTTGATTGCCGCGCCGCTTTTCTGCGACACGGCCGCCTGGTGGATCGCGATGTTACATCCGCTGCCGCTGGTGAGTTCCAGCCAGCCTCGCTCATTGCTCTCGATGCGCGACAGTCGGAAATGTCGTTCATAGAACTGAGCGACCTTCTCGATATCCTTGACATACAGCAACACGCGCGAAACGCTCGGCACAGGCATCTGGGGGGCGGTATCTTCGCGAGAGGTGCTTCGTGTGCGAGAGGGAGGCATTCGATATTCCTGTCTGGCCGGGCGAATGTCGGGGCAGCCGACGCAGGTCAGTCCGTTCGCCTACGTGATGACCGCCGCATCTGAATATACAACCTAATCGCCCGGTCGCCACAGGCGGCACCAACAACTCGTCACTCCCATGGCATAACTCATTGCCAATACTCACGACTCAACGCTCAGTGGCGCCGTCAGCCTCCGCCGTGCGGCCCAATTATCTCAGATCTTCCTCGCGCCGCACTCGGGGCAGCGATCGGTCGAGTGGCTGAGATCGTAACCGCATTCAACGCACAGTCCGCGCTTCCGTCGATGGCGGCGACGGAGGATGGGGGCGCTGAGGATGAAGAAGAGCGGGTAGATGGCGAAGACCGCCGTCGGCGCCCACAGGGGGAAGGCGATGCCTCGATATCGATGGCGAATTTCCACGGGCGGTCGTTGCGGCGCTGCTGCGTTGAGATCAAACGGGTAGATATTCCAGCTGTCGGCTCTTTGCTCGTAGGCGACGCCGGCGATGGACAAATCCCTCTCCCGCACTGTCACGTCGAGATCAATTTTCTCTTTGTGATGGAGCATTATTCGGCCGGCCCACGTCCGAACGAGAAAATCGCCGCCGTCGCCAAGAGACCATGACGCATCCAGCCCGACGTCCCTGCATGAGCTGGGCGGTGCCGGGAACTTGCGCGGCGGCGCGGCATAAATCGAACTGCAGCCGCCACCGCAACTGAATACGACTCCCTTGTTGACACGCTGGCGATAGCTGTCCGCCCACAATGCGCCGCTGGCCAGTGTCAACAAAGTCAACACGAAAACCATCGCGAGGCGTACTTTGCCGATCGATCCTCCGGCGTTCATAAGTCACGAGCATACCGCGCGGGGGGGCAAAAGCTGAAAGCCGAAAGGCTGAAAACTGAAATGTCTCTGGCCGGAAGGAGGGGGCCGCGCCTCGCTCGGCTTGCTACAATCGTCGGATGCGATCTCTGCGTGTTCTGTTGTTGGTCTTTTCATGCGCCGCCCTGGCGGGATGTGGCGCGGCGCCGGTGGATGGCGACGTTCTCCTGATGCCTGTCCTGCGATACGTCTTTCCGACGCCGGACTTCTATGGGCTTGCGTATGAGAATGTCGCGCTGACGGCGGAGAATGGCGAGACGATTTACGCGTGGTTTGTCCCGCGGGAGAACGCCCGGGCGACGGTCCTGATCGATCATGGCGCCGTCTTCAGTCGCTCATGGCCCATGCCGCAGGTCGCGATGTTTCATGACCTGGGCTGCCATGTCGTCGTCGCCGATTACCAGGGGTTCGGCGAGAGTACGGGCGTGGCGACGCTTGCGACGGTCCTCGCCGACGCGAATACGGCGCTCGAATTCGTGCGGAGCTCCGGTCGGGCGGGGACGCAGCGCATCGTGCTCTACGGCGTTTCCATGGGGACGATGATCGCGATGGCTCAGGCCGCGGATGCGCCGTCGGACATCGTCGGCATGATCATCGAGGGCGTCGTCGAGCTGACCACTCTTGAGGACATCGGCTACGAGTTCATGGGGATCACGCCGTCGCCCGAGGCGTCCGGCTACGTGCCCGCCGAGCTCGACCCGCGACTGACGGCGCCGCGAATCACGCCGCCGAAGCTCTTTCTTCAGTCGGTCGAAGATTACATTACGCCACTCGATGGCGCATTGGCGCTGTTCGACTTATCCCCGGAACCCAAACGCCTGGAAACCCTCAACGCGATTCATGGTCTCGGCGTCTTTATGGATCCGAACTACGCGGGGTACGTCGAGACGTTTCTGGACGAAGTGGCGCCGCGCGAGTGACACGCGCACGCGGCAGTCGATCGTCGCGTGCGTGATGGCGGCGGGCTGGGCGTCGATCGTCGCGAGCGTGATGGCGGCGGGGGGCGCCGATCGTCGCGCCCCCACGTCTGGACGCCATGGGCCAGCCATCGGGACAGCTGCGGGAAGGGACTCTTCGCACCGCCGTCGGTTCACGGAAGTCAAGGCTTGATGAAGTCCGCCTGTCCGTAGAAGCTGCGTTTGTGACCATCGTTCGTGATCAGGGCGTATTCGATCATTACCTGGGTTCCATCCGACAGCCGCAACACCTCGATTTTCCTGATCTCCCGCTTTGGCGACTTCGGTCGATCCTGGATATTTCGCGCGGGCTTCATGTTGTGTTCGAATTCGAATTCAAACGCAATCACCCGCCCGTCGCCGATGTTCAGCTCGGCGGCACACCAACTTTCCTTCACGTCGGTGATCTTCAGCGTGCAGGTTTTCGGCGCACCGGTTTCTTCGGAATAAATGCCACTCCAGACTTCCCCGACGGCGAGCTTGGGATACGGCTCGTTGTTCTTCCCGCCATCGGCCTTGGGCGCCGGTTTGGGCTTCGGGTTCTTCGGCTCGTAATTCAGATAGATGCAGTGTCCATTGCCGGTCGTCTTATCCGGCCGCCCGTCATTCAACGTGTAGTCAAAACTCAGGTAGACCTCATTGACCGCGGGAATCCGCATTTCCAGCCTCGTGAGTTTCTGTCTTTCGCGGGACCAGCGCTCCACGATGTTCTCCGCGATGAAATGCAAATTCTGATAGTGAAAATCGAACTCGAGCGTGCCCATTTTTCCGAGCTCGACAACGGCGTGGTATCGATCCTTTGTCCGGTTCGTGATCCGCATCTCGCTGTGGCCATCGGATAATTCGGACGCGATGAATTCGCCCTTCCACTTGTCGCCGACGTCGAATTCGGGCGCCGGATTGTCCTCGGCCTTCGTTTGTTGGGGCGTCTCCTCTGACTTCTTGGCCTTCATCTTCTTTCCGGCGAGCTTGGCGTTTCGAAAGATGACGCCGGCATCCATCGCGACGAGGCCCAGCTTATTCCTGCCGATGCCGATATCGCCGAATATGTCGATCTCCCCTTGGCCCTTCTTGAGTTCCGCGACCGTCGTCCCGTTCAGTTTGGCCCGCAGCGTGCCGCCTTTAACAGTCAGGACAATCTTCACGGCTTCCATGTTCTTGACGACGACGGGCGCCTTGTCGCCCTTGAGCGCATTCTGCCCCGTGGACGTCCCGTCCTTCAGCGTAAACCCGTCGGTGCCGTTTTCCTTTTCACCGCCGACAAGAAACGTCCCCGGTTTGCCGTCGAAGTAGTAATAGACGCCGAAAGGTCCCTCCGATTCATAGCGCATGCACTCAACGCGATACGTGTAGTCGCCTTCGGGCTCGTCCGCGATATCCAGCGTCGCCGCGCCATCGACGCGGCATCGCACCATATCCGGGTCCTTCGCATTCCGTTCCCAACGCCCGGATTGCGTCGCCTTTTCGATGTCGAGCTTTTTGAAGAGATCGACGGCGCTCGCAACATTCGGCATTGCGGCAAAGGCGATGAGCACCAATGTGCAAATTGTGGGGCGTCTGGATGATTGATTCATGGCGGGATCCTCTTATTCGCCGGGGCGCTTATTCAGTGATCTGGCGGGAAGTCTTGAACAAGCCGTGACTATATCGAAATGCCACAACGATACTCAAGAGCCATGGGAAAGAAGGCTGGTACGAGAATCCCTTCTCGTACCCACTTCCCGCGGGAATCCGTTCCCGCAAAGCCGAACCTCCCCGCAGTGCTCAGCATTTCTCCCGCCGCTTATCTGCATGCGCGACTGAACGGGTGGCCCACCACTTCAGTGGTGGGGTCGCGACGATACGCGCGTGTGAAGAGATCGAGCCGCGCCGCAGTGCTCAGCGTTTATCCCGCCGCCTATCTGCATGCGCGAATGTCAAGGGTGCTTGCAGCCCCATTAACGATCCCCGCAGAAGGCAATAGCGGGGAGTCACTCAAGACTTGAAACTCGCAACCCGAGACTCGGCACTCAGAGCCGCGACCGTGAGGGAGCGGAATCAGCGTAGCAAAGTGCGCGAAGCGGACGCCGGTCAACCCGCGATGCAACCCGCCCGCATATTCCCGCCGCAGGCCCTTTCGGCGTCATGCACCGATGCGGCCCAGGCGGCGACATGGCTAGAACGAACGCGCTGCGCTCGGCGGGCCGTATCAGTGGATCGCCCTCCGCTCTCTGACTGTTCCGGATCTGAGTATCGGCGGCAGATGCAGCCGCCGGATTACGAAATCACAAGTCACCGCGCAGCTCGTCGTCGGGCATTGCGAAGGCGAGGGTCGGTCGATACCCTGATCCTCAATCGTCAATTCATAATTCCCTGTGCGCGGATACGGAGAATGGCGCCATGGCGGATTTCAAGCTTGATCGATTCAAGAAGCTTCCGATACGACCCGCGACGGTATGGCAGGGCGGCGTGTTTTCCGTCCCGAAGTTGGCGCGCGATGAAGATGGGAACGTCGTGCAACCGCGGATGGCAGTCTGGGCGGATGTCGAAACGGGGCTCGTTTCGCAGCCGCTGTTCGTGGAAGATGGGTCGCCTTTGCAAGCGGCGCTAGACGCCCTCGTCGAATTCGGGCTCGATCAGGAAACGCATCGGCATCGGCCGAGCGCCATCGAGGTGCAGGATGCCGAATTGGCGGCATACCTGAAGGGGCGGCTCAGTGGGACGGGGACACGGGTCGAGTGCCTTGCATCGCTGCCGACGATTCAGGCGATGCTCGCCGAATTGACGCAGATCGTCGACGACGCCGAAGAGGCGCCGGGGGCGTTGTCGGGCAGAGGCGTCAGGCTCGAGCATGTCCGCGCCTTCGCCGAGGCCGCGGCCCGATTCCACGAGGCGAAGCTCTGGGATGAGCTGACGGCGGAGGACCTGGTTCGTGTGGATGCGCCCAAGGCGCCGAAGGGCATGGGGCTCTTCACAGTGCTCGGCCACGATTGCCAATCCTTCGGAGTCGGCTTCTTCGACACGCTGCGTCAGTTCGAGTTGATGCTGTCGGGCGCGTCGCCAGTGGAGATTATGGGTAGCAAGGGCCTCTGGTCGATGAACTTCGATGCGTTGGAGGCGCTCTCGATCTCCGACATCGAATTGTGGGATACAAATAATCTCCCTGCGGCGGCGGCCGACGCCTATCCAAGTGTCTGTCGGTTCGGTCCCGGAATGAACGTCCGGCGACCGAGCGCCAAAGTGCTCGGCTTCGTCACAGGTCTGCTCCTGGTTTTGGCGGAGACACGCGCGGAAGACCTGGACGGCGAGCGATGGACGCGGACTGTTCGCGTCGACGGACGCGACGTCACGTATCGCCTGGAACTCGTCAATGTGGCGGTGCGTGATCCGCTGACTCGCCCGGATCTACTTCGGGCGATGGAAAAGCACAACGCCGCGATCCAGCGGATTTTGGACGATCGCGACTTTGAATCGCCGGAGGAGGCGAACGCATTTATCAATCAGCATCTTAGCGAACTCGACTCGATCGCGCCGGCGCCGCAATCGGCCCTGGATCACGCGCAGGAAGTCGTCTATGAGGCGTGGGATGCCTCGGGCCGGCGGCGGCGAAACTTGGCGCGAAAGGCGTTGGAGATTTGCGACGATTGTGCCGACGCGTACGTCATTCTGGCGGATGAGGCGGCCCGACCGGCGGAAGCGATTGACTTCTATCGACAGGGCGTGGAAGCCGCAGAGCGAACCCTCGGCGCCGCGTGTTTCGAAGAGAATGCCGGCGAATTCTGGGGACTTATTGAGACTCGGCCGTACATGCGGGCGAGGTTCGGCCTCGCGCAGTGTCTTTGGGCCGATGATCGCCGGGCGGAGGCTGTTGAACACTACGAGGCGCTGCTGCGGCTGAATCCGAACGACAACCAGGGCATTCGTCACATTCTCGCCGCGTGTCTGCTGGCGATGAATGACGGCGAGAGGTTGACGGAGCTCTTCAAGCGTCACGAAAACGAAGTGACAGCGGAGTGGCAGTATATTCGTGCGCTCTGGATGTTCCGGCAGGAAGGCGACTCAGCCGAGGCGCGGCGTCAGGCGACGGAAGCGCTGGCGTCCAATCGGCACGTGCCCGACTTTCTGGCGGGGCGGCGTGAGATTCCGTCACTCCTGCCCGGAACGTACCAATTGGGCGCCGAGGACGAGGCCATTCTCTGCGCCGCCGAGTTGGGCGACGAGTGGTACTCGACGCCCGGCGCGATCAAATGGCTGGATTCGATTGGAAAACCGCGAAAAGGAAAAGTGAAGCGCAAGCCGAGCGGAAAGCGCGGTCGATGAGAATCGCAACGCGTGGAGTGCCGCCGCGCTTTGAGGGTACGCTCCGATTGCGATTCATGGGGGCGTGTCGCCGGCTGGTACGAGATTCCCTTCTCGTATCCACTTCCCGCGGGACTCCCTTCCCGCAAAGCCGAACCTCCCCGCAGTGCTCAGCATTTCTCCCGCCGCTTGCCTGCATGCGCGAATGACCGGGTGGCCCACCACTTCAGTGGTGGGGTCGCGACGATACGCGCGTGTGAAGAGATCGAGCCGCGCCGCAGTGCTCCGCGTTGATCCCGCACGTGTGCCACTGGTGGCTCGCCCACCAGTGCCTAGGCCGCGGCGGGATCTTAACTCAACACGCTTACCCTCGGCCGCGTCGGCGCTTTCGAAGTCTCCTCTTCGTACGCGTACCAACTTGACCACTTCCACTTGCTCGTTTCATCCACCAAACCCCGCCGAACGGGGTTTCGATGAATGTAGTCGATCGCCTTGCGAAGCGTTGATTCCTTTCGGATGTTTCGATCGTAGCCCGGTGCCTCCTGCCAGAACCGGAACGACGCGTGGTTCGGCCGATCGCGAATCGTCAACTCGCTCAGCATCGGGTCGGCGTCGGGGGTGCCATGCTTGCCCTCTAAGGCGAGCATGCGGCGACGCGAAATCGTCCACGGTTTCCAAGTGCTGTTTGCCCCATCGCCTGTCTCTGCATGCTCCCCTTGAAGGGGGAGCATGGCACCCCGGCGACGCCCGTCGCTCCGTCGAGCGGCAGGACGAGCAGGTGAACGTGCTCCGGCATGAAGACGTAGGCGATCAGTTCGTAGCGCTGCGTGTCCATCGCCCGATCGACGGCTTCGGCGAGCAGTTCGCAGCGTGAGTTCAGCCGCAGGAGTTGAAGCCGCCGATAGCAGGAGAAGGTCTACTCGTGGACTTCGCCCGCGGCGTCGTCGTGTCTGACGAGCTTACGTGGGCCGAGTCTGGTTCGCATGGTTACTCTACAGGCTCACGACTGCTCTCAAATCAACGAACGCGCCGACACGATCCGGCATCCACGCTGATCTTACATCCGCTCCTCGCCCTGAGCACTGGTGGGCGAGCCACCAGTGGCACCCGATTGGCAGCCGACAGTGCCACCCGGCCGCCTGCCGCTGGCTGGCGTGGCGCTAGTGAGCCGGCCGCGGAGCGAGCGCTCAGTTTTGAGCACGCTCCCGGCCCGGTCGCTTCCGTTGTCATCTCCACTGCAATTGAACCCCCGGTCGGTTAACTCCAACGTCCGTAGGTGCGCCGCCATCCCCGTTCCCAACCCCGGCCCCGCCCGAATTCGTCGAGCGCTCGATCTGCCACCGCACTCGTGAATCGGCGTTGAGAACAAAGTCGCCAGATTTTTTCCACAAACTTCCGGGGATTCCACGTCACTTTTTCGCCTTGTCGACTGTCGGTCTTCTAGTCGTCGAGTTGGACCGGCTTGCGACGAGTGTGCCTTTGAATCGGCATCGCTGTCAGTTGTGCGCCGCGCTGTCGCGCAGGCGAGCCACGGGAGAAATATCGCATGCATCAAGTGCCTCAATCGTCCATCAGCGTTCGGACCGGATTCGTCCGTCAGGTTGCTTTCGCCCCAATCGCAATGACGCTCTGCCTGTTGGTCGTCGTCGGCTGCCAAACGCAGCCCACGTTCATCCCCGGCGCCGGTGGTTCTGATTTCGGCACCATCGCCGCGCCCGATGGCACGAACTTCAAGATTATCGAGCAGTCGGATGACACGATCCGCGTCGAGGTAGATACCGCCGACGGTCTCGTCTTCACCATCGACCCCGACGGTATGTTGACGGGCATTGAGAATAGCGACGGGACGAACATCGATCTTACGAAACAGTCGAATGGCACGTTCCTCGTCTCGGGCGTCGCAGTATTCGAAGGAATGCAATTGCCGATCAGTTTTACCATCGATCCGGCAAATCCATCCGCGCGTGCCAAAGACCTGGCGGCGGCGTCGGGGGATCCGCTGATCGTCTGCCTGATCATCGATGCATTCTGTGAGAACCTGGAGGAGATCATTGCCGAGCTGCTCCCTCCGCTGGTGGATGTGTTCATCGACGCGAATCTACCCGAGATCATTCAGGAACTGGGATTGAAGCCGATCCTCGACTTATTCCTGGTCGACATCAACGACTTGTCATTTCCGACAGGGTTTTCGCAGATCGACGATCCCATTCGGGCCGAAGCCAATCGTCGCATCGAGCCGATGCTCGTCGAAGTGAGGAACTTCTGTGCCCATTGGCAGCTGCTGCGTTTGTTGGAAATCAGTGTCTGCGACGACGCCGGCTCTTAGTGCAGTAGTTTGATTTTCAGACGATTGTTGCGAACAGGGGGGGGGCGAGTGTGGGAGTGCATAACTCGAACCGGGGCGATGTGCGATTGCATTGAGTGCCATCAGATTCCCGGCCGCATGAATCCCCCCGATGCGCCGCGCAAGCCTCTCCTTCGCCATGGTGCACGCGACTGTTCAGATCGGCCCCCTCCAATCGCGCCGCAGTTTTGCACTTTTTTGCGCCATTTTGCGGGGGGGAGAAATCGTGCAAATGCAGCCGCACGCGTCATAAACCCCGCCGCGCCACAAAATTACCTGCGACAACGCCCCGTGCAAACGGCTTCGCTCCCGTCACGCCAATTGCATGGCATCAGGTTGCATCAAATCCGGCGGGAAGGGCCCCAGACGGCCCGATGCATGTCGATCCGAAAATTCCCCTTAAGAACGCCCGATCAGCCGGCTCCGCTGCGTCGTTGGCGAGGCTGTGCGCATTGTTGGGCCGATTTGCCCACGCTCTCCGACGAAATGGGGCGTCCCAAGCGCCGGACGACGTAGGAATCGCATGCGAGTGCGCCTTGGGTCACAGGAATCTGCCGACGGCACGCCAATTGCCCCGAACAGCCCTGACCGGATGCGGATGCCGGTCGGCAGCTCGGGTCGGTGCATATCGGAGGCAGCACGATGCAGCGTATTCAGCAAATTGCGACGGGACGTTTCTCGACGACGATCGGCACGGCGCTTTGCGTCAGTGCGCTGTGCATCGCGGGCTGCGATTTCGATGCGATCGGCAATGGGGACGGAATTCCGGCCCCGGGGCTCGGCTGCTCCAAGGATCTCTACCCGGCGTCGATCGGCATCGACCTCACACCGCCGGTCGACAGCATTCTCGTCGGCGGTGCGATGCCCGCGCCGACAAACAGCGAGTTTCTCGAATTCAACCACGCCTTCGCGATCGAATGGCAATACGCCTACGAAGGCTTCTTTACACCGGGACCGGCGAAGCACGCGTACCGAACAATCGTGCGGATTCTCAGGAACGAAGAAGTCATATGGGAGCAGTCAGTCGACTCCGAGCCGGTCGATGTCGGGGACGAAGGGACCGACTATGTCGTCGTGAGCAATGGACTACCCATCGGCTTCTATACGGCTCGTATCGAGCTCGATCCCGACGACGAGGTGCCGGAATGCGATGATCTCGTCAGCGTCGTGAACAACGTGAGGGAACTGACTTTCAACGTCTGGGGTTCAGGCGGTCCGCCCCAGTCGCCGACGCCGTGCGAGGAATCCGAAGATCCGGATTGCGGCGGCGATTCCGATGGCGGTCGGCGTGGCGTGTGAAATGCCAGCGAGGCAACGAGTTGACTGCGATTGTCGCTACTCCACGCAGACGACTTTCGAGACTTCGGGGATGTTGTCCTTGAGCGATTGCTCGACGCCCATCTTGAGCGTGATGGCGGCCGAGGGGCAGCCGATGCAGGCGCCGTGGAGGCGGACAGTCACGACGCCGTTTTCATCGACGTCGACGAGCTCGATGTCGCCGCCGTCGCTCTGCACGGCCGGTCGAAGCTGGCGGATGATGTCGGCCACGCGATCCTTCATGTCGTCGACGGTCTTTGCCATGCTGCTTGTTCCCGAAAGCGGGTCTCCAGTAGACTACTTGTGCTGCAGGATTGTAGCACGAAGCGTGCACCTCGGGCAACGGGGAGAAAGCGTCGCGGGTCATGCCGGAAACGGCGGCTGCGCGCGTCGAATCAGCCGCAGGTTGCGGCTCGCATTAAGCAGTGGATGTCATGATGGCGTCGAGGGTCGATTCATGTCTGCGTTGCGACTATTCGCTGGTGGGGCTGCCGCCGGCGCATGTCTGCCCGGAATGCGGGCTGGCGTTCGATCCGGATACGATCGTGTTCCGGCCGACGCGGCGCGAGCGGCGGTACCGGGTTCATCGCGTTGCGAGTGCTTTGCACATCGTGGCGACAGTATTGTGGTTGGCGCTGATGGTCGGCGGTCTTCTAACCTCCGACAAGACGCTCGTGATGTTTGCGATCCTCTTCGGTGGGATTTCCGCGCCGGAACTCATCGCGATGATTCTGCGGGGACGGCGGTCGAAGCGGCGTCGATTCGTCGCCCTTTCGTCGGACGCTTTGCTGACGAAGTCGCCGGGCGGATCGTTCAGCCGAATGCCGTACGAGGACATCGGGGATGTGGACCTGGCGAGCATGATGGTCAGAGCGAAGCCGGAACTTGAGTTCGAGCGGTCGACGCCATACACACGATCGATCGGGCTTGCCGAGCTGTTTGACGACGATGCGGAGCTGCAAGCGTTTGTTCGTCGCGTGGAGGCGCGGATGGGTCGTAATACCGGCGGGTCGGGGTACTCGGTATCGAGCGAGGCTGCGGAGTAGAAAGTGATCGTATCGCCGGGCGAATCCTGTCTTCAGTGCCGCTATTCCCTGAAAGGCCTGCCGTATCCGTATCGATGTCCGGAGTGCGGATTGGCCTACGATGCGGAGACGGTTGTGTTTCGACCGAAGCGGCCGTGGTATCTCATTCCGCGAGGGATCATCGTCATGTCGCTCGTCGTCCTGTATCTCGGCGAGGCTGCAATCGCGCCGTCGTTAAGCGGCTGGATGTTGTTGAGAGTTCTGGCGGGAATTGGTGCAGGAATTGCCGCAGTCGTCTACGCGGTTCAAGTCGTTCGATTCTGTCGCGGACAAGGCTGCCTCATCGCACTGACGGCGGATGCGATCGTCGTGCGATCTACGTGGGGGGCGATTCGAACGATGCGATTCGAGGACGTCGGCTTCATTCGAGTCAAGGATCGTCCGGCCGTCGTGGCGAGGAAATTCGAATCCGGCACGCAACGACTTCGAACGCCCATTCCAGATATCAAGCTGGATGTGGGGTTCGACTCGGAAGAGGAAATGTACCTGCTCGAACAGATGGTGACTGAACGAACTGCGGCTCTCGATGCGCGCGTTGCGGGGAGCGAAAGGGCTGTGACGGGGACGGGCACGTGATCATCTCACCCCAGGATGCGTGTCTTGACTGCGGTTATTCGCTGGAGGGCCTGCCGCGACCTCATCGCTGTCCGGAATGCGGACTGGCGTTCGATGACGACACGGTCGTGTTCCGGCGGCGCCGAACGTGGTGGGCTTCGGCCACGGCTGTCATCGCTCAGACTTATGTTCTGCAGATGTTCATTCAACACTGGTCGTGGGTCGTCGCCAGAGTCGGGCTGATCGGAGCGATCATCTCGTTCGCCGCCCTCGCGGTACTCGTTCTGCTTGCTGCAGTAACCACGTTTCGTTCGTTGAGGGAGTGTCCCGGATTTGCCGCCCTGACAATTGATGATCTCGTGATCCAGCTTCCGCGGCAGCACCGGATCGTCCGGGTCGCATATCGCCGGATCAAGTCGTTTTCGATTTCCGATTGGGCGCCATGGGTGGAAGCAGAGGAAGACGACGCGGACGGAGGAACGAAGCGACCGACGATTCAGCATGCCAAACTGGCGGGTATCTTTGATGGGAAATCTGAGAAACAGGTGTTCACGCGGATGCTGACAGAGCGGATGCAGCGAAATTCTACTGGCGGTCATACGACGGGTGGCGAGAATAGTATTGCACAACCGTAATTCGAGCGAAGTGATGTCAGATCACGATCCAATTTATGAGTTCTCTCTTGGTCAAGCCGGGGCGTTTGTGATCCCGGCGGAAGTGCTTGGGGCGGAGGGGATTGCACCGGAATTTCAAATGGCGATGCGAGACGAGCGCGGCGTCTCGGCTGATTGGATCGGATTGTTCAACGCGGCATTCGGGCTCTTCTGGCGACGGACTGAGCATCTTGCACGGCGAGCGCCGCGGTTCTGGATGCCGCCTCGCGTGCAGAATACTCTGATTGCGGGTTCGGACGAGCCTGTCCTGCCGTTTTCGCAACCGTTCTATCGCGCTTCGTGGACGCTGTTTGACTCCGACTTTGATCCTGACGTCTCAAACGTCGAGTTTGCGTCGTATTTGATTCTGCACCAGGAGCGGATGGCGCAGACGCAGCAGATTCTCTCGGCTTTTGTTCAGAATCTCTCGTATTGGCTGGATCGAAGCGACGCGGAGATTGCGATGTTTCGCGGCGGCGCTGCGAAGTCTTCTCGACCCGATGCGGCGACGTTTCGTGTGCTGGCGGATTCGATGGAGACAATTCGCGGGCTGCATGATGTCGATTTGAAGCCTCCGCCGAGAGGCGGGAAGCCGATGATGCAGGTGCCGCCGACGGGATTGGCGGCGACGCAGTCGCAGATCGAGAAGCTCCAGCGTATCGGGCACGACATCGGGCAGGCAGCGGAAGCAACGATTTCTGCGTTCGGTCGGCGTTATCGCGGAACAACATCCGAGGGCTTCGAATTGCTGTGCCGCTGGTTGGATGCAGAGCGGCCGAAGGCGATCGTCACGGGCAAACCGGATGAGATTCTCTGGTCACCGGACGGCGACGCTGATTCGGCGCTGTTTCGCGAAATCGCGGGCACGATATCAACGCCAGTCGCGGAGAGCATGATCGCAGATCTGGCGGTGGTGGGCGATTGTACGTCACGGTTCCTGGCATCGTTGCGCCGAGCGGACCAGCTGCCGCCGGCACATGATGAAATGGAGCAGCGGGGGCTGAGCTACATTCATGTGCGGCGGAACCTCGTCGCCTATAGCCTGACGGACCCGGCGGGGAATCGGCTGGGGGCGCCGTCGCCGACATTCGATCGATTGATGCTGGCGGCGCGGACGATTCACGAATGGGGGCACCAGGCGGTCGACGCGGGTTGGGTGCCGATTGCGGACGAGCATGCAGATGCGTTCGCGTCTTCGAACGGCGAACTGGCGGCGTTATTCGACGAGATCGTCACGAACGCGCCTGCGCCGATGCGTGGCGCGGCGCGATCGGACCTGGGAGAGTTGAGTCGGGCGTCGGGTCAAATCGGTCGCAGCTTGGCGGCATACGCGCAAAGCCGAATGCCGGATTTCCAGGCGAACTTGTTGTCCCAGCACTTCCTGACGCGAGCGCAGGCCGAGGCCTACGTGCGGAACAACGTGTACTGCCTGGTCGGTGTCTACCCACCGGCACAGGTATTTCGGCAGCTGGCGCGATACGCCTATGAATACCAGTATCTTCGATTCAGCGGGATGGCTGATCGGGATCGGTACTTTCGGTCGACGACTTGGTTCGATCGGCAGTTTGTCGCGTCGGGATTCGTCACGGACGATCGCGTGCGGGCGCTTTTCCGATTGATGGCGTCAATTTGCGACTGCTATGCCGTGGATGCGACCGCCTTTGATTTCGAAGCTGCGCGACCTCACTGAATTCAGTCGCTTATTTGGGCTCAACTCATCGTGGCTTGGTGAATCAAATCGTGCGACATGCGCGTGTCGTACGAAGTTACGTTCCGATCGGATATACGTGGATTCTACAGCGACACATGAATGTCATGCACGCGTGGCCGCCTATGGTCGAGTCGATGGTGTGGCGTGGCGTTAATTAGCCAACGTACATGGCCGGACACGGCCATTTGGCTGAGCGTAGCCGGTCGACGGGAAACGCAATCTTGAGTTCTCGATTGGATCCGGGCAAATCCAAAGTCGCGTCCAAGCGAGCACAATCTCTTTTTCTTCATATTCTTGCACATCGTTTGCGTGCGATCGCATCCAGGAATCTCTGCAGCTAATCCACTGTCAGGCGCGCCGATTGCAAAGTGTGATCGTCCAAGCGAGTGCATAACAGTGGTTCGCGCTGTTTGAGTCCGCGCGTCGTTCTTGCGACGTGAAATGTGCAGCGACGGCGCAGTACCGTGCAATTCAGCACGCTTGCAATTGTGAATGCGGCTCGGCTGTGTGTGTCGAGTCGACACAGCAATACGTGACGACAACCCAGGTCTTTTCCGTGGCGGTCAGAGAGGGACTTTGATATGACCGAGAAGAATGTGCTGATTCCCGAGGATGCGCAGTCGCATGCGGATTCGGCTGAGGTGACGAATCAGACGCCATTGTCGGCGCCAAAGGAACAGCGAAAGACGCGTCGCGAAGTGCTTGCGGGCGGATTGGCTGCGCTGGTGTTCGGCAAGAACGTTTACGGCGATCCGGGTACGAATTCCGCAAAAAAACCGACGTCGTTGGGTGGGGCGTCATCCGGGCATTCCGGGACGGCGGCGAGGCCCGGCATTCAGCCGGGGCCGGCGGCTTGCATCGTGCAGGTCGGCAGCAAGTCGGCGATTCACCGACTCATCGATAAGGCGACATTCGGCTGGACTTCGGCCACGGAGACCGACGTCACAACGATGGGTTACAACGCCTGGCTCAATCAGCAACTGGATCCCTATTCGTGGGCGAGCTATCTGAATTTTGAGAGCAATCTGGCGACTCAGACGGATCCGACGCATGGGTACGGTCCATATCCCACATTGGCGGAGTCCGCCGGCGGGTTGAATCTCTGCGCCGGCAATGACGCCGCGGCGATGTTCGCCGTTCGTTACGAGCTCGTGCGGGCCAGAGTCATTCGCGCGATCTACAGTCCTGCGCAGCTTCTCGAGCGAATGGTGGAGTTCTGGACGGACCACTTCAACGTCTACCATCAGATGCCGAACGCGAACAATCGCTACAAGACGCTGGAAGACACGCACCACATTCGTCCGAACGCGCTGGGCAAGTTCTCAAACCTCTTGAAGGCGAGTGCGCTGAGCCCGGCGATGCTGCTCTATCTGAACGGCGTCGAGAATACGGCGGGTTCGCCAAACGAGAATCACGCGCGCGAGATCATGGAACTGCACACGCTTGGCGTGGACAACGGCTACGACCAGGGCACGATAGTCGAACTCGCAAAGATGATGACGGGCTGGGAAGTCGTCGTGCCGAACTCGTTCCACGGCGGCGGCGCCAACTGCGGTGCGATACCGCCATTCAACAACTCGCGACATGATGACAACGCCAAGACGCTCGTGTTCCCGGCGAACGGGAATCCACAGACGTACAACATACCCGCCGGGCTGGGGATGACGGAGATCGACGTCGTCGTCGATATCCTGACGGACCCGGGCAAGATGGGTTTGTTCACTGCCGGGTTCATTGCCGACAAGATGTGTCGCTGGTTGTCGAGCTATTCGCCGCCGCAGGCGCTGAAGACGGCCGTTGTCGATGCTTACGTCGCAAACTGGGCGGACCCGAACGCGAACGAAATCGCGGAGATGGTCAAAGTGATCCTGTCGCAGACATGGATCAATTGTGCGAAGGACAAGATCAAGCGACCACTGCATCTGCTGGCGTCGACGGCGCGGGCGTGCGGCGCAACGATTTCGGATCCGGGTACGGAGCTGCAGTCGAGTCGACTCGTCGGCGGCTATCTGAGCGTGGCGGATCACATTCCTTACAACAAGCAGTCGCCCGACGGGTATCCGGACGGGAAGGAGGAATGGGCGGACCTTCGCACACGATGGGAGGCGGGCGCGCGATGGTCGTTCAACACGTTCAGCAACGCGAGCATCAGCACGTTCGTTTCGAGCCTGCCGACGGCGTCGGTCGCGGCGGCGCTTGATGCCCTGGATAACGCGTTATTCGGCGGATTCATGTCGCAGGCGGATCGGACGACGATCACGAACTACTTCAACGGCGTGACGTTGCCTTTGTCGCTGACAGCGCGTCGCGAGATGACGAGTCTCGTGCTCGCTTCACCTTCGTTTCAATGCTACTGAGATCGCGCGCGTTGCGGGCCGGTTTACCGATTCGCAACGCGCATTCGTATGAAGACTCCCCGTATTCATGGAGGCGGCATTCGCCTCGGCGAGGATAGAGCCCATGTACAACTACGACAAGAACGCCTGTCGCGACTACAACACGGTGGAACGGCGAATGCGCCGCGCGGCCCTGAACGGTGACAGTTTCTGGGGCGGCATGACGCGCCGGCAATTCATGACGCGTTCGGCGGCGGCGACGGGGGCAGCGGCGTTCGCGTCGAGCCTGCCGATGTGGTTCCCCGAGTGCACGTTCGCGGCCGGCGGCGGCTGCGCGGATCACACGTTCATATTTATCCATCTATTCGGCGGGCCGGACGGACTTGCGATGGTTTGTCCGATCGGTGATTACGCATACATCAATCCGATCGACGGAATTCGGCGTCCGGGCAGTCTGTTGGGCGTACCGTTGCCGGGGACGGGCACACCCGAGGATCTGATCGACTTGAACGACGGATACTGGGCATTGTCAGGCGGGCTTGCCGACTTGCTCGACATCTGGAACGACGGGGCGCTGGCGATCGCGACGGGCTGCACGCTTCCCGGCCAGTCGTATTCGCATTTCACGGCGGAGCGCTGGGTGGGGCAGGCGACACCGAACCCGGGCGTTGGGCTCGGCGGCAGCATGATGGCGCGGCACCTGGAAACGGCGACGCCGTACGGCGGGCCGATTCGCGGGATGAGCGTGGCATCGAATCTTCACGATCACCTGCTCGGCGGCGTTCCATACCAGGCAATTCCGATCGCGAACGCGGAGAACTTCGGGATCCAGGGGATTTCGCAGTCAATTCAGACGGCGTGGCTCAATGCGATGGTCGAGATGTACGGCAATCAGAACAAGCTTGCCGCCTGGGAGGATCTGTCCATCGTGACGCGCGATGCGATCACGCTGCTCAACTCCGTCACGTTCCCGCCTTCACCGGAGTATGACACGTCTTATCTGGGGGACGGCCTTCGACGTGTTGCGGCCTTGTTGAAGGCCGGGATCGGTCTGGAGACGGTCACGCTGCGCACGGGCGGTTGGGACACGCACAACAACCAGGGCAGCAACAACAGCCAGACGGGGCAGATGTGGCTGCTGATGGAAAGCTTGGCGCGGAATCTGAAGGCCTTCTGGCAGGACATGACGACGAACGGCAGTAATCGATGCTGGACGATTTACATGACCGGTGAATTCGGTCGCGATGCCGAGCCGCCGATGACGAGCGGCGGCAACCCCGTGACGCCCGAGACGGCGGGCACGGATCACGGATATGCGACAAATGTCTACATGATGGGGACGAACATCTGCGGCGGGCAGGTGATCAACGCGGGCCTGTGGCCGGGCGTTGACACGCTTCACAACCCGGGTTCTACGGTATGCGGCGGGACGAATGACGTGTGCCTTGGCACCGATCCGCGAATATTTCTCGCAGAGATCTTCGATCGCCTCATGGGCAATCAAGCGAATCTGTCATATCTGTTTCCGGATTACCAGATCCCGGCGCCATCCGAGTACATGGGCGTCGTCTGTTAGCGCGATTCGTGTCGCGTGGTTGTTCAATCGGACCGGCCGGTTTCGACCGCCGCTCCGAGGCATTGGGTTGCAGCGAGCGGCGGTTCGGGCTGCTCCGATCCATGTCGGTTCGATTCCGAATCGGCGTGACGGCCTGGAAGGAGTCAGGATCAAGATGAATCCTCGATATTCGTATTACGGTGCGGTGTTGGCCGCAGTCCTTATGACCGTCGGCCATGCGCGCGGCGATACGGTCAATATTGGCGCTTCGCAGGACACGACGATCTATGAGAACCAAGGCGATCTGAGTAATGCGATCGGAAACGGTTTCTTCGCGGGCCGATCGTTTCAGGGGCCCGGTATGGATATTAAACGCGGCCTCGTGCAATTCGATCTGCAAAGCGCGATCCCGCCCGGAGCCATCATTACCTATGCGGAACTGACGTTGCATTTGTCCGTCACCAGCGATCAGGCGGGACCGCGGGACGTGTCTCTCCATCTTCTGCTGAAGGACTGGGGCGAGGGCACGTCGATTTCGCCGGGCGGCGGTGGAATCGGCGGTGCTGCGACGCCGGGCGACGCGACATGGACGCACTCCGACTACAACACGGTCACATGGACCACGACGGGCGGCGACTTCGCATTTTCGCCGAGCGCGACGACGACTGTTGACGATGTTGGGTACTACACGTGGACATCGTCGACGTTGACCGGTGAAGTTCAGTCGTGGTTCGCGGATCCGGCGTCGAATCGCGGATGGATCGTCATCGGTGATGAATCGACGGCGCCCACTGCGAAGAAGTTCGATTCAAAGGACAACCCGACGCCGAGCTTTCGCCCGGTGCTGATGGTCGAGTACACGCCACCGGTTCCTGGTGCGTGCGCGTGCCTCGGCGACGGCAATTACGACGGCATGGTGGACAGTGCCGACATCGGCCCCTTCATCGATTGCGTGCTGGCGGGGGCGGGGCCGATTGAAGGCTGTGCGTGCATGGACATCAACGGCGACTGCCTGGTCGACCAGGCGGATGTCGATCCGTTCGTCGAGTTGTTGAAGTCGGGCAAGACGACATGCAAACAGGAGGTCGCGGCGTGCTGTCTGCCCGACGGAAGTTGCGTACTGACGCAAGAGTGCTTCTGCAGCGGAACATTGGGCGGCGCCTTTGAGGCGGGCGAGAGCTGCGCTTCGGCGAATTGCCCTGCGCCGATCGGCGCCTGCTGCATTTACGGGATTTGTTATGACGGTTTCACTCAGCCCGAGTGCGCCGCGGCGTGCGGAACATGGAACGGTCTCGGCACGCAATGCGCGGGTTCGCTCGGGTTGTGTCCGCTCCCGGTGGGCGGGGCATGCTGTCTGAACGATCAGTGCGTGCCCAATACGACGCAGCAATACTGCGAATGCAACGGCGGCGTCTTCCACGGCGGCGGCGCGACATGCCAGAGCGTCGAATGCGCTCCCATCGGCGCGTGCTGTATCGGAAATGCCTGCAACGAGGGATCGACAGAGGCCGGGTGCGCGTCTGCCTGCGGCATCTGGCTTGGCGACGGAAGCGATTGCGTGAGCGCCGAATGTCCGATTCAGCCGACGGGAGCGTGCTGTTTCGGCGCGCAATGCGTCGACGACATGGTTCAGGCTGAGTGCGAGTGTTTCTACGGCGGCACCTATCATGGCGACGGGACTGTCTGCGGCGATGCAGCGCCGTTTGTGAACTGCTTCCTCGGACGTTGCTGCCTGCCGAATGGAAACTGCACGGTCACGGGCGTCAGCCGCTGTGAGAGTCGCTGCGGCGAATTTCAGCAGTACGGAACGTTGTGCGATGACGTTTCGAAGTTCTCCATCAGCATGGATGCGTCGCAGGCGACTGCAACGCACACGCCAACGCCACCCGCTGCACCTGCGACTGGCGGGGGTAGCGGCTCGTTCTTCCTGGATCACGGGACGGGCGTGTTGTCTTACAACTTCAGCTTCAGCGGAATTTCGAGTGCCGAGACGATTGCTCATATTCACGGGCCCGCCGCGCCGGGTGTGAACGGGCCCGTCGTGTATTCGCTGCCGGCTGGTTCGACAAAGATCGGTTCGATCGTACTCACGGATCCCGGCAGTTATCCGGTGGCCGCACAGATCGCGGATCTCGTCGCGGGGTTCTGGTACGTCAATGTTCATTCGCTTCAGCATCCGATGGGCGAGATTCGCGGGCAGATCACGCCGTACCTCGTACCCTGCGTGCCGGAACCGACGGGCGCATGCTGTGCGTCGGGGTTTGCCGGGCAGTTCTGCACGATCACGACGGAGTGCGAATGCGATCAACTTGTGAGCAGCCTCTATTTCGGAGACGGAACCGTGTGCACTCCGAATTCGTGCGAGTCTGGAGCGTGTTGTCTTCCGAACGGGGAGTGCGAGCTGCTGACCGAGCTGAGTTGTACGCCGCAGTGCGGCGAGTTTGCGGGCATCGGCGTGGCCTGCGACGAGGGTTCGCTTTCGGATGAGTTGGACGGGAACGCGTGTTCGATTCCGACGGGCGCGTGTTGCATTGTCGATTCGCAGTCGGCGCATTGCGAAATCCTGACGGAATGCGAGTGTCTGCAGTTCGCTCAAAGCACCTACGAGGGTGACGGAACCGATTGTGAGTCGACTGTTTGCGTGCAGCCAATCGGGGCGTGTTGCCTGGGCGATGGACTCTGTATCGAGCAGTCGTTCAACTTCTGTAATGGCTATTGCGGCACGTGGCTGGGCGCTTCGTCGGTATGCGATCCCGGAAACGTCTGCCCTGTGCAGGATCCGGAGATCGACGGCGCCTGCTGTCTCAACGGCTCGTGTATTGACGGTCTGTACCAGGAAGTCTGCGAGTGCTCGAGTCTCAACGGCATCTGGCAGGGCGACGGTACGACGTGTGCGGACGAGCTGATCGATTGCATGGCCGGACGATGTTGTCTTCCGGACGGAAGCTGTATTGTCGCGACGGCAAAGAACTGCGATGACGCGTGCGGCGTCTCTGCGCCGCCCGGGACGTTCTGTAACAACGAAGTCGTCGCCGCGATGAATATGACGACGACGGAGGCGATTGGAACGCATTCGCCCCCGCCGGCCCCGGCGCCGACAGGTTCGGGCTTCGGTGCGATCCGGCTGGATCTGAACACGAACGAACTGCGGTATTACATTCAGTTCAATGGCCTGAGCGGGCCGGAGACGGTCAGTCATATTCATGGACCGGCGGCGCCGGGGGTTAACGCCCCCGCAGTGTACGCACTGCCTGTCGGTCAGCCGAAGCACGGCAGTCTCACGTTGACGGATCCCGGCTCCTATCCAGTTGCCGATCAAATCGACGATCTGCTGGCGGGACTCTGGTATGTCAACGTGCACACGACGAACCACCCGTCCGGCGAAATTCGTGGTCAACTGTCGATCTACTCGGCGCCATGCGAGCCGTCCGACGAGCGCGGGGCTTGTTGCATGCCGGGGGATCCGGACCCGACGTGCCAGCTGCTGTCGGAGTGCGAGTGCGATCAGATTCCGGGTTCCGTGTACTTCGGTGATGGAAGCGTCTGCACGGGGACTGTGTGCTTGCTCGGGGCCTGCTGCCAGCCGGACGGCACTTGTTTCAATGCACTGGCGGAGGACTGCACGGATCCGTGCGAGTCGTTCCAGGGCGCGTTGAACCGCTGCGACACGGCGGACTGCACTCCCACGACGGGTGCATGCTGCGCCGGTCCCGTCTGTTCGGAGGTGACGGGATGCGTGTGCAGCCAAATGGGCGGCGTCTATCAGGGTGACGGTAGCGACTGTGTACCGAATCCGTGCATCCCGCAGGCGACGATGCTGGATCTCGCATGCAACAGCCTTTCCGTCTATCCGCATGTCGAGTTTGTCAAGGCATTTGATTCGTCACAGCCCGTTTATCTCGCGATTGACCCGTCGTTGCATCCGGCGATCGGCGGCGTGACGGGGGATATCTACGTGACGGCAGCGAAGTCTGAATTGCAGTGGGACACAGATCCGACATTGACCGACATCCGCGTCGGTGGTTTTCAGACTGTTACGTTCTCCGCCATGGACACGATGTCGAACACGTTCCAGATAGCGGCGTCTGGCGAGTTGGCGTTTGACGCCGGCACGGGGCTGGGCGTCGGCTATGACGTCGTGATCGATACGAATCAGGACGGCATGCTGGATCCGGGCGACTATATCGACGGGTTCAGCGACGAGTCGGGCTTTTATGTCGTGCACGATCTGACCACGTCGGGGCCGTTGCCGGTTGAAACGGCCACGTACTTTGTCAGTGGCATTAGTGCGCCGGGACAGGCCGGCGAGCGAGTCGTCTATCCGATGGACATCGCATCGATGGGGCAATTACCGTTGATCGTGATCAGTCATGGTAACGGCCAGCAGTACACATTCTATGAGTACTTGCAGACGCACTTGGCGTCGTACGGTTACATCGTCATGTCGCATCGAACGAACAGTGTCGCGGGCCCGGCGGCGGCGGCGGAGACGACGCTTGAGCACACGCACGCGCTCATCGAGCAGCAGGGCGATGCGGGTGTTGCCAACGGGGTTCTTGACGGTCATATCGATTCGTCGCGGATCATCTGGATCGGACAGGGCCGTGGCGGCGAAGGTGTCGTACGTGCGTACAACGATCTGTTCACGGGGGCGTTTACGTCGGCGTACTACGATGCAGGCGATATCCTGCTGGTCAGCAGTATCGCTCCAACGGACGTGGATCTCGGCAACGGCTCGCCGGATCTGGCGGATCCGTTGAACGCGACGTATCACCTGCTCTATGGTGCAGCGGACGGCATCGTCGACGGATGTGCGGACAACGACGACGTCCAGCCATTCAATGTGTACGATCGTTGCACGGGGACACGGCAGGCGACATACGTCCAGGGTGTGGGACACAACGACTTCAACTGCTGCGGCTTCAACGACGCGAGCGGACCGAGTCTGTTGGGTCGCGCTGACGCGCAGGCTGTCGCCAAGTCCGTCTATCTGGCGCTCGTCAAGCACTATGCGGACGGGAACATCCCGGCGAGTGAATTCCTCTGGCGGCAATACGAATCGTTGCGGACGAGCGGCGCGCCGGTTGGCGCCGTTGTGGATCGCCAGTATCGGCGCGGTCTTGGCGCCGGTCGGGTCGTGATCGACGACTATCAGAGTTCGCCGTCGACGTCTTTAAGCAGTTCGGGCGGAATGGTCACGTTCGATGTCCTCAATGTGTATGAGGGTCTAATGAACGATAGCGCGCCTGGGTTTACATGGACATCGTCGGATCCGATGAACGGCATGACGATGGCGGGCGACGATGACTCGAGCGCCGGCGTCGTTTTCGATTGGTCAAGCCCCGGTAGCTACTTCTATGAGTTGGAAGTCGTTCCCGCGGAACGGGACTTCACGGATGATGGCTACATAAGTCTGCGGGCCGCACAGGGAACGCAGCATCCGGAAACGCTGGCGGATGTCGGTGACCTGTCGTTTACCGTAACGCTGCGCGACGGGATGGGGACGACGAGTTCCATCGCTATCAACGCGTTCGGCGGCGGTATCGAGGAGCCATATGCGAGAATCGGTGTGGGTGCTGCGAACTGCGGACCCAATCCGGGCTGGGCGAACGAATTCGAGACGATTCGCATTCGATTGACGGACTTCCTCCGGGACGGTTCGGGCCTGGATCTCTCGGATGTCGTCGCCGTTCGACTAGAGTTTGGCGGTTCGCACGGCAGCGCACGCGGCCGGATCGGATTGGATGACATTGAGTTGACGCAGGAATGAGCAAATGGGGGCGCGGCGGTTGGGCGAACAGGTGCAGCGACGCGCGCGGAAAAGGGAACACGCGGGTCGTGTCCGGCAGCGAATGGAGGCCGGACGCGACCCTACGAATCCCCGGACGAGGAACTGACACATGAAAAAGACAACAACTATCCTGACGATCGTGCTCGGCGTTGGCGTTGCCGGTCCGGCGTGGCTGATCGCCAGCAGTCAATACGGAGATGACGGCTCCAATCCGGCAGCTGCGACAGATGCGCAGGCGGCGGATATTCAGCAGTCTCGCACGGACGCGCCGTCCGGCGGCGTCGAAGAACTCCTTTACGCGCGACGCTTTCGGCTGGATAGACCGTACCGAAGCCGATGGACGAAGGAACGTACGGATATTGACCGTGGGTATCTCGTCGTGATTCGCGTGCAGCCCGAGTATCTGTACCCGCACGAGGCGGCGACACCTGTGCTCTATGCGGGGGATCGGCCCATCGAGCGGATCAATGTCGGCTATCAGGACGGGGTCATCGTCGGGATCATCCTCGGCGACGCCCAGCCGGAGTCTACGCCGATTTACTTCGGATCACCCGATTACCCCGAACGTGTGTCTGCGGCGAAAGGCGTGCTGGAACTCCAGGGGGCACAGGTCCGCGGCGTGGTCGCTCGCCCGGCGGTGGAGGTTGAACGAGCATTGTCCGGGCATCTCGATCCGTTCGTTTCGGCGGGTGTGTCGGGCTTGTACCGCGAGGCCGGCCGGCTGATCGCGGAATTCGCGCCATCCGAGGCAGTGCTCGCGGACGAGCTCCAGGCGGCTCCCTAAGCCAATTTGTTTATTCTGCCGAACCGGCAGCCACCGGCGCTCCAGTGAATCGGCCACTGCCATCATGGCAGCGGCCGATTTCTTTTTTGGCGTCGATGGGTCGTGTCATAACTCCGCCTTATTTAATAAGTTGTGGATGTTTGGCGGCGGGGGGCCGCTTTGGCACATGGGTTGCAGTGCGTGTTCTGCCGGTGCGGTATCACCGCGCCGGTTTTTACGACTTTGATGACAACGTCCGGCGGACGGGCGATGACGAAAGACGCGAAACTCAAGTAATCACAATCCCGCGGCCTGGAGTCGGGACCGCGCACCAAGCAGCTCAGGAGGCATGCATCCATGGGTGTCAAGCAGATCACGTTTCGGGAAGATGCTCGCGCGTCGCTGTTGAGCGGCGTCGAGAAGTTGTCGGCAGCCGTCAAAGCGACGCTGGGGCCCCGCGGTCGTACGGCGATTCTCGACAAGGGCTGGGGCACGCCGACGGTCACGAAGGACGGCGTGTCAGTGGCCGAAGAGATCGAACTGAACGACAAGTATGAGAACCTGGGCGCGCAGCTCGTGAAGGAAGCGTCCAGCAAGACATCGGACGCGGCGGGCGACGGGACGACGACGGCAACAGTCCTTGCGGAGGCCATCTTCAAGGAGGGTCTTCGCAACGTGGCGGCCGGTTGTGATGCGATGGCGTTGAGCCGCGGTATCGACAAGGCTATCACAGCGGCGATCAAGGAAATCGCGAAGCTGGCGAAGCCCGTCAAGGTCGACGAGAAGAATGTCGAGGACATCGTTCGCGTCGCCGCGATTTCGGCGAACAACGATCGCGAAGTCGGTGAGCGGTTGGCGGATTGTTTCAAGCGAGTCGGTAAGGACGGCGTGATTACGATCGACGAGGGTAAGAGCCTCGAGACGACGGTCGAAGTCGTCGAGGGCATGCAGTTCGATCGCGGCTATCTCTCGCCTCACTTCGTCACGAACCCCGACTCGATGACGGTCGATCTCAACAAGGCATTCGTCCTGATCTATGAAGAGAAGATCTCGAGCGTGACGAAGCTGGTTCCGCTCCTCGAGAAAGTCGCTCAGACGAAGCAGCCGCTCTTGATCATCGCCGAGGATGTCGATGGCGAGGCGCTGGCGACGCTGGTCGTGAACAAGCTTCGCGGCATTCTGAACGTCGCGGCCGTGAAGGCGCCCGCATACGGCGATCGCCGCAAGGCCATGCTTCAGGACATCGCGACGCTGACGGGCGGTCGCTGCATCATGAAGGACCTCGGTATCGAGCTGGATTCGATTACGATCCAGGACCTTGGCCGGGCGAAGAAGATCCACATCGACGCAGACAATACGACAGTGATCGAAGGCGCCGGCGCTTCCAAGGACATCAAGGATCGCATCGAGATGATCCGCAAGGAAATCGCGGCCACGACGAGCGACTACGATCGCGAAAAGCTCCAGGAGCGGCTCGCGAAGCTCGCCGGCGGCGTGGCGCAGATCCTCGTCGGCGCGGCGACGGAAGGCGAGATGAAGGAAAAGAAGGCGCGGTACGAAGACGCGCTGCACGCGACACGGGCCGCCATTGAAGAGGGCATCGTTCCGGGCGGCGGCGTGGCGTTGATTCGAAGCCGCGCCGCGGCGCTGGAATGCGGTGCGAAGGGGCACGATGAGAAGGCGGGCGCGCAGGTCGTATTCAACGCGATGTCGGCGCCGATACGCACGATTGCCTCAAACGCCGGCGTCGAGCCGGGCGTTGTGGTTCACAAGGTTGAAGGCAAGACCGGCGCGTTCGGTTACAACGCGTTGACGGACACCTACGGCGATCTCGTGAAAGACGGCGTTATCGATCCGGCGAAGGTCGTTCGCACGGCGCTCCAGAATGCCGGCAGCGTCGCACGGATCCTGCTGACCACGGATTGCTGCATTGCTGATAAGCCGTCGGATAACGACGGCGGTCACGGCCATGACCACGGCATGGACGAGATGGGTGGCATGGGCGGCATGGGCGGTATGGGAGGAATGGGTGGAATGGGCGGCATGAGCGGCATGATGTAATGCCGATCCGAACGATTGGCGCCTGACTCATTGATTTGGATTATCCGTGCCGTTTGATCGGCACTCAAAGAAGATACGAGAATCAGCAATGGCAAAACCGAAGATGAAACCGCTGGACGATCGAATCATTGTCGAACAGAAGAAAGCGGACGAAGTGACTGCGGGCGGCATCGTGTTGCCGACGACGGCGCAGGAGCGACCGACGATCGGCACGTGCCTGGCGGTCGGCCCGGGTCGGATGTTGGACACGGGTACGCGGGCGAGCGTGAGCGTGAAAGTCGGCGAACAGATCTGCTACAGCAAGTACGCCGGCACCGAAGTCAACTACGGCGGAACGAAGTACACAGTGATCCGCGAGGCGGATGTGCTCGCCGTTCTAGACTAAATGTGAATGCCGTCATCGGCGTTTACGTCGATGTTGCGAATAGACAAACGAGACAACCTTCAAGAGGTAACGAGATATGCCTGCTAAGCAGATGATGTTCAGTCAGCATGCGGCCGAGACGGTCGTGGACGGCCTGACGCAGTTGGCCAAGGCGGTGAAAGTGACGCTGGGCCCGACGGGTCGCAACGTACTCCTTCAGAAATCGTGGGGCGCTCCGCGCATTACGAAGGACGGCGTGTCGGTGTCGAAGGAAATCGAACTGCCGCAGCCGTTTGAAAACATGGGCGCGAAGATGGTGAACGAGGCGGCCAGCAAGACGTCGGACGTCGCCGGCGACGGCACGACGACTGCGGTCGTTCTGGCGGAGGCCATCTTCAAGGAAGGGCTTCGCAACGTGGCGGCAGGCGCCAATCCGATGCTGCTGAAGCGCGGCATCGACAAGGCCGTCGAGATCGCCGTCGAAAACATCAAGAAGATGGCCGTCAAGGTCAACAAGAACTTCGACGACATCGCCAAGGTCGGCACCGTCAGCGCCAACGGCAACGCCGAGATCGGCAAGTTGCTCGCGGACGCAATGAAGGAGGTCGGCGAAGAGGGCGTCGTCACAATCGAAGAGGGCAAGAGCCTCGAGACGGAGAAGGAAGTCGTCGAAGGCATGCAGTTCGACAAGGGTTACCTGTCGCCGTACTTCATCACGGACACGACGGAAATGCAGGCGGTTCTCGAAGATCCGTACATCCTGCTGTTCGAAAAGAAGATCAGCAATGTTCGCGACTTCGTGCCGCTTCTCGAAAAGGTCGTCACGGCCGGCAAACCTTTGATGATCATCGCCGAGGACGTTGAAGGCGAAGCGCTGGCGGCGATCGTCGTCAATCGGCTTCGCGGCATCATCAAGTGCTGCGCCGTCAAGAGCCCCGGTTTCGGTGATCGGCGCAAGGCGATGATGGGCGATATTGCCGTGCAGACGGGTGGTCAGTTCATCGGCGACGATCTCGGCATCAAGCTGGAGAGCGTCGAGTTGAGCCAGCTCGGTCGGGCCAAGAAGGTCATCGTCACGAAGGATACAACGACGATTATTTCGGGCGCCGGCAAGAAGGCCGATGTCACGGCCCGTGCCAACCAGATTCGAACGCAGATCGAAAAGACGACGAGTGATTACGACCGGGAAAAGCTCCAGGAGCGCCTTGCAAGGTTGACGGGCGGCGTCGCTGTGATTCGCGTCGGCGGCGGTTCGGAGATCGAAGTCAAGGAACTGAAGGACCTGGTCGACGATGCATTCCACGCCACGAAGGCGGCGGTCGAAGAGGGCATCGTTTGCGGCGGCGGCGTGACGCTGCTCCGCTGTATCGACCCGATCGAGTCGGCGGCAAAGAAGGCGACGGGCGACGAACAGACGGGTATGAACATCGTGGCCCGGGCACTGAAGGCGCCGACGCGTCAAATCGCCGAGAACAGCGGCAAGGACGGTTCCGTCGTCGTTGCCGAGATTCTCGAGCAGAAGGGCAACATGGGATATGACGCTCGGAACGACGAATTCTGCGACCTGGTCAAGGCCGGCATTATTGATCCGGCGAAGGTCGTCCGCTCAGCGCTTCAGAACGCCGCCAGCGTCGCCAGCACGCTGCTCATGACGAACGTCATGATCACGGAGCTCAAGGACGCCGACGACGACAGCAAGAAGATTCCCGGCTCTGTCCGATAGGAATTGATCTGGTGATTTCATGAGCGGCACCGGGAGCGTCCAGCACGCACCGGTGCCGTTTTGCCGAAACAAGGAATAGTGCGGGCGCGGCGTGCGAGCGTTCACGCGGGCGAGATGGACGGGCACTTGCGTCGATGACAGGAAGTGAAGATGCCGGTGGCGACGAAGCGCGACTACTACGAAGTTCTGGGCGTTGAGCGAAGTGCATCGCCCGACGAGATCAAGCGCGCCTATCGCAAGGCGGCCATGCAATATCATCCCGATCGCAGCAACGGCGATCCTGAGTCGGAAGTGAAGTTCAAGGAGGCGGCAGAGGCCTACGAGGTTCTGTCGAATCCGGAACAGCGCGAGCGCTACGATCGATACGGCCACGAAGGTCTGAGCGGCACGACGGCCCACGATTTCTCCCGCATGCGCCCCGATGACATTTTCAGCGTCTTCGGGGA
Organism: Phycisphaerales bacterium; assembly: GCA_020639075.1. GTDB lineage: Bacteria > Planctomycetota > Phycisphaerae > UBA1845 > UTPLA1 > ECT2AJA-110-A. The sequence continues at coordinate 1,055,616 of JACKHI010000001.1, read as the reverse complement.
CATCTTCGGCGATATGTTCGGCGGCGGCAGCGCCCGACGGGCGGCGCGCGGCGTGGATCTCCAGACGGAAGTCGTGATCTCGATGGCCGACGTGCTGGATGAGACGGAGCGCTCGATCGAGTTCACGCGGCGGGACTTCTGCGATCGTTGCGCGGGCAAGGGCGCCGAACCGGGCAGCAAGGTCACGACCTGCGATACGTGCGGCGGCTACGGCCAGGTCGAGCGATCCAGCGGCGGCGGATTCTTCACGACGCGCGTTGTGACGGCGTGTCCCGCCTGTCACGGCCGCGGCAAGTCGTTCACCGACAAATGCCACGACTGCAAGGGGAGCGGTCGCATGCCGAAGCGCCGCGTCGTGACAGTCAAGATTCCGCCCGGCATTCAGGACGGTCAGGCGATTCGACTGCGCGGTGAAGGTGAGCCGGGGGCGGATGGTACATCGCGCGGCGATCTGCACTGCTACGTTCGCGTGGAGTCGCATCCGTTTCTGCACCGGCATGGGAACGACTTGATCTGCGTCTTGCCGATCAGCTTCACGCAGGCGGCGCTCGGCGCGACGATCGAAGTGCCGACGCTCCGAGGCAAGGAGGAGATTGAGATTCCGGCGGGCACGCAGTTCGGCGAAGTCGTTCGCATGCGTGGCAAAGGGCTGCCCGATCTGCGAAGCGGTCGTCCGGGCGATCAGCTTGTCGAGGTTCGCGTCGAAGTGCCGAGAAAGCTCAACAGCAAACAGCGCGAGCTGTTGCGGGATTTCGCGGAGACGGAGGACGCGCGTGTGAATCCCGAGAGCAAGGGCTTTTTTGACAAGCTGAAGGAATTCTTCGAATTCGAATAGCGTTGCTGTTGCCAAGGCGAGGCGTCGGTACGTTTGTGACAAGCGCCCGTCGATGCCTCAACGCGACTAGAGGGCATTGAGTTCACAGAAGCGGTCGGCGTGGACCGCATAATTGAATAACAACGATGACGATTGAAGACAACAATACGACGACGGAAACGCCTGAGACCGACGGTCCGATCGGGTCGGCCGGTGAGCCTCAGGCCGGCGCGACACCGGTGGATGAAATCGAATCGCTGCGTCAGGAGCGTGACGAACTTCGCGATCGGCTGCTTCGGGCGCAGGCGGAGTGCGCCAACATCAGCAAACGGCTGACGCAGCAACATCAGAATGCGATGAAGACGGCGGGCCTGGATCTGGCCCGATCGATGCTGTCCGTGCTCGACAACCTCGATCGGACGGTCGACGCCATACCCGGTCACGATGCAAATGACGCCCTCGTCGTTGGCGTGCGGATGGTCAGGGAGGAACTGGTCAAGGCCCTGAAGAATCATGGCGTTGCGCCGATCGAAGCGATCGGAGCTGTGTTCGATCCGATGCGTCACGAGGCGATGTTGCAGGATTTCCAGACGGATGCGGCGGCGGGGACTGTGACCCAGGAGTTGCAACGGGGCTACTGCATGCACGATCGCGTGCTGCGCCCGGCGAAAGTGGCCGTCGCGGCAGCGAAGCCGGTCGTCGCGGATTCCGATTCGACTGAACGCGCAAATGAGGTGAACGATGCCGACGTATGAGTATCAGTGCGGTGATTGCGGATCGGTCTTCGACGTCTTTCAGTCGATCAAGGCACAGCCGTTACGTAAAGCGGACTGCGAGAATTGCGGCGAGAAGACGAAGGTCCGCCGCCTGATCGGCACCGGCGGAGCCGTGATTTTCAAAGGCTCGGGCTTCTACCAGACGGACTATCGCAGCGACAGTTACAAAAAGGCGGCGACGGCGGAGTCCGGCGACGGCAAGTCGGCCGACGGGGACAAGGTCGGCAAGACGGAGGACTCCAACAAGTCGAAGGCCGATGCCAAGCCCAAGAAGGACGCCGCCAATAAAGGCAAACCCAAGAAATAGCGGTGTTTTCTTGATTGCCGCGTTTCAACCCCGCTGATTTTCAGAGATCGGCGTGCGTTTAGCAAACTGCCTCTGTCTCGTATAATCCTGCAACGACTTGTACTGTCATTACAGGATTGACGAGCATTATGGATTCACATTCCCAGGTTACCGATCGACGGCCGGCCGGCTCCACTTTTTTCGATTTCACGCTCCTGTTCCGGGCGTTCGGAATTGCGATCTGGCAACCCGCGCGGCTGGCGCTCGCGCTGGCGGGCGTGATTGCGTCGGTTTTGCTGGGGATGGGGCTGGACGCTGCGTGGCCGGCCAGCGCGTCGCCCGTGGCTTTGCATGTGAACGACCACTGGGTGACGGAGTCGGGACTGTACCGTCAACTGGCGGATTCGCGCGCCGTGCGATCGACGATCGGCGAGATGATCGTCGCCGACAATCGAGTGCACGCATCGGGAGTCTTCAAGGAACTGCTGTTGCAGGTCCGGCTTACAGAGGATCGCTGCATTGCCGCGGTGTTTGGCCTCAATCCAGGTGCGTTGTTTGCGGCGGCGCGCGACGCATTCATGGCGATCGCATGGCTCGTGTCCATGCACGCCGTGTTCGCAATCCTCTACGGTCTTGGGCTGGTCGTAATCTGGGGATTCGTTGGGATCGGTATCTGTCGCGGCGTTGCTCTGGCGGTTGCGCGCAACGACGAGCCGAGCCTTCGTGAATACAGGCAAGTGTGTAAATCGCAGTGGATGCAGGCGGCGACGATTCCAGTCCTGCCCCTGATGGTCGTCCTTGCGAGCGCGATCGCGCTGTGGATATTCGGTCTCGTCGGGGCGATACCATTTGTCGGAAGTCTGATCGTCGGTGTTCTGTTTCCGATCGCGATTCTCGGCGGCGTCATCATGGCGATGGCGGTCATCCTCGGCGCGCTCGCGCTGCCGTTGGCGCCGTTCGGAATCGCCGCAGCCGGTTCGGACGCCGGCGATGCGATCGTCGATTCCGCCGGATTTGTGGTTAAGCGACCCGTGAAGTCGCTGTTCTACTACGCCGTCGCGTTTGTGGTCGGCGTCATCGCCTTTGCGGCGCTGAAGTGGATCGTGGCTTTGTCGCTTTGGTGCGGCGGGAAGGCGCTGGGGACGACAATGGACCTGGGCGCCGCCTCCTTCGAGGCGAAAACGGCCGACGCGGCGGCGCCCGGGATGCTCGAAGCTATGTGGATTCCACCAAGTCCGGCGGGCGAATCTCCGTTTTATGGGACGCCGACGGATTTGACGCTGACGGGAACTTCGTGGTTGGGCAGGCACTTGATTCGACTTTGGCTGATGTTCACGTGGGCCGTTTTGGCCGCGTTCGCCGTCAGCTACTTCTACGCGTCGGCGGGAATTGCCTGGTTTCTGCTGCGTCGCGACGTGGATCACACGGATATCACCGAAGTCATTGCTGAGATTGCCGATAAAGAGTCGGGGGCAGGTTCTGCCGTGTCGTGATTCGACTCGGGCGACTTGCCCCGCGGCGGGCGCGACGAGGCGCCGCCGTCGACGGATTCGGGACGAGATTTTCGGGGGCATCGGGACGCGCAGCGACTTGCATGCGCCGTCGCCCGTTGAACCGAATTTCAAGTTCGCGTGGATGGAGCCAATCATGCGCAGTATCGGCGTTCGATGTGTATTCGCAGGCCTGATCGTGTCGGCGCTTGCCGGGACGGGGTGCACCGAGTTGTTTGTCTTTTTCGGCCCGGGAGGACCGTTCGGTCCCGGCGGAACAACCACGACGACGCCGACGGCGAACACGATCGCCGCTCCAATCTTCTCCTCTTCCGCGATCGATCCGGCGTTGGAAGCGACGGCTGGTGCACGCGTCATTGTCGTCGCGGACATGGACGGTGACGGACTCGACGATCTCGTCTCGGGATCCAATGAAAGTCAGCCGATTCAGCTGCACATGCGCACGGGCGCGGCAGTCGCCTACGACACGTTCTCCGTGGCGGGCGGCGGTCCCATCTCAGAAATGACGAATCTAGAGGTCTCGGATTTCGACGGCGACGGCAATCCGGACGTGGCGGTCCTGGCGACGGATACGGGGTTTACGCCGGTGGATGGCGCGAGCATTCGGGGCGCCGTGATCCTCCTGTTTGCGCCGGACGATCCGCGGGATCAGCTGGGCTGGACGGAAGTGACGATTTCCGAGACGTTCGTCATCCCCGGCGAAGCGACGGGCATGACCGCCTTTGCGATCGCGGACATGAACGGTGACGGACTGGTCGACGTCGTGCTCGGCTCGAACGAAGTCGACAATACCGATGTAATCCGGATTTTCTTCAATCCGGGCGGCGCAAATGCGCGAGACGGCGGCGCGTGGACGCAGGCGGCCGATACGATCACGTTGGACGTGAATCTCATTACAGACCTCGACGTTGCTGACCTCGATCAGGACGGCGACATGGACATCGTGGCGACATTTCCGACGTCGGCGACGTTCAACATCCGATGGCTCGTGAATCCGCTGCAGGAATCCGGGCTAGCGGCGGCGGAAGCCGGGAATTGGGAGCGTCGAATCCTGGGACAGCAGTCGGAACGAGATCCGGACAACCAGGGCGGCGACGCGATCGGGCTCGGTGACATCGACGGTGACGGCGACATCGATGTGGCCGTCGCGTTTGCGACCCTCGGACTTGTGCAGTGGTTCGAGAATCCGGGGGCCCCGTTCATTTCACAGCAGCGGTTTCCGTGGAGCGTCTACAACCTCGGGCAACTCGTCGAGGGCAAGACGATCAATCAGTTGCAGCTAGTGGACCTGAACCTGGACGGCGATCTGGATGCGTTCGTCACGGCCAGCGGAAACATGGTCGGGTTTCAGCGCGGGTCAAACGTTCAGGACTTCTGGAGCGGCTTCTCGATTCTCGCGACGGATCCCGTGGCTGACATCGGCCGCACTGCGTTCTCCGATGTCAACGCCGACGGCAAACTCGACATCATTACGCCCTTCGATCGCGACGGCGTCGCGCAGGATTCGTTCTTGATCTTCCTTCGATTGTCAGGGAATTGAGAATTGGTTGGACGGCGACTACGACGTAACCGCGTCATGCCGCCGGTTTCACTTCTTTCGGCTCCTCATCTGTCTGCGAATGGTCCGCGCTTCGATGCGGGATCTTGAATTCGTCGACCGCTGTTCCTCTGATATTGATTTGCTTGACCTTCAACTCGTCAGAGGTCACATCGATAATCGTGAAGCTGTGCGATGATTCGAAGACCGTCGCGAGTTCGGGGATCGGCGTCTCTTTGGGAGCGTAGAGTTCCGCACCGCCGGCGCCGGTCGTGATATATACGATGCCATTGCCCGGCTCGACGATCTTCTGCGCGCGAATTGGATAGGATCTTTCGTACAGATGATCGTGACCGCTCAGGACGAGCTGCACGCCGTTTTTCTCCATGACGGGCACGATCGAGTTCCAGAGCTTTCGCGTCGGTCCGTAATTGGCGTTGGAGTAAACGGGGTGATGGAAGTAGCAGATCTTCCATCTCGGACCCGGATCGGAGAGCACCTTGTCCATCCAGGGGGCGATGACGTCGATCAGCGTCTTGTGATCGATATTCGTGTCGAGGGAGACGAAGCGGACCTGACCGTAGTCGAACCAGTAGTGCCGTTCCGGCGTCTCGCCTTCCGGGCCGTTTTCCGGCAATTCGAATTCGGCGAACATCGGCCCCGCGAGATCCGTGCGGACGTCGTGATTGCCTGGGCACGGGTAGAGCGGGACTGAGGCGATGAGGTCCGCGTAAGGATCGAAGAACTTCGCCGGGTAGTCTTTGCGTTCTCCGTCGGGGTAGATCAAATCGCCGGTGTGGATGGCGATCGCGGGGTTCTCCTTGACCATGAGCTGGGCGAGCTTGTATTGCTCGGCATCGCCGGAGCCGCTGTCGCCGAAGGCAAGGATTCGAAATCCCTTGTCCTTCGCAGGGGAGGGCGAGCCCGCGTTGTCGGCTGCCGTGGGCGCGGACGGCGGCGCGGTTCGCGTTGTGTATTTATGATGGCTCTTGCTGTCGCCAAGTTGATACGTGTACTGCGTATCGGCGTCGAGCATCTTGAATGTTGCGACACGGCGACCTGCGGCGTCTCCTTTGATCGATCGCACATTGAAGATTTCGCCGGTTTCGGCCCTGGCACTGCACTGAGTCGCCTTCGGGTCGTGGTCGTACCAGACGACAGTAAATCCGTCGGGCTTGACCATTTGGACCATAGGGCCCTTGGCGAGCCCTTTGGGTGGTGTCGTGTCGCAGGCGGGAATCGTCGCAATCAGGAGGGCTGCCGGAATGGCGTACGCAGGGACTCGGCGCTTCATGTTCATGGCGCGAATGGTAGCTCAAATCGGCGAAATCCGTAAACCGCGAGACCGGCACTTGACCCGCCCCGATGCTGCCCGGATGCTGGCAAACGGAACGAAGAATTCGAGATTTCCCCGATTGCGAGGAGAGTTTTCATGACGGAATCACCACAGGGAACGGCGCCGAAGCCCGGCTCCAACGCGCCATTGATCATTGTGTTGCTCTTGGTCATCGGCGGCGCGGGGGCTTGGTATTTCGTGGGCGGTGCCCAGTACAAGATGATGGAAGCGGAAGGGACCGTCACGTATATGGACTACGCCAAGCGTTCGGCGGATCTGGAAATGCCGGACCCGAAAGGGGGAACGCCCATGTCGGTGTCGGGTGAGATCGGCGATGACTGCGTCATCACTGTCGGCGGCAAGGCGGGATCGGTCAACGACATCCGCGTGGGCGATCGGGTCAAAGTGAAGGCGAAATTCGAGAAACGAAAGAAGGCGGACGGATCGAAGGAGAAGCACTTCACGGCGGTCTCCGTCGAGGTGCTTCGTCAGGAATCATAATGTACTGGAGGGGCCCGGGTTGTGAATTCCCGACAGGAAAGAGGCCCTCGAATCCCCCGCAATCTTCGCCTTGCCAATCGGGCGTCCTTGGGCTAAAACGCGGGGTTTGATGGCCAGTTATCTGCCTGATCGGCGTCCGTGCGCGGAGCACGGCGAGGATCGGGCGAAGCGGAGTGGCGCGGCCGCCGGAAGATGAAGTTCGTTCTCATTGATCGGATTGTCACGATTGACCCCGAACAGGGCCGGATTGTCGCGCGCAAGAATCTGAGTCTGGCGGAGGAGTACCTCGCCGACCATTTTCCGACTTTCCCTGTGATGCCTGGCGTTCTCATGCTGGAGGCGATGGTCCAGACGTCGTCCTGGCTTGTCCGCGTTCGTCAGGGCTTCTCGAAGAGCATGATCGTTCTCGCCGAGGCGAAGAACGTGAACTACAAGAGCTTCGTGGCGCCAGGCGGAACGCTGGAAGTGACGTCCGAGGCATTGCGGATCGACGAACTGGAAAGTGAATTCAAGGCTGTCGGGCGCGGCGCCGACGGTGGTGAGATTGTCAAATCGCGTCTCAAACTTCGACACTACAACCTGACGGATATGGACGCGTCGTTAGCGGAAACCGACGAGAAGCTCGTTTCGGTCATGAAACAAAGGTTCGAATTAATGGGCGGTCCGGCGGCGGTTCAAGTGGCAGCGGTCACCGTCGACGGTAAATAGCAACAGCCCACGGGATGAAATGCCCGCATGGAGGATCAAACGGTATGGCGATGAGTCGCGATGAAGTCTTTGAAAAGGTGAAGGACGTACTGGTCGATGCGCTGGGCGTTGACGATGACGAAGTCAGTGAGGATGCGACGCTGACGGGCGATCTCGGCGCCGAGTCGATCGACTTTCTGGATATCGTCTTTCGGCTCGAAAGGACGTTCTCCATCAAGATCCCGCGCGGCGAGCTGTTTCCGGATGACATCATGAATAATCCGGAGTACGTCGAGAACGGCCGCATGACGGACAAGGGCATGACGACGCTCAAGAACGCGATGCCGCATGCGGACTTCACGGATTTCGAGAAGGACCCGGATGTAGCGAAAATGACGGACTTGTTCACGGTCAAGACGATCGTGAACTACGTCACGTCGAAAGTGGCGGCATAACCAAGTGCGCTGGGTCTGGATCGACAAGTTCACCGATTTCCAGTCGGGGGTGCGGGCGACGGCGATCAAGAACGTGTCGCTCGCCGAAGAGCATTTGCACGATCACTTTCCGGGCTGGCCCGTGATGCCGGCCAGCCTGATCGTCGAGGGGATGGCCCAGACGGCGGGGATTCTCGTCGGTGAGGCGAGGCGGTTCGAGGAGAAAGTGATCCTCGCCAAAGTGAAGCGGGCCAGTTTCCACAAGGAAGTCCGGCCGGGCGATCAGCTGCGATACGACGCCGAGATCGAGCACATCACGCAGGAGGCGGCCGCGACGATCGGCCGCGTCACGCTCGACGGTGAGCTGCTCGCCGAGATCGATATCGTCTTCTCCCACATCGACAACAACATGAGCGGCCTCGTTTTCCCCGAGGAGAATTTCGTTTTCACGGACGAGTTCAAGTCGCTCCTAAGCTCATATAATGTCTCCACCAAGAATGCCTGATTCGCCGGCATCCTCCGCGAACGAGGGAACCGATCCATCATGAACAAGAAACGCGTGGTCATCACGGGGCTCGGCGTCGCGTCGTCCGTCGGGCTGGGCATCGATGAGACGTTTGACGCGCTCGTCGAGAAGAAATGCGGCGTGCGGCGGGTGGAGGCATTCGATCCGTCGGCGTTCCAGTCGCAAATCGCCGGCGAGATCGTCGAACTGAACGTCAAGGACTTCATCTTCAAGAAGTACAACAAGCATGCCCGCGTCATGGCTCGCGACATCGAGCTGGCCGTTGCGGCGGCTTATAACGCCATCAAGGACGCCGGTCTGAAGTCCAAGTGTCTCGTCGATCGCGGCGAGGCGGAGGCGGTGGATATCGATTCGACGCGATTCGGGGCAAACATCGGCGCCGGGTTGATCTGTGCCGACCTGTCGGAGCTTGCGGAGGCGTTGGGGACGGCGGCGGAGAATCCTGCAGAAAAAGGCAATCGTCGTTTCAGCCTGGGCAAGTGGGGCGAGGCGATGACCAATCTCACGCCGCTCTGGCTGCTCAAGTTCCTCCCGAACATGCTGGCCTGCCACGTAACGATCGTGCACGACTGCCAAGCCCCGTCGAACACGATTACCTGCGGCGAGGCGAGTTCGCATCTTGCGATCGGCGAGGCATTTCGCACGATCCAGCGCGGCGCGGCGGATCTGTGCATCTGCGGCGGCGCCGAAAGCAAAGTGAACCCGATGGCGATGATCCGCCCCGAACTGTGGCATCGCGTCGCGACGAATCGCAACCATGATCCGGCCCGGGCGTGCCGACCGTTCGATGCGGATCGAAGCGGTATGGTCGTCGGCGAGGGCGGCGGTCTGCTGATTCTGGAAGAATACGAGCACGCGAAAGCCCGCGGCGCCAGAATCTACGGCGAAGTGTGCGGGTTCGGCGCCTCGCAGAACAACTCGAGCTGGTTCAGGCCGCAGCCCGACGGTCGCGCGTTGCGGCTCGCCTCTGAAAAGGCGATGGCCGACGCCGGCGTGACGTCCGACGAAATCGATCTCGTCAATCCGTTCGGCGTCGGCACGAAGGAGCACGATGCGGGCGAGGCCGCTGCGATTCGAAGTCTCTTCGGCAATCGAACGAATGAGGTTCCCGTTCTGGCGACGAAAGGCGCAATCGGCAACAACGGCGCCGGCAGCGGTGCTATCGACATCGCCGTCGTCGTCAAGGCGATGGAGCGAGGCGTTGCGCCGCCATCATTGAACACGGACAAGATCGATCCGGACTGCGGCATCAACGTGATTCAAAACGACCCGATCGATCTGCGGGCGAAGACGGCATTGACATTCGCAGGGGCGATGTCCGGCGGCCAGACAGGCGCGCTCGTCATTCGGAGGATGGAATCGTGAGCAGGCGCGTCGTTGTCACAGGCATCGGATGGATTACACCGCTGGGGCATGACATCGAGTCGACCTGGCAGCGCGTGCTGAACGGGGAGAGCGGCGTTGCGCCGACGACGATCTTCGATGCGAAGACGTTCCCGACCACGTTCTCCGCGGAAGTGAAGAATTTCGATCTTCGGAAGTTCCTATCGGCCGACGAGTACGAGCACCACAAGACGGTCAGTCGCCAGGCCGGTTTCGCAATGGCGGCCGCCAAGATCGCGTGGGGCAACGCGGGTCTCGACAAAGTCGGAAACATCGACAAGACGCGGGCCGGCATCTACCTCGGCGGCGGCGAGGGCCCGCTCGATTTCCAGAACTTCGCCAAGGCGGCGATCGAAGGTTGGGACTATGACGCCAAGGTGCTCGACACGAAGCGCTGGGCGGAAGTCGCCGGGGCCTGCCTGAAGGAAGTAACGGAAGCTGAGCAGGATCCCAATATGGCTGCCGGCCATATCAGCAACCTGTTCGGTCTCGAGGGACCGAGCTTCAATACGCTGACGGCATGCGCCGCGAGCACGCAGGCAATCGGCGAAGCGACGCACATGATCCGCTACGGTGACGCCGACGTGATGATCTCCGGCGGCTGTCATTCGATGATCCATCCGCTCGGCGTGACTGGATTCAACCTGTTGACGGCGTTGAGCAATCGTAACGACTCTCCTACGACGGCGTCGCGACCTTTCGATCGGACGCGCGACGGCTTTGTGCTCGGCGAGGGCGCAGGCATGCTGATTCTCGAGGAGCTGTCGCACGCGCAGAAACGCGGCGCGAAGATTCTGGCCGAGATCGTCGGATACGGCAGCACGGCGGACGCATTCCGGATTACGGACATTCACGAAGACGCCCGTGGCGGTATCGCTGCCATGAAGATGGCAATTGAAGATGCGGGCGTCGCGCTGACGGATATTCACTACATTTCGGCCCACGGCACGGGGACGGCGGAAAACGACAAGATCGAGACGAAGGCGATTCGCGGCGTCTTCGGCGATCATGCGCCGAACGTACCGATCAGCAGCGTCAAGAGCATGATGGGGCACTTGATCGCCGCGGCGGGGGCATGCGAGTTGATTACGTGTATTCTCGCGATTCGCGACCAGGTGCTGCCGCCGACGATGAACTACGAGAACCCCGATCCGCTCTGCGATCTGGATTACATCCCGAACGAAAAGCGGCCGGCGACAGTCAAGACCTGCCTGAGCAATTCATTCGGCTTCGGCGGTCAGAACGACACGTTGGTGATCAAGGCTTTTGACTAGGCCGCCTGCAGAATGACGAGATGGTCGCGCCGAAGGCGAAGGCCGATCTCAAGCCGGCAGACTGACGCTCATCGGGAAATGTCTGAACGGCGACGCGGCGCGTCGTCTCGGGCAAAGCGTTCAATTCGATATGCTACGCAAGAGAATTCAGGAACTCCACGAACTCCTCTCCGTTGGAGGGCTTGACCTGGTAGTGGTCTGCGCCGACATTCAACGCCTTTCGAATGTCGGTTTCCGCGTCTGAATTCGAGAACATCATGATGATTGGTATCGTCTTGAACTGAGGAATACGGCGTACGAGCGTCACTGCCTCAAAGCCGTCGATCGTCGGCATCCGCACGTCCATCAGGACGAGTGCGGGCATGCGATGTTCGCCTTTAGCGACGCCTTCGAGATACTTGAGGAACTTTTCGGCGGAGCTGAACGGGAGCAGTTTGTTCGTCAGCTTCGATTGCCGGAGATATCGCTCCGTAAGGACCAATTCCATTTCATCATCGTCAACCATGACCAGTTCGTGATCGTTGGTGATCTTGATCGCCATGCGTTTTCTCCCCGAACGTGAACTGAAAGTGCACTTCGTTTTCCGTGGATTCTACAAAAATCCGCCCCTGATGCCGTTCCGCGATTTTGCGACAAATGCTCAGGCCCAGGCCGGTTCCCTGCGATTCGTGTATGCCCGCTTTGCGGAATATGTTGAAAATCTCCTCACATTCGTCCTTCGGGATCGTGGATCCTGTGTTCTTCACACCGAAGATCCAACCTCGATCGGACTCCCTTGCTGTAAATGCCAGTTCAAATCCATCGACTTTCACATGATTGACGGCATTCTGAATAAGGTTGGCGTAGAGCTGTCTGGCGAATTGAGGATAAATCTCGATGTGCTCAGGGAATCGATCGAAACGGATTCGGATGCGTCGCCTGTCGATCGCGTCACGGAACGGGGACAGACACTCTTCGATGATCGCCTGAATCGAAGCCGGCGCTCGCACGACATTCTCATATCCCAATTTCGTGAGCGCCCGGAATGCATCGACCATGTCCTGCATCTGCGTCGAGCAGATTGCGATGAACTCGGCAAATTGCCTGGCATCGCGACCGGCGTCGGGCGGCAGCTCCTGCAGCAGCAGGTCCACCAGATTTCGCTGTTTGCGCAGCGGTTCGCGCAGATCGTGGGACGCGATGTGCACGAAATGTTCGAGATCGTCATTCGTTGCCGCGAGCTGCGAATTAACCTTCAGGATTTCCGCTTCCTTCTTCTGAATAGAGACCGACATCTCTTCGAAGGCTCTCGAAAGGACGCCGATCTCGTCGTTTCTGCGGACTGACAACTGCGGAGTTGCCTCCCCCTGCGCGAGGCGATTAGCGGCCAGCGTGATCGTCTCGATCGGCCTCGTCAGAAAACGAGTGGCAAACACTGCCACGACCAATGCCGCTGCGATCAGCGCTGATGTCACAATGGAGGTGTCTCGCGAAATTGCGAGAGCGCCCGACGCGAGTTCGTCGCCCGATGCGCCGATCCCGATGGTGACGAACTCAACCGGATCGTTCGGATTCAGGAACACCTTGCGGACTTGCAGGAATCGATCCGTGCCAGCGTCGGATTTGATTGATCGGAACGTGGCTTGCCGCGAGTTTTCTTTGAAAAGCCCCTCAGTGTCGGGGAATTCGTCCTGTAGCCGGTATTTCGTCCCAATGTCGAATCCGAACGTCTTCGTTTCATCGGGATGTACAAGGTAGTCGCCATTGGAATTCGTCATGTAGAAGGTGGAGCTCTCGGCGGCATCCGCGAACAGGTCGTCAACAAATCTCGCGAAGTTGAGATTGATGATGACAATACCGATTGGCATTTTGTGTTCGTCGTCGACGCGCAAGGCGACACGCAACATCGGGCGGTAGGGCACTTCGATTTCCCCATGCTCCCGATTCAGACTGATGCTCGACATGTAGAGCTTTTCGGGCGGGTGCGCCAGCGCTTTCTGATAGTAATCCCTGTTCGCCTTTTGCTGAAGGTCCGCGCCGTTGATTCGTTGAATTCCGCCGTGCGTGCGATCCACGCGTACGATTTCCCGGCCGCCGTCCGCGGTTCCGATCAAACGCACCTGGTCGTAAAACGGCTTGGCTCTCAGCATCTCGGCGAACACCTGCGCCAATTGTGACTTGAGCGATGAATCCTCTGAGAATGATACGCCTTGGTGAAATTCCTCGACGATCGCCTGCACTAATTGCAGCGATGCAAGAAGGTGGACGTCGTTTTGATACTCCTTGAGCGCGAGTTTCAGTCGACGAGACTCGCTGTCTGTCGTTTGAGAGAGGCTCTCTTCCTGCACGTTCGTGATTAGCAGTCGATATGCCCGGAAGGAGGTCAATCCAACGCACATCGCCGTGACGATGACCGACAGCAGGACCAGGAGTCGAATTCGGGAAGTGATTTTCATCTTGCAGGAGACCTTGGCGAATCAATCAACCTGTCGTCGTAACACCATCTTGATCCAGGCATACGAACGCATTGATCGTACCACGTTTGTGACTCGCCGCTGTTCTCTGCCGTCGGCCTCCGCCGTCAGCCAACCTGCCCGCCCGGTTCGAGAAGCGGTGAATCCAACTCTACCCTCTTATCGACTCATGCGACTCGCACGTAGGGTACAAATTCCCCAGCTTGCAGCCTCGTTTCTAGGGGCAGTCGCTTCCAGACACGGGGACCGCCTGTGGATTGCCGGCAAGTTGGCGTATTTACGCAGATAGTCGGTGGACCTGCATTCAAGCCCAATCACATTCTTGTCTCAATATTGCGGTGATTACGGGGTTTTCTTGCATATGTCTGCAGGATCGGAACGACAGAGGCCGGGTAATTGAGGACTCGGTGCACTGGGAATTTTGTCGAGGCGCAGCGAGGGCAGTCACATTTTGGATTGTACGGTGCATTGCCTTCCTCAATCGTACGAGACTCCCTGTGCGAGTTCTGAAATGCCTCAGGGGCGGCCGTTTGGCGCCCATGGAGTCCAAGTCAGTCCTGATCCATCGTCGGGGGCCCTGCCGAAGCGCAAGGTCCGACCGACAGTATTCAGGCGTCAACCAATCGAAAGGCCCAACGATGAATTCCAACCTACGAAGTGCAGGGATAATCGGCACTGTTGTCGCAGTGCTCATGTCAGGACCTTCGGTCAGTCCTGCACAAACGGCGACATTCGAGCCAATTGAGCCGTTTGCAGGAGACCCGGACGATATTCTCGCTTTTGGAGACATGACAGCGGACGGGAGCATACTCATCGGCGTCAACAAGTCGTTCGCCGTCGGCGCCGCAACGCACGTCATCTGGGAGCGGCCGGCCGCGATCGACTGCATTCGCGACAGCGATTCCACCTGCGTTGGTCTGGCGATTCAGAATATCTCGGGAGACGGCGCCTTTTTCTCGGGTTGGGATGAACCCAACGGCGGTGGGTTCCGTTGGACGCCGGGGAGTGAGCGGGAGTTGCTTTTGCCGGCGGGGGCGACGAATCCGTACGACCATATCGTGCCGACGTTTCTGTCGCACGATGGATCCGTTGCCGTGGGTTCGACGTTTCTGGGCGGGCTGATCCGCGCGTTTCGATGGACTGCTGCAACCGGCGTCGTCGATATCGGCGGCGAGCCGGGGGCTGACGTCTTCGCGCATGCCGCATCGTCCGACGGCCGCGTGATCGTCGGCAGCGTGAATACGGGGAGCGGGCGTCGTGCATTTCGATGGTCGTTGGACGACGGAATGTCCGAGATCGATCTCGGCGGCGACGTCTTCAGCGAAGCCACGGCCGTGTCGCCGGACGGTCGCTTCATTGCCGGGTACGGGGATGTGCCCGGACAGACTGGCTCGGGCTTCACGTGGACAGCCGCCGATGGCGTGCGATCGTTGCCGTTTCCGCCGGGGCTTGCCGGCACGCAACAACCCATTGCCGTTTCACGCGACGGCCACATCGTGTTCGGGACGATATTCGTCAGTGGAACCGGTGTTCAGCTCGCATTTGTCTGGGATGACTTGCACGGCACTCGGTTGCTCAGTGACCTGCTTCTCGAGCAGGGGGCGAACGAGGTGAGCGGTTGGACACTCGCCACAATTGCCGCTGCGTCGGACGATGGATTGACGCTGACTGGCATCGGTGTTGAGTCGGCGATCTCATCGTCGGCGCCGTGGCTTGCGACCATTTCAGCGCCTGCCCGGCGCGGGGATACGAATTGTGACGGCAATATCGACGGCGCCGATATCGAGGCGTTTGTCACGGCCGTCCTGTCGCCGGCCGGTTACGCGGCGAGCCATCCGGACTGCGAAATCCTGACGGCCGACACAAATCGTGACGGCATTGCGGACGTAGCGGATATCGATGTGTTCCTGTCAATGCTCCTCACTGCACCCTAGGTATGGGCGCCGGCGGCGACGGATTACGCGCGTCGGCCGGTTGCCGCATGCGCGCTGACTGTTGCGTGGGTTTCCGATACGCTCTCCGTTAATCAGGATGGCCAGTCGTGCTGATTGACCGGAGAGCGGGTTGACGCGAATCGAATTTCAAAACGTATTCAAGGCGTTCGGCGGCGGCGGGACGCGGATCCAGGCGGTCGATGGCGTGTCGTTCGCGGCGGCGGGTGGGGAAGTTCTCGGCGTGCTCGGTCCGAACGGGGCCGGCAAGACGACGATCATCCGCATGTTGCTCGATGTGTTTCGGCCAGATGCCGGTGAGATCCTCGTCGAGGGCGAGCGCGACGGAAATCGGCGCGACGAGTTTCGGCGACGCGTTGCATACCTTCCGGAAGAGCGGGGGCTCTATCAGAAGCGCAAGATCAAGGATGTGATCGAGTACACGGGGGCGCTGCGCGGCCTCTCGCGTGCCGAAACCCGCGAGCGCGCGGCACCGCTTCTGGAACGATTCGATCTTGCCGCGTATGCGAAGAAGAAGGTGGCGACGCTATCCAAGGGGATGTCGCAGAAGCTTCAGATCCTGCTGAGTGTGCTCCACGATCCGGATCTGCTGATCTTTGATGAGCCGTTCAGCGGGTTGGATCCCGTCAATGTTCGATTGGTTCGACAGTTGGTGCAGGAGCATCGGGATCGCGGCAAGCTCGTATGTCTCTGCACGCACATGATGGCTGAAGTGCAGGCGCTCTGCGATCGCGTCATGATGATGCATCGCGGAGCGCGCGTGCTGTATGGTCCGCTGGACGAGATTCGCCGAGCACACACGGACTATCAGGTTACGGTCGACATCGATGCGGCGCCGGAGGGTCTCCCCAGCGTCGATCACGTCGCATGCGTCGAGAAATCGAAAAACGTCTATTTGAAAGACGGTAAGACAATCGCGGACTTTATGCGCGACATGTCGGCGGCCGGGCGATCGGTGCGTTTCATGTCGGAAGGTCTGCGTTCGATCGAGGACGTGTTCGTTTCAGTCGTCGGGCGGCAGGATGTCGTCTCTGCGGAGGCGCCGAAATGACGCGGATCGTCGCCTGGTATGAGTTCCTGTTCACGGTGAAGCGACCGGCGTATCTGATCGTGACGTTCGGACTGCCGGTGTTCATCGGTCTCTATGCCGGATTCATCATGCTCGTTTCCCTCGGGACGGCGAGTTACGTCATCGAGGGTTTAAGCGCGAAAGTCGGCGTTGTGGACGACACGGGGCTGCTGGAATACGCCCGGCAGTACGAGGCGGAGCTGAAGAAGGAGAAAGAGTCGAGCGCGTCGGGCGATTCGGACATTGCGTCGGCAGCCAGGCAACTGGAGGCGATGTTTGAGAAAATCCAGCCGGATGAGTCAAGGACATTTCCGACGATCGATGCCGCGAAGGCGGCATTGGAGAGCCGACAGATAGACGTCGTCATTCACGTGCCGGCCGATTACGTACGAGAAGGCGTGATCGAGACATACCTACGAGAGTGGAAGATCTTCGGTGCAATCGCAGCGCCACAGCAAGTTCGGCAGCGCCTGCGACTGGGACTCTTGCAGCGTGCGGGACTGAGCGACGCGGAAATGACCGTGATCCGCGGAGGCGGTGAGAACTCCAACGGATTCGGAAGCGTCACGCTGCATGAACTGGGTGCGGACGGCAAGTTCGTTGAAGTGAATCAGCTGCAGCGCATCATGGGCTTCGCCGTGCCAGCGGGCGTCGCCGGCCTGTTGATTCTCGCGCTGATGCTGAATGCCGGGTTTCTCGTCGCAGGCGTCGCGGAGGAGAAAGAGAACAAAGTCATCGAAGTGTTGCTGTCGATGGTGCGCGTCGATCAACTTCTGATGGGCAAGGTGCTGGGGCTCAGCGGGGCGGCACTGGCCCAGATGTTCGTGTGGGCCGCGATGGCCGCACCGATCCCGCTGATTGTCGGGGCGGTCGGCGGCAGGGCGATCGGATTCGAGTGGAATTTCGGCGTGTTGTCGGCGTCGGGTCTGTTCTTCATGCTTGGTTTTGTGTTTTACGGGGCGCTGCTCGTCGGTCTCGGCTCCCTCGGCAACAACATCAAGGAAAGCCAGCAGTATTCGATGTACATCATGCTGCTGCCGGTCGTTCCGATGATCATGGTTGTGGCGCTCGTCAATGCGCCCAACGGCTTGTTGTCGCGAGCGCTCGGCTGGATTCCTTTCTTCAGTCCGCCGGCCATGATGATCCGTCTTGCGACCGGCGAAGTGCCGATTTGGGATGTCGCGATCTCTGCCGCGATTCTCGTTGCGAGTACCTGGGGCGCCGTTCGGTTCTCGGCACGATTGTTCCGAGTCGGGGCGCTACTGCGCGGGCAGTCGATGAACCCGATTCGCATAGCGAGACTGTTCCTGCAGGCGTGATGGCTCGACCGAGTCGTCGTAGCGTGCGTTGCCCCTGGTGGCGCCGTCGGACATTCGCTTCGGACGCGGCGGCGTCTAATCCCCCGGATTTTCGGAAGTTCATTGACAACGCGGGCGGGGCAGAGTGTCTATCGGGTTGAAACTGTTTCAATAGCGACCGCATCGATTCTCGTCGAATTCCTGCAATAGCGCCGTCGTGCCGTTATAGTATGGTAGAGTTCCTGACACCCGATCTAATCAAGGGGATGTTCCTCATGTTGATACGCGCTGTCATTGCAATGGCCGTCGTTTTCGCCGTCGGCTCCACGGCTTCGGCAGGTGAGCAGCTCGTCTGGTCGGATGAGTTCGACGGTACGACGCTTAACGAGAACAACTGGTCGTACATGTTCGGCGACGGTACGCAGTACGGAAATCCGGGTTGGGGCAACAACGAGTTACAGTACTACACGTCGCGGCCTGAGAACATCTATGTTGCGGACGGCGAGCTGCACATCGTTGCGCGACAGGAGTCTTTTTCCGGTTTCAACTACACGTCCGCCCGAATTCGCACGCTGAACAAGGCGGATTTCCTCTACGGCAGGATCGAGGCCAGGTTGAAGATTCCCTCGACGAGAGGAATCTGGCCCGCGTTCTGGATGTTGCCGACGAATTCACCTTTGGGTGGATGGGCGTCCAGCGGCGAGATCGACATCATGGAGTCCGTTAATTTCGCGGACACAATCTATGGGACGATTCATTACGGCGGCCCATGGCCGCAGAACGTCCATGCCGGCGGAACGCGTACGGCCGGCATCGATTACTCGCAGGACTTTCATGTTTATACGGTGGAGTGGTCGCCGTCGATCATACGATGGTACGTCGACGGAATCGCCTTCTATACGCGGGGCTCGGCGAACTGGTACTCGACGGCCGCGCCGGACGACGACAATGCACCATTCGATCATCCCTTTCATATCCTCCTGAACGTCGCCGTTGGCGGGAACTTCCCGGGCAATCCGGACGGATCGAGCACGTTCCCGCAGGAGATGGTCGTTGATTGGGTCCGCGTCTATCAGGGCATCGAAATGCAGACGCAGTCGCCTTACGACGGTACGCCGCAGGCGATTCCAGGTGTTGTCGAAATGGAGGACTTCGACGTCGGCGGACAGGCGATCGCCTACAACGATTGCACACCTGAAAACCAGGGCAATGCCTATCGAACGGGTGAGGGCGTCGACCTCGAAGCCTGCAGTGAAGGCGGATTCAACGTCGGCTGGATGTGTGCGGGCGAGTGGATTGAATACACCGTCGATATTGCCAACGCAGGGACATACGCCGTTTCTGCGCGCGTCGCATCGGAGCAATCGAACGGCGCCTTCCGCCTCGAAGTTGACGGCGTGGCGGTCACGCAGGATCTGTTGGTGCCGAATACCGGCGGTTGGCAGAACTGGACAACGATCGACGACTCGGCTGTTCTCCAGGCGGGTGTACACGTTCTGCGATTCGCGAACGCCGCGTCGTCCGAATTCAACATCAACTGGATCGAATTCACACCGACCTGCACGCCGGGTGATCTCAACTCGGACGGATTGATCGACGGCGTCGACATCGCACCGTTCGTCGGGACAGTCATCAATCCGCAGAATGCGGGCGCTACTGAATTGTGCGCTGCCGATGTCGATCTGGACGGCCAGATTGACGTCGCGGATGACGTGCCGGCGTTTGTCAGTTGCCTGCTGTCTTCGGCGTGCCCGTGACCGCGAATCGACGACGGCGAGCGACTACTTGATTTCGAATTCGCCCTCGACGCCGGTGGTGCAGTTCGGCCCGACAAACACCTGGAATCGGCCGGGTTCCACGATGCGTTTCATATCCACACCGTAGAACGAAAGATGATCACGCGTCAGCTCGAACGTGACTTGTTTCGTCTCGCCTTTGGGGATCGAAAGCCGCTTGAATCCCTTGAGTTCGCGAACGGGGCGCGTTCGGCTCGCGACGAGGTCGCGAATATAGAGCTGCACGACTTCATCGCCGTCGCGAGATCCTGTGTTCGTGACGTCAACCGCCACTTTGATCGGGTTGGACGGGGCACTTGCTGCGCCCTCGATCGTCAGGTTTGCGTAGGCGAATGTCGTATAACTGAGTCCGAAGCCGAAGGGGTACTGCGGCGTCCACGGGATGTCGATGTACTTCGACGTGTATCGGTTGTTTTCGGCGGGGGGGCGCCCCGTCATCTTGTGGTTGTAATACAGCGGAATCTGGCCGACATGACGCGGCCACGTGACGGGCAGGCGCGCCGCCGGGTTTTCATCGCCGAACAGGACATCGGCGACGGCGTTGCCGCACTCGACGCCGGGATGCCACGCTTCGACGATCGCCTGAATATTCTCGCTGATCCACGGTATGACGATCGGTCTGCCCGTCATCAGAACGACGATCGTTGGCGTTCCCGTTGCGTGGACGGCCTTCACGAGCTCGAGCTGCGGAGCGGGTAGATCGATCGTGGCGCGGCAGTAAGCCTCGCCGCTCATGTTCTCGGCTTCACCTACGAATAGGAGCGCGACTTTCGCATCCTTCGCGGCGGCGACAGCCTCATTCCGCATTGCGTCGTCGCCCGTCAGAAAGTCTGATCCCTGTGCATATTGCAGTAGGACTTTGTCGCCGACCCGCTGTTTGAGTCCGTCGATCACGCTGACGACGTCTTCATCGCGACCGTTGAGGGACCATGTGCCGAGCGGATCGTGTTGGTTTTTCGCAAGTGGACCAATGACAGCAATCGATTCGATGCTGTCGCTGAGGGGCAGCAGACCGGCGTCGTTTTTCAGGAGCACCATCGATTTGGCCGCGACTTTGCGGGCGAACGCTCGATGCTCCGCGGAAAGCGTGACGCGTTTTTCGAGAGAGGGCTCTGCATAGGGATTGTCGAAAAGGCCCAGCACGAATTTGGCGCGGAGGATTCTCGCGACGGAATCGTCGATGAGCCGAATCGAGACGCGTCCGGATTCGACGGACTTCTTAAGCGTATCGCGGTAGGAGAATGAGCACATGTCCATATCGACGCCGGCGGCCAGAGACTTGGCGGCGGCGTCGGCGGGATCGGCCGCGTAGCCGTGGTTGATCATTTCCGTGATGCTCGACCAGTCGCTGACGACGAGGCCGTCGAAGCCAAGTTCGTTACGCAGAATCCCGCGTAGCGTCATGTCATTGGCAGATGCCGGGACGCCGTTAATTTCGTTGAATGCGCTCATGATACTGCCCACGCCCGCATCCACGGATGCCGCGAAGGAAGGCAGATGGGTTTCTCGCAACGCGTACTCGGAAAGGTCGACCGTGTTGTAGTCGCGACCGCCCTCGGCGGCGCCATATGCGATATAGTGCTTGGCGCAGGCGAGAATCGCGTCGTTTCGATTGAGCCCTTCACCCTGGAATCCTCTTACGCGAGCGGCGGCCATTTTCGCACTGAGGAAGGGATCCTCACCGGACGTCTCGACGATCCGGCCCCAGCGCGCGTCGCGGCAGACGTCAACCATTGGTGCGAAAGTCCAATGCGTGCCGGCGGCGCGGGCCTCGACGGCGGCGATGCGCTCGGCCTGTTCAACAAGCCCGACGTCCCATGTTGCCGCCTCTGCGAGTGGAACGGGGAAGATCGTGCGGAAGCCGTGAATCACGTCGTTTCCGATCAGCATGGGTATATGGTGCTTCGATTCCTCGATGGCGACTTTCTGGATCCGGTTTGTGTATTCGGCGCCATAGGCCCCAAGGAACGAACCGGCAATTCCGGCGCGAACGACGCCGAGAATGTCGTCGAGAGCCTGCTTCTTGGCGCCGGGATTGACGTCCTGCGATTCGCCGCCCCATTGCTGCGTGAGTTGCCCAAGCTTCTCTTCGAGCGTCATGTTCTCGATCAGTAAACTGATGCGCTTCTCGATCTCAGGGTTGGATCGCGATGTCGTCGTCGGTGCGTCGTCGGCAAACGCCGGCTGCAGAAAGATCCCCGCGACGGTGAAAGCGACTCCGAAAAATACAGATGTCTGTTTATGAGCAGGCATGTCGTGTCCCTTCGTTGGATTGAAGCATGAGGGTTGTGCAAAGAAGTCTAATCAAAGCCGTCGCCGACGTCTCATTGGTTCGGAGTTGAAACAGTTGCAGTTTGTCGTGACGCGATATTCCGCGATCATCGGGAGAGGCGCGTGGTTACGAGCGTCCTGGTGAATGAAAGATGCGGTTGCTGACGGATTGCGATGCGCTGTTAAACCGAACGATGACGAGTCGGACGCGGATCTGAAGCGATGGAATTCCAGCCTGTCGTCGGTCCTGAATCCACGCAGGCGATACGGACGAATTCACTGATGCCCAGTCATTTCGCGGAGGTCGAATTGGCGACGGCATTGCATGAAACGATCATCATTGAGTCGATGAGAGGGCGTCGAGCCCGCATCAACTCGCTCAAAAAACCGGTCGAAAAAATCAGAATCGAGGCGTTTCTTACCATCAAGGGGTTCGGTTGCTGTGCGGTTAAGGTTCGCTTGACCAGCAAGTTAGCGTGTCGGAGTTTCTTCGATCAAATTGGCGTCACTTTTACTTGAATTCTCGTGAAGATTCCGCTAATATACGGCCTGAGAAACAGTTTCACAAACCGTTTCAAGAATGCAGGGAACCCAATGGCTTCCGTCCGAGACATTGCGAGTGACGCCGGCGTTTCGATCAGCACGGTATCGAGAGTTCTCAACAACGACAGCAGCGTGCACCCGGATACGCGAGATCGTGTTCTCGCCGTCGCGAATAAGAAGGGCTACATGCCCAGCGTCGGTCGCAGGATCACGACGAACATCGGTCTGGCCTACACGCAGGAAATGACGCTGTCGCACCCTTATGACGCAACCGTCGTTGAGGGCATCGTGCACGGCCTCGATGAGCGACGATTCGATCTGGTGCTACTCAATCTCAATCGCGACAAGAGATCGAACGAAACATACACGCAGTTTTTCATCCGCAAGGGCGTTCGCGGCGTGATTCTCAGAACGATGAAGGAATCGCGGAGCGTGTGCGAGGCGATCGCCGACGAGGGCTTTCCGCACGTCGTCGTCAGCGAGCGGTTCGATTCGCCCAAAGTCAACTGCATTGACTACGATTCAAAGCCGGACAGCACGCGCGCCGTCGAGTACTTGATTCGACAGGGGCATCGTCGCATCGGGTTCGGCGTGCACAATGTTGTCGATCTGGACCATGTCGATCGCTACAACGGTTACATCGACGCGCTGACGACGAACGGGCTTCCCGTCGACGACGATCTGGTGTTCAGGCAGCCGTTCACGTTGTCCGGCGGCGCGACGATCATGAATATGGCCATGAATCTGGCGGATCCGCCGACGGCGTTCTTCTTCGCGGATCCTCTGCTCGCCGTCGGCGCCGTCAAGCGCGCGCATGAAATGGGAATACGCATACCGAGCGAGTTGTCGATCATCGGGTTTGACGATACCGATATTCGACACAGTGTTTATCCGACGATGACGGCAGTATGCCAGGAAGCGTCGGTGTTAGGTCTTGAGGCGGCGCTCTGGCTGACTCGGATACTGACAGACGGAAAGGCGCAGCGGCTCAGCAAGGCAATTCCGACGTTTTTCGAAGTGAACGAAAGCACGGCGCCGCCAATGACGTTGCGGGCCGATCGACCGGAGAAGGGTAACGGACGTACGGCCAACGCCGCGCGTGATCGACGGCGCGGTCGCGCAAGTCTGTCGCCGGCGTCGGCCCGACTGGGTTATTCGCAGGTCTCATCCACAGATCCACGGAAGGCAGAATCATGATTGCCCCAATTCGACAGCAACGAAACGTCATGCACCAACGTCGCGTCGGGTTCACGCTCCTTGAGCTGCTCGTCGTGATCGCGATCATCGCACTTCTCATTTCTGTTCTGCTCCCGGCACTTTCCAGCGCCCGCGAACGGGGTAAGCAGGTCAAGTGCCTGGCGAACATGCGCAGCGCCGCCGGTGCGTGCACGAATTTCCTGAACGAATTCGGGCGCATGCCGCTGGTAACGGACGAAGTCGGCGTGAATGCGGCGGATCCCGATCGCAATCTCTACGCGTACGGGGCGCAATCCGAGCTGCTGGCTTGGCCGACGGCGCTGGCGCGGGCGACGAACATTCCGATCGCGGACAACTGGGACTGGGGCGTTCGCGCCTCGTCGTTCGATCAGGCCAAGAACAAATCGGATCTGTTGAACAAGAAAGCGCCCCTGGAATTTCTGATCTGTCCGTCGGATCGCGTTCGCCTCGCGTCCGCGTACTACCCGCGCAACAAAGGCGGAAGCAATAACGGACTGCTCGGCCCTGGAGATCCGGCGGATACGGGCGGCGGCGGATCGGAATCGTCGTACTGGGGCTACCTCAGCTATGCAGTGAACGAAGATGTGCTCGGTGCAGAAGTCTCCGAGAGCAACGGAAATCCTGCGTGTTGGCGACGGGTCGACAGCGGTCTGGGCTGTCGCGGCGAATTCAATTATCCGCCGGGCACGCCCTGTTCGGCGGAAGGGCGCAGACTTCGCGGTCTTATTGAACGCGTGATCCAGCCTTCCGATGTCGGTCTCATCTTCGAAGCGGGGCGCGACGACTTGAATACGAGCATCACCGGCTTCGCCAACCTGATTACAAGCGCGCAGTCGGCCGGCGGATTCCTTGGCGATTCGCAACAGTTTCACCAGACTCGAATGCCGACGACTCGACATCCGCAGAGCCAGATCAACATCTTGTTCTCGGATATGCACGGCGGGTCGACGAGACCGGCGAAACTGAATCCCACGAACGGTCTTCCCGAGGAGTATGGCCCGCGGGTTCGAGTGTCGCCGTATCGGCCTTAACGGGCAACGCCGGCAAACGGCATGGTGTCGGATCGCCAGTGTCAACAGGCAGGCATTCCGAGCGTCTGGGAGGGGGCAGGTCATGACTTGCAGCGAAGTGACGATCACCACGCCGCCACACGGTGCGCCGAGGTTTGCAGTCATCGACATGTTCGGGCAGCCGCACCAGGGCTGTCGTCAACACGGGTCTTTGTGGCCGGAGATGCCGGCCGTTGAAGTGCCGATTCGAATTCAAGCGGGCGTTGAAAATGTGACGCTCGTCGGACAGCACGACAGGATGGGAACGATGTGAGGCTCGCAATGTGTGAATTGCGGGTCTTTTTTTTCGGAGGAATCTGCTTCAGGGCAATGCGGCGATCGCGGGGCATTGCCGGGGATCACGGAATTGACGAATCGACGGAGTCGCAGTGGTGCGATGTTCCGGGATTCGAGGCGAAGTAAAGAGAGACAACGCGCATGAGCGGATCCGGACCTTTGTCGGATACCGTGCATGACGAGAATCGACAGGTGTTGCATATGGAGGGCAGAATCAGAATGAATAATCGGATGACAGGCGTACGTTGGCTGCTCGCTTTGGCGCTGGTTTGCGCGACGGCCCAATCCGTCGCCTCGGCGCAGGGAATTATGGAGAATTTCAACACCGTCGTCGGCGGGGCGCCGACGATCGTGCTGGACGGATCAGGGTTCGCGCGTGTCGATGATTGGGATGCGGGAATCGTCGGCGAAGGCGCATACGCCGGGACGACCGGCAATATCTCAACGCTGATCCGCGCTTACGGCCTGACCGCAGGCGGTGTCGGCGGATCCGGTGCCGGGGCGATCGACTTCGCGGTGGGTTCGTTCAATGTCATCGATCAGAATTTCAACAACGTTGCCGGAACGGGCGGCGGCGAATTTCTCGCCGGCGGCGCAGGCCCCGACACGTTCAATTTCGCCTCCTGGGACGACAATCTCTCGAGTGAATTCGTCTTCGGCGGAACGTTCGGCGGCGCCGTCCTCGACGGCAACATGTCCGCACAAGGCGTCCTTGCCGGCGGCAATCCGGGCGGCTTCGCGCAGCTCGATGTCAACGGCGTGACGCTGAATAGCGGAAACTGGTACGCAGGCCTCCAATTCGACATCGGCTCATTTCCCGGCGCCGGCGCCCTGGCCGACGGCGGCTTCGAAAATGACACGGCCGGCGTTCCCCCAACAACCTGGAGTCATTTCGGCAGCGGCACGTTTGTCGAGACTGTCACGCCTCGCACGGGGGCGCATGATCTGAAACTGTACGAGTTCCTCGCCGGTAACGGCGCCGGCGTGTACCAGGATCTTCCGGCACAGCCCGGACAAACCTGGGAACTCGACGGTTTCGTCCGAACGAACACGGGCGACTCCATCGCCGGCAAGAGTAGCTACGTCATTTTCAAGATTGAGTATCGAACGGACAACGACACGCTGCTGGCGGAGACGGAACTCTCAGTCATCGGCGGAACCAGTCCCGAGAATCAGTGGATCGACGCCCCGGCACTGCAGGCAATTGCCCCCCCGAATACGACAATCGTCCGCCCGCTTGTTGTTTATGTCTATCCGGGCGGAACCGTCGGAAACGTCGGTGCAGTCTTCGTGGATGATGTGACGTTCAATCTCGTGTCCGGCCCTCAGCCGGTCACGCTGGACAGTTTCGCGCTGACGGCGGATGTGCGAGGAACTGCGGACGCCGGCGGCGAGAGCCTCGGCGACATTCAGCTGCGGATCGAAGACAGCGACGGCAATCGCATTCAATTCAATGCCGCCGGAACATCCGGATGGCAGTCGCTCGGCGGCCCGTTGGATACAGGCGTCGAGGCGGATTCGAACGGGACGCCGACGCCTGGCGCGTTCAACCTTCTGTCACCCAATTACCACGTTGTCGTGGCGATGAACAACGAGTCCGGCAATCCGTGGGGCACCGGCGGGACACTCGATCTGGACAACCTTGTCCTGACCAACCAGAACCCGGCCGGCAGTGGATTCAATGCGGCGTTGGTTTTCGATCAAATCACGATCAGCGAAACGAATCCGGATCTCGTGTCGATGACCGCGGACATCTTTGGTGATACGGCCGGCGGCGAATACCAGCTGAAGATCACGGCGCTCGACGTGTTTGAT
This sequence comes from Phycisphaerales bacterium, assembly GCA_020639075.1. Lineage (GTDB taxonomy): Bacteria > Planctomycetota > Phycisphaerae > UBA1845 > UTPLA1 > ECT2AJA-110-A. Next base: position 1,028,790 of record JACKHI010000001.1, on the reverse strand, counting down.
ACCGGGCTCGACGAGAATTTCGAGAGCGTAGTCGATACGACTGAGATCGTATTCCTGGATACGGCAACGATCGCCGCGACGGAACCCAACGCCTTCAGCAGCGCACTCGGCTGGTCGCCGGAAATCGACGGTGAGCAGGCGTTTGCGGGCATTGCCGGTCTCGTGGATACAGTGAGCTTCAGCCCGCGCGCCTACGCGAGAGGCATCGATACGGCCGGTTGCGGCGGGTCTACGCACGCGGGTGAACTCGTTATCGAAAGCGTCTCAACAAGCGGCGCGTGGTACGGCGGTCTGAACTGGCCGGGCCAGAAGCTCGCGTCCGCGGACTTCTCCCAGGTTGAACTTCACGCGTGTGTACGAGGAATCGGAGATCCGTCGGATCCGTTCAGCGTGGGCTTCCCCGGCTTCCTCGGTAATTACGAACTGCGAATCGAAGACGCCGACGGCGATCGACTCTATTTCCCGATGACGGCGGATGCGACTTGGCAGCAGGTCGGCGGATTGCTCAGCACGGCGACATTCGGCACCGCTCTTGACGGTGTGTCCAACGGAATTTTCGACCTCGATCCCCAGGATCCCGACAGTCTGGACTATGCCGTGGTCGTGGCATTCACGGATGAAGTTTCGACTTGGTTCTCCGGCGGTCAGCTCCAGGTCGACGACCTGTTCCTGACGCCGGTTCAGGCGTCGGTCACGGTCGCCGACTTCACGTTCAACGGCGTCGCGGATGGTTCGACGTTCCAGACGATCGGCGGCGTCCTCACGTCGTCCGACGGGCCTGGCGGCCTCGGCAACTTTGACGAGGACGTTGAAGGTGCGACGGGTTCGCCGGGCGGCACGCCGATGCCGGCGTCCGTTCCGTTTGACGACGGGCTCGAAAACGAATTCGCGTTCTTCGGCACCTACGGCAACGCCGTCATCAACGGCGGTGCGGCAGTGGGCGTGTGCGGAGCCTGCGGCGTCGACGGTAGCAAGGCAATTGAACTCACGATCACGGATGTACAGCCGAATACAGGAGGCTGGTTCTCGGGCGTTTTCTTCGCCGACCTGCCGGCCGATTTGTCCGGAGATCTGAGCCAGATCTTCCTCACGGGTGACATCAAGGGCGAAGTGAACGGCGGCGTCCTCGGTCCCTACGAGCTTCGAATCGAGGATGCGGACAAGACTGCACTCACGTTCAGCGTGACGGCGGACGGTACGTTCCAATCCGTCGGTGGTCCGCTGTCGACGGCGACAGTCACCAATGCCGATCCGGGAACGTCCAACGGGACGTTTGACCTCAACCAGGCGACGTACAACGTCACGATCGCTTTCCTCGGCACCAGCAGCGGCTCGAACTGGGGACAGGGCGGCAAGCTCACGATTGACAACCTGTTCCTCACCGGGCGGGATCTGTCATCCGTCGACGAATACGAAGTGACGCTGTCGTTTGTCAACGAGTTGACGAGTTGGCCGAACGGCGCAGGTCAGTTGATCATTGACAACCTGAATGTGTCGGAAGGTGCGCCGGTCTCGCCGGGCGACGTCAATTGTGACGGATTCATCAACGGCCTGGACGTGCAGGCGTTCGCGACGGCGATCGTCGATCCGGCGGGTTACGCATCGGCGTACCCCGGCTGCAACATCCTCAATGCGGATACGAACTCCGATTCGTCTGCGACAGTGGCGGACGTTGCGACGTTCGTCGCGCTGCTCGTCGGACCGTAGTCGGTCACTCGAAATGTGCTGATTCATGCAATCGCGGCGCCGCACGTCGGCGCCGCGATTGCCGTCACGAAAAACGCGGCCCCCATGCGGGCCGGACACGGTTCGACGGCGGATACGCCGTGCAACTAGAAAAGGCCTCGATGACAACCAAGACGATCCGATTGGGATGCCTCGTCCTTGCGATCGCATTACTCACAACCCCGGCGGCGAATGCCGGCACGCCGCCAATCTGGGCGGACGAGTTTGACGGCACGACGCTCGATCTTTCCAACTGGATTTATGACACGGGCGGCAGCGGCTTCGGAAACCAGGAACTCCAGTACTACACCGCACGAAACGAAAACGTCCGTGTCGAGAACGGCAATCTCGTCATCACTGCGATTCGCGAGAATTATCAGGGCAAGTTGTTCACGTCTGCGCGGATCAAGTCGCACGGTCGATTCAGTTTCCGCTATGGATCCCTCGAAGCGCGGATCAAAGTGCCGAGTCTTGCGAACGGACTCTGGCCGGCATTCTGGCTGCTCGGTGAGAACATCGGCCAGAACACATGGCCCGCCTGCGGCGAGACAGACATTCTCGAGATGGGTTCCAGCACGGCGATCAGTACGGGCGTCGTGGATCGATGGGTGTCGGCCGCAGCGCACTGGGACTACATGGGATCCTACGCCCTGTACAACCAGTCGCTGACGACGCCGACCCCGTTGACGGGCGGCTACCACATATACCGGCTCGATTGGACGCCGACGCTGATGGCTGTTTCCGTCGACGGCAATCAATACTGGGCGTTTGATATCAGCTCGGGCGAATCCAATTCGTTGGAGGAGTTCCATCGGCCGCAGTTCATCCTCCTGAACATGGCCGTCGGCGGCATCAATTTCGTCGAGATCCTCGATCCGAACCAGATCACGGCGCCAATGCCGGCTGAACTGAGCGTCGATTGGATCCGCCTCTACGCGAATCCGTACACGGAAGTTCACTTTGGCGGAGACACTGCCGAAACAGGGAACTTTGGCGTGTTTACCGAGACGACGCCCGTCGACAACGCACTGATCTACGGGACGGATGCGGAGCTCTACCTCTGGAATAACCTGACGGCTGTGCCGACGACGCCCTATGAGGGGTCCGAGGCCTGGTCGTTCGTTGCCGCTCCGGGCGCATGGTTCGGCGGAGGGGTATTCCTGCAGTTCGATCGGAATATGAGCAACTACTCCAATGGTCATCTTCGCTTCAACATGAAGACGACGAGTACGCACCCGATTCGGTTCGGCATCAAGAGTTCGGCCGCCGGTGAGTTCTGGCTTCCTTTGATCGAAGGCGGCGAGCAGTTCGGTCTCGTACGCGACGGCAACTGGCACGAAGTCGCGATTCCACTGGCGCGCTTCGCCAACATTGACTTCAATACGATCGGCCAGATTTTCATGTTCGCCGGCGATCCGCCCGCGGCGACCGTTCAGTTCTCCATCGACAACGTGCACTGGACGCCGAGCGTTCCGAAGCCGACGCCTGAAAACGGCAACTTCGGCATTTTCACGGAAAATGCGGCGAACAAGACGGCGGGCGAATTCGGACTTGGCGTCGACGGCGAGTTTTACATCTGGGAGGGAACACTCGTCGATCGACCGATCGATCCGTTCGAGGGCACGGCGAGCATTTCCCTCGGTTCCGCACCGGGCCCGCTGTGGTTCGGCGCGGCATTTACGCCGAACACGAAATACGATCTGAGTGCGTTTCGATATCCCGAGAGCAAACTCCACTTCGCGATGAAGACGGCGTCGCCCGTGAAATTCCAGATCGGAATGAAGAGCGGCGGCATTAACGACATCGGTCAGACGTGGATCGACTTTGTCAATGGAAGCGATCCGTATGGCTTCGTGCGCGACGGCCAGTGGCACGTGCTCGAGATTCCAATGTCGGACTTTTCGGAAGTGGACTTGTCGGATGTCAGCCAGCTGTTTGAGCTGCTTGGTACCGATGGCCCGATTTCCGGAATTGAAATTGACGACATCGCACTCATCAATGGCGGCGCCGCAGGGAACAGCGGTACGCCGATACCGGGTGACATGGACTGCAGCGGGGCCGTGACGATTGCGGACGTTTCGCTGTTTGCCGAGGCGTTGCTCGATGCGGCCGGCTTCGACCAGGCACATCCGTCATGCGGGAGCGAACAGGCGGATATGGATGCGTCGGGAACGCCGGATGGCGGGGATATTCAACAGTTTGTCGCGGCGCTGATGGGGGCGTAGACGCACAACAGCAATCGACGCACAGCCTGTCACAATTTCGCGATGGGCGGCAAGTGTCCTTCGGCGACGAGGCAGTCGCCATGATAAAGGGGAAACAAACATGAGGAATCGAATCACAACGTTTCTGGCGATGGGAATCATCGCAATCGCTTATTCTGCCGGGAGCGCACGCGTGGCGGCGGATCTCATCGCCAATGGAGGCTTTGAGCTCGGCACGGGGGCCGATGCGGACAACTGGAGTCAGTTTGAGGGAGCGACGCCCCCTGCGCTCGCTTCGGTCGATCGCGTCAACATGATGCAGGCGACGGGCGACTGGGCGATGGAGCTGTCCGTCACGGGCTCGACACTCTCTGTCGGCACCAATGCCGAGATCCAGCAGCTCACGGCGCTGAATTCGATCACACCGGGCGCATCCTACGACATGAGCTTCCTCGCCAAGGCAGCCAACATCGGTCCCGGCGTTGTCGTGTTCATGGAAGTGCAGTGGCTCGACAGCGACGGCAGCGACGGCGGCGGCGTGAAAGGATCCTCGGGGCTCGTCCAGTTCGCGGGCTCGTTGACCAACGTCTACCAGTTGTTCGGCTTCACGGGCATCGTCGCAGCGCCGGGTTCGGATGCGGCGCAGGTCGACATACGCATGAACGGCGGGGCGTTCGACGGCTCCGACGGTCTGATCTACATCGACGACGTGACGCTCACACCGGAGCCGGGCAGCCTGGCACTACTGGCGATCGGCGGCATGGCGCTGCTCCGACGTCGACGCTGACAGTTGCCGGCGCAATAACAAGAGCGACCGAAGGCGGCCGATTCGTCAGTTTACGAATCGGCCGCAATCTTGCGCGTCCGGGACATTCGGACTGGGCCTTGGCGACGAATTTCGCGTTCCGAAGTCGCTGATTCAATTGTGGATTGCCGGACGGAACGATTGGTTCAGCGAGCCCCGTATTCGTTCTATCGTTCCGCCCGGCTCCGAATCCCTCGGTCAGGTCGAGTCGCTGACGATTACTGCTAATCATCAAAGCAGCATGCGTCGTTGCATTGATCGCTTCCCACTTTGACAAGCGCGAGGTTTCGTGTCAGCTGATCGACAAGGGCGTGTTCATCGTTGAGTACGTGATAGACTTTTCGGACTGCATCAACCCTGCCGCTGGTCAAAGGACACGACGTTCCATCATAGAGACGGAAGCACTTCGGGTCCTTCTCCGGGGTCCATCGCTCCAGGAACAGCGTCTGCATACGCACGAACACATTGAGAAGCCTGCGCCAATAGGCCTCGCGCTCTCGCCAGCGACGATCGGACCGATCGCGTGCGTGTTCGAGGACGGCAAGCGCAAACTGTCCAAAGAAGAATACGAACGCGGAGTCTGCGTCGCAGGCGGAAAAGTTGCGGTATTCGGGCGATATGTCGCAGGTCTGTCGGAGCCAACCGGCGGCAAACCGGTCGAACCCTTCGATCGCCATGTCGACGTCGTTTCCATAGGCTTTGGTAATGAGACACTCGATCAGATCCGAGATTTCGGCGACGGCTCCATGACGAAGCGTGTTGGTCGGGAAACACCGGACCCCGGCGATTTCCATCATGCGCTTGCTTATGTAGCCGGATACCAGATCCAACGCCTCTTGCCGCCGTGCCTCCTCCTCTTGACTCAGCACTGAAAATAGAAAATTCGAATTCGTGTGCTTGTCCAGCAAAAGAAAGAAGCGCTGCCACTCGTTGTCGGCATCTTTCTCACGACACTCAAGCCAGCGTAGCTTGCTTGCTCTTGGGTCGTAGATGTCGCTCTTTTGGCCGATCCATGAGCTCTTCAACACGCGGAGCGGTTCGCCCTTGAACGTAATACGGATTTCCGGGGTGACGTCGGCGATCTGCACACGTTCCGACTTCCAATTGAACACGACGTGCGTACCGTCGATGCGGGGAGCCGGTAGCGAGATGACTCGCGACTTGTCGGCTGAATCCACAAGGACCGCCGAATCGATCTTGCTACGAGTCCAGAAGTAGAGGGCTTGTACGCCAATGGATAGGTCGATGAGCTTGTTGGGCAGTTCGGTATATATGACAGCCATAAAGCCCCCTAGAGAGACATGGTAACTTCGACGAAGCTCGCACGCACGTAGACGAGTGCGTCATACGTTTTGGATTGATATTCGTATGGGAATCCCAAGTGAGATCCGCTGGGCGGCTCGTATATCACGGGACGCCGATTCGTCTCGTGGAGACCGCCGGTTCCTCGATACCACGCACTGGTTTCGAACGGCGGGGAGAACTTATAGCCCTTCCCATTCACAAGGGGACAGAGTTTATCGAGATTCGTCGTAAACTCAGCATTCAGGGAGGCCGTCACCTCATCGAGTTTGTTCGCATTGACGGAGATCGCTGTCCATGCATTTGGCAATGGCGGCCAAACGGTTGTCTGGAATTCCTTCAGGGCTGCGATGTAGTGTGATGGGGTTCCAGGGGCGAAGTCCAACCACATGCTTGCAATGTACATCTTATCCTCCATTCAACGTGCTCGGCGGACGAGCGCTGGCCGCACAGCGAAAGCCCGTCGAAAGCGATTGAGCATAAACAGGTGCAACGATGCTGCGGCTAAGATCCCAGATTCCCGGCGCGTCGAACCAGGTTCCGCCCTTGGCGACAACGCCCGTCATATTGCTGGAGAAAACAGACTCGGTCATTTCAGCGACATTCCCAAACGTATGGAGCAGTCCAAGGCTGGATGGGTGCGAATCACGATTAACAGGCGACGTACTTTGAGTGTATGCCTCGTAGCCGAGTTGCCAGTCTGCAGATCGAGCCATGGCGATAGACCGACCACTCGCCTGACGCCAGTCAGCGGGCTCACCACTGCCCCAGGGGAGCAGACGACCATCGGCGAATCGCGCAGCAAACTCCCATTCCTCAGCGGTCGGTAGCCTCTTTCCTCGCCATCGTGCGTAGGCCTGTGCATCCTCCCAAGTTACGGCCACAACGGGAAAGTCGGCGAGTTTAGGATCGTAGCCGAATCGCTCCCAATGACCGGGTTGCCTGTAGTGTGTCGCGTCGACAAACACCTTGTAGTCGGAATTGGAAACTTCGCACTTATCGATCCAGAAGGGGGGAAGGGAGACAGAGCGCTGCGCTTCAAAGTCTTCGCCGCCTGGGAACCCGATCGTGGATGCCGAGCCTTTGGTATCGCAAAGGACCATTCCGCCGAAGTAGTCGTGATCCCGATTGGGGATTTCAAGCGTCAGTGCGTAGGATTCTCCCATTTTCGGCAAGTAGATGCTCGTTTCAGCGAATCTGCCGGAGTCATCGCATACGGTCACGCGATATTGACCCGGTGCAACGGGATGGTCATCGACCGGAGCGCTGCCAAGGGATTGCGCATCGTGAAGTGTAAGCAGGCGATTGTCATACTGTTGTAGATAGACTTGCGATTTCGAACTTGTCGAATCAATGGAAAGGTGGCAGTCTCGGGCGCGGGCATCGAGTCGGCGTTCCTGAATGAGGTAGCCAATGCTGGCGATCAGCAAAACGACGACGCCTGCGATCAACGGACGTCGATGCCGCAAACCCCATCCCGCAACCCGCCGCCCGATCCCCGGCGGTCTCGCCAGAATCGGCGCTTGCCGTGAGAACGCTCGCAGGTCCGCCGCCATGTGACCGGCCGACTGGTACCGATCCTTCGGCTGCTTCTCCAGCGCCTTGTGGCAGATCGTCGCCAAGTCTCGTGGGATCGATGGGTTCACGCTTCGAAGCGGCGCGGGTCTCTGTGTACGCACTGCTTCCAGAATCTGCTGCGGCGTCTCACCGACGAACGGCCGTCGTTGCGCCAGCAACTCATACAGAACCACGCCGAGAGAGAACACATCCGTGCGATGATCGATCTCCACCTGTCGGGCCGCCGCCTGCTCAGGGCTCGCGTAGTGGCATGTGCCGGTGAACTCGCCCGTGACGGTCAACGGCTCGGCGTCGCAGATTTTCGCGATGCCGAAGTCCGTCAAATGCGGTCTGCCTCCGCCGTCCAACAAGATGTTCGACGGCTTCACGTCGCGATGAATGATCTGGTTCTGATGCGCGTACTCGAGCGCGTCGGCGACAGTCGTCACCAGCGCGACCGACTGGCTGATCCAGTCAGCATCGCTGTCGACCGCCGCCGGCACGCTCGTCGCCGTCGGAGCATCCGATTCGGATGTCGTTGAAGAAAGGCTCGGGTGGCGAATCGATTCAAGGCGTTGGGCGAGCGTCACGCCGTCGACATACGACATGGCGATGTAATGCGTTCCGGCATCCTCGCCGTAGCTGAATACCCTGACAATCGACGGATGATCCAGTCGGGCTGCCGCCTGGGCCTCGTGCCGAAATCGACCGATCGCCTTTTCGCTGTTCAATAGACGTGGCGCGATCGTCTTGACCGCCACGGGACGTTTCAGCGTCGTATCCTGCGCTAAGTAAACGTCCCCCATGCCGCCGCGTCCGAGAAGTCGGATCAAGCGAAAACCCGCGACCGATGCGCCCAGGGCGGACATGACTTCGGGATCTTCGATCAGCGGTCGCGACAACTCCGCCGGGGCATGATCGAACCCCTCCAGATATCGCATGACGACCGCGCGAATTTCCGGGTCGTCGCATTCCGCCTCGAGCAGCGTCGCCCGCTCGTCCGGCGGCAGGTCGACGGCCTTGTCGAAGAGACTCTGAATGAGTTCGTTTCGATCCATCGTTACTTTACTGACCGCCATCGGCCAGGAAAAACGCTCATAGTCGAAGGTGCTCTTTTTGCATTACCACGTTATTCCGCACGCCGCATCACGCGCGCAATCGCCTCAGGCCCATGATGCTGAATAATGCGATTGCAGCGCACTCTGTACGCGCAGCGCAAATCTCTCGGTCCGCTCCTCGGCCGTTCGATGTCGAAAAAAAGTCTCAAGCTTTCAGCCGGTCGGCGAGAAAGCCCAGTGCGAACTTCCATTGACGACGGGCGCTGGAATTGGCGATTCCCAACACGCTGCCGATTTCGTCATGCGTCAGACCGCCAAACACACGCAGGTCGGCCACGGAGCCCGCCACCGGGTTTGCGCGTTTCAACTCGTCGACCGCGTCTGCGATCGCCTGCGGATCCTCCGTTTCGGGCGCGGGAATGTCCTCAGGCAATTGCATCGCCTTGACGTTTGAACCGCGCTTCTGAGCCGAATTCCGCCGATAGGTCTCGATCAGAATGTCCCGCATGGCGCGTGCCACAGTGAAATAGAAGTGCCGCTCACTCGCCCAGCCGGGACGGGATCGTGCGTTTTCACCCAGAAGACGCAAATACGTTTCGTGTACCAGCGTCGTCGGTGAGAGCGAGCCGGCAGGCATCGGTCCCTTCAGCAGTTGCGATCGAGCGCGCTGCTTCAACTCCGCATAGACGATGTCGAACAACCGGTCCGCCGAGCCCGGAACGCCGTCATTGACCTGAGTCAACAAGTCCGTCAGCGGATTGCCGGCTGGTGTCGATCCATCCACTGATCCGCTCCAGAAATAACTGCGTGATTGCCCTGAGCGCTCTCTCCAGCGATCTACGGCACAACATATGGGAACCGAGAATCAATGTAAAGAATTTAATACTCATTGCATCCAGAAAGGATGACCCATGACTGCCCGAAGAAGCCTGATCGCAGCCATTCTCATACTGCCCCTGATGTCCTGCACTGCGGCCAAGGTCCGGCCATTGGTGCTCAACGGACACACGGTTGACGCTCCTCGGAAGACCGACGGCATCATTTACGCGCTGCCAAAGAAAGTGATTGCAGTTCGTGTGGAGCAGACTTCAGTTTCCCATGTGGCGGGACCGCTCTGGCATGTCCGCCACTTCGCCCCGGATATCCAGTTCGCGGACAGTCCTGGCGCAACGTCCGTCACTTACGGAAAGCCGTCAATTGAGGCATACGCGACGCCCGATCCTGATCAGGTGTTCCTTGTCAGGGCGCTTGGCGGTCCTCAGAAGGACAGCGAGTTGCTCGTCGAGTTGACGGAGAGCGGCGTCATCATGACTGGCGAAGCCGCCGTGGTTGATAAGACCGTGGAGTTTGCCGTGAGATTCATTGAAGCGGGGGCGCGTGCGTTCGCGACAGCCTCCTCCATCCCGGCGCCTGTTGCGAGCAGTTTCCGGGCGACCACCAGGCCGTCCACCACGACACGTACTGCGTCATCTGACGACGAGCGAGCGGCCGAAGCGATTAACAGAGCATTCGTAGAATTGGAGGAGGCCAGGGCGCACCTGCTCGACAATAAAGACGCCTCCATGAGTGCCGCGACCCTCGAAAAGATGTTGAACGAGATTGATACTGTTCAGCGGCAACTGGTCAGCCGTTTTCTGAAAGTCCAGATCAAAACCGCCGTACTATACGACGAATACGTGCCCGGCGAGGACAAGCAATCGAAGTCACTGTTCGGTGGCCAGGGTGCGTTTGAAGTCCATTTCGACTTTGTCGGCGGCGACGCCAACCGCATTCGAGCGATCGCAGGCGCGCTTGACATTGACCCGACCGATTCGGCCCGCAGTCTGGAGCGAGGCCTTTACTATCGCATACCCGCGGCCTGCGTTGTCCGCGTCACCAAGAGCGGCGCGGAGCAGGAGCGCCTGCGCGTTCAGGTGCCGCAGTTGGGTGCAATCGCCGCGCTACCCGCCGGCGTCAACAGCACCGACGTCCGAATCATTGCCAACTACTACCAAGACACCGGCGGACTCAGCAAGGCGGGCGTGAAGTCCAAATCCATTGATCCGGAACTCGTCGACCGATTGTCGAACGCGGCGAATTCGCTGGCGCAAGTCGAAGCCGCGCGGCGAGCCGCCGAAGCCGCGAAGCCCGGAAAGCTCGACAAACTCATGGCCGATCTGGAGCGAGCAAAGAAGCTCGCCGAGCTGTTTGGATTCGACGACGCTGCGACCGCGGCTGCGGGCGCGCTTCTCCCGGTTCCCTGATCGGGACTTCTGGCATTTTCACGCTTCGTCGGGATGGCTGAAAGGTCGCAACAAGAACACACCGGCCCGAGAAATCAAACCTCCTCTGGGCAACGCCCGCGACATTGGGTAGCGGGCGTTGCTCTCACATTCGAAGACCATCCGTTCGGGTTGTTTCTGGGCCTGCAGGGCGGCATCGTGTCTTGGACTCAAGACTCTCCATTGAAGACGCGGAACTCCCGCAGGCATGCGTTTGAATCGGGCGGAGCACCGGTCAAGGCTGACCCTCGGAACGCCGCGACTGAGGTCCAGTGTCGATCGGCGTTGACTCGCGTTGCGGACTCGCCGGAATTTGCACAATTTGCGCCATTTTGCACCCCCTCACGGCGCAAACGACATCGATCGTGGTCGGCAGAACGACGCTGAAGGAATGGAACGATTGGGTGAGACCTGACGAGCGCACAATCCGGCCTCTGCCCGATGCAGGCCCGCCGACGACGCGCGGGATCCGAGGTTTCGGCCTGATGCGGAACTCTGGAGGCATGACAACGAGCGGGTCCGAATCTATAACGTCCGGGACTCGCTTCAATGTTCATGCGAAAATGCGGAGTTCAAGTAACGGGGATAAACAAGGTCCGCCAGATCGGCGAAACAGGAGAACCATGCGACGCAGCCAAACGCAGTTTGACGATCGTCCCGACGCCGCGCCGGCGAAAGTCGCCGTCTTCGCGACTGAACCGGTGGACGAGGTCCAGCGCAGAGCTGAGCAACTCGCGGCGCAACTCAATCTCCCGCTCGTCGCGGCGTACGATTCTGCGTTTGATATGCTGCTCACTGTCACCAACGATCGCCTCGAACTGCGCTTTCCACAGTCCGGCGGACCGAGACCTTTGTATGTTGATTTTGTCGAGGGTCGTCACGGCTACGCACGCGGGGTTCATCGCTACGGCTTGCTGTTCAATGCGATCGGCTATCGAAACCGTCCTCTGACTGTGCTCGATGCGACGGCCGGCCTGGGCCGCGCCGCCTTTCGTCTCGCATATCACGGTTGTCACGTCTCGGCGGTCGAACGCTCCGCGATTCTGTTCGAGTTGCTGAAGGACGGGATCGATCGTGCGGCGCGTGTGCCGCATATTCGAGATCACATGGGCGATCGGCTGCAAGTGCATCTGGGCGACTCAAGGGAATTCCTGCATCGGCTTGCGCCGGATGCGGCGCCGGATGTCGTGTACCTCGATCCGATGTTCCCTCCGACGAAGAAGTCGGCGCTCGTCAAGGTGGAAATGCGAATCCTGCGCCGGCTCGTCGGCGATGACCTCGATGCCGACAGCCTGTTCGAAGCTGCGAGGTCCGTGGCGCGACAGCGAGTCGTCGTCAAGCGGTTCTCACGCAGCGAGCCCCTGTCGCCCGACCTGAGTCACAGCCACAGCGACGGCACGACCCGCTACGACGTCTACATGCAGCCGGCGCGAACGAGGGAAGATATGCCGGCAACTTGACCATCTTACGACGAAGTGAATCGCTCTCTGTCGAAGAGTTCGACATAGTGTGTCCTCGATCAGTCGCCACCGTGGATTAGATCAGTCATGAAGCGAGAAGGGACTCGGCACTCTTTGATTCAGCGACGCAGGCAAGATTGGCAATCATGGACTCTTAGATAATAGAATTGTATGGACACGATGTTCATCAGTTCTCAAGCTCACGTATTCTCTGATCCAGTTTCTTCAGCCAGTTCGAAGACTGCGTATACAACTCGGTCTGCGTTTGACCCTGAGCTTCCTGCAACGCCAGTGCGCGTTTTGCCAGTTTGCGTCCTTCTTCCAGTCGATCCTGTTTCGAAACAGCGATTGAAAGAAACGTCATCGGCATGGCCGTTGAGATGTGATCAGGTCCGAACAGCGACTCGCGAATCGCGATTGCCTCGCGAAGTCTTGGCTCAGCGCCGGAATAGTCCTTCTTGCGATTGAGGATGCGTCCGAGATCCTCGAGGGCGTCCGCCAGATCGGCCGACTTTCTTACGGCGTTTGAAGGATAGCCGTCAATTGCTTCGTTGAGAATCTGGGCCGCTTCGTCGAGATTACCGCGACTGAACTCGACGAACGCGAGCGATCGCTGAAGCGGCAGGAGCTCGGGCAGGAAAGCGTCGTCGCCGGATTTGAACCATTCGATCTCCTCGCGGAGAATTGTCTCCGCCTCATCGAGGCGGCCGGTCTGCGCGAGCATCGTACCCCTATTACCCCGCGCCACGTGTTGCACCCTTGGCACCTGGGCGTCAGATTGTGAAGCGCCATCGACAGCCGACTTGAGCGGCATGATGGCCTGTTCGACCTGTCCTGTTTGAAACTGAATTGTCTTCCGATAGGTCTCCGCAAGCATCGCGAACCCGCGAAGGCGTTCATTCGACGGATCCAATTCGGGTTCGAGTTGATCGAGAATGGCGACAGCTTCCTCGTACTCCCCAAGCGCCGTGTGTGCGCCCGTCAGCAACGTCAGCATTCTGATCGTTTCTATGTTCTTCAGGCCAAGTTCGTTGTGAATCGCGGCTGCATTGTTCAGGGCAGTCAAGGCCCTCGGCGCCATGCCTTGGCTCAGATACATCTCTCCCAGCACAACCCAGATTGTGGCCTCGGTTTCCGGTGGAAGCTCGATGGCGTCGCTTTCAATGTCGTGGGCAAGTTCTTCAATCAACTCCTGCATCGTCGGGCGCTTGCCTGTCGCCTCATCCGGAATGGCCTTCGTGAAGACTCCTGTAAGAACATCCAACGCCAATCGCGCCCTGCCGGCCTCGAGCGTCGCGTCGATTCTCGCTTCGTCCGCTTCGTGTCGAGCGATCGTTTCGGCATTTCTGGCTTCGACAGCTTCGTTGGCCCGGTACCGTTCAGCTGCGAGCCCGCCAATCAGGGCGATCACGACGATTCCCGAAGTCGCCGTCAGACCCTTGTTGCGCTGAGCGAACTTCCTGGCCTGATATCCAACGGATGGACGGCGAGCTTCAATCGGCTCGTTTTGAAGGAACCTGCGGAGGTCGTTTCCGAATTCGGCGACAGTCGGATAGCGCCGGTCCCGTTCTTTCTGTAGTGCTTTGGCGATGATTGTGTCGAGATCGATGGGAATGGCCGGGTTGACGGAGCCTGAACGCTTCGGTTCGCACTCCTGGATCGATCGAATGGCCTGTGCCATGGACGGTCCGAAGTCGAATGGATAGCCGGACGTGAGCATTTCGAACAAAACGACTCCGAGCGAAAAGACGTCCGTTCTGATATCGATGTCGGCTACTCCGCTGATCTGCTCTGGACTCATGTACATGACAGTGCCGATGAGTTGGCCGGCTTCTGTTTGATGCGTGAGATTTCCGTCGTCTCTTTCGATTGCGCGTGCGACACCGAAGTCGATGATCTTCGGGTTACCGTTCGAGTCGATCAGGACATTGTCAGGCTTGAGATCGCGATGAATCACGCCAAGTTGATGACCATGCTGGACTGCGTCGCAGACGCGCACGAAGAGCGCGACGGCGTCTCGAATCGCGAGTTTCTTCCCGTTCACATAGGCTGTAATTGGGCAGGCGTCCGAGACAAGTTCCATCGCTATGTAGTGGAGCGCCACGCCTCCCTCGCGGTGAATGCCGGCTTCGAGGATTTGTGCAATTCCGGGATGGTGCAGCCGCCCCAATACGCTGCTCTCGTACTCGAAACGCCGTGCGGCGATTGTCGAGACGGCGCCTCCAGGCAGTACCTTCACGGCGACGCTGCGCTGCGGTTTGTCCTGGATGGCTTCGTACACCGTGCCCATGCCGCCGGCACCGATTTTCCGCTTGATCGTGTAGCGGCCGATGCGCGCATCCGTCATATCCGGCGCTGTGAACCTGATGGCCGGATCGCATGACGAGCCGCTGAACAGGGGGGAGGGTTTTTCCTCCGCGGCGATCATTCGCTCCACCCAGCTTGACATTTCCTCGTCAGTTTCCCGGAGTTCGCGGAGAAACTCGGCGCGAGATGCACGGTCGAGCTCGCGGGCCTTCAGGAAATTTGAACTTAGCACTTCATGCCAGGATGCATCTGATGACGACATCTCGTTTTCTACCCATGTCCATCGCGGCTAGAGCTGAGCTTTGAGCCAGGCGCATGCGACAGTCCAGTCAGCCTTGACAGTCGACGCCGATACGCCGAGTGCGTCTGCCGTTTCTTCGATCGTCAGGCCGCCAAATACCCGCAGTTCGACGACTCTCGCTTGCCGTTCGCTCCGCGTCATCAGCAATTCGAGCAGGTCATTCAGGGCGACAATGTCGACGACAGCCGCCTCATCTCCAACGTCCACGCCGCTCAGCGTGAGGCGTCGGGCGTCGCCGCCGCGCTTGGCCGCGTGACGATCTCGAATCGCATTCACCAGTACATAGCGCATGGCCCTGGCGGCGACGGCGACAAAATGCGTCTTTCCGTGCCAATAAGCCGAGTGCTTGTCCACGAGGCGCAAATACGCCTCATTAACTAGCGCCGTCGGCTGAAGCACCGTCTGCGGCCCCATGTTGCGGACATAGTGTCCCGCCAGGTTTCGCAGCGACTCATAGACTTCCGGCAGCCAGCGCGACGCCGACGGTCGGTCGGCCTCGACCAAAGTCGTCAACAAGCCGTCGTACTCGGCTTTCGTCAGTGGGTTCATCAGCGAGCGACGCCTTAAGGTAATCCCGAGTTACGACCCGATCGGCCAGTAAAAAACTCAGATTCGTCAAGATTTCCGATCGTGATCACCTGCATCGTCGGTGCAACTGTGCTGCAGATGTTCGATCGACGTTCCTTAATCATAAGGTGCCACCGTCCGTATCGCCATGATCGAGCCGATGGCTGCGGACGCCCAGTTTTCGGCGTCACAACGCGCCGTCCTGAATGACGTTCGCCTGATTCGGAGTCGGATTGACGCAACACAACGCAGGCGTCGGGATCTCGATATCGCCTCGATTTCGCCTGATGGGCGTGCCTGGGGCTTCATTTTTCGGTCCCAGCGACTTCTTTCATTTTCCGCCGACCAATCGGTCCACAGATGGTGATTACCTTCTGACAACCGGGTGAACCAAAAGCTCGAGCGACCGCGAGACGTGATGCAGCTCAGCCTGCAGCCAGGACAAATCGCGTCGCTGCCCTGATGCCGTTCGCCTGGTTTTTCAGTGAGTCGCATAAGTGATTTCAGAGAATTTCGGCCCCACGGCCGACAGCCAAGGGAGATCATCGTGAATCGAATACGGCAATCGTTTTTCAAGCCCGGTTTGACATTGTACTTCCTCGTTCTTTCGTCGATCGCAGCGCTGAACATGGGTGGTTGTCCACCCGAGCTGCTCGATCGTACCGATGCTCTGTTCGGCACCAATCTCAACCCGCCCGCCATCTTGTCGGTTACGCCGACGGAAGGACCGGAGAAGGGAGGGACGCGCGTGACGATCCGCGGTCTCAATTTTGAAGAAGGTACCGGCGTGCTGTTCGGCAATGTGGCGGCGATCGATGTGAAGCAAGTGAACAGCAACATCGTCGAGGCGACGACGCCGGCCGGTGTTCCCGGGCCTGTTACAGTGACGGTTATCGCCGGCGACAGACAATCCGCCGATTTCGAAGGCGGATTTACCTATCTTTCGGAACCCGCTGCAGCGCCTGTTCCCGAACCAAAGCCAACGATTACGTCGGTCCAGCCGAACAGGACGTCGGTTCTCGGCGGGACGCAGGTCACGCTGTTGGGCAGTAACTTCGAACCGGATAGCCAGGTGCTTTTCGGCGGGTTCCTTGGGACTGACGTTCAGGTCGTCAGCGCAAACCAGATTCGTGTCAACGCGCCGGCACAGGCGGCGGGCAGCATCGACATCATCGTGCGCCTTCCCGACGGTTCGACGATTTCATATGTCGGCGGCTTTGAGTACGTCACTGTTGCGAATGCGGATACGGAGATTGTCCGGCAGCTCGAGTCCCGGTTCCCAGGCGGACCGCGGCTTGTGAGCGCCGTGGCGACGGATAATACGAGCGTTCAAGTGACTTTCAGCGAACCGGTGTCGCTGGCGTCGGCGACGGCCTCGACCAATTACAGCATTGTGATTCCCGTCGGAGGCGTATTGCTGCTCGATCCGGCGGTTCCGCCGAAGCTCAATGCGAATCAGACTGTCGTGGATCTGACGACGCTCGGAATGGCGGATGCGGAGTATCAACTCACTGTGTCAGGCATTGAGGACCTCGCCGGCAATTCGCTCGCGCCTCCGGATATCCTCGTGAATCCTTCGCGGACGGATTTCAACGGCATTTCTCCTGCGAATATCGGCGAACATATCGACAGCGATGGCGATGGACTCGCCGACTGGTTCGAAATGCTGGGTTGGGAAGTCAGCTACGAACTCGCCAACGGCGTTCGTGTACAGAGCTACGTGACGAGCAGTCCTTTTGAAGCCGATACGGACGACGACGGTCTTGACGATACCGAGGAGAACGCACGATCGCTCGATCCGCGTACTTGTGATACGGACGTCGATCTCGTCGACGACGCAGCGGAGATCTATCTCTATGCAAGTAATCCCAACGACCAGGATACGGACGACGACGGGTTTTCCGACTCCACGGAACTTGCATTCAAGACATCGCCGACGCTGGCGGATACGGACGGCGATCAGCTCGACGATCGTGAAGAACTGATCATCCGCAATCGAAACCCGCGTCTCGCGGATCTGCCGATTCCGCAGATTGTCATCGGAACGACAAACATCGAAGTCGACGAGCGGTTTTCCTACACGGATGAGATGGGGGTAGAGCAAAGCACGGAACGGAGTACGTCCGCGTCGTTTACCCAATCGGATACGACGACCTTTTCGCGGAGCAATACCAACTCGACGGAGGCGACGGAAACCTACAGCCAGCAGATCAAAATCGCATGGGAGACGGGCACAGAGGGGTGGAAGTTCGGCATCGAGGGGCAGGCCGGGTTCACGCAGCAACGGGGCCGAGGGTACTCGGCGACTGTCAGCGAGGAGTCGAGCTCGACGGCGCAGGAGCAGTACAACGAGGCCCAATCCGAGGCGCTTGCCGTCAGCCAGCGGCAATCCGTCAGCCGTTCGATCGAAAACGCACGTGTGTCCGCGGATCTGACGATCGTGAATGCGGGTGATCTTGCCTTCAGGATCAGCAACCTTGAAATCACGGCGCGTGTGAAGGACCCCAATTCGCGCGATCGATACCTGCCCATGGCGACGTTGCTGCCGGCGTCGGGGAACAACGTATTCAATCTCGGTCCCGCCGGCGCGCAGCGTGGTCCATTCATCTTCCAGAATACGGAGATCTTCCCGAATCTCGCGCAGTCGCTGCTTCGCGAGCCGCGGGCGATGATCTTCGAGATCGCCAATTTCGACATCGAAGACGAGTACGGCCGCAACTTCGCCTTCACCCTTGAGGAAATCAATGACGTCACCGCAGGAATCTCGATTGATTTCGGCGACGGCGGCGTCGAGTCGTACCGCGTCGCGACTGCGAGCACATTTGACGAAAACGGCGTCGCCAGGGGCATCCCGATGCGCGAGGCGTTGACGGGAATCATCGGGCTTGCCGAAGTCAACAACGAAGACCTGCTACCGCCGTCGGTCTTGGGTACGCACGCGATTCGCAACTCATTCGGTACAAGTGTCGGAGCGAACGGCGAGCAGATTCTGACACGCGTTCGCGGAGTGCAAACGGACCTGAATTCACTGAATCCAACGGCCAAGTTCTGGGTCGTCGTCGCGAATACGGCGATTCCGGACGACGTCGACTTCGGCGATCTTATATTGCGACCGGGCGATGACTACATGTTCTGGTACGTTCAGGACGCCGACGACGACGGTCTGTTCTCCCGCGAGGAATTCATGGCCGGCAGTTCCGATTTCCTGGTCGATACGGACGGCGACGGGATCAGTGACGTTGAAGAGATTCGTACAGGGTGGTTGACAGCGACGCCCGGCAAGCAGAAGCGGGTCTATTCGCATCCGGGCCGAGCCGATTCCGACCTCGATGGCGTCGACGACCTACTAGAACGACGGCTCGGAATGGACCCTCGAAGCGACGATACGGATGGCGACGGTCTCTCGGATCGAATTGAGTTGGAAGGGTACTCCGTCGTCCTGCTCGATAATGACATCGATCCCAATAACAATCCTGAGATCATGGTCCGGCCATATTCGGACGCTGCGATTATTGAACCGCGCAACGGCGGCGACGGTGTCGTCACGACGGCGGTGAATCCGGATTCCGATGATATTCAGATTGTCGCCGTTGGAGTCGCTGTTCCGGCTGGTGCAGTCATCATCCATCCCGGCCCGGATGGCATCATCGACACGCTTCCTTCGGGAGATGAATTCGTTACGACGACGGGCCCCAGCATTGTGGCGACTGAGTCGGGAACCGCTGCCACGTCTGCCGCAATGGGCGATGTTCAGTTGATTCCTGTCGGACAGGCCGTGAATCCCGGCGACATCGTCGTCGGTTCGGGACCTGACGGAATCCTGCAGACGATGCCTGCCGGGAGCGAGAACACGCGCGTCGCTCATCGTGCGCGGTTCGCGACCGATCCTGTCATGGCAGATTCGGATGCCGACGGGCTTGCGGATGGGCGCGAGGAATTTCTCGGAGCACGTCCGAACGTTCGCGACGCGGATAGTGTTCTCGACTCCGACTTTGACGGCCTGACCAATCAACAGGAGATGGACGGTTGGCTGGTCGGCGGCGTCGGCCTGCCGGTCAATTCCGACCCTTACGATGCGGATAGCGACAACGACGGCCTTCCGGACGTTCTTGAGTGGGCACTGTTCACCAATCCTCGATTACGCGATACGGATGCCGACGGGATCAATGACGGCATCGAGGTTGATATCACGAATCCGCGCGGTTACTTCAACATCGACCGCATTGATGCGGCGATGATTCGATGTAACGCGGCATCGGGATGTGCATTTACGCCGGCGATGACGCCTGTGGGCACCAACCCGTTCAACAGTGACACTGACGGCGACGGCTTGAGTGACGGCGTCGAGATCAACGGATGGCAGGTTCGGGTCGTGGGGCAGCCGATCAAAGTGGCGACGTCCGATCCGTTCAACGCCAATTCCGACACGGATAGCCTGACCGATTCTGAGGAGTACTACGGGGCAGACGGCATTGCGCCCAGCGGCTCCATGGATTCGAGTGATGCGACTGACCCGTCGAATGACGACACGGACGGCGACAACGTCAGCGACAGTGTCGAGAGAGCGCAGAATACTCGCTCGGACCTTGTCGGAAGTGCTCGCCGCAACCCGCTGCGCAAGGACCGTCTTGTCAAGGCGGGAGCAACGGGATTCAACGTCGTGTCAAACGGAATCGGCGCGCCGGCTCGCTTCGCGTTCCGCCTGACCGTCGGGCTTCCGGATCAGAGTTCCGCGACGCTCTTTGATTCGACGAGGTTCAGCGAGCGCAGCCAGCTTGGCGAGGATTGCGATGATCCGGGTGTGAGTGCCCCGTGCTACGACGAAACCGCGAATTGCGGCTGGTTCTGGTTGATGCGGGACGGCGATTCGCTGGCCATCCCCGTCGACGGCTCTGATTCCATGGCCGAGACATTCGTCGTCGCCGAAGATGACAACTTCTCGATCGGCGGGTACATCACGGAATACAGCCTCACGGCGGCTTGTACCAACATCAACGACTTCCCGCTGAACATGAGTACGTCGTTTGATTACATGTCTTTATCTAACACGCAGGATCTCGACTTCACGCACATGGCGAGCGGAGCGGATGTCTCGCTGACGTACCGCGTTCAGGTCATCCAGAACTGATTCAGCAGAGATGGAGTTCAAGATGCGACAGTTACTACTCATCATCTTGATTGCGACGATGTCGGTCCTTTCGGCGTGCGAGCCTCGCGTTACCGATGCGCCGCATGCCGACACTGCGGCGTTGCCGCGGGAAGCGGCGATCGTCTCGGACCTGATCATCTCGCCGCTGCTCGAGGGCTTTGACGACTTGGGCGAGAGCGGCGTCGGCGACGAGGAAATATCCAGCGATTGTTCTCGCTGGATAACGCGAGCGGACGGCCGGCGCGTGTGCATCGACGTATTGATTGCGATCCTGATGCAGGAGCATCCGGAGGACAACGACGGTGATGGGATTCCCAACATCAGCGATGACGACATCGACGGCGATGGGATACCGAATGGATACGACCTTGATGTCGACGGCGACGGGATTCCGAACAGCTATGACGACGACATCGACGGCGACGGCGTACCGAACGAAGACGATGTCGACATCGACGGGGACTTCCTTCGCAACCGATGGGATCCGGATATGGATGGGGATCTGATCTACAACCCTCACGATCGGGATGCCGACGGGGATGGCAAACTGAAATTCCCGTCGTCAGGCGAAGATGATGAGCCCGCGTGCGGAGCCGCCGATATCTTCCGCGATCCCGACGAATGCGATCTGGACGATTGCGACGACGATTCCGGAAGCACCAAGAGTGTAGGGGCGCGGAGTGATCCGCGCGCCGACACAACGGGTTCCGGCAACAAGGAGGGCAAATGCGCGGACAAGGGCAAGAAAAAAGGTAGCGGATCGGAAAACGGGCAGAACATGCCGATGGACGAGATGGTTTCGGATCCGACCGAAGACCCGGAGGAGCCGACGACAACTGAGCTGGCAATGTTCGGTGAAGAGATCGAACAGTTGTTTGCCGATCGCGACGTGGTCGAGGATCTGAGCGATGCAGATCCCGCTGCAACGGATAAGGACGTTCTTGATGCCGCAATCGAATCGGTCGAAGCGGCGATGGAGGAGGATGCGCCTGACACTTCCGACGCGCTTGTTGAAGAGATGGGCGATGCAGCGAAGGCGGCATACGCGGCGAGGAGGCGTTCAATTGCGGCGCTGACCGGTACGGCAATGCAGAGCCTCTCTGTTGCGAATGACATAACACGGATGCTCTCGGCTGCTGAGAAGCAGCTCGATGCCACGTTGGACGAGCTGACAGACACGATTGTCGAGGTGGACGGACATCTGCCCGGCGCGGACATACTGGAGGACGGCGCCATCGCCGCGATGCTTCACGAAGTCAGCGACGAAGCGGACCTGCCATCTGGCGGCGTTTCCGCTGCTGTTGGACCGGCGGCCCGGCTGAGTCTGATGATTGACGGGGACGATGATATTGAATCGGTCTGGCGGAGTGTCGTCGATCGCACGTCTGAACACGTCGATGATCGTGGCGGCGTCAGATTCTCGTTGCCGAATGTGGCGCTCGCGGCTGAGCGGATCACGCTTGTGCTGGAGGATCCGACGGTTGACTCGGTCGACGAATCCCTCGATCACCTCCTCGATGCGACTGACGAATCGGAATTGGACGATCCGCTCGAAGTCCTCGACGCGATGCTCGATATCGCCGAGTCGGATCCGAGTTTTTCGCTTTCGGACGGTATCAGCGAAGCTGAGGCCGAGCGCGGGGCGATCGAAGCGATGAGCTAAACGGCGACTTGCGCGGCATTTCCGTTCCGTCAGGTATCAACGAATCGAAAGAGCACTCCCCCCGAGCATTCGCTCGGCTTCATTCCCTGCCCGAATCACTGGATCATGCTCACGCGTCCGCAACGGCTCGTCCTTAAGGAATGGCCGCGTCGGTCTCACGTGGCTGCATGACGAATTCGCGTGCCTGCGGCGTCGGAATCAATCAAGTCCGGAAAACGTCACGGTACTGTATCGAGCAGAATCTCGCGTCCAAGTGGTCGATCACGCGTCTCGTTGGCCACTGAAGCCGAATCAAGCGGGCCTGGATGGCTTGTGGGATGCGACATACCGCCTTCTTGCCTCCACAAGTGAAGGAAGTCATCGCTCTTCGTGCGAAAAGCGAACTCCATCGGTAAACTGGAGGAGTGCCGATCCAAGCGTTCGTAATTTAGGGAGTCTTTCGAGCGATGAGTTCCGACGAGTCCAATTCCGTGAATGCCGATGCCGGATCGGCGGCAGATCGTGACACGGTCACAACGCTCATGCACGCGGCAGCGATCGGAGATAGTGATGCCGCGAATCAGCTCTTTCCGATTGTCTACGACCAACTTCTCTCTCTTGCCAGAAGTCATATGCGAAATGAGGGAGTCGGCCACACGTTGCAGGCGACGGCGCTCGTGCACGAAGCCTACTTGCGGATTATCGGCAGCGAAGCCCTTAGCTGGTCCACTCGGGCAGAGTTCTTTCGCGCTTCGGCCAACGCGATGCGTCGAATCCTGATCGACTACGCCCGGCGTCGTGGCCGCGTCAAGCGGGGAGGCGAACGGAAACGAGAGCCGTTGGACGCCGTCGATTTGGCGACGGCCTGTGATCCCGCGGACGTCGTCGCTCTCGACTCCGCCGTAACGCGCCTGGCGGAGATCGACAGCAGGGCCGCCGACGTCGTGCAGTTACGGTTTTACGCAGGTCTGAGCGTCTCCGAGACCGCGGCCGCGCTCGGCATGTCGGAGCGCACCGTGAAGCGTGAATGGGCGTTTGCGAGGGCGTGGCTTTACCAGGTCCTGGAAGGGGAGGGGCCTTCGTAATGGAAGTCAGCTTCACGAGCGAGTGCCGACATTGCACATTCGGCGATGCGTTGAGTTTCATCACGGCTACCGCCGATTAAGCGTTGGAGATTTGACGACCGATCGTGAATAGCGAATGGCGCGTGACTCGCGGTTCGCCTCACGGGAATCGCATGCCAATGAGGACTTACTTGCCTGGGGTTGACCATGCCGGACTGGTTTCGTGTCAAGTCTGTTTTCGAAGACGTCGTCGAGTTACCCAATGAGGATCGTACGTCGGCGTTAGTCAACATGTGCGACGGGGATAGCGCGCTCCGCGCCGCGGTCGAGCAACTACTCGCCTCTCACGACGCTGCGGGTCATTTCTTGGGCGAGCCGACGCTTGCAGATTCGTCAGACGTCCGGGCGGGCGATCCAGCGGAGGGTGCCGATTCAAAGTTGCCAGGCGCCATCGGTCCATATGCACCGATTGAAGTCGTCGGCGAAGGCGGATTTGGCGTCGTTTACAGGGCGCAGCAGCAATCGCCCATCCGTCGGACAGTCGCATTAAAGGTCATCAAGAAAGGGATGGACACGCGTGCCATGATCGCGCGGTTTGAAAGCGAGCGCCAGGCCCTCGCGTTGATGAGCCATCCCAATATTGCGGCGGTCCTGGATGCCGGCGCGACGGCGGAAGGCAGCCCGTACTTTGTGATGGAGTACGTTCCGGGCGAGCCAGTGACGACGTACTGCGATCGCCGCGAGCTTGACTTGAAGCAACGGCTGCAATTGTTCATGCAAGTGTGTCACGCTGTACAGCACGCCCACCAAAAAGGGATCATTCATCGCGACATCAAGCCGTCAAACGTCCTTGTCGTGGCGGACGATAAGGGGACTCCGCAGGCGAAAGTGATCGACTTCGGCGTCGCCAAGGCGACACAACAGCAATTGTCGGAGCACTCCATCGCCACGCTGAACGGCGTGCTCATCGGAACGCCGGAGTACATGAGTCCTGAGCAGGCGGAGCCGAGCGAGCGAGACATTGACACGCGGACCGATGTTTATTCGCTCGGCGTTCTGCTGTATGAACTACTGACCGGTACGCTTCCCCTGGGGGGAAAGTCATTACGTCGCAAACCAATTGGTGAGATTCAGCGAATCGTGCGGGAAGTCGATCCGCCACGCCCGAGCAATCGATTGACGGCCATGGCTCGCGGAATATCGCAAGCTCCGACAAACGAAGGGGTGATAGACGATGAGGTATCCATCGACGAAATCGCTCGGCGTCGCGCCTGCGAGTCCCGCCATTTGATCCGGAGTATTCGAGGAGAACTGGATTGGATCGTGATGAAGTGTCTGGAGAAGGATCGCGCCAGACGATATGAATCCGCCGCTTCCATCGCCGCGGAGATCGAGCGATTCCTGCACAACGAACCAGTCAATGCAGGCCCCCCCAGCGCGGCCTATCGCGTTGCGAAGTTCGCCGCGCGACATCGCATCGCGATGACGGCGAGTATCGTCGTGGTCGCGGGCCTGATAGTTGGTTTGACGATTGCCGTCGTCGGATTGCGAGAGGCGGTTCACGCCCGCGATGTCGCCGAGCAGGAAAAGCGAAATGCGAATCGCAGCGAACAGGAAGCCCAACGCGCCGCCCGAAAGGCGGAAGCCGTCAACACGTTCCTGCAGCGCATCCTGGGAGAAGCCGATCCCCGTCGCAGCGCCAGACGTGAGATGACGGTGCGAGCAGCGCTCGACGATGCGGTCGCTCGACTCGATTCGGGTGAATTGAAGAGCGAACCCGAGATTGAAGCCGAAATCCGAATCACCATCGGTCGCAGCTACGCCGGTCTTGCTGAATTCGATGCGGCTGTCGAGCAACTGTCGACGGCGGCGAAGATGTATCGCGAACTGTTCGGCCTGGAGTCGGACGGATTCGCCCGCTCCCTGCACGAGCGGGGCGCGGCTCTGAAGCTGGGAGGTCGCCCGGTGGAAGGCGAAGCCGATCTTCGCAGTGCGTTGGCGATAGAGGACAACCGCGGTGCAGAAGGGGCTGCGGAAGCGGCGGCATGTGCTAACGATCTCGCGCTGACGTTGATCGACCAGAAGCGATTCGACGAGGCGGCGCCACTGCTCGACCGAGTTTACAAGGGCGCGGCGGCGGCCGGCATCACAGAGTCGCCATTGCTGCCGGAGGCCGTGAACAATCTCGGCTCCCTTTACCTGGCGCAGGGTGAATACGCCAAAGCTGCACCATACTTCCGCGAGGCCATCGAGATCAACAGGAAGCGGCACGGCGATTCGCATCCGGACATCGCGACGAATTACGACAACCTCGCCCAGGCGTTGCACGGCATGAACGAACTGGACGCCTCACTCGACGCCTACAAGACTGCGATCCGAATGCGACGAGAACTGCTGGATAGCGATCATCCCGATCTCGCAACGTCACTGCACAATGTCGCGGTATTGTATTTTGTCCGGAGTGAATCTGCGGAGTGCGAGGCCGCGTTACGCGAGTCGCTCGCGATCTTCCGGCGCGCTTACGGCCTTGCCCATTTAGATACGCTGACCGTGAATGACAGCCTCGTCAGCGTACTGGGAGCGACCGGCCGCCTGGACCAGGCGGAGCCCCTCCTGCTCGAAGCCTTCGAGGCCGTGCGTGACGCGGCAGACATCCCGCGCCCGCGCAAACGAGCCGTCGCCGTTCGCCTCAGCCAACTCTATACAGCCATGAACGAGCCGGAGAAGGCCGCCAAGTGGACCCAGATCGCGGAATCGCTGGAATCAAAGCCCGTTGACGGCACGCCTCCGGGCGCCACCAACGAGCCGGCCGACGCCCAAAATCCCTGATTTCGCCTGGCCCCTCTCACGCGCCATTGGCGCATACCCATCCGAATGACCGTTACGAGGGCGTATCGCGCAAGGCTGAGTCCTGCGCGCGTGCGGCGTCGAAATGCGCCTGCGGCCCGAACCGGAGAAACCAAAATATGAATCGTCTCATTTGTCGCGTTTTATTGGCAGCTGCCGTTGCAGGCATTGGTGCGGCGATGTCGCATTCCGCTGCTGCGGACATGATCTCGTTCGACAATCAATGCGGCGACGCCAACTGGCATACCTGTTGCGACTGTGCGACGGATATGAAGTGCAACAACTGGAGTGTGCCCTCGTCGCCCGCGCCGGTCTGCCCCAGCACGCCCACCGGCGATGACGACGTGACGATCGTCGGGGATTGCACGATCGACGCCAACAAGACGGGCACTGCCCTGACGATCATGCAGTCCGGCGGGACGTTCACAGTCAACGGCGTACTCAACGTGGGTGATGAGGCTGTATTCGATGGTCCCGTCGTGTGGAACAGCGGCGAGATCGGTCGTGCCGGCGGGGCCGCCGGGCAGCAAGCGATTTGCAATGCCGGGATCACAATCCAGGGCGATGCCCCCAAGACTCTCAGTGGTTTTGGCGGGTTTCGGTTGACCAATCAACTGATCGGCTCATGGAGCGGCGCTGGCGATTGGACGATCGGCATGATTCCGGGCGCGTGCTGCCCGTCTATTTTTGAAAATGCCGCGGACGGCACGTTCAATGTTCTGACCGACGCGTCCATCCTGCAGACGGCGTTTGGCGTCGGCGAATTCGAGAACAAGGGAATTCTCAATAAGCAATCGACCGGACTCAGCGAGTGGGAGGTTAATCTGCGCAATACAGGAACTGTCCACGTGCAGGCCGGGGAATTGCGACTGACGCGTGCCGGTGCAATCGGCGGTACATGGAACATCAATTCCGGCGCGGAACTCGGCATCGCCGGCAATTTCTTCACGCTCGAGCCCGGTGTCGTCATTCAAGGCCGCGCCGTCGTGAAGCAATCCGGCACGAACGTCGGTGTCAACATCGAGCAGAATGTCACGATCGACGATCTGACAATTGCCTCAGACGGCCGGCTGGGCGGGGCGGGTACACTTCACATCGCCGGGACTCTCATCAATGAAGCCGATTCGATGACCAACGAGGCGGGCGATCCCAACGTCCACTTGCATATCCTCTCCGGCGGGACGTTCATCGCCATGGGAACCAATGCACTCATAGGGCAAGTGGATGTCGAAGGTGAAATGCAGATTCCCGCCGGCGCGGCGACGGGATGCTTCAACCAGCTGCTCAATGTGATGCCCGGTGGGGTCGTCATGATCAATGACGGCGCCACGCTTACCCAGATTGGACTCGTCACTCAGCCGATCGAGAACCATGGACTGATCCGCAAACAGGACGCCGGCGGAGAGTCGCGCATTGCCAACTCCTTCAATGCCAAGCTGCTTAATCGCGCCGACGGCCGGATATTCGTTCCCGCCGGCACGCTGCGCTGTCAGAATTTCCTGGATCAGTCCGGCACGATCGACGTGGATGCGGGTGCAGAGTTCAGCCAGGAGGGCTGGGCGACGTACCACGACGGCGCGAGCGTCGTCGGTGATGGATTCTTCCATATCAACGCGGCACAGAACAACTTCGTGGATGCCGGCGTTGAATTGGTGATCGAGCGATTTCGAATGTCCGGCAATGGCGGCACCGGTCACGGCCTCCACGGCAACGGGAGTCTGCGAATTACGAATGAAGCGGATCTGAAGGGCGGTTACTTCAGCGTCCCCGTCGTCACGATCGATCCAAATGCAACAGCGATTGTGTCGGGTCCTAACTTCACCGGCGGTCAGACAACAGTCTTTGAAAACCATGGCACGTTGCAGCTTGCCGCCCAGAGCTTCGGATTCGCCAACTTCAGGAACAGGTCCGACGGCGTTGTCGATATTCAGGCGGATTTCGCCTTCCTGAATTGGTTCAGCAACGGACCGTGCGCCAACGAAGGACTCCTCAGGAAGTCCGCAGGCGTCGGTGATTCCAACATCGTTTGCAGCGTGACCAACACAGGCGTATTCCGTGCAGAGTCGGGGCGCATGGTCTTCCCCAATGCAGTCAATACGTTCGTACAGGATGCCGGCGCGACGGAACTTGCGGGCGGCGGCATCGTTGTGACATCCATGACGCTGAACGGTGGGACGCTTCGTGGCGAGGGAACGCTCGCCGCAAACGTGACGAACAATGGTGCCCTTGTTGAGCCGGGATCGTCGCCGGGTGTTCTGGAAATCGCATCCAGCGTCACGCCTCTTATCGACGGCCGCTACACGCAGAGCGCCGGCGGCACGCTTGTCATCGAAGTCGGTGGATTGGCGGCGGGAACCGAGCACGATCAGCTCATGATCGCATCCGCGGCGACGCTCGCCGGTACGCTTGAACTCCGCCAGCTCGGCGGGTTTGTTCCCTCGGATGGCGATGAAATTACCGTTTTGCTCGCCTCGTCCATCACAGGCGGATTCGATGATGTCGTGTTGATAGACTTCCCGTCGTCGATCTCAGCGACGACCAGGATCGAATCCAATGCGGTCGTTGTGACGTTCGATAATTCTGGTAATTCCGATCCCAATATGAACTCGAACGCAAACGCAAACGACAATTCCAACACGAATTCAAACGGCAATACATCAAACAACGACAACACTGCCCCGACTGGCAACGACAACGGGAATGACAACTCGCAGGCGCCGCAGGCGACGCCCGATGACATGGCGACCTGCGGTTCAGGGGCATGCGGCGCCGGACTGCCGCCGCTGATGCTGTCCCTCGCGTTCATCCTCGGCGCGCGACGTCGACGCGGATGATTCGCGACTGCCGGCGCGAAAGAGCCCCCTAACGATTGCACTCGAACGGCCCCCAAACGGAGCGATTTGATGAATAGAAGGATTCTCTGGCTGTTGTTACTCTGCTTTACTCTCTTCGGGGCCGACTGTCCCATGGGTGACGCGTTACCGATGGGCAATACGAACACGAACGAGAACGACAATACGAGTGGGGGTACGTCGTCCGAATCGGATTGGAACCAGGCCGCGCGCCTGACGGCATTCGATGCCGGCGTTGACGACCTCTACAGCAATTCGATCGCCGCCGCTGATTCCCTCGCCATCGTCGGTGCGCCGTCGAAGAACGCTCTGCAAGGAATCGTCGATATATTTGTCAAATTCGCGGGGCAATGGACGTATCATTCCCGCGTGGTCGGTGACGATGCGCGGTTTCCGGAACAGGGTTTCGGCACATCCGTCGCCGTCAGTAACACACGCTTGTTTGTCGGAGCGCCAAAATACGCAATTCCGGGTTCCTTTCATATACAACGTGGCGCGCTTTACGTTTTCGCCAACAGGGGGCAGGTTTTCGATCAGATTCAACTCCTGACGATTGCGGATGGCGTGGATTACGAGATGCTCGGCTCGGCCATGGCGTACGATGACGATCAAGGGCATCTGATCGTCGGGGCGCCGGGACGTAATGATCGCGAAGGCGCCGCGTACGTGTTTCGCGATACGGGGGGGACTTTCGTACAGACGCAGCGGTTGACTGCGTCAGACGCCGGACAGTTTCACGATTTCGGCGCGGCGATGGCCATGAGCAATGTCTGGGCCGCCATCGGCGCGCCCAACCAGGCATCCGGGCGCGGCGCTGTTTATGTGTTCGAACGCATGGCGGCTGATTACGTGCAGATTCAGAAGATCACGGCGCCGGATGGTGAGGCGACGGACCGGTTTGGCAGCAGTGTCGCGATGGAAGACGATCTGCTCATCATCAGCGCGCCGGCAAAACAGCGATCCGGCGACTCGCTGCTCATGGCCGGCTATGTGTACGTCTACCGTCGTATCGGCGGGGAGTATATGCTCGAGGAAACGATCATTCCGGGCGACGATCTCGCGGGTCTGTTCGGCAACGCCGTCGCCGTCCACAAGGATCGCGTCGCGATTACGGCAGGCGGCAAGGGCCGCGTCGTGCTCTATGAGAAATCCAGTGACGGTTGGGCGCCGACTGCGACGATTGTCCCGAATGAAACCAGGGCATTCGATTCATTCGGCAGCGGCATCGATTTTCTCGACGATTTTATCATGATCAGTTCTCCTTCTGCGGACGTCGATTCTAAACGCGCTGCGGGCGCCGCGTACATTTTTGACGACCCGGCCGCCAATCAAGGTCCCGGAGTGACTCCGGGCGTGCGGATATGATCGGTACCGAGGGGATCGCAAGACGCATTTCGCCATGGCGTCGATGGGTTTAATCGCAAGACTCTGGCTCAATCCACCCTTGCGGCACTCGTGATCTACAGAGAGATTTCGGAGTGCCTAAAATGCGACAAACGCATCCGGGAATTGCAGCTCATCAATGGCCAATTCAAAGTACGGACATGCAAATGTCCGCTGCGCGTCCTCACATTCAATCTAGAGTGCTGCGGCTCGCGGAGTGAACAACCATCGCGCGGGCGGCCGCAGGTTACTGGTGAGGAGACCGCCCACGATGCGGAAACCGGTTCGGTGGGCGTCGTCGTTGCACGTTGTGATTGCGCGAAACGAAGTCTTCGTCATCAGGCCGATTCGGCCGTTCAATACAGGCACGACAAACAGGGTCGTCCACCCCTCTGAGGATCCGGTCCGCTGTATACCGGTGTGGCCTGTAACTCTGGGCCCACTCTGCTCTCGTCGAGACATGGCTGCCCGAAGTTGTACTTATTTCCTACAAGGTTGCCGAAGGCTGCCTACGGTTTGGCACGCAGTGAATGACGCTGGAAAGCTGGTTCGTGCCCGGAATAATCTAGCCGTTCGCATGGCGCAGAGGACGCTGAGGTCCAATATTTCGCCTGATGAGTTGAGTCCATATCTCATACCTTTGATACGCCGATAGTAGTTTGAAACCGATACCTGGTCAGGTATCGGGCGGCATCCTCGGCACTCACGGATATCCGGCATCGCTGATGGCGCATGCGAAGTCGAAGACAATCAGGCGGGTCCTGTCATGCTCATCCGGAAAGTTCATCGCACATTCACGCGAGGTCGCGTTCCGCTTCGGCGCGGCGCTGCGGATGCTTGCTTCAGACGTTTGGGCTCGATCTTGATCGTTGTCCTGTGCATTTCCGCAATGAACGGGACTTCGAGGGCCATCGCGAGCGATTCAGCATGCCCGCAATGCGCTCCGACGACATACCATTCCGAGCCCGGCTACTTTCTTACGCACGTACTTGACACATCCGACTTTCCGCCGCGATGGCGCTGCGGTACATGGACGGGGTTTCTGGGTTGGATGCACATCATCTCAGACGCCCTGATATGGGGCGCTTACATTGCGATTCCATGTCTGTTAGTGGTGTTTCTTCGTCGACGTCCCGATGTTCCGTTTCCGGCAATCCTCTGGTTATTCGTCGCTTTCATCGTCGCTTGCGGACTTACTCACTTGATGGAGGCGATCATCTTCTGGTGGCCGGCGTATCGCGTCAGCGGGTTGCTAAAGATGTCGACCGCCGTCATCTCGTGGGTCACTGTCTTTTCGTTGGTCAAGATCGTGCCCCGAGTTCTCGCCTTTCGCAGTCCGGCGCAGGTTGAACAGCTCCTGTCTGAACGCACATCCGATCTGAAGAAACGGGAAGCGGAACTGGCGGACCTCAATGTTCAACTCGAACAGCGCGTCAGCGAGCGGACACGGCAGCTAAAGGAGGAAAAAGAAGAGGTCGAGCGGCAAAAGGAGGTCGCGTTGCGGATGATGCACGATCTCGAACAATCCAAACAGCGCGCGGAAAAGGCACGCTCCGATTTGGCCGCGACCCAGGAGCGACTCCTGGTCGCGTCACGGCAGGCGGGTATGGCCGAGATTGCCACGGGCGTGCTCCACAATGTCGGGAACGTACTCAACAGTGTGAATGTCTCTGCCACGCTCGTCAGCGAGAAGGCCCGTAATTCAAAAGTGTCCAGTCTGGCAAGGACCGTGGACCTGATTCGGGAACATGGGCATGACCTTGGCCGCTTCATGACCGACGACGAGAAAGGCAGAAAGCTGCCTGGATATCTGGGCCGGCTCGCTGAACACCTCGCTGATGAACAAAACGCCATGATCGAGGAACTGCAATCCCTGACCCGGAATATCGAGCACATCAAGGACATCGTAACGACGCAGCAGTCCCATGCCGGCGCCGCGGGCGTCATACAGTCGACCCAACTCAAAGACGTTCTCGAAGACGCCCTGACGATGAGTGCGACGTCATTCGAACGGCATGGCATCACGCTGGTCCGTGACTACGTCGATTTGCCGGACGTTGCCCTCGACAAACAGAAACTCCTCCAGATTCTGATCAATCTGATTCGAAACGCGAAACACGCGCTCATCGACAATCCCGGCGCGGAGAAGCGCATCCTGCTGCGAATCTCACAACCGGTTGCATCGTTCGTGCGAATCGAAGTCTCAGATACTGGTGTCGGCATCGCCCCCGAGAATCTGGAGCGCATATTCTCACACGGCTTCACGACCAAGCGCGATGGACACGGCTTTGGACTCCACAGCGCCGCGCTCGCCGCAAAGGAAATGCGAGGATCCCTTTCCGTCACGAGTGACGGTCCCGGCCTGGGAGCCACATTCACGATAGGGATTCCGTTCGACACAGCAGAGGCGCGACAATGAATGCTCCCGTGTTATCCAAGAACAGACGGATTTTGATCGTGGATGATAATCATCAGATTCACGACGATTTTCGAAAAATCCTCTGCCAGATCGATTCGCCGTCGCAGCTTGATGCGGATGAAGCGGAACTGTTCGGTACATCGCCTGCGTCGGCGGTCGTTGAGGGATACGAATTGGATTCCGCCTATCAGGGCCGCGATGCACTTGCCTTGGTTGAGGGCTCGCTTCGCAAGGGGCTCCCCTACGCGCTGGCCTTCGTCGATGTGCGGATGCCGCCTGGGTGGGACGGCATCGAAACCGTCGCGCGGCTTTGGCCTGTCGACCCCAATCTCCAGATTGTCATCTGCACGGCCTACTCGGATTACTCATGGGACCAGATGATCGAGAAATTGGGTCTGAACGACCGGTTGCTAATTCTCAAGAAGCCATTTGACAATGTGGAGGTTCGGCAGCTTGCATCCGCACTGTGCGAAAAGTGGAATCTGGCCCATCAGGCCCAACAGCGGTTGGACGAAGTCGAGAGACTCGTGAAGGCGCGTACGCGTCAATTGGAAGAGTCGCAACTTGAGCTGGAGACGGCCCGGACTTCGGCCGAGGAGGCAAATCTCGCAAAATCGACCTTCCTGGCGAATATGAGTCATGAGATCCGCACGCCGATGACCGCCATTCTCGGCTTCACTGAGTTGCTTGCGACGGACGGCGATATCAACATCGCTCCGCAACGACGTCGCGAATATCTCGATACGATTCGTCGGAACAGCGAGCAGTTGATCGTCATCATCAACGACATTCTCGACCTCTCGAAAATCGAGGCCGGACGAATGACCATCGATATCGCTCCATGCAATCCGATCCAGGTTATCTCCGATGTGGAGAGGCTGGTGCGTGTCAAGGCTGAGAACGCGGGCATTCGATTCGCAATCGACTACGTCGGCGAGTTTCCCGAGTTTATCAAGACCGACTCAACACGGCTTGCTCAAGTTCTGATCAACCTGATCGGGAACGCCATCAAATTCACATCGGACGGTAGCGTGGAGGTTACCGTTCAGTTGAATACCGATCGGCATCCGCCCATGCTCCAGTTTGATATCGTCGACACCGGCATCGGCATGACCGAGCGACAAGTGTCGAAGCTCTTCAGACCGTTTACACAGGCGGACAGCTCGACGACTCGGCGATTCGGTGGGACGGGGCTCGGGCTGACAATCAGCAAGCGCTTCGCGGAGATGCTCGGCGGTTACATTACCGTCGTCCGGTCCGAGCCCGGCTCCGGGACGCACTTTCGGGCTGCAGTTGCGACGGGGACGCTCGAAGGTGTCGAGTTTCGGATGGCCGACGATTTGCTCGAAGAGACGAACTCGCCGTTGCAGCAGCAAGAAGTGCAAGAGATTCCTACGCTGGAAGCCTGCCGCATTCTCCTTGCGGAGGATGGGGTCGACAATCAACGCCTGATTGCCCGGTTTCTTCAACAGGCGGGGGCTGATGTACAAATCGTTGGCAATGGTATGCTCGCCGTTGATGCGGCCATGGACGCCATGAACGAAGGCAGCGCGTTCGATGTCGTCCTCATGGACATGCAGATGCCAGTGCTCAGCGGCTATGACGCAACCAGAAAGCTCCGCGAGAGCGGGTACGCACATCCGATTATTGCGTTGACTGCCAACGCAATGGTTGGCGACCGGCAGAAATGCCTCGACGCAGGGTGCAACGATTTTGTTTCAAAGCCCATAAATCGAACAATGCTCCTTGAACGGATACGAAGCAGCATTCATAGCCTCGATTCGAGTTCAGGGTTGATCGTGGGAAATCTCGAACCGCAGTGATCGTCGAAAACGATCACAGGTCTTTGTCAAATCCGTGATACCAGGATACTCAAGTAGCGAGATCGCCGTCTCGAAAAGCTGCGAGCCGCCCTCCATTGCAGGGGTTCGCGGTACTGTCACGTTTGTGGGCGACGAGGGTCCGATGCCGACGAAGAATGTGCCCTGGTGACGATGTTTCGACTGGTATCGAGGCGGAGCTGACCAAGCGCCAGCAGCGCTTGCCCGGCCCTCACCGCCATGGCACAAAATGAAGCTCGGTCGCTGAACTCCGATTCAGGATTGGGGACCATCCTCAGGTAGGTCCCATGCACTGCGGCGCTGGACTGCAAAGTGCCGTCGACGTGATGCTGTCGGAAGAGACTGCCTGCCCGCCAATCTGACCAGATACATGGCAGTGCAACAGCTGTGGTCCCGTATTCCTTCGGCCGACGGCTGAACTTTGAGTCTCCGTTCGCTTGCTTTGGCGATCCTGGCTCATGAATTGTGCGTCGCGGGCGGCGTCCAGATTTTGATGACGACCTGCGCTTCTCCAATTATCACAAGTCTTTTCCAATAAATGACTTATCGCTCGGAATTCGGGAGGGCGGTGCGCCCCGACACTTCGTACTTTCCGCCCCATGGCCGGATTTTTCGCAAGACCTTTGCCCCGCCACCCATCGATTCGCGTGATCCATATGACAAGAGTCCGTGGCCCATCAAATTGCCGCGGTTTGACACCAGGAGGACGACATGACCCGAAATCGAATCGTGACTGTGGCGCTGCTGATCGGCTTGCTTCCCCCGGCAATGCTGCTGGCTCAGCTTGAGATCACTTCGTACACCGTGGATAGCGGGGGCGGATACAGCGCGGGCGGTTCCTACGAGATCGATGGCACCGTCGGCCAGCACGATGCCGGGCCTGCGACCGGGGCAATGACCGGAGGCTCCTTCTCGCTGGAAGGCGGTTTCTGGCCCGAGACGGGATCGACCAATTGTCCGTGCCCGGGCGACATGAATTCCGACGGGAATCGAAACGGCGCGGACATTCAGTGGTTTGTTAGCTGCATGCTGGGAGGAACCGCGTGTGGTTGCGCCGACGTCGACGGTGTGCCCGGGCTCAGCATGGGCGACGTGACGCAATTCATCAGCGACGTGCTCGCCGGAGCGGCATGTCCCTGATTCTTCAAGACAGTTCATTGACAGAAACGACCAAACGTAGTCTCACCTGAGACGCTTCAGCTGGAGGACAGCAAAGTGAACGCCAGACTCAATCGACTTCTCTTAATCTCTTGCGGCTTGTTGCTCGCAGCGTCGGTCGCAACGGCCCAGACTCCGCTCGGCAGCGAATGGACTTATCAAGGTGTCTTGAAAGACGGGGGCGAGCCGGTCAACGGCACGATGGACTTCAGCTTCCGCTTGTTTGACGCGGAATCGTCAGGCGTTCAGGTTGCGATCGAGCAGTTCTTCGAGGACGTGGAGGTCGTCAACGGCGTATTCACCGTCGAGATTGACTTTGGAACCGCTCCGTTCAACGGCGACCAACGCTGGCTCGAGATCAGCGTCCGCGACGGCGTGTTGGCGGACCCGTCGCCGCACGTTTCGCTGTCGCCGCGGCAGCCGCTGACGGCCGCACCGTACGCGCACGTCGCGGTCAATGCGCTGAGTGCTGACGTTGTACCCGGGATCGACGGACATTCGCTCGACGCCGCCGATGGCGCACCGATTGACGCGCTGTTCGTCAACAACACCGGCAGCGTCGGCATCGGTACAAACACGCCTACAGAGAAACTGACAGTCAGCGGTGGGAATCTACGCGCCGATCGCGGGACTGCAGGCGGCAATTACCAATCGTCGCTGACTCTCAACGGCGCCCAATCCTTGTCGATAAATCCGTTTGCCTCCGTCGCGTTCAGTAACTATGACAGCAGCGGAATGGCGTCTGACTATGTTGGGGCGCGCATCAGATCATACAACAACGGAGGCGATGCCGGCGACTTGCGATTCTCGACCAAGGCGACGGCGAACGCGAACCCGGTAGACCGAATGACGATTACGCCGTCCGGCGATGTCGGCATCGGACTTGCGACTCCGACGAGCAGGCTCCATGTCGGAGGAACCGTGACCGCAACGGCGTTCGTCGGTGATGGATCGGGTCTGACGGGAGTTGGCGAAGGGCCCTGGTCGGAGTTGTCTGGGAATGTCTATTACATCGGCGGGAACGTCGGTATCGGCACTGCATCGCCTACCGATGAGTTTCATATCGTCTCCAGTTCACCCGATGTGCGTCTGCAGGCCACCGGAGGCGGTGGCGCTGGCATCAATTTTGCTAACACAGATCAGGAGTATTCACTGCGGATGACCAACGGCGAGAAATTCGCGCTGCTTGATGTCACTGCGGGCAATGTTGGTCGATTGACGATTGATCAAGCCGGCAACGTCGGTATCGGAACAGCCAACCCTGAATCACGCTTGTCCCTTTCCAATGGCGGCTCGCAGGTTGGCATGACACAAGGACAAATGGGCGTAAATGGACTGGAACTCACCACCCGAGACGCGAGCGGCGGTCAGCCGACTCGACTATGGATCGAAGCACAGGTTGACAATCCTTCCATTCACTTCCTCAGTGGTGCTCGCAGCGCCGAGACCGCCTACGCCTCGTTTGTGGATAACGGAAACGGCGGCCAGTTGAACCTCAAAGACTCGGCCGGTGTTAATCGTGTCAACCTGCAGGCAACTGCCGAAGGCGGTCAGATAAGAGTATATGAACCTGCCGGTGCCGAGCGCGTCAGGGCATACGTCAACGCCGCAGATTGCGGCGATATCCAGACATACGGCCCCAATGGCAATGTAAATGTCTGGGCGACCAATCTCGCCGGCAGCCCGGATCACGGATGGTTTGGTGTTTTTGATTCGGCCGGAACCGTGCAAGCGGGAATGTACGTCGAATCCGACGGCAACGGTTGGATGTTCACCGATATCCTGACGATCAATGGTGGTAGCGATTTGGCTGAGCCATTTGATGTCGTCGCCGAACAAGGGCTTCAACCCGGCATGGTCGTGGCGATAGATTCCGAGCGACCTGGCAAACTGCGACTTTCCACACGCGCTTACGATCGAACCGTTGCCGGCATCATCAGTGGCGCGGGAGGTGTCAATCCCGGTCTCATGATGAGTCAAAAGGGCAGCATCGCCGATGGCGGACATCCCATCGCGCTGACAGGCCGTGTTTATTGCTGGGTTGATGCCGAAGTCGGTGGGGCTGTACAGCCGGGCGATATGTTGACCACCTCCGACACGCCGGGTCATGCGATGCGGGTTACGGATCACGGCCGCGCCACAGGCGCGATTCTCGGCAAGGCGATGTCGTCATTAGAGAGCGGTCGCGGACTTGTCCTGGTGTTGGTCAGCCTTCAGTAGCAAATCCTCGGAATGGAGAAACGCCATGTGCGCTTTCACTCATGCAATAAATCGCTTCGGAGCCTTGACTGCCGCATCGTTCGTGCTGCTCGCGTGCTTGGGGCGTCCGGCTGCGGCACAAGAAGTTGAAGTCGTCGGCAGGTCGAACGCCGGCGTGGCCGCGCCGAACAATCCCGGGTCGTCACAGACACTATCGGCTTTCGGCGCTCCGCCCGCTCGTGAGCCGGCCGCGGCCCCTGAGAAGCTGGTCATCGATCGGGACTGGCTTGAAAGCCGGCTACACC
The DNA here is from genome assembly GCA_020639075.1 of Phycisphaerales bacterium. Classification (GTDB taxonomy): domain Bacteria; phylum Planctomycetota; class Phycisphaerae; order UBA1845; family UTPLA1; genus ECT2AJA-110-A. Next base: position 990,384 of record JACKHI010000001.1, on the reverse strand, counting down.
AGCCGCGCGATGAGTTCCGCAATTTGAAGTCCGACGATTACGCTCGCCAGCATGTTTATGTTCAGTTAGACCCGGCGACTGATCGCGACACTTCCGACGCGATACTCATGGGCGTCGCCACCAAAGTGCGATGGCGCTCGCAGGCCATACCCGGTCTCTTCAGCATTGAGGTGGTCGATGGCGACGTGCCAAATGCCGTAAATGCGCTGCTGGACTCCCCCGAAGTGATTTACGCAGAGCCGGATTACAGGCAGTACGCTGACACGGATCCGAACGACTCGAAATGGGATGATCTGTGGAACATGCGCGGTAACGACGGCTGCCGCGCACAATGGGCCTGGGACGAGTTCACCGGATCGTCGAACATGAAAATCGCGATCATCGACTCCGGTTTTCAGACGAATCACCCTGATCTGGTAAACAATGTTTGGGTAAACCCCGGCGAAATCGCCGGCAACGGCATCGATGACGACAACAACGGCTATGTCGATGACGTTAATGGGTATGACGTCGTTAATGATGACGGAGATCCCTATGACAACGGTGCCACCTGCGGTGGACACGGGACGCATGTAGCCGGCATTGTCGGCGCGAGGGGGAATAACTCTACCGGCGTAGCAGGCGTCAACTGGCAATGCAAACTCGTACTTCTCAAATTGGGAGTCGTGAATCCGAATGACGCCACAGACTGTGATTTGTATAACTATACTCAGGCCCTCGAATACGCATTCCTCACCGCCGGATGCCGTGTCTCCAACAACAGCTATGGAAGTTATTCCTTCGAGCAATCGCAGTTTAACATGATTGATGTGTCGAGGGCCTATGGACATATCTTCGTGGCTTCGGCCGGAAACGGCGGCACTGACGGAGTCGGGGACAACAATGATGTCACACCCCACTATCCTGACGGCTACAATCTGGACAACATCATCTCCGTCGCGAGCATGGAACTTGGCGGAGGTCGAAGTGGTTTCTCGAACTTCGGCTCGACGACGGTCGACCTGGGCGCGCCGGGCGGAAGCGTGCTCAGCACGATCGAGGGAAGCAGCTACGGCAACAAGAACGGAACGTCGATGGCTTCCCCACATGTCGCAGGCGCGGCCGCGCTGATCCTCGGTAAATATCCGGATGCCTCATATTCCACAGTCAAGTGGCGTATCCTGAATGGTGTAATTCAGAACAATAACTTCAATCAGACCGTTTCCGGCGGCGTACTCAACGTACACAAGTCTCTGGGCGTCTGGCTCGATTTTGGCGCCGGCGGCAGCCACCTCGGCACGAGGTTTGAGCCGGTCGCCAACATGGCGGACGGGCTTCAGAAGACGCCCTGGACCGGTGTGCTGAACATCAAACCAGCAAACAATAGCTGGACGGGAACGATCAACCAGAGTATTGAAATTCGGGCGCCGGAAGGGCCCGTGACAATCGGTCAATAGCCCAATTCGCCGCATGAGAAATGACGAGGAAGCAGGGGAGAGGCGCGAACGTGCCTGATCGGATCTTCCTGTGAATCGAGAGCGTGAAGACAGACGACAACCAACGGTCTCATTTGTGAGATCACTTTTGATCAGGCTTTGGCGCGGCCAGTATCGGCGTCGGCCATGTAGGAGACTAGACGGGCATCAGAAATCCGCGGAGGTTGCCGGTTCGCCTTTCCATCGGTTTGCTTCGTCGATGCGATTCGTGGCCTGATAGAATCTGACGAGGCGCGTCTGGGCATCCTGGATACAAGTAGCGCCGTCACCGGGTGGAATCGTTTCCCGTTGGGCGAAAAGCGCCAGATAGCTTGCCTTGAGTAGGCTCTCGGCTTCGCTGAGTTGATCTGAAGCCGCGAGCGCCATCCCGAGTTCGCTGCGTGCACGATTCGTTAACCAGTGGTCCGGAGCGATACCTTCGCGCAACGTTACACATTCCCGCCACGAATCGACCGCATCGGGAATGCGATTCTGATCGAACCGCGACCAGCCCAACTGTTCAAGCGTCTGGGCAACAAGATCGGCGCGGCCGCCCGCTATCCCCCGGCGCACCTCGAGCAGGTCAAGGCAAAGTGGTTCCGCGTCCTGCGGCCGATGTAGTGCGAGCAGACCGTCGATCAGGTTGGTCGTCGCCTTCATCCGAATCTCGCTTTGCGGCGCCATTCGCTGCTCCGCCGCGTCATGCGCCTGACGAAACAGATCCGTCGCCCGTTCGTAATCTCCGAGTCGAAAGCACACCATGCCGAGGTTGCTGCGTGCCATGATGGTCGTCGGATCGTCGCGCCCGTGGACGCGCTCGCTCGATTCCAGCACCTCTTGCGCGATGGGTTCGGCCTCCTCGAGCCGATTCAACTTGAACAGGGTGCTCATCAGGTTTGTCCGCGTGGCGACGACTTCCGGCGAATCGGCGCCGGACAATCGCTTGCGCACGTCCAGCAACTCTCGCAATTCGCTTGCCGCCTGATTCAGCTTCCCTTCGTATATATGCAGCAACCCGAGTTCGTTTGCGCGATTCAAAGTCAGCGGGTCGTTTGGTCCGTGCGTACGCTTCAGTGTGGTGAGCGCCTCGGTCAGAAGCGACTCGGCTTCCTCAAAATCGAGTTTGCCGGAAAGCAGGCGACTCAGGCTCGCCATCGTATTCAATGTGTCGTCGTTTTCTGCCCCGAGCGTGCGCCGTTGCCTATCGAGTGCATTGCGGAGGATCGCTTCAGCCTTCTCCGTTTGCCCCATTTCGCGAAAGGCGACGCCGACCTGCGTCATCGCGATCAACGTATCGCAATGATCGGGGCCAAGATGCTTGCGTCGAAGATCGACGACGTGTTCGAATTGCCCGGCGGCCTCGCCGTACATGCCGAGGTCGGAATAGACAAGACCGATGCCATCCCGAAGCCGCGCTTCGATAACGGGATCGTCGGTAAAGCCGCTCTCCAGCAGCTTGAGCGCGCGGCCGGCCTGATATCGGCTGAGTACGGTGCGGCCGATGTTGACGCCCGTGATTCGATGGAGCGCCTGATCGACGACGGCGTAATCGGTGTCGATGCGATCCTGATCGGAACCCGCTTTCTCCAGCGCGCGGCGGTATTCGCTTCGGATGTCGGCGAGCAGGTCATTGCCGAATGCGCGAGCGGACTGTCCGCTGAGGAGCTTTGCCTGAAACTCCGCGACGCGTTCCGATTCGAGCCGCGCCGCCTGTGCGGCGTCGCGCTGGGATCGCGCTTCTCGCAGCGACGACGCTGTGGCGATCAAGCCGACGAAGAGGGCGAGAAACGCCGCTGCGAGTCCGCCGACCAGGCCCTTGTTGCGCCGCGCGAACTTCCGGATCTGATAGAGCGAACTGGCGGGTCGAGCTTCGATGGGTTCGTGATGCAGAAAGCGCCGGATGTCCGCCGCCAGTTCGGCGGCAGACGCGTATCGAAGATCGGGCTCCTTTTCCATCGCCCGGGCGATGATGGTTTCGATGTCGCCGCGCAGCGATCGGTCGATCGCACCGGCACGCGTCGGTTCTTCCTCGCGAATGATCCGCGCCGCTTCCGCGACTGGCTTTCCGCCGAGTTCCAGCGGCCTTCGCCCTGTCAGAATCTCAAAGAGGATCGCCCCGATGGAATAGACGTCGCATCGCGTGTCAATCTTCTCACGATCGCCCGCGACCTGTTCGGGACTCATATATCCCAGCGTGCCGATGATCTGACCCGCGTGGGTATGAATCGTGGTGAACTGCATGTCGGCGTCGAGGAGGCGCGCGATTCCAAAGTCCAGAACCTTGGGCCGACCGATGTTGTCGATCGATGTGCCCGTGCCGTCAGCCTGTTGAAGCGGGTCCGTGGGCGGCAGGACGATGATGTTGGCGGGCTTCAGGTCGCGGTGGATCACACCTTTCTGATGGGCGTGTTGCACGGCATCGCACACGCGGGCAATCAACTCGAGCCGATCGCGCAGAGACAGGTAGCGCGCCGCGTCGACGATTGACGCGCCCTGCAGTAGTTCCATCGCGATGAACGGGAGATTTGAGTCGCCAATCGTCGCCGTTCCCGCTTCGTATACCTGTGCGATTCCCGGATGCTGCAACTGGCCGAGCACGTGAGCTTCCTGTCGAAGCCGACTGATGAGTGATGCCGTGTTCAGGCCTTGTCGAACGACTTTGAGCGCGACGCGCCGACGCGGGTTTTGCTGCTCGGCCTCATAGACGATGCCCATGCCGCCCCGGCCGATCTCGCGGATGATTCGATAGGCGCCGATGGTTTCGGGCGTACTCGTTTCCTCGGGATTGGCATCGCCTATAGGTGGAGGCAACTCGTTTTCGATGTCTCCGCCGAGAAAGTCGTCCGGGAGTTCAGATTCCCCCGCGCACATGTGCTGCAGCATCCGGTACAACGATGCGTCGCCGGCGCATTCGCGATGGAGGAAGTCGTCGCGTTCGGACGCGGGCATGTGTAGTGCCTTCTCGATCAGCGCATCGACCCGTGCTTCGCGATCCTCGGACATTTCCTACGACCCTTCCGCATTGGTCAGGTGACGATGCAGCCACGTCCGCGCGAATTGCCAGTCCTGACGGACGGTTCGTTCGCTGACATCGAGGGACAGGGCGATTTCATCCTGACGCAGTCCGCCGAAGAATCGGAGCATCACGACGCGGTGCTTTCTCGGATACGCCACTTCGAGTCTGTTGAGTGATTCCGAGAGCGCGATCATATCCTCAGCAGGCGCTTCAATTGCATCCGTCAATTGGCTTGCGTCGACGCGATGTCGATCGCCGCCCCGCTTCAGTGCCGCCTTGCGCCGGGCATTCTCGACGAGGATATCGTGCATCGCACGGGCAGCCGCGAAAAAGAAGTGCCCCCGACCATTCCAGTCCTGGTCGTTCGCTCCGACGATTCGCATGTATGCCTCATGGACGAGGGCGGTTGGTTGGAGCGTCTGGCCGGGTGGAATCCGGCGCAGCCGGGCCTCGGCAAGGGCCCGGAGTTCCTCATAAACCAGCGGCAGCAGATCGCTAGACGCCTGAGAATCGCCTTCACCCATCTGGCGAATCAGCATCGTAATCTGCGTCTGTCGGTCCATTTTCAGAATTCTCTCAGATTCTTTTGCCGGATTCCAGCCCGCATTTCGGCCTGACAGGGAACGCCGGGCCGCCGTCGGCCCGGCGTTGCGATTGTCGAACCTCGGCTGATGAGCCGTGTTTCAGGAGTACCAGGAATGTCAGGTCGTTTCACGATTCTTCGGGCACAGCTGGCGATTGCACTTTGGGTGCTCGTATGTCTGTCGAATGCGGCTCGCGCCGAGTCATTTGCGTTCACGATTCAGCGCGTCGCCGACACCAACACGCTTGTCCCAGCGGGAGACGGCAACTTCACGAGTATTGACGAACCGGCGATCGACGGAAATGGCGATATGGCATTCGCCGCATATGACTCGAATGGTAAGAAGGGCATTTACGCGATTCGAAACGGAGTGATCGAGAGGATCGTCTACGAAACTGACCTGATTCCAGGCACGTCAATGCCGTTCCGATTCCTCGATACCACACCGAACATCGAGAACGGCGTTGTGTTGTTCACGGGCCGCTCCGCTGGGGGCGATTCGGTCCTGGTGCGCGCCGACGGTTCGGAATACAGAGTCGTTGCCCGGTCGGGCGTGACACAAGTTCCCGGCGAATCGGTAGGTACCGCATTCAGCAGTCTGGGTACCACGTCGAACGAACTGAAGGACGGAAAGGCCGTGTTCTCGGCAAGCTGGGGGAGCGGCTCAAACCGCGGGTCCGGCATCTTTGTCGATGATCGCGGAACACTGTCCTCAATCGTCAAGGACGGCGATCTCTCATCTAATGGAGCTGTACTGACTGAAGAGATAGGCAATCCCGCGGTGGATGCCAACGGTGACGGCGTTGCCTTTCTGGGGCACACCGATACCGGTGGGTACGGCGTCTTCGTGGTCGAAAACGGTGTGACGACCTTGGTTGCGGACGAAACCACGTTGATTCCGGGGACGACCGAGACATTTCAATACACAAACCGGCCCGCGATGGATAGTGGATGGGTCGTATTCAGCGGCGGCGGTTCATCAGACAATGGCCTATTCTTGTTTGACGGCCAGGCCCTTCGAACGAGCGCGGGGTCGCCGGCCCTTACTTCGAGTGGCGTCGAACTCACTAACGGCTCCGAATACGCCGTCTGGAACGGTTCCATCTACTTTCACGCCGGATTCAACAATTCGGATTCACTGGTCTTGTGGCGTGATGACGAGCTGCACTCCATCCTGTCCCTTGGGGACACGCTCGATGGCGCCGCGATCTGGAGCTATTCGATTCGACATCACGGCGTAACCGGGAATGACGTCGGCGTAAAGGTCTTTCGAGGCGATGGTGTGACAGCTCTGTACCGAGTCCAGAGTATGCCGACATGCGGTACATCTTCGCCGCTCGGAGCATTTGACACGACAGGGGAGGCGACACGCACTGCGATCGGCGATTACTCGCGCCTGTATGTGGCAGACGGCTCCGCCGGTTTGCGAATCCTGAACGTGTCGGATCCTGGCGCGCCGACCGAATTGGGCGCTTTCACCGGCGTGGCCGACGCCTTCGACGTCTATTACAGTAATTCCAAGGTCTACGTGACCGATCAGAATGCCGGCCTGCGCATCATTGATGTTACCTCGCCGACTGCGCCGGCGCTTCTTGGCGCTATCAATACCGGCGGCAGTGCGTTCGGCGTAAAGGTCCAGGGCACGACGGCCTTTGTTGCAGCCGGTTTCAATGGAATCCAACTGATCGATGTCAGTGATCCGGCCAATCCGGCGCTTCTCGCGTCTCTGCCGCTCGATGCATTCGCGGACGACGTGGTGGTCTCGGACAACATTGCGTACGTGTCGTGCATCGATGAGGGCCTGCAGGTTGTGGATGTCAGCCACCCCACGGCGCTCACATTGATCTCCAGCCTCGATACACCGGGCGAAGCGATCGGCATTGCAGTCGCCAATGATGTCGCCTACGTGGCGGACGGTACACAAGGTCTTCAAGTGATTGATGTCAGTAGCCCGGCGAATCCCGTTCTTCTGACGACCTATCCCACGACCGACATCGCGGCCAGTGTTAAGGTAGTCGGCGACACGGCATACGTGGCCGCAGGGAACGCGGGCCTGTGGGCCATTGATATCAGCGAGCCCGCGTTTCCCGAATTGCGTGCCTTGCACCACACTTCGGGCCTTGCCGGCGGCCTTACCATCGACAGGACGATTGCGTATGTTGCAGAACTGAATGACGGTCTTGAGATCGTGAATTTTCCTGCACTCACGGCCACGCTGACGGGATCGTTCGCAACGCAAGGGGATGCCGTCGCTGTTTGCGTGCAGGGCACGACGGCTTACATCGCCGAGTTCGGGCATGGCTTCAGCGTCGTCGATGTGAGCGATCCGTCCAACCCTGTGCCGCTTGGTTCATTCGAGACGATGGAGCAGGCATCGGGAATCGCCGTCGCGAACGGCATCGCATACCTGACGGAAGAGAGCGACGGACTGCAAATCTTCGACGTGAGCGATCCGACTGCACCTGTGCATCTGGCGAGCTACCCATCGCCGCTGGAAGCAATCGACATTGAAGTCTCGGGTTCGATCGCTTATCTCGCGGAAGGCGTCCGGCTCAAGGTGCTCGATGTGAGCGATCCGGCGAATCCCGTCCAAGCCGGGTCCATCTCCTTCGGCGGCCCCGCAGTCAATGTGTTTGACGCCGCGCTTTCGGGGACGATCGTTTATCTGGCGGCCGGACCGGCGGGGTTGATGATATTTGACGTGAGCAATCCTGGGAATCCCACGCCGGTAGGGTCGCTCGGAGGCTTCCAGAATGCCGTCGGTGTGGCAGTGGAAAACGGCGTTGCCTACGTTACAGATGTCTTCGCGATGGATCTGAAGATCGTCGATGTTTCCGATCCGAGCGCGCCGAACTTGCTTGGTACCTACGACATTCCCGGAACGATCTTCGGCGTGCAGGCCGTCGGCAGCACGGTATACGTGGCGAATTCCTCGCGGGGCGTACGCGTGATCGACGCCAGCGACCCGACGGCGCCGTTCGAATTGACTTCATACGATACCCCTGGCGATGCCATTCGATTGGCCGTGTCTGGAACCACTGTGTACGTTGCGGACGACAACGCCGGACTGCAAATTCTCGAAGTCTCGGCCCCCTGCGGTGGCGCTTGCCCCGGCGATCTGAACAGCGACGGTCGGATTGATGGCGACGACATTCAACCATTCCTCAACTGTATCGTCGGCAGCGGTTCGGACTGCGACCTCGCCGAATTGAATGGCAACACAATCCTCGACGCCGGTGACGTGGACGCTTTTGTCGGCATGCTGCTCTCAGGAGCAACATGCCCATGAGGCCCTCGCCCTGAAAAGGGGCCCGATCAGTGTGTGGAGAACAGAATCGACGAAGGGCAGATTCAGCGTCCCGGAAGGCGAAATCATGTGGCGAAGAGAGGGCATTGGACTGAGAGGGCGGCTTGCTCAACGGGGCTCCATCCGATTGGGACAATCAGGGCGTGATTCCGGGAATCCAGAAACACCGATTAGCATCGTTGCTCGGCGGCCTGATTACGAAGCTGGTTGAGGTTCGGAGCGAGCTTAAATAGGACGCAATACGGGGGCAGACTGTCGTTCCTGCGCTGCCGTCCGCCAGAGCGTGTGCGCTTCGTCGAGGGGGAGCCGCGGGGCCGCCCGGGCCGAAAGTTGTGAATCGCTCGAAGGGTCCATAAAGTTCCTTCGCTTGCTAAGTTAGTCGTCCGCGCCAGGTCCACGTTTCGCCTGAAGGCGCGATAGCTTGCCTTCTGTAATCAGCGTTTCCGGGTGTTCTTTGCCGAGCACCTTTTGCATCCGTTTCAGCGCATCGCGAAGGTAGCGTTCGGCTTCATCGAGCCTGTTTTGCTCCAGGCGCAGACTTCCCATGTTACTGATTGACCGCAATGTGTCAGGATGTTCGTCGCCCAGCGTCCGACGCCTCGCATCGAGCGCCTCGCGGTAGTAGAGCTCGGCTTCGTCGTACTTTCCTCGAAGCTGGAGCAGGTTCCCCATGTTGTTGACTGACAAGAGCGTCTTCGGATGCTCGTCGCCGAGTGTGCGCCGGCGGACATCAAGCGCCTCACGGTAGTAGGGCTCCGCCTCATCGTATCTGCCCTGTGCCTGGAGCAGGAAACCCAGGTTGTTGACAGATAGGAGCGTGTCAGGATGCTCGTCGCCGAGCGTCCGCCGGCGAGCTTCGAGCGCCTCCCGAAAGTACGGTTCGGCGTCGTCGTACTTGCCCTGCGGCGTCAGCAGATACCCCATGTTGTTCACGGCCACGAGCGTGTCTGGATGATCGTCACCGAGCGTTCGCCGCATCGACTCAAGCGCCTCACGATAGAACGGCTCGGCCTCATCCAGCCTGCCCTGCGCCTGGAGCACGATGCCCATGTTATTGACGGAGATCAGCGTATCGGGATGGTCGTCGCCCAGTGTTCGACGGCGCGCGTCGAGCGCCTCGCGATAGTAGCGTTCGGCTTCAGCGGGCCTCCCCTGAGCCTGGCGCAGATTCCCCATGAGGTTGACAGTGACAAGCGTGTCAGGATGATCGTCCCCGAGAATTCGTCGGCGACCGTCAAGCGACGCCTGGATTCGCGTTTCCGCTTCGTCGTACCTGCCCTGCGCGCACAGCAAATCGCCGAGGCTGTTGAGGGATGCGAGCGTGTCAGGATGGTCGTCATCCAACAATTCGCGTCGGATCCCAAGGGCGCGTTCGAGCGGATCGGACGCCGTGTCGAGAAGCCCCAGTTTCTTCAGCGTCTCGCCCGCGGTATTCAGTAACTGGGCACGCACGAGGGGCTGATCACCAAAGTCACGATCAATGGCCTCGAAGGTTCGCTTGAAGATATTCTCCTCGAGCGTCCCCAGCGCGATGTTCGCGAAGTTGATGCCCGCGAGGCTTTTCGTTACTTCATCACGATTCGCTTCGGTCGCTCCTTCGATGATCGACTCACGCAATTGAACTCCCATTGTGGCCACGCTGATCTCCGAGAGTTGACTGCTCTGGAAATCCGCAACTTGCTGAAGTTCTGCCGCGCGGCGCGATGTCTCGGCCTCGGCCGTCTCGGCGCGGGCCTTTTCGTCCAGCGCCCACAGCAGACCGAGCGTGGTACCAATGACGCCGAGCACAAGCGATGCGGCGACAAATGACCCGGCGAGCACACTGGCGCGATGACGTCGCACAAACTTCCGGATGCGATACCCGGCACTCGGAGGCCCGGCGACCAGCGGTTCATCCGCGAGATGGCGATCAATGTCCGCTGCGATTCCATTGGCGGTCTCATATCTCCGCCGCCGGTCCTTTTCGAGGCACTTCATCACGATCCAATCGAGATCGCCCCGTAGCATCAGCCCCAGCCGGCCGACATCCGTCCGCCGTCGTTCGGCGATCTGCGACGCCTCCTGCACGGACGCGCTGCCCAGCGTAGACCAACGCGCACTCGGCTTGTGCGGCGTCTCCTCACGGATGATCCGCATCATTTCGCCGAATCCCCTGCTCATGAGTTGCTGAACCGCGAATGGCTGCGTGCCGGTCAGCAATTCGTATAGCAGCACGCCGAGCGAGTAGATGTCACTACGCGTGTCAATGTCCAGGCCGCTCATCTCCGCCTGTTCCGGCGACATGTACGCGGGCGTACCGACAACCTGGCGATGTTCAGTGAACAGCGTTCTGCTGGTCAGCTCCTGATCGGTCGCCTTGGCGATGCCGAAGTCGATCACCTTGGGTACCGGCACGCCGTCGTGCAGCGTGACCAGCACATTGCCGGGTTTGATATCTCGATGAATGATCCCTTTCTGATGCGCATGCTGGATCGCGTTGCAGACCTTGGCAAACAGCTTCAACCGGGCCTTCGTGTCGAGCCTCTCGCGATCGCAGTATTCGATAATCGACACGCCCCTGACCAGTTCCATGACGAAATACGGACGGCCCAGTTCGGTTGAGCCCGCATCGAACACCTTGGCGATATTGGGGTGGTCCATCATCGCCAGCGCCTGCCGCTCGGCTTCGAAGCGGGCGATCACCTGCTTCGTGTCCATACCCAGCTTGATGATCTTGAGCGCCACGCGCCGCTTGACCGGCTCGCGCTGCTCTGCCATCCAGACGGTTCCAAACCCACCCTCGCCTATCGGCTGGAGCAGCTTGTATCGCCCGATCTGATCGCTGGGCGCCTCGCCAAGCGCAGTGGCGCTCACGCCGGATGACTGCATCACGGTCGCATCGGGATCTATCGTTCGCAGGAAATCCGCGCCCTCCGCGTCCGCGACGAGCAAGGCCGCGACTCTTGCGCGCAAGTCGCCATCGTCGTCGCAGGCCCGATCCAGATAGTCCGATCGCTCCGTCGGCGGCAACGCGCGCGCGGCGTGGAAAATCGACTCGGCGTCACGATCCATGTGCCGCTCCGTCCATGGCAGTCTGAGTCATCAACAAAGTACTCTTGTTTCGAACGTCGTCGGCGGTTTGCTTTCGCTGTTGCAGGGCGTCGATCTGATTTCGATTGGCGTAGCCCTCGAAATGCAAATGCGTGTCGCCGAGCGTAATCACGTCTCCGTCACAAAGCCGGTGGGCCGACTCAATCCGTACTCCGTTGATAATCACGCCGTTGAGCGCATTTGCGGGCACAAGCAGATAAGCGCCGTCCATGTAGCGCACCAACGCGTGCTTACGACTGACTTTCGGATCTCTCAATTGGACGTCTCGGGCCGGATTGCGACCGATCCCGAGGATCCGACGCGCCAGCAGGAATTGTGCGCCACACTGTGCACCGTTGAGAATAGTCAGGCTCGGCATGTGCGTCTCCCAAAGTGATTCATGACCGCACAATGGGTCACCGAGCACTTATGCGGATTTCGGCGTCCGGATACCCCACGCGAATTGAAATATTAGTCGTCAAGCGACAAATCGTTGTATAGCCATGCTTTGGCGTACGCCCAGTGCCTATCAGCCGTGGACGATGAGATCCCCAGGACCGCCGCCGCCTGCGCAAACGTCAGCCCGCCGAAGAAGCGCAGCTTCACCAGCATCGCCTTCTCCGGCTCCTGCGCCTCGAAGCGCGCCAGCGCTTCGCCGAGCTCCGCGACGCCTGCCGGCACGTCGTCCATTGTGAGAGATGCAGGATCAAGCGTGAGCCGTCTGGCATCCCCACCTCGTTTTTGGGCGCCCCGGGCGCGCGCCCGGTCAATCATGATGCGGCGCATCGCTTCCGCCGCTGCTGCGAAGAAATGACCTCGCCCCTCCCATCGAGGTTCCGTCTCAGCGTCGGGCCCTACAAGGCGCAGATATGCCTCGTGCACAAGTGCCGTCGCCTGAAGTGTTTGCCCAGACCGCTCGCGCCGCAGGTGCTGCGCCGCCAGCGTCCGTAGCTCTTGATACACGATCGCGAGCAACTCGCTCGTCGCCCGATCTTCGCCCGCCTCGATGGCGTGAAGAAGCTGCGTCACATTGGACTGCGTCATAGTCGCATTCTACCCGAACCTGTTGAGGATTGCAGAAGTTCGTTGGGCGATGGCGGCACCCAGTCCCGGCTGATCTGAGAATTTTCTGAAATTACCTGGGGTATGAGAGCAGCGATTTTCGCATGGATGCCTGACGCAGAGGGTACGGGGGCCACGACGTTCGTGGGGCGCGGGACCTTTCGATAATCAGGGAGCTTCAGAGATGTTGATCAACCGTTGTACGCTGATCGTCTTTGCCGGGTTACTACTCCTGCCGACGCTGGTTGTCGCGCAGATTCAGATCGTGCCGCAGGAGAACCACAGTATCGTCGAAATCGGCGCGGAGGGGGCATTCTTCAATCAGCCAGTGCCCGACAATCTGGCCCGGCCCTCGGCCGGTAGTGTTTACTTCGGCAGCAGCGAGATCGGCGGCGACAACTCACTGCAACACATCAATGACGGCTTCTACGGCAACTCGCACTCCTGGATCCCGCTGCCATCCGATCCGGCGCCATTCGTCGGCGTGGAATTCAACGAACTGAAGTCGATCAGTTCGATCGCCTGGGGACGCGACAACAACGACAACATGGATCCCTCGGGAGTGGATGACGGATGCGACGCCTGCATGGATCGCTGGGAGGGGGCCTACCTCATTGAGAGGACGACTCAAGCCGGCGCCGCCCAGAATCCCGCTTCTGTGATTTGGACGCCAATGGGTGTTGTGACCTACTCAAGCCCGACGATGGGCCGTTCGATGTGGCGCCGTCATCAATTTCACCTGACGTGGAACGGACAGCCGGTCCCCGCGCGAGCATTGCGGATTCGATTCGGGACGGGGGGGCTCGATCAATGCGTCGACGAACTCGAGATTTACGGAATTTGCGCCGCAGATTCCGACGGTGACGGACTCTGCGACAATCTCGACATCTGCCCCGGGTTTGACGACGGCGTGGACACGGACCTCGATGGCGTCCCGAATGGTTGCGACCCGTGCCCGCTGGACAATCCGGATGACTCGGACAATGACGGCGTCTGTGATAGTGTCGATATCTGCCCGGGCTTTGACGACAACGGACCGGACTCCGACGGCGACGGCGTTCTCGACGGATGCGACCCGATCGACATCACTGCGGAGATGGGTTTCGACATCACGGAAGCCGGTGATGAAGGAGAGTTTTTCAACAGTCCGGTGCCCGACAACCTCGCCAATCCGTCGACCGGCAGTCTCTACTTTGGAAGTAGCGAACTTGGCGGCGACAACTCACTGCAACACATCAACGACGGACTCTACGGCAACTCGCACTCCTGGATCCCTCTGCCATCCGATCCGGCGCCATTCGTCGGCGTTGAGTTCAACGAACTGAAGTCGATCAGTTCAATCGCTTGGGGACGCGACAACAATGACAACAGCGACCCCTCGGGTTTCGACGACGGCTGCAATGAATGCACGGATCGTTGGGTCGGGACCTACAGCGTCGAAGTGACGACCGATGCCGGCGCGGCACAGGATCCCAACTCTGTTGCCTGGACGCAGGTGGGTACCGTTGCTTACTCGAACGCGACAACAAGTCGATTGATATGGCGCCGACACGAATTCAGCCTTGCACAAGACAGCCAATCGATCGTCGCGCGGGCCCTGCGCATCCGGTGTGACTCGACAGGGCTCGATCAGTGCATCGACGAGCTCGAGGTTCATGGCAGTTGCGCGGCCGACGCCGACGGAGACGATGTCTGCGACAATCTCGACATATGTCCCGGGTTCGACGACGAAATCGACACGGACGCCGACGGCATACCAGACGGATGCGATAGCTGCCCGCTGGACAATCCGGATGACAGCGACGGCGACGGCGTTTGCGATTCGGCGGACGCTTGCCCCGGAGGCGACGACAGTGTGGATTCCGACGGGGACAGCGTCCCCGATGCATGTGATCCGATTACGATTTCGTCGGAGACCGGCTTTGCCATCGCTGAAGTCGGTGGCGACGGGGAATTCTTCAACAACCCGGTGCCGGACAATCTGGCGCGATCTTCGAACGGCAGTCTCTATTTTGCGAGTAGCCAGGCCGGCACCGTCCAGCATTTCGCCCAGAATGTTAACGACGGACTTTACGGCAACCTGCATTCCTGGATTCCCTCGCCGAGCGACCCGTCGCCGTTCGTGGGCGTGGAATTCAACGAACTGAAATCGATCGAGTCGATCTCCTGGGGGCGCGACAACACCGACAACACTGATCCATCGGGTTTCGTCGACGGCTGCGATGAATGCATGGATCGCTGGGAAGGAAGCTACATCGTCGATGTCACGACCGACGCCGGCGCGGCGCTGAATCCGAATTCCGTGACGTGGACGCAAATCGGAAGGGTCGAGTATTCGAGTCCCACAAGTGGACGATTGATGTGGCGCCGACATGAATTCAGCCTCGCGCAGGACGGCCAGTCGATCGTCGCGCGGGCGCTCCGCATTCGCGTGACCACCTCGACTCCGCTTGAACAGTGCATTGACGAGCTTGAAGTCTACGGCGATTGCGCGACCGAGTCCGACGGCGACGGCGTCTGCGATGGTGTCGACATCTGCCCCGGCTTCGACGACCGCATCGATTCTGACGGCGACGGCATTCCAGACGGTTGCGACGCCTGCCGGGGAGACAACGCATCGGGTGACAGCGATGGCGATGGCGTTTGCAACGACAGCGACAATTGCCCGGTCATATCGAACGCAAACCAGGATGACAGCGACGGCGACGGACTCGGCGAATGCTGTGACCCCGATTTGCCCGACGACGATATGGACGGCGTGCGCAATCCTTGCGACAACTGTCTCAATGTCGCCAACTTCGATCAGACGGATAGCGACGGCGACGATATAGGCGACGCCTGCGACTTCTGCCCGAACGATCCGCTCAACACATGCGGCGAGGTGCGTAACCTGACGCAGGGCACAGATCACTCGAGCATCGCCGACGCAATTGCCAATGCAACAAACGGTGACACGCTGCAAGCGCCGACGACCGCCTTCGAATTGGAGCCGACGATCGATTTCGTGGGCAAGGCAGTACGATTGAATAGCGCCGGCGACATCACTCAACCCGCGGGCGGCACGATCACGTTGGCCAACGACGCCACACTTGCCTCGGCAGGCAGCAGCACAATGCAACTAGGCGGCAACGTGTCGATCGGCGTCGCCCAGTCGGCCACGCTGACTGCGAACAGCGTTGTCGTTCAGGCAACAGGCAATCTCTCGATCGCCCCGGCCGGCGCCGCCGACGTGAGTGCACCCGGAGGTCTGACAAATCTCGGATCGATCGGATTGACCGGGATACTGTCCGTAACCGGAGGTCTGCACAACGATGTGAATGGCGAGCTGGCCGCGACGGGCTTCCTTGCGGCGGACATCATCAATGACGGCGACACGACGTTCAATAGCGACAGCTTCGTCATTGGCGACCTTCTGAATAATGGAACCACCACGATCATCAACGGTGCGCTTTCGATCGCCGGGTCGTTAACCAACAATGGAACGATCATCGGTGATATCACATCGCGAGGAGGTCCGTCGGCGGATGGCGATGTGGGGCTCCAGATCGGCGGCGACTTAACGCTAGGATCAAGCGCATCGCTACTCATGCCGTCGTTTGAATTCACGATCGGAATCGCCGGCAACTTTGACGCGGCCATCGATTCCAACACCCGGTTCGATCTCTCGGCGGCGACACTGGCGTTGAATGCCGAGCCGGCGGTCGGACCGCAGTCGCTCGAAGTCATGTCGAAGGACATTGGTCCCGATGCCGCGGGCCTGTATCGCACACTCGCCAACCACTATCCAATCGGCGAGCTCCGCATCGGACCGATGGCGACGACAGTCAACATCGTCGATAATCACGATAACGCAAACGACGGCCAATCGAGTTGCGAAGCGCTCTACGTCGGCATCCTAATCGTCGACGCAGGTGCGACACTCAATACGAATGGATGCCCGATCTATTTCGAGTCGCTTCTGCTGAACGGAAACGTCGACGATCCCTCGAACCTCATCGAGATCCCGACGATCGTCGTCGGCGATATGAACTGCGACGGATTGCTGACCCCGGCCGATGTCGCCCCTTTCGTGCAGGCCTTGATCGACCCGACGACGTACGCAACCGCTTACTCGGATTGCGACATTCAGCGTGGCGACATCAATAACGACGGAACCGTTAACGGTCTGGACACGCAAAGGTTCCTCGAACAGCTCATCGCCCCCTAGCCTCAATAGAATCGCAAGTCGAATGAACTCGGGATTTCCGGGCCTCCGCGAGGCGTCCGCCAAGACGCTTCGCGGGGGCTTTCGAACGGCTTGCGCCGAATCCGATGGCGAGCTCAGCGCGATCGAGCAGTAAGTTCTTGGTAAGCGCGAACGAGCTTGGAATCGACCTTCGTTCGCGGAATCAGAAGAGTCATGATGCGGGGCAGGGCACTCAACCCGGCTCGCCCTTCGGAACCGAAGCCGTCGCGTCGCGGTCTGAGCGCAATGCCCTCGCCTTATCCGGCAGGCCCCAGCTTTCATAGAAGTCGGCCAGCCGCCGCCGTATCATACTAATCGATTCCACGCGTTCGGCATCCGACCCCGACGTGCTCGTCATCTGGTCGATCGCGTCGAGCATCAGTCGTTCGGCCTCCAATCGCCGATCCGCGTCGGCCCCGAGGCACTCACCCAGCATTGCCTTCACCCGCCAGCGCGACCAGTCGTCGGTCGTCCCGAGCCGCTCGTACGCAGCAAGGCTCTCCCGAAGCACGGACTCCGACTTGTCGTATTTCCGTTGCCTGAGCAGGTTCCTTCCCAGTTCCGTCAGCCGCGCTACGATCGTGTCGTCATCCTTCGGCTCGGCTTCGCGCGCGGTTTCTAGGAGAAACTGCCGCCATTGCTCGGCATCGGCCCATTTGTCCTGCTTTTCCAGCGACTCGGCAAGACCTTCCGTCGCCACCGCCGTCTGCGGGTGCCCGTCTCCATTGACCCGCCGCCGACGTTCGACCGCCTCGCGAAACAGCGGCTCAGCATCGGCCGGTTCATGCTTGTCCAACAGGAGTTGTCCAAGACTGGTCAGCGAGTAGAGTGTGCCGATGTGATCGTCGCCGCCCACGCGCCGGTAACCCTCCAGCGATTGACGGCAATATGTCTCTGCTTCATCGAGCTTCCCCTCGCGGCGGAGGATATCCCCCATGCCGTAGATGGCGTTCAACGTAGACGGATGATCCTCGCCCAGCGTTCGACGCCTTGCCTCCAGTGATTCGCGATAGAGCTTCTCAGATTCCTCGTACTGGCCCATCCCTGACAGAAGCGCCGCCAGATTGCCCATGCTCGTCAGTGTGTGTGGATGTTCGTTTCCGTAGAGCGCACGAAGACCGGCCAGCGTCTCCCGATAGATCGGCAGCGCCTCGGCGGTCTTACCCTGTTGACTCAAGATAAACCCGTAGTTCCCCAGTGCTCTCATCGTAGAGACATTATTCTCGCCATAGAGGTGGCGCCGCCTGTCGAGTACCTCTTTGAACAATACCTCGGATTCAACGAGCTTTCCCCGCTCCTCCAGGATGGAAGCCACCTGTTCCATCGAAGACAGCGTGTCCGGATGATCGCTCCCAAGCAATCTCCGTTGACGCGCGAGCGCGTCCGCTGCGAGGGGCTCTGCTTCTTCCAACCGGCCTTGCCGCAGCACTCGGCCGGCATACTCCCTCAACGTTGAGATCGTGTGCGGATGATCATCGCCGCGAATGCGGCGCTCAGCTTCGTAGCACGACTTGATGAGGCTGGTCGATTCGTCGTATTTCCCCTGGGTCTCGAGTACATTGGCCAGGTTTCTTTGCGCGCTCAGCGTGGAAGAACTATCTGAGCCCAGTGCGAGCTTCCTTTCATCCGCGACTGCCCGAAAGAGCTTTTCGGATTCTCCGTATTCTCCCTTCGCCATCAGGACCGCCGCAAGCGCCGACATGGCGTCCAGCGTGCCCGGGTCCGCCGTGCCTTCGGTTTTGGTCAAGACATCCATCGATCGTCGGGCGAGTGCCTCTGCCTCATCCAGATTCCCGCGCAGTTTCACAATGGAGGCGACGGTGCCAAGGCACACCAGCGATTCGCGGGCATCCTTGCCGAAGAGACGCTCGCTCCGCGTCAGCGCCTCCCGCGCAAGAGTCTCCGCCCTTTCGTAGTCGCCGAGCGCCTGCGCGAGCATGGCTGATTCATGTATTGAATCGATGGTATCTCGACTGTCCTCCCCCAGGTCGGACCGGCGAATCTCCAGGGCGCGCGCCTGGGGGGCCTTCGCCGCCTCCGAAAGACCCAGCTCGCGCATCGTCTTCGAAAGGTCCTGAAGCAGTCGTGCCTGCAAGGCTGGTTCGTCGGCGAAACGGTCATCAACGGCTTGAATCGCACGCTGGAATAGCGTCCGATTCAGCATCGTCCGCGCGGCATCGACAAAATTGATTTCTGCCATACTCGATTCAAGGTCGTCGCGCCGATCCTCCGCGACCCCGCTGAGCAGACTGTCGCGCAGCTGTATCCCCATCAGTGGCATGTCGATGTCTGTCAGTTGTGCGGATTGAAAATCGGTGACCCGCTGAAGTCTCTTGTTCGTTTCCTTCAGTTGCTCGTTGGTTCTAGCGAGTTCCTGATTCGTCTGCGCGATTTTCTTGTTCGCACGAAGCGCCGATGCCAGGCCGAACGACGTTCCGGCCGCCCCGATCAACAGCACCAGGAATGTCGCCGCCAGCCCGCCGACCAGTCCCCGATTTCGACGGGCAAACTTGCGAAAGTTGTAAATCGCGCTTGCGGGGCGTGCTTCAATCGGCTGGTCGCCGAGATACCTGCGAAGGTCCGCCGCAAGCGACGCGGCCGACGGGTAACGGCGTTCGCGGTCCTTCTCCAGTGCCTTGGAAACGATCGTGTCAAGATCCCCGCGCAAAGATCGATCGATCTGGCTCAGACGCGTGGGCTCCTCCTCAAGAATGACGCGAGCCGCTTCGGCGATCGAACGATGCTGTAAGTCGTACGGCAGTCGGCCGCAGAGCAATTCGTATAGCAACGCGCCGAGTGCATAGACGTCCGTGCGCACGTCTACCATTCGCGAGTCGCCGGTCACCTGTTCCGGGCTCATGTAGGGCACGGTGCCCAGCAACTGACCTGTCTGTGTCTGCAATGTCGCCGCCGCGTCGTCACCTTCGGTGATCCGGGCTATGCCGAAGTCGAGCACCTTCGGCTGTGCGCTTGAATCGATGAGTATGTTGCCCGGCTTCAGGTCTCGGTGAACCACGCCGCGCTGATGCGCATGTTCCAGCGCGTCGCAGACCTGTGCGATCGCCTCCAGTCGTTGTCGCAGCGATCTGTCATTCGCCCGGCCCCATTGGCCGAGCGAGACGCCGTCAATCAATTCCATCGCAATATAAGGCTGGTTGCCCGTGACGCCCGCTTCGGTCTCAACTTCGCCTACGCCCGCGTCAAACACTTGCGCGATGCCGGGATGCTGCAACTGGCCCAGGACGTTCGCCTCGCGCCGAAATCGCTCGATGAGGCCCGGCGCGCCGAATCCGGCATGAAGCACCTTAAGCGCCACGGCGCGTCGGGGATGTTCCTGTCGCGCCTCGAAGACCACGCCCATGCCGCCCTGGCCGATTCGGCGTACGATCTGGTACTGCCCTATGCGCGTCGGCGCGGCGCCCATCGATGTCGTCGCGATCAGCGCCTGAATCCCCGCGCCCTGTTCCGCTGCCACCACTGCGGCACTCAGGCTGCTGTCATGCTCCAGGAGCGATTCCACCGCGCGGCGCAACACTGCGTCGTCGCCGCACGCGTTCGACAGAAACGCGTCGCGATCGCCGGCGGGAAGATCACACACCTCATTGAAAATCTCGACGGATTTCCGGTATCTCTCCGCGGCATTCACGGCGATTCTCCCCGGCTGAGCCGGCCACTGAGCCACGCACGCGCCGCTCGCCATTCCCGGCGCACCATGCCTTCCGAGATGCCGAGCACATGCGCCATCGCGTCGACCTGCAAACCGCCGAAGAATCGAAGCTCGACCATCCGCGAATGACGTTCGTTGAGCGAACTAAGTTCCTTCAACGCGTCGTCCAGGTCGAGCAGATCGATCATCGAGGCGCCTGTCGGCGTCGGCAGCACTTCAACAGTCACGTCCACACGATGCGCGCTTCGCTTGGCGGCCCGCTTGGCGTTCGCGTGGTTCGTGAGAATCTGTCGCATTGCCGTCGCCGCAACCGCGCAGAAGTGAGCGCGATCCTTCCAATCCGTCCCTGATCCGACGAGTTTCAGGTACGCCTCGTGGACAAGGGCCGTTGGCTGGAGCGTGTGATGGGCGGGCTGGGCTTGGAAATAGGACCCGGCGACGGCACGGAGTTGCTCGTATACAAGCGGTAAGAGAGCCTTTGCGGCGGAAGGATCGCCGGCAGCCACACGAGCCAGAATCGCCGTTGTCTCGCCGTGGTCGGGCATCGGAATCGCGTTGCTTTCGATCGGGTCCGTCACACGTCCATTCTACCGAATCGCCGTTTTCGTGAGAAGAATGCGGATTTTCGAGCTTCTGAGCCTTTTCTACCTTTTTTCGGTTCCGCCCTCGGCGGGTTTTCCTGTGTTCGGGAGTGAGCACCGAGTCATGGTGCCGGCGAATTGAACCGCCCAAGTCAGACAGCCACCGTGCAGGGCGACGTCCGGGCCAATGCCCAAAGGAGAGAGCATCATGCGAGCAACACCGAACGGAACAAGGATCGCGGGCCTCACGCTACTCACCGCCCTCTGTATGACGAGCCGTCTAAGCGCGATCGTCATCAACGTCCCGGCGGATCAGCCGACGATTCAGGCCGGTATCAACGCCGCCGTCAATGGTGACCAGGTCGTCGTCGCGCAGGGGACCTACAACGAAATCATCGACTTCGGCGGCAAGGCAATCACCCTCCGCTCCACCGGCGGGGCCGCAGGAACGATCATTGACGCCACCGGCGTCCCCGATCCCGGCGACGGCTTGCCCGTCGTACGCTTCGACAATGCTGAGGGGCCCGACTCGGTCCTCGAAGGCTTCACTCTCACCGGCGGCACCGGCGACAGCGCCGCCTTCGACGTTCAGGTTGGAGGAGGCGTGTTCATCAGCGGCGCCCATCCCACAGTCCGCGACTGCATCATCGAGAACAACACCGTCGACACGGCTGGAGGCGGCGTCTTCGTCGATCTCGGCTCCGTCACCCTCGACGGCTGCACCATCCGCATGAACCAGGTGACGCAAGGCGACGGCGGGGCGGTCTACCTGCTCAGCGACTCGGAACTCAGCATGACAGGGTGCCACGTCGACCAGAACACCGCATTGAACTACGCCTGCATTTTTTTCCAGGATTCTAACGCGACCGGCTCGATCGCGTTCATAAACACCATCATCGAGAACCACACGCCCCTTAACGGAGGCCCGGCTGTTCAAATCACCTCTGCCGGCTTGGTCACCGTCGACCGTTGTGTCTTCCGCAACAACCACAATCCCAATAATGCCACAGGCGCTTTGGATATCAACGGCAATGAGATCGCTCGCATCACCAACTCTCTGTTCGCGAATAACACCGCCGTCGACAGCGGTGGTGCGATCAGTTTGAAGACCGACATCGGATCGTTCATTGCCAACTGCACCTTTGTCGGCAACGGTACTTCGTTCGGCGGCGGTGCCATCCTCTTGGAAGTCCCGGGCACACCGCTGATCAACTGCTCCTTCTCGGGCAACAGCTCCCAGGGCGGCGCCGCCATTCGGATTAACCTGTTCTACAATTCGACCATCGCGAACTGCATCATGTGGGGCAACACCGGCGCTACTCAGATCGAAGGGGTCTCGAGCGGCACGCTGACCGTCAACCATTCCATTGTCGAGGGCGGCTGGGGCGGATTCGGTGTCGGCAACCTGGATGTTGACCCGCTCTTCGCCGACGCTGCGGGAGGCGATCTCTCGCTCCTCCCCGGTTCGCCGGCGATCGACTCGGGCGACACGATCGCC
This sequence comes from Phycisphaerales bacterium, assembly GCA_020639075.1. Taxonomy (GTDB): domain Bacteria; phylum Planctomycetota; class Phycisphaerae; order UBA1845; family UTPLA1; genus ECT2AJA-110-A. The sequence continues at coordinate 967,922 of JACKHI010000001.1, read as the reverse complement.
GCCGGCGTGGCCCTCTCCCGTAACGAGGATATTGACGGCAACCTCCGGGTCTTGGACGACCCCAATACCACCGACACCGGCGTCGCCATCTTCAGCGAGACCATCGACCGCGGGGCGCACGAGTTCCAGTCGGCGCCAAGCGACATCGGTGCGTGCTGCCTGCACTTCGGAGATTGCGTTGTCGAGAGTGAAGCCGACTGTCTGGTCTTCGGCGGAACCTATGCCGGTGACGGCGTGGACTGCACAAGTGCTAATTGCCCCGCCGTCTGCCTTGGCGACATGAACCAGGACGGAATGCTCGACGGCCTCGACACGCAGCTCTTCGTCGCCGCGCTTCTCAGCGGAGCGGCGTGTCCGTGACCTTAACAGTTACCGGCAAATGTCAGCGCCCAAAGGCGACCAGAATCTTCGGAAATCCAAATGAGAGGAATATCCATGAACCGAAAAACGAACTCAGCATGCACGGCATTGGCCGTATCGATCGTATCGTGGGTGACGCTCGCGGGGCCGCGGGCTGTGTTCGCCCAGGTTGATTTCCAATGGCAAGGCGACGGCGGCAACAACAACTGGCAAAACCACACTAATTGGAGCCAGGACCCGGGCAACGGCGATTATCCGAACGCGACGAACCATCACGTCCTGCTGAACAACACGGCGCATCGCTTCGATGTGGACCTGTCAGGATCGACGCGCACCGTCGGCGACTTCGTCATGGCTTCATTCAGCGATCAGCAGTATCGAGTCTTTAACGGCCTGCTGCGCTGGCAGAATCTGGAGCTTAACCTGGGGCCGAACGCCGGCCAGATCTTCGACGTTGACATCGAGCAATATGCCGATGGCACTTGGGACTTTGGTGGCGGCACAATGGTGCTGAATGGGCAACTCCTCGGGTCGTCCAACATCCTCTTCACCGGACTCGGAGTACCCGGCGCGGTCTTCAAGAGCGCCAATCCTTACGATGGCGAGATTACACTCGAAGCGCAACTTCGAATCGGGCATTCCCTCGCGCTACAGAACGCCTCCGTCGTATTGGCGGGAGCCAACGAACTCGACGTGACGACGAACAATGTCAATGCGACTCTCGGCGCGCTGTCAGGTACGGGCAACCTCAACATCGGCGCGACAACGATGTCCGTCGGTAACAAGAATCTGACGACCTCCTTCAGCGGCCTTCTCAGCGGAACGGGGACCTTCACGAAGATCGGAACCGCGACGCAAACCCTCACAGGCGCCGTCAATAATCTCACCCTTGTGTCAAACACCGGAACAGGCACGCTCAACATCAATGGAGGGGGCTCGTTTCAAGCGATCCTCGCCGACAACGGAACGACGAACATTAACGCGACCGCCCTGGATCTCACCGCCGCGACGGGCAACGTGCTGTATGTTCGCAACAGCGCAATCGTGCGCGTTCAAAACGGCGCCGATGTGGAACTGATCGGCGGATCAGGAACGAATCGTGTGGTCATTACCCACAATGGCGCGCTCAATGTCCTCGGTTCCGGCACGACGCTGATCGCGCCTCGATTTGACGTGGGACCCTCGGGAAGCGGGAGCGCGTCCGCCACGGTTCAATCGTCGGCCGTTGTGGACGTCGGCGAGCTTCGGATCGGCGACCTCGGTACGGATGACGGCGCGAGCGGTTCCGTGGGCGCCGTCTCGGGAGGTTCGATAACCGCGGATACCACGACACTCTACAGGCGCGGTTCGCTTGATGTCATCGGCGGGCCCGTCACGACGGATCGCCTGATCGAGGGTGATGCCGAATCGACGCACACAATCAGCATCGGCAACAGCGGCGCGGGCGACGCGCTGATCATCGGCGTCAACGGCGGCGACAGCGCCTTCAACGGACTCATACAGGATGCGGGCGTCGCGGGGTCGATTCAAAAGGTCGGCGCCGGCACGCTCACCCTGGGCGGCGCCAATACGTTTTCCGGCGGCGTGACGATCGATGGCGGAACACTGGCCGCGACCAACGCCATCGGCTCCGCAACCGGCGCCGGCGGCGTCACCGTCAACTCCGGCGGAACGCTCGGCGGCACCGGAAGCGTCGCAGGCACAACAGCCGTGCAATCGGGCGGTACTGTGGCACCCGGCGCTTCAATCTCCAGCATCACGGTCGACAACGTGACCTTTGCCGACGGCTCGATGCTCGACATCGAAGTCAGGGAGCAACTGCTTGCGATCCATTCGGACAAGCTCGTTGTCAACGGGACTGCAACCCTTGGAGGAACACTGAATCTGACCAGCCTGGGCGGGTCGATTATTACGGGGAACACGTTCGTCATCCTGACGGCGGGAGACCTCATCGGGACATTCGATCAGGTGAACTTTCCGCCGGGGCCGGCGTGGTCGATTGAATATGACGTGAACGCCGGCGAGATTCGTGTCGGGCCGTGCTTTGATCTGGACGGGGACGGCGTCTGCAACAATCGCGACATCTGCCCCGGGTTCGACGACAACGCCGACGCCGACGGCGATGGCGTGCCGGATGGTTGCGAGGCCCCCTGCGGAGACTTGCAGAAAGGCGACGCTGATGGAAGCGGTGTAGTTGACATCGCCGATGTCGCGGCCTTTAGTGCCGTCATATTGAATTCTGCGAGCGCAAGCAATGAGCAGATCTGTGCATCAGACTTGAACGAAGATGGCACTGCGGACGGTCTCGATATTCAGGGCTTCGTCGAGTTGATAGTGGGGCTCTAATCTTCCCGTCGCAATGCTGAAGCGAGTTGGCAGCCAGCATTGAATCACTTGCTCGGTCCAACATTTTTCAAATAGGCCTTTGTGGGCCCCGGTTGATTGGAACCGGGGCCCACATATTTTCTGTTCGTTACCCCCATGAAATTCAACCGGGCTTTGTATCGAAACTCCGGGCATGGCGGTCATCCTCATTCCTCATCCAGATATTGAACGAGTATCCAGCTGCGTACTCTCCAATAACTCAATCGTGCGCCAGGAACTTGTCGACACCGTTCAGGATGTAACGCATCGCCGGCTGCGAGGGATTGGCCAGGGCGCACAGCGAGCACGAACCTACGGTTGACAGCGTATCCGTCGGTCGACCTGAGGAGAGCTACGCTGCTTGTCGACAGTGGTACTGAAGGATTCCGCCGAGCCGTTGCCGACATGCGATGGGTCCGTTGTGGAGGCCGACATCTTCGGCGGGATCGATCAGGCGATTACCGAGGCCTTGGTGAATGCGTTCATGATGGGAGTATTGCACGAATTCACCGATCGCTGTTCGCAACGAATGGTCACCGAACGAGGTCATGCGGCTCAAGCAACTCTCTTCAATGGTGCCTACATACCGCTCAGTGTAAGCGGTCATATTCGGCGAACGCGGTGGAAGCGGGACCGCTTCGGTGCCTTCACGTTTCAGGGATTCCCGGTACTCGGCATTGAAGATTGTGTCGCGATCCATGATCAAGTATCGAGTGTTGACCAGAAATCCGGTATCCGGGGTGGTCACATTGCGAGCGATCTGGTTGATCCACCGCGCATTGGGGTTACGTTTGATGCCGGCGACGTGCATGTGTCGGTTCGACAGTTTGATGAAGAACAGAACGTAATATCGCACTAAGCCAAATCGCGACCAGACCTCCGCCGTGAACAAAGTCAACCGCAGCCATCGAATCCCAATGTGCCTTGAGGAAGGTGAACCATGGCATTCGATTGCCGCGCTCAGGTGCCGGATCGATACCATGTGCTTTCAGAATATTGGAGACCGTTCCCCGAGAGGCCTCATGGCCGCGGTTGTAGACCGCCCCATGATTCTCGTGAGTCCCCCGGTTGGATTCTTAATTGCGATGCGGACTGTCAACTCCGCGATCGTGTTCGCGATGCGCGGCCGACTTGGATCTCGCGTACCGCTGAAGTCCCATTTCTGAGCAACGAGCTGTCGATGCCAAGCCAGAATGGTGTCGGGTGTCACGATCGACGCGAATTGCCGAAGAGCCTTACGTCCGTGGGCCTTTCCCTTGACCGCCAGTCGCCGCCGCTGGTCGTCGCCTAATCGGATTCGCTTGCTCGAAAGAAGTTCGCGGAGGATGCGGTTCTCTACGCGGAGGTAATCGACGACGGCGGCCTTCTCGCGGTTCAACCATCCGGCAACCTCGATCTCGAGGAGATTCCCGCGATTCGAATTCACAAGATGGAATCCAAGTCCCGCGCTTCATCTGTGGATTCAGCTGAATTTCAACGCATGCGCGGCCAGAGTCAGGATCGGCTGAATAAAGAAACCACGCGGGCTCGTCTCGACGATTGGCAATGGCTGAAACGTCGCCACGAATTCAATCGGCATTGTGCTCGACGGGCGTCCGTAGGTTACGACCGTCGAAGCTCAGAATGCGCCTCGAAAGTTAACCAAACGATGCGGATCGGCCTCCGGAAACGGAGAGGAATCGGGCGATCTCGCGCGAGTTACGGCGCGGATTCGATGCTTCGGCGCGGGATTAACGGAACGTAGAGGAATGTGGATCAACAGGCGAGGGCGGTAAGTCCGCCGCTGAGGCGAGGTTGCAAGCGATTCGTAACTGGCGCAGTAGTTAACCACTGGCGTCATCGATTTCAAAAGAAAGGGGTCACCTCCGGGGGTACCGCTCACCCGTGGGTTCCTCTCGGTTTTGGGCTCGTAAATGTGTCGTTTTTGTCGGGTTTTCGGGGGCGACAAAACGCGTAACTCTCGGCGCCGTTGTTGGTTAGGCGTGTCGGGGCGCGATTGGGGTGACACGCCATTTCGGGGCCTGCGGCGACGTCCAAGATCCGGCCAAATCGTGCAGTTGTCGTCGCTCTGAAACTGACCAATCGAGCCGCTTTTGACCTCTTCGCTGTGCACTTGGAGAGGAATCGATGCGGTAGATTTGCGATGCGTTCCACCGAGTATTCCGTGACAGCAACGACGTTCGCGCGGCGGCAAAGCGCCGCCAACCAACGTGTCGAATTGTCCCAGAATCGCTTGGTGTTGGAGGCTGGGATCGCGACCTGAGCAAGCATGGCGATTGTTCGGCATGGCGTGATTCCGGCGAAAAAATGTCCGTTTTTTCCGGACATTGAGGGGTGACATTTGCGATAACGCGTTGGGATGCAATAAATTAGTAGATGTCCGGACGCGATTGACCGGCGTTTGCCTATCTTAACATATGCGAGGTTGCGTCAGCATACTTTGGCGATGACGCATGCACAGTTGCCAATCACGGTCGTTCGAGTTCTTGGACGGTACACCCGTGTTCCCCTGAATGAACATTTTGACAAAATGTGCTTTTGAGGGTAGGATTCCTAGATCAAAGATTCCGCCAAAGGGAGCCTTGCCATGAGCCGGATTTCGATCGACGTTACCCCTGAAGAACACCAGAAGCTAAAAGCACTGGCGGCACTCCAAGGCAAATCCATCAAGGAATTCGTGCTCGAAAGCACACTCGGCGTTCACGGCAGTGAGGCCGCCGACCGCGATCTGGCCGAACTCGAATCCATTCTGGACGAACGAATTCAGGCAGCCCGAACTGGAGCTGTCAGCCGCCGAACAGTCGGGGAGATTTTCCAGGAAGTCTACAAACGAGATGGCTGACTACGAGCTCACAGCGGCAGCCGATGATGACTTGTTGGGAATCGCTCGTTATACGATCGACACATGGGGAATCGAGCAGGCCCGACATTACGAGGCCCTTCTCGAAAAACACTTCAAAGCCATTGGTCGCGGTGATGTTCAGTCTCGGTTGCTTTTGGAACATCGGGCCGACCTTCTCTACTCTCGATGCGAGCACCATTATGTTTTCTTCATTCGTCGTGAAAACGCAGTGCCGCTGATTCTCGCCGTGTTTCACGAACGCATGGACCTGATAAACCGACTGCGGGATCGACTTGATGCGGCAGGCGGTGAACCTACATAAGTTGATGCCTGCAAGCCGAACAAAGCACACCAATGGGCGGATTGAACAATTTCACTCTGGCCCGACATCGGAAAACACGCATTCGATTTCGAAGCTCCATCAGCGAGAATGCTGTGGACAATCTCGAGACTCGGTAAAGGGCTCGCGAAGGTTGGTCTCGGCTGAATAAAGACACCGTACGCCCGTATTCCCACAAATGAACATTTTGACAAAATGTGCTTTTGAGGGTAGGATTCCTAGATCAAAGAGTCCGCCAAAGGGAGCCTTGCCATGAGCCGGATTTCGATCGACGTTACCCCCGAAGAACACCAGAAGCTAAAAGCACTGGCGGCACTCCAGGGCAAATCCATCAAGGAATTCGTGCTCGAAAGCACACTCGGCGTTCACGGCAGTGAGGCCGCCGACCGCGATCTGGCCGAACTCGAATCCATTCTGGACGAACGAATTCAGGCAGCCCGAACTGGAGCTGTCAGCCGCCGAACTGTCGGGGAGATTTTCCAGGAAGTCTACAAACGAGATGGCTGACTACGAGCTCACAGCGGCAGCCGATGATGACTTGTTGGGAATCGCTCGTTATACGATCGACACATGGGGAATCGAACAGGCCCGACATTACGAGGCCCTTCTCGAAAAACACTTCAAAGCCATTGGCCGCGGTGATGTTCAGGCTCGGTTGGTTCTGGAACATCGGGCCGATCTTCTCTTCTCTCGATGCGAGCACCATTATGTCTTCCTCATTCGTCGTGAAAACGCAGTGCCACTGATTCTCGCGGTGTTTCACGAACGCATGGACCTGATAAACCGGCTGCGGGATCGACTTGATGCGGCAGGTGACGAGCAGACGTAAGATAGCGCTTGCAAACCGCACAAATCACACCACTGGGTAGATTCAACAAATTCGCTCAGGCCCGACATCCCAAAGAATGCGCTTGACTTCAAGGACTCATTGACGAGGGGCCGTGAAGGGACCGAGACTCGGCAGAGGAATCGTGAAAATTGGCGTTGGCCGAATAACGAAACCCTGCTCGATCGTAGGGCGGATGAACGCGGGCCCGCTTCAAAGCCGATGTCGCCCCCACTGATCATCCTGTCGGACTTGTTTCCGCTTACGTATCCCCATGCGCTGGCCTCCATGCGCAGCATTCGACAGCCCATTCGCGTCACGTCTTCCCCAGATCGCCGAACGGCCTTTTCACGGGCTGCGACGCGCTATCCCGCCAGAAATGCCAATTCGCCAATCCCCATCTTCTAAGTCGTGGCAGCGTCAATAGATGCTCGATTCGACTCCACGAGTATCCGCGCTGGCGCATTGTTTCGAAGACGTCGGTCACGCCGCCAACCGCGGGTCGAGATTCACGGATTTCCACGACCAGGTGCTGGGGCGCGTACAGCGACCAGAAATCGGATTGCCCAGTTAACAGTTCGTGCTCAAGACCCTCTAGATCCATTTTCATCAAATCGATCCGGAGCAGATTCGTTTCCACGCAAAAGTCGTGGAGCGAAAGTCCCTTCACCAGATACCGTTGCTGCTGCGCGAAGTCGACAGTTTTCTCGTTAGGGATGCCCTTTTCTGTGGCGATTACGACCCCGCCTCCAGAGTAGTAGTCCTCCTCGAACGGCACAATCCCCGATACCGTTGCGATCGCGATTGGACACACCTCGATATTGGGTATGGCGTCGGCGTTTCTGCGCAGGAATACGAGGTTCTTGCGGCACGCCTCGACGGCGATCACTCGCGCGCCGGGATTGGCCGACGCTGCGGATACGGCAAAGGTGCCGACGTGGCTTCCGAGGTCGATAATTGTCGTTGCCTGAGCGGCCAGCGCATCCCACAATCGCAGTGTGGCCGGCTCGAAACACCGGCCCAAGCAATACAGATCATTGCTCGCAAACTCGGCGATGTCCATTGTCATGGGCAACGAGCCGTGCAAGCGGCAATCGACCGGCGTCGGCCGATTCTCGGGGCGAAGGATCGTTCGTGTGAGGACTTTGCCGATATTGAACGACGTCGTTGTACGGGGTATGGTCTGCATGATGGACCGTAGTAGTCGCTTCGGAATGGGTGGTTTCATCACCGATGCTCCAGAAGTAGGTTCTTCGTAAATACGCACCATCGTCCCGGTAGAAACGCGAACTCGCACTGCGGGTGCCAAAGTGGCGTCGTGCGAAGTCGAGTCGCGACTCGATGACGATCATCGAGTCAGCGGATGTTCGACATCATCTGACCGTCGGATACGTGCGGGATCTCGTTCTGGTTTCCTAAACCGCTTCGATTCGACTGCATCCAGAGCCATACCATCGTGCCCGGTCGTTGTTCGGACATCACGGCAACTGACTCGATGCGGGTGAGCGCTGAATCCGCTTCGGCCGGTAAATCGGCAGTTGTACGTTCTCGCGAGGCGATCTCGTGAATTCGGTGCGATTGATGGAAGCGAGCGCGTAATTCCTGGGCGCAACCCGGTCGCAGACAGTCGTGCGACTCCACGAGTATGTCGATGCCAAGTAGATTTGGAATACTCAACGGAGCCAGAAGCTCAAGTTCTTGGCCTTCCACGTCCACGATCAGTAGTGTGGAATTCGATGGCTGTTGTCGAAGAATATCGTACAGGCGACGTGCCGTGCATTTCCCGAGAGATTCGATGCGCGAGTCGACGCTGTTCTTGCTTGCCAGTTGATTGAGTAAGTGGCGACAAATCGGGCTCGACTCAAAGCTCGTCACTTTGGTCCGGGGGCACTTCATGGCGATACCGACGCTGTAGTATCCCTCTCCGGCACCGATGTTGATAACGCGAGAATACTGTCGCGTGCAAATCTCCTCGACGACACCGGCCAATTCGATTTCATAGGTCCCGAGCACTTTCGGGCACCACTCGGAGTGATGAGAGGAATAGACAAATCGCATTCCCGCAAATGGCCCGATCATGACTCGTCCTCCAGAAAGTCGCCAGATGCGCGGCTTCAACCGCGCGAGATCGAACTTTCTGCGGGCATGCCTGAGAATCTTGGAAAGGAGTGTTGTCATCGTTCTCCTTTCAACGCAATTCGCGACGATGAGCCGGAATCTCGTTCTGGCAGGCATCGCTGGTGGCCCGATCCCGCGAGACTGACGACAGTGGTCTGAAGCGCCGATTCGAATTGGCGAGCCTGGTGATTCCATGTTCGCTGGGCCGCCCATTGCCGGGCGCGCGTGGACATCGAGTCATAGAGACCGCCGGTCGAAAGCAACCCCTGCACGGCCAGTGCGAAGGCGGCGGAGTCATTCGTGGCGGTGTTTATCCCGATCCCGTTCTCGCCAACATACTTGAGTTCCTGGATATCACTTGCGATCGTCGGTTTTCCGAATGCCGCTGCCTCTGTTACGCACAGTCCCTCTCCCTCTTCTCGGGACGGCATAACCAGGGCGTCGCAATTCGCAAGAAGCTGTTCCTTCTGGAATCCGCTCACGAATCCCGGAAAGGAAATCCGATCGGGGTATCGCCCCAGCAACGGAGCGAAGCGACTGCGCACTTCGGCCTCATCTGGTCCCTTTCCGGCGATCACGAGCCTCATTTCGGGGAACATATCAAAGATATGAGGGCTCGCGTCAGCGAGAACATCCAGACCTTTAGCGAGGTAGCTGAGTCGTCCGAGATAGAGGATGTAGCTCTTTCGCGCGGTGCTAGAGGTCAGGAAGCGCTCAGGAATCCCCATCCCGATGTGGAATCGTTGTTGTTGTCGCGAGTATGGCCAGCGGGCCGCCAGTTGCGGCGTCAGGTATACAGCGTGTCGATGGAGTGTCGGGTAGCGTTTCTGGCTAAGTCGGAAGATCGGCGCGAGGACTCCGAATCGGCGGAGCAGAGCTTTGGAGGAGAAGATCTGCACCTGGAGTAGGGCGGGGGTGCGTGCCAACAGCGTGCTGAAGATTGGCGCAAACGAGGTAAAATCCTCGACCAGGACATCGAATTCTCTGTGATGACGGAGCACGTAGGTGTTGGCTGCGATCCAATGTGTTGCGACAGATCTTCTGATGGATACGTCGCTGCCGCGGTATAAGTAATGAATACCTTCTTTGCGCCCGTCGTTGGCACCCGGGTACCGTCCGCATAGGACTGTGCACTCGTGCCCCCAGGTGGCCAGACGCGTGTAAAGTTCCCGAACGCGAATCGCGCCGCCTCCGCCGACCCAAGGGTTCTCAACGTCATCATAAAGTAGATGGAGAATCCGCATTGACGTGCACCTTCGGCCTCGATGATACGAGGTATGCAAGGGAATAAAGTGAGACCATGACGAGACTACCTAAGCGCGCCAGAACGCTAAGTGCGACCACTTCAGTCATCGTTCGACCAGCCATTGCCCCGAGTAGATAGAAGAGTGACGCCTCAGAGACCCCGATGCCGGCGATGTGCACAGGCACGAGGCAGGCGATTCCGGTTAATGGGATGGCGAGCAGATAACACGATACGGGTGTGCCCAGATTCAGAGCTCGATCGACACACCAATGCGACGTCGAAAGCACGGCATGTGCAGCAATTGAGACGAAGAACGCAAGGGCGACGAGGCGCTGTTGAGCAGAATCTTGCGCATAGAGTGAGGCCAGCCGTGCGAACCGATGCGACAGACGCCAGCGTCGGTTGATGGGGCCGGCAATAAGACCGAAGCATACGATGCCGGCGAAAACACCAAGAACCGCAGTCGCGACGCCGTCGAAAGATATGTTGACGGTTCCCAAGTACCCGGAGAGAGGCGCTGCGATGGCGGCTAAGGTGATCAACGCGATGATGCCAACGGATCTTTCGAGGATGACCACTGCAAGCGGCGCCAGAATGCCTGAGATTCTCTTGTGGATGCAGCGGGCGCGATAGGCATCGGCTCCGAGCTGGTTGGTCGGCAATAGACTGACGACTTGGCTCCGAGCCCAAGTGATGGTGGCCCAACGGTGGTCTGGCTTGACCCCCAACGTCGCAAGTGCGAGGTTCCAACGAATGACCATCAGCAGGGCGTGCAGTGCCAACGCCCCGACGCATGCAAGAAGCCATAAGTGGTTAGCTCTTAGGATCAATGTCGTCACGGCGGCGTCGTTGTCGTTGTGTCGGACGGGGCTTTGATCCCAGAAGACCTTCCAGACAATCCATCCCACAACAGCGCCAGTAATTGCGATGCGTAGGACGATTATCATTACGGGCCGCAAAAAACGAACCGTCGACGTGGATTGAGTCGTGGGGTAGCGCTTGGGACCTACGCTGAAAATCCGAGGGTCGACAGAGGGATTTGTCATTTGACGGGCCATGTATTCGGTTCCGTATGAAGCGGTTCCTGCAGCGATTCGCATTTGGTCTTCGGCCACTGGGCGCACACTTCCCGACTGCGCTGCGCTAGTCGCCCGCAGGCGCGCACGACCTCGCAGATTCGTGACGAGTTACCTGTGCGTAGGAGAGCACAACGATAACTGTCGACGAATCGGATCTTCAATTGAGATTGAAGATTGGATGTTGTTGCTGGTTTAGGGTCCGAGCAAGAGTAAACATACAACACGAATGCGCGCGATTCAAGGAAACGCCAGCAATAATTTTGTCGTTATTGGTTTCGGTGTCTGCAAGGTGCAGCGCATGCGAACCGACTGTCGTCGACGGCTGTACAAGAAAAAAACACCTATCGAATTTACCCGGTCGCTTGGCTGACGATATAACTGATGGACGGGGGGTAGCCGGAACACCGGGCAAGAATCTACAAGTGAATAGCCAAAATAGGAGGGGGCGGAAGCTCGTGGTGAGCCTATTGCAGTGGTTTGGATGGACTTGTCGGTTTAGGGTCTGACGAAGTACACCCATGCTGCCCAGGCTCTGATGCGACCGCCCCCTCGATTTTATTTCGACTGGAACCGTCTCGATTCGACACCGACTTGCACAAATCTCTTCGCGCGATTTCGATGTCTTGCGTCGAGTATTGGTCCTTGTGTCGCGGTGATTGAAACGCCATGAGTTTTATTTTGACGATTCGTTTGCCTTTGTCGTTTCGAACAGGTATCTTTCTCAAGGACCCTAATCCGCAAGCCATTCGAACCGCATGATGGGATCTGCGTTGCCACTCACGGCAATCCGGATCGCATTGGTGGTGTTCGATGCGCGACAAGTTTCACTTTCGCAAGCGCCAATCCAATCCTAGCGCGATGCCGTGGCGATCGCACGTCTTGGGTCTCTGGCCCGGTTTGATCGCCCTTGTGGTCTTTGTGTTCACCCTTGCGCCGACGGTGACCGGGGAGGATGCGGGCGAACTGATCACGGCTGCGTATTATTTCGGCGTTCCGCACCCGCCGGGATATCCATTGTGGACGATTCTCTGCGGAATATGGGTGAATTTATTTCCGATCGGCAATGTCGCTTGGCGGGCCAATCTGTTCAGTGCCATATGTATGGCGGCCTGCGTCCAGGTCATGGCCGGCGCGTTGATGCGCATGGGATTCCGACGCTGGCCTGCCGGTCTCGCCGCAACGTTGATGGGGCTCGGGGCCACGGTCTGGTCGCAAAGCGTGATTGCCGAGGTGTATACCCTCAACCTATTGATCGTGTCGATCATGGTTTGGTTGACCGTACGCTGGCTCAAGGAGCGAACGGATCGCTGGTTGATAATCTGTGCCCTTGTATTCGGCCTGGGGATGTCGAATCACCACACGATCGGCTTTGCGGCGCTGGGATTGGTCTTCTGGGCAATCTGGATGGTGCCGACCCTGATCTACCGGTTCGATCTGGCCGTCCGTTGCACGATCGCATTGTGCTTTGGACTCCTGCCTTACGGCTACATGCTGTTCGCGGCGCGCCGGCATACGCCTGTTAACTGGGGTGAAACGACGACATTGGCGGCAGTCTGGGAGCACGTGTCGCGCGGGCAGTACAAGAGCGATTCGCCGATCGAGGTGGTACGCAAGGAGTCGCTCGCGCAGGAGGCGAGTGAGCAATTCTACATGGCGCGCTGGATGGTTCGTGATACGACGCCGTTCGGCATGGCCGTTGTCGTTTTGGGGATGGCATGGTTATGGCGACGCCGCGGCTATCGGAAGTGGATGTGGCTGGCGGTGACAAGTGCGTTGTGTACAGGGCCTGTCTTCTTATTTGCGACGTGGATCGAGCCAAGCCGGCAAAGTGAATTCGTCTGTAAGGTATTTCTGACACCGTTGGCTTTGGCCTTGGCGATTCCAATGGCGGCGGGGCTCTCTTGGATCAGTGCCGCGAGCGGGATGTTGAGCCGGCGCGGTTCCAAACGGCCGCGATCGGTTGTGCGCAGCCGGCTTGCGTCGGTGATCGCGACCATGGTCGCGTTGGCTGTGCCAATTGTGACTCACGGGCGCGAGAACAACATGCGGCACTATTGGTATGCCTACGACCACGCGCAGAGCATGCTAGACTGCATGCTGCCCAATGCCCTGGTATTTCCGTCTGGCGATCACAACACGTTTCCGCTGATCTATCTGGTGCACGTCGATGGCATTCGTCCCGACGTTCGGATTGCTGACAAATACGGTTACATCGAACTCGATCTCTATCGGGACATGCCAAACAACCCCGGAAAACCGCGGACTCGGGAACAACGCGAAGCGATCGAATCCTGGATCATCGGCACGAGCAAGCGACCGGTGTATTTCACGACGAAAAAACCCTCACCGCTGCCCGACGCCACGGTTGTCCTGTCCGGCGTCGTCTATCACCTGCTTCCGAAGGGCTATGAGTACGATGGCGACGAGGCGTGGCGTCGAATCCGATATCGCAATGTCGATGGAATGCCCGCGCCGATTGACCATGCCGCGATGAATATCGTCGCCGATTACTACCACGCTCGCGGTATCCGCGCGACGGAGGCCGGCGATATCGAGAGCGCGAAGGCGGAGTTTGATCGGGTGCTGGAATATGGATGGGGGATGCGAGAGATCCACAACAATGTTGCCAGCGCGCTTGCGGAGGCCGACTGTCTCGATCGGGCGATCGGGATCTATGAGGATGCTGCAAAGATGGATTGGACCTATGCCCCGGCAAGGTGGAACCTCGCCCGCATTTTCAAGAGCTTGGGTAAGTACGACTGGGCCGCGTCTGTCTTCGAGGATTTGACGCGAGCGACGCCGGGGGACTTCCGGCCATTCGGGGAGTTGGGATTCCTGATGAAAGAGCGATTGGGTCGTCCAATGGAAGCGGTCTACTGGTGGTACGAATCATTACGGATCCAGCCCGATCAGCCACAGATCATCGCGGCCCTGGCGGCACAGCTGTCGGAAAATCAGGCGAAGCTTACGAATCCCGAGCAAGCGGGGAGTCACATGGATGACGCAATCGTGGAGGGGACCCAATGACAACGATGACGGCAACATTGGGGATGCCCGATTCGGCGAGTGTGTCGCGGGGGACGCTTCGCGCCGCCTTGGATCGCTCAATTCCCATGAATGTGGCGGGTTTGTTAACGGCGGGGGCAATATGTTCGGCGGCCGGATTCGCGACGGCACTGTCGATGGAAGCCGTCGTCGGATGTTTGATCTTGAACATGGGCACCTATGTGCTGGCGCGGCGCCTTGGGTTGTCGACGACGTTTGCCGTGATGGCTTCAAGTCTCGTATTGCTGCACCCTGCAAGCCGAACCTTGATCGGCGCCGAGACGCTGGGCGGCCGTTGGATCTGGACGCCGTGGTGCTTGGTTGCCGGCCAAGTGGCCCTCACCGGGGGGCGATTATCTTCGTGGATTGGTGCGATCGTCTCGGGGGCAGCCGTGGGTTGGGCGACAGGTGCGGTGTGGGGAGCGGTCGTTTTCGCAGGCGTGCTATTGGCCGTCTCAATGGTGACTGCCGGTCCGCATCCAGGCAATGGTGTATTGAATTCGACGAAACGAATTCGAATTCGCATCTTCGTCGTCTGGATCGTTTGCGTCGGTACCGCCGGGATTGTCGGTTTGCTGTGTGTCACTCCCTTGGCAATGGCGGATGTCGCCATCACGCAGCCATTGGCCGGCCTCGATCGGATGGGGTGGCTTTCAAAGATCGATCGATTGCCGGAAGCCATCGGCGTCGCGAGCCGTGTTCCGTATCTGGGATGGTCAATCCTGACTCTGGCGGCCGTCGCAATTGCGTCACCAACGACAAGCGACAGTCGGCATCTGCGTGCGGTCGGCTCGATGGTCATGCTCTGTGGTGGACTATTGTGGCTGACGCGGAGCGAGAACATTCACCACCAACTTCGGCGGCTACTATCGGCGGTTCTTTTGCATCAGCAGGTGTCTATCGAATCGCAGAATCGCGTCGGGTTTCTTGTTATCTGCCTTGCCGGCGTCCTGGGAATCGCATTCGTCGCCTCGTGTAGAGTTCTTGCGCGGCGAGAACGATGGACGGCGCCGACGATACTCGGCGGGGCGGGCATCGCGATGTTGTGGTGGCGGACGTCACCGGTCGAGTTGCTTGGCGACGCGGCCCTACGCGTGGTGACGCCTGCGATCCCGTTTTTCCCTGTTCTGGGGATCTGCGCCGCGATCGTCGCAGGCGCAGGCTTGCAGCGAATTGGCGCCTCGCGATACCACCGAGCAACGCGAATTGTTCTGGTCGCAGTCGCACTGGTCGCCACGGCGGTGGATCTATTGCCCTGGGCGAGTGGCGGGTGAACCGACGGTGCGTCTGTGATTTGATGCGGTTCACGTGTCGTTTGAATGGCCGGAGTAGCAACCCCATCGGAAAAAAGAGGGAGCGCGCCCAGCGATCACCCGAAGGTGATAGGCCTGCCGAGGACCTGTGGTGGTGCGCCGCTCCCTCTTTTTATTCTATCGGCGGTGACCGCTGACTTCATCCTCGGCGAGTGAAGAACGGTTGGATTGGGAGCAATCCTGTTCAAGAAAATGGAGGCGACGTGATGCCAACTTCCCTTCAGCGCGGTCTATCGGTCATCGTTCCGACCTACCGCGAGGCAGCGAACCTGCCGGAATTGCTGCCACGTATTGGGGCGGCACTGTCAAAGATTGGGCTTCCGGGCGAGATCATCGTCGTCGATGACGACAGCGGCGATGGGACGGCGAACCTTGTTGAGTCGCTGCAGTTGCCAGTGGGTTTGCGATTGATCTCTCGCTTCCAGGAGCGCGGCCTGGCATCGGCAGTGGTCCGCGGGTTCGAGGCGGCGGCATTCGATACCCTGGTGTGCATGGATGCGGATCTGTCACATCCACCTGAGTCCCTCCCTGCGGTCACACGTCCCGTTCTCTTCGGTGAATCGGAGTTTTGTATTGGAAGTCGCTACGTGAAGGGGGGCCGGACGCTTGATGACTGGGGCCTCTTGCGACGATTGAACTCGAAGGCGGCGACCCTGCTCGCATGGCCGTTGACCACAGCGCGAGACCCGATGGCGGGATTCTTTTGCCTGACTCGGGCGCTGTTCGATCGTGCGGTCAATTCAGGAGTCAATGCCATCGGCTACAAGATCGGGCTTGAGTTGGCAGTGCGCGGCGGATGCCGGAGGGTGGCTGAGGTCGGAATAACGTTCGGAGATCGGCAGCATGGGCAGAGCAAGTTGACGGTTCGACAACAGTTGCTGTACCTCCGGCAACTGGTGAGCCTGTACGAGTTCGCTCTGCGAGGGAGTTTGAGGCGTCGCGACCGGATCAGAACGCGATCGCAACAGTTGTTTGGGAAGGATGTTAATGCGGCGCGATCCCATCGATTGATGTGATGCTTGGAACCCGGTATCGCCGAGCTTGACGGGCGGTCCCGGTTGGATTGGCCCCGTGGGGTAATCCGATGCCAGCCAATTATGCAGTTGTGGTGAGAGGATCGGGGCCGGTTGCACGACCTTCACGATTCAATTGTTCGTTTCATCCAGAGGCCTGTCCCGCGAGACGAACCACTGCATTACCAGGTCGCAGCGTTGTCTGCTGACCTCCGGTGCGGTCAGTTGTACCAATGCGGACAGTCCGGCGCGAGCGGAGTCGAGTTTTTCACGACAGGATGAACATTCATTGAAGTGGCGATCGACGTAATGATGTATCGTCGGTGGGAGGAGGCCGCCGAGGTACTCGATGCGATGATTGACGGCGAATTGACAGCCGGTGGCGTTGACATGCATTGTTGATCGGTCTCCGGCGTGCCGCACAGGTTGCCGGCTTCTGCGGCTCATCGCTTCTTGAGTTGTACCGCGGGTCATACAGAGATGTCCAGACTCTTGCGCGACGCATCCTGCAAAAAAGGACCTGCGCATCGCATGTGACCTACTCGAATCTCTAATGCGATTTCAGCAGTGATCGAATAGACCACTGGTGCACTGCCACACGTGCGGCAGTGTACTCGGCGAACCGGCGATTCAAGTGAATCTGTTCGCGACCATTGCACTCAGAATCCCGTCGCAAGAAAAACAGGATAATTCAATTGACTTTGCGATCTGCGTCGTGCATATTAAGGGAGTCCTCGGCAAGGACCCCCATTCTCACCTTCAAAGTGTGTATCGCACGATGTGTGTGACGATCTGTCACAGCGCACCCACTGTTAGTTCATTTGTGTGATTTCCGGGCGGTGATGTTGCGCTCTCGCGCAACTGGCTGCTCGGCGATCTGTCGCGTGTGTCGTCGTCTTAAAGAGGCGACGACATGCGTCCGTGGAGGGTGCGCGCATGTTTCAGCCAGGCCAGATGGTCCTTCGGAGTGCGACGGAATGGGCAGCGCAACTTCGTCGCGAGGCGCCAGGGGTGCCGGCGTTGGTGCCATCCCGGCGGCAGCGACGGCGCCTCTTGGCCCTCTGCCTGGGCGGCATCGGCGATACGGTGCTCGCATTCGCGGCCTTGCGCGACCTGCGCAAGGCGTGCCCCGATGATCACATCACCGCGCTGGCCATGTGGCCGCAGGCCGCGGAGTTGTTGGAGGATCTCGGGCTCTTTGACGATGTCCTGCAGCACAATTTCCAGCGGGATCGCTCGTGGCGTTCCGGACATAAGGCGCTGTCGCTATGCCTGGCGGGATATGACGCGAGCATACTCACGTTTCCGACCAACCGATTCGAATACAACGTGCTGAGCTACCTGATCGGCGCGCGCCGTCGTTGGGGGCACTCCTACGTGCGAGGCGGCGACGCCGCGAATCTCCGGTTCCTGTTGACCGATCGTGTGGCGCAGCAGTTGGGGCGTCACGTTGTCGACGAAAATCGCGAGCTCATCCGGGCATTTTCCGGCACCGCGATCGAAACGCCTGCAGATATTCGGCTTGGTCCATTGGATCCGAGCTACCACAGCCACGCACAACGGATGTTTGCGCATCTGGACCGACCGTTAGTCGGTATTCATGCCGGTTGCAGCACCTACAAGGGGCACGCCGTCAGACGCTGGCCCATCGAGCGATTCGGCAGGCTCTGTCGCCGGATGGAATCTCAAGGATATCAACCCGTTGTGTTCGGCGGCCCGGAGGAACAGCCGATTCGGATCGCGATTCAATCGGAGTGTCCTCAGGTCTTTTTCGCCCACGGTGAGAGCATCCGTCAGACGGCGGCGCTGATCGCACGATGCAGCGCATTTGTCAGCAACGACTCGGGACTCTCGCACATCGCAGCGGCGATGAATGTTCCTGTGGTCATGGTGGTTGGTCCCACCGATCCCCGGGGGATTGGACCCTATCCCGGCCACGGCGTCGCCGTTGCCAGCACTCTCGCCTGCAGTCCCTGCTTTCAGGTGAGTCGATCACCGTTGCGTTGTTCGCATCGGATCACTTCGGCCTGCATGCAGGAGATCTCGGTCGACCGCGTATGGAGCGCTCTGATCGATGTGCTCGCAGATCGCCAAGTCCTGATGCGCTCGCGCGACATCCTCCGATGGCGCGCCGGAAACAATCACAACACACGAACCCTGCGATTGCCGGTCTTGACGTCGGCATCATGTGCCATGGAGGAAAAGTGATGTACTTCAGGACCGACACAAAGCACGAGCTTGATTCTACGTATCGAACTTCAGTGCCTTCCCGGATGCGCCCCTGTTCTTCTGGAGAGATTCTTATGTCCGCTGCGCGCTACATTGCCGCATTCGCACTCCTCGTAGGACTTTGCCTGCCTTCCACGGCGATTGCCGAAACGCCGGACTATGGGCCGGCCGGTCCTTCCAGCCAGGGGCCGGGACCCTCGACCAGCGGTGGATCCGGGCCGGCGGCAGGACCCAGCAGCGGAGTCAGTCCAGGCGGTGGCGCCGGGCCGGGTGTGCCCATCACTCCCCAGGGCGGAGATCCATCGGGGGTGACGATCGGCTGTTTTGTGCGCGGCACACTTGTCTGGATGGCGGACGGGTCGGCCAAGCCAATCGATCTGATCGAAGTCGGCGATTTGGTCATGTGTGACCACGACCCCGAGAAATTGAATGGTCCGGAAGTCGGCCTCGTGAAGACGACGATGTCATACACGAAGCCGTTCCTGGTGGACTTTCTATTCGACACACCGTCGGGAAATCTGCAGGTTACCTGCACGCCCGAGCATCCATTCTACATTCCCGGATTGCAGACCTATCTCCGCGCCGACGATCTCGCAGAGGACATGTGCGCGATGACAGTCGACGGCGACGATGTTCGTATCGTCAGCAAGCGGTATCGAACAGGTCCCGCGGAGGTGTTCAATTTTCACGTGCGTGGCGCACTGAACTACTTCATCGTGAATGACCGCGGGGAATCGCCAGTCCTGGTTCACAACAAGTATCTTGGTCAAATACCTGACGTTCCCGGTTTGGGCGGACCGGGTAGTGACGGCCCGCTCTCGAGCGGACCACCGACGATCGGGACTGGACTCCCAGGCGGAATCAACCCCGATGATTTCGTCATGCTCGATCCACCCTTCGTCGGCCAAGAGGGTTTTCCACCGAGTAACGGGTTTCCGCCGGTGTTGAACGATGGTCCCCCGTCTCAGCCGCAGGCGACAGACAGCGGCACCAATGGATGGAATGGTGGATGTACATATCCGGGTAAACTCCCATCGCCAATCCTCGCGACCACCATCGACCCTTCGCAGACCGAGAGCACGCCGGAGTCCGATTGCCCCGACTGCGAGACAAATCCAGTTGATCAACCGACCTCGCCGGATGAGGGGGACGACGAACCTTTCTGCTTTGTCGCCGGCACGCAGATCCTCTTGGCGGATGGCACCTTCAAGTCGATCGAGCAGATACGCCCCGGCGATTGGGTCCGTTGTGACATGGATCCGGAAAAAAACAATGGCGGTGAATTGGCCCAGGTAGGTCGCACCATGCGGCACACGGCAACACGGCTCGTGGATCTGACATTCGAGACGACTCGGCACGCGTTTCGGGTGACATGCACACCGGTTCATCCGTTTTTCAGTGACGACGAACAACGGTGGATTCTGGCCGGCGACATGGAACTAGGCCAGGCGTTTCGGACGATCGACGGCGGCTCACTCAAACTTGTCGCCACATCCGCTCGGAGCGGATCGACGGACGTTTTCAATTTCGAGGTCGGTGCTGCGCATACGTATTACGTCTATGACAGGGTGAGTGGCGCCGCGCTCTTGGTGCACAACAAGAACGTGTTGGCTGATGGCACCATCGAGGATGTTCTCAAGGGGCTTGGAATCGGCGGAGGGTTTGGCAACGGCCCCTCCGGCGGATGGCCCAATGGTGGACTTCCTGGAAACCAGGGTCCATTCGGCGGAGCCAACGGAGGTCAGTTGCCATTCGGCAATGATCCTTTCGGCGGGCAAATCAACACGCCGGCGGCCGAGGGTACGGGTGTGACGCCGTCCGGTTCAGTCAGCTATCCGACGGGCAATTCAGGCAGTTCGGGCTTCAACATGAGCATAATGTTCAGTGCCGGCGGCGGCGGCGGTGGTGGTGGCGGAGGAGGGGGTTGTTCGTCTTGTTGCAACTCCCCGACGAGCGCCACGCCCAGCAGTACCGGCCATCGGAGATCCGGACACACAAGTAGTAGTGACGATAGTTATTCTGGCGGGTCCTATCCATGCGGTGGTCCGAACGTCTTTGCAGGTTGCATCTCGGAGTGGCCGACGTTCGGTCCAAGTCCCAGCAATCCGGCGCCCTCCGATCCGGGCAGGTCGAACCAACCACCCAATGTCAATCTCGATGATTTCGTCATGATTGATCCGCCGTTTACCGGTGGTGATCAACCCCCAAGCGGACAGGGTGGCGGGGGTGACGATGGCAATGACACAGCACCCAACACAACGTGTATTAACAACCGTGGCACCACGGAGGGCAAAGAGCTCTGGCGACAACCCAAGGCCTGCCTTCTTGGCAATTCGCCTTTGAATCCCGGCTGCCTCACCTCCAGACCCAGCGAGTGCGAGCAGCTGCAAGGGGTGTTGGACTCGCTGATTGCCAGAAGCAGCAGCCGGTTCATGGGGGCAAAGATTGTGGATTGGCACCTTAGACCGACCTACGATGCCATCCGAGCGCGTATGCGGCAACTTCACTGTCCCGACTCGCGAGGTGGATTCGTACTGCCGGACCCGCCGACCCCCGGGGCCGAACCGAGCGGGTTGGTCGACGGACAGGTCATCTATCCGGAAACCGATCTTGAATACGTGCATAATGGAACTGGATTCGCGCTCGAGCGGACCTACCGCCACAACGGTCACCCGGTGCAACGCGACTTCGGCATCGACTGGCACAGCAATCTTGGGATCCTCATCAATGTCACTGGTGATGGACTCGGGGCGGCTATCGATCTTGGCGACTTCGATGTGCTTCAGTTCACTCGTCCCAATACATCGACGCTGCAGTACACGCCATTCGAAGCCGGGCATCCCTTCACGCTCCGGCTCGAGGTCGACGGTGGGGGGTACACCCGGCACATCCTGGAGAATCGCCAGAGTTCATTCAAATACGTTTTCCAGCCGTTTACCGATTGGGGCGCTGTTCCGACAGGCGTCGACTATACGCAGAATCGATTCAACCAAGGCCAGCAATATCTATATGATTCGACCACTGACTTTGTGACCAAGATCGTCGTTCGCGACGACACAACCAACCTTGGAACGGTGCATTTCGACCGTGATGGAACTGGCGAGCACAACGTGACGCGCGTTCGAGACTACGGAGGGCGGACGCTTCTCTACAACTATGACTCCGGTGGATACCTGACCAAGGTCATCCCGGAGGCCGGCAGTGAGGGGCTGAAGACGACCGGATATGCGTACGATACTCCGGGGTCCAACAGCCAATTATCGGCGACCATCGACGGCAACAACCTGACAACAGAACTGCACTACGACAGCGGGAATCTCGTCTCGATGATCTATGCCGACGGAACGACCGCGAGCTACGAGTACGACGACACCGCGAAGACACGCAAGATCACCGACCGAGATGGCTCGTTTCAGACGATATACCTGAACGACGACAATCGAATCACTAAACGCGTATTGGACAATCCTGATGGAGATGATCCGACTTACGATTATGTCTACGACACAGACAGCGTCCGGATGACCTCGTCAATCAGTCCGGAACATACGACCACGAACTATGTCTATGACGGTTCTGAGCGGTTGGTCACCGTAGAACGTACGGATGGCACGCTCTCGGTGTCGCGACGATATGCGTATCCGATCGGCGGGTACCAGGTCAGCACGGTATTCGACGAACTTGGCAATTCCACCGTGTACCAATACGACTCCAACGGCGCAGTGACCATGCGCATTCAACACGACGGATCGACGCGGAGGTTTGAATACAACAGTCGCGGTCTGCGCTCGCGGCTGATCGACGGTAATGGTGTGTCGTATGCCTACACCTATGACGAGTTCGGGTTCGAAAACACGCGGACGTCGGACGAAGCAGCTGGCGCCAGCGCCTCGATCACGTACTACGACTACGATGTGCTGGGCAACCTAATGACGATCACGACGCCGCAGAGTCGCGTCTACAACGGCGAATACGACGCCGGCGGGCACGTTCTGCTTCAGTACTACAGCAGCGGTGTTTCGGTCGGTTACGTCTATGACAATGGTCAACGCCTCGTTACGAAGACGACATCGCAGAGCGGCGACGCAACCGATTTCGAGACGATCTACACCTACGATACCGGCAATCGGATGTCCACCATCACGAGACCTGGCGGCGCACAGACCGTGCTCGCATATGATGCGACGCGACTGGGGACGATCACGTCTCCCGAGCTTCGCAAGCGCATTTACGTCTACGACGGCTTGGGGCGAAAGGCGACGATCAAGCGCGTCGACAACGGGTCGCCGGTCACCGAGATGCGCTGGCTTTACGACCTCGAAAATCGTGTCCTATCCAAGTACGATGGCAACGATCAGCTGACCGAATACGACTACGACGGCCTAGGGCGGCGCGTCACTCTGGCCCGATGCGACGGGTCCGAGGTGACATACGAATACGATGCCGCATCACAGGTGCTCAGGCGACGCGAGAGTGACGGCACTACGGTGCTCGTCCACGACGTCTATGAATACGATTCGCAGGGACGTCTGACCCGAAGCCGAATGCTGGCGACGCCCACCGGAACAACTCCATCCAACAACGACCGGTTGGCGGACCGGGAGTATGACGCCGAAGGTCAATTGACGGCGGCATATCGCTGGCTGGATGCCTCAAACAAGGGAACGATCAGCTACGACTACGATACTCTGGGCCGTTTGGTCACACTGACGCGTGCCGATGACACGGATGTTGTCTACCTGTATGACGCTGACGGACTTGTTACCAACATCGACGTCGCCGGACTGACCGATACCGACTATGCCTACGATCACAATCGGCGCTTGACGTCGATCACGACTAAGGAAGGGATCGCGAAGACGATCTCCTATAACGCGATCAACGACCCGATCGAGATCACCCTCGCTCAGGGCGCGACCCAACTTTCCATTGGCTTCACCTACGACGATGCTGGCAACCTGGTCACGGCAAGGGCGGCGGACAATACCGAGACCCTGTATGCGTATGACCTTGACCAATTGCTCACCAAGATCACGACGCCCGAGGCCCGGGTCTTCGAGTACCAGTACGACGACTACGAACGGCCGGTGACCTTTAAGTACGGCGGCGACATCGTCGCACGGTACGTTTACGACACCGTCGGAAACGTCATTTCGAGCTTCGATGCCCGAAGCAACGTTATCAGAATCGACTACACCTGCTTCAACAAGCCCAAGACCGTCATTGATTGCGAAGATGGCAGCACGGTCTATACCTATGAACTTCCGAATCGCCTGTCGACCGTGGCGACCTTCAGCCAATCGACGTCGACAAAGCTGGCGGAACGGCGCAATACCTTCAGCCCCTTCAATCAACTGACCGAATCCAAGATCGTCGCAGCCTCGTCTCCCGACGACTACGTTTATCAATACAACTACGACCGGGCGGGCCGACTGACCGTGTCGTCCAACTTGCTGGCCTCCGGCTCGATCGACACGCAATTCGCCTACGACAGGATGGATCGCCTCACCCTGTGGACCGATCCCGATCAGTTTGTCGGCACCTATGCATTTGACGAGGTGGGGCGTTTGGAGAGTACGACCGACCCGAAGGGCGCGGAAACTGACTACTTCTATGACGGCGACAGCCGGATGACGCTACGCACTTCGCCGGAAATGATCGAGCACACGTTTGTGTACGACTTGGCGAATCGGCCGGTGACGGCCATCCTTTCGCAGGATACCGATCATTTTACAACGC
Organism: Phycisphaerales bacterium; assembly: GCA_020639075.1. Taxonomy (GTDB): domain Bacteria; phylum Planctomycetota; class Phycisphaerae; order UBA1845; family UTPLA1; genus ECT2AJA-110-A. Next base: position 943,408 of record JACKHI010000001.1, on the reverse strand, counting down.
GGTGGGTGTATGACGAGGTCGGCAACCGCCTGAGCCACATCGCGCCCAACAACGTGCAGTATACCTTCGCCTACGACAACGATCGCAACCTGACGGCGCGGGAAACCGCCGAAGGGCGTAGCACGCTCTATGAATATGACACCCGTGGGCGCGTGGTCACCGTGCGTGATGAAGGCGTCATCGTTCGCGAGTTCGATTACGACCTGGCGAGTAACCCGACCCGTGCACGGGATGCCCTTGGCAACGAGGTTGAGTATGCCTACGACTGCATGAACCGCATCACCAAGATGGTGGATGCGACCGATGATGAGACGCATCTCGCCTTCGATGCCCTTGGTCGCAAGATTCAGGTGGATCGCAAGGAGGGAAGCGCGACCCAGGTCATGCGCACCTTGGTCGGCCACGATCCGCTCGGCCGGATCACGCAGATCGCGGTGTTGGATGATCCGAACGAAACCACTGTCGGCACGGCGGATGCAGTGACCGACTATCGGTATGACAGGGCGGGACGCCTGATCAGCAAGTTTGTCGCGTTCGACGGCAGCGTCGCCGGGACGTTCAGGTATCTCTACAACAAACGCGGTCTGGTGACCGCCAAATCGAATCCAGAGTGCGACTGCACCGAGATTGAATATGACTCGATCGGATTCGTCACCAAGTCGATTAACACCGGCATCAGCGCCACGACGCAATACGCGTACGACGCCGATCGACGCAACACGCTGATGGTCTCCGCGGAGGGAATCTCCACGACCTACGAATTCGACGCCCGCGGTCTGCGCCTGTCGCGGACGATCGCACAATCCGGCGAACCAAGCTTCCTGACCGAGTGGCAATACGACCTCGCGGGCAACATGGTCACGATGACCGAGCCAGACGGAGTGAGCGAGACCCTCTTCGGTTATGACACCGATCGCCGGCTCACCAAGACCACGTCCCCGGGTGGGCGTGTGATGGATTACGTCTACGACACGCGCGACCGGCTGGTCACGACCCGGGTCGAGGGCGTCGATATCGCTATTCGAACATACGACAATGCGAATAGCATTCTTGATACGACGGACGCAAACGGCAATGTAACGAATTTCGGGCATGATGCGCTCAATCGGATTTCACTGATCGAGGATGCGGAAGGGCATTCGACGACCTATGCATACGAACCCCGAGGAATGCTCGAGAAGCGCGAGCGGATTCACAGCGACACCACCGTCGAGACCGACAGCCGCCGCGAGTACGACGCCAGAGGCAATCTGACGCGCGTTCGGGAACTCGCGACGCCGGGAACGCCTGGCGATTCCGATGCTCTGACCGACATGGTCTATGACCGCGCGGGACGCATGGTCACGTCGGTCGCATTCACGACAACCACCGCGGGTCAGACGCACATCTATGCGTATGACGGGCGCAGCCTCGTCACTGACATCACCGGGACCGGCGAGCATCGGTTCTTCGATTACGATTCGGCCGGTCGCCGGATCAGCCTGACAGACGCGAATGGGTACATCACCGAGTTCGATTACGACAAGGATGGGCGGCTGACGCTGACGACGTCGCCGGAGGGCATCGAGACGGTCGTTGACTACGATTCGCTCAATCGCCGCGTGACGCAGTCGCTCCAGAAGGACGCCCTGGCCTATTCTCAGATCTGGAAATACGACCCCCGTAGCAACGTCACGCAGAGCGTGGCGCCGGATGGGCTCGCCACCGATTACGTCTATGACGCCGATCGGCAACTGGTGACCCAGATCTCGCCGAGCGGGGTTGAGGCGACGTTTGAGTACGATACGCGTGGTCGATTGATCACCGGACGCGCCGAGGGCGCGATCATTCGGGAGGTGGTCTATGACGACGTCGGCAATGCCATCACCATGACGGATGGTCGCGGCAACGACATGGTCTATGGATACGACGCCTCGAACCGTCGCACCAAGGTCACCGATGCCATTGGGGCCTTTGATCTGATGACCCTGGATGCCCGGGGCAATGCGATCCGGTCGGATCGATACAGCTCCGACGGCTCGCCGGTCTTGTTGACCTCGACGAAACGCACCTTCGACAAATTGGGCCGCAAGACGGTCGAGCGCGGTCTGTTCGCACCGCCCTCGGAAGGCACGAGCGATGCACTGACCACGCTGGAATACGACCGGCTGGGGCAATTGACCGGTCGGCTCGTCACGACGAGCGCGGGCGGCGCGACCAATGAGGCCAGTTTTGAGTACGACGGGGCTGGGCGGGTGTCGTTGATCGTCGATCCCGACAGCTTCGAATCCGAGTACCAGTACGACGCTGCTGGCAATCGCACCAAGATCCTCGATGAGTTGGATGAGCCGACCACGTTCGCATTTGACAAGGATCGTCGTCAGACGAAGGCGACGCTGGCGAATGGGGATTACGTCACGATCGCCCTGGATATCCGGGGTCTGGAATCGGATGTTAAGAACTACGCCAGCGGCGGCGGGACGCCGCTGACACACTCGAAGTACACCTACGACTCGGCAGGCCGATTGGTGACCACGCGCCGCAAGAGCGATCCTGACGGCGCTGATGTGACGGCGGACATCGTCGTCATGGCGGTGTTTGACGGCGGGGGGCGCCTGACCAAGACGGTCAGTGCCTCCGGCAATGACACGACCTATGCATATGACGCCTACGATCGCATCACGAAGACAACGATGCCCGACGGCAGCTATCAGGTCTCGGATTACGATCTCGAGGATGACGTCACGCGCACAGTGGCCTATGAGATCGTGGACGGTAACACCAAGGCCATGGAGACGCGGCTGACGCTGGATGTGTTGGGCCGACCCACCGTGCGCCAGAATCACGGTGCCGACGCGACCTACGGGAACACCGACGACATCAGCGTCTCCTACTTCTACGACGATGCAGGCCGGCTCACGAGATCCCTCGATGAGCTTGGCACCGAGTCGAACGTCATGTTCGATCCACTCGGTCGCAGAACCCAGACGGTCGAAGATGTCGGCGGCCTGGCGCGCGATACGTACTTCGAGTTCGACCGTGCCGGTCGGATGCTGAAGGTCATCGCCGAGAATGATGCCGGCAATGGCGGCAATCAGACGACCGTCTATGCCTACAACGGCCGGGATTTGCCGGAGGTTGTCACCTACGAGGTGACCGGCGATGTGTCGATGTATTACGACGAGCGCGGCAGCCTCACGCATCGTGTGGATGAGGCGGGCGTCTCGCTTGACTACGTTTACGATGCGGTCAACCGGCTCACCGAGCGCCTGAAATCCGGCGCTACGGCGCAGATCGAACAGTATGTCTATGACGGCGTCGGCCGCATGATCACGGCCCGCAAGGGAACCTCCGGCGACGATGACGCAGACAGCCTGAGCGTCTTCGGATACGACGCGCTGTCGCTGCTTCAGTCGGAGACGCAGAAGATCGGCTCCGGCGACGCCAAGACGGTGTATTGCGACTATGACGATGCCGGTCGGCGCAGCACGCTGACGTATCACGATGATGTGGCCACCGTGGCATACGCATATGACTCGCGCGACCGATGTGCGAGCATTGACCTCGACGGCAGTCGCCTCGCGGACTACACATGGTTCGGGCGCGGGCTCTACGCCCGCGAACTGACCTGCGACTATCCCGGCGGCACCAAGCCCCAGTTTGCGACGGTCTTCGAGCGCGACGGTGTCTGGCGCGTCACCGCGGCCAGCAACACCCTGCTGACCCTGAACCAGGCGGATTCCGGCTACAGCAACCTCGGCGCCTGGACCTATTCCTACGACAAGGCCTCGAATCCGCTCGACTCGCTTCAAACCGGCGACAACATGGGGCTGAATGAGCAGGATCACGAGTTCACCTACGACGAGCTCTATCGACTGGCCACGGCCGACCTGACCGACACCCTCGATTGGGCGTCCGCATCCACCGTCAGCTCGACCTACGTCTACGACAAGCAGGGCAACCGGCTGACCCATGTCTATCGCAACGAGCCGGCGATCACGCTGGAGCACAACAAGGCCAACCAGATGACCGATCTCGACGGCCTGACGCCGGGGTACGATCTGGCGGGCAACCAGACCCTCGCCTATTCGGTCGATCGCGGTTCCTCACTCGTATACAAGTACGACCACAACAACCGCCTGACCGGCGTCTACGACTCGACCGGCACGACCAGGAAGGCCGAGTACAAGTATGACGCGGTGGCGCGGCGCATCGAGTTCATCGATGACGTGAATTCGCAGACGACGCAGTATTACTATGACGGCGCCAACGAAATCGTCGAAACCGGTGCCGACGGCGTTGCCAAGCGCTGGTACGTGCACGGCCGTAGCTACATCGACGAACGGTTGATGATGTTCAGCGAGGAGCTTGCGCGCCCGTTCTACTACGCCATCGATCGCATGTACAACGTTCGTGGGCTCGTCGACAGGGCCGGTGCGCTTGTCGAGGCCGTCTTTTATGACGGTTTCGGTCGGCCGCTGATTCGACGATCGCCGGGACGTGGCGATTTTGATAATGATGGTGATATCAATCTCGGAATCGGTGTTGGAGATAGTTGGAGGCAGTCCTTGGTGCTGGCCTCCTCGATATGGGATCCGCGAGCCGACACGAATGACGACGGCGTCGTCGATTCCGGTGACTCCCCCATCTTCGGCATGAAATCCAATCTCTGGAACACGGACGCCAGTCCATCCGTCCAGCGTGCCTTCAGCCACTTTGGCAATCCGTTCCTCTGGCAGGGCAGGCCGCAGTTCGTGTTCGACACCGAGAAATGGGACGGTGATGCCGCCACTGTCGACCTGTTCGGAGGCAGTGTCGCGATCAGTGGCGACGATGCCGTGGTGGGGGCCATCAACCACGACGGCGCTGCGTCCAATGCCGGTGCAGCGTTCGTCTATCGGTTCGTGGATGGCACCTGGCAGATCCGCGCCCGGCTGACTGCAGGCGATCCGGCGAGTGGCGACCTCTTCGGCGACAGCGTCGCTATTGACGGCGATGTGATCGTGATTGGTGCATCGAATGAGAATCAGGGCGGTACGGGCGCGGGCGCGGCCTACGTGTTCACGCGAAGTGCCGGCGAGTGGTATCAGACCGCGAAGCTCTACGTCAGCGATGCCGGCGCCAACTTCGGCAAGAGTGTGTCAATCGACGGCGACGTCATCGTCGTCGGCGCGCCGCTTGGATACGACTCTGGGGCGTCTGCCGATGTCGGGAAAGTCTACGTCTATCGCGGGAGCGGCAGCACCTGGACGCTTGAGCAGACGCTGGACGCCGACACGGACATGCAGGCGACGGCGCACTTTGGTCACAGCGTGTCCATTAACGGCAACGTGATCGCCGTCGGTGCGAACTCACACGATGTGTCTCCGTACACCGATTGCGGCAAGTTCTACATCTTCCGCTACGACGGCTCGAGCAGTTGGGACTTTGAGGCGGACTACGAGCCAAGTGGTAACGATTACGATCAATGCGGCTACAGCATCAGCGTGAGCGGTGATCGCGTTGCTGTCGGCGCACCGTACAACGACACCGGCGCGACGTCTGGGGGCGCCGTGTACGTGGTCGAATACGATTCGGTTGCGACCACTTGGGGCTCCGCTTCGCAAATCACGGCGAGCGACGCCGGCGCCAACGACTACTTTGGATGCAGTGTCAGTCTCGTCGGCGATCGATTCGTGGTCGGCGCATTAGGCTGGAACGACGGCGCCACGGCAGATACCGGCGCGGTTTATGTTTATGACTACAACTCGGGCACGGATTCCTGGGATGAAACCGACACGCTGAACGGTACGGACGCGGAGGCCGGGGACATATTCGGCTGTAGCGTCGCGCTGGGAAGCGACCGGTTCATCGGCGGTGCACGGCTCGAGGATGAGTTTGCATCCAACGCCGGCGCCGTGTACGGCTTCGAACTCGACGGCTCCTGGTCGCAGGTTGCCAAGGTTGCGGCAGAGTTGCCGAGCTACGCTGAAACCCCCGTCGTCGTCGTCATCGATCACCGGCTCCGCATGTACGACCCTGTCACCGGCAAGTGGCTCATGCGCGATCCCATCGGATACCTCGCAGGCTCTTGGAACATCTATGAGTATGTGAGGAATAGTCCGTGGAGGTATTGGGATCCGTGGGGGCAGGTGCCAATCATCGTCAATGCGGATGATATGTATGATATCTATGATCGCCCGGATGGTGTAACTGTTGTGCATATATATTCGGGTGGTCATTACATCGTCACCAAGTACTTCAAGGATTATGTTGAAGTCGATAGTCGGGGAGTCGACGTAGACGACACGCTTGATGAAGAGGTGGCTTATACTGCACACGTAATAGCAATTAAGAGTGTTCTTTACGAACTATCGGGAGTGGCCCAAGGGGCAATGCAAGTTGCAATGGCCTTAAACCCATTCGCAGATTTTATCGAGCTCGTAACCGGACAGAGTATGAGCGATCTTACGCCTCGAGAATTAGAGTGGTGGGAGCAGGCGCTGTCTGGTGTCTCAGTGTTGCCGCTTGGGACGATGGTCGAGTTGGCCGGTGAGTTCAAGACGATTCAGCGACTTAAGGGGCTAACGGAAGAGACTGCCGCCGCGTTTCGGGCGAGGTTGTTAAAAGCCGGGTGTGGCGTTGACGACAGTCCCCGTGTTCTTAAGCTTATTGGTGAAACCGGCAAGGTCGGAGAAGATGCTCTAAAGGCCCTTGGGGGGGAGCCCCAATGGCATTTCCCCACTAGCAAAGGGAGGCGCTTTGTCGATCGGCTTGTTGGCAAGACGATACATGAATCGAAGGTCGGGAAACAAGGATTGCGCGGAAAGCTGCTGAAGCAGATTGAGAAGGATAAGGCGATCGTAAACGAGTATGACGATATCAATGAGGCGGTTTGGCATTTTTATCGAAGTCCCAAGACGGGAGAAATCGGTCCGACCGAGCCGCTTAGAAAGGCACTTGAAGCGGCGGGGATTAAGATTATCATTCATGAGTAACATGAATTACAGACTCATCCAGCCGCCGTTTTCGCTCAAGTTCCGGGAAATGTCTAAGCCAGAGTTGAAGGAGTACTACCGCTGGTTTTTCGCGATTCGACACGATAGGTTGGCAGAATTGACGCAAGCTGTGGTAGCGACACCAGGGTACGAAGGTTGGGAGCCGAATCAAAGTGACGAGTCTATGCTCACGCTAGGCAGCTGGTTCGTCGGTCATGTTGAGGGGCGACCAAGGACACCGTTAGAGATTGACGAGATCGAAAGTGAATTCGGACATCCAATGGGGGATTTGGGCCCAGAATTGACGAATCGGACATTCTCGTTGGCTTTTGACATTGGCCTCTTCCTAAGCCAAATCCTACCGCTGAAATTCCCAGAGCTGACGTGGGAGCAGAAACTGCGGTCGAAAAATGAGTATAACTATGGGGAGCCGGTCCTGAAGTACGGGAAGTACTACAGCATCAACCCAGTTGGATTGGTAGTTGCCAGAGCTTATTTGATATTGAAGGGTGAGGCTGGCGATTCGTGGCTTTATGATGCGATCCATAACATCGCAATGCGTGTCAAGACCTCAAACTGAACTGATGTAAGTCTGCAATTGCGTAGTGGCCAGGGCCGGAAAAGGTGTCACCCATTAGCCTAACTCCAGTCAAGGGCGAAACGCTACCATAGACGTGTTCTTTCTTCTCTGGGGCGAAGAAAAGGTGTCGATAAGTCAGGACAGTGATAAGTCAGGACAGTCACGAATGGCACTGCCGCTTGTTAATGAACGACTTACGACGCTCGTCGTTTAAACAGTGCCTCGCGGGCTTGTGCTCGTGGTTGCATCAGTAGCGCCATTTCCTTTGGCCTGCGTTTGACCGCGCGGGGTTCGACGCGGTCGGGGCGGTTGCCGACGACGTGGGTCGCCAGCGTCGCCAAGGTGGCGTCAATGAGCAGTCGGCGCATGGCGTCATCGCAGACCGTGCTCAGCATCCAATTGGCGGCGGTCGATTGCATCGCCGCCGCAAAGCTCAGCGTACGCGGCGACACTTGGTCCGCCTCCGCCGATTGCAGCAGGGTCCGGCGAAGCAGGTTGTACGCCAGCAGGCACGTCCAGATCTCCTTGCGAACCATCTCCGGCGTCTTGCAGCGCAACACATCCATGCCCATCGTCTGCTTGATGGCGCGGATGTCCAGTTCGACCATCCATCGATGCCGGTAGAGTTCCGCGACCTCGTCACTCGAATACGCCTTCGCGTCGGTCAACGTGGTGACGGCCACGAACGATTCGATGCGGAAGCCCGCCTGCGGAACGTTGACGCGAATCTCGCGCACCAGGATCGCCGCCGGCATGCGTTCGTACGTCGCCTCGTCCATCCACGCGGGCCTTTGCGGCCGCAGCCATTCGACGATGTGATCGCCATTGACCAGACGGCGTCCGCGCCGAAAGTCGATCTTGCGCCGCGCGTGAATCCTCGCCACGACATCCACGCCGCGCGCCTGCAATTCCGCCAGCATGAAAAATGAACAGTAGTAGCGATCGAACAGCACGATGTCGCCTTCGCCAAGTCGGTCGATCTGTTCGCGAAGCAATGCCGGTTCGCCCGTCTGTTTGCCAGCGTACGGCGCCATCGCCAGGCTGGTCAGCATCGCGGTCGCCAGCGAGATCAGCACAACCATGCGCACGATGGGAAAGCCGAGCCCCCGTAATGTCCAAGAACTCGATCGCGCCCAGCGGCAGGGCTGCGAGCGCCCCAAAATGCAAGAAGCATCTGGACTGTGCGGGAGCAGCCGATTCGTGCGGCGCGCGCAAACGCGCGAGAGACGATGTCGCGTTCTTTCGGAGTCAAGCTACGCCGCCTGGCGATAGTAGTACTGAAGGATTCCGCCGAGCCGTTGCCGACATGCGATGGGGCCGATGTCGAGGCCGACGTCTTCGGCGGGATCGATTAGTCGATTACCGAGGCCCTGGTGATTGCGTTCATGATGGTAGTGTTGCACAAATTCGTCGATCGCTGTTCGCAACGCATGCTCTCCGAAGAAGATCATTCGGTTCAAGCAACTCTCCTTGATGGTGCGCACATACCGCTCCGCGAAAGCGTTCAAATTCGGCGACCGCGGTGGAAGCCGAACGGCTTTGATGCCATCTCGCTTCAGGAATTCACGGTACTCGGCAGTGAATATCGCGTCGCGATCCATGATCAAGTATCGAGTGTTGAGCAGAAATCCGGTATCCGGATCCGTCACATTTCGTGCGATCTGCTTGATCCACCGCGCATCCGGGTTGCGCGTGATGCCAGCGATGTGCACGTGTCGGTTGGACAGTTTGATGAAGAACAGGACGTAATAGCGCTCCAGGCCGAATCGCGACCAGACCTCCACCGTGAACAAATCGGTCGCGGCCATCGACTCCCAATGTGCCTTGAGGAAGGTGGACCATGGCATTCGCCTGCCGCGCTCGGGCGCCGGATCGATACCATGTGCTTTCAGAATATTAGAGACGGTTCCCCGAGAGACCTCATGGCCGAGGTTGTAGAGCGCCCCCATGATTCTCGTGAGTCCCCAGGTTGGATTCTCCTTCGCCATGCGGACCGTCAAGTCGGCGATCATGTTCGCGACACGTGGACGCCCCGGTCCTCGTTTGCTGCTGTAGTCCCATTTCTGGGCGATCAATTTCCGATGCCAGGCCAGGATGGTGTCGGGTGTCACGATCGACGCGAACTGCCGAAGGGCCTTGCGTCCGAGGACCTTACCCTTGACGGCCAGGCGCCTTCGCTCGTCGTCGGTGAATCGGATCCGCTTACCCTTGAGCTTGCACTTGAGGATGCGATTCTCTTCCTGAATGTAGGCGATGACGTCGTTCTGTTGCCGGTTGATCCATCCGGCCAGCGTCACCAACAGGAGTTGCCATGGTCGGAGAACGTTCATGACCGCGATTCTACCCAAAGCTTGAATTGAGTCGCCATGCGCGGTACGAATTGGGCGTCGTTTGAGTTCTTGGACAGTACGCCGAAGAATGGGCCTGAAAGGAGCCATGGATGGGATCTCCCTACTCTCAGGATCTTCGGGACCGAATCTTGGCCGCCTACGACCGCGGCATGAAGACGAAGCAGATTGCCGATCTCTTTCAGGTCAGCCGTGCGTGGGCCAGACGTGTCAAGTAACGCCGCCGCGAAACGGGCGAGACCAGTGCGCGGCCGATGGGCGGCGTGACCGTCATCAAAGTCGATGTCGATCGCCTCACTAAATTGGTGAAGAAGCATCCCGATGCAACGATCAAAGAACTCCACGCACTGTTGCGCGCGGATTGCAGCGAATCGGCCGTTTGCATGGCGCTGAGGCGCCTCGGATTGACTTCAAAAAAAAGACGATCCACGCGGCCGAGCAAGACCGGCCCGACGTCGCAGCCCAAAGATGCAGTTGGAAGAAAAAGCAACCGACGATCGACGCCAAACGTCTGATCTTCATCGACGAAACCTGGGCCAAGACCAACATGACGCGGCGGCGCGGTCGCGCCCCTCGCGGACAACGCCTCGTCGCCAAGACACCGCACGGTCACTGGAAGACGACCACGTTGATTGCCGCGCTGGGGCTGAAGGGGATTCGTTGCTCCACGGTCGTGGATGGCGCCGTCAACGGTGATGTGTTTGAGGCCTTCGTCGAGCAGGTGCTCGTCGGCCATCTCCGGCCAGGCGACATCGTGGTTATGGACAACTTGTCGAGCCACAAGCGACAGCGCGTTCAGGAGTTGATCGAAGAGGCCGGTGCTCGACTCGTCTTCCTTCCGCCATACAGCCCCGACCTGAATCCAATCGAGCTAGTCTTCGCCAAGATCAAACAAGTCCTCAGATCGCTCGCCTTCCGAACACGCGACGCACTTTGGAATGCAATGCAATCCGTCCTCGACCGAGTTACACCCACCGATGCCAAAAACTGCTTCAAACATTGCGGATACACGCTACGCCTGCAGTGAAGACGCTCTAAGAGCATTCCGCGACTGGCCACGAATGAAGCGTACCCGCCCGGCGATCGCACCGAAACACCGTAATCTGGGAACGCGCGAATGGACTGAAGTACAGGAGCGATTACACAATCAAGCAGCCAAATCAGGTTATTGGCGTTGCATGCGACCGTCGACGTGCAGGTGTGACAAGCAGGCCGCGTGCCTGAAGGCTTGAATTCGCCCAATATTCTCTCCCAAAAATCCCGCCACAATTCCGCTGAATTGCCTTGATGTTACGCTCCCGGCTTGCCCTCATGTGAGTCAGTTCGCTTGATCGGCCGATGTGAGCCAGCGAACGGAGCACACAGTTTGAGGAGCCAAGCTATGGCGACCAAGAAGACCAACAAGAAGTCGGGCAAGAAGAGAACGGCGAGCGCGCGTCGAGGGACTACGAATACGACCAGGTCGTCGAAAATGGCCACAGCAGCGCCAGCCGTAGCGAAGCAATCGAAATCGAGGCCTGCTAACGAGAACCGCCCGAAGCCTGTCAGCGGGCTTGATCTGGCGGCAGAGGTGCTGGCGGAGTCAAGCAAGCCGCTGAATGCCAAGACGATCGCTGAGAGGGTGATCGCGGCAGGCTGGAGGACCGATGGCGCAACGCCGCATGCCACGTTGTATTCCGCGATCGTCCGTGAGATCACAAAGAAGGGGAGTGCGTCGCGATTCAAGAAGACCGACCGCGGCTTGTTCGCACGAGCCACATCGAAAGGCGGCAAGGCGTGAGTTTGGTCGATGTCCAACTGTCGCCGAAAGCACTGTCGCGCCTCGACGAGCTAATCGACCGCTGGGATCCACTCGGTGAGCTGCGTACGGCCAACGGTTGTGTTGTTCCACAATGGTCGGAGCCGTCGGGACCGCGTCGCAAGAAGGTCCGGTTGCCGCCACCGGGTTGCATGATCCGGCGCACGTACCAAGGCCGACAGATCTCGGTACGCGTGTTGGAGAAGGGCTTCGAGTACGAGGGCCAACACTATCGCTCGCTCAGCGCCGTCGCGTCAGCGGTCACCGGCGCAAAGTGGAATGGCAATCTCTTCTTCGGTTTTGTACGGCAAAGGAAGGGAGGTGAATAGATGGGTAGACGCCGGAAACCGAAGCCAGCCCAATCGGCCGATGCCAAGGGACCGGTCCGTTGTGCGATCTACACCCGCAAATCGACAAGCGAAGGCCTGGATATGGACTTCAACACGCTCGATGCGCAACGTGAGGCGTGCGAAGCCTATGTAGCGAGCCAGAAACACTTGGGCTGGCAGGTCCTGTCTGATCGATTTGACGATGGCGGCTTCTCCGGCGGCAGCATGGATCGGCCGGCGCTGGAGAAGCTGATGGCTGCCATCGAGGCGGGGGAGATCGACTGCGTCGTGGTATACAAGGTAGACCGACTATCACGTTCGCTGCTGGACTTCGCCCGATTGATGCAGCTATTCGAGCAGAAGCAGGTCCATTTCGTCAGCGTCACTCAGCACTTCAACACCGCCGATTCGATGGGTAGGCTGACACTGAACATCCTGCTCTCCTTCGCGCAGTTCGAGCGGGAGATCATCGGCGAGCGGACCCGCGACAAGATCGCTGCCCAGCGGAAGAAGGGTAAGTGGGCTGGCGGCTGGCAGGTGCTTGGCTACGACGTGGACCGGGAACGCAAGACGCTGACCGTTAATAAGGAGGAGTCGAAACAGGTTCGAGGGATCTTCGAACTGTATTTGAAGCATGAGTCCCTGATCGAGACGGCGCGGCAGGCTAATCTGCGTGGCTGGACTACGAAGCGGTGGACGTCGGCGAAGGGCAAACCGATGGGCGGCAAGCCGGTCGACAGGTCGAATCTGAACTACCTGCTAATGAACGAGACCTACATCGGTAGGGTGCGGCATCACGACACCAGTTTCGAGGGGTTGCACGATGCGATCATCGACGCCGAGACCTGGGTGCGGGCGCAGGCGCTTCTACGCCGAAACTCGAAGACCAAGGGCTCGATCACACGCAACTCGTACCATGCACTGTTGAAGGGAATCCTTCGCTGCAAAGCCTGCGATGCGGCAATGTCGCACACGGCCTGTTCGCGCGGCCAGCGTCAGTATCGGTATTACACCTGCGTGAAGGCGATGAAACGGGGACACGGGACGTGTCCGACCAAGACCGTCAAGGCGGCATCAATCGAGCAGGAGGTGTTGTCGAAACTCGCAGACCTGCCGCTCGACCGAACGATGATGCGGAATTGCCACCTAGTCGAGGCGGTCCCGTTGCTCACTCAATCCACAGATCTCAGCAGCGCCGAGCAGGCACGGCTCATTCGCATGATTGTCGACCGCGTACAGTACGACCGGCAGACGCAACGAATCGGGATCGAGTTGACTGATGCTGCGATGCAATGTTTGAAGTCGAGCAACGACGGAAGGGCAGCATGATGGAATCGGCACGCGGCACGATGTTCGAATTCGATGTGGAAATCGAATCAGTCCAGCGGCCTGAATTCGATCACGATTTGCCGGCGGCTGATCCCTTTCCCGAGTCGATCCCGTCGCTGACAAAGATGCTCATCCTCGCCCATCAAATCCATCGCGCCGTTGAATCCAGTTCGCTTACCGACTACGCCGAGATCGCCCGGCAGATCAGTGTTTCCCGCGCTCGCGTCTCGCAGATCATCAGGCTGCGGATGCTCGCGCCGGAGATCCAGGAAGTCATCTTGTGCGAGCCCGACCGAGTCTCACACCTCCGCGAACGCGTCCTACGAGCGATTCCGATTGATGCGTCGCCCGCCATTCAATGGAATCACTTCTCAGATCTGCTTCACGCCTCCGCCTAACATTCACACCGCTCGTTCGATTGGCTCGTCTCGACGATTGGCAATGGCTGAAACGTCGCCACGAATTCAATCGGCATTGTGCTCGACGGGCGTCCGTCGGTTACGACCGTCGAAGCTCAGAATGCGCCTCGAAAGTTAACCAAACGATGCGGATCGGCCTCCGGAAACGGAGAGGAATCGGTCGATATGGCGCCAGTTACGGCGCGAATTCGATGATCCGTCGCGGGATTGGAAAAAGGGAGAGGAATGCCTCAAGCATCGATATCGCGACAAGTCCGCTGGCGGGGCGGAGTTACGCGCGAAGCTCAGCCAGCACGGCAGTTAACCTCATGCGTCATCGTTTTCATAAGAAAGGGGTCACCTCCGGGGGTACGGCACACTCGTAGGTTCCTCTCGGATTTCGGGCCTAATGTGTGTCGTTTTTGTCGGGTTCTTGAGGGTGACAAAATGCGTAACTCTCGGCTCCGTTTGCGGTTAGGCGTGTCGGAGCGTGATAGGGGTGACACGCCATTTTCGGGGGCCAGAAACGCGCCCGGATCCGCCGGAATCGTGTGCATTCCAGCCTGCTGAAACCGACCAATCGAGCCGAATCTGACTGCTTCGCCGAGCCCTTGGATAGGAATCGATGCGGTCAGATTTGCCGCTCGTTCCACCGAGTAATCCGCGACAGCAACGACGTTCGCATGTTGGCGAAGCGCCGCCAACAAACGTGTTGAAATGGCTCAGAATCGCTTTGTGATTGGGCCCGAATCGCGACCTCAGCGAGCGTCTTGGTTGTTCGGATGGGTCGGAATCAGGCATCAGAAAATGTCCGTCTTGTCCGGACATTGAGGGGTGACATTCGCGGCAAAGTGTTAGTGCGTAGCAAATTACAGAATGTCCGGCTGAGTCTGTCCGGCAATTGCCTAACCTAACAACGCATGAGGTCGTGTAAGCATACTTGGATGTAGGCAACGCCTCGATGAGTACGAGATCATTGTGGCATAATCGCTGCACCGTACGTGATTCTGCGCCGACCGGATCCGCAGAAGCACTTCCTTGGCTACGCCGAGCAGAGTAAGATGATCTTTGTCCGAATTGCGAGGTGTGTTGGGTCGAGTAGAAGGCGGACTCTTTATGATGGGTGATCCAGAATTGAGTTCGCCTGCCAACGATAACGGCCATCCCGACCTGCCGGGTTTCGGCTCCCTCGATTGGTTTACCTCCCAGCCTTGGTGGGGCGAAGTACACGACGAATTGCGGAATCTGGCGGCAGCATTGCTGGTCCGTGAACGCCCAGGACACACACTTCAACCGACCGCGCTGTTGAACGAAGCCTATCTGCGCCTCGCCAAGCATCGTAAAGGCTGGTCTGGTCGGCTCGAATTCTTCGCTGCGGCAGCATCAACTTTGCGCCATGTGCTCGTGGATCACGCTAGAGGTAAGAAGGCGGGCAAACGGTTTCCCGCCGAGCGGCGCGTGACGATGGAAACGAGCGCGCTGTCGTATTCGCCGGTCCAGCTCGATTTGATCGACCTCGACGAAGCTCTGACTAAACTCGAGGCGATCGAGCCGAAGCTTGCCAAAATCGTAGACATCCGGTTTTTCGGCGGTCTGACGGAAGAAGAGGCTGCGCAGGTGTTGGGCGTTGCTCCAAGAACGGTCCAACTCCACTGGCGCGCCGCAAAGGCATGGCTGCGACAGGCGCTTGAAACAGTGGACTAGCTTACGAGCTACGCGGCGGCATCGAGCGGCGAATCGACCGCGACTCTGCTGGCATTTCCTGCATGAACGGGTGTATCCGGCGGCATGGCAGCGTTCGACATGAACATCCACCGTACCAGGCAGGCGATCGCGATCTTTGAGTCCGTCGTTGAACTCTCCGGCGATCGCCTCAACGATGCGCTGGAGAACCTCTGTGGAAGTGACCTCGAATTACGCGCCGAAGTTGAATCCCTCCTGGCGCACGATCGACTCGGCTGGCAATCGCTGGAACGACCGATCTTCAATCACACTTTGATTCACCGAATGAGCGAACCGGTGGACGTCGATCCTGACATGCCCGACGCCATTGGGGGATTTCGCCTGATTCAACTGATCGGAGAAGGCGCCATGGGCGTCGTCTATCGCGCCGAGCAGCAGGATCCCCGCCGTGAAGTCGCCGTCAAAGTGATCCGTCCAGGTCGCGTCTCTGCCGACAGTACGCGACGCTTTGCGAACGAAGGATCAGCGCTTGCGCGCCTTCGTCATCCCGGTATCGCCCAGATCTTCGAATCCGGAACCGACTCGACACTGAAGCCTCACCGTGCATACCTTGCCATGGAACTCGTCGTCGGCGAATCCCTCGATGCGCTGATCAACGATCGTGCAATCAATTTGTCGGATCGTCTGAGATTCATGGTTCGCCTTTGCGAAGCGACCGATTACGCGCATCGGCAGGGCGTAATCCACCGCGATCTGAAGCCGGCAAACATCCGCGTCGAACGCCACGGAAAGACCCTTCAACCGAAGATCCTCGACTTCGGCATTGCCCGGATCGTTACGGAGCAATCGGCGATTGAGTCCTTTGCGACAATGCCTGGGCAGCTCATGGGCACGCTTGCCTACATGAGTCCGGAACAGCTCCGCGGCGAATGCGGTGTCAGCGTCGATGTCTATGCGCTTGGTGTGTTGCTGTTCGAAGTGGTCACCGGCACGCTTCCGTTTGCCACGTCTGGACGAACGCTTTCGCAAATCGTCGCCGACATCGAAAACACAGATCCTCCGCGACCGAGTGCGCGAGCCCCCGGTGTTGCGCGCGACCTCGACGCCATTGTCCACAAGGCGCTTGAGAAGGCTGAGTCTCGCCGATACCAGTCCGCGGCGGATCTGGCGGATGATCTGCAGCGGTTCCTCAGCAACCTGCCGGTCCATGCTCGCAAGCAGAGCACCCTGTACGTCGTGAGCAAATTCGCACGGCGTCGGCGTGGGGCGTTCATTGCATCATGTGTCGCAGGCCTGGCGATCATCGTCGGCACCGGGCTGGGATGGTTCGGTGTGTACCGGGCGAACAAGTCGCTGGACCAAATGACCGAGATGTCAGGGTATTTCGCGGTCGATGTGGCCCGAAACCTCGACGCGATCACGGGCACATTTCAAGTCAGGAAAAACATGCTGGCGAAGGTCGAGAAGCAACTTCGCTGGTTGATTGCCCAGCGGCCCGACGATCCCGAGTTGCTGAACGCCTACGCCGACGTATTGCAATACCTGGGCAACATCGATCGCGACGAGGAACGTATCGATGATGCGATGACTCGCCGCATCGAGGCCCTCGAGATTCGTCGCAAACTGTGTGAGCGATTCCCGGATGATGTGGAACTCAAGGCGAAGCTGTCGATCGACCATGTATTGATCGGCGATCTGCACGGTCACGAGACCGGGCTGGTTGCATCGCGTGATTGGTATGAGCGTGCGCTGGCGATCCAGGAAGACGTTGTGGCTGCGCGACCTGATCGTATTGACTGGCTCGACGATCTGGGATGGAGTTATGAGCGCCTCGCCGCCAACGCGATTCGCACCTATCGCTTCGACGACGCGGATGCGTTGCTGAAACAACGCGGAGAGGTCTGCGATCAACTGCAAGACATCGCGCCGGATGACGTCCGGACCGATGCCGCATTCCGATCCGCCGCGTGGATCCAGGGCGACTTCGAACTTCAGAAGGGTAACCAACCGGCGGCATACCACGCCTATCGTGATGCATACCATTACGCTAGAAAACTCTACGATCGCGATCAGAACCAGCGGACATACGCCGAGTACTGCGCCGGCGCTGCGCTTCGCATGACGCTCGCACCGGACGGGTTCGAAGACGACATCCCCAGTGCCGAGTACCTGCGGATTGCCGAGTCGATTGTGGAGCGTTTCGAACACCTGGAGCCAGATTGCGAAATCGCCCGACGCTATCGACTCGAAGTGGAGTTCAAACGATACCTGCTGGCGATGCGCTCGGGAGACTTCGAAACGTGTCATCGAGCGGTCGAGCGTCAATTCGCGATCGTGCGCAAGATGCACAGGGACGACCCGACACAGGATGCCGCGACCGCCTATGAGGCGACGCTGACGTATGCTACGCAACTGGCAAAGGCCGAGGGTGATACCGAGACGGTACAGCAATTGGACCAAGAGAGGTTTGATCTATACGCGGGCCGAGGTCGAAGTCCGAATGCAACGCCGCGAGACAAGGCCCGCTTCGCCTACTGTCTTGCCCGTCAATCCGATTCCCCCGAAAGTAACGACGAGGTCCGAAGGCTGTCACATGAAGCCAGGGACGAAATCGGCAGCTCGGATCCGACCGTCATGCAGGGCGCTGCCCGCGCCCTTAAACTCATCGGGGATTCCGAGGGTGCCCGGGATTACTACGAAGCTGCACTTGATATGCTTCCCGATGGAGCTGCACTTCGGGCGAGGATTCTTGAAGATCTGAAGCGCCTTCCCGCCCGTGAGATTGGCGAGTCAGAACAGTGACATGGCGATCGCCGGGATAGCTGCTTTGGCCACCGCATTTGGCTCTCGGGCATCGTTGCCATCCACAGCGAGAACAAGGGCGAATCCGCCTCAAGCGAAGCGCGCTTCAGGTGATCCGTCTCCAATTCGAGCCCCTTCCTAATTCCCGAGCTGCTCACCCACACGGGTAGGGCGGCGTTAATGCTCACGCGAACTCGGATCGCGTCGCCAGAAAGACGAACGGGGACGCCCTTTTCGCATTCCGTCGAGATCAGCGGACAGGTAATTGTTGCGAAAGGAAGGATAGTTTGCGCCTTCCGATCAAATCTTCCGCCAATTCATGAGCGGGACGATTCATGTGTCACCTAGTCATTAGCCGCCAAGTCATGGCGATAGGAATTCGTATTTCTTCGGTAGGCGAGCATGAAACGCAAGAGCCGTGGTGACGACAAGATACCGTTTCCGCCGATTCTATCGACCGCCGAATGGAATCGCGTCGTAGCGGCGCGAAGGTTGACTGGCCGAGAGGCAGAAGTGGCAGGCCTCGTTTGCCGCGGCGCGACCGGAAGGATGATCATGACGATGCTCTCCATCACGGCGCCGACCCTCAAGTCACATTCTCGCTCTATCTACAAGAAGTTTGGGTGTAAGAACCGACTCGGGTTGGTACTCACGCTGATTCATGATCACCATTCTGCATCGCAAGAAGTGCCTTTCGATCGGAGAGAATCTCGTAGTCATCATCCCAGGGGATGATATACGACGCCCAGGTGGTTTGATCTAATGGTCAAAGGAGCGGGCGTAACGGGCGCGAGACGAATGAAAGAAACACGAGACTTCGATCATCGGAGTTGGAAATCTGTAAGTTCGCAGGGAAGGGGTCGGTACCATCCGATAGTTAAACGGACGGTGCAAACATCTACATGCTGGAAACGACTCTCTGCCAAAAGAACCAGATGTCTCCTCGTCAAGAATGAACCGTTCGACGTCGATGGGTTGACGCCCTCGCGCTAAGCCATCAGAAAACGCTGGCGACGGGTTATGAGGCTGAATCTTGAGAACTGATCTCGGGTTGATCTGTTTAGTGTGGCGGAAGGAATTGCGAACGCATTTGCAATGCTCGGGCGAAACTCGATGAATCCGTTGGGTTGGGAATCCGCTGGCCCTATTAGCACGCAATCCGCAAGTGGGCAACGGGGCAGCAGTAGAAGATGATTTGCAGCGATATGTCAACCATAAGGCATGCCGCGGGTGAGGTGATAGATCATGCGTAACCTGGCTTTTCTAACATGCATCACGTTCATCGCTTCCGCAATCAATGCGGCTGAAATCCAATGGGTCGGCGACCCGTCTGAGTGCGCATGGCTATCCGGGGCAACCCCAGCGAGCGCCTCATTCTTCGATGAGGACGTATGGTTAGGGGGGATATTGCCCGGTCCGAATGACGTTGCGGTCCTGCAAGATGTGTTTGATCCACAACAAAATGGTACGCAACCCCACAGAGTGTTCTTGGGGAATTTTCGGAAGTGTCCGTTGTTGCCATGTAGCGAAGCCATTCTGCAAGGAGCCGACACGTCGATTGCGTCGCTTAGAGTTCGAGGCGGGGATTGGGAAGTGGATGCCGCGAGCGGGTTTTCGGATTCCTGTCCGAATCCAATAGCGGATACGTTTGTCGGAGGAATGAACGTACTCAGTGAAATCGGCGTCGGGACCGGCGGCTTGACGACGTCTTCCTTGCTGTTGCGAAATGGGAGTTTCACGGCCTCGAATATCTATGTCGGTGTCGATGGTGGTGTCGCACGTCTCTCACTTGACAACGCGAATGTCCAAACTGGTACGCTAGGCGTAGGGGGCGATTCCGGTGAGTTTGAGGTCTCTGGCGCTGAATCAACCCTGACCAAGATCCAATGTTGTGACATCTCGATAGGTGGTGGGACAGGAAATAACGGTGCGTTGAGGGTTATCAACGGTGCCAGTGCTGTGCTGGAGCATGGGTTCTTCGCAATTGGACGGGAGGGTGGGGCGGGAGATTTACGTATTGAAAACGGCGGTCGGTTAGAGATCCTCGACGGAAGCTCAGCTGTTGGAACTGGGATCGGCAGTAATAGCGTGACCGCGACGGGAGTAGCAAAGATCTCTGGTGACGATTCCTCTTGGATAAACTCGGGCTCTCTGATTGTTGGCGAGGCAGGTGGTGATGGTCAAATCTTGATCGAGGAGGGGGGACACGTTCTTGTGGCAGAGCCAATCTTGATTGGCCGAGAGTCTTCTTCAGGGAGTGTGCGAATTTCGGGCGATGGGTCGCAGTTGGAAACAGCTCGCGAGCTAATAGTGGGGGCGCGAGGAGAGGGCGTATTGGAGGTAACAGCTGGAGCATTTGTTGCAACAGAGATTTTTGGGAGAATCGGAGAGAATCTCAGTACACAAAGCCGAATATCCGTGTCTGATCCGCTCTCGCGTCTGCAGGTCGGCTGGTTTCTGGAGGTTGGTGAATCAGCCGAGGGCACACTTGAGATTCTTGACGGTGCGGAGGTGGATGTCGATGAGTGGATATCGATCGGTAGATTCGAAGCGGGCGACGGTAGTGTCATTGTTTCGGGTGACGGAGCGTCGCTTCAGTCTGAATACTCTATCGTAGTCGGTGAATCCGGCCACGGACGTATGGAAGTCAGTAATGGTGCACGGGTATCGTCGAATCAATGGATGGGCGTGGCAAGTAATGCATTGTCGACCGGCGAATTGGTCGTCGATGGCTTGACGTCTCGAGTAGAGCTGGCCCAGTGGCTTCACATCGGCGAATCGGGACAGGGGCAGGTCACCTTGGCAAACGACGGTGCAATCCAAAGTCAGGATTGGATTCGAATTCTGCCTAATGGTCTGATATCAGGTGATGGCGTCCTTGATGCAGTGGGAGTGGAAAACAAGGGCGTCTTGGCTCCGGGTTCGAGCCCAAACGACAGTCTCGTCATCAACGGTGCCTATGAACAGCGCGAGTCAGGAATCCTTCGCATTGAGATTGACGAAAGTACGCCTAGGGATCTTCCTCGGCTCAATGTCAATGGCAACGCAATCGTTTCCGGGATGCTGGAGATTCAGGTCGATGCAGGCTTTGAGCCGATGCTGGGTGACGAGTTCACGATCATCGCCGCAAATTCACTCGGCGATTGGTTTCGGGGCGTGAGTGGACTTGAACTTGGAGGCGGCCTCGTGTTTGGCGTGCGACAGGAGTTCGCTGATGGCAGGACATTCGTTATCTTGACGGTGACCCAAGCCCCGGATCTAGCGATCACGGACTTGCAGGTGCCCTTAGCTGGACAGGTGGCTTATGTAAACAACGCGTTCGAAGTGGAGTGGACAGTTAGGAACGTGGGTGCCGGCAGAGCGTTGGCCCCATGGAGGGACGCAGTGTACTTGTCAGTTGATCAGAGCGTCTCTGAGGACGATTTGCTGTTACAGGAAGTCTATTCCCCGGTGGGATTTCTTGATCCTGGCATTGAATACACGCAAGACCGCTTTGACACAGGGTTCAATTCAGCATTTAGCCTTCCGGGGTTTCCAGGTGATTATTGGGTCATCGTCAAAACAGATTCAGTATCGAACGTCGAAGAACTTGGCATCGAAACGAATAACGTATCTGTTTCAGAGCAACCGATTCATGTCGTTGCCCCATCGGAGTACAGCTGCAATTGGGTCTTACGAACTCAAGGAGAAATACCGGATAGGTGTCAACCCGCGATGGCGTTTGATGTAGAGCGTGGCGTTACTGTTCTCTTCGGAGGAGACTTTGCTAACGGGGGCGGTTTGCGCGGAGATACCTGGGAGTGGGATGGGACCAGTTGGACTCAGGCCAATCCAGATCCTGCGCCGATCGCGAGGGCATCTCATGCGATGGCATATGATTCACTGAGGCATCAAGTCCTGTTGTTCGGTGGCAACGCTTTGCCCAATTCGGGCGGCGAGGGTCTGAATGACCTATGGGCATGGGATGGGAACGCATGGACACTTCTCGCAAGCGAAGGCCCCGGGCCGCGTCTGCGAGCCTCAATGGCATATGACGTCGCAAGAGACCGAGTCGTCCTTTTTGGCGGTGCGACCACGGATGGCGAGCCTCTCTCGGACACATGGGAGTGGGACGGTACGTCTTGGGCATCAATTGATCATGCGGGGCCTGCTGCCCGTCATTCTGCAGGAATGGCATACGATGAAACCAGACAACGCATCGTCTTGTTCGGCGGAGCGGGAATCGGATGCTGCGAGCACTTCGGTGATACATGGGAATACAGTGATGGAAATTGGCAACTCGTTACAGACATCGGACCAGAACCGCGCGCTGGGCATGCGGTAGTCTATGATAGTGTCCGCAAACGCGTCTTGATGGTGGGCGGTGGCGCTTGCTGTGGTCTGTACCGGAGCTACACGTGGGAGTGGGATGGGCAAGCCTGGGCGAATGATGGCGTGCTCGGGCCTCGATTCGGTGCTTGGATGGCAATGGCCTTTGATCGTCTGCGATCTCGAACGGTTTTGCTGGCATGCGGCAGCGGCGAAGGCCCCACTTGGGAGCTCTTCAGCGGTGTGGAGATCACCGAAGATCCCGCGGGCCAGTCCCTATTTGAGGGGCAGGCGTTCGTGCTCAGTGTGGATGCCGTCGGCTGCGAAGATCTGAGTTTTCAGTGGCGCCGAAACGGATCTGACTTGTCGGATGACGAGAGGGTTTCCGGGGCTCAATCGGCGGAACTTCACGTTGCACCGGCGATCGCGTCCGATGTGGGCGAATATGATGTCGTCGTAAGCAACAACAGAGCGACGACGATCGGTGGGCCCGCGCTTGTCGATGTTGATCAAGGTCCGGATTTGGCTATTACCGAAATCTCGGTATCACCCGATGCTGCCATAACGGGACAGACCGTCGCTCTGACGTGGACTGTGCAAAACGCCGGGCTGGCGTCAGCAAGCGGACCTTGGTTGGACCGCCTCGTCATGTCGACGGACGACCAGTTCGGCAACGACGATGATGTCGCACTTTTCTCATCGGGAATTGAGTTTACGGGGGTGCTATCGCCAGGCGCGACGTATTCTCGTGTCCGTGAGATTGCACTCCCGATGACTCCAGGCAGTTATTGGTTTGCGGCGGTAACAAACGTCGGTTCCGATCTGGCGGAGGTGACCTCGGGGAACAATGCATTAATAATGACGAATCCGGTCGAAGTCACCCAGGCGCCGATCGCTGACTTAGTCGTAACAGATGTCTTGACACCTTCTGATGGCGTGCTCTCCGGCACGACGACAACGATTGAATATACTGTGCACAACATGGGGAATGCGCCGACGTCAATCGCGCATTGGAACGATCTCGTCTTCATCGCGATTCAGGACAACATAACCTGGACGGGAATCAACGGTAACGATCAGATCTTCTGCAATCTGGACGCCCCGTCGATTGGCGCTTCGAATCCACAGATCCTCATGCCAGGCGAGAGCTACACCAACTCCGTTGCCTATCATCTCCCCGAGGATCGAATCGGTGAATGGTATGTTTACGTGCTTGCCGACAAGGCAACCGGCTGTCACCCGGGCACGAGCGTGCCCGAATCAAACAAGCTGAACAACGCACGACGGAGTGCGATGACATTTCGAATTGACCTTGCGCCTCAGCCGGATCTGATTGCGTCCGACATTGATGCATCGCCAAACCCCGTCTTTTCGGGCGAAATGCTGACTGTGACATGGACTGAGACGAATCAAGGCACCGGACCGACCGATGGTGGCGCATGGACCGACGCCGTATATCTCTCAACCACTGACGTTCCGATTATTGGGCCGGATGATATTCTCTTCGACACGAGACCGCGCAACGGTGCACCATTGCTACCGGACGCCTCGTTGTCGCTAGCCACCACCGAGCGACTTCCCGTCGCATTGGAAGGAACGTTCTACGTCAAGATCGTGTCAGATGCGTCTGGGCAGGTGAGTGAATTCGGCTTCGAGTCGAATAACGTGAGCGTCGGTGCCAATACTTTGACGGTTATCCAGTCCGTGCAGCCTGACCTCGTTCCGATGATGATTGGATCGCAGCCGACAGGTAACCCGGGGAATCTCGTTGAAGTGACATGGTCCGTCGAGAACATTGGGCCTGATCCGCAAACTTCGCGAACGTGGCGAGATACGATCTACCTATCGGCAATCGAGACGCTTGACGATACTGCAGTGCTGTTAGGATCTGCCCCACACGGATCCGTGACAACTGAGAGTGGACCGACGATTGCACCTTATTCGAAGACGCGCCAATTTCGTCTTCCCAACAACATCCCCGACGGCGAGTACTTCGTCATCGTTTCGGTCGACGTGGATGATGCCGTGTTCGAACTCGCAGACGGCGAGGAAAACAACGTGTTGGCGTCGACACTCCCGATGACAATTCAACTTGTTCCGGCAGACTTGACCATTGCGACGAACTTCGATCCGAATCACACATTGCCCCAATCGGCTGCGCCGGCTCAATCGATCGCGCTCTCATGGCGGATAACAAACTCGGGCCTCGCGGCGACGCCGGTATCAACATGGCGGGACAGGGCTTACCTTTCAAACGACAATTCCCTAGGTTCCGGTGATACCCTGTTGGCGACACAAACAAGGGGACAGGTACTGGAGCCGGGAGCCAGCTACGACGTCACCGCGAACGCAGTACTGCCGCTAGTCGCCGCGGGCGATTACTTCATTATCGTTAGGACCGATGACGGGAACGACGTGTTCGAAGCCGGCACCGGTGAAGCGAATAACCTTTCGATATCTCCCTTCATTGTAACGGGAGACGCTTCGGACCTCTCAATCGTGTCGATCAGCAGCCCGGATGCCGTCCAGTCGGGGCAGTCAGTGCATGTTGCCTGGACTGTTACAAACGCCGGCACCCTGACGACGAACGCCGTCGCATGGGTCGACCACGTCTATCTATCGACCGATCAGTTGATTGACAGTGGCGATCTCATACTTGGCGCGAGAACCCACTCACAGCTCGGCGGCCTTCCGGTCGGCGAAAGCTATACGCAATCGGCGGATTTTCTCGTGCCGCCACTTGTCGGAGGAATATTCTACATTCTCGTCCGAACAGACGTGAATAACAGCGTGTTTGAGACGAACGAGAACAACAACGTGCTATCGGCGGCGATGGTGATAAACGTCGAACAAGCGCCTTTGGCAAATCTTACGGTTTCGAACGTTAGTTTGCCGGAAACTGCAGTCTCCGGTCAGCCGCTGTCGGTGAGTTGGACAGTCGAAAACAACGGCCAGGGACCGACGAATGGGTCATCATGGAATGACAGCGTGTTTCTGTCTCGCGATTTGTTCTTCGATCCGGGCGAGGACCTCTATCTCGGCGGTAGGACGAGAAATGGGCCGCTTCCCACAGATGGCTCATATTCCGTCTCAATGGAACTCGATATTCCGTTCGGACGTAGCGGATTGTACTACGTATTCATCGTGACAGATCGAAACGCCCAGGTCGCCGAAGCAAACGAAGACGACAACATCGCCATCGCTTCGGATCCGGTCGAAATCACGCTCCCGGCGCCTTCCGATCTAATGGTGACGGAGATTACTCCCGGCGTGACGGCGGAACTCGGCCAGGAAATCTTCTTCAGCTGGGTTGTAACGAATATTGGAGACCAGCCGGTCATGGGAGGATGGCGAGATTCCGCATATTTGTCGGCGGACGATCAATGGGACATCAACGATCCGCGCATCCGCTGGCGCGTCGGCAACACCCTGACCGATTCCTATCCGGTTCCACCAACCACGCTCAACCCGGGCGATTCGCGAACGATCACGGCAACGGGCCGAATCCCAGCAGGTTTGCCAGGTACGTATCACGTCATCGTTCGCAGTGACGTTTTCAACCAGATTCCGGAGACTGACGAATCGAACAACCTCAGCGTCTCCGCGGGCACGCTCGACATCTCGGCCATCCAACTGGAATTGGGAACACCCTACGAAGGCAATCTCGCAACGGGCGAGGAACTCTTTTTCCAACTCGACGTTCCTGCGGGAGAAACTATTCGCATCAACCTTAATCATGCGAGCCCGGTTGCGTGGACGGAGATGTACGTGCGGTATGGAGCTGTTCCGACACTTGGCAAGTTCGACTTTGCGTTCGATAGTCCAGCACGGCCGAATCAGGAGATAACAATACCTGAAACTCAAGATGGTAGATACTACATACTCGCACGCGTTTCTAGCGGTGCAAGCGGAGGAAGTCTTACAGGTGTCCACCTACAATACGCTGTCCCGGCATTCGGAGCTGAAATTGTCGCTCCGCACCGACTAGGGCAAGCACGGGCGACAATCCGGGTCTCGGGGGCGAAACTTGGAGAGACAGCGTCTCTTTACCTTAGGGGCCAGTCAAATGGCGAGTTAGTCGCACCGATAAATGCCGTCAATGTCAATCCAGTGACTATTGTTGCCACGTTTGACTGTGAGAACACGCGTCCCGGATCGTATGATCTCGTTATCGAGTCGATTAACGGTGCCGTATCCGTCTTGCAGTCGGCAATTGAGGTCGAATTAGGCGTACGGTCAGCTGTTGAGATTGAAATGGACATTTCGCAGCGCATACGTAGAGGAACGATCGGTATAATCCCCGTCTCGATCCGAAATACGGGTAATATCGATATACCGATAGTCAAGCTGGATATCTATTCAGGAGACCAACTGGGTCTGACCATCTACCCAATGGCCCCGGAATTTACTTTGGAACCGTCTGCACAGAATATTGCGGCGCTGGACTTCTTGATGACGGAGTTTTCATTGATTGACGAGAAACGGTTCTTCATTTTTGTCGAAATGGACCAAGGTTTCACCGGCAGCGAAATACCACTCGTTGTTGAGGCCACACCTTACGGTCGCGAAGAGTTTCGTGATGGACCCTTTCGTGCGCACGCTGATCTGCTACGAGCGAGTGTATTGGCATCGCCAGAAAGTACTCTCGAGCTGCGCATGGTCGCGGAGGATCCAAATGTGTGGTGGAGTGTTTTTCGCGAGGAGTTTGACATTAATTTCGGCCAGGGGCATGGTGGACGTCAAGTATCTGACTTGCAGTTGGCATGTGGACTTTATTGTGGGTTGGATTGTGGGTTATTGTGTTTTCTTTCTGGGCCAGGGACATTCTTGTGCGATTTATTAGTTTGTACCCCCGTGTGTAGTTATGCTTGTGATTGGTGCAGCCGGAATCCGGAACGCTGTCAGGTGGCGCTCAATTGCAATGCGATAACTCTACTCGTAGGGCGACCGGACTTGGTTCCGGTTTGCATATTGGTTCCAGTCGCTGTGGATCCGAATCTGAAGATACGACTTTCAGGGCAAGGGGAGGAGGGGTGGGTGTCGAAAGGGCAACAAACAAGGTTCCGTGTGGAGTTGGAGAACCTTGAAGTTGCATCAGCGCCGGCCTCTCGTATCGAGATTAGAGATGCGATGCCGATTGATGGAAATCTGGGAACAGTGCGACTCGGAGATATCCACTTTGGTGACACAACGATCGACGTCCCCGACAACCGCGTTTCATTTAACACCACGGTCGATCTAACGGCAACACATGGCGTTATGGTCGAGGTGATTGCAGGTGTCAATGCAACGACGCGCGAAGTATTCTGGATCCTTCGGAGCATCGATCCTGCGACAGGCGAGCCACCGTTGGATGGAAGTGTTGGTTTTCTGCCGCCGGAGGACGGCACGGGGCGAGGTCAGGGTTGGGTTGAATTCTCGATCCGACCGGAATCCGATGTTGCGACGGGGACCATTATCCGCAACACGGCGACGATTACGTTCGACGCCGAAGAACCGATCGTCACGAACGAAGTATTCAACACGATCGACGCCGACGCGCCTTCAAGTTCCGTCGTTGAACTTCAGCCGGTAAGCGAATCGAGACAGGTCGAATTGGCCTGGGCCGGCGATGATGTTGGCTCCGGACTATCATCATTCACCATCTTCGGGAGCGTTGATAATGAGCCATTCTTCCCGGTCATCGGCCCCACAGATGAATTCGGCTCCGCATACGAAGGTCGAGGTGGCGGAACCTATGCCTTCTACAGCATCGCGCGCGATAACGCTGGTAATTTCGAGCTGGCGCCAGACGAGCCGGATGCCACTACCTATGTTGCGATACAGGTTCCAACGGCTCCCGAACTGGTGTCGCCAACCTCAGTGACCGTCAGTCTCTTGGGGTTAGGAGAGAACAATCTGGACTCAATTGAGCACGCCGTGTACGAGGCGACGTCCGGCAAGTACGTTGCACCGACAGGTCGCTTGCAGGATGAGCCCTATTGGCAGGGACTGAAGCAATGGGAGGGTCATCTGATACGCGCGTTGAATCCGGAAACGGAGTATCGATTCCAGGCGAAAGCGCGAGATGACTCCGGTAACGAGACGCCCTTCGGCGCCGAGTCCGTCATAACGACGTCGATTGCCGGCGACGTCAATGGAGACAGTGGCGTGAACACTCAGGATATTGAGCTCGTTCAGTCTGCGCTCGGTACACATTATGGCGATACCGCGTTTGACCCCAGGGCAGATGTGAATGGCGATGACGTGGTTAATTTCATCGACTTGGGTCTTGTCCGGCAGCAGGTTCCGTGTCCAAACCCCGGTTCCGGTGATTTTGACGGAAATGGTGTCAGCGTCTCGGACATAGAGGAGATGACACAGGCGATGCTGCACCCGGCGGCGATTGGCGTGTGTGTTGGCGATATGAATCAGGATGGCGTCCTGAACGGAAGCGATATTGCGTTGTTTGTGGAAGCGATCTTATCAGAATAACCGTAGGGTGTGGCCGCGGTTGTTTACAGATTGCGTTTGTCTGCCCGGAGGAAATGGAGCATGATGGCGAATTCACGCCGCTTGATGTGGTTTGTGACCGTGGCAACGATGATGAGTGCGATCGAGGCGCGGGCCGCCGACTATCGAACTATTCCGATGAGCGTCGAAGCGCATCCAGGGGATGTAGTCGCCATGCGCGTTGAGGTGGAGACGCTTCCCGGAGATAACCTTATCGGCGTAGGTCATTATTCCTTTGCCATTAATCTGGAGATGATGGGGCTCCCTGCGAGTGCCGTTTCAAATGTTGACGTAAACCAAGTGCTATTTGACGATGTCAACGCAGTCTTTGTTGGAGCGCCCATTGCCGGGACATACGAGGGGATCGCGGGGGCGTCCACGGACGTCTTTCCTCCGAATCCAGGCAGTCAGGCGGGAGACATCATCACCTTGTTCACTTTCAATTTGTTGATACCGGAGATGGCGATTCCCGGCGAGTTGATCCACGTGCAACCGGTTGAAGGCGATCTCGCTAACGTCTCAGCTAGTTTTGTGCAAGTCTCGCCCCAGACATTCGCCGGCACGAGTCTTATTGTGGTACCCGAACCTGCCGGAGCCACCTTCATGATTATCGCGGGATTTGCTCTTAGAGGGCCCCGGCGCCTCGGTCATTCGTGAGGACAGGTTACCTTTTCCGCAGTGTCCAAAATCTAATCGAGCTCGTTGACAGGCCAGAGCACCCAGAGTTCCTTCTCCACCGCCGGCGACCTCGTATGGTTTCAAAACTCGAGCGCGCTGGGAGTGAGGCGGTGGCGGTGGTCGATAAACCGTGCTCGCATTCGGATCGGTTTGCCCGGCTTCGCCGCCGGGCCACGCAGAATCATGGGATAGAACTATGGGATTACTCCGAACAATCGGGATTACTCCACAGAGCCTCCCTCGAACCGGACAAGCCACTCTCGTGGCATCCGGCTCTACGGGCCTTCGTCGAATGCGGTTGATAAGACCGCTCTCTTAGCTTGGTGGTGAGCCAATTTTACCGAGTGAAGAAGGCCTTTGATGAGGTGTCAGGCGGTTCGCGTTTGCGAATCCTAACGACCGCGAAGCGGTGTGCTTCGCAGGGCGACCATATCACATTTTTTGTCGAATTGTGCGTTTGCAAGACTATGGACAGAATGAGTGTTCGGGCTCCTCTTCCCAACAAGGCGAACTTCCGTTGCATTCACTCCCATCCGCCGGTTACCATTGGCCGCGGGAATCGGTACGGACCCGTATTTCTTAGATAAGCCCACAAGCACTCCCCGTTATCCTCTTGTGGTGCGGTGCTGACGGGAGACGGTCCGAGGAAGAAGCATCATGCGAATAACATGCCGTGAGGTCCTGGCCTTAGTTGCGTTATTGGGGGCTCCGTCAGTAATTGCCGCGGCAGACCTCTCCTTTGGGTTAATAGCTCACTATCGATTAGACGCAGACGGACAAAACACAGCGGGCATGTTTTGCCCGGGCGAAGTTGTCGACGCTGTGCCTACTGCGGACCGATGCGGAAGATCGGGGCATGCTCTCATTTTCGATGGCTCTTCGGATTATGTCTGGTTTGGCTCGTGCCCTTTGCCATCGGACGCGATCACCATCTCAGTTTGGTTTCGAACTACCACAACACAAACGGGATCCGGCAACAATCCTGTCCTTGTTCGCTGGCGCACAAACGGCCTTCTACTGTTCCTAAATGCCAACGGTCCTGGCCTGATTAGCGGCAACGTGGTGACGAATGGTATCAACGGGGCCTTGACCCTGACCGCACCAGGCCTCGTCCTAAATGACGACTTCTGGCACTTGGTATCCATGACCTACAACGGAAATCAGTGCAAGCTTTACGTTGACGGTCTTTTACGATCAGAGACGACAAAAACCGGATCGATTTCTTACGGCGGCGGTGGTTTAGCATTGGCTCGTGATGGTGACCGTGATGGCGCATATTTTGTTGGGCGACTCGACGATTTCCGAATCTATAACCGGGCGCTTTCGGCAGACGAAGTCTTGGCGTTGTATGAGGATCCCACCGGCGACGCTATTCCCGCACTGCATTTGGACAATCTTTCAGTCTGTGCGGATTCGACAGCAACGCTCTCGGTTAGTGCTTCCGGCGCGGAACCGTTTGCGTTCCAGTGGCGCAAGGCAGGGGAGAACCTCGACCCGATTCTCAATCCGTCGGTAACGACCCCCAACATGGCTCTTACAAATCTGCAGGCGGCGGACGCAGGCGCGTACGACTGCGTTGTTTCCAATTCCTGCGGCAGCTTGGTCAGCAACTCCGCGAAGCTCGACGTCTATTGCGAGTGTAGCGACGTCGATGAAATCGGCGGCAATGACGACGGTTTCGCTCTCCCGCGCGATGCTGCCACCCCAAGTACATCGCTGGAAGACGCTCTCTTCAACCAGAATCCTCGCGATCTCTTGGACTTCGATATGGTCCCAAACGTTGCCCCACCCGACGCGACCCCCAATCGGTCAGTTGCACACACTTTTTCCGGCTTGCCCGGCGACCTCGTCTCTGCCACCTTGGAGTTTCGCGTCCAGGCTGGTGGTTCCAACCAGCAGAATGCCGAAGGCACCGACCTGATTCGCCTCGGCTTTGCTATCGGTTCAGGCGCTGCCGCAGAATTCGAGAACCAGGGTGACAACGCGTTCTTCTGGACACGTTACTTCGGGAGTGGCAATTCGACCGAAGCACTGTTCACCGATGGGTCTGGACAGCCAGTGCCGTGGCGATTGGGTGATGAGCGACTCGTCACACTTGACTTAGCGGCATTGCCCTTGCCGCCACAGACCGGAGGTGGCACGACGAACTTCCTGCCTCAGATCAACGCCCGCGGGTATTTGGACTTTGTGGTAAGCGACGATTCGGGTGTCGATTTCGTTCGACTGACCGGCGTACGAAGCGATGGGACCACGGTCGTCTGGGTGCGCTCGCAACCACAAGATCAAGTCGCGTGCTCCGGTGGCGTCGCCAGCTTTGAAATCACATCGGGCGGTTCGGACCCCCGGACCTACCGATGGCGAAAGAACGAAGAGGATCTCGTCGACGGACTGTCTGCAACCGGCTCATCCATCTCCGGTACATCGACGCCGATGCTGACCCTAACTGATGTAACCACAGGCGACGCCGGGGCGTACGATTGCGTCGTAGCGAATGACTGTAGTGAGTCGACTAGCACCGCCGCAATGCTGACCGTCTTCGACGGTGGAACGGGTGACGGCGACGCAAGTGGTATGACCGACGGTGAGGATATTCGCGGGTTTGCTTCAGCGTTGCTGGAAGGCGGAGCCGCTTCGTCAGTGTATTGCGCGTTCGACATGAACGCAGATGGCATTGTCGATTTCGATGATACAGGATTATTCGTTCAGCGGTTGATTGGCCCATGATTCGCTGTCGCCCACGATCTGTAAGAAAGCCGGGGCAACTCCAAGTGAAGGCCTTCACTTGGGCGTCAGGCGGTTCGCGTTTGCGAATCCTAACGACTGCGAAGCGGTGTGCTTCGCGGGGAGACGATAGCACACGTTTCCTCGATTTGTGCGTTTGCACTACGCCGTTCCGAACGAGCGTCCTGTCCCTAGGGAAATTTTTCTTGCCACCCCAATCAACATTGCTTTACCGGAACATCCATGCTGTATCATGCGGCCACGGTCGAGACTGGCCGCTTCAGTTCTGTTCCCGGGCTCAATCGCATGGGGGTCGGTCATGATGGGTAATCGCAACCAGTGTTCGTCCTGCTGTTCGTCCTACAAACAAGAATTCTGCAGTGGACAATATACCGTGGCAGCAGCTCATTAACATCCGCAATCTTTCCGAACGAAAGGACACGGCCAAACTCGATACGGCATGCCCCACGTAGTAACCGAGTTGCTCAGGTGTTTCAAGGCTACCTAAATCCTGGAAGAGGATCGGTTTCCTTTTCTAAAAGGCTATTCGATTGCGGGCGAAATTTGCGAGGCGAGAAGCATGCTTCATGCCAATTGCAATCGTCATGGGAGAAAAAATGAGTGCGAGTAGCACGATCACTCTTGGCGACAGTGAGATGCCGCGAAACCCGCGGCTCCCAAGGCGACCCGAATGGACTGATGTCGCCAGCCCGGCCTCTGTTAGTTGCATTATCTCACATCAAATCCTGGGTCCGCGGGTATTGCGAGCCATTGCTGTCATTCTGTCGATTCTGTCCTACGCCGGTCAGGCTACGGCCCAACCTATCGGGCATGCGGTGCAGTGGCCCGAAGAAAGCGGAGGAAATGGGCATTGGTACATACGTCTGCAAGGAGATTGGCATGCGTGCGAATCGTGGGCCCGCAACGCGTGTCCCTCGCCAGGAACTCTCGTTGCGATCGGGTCAGCCGCTGAGCAACAATTCCTAGTCCAGCAATTCGGCCCTTTTCAGGATACGTCAACTGTTTATCATCCCAATAGATTCTGGATTGGCTTCACAGATTCTGCAGTCGAGGGCGTCTGGGTATGGTCAAACGGTGAAAGCACGTTCTATACAAATTGGAACGCCGGCGAACCCAATGGCGGTCAAGGAAGCAACCACGCCTATCTAGGGAGGTACGCTAACGGAAGGTGGAATGACGGCCCTCTATCTAGCGCTGACAAGGGAATCGCAGAGTTTTTGTCCGAGCCTCAAGGCGCAGTGCAAATTATTCAGCATCCATTGCCAGCCGACACATGTCCTAATCTGACCATATCGTTTCAGGTCGTGCAGGTCCATACTGGTTTCTTGTCATACCAATGGCGCCGAGGTGGCACATCCATTGATCATGCTAGTAACCCGACCGCCGAATCCGCGACTCTTGTTATCGCGAGCGCAAATGCAGCAGACGCCGGTTTCTACGACTGCGTTGTTTCCAATTCCTGCGGCAGCGTGGTCAGCAACTCCGCGACGCTCGACGTCTATTGCGAGTGTAGCGACGTCGATGAAATCGGCGGCAATGACGACGGTTTCGCTCTCCCGCGCGATGCTGCCAGCCCAAGCACATCACTGGAAGATGCCCTCTTCAACCAGAATCCTCGCGATCTCTTGGACTTCGACATGGTTCCAAGTGTCGCACCAGCCGACGCGACCCCCAATCGGTCAGTTGCACACACTTTTTCCGGCTTGCCCGGCGACCTCGTCTCTGCCACCTTGGAGTTTCGCGTCCAGGCTGGTGGTTCCAACCAGCAGAATGCCGAAGGCACCGACCTGATTCGCCTCGGCTTTGCTATCGGTTCAGGCGCTGCCGCAGAATTCGAGAACCAGGGTGACAACGCGTACTTCTGGACACGTTACTTCGGGAGTGGCAATTCGACCGAAGCATTGTTCACCGATGGATCCGGACAGCCGGTGCCTTGGCGATTAGGCGATGAGCGGCTTGTCACCCTCGACTTGGCGGCACTGCCGCTAGCCACCCAGCAAGGCGGTGGCACCATAAGCTTATTGCCTCAGATCAATGTCCACGGGTATTTGGACTTTGTGGTAAGCGACGATTCCGGTGTCGATTTCGTTCGACTGACCGGCGTACGAAGCGATGGGACCACGGTGGCGTTCGTTGCTGCCAACCCCGAGCCAGCCATTTCCTGCCAAGGAACGGATGCCGTTTTTGCTGTGACACCGGGCGGAACAGCTCCGCATACGTTTCAATGGCGACACGATGGTCAGCCCCTTTCAGACGGGGCAACAGGGCATGGTTCAATGATCATCGGCGCGACTACCGATTCATTGACCATTAGCTCTGCACAAGACGGCGACGAGGGCAACTACGATTGCATTGTCTCAAACTTGTGCTATACGGTGACTAGCCACAGTGCCGCGCTCGTATTCCCACTCGGAGACTTGGACAACGACGGCCTTGCGGATGGATGTGACCCTGACATCGATGGGGATGGTATTCTCAATGAGAACGACCTCTGCCCTGGAGTCTCAGACCCAGAACAGTTTGATGCCGACGAGGATGGCCTTGGAGATGCATGTGATGACGATGACGACAATGACGGAATTGCAGACGAACAGGACAATTGCGACCTGATCGTGAATCCACTCCAGTCCGACACCGATGGGGATGGCGTGGGCGATTTGTGTGACCCGGATATTGAAAACGATGGAGTCCCGAATCTGATCGACAACTGCCCGCTGGTATCGAATTCTGACCAGGCGGATAGCGACAGCGATGGAGTTGGAGACGCCTGTGAGTCGGACGCCGACGGAGATGGCATCGACGACAATGACGATAATTGCCCGCTGGCTGCCAATCCAGACCAAGCCAACTTGGATGGTGATCCACAGGGGGATGCGTGTGATCTCGATGATGATAACGATGGCGTGCCCGATGTATCCGACAATTGTCCCCAAGCAAGCAATTCGCTTCAGGAAGATGCCGATGGCGATGGCATTGGTGACGCGTGCGACATTGTCGACATCGACAATGACGGCGTGGCTGATGGTGAAGACAACTGCCCCCAGGTAGCGAACGCCGCTCAGCGAGACGACGACAACGATGGCCTCGGCAACGCGTGTGACAACTGCCGTTTTGATATCAACCCCCTACAAGAGGATCTCGACGGTGATGGAGTCGGCGACGCGTGCGACAACTGCCTAGGCGGTGCAGGAGGAGGAGGAGGGGCCGGGCCACGGTCGACCTCTTGCCCGGGTGGGACACCCATGAGCGTCAATTTGACCAAGACGTATACGAAGCCCGGACTAGAATCGCCTTGGCTGCCTGTCAACGCTGCAGCTGCAATCATACGCCGCTGTGCCGAGATAGACTTCATGGGCGTAACGGTAACGACCGACTTTTCGGCCGGCCCAACAACGGGATCGCTCGATCTCGGTTACGATTTTGTAAGTGCGATAGATGCGGCGACAAAGGTTGCCTCCGAAGGATTCGACCTCGATGACCTCGTGCCGTCGATAACACCGTGTGGAGAGGAAGTTACGGAGGAATTGGGGCACCTAGACGGGAATATTTATTTGTATGCATTCAATATCGGTGCTGGAGGGCCGGTAAAGCTCACGGCGAAGGGGACCGTCGTGTTGTGTGATTCGATTCGAGTGTTTTCACCAATTGCGACCAGAGTTGAACTTCCTTTGCATGTTTCCGGCATGATCTATGCAGCCGAAAGTTTTGGTGACCCAGGCGACACATATGGCAAGGCGAAATTATCACTAGAAGGCTTCCTTGGCGGCGAGGCTGTTCCGGCGATGGTGCTTGAAGTTGAATCCACAACGGTCATTCTCAACTCCCAAGACATTGACGTTAGCGCTGTCGTCGGAGTCGACTTAGCGCCTGGAGAAAACTTCGTGGATGTGCACATCACCGGCACAGTCGAGGCGGAAGCGAGCGCCATGAGCTACGGACTTTATGGAGTCATTGCGGGTGCTGCAACAGTCGGAGTCACGTTGCCCGGTTCGATCAGCATAGGAATGTTTACCGGGGCAAACGGCGGGCCGTTGCCGCCCGGCTTAACGATCACAAGTTGCACCTCGACATTGAACTACATTCCGGCACCACTGCCTCTTGGGGACGTAAACTGTGACGGTGTCGTCAACACGAACGACATCCCAGCATTTGTATTGGCAGTAACCGATCCTCTTGGTTTTTCGTCAACCTATACCGAGTGCCCGTTGCTTGGTGCGGACGTGAGTCTTGACGGCTTGGCAGACGGCGGGGACATCCAGTCGTTTGCGAATCTCCTTCTTGCGCCGTAGTGGATTACCTGCCGTGTGCCGCGAATTGAACAGGAATGGCGACCTCAGGCGACGGATACCCGAATCCTGGTCCAAAGTGAGAGTTAGTAAATCGGTTAGGATCGGCAGCGCGAACGCGACAAGTTCGCCGGCGGGGCGGCTCGATTTCTTCGCGTTGGCCGAAGTGACCTTTCCCCCTGAAATCAGACCGGGCCATGGATTAGGATCCAGGCCCTGAATCAGGAGGAAAGCAGATGAGCAGGAAGCGATTCAAGGCGGAGGAGATCGTCAATAAATTGCGTGAGGCCGACGTGGCGATCGCTCAGGGCCGGACCGTACCTTCCCGTCGAGCCGATCGTTCACACGACCGACAAGATCGGTCGGATCCAAAGCCTGCAGCCGCTGGTACGCTCGGGGACTTTGAAATTCAGTCGGCGTCACACGCAGCTGCTCGAACAACTGCGACTCTTCCCGAAGGCGAAGCACGACGATGGACCGGATGCCCTGGAGATGGCGGTGGCGACGGCAAGAATCGCCAGGCCGCCTGTCATCGTCGTTCCGAAACTCGATCCGCCGATGTACTACGGCGAGCCCGTCACAGGCGGTAAATATGGTGAATTCGGGCCCCCGTTTGGTTTCAAAACTCGATCGTGGCCGCAGTGAGGCCCGACGGCGGTCGATAAGCCGCTTTCGCGCCGGGATCAGTTTTCCCCCGGGCCGCGTGGGGTCGGTGCGACAGGAACCGGGCGTATCGATGCAGGGGCTTTGCCGCGTCGATTGGTTCCGCAAGGGTGCGTTGGGTTCTGGTCGAGTCGCAATGAAGTCAGGCGGCAGCGCGATGATAGAACTTGAACAAGCCACCGAGGCGCGAGCGACATGCGATGGGGGTGACGCGGTCGCCGGCCTGTTCATTTGGACGTTCAATCAATGCGTTACCGATGCCTTGATGATTCCGTTCGCGGTGATAATGCTCGATGAACTGTGCAATCGCGACGCGGAGGTGCTTCTCGCCGAAGAAGATCATCCGATCGAGACATTCCGATTTGATCGATCGTACAAATCGCGCCGCGTTTGCGTTCAGATTCGGACTTTTTGCCGGCAGCTTCAGCGAGCGAACATCCGCGGATTTCAGCGTTGATCGGAATGCTGTGGTGTACAGCGGATCGCGGTCATGAATGAGGTAACGCTTGTCCCGAAGGAAGCCATCAATGCCATCTGTCAGGTTGCGGGCAAGTTGGACCATCCAGAGTCCGTTTGGATTGGGTGCGATGCCGGCAATCTCGACGCGCCGGCTTGAGAGCTCGATGACGAAAAAAACGGCATATCGAACAAGCCTAGAGCGAGACCAGACTTCGACCGTGAAGAAGTCGGCTGCAGCCAGAGAATCCCAATGGCTACGCAGAAACTCGGCCCATGACATTTTCCGGGATCGGTCCGGCGCCGGCTCGATGCCATGGTCTTTGAGAATGCGCCGCACGGTGGATTCAGAGACTTCGAGGCCGAGGTTGGACAGCGCGCCTTGGATGCGTCTGTATCCCCACGACCGATTCTCGGTGGCCATGCGCACGACGAGATTGCAGATCTCAGAATCAACACGCGGCCTTCCGGGGCCGCGATTCGCAGTGCCGTCATACTTGGCAGCGACGAGTTTACGATGCCAAGGAAGAACGGTGTCCGGCGTGACGATGCCGCAGCAGGTGTCGAGGAGCCAGCGTCCAAGCGCCTTGCCCTTGACGGCCAGCCGCCGTCGCTGGTCGTCGTTCAACCGAATTCGCTTGTCTGGGACAAGCTCACGAAGCACGCGGTTTTCTTCACGGAGGTAATCGACGACAGCCGCTTGCTCCGGGTTGATCCATCCGGCGAGCGCGATCACGAGGAGATTCCAAAGATTCGAGAACATGGATTGAGATTGTAGCCCGGCATACCATCTGTGAAATCGCTTGAGTTTCGGCGCTGGCGCGGCCAGAATCGTCGTCGGCTGAATAAAGAAAGCATACGGGGTTCGAGTGGCACTCTAGAGGCAGCGCAGTATCAGCTTTCGAGCCGGACCAAGCGCCCGGAACGCGCTCAGCACCATATTCATGCCGTTCAACGCGGGCTTCTCACGACCAACCCTGCAATTCAACGTTCGAATCGACCTGACACGGGTGTTGCTGAGTTTGCATGGCGAGACTTGGGTTGACGCTCGACCATTCTGCTTCAGATGCGCAGAATGACGATTTAGTCTCGACGCCAATTAGGTGGCTAGACCGGCCGATCTTCGCGACACAATCTCCGCGCAGCACTTGGCGACCATCCGTGTACCGCAATCCCAGTCTGACATATGCTTCAAGCTAAGAACCTGTTGCCGGCCCGTCAAGGGGAGGGTCAATGAATCGATTTCGAAGCAT
Organism: Phycisphaerales bacterium; assembly: GCA_020639075.1. GTDB lineage: Bacteria > Planctomycetota > Phycisphaerae > UBA1845 > UTPLA1 > ECT2AJA-110-A. The sequence continues at coordinate 904,307 of JACKHI010000001.1, read as the reverse complement.
TATCGAGAGCTGCGATACGCGATGGGGGCGTCTGTTCGACCTTGCGATTCAATCGCTGATTGTCCTATCACTCATCACGTTCTCGATCGAGACGTTGCCTAACCTGTCTGAAGACGCACGCCGATGGCTTCGATACATCGAGATTGTCACCGTGATCATTTTCACGCTGGAGTATCTGCTGCGCCTGATGATCGCGGATCGAAGGCTGAGGTTTGCGTTCAGCTTCTTTGGAATCATCGACCTGCTATCGATCCTGCCATTTTATCTCGCCACAGGTGTCGACCTCCGATCCATTCGTGCCTTCCGGCTTCTCCGCCTTTTTCGTGCATTCAAGCTTGTGCGATACAGCAGAGCGATTCGCCGATTTCATCGAGCGCTTCACATCGCCCGCGAAGAACTTGTTCTTTACGCCCTCGTCACGCTTCTGCTGCTTTATTTTTCGGCGGTCGGGATTTACTACTGCGAGAACGAGGCTCAGCCCGATGTGTTCGCATCCGTGTTTGATGCGTTGTGGTGGGCGACCTGTACGCTGACCACTGTCGGTTACGGTGATGTCTATCCTATTACGGCTGGTGGACGCGTTTTCACCTTCTTCGTGTTGCTGATTGGCCTGGGCATCGTTGCTGTTCCGGCTGGGCTGGTAGCTTCAGCATTGTCCAAGGCTCGTGAATTGGAAGATTGATAACCGCTACCTTGCGGTCTCAAGCTCCTGCATTTGAAGCCGCTGGACGAGATGCCGTATGCCGCGAGCCGCCGTGTGTTGCATTCAGGTGAGGGACTGGGCGCCAGAATGTGGTTCGAAAACCGTTATCCACCGCGAATCTCCGGTCACGTCTTGTCGCGACCTCGCCCTTCCGTAAGTCAAGCTCAATTAACGACTAATAACTCTGCGGCCGCGCATTCGTCGGACCGGCCCCGGCGCTTGTGCGCTCCTTTTTACACTGGATGGTGAGACCTGAGCTGCTGTGGCTCAGGCATCCGTGTAGTCATCGAACCTTCAAGGAGGAACCTCGATGAAACTCACCATCCGTTTGATCCCTATCTCGCGCATCAATCCCGCGCCCTACAACCCCAGGAAGGATCTCCAGCCGGGCGATGCCGAGTACGAGAAGCTGAAACGCAGCCTCGACACCTTCGGCTGCGTGGAACCGCTTGTTTGGAATCAGCAGACCGGCAACCTCGTTGGCGGCCACCAGCGTTTCAAGGTGCTGCGCGAGCGGGGCGAAGTGAAGGTCTCGGTCAGCGTCGTGGACTTGGCACTTGAACAGGAGAAGGCGCTGAACATTGCCCTGAACAAGGTGCAGGGCGACTGGGATGAGGACCTGCTCGCGGCGCTGCTGCAGGATCTTGGCGGTGATCCGGGTTTTGATGTGTCGATCACCGGCTTCGATCAGGCTGAGCTCGGCGAACTGCTCGACCGCGTCAACTGGCAGGAGGAGACGTCTGAGGACGACTTTGATCTTGACGATGCGCTGGAGCAGGCCGAGTCGCTGCCGCCGGTGACGCAGCCGGGTGAACTGCTTGATCTGGGGCGGCATCGACTGCTCTGCGGCGACTCGGCAAAGGCCGAGGATGTGGCGAGAGTACTGGATGGCCGGAAGGCCGACGTGGTGTTCACGGATCCGCCATACAACGTGGCCTATTACGGGGGTGATCGACCGACACCGCAGAAGGCGCGCCCGAAGCAGTCGCGCCAGTGGCAGCGGATCTACATGGATGACCTCAGCCAATCCGACTACGAGTCATGGCTGCGGCAGATCCTCGACCATGTTCTGGATTCGATGGCGCCGGGCGCGGCATTCTATGTCTGGAACGGCCATCGCCAGTTCGGCCCCATGCACACGATGCTCACCGAGAAGCAGATCCACGTCTCCAGCGTAATCACGTGGGCCAAGGAATCCTTCGCCATCGGCTACGGCGATTACAACCAGCAGACGGAATTCTGCCTCTACGGCTGGAAGCAGGGCGGCGGCGCCCATCGGTGGTTCGGGCCCACCAACGAGAGCACACTCTGGCAGATTCGTCGCGATCGCACGAAGAGCTACAACCATCCGACGCAGAAGCCGATCGCCCTGGCGGGGCGGGCGCTGCGCAACTCGTCACGGCGGGGCGATACTGTGCTGGATGTCTTCCTCGGTTCGGGCAGCACGCTGATCGCCGCCGAGGGGCTTGAGCGCCGGTGCTGCGGGATCGAGATCGACCCGCGGTACTGCGACGCGATCGCGCGTCGCTACATCGCGTGCGTCGGCGAGGAGAATGCCGAACCCCAATTGGTCGAGCGCTTCCGGCTGGAGGTGACGGTATGAAGGAAGCACCCGTTATCTCGCTGATCCAGCAGATCAAGTCGAGGCAGATTGCCCCGGGCAGCCTCAGCGCCGAGGACCGGAAGCGCTGCGTGGAGTTCCTGCGATTCGAGGGGTATCAGACCTCAGAGATTGCACAGGTACTCGGCCGCCATGAGAGAACCATTCAGCGCGATCTCATCGAGATCCGTGATGCCAACGCCGTACGAAGGGATCCAGCGATGGTGGAACGAGTGGTGGGGGATCTCCTTCATCAGGCGGAGAGCTCTCGGGTCCACCTGCGCCGGATCGCCCGCGAGAAGAATACCTCGGCCATGGAACGATTGATGGCGGAGCAATCCGTATGGAAGGTCACGAAGGAGTGCGTCGAAACTCTGCAGTCGGTGGGGTATCTGCCCAAGGTTCCGACCGGCATCGTGGCCGACGTCCATCAGCACGTCGTCATCGAGCCGCTTGCGGGTTACGACGACCTGGAGCGGCGCATCGAAAAACTCAGGTCACTCGGCACGGCCGGCGACTCGGCGATGATCGAGCAACTGAGGGATGAAGTGCAGCGCGGTCGATTGACCGCGCAGATCGATTACGTCGCATCGACCGTGGTGGGGGACACGCCATGAACCGGACCTCGCAACTACAGCTGACTCACCTCGCCGGGAAACTCCGTGCACTGGAGCGCGAGGCGGGGGAATTCAGTCTCTCGGCATTTGCCGGCCTCTACTTCCCGCACCATGTCAGGATTGCCCCGAGCGGGATGCACAAAGCGATCTACAGGATGCTCGAGGGCTTACCGACGGAACAAGGTGGCCGGATGGCCGTCGCGGCGCCGCGCGGCAGTGCCAAGAGCACGCTGGTCAGCCTGCTCTTCGTGCTCTGGTGTATCTGTTACTGCCGGAAGAAGTTCATCGTCATGCTTTCGGACACGGCCGAGAAGGCATCCGGCTTCCTCGACCATGTGAAACAGGAACTGGTCGCCAACCAGCGCCTGATCGAAGCATTCCCTGAAGTCTGCGAGACCACGGGACAGGTCCCCCGGCCACCGAGGTGGCGTCTTGACGAGATCATCACCCACAATCAGGTCAAAGTGATGGCTCTGGGACTCGGTCAGAACATCCGCGGCCTGCGCCATGGCGCCGATCGCCCTGATTTGATTCTCCTCGACGACGTGGAGAGCGCCGACAACACGGCCACCGCCGAATCCCGAACCAAGGTGGACAACTGGTTCAACCGCGCCATCTTGAAGGCCGGCGCCACGGATACGGATGTCGTCGTCGTCGGAACGATTCAGCACTACGACAGCCTGCTGGCGCGATTGACGGATCCGGCCAAAAGCCCGACCTGGCAATCGAGGATCTATCGTTCGGTGATCCGATGGTCGCCGGCGCAGGAACTCTGGGAACGATGGATCTCGATTCTTCGACGCCGAGAGCAATATGAGGGCGCGGATGGACCGGAGGCTGCGCGACGCTACTTCGACGACCACGCCGAATTGATGCTGGCCGACACCGAAGTGCTCTGGGCGGAGCGCGAGGACTACTACGCCCTCATGTTGATGCGCGAGACGGAAGGGCCGGCTGCCTTTGACGCCGAAAAGCAGAATGAACCCGTCAATCCCGCCGACTGCTACTTCCTGGATGAGGATTTTACATTCTGGGAGGACCAGTGGTCGAGCGAGGCGGGCCTGATCGCCCACCTCGGATTCAATGCCCAATACATCGGCGCCTGTGATCCGAGTCTCGGGAAGGAGGGCAGGCATGCCGACGATTCGGCGATCATCACCCTGATTCGTGACAGCAAAAACGGCACCCTCTACGTGATTGATGCAGACATCGCCCGCCGGAAACCCGATCGTCTCCTGGAGACGATCCTCGAGTACCAGCGCCTTCGGAAGTACGCCCGGTTCGGATTCGAGACCAACCAGTTCCAGAGCTTCCTGGCGGATGAGCTTCAGCGTCGATCCTGCGAGGCGAGCCTGTACCTACCCGTCGAGCCGATCGTTCACACGACCGACAAGATCGGTCGGATCCAGAGCCTGCAACCGCTGGTTCGATCGGGAACCTTGAAATTCAGTCGGCGTCATTCGCAGCTGCTCGAACAGCTGCGGCTCTTTCCGAAGGCGAAGCATGACGATGGACCGGATGCCTTGGAGATGGCGGTGGCGACTGCGAGAATCGCTAGGCCGCCTGTCATAGTCGTTCCCAAATTCGAGCCGCCGATGTACTACAGCGAGTCCGTCACGCGCGGTGACTGGTGACAAGTGACTGAGCGCATGTCCTCGCAGCGACTTGCCGCAGCCATTGATGCGGCGGATCATCGGCAGAATGGCAGCAGCCAATCAGGCTGCCTGTGCCGAATTGAAATGAGACCGCACCAAGGGTGCCCCAAAAGCTCGACTTGAGTAAGAGATTCATTCCCCGAATTGAGGTGATCGCGTCGTTCATTTGGTGATTGATTCTGCCACCGAGACCTGCCATCACAAACGTGTTTTCTTGACGCCCGTTCGGAATCCGTGATTTTGTCGAGCTGAGGGTTTGTATCGACTTCGCGCTCGCGGTATTACATCAGGGTTTTCCGACTTCTTGAGCCCTGAAGGGCCGTCCTACTGGGGGGGGGGGCGGGTGGTGCATTTTGCTTGATAGGAAACGAGAGCCTCGATTATGATACGTCGAATGGGGGAGGCTTGGAGTCCCGTCAGGACTGTTCACGTTTTCACACTCCAACAAAGTTATTGGTGGTTAATCACCTGTTCTGGCAAGCTATGGGATGAGTCCCTATGAGATGGCGTCAAGCACTGATCGTCGCGCTCCTTGTTCCTCTGCAAGTGTTCGATTTCAGTTGCGTTGCGAACCCGGTGTTGGGCTCAAGCGCTGCGACCATCGAAGTCTCGGTCCTTCAGGATCAGGACTCGGGGCTATTGCTGTACGCCGAGTTGGAGAGTCTCGGTTCGTTGTTCATGTTCGGCGAGGCCACGGACGGTGTGCCGGTTCGCGTCGATCACATTGTGTATCAGGATGAGCGAACGGCTCTTGTTCTCCGGTTGGACTTTACAGCCGAGGGGGTGATTGATCGAATCGTTGGGCCGAGCGGGACAGTATTCGTTGATTATGGCACGCCGGACGAAGGCTTGTTCACGCTTGTGGATGCTGCGACCGGTGGTCCCTTGCTGTCTATGGACGAGCCAGCCCTCTGGGCGGATATGCGAGCACTTTCGCGAAATTTTGATCCTTCCGGCCGCTTGTTCTCAACGGGTGCTGCGAACATCATCATAGGCGCTCTGGGGATCGCGACAACATTCCTGTCAGCTCCCGCTCTACTCACTGCGACTGGACTTTGGGCAACCTTGGGATGGGCTGGCATACTTGGTGGACAGGTCGGCGGTATCGCCCGGCTCACAAAAGGAGTGATGCAGATTGCCGGAGACGGACTTGACCCCGACAAGGCAAACGAGGCACGGCAGGCTGCAGCAATACAGAAAGTCGATGAATACCTTGACCCGCTGATTGCCATAGGCGGCGCGCTCTCGCTTCCCCTAAACCTTGCGAATGCGAGCGTCGCGTCATTTCAGGTTCTCAAGAGCACACCCGCAGTGCTTTCGAGAATGGAACTACTTGATGCAACGGCCGGCCCCGTAATCGACTTCATCGGATTTGGACTTGACGAAGTGGCCAATACGTCGAGCACCCCGACCGGCGCAAACATTGCATCACCTGTTGAAGTGACGACAAGCTGTCCGGCAGGATGGGTCCGGTGTGCTTGCCCGGCAGCTCACGTGTTGACTATTTCAGTTGACGAGCTCTGTCGAGACGGGGATGGACGGCTCTGGCATTCAAGAGGCCACGAATGCCCGTAACTCAACATCAAGGGAAAAGCGGGAACATATGAAGCACCGGATCGTGATGCTCGTCTTTGCTGTGTTGTTCATGTCGTCACTATTCCGAAGGGATATGACCGCAGGCGCCAGCGGGAGCGACAACTTCAAAGATCGATCAGCGGAACTTTCCGATTCAGACTGGTCAGATATTCGTGCGGCCTACATTGCGCATCTACATACAATCGTAGTCGTCGACAACGGTCATGTCGCTCGAAATCCGGGTCAAGAGTGGCGAGCTATATTCGACGGACGCGGATTCAGGCTTTCTCCGGATCATCAGAGTTGGTCGTGGGGGCTGCGCCTCGTTCGGCTCTCACGCGATGGCGCAATCAGTGCACTCTCTGAGGCTCCTTGCGTCGAAACCGACAGACAAAAGCTCACTTATGAGTGGAATTCAACTCTCACCGAATGGTTCATCAACGACCATCGCGGATTAGAACACGGATACACTTTGCGTGAGCCATTACCCAGAGGCGGACCACTTGAAATTGTGCTTGCAGTCGAGGGTACTCTACGGCCGGTTATTGGAAACGGTGGAGTCGACGTGACATTTATCGACGGATCCGGAGCTTCGGTCTTGAATTACTCCGGCCTGAGCGCTGTTGACGCGAACGGCGACACGATTCCTGCTCAATTCGACTTTGTTGACGGTAATCTGCGCCTGACTGTTGAAGACGGCGACGCGCTTTACCCGATTACCATCGACCCCGTGGTCCAACAGGCCTACCTTAAGGCCTCCAACACTGGGGCTGATGATTTTTTGAATGTGGTGGCTATTGATGGCGATACGGTGGTACTCGGGGCCCCTGCTGAGGACAGCAGCGCCATCGGCATAAATGGTAATCAGGGTAACAACAGCGCCCTCGAATCGGGTGCGGCCTATGTCTTTGTACGCAGCGATGGAGTGTGGGCCCAACAAGCCTACCTCAAGGCCTCGAACACCGGGGCGGGCGACGCCTTTGGCTACTATGTAGCCGTCAGCGGCGACACGGTTGTGGTCGGGGCGCCTCGCGAGGACAGTAGCGCCACCGGGGGCAACGGCAACGGGGCCGACAACAGTGCTTCCAATTCTGGCGCGGTCTACGTCTTCGTCCGCAACGGGGGGCTCTGGAGCCAGCAGGCCTACCTCAAGGCCTCAAACACCGAGGCGGGCGACTTTTTCGGTGGCTCGGTGGCGGTTAGCGGCGACACGGTGGTGGTCACGGCGTACTTTGAGGACAGCAGCGCCACGGGGATCGACGGCAACGGGGCCGACAACAGTGCTCCCGATTCCGGCGCGGCCTACGTCTTCGTCCGCAGCGGCACAGCGTGGAGCCAGCAGGCCTACCTCAAAGCATCGAACACGGGGGCGGGCGACCAATTTGGCAGGTCGATGGCCGCAAGTGGCGACGCGGTGGTGGTTGGGGCACCTTCTGAGGATAGCACCGCTGCAGGTATCAACGGCGATCAGGCCAACAACGCGGGAAACGCTCAGGGCGCCGCGTACGTCTTTGTCCGCAGCGGGTCGATTTGGACCCAAGAAGCATACTTGAAGGCCTCGAACCCTCAGGTTGGCGCTACTTTCGGAATTTCGGTGGACATCTCTGATAACACGTTGGTCGTTGGTGCCGACCGAGAAGGTGGCCCCCCAGGCGCCCCCAGTCAATCCGGCGCCGCCTATGTCTTCATCCGCAACGGAGAGACCTGGAGCCAACAGGCCTACCTCAAGGCATCAAACGGTGACGGGGGCGACAGTTTCGGCTGGTCGTCCGCGATTTCGGGAGATACGATTGTGGTCGGAGCCAAATGGGAGGACAGTGACGCCACAGGTATTAATGGCAATCAGACAAGCAATAGCGGGGCAATATCCGGCGCTGCGTATGTATTCGTTCGCACGGACGACGACTGGAACCAGCAAGCCTACCTAAAAGCTTCAAATACGAATCAGGGGGACTTATTTGGCATTTCTGTAGATGTTTCTGGCGACACGGTACTCGTCGCGGCTAGCAACGAGGACAGTAGCTCTACAGGTGTAAACGGCAATCAGTCGAACAACAACGCTTCCAATTCCGGTGCCGCTTACGTATTCACTGGTCTTGGGCCGGCAGATACCGACAGTGATGGTGTCCCAGATTACCTTGATGCCGATGATGATAATGACGGTGTCCTCGACGACAGCGACAACTGTCCACTATACTCAAATCCGGGGCAGGAAGACAACGACCTCGACCTCGTTGGCGATGTCTGTGACGATGACGACGACAACGACAGCGTCCCTGACACCTTTGACAATTGTCCATTGCATCCAAATCCGGGGCAGGAAGATAACGACCTCGACCTCGTTGGCGATGTCTGTGACGATGACGACGACAACGATACCGTTCCCGACACCTTTGACAATTGTCCATTGCATTCAAATCCAGGGCAGGAAGACAACGACCTCGACTTCGTTGGCGATGTATGTGATGATGACGATGACAATGATGGCGTAATTGACAGTACAGATAATTGTCCGTTTGATGCAAATGCTAGTCAAGGCGATAGCGACGGGGATGGGTTGGGCGACGTCTGCGATAATTGCTTAACGGAGTGGAACGCCGAACAGGCGGACGGCGATTTTGACGGAGTAGGCGACTCATGTGACAATTGCCTGGCATTGTACAATCCCGGTCAGGAGAACTCCGACGGCGATTCCTATGGCGACGCCTGCGACAACTGCGAGTCCGTGACCAACGCCGATCAGTCCGATGTCGACGGGGACGATGTCGGCGATATGTGTGACAACTGCCGAAACAAGTCAAACGAAAGCCAGCTCGACTCGGATGGTGATGGTATCGGCAATCTTTGTGACAACTGCCCGGCTTCGTCAAATGTGACGCAGGATGATGATGATTGGGATGGCGTGGGCAACCCATGCGACGTTTGTCCCTTCACTTCAGTACCGACGACGACTTTGGTTTCAGCGAATCCCGAGGATGACGGGTTCTTTGGATATGCCGTTGGCGGGGTTCCAGACGTCAATGGTGACGCGCGTGGCGACGTCATCATTGGGGCCTATCTGGAAGATCCCGGCGCGAGTCCTGATGATGCTGGCAGGGCCTATCTCCTGTCAGGGTCAACTGGCGCTGTGATCCGCACGTTGGTCTCGCCGAACGAAGAATTAGGCGGCGGATTCGGTCAGACCGTGGCCGGCATCGTTGATGTCAACGGTGACGGCCGCGGCGATGTGATCGTGGGTGCTCCGTATGAAAACCCCGGTGCCAACACACCACTCGATTCCGGCAAGGCGTACATCTACTCCGGCGTTAACGGGGCGTTACTGCGTAGCCTGACTTCTCAGAGTCCGGAAGAGAACGGCAACTTTGGCTGGGCCGTTGGCGGACTACTCGATGTGAATGCCGACAATCGAGGCGATGTCATCGTCGGCGCATATCTTGAAAATGGTGGAGACGAGAATGCAGGCCGAGCCTATGTGTATTCAGGTGCGACTGGCAGCGTCATTTGGTCGTTGACTTCTCCGAACGCCGAACTAGACGGTTGGTTTGGTTTTTCGGTCTCCGGCGTGCCGGACGTAGATGGCGATGGCAGGAACGACATCGTTGTTGGCGCGTTTCAGGAAGATCCTGGCTCAAGTCCAGATGGTGCAGGCCGCGTCTATGTCTTCTCGGGTATGACCGGTTTGTTGCTACGTACTCTGCAATCCCCCAATGAAGAACTCTTTGGCAATTTTGGTTGGTCGGTTGCCGGTGTGCCGGACGTCAATTCCGATGGCTTTGGCGACATCCTGATTGGAGCGCCGGGTGAAGACCCCGGATTGATCGCGGAGAATACCGGGCGGGCCTACGTGTTCTCAGGAGCGACCGGGAGCCTTCTATTCATACTCGCATCGCCAATTGAACAGGCCGAGGGACGATTCGGTGCGTCCGTCTCTGGCATACCGGATGTTGATGGCGATGGACGTGGCGATCTGGCGGTCGGAGCGGATCGAGAGTCCCTGTCTGGACAGCCTTTCAATGCGGGCGGCGCGTACGTCTTTTCGGGCTTGAACGGCCAGCTACTTTGGCGGGTATCGTCACCAACACCAAATGAGTTCGGGTGGTTTGGAGGCGCCGTCGCAGGCGTTAGAGATACCAATGGTGACGGACGCGGCGACCTCGTCGTGGGTGCCGAATGGGACCAGTTCATCAGTCCGCAAAATCTCGGTCGGGCATATCTGTATCGATTCGAGGTTGATGCAAACCGAAACGGTTGCACCGACGATGATGATGATGGCGATGGCATTCCACCCATGCTCGACAACTGCCCCACCATACCGAATCCCAATCAGGCGGATAGTGACACAGATGGCTTCGGTGATGTCTGCGATAATTGTCCGACAGTCCAGAATCCCTCACAGCTCGATACCGATTCCGACAATTGGGGCGACGCTTGCGATAACTGTCCAGGAGATCCCAATCCCTCACAAATCGACACTGACGGCGACAATTTTGGAAACGAATGCGATCCGGACGACGACAATGACGGTGTTGCGGATGTCTCAGACAATTGTCCGTTGGTTGTTAACCCTGGACAGGCGGACAACGACGAGGACCTTAGCGGCGACGACTGCGATATGGATGATGACAATGACGGCATTCCTGATGATGCCGACAATTGCCAATTCGCTGCAAATCCCATGCAACAGGACCTGGACGGCGATGGATTTGGTGATGTATGCGACTACTCTCCGCAGATCGTCGCAGGCGACGCCTCAGGCGATGGCCTTGTCAACGGCACAGACGTACTTCCATTCGTAAACGCACTAGTTGACCCGGACAATGCACCACTTTTCGCGATCCAAGGATCCGATGTAAACAACGATGGCAAAATTGACGGACGTGACATTGATTCGTTCTTGCAGATTCTGCTTCCGTGAGCTGTATGTACGCCGACCTGCGCTTGCATCAATGCTTGATCCAACCCGAGAGCAAAAAGACGGCCATCATCCGGTCAAGCCAACCCGGCCAACTGTTGCAGCGAATTCCCTCGGGGCCGGGCGTCGCAAGGTGCTGCGGGGGCGATTGAGATTCATTCAGCAATGCTGGGTTTATGTCCGTCGGGAGCCGTTATGTTGCAGGCGTATCGGAGGTTGAAATCTCCGATCCTTCGCTGATGGCGAGGGCGGGTGGGGTTGGTGTAGTACTGGGCGAGTCCGACGCGCCGAACGAGCTCTACGCTCGGACGGGGTCGGACCTCACGCCGGGGTCATTGCACTGATAGGCCGGCCACTACCGGTACCAGAGCGGAATCCGTTATTGGTTGTGTAGATTGGGAGCGCCGGTCGCACGACGTCGCCGTACGGGGGCTGCGTTAGCAGACATCGAAACCTCATCATGCTGGGCTTGGGCAATAGTCGCATACTGTTTGGCCAACGCGTGAAACTGCTCTACATTCCTGACCACCGAAAGCCCCGGAAGCGTTTCCCCCGTTGCGCGGTTTGGAACGTAGGCAGAAACGACACCCATGACCCGAACTGGAGATTTGGAAACGCCGGTTGGAAAGAAAGCTGGACCTCCACTAACGCCATTGATCGCAACGCCGTCGACGAGATATGCGTCTTGGTCACCTAGATTCGCGCTTACGCGACCGCTGAAGAAGCACAACTGCGCGCCTTGGATCGCGGGAAATCCAAGCCACCCGATTTCGTTACCAACTCGGAGATTGCGGCCTTGGGGAGTCAATGGAAGCCGATCGTCTGGAAATTCAATCTCGCCTTGACCGAATAGCAGCATTGCGGTGTCGCGACTGACGTCGAGTTGGATGGCCCTATCTTGCACCTTTAGCATGTCGGTTCTATCAGATTCGGGGTGGTAGACCCGGATTGGCTCCTCCCAAAAATGCGCGTGCGATACCACATGCGCCGCTGTTGCTACAGCGTATACATCCTCACGACCGGCACCGTGGGATATAAGAAATCCGGTCCCCGTGCTGCTGGGAGTCGACAGTTGCACTACGTGGGGCCGAATGATGTCTACTACCTCGTACCATTCAGTCTGGGACATGTGAGACCTCAAGAGGTTGGCGAGATGTACTCAACAAAACCATTTCGTTCTTGTACTCATGCAGGTATCCTAATCGGATGCAGTTCTGCGTGCCATAAGTACCCGATGCCCGGCGAAAGCGCGTGGCAGCGCATTTCGGGGAAGTGACTAGCTAATCTGGCACCAAGTGGGCTGTCGCCCCTTGTCCGATCCGCCGCTGGTGGCGAGGTTTCGCTGAGGCTATTACCAGGGTAGACGACGGAGGTAGGCTTCTTAACTTTCTTGTGGTCTGTGCTACAGATTTTGCTTTAGAATGGAATAGGTCGATGGGCGGGAGTCGAAGCGGCAATAATCCCGACTGCGCTTGCCGATCAAATTGGCTTACGGCCCACTCACCGGCACCTGCGTGGCAGTTGGGCGGCACAGTGGGCGACGACGCAAGTCCACCTCGCAGCCGGAGCTGGATTGGGAATGAAAATCGACATTCATACACACACCAAGAAGTGCAAGTCCGGCGACGCCGGGACACGAGAAATCTCTGCGGATGCGTTCTGTAAGACCATCCTTTCCACCGAGGTGAGGATTGTCGCAATTACCAATCACAATGTCTTCGATTTGGTGCAGTTCAAGACCATCGAGAACGGACTGGGTAAAGAAGCCCAAGCGTGGCCGGGGATAGAACTCGACGTTCTCGAAAACGGCGTGCGGGGACACTTGCTGGTGATCGCTTCGCCGACACTGGCAACGGAGTTTTCTGAGGTAGTCGCAGACTTCACTAAGGAAACAACTCCGGACGACTTCACGGCTACGGTCGACGATGTCCTCGAGAAATTCGATTCACTAGGACCACTCTATGTTGCCCACTACAGACAGAAGAAACCCGACCTTTCGGACGACGCTCTCGGGAAGCTGCAGGCCGGAACTTCCAACCCCAGCCGCGTGGTGAAGGAGGTCACCAATTCGATTTCTGCTGGCATCTACATTTCGCACGGCCACGCCTCGATCTATGGGTCTGATGTTCAGGACTGGGAAAAATACGAGGAGGCGTCTCGTGACTTGCCTGACTTGAGGCTCCCCGTCGAGAGCTTCGAGCATTTTTGCCTGCTGTTAGAAAAGGACCCGACGACCATAAACACTGCTCTCGATAAGAAGATTGCCGAGAATCTTACGTTGTGACCTTTCCCCACGGTTAATACCACGCTCTATGTTAGTCCAGCACCGCCCAGAACACACGCCGATGGCGGGCGGAGCGGAGCGAGGGAACCGAGCGAAGCGCAGCCTGCCATCGGCGGCGCGATTTGATTCACCTCCGGCGCCGGCGGTCGATAGCCCAATGAGCTATGCGGTCGGATTCGGTTGTAATGCTGTCGCCACTGCTCGATCAGCACCTTTGCCTCCCGCAGCGTGTAGAAGATCTCTCCATTCAGCAGCTCGTCTCGCAGCTTGCCGTTGAAGCTCTCGACGTAGCCGTTCTCCCACGGGCTCCCCGGTTCGATGAACAACGTCTTCACGCCGACGCGCTTCAACCAGTCACGAACAACATGTGCAGTGAACTCCGGGCCGTTGTCACTTCGAATGTGATCGGGAACGCCACGTGTCGCGAACAGCCACGACAGTCGTTCGAGCACATCATCCGATCTAAGTCGCCGAGCCACGTCGATCGCCAGACACTCTCGCGTGTATTCATCGACCAACGTCAGCATCCGGAACGAACGACCATCGTGCGTTCGACAACTTACGAAGTCGTATGCCCACACATGATCTTTGTGTTCCGGTCGCAATCGAATGCACGATCCGTCGTTGAGCCACAATCGACCGCGTTTGGGTTGCTTACTTGGCACTTTCAATCCCTGTTGCCGCCAGATCCGCTCGACACGTTTGTGGTTCACTTGCCAGCCTTCTGTTCGCAGCATCGCCGTGATCCTCGGTGTTCCGTAACGACCGTACACCGCCGCCAGTTCAATGATCCGCTGCGTCAACGGCGCTTCGTCGTCGCGCACCTGCGGCAGATACCGCTGTGTCGCTCGTGATTGTCGAAGCACTTTGCACGCCCGCCGTTCGGAAACGCCAATGAGGTCAATCACATGCTCGACCGCGAGGCGTTTCCGCTGCGGGCTCAGAAGTTTGGGTTGGCGGCCTCACGAAGGATCGCCTTGTCGAGTTCGGCATCGGCCAGCAAACGCTTCAGCCGCGCGTTCTCACGCTCAAGCTCCTTGAGCCGCTTCGCCTGGTCAGCCTTGAGGCCGCCGTACTCTTTCCGCCACCGGTAATAGGTTTGTTCCGTCACGCCGATCTGCTTGCATGCAGTCGCAACGGTTCGGCCCTGAGCGATCGCCACATCGGCCTCACGCAGCTTGTTGACGATCTCCTCCGCCTTGAAACGCTTCCTGCTCATCTGCATTCCTCCTGATTCGGGGCCTGGATCCTAATCCAAGGCCCGGTCTGATTTCAGGGGGAAAGGTCAGCCCGAGCTAGAAGACTATTACACGTTGATGCTCATGCGGGAAACCGAGGGCCCGGCCGCCTTCGACGCCGAGAAGCAGAACGAGCCCGTCAATCCTGACGACTGCTTCTTTCTGGAGGAAGATTTCGTGTTCTGGGAAGATCGATGGGATAGTGAGAGATCCCTCGTCGAACATCTCGGCAAGCGAGGCCGATTTGTCGGAGCGTGCGATCCCAGCTTGGGCCGCGAGGGCAAACATGCCGACGACTCGGCGATCATCACCTTGCTGAAGGATACGGACAGTGGAACACTGTACGTCTTGGATGCGGATATCGATCGCCGCAAGCCCGATCGGATTCTGGAAACGATCTTGGCGTATCAACGGATACGCAAGTACTCGCGATTCGGATTCGAGGCGAATCATTTCCAGTCGTTCCTGGCGGAGGAATTACAGCGAAGATCGAGAGGAGCGAGCCTGAATCTGCCCGTGGAGCCGGTCACTAACGCTACGGACAAGATCGGTCGAATCCAGAGTCTTCAGCCCTTGGTGCGATCTGGCACGCTGCAATTCAGTCGCCGTCACACCCTGTTACTCGAGCAGCTTCGTCTCTTCCCCAAGGCGTCGCATGATGACGGGCCAGACGCGCTTGAGATGGCGGTGGCGACGGCACGTGCCGCGAGGCGGACGGAGATGCCCGTTGTTCCAAGGAACTCGCGACGTGTTATTAAAGTCCCTCGCATTGACTGGAGTAAGGGCCCTTTTTGACACTGAGGTTGACAATCCGTCGGTCCTCCGGTAGCGAACATTTGGGGCTAACGCACTTTGAGTATTCGCATAGGTCGTGACCGCATGGTGTGAAATGCATCGAATGCCCATTGGGCGCATCCATTTTGAAGATCTTGGTGGGCACGCGTTTGAACGCATCGTGTACGCCTATCTGGCCTACACAACAGAATGGGAACTGTCATGGCTGGGCGAATCGGGAAGCGATGGAGGTCGTGACATATGGGGCATCATGCCGCCATCGCCATTGGAAGAGTCTCCCAAGACCGTGTGTGTGTTCTGCGCCAACTATCGAAGCCTCGACAAACAAAAACTGGAAGAGGATTTTCGATCACTCGACATGCGAGTGAATGCCAGGCCGGACCACCTGATGGTATTCTGCGGGGGCAAGGTCTCAAACACGGTACGAGATCACGCAAGTACGCTGGCCGCCAAACGCGGAATCAAACTGATTCGAATCGTGTCCGGCGCGGAATTCGAGACTGAACTGCGAACAAGGGCGAGGGCAGCCTACGATGATCTCGTTGCGGGGAAGGCAGGCTGCGAGAATTCGAAAGTTACATTATTAGCCTAGAAAGACGTTCTTCAAGATACTCATCAATCCTGCCGAAGTCTCCCTTCTTCCTTAGTTCAAGCAAGTTGAAAATATCCTGATCCTGTAATACTAAGACAACACCTCTATCGTCGTACAATACATCTCGTGCACGTTCGAAGACTTTTTGGGAATTAGTTGCATTCCTCAATTCGCGGCAAACCAAGAATCCGAACTTCCCTCGTCTCTCACTAAATCGGCCTGTTAGTTGATCAAATTCTGGATTGCCAGGTTCTGCAGAGTAGTTCTTGCATTCGAAGAAAACGTATGGGCAGAAAATCCTGTGCATCCTACTTATATATTCGAAAAATCCAGCGTCGCCACGGTTAACAAAGCAAATATCAATTCTCTTGCGGCCGTTGTGGATCTTCTGCTCTTTTCTAGGAGTGCGAAGTTGATTGGAGAAAATCCACTCTAAGGCCTCGAGAATAATATCGTGATATTGGTGTGCAAAAGTTCTTCCCACAGGAGTCGAGTGAAGCTGATTCGTTAAGTCCTTCGCCCTTTGGTAGTTGCGGTCGATGTCAACGGAGCCGTGCTGTATTGGTGTCGTTCTCGCACGCAACTGAGAATCGCCGCCGTCAAAATGTGAGTGAGCAGGGGACCCTGCGTCTCCTCGTCTGCTCTTGGAGGACTTCGCGCGCGAGGAAAGAAATAGTCGGATCCTATCTCGTATCATTGGATTGCGAATCTGGTAATCAGGTTCGATACCACTGAGCATGGGAGGATTATTCTGGCCGACAAGTCCGACGATGCCGAGCCTGAAAAGCTCGCGTCTTTCCACCAGATTGGTAGCTCTCCAGGCCTCAGTGTCGTCCTCCATTAGATGGTGAATAGTCCTGATGAGCCCTTGGTCGTGTTTGAGAGTTTCCAAGCAAGTCTTCAGGACACGTGCATCGTCGAGGTTACCAGACCGGACATCGCGTGCTACGCTTTCAACGTGGGACTGAGAGACCGTCCATTCGCCATCTATACGACTGTTCGTATTCTTGGCTTCGAGGATGCTGTGAGTTGCCAGAATGTTGGTGTAGTACTTGTCTCCCAATGTTTCTGAGTAGACGAGCTGAGCCGCGTCCTCCGCAAATTGTACAGGCGACGACTCTGAGACTCGGCTGCACAGCCGAGTGGTCTCTTCTGACGTCAAGTTGCGAATTCGTAATTCCGTTTTTGCAAAGGGTGATGAGGGCCCTGTCCCCAGCATCGAGACTTCATAATCACCCGTAATCAAGACCTGCGTTCTTAACTCATAGAGAAGCTCTCCATGCTCTCCAGCGAGTGAGAGAATATTGTGAATGATCCAGTGGACAGTCAGAGGCTCCGTGCATTGGGACAAGTCAAGCATAATTAAGGTACTTCGCGAGGACTCTCGATTACGATTGCACACTTGTGAGGTTGCGAGAATATCAACAACATCTAAGGATGCCGGCAAGCTCTCGAGTTTGGCAATTAGAAATCCGGCTAACGACACTTGGTTCGACATAACTGTGTAGGGAGGCGCGATGAGTATTGTCTCCTGCGCGCTACGGTAGGCGTTTTGCCAAATGGAACGGATATATGCAAGAAGCGTAGACTTCCCCTGGACAGCCGGTGCGGTCACGATAATGGGGCGAAGTCGATGAATCATCGTCAGGACTGTGTGGTCACCAGGACAAACAAACACGGTGGGCACTAAAGCGGGTTCCGTCGGCTCCAACGGGCGGTCGAATACGAACATTCGGGCCTCTATTGGGAGATGCGGCATTGTCATTACGTTCTGCCGTGAGAGATGCGGAGTCGGTGACTAAGCACCTCGGTCGGTGAGATTCCTGAATCGGCACCCAAGTCTTGAAGCAGTTTCTCCACTAGAATATCGCTATCAAATGCGTATTCTCGCCCGTGACTTACTGGCTGCACAATGCCGTAGAAACAAAGCCGCTCGATGGCGAATATGACATTGTGATCGTCGACGTCGATTCGCCAATTCTCGCGCAGTTGCTTCAAGACATCGAAAGCCTGAATTACCCCGTACGGAGCACAAATATATGCGATCAGGCGAGATAGCGGATCTGGTAAAGACAAGAACGAGCGATACAGTGCTTCGATTGGTGTCACAGATGCCAAAACCCTTTTCAGGTCGTGAACTGTCACGTTCCGGCGAGTTTCTGCCGACAATAGCTCGAGCAAAGCGTGGCATATATCTTGGACAAGATTAGGCCTACCGCCCGTGGATCGATAAATTGTGCCGGATATTTGCGTGACGTCGTCAAGGCGGATGCCAAGTTCTTGCATTGGAACCGCTACAAGCCGTTCGATCTCTTGGTAAGAAACGCCATGCAATTGCAGAATGTTATTCCGGCCGAAGAGCGGAAACGCTGTCGATTGTGCAGCCTGGTAGAGGCGCTCATAGCCAAACAAGATGATTCTGCAGCCGAAAGTGTCATGAAGCACGCGAAGCCTGTTGAACTCGGCCCAGTTGTTGGTCTGGTCCATCTCAAGAAGCGAATCGACCTCATCTAGTAGGATCGTGGCGCGTTTGTACTTGTGTGTAAGGAGTGTGTTCAGTATTTCGAAATCTGTCTTGTGTTGGAGCTTCTGCCTGAAATCGCGCTTGTGGGTAATGCCGCCTCTGAGGTCGCGAAGTTCAAGCCCCATGCTTTTGAGAAGTGCAGGCCAAAGAGTGTCTGGCGACGCGAGTGTACCTGCGTCAAGGTAACAGACGCTATAGATGTAACGAGTTTCCCGTTTGGTCCCAATCGCGTGGCGATAGTTCGCGTCCCTTCGGAGAGCCCGAAGAACCTGCAGGCAGAGCGAGGACTTTCCAATACGTCGCGGGCCACATACGACAATATTGGATCTTAACGAGCAAAGATCATGCATTGATTCACGTCTTCCGAAGAACATATCGTCCGACACCGCCCGGTAGGACTGATATGGGCTTAGTCTCGAAAGAGGGAAATGCTGAAGCAGTAGAGTACGCAGTGCCGCAGTTCCCCCTTGGTGGACAGATGCGGCAAATTCGACCAAATTTACAAGAATCCAATAATGTGAATTGGGAGCTGAAATGTGCTCTGTATTCATCGCGAGAATCACATCGAGAGAATCGCCGAATACGCCGAGAGTTTCACAGTAGGAGTAAACATCCTGCGATGCAGGACTTGTATCTGCAATTCTTTCTGGGGCCAACAGCAATAGCCGGATTGGCGAGGGATGGCCACGAAACAGCTTTAGCTGACGTATGGTAATGACCATCGAGCCGCAAGTATCCGGCGGTGCCAAATGCAGGTCTTCGCCGATAGCCTGCAAATCGCTGATAAGAGTGTTCACCAGATGCTCAAAGTGAGTCATGAGATTTGAATCAAGTTGAAGTTTCGCATGAGGGTAATAACCCGAGGCAATGCATCAGCGGGCATGGTCCCAGTTAGTGATCTTTCTAAGGTCGCGAGAGTAACGGGTTGCTTGCGGGACGATAGGTTCTGAACTACACGGAATACGAATGATGATGTTTCGAAATCGCCGACTTGAGTTGTTTGTTTTTCAAACGCTCGTGGTGATCGCCATACGAGAGAAAGACGTGCGCCTTGTGGCGGATGAGATGCCTCCCATAATGCAGGTCCGAGTTGGAGATTGGAAGCTGGTCGGATGTGAAGTGGTGTTACAAATCGCCAGTTTGGATATACCTGATTGCGTTGGAGGCACCACCGCCCTTCATCAAGTACTTTGGTTGGGCCCAAGAACAGTGTTGCATTGCAGATCACGAGATCGGAGTGTCTAGCGCAAACAATGTCGCCACCGAGATGCGTGTTCCTTCCGAATCCCAGAGTTACTGTGCCGAGCATTTTTCCGTCGATCGACGGATTTCCAGAGAATTCTGTAATGAATTCGTTAGTCCCGATTGCCAATTCGGCGAGAACCGAGGCATTCGGGACGAGTTCGCTACGTTCTGGATCCGTGAAGAGAGTTGCTACGTCTTTCCGGACATGTTTGCACGACGAACTCCAAGAGAGCTTGTGACTCTCGTCGATGTGAAGCAGCAATTCCTCATGAAGAAGGACCCGTTCAGGGAGGCTGCCTTTGACGAGTACCGATCCGGATGACCGGTCCCGTATGAGGGCGACAGAAGTTTGGCCTGTTGGCAGACTTGCCCATTGTCCAGGACGGATTGGATGTAGCGTCTGAAGCGGTGGGTGGACTCCAAGATCAATTGTTAACCGGTGTAACTGTTGGTGCTCGGAGTTCGTGAGAATTGTGGCTTGTTCAGTCTGGACCAGGAGATCTGCCACGAGTTTTGACAAACTCGACGCATTGTCTGAAGAACGGCAATAGCGCAGATTTGGGCTGCAGATTGATGCCGCAGCGCGTCCTCCGCTACTTGTAATGTATTCAAGAGTATCGAGATGAAATCTGCGGAAGGTACTAGAGCGCCCGGAGAGTAGAATGATCCTGCTAGCGTCGTCTATTTGCCGACGAAGTTCGAATGGCAATATGCGTTCTTTGGATGTGATGTACTCGAGCTGAACACGTTCGGATACGTACTCGAGCGTAACAGGGCAACTGAGAGCCTGTGACGCATCTGCGAGCTCCTGGGCGATGTCATATTGAGATTCATCATAGATGAGCAATAACGTGTGTCCTTGCCGGACTTCGAGTGTACGCGTTAGTAGTTCTTCTGCGATTGTATGCTGTGAACTCGTCATTCGACTTTGCTTGAAACATGAGTCGATGCAGGTCTCCCGGATTAGGGGCGATGCTTCCTCATGTCGGGAACCTAGAGCGCCAATCCTACAATTGGATATCGTTGGCTGATAGGCCAAATCTTATCGTCCGTTGAAATCCGTGCCAATCTTGCGAAGAGCGCCCGTGCTAGCGTCTTGGCGGCATAATTGCAGCGACGCAAAGACCGCTTCCAGCGGCAATGTGCGTTTGAATCTCAGCGGACGGGCGTGGAGCCGGTCCTGAGTTGGGCAAGGGAACCTGGACCCACGACGAAAATCCCCGTGAGGCCAAGGCATCCGGGGGCACAGTGGCGTTGCTCGAGATGGGAAACAGGGTGTCGGTCGTTCGCGATTTGAATTTATCCGTTTTTTGGGGCGGGGGGGCGGGGTATCGCGAGATCTCCTGCGATGGCGATTGTGGGCGGGCTGGTGCTATAATCGGCTTCGTCGGGAGTTGGCAGGTAGTTGAAGGTATCACGCTGCGGTAGAAGTGAACACAGAGAAGAGCGCGAGCGGCTCCTCCTAAAGCGCGGAGGCAAGCTCGCGGAGTCACGAAATCGACTCTCCGTCGCGGGTACAACCGATGATCGCCGATCGGCTGATTACTCACTAGATGACCTGCTCGTCGAGTTGTTTGCACTTCTTGAGTTGGAATACCGGAGGTCGTACCGGACTCCTCCGGGTACACAACAGATTGACGGCCAGTTCAGAATTGAGGGGTTTCACTTCCTCGTCGAGGCGAAGTGGCCCACGTATCTCCCGACGGAACAGGAGATCGCTGGATTCAAACACAAGGTCGACGGGAAACTCGAAAGCACACGCGATCTTTTTGTTTTCATGCAAGGCTACCGTGCTGAGGTCATTGAGCAGCTTAATGGTCGCGGTACAAACATCATTCTGATTGATGGCACGCACCTGATCCATGTGCTCGAAGGCCGAATGGACCTACGCGAGATGCTCAGGCTCGTCATCGATAAAGCTGCTCAAGAGGGCGTTGTGTTCTCAACTCCATGGACTGCGAAAGGCGGAAAACGATAGATGACATGGGATGAAGGGCTTGAAGGACCGGCGCTCCAAATCGCGAGCACGCCAAAATCACCGTTGTGCGTGGTGGCTGGCCCTGGTACGGGCAAGACGTTTGCGCTTATGCGCCGACTGACTCGGCTACTTGAAGTCAACGGGGCCGATCCAGGCCGCATCCTCGCCTGCACGTTTACCCGAACCGCAGCAGAAGACATTGCTCGGGCAGTAGCGGAACTTGGAGTTGATGGGACTGACGAAATCGTGACCCAAACCGTACACGGCTTTTGCTTTTCGATGTTGTCGCGCGAGGACGTGCTGACGTCGACTGGACGAGTTCCGCGACCATTGTTGCGATTCGAGGAGCGGTTTCTAATGCAGGATCTTCAGCGCGCTGGACTGGGCGGAGTCCGTGACACCGGCGCCAAACTGCGCGCTTTCTCTGCAGCGTGGGCAAGGCTTCAACATGAGCAGCCGGGTTGGCCGCGGGACGCTAATGACCGTGCGTTTCAATCCAGCCTGCTTGCCTGGCTGCGATTCCATCGCGCAATGCTGATAGGTGAACTAATCCCTGAAGGGATTAAGTACCTGCGGCAGAATCCGGAGTCACGCTTTCGGAACGCCTTCGACCATGTTCTCGTTGACGAGTACCAAGATCTCAATCGCGCCGAACAGGCGCTCGTCGATTTCATCGCCAGTGGTACGGTCGTTGTAATCGGTGATGAAGACCAGTCGATCTATTCG
The DNA here is from genome assembly GCA_020639075.1 of Phycisphaerales bacterium. GTDB lineage: Bacteria > Planctomycetota > Phycisphaerae > UBA1845 > UTPLA1 > ECT2AJA-110-A. The sequence goes on along the minus strand of JACKHI010000001.1, from coordinate 881,863 downwards.
TTCAAGCATGCCCACCCCGAGGGGATTGTCGAATACCCAGATACGCACCCGAACACTGAACTCGCAGGGCTCGATACCTGTCGCAGGTGCCCACATATCGTGGTCGATTTGGCGAATTCCTTGATCCAGCACAACACGTCACGAAGCAATCGGCAATTGGTCCCGTTCGAAGGAAATGACATGGGCGACGTGTTTGTTGTCCAATGGCCAAGTATGGAAGCCGAGGCCAAGGGGCTCGCAGCTTACGTTCTGCATCAGATCCATGAAGATCACGTGCAAGCTGGTGACGTGATGATCCTCGCGCCGCGCCGCGAATTCGGTTACTTGATTCGCGACGAACTCGTGGCAGCGGGCGTTCCGGCCCACAGTTTCTTCAGCGAGGAGCTACTGGAGGGTAATCCGAAGCAAGTTAATCAGTCGGACGCACAGCAGGTCCTCTCACTGCTGACGCTGTTGGCGTCGCCAGATGATCGCGTCGCCCTTCGCTGCTGGTGCGGCTTTGGCCACACCTCTCTCGCTGCACCTGGTTGGCATCGACTTCGACAGTATTGTGAAGCAGAAGGCGATTCCCCGAGGAAGGCACTCGACGCGATCGTTGCTGATGACCTCACAATTCCGTACACGCAACATCTTGCCGTGCGATTTCGTCTCCTGCGAGATCGGGCGCAGGAACTACGGGATCTGAGCGGACAGGACCTAGTTGACGCAGTCCTGCCCGCTGACCAGGAGTGGGCGAACGCGCTTCGCGAAATCGCCGCCGATATCGACGAAGAGGACTTCGGCCCTGCTGAATTTGCCGATGTCATCCGCCGCAATGTCTCCCAGCCCGACTTCCCGACAGATGTGGAATACGTTCGCGTCATGAGCCTCCATAAGTCGAAGGGGCTTACGTCTCGGTTGGTCATCGTGGCGGGTTGCCTCGATGGTCTGATCCCAACGGTCGATGACAGAGCTCCTGATGCCGAGCAGGCCCGCATACTAGAGGAGCAAAGGCGTCTGTTTTATGTCGCAATCACTCGAACCCGACAGACGCTCATTCTGTCATCTGTTACAGGAATTCCCATTGCGCTCGCGCATCGAATGCGGGCACGAACCAATCGAACTGAAAACGGCATCGCTCGAACGGTGACATCGAACTTCATATATGAGCTGGGGCCCTCATGTCCCAACGCAGTGAACGCTCAGGATTTCCTCGACGAAGTAATAAGCGGAGAAAAATGAACATCTGCCTCCATGACAACGACGGAATGCCGATGATGAAGCATCTGCTGGCCGCGTGCTACATCGCGACATACATTCGAGTTTCTCCTTTCGGTGGTGCGCCCGCAAGCGGCACGACAACGGCCGGGATCGACGTACTTTGTAACGAACGATGCGAATTGCCAACAGCCGAGGATCGTTACTGGCGTAAGCTCCCCCGGATCTGTACAGGCAAATCGGCTACGAGTAAGCAGTCAGCTCCACGTCTTCTTTATCGCCTTTTGCCTATCGCGTAGGATTCGGCGTCTCGGTGATCGACTCTACGGGACTTGTACCTTTGGCTGGTGCCTAGACGCCTATTAAGTGAATAACTCCGGGCTCTCTAAGGGTTTTTCCGAGCGCCGGGTACGCTGTCAACCGTAGGTTCGTGCTCGCCGTGCGCGCCGACCAATCCCTCGTGACCGGCGATGCCTTACATTCGTGGCGCTGTCGCCGGTGTTCTGGTGCGCGTTTGAGTTCTTGGACACTTCGCCATCTGTGAAATCGCTTGAGTTTCGGTGCTGGCGCGGCCGGAATCGACGTCGGCTGACTAATGAAACCATACGGCGTCGCGATGATGAAACACTGCGGATACGCCGCAAATTTCGATTGAAATGCGCTCTAGTGAAACCCAACGGGTCGTCGCATGGCGTATTAATTTGAGGTAGGTCAGGTATTCGGGGTGAGCCTGTTGAATCGACGCCGTAGTCCGACAAAGCCAGCGGCGGCAAACGGGATGAGTACAGCGGCACCGTTGCCAAGCCCGCATGGGGCTGGTGGGGGTGATCCCAGGACAACACAGCCGAATTCATCTACGGGCAAACCGGTTGGTGTGTCAAGGCAATTATCACAGGCATCGCCAATGCCGTCCTCGTCGCCGTCTGCCTGATCCGCATTCCCAGAATTTGGGCAGTTATCGGTATCGTCTAGGACTCCATCCCCATCGGAATCAGCTCCCGTCAGACCTGTTGATGACGAATCACTGCTGTTTATCGTGAACACACCCGAAAGGTCTTTCCCTTGCGAGTCGCACACGCCTGCAGAAAAAATCAAGACACCGTTGTCGTCAAAGAATGACGGGAACCCATTTCGATTATTACTGCCGCTCAAATATGCCGGTAAGAACATTGATTTAAGCTTGAGAGTTGTTCCGCCAGGCGACGAAAACTCTTGTCCGGTCCTAACTGCCGAACGGAGTTCGCCATCGGCAAAAATCCAATATCCGCTATCGTTCGAGAGATCAATTTCCGGGCCAATTAGTGTGGCAAAAAAGGCGACGTGTCCAGCGTTGTTTATCATTGGAGGAGTTGGGATACGAATTTGCCCACCTATATTGCCGCCGACTTGGAAAAACCTGACCCCTTCGGGTAATCCTGGTACTTGCATACCGTCGTGTGCAATTAGCTGAATTCCATCCTTTCGCTTGATCCAAAGGCCGAGTTCGTTGGTTGGGTCAATGTTCTGTCCGACTACCTTCCCCCAGAACACAACTGAACCCTCGTTGCCGAGCAGTACCGTACCGGCGTCGACTTCGCTGAACACCACTCCAGGCGTACGGCCGGGCGCCGTCATCCCCTCGCGTACAACAAGAGAGTGCTTGCCATCTGGATTCGCAAGCCAAAGGCCCTCGTCGTTATCGGCGTTCACTCCTGCTCCAGCAAGTTTCCCATAGAACGTAACCTGCTCGGATTCATTGATAGGAATTGACGGGAATCCACCTACGCCAATGAATTTGCTGCCGGTATCTGCGGCTGCGTCATCGGCGATCACGACCTTGGAAATTGAGGTGCGACGGACAAGCCAGATGCCTGGGATAGACTGTGCGCCATCTGAAACGTTTCCCATAAATGCGGTTGTACCGGCGGCGTTCAGCTGTACCGTTTCAGAAAAGAACGGCAAACCTAATGGCAATCCGGCTGCACCTGGCACTGTTTCACCGCTGCTTATTCGTGAGTCGATTGATAATGGATTGCCTTCCCAGACTCCGTACTTGCCGCCCGAAGTGAGGCCGATGATCGCCGTCTCGCCGGAATCGTTGAAGGGGGTGTCGAATCCCAATCCTATCAGAAAGTAGTTGATCCCCGTTGGAAAGCCTGGCGCGTGGTCGCCTTGTCGGGCAAGAAGCGACAAATTCCCGTTGAATTCAGACCAATGACCAGTGTCGTTATCAGGGGTGACGCCAGGGCCGGATAGAATGCCGCTAAAGGCGATTTCTCCTGAGCTGTTTATCGTGGGTGGGCCAAATCCCTCGCTGAAGACAATATTGGAAGAGGTTCCTGGTGCTGAGTCCCCGCTCCTCGCCACGAGTTCGAAGTTTCCATTGGGTCGCTCTGCCCAAATACCACAGCGATTCTGAGCAGTTACGCTTGGGCCCTTCAATCCGAAGATAAATGCCGCGAGACCATTACGGCTGATTGTCGGCGAGATTCCAAAATCCGAGAACGTTGCGCCGTCAGGTACGTCGTATGCCTCTTGGTCAGTGATCGCAATTGTGCGCACTTGGATTTCGGCACTGAGTACTCGCGTCGGAATTGCTAGCAATACTACGATCACAGCCCAAACGGCGATTGCATTACTTGTCATTTATTACCGCTCCCGATTTCAGGACTCTGGAAGTTAAGAGATAATACTTGCGATATCGCGCGTGAAAAGCTAGCCGACTGCGTCACTCATAAGACGAATGCGAAGCCAAGAGCCACGATCAAAATAGGTTAGTATGGAATCGAAACCAAATGTGAATTGTCGTGCCGGACTGATAGTTGCGAATCGGGTTGAGGATATTGCCTGGCGACAACCCAAGGAGAGAATTGGGCAAGTTGGTCTTGAATGATTCGTATGGATCCAAATGTTGAGCATGACCAATTCTCTATCGCACAGGCACCGCACCGATTTTCAGCTAGGACGATGCGGGTAGCTGTCGTGTGATTCGTCTCTTCTTTGACTCGAGGCCTTCCAATTATCTTAATTCTATCAATGGGGCATATCGGACACAAGCTAGTTGTGGATGCGACAACAGGAATCTACCGGACACGCCGAATTCGGGCAATCCCGTTCTTGCAGTTGACCTATGCCGAGGAATCATACCACGAGTCTATCTAGCACTTCTTGCCTCCGCGACGCTCGCCGGTGGCAGACTGCGCTCCGCCACCGGCGTGTGCTTCGGGCGGTGCTGGACTAACATGAAACGCGGTATTAACCGTGGGTAACGGTCTAATTCGCTTCGAGGCGATGGTTAAGATTGATTACCAGAAGTACGACTACCGGCAGCGGCCCGACTGACGTTCCCATATGTCTGAAGATAAATGGCAGTGCCTAGTGGAACTCGACGAACGCCTGCTCATGGGCGGCGCGGTCATTTCAAAACGCGCGACCGCCCTTGTCCAAGATGCAGACAAAGCGTTTGTCGCTGGTGCGAACTTGGCGTGAGTCATCACGCGCATGGCGGCAATAGAGACTCACCTCCGCGGAGAAGGCGGCGCAAATCGCCAGCGCCTTGTGGAACTGATCGATAGCTCCGATCTGGAAAACGACCTCCGATCGGAAGTCCACACTCTGAGACGGTACCGCTATTTTGGGGTACATGGTGAAGCCCCGTACTCTGATTGCCAGGTATTGATCAAGAGGGACGACGAGGAATTAGAATCAATGGCTCGCCGGAGCGTGGTCGCACTGCGCCGTACGATCTATACCAATCCGTGGATATGATTGACGCCCGAAGTTTGCTTTCAAGCCAGCCGTGATACGAAATCACTTGTGTTTCGGCACCGGCGCAGCCAGAATCATCGTCGGCTGAATAAAGACACCGTAAGCGGATGATCTTGCTCGCATTCAAGAACTACGATGCGGAGAAAATTGGTAAGGAGGTGACGAATCAGACGCGCAACTACTTGTCGCCTCCAATGGGCAAGCTGGCGATCATGTGCTGCAATCGTGAACCAAACCACGCGGCGCACATCAAGAGAAATACGATCTTCAGCGAGGACGGAAAGGTCATTCTGTTCGTTACACGCGACCAGCTAATTGAGATGCTCTTCATCAAAGAGCGCGGCGAGGACCCGTCGGACCTCGTCATGGACTTGGTCGAGAGTTTTTACTTGCAGTACGAGTGATGGAAAGAACAGTGCAAGCTAACAACCGGTTGTAGCGGACGGCGCTCCGCAACGCCAGTGAACCGTAGCCTCGGGCCCATAAAGAGATGACGAGACCGGTGGACACGAGCAATCACAGAACCGAGGCATGCGCATGATCAGTCGCGGGTCGGAATGGCACCGATGGGAGCCGCATATCCATGCGCCCGGCACCATCCTTAACAATCAGTTCGGTGCGGCTGATCCCTGGGGGCCCTATCTTACGAGGCTGGAAGGCCTGACGCCAAGGATCGAGGCGATCGCCGTCACCGACTATTATGTTACCGATACCTACCAGGAGTTCCTTAAGCACAAGGCCGCCGGCCGGTTGCCAGGAGTGATCCTGCTATTCCCGAACATCGAGCTGCGCCTCGACGTGGCCGCAAAGTCCGGCTTCGTGAACGTCCACATGCTGGTCAGCCCCGAAGATCCCGACCACGTGTCCGAGGTGAATCGCATCCTCAAACGCCTGCAGTTTCACGCATTCGACGACCGCTTCGACTGCACGCGCGAGGAGCTGATCAAATTGGGCAAGCGTGCCGACCCGACGATCACCGATGACGGCGCGGCGCTCCGGCATGGTGCGACGCAGTTCAAGGTCAACTTTGATCAACTGCGCAAAGTCATCGGCGAAAGCGAATGGGCGAAGTACAACATCCTGATCGCCGCTGCTGGTGGCGCCGGGGATGGTACGTCTGGCGTGCGCGAAGCCGCCGACGCCACGGTCCGCCAGGAGATCGAGAAGTTCGCCCATATCATTCTGTCGAGCAGTCCCGCCCAGCGCGAGTTCTGGATTGGTCAGCGCGGCGCGACACTCGAGCAGCTACACGCACGATATGACGGTTGCAAGCCCTGTCTCCATGGCTGCGACTCCCATGGCCAGGAATCCGTGGGACGGCCCGCCGATAATCGTTTTTCGTGGATCAAGGGCGCCCTGGAGTTCGACGCCCTCCGTCAGGCATGCATTGATCCTGAGGGTCGCGCTTATGTCGGCGAGCAGCCGCCCCACTCCGCCATGCCGTCGCAGGTCATCTCGCACGTCAGGATCGACGATGCGGATTGGGCTACCACCCCGGATATCCCTCTCAACCCCGGCCTTGTCGCCATCATTGGCGCCCGGGGATCGGGAAAGACGGCCCTGGCCGACGTGATCGCCGCAGGCTGCGACGCGATCACGCCCGCCGGCTGGGATGCAGACGAGATCATCAGCCCGTCATTCCTGGCTCGGGCGCGTACGCTTATTGGCGACGCCACGGCTAAATTGACCTGGGGCGGCGGCGCCACGGTCACGCGCTCGCTCGATGGCAGAGACGCAAACGGTCCTAGGTCGTTTCCGCGTGCTCGATACCTTTCCCAGCAGTTCGTCGAGGAACTGTGCTCGTCGAGAGGTGTGTCCGATGGCTTGGTTGACGAGATCGAGCGCGTGATTTTTGAGTCACATTCACAGGACGATCGAGAAGGGGCGCTCGATTTCGCCGAGCTGCGCGACCAACAGACCTCACGGTTCCAACAGGCCCGCGAGCGCGAAGCCGAGGCGATCTCCCACATCTCGGACCGAATTGCCGCTGAGTTCGAGAAAGAGACCCTTGTCGTGAGCCTGGACGCGCAGGTTGCACAGAAGAAGAAGCTGATCTCGAATTACACGGCCGATCGTGCGAAGCTCGTCGTCAAGGGCACCGAAGGACAAGCGGCCCGACATACCCAGCTCAGCGAGGCGGCTCAGAAGCTTCGGAATAAGATCCAGGCCTACGGGAATCAGCGCCGCACCTTCGTCGCATTGCAGGACGAGGTTCGCAGTATGCGTGCGACGGGAGCCCCGGAGCTGCTCCGCCAAGTGCAGGCACGACATGGCAACAGCGGCTTGAACGCTCAGCAATGGGACGAGTTCTTGCTCATCTACAAGGGAGACGTCGGCAAAAGCTTGGCGGGCTACATAGAGTTGGCGGATGGCGAAATCCGGAAGTTACAGGGCGTTGCGCCGCCACCCGGCGATCCCAACGTTGCGCTGATCGCCGACAACGCCGATGTCTCGACGCTACCGCTCGCGCCAATTGCTGCCGAAATGACTCGCCTCGAAACGCTGTTTAGCGCTGACAAGATCGTCCGCGATCAATATGCAGCACTGACCGCCCGCATCGCGCAGGAAAATGCCGCGCTACAGGCCCTCGAAGTCCGGCTCACCGATGCGCAAAGCGCTGCAGCCCGCCGGAAGAACCTTCAGGCAGAGCGCGATGACACGTATGGCCGCGTTTGCGAGGCGATCATCAACGAGCAGAACGCGCTGGCCGGTCTTTACGCCCCGCTGATGGCGCGGCTCGCAGCGTCATCGGGCACGCTCAAGAAGCTCAGCTTCTCGGTTCGGAGGATCGCCGACGTCCACACCTGGGGCTCCTTTGCTGAGGAGGAACTTCTCGACCGGCGTAAGACCGGGCACTTCTACGGTCGCGGCTCGCTGATCGCCGTCGCGACCGAGGCGCTCAAGCCCGCGTGGGAAACGGGTTCGGCGGACGAGGTTAAGGCCGCCATGACAGCCTTCATGGCCAAATACCTGAAGGACCTGCTCTCCCATGCGCCTTATGCACCAACGCAGCGGGCCGAATTCCGAGCCTGGTCGAAGCAGTTCGCGCACTGGATCTTCGGCACCGACCACATCACCGTCCGTTACGAGATCTCCTACGACGGCGTCGATATTCGCAACCTATCTCCCGGCACGCGGGGCATCGTCTTGTTGCTGCTCTATCTCGCTTTAGATGATTCAGACGATCGGCCTCTAATCATCGACCAACCTGAGGAAAACCTCGATCCGAAGTCTGTCTTCGACGAGTTGGTCGCACTCTTCATCTCCGCGAAGACGAAGCGCCAGGTGATCATAGTTACCCACAACGCCAACCTCGTCGTTAACACGGACGCGGATCAGGTCATTTTCGCAGAAGCCGGCCCGCATCCGTCGTGCGGCCTGCCGCCGATCAGCTATGTGGCGGGCGGATTGGAGAACGCCGCGGTGCGAAAGGCCGTGTGCGACATTCTGGAGGGTGGCGAAGCCGCCTTCCGCGAGCGAGCGCGGCGCCTGCGAGTCCGGCTTGATCGATAAGACGAGCACGATGGCAGGCCCAGCAACAAACACTAGAGCCCTGCAACGCGGCTGAAGATGCCTCACTGCATGGCTGATCCCCGCGCTGAAACCGGCGGTCATTGACGACTACCATCGCAAACGACCAAGAGCATTCCGCGACTGGCCCCGAATGAAACGCACCCGCCCGCCGATCGCACCGAAACACCGCAAGCTGGGAAAACGCGAATGGACCGAAATACGGGAGCGATTACACAATCAAGCAGCCTGACTTGGTCAATGGTGTTGCATTCCACCGTCGACCTGCAGATGTTGCAAGCAGGCCGCGTGCCTGAAGGCCTGAATCCACCCAGTATTCCCTCGAAACAATCCCTCCACTATTCCACCGGACTCTCGGCGAATTGCCTTGATGAATCGCCCCCGACTTGCCCTCATGTGGTCAGTTCGCTTGATGGGCTCACGTGAGCCAGCGAACAAAGTACACGAACTGAGGAGCCAAGCCATGGCAACCAAGAAGACCGACAATAAGTCGGGCAAGAAGAAAACGGCGAGCGCGCGTCGAGGGACTACGAATACGACCAAGTCGTCGAAAACGGCCACATCAGCGCCAGCCGCGGCAAAGCAATCGAAATCGAGGCCTGCCAACGAGTACCGCCCGAAGCGTGTCAGCGGGCTCGACATGGCGGCTGAGGTGCTGGCCAAGTCGGAAAAGCCGCTGAACGCAAAGGCCATTGCCGAGCGCGTAATCGCCGCAGGCTGGAAGACCGACGGCAAGACGCCGCACGCCACATTGTATTCTGCAATAATCAGGGAGATCACAACGAAAAAGAATGCCTCGCGATTCCGCAAGGCGGACCGTGGCCAATTCGTGGCCGCAAAAGGAGCGATGTGATGATCGCCGTCAATCTGCGCAATGACGATTCTCCCGATCGAGTCGGGCCAGAAAATGCCTGCCCATCGTGTGGGGAGCGGGAGATTAATCGGTTGGTATGGAATGAGGAAGATCAGGTCGAATGCACCACCTGCGGCCACGTCTACGATCCGTTAAGCGAATCCGAAGGTGCGGAGGGGGGCGATGGTTGTGAGTGACGCGAAGAGTAGTCCTCCGAAGCTCGTGAACGGCGAACTGTCGCCAGCTGCGACGACCCGCCTCGAAGCACTGATCGATCGCTGGGATCCACTCGGCGAACTCAGGGCGGCCAACAGTCACGTCGTTCCCGACGAATCGAAGTCGTCGAATTCGCGACGCAGTAAGGTGCGCCTGCCGCCTCCGGGTTGCATGATCCGGCGCACGTACCAAGGCCGACAGATTTGTGTTCGCGTGCTGGAGAAGGGATTCGAGTATGAGGGCCAACATTATCGCTCGCTCAGCGCCGTCGCGTTTGCAGTCACCGGCGCCAAGTGGAATGGCAACCTCTTTTTCGGCTTTGTGCGGCAACGGAAGGGAGGCGCCTAGATGGGCAGACGCAGAAGGTCGAAGCCATCGCAAGCTCCCGAAGCCAATGGCCCGGTCCGATGCGCGATTTACACGCGTAAGTCCACCAGCGAAGGCCTGGATATGGACTTCAACACGCTCGATGCCCAGCGGGAGGCATGCGAGGCGTACGTTGCCAGCCAGAAGCACTTGGGCTGGCAGGTCCTTTCCGATCGCTTCGATGACGGCGGATTCTCCGGCGGCAGCATGGATCGGCCGGCGCTGGAGAAGCTCATGGCCGCCATCGAAGCCGGCGAGGTAGACTGCGTCGTTGTATACAAGGTAGATCGTCTCTCCCGGTCATTGCTCGATTTCGCCCGGTTGATGCAACTCTTCGAGCAGAAGCAGGTTCACTTCGTCAGTGTCACCCAGCACTTCAACACCGCCGATTCGATGGGGCGGCTTACGCTGAACATCCTGCTGAGCTTCGCCCAGTTTGAGCGTGAGATCATCGGGGAGCGGACCCGCGACAAGATCGCTGCCCAGCGGAAGAAGGGTAAGTGGGCTGGCGGATGGCAGGTGCTTGGCTACGACGTGGACCGGGAACGCAAGACGCTGACCGTCAATGAGGAGGAGTCGAAACAGGTTCGAGGCATCTTCGAACTGTATCTGAAGCACGAGTCCCTGATCGAAACGGCGCGGCAGGCGAATCTGCGAGGATGGACAACCAAGCGGTGGACTTCCGCCAAGGGCAAACAGATGGGCGGTAAGCCGTTCGACAAGTCGAATCTGAACTACCTGCTGATGAACGAGACGTACATCGGCAAGGTGCGCCATCACGACACCAGCTTCGAAGGTCTGCACGATGCGATCATTGACGCTGAGACCTGGAAACGGGCACAGGCATTGTTACGCCGAAACTCGAAGACCAAGGGCTCGATCACTCGCAATTCGTACCATGCATTGTTGAAGGGAATCTTGCGATGCAAAGCCTGCGATGCGGCGATGACGCACACGGCCTGCACGCGCGGCCAGCGTCAGTACCGGTATTACACCTGCGTGAAGGCGATGAAGCGGGGGCATGGGTCGTGTCCGACTAAGACGGTCAAGGCGGCGTCGATCGAGCAGGAGGTATTGGCCAAGCTAAGTGGATTACCGCTCGATCGAACGCTGATGCGTAGTTGCCACCTAGTCGAAGCGGTCCCGTTGCTCACTCAATCCACAGATCTCAGCAGCGCCGAGCAGGCACGGCTCATTCGCATGATCATCGAGCGAGTGCGCTACGACCGGACGACCCAGCGGATCGGCATCGAACTGACCGAGGCGGCGATGGCGTGCCTGAAATCATCTGACGAAGGTTGGGCGGCATGATGGAATCTGCACGCGGCACGATGTACGAATTCGATGTGGAAATCGAATCAGTCCAGCGGCCTGAATTCGATCACGATTTGCCGGCGGCGGATCCCGCTCCCAAGTCGATCCCGTCGTTGACCAAGATGCTCGTCCTCGCTCACCAAATCCACCGCGCCGTGGAATCAAGCCGACTCACCGACTACGCCGAGATCGCGCGGCAGATCGGTGTTTCCCGCGCTCGCGTCTCGCAGATCATCAGGCTGCGGATGCTCGCGCCGGAGATCCAGGAAGTCATCTTGTGCGAGTCCGACCGAGTCTCACACATCTGCGAACGCGTCATTCGAGCGATTCCGATTGATGCTTCGCCCGCCATTCAATGGCATCAGTTCTCAGATCTGCTTCAAGCCTCCGACTAACATTCACACCGCTCGGTCTATTGGCTCGTCTCAACGATTGGCAATAGCTGGAACGTCGCCACGATTTCAATCGGCACAGGGCTCGATGGCCGTCCGTCGGTGACGAACGTCGAAGCTCAGGATGTGCCCCGAGAGTTAACCAAACGATGCGAATCGACCTCTGGAAACGGAGAGGAATCGGTCGATTTGGCGCCAGTTACGACGCGGGTTCGATGATCCGTCGCGGGATTGGAAAAAGGGAGAGGAATCCCGTCGGCATCGCTATCGCGACAAGTCCGCCGTTGGGGCGGAGTTACGCGCGAAGCTCAGCCGCCACGGCAGTTAACCGCTGGCGTCACCAATTTCGCAAGAAAGGGGTCACCTCCCCGAGTAGGACTCGAACCTACAACCTAGCGGTTAACAGCCGCTCGCTCTACCATTGAGCTATCGGGGATCCGCTGCGGTGATTTCTCCACCGACGGATCGACCATATTTACCCATGACAACAGTTTTGTCCAGACCTTGACGAGGCGGCCGGCGTGATTTTTTCGGTCGCTGCGGTGCGTCGTTGTGGGTCGAGGACCGCGTTCTATACTGCGACGTTCATGGCAAGGTCGAATCCGGCACCTGTTGACCATCAACACAGACGTTCGCTCCTTGTGCGGCTGGGCGAGGGCTGTTCGCGCTTGTCCGAGGCGCTGTTGCCGGATCCGATCGTCCTCGCCGTGTTGATGACAATCGGGGTATTCGCGGCGGCGTTTCTGTTGTCCGATTCGCCTGGCGTCGGAAATGCCGGAGCGGCCGAGCGGGCTGTCGAGCTGGTTCGCATTTGGTTTGACGGCATCTGGTCGCCGGGGTTGCTCCGTTTTGCCCTGCAAATGTGTCTCGTTCTGTTGACCGGCTTCGGGATCGCGAAAAGCCCCCCAATTGGTGCAGGAATCGGGCGATTGGCGCGTGTTGTTCGTTCGCCGCGCGGCGCTGTCATGCTGGTTGCGACGGTGTCGTGCGCGGGTTGTTGGCTCAATTGGGGATTCGGCCTCGTCACGGGCGGCGTGCTGGCGGCGGAACTCGGCCGTCGGCTCGATCCGAACGACCGGCGACGCACGCTGCCGCTGCTCGTCGCGGCCGCGTACTCTGGGATGATGATCTGGCACGGCGGTCTGTCGGGGTCGGCTCCGTTGGAAGTGGCCAGGGCGGGCGTGTCGATCTGCGTCGGCGAGTACGCACAAATCGAGCGCATTGACGTCGCGCGGACGATTCTGACGGCCGGCAATCTCGTGCTTTCGGCGCTGTTCATCGTCGGGATACCACTTTTGTTGTCGCGATTTACCACGAGCACGGAAACGGCGATTTCGGATTCCGCCGCGGTTGGCGGAATCGCGCCGCCTGAAGCGCAGCGGATGCAGGTCGAGCGCGATACCGGCAAACAGACGACGACGTTCGCGGATCGGCTGAACCAAACCCGATTCCTGTCGACGATGCTCGGAATGCTGGGCGTTGCGGCGGTGGTGATGCGCGCAGCAAATGACGGGTCGGCAGCCATCGATCTGAACTTCGTCAATCTCCTGTTCCTTTCGGCTGGCCTGTTGTTGCATCGCAATCTCGTTGAGTACGTCGCGGCAGTGACAGCGGGCGGTGGGGCGATCGTCGGCATCGTGATTCAATTTCCACTGTATGCGGGGATCCAGGGGCTGATGAAAGACAGCGGTCTCTCGGCGAGCATCTCGCAGGCTTTCGTCGACGGTGCGATCGCCGCATCCAGCGCACTGGGTATTTCCGAGGGGACGACGTTTCCCATCTCGGCATTCATCAGTGCAGGGATCGTGAACTTCTTCGTGCCGTCGGGCGGTGGGCAGTGGATTGTGCAGGGCCCCGTCATGTGCAATGCGGCGGCGTCGCTCGGGCTACCGCTCGAGAAGGCCGTGATGGCGGCCGCGTATGGGGATGAGTGGACGAACATGGTGCAGCCGTTCTGGGCGATACCTCTGATGGGGCTGACGGGCGTGAATGCGCGGTCATTCATGGGGTACTGCGCGTTGCTCATGGTGTTGGCGGCGCCGGTGTTTGTGATCGCGCTCCTGTTGTCGTGAAGTCTCATTTTTTTCTTGATACGCCGCATAACGAACATGCGGATGCGGCCGCGACGAAATTTCTTTCGTGCAAATGCCCGCAAACGGCCGCAAACTGTCGCAAATTCGTGCAAAATTCCGCGTGCAGGTTGGCATCGCAGTCGAGCATCCGGCAGATCGGTGGTCATGTGTGTGTTCCTTGTTCGCCGTTCCGTCGGATGCCGAGACGAGAGGGCACGCAGACTCTTGGGGGGCGGCGCGGCATGCGGCCAAACAAGACGAAGGGTGCGTGCGTGATGAAGCGCTCGTCGCACGCTTGAGATACGTCGCCCTGGGGACAGGGCGGCTCTGAATTCGAGTGGCTGCACTGAAGTCGACAGGCCTGTTTGTTTCGATATCGCTTCGCGATTCGAGTTATGCGGATGACGACTTCCAGTTCACGGCGTTGCCTCAACGGGGGGGGGGCGGCCGTTTCTTCAGGCCCCGTCCCAGCGGGACGGGATGAGCTTGATGCGTAGAGTCGCGCCGTACCTACGGCACGGCAATGGTAATAACCAACCATCAATCCCAGCCTTGAAGGGCTGGGCTATTCTCAGCGCGTCCCTATCGGGACGCGGTACTCGCGCTACCGCAGATGCCTATGGAGCTTCACGATATTTCGTTCGGGACGTTCTTTGCCTGTCATGTGAGCGATGTATATGATTGGGTGATTGATCACCTGGGCCGGAGATTGTGTGAGAGTTTTGTCCTCAGTCGGGCGGAGCTGGATGCGCATCTGGTTGGTTGTCAGAGGAGAGCCGGTATTCCGTGTCCAGTGAGAGTGACCAGACGCGTGTTGATCGGCGAACCTCGGCCGTTGCCGGCGGCCTCGCGATGTTGATCGCGTCGTACGCATTCGTCGTGTCGCTGGTGTCGGCGCTGCTCCAAGCAGCGAATCCGGATCTGATCACGCTCTATCCGGATCAACTCGAACCGATCTATGTGCTCGGCGTTGCGCACGGCATTACCGCCTTCTTCTTTCTGGCACTGCACTTGATTGTGCGCAGACGAGGTGCGCGGCGATCGCTGCCGCGCGTTCTCCTTGTCTCGATGCCGGTACTCCTGCTCCTGTCGGTCGATCGAATCCTGAACGCGGTGTGGCCGCCGCCGCCGGCGCCGCTCACGCAGATCGGCGTGTTCGTGCCGCATCCGCGCCGCGGGTGGACGCACAAACCGCTTTCGCACGGACGACAGGACGACGTGGAGGCGTATATCGATCGGTACGGCATGCGCGTCAAGGCATTTGACTGGCAACGCACGCTCGGGGATGGTCCACGAATACTGTTTCTCGGCGACTCGGTGACGTTTGGCTATAACGTTCCAGCGGAGGACTGTTTCGTCGAACGCGTGCAAACGTTGTTAGACGGTCGCGAGAATGAGTCCGACTTTATCGCGATGAACGGCGGAACGATGTCAGCCACGCCGCGCCAGGAACTGGATTGGCTGACGCACGAAGGAGCGGCGGTTCTGCCGGATCTGGTCGTCGTGCAAATCTGCATGAACGACGTCACCTACATGTTGCATCCGTCAGTGCTCGCGGACGATGACAAAGAGCTCGTCATGATCGCCCAAACGTACGAGCCACCTCACTGGAGTGCGTTGATGCGGCTTGCGTACGATTGGGGACGACGGCGGACTTACGGCGACGATCTCGGCAAGGCGGCTGAGATCATCGCAACGGAGAATTTCGAGAAGTTGCTGGATGGGAAACGGTCGAAATCGATGTGGGCCGCGTGGGACAGAGCGACGCGTGACTGGAAGAAGATGGCGACGTTCTGCAAGTCGCGCGGAATACCGATTGCATTCATGATTGTCCCGCTGCGCGCCCAGATTCGAGATCGCGACGTTTCGGACGAGCCGCAGAAGCGAATCTGCGAGTTCGCGGAACAACAAGGCGTGCCCTGCCTTGACCTGCTGCCGGTTTTCCGTTCGATGCATCTCGACGAGGGCGTTCCAATGGATGATCTGTACTCAGATTACACACATCCTTCGACGACAGGCCATCGCATCTACGCCGACTTGATCGTGCAGTTCATGTCGGAAAACGACCTGCTGGCGCAAGCTCGATCGCATCGAGATCGATCTCAAGAAGAGTAGGCATCGTCACGGGAAGGGCGGGATTGTCGAACGTCCAGAAAGACAGCGACCCTTCCCGAATCGTCGGGAAGGGCCGCTGAGTGCCTGAGTGAGCGATCAGCACGCGGCGCCGCTAAGGAGCAGGGCGACGAACGCGTCAATGTCGGCCATCGTCACAGTCTTCGAACAGTCGACATCGGCGCAAGCGCATTGAGTCCACGAGAGGCTGCCGTCGATCAGGCACTGTACGAACCCGTGGATGTCGAGGCCGTTGATGACGCCATTGCCGTCCATATCGCCGGGGCAGGTGGCACAGGCGTCCGGCGTCGTTGTGAGGAGTTCAAACGCCATCTGGACGGATTGCTCAGGCAAATCGCACTCCCAGGCCTGCTTCTGCCAGTTGTTGTATTCCGGGCAGTCGTTCGACGGGATCGCGACGCTTGGCGCGCTCAGGAATCCGAAGCACGCGTCGTTCATGGGTGAGCAGGGCGCGTCGGGGCCCGGGCTCGTGTGCCAACCCCAGAAGTGCCCCTCGAGGCCGGCCAGATCGGACGGGATATGGCCCGTATAGATCGGTGTGCAGGCCGGGTCCGTAAGGTCGACCCATTGCACGCCCGCAACCGCCTGCACATCGATCCAATATTCGAAGCCGCGAACCTCGAGGAATTCGTCCGGCTGGGCCGGCGGGAGAACTCCGGGGTTACGAGGATCGGGTTCGGCGCAGATCAGGCAGCATCGCGACAGGTCGACGACGTATCCATACACGTCGTGCCCGAGGCAATCCGCGTAACCCATGGGGACGATTGTGACCGCCGGCGCGGGGGCGAAGTAGATTCCCAGCGCCGTCGGGTCGTCGCCAGCCATGGCGTCGGGCGGGCATACTGCATCGGGCATGGCGTGATGGAAGCTGATGAGCCAGCCGTCAATGATGTATGGTTCGACCGGCTCCAGCGGGGCGAATCGTTCATCGATGTAGCTGCCCCACCAACGAACCGCCTCGATCGGCCTACCGTCGGACACGAAGTCGTCGGCGACGACGCGATTCGGCATCGGCGGCGGCGGCGATTCGGTCTGAATGATCTCGAATGCGAGTTCGGTTCCCTGCAATGTGGACCAGTTCGGCGAACTCGGTAACGTCCTCATTGCGGCGAAGCAGACGTTCGGATTCGGGAGTCCGTCCTGCCAGCGCCAGATCGCTGCGGCATTGGCATCGTTGGCGATCGCGCCGACGGCGAGCCAATAGATCTGGCCGATCTGCTGATCGAACGGTTGCGGCAGCACATACTCGTAGCGGTAGATCCTGCAGTTCTCGCTATTCAGCAGTCCTGTCCACGTCTCGTTGACGCCGGCGAAGCTCGCCTGTCCGCTCCACAGCAACGTTCTTGGCAGGCAGAAGGGCTGCGGCATGCCGTCGTCGTCGTAGATTTCCACGTTGAAGTAGTTGATCCCGGAGAAGCGTTTTTCATTGCCGAAGGAATCGAGTTCGTAGTTCCCATACCAGACAAGTTTGGTCACGAGTCCGCCGTCGCAGATCCACTGATCGGCGAGCGTCATCGCCAGGTATTGACCAAGCACGTTGTCGTCATGGGCGTGGAGGCCCGGCAATCCCACGTTCGATAGTTGCTGCCACTTGATCAGGTCGACCGGCGGCAGGAGCCCGATGTCCGAACGGGCGTCGAAGCCTTCGCCAGCCGGATGGGGGAGCTGCGACCACTTGGGAACAAGCGGCGGCTCGGGTTCGCGTGTGGTGATGACGAAGGACATATCCCAGCCGGATTCGACAACGCGGCCTTCGACGTATTCGTTGCCGAGCATCAGCTCCGTCGGGTTGGCGACGGCCTGTGCAAAGTCGTTGTAGAAATGCGGTCGCGTCTTCCAGCCCCAGACGTGTTCGACCGGTGGCGGGGCCGTACGACAGCACATGCCATGACAGATCGCAAGATCATGGTGGACCGGCCAACAGTTGATACCGCAAAGCAGCTCAATCGTGTCGCGTGTGTTGATGACGCCGTCGCAGTTCACATCCATTTGCGCCGTACACATTCCGGGGCCGCCGGCGAGGCATTGAGCGAGTCGAGCCGCGTCTAACGACGTTATCATTCCGTCGCCGCTGAAATCCAGGTTGCATGCGCAATCGACAGGGTCATAGATCGCGGAGATGCTGATCCAGTAGATCGTTGGTCCGGGTTCCTGGAAGAACCATTGATCCGGCGGAATATCAAAGTCGTAGCGATAGCAGCCGTCCGGCGTTTGCATGTGATCGGGTTCATAATCGCATGCGACTGGGTGTTCGTTGAGATCGCTTCGCGGGACGATCCACTCCCAGATCATCGTCTGGGGGTGACTGGGAGGAGTGCCGCCGGGGCCGGCCGGTTGATCGGTCCAGAGACCAATGTGGAAGAGCGCCGGCGCGTCCGGCGGCGGGGCCAAGTCCTCCCAGTTTGCGTAGCTACCCCAGAAATGAATGTCGGCGATCGGGCCTTCGTCGATGCAAAGCCAGTCGTCGGCGACAATCTGATATCCGTCGTAGATCGACGGTTCATCCCAGCCGAAGAAGCACTCGGGATGTTCGGATTCGGGATTGAAGATCGGCGGCTGCGCCCATTTGATCGGATGGCAGACGACAGTCGCGCATGAGGTTCCGGGCCCCTGGGGATCGCCCATCAGCGTCATGACGCAGTTCATGTAGGTCGTATCGACGCATGTGCCATCCGGAAGGCAGCATGCCATGATCGGCGACGGCTGATCGACGCGAACCGCGTAGTCTTCAACTTCTCCGTCGGGCGCGGGGCCGGTCCAGCCATATCCGGCGGGATTGCTGCTGAAGCGGAACCTTGCAAACGTTGGTCCGGGCGTGGCGGTGAACGGAACGTTGACGAAGAACGAATTGAAATTGATGGGGAACGGCGAGAGCGGACTGCCGAAGAAGATCTGGTCGCCCGCTTCCGCGAAGCTGCCGTCGTTGTTGAAGTCGATCCAGCCTTCGAGATAGCCGACGCCGCCTGCGGCCATGTTGTTCGTGACGTCGATGATCGCCTGTTGGCCTGGGATCAGGTTCGTGACGAACGTGATGCCGTCTTCGTCGTCGTTCGGCGGCGGATAGATCGTATCGTTGTCGTCGCCCATCGCACCGGGATCGGGCTGGCCGTCAGGTTCACTGTCGACGCCGGCGCCGAGCGCCATGTTGGGAACGATGAGGTGGTTGGGGCCGTTGTTGGCGGCGAGCGTCGGATACGGAGCAGGCAGGTCGCCCCAGTCGAATTCCCGCGGCTCCTCTTCAATCCAGAGCAGATAGTCTTCGGACTCGCCGTCTTCGAACACACCCTTGCCGCTCCACGGCAGCATGACGGGTTGTTCGCTGATGGTGAATCGCGCCCAGACATAGCCCGGTTGCGGACCGATGACGAATCCGGGGGGATTCAGCGGTGCGAGTGGACCATCGTGGGGATTTGGAATCGGGAAATTGACCAGCACGTGCTCCGGCACGATTGTTCCATTCGGGCACGTCACTGTGCCGCCCCAGAGTCCATCCTGATTCCAGTCGATGATCAGATTGACAAACGCCTGTGACGTGGCGGGCATATGGTTGTGGGCTTCGATGTCGATGTTCGCGCCCCAACTTGCGTTGGTGCAGGGGAAGCCCAGAGGCGAGCCGTTGAAATTCGGACACGGCACAGGCAGTGCGTTCTGTATCGTGAAAGCCTCGGGCAGAATTAGGCCGGCGTCGCCGTCCTGGAAGCACTCATCCTGGTCATAGAGATTCGGTGTGAACGTCGGGCAGAGACTTGCGTTGCCTTCCACTTCGAAGTCGAGCGACTGACCAAACCAGGCGCCACCCGCGTTGGAATGTTGGATAAACCCTGAAGGCCCGCCGAGGACGCAGGTCGGGAACGCGCCAAGGACGCCCATCCACGGATAGGCGGGCGCGTCTTCCGGGGCGTCGCCGAATTCGAATTCGTCCGGATGTTCACCTTCGACCCACAACAGGTAATCCTCGGTTTCGCCGTCCTCGAAGATGCCGGAGCCGTCCCAGCCTGCGGGTACCTGCTGTTCAGTAATCGAGAAACGCACCCAGACGTAGCCGGTTCTCGGGCCGATGAGGAACGGCAGCGGGTTGAGACCGGAGAGCGGTCCGTCATAGGGATTGGGGATGAGGTGATTCACGAGGATATGTTCGGGCGCCGTCTGTCCGCCGGGGCAGGGGGATGAACCGCTCCATACGCCGTCTTGATTCCAGTCGACGAGTACATTGACCCATCCGATTGTCGCGTTCGGCATCGTGTTGTGAACGTGAATATCAATCGCGCCGCCCCAGGGGACGAGCGTGCAGGGCGGTCCCAGCGGCGTGCCGTTGGAATTGGGGCATGGAACGACTGATTCGGCGCCGGCTGGGCCGACGATGGTGAACGGCTCGGGGATGAGGAGGCCGGCGTCCACGAGCGTCATCGGGTCGAAGCACTCGTCCTGATCGTAGAGATTCGGCGTGAACGTCGGGCAGAAGCCGGCGTTGCCATCGAGTTCGAAGTCGAATCCCATTCCGAACCATGCGCCGAAGTTGTTATGTTCGATGTAGCCTGCAAGCGGGACGTTCCTGCAGGTCGGGAATGCGCCGATGACGCCGAGTGACGGGTATGCGATCGCATTTTCGGGAGCGTCGCCGTACTCGCGTTCCTGCGGTTGACCGCCGTCGTTGGTGATGACGAACGCCATGTCGTGGAGAAAAATCTGGCTCTGAACGAATTGCCAGTTGAGGAGGTCGGTGGACCAGAGCGCCCACGATCCGAAATGCGGATTCGAGGTCGGCGTTGGCGGATCATTGCCGGAGGTCTTCCAGCCGACGACGCCGATAGGCGTTGGATTGGCGCGAATGACGAGCCAGTAGATCTCTCCTTCGATCTGTTGGAACGGCTCAAGAATGTTTGTGATGTTGACCTGATAGAACGCAAAGTGGTCATTCGTGTGGATGAACGGCGTCGATGGACAGTTCCAGCCCTGGAAGCCCTGTCCGTAGGGGCGAACGGTGATCGTGGCCGATCCCGGAGGGCCAAGTTGCCACAGTTGGGGGCCCGGCATGCCTCCGGCGTCGCGGAAGATGTTGACTTCGAACGTGAAGTCGTCGATGGGCCCCTCGACATCCTCCCTCCAGGAGATCCAGAAGTGAATGTCGTTGATCGGACCGCTTTCCGTACATTCGAAGTCGTCGGCGATCCACTGATCGACGAGGCAGATGTCCCATCCCTCCGGATCGGGAAGCTGCGGGAAGTGCATCTTGAAATTGTCGCCGGGATTCCAGTCGGCGGATGCGGTTTTGAATGTGGTCAGCAGGAAGCAGGAAAAGAAGACAAGAGCGATTTTCGTTGGGTGTTGAGCTGGATGCATGGCGTGTGCTCCCGCGGCCGTGCCGCGTGCGGGGCTCGCCGATGCAGACGCTCCTCTACGCTGATTGCCCTGTGCTTCTTTGGCCGATCGGCGAAACCAAGAGTGAAGTGACTCAGCGCCCGGCGCCCCATACGCCGCCGCTGACACAACATTGTGAGCGACTTACATCTGCGGATCGGGAGCGCGATCGATGATTCCGGGCGGCAAACCGTCACGCGCAGGGCATCGATCTTCCGCGGACCGCTCAAGGAGCATCGTGGCCCGGCGGACGCGGACCCGATCCGCGCCAGGTGTATGTCACCCCCGATATAGAACTGTAACACGCGGACGTGCGTTCAGGCGGCGAACGCAAGGAGAACAAAGAGAACCCACGGATGTCAATGACGTGGCGCGGGCGTGTCGTTTTGCCTGCGCGCATTGCGCCGGAACTGGCTTGGCGTGATGCCCTCGAGTTCATGAAAGGTATGGCTAAACCAGTCGGTATTGAGGAAACCGCTGTCGAGCGCGATCTGGCGCACTTGAAAGTCGGTGGTCATCAGGAGCTTGCGAGCCTGTTGCATTCGACGCAGGAAAATGTGCCGGCTCATGCGTTGACCCGTCTGCACGCGAAACAGATGTGACAAGTAATCGCGATTCAGGCAAAGGCGGCGCGCGACGCAAGCGACGGTCAGATCCGGATCGGCAAATTGTTCGTCGATCAGCTCGACCGCCCGATGCACGACTTCGGACCAGCCGTCGCCAGAGAAGTCAATCGATTGGTCTTTCTTGACGTGCTCGGGCGCGGGATGAATTACGCAATGGTTGTCGTGCTCCGTCAAGTGCGAGCAGGCATTTTCCGCAAGCACGTCCAGCAACTCGACGTATCGATCAACCGCGGCGTCCGATTCAAGCGCGAATTTACAGTATGCGACGCATTGACCGTCAACGGAGAGCGGCGTAAACACGCATGTATGACCGAAGGCGCAGCGATGGTGAACGGGGTGCGCATCGTCAGTCATCGAGTTGCGGAGATGCGACAGTCGACATCGGATGCATGCGCGTTCGTGCTGATAACGTTTGCAGATGGGATGATCGGCCCACGCGCGAAGGACTTTCTTTCGTTCCGCGCGGTCTTTCCAGATCGGCGTCACAACGATGACTTGTCCCGTGATTCGTTTGAAGCGTCTTGCGACATCTCGTGCAAGGACACGTCGGAGATCGGCCAGTTCCGGGCGTGAGGATTCGGGCGAGGGGCGCCCCCTTCTGAATTGTGGAGTGGCGGGTGATACCATCGTGCCATCCCCCTGATTAGTATCTCAAGTCGCATTCAGCGTACCAGAGGGTAAATCAGAAGACAAGAATATATTTTATTGCCCTGTTCATTGGGGTCATCCGCGCCGGCGATTAGCGTGATACGCCAACGGGCGATCCGGGATTTCGGGCTCCAGCGTTTGTTCGAGGTGTTGGTCATGGAAGTCGAGCCGGTCCGTATAATGCGAGGCGAGGCTGGCTTGACGCGGGGGAATATCCGTGTCGAGCCCGGCGGTTGCCTGAGTTGACGGATCGTCAACGACGCAGGAATGTGCGTTGGTCGATGTGGGGGTGGAATAACGTATTTCCCACAGCTTGCTCGCCTTGATGGGCGGGCATGGGTTGGAGAATTGAACTGTCGTTGGGGACGAATCTGCATGCGAGTGCTCTATTTCGATTGTTTCAGTGGTGCGGCGGGGGACATGATTCTGGGGGCTTTGATTGCCGCCGGTGCGGATCGGAACGTCTTGCAGACGAAGATTGCGGGCCTGCCAGTGGATGGCTTCGAGTTGAAAATCGAGGACATTCGCAAGCAGGGATTCGCCGCAATCAGATTGAGTGTGGATTGGCTGCCGGATCAAACACATCGCCACCTTCATCACATCCGAAAGATCATCGACGCGTCGTCGCTGTCGGACGGCGTGAAGCGGACGGCGAATCAGGTCTTCACGCGGCTTGCGGAGGCGGAAGCCCGCGTTCATGGGACGACGATCGAGAAAGTGCATTTCCACGAAGTCGGGGCGATTGATGCAATCGTGGATGTTGTCGGCACCGCGATCGCGCTCGAGTTGCTGAACGTGGATCGGGTCGTCTGTTCGCCGCTGCCGGTGGGAAGCGGGACGGTCAAATGCGATCATGGCATCATGCCGGTTCCGGCGCCGGCGACGGCGGAGTTGCTCAAGGGCGTGCCGATCGCGGCGTGCGACGAAACGGGCGAACTGCTGACGCCGACTGGCGCGGCGATTCTGACGACGATCGCCGACGCGTTCGGACCGATGCCCGAGATGAGGATCGAATCGATCGGTTTCGGCGCTGGCACGCGCGAGGGCAAATCGCGGCCGAATGTGTTGCGCGCCCTGGTCGGTGAGGCGGCGGCGTCGCTTGCCGTCGGTCGCGACGAGGTTGTCGTGTTGGAGACGAATCTCGATGACTGCACGGGGGAGGAAATCGGCCGAGTGATCGAACGGCTGCTTGAGTTGGGTGCGCTGGATGCGTTCTGTCAGGCGATCGTTATGAAGAAGGGACGCCCCGGCGTGATGTTGACGGCGATTGCCCCGCCGGAACGCGAGGCGATTTGCACACGGACGATGTTGCGTGAGACGACGACATTCGGCGTACGGCGGCGCGTTTCCTTGCGAGCCACGCTCGAGAGGCGTATCGAGTCGGTCGAGACGGCGTACGGCCTGATCCGGGTCAAATTGGGATTGGAAGAAGATCGTGTCATTCGGGTCGCGCCCGAGTATGATGATTGCGATCGGGCGGCGAGGACGCACGGCGTCGCACTCCGCGACGTCATGGACGCGGCCCGGAAGGCATGGACGCCGGACACAGGCAACGGACGCTGAATGATCCTGAGCACGAATAACTTCCTGGCAATTGAAGTCGTCGATGGAGGGACAGCGCGCGCGCTGTTGGCCGTGGCGGCGGTGGTGTTCATTCTCTTCATTCTCAATCGAAGCGCGCGCCGGCGACGAGCCGGGGTTTCGTCACGTCGTGCAACGAACGACGGGGCCGACGCGGAAACGACGCGCGTCGTCCGTCTCAAACGGGAGATGGAGCAATTGCTTGTCGAGCTGAACGAGTTCGCCCGGGAGGTGAACGCGCAGATTGACACGCGTTTCGCCAAGCTCGAGCGATCGATTGCGGACGCGGATCGGCGGATTTCGGAGCTGAAACGGCTGCGCGGTGAGTCACCGGCATCGAACGAAACCGATGACTCCGTGTTGCGGGCAAATCGGGAAGCGGCTGAGGGCGTTCGCGATCGGCTATCGCGAGCGCGGACGGCGATGGCGCAGCCGATGAACCAAAGTGGGCCACGCGCTGGCGCCGGGACGCTGTCAAAGGAAGACGCGGTCTATCAGCTCGCGGACGGCGGCAAGTCCTCGATCGACATCGCCCGGGTGCTGAAGTGCACGGTCGGCGAAGTCGAGTTGATTCTGAATCTGCGCGGCCGCGGGTGATTGCGTCGACGCTTCCGCGAGTTCGATCGTGAATCGGGCTAACGAATGAAGAGGCTTCGGGCCGTCTCGATGCCGACGCCTTTCTGGTAGCGCGCGTATTGGGCCGCGGCGGAATCGACGAAGCCGTCGTCGAGATCGCCGACGATAAGGGCGTCGAGTATTCCGTCGATCACGTAGGCCTCGGGCGTGATGCGGTTTCGCGTGAAAAGCACGGAGTAGAGTCCCGTTTCCTGCAGGGGCCGGTGGAGTGCGGCGGCGCTGAACGGCGCGGCGTAGAAGATGCCGATCCGGCGCGTGAGACGACATCCTTCCAACCGCGTGAGCGGATCCCAATACTCGTCAAGCATGTGGTTCTGGCCGACGTAGCCGACGAGCGCGCTCGCGCCGCCGAATTCGATGGGGCGTCCGTCGATGACGATCCGTGTCGAATTTCCGCAAATCGCGTCCCGAATCGGTTGTTCCATCGCTTCGACAAGGTGATCGTGCCGCCAGGCATTCGCAAGGACGAACACGTCAAACGGCTCCGTGACGCCATTGGCGATCCAGTGTTCGGATGGCGTCACGCGTTTCTGAAAGACGGAGCGAGCAACGATGTGATTTCCTATGCCGTCGTCCCGGAATGCCCGCCGCCAACCGGCTGAATTGGGCAAGTGCGTGTCAACGCCGTAAAGCGCGCCCCAGTAGAGATTCGTACGCGGGTTGTCACCATCGGCAAACGCGGTGCCGGAGGCATCTCGGTCGAACAGGCCGACCTGCACTGTGACGCTGACATACCGTTGTCGTTGAATATCTGCAGCAATTGTCGCAGCAAGGCTGGGTAGTTCATCACGTGCCACCGGTGAAAGCGCGTAGGATGGTTGTGCCGTCAGCACAGTGGGGCTTCGGCCTGGTTCGGGTTGAAGCCCGCGCACGACGAAGAGTAACAGGATGATCGCGCCGCCAAAAATGAGTAATGGCGTTCGGAGGGTATGGTCGTTGAGTGTTGTAATGTGACGATTCTCCAACAGGGATCGCGATCGACGCGCCACGGTCTTCGGCGGATGAAAAAACGATGAACGATCTGTGGCGGGTTCGCCTCCATGAATCGCGCAAGTTGCCGGTCCATCGACAGACTTTTTCTCGCACTTATTGTTTGCGAGCCTAACGCAAATTGCTATTATAAAACGTGTCGGGTTCCAGGCGACTCCTGTTGTTCACATCTGTGGAGCGCTGCTATTTCAGGGTTGGGGGATGCCGCGAAGGGAGCGAGTTGATGGGCGAGGAGCCCTTCAGGATAGTCGTCGCCGAGCCATTTTCCAAAGACGCCTTAGCGAGGCTGGAGGAAGTGGGGCAGGTCGAGGTTCTCACGGATTCTTCACCGGACGCCCTGATTGCGGCGCTTGAGAATGCACACGCGCTGCTTGTGCGGGCCAAGGCGCATGTGACGGCGCGTGTAATCAACGCGGCGCCGCACCTCAAGGTGATCGGCCGGGCGAGCCCGACGGTGGATCACATCGATTTGCGCGCCGCCGGCCGGCGGGACATCCGCGTCGTTTACTCACCCACAGCGGCTGTGAACTCCTGTGCCGAATTCGCCTTGGCGATGTTGCTGGCGCTTCGGCGCCGGCTGGCGTTTTACGATCAGCAGATGCGGCAGGGGAAGTTCGACGCCCTGCGATCGCCGACGGAATATTCCATCGGCGCGTCCTGCATCGGCATCCTGGGGATTGACGCGGTCGCGGAGCAGTTCGGCCGCGCGTTGCAGATCGCCTTCGGTTGTCGGATTATCGTTCACGATCCGTGGCAGACGCCGCCGAGTTTATTCGAGGCGGAGGCGGTTGATCTCGACACATTACTGCGGACTTCGGATGCCCTGTGCGTGTTCCTGAAACCCCAGCGGGAAACGCGGGGCTTTCTCGACGCCGAACGCATCGGCCTGATGCGGCCGACGTCGCTGCTCGTCAATCTGTCGCGAGGCGTCGTCGATACGACCGCGCTGGCGGCCGCATTGTCCGAACGACGCATCGCCGGCGCTGCGTTGGACGCCTATGAGTCCGACCCGTTGGCAACGGATCATCCCATCCGCCGGGCCCCGAACTGCATACTCACACCCCACATCGCCGGGATGACGATTGATGCCATCGAGGGCCGCTACGGGGTCGCCGAGGACGTCATTCGCGTGCTGAAAGGCGCTGCGCCGCATCACGAATTCACGCCGACTTCGATGCGTTAATGCCCCCATTATCGCCTGCACGGCGCGGCTGCTTGACGCCGTCAAAGTGCGCTTCTAAGGTTCACGGTTCCGGTCCGGTCGCGACCTGCGGGTAATCGATCGCCGGTCGCTTTGGGGGTGAACCTGCAGCCATTTGCAACTCAGGAGATTCGCAGCATGTCGGTGAAAGTCGGGATTAACGGGTTTGGTCGAATCGGGCGTTTGGTCGCAAGAGCCATGATTCAGCGCAAAGGTGAGTTCGACCTCGTCGGTATCAATGACGTCGGCAGCTCTGCGAAGGTCCACGCGCATCTTTTCAAGCATGACAGCGTACACGGCCGGTATCACGGAACCGTCGAGCACGACGAGAATTCCATCGTCGTCGACGGCGATCGAATCCGCGTGCTGAGCGAACGGAATCCCGCGGCCCTTCCCTGGGGCGAACTCGGCGCCGACATCGTCATCGAGTCGACGGGCGTGTTCACCGGCCGGGCGGCCGGCGGAAAAGCGGGCTATGACGATCACATCAAAGCCGGCGCCAAGAAAGTCATCCTGTCGGCGCCCGCGAAGGACAAGATTGACGCGACTGTCGTGCTCGGCGTGAACGACAATACCCTTGCCAGCCATCATACGTTTGTCAGCAACGGTAGCTGCACGACGAACTGCCTGGCGCCGCTGGTCAAAGTCATGGTCGACAATCCGGATGTCTTCGGCAAGAAAATCGAAGGCTTCATGACGACTATTCACGCGTACACGAATGATCAGAAAATCCTGGATCAGGTCCACGGCGAGGACCTGCTTCGTGCTCGCGCCGCTGCCGTGAACATCATTCCTTCATCGACGGGGGCCGCCAAGGCGATCGGACTCGTCGTTCCGAGCGACAACGTCAAGCTGGACGGTTTCGCGTTTCGCGTGCCCGTGACGGACGGCTCGGCCGTCGATCTGACGGTCATGCTTGAAAAGGACGTCGATGTCGCCGCAGTGAACGCGTTGTTCAAGAAGACGGCCGAAGGACCGATGAAGGGAATCCTGGAGTACAACACGGCGCCGTTGGTCAGCAGCGACATCGTCGGCAACCCGCACAGTTCCGTGTTTGACTCGACGCGTACGATGGCGTCGGGCCGGATGTTGAAGCTCGTGAGCTGGTACGATAACGAGTGGGGCTTCTCCAATCGCGTGGGCGATCTGGCCGTCAAGCTCGCCAAGATGATCTAAACGCTGACAGTCGTCAGCGACAATTCAACGTGGAGTTAGCGGGCGATGCCGGAGGGGGCATCGCCCGCCTCCTTTTTACGGACTTCCGTAGATACCGCGCAGATATCGCCGGAATTCCGCCGCAGTCGCGCCGATTGAATCGGATACTAGGGATTGAGAGGCTCGAAGGCGGGCGATGCACGTCGAGGGGGCGACGACTCGCCAGCCGGGCGGCTTCTCATTATCAGCGTGGGATGGTTCATTTGGTGTGGAGAGCGCGGCTGTGCCGATCGAGGCGGGTCCGGAAAGGATTCGATCATGTGCGGGATGCTATTGAAGGTCCGACAATTCGTTGAAAATGAAGAAGGGGCGACGGCGACGGAGTACGCCGTGATGCTTGCGCTCATCGTGCTCGCGTGCATGGGGGCGGTGGCTGCGCTGGGCTCCAAAGTTTCTGGCGTGTTCTCACAGACAGAGCAGGAGTGGAGCAACTATTACCCCTGATTTCATCAGGCGTGACGGCTGAGTTCCGACGTCGATTGACGCAGTCCATCGCGGTTGCTCGTGCAACGTGCAGACCGCCGGCGGTGACACGCCTCCAACTCACCCGAGGATTGCAGACGCAGCGAATCGCCACGTGATGGCGATTCGACGATCGCGACTACGTGCCGGAAGTTACGGCGTGATCGGCCGCATCGAACAGGATGACGACCGGAATATCGATTTCGCCATTCGACAGAAATCCGGACACCGCGATTTGTGCGGCCTCGGAATCCGCGTCTCGTTGAAACGCCGTCATCTGAACACGATCGTACCGCGGTTCGATACGGAGCTTCGCGTCCGGCAAATCGCGCATGGCTATTACATGCCCGTCCTCCGAGGACATCGTGACAAGCCGGCGCGAATCCACTCGCGACGAATTCAGGATTGTCGTAGCGACATCGAGATGTTTATCGCCGTCCAGGTCCGGGACGATGACGACAGGGGCGCCGAATTGAATGTCGGCCCCGCTCATAGGCGGCGATTCCGCATCGGATTTCTCACTCGTCAGCGGCGCATTGCCTTTCAGCTCCCAGCGATACGAACGCTGCTTGAGGACGTACAGGCCAATTCGACTGGGTTCTTCGGTCGTGACGTCGGCCGGGGACGAAATCACAAGATCGGTAAAATTGTCTGGAAAGACGACGCCCGGCGCCGCGATAAACGCAGGCCCTTTCGTCGGATCCTCATTGGTCTGTGTGAGCACCCATCGCTTGATACGCTGACCGTCCACCAGGGCGAACTGCGGCTCATCGGACGGCGCCAGCCGATTCGCTGGAACGACGCCGTAGCAGAGGACCTCGTTCACGCCGTCGCCGTTGGTGTCCGGAAATGGACCGAACAGGAGCGTCTGCCGCTGGCTCATTCTGCCGAACGGCTTCTTGAAGCTGACGGATCGATGAAAGCTCTTGCTCGAATAGATGGCGAATCCGAGTCGTTGGGACGCGGCATCCTCAGCGTCATCCTTCAGCCGGGTCGCAAAGACGAACATGGCCTCGACTTCCTCTTTCGGTAGTCGCACGTCGACGAGTTGGATCAGTTCGTCCTTTGGCTTTGAATTGAGACCGATGATGGCGCCGTCCTTTCCGGAAAGTGCGCCGAAGCCCGGTCGTTCGCCTTCGCCGAACACGAAGACGTCGGGAATCCCGTCCGCGTTGATGTCGGGCAGCGCTCGAAGCCCGGCTGGAAGCAGCGTCTCGGGTGTTTCGTCCTTCGAATTCGGCGAAGTCCAGAAAAGCGGAGCGTCAATCGACCAGAGCGGTGCGTGGTCCGCCCCAGAGATAGCGACGATGCGGCGCACGGCAGGCAGGTCGCCGTTTGTCATCGAGATCAATGCGACGAGATCCGTCCGCTTGTCGCCGTTGAGATCACCGGGAGCGATCAGTCCAGACGGCATAGCCGCCGCATCGCGCGAAGGCGGGACCACGAGCGGCCCGTCAAGCGGAATGATGAATTCGTTGAACTCAATCGTCTTCGAAGAGGGCGTTGTGGAGACCGGCTTCTCGGGCGACGAATCAATGGTCGTCGGTCTTGCCGGGGCCGTCGTCGCGGGAGGCTCTGGTGAACTCGGGGCCTGCGTCTTCTTCTGGTCACAGGCGGCTGACAGGAGCGATGATATCAGCATGGCCGCAACGAGCCGGTTCCTCGTTCGACGATCGAGGCCAACATTCCGATTGCAGGATTCCAACGGCCGGGTTACGCATCCAATCGTCAAAGATCGTCCTCGCGTCTGATACGTTGTGTTCTGCGACTGCATTTGCATTCGTCCGACGATTCAGCAGCGCTACAGCATTTTTCGAAGGACCGTCTGGAGGATGCCGCCGTTTCGGTAGTACTCGATTTCGACGGGCGTATCGATGCGGACGACGGCGTCGAAGGATTTCGTCGCGCCGCCTGTCGGATGCTTCGCCACGACTTTGACGGTCTGTCGCGGTTTCAGGCTGTCGTTGAGTCCTTCGATCGTGAACGACTCTTCCCCCGTCAATCCCAGCGACTCGCGCGTGGCGCCGTCCTTGAATTGCAGCGGCAAGACGCCCATGAAGACAAGATTGCTGCGATGAATGCGCTCGTAGCTTGC
The DNA here is from genome assembly GCA_020639075.1 of Phycisphaerales bacterium. Taxonomy (GTDB): domain Bacteria; phylum Planctomycetota; class Phycisphaerae; order UBA1845; family UTPLA1; genus ECT2AJA-110-A. The sequence goes on along the minus strand of JACKHI010000001.1, from coordinate 851,230 downwards.
TGCGATGACGGCCTTCACGCCAAGCAGGAACGCGCCTTTCGCCGCCCAGTCGCGCGACGATCCTGTGCCGTATTCCGCACCGGCGAGGACGATCAGCGGAGTGCCATCGGCCTTGTACTTCTCGGCGGCATCGAAAATCGACATCTGCTCGCCCGTCGGCAGGTAGCGGGTGTAGCCGCCTTCCGTCCCGGGCGCGAGCTGATTTCGCAGGCGGACGTTGGCGAACGTGCCGCGCGTCATCACGCGATCGTTCCCGCGGCGTGAGCCGAAGCTGTTAAAGTCCTTCGGTTGCACGCCCTTGGATTGCAGGTATTGACCGGCAGGGCCCGCCGGCGGGATGGAACCCGCGGGGGAGATATGGTCCGTCGTGATGGAATCGCCGACCATGACGAGGACCCGCGCATCGGCGATCGGCTGGATCGGTGCGACTTCGGGCTTCAGATCGATGAAGAAGGGCGGCTCCTGGACGTAAGTGCTTTCATCATTCCATTCGTAGTCCGCGCCTTCGGGCACCTTGATCTTGTTCCACTTCTCGTTGCCGTTGAAGACATTGCCGTACTGCCGTTCGAACATCTGCGGCGTAATGTGCTTTTCCACGGCGTCGCGGATTTCCTGCTGGCTCGGCCAGATATCGCGAAGGAATACGGGCTTGCCGTCACTGCCTTCGCCGAGCGGCTCGTTCATCATATCGATGTCCGTGTGGCCGGCGATTGCAAATGCGACGACGAGCGGCGGCGACGCGAGGTAGTTCGCCTTGACGAGGGCGTGCACGCGGCCTTCGAAGTTGCGATTGCCGCTGAGGACGCTGGCCGCGATCAGGTCCGTCTTCTTGATGCCTTCGGCGACGGGCTCGGGCAACGGCCCCGAGTTGCCGATACACGTCGTGCAGCCGTAGCCGACGGTGTAGAAGCCGAGTTTCTCCAGCTCTTTTTCGAGGCCGGCGTCTTTCAGGTATTCCGTGACAACTTTGGAGCCGGGGGCGAGGCTGGTCTTCACGAATGGCGGCACTTTCAGGCCTTTGGCGTTTGCCTTCTTCGCGACGAGACCCGCGGCGAGCATGACCGACGGGTTGCTCGTATTCGTGCAGCTGGTGATCGCGGCGATGACAACGGAACCGTGGTGCAGCGTCGCCTTCTTACCGTCGATTGCGATCTGGGCGGTGTCTGGATCCGCGACGGCCGTCGCCGTGTCGCCATGTCCGCCTTCGGATTCCAGTCGACCGATCGCCTTGGCCTGGCGTGGCGTCGACTTGTTGTAAACCGTTGACAAAGCGTTGTAGAAGTTCGGCTTCATGTCGCTGAGTCGGATGCGATCCTGCGGTCGCTTCGGGCCCGCGAGGCTGGGTTCGACGGTCGAGAGCTCAAGGCTGAGCGTGTCGGTGAAGATCGGATCGGGCATGCCGTTGACGCGAAAGAGGCCCTGGGCCTTGCAGTACTTTTCGACGAGGTCGACCTGCTTCGCGGTGCGGCCGGTGCGGCGCAGATACTTCAGTGTTTCGTCATCGACGGGGAAGAAGCCCATCGTCGCGCCGTATTCCGGCGCCATGTTGGCGATGGTCGCGCGATCGGCGAGGCCGAGCTCGGCCAGACCGTCGCCGTAGAATTCGACGAACTTACCGACGACGCCTTTTTTGCGAAGCATCTGTGTAACCGTGAGCACGAGGTCCGTCGCCGTCGCGCCTTCCGGCAGGCGGCCGTTCAGTTTGAAGCCGATGACTTCGGGCGTGAGCATGTAGATCGGCTGGCCGAGCATGCATGCTTCCGCCTCGATGCCGCCGACGCCCCAACCGAGGACGCCGAGACCGTTGATCATGGTTGTGTGACTGTCAGTGCCGACGAGTGTATCGGGGACGGCGACTGTCTCGCCGTTAATCTGTTTTGTGAGGACGACGCCGGCGAGGTATTCGAGATTCACCTGGTGGACGATGCCCGTTGCGGGCGGCACGACACGGAAACCGTCGAAGGCCTTCTGTCCCCAGCGAAGAAACTCATAACGTTCGCGATTGCGCGCGAACTCGATATCTTCATTCAGCGAGAGTGAATCGGCTGTGCCGAATTTGTCGACCTGGACGGAGTGATCGATCACGAGATCGACGGGCACGAGCGGGTTGATCTTCTTCGGATCGCCGCCGAGTCGGACCATCGCCGAGCGCATCGCGGCGAGATCCACGACGGCGGGTACGCCCGTGAAGTCCTGAAGCACGACCCGTGCCGGCGTGAACGGCAGTTCCTCTTCGGCGGGTTTCTCGGCGTTCCATGCCGCGATTTTTTCGACGTCGGATTTCTCGACGATGCCGTCGCCGCAATGGCGCAGTGCATTTTCGAGAAGCACTTTGATGCTGAAGGGCAGTGACTTGATTCCGATCATGCCGTCGTCGATCAGCTTGCTGAGCTGATAGATCGCGACTTCCCCGGCCTGTGTGGTCAGTGTCTTCTTGGCGCCGAATGGATCGGAACTCATTTTCGCTTACCTCTCGCAAATGGGCGGCCACAGGGGGGCCGTTCTGTTCAGGCGCGGTTCGACGACGGCGACGGCCGTTCGGAACGCGCTCATGGATTTCCAGCGGGAAAGGCGGCTGTTTGCCCGCCCTTCAAATACATCGACGCGATTATAACCGGCGCGTGAAATTGCGTTAGATCGACAATTTGCTCGTAAAAACAGCGGCCTGACGTCGTTGGGAGTATAGTGGACGGGTGCTTATCGACGCCGGAATCCCGGCGCCGAGGCGGCCGGGCAATTCACTTTGAGGCGGGCTGAATGCGTACCGATCCCTATTGCGGCGAATGCGGTTATTCCCTGAAAGGGCTCGTCGACTCCAGCAAGTGCCCTGAGTGCGGCAAGCCAATCGTCGAAGTGCTCCAGCGGGGCACACCGATCTTCAAGGGTAGTCGTCGTTACCAATCCGACATCGTCCTGTTTGGACTGCCGCTCGTGTCGATCGCAATCGGTCCCGACGGGGACGAGTTGCGCGGTCGCGCCAAGGGGATTATCGCGATCGGCGACATTGCAACGGGCTGGTTGGCGTTTGGCGGTATTGCTTGTGGGATTATCGCATTCGGGGGCCTGGCGTTCGGCGTCGTCTCGCTTGGGGGCTTGTCGATCGGGATGATTGCGTTCGGTGGTGCGGCGATCGGCGGCATCGCGACTGGTGGCGGAGCGATCGGAGGGATCGCGCACGGCGGCGGAGCGCTTGGAATCGTGGCTCGCGGAGGCGGCGGGTACGGATATTATGCCCAGGGCGGCGGCGTTGCGGGGCACTACGTGATTGGTCCGGGCCGACGGGACCCGGAGGCCGTCGAGTTTTTCGACAGGATGAATTCCTGGACGGGTGTCCCGCGAATCGGCAACGGACCGGCCGCTTCCTTCAAGATGATGGCATTCGCGCTGGCGTGGGCGATCGTCGCGATCGTGGCAGTCGGAGCGATTCCTGCGGCGTTGGTGCTGATCGCCTATTCAAGGCGGCCCAGGGCGCCGGCGCGCTAGACGATCGCTGCATTTGCAAACGCGTCCAGCGTCGGGAAAGTCATATCCGGCACCACCGGTGATTCCGGAGTGCGCGTGGCCCGGCTCGAACCTTTGCGTGTCCGCTTAATCCACGCCGTGCGCAGTTCCAGCGCCTTCGCCGGCACGTGATCGTGGTAAAGGCTCTCCGCGACGTGCAACACTTGCGACTTGTCGACGCCCAGTGCGCCAAGCAGGTCAAGCGCCCTGTGGAAGTGACCGAACGCCGGCTTGTAGCTCCCCACCTCCTCTGCCGTCACGATGGCATCGAATTCAATGCCAATCCGCTCCTGCGTCCGGGCGAACGACGCTCGATCGACATTCGATACGATGACCAGCTTGAAACGTGCCTTCAACCGCGCCATCGCGTCCGGTGTATCCGCAAACGCCGGCCAGTCGCCGACGGACTCCGCCAGCGTCTCGCAATCAGCGTCGCTGGCCGTTACCTCAAAGTGGTTTGCCAGCTGGCGCATGACTTCTCGCAGGATCGTCGGGTAACGCGCCGTCGGCCACTCCGCCTGAACGCGTGGCTCGGTCAATGAAAACGCGGCCAGCAGTCCATCGTCGCTGATATCCGCCAACCCCTCGCGATCGGCCCACGGCCGCAGGACCGAGAGCAGGCCGGTTTCCCAGTCGATGAGGGTGCCGTAGCAGTCGAACGTAAGGGCGCGGATGTGCGAGAGATTCAGCGTCGTCATCCCGGGGCCTCCAGGCGCTTGGTGGATGCCGGGGATTGTACACTCGCATTGTGTCCGCGGTACCAGTCAGGAAATCGCACGCTCTCGCGAAATACGCCGGGTGATTTTGACGATCCTGCTGTTCTACTCAACCTGTGGGTTCACAGTAAATGATGCGCGTTTCTTCGATGACCTTCGCGCCTCCGCTGAAGAAGGAATCCGGATGGGCCTGACTCAATTGGTATTCGAATGTCTCACTTGCCTGCGTTGTCGCACCGGTCGAAAGGACATGGAAGACGATGCGTTCGCCCGTCGCAAAGTTATAGCCGCGCAGCACAGTGATCTCGGCAGAGGGAATGGCATCGGCTGTTGTGTAGCGATTTTCGATCGTGCTTCCTTCATCGGCTTGTCCCGTGCCGGAGAGTTTCCGCCATGACGTGACCGTGACCGATTGGGACTCGAGGAGATCCTCCGTTGCATGTTGGATTGAGAAGCGGATTCGAAACTGGACGCTTTCGCGACTTGCATCAGGGATATCCAGGCCCAGGTTGTCGCATTGAGATCCGCTGCAAACGAGCAGCACGGCTATTGCAGGGAGTTTGACGAATCGCATATCACACCTCCACTTTCGGGATAAGGTTTGCAGTCCCTGAATCGGAGAAATCCAGCAAGTTCGCCTGGAAGTGAATGTACGCGTTTCACGCAGTAAAGTCTATATGTGGATATGTAAGTCGTGAAATAGGCCGGGGGGAGCAGGAAGGGGGATCAGCCGTTCAGGCGGGCGCCGATCAGTGCACCGAGCGTCAGCAGCGACGTGATCTGTTCATTCGAAAACTCATATTCGTCGGGCCGCGCCACGCCCAGCGTACCGCGCAATTCGCCGTCGACGATGATCGGTGCGGCGATGGATCCCGCCATTTGCGTCAGTTTGGCGCCGGGCTTGGCCTTGCCGCTGTCATCGGTCTGCAGATTGCATACCTGCACGGGTTCGCGACGCTCGGCAGCGAGACCGGCCATTCCCTTCCCAATGGGGATTCGGGCGACGCGTTGCATGATGGCGTCGGGGATGCCGCGCTGGGCGACGAGTTCGAGCAGCCCCGATTCGGCGCTTAGCCGGTGAATCGTGCCCGTCATGCACTGGAACTCGTCGAGGATCGTCGCCAGGATCGCGTCCCAGTCGGGCGCCGCGCTGGATTCGAGTTGAGCACGAACGGCGGGGATGATCGAGTTGTGGGCAGTCATGTGTCGCTCCGACGGTTTAGTCCTGCGAGGTCCTGGGTTGTGGTTCCTGCGGCTCAGGCCACGAGTTGTGGGCGCGCTTTGCGCCGGGCGTTTGCGATACTCGGCAGCATGACCGGCGCGACAGTTCTCAGCCAATTCGCTTCCCCGGCCTGTAGGCCGGGCCACGGTGCCGCGATCATATCGCGTTGTGATGCGGCGCGCAACACTCGGCGATTGGCCGGCTATTCGGACGGCGCATGAAAAAAGCCGCGCTTGTTGCGCGGCTTTGAATTCGCCTTCGTGGAGTGATGTCGCCGATCAGCAGTCGCCCGTGAACGTTACGGCATCGGAGATGTAGCCTTCGGCAAGGCAGCCAACAATCGTCAGCTCATCCGTCACGGACTCCGTTCGCGTCACGCGGAACGGTTCGTCACATGTATCCCATCGGTCCGAGTCGAATCGGCGGATGTGGATCCACTCACCGACGCGGGGGGCCTGATGGCTCTTTGCCATGAAACCGAAGCCGGACGGCGATCGATCGATCGTCCAACCCTTGAAGTCTTCGGGCTTGCCGGGGTGCTTCCAGCGGATCGCATCGTCGCACTCGACGCGTACTTCGTTTCGCTTCTCGGATAGTTGCGTCTGCATCAACATGCCTGGAACTCCTCCAAAACCCTGGGACTCCGGCTTCTATTCGGCTCGATACCGATGCGGGTTGAGCCGATCGTCCGGATACGATGCAGCAGAGGTTATCAGTCGTTCTTGCGTGACGGGGACGAATCATCCCCCGCAGTCAGATTCCATAGCCCGCGACGACTATTCGGTTGGCGAGCGGCTCGATCGTGCCGGTTAGCCCGCCGTCGTGGTCTTCTTTCCCATCACGTTCTATTCTACGCCAAGTCGGTCCCCGATTTCGAGCCCTATTTCGGCTTGTGACAATATCAGACGTCGTTGATCCGCCGCGACCTCGGTGCCGCACTCCGGGCATCGGCCGGAGGCGTTGCCGAACAGGGCGTAGCCGCATTGGCGGCAACAATAGGCATGGCGGTCGAGCATCCGACGAAGTTCCTGGCGGACGCGGGGGATGGCCCAGCGATAGATCCAGAGTTCGAGGAGGATATAGACGCAGAGGGCGACGGCGGCCGTTCGCCGCATGAGCATGTCGGCCGCGCCAAGGTAGCCCATCAGGGAGAATCCGAGGATGCAGAAGCTGAAGAACGCCAGGCGAGCCAACAACGGGAAGTGGTTCCGCTTCGCGACTTCCTTGATCGCGGCCGTGTACGCCTTGTGACGCCTGCGATCGTCGGGGAACTCCTTGAGTTCGGGGTATTCGCGCAGGCGTTCGCCGGTGACGTCTTTGTGCAGGATCTTGGAGAGAGTCGATGCCATCATCCGATTGTTTCTTAAGCCGCGTCAGTCTTCGAGTGTGTGTATGCAAGTGATTTATTCTCGAATTCTACCACGCCGGCACGTTGAGCCGAGTTCAATCGGCTGATTCCCCGTCGCGCTGAATGCGTAACCCACAACAGCCCACGTGTGCTGTCGTAGCTTCTCCATGGCTTGCATTGATCGCCCAGATTGGGCAGTGGCCTTACTTGAGCACATCCGCTGGCGCTATTGCGCCCTTCGACGAAATCAACTTGGCCTGGTCGGGCGGTATTTCGGCACCGCACTCGGGGCAGCGGCCGGATGTGTTGCCGTGCAGGGAATAGTCGCAGGTTGCGCAATGATACTTGAGTCGAAAAATAATCCGCTGCAACTCCGCACGAATGAGGGGTTGCTGACGGCGCGCCAAGAGAAATCCCACAAGGCAGAGAATCGGGATGAGTATTGGAATCCACTCGCTCATCCCCGCTGCCTTGGAGATGACGATCAAGAAGACGACGCCGAGTCCGATGACCATCCGAGCTCGCTCGTATTTCGGCGTGCCCAGGATCGCGTGCTTTGCCTGTCGATAGGCCACGCTTCGGTCTGAGGTCGTCTCGGAGTAGGCGAGTTCCGGAAATCGGCGCAGGCGACGGCGATGAATACCGCGAAGCAAGTCTCGGTTGAGGAACTCCGCCCACTTGAGTGCCAATGACGAGCCCTTTCCTTCGACGACGGCATCTGATCCTGAATTTGACTTTTCGCGGGCTTCGGCGGGGGAGTCGAGAGGGGATATCAGGCCCCGACACCACGGCTCGGAACGGGGCGCGTCCCAACGCGGATCAGTGAGAAAAAGCGCGCCCGCGTGGCGAACCCTTCGCCACGCGGGCATCGTTGCTTGGAAAGAACTCAGATCTTGATCGTGACCGTCTTCACTTCCGAGTAGTGCTCAAGGGCATACTCGCCAAGCTCGCGGCCGATGCCGCTCTGCTTGAAGCCGCCGAACGGGGCCGCGGCATCAAACACGTCGTAGCAGTTGACCCAGACAGTTCCGGCGCGAACGCCGTTGGAGATTCTCAGCGCCTTCTGGATGTCCTTCGTCCACACCGCTGCGGCAAGACCGTAGGCCGTGCGATTCGACCTTTGCACGACTTCGTCCATGTCCTTGAACTTGAGCACGCTCATGACGGGGCCGAAGATTTCCTCCTGGGCAATCTTCATGTCGTCCTTGACGTCGTCGAAGACCGTCGGCTGGATGAAGTAACCCTTGTCGCCCACGCGACCGCCGCCGCAGAGCATCTTGGCGCCTTCCTTCTGGCCGGCCTCGATGTAGCCCATGACTTTGCCGAACTGTTCGTCGCTGACCTGTGGTCCCTGTTCGGTCTGCTTGTTGAACGGATCGCCGACTTTGCGGGCTTTCGCCTTGGCCACGAGGCGATCGACGAATTCGCCGTGGATCTTCTCTTCCACGAACAGGCGCGAGCCGGCGCAGCAGCACTGGCCCTGATTGAAGAAGAGCGCGAAGAAGGAGCCGTCGACGGCGGCGTCCATGTCGGCATCGGCAAAGACGATGTTCGGGCTCTTGCCGCCGAGTTCGAGGCTGACGCGCTTGAGGTTGCTCTTGGCCGCGGCCTCCATGATGAGATGACCGACTTCCGTCGAACCCGTGAAGGCGACTTTGTCCACATCGTGGTGCGACGCGATCGGTGCGCCGGCGCCGGGGCCCATACCTGGGACAACGTTGATGACGCCCGCCGGATAGCCGGCCTCCATCGCAAGCTGCGCGACGTAGAGCGCCGACAGAGGCGTCTGCTCGGCCGGCTTCAGAACGATCGTGTTGCCGAGGGCGAGGGCCGGTCCCCACTTCCACGCTTGCATGAGCAGCGGGAAATTCCAGGGGATGATCTGGCCGCAGACGCCGACGGGTTCGTGTCGCGTGTAGCAGTGGAAGGGACCGTTGACAGGGATCGTCTTGCCGTGGACCTTGTCGGCCCAGCCCGCATAGTAGCGATAGCAGGCGATCGTCAGCGGCAGGTCGGCCGCCATCGAGTCGGCAATGGGCTTGCCGTTGTCGAGGGATTCGAGCCTGGCGAGTTCTTCCATGTTCTTTTCGATCAAATCGGCGAGCTTGTACATGAGCCGGCCGCGATCGGAGGCGTTCATCTTCGGCCAAGGACCGGTCTCGAACGCGCGCCGCGCGGACTTGACGGCCATATCGACGTCGGCCTTCTCGCACTCGGCGACGCCGCAGATCGGCTCGCCGGTGGCGGGATTGATCGTGTCGAACGTCTTGCCGCTGGCGGCATCGGTCCATTCGCCGTTGATGAGTGCTTTCTTGTATTTGATTTCGATGCCGGCAGGTGATGGAGCTACGGCCATAGGGGGACCTCCTGGTGCAAGATGTTTCTCGATTCGAATTGCGATGCGACAGGAGTCGTCACGACAGGACGGCCCCTCCACAGCCCCGGAACGCGCCCAAACCGCGTTCCGACACTCCGATAAGTATATCACAAGGGGGGCGTCGGGCCATCACTTTCGCGCAACAGGGAGGGGGGCGGTTGCGGCGGGATCAACGTCTAATCTGAGTTCTCGCGATGTTGACGGGTAGCTAAATTCAATGGAGCGCATCATCTGAAGTTACGCATGGTCGCGATGGCGTTTGTTGTCGTTGAGACTTCCGGACTCGGATTCAATTCCTGACCCCGGAGGGGTTGGGGGCTTTTGCCACGGGTGAAGCGAGCCCCGAACCGGGCGAGCGAAACCCGTGGAGTGCGAACCCGGCCCCCGAAATCAGCCCCGAAGGGGCGGAGGTGTGTCCATGCCCGGAACCTACTCTCATGTCGTCCTGCACGTCGTGTTCTCGACGAAAGAACGTGCGCCCTTCATCCAGCCTCAAATACAATCGAGACTCTATGACTACATGGGGGGAATATTGCGTTCGGAGAAGGGTGTGCTCTATGCGATCGGCGGGATGTCGGATCACGTTCACCTGCTATTCAAGTGGCGGACGGATCGAACGATTGCTGACGGGATGCGATCAATCAAGGCCGGATCATCGGGCTGGGTCCGCCAGACGTTTCCTGATTGTGCCGACTTCAGATGGCAGGAGGGTTACGCGGTATTTTCAGTGAGCAAGCCGGGTGAGGCCGATGTCAAGGCATATATCCAGAACCTGGAAGATCATCATCGGCGACGCACATTCCAGGAGGAGTTGTTGGCGTTTCTGGATGCACACGGCGTTGATTACGATCCGAAATACGTATTTGAGTAAAGCCACGTTCCTCGCCGTTCCTCCGCCCCATCCGGGGCGGGATTGTCTATTGGGTGGATGGTCCACGGGTTCCGCTTTGACCGCTTTGCGGTCTGCGCTGCACCCGTGGCAAAAGCCTGTTGCCTCTCCGAGGCAAAGGTTGTTTGTGGGGCGAGTTGTGGTGCAATCAGGCGAGTCGGTTGGCAACGAGGCGCGTCGTGCGGCAACCCGGCGGGTTGGTTGGCAACGAGACCCTTCGAGCGACATGCCAGCGAGCAGCGATTGCATCGCCGATCAGATGAAAATGAAAAACGCCCGATCGCGATGTACGCGATCGGGCGTATTGAATTTCAATCAACCAGTTTGGTCGGGCTCAGCGGCTCAGTGCGCCTGTGCCCGGTAGCAGTCCCGGCAGAAGACGGGTCGGCCCGGCTTCGGCTTGAAGGGAACGGTTGTCGTCTGGCCGCAGTCGGAGCAGACGGCTTCGTGGAATTCCCGCTGGGGGCGCGGGCCGTCGAAGTTGCGATTGCCGTCGGCCTGTCGAGGGCCGCCGCGACCACCGCCGCCGCCACCGCCGCCGCGATGTCCGCCGCCACCGCCGCCGCCGCCCTGGGGCGAATTGGCTTTTCGCTTTTCCCGACAGTCCCGGCAGCGCTTGGGCGGATGTTCAAAACCGCGCTCCGCGTAGCGCTCTTGATCCTGTGCGGAGTGAACGAACTCCGAGCCACAGTCCAGACACTCGATCATCATATCATCGTACATTTGCCGAGAACCTCCCGGTGCGAAATAGTGGTGCGCGTATGCGCGACAAAGCGCTACGGCTTCCTGAGAATTTGCGAATTACTCCGGTTTAAGGGATGGCATGAAGGGGGGCGAATCCTGATGGGAGGCTTGGCCAGCCTTGTTGCGACGACCCTTTGGGCCCAAAGCACCTCGCGACTGAACACCCGGCACGATGCCGGTTCACTATCGGAAAGTATGAGGTGCGAGATTGCCCGCGTCAAATAAAATCCGAAGGTTCGGTTAAAGTGCAGCTCTGACATGACCCGGACGACGCAGTTGCCTACATTTAGGGGCCCCATGGATTATTCCGTCACTCCAAATCCTGACGTTCCGTTCAAAATTCGCTGGCAGGACGACACACTGCTTGTCGTCGAGAAGCCAAGTCGCGTCGTCACGCAGCCCGGGAAGAAGCACGAACACGACAGCCTGCTCAATGGACTCTTTCATGAGTTCGGCAACGCTCTGCAGAACATGGGCGAGGCGCGCGGGTGGGGGCTCTTGCACCGGCTCGACAAGGACACGTCCGGGTTGGTCATCGTGGCGCTGCGACCTCGAGCGTACGCCGGCCTTCGCGAGCAGTTCGAACAGCGACGGATCAAGAAGCGGTACTGGGCGCTCGTCAACGGCGTGCCGAAGCCCGCCCAGGGCGTGATACAGAAGCCGATCGCAGAAGTCGTCAGCACGCGAAAGCGAGCCGTCCTGAAACGCGACGGCAAGCCGAGCATCACCGCCTATAAGGTGCTCGAAGTGAAGAACGGAATCTCACTGATCGAGGCGCGGCCGAAGACGGGGCGACTGCATCAGATTCGCATACACATGGCGGACATCGGATGTCCTGTTCTGGGGGATGCCGTGTATGCCGGCAGCGTGGCGATGCCGGATGTGTTGCGCCTTTGTCTACATGCCGCGGAGTTGTCATTCGTGCATCCGGAGACGATGCAGCGCATTACGGTCCAGGCGGAGTGGCCGCAGGATCTGCGGAAGACGTTGACGCGATTTGGATTGAGCGAGCCGACGTTTTGAGTTGCGAGTTTGAAGTGGCGGGCAAACAGGAATGATCGGATCATCTGTGTGATTGCGATTGGCCCGGCGCGCGGCTACCCAATTAGGGCCAAGGAATTCCCGACGAGCCGAAAGGTGTTTCGTTCAAGACGTGCAACTCGACACTCGACCCTACCTTCGATCCGGCATCGACAATTGCGTAACGCGAATGAGGCGCCGCTTGATCTGTCGCTTCTCCGCACGGGACGGATTCATTGCCAATGCGTCGCGGAGGCGGACCTGTGCTTCATCGGATCGTTCCATGGCGAGCAGGGCGTCGGCGAGTTTCAGCTGCCGTTCAACGTTCGGTTGGAGCTCTACGGCGAATTTGAGACAGTTGACCTGTTTGTCCGTCTCACCGATTAGTGCGTGACCTGCGGCTGCGCGATCGTAGGCGTCGGCCAGGTCGAAGCCGGGGCCGTCGGGCGACGTCTTGACGCACTTCTTGGCATGATCGATGAAGCCGTCGTAATCGGCGGCCGTGTAGAGGCTTTCCGCCCAGAGCTGATGGCACTTGGAGAGTTCGGCGCCATCGAGCAGTTCGACCGCCCGCGCAAACCGCAGGGAGGCGATGTCATGGAAGCCGGCCTTGGCCCATGCTTCGCCCGCGACGAGCCACGTCGTGCCGCGTTTTTCGTCGAGCGTCGTGGCCAACTGTGCGTGAAACAGGGCGCTATCCCGGGGAGCAATCACCCACTCATTCGCTTCCGGATCGACGCAGGAGACCAGGACGCCGTCACGATCGATTCCGCCGTGAACCTGCCAGGGTTCTGCCGGTAGTTCGAATCGCTTGCGGGAGATTCCGCCGAGCACATCGACTGTTTCCATGAGCGATGACGCCCACGCTTCGTGCAGCGCCGCCGTTTCGAGGCCTTTCAGGCCGGCCTTGTTGAATGCGGAGGCTGCCAGTGCGTGAGAATCCGTCTGTTGATAGCTCAGGCCGAGCCAGTAGTAGAACTCCCCGCATCGCGGGCGGCGTTGGATTGCGCCTCGGAACTTCGTTCGGGCCTCGACGAATTCACCGAGCGCGAGCCGAGCGCGGCCCATCAGATAGAGTCGCTCGGCATCGGGAATGATCGCGCCGAGCTGTTCGATGCGCGCCAGCGCCTTCTCGGGCTCGCCCGCCTCCAGCTGTTCGTAGACGCTCTGGATTTTCTGTCGAGTTTTTTCGAGTAGGGCGCCGCGCGGGATGACGCCGTCATCCTGGGGCTCGGTTTCCGTGGGTTGGTCCGCCGTCGCTGAATTCGTGTTGGCGGAGTGTTCTTGCGTTTCGGAGTTGGCGCGGAGGATTGGCGTCGCGAAGAGTGCCGACGAGGCGACGACCACTGCAATTGCGGACCGCGAAGTTGCGGCGATCCGTCCTCCAAGGGACGTGGATCGGGTCATATGTCTTCATCCATGATGGTGACGGCTGCAGGGAGCGTGCGTCGGCAAATGTTCGCCGCGAGCCGTCACGTCGGTTTGTGTTCCATCAGCCGGTGCGGCTGATCGTATGCTTCCGGACCAGGCGGGGGGCCTGGACCTTTTCCTCCGTCACCATGACTTTATCACGTGCAACATGGCCGCGTCAAAGATTTTTCGGTCGTTATCGAGATTCGTAGCCAATCTCTAACCGGCGTTTCGGTAAGCATTTGTGACAACGTCAGATTGATTGAGGCCTCGCGGCCGATATAATCGGCGGAGCATCTTGCGATTATTCGCTCGCGCTCGGATGGATCCCTCGGCGAATCAAGGCGCCACCAGCAGGAGACCCCGCCTTTGGTCGGCGAACGCCCCCGAATCGAATCTGGTCCCAACGTTGCAGCGGCGACCGTCCGTCCGGCGGCAAACCGTGTCCGATTGCAGCGGCCGGTGCCGTCCCATTCCGAGCCCAAGGCGCCGCTTGGAGAGCGAATATTGGGCAGCCTGGGGCCGCTGGGGTTTAGTCTACTCGTTCACGCGATGATTCTCGTCCTCCTCAGCCTGATCACTTGGGCACACGGCGTTGGGACGAATAGCTTTCTTCCAGGCGAATTCACGGCTCAGCTGGTCGAGCAGGATCGAGCCGGGCCCCAGGGCGGGTTTCAGTTCGAGGGCGATGCCGATGCGGATCGCCCGGATTCCACAGATGCCTCGGATCGAATTCGCGACTTGGCCTCGCTGCTGGCTGAGGAAGGCTCCGTCCAGATGTCGGCCGTCGATCTCGGTAACGCGGGGCTGAAAGATGTGCCCGTCGAGTCGCTGCAGCGGAGCGACGTTGTCGGGGCGCAGTTATTTGGCGGAGGAGCTCAGGGCGGAGACAGCGGCAGCGGCCTCGGCGAGGGAACGTCCGCCGGGGGCGGACCGGTCGGCAGCCTGTGGGGCGTGGGGGCGGGACAGCGTGCGGACTCCGTCGTCTACGTCATGGATCGCAGCGGCTCGATGATGGAGACGTTCGTGGTGCTGCAGATCGAACTGAAAAAGGCAATCGGCGAGCTTTCCGAAGATCAGTTGTTCAACGTTCTCTGGTTCAATGACGATCGACGGGCCGAGATGTGGAAGGCGGAGCTGACGAAGGCCACGATCGAAAACAAGCGTGACGCATTCAAGGCGATCGACGCGATTGCGCCCGAAGGGCAGACGAATCCAATCCCGGCGATTCAGCAGGCCCTGTCTTTTCGACCGCTTCCCGATGTTATGTTCCTGCTTTCCGACGGCGACTTCAATCAGCAGAATGAAGACGTGCTGAAGGCAATCCGGGCCAAGAACCGCAACAAGCGGACGATCATCAACACCATCCTGTTCATCGACGATATCGGCGTTACCGGTGAGAACGTCCTCGAGATCATTGCCCGCGAAAACCGGGGCACGTACAAACATGTAACGGAAAGAGATCTACGCACGCGCTATTGATTCAGCGCCATCGGCCATCATGCACGAGTAATCGAATGACTTACACATCGATCCGCAGATCACTTCGCGTTGTCGCGTTTTCCATCGTTCCTCTCCTTATGTCGGCCGGAAGCGCCGCGGCGCAGGACGATGCGACAACGAGCGTCGCGACGGAAAAGACCGTCAAAGTCACGTCGTTCCTCGACGTCGTGATCCAGGGATACGGCTGGATCGGTCCGATCATTACGGCGCTGTCGATCACTGTCGTCTGGCTGATCATCGAGCATTTCTGGACGATTCGCTGGTCGAAGATGGTCAACGAATCCGAGACCAAGGCGACGCGCGATCTGATCGAATCCCGCAAGTTCAAGGAATGCGTCGAGCGCGTCGCCGGCAGCAAGACGATGTTCGGCGATGTTCTGACGATTGGTCTGCGACACGGCCGGCACGGCTTCGACGCGATGCAGGAGGCCGTTGAGGAACGGGCAGGCGCTTGGCGCAGCCGACTGTTTCGCCGCGTCGAGTATCTCAACATCATCGGGAACATCGCGCCGCTGCTTGGCCTGCTGGGAACCGTTGCCGGCATGATCGAGGCATTCGGCCGGATGCAGGAGACGCAGGGGGCGTATGGACCCGAGGACCTTGCGGGCGGTATCAGCATCGCGCTCGTCAGTACGTTAATGGGTCTGATCGTCGCGATCCTCGCACTGGGGCTGTTCGGCGTGTGCCGGAATCGGGTCGACTCAATGACCGTCGCGGCGCATGCCGCCGTGATTGACGTGCTCGAGTATTTCCGCCCGGCACCGACGCCGTCGATGGGCGGCACGGTTGCACCGGGCGGCGGCGGCGGCAACCCGGCGCCGAATCGCGCTTAGGAACTCAGTAGCGGTGGCTACAACGATCGGCGCCGCGATCGATTCGGTCGGACGACGCAAGACGCCGGAACTTCCAACGGAGACGAGCCATTCGTCGTAAACGTGTTTCCAAAGTGCCCGACGAGACGCCGATTCGCGTGAATCTCGCGCCGGTCGTCGACGTCACGATGAGCCTGCTCATCTTCTTTCTGTTGACGACGCGCATGGTCGAGCGGGAGAGCAGCACGCGAATTGACCTGCCTGTCGCGCGATCCGCGCAGGACACGGACCGACAGGATCTGGGGAATCGGTTCGTCGTGAACATCCGCGATGCGCGGGACGAGGGCGGAACGGGCGTGGAATATGTCGTCGATGAGAAAATCATGTCGCTCGCCGACGTTCTCAATCGACTGACGGAAGAGAAACGGCACCAGCCGAATGTCAATTGCATTATCCGCGGCGATCGCACGCTGCCTTTTGAGTATGTGCAGCAAGTGATGGTCGGTTGCGGCCGGATCGGCGTCACGAAAGTGACGTTCAGTGCCGTTCCGCGCGGCAGCGGAGGTGAGTCGTCGTGAATTTCAAGCGCGACATACCGCCGGGTCGCTCCTACGCGCCGAACCTCGCGCCGATGGTTGACGTCGTGATGGTCATTCTCGTTTTCTTCATGCTCGGCGCGCGGCTCGCTGTGGAGGAAGGCGCGCTGCCGACGGAGCTGCCGTCACAGATCGGCCCGGGCGGCGGTGCGAGCGTGACGATCATTCCGACGATTCATATCGCGCTGTTGGAGACGCCCGACGGTCACGGCTGCCGGATATTCATCATGGATACGCAACTTCCCGACGGTTCGTTTGCAACGCTGCGGGCGGTATTAAAAAAGAAGCAGGATGAAGGGGCCAACCCCGACGGCCGCGTGCTGATCGAGGCGAGTCCGAACGTCGAGTACCAGCACGTGATATCGGCAATGGACGCGTGTGTCGGCGCCGGTTTCGCAAACATACAATTCTCTGTGGGCGGCGCAGGATAGCATGCGACGTCCATACCCAGGCATGACGCGATTCCACATTAACCTGACGACGCCCCGCGTTGGTCTGCTGGCGGCAGCCATCCTCCTGACGATTGCGAGCGCCGGGACCGCAACGGCCGAAGACCAGAAGCTGTCGCGGAAAGAGCGAACGCTGATCGCCGGGCTCGTCGAGCGCGGCATGCCCGAACTGATCGAGCCGATGATCGAAGGGCGGCCGGCATTGCTCAAGATTCACGTCGCCCGGGCCGCGGCGCGCGGCGCCGAAGAGGAGACAGACGCGGCCGTCAAGTCGAAGCTGATCGCAATGGCGACGCAGCGATATCGCGAATCCATTCGGGCGGCCGAGGCCGTCGCTGCGAAAGAGGGCGAGCCGGGGCGATTCCGCCTCGCCCAGTGGCAGCTGGAACTGGCGGATCTGCTGTTGCGGCGCGTCGTCGGTCCGGACCTGGATCAGTTCGAGATATCCAGCGGGCTCGCATTTGATCGGGCCCATGCCATGTCGGTGCTCGCGGAAACCGCGGCGCTCTACGCATCCGCGGGCGACATTCTCGACGACATGAAGCTGCGTTCGAGCGTCGATCCGGACGAGACGTATCTGCTCTACGGCCTATCCGGCAAGATCGGTCCGATGCTCGAGCGACAGATGCTGAACGCCGCATGGTGTTCGATCTATCGCGCGATGCTCAGCGAGCCCGATGCGCGAAAGCGCAGCGATTGGGTCGTCGATGCAAGGACGGCGTTCGAGGACGTCCTGCTGCATGCGAGCGATCAGTCGATTCGTTACAACGCGCAGCTCGGATTCGGGATCGCGCAGCGTGAATCCCGCCGATTTGACGAGGCGAATGTTCAGTTCTCCCGCGTGATTCAATCGACCGAACCGGCGGAGATGACGTCCCGCGCGATGTACGAAATGGCGAGGTCCTACATCGCCGACGGTCAATTCGCCGCCGCGCGACAGACGTTGGACCAGCTAAAAAACGAGACGACAGACGCGGAGCCGACGTTTTACGTGCGTCTGGGTCCGCTCGTCTATGCATACACGTATATCGCGGAAGCGAAGGGACTTCCAGCGGGATCGCCCGCGCGCGTCGAGTTGGAGAAGCGCGCGGAAATGGAGTTCGTGAAACTGGCGCGGCAGGGGGGCGTCTGGTCGGAAATCGTACAAGTCTACCTGAACCAGATTGCCGGTGCGGAGCGCGACCTGACGGAGCTCACGACAGTTGAATTGGGAATCGCCGCGGGACGTTGGATGGCCGATCGGCAGTTCGAACGGGCCGTGAAGGCGTGGGATTTGTTACTGGCCCGCGATCCGGCGCCGGAGGAACGGCATCTCGCCCGGTTCAACAAAGCCGTCTGTCTTTTCCAATTGACGAGACTGCGCGAGGCCGCGTCGATCTTTCTGGAGGAGGCGAAGCGGCCTGCGTCTGAAGTCGGCGCGCCCAACACGTACGATTATGCCTATCGCACGTGGAAGCAGATCGCGGCCGAAACGCAGTCCGTTGACGATTACCTGACGCTGGCCGAGGCGGCCCGGCTCCTGCACGCGCGCCGGCCCGACACGCCGCTCGCCGAAGAGGCGATCTGGGTCGCGGCGCTGTCCCTGGAAGAGGCGAAGCAATACGAAATCGCGATCGAGTCATACAACGAGGTTCGGGAGTCGTCGCCGAATTACTGGGAAGCGCGCCGCAACGCCGCGCGCTGCCGGCAGCGCGTCTATGAACAGATGCCCGACAGCGCGACGATCATGACCAAGCAGCGCATGGCCCGGGCGGCGATCGACGTATGGAAATTCCTCGCCGAGCGTATCGATGCGGAACTCGACGCGATGCGGGACGGACGCGCCGTTCATGTTTCCGGGAGTCCCGATCGCAAGACGCTCAAGCGCTGGCGGCGCGACGCGATCCTGGCGGCCGCGTCGATCTACGCGGGCGATGATCTTCGCGACTTCGACGCCTGCCTCAAAATGATCGAGAACATGGAGCCCGACGCTCGTCAACTCGGCCTGCGAATCCGATGTTACCAATCGACGGCCCGCACTGCTGAGGCGAACCGGGCGCTGGAGCAGTTTATTCGCCAGGGGATCGACGAGGATCTCGGCGGCGTTCTGATCTCTCTCGCCGCCGACATGCAGTCTGAAATCGAGAAACTGCAGCGCTTCGGCCGGCGCGACGAGGCGCGGCGCCTTGCGGAGCAGACGGTCCCCACGATTCGCTATCTGATCGAATGGCTCGAAGGCCGGCCCGAACATCGCAAACATGTGAGTGTCGCTCAGTTGGCACTGATCGACACGCTGATGTCCGCCGGTCAGCTCGGCGAAGCGAAGACGTTGCTGGATAAGCTGATCGAGGAATCGCCGACCAACGGCACGTTCCTGCGTCGCGCCGCCCGGCTTCAGGAAGACCTGGCCGGCGTGGCAACGGGGCCGCAGCGAGAGAAACTGTACGACGAGGCCGAGTCGCAATGGGCGCGACTTCTTGCGGATCCGGCGTTGAGGACACGTGCGCCGAAAGTGTACTGGGAAGCGCGCTATCACTGGCTGAAGCACCAGCTTCGCCACGGAAAGGCCGCGGAAGTCGTGGCCGGCATCGAAAGCGAACGCGCGTGGGAGCCGCGACTCGGCGGTCCGCCCTGGCAGGGACAGTTGATGGACCTGCTGTCGAGTGCGCAACGGGCCAGCGAGATGCAGAAGAACCCGTAAAGTACGACATGCGTTATTCAGTCCTGCAGATTCGATCCCGCGGAAGGCGCGTCGCCGGCATGGCGACGACGGCGATCGTTGTCTGGTATGCGTCAATCACCGTTGCATCGCCCCCGCAACCGGACGACGCTTTGGAAGCCGATTCATCGAGCACTCAAGCGGGCATCGATCTGCTTGCCGACATCAAGGACCTGACATTCTCCTTTGACGATGAGGGATTCTATTGGTTTTGCCGGTATCTTCGTGAACATCCGGCGGCACTGTCGTCGACGGCGTGCGGTTTCGATGACGTTGTGCCGTGGCAGTACCTCATGGAGCGCCCCAGCGACTATCGGGGGCGCGCCGAATGCGTCGAGGGCCGCGTGTTGCGTGAACAGCCTGAATACGAAGTTGTGTCGCGGCCCGGCGTTGGGCGACTGCGACAAGTCGATCTCGGCACTCCGGGAAGCAGTGCGATCGCGACGCTTGTCCTTGTCGATCCGCCGCCGAGTACGCCGCGGAAGTCGCTCGTTCGAGTTCGCGGGTTTTTCATCAAAGTGCGATCGTATCGGACGGAATCGGGCGACGAGGGCGCCGGACCGCTGTTCGTCGCAAGGACGTTTGATGTCGTCGAGACAGCCCGGAACGGCGTCCGCTCAGAGAGCGGAGTGAATAGTCGCGACATTCTGACGGCAATGGCCGGCATAACCTTCGGGCTGTTCCTTCTTGTCATGATGTTGCGCCGACAAGCGGCGGCGTCGGCGACAGTGCCTAAGTCGCCGGCGGATCGACCGAGTGTTTCCGGGACCCCGTCGGATTTTGAATGGATGGGCGAAAAATCGCGGGAATCGACGCCGGAAGATCATTCTACTCGCGGATGATCCCAGTACGTTACGAGGGTTTTGCACGCGGCTGACCGCCGGCGGTTGCACATCAGAGCGCTCGTTGGGAGAATCATCAGAGTTCGCCCGGATAATCGTGCCGGTATTGATATTCGACCTACGAGAGAACCACGATGCGATTTGACCCGAGAGTTTTTCGAAGAATCCCGCTGACGGCATGCCTTGTGGCGACGACGCTGCTGGGCACCGCGTCGTCCGTCGCACTCGCGGCGCCGAGCGACGAGATCACGGTCGTTCCGCTGGGTAACGCCACAATCAAGAAGGGCGTACAGGCCCTTTCGTTCCGACTTTCGGGCGCTTCGCAGGGACAGTCCGTGCAGCCGCTGGTGTTCATCGGGGCGCAACCGCAACTCGCGGCGCCAGCCGGCGGGGTTGAAGGCGAGAATCCGCCTCCGGCTCCGCAGGTGCCGGCGACGCTTTCGATTGAAATCGGCGGAAAGCAACTGCCGGATTGGGTGCTGTCCCCGCGACCGACGGCGTACGTGATCAACGTGGATACGATCCGTGCAAACCCGGAATTTGCAGCCGGTCGCTTGCTCGCAAAGCTGAATCTGAAGAGCGATGCAGAGGCGCTGACGATTGCCGTTCTCGGCATGCCGGATCCCGTGCTGCTCGGCGGCCCCAATCGGATGAGTTTGGATGGACCGCTCTCGGAATTCGCCAGATCGGCGCAACAGGCTGAGGCGCGCACCTACTTTCAGGCGATGATCGACGAATTCGCTGGTCGGCGGGACCAGGCCATTACCGCTCTGCGCGCGCTTTGCGACGCGGGTGAATCGAATGTCTCGCGGTTTGCGAGGCGGTCGATGCGTCGTCTTGCGTATCTTGAACGTGAAACGAAGCTGACCGGGAATTTCCTCGAGCACTATCGCTGGGGACTCTATCTGCAATTCTGCGGTCTGTATCGTCCCGCCTACGATGAATTCGAGGAATGTCGCGTCATCTACCCGATGCACGCGGATTCTCAGTATCGCGCCGGCGAGTGCTTTGAAATGATCGGCAGCGATCTGATCGGTCTGCTGCAGTACATCGATCGATGCGAGACGGCGTCGCCGACGTCCGATGCAACGCGTCTGGATGTTCTCGCAGTGATCATGAAGGCTTCCTCAGGCACGACGCTGTCCGATGAGGACATCGTTATGTTGATGGATCATCTTTCAATCGCGCGAAAGATGATCGCCGCCGCAACGTCGAATGCCGTTCGCGTCGAGTTCACTGTACAGATCGTGAACTCAGAGGACGAGTTTCGAATCAAGGAGTATGCAAATGGAATCTCGGGGCCGGCACCCGACAAGTTCGAGCGTGAGGGATGGTTTGACGGCGTCATTGTGATCCGGCCAAGCGCCGTTGGCGCGTCCGCTGCCGATGTGCGCGTATCGCCGCCGGGCGCCGGGCCGAGAGGCGCGTCGATCGCCACTGCCTCGCACAATGCACGCTGGTCGGACTTCGTGGAAATCGCCTACCAGATGATGGCCGACGCCGGACGCCGATCCGGCGCGATGAC
Organism: Phycisphaerales bacterium; assembly: GCA_020639075.1. GTDB lineage: Bacteria > Planctomycetota > Phycisphaerae > UBA1845 > UTPLA1 > ECT2AJA-110-A. Next base: position 829,578 of record JACKHI010000001.1, on the reverse strand, counting down.
CACGTTACCGCCGTCCGAGGATGCCGTTTCTGTCGGGATGGCGCCCAGCCCTCAAGTCGGGTTTTCCTGCCGATCGGCGCTGCGGTATCTGCTGCCGCGCAACGCGTACGCGGGCGTCGGCGTCGCGGATCTTCCTTTGGAGGAGTCGTTCCTTCGCACATGGCGGCTTGACGGTCCGTTTTCCGTCGTGAGCGGCGACAGTCCAGCCGGGTTGTTCGAGAATCTGCCCGTCACGAACGGCGACACGGGGAAAGCCATGGTCTTCAACGATTCGAACGTTTCGTTTGAATCGATCGTCACCGGCGGCGCGTCGGGACGACTTCGCGCGAGCTGCTGGGTATACGTGCCAAACGATCAACTCGTCCAATTGCGGACTGATCAGGCGCATCCGCTCGGTGTTCGGGTGAACGGTCGAATCGTGCGGCGCGGCGCCGAGGCCTCCAGCGTCGAAACGGCGGGGGTGTATGCCGCGTTCGCCGGTATCAAGCTCCGCAAGGGATGGAACACAGTTGAAGTTGTGACGCGTGAATCGAATCCAATCGACGCATCCGCATTCAAGGCGTCGATGCTGTCGGTCGACGGCAGACCCATCGGTGGTTTTGCCGTCATTCACACGAAGCCCGATGGCAATGTCGTCGCATTGAATTCGGGGTGGTCCGACGGCACGGCGACGTTCGACTGGAAAGCAGTCCGGGACGACTGGCGCCGCGAGTTGCCGTTGCTCGATCTTGCTGAAGCGAGCGGCGAAAAGGGCTTGACGCTCACATCGGATGTTGCGGGCCGATTCGGTCATGTCGCCATCGCCGTCCCGGGACGGCGACCCTGTGCGAACTACCGAACGCCGCCGACGGGTTGGAACAAGGACAGCGATCGGGACGTCGTTTTCAACAATGTGCTGGACTGGCATCGTGAATGGTGTTTCGCCATCGATGTCGACTTCAAGGGAAAGCACCGGCAATTGCTGTTTGCCCGGCCCGAAGCGTTGGATGCGATCGCGTACTGCCTGAAAGAGGACCCGGCGGCGGCGCAGCGATTCAACAATGTGCCGCCGATGAAGCGTCTCCTCGGTCGCGTGGAGATTCCCGGCGCCGACTGCGATCATGACTTGATCGTGTTCGACGTCTGGCTGGGGGACGAATCGAGCTGGCCGATCGAAGAAGAGGATCTTCTCTCGCCTTTCGGCGAATTCGTTACGAATGAGGATTTCATTGGGATCGTGAATCCTCTCATTCCTGTCAATCCGTTGGCTCCGGCCAGCGGGCCTTCGAATGCGGGTTGATACGTCCGGCATGTAGAACGTCGGGAACACGGCGACGCGTCGAATCCTCGGCCTTGCGACGGACCGCGAGTCTGCGACATGACGACCGACATGACGCCAATCGATGCGCATCCGTCCACGGCGGTCGGTTCGCGGCGATTTGCGCCGATCGCCGGCGCTGAAGGCAGACGCGTTGTGCTGATCGCTGTGCATCATGTTCGCGTCGGCGACATCACTTATACAGGCGGGGCTGAGAAGTACATTCAGACGGTGATTCCCGCACTGATCGATGCGGGGGCACTCGTCCACGTCGGCTACTCCGGGTCGAGCATCTACGACCATTTGCTTGAGACCTATCATCCGAATCAGTTGACCGTCGAGAAGACGGACTGGCTGGATGACGTTCTGTCCGGCGATCGCGGAGTCGATCCGTCGCTTGTACTCGATAGGATTCGCTGGTTTCGGGCGACGCATGCGGATACGGCGCTGTTTGTTCAGCAGGCGAGCGGCTCCGCGTATTGCGCCTCGTTGCTGGCGGCGCGAGCGGCTCGATTGCGCGTCGTGTCGAGTTTGCGGCAGCCGCCGCAGCCGATTCCGGCGCCGCCGCGCCGCAGGATTGCGGGCGTTTTTCCGCGTCCCGGATTGTGGCGGCGTCGTGTGATCTGGCGGCATCGACTTCCGGCCATGTTGTCGCAGACGCTCGTGTACAACAGCGAGCGCGTCGCTGAGGAGTACGAGCAGACGTATGCATATCCGCGTGGGAAACGCTGCGTGATTCACAACGGGGCGAGTGCGATTGACGCGTGCCCGTCGCGGGCAAGTACGCATCGTATCGCGACTGTCGGTCGCCTGACGGAGGCGAAAGGCGCCGACCGATTGTTGTCGGCGTTTGAGCGAATCGCTCGTGAAGATGCGGAGGCGGAGCTGACGTACTATGGGGATGGACCGTGGGTTGATGACCTTCGCGAGCGTTGCGCCGAGGCGGGTCTGAACGGCCGCGTTCGATTGGCGGGATTCGTACAGGATCGCGACGCGATATATGCAAATGTCGATATATACGTGCACGCGTCGCAAAGGGAGTCGATGTCGAACAGCGTGATCGAGGCGATGGCGCGGGGAATCCCGTGCATCGTGACGGATGTGGGCGGCATGCGCGAGGCGATTGTGGACGGCGAGTGCGGGCTCGTGGTGCCGCCGGATGATGCCGATGCGCTGGTAAATGCGATACGTCGATTGCGAAGCGATCGAGCGACGTACGATCGCTGTTCGGCGGGGGCGCTGGCGCGTGCGAAGTCGATGTTCGACGAACGGGCGAACATGGAGCGCATGGTGCGGGCGGTGCTGGGGATCTGAGGCGGTTGATGCGCGATTCTCTGTTGATTTCGTCTTGCACCATTTAAGTCCTTTTGTTCCCTTCCAGTTATCGCGTTTGCAGCAAAAACCCAAAAGTGCAATTGCCCGCAATTGGCCGCAAACCAAGGCGAATGTGCCGGCAGCGCGGAGCGCTTCGTTCTTATCACGTCATCCTTCGGATTCTTGACCGGTGCTTCTTCCGGACGTGCCAGATCTTTGATTCCGCCGCCCGCCTGCGGATACAATTCAGTTGCTTGGAGGGAATTGTCATGTTCCGTCTGGCACTCACCGTCGGGTTGGTCGTTGCGGTTTTGGTCGCGCCGGTACAGGCGAACTTCATCGAAGACTGGAGCCTTGGTGTCCTCATCGCCCCTGGGAATGCTGACCCGCAAAACGACAGGTTTCGAGATCCGATTTCTCCATTCATGGAAAGTCACACAATTGAGTTGCTCGGGTCGATTGCGTCCGCCTCCTATGACTTCGAATGGAACGCCTTGAGCGGTGACTTTGATATTGCATCCAACTTGCAGGTCGCTGCGATTCCAGGTGCGAATCGCCGTGTCACGAGTGCAGGCCTCTTCTACATCAACTCGCCGGTCCCCTTGTTGATCTCGGGCACGTCGGAGTTTGACTACAACCTTCCACGAGACTCCATGTTCACCATTGTCGACCTTGGAATTAGCACAGAAGACGGGATTGGAGTAATCGTAGTGGATTACGATCTCTACAGCACAACCACAGGCGGACCTCATGCGGGAACGGTCACGGCGGGGTCCTCGGATATTCTGTTTCCCGCCAACGAGACATTCGTCATGCAATATTCGTTCTTGATTGACGCGGACAGTGGCGTCTCCGGATCGGCGCTTGCCTCCGGCATTGGCAACGCCCACTTTGAGGTCACTGCGATCCCGGAGCCGACGACGGTTTGGCTCCTGGCGTCGCCGGTGCTTATGTTCGCGGCGCATCGCACTCGACGGAGCGGTTAGCACGCCCTTTCAGGGCTCACTGGTTGGTGAACGCTATTACCCCCGGTGTTGCGATTCGGTTGCATTCGCGGCCTGCGCTTCACCGTGGGCTTTCATAGGTCACGCATTCAGCGTTTTCGGCGGGCGCGTGTGATCGGGGTTTGGGCGTATCCTGAAGCGTGAAGCTCCCCACCCTTTGCCTGGTCTCGTTGAGTTTTGCTTGCCTGGTTGCGATTCGTCGACAATGCGGCGTTTGTCTGTTCGGGGCTGCAAAGGATGGGGCACTCGAGCATGCCGACGTTGGGCGTCGGCATGGCACCCGTGCGTGAAGCTCCCCACCCTTTGCCTGGTCTCGTTGAGTCTTGCTTGCCTGGTTGCGATTCGTCGACATTGCGGCGTTTGTCTGTTCGGGGCTGCAAAGGATGGGGCACCCGAGCATGCCGACGTTGGGCGTCGGCATGGCACCCGAGTTCTCGGCAAGTCTGACACAGCGGTGGCATTCGAACGATGGTTGGTCGATGGTACTGCTTGAGAGCAGTGGCACCGTGCGCGGCATGCTTGCCTTAGAGGGCGAGAGTGTCCAGGAATTAGAACGCCCTTTCAGGGCTAAATTCGAAGAAAACCCGCCTACCCGGGGTTGCGCTTCGACCGCTTCGCGGTCTGCGCTTACCCCGGGCTACCGTAGTTCGCTCTTTCAGAGCGAATTGGCGGCCTGCGTTTGCGGGCGATTCCTCATAGTTCGCACTTTCAGAGCGAATTGGCGGCCTGCATTTGCAGGCGATTCCTCGTAGTTCGCTCTTTCAGAGCGAATTGCCGGCCTGCATTTGCCGGCGATTCCTCACAGTTCGCTCTGCGTCCGTTCGATGTTCAAATTGCCGGACAGCCTCGCCTTGGAGGGCAAGCATGGCACCCCGTATCCTACTTCCTCAATACGGCCGTCGGCCAGGTGCTGGGGTCGATGTGCCAGTTCATGTCGTCGGCGACGCTGAGGGATTGCTGACCCAGTTCCATGTCTTCCACGATGATGAAGAGACCGATGCGGGGGTTTTCGTCGGGGTCGAAGCCGTTCAGAGCGCCGGTCGTCAGCAAGGCGGTCAGGTCGTAACCGTCCTTGCGGATTTTCGAGCCGATGACGAGGTCGTTCGGTCCGGCGACGGGGCCTTCTTCCGCAGCGCGATGGACTTTCGCGCCGCCGGCAGTCGGGCGGTTGCTGTCAGTCCCGGCGGGCAGGAGATAGAAGTGCTGGCAAAAGCGTGTGGCGCGGCGGATGTTCCGCGTGTCGCGCATGTCAGTCATGACGCGGACATTGTCGCCTTTCCAGAATTGTTGCGAATCGCATGAGAGCTTTTCGCTTTTGCCGCGGACGCTGACGCCGATGTAGAGGCCTTTTGCATTCCAGCCGGCGTAAACGTCGGCGAAAGGCTGTTCGTTGTCGAGCTCGCAGAGAGCAGGAAGCTTGGATGCCTCGGGCCATTTGGAAATCGAACCGTCGAGGGGCGGGGCGTCCTTGAAGTGCGTCAGGGCGAGTTCGGGTTTGATGAGGAATCGGTTGGGGATGAGGGCGTCCATTTTCGCTCCGTTTCGATTGCGGGGATTGTAGCGGTGGAAATTGAAAATCCCAAAAAAGTCAGAAAGTCAAAATGTTGGGATTGAGGATTTAGACGGCTAGGATCCACGATCCAGTTCGTGTCGTGGCGATTGGTGGATATGTTCCCAGAGCGTTAAAGGCAGTTCTTGATCTGAGGAATTCAATTGTTCTTCGAACTTCTCGATCCGCGAATTGACCGGCGACCGTTGCTCGGGTCGCCGGGTGAAGAGCAGGCAGAGGCGAGGCGGGTGTTTCCCGAACTCGTTGCATCCTCGAACCTGCGGTATTGGCGACCGGGCGATGACCTGCAATTTAAGGGCCGGCGATTGCTCCTCGGGCTTGGTGCTACGTATTCGCTGTACGATCTTCGCTTTGCCGACGTCTTGAATGCCGAATTGGGAGAAGGTTGTCCGGGCGTGCGGATCGACGTTTTTGATTGCGGCGATCTGAATGATCATGACTTCATGGATTATTTCCCTGTCGAAGTTCAACTTGCCTGCACGCCCATTCTCGGCATTTGGGAAGAGGGATCGTTTCGGCGATTCGAGCAGGGGTATCGTGCGCGGGAACTCGCATTGGAATTGATCGGCTCATCGCATACCGCGGCCGAGGTGGGGGAATTCGTGACGCGAATTCGCAACGACCTTTCGGAACGAAGGATCGACAGATCCGATTGAGTGTGGTCGGTGGTGTTGATCAACTGCGCAATGGGATCGCGCATGGGCGACACAATTCGAAACCTGCTGAGTTTTGGGGCGGAATGTCTTGCCCGGCGTAACATGCCGACCTTGGGGGTCGGCATGGCACCCAGCTACGTTGGAGGTCTGCACTGCTCACAGAGCAGTGGCACCCGGCTCATAGAGCAGTGGCATCGGGCAGATTTGTCGGGTCGATGACCCGAATTACGGGAATCAGTCGTGGCGGAGGGCTTCGATCGGGTTGAGGCCGGCGGCTCGGCGGGCGGGGAGGAGACCGAAGATGACGCCGACGCCGGCGGAGAAGAGGAACGCGATGCCGACGATGGCGGGCGACATAAGCGGTTCGACGCCGATCGCGCTGGAGATATAGGCGGCGCCCGAAACGCCGAGGACGATGCCGACGGTACCGCCGGCAGTCGAGATGACGGCGGCCTCGATCAGGAACTGGCGATTGATGGCCTTGGTCGAAGCGCCGATGGCCATGCGGATGCCGATTTCGCGCGTACGCTCCGTAACGCTGACGAGCATGATGTTCATAATGCCGACGCCGCCGACCATGAGGCTGACGAGGGCGAGGAAGAACATCAGCAGCGTCATCTGGTTACTGATCGTGCGGGCCTGTTCTTCCTTTTCCTTGAGCGTTGAGACGCGGAAGTCATTCTTGTCGGCTTCGGCAAGCTTGTGACGTTGGCGCAGCAGTTGCGTGATCTGCTGGACGGCGAATTCGACGTCGTCGTCGCTCTTCGCCGAACAGAGAATCGCATCGGGTTCGCGACGGTTCATGATGTCGCGCAGCATGATGGGCAGGGGCACGATGAGCGCATTGTCCTCGTCCATGCCGAGCGGATTGATGCCCTTGGGTTCCAGCACACCGACGATTTTCAGACTGATGCGACCGATTCGCACAGTGCGATTGATGGCGTTTCGATCGCCGAAGAGTTCGCGCATCGTCGTCTGGCCGATGAGGCAGACGCGGCGCGAGGCGATGACGTCGAAGGGTTCGAGATCGCGCCCCTGTTCGATGCCCCAGTTGCGAATCGCCGTGTACTTGTGATCCGCCCCTGTGACGGGGACGGTCGCCGTGCTGGTGTCGCTGACGACGAGAACGTTCGTGCCCTGCACGCCGCTGGCCATGGCGACGCCGTCGCATTCGAGTTCGATGGCTTCGGCGTCGTCTCGACTGAGGTTCGTATTGACCTGTACGCCGATGGTTCCGATGCCCTTGCGCGTGTCTTCGGTGAAGACGAACATCATGTTTTTGCCGGCCTTGCGGATGTCGCCGATGAGCGAGTCCTTCACGCCCTGGACGACGCTGACGCAGATGATGACGACGCTCACACCCATGATCATCCCGATCATCGTGAGGAAGCTGCGAAGGCGGTGCCGCCACAGCTCGCGAAGTCCCATCTTGAAGCATTCGATCCAAAGGGCGAACAAGGCTCAGTTCTCCGGTACCGACAGCGACAGCGCGCGAACGTCCGGCACGGCCGGTCCGCCGCAGCGGGGCGTTTTCTGGTCTGCGATGATCCGGCCGTCGCGCAGCACGATGACGCGCTCCGTGAATTCGGCGACGCCGGGATCGTGCGTGACGATGATGATCGTCAGGCCGTCCTTCGTATGCAGCTCATCGAGGATCTTCATGATCTCGCCGCTGGTGTGCGTATCGAGGTTGCCTGTCGGTTCGTCGGCGAGCAGAACGCGCGGTGTGTTAACAAGCGATCGCGCGATGGCGACGCGCTGCTGCTGACCACCGGACATTTCCGAGGGCAGATGGTTGGCGCGATCGGCGAGGCCGACTTTGTCGAGTGCTGCGAGGGCGGCGGCTCGGCGCTTGCGCGTCGGCACGCCGGCGTAGACCATCGGCAGTTCGACGTTCTCAACTGCTGTGCTGCGCGTCAGCAGATTGAAGTTCTGGAAGATGAAGCCGATGTACTCGTTGCGCAGGGCGGCGAGTTCGTCGCGCGTCTGCTTGCTCGTGAGCTTGCCGGCGAGGTGGTACGTGCCTTTGCTGGGGACGTCGAGGGCGCCGAGGACGTTAAGCAGCGTCGACTTGCCCGAGCCGCTGGCGCCCATGATCGAGATGTACTGGCCTTCAGGAATGTCGACGTTCAGACCACGAACGGCGTGGACGGCGTTGGCGCCGGAATCGTAGATCTTGTGGAGGTCGCGCAACTTGACTGTGATCGGCACGCTGGCGTCGTCGATCGTCGAGACGATGTCGGACGGCTGAATGGGGGGCGCGTCTGGCATACGGCTCGGATCACAAACTGCGTTGGGTCGGAGATGCCTGCCGGATGGCTTCTTTGAGGCTGAATCCGCCGGAACTGATCTGGATGAACTTGTCCACGAACTTGTCGCCTTTTTTTGCGCCGGCGAGAATCTGCGTTTCGAAATTGTCCGTAACGCCCGTCCACAGGGGCACTGGGGTCCACGAGCCCTTCGATTCGTCATATGTCCATGCGGACGACTTCTGACAGTAGTCGATTCGCGAGCCGTCGGGGTTTTTCGGTTCGGCTGGGTATTTCATTTCGTCGAGGAGTTTGCTGCGAGCCTCCAAGTCGAGCGGCGGACGGAATCGCAGCGCCTTATTGGCGATCTTGTCCGTCATGTCATGGCGTACGCACTCAATCACGACGTTAACGCTCATGCCGGGCAGGAGTGTGCGACGGGCGTCGTTCTGCACTTCGAGGATGACGGTGTAAGTCGTCACGCCCTGAATGATCTCTGGCTGGTTGCGCTTCTGAAGAATCGTGCCTTCGAAACTCGTGCGATGTTTTCCCTCGACGGTAAACGTCGCCTTCTGGCCGACTTCGATGTGGGCAATGTCCGATTCGCTGACTCGAGCGCTGACTTTCATGCGCTCCAGGCTCGGCGCGATGAGAAACAGCGGCGGTGGCTGAAGCGTCGGGTTGACGGTAGTGCCGACGTCGAGGTATCGCGTGAGGACGATGCCGTCGATGGGGGAGCGGATGACGCATTTCTCGACCTGGGCCTTGGTCGTATCGAACATGGCCTGGGCGAGGGCCTTGGCAGCCTTGGCCTGGGCGATCGCCTCGGTCAACTGAGACGGGATGAACTGTTCGTTGAACTGGGCTTCCTGATGAGCCGTCTTTGCCGTTTCGACGGCTGCCTTGGCCTGGTCCAGCATCGCTTTTGCGTTGACGTACTCGGCATCGTTGGCGTTGTTTGAAGCTTTTAACTTGGCGATGCGATCGAAATTGTACTGCGCCAATTCGAGCGCCGCACTGGCGGATGCCAGCTCCTGGGCGGTCCGCTGCACATAGACGGGGAGCAGCGCGAGCTGCTTGTTGCGATCGATTTCGGCGTTTTGCACGGCGCTTTCCGCTCGCGCCTTTTCGGCGACGGATTGCGCATGCTGCGCGTCGACCAACTCCGGATCGATACGGCAAATGATCTCGTTCTTCTCGACAGGGTCGTCGAAGTCCTTCAGGATCTCGACGATCTTGCCGGTGGCCTCACAGCTGACGACCACTTCGCTCAGGGGTTCGAGCGTTCCGAGCGTCTCGACAGCGAAGGTTAACGGGCCGCTGACGACTTCGGAGTATTCGATTTCGTGCCGTGCCGGACCGCTGTTGAGCGCGTTATAGCCGAAGACTCCGCCGGCGATCAGAAGTAAGACAATCGCAATTTTCAGAAACTTCATCGCGGATCCGTCTGGGTGTGCGACATTCTGGCAACTAACGTACTGCAGGGAGTTTAGAGGAACATCCGGGGCGTGCCAACTTCGGGCTTATACGCGCGGGACCGGCGATCGGATGCAGGATAACGCGAGATTTCGCAGCGTCAGCGGGCCTGGGCGAGGGGTTCGCCGTGTTCGACCGACGACTCAGCCAGGATTGACGGCGCACCCACGATGGCGCGGTGAATCGTCGTTGAGTCGGAGGATCGCGTTGGGTCCGCCGTCCTGGATGAATCACCGCCCACGATGTACTTGTAGATCTCGCCGCGAACAAATTGTTCCGTCACGCAGTCGGCGTGGCCGCCCGTCCAGCCGATTCTGGCGAACTGGCTCGTTCGGGCGATATTGACGACGTTCGCTGAATTGGCGCCTGGGCCCTTGAGGCCGACGAGTCCCGCTGAGTCGTCAAAGGTGCCATCGATCGTGCCGAGCGCTCGAACAGGGCCATCGAGAACCGGGTCGCTCGACGTGTAATAGCAGATGATCTTGCCTTTCATGTTCGCCAATGCGGGCCGAAGATCATATCTCGATGATAGGCTGGAGCCGGTCAGCACATAGTTGTTGACCTTGTAGGGCGGCGCGACGTTCTCGATCGCCCAGATACCGACGCCTGTCCCGGCGGAGAGCGCGATGATATTCGCATCGGCGTTGGGCGTTTCGCGGAGATACCTTGTGATTTCTTTGCCGAGCTGACGGCCGGATTCCCTGGCGATGAATCGGAGCGTCTGATCGAGCGCCGGGTTGAAAGTCAGGGACCAGCGATGGTTGGTGACGGCGCCTTTGTAGCCGCGTTCCTTCAGACCGTTGGGGACGCCGAATGCGCCGAAGCCCCAGTTGCCCGCGCCGTCGATGTACCATGTGCGGCCGAATCGTTGCGCCGGATCGGCGCAACCGCTGCACGCGACGGCGCTGACGAGCAGGAACATGACGAAAAAAGACCGTCGAGAGAATTGAAACATCGTTGCGAGCATTGCGTTCGGCCGCCTGAGTCCGTGTGGGCGAATACGCCCTGACCAAGTATTCCCAATGATGAGCAAGGCCCTGCACGTCAGATAGGAGTCGGTTCGACCATGCCCGCGCCGAGGATGCGGGTAGGGCATGTGCACCGCACTATCGCCTCATTCCTCAATATGTTTACTCGATTGCCTCAATCTCGTCCAGACGGGAGGTCGTCGTCGGACGCGTTCACGCGTGCATTCCTAATAGAGGAGCGGCACTTTTCCGGGCGGTCCGCACATCGCGATTCGAATCGGCGGAAGACGTTGTATCGATTGCAGTGGGGCTTCTGACGGGCTCCGCGGGGCGGCCCCAAAGTCCGAATCATCATCCAGGGGCGAGGCGTTTACGGGCGCTTCGCCGCAATACGGGGTGCGCTGATATCGGCCTTTGCAGGGGCCGAGAATTCCTAGATCGACATTGATTCTTCTGGGGCACGGCGGCAATACGGGCGGCGGGTCTTTATCCCGGCGGTCGATGGTCCGATGAGACCACCGTAATGTCCATGAATCCTGATGCCATCCATGCGCGCCAGCACGTCCGCCACTCGGTATCGATCGAGGCGCGGATCGAGCCGCATCCCGATCACGCCGAGCAATATCGGCTGGCGGTCCCGGATGCCCAGTCGGGCCTGGCGGTGACGGACGTCAGCCGCGGCGGATTGGGTCTGCGGAGCGGCATCTTCGTTCCGAATCGAATGAAGGTGATCATTCACGTCATGGCCGGATCACAGGAAACGGGCATGGCGAGCGAAGTGATTCGCGTTCGCGCCATCGCCCGTCGATGCGAGATGATCGACCACAAGCCTACTTATCTGATCGGTCTGCAATTCGTTGACGCCTCGGGCGTGGATGAAAAACGCCTGATCGCCGTGGCGAACCAGGTCGTGTCGGGCGATTCGGGCGGTGACGGAGTGCCGGTGGCCGTGGGGGGCGCGACGGATGCGTGATCCCAACGGCATGTTGCGCGACCAGTTGCTGACGGCGAAGATCATCGAGCCGAAGCGACTGGAGGAATTCGAATCGCTTGCCGTGGAGCAGTCCACGGATCTCGAGACGATCCTGCGCACCAAGCGCGTGCTGTCGGATGCCCAGATCCACTCACTTAAGGGTCTGCGACTCGGGTACCCGTTTTGCGACATTTCCGATTTTCTTCCGCGCGTTGACAACGCCGAGATTATTCCGGAGGACCTGGCGCGTCGGCACGTCATGTTCCCGCTGTTTGATTTCGACGACCTGATCACGCTTGTGATGGAGGATCCGAGCGATCTGACGGGCGTCGACCAGACGCGACGACTGACGAAAAAAGAAGTCGACGTCGTGCTCGGCAGCAGGAAGGACATCCTCGGCCTCATCGAGCGCGCCTACGGGGCGAGTAAGTACCTGCAGACATCGTCACTGGCCGATCGGTTGATGGAAGTGACGTTCGACGAAGAGGTCGACGATGAATCGCAGCCCGTTATTCGCCTGGTAAACGACTTGATCGATGAGTCGATTCGGCAGGGGGCGTCGGATATCCATATCGAACCGACGGAGTCTTCGTTGCGGGTTCGCATTCGCGTGGACGGCGTGTTGCGCGAGATTGCGGCGCCGCCGTTGGGGATGCATCGCGCGCTCGTGTCGCGCATCAAGGTTCTCGCGCGGCTCGACATTTCTCAGACGCGGGCGCCGCAGGACGGTGCGATCAGCCATATATGCGATTCAGCCGAAGCAATCCTGCGTGTCGCGGTCCTTCCGTCGATATTCGGCGAGGCCGTTGTGATTCGAATTCTCCGGAACGAGTCAGACGCCATCACGCTCGGCGAACTCGGCATGGATCCGAAGACGCTCGATCGATTCCAGAAGCTCGTCACAAACGCCCACGGAATGATCCTGGTGTCAGGACCGACGGGATCGGGTAAGTCGACGACGCTTTACGGAGCGATGAAGCTCATTGCATCGCCGCAAAAGAACATCATCGCGATCGAGGACCCCGTCGAATATCGAACGAGCGCGATCCGGCAAGTGCAGGTCAATCCTGAGGCGAATCTGACGTTCGCCACGGGTCTGCGTTCGATGTTGCGTCAGGATCCCGACGTCATCATGGTCGGCGAGATTCGCGATCGCGAAACGGCGCAGATTTCCGTGCAGGCCGCTCTGACGGGCCACTTGCTGCTGAGCACTGTGCACACGAACGATTCCGTCAGCGCGGTGGCGCGTTTCCGCGATCTCGGAATCGCCGAGTATCTGATTTCGTCATCGTTGCTGGCGGTACTGGCGCAGCGGCTTTGTCGGCGTATCTGCCCGGAGTGTCAGGCGCCGGATTCGCCGCCCGCCCATTTTCTGCGAGCACTGGGGCTGGAACCGGCGGCGCTGGAATTCGAACCGATGAAGGGCAAGGGCTGCCGGCGTTGCATCGGAACGGGGTACGTCGGTCGATTAGGCGTTTATGAGTTGTTTGAGATGAACGATCAATACGGCGAGTTGATCGTCCGCGGCGAACCGACGGAAACGTTGCGGAGCGCGGCGAAGTCGAACGGGATGCGCTTCCTGGTCGATGACGGTGTCGAGAAGATCCGTCAGGGCCTGACGAGCGTTGAAGAGATCGTACGAATCGCGGGCCGCTGCTAGCGATCGGAGAGAACTGCGTGCCGACGTATCAGGTAGAGTTCGCCACGTCCGCCGGCAAACGTTCGAAAGAGACGTTTGAAGCGGCGAACGAACGCGCCGCGCTCGCCAAGGTTGAGAGCCGGGGCGCGACGCCGATTCAAGTGACGGCCGTCAAGGGCGGGGCCGACAAGTCGAAACGCGTCCGACGCGTGAAAGGCGGCAAGGCGATGCGCCGCGCGCTGCTGGACTTCACGCATCAGATGGCGGCCGTGGCCGAAAGCGGGATTCCGATCATTGCCGGCCTGCGCGCCGTCGGCGAGCAGACGGGGCATCCGCAACTTCGCGCCGCGATCGGCCGAATCGTGGGCCGCATCGAGGGCGGGCGGACGCTTGCCGACGCAGTGGACGCCGAGCCGGAGATTTTTCCGGAGATCTACGCCAAGACACTGGCAGCCGGTGAAGCAGCGGGGAAAGTTCCGGAAGTGATGAACTCGCTCGCTAGCTACATCGAGCAGGAGCAGGAAACGCGCAGCCAGATCAAGTCGGCGTTGACCTATCCGATGCTCGTTGTGCTCACGCTGATATTGGCGACGGCCGTGTTGCTTGTCTTCGTGGTGCCGCAATTCAAGGAGCTGTTCGCGAAATTCGACAGCGATCTGCCGCTGCCGACGAAGATCCTGCTCGGGACGAGCGACGCCATCATCAATCACTATATTCTGATCGCCATTGGGCTCGTCGGGGCGTATTTCGGCATTCGGCATGTTCTCGGATTCCGGTCCGTGCGGGCATGGTTGGACCTGCAGCTACTGAAGTTACCGGTCTTCGGTACGTTGCTGATCGGCGTGTACATGGTGCGATTCATCGAGTTGCTCGACCTTTTGATTCGCGCGGCGCTGCCGATCACGAACGCGTTGCGCGTGACGTCGGACAGCATGACGAACGAGGCGCTGCGGGGCGACGTGCGCGGCATGCTGCGCGCCGTCGAAGGCGGACGTTCGCTGACGGACGCATTTTCCCGGACGCGTTGGCTGACGCCGCTCGTCAAACGGATGCTCGCGATCGGCGAACAATCGGGTCGGACGGACCAGATCTTCGACTATCTCCGGAAGTACTATGCGAATCAGACGCAGCGCAGCATCAAGCTGATGTCCACACTGGTGGAACCGATAATGGTTGTGAGTCTTGCATCGGTCGTTCTTTTCTTTGCTTTGGCCATCTTTATGCCGATGTGGAAACTGCTGAAGCTCGTTGGGACGGCGTAGGGAGACTTGCTGCGGGCTCGGCACAACGATGCCCGTTGGGAAAGAGTGACAGGAGTCATCTGACAATGCGAAATCGAAATGAACTGAGACGCGGCTTTACTTTGATCGAACTCGTGACGGTCATCGTTATCCTCGGAATCTTGTCCGCAGTGGCACTGCCGGTCTACCTCGACTATCGAGCGGACGCCCGCGCAGCGGCGTGCAAAGGCGCACTTGGCGCTTTGCGAGCCGGCGTTGCGAACTACTACGCCCATGCGGCGACGCCCGCCGGCGGAGGAAATGCGGCGTATCCGAGCATCACGATTCTCGGTACGGCCAATTCCGTCATGAACGGATCGGTTCCTGACAACCCATACGATTCGGACGGTACGGGCAACAATCTCGTCGCCGGTACGACCAAGGGCGTTGTGACGGGATCGACCGGCGGCTGGTCGTACAACGCGACGACAGGCGAAATCTGGCCGAACACGAACGTGGACGGCGAGAACGCATTCTAGGACACGCGGGCGTCCTTCGAATGCGTCACGCACTCGGCGCAGGTATCGGCTGACGATGCCGCCGCCGGGCGACAACACACGCAGTGAATACCATGTACGAGAAGCACCCGTCGCCAACGCGATCCGCATACACGCTGATCGAGTTGGTGACGGTCATTTCCATTCTGGGGATCCTCGCCGTTTTCGTCGGCGGGCCGACGATGAGCTACATGGGCGAGATGCGTTCCAGCGCCGCCGGCGCCCGACTTGCGAGCGATATTCGCTACCTGCAACGAATGGCGCTTGCTTCGGGACGGCGGACGTGGGTCAGCATCGATTCCGGCGGAAATCAGTATTCGCTCTACGTCGAGGATGTCGACAACCCGGGTAAGGGCGGGCGGATCGCCGTCGCTCATCCATTGGATCAGTCGACGTCGCCGGTGGCGTTCGGCGACGGCCCATTTGCCGGCGTGTCGATCACGAGCGTATCGATCAACGGCACGAGCGAGATTGAATTCGATAATTTTGGCGTTCCCTACGACGGTGGCGGCAGCGCACTAGCGACGTATGGCGAGGTTCAACTGACGGGCGGTCTGGCGGTGCGCGTACAGCCTGTTGCAGGCATGGTGGAATTGCTGGCGCCTTAGGCATGGATTGGGCGGATCGCATGAAGACGACGCGCGACAGATCAAGATGCAGGTTCATGCGGCGTTCGACGACCATCATTGAAACGGTCGCGGCGATCGTGATCCTCTCCGTCGCCTTGCCGAGCCTGATGAGCGCATACGCCGAGGCGTCGCACCAGTCGATCAAGCCCTATCAGCAGTCGATTGCATCGATGCTCGCCGTCGAACGCATGGAAGAGATCATCGCCCGACGATTCCGAGGGACCGACGGGTATGACGCCGTCACGACGGCGAATTTCCCGGCTGAGTCGCCCGTTTCAGGGTTTCCGGCGTTCGATCGCGCCGTGAGCGTGACGTATGTGGACGCCGGGCTGAGCGTCGTCGGCAGCGATCAGGGATACAAACGCGTGACTGTCGAGGTCTCGGGAAACGGCGCGTCGATCGAGATCGAGCGTGTATTTGCGGACTTCTGAATAGGTAAGGTCGCGAAATCCAAATGCACTCAAACATCAGTGCCTTTGGCTAGCGCAACGAAGGGAACCACGACGACGTGACGGCCGGATTCGATCCAACGACCAAGATTTCGCAAACTCGCGGCGCTGCGGTGCAATTGAGTCACCGCATGGCGCGAGCACGTTGCCGAAGCGGTTTTACGTTGATCGAGCTGGTCGTTTCGATGACGATCGGTGCGATCATCAGCGGCGCCGCGGCGATGTTGATACTGAACGCCTCACGGAATCGGGCCGAGACGGCGGCGCGGGCGGAACTCGTCGACACGGCGGGGGCGGCGCTGGAGACGATGATTCACTATGTTCGCCAGATTCCGCAGGACGAATGCCCGCTGGCGGCGACGCCCTGCCTGAATGGAAACGCACAGATCGACGCTGCCGACGTGTCGTCGTTGGAGTTCGACTCGATTGGTTTCCGGCTCAGCGGCTCGACGATCGAAATGTCGAACGACTCCGGTTCCAGCTGGCATCCGCTGCTGCGGGACACGGCGAGTCTGACGTTTACGTATTACAACCGGAGCGGCGTCGCCCTTGGAACGCTGCCGTTGTCCGCGGGCGATCGGGCCGACGTTCGGCGCGTCACGATTGCGATCAGCGTAAGTCGCGGCGGCGAGGCGCTGGATCTTCGCACATCCGTTTATCTGCGTGCGTTTCTGGATGAGGTGACGAGTGATCCGTGATCCGCGGCAACTTCGACGAGGGGGCGTCGGACGGCGGCGCGGCGTGGCAATTATCGCCTTTGTCGCTGCGCTCTTGGTTATCGGCTCGTACGCTCTCTGGCTATTTCAGCTCTCAGCGGCGACGTCGATCAGCTCCCTGTCGCACTATTACGGAACGAGCGCATTTTATGCCGCGGAGAGCGGCGTCGAAATGGCGATGCGCGAGCTGAATGCATCGCCCGCAAATGATTTCGACAGTGACGGCGCCATCGGAACGATATCAGACAACGGGAGCGCGGCGGATGATCCCGCGCTATCGACTGCCCGGTTTTTTGTGACGCAGTCAAGCGTGACGCCGCCGCTTTACCAGGCGACGGGACGGCCGGACGTCACAGTCGCTCCCTGGTCGGGCTTCCGCCGAATCCTCGAGTTTCGTGCGGAATAGCCGACGCCAGGCGGCGACGGCGGGAAGAGAAATCGTGTCGCAAGACGCGCTTCGGAGACATGGATGTCGAAGGAACGCCAACTCATCATTGTTGAAGCGAGACCTGAATCGTTGCGGCTGAACTTCGTTCGCTGCGGCGGCGACGGCGTCGTCGAGTGCATCGACATGTGTTCGATTGCTCCGACGGATCCGAATTCCGAAGAATCGTCACTCCTCGATCAGCTCGCGCTGGATTCAGCGGCGGACGCGATTCGCGAGCGCAGCGACTGGCGCAACGCCGGACTGATCGTCATGGTCGGCGGCGGCGAAGTCGGCTGCCACTATTTCCATATGCCTGCCCTTGAAGGCAAGGCATTGACGCAGGCCGTCCGGCTCAAGCTCTCGCAACAATTGCATTTCCCGCTGAACGAAGCCGTCGTCGATGTCTGCCGATCAGGCGATCTCAAGGCCGCCGGCGATGCGACGGTGTCGGTCCGCGCCACGGCCGTCAAGAAGAGCGTTTCGAAAGCGGCTGTTGCATTTGCACAGCAAACGAGGCTGGAACTCATCGGTGTGACGTCATCCGCCGTCGCGCTCTCGCGATTGAGCGAGGCGGAACAGACGACGCCGATCGACGACGTACGGGCGACGCTGCAGATCGATCAATCTTACTCGACCCTCATTGTGATCGGCACGGAAGGACCATGCCTGGCGACTGAGTTGCCCGTCGGTCTCGACGATTTCACGAAAGCGCTGATGCGGCCGATCATCGCCGGCGATGACGTCTATCAGCTGGAAGAGGCCGATGCGATCGCGCTTCGCGATCAAGCCGGCGTGCCGGATCGTGACGCCGATCTGGGCATCCACAATCTCAAAGGCAAGAACCTGCTGCCGCTGCTGGAGCCGGCGCTTCAGCGATTCGCCCAACAGCTCACGCAGTGGCTGACGTTCGCCGCGACGACAGAAGGCGGCGGCAACGTGTCGAGACTTCAGGTCATCGGCATCGGCGCAAGCATGCCCGGTCTGGCGGATTCGCTTGGCCATCGACTTAAGATGGATGTCGAATCTCCCGACTGGCTGAGCCGTACGGCGAAATCCACGTCGGCAAGTCGGCACAACGTCGAGGCGTTCGCATCGGCCAGTTCTGCGGCCAGGTTCATTTCGGACTTGCCGAATCTCCTGCCGGAAGAGGAATTCAAGCGGCGGCGCATCGCCAGGTTTCGTTCATCGACGACCAAGGCCGGACCAATCGTTGCGGCGGCGACGCTCGGCGTGGCGTTTCTTTTCAACCAGATCGGCGGCCATTTGAGCAAGGCCGTGGG
This sequence comes from Phycisphaerales bacterium, assembly GCA_020639075.1. Lineage (GTDB taxonomy): Bacteria > Planctomycetota > Phycisphaerae > UBA1845 > UTPLA1 > ECT2AJA-110-A. The sequence goes on along the minus strand of JACKHI010000001.1, from coordinate 811,154 downwards.
CCAGGTGCAGATGGAAATGGTCCGCGTGCAGTCGATGGTCGACAAGAATACGCAACTTCAACAGGAGCGATCGGCGATCACGGCCATCAAGGCGAAGTTCGACGATTTCGCCTGCCATACGCCCAACTGGCTCGGTTTCTTCAAGGAGCTGTCGCTGATTCTCCCGAAGGAGATTCGCGTGACGCGGCTTTCGACGCGCAACGACGGAGCTGAATTGCGTGTGGTCATTGACGGCGAAGTCGCCAGGTCTCGAAACGGCCAGTCATACGATGAGACGGTTGAAGTCACGCTGACGGCGCTTGAGCGCAGCCCGTTCGCGAGCGCCGTTCATCTGGTCAATTCGAGTCGCAACGACAGCGAGCGAGGCAATTTCGAGGGGACGCTATCCGTGGAGGTTTCGCTGGCGTACGTCGTGCCGCCGGCGGCGATGGAACAATGAACGGTTTTTCAGCGAGTATCAGGGAATGGGCGGGTTGTGCGATTGCGATCGCCCTCGTCATCGGTGCGGCCGTGTACGCGCTGGCGCGCGGGACGCGCGTCGGCGCCGACATCCGCACGCTGCGATTGGCCGCGGACTCTCTCAACGTGTCAGCCCAGGAAGCGCCGACAGCCGTCATCGACGCGGGCGAACTGGAGCGCGTTTCGCGCATGCGCGTGGACTTCCAATCACGACTGCGCGACTCAATGAAACTGGGTCTCGTCGTGACGCAGTTGAGTGAAGAGGCACGGCGAGCCGGCCTCCAAATCGTTGAGATTCAGCCCCAGCGACCGCGCGATATGAACAGCGCCAGGTTTCCGCTCTTCAAAGTGACAGTCGTGGGCGACTACCAGCGAATCGCGACGTACATGGGCGGCTGCAGGCAACAGCGCATCCCGGCGCGCGTCGTGGACTTCAACATCGTTCCCGCAACTGAAGGCGGCGAGCACGTGACTGGCCAACTGCGAGCGGACATTACGGTCGAAGCCTATGCGTCGGAAGCCGTCGCGGCGATCGGGGGGCTGTGATGGACAAGCGAAAGAAACGCGTCCTGACGGTCCTCGTGCTTGGCAGCGTTGTGCTCGTGTGGCGCGTCTACGCCATCAGCGTAAAGTACCTGCCGTCTTCCGCCGTGGCGCAGCCCCAGCCGATCAGCGTCGAAGCCGCCGTCGCACCCCCGGCGGCGCCGCCCGCGGCGCCGGCCCGCGGTCTGTCGCCCGAAGCGTTGGCGAGACGGCTTGAACTGCAGGCGAACGTGGCCGAACGTGCATGGGGACGTGATCCGTTCGAAGGACTCGAGGCGGCGCCGACGGCAAATGGCGCGACGACGCCGCAGCGCGACGTCGAGCTTGCGAAGGCACCGCCGGCGCCCGCGCTCGACATCGTCGGCGTCTCGGCGTTGGACGACGATTGGATCGTGGTCGTGAACGGTATTGTCTATCGCGTCGGCGACGCGATGCCCGCGGGATTCGTCGTTCGACGAATCACCAGAAACACAATGACGCTCGAGTTCAAGGGATGGGCGTATGTCTATTCGCTCGGCAAACCCGAGCCGACAATAGCGAGGATCGAAGGCGGCGATGAAGAAATACCCTAAGCATGACGTGCGCGGATTCGCGGCGATGACGCTGATCCTGGCGTCGTTTGTCGCGGGACGCGCGGATGGCGCTCCGGAAGGGCGGATTACGCTCAACGTCCCCAAGGCGAATGTCCGCGACGCGCTTCGACTCGTCGCCGAGCACGGCGGGTTGAACCTGACGATCGGCCCCGAGGTCGACGGCGAAGTCTCTGTCTACCTGACGAATGCGACGATCGAAACGGCCCTGGAAGCCATTGCGCGAAACGCGGATCTCGAATACACGGTCGCCGACGGCATCGTCAGCGTCAAAAAGAAGCCGGAGAAGATCCCGCTCAGTGAGCTGCCGCCTCCGGTCGTTGAGACGAGGGTCTTCACGCTTCGATCCGCCGATGCGGCCCGCGTGCGCGATGCGCTGATCTACGCGCTGTCGCCGAACGGCAAGATGGAGGTCTACAACGACAACAGCGGCGATCGATACACCACGCTGAGCCTCAGCCAGCTGGAAGGCGAAGTCGGAAGGGGTACCGTCAATCAACAGACGACGGCGAACCAGCCCGGCCAGAATGGTCAGAATAGCGCCGCGGTCACGACCAATGCGAACGCGCAGAACGCGCGCCGGCTAATCGTGACGGACGTCCCCGAGAACCTCGATCGGATCGCGGAGCTCGTGGCGGTACTGGACACGATGCCGCCGCAGGTGCTCATCGAAACGCGCATCGTCGAGATGAGCACTGATCTGCAACGGCAGCTCGGCATCGATTGGGACATCAACGTTCTCGCCAACGGTCCCGTGCTGAACCATGAACTGCCATTGCACATGGAAGCCGGCTTCGCGTCCGGCGATCAGATCAGACGGACGGCGAACGGCACTGCCAATTCGAGCGTGGGGCTGTCCCTCGGCACGGTCGACTTCTCCCGCCTGATGGGAATGCTCCGGATTCACTCGAGCGACAACGCGATTCGACTGCTCGCGAATCCGCGACTTCTCGTATTCAACAACCACAGCGCCAGCATCCTCGTCGGTGAGCGTTATCCCTTGCTGGAATCGAACGTCTCGGAATTCGGAATCGTCACGGAGTCGCTGGATACGTACATCCCCGTCGGCGTACAGCTTGAAGTGCAGCCGACGATCATGCTGGACGGCAGGATCTCGATGATGATTCACCCTGTGACGAGCGCCCTTGGCGACGACGTCGTCGGGACGACGGGCATCCGTGTCGCGCGCATTCGAACGCGCGAACTCAGCACGCGCGTGATCATGGGCGATGGTGAGACAATCGCCCTGGGCGGTCTGATCAGCGATCGAAAGACGCGCAACGTCAACAAGGTTCCGGGGCTGGGCGATCTGCCGGGCTTGAGCGCCTTGTTCCGCCAGGAGAACCCGACGAGCGAGCGCATCGATCTGATCGTCTTCGTGACGGCGCACGTCGAAGGCGCGACGATACTCAGCGATCGGGATCGGGAAGTGTTCGAATCCTACGAGCCGAATTTCAAGGAAATCCAGCGCCTGCAGGACGTTCAGCTGCATCACGAGATTCCCAGCGAATATGCGGAACCGAAGCCGATGTACGGCGATCCGGTCACGATCAATGAGCCCGAAACATCCGGGCTCCGCGGATTCGACGGCGGATACGAACCGATGGCGCCCGAGGGCATCGAGAAAATCCAGCGCCAGGCGGCGCCGGCGTCTCGGCCGCGCGAGGAACGACTGCGAATCGCCGGCGAACAGGACCCGAAGCGGATCCACGAACTGGCGAAGCAGAAGCGCCTCGAGGATATCCGCCGAACCGCGGCGGCTGCCGAACGAGAGTAGCGTCGTTCGGTTGAATAGAACGGCCGCCGAGATGAACGTGGCGAGAGGATAATGATGAATATCATCAAGGGGACTATTCCAGTCGTAGCGATCGGCCTGCTGTCGTCGGCGTTGTTGATGTCGAGCGGCTGCTCGAACATGAACGACAACCGAATCTCGGCGCGGCCGGCCGTCGTGAACGAGTCGCAGTTGTCACCTGCTCAGAAGCAGTCTCGATTTGCCGAGGCGTATCGCGCCGGAATGATGTACGCCCGGCAGAGATCCTATGCCGAGGCGATGGCGGCGTTCGAGGAAGCGTCGCGCATGCGGCCGGACTCGACGGAATCGCTTTTCAATCTCGCGGCGTGCTATGAGAGTGTCGGGGATCCGCTTCGGGCCATCGGTATTTACAACAAGATCCTCAGGATTACGCCGAACGACGCTGATTGTTACCACAATCTGGGTACCAGCTACATGAAGTTGTATTACCTGCAAAAGAGCCCTTCGTGGAAGCGGATGGCGATTGCCGCATGGGAGAATTCGCTCAAGCTGCGTCCCGACCAGCCGAAGATTAAGGCATACCTCGCTCGAAGCGGCGATACGTTATGAGAGATTATGAAGGGCGTTCCGGAGTGCAAAGGGGGGCGGAACGCTCTTTCAATTTGTCGGCGCCGATGATCCAATGCTGATATGTCTTCAACGCAGGCCATCATCGACCAGGTGCGCGCAAGTCCGAAGATCCCGGCGCCGTCCCAGACGGTCTTCAAAGTCCTCGAGCTGACGCGCGATTCCGATTGCGACATTCGCATTGTCGCCAGCGCCGTCAGCCGCGACTCCGGACTGACGGCTCAACTGCTTCGTGAAGCGAACAGCGCGTTGTACGGATTCAACACGCCGACCTCCAACGTCGGCGACGCCTGTATGCGGCTCGGACTGAAGCGCGTTCGCGCCGCCGTCATCAATCAGCACGTCGTCGACGGTCTCGGCCGCACGAAGCCCGAGGGATTCGACACTTCGCGGTATTGGCAGTCAGCTTTCGCGACGAGTGTGGCGGCACGCGATATCTGTGAGGACATTCTGCCCAGGTTGGCAGCTGCCGCCAGCACGGCCGGCCTGCTCTGCGATTTCGGCATTGGTCTCATGGCGTTCGGCATTCCGCAACGATACGCGAGTGTGCTGCGTCAACTTCGAATGCCCGGCGCGCGGCCGATTCACGAAATCGAACGGCGCGAACTCGGATTGACGCACGCCGATGTCGGGGCCGCGATTCTCCAGGACTGGAAACTCGAAACGGAAATCATCGACGCAGTCAGACAGCATCACTTCGATCCGCTGATGTCGGCGGCGGATGAGGCGCCTTCCAAGTTCGCCGCCGCCGTCGCCGCGGCCGCGACGCTTGCCGACATCGCGTTGAACGGCTCCGAGATGGAGGCTGTGGGGCTGCTGTTCGCCCACGTCGAAACGCTGAGCAGCAATCCCGACGCGCTGGTTCAGAAGCTGCTCGACAACATCGTCAAGCACATCCAGCAGACGGCCGAGACGTTGAAGGTCGAACTCGGGTCCATCGATGCCATCAAGGCCAACTTCGAGGATCTCTCGCGCGATATTCCCGATGTCAGTGCGCGGATGTCGTTCAAGCCGATGGATCGATCGGCGTTCGAGTAGTCGCTGGCCCGGCTTCATATGTTCGAGGGCGCCATTACCGCATCAACCGGTTTCGTTCGGATCTTCCGATTCCGAAGCCATAGAGTCTTCCGACGACTTCGTTCGAACAGAGAAAGGAAACGACAAGGCAGGAACCCCAAAGTAGAAAGCGAACGCCGACGTCCTTCGACGTCGGCGTCCGCGAGTGTAGAACGCAAGCAGTGATCGACGCGGGTTCAGTTACACGTCTGCCCGCTGACGAGCTTTTCTGCAAACAGCGCGATGTCCGCAACCAGGTCCACGACGCCGTTCTCATCCACGTCGGCGCAACCGCAGCCCTCCGTCAAGAGGCAAGAGACGAACGCCGGGACGTCGAGACCGTTCAGGACGCCGTCATTGTTGACGTCGCCCGGACACTCACATGTGACCGCGCACGGGTCCTCCGAGAAGCCGTACAACACGTCGCAGACATCCGGAATACCGTTGCCGTCGCAATCCGTCGCCGTGCCATTGTCGATATCGACCTGGTCGTCCACGCCGTTGTTGTCGCAGTCGTTGAGGGCTTGACCGCACAGGCCTGCGTTGGATTGTACGATCAACAGGTCGATCGGCGTGACTTGGCCGTCGCCGTCGACGTCTGTCGGCGGAACCACGGGGGCTGTCGGTCCACCAAGCCCGATGTCACCTGCCACGAGATTGACATCGACGGCGTCAATGCAATCGTCATCGTTGACGTCGCCGGGGATCAGCGGGGGCATGATCGCGTTGCGACCGTCGCCGACGGGAATATCGACGACCCGGCTGAGATGTCGCGGGTACTTGACGCGAACGCGCAGCGGCACGCCGATGTCGACATTCCCATCCGGGCGATCCGGCCGCGGAATCACGAGCTTGCCGAACTCCGACAGTTTCGCGCGGTACTCGTCGAGAACGTCGCCGCTGTTGACGTCGTTCCGATCGACGAGCGTCACGACCGCCTCGCCCAGGTCCTCGGCCTGCCAGGATTGGAACGTCGGCGGGTCGAGCGGGATGTTGATCCGCGCGTGGGGTCCCATTGCCAGAGCCAGCTGGTGCAACTCGTTCGGGAACCGAGCGACTTGCGTCCACAGGAATTGGTCACGTTCCGACAGGTCATTGACGCCGTCGTACATGTTCAATCCGACGAAGGCGGCGGCCATGTCGAAGGCCTGCGAAATGGCCTGGGCGTCTTCCGATGCATTCAAGAACCGCTCTGCATGATCCGGTTCCTGGCCGGCAAGTTGCTGCAGATGGAGTCCGAACGCACCCATCGCCTGACTCATTTCGATGAACGGGATCTGATCGACGACGACGCCGGTCTGCATCTGGCCGCACATCTGAACCAGCGCGTTCTGCATCGTTTGAATATCAATTCGAATCAAGTCGAGCAGAGGGTCCGGTTCCATGTCGAAGACGAGATCGATCTCCTCGAGAAGCGGGGCGAGCGCCAATGCGGCATTGCAGTATCCGGGCGCCGCTGCCTGGACGGCGACGACGAAATCGCCCGAGAGCGGCGGGGGCGTACCGTTGCCGATGAGGCTGATATCGAGAGCGTTGCGCGCATCCTGGAATGCACTCGAGAAATCCGCCCCCGGTCGATACGACACGCCGGCGTTGTCCGAGTGGATTGCGTCCGCCGCTTCGCCATGGCTGACTGCCAAGTCGGGTAGCAGAATCGGGTTGTTCGGCGGCGGACCGATCGGACCGTTGATGACGATACCGTCGGGCGGCCACGTTTGCCGAACGAGATCCCAACCTCCCGGCAGGCTCCGCACAAACTTCCAACCTGTCAGCGGCACGCATCGTCGAAGCCGGAACAACCGGCCGAACACAGTCTTGTAGACGTAAAGGATGCGCCGCGCGTAACAGTCCCTCGATGTATAGCAGCACCAACGGAACCAGCAATTGCCGGGCGGATGGAACCACGGGCTGTAAATTGAGTTGACATAGACGTATCGCGTTTGCTTGCGAATCGACCACGCAAATCCGTTCGGAACCCGATCGATGAAGCAGTCGATGTTGATATCTTCCGGAATCAGCGGCCCGCCGCCGGTCCCGCCGTCCGACCAGGAGCCGGCGATCAAGGTCAACGGAATCGGCGAATTCGAGCGACTTGCCACGAATGAGATCGACGCACTGGGCTGTACGCACGGAGAGCCGAAATCGACGACAACCAGATTGGGGCTGCCGCTGGTCGTGATCGTCGGCACGGCGCAACCCGGAGCCGCCACGGTAATCGGGTCGATTGTCAGGGGACCGGTGCCTGCGAATTCGAGACTGACGGACGATACGGTTGCAGGCGTGGCGTTCGTGCAGGTCAGCAGGTAATAGAGTTCGCCGCAATCGGCGCCGAAGACCTGATCGAACGGGAACAACTGAGGGCCGCCGCCGGCGGGCGTCGCCGTGAAGCTGGTTGATGCGGAGCCCGCCACTGTCGCGTTGCCATATCGCTCCGGTCCCTGATCGCAGTCGAGCTGGAACTTGAAATTGCCCTCGTACGGCCCGGGATTGTCGAATTCGACGCGATCCGGGTAGATCGTCGGCGTCCATGCGCCGGGCCCGACATCGCGCGCCGCCTGGATCCCGAGAAAGAACAGCGTGACTTTCGCGGCTCCGCCGGATGCGGCGACGCTGCCGCGATAGGTCCACGTCTTCGGCGTCTGCGTCAGTCCGTGATGCACTGCCGCCGTGTTGGCATTGTTGGAGCCGGTTCGTGTTGCCAGTTCGCCCGTCACGATTCCGTTGCTGCCCGAGCATCCCCAAAGCCACTCCGCGCCGTGAATGCTGTCGTTGTCCAGCGTCTTGACGCCGTAGGCCTGCATCGGGTTGTCGGTTTTCGTTCGTGTGTCGGGTAATCCCGGTGCACCGGCAGGGGGCGGCCCGGATGGCAGCCCATGATCGCAGAAATCCTCTCCTTCGAATGTCGCGTCGCCGTGATCGATCAGGTACAGATCGCCCAGGCCCAATACGTGACCCCATTCATGCAGAACATAGTAGCAGAAGCGAGCTTGGGCGGTCGCCGTGCTCCAGTCGGCTTCAGAGTCCGGGTCAATGCGGATCTCCGCCTTCGTCAGCGTCGTCCCGGCATTGGTCAAGGGCCCCGCGTCGGCGCCGCCGGACGGGACGTTGATAAAGTGAATCAGTACATCAGCCGACGCCGCATCCGCCGCTTCGGTGAACCCGACGCGAATCCAGAGCGCCCACTTGTCCAGCTCCGGCTGCACGAGTGCGCGAAGCGCGGCGAGACACGCATCGTCGCATTGACCGGCCGGAAGCGTATCGCGGTCCAGCCACCAGGTAATCGTCCCATGGTCAGGGCGATCCCAGGAGTAGAGAAAATCGTTGGTTCCGGCGGGGCCCGTCGTGACGCCTGGCCGGCCTTTGTGTCCGCCGAAGAATGTGAAGTTATATGCGTGAGCGGCGGGCGCCCATATTGCCAGGAACGCCAGAATCGCCGCACCGCGCGCGAATCCGGACAGATACGTCCGCCGAGTGTTCGTAAGTGGTTCCCGTTTCATCGAATATCTCCTGCCAGTCGCGATGCGCGACGGCCGACTTGGATTGAGTCATCCATCAGGGTTTCTTGTCCGGCTGCGGATTGTCGTCAGGTTGGTCGTCAACCGGCTTCGGTTCGCTGGTCGGCGTCTCGCGACGTTTCGCTTCCCTGGTTTGATTCTCCTGCACCTGTTTCAGTTGGATCTCGACCTTTGCGCGATACGCTTGTTCAGCCTGTTCGATTTCGCCGGGCGTTGCGTGCGGCGCCCATCGGATCTTCTTGCCCGGCGCGAGAATCGGTTGCGTCCACTCGAATCCGTTGGGATTGAACGTCGTGTCGTAATCACCTTGATACACGGCCTCCTTTCCGCGCGTGAGCTTCATCAGGGCCGCGATCGCCATACAGACGGATTCATATTCCTTCGTCGGCGCCGCTTTGATCTGCGGCAGCGCCTTCACGTCGCCAGCCCCGTTTCTGATGATGAACAATGGCGGCGTCGAACACGTTCGCCTGGGTTGGTCCTTTTGTTCGAGCGGTATGCTCAACAAGTCGACTTGGCGAATCATCGCGATCAGCTTGTCGGTCTCTTCCGACGCATCCGCCATTTCGAATCGCCTCTCGATAAACTCCCCATCCGGCTGCCGTCGGATATCGACGATGACGATGCGACCTTCGCCGGAGACGTAGTACTCGCGGCCGCCAAAGAGCGGCGAGGCCTGCTGCAGTACGAACGAGACGTTGCCTCGATCCGCAACTGCACCGAGGAATTTGCTTGTAGCGCTCTCGGGCGGGTCATCAGCCAGGGCGGTGCTTGCCGTGAGCATGCACAGGCAAATACAGCCAATGATGCGAGGTTGGAAGGACACTTTCGATACCATGGATCACCTCCGCGATGAAATGAAGTAGACAGAACCCGGGTAGACCTGCTGATGACAGCATTTGCCACGCTTCGTTTCAAATTCGATTTGTCATCGTGCGAAGCGGCATCTCACTAGAGCCAGGAGATAGCTGCATCACGATGTCGATGGTCGAAGGGTCAACGTGAACGGCGAAATTTCGCCGGTCACTTCGGTTTCTCACTCATCAGCCTAACACATCGCACGGGTCAAACTGAAGAGATTTTTCCGGATCGTTCACGAGGGCTTGTCGAATCCCTGAACGGCGGCATTGCGACTCGGAAACGTAAAGTCCTTTAAGCCCGCTACCTTGTTGACGAAGCGCGCGACATGAACGGCCACCGAAAAACCGGTTTTTGGCGCTTCGTATATTCCTGTCGACGCGTCAGAGTAGGGAGTCTCGGTGAATTCGATCGTTGCAGAGAAATGCGCTGTGACCTGCGATTGATGGGCGAAGCACCGGTGATTTTCGCAGTGTCGGGTTCGTCGATCGTGCTTGCGCTCAGCCCCGCAGCACTGACAGTGATATGGCACGACCGCCTGCCGAACTCGGCTCCGAAACATCGGCCGCATCCGCCACTTGCCCGTGCAGCGTATACGGCGTCGCCGCGATGATCTCGATATTGGCGAAGCGGCCGATCCAATCGGACTCGCCGTCGAATACGACGATTTGATCGCCCTGCGTGCGTCCAACCAGCTGGATCCTACGTGCCACTGGGTGCTTGCCACCCAGTGTTTCCGCGTTGCGATCAATCTCCCCGCCGCGTTCCTGTTCGCTCTCCTGTCGCTTCAGCTCCGCCTTGCTCCGTCCTTCCACGAGCACTTCGTGTTTCGTGCCGAGCATCGACCGGTGGTTCGACAGGCTCACTTCCGCCTGGACGGCCAGCATCTCATTGTTGCGACGGCGCTTCTCTTCTTCCGGCACATCGTCCGGCAGTCGCCCATCCGCGTTCGTGCCCGGCCGCGGCGAGTACTTGAACACGAAGCAGTTCTTGTACCTGCAGTAACGCAGCAGATCGAGACTCTTCTGGAAATCCTCTTCCGTTTCGCCGCTGAAGCCGACGATCATGTCGCCCGCGATCGCGAGATCCGGCATCAGCGCGCGAGCGCGATCGATCAACCGCATGTATTCGTCGGCGGTGTAGCCGCGATTCATCCGCTTGAGCTGGCTGTCGCTACCGCTCTGCGCCGGAATGTGCAGGTATTTGCATATGCGCGGCGACTCCGCCATCACTCGCAGCGCCTCGTCGGTGAAGTCGCGCGGATAGCTCGTGACGAAGCGCAATCGGGGCAGTTGTGGCACTTCGTCATGCACGCGGCGAATCAGTTGGGCGAAGCTCGTATTCTCGGGGCCCTTCGGATCGAAGTGGTAGTGATTGACCGTCTGTCCGAGCAGCGTCACTTCCACGACGCCGTTGTCCGCAAGCTGTCGAACCTCCTCGACGATCTGCCCCGGCGGCCGATGCTGTTCGGGACCGCGCGTGTAGGGGACGACGCAGAAGGTGCAGAACTTGTTGCAACCGCGCGTGATGCGGACGTACGCCTGGTGCCGGCCGAAGATCTTCGGCATGGCCGCGTGCTGCGAAACGCCGAAGTGCCGGCTGGAGTCGAGCGCTTCGAGATCATCGTGCTCGACGCGAGCCACGGTATTTGTCGTGTGGTCGCGAAGCCGGCCCGACAACGCGATCGCGCGTTCGCGCGTTGCTTCGACATCATTGACGAGCCCCGGCAGGCGATGCAATTCGCTGGGGCCGCACAGGATGTCCACATGCGGCATCTTGTCGAGGAGACCGTCGCCGTCGCGTTCCGCCATGCAGCCGATGACGGCCACGATCTGACCTTCGCGGCGCATCGTCTTGCCGCCCTTGATCTGGCCGAGGCGGGAGTAGACCTTGTCCTCGGCATGTTGGCGGACGGAGCACGTGTTGATCACGACGAGATCGGCGCTCAACAGGTCGCCCGTCAGTTGATAGCCGCGCTGCATGAGCGAGCCGAGGGCCAGCTCGCTGTCGAGGGCGTTCATCTGACAGCCCATCGTTTCGAGGTAGACGCTTCGCTTTGGGGTCATGATTTCTTCGGCTCGCGAAGCTGCTCGATTCGGCGGCTGACGACTTTGATCAGACCGTCGGGCGCCGTTTTGTGCGAACGGCACTCTTCATAGAGTTGAATGGCCTTGTTCGGCCGGCCTAGCTCCTCGTAGGCACGGCCCGCCCAATAGAGCGCAGCCGCGTGTTCCTCGCTTCGTTCGCGGAGTATCACGACTTCCATGGCGAGCAGTCCGGCCCTTGCGAAGTTCTCGCGTTCGAGCTCCAGGCGGGCCTCGATGAGCTTCCACTGGTCCTTGCGACGACTGCTCCGCGTTTTGCGGCCTTCGTGGATCAGTTTTTCGGCATCGGCGAATTTGTGATCCTTGATCGCCTGCACCGCTCGATCACGGAGGCTCGTATTCTGAGCATTGTCCTGTGAGTCGTCGTCGCCGGTTTCGGGCGACAGCGTCACGTATGCCGAGTTGCGAACGGCGGCTTGGATCATCGGATCGGGCGACAGGTCGCTCGGCGACGCCGCAGTCCCACCCGTCAACGCGAATCCGGCAAGCGCAATGATCGTAAGTCGTGACATACAGTAATCATACGGTCGTCATCGTGGTGCGTCCAGATTCGCCGGGAAAATGGGCTCCGCGTGGATTGCCATTACCAGGATGGCGGCTCTTTGCAATGGAAGTCGACGATTCCCGACGGAGATCGTAACCTCTGCCGGGTTGACGAGGTCAATGTCCGGATCGAAATTGCAGCACGAGGAACTCCGCATCGTGAGTCAATTACCTGAGCAGTCACAGACGTATGGGCCAATCTCCCGGCGATGGTCGGTCGTATTGATGCTGGTGATTTGCGTCGCCGGATGCGGGTCGGAATCGGGCGTCAGGGATTCGCTGCCGCCAGATGGCGCTGAGCTTCCGATCCTGCGGACCTGGTCACGCGCTCATTCGCATGAGAATCGTTCGATGCGGCTGGCCATCCGAAACGCGGAAGATCTGTCGCAGATTCCCCTCGATGAATTCGATATCGACTTTTCGAAGGAAATGGCGCTGATTGTCACGCTCGGGCGAATGCCGTCGGATCAGTTCCACGTACGCATCACGGGCGTGCGCCGTCATCGAGGGAAACTGCTCGCAGACGTCGAAGTGATCCAGCCGCCGGGCGACGTTCCGCTGGTCGTCGCCAGCCCCTATTGCGTGGCGATCATTCCACGATGCGATCTGCCGGTCGACGGGTTCGCCGTCCGACCGCCCGCGAGATCGCGTAGCTGGTCGCAAAGCGAGCTCGGCCCGGGCCGCTAGGCGACATCAGGTTTGTCGGGAACCCGAGACTCGGCGCCGGCGTACGGCATTGAGACGCTGACCCGCGTGCGGTCCGGCGACAGACGCACTGCAGGGTGTGAATTCTGCGGCGGCGCAATTCACAGGCCGTGACGGGCGTTTGTCATTTTCGAGGTCATCAGTCTTAGTACGGAGCGAAGCTTCGGATTGAGACGGCAGAAATTGCTGATATACTGCTGGGCTTCCGCTTCATGGTTCGCGAGTTTGATCGGCGAAGGTGTCGCGGTGGATCCACCTGACGGATCGTGTATCGACCATTTTGCTCGGAGGCAACTTCTATGTCTGATATGAACGGCGAATCCCCCACGGTCATTGGCGCCGACGCGAATTTCAAGGGCGAACTGTCGTTTGACAAGAGCGTTCGAATCGAAGGCAACTTCGAGGGGCACATTCACTCCAAGGGGACGCTGCACATCGCCGAGGGCGCCAACGTCATGGCGAACGTCGAGGCGACAAACGTCAAGATTGAAGGCACCTGCAAAGGCAACCTGACGGTTTCTGAGAAGCTGCACATGCTGGCGTCGGCAAAGGTCGAAGGCGATCTTCGTACGAGTCGCCTGGAAATCTCTGACGGAGCGATTTTTGTGGGCAACGTTGTGGTCGGTCAGTCCGCCGGCACGAGTTCATCGTCATCGAGTTCTTCGTCGAGCTTCCGGCCGACGAGCGTCAGCCAGCCGACGCCGCTGCCGATTCCGCGAGAACCGGGACGTGTTGACGACGGCAGCCCTCGACCCAAGGTGCAGGACAGCCGAATCCCGGCGAGTTCCTGACAACCTTCACCAACCGCTTTCGAGACTGCACCGGTGCGACCCAGCATGTATGGCGCGATCCGTGATGCGCACGATATGCGAGATACACAAAATCAGCACGGCGACGCATAGTCGAGCCGTGCTTTTTTAGTGCGCGGTGGAATTCAGGTGAGTGGCCAAGCGGATGCACGTGCGGCCAACGTCGTTCCACCTGTTTGCGGGCACCGGTTCATGACCGGACCGGGGCTTTCGAACGAGGCACTCCGCCGGAGCCTCGACTGCGACGCCGCCGGGCCGGTCTGCGGCTGTCGTCGCGGTTCGGGATGAAGCTGCGTCGGGATTTGGACGGTTTGCCGGAGCGGTCGCGCGAATGGGACGATGGGTCGTGCTGACTTCGTGCTGGAATGCCCGCATGCGCCGGGATATCCGTCTGCTCGAGCGGCGCGCGAATGAGCTTCTCAATCGCACGGAGGCTGCCGCGTTCGTCATGCGTGCAGAACGACACGGCCACGCCCGATGCGCCGGCTCGGCCCGTTCGGCCGATGCGATGGACGTAGGTTTCCGGGTCGTTGGTCAAGTCGTAGTTGAAGACCTGTCCGATGTCATCGACGTCAAGTCCGCGTGCGGCGAGATCCGTCGCGACAAGCACCGGTGTGCGTGCCGATCGAAACTCGGCGAGAGCGCGATTTCTGGCGGCCTGGCTCTTGTTTCCGTGAATGGCCGCGGCACTGACGCCCGCGACTGATAGCTGCTTTGCCAGCTTGTCGGCGCCGCGCTTGGTTCGGGTGAACACAAGCGTGCGGCTACCGGGATTCCGGTCAAGCAAGTGAACAAGCAGCGGCGTTTTCTGTGCCGAGTCCACATGGTAGACGCTGTGCGACACGCGGGCCGCCGGCGTCGATACGGGCGCGACCTGGATCGGGACGGGGTTTCGAAGCATGTCGTTGGCGAGGGCGCGGATCGGCGCGGGCATCGTCGCCGAGAAGAGCAGCGACTGGCGCTCTTTCGGCAACTGGCCGAGAATTCGCCGAATGTCGGGCAGGAAGCCCATGTCCAGCATGTGGTCGGCCTCATCCATGATCAGCACTTCAATCCCGGCGAGATTGACGAACCCTTGATTCATCAGGTCCAGCAGGCGCCCCGGCGTTGCGATAACAACGTCGACGCCGTCGCGCAAGGCGCGCACCTGGGAGCCCTGGTTGACGCCGCCGAAGATCGCCGTCGCCCGGATGCGAGTGTGTCGGCCGTATGTCACGAAACTGGCATGAATCTGCTGGGCGAGTTCGCGCGTCGGGCAGAGCACGACGGCGCGAATCGGCCGTCGTGATGCCGGTTCGTCGGTGCGATGCGATCGCCGAGGGTCCGGCCGTCGATCCGTGTTCCGTCGAGAACGGATCGTCGCGGGCTCAGGGTCGGCGCTTTCGGCTTTGGCAGGCGCATGGGCGGAGCGTTCAGTCAACCTCTGCAGGACAGGCAACGCGAATGCGGCCGTCTTGCCGGTGCCCGTTTGGGCGCAGCCCAGTACGTCGCGTCCTTCGAGGACGACCGGAATTGCCTTGACCTGGATGGGCGTGGGTGTTTCGTAACCTTCCGCGCGCACGGCACGCAGAAGCGGCTCGATGAGCCGCAAATCTTCAAATAGCATTCAGTACTTCTTTTTCAAAACGTTAGGCGAAGATGTGTCCGACGCGCGTCGCGCCTGCCTAAACCATCGATGCCCGGTGGCGTGCTCCAATGGCTGGCTGGCTGCCGATCCATGAGATGCCTACGTCACGATAGGATCGCCGGTCGCCGGCTGTGTGTCAAGACCCCGAAGTTCCATTGGGGAATGCAGGACATGGACTTTGAGTTGGTCCGACCGCCTCCGGCTTCCGTCTAGATTCGATTTCCGCGGCCCCGACGGCGCCTAAGGTCCGCAATTGCGGATTTTTCTCGGCATTTCATTTCAGACACTTCGACTTCGGTCTCTAGGACTTGGCAAACGGCGTTTGGTGCGATGCCCGCATCCATGTCAAACCGTGTGTGAGAACGGTAGCGGCGTCTCGCCGGATGGCTGAGTCAACAAGGAGCACTCCATGGCTTGTCGATTGACGACCTTCTTCCTGGTTGCGATTTCTCTTTCTCTTATTGCCGGCGCCGATTGCGAGGACACGGGGTTGAACATACCGGATCCCATCGCGACGAGCCTCAGTGTGGCGCCCGAGGACCAGGACATCTCGGATACGGACACGGCGATACTCGCCGCGATGCCCGAAAACCCCCCGGCGGCATCGACGGACGCAGACGGGATCCACGCTGATCCAAGGCTACGATGGACGATCACCCAGGGCGGCGGCGGGCTTCGGGCGTTCAGCGTTGACGAGGCGGCGCCCGAAAAGTCCCCCACGATCGATACGGACATCGGCGACGGCTTCAGCAACGTTGTGGAGTACGTCCCGGATTCCGGCGCGAGCGGCGAAGTCAGGATCAAAGTGGAAGTGTATCGACCGACCGATCGGATTGACGTCAACTCATTCGGCGAACCCGTGATGGAGCATGAAGACATCGTCGTCGCCAGTGCCGAGGCCGTGGTCCATGTCAACGATGCGCTTCGGCTGAAGCTGACGCCGAAAGCGACGACATTGCCGGCCGGCGGCGTCGTGTCGCTAAAGGCCGTGTTCACGTCGGACGGGAGCGACGGCCGCGAGGGGCAGATCATCTCCGCGCCGGCGTCTGTCAAGAGCATTGAATACGAGTGGCATTACTTCGGCCTTGCGGGCGCTGCGGATCTGCAATCGGATCCCAATTCGGATACGGCCGTCTTCAAGGCATTCAATGAGGCGGCGGCATTCACGATCACTGTCAAGGCGACGGTGACATACGACGACGATCGCGTCGAAGTCAACGGACCCGCGTCAGCGACGGTTCAAATCGATCCGAAGCTCAAAACGGTCAACACGTTCGGATACTACCTCTCAAAAGACGAGAGTACGGAATCGGACTTCTACTACGTCGTGGCGTTTGTTTATGTTCCCAAGATCCAAGGGGCCATCAGCTACGCGGTCGTCGGGCAGGACATGCACGACGACGCGTTTTACGGCACGGGAGCGAACTGGGCGTTCAGCCAGGCGGGGGGCTCGTTCAGCGGATTGGAGGACGTCGGCGGCGACTATCGATTCGGTCTGTCATCGGCGAGCGGTGCGATCGCGTCCGGCGGGTTGGGTGGGGCATACAGTTGGATGGAATCCCGATTCAGCGGGATGCGCGTGATCGTGACGGCAGTCGTGCAGGAGTAAGCGGGGTCCGGATGTCGGTATTTGGTTCGGGTGCGTCGAGGGCGGACACGGCGCGGTCGGCAAAAATCGTTTACGCGCCGTATCGAGGTGCGTTACGATCGCGGGTGCATGTTCAGCCACTCGACGACGACGCATGGAACGCTCTTGGCGAGGGTCTCGGACCCGACGGATGCGACGGCCTGGGCGGAGTTTTGCGCCCAGTATGAAGAGATGATTCGCGCATTCGCGCGACGGCAAGGCGTCTTCGGATCCAGCGCGGACGACATCGTTCAGGACGTACTCATGTCGCTGACCAAGGCCATGCCCGGTTTTGAGTACAACCCGGCCAAGGGCAAGTTCCGTTCGTACCTGAAGACCGTCGTGGTTCGAGCCATTTTTCGACTTCGAGAACGCGATCGGCGCGCGTCGTCACTCGATGAACACCACGCCGACGGTGGATCGGGCGACGAGACATCGCTTGAGGATGTGTGGGAAGAAGAATGGCGACAACAACATCTGCGCCGAGCAATGCGAGTCGTCGAATCCGAATTCAACGCGACGGATTTGAAGTGTTTTCAAGCGTATGTTGTGGAGGGCGCAGAGACGGCGGACGTGGCCGCTCGACTGGGCGTGAGCGCGGACCAGGTGTATTCCGCCAAGCATCGAATTCTGATGCGTCTGCGTTCGATCGTCGCCGCTCAGGTCGAGGATGAAGGCTGAGCGCCGTTCGTCGGCAGTCGGTCCGTTGCCCATGGAAACAACATCCCTTTGGTTTGACGACGAGGAGCTGCTGGTCCGCGAAATCCGGCGAGGCCGCAGGGGATACGAACCGCCGGCGATTCCGGGCTACGACGATTTGCACGAAATCCGCCGCGGCGGACAGGGAATCGTCTTCGTCGCGTTGCAAGCGTCGACGCGCCGCCGCGTGGCGATCAAGCTCGTTCTCGATGGGGCGCTGGCGACGCGCGACGCCCGGCGACGATTCGAACGCGAGGTTGAACTCGTCGCGACGCTGCGTCATCCAAACATCGTTCGGATCTACGACAGCGGCGAGACTGGCGACGGTCGGCTTTACTATGTCATGGACTACATCGAGGGCGTTGGGCTTGATGAGTTCATTGACGACGCTGCAAGATCCGCCACGCAGAACGACGCCCTCGCTATGTTTGCGAAGATCTGCGACGGCGTGCAGTACGCGCATCAGCAAGGTGTGATCCATCGCGATCTGAAGCCCAGTAACGTGCGCATCGATCGCAATGGTGAACCGCACGTCCTCGACTTCGGTCTGGCGAAGTCGGCCGGCGTTGCATTGGAAAGCTCGCTGGTCAGCCACGGCGGCGGCTTCATGGGTTCGCTTCCATGGGCGAGCCCCGAGCAGGCCGACGGCGCGACTGCGGGGCTGGACGTTCGAAGCGATGTCTACTCGCTTGGCGTGATCCTCTATCAACTCCTGACGGGCGACTTTCCATATCGAGTTGATGGAACGTTGAGCGAGGCCCTGGAGCGCATTCGACACGCCGTGCCGCGTTCGCCCCGGGAGATCCGTCGAGACGTCAGCGACGACATTGCGACGATCGCGCTGAAGTGCCTGACGAAGGAGTCCGATCGACGATACCAGAGCGCAGGTGCGCTGGCAGCGGATGTCCGCCGATTTCTGGCGGGCGAGCCGATCGAGGCGAAGCGCGATAGCGCCTGGTACTCCGTTCGAAAAACGCTCAAACGCTATCAGACGCTCGTGCGTGTCATCGGTGCGTCGTTGGTGATCGCGATCGGATGCACAATTGCAACGGCGATTCTATGGAGGCGGGCGGTGACTGCCGAGCAGCTGGCGGCGAGTCGACTGACGGCTGTGCAGTCGGCGCACGCCGCAGAGGTTGAAGCACGACAAGGTTTGGAGGCGCAGGTCGACAAGACTCGAAGAGTCGCCGGGTTTCTGGATTCGACGATGCGCGCCGTCGATCCGTGGAAGCACCCTGGCAGCGACATCGCGCCGCTTCGGGAAATGCTCGATGCGGCGACGGAGCGCTTGCGCGGCGCGTTTGCCGACCAGCCGGAAGTCGAGGCGGCGCTGGCCGGTACGTTGGGCTGGGACTATTGGACGCTGGGATTGTACGACGCGGCGGAACCACTGTTGCGACGATCGTACGAACTCAATCTCAGGACGCTCGGAGAGGAGCACACGGAGTCGCTCGCATCGCTCAGCAACCTCGCGCTGTTTCTGACGGAGCAAGGGAACTATTCTGAGGCCGAGGGCCTGTTCGAACATTACCTGGCGATTCAAAAGGACGTCGGGGGAATGGAGAAACAGCAAACTCTTGTCACGCTGAACAACCTGGCGAACAACCTCGACTGGCAGGGGCGAAGCGTCGAAGCGGAGGCGATGTATCGCGTCGCCCTGGAAGCCCAAACGCGGCTGTTCGGTCCCAACGATGCGAATCGGCTGGATACGTTGAACAATCTCGCAACATGCATTCCGGCGAACGGGAAGGGCGTCGAGGCTGAGCAGCTTTACAAGGAACTCATTGCGGGCCGTACCGCCGCATTCGGGGCGGACCATCCCGAGACGCTGCAGGCCCGGATGAACCATGCCCAACTTGTGAACCGGAACGGTCGCGTGGCAGAGGCGGAACGTCTCCTGCGAGATGTGTTGGCGTCAATTGAGGCGGCGCTCGGACCGAATCATCCGCTGGCGATCGTTACAACCAACAACCTCGCCAGTGCTGTTTCGAGTCTCGGCAGAATCGACGAAGGACTGGCCTTGTCGCGAAGGGCGTTCGAGGCGCAAGTTGCCTTTGCGGGGCCGGACCATCCAAGCACGCTGGTCCGCAAAAGCGAACTCGTGGCCACATTGATCCAGTCGGGCCAGTGGGATGAGGCGATTCCCACGGCTCGGGAGCTGTTGGCACAGGATGTTCGCGCGTTCGGCGAGAATGACTGGCGCACGCTCATCGTCGCCGGAAATCTCGCGTATGCATTGAACAAGTCGGGGCAGACGGACGCGGCCGAATCAGTCTGGAAGCGGATGATCGCGACGAACGCGCCGGACGAGGGCGCTGCATCCGACGCAGTGATTTCGGCCTATGCCAACCTGGGGGCGCTCTATGCCGATCAGGCACGCTGGTCGGAGGCCGAGCCATTGTTCCGGTCGGCCATTGCCGCGCAAGTGGCGCGGAACGAGACCGATCATTGGCGCACGGCGTACATGCGTTACGGGCTCGGGCGAGTGCTGTTTGAAACAGACCGCATAGAGGAAGCAGAAGGCGAGTTGCTGGGCGCGTATCAGGGGCTCAGTGCGGGGCTTGGCGACGATCACGAAAAGACGCAGCAGGCGATCGGCTATCTTGTTCGCTTGTATGAGCGGAAAGATGATGCAGCATCAAGTCGCGCATTCGGATCGAAGTTGCTGCCGAAGTGACCGGCCGGCATCCACTATCGGTCGATCGATTCGTGTGCCGCGTCGTCGTCTGGTTGCACCGAATCGCCGGTCGCGAATGTGCCTTTCTGTCGAAGTCGACCAATTCGCGGGTTATTCTCCTGAAGCGAACGTGCACCGGATTGTCGCCGGGGCGATTTGGCCAAGCATGTCACGTGTTCCGCGTTGGAATGCACATTAATTGTCGAGCGTTTGGATCACATCTGGTACGCGCCAGAGGCGTACTGTCGAATCACCGGAGCCGGAGGCGAGTGACTTTCCATCCGGACTGATCGCCACGGACCAGACGTAGTCCGTGTGGCCGCGCAGTGCGACGAGATGTTCCAGCGTATCGGCGTCCCAGATGCGAATACGCTCGTCACGGCCGCAGGTAAAAATGCGGGTGCCATCGGGTGAGAAGATCGCGTCGAAGACTTCGCCGATATGCGCTTCAAGCGACTTGATCTTCTGCCCTGTTGTTGCGTCGAAGACTGCGATCGTCTCCCCGCGCGCCGGCTTTTCCGCTGAGCCGACGACAACGACAACACGGCGTGCGTCCGGGCTCCAATTCGCGCGAATCGCGCCGGCGCAGAGCCGCTTCAACGTCGTGCCCGTCGAAACGTCCACGACGTCGAGTCGTACATCCTCGCCGGACGTCAGGAGCACGCGCATCCTATCGGCGCTGATCAGGGGGGATTTCACTCGACGAAGTGATGCGATCGGGCGCTCGATCCACTCATCCGACGCGTAGCGCCAGTAGCGCGCGGTTGGCCCGGGGGCGCTTGGCACCCAGACAGCAGATCCCTCAGAATCGAACGCCGGGCGTTTTCGAAAGTCGGTTAGATCGAGTTCCGTTCGGAATTCCTGGTTCGTGTCGAGGTCGAAGACCGCCAGCTCGCGTTGACGTTCGACGGTATGACCGCACGCGACGAGTCGTGTTCCATCCTCTGAGAACGCCAGACCGAACGTGGGGGATCCAAAACCGCTCAACGTCTTTTCACAAACGCCGCTCGTCGCATCCCAGATGCGGATCGTCTGATCCCACGAGGACGAAGCGATTCTTCGGCCCGCGAAGTCCCATGCGACTGGATAGACAAAACTCTCGTGTCCGCGCAGGACGTCGGGGGATTTCAACAACGATCGCGACCAGAGTCGAATTGTTCCATCGAGTGCTCCAGCCGCCATAACCTCACCGTCAGGTGAAAAGGCGACCGATCGCAATTCGCTTTCGTGTCCGAGCAATGTTCGAATCGGCGCGCGGGATTCGGCGTCAAACAACTCGACGACGCCGTTTGAATTCGCGATCGCGACAATCCGGCCGTCGGGACTCAGCGTCGCCGCAAAGGCAGGGCCCGATTGCGTGGAATACTGGGTGAATTGCTCCGGCGAGTTCTCGTCGCGAACGAGGACGACGCCGTCGGTCGATGTCGTAATCAGCTTGCCATTGCAGGGGAGATACTCAATCGAATGCATGGAACGATCATGTCCGCTGAGCGATTCGACATGCTGTCGGCCGTGAACCTCAATCAATTGGCCGACATCGAGCCGATTGGGCCATCCGCCCAGCATCGAGAAGATTGCGTTGCCGTCGCGACGCCAGAAGAGTAGCGATCGCGAGCGCTTCCGGTCGAGCTGCATTGCCAATGCGAGCGTCGGCTCCAGCGTCGCGCCATCGAGAATCGCGAGTGATTCCGGCAGCCTTACGGCCAATTCATCTCGCAAGGGTGACCACGACATCGCCGTCGCGGGTACGCCCATAGCGCGAGACGCCAGTAATTGCCCCGTCCGTGTCGTCCAAAGTTGCAGCAGGCCGTCCTTCGACGCGGTTGCAGTTCGCCCGTTGCGCGCATCGATCGCTACCAATGTGACTTCGGGTTCAAGCGAATCAAGTGTGAAATCCTCACCCGTTGCCTGGTTGTGAACGACAATGCTCGTCTGTGAAGTGATCCTGGCGAACTGCGTCAAGTCGTCGCTCGCTACAGATGCCCGATCCTGGGAGCCGACGAACTCCGCAATCTTCTTGTTGTCGCGCCAACTCCAGAGAGCAAGGGAGCCGGATTGGCGGGAGAACAGTGCCTCACCATCCGATGTGAACCGGATCTCCTGGACCGGTTTTTCCTCGCAATTCAGCGTCATGAAGCTCGTATCGGTTTGGTCCCACAGGTACTGCCATTCCCAATTCCGATAGCGAGCGGGCGCATCCTTCAGCATTCGTCGCGCAACGAGAACGTTCTGGCTGTAGAGGGCATCGCCCGCGGCGGATACGCTGACACGATACGCGAGCCGTTCCGCCTGTGTTGTTGCAGTGTCGGCGAGCGATCGCTGCCGCGCCTCACTCAGTGCGTAGCGCGACACGCCGACAATACCACCGATGAGTGTGAGAAATGTCGCGATCACGCCGCCAACGAGCGCCCTGTTTCGCCGAGCGAACTGGCGAAGCTGGTACATCGTGCTCGTGCGCCGGGCCAGCACGGGTTCATTCGCCAGGTATCGTTGAATATCGGCCGCCAGTTCGCCGGCGCTCTGGTAGCGGCGCTCCTTCTCCTTGTTGAGCGCCTTGCCGACGATTATCTCGATTTCGCCCCGGAATTGCTCATCGATCGAACTGAGACGGCGACCGGCGGATTCCTGAATCGTCTGCGCCGCCTGGGGGATCGAGCATCCCGTCAAGTCGTAGGGGAGTGTGCCCGCGAGAACCTCGTAGAGAACGACACCCAGCGAGTACACATCCGAACGTGCATCAATCGCTGACGAGTCGCCGCTGACCTGTTCGGGACTCATGTAGGGGATCGTCCCGATCAGTTGACCGATGGCGGTCTGGATCGTTGTGACCTGAATATCGGAATCCGTCGCGCGCGCAACACCGAAATCAAGAACGATCGGTCGCCCCCGATCGTCGACGATGATGTTCCCCGGCTTGAGATCCCGATGGATGATGCCCGAGTCATGTGCATGTTGCACGGCGTCGCAAACATCCGCGATCAGCCTTAGTCGATCGTCAATCCCCAGATCGTTGTCTTGTGCATATTTCGTGATCGGCTCGCCTTTGACGAGCTGCATCGCGAAGTAGGGCTGACGGCCATGCGGTGTGTCGGCGATCCCCGCGTCATAGACGTGGCCGATGCATGGATGACGCAAGCGGCCCTGAATCTCTATTTCGTGGCGAAATCGCTTGAACACTTCGCCCGACGCATAGCCGGGGCGCATGACTTTCAGCGCCACGCGTCGATTGGGATTCGTCTGCGTGGCCTCGTAGACCACGCCCATGCCGCCCTCGCCGAGCTTGCGGACTATCTTGTACGGACCGATGGCGTCAGGGAGGATCGCAGGATCCGCGACGTCATCGACAGCGTGAACGTCAAGATCAATGAGCTTCCGGCCGAATCCGAGACGTTCGTCTCGAAAGATCTCGGCGTCTGACTCGTCGCTTGCCAGGAGCGCTTCAACGTCCGCGATGAGTGCGTCGTCGCCGTTGCATTCTGACTTGAGAAACGACTGTCGCTCGCTGACCGGAAGTTCGCAGACAGCGTGGAACAACTCGCGGACGCGCTGGTATCGTTCCGGCGTCACGCGGCTACTCCCGGCTCAATTCAGTGCGAAGCCACGCCTTCGCCATGCGCCAATCCAGCTTCACGGTCCTGGGGGAGATGCCCAGGATGTCGGCCGTTTCTTCGACGCTCAACCCGGCCAAAAAGCGCAGCTCGACAATCCGGCCCTGGCGGGCGTCGAGACCGTTCAGCTTCGTCAGCGCCTCGTCGAGCGCAACGATGTCGACGTCCGTGCCCTGGCCCGGATCGGCATTGGCCTCTGAGAGCGTGATGCGGCCGACGTCGCCGCCGCGCTTGAGACTGCCCCGGCGTCGGGCATGATCGGTCAGGAGTTGGCGCATCGCCATCGCGGCGATGTCGAAGAAGTGCTTCCGGCTGGTCCAGCTCGCATCCGCGCGAACCATTCGCAGATAGGCTTCGTGAACGAGGGCCGTCGGCTGGAGCGTGTGGTCATTGCGCTGTCGTTGAAAAAAGCTGCCGGCCAACGCGCGAAGTTCGTTGTAGACGTGGGGGAGCAATCGCTGAGCCGCAGAAGTGTCACCGCCGGAAAGCTCACCGAGTATCTGGGTCACGTCTGCCTGACGATCTTCGCTCATGGCCTCCTCGAAAACGGCACAGGATTCCCCCATTTTACCTTGGTCCGGCGATTTTACCTATCCTATTGATCCCACTCGCTTTGCGGGCGACTCCGTCCGCGTGACCGGCGTCACGGTCACTTGTCTCGGAAATTCGCTCCGCATTTTTGCCCCCGTCCTCGCCGTTCCACGTGATCCGATCCAAAGGCGAATCGCAAAGTCCATTCTCACGCGAGTTTTTAGAGCAGTTCGCCACGATGACCGGAATCATGCCCCTCACCTGTACACGACGGGCCTGCCGGGAATATTGCCTGCGGTGCGGAACATGGCGCCATCACGCGCTGCGTGCGCTGGCGGTACATTCAACGCTTCGTTACAATAGACGACATCGGCATAGGGAATTGGCCGGTCGAAGCTCGGATGGCCGTCGGATGGAAGGCGAATCCGGATCATCTCTGCGTAACGCGGCTCGTCACAACACTTCTGTCGCCGCATCCCGATCGACAATCGCAAAGTGCAGCGCATCGGACGAAGGTCCGCGGCGACGTCAACTTGTAACTTGCGGATCGCGTCGATTCTGGTGCGCCCCATGGGAAGGAACTCGAAACAATGAAGCCTCAGCAGATTTCCGTCGTGTTTATGTTTATTGTCGGACTGATCACATGCGCGGCGTCGGCGCAGCAATACCATAGCTATCCGGAAATTGAAGCGGCGCTTCTGGCCGCGGAGACGGACTTTCCCACCATCTGTCGGCGCGTGAACCTCGGCCACACAGTTCAGGGGAGGACGATGTGGGCGTTGTGCATTTCGGACAACGTGGACATCGAGGAGGATGAGCCGGAATTTCGGTACATCTCGACCATGCACGGTGATGAAGTCGTGGGCGTGGAACTTTGCCTGATGCTGATCGACGAGCTGACGAGCAACTACATGATCGATGGTCGAATCAAGTCGCTTGTGGACTCGGTGGAAATCTGGATCGTGCCCTGCATGAATCCGGACGGCCATGTTGCGAATACGCGCGAAAACGCGACAGGCGTCAATCTCAACCGCGACTTTCCCGATCCGTTCACGAGTCCGGCGAACTCGGGCACGGGCCGCGCACCGGAGACGGCGAATATCATCAACTGGTGCCTCGGTCGATCGTTTACGCTGGCGGCGAACTACCACTGCGGCGAACTCGTCGTGAACTACCCGTTTGACTCAAACGCCGGTGGCAACAGCGTCTTCACACCGACGCCTGACGAAGACATGTTCGTCTATATCAGCGAGACCTACACACAATACAACTTACCGATGTGGAACAGTCCGTATTTCTATCACGGCATCACGAACGGTGCGGATTGGTATGCGATTTTCGGGGGGATGCAGGACTGGAGCTATCGATACATGGGAACAAACGAAGTCACGATCGAAGTGAGTTCGTCGGATCGTCCCTCTGCGTCCTTGCTCCCCCAATTCTGGTCGGAGAATCGGGAATCAATGCTCAGCTATATGGAGACCTGTCTCATGGGCATCCGGGGCCGCGTCACGTCGGCGGCGGACGGACTTCCGCTTGCGGCGACAATTCGAATCGTCGACCGCGATCACGATGTCTTCACGGACCCTGATGTGGGCGACTACCACCGTATGGTTGAGGCGGGTTCGTACGATCTTCAAATCGACGCCGACGGGTACGATCAACGACTCGTGACGAGCATTCCAGTCGGATGGGGTGATGCGACGCGCGTCGACGCCGAGTTGTGGCGGACGTTGATCGAAGCTCCGATCGGCGCCGAGTTGTTTTCGCCAACGGCGCCCATCGAGATTCGCTGGACCGGCGATCCGACCGCTCGATTCCAGGTCCAGGCATCAGCGAACGCCACGGACGTCGGTACGTGGACTGACGGATTTGAGTCCGCATTTCTCGATCCGGAATACGAGACCGGCGGAGCGGCGGACTGGTTCGTCGCCACGTCGTCGCCGCACACGGGTGTGCGATCCGCGCGCGCCGGCGATATCAACGATGACGAATCGTCGTGGCTCGTGCGATGGGCTGTGGGCGGGCCGATGAGTTTCTGGTATCGCGTCAGTTCAGAATCCGGCTACGACTGGTTCCGCTTCTATATCGATAATGAACTCATATTTCAGCGATCCGGAACAGTCGCATGGACGCAATATGCAACGACGCTTCCCGCCGGCGAACACGAATTGCGTTGGGAGTACAACAAAGACGTAAGCCTTTCAAGCGGGTCCGACACTGTCTGGATCGACGACTTGTCGTTCACTGAAGACCTCGTTATCTGGGACGACGTTGTCGAGTTGACGGACGCGGGCGCGACGTCGTTCGATTGGTTGCCGTTCGTCGCTGGGGACGATTGCCGGGTTCGCGTACGATCGTATCGAGACGCAGAGGGCTACGGCCCATGGGCCCTGATGAACGCGTCGTTCACGATCTGCATGCCGGGCGACATGGATGGCGACTTTCAACTGAATGCAAACTTGGATGGCCCCGCATTCGTTGCCGCGATGCTGGCCTCCTCGTCCGGCGGCGCGTATGCACACTGTGCGGGCGATCTCAACGGTGACGGGCTGCTGGATGGGCGCGACGTTCAGGGATTCGTTCTAAGACTGCTTGAATAGTAAGTGACGCCGATCATGACGCACTTGAAGGTGTTTGTCGTCGTACTGACCTGGGTGATAGGTCCTCCTCCGCCGACGAATCCCTGACGGATTCTATCGGGTGTTCCTCTCGCCCCGCCGCGGCCGCGGCGGGGACGCGCAACTGGTCGCGTTGCTCAAGTAAGCCGCTCAACCACGATCCGTAAAACTGCTTCGGTCCCCTCAAGGATCGACACTGACGATCGCGGTGATCGTATCCTCGCCTCCGAAGCCATCGGACACGCGAATGACGAACTGATCGGCGTCGGCTTGTCCGGGATTCGGCGTGTAGCAGACAGTCACGCTCTTGCCGATATCGACGCCGACAAATGAAACGGCGCCTGTCATCGGAAGTGACTCGATATCCCAAACGAGCGTCGTATCCAGGTCATCCGGATCCGTCGCGGTCAATACGATCAGATTCGGCGCATCATTGCAGGTGCTGTCGGCGTCTACACGCATCGTCAGCGGATCGTCGCCCTGGTCGATTGACGGTGGTGCGTTGTGCACACTCACGTCCACGACAATGTCGGCGAACTCATCGTCGGCGTCGCGGACGCGAACCGCGAACGCGTCGCTCTCGATCTGGTCGAGATCCGGCTCGTAACAGATCGTGACCGCGCCGCCGGTCTGGCCGTCCGGCAGATCGACGTAGCCCGTGGCGGGCGGGTCGGCGATTGACCATTGGAGAAGGCCGTCGTCGCCGTCCGGGTCGGTCGCGTGCAGCACCATGCGGTTTTCCGTGAAGATGCACAGGCTGTTCTTTGCTATTGACATTGACGCCGCTACTCCCTCCAGGATTTCGGGCGGCGACAATTGAAACGCCACATCGACTGCGATCGCATCGAAACCGCCGAAGCCGTCGGAAACTCGCAGTTCGAAAGCATCCGGCTCCGTCTGACCTGGCTGCGGGAGGTAACACACGCGAACGATGGGTCCGATGTCGCCATCGAGAAAGTCCGCCGATCCCGTGACGGCGGCCGCCGTGATTTCCCAGCTCAGCATTTCATCGTCATCGTCCGCATCCATTGCGTTCAACTCAATGATGTTGCGCGCGTCGTCGCAGTCGCTGTTCGCGACGACCGTCATCGTCGCCGTTGGGCCTTCAGCGATTGACGGCGAAGCGTTCGACACTGTGACGGATACGTCAATTTCGTCTTCCGCGCCATACGGATCGACGACGCGTACGGCAAAGGAATCCGGCTGGGCCTGGTTCGCGTCAGGCTCATAGCAGACGGAAACTTCTGTCCCTCCCGAATTCGATTCGATGGCAGCTGTTCCATGATTCGGGAGCGACGACAACGACCATTCCAGCGACGAATTCGCATCATCCTCGTCCGTTGCGGTCAACATCAGCGAATTGCCGGCGCCCGGACAGTGACTGTTCTTGGAAACGTCGAGCGAAGCGATCGGTCCCTGATCGATCGACGGCGGGTGATTGATGACGGATACCGTCACAAGACACGACGCCGAATCGCCGCCGACGTCCGTGATGCGGAGCGAAAGGGTGTCCTGCTCGGCCTGATTGCTGTCGGGCGCGTAGCAGAGCGTTACGACCGAGCCAATCGCCGGACCGACGAATGATGCGGTTCCCGTCGCAGGCGGATTGTCAATCGCCCATTCAAGCTCGGCTGAGGGGCCGTCCGGATCCGCAGCTTCGATCAAGATCTCATTCTCCTGCGACGGGCATTCCGACTCCTTGGGAACATCGAACGCCAGCGTTTCGCCCAGTGTGAAGACCGGCGGCTCGTTACACTGTTCCACAAGTAAGATCTGGACGATGCCCGCGACATCATCGACAGACACCAGGTTGTCAGGTGTGCAACGGGCGCCGGGTCCGCCCGTATCGGCGCGGCATCGTGTTGCTTCGCTCGCGCCATCCGGATCCAGAAGCGTCTGCACGAATTCGGCGATGTCCGCACCGTCGCGCAGGCCGTTGCCGTCAACGTCTCCCTTCTCCTGGATCGTGCAGGATTCGGGTTGTTCGATCTGCCCGCCGAATTCCAGATCGTCCGCAAGGTACCATCCGTCACTGCTGACGCGCACTGCGGCGACGCCCTGCGGTTCGTGCACGCCGACGAAGTAATCCCCGAACGGGGGCGTCGTGATTGTGCAATAAGACAGGCCGTCGCTGTCGAGGAATGCGACTGTATCGCCTGCGTCGCCCGTCTGTATCCAGAGTCCGACATCCGTGTATCGCGTGTCGGCGCCGGTCGACGGGTTGACGAACTGAAACAGGATGAATCCACCGGCGTCCGCATCGCTGTCGGCGAGGGCGTTGACGCCGGAGTGCGCGGGAATACCGAGCGTGGATGTGTAGGCGCGGGCGCCCGTCGCGGGCGAACTGTCATAGATGCGGATTCCGAACGCGAGGAACTCGTCGTCCAGATCGTCGGCGCCCATCGGAACCGTCGAGCCATCCGGATAATGCTCGAAGTCGATTCGCTGCGTCGCAACAGTGAAGTCCTCGACATCGCCGAGAATTGTCGAACTGCATTGCGCGAGCACTCGAGCGCTCGGCGCCATCGTCGAGACGACGGCGACAGCAAGCATCACCGCGGTTACGCAGCAGCGGTCCGGCCGAGTCGCCTTGAGAATTCTCGTCGCTCGCCTATGTATGGCGACAGATGTCGATATACCACGGTATCGATGAGACAATACGAATCGGCGCCTTTGGTGGCATCGAATTGGCAGAGTCATGATGTCGCTCCTTCCGGTGAGATCAAGGTAATGCGATATCGCGACGAGTGACATATTTTTCAGGTCGGCGTCAATGTTGTATTGCTTGGGTGCGAACGGCACGCGCATCTTTGTGTCGCTTTGTGCGTACCGCTGGAACGCTTGCGCGCTTTGTGCACGTCCGCCGCGCCGCCTTTTCATGTCGCAACTGATGCGAGTTCGCGCGGCATCGGCGCATCCACGTGACAATATTCGGTATCTCTTTGACTTGTGCGCCGGATCCCGAGACGCGGTTCATTGCATGTGATCCGGATTGTGCGAACTCCGCGATACATCCGTCGCGACATTGTATTTCATGCGCCGCGCGCAATGCGCGGTCGGGCGGCACCGTAATAGGTGTTGTATCGCGATCTGGCGAGTCGTATTGTGTCGCAGGACCAAGGCACTTCGCCGAGATTGCACGCAGTGTTTTCATTGAAAGGAGAATGCATGGATGACCAGCCCCGGTCGCCGTTGCGTGAACGCGTGGCTCGGAAAATTCCCGCGAAGCGGCCGACGCGCAACGGCGCTTAAGAGAGTGCGGCCGCATTGGATAATTGGACGTAGATTGGTTTTTTCAAGAAAGGGGAAACCATGAATCGCATTGGAATGGCGTTCGCCTTGCTCGCATTGGGCGCGTTTGCCATCGTCGCTCCGGCATCGGAGGTGTGCGGCGATCAGCTCAGTCGAGTCAACGTGACGCAGAAAGGCAGTTGTCTCGTTTGGCCACACGTCGAGATCGCGTGGGATCTCGCGACCGGAGACGTTTATACCGACACGATCATTTCGCTCACGAACGACCTCTATACGAACGGCGTGCGCGTCAAGCTGTTCCTCGTGAACGGCGATGATCAGATTCCGTTCTGGATTCCGCTGGGCGGCGGTCCGCCGCTCGAGCCCGGCGCCAATCAATTCCAGGATGCCGTCGTGGATCTAACACACGACGAGCCCCTCTATTGGTCGGCGTTCACCGGCGCCAAGACAGGCAGCATGTCGGGCGCGCATCATCCAAGCAGCATCATGACGTCGATGACGGCCCTCGATCCCGATGGCCGCGATCATCCGGATTTCATGAACCCCAACATCGTACGCGTGCGGGGCTTCCTGGTCGCATTCGCGATCGGGCCGAACGGCGAGCCGATCCGACACAATCACCTGGTCGGCTCCGCGACGTTTGTTGACTACTTCAACAACGCGGCGTTCGAGTACAAGGCATGGAGCTATCGTGCGCTGTTCACGAGTGTGCCGGCGGGCGGGCCGGGACGGCTCAACATGAACGGAATGGACTACGACGCGAATCCCGAATTCCTGCTGATGGAGTTCTTCGCGCAGGGATCGGATGCGTATGGTCCCGATCTGACGGTCCCGCCGTCACTGAGCGTCGCCAACGGGTTCGTCACGTTGCTGCCGATGATGCAGAACTTCACGACGGATCGCCCCGAGCAGGCGCTGACGACGGATATCAAGCTGGATGTGTGGGATGAGAATGAGGTTCCGCACACCAACCTGCATCGATGCATCAATTGCTGGGATTCGGCGTTGTTCGATGAGTTCGCGACGATGAACAACTTCTTCACGCGTCCTTATCTGACAACCGATCGTGGCAAGGCACGATTCAACGGCCGTGCGAACATCAACTGCAACCGAGCCGCGGATCCATACGCCTCGCCGCCCGATCCGGGGCACATGAGCGTGGATGCGCCGATCATCGGACTGTCGGCGCAGATCATCACTTGGCTGCCGGATCGCGTTGCGTTGACCGGCATGTCCTTGTCCGGCATGGGGGAACGGACGGACGGCTTCATCGTGTATGAGCCCGTCGGCAATCCGCCGGAGGTGATTCAGCCGGCCAGAGTGCTCAAGGCCGAAACGCGCACTCTGAAGTAGACCGCAAGTCCGGCAAAGTGAAACGTCGCCCGTGTCTGGCCGGCGAACGTCGTCGGCAGAGTACGGGCGACGGCATGGACATTGTTCGAGCGGTGCGACGGATAGGCCGTTGCGCCGCTCCCGTCCGGGGCGATGCCCAGGTGACAGCCATGCAACTTGGTCGAATCATGATCATCCTGGCGCCGGTCATTCTCTTTGCGGGCTGTCAGGGCGATGTAAGCCGCGAGGGTTCGCAAGGGAAGACACCAGATGCGCCCGTGCAGGGCAGCCCAACTGAAGATCTGCGCGACGCGGCGACGACGTTGTGGTCGGCTCGAGTCGCGCGGGATTACGCGACGATTTATCGGTTTCAACCGGCGTCATATCGTGCGAGCGTCGATTGCGATTCATTTGTTCGCAACGGCGCCGACAATCTCTTTCATTATCTTGAATTCGAACTTGAAGACGTGGAAAACCGTGACGATGTCGGTTGGGTACAGCTCCGAAGTCAGACGGCGCTCGCGAAATTCGCCGACATACCGGCGCGATCCATTACGCGGTGGGAAACCTGGATTCGTGAAACAGGCCGTTGGCGACCTTGCACGCCGGAAGAATCGGACGCGCTTCCACGGGCGCCGTCGCTACGGTCGACTGAGTGCGAATCGGCGCTCCGCGAAAGGTTCCTCGAATATGGGCAGGCGCGCGTCAGCGCCGACTTCGAAGCGATGTATGCGTGCCTGGATCCTGCCGGTCGCGCGAAAATGCCGTACGCCGAATTCGCCGAGTCGGAAGCCGTGTTGAGGATCCTGGCCGCGGAGCCCGAGTGGGTCGAAGTGATCGGGAACGCCGGTCGCGTTCGTGCTGCGTACCTTGTCGCATCGGCTGATCCCAGTCTGTCGAAGCTTTCGCCGAAGATTGTCCGAGTGACAGAGCTTTGGCGAAAGGAGGGAGCCACGTGGTTTCGAGACGTTCCCATTTAGTTCGTCCGATCGCGAACGCGTCGATCGCGTTCATCATCCTTGGTGCGATCGTACATTGCCGCCCGGCAGATCAGGCGGATCAGTCCAACGCGTCAAGCGAAGCGACGGGGCGAACAGTCGTTGCTGAAAGAATGCCGCAAATGGAGTCGAGGTTTCAACTGTTCGCCGATGGTCTTCCCGAGGAAGGAATGTGGAAGTGCCATCCCGCGATGGCCGACGTGAACGGCGACGGACTGCCGGATCTCGCCGCGATTGCCCGCAAGGGGGATGGTCCGCACGTCTGGCTCGGCGACGGCAAGGGCACTTGGCGCGATTCGTCGCAAGGGCTCCAAGGCAAACGCTCCTGCGGCGGCGGCGTCGCGCTGGATGATGTCAACGGCGACGGGTTGATCGATCTGGTCGTCGCGGATCACTGCTTCGGCATCGACGTGTTTCTCGGGAACGGCGCCGGTCAATGGACGCGGCTCGATACGGACATCGACATGTTCAGGCCTGAAGTTGATCGCACGGCGGACGATCCGTTTGCGCCCGGCGTCGAGGATGTGGCGCTGGGGGATTTCGACAGCGACGGCGCGATCGACCTCGTCGTTGGTGCATCGGGTAGAGGCGGCGTTCGAGCATTTCGGAATGCCGGCGACGGCGGACGTTGGATCGACATGTCGCACGGACTGCCGAGTGAAGGGTTCGCCAATACGGTTCTGCTCGAAGATGTTAATCGAGACGGCTTGCTGGACATCGTTGCCGCACACGAAGAGGGCCCTCGCGTCTGGCTCGGCAACGGCGGCAACTTCTGGCTGTCGGCCTCGGAGGGGCTGTCCGCTGCGACTGTTGGCGGACTGTATTACCAAGTCGCACTAGGCGACGTCAATGAAGACGGCCGCATCGATCTTGTCGCGGCCAACTGGGTGGACGGCGTGGAGCTGTATTTGCAGTCCGCCGTCGGCGAATGGGAAAAGCAACGGGACGTGTTTCGGGAGATGCAGGGCGGCGCGATTGGTATCGGCCTCGCCGATCTGGACGGCGACGGTCACATGGACATCGCCGTGACGGGGCGCGAAGCGCTGGTCGTCGGTACCGTCTATGGGATTTTCGTGTTGCGAGGTGACGGTACTGGTGTGTTTGAACGCGTGCTCGGATCCGACATCCCCGATACGGGGCTGTCGACGACGTGGTGTGTTACGTTTGGCGACGTCAATCTCGACGGCGTGCAGGATCTCGTCGCCGCGACGGGCGGCGTCGTGGCGAACTCGAAAGCTGACGCGTCGCGGATCACGAAACGCCTGCAGGTATGGAGCCATGCGACAGGCGATGTCCCGGCGCTGATAGTCAAAAGGGAATAAGGCGAAGAAGGGGCAACATGCGGATTGCCGGCAAAAGTGTGCCAACAAATGTCTCGGCGCGACGGCGCAGTGCGATCCCTTGGCATCGCGTCCTGACGTTTGCGGGTCATGTCGCGTTGAAGGCTCGTGACGATTCCGACGAAGCGGTCACGGCCCGCTGAGGTCCGGTCAATTGCGCGCTGCCCGGAAAGCGCGTGATGCGATGAACGCACATCGAGTCGGTTGCATCGGCTGGGCGTCGGTTGCGGCGCTCATGTCACTTCTCCTTGCGGCGCCTGTGAGTCACGCGGGGCCCATTATCGTCTCGGGAATGGACCCGGAAGATCACGGTGATCCCGGCGCGGTAATGATGCAAGACATCATTTCGTACGTCGTTTCGAATTCCACGCTCTACATTGTCGAAGGCCGAGCTGATCCGTCGCGGATTATTCAACTCGGCGGAACCGGCGGTCCGATCGGCTATAGCGGCACCGACGCCGCCGTGATCGCGAGCGATCTCGGCTTCACGTTGACTGTCGCCGCAGGCAGTGAAATTCTCGCGGTCGACCTCCGCGCTTACGACGCCATCTACATGCCGACGGCGTCGGATGAGTTGTACACACTGGCCGGCGGCCTGTCGCCGGCCGATCTCGCCAAGATCAATCAACGGACCGATGACATCGTCGCGTTCGTCAACGCCGGCGGTGGTCTCGCGGCATTTTCGCAGAACGCGATCGGCGGCTACGGTTGGTTTCCGCTCGGCGGAATCGACTGGGTGGATCTCGGCACGTCAGGTGGTGCGGGAGTCGTCGTTACGCCCGATGGACTCGGTGTTCTCAGCCCGTCAGCGACGGCCGTGCAGCCGTTTCACACGGCGTTCATCAGCCCCGAGGATTTCTTCGGCCTTGATGTCCTGGCGCGAGAAAACCATGGCGCGCTGAGGCCCTTGATCATCGGTGGCGACTCGACAACGTGTATCGGGCCGTTTGTTACGCTCGAACCAGAGGCGTCGCAAAACACGCTCTGCACGGATCACACCGTGACGGCGTTCGTCATGCGCGACGACGCGCCATGCGTCGCTTTTTCCGGCGTCACTGTCAACTTTGAGGTCGTCTCCGGGCCCAATGCGGGAGCAAATGGCGTGCGCGTCACCAACGGCGCCGGCATCGCGACGTTTTCGTACACAGGCATGGGAGGCCCGGGAGAGGATCGCATTCGCGCCTCGTTTGTGTCGCCTTTGACCAATGAGCCTCGCGTGTCGCCCGTTGTCACCAAGCAATGGACCGCCAGCGCATCGCCGGTCATTCAGGGCATCGATCCGAGGTCGGTGACAATCGCACAGGAAAGCCAGTGCCTCGATCCGGCGAATCAAATCGGACTCACTGCGTCGGACCCTGATGGAAGTGCATCAATGCTGCAGTGGTCGATCTCGTCGCCGCCGGCCCTGGGCAGCGCTGAATTTCCGTTCAGCAATACGGGGGGGACTGTCAGCATCTGCTACGCGCCCGCCCCGGGGCAGACAGCGGGGACGAGTTTCACGGTTCGCGTCGACGACGGTTGCGGGGGCAGCGATACCTTGCGGATCGACATAACACTGACGAACGCACCTCCAGTGATCACGCAGGGCGATGCCATCGAGAAGACAGTCGAGAAAAACAGCTCATGCACGAATCCCGAGAATCGAATCGCCCTGTCCGCTGTCGATCCAGATGGCGACGATGCGCTGCTCCATTGGCGGATCAAGACGCCGCCGGCCAGCGGTCTGGCCGCGCTGTTGGGGCAGCCGGTCGGAGCAGGCGTGCAGGCGTGTTACCAGCCGCCGGCCGGACAACTCGTCGACGTTTCGTTCGAAGTGGAAGTGGCTGATCCGGCGGGAAACACCGATGTCATCCTGATCCATGTTCGAACGTTGAACGAGCCGCCGCAGATCGTTCAGGGCGCGAGCCAGTCACTGTCTGTTCAGATCGGCAGCGATTGTGGCGACAGCGCCAATGTGCCGGAGCTGTGCGCGACGGATCCCGACAACCCCGACGCAAGCCTGATGTGGTCGATTCACGATCCGGCGGATCATGGCAACGTGAGTTTTCTTGACGGCGCAACGGGTGAATGCGTGCACGTCTGCTACACGCCCGATCCATTACAAGCGATGGCGGATGCGTTCGTCGTCCGAGTCGCGGACGGGTACGGCGGTATGGACGATATCGTGATTCACGTCGACGTTCACTGCGGAATCGTCTCCGGCGACTGCAATGAGAACGATCAGCCGGATGCATGCGACATTCAACTCGGCGAATCGTTCGATTGCGATGAGGACGGCACGCCGGATGAATGTGAAGTTGATACCGACGGCGACGGCGTCATCGACGATTGCGACAGTTGTCCACAGGATCCGAACAAAGTTGAGCCCGGATTGTGCGGCTGCGGCGAATCCGACGTCGATAGCGACAACGACGCAGTGCCCGATTGCGATGACGAGTGTCCGCACGATTCGAACAAGACGACAATCGGAGTCTGCGGCTGCGGCGTCAGCGACGTGGACTCGGACAATGACGGCGCGCCGGACTGCATCGACGATTGTCCGAGTGATCCGTCGAAGACGGCGCCGGGAGAATGCGGTTGCGGAACGCCCGACGACGACAGGGATAACGACGGACTGCCCGATTGTCTCGATGCCTGCCCCGACGATCCCGACAAATTCGATCCGGGCGTTTGCGGTTGCGGCGTCGCCGATGATGACTCGGACAACGACGGCACGCCGGATTGCAACGACGCTTGTCCTCTTGATCCCGACAAGCTGATGCCGGGGATCTGCGGATGCGGATCGCCTGATGTGGATTCCGATTCCGATGGCCGACCCGATTGTCATGACGGTTGCCCGAACGATCCGAACAAGTTCGCGCCCGGGATTTGCGGTTGCGGAATCGCCGACGACGATCGCGATGGCGATGGGCTGCCGGATTGTCGCGATGGTTGTCCGGATGACCCGGAGAAATTCGCGCCCGGCGCCTGCGGTTGCGGAAATGCGGAAACGGATACGGATCAGGACGGAGCGCCCGATTGCGTGGATACGTGCCCGAACGATCCGCTCAAACGTGAGCCCGGCGACTGTGGGTGCGGCGTTTCCGATCACGACAGCGATGGCGACGGCACGCCGGACTGTGACGACGATTGCCCGCTCGATCCGAACAAGATTCTGCCGGGGATTTGTGGTTGCGGCATCGCGGACGTGGACTCGGATCAGGACGGAACCGCCGATTGCCAGGATGCCTGTCCGATGGATCCACTGAAGACGGAACCAGGCATATGCGGGTGCGGCGTGTCGGAGATGGATACCGACGGCGACGGTGCGCCGAATTGCATCGATGCGTGCCCTGGCGGAGATGATGCGACAGATACCGACGGCGACACGTTTCCGGATGAATGCGACATCTGCGCCGGCGCGGATGATGCACTCGATCGCGATGCCGACGGCGTGCCGGACGGATGCGACAATTGCCCCGATGATCCGCACAAGTCGGGCCCGGGCACGTGCGGTTGCGGTGTGGCGGATACGGACAGCGACGGCGACGGAACTCCCGATTGCATTGATGCATGCCGACTCGATCCTCACAAGACGGATCCCGGCGAATGCGGGTGCGGAACGGCGGATGTCGACAGCGACGGCGACGGTCTGCCCGACTGCCGTGATGGTTGTCCTGACGATACCAAGAAGTCGGAACCGGGGGCGTGCGGTTGCGGAATCGCAGACACGGATACTGACGGCGACGGAGCTCCGGATTGTATCGACGGCTGCCCGCTCGATCCGGAAAAGGTCGCACCAGGCATCTGCGGCTGCCATCGTTCCGACGTCGATTCCGACGATGACGGCGTCGCGGACTGCGATGATCGTTGTCCAAATGCAGACGATCTCCTGGATTCCGACGGCGACGGCGTCCCCGATGGCTGCGACGTATGCGCCAAGGGCGACGACAATGTCGATCGCGACGGCGAAGGCGTCCCGGACGCGTGTGACGCGTGTCCCGACGATCCATTCAAGATCATGGCGGGCATCTGCGGCTGCGGCATGCCCGACGTCGATTCGGACGGCGACGGCCTGCCGAATTGTCGCGACTTGTGCCCGACGGATCCGGGCAAATTCGCGCCCGGCATCTGTGGATGCGGCGTGCCGGATACCGACGCGGACAATGACGGCACGCCCGATTGCCATGATGCGTGCCCGGCCGATCCCGACAAAGTCGAGCCCGGCGCATGCGGCTGCGGTATCGCGGATCATGATGCGGATGGCGACGGCGCTCCCGATTGCAGCGATGCCTGTCCGCAGGATCCGAACAAGACGGTCCCCGGCATCTGCGGTTGCGGCGTGGCCGATGGCGACGCGGACAACGACGGCGTTGCGGATTGCCTCGACGAATGTCCGCTCGATCCGCTGAAGTCAATCGCGGGGCAGTGCGGTTGCGGCGCGTCCGAGATCGACAGCGATGGCGATGGCGTTGCCGATTGCGTCGATCGATGCGAGGGCGTCGACGACGCAATCGACGCCGACGGCGACGGCACGCCGGACGAGTGTGACGCCTGTCCGGGATTTGATGATTCGCAGGATGCCGATAGCGACGGCGTGCCCGACGGTTGTGATGCGTGTCCGGCCGATCCGCTGAAGGCGACGCCTGGCTTATGCGGCTGCGGCGTTTCTGATGTCGACAGCGATCTCGAGGGTACGCCGGATTGCGCCGACGCCTGTCCGCACGATCCAGGGAAGATCGCTGCGGGTGTTTGTGGATGTGGCATTCCCGATATGGATTCCGACGGCGACGGCGAGCAGGATTGCATCGATGGCTGCCCTGGCGATCCGAACAAGATCGATCCTGGCGCATGCGGCTGCGGCGCGCCGGACAGCGACAGCGACAATGACGGTGTCGCGGATTGCGTCGATGCATGTCCGAATGACCCGATGAAAGTCCATCCCGGTTCGTGCGGATGCGGTACACCGGATATCGACTCCGATGCGGACGGCACACCCGACTGTCTTGACGCCTGTCCAAACGATCCGAACAAGATCTGGCCGGGCCTGTGCGGGTGCGGTATTGCGGACGTCGATACGGATGGTGACGTCATGCCGGACTGCCACGACGGCTGTGTCAA
The DNA here is from genome assembly GCA_020639075.1 of Phycisphaerales bacterium. Taxonomy (GTDB): domain Bacteria; phylum Planctomycetota; class Phycisphaerae; order UBA1845; family UTPLA1; genus ECT2AJA-110-A. The sequence continues at coordinate 772,176 of JACKHI010000001.1, read as the reverse complement.
CGATCCCGGCAAAGTCGCTCCCGGTATCTGCGGATGCGGGACGCCGGATACCGATTCCGATGGCGACGGCCTTCCCGATTGTCGCGACGGCTGCCCCCAGGACGGCAACAAGTATCTCCCCGGTGCGTGCGGATGCGGCATGCCTGACACGGATTCCGATTCCGACGGGTTCGCCGACTGCGTCGATGAATGTCCGCTCGATCCTGACAAGCACGCAGCAGGTGTATGCGGCTGCGGCGATTCCGAGATGGATCTGGATGGCGACGGCGCGCCCGATTGTGTGGATGGCTGCCCGTTTGATCCCGACAAGATCGAACCGGGGGGCTGTGGTTGCGGCGCAGCCGATGTCGATTCCGATGGCGACGGCAGCCTGGATTGTGACGACGATTGCCCGAATGATCCCGACAAGACGGCGCCCGGCGTTTGCGGCTGCGGGATTCCCGACGACGACGCCGACAGCGACGGCGCGCCGAACTGCGTCGACATTTGCGCGGCCGGCGATGACGCGATCGATACCGACGGCGACGGCGTGCCCGACGCGTGTGACGTCTGTTCGTTGGGCGACGATGCGCTCGACGCCGACGGCGACGGTATTGCCGATGCGTGTGACGATTGTCCGACTGATCCCGACAAGACAAGCCCCGGCGCATGTGGATGCGGCGTATCGGATGTGGATCGGGATGGCGATGGCGCGCCCGACTGCAACGACGCATGTCCCGACGATCCGGACAAGACGGATCCCGGCGCTTGTGGCTGCGGCATATCGGATAACGACAGCGACGGCGATCTGGTTCCGGACTGCCTCGACGATTGCCCCGATGACGCGGACAAGATCGAACCGGGCGCGTGCGGTTGCGGTGTCGCCGAGTCCGATCGGGACTCGGACGAAGTGCCCGATTGCATCGATGGCTGTCCCGACGATCCATTCAAGGCCTCGCCCGGCGTCTGCGGCTGCGGCGTGTCGGACGTCGACAGCGATCATGACACTGTGCCCGACTGTGTCGACAAATGCCCCAATGCCGATGATCGGCTCGATGCCGACGGCGACGGCATGCCCGACGGGTGCGATGTTTGCGACGGCTTCGACGACTATGCGGATGCGGATGGCGAGGGCGTGCCCGATGGCTGCGACGACTGCCCGAACGATCCGCTGAAGATCGTGCCCGGATTGTGTGGATGCGGCGTTGCGGACAACGATGCGGATGGCGACGGCATGCCGGATTGCCATGATGGTTGTCCGAACGACCCGTTGAAGATCGCCGAGGGTATCTGCGGATGCAGCGTGCCGGATACCGATTCGGATTGGGATCGAACGCCCGACTGTAACGACAACTGCCCGGAGGATCCGAACAAAGTTGAGCCTGGGTTGTGCGGTTGCGGCGTCTCCGATCTCGATACCGACCAGGACTCTGTGCCCGATTGTCACGACGGGTGCCCGAACGATCCAAACAAGAGCGCACCGGGCGTTTGCGGATGCGGCATTCCCGATACGGATTCGGACGGAGACGGCGTTGCGAATTGCATCGATACGTGTCCGGACGGCGACGACATGGTCGACTCGGACGACGACGGAATCCCGGATGACTGCGATATCTGCGAAGGGTCCGACGACGCGATCGATACGGACGGCGACGGCGCGCCCGATGGATGCGACGAGTGTCCGCAAGATCCGGGCAAGACAACGCCCGGCGGTTGCGGTTGCGGCGTACCCGATCTGGACTCGGACAATGATTCTGCGCTCGACTGCCACGACCAATGCCCGCTGGATCCGCGGAAAACGGAGCCCGGCGTGTGCGGTTGCGGCGTCGTCGAGTCGGGTGATCGTGATGGCGACGGTGCACTCGATTGCATCGACGAATGTCCCGACGACCCGGAAAAGACAGCGCCGGGCGATTGCGGCTGCTTCGCATCCGACGTCGATTCCGACGGCGACGGTACGCCTGACTGCCACGACGGTTGCCCCGCAGATCCTGAGAAAACGGAAAGCGGTGTTTGCGGCTGCGGGGTCCCCGACATCGATTCAGACGGCGACGACGTCTTCGACTGCAATGACGATTGCCCGCTTGACTCTGAGAAGGTCGAGCCCGGCATCTGTGGTTGCGGTATTGCCGACACGGATACCGACAGCGACGGTACCCCCGACTGCAATGATGAATGTCCGCTCGATCCTGCGAAGATTGTGCCCGGCGTCGCGGGTTGCGGTCAGGCAGAGCCCGATGCGGACGGCGACGGCGTCCCCGATCCCATCGACGGCTGTCCGGACGATCCGTCAAAGAGCGAGCCGGGCGTGTGTGGTTGCGGTCGCGCGGATTCGGACACGGACGGCGATTCAGTGTTCGACTGCATCGACAATTGCATCGACGTCGCAAACGCCGATCAGTCGGATGCAGACGAGGACGAGGTTGGTGACGCTTGCGACAATTGTCCGTCGATGGAGAACCCGACACAGACGGACTCGGATTCGGACGGCGTCGGTGACGCGTGCGAAAGCACGACGAACAGTAACGACAACACGTCGGGGAACGGAAATGGCAACAACGGTCCACCCGCCGGCGGCGACGTGCCGCCCGATTGCTCGGCATGTGGCGAGTGCCTGTGCGGCGTCCAATTGGGAATGACACTGTTCTGTACGACGGGAGGGATACTCCTCATGAAGCGCCGGGCATGGCGCACGCGACATCGCAGGAGTACTCGTTAGCGCATCTTGACGCCGGCCCGTCGCGCCCGCTGACCGCCATAGAGCCGCGCCGACGTGGACCGTTTGCGATGGCGTCGCCTGGAGGTAGATGGGGGCACCCGTGGCCGCGGGCCTGGCATTGGGCGGCACGACGCGTCGTATGGCAAATTGACAAGTAGGGCTCGCCTGTCCAAGAAAGGGGTTCCTCACCTTGCAGGTGGGAAAGAAGACAAGCGAGCCCCAATGACATCATAAGCTCGACATGGTCTTCGGCGAACTCACGCGATCATGCATGTCGATGGATCTCATGTATCCGAGCGACGATTCGGGCCCATCCGCGATTGTCAGGCGACTGTGCGAACCTCGATGAATGTCGATTGTTTCAACAATCTATCGGACATGTGGACTCGCGGATTGTCCCAGCCTCTGCATTCTCCATAAACTCCGCCCGATACCCGGTCTGCCCATCGTCGTCCGTTCCGACAAAGGCAATCTCCGTAACGGCTTGATCCGGGGTCGCCGTCGGAGACTGCAGCTCCGGCACACGCCGGAGTCGCCGGCCCCTCCCCCCGGGGCAGAACATCGCGATTCGCATCCAAACCGTCGGGCTTTTCCGCTTCATTCTGCAGGGCCGTACTTCACCCGACGACTCGTCAGGTTCCTCCTGCGGAAATTTCATTGCATTATTCGGAACACATGACAACGATACGGGATGTTGTTTGGGGAAACGCCGGCTTCAGGATGGAACCGTGCTTGGTTGTTGTTCTGATTCGGCGTGGGCCGTATCGAACCGCTAGCAGAAGAATTTGTCGTAGGTTCTGCGCGAGAGGTACGGCCGGATAGATCAGGGAACGTGGGTTTGCGCAACGGAGTTTCTTGCGCAAGGAGCAGTGGGATGGGAAAGAAGACGGGACAGAAAGCCCATGCGGCGCTTTGGCTTGTTGTCGTTTTGGCATTCGGGGCAAGTGCTCAGGCCGGACCGATCGGTTCGATCCAGGGCGTTCCGGCGGCGGGATCGCAATCTCGCAGCAGTGTGCCGATTGACGGCACATGGATTGTGCTCGACGAGTTGATGACGGAAGGGGCGTTCTTCTCCCCCTTGTTCACATATACATCGGCGACGAGCGTGCAATTGGACGTGACGGATCTGTTCGTCGTGTCCGATCGGAATGAGGTTTACGTCGACGGAGTCCTCTTCGGGACGACGCCGGCCATGCCCGATTGGCAGTCCCTGTTTCCTGCTGTCGGTCCCCTCGATCCGCCCTATACCTCGGATCCGGCCGTCGCCTGGACGACGCCCGAATTCAGCAAGCAGTCATTCATTCTGCCGGCGGGAACGCACCTGCTGACGTTTCGCGACATCCACATTCCGCTCGACGAAGTCGGTGATGCCTTTGCCGACGGAACCGTTGCGTTTCGACTGGTCCCGGAGCCCTCGACGGCCGCGCTGCTTCTACTCGCGATCGGAATCCCGTTCCGGCGACGACGCAATGCGCGCGATCGCCGTTCGATCGTGCGAAACGTGATGCGCAGCAACATCGCGGCGGTCTTCACGTTGGCGTTTGTTTCGCTAGCCGCGACAGTGGTTCGCGCCGGGACGCCTTGCGGTCCGATCGAGGCTGATGTCGTCGGCAATACACTGGAGATCGTCGGCACAAGCGGCAACGACGACTTTCGCGTCGCAATCGGTGCCGGCAGTCCCTTCCTCGTCGAGATCTTCAATCCGGCGACCTCTGGGACGGCGAGTTGCAGCTTCGATTCGGTCGTTACGCCGTTCAGCACGATTCACGTCGCTGCGGGCGACGGCGACGACCAGATCGTGTTCGACGATTCAAACGGCGCTGTGTCCGATTCGTACGTGATTGTCATTGATGGCGGCGCGGGCGAGGACGTCGTCCTCGGCGGGATCGACTTGAACGCCGTATCGCTGAATGACGCGCTCAATATGATCGCCTCGCTGCAACAGGCGCAGACGCTGATCGGTCGCGTGCTCGACCTGCTCGACGAATCAAACGTCGGATGCAGCACAGTGCCGTGCCTGGTCACGAACGCGGCCGGCGTGATCGAAAGCGCGGGCAGCGATCTCGTGATTCCGACGGCGAACTACGTGCGGGACATCGAGAGCGAACTCGTGCAGCCGTCGGCACAGGCCGTACGTGACGCACACGATCGCATCGCGAACTACCTTCAGACATTCGTCGCGACGGACGCACAAAACCTGTCGGCTGATGCGCAGACGATGACTGCGAATGTCGAAGTCATGGTCGACGAGATCGATCTGTTGTTACCTGTCGCGTCGAGCCTGCTCGTTCGAGCGCAGACGCTCTACGATCACGCGTCAAGCCTGGGTCTGAACACACAAAGCGGCGATTCGATCGGTGCATTCACCCAGACGATCGAAAACCACATCCTGACCATTTCGGAACTGAGCGACCTCTGTGCGGAGGACCCGGAGCCGACAGAGACAGAGTTCGACGAAGATCTGCAGGACCCGAGCGGTCTATCTCCGTTCTGCGCGGAACTGGAGCGCAGGATCGAGGCGCTCGAAGTGATCACGGACAGCGTCGAAACCAGCGTCGATGGCGTCGAAGCCGAAGGCGATGCGTTTGAGGCGGACGGCGATCAACTGGAGATCGATGCCGACGCCGTCGGAGACGACGAAACACCGAGTTCAAACGCGGCAATGATCGAAGCCGAGGGCGATCAACTTGTACTGACGGCCGACGCGCTGAGCGCGACGGCGGACGCAATGAACGCCGACTGGGAAGCGTGGGTCGCCCAGGAAGAAGCGGACCTGGAGAGCCGCGGGGCGACGATGGACGGACGTGGCCAGACAGAAGTGCTGGCTGCGGCGAATACGCTTGAGAATCAGGCAGAGGCAGACATCGCGGCGGCGGCGGACGCGATCCGGGCGGAAGCAGAACAAATGGAGGCCGATCTTCAGGCACTGATGCTCGTGGCGGCCCCGCTGCTGGCCGACAACGTGAGTCGCGCCGGCAATGCGGGCTGCGAAGTCACGCCGACCAATACGATTCTCGGTGGTCCGGGCAATGACATTCTCATCGGGACGACGGGAAGCGATCGGCTGGAGGGTGGCGATGACGCCGACCTCCTCGTCGGCGCCGGCGGTGCGGACCAGTTGTTCGGCGACGACGGCAATGACCTCCTGTTCGGCGGCGGCGGCAACGACGAACTGCACGGCGGGGCGAAGGTCGACGTCATCATCGGAAATAAAGGCGACGACTGCCTGTTCGGCGGCGGCGGCCAGACGCTCACGCAGGGCTCATTGTCCGTCGACCTGGGCGACATCTTTTTCGGTTCGGACGGCAACGACAACATCGTCAGCGGCGAAAGTGTGGATGACGCGCTGACGGAAATCGACTTCGCCATGGGCGGCGACGGCAGTGATTCAATCCGCCTCAGCCACGGCGGCACGCTGACAGTCGGTTCGTTTTCGTTTCAATTCGGCAATCTCGCCTTTGGCGGTGCCGGTGACGATGAAATCGTGACGCGTGACGGCGTGGACGTCCTGTTCGGCGGCGACGACAACGACGCGATTGACGCCGGCAAGGGTTACCTTCTGACGATCGGCAGCGGAAGCAGCGCCTTCAGATTGGCGCTGGGCGATCTGATCTTCGGCGGCAACGGCGACGATGAACTGCATGGCGATGATCCTGACGCCGACCGGGCGGATGACGATATCGACGTCATCTTCGGACGGGCCGGCGAAGATACGATTCACGGCTACGGCGGCGGTCTGCTCAGCGTCGGCGATGTGAACAATCCCGATTTCGAGTTGCGATTGGGCAACCTGATTTTCGGCGGCGATCAGAACGATGAGATCGACACGCTCGATGGCATCGACGTGATCTTCGGCGGCAATGATGACGATTCCGTCATCGCCGGCAAGGGCGACGTCCTGACGATCGGCAGCGGCAGCAACGAGTTCCGGCTCGCACTCGGCGATCTCATCTTCGGTCGCGACGGCGATGACGAACTGCACGGCGATGATCCCGATGCGGATCGAGACGATGACGACATCGATGTGATCTTCGGCGGCAACGGCCTCGACACGATTCACGGCTACAACGGCGGCCTGCTCAGCATCGGCGACGCCAACGATCCCGACTTCGAGCTCATGCTCGGAAACGTCGTATTCGGCGGCGACGACAACGATACGATCGATACGTTGGACGGCATCGATTTGATCTTCTGCGGCGCCGGCGACGACGTTGCCCAGGCGGGCAAGGGCTACGTTCTGCAGATCGATGACACGTTCTCGATCGATCTCGGCGATCTCATGTTTGGCCAGACGGGCAATGACACGTTGCACGGCGACGCCCCCGATCGGCCGGACAACGGCGACGACGACGGCATCGACGTCATCTTCGGCGGTACGGGCAACGATGGGATCTACGGCGGCAGCGGCGGCGCCATCGAATTGCCGGATCAGAACTTCTGCCTCATCTTCGGCAACCTCCTCTTCGGCGGACCCGACGATGACGCGATTCGAGGCGACTATCTCAATTGGGATACCAACGACCTTGAGGGCGGCATCGATCTGATCTTCGGCGCCGGCGGCAACGATACGATTGAAGGCAGCGCCGGCTCGCTGATCATTATCGGCGACATCACGACCGGCCAGGCGATCGTCATCGCCTTCGGCAACCTGTTGTTCGGCGGTCCCGGCAACGACATCATCCGCGGCGCCGATGCGCCCGTTGCATGTACCGGCGTCAGCGAAGATCTGGACGACCTGCTCGATTCGCTGGGGATCACGGATCTTGGGGGCGCGGCCGACTTGATCTTCTGCAGCGGCGGCGACGACGAAGTGGACGCCTACAACGGCATCGACTTCGTATTCGGCAGCGACGGGGAAGACACGCTGCGTGCCGACAACGGCGGTTTTGTCATCGTCCCGATCAGCGGTGTGCCGACGCCGATTGCATTGGGCAACATCATGTTCGGCGGCGACGACAACGACATTATTCGAAGTCTCGGCCGCGTCGGGTTGATTTCCGTGCCGCCGTTTGAAATCGACCTCCTCTTCGGCAATCGCTGCGACGATGACATCTCCGCCGGCGACGGTATGAACCTCGTTTTCGGCAACCGCGCCGACGACACGATTGTCGCGGGAGACGGCATCAATCTTCTGTTCGGTAATCGCGGCGTTGACAACATCACGGCCGGAACGGGATTGAATATCGCCTTCGGTAACCGTGAAGACGACACGATCGTCGCTGACGACGGCGTCAACATCCTGTTCGGAAATCGGGGCAACGACTCCGTGACCGGCGGCAACGGTCTGAACGTCGCGTTCGGCAACAAGGACAACGACGTCGTTCAGGGCGGCAACGGCGTCAATGTGCTCTTCGGTAACTCCGGGCGCGACCAGGTGCAGGGCGGTGCGGGTCTCAGCGTCCTGTTCGGAAACAGAGGCGATGACGAAGTCAGTGCCGGCAGCGGTCTGGCCGTCCTCTTCGGCAACGCCGGCAATGATGAAGTCGCCGGCGCAAACGGCCTTTGCGTGGCATTCGGCAACGCCGACAACGACATCGTCACGGCGGGCGCTGGGCTGAACGTGCTGTTCGGAAACAAGAACGACGATCGCCTGCTATCCGGATCCGGGCTCAGCGTCCTGTTCGGTAATCGCGATAACGACATCGTCCAGGCCGGTGGCAGCGGACTGTACATCGCCTTCGGCAACGCGGATCAGGATGTCATTGTCGGCGGCGGCGGATTGAATCTGCTGTTCGGCAATGCCGGCGACGATCAGTTCTTCGGCGGCGGCGGTGTGAACATCGAATTCGGCAATCGCGAAAACGACATCATGCGCGGCGGCGGCAGCAGCGATTTCCTCTTCGGCAATCGCGGCGGCGATACGATCTCCGGCGGCGGCGCCAAGGACTTCCTCTTCGGCAATCGCGACAATGACAGCATCGTCACGGATAACGCGGGCGATTTCGCCTTCGGTAATCGCGGCAACGATACGGTTCGCAGCGGCGGTGACGGCAGCAGCAAGGACTACCTCTTCGGCAATCGCGGTGACGACGCCCTTTACGGATGCAGCAACGCCGACAAGCTCTACGGTGGGCGCGGCAGCGACAGCAAGGATCGCAACGATTGCAACGGCCTGACATTGTCACCGCCGGCGCGCGGCGAGATTCGCGGCACCGTTCTGATCGATATCAACGGCGACGCGACGGGGGACATTCCGCACGCAGGCGTGACAGTGACCGTCGGATCATCGTCCGCCGTGACAGATGCTGACGGGCGTTATCGCATCGCGGGTCTGGCCGTCGGAAGCTACACGCTGTTTGAGAATGTTCCCGGCGGCTACATGCAGATCTCGTCGCCCACGACGTATCCGATCACGATCAACGCGATGGGGATTGATCTCTATCAGGATCGGGACTTTGTCAATCGCGAGGGATGCTTCATCTCGCCGGATGCTTGGGAGTGTCTCGGTTCGGGCTGCAACCCGATGCAACCGGGATGTCAGCCGGTGGCGGTACAGCAGGTGCTCCGATGTCCGGATACGGGCGAAATCTGCAATGACGCAAGCGACTGCCCTTGCAGTGAATGTCAGCCGTCGTGGGCCGTCGTTGAATGCGAGTGCAATCCCGAGTGCTACATCATTCTCGATCCTGCGACGGGGCCCCTTTGCAGCACCTGTCCGAATAATGACGGGACTGTTCAGGTATGCGAACTCGGCGAACAGGATGGTATCTATCGCTGTACATGCCCGGAAACCGGATGCCCGACGGACCTGTCACAGTTCCACTTCAGCGGATCCGTAACGTCCGTGTCCAACCTCGGCGCGGCGCCGCCCCCGTGGAACACCATCACGCCGGGCGCCTCGTGGAACGTAACTTACTGGTTTGCTCGATCGACGCCGGATCAGAATCCGGATCCGACGCTCGGTGACTACCCGGCGATGCTCGCATACCAGCTGCAGGTGGGACCGGCCTTTTCGAGCGGACTGTTGACGCCGTCGTCGACGCTGATTCGGAACTCGAGCATGTATCTGAATCAGTACGACTCCTACGACGCGACTTGGCCGTTGTCGGCAATCAACAGCACTGTGTTGGTCCAGTTGCGGAATTTCAATCAGACTGCTTGGACGCTTGCGGGCCTGAATCCGCGAGATTCATTGCCGCTCTGTCCGGATATCGTCCTAGAACGCCTCGAACGACGGATATTCCGCGTCGAAGGGCCGCCGAACTCCGCGGGATCGTGGCTCATCATCGGCACGATCGATGGATTCGAGTGCATCGATTGTGCACCGGAATTGCCGCCCTTCGGCAAGCCGATCAAAGAGCCGGCGACGTCACTCGGCGGGCAACTTCAAGTGACGCCCGATTCCCCGACGAGGATTCAACTGCCTGCGCGTACGGAGTTGAAGCGCAGATAGGCTGTCGTGACTGCAACATAGCCCGAGTCTGATTCCGAAAGGCGATCAGGCTCGGGGCCAATCCGCGCGGGCCCTGGAATTCCGATCGATGCAACGTCGGGATTCGGGGCCCGCGTTGCGCGCCCGAGGACGTCCCGCCGCTTCCAGGATCCGTCGTTTGAGCCCGGCTCCGGGTTCATGTAGAACTAACGTCGTGAGGCGAGCGGCGTCAGGCGCCGGACGGAAGAGCCCGCGCCGATTGACCTGAGAATAATCTCCAAACTGAGGAAAATGGGATGCGATGCGACGCAATGTTCAAACTCGGATTCGTCTTGTTCCTGGCGCTGGCCGCGACGACCCGCACGTCAGCTGACGATGCAGAACAGGGAACCGCGCTCGGTTCGGTCGCCAAGCAGACGTGGGGCAGCTTGCCGGATGGCCGCTCCGCTCACTTGTACACACTCAGAAATGCAACCGGCATGACGATGCGCGTGAGCGACTACGGTTGCACCATCGTTTCTCTGACGGCTCCCGATCGGAAAGGTCAGTTCGCCGACATCGTCCTCGGGTACGATCGGCTCGAAGACTACATTAAGAACAGTCCCTATTTCGGCGCCGCGATCGGTCGTTACGGAAATCGAATCGCCGGCGGCAGATTCTCGCTCGACGGCGAGGCGTACACGCTCAAGACCAACAACGAGCCCGCAGGCGTTCCGTGCCACCTCCATGGAGGACTGGCAGGATTCGACAAGGTGCTCTGGGATGCGGAAGCGATCGTGACCGATGGCGCCGTCGGTCTCCGATTTCACTATTTCAGCCCGGATGGCGAAGAGGGCTATCCCGGCAATCTCGAAGTCACAATTCACTACTGGCTGACGAACGACAACGAGTTGCGAATCGAATACGAGGCGACGACTGATCAGGCCACGCCCGTCAATCTCACGAATCACAGCTATTTCAACCTCGCGGGTCACGACAGCGGAACGATCCTGAATCACGAACTGACGATTGCCGCGGATCGAATGACCCCCGTGAACAAGGGCCTGATTCCGACGGGAGAACTGAAGCCGGTTGCGGGTACGCCATTTGATTTCACGAGTCCGACGCCGATCGGCAAACGCGTGAACGCTGACGACGAACAGATCCGATTCGGTCCGGGATACGATCACAACTGGGTGCTCAGTCGCTGGGACGGCAAGCTCAGGCCCGCCGTGACGCTGCGCGATCCTGCGAGCGGTCGAACGATGGAGATCTTGACGACTGAGCCCGCGATGCAGTTTTACAGCGGCAATTTTCTGGACGGTACCAACATCGGCAAGGGCGGTCACGCTTACCAGCATCGCACCGGACTTTGCCTGGAGCCGCAACACTATCCGGACTCACCGAACCATCCGGAGTTCCCCTCGACGATCCTTCGACCTGACGAAATCTACCGTAGTGCGTCGGTCTATCGATTCTCGGCGAAGTGACCGCAATGCCGCTGCGTCGACATCGACGCCCGTAGTCTGGCAGGCGTGAAACTGTTTTTTCGTCCATCTAAGTACAAACTCGAGAAAGCGATTAGACTGTGCCCGCCGCGCGTCATCGATGGGCGGTGGACGCAGACGTGTGTTCGGGGTCAACAGGTCGCGCGGCGTCGAGCCGCATCTTGAAGTCTGAGGGATCGCACTCATGGGCGCAATCGATATTGTCGTATTCCTGGTGTTGGCCGCCGCGGTCATCGGCATCGGTCTGTGGGCGAGTCGCGGCGAAGAGACGCATAGCGAACACGGTGCACAGGATTATTTTCTTGCGGGCCGCAAGCTGACCTGGTGGCTCGTCGGTTTCTCCCTCATCGCCGCCAATATCTCGACGGAGCAGTTCGTCGGCATGAGCGGCCAGGCCGCCGACTGGCTTGGCATGGCGATCGCCAGCTACGAATGGATGGCCGCGATCACGCTTGTTGTCGTCGCCTTCCTCTTCCTGCCCAAATTCCTCAAGAGCGGCATCTACACGATCCCCGAATTCCTCGAGTATCGCTATAACTCCTTTGCACGAAGCGTCATGGCGATCGTCACGCTGATCATCCTCGTCGGTGTGCCGACTGCATCCGTTATCTACTCCGGCGCGAAAGTCATTACCGGCAACTTCCAGGGCGTCACGATCGGTCCGCTCGACTTCGGCAACATCACGCTCGCATGCTGGATCATTGGGACCGTCGCGGCGGCCTATGTATTCACCGGTGGTCTTAAGGCCTGTGCGTGGACCGACTTGATGTGGGGCTCCGGCCTCATTCTCGGCGGCGCCATCATCGCGTACATGGCGATGAACGTGCTCGGCAACGCCGACGCCGCATCTCTCGTCGCCACGGCGCGAAACGGCGTCACAACGTCGGCCATCGAAACCGCCGGGCCGATCAGTCGGTTCATTCAACTGAATCAGGGCGCTCTGCCGGAAGGCAAGCTCCACATGGTCCGCGAAGCGTCGGACCCGGCGATCCCCTGGACGGCGCTCGTCCTGGGACTCTGGATCCCGAACTTCTTCTACTGGGGTCTCAATCAGTACATCACCCAGCGCACGCTCGGTTCGAAGAGCCTCGCCGACGGTCAGAAGGGCGTCGTCTTCGCGGCGTTCCTGAAGTTGATCATCCCGTTCATCGTCGTCATTCCCGGCATCCTGGCGTTCAACCTGTTCAATGACGACCTCAAGGAAGACGCCGTCAATCGGAACGCGCTCGTCCTTGCCGAAAACGCGCCGGACCTGTATCGCTCTCTGTCGGAAGGCGCCAAGCCAAAGGACGAACAACGCAACCAACAGATTATCGCGAGCGTCAAGGAGAAACTCGCCGCAAGCGAAAAGAAAGAGCCACAGGTATTCACGTTTAAGCCCGAATTCGCTTCCCTGCATCCGGACGACGCCGCGAAAATCGCAAAGCACAATGCAAAGGTGGTTTCGACCAAGATGACCGAAAGCGACATCGCCGCCGCCCTGACTGCGGACCCCATGGCGATCACCTTATTCAACGACGATTTGGTCAAGGGGGCCGGGAGCGGTGTCAAGGTCGAAACATTGGCGGCGTACGACACCGACAACGCGTTCCCGACGTTGATTCGCAAGCTGCTGCCGCTGAATACGGGTCTCAAGGGGTTCGTGCTCGTCGCCATCTTCGGCGCCGTCGTCAGTTCGCTAGCGTCCATGCTCAATTCCGCGTCAACGATCGCGACGATGGACGTTTACTACAAGCTCCGCAAGGGTGCGACGCAGTATGAACTCGTGACGGCGGGACGGGTCTTCGTCGTCATTTTTGTACTGACCGCAATGGTGATCGCGCCCATGCTCGGGCATCCAGCCTTCGGCGGCATCTTTACCTTCATCCAGGAATTCCAAGGCTTCATCTCGCCCGGCATCCTCGCGATCTTCCTCTTCGGCATGCTCGTTCATCGGGCGCCGCGTTTTGCCGGCACCATCGGTCTGCTCCTCAACCCCGTCCTCTACGGCCTGTTCAAGTTCAGTCCGGACATTCTCGGTAAATCGAACCCTGGCTTGCTCCAGACTGTTGCGAATTGGTCGTTTCTTGATCGAATGGCGTTGTGTTTCGGAATCGTCCTCGCCGTGCTCACCTTGCTGACGTTGATCGCTCCGCTGCAGAAGCCGGTGGATCTGCCCGTGAACGAGAAAATGGACGTTACGCCCTCGAAGGGAGCCATGTTCTTCGGCGCGCTTGTCTGCGTGGCGACAGTCGCGCTGTACATCGTCTTTTGGTAATCCAGTTGTGGCTGCCGCCGACGCGGTTCGGAGAATCGCAGTGAACGTTGAATCCGCGTCAAACGAATTCCGGAGGCGATACGGACGTCATCCCGACGTCGTCGCCGCCGCGCCCGGGCGCGTCAACTTGATCGGCGAACACATCGACTACAACGATGGTTGCGTATTGCCGTTTGCGATTTCGCAGCGAATCGTCGCCGCGGCATCGCTCGATGATAGCGGACAGGTCCACGCATTCTCGGCCGCGTTGGATTCCGATGCAGCCTTCTCAGTCGACGTGAACCAGCCGGGCAAGCCTTCGGCATGGGATAACTATGTCCGCGGCATGGTCGCGGGATTACGAGAACGCGGCGCCCGGATAGACGGCGCACAACTCTGGATCGGCGGTGACTTGCCACCGGGCAGCGGCATGAGCAGTTCGGCCGCGTTGTGCGTGTCGACGGGATTGGCACTGGCGAACCTCGCGAACGTCGATGTTTCGCAGCGCGACATGGCGCTCATGGCGCAGAAGTCCGAGCACAAGTTCGCCGGAACGCCCTGCGGCATCATGGATCAATTCGCCTCCTGCTTCGGTCGTAAGGACCATACAATCCTGCTGGATTGCGGCCGGCTGGCGCACGAGTATGTTCCCTTCGTTCCCGCGGGCGTCGCGATTCTGGCGATCCCTAGCGGCGTAAGACACGATCTTGCGGAAGGCGCCTACGAGAAACGTGTCAAGTCGTGCAAGGAGGCGTTACAGGCGATCGCGGAGGATTTTCCGGGAACCCGTTCATTTCGCGATGTAACGATCGACATGCTTTCGGCGAGCCGGCCTCGCATGAGCTCGGAGACTTTCAAACGCGCGCGGCATGTCGTGACCGAATTCACCCGCGTAACCAAGGCCGTCGGAGCATTGCGCGGAAACGACCTGCCAACGCTCGGAACGCTTCTATGGGAGACGCATGCCTCGCTTCGAGACGACTACGAAGTCTCCTGCGAAGAGATCGAAGAGATGATTCGCACGTTGCGCCGCCACGACGACGTCCTGGGCGCGAGAATGGTCGGCGGCGGATTCGGCGGAATTGTCCTGGCGATGGTCGCGGACAGCGCGGCGGACGATGTCATTCGAACGTTGGAGTCGAGCTACTATCTGCCTCGTCAGATCAAGGATCGTCCATTCGTCGTAAAGCCGTCGGCCGGCGCATCCGTGATCTCTACGTGCTGACTGACGTCGTCAAACTAAAGTGCGTATCACCCTGAAATCTCCTATCCGTGTCGTGTTCTGCGCGCTTCAGGTCGGCGTCAATCCGTTCGCTGTGATTGCCCCAATCGACGTGCATTCGGCGGACCATCATTCCACGGTGCCGGCCTAACTTCCAAGCCACGCCTGCAGGACATGGCGCGAGCAACAACACGCTGCTTATCGGAGTTAATGGGACCGGGCGTCGTCCGAGACAGGACATCGTTGGAACGGCCTGCGCGTCCCGGAGGACCGCCATTTGATGGCATTTGAGGGTGAATCACGCCCGAAGTCGGGTTTCGGCATCCCATTTGCACTCCATGAAGTCTGCAATTGCTGCAGTGTTCGGCGGCTGCCGTTCATAATGTGTTTCAGGAGTGGAGGTTATATAATTGCAGGCGCAGTCGGATCGAATCAGTGGTTCACGCGCCGGTCCATGGGGCACGCGCGGCGCGTGCGTATACGCCCGCCGAGGCGTGCGTTGTCGATTTTCAGCGTCAATTGAGCGCGATCCTGCCGGTCGCAATGCGTTTGGGTGCCCGTCATGCCGAGTTCGCGTTCGAGTGGTCCCGAATCACCTGTCGATGGTCACCGGAAGTCGCGTATTCGCTCCCATCATCTGTACGTACTGCTCGCCTTGTTCGATGTGGTCGTGATCATGTTCAGCCTACTGTTACACAGCCGAACCATCGAAGACGCGAATCGCGTGACAGACGCGGCGTCGTCGCTTGACGCACAATTGCGATGGCTGCAAACCGCCCAACAACGAGTGGTAGAGCTCAACGCTCCGGGTAACGACCTGTTTCGCGCCGAACAGCCTGAGGAGTATGAATCGTTGCGCCGGCGGTTCAACTCGGCGAAGTCCAACATGGCGGCGCTATTCAAATCGGAAAACGAGCACGCATTCAGTCTTTCAGATCTACAGCCGGATGTCGATTCGATGACGCGGGCCGCGGAAGGCCTGTTCGAGGAATTCCAGCCGATGGCCGCGGCGCCGATGACCGCTGAGGCGCGACAGGCGATTCTGCTCAAGGCGGGGCCGCTGATGGCGACGATGGATGAGCAGCAGCACAAGGCGCTTTGGATCCTGGGCGGCCTTGTCACTCAGCAGAGCGAAAAGAAGAACCTGTTGCTTCAGGAACACGAGTCGAGACTTCATTCGACGGCGGTCTATCAACGTGTCTTTATCGCCGCCGTGATCGCCATCCTCGTCGGTGTGCTGATCTTCGGGCGCCGGCTCCAGGCGTCCGATCGGGCGTTGGAGGAACAGCGTCGATTGCTCGCACAGGAACGCCAGGATCGCCTTGCCGCCATCGGTGAGCTCTGCTCCAGCGTTGCCCACGGCATTCGAAATCCGCTGGCCTCGATCTGCAGTTCCGTCGAATTGGCGCTGGAAGCCCCCGATCTGAATGAGCGGACCGCCAAACGTCTGCGCGACACTTTGCGAGAGGGAGAACGGCTCGGCGATCGCGTTCGCGGATTGCTGGATGTCGCCAGAATGAACCGGGCGGTACGGGATCGCATTTCCATCGGGGATGCTGCAAGGCAGGCCGCGCGAGAACTCGAAACGGAAATCGAGAAGCTCGGCGTCACGCTGACGCTCGGCTTACCCAAACGGCCAGTTTTCGTGGACGGGGATCACAAGAACATAGAGCTGGCGCTGATCGAACTACTTTCGAATGCAATGGAGCACACGCCGCAGGGCGGGACGATCCGTTTCGACTGTGGTTTGGATGCGACCGGTCGATACGTCGCCATCGTCGTCGAAGATAGCGGCCCCGGAGTTCCCAAAGCCGTGCGCCGACGGGTCTTCGACTTGTTCTTTACGACAAAGGCCGGGGGCACGGGGATCGGGTTGGCATCCGTCAAACGAATCGCACAGATTCACGGCGGAGATATCGAGTTAGCTGAAGGCGAGTCGGGCGGGGCGAAATTCGTCTTGACACTTCCGATCGCAGAAACACAAACAGTCGCGCCTGCTGAGCGGCGGCCGACTCCCGCGGATCGAATCGGATGAAGAGCGGGCTCCAGAACGGGGCGCGGATGCGAAGCGCCCGATGGATTGAGGA
Organism: Phycisphaerales bacterium; assembly: GCA_020639075.1. Taxonomy (GTDB): domain Bacteria; phylum Planctomycetota; class Phycisphaerae; order UBA1845; family UTPLA1; genus ECT2AJA-110-A. The sequence continues at coordinate 755,074 of JACKHI010000001.1, read as the reverse complement.
TGACAAATGTCGCGCGTATTGATTGTTGAAGACGAACCGCTGCTTGCGGAGAATATTCGAGAGAAACTCGAGTCAGTCGGTCTCGAAGCCCATGTTGTGCACAATTGCAGCGATGCGTTGACGCAGAATGCCAGGTTGTCACCGGAAGTGATCATTCTGGACATCCGGTTGCCGGATGGCGACGGGCTCGAGATCCTGCCGAAACTCAAGGCGGAATCGGCGTCCACCAACGTGATCATCACTACGGCGCATGGGAACGAGCGTGTCGCCGTCGATGCCATGAAGGCGGGGGCCTTCGACTATGTGACCAAGCCCATCCGACTGGACGAACTGAGTCTGCTCGTCGGGCGCGCCGTCAACGAGCGGCGCATCAGTGACAACCTCAGCTTCCTGAGAACCCGTGAGGAGTCCGAGAGCGGCCTCGATCGCATCATCGGTGAATCCAAGGCGATCCAGGCGATCAAGAAGTCGATTCGGCGTCTGGCGCAAACGGATGCCCTGCGCCTCTCGAATCCGCCGACGGTCTTGATCACAGGCGAAACGGGCACGGGCAAGGACCTTGCGGCAAGGGCGATTCACTACCATGGTCCGCGGCGCGATAAGCCGTTCATTCACGTGAACTGCACGGCGCTGCCCGAGTCGCTCTTCGAATCCGAGTTGTTCGGGCACTTGCGAGGCGCGTTCACGAGCGCCGCTATCGCTAAGCGCGGCCTCTTCGAAGTGGCCGAGGGCGGCACGCTATTCCTGGATGAGATCGGGCATCTTCAGCCGGATATGCAGGCGAAACTGCTGCACGCGATCGAGAATCGTGAGATTCGTCCCGTTGGCGGGACGGACACGCGCTCAATCAACGTGCACATCATCGCGGCGACGAACCGTGACCTGTTGCGCGCCGTCGAAGAGAACGAGTTTCGTCGAGACCTTTACCATCGACTTCGTGTGTTTGAAGTCAAGCTACCGCCATTGCGCGAGCGAATCGATGATCTTCCGATGCTGGCGGACCACTTCCTGAGCCTTCATGCGCGCCGCTTCGGTGTAGCGCCGAAGGTGCTTGCCGACGACGCCCTCGCGATGATGACCATGCACGGCTGGCCCGGAAACGTCCGCGAGCTCAGTCACTTGATAGAAAACTGCCTGCTCCAGCTGGAAGAGCCCGTCGTGGAAGCGGATAACATTCCGCTCGTCGTGGATCGACGCAATCGCGAAATGCGAATCGAAGGCCCCGACGGCTCTGTGGTCTTCCTGGACTTCGACGGTCATTGTCCTTCACTCGAAGAGATTGAGCGATCAATCTTGCTGGCCGCGTACCAACATACCGGGCGAAACATGACTGGGGCGGCGAGACTCCTCGGAATCACGCGAGAGGCCTTTCGCTATCGAATGAAGCGGAATGCGGAAAAGGCGTTATGAACCGGAATTCCGACATCTGGGGGGGGGCTGCGGGCCGCTCGTCGAGTCGTTGTCACGTGCTTGCGGGGCGGCGACGCCGGATCACTTTCGACATTGTCATTGCGTGGCTCGGCGTTTCGACGCTCTTCGCCGGCGCGTCACGAGGAGATCAACCGCTCACGATACTCGACGCGCCCGAAGACGCCGTGATTCGACGGACGGATCTCGGCGCCGACGGATTCATCGATCCCGGACTTCAACGCCTGCCCGACCTGCTGCAGATTCGCATGGGGAAGTTCGCTCCGGATGATCCGAGTGACGACAGGTTCACGGGAAGTTGGGACGATTCCGGCGGATTTGCCCGCGTGGATCTGGTGTTTGAAGGAGTGGTCAATCCGCCCGGGCCGGTGGGCCTGAGCGATCATTCTCCCGTCTATGACCCGTTCAAATATGGGCCGAATCCCGTTGTCGGTTTCATCGAATTCGACATGGACGACAACGTCGACACGGGGGGCGAATTGAACGCGCCACAGTATCGGTACCTTGGAAACGTCGCCCGATTCGGTGGGATTCCAGCCGGGGCGGCGTTTGTCGATCGCGTCGCGCGCGACGGGTTCGCTTTCGACGGGTTTGTCACAACTCCGCCATTCGTCGATCGCAGCGGCGAGGAGTTTCATTGGGTCCTGTTGGGCGAAGAGATCAGCAGTCGAGAAGTTAAGCGGGAGCGGGAGAACGGAATCCCGGCAATATTCGAGGCCGGTGAGAAGTGGATCGTCGAAGGCAAGTTGATGCATCGCGCCCACGGATTCGGCGATTTCGCCCTCATGTGTTTCGACGCCGAAGGAGAGTACGAAGCCGAGGTCAAGCTCCTGTTCACGCATCGCGAAAACACCGACCAGACGACGATCTCCCTTGTGTATCCGCTGACGAATACCGCCTCCGCGAGCCTGCAGGGTTCGGGAACCAATGTCGCCCCCAACGACGGTTGTCCCGACGATCAGAATTCGGTTGAAGAGGGGCTCGTCGACCTGCAATTCAGTGCGACAATCGCCGATGCCGGCACGCGGTTGCTCCCGGAATTTCAGCTGATCGCGGGTTGGGAATTTGAAACGCCGGCGGACTATCTTGAGCCGGATGCTTGGCGCGTGACGGCTCTGATGGGGACGCCCTATGGAAACCCAAAGCCGGACGGTTCGCGATTCATATGGACGGATGTCTATCCGAGTCCGACGCCCGGCGACTTTGACGGCGACGGTGTATCGACGCCGCTGGATACGCAGGCGCTGAACCAGTTCGTCGCCCACAACGACGGCAATGCGATGCTGGACGCTGACGGCGACGGGTCGAATGGGAGCATCCTGTGGACGGACTTTGCTCAGGGGTTTTGCGTATTTGACGAAGACTATGACGGCGTCGTCGTCAGCGGCGACGTTGTTGTCCTGGGCGATATGGACATCAACCTGGTTGTCGATGTCGAGGATATCGACGACTTTGTCCTGGCCCTGCTCGATCCGGAAGCCTACGTAGTTACCCACAACAACGAGGACCCGATCCTGCGGGGCGACGTCAACGTCGATGGACTCCTCGATTCCGGCGACATACAGGAGTTCGCGGCTCTCGTATTGCAGCAATAGCCAAGTTCATGGCAGTTGGTTTGACAAACGAGTTCGTGTAAAATCCGGTTTGTGGCTTCGCTCGCGCGCCATCGAATTGGCGGAGGTCTCATGCCGACCCATCGAAGACGACATTTGGGGTTTACCCTTCTGGAGTTGCTTGTCGTCATCGCCGTGATTGCGCTCATTCTGGCCATTCTCCTGCCGGCCCTGAGCGCCGGGCGCGAAACGGCGAACGATCTCAAGTGCAAGACGCGATTTCGGGCCGTGACGACGGAGTTCATCCTCTTTGCGGATGCCGATGGGATGGGGCGCCGCTCTGGCGTGTCGCAGCTCGGAGAGAACCGGTTCCTCATCGAGGAATTTCAGGAATCCGTCTATCACATCGACGAGTACTGGGATGCGCCCACGACGAATCGCATGCCGCTGGATGCGTCGGAGCAGCCGTTGATGTGCCCGAGTGGTCCTTCGGTTCTTGAGCGAAGCGCCAACCTGCCGTGCAGTGCGGGGGCAATCGGTCCCAAGGCCAATGTCAGCGTGGCATTCAACAAGCGCCTGGAAAAGCGCACCTTCTACCACAACGGAAATCCGTTTCCCGCCGCAGCTGTCTTGACGCCATCGATCCTGCAGCAGCCCAATGTACCTCTCTTGATCGATGTCGATGGTCGATCCGCTGTTGAGAACAACAAGTTGCCCTACTACACGGCGCCGCCGATTCTCGATGACAAGGATGTCGATATCTACGAGTCCGGCAGTTTCTGGTTCCCGTCCAAGCGGCATCGCGGCAAATTGAATGTCGGCTTCATCGGCGGTCACGTCTTGTCGTCATCGGATCCGGCGACCGAACCCTGGTGGCGCTGGAGCTACCAGCCCGAGCCCTGATTCGACGGCGCCATGCGCGGGCGCCACTTCGCTTGCGCAGAATCGAAACCGGCGCATTCTGCGGGATATCAAGTCAACTTGAAAACCAAAGTCGTGTCGGCCGAGAGGGGCCGAGTGCGCCATCTCCCACGAAGCGCCGATCAGGCACATGAAGTGGCGCGCGGACTCCCGGCCCGCTCGATGCGGAAACGGAGGTCCCAAGTCGTGTTTGCAGATTTTGCGCCATTTTGCGGGGGGCAAGCGCGTGTGCAAAACAGCCGCAAAAGGGCGCAACGCAGGACAACGAATGGAGTTAAGCCGTGCAAACGGATTTGCACGTGTGACGCATGAAACGACGACAGCGGACAACGCGAGGCACGCGCGCCATCGAGTCTCGGCCGGAAAAAAAGAAAAATCATCAGAAAGTTAGCACGACGCGATCACGGCACAGCCATCAACCGCGAACGACCCAAGTCATCAGCTCGCCCAGCTTCGGCGCCTTGCCCTGCGAGAGAAGACCGATGCGGAACACGCGGCCTGCCGCGAAGACGCAGAGGACGCTGAAAACCAGCACGAGCGGGATGCCCGCAATCGGTTGCCAGAGCGGAATGCCGGGCGGCACGGCGAGACGTGTGACCATGATCATCGGCGTCGCCGGCGGGAAGAACGAGATCCACGTCGCGAGTGGACTGTTCGGCGCCTGGATGACAGGCACGATCAACATCAGGGGAAGGACGACGACGATCATGACGGGCATCATCAGGCTTTGCGCGTCTTTGATCTCCGAGCATGCCGCACCGATCGCACTGAAGATCGATCCGAACATGAGCATCGCGATGAGCCCGTACACAAGCATCCACACGACCTGCGACAGCGGGAGCAGGTCCGATTTGTCGTAGTAGTCGGCGACGACGTAACCGCCCGCGAGGTACAGCCCGATGAGTGTGAGTGAAACGGCCATGACACCGAGAAGCTTGCCCAGCATCAACTGGAACGGCGGTATCGAGCCGATCAGCACTTCGGCGATCCGCTGCATCTTCTCCTCGATGATGTTCTGCATCATCTGCGGTCCGCTCACCATGACGCTCATGAACATGAGCATGCAGAAACCATACGGAACCAGAAACGTCGTCAATCGATCGGCCTCTTCGGCGTCCTTGATCTTGCCGGTCTCGTCGACAGTCACGAGTCCCAGGTTGCTGACATCGATGGGGCGGATCGCCCCCTCGACGACGTTCATCGAGAGGTTCGCCTCCTCGAATCGTTTGGAGAGCGCAAGTTGATTGAGCGGCGCGTAAAGCCAGCGAACGAATTCCCGGTCTGTCGGGCTGTCGGAGTAATACCGAACGAAGTCGCCGTCCTTGCTCGGTTGACTTCCCGTGAGGTTGGCGCCGATCTCGACGAATGCGAAGAGCTGTTTGTTCTTCACGCGCTTCGAGAGATCGAGTTCCTGCTTTGTGGCGTCCGCGGCGGGCTCGATCGACGTCAGCAGGAAACGCGGACGAATGCGCTTGCCGTTCTCGTCGTCCACGTCCTTCGCATTCCGGGCATCCGCCTGCGCCTTGAGCGAATCGAAGAGAACTCCCGTTCGATCGACGATGGCGATCGAACGGTCCTTCGTGTCGACGCCGTCGCCGACGAGACTCTGAACGAGAATACTGCCCGCCATCAGGAGCGGCATCATGATGAGTGTGACGAGGAACGACTTGCTTCGCACCTGCGCCAGGTATTCCCGTTGGAAGACGACGAGGACTTTGTTCATGATGCTTGCGCCTCCGGACCGGCGATGCGGACGAAAATGTCATGCAGGGAAGGACGTGCGACTTCGAACAGGCCGATGCGCGTTCGACTCGCCAGGGCCGTCAGCACCTGCTGCGGATCCGTGCCGTTGGTGAGCCGGACCTCCTGGTAATTGCCGAAGTCGGCGACGCGATCGACTCCCTTCAGCGAGGAGACGCAGCTTGAATCGTCCAGCCGCAATCGAATCGTGTCGCTTCCGTACTGGTCCTGGATGGACGCGAGCGTGCCGTCGAGGACCTTCCGGCCCTTGTAGATCATGAAAATCTGGTCGCACATTTTCTCGGCGGCGCTCATGTCATGGGTGGAAAATATGACTGTCGAACCCTGTCGTTTGAGGCCGAGGATCGCGTCTCTCAGCACGTCGAGATTGACAGGATCCAGACCGCTGAACGGTTCATCGAGGATGACGAGTTCGGGCCGCGACACCACGGCGCCGATGAACTGCACTTTCTGCGCCATTCCCTTCGACAGCGTTTCCACTCGCCTGCCGCCCCAGTCCGACAGGCCCATTTTGGCAAGCCATGAATCAATGTCGGATTTCGGGTTATTGATACCCTTCAATCGCGCATAGAAGGAAAGGACGTCGTGAACCTTCATCTTTTTGTAGAGACCGCGTTCTTCCGGAAGATAGCCGATCCGATCCGTCGCGGCGGTCGAGTGCGCCTGGCCGAAGACGCGGATGTCTCCGCGATCCGGGTAGAAGATGCGCATGATCATTCGGATTGTCGTGGTCTTCCCGGAACCGTTCGGTCCGATGAATCCGTAGACGCTTCCTGTCGGAACGGTCAGCGAAAGTTCGTTTACGGCGGTGATCGCGCCAAACGTCTTCGTGACTCCGGACATTTCAACGGCGTTCATGCAGGGACTCCGTGCCGCGTATCAATCAAGGCAGTTACGATAGTCAAACGTGGAATATCGCTCGATCTCACTCTGCCTGCATTGCCCGTCGTGGGCCGGCGAGAGCGATTCACCCTGCGGCTTTCCTACTTCCGCGTTGCGCCGCATTCTATCCAGCGACGACATTGCGGCAATCGAAGCCGGCCGCGGCGACACGGGCCGCCTCGACAGGCTGTTTGTGCGGAGCCGCCGACTGATTCGAGAAACAGCAAAAGGCGCCGACGTTGGAGAAACGTCGGCGCCTGCCTGGAATCTACCTTTGTTGCCTTTCCTGATTCGCCACGGAGGGGCGTGCCGGGCGTCGACGATCATTCGGCGGCGACGACGATCGACGTGGCCGCGGAGACGTCACGATTAAGCGTGATCCAGAGTTCGTGGTTCACGCGATCGATCGAAACAAACGTACCCGAATCGTCGGCGCCATTGTTGACTGTAACGTCGGCATTATCGACAGTCACTTTGGGCAGTCGATCCGCCTTGTAGTCGCGGATGACGAAGATGGGATTCGCGATTGGTTTGCCGGCCGCCGGCGTGAAGGTGAACGCGGCGCGATCCGAATCCGCCGTGAGGAAATAGGCAGCGTATGTGTCGTCATAACCGTTGGCAACGGTCTTCATTTCGTCCGAGCCCGGTCCGACAGGTCGCTGCGTGACGAGCGTACCTGTTGTTACGTTTGAAATTGTCGCCGACGAAAGGGCCTCGACTTCAGCGATGGACTCCATGACATCACCCTCAAGGTCGAACTTCCCGCTTGCGGCATTGAATCTGCTCTTCGGGCCGAGCACGATGAACGTCGAGTACGATCGATCGCCGCGGCCGTCGGCCGTCGCGCCGTCCATACCGGTGAAGCTGTCGGCGCCAAGGAATCCGTACGGCGTTCCCCAAGCGATGATCTTGGTGCCTGTGGCCTCCGTCAGCGGTTTGCCGGTGCCGGGATCCCAATCGAAGTTCATGAGCTGATACGGCCATCCGTTGACGCACGGCATCGTATAGGCGCGTGCGTCACCGAATCCGTTGCAGTCGCCCTTGTCGGCAAACGCGACTGCCGATGTCTTGCCGCGTTCGCGTCCGTCGACTCGATCAGGATAGCCCATTGTCTTGTCGTTCGTACGCGTCTGAACGATTCCCATTTCGGCGTTGACGTTTGCCGTCCAGCTTCGCGTGAAGTTCACGATGTTCACGGCGTTGTAGGTCCACGGTGACATCATCGTGAGCTGCGCGTCTGTCGTCTCGAATCGGAATCCGGCATCGCCCCACGCGACGCCTCCGATTGCGTCTCCGGCGTTTCGCGTCGCGGCGCCGTCGAAGTTAAGCGATCCGTACGGACCTCGAGAGTCCATGCGATAGGTCGAGAAATTGACATTGTTCGGATTGATGATCTCGCTGAGCTTCCAGTTGACGGCCCAGACGGGATGGTCGCGCCCAGTCGCCACGAACCACTCGATCACGACGGGGATCTTGATGCCCATGCCGCCGCCTTCCTTATCGCGATCGTAGAGAAGTTCGACTCGATGGATGGCGTGATGACCGCCGGCGAAGATCGTGGTCGATACATTGGTCGGCGCGTTTGCCTTTCCGATCGGTGAATTGCCGTTGGAATCGTTGTGCGAGACGACGTAGCCGAATCCCTCGTGACCCCAGGCGTCGTCGTTCACGCTGCGTTGAATGATGTTCTGGTTGTCGTCGAAGGAGAAGTCGTACTGATAGAGATACCCGCCGAGCGTCATCGTGCGGTCGGCGCCGCGGGCGTCCTTCCATGTCAGTTCCGTGACCTTTGATTTCGCAGCAACGCCTTCGGGATCGCTTCGTTCGCCGCCGTCCGCCTTTGTGATGCTGTTGGAAGTTAGTTGTATCGGAGACGCTCCAGGGTCGTTCGGGTCCGTCGCGGTGTTGTCGTTGCCATTGTTGTTGGAATTCGAATTGCCGGCGTTGTCCATGGGATCCGGCATCGTCTGGCATCCCGCCAGCATCAGACTGACCATCGTCATCGCCAGAATGCCGAGCGATCCCGGTAGATTTCTAGATTGCATCACGCACGCTCCTTTTGCGAGGCAGACTTTCGATCGGCGAACCTCGCCGAATCGGAGTCATCAGGGAAGTCAGCGGAATCCGGGAAGCGCGCCGCCTTTGGGACGCCAGTTTTTTGGGAGGAATGAGAAACGGGGCGGCGGGCGCGGCGGGAAGTGGGTTATTCGCCGTTCGGCGAGGCCGGACCGCAGTCGATGGCCTGAATCGACGATTCCCATCGACTGAGTTCGTCGGGTCTGCCCCATTTCCCGTAGAGGGACCGAAGGAGCTCGCCGATGGCTTCGGCCAGTTGTCGGTGCTCGCACCAGCTGCTCTTGAGAGACTCGAAAGCGCTTTGCAGTTCGCTTTCTGCGTCCTCGAAGCGTTCGTCGTGGACGTCGACACTGGCGAGACGAACGCGTGCAGCGGCGGTTTTCCAATGGTCGGCGCCGAGGGAGTTGAGTTGAAGCTCAAGAACTTCTTCGGCCGCTTCGCGTGCGCATGCATAGTCTTTTTTAGCGCCGCAATACTCGGCGAGTTGGACCAGGGACTCGATGATCGCCGGATGATCGGCGGGTAGCGTTCGTCGTCGGGCCTCCAACACGTCGTGTATCATTGTCCCGACGTCGTCCAATTGCCTTAGTTCAATCAATTCGTTGATGAGGTTGAAGGCAATCTGCAATGTGATCGGGTCGTCCGCCCCCTTTGCGTCGCGGGCGAGGCCCCATGCTTCGCGGTGCAAGTCGGCGGCGTCGTTGAATTGTCCGACTTCGGCGAGTGCGCAGGCGAAATCGTTCATTGCATAAACGGTGCGCCAGTCAGATTTGCCGAAGGCGCGAGCGTAGTAGTCGAGTCGCTTCCGGGCGATGGGGACCATATTCGTGTAGTTGCCCTGGGCACCCAGAATGACGTTGTAGAGGCTAAGCAGTTCCGCCGTCTGTTCACTGTCGATCGGTGTTGAGTCGTTGATGTTCCGGGCTGCCAGTGCTTTTTCGATGATCTCTTGCGCCTCTGAGAATTTCCCCTGCATCCATAGCGACGTCGCCAAGGTGTGCATCGTCATGATCGCGTCGTCCGACACTCCGGGATTGTCCGCGAGCATGAGTTCGAGTGCGGCTCGAAACTCGCGCTCTCCCATTTGCGCCATGCCGAGACCACAGTATGTCTCTCCCATCGCCTGTCGCACGGCGGCCTCAACGAGCGGCTTGTCCTTGACGACTGCGAAATACTCCGTTGATTGAGATGCACGATCGAGCAACTCCGCGACTGTGATGTCCTTTCCCATACGTCGCGGGTCGGCACCGGAGAGAACTCCCCGAAGAAACGCTTCGACGGCCGTTGCCTTTTCGGCTTCGAGTTCAGCTCGATGCCGGGCCTCTTCCGCCGTTTCGCGGGCTTCGTCCGCGAGTTTTCTGGCGTCGTCGGCCTTTGCCGCAGCGATTCGTTGTGACTGGTACAGCGTCGTTGTTGTGATTGCGGCGACAACGATCAGCAGGAAGAAGCTGAGTGCGACGGTGACGGCGACGCGGTGCTTTCGAGCCAGGCGCCGAAGAATGTAGATTGTGCCGCCGCCGCGAGCGGCGACAGGCTCGCCGGCGAGATACCGGCGAACATCCTCGGCAAGTTGTCCGGCCGATTGATATCGTTCTTCCTGGGGCTTGGCGAGGCATTTCATGACGATCTTCTCGACATCGAGGTCCAAGTCCGACCGGAGTGTACGAGGTCGCACGGGCGGTGAATCCATGATTGTCTGCGCCACGTCGCGCCAGGCGCCATTCACTTCATAGGGAAAGTGCCCCGTTAATACCTGGTACAGCACGACGCCAAGCGAATAGATGTCGCTACGCACGTCCAGGAGTTCGGCGTTGCCTGACGCTTGTTCGGGGCTTGCCCAAGGCAGGGATCCGACGAACTGCCCTTCGCGCGTCATTGAGACGACTTCGGCGTCGGCGATGTCCGTCAGTTTGGCGAGACCGAAGTCGAGCACATGCGGGCGACCTTCGGTATCGATCAGGATATTGCCGGGTTTGAGATCACGATGAATAACACCGCGCAGGTGCGCGGCGTTGATTGCGTCGCAAATCGTAGCGAAGCGTTCGAGACTCAGGCGCACATTTGCGGTCCCGCGATTTCCGGAATGATCGGGCGATGCAGAATCGGCGAGGCCCTGACGCCCCGAGCACTCGTATTGAGTCCAAGGCATGCCGTGGATCAGGTCCATTGCGATATATCGACGCCCCGCAACGACGCCCGTGTCGATCACCTTCACGACATTGGAATGGTCGATCATTGCGAGAATGCGAGCCTCGCGCTCGAAGCGCGCCGTGACGCGCAGGTCGGCCGCGTCCAAGTCGTGTAGAACCTTGATTGCGACGCTTCGGCCGGTCGAGCGTTGCTCTGCCTCAAAAACGACGCCCTGACCACCGCGATGCAATTCGCGTTGTATCGAGTAGCCGCGGACATCGAGCAATTGGCGGACATCGCCTGCGTCCGGCGCGCGAGCGCCGGCGTCGAGGGCTGCGGACGACGACAGCGCGGATTGTCGCGCCCGCTCCATCATGGACAGCAGGGAGAGTTCTTCGCGCAGCTCGGGCAGGAGGTCCGCATGCGACGACATGATCTCGTCGTCGGACAACACTTCGCCGGCGGCCCGGCGCGTCATGCACTGTTCGACAATGCGCCGAATCCGGACGTCGCGGCGCTGGGAATCCGCCGAGGCGGCGCTGGACGAAGGATCGAATGGCGTTTTCATGACGGGCGAGGCCTTTATTTCAAGTTGAAATGCTGTGCATACTTTCTCAGCGTTATCCGCGGAGCGCGCCGCCTCAGCTCTCGGAGAAAAATCTCGAAGCGTTCCCAAGGGCGTCGCGCAGTCTTTGAATGCCGCGGCTGCAGAGCTTGTGCACGGATCTTTCAGACTTGCCCATTATTGCCGCTGTTTCGCCGACGCTTCGGCCTTCGATATAGCGGAGACGGATCGCGTCGCGGTACTCGGGTTTAAGCGTGTCGATGGCCGCCTTGACGGCCGCAGACGCCTCATGGCCGGCAACGGAGCGGCTTGGTGTGTGCGTGTGGGCGAATACGACGTCGAGTAGCGCCAGGGCGGCCGAGTGCTGTTGGTCCGTACCGGCGCTAACGGCGGCGCGACCGCCGCCGCGCTTGGCGGCGCGATGGGCGCGGAGGGTATCGAGCAGTCGATGATCTGCGATCGTGCAGAGCCAGCGGAATAGCGCGTTGGGGCCGTCGGGGCGAAATTTCCCGATGTCGCGATACGCTTCCGTGTAGCATTCCTGGAGGATGTCTTCGGCGGAAACGACGCTTGCAAGGGTTGGCGGGAGCTTTTTTTCGACGACCGACTTGAGGGCGCGATGATGATCGAGCAGCAGTCGGTCCAGCGCCAGCGGCTCACCGGCGATTGCTCGGCTCAGAAGTTCAGGATCATCGTTGGGGCCGGCTGGTTCGATCATGGGTGCGATCCTATCGGGACACGTGTTCGTCCAGGGTTCCCATTATACCAGCGGCCGTATGTATCCACTGGGGCTGCCCTGTGGGGCCGGCTGTTTCTTCGGCATGACGTCGGCCGCGTTCGTGGGGTGGTATTCGAGCCGGCTTCAATCCGACTTTGCGCGGCAGGAGTTTGAAGGCGAGCACTCGGCGCGGAGAGCGGCGAACATTGATCTCAGCGTCCGGTCGATCGTCGCCAGGATCTCCTCTCGATCCAGGCCGGCGAGATACAGGGGTGGCCCGAACCGGATTCGAATTGGTCCACGACGGAAGAACCTCTTGTGGATCGGCCAGACTTCGAAGGCGCCGACGATGACAGCCGGGACGACGGCAACTTGGGCGCGCTCGACAATCAGCGCGACGCCGGATTGGAGGGGGCCGATTTCGCCGTCCTCCGTGCGGGCGCCTTCGGGATAGATGTTCATTACGTGGCCGGCTTGCAACCTTCGGATCGTCTCCTTGACGGCTTTTACATCGCTGTGTCCCTGATGCACGGGAAATGCGTTGAACACCCAGCGAAGAAACCACGCGAACATCCGGTTTCGGAACAGCTCGGATTTTGCGATGTAGTTAAACGGTCGATTGAGTCGAATGGGAAGGAGAATCGGATCGAGGACGCTCTGGTGATTCGAGACGATCAACACGCCCCCTTCGGCGGGGATGTTCTCCTGGCCGTCAACCTTCAGATCAAACAGCAGCACGGCGAGAGGGCGTACGAAGGCCTGAATACACTTCCATGGCAGTGATCGCTTCAATCTCATTGGGGCGACTCGCAGGGATCCGTCGTTCCATTCATACATTTCGCGACGAATTCGAGTTCGTCCTCCGTGATCGTCGGTGTTGACACGATTCGCCGGAGAGTCTTCGGGCGGATCGAACCGGCTCCGACGCAGGCCCCGAGATTGAGTGCTGCCACGTTGAGATCGCAGACGAGTGCGTGAAAAATCGCGCTCACGAGCGGTGTGGCGACGTTCATGCGAGTCACGATTTCCGCGACGAGCTGTGCATATGTGATGGTCGCGAGACAACGGCCGATCGCCAGCTGCATCGGCGTGTCGGCGCGCGCCGTTCGATCGAGATCCAGAGTTTTCGCCCAAAGTTGAAACGCCTTCGCTGCCTTGACGAATCGCCGAACGTTGGAGACGTGCATCAGCGGCCGGTAGGGCTTCAGAAAATGAGGAAACGCGACGTTGTTGACAGCGCCAATCCGGGCTTCCATAAGAAAGGCGTTTTCTGTCGATGTCGTGTCGCCCGCGACCAGGGATCCGGGGACAGTGAGCCCGACGGCGGTATCGGTGAGATATCGTGCCATGAACTGCGTGATCAGGCCCAGGTTGATATGTGTGCTTCCTTCCAATCCTGGAATGAGCTGCACGTCGCGAATCGCCATCTCGAAGTAGGTTTCCGATTCAAACCCGCGAGCGCCGATACACTCTGAAAGCAGCGAAACGACTTTCACACCTTCCATGCTGAGCTTCGCCTTTTGCACGGCGGCGAACAGGAGGTACCGCCGGTCGGTGTCGTTCGCGGCATGCACGTAGTCGAGCGCTCGAAAGGCGTAGAGTTTCATCGCCGTCAGTCGGGCGTAGGCTTCGGCCATGGTTGCGCGGAGATGGGGCATTTCGATCGCTGGTTTCCCGTAGAGGATGCGATTGCGCAGATGGGCCGATGCCTCTTCATAGGCGCGCTCACAAATCCCGATTGAACCGAATCCCAGGAAGAACTTCCCCAGCGTGACGGTGCCGAAGACCGCATTCCATGCGTTCCTTCCCTCGGCGATCTGATCGGCTGCCGTGAATTCGTGATCCGTTACTTCGAAGTCACCAACGAATGCAGCTCGTACACCAAGCGTTCTGATCTTGCGTGCACCTACAAAGCTCTTGGCGGCGTTCGGCCTCAACGCGAACAACAGGGGGGCGGCGCGTTTCGTACGATCTGCGGCGCGTTGTTGTTCCTTTCTCGCGAGAATGGCGATGATAGAGGCCTTGTTCGCATTACCGATGTAGTACTTCGAGCCGTTTGCCAGGTAATTGCCGGCGCCCAAGTCAGTGACGGAGAAATCGTTGCCGAGCAGATCGGAGCCGTGCGCTCGCTCGGAGATTCCGAATGCCAACAAACCACCGGCTTCGAGCGCTGCAACGGCCTCGCGCTTCAGATTGGGGTTGTCGCCCATGAGGATTGCGCATAGCCCCAGAAATGTGACTTGCAGGCTGTAGCCGTGGGCGGGGCTGAAATAGGCGGATGTCTCCAGGAATCGCGTGTACCGCAGCATGTCGAACTCGGATCCCAAGCTCGAGAATTCGCGCGGAGCGAGCAATCGGGCGTAGAGTTGATTCGCCGATTGATAGGCGATCCAGTCGTCGTACCATTCCTCCCGTTGGTCCTCTTCCTTGATTGCGGCAAGGCCCTTCTTCTCGAAGAACGATACGAGCGATCGAATCAGTGGGTCGTGCAAATAGGCCTCTGCACTGACGGAGCGATGATCGCCCGTGAATGTCAGCGGTAGAATCGACTTCCGGTCGGCTGAAGGCGTGTCGCCCGGACTCCTGGTTGTTTTGCTGACATCCGTCAAGCTGATTTGCTCCGCGGGGCCATTTACCGCCGCTTCCAGGTTCCAAGATTGATCCAGGTCTCAAACAAGACAAATGAGCGGGCGAGATCTCCTCGAAGCGTCTTGTCGGTCAGAACTGTTCCATCATGAGAGCATAGCGCCTGCGACTGAATCGTGCTACCGAATGCCGGCAATGACAAATTCCGAGGAACATATGCGCATCAGCGCAATTGCCGCCGGGTTATAGGAAGCCGACCGGGAGGTTCGCCAAGAGCATTCAGTGACGCGTGGCGCGGACAACGTCGTACAGCTCGCGCCGATAGTGGTGACGCCTTCGATCCGGCAGACGGTCGATGCCGCTCCGATTCGGCGGACGACTGCGCGATGATGAAATTGATCTGATGGGCGCTTGGTTCGGTGGTGGGTCTTTCATCCGCGGCGGTTTGCGTGCGATCGCGACCCGACACAACGTCGCTGACGGCGAGAACAGTCGTCTTGCGGATTATTCAGTCGGATCCGGCTGTTGTGGAGACGAGCGTTCCATTTTCGATGTCGTCGACGTGGTCCGCGACGATTTCCATTCCCGGATAGACGCCCGACAACACTTCGACGGTCTTCGATGATCTGGCGCCGATCCTGACGACGTTCGCGACAGCGCGGTCGTTGATGACGGTGAAGACGATCGGATCGCCCCCAGTGCTGGAGATCTTGACTGTCTCCAGCGGGAGCCAGAATCGCTTTGCAGGCTCTTCCGACGCGGCTGGTTGTTGCTCGCCGAGGAATTCGACCTTCGCCGAGCCTTCGATTCGGAGCCTCGGATCCGGGTTTTCGATTCGCACTTTGACCTGCACGATGGCGCGGGCGTAGTCTCCGATCGGGTCGATCCACATGACGTAGCCGTCGAATGCGTCCGATTGATAGGCGTCGGGCGTGATCCTGGCACGTTGATTGTTGCGAATTCGATGAATATCACGCTCGCTGACATCGATTTCCACGCGTAGTTTCGTCATATCGGCGATGCTGACCAGCTGCGCGTTGGCGTTGGCGCCGAGACCACCCTCGGCGGCGAGGAAATCCCCGACTTGCGCGTTGCGTTCAAGGATGACGCCTGAAATGGGGGCTCTGATTGCGCAATCGTCCAAGCGTTTTTGTTGCACGCGCAGGACGGCTTCGGCTGCCTGCAAGTCCGCCTCGATGACTTTGATCGCGCTTTCCGTCGATTTGGCGTTGGCTTCGGACTTGTCGAGCGCTGCCTTGGCGCCGTCGAGGGCCAAGCGGGATTCGGTCAATTCCATTTCGCTGGCCTGGTTGCGCTGGGCGAGTTTTTCGAGTCGGTCGTGGTTGTACTTGCGCCAGTCGTAGTCGGAGCGGGCTTCTTCAATTGCGGCCAGATCTCGTTGGTAGTTGGCCCGCGTCTGCGTAATGAAGTACTTCAGGCGTTCGACGCTCGCCTGTGCCTCGTCGCGTTGCGCTTCGTAGACGTCTATTTCGATGCGCGCGAGGACCTGGTCCTTTTCGACGTAGTCGCCTTGCTCGATGTGAAGTGACGTGATCTGGCCGGAGACTTTTGTCGCGACGTTGACGCGCACATCGCTGACAATCTTCCCGTTGGCGACGAGAACGATTTCACCCGGCGTTTCTCGATTTTCTTGCGGAATCGTGTATATCCGCACGGCGACGGGTTTTTCCGACAAGGCTGCGACGATATTGACGCCGGTGGTCTTGTAGTACCAGGCGCCGGCGCCCGCGGCGATACCCAAGACGACGACGACAATTCCAGCACCAAGGAGCCAAGGCCGACCTGTTGAGGCAGGCCGCTGATTCTTGTCGATTCGAAGTCGATCGAGGGTATGATTTGGCGCGTCTTGTTTCATTGAACCGATGGACTCCGTCATGCCTCTCGAAGCGATCGCGTGATCGGCATTCGCGCGGCGCGCCAAGCGGGCAGGATCGAACCGAAGAAACCAATCGTGATCGCGACGGCCAATGACACACCGATGATCTTGGGCGTAATCGCGAGTTGGTAGCTGACGGTGGTAAATGCGCCCGGCAGGATGCTCTCTCGCAATCCGTTGGCGAACAGGCTGACGGCACAGCCCGCAATTCCGCCCATCACGGACAGCAACAACCCTTCGAGCATGAACGAAACGAGGACGCTGCCCGGCGAAAATCCGATGGCTCGAAGCATCCCGATTTCGCGCGTGCGGCCCGCGACGGCAGCGTACATCGTGTTGGCGACTGCAAATGCCGACGCAATTCCCAAAATGATGATCATGACGACGCTGAAGACCTGCGTCGCTTGTTGGTTGCGGCTCATTCCTGAGAAGTGCTCGCGCTCGGACATTGCCGACAACTCGACGGACGGCCCCTTGATATACTTGATCATCTCCTCTACGTCGTCCGGCGTTGCGGCCCGCAGTCGCGCCGAGGAATAGCCGGTCCGGCTATAGACATCGCGGAGTGTTTCCACGTAGCCCCAAATTTCGCTGTCTGCGGCCGTTCCGCCGGTCGAGAAAACGCCGACGATTTTGAACTTCCGGATTCCGCGATTGCCGATTTCAATTTCGTCGCCGAGCTTATGTCCGAGATAGGTGCTCGCAACTGATTCGCCGACAATGACCTCGTATGTGCCGGGGGCAAATACTCGCCCCTCGATGATCTTGACGCGTTGATCGCGGGCCTTGTTTGCGAGGTCGAAGTCCACGCCTCGAACGGCGGCATTGACCTTGACGGCAGGATCGCGGGCGGAGGAGGCACTGCTGATGGCGACCATTTCCGCGCTGATGATCACGCCTTTTTCATCGCGAACCGCTTTCGGCGTCAATTGCAGTTTGTTCACCATGTCCTTGCCGATTCCCGAGACAGTCTCGCTGTCGGCTGATTGGTTGATGACGAGGACTGTCAGCGGGTCGCCGGTTTGCGCCATGACGTTGAAGGCGCTATCCGTAACGGCCTGCAGATAGGAGAAGACGGCAATGACAATGGCGATCAGCAGGATGGAACTGATCGTACCGACGGGGCGGGCCAGGATACTCAGGATGTTGTAACGTGTCGGCAACGAGGGCACGTCAGGCCACCTTTCTCAGAGCGGTTGCGACTTGGAGCCGGACGGCCATGGCTGCCGGCACCAACGCTGCGAGGAAGCCGCACAGTACCGCGACGAAGAGCGCCGTTCCTGCCACGGATGTTTCGATCGTGAACTTGCCGAACTGAGGAATGCTGACTTCGCGCAAATGCGTCAGCAGATAGAGGGGCGCGACGGCGATGATGCCTCCCGCGAGCCCCAGCAACAGTCCCTCGGACACGACCATGAACCCGATGCGGCTCGCGGAAAACCCAAGCGCTCGAAGGACGGCGATTTCGCTGGTTCGTTCCCGGAATGACATGCTCATCGTATTGAACCCGACGGACAGCGCGACGATGACGACCATCAGGCCGACTTTCGAGGCCATGCCGATCCAGTCGCCGCCGGATTCAATAAACGAACGGATAAAATTCGACTCGGTTTCCGTGACGGTCTCATTCTGACTGTTGCGGAAGTGGCGATCGATCTCGGTCAGCGCCCACTTACGGGCTTCGGGGCTCGAGCATCGCATCCAGAAGTTGTGCACGCCCATCGAATCCCCCGTGATCTTCCGGTAGACGTCGTCATAGTAGTCAAGGCGAAAATACAGGCGTGCATCCTCCAGTCCTTTCGGTATCGCAACGACTTCAAATTCCAGCGAGACGAAGGGCGGTATGGCTCCCTTCATCGTGACTTTGTCCCCGATCCCGACGTTGACCAGCTTGGCGAATTCCTGTCCGACGACGGCGCCCTGTTTCGTGTCGTTGAACCGAGCGATTTCGTCCGGCGTCATTTCAAATTCGCTGTGCACGACTGGGAATGTGTCGCAATCGACGGCCATGCTGAAATACGCCTGCTGCGAGCCTTCGATCTTGCCTCCGAACCAGGTGGATCGGCAAACGCCTTCCAGGAAGCCCTCCGGCGCGATGGACTCGATCTCGCCGCGCATGCGCTGCGGCAGGAGCGTCGTGTACGTGAGCTTTTGATGGGTCGCGACGCGCATGGACTTTTCCATGCTCGCAAACGCATCATTGAGACTCTGTTTCAGTGAGCTCGTCACGAGGAAGACGAACAGCGGCAACGCGATCGCCATGATCGTGAGCGTCGTGCGGAGCTTGTTGCGGCCGAGGTTCTTGATCGTCAGCATGACATTGCGTTCCTAGTAGGTCACTGCCGCGGCCGCTTCCGCCGACATCAGTTTGCCTTTTTCCAGCCGGACGAGGCGCGATGCGTGGCCGGCGGCCTTCTGGTCGTGCGTGACCATGATGATCGTCTTGTCGAACTCCTTGTTGAGGCGCTCCATGAGTTGCAGAATTTCGTGGGCGCTATCGGCGTCCAGATCGCCTGTTGGTTCGTCGGCGAGCAGGAGGTCGGGGTCCGTCACAAGCGCCCGCGCGATGGCGACGCGTTGTTCCTGGCCGCCGGATAGCTGGCTGGGTTTGTGGTCGGCGCGGTCTTCGAGGCCGACCACTTTCAGGGCAAAACTGACACGTTCATGGCGCTCGGAAGCACTCATTTTGAAGAGCCGCAGAGGTAGCCCGACATTCTGCGCCGCCGTCAGCACGGGCATGAGGTGATACAATTGGAAGATATAGCCGCAGTGGCGCGAGCGCCACGACGTGCGTTGACGGTCCGACATGGTATGAAGTTGATCGTCGCCGATCTGGATCGTACCGGCCGTCGCACTGTCAAGCGCGCCGAGAAGGTTGAGCAGCGTCGTCTTTCCGGAGCCGCTCGGACCCATCAGGGCGATGAACTCACCGCGTTCCACGGCGAGGTCGAGCCCGTCCAGAACCGGGACCTCCAGTTTCTTTTTCCGATAGATCTTTCGCACATTTCTCACATCGATGTATGGCATACGTGTTATCTCGTTGCTTGCGGACGGGCAGAAGGCGCCGCCGGCAGGAGGAGATTATAACTGCAAAGCGGATTTGGGCCGCCATGGTCATTCCGCCCGCCGCGAAAGCGCCGAAAATGCGCAAATCCCGGATTTCGACGGTTATGAATGACGCCAACCGGGCCGTTGTGGACATTCGTCAATGTGTGTCGCCGCGCTCCTACGCATCGTGTCTCCCAGATCCGAAGGATGGCGCTGCAAGCGATCGGGTAATATCCGTTCGAATGCCGTGTCCTTTCGCCAGGCACTTCGTCATCCGCATGTCAGGTGCGCAGGTTCGGAGCTCAGTTATGCGAGCTCTCGAGTGCAAGATCAGGTGGGCGACGGGCGTTGAGACCATTCGCGTCGCCGCGACTTTGCTTAAAGAGTCTCCGCCCGATCCAGGTGCATAGCGACGATCGATTGACACCGCGAGAGTGTGAACGCCCGGTGTCGGCATGCTCCATTCCAATTCGATTTTCTTGACAGTGTACTCACTCGAACAGCGGGCTCGATCAGGCATCACTGCTCGGGGCTCAGTCTGCCTGGATCAGGATTCGCGCATCGGGACTTTGCAAGACATTCTACCCACGTCCAGATCCCAATGGGATTTTTGTCGAGATACGGCACATCGGGGGTGTCGAGGTTATGCGCGTCACGCTGGAACCAGCGCTATTGCATTGAACCGAGTCGCGAGTTACGCGGGACGATAGCGGACCGATTTGGTGCGAGACGTCAGCTCTTGGGTCGACAAACTGGCTCGAAAGGCGTGGCGTATTACGGGATACTTCGATAGACTTATAGTGACCGGACGGGGTTCTGCCGTCCATGCGTGCAGAGCCCGGACGGAACCGGAGCACGCCATGATCGAGATCACCATTCATGGACGCGGTGGGCAGGGCGGCGTGACGCTTGCCAAGCTCATCGCCACGGCGCATTTCCTCAAAGGTCAGTATGCCCAGGCATTCGGCGTATATGCCGCGGAGCGCTCCGGCGCGCCGCTTCAGGCGTTTGTTCGGATCGACTCGAAGGAGATCACGATTCACAATCAGGTCCGAACGCCGGATCATTTGATCGTGCTGGATCGCACGCTGATTTCGCCCGGGATTCTGGTCGGACACAAACCTGAAGGTTGGATTCTGCTGAATACGTCCGACGATCCGCTGAAATTCGCGGAGATGTTCCCAGGGCGCTGCGTCGCGTCGGTCGACGCGACGTCGATCGCCGTTGAGCACAAACTCGGAACGCGCACGGTTCCGATCGTTAACACGACGCTTCTCGGCGCCGTCGGCCGAATGATGGATCTTTCCTGGCAGGAAGTGAATGACGCCATTGCGGTGCTGAAGTTCGGCGGCGCGAACGTCTCCGCCGCGCGCGTTGCGTTCGAAAGCGTGCAATCCATGACGCTCGCGGGACACGCCGAACTCAATAACCCCGCCGTCGCCGCGAATCATGTCGCCGGCATCCTGGATCCCGACGTCGGCGGGCCGCCGAAAATACGGACGGGCAATTGGGCAACGCGTCAGCCGCATCGGCGGAGAATGCAGGCGCCGTGCTCTCATGCCTGCCCGGCGGGGAACGATGTTCCGGGTTTCGTGGCGGCCGTCAGCGAAGGCAATCACGACGAAGCGATGCGGATCCTCCTCGAAACGACGCCGCTCCCGGGTGTGTGCGGCCGAGTCTGCCCGGCACCTTGTATGGACGCGTGCAATAGGAGCGAGTTCGACGAGCCCGTTCAGGTTCGGGATCTGGAGCGATTCGCTGCCGAGAAGGGACAGCGACCTGTGCCGACGATGCCTTCGCGCGAAGAGCGGATTGCCATCGTCGGATCGGGACCCGCGGGGCTGAGTTGTGCCTATCAACTTGGGCGGTTGGGCTATCGCGTGAAGGTGTTCGACGCCGGATTCGAGCCAGGCGGCCTGCTGCGGACGGGCATTCCTGAATACCGGCTTCCGCATTCGGTGCTTGACGACGAGATTGACTACATTCGTCAACACGGCGTCGAATTCGAAGGCGAACAATTCATCGATCGTGAACGGCTGCTCTTGCTGACTCGCGAATTCGATGCGATTTTCGTGGCGGCCGGACTTCAACAGATGCGCGGCCTGGATCTGGGTAGCGCATGCGGGGATGCCGTTATCCAGGGAATCGACTTCCTCGAACGAGCACAAGAGGGCAGCATCACATGTTCAGGTCAGCGCGTCGTTGTCGTGGGCGGCGGAAACACGGCGATCGACTCGGCGCGGTCAGCCCTCAGGCTCGGCGCGATTCGCGTTACGATTCTGTATCGGCGCACTCATGTCGAGATGCCGGCGATTCAGGAGGAGATCGTCGATGCGCTTGAGGAAGGTGTCGAGTTGCGGGAGTTGGTTCTTCCGAAGCGGGCGGCTCCCGGCAAGGCGGGTCTTACATTGACCTGTTCGCGAATGCGTCTGGGGGATCCGGACGCGACGGGCCGAAGGAGTCCGGTGCCGATCACAGGGGCGGACGCCGAATTCGATATCGACTGCGATCTCGTCATTCTCGCTTTGGGACAATCCGCGGATCTCTCGATTCTTCCCGAGGGTGCGGAGGTGAACAAGGATGCGGAACTGCTCGGGTTGACCGGCGCCCCGGTGATTCTCGGCGGAGACTTGGCAAAGAATGAAGGTACGGTCGCGCACGCCATCGGCAATGGTCGACGCGGGGCGTTGCATATCCATCGAACGCTGACGGGGGAAGACTTGTTTCCGCCGGCGACAGAGCCTATCGCGACTCGTGAGTTCATTCATACGCATCTGTTCGATCATGCGTCCGCACGGCATGCGCCCGTCGTATCGCCCGATCGCCGACGGCGCAGCTTCGTCGAAGTCCGCGAGGGATTTGCGAAGTCATCGTCACAGGCTCCGGCGATTCAAGAGGCGAAGCGCTGTTTCAGCTGCGGGATGTGCACCGAGTGCGATCGATGCGTTGAGTACTGCCCCGAGGGAATCCTGTTGCATCGCCACGACGGTCAGTACGAATTCAACTACGACTACTGCAAGGGCTGCGGCGTTTGTGCGTCGCAGTGTCCGCGCGGCGTGGTCTATATGACGGAACTCTAGGGACCGGAGGCTTGATATGGCACGCGAGCTGATCACGGGGAACGGCGCCGCGGGATACGTGCTGGCGCAGGCAGGTGAGGCCAATCGTTCGGCCCGCGGATGTTGCTGCGGGGCCTATCCGATCACGCCACAGACGGAGATCATCGAGTACCTTCGCGGATTCGAGTTCGCGAAGGGGCGCGTGGTCCCGGTCGAATCCGAGCACAGTGCGATGGCCGTCTGCATCGGCGCGTCACTCGGCGGCGCCCGGGCGTTTACGGCAAGCTCGGCGAACGGTCTCGCTTACATGGCGGAGAACGTATTTGCAGCGGGGTATTTCCGATTGCCGATCGTCATGATCGCCGTCAATCGAACGCTTGGACCGCCCTGGAACATCTGGGCGGATCAAGGTGACAGTCTGGCGCTTCGCGACGCGGCGTGGGTTCAGTTCTACGTTGAATCGCATCAGGAACTGGTCGATACGATCCTCATGGCGTTTCGGATTGCCGAGGATTCGCGCGTCATGCTGCCGGTCATGGTGTGCATGGACGGCTTCATTGTTTCCCATACACAGATGGTCGTGGATCTGCCTGAGCAGCAGCAGGTCGACGCATATCTGCCGACGTGCAGCATTCCGCATCGATTGAACGTCGATCGTCCCGCGACGGTTGGCGGTCTCGCCTGGCCGCGCGAAACGGAACATATGCGTCATGAGATTCAACAGGCGATGGAGCGCGTTCCGGCTGTGCTCGAAGAAGCGCGAGGTGAATTCGAACAGGTTTTCGGTCGACGTCCGCACGGCGTAATGTCCGCGGAGTACGTTGACGAGGCGGAGACGGTCGTTGTCGCTTCGAATACGATCGCACGCACTGTTCGAAACGTGATTGAACAGCGCCGGGTGGGCGGCGAAGCAATCGGCCTTGTCAGCGCCAAGCTCTTTCGGCCGTTTCCGCGAGATGCGATTCGTGCGGCGCTTCACGACAAGCGGCGTGTGGCCGTATTGGATCGGAATCATTCGCCCGGCTCGGGCGGCATCTTCTGGCAGGAGATTGCAGCCACGCTGCAGGGTTGCGATGTGGAGGTGCTGCAGGACTATGTTGTCGGGCTTGGCGGCGGCGACGTAACCCCTGACGTCGTTAACCGCATCATCGACGATCTCGTCAAGCGCGAGACGTCGGCCGAGCCGGTCTGGGAGGAGGTGACCGCATGAGCATCGCATTAACGACAGCCGATCAACCTTGCGAGCATATTCTCCGGGCCGGAAACACGAACTGCGCCGGCTGCGGAATGTCGTTGGGCCTTCAGCTGCTGGAACAGGGTCTGGACGGCGCCCGGCCGACGCTGGCGATTCCGGCGTGTTGCGGCATTGTGACGGCCGGCGCATTCCCGACATCCGGATATGGCGTCCCCGTCGCGGCGACGACGTTTGCCAGTTCGGCCGCCGTGGCAACGGGGTTATCCACGATTGCGGAACTCAACGAGGAAACGGAGCCGGTCATCTGCTGGGCGGGAGACGGCGGGACGTATGACATCGGTCTCGCGACGCTCTCAGCGGCCGCAGAGCGTAACGAGAACATCATCTACATTTGCTACGACAACGAGATATACGGTAACACGGGCGGCCAGCGCAGCAGCGCGACGCCGGAAGGTGTCCGCACGACGACGACGCCGAAGGGCAAGTGCGAGGTCAAGAAGGACATCATGCGCATCATGACGGCGCATCGCATTCCTTATGCCGCGACGCTGAGCATTGCGCATCGGGAGGACTTCCTGCAGAAGATCCGAACGGCCGCGGCGACGCGGGGCTTCCGATTCCTGCTGTTGTTGTCACCTTGTCCGACGGGTTGGAAGTCCGAACCGGACGAGAGCGTCGACCTGATCGAGTATGCCGTACGATGCGGGTTGTTTCCGCTGTACGAGGTATTCGACGGCGAGCGATATCGCGTCAACGTGCGACCTGATGGCACGCCGTTGGAGGAATACACGTCTCGGCAGCGACGTTACACGTCCGCCGACGTCGATCTGGGGCATCTTCAATCCGAGATTCTGAAGCAGTGGAGGTTGCTCGACGGTCTCTGCAACGCGTTCCCGGCGGAGGGCAAGATGGCAGGCAGGGCGCCAAAGCGGAATTGACGAACATGGTGGGCGCCGTCGGATTGCGAGATGTCATTGCCCGAGTATCGCGAGCGATGAGGCGGAATTCGATTCTGCGCGTCGGCGTTCGACTCAGTTGAAGGCTGATGCGACTTCAGCGAGCAGGGTTTCATACGAGTTCCGGGCCGCTTGTATCTGAGCTTCGATCTCCGCTTCCTGTTGCGACGCCTCGTTGGCGCGTCGTCGATGTGATTCCGCTGTTTCTGTTGCTTGTCGGAGTGCCGCCTCGGCTTCATTGAGTCGCTGAACGGCGATTGAGCGTTGATCGCCCTGAGCTTTGCTAACTGATGCTATTGACTCGATGGCGGTCGACGTATCGCCGACATCCCGCACGAGCGCGTCTTTCTGCGCATGCAACGTTTTGATTTCCCCTGTCAACAGGGTCTTAGCGCTCGTTGTATGTTCCAGTGTTTGGCGGAGTCCGTCGCTTTCGGGTTGTGCCGCCACTTGTTGTTGAACCGCTTGTTCGGCGTCGGTCAGGCGGCTAAGCGCCTCTTGGGAGTCGTTTAGTCGCTGTTGGATCTTCTGCTGTGTTTCGTTCAGTTCCACAAGATGTTGGCGGGCGTCGGCGAGTTGCTGTTCGTTCGTCTCGATCGATTTGTCGGCGGCTTCCAAGTTGACGCGCGCGGATGCCACAGCCGCATTCGCCTCGGCGACTGTCGCATCCGCCGACTTGGCCGCATCGTAGATCGGTCGGTGGTTGCGGTTCGTCATTGCGAGTTGTGCCCGCAACGTATCGAGCTGTGCGCGAAGTTCAGCAGCTTGCAGGCGCTTTAGTTCGAGGTTCGCCGCGGCGAGGGCTTGCGACGATTCATCGAGCGACTTGGCTTGGGCTTCCATCGCGGCTTTCGCCTCGTCCAGCGCTGCGCGGCTGGATTCAACGCGCTGCGTTGCGTCGGTGTGCTGCTGTTGCAGTACCGCGAGTTGATGCTCGATCGGGGCTGGGTTTGCGTCGAGTTGTTTGATCGTCGCACCCGATTCGACGTCCATGATTCGGACATTGCCGTTGTAGTCCGACGCGATCACGCGCCTGCCGCTGCAGTCAAAAGTGCAGGCGAGCGCAATGTCGTCGAATGCCGGGAGCGGCTTGGCCGGGGTGAAATCCGGATTCCAGACTTTCACAAGATTGTCTCGGCCGGCCGTCACCAATTGGCCTGTGCCGGACCAACGGACGCAGCGCGTGCCGTTTGCATGAGCTCCCCAGGATCTTACTTCTGCACCACTTTCGGATTCATAGAGACGGATTTGGCCGTCCTCGCACGCTGTAGCTAGAAGGTTGGAATCGCTGCGCCATGCAAGCGACGTCACGGCGCCGGGGTGGGTCGGCAGCGCGTGCATCAGATTGTGTGATTCAGACTCCCACACGAAGACGCCGCCTGACCGATCGGCTGTCGCGAGCAGGAGTGCGTCCGGGCTGAACTGTATGTCCGTGATCCAATCGGTGTGTTTCTTGTACTCGTGGATGATCCTGCCGTCCGCAAGATCGTGGACCTGCACGGCGCCGGATCGGCTGCCCAGCGCGCACCATCGCAGGTCCGCGTCAATGTCCGCGGCCAGTACGGCGTCCGATGCATGTTCGATGTTGACGACGAGGTTTCCGTCGCTGGTATTCCATGCACGCACGAACCCGGATTGCGCGGCGACGCCGCCGACGGCGACGAGGAGTCGACCGTCGTTTGAAAAGCGCACTTGCTTCGGAAAACCTGGGCCCGTCGGCAGGGCGCCGAGCAGTTTCTGCGAGGGCACATGATAGATCAGGACCTGCTGTTGTGCCGCCAGCGCTACAACGGGTGAGCCGGGGTGCGCTGCGATGGACACGACGGCGTCCGGGCGGTCGGCTTCCGTCAATTCGGCGAGCGGCCAGGCCAATGGCAGTTGCGTTGACAGTTCGCCGCGATGGCCAGGCGTCAGCGGTTGCAGGACGGGGCCTTCGTCGGCGACGGCGGCCGGTCCATCCGGTGTCTCTTTGCAGCCCTGTTGAATCCACGCACGAACCGTCTCTATTTCCGCGTCCGGGAGTTTATTGCCCGATGGTGGCATCTTCGGCTCGCGCGATTGGATGATGACGCCGAGAATCACACTGTCGTCCGGCTTCCCGGGAACCACGACCTTCCCGCCGCTGCCGCCTGCCAACAGGCCCTGGTAGGTCGTCATATTCAACCCGCCCTTGAGTTTGTCGGGATTGTGACAACTCGCGCAACGCGTCTGAATGATGGGCCTAACATTGGTCTGGAATGAAATAACGTCGTCCGCGCGCGCAGACCGAGTTGAAATCGCCAACATCCCGGCGGCAATCAGGTGGATTGTCGGGATGCGTCTATTCATGATGGAAATTGTTGCTTTCATTCGTTCTGCGTGATTGCCGAGGCTTGTGCCGTCCGTCGCGATTCCGCTTGTCGCTGTGATGCGACTGAGTCCCTAGTGATTGAAGATGAACTCCTTGCTATTGAGGATTGCCCAAAACAGGTCGAACAACGCCGGTTTGACGTCCGCCGACGTATTCAGAAGACCAGTGACGGCGTCCAATTCATGAGGCGTCGGTGCGCGCGAAAGGCATCGCACATAGAGGCGCGTGACGATCTGCTCCGGCGTTGCCCCTTGCGCCGTCCAGCTTTCGATCAGCCCGCCGGTCTTGATCTTGTCGTTGATCGTATCGCCACTGATCAGGTGCAGGGCCTGCGACAAGCTGGGCTCGGGCGGCGCGGGACAGATGCAGTTCTCGCTGATCTGTACTCGCCCGAAGGTGGTCAGGAAATAGTTGCTGACGCTCGCGTCGGCGATCTGTGTCGCACGAGCGCCGAGCGGCAGTCCGGCGTATTTGTGCGGCGCGCCCGTGGCCTGCGAGATGCAATCGAGCAGAGTCTCCGCGGGAAGGGATCGAACGATTGCGTGGGCGAAGTTCGCTTCCGCCGCGATACCCAGCGACGTCGACGGGATACTTCGTTGGTAGGCATTCGAAAGACAGATATCCCGAACCAATCGGCGAAGATCGTGATGGTACTCGATGAGGTGGTCGGCAAGGGCTTCCAACAGGGGGCCGTTGGCGGGTGGATTGCTGACTCGGAAATCATCGATCGGTTCGACGATGCCGCGTCCGAAGAAGTGCGACCAGGCGAAGTTCGCTGCGTTGCGAGCGAACATGCGATTATTCGCGTCGCTCAACCATTCGGCGAGCGCCTGACGCCGGTCGCGCCCATGCAAATCGGGTGCGGCATCACCGAGGAACTTCGGCGCCATGACGCGGTTGCCGACGGGGTGCCGGACTTCACCGTCATTGCTGTTGAAAATGACCATTTCCCGTGGATCTTCGCCGGATTTTCGGCCGATCTGGCTGAAGAACGCGGCGAATCCGTAGTAGTCATTCATCGTCCAGCGATCGAACGGGTGATTGTGGCACTGAGCGCATTGAACGCGGACGCCGAGAAACGCCTGAGCGACGTTTTCCGACAGCTTCAGCGGCGACTGTTCGAGCTGGTAGAAATTCGTGGCGGGATTGGTGAAGGTGCCGCCGGTCGCGCCGATCAATTCGCCGACGAGTTGGTTGATCGGGACTTCATTTGCGAGTCGTTCCTGAAGCCAGCCGTGGTAGAGCAACGCAGCCTTCTGACTGACGAGGATCGTGGATCGAATCCCGAGGCGATGCGCCCATTTCATGACCCAGATTTCGACGAATTCTTTCTTCTGAAGCAGTTCGTCTACGAGCCGGGCGCGCTTGGATTGGTCGGCGTCTTTTTCAAAGGCCTCGAATTGTTCGGCGGTCGGGAGTCTACCTGTAATGTCGATGCTGACGCGGCGCAAGAAGGTCGCGTCGTCGCAGATGTCCGTCGGTCTGATACGCAGTTTGCGGAGTTTCGCGCCGATCAATTCGTCAATGTAATTTGCCGGTGCGACAGGGGGGCCGGGATCGTCCATTCCTTCGGGTACGACAATGACGGAGACGCCAACGGTAAACGTGTCGAATCTCGCGAGGATGAGGGCCTCGCCGGGGACGCCGGCCGTCACGACGCCGTCGGGACTGACGCTTGCGGTGCGATCGTTATTCGAGATGTATACGGCCGTTGATGAAACGTCGCGCTGCGAGCCATCGGCATAGGTCGCTGTCGCAACGAGTCGATGGGTCGCATTGCCCTCGACCATTGCGATTTCCGTTGGGGCGATCGTCAGCGCGCTGACGGCGGGAGATTGGCCGGCGTCGTCCGCGGCGCCGCTTCGAATCCATGCGGCCAGAAGTCGATATGCGCGGCTGTTTCTCGTGAATCGTTCGCCGCCCGTGTGGGCCACGGCGTTGATCGCCTTCTTGAGCAGCAGGCTCTCTTCCGGAAGGGCTCGATCGATACGTCGCCCCGGCAGCTCTCGCGTTAGTGTGTAGTAGTCGCCGGCCGGGTCGTATCCAAACAACGACAGATGAAACCCGTCCTGCCCACGGGCGGAACCGTGACAGGAACCACTGTTGCAGCCCGCCTTGTTTAGGACCGGCATCACGTCCATGCGGAAACGCACGGGCGCCAGAGTCATTGAATCGCCGACAACGATTCGGGACTCGGCGCGTTTCCCCTGGTATTCGGCGCGAAGGATGGTCTCTCCGTCCAGCGTGGGTTGCAGCACAGCGTTGTCGAGAGATGCGATTCCATCTTCACTGAATTCAAGCGTCGCTTCGTCGGTGACGTCGCGCGTGATGCCGTCTGACATAATCGCCTGGATGACGATCCGCTGCTCCGCGCCGGCGGTTTGAAGCGAGACGGAAGGCGGGTGAATCGCGATGCTCTCGACAGTTGCGTCGTCCGCCATGGCGGGGAAGGCAGTGAACAGCCCCAGCAACAGGGCCTTGACCAGAAGTCTCCAGCAGGGCCTCATTGCAGCGCGAATGTCCCGCCCGTCGATGCGTGCATTTTGCGCACCGAACCGTTGGTCGTAGCGCATCGAATGTGGATTCGTTGAGGGCGTCACGACGGTCACTTCCCTTCTTCTTTGACCTGCGACTTCGTTTCGGCGTTTCGGCGTTGCTCGGCTTCCTTGCGAAGCTGCTGGAGGCGGCTCAGTGGCTTTGGCGGTGCGGGCTTTGCTTCCGCAACCGGGGCCGGCTGTGGCGCGGGGGCGGCCTTGACGATTTCGACAGGTTTCGCGTCAATTCGAATGACGCCGCCGCCTGCGAGGCGATGCATCGAGCTGACGCCGTTGACCTGGGTCGTGAATTGGCAGAACAACCCGCCTCGTCGTCCGATGGGCGCATCCTCCGCAGCGGTCAAGGTGAAGACCGCGTCTGTCTGCCCGGGAGTCACTTGTACGGGCTCGGTCGACACGCCGGGCGGCAGACCCAGGAGATCCAGTGTTCCCGCGCCTTCGAAGGGTCGTACGTGTTTGAGACTGCAGACGATCGCCGAACTTTGACCGCATTGAATCACGCACATTTTGAGTTCGCCCGTGACAAACCGATCGCCGATTTCCAGTGGAATCGGGGCTGACGAAGTCCAGCGATCCGCACCGGCGACCTGCGCTCTTGCCAGCACGACGAGTTGCTGTGTTCGAAGCGGCGCATCGCCGTTTGCATTGATCGGATACTCGGCGGAGGTTGCTTGCGGGGGGATCTTGATGCTACCCGCGGAAGCGACGCCTCCCGGACTCCATAACATCCGCGTCTCCACTTCCGCGTCGAATCCTTCGTCTCGCACGAGTTTGACATGTAGGTTTGCTGCACCGTCGCGTAGCAACGGGGCGGGCAGCGGATCGACGTCGATCCGGAATGGAACCGACTCCGTCAGTGCGACGGCCAGTCGATCTACCGATGTCGCGTAATAGACTTGTTCGTTCGGCGGACCGATGACCAGTGGAATTGGCTGTTCGAAGGCGCCGGTCAGAACGCCGCCTCCGCTATTGATGTTCGCAAACAACGAACATAGTGCGCCGGCAGTTTGGCCGTCGGCAGTCGCTTCAAACACAACGGGAAGCAATGTCTCGTCTTTGTCCAATTGAATAAGCGACGCTGCGATGCCGTTCGGCAAATCCGTTATCGACAAGTTGACGGGACCGCCGACGTTTTCGCGTGTGACGCGAAAGAGGCCGGCGAATCGGTTTCCGCGGGGCACGTCGATCGTCTGGAGAAACTGCGGTCGGCGTTTGTCCATGACGTCCATCGATACGCGAATGGCAGGCTCGCGCGGAGCAATCTCGATTCGATAGATGAAGAGGGGGCCGCCACGGCCCAGATGATCGCGCAGGCGAATCCTGAATCCGCCATCCGCCGGCGCTGTGAAGGCGACTTCGCTGTCTGGTCCCCTAGCATCGTCGTTTGAACTAATGACAGCTCCGTCGGGCCCAAGGACATCGATGACAGAATCGATTGGCGAGCGAATCTCGCGAGCAACGACGCGGATCGCGAGGGCCTGGTCCTTGGTCGCGGAGAATGTCCACTCGTCAGTCTCACCCGGTTGGGATAGCACACCTTGGAATGCAATGGGCGGATTGGCATTCTCGGGACGTCGGGAACCATCGCTTGTTTCGATTTCGTTGACGACCGCTTCGTTACCGATGCGCAACCATACGGGCGACGGCGTGACGCCGGCGGAATCCTCGACGTCGACCGGCCATGCTGATGTGGGCGCGGCAGGGAGCTGGACTTCTCGGTCGATTTCTCCGGCGACGTCGCCTCGCAGCTGCAGTTTGGTGATTTGTCCGGGCTGACCACCCGGCGGAAAAGCGACGCGCGGACGCGGAAAGCGCCCTACATGCAGTCGATAGAACGACGCGTCGTCGCCCTGGAAGGAAGCATCGCGGACGAGCACGTAATACCGGCCGTCCTGCGGTGCAACGGCCGACGCGATGCTGTCCTGCAGAAGGAGCACAGAGTCGTCTGAGGCGGAGAGTTCGAAGCGATTGGAATCGAGGATCGCAACGTAGGGATCGAACATCGTGCGTCCCAGGCGGATTGCTTCGATTTCGGCCGTGATGCGTTCGCCGGCTTTTGCTTCTACGACGAAATAGTCGATGTCCTCTCGCGTTATGCGTCCATCGATCGTGATGTCGAGAGAAATCGCCTGAGCCGCGTCGATGGCATTGTTTGGTTCTGTCTCCGGGAGGACAGGCAGGGCGCCGACGAAGAGCGTGCGGAGCTCGGTCATTCCGGAACGCGTCCGGATACGGAGCGGTAGTTCCCCGAGCCGGCACGATGCGTCGATCGAACACTTGGCGGTCACGGTCTTGTCTTCGGCGACGATTGACTCGACTTGAATTCCCGGACGGTAGAAGAGAATTTCCTCGGCATCAGCAAGGCGATTCCCCTGCAATGACAATTCGAAATTCGTGCCGCGCTGGACTCCTGTCGGAAACACCGCGAGCAGTTCCGGCGCTGCGGCTTCGGTCGACGCCGCCAGGAGCGACAACGCCAATGTGCAAGCCAGGATAAATGCCTGTCGATAATTCACGCCGGTTTCGCGAGCAGGTCGGTCACGACCTTGCCGCCCTTGACGATTTCGATCGGACGATTACCCGGCGCCATGAGTTCGCCGTCGGCGATGATGCCGATCTGGTTATAGATCGTCGTGGCGAAGTCCTCGACGCTCAACGGATCGCTGTCGACAGTCGTCGCCGTCGAATCGGATGCACCGTAGACGAGGCCGCGATGAAAGCCGCCACCGGCCGCGACAACGCTGAATACGCGCGGCCAGTGATCGCGTCCGCCGTCGCGGTTGATCTTCGGCGAGCGGCCAAACTCGGTGGTCACCATCACGAGTGTGCGATCCAGCATGCCGCGTGCGTCGAGATCCTGAATCAAGGCTGAGAAGCCCTGATCGAACTCGTGTAACTGGCTGCGGACGCCGCCTGCGATGTTTGCGTGATGGTCCCAGCTGCCGAACGTCATCGAAACGAAACGGACACCGGCCTCGACAAGGCGGCGGCACAGGATCATCCTCATGCCGGCGGCATGACGGCCGTAGTTGTCCAGCAATGTTGCGGGCTCCTGCCGGAGATCGAATGCGGCACGCGCGGATTCAGAGCTGAGGATGTTGTACGCCCGCTGATAGAACTCATCCATGGCCGACACGGCATCGCTCTCGCTGGCTGCGCGAAAATGCGATTCGACGGCTTCGAGCATTTGCTGTCGTCGCTGGAATCGCGCGTGGTCCACGTCGCCCGGCAGCGAGAGATCACGCACGGCGAAGTTCTTGTCCGCAGGGTCGGAATAGAGGCTGAAGGGCCCGAAGCGCGTGCTGAGGAACCCGGGGCCGGCGAACTCCGTCGGTTGCGTCGGCAAGACGATGTAGGGGGGCAGTTCCGTCTTGTTGCCGAGTTCATGAGAGATGACTGATCCGATCGATGGATAGCTGACTGCCGGGCTCGGACGATAGCCGGTGAACATGTTGTGCGTGCCGCGCTCATGGGCGGCTTCGCCATGGTTCATTGAGCGAATGACGCACAGCCGATCCGCGATCTGGGCAGTCTTCGGGAGGCATTCGCTGAACGCGACGCCCGGCAGGACGGTGCCGACGGCGCCTAGCGGGCCGCGATACTCAATCGGGGCCAGTGGTTTCGGATCGAAAGACTCCTGGGCCGCCATGCCGCCGGGCAGGAAGATGTTGATGATTGAATCCGCTACAGGGGGCTTGTGGGTCGGCAGTTTCTGATCCGCCTGCGCCATGCGCTGGAGGTAGTCGGGAAGTGAGAGGCCGAGACCGCCGGCGAGCCCGACGTAAAGGAAGTCGCGCCGCGACAGCCCAATGGACAATGATCGGGATTGACCAGATTGCAGGTTGGGCTTGGACATATCGGTACCCTGTTCTGATGATGCGCTCGGACCGAAGCTGCGTGGCGGATCCTTCCCTCGGAATCAGCCAGCACGCGTTACTCGATGCATGACGCGAGCATGATGCGACGCACGCCTGACTAGGACGACGCCTATCCTACGTGACTTTGCTCACACGCGCCAAGGCCGCCGTGAGACGCGTTTCCGAGAGATCCGGCATCAATCCTCCCGCACGACGGTAAGGAACTACGCATGGAGGGTAGCGTCGCAGGGAGCCGAATCTCCGATTCGTCGAAGTCAGTTTGGCGCCTGGACCGGCGATTGAGCGCATGTTCAGGCTCGTGTCTGGCGATTCGTGCTTTTGCGCCTGCGCATCGCGGCGAACGTGTTTCGTTTTCTGATCTCGTATCGCGACAGACCAACATCGCGGTGGCCCTGATGTTTCAAACGGATGGAGCGAACTCACGAGCAGGTCGGCATGATCGCAAATTCGTCTGGGCAGAAATCCGCTCCGCACCTGCGTGGGCACCGGGATGCGAGGATCGCGCTTCCCGATTTTTCGTGAACATTTTTTTCTCGTGATCGTCGTGTTGCGAGCGACTCACTCGCGCCGCCGGCGAAGTTTGAATTCGGCCTGAATTGGTACGTGATTAAATCTGCATAGATTCATCGTTAATTGGAACGTCCCTGCCGCGCGGATGCAATCGGCGCACGCAGATCTGTGCAATTGATGAATTGTGTGTCCAACGCGCGTCATCGGTCTGTTCAATCTGATTGCGTGCAAAGGTCCGTTCGGCGCTGCCGCTTTTCTTGACGCTGTGCGCAGCGAAGAGCAGAATCGATAGATGTGCCCCCACCTTTGATGTCACCCGGTCTTGTTTGGCGCGGCACGGCCACGAGAGACGGAGGGAGACAGATGAAAAAAATCTCGATCATCTGCGCCTTGATTTCTGCTGCCATGATCTCGGCACTGGTACGAGCTCAAGAGCCGACGCTTTATACCGTCGGCTATGCGCATCTGGACACGCAATGGCGTTGGACCTACAAGGCGTCGATCGAGCAGTACCTCCCGGCGACAATGCATGACAATTTCAGTCGTTTCGAGTCCTATCCGGATTACATCTTCAACTTCAGCGGGGCCAATCGTTATCGCATGATGAAGGAGTACTTCCCCGCCGACTTTCTTCAGGTACAACAATACGTCGCGAGCGGCCGTTGGTATCCCGCGGGTTCGTCGATGGAAGAGTGCGACGTCAACGTGCCTTCGGCGGAGTCGCTCATCCGGCAGGTGCTATATGGCAATCATTTCTTTCGACAGGAGTTCGGCAAGGCCAGCGCCGAGTTCATGCTCCCTGACTGCTTCGGGTTCCCGGCATCGCTGCCGAGCATCCTGGCCCATTGCGGCCTGAAGGGTTTCTCAACACAGAAATTAACGTGGGGTTCCGCAATCGGGATTCCGTTCAACGTCGGCGTGTGGGAGGGATTGGATGGTTCGTCCGTTATCGCCGCACTGAACCCCGGAAACTACGTCAGCTCCATCAATCACGATCTCAGCAACGACTCTGGTTGGCTCGATCGAATCAACGCGACGGGGAGTTCATCCGGCGTCTTCGCCGACTACATGTACTACGGCGTCGGCGACATGGGCGGCGCACCCGGTACGTCGACGATTCAGTGGCTTGAAACCAGCGTCAATGGCACGGGGCCGGTCCACGTGGTTTCGGCACGGGCCGATCAGATGTTCCGGGATATTCCGCCTTTGTTGGTCGGTGCATTGCCGCACTACCAGGGCGACATGCTGCTGACTCAACACTCCGCAGGGTCGATCACATCTCAGTGTTATATGAAGAGATGGAATCACAAGAATGAGTTATTGGCGGACGCGGCTGAGCGGG
Source organism: Phycisphaerales bacterium (assembly GCA_020639075.1). Classification (GTDB taxonomy): domain Bacteria; phylum Planctomycetota; class Phycisphaerae; order UBA1845; family UTPLA1; genus ECT2AJA-110-A. Next base: position 719,664 of record JACKHI010000001.1, on the reverse strand, counting down.
CGTCAGTGCTTGCAGAGTGGTTGGGCGGCCCGGCCTATCCACGATCGCGCCTGAATAATGCATGGACACTCGTGATGGGTGGGCAGTTCCATGACATCCTGCCGGGCACGTCGCATCCGAAGGCCTACGAGTATTCATGGAACGATGAAATTCTCGCGATGAACCAGTTCGCGAGCGTACTCGACAGTGCGGCGGGATCTATCGCGGCTGGGCTCGACACAACTGCGGTGGGGGTGCCGCTGGTCGTGTACAACCCGCTGTCCATCGATCGTGAGGATGTGGTTGAGGCAACTGTGTCGTTTCCGGGTAGTCCGCCACCGGCCGTTCGGGTTGTTGGACCGGCGGGGACGGTCGTACCGTCACAAGTCGTAAGCGCCAAGGGAAGCACACTGAAGATTCTGTTTCTGGCATCAGTTCCGTCAGTCGGCGTCGCGGTGTACGACGTGCAGCCGGCGCAAACGCCCATGGCGTCTTCGCTCGTCGTGACCAATTCGTCGCTGGAGAATTCACGGTATCTCGTCACGCTCGACGCCAATGGCGATGTTGCGTCGATCTACGACAAGGCGGCGGGTCGTGCCGTGCTCTCATCGCCTGCGCGATTGGCCTTTTCGAGAGATTACCCGAACGATTGGCCTGCATGGAATATCGACTGGAACGACGCTCAGCAGCCGCCTCAGGCGTACGTCGACGGTCCCACGAGTGTCGCGATCGTCGAGAACGGCGCTGCCCGAATCGCATTGGAAGTTACGCGAGATGCCCAGGATTCGCATTTTGTGCAGACGATCCGACTTGCGGCTGGAGACGGCGGCAATCGCGTCGAGTTTGATAACACGATCGATTGGCGGGGTTCGGCAAGCAATCTGAAGGCGGTCTTTCCGCTCTCGGTTTCGAATCCCAATGCCACGTACAACTGGGAAGTCGGCACAATCCAGCGCGGCAACAACGACGCGTCAAAGTACGAAGTGCCGTCGCATCAATGGTTCGATCTAACGAGCACCGACGGTATGTACGGCGCGACTGTCCTGAGCGACAGCAAGTACGGCTCGGACAAGCCGGATGATGCGACGCTGCGCCTGACGCTGATTCGTACGCCCGGGACCTATGGGGGATACCAGGATCAGGGGACGCAGGACTGGGGGCGGCACGATTTTCTCTATGGACTGGCCGGCCACGCCGGCAGCTGGCGCGACGGCCAGACCGATTGGCAGGCGATGCGAATGAGCCAGCCGCCGATCGTATTCCAAACGACATCACACGCGGGGCCGTTGGGCCGCACGCTGTCACTACTTGATGTCGATGACTCACGCGTTCGCGTAATGGCCGTCAAGAAGGCGGAGGACAGCGACGAGATCATTGTTCGGGTCGTGGAACTCGACGGGCAACCGGCTGCGGACGTACATATTTCGATGCCGACGGGAATCGCATCCGCGCGTGAATGTGACGGTCAGGAACAACCCGTCGGACCTGCGACGGTTTCAAATGGAGCGCTCGTTGTCGATTTGAACGGCTATCAACTTCGCACGTTCGCGTTGACGCCCGGACCGGCGCCAACGACGGTTCCGGCCGTCGATTTTCAGTCTGTCGCGCTCCCCTTCAATGCCGCGGTCACGAGCAACGATGGGCAGTCGGCCGCCAGTGGATTTGATGACGCCGGGAATTGTATTCCCGCGGAGATGCTCGCGGAGGAAGTCGACTATCGTGGCGTGACGTTTGAACTTGGGCCGACGATGGGCGGGCAACTGAATGCCGTTATGTGCGACGGACAGCAGATTGCGTTGCCGGCCGGCGACTTCAATCAAGTTTATCTCCTTGCAGCGGCGGCGAATGGGGAGCGGACGGCGACGTTTCTCGTTGACGATGATCCGATCGAGTTGGAGATCCAGGATTGGGGCGGTTACGTCGGCCAATGGGACAATCGAATATGGGAAGGGGCGATTTCGGAAGTGGCCTATTCCTGGCCGTGGGCTTATCTGGGACTTGAGCCGGCGTTCATACGACCCGATCCGGTCGCGTGGTTCTCGTCGCATCGACACACGCCCGGGGGCGGGAATGAGGTATACGGCTATTGCTATCTCTTTGGTTACCGGATCGATCTGCCACCTGACGCCGCGACACTGACGCTTCCGACGGACGAGCATGTCATGGTGTTGGCTGCGATCGTCGCGAACGACTTGACTGTCGGCACATTTCCGGCGCAGCCGTTGCTCGACGAGTTGAAACGAGACATTGTCGTGCGGCCGGTCATGACACCCATCGCGGCGACGGGATGGAATCGTGACGTCGTCGTCGAGCGATCGGCCGCTGCGCCTTTCGATGACGATTCACAGTCGTTTGATGTGCCGAATTCCTACGCGTATTACGAAGCCGGCCTGTCGGGTTCATCAAAAGGGTTGCCGGTCGGCGGCGAATTCGTCAGCCTATCGGATGGCACGACGCGGGTGCAGCTGCAGCCGTACGACGCGCCCAACACACTGTTCATGGACAATACGCAAACGGGCGGCGTACTCGTATTTGCCCCGGAAGCGCAAAGGCCGTATGACCTGCTCGCGATCTTCGCCGCCTCGGGAAACGCTGCATCGGACTCGACGGGGCCCGTTACGATTACATTCACTGACGGCACGACTGCCGATGGACTGACCTATAAGGGGTACGATTGGTTCTTTGTCATTTCGAGCAATGGCATCAATGATCTCGGGCGCGTCCGAGTCTCAAACGGCAGTTTCGAGGATGGCTCCAGTGGGAATCCGCGAATCTACCAGACGACGCTGGATCTTGCGACGATGGGGCTTAACGTGAAACCGATCGAGAGCCTCACTTTCGGTCGGGCCGACGGATCGAGTTCAAGCCGCACAACCGGGATCTTCGCCGTCAGCGGCGCAGCGTCACCAATCGCGATCGACTTGAATTGCGACGATCACGCGTCGATTGATGATCTGATCCCATTCGTCCTGGCGTTGACCGATCCGAGTGCTTACCAGTTGGGCTATCCCGATTGCGATGCCGCTCGCGCGGATGTGAACGGCGACGGTCTAAGCAACGGGATGGACATTCAGTCCTTTGTCGACGCGCTGCTGCAGCCGTAGGTGTTGCGATTGAGGCGGCGCGTAATCCGGCGCCGATGCGAGAATGGCTGCGGGGCCCTTCGGCCTCGCGTTCAAGCCGTTTGTTTCCGTCGGCGTGGTCGAGAGGGTCGTCGGCGGATTGAGTCGTGCAGTGCTGGGCGACTGAGATCGCACCGTGTCGATGGCCTGATAATTGCGCGTCGCGCATGTGATGCGGGCTCAGTGTCAGGGATTGCGGTTTTTACGCAAGGCCCGGATTCTTGCTGCACTTTGCGAATTCGCAGCGAACTGTCGGTCGGCATCCGTTCCCTTGGCCAGCCTAAGCATCAGATCAGCAACGGACTGATCCAATGTTCATTCTTATCGCACCATCCGTCGTGACCCCGTCAATTGGTTGGCACGCGATGCCATCGGGCTCGCAATAACCTAAGCGTGGCGTGCAAAGAAGCCGAGTTTGCTGATATCCGAGATTCTCTCTGATGAAGGAGCATTGTTGATATTGGCTGACTACGCCCCGGCTGCACTTACTCCGACGCGACGAAGGTCGGCGGAGGGTCCTTTTTCGTTCGACATTATGTCGAGAATCTGCGGCCTCATCCCGACGGCAATGTCGTTGCATTCGATGCGCTTGTCAGGCTCATTCCTCAATTGCGTCGAGAAGATTGACGCAAGGGGGGCGCGCCGGTGACGCGGCCCTTCAATACCATCCGACTGATGATCGAGATCATCGCCGCCATCGCGCTGGCGGAGACGGCGATCATGTTCTTACTGCCGTTCGTTGCGCCCGGCGTCAGCGAAACGGTTGAAGCATTTCTTGACGCCGCCATGCTTGCGATGTTGGCCGGCCCCGTGATTCTCTGGCGGGTACGGCTGGCCGTCAGGCATTCACAGGCGGCCGTCGATTTTCGATTTGGTGTAGCGCCAGGGAAGACGATCGTCTTGACTGCGATGGTTGGAGCCCTGGGACTCGCATTCACGGGGCTGGCGGTATTCGGCGCCTACACAGGCGTTCGGCGCGAGGCTCGTGCCCACTACGAGCAGTTGGTGGAGCGCCTCGTCACGGAAGTGCGAGACCGTGCAAATCGAGTCGTCTACGGGTTGAAGGGGGCCCGCGGCGTATACGCCGCAAGCAAGACTGTGGAACGTGGTGAGTTTGCTGCCTACGTCGATTCGCGAGACCTGTCGGCCGAGTTCCCCGGGGCGATCGGTATCGGTTTTATCCAGCGGGTCATGCGTGAAGATGTTGACGAATTCGTCGCCGCTGAAAGGGCGGACGACGCTCCGGACTTTCGGATCACAACAGTCGCAAGCCATCGGTCGCCAGATGACGGGCAAGAGTCGGCGGCCCCACCGAGTCCGGACTTATACGTCATCAAGCACATCTATCCCATGGCGCCCAATCGTGCGGCATGGGGCCTCGACATCGGGAGCGAAGCGGTCCGTCGCGAAGCTGCCGAGCGAGCCGTGCGTACCGGCGAACCGACGATTTCCGGCCGGATCACGTTGGTACAGGACGACAATCAGCAGACCGGTTTCCTGTACTACGTTCCTGTCTACAGGAACGGCACAAATCCGACGACGGCAGCGCAACGTGAAGCGACGCTGGTCGGGCTTGTATACGCGCCGATTATCCTCGAGACGGCATTGGCGGACGTTTTCGAATCCGTCGATTCGGAGCTCGATTTCGAAATCTATGACGGGACGCAATTGACGAAGGCGGCAATGTTGTTTGATTGTGACGGCCACCTGCGCCGCCGCGCCGGCGCCACTCATACGTCAGTCGCTAGAGAGCGTATATTCAATAAAGTCAACAGGATTACTGTGGGCGGTCGGACGTGGAGTGTGGCCACAAGCACGACGCCGGCGTTTGCTTCGACGGTCGACCACTCAAGGCCCGCTTACATTGGAATGGGCGGCAGTCTTCTGACAATTCTGCTATCAGGATTCGCGTTTTCAATCATGACTGCGCGCACTCGGGCCGTCGAGTTGGCCCAGGGCATGACAAACGACCTGGCGACGGCGAAAGCCGCGGCGGAAAGCGCGCTACGCGAGACGATGGCGTTTCGGACCACACTCGACCAGCACTCGATCATCTCGGCGACGGATCTCGAGGGCCGGATTATCGATGTCAATCCAGTGTTCTGTGCAATCAGCGGGTATGGTCGTGAAGAACTTCTGGGGCAGGATCATCGGATTCTGGACTCGGGCGCGCACTCTCCGGCGTTCTGGCAGGAACTTTGGCAGTCGCTGTTGGACGGTAAGTCCTGGCGAGGCGAGATTTGCGGCAGGTCGAAGGACGGCGCACTTTTCTGGGTCGATGCGATCATTGCGCCGTTCAAGGACGCCGACGGGCGGATTGAGCGTTTCGTGTCAATTTCCCATGACATTACGGAGCGAAAGAGATCGGAGGAATCGTTGCGACGGGCCACTGATCGGCTGGCTCTCGCGGTTCGCGCAGGCGGCGTCGGTATCTGGGACTATGATGTCGTCAACAATCGGCTCGTGTGGGACGATCAGATGTATCGCCTGTACGGAATTTCACCGGATCAATTCGATGGCGTCTACGAAGCCTGGTGTGCGGGCGTGCATCCCGAGGACCGACAGCGTGGAGACGAAGAGATCCGTAACGCTCTCGCGGGTACGAAGGAGTTCGATACCGAGTTTCGCGTTGTCTGGCCGGATGGGACGATTCGCAATATCCGAGCGATCGCCAGCGTGCACCGCGATGCAACAGGGCGTCCGTTGCACCTGATCGGCACCAACTGGGATATCACCGCACAAAAAGAGGCCGAGGCGAGGACTCTGGAGAGCAATCGATCCCTCGAAGAAGCCACGGTGCGGGCAAACAACCTGGCGATCGAAGCGAGTTTCCTGACGGCTGAGGCCAAAAGGGCAAACGCCGCCAAGAGCGAATTCCTCGCGAACATGAGCCACGAAATTCGCACACCGATGACTGCTATTCTGGGATACTCGGAGTTGATCGCGGAAAACTGCGATCGAGCAAGCTCGGATTGCGAAGTGGATTTGCGAGATTCCATCGATACGATCATGCGGCACGGGCAACATCTGCTGAGGATCATCAACGACATTCTCGATCTATCGAAAATTGAAGCTGAGAAGATGTCTGTCGAGCGAATTCCGGTCTCGCTGTTTGAAGTCGTCGCGGATGTGAGTGCGATGATGCGTGTCCGGGCTGAGTCCAAGAAACTCGAATTCGAATCAAGACTCGTCGCACCGATTCCCGAGACCATTCATACGGATCCTGTCCGCCTGCGTCAGATTCTGATCAACCTGCTGGGGAACGCGATCAAATTCACAGATGCCGGATATGTGAAGTTGGTCAGTCGGTTGAGCGACGACGGCGACACGCCCAGCATACAATTCGACGTGATGGACAGCGGAATCGGGATGACGGCGGATCAGGCTGAGAGGATCTTCAATCCGTTTACGCAGGCGGACGCTACGACAACGCGCCAGTTTGGCGGGACCGGCCTGGGGTTGACGATCAGTCGACGTCTCGCGCAGCTGTTGGGCGGCGACGTACAATTGCTGAGTACGCAGGTCGGCGTCGGTACGACTTATCGAGTCACGATTGCAGCCGGTCAATTGGCAGACGTTCGGATGATCGATCACGAGTTGGACAGTGCGGCCGTGGATGCCGGGGCCAATTCACCGACGGCCGGCGCCGGACTTGCAGATCATGCGCAGTCGCTAAGCGGAGCACGCGTTCTATTGGCCGAGGACGGGCCCGACAATCAGCGCTTGATCGCATTACATCTGCGGCGGGCCGGGGCATTTGTCGACGTGGCCGACAACGGACGCATCGCCATGGAGATGATCGACAGGGCCGAAGACGATGGGCAGCCTTACGATATGCTTTTGACAGACATGCAGATGCCCGAAATGGACGGATACATGCTGGCTCGCACACTTCGCCTACGTGGGTCGACGCTCCCGATCATCGCATTGACGGCCAACGCGATGACCGAAGATCACGACAGGTGTATCGAGTCGGGATGCGATGACTACGCAAGCAAACCGATCGACAAGGTCAGTCTTCTTGCCAAATGCGCCACATGGATCGGTAGGATCGGCGGCAAAACCATGGCACAGTCGGCCGACTAAGACGTGTCAATTGCAGCGACGAGCCATTTTGTCGCGATGATCTCCAGCCTTTTAAACAGATTGAAGGCGGCTTCATGGGCAGGGGCGGATTGATTGCGCCCGACTCCTCCGAGTGTCTTTCCTAATCGAGAAGGCCATTCATTGCGCCTCCACTCCCGGCGTGCGGCGGAGTGTTGTTTCGCACGACATCGGCCGCCCGATTTTCGATCCTGAACTAGCGGGCCCACGATTCCATTGCGTCTGTCGTACGCGCCGAGGCTTTTCATCGGAAAACAATGCTGAACTGATCCGCGTGCGATCCGTCGCCGAGTTTGGGCATTCGGGCAGACTATAGTCTTTGCGTCCGCGAGACTCGCGTTACACTGACAAACCGCATCGATGAGCGTTGATCGGGATGTCGAGCTTCGACGAGTCCGGATTCTGATGATCGGAGCTGCGCGTGGCACGTGTTGAAACCACGGGATCCAGGAAGTCCGACTTCACGGGTGAGGCGCGTCACATACTTGTAATAGATGTGGGTGGAACACACGTCAAGATTCTTGCGACTGGTGCGCGTGAGCATCGGCAATTCGACTCGGGGCCGAACTTAACCCCTCACTTGATGGTGAAGAACGTTCTCAGGCTCTCCGTCGGATGGCAATTCGACGTCGTTTCGATCGGTTACCCCGGCCCTGTTGTGCATGGCAAGCCGATTGCCGAGCCGCACAATCTGGCGGTGGGCTGGGTCGGATTCGACTTCGAATCGGCGATCAAACACCCAGTGCGGATGGTCAACGACGCGGCCATGCAGGCTTTGGGCAGCTACGTTGGCGGTCGGATGCTGTTCATCGGCCTGGGCACGGGTCTCGGATCTGCGATGATTGTCAACGGCGAGTTGGTACCGATGGAACTCGGTCATCTTCCCTATCGTAAGGGGCGGACCTATGAAGACTACGTCGGCGAGCGTGGTCTCAAACGCCTTGGGAAAAAGCGATGGCGTCGACATGTGTTCGCGGTGGTTGACGCATTTCGGGCGGCGCTTGAACCGACAGACGTGGTCCTCGGCGGAGGAAATGTTCACAAGCTCGACGAACTGCCCGAGGGCGTTCGCCGGGGAGACAATGAGAACGCGTTCACGGGTGGATTCCGTTTGTGGGGAATCGATGGAGCCGTCGCTCCCGGAGAGGCGTTGTCATGAGCGTCGAAGTTTGCGGCTGGGGGCAAAGCAACGCCGGGACGCCACCCGGTGGCCCCGGGATCCCGCCCCGATGGACATCCAGTGCAAAATGCGGTGTCGGCACGGCATTGGAACGCACAAGCCGCGTCTGGTTTACGTTGAGTCACGGAATTCTCAACGAAGTGTACTACCCACAAATTGATCGAGCAGCCATTCGTGACCTGGGGCTTGTCGTCACGGACGGTCGCGACTTCTTTTCGGAAGAGAAGCGTCACGCGTCACATGCCATCGAACCGATCGAGCCCGGCGTGCCAGCTTTCCGTTTGACGAACTCTTGCGTGCAGCGTCGTTACCGTATTGAAAAAACGGTGCTGAGCGATCCGGAGCGGGACGTTGTACTCCAACGCGTGCGATTCTCACCGACGCAGGGCGAACTGGCGGGGTATCACGTGTACGCGCTTCTTGCGCCGCATCTCGGCAACTGTGGCGCCGGCAACGATGCGTTTCTCGACGAATTCAAGGGCGCCCGGTACCTCGGCGCCCGACGCGGCGATTGCGTGTTGGCGTTGGGATGCTCGGCGGGGTGGGCCCACGGCAGCGCGGGCTATGTCGGGGACTCTGATGGATGGCAGGATCTGTGGCGGAATCGCATTCTGACCAAGCACTATTTGCGAGCTGATAACGGCAACGTCGCTTTGACCGGAGAAGTGCCGCTGGCTGAGTGCGGAGGTGAATTCGTCCTCGCCCTTGGCTTCGGCCGGACATTCGAAGAGGCTGCCCATCATGTCATGTCGTCGCTCAACAAGGGATTTGATTCGATTCAGGACGAGTATGTAAAGTCCTGGCGGGCTTGGCACATCGGGCATACGCCGCATGCCGAAAGCGGCAATCGATCTGTGCACCTGACTCGTACAAGCCGTACGGTCCTGCGCTGTCATGCCTCCAAGCAATTTCCAGGCGCCATGATCGCAAGTCTTTCCATCCCGTGGGGATTCGCGAAAGGCGACGAGGATCTGGGCGGTTACCATCTGATCTGGCCGCGGGATCACGTCGAGGCGGCCGGCGGGTTCCTCGCGATTGGCGCGCACGATGACGCTCTACGCGCGATTCAATACCTTCAGAGCACGCAGGAGTCAGACGGGCATTGGCCGCAGAACATGTGGCTCGACGGTCGCCCCTATTGGAACGGCGTGCAGATGGATGAGACAGCGTTCCCGATTCTGCTTGTGGATCTTGCGCGGCGCGAAGGCGCGCTTGACGCGCGGGACGAGGCTCGCCTCTGGCCCATGATTCGTGCCGCCGCGGCATTCATTGCCCGTAACGGACCCGTCACGGGGCAGGATCGATGGGAGGAGGACCCTGGATTCTCGCCGTTCACGATGGCGGTTGAAATCGCCGGGCTGTGCGCGGCGGCAGAGGTTGCGGAGCGCCAGTGCGAAAACGCCGTGGCAACCTATCTGCGGGAGACGGCCGACGCATGGGAGGCGGCGATCGACCGGGTCTGCTACGTTCGCGGAACGGCGCTGGCAAGAAAGCACGGTGTCGACGGGTACTATGTGCGAGTTGCACCGCCCGATTGCGCCGACGCGAGTTCGCCACAATCGGGCTTCGTGCCCATCAAGAACCGCCCGCCGGGGGAGGACTTGGCCCCCGCGCAGGAGATCATCAGTACCGACGCGTTGGCGCTTGTGAGATTCGGTCTCCGTGCACCAGACGATCCGCGGGTCCTGAATACGATCAAGCTGGTCGACGCCATGCTCGGTGTGGATACGGCCGCAGGGCGTCTCTGGCGACGATACAACGGCGACGGATACGGCGAGCACGACGACGGCAGCCCCTTTGACGGAACAGGCGTCGGCCGTGCATGGCCTCTGCTGGCCGGCGAACGTGGGCATTATGAGATTGCCGCCGGGCGGACTGACGCCGCGATTGCGATTTCCAGGACGCTGGAGGCGATTGCGGGCGAGAGCGGGTTGTTGCCCGAGCAGGTCTGGGACGCGGGCGACATGCCGGAACGCGAACTGTTCAACGGATGGCCGTCCGGTTCGGCCATGCCGCTCGTTTGGGCTCATGCCGAGTATCTGAAACTGCAGCGATCGCTGCGGGACGGTCGGGTCTTCGATGCTCCGCGGCAGACGGCGGAACGGTATCTCGGGGGGCGATCCCGTGGCTCTCGTGGGTTCTGGCGTTTCAATCATCGTTGCCGGTCGATGGAAGTGGGCAGCGTGTTGCGCATTGAAGCGCTCAAACCGGCGGTCGTTCGATGGAGCGTTGACGGGTGGAAATCGCTGCGAGACAGTCCGATGACGGATTCGACCCTTGGAGTTCATTGGGTCGATCTTCCGACGGAGGAACTGCCGGCGGGCGCACGTGTGAGTTTTTCGTTCCGATGGCAGGTGGACGAGCGTTGGGAAGGTCGAGATTTTGAGGTCGTTGTGAATCACGCCGATTCGGCGTATACCCATACATCAGAGTTGGCAGATGTCGCCAAACAACCGACATGATCGGAGGGCCGAGCGCCGCTCCGCAAGATTGAGTTCAGGAGATGCAAATGGCAGTCGCCTCGTCCGCGAAGTCATCCAATACGTCGCTCGATGAGCGATGTATCAACACGATCCGGTTCTTGTCGATCGACGCCATTCAGAAGGCCAACAGCGGCCATCCGGGCCTACCGATGGGGGCGGCGTCGATGGCCTACGCACTTTGGACACGCCATCTGCGGCACAACCCCGCGAATCCGAACTGGTTTGATCGTGATCGCTTCGTTCTCTCGGCGGGGCATGGATCGATGCTCCTGTACAGCATGCTTCATCTGACGGGATACGATCTGACGCTTGACGACATCAAGGCGTTCCGACAATGGCGCAGCCGCACGCCGGGGCATCCGGAACGAGGTCACACACCAGGCGTGGAGACGACGACGGGACCGCTCGGTCAGGGTTTCGCAAACGGCGTCGGCATGGCGATGGCCGAGGCGCATCTCGCGGCGACCTACAACCGCGACGGTTTCGAGGTTATTCGCCACTTCACATACGGGATTGTCAGCGACGGCGACCTGATGGAGGGCATTGCAGCTGAGGCCGCGTCATTGGCAGGCCACCTGAAGCTCGGTCGATTGATCTATCTCTATGATGACAACCAAATCTCGCTCGCCGGCGGGGTTGATCTCACATTCACGGAGGATCGCGGCAAGAGATTCGAGTCGTATGGCTGGCATGTGCAGCATGTAGAGAACGGCAATGATGTGGAGGCGATCGATCGTGCGATTGCGGCGGCGCGCGACGAGACGGAGCGGCCGTCAATGATTCTCGTGCGAACGCACATCGGCTACGGTTCGCCGAACAAGCAGGATTCGTTCGAGTCGCATGGTTCACCGCTTGGTGTGGATGAAGTCAAACGCACCAAGGAGAACCTCGATTGGCCTCTGGATCCGCCGTTCTGGATTCCGGACGATGCACTGAGTCATTTCCGGCGCGCGATCGAGAACGGCAAACGAGCGGAGTCGGATTGGAATAGACAGTTTGCCGCGTACGAGTCGGCGCATCCTGAGTCGGCGAAGGCGTTGCGTCGCGCAATGGCCGGCGAACTGTCGAGCGGTTGGGACAGAGACATTCCGTGCTTCCCCGCCGATGCCAAGGGAATGGCGACCCGCGTCGCGTCGGGCAAAATACTGAATGCAATTGCGGGTCGCGTTCCGACGCTGCTCGGCGGCTCGGCCGATTTGAACCCGTCGACGCACACTGCGATCGCCGGGGCGGGAGATTTTCAAAGCGCCGCAACAGAATCGGCAGGCGTGCAGGGGGCCGTGGGCGGCGGTTGGAGTTACACCGGCCGTAACATCGCGTTTGGCGTACGCGAGCACGCCATGGGCGGCATTGCAAACGGCATGGCAGCGCATGGTGGGGCAATTCCATATACGTCCACGTTTCTGATCTTCTCCGACTACATGCGTCCATCGATTCGGTTGGCCTCCCTGATGAGGTTACAGAATATTTACGTTTTCACTCACGACGGCATCAGTGTCGGAGAAGACGGACCGACTCATCAGCCGATCGAGCAGCTCGCATCCTTGCGTACAATTCCGGGCCTTGTCGTCATTCGACCTTGTGACGCGAACGAAACGGCCGTTGCCTGGCGCGTCGCGATTGCATCGCACAGCCGTCCGGTCGCACTGGCGCTCACAAGGCAGAATGTACCGACGCTGGATCGCTCGACGCTGGGTTCCGCGGACGGATTGCAGAATGGCGCCTACATTCTGAAAGGCGCCGGCGATGAGCGACTTGATCTGGTGCTGATGGCGTCGGGATCGGAAGTGCATCTCGCCATGGCGGCGTGCGACGAACTTGCGAAGGGCGGTGCAAAGGTGCGTGTCGTGAGTGTACCGAGCGTTGAGTTGTTCAGAGAGCAGCCGGCGGCGTATCGAAATGAGGTGCTTCCCGACGGCGTTCCGCAGCTGGCGATCGAGGCGGGCGTGACGCTGGGATGGCGATCGTATTTCGAGTCTTCAGATAACGTCGTGGGTGTAGATCAGTTCGGGGCGTCGGCGCCGGGCGATGTCGTGATGCGCGAATATGGGTTCACTGTCGAAAACGTCTGTCGACGCGCAGAGACGCTGCTCAACAGGCGAGGTTAGGGGGATCATGCGTGTCGGCATCGCAACGGATCACGGGGGCTTTGAGCTGAAGGAGCGCCTTGTGGCGCTGTTGCGCAGTGCGGGGCACGATGTTGTCGACTTCGGTGCAATGCAGTTGGTGCCGAGAGATGACTATCCCGACTTTGTGATTCCGCTAGCGCGTGACGTGGCTTCGCGGCGTGTCGAACGCGGCATCGCCGTGTGCGGCAGCGGCGTCGGCGCCTGCATCGCTGCCAACAAGGTGAGCGGCGCGCGGGCGTGCCTGATCCAGGATGCATACTCGGCGCGGCAAGGCGTCGAGGATGACGACATGAATATCATCTGTTTCGGGGCTCGAGTGCAGGATGCACAGGCGTGTTGGGCCCTGACTGAGTTGTTTCTCGGTGCGAGATTCAGCGGCGAGAAGCGGCACGTACGCAGACTCTCGAAGGTGAAAGCGCAGGAGGCGAGCCAATGACCGGTATGACGAAAACGGAATTGTGGAACCGGTATCAAGAGCACCTGTGCATCTGCGAATCGATCGATCTGACGCTGGATGTCAGCAGGATGGCATTCTCGTACGATTTCCTGGACACGATGGCGCCCGCGATGGCGGCTGCATTCGATGATATGGATGCGCTCGAACGGGGAGCCATCGCCAATCCGGATGAGCAACGAATGGTGGGGCACTATTGGCTGCGAGCGCCGCAACTTGCACCTGACCGCGAGTTGACAGCTGCAATTCAGGAAACAACGGCGCGTATCAAGGCGTTCGCGACCGACATCCATACTGGGAAGATCAAGCCGCAGCAGTCCGCGAAGTTCTCGCGCATCCTGTCAATCGGCATCGGCGGCTCCGCACTGGGGCCGATGTTCGTGAGTGATGCACTGGGCGATCCGGCTTCGGACAAGATGAAAGTGCATTTCATCGACAACACGGATCCCGACGGCTGCGATAGAACGCTGCGGGCGATCGGCAGTGAATTATCCGAGACGTTAACCCTGGTGATCAGCAAGAGCGGAAGCACGCCGGAATCGCGCAATGGAATGCTCGCCGCCGCTGCGGCCTACAAGGCTGCCGGGCTCGATTTCGCCCGACATGCCGTGGCGATCACCGGCGAGGGTTCACACCTCGACGAACAGGCGAAGTCACAAGAATGGTTGGCGACGTTTCCCATGTGGGACTGGGTGGGCGGTCGGACAAGCGAACTGAGCGCAGTCGGATTGGTTCCGGCGGCGCTGCAGGGAATCGACATCGATGCCATGCTTGCCGGGGCGGCGGCGTGCGACGAAGTAACGCGCCGGCATGCAGTGCGGGACAATCCCGCAGCCCTGATGGCCTTGATGTGGAATCACGCGACTCGCGGCAAGGGTGAGAAAGACATGGTTGTGCTGCCATACAAGGATCGACTGCTGTTATTCAGTCGCTACCTGCAGCAGCTCGTCATGGAATCGCTTGGCAAACGTCTAAATCTGAATGGCGAACGCGTCGACCAGGGCATTGCCGTCTATGGGAACAAGGGCTCGACAGACCAACATGCTTATGTCCAGCAGCTTCGTGACGGCGTCAACAACTTCTTCGTTGTATTCATTCGCGTCCTCAACGACGGCGGCGAAACCGTGTATGTCGAGCCGGGCATCACGGCCGGGGATTACCTGCACGGCTTCTTGATGGGGACGCGCGAAGCACTGTTCAGCAACGATCGAGAGTCGATGACAATCACGGTACCTAACGTCGACGCACGCGTTGTCGGCGTGCTGATCGCCCTGTTCGAGCGGGCCGTCGGCTTCTACGCATCCCTGATCGGTATCAACGCCTATCATCAGCCCGGTGTTGAGGCGGGCAAGAAGGCGGCAACAGCCGTACTTTCACTTCAGACGCGAGTCGCATCGGAGCTGTCGCGACAGCCGCGGAAGGCAAGTGAGATTGCCGCCGCCATCGGTCGCGAAGAAGACGCGGAGACAATCTTCAGTCTGCTCGAACATCTGGCCGCGAACGGTCGCGCGACGCAGTTCAACGGTCGCAATCCGGCAACAGCGACGTTTTCTGTAGGGGGCTGATTCCTTGGCGGGCGCGGTCAACACGTTGTTTCTCGATGTCGGCGGCGTGCTGCTGACCAACGGCTGGGACCGCCAGGCTCGCCAGCGCGCCGCAGAGACGTTCGGACTTGACCCGGCCGAAATGAATGATCGCCACAGGATGACGTTCGACACTTATGAGACGGGGAAGCTCTCGCTCGATGACTACCTGACTCGTGTTGTTTTCTTTGAGAAGCGGGCGTTCACGCGTGAGGCGTTCACGGCCTTCATGTTCGCGCAGTCGGAGCAACTGCCGAACATGATCGAGTACGTGCTGGCGCTGAAGAAGCTCCACAATCTTCGCGTTGCGATCATCTCCAATGAAGGACACGAATTGACCGAGCATCGGGTTCGGACATTTCCGTTATCGAAGGTAGCGGATTTCTTCATCTTCTCCTGCTACGTGCATCTGCGCAAACCGGATGTCGACATATTTCGACTCGCGTTGAACGTGGCGCAGGTCGAGCCGTCCAGTGTTGCGTATCTCGATGACCGGGCCATGTTTGCTGAAGTGGCTGCGAGCCTTGGGATTCATGGGATTCATCACGAGAGTGTCGACACGACGCGGCGGAAACTGGCGGACCTAGGATTGACGCTGGACGAACGGTAGGAAGCCATCGACATGGAGATTCGAGAACACGACATCGGCATGGTCGGTCTTGGCGTCATGGGGCGTAACGTCCTGTTGAACATGCTGGACCATGGTTTTTCGACGGCGGGGCTGGACACGGATGCGGCCAAGGCAAGGGCGCTCGTTGACGAGGCGAAGGAGAAACCGGCTTCCGCCACGACGGACCCGAAGGCGTTTGTCGCGATGCTTCGCAAGCCGCGGGCGATCATGATGCTCGTACCGGCCGGTGCGCCGGTGGACGCCGTGATACGCGAGCTCGCCCCGATGTTGTCGCCGGACGATCTCCTGATCGACGCCGGAAACTCCCACTTCACGGATACGAATCGGCGAGTCGAGTCTCTGGCCAAGCAACGCATTCACTTTTTCGGTATGGGTATTTCCGGCGGGGAGTCGGGCGCGCGGCATGGCCCCAGCATGATGCCCGGCGGCTCGAGGGAAGCGTACGAGCGCGTGCGGCCGATTCTGGAGTCGATCGCCGCCGACGTGGATGGAGAGCCGTGCGTTACTTATCTGGGACCAGGATCCGCCGGTCACTATGTGAAGATGGTGCACAACGGCATCGAGTACGGCTTGATGCAGCTCATCGCCGAATCATACGACTTGCTCAAACGAGGCGTCGGACTTTCGAATCAGGAACTCGCGGACGTTTTTGAACGCTGGAACGAGGGCGCGCTGAGCAGCTTTCTGATCGAAATAACGTCGATGATCTTTCGTCAGAAGGACGTTCAGTCTGACAACTCTTTGATTGACATGATTCTCGGTGTTGCGCGTCAAAAGGGGACGGGCCAGTGGACATCGCAGGATGCGCTGGCGTTGAAAGTTCCGACGCCGACGATCGATATCGCTGTGGGGCTGCGAGATCTGTCAGGTCGAGAGGACGTGCGTCATGCTGCAAACCGGATCCTGCGCGGACCGGCGCCGACGGGTGATTTCTCAAGAGATGCCGTCAATCAAGTGCACGACGCCCTGCACGCGTCGACGATTCTCACGTACGCACAGGGGATGGCGCAGCTTCAGGCCGCTTCGAAGGCGTATGGATATGATCTGAACATGGAAGCGATCGCGCGCATTTGGCGAGGCGGGTGCATCATTCGATCCGCATTGCTTGAGGAAATCCGTGTCGCTTACAAGGCCAATGATGAATTGTCGGATTTGATCGTGGCTCCGAACATGGCGGAGCGGCTGAGCTCGCTGCAGGCTGCCCTTCGAACGGTTGTTGCGCAGGGCGTTGAGCGAGGTATTCCGATTGCAGGGTTTATGGCATGTTTGGCGTACTTTGACGCGTATCGCAGCGATTGGATGCCGTTCAATCTGATCCAGGCGCAGCGGGATTATTTCGGCGCCCACACGTACGAACGGATCGATCAGAAGGGCGTTTTCCACACACAATGGGGCGAGCCATTGCCCCAATCTGAGTGACGCTCCCTCGAGGAAATCATGGGCAACCAGAAGCGAAGTGCACCGACGATCGTAGTCATATTTGGAGCGAGTGGGGACTTAACCTCGCGCAAGCTCCTGCCGGCCCTCTACAACTTGAGTCTGGACAAATTGCTGACGGATCGGCTGGCTGTGATCGGCGTGGATCGCACGGCGAAGTCGGATGACGATTTTCGTCGTCTCATGCGTCAAGCGGTGGACAAGTATTCTCGTCGAGGTAAGGCGGACGACGCACCCTGGGCGGCGTTTGCCGCCGACCTGCATACATTGTCCGGCGACTTCAACGACGACTCGCTGTTCAAGAAGCTGGCCGAGATGATCGGCGATAAGAAAAAGGAGTGGGGGACTGAGGCGAACATCATGTTCTACCTGGCGACGCCGCCGAGTGTGATGGAGCTGGTTGCAAATGGGCTCTGCAATGCCGGGTTGGCGGCCGACAAGGCCAGATCGCGCATCGTCTGTGAAAAGCCGTTCGGTCGGGATCTGGATTCGGCAAGAGAGTTGAATGCGAAGTTGACGTGCGTATTTGACGAATCCCAGATCTTTCGTATCGATCATTATCTCGGCAAGGATACGGTTCAGAACATTCTGGCGTTTCGCTTCGCAAACTCGCTGATGGAGCCGCTATGGAACCGGCGGTACATAGACTGCGTACAGATAACGGTCGCCGAAAGCGTCGGCGTGGAGCATCGCGGCGGCTATTACGACAAATCGGGCGCGCTGCGCGACATGATTCAGAATCACCTGATGCAGATTCTATGCTACGTGGCAATGGAATGTCCCGTCTCGTTCAATGCTGACGAGATCCGAAATAAGAAGGTCGACGTGCTCCAGGCGATCCGCCCGATTTCGGAGGACCAGGTTCATCTCAGTGCGGCTCGCGGCCAATACGATTCAGGTTGGGTCCGGGGGGAACAAGCGACGGCGTATTGCAAGGAACGAAGCGTCAGCCCTGAATCGAATACAGAGACATTTGCGGCGTTGCGCCTTCAGATCGACAACTGGCGGTGGCACGACGTTCCATTCTATTTGCGTTCCGGTAAGCGATTGCCGGCGCGCGTGTCGGAAATCGTGATCCAGTTTCGACCGGTTCCGCACCTTGCTTTTCCGCCGGACACTGTGCCGGACATTCAACCCAATCGGATTGTGCTGCGGATTCAGCCGGATGAGGGCATTCAAGTCAAGATACAGGCGAAGCAGCCCGGTTCGCCGATGCGCCTGCAGACTGTCGACATGGACTTTCTTTACAAAGAGGCGTTTCCACGGGCGTCGGAACCCGAGGCCTACGAAACTTTGTTGCTGGACGTGATTCTCGGCGACGCAACGCAGTTCATGCGGGCGGATCAGGTCGAGGCGGCCTGGTCGGTTGTCATGCCGATCATCTCAGCGTGGGAGAATGTGCGGCCAACGGACTTTCCGAACTACCCTGCCGGGTCGTGGGGACCGGACAGTGCCGTGATGCTGCTCGCTCGCGACGGCCGAAACTGGTGGGTTCCGGACGTTCAAAAAGGCAAACCCTCGGACGCTTCACCGTGATCCGGTTCTTTCCTGATTCTGATGCGCTGATGCACGGCGCGGCGTCAATGTTCGTCGAGCGGGCGAGATTGGCAGTGCAGTCGCAGGGGAGATTCAGCGTCGCGCTCGCGGGTGGAAGTACACCGAAGGCCGCATATGAACTGCTCGCACGTGAGCCCTACTGTGATCAGGTCGAGTGGGATCGTGTTTACGTATTCTGGGGCGATGAACGATGCGTGCCGCCGGACGATGCACGCAGCAATTATCGAATGACGTGCGACGCGCTACTGGATCATGTGCCGATTCCCGTCGGCAACGTGCATCGCATTCGCGGTGAACTTCTTCCGGCGGATGCAGCATCAGGGTATGAGGCGGAGTTGATCGACCACTTCGGCGTTGAGCTTCCGCGGTTCGATCTCGTGCTGCTCGGATTGGGAACCAACGGCCATACTGCGTCGCTGTTTCCGGGCACGAGTGTGATTCACGAACGAATGCGTCGAGCGGCGGAGGTCTACGTGGCGGAGTCCGGCTTATGGCGCGTTACGCTGACGGCCCCCGTGCTCTCAGGGGCGTCGGCCATTGCCTTTCTCGTGGCCGGAGCGGAGAAGGCCGACGTGTTGCGGGACGTACTCGTCGGGGACTACGAGCCCGATAGGTTACCGGCACAGCTTCTGAGGCCGGCCGCTAACGTGACGTCGTGGCTGGTCGATCACGCTGCGGCCGCGAAGCTGCCTGATTCCCCCCGTCACGCCTGAGCTCCCAAAGTCGATTCGTCGACGATCCTTGCCGGGCGCGGCGTTGCTGCACTGATCGAAGTCAGGTTGCGACGACGTCAGCGAATATCGCCGCCTGCGCTGACCACGTGAGCGCCTACAAACGTCTCTACTTCCCGACAATCCCTTTGATTCCTCCCGATGTCAGCGATCCAAGATCGAGCAGGATGCCCGGCAGTGCGAGACCGCCGGGATGTGCGAGATATCGTGGACGCCATTCGGGGTTGAACTTCGCTTTGTACTGTCGCAATCCTCTGAAGTTGTAAAAGTGCTCACCGTGTCGAAATATCGCGTTGCCGATCTTGTTCCACACAGGGGACAATGGATGATGATCGAGGCCGGCGAGTGGCGCCATTCCGAGGTTGAATCGTCGATACCCCTCCGCCTTGCCCCACAACATCAACTCCGAGAACAGGAAGTCCATCACGCCGCTCGGAGCATCGGGCGCGTAACGCATCAGGTCGATGGATAACTCCTCCTTTTCGGCGGCTTGCCACAAGTTGGCGAATGCGACGAGGCTATTGTGCCTGTGGAGTAATGCGATCGGGAATTGGGATAAGTAACTCTCGTCAAAAAAACCGAGCGAAAACCCCTTCTCACGCGTGTGTTTCTCCATCAGCCAAGCATCCGACACACGCCGTAACTCGGGAAGCAGCGCCTCAACATCAGTTGCGGGCGCGATCGTCAGGGCGCATCCGTCTTTCGTGAGTCGATTGCGCACCTGGCGGAGTTCCTTGTGCGCAGAGCCCTCCAGCGTGAAGTCCGCCAACGCGACGTGGGCGTCTTCTCCCACTTTTGCAATGCCGAGCCCCATTTCAAGGTAGTGGGGCAGGCATGTATTCGACACTTCGTAGAACACCGTTGTTCCCCCGTGGGCGTCGCAGAGTTCATGGAAGTTCCAGGCGAGATCGCGCTGGCGGGATGCGGGCCCGACAGGATCGCCCAGCGCGATCCAGCTTCGACCGCTGACGCCATACATGATGAATGCGTCTTTTTCGTCATTGAACAGCAGCGACTTGTCCCCCAGCAGCGCCAGGTTGGCATCCGTGTTCGGCGACATTCGGATAATCGGCAGGGCGATTCGCAACTCGTCGGGGCCGGGGAGTTGCGGTCTCTGGCGACCCGGGCCGAGCAGTCGGGCGAATACAAAGAAGAGGAGCACCGCGGTGATGCCGACCAGTGCTCGCATCGACCGCGGAGCGTCGCCACGAAAACTGAAATGCCACCAGAGTTCCTGATTGTAGTCAACATGCTTGTACGAAAAGAAGCACAACCAGAGCGTACACAACAACGCGATCGCCACGGCGGCGATCCAGCCGGCTGAAAAGGGCTGATGGAAGACAGAAGCATGTCTGTAAAAATGCCGTCGGCATGGCACCAGTGCGAGGATTGCGATCGTCAACACGATCGCTTCCTCGTAATCCAAGCCCTTGATCAACGAACTGACGATACCGACGGCCAGCAACCCCGCTGCAACGAAATACGCGGCGCTTGAACGCCGTTGAATCGCCCGAGCGAGGATGACAAGCGTCGTGCCGATGACACTGCCGATGAAATGCGATGCTTCAACGGCGGGCAATGGGATGACGGTTCGCAGCCAATGAAGGCGATCCTCTGTCGCGGGCGTTGCGCCCGAGAGGAGGAGTACTGTGCCGCAAAGGAACATCGCGATCGCCAGAAGATTCGGCACCAGCGGCGACGCCCAGGTTTCCAGTGCGCCGAACAATCGGATCATGATCGATCGCCGGCGAAATGCCTCGTGACCGGCGAGCAGTAATGTTGCGACGCCGAGCGGGAACAGATAATAAATGCATCGATAGACGAGCAGGATTCCGAGAATCGCGGATGAGTCCAAGTGCGATTTCAGAAAAATCAGCATGAGCGACTCGAATACACCAATCCCGCCGGGCACGTGGCAGACGAGCGCAACCAGTTGGGCAAGGAGAAACATGCTCATGAATGTTGAAAACGCCAGACCTTTGGCGGGAGGCAAGAGAACGTAGAGGACGGCGCCGGCCAGCGTCCAATCGATGCACGACAGGATGACCCCGATGATCGACAAGTGAAGTGCCGGCGCCGGGAAGACCCACGAGTGCAGTTTCAGATCCCGTTTCCTGACGCCTGTCCAATAGAGGTAAAATGCGAGCAGGCCGATCAGCAAGGCGCCCAATGGTCGCAAGGGAATCGACGACAGGTGGAACGCATCGGGAAGCGACAACGGTTCGATGAGGAATGCGGCGCCGCTGAGCGCAAGGTACCCCAGCCAGAATGTCGCTCCGCACAATGCGAAGAGCTTTGCGACGTCGAAGGCGGTCAGTCCCCACGCGGAGTACACGCGGTATCGAATTGCCGGGCCGGTCAGCGCCGCGAATCCTAGATTGTGGCTGAACGCGTATCCGAGGAACGACGCCATGCCGATTCGGTAATAGGCCAGCTTGCGTTTCAGGTAGAGGAACCCGAGCGCGTCGTATCCCGTCAACGTCAGGTAGCTCAAAAACGTGAGAGCCAGGGCGAGGCCGATCCGCCGTCCCGGAATCAGTCCGACCTGTTTGATCAGGTCGTGGTAGCGTACGTGTCGCAATTCGTCATGTAACACCCAGAGGGCGCCGGCGAACATGACGACGGCGAGTAAGGGTCCTAGAAGTCTGAATGCGCGGTGACGATCGATAAACAACGGAAACTGGTCCTCGCGACAGTAGATTTGTCGTTGCCGTAGCCTACGGATACATCTTGGCCGCGACAGCGCCGTCAATCAATCTGCCTCGATTGTCGATAAAGAGAGACGGTCGAAATTCAACCGGGGCAGCTACGCCTTTCGTGGAGGGCGCGCCGTGGATTCTCGAATCACGAGATTGCCGGGATGTATGCTGCGAACATGCTTGCGGTCGTCGTCCCGCGTGGCCATTTCATCGATCAGCAGGTCCAGGGCGATCTGGACCATGCCTCGGATATCGAACTCGAACGTCGATATTGAGGGGCGGACGTATCGACTGACGGCGAGGTTGTTGCACCCAAGTATCGACATGTCGTGGGGCACCGACTTGCCCATTTCCTGGAGGGCGTGTGTTGTTGCAATGGCGATATCGTCGTTGAGGCAGACGATGGCCGTTGTTCTTGGGGCCGTCGCCAATAATTGACGCAGATACAACGGCGCCGTGTCAATTCCCGTGCATTGCTGCTGAATGAGGTGCGAGCGCGGCACGCCATGCTCATCCATCGCGCGGTGCATTCCTCGCTGCCGCAACGAAAACCAGTGCGGCTCGTCGCTGGCGCGGGGACCGCCCAGGTATGCGATGTGCCGATGCCCGAGTTTGATTAGATGGTCCGTACATCGATAGGCCATGTCCTCGAGATCGGGGCTGATTTCGCTGAATCGTTCCTGGTGGATGGCGCTGTGAAGGAGCACTGTCGCCGGCGCCGCACACGGCCCCAGCGTTTTGTGCCCGAATGGATCGTCGTAAAATGCCTCAGGTGGCGCGATAACGAGTGCACCCGAGAGATTGAAACTCCTGATCGCATGTTGAAATGCATTCAGCGATTGACACAGAATGACGGACTGATGGCGCTGCTCAATCTCGCGAGACGCAATGTCGACGCACTCGGCGAGGTAGTGATGGCTCGCGATGAACTCGGCGAACATGCAGAAAGTGTTCAACTGTTCGCCGCGAAGGCTGCGTGCCAGGAGGTTCGGGACATAGCCGAGTTCCGCGGCCGCCGAGCGGCACTTCTCCAAAGTCTCCTGGCTGACGGACTTCGGCTTGCCGGATAAGGCCCGAGAGACAGTCATCACCGAGACGCCGGCCTTGGCCGCCACATCACGGAGTGTCACTCGCCTGCGATCGTCGATGTTAGCCTTCACAACTGGTACCATATCGTCTATCGCCACTTAACAACAGCGACTTTCAGAACGTGCGGTAGCCCGAATGATGCGCGTCCGAGAAATCGGGGCAAGGCACGGTAGAGAGGTCCCGTATTCGGGTCTGAGTCCACCGGACGCCGGTGCTGTTACGGTTTCGCATGTAACAATTAGAGGCGGCAATTCGACTGGTGGAGATGACCTACCAACGCCGAGTTGATCCCGGGGATCCTCGATTCAGATTGACGGGTCAATCCCCTGTCGAAATTGGGCTCGGCATCGTGAATTGCCGGGGCTTTTCGATTCGAGAATTCGCTCGCCGCGATGGTTGCCAATCAGATCCAGGCCGCATGTTGCTTTCGCGGACGAGACTGTTTTTGTCGCATGAGTTCCAGCCCGCTGCCGCGGTCTTGCGGGTGAGTTGCCGGCTGGCGATCGTGGATCTTCGTCAGCCTCCGATTTTCAGGCGCCGTGCAAGCGGCAACTTGGTTCGCCCGGCCGAAAGGCCGGTTATCGTAACAAGTGAACTCAGAAATCCACCTTGTTTTCCTCCAATATTGTTAGTGTTAACCTTAACATGCGGTGCGTGGTTCGGTTATACTGACGGTTGATAGTGGTCATGGTAGTCCGAAGGCATCGTTCCCGGAGTTCCATCGTGAATCTGCTACACCTGTCTCGATTTCAGTTGGCCGTATTGCTCCTATGGGTGACTGTGCCCGCAGTCGGCGAGTCTCCGCCGGTCGCGGATGCACTGACCGAATTTTCGGCCGGCGAATGGTCGGCCGTCGCGACGGGTGGGTTTTCCGCGGCCGTATTCGACGACGCGACGCGCGTGCAGGCCGGGAGCAGGTCCCTTCGGCTGGATACAGATGCCCCATTCGACTGCTATTTCTGGGCGCCTTCGGCTCGAAACGCGAACTGGGATTTCAGCGGGGCGTCTCGCATTCAATTTTGGATCTACGCGGTGAATGACAATCCTCCGGGGTTCCAGAACAACGGGCCACAGGTCAAGCTAGGCTCCAATGGGGGAACAATCGTCTATGCTCCATCATCGGAATTGCTGAACAGCGCGCGCAACAATTGGCTCTTCATCGACATTCCGCTGATCGGCAACAGTACCTGGACTCGAACAGACAGCGGCGCCGTGACGCTTGCCGACGTTGACTACATTGAAATCCACGCCGACACGTGGGATGCCGGGTTCCAGTTGTGGGTGGACGACTTGACGATTCAGGACACGCCTCCAAACCCAGACGGTCTCAGTGGCGTCGCCTTGAACGGCGAAGTTGAACTTACTTGGTTGCCCTACGCGCCCACGCCAAACTTCAGTCATTTCGCGGTCTATCGATCTGGGGCGGCATTCTCCTCCGTACTGGGAATGACGCCGATCGCGACGATTCCCAACGCCGCCGCAACGACTTACGCTGATAATTCAGCCGTCAATGGTGCGTCCTATTTCTACGCCGTTACAGCGGTAACAACGACTGACGCGGAGGATGACCAAGTGGACTCGATCGGTCCTTTGACGCCGCGAGACGACACGGATCTACAAGTCACGTACATCGAGCGGACGCCAAAGTACCCGCGATATGCGCCAACGTACACGAATTACACGATCACGGAGCCGGGCGGCTTCGGCCCATACAACTTTTCGGCGGCGACAGGTCTCGGCAATGGGCAGACCGGCGCGACCCAGCGGTTTCCGAACAACGGCGACATCGTTACTTACACAGCGAATGTTCGCAATCGCGGCACGAACGTGATCGCAGGTCCGATCGGCGTTGCGTGGCGATACGACGGCATTCCGATTGGCACGGACTCGATTCCGGGGCCGCTGACGCCTGGCGACGTCGCGACGGCGTCGATCACTCGAGCGTGGGACGGACTGGAGCACGATTTGTCATTCTCGATGGAGATCAGCGACGATCGCGCCGGCAACAACGTACTGACAATCGATACGAACGCCGTCGGACTTTTGAGCTTTGTGGACGAGAATTACCTGGAGGAGTTTCGCGAAGACAGCGTGAACTTTCCCGGCGCCGTTACGGATGACTTCATCGACTGGCTCAACTATCACATGGATACGATGAACCAGATGTTCGAGGACGCCGGGACGCCGAAGCGCGTACGTTACGATCGCCTCGATGTTCTCGCGGACTCGGCTCCTGATCCCATCGTGGATACGATCAACTACGCGATTTTTCCGTTTCGCTTTCATGCGTCAGAGTTCGGTGGAGCACTTCGTACGACCGGTTACTATCGAGCGAATTACGACATCGATTTTGGACTGTTGCACGAGATCGGGCATCAGTTGGGACTGATCGACATCTACCGACTGAATCTGCCCGGCAATCTGAATCTCGCGAGCGGACGCGGCTATTCGGCAACACCTTGTTTGATGAACGGCGTATCCACATTCTTCTCGGAGAACTCGGCAGGCGCGATGACGCTTTGGCAGCATGTCGCGCACGGGTATTTCGGCCAATACATGTACCAGATGCCGCAAACGATCACGATGCGATTCCTCAACTCCGAGGGGGCGCCGATCGAGGGCGCCAACGTTCAGATGTACCAGAAGGTGGATGTCCCGGGGCAAGGCGAGATCATACCGAATCAGATCAAGGCGCAAGGCGTGACGAATGCAAACGGCGAGTGGGTGCTGCCCAATGTGCCGATCGATTCTGGCATGGTCCCCACAACGTACGCGGGAGACACACTGAATCCCAATCCGTTCGGCTATCTCGCCGTCGTGGGCAACAACGGCTTGTTGCACTTCCGCATCGAGAAGAACAACGCCGTCGACTATGCATGGCTCGAGGTTCTCGATGTCAATAACGCGTACCGACAGGGCCAGACGGTCAACGCGGTCTTCGATCGAAGTGTCGCTGTCGGAGGCCCGACGCAAGTGATACCGCCGCCGGAGCTGACAGAACTGAACGCGGCCGACTGGATCGCTGCGGCGGACGGATCGAGCCCCGAGAACACTTACGTCGAAGACGAAATGACGCCAGGCTTGTTCCAGGTCGGTCAGAGTTCTCTGAAGTTCACGACTGACGGCGGATTCGACACGCTCGTACGGTACCCAGGGGCGCTGGCCGCGCAGTGGGATCTGTCGAGCGTGAACACGATCAATGTCAGGTTCCGGACATTCAATCCGAGCATCGGCTTCCAAACGGGACCGATTATCCGGCTCGGCGACAACGAGAACAACTACTACGAGTATCAGTATTACTCGGCAGGCTCGCCCGTCGCGAAGCTCAACGAGACGCGCGGTATCTGGCGAGGTTATGCGATCCCAATCA
Source organism: Phycisphaerales bacterium (assembly GCA_020639075.1). Taxonomy (GTDB): domain Bacteria; phylum Planctomycetota; class Phycisphaerae; order UBA1845; family UTPLA1; genus ECT2AJA-110-A. The sequence goes on along the minus strand of JACKHI010000001.1, from coordinate 693,116 downwards.
ACGCGCCGATGAGCCCCTTCAACGGTTGGGGGCGAACCACAGTCGGCACGCCGGACCTCACCAATATTCAGTATGTCGAGATACACGCAGACACGTGGGATGCAGGCTTCACTATGTGGGTGGATGGCTTGTCGTTCGATCCGCCGCCTTGTTTGCAGGGCGACTTGAACGGCGACGGTCAACGGAACGGGATCGACGTCAGTTTGTTTTCAGAAGCGCTCATCAGCGGCGGTACGTCGTTTGAATTGTGTGCGGGCGACTTTGACGGCAGCGGGGTGTTGGGAATCTCTGACGTGTCGGATTTCTTTCAATGCGTCCTGAATGGCGGGACGTGTCCTTGAACGCGGCCGGTTTGCATGAGGCCGGCGCATAATTTTCCGGCCTCGCGACTAGGTTCCAAGGTGGTTTGGCGGACGTTGGAAATCGGGCGAAGCTCGGCTCGCCAGGATCATGAATGAGGGGTTCGCAATGCAGTTGGCGATGGTTTTTCTAGTTGCAGTTGCATCCGTCGGTTCGCTTCCGGAGATACGCGTGGATTCTGATGATGTCCTCGTCACGCAATCCTGCCGATTGGTCATCGATCCGAACGCGGTCATAAAGGACTCGAACGAGAACGGCGTGATTCACGTTCGAGCGTCTGAAATCACGCTGGAGTTTGCTGAGACCTCGGCGCTTCGCGGCGCGGCTGCCGGTGCGCGGCCCGACGAGTACCGCGGCTACGGCATTCGTATCGAAGGTCAGAAGCACGTGACTATCCGAGGCGGCCGGATCAGCGGGTTCTGGTGCGGAATCTATGCCAATGATGCCGACGGCCTGACAATCGAGGATGTGGACGCATCGGACATGCGGCGGGCATACCTCAAGTCCACGCCCGCCGCCGAGGACGGGGGCGACTGGCTGTGGCCTCACAACAATGACGCGAATGAATGGCTGCAGAATTACGGGGCGGCGTTCTGTCTGGAGGATCTGAAGGATGCGACGGTTCGAAACTGCAAAGTCTGGCACAGCCAGAACGCGCTGATCCTGGATCGCGTGACGGACTCGAAGATCTACGACAATGACTTCAGCTTCAATTCGGGTTGGGGCGTCGCGATGTGGCGAGCGAGCAGGAACGTCATCAGTCGAAACGCCCTCGATTTCTGCGTCCGCGGGTACAGCCACGGCGTGTACAACCGCGGTCAGGATTCCGCAGGTTTTCTGGTGTTTGAACAGTGTAACAAGAATGTCCTCGCCGAAAATTCGGCGACTCACGGCGGCGACGCGTTCTTCGGGTTCGGCGGCAAGGAGGCGCTCGGTCAGACACCGGCGCCGACATCCGACTTCGACTACAAACGCATCGGCTGCAACGACAACCTGTTGATCGGCAACGACTTCTCTTATGCGCCTGCGCACGGGATTGAGATGACCTTTTCGTTCGGAAACAAGTACATCGGCAATCGTCTCGTCGGCAACGCCATCTGCGGCGTCTGGGGCGGCTATTCCCAAGAGACGCTGATCGCAAACAACACCTTTGAATCCAACGGCGAAATGGGCTACGGACTCGAACGCGGCGGAGTGAACATCGAATACGGCGTCGGCAATCAGGTGCTTAATAACACATTCAAAGGCGATCGATGCGGTGTGCATTATTGGGTCAATGCGACGAGCGATCTCGCCAAGTCTCCCTGGGGCCTGGCGAACAAGCCGGCGTCGCGAGACAACCTGATCGCGCACAACACGTTTGCAAAGGAAGATGTTGCATTCCACTTTCGCGGCCCCGTCGAAGTGGCGCTTTTTGATAACAAGGTCGAGGACTGCAAGGAGAACATCGATGCGTCAGACGACGCGCGAATCGATCGGTCCGAGAGGCCGATCGAGCGGCCGACGACCCCCGATTACGAGGTGCTCGGGAAGACCCATCCTGTCGGGGCCCGCAAAGCGCTGTACGGACGTGAGAACATCGTGATGACCGAGTGGGGACCATGGGACCATGAATCGCCGCTCGTTCGGATGACGTCGGCGCGCGGCAACGAACATGTCTATGAGTTCTGGAAAATGCCGGGCGACATCGACGTCGAATTCACGGGGGATGGTCTTCGGCATGAGATGCGACCGCTGAAAACGAATCCCGCCGTGCGCGAGTACATCGTCGAAGCGGACGGTCCCGGCGTGTACCCGTATCGATTCACTGTGAAGGCGCGTGGATTCGAGAAGACCGTCGATGGCGCGATTCAGTCCGTCAAGTGGGAGGCGACGTTCTTCAAGTGGAGCGATGTCGATCCGCGCGAGAATGTCGAAGCGTGGCGAAAACTCGCCAAGGATGAGAATGCTGTCTCAGTCGCCACAGACACGATGGATTTCAAGTACGCGTTCGGCGGGCCGAGCGATCAGAAATTGTCGAAGCAGCTGACGGACGCGAAGTTCGGCGGCGATCATTTCGGAATGATCGCTAGAACGAAGTTGAAACTCAATGCTGGGACATGGAAGATCGACACGATGAGCGACGATGGAATCCGCGTCACAGTCGACGGCAAGCCGATCGTCGAGGACTGGACGTGGCACGCGCCCAAACGCAACGACGGCACTTTTCAGTTGGATGCTGATCGCGATGTCGAAATCGTCGTCGAGCATTTTGAGATCGACGGCTACGCGACGCTCCAGTTCAACCTCTCCCGAGCCGACTAGTCGGGCTCTTTGTTCCGCGGCGGCGGACATCTTAACTCGAGGCAATGCATGACCATGCCTCCGGTCATTATCGCATGGTGTCTGATGTCGATGAGTTCTTCTCCCATTTTGAAGGCGGACACCGATCTACGCGTCGACATCGACCTTTCAGGCAACGGTTGGCGATTGTGGCTTGATCGCGATGCCGATTGGCGTAACGACCCGCTCTTTCTTCCGCCCGTCACGCTTGCCGATTTGCCCGTGAATGAGCCTTCCGGCGGCTGGTCGGTGCTTAATAACGGCGGTGTGGAAGTCGCGGTTCCGGGAACCGTCGAAGGCTTGCTATGGGACGAACTCGGGGGCGACTACGTCGGCGTCAGCTGGTGGTATCGTGACATTGACCTGCCGACTTCGATCGAGGCTCGGCGGGTTTCGTTGGAATTCGCTGCAGTCCGGCAACGTGCGGAGGTTTTCGTTAACGACGTACTTGTCGGCTACGACGCAGTCGGTAACACGCCATTTTCTGTTGATCTGACGGGACGCGTCCGAGCAGGGCGAAATCGTGTTGCGATCAGAATTACGGATCCCGGCGGTAACTTCGACTGGCGCGATTACAACGTGCTGCACTGGGGCGAGCACACGCTACCGATGAGTCACGGATTCGGCGGGATCACAGGCAGTCTCCATTTGATCGCCACGGCGCCGATCCGAATCGACGACGTGTTTGTTCGAAACACGCCGGAAGTGACCGACGCCGTGTTCGAGATGACATTGTCAAATGCGTCTTCGTCTGTGATCCGAGATCTTCGGATCCGCGTGCGCGATTCGGGCGGCGAGTGCGTCTTTGATCAGACGTGGCGTGAGTTGGTTATTGCGTCGGGCGACAGTGAGATCAGTCGTCGCGTCTCGATTCCCGGCGCCAGGCCTTGGAGTCCGGACGCCCCTAATCTCTATGTTGCGGAAATCGAGGTCGTCGCGTGCGATCGCGTCTTGAAGCGCTTTGGGTTTCGCTGGTTTTCCGTTGATGAGGGCGGCAACGATGCGAGGTTACGACTTAACGGGAAGCGCGTCGTCCTCCGCAGTGCCATCAGCTGGGGCATCTGGCCGATCGGCGGCATGGTTCCCTCACCTGCGATGGCGAGGCGCAATGTGGAGATCGCAAAAGCGCTTGGACTGAACATGCTCAATCTGCATCGCTGCATCGGTGATGAGGCGACGTTCGATGCTGCTGACGAGTTGGGCCTGTTATTGTTCGAGGAGCCAGGCGGCTACACGAGCCATGGCGGCGACGAGACGTGTTTCGCATTTGCGCGGGAGAAGCTCATGCGGATGGTCCGCCGGGACCGAAGCCGACCTTCGCTTGTAATCTACAACATGATTAACGAGGAAACGCCGCCGCCCGGTGAAAGGCATCGCCGGGACATGACCGACGCGCACGCGCTCGATCCGACGCGGACGATCCTATTCACGTCCGGATGGGCGAAGGACGGCGATGATCCGAGCAAGCTGCACATGCTGCCACTGGATCAGACGCAAAGAACTTTCGGCTGGTATGACGTCCATCATGCACCGGGGCCGGGTGTGTATCGAGACGCCTTTTACAGAAGCCCGGATGCCTTCCGTTGGATGAGAGCCGAAAATCGGGAAATCGTGTTCTGGGGAGAGGACGGCGCAATTGCTACACCGCCGCGCCTCGGCCGAATCGTCGATGAACTAGCAGGCATGCCGAATGGATGGGATGGCGCCGACTATCGGGCGTGGCATGCGGCGTTTGAGAAATTCCTCGACGACAAGCACATGCGGGCGTTCTTCCCGACCGTCGATGGCCTTACTGAATCGCTCGGGAACATTGCATTCTATTACCAGTGCCGCCTGATCGAGAACATTCGGCTTGGCGACACGACGGACGGATACGTCATCAATGGTTGGGAATCGGAGAAGCTCGAAAACCACAGCGGCATCGTGGACTGTTTTCGAAATCCGAAGGGCAATCCGGAATTGCTGGCGCGCTACAATCGGCCGCTTCACTTGGCCGTCAAGCTCCGAAGCAAAGTCGGCACGGCGCCGATGGATAGCACGTGCGACGTTTTCATCATCAACGAGGTAGGGCTACGCGGCACATTCGAGTTGACACTCTGGCTGACGGACGAGTGCGACGTTGAGCGATGGCGAAATCGGTTTGACGTGACGATGTCGGGCGGCGAGCGTTATGGCGAACTCTTGCTGCGCGACTTGTCGATTCGCATCGATGGGGCTCCGGGACGATACCGGGTATGTGGCGCACTACGGAAAAGAACAGACGGCGTCACGTCGGACGAGATATTGGTCGAGGGGCATGACGAAGTCTGTCTCTTGAAACCCCCAGCGGCGCCGACGTCGACGAATGGTGCCGTTCTCGATATCTCGGGCGTCGTAAATGCGTTCACGCGCGACCGGCTGCACTTTGAACTGCCGACGTATCATTCGACATTGCTGCCGCTGGATTACATCATCTTGGCCGATGGAGGCGAGTTAATCCGATTTGATCCGATCCCTGCAGAGATGATCATCCTGCCCGACGGATCCGGACCGGGGCTGGTCGGCGATTACTTTCAAGGTTGGGAGTTCGAGAGGTTCGTATTCACACGCATCGATCAGGGCGTACAACACGACTTCGGTAGCACAGGGCCGGATCCGCGATTGGGTGGTCGCGACTACAGCGTTCGCTGGCGCGGCCGTATTCGTCCCACAGAATCTGGCCCGTACATCTTCCATGCCGAACACGACGACGGTGTTCGCATCTTCCTGGACAATCGCGAAATCATCGGACATTGGGATCCGTTCGCGGGCCCTCCAAATGACAGCGGTCACGCTATCCAACTCGAGGCGGGGCGCGATTATGAGCTGAGAATCGAGTATTTCCAGAGCGGCAACGGTGCCCGCATGCGACTCTACTGGGCGACACCGACATTGCTTCGACAACACGATGCGATCGTTGAGTCTCTCATGAAGCGGGTAAAGGAAGACGGCACGACGTTGATCGTATTGTCGAATACGGATCAATGGGCGGAGTTGTTTGCGCAGCATGGGGCCGTCGAGTATGAAGGTCGCATGAATCATGGCCGGTTCTGGCTGGGCGGGTGCTACTTCGTTCGATTACATCCGCTGTTCCACGGGCTACCTGTCAACGGAGCAATGAACTGGGAGTATCAGGAGATTGTCAACTATGATCGCCGCCGGTACGGGCTGCGGCTCAAGGGAGAAGAGGTTGTCGTGGGATGCGTAACCGGGAATGAGCACGAAGTCGCGACGGCTGTGGGAATCGTCCGGCTGGGAAAGGGGCGGATTGTGCTTTCCACGCTCGATATCCTGCCGCTTCTGAATGATCCGAGCGGCCCCGCCGATGTCGCGCGCGCGATCTTATGCAACTACATGCGGTATGCATCGCTCGGCGGCGAGGGTCATTGAGGATTGCCGTTCCGTCGGATCCGAACGCCGAGCGTGTTCTGACGCGCGTCAGAAAATCCGCTCACTGAGATCCCTGGCGATATACACGGGGCCGATCATGCCGCCTCCGCCGCGCCAATCGCGGACGCGGAACTCGATGCTGTGAGAGCCTGGCGCCAGCGAGAGGGGATAGTCGTGCGGAACATCGCGCGTCCCGTCCCACGTGCCGTCGCGAGGTCCCGCTTCTGCGAACGATTTTCCGTCAATCAGGCATTCGAAATAATCGCCAACCGTCTCACAACGGAGCGTCATCTCACCGCCGGGGTAGTCGAATTGCGTTCTGAATGTCGCCCAGCCCTCGAAAATATTCCGGCCTTCGTTGACTAGGGCCGTATCGCACTTGACGTCGATCCACGCTTCGCCATCGACAGACATTTGCCAGTGGTCGAGGACAATTGAGTTGCCGACTAATGCACCGATCTCCGGCGGATCCGATTCGCGCGACTCCAGGGCGGCCATCAGGCGTCGGCCCGCATCTGTGTCCGTTCGAAACGCTGATACGATTCTGCGTTGCCCTTGGGTCGCGAACTCGATGACCAGCGGGTGAATGACGCACTTATCCATCGTCTCTGCGATGAGATCGACGAGCACGCGCGTGCCATGCGTGTTGTCGAGTACGCGGCCCGACATGAGGTCGAAATGCGCCTCGCGTCGAATCAACTCTCGAATCGGCTCCGTGATTGCCGGGTCGTGAATTCGAATGTTGGAACTGAACCACCAGTGGTTCGGGCATTTCCATTGACCTTTTCGCGGTCCGATGATTGTCCCGGAAAGGGGCGGCATTTCTCGGGGCGGACCGATCGTATCGCCGTGCCATGCCCATTGAGCGGCGGTGTATCTCGGTTCGCCGTCCAGCTTGTAGAAACCTGAATTCAGGCCGGGTACGTCACGAATGACGTTATGCACGTATCCGGCATCGGGCAGTTCTCGCGCGAGCGTCTCGATCTGGAACCTGCGGACATCGAGGGCGACATCGCAAGGGCCGTGCTCCGGTGATGTGATGTACATCGTTTCCCCGAGCATCAGGGGCTTTGAAAGGCGCGGCGCCATGCGGCGACCGAAGTGGACCCATTCCATGTTATTGAGATAGGGGTGCTCGTCGTGAAAATCCCCGTCGTGCTCATTGCATAGCCAGCCGCTGTTATCGAGAATGACCGCGCCGGGAATAATCTGGCGGCACCTGTCGATTAACAGGCGGCCGACGTTTGGTGCAACGTGGTCGTTTTCGCAGGTCAATGTACGGAGGATGATATTCTCATAGGGCGCATCATTCCGGAAGAAGGCGTCGAATTCCGGAAGGACTTCGGGGGCATCGAGCGGAGCATGCCAGACTGGATACTCCTGCCACATGAACATGCCCATCTCCTGACAGATGTCGTAATACCGTTGCGGCGGAATCCACAGGCAGAACTTGATGAGGTTGAATCCCAACGATCGAATGTAGTCAATCTCAGATCGAATCTGACGTTCGTCCGGCCAGGGATTGCCCAACTCCGGATAGTATCCCCAATGCAGGACTCCGCGCACTCGATACGGCTTTCCGTCTACCAGGAACTTTGTCCCGTCCACCGCGCTTCGCTGGCGTGCGGGCAATCGTAGTGGCGTCGGAGACGTCAGAATGCGAACGTCATCGACGCCGGTCCAGCGAATACCGATTGTCGGAAGAAATCCCTCAGTGGTGCGCTTCTCGTCCGCGCACTCGATGACCAGTTCATTGTGATCTCGAACGACGGATGTGGCGTTCACCTCAGTCGGCGTCCATGGCGTGATGTTACGACCAACAATTGTGCCGTTGACCAGAATCGTCGCCCTTGATGCAGCTGCGCCAACTCGAATCCACGTTTCCGATCCTGGGCAGGAGAATGCCACACGGTATGTCGTGCTGGGAGCGAGTGGAGGTTCGAGCGTAGCCATGCGTATTCCTTGTTGACGGCGTTTGGCCGCGTGAGGCCTTGCTGGGCGGCACGCCGTGATTGGGGCCATTCAGGCGTGTTAAAACGAACAATGAACGGGCAGCGATGGTGCACATGGTTGAATCAACACGATTCAGAATACCGCGATCTTCGACGCGCCACAGGACGCATGGCACCAATCGGAATAGGTACCGCCTGACCTGAGATAAAACGTTTTATCGCCGCCATATCGGCACCCATGGTACCTCGTTTCATTCTGGACTGTGCGGTGCGCGACACATCATTGTGCGCTGCTGGAGTATTAACGAAGCCAACAAAAATCTGGACAAACGGTACTGCCTTCGTTATGATAACGATAACGCGTCGAAGGAAAAGCTCTATTCTTGAGCGAGCCGATGAATCGAAATGAGGCGTGCGTATGAGCTCGGAGGATCGCAATACGAACCTCCCCAAGGTGCTGTTGGCGTTGTCTGTCTTCGCCGCGGCCATCATTGTGTACTACGTCCAGCGGGGTGATGCGGTTGTGGCTGACCCGTCAAACGTCGGTCGCAACCTGGTTTGTTCATCCTGCCAGGCGGAGTTCAAATCTCCCATCAATCTCGACGACAGCGGATCCGCAATCGCGTGTCCCAAATGTGGCGCCGCAGCTGGTTGGCCGCTCCAGTATTGTTCGGCGTGTGATCTCAAATTTCCACCGCCATTGATCGGTGATCCGCCGCGTCCCGCGCCGATGCCCCAGTGCCCTAAATGTGGCAGCAATAAGTCTGTCGGCGCCTACGTTCCCGAATTCTTCGAGGCCATGAAAGAGACAGGGCAATAGCACGGAGGAAAGCGATGTGTTCCGCACGCCGCCTTTTGTACCGAACGTCTAACCGTCGATTCGAACGCGGCTTCACGCTGATCGAGCTACTGGTCGTGATCTCGATTATCGCGTTGTTGATTTCGATTCTGCTCCCCGCGCTCAGCTCGGCACGCGAGCAGGCGAAAAAGACGAAGTGCGCCGCGGAGCTTCACGCCATCGGAATCGCGATGGCGTCGTGCCAGAACGACTACAACGGTTTCTTCCCGATGTGGGACGACGGCGAGCGAAGCACCGTCAACAATCGGATCATTGCAACGTGGATGGACGCCCTCAAACAACGGAATTTCTACGGATGGGACGGCGGGTACTGCCCTTCAGATCGCCAGCCCGATCCGCTGAATCGTCAACGCGGTGCGGCCTGGGGGTTCAATTTCCCGCGCGGCCAAGGAGTTGCATCGTCGGGAACAACAGGGGTTGACTATAGCTACGGCATCAGCATTCCGTTGGCGTCTGGCGCGCACATGTCGGACAACCTGTATACCTATGGAGCGATCACGGAGTCGGTCAAACAAATTTGTTCAAGGAACATCGATCGTCGCGTACTTGCGGGAGACGCCTATTGGGACTGGATCCACAACATGTCCGGTTTCGGTTTGAAGTTCGGCACATTTGACGTCGGCGCATGGTACAACAACACGGCCGGCTATCGGCACGGGGCGACGAATTCGGTTCGGCGGCAGGGGAACTTTCTGATGCAGGACCTGCACGTCGAAACTGCAACGTACGATCTCAGCCATTTCACGACGGGCATTGACACGAACAAGATCTTTGTGACTTTTCCCGGCGAGCCGCTCGGTGTTTATCCAGCGCTCGGACCGGGTAACACCGACGACAGCGGTTTTCCAAAGGAAATTGATCCTTACGCGATCACCGGGGCGACGGCTGCGGAAGCACAGTGGCATCCGGAAATTCGATTGCGCAAGGGTTGGGGTGTGTGAGTCTCCAATAATGCTCATGTGATCCACGTCGCATTGAGTCTTGTTCGGAGCTCACAGGCGTGATGTTGCGGTTGCAAGAATCGTGATTCTGAAAAGGAGGAAAAGATGAAGCCGTTTGCTAGATTCGTCGCTTTGACAGTCGTACTGACGATCGGCGTGTGCAGCGTCGCGTCCGCGCAGGACAATCTTGATGGTCCCTGGGCCATGAAGAACGCGAACCTCATGGGGCAAGCGCGATCCGATGAAATCCCGGTCATCTTCGGGACGGGCACGGGGGCTCAGGAGGCATTTCGGCTGGACACGCTTGCGCTCGGACTTGAGCGCACACCTGGATGGGGTGGCATTGCCTTCGATTCTTCCGGCAACATCTATTGGAAAACGAACGCAGGCAACAACAAGCTCGCGAAAGTGGATCCGGACGGCAACTTACTATGGGTCGCCAAGGGCAGTGGGGGCGGCGATTACGTCTTCGGCAACCAATGGAATTCCACGTCGCCTGTCGTCGGACAGGATCGCATTTACGCACTTGGGGCGGGCGTCGGATACACGGACGGCAATTCGGCAACGCCCGACGCCTCCAACCGGCCGGTCATCGCCGCGTTCAACAAGACGACGGGCGCCCTTATCTGGGAGACGTTTCTTCCCGAAACCGGCATTCATCCGTTTGGATGGGAAGCCAACGCCCAGAGGACGCCATTGCTCTACAATGGAAAGATCTACGTCGTGGGCCAGTTAGACACAGCCAATGCCTCGTTCAATTTCAATGTCTATCAGCTGGATGCAGCGACGGGCGCGATTGACTGGGATACGACAGGGGCGCCGTTTTTCTGGTTTGTGAGCGGTCCCAAGTTCGGGACGACCGCATTTGCGCCGAACCTGTTCGGCGCCGGCATCCACGGCATCTTCGTTAACTCCAGCAGCGGCTCCGGTATGGACGGCGTCGGCGAGGTCTTTGCAATTCGCGTGGACACCATCGCGATGACGGCGACCGAGGAATGGCAGGCCGACGGCGGTCATGTGTCCCGAGGTCACACGATTTTCAATCCGGCGAATAATCGAGTCTACACACATACGTTTGCTGACTACGGCAACACATGCTACAGCTTTGACGCGCTCACGGGCGTGTCCTACGCCGCGCGAGGTCCGTCGGGGCTCGACAATCACGGGTTCTATGACTTCGGAGCGTTGTCGTGGGACGACAACGGAATTGTCGCCGGCGGCGCCCGCGGCGGCATGGTCACCTACACGGAAGACCTGATGAATCCGGGCAACCTTCTTGTCGATGGATATCAGTACACGGATGACGAATGTGCGCCGAACTGGTTCGGAGAATTCCGAGTCCTTGGACAGTTGCTTATGGACAAGGCGGGCAATTCGATCGCTGTCGGCGGCACGAACAGTCGCGTCAACGAAGACGCGTTTGATCCGTTCTGCCCGGATGCCGGCCCCGCACCCTATCCTGACAAGACGGCGCGTGTCGTCGTCATGAATCTCGATGCAAGCGCCTCGGTGCTCGGCGCCGAGGACGGTCCTGCCTACATCGATGATATCGAGGTTCTGGAAGGGCCGGATCTGGACAATTTGGTATCCGTTTTCTCAGAAGATTTTGAGGCTTACACCAACGGCGTGATCCCCGGACAAGGCGGCTGGCTGAACGACAGTGCGCCACCTTCGGGCGATACGCCGCCGGTTGTCGCCGACGATCCGACAGGCGGCGGGAACGGCAAGATCCTCCTGATTGACGCGAACGGCAACAACAGCGGCTGGCAGGGCGCAACGATTCCGCTGCCGACGCCTGCAACGGGTGATTACCGCGTTATCCGTTGGCGGCAATATCGAGAGGACCTCAAGGATAATCTCTGGATCGACTCGAGTCCGGGGGCTTCTTTCAGCGATAGCTGGTTGATCGAGTGGGATTCCTCCGGCACGCTGAGCCATAAGGGGTTCAATGATTCGGATGCCGTCGCGCTCATCGCGGATCAATGGCAGACTGTGAGCATTATCTACGGCGGCGGCACGGTGGTCATCGATGTCGACGGCGTTCAGTCCGGCGCGCCCGACATCGATCTCGACGGCAACAGTTTGCCGTACACGATTACCAACGTGACCTTCGAACTCGAGGGAACGGGGGTTACGGATCCGGAAAACTCTGTCCTGAATCTGCCGATGGTCGTATACGATACAGGTATCAACAGCCAGAACGGATTCACGATCCGCGGTGGTCCCGTGGCCGGCCCGGACGGCAAGATCTACTTCTTCGACACCAATTCGAAGGAACTCATCGCGCTGGAGCCCCAGTTCGTCAAGGGCGACTCCAATTGTGACGGCGTGCTGACAGCCGCCGACATTGTCCCGTTTGCCGCCGGTCTCGTGTCGGGCGAAGCAGGTTGGACGGCAGCGAACGGCGGCGCCCCGGTCTGCAACTTCCTTTCCGGAAACGATATGAATAACGACAACGTCGTCGATGGCGACGACATTCAGATCATGGTGCAGTGCCTGTTGCCTTGATCGTTGTCGGTCCTGAAGTCCCTACTCCTTCCCTAGTGTAGACGGGGTGATCGGTAAGCGTACCGATCACCCCGATTCTTTTCTTGAGACTCGCGATAAAAAGTCCTATTGCTCAATCGGCATGTCATGACGCAGCGGGCGGACCGCGATTCGACGCAATTTCGACGAGAGCGCGGCTGCTCAGTAAGGGGGGAATGCAGTGTCAGATAACTACATTGATCGGTTCGCAGCTGACATCCAACGGAGTCATGTCACTCAGCAGTTCGCAGCCGCCCGGTGTGACGGCGACGACACTTTCCAGGCGAATACCGAATGACTGATCCAGATAGATGCCCGGCTCCACCGTGAAGCACATGCCAGCTTGAAGGACGACATCGCTGCCTTGAACGATGTAGGGGGCTTCATGTCCTTCAAGACCAATCCCATGGCCAAGCCGATGCAGAAATGCGCGGCCGAATCCTGCGCGATCGATGACGGCCCTCGCTGTCGCGTCGACCTGACTTGCTGTGACGCCGGGGCGGATCATGTCGATAGCCGCGTCATGTGCGGTCCGAACTGTTGAATAGGCACGCTGCAGCAAGTTTGTCGTTTCACCGATTTGATAGGTTCGCGTCATGTCGCCGCAGTAGCCTTGCCGCCGGCAAACGCAGTCGACAATGACGGCGTCGCCATTTTCGAATCGTCGAGTTCCGGTCGGCAGATGGGGAATCGCCCCATTGGGGCCACTTTGCACCAGGACGATTTCCGCGCTCGCGCCAATCTCAATGAGTCTGTCTGCGATTCCTCGATGGAGTCGATCTTCAGTTGATCCGACCCGGAGTTCGCCGGACACATAGTCAAACACGATGGAGCAATGTGCACACGCCTGGCGAATCGCCTCGATCTCCTCTGGCGATTTGACCATGCGAATTCGATCCAAGTGTCCGGGATCCGTTTCGAGCGTCGCTCCAGGCAGGTAGTCCTGAAGCCGTTCGCGAACTTCGATCCATGTGCGATGGTCTACGAGCAGTCGGCCCGAATTGAGTCCCAGACTCGATGCGGCGGCCGCGAGCGCTGCATATTGATCCTCGTGTTCTTCCCACGTGAAAATCTGACAGCCGTCAGGCGCCTCGTTGGCCGCGGATGCTTCAAATGCGGGAAGAACCAGCGCTGATGCACCTTGCACATTGACGAGTCCGCAAACCAAACGATCCGTTGGCCCGATCGGCAGGCCTAAGAAGCCCAGGAGGTTGCAGCATTGAAACACGAAGTACCCATCGGCATCGGCCTGGGAAAGCTCCTCGGACAACCGTGCAATATGCTCGGTTACAACATGCTTGGAGATGGCCGTCGATGGCGTCATTGGATGTGAAATCGACTCTGAATCCGCACGGGCGAAACGCCCGCGACGTTGACTTCATTCACTTCCTTATGTTAACCTTATCTATAGAGGATTTCCAGCAAAAATCGGGACTCCTGCATCGGTACATACAATTCGCAAGTAGCGTGGAAATCAGACTTTGCGACTCAGTCGGCAATCCCGTGTACGATGTTGCGAGCTGCGCTCAGATTGGCCGCTCGAATGGTATCGATCACGGCAGTCCAATCGACGTGTCTGCGCATGGACAGCGCTTATTATCGGACCGCTGCTTCCCTGCTGTTTGGGGGCAGGTTGCCGGGATTCGGATGACGGAGCGATCATCCTGCGTGTCGCCAATTGGGAGGGGCCATCGATCGATGCCGGCTTCTTGAGGCAGGAGCGCGAGTTGCGAAGTGAGTTCGAGCGCCGCCATCCCGGTGTACGCATTCAGATAGAGAACATACCCGGTGAAGGTCAATACGTTCCCAAGTTGCTGATGATGTTCGTTGCAAAAAAGGCGCCGGACGTCATGCATCTCGATGCATCATACGCATCCGTCTTCATTGACAACGACTTGCTCCTGGATCTGACGCCGGAAATCAAATCAGACGATTCGTTTCGCCTTGACGACTACTTCACGAACGTCGTGGACGTCGCTCGACGTGGCGACAAGCTTTTCGCGATACCGCTCGATTTCACACCGATCGTATTGTACTACAACAAGCGCCTGTTCGATGAGGCCAAAGTCGCGTATCCCGCGAAGGGCTGGAATTGCGACGACTTTCTTGCGAAGGCCAAAGCGCTCACGATTGACAATCACAAAGAGCCCGGCAAGAAGCAATACGGTATGCACTTCATCAATTGGATGCCGCTCTGGATCCCCTGGGTCTGGACGGAAGGCGGCGATGTTCTGAGCCCCGACGGAAGGCATGCGGAAGGGTATTTCGACAGCGACAAGACAATTCGTGCCGTCGAGTTTCTCGCCAGTTTGATCACGAAGTACCACGTCGCTCCAACGCACTCGGAGGCGGCGGCCGCCGGCGTTGACCTGTTTCGAGCCGGTCGCGCCGCAATGCACATTGCCGGCCACTGGATGATCATCGACTATCGCTCCGACGGAATCGACTTCGGCGTCGCCATGCTTCCGACAAACGCCGCGTCACCCAAGACTGTGGTTTACGAATCGGGCCTCGCAATCAATCGATCGACGAAGAAACGCGAACTTGCATGGGAGTACGTCAAATTCATGACGAGCGCCGAGGTGCAGAAGGTCCGCGTCTCCGGGGGGCTGGCCATTTCGGCGCAAAAAGAGGTTGCTCAGTATTATGCGTCGGATGAGCAGGAGCGGACGTTTCTCAACGCAGTTGAATTCGCGAGCGGGCCCTGGGGGGCGAGAGTCGAACCGTACGCCGTCGTGGAAGATCTTGGTCGCGAAATGATGGAGGACATCGTCAACGGGACGCCGGTTCCGGATGCCGTTCACAAGACTTGTCGGCTGATCGACTTGGAGCTGTCGCAGCAATGAAAACGGCTCGACCGATGTCTGTCGCGGGTTACCTGTTTGTCGGGCCGGCGATGCTCTACCTCGGTGTTTTTACGCTCTTGCCGATGGTCGTCGCCGCGTATCTGAGCGTCCACCGATGGCACCTGCTCAAACCTGATCGACCGTTTGTCGGCTGGGATAACTACCGGCGATTGCTTGAGGATCCGTTCTTCGTCAACGCAATCAGGAACACTGTTGTGTTTACGGCGCTGAGCGTTCCGTTGGGAATCGCGATCGCGCTCGCTGCCGCCGTATTGCTGAACCGCGGATTGCCGGGGATCCGCGTCTTTCGGACCATCTTCTACGTTCCGTCCGTTTGCTCGCAAGTCGCGTTGTCGATGATCTGGATCTGGGTCACGCTGCCGCACGTCGGGTTTGTGAACTGGCTGGTTGGTTCGGCAAATGCGCTGCTCGGCACATCGTTTGCGACGGATGTGAACTACCTGCAACGATTTCCGATGATCTCTGTGGTTCTGCTGTTTATCTGGAACGGACTCGGCCCGCGCATGGTCATCTTCCTGGCGGGGCTTCAGAATATTCCGGAGACACTATACGAGGCCGCGCGAGTGGACGGCGCCAGCGGCTGGCAGCGATTCCGATACGTTACGCTGCCGTTGTTGATGCCGACAACTTTCTTTATCGTCGTCACAACGACAATTGCGGCGCTGCAGATCTTCACTCCGATCTACGTGATGACGCAGGGCGGTCCGAATCGCGCAACGGACGTCGTCGTGTTTCATATCTACAAGGAGGCCTGGCACAAGTTTCACATCGGACAGGCGAGCGCCATGAGCTACGTCCTGTTTTCAATCATCCTGACAATCTCACTGCTGCAATTCTGGGCGATGAAGCGGCGATCCGACATGATCGCCGAGTCGGCGTAAGTCAAGCGATGCGTGCAACGAGGGTCATCAAACTCACCGCGGTCTACGCACTCCTCTTTGCAGGGGGAGCGATCACGGTGCTTCCATTTGTTTGGATGGCGCTGACTTCGCTGCAACCCAGGCGGGCGGCGATTGCATCGCCGTTGGATTTGCTCGATTCCGAGTCATGGTCACTCGGCAATTACGAGTTCATTCTGACATTCCCGGAATTGCCGATCGTGCGAATGGCGCTCAACAGCGTGTTTGTCACGTTATGTGTCGTGTTGTTTCAATTGGCGATCTGTTCGCTGGCGGCGTACGCATTTGCCAGGCTCCGTTTCCGCGGCCGCGATGCGTTATTCATCCTGGTGACACTGACCATGATGGTACCGACCGTCGTCATGATCGTTCCGTTGTTCATTACAGTCGAGCGCATGGGACTATTGGATACCTACGCAGGCCTGATCTTCCCGTACCCGTATCTCAGCACGGCATTCGGGATTTTCCTGCTCAGGCAGCACTTTATGTCGATTCCGCGAAGCCTCGACGAGGCGGCGGAGCTCGATGGATGTTCGAAGCTTCGAATCTTGTGGCACGTGATATTGCCGTCCTCCCGGCCGGCCCTGGCAACGCTGGCGGCGTTCGGGTTCATCTGGACGTGGACGGAATTCTACTGGCCGCTGCTGGCGACGAGCACGCGCGAAATGCGCACGCTCGAAGTCGGCTTGTCGATGTTCAAGGAGTCCTACGGTGGAACGAACTGGCCGATTCAGATGGCGGCGGCGGTAATCGTCCTGCTGCCCGCGCTGGCGTTCTTCCTGGCGTTGCAGAAGTACTTTGTCAAAGGCGTGGTCCAATCGGGCCTGAAAGGATGACGGAATGTTCCCAATGACGGGATTGGCCGGCTTGCCGGTGCTTCGTGACTACGATAGCAAGCGCATCAGCAGTTACGATACGAGTGGCGGTAATCACGACTGGTGGGATATCAAGCCCGGCCAGACGCGAACGATCGCGAAAATAAACGGCCCTGCCTGTATCAAGCACATCTGGATGACAATGTTCTTCAAGGACGATCGATGCCTGCGGCGCGTCGTTCTGCGATTCTATTGGGATGGGGCGGACGAGCCGAGTGTTGAATGTCCCATCGGCGACTTCTTCGGTCTCGGCCACGCCATGCGGAAGGACTTCGTCACGGCCGTACTCATGATGAGTCCTCAGGACGGACGGGGATTCAACTGCTACTGGCCGATGCCATTTCGAAAGTCGGCGCGCATCGACGTCGTCAACGAGTCTGACGAGAAGTTCCCACTCTATTTCTATTTCGACTACGAGTCCTACGCGTCGCCCGCAGCCCTGGAGGGCATGGGCTACTTTCATACTCAGTGGCGTCGCGAGAATCCGACTGTCGGCTGGGGCGACGAATACGGCGAGCTCAAGGGAAAAGACCTCAAGAAGTGGAGCAATAACGTCTATTTCGGCGGCGACAAGCGATCGTTGAACACAACCGGAAAGGACAATTACATCGTCCTGGAAACCAAAGGCAACGGCATTTTCTGCGGCGCCCATCTCGACATCGATGTGTTCGAACGGCAGAAGAACGACTGGTTCGGCGAGGGCGACGACATGATCTTCATCGACGGTGAATCATGGCCCCCGTCATTGCATGGCACCGGAACGGAGGACTGGTACAACTGCGCCTTCTCACCAAGATGCGAATACCAGGCGCCGTATCACGGGGTCCTCCTTTACAACGGTACAGCGGAATGGCCGTGGAAGGGTAAGCAGTCGTTCTATCGTTACCATATCGAAGATCCGATTCGCTTCCGTAAATCAATCTGCTTCAGCATCGAGCACGGTCACGCCAACAAGCTCGAAAACGACTACAGCAGTACTGCGTACTACTACCTGTCGGAGCCGGCGCGCGGCGGACCGCCGTTGCCGTCGTCGGATCTGCGGCTCCCGCGGCCCAGTGAGCCGACCTATCCGCTGTCTCCACCAAAACCGTCACGTGCGGGTCGTGGCAATCGGAAGCCGAAGAAGTGAGCGCGCCGGTCGTCGGCGTGATCAACAACTCAGAGAGGATGGCGTCGTGAGCAAAAAAAAGCCAAGAGTCGGGATTCTCACGTTCGGCGACGGCCGCGAATTCCTGTCGGAACCGTTGCGACCCGTGAATGAGAAGTTCACGAACATGTTGCGCACGGCACTCGAAGCAGACGGGTTCGAGGTCGTCGTCGGCAACGAAGTGATCTGGCAGAATCAGCTTGCCGAAAAGAACGGCCGAAAGCTCGCGGCGGCCGGCGTCGAGTGCACGATCTTCCTCTACGCCGTGTGGGCATGGCCGCAGTACACGCGCGTTGCAGCCCAGTTTTGTCCGCAGCCGATCCTCATGTTTTCGGCGGTCAATCCGCAATACCCGGGCCTCGTAGGAATGCTGGCCGCCGCCGGATCGCTTGACCAGGTTGGAATTCCATTCCACAAGACGTTTGGTGAACTTTCCGACGAGGGAGTCTTCAATCGCCTGCGAACCCGGATCCTCGCTGTCGCCGCTCACAACCGTTTGCGAGGCAAGACGTATGCGCTAATCGGCGGCAGGTCGCTGGGTATCGATACCGCCGTGGCGGATGCGGCACTCTGGATGAAGAAATTCGGCATCGACGTGGATCACGTCGATCAGATGGAACTCGTTCGGCGTGCGGAGGAGCATGTTCAGTCGGGCGATCGCGTCAACGCCGCGTTCGAGTACCTTGGCAAACATGTTCGCAAGATTCACTGGACAAAGCCCGATGCGACGATGCGATTGACGCCCGACCTCCTGCGTCGTCAGCTCGGTATGTACTACGCAGCTATCGACCTGGCGAACGAATTCAACTACGAATTTTGCGGTATCAAAGGGCAACGTGAGCTGACCGAACATTATGCGACTGCCGATATCGCCGAGGCGTTCCTGAACGACGAGTATGGACCGGCGGGGGAGCCGCACGCGCCGATCATCTGTTCGACCGAAGCCGACATGGATGCGGCCCTGACGATGCTGGTATTCCATTACCTGTCGGGAACGCCCGTCCTGTTTGCGGACGTGCGACACTACGATGCCGAGCGGAACGTCTGGGATCTATGCAATTCGGGAGAACACGCGACCTACTTTGCCGCGAAGTCGAGTGATCCCGCCGCGAATCTGGCGAAGACGGAATTCAGGCCCCAGGGGTTCTACTTTCCCGCGGGTGGGGCGTCGGTCTATCATATCGCCGAACCGGGTCCTGTTACGCTCGCCCGTCTCACCCGATCCGGTGACACGAATCAATATCGCATGGCCGTCGTGCGCGGTCAGTTTGTGCGCTTCGGCGACGAGCAGGACGAACGGCTCGCTTGTTCGATTCAGGACAACTGGCCGCACGCGTTTGCGCGGCTCGCGTGTTCGCCCGAAGCGTTCGTGAATGGAATGCACTGCAATCACATTCACGGAGTGTATGGAGACTACGTTGAGGAGCTCAGCATCTTCTGCGAGACGGCAGGGGTTCGATTTGACTTGCTGATGTAGCCATGGCGCGACGCAGAAAAATGTTCATGGGAGTTGATGTCGGTACGGGTAGTGCCCGGGCTGGGGTATTTGACAGCGCCGGCCGGTGTTACGGCATCGGTGTGCATCCCATTCGCATCTGGCGGCCCGCGCCGGATTACGTCGAGCAATCCAGCGACGATATCTGGCGCGCCGTATGTAAGGCGGTGAGAATCGCCGTTAAGGAAGCGGGCATTCGCGGTGGGAATGTCGCCGGCATTTCTTTTGACGCGACATGCTCACTCGTTTGTTTGGATGCCGACGATCGACCAGTCAGTGTCTCACCGACCGGGGAGGCAAGGCAGAACGTCATCGTCTGGATGGACCATCGAGCGATCGAGCAGGTGAATCGGATCAATGCAACGAGCCACAAAGTGCTTCGTTACGTGGGCGGTGTGATGTCGCCGGAAATGGAGCCGCCGAAGCTCCTCTGGCTTCGGGAGAACATGAGTGCGTCGTGGAAGCGGACCGTGCGATTCCTAGATCTCGCGGACTTTCTGACGTATCGCGCAACGGGTGCCGACATAAGATCGATCTGCACAGCCGTCTGCAAGTGGACTTACCAAGGTCACTTGAAGCCGTCCCGCGATCGAAGCACGTCGATCGGGAGGTGGGATGACGGATTCTGGCGGACGATTGGTCTGTCCGAATTCGTCGACGACGGGTATCGAAGAATCGGCCGCATCGTCAGACCGATCGGCGAGTCAATCGGCACCGGACTGACGCGCAATGCCGCACGTGAGTTAGGCCTCGAGCCAGGCTGCGCTGTCGGCGTAGGCATCATTGATGCGCACGCGGGAGGGTTGGGAACGATTGTCGCCGGCGGCGGAAACGGTCGGCGTATCGACGGCGCACTGAACATGCGATTATCGCTGATCGGCGGGACATCGAGTTGTCATATGGCTGTCTCGAAGTCCCCACGATATGTCCCGGGTGTGTGGGGACCTTATTTCGCGTCGATGCTACCTGACTTGTGGCTGACGGAAGGGGGACAGTCCGCTACCGGCGCCCTGATTGATCACTGCATCAACTCGCACGCGAGAGCCAATGATGCGGCGCGAGAAGCAAGGCGCGCGGGGCAGTCGATCTATGACTTCCTGAATGAGAGGGTTGACCGTCTCGCCGGAAGGTCGCATTCGTCGATGCTGACTGCGAATTACCATGTGCTCGCGGATCATCACGGCAATCGTTCTCCGCGCGCGAATGCCATGGCGCGCGGTATGGTCAGCGGTCTGAGCCTCAATGACACGATTGACGACCTTGCAAGAGTCTACCTGGCGACGATACAGGCTGTTGCATACGGCACACGACTGATCATCGAAACGTTGAATCGAAAAGGGTATTCGATTGACACGCTGTGCGTGTGCGGCGGCGGGTCAAAAAACGCGATGTTTCTTCGTGAGCATGCAGACATTACGGGATGCTCCCTGCTGCTTCCGAAGGAGCCCGAAGCTGTCTTGATGGGGGCTGCAATTCTCGGGGCAACGGCGTCCGGGGCATTTGGCGATGTCCTCAGCGCGGCCCGGCAGATGACTCACATCGGGCGCATGATCAAGCCGGCGCGCGGGACGATCGCCGAGTA
The DNA here is from genome assembly GCA_020639075.1 of Phycisphaerales bacterium. Classification (GTDB taxonomy): domain Bacteria; phylum Planctomycetota; class Phycisphaerae; order UBA1845; family UTPLA1; genus ECT2AJA-110-A. The sequence goes on along the minus strand of JACKHI010000001.1, from coordinate 671,883 downwards.
CCACGATCAGAAGTACCGCGTGTACAAGCGCATGTATGAGGACCAAATGGCGTATCGCAAGATCATGAGGAGTGTAGGGAAGTGAACACGCAAGTTTGTCAAACGCGCCGAGTGTCTTGGATCGCTCCAGGGGGCGGGACTGCGCCGGCGCGTCGAATGGCGAAAACAAGAATCGTGAATGGTCTGACCATATCCATACTGATAGGGATCCCGATGATGTCAAGAAACGTCATGGCCACGGCAACTGATGATCCACTTCAGGTATCGACTCAACCGACGCTGAACCGCGAAGCTCGAACCAAACTGTACACTGGGAATCTCGCCCCGCTGACGGCCCAGCCGCTTGTCAAGTTGCCGGTCGGTTCCATCCAGCCGGACGGTTGGTTGCGAACGCAACTTGTCGGCATGCGTGACGGATTTGTCGGACATCTGGATGAGATCAGCAGGTTCTGCCGTGACGACAGCGCCTGGCTCAATCCCGATCTGGAATTGGGCTGGGAAGAAGCGCCATACTGGCTGAAGGGCTACGTGGATCTGGCCTATGTGCTCGGCGATCCGAAGTTGATCAAGACCTCGCAGCGATGGTTGAATGCGATCATTGAGAGCCAACAGGATGACGGCTACTTTGGGCCGCGGCAGAACAAGAAACTTCACGATGCATGGCCGAACATGGCCATTCTCTATCCGCTGCAGACGTATTACGAAGCAACCAGTGATAATCGGGTCATATCACTGATGTCGAGGTACTTCAAGTACCGGGACAATCTGGCGGAGGACGAGCTATTCCCTTCGCAATGGGGCGTCGGCGACTACAACCTGAGATGGTGGCAGCATGTCCGCGCGTCGGACGAACTTGAGTGCGTCTACTGGCTCTACAATCGGACGGGCGATTCGAGTTTGCTGGAATATGGCGAACGACTCTATCGATTGTCGGCAAACTGGAATGACAACGTCGCGAGCTGGCATGGCGTCAATATTTGTGAGGGGTTTCGGGCGCCTGCAATTTTCTCACAGCAATCCGGTCGGGAGTCGGACATCGCTGGAGCGCTTGCGAGCCTGAAGAGAGTGTACGATTTGTACGGCCAGGTTCCGGGGGGAATGTTCGGCGCGGATGAGAACTGCCGCAAAGGCCATGGCGATCCGCGGCAGGCCGCGGAGACTTGCTCGATGGCCGAGTTGATGTACTCCTTCGAAGCACTGCTGAAGATCACGGGGAACATCGAATTCGCGGATCGATGCGAGGACATTGCATTCAACAGCCTGCCGGCGTCGATGTCGCCCGATCTCAAGGCGCTGCATTACTTGACGGCGCCCAACATGATACAACTCGATCGAGATTCAAAGTCGCCCGGTCTGGAGAACGGCGGCTGCATGCTCGCGTTCAGCCCGCATCGATATCGATGCTGCCAGCACAACGTTGCGATGTCCTGGCCCTATTTCTCCGAGCATCTCATGCTTGCGACGGCGGATGGCGGATTGGCGGCCGTAATGTATGCGCCTTGCAGAGTAAAGGCGAAAGTTCGAAACGGCGTCGAGGTTGAGATCGAGGAGAAGACGGACTATCCATTCAAGGACCGTATCGACTTCACGATTCATGTCGCCGACAAGGTGCGATTCCCGTTCGCTCTCCGAATTCCATCGTGGTGTGAAACGCCTTCGCTGAAGATCAACGGAGCGTCGTTGGACAGAAGGCCTTCGGCGGGGAAATACGCGATTCTGGACAGGGAGTGGTCTGACGGCGATGTCGTGACTCTCAGGTTGCCGATGCGGATCACGTTGAAGCGATGGGCGGCAAATCACGACGGTGTCTCGGTTGCGCGTGGACCGCTCACGTATTCGCTGAAGATTGGTGAACGATGGGAACGATTTGATGATCCGGCGAGGCAGCCCTTTGCCGACGCGGCTCAGTGGCCGGCCTGGGAGGTTTATGCCACGACGCCCTGGAATTACGGGCTCGTCATCGATGAACGCCCCGTCGAATCGCAGTTCGACGTGAACGTCAGCGATAAGCCGCTTCCCGCGCAACCATTTGATGTGGAAAGTGCGCCGGTTCGGATCATCGCCCGTGGTCAGCGAATCGACAACTGGACCGCCGATCGTCATCATCTCATCGCGCAACTTCAGGCAAGTCCCGTTCGCGTCCCGCAACTCCAACCCGAGAGATTGACGCTGATTCCGATGGGCTGCGCTCGGCTGCGAGTCTCCATGTTTCCGACGATCAGCGAACAGTCCGACGCCCATGAATGGAAGAAGTTGCCGAGGATCCCGCATCAGGCGTCGCACGAACATGATGACATCGCGGCGATCAGCGACGGACACGAGCCCCAAAATTCCGGCGATCAGAACGTTCCAAGATTCACGTGGTGGCCAAGACGCGGAACCAAGGAGTGGGTGACGTTCGAATTCGACTCGCCCGTCGACGTCGGAGAAGTCAATATCTACTGGTTCGACGACGAGGGGACCGGCCTCTGCCGTATTCCCGAATCATGGAATCTGTACTACAGCGACGACGGTGATTGGCATCCCGTTGAAGTCGCTGACGCCGATCCAGTGCAGAAGGACCGATTCAATCGCTTGTCATTTGCGACAGTAAAAACGAAGGCCCTGAAGCTTCAGGTACAGCTGCGAGATGGATTCTCAAGCGGCATTCTCGAGTGGGTGCCGGGAAAGTTGGGGCCGAGCTAACATCGAACCAGAATTCTGCAAATGAAGAAGCCGCTCTATTACACCTTCGGCAACCACATGCACTGGGTCGATATGCAGTGGCTATGGGGCTACGACGTATTGCCCGGGTGCGTCGATGACATGCTCGCGCTTATCGAGAAGACCGGGGCGAAAGGCAACGTCAACTTCGATGCCGTCGGGTATGAGAAGATGGCGGCTGAATGCCCGGTCGCGCTTGGAAGGCTCTCCCAGGCGATCGCCCACGGCGATGTGGAGCCCGTCGGCTGTTCGTACGGCCAACCCTACGGGCTGTTTCATGGCGGCGAGTCGAACATTCGGCAGTTTACCTACGGTGTTCGCGCGACAGTTCGACTTCTCGGCGTGCGCCCCGCGACATTCTGGGAGGAGGAGTTTTACTTCTTCGACCAGTTGCCGCAGATCCTCCGAGGCTCTGGGTTTTCCGGGGCGTGTCTCTTCTTTCAGTGGACATGGCATACACCGGAATTGCCGCGCGAGTCGGCCAGTCTGATTCATTGGCAGGGTATCGACGGTTCCGAACTCCCCACGCTGCCGAGGAATTCGCTCAACGTTCATCAATGGCCCGAAGATTTCGATGGATTGCTGACGCAGGGGCTTGTCCGGGAACTGGATTTTCCGGTCGTCGCGCAGTGGCTTGAACTCATGCCCAGTCGGGACTGGATGTGCCGAAGCGAAGTGTTGTTGCCGAGACTTGTTGAGTTGATGTCGGATGATCGATTCGACGTGCGGCCTCGCTCGGCGGGCCGGTTGATTGCAGAGCTCTGCGAACAACACGCGGGGCCGGTTCATACGCCGATCGAGTCACGTCAATACCACCCTGACGACGTCTGGCACGGAATGACCCTTGGAAAGAACGCCGATCGTCATCCGCGCACGAGCAGAGTGACCGAGCAGCTGATTCTCGCGGCGGAATCGACGAGTGCGCTGGCGAGCCTGCTTGGACGTCCGTATCCATCATGGGATGTGTATCCAACGTGGGAACTCGACGAGGCCTGGCGCGAATTGCTTGCCGCGCAGCATCACGACAATCACGAGTGCGAAGGCTTGTGCGGATTTGTCGGTTATCACCAGATGGCCAAAGCGCAGCTGCTCGCGAGCGAAGTGATCGGGCGGGTCCAGGCGCAGATCGGGGCGCGATCGGGCGGCCCCGTTTCGATCAACCCGCTTGGCTGGACGCGCCGCATCGAGCGATTCACACCTCAGAGCGATGGCTCGATGAAAAGCGAAATGGTCGAGATACCACCATTTGGATACGTTCGGAGTGGATGTAAGACTGAGGCGGTGACCGATAGCGTCGTCACGCGCCAGGGGCCTGTCTGTACGCTTTCCCGCGACGGCCTTGAAGTGGACGTGAATACTGAATCGGCCCGGATCCTCCAGATTCGATCTATCTCTCATCCCGACGGCGTACTTAATGCGGAGCTGCCCTTGCTCGACTTGTACATGCGAAGCGAGGGACAACACTGGTTGCTTCCCGGCGTTGCCAACGAATGGATCGGACCGCATGGCGAATTGCACATGGGGATTGCAGCGCGGGAAACGCCGAACGACTCGAACGGGCCAGGCTTTGGCCATTACGGCGGCAAAGCGACCATTACGATCCGAATTCCACCCGGAGGCATCGGGGTGGATGTGTCGATCAACGATATTCAACGATTGCCTCGGCCGGACGCCGGGTTGCAGGCCGCGTTGCGAATGCCGATTGCGACGGCAAGGCCGATCGCGTCCATTCGTGCGGACTCGCCGTATGCGATCCGCGAGGTTCGGGGCTCAGGGCGCGTCAGCCGGAAGTACCCGACAGGCGACTGGATGACGTCACCCCAATGGTTCGAACATCTTGAAGGGTCGATCATCAGCCATCGCCTGATTGATCTCCTGTCCGATGACGGCCGTGGCCTTCTCGTTCTTCATGACGGGTCCCAACAGTGGTTTCGCACACCGCGGGGCGTTGATGCTGTGTTGAATGCATACGATCCGTGGGACGAAAAGCGATACGACCCGACATCGCCAAACGGCTGGGTGTGCTTCCGCTTCGTGCCACATGACGGACTAAGTGATGTCAAGCGCGCGACGCTGGCTGCCGAATTCGCCGTCCATAGCGCATTTGGGGGCGTGGACTGCGTGCCCCCGTCACATCAAGGCGCCTGTCAGCCCGTCGGCGGCGGCGGAGACCCGGTTGATCACGCGATACCGCACACGTTTGCCCCATTCGAAGTCGGCGGCGATCCGAACATCCTTTGCCACGCCTTCTACCGGGAGTCCATGAAGTCTGGTGAGCACCTACCCGCATGGGCCGGGTATGAAATGGCGCATCACTCCGACGGAGCGTGTACGCATCCGTTCGTTGTTCGTCTTGTGGAATGGAACGGAATCCCCGGCGAAGTCGTTTTATCGCTTCCGGGCGAGATTGTGTCAGCGGCGAAAACGAACCTCATGGGAGAAACCGGCCCCGATGTCGGCGGAGGCAGCGACACGGAGTGGCTTGTCCCCGAATCCGCGGATCCACCCGAATGGGCAAAAGGCCTACAAGTACCTGGCGGTTGGCATCGAATTAGGGTTCGATTGAGAGCGCGCGAAATCGCGACAGTGATGCTTGACCTCACCTTGGGCCGCAAACAGTGGCGAGATCTCGACGCGAAACGATCCGTTTGGGCCACGGTTCATAGAGTCGAAAAGGCTGGATCTCCGTGAGCAACGATCGTCGGTCATCCGTCTGCGTCGTTGGCTCCATCAACATGGATCTCGTGATGCGCGTTCCGCGTTTCCCGGCCCCGGGAGAAACGCTGATGGGCGGACCGTTCCAGCGGATTCCGGGCGGCAAAGGCGCAAACCAGGCCGTCGCCGCGGCGCGATTCGGGGCCCAAGTGGAGATGATCGGATGTGTTGGTAACGACGAATTCGGTCCCATCATGCGCGGTGTGTTGCGCAACGAGGGCATCGGCGTTTCTCACGTCGCGACGGACGATGAAGCTCATACCGGCGTTGCGCAGATTGTCGTCGACGCCGCCGGCGAGAACCAGATCATTGTTGCTCCGGGGGCGAACCATCGATTGAATGCCGGGCACATCGCAGACGACGTGATTTCCAATGCGGACGTTGTGTTGTTTCAGCTTGAAGTCCCGATGGCGATCGTCGCGCGCGCTGCGTCGATCGCGGCGGCCGCTCGTACGCGCGTGGTTCTGAATGCAGCGCCTGCCGCGTCGATTCCGCCCGAGATCGCCAAGTTGATTGACGTTCTAGTCGTCAACGAGAGTGAAGCCGCCGCCATTTCCGGGCTTCCGACAGATTCATCACCGAGCACGATGGCTGCCGCGCTTGAGGAGCAGGGATTCGAAACGACTGTGATTACGCTCGGCGCAAAGGGCGCCTACGCCCGGAACGACGGCGTCGAATTCGCCGAGGCGACGCCGATTGTCGACGTCGTCGATACCGTCGGCGCCGGCGACGCATTCACGGGCGTGATTGCGGCATCCCTGGCGCGGCATGACGATTTGGCGACCGCCATGCGATTTGCGTCGGCGGCCGGCGCCATCGCCGTCACGCGCCATGGCGCCATTCCTTCGCTACCACGGTTTGATGAGATTGAATCGCTTGCGGCAACGCTGGCATGACTGGGAGTACCGATGTCATTCATTACGCATGTGCCTGGCACGCAGCCCGTGTCGCCGGCGATCAAGCACCCGAAGGCGCTTGGCGTCGGCGTGCTGGGCCTCCACGAGGGTCGGACGCTCCTTTTTGGAATCAACACGCGATGCACGATGGTTCGCTCTGTCGCCGGCTGCGATCTTAGCAATGAGAAGATCGCAGCATCCAGGACGGAGTATCCCGATCTGTTCTACTCGACGGACTACGATGCGATGCTCGGCCGCGACGACGTCGACATAGTTGCTATCTACACACCTGACGCGCACCATGCAGATCACATCACACGAGCCTTTGAAGCCGGCAAGCACGTTATCTGCACCAAGCCGCTCGTGAACCGGATGGAGCATGCCGCCAGGATCCTCGAGGCCGGTCGCAAATCCGGCAAGAAGCTCTTCGTCGGACAGAGTACGCGATTCTTCGAACCATTTCGTCGTCAACGGTCGGCGCTTGAGCGAGGTGACTTCGGTGGGCTCGCGGGCGTTGAACTGGTCGACGCACACTACATTCATCGGATGGACTGGTACTACCGAAAGTCGCCCTGGGCGGCGAACGAAACGGACTGGGTTTTCCTGGGAATGAGTCATCCGATCGATCTGGTGCGCTGGTACCTTGGGAGCATCCGGCAGGTCCACGCCGTCGGATTCAAATCCGCGATGGGGCGGGCGTTCAACGTCAAGGGGAATGATGTCTGTCTCGTGAACTTCATCGCAGAAGACGGTCGGATCGGACGCGCCATGGGGCATTATGGTTGCCATGAATTGCCCAGGGCTCGGAATTGCATTGAGTGCATGCTGTACGGCGTCGGAGGTTCCTCGCTCGCCCGGTACCATGACATGCAGTACATCCACACTGGCGTTGGCACGAGATCGACCGACGGACAGTTCGACGCGGGGGAAATGGAAGAGGTCGTTGAGGATTGCCTATATGCGGGGCGACACTACTACTTCAACAGCGAAGTTCATGGAATGCACTATGGGGAGTTTGCGAACTACGCGGAGTACTTCGGACTCGCTTTGATAAACGGAAGCGACTATTCGCCGGGCCTGGAAGAGGGCGTCGAGACATACTGCGTCATGGAGGCCGTTCGGCGCAGCGCCGAGATCGGGAGACCGGTGGATGTCGAGCCGCTGTTGAAGGACGTCGGCCTTCGTTAACGACAACATCGAGCGCTGGGGCCGCGTTGCGAGGTTCCAGGCCCGTTCGTCCCCCTGCAAGTCTCTTAATAATCCAACGATCACGGCCCCGGGGCGCCGATCGGAATTCGTCGCGGTTGCTCCAGGGTTGCGTTGCGCTGGCCGGGAATCCACGTTCGGAGAATAATAGCGTCGCAGAGGATCCTGGGGCGCCTGGATTCGCCGTCCCTGAGCGACGTTGCTCGGGGCCGGGAACGACCGCTTCGGCGCCGCCATTTTCGAGTACGAGTAGAACAGAACCGAGGGGCAATCTGATGAAGTTTCAAGCGATTGGGCTGTTGATAGGGGTAATGGGCATCAGCAGTGTTGCCAATGCACAGGACGTGAAGTACGAGAAATACCGGCTGGAAAACGGGATGACCGTGATCCTGCACGAGGATCACAGCCTGCCCGTGGCGTGCATCAACCTCTGGTACTATGTCGGCTCGAAGGATGAGGCGCCGGGGCGATCCGGGTTTGCCCACTTGTTCGAACATCTGATGTTCATGGGGACCCATCGGGTTCCCAACGGGGACTTCGACACGATCATGGAGTCGGGAGGCGGATGGAACAACGCGTCCACGTCGTCGGATCGCACCAACTATTTCTCATTCGGGCCGAGCAACTTGTTGCCTAGGCTTCTCTGGCTGGATGCGGACAGGCTTGAGGACCTGGGCGAGGCGATGACTCAGGAGAAGCTCGACAAGCAGCGTGAAGTGGTGAGAAACGAGCGGCGACAGACGAGCGAAATGCAGCCTTATGGAAGGGCGGACCTGAAAATTAGCGAGTTGATGTTCCCTCCGGGGCACCCGTACCACATCGAGGTCATCGGAACGCACGAGGACCTGCAGGCGGCGACGCTTCAGGATGTGAAAGACTTCTTTGCCGCGTATTACGTTCCGAACAATGCAGCGCTTGTGGTCGCAGGAGATTTCGACCCGGCCGAAATCAAGCCGTTGGTGGCGAAGCTGTTCGGTACGCTTCAGCGCGGGGCGGATCCTGTCCATCGCGAAGTAGAATCGACATCGTTGAAGGAAGTCAAACGCGTCGTCTACACTGACAATGTGCAGTTCGCACGACTGACTCTGGTCTACCACAGCCCGGCGATTTTCGCTCCGGGAGATGCCGAGATGGATCTTGTCGGAGAGATCCTGAGCTCGGGCAAGTCGAGCCGCCTGTACAAGCGGCTTGTCTATGAGGATCAGTTGGCGACTGATGTATCCGCGTATCAGGAATCATCGATACTCGGTTCGCTCTTCCGCATCGATATCACAGCGGCGGAAGGCAAGTCCCTTGACGACATCGAACGGGTGACCGATGAGATTCTCGGCGAGCTCGTGACTGCCGGCCCGACTACCGAAGAATTGGAGCGACACAAGGCCTCGACGGAATTCAATATGCTTAACGGCCTGCAGTCCATCCTGGGCAAAGCCGATTCGCTGAACCGTTACAACTTCTTCCTGGGTGAACCGAATTCGTTCAAGCGCGATCTCGAACGCTATCGCGGCGCGAGCGTGGCGAGTGTGAAGAACTGGTCGCAAAAAGTGCTCACTCCAAATGCTCGGTTGATCATGCGCGTCTTGCCCGATTCGCAGAAGCAGCTTCTGGAGGGGCGTGATGAAGAGCCCGCCCTGGGTGACGCTCGTAGGTTTGCACCCGAGGCGCCGCAACGCTTCACGCTGTCTAATGGGATCGAAGTTCGACACTGGCAGCGGAGCGAACTTCCGCTTGTGGAAGTATCTCTCTTTCTTCGCGGCGGGGCGGCCAACCTGGACGGCGCCCGGCCGGGCCTTGCGTACCTGACGGCCGAAATGCTCGATGAAGGTGCAGGCGATCTGGACGCTTTGGAGTTCTCGGATGCGATGGACCTGCTCGGGGCCCGATTCGATGTGAGCGCCGAACGCGAGTCGACGACTGTCAATCTCTCGGTGTTGAAACATCACATTGACAAGGCACTCTCGCTGTATGCTGATGCGATTCTTCGTCCGCGGTTTGACGCGACGGAATGGGACCGCGTGAGGGCGCTTCACATGCAGGCGTTGAAGCAAGCCGAGGATCGTCCGACTGAAGTGGCTTCGCGCGTGGGCATGCGGCAGTTTTTCGGCGAGGATCATCCCTATGGCCGGCCTGTCCGCGGAACCGTCGAATCGGTCGGAGGATTGACGCTGGAGGCCGTCAAGGCGTGTCACGACAGCTTCTTCGTCCCGGCAAACGCGATGATCTTCATAGCCGGCGATTTGACAAAGGACGAAGCCCAGGCGGCGATGGAAGCGCACTTTGGCGCCTGGAAAACGCCCGCCGGATACGCAAGCGTTCGTGAAGTCGAAACGAAAGCGCCCGCAAACAATGCGCTGCGCGTCGTCGTCGTCGACAAGCCCGGCGCCGTGCAAACTGTTGTGCAGTTCTACATGCCGGGGCCGAAGCACACGGATCCGAAACGCGTGGAATACGACCTGTTGAACACAATTCTCGGAGGGAGTTTCACGAGTCGGCTCAACCAGAATCTGCGCGAGGAACACGGCTTTACCTATGGGGCGCGTTCGCGGTTCGCGATGTCGCAGTCGACCGGATACCTGGTCGCAGCGTCGAACGTTCAGGCCGAGGTGACGGGGGCCGCCCTGCGCGAGTTCCTGAAGGAGTTCGCCAGGTTTTCTGCGGCGGATATTTCCGCCGAGGAGACGCGAAAGACGAGCGAGACGAACCGCATGACAACGATACAGTCGTTCCAGGGGTTGGACGGTGTGATCGAGACGGCCGAGGATCGCGAGTTGAACGGTCTCGCCTTCTCGACTTTGGGCGACGATCTCGCCGAGATGATGGCGGCCTCTCAAGGTGATTTGAACACGCTGGCGAAAACGGCGATTCCCTTGGACAAGGCGCTATTGGTGCTGGTTGGCGATAAGGACCTTATCTTGAAACAGTTGGACGGATTGGGTTTGCCGTCGCCGATCGAATTGAATGTGCGTGGCGAACCCGTGGGCGCGACGTCTCACGCGGCTCCTGTGAAGTGACCAGGCGTCGAATCAGTCGTCCAAAACGGCAGTCGAATTGTCGAGCATGGCGGAGCCCGGCGTCAGGGGCATGTGCCGTCGAGCAGGCAGGTGACAAACGGAGAGATGTCGCCGGCCGCCGAGACGGCGTCGTCGCCGTTGACATCCGCAGCGCAGAATGCGTCCGATCCTGTCGCCAGCGGGTTCAAGAGGGCTTCCGCAAAGGGGGCGACATCCCGGCTGTCGAGGAGGCCGTCCAGATTCACGTCGCCTTTCATGCAGTTTGAGTCACACGCGATATCGAGGAATAGAACCGCGTCCACCGCCGCTTCCGTTCGCGAATCATTCGGATTGTCGGCGACGCTGAATCGAAGTCGGATCATCCCCGGCGCTGCGAATAGGTCGTTCAGATGCACATTGTGTTGAGTCCAGCCGTCGCTGTCCGCGACCGACTCCGCCTGGACGAACGTCACGACGCTGTTGTTCGCGAGTTCAACCAGCAGGCGGTCTTCATCGAGATTGCTGTTCGTGAACCATCGCGCGTACTGTACGACGGGATGGACCGCAGCGGACATGTCGATTGCCGGAGACCAGAGTCGCGTCGGTCCTCCGTCGACGTCGTCGCTTTGTGACGTGATGCCCGTCAGATAACATTGACCCGACCCGTCAAAGTCGGATGGCGGCTCGCCGAAGAGGCCCGTACCGCTGGGAAATCCGCGAGCCCATGCGCCGCCTTGTACATCCTGATTGCTGACAAACCACCCCGTCGCCGTCTCGAAGTCGTAGGCGGCGATGATCGACATCGAACTGCCCGTAAGCGCCGAGTATGTGGCGTCGGGGGCGTTCAGCGGGTCATTCGATGTGGCGCCACTCGTCGTTTCGAAAGTCACGTAATAGTTGACGGTTTTTGCGCATGGCATCGGGGGGAATGTGATTTCCCATTCGCCCGTTGCGATGAACGAAATCGGAGATGTCAGCCATCCCTCGCCGAAATCGTAGTGCAGGATGCCGCTGTTGGGGGAGACTTCGTATAGGTTTCTTCCCGCAATCGCGACGCGCGTTGTTGTGCCGCCCGCGCTGTTGACGAGTGAAGGCCTGCCGTTCGGGTATTCGTAGTCGAAATACCTGGGCGTGCAGACGCCGATCGGGTTCGCCAGTGCTGTTTGCAGATCGGCGTTCTCTATAGACGTTCCGGAGTTGAAGCCGATCTGTGAGCAGCCGCCGTTTGTATGAATCGCATACGCGATGTCCGTGCCGTCCATAAACACCGGCGATCCGGAGTCGCCGCCCGAACTGTCGATCGGATAATGGAGCCACGTACCGAGCCGATCAGTAAACGGTCCCTCCAGCGTTTTCTGCGCGAGGTTGTACGACGGCGGAACGGTGCTGTCGGTGCTTCCGAATCCCGTCTTGCGCAGAATCTGGCCCGTGGGCTCCGGCACTGAGTCCGGAAGCGAGTACCGATCGCCTTGTGCTTCGTAGGGCGTCAGAAGCGTCGTCGAGTTCTCGAAGACGCCGAAATACGCCCAGTCCTCGCCGACATCAATGATCCCTGGCGTGAATTGCAGTGATGCCGGATCAATCGCGTATTGGTCCGATGGCGGCGGATGCACGATGTTCCCCGTGCCAGTGGACGGCGGCACGTTGAATTCAACGACGTCGGCGTTGTTCGACACCACGCAATGGCCTGCCGTCAACAGACAATAGTTCGCATCGTCAATCAACCAGCCCGTGCATCCGATCGGAATGATCCTTGCCGCACGAACGTCAGTCGACGGTACGCGATCGTCAGTGCCTGAGCAGATGTTTCGCGTCGTCCCGGTGATCGTCCCCGCAATCGTCGTCTCCACGGCGACTCGACAGGGCCCGCTGTGCGGACCAGCGACGATCTCCAGATCCACTGCGTCGCCGTTGAAATAGGCTGACGTCGATCGCCACTCGCCGACATGGCGCGCGTGCATCGTTTGCACATGTCCGTCGAGAACCGATGTCAGTCGAATCCACGCGAGTGATTCGCCGCCGATCACGCGCCCAAGTCGCACGTCGGAGAATCGCAATCGAATCCACGACGCGCCGGTCGCTTCGATGCGCTGCGACCAGATAACCGCCGTCGTGTCGCCCGCATTCTCCACCCAGCCGGAATCAAACGGCGTGGCGACGTCGACGCTGGAAAGCGGCGCCGTCTGACCGAACGCTGAGAGAGCCGACAGGCAGAACACGCATGCTCCAAACCAAACGCTGAGTTGTCGAAAGTTCTTCATAGGATCACCGACACAGGTATGTCGTGCTGCGATTTTTCCCCTCTCATTCTATCGGATTTTACTTGAGCGGTTCAATGGAGATCGATAGTCTTCCCCGCTGTCGGGCTGGGTTTTTCTTCATCAGGGCGAAATCCGCCCCAGGGCCGTTCGGGTTTGCGACCTAAGTCCAAAAGGAGAACTTGTTATGGCGTCCCAACCAGCCTGGCGGCAGTGTTAATGCAGCAAACGAGAGTGCCATCTATGAGCAAGCCGTTGTCAAGCGGTGTTTGGGCTGATGGCGGTATCTTCCAAGAATCCATTCACTGTCGCACCGATTGAGCGGCCGCGTGGCACTGTTAACGTGGCGCCCGGGCATACAATGGCCGGCAATGAGATCGATGGGATGGATGGCGAAGAAGCGACGAGTGCACCCGGGCGCAAACTATTTCATGATCGTCGCCTGCGGACTCGGGATCGCTGTTGGTGATTACCTTGCGACGGGCTCCGTGTATGGGTGTTCATGTCTCGCCTTTGCCCTCTTTGCCGTCGTCCTCCTGGAGATGGACCGCAGGACGCTTGTCGAAATTCCTACCGGGTTGGAGCGCCGCGACGGGTGGGCGCGGTCCCTTGAAGGGATGGGAGAAGAAGTGGCGGCCGGTCCAGTGTTCTTTGAGCCTATCGTCGAGCCGCTGCGGACAACGATTTGGGGGCCCGACGTGTCGAAGTTCCTTACGCAACACGGAGTGCATATGAATCTCGCCGCGTCGGCGGTTGCGGTTCTCCTGGCAAAAGAGGGAATGATTCAATCAGTTGCGTGGCTACTGCTCTACTTCTTCTGGGCGAGAGGATACCGACTGCTCTATCCGATCTACTACCGCGTCGTTCCCGGCAGATTAGAGATTCTGCGTTTCTCCTGGCCGCGAAAGTTCGGCAAAATGATCGCAGTGTACGACTTGGTGGGCAAGCGTGTCGCAGTGGATCAACGCAATGGCATTGTTTGGGTGGGCGATAGCGACAACCTGTCGATGGAAATGCAGCCGATCGGGCTTGGCGGCCTTATGGAACAGGATCAGATTTCTCGGGCGATCGTTGATGCGTGTCGATGGGACCAGGATCCGCCAATTGCTGCGCACGACTGCCTCGTGTGATCGTCGTCTGGAGGAGGCACCTGTGGCACCGTGCGAATTAGAGGTTGCGACCCCCACGGCTGCCTCGTGAGAAACCGCGATGAGATCGAACCCGGCGCCCGCAGTATTGGTGCTCATGTGTCAGGTACTCAGCGTCGTGATCTGGTTGCCTCTGTTCTTTTGGAGACCCAGCACGGCTGGTATACCGATTGGCGCTGCTGATGCGTTGCGCTTCCAGATCGCGAATCTACTCATCGCCTTTGTGATAGGCTCGATGATCTGGGTGGATGACGAAAGGCGGCGGCAACTGCGGCGGTCGCTTACAGTTTGTACATCGGCCTTGGTGCTCGTCCCCTCGTTGATTTATGGCATTCTTCGACTGACCGTTGGCGAAAACGTCGGTCCCGCCATCACGCTTTCGTTTTTCTTCGTTTCTGTCGTTGCGAATTACATGAACCTGAGGATTCTCGACAGAATTCGACGTGAGGTGCAGTGAATTCGCCTTAGCAGCCCGCAATCAACCCCTTCGGCAGGCCATGTGCCGGTTGCCGTGTAACTGCATCCGGCAATAGGGGGCACAGGTTGGCAAGCACTGCTTGGAGTGTGGGGCCATGCGCGCGTCGGCCGCGAACATGAATCATCGCCAAGCGATCGCGGAATGGCGCGGCTTTTGTATCGGCGAGACGCCGGTGCTCACACCCTCCGCTGCCCGGCTGTCGTAGCCCTGAGCGGGCACGGATCGCATACGCGAGCACGCCGCGGCCGCCGCATCATGCAGCCCGGCGTTCAGGGGCAGTCCGCCAACAGCACGCATTGCACAAACGACTGAAGATCGTCGCCCAGTTCCAGCGATCCGTCGTCATCCATGTCCGCGGCGCAGAACGCCGTCGTGCCTGGCATGGGCGGGTTGACAAGCGCATTAGCAAAACCGGCGACGTCGCGACCGTCGCGCAGCATGTCCCCGTTGAAATCGCCCTTCGTGCAACTCGTGCCGGAGTCGCACGCGTAGTCGATGATCGTCAGCGCGTCGAGCCCAGCTTCGGTCTCCGAGTTGTTCGGCTGATCGGACACGTTGAACCGGAAACGAATGCTCGACGTCAGACTTCCCAAGTCCGCAATGCGGTATCGGCGCAGTTGCCAGCCGGGGCCCTGGTCGCCGAAATCGGCGACAGTCGCGAACGACAGACCGCCGTTGTTGGAAAACTGGATAGAGAACCTGTCGAGCACGGCATCGTTGGTTGTGAACCACGCCTCGAACGAGAGGAACGGGTTGTTGGCGGCGCTCAGGTTGAATGATGGCGAGCGCAGGCGCGTCGGACCGCCGTCGAGATCGACGTTGTCGGCAAGCCCCGTCGTCCAGCATTGCCCCGAGCCGTCAGCATCCGCATCGGGACCGTTCAACGCGCCGTCACCCATCGGAATGCCGCGCGCCCAGCCGCCGGCCGTCACGTTCAGATCCTGAAGCGTCCAGCCGGTCCCGTCTTCGAAGTCAAAGCTGTGGAGCACCGTGATACCGGTTGCCGCAACCGTTCGAAAGGTCGTCTGTGGATCGGCGATCTGATCCGGGAATCGCACGCCGGCCGACGTTTCGACGCTCACGTAATAGTCGATGAACGTGCCACATACGGCCGACGGGAATGTGGCTTCGTAGAGCCCGGGTGACAGCTCGAGCATCGGTTCCGTGATCCAACCGTCGCCGGCGTTGTAATGGAACTGTCCGCTGTCTGGCGCCGGCATCGTGCCGTTTGCGCCCGTGACCACGACTTGCATCGTCGTGCCGCCGTTCGGGTGAACGAATTCGGGGCGCCCACCGGGGTAGGTGAACGTCAGCGGGATGCACACGCCCGTTGGTGCCGAAAGTGCCTTGCGAAGACTCGAATCATTCACGCTGGTTGCGAGGTTTGCGCCGGCGAACTCCGCGCAACCGTCGTCTACGAGAATGCCGATCATCTCACCGGTCGCGTCGACCGTGACTGCGGCGCCTGAGTCGCCGAATGTGGCGTCGGTCACAACTCGGAGTTCGTCGCCGGTTTGTCCCACGAAAGGTCCCGTGACTTCCTTGGCGACGAAGCTCCACGTGCGAAAGACCGGCGGGACGGTGACGCCGTTGCCGAATGTCCTGAGCGTCTGGTTCGACGCGGCGGGAATCTCGTCAGCCAGATCGAAGTACTCCCCCTGCGATTCAAACGGCGTCAAACCCGTCGTGCTGTTAGGGAAGCAGCCGAAGTAACCCCAGTCGTCGCCGGCCTCGCCGGTCTGTCGTTGGACCGAAGCCCCGTCAGCCACGTATTGATCGGCCGGGGCGGGATGGATCAACGTCTCGCCGTTCGGATAGGAAAGCGGCGCGTTGAATTCGATCACAACACCCGCGCCCAGGGCGCCCGCACAGCCGCCGCTGGTCAGGAAACAGCGATTGCCGTCGCCGATGATGGTTGCAGTGCAGACCGATGTGAAATCTCCCTCGGCGACGACGACGCGCGCGACGCGCGGATCGCTCGACAGGATACGATCATCCAGTGCGCCGCAGATCGTCCGTGGCGCGCCAGATTCGACGACGTCATCCGAGGATTCGGAAATCACCTCCGCGATTAGCAGCGTCGCACGTCCCGATCGAATCGGGCTGATCGCCTCGATTCGGACCGCGTCGCCGTTGAAATAGGCGCTGTATTGCTGCCATCGCTCGTAGTCATCGGCATCCAGGATCTGGACAGCGCCGTCGAACAGCGATGTGATCCGCAGATATCCGCCCTGACCGGGTGCGAAACCCGGAAAATCGACACGCTCGAACCGCACGCGCATCCATGCGGCGCCGGGCGCGTGTTCGACCAGCTCGGCGAGCGGCTGACCTGAGACTTCGGCGACGGCGATCGGCGTTGCCGATTCCGTTGCCGGTCGCCCGACGAGTGACATGGGCGCATCTGCATTCGCCGATCCCGCCAAGAGGAATGCTGCCGCAATGGCCGCGATCGGGCATCCGTGTTGCCGACGTCGGCGTGACTTCAGAAACATGAGTTCTCTCCTTCGTGATGCCCGCCGCGGCTCGATGGCGAGCTCAACGAGTGATCCATGGAGCGAGTGTCCTCTCCGCCAGGCGCGGAGTGCGTGACGAGCGTGATGGGTTTCTGCATACAGCACAACCGTCGTGCCGAATCCCATGCTCGCCGCGAATCTCAATTGTCAATCGAGCCGCAAAGCCCGGCGCGACCGCGTCGGGGCGCACCGGGCTTGCGGATTGTCTCAGACGATGGATGCGGATTCGATCGGTCGATGTCAACCGACGCGCCTCCGCAACGGTGCGTCCTTAGTTGTCCAGCAGGTCGGCCACGAAGGCGGCAATATCACCGACGTCGGGCGTTCCGCTGTTGTCGTAGTCGATGCACTCGCAGGCGCCGCCGCTGGCGCCGTTCGTCAGGATGCAGATCACTGCGCCCTGAACGTCGTCGCCGTCGCCGTCGCCATCGCCGTCCACGTCGCCCGCGATCGTCGGGCAGCCTGTCGGCAACTGAACCCGGATGAACGCATCGCCAAGACTCGAGCCGCCGTCGTTACGCAGCGTAACGAGCGCCAGGACGAGTCGATCATCCGTGATGAACGTGTCGTTCGGCTGGAAGCTGCCGATGAACACGTTGTCATCGAACTGCCCGTTGCCGTCGACGTCGATGGGATCTCCTTCGCGGAGCACGAGTGTGTCGCCATTCATCACGAGCACAGTGTCATAGTTTGAATCCGGCTCGCTGGTGCTTCCGCCGACGATGTAGTCGCCGACGCGGTTTCCATCCATCTCGCCGATGGAATTCCCCCAGATTTCAGCGCCGCCGATGAGCGAGTCGCCGGTCTGGGCAATCACGACACCGTTGCGAACGACAAAGTCGTCGCCCGCAGCGTCGTCGCCGCGGCAGAACCAGTCGCCGGAGGCAACGAGTCGCGTCGTAAAGAGGTTCGCGATCGGCCCCAAGGAGCCGACAGTGGATCCTTCTCGGAGCTGAACCACGCCGTCGTACACACAGATTCCATCCGTCGTCGTCGGGCCGTCGTCGTTTCCGATGGCGATATAGTGGTTGCCGTCGGGCGTCGAGTCGAATACGTCGGTCGTCCCGTTCGATACGATATCATCCCAGCGTGCGCCGTCGATGGCCGTTGCTCCACACTGAATGAACACAGCCAGATCCTCACCGATGATCGGATAGTAGGCCGCATTCACGTTCGAGACCGGTGATACACGGTATCGAACCGAGTTGTTATCGAGCAGGCGCACCATTCCCATCGAGTTACCCAACGCCGCAGTCGGCGCAGGGACGTCTCCGAGCGTCAGGGCGCCGGAAATCGTATCTCCCTGCTTGTACGGAACCGACAGCACGCCGTTGATATAGGTCACAATCTTCTCGTCGTCGAGGGAAGTGGATCCTCCCGTCGCTCGGGGGGCGAACGCCACATCATTGTTGTTGTTGAAGCCGGCGTCGCCGTCCGTACTGAGGAAACTCCAGATCTCCCCATCCACGCTTCCAGGAACAGGTTGCCCCTGCTGCATAATTACGGATCCAGTGATGCCGCCGCCAACGATGATGACGTCGTCAAAACTCGTCGATTGATTGGACCCGCCGGCAAGCCACCACGCCGACCCGTCAGGACTGACCTTGAGCTCTCCGATCGTGTCGAACTCGGCGAATACCGGCAGACCGCTTTCATCCAGTGCGCCGGGAACGACGGCCGTCGGATCGCCCGAAATCTCCGAGTAGATCAGCTGTATGTCTCGGAAGTCGCCAACGCGTGTAACCGTGATTGCGGTGTTGTTTCCGTCATCCGGATCAATCTCATCCGAGGTCACTGTCACTGTATTAACGTACGTTCCCGCAGTAAGTGGCGTCAGGACGATCGTGATCGGCTCGGAAGCTCCGTTGAGAATCGACGCGTAGCTGATCTCCAGGATCCCCGGCGTGTTTTCGACGTAGGGGACCGACACAGAGACGAGCGTCGCGCCCGCCGGCAGCGTTTCCGTCACGAGGACGTTGTTTGCCGGGCCCGGGCCGAGATTCGTCACGTCAATGGTGTACGTGATGTCGTCGCCGAGCCGTGTCAGGCCGCTGTCCGCCTTCGTGATCTGCAGATTGGCCACGTCGCCGTTGATCGTCTCCAGCAGGAACGAGTCGTTCGCCGGGTTTGTGTCAACTTCATTGAGGCTGACGATGCTGATGTTGTTTTCGACAAGGGCCTGTACGTTGGCGGTGACCGTGATCGTGTAAACGACCTGGCCGCCGGCCGGGATCATCGGAATCGTGACGTCCACGATGTCGGGATCCGCGTTGGTATCCGTCAAGGACGAACTGACGTAACTCACTTCGTTCGGCAGGTTGTCGCTGACCACGACGTTCGTTGCATCCGCCGGTCCGGCGTTCGTCACAGTGACTGTGTAGTCGTAGTTCACGCCGACCGCGGCGCCGCCGTTGTCGATCTTTGTGACGCCGACATCCACCTGATTCTCGATCGTCACGCTGACGGAGCCGGAGTTATTGCCGGCATCCGGATCAGATGTGCTGGATGTCGCGGTCGCCGTGTTCGTCGGCATGCCCTCCGCGATGGTCACGACGGTGATGTCGAAACTCTCGCAGGCGAAGGCCGCAAGTGTACCGATGTTCGCGGAAACGACGCCGCCGGACTCCGTCGCGCCGTTTGTCGCAGACGAGAACATCACTTCCGCCGGAAGCGTGTCGTTCATCATGACGTTCAATGCGTCATCCGGACCCAGGTTGCAGACGTTGACCGTGTAGGTGATCGCATTACCGACGCGATCGACAAACGTCGTGTCGGCGACCTTCGTGACCAGCACGTCCGCGCCCGTCGGCACCGGCGACGTGTTCACCGGCAGGCGAACGAAGGCCTCGCCGATGCTCGTCCCGGTCGCGGTGCCCGGGGGAACGTTTGTGATATCGATTTCAAGGTAGGCGAGGCCGTTGTCCATCAGCAACGCGTCGCCTTCTTCGAAGAATCGCACCCAGATGTTGTCATCGAATACGCCGTTGCCGTCGAGGTCGACGGGATCTCCCTCGCGAAGCACGACTTCGCGTGTGCCGTCTTCGGCTCGCACGAGCACGGCCACCGTGTTGCGACCTGCATTCGCGTTGTCGGTTCGCCCAGTGACGATGTAGTCGCCCTGGTTGTTTCCGGCGACCGAGATAAACGTTCGGCTCCAGCTTTCGGTGCCGAAGGAATCCGACCAGTGCTCACCGGTTCCGGAGACGATCTCGTCGCCCCATTTTTCCGCGACGACGTAGCTGCCGCCGTGACCCTTGAGCAGGAAGTCCTGATCGGCGTCGGATGTGGTGCCTCGAACAAACCAGTCCCCGTTGCTCTCCATCTTTGCTTCGATGACGCCGGCCGTCGAACTGAAGGTGGGGATCGTCCCCGTCAGGCCGGTCACGCCGAAGCCCTTCTGCAGAACGACGTTTCCGTCGACCACAAGGATGTCTTCGGTCGTTGTGCTGCCGTTCAGATCGCCTGTTACCAGCCAGCTCGAGCCGACAGCGTCCGTCCAGAACGCTTCGGTATCGGTATTGTCCCACGTCTCCATCCCGCCGCCGGCCTGGTTGCCCGGGATTGTGACGTCGGCTTCCATGACGGCGATTGTGCCGTTTTCGAGCAGAAGCTTGCCGGCAGTCGTTGCGTTCATGAACCCGACTGTGCCCGCTGCCGTGATATTGGGCGATTGGAGATCTGTTCCATAGTTTTGTCCTGCAAGTGCCGGAATCGCGTTGCCTTCACGCGCAATGACGGTGAACGCCGTACCGGAGCTATTGGACACGGCAATGACCTCGTCGCTGGTGCTGCTGCCGTTCGTGTTGTTGCTGAATGCGACGTCGCCTGCGTTGTTCACGCTTGCCTTCGTGTCGGATAATGTCGAGGGGAAGTCGACCGTTTCGCCGCCGCCGAGGTCTGTCACATCCTCCTGCACGATCGCGGCATAAACATCGTTGTCTCCGAGGAACAACGCCTGATCCGATGATGCCAGGTCCGTGTCGGCCCAGAACGTAATGTACCGGCCGTCGGGGCTGCGAGCGTACTGCACGAACGACGAGAAGTTGCCGCCGATCGTCGGCGCTGTCGAGCCTGGATACCCCGGTTCCGAAGTGAAGATCGTGTGGATCGCTGGGAACACGCGAACACTATGAGCAATAGATGCCGTGTTGTTTCCAAGGTACGGGTCCGTCGAACCCATGTCGGGGTTCCAGTCCACAGTGACTGCCAGATCGCCGGGATCGCCGACTGTGACTGTGAATGTGATTGTGTCGGAACTTGCGAACGGCATCGGCGTCAGAGTGGCGGTAATCGTGCCCGTCGGACCTTCGACGGCCAAGCCGCTGGATGAAACAAGGTTCGAAATCGTCGCCGTCGCGGCGGCGCTGCCCGACAGGACAATTGTGTAAGAACCGCTTGCCGCGTTGTCCGGACCACAATTGGCGGTCGTGACTGTGTAATTGATCTGGCCACTGCCGGCCTCGACTTCAAGTCCCGCCGCGACGTCCGCCGTTATGTCGGTGCAGAAGTTGGCGCCGGGCAACGGGCCGGTCGCAGGGAAATCCGGCGCCCATCCGGCGCCGTTGTCAAGTTGTGACCCCAACCAAGGTGTGCCCGTGATCGGCGTTTCGAAGGACATCGTTGTGAGGTTGTATACCTCGATATCGCCAGGATCGTCCGGAACGATGTAAGCCTTGTTGTCGCCGATCGCGAGTCCGGTCTTGTTGGTGCCCGTCAGGGCGACCACGGGCGTGATGGTGCCGGCGCCGTTGACGTCGATGCTGAACAAACCGATCCCGTTCGGCGTTGAATCGATATTGATGGCGTATAGAAGGTTGTCGACAGGATTGAAATCGATTCCGCGGATCTGCCAGTTTGACGAACTCCCCACGGAAAGATCAACGACGAGCGTTGTCACTCCCGTCGCGAGGTTGATCGAGTAGATTCCCTCCGGACCGCCGCCTGTTGTGCTCTGGAAGTCGTCCACCGCGTACAGCGTGCCGGTGTTTGGATCGAAGGCGAGACCGTTGAGAATCTGATTGTCTGAAAATCTTAGGTCCGCGACCTTCCTGGGCCTCAGATGGCCGGAGAAATCGAGGGCCAGGTCGTCGTAATGGACCGAGTAGAGTTCACTCAGAGGAAAATCGCCGACGTTGAAGTAGATCGTGCGATTCGCGTTGTCGACCGATACGCCGTAAATGCCGTCGGCGACGATATCCGTGTCTTCAAGATCGAGAATAACGGATACGCCTGCCGGGTTGGTCGAAACGTCAAGGTAATAGAGTGATTCGGTTCCGTTGAGCGGGCCGACAACGAGTTGGGCCTGAACAGCGGTCGCCGACACGGCGAGCGCCAAACCGGCGATACATGCAACACTACGCCTTATGCCTAACATCTGCTTCTCCTCTCAAAATCGCCCGGCGATCGTGTCCGCCGAACTCGTTATTCCTTGTGTCGCCAAACCTCCGAAATTCGGCCGACAGAATCCGCGACTGGCCGCGGCTTGCATCCTGATTTCGATCGATGGAACGCCGGAAACCCGATCAACGAGCTCCTGGGCGTTGCACGTGCGGTATTACGTATGATCTGGGTTGGATGAATCGTGTGAGTGGGGCGAGGGGATCGGTCACATTGGACGAATGCTGCCCTTGGTTGTCGACTTCGCAAAGGCGAAGCTGATTTCGTGTCGGACCGCGTGCTTGTTTGCGAAGCACGGCAAGTCATGCCCCGGCCGTGCGCACTTCGCAACGCGGATTCGTCAATTGGACGCGCGATTTCAGTGGCTCCCTTCACGCATTTTCCATCACGAAATGTGGCTCTTTCGCAGCCCCATGACAGAACAAATTGCCGGCTCGCCACCAACATATCCAGGTCCCGATCGGTCGATTCGCAGGACCCGATTTCGGCTCGGATCAGCGCAGGCATGCGCCCCCATGGTGTCGGAAGCCCCAATGTATGGCAGTTCACTTTCGAATGTCAAGCATTTCGACCACTCATAACATACCGAATCGTTAACACGCAGGGGGCCGTCTGGCACGTCGACCGTGCATCTCCATGGCCCGAGATCGACGGCTTGTCAAAACGGAATCGACTTTTGCGGCGTATTTGCACGGTTTCCGGCGGTCGGAACTTTGCTGATCTTGCAACTCGTTGCGAATCCTTGCTGATATCGTTGCACTGATGAATGCAGTTACACTATCATGCGTTCGGCGAGCACAGGTGGACCAGTACGAAGTGACAGGCCCCGGCGCCACCGATGGGGTCAGGAGTTGGCTACCGTGAAGCATACCGTATCGATGCGCGTCTGGATCGCGCCCGCTGTTCTTTTCACCCTGCTGTTCATCACGCCGACTCGAAACCTGATGGGTCAATCGATCCTGCCTGCCCTGTTTGTGACGGATTCTATCTCAACGGCGCCGCAGTTCGGCAACTTTGCCTCAGTCAGGTCCTTTACTGTTGCTTTGGACGGCACGCTAACGCCGGTCGGCACCTACTTCACCAACGATGACCCGTATGAGCTGGCGTTGTCGCCGTCCGGACGTTACCTGGCAGTCGGGCACGCGTCGGCGTTGACGAACGAGGATCTAATCATCTTCACCGTCAATCCGGATGCGTCGCTGACGATGTATGCGGTCGTAACCGTCCAGAGCTCGCCGTTCGAGATCGAATGGTTGGATGACGAGACGCTGATCGTCCTCGAAACGAGAAACGGCAACAGCGGCGTCTGGACCTATCGCTTTGACGAATCCGCCGCACAGCCCCAGAAGATTCTTCCCATCGATGACGCCCGGACGGGTGTTTTCTCGACGAACCTCAAGCTCCATCCGACGCTGCCCGTAGTGTATGTACCGGATTCGCCGCAGAGCGGTACGAATTCGCTGAGGGCATTCAATATTGCGCCGGATGGAACCCTGTCACTGCTGCAGCAGTTGACGGTGTCGCCATACGCGCTTGACATAGACATGACCCGCGACGGCAAGTACCTCTACATGGTCTCGGGCGGCGGCTCCGACTCGATTCAGGGATTCGAAGTCGATCAAGTGACGGGTATGCTCTCGCCGTTGCCCTTCAGCCCGTTCATTACGCCGGACGGCCCCCCAAGCGACATTGTCGTTTCGCCCGGTGGTGTGGCGGTTGTTTTTCACGGTGCGACTGAAAGAGTCAGGTCCTTCCTCGTCAGTGCGGACGACGGCACCCTGTTCGATTCGGGTTTCGGCTTCAGCATCGGCGGGTTCGGGATCTTTGAGTCAATTCAACTCTTCAGCAATTACCTGCTGGTGACGCGCAACCACAGCCTCGACCTTGAAGCCGGCATCCTGGAATACAGCTTGATGCTCGATGGTTCGATGATTCCCATCGGCGACGGCGATCCGGTATTCGCCGGAACGCGGCCGTATTTCATGGAGGTTTGGAATCCGTCGGCAGTGCAGTTCGGTGATATCAACGCCGACGGCGCCGTCGATCTGCTCGACATTCCGCCGTTTGCCGCCGCGTTGGTCGGCGAGCCGATGCAACCCGTTCACGTGACTCGATCCGATATCAACCAGGACGGCGACACCGACGGTCTCGACGTGGGGCCGTTTGTCCAGGCGATTCTGTCTCCCGTCGCCTCGGGGGCCTGTTGTTTCACAGATGCCCCGTGTTTGCTCGTTTCTGAGGAGGAATGCACGAACGTTCTCGGCGGTACATTTGGCGGTGTCGGAATTCCGTGCAGCGTATGTCCGGCGGTGCCGGCTCCGACGATTGAGTTCGTGTTCAGTCAAACGCCGCCGTTCTGCAACGATCAGCAGACAACGTATCAGTTCATCATTTTCGGCGATCACTTCTCCACGCAGGCGGATGTCCGTTTCGTGCATGATTCACTGCCGGATATCCTCCCGGTCAGCTCCGAAGTCTTCGACCCGATGTCCGTCGGCGCCGATTTTGACTTCACCGGCGCTCCGGCGGGTATTTACCAGTTGCGTTTGACGAACCCTGACGGTCAGTTTGTGGACAGCCCGGACAATTACGAGATTGCTCCGTGCAATTGACGTCTGGCTTTCGTCGAAACTTGGGCGGGATGACGCTGTCTGCGATGCGTGGTCTTGATTTTCGATCCACGATGCAAGTCGCCGTCGTAGCGCACGCCTCGGCGCGGACGAATTCGCAGGCATTCGTTCTATTGCGATGACTGTCGATTCGACTTCGGTTCGACAAGCAGGAATTTCGGTTCGAACGGTCTGAATCTGACAATCGGCTGGGCCTCGCCCTTTGCCTGCCCCAGCACGTTGATTTCGCGCACTTGGGCCGGTTCGCCGAGCAGTGTCCATGCGGACGTTTCAAGGGCGACGGGCGAGCCTTCCACTTCCCTCAGGTGCAGGACAATGCCATGGCTGCTTGTGTCCGGGCGCGCGGCGACGAGGATCAGCCCCGCGACATCCATGGAAAATACCGACTTCGATTCGAGCCGACGTGCGTTGCCCTCGCCTGTCAGCAGACGTCCGAGGAACGGCACGCGATGTGCCCATCCGAATCGTGTTGCCGATCCGCGCGCTACAGACGAGGTCGACGTCAGCGCATAACTGAATCGGAATTCTCCCTCCTGACTGGCCTTGAAATTCGTCGTCCAGTAATTGTTCATGACCCACGAAAAAATGTGCGGCTTGTTGACCCGCGTCACCCGCTGGAACTTACCAAGGTTGATTTCGCCGAATTGCACGAGCGGAATCTCGTCGCTCGACATCAGGATCTGTCCAACGGCACTGCTTCCCGCCGGCCACTTGACTGCTGCGAAACTCTGCATCGTCTGCCAGTCCGACGCGGCGCCGGGAAGAATATCTCGCGCGGGTTCGGCGATGCCCCCGAGTGTTTCGTAGAGGATCTGTCCGTCATCCGGGCCGAAAGGGAATGCGACGTAGATTGCCTCAGGGCTGAAGTTGCGTCGTTTCTGAAGCGTGTAGTGCAATTCGAGCCGTTTCTCAGTGTGAAATAACCGGATCTCACATCGAACGCCGCCCGGACCCTCGCAGAACGGCAATTCGCCGCGGACGTGCAACGTGCTGTAGACCGGACCGTCGTCGACGCCTTCGACGACAACGTCAGACAAGGGTCGGCGGTCGAAGGCCGTCAGCATGAACGCCTCGAGTTGCTCGCGGTTTTCCAGTGTCTCGTACACGACTTGTCCGAGCTTCCACGAGGCGCCCCGGTCGATGAGTTCGCGCTGCGCTTCCTTGTCAACGAGACTTTCGATCGCGCCCGAGTGGCTGTCGATCTCTACCCGGTAATACTCGTTTTCGAGTCTCTTCGTGTCTTTGCGCGTTACGACGCGCGAAACACTGCCCTCAGGCTCGACTTCAACTCTGAATGTGCGCCAGCCGAATGCCGGAATGTCGCGCACCCAGACAGCCCAATAGCTGCCTTCCTCTCGGCTCCGCAAGAGCTGGATGGGCTGTGGCGTTCCGTTCTCGTCAAGCACTCGGAACGGCTTGTCAATCGGCCAGAACTCGTGATCCACGTAGATCTCTAGAAGACCGGACCGCGTGAAGTTGAGTGTGTTGACGACGAGTAGTTCCTGCGAGGCGCCGCAGCCGACATGCGCGGCCAGTCGTCCCATGCCGCCTTCGATCAGTACGGCGGCGCGTTTGACTGCGTCCCACGCATAGGACGCCTTTTCGGCCCACTGTACCACACTGTTTTCGTTGAGCGGTGTGCGAATGCTCTCGGCAGCGCCGAACGTGTGCTCGCCATAGAAGATCAAGTCGTCGTGAATGTCCTCGATCTCGTGCGTCATCGGCGCCGGCGCTTGCAGCCCCAACGCACACTCCATAGCGAGTAGCCCTTCCGCTGCAACAAGATTGGCCTGAGTCAGGCGCGCCGCGGCGGATTCGCGAGCAGCCGATCCGAAGCCGTCGGTCCACCAGTCCGGCCATGCAAGCCGACGCGTGGGGAGGGCATCCGCGTGGTTCGTCTTTACATACTCGGGGAAGTCTCGCGCGATCGAGCAACGCAAGTGGGGCCAGACATACTTGCTGTTCCAGGACTGAACGAATTCGCTCGATGCGGTCGACGGCGGGGAGTTGTCCGTCGCGTAGCCCGAGTGCTGAATGGCGATTCGATCAAACGGATACCCCGCTTGGTCCATATGGGCGAGGTAGTGCAGAAGTTCGTCTTCCGCCGGTTCGATCGTGCCCGTGTGTACACCCCAGAAATTGCCGGTCATGTAATGATCGGCGCGAAACGCCAGCACGCGATTTCTTGCGGGCGATTCCCACCAGAAGCTTGTGGCAATGTCAAATGGCGCCAAGGCGCGATGTCCGTGCTGTCCCATGACCAGGTATTCGACGCCCGTATCCGCAAAGTAGTCCGCGAGGCACCATGCGGCCCCGTTGATGTCATTCTGCATGGCGGTTGTGACACGAAGCCCGTGATCCCGAAACATGCGGATCGGCTGGAGATATGCCGCATAGCTTGCTTCGTCCATGACCTCGGACATGTTCAGGAACATGCCCGTTACCTCGATGCGCCCCTCATTGACGCGCCGGCGGAGTCTGGCGATCTGTTCCGGCGTGCGACTCTTGAGGTACTCGCGCACTGCCCACGACGCCTCACAGGTCCAGCGGAATCGAGCATCGTCGGGGTATTCGTCGGTCTTGTCGCAATAATCCAAAGCCGTGTCGATGAATCTCAGGTGTTCAGGCAGGATTTCCGTTTGCGGTCGCGTGTAGCCGACGTCCGTATGCGTGTGCTGTACGAGATCGATCGTCCACGGGCGAACTGGCTTGACAGATCCGTCGAGTGAATAGCGATCTTCGTCGCCGATCCGGATGCGGACGTTCAGCGGCGATTGCTCGGTCACTTCGGGGTGCTGCAACTCGATTCGATTGCCGCCCAATTGGAGCGTACCGCTGACGCGCTGACCGAAGTTCGTTTCGATCTGGAAATCGGTTGGCGGGCCGAGATGTGTAACTGATGCGATGACTTGTCGGTAGTCACCTTGTGCGCTTCGCAGGAGTGCGGGTTTGACCGACAACGCTGCCTGTTCGAGCACCACTGTCTGAAACGTGATATACCAGACATTGCTCTGGGCGCTTTCACCGACGATGGAGAGCCGAAGCGGTTTTCCAAGTGTCAACATCGATCGAGGAACGCTCATTATGGCGTACCCCATCAGATCATCAAAGCGGTCGATCATCGTTGCCCGGAAGCGCAGCGTCGCGCCCCGAGGGCCCTGCAGCGTCCAGTCTCGATTTGTGTTGGTCTGCGGATTCGTGATCTCGAAGCACTTGTTCCCATCGATGCTCAGCTCGAATTTGTGCCGCTCCGGATGGACGTCCAAACCAAACAACCATACGAATCGCGCGAACTCGCCGTCGAAGTGTTCCGGCACAGGGGCGGTCAGCCATTCGATCGATCGCCTGGCGTCGGCCGATCTCACGAGGAGGCCCTCAGCCACATCCGGCTCCGGCCCGTGGTACTTAAGAACTTCGCCTTTGACTCGCGCAGCGTATCCGGGGATGACAGCGTCACCCCAGGCGTTTCCGACAACGATGCCGCCGACCAGCAATCCCACAGCCAAGCGGACCGTCATCTGCCTGCGGTTGAACGCCGTCGCTTTGGAAGTTGGTGACACGGAGTGCATTGATTCCTTCCTGACGCGCCGCGTTACGCGGGCGCTCGTTTCCCCAAAAGGCAGTTCAGTCAGCGTTGACGCGAGCGATTATCAACTCCGGGCTGGAATACCGGCGATCTTAGCCCGAAACGTGAGCGCTGCAAAAGGCCGCAAGTTCGGTCGAACTCCCTAAACGACATTGATGCCGTTGAGAGTCTTGCTCTTGATTCACGCCCCCGATCGGATTCGGCCTGAGCGAATGTTCTATATTGCGTCCGCCGTACGCGCCCCGATCTCGTCTGTCCAGATCGCACCAGCATCTCGGCGCTTGTGTCGGAGGGTGCGGGTGGGAACAGACCGCGCCCGGGAGATCGCAAAAGGGGCCTTTGACTTTGTTCTGCTTCAGGCGGCATTGGCGGGCTTGGTTCAAGGCGCGCCTGTGAGTCCGCGAGAGGTAGGATTCGAGTGATTCCGGTGGTCCGACTTCGAAAACCGATCCTGGGACTCAGGCGGAATGCGCGAGTTGTAGCGATGAGGCGAGTCGACCGGCAAGTCTCCCACTCGTCGGAGTCCCGAAGTCACGTCACTTCATATCACACGGGAGGAATACCATGGAGATTTTGCTGATCAAACGTCGCCAAATGCGGCGGGGGACAATGACGCTCGTCTCGATCGCCGTCACGCTGGTGTTGATCCAATCGGCACACGTATCGGCAGTTTCGGGGCCTGACAACCAAGTGGCCGCTCAAGATTGGAAGGCGCTGGCGGAGCTGTGCAAGGAGTATCAGGACAACTTTCAGTCTCAGTCCGCATTCAAGGCGAAAGGCGCCACGATTGTCACGTCATGGGAGGACTGGAAGGCGCGATTCGAACCCGTTCGCGATCGTTTTCGATCACGGTACGGCGAGCGCAATCCCGACATCTATGAGACGTTTGAAAACGTGCCCAAGCCGGACGGCGTGACGATGCCGGCGACGCAGGCGGCCGGAATCGCCTATGGAATCGACATACCGCAGTGCGAGCGGCAATTCGCGGACTGGGCCGCCAGTTGGGCAATGTCAGCGCTGCGGCTATCCAACTCCATCAAGGAAGACAACAGGGAGAAACTGGAATTGAAATATGTTCGCGCGGAAGACGCTGTGCGCTATTTCAAGCTCGCGAAGCGCTGGAAGAACGACGGCGATTATGACGCGAAGATCCAGGAAGCCGAGACGGCTGCAAGATTGGCGCTTCCGCTATGGAAAGAGGTGCTTAAAGAACTGGCGTGGCCCGGACATGACAAACGCTTCGCCGGGCTCGATGAACCCGATGCGTTGGCCGCAGCGGCGCTGGCGTTTCTCCGCGAGCACCCCGATTGGTCGGCGCCGGAGTACGACGATGAGCACGTTCCGCTGGCCGCTTGCGTGGAAAGCGACGCATGGAGCGTTTGCAAACGCGCGCCGCTTACGGACGTGCCGACCCAGTACTCCGTTGCCATTCTCGTGGCATTTACCGGCAAAGCGGATCCCGATTTGGTATACGTCTACCACATGGTCTTCTATACGGCAGAGGCCGCCGGCGTGAAACCGGGGTTGCCGTTCAGGCACGCCAATTCGAAACAACACGCCACCTTCAGAATGCTGAAATCAAACGTTCCCACGCCGAAGACGGCGCAGACTGCTTCGGGCTGATCGGGGGGGCATGTGCAATCGTCCATCTGATTGAAGGCATGCGGCGATTCTGCAAATCGTTGAAGCGGCGAAGTTGCGCCGTCGTGAAGGGGCGCTAGCGAGCTCTTGTTGGCGACTTAGGCGACCTCTTATTCGCGTCAACCCCACGGGACAATGGGCGTCGATGCCGCGCCGATATTGTTGGCGTAGGCGACACCGTGATTCTCAAACAGCCATCACACTCGTTGTCGAATTCGACCAGCGCCAAAACGCATGTCGCGTCGGCGTAGCGCATCCTTGAACCGTCCGCTCGCTTTCGCGTCGAAGGAGACGCGGCTACGATCAGCGCCGTTGTCTGATTGGTTGAGCCCGCGTGACGCGGCAGGGCTAGTGCTCGGAGCCGGACACGTTTCGAATTCCGTGAGTGCCCGACGGGCTTTCCGTTCGAATCCACCGGGACGCGTCGGCTGCGAACACCGATGCCGCGCCCTGGGAGCCTGCGATGGATGTACTCCTCGCCGTCGTGCTTGTCATTGCCGTCGTGTCCGCCATTGGACACGGCATCTGGCTGGTCGTCGCTTGGGCATTTCGTGGGTTCAAAAGCAAGAATGCCAAGGAGCTTACACCCACGATTCAAGATGATCGCCTTGCGACTGCGCGCTATTTGATCCACCTTCAGACGCGCGGACTCATCAGCGAGGAGCAACGGCTTCGCCTCATGTTGGCGACATCCAAGGACGTCGAAGGCCACTCGTCGGCGGTCCCGCCTCCCGTCGTCGCCCCGGAATCTGCAACGCCCGTGGGTGTCGCGCTTGACACGATTCGAGCGCTTCGCGAACAACAGGCGGAAAAGTCCGGCGACTCGATCGCCGAGGCTTCTCTGCTCTCAATCGAGACTCCGGATCGACAAGATGCCGTCCAAGCCGACCACGACGTCGGGCGGGATGTGCCAGCGGAGGAGTCATTCCAGAAGGACGACGAAGCGGCGCCCGTGCAGCACCGTGTGCCGATCGCCCCCATGCCGCGGCCGGAACCGCCAGAACCCAGGAGGCCCTTCTCGGCCGTTCTCGCCAGCTTCATGGCGGAAAAGAACATCCGCTGGGGCGAGATCGTCGGCGGACTTCTCATAGTCTCGTGCTCGACGGCATTGGTGATCAGCCTATGGTCTCAGATTGAAGCAATTCCCATTCTCAAATTCCTGATCTTCTCCGGCATGACTGCGGCCGTTTCCGGCGCGGGTCTGTTCATTTATCACCGATGGAAACTCCCGACGACGGGGCACGCATTGCTCGTCATTTCGACACTGCTCGTTCCGCTCAATCTGCTTGCATTCGCCGCGTTTACGAAACCGGGCGATTGGGGGAACGTGTGGGTGCTGGGGCCTGAAATCGCCGCCACGCTGGTTTTTGCGTGGCTCAGCTTCTTGGCCGGTCGAGTTGTAATGCCACGAATGCCGGCGCTCTTTGCGATGGGAGTCGTCTCCATCGGGGCATCGACGCTTCTCATCCGGTATGCGGCCCCTGTAACGAACATGATGATGATCGCGGCCGTTCGTCCAGTTCCGGCGGGCCTGTACTTGCTGATCATGGGAATCTCGTTCCGGCGTTGGTCGCGCGAGCAGAACGTCGACGAAACTCACGCCCGGAGGATTCTGCTCCAACTAGGTGTGCAGTCCTTCGCGGGCCTCGTCGCAATCGGATTCCTCATTTATCAGGGCGGTGAAATCCAGAGCGCGCTTCGCGACGTCGCGCCGCTTCTCTGTACCATGGCGGCGCCCGGGCTGCTGATCGGGCTTCATCTCTGGCGAGAATACTCCGGCCCCATCGCGACCGGCGAACGCGTGATCGCTGCGATGACTGCGCTCCTGGCCGCGTCTGTGTTGCTCGCCTGTTCTGTGTTGGCATGGCCCGTACCGTCGAGACTCATACCTGTCCTGTTCATCAACGGGGCCGCGATGGCGGCGCTTGCCCGGCTGGCACGGCATCCTGCCTTTCACGCGCTCACAGCGACATGGCTCGCCGCCGGCGTCGTCATGTTGGTGCAACTTGCCCTAGGACGCATCACATGGAGCATGTTGGATTCGACGGCGTTATTGAACGCAGTCAACTCTGTGCAATCCGGGGCCGCGTTGGTCCCTGTTGTACTGCTCGGATTTGGCGTGGCCGTCTGGTTCGAACGGCGCCATCAGCGGACCCTTGCGGTCACTTATCAGATGACATCGATTGCGCTGATGGCGATCAGCGTCGCACTTGTGACAATTCACGGATTCGCGCGAATCGGCGATCCGGCGCACGTTTCGTGGGTCTACCTTATCTACGCCGCCATATCGCTCGTTGTTGCCGGCCCGCGTCGCTCGCCGCTGTTGACATGGTGCAGCCAAATCATGATCGCCTTCGGGGCGGGGCAGTGGCTGGTTTACACCGTTTCGATCGATCAGTTTGCCTGGCCGACGACACTCCTGGCCGTTGGGAGTCTGTCCGTGGCCGGTATCATTGGACTGCAAGTATCCGCTCGAGGGCGGCACTATCGGAAACTCGTCTTCATCGAACCGATGGTGCACTTCGCGCTGCTTGTGTCCCTTATTTCGCTGATTTGGCTTTTCAGTCCGTACTCGACGGGGGCGTTTGCGGCAGTCGGGCCACGCGTCGCATGGGCCGCAAGCCTCTGGATTCTCATTGCGTTTGTCATTGCATCGCCGGCGCTGTTGGCGGCTGCGCAGGCAGCGTTCTTCGTCGCAGCGGGCTTTGCTGTGCAAAACTACATTCACGGGCAGTCGTGGTTTCCCGACGCCGGTATGTTGAATCCATGGGCTTGGCAGTTGCATGCGGGCGCCGTCGGCGGTGCATGTCTAGTCTGGTCGCTCATACGCATCGGCGTCAATCGGTTTACTCCCGCAGGGGCTACGCAAACGAATTCAGCTGACGAAACGAAGTTGCCTGGTGAGCAGGCCTCGCTAGCGCAACCCGGAGAGTCTCGCATCACGCGACTCGTCAGCCGACTTTTGAATCCGCCTTTTCCTCCTGTGGATCACATCGCCGGCGTCGCACTTCTGCTGTGTGGCGTCGCCATGGCAGTGTGGGCGCTATTCCCCGCAATGATGACTGAACATGGCGTTGCCATAGCGTCCGTCATCACGGCGATTCACAGTCGCGCCGCCGAATGGGGATCCTGGGCCGTACTCATCCTGTTGACGGCAGTGTTACTTGCCCGATGGTCTGAAGGCGGGCGGCATGGCGCGATCTTCGGTGCAATTGTGTGCCTCTGGGCCGTCAGCGCGCTTGTGGCCGCCCGATTCGAGAGTGTTCATCGGGCTTCTTTCGCGTGGCGTTGGATTTGCGCTTTGATCTGTTTCGCTGCGTCGATTGTCGCATGCGGGCGCCCCGCAATCGCCGCCGCTATCCGAACGCCCAATCAACCCTCGAGGGATAGCGTGCCCTCATTACTCGGTAGATCGCGCTGGCTCGTTATTCTCCTCTTTGCTCTCCCGGTGATCGCACAAACGGCACAATCCGCCTACGCCGTTGCGACCGGCAGCGGTATCCTCGCGCTGCCATCGACGGACGTAGGTATTCGGCTCTGGCTCCTCGGCCCGGTGCTTATGATCGCGGCCAGTTTCATCGCCTACAGTCTTGCATGCAATCGCAGCGGCTATGCCGTCGTTGCGGGATTTCTCGCATGCGCGGCCGTGACATGTACCGAAGAGACGCTGCGTATCCGCACGGGACTCACAACCTATCCAGATGTCGTCTGGCTCGTCCAACTCAACGCCATAGTCTTTGCAGGCGTGATACTCGTCTGCAATTTTCTCCGCCAGGTCCGATCGCCGATATCGAGCGCGACGTCCACGCTGCCTTTATGGCCGCTTTACGTTTTCCGCAGTGCAAACAGCGTTGTTCTGGTGCTTTCGGCTGCTGCGATAGCGCTTTCGCCCGTAACGCTCGCTCCAATCGTGAACCAAGTCGGGTCCGTCTGGAGTGTGTTGGCGATCGTACTGACGGAATCGGCGATTCATTTGGCGGATCGTCGCAATATTGCGAGTTACGCGGGGCGAAACACACTCTGGCTGCTCTTCGCCGTCGTGCTGCTCGCGTCGGGCGTCTCGTCCATGGGCTGGGACAACGGTGGATGGCAGACGTACCACACGCTCATGATCGGTCTCGGTCTTTCAGGAATACTCCGATTGGTCGTCGGCCGTTACGAAGTTCGCGCCTATATCGGTGCAGGCTGGCAGGAAGCGGTCAGCGCCGCGTCGTCCACGGACGACGTCATTGTTCATGATCTCACCTGCGATTCCTGCGGATATAACCTCAGAAGCCTCGGACGCGGCGGCAAGTGTCCAGAGTGCAGTACTTCCGTAACCGCCTCGCGAAGCGCGGCACTCGATCGACTGACCCCCGAGTGGTCGGCTCGCCTCGTGCGGCTCCGTTCGACGATCGGTGCGATGGTACAGGCCTGCATTCTGCTTGGAACATTTCTGGCGATTCGCGGCACAATCGACGACCCACAACGTCCTTGGTGGTCCGCCGGACTTTGTGTTGCGATGTGCGCAACAGCCGCGGGGGCGGCCGTCTGGCAACCGCGCCGCGCCACTGCGTTCGTCGCGGCGATCGAACTATGCGCCGCCGCAAGCCTTGTCTGGGTTCATTTCCATGGCAGTGCCTTACCGCCGCTCGCCGCCGACGGGCTGCCAGACTTGGCATGTGTGAACCTCGCGGCGCTGGCAGCGATGGGAGTGATTTGGATCTGGGTGGAGCGAAAATTCCTGCGCCCCAAGCTCTTGGCGGCGGGAGACAGGAAGCCATTCGCGCTTCATCAGTTTGCCGCGATGACTGGATTGGTTGTGTTGGCCGTCATCACTGTGGGCGCACTGGCCACTGCGATCACGTCGCAATCGATCGTCAACGTCACGCCCGCCGTATGGACTGCCTGGTCTGCCGTCGCATTCCTGCTGCTCGCATGCGTCATCCTCGATGAACTCGATCATGCACTGGCCGGCCTCTACAGCCTGGGGCTCGCCGGCCTCGTACTCGCGACGGCTCAATTCCATGTGGCTCCCAAGTCACTTTCGTGGATTCTCTCGCTCGAACTGAGCATGTATTCGATTCTGACCGTCGCGATCTGGCGATGGGGAACGATCAGATCCACGAACTCGAAGATTGTCCGAGTCGCGGGCGCTTGGCTGTCCCTGTCGCATTTGACGCTGACGCTTGTCTCCTGCGTCCTGGCAACCTATGTCTGCCTGACGAATCCACAGTTCGGAATAAGGGTGCTTACCGCCCTCGTCCCCTTTATCTGCGCGGCGGGTATGTTCACGTTCGCGTATGGGGAAAGCGCCAAACACTGGACTGTCCTTGGCCTGCAAGCAATCGGCCTCGGCGTCATTCTGCTGACTTGGTCACTGCTTCCGCCCGACGTCGCGGCCGGCGTATTCCAGCGCGCTATGCTGGTCGTCATCTCGAAGACGTGCATGATTCTGCTCGCCGCGGTACTCACGGCGTTGCTGGGATCCACTCGGCCGTTCCGCGCTGCACTTCGACCAGCGGCCGTTGTCTTTGCCGTTGTGGGTGCGGCGGGGATGGGCGTCGTCACGTTCGAGAACGTTCGCGGCGTCATGCAGCACGCCGTCATGCATGTCGAACCTGCGATTCGCGTGGCCATGCTCGCCGCCATCGCGTTGCTCGTTGTCGCTTTGGTCTTCTTTGCGCTTCGAGATCGATTCGACCCGTGGCAGTCGCCCGTCGCCTATCGCGGGACGTACATGTACGCAGCGGAAGTCATGGCGACTCTCTTGGGATTCCATATCCGCGCGACGATGCCGTGGCTCTTTACGGGCATCATTACACAATACTGGCCCGTACTCGTCATGGGCCTTGCATTCCTGGCGATGTTCGCGGGTGAACTCCTTGAACGCAAAGGGCTGCCGGTGCTTGCAAGACCGCTTGGCCGTACCGGGCTCTTTCTGCCGGCGCTCGCGTTGCTCGAGATATTCCTCGCGGCATCCAGCGTGCACTACACGATTATCTTGCTCACGGCAGGTACGTTTTACGCGGTGGTTGCGTCCCTGAGGCGATCTCCGTTTTTCGGCCTCGTCGCATCGTTCCTCTTCACAGGTGCACTTTGGTATTGGCTCCACCATACCGGAACGCTCGACATCACTCGACACCCGCAACTCTGGTTCATTCCCCCGGCGCTGGCCGTGCTCGCCGCCGGACACCTGAGTCGGTCTCAACTCAGCGAGGTGCAGC
Source organism: Phycisphaerales bacterium (assembly GCA_020639075.1). GTDB lineage: Bacteria > Planctomycetota > Phycisphaerae > UBA1845 > UTPLA1 > ECT2AJA-110-A. The sequence goes on along the minus strand of JACKHI010000001.1, from coordinate 635,516 downwards.
GAAAGGCAATTAACTATGGTGGTTTGATTGCCATCTATGTCTCGTCAACGGCTGACATCTTTCTGATCGGCGTCGCAGATGCCCCATGGTTGCCGCTCGTACTAGGCGGCTTGTCCGTCGCCGGAATTCTCGTCGGAATCGGCTTCCGGATGCTCTCGTTTCTTCAGTTGGGAACGGGCTTCCTCTGCGTCTCTTTGCTGACGATTGTCTGGCACGCCGCGGCCGACTTGGGTTGGACCTGGGTCTGGTACGTCGCCGGCATCGGTCTTGGCGCGCTGATCATCACGCTCTTCGCGCTCTTCGAGAAAAAGCGGACGGAGATGACCGCCGTGCTGCGCGATGTCAGGGAATGGCAGGGTTGAACGCGGGCCGAGTTGCGCTGGGCGACTTCGGGGGAAGATCGCGACGCTCGTGCGCCGGTGCGAGCGCAACGCCGTGCGTCATTTCAATCCCGCCGCTCCACGACCAGGTCAACCGATCAGCATGACCCATCCAATCAACCCCGATAGCGCCACCAGCGTAACGGGAACGCCGAGTCGAGCGAATTCGCGGAATGAAACTTCGATTCCCATTTCGCGGGCCTGTTGCACAACGATAATGTTGGATACGCTGCCGACGACGAACAGGCTTCCGCCAAAGCTGTTGGCCAGCGCCAGTACGTAAGCGGCCGGCGGTTGAGCGACACTTGCGACTTTCAAAAGCAACATGACGGCGGCGGAGTTGTTGATCAGGTTGGAGAGTGCTGCTGTTACGATGGCCAGGATCGGCGACGACTGCATCTGCAAGCCGTGCTCCTTGAGCCATTGCACGGCATCGGTTCCATAGCCTGTCGTCTGAAACGCTCCAGTCACGATGAAAAGGCCCATGAACAGAACAAGTATCGGCCAGTTAACCTGCTTCAGAATGTCCTCGGTGCTAAATTTTCGGCTGGCGAGATGAATGCCCGCGGCGGTCAGTGCAATCAGCTCCTTTGGAAGCGGGGTAAAGAACAACAGAATGACGATGCCGAGGATGATCAACCCCTTGATCGTATGAGGCCGATTGAACGGAAACGGCGGCGACGTTATCTCGGCTATCGCAATTGCCGGTGTTTCCATTCGCCGGCGTGAAAGCAGCCAGATGATCCCGTAAGCGCTGACCAGGGCAAACGACACTGGCACGAAGCTCCAAAGGACGTAGTGGCCAAACTCGAGGCCCGCAACCTGTGCGATCATCATATCTTGTGGATTACCGACGATCGTCGCGGCCGCGCCGATGTTGCTCGCGATCGCGAGGGCGACAAGAAACGGAATCGGATTGAGCCGCCGTCGTTGAAGTGCAACGGCGACGATCGGCGCAAAAGCGACGCACACGATGTCGTGGTTCAGGAAGGCGGACAGACTCGCTGTCGCCAGCATCAGCATCCAAAGGAAGCGGGCAGGGTTTCCGATTCGCTGGGCGACACGGTTGGCGACAGTGTCAAAAAACCCTGACAGCCGCAATTGCGCGGAGATGACGAAAAAGCCGAACAACAACAGAATCGTCGGCCAATCAATGAACTCGATGACCTCAGTTGTCGGCATTCCGCCGAAAACCATGACGGAGATCGCGCCGAGCATGACGATCCCTGTGCGATCCAGTTTCAACCCGGGAACGCGACCGGCCGCAATGCCGAGATAGGTCAGGGCGAAGATGGCGAGGGCAATGTCCTTCTCGGCGACGTGCTTCAAAGTGTCAGCAAACATGGCGGCCTTGGTTTGCAGGCGACGACTTTCGTGTGATCGGACCGAGCCGTCGCGTCAAAGCACGAATCAACATCGCGCTTTAGCGCGTTCGTCAAACCGCGCGGCTGGTCGTTTTGTCACGTCGTGTTCGCCATGACGCACTGTTTGACAAATACCATTCAACCCTTGCCGTGTTGACAGGTCAACAAGGACGGCTGATTCGGATCGAGAACCCGATACGTAACGAGTTTGATGCCGTCGTTAATCAGAAACCAGATCAGTGCGTAGCCCCAGATGATGAGGGCCCACTTCCATCCGATTGGGACCATGAACCAGCCGTAGACGGCGGCGCATGTTGCGAGGATCTTGGTGGCAATCGCGGACCATAGCAATATCGGCGCAGGCATCATGGACCAGAACGGACCCCGTGCGCGTGTGACGAAAATTGTCAGATGACCCGCGACGGCGAGCTTGAGAAACATGAATGTCTGAAGCACGTCCCGACTCAGGCCGAACGTCCTTTCGCCCAGATAGAACAGGCCGAATGAGGCAATGACGCCGGCGATGCCGAGCACGGTCGACATCCCCAGGACGCGATGCATGTTCCAAGATTCCGGGCTGTTTGCACTTTGGACCCGGTCGTACGCGATTGCGAGAATCGGTCCGTCATTGAGCAACGCCAGCATGACGATCATGACGGCCGTTACCGGATAGAAGTTGAAGACAAGGATCGACAACGTCATGAACAGCAGAACACGGATCGTCTCCGTGATTCGGTAAATCGCGTAGCTGTTCATTCGCTGGAACGCCCTTCGGCTTTCCTGAATGGCGTCGATAATGACCGACAGCCCCGGGCTCAATAAAACAATGTCCGCCGCGGCGCGAGCGGCGTCTGTTGCCCCGGATACGGCGATGCCCGCATCGGCTTTTTTCAGGGCGGGGGCGTCATTGACGCCGTCACCGGTCATGCCCGTGATGTGACCGTGCTTCTGGAACGTCTCGACGATATGGTACTTGTGTTCCGGGAATACCTGCGCGAAGCCGTCGGCGGTTTCGATCGATTCGGCCAGTTGACCACTTTCGTGTTGCGGTGTGTCGCCGAACAGGCTCGCATCGAGAATGTTCGTGCCGAGTCCGACTTGATTGGCAATCTCCTTCGCGATGGCGACTTGGTCGCCCGTTACCATCTTGACGTGGACGCCCATCGTTCGGGCCTTCTCAATCGTGGACTTCGAATCCTCACGCGGCGGGTCGGACAGCGGCAAGACCCCAAGGAATTGCCATCGATCGCCGTCGATCGTCCGGGCGACGCCGAGCGAGCGAAAGCCCCGTGCGGCAAAGTCGTTGATCGCTCTTTCCACGTCGGCCTGAATTCGACTCGCGTCCCCCACGAGCTTCATAATGACCTGCGGCGCCCCTTTGCTTGCCTTGAATTGGACGCCGTCCGGCCCTTTGATCGTTGCTTCCGTTCGCTTGCCGACCGGGTCGAACGGAACGAATTGGAGCACCTCCTGGCGATTGAGTGCGTCGGCGTTCTTCAAACCGGCAAGGACAGCCGCGTCGATCGCGTCGTTGTCCTCGGAACGCGACGCGAGGGCGGCCGTCAGCAGGACGTCTTCCGCCTTTGCATTATCCACACAAAATGGTTCGCCGAGAGCGAGCTTGTTCTGAGTCAGCGTACCGGTCTTGTCCGAACAGAGGACGTCCATGCCCGCCAGTTCCTCGATGGCCGCCAGACGGCTCACGATCGCCCGCTTCTTCGCCAATACGCGAGCGCCGGCGGCCATCGTGACCGATAGGACAGTGGGCATTGCCACCGGAATCGCAGCAACTGTCAGGACAAGCGCAAATTGAAGCGTGCCTGCAAACCGATCGCCGCGGAAAATGGCGACAATGACAATCAGGACAACGAGTATGACTGCGAGGACGATCAGATAGTCGCCGATCTTGAGGACGGCTTTTTGAAAATGACTGGGGCGTTGCGTCGACTCTACGAGCTGGGCCGTCTTGCCGAAGTTCGTTGCCGTGCCCGTCGCCGAAACCACGGCGTCGATTTCGCCCCGTTTCAAGATTGAGCCTGAGAATATTGTCTCGTCGGTCTGTTTCTCAACCGGAAGCGATTCGCCGGTCAGTGCGGACTGGTCGACTTCGACCGGATCGCCGGCACAGAGTCTGGCGTCGGCCGGCACGATGTCGCCGAGCCGGAGTCGAATCAAATCGCCGGGGACAAGTTCGCGGGCAGGCACTTCCTTCCATTGATGGTCCCGCTTCACGCGCGCCTTCATTGCGAGGTTCGCCTTCAGAGCCGCGATGGCGTTACCCGCCTGGAACTCCTCCCAGAATCCGACGACTGCATTCGCAAGCAACAGGACAAGCACGATGGCAAAGTCCGCCCAATGCCGAACCAGAGCGGACAAGAGTGCCGCGGTTTCGATCATCCACGGAATCGGTCCCCAGAAATGGGAGAGGAAGGCTGCGATCGAACTGTGCCTTACCTCGGCGAGTTCGTTATAGCCGTACTGCTCCAGCCTCTGATCTGCTTCAGTCTGTGCCAATCCGTCAGACGTGGGCGGAGACTTGTTCGTCGAAACGCCAGGTTCTCGCGAATTCACGTGCCCTTGCTGTGTGTGTGCGACCATCTCGTAGTTGCATACGACGCATCGTTGCCGGATTGGTCAGGAAACGCGAATGCGTCGTCCTTTCAGTACGTCACGATACTATAGACACGCGCGGCGATCTTCGCGAAAAAAAGTCGCGGGGAATTCGATCCGAGCCTTTAGCTGAGCATCCATTGGTCGGGGGAATTCGGGATACAAGATCTTTACAGACTTGGCATCCGTCTTGCTCGCCTGGGAAGGAATAGACTCCATTCATATCGTCATGAAAGGAGGAGCTGCGCTGACAGGACGCACCACCTACCGTCCAAAGCAGTGGACAGGCAATGCTGCTCGGAGTCGTGCTTGAATGCGGCCGGTAAGTAGGGCCGCCGCGCTCGCGCACGGATCGTCGCGTGCTAACTCCGTCGTCCTGTCGAAGGCGTTTTAGTCCTGAGTCGCAGCCCGCGCGCCGCCAAGGCCCCTCCAATGAAGGCCAAGGCGTGCGCCGAATCGGCGAGAAAAACGTGTGGGGACTCGCGAATCGACGAGAATCGCCAGAGTGAAAGTGCAATCAGTGCAAACACTATGCAAGTCGAGACGATCGCGCGCAGGCGGCGGTTGGAAATCGTCACGACGACGACGCCAAGGCAAGTGAAATAGCCCGCCGATGGACCGACGTCGATCGCCGTGTAGACGATCGCGCCCGCTTCATCTGTCGTCAAGCGCAGCACAGGTACGATGACCAGCGCCATTGCGATCACAGTCAGAAAGTGCCCCAGCCAGAATGCGCCCGCGGTTCGCGCGGTACCGATACGCAGTTCACACAGTGCGAGGATGATAATCAGCGCGATCCACGACCGCCAGAAAACGGTGCCGCCATGCGTCAGGAACGTGCTCGTGATAATACGATGGATCTGCAGCCCGCTGATGTGGTTCATGGATAGCCCGGCCGCATCCAGGGATGCGTCAGAAATCCGATTAAAGAGCGTGTCGCTTGCCGCCGCGACGACAAAGAGTGCAAGGGCCATGGTAATCGTAAAGGCAAGCTGTTTCATCATGTCATGGCAGCCGGATCGTCAATCAAGAGCGCCCGCGATCAACTGATCATTCGTGCGATCGCATAAGCCGCACCCGCTGCCAAACCGCCGACAACAGTCGTTTGGAGACCTCCTCGCAGTGGATTGACGCCCGTGTATGTCGCCTTGACGACACCAAAGATCAACAGCGCCAATAGTGTCACGACGACAGACGCAAGAAACGCGCTGGAAATGCTCGAAAGCAGCATGTACGGCGCCAGTGGGATCAGTCCGCCCACGATGTATGAGATCGCGATTGTGATAGCGCTGCGCCGAGCTCTGCCCGGTTCCGGTCTTTCCAATCCAAGCTCGAATCGCATCATGAAATCAACCCATCGCTCCTTATTCGAGCAGATGGCGGTCGTGACGTCGGCGATATGATCGTCAGGTACGCCGAAGTCGCGGAAGATACCGGCGACTTCCTCCCGCTCGATCGCCGGCACTTCGTTGGTTTCCTCGAGCTCGCGCAGTCGCTCCGCGGCGTAATGTTCGGCGTCGGTCCTGGCAGCCAGGTAGCCGCCCAATCCCATTGCGATTGATCCGGCGGCAATTTCGGCGAGACCTGCAACGACGACCACATTGGTTGTGCCGACAGCGCCTGCAAGCCCGGCGGCAAGCGCGAAGGGAACCGTCAGACCATCAGCCATGCCGATGACAACGTCTCGAACCGACTCTGCGGCGGTAAAGTGCTTCTCAACGTGAATTGTGGTTGGCATGAGCGTGACTTCAAGAGTGATTCGCCAAGATTGAGGTGCGACATCGGCGCGAGCTATCGACACTTGCCGATTTCCGACAGCAGTTCCATCTGCACCTCCTGAATCTCGACCATTCGTTCCCATTGGTGTGAGAGCAAGTGATCGAGTTTCTCATGCAACTGACGGATCTCCAGTTCCGCCTTGAGGTTGACTTGGTAATCGTGCTGCGCGCGCACTCGGTCCTTTGCCTCCTGTCGATTCTGGCTCATCATGATGATCGGCGCCTGCATGGCGGCGACGCATGAGAGGAGGAGATTAAGCAGAATATAGGGATAAGGGTCGACGGGTTTCCACAGCAGAACCAGAGAGTTCATCGTGATCCAAACGAGCAGGAACACGCCGAAGATGATCAGAAATGCCCAGCTGCCCCCGAATGCTGCGATCTTGTCGGCGAGCCGCTGGCCGAACGTCCAATCCTGTTCCGCTTCGGCGTCGACGTTGCTGGCTAGCAGTTCGTGCTCACGTAGGCTCCGAACCACGTCCTGTTCGAGCGATGTGAGTTCTCCTTTGTCGGATTCGAGCAGCGAGTGAACGTACTTTCCGCGAAATACGGCGAGATCGTCCCGACAGATGAATAGATCAGCGGACCACTCGGGATGAACCAGGCGTATCTCGTTGGCGATGGCCGGACGGATCACACCGCCCGGGATCAGATCGCGGACACCGAAGTGCTTTCCGCAAATCGCGCATTTCCGCCCCTGTTCGTGCGATAACCTGCTCACGATTTCTGCCTCCCGTCAAATGAGACGCCGCTTTTCCCGTCCTGCGCCTTAGTGAATGCCGAACATTCCATCAATACCCGAGGTCGTGCCAGCTTTTCGTCAGCATCACGTTTCCGCGCAGCTTCGCGACCAAATCTGCATAGGCCGCAAGGGGGTGTTCCTTGTCGTCGCTGCGTTCGACGGCGATGCCGGTAAAACACACCGCGCTTCGTTCCGACTCGCGAGCAATGACTTCCAGGACGGGCTCGTTCGACACAATGACATGTACTTCGGATGCGATACGAAATCCGGAGATCAGCTCCCGCGTGCCTTCTTCGGCCGCCGCGACGCCGGCTTCATCCGTGATGATTCGCAGGACGCGGATGACATGATCTCGCCATCGCGGGTTGCACTTGAGCAAATGAGCCATTGTCAGCATCAGGGAGCCGTTGTCTTTTGCATACCACCAGACGTCGATGAGGTCGTTCAAGTCGACATCCTTTTCCGCGCGCTCGAACACGACCAGGTTTTTCTGTAACTCGAGGATTCGGCGGATCGCGGATCCGAATGTCGCTTGCCGGAGCGTATCGTCGCTCCAACCGACGAGAACGGTATTGGGCTGGAAATGTCCGAGACCTGAGACCTGTAACAGAGTGGCGACGCCGTGCTCGAAGTCATCGCCGACGACCGTTGTACCGATGGCGGATAGTTCGCTCTCGCGAATAAATGAATCGAGTGATGCCTTGATGGCCTGTTGTCTTGTAAGCAACTTCTCCCAGTCGCCGATGACGATCTGCGCCAGGAAGAGCAGGCCGCGATCCGCTTCGATCCAGCTCGCGGCCTCAATCAGCTCAAGGCGAGCCTTGGGATTGCCGGAGAGTACGAGAAGCACCGGACGCCAGTTCCGAATGTGCTGTTGCGAGGCGTCGAAACGCAGCAGCCCGAATCGTGTCAGAGCGAACCACACGCCGCTGCGCATGTCACCCCAGCTGGATCGAATGCGTGCGCGCGTCAGATAGAAGTAGATCGTGAGAATGATCACGACTGCGATAATCGTCGCCCACACATTGATCAGGCACATCACGTAGATACAACCCAGACCCCCTATGAGTGAAGGAAGCCAATGGACTTTGAATGCCGGCCGGAAGCTCGGATTCCATACCAGCCGCTCCAGTCCGGCGACGAGGTTGATTGTCCCGTACGTGGCGAGAAAGAACATCGTGATGATGGGGGCGATGAGGTTCAGATCTCCGATCAGGATGCAAACAAGAGCGATTAGCGTGCTGAGTATCAGCGCGATGCGCGGCTCGGTGCTTCGTCCGATTCCTCGTGACAATACGCGAGGCACCACGGCATCGGAGGCGAGCGCCTGCAAGGTTCGAGGCGCCGCCACGAGGCTGGCCAGGCCGGACGAGAGCGTTGCCGCCCACAATCCGGCGAAGATCATCGTCGGCATTCGCGCGACTTTCTGCATGACGAGACTGTTCTCGATCAGCGATGTGTGATCCACGTGGAGTGCAAGCCAGATCATCTGCGCGGCGTAAATCAGAAATGTGATGAGTACAGCCCAGATTGTGCCGGTCGGAATGCTCTTAGACGGGTTTCGAAGGTCGCCCGACATGCTGACACCGGACATGATTCCGGTCACGGCCGGAAAGAAGATTGCAAATACCGTCCAGAATGACTGGCCCTGAACATATGCAGCGTGGAAATTGGCTGCAATATCAGCCGGTGGAGTGCGCCCTGCGAAAAACGAAACAAGTGACAAAACCAGGACGCTGAGGATCAGATACTGTGCCTTCGTGACCAGGTTCGCGCCAAACCACGCGATTACGAAGAAGACAGCCAGCGACGATGATGCCGCGAGACGAGCGTCGATTCCCGGTTCGATGAACTGAAGCGACTCGGCGAAGCCTAGGAGGTAGAAGGCGACTGAGATTGTCTGGGCGAAAAACAGCGGGACGCCGACGCTGCCGCCCACCTCCGGGCCCAGACTTCGCGAAATCAGAAAGTACGCGCCACCGACGCCGACTTGTGTATTGGTTGCCACCGCCGACAGCGAAAGCGTCGTCAGGAAGGTGATGCTGTTGGCGATCAGGAGAATGACGAGTGAGAACTTGAGCCCGGCATTCCCGACGACCCAGCCGGTGCGCAGGAACATGATGACGCCGAGAATCGTGAGGACATTCGGGACAAACACGCCGCCGAACGTGCCCAGCTTCTGTTCATTCATGCCCGTCCGGTCCTGCTGATCCATCCGAATATCCAGCGATACCTGAACGCCAAATTCCGCACAACAATCATGACGGTAGCGTATTGTAATTCACGAGCACGAGTTCGCACCACATCCCTTTTTTCTCGAATCCGAGTCGCCACGTTTGATGAGCGCCGCGTCGGACTGGTTCGAATTGATGCCCGGCATGTCTGCGACATCGACGCAATTGCGCCACAATGCAGGCCTGCGGCCAATCGCACTGGGATTCGTCGGCTCCGGAACTGCAATCGTCGGCATGTGTCGCACCTCTCGCTCGGCGACTGCTCGCCTGTTGCGACGGCCTTCGTCCCGAACCGTATTCGCAACAGCGCATGACTAACGTCTCGGCCGGTCGCGTCTGTATCATGCGGGACAATCTCGCCGGCGAGTGTGGCGATTGAAACGCCCCCACTAGTGTTGCCTGAGCGAGCGTGCCAATCGACTCGTTCCGTCGCCCGTGCCACGCCTGATGCATTTGAGCTGCGAAGGCTCCGGCTCGATCATTCCACGATTGAGCCGGCGTCCGGAAGTCTGGGCCGCTGCCCACACACCAACCCCAACCGCATGGATCAGTCGGGCTGCGAAGCCTGCGATCAAGTACCCGCATTTGAGATTGGCGATCGCGCATAAGCGATCGCTAATCCTCCTTTCAGCGTCGAATGAGCCATGCGGGATAGCATTCTTCGTATAAGGAGGTGTCGCAATGACCCAGAACGTTGCAGGCAAGCATTGGATTTCCAAAATCCTATTGACCGGCACCATCGCCGCGGGGTTCTCGATCGCCGCCATCGCCCAGCCGGTGGAATCGCCGATTCCGAAAACGCGAAACCTTGAGAAGATCGAGAAGCTGGTTCAGTCGGGGCAGCTGAGCATGGTTTCGGCCGTGAAATTGGCGGAAGAGCATACGAAGGGCCTCGCCTTCTTCGCCGAATGTTCCGTGCGGCCTGGCCCTTTTCCGCCCGTAGCGGATGAGTCCTCATCGAAACGAATGGCCCCCGACGATTCGGAACGCCTCGAGTACCAGATCACCTGCGTCATCGATCGTAACCCGGTTGTCGTGACCATCGATGGAAAGGAAAAGAAAGTCGTCGCGCCGCCTAAGACGCCGCCGACGCCGAAGCCCGATCCGGCGCCAGCGCCGCCATCAGGAAAATAGTCAAGTACGTCCCGTGATCAAAGGCGCGCGACCTAAGAAACCAACGCCGTTTGCTCACGGCATTGTGAAAGTGCGGAATTTCGAACCAATTAACCAACTCGGAGCCACATCATGCTTTGGACGATTGCAGTCATCCTGATCATTCTCTGGTTGTTGGGCCTCGTCACGTCATACACGCTTTCGGGGTTCATTCACATCCTGCTCGTCGTTGCCATCATCGTCGTGCTATTGCGCGTGATCAACGGCCGGAAGCCGGTCTAAATCCGAATGCGAATTTTGAATGCGACCAGCCTTAACAAGTAACAACAAGGAGTTGCGAAATGCGAATCATGATAGCCGCCAGCCTTTCTCTGGCACTGTTTGCGGGAGTCGGGTGTGACACCGACATGGACGGGATATTTGACCCGCTGGACAACTGTCCGGCGATGGCCAACGTCAATCAGGCGGACTCAGACCTCGACGGGTTCGGCGATGTCTGCGACAACTGTCCGAACGAGTCGAATGTGGATCAGACGGACCAGGACGGCGACGGAGTCGGCGCTGCCTGCGACTCGAACGACCTGAATCCGCTTGTGCAATAACCGGCAGATCGTGCGACGGCCCGAGCCGGGTCATCGTGAACCTGACGCCGAAACTGGAAACGCTCTTACATAAGGGGTTAGTCATGAATGGAAGAACCGGCAAGGCCGCCCGTCTCTCTGCGCTGTCGATCTTGTTCATACTGCTCGGCACCCTGGCTGTGTCGATGGGCGGATGTGAGTTGTCCTGCAATTCGGACGACGCCTCGGACGGCGTGCGCGACGTTGTCGACGAAATCGGCGATGAGGCCGAGGACGTCGTCAAGGAAATCAAGGACAAGGACTGATTTGTGAGCCATGCCTCGTTGTGCGAGCGCTGGCATCAGATGACATTGGGAATCAGCGCGCGGCACGAATTCGCCGCGCGCTGGTTCACTGCTCGCAAGAGGAACGTTTATATGAATGCTCAACGGATTTTGCCGTCATTCACCCTTCTCGCTGCGTTGGTCGCATTGACGACTGCCGGGTGCGGAACCCTGTCATCGATCACGCGCCTGCTTTCGCCGGACTTGACGTACGTCAGCTTCGTCAACAACGGAGACTACGCGGTCGAAGGCCGAATCATAATTGACGACGAACAAAACACGACGGAAGAACTGCTGGAGGAGTTTGGAACAGAAATCTCGTTTCGGGTTGAAGCCGGCGATTCCATGACGATTTCGCGGGATTGTGACGATCTTCAGGCGATTCTGCTGGACGACGCGAATCTCCAGGTCATAGGCAGCGCGGGGCCGGATGCACGATCGGACGTCTTTCGCGACGGCAGCGATTTCAACTGCGGCGATCGAATCACGTTTACGTTCGATCACGGACCTCAGATTGTGGATTTCGACGTATCGGTATCGATCGAGTGACATGAGCTCGAACGGGACAGCGGGATTGCAGGTGGGCTGATGCGTGAAGAATCACGCAACAGCGGGAAATTCACACGCGCGTTAGCTGTAATTAAGGTTCGTCGGTTCTGATTCCGCTATTCGCGTCGCTGCGAGGGCTTCGTGAGACGATCGACAAGGATTCGTATATGATGAACACTAGGCTGGATTTCGTTATTCGACACGTCGGTTAAGGTCCCCGCGCGTGTCGTGTTTTCGGCGGATCCGCCGGTGTCGGCCGTATCCGACGGTGCATTGGAGCGAAGGAGGCGCTTATCGTGAGATTTCTTGTCGTCGAAGACAACCCGCGTGTGGCCGATCTCTTGAAACGGGTGCTTTCGGACGAGGCTTACGAAGTCGATATTGCGCATGCCGGAAATAAGGGCATCGAAATGGCGCTGACCAACGGCTACGACGGAATCATCCTCGACGTGATGTTGCCCGATCGCAGCGGTGTCGACGTCTGCCGTGAATTGCGCCGTAAGGGCCAGACCACGCCGATCCTGATGCTTACGGCGTTATCCAGCACGGACCAGAAAGTGGACGGGCTGGATGCTGGTGCGGACGACTACCTGACGAAGCCGTTCGAACTCGACGAGTTGCTGGCTCGCGTTCGAAGCCTGTTGCGTCGTTCCGAGGCGTCGGAGGGGGCGGTGCTTCGCCACAGCGATCTTGAATTGAATTTGGCGACGCGCGTCGCGACGCGCGGCGGCCGGAAGATTGGGTTGACAGCGAAGGAGTATGCGCTGCTCGAGTTCTTCCTTCGTAACACCAATCGCGTGTTAAGTCGTTCGCGAATTGGCGAGCGCGTCTGGGGAATGGACTTTGAGGAATCGAGCAATGTCATTGAAGTCTATGTGTCGAGGCTGCGGCAGAAGATCGAGAAGGGGGCCGACGTTCCCCTGATGCATACCGTCATCGGCATGGGGTACATTCTGAGTGAGGAGGGACCGCCAGCCGCATAGGCCGGCGGTGGTGATCGCCGATGTCTCTTGCCGATCGACTGCGATCGTTACGATTCAGACTTGCCGCAACCAACGTCGCAATTTTCGGCCTACTACTCGCCGTCGTCTGGGGCACAATCGTGATCGCCGGCACGGCCATCATTCGTGAACGATTTGACGCCAATCTGTTGGATCGGGCACACGTCATCGCCCGGGCGCTTGAAGCCCACGACGGTGGACTCGGCGCCGACGAATTGCCGGAGCAAGTGGGCCACTTACTGCATTCGCTTCGAACTGCCGGCGACCTCGTGCAGCTGATGACGGATGGGGGCGCCGTTATCTGGCGATCGGCGGAACTGAAGAACTGCACATTGCCGCTGCCGGTTCCTTCGAGTGTGCGTAACAAGCAGCCAGCGATTACGGAATTGGACGAAGACGTCTTGCTCGAACTCGGCATTGACGAAGGCGACTACGAGCTCGTCACGATGCGTGTCACGTCTGCCGCAGGATCCGGCTATACGGTACAAATCGCCGCAGACAGAAACAAGGCGGTTCGGGCGTGGCGTAAGCTGACCTGGCTGCTGCTCGCGTTTGCATGCGTGACGCTCGTCCTGGCCTCGATCACCGCATGGCACATATCCAAGCGATTCCTTGCACCGCTACGTTCGATCGCCGAGCAGGCTGGGCATTTAAATGCGCGTCAACTCTCGCAACGGGTCGCAATTCCAAGCGCGACGGACGAGATTGCCGATCTCGTCAACATCATCAATCAGATGTTGGAGCGTCTCGAACGCGAGTTTCTGGCCCAGAAACAGTTCATCCGGAATGTGTCTCATGAGCTCAAGACGCCGTTGACGGTTCTTCTGGGCGAAACTCGAAAGCGCCTGAAAGAACCGGAGGACGGCGCGTCGCTGTTGGATTACGCAGAAGTAGTGGACGACGAGGCACGGCGGATGTTTGGCATCGTGAAGGGTTTCCTGATTCTCGCGGACGCCCGCTACGGCGATGACGAGCGGATCACGATGCCCGTGGACGTTGAGGACGTCGTCATGATGGCCGTCGGCTCGATTCAGGCCGAGGCATCACAACGAGATGTTCGCATTGTACCGCGTCTGTCCGATGATGCCATTTCGTCGGGCCTGAACGTGGCTGGCGACTTTGACTTGCTGCAATCAATGGTGCAGAACCTGCTACAGAATGCTGTTCGACATTCCCCTGAACGCGAGTCTGTGTCGGTTCAGGTGGCGCCGACGGAAGACAAACGCCACGTTGAGATCAGCGTGAGGGATTATGGTCCCGGGATCCCGGCGGAACACGCTGAGATGATCTTCGAACTGTTCCATAAAGTTAAGCCCGCAGGGGAACACTCGGGGAATGGGGGCATTGGATTGGCCATCGCCAAGACAGTCGCGTTGCGGCACGGTGGGTCCATCTCAATGCGTAACCTGGTGGAAGGCGGATGCGAGTTCTCCGTTCGGCTTCCATTGAACGATGGGACGGAAATGGGGCGCCCATCGGTTGGCGAAGGTGATCGTTCGCATGGACATGCGTGATTGCTTTTCGTTTGCGTGTCGAGAGTGGCCTCCGCTTCGTGCCCGGATTGGTGTCGCTCGGATGAAGGAGTGCTAATCTGTCAGGCGTATACAAAGTTGCCGACTTGCATCCCGCCCCATCCGGCAAACCATCGAAGTCCGGTATCTAAATCATCACTAATGGTGCATTCACGAACGTGTTACGGATCACGCGTATGTTCTATTACACGACTTGAATGCATCGAAACCGGGACGCGATGCACACGAAACGCCGTGATGAACCAATGTCCCGTTATTCCACGGATTGGAGGAGTCTCAAGATGAACACAGTGATTCGTACGATTGCAGGGGGCGCCGTAGCGGTTGCGCTATTCGCCACAGTTGCGAGGGCGGGAATCCCGTCACGCTCTGAAGCGATGCAAGCCTCACAGCAACTTAAGCAAGGCAAAAGGTCCCTGGCGGACATTGTCAAGAAGGCGGAGCAACACACGGGAGGGGCCGCGATCGCGGTTTCGCTATGTCGTTCTCCAGACGCGGCGGAGCGTGCCGGCAATGACGCCGAGCGAGGGAAGGACGCAACCGAGGTGAACGGAAACGCGAGCACCCAAAACGATCCTCGCTCAATTGAATACCGCGTGACCTGCCTGGTTGACAACACGAAGCTGAAGGACGTTTACGTGTGTGCCGAATCGGCCGATGTCAAGGCCGTGCGGAACGCAAACGAACACAGTCGATCGACCCGACAGCATCGCGGGAGCCCGCGCGGAAACTCAATGATCGATGCAAGCGGTCGCAGTGTGTATGGTGGCGCGACTGTAAGCAATCGCGATCGGTATGACGGCGCTGATGACCGATTCAGCGCCGGTCCGGACGGTCACTACGAACGAATCGTCGTTTGGCACTTCGTACCCAATGACGGTTCGGATCGCGACGCGGAAGGCAACGATGAATCGCACGTTCGCACGAAGTACGACCCGAATGCCGCGAACCACCATGCGGCGAATCTCGAATCGAATGCCGCTGATCGCGACCAGGCTACGCAGACGGGCAGCTCAGTCAAACGAAACCAGCCCGGCTCGATGATTCTCGGGTCAAAGCTCCTCGACGCAAGTGCGACCAACAGCCAGGGACAGGATCTGGGCGACGTCGATGAAATCGTGATCAATCCGCAGGACGGCAAAGTCGTCTACACGGCGATTGCGTATGGCGGCGTGCTCGGCATCGGCGAGAAGCGCTTTGCCATTCCGTGCTCGAGCGTCAATCGCGTTAACCAGGACAAGGTCTTTCTCGATGTCCAGAAGGCGGAGTTGGAGAACAACCCCGGCTTCAAGAACAGTGCATGGCCGACGCAAAGTGACGCAATGCTCTCCCACGGCAACTCCGACAAGGTCGCGACAGTCAGCCAGGTCAGGAAACTCTCCGAAGTCTTCGGCAGGCCACTGAAGAACGAGCAGAATGAACCCCTTGGCACGATCGACGACGCCGTGGTGGACGCCAGCGCCGGACAGGTCGCATACCTGATCGTTGATTGCGCGGATCGTGACGGCCTCGTGGCAGTGCCGTGCGCGGCGATTCAGATGAAGGACGACGCGTGCGTGGTCCGCATGACCAAGGATCGCTTCAATCAGATTCCATCGTTCAACGAGAATAACTTTCCGTCATGGACAAGCATGACTTGGAATGACCAGGCGCATACGCAGTTCAACGTTCAACCCTATTGGAAGTCCCATGCGGCAGCCGGCACGATGTCGCGCGGCCCCGCAGCGGACTAACCGGCGATCGACATGCGTCAAAACGCGGTCAGATGCGACAAACCGGCGGCGGGAGCACTCGTGGTACCCGTCGCCGGTCTTCAGACAAAATCCCGCCACGACGAATAAATGGAGACAAAAATGAACACGGACCAACTCGAAGGCAAATGGAAGACGCTCAAGGGACAGGTTCAGCAGAAGTGGGGCAAGCTCACGCACGATGACCTGGATCGCGTCAATGGCAAATTGACGGAGCTCGAGGGACGGATTCAGGAGCGCTACGGCATCGAAAAGGCCGAAGCGAAGAAGCAGATCGAAGAGTTCTGCAAGTCCTGTAACTGCTAAGGCGGCGACGCTCCAGGGCTCTCGCCAAGAAAGTGGATTCCCGTTGGCGAACGCAGGTTCGCGACGCGGAATCCACTTTTCATCCATTTGGAAGCGGACTGTTGGCCAAAGCGCGTGAACGCGGCAACGAAGTGCCGAAGCGAACGCGCAAGTCAGGGGGCAGATCTGTTGACACAGTCCGGGACGTACCTCCATGATTGAGCCATCCTGACCTGCGGGACGCGGTTCGTCGAAGAAAGCTGGGTAACATGCGAATTCTCGTCATTGAAGACAATCCCAAAGTCAGCAGCATGCTGGAGCGGGGGCTCGTCGAGCAGGGCTTTTCGATCGTACTCGTGGGCACAGGTTACGATGGCGAAGAGAAGGCGACAAGCGAGAGTTTCGACGTCATCATTCTCGATGTGATGCTGCCGGACCTCGATGGTCTTAGCGTGTGTCGGAATATCCGGCAGGCCGGTGTCACGACCCCCATACTTATGCTCACGGCGCTCTCCGATACGAGCGACAAGGTTAGCGGCCTGAACGCCGGCGCCGACGACTATCTCGTCAAGCCCTTCGAATACGACGAGTTGATCGCCCGCATCAACGCGCTCTTCCGTCGCAGCGACGCGACTGCGGCGACAGTGCTGACGCATCATGACGTGTCAATGGATCTGGCTCGGCGCACTGTCGTTCGCCAAGGCAAATCACTGAATCTCTCCAACAAGGAATTCATGTTGCTGCAGTACTTCATCCGCAATCCGGACCGGGTCTTGAGCCGGACCGCGATCGCCGATAAGGTATGGAACCTCGACCTTGCCGACGATAGCAACGTCATAGACGTATGCGTATCCACGTTGCGAAGAAAGGTCGACAAGCCGTTCGACCCGCCGTTGATACACACAGTCGTCGGCGCCGGGTACTTATTCGGCGCAGACGGAATACCTCAGTAACACTCGATACCGTGGAACTCGATGGGCCTTAGGATATTTCAGTCGATGCGTCTGCGACTCGCCGTGTACCACGTCGTGGTGTTTGCGATTGTGCAGACGCTCTTCGGCTTCGCATTTCTTTCTTTTCGCAGAAGTCAGGCAAGCGAGCAGTTCGATGAGTGTCTTCGAGGGCAGGCGAAGGCCTTGGCCCAGGTCGTCAATATCGCCGAGAATTACACTGTCGTCTGGGCGCGCGACGCCGCTATTTCGAGATTCGCGAGCGGGTTCAGCTGTGCCGAGTTCTATCACCATATCCGCAAGCCGGACG
Organism: Phycisphaerales bacterium; assembly: GCA_020639075.1. Classification (GTDB taxonomy): domain Bacteria; phylum Planctomycetota; class Phycisphaerae; order UBA1845; family UTPLA1; genus ECT2AJA-110-A. The sequence continues at coordinate 618,013 of JACKHI010000001.1, read as the reverse complement.
GCGAGATTATTGAGAGCTCTGCAAATCTTGCTGATCGCATGATGACAAAAGGCCTGCCGCCGCTGGATGAGCTAAAGCGGAAGCGGGAGTTTCTTGCGACGGCTGAAGGGGACGCTGTTGAGGCGATTCTCGGACAGGGCGGCCGATTCCGCGTTCTGTATTGGTGGCATGTTACCGACGGCGGCCAGCCGCTTGTCATCCAAATCGCAATGAGCCTCGCCTCGCTGGACCGCGCGAACGAACAGCTCGCTGCGACGTTCACTTCGATCAGCGTCATATCGCTCATCGCAAGCGGCATCGCTGTATGGCTGATCGCCGATCGCGCTATGCGACCTTGGCGGCAGATTCGCGAGGAGGCCGGCAAGATTGCTGTCGGAACACTCGGGCAGCGCATCGAAGTGCCCGATGCCGACGCCGAATTGTCCGAAGTCACCGATTCCCTGAACGAAGTTCTCGAACGAATGGATCGTGCATTCAAGGCGCAGAACGCTTTCCTGACAAACGCGGCGCACGAGCTTCAGACGCCCGTCTCCGTTCTGCTGGGCGAGGCGCAAATCCTTCAGCGAAAGGAACGCACGAAGGAAGAATATGTCGACTATCTCGTCACAATTGAAGAAGAGATGAGGCGGCTCGGCGGAATTATCGAAGGAATGTTGACCCTTGCGAAGACGCGCGCCGGGACACGGCTGCTCCTGATGAGCCAGTTGTCGGCGAACGACGTCGTCATGGAGTCGATGGAGAACTGCCAGGCGCTAGCGACGCATCATGACGTCCAGTTCTCCGCCGCGTTGGCGCTCTACGGCGACGACAATCGAGAACCATGCATCCGTGGGGATCGACGCATGCTCGTCGTGATGCTGGACAATATCATTCGCAACTCGATTCGCGTATCGCCGCTGGGGGAGAAAATCGAAATCAGCGTTGTCGTTTTCGACGACCATATCGAAATCTCAGTGACGGATCGCGGCCCCGGCATCCCCGCTGCCATGCTGGAGGAAGTCTTCAAGGACTTCAAGAGCATCCCCGTTCGAGGCGCCAAGAACGGCGGCGCAGGCATCGGCTTGGCGATCGCCCGAAGCGTCGCCGAATTGCACGGCGGTCAAATCTCGGCCTCCAATCCTTCGATCGGCGGGGCGTGCTTCACAGTCAAGCTCCCACTCGACCACGATTCTGCGGAAGCCGATGCGGCGGATTCCACCGCCGAAACCGAGACTTCGGATTCGTAGCGCTCCACATCCAGCGTCCGCCCCCACGGCATTAACGATCACTCATATCCGATTCACTCGGCCGTGAACCCCGACGTCTACAATAGGTGTATTGCGAATGCCACGCTCGAGGCAGTGGACTCGCGTACATGATTGAAAGGACGATCGGAATGAGAAAATCAAAGCAGATCATGATGGCTGGGTTCGCGCTATGGCTTGCCGGGTGTTCCGTCGAAGGGAAATGGTCCCTTGCCGATGTCGAGCCGACAGCGGCGCGTCGCGACTTTGAATTCGAAAGCCTCACGCTTCAGGAAGATGGGACATTTTATGCTGAGTCCCGCGGTCCCAACGGCGTCGAAACAAGTTCGGGCACCTATACGTTTGGAGACGACACACTCAATCTCGAAGCGCATTCGGGTGAGCGGCATACATACAACACGAAGTTCATAACGGCCGGGCGACTGCAGTTGCAGGGATTCTGGAATGGTCGCCGCGTCTATGCGGAGTTCGATCGAAAGGCGCGCAGCGTCGCTGGCTGAGCGCTTCGTGATTCAGCGGGACGGGACGTTGCGTCCAAGCGGGCGATGGTGCCGTCCCGAAAACAGTCCATATGAAACAAAGAAACTGACCCTAAAGGAGACAATCAAATGACAAGTTCACGTTTTTCACGCGTCACCTCGAAGCCCCTGGCCTCTTGCGCTGTCGCCGCGCTGCTCATCTTCGCGGGCTGCGATACGGACCAGGACGGAATCCTCGATCCGATGGACAATTGTCCCGCGGCTGCGAACAACAATCAGTTGGATACGGATCTCGACGGTTTCGGTGATGCGTGTGACAACTGCCCCATGATCTCGAACGTCGCGCAAACCGATTCCGACAACGACGGTGTCGGCGACGCGTGCGACAACTGCCCGGATGACGCCAACGACGATCAGGCGGATGCCGACGGTGACGGCATTGGCGACGTCTGCGATAACTGCCCCAACGACGCGAACGCCGACCAGGCGAACGAGGACGGCGATAGCGCTGGCGCTGTGTGCGATGTCGACGACAATAATCCGCTCTTTCAGTGAGAAATGATGCCACGGCGGCGTGAATTGACGACGCCGTCGGCATACGGCCGCGTGGCTGCAACGTCAGCGATCGGGACCTCGGAAAGTCGCTGAGCGACACCGACACTCGGGCGATGCAGCCGCGCGGCCTTTTACTGCGCCCGATCATCCAGGCGTCGAATACGGTCGCGCGTCATGTATCGAACACGGTGTACCGATTCGCGAGATAAATCTGGATGGCTCTGAGCCCAGATGCGAGCGCTGACGCTGCATTACGGCGCCAATTGTTCTCCTGTTGATGTTTGCGTCGAAAGTCGCTGAAACATGGACTTGCGCGATCGGTATCGGTTCGAACCACTCTAAGCAGTCCCTCATTCGCGATTCACAGAGGCCTCAGGACCTCGTGAAATAATCGTGTCATGTCGGAGCGGCGCACGTGGCGCCGGCAAGGCGGAGCGCGGGAAACGGACGGAGAAGAATTCAATCTTCGCGAGTGACTTGCGCGAGTCGGGCAACTCCGCGGAAGTATGCCCGGCGTGCTTACCGAATGCACGCGCGTATCCGCGTTACAAGACTGGAGGTAACCATCATGCTTGGTTGGGCCCTGACTTTTCTCGTTATCGCACTAATTGCTGCGCTGCTCGGCTTCGGTGGAATCGCGGGGGCCGCTGCCGGAATAGCGAAAGTGCTCTTCTTCGTATTCCTCGTTTTCTTTCTCGTGTCGATCATCGCCGGGGGAGTCCGCAAGAAGGCCTGAAGAGACACTGTGACGGGCATGGAAGCACGTAGCGTCACGTGATTGCGAATTCAACCGACGAAAGGTGAAATGCCATGACACTCAGATCCCTGAAACTCAAGGGAACCTTGTTGACCGTGTTGTTTGTGACGTCAATGTTCCCGTTCAGTGGTTGTCGCGCGAGCTGCAGTGGCGACGGCGATGTGGAAGACGCTGTCGAAGAGGTTGCCGACGCGGTCGAAGACGCGGTCGATTGATCGGACGTGCTATTGGCACGCTGCGATGAATCCGGACACGAGTCGGCATCAAGCGGCCCCGGGGTGGACATACTTCGCAATCCCGGGGCCGCTTCCATAGTTTGTTATGTGCCAACCGAGAAGATCAGTCCACGGCATCAAATGATCAGTTTCCGAGTTTATATTGCAGCGTGTTGTCTGATCGCGACTTCTCTTTGTGGTGCACAATCGCGGGCCCCGAATGCGTCAGCGATCGACATCGAATCCAATGACAATACTGACATCGCCTCCGGGCTGCCTGAAAAAGTTGCCGTCGAGCCGGTGGCGGAAGACGACGCGATCGATGCACGCCTGACGGAGATTCTCAAGGCGACCGAGTGGTTTGAATCCCCCGAGGTAACGGTCGACAAGGGGATTGTGTTCTTATCCGGAGCCACCGCGCTTCAGCAGCATAAAGACTGGGCGGGGAGGCTTGCGGGGAGGACGCAGGATGTTGTCGGTGTGGTCAATCGGATCAGTGTCCGGGAGCCGCCCATCTGGGATCTACGTCCGGCACGGCTGGAGTTGGTGTCGATCGCAAAGGAATTCACACGGGCACTTCCGCTGTTCTTTCTCGGATGTGTACTGCTGATTGTCACTTGGATTGCAGCAAAGTATGCGTCGAGACTCTCGCGTTCGGCGTTCAGACGTCGGATCAAGAGCGAATTGCTGAATAATGTTGTCGGATACGTCGTTGCACTTCCCGTTTTCCTGCTCGGTACTTACCTCGTCCTGCGTATCACGGGGTTGACGCGCTTGGCGGCAACAGTCATCGGGGGAACTGGTCTCCTGGGCTTGATCATCGGTATCGCGTTTCGGGACATTGCCGAGAATTTCCTCGCGAGCATACTTATTAGCATGCGGCGTCCGTTCAACATGGGAGATTTGATCGAAGTGGCCGCGCAGAAGGGCTTCGTTCAACACGTCTCGACACGCGGTACACTGCTGATGACGCTGGACGGCAATCACGTGAAGATTCCCAACTCCACAATCTACAAGGAGACGATTGTCAATTTCACGGCGAATCCGAATGTCCGTATGGCGATGATCGTGGGGATCGGGTTCGATAGTTCGATCGCCCTGGCGCAGGAGATTGCGCTCAAAGTGCTGTCGGACCATGACGCCGTGCTTGCTGACCCGGAACCGCTCGTTCTCGTCGAGGAGCTGGGCGCGGCCACAGTCAACCTGCGATTGTATTTCTGGGTTGACGGCCATAAGCACAGCGCAGTCAAAGTGAAGTCCGCGGTGATACGGCTTGTGAAACGGGCCTTCGATCGTCGCGGTATCAGTATGCCGGATGAAGCTCGCGAAGTCGTGTTTCCAGACGGCATTGATGTTCGCGTCGCTCACTCACGTAAACCTGCCGCCTCGGAGACGCCTGGTGAGAATTCGGCTGACGAATCGCAAGGGGCCGCGGCTGTCGAACCGGAGGCAAGTGCCGCCGAAGGAAACCTCGACAGCGAGGCAGATGAGATAAGGAAACAGGCCGAGCAATCGCGGTTGCCTGCAGATGGCGAGAACTTGATCGGGCCCGATCTGCCGGAGATACGACACGAGAAGTGACTCGGTTTTCAGGAGAATTCGGACCTTCCTTCGTGACTCCGAGAGCGCCCGAGATTCGTGAAAACACGTGTTGTTTCGGCTCCTCCCTTGGCCGTCAATCACTCACTGCCTAAGCGCTCGCTTATCTCGCTTATTTCCAACCAACGCATGATGCGGATAGAATCACTGCGTCCGTGCATTACGGATCGCGCAATTCGACGCCATGTCCGCGTCGTATTACTGCGTTGACACCAACGAGGCGTCGAAGACCCGCGACGCTGGATTTCAGGCTCTCTTGGAATGATGGATGATCCGGCTCAAGCTCGGCGACCTGCTGTCGATCGCGACGACCGCGACGCGTCGCGAGCGCCGGATCGTGCGCTCCTCGCAGCAATCGTTGACTCCTCGGATGACGCCATCGTCAGCAAGACGCTGGAAGGTGTCATTACCTCGTGGAACAGAGGCGCGCATCGGATTTTTGGCTATTCAAAAGAAGAGGCTTTGGGTAGACCGATCACCATGCTGATCCCGCCGGATCGCCTCCGAGAAGAAGCCGAGATCATCCGGCGAATCAGAATCGGCGAACGCATCGATCACTTCGAAACGGTTCGGCTGACGAAAGACGGCAGAGAGGTGCCGATTTCGCTCACAATCTCAGCTGTCCGCGATGATTCAGGACGGATCGTCGGCGCATCCAAAGTTGCCAGGGACATTACGAAGCAATTGCAGGCCGAACAAGCCTTGGCAGCAAGCGAAGCCAGGCATCGCCAACTGATCGATACGCTTCCGGCCGCCGTATATCAGTGTGGGCTGGATGGTCGGATTACGATTTTCAACGATGCGGCCGTTGAAATCTGGGGACGCGTGCCCGAACCGACGACAGACCGCTGGTGCGGATCGTATTGCATGTTTCGTCCGGACGGTTCCGGAGTTGCGCGCGACGAATGTCCTGCAGCGATTTGCCTTCGGGAGCGCCGCTCAATTCGCGGCAGCGAGATCGTTATCGAACGACCGGACGGCACGCGACGAACCGTGCTCGAGCATCCCGAGCCGATCCTTGACGAGCACGGCGCGATCGTCGGTGTCGTCAATGTCATGAATGACATCACTGAGCGCAAAGAGGCTGAAGCAGCCATGCGGGAAACGGATCGGAGAACCACCGCCATCCTCGAAGGCCTGCCGCAGCTCATCTGGACGTGCACACCTGAGGGTTCCTGTGACTTCGTCAGCAAGCAATGGACCGCGTACACAGGGATTGCCGCAGAGCATCAATTGGGTGCTGGCTGGCTTGAAGTCGTGCATCCCGATGACAGGGATCGCGTCGTTACCGCATGGGAAAAGGCGGTTGCGTCGGCCAATCATGAGGACGATCCAAACTATCAAGTCGAGTTTCGCATTCAGGGAAGTGACGGTCTCTACCAGTGGTTTTCGGTAAGTGCGGAACCGCTACGAGACTTGTCGGGCAATATTATCAAGTGGGTCGGATCCAATACGAACATTCAGGACATTCGCGACGCGGAAGCGGCGCTTCGCTACAGCGAAGAGAAGTTCCGGAATCTCGCGGACAACATGTCGCAATTCGCCTGGATGGCCGACGAGAACTGGTGGATCTACTGGTACAACCGGCGATGGTTCGAGTATACCGGTACGTCGATCGAGGAGATGCAGGGATGGGGCTGGAAGGACGTGCATCATCCGGACCACGTGGACCGAGTCGTCGCCAGCGTGAAGCATGCGTGGAAGACCGGCAAGCCTTGGGAGGACGTGTTCCCGCTTCGCTCTGCCTCCGGGCAGTATCGCTGGTTTCTCTCCCGCGCCGAGCCGATTCGCGATGCGACCGGCCGGGTTGTCCGATGGTTCGGAACGAACACAGACATTACTGAGCAACGGGAGGCCGAAGCCGCGCTTCAAATGGCGAAGGAAGAGGCCGAGGCGGCGAATCAGGCGAAGGATCGCTTCCTGGCAATACTCAGTCACGAATTGCGCACCCCGCTGACGCCCGTTCTCATGCTGGCGTCAGCCATCGAATCCGACTCGTCCCTTCCGGAGCAGGTTCGGCGGGATGCCGCGATGATCCGGGATAACGTGCGTCTAGAGACCAAGCTGATCGACGATCTTCTCGATCTCAGTCGCATCACCGCCGGCAAACTCGTCCTGCAGCCGGAAATCGTCGATCTGAACGAGTCGTTGCTCCACGTTTGTGAGATGTGCTCGGACCAGTTCCGTGAGAAATCACTGAAACTGCATTGTGAGTTGGACGAAGGTGTCAAACAAATCTCAGCTGACTCGGCGAGATTGCATCAGGTCTTCTGGAACGTCCTGAAGAATGCGGCCAAGTTCACACCGGATCAAGGTGAGATTTTCATTTCCACCGTCAGCCTCACCGACGGCCGTTATCGTGTCGTCATTCGCGACACGGGTGCGGGAATTGAAACAGGGAATCTGAAACGAATATTCGAGGCCTTCGAGCAGGGTGACGACTTTACCGCGCAGCGATTCGGCGGCCTCGGTTTGGGATTGGCGATTTCTAAGGCCCTCGTGGAATTGCACAACGGGACGATTTGCGCCTCGAGTCCCGGCGTCGATCAGGGAGCGACGTTTACGATCGAATTGCCCGCGGACCATGGGGACAGAACGGCGGATCCGGCAGTCTCGCCGTTCCCTGCGGCAGGGTTGGACCGACCGATTCGACTGTTGTTGGTCGAGGACCATGCAGGGACGTCCGGAACTTTGCAGAGGATCCTCCGTTCACATGGATACCGAGTGGCAGCAGTAGCGACGAAGGCGGCAGCACTCGAATATGCCGCCGCGAACGAGTTCGACGTCGTGATCAGCGACATCGGTCTGCCGGACGGCACTGGATACGACCTCGTATCCGAACTGAAGCAATCCCGCCCCATTCGCGCCATTGCCATCACAGGCTACGGTATGGCGGAGGACATTCGCCGCAGTCTTGAGGCGGGATTCGCGGAACACCTCATAAAGCCGCTTGACATCTCACAATTGGATGTCGCCATTCGACGCGTCGCAAACGCTGGTCAATAGCCCGTGGATCGGGATGGTCTCTTTGTCGGGCCATAAGAAGTTCCTTAACCGCATGTTATTCCGGCGCGATTCCCGAATGGTACCCTTGGGGGAACAGACCAAAGGAGGCATTCCATGGCGACGAACAACACTTCGAAATCGAATAGAAACAACACGAGGGCGAGCGACACACAAGTCGGGGTCGACGACATTCGTGAGCAGGCCGTCGCAGTAGGCGAGGATGTCCGCGATCTCGCGCGTAATGCTGGACAGATGGCGCTCGATCAGATGGACCCGATCGAGGAGTATATTCGAACCAAGCCGGTGAAATCAGTGCTGATCGCCGCCGGCGTCGGCGCGCTTCTGGGGGCAATGTTCCTGCGACGCTAAACAGGTGCAGATCATCACGGTAATGACCGAACCCCGCGAGCAGCCGACGAAAGACAACGATCCGGCCGATGCCCAGGCCGCCGGTCGCGATCCCCTTGTCGAAATCGCCGATCAACTGGCCGATCTGAAGTCGACCGTCGCCGATTTGGTCGAGGTCAGAATCGATCAGGCGCGGTTTTGGTTGCGAAACGCAGCCTTTTCCCTTCTTGTTCTGACGATCGTGTGGGTCGCTGCGGCGGCGCTTGTCGTCATGGCAGCGGTGTGGATCGCATGTGGAGCCGCCCTCGGATTGACTGATCTGCTCGGCGGTCGTATTTGGGCCGGATACCTGGCGGCCGGGATTGTCATTCCCATGTCCATGGCATGCGCAGCGTGGATTTGGAACTCCCTGGCGTCGAATCGGCGGAAGCGTCAACTCCTCGCGAAATACAATCAACAATCAATGGGATCAGGTGAAGTTGCGAATCCGTCGGGCAATGCGAATCATGAACACACCATCGGAAAGTCAGATCATCCGTCATGAATCAGACCGCGCATCGAGGGCGGCGATCGCCTCAATGAGGCGAACCGGTGCATGCGTGAGGGACGCCTGCGATATCAAGCGCTGGTTCCATCATCATCCTGTCGCCACAACTGGTACTGCGATTTTGGCGGGCGCTGTTGTGACGACGGTCATAGTGCGCGCCCTGGGCGATGGGCCCAAGCGGGACGCCGCGCCCCGAAAGCCATCTGTGGTTTCGGGCGTCGCGTGTAAACTGATGAGCGTCGCCCTCGGAACCGTCCGTGCTGCGGTGTTTTCTGACTTACTTAGCGCCGCAGTGGACGCCCCGGAAGGCTCACTCCCCTCGGCGCACGGCGAGTGAGTAGAACTTCCCACTGACGACCGGATCGAATTCGCCCCACGAACGCGGCGAAAGCCGGCATGAGTTGAGCTCAAATGACGGACCGGCTTGCGCCTGTTGATTTGATACCGGTCATGCATTCCTGCGAAGGCGAAATGGACTCGGATCCCCGATCTCGATGTCGCGTAATCCGTCCCGTGATTGCAGATCTATTCGTCGGCCAGCCGCCGACTCTTACCGGCCAAGAAACTCTCCGATTGTGTTCAGGAGAGCGAGTTGGTCACACAGGATCTTGAACGTCGCGAGAATTGGCACCGCCAACAGTGCCCCCGGTATTCCCCATAACCACCCCCAGAAAATCAGGGCCAGGAATACAACCACCGGATTGAGACGTAATCGCTTTCCGAGAATCATGGGAGTGATGATTGAGCCTTCAACGGTCGTCAGCGCGTAGTAGGCGGCCATCACGGCCAGCGGATATCCAATGGAATCACTCTGGACAAACGCGACGAGGCCGACGACGACGACGCCGGCGACGGCGCCCAAATACGGAACGAAATTCAGCACAAACGCCATCACCGCCCAAAGTGCTGCATTCGGTACACCCAGCAATGTCATGGCGATGCCGATTGATGTCCCAAGTCCGATGTTGATGATCGTCACCGAGAAAATGTAGGCGGCGATGTCGTCCTGTATCCGATGTACGATTTCGACGGCCTGCACCTTGTCGCGGAACTTGGGGATCACATGGACGAGTTTGCGGAGGAACAGGTCGCCGGATGCGAGCAGGAAGAACACGAATGCCGCTGTCAGGAACAGCATCATCAAGGCGCCTTGCGTTTGACCGAGCAGGTACGCAAGGAGCCCGTCGTCTTTGACTTTGACCTCCGGCTTGAACTTGTCGTCGCCGACCTTGGCCACATTTTCGACTGCGTCGGATACCTCTTTGACTTTCTTGATCGGCTGTTCGAGGGTGCGAAGCCTGCGCTCCACGGTCCGCACGCTCTTGGGAATCTCGTTGATCCACGTGGCGGCGGGAGTGGACAATGCGTATGACCCGCCGACGAGGACGACAGACAGCACCATCAGCGTCAAACCTGCGCCCACGGAATCCGGAATACCGCGGCGGGATAGGAAACGCACAGGTGGCCGCAACATCAGGCTCAACAGAATCGCCAACACCAGCGGAATGAAAATCGATCGTCCGACGTAGAGTGTGTGAAACGTCGCAATGAGAAACAGGCCAGTCAATGCGACCGATCGAATGTCAATTGGCCCCTCAAGAAAAGACCGATGAGACGTCTCGCCGGATTCGTCGCCTTGCTCCCGACGACTCGCGGCGAAATCTGATTTTTGACTGGAAACTGACTTACGTGACACTCGCGGGGCAGGGCTTCTGCCTCCCGTTCGTTTCCGGTTCCTGAGTTGGCTATTGCCTGTTCTGGATGACTGCGACATGCGCTGATCGCTTTCGAAAATGGGGGTCCGTATTCGAGTGGCCTCTATCTCACCCCGCGGGGATAAACGCGGGGGTAAATGGGGCCTAAGCGATCGCTTAGAAGTGAGTGCGATCAATGCGGTCGAGTATGTGGTAGAGCCGCTGCATGTGAGTTCATGTCTTCGGCGACGGGGGCGCCAACCCCGATGCGCCCGAATTGAGCCGCCTACTCAGTCACATCGACCGACTCTGCGAGTTCGACGCACTCGGCCCAACGAGCACCTTTGGGGATCTCGGGACTGCCGTCCGGTTTCCAGTGAATAGCGCCTTTGACAATATCCTGATCGCCGGCAACCATCCACAGGACCGAGCGGACACGCGCTGTGCCCGTGACCTTCGCCGTCAGCGTCGTCGTAGGTGTGTACTGTGGATGCGATCCAAAAAGCGCGCCGTAGTGGACTTTCGTCTCACGCATGATGGGATCGTCGGACTCGTCGAGATAAAAGCCGCCGAAGAACACTGCCAGCACGTCCGAGCCGGTTTTTCCGCTGTAGATGTTGGTATGGGGCGTGCATGCGATGGATATGCTGAACGGCTGCCCCGCTCTGACTTTCTTCGGTGCGACAAGAGAAGCCTCCAGCATCTCTCGATAGTAGCGATCCGCCAGTTTTTTCGGCAGGGCATTCGCTTGCATCCGCTTGTGCATCCATCCTTCCGAATCCTGATCGAAGTGACCCCGACTCTGCCGGAATGCCAACAGCCCCTCCGCCAGCGACAGTTCCTGTTCCGCCGTCATTGTCCGCGACAACAGGATCGTCCACTCATTCGTCGTGAACCCGGCGAGAGGATCCATGACTTCTTCGATTAGTTCTTGTGTCGAAAGTTCCTGGGGTGGGATGGACATCGAAGGCGCCCAGCCCGGTGCAACGAGGTCAATTGAGATGAGCCCGAAGAAGACAAGGAGGAGTGTCGCCCCCGTGAACATCATCCACGGCGTCTTCACGATTCGCCCTCGATGGAATCCGCCGGGCCGATTCCACAATCCGCCGCATTCAGGGCACTGCTCCGCAGTCTCCGCTTCCGGCGCTTGCGGATAGGCACAAACGACGCAGAATCGCTCGTCGCCGACTCGCCGCGCCCAGCCCCTCGAGAGCAGTGACATGCCGAGCATCATGAATGCGTAAGGAAGCATCTTCATGAACATGCCCAGGAACGTGACGTGCAGGAAAACTGAGAGCAAGTAGCTTGCAATGATGTAGAGCACCAACAACGAGGCGACCATGTAGTCAAGCCGACTTCTGCTTGAGAACCACAGTTGATAGAGGCGGCGTAAGCTGAAGGCCTTCGTCGACGCCGCTCGCTCTGCGTTCATCTTGAGCAACCACGTCCCGGCGTTTGTTGGTTCAAGCACATAGTCCGCCCAGAATCGATGGAGGAGCTTTACAGTGTACGGCTGTCCGCATCGAGGGCATTCGCCGACATCAGGCAGTTGCGTCAGCGATCGCCGACAAGCCGGGCACAGGCGACCATCGCATTCCGGAACGAGCCGCTTGATGGAACGCTCAATACGTGCGCGACGCAGAATCAACAACATCGCCCCGGCGCAGCCGATGGACATTATCCAGAGCAGCGGGAGTGGAATCTTGATTGATGGGAGCCTCGGAATGAGCCATCGTGTTGCTTGAATTGCCAGAAAGGGCATCAAAAAACTGAGCGGAAGGATGAAAAGGGTGAAGATCAGGGCGTTAACGCGTCGCTGCTGCCCCTTAGCCCATCCGCCATTGCGATCGTGCCAACTCATAGTGATCCATCATAACGGTAGTCGAGCGGGGACGGGACGTAGAGTCACTTCCGGCCGACCTCGCGACAAGTGGTAATAGGGACCTGTCCCGCGCGGCGTCGAACGCGGCCCGAAATAACCGTGCGGAGCCGGTCCCGTTTTCGAATCGCGCGTCACATCCGAATCTCGTGTTGCAGCGCGATTTGTGCCGGGTGATCAGCCGCATTACGAGACCATCCGGTACGCCGGGCAAGGTGTTGGCACATGACGATGCAAGGACGACACTCTGAAATTCGGCGATCTGAGGGTGGTGTATGATCGATCAACGTTGGATTCAAGGGAGGGTTGAGGGTCTCGAACGCAGCATTGCGGATCTGAAGACCGCCATAGCGTCGCTTGAATCCTCCGTGCGAAGGGATCACGGTGTCAGCGAAAAGCACGACGGATTGCTTCGCCGGTTGTCGGAGTCGGTCGCAACGATGAACATCACGCTCACGGCCGTCGAGCGCGGTGTGAACGGTCTGCCGATCAAGGTCGCTGAGCAGGCGCGGGACATTGAACGGCTGCATGCCCGCATCGAGGCGTTCTCGGGCGAATTGAAACAGACAACGGCCGCGGAGATCGCGGGCCGCTATTCGACCAGTCGAGCGATGATTGCCGCCATCGGCTCAATCATCGGCGCGCTGTCCGTCTGGCTGCTGCGACGCTAGGCCGCGCGATCTCCGACGTTGTCAGCGTCGGCGCGTGACAGTCGTTTTCTTACGGGACTTCTTGGCTGCATGGGAACCGCGCGTCGCGCCGGTTGGGCGATCGAAGGCGATGGCGTGGATCGTCGTTTCCTTAAGAAAGCCGTGGTAAGTATGCAGCACTTTTTCCCATCTCGGATGCGCTACGCAAGGAGACGCCTCCTGGCACACTTGATCCTCAAATGGACACATGGTTCGTTTGAACCGCTCAAACGGGGCGAGAACTTCCCACAAGGCCGTTTCGCGTGCACCGCGGGCAAGGCTGAAGCCACCCCCGCGGCCTCTGCGTGCGTCGAGAACGCCATGCCGAACAAGGTCGCCAAGGATCTTAGCAAGATACTTGCCGGGCACGCCGGATGCGTTGGCGATCTCGCTGCCGGCCAGGGGCCAACATTCCTCGTTCTGTGCGATATACACGACTGCCCTCAACGCGTATTCGCTGGTCAGGCTCATCATGATTGGTCTTTTCTCCGAGCGGTAGGCTGCCGCTATTTCGCCATCGTCAACTGACGACGGCCGTTTCGCGTGCGCCGGCTTGCGCGGTACTCATACACAGTTCGCAAGTCGGAAAGCCGCACTGAATTAGTGCGATTTTAGGCGATATCCCCGGCGAAGGAAAGCACAATTTGTCTATGGTCTAGTCCGCCAAAACGTCGATTACGCTGAATTCGCCCACGTCGACCAGTCCCAGGTCGGTCAGTTTCAGCTTCCCAATAACCGAGAGCGTCAGAAATGACATCGCCATAAAGGGCCGGCGGAGGGTTCCGCCCAGCGCGCGGACCGACTCATGCAGATGGCTAAGTTGCCTACTGAGTTGCGTGGCGGGTATGTCGCTCATCAGGCCGGCGATTGGCAGGCCGACGTCCGCAACGATCCGGCCGTCGGCAGCCGCGCAGAATCCGCCGCCAATACGGGCGAGGTGCTCGGCGGCAAGACAGATGTCATCGTCACCGACGCCGGCAGCCACCAGGTTGTGTGCATCATGACCGACAGTCGAGGCAATCGCACCCCGTTTCAGGCCGAAGCCGTGAACAAAGCCGACGCCGACTCGCCCGGTCCCGTGATGACGTTCGACGACGACGATCTTGGCGATATCTCTTGATGGGTCGGCGCTGAGGCGGCCATTTGTCGCAGCGACCGCCTCGACGCTTCGCAGTGTGTCGATTCGGTCCTCAATGACCTGAATCACATGGACGCGGTGCGGTCCGGCGTTTGACGGCGACCGGATGGCAACATGATCCGATGTCAGTGGTGCGATGTTGACGGTGTTCGGGTGCGGCGTGCCTTCGGACGTCGCTTCGGGGACCGTTGACTTGCCGTCAGCGGCGACGAGCTTGCCGTTGTGATAGACGCGCCGGACCCGGAAGGCGGTCAGGTCGTCGACAAGCGTCAGACAAGCGCGGCGCGACGGAGCGATGGCGCCGAGATCGTTCAGACCGAAGTATCGCGAGGCCGTATAGCTGCCGAGACGGACGGCAAGGATCGGGTCGAGTCCCGATGCAATCGCCGTGCGTATCATGTAGTCGATTTGACCCTCGGCGAGGAGGTCGTCGACGTCCTTGTCGTCCGTGCAGAACATGAATCGATCGGCTGTGGCCGTAGAGACGAGCGGCAGCAGGGCCGCGAGATTCCGGGCCTGACTGCCTTCGCGAATCATGATCTGCAAACCAAGTCGGAGTTTCTCACGAGCTTCGTCAACCGTCGTACATTCGTGATCGCTGGCGATCCCCGTCGATACGTAGGCGCAAAGATCGCGACCGCCGAGTCCGGGCGCATGGCCGTCCACGCGACCTCGGGTCATGGCGATCTTCTCGAGACACGCGGCGTCGCCGCTGACGACGCCGGGGAAGTTCATCATCTCAGCAAGCCCGAGCACACGCGGGTTGGCGAAGAGCGGCTGGAGGTCGTTTGCGGCAAGCGTCGTCCCGGCGGACTCCAGATGCGATGCGGGCACGCACGAGCTAAGCATCGCGTATACGTCGAGCGGGCAGTTTTCGCTCGCCGCCAGCATGTAGCGAATGCCATCGACGCCGAGGACATTCGCGATTTCGTGCGGGTCTGTGACGACGGCCGTCGTCCCACAGGCCGAGACAAGTCGTGCGAAAGCAGGCGGCGCGAGCATCGACGATTCGATGTGGACGTGGGCGTCGATGAGGCCCGGGCAAATGTACATCCCCGAGACGTCTTCGACGACGTGGCCATCGTAGCGTCCGATGCCGACGATGCGGTCACCGACAATCGCGATATCGCCTTCGTGAATCTCATTTGAGAGAACATTGACGATTCTTCCGCCGCGAAGGACGAGATCGGCCGGGGATCGGCCTGCGGCGACATCGACGCGTTGTTTGAGTTCTGCTGTGGTTGACATCCCGGGATAGAGTACAGCGAATGACGGGGGCGGCCAATATGGATGGCGTTGGCCGGGCTAGCCGTGCGTTGCTTCGGCCGAGGCAGCGTCGGTTTGACCAGTGCGTCCGGCGTGCCAACCCAAAAGCTGAAATACGATGGCCATGAGCAAATAGGCCATAGCGATCATGCGGGCGTCGGAGTTGCGGCCGCCGATCTCGTTCGAACCTGAGAAAAGGGGAAAGTAATAGTCGAGGCCGTTTCCTCTGATCGAATAAGCATGCATCAGACCGAGTGATGTCAGGATTGCGGCCGCCGCGCTCCATATCGCTGCGTGCGAGAACTTGCGGTCGATCAGGTTGGCGCTCACGGCGGCGACGATCATGCAAGTGAGAATGTACCCACGTTCCATTGTGAGAAGTCCGTGCAGCCAGAAGCCGTTGACCTGCGCGCCCGAGTTACTCGCGAGCGTTGCCTCAATCGTCGATCCGCCGGAAGCAATGTATGCTCCCATGACGACTGTCGCGCCCCACGCGGCGATGGCCGGAAATAGACCGATCGCGACGGCGGGGGCGTGGCGCGTCGGCGTCGCTTGGAACGCCTGTGCCGTGATAACGATGCCGATCCAGAAGACAATAGCGATGCCCGCTTCAACGGGAACGACAGAAGCGACGAGGGACAGCGTGCCGGTGAAGACCAGAAGTGTGATGACGACGCCGTTGAGCGTCGAATAACCCGCTCGGGCGCCGAGCCCCTTCCATCCGGGGTGTCCGATGTAAATCGTCGTCGGGAAACAACTGCCGCAGCAGGCTGCGACGATGGTGCCGATACCGTTGACGGCCAGTGACGGCGCCGTGGCGTAACGATCACCGGCGGCTTCTGCGGATTCGATGTTCTGCAGGGAGCCGATGAGGTTGAACAATCCCATCGGGACGATGACGCCGAGCAGTCCGAGGACGCGCTGTTTGTGTTCAGTGAGCGTGGCGACGATGTCACTTAGAAAGACGCCGGGAAGCTGCAGCCCGTGTTGCGACCATGCCGTAGCGACAGCACTCCCAGTCATTGCCTTGTTGGTCCACTCCGACGGCAGCATCCAGGCGATCAGGGTTCCGATCGACACGGCGATCAGCCCGCCGGGCAGACCGAGCGGCAGACGTATGCCGGAGAAATAGACGACGAGGATAATAGCGAGCGGGGCCATGGCGACGATCGGCCACTGCCAGATCTGCAGCGCAAACGTCATCGAGATAAAGCCAATCGCGATGCCGGCGAGCGTGCTCAACAGGGCCGCGCGAGGCGTGTGTTTTCGAAGTCGTTCGGCGACGAACGCGCCTAGAAACTCGATCGCGCCGCTGCCAAGACAGGCGATCAGCCCGAGTTTCCATGCGAATTCGGCATCCTGCGCCTCGTCATACGCGGGCTTGATCACAAAGAAAATGTACACGAGCATTGACGGCGTGTTGATGCCATAGGGTAATGCGCAGACATCCGTGCGATTCTCCTTCGCGGCGAGTCGGCGGGCCTGCCATGCGTAGAAAAGGTTGCCGACGATCAAGGAGACGGCCGCGCCGGGCAGGATTCTGCCGTAGATCAGCTCGCTAGCTTCGCCCGACATGCCGCACAGCGAACTGCACAGTGAAATGATGAGCAACAATTGGACGAGGTTATCGATGAACAGGCCGAAAAAGCCGTCGAGGTCTCGCTTAACGAACGCGGGCAAAGGGCTTTGCATTTCTTGACGGGCCTCGCGACTGTTTCAGTTCCGTCGACCGCAGGCGATCGGTCGAGTCGTGGTTGTTCCTAGGGCCGATGCCATTCCTCACAGTTGGGGCAGAGCGCGCATTCACCGATCTGGCTGTTCCGAATCGCATTGACTTGTGGGTGGTTCCATAGATCCGAGATCGAAGCATCGCCGAGCGTACCGATCTTCTGCTTCGCGGCAAAGTCCTGGTCGCAGGTCGTGACGCTCCCGTCCGCGAGTATCATCATCCGGGAGAACATGCGGCGGCACGGTTCACGCCGAGGCGGCGACATCGACGTGACCGCCAGATCGGGCCGTTGATTTGCGAAGTGACTCGCACCGCGAATCACATAGGCGCCGAGTCTGCGCAGCCAGTGATCGACGAATGGTTCCATATCATCCAGGGTTTCGAACGATTTCGTGAGCGATGGAACGAGGAGCGGACGGACGGACTGGCGCTCGTTTCGCATATTGCACCAGCGATCGATCGTGGCTGTCGCTTTGGCGAATGCATCGATGCCGTGGACGCGTCGATAGGTTTCCGCATTCGCGGCGTCGAGCGTGACTTCGACGACATCGATTGGCGTCTCGAAGATGGCGTTTTCCGCGGCGCCCGGGATTGAGACGCCGTTGGTTCGAAGGCAGATTGAACCGGTGCCGGCCTGACGAAGTCGTCGGCAGATTTCCGGGAATTTCGGATGCAGCGTCGGCTCTCCGAATCCGCCAAGGACGATGCGCGTATCATCCGTGTTTGAGATGGACTCGGCGATCTGATCGATCGCGGACACATCGATGGGCCCTCGCTGCGGGACTGCCCGCCCGCGTGGATGGAACAGATCCTGCGCATCGAACTGGTCTTCCGTCGTCAGTTCGATCTCGATTTCGTCCGGCAGGGCGTGGACATGCCGCCGATCGCTTTCCGCCAGCCATCGGCAGATGGCCGCGGCGTTCCAGTGTTCGCCGCCGGCCGCCAGGACGCGACGGATGCGCGCGATGGACTTCGACGTGTCGAACAGCAGTCTGCCGGCGCCGCGCACGACGGCTGTGTCGGGGCGATAGCACGCCTCGCGCCCCGTCAGGTCCGGGGCGGGCGATCCGGGCTGGTAGACAAGCATCGCGCCTGGCGGCATACCAACGGGGAGCAGTTGATCGATGACGTCGCGCGCAAGGACGATGCCGTTTAAGCCAGGCGGCGCCTGCATGATCGTCATTCGCGACGTTTCGGCATTTTGCTGGAAGTGATCGACCATTTGCGAAATCAATTCCGAGTCGAGCAACGGCGCCGCGGCCGGAATGGAGAGGACGGCATCAGCGTGCGCCTTTGCCGCGAGTCCCTGCAAAAGGGCCGCGTTGAAATCTTCGTCGAAGACGCAGAGCGATCCGACGCCACCTCGCCATCCGTCGAGTCCCCAGAACCGACCCGCGCGGACAAGATCGCAATGCGGGGTCGTGGGGGCGTCGTGCGTTTCGATACTCACTTTGACGCCCATGAGGATCGATCGCACCTCGTCGGCCTCAGACAGGGGAACGAGGGCGTGAACGCCGTCAATACCACGAATGCGGCTGGCGCGCTCGATTGTATGACGCAGGACCGGGCGTCCGTTCAGCGGTTCGCGCAGCCGGGAGCGCGTGCCGATGGGCGACTCGTCGAGATTTACGTTGATGGCGGCGATGACACGCATGTCTTTTGTTTCGTCAATCAGCTTCCTGCACCGTGGACGGCGTGTGACACGCGGTATTCGGCTCCAGCGATATCGAAGCGGGCGATGGATTCCTCAAAGATGCGCCGCAGGCGCGCGCAGCCGTCTAGCATTGCATCGATGAACGCGGCATCCCGACGCAGTTGACGCGATGCGCGTTTGCGATTGTCCGGGGCGTCGACCGAAACTCTGCGATCGGCCGCAAGTTTCTGTAGTTCGGCGAGTTGTGAGACGTCGCGCACCATTCGGAACATCAGCTCGTGCTGTTGCACCAGCGTTCGAAGATCATCGACGCGAACGACGAGACGATTGAATCGGGCTGGATCGTCGATGACATTCCGCATTTCGGTCAGGACATCCCGTGTTTCCTGGCAAAGTGATTCAAATGCGTCCAGCGTTTCGAGTCGGTGTTTCAGAGTCGCGACGGATGGATCGAGTCGCGACGGATCGCACCACGTGAGCCGATGAAGTGCGCCGAAGTCGAACGGTCCCGTTGAGTTATCGAATTGTCGGGCCGCCTCGGCGAGGGGCATGATCTCCGCGCCTCGCTTGGCGGCGCCGCCTTCCGTCGCATCAATAATGCGTTGCGGCGCGCGCGCGAAGTCACGTTCGAACTGCTGGAGGTAAGTGTACATCTGCTCGTCGGTGTAAATCGACTTGCCGTCGACGCCCGGCACTTCGCGGAGAATTTTCTTTTGCCGGATGATGCGCTCCCACTCGCGCATTTCGAGCGAGCAGAAGCGGCCAAATTCCGGTGCCCATGCGGCGTGCATGGCGACGCCGGGGGCGTAGTATACATGGCCGCCGAACCCGAGATCCTGCCCGATAAGCACAATCGGATCGCAACCGAGCCACTGTGCGAGATAGAATGCCAGGTGCATGACAGTCGCGCCCGGTTCCATCGGCGCGCGGGCGGCCAGGGCGTCGCCAAGACAGCGTCGCGCGAAGACGTTGTCCAGCATGATGATCCTGGCGTCGCCTGCGACGGCCGCTCGAAACGCGTCGATGACTTTCCAAGAGGCCTTGGGTTCAGCGACGAGAACGACACGATCGGGAATGCACAGGCCCTCGAAGAATTGCGCCGAAAGGTCGCTGTAGTCGAGCGATGTGACGAAGTGCGGCGTGATGCCGCGCTCGAGCAGCGGTGCAAGCGTCGTCTGGGCCGCGATGATAATTGCCTTGTCTTTCAGGTGCGCCAGTTGATCGATGTTTTTTCGAAGCGAAGGTCCGGCTGCGACGAGGATTGCGGGCCTGCCCGTGAATTGGCCGCGGATGGCCTGGGTGGGAGGCGTCGTCACGTACGTCGGCAGGTTGTTCGCGATGTTGCGACAGGTGATTTCCGCATTGCGAACGAGCGTCGTCAGTGACATCTTGGCGAACGCCGCGTAATCGACAATCGCATCGCGGCACTTGGCATGAAAATCGGCGTTTTGTTCTCTTGACGCAGTCGGCACGGCAAAGCAAGTGCCGAACATCAGCTGCGTCGAGATTTGAGTCAGGCGATCGTGCAGGTAGTCCTTCTCGATGCTCGTCAGGATGCGAACGCGTCCGGACGCAATCTCATCTCTAAGGTCGACATGTTCCATCGCCGACTTGATGGCGGCGACGTCGGGCTCGGAAACGAGGATGACCGTTTCGCGGCCATATCGCCTGAAAATTGCCTTGAGATGATACCCGAGTCCGAGTCCGCAGAGCACGATGCACGCGGCGTCACCGGCTTCGATGTTATCGCCGAACTCGGCGGCTTCCCGTTCAGGATCGTATCGGCTGTGGAGAAAGAGCGTGCGACCGTCGCTTGTCGCGACGGCTGCCGTCGGCCCGCCGCGCTTCGACGGTTGGACATCGAGGCCGGCGCTGACAGGAAGTTGATCGACTTCCCATGCGAGTCGCGCGTCCATGCGCCAGAGGCTGCGCATGTTTTCGACGAAGGTCTCATTGATCGTCGCCGTCCCTGGCATTCCTGCATTGTATCGGCGAGCGGGTTCATTACCACGCACAATCTCTTGATGCCGCCTCCGCTGACGTCGACTGTTCCGGTCTTTGCAATTGGCGGGGCCGATCGATGCGGACATCGAGCGGCCCCGCCTGGTGTTTGGATGCATGTCACTGTGTGAACGACTACAGTCGCGATCGTCTTTGTCGAGTGGCGCCGATCATCATCAGCAGCGCGGTTGCGGTGCTCATCAGGCCGCTGGGCCCGCAGAGTCCCGTCAATGCTGCGAATGGGTCGTTATTGCCGTGGGAGCCGCCCTGACTGACCGCAATGCCGCCGACTGTGCCGCCAGTAGGAATTTCGATGCTCGGGATTCCGCCGGGGCCGCCGCCGCCGAGGCCGAGGTCAATGAACCCGGAAGAGTCGTCCGTCGCGTTGTCGTTGGTGTTGTCGTCGTTCGTGTTCCCATTCGGAGGATTGCCCGGGACGGGCGAGTCAGCGGGCGTGTTGTTGGTGTTGTCCGGCGTGTTGTCATTGCCGTTGTCGTCGGGAAGCGGCGGATCAATTTCCTCATCGCCCCAGAGGAATCCGCCGCCGCCATCTCCGGGAGGCGTGTAGTCGTCGCCTTGCGGACTTGTGATTGTGATCAGCGCATTCGGGTAAATCGTCAGCGGCTGTTCGATGTCCATCGCATCGTTGTCGCCCACTTGTCCCGGAAACGTTTGCCCGGGTTCCGGCCCGTAGCCGGCGACGCCCGTGCGACCGAAGATTTCCACGAAGCCCGAGTCACTGTCCGTGACGACTTTTGAAAGAACGAACTGCGCCACGCTCCATGCGATGCCGTCGTCGGCGTTCGTCGCGGCGGGTACGGCAGAGATCGTGCCTGCTCCGAGCTGGCGCATCAGGGTTTGACCGCTACCCAGCGTGGGAGTGAGAGGGCCGTCGAATGGATAGTACTCCACGAGCCCGCCTCCGGGCCCAAAGATCGGTTCGAGGTAACCGACGGAGAGCGCAGACGTGAAATCGTCCGAACTCCCGAGATCAAGAGACCACGCAAACATGGGATCATCATTGCCAATGCGTACAGTGATCATCCAGCGGCATTCCGCAGCTCCGTCTTGCATGGCCGGATCGCATTCGAGACTGACGGCGTGGCCCTGGCCGTCCTCGATTACAATAGCGCCGTCGGTCAGCGGCGCCGCCTCCAGCCAGACATAATTCGTCCCGCTGGCGGCCGTTGTCATCGTCAACAAGACGACGACGCTTCCAATACATGGAATCAAACGATACATGATGACAAACTCCTTATGTTGCGGGAGGCGGCGCGCGCTATTAAGTAAAATGACGAATATGCGGTCCGTTGCTCCCTGGTCATGGGCGCGATGTCGACAATCCGGGCGGAGTGGTATTAACTCCGGCCCATGGAGTCGGTGTATCGTACGCTTGCACTATGTGTCGCGTAAAGCGGAATCCGACCAATTTGTAGACTATTCAGTCGGCGGGCGGAGTGGCTCGCAGAGATTCGACAGGGATTGTCGTGATTTGGATGGTCGGCGTTTGACGATCGCCAGGCGGATCAGGCGTTTGCGTACTTGGGAAGAAACTTGTCGCCCTTGTATGCGGAAAGCGCAACAGGTTCTTCGGCGATCATCGGCTTCAAAACGGCCGCGGTCTTGGAAAGTGCGACATCGGGTTCGGCGAGACCGGGTTCCCAGAGTTTCGGCCAGTCGAGGCAGATGTAGCCTCGATAGGCGATGCCCTTGAGAAGCTGGACAAACCGATGAAGTTCAAGATTGCCGTCGCCGGGGAGAGCGAAGCCATCAAACGTGCCGTCATTGAACTTGCCGTCTGTCAGGTGGATGAGACCTATGCGGGCGCCGAGTCGCGGAATGGACCGGGTCGGCCGCTCGCCTCGGGTCATGGCGTTGAAGGGGTTCCAGCAGCAGCGGAGGCCGGGTGAATCGACGGCGTCGACGATGTACCACATGGAGACGGAGTCGGTGAAGTCGCCGTTGTTTTCGATCAGCAGTGTGACTTTGTGGCGGGCGGCGAAGACGGCCAGTTCTCGAAGGGCCTCGGCGATGCGATGCATCGTGGTTTCACGGCGTTCGAAGCCAAGGAGGCTGAACTTCATACGGGGAATCTCGGAGCCGAAAACGCGAACGAACGGGCAGCGAAGCTTGCCGGCGAGTTCGATGTACTGCCGAACTTCGGCCTGGTTCTTGGCAACCTGTTCACGGTCCTGGTAATGGAACGCGGCGGATGTCGACAGGCAGATGAGGCTGACTCCCGTTGCGTCCATGAGGTCGGCGACTTTGCCGGGGTTGGAGGCGATCTGCGGGGCGAGCGGCAGGTGCATCTGACCTTCGAGGCCACGGAGCTCGATGCCTTCGTAGCCGTATTCCTTGGCCTTTTCGACCATCGTGGCCAGGTTCCAGTTCGGGCACGCGACGCTGCTGAATGCGAGTTTCATGGGCCGTTTCGTCTCCAAGTCGAGCGGACGGGCACGCTCTCGTGCGTGGCTGGACCGCAGGGTCGCAATAAGGTAATGGATTGGGGGGTGGCGTCAATTTTGGGGGACTCGACGCGTTTGAACGGGCCTCCGGGCAGGGGCGATTTTCCTTCGATTTTTCTTCGTCGCACTCGATCGACGGGGCGGCGACGGGGTCCCGATGTTTTTTCAGGTGTTCAAACCCGCGCAAAGGGGCGCAAACCGGCGCAAATTGTGCAAAATCTTGTGGTACTGCGCGGGCGGATTGTCGGGGATGCTAGAGTCATTCCATTGTGTTGGCTTGACCCGTGTTCCGCGAAATCTGGGCGTCGAACACAGCCGCAAGGAAGGGACCTCACTCTCAGATGGAAATTCCGGAAGAGATAAAAAACTGCCGATGCCCGCTTTGTGACCTGCCGGAACCGATGGGTCATCGAGCGATGCAATTGTATGAGGGCTTCGTTTGCCGGAATTGTGCGCGGTCGTTCGCACAACTGCGCCAGTTTGCGTACGTCGTTGATTGGTTTGTCGTCGCAACGGTGCTGTTGGGGGTGATTTCGGCGCTTCGTTATCACGGTATCACCATCGCGCGGTATTGGCCGCGGCTTCCCTCCACTACGCCTATGAAAATCGAGCTGTTTTGGCGGGCGTTCAGTGTGAACGTGTTGTTCCTGCCATTCTATTTCAAGGATGGGTTCGCAGGGCGATCCCCTGGCAAGTGGTTGACAGGACTGACGGTCGTTGACGACTTCAACCTGCAACCGATCGACCTGGGACGATCGTTCGTCCGGAATATCCTGCTCGTGATTCCCTTCGCCACGCTTGTCGGAATGGCGCAAATGATTAGCGGCAAGCGCCTCGGCGATGGCCTTGCGAATACGCGCGTGATCTGGAACAAGTATCGTCACAAGTTTCCCATGGATAGTCGCACGCACGTTTGTCGACAGTGCGGGTATGACTTGCGCGGGAACGCGTCGGGGACGTGTCCGGAGTGCGGGAATCGTATTTCTGGAGCGTGAGTCTGTTTGGGAATTCCGCTGCCCATTCGGGCAACGCCGTGAACTGAAGGTCAACGCGAAGGGAACAATCCGAGCCGCTGCGTCCCCGCGGCGAAGTCAAACCAGTTGACGTCATCGGGGCACACAACGCCGCCCAAGGCCTTAGGAAATCCCGTTTGCACATATCCTGGACGTCGCCATGAGGACAGGGCGACTCCGACTCATTACCGCTGCGCGGTCTTCGCTTTACCCGTGGCAATGATCCGGCGCTCCTTCGGAGCGAGATTGCGCCGGGTATGTGTCAGCTGTGTTTGCGCGACTTGTAGCGACTGAGGATTCGGCAGATGGCGAGCGAAATCCAATACCGCATTTCTTCTGCGCCTGCATGCTGTGCGTTCTTCTTTCGTTTGTCGTCGTTGAGTTTCCAGAGTCCATCGGGCTGTTGATGCTCGATGAACCAGTCGAGGGCCGCTCTGACGTCTGGGTCATCGGCGGGGATAGCGATGCGTGAGATCGAGTCCATTGCCGCGACGAGGTGGTTCCACCAGAACGGGAATTGAAATTTCACCCAGTAGTCGGGCGATTTGTAGGACGTGTACACATCGGGCTTGAAGAAGCGCGTCTTGAGCAACATTGCCGCAGACTTCGCGGCTTTCGACTTGCGGTGTTTTGGATGGGCGGCAAAGGCGCGGAGGACCATACCGGTCCAGTTGTGCGAAAAATGCTTCGAGCGGATCGGCTCCAGCGGTCGAGCTTTATTCTCAAAGAGGCGCGCGGATTCTTCCTTCGACAGCTTGTGCGTCAGAAGCGGGACCGTCCATCCGCCGTCGAGCTGGCGCATCGACAACAGCCAGCGAAAGCCCTTTTCGATTCGTGGGTCGTTTGCATACCCGGCCTTAATCAACAAGCCCATGATCGCGCCGGTATAGTAGGTCGCGTATTGATTACCGATCATTCCGCGAAAGTCGCCGTCGGGCGTCTGGCAGGAGAAGAGGAATTCCGCCGCGCGTTCGGCCGCGGCGTGCCTTTTCGTCATTGCGTATTGATCGACGAGATAGCGGAACTGCTTCCACGTTTCGACCATGTCGTAGTGGTGCGGCGGATGCGTGACGGGGCGATTGCCGGGGTATTTGAATGCACCGTTGGACTGTTGGTTGCGAAGACGCTTCTCGACGTCGGGGAGACGCCAGAGCGACGATGCCGGAGCGACGCGGTCGTGGAGCAGATCGCGACGTGTGTGGTAGATGATCGCGACAATGTCGCTGGATAGAAGCGGTGCGATGGGATCGAAGCGCAAGGTTTTGAGGCAGGTTTCCAAGAGCCATTATCTCATTTGCGGAATCGAGTTTCCATTTCTTATGCGTGCTGACGGACGCGGACGTTTGCGGTTGTCGGATCGATGATCCGGCCGATGGAGCTGCTTCCCAAACGTGTCGGGTCGATGACTCGACTTACGGCCTGCTTTGTGATCGTGTCGGGTCGATGACCCGACCTACGGATTGTCGGCGATGACGCGATCTCCTTCTCGAATCTGGCCGCTCGTTGTTTCGATTCTGGCGGCGGCGGCGTTTTGTCCGCTGAAGCGGCGATTGACGATGGCGGAGCCGATACTGACGTCGTCGCGCATGATTCTGACTCGCTGGCCGTAGTATACACGATGGTCGTTGGTGTCGAACAACAACATGCCGGCTGCAGGCCGGACGGCGGTGACTCTCCCATATTCGGTTTCCGGCGGGATCATGGCGATGTGTGACAGGGCTTCGCGGATCCTTCGCGAGAGTTTCGGCGCGGCATTTTCGTCGGCGGCGATCAAGACGCGCCGGCCGGCGGGCGAGCCGATATTGGCGAGTTCGATTGCGGCGTCGATGCGGATGTTCACAATAGTGGATTGCAGCAGGTCGAGGAGGATCGGTTCTGCGATGTCCGCATGGAAGCGCGCGGCGAGCTGAAGGAGATGCGATCTTTCCTCCGCGTCCGCTTTGTCGATCAGGTCGCGAATCTCGTGGGGTCCGATGATGCCGCGCGGCGACAGATAGGCGGGCAGGTAGCGATAGTAGACTTCCAACGTCAGCGTGTTGATGGCTGTCGAATAGACGCGACTTCCCGTACGGCCCCACTTACCCCATCCGCGCCCGAAGGCGGGCCAGCTCCCGTAGGCGTGTTTGTGTGTTCCCTTAGCCGTCGTGGGTCGTTCCTGGTATTCAAGGACGGCGTTTCTCAGCGATCGATTCCATTGTCGCCAAGGTTCGCCGCCGATGTGGAACAGGGCGAGCGATCCGTAGTACCAATAGTAGGGTCCGTGCAGGCCGTCGCTTTCGGCATCGCGAAACTTGTCTAAATTCGGCAGGTCTTCGAGCAGATGTCCGATCTGGCGCGTTGCGAAGCGGTCGTCCATTCGGAATCCGAGGGCTGATCGCGCGAACAGACCGGTCGCGGTCATGGCCGGACCGTAGCGGCGTTTGATCAGAGTGCGGTCTTGGCCCGGCCTCGTGTTCTCGCGTTTGTCGGCGTACCAGACACGACCGTCCGGGTCCGTCGCCCGATCGAAGTGGCGGATCAGATTCAGGCGAGTTTCCAGAGGGACGTCGACCCCGGCGGCCTGAGAGGACTTGATCGCCATAACGCACCAGCCGGTGATCGACGTGTCGTTTCGATGCGTCAGCGCGTCAGTGTAGTCCCAGCCGCCTTCGGGCTGTTGCGATTGGGCGAGATGTTTGATCGATCGTTCGAGCGGGCGGCGCAGGACATCGTCCTTTGTCAGCGCATAGCATTCGGCGACGGCGATTGTGCAAATGGCGTCGCAGTACATCTGATAGCCGCTGTTGCTGGAGAAGCTGCCCGTCGCCGTCTGCTGGGCGAGGATGTAGGAGAAGGCGCGCGAAAGCGTTTCGGCGTACGGTCCTTGTTCATGCGTATAGCCCGCGCCCAGGAATGCGAGCGTTGCGAGGGCGGTCAGGCCCACGTTGGCGTCGCGAGACTCGAATGCGACGGCGGTCTGACTGCATCGATCGTTTGCCGGGCATTGCTGTGAGAAGCTGAGTCGGTTCCACATACCGTCGGGTTGCTGATGGGCGGCGAGCCAGGCGAGGCCATCGGCGACGGCCTGTTCAGTTTTTTTTGTGCCGCCGAAGTCTTCGACGGCCTTCCTTCGGGCGTCGCGTTGTCGATGCGAGAGCGGATCCTCTTCCGACTGGGCGCGCGCAATGGATGCGGCGACGAGGAAGACGAACAGGATTCGTTGGAGGAGAATTCGTCGGTTCATTTGCGGCGATCGTGGAGGGTAGCGGCGCGTGCGATTTCCGGATTGTAGGCCGGGAGGCCTGGGGATCAAAGGTTTTCCGGGAGATCCGCGTGGGGCCGGCGAGCATGCCGATTTTGCGGATTAGCACGGCAGCGTGCGCAAAGGCAGGCGGCCGCAAGTTCTTCGACGCGGGAGTTCGGCAGATCTAAACAGAGGAAACGTTGGGCGCTCGGAGGCTCCGGCAGAGGTGCTGGAGCGTGCAGAGGGCGAAGATGTACAACGGAAGCCGCGCGGGAGCGTTGTACATGATATAGCCGGAATGCGCGATGAGTGGTGCAACCAGCATTGGTGCGAACGCCATCGTCAACATCCAGTTTCGGGCGGGGAGTCGACTCCTCCAGGCGATGACGGCCAGGCCGATCAACAGTGCGAACGCGACAGCGTCGAATGGTGAAGCGATGATCCTTGAGTCGGTGGTGTGCGATTGCCACGGATTCAGCGTGAGGACATTCGCCAGGCGATGAGCGTATGTCCGAAGCATGCCGATCGGATAGCGGCGCCATACGTCGATGTAGTCGTCGCGCATGAGGGCGTCGTATTCGGCCGAGCAGGGGATGACGCCGGGGATGGCAGCGCGGGCTCGCCGATAGCTTCTTTCGTCGGACCAGTCGTTGATCGGCGTCACATCGTCGGGAAGGTCTTTTGCCGGCACAAACCATGGTATCAGCCGAGCCTGGGCATCTTCGTGACCGCCGAATTCGGCGAGACCACAGTGCATGGGATGCCAGAAGACGTGACCTGTACTTTTGACCAGAAAACCCGGCGCAGCGCCGGAGACGATGGCAAGGATGATCGTCGCGAATGCGCGGATGCGAATTCGGCGTCGTAATTCGTTGGTGAAGAATGTTGAGGGAAAGGCCGCGACGACGAATAGCCCTGCCAGGCAAAGTACTGACACGTTGCGGAAGATGCAGGAGACGCCGATGACGGCGGCGCAGCCGATCAGTGTAGGCCACGCGACGCGTCGGCGCGCGCCGAGTGCGGCGATGGCCGCGAGCGCGGCCGCGAGGGCGTACATGGGGAAGACGTAGACGTCATCGGAATAGGCAATGAAACGCCAGTTGGGTGAGATCAGGATGAGTGCCGCGATCGCGGCGGCGACGAAGGGCGTCGTGAGGTGCAGTAGTGCAGCGAACATCATTGTGACGGCGAGCGCGAATCCGGCGCGGTGCATCAGATGGTAAAGCGCGGGCGCGCGATCGGGCGGGCCTTTGGCGAGTTCGTCGGCGGAAGTTGACATTCTCATCGCAACGGCGAGGAAGAGCGGTGTGCCGATGTCGAATCCCGGGTATTGGCGCGCGAGGACGGTCGAAGCGTCTTCACCTCGTGCGATCTGCCAGCCGGCCTTGAGCATCTTGCGGAGGCGGAAATTCTGATTTCGTTCGGCGGGCGGTGCGCAGGCGGCAATGATGCTCGCGAGCAGAACAACGGCCGTCGCGATGGCGCGCGAGTGTGTGCGGATGAGCGTGCGAGTTGATGAGGGTTGTGCGTCCGCCGCCGACGGGGCGACGTCATGCAGGCTTTGTTGCGTGAGGCTTCCGTAGGTGGAGCTGTGCATGGTCGATCTGTTACGCCGGCTTCCGCGCCGTGACGAATACGATATCAAAGAGAGTCAGCGGGACGGGGATGCGTTTGAGCAGCGATGCGCCGGGGATGCGTGGGGTCTTGATGCCGGCGGAATAGCTGAGTCGTTCGACAAGGTAATGCGCCGTGTACCAGCAGATTTCAGAGCTGATGTTGACGACTTCCAACCCGGCGGATTCGAGCATGCATCGCAGGGCGTCGGGAGAGAAAAACCAAAGGTGCTCGGGCAGGTTGTAGAGATGCCATCGCGAGCCGGTGATTCTCGCCGCCATCGACGTAATGTCGCCGGTCGTGATGCAGATGACGCCGCCGGGGTTGAGTCGGGCGGCGAGTCTTCGAAGGGCGTCGTCGGGATCGGGGAGATGTTCGATCGTATCCCACATCGTGATGACGTCGGGGGATTCGGTGACGCGTGCGAGTGATCCTGCGTCGATCGCACCGGTCGTGATGTTGACCTGCAGCTCGCGGCGACCAAAGTCGCTGGCAAAAGGCGAGACTTCGATGCCATGCGACGTGAAGCCTCTGTCGACGGCCTCGCGCAGAAAGAAGCCGGGGCCGCATCCGACATCGAGCAAGGACTTTGCCTTGGGTGCAACGCGTCGAATGTGGTTGAGGCGTTTGCGATTGGTGCGCTGCATGGCGCCGGCCATGGCGAAGTAATCGTTGTAGCCCTTCGGTGCATTCGCATCTTCGAAGTAGGCGGCGTCGTAGAATGTCGCCGGATCGATCCGGGCGTCGTGCGTCCAGGCGAGTCTGCAGCCGGGGCACTGCGCGATTCGATGGCCGCGGATGCAGTCTCGTTGGACGGCATCGTGTCTGCCACAGGCGCGACATGCGTCGAAGGCGATCGATGGTTCGGCGACGGCGATCATGCCGTTTGCCTCAGCTGTCGGATCGCCTCCATGCGTTTTTCGAATTCGCTGGTGGTTTCCGCGTGTTTCGGGATTTCGCGTTTCATCGCGGAGAGTCGCAGGGCGCTACGGCTTGGAATGCCGATCGTATCCGCGACGACGTACAGCGGGCGCTGCTTGACTTCGTCATAGGTGCGTCCCATGTATTGACCCATGAGCCAGAGACCGACGAGTTGTACGCCGCCCATACAGAGCACGGTCGCGATTAGTGACGCCCAACCGTTGACCTTGTCGAATCCGGGCAGTCCGACGATGTGGCCGAAAAGGACAAAGAGGAGATAGCAGCCGGACAGGGCGGAGAACATCAGCCCGGCCATACCCATGTAGCGCAGGGGTTTTGCGGAGAGCGAGAAGACGCCATCGGTCAGGAGTCGGATAAGTCGGATTGTCGAGTACTTGGCTTCGCCGCCATTGCGCTTGGATTCCGTGAAGTGCACGATGGCCTGTTTGAAGCCAATCCAGCGAGCGAGGCCTCGATTGAATCGCCCTTGTTCGCGCATGCGCGCCATGGCTTCGACCGCACATCGATCGTAGAGCCGGAAGTCGGCGGACTGTGGGACGATGTCGACGTCGCATAGGCGTTCGAGCATGCCGTAGCCGATTCGCTTGCCCATTCGTCGGAGTCGCGACTTGTCGATCATTGCCTGTCGAATTCCGTGGACGACGTCGGCGCCTTCGCGCCAGGCGTTGAGCATATCGGGGATCGCCTCGGGCGGATGCTGGAGGTCGCCGTCCATCGTGACGACGGTGCGCCCCGCGGCGTGATCGAGACCGGCCTGGATGGCGTTTTGATGGCCGAAGGGGCGTGAGAGGCAGAGGAGTTTGAATCGCGGGTCGCGGGTGTTTGCATCAGCGACGAGCCGATCGGTTTCGTCGGTACTGCCGTCGCTGACGAAGATGACTTCGTAGCTTTCCGTGACGTCGTGGAGGGCCTGGCGAAGGCGCTCCACCATGGCTTTGACATTTTCCGCTTCGTTGAGAACCGGGATGACGACGCTGAGAAACGGCGATGATCGCAATGGATCGGCGCGATAGCTCATGCGGGTTGAATCGTCGTGGCGATATCGTCGCGGATTGCGGACGGAGTCGATGTCGAGTCGGTCATTGCGAGAGGTCATTGGCTGGCTCGTTTCGATCTACGGGCGGCGGCGCACGACGATGGGAAACGTCGCAATTCCGACTCGCGGCGCGCAGTCCTGCCCATGGTTGCATCGGCGATGAGGAAGCGGCGGGGTTAGCCCGTGCGTGGGCTGCGCAATATCTGCCGGGTGACGAGGAAAGCTCGGCGTACGGAGACAGTCGTCGCCAGCGTCGTAGTGATGCCTGCCGATATTGGGGATACGCAGCGATGCGCGCGGGCTCAGCTGCGCGCCCAGGCACATGGCTCGGCGCATTGTTGGTATGGAGTAGCACGCACCCTTGGCGACGATACCGATAGCACATTGGCCGGTAGATGGCGGGACCGCGACGAAGTCGGCGGGCGAGGGCATCCGCTTGGCGCGGCTGGGGCTGTTGTTGAGCGTGTTCAGTGCGGTCGTTTTCGTCGCGATACGAGCGCCGCAATTGCCGGTGCACTTCCAGGTCGACGGCCAACTCGCCGAGTACCTCGCTTGGTCCAAGGCGCCGGCTTCGATTGGGGACAGTTTCAACCAGGAACTGAATCCGCGACTTTTCAGTGTCTATTACCCCACGTTGGGATTTCTGGCCCGATACGTGGATCGACTTTCGTTGCTGCGGGGGGCGTTTGCGATCGAGCTGGTGTTGTTGGCGGCGGCGGTGTTCTACCTGACGGCGACAATGACACGGAATGCGCTGGCGGGTTCGCTGGCGTCGATTGCGGTGATCTGGGGGAACGGCATGGCGGCGTCGCTCGGGGGATCGAGCGGCGTCGGACTCGTCTGCAATCCGGAGTTTCCGGCAACGGCGGCGATCTGCGCGGCGATGGCGCTGTCGTGGCGAGGCAAGCATGTGTGGGCGTGTGTTATCGCCGGGCTGGCGTTCAACGTGCATGGATCGATCGCGCTGTTCGGGGCCGCGATGGTCTGCAGTTCGGCGCTTATTGAGTGTGCTCGTGAGGCACGCGTTCGTCGGGCTTTGATCGCATGCGTTGTTTGTGCGATTGCCGCCTCGCCGACGGTCGTGTGGGTGCTCGCGACGGCTGCGCCGACGGGCTATGTCGCCATGGACGACTGGCTTCGATTTCCAAAGTGGATTTATCCGCTCCATATCTTCGTCTCGGACACGCCCTTGATCGCGTGGCTGCGATTGGCGGTGCTGTTGGCGCCTGGCGTGATGGGTTGGTCTGCTGCGAGGGACGCGTTTCGGGGGCGACTCGGGATTGTGCAAGGCTGGCTTTTCGCGACGGCGATCCTGTTGGCGATCGGGTATCTGTTTGTCGAGGTCTGGCCGGTTCGGTTCGTGGCTCAGTTGACGCTTTGGCGCGGCACGCGATTTGTCCTGTTCGGGGGAATCGCAATAGGCGTTGCGTGGTTGGTCGATGTCGCGAGGGCTGGCGGCGTTCGGGCGCTGTTGTCCGGCGTCGCTTTGACAGGAATCCTCGTTCCGATTGACTCGCCCTTGGCGGCGTCTGCGCATGCGGCACTGGCGGTGTTGATATGTGTCGAGGCGACGCAGGCGCGCGGCGGGCGTCGACTGCTCGCGGTCGTGTTGTGCGGCGTGACGTTGGCCCTGTTGGCATCAGAGTGGTCGGTTGCGACGGGCGTCTCAGCGTACATGGCGCCGCGATGGATCGCAATTGTCATCGGAATGACATTGCTCGCAGCGTGGGCGTCGCGGCATACAAGTTGGATTCGAAGCGCCGGTCTGATTGTATTTGCCGTCGCTGCGTGTGCGTTCGTGAACGACGTCGGTGCCGTCCGGACGTTTGACGGCGAGCAGAAACGGCGCGCGGGGGCGCTGCTTGACTTGGCGCCGGCGATTCGTCGTTCGTGTCCGGCGGGGCGGACGGTCGTGGCGCCGCCGGATCTTCGGAATCCGGGGGCGTGGGCGGATCGCGGTTCATTCCTGTGCCGGCAGCAATTGACGGTATACGCCTACGGGCCTTGGCTGGTGGATCGATTGTTCGAGCGGATGGCGTGGTACCTGGGCGAGGATGCACGCGAACTCCAGGTTGACGGGGCGATCGTGCAGCGCCTGGCGGATGGATATCGATCGCGGACGACGGCGTCATTCGGAGAGCTGCGCGATCGGTACGGTGTTGGCATTGCGATTGTCGAGTTGGGACAGCATCTCGACTACGGCGTTGTGGCTGAGAATGACGTGTTTCGCGTGTATGACTTGTCGGCGCCGTTGGTTCATGTGCAGGTGAGGAGTGACGGCATTGAGTGATCATGCAGTCATCCCGGCGAGCGGTGCGGGTTCGGCGGACCTGAACGGTGAACGTCACAGGGCGTCGCACCTTCGTGTGTTTCAGGCGGCGGTTCAGATCGCAATCGCCATCGGCCTTCTGGCGTGGTTGATTCGATCGGGCGCGCTGCGATGGCCGGTGCTTTCACGATTGTTCGCGTCCCCCGGATTCGTCGCAATTGCGATGCTCTTGGTGATCGGAAATTACCTGTTTCTTACGTTACGGCTGATGTCGATCGTTCGCGCGTCGGGTGGGCGTTTGGCGTGGGCGACTGCGATGCGGTTCACGATAACGGCTGCGTTCGCGGGATGGCTGATACCGGGCGGACTGGGCTCGGACATGACAAAGGCGTATTTGCTGGGCCACGGATTTGACGGTGATGTGTCGCGCGGGATCGGCGTCGCCTTGCTCGATCGATTGCTGGGGCTTGCGGCGTTGCTTGTGTTGGCTGTGTGCGGGCAGTTAGCCACGCTTGACGCGATGCTGCGGATACCGACGTTGCGAAGTTTGTTCGGCGTTTGCGTCGCGGCGACGGTTGGATTTTCGTTGTTGTTTTCAATCGGCCTTGTCTGCTCCGGGCGAATCGGAGAGAGAATGGCGGATGATCGTTGTCGGCGCGGCGGCATTGCGGGTGTTGTGTTTCGCGTCTTCGCCGCGCTGGCGGCGACGGCACGTCGCCCCGGTTTGTTGGGCGTTGGGTTTGTCTGGTCGTTGTGCGCCCAGGCCTCGGTCGTCGGGGCGGCGATCGTCGTCTGTTTCGGGCTGACGGGCGCGGCGCCAAATGCAACGACGTGTGCGCTCGTGCCCGTGGGGCTCGTTGCGAACGCGCTCCCGTTGTCGCCCGGCGGGCTGGGCGTCGGGGAAGCGGTCTTTGATTCACTGTTCGCTATGGCGGGAACGGCGGGCGGCGCCGAGATCGCGTTGTCTTGGCGGGCGCTGGCGGTTGTCGGCAGCCTGCCGGGGCTCTGGTTCATGATTCGCTGGCTCAGACGACGGGATGAAGGGATGCCCAGTCGAAGCGGGACGCTGCCTGCGTCGGGGTCCTGACGTCGCACAAGAATGGAAAAACGACAAATGACGATCTTGATGCTGCTGCCGGCCTACAACGAAGAAGATTCGATCCCGGCGTTGTTGCCGCGAATTCGCGATGCCATGGCGGCCAGCGGGTTTGCGTATCGAATCGTGCTCGTGGATGACGGAAGCCGGGACGACACGGCCGCGCGGGCGGAGCGCTTCGCGCGCGAATTGCCGATCGACATTCTCCGTCATCCGATCAATCGAGGATTGGGAGAGACGATTCGTGATGGAATCGAACATTGCGTTCGAATCGGGAAGCCAGGGGATGTCGTCGTTCGGATGGATTGCGATGATTCGCAGGATCCGGCGTATGTCGTGAATCTCATTGAGAAAGTTCGCGCAGGCTGTGATGTCGTCGTGACGTCACGCTATCAACCGGGCGGGGGGCAGTCGGGCGTCGAGGGGCATCGCAAGCTGTTGAGCTGGGGCGCCGGGCTTTACATGAAGATCCTGTTTCCGATACGTGGTCTGCGAGACTATTCGTGCGGGTATCGTGCGTATCGGTGGGAAACGCTAAAGCGAGCAATCGACGTATTTGGCAATCGATTCATCGAGCGCAAGGACCTGGGTTTCTCGTGCACGCTGGAGAAGGTCGTCAAGCTGGATCTGCTCGGAGCACGGTTCGGTGAAGTCGCGCATTACCTTCATTACGATCGAAAGAAGAGCGCGAGCAAAATGGCGAGCGCGCCGACGACGTGGGGATATCTGCTGCTGGCGATGAAGTACAGCAAGTGGTTCGGTGTGCGCCGCGGATACTGGAAGCGGCGGATTGCAGAGCACGACGCGAGTCTGAACGCAGCGGGATCTCAAGACGAAAGGCCATTGCCATGTGCGGCATCGCAGGCTGCGTGAAATTCGATACAGGGGATCGCGTCGCATCGTCGCTGATCCAGGCGATGACGGATGCGCTGGCGCATCGCGGGCCCGACGGCGAGGGGTTCTTCGTCAGGGGGCCAGTCGCGCTCGGGCATCGGCGACTGTCGATCATCGATCTGACCGGAGGGGCCCAACCGCTCAGTAATGAGTCAGGCTCGCTCTGGCTGATCTGCAACGGCGAGATCTACAACCACGTCGAGTTGCGGCGGGAATTGGCGGGCAGGCATCACTTTCGAACGCAGAGCGATAGCGAAGTCATCCTGCATCTCTACGAAGAGTACGGCGCAGAT
Source organism: Phycisphaerales bacterium (assembly GCA_020639075.1). Taxonomy (GTDB): domain Bacteria; phylum Planctomycetota; class Phycisphaerae; order UBA1845; family UTPLA1; genus ECT2AJA-110-A. The sequence goes on along the minus strand of JACKHI010000001.1, from coordinate 582,368 downwards.
TGCGTCGAGCATCTAAACGGGATGTTCGCGTTTGCGATCTGGGATGCTCGCGAGAAGACGCTTTTCCTGGCGCGGGATCGGCTTGGGATCAAACCGCTCTATTGGACGAAGACGGGCGACGCACTGCTGTTTGCGTCGGAAATCAAAGCGCTCTTTGCGTCGCGTGACGTTGTTCCTCGCATGAACCGCGAGGCCTTGCCGGAGTATCTGACGTTTCAGTTTCTGCTCGGCGATGCGACGCTATTCGAGGGCGTCCATCGGCTGGAACCCGGGACGCATCTGACGATCAGACCATTCGGCGATGCGCGCGTTCGCGTGGAGCGATATTGGGAGTTCGACTACGAACTCGATCGGGATTCAGCGTACGAAGATCACGTTGCCCGCGTGTCGATGCTGTTGCGGGATTCCGTCGCATTGCAATTGCGCAGCGACGTGCCTGTCGGTGCGTATCTCTCCGGCGGTCTGGACAGCAGCGTTGTCGCAACGTTGGCGGCGCGGCAGCGCCTCGGTTCGTTGCCCGTTTTTACCGGGGCGTTTGACGACGGACCGGGATATGACGAGTCGCCTCATGCGCGGCGCGTGGCGGATGGCTGCGGCGCAACGTATCACGAGATTCGGCCTGATGCGGATGGGTTTTGCCGCGACATGCCGACGCTCGCGTGGTTGATGGACGAGCCTGCCGCGGGGCCCGGGTTGTACCCGCAGTTTCACGTGTCGCGCCTGGCGTCGCAGCATGTGAAAGTGTGCCTCGGGGGTCAGGGCGGCGACGAACTGTTCGGCGGATACGCGCGATATCTAGCGGCGTACCTTGAGCAGTGTCTGAAGGGTGCGATTCACGGGACTCAGGACGGCGCCGAGTACGTTGTGACGTGGGACGAGATCGCTCCGAATCTGCCGTTGTTGAAAGAGTACACGGCGCTGTTGCAGGGCTTCTGGTCGAAGGGGCTCTTTGATGACATGCCGCTGCGATACCTGGCGCTGGTCGATCGCTCGGCGGGTCTGGATCGCGTGATGTCGCCGGATGTCTGGAACGACGCGGCGCGGCAGTCCGTTGTCGAGCGGTTTCGATCCCATTTCGAAGCGCCTTCGGCGTCGAGTTATTTCGTGCGGATGACGCATTTTGATTTGAAGTCTCTGCTGCCGGCGTTGCTGCATGTCGAAGATCGCGTAAGCATGGGGGCGTCGCTGGAGACGCGCGTGCCGCTATTGGATCATCGCGTTGTGGAGACTGTGACGCGGATGCCGCCGATCATGCGATTTCGCGGGGCGTGTTCGAAGCGTGTGTTGCGGCGCGTGGCGAAGGGGGTCGTACCGCAAGCGGTCCTGGATCGCCGGGACAAGATGGGTTTCCCTGTACCTTTTGACGAGTGGTTCGCACGTGAGCCGGTGCGTTCGTTCGTGCGCGACGCGCTATTGGGGGCGACGGCGCGGAGTCGCGGTCTGTGGGATGTCGACCGGCTGGAGCGGGAGATGGCCGCGAGCGGCCGGTTCAATCGCAAGTTGTGGGGGCTGCTGAATTTGGAATTGTGGTTGCGGCAGTTTGAGGGCGTCAGCGTTCCGTTTGCGCGCCCCGCGGGCGTCGGTCGCAATGCCACGGGTGTGGCGGCCAACAACTCGGCGGCGGCCTATCGAGCGCGTGCTTCGTAACGCAGCGCACAATGGCGACGAAAATGTCGTTTAGTTACGGGGATTTTCTTGTATCGGCGTGCGGCTGTGATAGAATATGGGAAGTGAAGGCGGGCAGAGTATGACATGACGTGCAGAACAGGGATCGGCATTCGACGGCTCATTCGCTTGATATCATTTTCATCTTAATATTCGCGATCGATTGATCGCATCCGTCACTCCCATCCTGAATCGCTCGTCTTGCATTTCTCTTCCCTTTCCTTGCTGACAATTTAGTTTTCGTTGTCGTTCCACGTCGAGGTGCGACTGCCGTTGTGATGCGCGCATTGCATCGCGGCGTGTGGTTGTCTTCTGCAGCGTGGAGGGGCGCGTCGTTGCTTGCGCCGGCTGTGTTTCTCACGGTCTTCGCACGTCCGCGGTATCGGTCTGGCTGTTCGACTGCCGTTAGGGTGGCATATTGCCAATCATGTGGGTGGCATGCTTGCCCTTCAAGGCAAGCATGGCGATGCGCGTGAATACCGAGCGGCGTTGGCGGGCACGTACGTTGGATTGTCTGGCGAGCATGCTCCCCTTGGAGGGGGAGCATGGTACCCGGCACCGTCGTGTGGGTCGGCAGCGAATCCCGGCCATTACTGGCCGGGCTCGGTGTGGGTGAGTGATTGGCGAGCGCTTTTGGAAAGGACTTGGGTATGTGTGTGATGCGACAGTGGTTTGAATCCGTGATCAGACGAGTGTTGAATCGCGCGAGTGGCGGGCGTCGAATGGTCGGTCTGTTGGCCGTATGGGGATTTGGCGTTTGCGCCTTCGCGTCGATCGCGTATGGGCAACCGATCGATGTGACGAAGGCCACGGGAGAGTACGCCGGCGGCGGCGTCGTGCTGACGGCCGATGCGCTTCGAAACATCGTGCGCGGGGACGATCAAGCGGGGGGGCCGCGGGGCGGCGGCGGGACGGGGAACGTCCTGCTTGTGGAGTGCAACGGGGCGTTCGGGTACTCGTCGATCCAGTCGGCGATCGATGCGGCGATGGATGGCGATTTCGTCGTGGTGCTGCCGAACGACTGCACGCCGGAGGGGCGATGGTTTGAGAATATCGACTTCCTGGGAAAGGCGATTCGCGTGCAGAGCGCGAACCCGGCGGATGCGGCGATTGTTGAGGCGACGGTGATTGACGGGAATGCCTCGGGGACGGTCGTGAAGTTTGTGAATGGAGAGGGCGCGGATTCGGTGCTGGATGGGGTGACGGTGACGAATGGTCTTGGCGCCGGCGCAAATGGCGGTGGCGTGACGTCTGTTGAATCTGCGCCGGTGATCCGTCGATCGCTCTTCATACAGAACCAATCGGGTCGCGGTGGTGGACTCTATTCACAGGGATCCGTTGCACCGATCATCCAGGAATGTCGATTCGACTCGAATTTCGCATCGTCACATGGATCTGCGATATCCATCGGCGGATTTGCAGCATGGCCGACGTTAGTCGATTGTGAGCTGTCGAATCATGGCGGAAGTGAGTTGTTCTACGGGCACGCCGGGCATGCACCCGAATGCGCCTCAGCCGAGCCGTGCGTACAGGCAATCGGGTGCAACTTTCATGACAATACAAGCAACTACATACTACTGGGCGATGGGATGAGCATCGTTCAATGCACGTTTCGTCGCAACCGCAAGAAATGCGTCAACGGAACGCCGTTCAACGTCAAGAACTGCATCTTTGAAGAGAATAGCGGGAGCTACTTGATATGGAGTTATTTTGGTATCATCGAGGGAACGGTATTCAACAATAACGACGTGCAGGGGGCCCTCGCGCGTATCGGACAAGGCGGCACAGTTCATGCGTGCTCTTTCAACCAGAATCACTCCACTGGCGTCTTGTTGGAGTACTTTGGTATAGACAGTCAAATGACGGATTGCACATTCTCCCAAAATGTGACGACATCGAGTCTGTTATTCGGCGTGTTACTGCTCAGGGGGAGCATTGAACGATGCGATTTCCTGGGAAACACAGGAACTTCGATACACAGCATGACCGCCGCTGATCCTGGGGCCATCGGGCCAATTCGTGGCTGCCGATTTATCGATAATGAGAGCCCAGGCGCGGGGGGGGCTATCCGAATAAAGAACGGATACGTTGTCGATTGCCTTTTTGCAGGTAACGTTAGCAGCGATTCGGGCGGCGCCATTTCGGCGGCGGGTGCAAACGTATTCGGTTGCACCATAGTCGGTAATCATGCGAAGGTCCTCTCGGGCGGCGTTACGGGTGCCCAGATCACAAACTCCATCGTCTTCAACAACCGCGACGCGAATGGCGACGGTCATCAGTCCCAGGTGTCGCAGGCGACGACGGCGACGTTCAGCAACATCCAGAACCTGGAATACGACTTCACACCGGGCGGAATTTCGAATGCGTTGGCGGGGAACATCTCGCTGGATCCGCGGTTTGTCGATCCCGGTCATTGGGATGACAACGGGACGCCGGCGGACTTGTCGGACGACGTATTCGTGCCGGGGGACTATCACCTGCTACCGGAAAGCCCATGCGTTGATGGCGGGGATCCCGGGTTCGCGGCCGACGTGGGTGCGACGGACTTCGATGGCGAGGCTCGGGTGCAGAGTTGTCGCGTCGATATGGGTGTGGACGAGTTCGCACAGGAGGAAGTCGAATTGCCCGGCGACTTCGACGATGACGGTGCTGTGACGATCGACGATGTTGCGGCGTTTCTGGATGCCGTCCTGGCCGCACGACGGCTGGGGGTTTGTCGGGCGGATCTGAACGGCGATGGGTTTGCCGATGGTCGAGATATTGCGCTATTGGCGGGTGTGTTGTTGGGGGATTGAGGCGGCGCGGGGAGGTGTTGTGCGGGTTGGTGGCGAAACCCAGCCATTACTGGCTGGGCTCGGAGGTGCGTACCCAGACATAACTGGCTGGGCTCGGGATGGGGCGTCGCGCCTCGGTCACGGGGGACGAATTTCGCCTATACTCGTTGAGCATGAACGCGACGACACAACGGACGCCGCCTGCGCGGCGCGCGAATCTGACGAATGATATCGACATGCTGTCCGGCGCGCTGGCGCGCGTCTATGGGGAGCACTGCGGCAACGCGGCGGCGGAACGGTTTGATCGGCTCGTCGATCTGTGCCGGCGGGCGGACTTTGCGACGGTGACGCCGTTTGCCGCGGCGCGATCAGAAGCGCGTCAGTTGAGCGACGACGAGATTCATGAACTGCTCAAGGCGCTGACGATCCGGTTTCATCTCGTCAACAAGGCGGAACAGGTCGAAATCGCGCGGATCAATCGCGATCGGGAGCGACGGGCGACGCCCGATGCGCCTCGCGCCGAGTCGATCGCCGAGGCGATTCATACGTTGAAGCGGCAGGGGCTGTCGCTCGAGCAGGTGATCGATGTGCTCGGCCGCATCGATATTCAACCGACGTTCACGGCGCATCCGACGGAGGCGCGCCGGCAGAGCGTGCTCCGGCTGCAACGGCGGATCGCCGAGGCGCTGACTGACGCCCACGCAGCCGAAATCACCCAGGCCGATACCGACGCGATTCGAGACCGACTGGCGCGCGACATCCTGATGATGTATGTGACGGATGAGCTGCGCGTGGAGCGACCTCGCGTGATCGAGGAGGTCCGGCACGGTCTCTACTTTCTCAAGGGCCCCGTCTGGCAAGCGATTCCGCAGCTCTATCGCGACGTGCGGAAGGCGATCCGGGAGCAATACGGGACGTCGCCGCGTCTGCCGCGGATGATTCGGTATCGAACATGGATCGGCGGCGATCGGGACGGCAATCCGCGCGTGACTGCGGCCGTGACGAAGGCGACGTTTGCGGAATTGCGAAATGCGATGCTCGAACTGTACGCTGAGGAGTTGACGCTGCTGAGGCGGGAACTGTCCGTGTCGCGTCTGCGCGTGGACATACCGGCGGGGCTGGATGCGGCGATCGATCGTGATCGGGCGGTGTATCCGATCTCCGCGCGCGATGCGCGAGTGATGATGCACGAGCCTTTCCGGATGCGTATCACGCAGATGATGGCGAAACTGGAACACGCTCGCACAGAGCCGGGGGCGTACCGTGCAGCGGAGCTTGTGTCGGATCTGGAGGAGTTGTCAGGTGCGTTGGAAGGTTGCGGGCTGGGATTGATCGCCGGCGAGGGGCGGTTGTTCGATCTGATCCATCGTGCGAAGACGTTTGGTCTGCACGTTGCCGCGTTGGATATTCGGCAGCACTCGCGCGTGCATGCCGACGTGCTGGGCGAGCTGTTCCGGCTGGCGCGTGTCTGTGACAATTATGCGGCATTGCCTAACGCCGAGAAGGTCAAGCTCCTCCGCGCGGAGTTGCACAATCCGCGGCCGCTATTGCCGATCGATGCGAAGCTGTCGCCGTCGACGCGCGATCTGTTGGACACGCTGCATATTCTCCATGAGACCGTGGACGCGTCGCCCGGCGCTGTCGGTAGCTACATCGTGAGCATGACGCATGAGGTCAGCGATTTGCTTGCGGTGCTGGTGCTGCTGAAGGAAGTCGGGTTGTGGCGATTCGATGGAGAGAACGTGACGTGTCCGTTGAACGTGGTGCCGCTGCTCGAGACGGTGGAGGATCTGGATCGGGGACCGGCGCTGATGGGGGCGCTATTCGTCGATGAGACGTATCGACGGCATCTCCAGAGTCGCAAGCAATTTCAGGAGATCATGCTCGGCTATTCCGACAGCAACAAGGACGGCGGTTACTGGATGTCGAACTGGGGGCTTCAGCGGGCGCAGGCGCGGCTCGCGGATGTGGCGACGGAGCATGGGGTCTCGCTGCGTCTGTTTCATGGTCGCGGCGGGACTGTCGGGCGCGGCGGCGGCCGGGCGAATCGTGCGATCCTGGCGACGCCGAAGCGGTCGCGCAATGGGCGAATTCGATTCACGGAGCAGGGCGAAGTTATTACGTTCCGTTATGCGATGTCGGCGATTGCGCGGCGGCATCTGGAGCAGATCGTCAATGCGATGATCGTCGCGACGGCGGACGCGAAAGCCGACAACGGGGCCGACAGCAACGGTTACATGGAGCGATTCGGTCCGCTGATGAACCGGATCGCAGAAGCGTCGATGCAGGCCTATCGCGGACTCGTGCATGATCCTGCGTTCTGGCCTTGGTATGCGAATCGGACACCGATCGAGTTCATCAGCGATCTGCCGATTGCGTCTCGGCCGGTGGCGCGCGGCGGCGGCCATGTGGATCTGGACAACGTGCGAGCGATACCATGGGTGTTCGCGTGGACGCAGACGCGATACGTCGTGCCGGGCTGGTACGGGTTGGGATCGGCGATCGAGTCGATCTGCCGTGACGATTCGGAAGCAATCGGCGAGATGCGGGAACTCTATCGCGATTGGGATTTCTTCAGGACGCTGATCGACAACGCGCAGCAGGAGATGGCCCGCGCTCGACTGCCCATTGCAGCGCTGTACGGCGACGCGTCAACGCCGCAGCATATGCGCATTGCGGAGGAGTTTTCGAGGACGCAGCGCATCATTCTCGACATTACGAGCCAGTCGCGGTTGCTGGACAACAATCCCGTGATTCAGTCCGCCATTGATGCACGGAACCCCTTTACGGATGTGATCAATATCCTGCAGATCGAGTTGATCGAAAGATACCGAGCCGCTGATGACGGGCGTCGCGACAACCTGAAGTCGACGATCTTTCTGAGCATCAATGGTCTCGCCGCGGCGATGCAGAGCACGGGATAGGCCATCCGTCGTGGCCTGCGGATGGGCCTCGGGCATTGCGGACGTTGTCCTCCTCGTCGGTCATGGTCCGCGCGCGGGGTTTTTTTACGGTCGTAGGCGAGTTACGCACCCGCCGAGCTGAACAAAGGTCCCGGTTGAATATTGCGCTTTTTTTGGAGCGTGAATCCAAACGGTCCGAACCGATGAATGATTAGCAGCGGAACGCCCGTTCTGGGGCTAGAATCCGTCGTAACGGCAGCGGCGTTTGCGCGTCGCTGAAAAGAGAGGCGTTTTGGACCAGGAGGAGAACGCATGCAAATCCAGGTCAACACTGACAATCACATCAAGGGCGACGAGCGGCTGAATCGATACGTCGATACGACGATTACCGACGCCTTGAAGCGGTTCGACAAGCAACTGACGCGTGTCGAAGTGCATTTTCACGACGACAACAGCAGCAAGAAGTCGAGTCCGGATGATATTCGATGCGTGATCGAGGCGCGACCGCGCGGCTTGAAGCCGGTGACTGTCAGTGAAAATGCGGAGACGTTGAACCAGGCGCTCAGCGGCGCGATCGACAAGATCGGTCGGGCGCTGGAGCGAACGATGGGGAAACTCGAAGCGCGCTAAATCGCACTTCGTGAGCTCTTAGAATCTGGACCGCGTACGTGTGTGCCTGTCGGCGATGCGTACGCGGTCTTCTTGTGCGCTCAGTCATTGCATGCGCGGCAGGTAACGCGCCTGCCCCGAATGCGGCAGCAGGTCCTGCCCCGGTCGTCAGACAGAGCGACAGGGTTGCGGCGGCGACGATTCGAGTATTATGGCGAAGATGGAATGCAACGGACTGCTACTGCTTGCGGCAGGCGTCACGGATGGCGGCGGGTTCGGTCTCGTCGATTGGTCGATCGTCGTCGGCTATCTCGCGTTCAGCACGTGGCTGGGTGCGCGGATGGCGGGGAAGCAGTCGACGATGCGCGACTTCTTTCTCGGCGGTCGCAAGCTGCCATGGTACGCCGTCAGCGGGTCGATTATCGCGACGGAAATCAGCGCGATGACGTTCGTCGTCGTGCCATTCATCGTGTTCACGAAGGGCGGGAACTTCACGTATCTGTCGCTCGGCGTGTTCGGCACGCTAATTGCGCGGTTCATCGTGGGTTACCTGCTGATCCCCGTTTATTACGAACGCGAGATCTACAGCCCCTATGACTACATGGGCCGGAAACTTGGCGGCCGTGTGCGCGGGATGACGACGGCGCTCTTTTCGTTGGGCGGCGTGCTGGGGCAGTCGGCGCGCGTGTATCTGACGGCCGTGATTCTGGAAGTGATCCTGCACGATCTATTCGCGTGGATGACGGCGCATGTCGGGCTGAGTGGTCTCGCGTGGGCGATCATACTCATCGGAGTCGTGGCGATCGGCTGGACGATGATCGGCGGCATCACGACGGTCATCTGGACGGATCTGCTGCTGTTCATCCTGTTTCTCGTCGGTGCGATTGCAGCGCTGATTGCGATTGCGTGTGCGCTGCCGGGCGGATTCGGCGAGTTGGTACGGACCGGCTGGAATGCGACCGACGGTTCCGGCGCGTGGGGCAAGTTCACGTTCTTCAACTGGGAGCATCGCTGGCCGCAGGTCCTGACGGAGCCATACACGATGGTCGCGGCCATCATCGCTGTGACATGGGCGAGCGTGCACTACCTGGGGACGGATCAGTTGTTCGTGCAGCGGATGTTCTGTTGTAAGGGCATTCGCGAGGCGCGATGGGCGTTGATCTCGAGTTTCGTCGGGCAGGTTGTGACGTTCACTGTGGCGTTTGTGGGCGTGGGGCTGTATGCGTACTACCTCTCGCCTGAACATACGCTGACCGGGGCGGCGAAGACGTTGTACGAGCAGAACGGGAATCGCATCTTTCCGATTTTCATCGTGTATTCCGGAGAGATCCCCGTCGGCGTGAAGGGGCTGGTGATCGCGGCGATTCTGGCGGCGGCGATATCGAGTCTGACAAGTGTGCTGGCGGCGCTAAGCCAGACGTTGATGTCGGCGCTGGGAGTTGTCGATCACGATGCCGTCGACGTGTCGGCGGAGCAGCATCGGGCGTCGGTGCGATGGGGACGCGTGTGCGTTCTGTTGTGGGGTGTTGTGCTGTGCGTGATGGCGTATGGCGCGCAGTATGCGGAGGGGAAGTACGGGTCGATTCTGGATCTCGGGCTCGCGATGATCGGGTACACGGGCGGTGCGCTCCTCGCCGGATTCTTCCTCGGTTTTTTGCCGCTACGCATTACGGGTCGCGGGTATATGTGGGCGGCGCCCTTGAGCGTGTTGTTTGTGTTCGCGGCGGTGTGGCATCGAGACTGGTCGCTGTGGGTGTGCGCGCTCGGCGGCGGTTTGATTTTGTTGGCGTGGATCGCGTATACACTCAGGGGAGTGTCGGCGCGATCGGTGTTGCCGCGCGGCGCGCAAGGGCTGATTCTGCTCGCGGCGGTCGGGTTAATGATTGTGCTGAATCGATATGGCTATTGGCAGGGACCGGCGACGAATGCGAATGGTTCGCTCAAAGTCGTGACGATTGCCTGGCCTTGGTACATACCTTTGGGAAGTGTTGTGGCGTTTGTGCTGGGGTGGGGGTTGTCGGAGCGAGAGCCACGATCCGAACCACGACCGTGAGGGAGTTGGTCTGAGTACGTTCGGCTTGACGAGCGCGTTGGATGCGACTGGGGGCGTTCGAAGCTCAGCTGCGGCGGCAATTGTCTGATGCAGCCTAAGTGCGCGTGTCGGGCATCGCGCGACCGGACTCCCTTACGGTCGCGGTTCGGAACGCTGGCGCACGCTGATCATCGGGTGCAGACAATGGAAGCGCCCAACAACGAGCGATCACACGATGTCGCGAACCGCAACAAGCGTTTGGCACAAGCGCCCTCTTTGTGGACGATTGTTCCGGCGGTCGGTATCACGTTGTATGCATTGAACGATGCAAGTGTGCCGGGGAATCAATGGACCGCAGATTTTCTTTATGATATTCCGGCTCTGTTTGCCGGGCTCTTTTTCCTGATTGACTATTTGCGTCGTGTGATGGCGTGTTGGGATGGCGCTGTGCGGCGCGCCGCGGATCAGGACAAGCGACCGCAGCGGCGATCCTGGCGTTGGGCCGTGCTTCCGCTTTGCTGCCTCATGATCGTGTCGATCAAATTCCAGAATTGGCCGCTTTACGCGCGTTTCGCGTTAAGTCGGTCGGCGATGAACGCGATGCAATCGAAGATCGAAGAGGGCGGGGCCATCCCAACGCACACAGTCAGGGTCGGCCTGTATCGCGTTTGGATTCGACAGGTCTATGGGCAGACTGTGTATTTCACGGGCGGCGGACATCCCAGTTCCGGAAGGGGATGCGGGTTCTTGCAGGGCGAGTACGAATCACCGGTGCTGCGCACTTTGGATCCTGTCATGGATGATTGGTACGTGGCCTACGGTTATCCCTATGAGAATCGGGATGTGTATCCGACGACGCGAACGAGCGGCGCTCGGACGGCCGGAGAGTGATTTGGCAAGTGTTCCCGACAACGCAACTTGCATCGATTGTGGCTACGCGCTCCGGGGCCTCAGCGACAGCGTCTGCGTGGAGTGTGGTCGAGCGTTCATTCCGGGTGATGAAACGTCGTACCAGCTTTGGGAGGGCGTCTACTCGTGGCGCAGATGGGCGCGACCGCCGACGTTGCGAACGATTCTGCCGATCGTCGTGTTGTCGCTTTGGTTCCTGAACGAAGTCAGCGTGCCGGGGCGAAGTCTCTCGGCCTGTTTCTTGATCGTCTTCTATGTAGCGTTCATGGTGTACGGCGTCGCGGATTTTGCGTGGCGATGGTCGGCATGTCGGCGGGATGCCGAGCGGGCGTCGTTGGATCGGCCTCGGCGACGATACGGTCGATGGCGTTGGGTGGTATTGCCGATCGCCGTTGCGTCCGCGATTTCGCTGTGCGTCGTGAACTGGCCATTGCGGATGCGTTTTGCGTTGAGTCGTGCGGCGTTCGAAGTAGCGCAGACGCAGTTGGACGGCGCTGTCACGCTACCGGCGGGCAGGCGATGGATCGGGCTGTTTCACGTCGAGATTCGGCGGGAAGGCCGATACATCTATTACGTTACGGGGCAAACGAGCCTGATGGGCGAAGGGGGATTCGGGAAGGGGACACGCGTCGAGGGAGAATTGAGCGTTGGGGAGCACGTCGCGGGTGATTGGTATGTGGTTCACAAGCGGTTCAACTAGGCGCAATCGCGGCATGTTGTGCGAAGATCGTGAAAGGACTGATGATTGCCTGGCCGTCGTACATACCTTTGGGGAGTATTGTGGCGTTTGTGCTGGGCTGGGCGTTGTCGGAGCGAAAGTCACGATCCGAACCACGACCGTGAGGGATTTGGTATGGGGGTGTTCGGTTTGGCGGGCGCCTTGGATGCAATTGAGAGCGTTCGAAGTTCAGCGACAGCGGCAATTGTCAGATGCATTGTAAGTGCGCGTGTCGGGCATCGCGCGACCGGACTCCCTTACGGTCGCGGCTCGGATCGACACGATCACGTGTTGCTGATCGAGGACAGGTGATGAAGTCTGACTGTCATATGATCAGTGTCGATGCGAGTTGCATGGACTGCGGCTATTCACTGCGAGGGCTGTCGGATGGAATGTGCCCGGAGTGTGGGCGTGCGTTTGATTCTGGGGATCCGAGCACATTCGAATGCGATGGTAAGCGTCCTCGTTGGCGAAGGTGGGCGCGGGCGCCGTCTTTATGGTCGATTGTGCCGCTGATCTCGGGGTCGTACTATCTCGTCAATGAGGCAAGTGTACCGGGCAACGAATTAATCAACAGCATGATTTACCCGCTCTTGTTCATGCTGGGCGCCTACACGGTTGGGGAGTACGTATTGCGTTGTCTAGCGTGTCGTCGCGACGCGAATCGGGCGTCTTTGGATCTGGGGACATCGAGCCGGCGCGGAAAGCGGCGATGGTGCGTGCTCCCGCTCTGTGTCTGTCTGATCGTATCATTAGGGCTCTGGAACTGGCCGCTGCATGCCCGATTTGCGCTGAGTCGGACCGCATTTGATCACATGCGGACGAAGATCAACGCAGGAGCGAACCCGCCGAGCGGTTACATCTGGATTGGTCTTTACCGTGTTCAGATCCACGATATTGATGGCGAAATATTGTTCTCTACGGGGCACGCACTCGTTGACGAATACGGATTCATACACGGAAAGCCGACAAAGTGCCCAGTCGCCGTCGTCGAACGCTGTGCCGGGAATTGGCTTGCTGTTCAGTATCCGCCATAGATGGCGTCCGGTGTCTTCTCATTGCCCGAAACGTCGAAGTATGTTGACGTATGCTGGTGCCGATTTGACAGTCGGGGTTATTATCGCTGGGCACAGGGCCAAATCTACACAATCTCGCCGCCGCATGCTTGCCTTGGAGGGCAAGCATGGCACCCGAGACTGGGTGACCAGCACCCAGTGGCACGTGCTTTCACGTCTCGTATTCGACGCGGCCGTGGCGCGTGGTTCTTGAGATCTTCTCGTTGGCGTAGAGCCCCGCCAAAACGAATTCGACGCAGCAGGCGCGCATGGCGGGGTCGTGCGACGGGTTGATTTCGAAGGCCTTTTCCCACGCCGGCGGCACGCGGCTCATGCGTTCTTCGTAGGCGCTACTCGGCAGCAGGTCGCCCACTTCGATCGTGACGCCCTTGCCGAAGATGTCGGCAATTTCCTCGAAGCCGTGCTTGTCGCAATACTCATCGAAGACCTTGCGGATGGCTGCGACGATGACGGCGTCGATGATCTGTTGCTCGCTCATCTGATGGCTGCTCATCATGTCGAGTTCGAGCTTCCCCATCGATGACGACACGATGTGAGCCAAATCGCTGATGCGCGGGATCGCGTGCGGTTCGCCCAGCACCGCGGCGCGGCGGCGGGCGCTGGCGATCATCGTGCGATAGTTCGAAATGCTGAACCTCGCCGACACGCCGGATTGGATATCGATGAAGTCGCTCTTGCGGGCCTCGATCGTGATCTGCTCGCAGATCTCCTTCATGAACAGCGGTACGCGGACGGGAAAATCGCCGTCCAGATCGATGTCCGCCTCCTGCTCCATGATGGCGATGCCCGTCTCACGCTCGGCAGGATAGTGCGTGCGGATCAGTGACCCGATGCGGTCCTTCAACTGCGGGATCACTTTGCCGCTGCGGTTGTAGGTCGACGGGTTGGCGCTGAACAGAATGACGACGTCGAGGTCGAATCGGATCGGGAAGCCGCGAATCTGCACGTCGCGCTCTTCGAGGATGTTGAAGAGCCCCACTTGCACGAGTTCGTCCAACTCGGGAACTTCGTTCATGGCGAAAATGCCGCGATGCATGCGCGGGATGAGACCGAAGTGGAGGGCTTCTTCCGTGCTCATGCTGGTGCCGGCGGCGAGCTTGGCGGGATCGATTTCGCCGATCACGTCGGCGAACTTGGTACCGGGGCTGAGTCGTTCGGCGTAGCGATCCTCGCGTTTCCACCAGGCGATGGGCGTGGCGTCGCCCTCGGCAGCGATGATGCGCTTTGCGTCGCGCGTGATGGGCGCGAACGGGTCGTCATGGAGTTCGCAGCCGGCGACGTAGGGAATTTCGGGATCGAGCAGGCGGACGAGGCCTCGCATGAGTCGGCTCTTTGCCTGGCCCTTCTCGCCCATGAAGAGCATGTCGTGCTTCGACAGGATGGCGAGGCAGATTTCGGGAATGACCGTGTCGTCGTAGCCGATGATGCCGGGGAAGAGTTCGTCGTGCGCCGCGAGTTTTCTTAGCAGGTTGTCGTGGAGTTCCTGTTTAACGGACTTGGATTTCCAGCCGCTGGCGCGGAGTTCGCCTAGGGTCTTGGGCGCAGCGGATCTATCGATGGCGTGGGCGGTCGTTGTCATGGTAGGGGCATTGTAGCAGGCGTTAGCGGATGATTCAGGGGGCGTCGCCGGGTTCTTCAGAAGCGACATCGGCCACAGGCCCCGGCTGTTGACGGTGTTTCATCAGGGCGGCCTTCGCTTCAGGCGTGGCGAGATAGTCGTTGACGGATGCCGCGATTCGGCTCGCATCCTCGGCGCCGAGTTTGGTTTGAGCCTCGTCGCTCAATGCCTGGAGGAGGTCAAAGCGACCCGCGCGGACGGCGCCGGAGATCAGCGTATCGAAGGCGAAGAAGGACGCCTCGAATCCGATCAGCCCATCTTTGATCTGATTCGCCAGATCCAAACGGTTCGCACCGACGCAGGCTTCATAGCCCGAGCCGGCGTCGCTGATGGCGCTCGTTCTCGTGTGTTCGAGCACCATCTTCATCGTATCTTTGTCTTCGCCTCCCAATTGCGACTTGGTGAATTCGAAGACCTCAAACTGAAGCGTGCACGAATGGACAGGATCGCCGTCTTCAACGTAGTCCTTGTAGCGGCGTGCTTCGAGCAAGTCGTCTGCGATCCAGTGGAACATGGCTTTGCGGGCCGTGCCGCTGGCCTTGCGATCGCACGCCTTGAGTTCGTCGTAGACGTTGATCGTTCGTGCGCCGTCGCCGAGCGTGTTGTTCAGGGCGGCGAGATCGCCGGTGACATCGAATATCGGCGGCAGTTCAATGCCGCCGACTCGGCCGAGGAAACCCAGGAGGCCCTTTTCCTTGCTTTTTTTTCGTTCGAGCTTTTCTCCGGCGACGAAGTCGCGGATCTTCTTCTCGCACGCATCACGACGATCCTTCAGTGCTGCCATGGCGGGCGGATAGGTATCCGCAAGGTTCTTGATGTTGCTGAGCAGAAAGGAGACGCGGACGCCGCTGTAGCTTCGCTGATACTGTTCGCCATGATCGAAGCACCAGAGGTAATGCTTGAGCGCCTCCTGGAAGTCGCCGTAATCCACGAGCTTCCTCGCGAAGTCATCCCGTCGCGACGGGTCGTTCATGTCGCCGGCCTGGAAGGCTTCGCGTGCGCGCGCGATGGCATCCTTGCCGGACAGCACGCCCTCGGCGGCCTCGATGAAATTCGTCGGGTTGTGAAACCCCACGAGGCGATCCAGAACGGTGCCATCGGGCCTGACGAAGACAATCGTCGGATAGGCGCGAACCTTGAATCGATCCGCGAATTCCTTGCTGGCTTCGGCATCGACTTTGATGCTGACGGCGTGTTTGGCGAGCCATTTCTGCACATCCGCGTTGGGCCAGGTGCGAGAGTCGAGCATTTTGCATGGGGGGCACCAGGTCGTGTAGAAGTCGATCATGACGACTTTGCTTTCCGCTTGCGCTTTTCGAACGGCTGCGGGATAGGAGATATCTTCGAACGGCGTCTCGGCGACGGCGAACGACGTGATAAAGAACGCTGTCAGCGCAATAATCCGATGGGCCATTGTCAATTCCTTTCCATTATCGAAATGAGCTTATGGGTATTCTAATCGCGAGGAACGTCGCGGGCGAACGAATTGTCCGGATTCCGGCGTCCGGCAGGCCGCGTCTGCGGCTGTTTAACGCGGCGTACGGACATCGAGCACGAACGTGCTGTCTATCGGGTGGGGCCGACTAGTGACCGTATCTGTTCGACGCACCAGGGCAGCGGATCGCCCTTTTCCGCCAGAAAACCCTGCCGTCGTTGTTCGAAGACCTCTGATCGATCGGGCATTTGCAGCAGTTCATGGATTTTCTGCATTGCCGCGTTTTCGTTGCCCGGCTTGTACCCGAATGACAACGAATAGCGCTCCAACTCGTCGAGGTAGGAGAGCCGACCGACGAAGGAACTGATTCGAACGGACGGTGTACCGAGAACAGCGGCTTCCGACGTCATCGTCTGACTGTCGCCAACGAGGAGCGACGCGAACGCGAGCGCGTCGTGCATCCGCTCGGGCGGGATGGGCAGACGGTAGGGTTCAAACTCGGCGGCGAGCGGCTTCTCGCTGGAGATATAGATGCGATGCGATTCGGCCGTCATCACAATGAGGTCTCGCAGGAGCGCTTCTGAAACGCCGCGCTGACCGACGTCGTGATGCGCCGTCAGCGCGCTGAGGCGGACGAGGATATAGGGGCGATCGATGTCGATTCCTGCCGCTGCGACGGCGCTGCGATCGGGCGTGAAGCGATTCGGATGCAGATAGAGGAGTTCGAAGTTGCCTTTGAGTCGCCGGGATTTGGCCGTGTAGCGGCCCATGCGAGTCACGTCGGTGGCCAGCACGGCGTCGGCAAACGGGTAAGCGGTTGCGGCAATCAGCGGGACGACGTCGGCATCATCGTCATTGAAGGCGATGCTGCGGCGGCCCGTCAGGCGTGCAGCCATGCACGCGGCGCCGTATTTGGTGAACCAGCAATCGATGGCGAGCCGCTCTTGGAGGCGCATAGCGCGGGCGATGTCGGCCGCGAGCGTTGTCGCGTTGCGAATCAGGCCCTTTTGCGCTGCGGATATGACGGCGAATTCAAGATCTGCAGCGCCGGCGAGGTCAATGAGGCAGTCCTTGTCGCGCAGCACCCAGACAGGCTCGGCGAATTCGCGGACGGCATCGGCGATGGGACGCATGAGCCAGAGTTGGGCAGGATGACTTGGAAGGAAGGCGAGTTTCGGGCGCATCATTGTGCGTCCTGCGTCGAGGTTGTCTGCGTCTTGCGTTCGGATTCGATGCGAACGGACTCTACAAAAATGTTCTTGTCGGTCTTGTCGGCGCAGCGGGGTTTCTCGTTCGATGTGAGCTTGATTCGAACATCGCCATCCTCGAGCAGCACGAGCGGAATGCGGTAATAACGCGACTCGTCCGGCGCGATTTCGAGGTTCACGGGTTTTCGTCCCGTCAGTTCGACGATCAAATGCGGTGGAGAATCCGTGCAGCCCTGGGCGGATGCGCTGATAACAAGCTCATACCGGCCTGCTTTGAGCGATACCGGTTCGCGCAATGTCGCGGAACAGTTGTGCCAGGCCATGAGGATTCGATCGCTCGACCGCATGGCGGCCCGGCTGAAATCGAACGCATCGAAATCGACGGGTTGTATGTTTCGGCGATGCTCCGAATCAAGGTGGTAAATGACGTAGTACTCGTCATGCCACGCGACTGGAAACCCCCAATTGACTGCAGGGGCCGAGTCGAGGACCGAGAGCAGATACTCTGCGTCGCCGAAACTCTCTTCGATCGGCGAATCCAAATCGCTAGAGATCCTGACGTATTCAACCGGGCGAGGATAGACCATCAGCACGTATGCCATGTAGACGTTGTAGAGGTTGCGCCATTTCCAACCGGGCAATCCGGGCGGCGGCGATGTGAATCGAATGTTCTTGTCGCAGGCGAGACGCGTCGTGTCCGGGAGATGGTCGACCGTCCAGTCGGCGCTCTTCAGCGTATTGGCGATGCGCTGGGACCACTTGGATGTGTACTTGTAGCCGTTTCGCAACGTCAGCAGATTGAAGCCGATGACGAGGACGAGCATGACGCGAACCGCGATCGACCAATATCGGGAGATGAGACCGACAACGAAGACGATGGCGATGGGAATCCAGAAGTACAAATCCGGGTATTGCCGGAGTTTCTTCAGCGCGAGCGCCGAGAGACCGATGTCGTGCATCGGGTGGTACACGCGATTGTCGAAAGCGCGAAGCGTCGCATAAAGCGCGAGCGGGAGAATGAGGATCAGCAACGTCTGCATCTTCCAGCCGGGCTTTCGAAGGGCTAACAGCGCGGCGAGGCCGGCGAACCCCAGCACGATCGACGCCGGATCGGCGTAGCGTCCGATGACGAAATTTGCGTCGTCCGGATTCATGTGCGCCCGTCCCGACATGTGAACTTCGGTGAAGGCCAAAAGGACGCCCGCCATCGTGAAAGTGAACCAAATCAGGTTTCGCCATGCGCTTCGCGTCGGGCTGTCAGGCAGGCGTCGTGCAACAACGACGACTGTCAGAAACGCAGGAACCATCCAGACGCCGGTGGTCAGCATCGCGTAACCCACATGTGTCAGAATCGACAGCGTGAAGAATGCGATCGGGCGAAGGAGGGACACGGAGGCCGCATCGTCCAGCCGTTGGGTCAAATGGCTGGCGTAGTCTCCCATACGATCCGCGCCGTAAAGAAAGTGATAGAAAAACTGCTCAGGAATGACTGCGCCCGCGAAAACGGCGACAGCCAGCCAGGTTACGCGTTTGCCGCCGAGATCCTTGCGATGAATCCAGAGCAGCGCCCAGATGACGGGGATGATTGCGTACCCGGGCGTCCTGACGAGCGGCATCATTGCACAAAGCGCGAGGAGCAGCATCAGTCGTTTGCGGTTTCGGCAGGTTTGCAGAAAGTCGATACTCAGCCACATGCCGCAGATGAGGAAGAGAAAAAAGACATTTTCAGTGACGGCATAGTAGTTGAACAAGAACGTCGGGGCGTACGTTGCGAGCACGATCGGCACCAGGAGCGATCGCTTTCCGGAGAATCTCCGGACGATGGCGGTTCCGATTGCGACGACGGCGGCCGATAGTAGAAAGTGAATCGCATAGATGCAGAGCATCTTCGCCCGAGGTTGCGAGAATAACACCCAGGGCGAGATGATCAGCGGATAGGCCGGCCCCGTGTAGATCTTCTTGAACCCGTAGGATTCCAGCTTCCAGTCGCCCTGAAGAAAGCAGAGCGACTTGTACATGTAGTCGTAGTCGTCCGTCAGCGCCTGTGAATAGGGGATCGAGCGCGTCAGCGCAAATTTCACGGCGATCGTCGCAACGATCACCAGCGCGACATACAGCGTGTACGGGCGATTCGAAGGGCTCGCATCCAGGCGGGGGAGAACGAGTTCACTTTCCGGTTGAGCCGATCTTCCTTCGGGCGATTCCATCCTGGGTACCGACAGTCCATTTGCCTTGCGACGACGCGATTGACATTTCGGCGGCATCGAGCCGACGCCGCCGCGAGCGCCCCGTATCGATCATCAATCGAAGGGAAGGATAATCTGCGACCACTCCTGCTGTCTAATCGGCCGAACGGCGACGAAAAAGTCAATCTGTCCGAAGAGAGGGCGGGGAAATTTCACAAACGGCTTGGGGCCGTGGGCTTCACTTGAGTAGTGGTGCTGATTCGGAGGGGCATCGATCGGGAGGATCACGCTGTCGTTCGAATCGAGCGCTGGACTGCGGAAATGAATCTTGTATTGGTTGAATCCGAGTGAGTCGAAGAGCGCTGTAAAATCAGCGACCGTCAATTTGGCCGTGTGACCACCCGGGCCGGGCCAATCCGTCCAGAACTGCTTCAATCCGACGGCGTTCAGGTAGTGCTCGTCTTCAAATGACGGATGCCGGATGAACAGGAAGTCTCGCGCAATCCGCTTCGCGCCGGCGACAATTTCGCGGACGACGTCAAAGTCCGGGAGGTGCTCCAGAAAGTCCATCATGCTGACAAAGCGAAAACTCGCGGTCGGGCAATCGAACTTCGTGATGTCCGCACAGAGGGCATCGAACCCGCTGGCTCGCATCTTCTCGACCTCGCTTTCGAGAATGTCGATCCCGAGACCTCGCGGCGCGTTGAAACGCCGGGAGCAATAGTCGATCGAGCCCCCTTCACAACTGCCGAAGTCAGCGAAGTCAAATCGCCCCGTTCGAATGTCCTGATAGATCGATTCTTCGTCCAGTACCGCCGGCATGACTCATCCTCCCGTGGACTCCTGATGCAATAGATTCACCGGTGAGGCGGGCGGCGTCAACGGTACGAACGACGATGCTACGGATGCGCCGCGTCGGCTCAATTCACAGATGGATAAAGGGTGGCGTCCTATGTCGGAAACATGTCGGAACTACGGAGTGACGCCTGGTTGCTGCGCCGGTGCTTCCCAACGCAACGAAATCTCGTGGATGTAGATGTTCTTGTCGATGTCGCCCGTCGGCCCGGCGCAAATGCCGTCGTTCGCAAACTTCAAGTCGAACTGGAAGGGTACCTCGCCATCCGACTTGAATGGAACGCGATGCGTGACAATGCCGGAAACGGGCACCTGCCATTCAGTTGTCGTCGCACCGATTCGGATCTCCAGTATCGGCAGGTTGTTTTCGCAGCCATCGCCGGCGGCCGACAAGTTTAGCGTGTATTCTCCGGCAGGGATTCGAAGCTGCGGACTCGTCGCAGCGCAATCCCTCCACGCCATCACGAGCCGTTTGGGATCGTTTCGCATCTTGGGGTGGTTGCACTTGAGCGAATGGTGCGGGATCTCCTGTGGAAGCGCCCAATCGCGATCTCGCCAATCTATGACGTCATCATGCCAGCCGGCTCCGTCCGCTGACGGATCGCGCTTCAGCGTAACATTGTCGAACCACGACTGCCCGGGGCCCGAGTGTTCGAGCACGATTTTGAATCGCTTGAATCCCGTCGCGTCGAACTTGACACTGCGCTCCTGCCAGTCCTGTGTTCCGACCACGGGCTCGGACCAGACGGCGACAGGCTCGGTTTCATCGTAAAGCCAGGATTCAGGACCGTTGTAACAAAGGACACCGAGTCTCGCGCCGGCCGTCGCATCCTGAGTGCGAATGTACGCCGAGACGGACTGGCCCGCCTGCAGCGTCGCGTGATCAAAAAAGTCGTAGCCGAGGGCTCGCGTGTACCAGGCCGTCGTTTTGTGCTCGCTGCCTTTGATGGTGACGCATACCTTGTCGTCGTACCCGACGGTTCGATCGATTTCGCAAGCGCGCGAATGTTGTTCCCAACTCCACTCATCCGGCTGATCGAGCATGTCGTCGAACCGGTTGACCTGATCCCGCGAGAAGCTGGGCAACTGATGCTCGGGGTCTGACTGAAACGGAATCGGTTCCGCGTCCGCGAGCATTCGCTCCCCGGTTTTCCGCGGGATCTCCTCGATGCGCATCGCATAGGACAGCGCGTTGCCGGATGCGTTATCGAGGTCGATGTAAAAGTGCGGGTCCCACGTCCACCAGCAAATGCCCAGCGTGCCGGGGCCGGACAAGTCGGCGACGAGGAATCGAAGCCCCGGCTCCGTCTTGTCGACCGCCGCCAGAGCGCCGGTCGTCAGCGGGGTAACGAGCGTTTCGTAAGAGCCGTCGCGCAGGCAGGGAAAGATGTGCAGCTTCGGCGTACTCATCAGCTTCTGCGTTTCGGCGTCGAAGAACACGAATGCGTCGTACAATTCGCGGTCGTGATCGTCGCGTTGCGGCCAGAAAATGCCCTCGATCCACGGATCTAGGTACTCGATGCGTCCCGCGCCGAGCGCATTCTTTACTTCTGCCGGAGAGGCGTTCAGATCGGAAAGGATGCTGTAGGAGATTCGCCCCGTCTCGATATCGCGCGTCGCAAGCAGCGTCGTCGTGAACATTACATTGTCGAGCTGCGGCTTTCTGCCGGAGATACCGATCTTGAATCGATCCGGCGAAATATCGCGGTCGACCCGCACATCACTCACATCGGCGGCATCCCAGGGCGACCAGCCGAGGTGCACGGGTGTGCGCTTCGTGCCGACCCAGTGGTCATTCGCGGGGTTGCACCGGAAGCGGACACGATAGCCGTCCTTCATGATTAACACTGGTTGGCCGTCGCGCAGAATCTGAAAATTGAGATCGTCCGTCGCCACGACTGTAAAGCCGGCGCCTTGTGAAGCGGTCGTCGCGTTTGTAGTTGTGGATCCGTTTTTTTCGGGGGCCGACTCGGGACGCTCGCGGGTTAGGATTGCCGTCGAGACGATGACGGCGGCGGCGGCGATACTGATGAGCAGGATCGCACGGATCTTTGCGGGTTTGCGGCGGGTTGTTCCACGTTGTCGGTTCATGGTTCATCGGGGCGACGAAACTGATGGTTCGGAACCAGTTTCCGATCTTGTCTCACTCGCGAAGTTCTGGCCATGCTCGCCGTCCACACGACGCTTTTTTCGTGTCTGTCGCGGGCGTGTTCCATCGGCCCCATTCCTATCGATTGCGGTCGTCAGGCCGTCGTCACCTTTGTCGAGTCCGCGTTGGCTGCCGTCGCCTGGGATTCCGCCGCGTCGCGATAGGCGGCGACGAGATCCTCGGGCTTGCCGTCCATGACTATTTCGCCCTTGCGCATCCAGATCGCGCGATCGCAATAACGCTCGATCAACTCCATCTGGTGCGAGACGAGCACGAGAATTCGCGTTCTGTCAATCAACGCCTTCATGCGTTTCTGGGCGCGATCCATCCAGTGGATATCGCCGGCGCTGAAGATCTCGTCCAACAGCAGGATCTCGGGGTCGACTTCTGTCGCCACGGCGAACGCCAGCCGTTGGGCCATGCCGGAACTGTAGTACTTCAACGGCGTGTCGGCGAATTCCCGCAATTCACAGAAGTCGAAAATCGCGTCGACTTTCGTCGCCATCGTCTTCCGATTGAGTCCCATGATCGCGCCTGTAAGAAAAATATTCTCCGTGCCGCTCAGTTCGGGATTGAATCCGATTCCCACTTCCAGCAGTGGAACCAGAAAACCGTTGACGCTGACGCGCCCCGACGTCGGCGGATAGATGCGCGACATGACTTTCAGCAGCGACGACTTGCCGCTGCCATTGTCGCCGATGATACCGAGGCGTTGACCGTGCGGGACGTGAAGCGTGAGATGCTGAATCGCCTGAACGATCGCGACGGGTTTCGTGTATTGCCGACGGGCGATGTAATTGACGATCGTTTCCTTGATGGAAAATGTGCGCGCGGAATGGACGCGAAACGTCAGGCAGATGTCGTCCAGATGGATGTGCTGTTCGCCCATGCGCGCCAATCGCTACAAGTGAAAAATCAGCCGGTCCTCGAATCGCCGGAAGAATACGAGACCGACGCCGAGTGAGCCGAGCGCGACGATCGTCGCGCTGAGGAATTCCATCTGCGTCGGGAAGCGCCGATCGTAGATCGGTCGATGGAACATCTCGATGACGGGATAGAACGGGTTGAGCTTGAAATAGAATCGCATCTCGTGCGGGATTGGCCCCTTGTCGATCAGCTGATCCTGCGTCGCGTCGGCGACCGCAATTTTCGGATCAACCGACATCTTGGCCTCCATGGGATAAATGATCGGCGTAAGGTAAAACATGGCGCTGAGTAATACGGCGATCAGGTGTTGAACGTCGCGGAAATAGACCGTGAGGACGGCGGCGATGGCGCCGAGGCCAAGGCCGACAAAGAGCATGTACATGAAGCTGATCGGCAACATCGCCAGGGCCGGGCTGAGCTGGAAGCCGATGAAGTAGCCGAGTGCGCAAAGCAGGACGATAAGCGATAGGACAAACGTCACAAGATCCTGCATGACGATGCTGAGCGGAAAGACAAGCTTGGGGAAATACTGCCGCTTCAGCATGCCTTCGGCCCCGACGATGCTCATGCTGGAATTGATGATCGTGGATTGGAGAAAGGTCCAGGGGATGAGTCCGCTGAGAACGTAGAGGGCATAGTCTCGAATAGGGAACTTGAACATCGTGCGGAAGACGGCGCTAATGACAAGGAGCTGGAGCAGGGGGTTCAGCAGGGACCAGAAGAAGCCAAGGTAGCTGCGGCGATACTTGACCTTCAGGTCCTGGGACACGAAGTTCTTGATGACTTCGCGGAATCGCCAGACTTCTCGTAATCCTGCAAGTGTTTGCATCAGGTTGCGGTGCCGCTCCATCGGCGCGAGGCTGGTTCTGGCGGAACGGCGCAGTGCCGGCCGTCGCGATTCGTTCGGGAGTATTCGCGGCGTGCGGGAGCATGTCAAGTTTCGGGGCGATGCATTGCCGGTCGGCGCCGTGGGACTTGTGAAACAGACGCGATTGCGTAAGTTTGGGCGTCGGGTGGGCGGTGTCCACCCATCGATCGCGAGCGTTCGTGGTGGGCACGG
Source organism: Phycisphaerales bacterium (assembly GCA_020639075.1). Lineage (GTDB taxonomy): Bacteria > Planctomycetota > Phycisphaerae > UBA1845 > UTPLA1 > ECT2AJA-110-A. The sequence continues at coordinate 558,244 of JACKHI010000001.1, read as the reverse complement.
CCCACCCTACGAGTGGTCACGGTGCCCTATGCAGGAATTGCGAGAGTCAACATGGCAAAAGAATGTCCCAAACTCCGAGTCGTCTTTGCGGACGAGTCCCTTCTTATCCGCGGCGGTCAGCGCGTCATCGACGGCGTTGCCGCCAAGCGGGCACGCGTCCTGCCCGATGAACGCGGTCGCCTCGGCGAGATCATGCGGGCCGACGATCCGTGGTTCGAGAAATTCGGCCAGGTTTATTTCACGACAACGCTGCCCGGCGTCGTGAAGGCGTGGCACTTCCACAAGTTGCAGACGGATCACTTCTACTGCCTGCAGGGCACAGTCAAGATCGGTCTCTACGACGCCCGCGAGGATTCGCCGACATTCGGCGAAGTGAACGAGGTCTACCTGAGCGAGCACCTGCCGGGCCTGCTGCGCATCCCGCCGGGGATTTATCACGGCTGGATGTGCGTCAGCGAAGGCCAGAGCTGCGTGATCAACATGACAACGGAGTGCTACAACTACAAGCAGCCCGATGAGTTCCGGGCGGATCCGCACGAGAATGACATTCCGTATGACTGGACGCGCAAGGACGGTTGACCCGGTCGAGGATTCGAGGGATTCAGGGACTGAGTGCGCGGCGTGTGTGAATCTTGACGGCCGGCTGGTGAGTCGGTTCATTCCGGCATACCTGAATCCAACGCTGCTTGGTCGAAAATTCCAGCCATCTCCTGAGGGGCAGTCTCCTTGGAGCGCCTCCTTTGGCGCACAGTCGCCGATTCACAAGGCAGCGCGTGCGAAGAAACTGCTCCAGAATCCGCGCTCAGCGCGCGATTGGATTCCGAAGCAGTTCCTATCGGGGAATCGTCTAGTGACGACTCCATTGACGAATGACTGACAATCCCGGGCGAATCAGGGAGCGCAGGAAGCTGTCAACGTCACATAGACGTCGGCTCCGCCCAGTGACACGCGCACCGAGTCCGCGCCGTTGCAGACTGAAACAACGTAGCGACCGGGCGACAGGTTGCTGAACGAGAACTCGCCGTTACCGTCGGTCGTCGCGGATGCCGAGGTTCCCCCGCTCGACGTCAGATCGACCTTCAGGCCGGCGACCGGTGTGCCGCCGCCGTCGGTCACGAGTCCCGCGATCGTGCTTGCAAGCGGTCTTGGCGCGGTGTTTCCCACGGCGTTCTGTTGAACGGCGATCACGACAACGATGCTGATTGCACACAATACTCCCGCCGCCCTTGCCATACGTCTGTCCATGCTGTTCGCTCCTTTTTTCTGTGAAAGTTGTGGAATTGCCTTCATCCGACAAACGGCGTGCGAATGCACACTTTGCCGAAGATCGGATTTCGCCGGCGACCAATTGAGTGGCGGATATTCCGCCGAAACGACGCGGCGTCGTTTATAATGAAGGCGCCAACTCGGCTCGACGACTGCCAAATTCAATTCAAATCAGGTAGACGGACCGTCTCGGGCCGTAATCCGATCGTGGAGGAGCACACTTGAATTCCCCGCAAGTGAAAATCGGTCAGACATCGGATCGTAACGCGCCCACTGAAGTCGAGATGCTGCTTCCAGTGGTGTACGACGAGCTGCGCGATTTGGCGCGCCGCTATCTTTCGACGGAAAGCTCCGCCTACATGATGCAGGCCACGGCGCTTGTCCATGAGGCGTACCTGCGCCTGTCCGCCGGCGACAACCATCAATGGAAGAACAAGGCGCAATTTGTCGGCGCGGCCGCCATGACAATTCGTCGAATACTCATCGAGCATTCCCGTCGTCGGACTCGCGTCAAGCGCGGCGGCGCATTTCGAAGAGTGATTCTGGACGACCAGATTGTCGCGGGCGAGGGCCCCGACATCGACATACTCGACTTGGACGAGGCGTTGTCGCGTCTGAACGAGTTCGACGCGCAAAAATCGCGAGTCGTTGAACTCCGGTTCTTCGGCGGGCTGAGCATCGATGAGATCGCCGATGTGATCGGTGTATCTCCTCGAACGGTCGCACGCGAATGGCGATTGGCAAAGGCCTGGTTGCGACGAGAAGTGCTGGCGGAAGGGGGCGGGCATGAATGAGCAATGGAAGCTTGTGGATCGGTTGTTTCATGAGATCGCCGATTTGCCCGCTGACGAACGAAAGCGATTCATCGAGATGTTCATCGGCGCCGACGCTTCGCTACGTCTCGAAGTGGAGTCGCTCCTCGCCAGTGACGGCGGCGCCCGGGATTTCCTGGAAACGCCGGCGCTCGGGGACCAAGTCAACGCCCTTTCAGCCCTGCCGCTTGAAGAATCACCGGACGATTCGAGTGTCGGCCAATTGATCGGTCCCTATCGCATTGAGAGGCAGATTGCGTCCGGCGGCATGAGCGTCGTTTACCTCGGTGTTCGTGCGGACGGGCACTACGAACAGCAGGTCGCCGTCAAGCTGATCAAGCGCGGGATGGACACCGATCAGATTCTGCGTCGATTTCTGCAGGAGCGTCAGACGCTCGCGAACCTCGATCATCCGAACATCGCGAAGCTGCTGGACGGCGGCGTGGCCGAAGATGGGCGTCCCTATCTGGTCATCGAGTTTGTTGCGGGCGTTCCGATCGATCGGTATTGCGATCAAAAACGACTTTCGGTTTCCGAACGGATTGCGTTATTCGAAACCGTCTGTGCGGCCGTTCACTACGCGCATCAGAATCTCGTCATTCATCGCGACCTGAAGCCGGCCAATATTCTCGTAACGCAGAACGGTGTGCCGAAGCTGCTCGACTTCGGAGTCGCGAAGGTTCTCAGCGATACGTCGGGGAACGGCTCTCAGACTTTGACGGCGATGGCCTCTCGTATGTTGACGCCCGAGTACGCCAGCCCCGAACAGCTGTGCGGCCGGCCGATGACGACGGCCAGCGACGTGTACTCGCTCGGCGTGGTGCTTTACGAACTGCTGAGCGGCCATCGCCCCCATCAACTGAGACAGCTGTCGCGCAAAGAGATCGAACGACTTGTCTGCGAGGCGGATCCTGAGAAGCCGAGTAGCGCCATCGGTCGCTTGGGACCGCGCGTCGGCGAAGCTTTGACCGGCGCCGAGATTACGCCGCAATCGGTCAGCAGTCTGCGACGCGCTTCGCCGGAAGGGCTTCGACGCCGACTTCGAGGCGACTTGGACAATATCGTATTGATGGCGATGCGCAAGGATCCGCATCGGCGTTACGCCTCCGCCGAACAATTCTGCGAAGACCTGCGCCGACATCGAACGGGCCTCCCTGTGTCGGCCCGAAAGGATACGGTTTGGTATCGGACAACGAAACTTGTGAAGCGAAACAAGGTCGGCTTTGCGGCCGCGGTCATGATCGTCATGTCACTGTTGACCGGCGCGATGGGCATTGTCTGGAAGGCGCACGAAGCGCAAGTCCAACGAGACGTTGCTCGAACGAATCTGACGCGGGCCGAGCATGCCGAGCAACAGGCCAAGAAGGCGGCGGAGCAGGCCAATGCGAAGGCCGAAGTCGCACGGCAAGCGCTGGAATTCATGCAGGACCTGTTCGGGCCACCCCGAGTAGCGAGCGCGTATCTCCAAGCGCCCACGGCGCAGAGCATCCTCGATCACGGGGCCGAGCGATTGGAACAAACCGAGTCGACGTACGACCCGGCGCTTCGGGCCACGTTGATGGACGTGATCGGCTGGTCCTACATGAAGCTCGGGTTGTTCGATCGCGCGCAGACGCTCTTCGATCAGGGTCTGGCGTTGCGCCTCAAGCAGTTCGGAGAATCTCACACGGATGTTCTGGACAGTCTCGAGAGCCTTGGAACGCTTAATAACACTGTCGGAAACTTCAAGGAGGCGATCCGATATCGCGAATGGGCATTGGAGATTTCCCGGAAGCTGGGCGGACCCGATTCGATGATGGTCGTTATCGCGCTGAGCAATCTCGGGATTGAGCTGGCGGAGGTTGGGCAGGATTCCGAAGCCGAACGTTTGTTCAGCGAAGCGATGGAGATCAGCCGTCGTGCAGCGCCGAGGGGTCCGAAAGACAAGTGGGACAACGCAAGGATTTTTCTGCTGAACAACCTGGCGAGTGAACGCGCCAAACTGGGACGTCATGACGAGGCTGAGCCGTTGTTTCGGGAGGCGCTGGCGCTGATCCGCCAGATTCGAGGCGACGACGCCCCGAGTGTCGCGGACGCACTGGAGAACCTCGGCATCGAACTGATGCGTCAAAGACGACTGGACGAAGCCGACGATCTCATGGAGCAGGCGCTCTCGATGCGCAAGAAGTTGTTCGGTCCAGACAACGTGATGGTCGCGCAGAGCCTGAACAGCATTGCGGTCTCCCGTTATGCGCGAGGGGATTACGATGCGACGCTGGAATACTGTCGTCAGGCATTGGCCATCCGGCGCGAGAAGCTGCCGCCCGACGCTCCCCAGATTGCTGAGAGCGAAACGCTTCTTGCCGCCTGTCTAATCAGGCTCGGCCGCTTTGAGGAGGCCGAAGAACTGCTGCTGGCCAGCTTCTCGGTTCTCGAAGAGTCGCGAACGCTGGACAGCCCGCGCACGCGTGTAACCCTAGGACAGATCATCAAGCTCTATCAGTTGTGGGGTAAGCCCGAGAAAGCGGAGGCGTGGAAGGCGCGGATGTCGGCGCAGGTCGATGCAAGAGTGGCCGGCTCCACGGCATCGCACCCGTCCGATCAATACGCTACTTCGCTCAAGGAAAATGGCGAAGAACCAGAGCGATAGGCCATGTCTTCCTCAGGGATTACTTGAGTAAATCGCATTTCATGCAATCAAGCGTTCACTACTGCCAGTATTCTTGAAATCACACCTGCCGCCTTGCTTGCGCTGCTGAATGACAGCGCGACTTTCGCGTCTTTCGGGACGGCGCTCGCCTCAAACTGATTGAGATGTGAATAGTCCATCCAATCGTCCGTGCCGGCTTCCCATAGAACACGATGCACTTTCTCGAATTGCCCTGTGTCGAGATCTCGGCGACTTACTTCGATTAACCCCTCGGCGACGGCGAAGCTGAAGCCGGGATCGCCCTGGACGTCGTCCCGGAGTCCGTCGGGGCGAGCGCCGCCGGTCGTCTTGATTGGGATCACACGGATGATTGGGGGCGCCGCGCCTTCGGGTAATGTCAGTTGCGGCAATTCGCCCTTCAGAATTTGGTTCACGAGTGATTCAATCCGGCTGTGCGAATGATCGTCGGGCATTCGGGCTCCTCGTTTCGATCTGCTCTAACTGTTGAGCCTATCTTAGGCCGAGCTCGTTGACGATGCGATTCGGATGGAGGCCGTTTTGAGTCGGTGTGAAAATGGAGATTCGCATCAGGTCGGCGGCGACGCGCCCACATGCTTGCGTTTGAGGGCGAGCTTTGCACCCGGCAGGGACGGCGCCCAGTAGGAAATCGCACGCTCGAATGTCGGGTCGATGACCCGACATTTGCATTAATGGGCACGGTTTATTCCATAGGTGGGCACGGCCCACCCGACGCCATGCCTATGGCACCAGGCAGGCATCCGATCGGCCGCCGAGGTTGCACCAAGTTGCCGTCGGGGCGTCCGTACCGGGATCGATATAGATCGGCGATGCGGTATCCCAGACGGTGTAGATGTTGTCGTAGCCGTGGATGCCCAGTTCCGGTGCGACGTCGCCGTAGAGTCCGACGGCGGGCGTTGTGACGAGTTTGACGTGTCCGTCCTGAGAGAGAACATTCTGGCCGCGTCGCCGGAGTCGATGGTTCGTGCTGTTTCCGTGCGAGTCCGACAACCGATCATCGAGAATGTCGGCGTTGACGCCGCCTTTGATATACGGATTGCTGTCGGCCATGAACGGAAAGCTCGGCTCGCTGGAGGTGCCGATGATGCGCCGGTCCGGATCGTGCTGGAACTGATACGCATAGCTGAGATTCTGCGGCGATGCGAAATCGTAAAAGTCCTGCGTCCACATGGCCGGGTCCTGTACATCCGTCGTCCACGGGCAGATGAACTGTTTCGGCGTCGTGTTGTTCGCTCGGACGACCGTCCACAAATCGACGGTCGGCGACGGGATTCCATTCACATCGGGCGGCCCGATGCGATCCATCGGGTCGAATACGCGCATTTGTCCGTCCATCGAGGGTCCGGAGATAGCGGGAAACACCTGCGGATCGTCCTGCACGTAGATGTACATCGCCTGCCCGATCCCGCGAAGGTTGGCGGCGCATATGGCGTTCATGTTGTCGCCGTTGCAGGCGCCCATGTTGGTCGTAAAAAGGAGCAGTGCGAGCAGGATCACGATGATGAGCAGGAGCGTTTCGATCAGTGTGATTGCTTTTCTGAACTTCATGGTATGCGCCTCCGATCGCGAACGGCGCGCCGACTCGATACTCTGAATGGCGACCCGATCAGAGTTCGATACTACCTGATCATCGAGGTGGATTGCAAGCGGGCAGGGTGGGTCGGGAGCGACCCACCCTGCGGTGCTTTGATTGGCTGACGGGCCTTGGATTCGGCCCGATGTGCGCGCGTCACGTTCGCCGGGATTGGATGCACTTGGCGTCCGGCACTGCGTGAGCCCGCTTGCGCAAACTGCCTAGAACGGCTTGAACGAATTTCGATCGCGATTGTCAAACGGCGCGATCACTATCTCGCGGTTGGCATTCACCCAAACTGCCCGGTTGCCGATGACCCGCGCCTGGCCGGCGAGACCGTTGGCCTTGAATTCGCCGAGCTTCTTTTCTTTGCCGTCATTGGCAATGCGGCGCACCTTGATCAGATCCGCCTTGCCGTTGTCGTTTCGATACACATATTCCTCGGTCAGCAGGAATTCGTCGGTCGCGCCCGCGAGTCGGCCGACAAGTCCCTCGGAAATCACGCGCGTCTGGCCGGTCGGAATATCATATCGCGACACCCGGATCAAATCGGGCGACGCGTATTGCGACCACACGACGCTGTTCGGCGTGAGGTAAACGTCCGTGACGAACGGACCGCTGCCGACGTTGCCTTCAGGCAGTATCGTCGACTCGCCAGTCGCCAAGTCGCGAAGCGCTACGACGACTCCGTTATTCACGAGCGCAACATATGCGAAGCGATTGCCGCTCAGGTCCGCCGAGATCAGCGAAGAACCGACTTCGAATTCGATGTCGGCACTCCCTGCAAACAGGTCAACGATTCGGATACTCGTCAATTCGGTCTGTGTATCGGCGAGAATCACCGCGAGCCGGCCGGCGTCAATTTTCAGATCCGGCAGGATGAACTGCGAGCTGTTGCCGCTGACGTCGACGACTGTCGTCGGCAGGACAATCGGGCTGATGAGAAGGTCTTCGGATACCACTGTGTCGAGCGTTATCTGTTCGCTCTCCGCATCGAATCCGACGTTGACATACGCGACGAACTCGCCATCGGTCACCATCCGCTGGACGAAACCCGTCGCCGACGGCGCCAGCGGCCGGATGAGTTCGGGTTTGTTCTTGGTGAACTCGTACACGTTGCTCGGGCCGAGCAACCCCGGAATCACGTAGCTGTTCTTCTGTCCATCGAGTTTGAACGGGATGTCGGCGAGATTGGTGGCATAAAACACGTTCGCGTCGTCCCCGCCGATGATGATGGGATACGGATTCGTGTCGAGCGGGTCTTCGATCAGATTCGCGAAGTCTCTCTGAAGCTGGTTGAGCGCCTGTTGATCGCATGCGGCGGATTGCAGCAGAATCGACAGACCGAGGGCGGGGAGGATAAGTCGTTTGAACATGGGGGAACTCCTTCAGCGCTTGGCGAGGCGCGACGCGCGGGCTTGGCCGAGATGCAACGCGGCCGAAGAATCGGACCGCCCCGTACGTCTGCCGGTTAGAATGCACGCGGCGCCTTTCGAATGCAAGCTTTTTTCGACGGGTCTGGGCATTCAAAGTCAGTGCTTCCGGCGGTCGGTGCGTGGGCGACGCACGGATCGCGCGCTCGCCGTCGATTCTCTACCCCAATTCGCTGCCGAATGGGCGGTATCGTGTCCGCACTTCGCCGGAGCGCGTGGCAAAGCCTCAATTGCGTGGTCCGCCTTCGGGGCGAATTCAGTGGCCCCTCCGCGCCGGCGGATGCCGGGGCGTCGCGTCGATATCGCGCGCCTTGAAAGCAGGCTTGATGACGATCACCCTGCGCTGCCGCAAGCGGTTATTCGTGCCGTATCGTAATTGACTGATCGTGCTGTTGGCGTGTCCGAGTCACCGAAAATGTTGAAATGGGTAAGCTGCGCGGAAAAAACGGTGAGTTTTGAACCCGACAGGTGCTCGCGGGTATCATGTGGGCGGAGGACCCGTTCGATGCATCGCCGTGCTGTCCGTTCCTGCAACTATCTGACTGCGGTCTCCGCCGTCACGTTTTGTTCCTTGTCGCCGCTTATTGCGCAGACTGCCCAATATTCGTCGACTTTCGATGCGACGAGCGTCGGCTATGTGCCGTCGGCGGCTGGATACGGTTGGGGCGGGTATCCCTATCGCAGGTCGAACGCTGCGCCGGCGGGAGAATTCGGCGGCTACCTGTATCGATCCCCCGACGATTTTGTGAATTATCGCGGGCCGGTGTACGTCCCGATCGCTGGCGCGCAGTTCGGAATGCCAGTCGCGGACGCCAGTGGTCACGTGTCGCTCGAGGATGTCCCGATGTGGACGGACGAATGGGCCGCACGGATCATACAGAATCGCGCCGCGGCGGGACTGGCCGTTGAATCCTTGACGCCAGCGGACGCATCACCGCCGCCTTCGCACTTTCGAACACGATTCGAGTCCATTGAAGAAACCGGCGAGCATGCGGCGCCGAAGCGAATGGAGCCGATGCGGCAGGTTCCGTCGGTGCAATCAACGACGGCCAAGCCCCCAGAGGTCGTCCAGCCGATCGCATCGCCGCCCAATCCTCCGCCTCCGACGCACGAGCTGATCGTTCCTGAAAAACCGATCGCCGAGGCACCGAAGCACGAGCCGTCAAAGACGCTTGTGCTCACGGCGCCCGAGTCCGTCGACTCAATGTCCGTCGGCAAGACCGGGGTTGTTGATGCCGCGGTTCCGACATCCCAGCGCGACATTACGACCGAAGCCGCCGAGTTGCCGCCATCCAAGGATCCGGCGGTCGCAAGGATTCTGCAGGAAGACCCGGCGCAGGGCGATGCCGTTGCCGATACGGCGGTTTCCAATGCGGCCGCCGCGCGCGAAGAACCGCCGCCGGATCATGACGGCGCGTTCGCGATCAAAGTCGGCGAACCAACGGCACCGGCAAGGACTGCGGCCGCCGACGCTCCGAAACCTGCCGCAGCGCCGGGACTGACGCGCGAAGATCTGAATCGCGCGACGGCGGCCGGCATCGCGATTGGTCGCGGCGACAAGGCTTTCGAACAGGGTGAATACGAGCAGGCGCGAGATGAGTATCGCCACGCGATCGACGTCGCGGGCGATGCAGCGGGGATCCGTATTGCGCTGGGGCTGTCGGATTACGCACTGGGTTCGTTTGACGAGGCAGCACATGCAATTCGCCGGGGTGTGTCGCGTTCGCCGGAACTGGCGAAGTCGGATTTTCGGTTGCTGGACGTATACGGGCGAGCCGACGACTCGAACGTGCATCGGCATCAGCTCGATGAATTCGTAACGAACAACCCGGAAAACGCGGATGCCTTGTTCCTGCTTGGATTCGTCCAGTACTTCTCCGATCAGCGGGAGGCGGCACGGACGACGTTCGGCGCATACCGTTCAATCGTTCCGCATGACGATCTGGCTGATTCGTTCATCGAGATCGTGTTGAACGGCAGGCCCGACGTTTCTGGGCAGTGACGGGCCTCCGGCAGGGGCTTTGGGGGACGCCGCCGGTCGGCCAGGCGGCAATTCCACAACGTTAGGCCAGGCGACGGTTTCCGATAGAATGCATGGAGTGTTGCGTTCCGGTGCGCCGATTGTGCGCGCGGCAGGGACGTCCTGATTGATCGAATCCGTAGGGGAACCCCATGCATCGAATGGCCGCCGCTCTCGCATTACTGCTGATTGTTACAGTCTCTTCGAACCAAGTCGCTTTCGCCGATCGGCCTTGCTGCGGCCCCGGCGCGTGCCATCCGATGCTTCCCGGAAGTGGCGACGCGGAGGGTGAAGACAGTCTTATCGCCGAGCCGGAACCATCGAAGGAGAAGGAAAAAGAGGCGGAGAAATGGGATGTTAACTGCCCGCCTGACGCCTATCACTCGATCGATATCGACGTGGACGAAGGCACGTGGATGAACGTCGATCTCAGCCCGGACGGCAAGACGATTGCATTCGACCTTCTGGGCGATATCTACGTGATGTCGAACGAGGGCGGTGAAGCGACGGCCCTGACGTCGGGAATTGCATGGGACATGCAGCCGCGCTTCAGCCCCGACGGCAAGCAGATCGCGTTCACGAGCGATCGTGCGGGCGGCGACAACATCTGGGTGATGAGCGCCGACGGCGCGGATCCGAAGCAGGTGACGAAGGAGTCCTTCCGACTGCTGAACGCGCCGGCGTGGTCGCCGGACGGTCAGTACATTGTCGCGCGAAAACACTTCACGTCGCGGCGATCGATCGGTTCGGGCGAGATGTGGCTTTACCACGTCACGGGCGGCGACGGTCTGCAGATGACCGAAAAGCCCAATGAGCAAAAGGACGTGAACGAGCCGGTCTTTTCTCCGGACGGCAAGTACCTCTATTACAGCCGCGACGCGACGCCGGGTGGGACGTTCGAATACAGCAAGGATCCGAACGGCGAAATCTACGCCATCTTCAGACTGAATCGCGAGACAGGGGAGGTAGACAAGTACATCGGCGGACCGGGCGGCGCCGTTCGTCCGACGCCGTCGCCGGACGGGAAGCGAATCGCGTTTGTACGCCGCGTTCGCTACCAGTCGACGTTGTTTCTCAAGGACGTTGAGACTGGAAAAGAGTGGCCCATTTACGACGATCTGACGCGCGACATGCAGGAGACGTGGGCGATTCACGGCGTGTATCCGACGTTCGCCTGGACGCCGGACAGTAAGTCAATCGTGTTCTATGCGAAGGGGAAGATCCGGCGGATCGACTGTGAGTCGGGCACGGCGAGCGTGATTCCGTTCCATGTGAATGACACGCGCAAGATCGCGGATGCGTTGAGGTTCCCCATCGACGTCGCGCCGGACAAAGTCCATCCGCGGATTCTGCGATGGACTTGCGTGACGCCAGACGGCAAGCGCGTCGTGTATCAGGCGCTTGGGCATTTGTGGACCAAGTCACTTCCCGACGGCGAGCCTCGCCGATTGACGACGCAGACGGACCACTTTGAGCTCTACCCCAGCCTGTCGCGCGACGGTCGTTACATCGTCTATTCAACGTGGAACGACAAAACGCTTGGTGAGATTCGCGTGCTGCCAATCGACGGCGGGGCCAGTCGCGTCGTAACACAATTGCCGGGCCATTACGTCGAGCCGGTCATATCTCCCGACGGCAGAACCATTGTGTATCGCAGCGCGGGCGGCGGCTACTTGCGTTCGCCGCTGTGGTCGGACCATCCGGGGTTTTACGCCGTGCCGTTTGAAGGTGGCGAGCCCCGCCTCGTGTCGCACGATGGCTCGGACCCGCAATTCGGCGTCTCGTCGGATCGTGTCTACTTCTACCGCGCAACGCGAGAAGGCAAGGATGACGTGCGCAAGCTCGTGAGTATCGATCTTGATGGCAGCGACGAACGGGATGTCGCGTCGGGCGAAAACGTCACGTCGTACATCGTTTCGCCGGACGGCAAGTGGCTGGCGTTCGTGGATCAGTTCAATGCGCGCGTCATGCCGCTGCCCGCGACCGGTAAGACGATTAATGTCAGCCCGAAGATGAAGTCGATACCGTGCGCGACGGTTTCGCGGGATGCGGGCGAATTCGTTCAGTTCTCATCAACCAGCGATCGACTCTACTGGACACTTGGAAGCGAGTTGTTTCAGGCGGACCTGAAGGATGCGTTTTCATTTCTCGCCGGCGCGCCGGAAAAACTGCCGGATCCTCCCGAGGCCGGCATCGATATCGCACCGACGGTGGACGCCGATCGCCCCGAGGGCCTGATTGCACTTCGCGGAGCGCGAATCATCACGATGCACGGCGACGACGTGATTGAGAACGGCACGATCATCGTCAAGAATAATCGGATCATGCAAGTGGGGCCGGCGGATGAAGTCGACATCCCGTCGTATGGAAATGTCGTGGATGTGTCGGGTAAGACGATCATCCCGGGGCTCGTCGATGTCCACGATCACGGACCCTATGCCTCGTTGGGAATACACCCGCAGCAGAACTGGGCCTTGTATTGCAAGCTGGCCTTCGGTGTGACGACGACGCACGATCCTTCTCACGACACGCATGCCATCTTTTCGGCGAGCGAAATGCAGCGTGCCGGCGAGATCGTCGCGCCGCGCATCTTCTCGACAGGGACGATCCTCTACGGGGCGAAGGCGCCGTTCAAAGCGGAGATCGATTCTCTGGACGATGCCCGTTCGCACCTGCGCCGGATGAAGGCGGCGGGAGCGATCAGCGTGAAGAGCTACAACCAGCCGCGGCGCGAACAGCGTCAGCAGGTGCTGGCGGCGGCGCGCGAGCTGGGAATGATGGTCGTTCCTGAGGGCGGTTCGCTTCTGGAACACAACCTGACGATGGTGGTCGATGGCCACACGGGCGTCGAGCACTCGATCCCCGTCGCGGATGCGTTCGAGGATGTGCTGCAACTCTGGGGCGCGTCGCAAGTCGGCTACACGCCGACGCTGGTCGTCGCGTACGGCGGCAACTGGGGGGAGAATTACTGGTACCAGACGTCGAATGTGTGGGAGCACAAGCGGCTCTCGTCTTTCATGCCGCGCTTTGTGATCGATCCGCGATCGCGCCGTCGTCCGATGGTGCCGGACAACGAAAACAACCACATCAGTAACGCGCGCGTCTGCAAGAAGCTGCTGGATCGCGGTGTGCGTGTGAACCTGGGGGCGCACGGGCAGCTCGCGGGGCTTGCACAGCACTGGGAGATTTGGATGTTCGAACAGGGCGGCATGACGCCCTTGGAGTCGCTTCGATGTGCAACGATGAATCCGGCGCACTATGTCGGTCTGGACGATCACATCGGTTCGATCGAACAGGGCAAGCTGGCTGACCTCGTCGTGCTCGATGCGAACCCGTTGGAGAGCATCCGCAACACGGACAGCGTTCATTACACAATGATCAACGGCCGGCTCTACGACTCGGCGACGATGGATCAGATCTGGCCCGAGCAGAAGAAGCGCGAACCGTTCTTCTGGGAGGAGTAAGATCGCGATCGTGCGCCCCGTTCGTGCCGCTGACAGGTCGCCGCGGGCAGATCGGCTCTCTGGATCGCCCCGATATTGCAGTCCGCCCGGCCCCGTTGCTCGTGATGGATGGTATAGTTGGTGCGGTGACTGTCGTCAAAAGGGCATGGGCCGCGCGTTGGCCGAGTCGACTTCGCGGGTAGACTTACGGAGCTTGCATATTGCCGACCCAATGGAAGTCCATCACACATTCACGTCGTTTGGCATGCACCGCATTGCTTGCGGCATCGATGCCGATCGTCGCGGCATCCCAATGCGCACTTCGTAACACGTCGACGCTTCCATCGACGATGCGTGTCGGGTTGCAGACGATCGCAGACGGATTCGTATCCCCCGTCGGCATCGTGTTTCCGAATGACGGCACGGGGCGGCGATTCGTCGTCGATCAGATCGGTCGCATATTCGTCGTGAATTCAGCCGGGACCGTTCTGACGACGCCGTTTCTCGATGTGACGGATCGAATGGTGACGCTGAATCTGCGCGACGAGCGCGGGCTTCTGTCGATGGCGCTGCATCCGGATTTCGCCGCGAACGGCCGTTTCTTCGTCTGCTACAACGCACCGCGGGACGCCGGCGATCCGGCCGGCTTCAATTCCGAGCTGCGAATCAGTGAGTTTCACGTCAGCGCCGATGATGACGACGTCGCCGACCCGGACAGCGAAATCGTGCTGCTCGACATCAACAAACCGGCGAGCAATCACAACGGTGGGCAGCTCGCCTTCGGCCCCGACGAAATGTTGTACGTCAGCGTCGGCGACGGCGGCGGGAATGGTCTCGTCGGGGATGACGGGACGATCGCCGGCGGCACATCGCAGTCGTTGACGACGTTGCTCGGGAAGATCCTGCGCATCAACGTCGCTTTGGGGCCGCCGTTCGATATTCCGAGTGACAACCCGTTCGTGGGCGTGGCCGGCGCACGCGGCGAGATCTGGGCGCTGGGTTTCCGCAATCCGTGGCGATTTTCGTTTGATTCAGGCGGCGATCATCGGTTGTTTGCCGGGGACGTCGGGCAGAATCTCTACGAGGAGATCGATATTGTCGAAGCCGGCGGAAACTACGGATGGCAGACGCGCGAAGGAGCCCACTGTTATGACCCTTCAAACCCCTCGAATCCACCCGTGACGTGCGACGACACGGATGCGCGCGGAGCGCCGTTGATTGATCCGATTATCGAACAGCCGCAGGTGGACGAGAACGGCGATGCCGTCGGCGTCTCGATCATCGGCGGATTCGTGTGCCGAGGCGACGGCGTTCCCGGGCTGTCTGGTGATTACGTGTTCGGACAATGGACGTCGCAGAACTCCACCGTGGACGGGAGGTTGTTTGCAGCGACGGAGAATACCGACGGAAGCTGGACGACGCGCGAACTGACTATTTCCGATTCGGGCGATGGAACGCTTGGCCGATACATCCTTGCGTTTGGCCAGGATGCGGAAGGCGAAATCTACGTGCTGACAGCGACAAACTCAGGACCGACCGGGACAACGGGGCGCGTCGACAAGCTCGTCATCGCGCCGTGATCTCGCGCCGGCCGATTTGAAATAACGCGCGGGATCGTCCACACTCCTCCTCAATGTCCATCGTCGCTCATGGAAAACAGCGCGCCGCTGACTGGGACGCGTTCAGCGCGAACTACCACGCCGAGTCCGTGACGCCGTTTTCGGACGGCGTTCGGTTTCGACTGCGGAGTGACTTGCGACGTTTGATGCGGCAATGGCAGGCAGACGATCGTCGATCGGACCATGTTTTCGTAGACTTCGGCTGCGGGCCGGGCGACGCACTGGAACTCGTGGCCGGCAAAGTGCCACTTTCTGTCGGCATCGATTTCTCGCCGAAGATGCTTTCGCTCGCTGCGGAACGACTACGACGCCGGGGCGTGCCCTCCGAACGCCTGAATTCGAAGCAAGGCCTCGATCGGATTTGTGCCGATGATCGTCGCGGGCGGGCGGTGAATGAGGCGCCGCAGACGTTGCTCGTTCAAGCGGACTTGCGGAAACTGCGGAGAATTCGCGGTTGCGTCGATGCAGCGACGTCGATCAACTCAATCTGTGCGTCAAACACGTGCGACGCTTCGCAGATGTTCCGCGAAATGGCGCGTTCGATTCGACCGGGCGGTGTGTTCTTTATCGTATGGCCGGCGCTGGAGTCGCTGGAGTATTTGTTCGAACTCGATCGGAGAGCGGGAAGACCACCGGAAGAGCGAAATGAGATTCTGGGGTCCGACGGCGTCAATGTTGATGCCTCGGGCTATGCGTTGAAGCTGTTTCGGGCTGACGAGATTCGGGCACTTTGCGGCGACGTGTCGATGGTTGTCGAGACCATCGAGAAGCTCTCCTATCCCTGGACATACATGAATGAGCTCGGTTGGGGATATTACCCGGGGCGTCCGCGTCTTTGGGATTGGTATGTCATTGCTCAAATGGCGTAATGGAGCGCGCAGAAAGGGGCCGCCGAGTGGTGTTGTTTGGGTGTGGTGGGATTGGGATTCGGCGGCCAAAGGGTGTTGTGAATTGAGCTTCTTACCCCTCGCCTGCGAATGATGCCCCGCGGCAGGGCCGAATGCACGTCAGGATTGCGTAAAGATTCGGCAAGAATTCACAGGCAGATTGTTAAGAAACGAACCCTGGCCGCCAGTCGTGTGACTTTGGTGGTTTCTCAAGCTCGTGAATTCCGCTCGATTGCGATCTTGGACCACGCGTCGCCAACAACCTGGGCAAGCAGCGCCGCCATTATCGGCACATGCACTCGGAAATCAGCCGGGGACCGATTGCCGAGCGTTCCTAGTCATCGTCAGATTCATCCTTGTTATGATCGCGTCCGCGCTTTACGTCCGGCGTCGCGCTAGCCCACGCCTTCAGAATCGCGAGGTCTTCCGAAGTCAGCTTGGCTTCCGGATGGAGCGGTTCGTAGAACCACAGTGGCATTTCCCCCTTCTCGACTTCTTCCCAGATTTCGTGGATCTTGTGGGCCTGTTTCCCGGCGTCGTATCGATCCCAAGTCGAGAAATTCAGCTTCTCTCGACCTTCGTTGACGTCATTTGCGATGAGCCAAGAGACGGGCGCGATGCGGCTGTACCAAGGCCAGGTCGTTTCGTGGGAGTGACAATCGTAACACGATTGTCGGAGAACCGCCTTGACCTCAGGGGGGGCGGGAATGTCGCTCGTAATCCGCGGATTTGTCTTGTCGACGGGCACAAACTGGATTGCCGCACCTGCAATCAGGATGAGTCCGAGCCCCCATCGAATTCTGTTCTTACGAGGCCTTCTCTTGTCGACTTCTGACGACCTTGGGGGATTGGATGCACTCTGAACCATTGCGATGCTCCTTCGAGGCGCGCTTTGTCACGTTGAGTCACGCCCTATGGCCTATGTTGATATAGGTAATTCTATTCTTATGTTCGTGGGCTGGTTTATTTTTCCTGAGAGCTCAATACGTAGATTCAGGTGGTGACGCCCAACGTGTACGTGTTCGCATGGTCATTCGGAGTCGGCCGGACGGTGCGTTGAGCTCCGGGTAGCGGACAAGAAATGTCGTGCAACGAGGGAGCCAAGGGTAGAATCATCGGTTACGGTGCGGGTTGACCAGCGAGGAGATCGGGGGCGTCGGTCAACGGAGCTGCCGGCGAACGAAGTGAGGCCCATGTCAAAGCGAATCTGTGTTATTGGCGGCGGTCGATGGGGCGGCAATCATATCCGCACCCTGAAGGAGCTCGGCCACTTGGGCGGGTTCGTCGAGCCGACGGCTGATCGTCGGCGGACGCTCGTCGAACAGTTTCCAAACGCTGTCGGTTTTGACACGGTCGATGCCGCCCTGAACGCAGGCTTCGACGGCTACACCATCGCGACGCCGGCCGAAACGCATTTCGACATTGCGCGGCAGATTATCGAGGCGGGCCAGCCGGTGCTCGTCGAAAAGCCGCTGACGTTGCGATCGCACGACGCCCGTGAACTCGTCGCGCTGGCGCGCAACCGCGGCGTTCCGCTGATGGTCGGCCACGTGCTGCTATTTCATCCGGCGATTCGCAAGATCCGCGAAATGATCGACGACGGCAAGGTCGGTCGATTGCAGTACGTATACAGCAATCGGCTCAATCTGGGGACGATTCGCAAGGAGGAGAACATCCTCTGGAGTTTCGCGCCGCACGACATCTCGATTTTCCAATACCTGATCGATCGAACGCCCGTGCGGGTGGAATCGCGCGGTGGGGCCTTCGTGCAGCCGGGTATTCACGACACGACGATGACGGTATTAACTTACCCAGACAATGTCGTGGGCCATATTTTCGTCAGCTGGTTGCACCCGTTCAAGGAGCACCGCCTCGTCGTCATCGGATCGAAAGGGATGCTGTCGTTCGAGGACGCATCGCCGCGAAAGGAAGTGCACTTCTACGAGAAGGGCATCGATTGGGTTCGTGGCGAACCGATTCCGAGGGAGGGGCCGACGGAGATCATTTCGTGTGAAGGCCGACTCCCGCTGACGGAAGAACTGGCGTATTTCGCCGAACGGCTGAGCGGCGGGGCGATTGAGATAGCAAACGGAGAGCAGGGCGTGGCCGTGATGGACATCCTGGAACGGGCGACGGCGAGTCTTCTCGGCAGAGATGATGGTGCGGCTGCAACCAGCGGTGCGCGGTCGGCGGCGAATCTGCCGTACTATGTGCATCCGACGAGCGTCGTCGACGACGGCGCCACGATCGGCGAGGGAACGAAGGTCTGGCATTTTTCGCACGTGCAAGGCGGCGCCGCAATCGGGCGGAATTGTTCGCTGGGCCAGAATGTGAACGTCGGAAATAACGTCCGCATCGGCAACCACGTCAAGATTCAGAACAACGTGTCGGTCTATGAAGGCGTCGAGCTGGAGGACTACGTGTTCTGCGGACCGTCGATGACCTTTACGAACGTCCTCGATCCGCGTTGCAAGTATCCGCAGCGTGGGACGGAACACTATCAAAAGACGCTCGTTCGGGAAGGCGCGTCGATCGGCGCCAATGCGACGATTCTCTGCGGCAACACGATCGGTCGGCACGCGTTCATCGCGGCCGGGGCCGTCGTGACAAAGGACGTCCCGGACTACGCGATGATGGTCGGCGTGCCGGCTCGGCAGTCGGGTTGGGCTTGCGAGTGCGGGGAGCGGCTGGAAGACGTGGACGGCACGGCGGTTTGTTCGCGATGCAGTCGGCGCTTTTCGATCCGGGACGGCAATTTGACGGAGGCGTAACCTGTTTGCGGGGAGTGCTTCGAGGATCGAACCGACTCTGGAGCCGCCGCTTCCGCGCTGTATTGACAAAACCCGCGACTTCGCAACCAATTCCCGCCCATGACGACACCTGAAAGACATGCGACGGCTGAAGAGCAATCTTCCCTGAAGGGGTTCCCGGTTGCCCGTTGCGGCATCGCCGGGATTCTGATGGGCCTTGCCAACCTCGTGCCGGGGATCAGCGGCGGCACGATGATTCTCATCATGGGGCTCTACGAGGAATTCATCGCCGCTGTGGCGAACATCACGCGCCTGAAAGTTACGATGCGCTCCCTGGCGCTGCTCGGGATCATCGGAGCGACGGCCGGCGTCGCAATCGTCGGACTGTCGGGGCGGCTCTCGGGACTGGTCACGACGCAACCTGTCATCATGTACGGCTTATTCATCGGCATGACGCTGGGCGGTGCGCCGCTTCTGATTCGCATGGCCTCGCCATGGCGCGGGTCGACATTTACGGCGGCGTTCGCGGGAATTGCGCTGATGTTCCTCATCCTGTTCGTCGGCGGTGAAGTGGAGCGACCGACAGAAGCTCAGAAGGCCGAGCGGAAGGCGATGATCGAGCGGGGTGAATACGATCTGAAAATCAACTATGGGCGGGATCTGGTCGCCGGCGTTCTCGGTATGAGTGCGATGGTGCTGCCGGGAATCTCGGGCGCTTACATGTTGCTGATCCTCGGGCGCTACGAGCAGATCCTCGCGGCGATTTCGTTGGGTAAGACCTATGTTCTCAGCATGGGACAGGAAGGCGACGTCAATGCGTTTCGGATCATCATACCCGTCGGCATCGGTGTGATCATCAGTCTGGTCCTCGTGACGAACATCCTTAAGTGGTTGCTTCGAACGCACGAAAAAGTGACGATCGGCTGTCTGCTGGGCATTGTCATTGGATCTGCAGTCACGCTGGCCATGGCAAAAGCCCCGACAACGGCGGGCGACTGGGGAATCGGCGGCGGGATGGTGCTCATTGGATTCATTGCAACGCTCGCCCTCGAACGATTTTCAGGCGTCAAGCCCGAGACGTCGCATCAAGTGGCCGGCGAAGTGTTCGAATCGCCGAATGCCGAAGCCTAGCGCGCAATTCTTGCGAAGCGATCGGACATCAGGCGACATCGGGTGAAATTCGTCCAATGTCTGGTTAGCATCGAATCAGCAGGCGGCCAGTCCGGTCCAATTGGACCGATGCGTGACACGATGACAGAGTGGTTGATGCAATCGCCGGCCTTACAAGAATCGCCAATGTGCCTGCATGCGGCGCGACGAAAGAGTGCATTGTTCGATACGTCATTTGGCTGGACGGCGATGTCATGACATCATCGCAAAGCGATACACTTTTCGTCCAAGCGCCGGCCAAAATCAACCTGACGCTTGCCGTGCGCGGGCGGCGGCCGGACGGCTTTCACGAATTGGAGTCGTGGGTGGTCTGCGTCGATCTGTTCGACGATCTCGCGCTAAGGCCGTCCTCGTCCTTTCAACTGGAAATCCAAAACGACGACACGATTCCGACTGACGAGCGGAACCTGATACATCAGGCGGCGCACGCGATGGCGAGCCGGGCCGGCATCGCGCCGAACGTGGGCATTCAACTCCGCAAACGGATCCCGGCGGGGGCGGGGCTCGGCGGGGGCAGTTCGGATGCGGCCGCATGTCTGATCGGGTTGAACAACCTGTGGGATCTGAATTGGGGGATCGAAGAGCTGGCGGCGATTGGTGCGGGAATCGGCTCCGATGTGCCGCTATTCATCCATGGCGGTCAACTCGTCATGCGTGGTCGAGGTGAACAAATCGAGCGTTTGGACCGCGAAATTGCGGGATGGGCCGTTCTCGTCAGCCCGTCGATTCACCTCTCCACTGCGGATGTGTATGCGGCATACGCCCATGCGAAACAGGATCGTGTCGCCGCGCGACCTTGGGAGGCGAACAATCTCGACTGCGACGGCGTGATGGGCGATCTATTCAACGACCTGGAGCTTCCGGCATTTGTCGTGGAGCCGGCGTTGCATCGGCTGCACCAACAGCTGGACGGCCTGGATGATCGGCGGGTTCGGTTGACGGGAAGCGGCTCTGCCCTCTTTGCGATCTTCAGTCATGCGACCGACGCGATCGCGTGGGCCGCCAGAGTCGAAGCGTTGGCGACGGGCGCCGACGTCTTTGTTCATCGAATTTTGCCGAATACGAAGGCCCGTCAAATCTGATACAATTCTGTGTCTTCTGCTCCACAAGCTGATTTGCATACGACGACGGACATCGCGGAGGTGAGGCGTGAAAATAACCGAGGTCAGAGTCAAGATGGTCGGGGAGGACAGCGAGCGACTTCGAGCGTTCTGCAGCATAACGATCGACGATTCGTTCGTGATTCGCGACTTGAAGGTGATCGACGGCGATGACGGGCCCTTTGTGGCTATGCCCTCACGAAAGATGTCGGATCATTGCGACAAATGCGGTGAGAAAAACCACCTGCGGGCTAAATTCTGCAACGAGTGCGGGACGCGGCTCAATGCGAACCGTGCGCCAAGGGATCCTGCCGGCCGGGTCAAGCTTTACGCCGACGTGGCCCATCCGATCAATGTCGAATCCCGGGAGATGATCCAGGAGGCTGTCATCAAGGCGTTTGAAGAGGAATTGTCGTTGTCACTCGAGCCGGGGTATTCACAGAGCGACGAGGACTTTGAGGAGTATGACGAGTCGCCCGTCGGATTCGACGACGTGATTGCCCAATTGCGCAGACCAACGCGACTGGAAGACGACGCGGATGAGCCAGTGCCGCCTCGCCGCGGCGAGCCGCGAGATCCGGATCGGAAACGCCCAAGTCACGCTGAAGGTCGGGCGATCGAAAAGTCCTCGAAAGTGACGGAGGAACCGAGCCGGGAGGTGCAACCGCAAGAAGCGCCCGCGCCGCCCGCTCAACGCCGAGCTGAGGCAATCCCTGCGAAAGTCCCGCCGGCGCGACGAGCTGTCCCGACGCAGGCTCGCGAAGATGACGATTTCGCTGCCGGGCTGGATTGGTCGCCCCAGCCGGCATCCAAGAAACGGAATCCGCCGTCGAATACGATGGGGACAACCAACGGTCGCAACGGGTCGTCACATGGGGAGCGACATATGGGTGACGCTAACATGCAGGCCGAGGTCGTGGATTCGACGGAGAGCATGTCGTCAACGTCACCACAGGACGATCTCAATACGACGGACGATGCCGACAGTTTCGGCGCCGGCATCCTCTAGCCGCCGCCGAGCAGGTCCATAACCGCGTTGTCGAAAAGGATTTACACCGGAAAAATTTGATTTCGTCGCCTCGACGTCAGATAATCGGTAGCGAGCGGTATGGGTTTGCATGCTCTCTGTCCGTCGTCATTCTCGTGACGAGCGGAGGGATGCGATCTGTCTACAACAGTTCTGCACCCGGCCTGGTGGGAGGGGTTTGTATGTCGTTCTTCCGGCATTCACTGTCTGTTTGCGCAATCTTGTCGATCTTGGTTTGGGCGGATTCTCACGCCATTGGCGATGACGCCCCGGCAGTTGATCCGATTTTTGACTCGCCGCCAACGATTGTTCAGGGGAATGACATCCCCACGATGCAGGTATTCATCTCTCCGGGCGGCGGCCCCGCCGGCGCGCCGCGCGGCATTTGTCCGCCACAGTCGCAAACGTATTCCGATCTACCGTTCACCGGCCAAGTCGCCGTTTCGCTGCCGCCAGGTATGGTCGAACAGGAAATCGCGGCGTCCACCTACACGGTCCCGGCAACGGATTGGCCGATCATCCTACGGACCGGCGAAATCCTGTGGGGTCAGAGTTCATTCAACAACACGACCACGGAATTCTCCTTGCTCGTCTGGCAGGGAGATCCGCGAACCGGCACGTTGGTTGAGACGGTCTCCTCGGATGGCGACATCATTCCGCACATCTCGCTGCCGTTCGCAGGTTCGCAGGTTGTCGACCTGCAACTGACGGTCGATCCGCAGGATCCGGAACAGATCATCATCATGAACGACGGGTCGAACAAGTTCAGCATCGGTTTTCGAATCGATGCGCACAACAACCCACCATTGACATCGTGCAGCTGCTCGGGGCTGGGCACGCTTCCAGCGATCTGCTGTCCGGTCGACGTCAACACGAATTCGTTTCCGGCGATGGACTCGGCCGGTCCCGGAGAATTCGGGTCGGAGCAGTGGTTGTTCGCCCGAACCTGCCCTGGCGCGACTGGCCTCTGTTCTCTGACTGTCGCGTCCGGCTGGTATCGCCTGAATGACACGGCCGTCCTTCCCGCCAGTTTCGTGAATGACTGGACGATGCGCGTCATCTATGAGCCGCTGAATTGCGTTACGCCGACGGGCGCCTGTTGCAAGCCGGATGGTACCTGCGAGTCGTTGACTCAGTCGTTGTGCGCCACGTCGTCAGGCGTGTATCAGGGCGACGCCTCCCTTTGTGCGAACGTCAATTGTCCGCAGCCGACGGGGGCTTGCTGTTTCATGCCGTCAGGGTGCGTCAACCTGACAGCATTGAACTGTTCAGGCGCCGGCGGCACATGGAACGGCGCGGGCTCGAACTGTGCTACGATCATCTGTTTTCCGACAGGCGCCTGCTGCATGCCCGCCGGCAATTGTGTGGATTCGGTCCTCGACACGAACTGCAATGCGATGGGTGGCACGTTCCAGGGTCACCAAACAGTCTGCTCGGGCGTCTTTTGCCCGCAGCCGGTCGGCGCCTGCTGCCTCTCGAACGGCTTTTGCATCACGGAAGTCATCGAGTCGGATTGCCAGCAGATCCCGATGGCCGCATGGATGGGCATGGGTACCGATTGCACCGACGCGGACATGAACTCTATCGCGGATGTCTGCGAGAGCGGCAATCCGTGTGACGGCGCTGTGTTGGGCGATTTTGACGGATCGGGCGGCGTCGATGGCAACGACGTGCAGGGATTCGTCAGCGCGTTGCTCTCGGGCAGTCCGACTCAAGGCGAAGTCTGCGCGGGCGATTTCGACGCGAGCAGCGGGCTGGATATCGCGGACGTTTCCGGAATGACCGCGGCCCTGTTGAACTAGGGAATTGCTCCTCGTGTAACTCGAATGCGCATCGCGGCGCTGGCCCGAAAGGGCGAGCGCCGCGTTTCGTTCGGCTACTCGCCGATGACGTCGTCAAGGGATGAAACGCTGATCACGGCGTCACGGAACACGAAAATACGAGCGCGATTCGCCTGAATCCCGTGGGCCTTGGCGTCGCAGATGTACTTCTCCTTACTGACATGGCCCTCGTGGCGATCGCGGATATCGGCGTTCTCCAGAATGAAACCGTCCGATTCCACGGATGCGAGCGTCCCGAGATACGTCACGGGGCCTGCCGTGTCGAAAACCACGTTCTTTCCCAGGAACGACTGGATGGTGGACGTTGTCGAGTCCATCGCCTACCTTCTGATTGCGGGATTATCGGCGCTTTCCGGCACACGCATGCCGGACGCGTCCGGTTCATATAATAACGCACGGACGGGGAACTGTGGTTGGGGCGAGTCGATCGAAGCGGGCGATTCGCAATTGTCGAATACGCCGGTATCAGCTGGAGGAGCGACATGAACTTCATTTATGCATACAGGCGGCTCGCGATCACACTTGCGATCGTCGCCGTGGCGGGCGTCGGGATTCTCGTCGGCAATTCCGCATTCGAGCCTCAGCGGGCGTTCGCGGCGCCGCCGGCGGACGAACCCACGTCGAACGACAACGACAATGCACCCGATCATCCGGACGGGCCATCGACCGAGACGGCAGACGGAATCGCCCCGGAATTGCGCAAACTCACGGACGAGGAGATCAACCGGATCCGCTACATGGAGCTCCGCGCGATGCGAGGTCTGAAGGGCGTGGATCCCGTCACGGTCAAGATTCCGAGGGACGTGCTGGACGAATTCCTGGTTGATATGACCGGTCACGACGACTTCAAGGGGAAGAAGGCGCGGCAGAATTTCCTGAAGCGCACGCCGCCGCAGAAGCTGCATATCATTGCACACTACAAGGGTGCAAAGTACGCCGACAAGGTTGAGATTCTGACGGACCCGGAAGTTTTCCTGGAGTTTCGCAAGCACGTGATGCCACAGGTGCTTCGCGGCTGCGCGACGTCGGGCTGTCACAACGCGACGAATGAAAAGGCGTACGGATTCAAGCTATTCAAGGACCCGAAGAAACTCGCGGCGACGACGTATGCAAACTTCATTACGCTCAATGATTTCATGCTGAACGGCAAGAAGATGATCGATCGCAATGATCCGTCGCACTCACTGCTCGTAACGTACATGTTGCCGCCTTCCGAAGTCCCTGCGGAGTATCAGCACCCCGGCGGGATTGAATATCGACCGCTGTACCAGTCGCACAAGCACCCTCGATTCCAGCGAATTCTCAAGTGGATCGGATCTCTGAAAATCCCCGAAGAGGATTACGGCGTCCGGTTGATTCCCAGGCCTGAAATGTCGGAACCCGAGCCAAAGCTGGAAGACGACGACAAGAAGCCGGCAATCGGTGATGCGCCGGAACGCGCGAATCAACAGTGAAACAGACGTACGCCACATATCTCGTAGCCGGCATGGGTGCGATCGGCGTATCGGCGGCGACGCTTCTCTACAGGCGATTGCGCGAAACGGCCCGCATCCGCCGATTGGCGTCGAAACTCGGCTGGGGTGTTCGCCTGCGAGGTCGGGATGCCGTATTGAGTCGTGCGGGAAGCATGGCGCTGATGCGCGTCGGCCATAGCCGCCGCATCGGCGCGTTATTCGAGCCACGGCCCGGTATTCTTGCATTCTCCTATACGTATGAGACGGGAACGGAACTCGAGCGGATGTCGCATTCCTGGCGCGTGGTTCTGTGCGATGTCGCCTGCCCGCTGCGATGGTCGATTCTCACGGATCAGGACTGGCTGATAGCCGCCGCGCGTGTCCGGCACATGTATCCGGTTGATCTGGCTCAGTTCGCGGAGCCTGATGCCATTCGCTCGCCGCACGCATTTCTGTCGGACGATCCCGATGCTTGGCGGACCCACATGACGCCGCGGCTTGCTGCGTTCCTGACGCAGCAAGCGCGTGAGCGGAATTGGGAAATTGCGCCGGGGCTTGTGGCCGCGTTCGAACCGGGGGCGTTCTTGGAGACGGAAATGGCGGCGATGGTCGACCAGACGACGCGGCTGGCTCAGCTCTTGTTGACGGCTTTCGGCGCGACTGACGCGCCGCCCGACTCGACCGCATCCTTGCCGTCTTCCCCGTCAATGGCGTCTGCGACGGAATCGGCGGGTTGAGACGAAGGCTGGCTTGCCGCCTGGCGGCCCTGTTCCGCGGCTTTCAGCTGGTCAATGTAGTTGCTGATCGCGATCGTGAGGGCGTTTCTCGCCTCTGGCGTCACGGAATCCGCGGGCGTCAGCGAGTTCGGCGATATCTCGCCGATGGCGAACTCCTGGTATCCGGCCTCGAGATCCTTGCCGGCGGGCCTTGCCGGCGCCGAACCCGTGTTGGTAGGGATATTGGATTCGCTTGCATTGGCGAGCAACTGCATCAATTCACCGATCGCCGGCGCCGGCCTGCCTTCGCCGGCGATTTTTGAGAGATTCTGAAACACCTTCGGATCGAGTCCGAACTGCCGGATCAGCGCCTCGTAGGCGTCGACCTCGGTTTTCTTTTTTTCGATCTGTTCGGCGAGCAGCCGCTTCTCTTCCGCCTGAACCTTGATCGCTTCATCCTGCCGGGCGATCTTCACCTGGTTCTCGTTCAACGCGGAGTTGATCTTGTAGAGCATGTACCCCACGCCGCCGAACAGAACGGCGGCAATGCCGACAGCGGCGATCGCCACGCGATGTCGCCAGAATGTCTTCCGCAGAAAGTAGGCGCCGCTTGCCGGTCGGACGGAAATCGGCTCGTCCGCCATGTAGTGCGTCACGTCCGACAGGAACGCATCGACAGATTGGTAGCGATCGTCCTTGTTCTTCTCAAGCGCCTTGAGCACGATAGCCGTCAATTCGGGGTCGATCCGCGCTTTCGACAAGTGCGTTTCATCGGGATCGCATTTGGCGATGTTCGTCAGCAACTTACCGATCGACACTTTCGTGTCGTACGGCAACTCGCCGGACACGAGCTCATAGAGCACGACGCCAAGCGAGTACACATCCGTGCGGACATCGATGCCCGACGGATCGCCCGCCGCCTGTTCGGGCGACATATACGCCGGCGTGCCGATGATCTGCGCCGTCAGCGATGTCGTCATGTCACTGAACGTACCCTGCTTTGCGAGACCGAAGTCGAGCAGGTGAGGCTCGCCGTCCGCATTGACGAGGACGTTCGAGGGCTTCAGGTCGCGATGCACGACGCCGCGCTGGTGAGCGTGGCGCAGGGCTGCGCCGATTTTGCAGAACAACTGCAGTCGTCGCGTCAGGCCTGGGTTCTCGCGGAGCACGTACTCCGTCAGCGGCAGCCCGCGGACGTACTCCATCGCGTAGTACATGCGGCCGTCGGCGCGACCGCTGTCGTAGATCGGAATAATGTTTGGATGGCGCAGCTGAGCCGAGAGCGATATCTCCCGCTCGAATCGCTTGCGCGCCTGCGGGGCGGCGAAGGGGCCCTCCAGGAGGACCTTCAGGGCAACCTGTCTGCCCGTGGAATTCTGTATCGCTTTGTAGACGATGCCCATTCCGCCGCGACCCAACGGTCGCTGAATCCTGTAGCCGGGGATTTCCGGAATGTGGATGTCTTCCAACTCGGCGGCGGCCTCGTGACGATCCCGGGCGATGGACTGGGTTCGATTCGATTCCAGGCCGTCCGCCGCCGAGGACGAGCCGATGCCCTTGATCAGGTCCAACCCTGTGAGGTGTTCGCGCAGTTCATCCGCAAAGTCCGCGTTCTGCGCGAGGAACTCCTCTTCAGTGAAGATCTCTCCACTCTCGCGCCGATCGAAGAACTCATTGATGAGCCGGCCGATTGCCTCGTCGCGGGCGTCGTCGCTGCCGGGCTCGTTGGATGGTCGGGGCAAATCTGTCATGAGTGGGCCACAGTGCGAGTGTGCCCGCATCTCCAAGTGGTTGCGTGAGTTGCGATTCGGTCCATCCGGCCGGCTCAGCCGGAGACGGGAAAAACGCCCGATCGCGGAATCCCTCACTATCTATGTAGTAGCCTATCAGGTATTGGTTCTCGTCCGATTACAATTTCTGACGTGTTTTTGACCCATTCAGCGGCTTGTCATTCTCCCATCTTTGAACGAAACTTACGGTAATTGCAAGGGTTAGGAAAGGTCGCGCCGCCGGGAGGTTTCCGGGGCGCCGAATTGCGGATTGAGCGGACTCATGAGCGTCGAGGAAACGCGAATCCTGATCGACCAGGCCCGTGAGGGCGACGATACAGCCGCTCGACGCCTGATCGTGCTTTACCATCCCCGTCTGCGCGCCAGGCTTCTCCGGCAGATGGACGCCGTGATGAAGTCAAAAATCGAACCCGAGGACATCCTCCAGCAGGTCTATCTGGAGGCGTTTCGCGCGATCTCGCAATTCACGTACCAGGGCCAGGACTCCTTTCTCCGCTGGATGTACGCGATCCTCGACCGGAAACTGATTGACGAGCATCGGGCCCTGCGGGCGGAGCGTCGAGACGTTCGAAGGGAAGTGCATTCGGCGCCGTCCGGCGGTCATCAGACGACATATGTCGATCTCCTGGCCCGCGTGATGGCCCACAGCTCGACACCCAGCCAGGTCGTGCGAAAGGACGAGGCCCTCGGCGTTATCAGCGCCTGCGTCGCCACATTGCCCGAGCACTATCGCGAAGTCATCAAAATGCGATTCATCGAAGGCCGGCCGGTTTCCGACGTGGCCGAGACGTTGGATCGCTCGATCGGTTCGATTCACATGATCTGTCATCGTGCCTTGAAACTCCTGCGGGAGCAGGCCGAGAAGCTCGGCGTTTCCAGGGACGATTGACGGGGCGTTGACGACGCGGGCGGCGGGCGGATGATGGGGCGATCGTGGCGGCGATTCCGTATCTTGCCGCCGGTGGCGCAGCATATCAGGTGACGGATTCACATGGTGGACGGCGATTCGAAGCTCGAAAAACTCTTGCAAAGTACATGGACGGATCTGGAGAAGGCGACAGGCGAGCCGAATCACCCTTGTCGGCTCGGACAGATCGCAACAGTCCATTCCGAACGCGGCGTCGCGGTTCGTACCGTTGTTCTTCGAAAAGTCGATCGCCACGGCCGACGGCTCTGGTGTTTCGCTGATTCGCGCAGCGACAAGATCCATGAGATCGAAGCAGATCCGCGCGTCGCGTGGCTCTCCTATGATTCAATGATGCGCGTGCAGCTCCGACTGAGCGGGCGTGCAAGCGTCGTGACGGAAGGTGACATCGTCGACACGTCTTGGGCGAGTCTGAACGATACGCAGCGCGACGAGTTCGCCTGCGCCGCCTCACCCGGCACCGTGCTGAAGGAGGGTTGGGATCGTCCCGAGACGCCGCCGAATCGTCTGAGCGCCGCAGAGGCCCGCCGCTGGTTCTGCCTGATCGAGATTTTCGTCGGGCGCGTGGACTGGCTGCAACTGAATCCGACGGGACATTTGAGAGCCCGCTTCAAATGGGACGGCGCCGGCGACCTGCATTCGGCGTGGGTTGTGCCGTGATGCTGCTGGCGTCACTCGCCATCCACGCTTGAGGCAACTACCGAAGCAACGCTCTCGACAGGAATCGCGCCTGCAATATTCACGCATGACACTTGAATACACCATTGACACGTGCATGGCGCGACAGATTAAAAGGAGTCATCAAATGAAGATTCGATCCTGGATTTGCTTACTGGGGATTTCGGCGGCGCTGCCGTTTGTCGGCCTCGCTTGTTCGAAAGAGAGCACGGGCGATGTCGTCGAGCCGCCGAAAGTCTCGTCGCCGGACGAGAAGTTGGTGACTTACACAGTGACCGGCATGACGTGTTCCGGCTGCGAGGGCCATATTCGCGACGAACTCGGCAAGCTGCCGAATGTGACGAAAGTCGTCGCATCGCACACGAAGGAAAAGGCGTGGATGATCGTCAAGGGCGAAGCGCCGTCGAAGGAGGCCGTCGAGAAGGCGATCAAGGCGGCGGGTGAGAACTACAAGCTGGTTGGCGAGGGCTGAGCCCGGAATCGGGCCGTCCATTCAAGCCGCGGGGGCATCCGACAATCACCACATGGATGTGCGGCGTTGCCGGATTCCGACATCCCGAAGGCGGTTAGCCGGATTGCCGGGCGGGTTGCCGTCTCATAGAATGCGCGCATTGCTTGTCTGAGGTCGTCTCACAGCGATCACGTGGATGTTTCCGTGAAAGGGATCAGTGTGTCTGCAGAGAAAAAGAAGCTTCTGAGTCGGGAAATCCAGCATATCAACATCAAGGAGCTCGATCTGTCGACCTACGTCGATCAGATGCGCCACATGGCGTTTACGTCGCGCGACGTCGCGACGGCTGCGGACTACTTTGTGCAGATGCTGGACAATCGCGACAACGGCGTGTTCCTCGGACTGGCCGGCAGCCTCATCAGCGCGGGTCTCAAGCAGGTCGTCATTGACATGATCAACTGCAATATGGTCGACGCGATCGTCGCCACCGGCGCCAACATCGTCGATCAGGATTTCTTCGAGGCCCTTGGGTTTCGGCACTATGTCGGCGACAAGCACGCCGATGACCACATGCTCCGTGAGCTGGACATCGATCGGATCTACGACACGTATATCGACGAGGAAGAGCTCAAAGTCTGCGACGGCACCGTTTCCGAGATCGCCGACGCGATGGCGCCGGGCGCGTACAGCTCGCGCGAGTTCATCCGTGAAATGGGTCGCTGGATTCACGAGAACGGCAAGGACACGAACTCCATCATCGGCGCTGCCTATGCCAAAGGCGTTCCCATTTTCTGCCCCGCGTTTTCTGACAGCTCCGCCGGCCTCGGCCTCGTGCATCATCAATGGCACGCCGGCGAACAGTCGGTACGCATCGACTCCGTGAGAGACTTCCTGGAACTGACGAAAGTCAAGATGGACTTGAATGAGACGGGGATCTTCCTGATCGGCGGCGGTGTCCCCAAGAACTTCATTCAGGATACAGTGATCTCCGCCGAGGTCCTCGGGTACGATGTGCCGATGCACAAATACGCGATCCAGATCACAGTCGCGGACGAGCGCGACGGCGCCCTCTCCGGCTCGACGCTTCGCGAAGCGTGTTCTTGGGGCAAGGTCGACACGAAGTACGAGCAGATGGTCTATTCGGAAGCCTCGTTCGCCATGCCGATCATCGTCAACTACGCCTACCATCGCGCGAATTGGAAGGACCGGATCGAGCGACGCTTCTCGGAGAAGCTGGACGCCTGGCATGAGACTCGCGCCGGTCAATCCGCGGCTCAGGTCTGAACCATCCGCCGCTTGGCGGCACGTATCACAACCAATCCAGTAGCAAGCATGACCCCGCACACGCGGGGTCTTTTCTTAATTGTGTCACAAACGCGACATACAGTCGCCGAGAGAACACTGAGATGTGCGGCAGCGTCAACCAAACGCGATGCGGGATCACCGTCACCCAGGTCGAGAGAGGAATCCTACGCTGGATTGGAACATTCGTTCGCCGACGTCATCGCCGATGCGTTCGCTCTCGCGCGATAAATCGTCCAGGTTCGCGCGGCACATCAGGCAGCCGATTTCTTTCACATGAAACCGGGCGTAGGAGTTCCAGGGTTCGTCCAATACGCCGAGAACGTACGAGCCGAGCGTGCTGCGTTTCAGGCAACTCAGTCGCCGCTCTCGCCATATGCGGGAGACCGTCGCTTCGCTGGAGACGGATGCCGAGCCGAGGAGATTTCTCCGCTCGTCAGGCAATTCCTCAAGGTAGTCGCGCAGGCAATTGAGGGCGCGAAATTTGACGCCGGCGACGGCCTTCTCGTCGCGGTCGAGACGCTCGCCGGCCTCTTTGTTACGCAGTCCCACGTAGAACAGCAGCTCGATGACTTTCAGATCGTCGAGTTTGTCGCGATCGCGAAATTCCTCAATCAGCCGTCGCAGAATCGTCGCCAATACGTCGGCCTGCTGACGCGTCAATTCGTGATGGGCCGCCGCCTGGCTCGGCGTCTCGGAATTCGCCGGATCGGGTATACCGGGCGAATCGTCGTCGACGTCAAAACCCGTCACGATTTCTTTCCGTCGGTTCTTCTTCGTCAGCACTTCGCCGATCTTGTATCGCAGGATTGCGAAGAGATAGGTCTCCAGCGAACGGCTCTCGTCGAAATGCGCGAGGCTCGTCACGAAGCCGAGCAGCGTCTCCTGCAATGCGTCCTCCGCCTCGCCGGGACCGCGGAGCCGTGCGCGTGCAAACGCCAACAGTCGCCCCTGATAGCGCTCGATCAACTGGCGCCAAGCGCGCTGATCGCCGTTGCGAATGGCGGCGATGAGGAACTGGTCGGCATTATTCGTGTCAGTCAAGTCGGAGCCCACGTTTCATCTGTAATGCGGCCGTGCCTCGATGCGCAAATGAACATTTGCAGCGTCCGAACCGACGTCAAATCCCGATCGAGGCCCGCCTGGTGCTTATGATCGCGTTTTTGTCGGCGCACGTAAAGCCTCGATCACTCATGACGGCGGCAGAACCACAGCCGAGCGCAAGAGACGCGGTTCGAGTGCGTCTCGCGCAAAAAAAGTCGTCTGCCTAGCGGAGGATCGGCCCGAGATTGGCCAGCAATGCACAAATGCCGGCAAACGCTAGGACCGCGACGATTCGAGCGCCGGCGCCAAAGCCGCTTCCTCTTCGACCATCCACGGCGACGCGGGCAAGCACGAGCAATGCTGCGAGGCTGAGTGCCATGAGCAACATCCGTCCAAACCGCGGTCGGTCGTTGTCGCCATATAAGATCCGACTCTCGACTCGGGTTCTGGGCGAGTCATTGCCGACGTGCACGTGTCGCCCGGATTGGCCCGCCGCTGACGAGTCTGACGGCGCCTCTACGATCCCGTTTGATTGCTGCATCGCGTCAGCGTTTACGTTCGTTGCGGATGCATGCGAATGCGTGCGGGCGACCTGTGTGGGAACGAGGAGGAGCGCGGCGAGCAGAGCGGCCGCGAAAGCGCCGCCGAAGATCGTGGCGATCAGACCGGCCCGCGATCGCGCTGCGTTCTTGCGGGCGGAAGTCGCCGCAATCGTCACGACGACAACGACGGCCATCACGCCGAGGATCCCAAACAATCCGATTCCGACGAGGCCGACGTTCATACCTGCACCTCCCCGCCGCGCTCAATGCCAACGCGGCTGCCCGAAGTCGCCAGCAGGCGTTCAAGTTCATCGAGTTCTTCCGACAGCTTTTTCAGCTGCTTCTTGCCGGGCGAATTGACTTCTGCATCGACATCCAACATGCATCGAAGCACATGGCCACCGTTTGAATCTGCGAAAGCTGCGAAATTCAGTTGCGTCTTCCACTTGCGGATGTCGGAACTGAACAACTGGCCGATCCACGCGCCGCGTCGGAAGTTCCAGAACAGATGCCCGCGATCCGATATACGGTAGTTGTGCATTGCGGCGAATCGGCCCAGCAGTAGCCCGAGGTCGGTTGCATCGTCCACCGCGACGTCGCGCCGGAGCGGCAACTCAAGCTTCGGCGCTGCGCCGTTCGAACCGCGCATGCCCAGGACGATCCCGCTGACAAACAGACTCACGCCGATCATGCCCAGCGGGATGCAGATGGGTGCAACGATCTCGTCCCAATCATGATCGGGTATCGTTGCCATCAGAAGGATCGTCAAACCGACGCATACGATGGAGATAACGGCGCCGCTGGCCTGCAGTCGTCGTGCCCGAGTCCGTTTCGCGTCGGTGGAGGCTTCTTTGTCGTCGCTTTGTCGATTCGGATTGTAGGGTGCGACGGGAATGAACCAGACGCCGATGATCGCCATGCCGCCCGCGATGATGGCGGCGAGGCATAGCGCGAAGGTCTCGTCTCGCGGGTTGAACAGGCCCATTACCGTTCCGCAACCGGAGCACAGGGCGATGCCGCCGAAGAAGATCGCCTTCCGAATGACGCCGCGCCATATGCCCGAATGGAATGCAGGAATGGCACACGTCAGACAGAACAAGAACACACTCGCCAGGATAACGCCGCATGTGATCGCAGCGTCCTGGTCCGATCGCGAGAATCCTCGCATGAAATTCGGCGCGATGAAGAGAAAGAGCATGCCGCCGAGAGACGCACAGGCGCCGAACAGCCACGCGACTCGAACGGCGGGGCTTCGTCGTTCGCGGATCGGCGCCGGCGGTGGCGGGTTGCCGCCTTGCGGACTGCGCCGGTTGCGCTGGCCGGCGACGGGATCGATCGGTCCGGCGTATCGGCCTGCATGCGCCGGCAGCGTCTCGATTCCGGCGAAGCCACGTTCGTCGGAGTGCCACATGTCACTGTCGGGCGGCGCTTGGCCCTTGACTTCCGCTTCGGTTATTTCCGTTGGCCACAGTTGCCCCAGCGTCTGCACGCAGAGCGCAGCCGTCGCAGCGATGATCGCAAGCCCCCATTGCATATCACCGTGTGCGAATGGGAATCCGAGCGCGAAACCCATCAGGCCTGCAGTGAAAATACGACTCAGACTGCGGTTGCCCGATCGGCCGTCTCGCAGAAGTCCGCGCCAACTGATGCCAAGCACCGCCAGACCGATGCCGAGTGATTCGATCTGACCCATGGCGTCGAACGATCGCTGCAGGGCGGAGAGAATCGGAAAGGACAACAACGCTGCGACGGCGAGCTTGGGCCACCAGGTGCCTTCTCTTGCGAATCGGAACCGCGCGAGCCATTCCGCGAGGTAAACAGCCGCCGTCATGATGACTGTCATGGCGAACACGGGCGGCATGTACTTTTCGCGGTCGTACATCAGCGCGAATGCCCCTGACATTCCGAGGCAGATCAACGTGCACTGCGCGAGTTTCGAGGCGATCTGTCGATGTGAACCCGCGAGAATCGGGACGCGGCCGCCGAACTGGGGGCGCTCGACGCCGACCGGCGGCAGTCTCGGCGGCGGCGGTGGCGGCGGGGCGTTCAGCACCGGAGGCGAATGCTGATGGCCGATGTTGCTGCTCCCCGTGCCGAACGCATGCACTTGTGCGGCTCGATCGGCTCGAACCTCTTCCGCGGCGCGGGCGGCTCTCATCGAAAGCGTCTGCGGCTCGAACGCCGCGACGGATCTGCTGAGATCCTCTTCCTCGAACAAGTCGTTCACGAGTTCGTCGACCGTCTGGTATCGATCCTTCGGATCCTTCGCCAGCGCCTTTCGAATCACGTGCGGGAAGGGCGCTTGTAGTTCGTCCACTTCGGGTTGCGCCGTCAAGTGCTTCATCAGCACTTCGCCCATCGACGAACCGCCAAACGGGACGCGCCCCAGCAGCATTTCGTAGAGCATCACGCCCAGTGCATACACATCGATCGTCCGATCGTAGTTGCCGCTACCGACTTCGGGCGCCATGTAGTGAACCGTACCGACGCTGACCGTCTGCCCCGAGTGCTGGCTCGCCGCCATGAATTTCGACAGGCCGTAGTCGCCGATCTTCACGTAGCCGTCTTCGTAGAAGATGTTCCCCGGCTTGACATCGCGATGGACGATCCCGCGATCGTGCAGGTATGCGAGGCCTTTGGCGATCTCACGTGCGAAATAGGCGGCCTTCTGCGGACCGAGCCCGTTCGGTGCATCGTTCATCAGGTCCCGCAGGGATGGACCGTTGACGTACTCCATGATGATGAAGAACTCGCCGTCGGCGTTCTGCCGGACGTCATGTACGCCGATCAGGTACGGGCTCTTGAGGTTGAGCACGTGCTGGACGCCGCGCAACTCGACCTGCGGATTGTCGCGCAGGTGCTTGATGGCGACTTCCTTGCCGCCGTCGCTGGTAGCGTAGTAGACCTCGCCGAACCCGCCGCGGCCGACGCCGCGTTGGATCGTGTACCCCTGCAAAGGGCGGTCGCCTTGTTGATATCGATAGCCCATCTCAGCCCTCGTTTGGAACGGCGTTTGTATCCTCTGCGATCTGCGCGGCGCGAGCGATCAGCGAACGCCGATGCCACGCCTCGAGTGCGGAACAGATCATCAGTCCGAGCGCAGCGAACAGGAACATCGGCTCCTGGTTATAGATCGAATTGCGCACTTGCATCATCGTCGACTTGCCTTCTTCAAAGCGATACCTCGAATTCGGTGACATCACTTCCACGACCGATGCTGCGTTGACATCCTGGAACGCCGAGCCTTTCTCCTGCCATCGATTGTGAGCGTACGCGGCCAGCGCCCCGGACAACACGGCGACAATCAGGAAAACGCCCATCCAGGTTCGCGACCAATACACGTCGCTCGACTTCAGCGGAAAACGATCGCCGCGAATGATCCAAAGGGCAAAGAAGGCGGCGGCGAATACACAGAATAACCCGATGACGACGGCCTGCACATTTGCCGGCACAATCAGTCGCTGCAGGAAATAGGCAGCGCCGGCCATTGCGGCCGCGAACCCCATCGCGGCAGGGCGGATCGTGGCCCGCCAGGCCGATAGGCCGCCGCGATGCGCCGCCTTCCACAAACTGAAGACGCCCAGAGCCAGGGCAGCGCACGCCACGCACGGAAGAATATCGAATGGGTTGAACCAAACACTGCGTCCATTGTCGTACCCGATCACTTCAAACTCCGGCGGGGCGACGAGGGCCGTGATGCACATGGCCAGCGATCCGAGCATTCCGACGACGCCGACAATGCCCCAGAATCCGCGGACCACGGCGTTGCGGGCGAACGGATCCCGCGGCTTCGTTCCGATCAACCGGCGGCCCATCGCGTCCTGGAAGTCGCAACCCATCAGGATCCGAATGCCCTCGACGATGCCCCACAATGCGCCGACACCTGTCAACACAGTCACGAGGATCTGCAACACGCCGATCGCATTGTGTCCCGTGTAGAATCGATGGACGCCGAAGGGCCCCAGAAATAGACCGAGCAAACCCGTCGTTACGCGATCGCGCGGCGGGAAGCCCTGCGAGTCCGGGATCGACAGAAAACGATCGCCCTCGTTGCCGTAGGCAATCCGTCGAAGGCGCTCGCCGACGCGATTCACGACGGGAATGCCTCGGCGCCGCCGATGCCGCTCGATC
Source organism: Phycisphaerales bacterium (assembly GCA_020639075.1). Taxonomy (GTDB): domain Bacteria; phylum Planctomycetota; class Phycisphaerae; order UBA1845; family UTPLA1; genus ECT2AJA-110-A. Next base: position 521,602 of record JACKHI010000001.1, on the reverse strand, counting down.
ACTGGCGGTGCCGGCGTTGCGCCGCCCGGGCTGAACCCGCGAATGTTGCTGCTGCCGCCGACGCCGACAGCGACACGCGCGCCGGCATCCATCCGCACCCGCTCCGCGACCCGCGCCGCAATGCGCGACAGCCCCAATGCATCGAACGACGCCGCACTGCGGCTGATGTCCTCGACGGCGAACACATCATCCATCATTTCGCGAACGCTCTGGTAGCGATCCTTCGGGTCCTTTGCCAGCGCCTTGCGTATGACGGCCGGGAACGGCGCCGGCAGTTCGTCCACCTCTGGTTGCGCCGTCAGGTGTTTCATCAGCACTTCGCCCATCGACGACCCGCTGAACGGCACCCGGCCCAGCAGCATCTCGTAGAGCATGACGCCCATTGCGTAGATGTCGATCGTCCGATCGTAGTTGCCGCTGCCGACCTCGGGCGCCATGTAGTGCACAGTTCCGACGCTGACTGTCTGACCTGAATGCTGACTGGATGCCATCAGCTTCGCCAGGCCGTAGTCGCCGATCTTCACGTAGCCGTCGTCGTAGAAAATATTGCCGGGTTTCAGATCGCGATGAACGATGCCGCAATCGTGCAGATAGGACAGCCCTTTGCAGATTTCGCGAAGAAAGTAAACGGCCTTGTCGCTGCCGAGACCTTCGGGATGCTCGCTCATCATGTCGCGAAGCGACGGTCCGTTGACGTACTCCATGATGACGAAGCTGTCGCCGGCCTCGCTCTGTTTGATGTCGTGGATTGCGACGAGGTGCGGGCTTTTCAGATTCAGGCATTGCGCGACGCCGCGCAGCTCGATCGCCGCGTTGTCGCGCAGGAACTTGAGCGCGACTTCCTTGCCGCCGTCGCTCGTGGCGAAATAGACTTCGCCGAATCCGCCGCGCCCGACGCCGCGCTCGATCGTGTACCCCGGCAGCGGTCGATCGCCTTGTTGAAATGTGAATACCATCTCTATTGCGTCCTTGATCTAGCTGACAACCATGCCGCGGGAACCCGCGTTCGCGTTCCAGTCCGTGACGCGAAAACTCAAGTCGCCGACGTTGACCTGTTCGCCGAGCATGATGTTGCGACCCGCGTCGCCGCGCATCGCCTTGAAGAAAAGGCAATTGCCGCGTTCGACGAGGATGAAGTCGCCCAGCGTCGGCGCCAGCCGGACGTGACATTCGCGCGTTGCGCCCATCAGGATGGGGCCGCTCCACAGCACGATGCGTTTGCATTCCGACTGCATGCGCACGCCCTCGCCGAGTTCTAATGATGCCGCCGTGCTCTTGAGGCTCGGCCGCGAGAATGTGAGCTTCACGCGGCGGCTCAGTCGAATTCGATCGCTGTTCTGCAGCAGTGCGTGGTCCGTCGATTGACCGGCCAGCTCGACGCCCGACTGCGAGACGACAAAGTAATCCTCGCCTGCGCGAACGATGTCAGCGTGCCGCTCCGATAGATCGCTGACGAGCTGCACATCCGCCGAAGCTCCGGGACCGGCACGGCCGATCGAGATGCGATCGCCGCGGATCAGCAGATAGCTGCCGACGCCGTCGATGCGCAGCAACAGTCGTCGCGGCAGGCCGGCGTCCGCTCTCTCGCCGCGGAATTCGCGGTTCGCGGCGGCGCCGACATGCACCGGTGGCGGCGGCGGGAAACTCGGTCTCGCCGGCAGCGTCTCAGCAGGATTCGACTGCGTTCGATCGACCGACGATGCCGCAAAGCTCACGGCCATTCCCAACGGACCTTCGAACAGCGCACGGCGATTGTCGTCAATGGCACGCAAGTGCTTTCTTGCCTCGGCGACCCAGCCCGCCTTTGTCGCGACGTTCGACAAACGCCCGAGCAAAAGGTCGGCCCCGTCAAAGTCGTTGTTCCGGAGTGCGGCCGCGGCGCGGTTTGCCAGGTTCACGGCGCTTTCTATCTCGCGACGCGCGGAGGTCGACTCGCCGATCGAGTCGAGCAGGCGAATCTCCGCCGTGGCCCGATCGATTCGACCTTCACGCAATGCAATCGATGCGGCATCGACGCATTCGCGAACGATGCGTGACTCCAGCTCCGCCAGACCTTCCTGTCGCGCGTTGAGCTTCCGTGCTTCGAGCAGGCTGCCGACAGCGGTTTGCAGGCGGTTGTCGTCAAGCGCCTTTCGCGCGGCTTCGAGCATCGCAGCGGACTTTTCAACCCGTCGAGCGATCTCGTTGTTCAGTGCGAGCCCTTCGGGATCCCGTTTGGGCGACAGATTCAGCGCGGCTGCGGCGCCGTTCAGGCTTCCCGCTTCCATTCGATGCCTGGCTTCCTGAATCGCGGCATTTCGTTGTCGCGTTGCCACTTGTTCGTCCGCAATCGCCTGATCGGCCCTGTTGATCCACTCACCTGCCCGCTCATCGGCCGGGCGAAGGAGGGCGGCCCTCCTGAATTGCTCGCGCGCTTCCGTGAATTTCCGATCCATCATGAATTCCTGACCATTTTGCAGGCAATGATCGGCGAGCTTTTCGCGAAGCGTCTGAATTCGGCCGTACGCGGCGAGGTCCGTCGAAACCGCAATGTCGAATGCGTCGTCGATCCGGCCCTGTTCATAAGCATCTTCAGCCGCCTTGATCCGGACGTTGGTTAATCTGCCGAACATCTACGCATCTCCTGGAGTCGCCGACGCTCGCCGCTTTTCAGCGACGCTGGAAACTGTGGACCGTCGAGAGTGCCTAACCCTCGGTATTGTAACGGGTTCCGTGCGTTCTTTCGCGTTCGCCGCCGGATCGTTCTGTCGGGGTATTGGGGGGCTGTGGGTGAATATTCCCTGATTAAGGGGGCATTTGATTCTCCCCTTGTCGTGCGGCGGGACTGTCAGTGTGCGAAACCGGTCCGTCTCCGATGGACGAAACCCGCTAACCGTTGCTCGGCAGGCGTGTCGGTCCCTGTACGTAAGGAAGCCTGCCGTTGTCCTGCGGCGCCAATACGCTGTGCGACAATGGCCGAGATCTGGTGTGATTCCATGGAATGGAGTAGCAGCGATATGAGAATGAAGCTTAAGACTGGATTGCTCGCCGTTGCACTCGTTGGCATGCTCGCCCCCGCGACGGCGTGCGACGAGTATCTTTACGGATTCGATTCCTTCGTCCTCGGTATCGATGTGTATCCCGTCCAGTACGTTGGATTCTATGGCAATTGCTGTGACGACGATGACGACGATTTCTTCGATGATCTCGAGGACTTCTGGGATGATCTCGAAGATGACTGGGACGACCTCTTCGACGACTGATCCAATCGTCCGGCCGGCGCCGGCGCGCATCCGCTGAAGTCCCGGTCCATCCGACATCCATCCCTCAATTCCGAGCCCCGGCAGTCATGCCGGGATTCATTCGTGAAAGTGCAGCGTGTCGGGCGAGCAGCATGGAGCGGCTTGGATCTTTCGCTCCCAATAAGCCGTGTCTGCGACACGCCCGCATGCGCGTTTGCGGACGTCGCCGCACAAAAGCGCCCCCGAATCGAACCCGGCCACGCGGTCCCCGTATAGTTTGCGGGCATTTGCCCGTCGCGCTACGATGCCGAAATGAATGCAAGCGTTGTCGTCCTGACCATATCAGACTCGCGGTCCGCCGGTAAAGCGGAGGATCGGAGCGGACCGATCGCAGCCGAACAGCTCGCCGCGTTGGGATTACCATGTGATGAGCGACGCATTGTCCCCGACGACATAGACGCGATTCGCAAGACCGTCAGTGAGGCGGCGAAAAGCGCGACGTTGATTGTGACCACGGGCGGCACCGGCGTCGGCCCCCGCGACGTGACGCCCGAGGCGCTTCGACCGATTTTCGATCGAGAATTGCCGGGATTCGGCGAGATCATGCGGACCGGAAGCTATTCGATGACGCCGCTGTCGATAATTTCTCGGGGCGGCGCCGGTGTAATTGGTGACTGCCTGGTCGTCATGCTTCCCGGCAGCCCCAATGGTGTTCGCGACGGGTTATCGCTGGTCGGCCCGGCCATCAAGCACGTGCTCAAGGTGCTTTCCGATTTGCCGTCTGATTGCGAGCGGGCAAGCAGATCGAACGATCCGACGTAGTGAATTAACGACGCATACTGCGCGCGACCCACGTGCAATGGTCCAGGTCTGAGGTAACCCGCCGCCGATGCTGCCAATTCGAGACAACAACCCCACTCGCGGCACTGCCTACGTGACGCTCCTTTTGATCATTATCAATTCTGGCGTCTTTTTGTTTCAGATGTCCGCGGGGAATACAGCGGTCGACTCCCTTCGATACGGGTTCATGCCGGCCCAGTTGCTCGTCGACTCCGGCGAGTTCAAATCGAATCTCGCTGAGAGATACTTGGTGCAACGGACCGATCCGTTCGGACGGATGTACATCAACCGACTGACGGGGCAGCCCGCGATGGTTCCGGATCGCGAGGCGATCGACACGATTCTCGCTGTGCCTGCTGGCGTCAAATTGTTCACGAGTCTGTTCCTGCACGGCGGTTGGATGCACTTGATCGGCAACATGCTCTTTCTCTGGATCTTCGGCCGATACATCGAGGATCGCTTCGGTCCGATCCTGTTCGTCCTGTTTTACCTGGCGACAGGCGTGCTCGCCTCGCTGACACACGGCTACTTCGATCACGGATACGTTCCGCTCGTCGGTGCGAGTGGTGCGATCAGCGGCCTCATGGGCGCGTATCTCGTCTTGGCGCCCAGATCTCGCATTCAGGCGTGGACACTGCTGGGCTACCTGCCGATTTCCGTCAATCTCCCCGCCTGGGTCTATATGGTCTTTTACATCGTGATCCAGAATCTCTATCCCGCGACCTTTTCCGTCGGTCAGGGCGGTGTCGCACACTGGGCGCATCTTGGCGGTGTCGTCGCTGGGATCGGCCTGACATTCCTGATACCGAAGCGCAAACCGCTACCTCCCATCGCATACAGTCGCGAACACGACGATGCCGACATCGTCATCTGACGCTCCAGCAGACGTGCATTGCGTCACACTCATTGAGTTTGGCCCACCAATGCGTCGATATTGGCGGAAATCAGCTCAGATCCACTCTGGACTGGCATTCGTCGCGAAATCGTTGCTATCAAGATGGTATCGTGTCAAGATATTGGGCGTGGTGCAGGATTCGCAAAGGAGTGCGCGCGGGGCACTGCCGTCGGCAGTTTCCCCGAACGGAGACGTGTTCATGGATCGAACGCAAGAACCTCGTCGGCTTCCCCGTCAACTTTCGAAGATCAGCTGTTGCTTACCCGTCGCCTGTTTGCTGCTGATCGTGGCGACAGGGATGAACTGTCCCGCCGAATTCGTGACGACGGACGATCCGGAATTAAGCGCGCTGTTCGAGCCGGCGCCGATGAGAGAGCTGAACACCTACGACTTTTTCGGCAAGTCTCTGTCCGAGGCCGACGCCCGTCAGATGGTTGTCGACGCCGAACTTGATCTCGACGATGAAAACAGCTACCTGCGTCTCGGTCTCGTGCACTATACGCAGGAATTAATCGACAAGGGCAGTATTCAATTCTTGCAGGGGCGGCTTGGCGATCCGTTTTCCATCAGCAACATCATCAGCTTTGCATCGGAGTTCGGGAAATCGACCCTCCAGTCGGCCCTCGACTCATTCGATCCGACCAGCGATCCGGACGGCACGGCCACGTTCCTGCGTGACATTCTTCTGACGTGCTTGCTTCGCCCCAAGGAAGCGACGACCAATCTCGAAGTTACGCTTTCTCGCGATCTGAAGATCGGTTCGAAGCCCATTCCCGCGGGCACCGTCATGCGTACAGGGCTTGACGTCCAGGCCGGCAACTTCACGCCCGTCGGTTTCGACGGTGGGGCGGTCAGTTGCGCCATCTGCCATGCATCGGTTGATGTGGCGACGGGGCGCGAAATCGTCGGCCGCGCCAACACGGATCTAGACATAGGTCTGTTTCTCGCGCTCTCGCCCAACAGTGCGGGCGCGTTTATCAAGGTCAATCGCAGCGACTTTGATCCGATGGACCCGCGCTTTCCGAGAACTGGAAAAACGATCATCAACAGCAAGGGTGACAGCGTCACGCTGCCTGATCCTGTCGCATACGAAACTGCAATGGACGACTTCCTGCTGACGATGCCCAAGGGAACATTCGACGCGGGCCCGGACAGTCGCACGTCTCTCGTTCGCGTGCCGGATAACTTCGTCGCCGGTGAAGGCGGCATGGGTTGGGACGGCGGGTTCAACGTCGGTCCGTTCGGCGGCGTGACGGCCTTCAGCAGCGCCGTGCATTCGTTTGAATTGAGCATGTCGAGTCCGTTCTTTTCGCCCGAGTCCGTCCTCGACCTCGATCCCGAAGTGTTCCTGGGTATGGTCCTTCAAAATGCCGCTGATCCCGACTTGAGATTTCCAGACGGCGTACAACCTTCGGTCTGGCTGAAAGAAAATTACCCGGGGGCGGAACGTGAACGGCTGATGGAAACCCCTGCGTTCCCCGATCCCACGTTGTTTTCCCTGAACGGACTTATCTTCAACCCGCCGGGTGAGCGGGTCCTCGAATCCGCCAATGCGTTAGCGGCGTTTCAGTCCAGCCTGAATGTACCGCCGAACCACACACCGGAAAACTTCGGCGCACTCTTCAGCGGCGCTGTCCAGCGCGGCGGCGAAGTGTTTCTTGCGGCGAAATGCAATGAGTGTCACGTACCGCCGTTCTTTACCGATCGAGTGATCCATCCTGCGGACGAACTGGGCGTCAACGCCATTCGCGGGAAAGCGCGCAATTCGCTCGAAGGTCGCCTCGTCGCTGCCAAGCTGCCGGCATTCGACCTCGTGGGTCCGCTGCCGGCCGATCCGCCGATGATCGAGCTGCCGCCCGCTGAAGGCACGGCGGACAATCTGCATCTCCCGCCAGGGCTGATGCAGATGACCGGCGGCTACAAGACGACCGGACTGCGCGGCGTCTATCTCAACGCGCCATACCTCCATGATGCCGGCGTCGCCGTTCATCCGAATGCGATTGCCGTCCAACTGGACGGCAGCTACACGATTCTCGACGAGTCCCTGATCGGTGTAACCAAGACCCGCAAGATCGCCGAGCCCGTCAGCGCCGCGCATTCGATGCGAGCTTTGCTCGATCGAGATCTTCGCGCGATCTGCGTTGCAAACAACCATGCCGATCCCGATCTCGTGCGATCGAACGTCGAGGGAGCCGGCCACGAGTTTTTCGTCGATCCTCAAGCGGGATTTTCCTATCAGCAGCAATCCGATCTGATCGCGTTCCTGTTGTCATTGGACGACGACCCGGGCGCGTTCTGATGTCATTGGCCGACGACAGCCGAGCCCCGGCTTTCGAACTTCTCGGCGTGACGAAGCGTTTTGACCGGAAGCCCGCGCTGTCGCAAATCGATCTTCGGATCGAAACCGGCAAGACGACGGTTCTGATCGGCCCGAGTGGCTGCGGCAAGTCAACCCTGATTCGACTGCTCGTCGGGCTGATCCGCCCCGACGAAGGTCGCGTTCTGTTCGAAGGGCATCCGCTCAGTGATGTCGCGCTTCTGACGCAGCGCCAACAGATGGGTTATGTCATTCAGGATGGCGGGCTATTTCCGCATCTGTCGGCATTCGACAATACGGCTCTGCTTGCAAGATTCCTGAAGAAACCGGCCGACTGGATCCAGACTCGCGTCGAAGAACTCGCCGATCTGACGCATTTCCCGCGCGACGGTCTCCGGCGATACCCGCTCCAGCTGTCAGGCGGCCAGCGCCAACGCGTCAGCCTCATGCGGGCGCTGATGCTCGATCCGCACGTTCTCCTGCTGGATGAACCGCTCGGCGCGCTCGATCCGATGATCCGTGCCGGATTGCAGGCGGATTTGAAGGGAATATTCCAGGCACTCAAGAAAACCGTCGTGCTCGTGACGCACGATCTCGGTGAGGCGGCCTTTCTCGCCGATGAGATCGTTCTGATGCGAGCCGGTCTCATCGTGCAGCGCGGCAGTATTCGTGAGCTCATGGACAATCCAAGCGAGCCCTTTGTCACGGAGTTCATTCAAGCGCATCGGAGCCCTCTCGAAGGAATAGGCGGATGACGACGCGGCGCATCATCGCAACTTGCCTCATCCTCGGAATGTCCCTGCCGATGGCAGGCGCCTCGTGTTCCGACAAGGGCCAGGCAAGCGCGTCGCAACGCCGTCTGACAGTCGGTTCCAAGCGGTTTACGGAATCGGCGATCCTCGGCGAGATGTTGCGGCTGCTGGCTGAGGAGCGCGGCGTTGAATCGACGCATCAGCGCGACTATGGCTCCCGAGTCCTGTTCGACAGCCTTGTGCTTGGCGAAGTTGATGCGTACGTCGAATACAGCGGAACGCTCAAGCAGGCGATTCTCGGGGGTGAAGCGCTCGTGACCGATGTGGAACTGCGCTCTGCGCTCGAAGCGCGAGGCATCTCCATGAGCCGGCCGCTGGGATTCAATAACACGTATATCCTCGGTATGCATCGTGATCGAGCTGTGGAACTTGGCATTACCTGCATCAGCGATGTCGCGAAGCACCCCGAGCTGTCAATGGGGTTCAGCAGCGAATTCATGGACCGGGAAGACGGCTGGCCGAGTCTTCAGGCCCGCTACAACCTTCCCCAGCAGGACGTGAGAGGCATGGAACACGATCTTGCCTATCGCGGCGTTGCCGACGGCGCGCTCGATGTGACGGATCTTTACGCCACTGACGCAAAGATCGAACAATTCGACCTGGTGCGGCTAACAGACGATCTCCACCACTTTCCCGACTACGAAGCCGTCATCCTCTATCGCACGGAGCTGAACGACACGAATCCCGACGTCGTGGCGAACTGGAAGCGCCTCGTCGGCACGCTTGACGAGGCGGCGATGACGCGGCTGAACGTCCGGGCGGACACGGATCGCGTGCGCGTCGCAGTCGTCGCCGGTGATTTCATTCGGCAAGCCCTCGGACTCCAGGTGATCGTCGACGATGAGTCAGTCCTGGCAGACATTTGGGATCGGACGCACGAGCACCTGGAGATGGTCGCCTGGTCGATGTTGATGGCCATCCTCGTCGGGATCCCATTGGGAATCGTCGCCGCGAAATCCGGCGCCGGCGTTGCGCAGTCAATTCTCGGCGCTGTCGGGATCATTCAGACCATCCCCGCGCTGGCGCTCCTGGTATTCATGTTGCCGATTTTCCACCGCGTCGACCAGGTGCCGGCGATCTTCGCGCTCTTTCTCTACAGCCTGCTGCCGATCGTTCGCAACACATTTGCAGGGCTGCGCAGCATTCGTCCCGAACTTCGCGAATCCGCCGAAGCGCTTGGGCTGCCCGCTGCGACGCGGATGCGCATCGTCGAATTGCCGTTGGCTGCGCGATCGATCCTGGCCGGCGTCAAGACAGCGACAGTGATCAACATCGGCACGGCCACGCTCGGTGCGTTGATCGGCGCCGGCGGCTACGGTCAGCCCATCCTGACGGGCATTCACCTCAACAACATTCCGCTCATCCTTCAGGGCGCCGTTCCGGCAGCGCTACTTGCGCTCATTGTCCAGGGCCTGTTCGAATTAGCTGAACGTCTAATTGTTCCCAAGGGGCTGCGGCTGACGCGACATCGCTGAGGATGTCCGCGATCTTCCGCGTGTATGCGGACATCCGCGTGGCTCCCCGGACGGTTTATCGCGGGCGACGGAGTCAATCGTTCCGGACTGCAGCGAGCGGCCGTTAGGATGGCAAGCGCAAAACACAGTTGAAGTCGTTCGCTCAGCGTTGCTCCGAAACGTCTGCACCAACAATGTGAAGGTGAGTGAGACGCAGAGCGAAGATGTTTGAACGCCGTTATCAATCGCGAAATTCACGATTCGCAAGAACTGAATGCAATGAGCGCGGCTTCATCAGGAATTCACGTTGTGTTGAGTGTGCAAGGGCGAATTCCTTGACGATCGAGCGTCCTTTGTTACAATACGAACCGTCGTAGAGATTCTCTGGCTGCAAATTCCCTTTGTTATCGTGATTCTCAATCCAATCCCGGGCTTCGCGACGCCATCGGCGACGACTCCGCGCACCGGCTACACTGTGGCATGTGCGGCGAAGGATGTTCGGGCTTCATCCGCCTCGTGAACAAGGCACTGATCCTCAGAAGGGGATATGGGATGTCCATTAATACGCCGGTATCTCAGGATCGTGTCGCGGTGCATGCGATGTCGGGCGCGGCTTCAATTCTCGCGGACTACGCTTCGATTCGCGCGACGACGCTGCGCCTCGTTGAGTCGCTCAGCGCCGAAGATTGTGCCATCCAGGCGATGCCCGAGGCCAGCCCCGCTAAATGGCACCTTGCCCATTCGACGTGGTTCTTCGAGGCATTCGTTCTGGCGCCGAATATCGTTGACTACACACCGATCAGTGAGACGTACCTCTACCTCTTCAACTCCTATTACAACGCGATGGGGCGACAATTCCATCGCCCGCATCGCGGTCTGCTCTCACGTCCTTCACTGGACGAAGTCCTGGACTATCGTCGCGCCGTCGACGATCGAATGACGGCCTTCATCGAGAGCGCGAGCGACGACGTTGTTCGTCGCGTCGCCCCGACGATAGAAACAGGTTTGAATCACGAACAACAGCATCAGGAGCTGATCCTGACGGATATCAAGGCGCTGTTCTCGGCGAATCCGCTTCGGCCCGTCTATCGCGCGGCGCCGGCGAGTTCGACGCAACATGCGCAAAATGCAGCCGGTGATGTTCGATGGATTCAATTCAGGGAAGGCCTGCGCGAAATTGGAAGCACGGGCGATCGTTTCTGTTACGACAACGAAACGCCACGACATCGAATCTGGGTCGATGCCTTCGCGCTCGCGGAGCGTCCCGTTTCCAACGGCGAATTCGCGGCGTTCATCGCCGACGGTGGATACGAGCGCCCCGAAATCTGGTTGTCCGACGGGTGGAATGCGGTCCAAAGGAACGCTTGGACGCAACCGCTGTATTGGGAAAAAAGCGATGGCGTCTGGTCGCAGCTGACGTTGGCCGGCATGCGCCGAATCGACGCTTCCGAACCCGTTTGCCATCTGAGCTATTATGAAGCGGATGCGTTCGCGCGATGGTCGGGCGCACGACTGCCGACTGAAGCGGAATGGGAAATTGCCGCGGCCGCTTCCATCGCTGAAGGGCACCAAAGTTTGCGCGGTACGCTGCTTGAGGATGAGCGATTTCATCCGGCGCCGTGTCCGGCTGGCGTGGAAGGTGGAGTTCGACTCCAAAGGATGATCGGCGACGTTTGGGAATGGACGTCGAGCGCCTACGCGCCGTATCCGGGCTATCAGTCGCCGGAAGGCGCGCTCGGCGAGTACAACGCGAAATTCATGTGCAACCAGCTTGTCTTGCGCGGCGGCTCCTGTGCAACGCCGCAGTCACACATTCGCGAGACGTATCGAAACTACTTTGCTGCCGAGGCACGATGGCAGTTTTCCGGGCTACGCCTGGCGAGGAACGGATGAACAAATACGACGGCACGCCATTGGAACTGACCGATTTTTCCGTTGAGACAGATGTGTTTCGGCGCGACGTCGTCGCGGGCCTGCGCAATCGGGCGAAGTCGCTTCCGAGCAAATATCTCTACGACAAGCGCGGTTCCGAGTTGTTCGACGCCATCTGCGAGGCGAGAGACTACTACCCCACGCGGACTGAGATCGGCATCATGAAGCGCAGCGCTCCGGAAATGGCCCGCGCGATCGGCCCCGGCGCCGTCGTGATCGAGTATGGCAGCGGCAGCAGCCTCAAGACGCCGCTGCTTCTCGAACCGCTGGAAAAGCCCGCCGCCTATGTCCCCGTGGATATTTCGCGAGAACACCTTGTCGAAGCCGCGGAGCGCATTTCGGAGCGATTTCAGGATCTGCCCATCATGCCCGTTTGCGCGGACTTCACGAGACCATTCGATCTGCCGGAAGCACTGAATGCGAAGGCGCCGAGAACGGCCTTTTTCCCCGGTTCGACAATCGGGAACTTCACTCCGAGCCAGGCCCAGACGCTCCTGCGAAACATGTACGACGAGACGAATGGCGGCAGCGTCCTGCTCGGCGTCGACCTCAAGAAGGACGTCGACGTGCTCGAGCGCGCTTACGACGACAGCGAAGGCGTCACCGCCGAATTCAACATCAATCTACTGGAACACATCAATCGCGAGCTTGACGCCGACTTCGACCTGGATGCCTTCGAACATCGCGCAGTCTTCAATGAAGAACTCAGCCGCGTCGAAATGCATCTCGTCAGCAAGAAGCGACAGGTCGTCACGATTGGTGACGAGACGTTCTCCTTCGAGCCGGATGAGACGATCCACACCGAGAATTCCCACAAGTACACGCCCGAGAAGTTCGCGGAATTGGCGAAGCCGGCGGGCTGGAGAGTGGCGAAAATCTGGACGGATGAAAAGAACTACTTCAGCATCCAGTTACTTGTCGCGGACAAATGACCGCAATTCGCGTCATGAAGCCGCCTTGTTTCGGTTCTTTCTCGCCCACATGTTGAGCAGTTCGACGCTGAGCGAGAACGCCATCGCGAAGTAGATATAGCCCTTGCTGACGTGTTGGCCGAGACCGTCAGCGACGAGCATCACGCCGATCAGGATCAGAAACGCCAGGGCCAGCATCTTCATCGTCGGATGCCGGTTGACGAAATTGCCGATGGGCCCCGCCGCGGCCAGCATGATACCGACCGAGATGACGACGGCCGCGATCATGATGTAAATGGAATCCGCCATTCCGACAGCCGTGATGACGGAGTCGAGCGAGAACACGATATCGATCACCACGATCTGCATCAGCGCAGCGCCCATCGAGGCGACGGCCTTTTTCATCTCGACGTCCTTCTCGTCAGGCCCTTCGATATTGTGATGAATCTCGTACGTGGCCTTGGCGATCAGGAACAGCCCGCCGACGAGCATGATAAGATCCCGCCCGGAAAACCCGTGTTCGAACAACGTGAACAGAGCGCTTTCCAACGTGACGATCCAGGAAATCGCCATGAGCAGCACGATGCGCATGCCCATCGCAAGAATCAGGCCGATTGTGCGAGCCCGCTGCTGCTGATCTTCCGGGAGGCGACCCGTCAGGATTGAAATAAACACGATGTTGTCGATCCCGAGAACGATCTCGAGCAGCGTCAGCGTGAGCAGGGCGATCAGATTGGCAGTCGTCAGTATGTCGCTCACGTCAGTGCTCCGATAGTCTGCAATGTCTGCGTCTTGCACCGGCGGGCGTTTGCCGCATGGTGCGCGAACGCGGATTCAATCATGTTCCTGCCGGATACGCTGGTCCGAGCCACTCTGTTCAATAGCGAATGCACGATCATGCCGCGTAATCGCGTAGGTTACTTTGCGGCGTTGTTGGTCGCCCCGATCGGCGCGCCGCACTCGGGGCAATCGGCGGACGTCGTGCCGTACAGGACATAGCCGCACTTGGCGCAATGCTCCTCTTCGATCTCGATATTCATGATCAGCCCGCAATGCGGACAGCCGGATCGCCCGATCAGTCTCTTGTTGGGCTTTGCGCATCGCGGGCACGTCAGTGAGACTTCGCGCGTGGCGGAGTGAATGGCATCGACGGTGTTGACGGCAGAAACGCGATGCAGAATCGGCACCGTGATTGTTCCGCACACGTCCAGGATCGCAAGCGTCCCGATGACCTGGACGATGGCGTATTCCCCGGCCTCCGTGATGATCAGCAGGCTGACGATGCCTGCAAGCAGGGAGATGGCGGCGATCGTCGCCACGCGCACCCATTCGTATTGGCGCTGCAGCCGCGCCAGCGAAAGCAATCCGATGTGCGGAACCGCCACTGAAAACGTACATGAAACGCCGAGCGCCTTTAACAGGAATTCGAGATCGGAGTATTTTCCCAGCCAGATGAGGCAGAGCATCTGAACGAGCGTGATCGTGACCACCGCGATGCCGACGGGACCGATGGGCTGCCAGCGCTTTCGCTCCCAGGGGATCGCGGACGCCAGCGCAAGGATCGATGCACCGCCGACGGCCGCCGTCGTTCCGAGGACTCTCGCCTCGAGATCCCCGATGTCGCCCTTCAACAGACAGTAGATTCCAATCAGGCCGCAGGCGGCGATTGACGCGACGAACGCAAAAAGCAGCGACTTCTGGGTTTGTGATTTCATGGCCATAGTGAAGATCAATCTCGATTGGTCCGGTCAATGCAATCTGGGCCGCACCGCGCGACCGCATTGACAAGGACCCGTGCACAACGGACTCGGAACGCTTGTTCAAGTAATTGGGGCGGGATCATAATCGATTCGTCACCGGGCGACAGACGTGCCGGCAATTGGGGTGCAGCGTGTCATTTCCCGCTTGCCTGACTAAGATCATCGGCGATGTCGTCCGGTTCGATCGATCCAGGAGTTCACATGACGAAATCAAGCGGCCTCAGCCAACGCCGGACATTGCGATTCGACACCATCGACGATGCCATTCGAGAGGCCGAGCGAATCGCCGAGGCCGATCGTCGAGGCAACGTGAAACGACTCGGCAACTGGTCGCCGGGCCAGTGCATGGGGCACGTCGCAACATGGATTGACTACGGATACAACGGCTATCCGATGAAGCCGTTGCCATGGGTGCTTCGTGCGTTTCTCGGTTGGCGTGTCAAGAAATACCTCAAGACAGGGATGCCGTCCGGCGTTCGAATGCCCGGCGTCAAGGACGGTACGTTCGGCGTGGAAGACATGCCGACGACGGACGCGCTGGATCGATACCGACGCGCGTTTCTTCGGCTCAAGAGTCGGGAGAATGCGCCCTACGACAGCCCGGCGTTCGGTCCAATGAGTCACGACGATCGAATCGCGCTGAATCTGCGCCACGCGGAACTGCATTTAGGCTTCTTGGAAGTGGTTGACGAGTAACTTGACCCCGTCGTCAACGGGCGCGGATTATCATCGCCCCGGCGTGGCCGCATTCTGGGCAACGGCTCTCCGGCGCGCCGCGCAGATCGTAGTCGCATCTCGCGCAGCAGCCCGGCATCGGCTCGCTCGAAGCCAGCACCAAAGTCGGTCCCATCGACAAACCGACTGGCGCCAGGGCGATCAGCAGAATCGCCGCGAACGTGACGACCGCAATACCCACGAAGAACGCGATCTTGATCGGCAGCGTCGCTGCAATCACGATGCCAATGACCAATGTTGCGATTGAGAATCCGGCGAACTTGTAGAAAGAAATCAGCATCATCCGTTGTTGCGAGACAAAGTACTTGATCGCCTCGGGCGAGCGCCGGGCGCATCGCCAAAGACCGATCCCATAGCCGCCGAGAGGACACAGAAAGGCCCCAATTCCCGACAACAAGAACAACAGGATGGCGGCACGTTCGACGATCATCAGCAAACGACTCTGGCTGCAACGAATCGACGGGACACGCATCGAATCGTCCGCGCGGTAACACTCCACATACTCGATCGGTCGTCAGCGACTATTTCTTCGATTCTCCGCGTTTTCGATCGAGCCAGCTCTGCATAGCCTTCCGTCGGATTTCGTCCCGCCGGGCGCCCTCGGCCGAGAATTCCCTCTCGACGGACTCCATTCTCCGCTTTTCAATCCGCTCGGCCACGGCTTCCCATTTCTCCGGCATGGCCGTCCGCATTGCATCAAGAATGCGAATCGACAGCAATCGCCGGGTGTCGGCCGAACCGTGGATCGGCGTTCCGCACTCCGGGCAAAGACCGCTAATGTTCCCGTAGAGATTGTAGCCGCAAGCGTCGCAAGCCCGCTTATGAGAACTCAACAGATGCCCGTAGGCATCGACATCGAAGTGTCCGTCCGACAGCGCGTCGATTCGTTCCCAGATCTCGGGGTTCTCGATGCGCATGACGCTGATCTGTCCCGACATGTACTCCGTCGGCGGAGCATCCTGGTGATCTCCCGAGATCGCCTTCGGAATTTCCGGGCTCTCATGTTGCTTTTCTGCAGTCATGCGACCGTCTCTGGCAGTCTGATCAATGCCGCAACCTAACTGTACCGCACAGGCCGTCGAATCATGCGCGGAATTCCCCGCCTCGTTCCCACGCCTGAATTCTATGCGGCTTATTCGGCAACCGCATCGACGATGGCCTCAACGACACCACTCAGCTCCGTATCGCGAATCGTCCGAGCGTCCAGGATGATTGTATCCTCGCGAATCCGGCAGAGAACACTGGGCTCGCCGGTTCGTAGTTTTCGGGCGACGCGATCAACGCTGACGCCGTTCGGCAGCGTGCAGCGGACACAGGCCGTCGGCATTGGCCACGCGGGCAGCGATCCACCGCCGGCGTAGCTTTGCTCCATCGAAACACTCGCGTCGATATTCGGTACCGCGATACTGACGGATTTCGCCAGCCGCTCGGCACGAGCCTTCAGCGACTCGGTCGATTCATGCAGCGCCGATAGAAGCGGAATTGACTGCCTGGCTTTCGCCGGATCCCGATAGCATTCAAGCGTCGCCTCCAGCGCCGCAAGCGTGAGTTTGCCCACGCGAAGCGCCCGCGCCATCGGGTTCGCCCGCAAGCGATCGATAACAGACCGACTTCCCAGCAGGATGCCCGCCTGAGGTCCGCCCAGCAGCTTGTCGCCGCTGAAGGAAACGAGATCCGCTCCGTCGCGCAGGGCTTCGGGCACGCTCGGCTCGTTGGCCTCGATCCAAAGTGCGTCATCGACCAGCGCGCCGCTGCCGAGATCGTCGTACATCAGCAACCCGTGACGATGCGCCAGCTCAGCCAATTCGCGCGTATCCGGCGTCTCGCTGAATCCAACAACGCGATAGTTGCTCGTGTGCACGCGCATGATCAGGCTTGTCGCGTCGCCGATCGCGCGTTCGTAGTCGCCGACGCGCGTCTTGTTCGTCGTGCCGACTTCTCGTAGCCGCGCGCCGCCCGCCTGCATGACGTCCGGCAGGCGATATGATCCGCCGATCTCGATGAGCTGGCCGCGCGACACGATGACCTCGCGTCCGCCGGCCAGTGTGCATAACGCGAGCAACGTCGCCGCCGCGTTGTTGTTGACGACCAACGCCGCCTCGGCTCCCGTCAGTTCTTGGAGCAGTGATTCGGCGTAGCCGCCGCGAAGACCGCGCTCACCGCTCGCAAGATCCAGTTCCAGATTGCTGTACCCTCCGGCGACGTCATTGATCCGCTCGATCGCCGCCGTCGACAGAGGACTTCGCCCGAGGCCCGTATGCAGCACGATACCCGTTGCGTTGATGACACGGCGCAGGCGAGCCATCTGTCGAGATTCCAACTGCGACTTCGCCTGTTCGAGCAGGAACGCCGGTTCGAATTGCGACGCATCCAGCTCGCCCGCGCGCGCCAGATCCCGCATACGCTCGAGCAGCGAACGGAAAATCGGCGTCAGCGTGGATCGATGGGCATGCTGCAACGTCGCGTGAGTGCTCGCGGCCGTCAGCAACGCCGTCATCGACGGGATCTGCGACAGGTCGATTGAATCGTGCCGTTCCATATCCTGTTATCGTCCCAACATACGGGTTGTTTCGCAAGAAATTCCAACTGGAGCGTGCCGGTTCAAAGCAGGATGCGTTCGTCTCCCACGCGCTTTGTCACGCCGATGCGATCCAGGTGCTCCAGCAGCGGCTGCACGACACGCCGGCTCTGCCCCGTCTTGTCTCGGACGTCTGCAAGCTTGAATCGACGGCCGCCTTCGCCCAGTTGTTCCACAGTGCCGCGAAATTGATCCATCGCGCGAGTCGAGATGTAAAAGCCCAGCGCGTAGCTGACGAGTCGCGGATCCGTCTTTGCAATATCGGCGAGCGAGCGGGCCCGCTGCCTGGACATGCCCCGAACCGCCCGGAGCTTGTCCCACTCAGGCGGATCGAAACCAGCCGACTCGATCTCCGCGACGACTTTCGCCATCGCGCTTTCATCTTCAATGGACATTGCCGGCCGAAAGTCGCGATGGGCGCAGTAGGGACCCCGTTCGATCACGATCCCCCGCGTCGCCAACTCCGTCAGCAGGCGTTTTCCGAGATTCGGCGCGGATCGCGCGCTGATCCAGCCGATCATTCGATCACGCTGAATTCCAGGCTCGCCCGGCCTCATCGCGTGATGCCGCTTGAGCATGACGGCCGTTCGATCCAGCAGTCGTTCCAGCGTACCGCGATGTACGCGAATCCCATCGATATCGACGAGAACTTCGGCGTCGGCAAGTCGCCGCATCATGGACTTTACGTCATCAGATTCGACGCCGATTCTCCCTGCCAGCGCTTCAGTCGTCAGAGGCTCGAATCCGGCGTCCCGCAGCGCTTCGGCCAGACGAATCGCCGCGTCATCGCTCGTTGCCGCCTCGAACGACTGCATCGTAATCGCCAACTTCGGCCGCACGCGCCTCGCCTGCGGTCGGATGACCACGCCGCCGCCGATCGTCGCCGTCGCCGTTTCATCACGAATAATGAAGCGCTGGCCGAATCCGGCGACGATGGGGCGATGCACGCGCAATTGCACGAACGCCTCACCGCCCGCGGCGATTGAGTCCGCCCCAATGACGACGAGCGTCGCCATCGCTTCGGTCGTACCGATCAGCAATCGAACCCGCCGATGCGATCGAAACGCATTGCCCACGTCGCCGAGTATTCGCACGCGCGCATCAACGTAGCGCGATGCCGACAAATAGCCGGGCGAAGCAAGTTCCATGCCTCGATCGATCGACTCGCGGTCGATCCCCGTCAGGTTCAGCGCCGCACGCTGGCCGCCGATCGCGTCGTCGACCATCTCACCATGCGTCTGCACTTCCCGAACTTTGCATCGTTTTCCGGGTGGCAACAATTCCAACTCGTCACCAACGTGCACATGGCCCGACAACACGGAGCCCGTGACGACTGTCCCGCGACCGTGTACCGAAAACACGCGATCGATCGCCAATCGAAAAACCGAAGTCGTCGTGCGAGCGTGAAGCTCCGCTGCGGCGGCGGCGAGCGCGGACCGCAATTCGTCAACGCCGGCGCCGGTTCGCGCCGATGATTCCAATACCGGCCACGTCGCGAGAACCGTGCCGCGGACGTGCTCCGCAATCTCATCACGTACCGCCGACAACCGTTCCCGTGGAACAGCATCCGATTTGGTCATCGTGATGATCCCGGACTCGATTCCGAGAAGATCCAGTATGTCGGCGTGCTCCTGTGTCTGTGGCATCCACCCGTCGTCCGCGGCCACGACCAGAATCGCGATATCAATGCCCGTTGCCCCGGCCACCATCGTTCGAACGAATCGCTCATGTCCCGGCACGTCCACGATACCGAATCGAAATGACCGACCTTCCGTCGTGACATCAAGGTGTGCAAATCCGAGCTCGATCGTCATTCCGCGGCGCTGCTCTTCCGGCAGTCGATCCGGATCCGTGCCAGTCAGCGCCTTGACCAACGACGATTTGCCGTGATCGATATGCCCCGCGGTCCCGAGAATCAGCGACTTTTGACCATCCGCTTGCATTGCGTCCATACCCATGCCCCAATCATACCCCATTGCAGTCGGCGGCCCACAAGGTTCGCCCGGGTATTCGAATCGCGATTTCCGCGTCTATCCTGCGATGCGTTCCAGTGACCGGATTGAACGACGCCCGGGCAAACTCGCCGACAGATCGATCATCCGATCCGCGCCGGATATGCAATGCAGCCCGTAGTCCCTATGATCTGCGGGAAGATGAACCAAGCGTCCCCGGCGCTGCCAACCGGCGAGCACTGGTCGTGGACCCGCACCGCTTTCCAGGAGAACTCGATGCCCGTAGTCGAGACAACCGTCGGCGCAACCTACGAAAAACTCCGCGAGATGATGCTCGACATCGTTCCTGCATTCGAGCTGTTGTGCAAGGCCGAGCTCGTCTTCGAGATCAACCAACTCAAGCAGCAGCAGGATGTCGTCATCCTCGGCCACAACTACATGGAGCCGGCGCTCTATCACGGCGTTGCCGACTACGTCGGCGATTCCCTCGAACTCAGCCGCATCGCCGCGCGCGTGCCGCAATCGACGATCGTCTTCTGCGGCGTTCGATTCATGGCGGAGACCGCAAAGATTCTCAGCCCCGAAAAAACCGTCCTGCTCCCCGCGAAAGTCGCCGGTTGCTCCCTTGCCGCAAGCATCACGGCCGCGGATGTTCGCG
Source organism: Phycisphaerales bacterium (assembly GCA_020639075.1). GTDB lineage: Bacteria > Planctomycetota > Phycisphaerae > UBA1845 > UTPLA1 > ECT2AJA-110-A. The sequence goes on along the minus strand of JACKHI010000001.1, from coordinate 501,537 downwards.
ATCTGAAGCGGCGCTACCCCGGCGTCCCTGTCGTGACGTACGTCAATACCTACGCCGACGTCAAGGCCGAAAGCGACGCCTGCTGCACATCGAGCAACGCCGCCGCCGTGATCGAATCGTTCGATGCGCCGTCGGTCATCTTCCTCCCCGACGAGTATCTCGCCAAGAACGTCGCTCGCGAGACCGGCAAGCGAATCATATTTCCGACAAGTGACGATAGGGCGGTTGCGGAAGAAATCGAATATGCGCTGATCGGTTGGTCGGGCAAGTGCGAAGTGCATGATCAGTTTACCGTCGCCGACATAGACGCCGTGCGCAAGGACTTCCCTGATGTCCGCGTCCTTGCACATCCCGAGTGCCCGCCGGAAGTCGCTCAGGCCGCGGATTTCTCCGGAAGCACATCGGCCATGATCCGCTACGTTCGTGATGTCGAGGCGAGCCGATACCTGTTGCTCACTGAATGCAGCATGGGCGACAATATCGCCGCCGAGAATCCGGAAAAGGAAATGCTCCGCCTGTGCAGCGTCCGCTGTCCGCACATGCAGGAGATCACGCTGCAGGACACGCTGGCGTCGCTCAGGAACAATCAATATCAGATTGACGTGCCCGAAGGGATCCGCATTCGTGCAAAGCGGGCGCTCGATCGCATGATCAGCATCGGTCCGAAGACCCCGGTCACGCAATAGGCGTCTGGCTCTCGTCTGCGCACAACGCCGACGGCAGATCGACTTCGCGAAACTCGACACCTCTCTCGCTGCGCCGAACAACGATATGCCGACGCCAACGTGCATCGTCCGTCGCTGGAAAATCCACGCGATAATGGACGCCGCGCGACTCTTCTCGCCGTTCGGCAGACTGCGCCATCAACCAGCCCGTCGTCAGCAGGTTTGCAACCTCAAACGCTTCCGGTCCATCAAGCGCCAGCGCCATCGGATCGCCGAGGAGCTCGCCGAATTTCGCTGCGACGTATTTCAGTCCTGCGGCATCGCGCGAAATCCCGACACAATCCCACATCGTCTCCTGGATCTCGGCCGTCAACGCTGTCCAGATTCCCTCTCGTGGCGGAGATTCAGTGGCGCGGGAGACTATCGACAGCGACTTTGCGTCGCGCTCTGCCCGCGCGATTCGTCCTGCGACGTCGCCCGACCGCGCCCCGAATACGAGTCCTTCCAGAAGCGAATTGCTGGCCAGTCGGTTCGCCCCGTGGATTCCCGAAGACGAAACCTCTCCGCATGCCAACAGCCCCTCCAGCGTGGATTGACCGTCCAGGTCGACGCGGATTCCGCCGATCATGTAATGCGCGGCGGGGCGTACGGGAATGCGCGCCGTATCAAGGTCGATGCCGAAGTGTTCGCATGATTTCGATATCTGAGGAAAGCGCCGATGAAACGCGTCGCCGCCGATGCCGCGGATATCCAGGTATACGCAGTCGGAGTTCGTCTTCGCCAATTCCGCCAGAATCGCACGACTCACGACGTCGCGCGGCGCCAACTCCGCACGCTCGTGATATTCCGGCATGAATCGCCGGCCCGCCGCGTCGACCAACGTGGCGCCGGCGCCGCGAACTGCTTCGCTGATCAGGGACCTGCACGCGCCGTTGACGAACAGCACCGTCGGATGGAACTGCATCATCTCCATGTCCTGCAATTCCGCGCCGGCACGGAACGCGAGTGCGACGCCGTCGCCCGTCGCTTCCGGTGGATTCGTTGTCTCGCGAAAGAGCTGACCGCATCCTCCCGTCGCCAGGATCGTCTGCTTTGCAATCACGGTTCGCAGCGCACCGGCCGCGTCCACGACGAGTGCCCCGACGCAACGATCGCCGGCTGTCAATAGATCGACGGCGAAGCAGTTTTCAACGACGCGGATATTCGGCGTGGCGCGCAACGCTGCAATCAGCGTGCGCGCAAGCTCGCGTCCTGTCGCATCGCCATCGGCATGCAGGATGCGTGCGTGCGAGTGTCCGCCCTCGCGCGCATAGTCGAGCTCTCCATTTCGACGATCGAACCGCATGCCCCAGTCGCAGAGGTCCTGAAAGCTCTCGTGGGCGTGCCTAGCCATGAACTCGACGACGTCGGGGTGCGCGAGACCGCAGGCGACGTCGAGCGTGTCGCGCACATGAGATTCTCTCGACGCCTCCCCACCGGGGGCGATGGCGATTCCGCCCTGGGCGTGGCTTGTCGTCGAATCGGGCAACACCGTCTTCGTCAGCAGAAGAACGTCGCCGTGTTCCGCCGCGGCAATCGCCGCCCGAAGGCCGGCCACGCCGGAACCGATGACGACGACGCTGGCCATGTCTGCCGGCAATTGAGCTGTATCAAACGCAGTCAGATATCGAGGGATCGTCTGCATTGAGTGCCTCAATGTCGGCGGCATCGGTGGGCGCTGTCCCACAACCGCCGCAGAGACCGATTGCACAAAGTGGCATCGCCAATGTGCGATAACACAGGCATTGTAATGGGCAGCGGCCGATCCGGGAGTAGGGGCATCCGGAATCCCGAACGCGTGTCTCAACCCTGACGCCGCCGTCGTCCTGCCGTCAATAAGTAAATCCGACAGCGGCGGGTGCGATCCTGAATGCCCGGGGTACCGAAAACGTTTCTTCGTCACATCGGCCGGGCCGGCAACCGTCGGGTTGGTCCATCGCAAACGTGATCCCTTCAGCGACGACGACCGATACACGATGACGGGTCATTGCGCGATGACCGATCGAAATCCATACGGGAATCCAACGTCGCAGCGGGTCTGTCGAATCGCATGAACCTGCAAATGGAGTCCGGAAATGAGCGGCCGAATCGCACGTATCGTTGCCATCGTCACGATTGCTTTCGCCTGGCTGGCGCCAACGCTTCAGGCAGCCACGATCACGGTCGACACGCTCGTCGACGAAAACGACGGAGTTGGAACCGGCGGCATCTCCCTGCGCGACGCCATCACCGAAGCCAATGCCAACGGCCAGGACGACACGATTGACTTCAGTGTGACGGGCACGATCACGCTGACGGCGGACCTGCCGAGCATCACGACGAATATGGCAGTAGAAGGCCCCGGACTCGCCAGCATGACGATCCATGGCGACGATCAATTTCGAATCTTCGTTGTGAGGGGTTCGAGCACGACGCTCAGCCTGAGCGGCCTGACTCTTGCGCATGCCCTCGCCGCTGGCGGCAACGGCGGTTCTGTATTGACGGGCGGCGGAGGCGGCGGGGCGGCCGGCATGGGGGCGGCGCTCTTCGTCGACGATGGCCACGTGACGTTGGACAGCTTGTTGATCGAAGATAACCAGTCCGTCGGCGGGGACGGCGGAATGACGAACGGCACAGGGTCTATCATCGCCGGTGGCGGTGGCGGCGGGCTGACAGGCGACGCCAGCTTCCAGAATGCGGCGGCGGGCGGCTTTCTCGGCGGTTCCGCGGGCGCAGCTGGCTCTCCTGGCGGCGCCGGAGGCGATGGCGCGGGGGGCGGTGGCGGTTTCTCGCCTGGCTTGGCCGGCGGCGCTGCCGGTTTCGGCGGCGGCGGCGGTGGTGGCGGCTACGGTGATTCGATGATCAGTGCGACCGGTGGTGTAGGCGGTGCTGGCGGATTCGGCGGTGGCGGCGGTGGGGCCGGCCGAAACGATGGCGGTGGCGCCAGCCCGGCAGGCGGCATCGGCGGTATGCACGGCGGCAGCGGCGGGACAGGCTCGAACTCAAGTCAGGGATTCGGCGGCGGCGGCGCGGGGCTCGGCGGTGCAATCTTCGTGCGGGCCGGTGCCCTCGAAATGCTTGACTGCACGTTCAATCGAAACACTGCGACTGGCGGTTCATCCGGCGGCGGTGATGCGACCGACGGCGAAGGCAAAGGGGGCGCGATCTACGTCGACTCTGGTGCGACCGTCGCTGAATTCAACACGACGCACGGCACGGGCGGAAACGCCAACAGTGCATCCGACGACTCCGCGTCGTCCGGCGACGATGATGACGTGTACGGCACGATCTTGGCGATCCCCGTCGTTCAGTCGATGACGCGCCAGGGCAGCAATCCGTCCAACGAAAGCCAAGTGACGTATCACGTCACGTTCAGCGAAGCAGTGACGGGCGTGAACTCGTCCGATTTCGCCGTCGTCATGACAGGTATCAGCGGTGCCAGCGTCAGCTCGACAGTAACCGACGTCGGCAGCGGTTCTGTCTATGCCGTGACGATCAACACGGGCACGGGGTCAGGGTCAGTTGCGTTGAGACTGGTGGACGACGACTCGATTGAGAACAGCTCCAACGTCAAGCTCGGCGGCACGGGCACGGGGAATGGCGATTTCACGGCGAGCAGCGTCTTTGCGATAGACAAGACCAAGCCGATCGCCGAGTCGATCGAACCGAGCGAGACCGGCCCGACGAACGCCGATACGCTGACATTCGCCGTCACATTCGACGATGCCGTAACTGACTTCAATGATGGCGGCGACGTTCAAGTCGAACACGACGGCACGGCCCACAAAGGCATTGCCATCACGCAACTGTCCGATACGGATTATGTCGTAACAGTGTCAGGCATTACGGGCGACGGTGAACTTTCGCTCTACGTCAAGGCGAACGCCGCTGCGGATGATACCGGCAATCTCAACGCCATCGCCGGTCCGAGCGACGCCGTCACGATCGACAATACGCCGCCGGCCTTTGAAACCCTCTCGGCGCCCGAAGGACTCGATGCCGACAGTCGGCTCGTGTTTTCTATCGAGTTCTCCGAATCCGTGACCGGCTTCGCTTCCGACGACGTCACAGTCAATCATGACGGCACAGCGCATGAGTCCGTCACGATTGAATCGATCAGCAGCACGGCGTATCGCGTGATCGTGACGGGCGTCTCGGGTGAAGGTAGCGTCTCGATCGCGATCGCGGCGAATGCCGTCACGGATGCCGCGGAGAACGGCAACGCCGCTGCGACAAGCCCGGCTGTCACCATCAGCAATGCCGACAATGGCGGCAACGACAATAGCGGCGGTGACAACGGCGGCGGCGTCATGCCCGGAGTCGGCATTTGCGGCGCTGCACCGCTTCCAATGCTTGCAATACTGTCGGTCGTTATGTTCTTGACGCGACGTCATCGTTGTCGTCGTCGAGTCTGACGTTATTCCGGCTTGCCCAATTATTGGGAATCGATTTGCGACGCCTGGCAATCCTCGCCGGCCAACGTTTATTGCTGTCAGGCAGTCAGGCTGAGAAAGCCGTCATGCCCACGCCGGCACAGTTCGGACATTCGCCCGTCGGCTTAGTATTCTGAAGATAACATCGCGGGCAGAAAGAGAGACTTGCGTCATCATCTCGTGTGGGCGCCCGCAGCAGCTCGTCGGGATCGATATTGTTCGATTCGAACAATCGCTCCGTCGTCTCCCGCATCCGTTCTCGAAACCAATCCCGTGCTCGAATGGCGTCCTCGCTCGACTCGTCATCCGTCGGCACAATCGGAAAACGCAGGTCTCGATACACGTCTTCCGCAAACTTCTTGACTGCCGCCTGATTGCAGATGGCGAGGGCGATGGTCATCGGATGAGACGTCGCCAGTACATCACGCATCAGTGCATCGTGAAATCGCATCGCACCGACTGGCGTCAGGCCGCGGAGCAGGAGCAGCAAACGCCGCTCGCGTTTGCGTTCCTTGTATAGCCTCCGATGTGCGATCCAGAATTCCAGAACCGCGAAAGCCCAAAGTAGCGCCAATTCCAGCGCCAGCACAAACCATGTCTGCTCGAGCCCGCGGAACCAGACCGCCAACGGGCAGACGATGAAGACGAGCAGCATCAGGGCGTTGCCGATCAGGCGGGATTGGCTCGCGCCCGAACGCGCCGTCTTGTACGATTCTTTCGCTCTAGCGATGTTCAGTGTCTCGTCGATCGCATCTAGGATCCGTGCCTCGCGCCGCGCGGGCTTCGTGCCGGCCAGGTCCTTGATCAACCTGGCATGATGCTCGGCCGCTGAATTGCAGCTACAAGTAACGAATGGCTTATGGTTGATTTCAATCGACGGCCCCGTCGTCGAAACATCGCGAACATCGCTCCACGCGACGAATGTGCTCGCGGCCGCTTCATTCAGGACCCCGCGCGCAATCCGTTGCACCGACCCGCTTGCAGCGCCGTCCGGCGATAGTGCGAACGGCCACGGCTCGGCGACCAGGTAATGACCGAGCGGCGGCAGCGGCATCGCCAGGTAAAAAGCTTTCGTGTACGAACCCGGCAGATGCTCCAGCGGCCGAATACGGAAACGACAAGAACCCGGCGACCAGAACAGCATCAGGTGCCGGGGCAGAATAATAAAGCACTCAAACAGATAAAGCGCGGCCGCTGCGAGCAGCAGCTCTTGATCAGGAGTCATTCGCTAAGCCGTTGGCATCACGTGGTGCTGCTCTTGCCGCCGCCGAACAGTTTCTTGAATGCGGCGCCGATGCCGACGACCACGACGACGATCAGCTTCCAGAGGTACTTCAAGAGACCCGACTTCGCGGCAACAGCGACGGCCCCGCCCGTCACAAGCGCCGTCAGGCCGTACTCGGCGATCTTGTCGCCGGAACGGAATTCCGAGTATTTCTGCCCCGGAACGTAGCTGAAGCCCTGCATGAGTGTATTGAACTGGGGAACAATCGTCTTCAATTGACTCTGATCACAAACCAACGTGACGCGCATGACCCCGGCGCGTCCCAACACGCGCATGTTGTAGTTGACGCCGAGTCCGCCTTCGCTCCTGGCCAGCGTCGCCCAGACGAGGTTTTGCGTTGTTTCGTCATAGTGGGGCTCCTGCTCCCAGCCGATTACTTCGATCTTTCCCCAGCCATTGCGCTCGCGAATCTTGTTGGCGGCTTCGTTTCCACGCTTGATCGACTCCAGCATCGCAACCGGATCCAGATCATCCTTATCGTCGTCCTTCACGTATCCCATGTCGTCAAATTCGAAAACGACGTACCACGACGCGAACGGATTGGCCGGCTCAATGTAGCCCAACTCCGATCCGTCGGTCGGGTTGTGATAGAACTCCATGATCTGCCGCGTGTCGTTCGCGCCGGCGAATCGATACAGTTCCGGAACCTTCAGCTCCGCAAGGCTGCCAAGCTGCCCCATCGAGGGACCGTCGATCCATGACACACTGGGTGGTTGCGGACCGTTATCTTCGCCTTCACCCTCCGCGCGAATCACCTGCGGTCCCGTCAGCATTCCCGCCAGTGTGACGATCCAGCAGATTCGAGGCAGCAGTGCGCCGATCCTTGTTCTCTGATTTCGAGCATCGTTCATGTTCACACTGCTTCCTTTCAAAACGTGGGTTCGAATCCTGTAGTCGGCATCGCCGGGGATCGCGCAACGCGGACAATCCTACGAATTCGCGATGCGAATGCCCCTGACCGAGTTACCCATCGAACGGCGACTCTCTCCGGATCTCCCGGATTCCACCGACGCCGTTTCGCAGAGCGGGCCCGATTCAGGGGAGTAACCTATCGGGCCGATCCCGCGTGTGTCAATGTCGTAATTCGTCTAAGACGCCCATTGGCCCGGGATCCCGGCGCAGATCCCACGATCCGAATGCACGATCGGTGCGTCGGTCCGTGCAGGTTTCCATATCGCCCGACCAAGATGGCGACGCGTCAAAGACATGCTTGATATTCGTCGTCGTCGCCCGGAGCATAGAGAGGCCAGACGCCCGCAAATGGAAAGGAAGGCCGACCCATGATTTTCAAACTTGACGTTCTCGACGACATCCGCATCGCCGCACCATGCCCGGCCGCATGGGACGATATGCACGGGGACGACCGCGTCCGCCATTGCGACCAATGCGACAAGCACGTCTACAACATCGCCGAGATGACGCGCCGCGAAGCCGCCGAACTCATCTCAGGTGACCAGGCGTCCCTCTGCCTGCGAGTCTGGCGCCGACAGGACGGCACCGTCATCACCAGCGACTGCCCCGTCGGTCTGCGTATCCGCCAACGCGCAAGAAAATGGGTCGCCGCCGTCGCGGGTTTCCTTGGCCTCGCGATGACAGCATCGAGCGGTTGCATCATGGGTGCGACAGTTGACACCGGATTCATGGCGCCTATAGCGGAGGATCGACAGGACGAGGACACGAACGTTCGAAACGTATCGAATAGCGGTACTGACGATCAGGCCAATCGTCGCGCCATGCAACCGATGATCGACAAGAGCGCTAACGGTCACTGAAAGCAATTCCGGATTTCGGCAGTCGACCGGAGAACGCCATCAATAGTCTCGTGCCATCAATAGCGCATCGAGAGGTTCGCGTTCAGTACTCACATGCGGCTTGGCGAATCCGATCAGAGCCCGATCCCCACGCCGCTCATCCCTTGCTCCGTCGCGATCTTCAACAGCGGATACCGATCAACCATTGTCCCCGTAAAGAAGTCCGCGATGAACGCAAACGTGACATACACGTCCGACCCGCGCAGCGCCGCCGTCGTACCGCGCTCCGACGTCGTCACGACACCATTCACGCTTGCCGTCTGCCAGCCGTCGTTGCTCGCCAACGCGAAGACGCCCGTAAACGTACCGATGCCTGAAAATGTTGCGGAGCCGACAACCACCAGATCGCCGCTCGGATGCAATAGCACGCCGTCGCCGGCGATCGAAGCATCGATCGCAACCTCGCTGAACGACGCCGGGTCATCCAGCGGTATCCGAAACAGCTTGCCGAGCCCCGTTACTGCGACGACGAGCACGTTGTCATCGGGCACATACTCAATCCCGTTCAGGCTCACGCCGCTCGTCGCAAATGCCGCATCATCGAGAAACAAGCTCGCATCGCCCGCCGGCGTCACGCGATAGATCTTTGTCGACATGCTGTCCGTCACATAGGCGTTGCCGCTGCCATCCACCGTGCAGTCGTTGATCATGTGATTGCCGCCGCCCGCAACGCTCGTGAGATCCACCAGCGCGATGCGCGACCCGTCGTCCGCGCTGTAAATCCCGAACCCCGGGGCCCCCGACGCCAACTGAGCGCAGACAAGCAGCCGCCGACCGTCGAGATGCAACCCCGTCGACGCCGCCAGTTCGTCGTCGCTCGTCAACGCTGAGAAAGTCCCGTCGTCCTCAACAGCGATCACGTTGCCCGACGAGATCGAGCCAAGCAGGAACCGGCACAACACGGGATCAAACTCAACCCCTTCAGGCACGAGATCGGGCGACGCAACGAACAATGACGCCGGTCCGTCGGCGCAGCCGATCGTCACGCTGGTCGTCGCACTCACGGCGAGCGGTGCCCCGACCGCCGTCGGAACCTCGGGTGTGCGCACGCAGGCGACCAACGGAGTGAGGACACAACTTGCAATTGAATACGTAGCCAGGCGGCGCATGAATCTCATAGGGACCCTCCTCTGACACCAGTTTTTTGCCCGGATAGTAGGGCGGTATCAGTCGATTCGCCACACTCGGGACATACGCCGGATGCATTGCCCGTCAGGTCATAGCTGCAATGTGCGCAGGATCCGGGGCGATTGCGTCGACGATTTCGCACGGCGTCACACAGTGTCAGGGAGGCGGTCATGAACGTAACAATCCACGTCACCAGAAGGAATCTGGAATGTGCGTCCGGATACACGGGAAGCATGAGTGCGTAGAAAAGCAATGACACACTGACGAACACCGAAGCAAGGCCGATGCTCGGGCGGATCCACGCGGCCAGTTTGAGAAGGGGCCAGAGAATCAAGCAACCATAGCATGTTGCAAACGGAAGATAGACGCCCGTCGTCCCCATCTGTGGCACAGGGCCGATCAATAGAGGCCAGGCGAATTCACTCCACGCGACCATCGGATCGGGCCACGGCGCCTGCACCCACCAACCCCAGTCGCCCCATGTCCGCGTTCCGCCGACGGGCAGAATCAGATAGCCGTTCGTCACGACCACGAATCCATAATCACCGGCGTAGCAGACATTCCAGCGATGACTGATCGTCCAAAGCGAACACGTGACCAGTAGTGCGATCGCCCAGATCGTCCAAAGCGAGATGGTACTTCTCGGCCGAGACATCCGTGTCGAATGTTACGACGCACGCCACCACTGGTTCAAGCGCGAGTTAACGAAAGCGCGACTGTGGGACCGATGCCCCGTAGGCTTCGAGCGCGTTACAAGGAAGTTTCATTGCAGGAGCTGATTTCAGTTGATTCCCGATCGACCGGAATTGAGAATTATCTGCGAAAGAAGGGAGGGTCGAGATGATGATGATCTGCATCAAAATTTGCCAAATTCGCGCTGCGATCGTGTGCGCCGCCGCCGCCCTAGTCTTGACCAACGTCCCCAGCGACGCCTACACCATCCACGCCGCTCGCCCCGATGTTCCCGCCGGCTTCCTCGCGCCGCCAAACCTGGTCACGGATCACATCGTCGCGCAAAACGATTACATCCGCTGCCGCGAACCGGTTTTCGACTTCGGCACGCTCCGCGGCGGCCCGGATCGCAAGTTCTGGCACGCATTTGAAATCGAGAATATCTGCGATCGGCCCGTGCGGATTCGCGTCGTCGAGGCCTGTGCCTGTCTGTACGAGGACAACCGCCCGTGGATCCAGCCCGGCGAGTCCGTTTTCGTTGGATTCTCGCGCCCTCTGAATCGATACCTCCATGGCGAAGTCACATACCGTGTGAACATTCAAGTCATCGACATCGGCGAACCCGCCGACTGATGTCGTTTCAGGAAGCCTCGGACCCACGCCCAATATGCAATCTCGGCAACAGCACGGCACAATCCTCTGACAACTGACAACAGATGACTGATGACCCAACAAAAAGCCCCCGCGCGTTTCCGCACAGGGGCCTCTTGCAATGTTCTGTCATCCCGTCGGCAGCAGCGCGAATCGCGGCCGTTGCCGAACCAGGGGGGCAGTGCTTACTTCTTGCCGGGGAGGATTGCATCCTTCGCGGCCTTCGCCACGCGGAACTTTACGACCTTCTTGGCCGGGATCTTGATCGATTCGCCCGTCGCCGGGTTGCGGCCCATGCGGGCCTTGCGGTTGACCAGAACCAGCTTGCCGATGCCCGGCAGCGTGAAGCCGTTCTTGGCCTCCTTGTACGCCGTCGACATGAGCGTATCCATGAACGCGACGACTTCCTTTCGCGTCATTTCGTTCTTCTCGGCGAGATGATTGATCAGGGCCGACTTCGTCATCGTCTTGCTCGTGCTCTTCGCCGGGGACTTCCTGGCCGACTTGCTCGTGGGCTTCTTCTTGGTGGTTCGGGCAGCCATGGCGCGACTCCTTCTTTCTTTCAAACACTTCCATCCGTGGCGGCCGCACCTGTTGCGGCCGGTTCAACGCAAATGAATGTACCACTCCTTTCGGCGAATTCACGCGAAACCCCTTACTATTTGGGCCGTTTTTCGAAAAAATGTTGCGAAACTCCCCGCCAATCCGGCAATTTCACCAGGAGTTGACGAAAATCAGCCCGTTTTCGCCCGGTTTCAGCGTTTTCGACGATACACCCACGCCACTTCGAGCGGTCGCGCTGCGCTGCCGCGAACGACTGTGAACGCCTTCTCAAAGTGCTGCTCGAGCAGCGCCATATCAGGATGATCCGGAGCTCGATCGCCGTATCCGAGCAGATTGTTGATGTGCAGCAGTACAAAATCAGCGCTGACGAAAGACGGGAGTTCCGGCACGACGTCCGACGCCTCCGTCACGCCACGTGAAGTGAACCGGAACGGCCGATCCGGATCCAGGCACTGTCCGATGATCCGGTCCTCCCATAGATAGCTGACGACCTGGTCGCCTTCGTGGACCTGCCCCGACGTGTTGCACCAGTTGATCAGCGACACGACGCCGTCGCTTGGCGTCTGGATCAGATTGCGATACCCGCGGGATTCGGCGCCGAGCCATCGATCGCCGACTGTCTGGTACCCAAATACGTGATAATCCGGATGGATCGCCCGCGATTCCATCGCCAGGTTACCGAGCCCGACCGCCACGAGTGCGACAGCGAAGATGCCGTATCCCGGGCCGAGCGAAAAGCAGTACCGAACCGTCCCGACGGCGAAAGCCGACGTCAGGATCATCAACGCCGGGTAGATCGGCATCAGGTAAAACGTCTGGCGCAACGGCAGGAAACACAGCAGCGGAATGTAGAAAAGCACGACAAACAGACATGGACGCCAGCGGCCCTCCGAGCGCTCGCTCGTCATGGCCTGGAGAATCGCCAGTCCCGTGACGACGCCGACGGGAATCGTCGCCTTGATGAAGATGATCCCAGTGTAAAGGCGGAGATGGTCGGCCCACAGCGCCAACGGTATGCGATGATCCCAGCGCAGCGCCCGCGCGACGATCGATTTTATGATTTCCGGCTGCAATAGATGCACGGGCATCAGGACGAAGAATGTCGCGCCGGCAAACAGCATCAGATGTCGGAAGCGTGTCGAGCGGGCCGACGCAATGACGCCGCGGGAAACGGCGAAAACAGTCGCGCCGATCCACCCCAACAGCAATAAGACCCAACCGATTGTCGCCAGCGTCCCGGCGACATCGCCGGCCCATTCCAACCCCTCGGTGCTCGGTGGATGCGTGTTCGCATACGCCAACAGGAAAGTCACGACAATCATGATCCAGAGGATAACGAGCCATTTGCGCAGGCGGTTAACGTCGCGCGGATCGCGTTTGAACGTGATCGCCGGCTCGGAATACGTCGTCGCGCTGAGAAAAGCAAACGCCACGATCAGAAATACGGCGAACAGCTTTGCGCCGATCGCCAGTGCGAGTGCGACGCCCGCCAGGGCCCAGCGTCCCGACGTTGGTCGCTTGAGATACCAGACGTAGGCGAGCACGGCGATTGTGCAGAAGCACGCCGCCAGGATGTCTCCCTCCGTCATGCCGATTCGCGCGAAGGCAAGAAAGTAGGGCGATAAACTCAGTAATACGGCCGCCAATAGCGCCGTCCAGGCATCAAACAGCATCGCGGCGAGCGCGGCCGCCGCGAGAATTGTTACGACCGCCGCGAGAACACTGACGAATCGCGCGCCGTCGTAGCCCGTCCATCCGAAGAGCTCGGCACCGACGGCGTCAATCATCATGGGAAGTCGCAATTGCGAAGGATCGATGGGATCGCCGCCGCGAAGTGGGGCGTCGCGAAAGTCGTTTGCGATCTGGAGGTCGACGGCTTCGTCCCAGAGCGTCTCGATACCGCGGGCGGCGGACCAAATGACGACGCCCGCGTAGATCGAGACAGGCAGCGCGAGGGCAACGCCGATCAAGATCGTCATGGGCGTCGATTGGCGTGGGAAACCTTCAGACACAGATGGTTCGTCCGCCGGGCGACGCCTACGGGCGCGACGCGATGGCCTGAGCGAGCGGCTGCACGACGTGCGGGACGATTCGCGTCTCCGCCCAGTCGAACGCCGTTGACATAAGCGTGTGATGCACCTGCTCGAGCGTCTCGCCGCCGCGAACGCCCCAGAAGCGACGCAGCGTCAGGAAGACGGTCAGCGGCTGCGGATCGAATCCGCCCGTTCGGACCTCGAATGTGGATGTTCGACTCTTGATCTCCAGGTAGGCCTGGGTATCGCACTCCTCATTCAGGGCGACGCCGAAGAAGGGCTGGGCGTCGATCGTTTGAAAGACGTCGGGATGCCCCAGCAGGCCGGCGATCGGGCTGTCGGCGAAGAACGTCTCGGCGATCAGCTGATCGTGATTGCCCCGGTACTCCAGGTCGAAGCCGAGGACGACCTCGAGATGGTCATAATCCAGCTCGCCTAGCGTCAAGTGGTAGGGGGCCATTTTGAGGACCGTCGCACCCAAGCGCTCGGCATCCTCAGAAGTCACAGGGTTGTGCTGTCCCATTCGGATGGACCCTTCATCAATCCGCAGCCAACGCCGCGTCTGATGATCGATTTCATCCTCTTCCAGTACCAGCCCGGAATCTTCGCGGCGACGCATCCGTGTCATCGCCGGGAATTCGCGCCGAATGCTGTCGAAGAAGTGGAGAACCGTCTCGCGCTCCGGCGTCAGGTCCAACTTCAGGAACAGCCTCGAGGCCAGATGGAAGTCGTCGCAATGGGTGCCGAATGACAGGCTCATGCCGGGGCTCCTCCATGGTCCGACGCACTGCAGATAAACCAAGTACGTGCATTATGGGGCCCGGGCGACCGCCGTTCAACTATTTGAACGTTTTTTCTGTGCCGAAACGCACGCGGATTGCGCTAAAGGAACCCGCGCGTAATGGTGTAAAAGTACAACACGCTCCAGCCCAATGATATGACGGCGAACCCCTGACGACGACCGCTTGTCGTCTCCGGTGCGACGGCGATCAGCCAGATCAACACGAAGTCAAGACTGTAACGGTACATTCCGGGCTGCCCGATGACCGGTCCGTGATAGAACAAATGTGCAACGATGATCGGAAACGTGCTCAGCATCAGCCAGCGACGGCGCGGGTCGGCCCACCACTTCTTTGCGTCGACAAAGGCCAGCAGCAACAGCGGCGTCGCGAACCAGATTGCGTTGCCGCCTTTATTCCCCTCGATGCGAAGCCCTTCGAACGTGAAGTCGATCGATGGAAGATCCAGCCACATCGAATACAAGTGACGCGGCACGAATCGCGGTGAAAACACCGTCAGTTTGCCATCCTCGTCGTACACCCCAAGCGTGCTGTTCGGATCTCCGACGGGATCGAAGATGTATCGATAGCCTGTTTCAAAAGGGGAATCGAACTTGATCTGGTTCAGTACCATCGGCACGGCCATCGCGATGAAAAGGGGAATCCCCGCCTGCAATAACGCCTTGCCTCGGCGTTCGCTTCGCCAGGCAAGCACGATGACGGCGAGCGCGTACGCAAGCGTCGTTTGACGACACCACGATGCTATGATCACGCCGATACCTGCCAGCCAGAATCGCTGACGCCCGAGGAGTCCTGCCGCAACCATTGCGATCCCAGTGTTCGCCAGGATCAGTTGAAGCGAGTAAATCCACGCCCGATGCATGCCCGTTCCAACGGTCCACATGCACGTGCCCGCGAATAGTTGGAATGCCAGCATCGCCGCCCAGGCGGGGCGGACTCCCGTTTGCCGAAACGCCCAGAACACCAGCAGTGGCAGCGGGACCGAGATCAGCAGGTTCGTGACCAGCGGGTACATGACGGGCGGACCGCCGATCGCCCACGTCTGGAACGAAAAGAACGCGTAGCAGAGAATCGGCCATAAAGGCGGGAAAATGTTGTAGTAGTGCCCTTTGTAATGGGCGACGTCCGTATTGGGCCCCGGCAGGTCCTTGTATCCTTCGACCCACCGCATCCCTTCGCTCGACGCCGGATTCTGCTCAGGGCTCATCGACCATGCGCTGAACCGGACGTTCGGGCCGAGCACGACGATACACGCGATATACAGCGCGCACAGGGAGAGGATCCGTTCGTGCCGGACCAGGAAAGACGACGATCCGTTCTGCGGCGTCAGTTCGTCAGCCGCGGATTTCGATGACTCCATGCCTGTCATGCTCGGAAACTCTACGCCCGTTTCCCCAACTTGCAAAAGCCCAGGCGCAATGCCGGGTGCCACTGATGGGTGCCACTGCTTTCCAAGCAGTGCCGAAGCCAGCGGGTGCCACTGCTCTGTGAGCAGTGCCGAAACCAGGTGCCACTGCTCTCCAAGCAGTGCCGAAACCAGCGTGGCCGGGTGCCACTGCTTTTCAAACAGTGCGGAAGCCGGGTGCCACTGCTCTGTGAGCAGTGCCGAAACCAGCGTCGCAACAGGCCCCATGTCCGCCCCGCGCCGCAGCACATTTTCGCTGCAATCCCGCTAACATAGGGGGACTATTTCCGATCCGTCATTGTTGCGATATGAACAGGTGACATTTCATGTCCATCAGCCACGAACTCCTGAAAGCGTCGCGAAGTGCGGAGAAGCTCGGCGTCACTCGTGCCCATCGGCACATCCTCCTCTGCGCCGACACAGCCACGGCCAAGTGTGCCGGCGCAAAACAAATGCGACGAAGCTGGCGGTACCTCAAGGAACGCCTGAAGCAACTCAAACTCGAAGGCTGCGGAATCCTCCGAACGCGAACAGCCTGTATGGGCGTCTGCAAGGCCGGTCCGATCGCCGTCGTCATGCCCGACGGTTGCTGGTACGGTCGCTGCACCCCGAAGGTGCTCGAACGGATCATTCAGGAACACCTTGTCGCAGGGCGCGTTGTTGATGACTACCTCATCGCCCGCATGCCGCAGGCGGAAGCCCTGTCCGACGATCCCATACTCGTTTCGGCGGACGGCTCGCCAACGGGCGATCGACCGCTCCGCGTCGAGGATGGCACTTCGCGCTAATCGCCGCGCACTGGCCGGCAACTGCGGGCGCCTCTGGCCAACCCGCATGACGACTTCTCGGCGTGATGCCCGCCTCGTTCCATGCAATTGAGAATTCCCGCCGCCAATCAGATCAAACGCCCGTGATCCGGAGATTGGTGTTCGATCTTGGATGACCGCTCCCGGCGGAGCGCCGCACAAGGCACAACACATGGAGGGCATAGCGATGTCGGTGGCGTTTCCGACAATCCGGTTTGCACGAATTTGCGACAGTTTGCGGCCGTTTGCGACAGTTTGCACGAAAAAAAACTGAAGGCGCTTGCGAAGGGATGTGCTCCGCGTGAAACGAAATCGACAAAAGAAAAAAAAACGCGCCGGCCCGGATTCGAGCCGGCGCGGCGGAAGGAAGTGATTTCGGCGCGCCGAGTCGGCGAGAAGACCGAGACATCGGCGACGCGCGATGAGCGTCGTCCTGAAGGGAGGTCCGGATGCTACCGGCGGCGCTCGACCGCTCCGCCCGGACAAGTTTCCGGTTTGTCGCGATTGTAGCGATAGAGATCTCGCGGTCGCATCTCATGCTCTCGTATGTTGATTCTGCCGGCGCCCTCGATCTGAATGGCGTAACCCATCCCCAGCATCCCGGAGATAGCGCCCTTTTGCCAGTTGCCCTGCTTGTCGGCAACCCAGACGAGATCGCCCGGCATCATCCAATCGCTTCGAAGATCGTTGAGCATCATGATTTGTCCCTCCCGTCGAAGAACCTTGCATCAGATTCAACGCGGGCAAAACCCACGGGACAAGGTCGTATATCGAGAATCTGCGCGGATATCAGGACGATCAGCGGAGATGACGACAGAGGACCGGCGCGGAAGGCGATCGAAGTGTAATCAGGTCCGGAAAACCGTGACGTTTCCGTGCGAGAGCCGGCCCGTATTCGAACTGGGCCGCGGTTCAGGTCGTCGCGGCGTCAGACGAAATCTGCGACCACTCATGACACTTCCGAATCAGATCGTGTCTGTTGATCGGCTTGGTCAGATAGTCGTTGCAGCCGGCCGCGATGCACTTCGCCCGGTCGCCGCTCATCGCATGGGCCGTCAACGCGATGACGGGCGTTTCGATTCCTTCGGTACGGAGAATCCTCGTTGCAGAATACCCGTCAAGCTCAGGCATCTGCATATCCATGAGGACGATGTCGAACTTGCCGCCGACGATTTGGGCGTTGCGGATCAGGTCCACGGCAACTCGGCCATTGTTCGCAATCGTGATATCCGCTCCGACCTTCTTGAGATGATGACAGATAAGCCGTTGATTGTCGGGGCCGTCTTCGGCGAGGAGGATGCGCAGATCGTCCAGGCGAATCGCCGTCGAAGCAGTCGCGTCCTCGTCGTTCGCGTGGTAATTCGACAAATCCTGATCGCGAATGCCCTCGGGCGACATCATCTTAACGCCGGTCAGATCGCCCGTGGCGACGGTAACGGTGAACGTGCTGCCGCGACCGAGACAGGAGCCGATTTCAATCCCGCCTCCGAGGATGTGGGCCAGCGCATTGGAGATTCGGAGACCGAGTCCGGTTCCGCCGAATTTTCGCGAGACGGATCCGTCGGCTTGTGTAAACGCTCCGAACCGGCCGATGTTCGCCGTTTGCTCGGGAGTCATTCCCATACCGGAATCGACGACTTCGAATCGCATGAGCTGTTCGTGCGGCAGGCAACGGGCGCTGAGCGTGATTTCGCCCGCTTCCGTGAACTTGACGGCGTTGCCGACGAGGTTGAGCAGAATCTGTCGCAGTCGCGTGGGGTCCGATTTGATCCGCTCAGGGATCGGGCTGTCGTACTTCACGACCATCGCGAGCCCCTTGTCGATGGCCCTCGGTCGCATGAGAGAGGCGACTTCTTCGACGATCTGGGCCGGGTTCGTGTCAATGCACTCGACTTCCATCTTGCCCGCTTCGATCTTCGACATGTCGAGGATGTCATTGATGATTTCGAGAAGATGGAAACCGTTCCTCCGAATGGTATGGATGGCGTCGAGTCGCTTGGGCTCGGGCAGGTCCTTCTCAAGAAGGGAATCAGTGAATCCGAGGATCGCCGTCATCGGTGTGCGAATTTCATGACTCATGTTCGCAAGAAACTCGCTCTTGGAGCGGCTGGCGGCCTGGGCGTCGATCGTCGCGATCCGGAGCTGATCGAGCGTGCCTTCCAACTCGGCGTTCTGGGCTCGAAGTTGCAATTCGGCGGCTCTGCCGAGACGTGCGATCTTCGATGCGAGGATGATGAACGTGGCGCAGATGATAAGACCGGCCAGGAACGAGTCTTGCCACGTCTTGTGCAACGTCGTTTCGGCGCTGAGGGCGGCGACTGCTGCAGTCGCCGCCATCGCGCTCTCAAGGTGCTGTTCCGCGCTGAGGCATTGGCTGAGGTTGTTTTCCGTCGCCCTGTGCAGGCGCCGGCCGATTGCCACAAGCTCGAGTTTGTGGCGTTGGAGGGAGAAGAGTCCTTGTTCGCCGATATTGAGCGTCTGATGGAGCGGATCGTCGTGGGTTCCCTTGCCGAAGATGGCATCCTGGAGCGAGGCAACGTGCGACGACAACCGAGCCCCGTGTTCATCGTCTATTCGGGCCGCAGCGTGATGCAGTCGACTCAGCGTCTGCCGCATCTCGTTGTCCTTGAGGCTGACGAGCTGATCAATGTCCGTTTCGGAGTGAAGCCGCTGGGCGAGGATTTCGATATCGCTCAGCTCCGCCAGGAGCGTCCGAAACCCGCCGATGGTCCCCAGCCCGTCGATATAGTTGATCGCGAGCGCCGCGGCGTCCGCGTCGCCGGCATTTCGGTAGCGTCGCAGGAGGGACTCCTGAACAAGTCGGCGACGGCCGTCGAGTTTGTTAGTCGCCTCCCGAAAAGAAGTGAGTTCGGCCTGCACGTGTCGCCACGCCGTTCGCAGGAGTTGTCGGTTGCGATCTGTGTCGACTTCGAAGACTCGAAGCTCCTTCTGGATCGACATGAGCGAGAGAATGACAGCCTTCATCTCGGAGATCGGCGGGGATTTCGCGCTCGCATCGAATGCGAGCATGTCCAGGTTGGACTTGCAGCTTTCGAGGATTGGGAGGATCTGCTCGGGCAACGTTGTCGGCGAGTGCACAGATTCTCGATCGGGCTGGAAATAAACTTCGATTTCCCTGAATACGACTTCGCGAATCATCTGCAGATTTCGGAGCGCGGCGCGAGCTTTGGTCTCGGCTTCCTTCGTCCGGTTGCGTTGATCCCGGATATGCGTCAGCGCGCGGTATTCGAGTCCGTGTGTCAGCGCGCCGGCACAGAGGCCGACGCCGGCCAGCGTCCACACGAGACGCGAAATGCTGCTTCTGTTGTTAAGCGCATTACCTGGCATCCGGCTCCCGCTGCGTGTCCGTCCGCGACTTCAGTTGTTCCCATTCGAAAGGGGCGATTTTTCCTTTTCGTATCACAGTCGGCCATACGCGATGGCAGGCTTGGTGACAAGATGGACCGAGTTCGAGTTCCTGCCCAAGGCCGATGTCGAACCTGCCCAGATGCTCGAGGGCTCCGACGACGGACTCGCGCGTCGGCGCGCTCGTCTCTATTGAAAGAGCGCGAATGAGAATCCTGCCGGCAACGTATCCTTCAAATGAACCGAAGTTTGGCTCCGGCCGATCGTCGAGTCGCTCAAGCGCCCGGCGATACTCCCGCGCGATCGGAATATCAGAGTCAAAATGCGGAACGACCTGCGTCACGATCACGCCGTCACCTTGGTCACCGAGCGCTTTGGCCAGCGGTTCGGCCCCCACAAAGGAGACATTGAGGAAAATCGGATGGAAGTCGAATTCGTCGGCCAGCTTGATGAACTGAGCGCAAGGTTCGTAGGCGCCGACCATGATGACCGCCTCGACCGGCGTCCTTGCGCCGATGATGTCGGCAAGTCCATTCTCCACGGCATCCGTGTTTCGTTCGTAGCGACCGTGGGCGACCCAGATGTCATTCGGCAAGCCGTACCGCTTCAACGCCGTGATGCCGCCGACAAAGCCCGCGTCTCCGTAGGCGTCTCGCTGTGTGAAGAACGCGATCTGCTCGACGCCGATTCCGGCGATGTCGACCAGGGCTTCGACCATGGCGGCCGTCTCTTCGGCATAGCTTGCGCGGTAGTTGATGACGTATCGATCGGGCGGCGTCTTTCGAAGCACGCCGGCGCCCGTGAACGCCCCGAACAGGAGCGTTTTTCCGGCATTGGCGATTGGAACGGCGGCGACGGCCGTCGGCGTTCCGACATTGCCGACGACAGCAATGACGTCCTGCCGTTCGATCAACGATCGCATGTTCGGCGCCGTACGAGCCGGCTCATATCCATCGTCCAACGCAATGAGCGTCAACAGACGGTCATGCACTCCGCCGGCTCGATTCACTTCATTGATCGCGGCGCTTACGCCGTCACGCATGGACTGACCGAGCTTGGAAGCAGGACCTGACAAGGCCGTGGACATGCCCAGTGCGATTCTCGCATCATTCATCGGACGCACGACCGATGTGGCGGCATCAGACGCCGGCGGCGACGATCCGACGGCGGCGGCCAGTATCAGCGAGACGAGAATCGTCATGCGTTGCCCCTGCTCGTTGCTTCCGCGTCCGACGCGTCGGTTCCAGATGTCGTTGTCTCGGATTCAGCCGACGGTCGGTCGGAACCGTCGTGCGGCATCATCGCCTGATTGTATTGCGTGCGAGCGCTGACGACGGCGGCATTGCGCGAAGGCACGAGCGCCGCGCTGCGTGTCTGTCGCTTTGCAATACTTGGATTCGCTACAGACATGTCGACAACGACCTCTCCGAAGTTTCGAGCGGTAGCACAGATAACCTGCCAATTTCTTGTGATCCGCAACGTTATGAAATCGGTCGTGCTGAAGTTTCAGTTTAGGTGCCCGACAGTCTCGTAAGCCGTAAGGAGCTTCGCATGAATGTCCAATATTGGCGGCCGGAACATTCCGTGTAGCAATTGACGCATCAAATCACGTCCTGGTCTAGGTACTGCCACGGAATGTGTGCGGTGATATTGCGATACGCACCCGCCGACGTGGTGCTGGAGATTCGCGCGAGTCTGTGCGATCGCACTCACTCTTTCCTCGGTATGTCGTATTGGGCAAGCTAGTATTAACGGCGGGAGTTCGCCTCGGGGCGGCGACAGGTCCATATTGCACGTTGGTTGATCGGTGTGATGCCGATTGCGCAACAGGGTACGATGGCCCGGACATTCGTTGCGGACGCCCGAAATATGGGACAGCGGAGGATTCAGAATGGGCACGAGCGACGCTACCTGGTCCGCTCCTCACGTCAGGCCGTGCGATGCCGGAATAGCCATCCGGCGGCAGCAAGCGTTGACAGGGCAATGACGGACAGCGGCCACACATGCCTGTGGATGTCCGCCAAAGTCGCACCTTCCAGAAAGATGCCCCTCATGGCGACGACGACATAGCGAAGGGGGTTCGCGAGAGTGAGACGTTGCAGCCAATGCGGCATGTTCTCAATCGGCGTCGTGAATCCTGAGAGGATGATGATCGGCATGATCGCGATGAACGAGCCGAGCAATCCTTGTTGCATCGTCATCGAGAGGGATGACACGAAGAGCCCGACGCCGACCACGGCGAGAATGTACACAGACAGAATGACCAGAAGTGCGGGCAGGCTGCCCTCAAATGGAACGCCGAACCACAAGACGGCCGCGGCGGAAAGCAGCAGGGCGTTGGTCAGACCGAAGACGAAAGGCGGAATCGACTTGCCGATGAGGATCTCCGTCGGCGAAAACGGGGCGACAAGCAACTGATCGAAAGTTCCGAACTCTCGTTCCCGCGCGACGGACAGGCTGGAGAGAATCGTGACGACGACGGTGCATATGACGCCGCCCAACGCCGACGTGATGAACCAGCGACTGACCAGATTCGGGTTGTACCACGCGCGATCGATCATCTGCACGGCGGGTCGGGTTGGGGTGCTACTCGGCCCGCGCCCCGTCTTCCTGTTGTTGAAATCTGCGACGATCAGGTTTGCATAGCCAAGAGCGATGCTCGCGACATTCGAGTTGCGTCCGTCGACGATGATCTGCACGTTGGTCGGTCGCCCAGCCGCGATATCGCCGCCGAAGTGGCGCGGAATATGGAGCACCATGCGAGCCGCCTGGTCATTGATGATTGGTGCAATCTCGTTGTCGTGGTTCAGTGTTGCGACGAGTCGGAAATTGTCGGAGCCGTCGAATTCGGCGAGCAACTCGCGGGATATTGTCGTACGGTCTTCATCCAGCACGGCGTAGCGCACGGCAGTCACATCGAATGTCGCCGCATAGCCGAAAACGAAGAATTGGATGATGGGCGGCCCGATGACGACGAATCGGCTCTTCGGGTCCTTCGCGATTGCGATGAACTCCTTTTGCACAAGAGCAAGAATGCGTCGCAGGGCTTGCACGGTACGGCACTCCTATCGTTCCAATCGAAGACTAAGCCGACTTCGGGCGAGGATGAAGAAAATCGTCGCCATTCCCGCGAGAATCAGGCCGCTCGGCACGAGGATGCTCATGACGTCTCCGGCCAGGAACAGGGTATGACTGATCGCAACAAAGTGCCGGGCGGGGACGGCGTGGCTGATGAATTGCACGAACGGCGGCGTACTTTCGAGATCAAAGAGCAGGCCGGACAAGAAGAATGCCGGCAGGAATCCGACAATGAGCGAGATCTGCGCCGCAATGAACTGGACCCGCGTTGCCGAGGAGATGAACAGACCGAGCCCGAGAGAGGCGAGAAGGAAGCAGGAACTCAGCGTAATCAACGCCGCGAATGATCCGCGAAACGGCACATCAAACAAGTAAACACCGAGGATGACTGTCAGCGCGAGTCCCGCCATGCCGAGCAGGTAGTAAGGGACGATTTTTCCGAGCAGGAACTCGCCCGTGCGAAGCGGTGTTGCGAGCACGGCTTCCATGGTTCCTCGCTCCCATTCGCGGGCGATGACAAGGGCTGTCAGCAGGACGCCGATCAGCGTCATGATCAGCGTGAGCAATCCAGGGATGAGAAAATCCGTACTGCGCACGGCTTCGTTGAACCAGACGCGTTGTCGTACGCTGACCCCGGGTTGCATCGCGGATTCGCCGCGTGCGGCGCGCAGCGCGGACCACGACGCCAATACGCCCTGGGCGTATCCCTGAACGAGTCGAGCCTTGTTGGAGTCGACGCCGTTGAGGAGAATCTGAATCGGGACGCGTCCGCGCGCGAGTTCGGCGGAGAAGCTGCTGTCTATTCGAACGATTCCATCGACAAGATGGTCCTTTACGAGCCTCGTCGCCTCCTGAATGGAGCGCGCCCGAGTGACTTGAAAATACCGCGACATGTCGAATCTCGCGGCAAGGTCGCGAGCGGCGGAGCTGTTGTCGTCGAGGACGATGGCGATCGGTACATTCTCCGCGTCAAGCGAAACGCCGTAGCCGAAGAGGATCAACAACACGACGGGCATGACGAGTGCGAGAAGGATGCTCGATGGATCGCGGCGGATTTGCAGGAGTTCCTTCCGCAGAAAACCCCGAAGTCTCATGAATCGACGCGACATCACTCGACACCTTCCGGGGCGGAGCTGGACAAACGGCCCGGCCGAACTCGATTTTCGGCCAGTGCGATGAACGCATCCTCGATCGACGGGTCGACATGCTCGTCGTCACGCGCCAACTCACGGATCTCGCCCGGCGAACCCATCGCGAGCGGTGCACCTTGCGTCATGATCATCATCCGATCGCAGTATTCGGCCTCTTCCATGAAATGTGTCGTCACGATGACAGTCACGCCGGTCTCAGCGAATGCGTTAATGCGGCGCCAGAACTCGCGGCGTGCCAGCGGATCGACACCCGATGTCGGTTCGTCGAGGAAGAGGATTTCAGGTTCGTGGAGTGTGGCGACGGCCATCGCGAGGCGCTGTTTGTAACCGCCCGGAAGCGCACCGGCTGCCGCGTCACGACGAGGCGCCAGACCGTATTGCTCGTAGGCCCAATCGATCCGATCCCGAAGCCGGCGGCGATCGAGTCCATATGCGCGGCCGAAGAACCGGAGGTTTTCGTGAACGCTCAACTGGCTGTAGAGCGAGAACTGCTGCGCCATGTAGCCGAGCCTCGAGCGGGCGCGGCCGGCGGCGTGTCGCAGGTCGTGTCCGGCGACGCGGACTTCGCCTTCGGTGGCCTTGAGGAGGCCGCATAGCATTCGGAACGTGGTGCTCTTGCCGGCGCCGTTGGGGCCCAGCAATCCGAAGACTTCGCCGGCGTGTACGTCGAACGACACGTGTTTGACAGCCTCGAAGTCCCCGAAGCGCTTGACGAGGTTTCGAACACGGACGACGACTTCATTATGATCAAATGTCGCGAGCTTGGCAGCGTCCTTGGGGGCCGGAATTGCATGATGTTCTTCGTCGCGCGAGCGACGGCTGTGGGCCATCTGCATGAACGCGTCTTCGAACAACGGCTCACTGGGCGCGAGTTCGACGCCGAGTGACGCACCGAGCTGTTCGATGGACATCGCGTCGCTCTCCTGCGTTCTGACGATTCTTATGCGTCCGGAACGGACGGTTGCGTCGGCAACCTGGTCCGACTCGACGGCACGGCCGTGGATGCGCCTTGCGGAACGCTGGCTTTCACACGCGACTTGGAAGACGCTGCCATTGAGTCGACTTCGAAACAGACCGGGCGAGTCGGTGTCTACAATCTCACCGTCAAACATGACGGCGACGCGATCGCAACGTTCCGCCTCGTCGAGATAGGCCGTTGAAACAAGGACGCCGATCCGATCGTCTTCGACAAGTTCGTCGATGATCTGCCACAGTTCGCGGCGCGAGACGGGGTCGACGCCGACGGTGGGTTCGTCAAGCAGCAGCAATTCGGGAGATTTGATGAGGGCGCAGGCGAGACCGAGCTTCTGCTTCATACCGCCGGAGAGCCTGCCGGCGAGCCGGCGCGTGAAACGCTCCAGATTGGTCATCTTCATCAGGCGTGCGTATCGGTCGCGGCGTTCGGAAATCGGGACGGATTGCAGGTCGGCATACAGATCGAGGTTCTCCTGAACCGTCAGATCCTGGTAGAGACCGAACTTCTGTGGCATGTATCCGATTCGTCCACGGATGGCGATCGTATCGCGCAGGGTGTCGAGATCGAGAACGCTGATTGTGCCGGTCGTGGGTTCGAGCAGGCCCGCAATACAGCGGATGAGTGTGGTCTTGCCGGCGCCGTCGGGGCCGACGAGACCGAGGATTTCTCCGGGGGCGACGCTGATACTGATATTCCGCAGGGCGCGAGTCGATCGTCGATTTTTCTCGGTGAAATCCTTGACGAGTCCGTCGACTCGGATCAGAGGGCGCGCCGCCGCGGGCTCTTCTAGTGTTGACGTCACCGTCATTTCGGGCCTTTGTCGGATGCCTGCGAGGTCGGAGTTGAAGCTGGATCGTGTGCGTCAGGCGGCATGCTTGCGTCACGATCGATGCTGACAGTGACAGGCTGGCCAAGTCGAAGTTGATTGGCGGGATCCTTGACGAAGACGCGGATCTCAAAGACGAGTTGCGTACGCAGGTCAGTCGTCTGTACGGCCTTCGGCGTGAACTCCGCGATCGGAGAGATGAAGCCGACCCATCCATCGAACGCGATGCCGGGGAATGAGTCGCTGTGGACTTTCGCCTTCATACCTTCGTGGACTTTTCCGAGATCGGGCTCCGGGATGAAAGTGCGGATCCATTTGGGGTCCTCCAGAGCAATGGAGACGACGGGGCGGGCAGGCGTCGCGAATTCACCCGGTTCGAGGATGCGATTCTGGATGATCCCGGCAGAAGGTGACTTGAGGGATGCGTCGTTCAATCGCCGGTCAAGCAATTCCCGATCGGCGCGACGCGATGCGAGTCGGGCCCGCGCCTCGGCGACGTCTTCGATGCGTGGACCTTCGACGGCGAGATCAAGCTCTTGCTTGCGAACGTCGAGGGCGGCACGTTCGACTTCAAGTTGGGCGAGCGCGTCGTCCATGTCCTGTTCGCTGGAAGCGCCCATGGTCGATGTATCGCGAACACGATCGACGATACGCTGGGCGTTCTTGGCACGGGCCTCGGCGGCGGCGACATTGGCGCGGGCCTGTTCGATTTCCTGTTTCCGCGTTCCCGATTCAAGTCGCTTCAGGACCTGCGACTGGGCTTCGATTTCCGCGTCTGCCCGAGCGATTTCCGCGTCCAGCCTGTCGGTCTCCAACCTTGCGATCAATTGCCCGTGCCCGACCCGATCACCTTCCTCCACGAGAACTTCAACGATGCGGCCTTCGCCGTTGAATGCGATCTCGGTGTCGCGAATTTCGACGTTGCCGTAAAGCAGTAATGCGTCGTGCTGCGATTGTGCATTTTCCGCGGTCCAAAGCGAGTAACCAAAGGCGCCTCCGGCCGCAGCGACGATGATCAGAAGCAGGATGCCGATTTTCTTCACGATCATTCCTCCCTGTCACGCTTTGTTGCAGATTTGGTCGTTGATTCAGGAGGTGTGCCGGATAGCGGCTTGACGATTCCGTCTAGGTCGATGGCCTTCCAACCTCCGCCGAGTGCTCGGTAGAGGCGGATCATCTGTGCCAGGAGATCCTGTCGCGCGACGGCGAGATCGTCCTGCACAGCGACGAGTTCGCGTTGAGTATCGAGCAGTTGAGAAAGGTCGCGCAGGCCGGACTTATAGAGTTCCTCCGCAAGGATGGCGCTGCGTTCGGCGGCAGCGACCGCTTTTTCAAGTTCCTGAATCTGCTCGCGTTTTCTCGCGTAGCCGGCACTGGCGTTTTCGACTTCTTCGATGGCGCGAAGGAGCGTCTGCTCCAATGAAAGCCGCGCTTGCTCAGCCAATGACTCATTCAACCGGACGTTTGCGTCGATGCGATGGCCGTCGAGAAGCGGGAAACTGATCTGCGGACCGAAGGAGTAAATATACGCCTGATTGCCGAATCGGGCGATGTCATCGGACGAAAGCCGAAAGGACCCGCTGAGAGTGAGTCGGGGAAGTCGTTCAAGATCGGCCGCATCAGTGCGGGCCAGTGCGGCTCGATACGCCCAACTGGCGCGGCGTATGTCGTTGCGCCTGGTGATCAGATCGGCTGGGAGTCCGGTGTTGATCGGCAGGGGTGTTTGAGGAACGCTGCCGGATGGAATCAGGTTCGCTTGAGGTCGTTCACCGACGAGGATTGCGATGCGATTCTCGGCGACGGTTCTGGCTCGACGCAACTCGGGAACGCGTGCAAGGGTGCGCCGCAGCAGGCGTCGCGATTGCGTGACGTCGAGTTCCGGCCCGTTGCCGGCTCTGAGGCGAGCTTCCGCAAGTTCCAGGGTGCGACGTTGAATCGCGACATTTTTTTCGATCAGATCGATTCGGACGTCGAGCGTTCGTGTGTCGATGTAGGCAAGGGCGAGTTCGCCGAGGAGTGAGACGGCGGCGTCGCGATAGTCTTCAACGGCGACGGCTGCGTCGGCATCAGCGGCATCGACGAGTCGTTGAACGCGGCCCCAAAGGTCCACTTCCCATCCTGCGACGATGCCGGCCGCGAAGAGATGGGTTTCGAACCCGGGCGGCGGTGCAGCGAAGCCGAGCGCGTCGTCCCCCGCACCGGCGCGTTGATGACTCGCTTCGAAGTCGATTTTCGGCAGGCGATCTGCGTTGACGACGCCGCGCCGGGCCTGTGCCTGGACGATGCGTTGCCGGGCGGCGGCCAGATCAAGGTTGGCTTTCAAGGCGCGCTGCACGAGGTCGCCGAGAATCGGGTCGTTGAAGCGATTCCACCAATGCAATTCGTCCGCTCGCGGATCGGACGCGCCCTCGATCGGCGTGCGCCAAGGCGCACGTGCGCGGGCGTCCATCGCATCGGTCTGCATCTGCCTGTTCGAAGTGCAGCCGACGATGACGAGTAGCAGGGACGCCGCGAGCCGCCCGTGAGTCAAGTGCAGGTGTCGCGATAGGGCCATGTCATATCTCAAACACGTGTTTGAATTCCTTCCGAGTATAACGGGCCTGTTGGTGGAAGTCAATCGCGCGTTTGATTTGTGACGGCGAGGGGCGTATCCTATCCGTATGGCGAAGAAGACACGGCGGACCCCATCGAGACCGCGCGTTTCAACCCGACGGGACGCGCTAGATACGCAGGAGCGCCTCATGGATGCGGCGGGGCGGTTGTTCGCGGCGAAGGGGTTCGAGGAGGCGAATGTCCGGGAGATCTGTCGGGCTGCCGGCGTGAACATCGCGGCCGTTCGGCATCATTTCGGAAGCAAGGAGGGCTTGTATCGGGCGGTCGTCGTGCGTTCCCATAAGGGGTTTCTTGAGCAGGAGCCATTTCCGAAGTTTGAGGCGGGCGATGATCCGGCGGTCGCGCTCGAACGAGCGATCGAGCAGATGTTGCGGATCATGCTTGTTCGCCGGGGGGCGCATCCATACGCAGGGCAGCTGATTTCTCGCGAATTGCGATCGCCGACGGCCGTGCTCGACGAGCTTGTCGAGAATGTGATGAAACCGTTGCGCTGCGAGTTGGAGCGAATCGTCGCGGCACTGCTGGGCGGCGCGAATTCGCCACGGCTTCGCGGTCAGTGCGCGAACTTTGTCATCGGGCTGTGCGTGTTTCACGATCTCGGGAAAGAGGCGCTAAAGCGGTTTGGGTACCCTCCGCCGGAGCGCGCGGCGGATGTGCCGAAACTCGCCGGGCTCATCACGAAGTTCGCATTGAGCGGGATCGTCGGATTCGCGGCCCGCGGGTAAACACCAGGCGGATTCGGATCAGATGATCTTCATGGCTTCATCAAGATCCGCGACAATGTCCTCCCAATCCTCGAGACCGCAACTCAATCGGATTCCTCCGGGGACAACGCCGTGTCTAGCCTTCTCTTCGGGCGGCAGTGACGAGTGCGTCATGTTGAAAGGGCACTCGATGAGGGTCTTGATCTGACCCAGGCTGACGGCGAGACTGATCGAGTACGCGTTTTGTGCGACATGGTCTACGAATCGCGATCCCTTCTTACCTTCGGGATCGGCGTCTTTCAGGATGAAATAGAGCATGCTCCCGGGCGAGAATCGACCCTTCGGGTCGCGCATTTGCTTTTTCGCGAGCGCGAACTGAGGGAAAGACTCGATGCCGGGATAGAGGACTTTCTCCACCTTCGGATGTTGCGACAGGTACTTCGCGACGTGGTGCGCCGTTTTTTGGTAGTTAGCCATGCGCGTGGCGAGGGAGGGAAGCCCATAGACAAGCGTGGCCCACGCAGCTTTTGGCGACAGCACGCCGCCGAAATCCTTGCGGTAGAGCAGCATGCGGTTTCTCAGTTCGTTCGGCATGACGACGACGCCGCCGATGTCGGTTCCGAATCCGCCGATCCCCTTCGTGAGCGAATGGCAGACGACGTCCACTCCGAACTCGAGCGGCCGTTGGCAAACGGGCGTCGCGAACGTGTTGTCGACGACGACGCGAATCCGCTGCGATTCGTCGCGCTTGCGGTTGACATCACTGACGACGTCGCTGACGGCCTCCATGTCGATCAGCGTCATGTCGGGGTTGACGGGCGTTTCGAAATAAATGACGCGGGTGCGCGGACTGATGGACGAGCGCAGCGCGTCCGGATTCGTCATATCCGTGAAATCGACGCCGATGCCGTACCGCGGGAGCCAGTTCGTGAACAGGGAGTACGTGCAACCATAGACGACATGATGGCTGATGAGACCTTCGCCCTGTTGAAGCAGGCATTGAACGATGCCCGAGATCGCAGCCATACCCGATGAGAAGCACAGGGCCGAGTCCCCGCCTTCGGCGGAAGCCAGATTCTCTTCAAGCATGCCGCGGGTGGGTTCGTCGAGCCGATCGTAGATGTAAACGAGGTCGTGCGATTCGTCGGCGTCGTGGGCGAAGTCATTGAATCCCTGAGCTCCGCGAGCAACGGAATCCAGTCGGAAAGTTGCGGAACTCGTCATCGGAGGCACGACATGATGTCCGTATTCCCAATGCTGCGATGTGGATAGACCGTGAATCATGCGTGTGCGCAAATGGGCGCGCTTCTCGGAGGGTTGGCGTTCTCGGTTCGACGACATTTTCAGATCTCCTCGATCGTGGCGTGCGGCGTGGCCCGGTCATTACAGATTCGGTCTGATGCATACGACGCAAGCGGCATCAGCCGTGCAACGCGAAGCGCATCGACATGACGCGACGGCCAATCAGTGAGCTTCCCGATCACAGGTTCAAGTACCTCTCGATTTCCTCCACAATCAGAGGATAGTAAGTGTCCAGCGCGCAATCCACGTCTTCACGGCATGGGCAGCGGCCGTGGTCGTTTTGAAAATGGCAGGCGTCGCACACGCGGTGTCTCAACGTGTCGACGTACGGATCGATACGTTTGGATCTCGTTTCCCGGACAATCTCCACAATCTCATCGAGGTTGGCAAAGAGGGAACACGGGCGATCCGCGGGTAGGCTGCAACCTCCGTCCCTCGTTCGGCGAACGCAATTCGGGCAGATTCTCTGGCGAAGTCGTTGATCAAGCGTTTGTGTCATCAGGCTCTCCTGAATGTTTGTGCCTGTTAAATGGAAACGCCGCATGGACGCGTCATGATGTCATCGCCGGTCTGTGGCGCAGTGAATCGTGAAGGGGGCTCTTCTCTCCCAGTGTCTTTCGAAGTCTGTCCTTCGCGCGATGAACTGCTTTCTCGATGGAATCCTCGCGTTCGTCTGACTGGGCCGCGACGTCGATCTGCGGACCTCGATCGATATCGATTGTGATCGCGCACGACCAGTGATTACTCGCGTTACTGGAGTTCTCCAACCGAATGTCGACGCTGCTGATCCTATCGACATATCTTCTGACGCCGACAAGTATGCGCTCTTCCAGCAGGCTTCGTTTACCCTGACTGAGTTCGAATCCCTTCGTCATGATTTTCGTGACCATCGAACGCCTCCAAAGACATGCTAGTACCGCAGAACGAACACAGTCGTTCGGTAGCGGGTTTCAGCGTCTGGAAAACAGGCATGCAATCGGTGGGCCAACTTCACTATGCCGAGCTCGGCGGCGAGCGATGGTTTCATTCGGGTATTTTGATGGACCAGGTCGCGCAAAGCTGATTTGCACGACGCTGACTAACGACATAGCGGAATCCTGCGCAGGATTGCGCAAAAATCCGCAAGTGCGAGTGACCATCGAAGGCACTCGCAGACGGAAATCGAGCGGCGGTACTTCCCAGTCACGCGTTCCTGCGTGACAGTTCCGCGCTGCGAATGTCGGAATGCAGTTTGCGCAGCGTGGATTTGAGTGTGTTCACGAAGGCGTCTACTTGCTTGTCGATGCTCGGAGGATGGTCTTCCCAATCATCGAGCAATGTCACCAATTCCAGTATGGTGCCGGCCAACCACTCTCGATCGTGATGCCGGACTTCGTGGACGGCCTTTCGATACGATTTCTCGGCCAACTGATAGTCTTTGCTGTCGTGTGGCGTCGTCCTTGCTGTGTGTCGGAATTCTCGTATGGCCGAACGAAGGGCCCGAAGTTCCGAGGTTACCTCTTTCTCGCGACGCATCAGTTCGACAGCGGCATCCTCGTGCTGATGGTGGGCGGCGGCGAGCGTGACACGCTGTCGAATGGCGTCCATAGCGTCATCGTTCAATATGTCAGGATGCGCAATGTGGTGCGCCGCAATCTGTCGCATTGCGGCGGCTGCGACATCATGATTCCCGATGAATGCGGCGTCGACCGCGCGTTTTGCGGCAATTTCGATCTCCCGCGCGATGGTGAGCCGACGCGCGCCGAGCGCCTTGTGCGCATCCGTCAAGCTCCTGACGATTGAGGCGTCGACGACGTCGGGATACCGTTGCTGGAGCGCCGTCAGCCGATTGAGCGTGAATCCTGCGGCGATCTCATCCTCCCGGGACAGTTGCTCCTGCGCCTGCAGTCGAAGGTGGCACACGACATTCAGAACATCCTCGTGCGACGGTTCGTATGCACCGAACTGCGTGGTGCGCGCGAATCTCGCTTGTTCGGCCGCGTCCGGGCGCTGGGGACGATTCCCCGCGATCTCCCTTGACCTCTCACTTACACACTGTTCGACCCATCGCATGATCTCAGAATCGCTCCGAACCTGTGGATCGTGAATTGCGCGCTGTCGCACCTGTTCCAACGCCAGCTGGTCGCTGCTGTTTCTTATGATCTCGACGCGCCAACGATCGAAGATGGCCTGCCGTTGTTTGCGTCCGTAGGTCGTACGATTGGGAGCGTGATCGGTCATCTCGGCACCCATCCATATCCAAACGTCATCGATCGACGAATCCGCGTTGGGCCAGGAGTCGAAGGCAATCCGTTTCCGTTATGATTCCGACCAGGTTTCCGCCGCGAACAACTGGCACGCAACCGATTCGCCGCGTGGCCATGAGCCGGGCTGCGTCTCGAACTTTCGCTGAATCGCTGAGAGTCTCAACGGGCCCGGACATGATGTCCTCGACCTTTGACGCTGTGACGTACAGATCGCCGGTTTCCTGTGCGATTTCATCTGCGATCGCATCGACGCCGCAGGCGCGGCGCAGGTCGCGATCCGTCAGGATGCCGACAAGTTCGCCACTGTCCAGGACGGGGAGATGGCGAATGCGAGCATCCCGGATGATCCGACTGGCCTGATAGAGCGGGGCTGTGCGGGCGATTGCGCGTAGATTGACGTGCATTCGCTCGGAGATGGGGCGGTCGAGATCCTGGTCGGGCAGGTCGGCAAGGTGCTTTAGCAGATCCGTGCTCGTCACGAGGCCTTTAAGCGCCGACTCCTGCACAAGCAACAGCGCGTGGATCCGTCCATCGATCATGGTGCGCGCCGCCTCGTCGGGCGAGGAGTCCGGCGCAATGCGGATGGCGGGGATCGACATGATCTCATGTACGCGCGTCGGTCCGACGCTTGCGGCGCCCGGGTGCGCTGCGCGATCAACTTCGAGGCGCCAGCCGACTGCAAGGAGAATGTCTCGATCCGAGATCATGCCAAGCGGCCTCCCCTGTTCCAAGACGGGCAGGTGTCGGATTCGGTGCTCTTCCATGAGGGAGATCGCCTTGTCCAGCGAGTCATCGGGCGAGACATGATGTACGTCCCATCTTGCGATGTTTGCGACTTGCACGGGAAGCACCTCCACGTGTTTCGCTGCCCAAGACGGCGGAAATGTCTCATACAACACTGCAGTTTTCATGCCAGTCCGGAACGCGACTCGACAGGCGATCTTTGCGACTGAGACCGGATAAGTGTTGAGTGGGACTCAACCGCATCGTTGCGGAAATTCTCGCAGACAGTGCGGAGTCGTGCGGTGATTCAGAGCGTGCGACGGCCGACGATTCGTCAATTGCCGTTAATCGGCGACAAATCCAATTGGCATTTGAATTGCGAGTGCTTGTTTACGGCACGCCTATCGAGAGTTGAGTGATGGCACCGGAAACAGAGCATCTTGAAGCGGACGTCGATGAAACTAACGATGGCTTGCACGCGGGCCCGGAGGACGCGGGGCCCAGCGTCGGGCGGCGATTCTCGCTTCAGCATGACATCGGTACATCCGTGTTGGCGCTCGGCGCCGAAAATGACTCCACGTACTGTCATTGTGAGGGTCGCGCCGTTCGGATCAGCGAATCGATGGGCAGGCTGACGGATCCCGCCGACTATCGGCGTTTCAGTAGCGCCATCAACGCGATGCTTGCGAGCCGTCGCGGCCGCATTCGCATTATCGCGCATGATCTTCATCCGCAATATATGACGACGCATCTGGCGCGAAGCTTGAACATGCCGCGCGTGCCGGTTCAGCATCACCACGCCCATCTGGTCAGCGTCATGGCGGACTGGGGCATTGCGTCGCCTGTCGTCGGCGTATGCTGTGACGGCGTCGGATACGGATCGGACGGCGCTGCATGGGGGTGCGAGTTGATGTTATGCACGCACCGCCAATACGATCGTGTGGGGCATCTGGACTATTTTCCGTTAATCGGCGGGGACCGCGCAGCGCTTGAGAATTGGCGACCGGCGGCGGCCATGCTGCAACAGGCATACGGTAACGATTGGCGACGGCGGCTCACGCCGTCGTTTCGAGACGTGTCGGCCGATGCGATCGATCTTGCCGAAGCGTTGGCCTCGCAGGGAGGCGGCGGAGGGGAACGGTTCTTCAACGCACCGAGATGCTCGAGCCTAGGGCGCGTGTTTGACGGCGTGAGTTTCCTGCTTGGGCTTTGCAGGCGCAATGATCGGCCGGCGCAGGCGGCGATCGCGCTGGAAACAGTCGCGGATTCGGGCCATTGCGATCCTTATGCGTATGCGGTCAACGTGGATGGCGGGCGTATCCACATGTCGCTTGCGCCCGCAATCCGATCAATTATTCGAGATTTCAGTTGCGGTAATTCCGTCGGCGCGATTTCGGCGCGATTTCACGAGACAGTCGTCTCGATGCTCGTGACGGCCGCGCGCACGGCGTGCGAGAAATTCGACGAGTCGACTGTGGTGCTGTCAGGCGGCTGCTTCGCCAATCGTCGGCTGCGCGAAGGCATCGTTTCGCGTCTTGCGAATCTGCGACTGCGCGTGTTTCTGCCTCGGCGAGTGGCCGTTGGTGACGCGGGGCTCTCGCTCGGTCAGGCCGCTGTCGCGGCCGCATGTGAAGGGGAGGCCATTCCGTGTGTCTAGCCGTTCCAGCGAAAGTGATCAGTCTCGAAGGTGAGGACGGCGTCGTCGATCTAGGCGGCAATCGTCTCAGCGTTCGGATGGCGTTGACGCCGGGGATTCGCGTCGACCAATGGGTGCTCGTGCATGCGGGATTTTCAATTGCCAAGATTGAGACGTCGGACGCCCTCGAAACGTGGGGATACTTGAAGGCATGCTATGCAGGCGATGCGACCGGGCTAGATCGCGATGCGGACGAAATGGTTGCATCGAGCCGCGTGGCAGCTGAAGGAACGGCGCGATGATGCACGAGATGCAGAAATTGCGAGTGGAGCTGAACCGGCGATGTGACGCGATCGGCCGGGAAATCCGGGTCATGGAGGTCTGCGGAACGCATACCGTCGCGGCTTTTCGCAGCGGCATTCGGTCGATGTTGCCTGACAATTTCCGGCTCATCAGCGGCCCCGGTTGCCCCGTATGCGTCACGGCGCAACGGTACATCGACGCCGCGATCGACTTGGCGTCGCTGCCGAACGTCATCGTGGCGACATATGGCGACATGCTTCGCGTGCCGGGTCTTTCCGGCAGTCTTGAAAAGCAGCGAGCGAAGGGCGCGGATCTCCGGGTCGTGACGTCGGCTCTGCGCGCTCTGCAGATCGCGCGTGATCATCCGGAATCCGAGGTTGTCTTCCTCGGCGTCGGATTTGAAACGACGTCGCCGGCGACGGCCCTGACGATCCTCGAGGCCGCGCGCGACCAGGTGCCCAACTTCAGCGTGCTTGTGTCGCACAAGCTCGTGGTTCCGGCGATGGTGGCGCTGTTGGAATGCGACGACATGTCGATCGACGGGTTCCTCTGCCCCGGACACGTCAGCGTCATCATCGGATCGAACGCGTATGCACCAATTGCGTCGCGATTCGGTAAGCCCTGCGTCGTCGGCGGATTCGAACCCGAGCAGATTCTCAAGGCGCTCGTCCATCTGACGCGCCAAATCGAATACGGCGAATCGTATGTGGAGAATGTCTATCCCGCCGTCGTGACGGAGTCGGGCAATGCAACGGCGATGGACATTCTCCGACGGGTTTTCGTGCCGGGAGACACTGTCTGGCGGGCTCTCGGCGTGATACCCATGAGCGGATTCGATCTTGCGCCGGAGTTCCAGGCGTTTGACGCGCTGCGGCGGTTCGACATTCACGTGGGCGAGGATTTCGACAATCCCTCCTGTCGATGTGGAGAGGTCATTCTGGGGCGAATCGAGCCGTGCGAGTGTGCGCTGTTCGGCAACGAATGTACGCCGTTGACGCCGATCGGTCCGTGCATGGTCAGTAGCGAAGGCACGTGTGCCGCATGGTTCAAATACAACCGGCATGCGATCGCAATGGGAGCCCGGTCATGACGACAATACACAGCCTGGTCGGAAATGACGTCTCCCGTCCGATCGTGGAAACGGGGGTTGAGCGCATCGTGCTGGCGCACGGCGGGGGCGGGGAGCTGACGGGACAATTGATCGCGGAGCGGATCATGCCTGCGCTCGCGAACGAGGACCTCGCGACGTTGGACGATAGCGCGGTACTGCCATGGTGCAGCGATCACGTGGTCTTTACGACGGATTCCTACGTCGTGACGCCGCTCGAATTTCCGGGCGGCGACATCGGAGCGCTGGCGGTCGCGGGGACGGTAAACGACCTGGCGGTCATGGGCGCCGAGCCCGTCGCACTGAGCCTCGGGTTGATCATCGAAGAGGGGCTGCCGCTTGAAACGCTCGATCGGATCGTTGCGTCGATTTCTCAGACGGCGAAGCGTGCCGGGATTCGCGTTGTCACGGGCGACACCAAGGTCATTGAACGGAGGACGGGGGAGGGCTTGTTCGTCAATACGGCGGGCGTCGGTCGGTTAATTGCGGGCTGCCGAATGAGCATGTCGCGAGTAACGCCGGGGGACCAGGTGCTCGTGAGCGGGACATTGGGCGAGCACGGGCTGACGATCATGTCGGTTCGCGGCGGCATCCAGTTCGATACGACGCTTCGTAGCGACGTGACGCCGCTGAATGGGATGATCCGCAGACTTGTTACGAGCGGCGCGGAGATCAAATTCATGCGAGATGCAACGCGAGGCGGGCTCGCCGGCGTCCTCGCAGATGTGAGCGAGCGAAGCGGGTTCAGCGTCGAGATCGAGGAGTCCGCACTCCCGATGACAATCGGCGCACGATATGCGGCGGACATGCTGGGACTGGATCCGTTGACGATCGCGAATGAGGGAAAAATCGTCTGCGTCGTGGCGAACCGCGATGCGGACGCAGTGTGCGACATGATGCGCGCATGCGCGGAAGGTCGGCATGCAGCGATCATCGGACGGGTCGTCGATTCGACGCCGCCACTGGTGGAACTGAAGACGACCGCCGGCGGCGCGAGGATCGTTCAGCGACCTTACGGGGAGGAATTGCCGCGGATCTGTTAGCAACGGCGGGAGGCGAGTGT
This sequence comes from Phycisphaerales bacterium, assembly GCA_020639075.1. Taxonomy (GTDB): domain Bacteria; phylum Planctomycetota; class Phycisphaerae; order UBA1845; family UTPLA1; genus ECT2AJA-110-A. Next base: position 464,171 of record JACKHI010000001.1, on the reverse strand, counting down.
TATGCAACATCCACCTGTCAATTCGAAACCGCGCAGCCTTGGTAGGGTACTTTGCGCCATCTTCTTCGGGCATCCACAGGTCATCGTGCTCGTGCCTCTGAGCATCGGCATACTGGTTCACGCGATCGTCAGATTGACCCACGAGGAGCCCACGCACGGGTTTACGCCTGCGGAGTTGGTTCGATGCGCCGGCGTACTGACGGCGCTGACAATGTTCGCGGGGCTGTCCATTTTCTATCTGGTCATCGTCATCATGGGAATTCTGCAAAAAAGCGGTAATGGAAACAGTGTCACAGCAACCCGATCAACGACGGAGGGACTCCGGCTCGATTGTATCATTACGCGGAAGTTCCTACTGGAGCGAATTGCCGAACTTGGCAAATCGCGGACGCTGATCGGTCCGGTTGCAAGATCGGACTCGCATGGTCATGCGCCGCAGCATTTCTACGAGGTGGTCAAACGTCCGGATGAAATCGCCCTGGACTTCGGGTACTGCGTGTACGGGCCCAAGGGCGTACTCCTGCCTGCGCGAGAGACGTTGCTTCAATTCGATCGCGTGGACGGCCAGTTCAAGGCTCGTGCCTGCATCGACGATCGGCCGACGGCCATCGTCGGCGTGCACCCGTGTGATCTTCACGCGATCGAGACGCTCGACGTCGTGTTTCGGGATGGTCCGTCGGACACGCATTACCTTACGCGTCGGGAGAACACGTTTATCGTGGGCATCGACTGCGCCCGGCCCTGCACGGACGGCGTGTTCTGCGGCGACATCGGCACCAATCTCGCGGCAGGCGGATTCGACGTCATGCTCTATCCACTGTTCGACGTTGTGGACGCGTCGGCGCTGCGCGGTTTCAAGTGCGTCGGTCCGGAAAGCAATGGACGCTGTCTGGGCGCCATGTTCGGGACGGAGGCGGGACGACGCTGGTTCGAAGGCGGCCCCAAAGAGGATTTCTACATTCCGGAAGGCAAGGACATCGAGATCTTCGACGCGTATCTGGACCAGAAGCGAGAGGCATTCCCGCAGGAAATCGAGGCTGATTGGAAGGACGTGCCGCGTATCCTGGGCCGCTCCTACGATTCGCTGCTGTGGAAAGCGACGTCAAATCGCTGCTACTCCTGCGGGTCGTGCAATCTCGTCTGCCCGACGTGCTACTGTTTCGACATCCAGGACGAAAACGACCTGCCGGTCGAGTCCGGTCGGCGCGAGAGGACGTGGGACGGCTGCATGTTGCGGGAGTTCGCCTCCGTGGCCGGCGGTCACAATTTCCGTGACGCATCTGCAAATCGCTTGAGGCATCGGATTCTCCGCAAGGGGGCGTGGATTCAACAGCAGACCGGCCATCATGGATGCGTCGGCTGCGGACGCTGCGATCGCGCCTGTACGGCTCAGATCAGCATCAAGCAAATCATGAATCAGTTAGCGGAGGAGGCGCGGCATGCTGGCAACTGAATTACAGGTTGATTCGCCACTCGACGTCTACCGGCCCAGGCCGGCGCGCGTGATCGACGTCGAGCGATTGACACCTCTTGAGAATCGCTTTCGATTGGAATGGCCCGACGGGCGGAGTCTCGGTCATGCGCCCGGACAATTCGTGCAAGTGTCGATGCTAGGCGTCGGCGAATGTCCGATCTCCATCTGTTCCTCGCCGACGCGCAGCGAGTATTTCGAATTGACGGTCCGGCGCGTCGGGGCCGTCACGTCGGCCATCCATCAGATCGAGAAGGGCGATCTCATCGGGATTCGCGGACCCTTGGGACGCGGGTTTGACATTGAGCGCTTCGTCGGCCGCGACATTGTGATCGTCGCCGGCGGTTGCGCGCTGGCGCCGGCGCGCTCGCTGATCCAGTACATCATGGACGAACGGCCCAGGTTCGGCGAATTCCACCTGCTTTACGGGGCACGATCGCCGGAGGAACTGCTGTTTCGCGATGAGATCGTGACGTGGGAAAGGGACGAGAGCGTTTCCTGTCATGTCACCGTCGATCGCGCCGCGGGCTCGTGGAAGGGCAATGTGGGCGTCGTGACGACGTTGTTCGGCCGGCTGCCGAAATTCGACAAACCGAATACGCGTGCAGTCGTGATCGGACCGCCGGTGATGTTCAAGTTCGTCGTAATGGAACTGCTGGCGAGGGGCATTCCGCAGAAGCAGATCTACTGCTCGCTGGAGCGCCGCATGAAATGCGGCATTGGCAAATGCGGCCACTGCCAGGTCAATCATCTTTACGCCTGCCAGGACGGCCCCGTATTCAACCTGGCCGAACTGACCAATGTCCGGGAGGCGATTGAATGAACACTGATTTCGAAACAAGCTGCTCGATCGGTCTCCCCGACGAAGCACATCGCTCGAGCGTGTCGATCGGCGCCAAGCCCCGCGTCGCCGTCTTCAGCCTGACGGGCTGTGAGGGTTGCTCTCTGGCGATTCTCGAGCTGGAAGACCAGTTGCTCGACGTCCTCGGCGCGATCGAAATCGTCAATTTTCGGGAAGCGATTTCGGAGCGTTCGTGGGACATCGATATTGGATTCGTCGACGGCGCCGTGTCGACGCCTGACGACGTGGAGGAGGTCAAGCGATTCCGCGAGGCGTGTGGAACGCTCGTGGCGATCGGCGCGTGCGCCTGCCTCGGCGGTATCAACACGCTCAAGAACCATCAGCCGGAAGATTCCTATCGTCGGTATGTGTATGGCGATCGAGCCAAGTGGTTCGATACGCAGGAGGCAAAGCCGATTTCAGCGTTCGTCAAAGTCGATTACGAACTGCCAGGCTGCCCCATGGTCAAAGAGGAGTTTCTGCGGCTCGTGAAGTGTCTGCTTGTCGGACGGCCGTTCCGGCTTCCGGAATACGCCGTGTGCGTCGAGTGCAAGAAGCGAGGCAATCCGTGTCTGTACGAGAAGGGGATCGTCTGTCTCGGTCCGATCACGCGGGCGGGATGTGACGCAATCTGCCCGTCCTTCGGATCGAGATGCGAGGCGTGTCGGGGAATCCTGAGCGCCGAAGCGCTGCGCGCCGCCGGCCTGAACCTGCAGGAACGCTACGACATTCCGCTTGAGAAAGTGCTCAGCGAATTGCGGTTCTACGGGGCGTATCAAGAGGAGACAATTTCGTGATCAATGAAGACTCGGTACTGGAAAGGAATGACCGACTGACTTCCCGCGACGTGGCGATCAGCGTCAAGCATATCACGCGCGTCGAGGGTCACGGGAACCTCTCGGTCAATGTGAAGGACGGCGAAATCACGAACCTCGAGCTGGCGATCGTAGAGAGTCCTCGGTTCTTCGAGTCGTTTCTCAGGGGTCGTCCGTGGAGCGATGCCCCGCACATTACATGCCGGATCTGCGGCATTTGCTCCGTCGGGCATACGACGGCCAGCGTGCATGCGATGGAGTCCGCCTGTGGTATCCAGGTCACGCCGCAGACGGATCGCCTGCGCAAGCTGATTCTCATGGGCGAGGAGTTGCAGAGCCATTGGCTGCATTTGTATTTTCTCGCCGTGCCCGACTACCTCGGCGTCGGCTCGGTCATACCCCTCGCCGGTTCGCATCCCGATGTGGTCCAACGCGCGTTGCGCATGAAGAAACTGGCAAATGACATTTGCGGTGTCGTCGGTGGGCGGCATATTCACCCGATTGCCGTTCATGTCGGCGGTGTGACGCACTTTCCGAAGGCGGAGGACCTGCTGGGGTTGAAGAAGCGTCTCGAGGCGGCGCGGGAGGATGCGCGTGAGATGGTGGAGCTCTTCGCAAGCCTGGCCGTGCCGCATTTCGAGCGCGATACGGAGTACCTCTCACTGAAAGACGTCGGCGGCGGTGAATACGCGTTTTACGACGGGGACATCGTGTCAACCAAGGATCCGTCGCCGACGCCCGTTTCTTCGTATCGCGATCGCGTGATCGAGACGGTTGTTCCGCATTCGGCGGCGAAGCACTGTCGGACGCCGATTTCAGACACCTATGCCGTCGGGGCGCTCGCTCGGTTCAATAACAATTTCGAGCAGCTGCACCCGAAGGCAAAAGAGGTGGCGTCGGCGTTGGGGCTTCGCGCGATCTGCATGAATCCGTATCACAACAATACCGCGCAGCTCGTGGAGACGATCCATTGCATGGAGGTTGCGATCGAGCTGATCGACGAATTGCTGACGATCGGAATTCGACCCGAGCCGCTCGTTCAGCCGACAAGGTTCGAGCGCGGCGCGGGGGCGGCGGAAGTTCCGCGAGGCGTCCTCTTCCACGAATACGGTGTCGATGAGCATGGAACGATTGAGATGGCGAATCTCGTCATTCCGACGGGGCAGAATCTCGCGAACATCGAGGCGGACATGCGGGCCCTCGTGCCTCAGTTGCTTGCGGACGGATTGGACAGGGACGCGATCACGATGCGGCTGGAGATGCTCGTGCGAGCGTACGATCCGTGCATCTCATGCGCGACACACATACTTGACGTGGAATGGGTGGACTGATGTCGATCGAGCGCACCGGAAGAACTCGCGTCGTCGGGTGCGGTCGCTGGTTTCGGCGCGACGATCAAGTCGGATTGCTCGTCGTTCAGACACTGAACGCAATGGGCTCGCTTCCGGCTGGTATTGCGGCGACAGAGGCGCCCGGTGCGGAGCTCGCCGATCAGTTCGACGACTGCGACAGGCTGATTCTCGTCGATGCAGCCGCGGCGGACCAGACGCATCCGCCGGGCAGTTGGCAGGTCATCGACTATAGGAGGGATCCCGGACGGCTGCGGCCGCGTCGATCGGACAGTACGCACACGCTCAGCGTCGATGCCGCACTGCGATTGGCTGGTGAACTGGGGATGCTGCCGCCGAGTGTCAGCATCTACGCGATCGCCGTTGCGGACACGCGGCAGGGGGACGAGCTGTCGCCTGCCGTCAGGGCGGTCGTGCCGCGCATCGCCGCGTCGATCGCGAGTGCGTTGTGGGCGGGCGCCGGTCGGTCAGACTGGGGGGCGTGCCATGCATGAGTTCGCCGTGGCCAGAGCCCTTGTTGACGCGGCGATCGACATCGCGAGGGAGTCCCACATCCATCGGATCACGCGCCTTCGTTGTCGAATCGGCGATATGCGACAGGTCGATCGGTGGCTGTTGGACGAGGCCTATGCACTTGCGCGGGAAGGCACACCGTGCGAAAAGGCGGAACTCTGCGTCGAGCGGACGCATATGCAGTTGGAGTGCAAGGCATGCGGAAGACTCTTCAGTGTGATTGACTGGGACTGGCGTTGTCCCGACTGCGGTCGCAGCGGATCCAACGCGAGAGGCGGCGACGAACTCGAGTTGACGGGGATCGACGGAGAACCGACCGATGAAGATTGAAGTTCTGCGGAACGTGTTTGAGAAGAACGATCAGGCGGCGGAACAGAATCGCAGCCGTTTCGACCGATTGGGCGTTTCATGCATCAACCTCCTCGGCGGTGCGGGGAGCGGCAAGACGTCATTGCTGGAGTCGCTGATTCCGCGGCTATCGTCTTGGATGCGCGTCGGCGTACTCGAAGGGGACTTGGCGACGACTAGTGATGCGGAACGCATTGGCGCGCTTGGTGTGCCCGTCGTGCAGTTGCTGACGGACGGCGGATGCCATTTGAACGCGACGCTTGTTCAACACGGGATGGAGTCGCTCTTACAAAGCGAACTTGATCTGTTGATCATCGAAAACGTCGGCAACCCGATCTGCCCGGCAAACTTCGATCTCGGAGAACACCTTCGCATCAGCGTCCTGAGCGTCTGCGAGGGCGACGACAAGCCGCAGAAATACCCGCTGTTGTTCAAGCACGTCGGCGGCGTCCTGATCAGTAAATGCGATCTGTTGCCGCACGTGGAGTTCGACGTCGATCAGGCGGAGGCGGACATTCGGACACTGAATCCGAGTGCGAAGCTTTTGAGGACGTCGGCGCGGAGCGGCGCCGGGATCGCCGACGCGGCATCGTGGATTCGGTCCGTTGTCGAACGACAGCCGGATGCGGTCCCGAGTTCCTGACGCGGCTCAGGCGATTCGCCCGCTCCCCGGCGATGCGGCGTGTTCGTGGCATCAATTTTGCTGGTAATTGTATCGAGAAAGGGGGTGACTTATGGCGATTCGAACCCTCTCCGAGAAGCGAACGACCAATCAGATGCTCGAGCGGCAGATGCGTAACTGGGAGATCGCTCGCTCACAGGACCATCGTCAGAAGGCGGACGCGGACATGCCGGCGGCCGTCAAGGAGTTTGTGACGATTTCGAGGTCCGTCGGCCTTCCGGGCGCGGCCCTCGCGGAACGGCTGAACGAACGGCTGGGCTGGCCGGTGTTTGACCGCGAATTATTACGCACCATGGCGGGAGATGACGCATGCCGGGCACGGATTTTCCGCGATCTGGACGAGCGGGCGGAAAACTGGGTTCAGGCGTTCGTTCGGGGGTTCCTGCAGCCGACGTTTGTCGGTCGCGAGGCGTATTTCAATCGGCTCGTCGAAACCGTTGCCGCCCTGTCCCGCAGCGCCCCCGGAATTTTCATCGGTCGCGGCGTCGACTTGATTCTGCCGCGAGATCTCGGCCTGCGCGTGCGGCTGACCGCCGATCGGGCGTTCTGTGCGACTCAGTACGCGGCGGACCACGGCGTCACGTACGACGCGGCGATGCGCGAGATCGAAGCGATCGAGCGGGATCGGGCTCGATATATTAAGCAGAACTTCCACGTGCTGCCCGACGAGGCATCTCGCTTCGACCTGGTCGTCAATCTCGAGCGTGTGACGATCAATGAGGCGATCGATCTTGTATTCGCCGTCATGCGTTCGCGTGGGATCGTGAAGTAACAAGGCGATTCGGGATCGGGCAGATCGCCTTACTGCATGGTGCGGATCTGTAGGAGCCGGGCCTATGCGCCGGACAACACTCAATTTCGTCGTGGATGCCGTTGCATTCATTGTCATGCTGGGAATGATCGCAACCGGATTGGTTGTGCGCTTCGCCCTGCCCCCGGGAACCGGCGGTCGATGGGCGATATGGGGGATGGGGCGACACGATTGGGGCGGGCTGCACTACTACCTCGCGCTGGCGCTGCTGGTGCTCTTGTTGGTGCATCTTGCACTACACTGGGCCTGGACCTGCGTGATCGCGGATAAGTTGCTGTCGTCGATCGGACTGAGTCCTGGTTCAAATGCGGGCGTGCAACGCAGTCGCGCCGGAAGGCGGATCGCCGTTGGCTGTGCGACGCTGGCGATCGTCGCAGGGAGCATCGGCGGGTTCTACTGGTTGGCCGCGTCCAACCTCGTGGTCAACGCGCACGGGACAATCCGACGCAACGCCCCGGCCGGTCTCGTGAATGATGGAGAGCGAGCCGTGTCGCGGGATGAGCACAATTCGGGGCGCGGGCGTGCGCAAGTGAAGGGATCGATGACATTAGGAGAAGTAGCCGCGATCGCCGGCGTATCGACGGATCGACTGAAGGCGGTATTGGGTCTGCCGGGGGATACCGCAGACGACGCGAGGATCGGGCAGATTCGACGCGCGCATGATCTGACGATGTCCCAGATCAGATCGCAGGTTGTGGCACTGTCGGAATCGTCCGCCGAGCCATCCTGACGCGATGGCGTCTAGAGCAATCCGTATCGTTCCATTCTGTAACGCAATTGATCGCGCGACAGGTGCAGTAGTTTCGCGGCCTTTGTCTGATTGTTGTCAGTCTGCTCAAGCGCCCGGCGAACCAGCGACTCCTCGATGTCCTGAATGCTGACGCCTTCGGGAGGAATGTGCGTCGAGAGCGCGGCGTTCGTCGGGGCCCTGGCCCCGATGACGAGATCGTCGGCGTCGATCGTGTCGTTCTTGCAGAAGAGAACGGCGCGTTCGATCGTGTTGCGGAGCTCTCGCACGTTTCCGGGCCAGTAGTGACTCATTAATTTCCTCTGCGCTTCCTCCGAGATATGACGAGGTCCCCTGCGAAATTCCGTCGCATACTGATCCACATAGAATTCGGCGATGATCCGAATGTCGTCGCCGCGTTCGCGCAGCGGCGGCAGGCTGATGGGAATGATGTTCAAGCGATAGTACAGGTCCTCGCGAAAGTCGCCGGCCGCGACGAAGGCCTCGATGTCGCGATTCGTAGCGGCGACGATGCGAACGTCCACTTGAATGTCCTTCACGCCGCCGACTCGACGAAACGTCTTTTCTTCAAGAAATCGAAGGAGCTTGGCCTGTAATTTCGGCGGCATGTCGCCGACTTCGTCGAGAAACACGGTTCCATGATCGGCGAGTTCGAAAAGTCCCTTCTTCTGCTGTCGGGCGTCCGTGAATGCGCCGCGTTCGTGCCCGAATAGCTCGCTTTCCAGCAGCGACTCGCTGAGCGCCGTACACGTGATGTTCATGAACGGCCGATTCGCGCGATCTGAGTTGTAGTGAATCGCCTTGGCGACAAGGTCTTTACCCGTACCGCTCTCGCCTCGCAGGAAGATCGTCGAGGCGCCGCTCTCTGCGACATCCCGGATCATGTCGAACAACTGCTTCATCGACGCGCATTGGCCGAGGATACGATCGAAGCCGAATTGCCTCTTCATCTGCGCCCGAAAGTCGCGCACCTCGCGTTTCAGGCGTGTCGTCTCCAACGCCTTGCCCACAGTCAGCATCAGCGCGTCCATCTTGAATGGCTTGCTGACATAGTCGAACGCGCCCAGTCGCATGGCCTCGACGGCGTCTTCGACATTGCTGTAGGCCGTCATCATGAGGATGACGATGTCCTCATCGACGGCCCGCACGGCGCGCAGGACATCGAGTCCCGACATGCCCGGCAGCTTGTTGTCGAGCATGACGAGGTCGAACACGGTCGACTCGATTTTCTCGAGGCCCAGCGGGCCGGTCTCGGCCTCATCGACGAAATGGCCCTCCTCTTCGAAGCGCTGCCGCAACGACCAGCGAATCAGCTTTTCGTCTTCAATGATCAGGATGCGCGGCTTGTTCATGGCGCTGCCGCTCCCTTCGTCGCAGGGTTGTGTCTTGTCGGCGCAGGCAACAAAATGACCACGCGCGTGCCGCTATCGGGGCCGTCCGCGAGGCGGATCGTCCCATGATGAGCGCTCACGATGCGCTTGCAGATGGCGAGACCGAGGCCGGTACCCTTCGCCTTTGTCGTGAAGAACGGTTCCCAGACGCGATCGCGGATCGCTTCGTCAATGCCGGCGCCGTCGTCGTCGATTTCGATTCGCGCGCCGTCATCCGTTTCACGGACGCGACAGTCGATCCGGCCGCCGGCCGTGCAGGCATGGGCTGCGTTGATCATGACGTTCATCAGGACCTGTTGTATCTGGGCTTCGTCCGCTTCGACCTCGACGGCCCTGGGGCTCGGTTCGAGTGTGACGTTGAGCGTGGCGAAAGCCGGTTCTTCGCGGAGAATGATCAAAACGCGGCGCATGAGTCCCGCAAGGTCGATCTGTGTGCGCTTCGGCGGTTTGGGACGAGCGTAGACGAGGAGATCTTCAATCGCCGTGTCCAGTCGATCGATCTGCCGCATCGCCTCTTCGATCACTTCGCAATGGGGATGCTGGTCATCCAGCGTCGCGCGAATCACCTGCATGGCGCCGCTGATGCCGGCGAGCGGGTTCTTGACTTCGTGAGCAATCGATGCCGCCAGTTCGCCGACAATCGCCAGATGTCGGGACTCACCCAAGCGACGTTCGAACCGATTCTGCTCCAGACGCTGCATCTGCTCGATGAGGTTGTCGCTGTAGGCGTGGTTCATGATCGCGAGCTCGAGATCGAGCCGTTTCTCGAGGGCCTCCAGGACGGCCGATGAGTCGTGCGATGTCACGCTTCGGACGTCGCGGGCCAGCCTCAGGCGGAGGACGTTCATGGCCGTGAACATGTAATCTTGTGGGAGACCGACGCGAACGTGCGTGCGACCTATCGCGCGGCTTCGATCGAAATGCCCGTCGCCGTATGACGCATCAAACAACGTGCCAATCCAGTCCGCCAGTTTTGCACGGAGCCGATCGGCGCTGTGAGGCTGGGTCGAGAAGATACCGGCGGCCGTCGGGTCGCGCCTCACGGCGTCGTAGAATTCTTCCACGATTTCCGGAATTCGTCCCGTCATCGGGCTGGCGATCTCGGCCAACGCACGCGCGTCGGCCGCGGAAAAGCCGACGTACTGTTTCATGCGTTGGAACAAATCGTTCGCCACAAATGGATTATACGGCGAATCGACGCGTCTGGAGAATGGGGGACTGTTGGCAAACGAGCTATTGCGGCTGGTGACGGCTGCATTGGCATCGCCCAAGTCGCTGAAACCGATCGCCGCGTCGCGTTCAGCGCGGTGCGCTTCGGTTTGCGGCGTGCGTCACACGGGGTGTCGGAAGACTCAAACGAGTCCCCGGCGAAGTCGTGCCGCACCCGCCGAGGGTATGCCGAACTGCCGTCGCATAAGTTCTTATGGCGTTCTCACGGTCCCGCACTGTCCGCCGCCTTTGGATCGGCATAACCGTGGTCGACCGTTTCGGCTTGTCCACGGCGGACCGGATTCCAATTCCATGCTCAATTCCGAGGTCCGGACCAGCACCAAGACGAAAAAGTCTGTCCCATGTCGTAAGGAAATACGCGAAAATATGGGGCTCGTGATGTGATTGGAATCCAGCCCTTGATCTGGTCTAATGAGGAGGGTGTGTGACGACACGGCGTTGTATCTCTACGCTTCGCCTGTCGATGACGCGAGTGTTCAGGACGTCCAGAGCGGTTCCCGAACATCGCGCCAATTCTCAAGTGGGACCTGTCTACCAAAACCGATCCGGTGCTTATCGGAAGCAGTGTTCGGTACCGTGCGATTCGAAGGCTCGTGAGATAGATGTGATTGACGGCGGTTTTGCTGTCTGGGCCGTCATGGGGTTGCATCATGAAAATTAAGTTGCATTGCATCGTGGTCTTGACGCTGGTGGCGACTTCTGTCGAACAGAGGGCGCAGGCCCAGACGATTCTGTATGTTGATGCGACAGCCGGCGGCGCGGCCAGCGGCACGACCTGGGGCGACGCATTCACGGACCTATCGACAGCCCTTGACACGGCCGCCGGGATCGGTGGATCGAAGATCATCCGCGTGGCCAAAGGTGCGTACAAACCCGATACGACGGGATTGGGCGATCCGAGAACGGCGACATTTGCCATGCAGCAAGATTTGGAGATTCTCGGCGGATATCCCGGGCATCTTGCGGCCGATCCCGACCTACGGGACGTCTTGAACAACATCACGACGCTCAGCGGGGACATCGGGACTTTGATGGACGCTGCGGACAACTGCTACCATGTCGTCACTGCCAGTGGTGTTCCGGAAACGGCCGTGCTGGACGGTTTCAGAATCCGCGACGGAAACGCCAACGGAGTGGTCTATCCGCATGGCGGCGGCGGCAATTTGCTTGTCGATACCGGCAGCACCGCGATCATTCGGAATTGCATCCTGCGCAACGGACAATCGGCAAGCGGCGGCAGCGCAGCGTATATCCGTGACAGCAGTCCGCTTCTTGACGGTTGCTACATCGTTAACAACTCAGCCAATAACGGCGGCGGCGTCTATGCCATCGTCACGTTGACCAACACATGCGCTCCACGGTTCCAAGGATGCCGTTTCGAGGACAACACGGCGTCGATCAGTGACGGCGCTGCGTTCTACAGCAACGCTGCGACGCCTGTCTTTGTGGATTGTGTATTCATTGACAACGTTGCCGGAAACCGCGGCGCCGGGTTCATCGGCTACGGTGGTGAAGCCTATTTCGCCAATTGTTCGTTCCTGAAGAACCAGGCGGCGGGCGTCGGCGGCGGCGCCATATTTGCCGGCGGCGTGGTCGTCACCGTCGTCAACTCGATTTTCAGTGGCAATTCCGGAAACACCGGTGGCGCCATTTACGCGGGTTCGCATGCCGGGAATGGCACGAATCTGACCGTCGTGAATTGCACAGTCGCCTACAACAGCGCCGGCACCGTCACTGGCGGCATCCACATTTTCGATAGCACTGCAAGCGTGCTCAATTCCGTTCTCTATTTCAATTCCGACGGGATTCATGCAGTGGGGGACGAAGCCGCACAAATGCAGGTGTCGATTCCGTTCACGATCGCAGCTCACGACTACAACTGCGTCCAGGGATACTCCGGTGTGTTCGGCGGCGTGCACAACATCAATACCGACCCGCAATTCTCCGACGCAGACGGAGCCGACAACATCATTGGCACGATCGATGATGACTATCGCCTGCCGCTCGCCTCGCCGTGCGTCGATGCCGGCGACAATGCGAACGTGCCCGCGGACATCGCCGACGTCGACGGTGATTCCGACGTCGGTGAGCCGACGCCCCTGGACCGTGACGGCGATCCGCGATTTCAGGATCAGCCGAGCGTGGTCGACACTGGAGCGGGAACACCCCCGATCGTGGACATGGGCGCGCTGGAAAGCGGGACGGATTGCGATACCAACGGCATGGCCGATGCGGACGAAATCGCCGGCGATCCGACCCTTGATTGCGACGTCAACGGCGTTCTGGACATATGCGAAGTCGATTTCGACAGTGACGGGCTCATCGATAGCTGTGACAACTGTCCCGGTATGGCGAACGCGAGCCAGCAGGACTCCGACGCAGACGGTGTGGGAGATGTCTGCGACGTCTGCATGGGGAATGACGCGTCGGGCGACGCGGACGCCGACGGCGTCTGCGATGACATCGACCCGTGTCCTGCCGACGATCCCGATGACTCGGACGGTGACGGTCTATGTGACAGTGTCGATCCTTGCCCAGCTGACGCCACTAACGACTCTGACGGAGACGGCAAGTGCGACAGCGTCGACCCCTGTCCTTCAGACAATCCCGACGACACGGACGGCGACGGCATATGCGACAGCGTCGATCCGTGCCCGCAGGATATCGGCGATGACAGTGACGGCGACGGCGTATGTGATAGTGACGATGGTTGCCCGGCAGATCCGGCCAAGTTGATGCCGGGCGCATGCGGTTGCGGCAATGACGATACGGATGCGGATGGGAACGGAACGCCCGACTGTCTCGATGATCCGGTTCTTCCTGCGCCATTGCCGCAGATGTCGGCCGACTGCTGCGCCGCCGGATCCGGGCCGTTGGTCAGTTTCCTCGTACCCGCCATCTGGGGCCTGAAGACTCGCCGTAGGCAGAGACAGCGTCGATGAGGCAGTGTAAGACGATCGTCTGACGACGGAACCCGATCTTGGCTTGGGGGCGCACGGCTTACCGGAATGCAAGATCGGTGCCGTCAGGAAATCGATATCGCGCAGGCGTGAACGAATCGACGAGTGTCTATCTGGCCCCCAAGGATTCGAACCTTGACAAACAGATCCAGAGTCTGTCGTGCTACCATTACACTAGGGGCCAATCAGGCACTTGAGTCTAGCCATTGGTCGAAATGTGTCAAGAATCGACCCTAGCGAGGCTTACGAATCCCAGTGATTTTGGCGCCGGCGGTCCGTGCCGGCCTATTGGCTCAATTCGGCATCGACAGCGGCTCGCTCGTCGGACTTGGGTCGGGGCTCGGCTGCGAAACTGAAATCACCGGTGCTTTCCGCGGGGGTGTCGGAGTTGTCGATGTCTTCAGCCTCGGGCTCAATATCCGCAAACGTCACAGGGTAAGTCCCAAAGAGCCGTGTCTTGTAAATAAGCTGGCCTGGGCCGAGCGGGACGGCGTTTGTGCGGACCATCCATGTTGCGGCAAGTTGATCGTGCAGTGCCTGGCGCTTCTTCCGGCGAAACGCAGGAATGAACACGAGGCCCCACGTGAAGACGCCGGCGATCATCAGCAAGATCCGTTTCGACAACTGTCGCCAGGGCGGCGGATTTCCGTCATGGCCGATGAGCCGAATTCTCGCGATTCGATAGCCGAGTGTGCCGCCGCGAGTTCGGCGCGGCAGCACTTGGTACGAAATTGCCAACACGATGGAGAGTGCGACTGTGGTGTAATACCGCTCGGGGCCGATGTACTCGAAGAAAAGTCGTCGCTGCTTCGCGAAATCCGGCTTTGCGACGTCCTTGTTCATGTTCTGAACATCTTTGGGGACCCACAGCGCCGTCGCGACAAACAACGGGATCGTCAGGAGCATGATTGTCATGAAGACATCGATGGCCGCGGCGATCAGGCGCCGAATGCCGCTCGCATAGTCAGTGTCCCGATAGATGACGGTTCCTGAGGGATCGCTCATGCCCTATGAGTATACCAATTTCGCGGTCCTTCGCACCTGCGAGCCTTGGCAGGCTGACGCCGATTTGGCTATGCTCTCAGCATGCAGCGTTTGCGACTTATGCACTGCATTTCTCAGAATCAGGCGTCCGAGACAATGGAATACGCCTCGAGCATTCCGCATCGAACGTCGAAGGGTAACGACAACGTAACGGGCGCCGCAACGAATGCACGTCGCGCCGATCGGCCGACGTTTCCCGCGCCAAGTTTCCGTCGATTGATCGCCTTGGCCGTTGTCGCCGTGTTCGCTGTCCTTCTGACGCCGTCTCACGCGTGGGCGTGGGGGCCGGGAACCCATATCAAACTTGCCAGCGATCTGATGCGAAACCTCGCGCTGCTGCCCGGCGGCGTTGCGGCGCTCATCGCGGCGCATCGCCGGTACTTTCAGTTCGGCAATGTCGCGACTGACATCGTCCTCGCCAAGAAGATGAGCCGCGTCAAGCAGGTGTGCCATCGCTGGTCGACGGGCTTCAAGCTTCTCGAAAATGCCGAGAGCGATCAGGCAAGAGCATTCTGCTACGGCTATCTGGCGCACCTCGCAGCGGATACCGTCGCACATAACAAGTTCCTGCCGCGACAGATGGCTGTCAGTCGATGCACTGTTTCCTTCGGTCACTTCTACTGGGAGGTTCGCGCCGATGCGTCCGTGAGGGAAGCGCATTGGAAGCGACTCAACAAGCTGATTCGTGATGATTTCCACGAGCCGGAGCGGTTGCTCGAGACGCATCTGAAAGCGACGATGCTGTCGTTTCATACCAACCGCGCGATTTTCCGCCAAGTGAATCGCCTCGCGTCCGAGAAGGCGTGGCAGCGGTCGGTGCGATTCTGGGCCAGGCTGAGCCGGCATGACCTCGAAGATACGGTCCTCCAGTCGTATCATGCCGAGTCGATGGAGCGGATCATCGACGTCCTATCGCGCGGACGCGAATCCGCGATCCTGCATGTGGACCCGAACGGAAACGCGCTGCTGGCATATGCGAAAGCGCAACGCCGGCAGCTTCGGCAACTGAAACGAGCCGGCCTTTCTGATGCAGAACTGGTGCGGGAAGCCGCGGCGGGGCATGCACCGGAGAACCGGGCCCTGTCGCTTCATATGGATCACTGATCGCGGCACGCCGCGGTTTTTCGGTTGACTTGGTCGGTCACGCGGCGTAGCGTCGAGGTAGGCCGCGCTTTGCGGTTTGACTCGTTCGCGTCACAATACGTCGACCGATAACCTCGTGACGCCCTGTGAGTAACATGCCTCCCGCCGAGCCCCTTATTGCCAAGCCGATCGCCAGCGTCGAGAAGGTCCTGCGATGGATCGGTCCGACGTATCGCGCCCGGCCGAGTGAACGAATCGGATGGGGCGTCGCTGCGGCAATTTGCGCGACGTTGCTGGTCATCGCCGTCGTGTTGGAACCGTCGCCGAGCGGAATGGGTACGCATCAGGCGTTGGGGCTGCCGCCGTGCGGTTTTGCATACTCGACGGGCCTGCCGTGTCCGACCTGTGGAATGACGACGTCGTTCTCACTGACAGTGCGCGGCCGCCTGTACTCGGCGATCATCGCCCAGCCGGGCGGGTTCGCCCTGTGCGTCCTGTCGATGCTCCTTGCACTCTACGGCGCATACGTCGCGGCTCGCGGGCGGGCGATTTGGATCAACTGGGACCGGATTTCGACGCGGCTCGTGCTGTGCCTTGCGGTCCTGGTGCTCGGCGGCTGGGGTTTCAAGATGGCTCACGGCCTGATTGTCGGCGAGTTGCCGCTCAACAGGTGACGCGGCCGTACGGAGATAGAACACTTGACTCATACACGACAGTCTGATGCGGATGCGGCAACGAATCGTCCGCATCGCAAAGTCGCGGCAGGGGCGGCGACCCTCACGGTGATTGCCATCATGATGTCGGCAATGCCGGGCTGCCAGTTGGCCTATCTGTTCGCACCGGATGCGACGGAGAAGATCGAGCCCGAATACACGATCGGCGAGAGCTCCGTTGCCGTGATTGTCTGGGCGGATCAGACAACGAAAGACGAATATCCGCAGGCTGTGACGCAGATCTGCCGTTCGTTGTCGCATCACCTGCAAGAGGGGATTCCGGAAGCGACGATCGTTTCCGCACGAAAGGTCCTGGCGCTGCAGGAGGAGTATGACAGCACGTGGTCCCAGATGAAGACGAATGAACTGTGCGATGAGCTCGATTGCGAGTACATTCTTCGCGTCGATCTCGAAACGTTCACAACGCGGGCCAGCAGCACGCCGCATTTGCGAAAGGCACGCGTCGACGCCTCCATGAATCTCTACAAGAAAGCGGAAAGGGAGACGATTCAGTCGGTTTACCAGGACGAAGTACGAACGCTGTATCCGCCGGAATCCAAGCACGGCGCGTACGACATGGACGAACGCGACCTGATGCACTCGGCAATCGAGTTCTTTTCCCAGAAGGCAGCGAAGAAATTCTATGCACACGAAATCTTGCTCGAAGACAAGCGGGATTAGTCTCGCCGCATTCCTGATCTGTGCTTACGCGTGCGCGACCGGATGCCAGAGCCTCGCCGGCTTCTGGGTCGGCATGCAGGGCGGCGAACTGATCAAAGCGGAATACGAGCTATCGGACGGTCCGCTCTTGATCCTGTTCGACGACAGGGCGGGGCGCATCGATCGCCCGCAGGCCCTGCGGCAAGCGCACAAGACGACCTCGGATATGTTCGCCGAGCACGAAGTCAATACGCGCGTCATTCCGTTCACGGAATGGCAACGATTCCAGCAAAGCGCGGACAAGTATGATCGACTGACGATTCGAGAAATCGGCGAGCGCATGGGCGCCGAACAGGTTATCTACGTCGGCGTCGAGAAATTCGCGACGCAGTCGCAGGAAGGCGCGCCGATATACCAGGGCGTCTTCGAAGCTCGCGTCAAGGTCATCTCGACGGATCGCACGCGCGACGTTCGCATGTGGCCTCGCGACGGTGCCGGTTATCGTGTGGTTGTTTCGACGGATCCGACGCCCATGGACGGCGACACGAGCGAAGGCGACGTGGCCGACGAACTTGGCAAGAAGATGGGCGAGAAAGTCGCCAAGCTGTTCTACGAACATCGTGAGCACGAGTGATCCGTGACGCGCGTACTTCATGTACTGGATTCGGATTGTCATGAAACGCATGCCCAGGCGCTCGAGGTGCTTCGCGCGCGGCTCGACGGCGCCGGCGGACATTTGGTCGCCGCGCTCGATGCGGGAACAAGAGCGCGACTCGCTCCGCATATTGGCGGTCAGATCGCGCTGACGGCCCAACGGCTCTTACCGTCGTTCAATATCGCCCCCCGGCTTCGTACAATGATCGAGAGCCAGCGCGTGGATCTGATCCACGCATGGGGGGCCCAAGCGGTTGCGGCGGCGCGCGTGGCCGCCCCGGACAAACCCATTCTTTTGACCATGCTGGAGCCAGCCGCCGCTGATCGTACGGCAAAGAGGCTGAGGTCGATGGATGGCGGCGTGTCCGTCGTCACAGGCACGCAACGCTCCCTGCGCCTGCTTCTCGAGGCGGGCGTCGGGTCGGACCAGGTCACAGTCGTCCGAGGGCCAGCCGATTTTGGCGCCATTAATCGAGCCCGGCAGGAGGGGATTCGCGAGCAGCTAATCGGTGAGGCCGGGCCGGTCGTCGTGTTGCATGGTCCGGCGGTTCGTGGCCATGGTCACTTCGATGGAGTTTGGGCTTGTGCCATTGTTCGACAGATCTATCCCGATCTGCGCGTCGTCCTACCGTATGCCTCCGCCGAGCGATCGCGCATCCGGCGATTTGCAGTTCGGATGACGCATCCCGACTTTGTCGTTCTCCCGGATTCTCATTTGTCGTGGGCCGAGATACTGAGCGCGGCGGACGTGTTTCTTGTGCCGGCCACGAGTGACGTCTGCACGGAGCCGTTGGGAACCGCGATGGCGTCGGGCGTCGTCTGTGTCGGCTGCGCTGTTCACTCGGTTGCGGAAGTGATCGCCGATCGACACAACGGCCTTCTCAGCCGCGACGCGTCGCTTCCGAACCTCGCCGATCGCATCATCAAGGCGATCGAAGATCGGGCACTCGTCAGGCAGGTCACGGATGTCGCCCGCAGCCAGGCGTTCGAAGTCTTCGGTGTTCGCGCATATGTCGACAACTACAGCCGAGTCTATCAGAACCTCATGGACCGAAAACCAGTTGGCGACGGCGTGACGGACACCGCGATGGTGGCTTAAGACAAGCGGCAGATAATCCGGCAATTCCTGCCGATGGATGACGACGAGCCGAAACTCCGGACACGGGCGAACCGATATTCGGTTGTGTCCACGACTCAGTCAAACTCAAAGCCGCTTCGAGAACGCATTCGTCACGCCTACTTGCAACATGTCGTTGCGCCGGGATTGCGGCTGTCCGGACCCGGTCTGACGGACAGACTGGCACGGCGCGTCGGTCGAAGCGTTTATCGGCTTGGACCTCCGATTCGGCAAATCGCGATGTCGAACGCCGTACGTGCCCTTGGCGGGACTTACTCGCAGAAGGCGATCGAGGACATTGTCGAGTCGTCGTTCGAACACGCGGCCCGGTTCTGGGGCGAGTCTCTCTTCCTGCGGCGTCGCCTGGCCCATCAGGATTGGCGAAAATACGTCACGATCGTTTCGGGCGCCGACATGGCGACGAACTCCGTCGATTTCCCGGCGACATTCTCGCGGATTCGAAGTCAGGGCCGAGGCCTCATTCTGACAACGGCCTACCTTGGCAACCCTGCAATCGCCGCTGTCACGTGGGGGCGAATGCTGGGCAAGATCCACGTTGTCGCGGATTTCGAAAGCCAGCCGATGATGAAAGCCTGGTCAACGGACCTCGCCGGATTGCCGTGTGTCAAGATCGTCGAACGCAGCGAGGCGGCGACGATCGTCCCCAAGCTGCTTCAGAACGGCGGGACGATTTTCATGATCGGTGAGCATGCCCGCCTGGGTCGAAAGGGCGTCAGCGTGCAATGGCTTGGCCGCGAGATCAAGGCCTACCGGACGATCGGGCTTCTCTCCGCTCGATACGACGCCGTCGTGCTGCCCGTTGCATGCACCAGAAATCGCGGGCCCTTTTCATTCAACATGCAGGTTGGACATCCGATCGATCCCGCCGCAAGCAATCTGGATCCTGATGTGATTGTGCAGTCCACAGTCGCATCGCTGGCGTCGGAGGTCATGCGGACACCCGAACAGTACTTGTGGGCGTCTTGGAATTCCGTTGCTTCTCGCGCCAGTGCTGACGAAGAAGCCCCCGCACGACGCAATTCCCGATTCGACTCCGGCGTCGAGCGAACCTTCAGACGTTGATCCCCTTCGGGATGACTGGATGCAATGACCAGTGCTGCGCCAATACCGGCGCCGCGCCCTCGTTTGCGTCCCTGCAAGTCGATTCGCCCCCGTTGCAAGACACAAATCTGCGATAGGGGGCCTCTCACGATTTCGCGGCGGGTCTGATCGCTGGGATGCGCGCGTAAATCAACACCACCAGGTTTGCGATGGCATTAAACTCAACGTCATGTGTTTGACGGTGTCCGTTACTGAAACGGAAAGCGGATCGGCGTTGTTCCCCAGAACACGTTGAACAACGTCGGCGTCGCGAGCGACGTCAGGGGCGGGCAAAAAGCCGGCTCGTTCGGTGCTGCGAGCTGTGCGTGTGCCCAGGGCGTGATGCCGAGGACGAACAAACCGGCAAGCGTGACGACGCGCCACCAGAATCCCGGTGCACGTGTTTCTGTCGATGGCTTCTGAGGCGTTTCCATGTTGGTAAGATTGGCAAGCCCGCGATGGGACTCCAGCTAAACATCGTCGATGTCGCGGCGCGCCCCGCCCGATGCGAGTTACTGGCCCCGGCAACACGTGACGTTACCCAGTTATCGGTCGATTCGGCCATCGATGCGCCCAGCGACGATTAGGCTCGCAAATCGACGGTAAACACCGTATTCTCTGGCGGTTTAACACCGTCCTCAAATGACGCTGCAATCTGAATCGTCGAACTGATTGGCGGAGCCGTCGATCGACCATCCACATCCAGACAGGGAGTTGACGCGTGACAAAAGAAAACCCGAGAGGCGGCATTACCGGCCATCCCAAGGGGCTGTACCCGCTCTTTTTTACGGAAATGTGGGAGCGCCTGGCGTTCTACCTGATGCTCGGCATCCTCGTGCTCTACGCGTCAGATACCGAGCGCGGGGGGCTCGGCTTATCCACCAAGCTGTCGACGGAGATTTTCGGCAGCTACCTTGCGTTCGTGTATTTCACGCCGTTCCTGGGCGGCCTGATCGCGGACCGTTTTCTGGGCTACAGGCTGAGCGTCCTGATCGGCGGACTGTGCATGGCGGGGGGGCTGTTTACGCTGAGCATCTGGGGCACGACGACACTATGTATCGGGCTGGTCTTGCTGTGTGTCGGCAACGGTCTCTTCAAGCCCAACATCTCCGCGATGGTCGGCAACCTGTATGAGCCCGGCGATCCGCGACGCGACGCTGGCTTCAACATTTTCTACATGGGCATCAACATCGGCGCGGCCCTCTCGGCGCTGCTCTCGGCGCCACTGCGAAACAAATTCAGTTTCAATGCCGCGTTCTTCGGCGCGGGCGTGGGATTGTGCATCGGCGTCCTTGTTCTGCTGATCAACTGGGCGAAACTCGCCCGGGCCGATCGAAGGCCGGAGATCGACGAACGCGACGCCAGCTTCGGACAAATCATGCTCACAATCCTGCTGCCCGCCGCCGTGTTCGGTCTCGGTGGTTGGTACGTCGGGGACATGATTCCGCTCGTCAAGAGCACGCTCGGCGCGATCACGTTCGGATTCCTGACGGGAATGATCCCCGTCGTCATCTACTTCTTTACGCTCATCGTTCGGGCAGGTCCGGAAGAGCGACCGGGCATCGCGGCATTGATGCCGGTTTACGTCGCAGGCGGCGCATTCTTTATGGTGCTGCATCTCAGCGGCGGCCTGATGACGATCTTCACCGAGCACAACTCCAGCCGACGTGCCGATTGGGTGCCGAGCGTTGTCCAGGAGTATTACACACAGAAGGCGATGCCGTCGTACTTCGGCAACGCCGATGCGGCGCTGCCGCGTCCCGACAAGGACACGCTGATCACGACGACGAGCGAATACGAGGCGATGTTCGGCGCCAAGCGCATCACGCGGGGCACTGTATCGACGATCGTCGAGCAATATCCCGACGTAAAGGCGCTGGATTCGACCGCCGACGGTAAGGAGTACGCCGATAAATGGGGTTTCCTCGTTTGCAAGGTCTTTGAAGACAGCCAGATCAAGGTAGACAAGGAAAAAGACGCGCACGGCGTCGAGTCCATATCCGTCAAAGTGGAACCCGAGACCGCCACGCCGATGAGGAATGTGATCTTCGTGCGAAACGCTGGCGGGGAGGCGTTCCCCGTCATCCTTGTCACGAAGGAGACGTTCGAAAACGTATATAAGAAGGCGTCCGATGCGAGATTTGAAAAAGGCGAATTCGCCAATCTCTTCAACGCCGAACTGATCACGAGTTTTCTGAATCCGCTGTTCGTTGTGGCCCTGACGCCGATCGTCGTGGCGTTCTTTTCCTGGCGCGTGAAACTCGGAAAAACAGTCAGTACCGCCCGGAAGATCCTCTACGGCATGCTGATCACGGTCGTCGCAGTCCTGATTGTTGCCGCAGCGGCATATGCCGGGAAAGACGGCTCCGACAAAGTCTCGCTGATGTGGCTCGTTGCGTATTACGCTGTTGTCACAGTGGGTGAACTCTGCCTCTCGCCGATGGGCCTGTCGCTTGTGACGAAGCTTTCGCCCAAGCGCCTCGTCGGCCTGATGATGGGCGGCTGGTTCCTCGCCACGGCCATCGGCAACAAGTTGTCCGGCTTCCTGAGCGGCCTGGCGCCGACGGCTGCGATGTTCCTCTACCTGAGCGTCGCGCTGTTCGCGATCGCGATGGTGATCCTCGCCCTCCAGCCGATGCTGAATCGGGCGATCAAGAAGTACGGGGCGTAGGCGCCTGCATCGTCTCGAGTCCTGGGATAAGTTCATTGCATGTTGAAGGGTGACGAGAGTTGAACACATTTGAAGACCCGGCCGAATCGGCCTCGCACGTGCACGTCGAAGAAAAGACGCTGTTCGGCCATCCGCATGGCCTCTATTTCCTGTTCTTCACAGAGCTGTGGGAGCGCTTCAGCTTCTACACGATGCGCGGCATCCTCGTTCTCTACATGGTCGCCGTCGTGTTCAAGGCGATGGCCGAGGAAGTTGCAAGCGGGCGTGCAGACGGAATCTATGGCGCGTACTTGGGATTCGTCTACGCGTCGACATTCGTCGGCGGTATGTTGGCCGATCGATTGCTCGGGCAGCGCCGCGCAATCTACATCGGCGGTACGCTCATGGCGATCGCTCAGTTCACGCTCGCGACGCATGCCTTGCTCGTGTTCCGCGGCCACGACGTGCTGTCACTGAACTGGCTGTTCTTCCTGGGGCTCGGACTGCTCTCGGCCGGAAACGGCTTCTTCAAGCCGAACATCTCGACCATCGTCGGGACGCTCTACAAGCAGGGGGACGCCCGCCGCGATGGCGCATTCACGATTTTCTACATGGGGATCAACATCGGCGCATTGTTGGCGAGTTTCTCCGCCGGATTTGCGCAGAAGATCGCATGGCACTGGGGCTTCATCATGGCGGGCGCCGGCATGGTGGTCGGGCAGATAATTTTCATCGTCGGCCTGAAAACGCTTCGCGGAAAGGGATTGCCGCCCGAGACTGCCAAGCTCAGTAACCGAGGATTGCTTGGGCTGCCGAACTACCTCACGTTGACGGTGTGTGTTCTTGCTTTCATTCCCCTCGCGGCGTACCTGATATCCATGCCGAGAGTCACTCAGGTGATTTACTTGTCGCTGGCCGCCCCTGTTCTCGCCTATCTGATTTGGGAAGCCACCCGCGGCACCAAGGAGGAAGCCGGGCGGATGTTGGTGATTCTCGTGCTCTGCACCTTCTCGATGGTCTTTTGGGGCTTCTTCGAGCTGGCTGGCAGTACGATCACACGCTTCACTGAAGTGGCGGTCAACAAAAACCTCTTCGGAATCAAGTTCGAGGCGGCATTCCTGGCGAACTTCTTTAATCCGCTTCTCATCATTGGATTGAGCATTCCCGTTGCTGCGCTTTGGACGTGGCTCGACCGAATACGAATGGAACCGTCCTCACCGTTCAAATTCGTGTTCGGCCTTGGGTTCCTGTCGCTCGGCTTCGTCATGCTGCTATTGGGCGCGATGAACGCCGACAGTAACGGAACGGGAGAATGCTCGATCGCCTACCTGATTCTCGGTTTCTTCTTCCACACCACGGGCGAGCTTTGCCTTTCGCCGGTCGGATTGTCAACGATCACTAAGCTGTCGCCGGCAAGACTCGTCGGTATGTTCATGGGCGTCTGGTTTCTGGCGTCGTCGTTGGGTAACGTGCTGGCGCCTTGGGTCGCAGGCGTCGGTCCTGATGCGACTTTTGTCGACGTCTTCAAACGCATCGCGATCATCACCGGCGTTGGTGCCTTCCTGCTGTTGTTGCTGGTCAGGCCGTTGAAGAAGATGATGTACGGCGTCAAGTGATGCTCGTCTGAGTCACACCGTTCGCATCAGGTGATAGACAACAACGGCTGCACGACGGATTCGATTTCCGTCGTGCAGCCGTTTTCATTTCAGCACAATATACGAAACTCGCTGCAATTTCAGGCGTTTGACGTCATCGAATCCGACCGACTCTTCGGCAATGCGAACTGGTTATACAGAACGAAGACAATCGCCGTGCCCAGCATGATCGCGCCGAAGGCCATCCACATCAGGTCCGGTCGCTGCATGTCGCGCGTCAACTTTCCGTAGAGCTGACCCGACAGAATGCCGCCGAACAGGTTGCCGAGCGCGACAGCGACGAAGTAATAGCCCATGTATAGCGCAACTTTGTCCTTCGGGGCGATACGGCCGACGTATTCCTGGCTCGTCGGGCTCGCCATCATCTCGCCGATCGCGAATATCACGATTCCCACGATGACGACGATCAGCATGCCGCCGATCGGACCGATCATCGTGCCGCCCGCCAGCGCCGGCAGACCGATGCCGATCGCGGCGATGATCATGCCGACGATCATCGTCGTAAACTGATGGAATCGGCCCATCATGAATGAAATGAAGACCTGCAACAGGATGATCGAGAGAGCGTCGATGTTGACGATGTGCTCTGGGTTGACCTGGCGCCCGGCTTCGAGGCGCTCCCAGATCGTCGGGCGATAGGCGACGTCGCGAATACTCAACGCGAGAATCTCAGGATCGATCGTGCGATCGCCGTTTTGGACGGACTCGGCGAGGGATTTCAGCTCCGCCGCACTGACGACCGGGCCGGATTTCAGCATTAGCGCTTCCAGCTTCTTCTTGAATGACGCAACGTCATCTCCCTCGATCAGCGGACGCGCTCGCGCTTCAAGCCGCTTGTTGACAGTGGCGACGGCCGTATCAAGCAGCTCACTGTCGACCGCGGAAATCGACGCGGGGACATCCTCGATCATCTTGCCGAGCGTCGCGGCCTCGATTCGAACCTTGTAGCCCAGCATCTTCTTTGCGGCCTCGACCAGATCCTTCGGTGTAATGGGATCCGTTGCCTCAGGCCGGTTGATGCGCGCTGCGATGGCACGTAATGCCGTGATGTCCTCAGCCGACAGGCTGGGTTCGTTCTGCCAATTGTCTGTCGCTTCAGTCTTCTTGGTTTCGTCTTCCTTGGCGGCGCCGGACTCCGCATCCGATTTCGCAGGGGCCGCCTCTTCGGGAAGCATGGGGGCGACGCCCCGGCTCCGGCGCAGCAGATCGTCGAATTCGGCCATCGCCTCCGTCTCTTCAATCGCTGCGAGTCCGTTGATCCACTCCGGATGACCGACGGCGTTGAACAGCTTCTTGCCCGCGTCCACCATCGGCTTGGTATCGACGTAATCCCGAACGTATTCCGGCATCGTCAGGAAGATCTGATTGAAGCTCGTCCAGAAGCCCGACATGATCAAAAGGAAAAGGGCGAATCGCCAGTTGCTGCAGTGCATTCGCTTGAGGAAGAACGGACGTCCGTGCGACGCCGGATTGTCCGGATTGCCGCTTCCCTTCGGTAGCGCGGCGTCCATCAGGAAATTGACCACCAGCCAGGCGATGATGAAGATCGTGCACTCAGGCCAGAAGTGGAAGTTCTCCAACTCCTGGTTCGCCACCATCAATGCAATCAGCACGACAAATACTGTGATGCCGAAGCGCACGTTTCCGAGGACTTCGACCATGTCGTAGCCGACTTTTTTCAGGCTGCGCTTCTGGCCGGACTTCGATTCGGTCGTGGGATCGCGATAAAAGACGGTGACGATGACCAGGTTGACCGCTGCCCACGCCGCGCAGGAAATGAACACATATTTCCACGACAGACCGCGCACGACGCCGGCCACAAGCGGGCCGACGAACCCGCCGATGTTGACCATCATGTAGAAGACGCCGAACCCGAGCCTGGAATTGCCCTCGTTCGTGACGCGCGCCACCGTCCCAACGACGACGGGTTTGAATATCGCGGCTGCGACGGCAACGCACATGAACGCCCCCAGGAATGTCGGGAAGGTCTTGAATTGACCGAGTGCGTAATAACTGAGAATCATGCCTGTGTAGGCGATGATGAACATCTTCTTGTAGCCGTAGCGATCCGCCAGCGCGCCGGTGATCACCGGAAACAGGTAAAGAAAGAACGGCACGATGGCCTGAAGCTGCCCGCGCTCTTCAGACGTGAATCCCAGTCCGCCTGTTTCAACGGGCCCCGTGATATAGAGCGAACTGACGGCGAAGAAGCCGTACCAGGCCATTCGCTCGAAGATTTCCATCGTGTTCGCGACCCAGAACGCGCTTGGAAAACTCTTGACTGTCTGTACAAAACCCTGCTGCTTCGGCTGGGCCGTCGAATCGGACATAGACATTGCTCCTCAATCGGCGTGAAGGAATAAAGATGTGGGTAGTGTGAAGGTTTGATTCGGCACATGCAAGCCGAACAGAGCCGCGTCGGCCAATCAGAGCCGCGACCGTCAGGGAGCGGAGCGCGTAACGACTCTCAGGCCACATCCGGTAGTCTTGCGCGGTGAATCATCGATTGTCGCCGCCACGAAGAAGTCGCGACCGCCAGCGCGTCTGCGTTATCTGTGGCGTTTCTAGAGACCCATCGATCGCCCACGACGCCCGACTACACAGTCGCCTCGTCCGCCGATCGCCGGCGTAGCGGCATCGTCATGCATCTCGGCCCGCCAAGCCCGCGAACCAGCTCAGAGCCGATGATGGAAATGCACTCGATCCCGGCCTTCTCCATCGCCGCAATCGTCCGCGTATTTCGTTCGTAGGTGCACGCCACGCGCGGCGCGAGCGCCAGCGTATTCGTGCCGTCCGTCCGTTGCTCGCGGCTGGCGAAGTGCTCGTCTCCGCCGCCGGTCCGTACGATTTCCACCTGCTTGCCGAATTCGTCGCTCAGAATCTGTTCGAGGTTTCGGCTGTCTTTCTTCCGAACGACCTGTCCGGAATCGTCCTCTTCGAGATGATGGATGTACTTGATATGCTCCATCACGCCCGGGAACCACACGACGACGCCGTGGTCGACGATCGTCAGCACCGTATCCAGGTGCATGAACGTTCGTTCCGTCGGAATGGGAATCTCATAGACGCGCTTCACGTGACCTTCGTCGAACGCCTTCTTCGCCAGGACTTCGATCGTCTCGCTGCGCGTTCGTTCGCTCGCCCCGATCAACAGGGCGTCCCGACTCAGCACGATCACATCGCCGCCCTCGATCGTGAACGGTCGATCCTCCGTCGGTGAACGTGATCCGCCGTAGGTGATCGTCTGGCCGGCAAACTCAGGGTGATGCTCCAATACTGAGCGCGTCAGGATCGTCTCGCGAACGCGTTCGAAGTAGTGCATCTTGCAGGAAATGACCGTCGGCCCGACGACGACGGCCGGATCGCGGCTGAAGTACGCATTCGGAATCGGCTCGAGAATGTAGTCTTCCTTGGCGGGAGAGGGGGGCGATCGACGCCCCGTCTTCTTCTGGTATTCGCTTGTCGTCAGGCCCGCGAAGAGCAGTTGCAGAAGCGACTCGTCCGGGAAATGCTGAGTGTTGAGCAATTCCTGTGCGATGGCGGGTACGCCTTCGACTCGGCAGACTGTCTCGATCAGCGATTGCTTGGCGGCGGCGTGAGTGCCGAGCAATTCCAGCAGCATCTTCTCGAGGTAGAACACGCTGATGCCGCGGCTGCGCATTGCATCGCAGAACTCGTCGTGTTCTTCCTGCATCCGCTTGAGGAACGGAATGTCCTCAAACAGGAATCGCTCCATATTGTTGTGCGTCAGCCGTTCGATCTCGTCGCCCGGACGATGCACCATCACACATTCGAGTGGGTCGTATTCGTTAATGATGTTGAATTTCACGGATTTACCTTGCGCCCTGGCGCGGTTGAGTCGGGCGCGATGATACTCGGGAGTTTGATTCTATGGAATATGCATTGGGAATATGTGCGATTCACCCGCCGGGCGGACCTACGACGCCAACTCGTTCACATGCGCAACGACGCTATTTTCCAATGCAGTCAGGTTGTATCCGCCTTCCAGTAGGCTCACGATACGCCCTTGACAACAGTCCGCAGCGAGATCCATCAGTTCCCGCGTCATTCTCGCGTACCCGGATTCCGTCATGTTCAGCTCCGCAAGGGGATCATCTCGATGCGCATCAAAACCGGCCGAAATCAGCAACAACTCGGGATGGAATTCGTGAACCGCCGGAATCACTGTGTCGGTAAAGGCCTTTAGCTGCTCCGCCTCTCCCGTGCCCGGGTGGACCGGCAGATTCAGCGTCGTTCCTTCGCCGGCGTCAACGCCGCGTTCTCTCGCAAGACCCGTCATCGGCCAGAGCGGATGCTGATGCATCGAGACGAAAAAGACGCTGCCGTCGTCGTAGAAAATGTCCTGCGTGCCGTTGCCATGATGCACGTCGAAGTCGACGATCGCCACTCGGTCGATCCCATGCACTTGCTGAGCGTGTCGTGCAGCGATCGCGATGTTCCCGAAGATGCAGAATCCCATCGCCCGATCCGGCAGCGCATGATGTCCCGGCGGACGCATCGCGGAAAAGACGTTCCGCGCCCGCCTGCTGAAGACCAGGTCCACCGCCGTCAGCGCGGTATTCACCGAACCGATGGCCGCGTCAAAACTGTCGCGGCAGACGATCGTGTCGGCGGCATCGAGAAAGCCGCCGCCGCGATGGCAGAACGCATGCACGAAGTCGTAATACCCGCGGTAATGCACACGAATGATCGCTTCCAGCGCGTCGTGCGATTCGACGACCGGATACGCAATGTTGGGCAGCTTCTCACGGATTCGATCGGGGCAAAGCCGTTCCGCTCTCTCGACTTTCTCGACGTGCAGTCCCGTGTCGTGCTTCAGACTGATCGGGTCCCAAAGATAAGCAGTCTGCGTCAAGTCATTCGGCTCCGGGCGACGATTGAACCGCGTCGCATTCTAACGCGACGTTGATGTCTTGCGGAAGTGCAAGCCCGCACTCGGGACATTGACCGCTGACGTTGCCCCGCAGTCGATAGCCGCACCCCGCACATCGAGACGGATCTCGCCGCTTCATGCGCCGCAAGATCAGCATGATGATCAGTGCGGCGAGCGGCGCCTGAATCGTCCACAGGGGAATGATAAAATAGGACCATTTCAAAACGACGCTTCCCTGGAGGCACGGCTGGTCATCAGATCCATGATCGATCTTGTCGTAGGGCGACGGCGCCGACCACGACTGTCGTTTCGGCCACGTCGGCGTATGGAAACCGACGCTTGGATCCGGTCGCGAGTGATGAAAACGAACTTCCCAACCCCAGTCTCGCGACGTCCACTCCGGCGAGTAGTGATGGAACTGAACGAGTTCGTCAAACGCGGCATCGGAGCCGATGTACTGATCCCAGAAAATCCAGATTCCGCCGTCAATAAGGGCGCACTGCCATTGCGATTTGTCCGGACCGGGACCGTGTAGCCAGAATTCTCGATATCGTGTCCACCACGTGCCGGCGAAAGTCAGAAGCAGGAAGCTGATCAAGATCGCGATGGATCTTGCAGGACCCCGTCTTATCCGTTTCGCCGGTCTGTGAAGAATGGGATTCGCCATGACAACCCGACTGATCCAACCTGCGCTGGATGTCGTCGGATTGTATGCGGAATTCCAGTCAAAGTGGCAAACCAATCCCGGAGCCGGCGCCGAAAGCCCAGCACATACGAAGTGCCAGGTTCTCGCGAGACAACCCCAGCCGTTTGAACACGAGATTGCCGTGGATCAAGCTTCCTTAAGCGCCTCGATAATCTCCTGGAACGCCTTCTTCCCGTCAGCAAAGAACATCAGCGCGTTATCCGCAGCGAACAGCGGATTCGGAATGCCGGCGTAGCCCGGGCTGAGGCTTCGCTTGATGACGATGACCGTCCGAGCCTTGTCGGCGTCGATAATCGGCATGCCGGCGATGGGGGACTTCGGATCCGTTCGTGCGACAGGGTTCACGACGTCGTTCGCGCCGATGACGATCGCCACGTCGACCTGGTCCATCTCCGGGTTGATGTTGTCCATCTCGCGGAGCTTGTCGTACGGTATGTTCGCTTCGGCCAGAAGCACGTTCATGTGCCCCGGCATGCGACCTGCAACGGGATGAATCGCGTAATCGACATTCGCGCCGAACTTCGACTCGAGCAGGTTCGCCAAATCGCGGACCGCGTGCTGCGCCTGCGACACGGCCATGCCATAGCCCGGAATGATGACGACGCGTCGGGCCGTCTCCAGCAGCATGGCGATCTCTTCGCCGCTTGTGGACTTGATCTTGCCTGCGTAGACCTCGTCGGCAGTCGCCGAGGAACTCGAAGGACCCATCGTTGCGAACATGACGTTCCACAGCGATCGATTCATCGCCTTGCACATGATGCTCGTCAGAATGAGTCCCGAAGCACCGACCAGCGAGCCGGCGATGATGAGCACGTTGTTGTTGATGACGAACCCCGTCGCCGCCGCCGCCAAGCCCGAATACGAGTTAAGCAGGGCAATGACGACCGGCATGTCGGCGCCGCCGATCGGCGTCACAAGCGTCACGCCGAGCACGAACGCGATGATGCAGATGCCCGTGTAATACAAGCCGGAATGCGTTGTGAATATCGCCGCAGTGGCCGCCGAGGCTTCCGCCGGGGCCTGCGTCGGATTCAGAATGTCCGTGACCGTGAAATAGCAGAGCGCCAGCGCGATCAGGACGAGCACGGCATTGATGACCTTCTGCTGCGGCAGGAAAGCGCCCTCAGGGACCCACTTGATGCCCGCGAGTTTTCCATAGGCGACAAGACTGCCAAGCAGCGTCACGCCGCCGATGAGACCGGACGCCGCCGCCGCGATCGTGCCTTGCATAAGCGCCGCGGAATGCTCCGGTTTTCCGACGAGATCGAAAGCGCCGAGCGCACCCGTCGGATCGTGGATCACATGATCGCCGTTCCCCGATAGCAGCCACGCGCCGGCCACGAGAACAGACGCAATACCGCCGAAGCCGTTATACAGAGCGACGAGCTCCGGCATGCCTGTCATCTCGACCTTGACAGCCAGATAGGCGCCGATGGCGCTGCCCACGACGATGCCCCCGCAGATCCATGACCATCCAATAACGTGTTGATCCCAAAGCGTGACGACGACAGCGATCAGCATCGCCAGTGCGCCGAGCAGGTTCCCGCGTACCGCCGTACGCGGATGCGTCAGGCCTTTGAGTCCGTAGATAAAGAGAACCGCCGCCACGAGGTAGGCGAGGTTGATGAGATTTTGAACGCTTACAACCGCGAGCACGGAGTTATCCCTTCCTCTTGAACATGCTGAGCATGCGATGCGTGACCATGAACCCGCCGACGACGTTAATCGTCGCGAAGATGACCGCCATGACGGCCAGTGTTTTCGGCAGCCACGTGACGTCACCGCCGGATGTGACGACGGCGCCGATCAGCGTGATTCCCGAAATCGCATTCGAACCGGACATCAGTGGTGTATGCAGCGTCGGTGGAATTTTCGTAATGATCTCGAAGCCGACGAAGATCGCCAGAACGAAGATCGTGAGAAGTACAATGAGTGTTTCCATCAGGCGGGGCTCCCTTCAGCCGCGACAAGCGGCGGCAAACCCATCATCTCGCGAACGCGTGCATGCTTGACCTCGCCGTCCTGCGTGATGACCGTGCCGACGACGCATTCATCTTCCTCGCTCAGTCGGATCTTGCCTTCCTTTGTCAGGTCCTGAAGAAATGCACCGACATTTCGCGAGAACATCTGGCTGGCGTGAAATGGCACGCTCGACGGTAGGTTGCGAGGTCCCAGGATGACGACGCCTTTTTCGACGACGCGCTCACCGAGTTTCGTCAGTTCACAGTTGCCGCCGCCCTCTGCGGCAAGATCCATGATGACGGCGCCAGACTTCATCCCGCGAACCGTCTCGGCTGAGATCAGAATCGGTGCCTTCTTCCCCGGGATCAGCGCCGTGCTGATCACGATGTCGCTTTCACGCGCGTGTTTGTCGACCAATTCGCCTTGCTTGCGTTTGTAGTCCTCTGACATCTCCTTGGCATAGCCGCCGGCGTCTTCGGCGTCGGCCTGCGGCGCCGCCACTTCGACGAATCGCGCTCCAAGACTCTCGACCTGTTCCTTAACGGCGGGGCGAACATCGAACGCTTCGACGACGGCGCCCAGTCGCCGTGCCGTCGCGATCGCCTGCAGCCCTGCGACGCCCGCACCGAGGATGAGCACCTTGGCCGGCGTGATCGTGCCGGCGGCGGTCATCATCATCGGGAACATCTTCGTCAGTTCCGCTGCCGCCAGCAGCACGCCCTTGTATCCCGCGATCGTGCTCATCGAACTGAGCACGTCCATCTTTTGTGCACGACTGATGCGCGGCATCATGTCCATCGCGATTGCCGTTACGCCGGCATCGGCGAGTCGCTTGACGAGATCGTGCTCCGTCAGCGGGCGGATGACCGCGAATAACATCTGTCCTTTTCGCAGATGTCCGAATGTCTCGTCGTTCGGCGCATGCACGATGGCGATCGCGTCCGCCCGCGCAAAGACGTCGGCGGCGCTGGATGCGATCGTTGCACCGGCATGCGTGTAGTCGTCGTCGCTGAATCCGGCGGCGGCTCCGGCGCCGGTTTCAACGATGACGTCGAGTCCGAGTTTCTTGAGTCGTTGTGCCGTTTCCGGCACGATGGCGACGCGAAGTTCGCCGTCGTCTGTTGATCTTGGAATTCCGATATTCATATCACTCTTTCGCGAAGGTTCCCCTCACATTTGTCGGTCAAATGCACGTCCATCGGCAGCTAGTCGGCGGGAATCGTTGGTTCGGCGCAGGTGTTGACGAACGAGGCGTGAATTCGGCGTTGCTGTAGTCTGGTTGAAATCCGTATGTTTCCCATCAGCATCTGAGCCGAAGTTTATAGCGAATATCCGCGACGCCAAGGTCGACAAATCGCCCAATACAGGTGCGATTGGCCGGATCGACGTTCGCCCGTTGCGGCGGCCGAACGATTCGTCGATTAATATCCGACGTTCATCCGCCGATGCGTGACTTTGGCGAATCGCAGGACCCGTATCGTAAAGACGAGTTTTAATGCCGGACCGATCGGACAAGGAGATTCTCGAAGCGGCCGCTCGCGGTGACGAGGCGGCGTTCGCCCACCTGTATGACCGATATCAACAGCGCGTCCGGCTCGTTGCCTGGCGGATTTCACATCGGGCCGACTGGCTGGATGACATTCTGAATGAAGGCTGGTGTCGGGCATTCAACCAACGGACTAGTTTCGACCCGGAACGGGACTTCATGGTCTGGATCGTCGGAATCGTCCGCAACGTCTACCGGGAATTCTGTCGGCAGGGGAAGCTGTCGATCGCCGGGAAGGACGAGGCGGATCGGGCGGGGGAGGTCGAATCGGGCGAGCTGTCGCCTGTACGGCTGGTCCAGGAGGCGGAAATTCTCTCGGAGCTCAATCTTTGTGTTGAGCAACTATCGGACATAGACGGTCAGATCGTCCGGTTGCGGTTCTTTGAGAATCAGCCGTTACGCATTGTGGCACAACAGGTTAACGTCGCTGAGGCGACGTTGCGGGCCATTCGGATCCCTGAAGTGATTGAGCGGCTCCGCCGATGTCTGGCGAGGAAAAATATCGACATTTCCGACTTTTTCTCTGCGCAAGGCGGTGGTGATTCGCAATAGCCTTATGGAGACACACGATGGACCTGCAAACGAACAACATGGAACACCTGCTCGCCACGCTCGGTGAAGCCCGTCAGAACGGTGCTTTTGCCGGTGGGGCGGCCGGATACCCGTGGCAGGCCAGGGCAGCGGCGACTCAGAGTTCGCCGAAGTCGTGGCAGGCTCGGCTCTGGAAGGTGGGCCCGTTGGCTGCGGCAGCCGCAGTCGCCGTTCTGTTTGTGGGCCCCAAGTTCGCCTCCGAGGATGGCAGCCCGATCGTTTCTGACAATGTTGCGATCAAAGACAGCTCTGGACGCCCGGAAACGTCCAGCTCCGAGTCTCCCTCGACGGCAGCAAAGCTGAAGGGGGATTACAACGAGGATGGAGTTGTCAATGGTCTCGATGCTCAGGCACTGATCGAAAAGCTTAACCGCGGCGAAGCCTCGATGGAGGACGCCGCCGAATTGCCCGGTCTGTTGGCGAACGGGTAGCCGCTCGAAAACAAATATCTCTTGCAATGTGAGGCCGGGTTGGTGTTCAGTAACGCCACCTCGGCCTCGCGTTATTTCCCCTGTCGTTTTTTTCAACCCGATCCAGTCGCCGGTTGCGATGTCGCCTCCGGCGTATTGCCGGAATTGCCGCCTGCCTTCTCGACGATATCCGATTTGGGCTGATCGAGGTGCATCGCCGTCAGCGCCTGCCGCAGTGCCTCGGGCGACCAACTGACGACGACGTAGCGATCGGTAACCTTCAGCGCCGGACCGAAGATGCCCATCTGAAGATACCAGATTCCGTCCGTTGCCCTGAGCACGTTGACTTTCGACAGGCGCGACGTCGATTTGTTGGCGATCGCCTCCAGGTATTGCCCCCAGGCGCTCATGACGGCATCGATCGCGGGTCGCACCGCCCTCGGGTTCTTGATCTCGATGGCGATCGTCATCGCGAACGGAATGTCGAGCGGGTGCACGGGGTAATCGAACAAGATGACATGATCGCCCAGGTTATTCGACAGGTAACCGCTCAGGTCGATGCCCGTCTCCGCTTCGAGTCCGTTCCAGATGCTCTCCCACTGCCGAATGCTCTTTTCGGAGCCTGACGCGATCCATGCTTGCGGAATATTGTCGACGAGCCAGCTCGACGGGACATTGAGAATCGTATAGTGCCGGGCCTGGTCCGGGATGACGCCGAGCATTTCCGCGGTATACGCCGCCGGATCCGAGTAGCGACGCACGACATTGTCGCCGTTTCGCTGATAGACCCGGCTCCAAGACAGGGCACGATCGTGCAGGCCCACCACCCACATATCCCGTGTGATGTCAGACGCCTCCAGTCGCGCCAAAACGCGGTCAACGCGCGGCTGCGAGATTTCGCCGAGCCGTTTTGCCAACCGATCGAATCCGATGAACCAATGCGCGAGCGTTCTCTCTGTGACCAGGTTCGCCCGGGCTCGGGCATACCAGGGGTCCTTTGACAGGCTCGGCGCCGCGCCGACATGCGTCGCCGCGACCTTCTCAAATGTGCCGCGCCCGAAGCACACGACATAGTCGTCCCCGATTTCGCCCCATTCCCAAACGGCCCAATCCGGAAGCCGGGAATCGACCAGTCGTTGATAGCTGAAATCGCTAGCTGTCTGAGATTCCAAATGAGCGACAGCAGTGTTGGTGTATCGCCCGACGATGCGATTCAGATGCTCGAGGATTCCGACATTATTCCCGCCGGTTCGTAGCGCGATGAAAGCCTCGAGGTGCTTCAGCCGCAAAGGTCCCTTTTCATCACTGCCGTCGGTTCGTTGTACGAGCTTGCTGGATGCGTCGAGAAGGACGATCGCATGTTCGTATCGACCGAGGAGCGGCAGGGCGGATGCGATGTCGGCGTAGATCTGGCCTTCGTCCGGAATCAGACCGCTCGCGTTCAGAAACCCGAGGATCGTCGCGATGTTGGAGACGGGCTGCGCGTCAGTCGGTTGAGTACTGGCCTCAGGATCGTCGAGCCGGCCGTAGGGAACCGCCATGTACGCGATCAGGGCTTCCTGAGGAACGATGTCGGAAACGGGTCGTTGTTCGGCGGCCGAAGTCGGCAGCGTCGTCGCGAGCCCGACGACAACGGCAATGATGGCTTGAGAATGTCGCATGTCGGAATTCTAAAACGAGGGCCCCGACAATCAATTTCGGGAGAGTCATTTGAAAATGCCGGCCAAAAGAAAACGCCGTCTTCGGATCTCCGAAAACGGCGTGAATACGGGCCGGTATTGGATCTTCGGAGGCCGATAGCACGGCACTCCGAATTTCGTTTCAAATCACCAGAATGCGCGTCGGCGGCCGGACTTGTTTGCACCGGCGCCCGTCGCTGGGGCCCCGGCGTGAGGCTCGGCGCGAACCGCCTGAGTCTTGGATAGTTGCTGAGCTTCCTGAATCAAACGCTCGACGCGCGTCATATCCCGGCGTTGCTCGGGCGTCATGTACTTGGCAAGTTCATGATGAAGTCGCTTCGTCATATCCAAAGCGACATTGAGCGGCATCGGCGATGAATGCATCATGGCGAAATAGTCTCCAGGAAAGGGTCATCCTGTGTGGGGTTCTTGTTACTGCGGGCCTTCACCAGGGGATGGTGAACTGCACTCCCTGCGGGGGCGGGCGGGTTACGTCGAAACGCGATTACAACTCTACCCCCGATTAACCGGGATCCACGCTTATTTAGGGACCCCGGATCAAACCGTCCGTTAGGCGGGATCCGTCAACGATTTTCCTGCGGCAACGCTCGGCCGCAGATCTCATACACTGATTTGTAGTCTCTCTGCGCCACGCTGTCAACGAAAAACACGTCGCAACCCGCCGCATAACTACCAGCAGCGTTTGTGTTTAGGCAACTCCTGCCGGCGAGAGATTTTCATTCCATCAGCATCGCCTTTTCCTGCACGACGTCACGAATTTTCCAGATCTACAATCACTGATGATTCGTATAGTATTCCCGGACGATTGGCGGTGCTCGGGGTCGGGGAAACACGTTACCCCCGATATGCGCCGGCCGACAGAAGTCATCGGTCAGCGTCCAAACTGATGCCCGTGATGTCGGGCAAATCACCGCCATAATAGGACGTCCTGGACGGAGAGCATGCGGGAAGACGCAGCCATTACGCCAATGTCGCAGACAAAGCGAACCGCGCGCCGACGTCGGCCGATAAGGAGACTCTGGACGCGGATCCGCCGTCCCGTGGTTCAGCGCATTCTGCACCTTGACGACTCGCCGCATCGAATTGCGTTTGGCGTGTTTCTCGGGTTCCTCGTCGGATGGACGCCGACGATGGGGCTGCAGATCGTGATCTACCTCGTTCTGGCGTACGCACTCCGGGCGAATCGGGCCTCGGGCCTCTTGCCGGTCTTTCTAACCAATCCGATCACCGCAGTACCTGTGTACCTACTCAATTGGCAAATCGGACGATGGATCCTGCATCCGAACGGTCTCAGCCAGGAGACGATTACTGAACAGCAGGCCGCGATCCGGGAATTCGTCAGCGACTTTCAGCTCAGCCGGCTCCTGGATTCCAGTTTCTGGACATCGGCAGGTACTGCATTTCGGGTGTTCGGCCTGGAACTCATCGTCGGATGCCTGGTCGTCGGCTTTGCCTGCGGCGTTGGCGGCTACATTGTCACTTACTACGGCGTCGTCGAATACCGCAAACGACGAGCGCTCAAGATGGATCGCATCGCTCAAGCGATCGCTGAAGCCAACCGCGAAATGGCGGCCTGATCTCCGGCACAAGGTCAACGCGCGGCAGCCCCCCCAGTTGACGTCCGATAAGATATGTTATGTTGCATTCGGTTTCCCGTGGGAACAGGGGGGCTTCAGACCAACATCGCTGCTCGCCTGCCCCCGAAAACGCCGCTGAACGCACGCGTCATTCCAGGTCCGACTGTCGGCCCTATTGAAACAATCTCGCCGCCTTTCGCCCGGGATACAAATGTGTTGCGTCCACTCGAACGACTTCGATGATGCCGCTGGCGGCTCAATAAACGCCGAACATCTTGCCGACCAGACATGCCTGCGGCAGTTGCCCGAACCAACGCTCCATACGACTCCTTAGATTCTAAATGGACCCACCCGATTTCGGTGCCGATCAAAAGGTTACGGCACCAGGTATCTGGGATCAAAAGGAGCCCAACGTGTTAAGCAACCACGCGGCAAGC
Organism: Phycisphaerales bacterium; assembly: GCA_020639075.1. GTDB lineage: Bacteria > Planctomycetota > Phycisphaerae > UBA1845 > UTPLA1 > ECT2AJA-110-A. Next base: position 426,512 of record JACKHI010000001.1, on the reverse strand, counting down.
GATCGGGCAACTCGGATGGCGATAGCAACCGGCAACGCCGTCAATCTTCACATCATTCAGGCGACACAGCGAGCCGAGGGATTTGACGCGTGCTTTGGACGAGCTGTTGCAGACTGCGGCCAGACGGATTGCGCATACCATCAGACCTGCATGGCGCTTGTGGCGTTCGACCCGGACGCCATGCACGCGATCGAAACAAATGTCACAGCGACCAAGCGCATGCCGGCACGAACGCTCATCCACTCCGATCTTAGTCGGCCACAGCGATTGCAGCCGGCAGCGACATTCGGACTCGAGCCGATTGGCCAATGCGATGCGGACGGCACTCGCTAAGAGTCTTGCGACGGCTTCGCTGTTCGGCCGCGGCGCAGCTCGACGTTTCCCAATTGGCCGCAGGCCCCGAGCGCCGATCGTCCTTTGATCCGCCGCTGAAATGCGAGTTGCCCCGCATTCATCAGCTCAAGTTGAAATGCGTTTGCCCGCGTCTCGTCGGGAGACTCGAAGTCGATCCCATCGATCGGATTCCAGGGGATCAGATTCACGCATGTCTTCAGGCCCCGTAGATACTCGACGAGCTGACGCGCGTGCTCGATCTCGTCGTTGACGCCCCGCAACAGGACGTATTCGATCAGGACATGTCCGCCGCCTCTCAGCGGCCATTCTGAGATCGCCTGCCGAAGCGCGGCCATGGAGTCCGTCCGATTGATCGGCATAATGCGGCTGCGGATCTCGTCGTTGGGAGCATTCAAGGAAATCGCCAATCCCATGCGGCGCCAATTCAGCGTTGCCAGTTTTCGAATTCCCTCACAGCGACCGACGGTCGATACCGTTAATCGCTTGCGCGCGATCTGGAATTCTCGATCCTCATGCAGCCGCTTCAGCGCTGAAATGACATTCTCCAGATTGTCCATGGGCTCGCCCATTCCCATGAACACGACATTGCGAATTGACGCTCCGTAGTGTTGATTCGCGGCCCGAACCTGTCCGACGATTTCATCGACTGTCAGGTTGCGAAGCAGCCCCATCCGGGCCGTCTGGCAAAACGTGCAACCACGGGCACAGCCGACCTGCGAACTGACGCAGAGCGTATTCCAATGAACGCCCTTGCCGCCCATCGGGATGATGACCGATTCGATTTCGAGCCCGTCGGCGCTGCGCTGGCAGAACTTGATCGTGTCGTTCTCGCGATGCTCGCGCGAAATCGGAAGGTAGTCCGAATTCGTCGGCGCGGGTTGATCGATCACGTCGAGTTGCATTCGATCGCTGAACTCCTGTCGGCCGAGATCGACCCACGATTGGCCTATCTCCTCAGATAGACCAACCAAGATACGCGGAACGCTGCGGCGCCATCAAGCTTCCCGCAGTTCGCTGTTATCGACAGATGACACGATTCACGGCGAGATCGCGGGTTCGTTTTTTTGCCTGTACTTCGAGAGCCCCGCTCGAGTACGTCAGCGGTTCCGCGTATTTGCGACGCCAAGGTGCGATTCGCCCAGAATATCGCCACCCGCCGCGACCGGAGCGTATGCCCGATATGTGCCGGTTGACGTTGTACGGGGTGCGAGGTACAAATAAATGTCTTCGCTTCATGCGATTGCGGCTGCGTACCCAAGTGGTTTAAGGGGACGGATTGCAAATCCGTTATTCGCCGGTTCGAATCCGGCCGCAGCCTGTTCGGGCCGAATGCACCTTCACTCAATCTTCATACAATCGCGATTGGTGGTTCCGCGCAGCGGACCGGGATGTCCGCCCCCCTCCAATTCCGGATGATCGCAGGCAAAATGCAAATGGATCCAGCCATGGGATCGTCGATTGCGTTCGCTGCGTTTCTCCGATTGAAGTACTGCGCCAGACAGACCGCGTTCCGTTTCTGAATCGGCATGCGGGATCCTCGTGTCTTCATCGTTGCACAAGGCTCCGCACGGCGGCGACACGGATTGCTTCGAGTTGTTGCAGGGGCGTGTCTTGACAGTCGAATGCGCTCCGTCAGAATGCCGGAGTGCGAAATTCGCATTGTGTCTAATTTGCACTCCGTCCTGAATTCGAAGGGTCGCTAACTCATATGGCGAAGAAGCGAAGGAAAAAGACAAAAAGCGCACGAGTCGCTGTCGAAGTCGTCGATACGCTTCCACCGGCGGAGCTGGATGTGCTGTCATGCGTCTGGCGCGAAAACCCGGTCACGGCCCGGCGCATCCGTGAGATGATGCTGAAGCATCGCCCCATGGCCCACGGCTCCGTCGTCACGCTTCTGACGCGCCTTGAAGCCAAAGGCCTCGTCACGAAGGACAAGGGCCCTGTCGGAAAGGCCTTCCTGTTCAAGCCGTTAAAGAAACCGGAGGCCGTCCAGAAGCGGCTCGTCAAGGACATGGTCGACCATGTTTTCGGCGGCGATACAGGCGCGATGGTTTGCGCCGTCCTCGATGCCAATCCGCCGACGGCCGACGAAGTCGCCGCCATTCAGACAGTGCTCGCGACTGTTAAGAAAAAAGCAAAGAAGACGCGGCGACGCGCGTAGTCCTCGTGTAAATGATGCACTGACGGGCCCGCGCATCATCAACCCATCCAGGGGTAGGACGCCAGATCATGATGGATCAGAACTATGTCATCGTTCATTGTCCGAAGGGCCACGAACTTCAGGCCGCTCGAGAACACCTGACGGCGACGCTTTCCTGCCCTGTTTGCGGGATTGAGTTCGTACCGCAGGCCGCCGCCGGCGTCGCCGGTCTTGCCGCGCCGGCCCAGACGCCGACGCCCCTCTCCTACGCCGGCAATGACCTGCTCACCCATCCGATCGATTACCCCGGTGTGACGACGGCCATGATCTGGCTTTGGATGATTGTCGCGATTGCCTCCGTATTACAGGTGCTCGTCGCCGTGATCGTCGGGCCGCCCCCCGCCGTACAGCCTGGCCAGATGCCGAATATCAATCCGGGTTACTTCGTGTTCAGCTTGATCGTCGGGTGTTCACTGTGGATTTGTATCGCCGTAGCGGTCGTGCTGCAGCTGATGTGGATCTATCGGATTCACAAGGACGCACTTCGCGCCCGTCGGTACTCGAGCATTTCGCCAGGGTTGGCATTGGGATTATCGTTCGTCCCGGTGTTCAACTACATCTGGACGGCGCTGACGATGCGGAAGCTCTCATCCTTCGTCGCGACTTCGGCAGACATGCAGGATCCCCAGATCGCCAATCAGGTCGCACGATCCCAAAAGGCGACGTTATGGTGTCTGATTGCCGCGATTGTCGTCGTGTTGTCGGGCTGTGCGTTCATGTCCTATTTCGGCGTCATTGGATGGAACGCCGCGCAGGCCTCGTTGACCCCGAACGGTCAGTTGGACCAAGTCGCTTTTCAGGCCGCACTGCAGAGTAAGATGACCGGAGAGTCCGTCTGGCTGCAGGTGGCGTTCAATTTCCTGGGGCTCTTTGTCGTGTTGCTGTACGTCAGCGCCGTCAGGAGACTGGAGGCGGTCCTCTACCCCTTCCTCGGCGCCCCGCAGAAATAAACTACCAAACAAAAACCAAACAATGTACAATCGGATCGGTGCAGCCCCATGCCCGATCCAGCAAATCCGAAAATCCGCGAACACCCCTTCCACGGTCGCCTGCTCGGCCGGCGCCCCCCTCTCGCCGATGTCCCTTACGCTGAACTCGCCGTCACGACCAATTTCACCTTCCTGACAGGCGCCAGCCATCCCGACGAGTTCGCCCTCCGCGCCGCCGAACTGGGATATCGGGCCGTCGCCATCACCGACACCAACACGCTCGCCGGCGTCGTCCGGGCCCACGTCGCCGCGAAGCAGGCCGGCATCCAGCTGATCGTCGGTACGCGGCTCACGTTCGTGGATACGCCGGATTTGAGCGTCCTCGTCTATCCCACCAACCGCATCGCCTACGGTCGCCTCTGCGCCCTGCTCACAACGGGCAAACGCCGAGCCCCGAAGGCCGAGTGCGACTTATCGCTCGATGAGTTGCTCACGAATAACGAAGGCCTCCTCGCCGTTGCCATCCTCGATCGCCAAGCGTCCGCTTCCCTCGAACCATCCCGCAACATCCAAAGCCGCGGAAGCGTTCCGAAGCGCGACCGTAAGGGAGTCGGCACCAGCGTAGCCTGGCATCCCCCGGTATCGTTGAACAGCAGGAACGCCGACAACGATCCGAACATCGACCGTAAGGAAGCCGGCCGGCGCAGCTCACAGTCGCGCAGTGCCTCGATCCTGCAGGCGTCCGCGGTCGCTGGTTGTCCGGCATCCTCCGGCGTTTCGAACGCTTCTGGTACCGACTCCCTTACGGTCGCGGTTCTGATCGAAGACGCATTGGCGCGCTTGCGCGCCGCCTTCGATGACGATCGCCTCTCCCTCGCGATCGCACATCATCTCGAACCCGATGACGCAGCGCGTTCGGCGCAACTGCATGACTTGGCGACCAAGTTCAACATCCCCCTCGTCGCCGTCAACGACGCTCACTATCACGATGCCGGACGCCGCGACCTGCAGGATGTCGTCACTTGCGTCCGCCATGGCTGCACGATCCACGACGCCGGCTATCGCCTCTTTGCCAACGGCGAACGCTATCTCAAGCCCCCTGCCGATCTTGTCCGGCTCTTCGCGAACGAGCCCGCCGCCATCACGCGCACCATAGCCGTTGCCGACCGAGTCGCCGGCTTCAACCTCGACGCTCTGCGTTACGAATACCCCGACGAAATCTGCCCCGGCGATCTCACGCCGCAGCAGTACCTCGAATCCCTCGCGTGGCAGGGCGCCGCTGAACGTTATCCCGAGGGCATCCCCGACAAGATTCGCAGCGATCTCGCCCATGAGTTCGCCCTCATCGCCGAGTTGGACTACGCCCCCTTCTTTCTGACAGTCTTCGACATCGTCAAATTCGCCCGCTCGAAGGGGATCCTCTGCCAGGGGCGCGGCGCCGCCGCCAATTCCGCCGTCTGCTTCTGCCTCGGCGTCACAAGCGTCAATCCTGCGCAGATCGACATCCTTTTCGAACGCTTCGTCAGCCGCGAACGCAATGAACCGCCGGATATCGACATCGACTTCGAACACGAACGCCGCGAGGAGGTCATTCAGTACATCTACGCCAAGTATGGCCGCGATCGCGCAGGCCTCACGGCCGAAGTCATCTCCTATCGTTCGCGCAGCGCCGTACGCGACGTCGGCAAAGCGCTCGGTCTTTCTCTGGATGCCGTCGATCGCCTCGCCAAACGCATCGATCATTGGTCACACACCGTCTTCGAGAACGAAGAGGACGGCGGCGAGGCCCTGCGCACGCTGGGTTTCAACCCCGACGATCCGACGATCCGCAATTTCGTGCGACTCACACGAGAACTCGCCGGCTTTCCGCGGCACCTGGGCCAGCACGTCGGCGGATTCGTCATCACGCGAGGTCCGCTCAGCGAACTCGTCCCGATCGAGAACGCAGCCATGCCCGATCGCACGATCATCGAATGGGACAAGGACGACATCGAGGCCATGGGCATGCTCAAAGTGGACTGCCTCGGCCTCGGTATGCTCACGTGTATTCGCAAGGCCATGGATCTCGTCGGAAAGCACCACGATCGACCGCTGACGCTGGCGACGATTCCGACGGAGGATCCCGTCGTTTACGACATGATCTGCCGGGGGGATACCGTCGGCGTGTTTCAGATCGAATCCCGCGCTCAAATGACGATGCTGCCCCGGTTGAAGCCGCGATGTTTCTACGATCTCGTCATCGAAGTCGCGATCGTGCGGCCGGGGCCGATCGTGGGCGACATGGTCCATCCCTACCTGCGCCGGCGCAACGGCGAAGAAGTCGTCTGCTATCCCGACGAGAAAGTGAAACAGGTCCTGCAGAAGACGCTGGGCGTGCCACTCTTCCAGGAGCAGGCGATGGCCCTGGCTGTCGTCGCGGCGGGCTTTACGCCGGGGGAGGCCGAGTTGCTGCGTCGCGCGATCACGGCGTGGAAGAGCCGCGATGCGATCTCGAAATGGCCGGCGCGCTTCATCGAGGGAATGGTCAACAACGGCTACGATCGCAAGTTCGCCGAGCAGTGCTTCGCCCGCCTGCGCGGTTTCAGCGAATACGGTTTCCCCGAATCCCATTCCGCCAGCTTCGCATTGCTCGTCTACGCATCCTGCTGGCTGAAGTGCCATTATCCTGCCGTCTTCGCCGCCGCCCTGCTGAACAGCCAGCCGATGGGCTTCTACGGTCCGGCCCAGATCGTCCGCGACGCGGAGGATCACGGCGTCCGCATCGCCCCTGTCGACGTCAACCACAGCGAATGGGACTGCACGCTCGAAGACGCCGGCCGCACGCTTCGCTTGGGGCTTCGCATGATCAAGGGGCTGCGCGAGAGCGATGCAGGACGCGTGCTGGAAGCCGTCCGGCGCCGCGGTTGGTTCACGTCCATCGTCGCGTTGTGGCGCAACGCCGACGTCCCCGCCGCGTCACTGAAGACGCTCGCACTGGCCGACGCCTTCGGTTCCTTCGGTCTGACCCGGCAACAGGCGCTGTGGGACGTGCAGAAACTGGATGGTCGCCCCCTGCCGCTCTTCGATGGCGCCCCGGAAAATGATGACACGATGCTCGAGCCGATCGAATTGCCGCCGGTCTGCGAACTTCGAGAAGTCGGCCGGGATTATGAGCGCGTCGGTCTGTCATTGAAGAATCATCCGATGGCGTTTTTGCGAGAGTCTCTGGAAAGGCAGCACGTTCGAACCGCGTCGGAAATGCGCGATGAAGCGCGAACTCCGCACAGGACGTTCGGCAGCGTCGCGGGCGTCGTCCTGTTCCGCCAGCGCCCCAGTACGGCCAAGGGCGTCATCTTTATGACGATTGAGGACGAAACGGGACGCGCCGACCTGATCATCCGCCCGAACATTTACGAAAAGCACCGCGAAGCCGTCTATCACGGGAAAGTGATCCTGGCGCACGGTCCTATCGAGCGGCAGGGACGTGTGGTGCATATGCTCCCGACCCGTTTGGAGAACATCGAGGGCCGACTGGGAGACGTCGCCACCAATCGATCGCGAGATTTCCGCTGATTCCCGTCAAACCCGCTTGTACCACGGCCCGGAGATCGAGTGTAATGACAGCCGGGTGAGAGAACTACAATTCAATGCGAAGCGAAGTGTTGGATCCCCCAAAAAGGGAATGCAGGATCACCGAATGATGACGAATCAACATTCACGACGCGGATTCACGCTGCTGGAATTGCTCGTCGTCATCGCAATCATCGCATTGCTGATTTCAATCCTTCTGCCGGTCCTCGCCAATGCCCGCGCCGAGGGTCAGAAGGCCAAATGTCTGTCCAACCTGCGGGCACTCGGCCAGGCGCTGGCGACGTATAGCATTGATGATTCCTCGGGCTACACGGCGCCCGTCCATCCCCGCGCGGAACATGACTGGCTGTACGATGGCGAATACGAATACGGGGGAAGAACCGGACTGGGCGTGTTCGGCAATCCGGATTTCCACGAAGAAAACCGAATCCTCAACCGCTACATATTCGGGTTTTCCAACAAGGTTCCCAAACAGCTCTTCGAGTGTCCGACGGATCAGGGCATCGAGGACGCCCCCGTCGATTTCGAACATTTCTTCATCACTGGCGAGGGAAAAGGCAAGCCTGTATGGGAAGGCACTGGGACGAGCTATCGCCTGAACAACCACATCGACTTTCTGGGACAGACGCCGTACACACAGTATTTCTACGGCCCCTATCTTCGCCCGCGCACGCGCGTGCCCAGTACGAGCGACACAGTGCTGTTAGAGGAGACGGTCGCTGAAGTCGCGAAGTGGAACGCGCCCACGTACTCGACAAACGGCTGGCATCGAAAGTCCAACAAGTTCAACGTCACCTTCGTGGACGGCCACGCATCTGTCATCAATCTGGCAGGACAGTCGAATCTCTCCGGCGACTACCCGAACTACTGGGTGCTTCGAGGCGATGGATGGCGGATGGACTGCTGGCCCGAACCGCCCATCAAGGACAAGCATGATCCCTGATTCAAGTTCGCGCGGATTGAGACCCCGTAACAACCGAAGCCCATCCTCGTGAAACCCAGTCACGGCTTACATCGAAAGTCGGCCGTCAAGTAAGAAACCGCGCAGAACCTGCCGCCCGCCCTCCCGCGCGCGAAAAAAAACTTCACCCGACAGGTCATTTTTCACTTCCACAGCCGATGACCATGAGTAGACTACGCCCTTATCGATAATTAGCCCGCATATTTCACATGGCCGAGTTTGGTGGTTCTGCGATGTCCGATTGTGGTCGGTGGGGTCGCGGATTTGCGGATCGGCGTGATTGGGCGCAGAGCGCCCCCTTACCCCCATGCTGCGAGTCGGGTTGTCGGGAGGATTAACTCGGCGCGAGGCGGGCGACGAGGCGTTGCAGAAGTGACTGATAGGGATAGCTGCTCGACAGGTGGAGCACGACGCGGCGGACGCTGACGACCACGCGGGCCGCGACCTTCAGGAGCTTCAACCGAATCGTATCGACACGAGCTTTGGCGAGTTCGGTGTCCTTCAGCGCCTCGCGTCGCACGTGTTCGATCAACACGTACGCCGCCGACGCCAGCAGCAGCCGGAACTGATTCGCGATGAACCTGCTGCAACTCGTTCGATCGGCGAACAGGTACAACTGCTGCTCTTTGATACGATTCTCCATCTCACCGCGCTGCGTGTAGATGGCGTCGTAGATCGCCTTCGGTGAATCGTCGAGATTCGTCACAACGAAGCGCGGGTTGGCGCCCTTCGGCAAGCGCTCCGCCTTCAGGATCACACGCCGCTTTCGATCCCACGTCTTCGCGCTATATGCGAACTCGTGGAAGCTTCGCTGCTTCTCGCCGGTCGCCTCGAAGCGCTGCTCGGCCGCGTCCATGTAGGGTTCCTGGATGCGCTTGAGCCGCGTGTTCGTCGCCAGACCGACGACGTAGCCGATCGCGTTTTCGTCGCAGTATTTCAGGGTTTTCCAGCGACAGAAGCCCGAGTCGGCGCGGAAGATGATCCGCACTTTGGGCCACGATTCGCGTATGCGCCGCACCAGCAGCTTGAGGATGCCGCGGCTGTGCTTCGCCGCGTCGATCTTGCTCGGTCGCAGATAGGCGACCAGCAACTGATCGCCGCAGAAGACGTAGAGCGGCAGGTAGCAATAGTGGTAGTAGAAGGCGTGGAAGAATGAGCCTTCCTGGTCGCCGTGAATCCGATCGTCGGTCGCATCGAAGTCGAGGGTGATCTCCTTCGGCGGCGTCCTGTGCGACGCGATGAACTGATCGACCAGCACGGCGCTCATCCGCGCCAGCGACTTGCGATCGACCCAGTTCTCAAACCGGCACAGTGTCGGTGGTGACGCGAGCGGAGCGTCGGGATCGGGCGGCGTCTCGGCGAGAAGTTGCATGATCGGATCGTTGCGAAGCGATTGATGATCGTTGCCGTCTTCGTAGCCCATGGCGATGCCGAAGACTCGCTGGGCGAGGAGCGTCTTCGCGTCGTGCTGGATTCGCGCCGGATCGCGCGGATCGCTGATGCAAGCCGCAAGCGCGTCGATCATCCCCGTTCGCCGATTCGCTTCGCGAAGCAGCAACGCGCCGGCGTCGGACGTGAGATGACCGCCGCCAAAATCGGCGATGATTTTCTTCCGAGAAAGACTGGAAAAAGTGAGCGATTCAGAATTACACTCTGTCATCACAAAAGGCCTCCTTGCTTTGTGCTGAATGTTCTAGACAAACACCCAGTCTACAGAGCAAAGAGGCCTTCTCTATGCGCCTTTCAGCCGATCTTGATGAAATATCCGGGTTAGGCACTCGCCAACGACGAGGAGGATGCGCGTATGCCACGATGGTTCAATGGATTGAACGTCCTGATTCTCGGGGTCGCGTTCGCGGCCGCCGCAAACACATTTGCAGACTCGAACGATCCCTGGGAAGTGTCCCGGGGCGCCGGGCCGATGTCGCTGAACAACGCGGCCTCAAGTCACTCTCAACCCATCAGCGCGGGCTCGTTCGACGATGAGGCGACGACCGAGGCCGAATACGCCGAAGACACGAGCTCGTCCAGTAAGGAGCCCCTCCTTTGGGACGGATTCCTCTATGGCGACCAGCACTTTCGCGACAAACCGCGGCCTGTCGGATCCCCGCTTTACTTCGAGGATCCGTTCATCAACAGCGATCTGCGCCCGATTTACCTATGGCACAGGTTCCCTGGCGGCAGTGCACTTCGCGGCGGCCAGTTGTCGGTCTACGCAATGCAGGCACGCGTCGCCCTGACCGAACGGCTGCAGTTCATCGCAACCAGCGACGGCTATTCACGTCTTGATGCCGGAATCATCCCCGAGGACGGCGGATGGAATGACATCGCGATGGGCCTCAAGTACGCCCTTTGGGTCGACCACGACACTGATTTCATCCTATCGGGCGGTCTCCGCTGGAAGCTCTCCAACGGTCACAATCGAACCCTTCACGGCGGCGTGGATGAGCTCTCCCCGTTCCTGACGATGTACAAGGGCTGCGGCAAGTGGCACACGATGATGGACCTCGTGTATCGGTTGCCGACGGACTGGAACCAGGGCAACAGCATCCTGAGTTGGGACGCGCATGTGAGCTACGAACTCTTCGAGAATTTCTTCCCGTTGATCGAAGTTCATGGCGTGCACTATCTGACGGATGGCGACCGCCTTCCCCTCGACGTCGGCGGTCTCGACTACGCGAACATCGGGTCGAACGATGTCGCCGGCCAGAGCGTCTTCTGGGGCGGCGTCGGTTTCCGCTGGAACATTGTGGAGCACGTCCAGTTTGGTGCAGCCTACGAATTCCCGCTGCAGAATCCCGACAATAACGACATCTTTGATCAGCGTGTTACGACCAGCTTCGTAATCACGTTCTAGCAGGACGAACAGCGCGGGCCTTGGCATGGTCATCGTGCCGCCCGCGTCGTCGCCAGAAGAGAGGAAATTACGTCAATGAAGAAAACGAACCAACTTCGGCTGATGCGCTGGGGACTGATTGCGGGCACGCTTCTGTTTGGAATTCTTCCCGGCGGGTGTGAGACCATCATTCTCCGCGCTGTCACGCCGATCCTGCTCGTGTGATGTCCGCGCCGGCACAAAGTCCTGCGACGTCTGTTTGAACACTGCGGTTTGATTGAGAGAGGAATGCTCTTCGATGAAAATGACCAGAAGCAGATCGCTGCGATGGGGATTGTTGGCTGCCGGGGCGATGTGCACGTTCCAACTCGGCGGCTGTCTGCGCGAAATACTCTTCGTCGTCGCGCCGTTCATTACCTGATCCGACACCCCCTTCCAGTTATTCAACGCAATCAACGGGCGGCGAGGCATTTCGCCGCCTTTCTTATTGCGCACACCGATTCGTGAATTGGAATCCGCCCGGCGCGATCACTCTTCCACGAACTTTGCGACCTCGAATCGCCAGGCCTCGATTGTCGGACTTCGCCATGAATCGGGCGCCATCCCCATCTTGTTCGAACAGAGATGACGCAAGAACGTCTCCTTGTCCCAGCCGAAATCGAGGCCGACGTCCGGAAGGAAGCAGCCTGTCGCATGGCCGCATTTCAAATAAACGCCGTGCCGCCCGTAGTCGAATTCCGTCGCATGAGCGATTTTTTCGAGAGGAGACAGCACGGACAATTCAATTCGGATATCCCCGAGTTCCGAGGCTGAGACAGGCATGTCCGCGAATCGCGGATCGCCGAGTGAGGCTTTCGCCATCTTTCGAACAACGTCAACAAGCTCGCCCTTCTCTGAAAACGTGCCGATACAGCCGCGCAACTCGCCCGAATTGCGCAGCGTAACAAAAACACCGTTGTGTTGCAGTCCGAGCATCGACGCTTCCGTATCGTGCTCGGCAATCCCCCGCAATGCCGTAGAAATCGCTTCGCGCGCGATCTCCAGCAGCCGCCGTCCCGTTTGCTGGTCGATTACTGACATGCGTCTATCAACTCGTGACAACCTCTCGTAAAGGTCGTCCGAACGCCCTAGTTGCGCTGATGCGCGCCGCGCGGATAGGCGGGCGCCGCACCAAGTTCCAATAGCGCCTTGAAGACGCCAGGCGCTCCCGGATCGAGCCGATATGCCTCCTGCAGGGCGTCTATCGCCTTCTGCTTGTTTCCGATCCGAAGATAGAACCGACCCAATTCGGCATGCGGCACGGCGTTGTCGGGGTCCACCGCCACGGCCTTGACCAACAGCAGTTGCGCGTTATCCAGATCGCCCGACGATCCATATTGCCGCGCTTCGACGATGAGCTTCTTCGATTCAAACGCCGACTGCGCCGAGACCCATCTTGCGATTTCGTAGACGGCCTGATGCTTGCCCCGCAGCTTGAGTGCCTCGGCTTTTCCCTGTAGTGCCCGGCTGTATCCCGGAAACGCCGCGATCGACTTGTCGAACGTCGCAATCGCCCGATCGCAGTACCGCAGAGCGCCGGGAAGATCGTCCTCAATAAACTGGCGATCCGCCATCGCGAGATACACTTGGCCCATGTAGTACGACGGCTCCGGTCGCTCCGGATCGCGCTCCTCGGCCAGTTCATACATACCGAGTGCCTCGGCATATTGCCCACGCCGAAACTCGCGATGACCCTCCGTCAGGGCTTCCTCGACCTTCGGTTGTTTTGAAATACAGCCTGGGTTCGACAGTGTGACAAACGTCAGGATTGACAGCAGTCGCAGGCGTGTGGCGTGATTCCATTGGGGCACGACATCCATGAGTGCATCCCTCGACAGACAGTGGCTGGACACGATCCGTATCGATTGCAGTCGATGCTAATCGCCTCACCCGGGCCCGACAAGGCAAACCACCTCCGCCAAGGGTCAGCGTCGAAATGAAAAACGAGCCCCGACGACGATTCGTCGAGGCTCGTTAGAGTCACTGATTGAATTCGTTGGCGGCAGTCTGCGACTTACTTGCGTCCCGCCATGATGCCGAGAATTCCGCAGACGATCGCGATCAGAATCAACCCGCCGAATACCGACACGTGAACCACGCCTCGTGAAATGGCGTCGAAGATCATCGACGGCCACACGCCCTGAAGTGATGCTGTCGCAGCCAGGCCGAGCATTGCCGCCGCCAGAATACCCAGGAACACCATGACGTTGATCGGCGTCGCACCCGGCATCACGCCCGTCGTCGCGCGCCGCGCCGCCATTTGCGGCGCCATCGCCGCCGAACTCGTCGCTGCGGACGAGGCCATGGCGTGGTCATCTTCGATCATCGTCGCCGGAACGTCTTCCGTGATCGTGTCCGCATCCATCGCGTCGATCTCGACTTCCGTCGCGTCGGTTGGCGAAATGACGTCGAGCAACTCGTTGCCGAGGCTCGTGTCGTCGCTTTCCTGCGTCAGATCGAGCAGACCGCTCCCGCTGCCCACGGCGTCGAAATCTCCGACGCCGCCGGAGATCTGCGTCTCACCCATCGGGTCCGTCTCGATTTCGATTTCATCGTCGTCAAAGACGCTGATTCCCGCCCGCATCGTGCGCGTGTCTTCCTTGGCCGTGGACGACATCGGTGATTTGGCCGCCTGCGAATCATTGGGCTCGAGGCTGATGATGCTCGAACCAGACAGTCCGAGATCCGGAATCTCATCCAATGCGACCGGCTCCGCGTCGATCGTCGGGCGAGGCTTGGCCGCGGCCGGTTGCTCGGCTTCAGGCTCGTCCGGAAGCAGATCGATTTCCGAAGTGAACGTATCTTCACCGGCGGCAGCAGGTTCGGCCGGAAGCTCGTCGGGGATATCCGCGAGATCGAACCCAGACGAATCCTGACCGCCCGCCGACGGGCTCTCTGTGTCCACGTTGTCGAGCGTGATCGCACTACCCGTGTCGTCGAGCGAAGGCAGACCCGCAGAGTCTCCGGCAGGACTGTCATCGAGTGCGCCCAGCGCCGCCGACGAATCCGCCAGGCTGGAGAGCGCCGATGCGAACGACTCGTTGTCGTCCAGGGAGATTTCATCCGGCGAATTGGCAGGCGAACTCAAGTCGACGATGCTGCTGCCTTCGCCGCCCTGATTTTCCAGCTCCGCGCGCTTGTAGAAAACGGTATTGCCGTCGCGGTATTCCCGGATGGTTCCGTCTGCGACGAGCGATTTCACGCGATCCCGGGAAAGACCGAGTTCCGCGACGACCTCTTCAATTGTCAGGTATTCCTTCGCCATGGCTTGTTTCCGTGCACGATGTCAATCGTCCCGCGGCCCCCTGCCGCGACTAGGTGGGTCAATCAAACACTGAGGTCGCTACGCCCCCGGAGTGAGCCGCATCGCCCGAACATCCGCCGAGCATAGCAGGTTTCACATCCGGGGATCAATAGATGACGATTCCGAACATCGGACTTTGCGCCCGCAATTCGGCACGTCGCCATGACCCCGATTGTCTCTCCAACACATGGAGAGGGTGATTGCGTTAAGCGGGAAACGCGCTTAGCCCGCAGGATCGGGCGTCATCGTTCCCTGGGGGCTGCTCATCTGCCCCTTCTCCTGGAAGACATCCACCGATCCGGGGAGATCGGTATGCAGCGGCGTATCCGCTCGCGTCGCCGCCACGCCGCCGCCGCTGATGCGGGCTTTGTTGTGTCGCTGCGTATCCAGAAGCCCCTTGACGACATTCGGCGACGTCTCGGCGTCGTTCTGGAACTCTTCCAGATATCGATCATACAGGAACGATCGTGCCGCGACGAGCTTCAGCTTCTTCGTTCCCGGCTTGTACTGGTAAACCCAGACATTACTGGAATCCACGTCCATCATGAACAGCCCGTAGCTGTTTTCGTCGAGCTGACCCGTGAAAGCGAAGATACCGCGAGCGCCGAGCATCGAAGGATTCGCATTCGCCGGCTGCACCATCGAGAATCCATCGGGACGCACAATCAACGCCGTCGCAATGATCGCAAGGAGAATCGCGATGATCCAAAGAACCGTCTGGCGCTGATGAGGAACCGGATGCGCAATTGCAACCGCGCGTTCTCGCCGTGTGGTCATCATATGGAATCCCCGTCGTTTGTGTGACGTCCCCAAGGTAAGCTCAACACCCAATTATACCCTAAATATTCGTCATCTCAAGACTTCGGAGCGAGCTAGATCCCCCCTGCAGACCTGTGACAAGCTCCCCGGCGAGGGCTATATTGCCGAGGATGACCGCCGATTGCAGGAAATCGCCGAATTACTGGGCCTCGCGGCAGATACCGTCGCCCGGTAACGCCGATGCGATTCGTCGTGCCTTTGCGAAGCTTCCCAACGCCGCGATGCTCGAATCCGTCGCCGCCGATTCGCCCTCAAGCTGTTGGTCCTATTACGTGTCGGCGCCGTCAGTGACGATCTCAGCTGATCCCGATACCGATGGTCCGGACTGGCTGAACGCGTTGCGAGTACCGGGATTTCCGAACGTGGCGACTGCCTGCGCCGAACCGCCGTTCCGCGGTGGCTGGATCGGTTATCTCAGTTACGAGGCCGGCCGCTGGATCGAACCAAAGGCCGGCGGACGACATGACCTATCGGCGTTCAAGCTCTCTCAATGGCGATTCTACGACACGCTTCTGGCGCACGACGTTGTGACTGACCGATGGTTCGTTGCAGGTGTGTCGGCCCATCCCAACTCTGCGTCTCGCGGCACGCTCGACGAGCGCCTGTCGCATTTGGCTGCATTTGTTCGCTCGATCCCGCTGCTGCGGCGATCGCCCGATCCGGCGTTTTCGATTCCGTCGAGTGGCGAGTGGAACCTGACGGATGACGAATATTTACAGCGCGTCTCGCGTATCCTCGACTACATTCACGCAGGGGACGTTTACCAGGTCAACATGACGCGGCGATTCCGCGCCGCGCTGAATGCCGACCCGGTAGACCTTTACGAGTTGCTTTGCGGATCCAACCCGGCGTCCTATGCCGCTTTCATTCGATTTGATGGAGACGTTCCACTTCGGACCATACAGTCGTCATCGCCGGAGCTCTTTCTGGCTCTTGAAGACAGTATCGTGACGACACGGCCCATCAAGGGGACCCGGCCGCGCTCCGGCGGCGCGCAGCGCGACGCCGAAGCGATCGCCGAACTCGAGAACAGCGAAAAGGAACGCGCCGAACTCAACATGATTATCGATCTCGAGCGAAACGACCTTGGCCGCGTCTGCGAATACGGGAGCATCCGCGTGGAACATCCCGGCGAAATCGAATCGCATCCGACTGTCTTTCATCGCACGGCGACGATCCGCGGCCGGCTTCGCAAGGAATGCGATGCGATTGACCTTATTCGCGCGACCTTCCCCGGCGGGTCCATTACGGGCGCCCCCAAGGTCCGCGCGATGCAAATCATCGACGAACTGGAAACCGAATCCCGGGGCCCCTACTGCGGCGCCATCGGGTATATCGGCGTCAACGGCGATATGCAGCTCAACCTGCCGATACGCACGCTGACGACGATCGGGGAGCGCGTCGAATTGGCCGTTGGCAGCGGCGTCGTCGCGGATTCGAACCCGCGTGAGGAACTCGAAGAACTGAATGCAAAGGCGGCCGGAATGATGCGCGCAATCGCGTCATGCCGGCATGATGCAACGTTTCTCGACCAAACCGCTCGGGCCGAAGCGCCCTCGAGCTTTGCAACTTGCTCGGACGCGACGACATCCCGACATTAACTCTCGAACATGGCGTTTCCAGGCAGCAGATTCCGATCGACGAAGTAACATGAGCGAACACGTATATCTCAACGGTCACATCGTCCCCGCTGAATCGGCGACTATTTCTGTCTTTGACGGCGGCTTCACCCACGCGGCAGGCCTGTGGGAAACGATGCGCGCGTACAACGGGCGGATCATGCGTTTCGGCGAGCACATCGATCGATTGAATCGATCGGCCCGGATCCTCGAAATCAGTGTCTCGCTCGATGCGGAGTCGATAGACGCCGGCATCACCGAATTGCTCGCAGCCAATAACCTCGAGGAGGCACGCGTTCGCGTCGTCGCCACGCCCGGTTCGATTCCGCGGCCCGGCGCGGAAACACAGGTCCAGACAGGTCCAACGACGCTGATTACGGCGACGCCGCCCAGCCGATACCCGCCGGAACTCTATAAGACAGGCTTTCGCGTCTGCATCTCGCCGTATCGCCAGAGTCGCCTTGACCCTGTCGCGGGGCACAAGACGCTCGCCTACCTGCCGCGACTGCTCTCCATGAAGGATGCCGCCGAACGCCGCTGTAACGAGTCCCTTTGGTTTACAACGGAGAATCTCCTTGCCGAGGGCGCTGTCTGCAACGTATTTATCGTGAAATCCGATTCGATCGCCACGCCGCCGCTGGATACGCCCGTGCTGCCCGGCGCGACGCGCCACGCCGTGATCGATCTCGCGCGCGAAAATGGCATCGTATGCGAAGAGAAGGCGATCGATATCGACATCCTCCTCGGCGCCGACGAGGTCTTTCTGACGGGCAGCGTTCTCGAAATCATGCCGGTCACCGCGATCGAAAAGCACCAAGTCGGCAAAGGGGAGCCGGGGGAAATGACGAAGAGGATTTCGAGTCTCTACGGCGAACTGGTTGAACGGGAGTGCGGCCGCTATGTCCAGAACGCGTAAACCAAAACCTGCGCGGGTGCGGGACGTTTGTGCAGCGATGGAGTGCATCGCGCCCACATGGCTTGCTGCAGATTGGGACAATGTCGGCCTGCTCGTTGGTTCGGAAGACTGGCCTGCCAAACGCATCCTGCTCACGATCGATCTGACGCCCGAAGTGGCGACAGAAGCGATCGAAAAAAAGACGGACGTCGTCATCGCCTACCATCCGCCGATCTTCCGCGCCGTGAAGCAAATGCGGCCCGATCTATCGCAGCAGGACGGCATCGCCGCAGAGATGCTTGCGCGACGAATCGCAGTCTATTCCCCGCATACAGCCATTGATGCCGCGGAGGAAGGCACGAATGTCACCCTCGCTCGCCTCGCCGGTATTGCCAGTGCCCGCCCGTTCAATAGCGCCGTCAATCCGTCGCGCAACTGCAAACTGGTCACATTCGTCCCGGCCGACGCCGCCGAGCGTGTATCCGACGCGATATTCGCCGCCGGTGCGGGGCGAATCGGCGATTATTCGAAGTGCAGCTTCTGTCTCGATGGTTCCGGCACGTTCTTTGGCGCCGATTCGACCAACCCTGCCGTCGGTGAAAAGGGTCGTCTCGAACGCGTCGCCGAGATCCGTATCGAGACGATTGTCCCGATGCGCAGACTCAGTGACGTAACGGTTGCGCTTAGACGCGCCCATCCTTATGAGGAACCCGCGTTCGATCTCTATCCGCTGACGGGCGAGCCGCTTGCATCCCTAGGCCAGGGTCGCGTCGGTGCGTTCGACAAACCGGTTCGTCTCGGCGAGCTTGCCAGGCAACTAGCAAAACGCGTCGGCGCCAAGGCGCCGGCCATCGTCGGCAAACCCAGCGCAATTGTGCGACGAGGATTCGTTTGTGTCGGAGCCGCCGGTTCCTTGCCGTTCGAGGCGAGTACCGGACCATGCGGCCCGGGAGACGTCGTCATCACGGGTGAAATCCGCCATCACGACGCCCTTCGTTACGAACGCAGCGGCGCTGGCGCAATTGCCCTCGGCCACTCGACCAGCGAACGCCCCATCCTGAAACCGCTCGGCATGTTGCTGAAGAAACACCTCGCCGGCGCGACGATTGATATCAGTCGAAAAGACCGTGACCCACTTCAGGCAATTGAGTCAGCACCATGAAGACTTGCACGACTTCCCTTACGATCGTCCATCGGTCGAGGCACGGCCGCAATGCCGCGACGCTGTTCGCGTTTGTGGGGCTCATTCCCTTGGGTTGCGCAGCGCCTATGTCGAACAATCCCTCTCCGACGCGGCTCTCCAGCCGCATCGCATCCGGCGGAATCGCCGGTTCCGGTGACACGACTGCGACCGACTCGTTGAACTCAAAGTCCGGCACAGTCACACAAGTCTCCAATGCCGGAAAGACATCGGCAATTGCCGTCGTCAACGGTCGCCCCATCGACTCGCGTTCATTCGTCAAGACACTGGTGGATGCTCGGGGGCTCATGCTCCTGCAGCAGCTCATCTTTTTGGAGGCCGTCCGTGCCGAAGCCGATCGCAGAGGCCTGAGTGTCTCCGATGGCGAAGTCGAACGGGAGTACGATCTCGCACTCAACGAGACTGCGTCGGGATCGAAATCGAGCGAGCCGCTGACCGAAGCACAACGAGATCTCTTGATCGACGAATGGACCAAACGCAACAGCGTTCCACGCGTCGAACTCGCAATTGCGATGGCTCGACAGGCGCTGCTACGGAAAATGGCCGAGTCTGAGATTCGCGTCACGTCGGAAGACGTTCGAGCCGAGTACGAGCGCACCTTTGGTGAAAGAGTCGAGGTTCGGCATCTGCAACTTCCGGCCCGGCGTACGTTCGCGCGGCTCAAGCCCCGGCTTGATCGCGGTGATCGCTTCGAGGATCTTGTCGCCGACTACAGCGTGAATTCGCTGACAAAATCTCGCGGCGGACTTCTTCCCCCGTTTACAAGAGACGACCCGACGGTTCCACGGGCCTTTGCGAAAATCGCGTTTGAACTCAAAGAGGGTGAAATCTCGCCGCTCTTCGAATCGGAAGGCAATTACCATTTGATCAAGCTGGAACGGCGCCTCAGTGCGGAGTCCGGTTCGTTAGGCGACATGCGAGTGGACCTGGAGAAGGCCGTCCGCAGTCGGCGCGTCGCCGAACGAATGGAGTCGCTCGGACGTGAGCTTCTGATGAACGCCGACGTGCGGATCGACGAATCGACGATGCGCACGCAATATGGCGACCAGCGAAAGCGCGGTCTGATCGACGGCCCGGCCCTTGCAAATTAGACGCCTGTCGCCGCAGGAGCTTCAATCCGCATTTTCCGTTGGCGGCGGACCGTCCGGCGATATAATCGCAGCCCATGAACCATCATCGCGGATTGGGACAACGGAGTGTTCAAATGACCGCCCCATCGAATTCTCGTTTGATTTTGCTGACCGGCATCGGATTGACTCTCGTCCTCGGCGCATCCTGCAAGCGCGGCGAAATCAGCGACACCGGCGAAGGCCCGACAAAGGAGCAACTCGTCGAGTATTACAGCCCGGCCCAGATCCAGATCCTGCCCTTCACCAAGGTCCGCAGCTTTGATGACGACATTGTTCCGGACGGGTTGGCCGTCTCCCTGCGGCCGCTCGACGGCGCAGGCGATCCTGTCAAAGCCTATGGCTCGTTCCTGTTCGAGCTCTATGCTTTTCGCCCAGCCACAGCGACCCATCGAGGCGAGCGCCTTCAGAGCTGGACACAGACGATCCGCACGCCCGAAGACCAGCGGACGTTCTGGGAGCGCGTCACTTCCACGTATGAATTCCAACTCTCCTGGGAAGGCAATCCGCTCCCGAACAACCAGAAGTACCTGTTGTGTGCCAGCTTCGAGGCCGCGGGCGCCGAGCGTCTCTTCGATGAGTACGAATTCGAGTTTCGGCTGAACTCGCAAGGAATCGCCGAGGACGCCACGGCCGCCGCACAGTAATCGGACCCGCACGGTCGCCCCTCTCGGAGTCCCCTGCTGCTCTTCCACGCGACTTTTGACCACGTGAGACATCGCCGCCGCGCGTCGCTGCCCGCCCCGACGATCCGTCCCATGCCGGACATGGAACTTCCACCATCGACGCTACAATGGGATGGAGGCCGATCGGTGCGAATCTCGCCCGTTTCGCGCCGATGAGCCCTGGAAGCGTGCGATGTACCCGGAAACCTTCGCCATACCGCCCCGCCATGTCCGGCGCATATCGTTTGTGATCGCCGCGGCATTGCATGCGGTGGCCATCGCCCTGCTGCTGAATTACATGCTCGGGCAATTCCAACAGATGGCTGTCGTGAAGCCTGTGGTTCAAAGTCAAATTGTGGATTCGGAAATTGCCGAGAAACTGGCGGCCGAGATCGCTCAACAACCCGAACCGCGCAACGCCGATGCAGGCGCCGTAATGACTGCGGTCGAGCCCGGCGAATCCGTGATCGATGCCGTTGTCGCGAAAATCCGAAACTACCGCGACGCTGAAACGGGGCCCGATCCGCTCGAGACGATTCGCCGCAACGCCGCGCTGCTGGAACAGATCAGCAATGCCGGGGAAGTCGATCGCATGGCCGGGCGCCTTCGCGACGCGATGGGCGCAACGTCCGTTCCATTTCGCGAACCCAATGCCGACACGCCCGCAGTCGACTGGAACGCCGCCGTGCAGGCCGGCGGAAAACGAGTCGTGGACGGCGATCGCGTCGAGATTCACGAGACGTTCATTGACGACAAGGGCGGCGCATCCACGATGATCCATGCACGAACGCCGATCGCCGCAACGGGCGACTTTGCCTATACCGTCGCGTTGGTCGAGGCCGGTCGTCATGCCCCGCCGAACAAGTGCACTCAAGAGGAATTCGAGCTCGCGGCGGAGCGAATCGCGCCCTTCGAGGTCATTGATCAATTCCCGTTGCTCCGCGAGTTGCATCGATCGGCAATCGTCCCCATCATGCAGAAAATGACTCAGGATGAAGCCGAGAAATCGCCGACGTCGCGGCCCTCGGAACCATCCGAAGTCGTTGATTCGGCCAGTCAATCCGAGTGAACCAGTCCCCCAGGGAATAACGCCATGTCCCAGACGTTTGCGGAGCGCGTGCTCGACGCCGTCAGATCTCGGCAATGTTGTGGGGTCGTAAACATCGATCCTGTTTACGATCGACTGCCAAAGTCGATTCACGCGAATCACGACAATGACGTCGGCGCAATGGAGGAGTTCAGCTGCGGCGTCGTCGATGCCGTCGCTGAAACCGTCCCGATCGTCAAGTTCAATATTGCCTACTTCGAACGCTACGGCTCTATCGGCCTGGACGCCTACCTGCGTCTCGCCGAATACGCCCACAGTCGAGGTCTACTTGTCATCGGCGATATCAAACGCGGCGACGTCGGCCATACGGCTGAGCAATATGCCCTTGCGTCCTTCTCGACGAGCCCATTTGAGAACGACCCGTTCCTTCTGGATGGCGTTGACATGTCGTCCCTCGAAGCCGACAAGCTCCCCGACGCCGTGACGATTAACGGCTATTTCGGTTGGGACGGTGTTCAGCCGTTCGTTCGCCAGATGGAATCCGCAGGCCGCGGTGTCTTCGTGCTGGTGCGAACCTCGAATGAATCCGCGGCGAGCGTCCAGGATCTTGTCCTCGAGGATGGCCGTAAGGTTCACGAAGCCGTCGGCGCCCTTGTCAATCAATGGTCCGCCGAGACGATCCGCGGCGGATCAACGTATGGCTCCGTCGGAGCCGTCGTCGCGACGCGAAATCCCGAGGATGCGGCCCGCCTTCGACGGATCATGCCGAACACGATCTTCCTCGTCCCGGGCTACGGCGCTCAAGGCGGCACGGCTGAGGATTTCCGGCCCTATCTCGACTCCGAAGGACTTGGTGCATTGATTGCGGCGGGCAGAAGCGTTATTTACGCCCACGCTGCCCCGGCATTCAAGAATCGCCACGTCGATGACTGGCAGGAATGCGTCCGCGCCGCCTGTCGCGATTTCGCCGCCGATTTGGCGAGAATTAAGCCCGAGTAAGCCCGATTTCAGCCACTTTTCACAACCCAAATTGACACTGACAAGGGGGCGGTCTATCGTGAATCCCCCTAACCACGAGGCGATTTGACTGTCCTCAAAGGAAACGCCTTAGGACTTAGTACACTGGAGGTTACGAATGAATCGAGCGAACGTGTTGGTCACAGCCCTGGCGGCACTCGGTGTTTGCAGCACCGTGCTGGCGGGCCCGGATTCGAAAGAGGAGAAGCCGAAGATTCCTGATCGCGTTTACATCAAGATGACGACATCGATGGGTGACATCTACCTGGAACTCAACCAGGAGAAAGCCCCG
This sequence comes from Phycisphaerales bacterium, assembly GCA_020639075.1. Taxonomy (GTDB): domain Bacteria; phylum Planctomycetota; class Phycisphaerae; order UBA1845; family UTPLA1; genus ECT2AJA-110-A. The sequence goes on along the minus strand of JACKHI010000001.1, from coordinate 403,636 downwards.
ATTTCCACGGAGAACTTCGTCTCCTATGTGAAGGACGGTTACTACGACGGCACGATCTTTCATCGCGTCATGAGTACATTCATGATTCAGGGCGGCGGTTTCGACAAGGACATGAAGCAGAAGGAAACCAAGTCCCCGATCAAGAACGAATGGCAGAACGGCCTGAAGAATTCGCGCGGCACGATCGCGATGGCCAGAACGAGCGCCCCAGACTCGGCGACGTCGCAGTTCTTCATCAACGTCGTCGACAATCCTGCTCTCGATCAACCTCGCGGCGGCGCCGCGTACGCCGTCTTCGGCAAGGTCATCGCGGGAATGGACGTCGTCGATAAGATCAAAGAAGTCCGAGTCGGAAACGGTCAGGACGCCGCCGGCAACAAGCACCAGAATGTGCCCGTCGAAAAGGTCATGATCGAAAAAGTGACGATCACGGATGCCGACACAGCCGCCAAGGCCGCCAAGGCCGCCGAAGGAAAGGACTTCGCGGACGCCATGGCCGTCGTCAAGAGCAATGGCGGCGATCCGGAAAAAGGCGTCAAGACCGACTCCGGTCTCTGGTACACGGATGTCAAAGTCGGCGCCGGTCCCACGCCGCCGAACGCCTCATCCACCGTCAAAGTCCACTACACGGGCTGGCTGGTCAACGGCAAGAAGTTCGACTCGTCGCGGGATCGCGACCAGGCCGCTGAATTCCCGCTGAACCGCGTGATTCGCGGATGGACCGAAGGCGTCGGCTCCATGAAGGTTGGCACAAGACGAATCCTCGTCATCCCCTACCAGCTTGCCTACGGCGAGAGCGGCAGACCGCCGACAATTCCGCCCAAGGCAACGCTCGTGTTCGACGTCGAATTGCTTGAAATCAAGTAAGTCCCGACAATCGAAACGACAGCCCGACAAAAAAAATACAACGCCCCGACAAGCACTTGCGGCTCGTCGGGGCGTTTTTCTTTTTGCGAACTAAATCGCGTATGCGGCTCGATCGATCAGTAGTCGCTGAAATCTTCCGCTTCGCGACGTGGCGACACGTAGCCCGTGTCGGATATTCCGGCGTCTCCGGCAATTCGCGTCGGCTGCGACGATTGCGTCGCGCGAATCAACTCGTCCACATCGTTGCGAACCCAGCCGATGACAAGGTAGTCCGCCGAGATCTTGTCCTGAATCACCGACGCGTCAAAGTCGATCTGCGTGACGGTCACACCGGCGTCCTTGACCATCTGCTTCGCGCGCGTCGGTGCGACGAGATCGTAATAGCCTTCCCGCTTGAGGCTCGCCGTGATTCCCTCCGCCGCTTCTATACCCAGCGGCGTCGAGTAGTTGCGATTTCGCATCGACGAGAACGGCATGACGGCGATACGCGGGTTCGTGGCACGGCCGATCCGGCTTCGAATCGCGCTGGCGACCGCATCCGAGGCGGCATCCAGTCCGCGATCGCGCGAGACGACCGGCAGCCACTCCGATTCGCCTGTCTTGATGTTCACGAGCTTTACGCGCGTCGACGCCGGTCCGACAGAGGTGGACGCCGAAGCCGTACGAACGGGCGACGACGTCGATTCCGCCCGTGACCGAGTCTCCGGCGCAGGCGTTCGATAGCGAGATGATCTCGTGCGGTCCGTGGTCGCTGCGGATCGTCGTGAGGACGCGTATCTGGGCGAACGAGAACTGGTCGCGCCGGCGTTTGCCGACGTCCGCTCGGTCACAGTCGCCCGCGTCGAATCCGTGCGATCACGTTTTGAGTCGACGGTTTCACGGCGTGTCGTCGCCGAAGCCCCGCTGTCCGTCGCCGTTGCAACGCGGAGTTCCCGCTCGCGAGGCTCCGCCGGTCGCTCATACGTCGATCGGCTGCGCGTCCGGGTCGATCCCCATGAATCGAGCGCAGCGAGCACGGCTTCGTCGCCATGGGCCCGCGCAACGACAGTTCCCTGTCGATCCACGATGAACCGCGCCGGCAGATCGAATCGCCAGGCCGGATCGAGCCACGCGCCCAGCGCCTGTCGATCGCCCCGCGGAATCACCACGCATGGATAATTCGCGCCGGCGCTCTGCAACACCGGGACGGTATGCGTTCGCCATTCTCTCGGCTCGTCAAACGTGCAGGCGATCACGCGGAGACCGTCTCGCCGGCGCTCTTCGTGCAACTTCGCGAGACGTGCAATCTGATCGCGGCTGCTCGAGGACCAACTTGCCCAGAATTCCAGCACAACGACCTGGTTGCGATGCTCATCCACGAACCGCTTCAACTCGTCCGCATTGAGGACCGGCGCCGTCGCCGGGTAATGATACGCGTATGAGTTCGCGGCATCTGCATCGCCGGCACGTTCGCCGGTTCGAATCACGGCGTAGTTGTCATTTGCCCGCTGCTGTGCGCAACCGGCGCTGACGACAACGGCAATCCCCGCAGTGAACGTCAGCGTTCGCCGGGTAATGTCGTTGAGATGACCTTGAGGGAATCGTGATCGCATCGTGAAGACCTCCGTGTCTTTGCATCACAGTGATTTGCGGCAGTCGTAATCCCGACTGTCGATTGGTTTGTCAATCTCCGTTGGCACGCGTCGAGACGGGCACGCCGCCGTCATCCATTTCGCGAGCCCGCTTGACGAGAACGTGAATTCGATCTTGCACTTCGCTGGCCATGCGGCTGTTCGGGAATTCCTCCTGAATCTGCTGGCCCACGCTCAATGCTTCTTTCCAGTTATTTTCGCTGACAGCCAACGAAAATTGGACACCCATATTTCGAAGCTTCTCTCGGAAAACGCCACGTGCCGATTCCTGCAGTGCCGCTGCCTCGCTCGGCGTCAGGTAGTGATCAAGCTCTTTCAGCAGAGCGATGCCGCGATCCACTTCGTTGCGCTGGACTGTCTGGTCCCATTCCTTCAGCAGGCGGCGCTTGTGTTCGTTCCACGCACGATGAAACGCCTGCGGTAGTTCCTTGACTTCGTTGTTTTCTCCGTTGGCCGCCATCAGCCGGTCCATCATGCGGCGGGCCCGATCCCAGTCATGGGACGCCATTAACGCGCGAACATGCTCCACCGTATCGTGGACCTTGACGTTGGCCTCGTTCGCGCGCGAGTCGTCCAGCTCCGCGCGAAGGCGTGATGCCTCGTTGCGGTACCCGTGCCGCTCCTCAAGCAGCTCGACGAGTGCGTAGGCCGCCTCCCAATCGCCCCGGATGATCTCTTCGTTGATTGCGAGACGAATCGCCGTCCGCTCGCGCGAGCGATGCGTTACCGACCGGACCAGGTCAGATATCTGCGAATTTTCGGCGATCAGTCGCAGCTCGCCGCCCTGCTTGTTCAAGGCGTCGGCCATGTCGCGCGCGACGTCGTAACTGCGGAACGCATTTCCCTCGATCTTCAACAGCAACGACACGGCAAGCCATAGAAACGTGCAGATTGAGATCGCCAGGCTTGCGCCGAACAGGATGACGAAGCTGACAAGGTGCTTGCCGAGCCACGGAAATACGCCCGGATCCCCCGAAAGGCGATACATTCCGACCACGGCGAATCCGCCGATTCCGATGACGGCAAACAGCCGTGCGACGCGTGCCAGCGAACGAAGATTGTCCAGCCGTTGAGGTGATTCTGACATGAGACACACCCGTTTTGCGGGCGAATTGCGGCCACGAACCCAGATGCACAGCAAGCCACAAGGCACTCTGCACACCAAAACTCTAGCCGCGCGCACGCGTCCGGTCAACGGTTTTTGCGCACAAATCCCGTATTGCCTTCAGGTTACAGTGCAGGATTCTCTGAGCGTGCCGGCCCGACTGCGCCGAAAATCAACCATGAATTGCATCCACGTCACTCGACGCTCGCGCCATCTCCTCGAACACGGCTTCGCGCTGCTTCCGAATCGCTTCGGCCTCTTCCGCCGCCTGACGCGCCGCCATTAACGCCGCCTCGCGCCCCGTCGCCAATGTTCGGCTGATCACGAGCGCAGTCATCGCGGAAGTTCCCAGAAGACACCATGTTTCGAGCTGCATCGCGAATCCCCCTAATCGCAATTCAATTCGATGTAACGTTGAGTATTTCCGTCGGGCGTTCGGATGAGGAGCCGCGCTCACCAAAGAACGTAGGGATGCGCGACTGGACTCAATGACTCGATCGACGCGCAGCCAATCGCGCGTCGTCGCCGCATTAGTCCAGCCATTCCGATGGCAACGACTCGTCGGAATCTTCCCCGCCCGTCGATTGCATCAGGATGACGTGCTTCTGGAGAAACTCCGCCTCCGACATCTCAATGGTGTAGTACCCGGGCTTGCTGACGCGAATCGTTCCGCCTCCCTTGATCCGGTTCTTGAACACCTCCCATCGGCCCTTCCCGTCCGACCCGCCGATGATCTCCCACTTGCCGCTCGGCTGTTTCTGGGCGATCTCCACACCGTTGATGCCCCAGCTATTTTCGCGATCGCTGATGTGGCCCCAATGTACGAATTCCGTGCACGCCGTCTGCGTACCGCCGATCGCGATCATGAGGAGAACAACCGCATATCGCGCGAACCGCGACGCTCGCCTAGTTGCCGATGTATTTCGCATAGACCGATTTCCCTTCGTCCGGGCTCGATGCCCCTTTGATGATCGCGCGACCGTCCCGAAACACCGTGATGCCGTACGAATCCACGTCGAAGCGCAACAAGTATCGGTTCACCTGGACTCGCCCGTTCGACACGCTTCCGACGCGATCTCCCAGCGCTTCCAGATCAAGTTTCGTATCGGACGCCGGCCGAACCTGGACCGCGTTGCGTCCGCAAAGCGCCGCCGTTCGCCCCGTCGCCTTGCCGTCGAGATAGACGAATTGCCGATCGCGGCAACACGCGCACCCGCCGCCATCGAGCGCGGGCGCCATGTCGAATGTCGAGAACTCGCCGTCCCAAGCGGAGATCTGTGTGAGCCGTGGGCGGACATCGTCCATTGCGCCGACCAGGATTTTCATCGCTTCAGCCGCCTGCAGGGCCGCGACTATCTGCACGATCGGTGCAATGACGCCCGCCGTGTCGCATGTCGGGCTCGTGCCGGCCGGCGGCGGCGCGTCGAAAATGCACCGCAGGCAGGGTGTGCGATTCGGCACAATCGGCATCACCATCCCCTCCGAAGCCACGCACGCCCCATAGACCCATGAAATGCCGTGTTTCACGGCGACATCGTTGATGAGATAGCGCGTCTCGAAGTTGTCCGTGCCGTCAAGAATGAGAGACGCCCCCTCTGCGAGTGTCTCGATGTTGCCGACGTGGACGTCGGCGATGACGGGCTCGATCTCGATGTCGGAGTTGATCGTCCGTAGTCGTTCCGCCGCCGCCACGGCTTTGGGCCGACCCTCCCGAGCGTCGGATTCATCGAACAGTACCTGCCGTTGCAGGTTGTTCCACTCGACGTAATCTCGATCGATGATCCTCAGAAACCCGACGCCGCTGCGCGCAAGCGTGTTCGCGATGACGGTCCCCAGCGCGCCGCAGCCGACGAGCGTTACACGACCGGCCTTCAACCGCGACTGTCCTTCCATCCCGATTTTCGGAAATATCACCTGTCGCGCGTATCGATCGTTGCCGGAGCCTGTTCGCATGATCAAACCAACCAAACATAGGTCGGGTCATCGACCCGACAATCGCCGGGTAGCATGCCGACTCCCATCGTCGCGCCGGGTGCCATGCCGACCCAAAGGTCGGCATGCTTCGAACCCCGGAAGACTCAACGCGTCGCGCCGCCTAATCCTCTTCCTTGGACAACGCCGCCAGATACCCCTCCTCCGGAGGTGGCTCGCCGTCTTTCGGAAGCGCTGACGACGCCTGGCTCGCCGGATGCGGCGGCGGCGGCGCCGCGGGAACGACCGGCGTGCTGGCGCGTACAGACGACTGCCCGCCTGTCGCGTCACTCGCTCGATACATCACCCACGCTGAACGGGCCCCTGACGTGAAAGTAACGCCGAAGAACCCTACGAGGATTGTATTGATCCCGAGTGCTCCGCCCGCCAACCATGTGCCCGCGCACATGAGCATGACGAGGCCGCAGAGCGCCGACACGATCGTCTCGAGCAACAAACCGACGCGTGCCCCGGCATAACACACGATTCCGACAGCGACCATCGCGGCGCCGCCGATGAGCAGCATCCAGTCAAATGCGTGAAGCGTGAATACGAAGAATGCCGACGCGCTCGCAGGATACGACCAACCGCCCCCGCCTGTGTACCACGCCCAGAACAGCATCACCGCGCCGGCGAACGTCACTGTCGGTGCGTTCAATTTGGCGTATCGATTCATGGCACACTCCTTTCGTCGGCCCGCCCCCGAGAGTCGCCATCAGCAGCCTGCGATCACGACGTCACGCCGAACGGCGCTGCGGCATTGATGACGCCCGTCTCGACGTTGATTCCCTGCTCGCGCATGTAGGCGACGACGCCGTCGACTTCCGCCTGCGTCCCGCTCACAACCATCGATACAATGCTGACCGGATCGCCCGTCACCGACTGCGTAATCTTGTAGACCACGTCAAATCGCCGCGAGATCGTCCACAGAAAATGCTGCGATCGCAGCGCGCCGACGATCGTCAACCACAGCTTCTGCCGCACGGGCGCTGTCGACGCCGTGGGCATCGCGATCCGATTCGGCACCTGCGGAATCGTTCCCTTGTATTTCAATTCGTCGATGACGCGAACATCGACGCCCAGGCCCTCGAAGTACTCCCGTACCGCGCGGCGATGGGGGACTTCGCCGATCACCGACATCATCATCCGCGCCTCGTGCGGTCCGACGCTCAGCTGATGAATGTTGAAAAGCACATCAGGATGCCGGCTCGCCATATTGCAGACGAAGGGTTCCTGAACGTGATCGCGCTCGAAGGTCATTTCCAGTCGTTCTTCACTCAGCATGCAAGTGACGCCTATCAGTGTCTCGCCGGCCATTGTGGTATCACGTGCGGACGCCTGGCCGGTTATCGAATCCGCCGTCAATTGGGTGATTGTACCACGCGCGACTGATTCCGCCCTACGCCGATGGCTCCGTGTGCCCCCCGCCCGGATTCAATGGCGGTTTGCCCAGCGCCGCGAGCACCGATCCGAGCCATTCGTCCGTCAGCTCCCGGAGGTTTGGATCCTTCAATTGATCCCGACACTCCCGGAAGAGCATTTCGGCTCGATCATGCTGCTGCAGGTACTTCGTGTAGAGGATTCCCAGCATCATCTGGGCGTGCGGCGCTTCGGAGTCCGTCGGATAGGCGCTCAGGAACTTTTCGTAGGCGGACACGGCTTGCGGATAGCGCTCGCGAGACTTCAACTGCATCGCGATCTCAAGCATGTTCCGTCGAGAGAGCACCTGCGTCGGATCGCGAACCATCAACGCCTCATATTTCTCCACCGCCTCGTCGTACGCCCCCCGCGACAGCCGATCCGCGATCTCCTGGCGCAGGCGGACCACGGCGTCATCCGCCGACGGAACGGCGATGGGTCGCCCACTGAAGACGGACACGGGCCGTGCCACGCGCCCGTAAGTCGCCTGCGCTTGCGTATTCGGATCCGACATAATGGAGCGGAACTGCCGGCGCTGATTGTATCGACGGATCAACGCAAGGATGTCGTACTGATCGCGCGGCAATGCCTTGACCATCAGCAACAACAGACACAACGTGAATCCGAACAGATAACCCGCCAAGTGTGCCGAATACGCGACCGCCGTGAATCCACCCGACAGCATGTTCGGTGCAATAATGTTGTCCCAGACAATGATCTTCAGCACGATCAGCAACAGCGCCTGCACGTGCAGAAATCGGATAAAGAGAAAAATCCAACAGAAAACGCTCACCACGCTCTGCGGATATAGCACGAGAAACGCCGTCGTCACGCCCGCAATCGCACCGCTTGCTCCTAGGCACGGGCTCGAAGACGTCATTGCGAAGCCCACGCCCGCAAAGACTCCGGCCGCCAGATAGAACAACAAATACGCGACATTGCCCATTTTCGAATTCACGGCATTCCCGAACACCCACAGGAAAATCATGTTTCCGAACAAGTGCCAGAAATCCGCATGCATGAATTGATAGCTGAAAAACTGGTAGAGCCTGAGATTCCGCGGGTCCAGCACGCCCCAGTCGCGCACCGACAGCCCCCAGTCAAACAGGGGCGATCGATCGTGGAATAGCGGCGTCGTCGCCAGGAAGATGACGGCATTGGCCACAATCAGCGACACGTTCACGACCGGCGGTCGCCGAATGGGTGCGTCAGTCTTGATCGGAACAAATACGAACAAATCCTGCCTCGTCGCCTCCAGTCCCGTGGATCGCCGGCCTGGACCGCCCGAGACCGGTCCCGGGCTCCATCACGCCGCCGCCGGGCGATTCTAGCCTCGCCCGGCAGTTTTTGAACCGCCCCGTCGATTCTGCTACGGGGCACTTGCCGGAAATGCTGTTCTGTGGCATATTACGGGGTTTCGCCGCCTGGATTGCGCGGCCAGAATTCACATATCGATCTTCGAATGGAGATACCCCAGCAATGTATGCGGTGGTTGAGGACGGCGGCAAGCAGTACATGGTCAGGAAGGGCGACACGATCTATCTCGAGACTCGTGACCTGCCCGAAAACGCCAAGACGATCGAACTGGATCGCGTTTTGATGATCGGGGCCGGCGCCGACAGCAAGATCGGGCGCCCTCTCGTCGATGGCGCGAAAGTCACGGCAACGCTGGTGAAGCACGTCAAGGGCCCCAAGCTCGACATCGTGAAATTCCGCCGACGCAAGGGCTATCATCTCAAGAAGGGCCATCGACAGAACCACCTGAAGGTTACAATCGATAGCATCTCTGCATAATGCGGACGGCGACTCGCCGTATCGTCGGCGGGATCTGTCGCAATACCATCGCGAACGACTGGCCGCGAGGATCGCGAATGCTGTTTCCGCAATCGAATCACAGTCCATCGATCATTCACACACGATCTCTCAGCATGCTGGGGATCGTGTGTTTGCTTGTTGTTTCCGGTGTGGGCGCGGGCCGCGTTCAACCAGCCTCTGACGCCCATCACGCGACTCCCTCCGCCACGCAGTCCACGACAAGTCAGTCTGGCCAACCGGACCCAATGGCGCCCGGTCGATCAAGGATGCTCGATGGCGGCGACCGCGCGTCTCTTCGAAAACCCCTTAGCGCGGACAGCCTGCCCCATGGACGCGTTCCCGTCGACGCCTCGCGCGTCACCACGATGCCGGCCGGCGGGCGAGGAATCCGGCCGTCCCGGCGCATGCCAACGACGAATCCAGATCCGCATCGTCTCCCGCGTCCTACGGAACGACGTCGCAATCCGCGACGGTCCGGACCGACCTCACTCCCCGCAGTACCGACGCCATCGCCGGAACCGGCCCTGGCTGAGTCGACGGATCCGGTCGACTATGGCGAAGCCGACGTGGTTGACCTTCCCGACGGCGACAAGGCCTTTCGCCTGCGATACAAGCCGATTCTGAACGAAACGCGGTACCTGATCATCGAAAACGAATTCAAGGATCGCGGCGGCATCCCCGGTCTGTTGACATATACCGCCGAAGCCGGCGATCGAATTACGATCGAGCAGAAGCTCGACGAAGCCGGAAAAATGGTCGCGCGCGGCGCAGCGCCTCAGAATGCCGACGCCCTTCGCAAAGGAAAAAGCACCCCGCTTTCGTGGCGTGTGGATCGCTTCGAAGCCCGCGAGAGGGCCCTCGGCGAAGAGCACAAGTTTGACTCCCTGCGCGACAGCTACCCGGTCGCGCCGCTTCGCCGGCTCGGCGCCGCCAACGAAGCCGTCGTCACATTCGAATTGGACTCCTGGACCGGCGTCAGCGAGCGCGTCCGGATTCAGCCCGGGCGTTCAATTGGGCCCGCCACCCGCCGAAAGTTATCCAAGACCACGCAAAAGTGCCTGCTCGACAACAAGAGTGTTAGTCAGGTGCTGGATGACATTGGCCCCCTGATTCTTCCGCGCGTTCCCCGCCGCGTCGGCGAGTCTTGGACGCGCACGCGCGACAAGGAAATTCGCAATTTCGGCAAGTCCGTCACAACCTACCGACTGACGCTCGATCGCATTGACGAAAAGCCCGATGGTTCCATCGTCGCCGAGGTTTCAATCGCCGGCGACGTCCGACTCGTCTCCGATCCCGTTCGCGCCGTCAGTGGCGATGATGGGGCCGATGAAAAAGATGAAGACGGGCCAGATGATGCCCCCGCCGCATCGAGCCGGAACCCCCGTCGCAGGCCCAATGGCGCTGCCAACCAGAAGCGACACGAGTTCAAACTGGACGGCGCGAACGTGAGCGGCGCTTACTCCTTCGATATCACGCGTGGAATGCTCCTCGATTATTGGCTCCGACGCGATTCATCGATCTCTGCCGACATGGAGTCGGAACAGATGGGCAAGATGTCTCTCGAGAATTCGGAAGCCCACATGCTTCGCGTCAAGACCATGACGAAAGCGCCTGAAAAACCGATTGTCGTCGGAGGTCCGAAGCCTCCAAAGGACGATCCGGCTGATCTGATCCGACCGCCGCGGCGAACAACGAGGTCTGCACCGGCTGCAACCACCACGAGACCCGCCGATTCTCGTTCCCGCGCGGAAGACTACGCTGAACGCCGACGAAAAGCGCTTGAACGCATCGAAAAACGCCGTGAAGAGGCACTGAAACGCAAGGGCGTCACCACGCAACCTGCAACATCACAACCCGCATCGCCGATCGCGCCGAATGCCACGACGACCCAGCCCGCGGTTGGGCCAGCGCCGACGCCGGAATCGAACTCCTGACGTCGTCCCATGGTCCGCGAGGAATCATGTCCAATCTTCGCAAAAGACTCTTGACGCTTCTGCTGTTGTTAGGCCTCATGGGCGCCATGGGAGTTCGTTGCTTCGACGATTCCGAGATGATCGATCGACACCAACAGAAACTCGACGACGACGAAGAATAATCGACGACTCTGAATACTCCGCGAGTTCGCTTGAAAGACCCGAAAATGGCCGCCCCCGAAAAACCAAACGGCGAATGGTACAGTGACGGGCTGCAGTTCGAGTGCACGCAATGTGGTGACTGTTGCAGCGGCGCGCCAGGTGTGGTTTACGTCTCCGATGACGAGATCGAGAAAATTGCCGCCTTCATCGGCCGCCCAGGACAAGGACTCCCAAAGGAACACCTCCGCCTGGTCGGCAAAGTCTACTCGTTGACGGAGGACAAAAAGACCGGCGACTGTTGCTATCTCAAAACGGGAAGGAACGGTAGCCGGACGTGCAGCATCTACCCTGTCCGGCCGCTGCAATGCCGTACTTGGCCGTTCTGGACGTCAAACCTCGAAGACCGCGACGCCTGGGATTCGGCCGCTTCGAGCTGCCCCGGCATGAACAAAGGCAATCGATACGAATTCGTGCAGATTGAAGTCCGACGAACCGCCGAGTCGTGGGAGGACTTGAACACGTGACGACGGACATCGGTCAGATCGCCCTGCAGAACAAATCGAGTGGTGAGCTCTCCGCGCGGCTCCAATCGCTCTATCGGGATATTGATGCCGCCATCGCCGATCGATCCCCCGTCTGCACCAATCGGGGCCTCTGCTGCAATTTTGACGCCTACGGCCACGACCTGTTCGTGACGTCTGTCGAGCTCGCCCACTTCATCTCGGGGCACGCCGAAGCCTGGCGCCCCCCCGCCGCGGAGCGGCGCTGCCCCTACCAGGTCGAGGGCAAATGCACGGCCCGGGAGCATCGCCCGATGGGGTGCCGCGTGTTTTTCTGCGATGAGTCATCCATCGACTGGCAATTCGCAGAGTACGAGAAACGTCTGACTGAGCTGAAGCAGATCGGTGAGGCGGCCGGCATCGAATATCGGTACGTCGAGTGGTTATCGGCGTTGAGTTCCGTCCCCTTGGCAGGCGTACGTCCGATTGCCGAATTCCCGGTATCCGACGGTGCGGTAGAATTCGTTGACCCCCGCTCCCTGCCCGTGATAGAATCCGAGTGATTGATCCCGCCGGCAGCCCAAGCTGCCTTCTGGTGAGGCCATCCCCCAGCGGTCGGCCAATCCGGCGCTCGAAGAAACCCTCCCGCTACGTGGGAACAGACGCGAGGAACGTACGATGCGATTGATGAAACGATTCGTGGCCCTGGCCCTGTTGGCCGCCATGTTCAGCCCCATGCTCGGCTGTGCCCAGGCCGTCGGCGCCTCGCAGGCGGACATGAAGCGCCAATTCAAGCGAGTGATGCTCTACGACAAGCAGATGATGGTCGACGATCTCGCGCTCGCGACGCTGACGGTACGGCCCCTGCGGACGACGCGCTGGGTTCTCGACTGATTCCGCCCGGATTGCGTCGCCGTCTCAACGGCATCGACAACAACCTGAATCCTGTACGGCGTGCATCATGCTCCGCATGGTGAACGCCGTTTCTTTTTCACGGAGTTGCTGTTTCCAGCCTGCGGCCCTATCACATACGCATGGCTGACGAATGGACGAAACTCCTCGACGTCGCCGACTGCTCAGTCGGTTCGCGTCGGTTCGTGGCGACCCACGGCAAGGAACTCGCTGTTTTTCATCTTAGCGACCCGGATCGATTCATCGTCATTGACAATGCATGCCCCCACGCCAGTGGAAACCTGAGCGCCGGCGAGTTGGAGAATGCAACAGAAATCGTCTGCCCATGGCATTACTGGGCGTTCGATCTCGACTCCGGCGAATGCACGATGAACGAGGCCGTCAGACTGAATCGCTACGACTGCAAGATCGAGAACAATCAGCTCTTCGCCCGGCTCTCAACGCCGCCAAAGCACCATAAAGACTGATCCGCGTCACCACATAGCGTGCCATGCCGACGCTCGATGTCGGATGGGTGCCAAAGGTCGGCATGCCAACGCACGAGCGATGCAAACGCCTCCCGCGCCCACTCTCCAAGCACGGCCAGTCATGGCCGTGATACTCCGCAGCGCGTCAGCCCAAGGTAGGCCCCTGCCTACTTCGACTTCACCACTCGCAAACCGAGCTCTTCCAACTGAGAATCCGCCACGTGCCCCGGCGCCAATGACAATGGGCACGAGGCCCGCGCGTTCTTCGGAAACGCAATTACATCGCGAATCGAGCCGAACTTGCCGAACAACATCACGATCCGATCAAGCCCTAGCGCGATTCCGCCATGTGGTGGTGCACCGAACTTCAGCGCCTCCAGCAGGAAGTCGAATTTCTCCTTCGCTTCCTCATCCGACAGCCCCAGCAGCTGGAAGATCTTTCGCTGAACGTCCCCACGATGAATTCGAATCGAACCGCCGCCCAGCTCGATGCCGTTCAGCACAACGTCATATGCCTTCGCCCGCATCTTCAACAGGTCGGCCGCCGGCGGCGTTTCATCCGTGCCGAGCTTCATATATCCGAGATCCTCATCCTTCGGGCTCGTGAAGGGGTGATGCATCGGATAGATCGCCTTCGCATCCTCGTCCCATCCGAAACAGGGGAAGTCCACCACCCAGCAGAACTTCCAGTCGTTCTCCGGGATCATCCCTCGGCGAATCGCGACTTCCTGCCGCAGCCATCCGAGATACTTGCAGACGTTCGCCTCGTTGTCCGCCGCGAACATGATCAAGTCGCCTGGCTTCGCCCCCGTTGCCGCACAGATCTCCGCGAACACTTCGCCGTCGGAAAGGAACTTCGCAATGCCTGTCTGCGGTACGATCTTCCCGCCCTCTTCTACGACCTTGACCAACGGCAGGCCACCTGCGCCGATGCCTTTGATCTCCTCTGTCAGGCCGTCCGTCTCCTTGCGCGTCATCTCGCCGCCCCCCGGAACGACGATGCAGCGCACGACGCCGCCTTTCGCCAGGGGCTCGGCGAATACACGGAAGTCGATCTTGCGAACAACCTCGGACACGTCCTTGATCGTCATGTTATAACGCATGTCCGGTGCGTCTTTGCCGTACTTCGCCATGGACTCCGCGTAGCTGATTCGAGGCAGCGGCAATGGCACGTCGATTCCCATCGCGACCTTCGCCGCCGCGGCGATGCAGCGCTCGACGTGCTGCATCACGTTTTCGGGTTGCACGAATGCCATCTCGACGTCGACCTGCGTGAATTCCGGCTGACGATCCGCGCGCAGATCCTCGTCACGGAAACATCGCGCAATCTGGAAGTACCGATCCATCCCCGCGATCATCAGCAATTGCTTGAAGATCTGCGGCGACTGCGGCAGCGCGTAGAACGAACCGTGGTGCAATCGAGAAGGAACCAGGTAATCTCGCGCCCCCTCCGGCGTCGACTTATTCAGGATCGGCGTCTCGATTTCGATGAAACCGTTGTCCGCGAAGTAATCGCGGATCGATTTCGTGATCTTGTGACGAAGCACGAGCGCATCCCGAACGACGGGGCGCCGGATATCAAGCACGCGATGCTTCAGTCGAAGGTCCTCGTTCGTGTCGATGTCGTTCTCGATCGGGAACGGCGGCGTCTCCGACTTGTTCAACAAGTCGATCTCGTGAACCGCGATTTCGATCTCTCCCGTCGGCATCTTCGGATTGACCATCGCTCCGCGGCTGACAACTTCACCGCGAACCGCAATCACGTACTCGCTGCGTAGCGAACGTGCGACGCCGTGGGCCAGCGGATCCGTGTCAGGATTGAAGAACAGCTGCGTCACGCCGCCGCGATCGCGCAGGTCGATGAAGACCATGCCGCCGTGATCGCGATATGTCTGAACCCAGCCAACCAGGAGCACTGTCTTGCCGACGTCCGTGCCCCGAAGTTCCCCGCAATGATGCGTCCGCTCGTGATAAGGTAGCGCCACCTGTTTCTCCGCTGTCTGCTGTTCGAACCTCGGCCGTGAACCGGGGATTTCGCCTGAAAACGCCGCCCAGTCAGATCGGCGTTCGGTTGTTTCCTGATAACACAGAATTGGGGAGTGTAGACCCGAAGGACCTTTGCGGCTACTCGCCGGACGTCCGGAGAATCGTGGCGCCCTCGTCCGCAGCGGGGCGCGGTTTGTTCTGAAACCACAACCGGAGATAGGTTTCCGCCAGCTTGCCTTTAGGCGTATATCCGTAGTTCGTCGCCCCGCCGTCGGACAAGTCCCACTCCCACCAGATGATCCCCTTGACCGATGGCTCGTCCGTCCACGTTTTCATGAAGGATTCATAGAGGATCGCCTGTTCGCGTTGACCGGCCGGCGTCGCCGTTTCGTTGGCAAAGTAGTTCCAGCCCTGTTTTGCGGAACCCTCCTGGCTGCACCATCCAACCTCCGTGAACACGATCGGTCGATTCACTTCTCGCTGGAAAGCGAGGATCTCCTTCTTAATCTTCGACCAACTCCGATTCACTTCCTCGATCTTCGGATTCGGCCCGCTCGCCAGTTGGTAGTAAGACGTCATGCCGACGACATCCAGGTCGTCCCAGAATCCGATCTTCGTCGTCTGGTAGTGATCCCAGTTCGCGGAGTAGCCCAGCAACCCGCGGTATTCCTCGCGTACAGAGGCGATCGTCTCACGCCACTTCTGGGTATGCGGCTCTGTCTTGATCAGTTCTGACCCGACCATGAGCAGCTCGACTTTGTGCTTCTCCGCGAGACGGGCGTACTTGCCAATGAACTGGCGATAGCGTTCAAACCACGCGTCCCAATCGAGGCCTGGCGGGACAATCTTCCCACGCCACTCCCCGGTCCGCGGAGCCTTTAGCAGGATGACCGGCATTAGGACCCGCCGCATGCCATGGACCGCGGCCAGGTCAAGCAGCCGGCCGATGCTCTCGTCGTCCGCCGAACGATACGGATCCACGTGAAGATCCAGGCTGCCCGCGTGCGACTGCCAGCCGGGGACCACGAACATCACCGTGTCGGCGCCGAGTTCCGCGACCTCCGGAATCAGTTTGTGATATCGATCGTACGTCTCCCGCCCGCCGTGAAGCTGAATCGCCAGCCCGCGAAACTGATCGCCCGTCGAAATGGGTTGCATCGGTGTTGCTCGATCCGTTCGAGCCCGCGTCGCCGACGGAGCACTGTCTCCGCTTCCGGCGGAACCCACGGCCCACGCCGCCCATACACAGCAGCCGGCCAAGATGACGCGCAGTGTCACTTGCATTGACGGAAATCCTACCCGATGGCTGCCGCTCCGCTCAACCGCCAGAAAACCGGCAGATTCTGTTCCAACCGAACCGATAAATGGGATATGAATCGAAGATATTTCCGCGCAATCATTGCCGGCCTCGCGTTCGCATTCGCCGCAACCGGCTGCGATCACGCCACAATACCGCAAGAGGCCTCGGCCGATGCGTCGTCGGGTATTACGCGCGTATCGATGTCACCCGTCGAGACGGCGCTGCATATCCAGAAACTCCGATGGGATCGCGACTACGCGTCGGTTGAACGCTTCATGACGGAACCCGGTCGGTCTGAGACGATTCGCTTGCTGAAATCCGTTGATGTCCTTCTTGATGCCCACGATCGATTACAGAACGCCGCCAAGGACCGTTACGGTGATCAGATCCATCGAGCCTGGAACATTTCGGCAATGCGGAACAACCTCGGCGTGTTCTCGCGCGACGTCACGATCATCAATCAGACGATGAAAGGCGACACGGCCTATGTCACGATCCAGGAAAGCGATCGCGTCCCGCTCGTCCGCGCCGAATTCAATCGCGTTGACGGCGTCTGGAAGTTGACGCCGCCGTACCGGGACACGTCCATCTGTGGTCCCCTCAGTCAGTTCGCGACATGCATCGACAAAGTCGCCGACAAGGTTCGCGCGGGCCTGTCTCCCGAAGGCTACTTTGACGCCGTCACCAACGAACTCCTCCCCGGAATGGCCCAAGTCGCTTATTCCGGCAGCCTCGAATCCCGCCGCCTCGCCGAATCCGCCCAACCCGATTAACTCGAATCGCGCGCTGTCGCCGGGTGCCACTCCGCCGGGGTGCCAGTGCTTTCAAGCGGTGCAGGCCGCGGGGTGCCACTGCTCTCAAGCAGTGCAGGCGGCCGGCGAACGCGACACAACCCAACTGCCGCGTCCATACCGCGCGAAATCCACCACCCTCCAGTGAGTCGGGACGCCGATCAAGGACATTCATTGACGCGGAATGCCACTTGCCGAAAGGAGCCGCCGTGAAGCCGCCCGGAATTTTGCAGATTTTGCGCCAATTTGCACCCCCTACCGCGCGCAAACAAGCTCATAACGACCGAAGGGTGCTTCAATGTCATGAAACGAATTCCCCGATTTTCGAGGCAGGTTCCAGCGCCGTTCAGACCGGCGATTCCCCGCGTTGTAGACGCCCGAGATTCTCTTCAATTCGCTCTCGAACCGTTGCCGAGAGTTGCGCTTCGTCCAATTCGGCGACCTGCTCCGCAGGGATCGGCTCCCCATATGCCACGCTCACCCGCTTCGGTCGCGGCAGAATCGATCCGCGCGGCAGCGCTTCAAATGCGCCGGAGACCGCCACGGGCACGATCGTCACTTTTGCCTTCTTCGCGACAGCGAGCGAATTCGGGCGAAACGCCCCCAGCGATCCGTCTTTCGTCCGCGTCCCCTCCGGGAAAATCACGACGGCACACTCCGCCTTCAACCGGCGAAGGATCTCCTTCAGCGCCCCGACATCCGCCGCCCCGCGCTTGATCGGGAACGCATTGAGATGCACGATGATTCGCCTGAAGACGGGGTTCTTGAACAGTGTGTCCCGGGCGACATAATGACACTCGCGTGGCAGCGACAATGTCGTAACGACGGGATCCACATGACTCTGATGGTTGCTCACCAGCAGCACACGCCCTGTCGTCGGAACCCGCTGCTTGTGATATACCCGACCGCGAAAAAACGTGTAGAAAACGAACGCGAACAGGCCGCGCGCGATCCGGTACGTCACTCGCATCTTCGTGCGGTACCCGCGATCATCGGCCATCGCAATGTCGTCCTCGGCGTTCCTGCAAGAAGTATCGCTGCGTCTTCAAGGCCGACGACATCACGGCAACAATCCTCGCCGGCGAATCTCCTCAAGCAGCTTCTCAACCACATCGTGAATGTTGCTGTCCGTTGTGTCGATGTGAATCGCCGTCTGCGGCTCCAACAAGGGCGCCCACTGCTTGCGATCGTTGCCGTCCCGCTCCTGCAGATTTTCCATGATCAGTTCGAACGACGCCTCTTCGCCATCGGCCATCAATTCCTGATATCGCCGCATCGCCCGTTTCTCGATCGCCGCGTCAAGGAAGAACTTCACGTCTGCATCCGGGAACACGACGCTCCCCTGGTCGCGTCCCTCCGTCACCAGCGCGCCGAGCCGTTTGCCGATGGCCCGCTGCTTTTCGACGAGTATGTCCCGGATCGCCTGGACGCGGGCGACATAGCTTGTCGCTTGGCTGACGGCCATCGATCGAATGGCCTCGCTGACATCCCGTCCATCCAGCGTCACACGCGTGTGCGTCGGCCCGCAATCGAGCGAAATGTCGGCCTTGCGAGCGATCTCGACCAACGCCGCTTCATCCTTGAGCCGGATCGCGGCCTCCAACGCAGCCAGCGCGATCGCACGATACATCGCTCCCGTGTCGAGGTACGGAATCCCGAGCTTGGCCGCGAGCTTCCTTGCCGCCGTGCTTTTGCCAGATCCAGCCGGTCCATCGATGGAAATGATCATCCCAGCATCCTACGCACGGATCGCGTGAATTCAATCGCCCCGTTTGGAGATTGGATCGCTCGCCGTTTGTCGCCTATTATGGCACTTTGGGAGGCGTTCCGTCGCATGGCGATTCAGTTCAGTTGTGAGAGCTGCCGGCAACCCATCGAGGTCGATGACGAGGCCGCCAACCTTCGGGCCTGCTGCCCCTACTGCCAGGCGATCGTTCAGGTACCGGCGTCGAGCGACCTTGCAGTGAGCGGATTCGGGGCGGCGGCGCGACCGGACACGGCCCTCCAGACGGCCCTGCCGGTACCGCACCGCCAAGGTGCCCCGGCGTCTGTCCGCAGCGACGCCGATTCGATCGCCGACAAGCCGGAACCGCTGTCCGCAACGCTGGGTTTCATGGCGTTCTCGACGATCATCATCAGCATGATCCTGTTTATTGTGACGATCATCGCGACGATGTACTTCCTCTACCCTAAAATCGAATCCGGACCGGTGGTCGACGTCTCCCAAATGCAGGAACTTGGGGAGGAGCTCTACCAAACTCAACCCTGGATCGCGATTGCATCGACGTTTTCCTATTTTCTCGGCTTCACGGCGATCGGTCTCGCCGTGGGATCGTTATATCGTCGTGAAAGACCGCGTTGGCCGGCCATTACCGTACTGTCAATCGTTGCCGGCTTCTTTTGCCTAGTAATCGTGTCGCTTTTGCTTTTTTCGGCCATGGCCTGACATGCGTCCCCAAATCGCGCATGTCGTCCGTTGAGCCTCTGCTTTAGGGATTCCAATGCACTTCACACGCACCGCGAAAGTCGTTCTGACATTCAGCTTCCTGGCAACAGCCAGCGCCATGGCAGATGCACCGAGAAACGCCTCGCTCGAATTGCAGTACCGGGACACGGCGAAGCGCATCATCGATGCGACGATGGAGCGGAATGACGCATGGAAGAAGATGGAGAGTCTGTGCGACGGCATCGGACATCGATTGAGCGGATCGCCCGAACTTGATCGCGCCATCGAGTGGGCCGTGGAGTCAATGCGGAAAGACGGCCAGGAAAACGTCCATCCTGAAAAAGTCATGGTGCCGAAATGGACGCGCGGCAACGAATGGGCGAAGCTCGTCGAGCCCCGCGTGGAGTTGATTGAGATGCTCGGTCTGGGCATGTCAGTCGGGACGCCGCCCGAAGGCGTGACGGGGCAGGTCATCGTCGTTCAGGACGAAGAGACTTTCGACAAGGCGTCCGATCGCATGAAGGGCGCGATCGTTCTATTCAATAACCCCATGCCGGAATGGACGCCCGAAGGCGGGTCGCACTACGGTCAATGCGTTCGATTCCGCGGCAAGGGGCCGAAAATGGCGGCGGAAAAGGGCGCGATCGCCTGCCTCGTCCGTTCGGTCACGGCCCACAGTCTTCGTTCGCCCCATACGGGCGCGACGCATTATGACGACGAAATCCTGAAAATCCCTGCCGCGGCAATCTCGACGGAGGACGCCGACATGCTGCAGCGAATGGCGGATTCCGGCATCAAGCCTGTGATCACATTGAAGATGGACGCCAAGCATCACGGGATGGTCCCGAGCGCCAATGTCATTGGTGAGCTTCGCGGTTCGGAACGCCCCGATGAGGTGGTCGTGATCAGCGGTCATCTCGATTCATGGGACGTCGGACAGGGAGCACACGATGACGGCGGCGGCTGTGTGGCCGCAATGGAAGCAATCAACGTGTTGCGCAAGCTCGGTCTTCGCCCCAGGCGGACGATTCGCGTCGTGCTCTGGACCAACGAAGAGAACGGACTCTGCGGCGCCAAGCAATATGCCCTCGATCACAAGGACGAATTGGCAAAGCACGTCGGCGCGATCGAAAGCGATTCCGGTACGTTCAATCCCGTTGGGATGAGCGTGCAGCACAAGGACGCCGATCGCCAGACTGCCGGTGCAGCGAAAATGCGGCGGATCCTATCACTGCTTGAACCGATCGGTCCCATGATAGTCACCGAAGGTTGGTCCGGCGCCGATATCGGTCCGATGCGGGAATCGGGCGTACCGCTGATGGGCACGATGGTCCACGGAGAAACGTACTTCAACTATCACCATACGAAGGCGGACACGTTGGACAAAATCGTACCCGAGGAATTGTCTAAGTGTGTCGCGACAATGGCAGTGGTTAGCTACATCATCGCCGACATGCCCGGGCGACTTGATGATATCTCGGAAATGGAACCGACGAACATGCACAGCACTCAAGGCGGCATGACGGCCGCCCCGGAACATCGCTGAGCTGACGCAAATAACGAATCTCGACTACGACTCAGTCGCCGCACTGCAAAGACAGAAGGCACGATGCAAACGGCTCGACGTCGAGTCCGTCGACGGCGCCGTCACTGTTCATATCGGCGGCGCAGAATTGGTCGGCATCCTGAGCGCCGATCAGGAGTACGGATACGAACGCATTAAGATCCTGCAGGTCGCGAAGGGAGTCGGCGTTGATGTCCGCAGGCGCGCGGCCGACAATGTCGCCGCCGACTTCGATCGCGAAGTTCGCCGTGTTGAAGCGACACCAGTTGCATCCTTGTCCGAAGAACGCGGCTCCCGGCGTCCAGCCGAACCACGCACGGCCCCATCGCCACGTTCCCACGCTCGACGTCGTGTTATTGTAAACGCCGATCATGTAGTCGCCCGGCGGCAGCGCCAGCGGCGCCGGCAGCGTCAGTTCATAGGCATATTCGATGTTCGTATTGAAGATGTCGCCCGTCGCCAGACGCGTCGACGCGACGGATGGATACGCAGCAATCAACGCGCCGGGTAGTCCGTTATCGTCCTCGAACACCTCAATCGTGAAGTCATCCGGCGTTTCGACATCATCGTCGTATCCGCCGCGAACGCGCACCTTCGAGATTCGCGTCGATCGGAGCAAAGTGATGTCCTCAACAACCTTGTGCGGACCGAGCGTCGGATGCGGATCCAAGTCGCTGAAATTCGACAATGCGAGCAGGTTGATCGGCTGGTCCAACAGCAACTCGGCGCCCGGTCCCGACGCGCGATCGATCTCGTCCGGCGTCCCATTCAGATTGCAATCACCCGAGCTCCGGCATGCAGTCATGCGAACGTTGTCGACCCACCAACCTGTCAGACCGAAGCAATCATCCTTGCCGAAACTGAACTTGAGTCGAATCTCGTCGCCCGGCGCCACGACTGACGCAAGTTCGACGACGCTGCGCCCCCATGTTCCGCCGACGCCGCTGAACGCGAGTCGACCGGCGAGTGGGTTGAGGTTTCCCTGGCTGCTCTGAAACAGGGATATGTTGTTGCCGTTGTGTCGATAGAGGGATTGCGGAATGTCGAGCCACTGGCCGCCATTAATTTGCACTTCAACCAAACCGCCGTCGAATCGCGGCTCGAGCTCGAGGAAGTGGACAAAGTCCAACGTCAGTGTGTCGAAATCGACAGGTGTCTGAATGGCCGGACTCGTCAGATCGTGAACGGCCGCCTCGCTGATCTGACTGCAGTCGCCCACGTTGCGATCTTCAACAAACCAGGCTGTTCCGGGCCGCGAAAAAGGAAGGTTGCCGACAAGTTGCCAGTCGTAAGGCGTCGGCGGCGCACTGTTTGAAACCATCCATCCGCCGGCGCCGCTTTCGAAATCGTCGAAGAAAACAACATCCGCTTGATCGCAGAACGCCGGTTCGGCGGCGTCGAGCGGTGCATCGGTTTCGCCGCAGGCGCCTGGTGTATCCATCTCGACGGCCAACAAGGCCTTTTCCACTTCGCTTGCGTCGGCGGCAGTCATCGTATTGCCAAGCGGAAGCCCCGTTCGCGGATCATTCGGCATGCTGCCGACGAGATCCGACGCTGCGAGATTGAACGCCAGAAACGCATCCTGAAAATCCGAGCCGACCGTCAGGTAGGCCGTCAGGGCGCGATACCAAACTGCCGCCGCCTTGGCAGGGCCGATTGGATTGACCGTGATATTGTTGAATGTCGCGCCGTCGCACAGCATCGCGAACGCATGATTCGGAATACCGCTGCCGGAGTGCACGCCGCCGTTATCGATCAGCGAGCAGCTTTGAAGCGGATCATTCGCGGACGACGGATGCTGGAAACAGCCGGGGTTCCACATGTCGCGAAAAGGCCCATTCATCGATGCGGCGTCTTCGCCGATCACCCAACGTACGCCGTCCGACAACCCCGGGAAAAACGAACAGCCCGCAGTGCGTAGCGCGTTGGGCGCGTCGTTACCGCTACCTGATTCGTGAGTCGCCCACGGCGTGCCGTTTAATTGGCCGGGCATTTCGGCGCCGCCGTTGTAGAGATCCACGAGTTCCCCGAAGACATCCGAGAAACTCTCGTTCAGCTGCCCCGATTGATTCTGATAGATCAGATTCGCCGTTGAGGAGGTCAAACCGTGCGTCCACTCATGTGCGACAACATCGTCAGCTGTCGCCCCCGTGCAGAAGATCAACTGGTTTCGAACGAAGTCGTATGACGCGTTCGGACACAGAATAGCGCCGGTATCGTTGGAATTCACAGTGACAACGACTTCGCTGCCGGCGCCGTCAATTCCGTTTCGACCAAATGCGCTCTGAAAAAAGGCAATCGCGTCGCCGACGTAATCGTACGCCTGGTCGACGTCCTCATCGCCAGTCGAGCTATCGCCTTCGTCCCTCGCCAGGAAGCCGGGAAGCGACGACTGTCCTGTTCCGTCGTAGATACGTCGCTCGTTGGCGGCACAGAGCATGGACCATTGATCGATGATCTGCCCCGTGTTCGCGTCGACGAATGCGCCCAGCACAGCCGGGCCTTCACGGGACGTCAATGTAAGTCGATAAGCAAGATGGGGACCGATGGAGATATCGCCATACCACCCTGGATCCACGATCATGAGTTCCGACTCAGCGGTATTCTCGAAGTCGCCCGTGATTGAAGCCAGCGCGGCCTGCGTTGCTTGTTGCGCCGACAAAAGAGGCGTTGTCGGAAAATCCGTCGGAATCGGATAGTACCGACCTGTTGCGGCGTGAAAGACGCCATTGACGCGATAGTGTACACATAGCACACCGCTGAACACGGGAACACCAAGGTGCGTTTGCTGAAACACCTCGTGACGAAACCCGAGAGCATCAATTTCGGACGATTCGAAACGAAGAGCGGTTTCGGGGGCAGCTATCTTGAACACTGACGAGACAATGTTGGGGATCACGAGAGTTGCGTTTTTCGCGATTGCGTTCGGGGCCTCCGGAGGTACGGAGGTCGATGGCAACGCTTCGATGTAAATCGGCAAACCGAGCCGGCGTGATCGAACAACGCGCATGGGCTGATCGGCGGTCAGTTCGGGGCTGTCTGCCGACCGGGCATTGGCTGGCTGAACTTCGCAGGCACATAGCAGTCCCGCCATGACAAGTGCGAAGCCAATCAGTTGTGATCTGGTCCGGTTCATTGGTCTCGAGACGGAATCTTCAGAAAGTCGCCGCGTCAAACACACCACTGTGATTATACGAAATTCCGATGCCGAATACGGCATGATTCATCGCCAGGATCAAGACATATGAATGGAGCGAAGGACGGACTGGGTTTCGAAACGAGACACTGCATCGACTTCCTTCCAGCGGTTCTGGAATCTTCAGGAGGAGGGAAGTTCGACTTAGGATTGCTCAGAACTTCCGGGGCTTCTTTCGCATATTCACGACGTGGTGGTCGCAACTTCGATGATCCGACTTGTCATCATGAAGCCCGCCACGCAACGCGGAGACCACGAAGAGGTCGATATCCTCCAGGTCTACTTCGCCGTTTCGGTTCATGTCGGCACGAAGCTGGGCGCGCACAGATTCGTTTTCTTCCCCGTTGACGAGCATCCGGACGAAGATTCTCAGGTCCTTGCCGTCCACGACGCCCGATCCGTCCAAGTCGCCTCCGCCCCGCAGGATGTCTGGATCGTCCGTGTTGTAAAGTGCCGGTGCGAGGATCAGGAATGCGTCATCATCATTCACAAGGCCGTCGCCCGTCAGGTCAAAGACGGCCCGCATACCGGGATCCGTCACGCTGCCGGAAAGCACGCCCGCCATCAGTGCCACATCGAGACCGTCGATACGCCCGTCGTTGTTGCCGTCGCCGGAACCGACGGGATCGGGTTCGTCGTCAAACCAACGGGGCACGGTCATCAGCGGATCAGCGAACAGCGTCCACATCCAGTCGTCATAGACCGACGCAAGATGGAATGACTCCCCGATAGTCCAGCCCTCGCGCAATCCCGCGATGATCGTCTCGGGGATCGGACCGAGGCAACACCCGGGTTCGCCAGTTGCACCGATTGCAGCCAGATATCCCGCCGCAAGAGCGTTGGGAACGTAGCGACCGCCCTCCGCGGTAACGCTGCGTACGGTCGTTGCGCCATAGCTGTTGTAGTTGTACGCGAGAATCCGCGCCCCTGGGACTCCGCTGTAGAGGCGCGCGTCGTTCCAGCCCGCCAGGGCATGCGTGCCGAATCGAAAGGCGGCGAATGACACACCTTCCGTGTCTGAATCGAACGCCTGCCAAGGCGTTCCTGCGAGTCCTGGTTCCTCGACCGCCATGCGAAGCCAAACCCACTCGCCCTGCGGAAGCGCCTGTAGGTCGATGTAGTCATAAAACACATGTTGCCCGGCGATGCTCGTTTGATTCGTCTCGAATGCTATTGCTCGCGTTGTGATATTGATCGCAGCCGTCCAACTCGGAGCATCGAGTCGGGCAACCATGTAGCGGCCAGGCTCCATCGTTGCCTTTGTCAGGCGCCCGCCCGGCGGCAACATCTGCGGCGGAACCAGAAACTGGGGATTGTCAACGGAGTTGAATTCCTTTTGCTCCGCCGACGGCAATTGGTCATCCCACATGTCTTCGAGGGCATCGGCAACAGAGTATCCGCCAGGCCCCCCCGACGGAGGCGTTGCAAATGTGCCGGGCACACCGTACCCGACGAGAATCCCCATGATTCTCTGCTCGATCTCAGGATGACTTAAAAGGTAATTGCGGACCGGACCGATGATCTGTGCTTCCGCCTGCTCGCGCGTCGCGAGGTGCTCGATCGTCGAGGCTTCCACGCCAAGCATGTTTTCCGGGGGAATATTGCGGCTGACCTGGTAGCTGTTGGCCCAAACACCGCTGAAGAAGTCATTTGTGTTGTACACGACGAGCCAGCTACTCGGCATGTCCGCCGTTCGCTCTGACGGTGAGCTCCCTCCGTCACCGGCGAGGCCAACGGGCGGCATCAGGCACAGCGCTACGCATGCGATTAGCGCATGAATGTACACGGGTTTTGGATTCTCGCCGTACAAACCCCAACCTGCATTTGAACCGGGGGCGATTGCCCCACTCGGAATCCGTCCCCCCACGGCACGCCACATTTCAAGTCGGCCATGGCGGCGGACAGCCGCCGCAATCGAACGGCGATCTCCTCGCTACCCAATACGTATGACGTGGTCCGCTTCAGCGACTTCTGAAAAGTCTGAACTCTTGGACCAGAATCATGAATCGGCCCACGGGCCTATGAAAAAAGACGCAAGGGCCCCGAACCAGCGAAACCACTGCGTCTTAGAATCAAACTACTGAATCCACGGTTATCACCCTGGTCAAGGTCGAAGACTGCCGAATTCTGGCCAGTCCTCATTGACCTTGGATTGGAGCGATGAAGGACCAACCGGGTTCCTTCGCCGACATCAAGCTAGATCGGCCCGCCCCACCGGATTACTGGAGTCAGTCAACTCGTGGAATTCACTCGCTCAAGAGAACCTGTAGCGTGCCAAGGCGGAAATCGCGTGAGAATAGGACTGCACGCGCGCATCGGCGCCGAGGCCACCACGCCACCAGCGCAAATTCAGCGGCGCCGGCGGACCAGGACGAGGCCGCTGCTCAGGATCAGCAGAGACAACGTGCCGGGTTCCGGGATGAACACGAACTTCAACTGCAATGCCGAGAGTTGAACGTTCAGCGACGACGTGCCGCCAATGCCATTGCCCAGCGCCTGCGAGAATTCTGTCAGGTCGATCTGAACCTCGTCCTCGTAGCCGAGAAGGGCCGAGATGTCGAGGTTGTTGACCGCCGAGAATTGCCCCGCCTGCTGTTCGCCTGCGTTCACGCCGGCAACGAGGGGGAACGGCTCGGAAGCGGCTACGGGCTGAACGATATTGGACGGACCATTGAGGTCCTGGATCGTAAAGCTGAGATCAAAATCAACGCTCGTTCCGGCGCCGTTCAGGTCATACGAGCCGGCTGCCGTTACGAAGATCTCGCCGATCGACAACCCTGGGTTCGGGTTCACCATGATGGAGACCGTGTCGCCTGCAGTCGTGGTGCCGGTGCTGTCCACGTTGAACTGGGCCGCATTGAAGAGCAGCACGTTCTGGGCAGCGATGACGGTTGGTGAGCCCCACGCCGTGGCGTTGTCCAACGAGAACGCAAATCCGTTGGCGGACCCATTGATGATGGCGGCCGACGCCGGAGCGGCGGCAGCCAATGATGCGATAAACGCTACGATCAATCCACTCAGGTATCTCTTCACTTTTTTCCTCTCCTCCTCTTTCTTGAGGGTTCCTCTCGCCGGGCGTTCCTTCATGAAACCCCCAACCTGTTTCATGCCGGGCACGTAATCCCTAAACGATTTTCTTCGCTATTCTCAGCATTTCCAAAAAACGAACGTGGTTTCGTTACAGGCTGCGTCGCCGTCGAACAAAGATCATGGGCAATGCAACCAATGACAAGATCACCGTTGAAGGTTCGGGTACGTAAATGTAAGACGAAGTCTTCGTGATCGAGGCGTTCGCGCTGATGCCGGATTGAGTCAGCGCGAGAATGTTGATCAGGTCAACCTGCATCGTCTTGACGCCGGCCCCAAACGTCGGAGCAAGCAAGTCAATTTCGGCCGTCGCAACCCAAGTCCCATTTGGGTAGAACGCAAGGTCGAGCATTGCAAAGGGAAACGTAAACGTAAAGGGATCGAAGATCGTGATCGCAATCGACTGATTGCGGCTGAAATCGGCGAGCGGGTTGTTCGAGACGTAGGTACCTGTTTCGACAACACGAATGGAATCAAACGGTGCGGCGCCGGGAGGATTCGATCCGTTCAGATTCAGCGCGTTGCCCGCAGCGACTGGCGCCGCCGGAACCGTCGACATCACCCATCGCTCGTCCGTGTCGACCTGCGTGTCGTTCACGTCGACGACGAAGTCCATGGGATCCGACGCATGGCTTCCTTGGAAAAACAATCCCAACGGCGAGACGTCCGGTGAGCCCATCGCTGTCTCTGTCGTGTGCCCAAGGAGTCCGGGATTCGAGCTGTGAACCGCCGACCAACTGAAGCGGCTGTTCTGACCGCTGGCATTGACCGTCCACGGCGCCGAGAAAACGGCGCTCGTCGTCGCGAAAACCGCAATCGCCGCTATGAAAAACGTATTTCGGAGGTGCATCCTTTTACCCTCTCCTGCTATTGCGGGGACTCCCGCCGAGCTGATCGAACCTGTAGATCCCGCACTATCTGCGCAAGATCCTGCTTCTTCCATCAAGGATGCTACAGATTTCGGACTTTGGGTTCAAGACTTTTTTCAAAGAATTGCGAGACAGCCCAGAGGTCGCGTTTTTCTTGATTTGGCGATGGAATCTGACCTAAAATGGCGATCGACTCCATTTTCTAGGCAGGTCGCCCCATTCTGGGACCCAACAGCCAAGTCGATTCCGTGGACGGAAGGAGTGGAACCAGGTGTTTTCTCGGTGTGTTTTCATACTCTGCGTCGCCGCGGCTACGACACGCGCTATGGCAGCCCCCGACGTGATTGTCGGCGAGCTTTTTGGCGAGACGTTCAATTTCGACACGGTCCGGAGGTGGGGAAAGCTCAATGCAGTGGACCCGATCACGGCCTATTCCGTCGGCACGATGTCCTGTAACCTGGGGTCTGACCCGATTTCTTGGGATATTTCGACAAATAATCACCCGGTTATCGGCACTCAGATTTATCGGTACATGGACGGTCGATTGGAGCAGATTGGTCTTTCCTGGGTCAAACATGGATTCCTGGCCCTGGACGAAGATCATTGCGAACCAGGAGGCTGCATGGCTCCGCCCCAGTCCGACCCGGATTGGGGACTCTATCTGTTCCCCGGCTGCTCCGACCCCTATAGCTCGGGGTTGAACGGCAACCAGCCCCGCCTTGGCCCTCGTTCGGAGATAAACGTTGTGACCGGAGAGTGGGGCGCCCCCTTTCTCACTTCCGGCCAGAGCGGCAATACGATCTACAAGCGGCTGCAGATTCATGACGTCGATATCGATCCGGATTTGAATCCGGGGGCTCGGTACTTTATCGAAGGCCAGTACGTCACTCACGACGACACGAGCGCCGGCACCAACCATAACAACGTCTCGTACCGGGAAGTGGTCGTAACGGAGCCGTCGAATAACAACTTCGCCCTGACGATGACCGGGATTACGCATCGAGAGGAATCCGCGATCCGGGCCTGGCAGGCGATCGATCCGAATGTCCAGATCGAAACCCTGACGGTTCCATCCGACGGAATCTTCATGCTCGGAAGTAACGCCACGGACCTTGGGAACGGCGAGTACGAATACGAGTACGCGCTATACAATCAGGACTCCCATCGATCTGCGGGGTCGATTTCAATTCCCCTCGGATCCGGCGCTACCGCGACTGATATCGGATTCCATGACGTCGACTATCACAGCGGTGATGGCGTGCCGTTTGGAACAACATACTCCGGAACCGATTGGACGCCGACTGTCGGTGCGACTTCGATCAGTTGGGCGACGGATTCGTTCGCGTCGAATGCCAACGCCAACGCCGTACGATGGGGAACGCTTTACAATTTTCGATTCCGCTCGAATGCGCCGCCGATTCAGGGGGTGATTACTGTCGGCCTATACCGCTCGGGCTCGCCTGCGTCATTCACCATCGCGGGCAGCGTTCCCGACGCTTTTACGCCACCGTTGGTCTTGGGAGACATGAACGCGAACGGCGTCGTGGACATGCCGGACATTCCGCTGTTTGTTGAGCTGCTGCTGAACCCTTCCGCTGCGACGATGGATGCGCAGACGCGCGGGGATATGAACATCAATCTGGTCAACGACGCCATCGACCTGCAGATGTTCGTTGATGCCCTGGTGCCATAGTCGAGGGCGTGACGCCGCGGGTACGCGTAACGGTACTCACCCGGCAGTTGTTCCGGATCACGGCATGGCACGGGTGGGCAGCCCCGTTCGTCAATCACTTTTTTTCACTAAGGACAGCGTTCAGGCCTGACGCCGAGTCAATCCGCACCCGGGGCGAATCTGTCTGCGTTCGTATTTGAATTCTCAGGTTTTTCCGTCGTTCAGAAATGCGACGGCGCGGTCTTCCTCTCCATTCATCAGCACACAAACGCGGGACCCGCCGGTTGCGCTTGGGACGTGAATGACGCGGATGACGTCTTTGTATGCCTCGGCCGATGGAACCAGTTTGATCAGGAAATTTTCAGCATTCGACAGCATATGCTCGTTGAATTGATTGGCGGCGTCGTCGGGATACAACGGAAGGTAGAGGATTTTTGCCTCGACCAGGTCCTGAAAGAAATGCGTGCCGTACGAAACTTCCGGAACGTAGCCCTCGCGCTCCCGGGCCACTTCGATCAGCATCGATGAGCGGTTGATATCCGCGTACGTCACCGGGATTCCGAGACGCATATCGTTGCTTCCCCATCGTCCGGGGCCGATCAACATGAATCGTTCATTGGCAAGGGCGTTGTTGAGACGGCCGATGACCCGGGCGATCTCGATTCGATCCTCCCGCGTGCCGACTTCGTCGTAGTCCCGGGGATCGACGTAAACAATGTACTCGACGCCGTCGAGCCGGCCCGAACGAACGAACTTGGATGCCGAAAAGACGGTTCGATCCCTCGGAATATTCTCGGGAATCACTTGCGGTTCGAATTCCGTCCCCTGGCTGAGCGTACGGCACTGGAGCAAATATAGCGTTTCCCCATCATGGGCGAATTCAACATCGACCGGATAGCCGTAGGCCTCCTCGAGCCGCCGCAAAATGACGCGGAGCTGCTCCGTGAAGACGCCCTCGCTCATCAGTTTGTCGAACGTGATAAACAAGTTCTGAGGCGGTTCATCGATGTATGTGCCCATCGGCGGCACAAGGAGCCGTTCCTTTCGAATCGAAACGCAGCGATCCAGCATGGGGAACTCCCCAGAATGGGCCAGCAGATCCGGAAGCGAAATCGCTTCGAGGCAGTTCCGCTCGACGTTGATCACGTCGATTTCGCGCTGCGAGTTGCACATGATCTCAGTCGTCGTCGATTCGTGGCGCAACGTCGGAACACCGAGCGCTACAAGCCGCGGCGATTCGCCGGCGACGCGATCCACGGCCCGCGTGCCCAATCCCATGACCATACGGGCGAGGCCGTCTTCGCGCCGAATCCGAGGACTCCAGCGGAACTCGTTTCGACTGAACGCGACGCCCGCAAACGCGGGTGCGAAATACGGGCCAAACCGCTTTCCGATCACGCGCTGGATCAGGACGGCCATGTCCTCTTCGTAGTCGAGAAGATCATGTTCTTTACGGTATTGCAGGGGGTCCGGGCCCAGGGCGCTGGCAAAGACCTCTGCGATGGCCCCTAACAGGGCCTCCAGCCGATGCTCGATCCGCCCCTGATTCGCCACGAAAATGCTCGCGTACTTTCCGCTGAAAGCTGTGCCGAATCGATCCTCCAGCAGGCTGCTGGATCTTACGATCAATGGGGATTCGCCAAGTTTTTCAAGAAGTTCGCGGAGCTGCTCGACAATGCCCGCCGGGAAGTCCGCGTTCCGGAAAACCGACTTGATCAATCGGTATTCGTTGCGGATTTCCTCAGGCAACTTGTATTTTTGATTCTGGTATTCCCCCAATCCGTTGAAGGCCAGGAAATCCTCGATGACGTCGGATCGCAGATAGTAGGAGTCCGGGATCGCGACGGGGTACATCTCGCTCCCGGTTGATGTTGGTGTGTATGAGTCCTCGGCGGAAATCGGCTCCGCAGGAATCGTCTTTCGAGCACCCTGATGACGGGATGCTCCGAGAATCGTGGCCGCGAGGTACATACCCGCAGCCTTCCCCCCCACGCGACCCATGCCGGATTCCGCGCCGATCGTCCGGTTGATGATCCCCTCGAAATCCCGGATTCGAAGGAACTTTTTTGCAATGGCGATGAATTCGAGTTGATCCGAAATCAGATGGCGAATCAGCCCAACGCGAATCCCCGTCGCCTCGTCCGGCGTGAGCTGCATCTCGCCGACCGGCAAGGCACAGAATCGACGGACGGTATCAGCCAACAGTCGGAACGAGACCGATTGCAGCGAGACAATCGCCCGCAGCTTGTCCGCCTCCTCACGTTTCAGCGTCAGGTTGACGATTTCGTCGATTTCCTGGGGGCGAAGGCGGGCGGCCGCATAGTGCCGAGTGATGCTCTGAACCACGTCCCGCTCTGTCTGATCTCCCCGCGGTGCAGCCATGACATTGGGGTTGTCCGCGTTCGTGGTACGCTCGCTGTCGACGTTTCCAGTCTGCTTTCGCGCCTCATCGTAGATCTTGTCGATTGAGATCACGCCTTGTTCATGCAGGACAACGAGTAATTGCCGCAAGATCCGATCCGCCAAGTGGGGGTAGAGTGTAAGGTGCTCCTCCAGGCGTTCGGCGGTTGGCGAGGCGTTGATCGAATCACCTTGAGGCAGGTCGTCGTCTGGGATTGCGGAATCGATCATCAGCGTCGTCACTCGTTCCCGGCCCGGCCATGCCCGAAGTTACTGTCCTGGATTGCGTCAAATCCAGTCCGAGGCCGCCAACCGGTTCATCGACCATTGTCGCATCCCGAGGCAGATCGGCAATCCCGCGGAAGCGGAAAGCACTCGGCCCCGGCAGTGCCCCGGCGATGGGACGGACAGGCGAACCTTCCCCCCTGACTCTTGCCGCGGCTGATATTTGCCGAAATTGAGGACGCGGATTAGAGTATTGGTCTCGCCGTGTTCGCTCGTAGGACGCGGCATAACACAGGTACCCCGTACACGCGTGAGAGGAGGCCCTGGCAACGTATGATCAAGGTCAAGCCCCGTCCAGGTGAACCCGTGCAGGCAATGATGCGCCGACTGAAGAAGATGTGCGAGCGCGAAGGCGTCCTGCGCGAAATGAAGCGCACAGCCTACTACGAAAAGCCGTCCGATCGCAATCGGCGAAACTTCCGCAAGGCCAAGCGGCGAATTCAGAAGACGGCAGAAATGCCCGCCTGATACGCTGCTCCTCTCACACGGATACACTCCGAACAGTCAAGCGACAATGCCCGACGGTACATTCGTATCGAGGGTTCTTTCTGCGCGCATCCATTCCTTGTCGCGAAATTGCAGGAATCAATAGAGTTTCAGCGGGCTTATTCAGACCGTGTGGACGTCGCGACGAGGTGCGTGTCGACGGACTACGTGGACGATTTCAATACTGAATCGCAGGCCAGTTTGCCGGCACCGGTTCGGTATAGCGTGATTCGACTGGGGTGGAGTTACCGTCGGCGGTTAGCTCGGCGAACCCGTCGCCGCGGAGATCTGCAATAATAGACGCCGCCCGGCGGTGCGTTCAGCCAGACCATCTCGTATTCAACGTTGGCAAACAATTGCTTATAGAACGACTTGTAGTACAGCGGAATCACTGTGATCTGCGAAAACACGCCGTCCGGTGCAAGCGAACGGCGAAGCCATCGCATCATCTTGGCAAGCGACTTTGGCGGCAGGTTGGGCGTGGGCAGACCGCTGAGAACGTAGTCGACCTTGCCGATCCCCATGCTTGCCAAAGGGCCCTCAATCTCGCCAACATCCCCCTGAATGAGGTCGATATTGGGAAACCGCTGTCGCAGTATGTCGCAGAAGTCGGGATCAAATTCGAGCATCACGAAACGATGATGGGGTCGAAGGTGCTCGAGAATCACCTCCGTGATCGCACCCGTACCGGCGCCAACCTCGACGATCGTGCTCGGCTTGCTGAAATCGACGGCCGCACAAACCGCCTCAGACAGGAACCGACTGCTCGGCGTCGCCGCTGAGATCCCCCTGCCCTTTTGAAGGAATTTCTTGAGAAACAGACCGTTTCCCTGAGCGGTCATGCCGCGGCTCGTTTCCAAATCCGCAGAGAATACGGCGGAATCACCGACGGCTGACTCTGATGAATTCTGCGTCACGCTGTCTCCAGTCCTGCTGTCCCGATTCGGCAATCCGAGCCGATGCTATGACTTGGTTGCCCAGTCGACGATATTCCTCGTCGAGAAAACTCTTAATTATCGAGTGAAACCAATGCGATCCGGTGGGACGTCTTGCAATACAGCCCACGTCGCATGTCCCTATGCGACAAAGACCTGCGCGATGCACCGCGCCCGCATCGCGACGGTATCATAGCGGCACTCACGCGTTGTAAACACCCGCCCCGGCCAAAAAGTTGTCGGATCGGACGTTGAATCAGCCTTGGCGAAACGCGGCCGACCGACAACCCCGTCTTCGGCTGGGCGAGTCGTACTTAGGGGCAGCCCGCCCCGCCGCGGTTACCCCACCCGGCCCAGCTTGGACGGCAGGCCTGACGCTCTCTGTCGTGACGGCGGTTGCCGGTAAGGTTCTAGCATTGAGTCATTTACACCGGAGACGCCGTGCCGATTTCGGTGATTCGAGGAATTGATGGGCTTTCGAATCGGCTGTGTCGCGGCCGTGGGGTATTCTTGATGAGGAATGATCGATCGATTTCACATTGCCGTCGCCGTGCCGCAGCCTCCGACGCGAGCGGTCATTGAGCACGTTTCCAAGGCGATCGGGCTGTCGTCGTATGATGCCCGCCTTCGCCTCCTTTCGGTTTTTCCGCGCTCGCTTGCCTTTCGAAGCGATGCGGCGGGCGCGATGGAACTGGCTCAACAGCTGCAACACGCCGACCTCGCGAGAATCGTTTATCGGGAGGCGGACCTGCCGCCGAAGCCGCCTTTCTCGGCTTTTCGACTGGGCCGGATCGACGACGGCTTGATTTTTGAGGACAAACGCGGCGAGCAAGTGTCGATGTCGCGCACAGAAATCTCGCTCGTCGTTATGGGCACGAAGACTACGGCGACGATGGAATCCAGTATCGAGTATTCCGAGTGCAACTACCGACATGGACCTCGAGGTTCTCGATCGCCGATCACTGTCAACCAGGTACGACGGCGTCGACACCAGCATGCCACCTTCATCACGTTCTTTCGACATGAATCGGCGGCACAACCAGTTCGGATTGTCACGGACGTATTCGACTTCCTGTGCCTGGGACGACAGCGTGGCCTCAGCGACGGCTCCAACGCGCTCAAACTCATTGAGATGATCGACGCGGCGATGGTTGGGGTCGCGACAGATCGACGTCTGCTTGAGGCGCCCATCCGCGCGGCAGCGATTCCGCACAATCGGCGAACCTCACCAGACGTCGAGCATGCCGTGTCATACCTTATCAGGTGGGAGTATCTTGCTCGCCGGCATTCGGACATGATCTTCAATGCAACGGGGTCATCCAACGATACGCCTGTCTAGCCGCCGCACATTTGCGGACGCCATTCCGGGCCGTGCGCCGATAAGAGCCGGATCCCACGCGTGGTTCGCGTTGCTCGCCTGACGCGTCCGATCATGCGCGCTCGATTCCTTCGGGAGCCGCCTCGTCCACAATTAGAATCGACAATCATCTAATTCCGTCCGGCTGCATTGACGGGCAGGCGGACGCGGACCTCGTTCACGGCGCTTCTTGCGGCGTCACGACGAAATGTTGATTTGGGGGAGATTGTCATGTGGTCGAGCATTTGTATCGGTGCGCGCGGCGCCTGTGTCGCTGTCGCCGTCGGCCTCTTTTCGCTACCTGCGGCGACCGCAACGGCCGACTGGAACCCGATCGGCGGGAATTCCGCACGCAACAGCGTGACGACGGAACGCGGCCCCGTCGACGCTGACGTGCTTTGGGAGACTGATTCATCATCCGCGACGTATGCCGTCTGGGCCGACATGCCGTTCGTATGGGGGAACTTCGTCTTTACGAGCCGCGTCGCGTCGGTTTTTGACATTTCCGGATCGTCGGTCATCGAGGCCTTCGATCTTCACACGGGCCAGCGAGTCTGGACGAAGCAGCTTCCCGTGATCCCGGCGCATCCGGGGTGGAGCAATCGGGTTCTCGGGGTCCACGATGGACAACTGTACGTCAGCCGTTGCGGCGACGGCGCACCGAAACCGGACACGATGTATGCGCTTGATCCTGCAACCGGCGATGTTATCTGGGAGTCGCAGCACCTCGTTCATCACAGTGCGTCCGAGACGATCGCATTCGCCGAAAACGGCGACATCATCTGCAATCTCCGTGAGGTCAACGGCACAACGCATCGGCTCGCCCGCATCGATCGAAACACGGGCCTGACATTATGGCAGACGCCGTACACGATTGCCGCAAGCAACGGCGGAGCGCCGGCAGTCAGTGTCGACTCGGATCGCGTTTATGTCTGGGGCGTCGTGACGGGCGGCATCGGCGTGCGCGCGTATTCGCTCGCCAGCGGGGTATTCAAGTACCACACGGGCCCCATCGACTCGTCCGCGGGGCTCGCCCAGCACGCCAGTCCGATGGTCGGTCCCGATGGGACGCTTTATGCCAATCGCGTCGGCGAGGCTTTGATCGCATACGAGGATTCGGGCGTCTCGCTCGTGGAGAAATGGCGCGTTCCGATGGGCGCGTCGGTCTTCGGCACGAACGCCGTCGGTCCGAACGGTCTCGTCTATACGATTGATCCAGGCGGGTACATTATCGCAATCGATCCGTCGTGGGGCGCTGTGATTCACAGAACACTGCATCCTGTTCTGGACATTCAGACGATGCCCGCCAACTTCCAGTTTCTGATCGACGCAATCGGCCGCGTCTATGTGAACAACGGGACCGTCGATAACGGTTTCAACGCCGTCGGCAGGATTGTCTGCTACACGGCGGACCTGCATACGCTGATCTGGTCGGATGTCGTGGCGGAAATCGGACGCGGCGGCCCGGCCATGGGCGACGACGGGATCCTGGTGGTGTGCGATTCGGGCAACACGATTCGCGCATATCAGACACCGCAGCCGATCATCCCCGGCGACTTGAATTGCGATACACGCGTGGACGGCGGCGATCTGGAGGCATTTGCGCTGGCGGTCTCGGACCCGGCAGGTTTTGATGCCGCCTATCCGACTTGCGACGCGGCCGCGGGTGATTTCAATGGCGATTCGCAGACGGATATGGATGACATTGCCGACTTTGTCGCATGCATACTCGACGGCGGTTGCTAGTCGGCGCGTTACTCGGCGAACAGCTGCCTGAGGATGCTCGATCGGTATTCGAAAATCCGTTTCACATCGCGGCCGACGAAAAGACGCGTCATGAGCGCGCCCCCAAGAGGCTTGAAAGTGACTTCATCCAACACGTTTGTGCCGCCTTCGGCGGTTTCGAATCGGTGTTCGTGATGCCACATGCGATAAGGGCCTCGCAACTGCTCGTCGACGAATCGGTATGGCGGCTCCCAGGCGTTGATCAGCGTTCGCCATCGAATCGGAATGCCGTGGACGCGAAGTTTGTAGTCGATCAGGGTGCCGGCGTGCATGTCGATCGGCGCCGGCGTCAGGATATTGAAGTCGAGATCCGGCGGCGTGATCCTCTGGAGATTGTGGGCGTCGGAGAAGAACGCAAACACGTCGTCGATCGGACGATCAACGAACAACCGGGCACATAGCAGATGACCGCCGCGCACCTTCGCACTGGGCGTCAGCGATACCGAAGCGTCCACGCGTGCTGCGACTGACGTTGCCGTCGAAGTGCCCGTCATGATTCGATATTAATCTCCCTGGGGCAAGTTCTCGAATCCGATCCGCCCTCTACGGACTGGCGAGTGTCGAATTCGGCCAGGCGACATTCGTGATTCTCAACACTCTCTGTGAATTCGCCCGGTCAATCGTTGAGATTCATTGCCCGCCCTTTTTTCTTGGATTAGAATGAACCAAGCACTTTCCAGTCGTTGAACGTTGCGTCAGGGCTTGCCGTTCATCAACTCTTCACAACTTCGGACCTTTGTTCGCAGGACCTGTTTGATTATTCTGCCGCTAGGCCAGCCGGTTAAGACGGCACCGCCGAAGGAGGGCTTATCCATGCCGACAGATCTTAATCGCCGCGAACTGCTGAAGACGACGCTCGGTGCCGCCGTGGCCACGACAGGCCTGACACACGCCTCGATCGGCTGGGCAGCCGACGACCGACGAAAACCTGCCGACAGCCGCGAAAAACGCGTGTTGCGCATTGCGCACATGACGGATATTCACATTCAGCCGGAACGAATGGCGGACCATGGATTCGCCGCGTGTCTTCGGCACGCCCAGTCCCTTGCCGACAAGCCGGACATGATCTTCAACGGCGGCGATTCGATCATGGACTCACTTCGACAGGACAAAGCGCGGACGAAGCTGCAATGGGAATTGTGGAAGAAGGTTCTGAAGGATGAGTGCTCGCTACCTGTCGTGCATTGCATCGGGAACCACGACATCTGGGGATGGACGAAATCCAAGAGCGGTTGTTCGGGAAGTGAGGATATGTACGGAAAGAAATGGGCGATCGACGAATTCGGGATTCCGAATCGATTTCGGAGTTTCGATCGCGCCGGCTGGCATTTCGTCGTACTCGACAGCACTTACCCGGACGGAGAAAGCTACAAAGCCCGGCTCGACGAACCGCAATTCGAATGGCTCGCCGACGATTTGGCAAAAACGAATCCCTCCACGCCCGTCTTGGTCCTTTCGCACATTCCCATCCTGTCCGCCGCTGCCTATTTCGACGGCGATTGCGAAGAGTCCGGCGATTGGAAAGTGCCCGGCGCGTGGATTCATATCGACGCTCGGAGGATCAAGGACCTATTCTCCAAGCACCCCAACGTCAAGGTATGCATCAGCGGCCACCTGCATCTCGTCGATCGGGTTGACTACAACGGCGTGACGTACCTGTGTAATGGCGCCGTTTCCGGCAACTGGTGGAAAGGCAGACATCAGGAATTCGACGAGGGCTACGCTATCCTGAACCTCTACAGCAACGGGAGCTTTGATCGGGAATACGTGAATTACGGGTGGAAAGCACCGGCGGACGAAAGCTGACGCACGAAATCAATCCCGCGGATGATGGGCTCGCCGGCGGACCCACATCGCCGGCGTTGCAGCAACTCGTCTTTGCAGCCTATTCGCAAACTGCAGTCCGAGAGAGTCTCCCGCCGCAATGTGAGGCGATTGAGTCCGATTGTGATGAGTCGAGGATTCAATCTCGGATGCTTCGTGCCAAGCGATCCGACAGTTGATTGCTTTTTCGGACGACGTATCGACGACTCTGTCGGATTGTGCGCAAGATCTCAGGATGCTGAATAGACGACATCCCGTTGAGTGCGGTCGTTCTGGATTCATCAATCCTGCCTAATGCGACGCTCGGTTAAGTGATCGTACATGTCCGTCACAAGGCCTGCGATTTCGGTGCACGGATCCGATGGTAATTCCATTGCGTGTATTGGTAGTTGACACCCGGCATAGTCACTTCTTCATGCCGTCGCCGACAGATCGGTGATTGGCTCGGCCGGGACGCTTCGACTATCCACACTGCGTGCAGACACACAATGGTGTTATGTGCATAAATTTTATGCATGCAATGGCGGGCCTCGAATGGCGCCATAAGCCCTTTACTTCGAGCAATTTCCACATTATTGTCTGCCAGAAGTAAGGGGTGGTTTTTTCATTTCGAAAGGGTGAGTTAGCATCATGGCAAAAGACCTAACGTGTACCAAATGTGGCAGGAAGTTCTCTATGGCGGCGCATCTCGCTCGCCATATGAGCAGCCACGGCGTTAAACCCGCCAAGAAGGCGGCGAAGACGTCAGGGCGGCGACGTGGACGACCGCCCGGAAGCAAGAACAAGAAGACGGCAGGGTCGTCGCGATCCTTCGCTGGTGTCAATCTGGGCTCAATGCACTTGCATGAGCTGACTGATCTGATCGAAGCGGCTCGCGCGGAAGCCCGAGTCAAACTGCGTGAACTTGAAGTCGCTTTGGCATAATTCAAAGTACGCAAACTTGACAACGAAATGACTGGTGCGAGCTGTCTGGCTTGCACCGGTTTTTTTGTTTTTACGGATTTCCGAGCGACGTGCGATCGGCAGTTCAACCCAGAGGCGATCTTCCCTGAGCTTCGCCCCCCACCGTAGACGAATCAGAAACCAGCCCAACGCGATCGCGGTTCGTCACGGGGGCAATCGATGAGCTCCGCCAGCTTCGTAGAATTGCGGGCGTCGCATTCTTACGACTCGTTGTATCAGGATGCTTCGACTTCCGTGTCGAGATCCGCCGTTCCGTAAACGTCGTCGTCTTCCGCATCGAAATCGGCCTGATAGACATCCTCATCAAGATCCTTGTCCCGTTGGTTCTTGATGGCGGACCATTCTTTTTCGGTAATCAGCACCTCTCGAGCCTGGCTGCCCTTGTAATCGCCCACGAGACCGGCCTCAGCCATTTGTTCGATCAACCGGCTCGATCTCGAATAGCCGATTGTCAACTTACGCTGGAGCAGACTTACGCTGCCCCGCCGACTGCGAACGATGACTTCGACGGCCTTGTCGAATAGAGGATCCCGTTCGCCGCCGGTTCCCTCGCCTTTCGGACGGAGTCCCTGCAGTTCATGATGGAACTGCGGTTTTGCCTTGGCGGACAAGTCTTTCAGGACGGCGTGCATTTCGTCGTCTTCGATCCATGTTCCCTGGGATCGTACGACTTTGCTTGAGCCTGGCGGGAGGAAGAGCATGTCGCCCTGTCCGAGCAGGACTTCCGCTCCCGACTGGTCCAGGACGATTCGCGAGTCCAGCCGGCTGGCGACGCGGAACGCCATGCGCGTCGGCAGGTTGGATTTGATGAGCCCCGTCACGACGTTCGCCTGAGGTCGCTGCGTCGCGACGATGAGGTGAATTCCGACGGCGCGGCTCTTCTGCGCGAGGCGGCAGAGGTGCTGTTCGACGTCCTTGCCGCTCGTCATCATCAAGTCGGCCAGCTCGTCAATCACGATGACGATGTACGGCAGATGCGTCGGCACCTGCATTTTCTCCTCTTCCGTCTCGGCCTGGAATCGCTCGTAGATCTTTTCCTTTGAGAGACTGTTGAACGACTTGATATCTCGAACCTGGGCCTCGGCAAGCAGCTCGTAGCGCTCGTCCATTTTCTGCGTCGCCCAGTCGAGGATCGCCTCGGCCTTCTGCATGTCCGTAACGATCGGGCACATCAAGTGCGGGATCTCCTTGAACACGGACAATTCGACGACCTTCGGATCGACGAGAATCAGCTTGGTATGGTCCGGTCGCTGCGTCATCAACAACGACATGATCAACGTGTTGATGGCTACGGATTTGCCGGATCCCGTCGTGCCCGCGATGAGCATATGCGGCATCGACGCAATGTCCTGGATCAGCGGATTGCCGCTGGCGTCCTTTCCGATGAAAATGGGCAACGCCATCTTCGTGGGCTTGACGCCGCCGAGCATGATGAGCTCTTTGAGGCGGACCTTTTCTTTGTCGGTATTCGGCACTTCGATGCCGACCGTGTTCTTCCCCGGAATCGGCGCCACGACGCGGACGGCCGGCGCCTTCAACGCTCTCGCGATGTCGTTTGCGAGCGAACTGATGTGGCTGACTTTCGTGCCGGCCGACAGGTCCAACTCGAACATCGTGATGACTGGCCCCGTATCGATCTCAACGACGCGAACGTCGATCTTGAATTCGCGCAGCGTGCGCTCGAGGATCTCCGCCTTTTCACGGACGACAGTCTCCTGCGTTTCGTTGTAGTGAATTTCGGGATCGCCGAGCAATTCGATCGGCGGCAAGACGTAGTCGCCGAGTTCCTTCGGCCATGCGTTCTCTTTCTTTGTTTCGCGGGCACGATCACGGCCTAGCATTCGAATGATAAGATCGCGATTGATCGGCGTGTCTTCATCCTCGGTTCCCGCTTCGATCTCGTGCTCCTCTGTCTCTTCCTCGTCCTCGTCTTCGTACTCCTCGTCGTCGTACTCTTCGTCCTCATCGTCATAGTCTTCGTCGTCGTAGGCTTCGTCGACGTCGGCCTCTTCCGGCCCGTCGTCTGTCGAGTCCTCTTCGTCAACGACTGCGGACGGCTCCGCTTCCTCGTATTCGTCCTCATCCGCCTTCAGGCTGTCGGTTTTCTTCGATCTAGTTGGTCGCGTGTTCGTGGCGTTGTTCCCGGCGCCGATCATCGGGAGGTCCTTGCGACGGACCTGCCCGGCGGTGCGCCAAGCGCCGAAGACCTGAATCGTCGCCGCTTTCAGACGACTGATCGCACGCGGCAGTTTCGACATCAATTCGTCGGCCGTCAGGATGAAGCCGACGATGTAGACTGTCGCGACAACAAGTGTGCTGCCGAAGGTCTCCAGATAGGTCTTCAGCAGATTGGCGATCGCGGCGCCGACGATACCGCCGCGGCCTTCAATCAGGCCGTCTTCGGGCATCGCGTCGATCAGAGCGGCCGCAGCCGACGTCACGACGACGAGCAGCATCGCCCCCGTCGCGCGGAGCGGAAGATCACGAATCTCCCTGCGCAGCAGTTGGGCGACGGCTGCGACTGTGAGCAGAAAGAAGAGTGGATACACGCCGACGCCGAGGTAATGAATGAACTGGAATGCGAACCAGGCGCCGGCCTTTCCGCAGGCGTTCAAGGTCGGCATCGGATGGGGCCAGACGGCGAGATTGGGCCAGTCCAGATCGCTGAATGTCAGGATCGACATCCAGGCGAACGCGCAAAAGACGACGCCGCCGACGAGCCGGCAATTCTTCAGGATCTGCGATCTTCTCGATTCTTCAGCCAAGTGTCGCCCCAGTTCTGGATTCGGCG
Organism: Phycisphaerales bacterium; assembly: GCA_020639075.1. Classification (GTDB taxonomy): domain Bacteria; phylum Planctomycetota; class Phycisphaerae; order UBA1845; family UTPLA1; genus ECT2AJA-110-A. Next base: position 361,137 of record JACKHI010000001.1, on the reverse strand, counting down.
GATCCTACGCCCGCGGTATGTGGCTGCAAGTGATGTTCGCGACAGCACTTGGCGCAGCCATTGCGATCGCGGACACGTCTCTTGAATATCGGCAGTCGCGGCGGACAGTCTGGACGGCGACCGGACGGACTACCTAGTCACGTCGGCTGCAAGAATTGCGCATGCTGTGTTCCCGGACGTTTGAGGCCGCGACGTCGGCAGGCGCGATCGCCTGGGAATGATGCCACGCCCCGCCGGCTCATCCCATGTTTTTTCGTTTCGCAATGAACACGGCGACCATCTCCGATAGAATGTGAAATTCACAGGCGACGAGCAGTTCGATGACAGTTCGTGCAATCGTCGCAATCCGGGAAGGAATGTGACAATCGCCCGAAATCCAGAGGAGCTACGGTAGATGTTTCATCGTGCATTATTGTTGACAGTTCTCGCAGCCGGATTGGCCTGTATCCCTTCGGCGTGCAACCGGGAATCGGCCGCTACGGACAGTCAGGAACCGGTGAAACCCGTAAAAGTCGCCGGGGCAACCGCCGAGTCCGCGGCGCCGAAATCAACCAAGGCGCCGACTGACGTCGTTCTGTTGTCTGATTCGAATTTTGCCAAGCTCGTTCTGCAGTCGGACGTTCCGGTTGTCGTGGACTTCTATGCGGATTGGTGCGGTCCGTGCAAGAAACTGGCGCCGATCCTCGATCAACTCGCCAAGGAGTACGACGGCAAGGTACTGTTCGGCAAGATCAATACCGATCACAACGGCCGGACTTCCTCCAAATACAGCGTGCGGGCACTGCCGACTGTCATGATCTTTAAGGGCGGCAAGGCGGTTGAGACGTTCGTCGGTCTGTTCCCGAAGGACTATGTGAAGGCAACGATCGACAAGGCCATTAAGTAGGCAGTTTCCGACTTGGTCGCGCCGCCGGCTCGGCGATGATTTCAGCTTGACACGTCATACATCTGATAGAGCATCAGATAGACGACGACGCCCGTCACGGAAACGTACAGCCAGATCGGCAACGTCCATCTCGCGATCCGTTTGTGTTTTGGAAACTGGCCTCGCGCGGCGTGATAAACCGTAATGCCGACGAGAAACGGTACGGCCGCCGCCAACACCGTATGTGTCAGCAGAATGGAAAAATAAACGTACCGAATAAAGCCGTAGGCCGGGAACTTCACGCTCCCCGCGTGGAAATGATAGATCAGGTAGCACGTCAGGAACGCAGCCGACACGGCGATCGCCATCAACATGCAATTTCGGTGGGCCTTGACCTGTTCGTTCCGGATGAAAATCCATCCCATGACCAAGAGCGTCGCGGCGAGCGCGTTTAGCGCGGCATTCAGGTGCGGAAAATCGGAGACGCTCACCGGCCCTGCGCCTCCTCGCGAAGCAGCGTCATGATGTCCTTGAGGAGCTGCGCCTTCGTGTCCGGATTCATCGGCTCCCCGATGAACCGTCCTGGCTCCATCGCGAGGATCTCCTCGTTCGTCACGACTTCGTAGTACCCTCGTATTCGCCCCTTTTGATCGACCAGCACGAATCGCGGCGAATGATCAACGCTGTGTTCCTCGTCGCCCTTTTGTGCCGTCAGCATGAAGCCCTTGACGCTCAGGTCGTAGATTGCGGCTTCATCGCCTGTCAGGAATAGCCAATCAAAGTCGTCCGCGAGTTTCATCGTCGCGTATTCGCGTAACACTTCCGGCGTGTCTGTATGCGGATCGACTGTGAAGGAGACCGCCGAAACGCGCGGAATATTCTGCTCCTTGATCGTCTGCATGAAGTCACCGAGCCGGCTGGTCATGATCGGGCACGGTCCGCCGCAGGTCGTGAAAATGAAATCCGCGATCCAGATGCGCCCTTTTAGATCGTCGAGCGTGACTGTCTTCCCGTTTCGCTCCGTCATCGCGAAATTCGGTAGCGACGCAATGATCGGCGGCGCGCCGACAGGCGAGTAGCGACCGTGTCTGGCTTCATCCACGCGAGCATATTGCAGGTATGCAACGCCGCCGACCGCAGCCAGAGAAAAGAGCATGCCCAGCCAGAACCAGCGACTCGGGCGCAATTCCGACTCCGTCGCGATCGTTGTTTCTGATGTCGTGGAGGATGTCTGCATCGTTGACTCGATCGTCGTCGTCATGGCGTGTTTCGTTGCATATTTCGAGGTCAGTTCCGCTGCCGTGGTGTTCAAGTCGGATTGTAGGCGATGCGGCAGTCGCGGACAAAAAGGGCCGAACAAATATGCCAAACGAAACGCTACGCGAGCGCGTGCCTCGTCTCTCTGGACGCGGCACGGATCGACACTCCGACCATGATGAGCATGAAGCCGACCGTCACGGCCAGGCCGGTCACGGCGCTCAGGCCCGTGGCTTCATCCACGGACTTACCAAGCAGAGCAGAGCGAATCAGTGATACGCCGTACGTCATCGGATTGAGGCGCATCAGCCAGACAATTGCCATGGACGCCCCGCTCATCGGGAAGAACGCTCCGGAGAGTGCCAGCATCGGCATCAGAACGACGTTCATGACGGCGTGAAAGCCCTGCGTCGATTCCATCCGCCATGCCATCCAGAAGCCGAGACCGCAAACGGCGACGGATACGAGAACCATCGCCCCGAATGTCGCGGCGATTTCCAACGGTCCGAGACGCAGCCCGGCCACTGGCGCGAGCAACAGAAAGACGGCCGCCTGCCCGACGGCGAGCACCGACGCCCCGGCGACTTTCCCGACGACAATCGCCACGCGCGACACCGGCGCGACGAGCACGCCCTGCATGAACCCCTCGCTGCGATCGTCGATGATCGAGATCATTGAGAAGATCGCCGTGAACAGGAGAATCGATGCGATCGCGCCGGGGTACGAATACTCGAGATAGGACTCCCCCAACTGCTCGACTTTGAATGAACTGCCGATACCGCCGCCGAAGAGTAGCCAGAAAATCAACGGGGTTCCGACGGCGCCGATGATGCGGCCGCGCTGCCGAAGGAACCGCGTGATTTCTCGACGAGCGAGGGAATACGCGGGCACGAAAATGCGAGACTCGGCTTGAGGTGCTTCGCTCCCATTCATTTGCCGACCTCCGCAATGTCGTCGTCGAATCGATGGCCCGTTTCGTGAATGAAAACGTCGTGCAACGTGGGATGCCCGATCGTCAATGTCCTCACGCGATCGCCGAACTCGCGCAAGAGATCAGACGCGAGACGCGCGGCGTTGTCACTTTCGATTCGAACAGTGCCATTGACCAACGCGCACTTGGAATCCGCAAATCGCTTCGCAATCTCGTTGGACAGCGCAACGGAATCCGCGCAATCGACAGTTACACAGTCGCCGCCGATGCGATGTCTCAAAGCGGTCGGTGAGTCGCATGCGACAAGACTGCCGCGATCGAATATGGCGACGCGATCGCAATCTTCGGCCTCATCCATCAGATGCGTCGTGACGAGAATCGTCGTATTGCGTTGAACGCGCGCCTCGTTGAGCAGCGTCCAGAATTCGTCGCGTGCCCGCGGATCGAGCCCCGTGCTGGGTTCGTCCAGGATCAGTACACGCGGATGATGCAACAGGCACTTGGCGAGCTCGACACGACGCTTCATGCCGCCTGACAACGTCTTTACACGATCGTTTGCTCGCTGAGTCAATTTGACGGCGTCAAGCGATTCCCTGACGCGATCCGACAACGACGCGCCGGCCAGGCCGTAGAGATGCCCGGCGTGAACCAGGTTTTCGCGCACCGTCAGATGGATATCAAGGCTTGGCGACTGGAACACGACGCCCATGCGGCTGCGGACTGCGACGCGATCCCTGAAGACGTCGAGACCGTCAATGAACGCATGACCACCCTGCGGCGCGAGGAGCGTGCTGAGGATGCGAAACAACGTCGTCTTGCCGCTGCCGTTGGGGCCGAGTAAGGCAAACGCCTCGCCCGCGCTTACGTCGAACGACACACCGTTCAGCGCGACGCGGTCGCCATACCGAAACGTGATGTTGTTGACATTGATCATGGTGCGATGCGGCGACCGTAAATGCGGCTCATCCCTGCTTCCGTACTTTCGGGATTGTAGCAGTGAGACAGCAAACGGCTACGCGGCCGAACGTGTCATTAACAGGAGCAGCACAAGCACAGGCAGGTAGGCAATCGATGCAAGCAACACGGCGCGGGCGTTTGCGTGCGTCCGCTCTGTTGCGAAGCGCACGACGAATACACCCAGCCAGAAGCCGATCGAGCCGGCTCCGCAGAGATACAGAACGGGCCAGCCGGCAAACACGGCCGGCAGCAGCGTGGCGAGAACCAGCAAGCCCATATAGAGAAGCGATTGCCGGGAAATGGCGAGGCCCGTCGGGTCCGTCACGCTAAGCATGCGATAGCCGCCCCGTGCGTAATCCTCCCGGTACATCCAGGCGATGGCGTAGAAATGCGGCATCTGCCAGAAATAGAGGATCACGAAGAGCAGCGCCGCCTCGATCGACAGCGAGCCGGCCGCCGCGGCGAATCCGATCACAGGTGGAAGCGCACCGGGAATTGCGCCGATCAGCGTGTTTTGCGCCGTTACCCGTTTTGCCGGCGTATAGAGCCAGACGTAGGTGAACAGGGTCAACGCCGCAATCGATGCGGCGAGTGTGTTGGTGAAGACATCGAGCCAGAGGATGCCGACCGCAGCGCAGACGCCGGCAAAGACCAACGCTTCGCTCACGCTGACGCGTCCGGACGGCAACGGTCGATTCCGCGTTCGATGCATTTTCGCGTCGAACTCGCGCTCGATGACCTGATTAAACGTGTTCGCGGCGAACGCCACGAGGGCGATGCCGATGATTGTGTGACCAAGCCCGACCAGACTGATTTCCGCGGGCGCGCCAAGACAGTAACCCGCGGCGCCGACGACGAGGACCAGCAGGCTCAGTCGGAATTTGGCCAACTCCAGAAAGTCGCAAACGCGATTCCGGACCATCGCCGGGATTGTCGGTGCGCTTTGATCGATCGAAATGCCGACTGCTGCGACGCCGCCGTCTCGCTGTTCGTTCGGTCCGGATTTCATGCCACGACCCCCGAAACAGCAACGTCGATCGGCAGTGCTTCATCGTTCACTTCTGCGAGCGAACGGGGCGGACACATTCGCGACAGCAGGAAACATCGCCACGAAGCCGCCAATGTCGCAGCGCCGACGGCGACATGCGCCGTTGCAACGACAGGGAGCTTGGCCGTCCAGATCGTGTAGGCACCAAGTGTTGCCTGGATGATGACGAGCAGCGCGATCCAGCCGATGGCGCGAGACGTTGGCGTTCCCCTGCCGTCGTTGCGATGAATTGAGACAGCACAGGCAATGACAGCGATTAGAACGAGCACGGCGCCGCCCCGATGCACGAGGTGAAACACGATCTGCGAACTGGTGACAGGCGATAACTGTAATTCAAATGCTCTGGCATCGTTGTAAGTGACCAGTGATTTCTCACTGAGGCTCGGAATGACCTGACCGTAGGCCAGCGGGAAGTCCGGAACAGCGAGCCCCGACTGCGTATGACGCATGATCGCGCCGGCGATGAGCTGGGCAAAGACGACGACGATGAGCGCGAGTGGCGCCATCGCAGAACTGTGGGACCGCTTCGGCAAAGCGACGGAAGATCGGGTCGAACCGCTCCAGCGTGGATGCGTCAGTACGGCGATTGTCGTCAGAACGCAGAGAAACGTCTGCGCCAGGCAGGCGTGGAACACTGAAATCCACGTCGGCAGCATGTATTTCACTGTCATGCCGCCGAGTATGCCCTGGGCGATCACAGTCGCCAGCGCCACCCATCCGAGTACGCGAACCGCCTTCCGCCCGCCTCGCACGTGAGCGAAGACCGCGAGAACGATCGTCAGAAAGCCGATCGATGACGCGAGCAAGCGATGGCCGTGTTCGTAAAAGATGCCCCCGACCCATTTGCTGGGATGGAACATAAACATGTTCTCGCCATAGGTCGTTGGCCAGTCCGGAACCGAAAGTCCGCTGCCCGTGCTCGTGACCATCGCGCCGGCCGCGATCAGCCCCACAGTTAGCACGACGAGGATACATGCGAAGATGTGGAGCCCACGTTGCGATTTCGGGGCGACATCTGCAGGCATCGTCGCGTATTCAATGGTCTGCGATTTCATGTGCGGAACTCAAGGATCGGCGGAGGAACTCGAATCAGCTCTCGCCGTCCTGGTTCTTCGATTCTCCGCTAACTTCCGTCGTGACGCCGGCATTCACGCGCGTCAATCTGCGGCGCTGTCGAACGAACCACGTCGCGCCGAGCCCGATCATGCTCAGAAGCAGGCCGTAGGTAACGAAGACCATGGTCAATACGCCGGCTTCGGCGCCCTTGACCAGTTTCGAATCTGGATCGCCCTGACACACACTGCAGGCGAAAATCTCAGTCGTCTGCAATGCGGCGACGACCGCGACCGACAGCATTGCCGCGAACCGTCCCCCCCGCGTCGTATTCGTTCGATTAAACATAGCTGAACCGCTTGAGTTTCTTGAGCATCCAGGCGCCATAAATGACAAGAATCAGAGCACCGGCGAACCCCGCCGCCCCCATTGCCATCGGGAGCGAGGATACATCCGATCCTGCCGATCGAATGCCCCAAATTCCGAGGCTGATGCACATCAGGATCGCAATCGCGACGAAGAACACATGAAAGGCCTTCAGCGACATTTCGTCCCCCTTAGTTCGGGCTCAACCCGCGCATTCGCTCCATGAGGCCCGCATCCTGTTCGCCGATAGTGAACATCGGAACAAGAAGAAGCATGAGGAAGAACAGCGCGCAGAGCGCGAGAATCCAGATCAGCATGCTCTTTTCTTCCATCAAGTGCATGAAATAGCATGCGACCAGCGTCCCCTTGATGCTCGCGACGAACAGCGCGACGACGATTGCCATACCGATGGACACGTGAAACTCGGCGACAGCGACAGTCACGCCCGTCAGCACGAGCAGAGCGCCGAAGACCATGTAGTACTTCTTCAAATGACCTTGTATTTCGTGAGCCGAAGAACCCATCGCCTTCTCCTACAGCAGGTAAAGTACGGGAAACAGGAAGATCCAGACCAGGTCGACAAAGTGCCAGTACAAACCCGTGCACTCGATTCGATTGGCATACTTGTCGGGCTGCGTCTTCCACATCTTCGAGCCCGTCAGCAGGAACCACAGCATCACGACGATGCCGCCGACGATGTGGAGACCGTGCAGGCCCGTGATCACGAAGTAACAGCCAAGAAACGAGCTGCCGCCTGGGCCGAACGTCGTCATTCGGGCGATTTCCGCCGGATGAATCTCGACGGCCTTCGGCTCGTGCCCCTCGCCGCCATGGCTCGTGTCGTGATCGGGCATGAACAAGTAACTCTGAATGGCGCCGTCGGCGTCTTTCTTGGTTTCTTCAACATGGCCCCACAGGTAGTGAATCGTCTTTTCCGTGCCGGCTTGCGTTAAACCCTTGAACGACTTGGACTCGACACCGTCGCGATCGAAGTGCTCGTTGAACGTCACGGCATAATGATGCAGCTTGGAGTTGTACTCAAAGTACTTCACGACGAGGAACGCGCCGGCCAGAAGAACCGTGACGAGGAGGAATTGCTGCCCCTTCTTGAAGCTCCCCATCTTCAAATTGGCCCACGCCAGGACCATCGTAACCGAGGAAGTGATCAGGAAGGCTGTGTTCAACGCCGCGAGCGGCACCTGCAGGATGTTGTCGCCGCGCGTCGTCGGTGACCCGGCGATCGGCCACGTCCCCTCAGGGGCACCAACGCGGAGCAGCACGTATGTCGAGAACAACGCGCCGAACAGCATGATTTCCGAGGCAAGAAACAGCCAGATGCCGAACTTGCCGTTGTACATCCCCGTGAGCGGATGCGGCTTTACGTCGTAGGGTATTACCGTTGCAGACAACGCTTGCGTCTCCTATTGAAACCAGAATCAGGCAGTTGCCTGCATCGAGAAATCTTCGCTCTCACCCGGCACGCTGTATTCGTATGGTCCGCGGGCCACGACCGGCACGGCGTCAAAATTGCCGTGTGGCGGCGGCGACGGCGCCGTCCATTCAAGAGTCGTCGCTTTCCACGGGTTCGCACCGACCCGCTGGCCGGCGAACATGCTCCAGAAGAAGTTGATGACGAACGGAATCTGCGCGAGTGCGAGACCGATCGCGCCCCACGTCGCCATGACCGTCAACCCCTGGACGGCGGCGCCGTGCAGTGTCTCCGTCTGGTCGAACTGCCGACGAAGCACGCCGGCCATGCCCAGGAAGAAGAACGGCATGAACACGGCGTTGATAAAGACAAACGAACCGAACCAGTGAATGCGGCCGAGCCACTCATTCATCATCCGGCCCGACGCCTTCGGGTACCAGTAGTAAACGCCAGCGAACATCGCGAAGATCGTTCCCGGAGCCACGACGTAATGGAAGTGGCCGATGACGTAGTACGTGTCGTGGAGATGGATATCCGACGCCGTCAACCCAAGAGGGAGGCCGGTCAATCCGCCGATGGCGAACATCGGCAGGAATGACAATGCGAACAACATGGGCGTATTGAATCGAATCCTTGCGCCCCAGAGGCTGATGACCAGACAGGTCAGAATAATGACGGACGGGACGGAGATGATCATCGTCGTCGCCTGGAAGAACGTACTCAGCGTCGTTCCCATGCCCGTCAGATACATGTGATGCGCCCAGACGATGAACGACATGAAACCGAGAAAGATCGCCGAGTAAACCAGCGACTTGTATCCCCAGAGCGGCTTCCGCGTGTTGTTCGCAATGACTTCGGCGATAATGCCGAGCCCCGGCAGAATCAGAACGTACACTTCCGGATGGGCCAGGAACCAGAACAGATGCTGCCACAGCAGCGGACTGCCGCCGCCGGCCGAATTTCGCTCGACGCCGGAGATGATCAGACCGCCCGGATCGAAGAAGCTTGTCCCGGCGACGCGATCCATCAGCTGAAGCAGACCCGCGGCTTCGAGCGGCGGAAAGGCGAGCAGCAGCAGGAACGATGTTACGAGCTGCGCCCATACGAAGAACGGCAGCCGGAAGAAGCTCAGCCCCTGAACGCGCAATTGCACGGCAGTCACGATGAAGTTGACGCTTCCGAGAAGCGACGACGTGATCAGGATGACCATGCCGAGGAGCCAGATCGTCTGGCCCGTCGTTGCGATCAGCGACAAGGGTGGATAAGAGGTCCAGCCGCTGTTCGCCGCCCCGCCTTTGACGAAGAACCCGAACAGCATCAGGATGCCGCCGCACAAGTAAGTCCAATAGCTCGCCATGTTCAGCCGGGGGAAGGCCATGTCCGGCGCGCCGCATTGAAGCGGCAGGACGAAGTTCCCGAATCCACCGACCGCGAGTGGCACGATGGCGAGGAACACCATGATCGTGCCGTGCATCGCGCCAAAGGCGTTGTAGCCGTCGCCGGTCAGCACCTTACCCGTTTCGCCTGTCGCCTCGTTGACGGTCACCTCGCCGACAACGGGTTCCGACAGGACACTGGCAAAAACCCCGGGAAGCGGTTGATTCGGATAGGCCAGCTGGTATCGCATGACCAGCATCAGGCCGAAGCCGAATGCAAGAAACAGAAGGGCCGTGACGGTGTACTGAATTCCGATGACCTTGTGATCGACGGAAAAGATGTACTTCTTCCAAAACGGCAGTTCGTGGCTATGGTCACTCATAATGGCAGCGTCCTCTTCAACGCCTGTTCTGACTGCCGCCCGCAACTGGTTTGCGAGCGATGAAGGCTGTCCTGAATCGCATGCCGACGGGCGTGCGTTGTTGGTATCAATTCGGCGGTGACGCCCCTCTGCGTCCCACAGTCAATTTCCGCTCAGGCTCGATCGAAACCTGTACGATCAGACATACCGCAATCCTGCGATCTGCCATCGCCGCTGTGTTCCGATCAGAATTCCTCGATGACCTCCGGCACGGTGCTCTTCTTCCACGCTTCGAATCCGGCGTCGTCATAGGTATAGAGCTGTGCCTTCATCTTGAAGTGGCTGTTGCCGCAGAGCTGGGCGCAAATGACTTCCAGCGGATTCTCCGGATGCATGTTGATCGAGTCGATGCCCGCTTCGCGAAGCTGCTTCAGCTTCTTTTCGCCGGCGTCGCGGCTCAAGCCGATGCCGGCGCCTTCCGCGAGGATGATCTGTCCCGACTTGTCGGCATAGTCTTTGGATGCGACGAGATGACGAACGCGATACCAATTGGTCTTGGCCGTGTCGAAGTCCTCATTCATGGACTTTGACTTGAGCAGGTTTGCCGTTGTCGCGCCCTCTTTGATCTGGAACCAGACCGGCACTTCCATGCCGGGAATGGCGTCCTGCTTCACGCGCATCGTCGGGATCGCGAAGCTGTGAATGACGTCCTTCGACGTGATTCGCACGTAGATCGGCCGACCGACGGGAAGATGCAGGGCCCCGATCGTCTGGATGTCGTCTTTTCCGTTTGGATCGTCCGGATCCAGACCGATCGTGTTGCTTACGTTGTCGATGAACTTCGCATTGGTTCGACCGAACTTTCCGTCGGGTCCGGGATAGTGGAAATTCCACTGGAACTGCTCGCCGATCGCGCGAACTTCAACGCGCTTGTCCGCAGGGGGCGGATCGTTCTTGTACTCCCCCCAGACGGGCATCGAAAAGCCGAGCAGCAGCACGGCCTCGAAAATGGCCACGCCGACTTCCGCGTACTTCGAAGCCTTTCCTTTGACGGGATGGTACTGCGCCGAGCCGCCTTTGCCGGAACGGAACCGAACGAGACAATAGACGAAGAAGATTCCCCATCCCACAAAGAGCACGGCCATGAAATAATGCAGGATCTCGATCAGCTGATCGATCGCCCCGCCGCGCACTGACAGATTCGGCGGCATCCACTTACCGTACGTTCCGAAATCCGCCGCCTGGGCCAGCAGTTCCATCCTCAGTTCTCCAACCATCAGGACAGGCCCGGCTCCCTCATGAAGCCGGGCCGATTAAGCAATTCAATTAACCGCTGAACTCTGCGGACGTCGCGTTCTCGTCCATTCGGGCGATGGTTGCGACGGCGTTTCCGCAGTCAGTCTTGGGTTCTATCGGTCGATACGACAGCGATCACTTTGACGCGGCGTCGACGTTGGCAGCCTTTGCCGCACAGCATGCCGGCTTGGCGTCCTTATCGTCGCTCGAGGCCTGCCCGAGAATCACTTCTCGAACGGCAGGCGCCTGTGCGCCCTTCTCTGTGAACTTGAATTCGATTTCCTTCGTCTCGCCGTCCTTGATTTCGACTTCCTGAGTCTGCACGCCGAAATTTTCATGCCACGCCTCGATCGTGTACTTGCCGGCGGGCAGTCCCTTTAGCTCGAACGTGCCGCGCTTCGTGCTGTCGCCGCCGTCATTCAGGTGGCTCTTCGTGACGTCGAAGAACGGATTCTCGAGGACAAACGCATAGGCGCTCATCCAGCTGTGAACGTCGCACTTGATCTTCACGCCGATTTCCGGCTTGTTGAACGTATCCTTGCCCTCAAGCACCTTTTCCATGTTCTGCTTCGGCTGGGCAAAGTTGAATTGCGGATTTTTCTGGGCAAGCGAGTGAACATTGTGATTCACCGGGTCGCCGTTCTTGATCAACAGGGGCTGGCCCGCGATCATGCCGAGCATGTGCGGCACGTACATGCAGTCCTTCTGATCCAGCTCGACAGGCTCCTTCGGTGCGTCGTACTTGCCTGCGCCCTTCTTCACATACACGAACACGTCCGGGACCGTGTTGCCGTCCTTCGCATAAACGAGCTTGCCCGGATCGACGACCGGTGGCTTCTTGTCCTTGTTCAACGTCGCGCACTGCTGATCGGTCATCGGGACCTTGACGGCTGCGACCTTTCCTTCAAACGTCACTTTCCCCTTGATGACGGCCGTTCCTTTTTCATTGTCTGCGGCCGCAGCGCCGATGAAGACCTGCGTCGCCAAAACTGCCGCCAGTGTCGCTGCAACCCACTGCTTTCGGAACATCTGAAACTCCTTCTGTCGGTGTGTCGCAACTTTGCGACACCTGCTACGTTTTAACGGGTGCAGTTGGATTTGCAACCCGCCGTCCCCCGACCCGGACACTCCTGGGCAGCCTGCGTTAGGCGCCGCGGAGCGTCAGCCGGGCCTCTAATCTGATTAGCCGACGATTATCGCAATCGGCTAGAAATCCACTTCGACTTCCTCGGCCTTGTCGTCTCCGCCGCCGAAATCGATCTCGTCGCCCTCACCTGCCGCACCGCCGCCCGCAGGCTGATCGAGCGCGCCAGGCTGAATCGCCGTGTAGTTCCGATTGCCGAGTTCGAACAGGAAGTCCACGAGCAGGTGAGCCTGAACGTCCATTTCGCTGCCGAACTTCTCTTCTTTTGACGTTCGATCCTCGCCGGAAAGAAGCGAATACGCGCTGCCGCCGTCCTGGAAAATCTGCGGCATGTTCGCCCCCGGCTGGATCGCCTGCGGGTTCTGAAGCCAATTGATCACCCAGTCGTATCGCAGACGTTTTGACGCCAGCGCGAAGTTCGGCGCCTTGATATCCGTCGTCGTGCCCGGAACTGAAGGATCCCCCGCCACGTGACAGGCGAGACATCGCTGATCGTAGAAGAACTCTTCGCCCAGCTTGAACCTTGCATCGTCTGCGCGATGGGTTCTTGGATCGGTAAACGGAAACGGCACGTTAAACACGCCCATCAGGAATTCAGCCCGCGTCCTCGCGATTTCGAAACCGCGAGACAGCGCTTCTTCCCGTTCCTGGGCATTCTCGGCCGCGGAATCATCGAAGTCATATACCCGCGCCTGGTTGTGCCGCAACGCGTAGTCTCGCAGGAATTCGCTTTCGTCGTCGAATCGATCGCTCATGTACCACGTCGGATTGTCGCCGACGGAAGCCCCGCTGTGCACCTGCTGGAGGTACTTCGCAACGGGCAGCAGCTCATCATCCAGGACCTTCGATTCGTACTGCGTCAAACCCGCGAAATACTCAACAAGTTGCGTCGCGTCTTCCGTCGAGAGATAGAAGCTCGGCATCCGCGCGTGAAGCCAGGGGCGCAGCATCTCGACGTTATTGAAGAACTTGAACAACCAGTCGTTCTGAATCTTCGCGCCTTCGCCCCACAAGAGCGGCGGCTTGAATCTCGGTCCGAATACAAAGCTGTCGTCGACGCTCGGGTCCTCCGTATAGTACTGATGGATCGTCGCTGGAACGTCGGCCTCGATCGTGTGGCACCCGTAACAGTTCAGTTGGTTCGCCAGCGCCCTGCCGCGGGCGATCCGGCCGACCGACGTGTCTTCGTAATCGATCTTGACGGGCTCCCGCACGTTGGCGTCTCGTCGCGAGAGAACATAGGTCGTGATGGCCGTCGCCTCCTCTTCCGTGAAGAAGAAGTTCGGCATTTTGATTTTCTCATACGGCTTTCGAATCTTGCCGCGATCCCAGATGCGCGGATTGCGGATCTTGTAGTAGGCGAATGACGCGTGGTTGTGATGAATCGACTGCGGGAAGTTGCCCGCATCGCTCTCCTTGCCGCCGATGTGCGCCAACAGGTCGGCAGACGCCTCCGCGACGTCACGAATGAGATGCGCGTTGTCCGGCAGATCGCCGCGATACGTGTTCTCGAACATCTCCGGACGTTCTTCTCGCTCGTGCTCGAAGACGGGGGAGTAATAGGCGAAGTCCAGCTGACTCATGAACTTCTGCGCCCAGGTCGACAGATCCGTGCCCGGCCGCGTCGCATCCTCGAAACCGCTGATCGTGTGGCACGAATAACAGCCGTAATGGCTGATCATCTTCATACCAAGAAACAGCTTTCGCCGATCTTCGAGCGAGTTCGACTTGGCCTCGATCAGTGCTTCAACGTGTTGTCGGCCTTCGTCTCCGCCACCGAAGCTCGCAGTCGCCTGACTGACGATCGCTGACGTCAGCGGTCCGTATGTTTCGCCATCGTTCTTCTCGTCGGCAAGGTAGATGTCAACCACGCTCTTCGTATTCAGGCCGCCCAGGATCTCGCGAAGAAGATGTTCGCGCATGTCGCGATGCGTGTCGTCGTCGGCGATGCGCGTCATGTCGAAGTCGTCGTTTCGAAGCGACAACAGATACGCGGTGACGTCGAGGATGTCCTGATCGTTCTTCAGCTGCTGCTCTTCAGCCGTATCCTGCTGGTAATAGTGATCGCGGAACATTCGGGGCATCACTGTGTAGGACGAATAATGCCGCGGATCGCGAAGCCAGTTGTAAAGCCAGCGCGTACCGTGCGCCTGCTGGTTTTCGTCGGACGCGTCCGGCACGAGCTTCGTGCCCAGACCGCTGAGTTCCGGCCCCTGCTTCGTGAACTCGGGCGGTACGTAAGTGAGCAATGGGTCGGGCGTACGATTGTCCTGCGTCTCAGCTTCGAATCGCTCGGTTTTCGCCGCCAGCATCGCATGCTGCCGTGCCCGCCTTGAGAACCGCCGCGACGCATACCGCACGCGGTCGTTCTTGGACATCGCGTCAAACGCTTCCTTGGCCGCCGGCATTTCGGCATCGATCATCGCCTGAATCGCATCGCCGTCCGGCGGACCGTCGGTTCGCTTGACGCGCTGAGCTTCGAGCCTGGCTTTCTCGACTGCGATGTCCTTGACGATCCACTTTTCGCCGAAGGTTCGATGTTCGTCATCCAATGGATCGTGGGCGTCCAGGTTCACGTGGCAGGCGAGGCACCCGATCGAGACGAACAGCTCCTCACCGCGCTTGGGATCCGCCTCGATGCCTTCCGGCGAAGGCAACGGCTCCCACGGCTTCGAGAAAACGTTGAGGTAATGTGCGATTGCCTGGATTTCGGTCTCCGTGCGAAGTTCCGGCTGAGGATCGAATTCGCTGTAACCGGTTTCGGTTCGTCCCGACGAATCGACGTTGTTTTCCTGTTTGAAGAAGTGCGGCATCCGCGTCGACGGGCGGAAGTTGTTCGGATACTCGATCCATCGCTCCATGAAGCCCGGCGTCAATTTGCTGCTGACGTGCGTCAGATCCGTGCCGACGCGACGGGAGTCCGAGAGTCCGTCAACATTGTGACAGTTGATGCATCCGACGCGCGTGAAAAGTTCGCGCCCCTCAACGATGTTGGCGGCTTCCGGCAGCGGCGCCGTCTTGTGACGATCGAGATCGAAGATCTGGTCGTGGCACTTCGCACAGCTTGCGGACGTGTACTTGTCCTTGAGCATCGGTCGTTCCCAGAACTCATCCACCGTGTGGAACGAATTCATCGGAATCCCGAGTTCGCGCTCGCCGTACTCGTGCTCCCACTCGTGTCGCTGCTTTGTGTCCTTCGGCGTGTGCGCCGCGAAGATGAAGTCAGTCTCCTGCCCGCTGCCCTCGTGACAGACTGTGCAACCCATTGACTTCATCGGGTGTGCCGACGTGGCGGAGATGAACAGATCAAGACGCGGATGGGCGGCGATCACTTTGCCGTACTTGATCGCGGGGCGCGAGGCGTCGTCGTTGTTCTCCATATAGAGATTCACGGCGGCCATCAATCGCAGGAAGTAGTTGTCCCGCTCGTTTTCGTCCATTTCACGCCAAGTCAGCGGGCGGCCTTCGCGATCGGCGCCGGCCCGCGGTTTCTCGGCCGCCACAATCCGCTGGAACTGCTTGTCAATCGCCGACTGAACTGTACCCCGATCCGGGTCCGAATTCGCGAACGCTTCGTGAATCGGCTTTGAATACAGGTGCGGTCGATCCGTTTCCTCGAGGAACTTATTCGCGGCGCTGATGAACAGATTGATGAACGCAGCCTTGTCGCCGCCGGCGAGCGATGTATCCACATCCACGAGTCGGCGATCGAGTTCCTTGGCGAGTTTCTCGTTCTCTCGTTCGAGTACCGGGCGCACCGTTTCGGACTGAATCGCTTCCTCCGCCTGTGCGACGAGGTTCTCCTGAGTGAACTCCGGATTGTCGATGCCGATGTGACAGGTCGTGCATCGGTCCGACACATACGTGTCCGTGAAGTTCAGATCCGTACGGATATTCTTCATGAAGAGATTCTTGACTTCCTGGCGGCCGGGGATGTCGTGCGGCGGCGCGAAGTCGAGAATCGGTGCGTTCAGTAGCGCCCGCGTAATGCTGGGTCCGAACTTGATGTCGGCCTGATGAGCGTCCCGGAAGCCCTTTTCGAACGCGCTGAGTTCGCGCTCGGCGCTGGCGACAGGCGCCTGGAGCTGCTTCAAGCTCGCCTTAAGCCGTCGAAGATCGTCCTCCAGTGAGTCCTTGGTCTTCTTCAGTCCCGCAAGCTTGCTGACCTGCGCCTCGTATTTGTCCTTGAGTGACTCGGTGTGGTCGTCCTTCATTCCCTCGAACGCCTGCGACTCATCGAGGTAGAAGACCGTCACGCCGAGCGCTGCGTTGGTGTTGCCGTAATCCAGCGCGACGCCTTCGAGTTCGCCGGCTTTGGTCTGGATCTCAGCCTCCAGCTTCGCGACAGCGTTTGAATCGACCGATGCCCGCGCTTTGTCGACTGCGTCCTGCAGGGCCTTGTGCTTTTCCTGATTGCCGGGGCTGCCGTAGGCCAGGTACGTCAGGTGCGCCAGGCCGGAGCGGGCATTGAAATACTGGACCTGAAAATCGCGCCACTTGCGGTCCATGTCGTGCTTCATCATCCAGAAGAAGGACACGAGCATCAGCACGGCGCTGACGCCGAAGACGACGTTGAGCCGACGCATATTCCAGAGCGTATCGGTCGTTACGGGCATTGATGCTTCCCTATCGCGCCGGCCTCATGCCGGCGCCGCGTACTACGTTTCACGCGCGAACGAATTCGACGGCGTTAGACGTTTAAGAACCACTCCGTCAGGGCCATGAAGTACTTCAGATTGAACAACCATCGCAAGACCATCTTGATCGGTACGAGCATCATCCAGCTCATCAGGAGCCAGAAGACTGCATACCGAATCAGGCCGAGATCCTTGAACAGCTTGCTGAGAACCGACTTCGCCAGGATGACCGGCAGAATGAAGAAATAGCCGCCCAGTAGAACGATGCCAGGCGCCTCCCGGATGAACATCGCCGGGATCCCGGCGACGGCGTTCTTCGGAAGCCCCGGTGACCAGAGTCCCGTCTTTTCCGGCAGCACGACCCAGAAGAGATCCGAGACGTTGACGTTCAGTAGCGCCGCAGGTCGGTGCGAATCCCACGTTTCATACGGGCCGAAGATGTTCCAGTTGGGACCTCGCAGGAACGTGCCGAGGACGATGAGGACCACCCACATGATGACCCAGCCGAACATGAACACCCAGATGACCATCTTCCGCTGGCTGAATGTGTAGTAACCGTTGCCTCGCGGGTTCTTGTCGATGTACGGCAGCGCCACGAGCCCCAAAATGATGAAGCCCGGCAACAGAACGCCCGCAATCCACGGGTCAAAATAGACGAGAAGCTCCTGAAGTCCGAGGAAATACCACGGCGCCTTCGAGGGGTTGGGAATGTTCGTCGGATTGGCCGCCGGCTCGAGCGGCGCCTTCAACAAAATCGCCCAGACGATCAGAGCGATCGAGCAGAGCACAAGACAGATCATTTCTGTATAGACGAGATCCGGCCAGACGAGCACCTTGTCATCGGCGCCGCTTTCGATCAGCGGTTCGCCGCGCTCCATCCGGGCATCGTTGATCGCCGCCTGACGAAACGCCAACCATGTCACGATCGCGGTCGCCGTAAGCATGATCGTGATCGGCACGTTGTCGGGCTTCACGATGATCTTGAAGAAGTTCTCGTCCGTCGCGCTCCACACGTAAAACGCAATGGCTGCGAGCGCCAGCAGGCCCGCGATCGCGGGACGCGTCCACGTGCGATATGTCAACAACGCGACGATCAGCCCGATCGCCATCAGCGGCACGAAGATCTGGGGCACACTGGCCTTGTTGAGCAGGTCCTTGATGACCGAGCCCAAGCCGCCGTCACTCGTGGCCGCAAGAACAAGCGTGTTCAATCCGTTCATAATCGCCTATTTCAGCCTGGTCCGAGGAACTCGCGGCCCCTCGGAATTTCAGATCGTTCATTTCCTGCGTTGAGCCCGCACCGATTAGAGCGGACCGGAAATACCGCCGTCCTTGCGTATGCGCCAGAAGTGCACGGCGATCAGCACGAGCACGACGAGCGGTATGAATATGCAATGCAACACGTAGAATCGCAGTAGCGCCCCGGGGCCGACGGCCGTTCCCGCCAACAACAGGAATCTCGCGTCAGAACCTGCATGCATCAGCGGAACGTCGCCGATCCGCATCAACTGCGCGCCCGGTCCTTCGTGACCGAGGAAAGGCGTCGCTCGGGCCATGTTGGACCCGACGGTAATCGCCCAGATCGCCAGCTGATCCCACGGAAGCAGATACCCCGTAAACGACAGAAGCAGCGTCAGTTTGAGCAGGATGACGCCGACGCCCCAGTTGAATTCGCGCGGCGGCTTGTAACTCCCCGTTAGGAATACGCGAAGCATGTGCAGCCAGATCGCGATCACCATCGCATGGGCGCCCCAGCGATGAATCTCCCGTAGCAATCCGAGCGTTACATGCGCGCGGAGCTGGATGATGTCGTTGTAGGCGTATTCAACCACCGGCCGGTAGTAGAACATCAACAAGACGCCTGTGATCGTCTCGGCCAGAAACAGGAAAAACGTCAGACCGCCCATGCACCACGTGAACGAAAGGCGAATGCCGCTCTTGCGCACCGCAACGGGGTGAAGGTGCAGAAAGACGTTGCTCAGGATCGCCATCGCGCGCGTGCGTCGATCCCTGGGAACGCCATGTCGAAAGACGGAGCCCCAGATCTGGCTCTCGCGAATATAATTGCCGATGCTGCCGAATACGCTCATCGAATACCTGTTCCACATGGATGGGCGCCGCTGGCGACGCCGCCACACAATGCCCGAGCCCGCGCCCCGGCATGATTGAAAACGCTAAACCGGAATGTACGCCTCCGGATCATTCCACACTGCCGTATCGCTCGGACCCATCGCCAGAAACTTCCTCGATCGATCGACGATCACTTCGTCGCCGTCGAGATAGATCTTGAAGCGCTCGAGCGGCCGCGGAGCCGGGCCTTCGAAGTTGACACCGTTCTCCTTGAAACCGCTGCCGTGGCATGGACACTTGAACTTTCGATCATTTGGAAGCCAGGAAGGGATACACCCGAGATGCGTGCAGATAATCGAAAGCGCCGCAATCCGATCCTCTTGTCGAATGATCCAGAAACCGCTGGGTTTGACCGGCTTGTAATCCTCATTGACGTCGCCGGGCGCCATGGCGACGTACTTGCTGAGCGGACCGCAACGCACTTTTGGATCTTCGACCTCCAGCACGTTCGGCGCCATGAACCGAGCGAAGGCCAACGTGCCGCCGCCGGTTACAGTCGCGACGGCCGCCCAGCCCGCGGCCATGCCGGCAACGCCAAGAATGTCGCGGCGCGATGCGCCTTCGGGCTCCTTTTTCGTGTCCGCCTTGGACTTGTCGAGGACCTTCGCCTGTCTGGCATCCGGGGGCAATTCCGACGGCGACAACTTCGCCATCCGTCGCACGCTTTCGGGCATGTCTTCCAGGCCGCGATCGAGTACGACGTGACCGCCGCGCACCGTCGTCGCCGCAAGCAATGCCTGGATGGCCGGATCGACTTCTTTTGGCTTCGGCGGTTCGAGCTTTGCAGCAGCGGCACCGGCCCCTGCGGCGCTTGCGGCGGCGGGCGCTTTCGCCGCATCCGCAGCCGCCTCGGCGTCGCTGACTTCGATTTCAATCGTGTCAAACTTGATGACGTCCACCGGGCATTCTTCGGCGGCGTCGATAATGGCCTTGGTTCGAGGCTTGTTGAATTCGGCATCCAACGCCGCCGGCCGAATCACGCACGTGTCGTTTTCGTGCTGGACTTCGAACACGTCCGGGGCCGTCGTTTCGCAGGCGTCGCAGATAATGCAGCCCGGTTCAATCCAGACTTTGGTAACGAGTTGCTTTTTTGCCATACGGAAATCCTTACGCGCCGCGCGCGGCCGGTTCATCCACTCGAAGGCCGGCATGCGAGCCGACGTTTCCCTGCGTGCCGGTCGACGTCGCCGCCGAACGCTGGGACAATGCCGCCAATGCCGCATCTCGGACACGAGGCGACGGATCGCTCTTGCTCAACGTTTCAACCGCCTCAATCACCTTGGCGTCGTTAAGCCCTGCCGCGATCGGCGCGATCGCGATCAATCTATCAGAAATCTCATCGTCTGAAAGCGGATGCCAGCCGCTGTTGGCGTCGTCAGCTGTTGACGACAGATTCTTCCAATACTCACGGCTGAGCATGTTCAACATCATGTTCCGACCGCGCGAGCTGCCGAGCCGTGCAAGCGCCGTCGCGCGATTCATCTGCGTGTCGCGATCCGTCGCCGTCATTGCGGCGATTCGATCGATCGCAGTCTGGTCACCCTTCGGGGCGATCGTCGCAATCGCGAGCGCGGCCACGATCCGCACCTCCGCGACGGGATCTTCCAGAAGTGGGTACATTTTCGTCAGTGAATCTACGGATTCGGGAAGCGAACGCATGTTCGCAATCGCCTGCAACGCGATGCGACGGATCTGCGGATCGGGGTCGGACAGCAAGCCGACTGTCGCTTCGAGTCCGTTGACGGTGTTGAGTTTAGACAGGGCCAGAATCAGGAACTGCTGCAACGCGATGCCCGACGCATGATCCTCATCGTCTCCCGCCGTGTTCGATGCATTGGCCCTACGATCTTTGATCAGTCGGATCAGCCGATCGGCCATCGGCGCGATCGGCTCGCCGTCGAAGTGGCCCTTCTCGAATCGAATCGCCAGCTCTTGCGCCGCCTGCCAGGTTTGCTTGGACTTGGGTGACAGGACCGTGTTGCCGAGCGAGCGATCTCCCGAATCGGACTCGATGACGTTCATCAGTTCCGCAACGCTTCGCGGCTTATCAATCGGCGATGCGCCAAATAGAATGACGACGACTGCAACTGCCAGCAGGCTGACAACGACCAATGCAGGCACGACGAACAATCGACCCATGAGCGTCGCCGTCATGGGCGGCACCTGGGGTGCGATTGCATCGCGATCGTCTGACTTCGCCTGATTGTCGGCCGGAGCCGGGCTCGTTTCGGTCATATGTCTGGATGCGGACTCACTGCCTGCGCCACCGGGATCTCGCAGAAGTTCGTGAATTCTTTCACGAAGTAGGCGATTAAAATATCGGCGTACAGGCCGCCGATTCTCGTCACGCCTCGCCCAACGCCAGAGTCTGGCGAGGGGCTTTCCGAAATAGTTAGGGGGATTATTCGGCCCACTTCAGGCGGTGTCAACCCAATTCCCCTTGTCATAACACAATCCCAGCCAGAGAATTACGGTCTTACCCACGGCGGCCCAATCGGCTTTGACGATGCGACTGTCGGATTTGGGGTGGACGAACGAACCAGGACCTGCCATGTGCCGTAACGACGGTACACCAGGAGTGCGAAACGAAAATATGCCGATCAACCTCTCCGGGCCTGACATTTCACAGGCCGAGATCGACGCCGTTATCGAAGTCATGAAGTCCGGGCGCCTTTCCCTCGGCCCGAAAATCGATGAATTCGAGGAAAAACTCGCCGCCTACGTCGGTGTCAAGCACGGAATCGCCGTCTCCAGCGGCACCTGCGGTCTGCACCTGCTGATTCGAGCCCTCGGCATCTCGCATGGGGACGAAGTCGTCAGCACCCCCTTCTCGTTCATCGCGTCGACCAACTGCATCATGTTCGAGGGCGCCACGCCCGTGCTCGTCGACATAGACCCCGTGACCTGGAACATCGACGCCTCGCGGATCGAAGCCGCAATCACGCCGAAAACCAAGGCCCTGATTCCCGTGGACGCATTCGGCGAAGTCGCCGCCATGGAAGAAGTCGAGGCAATCGCGGCCCGTAACAACGTCCGCATCATTGAAGACTCATGTGAAGCCCTTGGGGCGACCTATCGCGGTCGGATGGCAGGCGCATTCGGGGATGCCGGCGTCTTCGGTTTCTACCCGAACAAGCAGATCACGACCGGCGAAGGCGGCATGATCACGACGAACGACGACGACATTGCGAGACTCTGCCGATCGATGCGCAACCAAGGTCGGGATACGGGCATGGGCTGGTTGTCGCACGAACGACTGGGTTACAACTATCGCATGAGCGACATCCAGGCGGCGATCGGCGTTGAACAGATCCGTCGCATCGACGAAATTCTCGCCCGGCGTGCGCAGGTCGCGAACTGGTATCGAGAGCGCCTCAAGAATGAATCGCGAATCGAATGGCAACATAACGATCCGGAATGCAAGCGAAGCTGGTTCGTATTCGTTGTCAAGCTCGCTGATGATTATTCCGAGCATCAACGCAACGACATGATTGCCCAACTGCGCGAACGCGAAATCGGCTGCAGCAACTACTTCGCACCGATTCATCTCCAGCCGTTCTACATGAAGCAGTTCGGCTTCAAACCGGGGGACTTCCCCGTGTGCGAGCGCGTGGCGGCGCGCACGATCGCCCTGCCGTTTCACAATGCACTCACGCAGGATGAGATTGATCAGGTCTGCACGACCCTCGAATCACTGCTCTGAGTCCTGCTCGACGGAAAGTCGCGTCGTTCCCAGATGTCAATGAGGAAGTCGAGTCATCGCGCGCATCGGAGCGGTTCGTCAGAACAACCAGGCGGGCTCACTGAAGAATCCATTCGGTCCAGGATCCAATCACAACAATCATGCCCCGGAGGCGGCTGTCAGGACGATCGAGGATGGTATTAAGGTGCGCGCGCAATCGTGGAATCTGGACAGGCGTCACTCGCTGCCGCGCAGCGATCTATGCCGAGTAGAATATCGAAAACAGCGGCGAGAATACCGCCAGGAACGGCCCCAGGAATATCTCGAGCGTTGTGATGATTGCACCGTAGAAGATGTTCAGGATGCCGGTCAGATTCGTCAGCGGATCTATCATCACTTACTCCACGGGCACGGGACATCAATTCGCGTGTAGTCGATCGCCCTGCGCCGGAACTTTAGCTCTATCGGCCACATCGCGCCTCAGGCCAGTATACCGTCGACAATCGACTGAACATCTCGTTCGATTCGCGCAATCTTTGCCGCAGCAGCCGCCTCCGCCGCCGGTAGGTCGTCGCCCGGCTCGCGTACCAGGATATAGAACTTGATCTTCGGCTCCGTGCCGCTCGGACGTGCGATGACCTTTGTCTCGTCCGCAAGCGTCAGGACAATCACGTCGGCGGCCGGAAGCTCGTATCCGGCGATCCGTTCACGGCTTTCGCGATCGACGATCTCCCCCGACATCAAGTCACCCACGCTGAGGACTTTCACGCCCCCGATCTCCCGAGGCGCTTCGCGCCGAAATGACGCCATGATATCGAGTATCTGATCGGCCCCCCGCTTACCCTTTAGCGTGATGCTCTTGGCGCCCTCCCGATAGAGTCCGAATCTCGCGGCCAGATCATCGAGAATATCCAGGAGCGACTTGCCCATCGCGGCAGCGTACGCGGCCGCCTCTGCAACAAACGTCGTACTGGCCACAGCGTCCTTGTCGCGGACGAACGAGACGGGCAGATATCCGTAGCTCTCCTCCGCGCCGAACAGAAACGTCCTCGCGCTTTCGCCATGCTCCTCGTCGAACTTCGCCATTTGTTCCGCGATCCACTTGAAGCCGGTCAGCGTCTCGATCACTTCGACGCCGTAGGACCGAGCGATCACCTTCATTTCATCGCTGCTGACAATCGTACTCAGTACGACGCCGTGCCTCGGCATCGTTTCCCTGTGTTTGTGCTGCTCGCAAACATACCAAGTCAGCAGCGCTGCAATCCGGTTCCCCGTCAGATGGACATAGTCGCCCGACTTGTCACGAACCGCCATGCCGACGCGATCGGCGTCCGGGTCCGTCCCGATCACGAGGTCGGCACTCGCTCGTTTTGCCAGGGCGATACCCATCGCCAGCGCCGCTGGTTCTTCCGGATTCGGTGACTTGACCGTCGGGAATTCACCGTCGGGCTTTGCCTGTTCCGCAACTTCAAGGACGCGCGTGAACCCCCGTTGATTCAAGGCCTTTGGAATCAACTGCCCCCCCGTGCCGTGCAGCGACGTGTAGACGATCTTGATCTTGTCGCCGTATTCCCGACAGACAGTCGGGTTCAGGCACGACTCCCTGACGTGATCCAGGTACGCCTCGTCGATCGCGTCGCCGATGTCGATAAGCAGCCCGTTCGAGCGAGCGTCGCTTTCATCGGCGACGCGGACATTCTCAAACCCGCCGACCGCCCGAACCGCGTCAATAATGCCCTGATCGTGCGGCGGCACGACCTGCGCCCCGCCCCGCCAATATGCCTTGAAACCGTTGTACTCAGGCGGATTATGGCTTGCCGTGATCACGATGCCGGAAGTGCAGTTCAAGTGGCGGACCGCAAAACTCAACTCGGGCGTCGGCCGCAGCTTTTCGAAGACGTAGGCCTTGATACCATTTCCCGCCATCACGAGCGCCGTTCGCAGTGCGAACTCACGGCTCATCCGACGACAGTCGTGAGCGATCGCCACACCTGCCGACCGTGCGGTGTCGCCTGCCCGGGCGATGTAATCCGCGAGCCCTTGCGCCGCGGCGCCAACGGTATAGACGTTCATCCGATTCCGCCCGGCCCCGAGCACGCCGCGCAGACCGCCCGTCCCGAATGACAAGTCCGTGTAGAATCGATCCGTGAGTTCGGACTCGTTGCCGGCCTCGACGAGGCGTCGAATCTCAGCCCGATCGGCCTCGGCGATTGCGGGGCTCCCAAGCCAGGACGTCACAGCTTCATTTACGGAAGTTTCGAGCATCTATCCAATCCTCACACGCTCATCAAGTTGGCGGCGCGACTTCGCACCGGATCGTATCATCCTGCATGCGAGTCAAAGAGACAAACGCGCTCGGATTCCAGCGATCGAACTCCAACTCATCGAGCGATTCTCGACGCCTCCCCGTTAGACCGCCGTGTCCCGCCCGAACGCGACACCGGCTGCTATTCACGACAAAACCGCCTGACAAACCGCGAATTGCTTGCCAAGAGCCGCCGGGAGGCTTAGATTAATATGCAGTTCAGGGCGATTAGCTCAGTTGGCTAGAGCGCTTCGTTCACACCGAAGAGGTCGTTGGTTCGAGTCCAATATCGCCCATCTCAACAAAGGACCCGTCAAGTCATCCGTCTCAGGCGCATAATCCGGACCTTGTTCCTGCCAATCGCCGGTCGTCGCGAATGATCTTCGCTTGCCGACGCGATCGCGAATCGACGAGCTCTGATGAAGACCTACCGCCAAGGCCCAGAAACGAACCGGATCAAGCTTCGATCCATGACGGCCGATGACGCCGGCGCGTTCTTTGCCCTCAACAGCCATCCCGATGTCATGCGCTATACCGGCGAGCAGCCGCTCAAGTCAGTGGAGGAAGCGCGCAGCGCTATCGAACGATATCCGGATTTCGACACCTACGGCTACGGTCGCTGGGCCTGCGTTCTGAAAGAGACGCAGGCTGTCATCGGTTTCTGCGGTTTGAAATATCTGGAGGATCTCGAAGCCGTTGACCTCGGGTATCGGTTCTTGCCCGAGTATTGGGGACAGGGGCTTGCGACGGAGGCGAGTCACGCATCCGTCAGATTCGGTTTTGAGACGCTGAATCTCGACCGCATCATCGGACTGGTTCTTCCCGACAACACGGCGTCGATCCGCGTCCTCGAAAAAGTCGGTATGCGACTCGACGGCGAAATCACGCTCGACGGCCAGCAAGCGCTGCAGTATTCCGTGCGCCGACCGAGCTGAATCTGTATAGAGCGTACTCGCGCAGGGGCTGAATCTGATCGAAGGTCCGACAGAATTGAGGACGCCCAATAGACGACTGCAGCGCCAGGGCGATTCGCCCATGGCGTTCGACGCTATTTCGTACGATGGATCATCGACTGCGTCGACGTCTTGATGCCGCGAATGCGTCCCGCCAGGGCATCTCGATTCGGTGCGAACTCCATCGCCGTATCCATGAAAACGAGCTCTTCCTGCACGAGCCGCGCGAGCGAGGTGGTGAATGAGTGCATGCCTTCCTTCTCGCTGCCCTCGATCAGCGCAGGAATGTCCTCATCCTGCTCCTTGCGGATGATGTCCTTGCACGTCGCTGAGTTGACGAGTACCTCCGTCGCCGGCACTCGCTTACCCTCTTCGGCGCCCGGCAACAACCGCTGCGCGCAAATTGCCCGCAGCGAATTCGCGAGGCTGCTTCGAATGAAATCGTGCTCCTCGCGCGGGAAAAACTCCAGCACGCGCGCGAACGCCTGCATCGCATCCGCCGTGTGCAGCGTGCCGAATACGAGGTGCCCGGTCTCCGCCGCCTGGAGCGCCGACGTCATCGTGAACTTGTCTCGCATCTCGCCGACGAAGATCACGTCCGGATCCTGTCGAACGATGTACTTCAATCCCTCGCCATAGGTCGCAATGTCGATACCGATTTCGCGCTGCGAGATGATCGATTTCTTGCTTTTGAAGATGTACTCCACAGGGTCTTCAATCGTCACGATGTTCTCGTGCCGCGTGTCGTTGATTTGCTCGATCATTGCGGCCAGCGTCGTGCTTTTGCCCGAACCCGTAACGCCGCTGATGATGATGATCCCCTCGTTCGATTCATCGATCAGTGTTCGGAACACCGGTGGCAGATTCAGTTCCTCATACGACGGGATGTAGGGATTCACGCGCCGAATGGCGGCGTTCATCACGCCCCCGGCGCGGAAAATGTTGATTCGAAATCGATCGCCGTCCGGCAGGCTGTAGGCAAAGTCGAGATCGCCGTGCTCTTCATAGTAACCGCGACGAGTGCCCGGAATGATCGGCGTTAGGCACGCATCGATTTGCGCGCCGGACATCGCCGGCAAATGGACGGGGCGCAAGTGGCCGCCGATGCGATACACCGGCGGATTTCCCGCCTTCAAGTGGAGGTCGGAAGCGTTGTGCTGCTGCATCGCGCCAAGGAGTTGTTGTGCACCGGGAATCTCGGACATGTTGTTGACCCTCGCGATTGACTCGCTAGACGCATGTTAACCAAATTCGCCATCGGAATGTAGACGAGAACGTCACGAAATCCGTTGCCACCGCCGACGATCGATTCACGGCGTTTCAGGGCTCGCTGTTTCGACATTCTCCGCCCCCTTGGACTTCGAATCGCCCGGCTTGCCCCGGTCCTTGCCGCCCGTCCATTTCCTGGCTTCGTCTTTGAAACGCTTCAACAGTTGTCTTGCCCAGACGAATTCCGTCCCGAGTATCAGCAGACCGATCGGAATCACGACAATGGCGGGCCCCGGTGTAAAAAAGAGCACGATCCCGAACAACACGACGCTGCTGCCGACGATCAACACGATCAGCCTTCGAGCCTGGCGCAGTGCATACACGGCCGTACGCTTGATCGCCGAAGGCGGCGACTTCGCGAGCGGCGGTGGCTCCAACGCCGCCGGATCTTCGCCGGGCATGCACGACGCGGCGATCCCGACCATCAGGATGCCGCAAATGACCGCTAGTGATACGGACGTCGGGACCGGCTCCACGTGCACAAGCAGCATCTTCACGCCGACGAACGCGAGAATGAACACAAGGCTCATCTTGAGATAGCGGAATTTCCGCATCGCCCCGGCCAGCGCAAAATACAATGCCCGCAGTCCGAGGATCGCGAGGATGTTGGAACTGAAAACGATGAACGGATCGCGCGTCACGGAAAAAATCGCCGGGATCGAATCCACCGCGAAGAGCACGTCCGAGCTCTCGACGGCGAGAATCACGAGGCAAAGCGGCGTCATGAAAAGTCGGCCGTCACGTCGCACGAGAAAATGCGCCCCGTGATACTCCTCTGTGATCGGGAAGTACCGCCGCGCAAGTCGAACGAGCGGATTGCGTTCGACCGACAGGTTGTCGTGCCGCGCCATCAACATCTTCACGGCGGTCAAGAGCAGCATCGCGCCGAAGACATAGACGATCCACTCGAATCGCTCGATCAGGGCCGTGCCGGCGAGGATCATCAGACCGCGCAGTACGATGGCCCCCAGAATACCCCAAAAGAGGACCCGATGCTGATGCGCCGGCGGCACTTGGAAGTACGAAAACAGTAGTGCGATGATAAAGATGTTATCCAGGCTGAGGGACTTCTCGATCACATAGCCCGTCAGAAATTGAATACCCGCCTGCCGCCCCGACAGCTCGTGACCGATGACGTCCCCCAAGCCTACCCAGTGATGCTCGTATCCGAAATAGACGAGAACATTGAACCCGAGGGCGACGGAAATCCAGGCGGCGCTCCAGGCCAGCGCCGCGCGCGTACTGACCTCATGCGGCTTGCGATGGATGACGCCGAGATCGAGCGCGAGCAGAAGACAGATGAAGAGGAGAAAACCCGACCACGCCCAGATCATGAAGTACGCTCCGATGGAGATCCGCTCAAACGGTTCGACCCGTGGAGCATAGCGGCCGACGGCGCTCTCGGCGATTCGACCCCGTTGCTTGGCTCACGCACGCGGCGATTCCGCAACACTGCCGCCAGCCCAATGCACCCGATGAACCTCTCAGACGCCCCATCCGATGCCGCGCGGCCCGACCCTGTTGGCCGCCGCCAAGTTGACGCCCCGCACATCCGCCATCAGAATCGGAACTTAATTCACCGCTTCAACGAGTCCCTGTCACGACGACAGACCCCGATTAGCACCTCATGAACCACGACACGCCCGCTCCCATCCGCAAACAACCCAAGCCGGTCGTCCTCCTTCAGGATGATGACTTGACGATCGTGAACAAGCCGGCCGGAGTGTGGCCGCGCGAGGGAATCTTCGACGATCCCGGCGTCTTCGACATTCTGGCGCCGGACAAGGAGCCGGACGAAATCCGATTCAGGCAGATCAACCCCCTCGATTTTGAAGTGTCCGGCGCCGTGATCTATGCGAACAACGCCGACGCGGAGGCCGCGATTCGTGAGCAGTTTGACAGCGGGGAAGCCAGTCTGGTTTACACCGCCATCGTCGGCGGCCCACTTCTGGCGGACGCCGGCGCTATTGCGTCAGACGGAAACGGTA
Source organism: Phycisphaerales bacterium (assembly GCA_020639075.1). Taxonomy (GTDB): domain Bacteria; phylum Planctomycetota; class Phycisphaerae; order UBA1845; family UTPLA1; genus ECT2AJA-110-A. The sequence goes on along the minus strand of JACKHI010000001.1, from coordinate 332,089 downwards.
CGCACGAATCCTCCTCAAGCTCGCACCGGTCGACTGGTTGGCGCATTCTCGACGCTTTCGTCGGCTTCGCCGTCATTGAATGCACGTCGTCCAGTCTCGTCGAACACCAGATTCGAAAGGACTTGCAGCGAGCCGGCATGCCGCTGGCCGTCGACGCTCGGTACGGCGGCGCCAAGGAATTGATGCTGTCATCCTTTAAGGCCGGCTATCGCAAGAGTCGACGACGCCCGGAGCGTCCGCTCATTGAGCGGCCTTCCGTTCATCTTTCGAACCTCTCATTACTACATCCTACCGATCGACGAGAATTGACCCTCGACATCGAACCCGCCAAGGACTTCCGCGCCCTGCTCAACCAGCTCGATCGATTTGCCCGTATTCCGAAGTGAGCCATCCGGTATCGGTGAAAACGTGTCGATATCCGTCGTGGTTCGACGAGGGGCCGAGTCATCGAACGCGGGCTGGACCCACGTCCGTGATGTCCGAACTGATGACGATGTTGGTTGGTCGAAGGGAATAAGCCCCGGCGATCTCACTGCCAGCTGACATGTGGGCTGTCGCCCCAGAGCGAATCGAGGTCGTAGTAGGTGCGCTGTTCCGGATCGAACAAGTGGATGATGACGTCCACGTAGTCCATCACGATCCACGTGCTCTCGTCATACCCGCTGACGCTGTAGGGTGCTTCGCCGCGATCCTTGCCCATCATCTTCACATGGTCGGCCACGGCACGCATCTGCCGATCAGACGTTCCCGTGGCGATCACGAAGAAGTCGCAAATCGGACTCACGCCGCGCAAATCCAACAATACGATGTCCTCACACTTGTCGTCACGCAGCAGCTTCGCGCAGTCGATCGCGAATACTCGCGCGACTTCGCTGTTCATCTGAGGCCGCTTGCGCTCAGGAAGCTGGGCATCGGGTTGAGGTGCGACGCCGAGACTTTCGGCGTGCTTCAATAGATCCTTGTTGCCGGACATCTGCATTCCCGTTGTTGTCAGATTCGTGACCGTCGCTGTACCGACGACACTCGTCGGCATGCTATTTGTCGCGGGGCATCAATAGCCCCGTTCCGATCACAGTACAAAAAAAGACCTGCGGTTCCGAGGAACCGCAGGTCGGAAAGTCTAACGCTTCTTCTCGACGTCTCGCGACTCGGTCACCCTTCATTCTTCAGGCGACCGTGATTTTACCCTGGGATCGGGCAAATTCAACGCACGCCGATCAACCGCCCAGGCCGAGGGCCGAGCTGATCATCGGGGCGTACTTGACGACGAGTCCGGCGAAAACGACGGATACCATACTCATCAGCTTGATGAGAATGTTCAGCGATGGACCGCTCGTGTCCTTAAACGGATCGCCGACCGTATCGCCGACGACACCCGCCTTGTGCGCATCCGAGCCCTTGCCGCCGAAGTGACCGACTTCGATGTACTTCTTCGCGTTATCCCACGCGCCACCCGCGTTGGCCATAAAGACCGCCACGGCGAAGCCGCTGGTCAGACCGCCCGCGAGGAGCCCCATGACGCCAGGCACGCCGAAGAGCAGGCCGACGACGACGGGAATGATGATCGCCAGCAGCGACGGGAAGACCATTTCCTTCTGCGCGCCGCGTGTCGAAATCTGGACGCAGTTCGCGTAATCAGGCAGCTTGCTGCCCTCGAAATCGATCTGTTGTCGCGGCCAGTTCTCGCAATCGGCCGCCTCGGCTTCGGTCCGTCCCTTGCTCAGCAGGTACTTTCGCATCTGCTCGAATTGTCGCCGGCACTCGAGCATCATCGCATATGCGGCTCGACCGACGGCCTTCATTGTCAACGCACAGAACAGGAATGCTAGAAGCACGCCCGCAAACATGCCGCAGAGCACCTTCGGGTTCATTAGCGTCACGTCGTAGAACGTCATGAATTGCTTGAGTGAAGCCTTGTCGCTTGCCACCAATTCGATCGTGTGTTGATCAGCGCCGATTTTCCACATCGAGGTTTGGACCCAGGCGCCCTCCTTCGATCGACCGCTCAATGCGCCCAGCTTCGTATCCGGGTTCACACGATCTTCGCCTCGGCCGAATACCTGCTCGCCCATTTCGTGGTAGTTCAGAATCATATACGAACGGTAGTCGCCTTCCGCCGTACCCTCACGCCACTTCTGAGCACACTTGCCATGTCCCATGTATATGACTTCGCCGAGGCCGGCCTTCGGATCCGTTTTCGAGCTGCCGTGAGTGAACTCTTCCACATAGGCCTTTGCTTCACGCACCTGGCCGACGCGAACTTCTTCGACATAGGCGGCCAGGAGTGCCAGTGCCGTCAGCGCTGCCGAACCGATCGCGAAGCCCTTGCCCGTTGCAGCCGTCGTGTTGCCGGCGGCGTCCAGAGCGTCTGTTCGCTCGCGAACTTCCTTTGGCTGGCCGGACATTTCGGCGTTGCCACCGGCATTGTCAGCGATCGGTCCATAGGCGTCTGTCGCGAGTGTGATGCCCAATGTGGCAAGCATGCCGACAGCCGCAAGACCGATGCCGTAGAGACCGAGCATGAATTCGTTTCCACCGCCCGCGGCGATGAAGGCGAACAGAATCGCGACGATGATGATTGTCAGCGACGCCCACGTGGACTTCATGCCCTCCGCGATTCCCGCAATGATGAGTGTTGCAGCGCCCGTTTGTGCCTGTTCTGCGATTTCCTGGGTCGGCGGGTAGTCGTAGCTGGTGTACCGCTCAGTGAAATACCCGATTCCGACACCGGCAAAAAGTCCAATGACGACGGATGTTGCGATACCCGCCCAACTGACGCCTTCCATACCGCGGAGGACAAGGAAGCATACGACATAGGTTGCGACGGCGATGCCGATGCTCGACCAGACGATGCCCTTCCCCAGCGCTTTCATGATCTGGCTCATGCTCGCGCCTTCGTCCGTCTTCACGAGCGAGATACCCCAGATGGAGAGGAAGATGCCGACGCCCGCAAGCAGGATCGGTACGAACAAGAGCCGGAATCCGGCCGTGATGGCCGCGTCGCCCGAATACAACGCACTCGCAGCGGCAACGCCCAGCGCCATCGTCGCAAGAATCGAACCGCAGTACGACTCGTAAAGGTCGGCGCCCATGCCCGCTACGTCACCGACGTTGTCGCCGACGTTATCCGCGATTGCGGCCGGGTTTCGAGGATCGTCTTCCGGAATGCCGGCTTCGACTTTGCCGACGAGGTCGGCACCGACGTCCGCGGCCTTCGTGTAGATACCACCACCGACGCGGGCGAACAACGCTTGCGTGCTGGCGCCCATGCCGAACGTCAGCATGATGACGGTGACTTCATTCAGCGACATGTGTGATGTGGCCCGAAGTACACCGAACCACAGGCAGATATCCAACAACCCGAATCCGACGACGACGAGGCCCATGACCGCGCCCGCGCGGAATGCAACACGAAGGCCGTCATTCAGGCTCTTTTTGGCGCCAGCCGTCGTTCGATGTGCGGCCCGAGTCGCGATCCACATACCGCAATACCCGCAGAATCCGCTGAAGAATCCGCCCGTCAGAAAGGCGAACGGCACGATGCCATGCTGAACTTCAAGTCCGAATGCCATGAACGCGAGCAGCAACATCAGCACGATGAACACGACAGCCACGACGTAGTATTGCTGTTTCAAGTACGCCATCGCGCCTGTACGGACGTAGCCCGCGACTTCCTTCATCAGCGGCTCGCCTTCGTCAGACTGCAGCACTTCTTCCTTGAATCCCCACGCCCTGAAGAGCGCGTATGCTGCTGCAGCCACCGAGAACAACCAACATGCCCAGTACCAACCGCCGCCCGCAGTGGACGTCGCCGTCCCCGCAGCGCCGGCGCCTGCCGCCTCGTCACCAAATGCCATCCCCGTGCCGGTCAAGACGACCAGCAAGCCGAGGCTGAAAAGTTGCATCAAACGCTTGGTCTTCACTCCGAAGTCTCCTCGTGTGCCTTATCTCTAGTGTCTTGTGAAAATCCGTTTCGTAGTTCAATGCCAGGTGTTTCCGCCGGCATCCAATCAAAGTTCATTTTGTGCGTCGGCCGACTTCGTGCAAAGTTTCACGATGTTCTTCTGAACCGATGACACCGAGCTCACGGCCTGTCGTCCCAACGGCGCTGCGGTTTCGCGTCCCGCCGCCCCTGATCATTTGTTATTTGGAACGCTTATTCCCGATCCGGGATGCCGCGCCAACATCCCTACTCTCAGGCTGATCGGGGTTCATTTGAACCCGCATCAGCCGACTCCTTAGTTGCGGTCGCGCAGAATCCGCGCCGACCTCAAAGTCGGGCCACTATAAGGCAGCACGCGCGGGTCCATCAAGGACATCTTCGACCCAATCTCGGACCCGCTGTAGATATGCTCAATGACCCCGATTTCCCGCGCACCCCCCGAATGAACTCCCAATTACATCCGAGGGGAGGCCGACCGCCGCTTGACCGCTCGAATCCGCCTCGGATACCCTAGCTGCCATGATCTCAACGACCCCTGCGAGCCAGCGATCGTGATTGTTGACTGCCATACCCACATCTGGGACTCCCCCGACCAGCTCGGACGGGCCCGGATCGAGTTGTCCTGCCACATACGACGGGGCCTCCTGGGCGACAACGGCGAACTGCCGGTCGCGACGCCGGACGAGCACCTCCGATGCAGCGATCCGGTCGATCGGAGCCTCGTATTTGGTTTCAAGAGCCGCCACCTCGGCGCGGCGATCCCGCGGGAGTTGATCTACTCCTACGTCAAGAAGAACCCCGAAAAGCTGATCGGCGTCGCCGGGATCGATCCGACGAATCTCGAAGAAGCCATGGACGAGCTGCGTGAGGCCGATTCCGAATTCGGCATGAAGGCGATCACTGTTTCACCGGCCGCGCAGGACTTTCATCCCGCCGACAGCCGGGCGATGCAGGTCTTTTCCGAAGCGGTCAGGCTGAAAAAGCCCGTCTTCATACATCAGGGCGTCCACTTCGCCGCCCCCAGTAAGATGGAATTCGCCCGACCGTCCCATCTCGACGAAGTCGCTCGCGACTTGCCGCAACTGAAAATCGTCATCGCCCACATGGGATATCCGTGGATCGACGAGTGCGTCGTCCTTCTCGGCAAACATGGAAACGTCTTCGCCGACGTAAGTTCCCTGATCCATCGCCCGTGGCACGCCTACAACGCCCTGCTCACAGCCTATGAATATGGCGTCATGGACAAGTTGCTGTTCGGCAGTGACTTCCCTTACACGCCGCCGGCACGGGCGATCGAAGCCCTTTACCGAATTAACCAACTGGTGACCGGGACCAATCTTCCCACGATTCCGCGGCAATTCCTGGCGGCGATTGTGGAGCGCGACGCGCTCGGACTTCTCGGGATCGCTCCGGCAGCGAGCCCCAAAGGCACGGCGTCCAACGGCAACGTCCTCGATGAAGAGGCATGACCATCGACTCTTCAATGAAACCCAATTCCCGTGGAGCCTTCGCACTCGCAGTTGTCCTTGCGGCAACGAGCGCCTGCCAGCAACGCTCCACGTGCTTTCGCGTCACCGCATTTGTAGATAACTCCGCCGGCGAGGTGTTCGTCGAGAACTTCCCCGACGGCGCATTTTCCAAGAACGCGATCGGTAACTATCAACTGGCGTTCGAACTTCCTCCAAAGCGCATGCCGATCCATCCGCCTGCTGCGGCAGACAGCGCGTCCACTGCGAACCTCAACGCGACGACCGAAGCGGCCGAATCGAATGCAGCACCGCCGATCGTCGCTAATCAACCCGCTTTCGACTCGACCGTTCCCGATGAAGTCTACATTGCTCAATTCGTACTGATTGATCTGTTGTGGCATCCGGAGCCCGGCACAACCTATGTCGAAAGCACCCAGACAAACGCGGGTCTGACCTATTGCCTCGTCAGAGGACGAGATACAGTCCGCTACGACGGTGCAGGGTTCGTCTATTTCCGCCTCGATCGGGACGGCCGTACCATGACCGGTCGCATCGAATCTGCGACGCTCTACCCGTCAAAGGCGACCTCGGAATCCGTCGACATCCTTGGACCGTGCAGAGTGACTGCGGATTTCGTCGCGCGGCAAAACGCCCGCGGCGTCAACGAGGTCCAACGCAAACTCATCGGTCCGACCGCCCGCCAAACGGCCCAATTCGACGCCTTGACTGCCGACTGATCGGAAGTGCCCTGCGCGGGCGGGACGAGTCGCGAATTCAGTCACGCATTCTCCCGCGAATGATGTAAGATATTTCCCGCGGGCGATCAGACGGTTCGGCTGTTCGCGATGATGGCGATCAGCGTGTCGGATTGCCGAGATCCGCCGACGGTTTCTTTCCGACCGGGATCGGGATAGGCTGACATGAACGAATTCCGTGACAACATCTGGGCGCCGTGGCGAATGGACTACATCGCCTCACTCGACGACTCCGGACAACAGCCTGCCTGCTTCCTCTGCCATTATCGCGATCACCCGGACGACAACGCTCAACATGTTGTTTATCGCGGCGAGTTGTCCCTCATCCTGATGAACAGATTCCCTTACACCAACGGCCATTTGCTGATTGCCCCGCTTGCGCACAAGGCGGACATCACCGATCTTTCCGACGTCGAAACGACTGATCTTTGGAATCGAACGCGCGATGCCAAAATGCTCCTCGATCACGTTCTGGGGTCGCACGGTTACAACATCGGAGTAAACCTGGGACGATGCGCCGGCGCGGGGCTGCCGGGACACATCCACGTCCACATTGTGCCGCGCTGGAATGGCGATACGAACTTCATGTCCGTCCTGGGGGACGTGCGCGTTATTCCTCAATCCCTGGGCCAGCTGCACGCCGCACTCGTCGCGGGCTGGCGAGCGCTCGGCCTGCCGCACTCGACTTCCTCATGACGAACGTCGCACACGACATCTCGCTCGCTCCGTACGCGGTTCACGATGCCGCCTCGCGCGGACGTCGCCATGAACGCGCCGGCCGCGGGGAGGACTCGCCGTTCGACCTCGATCGACATCGAATCATCAGTTGCACGGCATTTCGTCGCCTGATGTATAAGACGCAGGTATTCGTCACGAGTGGCGGCGGCGATCACTTTCGCACGCGCCTCACGCATACGCTCGAAGTCGCCGCGCAGGCGGAACGATTCGCGCGGGAATTGCGGCTCAATCCGAGACTCGCCGGCGCGATCGCTCTCGCCCACGATCTCGGCCATTCACCGTTCGGTCATGCCGGAGAAAAGGCTCTTGACGCCCGCATGAAGGACCGCGGCGGATTCGAGCACAACGTTCAATCTCTGCGCGTTGTCGACTACCTCGAGCATCCCTATCCCGCCTTTCGCGGTCTAAACTTGACCTTCGAGTTGCGCGAAGCCCTCGTCAAGCACCGCACGAAGTACGACAAGCCCAATGAAAACGCCGCCGCTCAGGCCGATGTCGCCGATCTCCTCGCGACGGGGCCCAGTTGCACACTGGAAGGCCAGGCCGCGAACCTCGCCGACGCCGTCGCTTACACGCTTCACGACATCGAGGATGGCCTCTGGCTCGGCATCCTGACGGAGCCCGTACTGAACCAGGCGGCACTCTGGCGCGAGGCTGCATCGCGCGTCCGTAAGGCCTATCCAGATCTCCCGGTTCATGCCGTTCGCCGCCCGATCATTGACACGATTGCCTCACGACTGGCAGAAGATGTGCGCACCGAAAGCGCGCGACGAATCGAACGAGCTGGCATTCGGTCGATCGATGACGTTCGGGTGTGGCCCGAAGACCTGCTGGGTTTTTCGGGCGTCATGCGAAATCAGGTGGAAGAACTGCAGAGCCTGCTCCTTGAACGGGTGTACCGCGACCACAAAGTCGTGCGAATGGACGCCAAAGCGCGCCGGCTGATCGATGAACTCTTCGACGCCTATTTGCAGAACCCCAAGCTGTTACCCGATCGTTACGCCCGGCGATTCCCTGAGCAGGGCCCGGAACGCGTGATCTGCGACTACATCGCCGGTATGACCGACCGGTTTTGTCAGGAAGAGTATCAGCGCATCTTCTCGCCGACCCATTTCGAATAGGCGATTCAATCCATCTTTCTTATGGACCAGACGTTGACGTGATGGGGATGCCGGTCGACACTACAGGTTCTCCCGCGTCCCGACGCGGTATCGCATGGAATGTCCAGACGAATTTGGAGGATTTCCGAGATATGTTCCGGAAGACACTGCTCGCCGCCGTCGCCTTGAGCGCGCTGATCACGACGAACCTGTTCGCCCAGACCGAAGTCGCGAATGACGTCATGGGAGGGGAACCGGCGGAAATGACGCTGATCAGCGAGCGCGTTGCGTTCGTCAAGGCGTTTTATTCCCTGTCACCGGATCAACTGACGAAACTGCAGAAGGATCTCGAATCCCGGATCGAGACGAATCAGAAGTACATGCAGCGCAATGAGCTGATGATTCGACGACGCACCACTGCAATTTCAGCCGTTCTCCCGCAGGACAAGACGCTGGACGCGGAAAGGATCGAATCGCTTCGTTCGCAATACCAGGAACAGATCTATCGCATTCGCGAAGCCGCTCCGCTCAGCCTGACGAACGCAGTGCGCACGGCAGAGGACATGCTCGGCGCCGATGCGCGAAAGGCGGGCCGGGAGAAGGTTGAGAAGTACTTTGCGAAACAACTGAATGGTCAGCCGCTCGACCCGGCGCATATGGATCGTTTGATTTTGACGCCCGTGCCGATGCTCGATATTTCGCAGAGCGATCGAATTCTCGACACGCAGGAAAAGTTGATGGGTAACCAGCCGGCACGCAGCACGACGGCCGAGAAGCTCGCGGCCAATCGACCTTCCGCGAAGGAGATTCAGGCTGCAAAAGAAGCGGCAATGAAAGCGAAACTCGAAGCGGCCAAGAACGATCCGCATGCGGGGCATGATCATGCCGAAGCGCCGCCCGCCGCCGCCAGCCGCCAACCGGAAGTACCCGATCTGGAAGCGCCGCCGCTCGATCAATGGGCCGGCGTCTACCAGACGTGGGCGACCAACTATCAGTTCTCGCCCGAGCAGAAGGCGACGGCGGAGTCCATCTACAGTCATTGCATGGGCCAGGCCCAATCGCGGATGAAGGACGCGCAATCACTTCTCGAGAAAGCCAAAGCAATGCCGGAAGGGGCCGAACGCACCAAGGCGGTTCAGACGGCCATGCAGCCGATCAACGCGGTCTTCACGCAGATGAAACTGCGGATCGATTCCGTTGCGTCCGTCGAACAGCGCGAGCGATTCAAGGCCGATCAGAAGGCCGAAGGCAATTCGTCGGAATCGAACAGCGACGAGAAGAAGTCCTAGAGGTACATGCCACGTTGATCACCGCCTTATCTTGTTGATTCAGGAAACCGCCAATGACTGCCGTCTGGAATGCGATCGAACAGGACCTCAAGCGGCTTCGCGACGCCGGTCAATTCAAGACGATCAAGAACCTGACGCGGCCGATGGGTCCCGTGTCGACGATCGAAGGCGTCGGTGAAGTCGTCGTCCTGTGTTCCAACGACTACCTGGGGCTCGCCAACGATCCCGAAGTCGTCGAGGCTGCGACGGCCGCTCAGCGTAAATGGGGCGCTGGCACGGGTTCCGTTCGATTCATCTGCGGAACGTTCGACTACCATCGTGAGATCGAAGCTTCAATTTCGAAGCTGTCGGGCACGGAAGCATCGACGACGTATGTCTCGTGCTGGAACGCGAACGAAGCCGTTTTGCCGACGCTCATGGCTGCCGGCGGCGATTCCGTCATCGCCATCAGCGACGAGCTCAACCACGCCTCCATCATCGATGCCGTTCGACTTGGCCGGCAGATCAACAAGGCGTCCAAGTCCAAGGTATACAAGCACAGCGACATGGCCGCGCTGGAGGCGACGCTCAAGGAATCCGCGGGGATCGAGCACAAGATCGTCGTCACGGACGGCGTCTTCAGCATGGAGGGCGACGTCGCCCATCTCGACAAGATGGTGCCGCTCTGCGAACAGTACGGCGCGTTGCTTATTGTCGATGATTCGCACGGCGTCGGCGTCTGCGGCCCGAGAGGCCTCGGCGTCGCCGAACACCAGGGCGTCCACGGCAAGATCGATTGCATGACAGGTACGCTCGGCAAGGCCCTCGGCGGCGCGGCCGGCGGGTACATTGCGTCGCGCAAGCCGCTTGTCGAACTGATGGTGCAGAAGTCCAGACCGCAGCTGTTCTCGAACGCCCTGCCGCCGGCCACCGCCGGTGCCGCAAACAAGGCGATCGAAATCCTTCTGCGGGATACGACGCGCGTCGATAAGCTCCGCGCGAATGTGCAATACATGCGGGCGGGTTTGAAGTCGCGCGGCTTCGAAACCATGGACGGTCCCAGCGCGATCACGCCGATCATTCTCGGCGAAACGTCGAAGGCCATCGCAGCAAGCAAGCGACTGCTCGAACTGGGCGTCTTCGTCATCGGATTCGGATACCCCGTCGTGCCGGAAGGCGTCGCCCGACTGCGGGTGCAGATATCCGCCGCCCATGAAACGTCGCATCTCGATCGCGCGCTCGACGCATTCAGCAAGCTCTGATTCGCGCTACGATTCGCATCTCTCGCGCGCCGGGGCTTGCCGGCCGGCGATGCTCGTGTCATCCGACGGTGCGAAATTCTTCGGCATTTATTTTTCAGATTCGCTATTTTGTACATGACCACGAGTCTTGTTCGAATTGCAGGCCGCCGTCCTTATCCGCGATCTTGTTCGATGCAATTTGCATGACCTAAGTCCATTTGTGCCCGTGCTTTCGCTGGATTTGCGCCGAAACTGCCACAGTGCAAAATGGCGCAAAACGTGCAAAATTCGGCGCCCGAATCGAGTGGCCGCACATTGCAGAGCCGATGAATCGCGCGTCATGGATTTGTTCCTGATCCGCGCTTCGGGCCATGTGGCGATCCTGCAACATGGTCAACGGAACGGGCGCCGCGTCTGCAGCAATGGGATCGTCGGGGAATGGCGCTACAACTTATTGCCCGCCCTGAACACACGAGAGATCGGGCGATCCCGCCACATGTGCCCCACGATCGCTGGATCGCTTTGCGCCAACAAGCTGACAGTTTCCTCCGCCCCATCGCCACGGGGACGCCGCGCCGGCCGCGGTTCACGACGGTCTTTTCCGGAATCGGCAACAATTCCTCAAGGATCGTCGGGGCGGATCGACATGCACGTCGAATCCGTGCAATCCGTAAGCGGAACATGAGACTCCATGTGTCGCGCCATTGAAGGAAATGCAAAGATGCCACCCTTCGAAATGCAGATTCCGAAGGGCGGTGTTCGATAAATCGGTCAAGGCGCGATCACGCCCCCAAGATCAGTCCTGCCATGGCCGAGACATCGAGTCCGTTCACGGCACCGTCGCCATTGATGTCGGCCGTGCAGGCGCCGAGCCCATACGGGCTCAACATGAATGACAGGAACTCAGGCAGATCATCAACGCTGACAACCCCGTCAGCGTTGAAATCGCCGATGACGCCGACTTCGTCCTGCGTGAATTCATCAACGCCCATATCCACGCGGCAACTCATCACGCGAGGTTCGCCGTCGAAATCCGTCGCGTCGATCCCCGGGACGAACGCGGGGTTGCCGCCGTCGATGCAAGGACTATCCGGTAGCAAGTGATAGTCGCCTGCGATGAAAACGTCGTCTGAGAGATCGTCCGGCGTTCCCATGTCGTCCCAATGACCGGGATCCACGAATCGCGGGTCCGCTGAAATGACGCCGGGGCCTTGCTGCTGCGTCGGCGATTGGTCCGGCAGTGCGAGGAGTCCCTGAACGTCGCAATAGGAGACGCTCCCCAAAGAGCCGATTTGGGAAAAGTCGCGGCCGTTGATAATCGCGCCACGATTGTCATAAAGAATCGAGTTCTCAAGAAATCCGCCATAGACGCCGCCGCCGATATGGCCCGCGACATTTCCGACCACCGTGCATTCGGACATCCGGGCGAATCCAAAGATGGCGCCGCCGAAAATCGCGGCGCTGTTCCCCACGAACAGACTGTTCGAAACCGGGGTCCCGCCGACCGATACGGCGCCTCCGGAAGTCTTTGACGAATTGCCAATGAACACGCAATCAAGAATTTCCCCGCCGGACATTGAACTGATCGCGCCCGAACCGGATGTTGCGGCGTTGTCGGTAAAGGAGCACCGTGCGATCCGCGTTTGGGAACTGCTCTGCGAGTTGACGGTGCCGCTGAGTGATGTGTTTTCCGAGAAAACGCAATCCTCGATCACGGTTTCCTGCGCGAGTCGTACAATGCCGCCGGATGGCGCACTGTTCATCGTGCATTCACATTCCCGCATCGTGAGTCCCGACGGCATTCGGATAAGGTCCTGATTGACTACGGAGTTATTAATGAAATCCGTTCGAAGCACCTGTGCGTCAAGTCCGAATAGAAAAATGAAGCCGGACAGCCCGCCGCGATTGTCTTCGAACAGCGTATCGGCAATCAGGGCTGCATCGCCGCGAACGCAGATGCCGTCATTGTCCGTGAATCCGCATCGCTGGATCGAGCTGTCCTTCCCGAAACTGACGTTGCCGATCGGCGCGGCGTTGGAGGCGAACATGCAGTCGGACAACGCCATGGTCGAATTGCTGGAAAGGAGCGTCGAGCTCGACACGTTGCCGACGAACTCGCATCGCTCGATCGCCGCAGTATTCGAACTCGCTACAAGCTGGCTGACGGCGTTGAGGTTATTCTCGAAACGGCAGTCTGACATCGTCAGCGGTCCGCAGATGACGCAAGGGCCCCCGTTGTCGGTGAAATAACTGTCCCGCACTACAAGCGAGTTGGTTCCCATATCCACGATGCGACTACCGCCTCCGACAAAGTCACATCCGAAGATCCCGCCGCAATCCGTTTCGTCGCAGTTCACTTCTGTCTGGGATACAACCTGGATCGCTCGATCACCCGTATCGCTGAATTGACAATCGACGACGCGCGGCATGCGCTGCACCGAGTAGATCGACGGTGTCTCCATTCCCCCGCCGACGAATTCGCAGGACTCGATCGTTGCCGTCTCAAACACCTGCAGCCGAATCGCCATTCCAACGATGTCTGGGAACCGGCATCGCCGGATCGTCGGCGCAGCGACTCGAAAACTGAGTCCGCCGGCGAAACTCCGGATCGTCAATCCTTCGAGGACGACAGGCGAGATCGGCTGCGGGGCGCTCTGGAACACGTATGGAGCCTGCCCGCCGTCAACGATCGTCGCATCCACGACGGCGTCAATGTCGGGATTCGCGCTTTGAATCCGCATCGCAATATCCGGCAGAGTGACGTTCTCGTGCCATCGACCGTCCTGACTGCAGTCGTTTGGCAGGATAACGACGATATCGCCGTCCAACACATCATTCACCGCGCTTTGAATCGTCGCATAACCGAATGCGCCGTTACACTCGACGATCAGAATCCGCCCCCCCCGCCTCGCGCGCCGTCACCGCCATTCGGCGAATCGACGCCGTTTGACGCGATTCGACGTAGGTCCTCCGTAGTGAGATCCACGCCACCGCCGGAAAACGTCTCCGTTGCGATAGCTGCATCAATGCGTCCCGTCACTCCGCGCGTCGACGGGGCCGGTGATTCGCCGCTCGCCAATCCGCTGCCGACAAAGAAACCGACAACCACTAGCGTATTTCGCAGCATTTGCGTCTTCATCTTGGTCTAGTCTCCGATAGAAATGCTCGCCATCAGTGAGTTACGAATGCTGAAGGCGCAAGAACCCCGAGGCAAACCATCCCCGGCCTCGGCGCCGGCGCCGTTGGTTTTTCGTTCACTGCACTCTTGCCCGTTGAAGCAGTGCGAATGTCTGCTCCGAAAGATACGGCGACGTTCTTGCCGCGAGCATTTCGCTGCATATCCAAGAAATGTCTCAAATTTCTCTTACAGGTCTCCAAGAGCGACAATGCGTTGGCATCGCCCGACGCCGTTTTCTTGGAAATCTGAACGCGAGGCATATCGTCTGGGATGGCGAGTGCCTTATCGCGTACCTCGCACGACGACGTTGCCAAGCGTGGGAGTGCCCTGGCGAGCGACCGAAGTCATTCGCCCGCAGATCCGTGTTTGCTGCACCGTATGTCGAGTCTGGCGAGTATTGCTACGAACACACATCCGCCGCCCGCGCGTCCAGCAATCGCACCAGATCCTCCGTCGCCAGCTCGACGAGAACGCCGCGCCGGCCGCCGTTGACGACGATTCTCTCCAGCACCAGCAGCGACTCTTCGAGGATCGTCGGCAGCGAGCGTCGCATGCAGAATGGCGACACGCCGCCAAGCTTGTAGCCGCTGATCCGCTCGGCCTCGTCAGCTTCCATCAGCTCGGCGCTCTTGGCGCCGATGGCCGTCGCTGTCTTTCGGGAATCGAATCGTTGATCGCCCGGCACGATCGCCGCCCACGCCGATCGGTCCGGACCGCGGACGACGAGCGTCTTGCAGACCATCTCCAGCGGCCTGCCGACTGCCTCGGCAGCGGCTTCGGCGCCGATCCGTTCGTAGTCGTATTCGAGCACGTCGAACGAGACGCCCTGTGCTCGCAGCCACTTGATTGCATTGGTGTCGGACATGGCCGCGATTTTACGGAATCGGCTGTGTTTCGCATCGATTCGGCATTTCGCACGTGGTTTTCAGTCGGATTTCGAGCCGATTGCCCATCCTGACGGCGGAACGCGCGTCCAAACCAGGAAGAAATGTCTCAGAAAGCGGGTTAACCCGCCGCCCCGTTTTGTGTCCAGAAGTGAGTAAACATGATCTTCAACTGCCCCAAACCCGTCTATAATGGCCGCGAATCCGGCGGCATTGCCCCGGATCCGCAACCCAGCTCAAGGAGGCATGCCATGTATCGCCAAAACCAAGTAACCAGGCCGGCCGCCGTCGGCCGAAGGAACGGAGTCCCTGTTACTCGCAGACTAGGCATCGTCATCGCCGCCGTTCTCGGCCTCGCGATGATCTTCGCCGACGCCCCGGATGCCTTCGCCCAACGCGGCGGACGCGGTCGATCGTCCATATCGAGATCATCTGGTTCGCGCGGCGGCGGCGCCCGAAGCCTGGGATCGAGGTCCGGCGGCATCTCCCGAAGCCGGCCGAGCATGGGATCCAGCTCATTCAGGCGCTCCGGTTCCATCGGGCGATCCAGCATCCGCTCCAACAGCAGCTTCCGATCCGGCTCGCGCAGCAGCGCCATCTCACGCCGACCGACGACGCGGTCATTCAGCGGCAATCGATCGACTTTCAATCGGAGCTCGGGTTTGAACCGCGGCGTGCGACGACAGTCACCGAGTGCGTTTTCCACTCGATCGCAAAACAACGTGCGACGCGGCACCAACAGCGTCTCGCGTGGCGGCACGATCTTCGGTCAGAGCGGCAATGCCCGGTACGGCATGAATCGTGGGTCGAATCGACAACTGCGAACGCTCAACGGATCGAATTCCAATCGCTCGGGCATACGCAACTCGAACCGCAGTGGTTTCACGACAGGAAACCGTAGCGGTTTCAGTTCCAACAGTCGAAACGGACTGCGGTCGACGAATCGCAACGTGTCTCGTTCGGGCAATCGCAACGGGTTCCGCACTGACAACGGCGGCGGGTTTGCATCGGGCGGCAATCGTTCGGGATTCGCCGGCAGCGGTACGTCGAACCGCCGGTCGAACAGCGGATTCGGCAACACGCGATTCGGCAACAATCGTTACGGCAATCACTCGATCAACTATCAGAACTCCGGCGCGTTCGGCAATCACAGCATCAACTACGCACAACCCGGCGATCGCGGCGGACATAGCGGCCGCAGCAGCTTCAGCGGAAATCGCGGCAGGCATCATCGAAGCTACAGCCGGACCTATGGCCGCGGATTCCGACCGTCACGAGCGTATCGACGCCAGGGCTTTGGCTACGGCGGTTATCGCAGCACGAGGTTCCGCGTCGGACCGATCTACTACGGCCATCATCGATACCGACCGTATTACAACTACTACGGCCGCTCGCGATTCAGCCTCGGCATCGGATTCGGTTTCTATGGCGGATGTTACGCGCCGCCTGTGTCGTACTACTACCCGACGTACTACCCGGCTTATATCGGCCCGACTTACGTGACGGACACGATCGTCTACGACGATAACGACGCGGTCGTCGTCATCGACAACGACGATCCGGATGTACTCGTCCTCGACGGCTCCGGAAACAACAGTCAACCGGGCACAAACGTCGCTCCGCAACCGAACGTTCCGGACTACGACGAAGACAACCCCCTCGCTCAGAAAATTAACGAGGGCGCGGATAAGTTCGAGCAGGGCCAATACGACGAGGCCGTCCGGCTCTTTGAGGAAGTCGCGCTGGCCGATCGGAATAATGCCGATGCATGGTTCGCACTGGCGACGGCGAAGTTCGCCACAGGTGACTATGCCCGCGGCGCTTCCGCGATCCGCCAGGGCGTGCAGGCCTTCCCGGAAATGGTCAACACCGTCTTTGATATTCGCGATCGATACGGCAACGTGGACGATTTCCAGCGACACATTGAGACGCTCGAACGCCACGTGGAATCGAACAAGGACGACGTGGACGCCCACATCATGCTCGGCTTCGTCTATCACTTCACGGGCCAGCGCGACTGGGCGAAGGAAGTCTTCACATACGTGAGTGACAAGTCGCCAAATGATCAGCACCTGGCCCGCGTGTTCATTAATGCGAAGGAGCCGCCGCCGGCTGGCACCTCGGGCGGACAGGATCCGAACGTCGTCGCGCAGGCGCCGCAGAAGCAGCCGCGGACGATCGTCGCGCAGCCGCCGCCGCAGCCCGTCAGCCCGCAGCCCCGTTTTTTCCAGGGCTCCGTCAGCGATGACGGCGACACCGCCCCGGAACGGATCATGACGATCGACGGCATTGTGATCGAATACGACGACGTGGACGACAAGCCGCTCGAGACCGATTTCAAGGTCTACATCGGCGCCACGCGGCTCGAATTCAAGCACGTCAACCTCGGCCAGCGCGTCGGTGTCCGCGGTCAATCCGGCCTCGAATACTGGATTACGCCGACGGCGATCAACAAGGATGCCGAGCGCGTCACATTCTCCGTCGCCTCCAAGTAGCCGGGGCATGTGGGTGGCTCGCGCTCGGGAGTGCGGGGATCTTGCCCGCAGGTTGATCGTGTCTGAATAAAACCAACGGCCCCGGACGAGTTGTCCGGGGCCGCGTCTTTTGAGCTACAATGCCGGCATGGACGCCTTCGCTGACGACGCCCAGCGCATCAACCATCTTCGGGAACTCATCTCGCGCTTTCCCAAATCCCCCGGCGTTTACCTCATGAAGGATGCCAAAGGTCGCGTCCTCTACGTCGGTAAGGCGAAGGACCTCCGCTCGCGCGTGTCGAGCTATTTCCAGGACTCGGCCGACCTGATCGTCACGCGGAGTCCCGAAATCGCCCGAATGGCGGCAAAGGTCGTCGACATCGACTTCCTCGAATGCGACACGGAGGTGGACGCCCTCCTTCAGGAAAACCGCCTTATCAAGGATATCCAGCCGCCCCACAACGAGCGTCTGAAAGACGGAAAGACCTTCCCCTACATCGAAATCACGACGCGCGACGAGTATCCCGCCGTCTTCGTCACGCGGGCGCCCGACAAGCGTAGCAAGATCTACGGTCCATTCACCTCGGCCGCCGATCTGCGAGACGCCGTTAACGCCCTGCAGAAGGTCTTCAAGTTCCGCACCTGCGAACTGGACATCCGCGAAGACGACACGAAGAAACGCTTCTTTCGGCCCTGCCTGCTTTACAACATCAAGCAGTGCACCGCCCCATGCGCCGATCGCATAAGTCGTGCGGAGTACAAGAAAGACATTGAGCGTTTCAAGCGCTTCATGGTCTCGAAACAGAGCGTCGTACTCCGCGAGATGGAGGCCGATATGCAGGCCTTCGCCGCCGAACTGAAGTTCGAGGATGCCGCCCGCATTCGCGATCGCATCAACGCGATCAAGAAACTGCGACTCAGCAGCGATGCCGGCGTCGAATGGCAACCAGAGTCGTTCTATGTCGACCCGAGCGTCGGCCTTGAACGGCTCGCAAAGGTGCTGGAGCTCGAAGCCCCGCCGCGCATTATCGAAGGCATCGACATCGCGAACCTGCAGGGGCAGGAGACTGTCGGCTCGCTTGTATGCTTCATCGACGGTCGGCCCTTCAAAGGGAGCTATCGCCGCTTTCGCATCAAGAGCGTGGAAGGTATCGACGACTACGCGAGCATCCGTGAAGTTGTTCGCCGGCGTTACAAGCGCGCCGCCGAGGGCGAAGAGCTTTACCCCGACGTCATCCTCATCGACGGCGGTCTCGGCCAGTTGCACGCGGCGATGGAGGCCGTCAGCGAGAATTTCGTGAAGCCGCCGATGATCATCTCGCTGGCGAAGCGCGAAGAGGAGATCTATGTCCAGGCGAGGCAGCGACCGATCCGGCTGCAGCGCAACGACGCCGGCCTTCGCATCCTTCAGCAAGTTCGGGATGAGGCCCATCGCTTCGCGCAGCATTACCATCACATCCTGAGGGCGAAGCGGCAGTTCGATGAGGATGTGAAAGCGGGCAAGCGGCCTCCTCGCTCCGTGAACAAGAAACGCGGCGATAAGACGACTCAAACAGGCGACGACGATGCGAATGACCGAGTGACTTCAGAAAGAGACATTTCACTGGAAGTCATCGAAGAATCCGGCGCCGATGCGTCGTTCGATCCATTCCCGCCGGAGGATCTGCAGGACCATCCGCCGATCGAATGACGCGAACCCTTGGAGTCGCGCCCTCAATCAGAGCCGCGACGGTCAAGCAGTCAGTACCAGCGTCTGCCGCGTTTCCGTGGAAACGTCGCACAGAGTCCTGGGCGCGTTCGCCATCCTCTTCGTTCCGGCCATGGTTCGGCTCCAGCCGAGTTGCTCTCCAGGTGCGGCCCACACGGTCCGTCAACGCCTCATTCTTCACCAGCTGCAGACGGATCCGATTGTCGTGCCTCCATCGATTCATTACCAATCGGTGCGCCGCACTCTGAGCACCTTCCCGATGTGTTCCCATGCAGGCAATAACCGCATGACCGGCAACCGACCCTATCCGCATTCTCAGTCCTCCGGGAGAAGAAGACGCCGGATGGAATGGCCATCAGGACAAATGGTATCCACAAGGGGATATCGACCGACCGCAGAATCATGAGTCCTGTTCCACCAGGGTTTGATTCTTGGATTCGAGGTAGAACAAGACCGGTCGATGCACGCCAGCGATGATCAAAATGAACTGATTGGTCGCGGATTATCCAACCGCGTTGGGTGCCGAACAGAGAATCCTTGACGCCTTGATCGACGTCTCGGCCGGAAGCCGTATTCGTGATGACTTGACCATGTGCAACTGCGACGCTCCCGAATTCCCCAACGTAACAGAAGGCCCACCGCAGACTCGCCGCCCATACGGCGCCAATGACCACGCAACACAGAAATCCTGACCCCAAAAGAAAATTACGCATTGGCTGACCTGGAGAAACTCGCATGCTCTATTGACCTGCCCCACCGATCGTACCACAGTCTATCTCGTACTGCCCGCCTTCGCGACACTCGCAGTTGGCGGGCATAGCGGAGCGAAGGCCCCGAGCGGATCGCAGCCTGCCAACGCCGAAGAGGATTCAATTGCGTCGGGCGCCGTATCGAACATACGCACTTGCCATATCGATCGTCGTCCGTTGCATTCGGCCGTGATGCACTTAGTTCGGCATTTCGAACATCTTGGCAACCACACAAGGGCGTGATTGAACCTGGTTTCGGTCTTTAGGGCGCTTCGAAGATACGGGAGGCTCGTCCTGGTTGAGGACGAAGGAGATCAACCCGGAAGGAGAAAGAACGGGGGTAGCGTTCCGGATTGCTCAATGATGCGTACGCTCTTCTTCCTCGACAATGACGCGCTTTCATGCCGCGGTGGATTGTGAATCGGTCAACGGCAGAAGAGTCGTGAGGCAGATTCAGGCGGCTCAGTGCCTGAGGAATCAGGGACGCGCGTGGAATCGGCCACTTGGTTAGGCGAGTATTCGAATGCCATTCAAGACGGCATCGCGACGCAGACTGCAAACGTCCCACAATGCTCGCTTCGGGTTGGCTTCTGTTCGTAACGATTACTTAACAGTCACCGACGCACCACGACGACCACGATCGGGTTCTGATAACATGCGAGAATCGCGGCGTTTTTTCGACGTGCGCGATCAAGCCAACATCCCAGCGAGATTCGTCGCTCATGTTGACGGCTGTACTCTGCACGACTATTCTCTTACCTCGTTGTCATGGAGAATCGCTGACGTGTTCTTGCCGCTCACGATCCAGTTTCACATCATCGTTGGATTGCTTGCGTCCCGATGTGACGGGTCGGTGCTCGGCGCTTCCGGGCCCGACCGCGATGGCAATGCGATCGTCATCCTTGCTGACTTTGCCTTCGCGGTGGATCACTTTGATTCTGATCCGGCCGATTATGATGGACCGGCAGGAAGTGACATCCTGCTCGATTCCGCTACTTGGCCGTTGTTGCCGGGTTCCGACGCTTGGGGCATCGACGACTCGCTACCTGCGGGCGATGCCGCGTGTCGTTGGCTTCAGAGCCGCGCGCCTCCGCTCCGCTACGAAGCCTGAGAAATCCGCTCGGGCCCGCGTGGACTGCTTGAATTGATCGTGTTTTGCGATTGATCGACGACAGTCACGCCCTTGAAGTTCCTCCTCCCATTATGAGACCGATCGCGTGCGCTGATTAAGGATTCATCGTACCGGGTGCTTCCACGTGCTTGTGTTGCCGCGGAACGAGCACCTGCCAGATACGAGAGTCGGTAGCAACTTGTACCTATGTTCGCTCAGCGTTAGCGCCATCAGTCTCTCAGGCGGAATGGACCGGAAAAACTGAAAAACTCCAATACGACAAGTTGCCTGCATTCCCCCCCAAAGACAGACGATGAACTCCTCACGAGAGATATCGACTTCCCCAATACCGGCATCGGATGAACCATTGGTGAATACAGACATGAACATTGCGTCTCGGTCCCTACACAGCCAGCGAGCATTAAGAATGAAGAGTGCAACGATCCTGCTCATTGCCCTTTCGGTGATTGCCCAAGTCATCTCCGGATGCACGCATACCGAAGCGGCCTCGCACGACGAG
The DNA here is from genome assembly GCA_020639075.1 of Phycisphaerales bacterium. Lineage (GTDB taxonomy): Bacteria > Planctomycetota > Phycisphaerae > UBA1845 > UTPLA1 > ECT2AJA-110-A. The sequence continues at coordinate 310,951 of JACKHI010000001.1, read as the reverse complement.
ACTGCGGAACATGAGCAGCATACGATCTGGGTTACAAGCCCCAACAAGCAAGACGTGACGATTACCCAACAGTACGTTTGCCAGATTCACTCGCGCCGCCATATCGACGTGTGCACCCTGCAGAGCGGCTATCTAGAGGAAATCGAGGTCAACGAGGGACAAAAGGTCGCGGCAGGTGACGCGCTGTTCAAGATCCTCCCCACGCTTTACGAGGCGAGACTGGAGGCTGAAAGAGCAGAAGCCGAGGTCGCCAGGATCGAATGCAACAACACTCGGAAGCTCGTCGAGCAACAAGTGGTTTCAGGTCCGGAGCTTGCTCTCGCCGAGGCAAAACTGGCCAAGGCCGAAGCCCAGGTGAAGCTGGCGGAAGTCGAGCTTAACTTCACGGTGATCAAAGCGCCATTCGACGGCATCATCGACAGACTCCACGAGCAGCAGGGAAGCCTTGTCGACGAAGGCGATATGCTCACCACGCTGTCAGACAACAGCCTGATGTGGGTGTACTTCAACGTGCCCGAGGCGCAATACCTTGAGTATATGGCGGATGAAGAGAAAGCGAGTGCGACACACGCAATCGAACTTGTTCTCGCCAACGGTCAAACGTTCTCCGAATCCGGGTCGATCGGTGCGATCGAAGCGAACTTCAATAACGAAACGGGCAACATCGCCTTTCGCGCAGATTTCCCGAACCCGAACTTCCTTCTGCGCCATGGACAGACCGGCAAGGTGCTGATCCATCGAACATCACAAGGCGCCCTTGTCATTCCTCAGAGAGCGACGTTTACCATTCTTGCGAAGAGATACGTTTACGTCGTCGGCGCGGACAACGTGGTCCGCCAGCGCGAGATCGAAGTCGAACATGAGCTGGACGACATCTTCGTCTTAGAGAGCGGTCTCACCAAGGACGAAAAGTTCGTCATTGAGGGCGTTGCGCAGGTTCGTGACGGCCAGAAGTTAGAGCAGTACAAGGTTCGCTCTCCGTATGAAGCCCTATCCAACCAGAAGTTCCACGCCGAGTAAGCGGCATTAGCCCGCATTCACGCATCAATACTGCAACGAGAGCAAGGCGGAAGCATGTTTACCAAGATCCTCTATCGGCCGGCACTGGCGATTGTGATCTCGATCATCCTCGTCTTCCTGGGCATGTTGGGGATCGTTACGCTCCCCATCTCGCAGTACCCGTCGATTGCGCCGCCGACTGTCGAAGTTGCAGTCGCCTACCCGGGAGCAAGCGCCAACGTACTCGTCGATTCGGTGCTCATTCCGCTCGAACAATCGATCAACGGCGTTCAGAACATGCGTTACATGGCGTCGGACGCCACGAGCGCCGGCGAGGCGACGATCAGGATCTTCTTTGAGCCCGGAACCGATCCAAACATCAACGTCGTTAACGTGCAGAACCGGGTCAACATCGTAATGAGTCGATTGCCGCCGCTCGTGCAGCGGGAGGGCATCCTGGTCAGCCAGGTCGTGCCGAGCCTGCTCATGTATGTCAATCTCTACAGCACGGACCCGGGCGCCGACCAAACGTTCCTCTACAACTTCGCAAACGCCAACGTCATGCCCGTGCTGAAGCGAATACAGGGCATGGGTCTGCCGAGAAACCTCGGAAACCGCGCGTATGCAATGCGCGTCTGGCTGAATCCCGAGCGGATGCGGGCCTACGGAGTTTCGTCCGAAGACGTCATGGAAGCGCTCGCGGACCAGAGCATCATCGGTTCGCCGGGCCGGCTCGGGCAGGCGACGGGCAAGACATCGCAGTCGCTCGAATACGTACTGACTTACGTTGGTCGCTTCGACAAGCCAGAGCAGTACGAGAATATCATTCTGAAAGCCAATCCGGATGGTGAAATCCTGCGCCTCAAGGACGTTGCAAAGGTCGAACTGGGCTCAGAGTTCTTTGACATTTATTCGGATATCGACGGACATCCGGCCGCATCCATTGTTCTGAAGCAGGCTCCGAATTCCAACGCCAGCACAGTCATCGAGGAGGTCAAGCGAGAGCTCGAGGCGATCAAGAAGGAGTCCTTCCCACCGGGCATGGACTATCAGATCGCCTATGACGTTTCGAAGTTCCTGGACGCGTCGATTGAAAAAGTGCTCCACACGCTGCTCGAGGCCTTTGTCCTCGTATGTCTCGTGGTGTATATGTTCCTGGGCGACCTTCGCTCAACGCTGATTCCGACGCTGGCGGTGCCGGTGTCCCTGATCGGGTCGTTCTTCGTCATCCAGTTACTCGGTTTTTCCATCAACCTGATCACGCTGTCGGCCATGGTGCTCGCGATCGGCATCGTTGTCGATAACGCCATTGTCGTTGTGGAAGCGGTTCATGCGAAAATGCACGAGAACGGGTTGTCGCCCTACCGTGCGTCCATGGAAGTCCTGCACGAGATCAGTGGCGCTATCATCGCCATCACGCTTGTCATGGCGGCGGTGTTCGTGCCTGTCACATTCGTGCCCGGTCCAGTCGGCACGTTTTATGCCCAGTTTGGAACGACGATGGCGACGTCGATCATCCTGTCGGGACTTGTGGCGTTGACGCTGACGCCTGTGTTGTGTGCGATGATCCTCAAGCCTCATCAGCCCAAACTCGCAGGTGAGAAGAAGAAGCGGTTCAGTGCGCGTTCCGTTCTGACGCTCATTTTCGTGGGACTGCCGATCCTGGCGCTCATCACCTATTTGTCCTACTACCTATGGGGGCCCATCGGCTTCCTGATCATGCTCGTTCCGCTTGTGCAGCGTCCGTTCGATCGATTCGTCGAATGGGGCGTCGCGGGCTATGCCGGACTTCTTCGCGGCATCGTCACACGTCGCCTGATCACGCTCGCGGCCGTCGGTGCTTTCGCGTTCGGCGTCTATGCGATCGGCCGCGAACTCCCGAGCGGATTCATCCCGAACGAGGACCAAGGCGTCATTTACGGGATCATTCAGACGCCCCCGGGTTCGACCCTCGAATACACCAATGCAAAGTCGAATGAACTTCAGAAGATCGCCAAGGAAATCGAGGAAGTCACATCCGTCACGTCGTTGGCAGGATACGAAGTGTTGACGGAGGGTCGAGGGTCGAACGCCGGAACCTGCATCATCAACCTCAAGAGCTGGTCGGAGCGGACCTTAACCGCTCGAGATATCATCAAGGAGCTGGAGGAGAAATGCGGACGGCTGACCAATGTGAAGGTTGAGTTCTTCGAACCGCCCGCGGTGCCGGGGCTTGGCGCTGCCGGTGGTTTCTCGATGCGTCTCCTCGACAAGACGAATCAGCTCGACTACGCCAAGCTCGGCGAAGTGACCGACAAGTTCATGGCCGCATTGTCGGAACGCAAGGAGCTGAAGGGCCTGTTCACGATGTTCACCAGCAACTACCCGCAGTATGAGATCGTGATCAACAACGATATCGCCATGCAGAAAGGCGTATCGATCCGGAAGGCGCTGGATAATCTCAATATTCTCATCGGAAGCACGTACGAGCAGGGGTTCGTCCGCTTCGGACAGTTCTACAAAGTGTACGTGCAGGCGGCGCCGGAGTTTCGGCGCTACCCTGCGGACCTGGAGAACATGTTCGTTGAGAACGAGAGCGGCGAGGTCGTACCGTACTCGTCGTTCATGCACATCGAGTTGAAACAGGGCTTGAACGAAATCACGCGATATAACCTGTACCCCTCGGCATCCATTCAGGGGGCGCCCGCATTGGGTTTCAGCAGCGGGCAGGCGATTCAGGCAATCAAGGAGGTGGCCGCAGAGACATTGCCGAAGGGCTTTGACGTCGGCTGGGAGGGTATGTCATTCGACGAGGCGAGGAAGGGCAACGAAGCGCTCTACCTGTTTGTCATCGTCGTGGCATTCGTGTACCTCGTACTCGCCGGGCAGTATGAGAGCTTTCTCCTGCCGTTGGCTGTCATCATATCGCTGCCGGTCGGACTCTTCGGATCTTTCCTGTTTCTGCGGTTTCTCGGATTGTCGAACGACGTTTACGCGCAAATTGGCTTGATCATGCTCGTCGGGCTCCTCGGCAAGAACGCAATTCTGATTGTCGAGTTCGCCGTGCAGCGTCGACATGATGGCGAGCCGCTCCATGTCGCTGCGGTCGAGGGAGGAAAGCTCCGGTTGCGGCCCATCCTGATGACCTCTTTCGCGTTTGTCTCCGGTCTGATCCCGTTGGTCGGCGCCACTGGCGCCGGAGCCATCGGAAACCGTACCATCGGTGCAACGGGCGTCGGAGGCATGCTTCTGGGTACGGTCTTCGGTGTCGTGGTCATCCCCGGTTTGTATTACCTTTTTGCCAAAATGAGTGATGGGAAGAAGCTCCTTCGCGACGAAGTCGATGAGCCTCTGAGCGAGATATTTGAGCACAATCCCATCCCGGAGGAGCGCGCCGAAGCGCGCGAATGAGATGAAGAGCCCTTCAAGTATTTTCGCTGGAGGCGGCCGCGTCGCGTTCGCCATCGTGAAGGCGATTGCGTGCATTGTCGTTTTCGTTTTGCCAGCCTGCCAGATCCCCGACGTTCGTGTTGCAGCGCCTGGACCTGTCATGCCGGACGCATTCCCGGAGGCGTTTCCGGGGGCAATCAAATCTGAAAGCTCAGCCCAAGTGAGCGTGGAGGAATTCTTCAAAGATCCGGTGCTGACTGAACTCATCCAACATGCGTTGGGTCACAACCAGGAGCTGAAGATTCTCGGGGAGGAAATTCAGATCGCCAATAACGAGATCCTGGCGAGGCAAGGTGAGTACCTCCCCTTTGTGGAACTTCGCGCTGGCTCATCGCTCAAGAAGACGCCTCGCTTCACGCCTGACGGTGCGGTTGAGGAGCAACTCAAGGCCAAAGAAGGCAAAGTGCGAAAGCTCCCCCGTTTCACGCCGGACGGGCAGCTCGAGCCGGCATACGTAGAGGGATCGAGCAAGCACTTCCCCAACCCCCTGCCGAGTTTCATGGTGGCAGCGGAGTTTTCGTGGGAAGTGGATATCTGGAATCGACTCCACAATGCCCGGGACGCGGCGACACTCCACTACCTTGCGACGAACGAGGGACGAAAGTACATCGTGACGCGTCTTGTAGCCGAAATCGCGGAAAACTACTACGCATTATTGGCGCTCGACAAACGGCTTGAGGTCATCGATCAGACGATTGCGCTTCAGAAGCATAGCCTGGAGGTTGCTGAGGCGAAGAAGGCGGCAGGTCGCGACACCGAGCTCGCTGTTCAGCGGTTCAGGGCGGAGGTTCGCAAGAACGAGAGCGAGCGGCTGATCGTGAAGCAGGAGATCGTCAAGTCGGAAAACAGAATCAACCAATTGCTGGGCCGGTATCCGCAGCCGATCGAACGCGGTCAAGTAGATTTCCTTGCCCTTAACATTGACGCACTGAGCGTCGGCGTTTCACCGGAACTGCTGCAGAATCGCCCAGATATTCGCCGCGCCGAGCTTGAAGTGAAGTCGACCGGGCTCGACGTGAAGGCGGCGCGTGCGGCTTTCTATCCGACGCTGACGCTTACGGGAGGCATCGGCTACGAGGCATACAACACGCAGTTCCTTTTCCAATCCCCGGAGTCCCTGGCGGCGACAATTACCGGCGGGCTTGTCGGACCGTTGATCAACCGTAAGGCGATCGAGGCCGATTTCATGACCGCGAACGCCAGGCAACTTAGTGCGATTTACGAGTATCAGCGTACCGTCCTGAATGCGTATGTGGAAGTCGCGAACCGAGTGTCCATGGTCCAGAACTTCCGTCAGAGCATTGCGCTAAAGCAGCAGCAACTGCAGGCCCTTGAGGAGTCGGTCGCCTCGGCGAGCCAGCTATTTCAGAATGCCCGAACAGAGTACAGCGAGGTGCTTTTCGCACAGCGGGATCTACTTGAGGCAAAACTTGTCTTGATTGAAACCAAGAGAGAACAGCTGGCCGCAATCGTCAATGCCTATCAGGCACTTGGCGGCGGCAGCGTGGTCTCTGGCGCGGTGGCATCCGAGGCGGGACAGACTGATACAACAAACGAACCATCGCCGCATGATTCGGACGCGTCCGATGCATGACTGATTCGGGCCGCCCGACTCGCGTGAGCGATTGGAGATTCCCATCAGCCGCCGTCGATCCTGACAGCGACTCGATTACGGCGGCGGCTGGCGTCCGACATTGTCGCGCGCATGCGTCCCGGCCAACTGCCGCACGGCGGTCAGGCGTTCCTGAACTCTCTCGAAATCCGGATGATCCGGGCCCAGAACGCGCCGCGCATCCGTCAGCGTTTTTTCAAGAGTGGATTCTGCATCCGCTCTTCGCCCCTGTTTGGCGAGGAGTACGCCGAGATTTGTCATGCTCTGAATGACGAGCGGATGGTCGGAAGTCAGTCTCGCGCGGCGTATTTCGATCGACTCGTCAAGCAGATCGACGGCAGTGCCGTATCGGCCTTTGATGGCCTCGAGTCGGGCGAGATTGTTGAGCGTCTCGGCGATATCCAGATGGCCGGCTTCAAGCCTGCGTCGTCGTGTGGCAAGCGCTTCGCGAAACAGCTCTTCTGCACGATCGGCTTGTCCGCCGACACTGAGGACGGCCGCAAGGTTGTTCTGCGTCTGTGCCGTCAACACTTCGATATCTTCCGGCGATTCCCGGCAGACGCGTAAGGCGTCCTCCAATCTTGTTCGCGATTCCTCAAGTTGTGCCGTGTGGTAGAGGCAGACGCACAATGCGTTGACGGACGCGATAGTGTCTCGATGTGCGGGGCCACTGACAGTCGAGTGCAGATCGACTGCGGCGCGCAGATGACGTTCGGCGGACTCCGCTTCGCCGAGTGCGAAGTAAGTCTGCCCGATGACATCGTGCAGCGAAGCGCGAATGGCAGGCTGATCCGCATGTTCGCGCTCCACTTGGTCGGACGCGGCGTCCAGAACCTGGATGACGCGAACATCACGACCGGCCACGGCGGGGTCAACCGTGGCAAGCATGTTCTCCAGAAACCGGAGCGTCGCATCCGCCCGCTGGTTCGCCGCCACTGCCTCGTCGCGCTCGAAAGCCGCCGAGCGGGCCTGCCAGACTGTTCCGATGATGCCGATCGTCAAACTGATCGCGATCAGCCCCGCCGCCATACAGGCGAATGCGTGACGTCGAATGAGCTTGCTCAAGCGGTATCCGACGCGCTCGGGCCGTGCGCGAACAGGACGGCTTTCCAGGTAATTGTCGATGTCATCGGCGAACTGGCGGACTGTCGCATAGCGCCGTTCCGGCTCCTTGCGCAGGGCCATCATGACGATATTGTCGATGTCGCCACGTAGTCGCCTGCTCAACTTCTGCAGCGAGGCATCGGTTGCGGCGCCGGCATTGACAGGGGTGATCGCCATACTGCTGACCGTATCGGTGCCTCGGCGCGATGCGGCATCGCTGGGTAAGAGTGGTTGCGTATCCAACACGCGCTGTTCAATCGACTCGACGGACAGATCCGTATGCCCATAGGGCGATTGGCCAGTCAGCAATTCGTACAGGACCACGCCAAGAGAATAGACGTCGGACGCCGTCGTCATTTGTTCGCCGCGAATCTGCTCGGGGCTTGCGAACCCCGGCGTCATCGGTCGTCGCGAGGCAAACGTATGCGTCTCGTTGTCGACTTCGTCATCCGAGTGAAGCAACTTGGCGATGCCGAAGTCGAGCAGTTTGGGCATCCCCTCCTTCGTTACGAGAATATTTGCGGGTTTGAGATCGCGATGCACGATGAGATGACGATGCGCATGATCCACGGCTTCACAGACATTCCGGAAGAGACGCAGCAGATCGACGAGGTCGAGGCGATTCCGGCTGCAGTACGCATCGATCGGAACTCCATCGACGAGTTCCATTACGACGTACGGCAGGCCGTCGTGTGAAACGCCCGCGTCCAGTAAACGCGCGATGTTCGGATGCTCCAGCAGCGCTAGTGCGCGGCGCTCTCGATGAAACAGACGGCAAGCTTCTTCGTCGGCGCAGGCGCGATGTGCGACTTTGATCGCAACGACTTTTCGGAACTGGCCGTCCACGCGTTCGGCGCGGTAGACAGTTCCCATGCCGCCCCGACCGAGAACGTCAGAAATCTCGTAAGCGCCCAGACGGCGCCCTACGAAGCACGCCTGTTCTTGCGTTTCGAAGTCGGAGATTCCGTCCGAGCCCGCAGCAAAGTCGGGATCGTCGTCAAAGTAGTTGATGACGGGCGCCTCGAACACGGGTGGCGCATCGGCAGAGGATCGCAGCAGCGCTTCAACTTCCAACCTGAGCCCTTCGTCGTTACCGCAGATTCGACAGAGCGCGGCGGATCGCAGCGACTCCGGCGTCTCGATGACGGCGTCGAAAGCTCTCTGTATGCGTTTCCATCGCGTCGCGTCCATATCAACTGTCCCGCGTCATTTCCCGATAGAGCCAGCCTTTTGCCAACAGCCAGGAGCGATTGATGGTCCGCGTCGAAACACCCATGACGCCGGCGATCTCCTCGATTGACATTCCTGCGAAATATCGCAATTCCACGATCCAGGCCTGCTTCGGATCAAACGCTGCGAGCCGCTCCAGGGCGTCGTGCAACTCGAGAATGAACTCGCCGCGCTGATTCGATGGCAATCGATCCGCTTGAAGTGTCACACGCTCCCTCCGACGGCCGCGTCGCGAGCCGCTGTAGCGTCGGGCATGGTCCACGAGCACGCGCCGCATCGTTCGGGCCGCGACGGCGCACAAAGCGCCCGGCTCGCAATCCGCGAGCGAATCCGAATGAGCCAGACGCAGGTAGGCCTCATGAACGAGAGCCGTCGGCTGCATCGTGTGGCCTCGTTGTTCTCGTTTGAAATAGAGGCCCGCCAATCGCCGCAGCCTGTCATAGAGCTGATCCCATACGCGGGATTTGTCCGGTGCAGTATGAACTGCCATGTCGGCGGAGACGCCTGTCAGAGTCGTCATTCGAAAACCCTCCGGTTTTTTTTGTCGCATCCGAAATCCGATCTTCGCCCCATCTCAATGAGCGCGTGTCCGGTGCCCGGGCACTGTTACCGCTGTGCGTGGTCGCACAGTCGGTTTGTGTGTGAGGGCACACGCTCGCGCATCGAGACCGATCGGAACGCATGACCGCATTGATTGGAGCAAACTTCATGCCACGCGTTCGTGTCAGTTGGCGTCGTGCGCTGCAGACATTCTGACGTTTCGAATCGGCACCTACGACAGTCGTCGCTGCAGGCGTGTTGCTAGTCTGCAACGTTCATCGTCCGCCCCCGCTGGGGCAAGAAACCGCGAGTGGCAAACTCGAATTCAAGGGAGAAATTCAAAATGCGATACCGTCATAGTCTGTTTCGACACTTATCCGCGTATGCGTGTGTGATTATCACGGCGGCCTTTGTCTCAGTTGATCTGTGCCACGCACAGGGTTCGTTCATCGAGAATTTCGAAGACGTGGGTCCCATCAGTCCCGGCGCGGACGGTCCCGCCAACCTGATCGCATCGGGGTGGATATTCCGGGATCAGAGCGCCTCACCTCCTTCGGGTGCAGGCTGGCAGGCCGGCTGCTGCTGGGGATCGCTAATTGCTCCGCTGACGGGGACCGGCTACATGGCCAACGTCACGGGGACGCCGCATGACAAGAGCAACTGGGCCATCCTGCCGCCCGTTGCCAATCAGCAACCAGGCGACAGGCTCATCCTATACACGATCTCCAGCTCGACGAGTTCACCCTTCGTTGATCGGTTGCAGGTGCGATACTCTCCCTCCGGCGGGACAAGTACCGGCAGCAACATCAACGACGTCGGTAACTTCACGACACTACTTCTCGATATCTCATCGATGCCCAATTACAACAGCGGGCCCTACGACGGATGGACGCGCTGGGAGGTCGTCCTGCCGGGGTCCGGGCGCATCGCGCTTCGACAGTACGGAACGACCGGCGGTTACTTCGGAATTGACGCGGTCGGAGTGAACGTCGACGGCGTCAATCCGCCGCCCCCGCCGAGCCGCCTGTACGAGGGGTTTGATACCATTCAGACGTTCAACGATCTTCTTGGAAACGGCTGGATTTTTCGGTCACAGAACGAGTCGAACGGCCAGGATTCCTGGTTGATCGACAACGGCTTCATCAATCCGCCGCAGGACGGCGTCCAATCACTATCCAACAGCGCGGGCTCCGACGGCGCGTCCACCGAGTTTGGCGTCAGCAGTTGGATCATTTTCCCCAGCATTCCTGACATGGTTGTCGGCGACTACGTCTCATTTTGGTATCGCTCGCGGAGCGCCGAGGACCGTCTCGAATTGCGCATCTCCTCAAGCGGCGGGACAAACACGGGCACTGGATTTTCCGACGTCGGAGATTTCGTCACGCCGCTTCTGGTCATCGATCGACCTACCGGCGGAATGGCATGGGAGCGTTTCACCGTGCAGACGCCCTCCACGGGCCGATTTGCATTCCGCCGCATGAGAAGCGCACCGACGCCTCTTCATATTGGCTCGACGATCTCCATCGACAGCGTGTCCGTTGCCGAGAATCCGCCGGAGTTGCCGTGCAACCTTCCACCCTTGCCGGCTGCGGGCGAGACTGTCACTTGGACGACGGCGGAAAGTCCTTATGAAATCTGTTTCGACGTGGGCGTTCCCGAAGATTCGACGGTGAATGTCGAGCCCGGCGTTGTAATCATGGCGACAAACGGCGCCAGGCTCACGATCAGTGGTACGTTGAACGCGAACGGGACCGCGGCGAATCCGATTCAAGTCACGGGTACGGACTTCGGACGCGTCGACGTTACGGGGCGACTGGCCGCGTCACACACGGAAATATCGACGCTCGTCAAACCCGAGCCGGGCGCGCGGATGACATTTGCGGACTGCCAGTTCTTTTCAGGCGGAAGCGTCGGAACCGGCGCCGATACGTTTCAGCGCTTCGATCGTTGCAGCTTCCTTCCCGGATCGGGCATACGCACTTCCTCGCAAACAGTCATGCGTGACTGCACGTTCACAGATCCAAGCCCTGCATTCGGCGTGGGCGTCAGCGGATATCTAAATGCGGAGAACGTGACCATCAGCGGCGCACCTCTTGAAATATCGCGCCAACACCAACAACCGCTCTATCTCGACGGCATCAACGTGGCAGACAATCCGACGCGGGCCGGCATCGAGTTCAGCGGCAATCTATTACTGGGACCCAACAACGTGCTCCAAGGCAATGACGTGCCGGTTCGTCTGACGCGCGGCGGTCTGCTTCCGGGAAGCACTGTGCCGGCGATCGGGAACACGAACAACTACATCGGCGTCGGCGACATGGACGGCGGCGTCTTGCGCTGGGCTGACACAGGCGTTCCGTATGTCGTGGAGCAGCCGAGCTTCGTCAACACGCTCAGCATCGACCCCGGCGTCAACGTGAAGTTTGCTCCAGGCGTGGGTCTCGGCTGGACGCTGCAATTCCACTTTGAAGGACGCGGCCTGCCCGATGCTCCTATTGTTTTCGGACCGCTGGTCCCGGATACGATCTGGGGCGGTCTCGAATTCTGGAACAACGACATCATCGAGTACTGTGTGTTCCGCGGCGCGGATATCGCAGTCTGGCCCTTCAACGCCAGCGTGTTCTACGTGAATGACTGCATTTTCGACAAGAACACGATTGGCGTGAACAACTCGCTCGGAACAGCGACGTATGTTCGCAACAGTCTGTTCCACAATAACGACTTTGGGTATCGTTCACAGGAAGCCAACGGCGACTTCCTCGCGTTTGAATCTCAACCAAATTCCTTCGCGGGTAACATTCTTGCGGTTCGCAACGACGACGATCTTTTCGGATTCGATGCGGCCTTCAACTGGTGGGGTGACGCAACAGGGCCGCAGCATCTGGCCAATCCTGACGGACAGGGTGACGAGATCGGCGGAATCGGCGGTTCGCTGGTCAACGTTGTTCCGTTTCTGACAGAAGCGCCGACTTACGCAAATCATCCACCGGTCGTGCGCTGGGCGACGAAGCGCGGTCTGTTTCAGCGGGCGACAAAGCTCATTGTTTCATGGACGGCGTTCGACGATGATGAGATCGTGGAGCAACGGATCCTATGGACGAGTCGCACCAATGCCGAGGCCGATTACCAGCTCATCGCGACGCTCCCGCCGAATGCTCGGAACTTCGAATGGACGATTCCGTCGATCAGCTCCAACGACAGTCCGATCTATCTGCGCATCGCCGCGATCGACTCCACGGGCAAGTCGGGATTCGACGAGATCACAATTACGACGCCGAACGCGCTCAGCGGCGGCTCAGTCGAGTTCACGACCGATCTGAGTCAGCGAATGGAAATCGGCCAGTCCCTTCCGCTCTGCTACGACTTCACGCCGCCGGGCGCGCCGATCGAGGCGTTCTTGCTACTCGACGGCGATGAGACCTTTGTTTCCCTGGGCGCCGTTAGCGGCGGATGCGCCGTGCTTGCGCCGACGATGCCGGCCGTCAGCACGGACAGGGCGCGATTCGCCCTGACGAATTTCGGCGGTCTTGGCGACTGGTACTACAGCGATTACTTCGAAATCCGCCCCAATGCGCTCGCCGGCGACGCCGCGCCGTCGATCACGATGCTCACGCCGCTCGATGGCGACGTATTCGTCGGAGGCGGCATCGTGCCCATTTCGTGGACTGCATCGGATGACGAAGCCCTGCGATCGTTCGACATTCAGGTCTCATTCGACGGCGGCCGCTACTGGACGACGATCGCACGCGACTTGCCCAATGACACGACGACTTTCAACTGGTCACTACCCGCCAGCAGCGGTGTTGCCGATGTGCGAGCACGGGTCGTTGCGAGAGATCTGCGGTTCCAGAATAGTGCCGACGGCGATCAACGATCGTTCTCGATTCTCCCTGGAGACGTCGCGCCCGTCGGTGACATCGATGGCGACGGAGACGTCGACCTAATCGACGCGCAGTTGTTCGTCGATGTCCTACTCGGCCGGAATGCCGATACCGCGCATGTCGAGCGATCGGACTTGAACGCGGACTCGCAGACGGACGGTCGCGACATCTCAGGCATGGTGAACGCCTTGATCAACGGCTGATTGTACGCGTGATGGTCGTTTAGAGAGCCGGCTCGTTCACGGGCCGGCTCTGTTGATGCGCTGTGCCGTCGCGACATTCGAAATCGGCCGTATGCACTCGCCGGTTCATTGCGACCACTTCTTCGTGAGGGTTGCGTTGGCTCCATTGAGTTCGATCGGATCCCGGCAATATTTCCTCCGATTGCTGATCGCCCGCGTTATGCGAGATCGCTCAGCGTCGAGTTCCTGAAGCTTTCGAAACAAGATCGTAGGCAACTTACTCGTTGCCTTGTCTTTGTCCGCATCGATGGCGTAAAGACGCTGCGTCAAACGGAAGCGACCAATAGAGGATAGTAAGACGTCATGGTGCGATTGCGGCGTCCACGATCGAGACGCCGGGGACATTCAAGAGCAGGAAATGCGACAGCTGTCGTCGGCGCAACCGCTCTTGGTTTTCGGGACTTCGGCAATAACAGGGCGGAAGCTGTCGGGAAAGCACTCTATCGTATTATCCTAATGATCGAACTCATGTCGGACGTTCGACGCATCGTGACCGCTGGCCACGATCGGACGGTGAGAATCTGCGAAGCGGGCGCCCGGGGATCCGACGATCCTCCTGCAATCGATTTTCGCGGGCATGTTGGCAGCAGTGTTGTCGTATGGGAATCTCGTCAGCGTCGCCTACGCCGAAGGGAGACTTCGCATTCTGGCTCACCAAACGGGACTGAGGCTCAATCTCTCTACGCGTACGGGGCAGGATTGTTGCTGTGTGCATTCAGCCTCGAAGTGAAGACTCGCCCAAGACCGGCGAGTCGCTGCCGCCCTGATTGGCGGGCGGCTCTTAATGGCAAGCGTCACGAAGACCCACCGACTATCGTATACCGACAATCGGCGGGATCCTCGTGAGCGCTTCAGAGGACCGGGATCACCACCCGTTAACCATTCGCCCGCTCGTGGTTCCGTGTACGAGTGACGCTGGTATCAGGTGAGTCGGGTATCCCGGCAAACCCTGAGTCGTGGGCGCCTCGCCGTTGCAGCTCGATCGAGTCCTGGGTACTGATGCCGAGCTGCGGTTGCTCTTCCGATCATTGACCTCGAAACCTATCGCTGTTCGCGGGCGCCGGAAGCGCGATCGCAAGCAATACTCCGGTAGCGAGGCGGTCTTGAGAGGGCTTCCGGCCAACTCTATGGCATCTAAGGCAAGCCCATCCTCGTATCGTCAGAAGCCTAACAGTTGATTCAGAAACGGAGCCACATCCAGGCCGTTCGTGGCGCCATCTCCATTGACATCGCTTCGCACGACGTGCGTCGGATCCAACGGGAGGCCCAGCAGCACTTGGACAAACGGATCGATGTCGAGAATGTTCGCGATACCGTCGCCGTTCACATCGCCGAGCGGTAGACCCACGCCCGGAAGAATGGCGAACACGCGATCGCCCCCGGCCGACGTGCTCTGAAATCTCAAATCGTAAGCCAGCACGCGTACGCGGACGTCCGCGATGCCATCGCTCGGCGGCAACTGCCAGTTGAAACTAGTCGCCGTTGCCGGCAAGTCTTGGGCGATATTGTGCCACAGACGACCGCCGTCATACGATGCTTGAATGTCGAAAGAGCGCAATGCCTGGTCGTCCGATGCGGTCCAAGTGATCGGGATGATCGAGCCGCCGGTGAAATCGGCCCCGGCCGATGGCGCTGTCATGTCTACAGTCGGCGGCGCGTCGCCAAAACGCGGGTCAGGTCGAATCGCGAATTCGTCGCTGAGATTGTATTTGACGTTGTTCAGGCTCTCCTGAATCACCAGCGCGATTCTGGCGGTGTCCGTGCTCACGAACGGCGCCTTCGTCGCAGAGGCGAGGCAAGTCAGATTCGACGTCACGCCTCCGAGGCTCCGGCTTCGCAGATCACCGTCGTAGAGAATCGCAGCGCCAACCGTGAATCCCAGTGGATTGGTTCCGACCGGCGTCCAGCAGATCTCGCCAAGCGTCTGGCCCGCAACGAATGGTCCGGCGAGGTCCGTTGTCATGTTCAACGTCCCGTTTACGTCTCCAGTGGGTATGAGAAACGCCTGCTCATCCCAGCCTTCCTGGCCGGCGGCATCGATCGCGACGACACGAACCGTCGGCGCGATGTTGTTCACGATGAACCCAACATCTGGAACAGTCCACTCGATTGAACGCTGTCCGCTGGGGATGTTGTCTGCGACGACGGAAACGCCATTGATCGGATGATCGAATTCGACGCGCTGCGCCACGATGCCGTTGTCGTCGTTTGCGTGCCATGTGAAGATTACTTTCGACCCCGGTTCAAGCATGAACGAATGATGGTTCATTCGCACAACCGGTGGATTGTCATCAAAATCCGGCGCGGCTGTGAGAAACGGATTGACGTTGACGCCTGGTCCCGGGACCGACTGCCCCGTGCCGCCCGGGTTGTTCGGAGACGTCGGCCCCGAGGGATCGCCCCACCAGTTGTTGGGTGCATCGATCAGTTGGCCGTTCGACTCGATCGCCAGCATGTTCCCTTCAAAGCTATTGGCGCCGACCGCTCCGTTGAGGGCATCCGTCCAGTTGTCGCCCCAGGAGGCGGTTCCGTTGTTGACGAACTGAGTTTTGCGAACGATGACGTCGTTCTGAGTACCAAATTCGCAGTCACTAATAAGGCAGTTGTCGAGATATCCAACGAGACTGTTCGAATGGAAGCGCGCCCCAATTTGACCGCCCGAAATCCGGCAGTTCTCGATGCGATTGAAGTACTGTGGACCCTGCCACGGCTGCCCCGGGTCAAGACGCTCCACGATTACCGGCGAGTCCGGGATGCCGCGAATCTGCACGAATCCTGGTTCTCCCCAGAATGTGGTATCGGGGCCGAGTTTGACCGTCACGCCGGGCTCGATGCGCAATCGCCCGCCTGTGTATGACGGATCTTCAATCACGTATGGGATACCGATGTCGGTCCAGACCATGTTGCGAGCCGCCACGCTCAGGTCTTCAACCAGAACGTAGTTGTTGGCATTTCCGATGGCCGGCAACACGCTCCCTTCAAGGAGCCCCGATCCACCGATCCGTGCGGGATATTGATTTCCTTCCAGCGTCACCGCCCCGCCGACGAGATAATTGCCGCCGGCCAGATCCAACCCGAACTGGCCGCAATTCGTCACCGCGGCGTTGTTTAGGTACAGCGGTTGATTCTCGTAGCTCCAGAGTGACAGCCCCGCGTTCGGCGCGCCGTCGACGGTCACGCCGTCAAGATTCAGAAGTGAGCCGGTGATTTCACAGAAGTTTCCCTGAAAGGACGTATTCGCCATTCGCACAGTGCTGCTGCCGAGTCGAAGGTATGACCCGCGGAACATACATCCGTCAAACTCGACGACGGGCGAATTGCCGCCGCCGAAGACGAGTCCATTCGATTGAAAATCCGTATTCACAAAGGACAGCGCCCCACTGATTGCATCCACGAGGACATTGACGGCGGCGTTTTCGAGTTGCAGGTTTCCGGTGACGATTATCCGCGTCGGAAACACGGAGGAACCTGTGAGCGTAATCGGCTGTGCCAGCGTTCCGACACCCACCAGGCTTCCGGCCACTGTCAGTTGCGCGGTTTCGGCAATGTTCACGAGAACGCCGGGTTCGACGATCACCGTTGCTGTGGCGGGAATCGCGACGTTCTCGCAGATTTCGTAGGGACTCCCCGCGGCTGTCCAAGTCACTGTTGCGCCGGCGGCCGGGATGGGTGGCTGTGCGCAGGGAGCTGTGCCGCTTCCGATGGAGAGGTTGTCGAGGTAGTAGTACGCCCAGAAATCGGATTGCGGCGTCCCGGCGGGAATGTAATAACGCAACGCGATACGACCGCTGCCGGGCAGTTGCGCAGTCATTTCCGTCCATGCTGCATTGGTCGCAGGAGTCACAGCAAGCCGGATCGTGAAGTCGCCGACATCATCTGAGTTCGAGCCCGTGTTCGTGCCGCCGGAGGGTGAGTACCGTACTTCGAGTCGGCCGGCAGGAACCAGCGGCGGCGCGGGAGTATTGAAGTAATAGAATCGCAGCACATTTCCCGCTGCCTGGCCAGGTACGTTTGGGAGGATCGCCCAACTGCTGGCTTCGGCATTATTGCCGTTGTAGAACGCAACGGCTTGGTACACGAACAACGATCGCCCTCCCTGGAATGCCCAGGCGGCGCGATCCCAGTCTCCGGAACTTGCCGGATCACTTTGGTTGCGGAATATCCAACCCTCGGAAATTAACTCCGATGGGCCGTGTGCGGATCCGCTTGGATTGGTGATGTTCTCGAAATCCTGCTGGTAGAGCGTCTGAGCCCGGATGAGGCTCGGGTTTATGGCGCAAAGGACGATCATCAAACTCGGGATTCGGATTCGCGATTTCATGTGTCAACTCCCAATCAGATATTGCGGGCGGAGTGTCGAGCCCGCATATCTTCATTTCGTATGGCTCAAATCGCCTTCGCGTAGCCTTGGCGTTGTGCGCCATTTGGCGCGTCAAGAGCAATAAACGACTCAAACCGCTAATGGCCCAATTGTGCGGCGATAAATGGCGCAACGTCGGCACCATTTACATCGCCGTCTCCGTTGAGATCGCAGCGCCCGACGTGAACCATGTTTGTGTCGTTTCCGAGAAGGACGGCGATGAATAAGTTCCGGTCTGTCGTATCAACAGTTCCGTCGCCATCGATATCGCCCGCCGTCTGGTCGGGCGTCAGGATGACCATGCGAAAGTCGGGTACGTTGTTGTCGAAGACCTGCACGAGTATCTGTCCGGCATCATTGATGTCCGTCACAGCGATGATGTTGAAGTTCTCTGCTACCGTGTCGACCAGAGTGGCGATATCCGTCGCGCTGTTTCCACCGGTCCACAACCAGTTCAGGTCGGGACCCGATCGTGCCGAGATTCCGACAACATGGCCCAGGTTGTTTATTGCGATTGCGGCGCTGGAATTCGGCAACGGTGAAGGCAGCTCCTGCATGCCGCCTTCATCCGTATATATCCAGGCGCGAGTGGTGTTGCCGTTCGCCGATCTCGCATAGCCGACGACGTCGCCGGAGTTGTTCAATCGGGTGGCAAAGCTGAACGCCAGCCCGAGCGTGCCGAGGGGCTCGGCGCCGTTCTCCGCGTCCCATCGATAGGCGGAATATGTACCCGAGATCGATGCGAAGTACCCGCACACTTGTCTATTGTTGTTCAGATCTGTCGCACGACCTCCGGTCGGTGTCACTGTCTGAAGTGCCCCACCGTTGATACTGAGCCATGCGTAGTCAGGCGTAATCAACTGTGCATCTTTGGCGGTACCGGCGAGGTCGCCTGCATCATTAATTCCGCCAAGATAGGCGATCGGCATGCCTTCGGCTTCGCCCGTAACCGAATAGACGCCGTTTTGGTATCGCCACGCGAGCCCGATGTCGAAACCCCCATCTCCTGCAACAACGCCGGCGTCATTGATATCCATGGCGCGCGAGCGCCCGTCGAGAAATCCGGGCGGCGGCGGCAAAATCGTAAAGCCGGTTTCAGGAGACCAGACCCATCCTTTGAGACTTGGCTCTCCCTGTCCGAAATACTGTGACCATCCGGCGACTTCACCGTGGTTGTTCATACGAACGCCGATGACCGAGTCAGCTCCGTCGGGGATGCCCATGTTGACGACGGTATAGCTCGGCGTGCCCGCGAGTGCGGGTGCACCGGCAAACGCAATGGTTGCAATCAAAATGACGATTCCGCCGTTCGGGCGGACAGCCAACCCCAGCATTCCGTTTCGAGCGAGTTGATGCACGATGTGTTCCTTCTTGTCTTGATCGTGAAGTTCTGAAATCGTCGTTCAACAAGCAAAACAGGAACCACGACGACTTCGCGCCAGCTTCGACCCGAAAATTGCTGAGCGTCGCGTGTCGTGACGAGAACAGTCCGGGGCGAAAATCGCGAGGGGGCGCCTTACTCAGGTTGAATGCCATGCTTGCGATCGCCGACATGCTGCCCCGTCGCCTAATGGCGATTTCTGGAAATGTGTCATCCTGGTACAAGAAATGCAGTTAGTTCGGCATGAGTTCATTGGGGCGGCGCCAGGATGTGGCGTTCGCGTGCGACAACTCCTGGATTGGTAATCGGTTGAGCGAATCCGGTCGCATTCGCGTGCAGGTTCGGGATTTGTCCCGCCTGTGGGTAAGCACACAGTGACATTTAGGCTGTGTGTTCCTGCACAGAGGAGATGGTGATGGTTAAGGATGCGACGGGGCGTTGGTTAATGGCGGGCGAGACTTCGGAGTTGGCAACGGCGTCGGATACTCCCGGATCCTTGACGCGTCTACTTCGCCAGCCCATTGCCGGCGACATCCGAGACGTGGGAGCAGTCCTCCCACTGGTTTACGACGAGTTACATCGCCTTGCCGCCAGGTCCTTCAGAGGGCAACCTGCCAATCACACATTGCAGCCGACGGCTTTGGTTCATGAAGCGCTGATTCGTCTCATGCAGAATGGCCGCGGCCCATGGCGAGATCGTCGGCACTTTTTCTCCGTCGCGGCCATGGCCATGCGCCAGATTCTCGTGAATCACGCCGAGGCCCGGAAGGCTGCGAAGCGAGGGGGCGATTGCCGGCGTGTCGCCTCGGATCCCGACGAATTTCCTGGCGCGGTTTCCGACGATTTTCTGTTATCAATGAATGAAGCGCTGGCGGCCCTTGCAGTGCGGGATCCGGCATGCGCCAAGGTTGTGGAACTACGGTTCTTCGGAGGTCTAAGCGTTCCGGAGACAGCGGACGTTCTCCGCATTTCGCCGCGATCGGTCGATCGGTGCTGGAAGTTCGCCAAGGGATGGCTGCACCGGGAACTGACACGCGAGGACTAGCTCAGATGGATGAACGATGGCGACGAATGCGAGCGTTGTTTGATTCCGCCTGCGAGTTGAGTCAGGAGGAGCGGCCGCGTTGGCTGCGGCGCGCATGCGTCGACGATGAAGCCATGTTCCATGAGCTTGAATCACTCCTAGTCGCGCATGATTGTGCTCCGCCGCAGTTCGAAGAACCCATCTTCCAGATGAATGACTGCCCGACGGCTCCGTCTGAAGATCCGACGCGATTGGTCGGCACGCATCTTGGAGCTTATAAGCTCACGCGCTTTGTCGCGTCCGGAGGCATGGGGCATGTCTTTGCGGCACGCCGAGCCGACGCCCAGTATGACAAGACGGTCGCCGTCAAGCTGATTCGGCAGGACATCATGAACGGCGCCATGATCCGTCGATTTCGCCGCGAGCGTCAAGCGTTGGCGACGTTCGATCATCCCAATGTGGCGCGCCTGCTCGACGCCGGTGTCAGTGTCGACGGATGTCCGTATTTCGTTATGGAATTCGTCGAAGGTACGACGCTCACAGAATACTGTCGCGAGCACGACCTGGGAATCGAAGCGCGGCTGGGCTTGTTTCTACAGGTCTGCGATGCCGTGCAATGCGCCCACGAGAATCTGATTATTCACTGCGATCTGAAACCCGGGAACATCCTTGTAAGCGACAATGGCGCGTGCAAGCTGCTGGACTTTTCCATCGCGAGACTCATCGAACCGAAGCCGTCAACTCCCGGCGAGACAACCGCCGGCCGACACATGACACCGGATTACGCGAGCCCGGAGCAGATCATCGGGGCGCCCGTCAATACCCGCACGGATATCTATATGCTCGGGCTCGTCCTCTATGAGCTCTTGACGGATTGGCATCCGTTTCGGACCGGTCATCGCCCGTTATACGAGTTGGAACGGATCATCTGTGAAGTCGATCCGGAGAAGCCGAGCGCGTCAGTCGCCCGCACCGCCCAGATCAACAAGTCGGGCAATCGACGCGCTGCGCGTCAGAGCCGGCGCCGACTCGCTGGCGATCTGGACGCGATCATACTCAAGGCGTTGCGCCGCTCACCGGACGAACGGTATCGCTCAGTCGAGCAAATGGCCGAAGATATCCGCCACCATCTCAACGGACGTCCGATCACGGCGCGTCCTCAGACTGCGATGTATCGACTTCAGCGATTCGTCCGACGTAACCGCGGGGTCACGATCGCGACGGCGATCGCTATTGTGACAATGTTCAGCGCGACTGTCGGCATGAGCTTGCTCTATCGCGACGCAGCGGCGGAGCGATCCGGTGCCGTCGCCGCCAGGAAGCTTGCGGAACAACAAGCGGCCCTGGCAGATGCCGAAGCTCGCCGCTCCGCGACGGTCGTCGAGTTTCTGCAATCCATGATGGCAGCCGCTGACCCATCGAACAACGGCCGCGAGGTCAAGGTCGTCGACGTGCTCAAGGCCGCATCCGAGAGCGGCGCCGTCGAATTCGCCGAGGATCCGGCACTTGAATCTGCCGTTCACGCGACCATTGGCAGAACCTATTCGGGGCTGGGACTCTACTCGGAAGCGAAGACGCATCTTATTCGATCGCTTGATCTCGAATCCGAAATTGCTGCGCATTCGCAGTCGGATCCGCATGCGGCCCAACGGCAATCAGAACGCCTCGCGCGGGCGCATCGCGAATTGGGCGCCATCTTTTACGAGACAGGCGAGCTTGATAGCGCGCTTCGACACGCGCGAGAGGCCATGGAACTGAGCCGGTCTTCATCAGGCGAGTCTTCAGCGGCGCTGGCACAGGATCTGAATAACCTGGCATCAATCCACCGTGCCCGGGGGGAGCTTGACAAAGCACAGGAATTGCTCGTGCAGGCCGTCGCGATAAGAGAACGCGTCTGCGGCCCCGATTCGGTCGAAGTCGCCGAGTCGTTGACCAACCTAAGCAATGTCGTGCGTATGCGCGGTGATGCGGCCGGTGCGGAGGCCTATTGCCGACGTGTCATCAGCATTCGTCGCGCGAAGCTCTCCGAGAACGACCCTGCCATTGCTCAGAGCCTGGACAACCTCGGTGTCGTACTCGCACAATTGTCGCGGTTTGACGAGGCGATCCAACTGGTCCGCCAGGCCACATCAATCTACCGAAAAGTCCACCCTGAGGGCCATCCTGATCTTGCTACGAATCTGCTGAATCTCGGATCGCTGCTTTGCATGGGCGGCAATGACATCGAGGCCCTCGAGTGTTTTACGGAAGCCCTGGATTTGCGCAAGCAGTATTTTGAGACAGAGAGTCTTCCGGTTCTGACAATGCAAATGGTCCTTGGCGAATGCCTGATTCGGCTCCAGCGGTTTGACGATGCGGAATCGACTCTATTGGCCGCCGAAAAGACCGCCCAATCGCCGCGCGTGGGCTCGACATTGCTCGCCCGCATCCGCAGCGACCTGACGATTCTCGCCGACGCCCGCAGCTCGCATGAGAAAGCCGCGGAATCGCGCGAACGGAAATCACAATCCCCGTAATCATCATTTCGCGCCGTGCGTAGGGACTTTCCGCCATCGAAAACTCCAGCAGCAAGCGAAGGCGCCTTCGCATCTAACCCGTGCGGATCTGCCCTCAGCACGACCGAGATGATTGTCGTCGTCTAAGCGCGTTTTCCAATTGACTTTGTGGTAATTGGCAACCGCCAGCACGAGCGGCTGTCGATGCGCCGTTCTCAAGATCGTCGGTTATGAGCGTCCCACCAAAACCGCGACGTGCGTTCGCAACCATCCGGTGTGCGATGCCACACGCGTGATCGGAAAACGATCAACCGCAAATCGCCTTTCGCGTCGCATGGCGGTATGCATCCAGCGAATCGACTGTACTTGCAGTTGATGGCACGTGATTTGCTCTGTTATGGCCCTGTACCCGTGAACCACTGACTGCTTTTCGTCGAGGAGAGAACTCATGAGAGCCATGCACATCATCGGCACGGCGAGTCTTGGCTGGATCATTGCCGTCGCGCCGCTCGCGGCGGCAGGTCCGAACAGGCCCGTCATCACCGAGGTCTTTCAGGATCCAGCCGGTGCGAGTGATGGTCCTGTTGGTCGCCTTCTGTCCAATGCGCACCAGGAGTTTATTGAGATCTATCTACCCCCGGCCGCCGAACTTCGGGCGGATCTCAATCCCGACGCTCTAAATATCACTTTCTATGAAGTTGAGGGGGATGATACCAGCTCCGGAAACGGGCTTGTGAACTACCGTATCGATCTTCCCACGTTCGACGTCCAACCTGCCAACGGATTGACACCCGGCGCCATCGCCCGGCCGCCCAGCGGAATCGTCGTCATCGGCTGGGTCGACTACATCGGCAACCCCCCTTCGGGGTTGGCGGGGACTCCGGCATCGCGCGTCGCCCTGATCAACGGCGGAATCACATCCTCGTCGGATTACGTATTTGTCGCTCTGAACGGCAATCAGTTTGGCGGCACCACGAATTTCCCGTCGGCGGTCGCGATCTCGGACATCGCCCTGCCATCCGAGGCGATGAGCGGCATCATTCAGAACGGTTCGGGCGCCTACTTGCTCGTCAATCGCAATCATCCGTCATACGTTGAACTTTACGACGACGGCGCAATTCCTCTCGGCGGTAGCGCAGACCCTTCGCTGCCGACGGGCACGGTCCTGGGAACCGGTGCGCTCCTCGATGCGTTTGCTGGAAATGACCACGGGAAGTTCGATGTCCTGGAGCAACCTTACGACGCGCCGACCGGGGACGATATCGACCTCGAATTCGTGCTTCCGTTGGGAGGCGCGTTCAGCCGCCTGGTTGCGCAGGTGGATGCGGCCGGGAATGGGTATGCACGGCGATTCCTTGACGTCCCCAAGACAACCGAGGACGCAACCAGCGTTAACGACAATCCGGTCAATGATGCACTAACGGCCTACCGGCCGATCACCGATGCGGGACCTTTTGCACCGACACCGGGCCGTGCCGCATTTACCGGCAGCGCGGCCGAATTGTCCGTAGCCGGCGCCTCCGCGCAAATATTTGACGTACTCGCCGGCACCACGGGCCGCCCCGGATTGCGTTGCGCCAATCTGGGCGGTAATCATGCCATTGTCGTGACAGCGGTGCCCGGACCGTCATCGAATCCCGCGGTTGCCGCCTTCGGGGCAGGTTCGTCCGACTCGGGCTTGGGGCAGGCGGCCATCTTCCCAACCGTGGCAGCGACGGTTTCCGAGAATGCGAGCCACGCGTCCATGGCGACATCCGTGACCATCGTCAATGCGACAAACGTCGATTCCGGCAGTCCTGCCGTCGTTAACTCGAGCGCCTCGACAACCGTTACCGTCCGCGCGCTTAAGCCGACGCGAGGCATCGGACCCTCGGGGCAACCTTACCAGGCGACGGTATTCGCCGCGCTGCAGGGGCTTCCAAATGACCCTCTGGTCCCGAATGAACTGGCGGGCACAAGCCTCGGGTCGTTTGTGGCCCAACACCTGGGCGGTCTCGTTGACGACGAGCGCCACAACGGCGTCCTTCTCACTAATCCACAAACGAATCTGTCGGATCCAATTTTGGTGGACGTCATGGAAGACGACATGCCTGACAGCGAGTTGCTATATATCAACGCAGTTTCACCGGCCGGTCTGGGAGACCTCGTCACGACGGTCCTGGGCTCGGCGGACATGGTGTCTGGCAGCGAATCATACATCGACAATTCCAATGCTGCGGGAACCCTGGTGAAGGCAGTCGAGCTGCATATCGGCGAGACGCGCACCAGCGGCGGCACGTTCGTTCCCGACGAACGCGTTCACTTTGTCGACGCAAACGGTCTGGCAGGCCGAATCGACAGCGGCCTGAGCAATGCCACATCCCATCGGGGCTTCGAGTTCGCCCTGGTCGATTCGAATGTCGGCCAGGCGGGAACGCTTGAGACGGGCGAAACCGACGATTTTGGCATCGTCGTCGAAGTGGGTAAGACACGTCCGGGCGCCTCGGTCACGACCGGAGAGTTCATATTCCTCAGCTACAGCGGCGGGTTGGAGGGCAACGACATCGATTCCCTGAACGTTCCGCCCTATGCGAATCAGACCGTCGTCATTTACCTCGATCTGGACAATCTTGACAGCGTACTTGGATGCGAAACGATTACGCGGATGTTCATCATTGATGGAAGCGGCGGAAATGCGGTCAACATCATCGAGGCGTTCTCGCTGAACGTGGACCTGGTTTGCACCTGCAAAGGCGACATCGATCAGAACGGATTGATCGACGGTCGCGACGTACACGACTTCGTAACGGCGCTGGCGGTCCCGGGCGATCCGGCCGTGGATCCAACCGCGTGCGCGACGGACATCAACAACTCCGGGACCGTCGATATCGGCGACATCGCCGCGTTTGCCCAGGCACTGACGGCAGGCGCGGCCTGCCCCTGATCAACCTTCTCAAACCTCAACGCTCCTTCCATTTTCCCCCAAACCCCGACGGCGTGCTCGCGGCCCCCGCGTGAGCACGCCGTCGAACTTCTTCTTTCGCTTCGCAATTGACATCGCGCCGGCGCCATTGATGCCTTGGATGCCGCATGCAATGCCAGCGCCGGACCGTGAAGCTGCACGTTGAGACACGATAGCGTGCATGCCTGCACACATCGCGCCCGTGTCGTATTTCGAGCGTCAGCACACAGGCCGACTCGACATGTCCGCAATCTCAATCGCGAACGCGGGTTACGTGTGTAACCAGATACACAGTGACCGCTGGCACGCAATCTGCTTAATAAAACGGCAACAAACGGGAAGCCGTCGAACGAGTTCGGGCGACAGATCGACATGTCGTCCGAACAACCTCGAGAAGATTGGAAGCCACTCACGATGATGCCTGATGGATCCACAATCAACGAACTGGCCGGCCGACGTGTTATGGCCTACTGCCACGACAGTGTCGGAATTGGACACCTTCGCAGGACGATGGCAATCTGCGATCGCATCGGTCGCGAGTTCGCGGGTTCGTCGTTCCTTCTTGCGACGGGTACACCTTATGTGCCCTTGTTTCGTGACGTTGACCACGTGGATTATGTGAAACTGCCGGCGTTGAAGAAGAACGACGCAGGCACCTACGGAAGCAAGTTCCTCAACATCACGCCGCAACGAATACTGGCCTGTCGAGAATCCATGTTGCTCGATGCCGCGCGTCATTTTGAGCCCGGCGTGCTGCTCGTGGACAAAGCGCCGCTGGGCGTATGCCGGGAACTGGTCCCCACGCTGAAATGGCTGAAGGCGAACCGGCCGGAGACTCGAATCGTGTTCGGCATGCGCGACATCGAGGATGAACCGAGTGCGACGATTCGCCAGTGGCGCGACGACGGTGTCGCGGACCTGCTCGATCAATGCTTCGACGAGGTATGGATCTACGGAATGCGAGAGGTCTTCGATGCGGTTCGTGAATACAAGCTTCCGCGCCGCGTGGCGACCAAGTCGCGGTATATGGGGTATGTTGCCCGTCCGACGCTTCCGGCAATGGAAATGCGATCTTCTCAGAAACGGATTGTCGTCACGGTAGGCGGCGGCACCGATGGAGAGTCGGTCCTGAGCACGTTTCTCGCTGATGCCGCGATTCGACTCACTCGTGAAGGATATGACTGTACAGTGGTCGGAGGTCCGGACCTTCCGGAGCCGGCGCGGTCGAATCTCGCCGCATGCGCCCGAGAGATTGACGGCGTATCCTGGGTTGATTTCGAACCGTGTATGTCGTCGTTGTTCGCCAGCGCACGACTTGTTGTCTGCATGGGTGGTTACAACACGCTGTGCGAACTCGCGTCCCTTCGGCGCCGCGCGCTGGTGATTCCCCGGATCAGGCCGAGACTCGAGCAAGCGATTCGTGGCCGTTGCTGGGAGGCACGCGGTGCGGTTCGAATGCTCCACCCGCATCGCGCCACGCCGGCCATGTTGTCGATGACGATTCTCGACATGCTTCGCGAGCACGAGGGCGAATCGCTGCCACTACTCGATCTTCAGGGCCTCGATCGCGTCGCCGCCCGCTTCCGAACCTTCTGGAACAAGGACGAGACCAATGCGCCTGCTCTATATATGTAGCGACTTCGGAATCAAGCCGAACGGCGTCAAGGGCGCCTCGGTACATCTGCGCGCAATTACGCGTGGACTCGCGGATCTGGGACACGACATTCGAGTCCTCAGCCCGCACGCCGGCCCCGATGGAGGCCATCCGGCGACGCCCGTCCTCACAGCGGAGACGCGACCGACATTAGCCGTCGTCAAGGCGATTCGACGATGGCTGGCTGAACACGATCTCGACGAAGACGCCGGCAATGTCTTTCGGCCGTTGGCGTACAATGCAACAATCGTCCAGCCTGCGTTGCGAGCCCTCGGCGATTGGCGGCCCGACGCCGTCATTGAGCGCCTTTCCCTTTATGGACAGGCGGGAGCGGATATTGCGGCGGCGCTCAACGTTCCCCACATCCTTGAGGTCAACGCGATTCTCACAGAGGAGGCGCGGACCTATCGATCACTCGAGTTCTCCAATCTGGCGGAGCGGATTCAAGAGCGGACGCTTCAGAGGGCCGACGGCGTCATTGCAGTGTCCGACGAGCTCGCGCGACGCATTGTGGAATTGGGGGTCAATCCAAAGCACGTCCATGTGGTTCCGAATGGCTACGACCCGACGATGTTCCAGGGGCTGCCGTCCCGCGAGCAGTGCGCTTCTGAGTTCGGCGTTGGCGACTCGTTCGTCGTGGGCTTTTCCGGGAGCCTGAAGCCGTGGCACGGCGTTGACGTGCTGCTGGCGGCTTTTGATCGGTTTTCCGCCAGGCATCCAATGTCGCGGCTGCTGATTGTCGGCGCCGGACCAATGGAGATGTCCCTGCGGGAGTCGGCGAAACGCGTGCAACGACCTGAAACCGTCGTGTTTACCGGCGCGCTTCCGCATGAGCTCGTTCCGCGGGCGCTACGCGCAATGGACGTCGCGGTCGCCCCTTTCCGTTACCAGGAGGGTTTCTACTTCTCGCCGATCAAACTCTTCGAGTACATGGCATCGGGCGCCTGTGTCGTTGCTTCGCGGCTCGGACAAATCCGCGACATCGTGGAGGATGGCGGTGACGGACTCCTCTGTGAACCGGATTCCGCGGAAGACCTCTGCGCGAAACTGGTCCGATTGGAGGCCGCACCCGATATGCGGCATCGACTTGCCGCACGAGCCGCACGTCGGGTCCATGAACGATTCACTTGGAACCATGCCGCCTGCAAGACCGAGGACGTCGTATCGGCCGGGATCCTACGGACGTGTTCGAAGATTGCCGTTGGCACGGGCACCTCACATGGCATCACGAAGGTGGCATCATGAAGCGTCGTGAAACTGAACAACCTCGGATCGCATACGTCTTGCGCATGTACCCGCGCTTCAGCCAGACATTCATCGTGAATGAGATTCTCACGCTGCAGGAGCAAGGGGCGGATGTTCAAATCGCCTCGCTGAAACGCCCTACTGACGGCGTGTTTCATGATTCCATCGCTCGCATCCGGGGACAGGTCGCCTACTTCCCCGAATTCGCGCTCTCGGAATTCGGGCGATTTCGATCCGCGATCGGGTCATGTCTGCGCAAGCGCCAAACAAAGTTTCTCAGGGCGATTTGGCTGACACTGCGGCACGCGGGCGCAAGTTGGATCGACCTTTTACAGGCCGCATACCTGCTCCGCTGGGTAAAGAAAAACCGGATTGACCACGTACACGTGCACTTCGGAACCAACGAGGCAACCGTCGCATGGTTGGCAAATCAGCTCGGGGGCTTGTCGTACAGCATGACGTTGCACGCGTTTGACATATTCCGCGAGACAGTGGATCGCCGATTGCTCGCCCTCAAGATCAACCAGTCACGTTTCACAGCGACTGTAACTGAGTTCAATGCTCGCTTCCTTCGAGCGATTCCGGGCGTGATCAGCGATCGCGTTCGCGTCGCGTACAACGGGATCGATCTATGCCGCTTCGCCCCCGACGATGGTCCCAGGGATCCGGGGTTGGTTTTCTCCGTCGGCCGGCTCATCGAGAAGAAGGGCTTCATACACCTGATCCGCGCCGTTGCTAAGCTGCGCGACGAGGGACGGGCGGTGAAGTGCGTCATTGCGGGCGATGGTGTTGAACGTCGGCGCCTCGAAGAGGAGATTCGAAAACTGCGACTGACGGACGACGTGACGCTTGCCGGATCCATGGAGCAGAATGAAGTGGCCGCCATGATGCGCCGGGCGACGGCTTTCGCGCTTCCGTGCGTCGAAGCCCGGGACGGTAACGTGGACGCCCTACCGACGGTGCTGCTCGAATCACTCGCTGCAGGATGTCCGAGCGTCAGCACTTCTGTCAGCGGTATACCGGAAATCATCGAAGACGGCGTCAGCGGTCTGTTGGTTCCTCCGGAGAACCCTTCGGCGCTCGCCAGTGCATTAGGCCAAGTCCTCGATGATCCGCAAGTCGCGCGAGCGCTTGCATCGGGAGGGCGAGCGAAAGCGACGACGAAGTTCGATCTTGCTACGAATGCGGGAGTTCTCCGGAACTGGCTGCACGAAGCCGCATGTCGGCGTACATCGGCGATCGGAAGCGCTGAACGCGCGGCATCCGCCGGTGATTCCCAACTGCCCATGGAGTTGACGACGGGAGCTTCGCTATGATGCGCCTGACCTTCAAGACCCAACGCGGTCGATTCGAACTCAGCCGTGTCGTGTCGATCTTCCGCCAATATGCGGTCTATCTTCGTCCTCATCGAGGCAAGCTGATCATCGCCCTGTTGGCGTCCATTGCGACCATCGGATTCCAGGTCCTCGCTCCCTGGCCGATCAAGCTGATCTTCGACTACGTGCTGTCGGACAAGTTGGGCGATCATCCGCTCGGCGCGTTCATGGCGTCAATTGCAACCGGGCCTCAACAAGCGTTGCTTTGGATCTGCGGAACTATCCTGGTCGTTGCATTTCTCGAAGCCATCAGCACGCATGTGAGAGAGCTGATGCTCGCCCAGGCAGGCCAGCGAATCATCGGCAAGATTCGACAGGATCTATATGCCCATCTCCAGACGCTTTCACCCACGATCTTTGAACGACGCCGGACCGGCGACCTGTTGACGCGCCTGACGGGCGATATCCAGATGCTCCGGCAGATGCTCCTGGGCGCCGTTGTCATGTCAACGCAGAACGCACTGATTGTCGTCGTGATGCTCGTTGCGTCATTCTGGATCAATCCAAAGCTGGCGACGCTCGCGTTCTGCGTCATGCCGGTCATCCTGTATTCAACTTGGCGAACGACTCGGCAGATTCGCAAGGCGACCACGAAACAGCGAGATAACGAGAGCTTTGTCACCGCCCTCGCCCATGACGTCCTCAATGCCATGCCGACCATCCAGGCGTTCAATCGGCAGTCCATCGAACATCAGAGATTCTGCCGGGTCAATCGGCGGACTGTGCGGGCCGGCGTCAAGACCACGCGTTTGGAATCGCGGCTCTATCGAACGATCGCGGTTGCGTCGGCGGCCGGCACCTGCCTCATCCTCTATGTCGGCGTCGGCGACGTCCTTCGCGGGACCATGACGGCGGGAGACCTCCTTGTCTTTCTCGCGTATCTCCGATCGATCCAGAAGCCAACCCGACAACTGGCGAAAATCTCCGGTCAGGTTGCCAAGGCCACTGCTTGCGGGCGTCGCGTCGCGGAGCTCTTCGCACTCAGACCTGAGGTCGTTGATCGCCCGGGAGCGACGACACTTGCGTCCTCTGAGGGCCGCATCGGCATACACGAAGTCAGCTTCGCATACCCGGATGGCACTCCGGCGCTGCGGGAAGTATCCCTGGACATCGCTTCGGGTCAGCGCGTCGCCGTCGTGGGATACACCGGCGCCGGCAAGAGCACGCTTGCTCGCCTCCTGCTGCGGTTTCACGATCCGAATCAAGGCAGCATCACAATTGACGGTCAGGACATACGGGGCGTGACCCTTGAATCGCTGAGGCGCCAGATCGCCTGGGTTCACCAAGACACGGTGCTCTTCGGAATGACTGTACGGGAGAACATCGCTCTCGGTGCTCCTGACGCAACAGACGAGGAAATCGAATCCGTCGCACGTCGCGTCTGTGCGGATGAGTTCATCAAGTCCCTGCCTGACGGGTATGACACGCTTCTTGGCCAGGACGGTATCACTCTCTCCGGCGGACAGCGCCAACGCCTCGCACTTGCAAGAGCATTGCTGCTCCGCGCCCCAATCCTCATCCTCGACGAACCTGCAACCGGGCTGGATGCACAGACTCGTATTCGAGTCGAGGCATCCTGGATGGCGTCCGACGATGCCCGTACGACGCTCGTGATCTGCCATCGACTGGTTCAGATGGAACGATTCGATCGAATCGTGGTGATGCGGTCCGGAAGGATCGCGGAATCCGGTACGCATGAAGAGCTCCTCCGCTGTAACGGCGAGTACGCCGCTTTGTTCAAATGTGGACGCGACGACATTCGACTACGCGAGGAGGAGCGTATCGCATGTTGAATAACGCGCCTGATATCCCTGTCGATCCGACGCTCGGGGTGCTCGCGGGCGCATTCGATCCGCGTGAGGTGCTGGAGGCGTGTCGCCGCGACTTGCACCGCGTCGAGTCCTCCGTTCGCGAACGATGGCGCGACTGTCGGTTCCTCGAAGCGTTCTACCATCCGCAGCGATACCTGAGAGCTGCCTTTGTTCTGCTGAGCGAATCGGATACACCGCCCAATCGATACTGGCCCGAGGCGACAATTGTCTATCTTCATACCCCGGTGCGCCGTCCAATCTCGGCGCGGGGAACCATCCTGCGAGTTTCCGGGATCCAGGTCGAAGCATATGTGTTTCCCAACGACCGACGCCTTCGCGCCGTACGGAAGTTCCAGAGTCGTGAAGCGGCTCTAGCGGCATGGACGCGCTGGATCGCATCTGGCGGGCATGCATTTTCGATCGACGCCGATTCACTCCGCCGTGCGATGATCCGTTACGTGCCTGAGAAACGCTGGGTACTGCGATTGCGATGCCGCGGAACCGACAATCACGGCCGCCCCGGCAAGCGGAGCATCGCGGTTCGTTGCACACTGCCTTCCCAATCCGCCGACATAGCGCGATTGCACCGTGACATATCGCAGGCAGCCCATGCCCACGGCGGTGTTCGCGTTCCGCAACTTGCCGGGCACGACGCGGATTCCGGAATCGTCGCTACGGAATGGGTTCGCGGCGATGATCTGGCTTCGCTCCTGGCAAATGACGCTTCGGACGACGTGATGCACATGGCCGCCAGCGCGATCCGGCAGTTTCACCAACTTCCAGTCGCTGTTCGTTGCGAATTCGCGATTGGAGATCTGCAAAGAGCCGTCATTGAGGCCACGGACGACCTGGCCGCCGCGGCGCCGGAATTGGGCGTCGACCTGGCGAGCCTGCGCGAACAACTCGTTAGCGCAGGGTCCCGCATCCCGACGATGCAGTACACGGCATTGCTTCATAACGACCTGCACCCGCGTCAATTCCGAGTCAACGGTGACGGCATCGCACTGCTCGACCTGGACCGCGTCTGCAGAGGGCCCGCAATCGTCGATATCGCCAACTTCGCGGCTCAAGTCGAGGCCATGGGCGACCGCGGGGACTCTGTACTCGATGCCATAAACGCGAAACGGCTAGCTAGTGCATTCCTGCGACACTACGAGTCTCTTGAGTCCGCCCCATTGGACGAATTCCATCTACGGCACCACATGGCAGTGGCCAATCTGAATCTAGCGCGAGGAATGATGAGGCATTTGAAGTCCGGGTGGCGTTCACTGACGGAGTCGTGTGTTCGCCGCGCGCTTGAATACAGCGCACACAATACCGCGCCCTCCTTTCCGGTCGCAATTGCAGGAGAAATCCCATGAATCGACTCGCTCGACACGGATTCACGCTGATCGAACTGCTCGTCGTGATCTCCATCATCATGATACTGATCGCTGTACTTCTTCCGGCCCTCAGCGGATCTCGCAAGCAGGCCACGAAAACCCAGTGCCTTTCGAGAATCCGCGAAGTCTATGTGGCGCACGCCGAGTACCTGCACAATGAGCCGTCGTTTCCACCGTTGAATAACGACGAAGATGACGGCGCGTGGCAGTACAACTACCTGATCTGGGATGGCGTAGACTTTGGCAACAACTTCGGTCCGATCCTGAGATTCAGCGGCATCGCGGACGATCCCACGGCATTCTATTGCCCGGTGCAACGCAATGCCTTCTACTCCAAAGGGACGGCCAGTAATCCCTGGCCGCCCCGGGATGGTCTCGACACGCGCGCCGGGTACGGGCGCCGTTATCACGTTTCGGGAAAGAGCCTGTCTCAACTGAAGACGATTGCCCTTCTGACGGACGTGATTCACTATCCAGACGTCGTCGAACAGGCACACGGGAATGGCGTCAACGCGGCCTACACGGATGGACACGCGAAATGGGTGGCGGATCCCGGCATGTTCAGCAACAACGAGCTGACGCATCCGTTTTCCCTGATGGACAACGCGATCATGGAAGACATCTGGGATGCCCTTGACGAAAGGATGTGACGACATGGAGGCAGACAAGAAAAGCGTGGTTGTCCGACTCAGTATCGTCCTGACGCTCTTCCTTTCGTCCGGCGCTTATCTGGCATGGGCTCTCATGGGGGACGCATCCGGCGGACACAATTCGGATCGACCGCGGAACATAGACGCCAAGCGCGCCATCAACGGGCATACCGTCAAATTCAAGCCCGACGGCAAGCTTACCTACGCCGGGATCCGCGCGCCCTACGAGGACGAATCGTTCTTCGAGGAGGCTAAGGCTCGCAATGATGAGCTCGTTCATGGAAAGGAACTTAGACTTCGATTCGACGGTGATCCGCCTGAACGGGAGGATCGAGTCGTGGCATGGGCATTCGACGGGGACACACTTCTGAATGAGGTGCTGGTGCGGGAGGGCCTCGCCTATGTCCGGTTGACCGCGAAACAGCAGCGATTTGGCGACCGTCTCCTGGAGGCGCAGCTCGACGCACAATCCGCCCGACGGGGCCTTTGGGGATTGGAACCGCCGCCGCTCGAAAGTCAGTACAGTGCCGATCCGAAATACGGCAACTTCCATCGCCCGTCGTGTGACGAGGTCCGCAAGATCAACCAGACGCGGATCATCTCGCTTGAGTCTCGTGAAGATGCATTTCATAGAGGCTTCGCCCCCTGTGATCGGTGTCGGCCATGAATACCCGCCCCAAGACGAGTCCTGTGAAGCCTTCGTCCAACCGCGAATCCGAGATCCTGACAGACGTCGGCGCGATCTGCGAAGCGCTGCGAGTTCGCATCGACTTTGGATTCGACACGCATCTCGAGTCGGTCCGACTGGCGCGCCTCTGGGCAGGTCGAAAAGGGCGCATTTCGTGCGAGTATGTCTTGACGCTCCGACACGGTGGAACACAGATCGAACGGCTGATACAGGCGGGGCTCGATGGAGCTGTCGCGGGCGTTGGGTCGACAGGTGCAGCAAACCTCTCCGGCCGCTGGCTGGAAAATGTCTGCCTGCGGATCGGTGATGGAAGATTGACACTTCTATCTCCGGATTGCGACAACACCCTTCCATCGCCTGCACACGTCGCTCGCGAAGTTGCCGCCCAACTGCAAGGTGACAGCCATCACTTGATTGCACGCTGCGATCCGGACCGCCCTGTTTCGGCCGAGCTGATTTCCTACCGTGCCAACAAACGTTATGTGCTCCGCACGAACACACTTGACGCACGATGCAATCGTAAGTTCATCAAAGTGCTGCGTCGCCCGGCCTCGGCGGAGTCCTTTCGGCACTGGATTCGGACAGGGCATCGACTATCGAGCATTACAAAGGGACGATTCGGAATGCCGCGCCTTCTCGCGGTCGATCCCGATCGTCGCTGGTTCGTGATCGAGGGGAGAGAATCCGGCAGTCGTCCCTTCGGGTACGGTCCGCGCGACGCAGCGGAAGCGGCCCGCCTGCTGGCCCTGCTGCACAAGATGGACATCATTCCGGGAAAGACGCACAACTTGAACAACGAGCTCGACGTGCTGCGGAGATGGGCGCCGGTGATGGAGTCGCTCGGCAGGCTCGATACACCGAGGATCCGCGCCGTGATCGCGGACCTGTCGGCACGAATGATAATGCTCGAGCCGTCCGAACCCGTGTTGGTTCACCGCGACTTCTACGCATCGCAATTGATCGCGGAAGGCGAGCGGACGTGGCTCCTCGACTACGACACTTTTGCCGCGGGGGATCCGGAAGTGGACGTGGCAACATACGTGTCGCACCTCGTACTGGATCGGTTGATTGAAGGGGACGCTACGGTTGACGCGCACTTGGAACTTCAGAGATTCGCGGACATCTACCGCGCGGCGGGCGGACGATTGAGCGAACCGCGGCTTCGATTCTACGCGGCTTCCGCGCTCGCGCGCATGGCGGCGATCCACGGTCAACGCGGGCTTGATTCGCGCACGCTCGATACTCTGTGGGGGGTTGTATTCGAAGTCATTAGCGAAGAAGGGCTCGGCCGTTGTCGCGATATCCGTCAAACTCGGCGTGCCGTGTAGCGATGTGCCGAGGTTGGCAACTCACTCAGGAGTTTCCGCCTAACGTTGCCAAGTGCCTCAGCTTGTCGAGCTGGTTCGTTGATTCGTAAATGCCCGCGAGCCGTTCGATAATACCTTGCCAATAGGGATCATTCGTTCGCACGGACTCCTCCGTGCGCTGTAGTGCGTCGATGAGCAGCGGCTCAGCCTCGTCGTTCTGGCCAAGAACCGACAGACACTCCCCGAGTCTGGCTTGAGACTTGACGAGCACCGGCGAGTCCTCGGGCAGTCGCCGGCGCCGGATTGACAGGACTTCCCTCAGCAGCGGTACGGCTTCCTGATAACGTTGCTGCATGAGAAGCGAATTGGCAAGGCTGGCGAGATCCACCGCAAGTGACGGATGGTCGTTTCCATACACCCGCCGATCGACGTCGATTACATCGCGCAGCAGTTTCTCCGCCGAAGTCCATTCGGCGCGAGACAGATGCATGACCGCAAGATTCGCCATCGCCTGCAGGACGAGGGGGTGCTCCGCCGGCAGGTTTTCTCGTCGGATGTCCAGCACCTCGTTCATGAGCTTGATCGCTCCGGCCACGTCTTCTCGCGCATACTTCACACCGACCAGGTTGTTCAGAGTTTCCGCCGCTGCGAGACTCCGGCGGCCCAGGACGCTCTGCCGGATCTGCAGCGCCGTTTCCAACGACGCCTCCGCACTATCGATGTTCCCTGCCGCGCGTTGCACGGCGCCGAGGTCATTCCAGACGCGCGCGGTATCTGCGTTCGCATCGCCGCGAAGGCGTTGGTGCGTTTCAAGGCACTTTTTCAGCAATGACTCGGCCTCGTCGAATCTTCCCTGGGCATAGAGCAGACGCGCCAAGTCAAAATCGCTCTCCGCGAGATCGTGATGTCCCTCCGGAAGCAGGCCTGATCTCGTTTCCAGAGCCGCACGGATGTTTGACTCCGCTGAATCCAGCAGTCCTAACGCGAGATAAGTCCGGCCTATCGTGCTTCGTATTGAAGCGCGAACAAGCGGGGCGTCGACAAACTCCGATCGCAGGCGAAGCGCGGCCTCGTCAATCACATCGCGCACTTTCGCTTCAGCCCCCCGGTTGGCGGGATCCGCAGAGGCGAGCATCTCTTCGAAAAAGTCCGACGTCGCCTCCGCCTGGTCGCGCGCGACATACGCCGAGTCCCGTTCCGACGTCGCAACGCGCGCTTGCCAGATCGCTGCACCGAACCCACCGACGAGGAACGCGATCGCCGCCGCTGTCATCGAGAGTACGACGACATTGCGGCGCACGAATTTCGACGCCCGGTACCCAAGGGTGTCGGGTCGGGCAAGAACCGGCAGACCGTCAAGATGACGCGTGATATCAGCGACGAGTTGCTCGACGGACGCATATCGTCGGTCGGGCTCCTTGTGCATCGCCTTGAGAACGATCGTGTCCAGATCCCCCTTCAGTCGCTTCTGCAGTCGCACCGCCTCGACACTCGACGTGTGCGGCTCTTGATCGTCACGCGCCTCACCGTTCGTTTTGCTGGCGAGCCTCACCACTGTACTCGGTGGCGCCGGTTCCTGATTCAGTACGACGCGTTCGATTTCCGCAACCTGGCGGGTTGCAAACTGATATGGACGACGACCGGTCAGCAGCTCGTACAGCACGACGCCCAGCGAGTAAATATCCGTCAACGTACTCAATGAAACGCCGCACACCTGCTCGGGGCTCGCGTATTCGGGCGTGTAGCGTCGTTCTCCCGCGACCGTGATCTCGGCGGATCCGGTCCCGACGAGCACTTTGGCAATACCAAAGTCAAGCAGCTTGGGTATGCCGCTGTCATCGACGAGGATATTAGACGGTTTCAGGTCACGATGAACGACAAGATTCTGATGTGCGAAGCGGACCGCATCGCAGACGCTGCAAAACAGCTGAAGTCGCGCTGTTACGGAAAGCCGCGCGAGCCGGCAGTGCACATCGATGGGGACACCGTCCACATGCTCCATGATCAGATAAGGTCGGCCGTCCGGCAGAACGCCCCCGTCGATTAGTTGAGCGATGTGCGGATGATTGAGCGCCGCGAGAGTCCGACGCTCCTGAGAAAAACGCCGCAGAATCTCCTCCGAGTCCATTCCGCGTTTGACGACCTTGATCGCCACGCGTCGTTCGAACTCCCCGTCGTCGCGACGGGCAAGGTAAACGGCGCCCATGCCGCCTGCCGCGATGCGCTGAACGATGCGATATGGGCCGACGAGCTGTCCCACGAGCGCGTCCGACTGATCTGCGATCGTTGCCAGCGTAAGTTGGTCGCCGAGCGCGGACCCGGATAGGAATTCGTCCGGCGCGTCCGCGTGACGAAGCAGGGACTCCACCTCCTCGTGTAACGCGGCGTCGCCCGCGCATTCCTGCTTCAAGATCTCAGCTCGCTCGCCAAACGGAAGATCCGCGATTCGCGAGAAGATCTCCTCCACTTGCTTCAGGCGATCGGGGCTCATGCTGTGTTGTCGTCCGAAAGCTCGCGATGCAGCCATGCCTTTGCGAACCGCCACGCCCGAGCGACGGTGCTCGGCGAGGCGCCCAAGGCATGGCCTATTTCGTCTATTCCGAGACCACCAAAAAACCGCAACTCAACGACGCTCGCCTTGAACGCGTCGAGGGTTGCGAGTCGCTTGAGCGCGTCATCAAGCGCAATCAGGTCATGGTTGAGCTCGGACGTCGGCTCTGCGGCGTTGTCGAGCGAGATCTTCTTCGCGTCAGAGCCGCGTTTTTCGCGCCCTTTGGCGCGAGCGTGGTCGATGAGGATCCGTCGAATTGCCTGTGCCGCCGCACCGAAGAAGTGGCGGCGATTTTCCCAGGGCACCTCGACAGGGCCGATCAGGCGAATAAATGCCTCATGCACCAACGCGGTCGGTTGCAGCGTGTGTCCTGGTGATTCCTCGGCCAAATACCGGCCCGCCAGTTGCCTTAGCTCGTTGTAAACGACGGGAAACAGCTCGTCCGTCGCCAGGGGATCGCCCATTGTGGCTCGGACGAGAAGCCCAGTGACCGCAGCCGAGGTTGAACTGGTCGGTTCACGCATCTGTGGGGAAAAAAAACTCCCGATTTGACAGACTTCCTCACGTCACGACGCATGAAGTGTGGAAGCCGCATTCCTGACTGCGATTCACCGCGACGGACCGACATCGCGAGCAGACCGAACACCCCCGGTGTCGTGCATGCTGAGTGATGCCTCACGGGGGATCGGTTCGCGACTCATTATACGTGATAGGAGAACAGAACATGAAATGCAAAATGCGACAGATAATGACGATGGCCGTGCTGGGCGTGCTGACGATTACGCACGGCGTCATGGCCCAAGCTGATTATTTCGAGGAATTCGACAACAACGGAACCAGTGCGGCCAATGGTCCCACAGGACTCGTGTCCGCCGGTTGGGTGTTCCGCAACCAGTGCGAGAATGGGCTGAGCACGTCGGGGTGGTTTGACAGCGCAACATC
Source organism: Phycisphaerales bacterium (assembly GCA_020639075.1). Taxonomy (GTDB): domain Bacteria; phylum Planctomycetota; class Phycisphaerae; order UBA1845; family UTPLA1; genus ECT2AJA-110-A. Next base: position 272,107 of record JACKHI010000001.1, on the reverse strand, counting down.
CACGATCCAACCCCAGGCCGGGGCCGGATGCCTCGTGACGCAGAGCATTGCCACAATCCCGTTTATCGAGGGCGGCGCCCTCAGCAATTGGGCGATTCTTCCACCGATTCCTAACCAGCAGGCCGGTGACGTGCTCTCGTTTTTCCTGTATGGCACCGCTCCGCAATGGGCCGATCAGACGATCGAAGTGCGTTATTCACCGAGCGGCGGCATCGGAACAGGTAGCAGCCACACGGATGTTGGCGACTTCACGACGTTGCTCGCTGAATTCGCAACCGACCCGTCTTGGCGGCAGGTAAGCGTTCCGCTTCCGGGAAACGGACGGCTCGCTATCCGACAGGCGGATCCGTATGCATGCAACTTTGCGTGCGCAGGCGTCGTCGCCGCGGTCGATTCACTGGCCGTGGCGTCGGCGCCGCTGGAGCCGTGCGGAATCCCGCTCCCTCAGCCCGGGCAGACAGTAACGTGGGGACTCGCGGACAGTCCGGTCAACGTCTGCGAACAGCTCACGATTTCACCAGGCGGAACGGTCGAGATCGAGCCAGGGGTCGTCCTGAATGTTGAACCCGGTGCCCAGCTCGTTGTATCGGGAACGTTACGCGCGGCGGGAACGCAAACCGAGCCGATTTTCATCAACGGAGAGAACTTCTCGGTCATCAACCCGCCGTTTGACGTCGCCGGCGGCGTACTGGAAATGCACTTCGTCGAGGTCCGCGCCCGAATTCAAAGCAGGAACGGCGGGAGCGTTCTCGCCGCGGACTGCCTTATTCCGTCGGAGGGTACGATCGCAGCGCATCCGACGCAGGCGCAGGACCCGCAAAGTCCCGATCCGCAGGCACTCAAGTTCCGAATTGAACGATGCCAGTTTACGGGTGGGGAACTGTCCGCCGTCAGCAACGTACATCTGACGGATACCGACTTTGTCGGAGGCCGCGCGAGAATTGCCGGATATGTGTACGTTCACAACGTCTCTGTCGACGGCATCCCGCTCGAAATCGAAAAGGACTCAGGTGCGCAGCCTGCGTTGGTCGACTTTGTAACGGCCGTCAACAATGCGGTCGGACCGGGACTTGCTCTATCGGGCGCGAATTATGAGATCGGCGCCCATACGTCGATCCTGGGAAATCACCATCCCGTCGAATTCACCACGCTTGGCGCCGGTCTGACGCCGGGCTCGGTGTTGCCCGTCTCTGGAAACACGGAGAATGTCATTCGTGCCAACGGTCAGCGCGCCGGAAACGGCCTGATTTGGGCGAGTCTCGGCCTGCCCTACATAGTCTCGGGCGTCGCGAATTCCACTTCGGGGTTCCTGACGATCATGCCCGGAGTCAACGTAAAGTACGAACCGTCGTCCGGCGCGATGTTCGGTCGAGGCACGCAGATCCAGATGACCGGCACGGCGGCCGACCCGATCCGGCTGGAGGCGATCGATGCGCAGCAAGGTTGGGCCGGCATAGAGTTTGTGCAGGCGGCGGCCCAGCGAATTCAGAATGTCGTCACTTCCGGAAGCGAATTCGGAATCGGAATCGACGAGGGAAATCTGACAGTCATAGACAGCGTCTTTGAAAACAATGCGATTGGCGGAACTGCGAACACGTTTGGCCGTTGGACCGCAAGAAACTGCCGGTTCAAGAGCAATGACTTCGGATTGGTGACAGGAAGCACAACTAACGCCGGCTCATTCGATGCGTCGAGCGCGACGATGCCGAACTCCTTCGTACAAAACGGCGTCGGTGTCGATCTGCGAAGTCCCCTTTCGACGAATTCGTCAACGGCGCAGTTTTGTTGGTGGAGTGATCCCGCTGGGCCGACGCATCCCTTCAACCCGGGCGGCGCCGGTGACATTGCCAACATCGGGATTGACCGCCTGACGCCGTTCCTGATGACGAGTCCCTCTTACACCGACCAGGCGCCGATCGTCGCCGTCGAACCCGGCCCCGGCGTCGCGCACGTCGGCGATCGCATCATCATCAATTGGCGCGCGGAGGACGATCAGGGCATCGTCGCGCAACGCGTCGAGTATTCACAAGCCGCGGGCGGTTTTCCTTTCCAGACGATCGCGCAGCTGGATCCTTCGGCGCGATCCTACGAGTTCGATGTTCAGTCCGTACCGCCGACGCCGGTCAATTCCCCCGCCGCCCTCCGCGTCGTCGCAGTTGACTCCGCAGGACAGGAATCGTGGGACGTCGTGAGTTTCTGGGTCCCCTATCAGGACGACTGGGTCGTGCCGACTATCAGCGTCGCTACACCCGGCACTCGTCGCCCCGGAGACTTCTCGCCGATCACCTGGTCCCCGGGTGCAACGGCGACAGTCTTCCTGGAGGCCGACGGCGGTTACCTGCTTATCTCCTCGGGCGGTGGCAACGGCGCATTGAGTATTCCGAAACGAATGCCGTATGCGAGCACTGATCTGGGGCGCGTGATTGTCCGCCTGACCTTCGGCGCCGGCGGTCGCGAGGAATGGTATTACTCCGACTACTTCAACATACGGCCGGATGACAACGTTGGGGATGCGCCGCCAATGATCGCCTTGACGGCCCCACAGGCCGGCGGGACGTATGGCGGAGGCAGCGTCGTCCCGATCACATGGACGGCAGCGGACGACGAGGCGCTGAGGAGTTTCGACATCCAGGCATCATTCGACGATGGCCGTACATGGTGGACGATCGCACGAGAGCTTCCGGGTAACACGACCTCCTACGACTGGCAACTCCCCGAGAGCCAGGGAATCGGTGGTGTGCGTGTTCGTGTGATGGCTCGAGATTCGCGATTCCAACTCACGACGGCGGGAATGGACGTGAGTTTCGAGATCGCGCCTGGAACCGGTCCGCAGGCCGGAGACATCAACGGCGACGGCGTCGTCAATGTAGACGACATACTGCCATTCGCGGCGGTACTTGTCGGCCATCCTCAAAGCCCTGCTGTCACGGCTCGATCGGACTTGAATCTCGACGGCATTGCGAACGGACATGATGTCGCGATCCTGACACAGCTCTTGATCAATAATTGAACATACCATCCCTACCCCTTCCCAATGAGCCGCAGTCGCCCATCGATACTGAACTGTCGATGGGCGACTGGCTCTTGGGGCCTGTCTGAGGCAACGTGAACGCAGCTCTTCTTCACGCGCCTCTTATCGAATTCACTCCAAACTGAACACCCTGGCGGTGCGCCGGCGGAACGTCGATTCCGGCGATTCCCCGAAATGCCGCTTGCTCGCGTATTGACTCGCCTTGCCGCTCTCGCAGCAACTGAGCGGACTCCGATTCCCGTCTTGCCTGAACTCTCAAGAAACTTGGGCGCTGTGTCATTGGCGATGTTCGGTACAATGCCCGGGGATCATCCACAACTTGCGAGGTGACGATTCATGAGAGTCTTGATCGTGTCCAGCTTCCTTGCCTTGTTGGGAGCGACCTGCCCCTGCTTCGAAAGCTGTCCTTCAGATCAGGGCGGTGGACTCAACCAGTGCTCGTGCGGCGCAGTCGATACGGGTGACGATGGCATTGCCGACCGCAATGAGTTCTGCAATGCCGCCCCACCAGCTTCAGTTGAGGCGGAAATGTCGGATGAGGAAATCCGTCTCGCCGGCGAGGTCTTCAGCGAGATGAACGACCGGCGAACCGGGGTCGGACTTGCACCGCTTATCTGGCACCCTGCATCCGCACGGATCGCATTTCTTCATTCGCGGGCGATGGATGAAGGCGGCTTCGAAGCGCATTTGAATCCCATCACCAACATGGACCAGAATGAACGTGCTTTTTCCGCGGGCATAGTCAATGATGTACCGCAGGACTGGATCATCTATGACAAGAACATACCGTACGTTGGTGAAGTAATCTTCTACGGTTCAATCTCGGAGTTGACAGGAAGGCGCATCGTGTCGGCGCTGTATAGTTCAGTTGGTCACAGAGCGGAAATCCTTGCACCCGAACAAGTCGAGGGTGTATTGGCTCGGCCGGCCTGGACGCATGCAGGCGTCGGCGTGCGATACAACGGCGCCAAGATCTGGGTCACGGCGATGTTTTTCAGGAATCCGAACTGCAAGCTGTAGAGGGTTCGTGCCTTCCAGGGAAACTGATCCGTGGCAAGACGCCTCTCGATCGTGGGTCGGTCGGATGTGTGGCCCTTCGAATTGCAACGTTCACCAACTCTTCGAACTGAATTGGCGTAGCAATCAGCTCAATCCAAGTCTGCTGCACGTTATTGCGTCAGAAATACACCGGGGCGATTCGGCTGCTATGCAGATGAAGAACCCGGCCGGAACCTGTGCGTCGCCGGTCAATGACAGTCCTTTCACATCGTCGTCAGTCGCGGGCGGCGCGACACGCCAAGACCGATTCGTCAGCGTTCCATACGACTCGCTCAATCGGCGGTGCGCCAACAACGAAGCGTGTGATCTTCTCCACACGACACAACTTGTGATCCGTCGCTGTCAAACGCAACCGAAGTCACTGCGGCGCTATGTTGCCCGACGTTCATGAGGAGGCGACCGGAATCGGTATCCCAGAGCCGAATGAATGCGTCGTTTCCGCACGAAATCAGTCGTCGGTCGTCGGGCGACAGGGCCAGGTCGCGCACCCTACCGATGTGGCCCCGCAGATCGTGTATTAGTCGGCCGGTATGGGCGTCACGAATCTCAATCAGGCCCGAATCGAATCCGAAGATCAACATACGGCCGTCATGGCTCGCGATCATCTGATCCGCAGGCACCGAGCAACGGCCGAGGCTCTTAAGCTGCTCGCCCGTCCGGATACTCCATGATTCGATGAGGCCGGAGTCGTCAATCGAGATGAGCGATTCGCCGTCGCCCGAAAAGGCGGCCCGATAAAGCGACCTGTCGTGGGGGGCGAGTTGACATACGCACTTGCCGCTTGCGACGTCCCAGACACGCACTCCGTTGTCGAAGGGAGCCGAAAGCACGAGGGTACCTTCGTTGTTCGCGACGATGCAATTGAGTTTTTCGGATCGTTTCGAGCACCACTGATGCAGGACGGCTCCAGACTGAGACAGAATCGCGACGCACGGAAGCGGCGAATCCGCCTTTCCGCCGGACACGGCGATCGATCCGTCAGGAAATTCAAGGATGTCGCCCACGTCTTCAAAAGCCAGATCGCGCGCAATCGTCCTGCCTGTCGTCAAATCGTAAATCTGAAGTCCACCTCGATGACCACCGTAGTAGATCCTGCTGTGATCGAGTGAAATGCGGGCCGCAAGCAATATGTTATGGTGTGTGACGAGCGTCGAGCGGCCAGCATGCTGGGTCGGCGTCCAGCGCTTGATTGTGCCATCCTCAGCAGTCGAGTAGAGCGCTCGCGATTCGGGATTCAAAGCCACCGACGTAACGCCGGCTTCGTGTCCCCGCAGGACAAGACTCCCCTCACCAGATCGCAAGTCGTACGCCGTTATCAAGCCGTCGCTCGCCCCGAGATAGACTCTGCCATCCCGATCATCAATCGTCATGTCCCCGTTTTCGACTCGGCTGCATGCCTCATCGAATAGCAACTCGCCGGTTGAGGCCTTTAGCCCGACGATACGAGCAGTCCCGCTCGTTGCGACGATCGTCTGCCCGTCAGGGCTGACAGCCGCGGACCAGACGACGAAATCCCCCGCGGGCTTGTGCCATAGGATCTCCCCAGAGTCAACATCAAATACGCTGACGTCACTCTCAAGGGAACCGACCATCAGTCGATGGCCGCCGTCGAAATACTGAAGCGATCGCGCTCTGTGCGCCGGGGCGGAAAGGGAATACAGAGTCTCGCCGCTGTCAACATTCAGGACCAGCGTGTCACTCCAGAAAGAACCGACTGCGACTCTTCCGCCATCGCCGTCAAGTGCAACGGCCAACAGGTTGCCGAAGTCCAGGTCGAATCTCCGGATCAACGCCCCCGACTCCACATCCCAGACGAAGACTCCCGTATTCGGACTGATCGTCGCGACGCGCCGTCCGTCCAGGCTGAAGCATGCATCGCGCGCCGGGCCACTCGGATCGTCCCGAACAAATTCCCGGATCACGCTGTGGTCGTTCGTCGAGCGCAGGCTGATCCTCCCGGAGCCTTCGGCGAGGAGATAACTTCGCGCGTCCGGCGCGAATGCGATCTTGCTGATGTGTCCCGCATCGGTCTGAATCGTCTCGACGCTGGTATCCGCAAGAAATCGCAGTCGCCGCCATTCCCAATGTCGCAGATCAACGTCGCAACGGTTCAGATCGGCCTTGATCGGGTCGGCGGCCCCGCTGTTGATGACCCCGGAAATGCGGAGGATCGTCGAGCGATAGAGCTCCCGACGTAGCGATTCTGCCCTCGCAGATGCGATTCTCCGCTGTTCGGCTTCGGCGGACTTCGCAGCCACTGCACGATCGCGATCGAGTTGAGCCTGCAACATTCCCCAGACGGCGAGCGCAGAGCCGAGAACTAGACCTGTTGCAACGACGATCGTTGCGCCCGCGGCGACCCGGTGGCGACGAATGAACTTCGACACGCGATACGCAAACCCCGGCGCCCGGGCCTCGACGATTTCATCCCGCAGGTAGCGGTCGATGTCTGCCGCCAATGCAGCGGCCGAGTCATAGCGCCTGTCGCGCGACTTCTCGAGACATTTCATGACGATCGCATCGAGATCGCCTCGCAACATGCCGACCAGTTGCCGACTGTCCGTCTTTCGTTTCTCAGCAATCGTCGAGTTTTCTCGCGTGAGCCGCGACAATCGGGTGCTCGGACGCGGCGGGTCGACGTCGCAGAGCAAGCGTTGGATTTCCGCGTATCCGGCGCTTTCCAAGCCCGCGGGCTCGAACGGCAACGTGCCGGTGAGCAATTCATAGAGCAGCACACCAAGCGTATAGATGTCGCTGCGCGTATCGATGTCGAGGTCCGACTGGCTGGCCTGTTCCGGACTCATATACAACGGAGTTCCGACCATTTGCCCAAGACCGGTGACAAGCGTCTTGTCGGTTAACGGATCGGCCGTTGCCTTGGCCACGCCAAAATCGATCACCTTTACGGTCGGTGTATCGTCATAAGACGATATCAGAACGTTCGAAGGCTTCAGATCCCGGTGAATAACGCCTTTGTGATGGGCATGTTGCACGGCAGCACAAACGTCGACAAACAGATGCAGGCGCTCACTTGTCGTAAGACAATGTCGATCGCAGTACTCAGTGATCGGCATGCCGTTGACGAGTTCCATCACGAAGTAAGGCCGCCCGTAGTCGGTAGCGCCTGCATCGAAAACCCTTGCGATGTGTGGGTGGTCCATCATCGCCAGGGCCTGACGCTCAGCCTCGAATCTCGCCACGACACGACGGGTGTCCATTCCGAACTTGATGATTTTCAATGCGACGTGTCTGCGTACCGGCGCTTCCTGTGACGCAAGGTAGACGGCGCCGAATCCTCCTTCGCCGATTTTCTGAATGATACTGTATGGCCCCACCTTCGAGCCGATTTGTTCGCCGATCGCAGGCTCGTCAGGACTGAAAAATGCGCCGGCGACGGGCGAGAAACGGTCGGTTCGATCGGAAGTCTCCAGGAAGTCGCCGGCCTGCTCCAGCGCCGCAAGAAGCGCGTCGATACGTCGTCGAGCTGTCGAATCGCCAGCACAGGCGTCATCGAGGTACGTCGCCCGCGTGTTCGGTTCGGAAATCTGCCGCGCCCGATCAAAGATTGCTTCGATATCGAGTTCCGATGACGACATACGATTCGCTAACGGTCGGCAACTCCAGAATTGATCTTCAGCCGATCTCAGACTCCCGAGTTCCGGACCCCAGTCAGGCGTCTAGCCATCATGGCGTAACGCGTCGAACAGCCAGGCTCGCGAGTATGCCCAGTAACGATCTGCCGAGGCGATGGAGATTCCCAACACAGCGGCCGCTTCGCGAAGCGTCATGCCGGCGAAGAATCGCAATTCAACCAACTCCGCTTTAACCTTGTCTTCCGCCGCGAGTCGAATCAGCGCTTCGTCCAACGCAACCAATTCATCGGGGACCGTATCGACAGACAGTTCCGCGAGATTGACATCAATGCGAGCGCGGCCGCTTCCGCGCTTCTCCCGCCCTTTCGCCCGAGCGCGATCGATGAGCACACGGCGCATCGCCTGGGCTGCGGCGGCGAAGAAATGCGAACGTCCGTCAAAATGGGGCGTCTTGTCCCCGACAAGTCTTAAGTATGCCTCGTGCACCAACGCGGTCGCGGACAGAGACTGCCCCGGACGTTCCTGGGCCAATCGACTGGCTGCCAACGAACGCAATTCGTCATAGATCAGCGGTAAGAGGGCGGCAGCGGCTTCCGCGTCCCCCTTCTCCGCCGCTGTCAGGATTTCCTCGACTTCCCGCATCCACTTCACCACGACCGGAGATCGATCCGATCGCCGGTTGCGATTGCGCGATCCCGGCGACGGCGGCCTGAAAGCACGCATCTTATCACGATCCATCGGCGACCTCCAAAGGGCGGCAAGCTGAGGAAAAAAGACGGCCGGGAAAACCCCTTTTCCCGGCCGCCGGATGCAGTGGTTTGCATTGGGGCTGTTGATCAACCTGCCTCGGCCGCGTCAGATTCGTAGGCACCCATGTCAATATCGTCGTCGCCATCGCCGTTACCGTCGGTGATGCGCGGATGGCCATCCAGATCCTCGATCGGAAGGAGTTGAATTCCGGGTGTGACCGGATCTATGTCGATGAACTTATTTCCGCGATCTATCACGGGGGACATCGGTTGGAGTCGGAAGTTCCCCTGTGCGGCGTTCATGAGCATCGGGTCGTCGCCGATGTTGTTGTTGCCGGCGTAGTCGTCGGGTGCATTGAAACAGGAGTTCCGTACGCTCAACGCCCCGCCTTCTCGGTCGATCTGCATGAACTCGGCGTACTCCGGCATATCGGGAAGAGCCTCGTTGCCGAACCAGTTCGCCCACAGGATGGTGTTTTCCACTCTTACGTTACCTGGGCCGACATCGCCATTGACGTAAGCGTTGTGCCCGATGCCGATGCTCGCGGCAACCATGCCGCCGCCGTTCGCAAATCCAAAAACGAAGGCGTCAAAGAACGATCGGTTATACGCCAGGGTACAGTTGACGACGTCAGTTTTTCGATATGCGGCGAGGCCGCCCCCGTGTGCGTTGGACTTGTTGTTCCAGAAGGTGCTGCCGACGACAGATGCATCGCTGAACAGCGCCGCACCGCCGCCTTCGTGAGCATTTCCGGGGCCGGCGTTGAGCCCTGTGATGATGTTCGAGGAGAATCTGGAGTTCTCAATCTGCACGTAAAGCGGTCCGTTCAGATTGGATGTGAACAGCCCCGCGCCCCAGTTGTATGCCCGATTCCCATTGAACGAGCAGTCCCGCAGATCGACCCGGCCGCTTCCGTAAATCGCCAGTCCACCGCCGCTCGGGGCGACGTTTTGCGAACCGGCGCGATCCCGGGCCTCGTTCTGTGTAAAGATACTGCCGGTCATCTCCATCTCGTCGTCGGTACGGACGTAAGCGCCTGCGCCAATCTGGGCGAAGTTGGTCGCGAACGTGCACTTTTGGATCGTCGGAGCGCCCCCCGCTACGCTCATTCCGCCGCCGCGATTCTGGTTTACATTGGCGACAAACAACAAATTCGCCAACGTCGGCGCTCCCCGACATGCCAGGCCGCCGCCGGTTCGTTCGTATTCGAGCGAGAAGTACTGTCCGTTCGCGCCCGGCGTCCCTTCATAACTCGCAATGCGCAGATAGTATTCTGTGCCGGAGTTGGCTGAGAACGTCAGTTCGCTTTGCAACATTCCGCTGAGATCGTCGTTACACGCGACTTCGGTGAACGAACCGCATGATCCGGTATAGACGCCGATGACCGTGTCGATGGTCGACAAGCCCAGCGTCGAGAATGTGACCGTTTGGCTGCGTTCCGCCGTCCAACGGAACCAGATATCGCGTTCAATCGGCCCGCAATTCGTAGTGTCGTCGTTTGGCGCGACGCCAACAGTATTGTCAAAAATGAAATACCCGGTGCCGGCGATCGGATCGGCGCCGCCACAGCCGTTGTCGCCGTCGCGTGTTCGATCGTCCGACTCGTCGTTATACGCGCCCGTGATCAGGAAACCGTCGAGTCGGGCGGACGGTCCCACATTTTCAGACGCGAATACGACAGTTCGGCTGTTCTCCTCGTAAGAGGCGGGCACCGTCAGATCAACGACTTCGCCGACATCGTCATCGTTGAGATCTCCGGAAAGGACGGTTCCGTTTGTGAACGGATCAGGATTGCGTTCGCCGAGTTTCTGCTCTCCGCCTAATAGACCGCCGGCGCCTGCGAACCCGCCGTAAATGGAGACTCGATCCACCATGTCAAAGGACTGATTTCGATTCGAACCGCTGGGCCGATAGGTTCCGCTGGCCACCCATATTTGTGCGATGTCATCGCTCGGATTGTTGGGCGTCGCGGCGCCGGCGGCGGCGTCATTCAGTGCTGCTCTAAGTGAGTTTCTGGCAGTGAGCCAACTGAGGCCGTTACCGTTTTGGGCCAACTTACCGTCGACGTAGATTGTGCGGGCGCGAATCGTCGGGAACGGGTCATCCCCGTCGATAATGCCGTCGCCGTCGGTATCCGGATCATTCGGATCGGTTCTCGCCGCAAACTCCTGCGCGTCATCAAGATGATCGCCGTCGGCGTCGACCAATCGCGGATCGGAAAAAGCGCGGTAATAGTCGAATCCGCCCGCGGGAGGCGGGAAGTTGGGATCGTCGGGATCAAACGGGTTGTTCGGATCTTCGAATACAATCCAACCTGTGATGACCTCGAAGACGTCGCTTAGACCGTCTCCGTCGGCATCGTTCGGGGATTCCGGCGTTTGATCAGCGCCTGTCGCGATTTCAAGCGTATTGGGTAGACCATCGTTGTCGTCGTCGCGCTGATAGAACAGCAGCAGCTCATCGCCCGCCATCAGTTGAATATCGTCGAAATCGACGCTGCCGTGACGATCCAGTGCGTTGCTGATCACGGACCAGTAGTCGTAACCACCTTGCGGACGCGAGACGGGGCCGAATCCACGTAACGAACCCAGTACCATCGGTCCCGGTAGCGGATTGCCGTTGCCATCCTGCTGCTGAATAACTGTGAAACCGTTAACCGGATCGCCCTGCGGCCAACCCAGAATATTCTCGAGCGCATCGCCGAGTCGAATGCCTGCCAATGCCCCCTGGGCGGTACGCCCGACATTCGTCGCCACGTGATATCGTTCCACCATGCCGCCGCCGAAATCGATCGTGATCAGCGCCGTCCTGGAGTTCGTGACTTCGCGAATGAAGTCGAAATTCAGTCCGTCGGCGTTCGTCATGTCGAAACTCGCGGTTTCCAGGAAAAGCGTATCCGGATTGGCGAGCAACTCTCGAATGACATCTGCGTTGATGTTGGTTGCGGCCAGTTCGATCGGCTGCGTCGTTTCACCGGGCGCGAGCGTAAGCTCGCTGATCACGGGCACCAATGTCGCGATCGTCCTGAAATCACGCGACGCATCGGTCTCGCCGGGGCGCTTGAGTTTGTCCGTTTGTTTCACGAGCAGATTGACGTTGCTGATCGTGTATGTGCTGTTGCTCGGATTGCGGAACACAACGGCGGTATTGATCGAACCGGAAGACACGGTCTCCGTGAAATCCCGCGAATTGGTTTCGCTTCGTGAGTGTTCTTCGGTCGAGGTTTTTGCATCTTCCTTGCTGAAGTTGTAGCTCAACTCGAAGGACGTGCCGAATGTCGTCGTGGTTGAGGTGCCGCCGCCCATGCTCGAGGGGAATTTGAAATCGCCCGAGGCTTCCAGCGCCAGCTCGAACGAGAATCCCACCGTCGCTCCAAGTGAATGTCCGATGGTCGTTGTTTCGGAGCGACTGAAGGACTCGCCATAAGACGTTTGCTGGCCTTGCGATTCCGCGTACCCAATATCGAGGCGAACATCCACATCGCCGACCAGTGCGAATTCAACGCCCGGCAGCTCGGCGAGAATGTTGCTTCGGAATGGATGAAGCGCCTCCTCGTAATCGCTCCGGCCGTCTCCGTCCGTGTCACTGAGAATGGGCGAAGTCCCCAACGGACTCACAATGCGATTCGGATCGTCGGCCGGCAGGTGCAGGACAGCGGCGTCGTGGAACAACTCAAGACCGTCGAAGAAATTGCTGATCGGCGCGAGATTGCCGTCAGGCCCGCGGGCGTCCGCGTCCGTGTCGATGCTGATCGGACTGGTGAACCAGCGTTTGACCTCTTCTTCGTCGGACAGGCCGTCGCCGTCTGTGTCAGCAACCAACGGATCGGTGCGATCGAAGAACTCCTCCAGATCGTTCAGGCCGTCGCCGTCGGTGTCGGCGAGCGTCGGATCGCTGAATACACGGTATCGTGTGATATTGCCGAACGTATCACCGCCAAGGCCGAAGCCGAAGGCATCGACCCAGACTTCGTATCCTTCAAGCTCGCGTTCATCGCTCATTCCGTCACCATCGGAGTCGATCTGCATGCCCGGGTCGATGCCACCGATGTATTCAAAACCGCCTGTCAACGTGCTGCTCGATCCGGGTTGAATCAGCGTGACGTCAACGAGCCCTTCCGCCGCACCCGCTGGGGTGACGACGCGAATCACTTGATCGTTGATCACGAGAACGTCGACAGCCGCCCGTTCTCCGAATAACACGGCGACGTCGGACGTGATACCGCTCCCGCGGATTGTGACGTCAGTTCCTCCCCCGGTCGCCCCGTTGATCGGATCAAGCGAGATGATCTCGACGCTTCCAACCGAAGCGCCGACATACTCGAATCCGTTGACGAGCGTGCGCTCTTCGCCGCTGCGAATGAGCCTGACATCGACAGTTCCCGCCGACTGCGACGGCGTCTTTGCCACGATGAGCCGAGCATTGATGTACTCGACCTCAGTTGCGGCCAAGTCGCCTAACAGGACGCCCGTATCCGGCGTGAATCCCTCGCCCAGTATCGTGACCGATGTTCCGCCGACGGTCGGACCGGTATCCGGCGATATAGCAGCGATCTCGAAGATGACGGGGTCCGGACCGATGTACTCAAAGGCATTGGCCAGCGTTGCCGCGCCGTTGTTTGCCACGACGCTGACATCCACAATCCCCGCGATGCTTGCGGGCGTGCGTGCGATGATGACGTGATTGTTGACGACGTTGACCGACGTCGCGGCCAATTCCCCGAACAGAACGGCATTGCCCACCGTGAATTGGTTTCCTCCGATCGTGACGTCCGTCCCCCCCGCAGTCGGTCCGGATGACGGCGAAATCGAGGCAATCTGCGGTCCGTCCGGAAGATATTGGTAACCGTCGACAAGCGATGCGCTCTGGCCGCCGCCCCGAATCGTCACATCGACCATTCCGACGACGCCGGACGGCACGAGCGCAGTCAGCGTTTGTTCGTTGATGATGATGACTGACGACGACGCAATGTTGCCGAAGAGCACCGCCACGCCCGACGTGAAGTTGTTTCCATTGATAGTGACGGTGTTGCCGCCGGCGCTCGGTCCGCTGGCGGGTTCCACGGAATCGATCTGTGGGCCGACAGCGAGATACTCATAGCCGTCGACCAACGTGCTGCTTATGACGTCACTGCTAACGGTCACGTCCACCAATCCCGGTGCGTGAGCCGGAACGCGCGCCGTCAGAATTCTGCTGTTGATGACGGTCACGTCGGACGCTGAGAGGTTGTCAATAAGCACAGCAAGGCCGGCTTGGAACTGCTGGCCAAGTATCGTGACTTCGGTATCGCCGGTTTCTGGGCCGCTGACAGGTGTGATTGAATGCACTTCCAATGGGAGTGGCGCAGGTGCCGGCGTCGGATCCTCGTAGGTGAATCCCGCGGGAATCGTCATGGTCTGGCCGTTTGGGGCGACGATGAGAACGTCCACCGGCCCGGCCGGATTCGGGGGCGTCTTCAGGCCGATGACTTGCGGATTCACCACGACGATGTCCTTCGCGGACGCGCTTCCAAAAAGAACTGCCGTGCCCGCTTCAAAACCGCTGCCCAGAAGTGTCACATCCTCCCCGCCTGTCGTTAGACCCATCGCCGGAACAATCGACTGGACATTGACCGGCGCCGGTGCGGGAGCCGGCGGTTCGATGTAAGTGAAACTGCCGACGATTGATGAGTTAATGTGAAAGAGCGGATCGTAAATAGCAACGTCGACCGTTCCCGGATCGTGCGGCGGGGACACGGCCTGGAGGACATTGCGGTTCAACACCTCGACCTTCGGCGAACTCACTTGGCCGAATAGGACGGATGGGCGGCCCCGGAAGCTGTCTCCGTAAATCGTAACGACGGTACCGCCTTCGATTGGCCCCTGCCCTGGGGCAAGGGTATCGATTTCAAACGGCAAGTTCGGATCACAGGCCGCTGAGCTGAGGACGAGAGTCAACAGTGCAATGATCCGCAATGGTCTCAGGCGCTTCATGAGATTCTGCTCCGGACAAATGAGGTCGCATGGCCTACCGGAAGCGCGCGGAATCCGCGCGCCAGCAAGGCACTCCAGCCCCGGAACGCCAAAAAAGCGGGTGATTACGGCGATCCGATTGAAAAAGGCTGTCGATTCCCAATGCGCCCTTTGAGAGGAAAACACATCAGCGAACTCGAAATTGGGGCATCAGGAGTGTTTCGGGAGAGAGAAGATCTGGTCGGCCGGAGGAAGACGTGCCCGGTCCGTATTGACCGGCGGGCCCCTGATTCACCGCCAGCCATCACGGTCCAAGAATTGCGAATGAGGCTTGCGTCACGAATCATCTGAGAGAATCGTGACGCAAGCCTGCGAGAATCGTCGGTGCGATGACGTCGCTGCGAATTCGTGCCGATGGACACTCGGAAATGCAACAATGGAGCCTCCCATATCGGGAGACTCCGTTGTCGTCCCATGCATATCCACTCAGGGCAGCTGTGCTAGCAGGAGATCAACAAAATCCTGCAGATCACGTCCGTCGATCTGGAAGTCGCGGTTGATGTCGGCTCTGTCGATGTCGCAGCCTACTTGACCAGCAACGAAGGCGGCCGGATCCACCATAGCCAACGAGAGGAGCGGTACATCCATCATGTCGACGTAGCCATCGCAGTTGATGTCGCCCGAGTCGTTTTTTTCGCAACCCTCGAGACCGAAGTGAATCGCGATGACGGCATCGAGGTCGAATCCGTTGCCGCCCCCGGCGGCGCCCGTTCCGCCTCCGGCGATTCGAACGAACCGCGCAGCGCCGACGCCTGAACCGTATAGGTCATAGGAGCGAGCGATGGCGTCGTTGTCATGCATCTCGTCGCCCGTCGTGTGGACGATCGCGGATTCGCTGGCCGTAATGTCAAAATAATCGACTCCGTTCTCACTGACCAACACGCTGATCAACGAAAACTCCGGGCCGCCGCCGTCGAATTCATAGACACTGAGATCTGGGCCGGGGCCATCGAACAATCGGGCGGTCGCGCCGAGGTCGTAAACGATGGATTCGCTCCCCAATCCTGCATAGATGTCATCGGGAAGACCAAGCCACGTGGAGCTACTGACGGACGTCGTATTGATCAATGAGATCTCGTTCAATTCACATTCGTCCGGGATGTCATTGGCGTTGCAGTCGTCGCTCGTCTGCTGGGCGATCTCGTCCGGATCGTAGATTCCGTTCCCGTTGCAGTCGGCAATCAACTCGATGCCGACGTGCAGGTCGTAATTCGCTCCGAGTTCGTCATCGAAGTTCTTCACACGCACGTAATACGTCGCCGCAGGCCCGGCGTTCTCCGACGTGACATTCCATCGCCCGGGGTATGCGACCGAAGCCGCCGCAATAGTGCCCGGACAGTCCGAGCCCGCTTCTCGATAGACCAATAGACTCTCGCCATCGGTAAACGCAAACCCCGCATCTTGGATCAGGTCGATGCTGATGCGCGAATTTGCGGGCACGTCGATGCGCCACCAGTCTTCCGATCCGTTCGACGATGGCGGTTGGACGATGAGTCCTGGATAGTCGCCGGTGGCCAAGGTCGCGGCGGTCTCGCAAGTCGCGTTGGGCGCGAATGCGTCCTCCGCGGACATGACGAATTCGCCCGCGCCGGGGACGGCGTTCAAAAACGTCCCCACGCGGAGTTTGTATGCCTGCCCGGCGACGGCGTCGAACGCGATCTCGGATTTCAAATCGCATTCGTCGTCGTTGCAGGCAAGCAGCGTCCCCGAACAATCGACGCCGTCATACACGGCAATCTTCGTGTCAACGCCGTCGATAAAGGGACACATGCTCATTGTCGTGATCCCCGTCACACCCGCCGTCCAGTCAAACCAGACGTCGTGATCGATGTCGGCAAAGCCGGACGCATCACACAATGGGTGCCACGCGCCGTCCTTTGTCGCGCTTGAATTATCGAAGGAGAATGTGAATGGCCCCGCAATCGGAATGGCGGACTCACATTGGTCTGAGCCGTCGAACTCGAAGCGAATGTCCAAGTCGTACGGCCCGCCATTCGAACCCGGAGCTTTCGAAATCCGAATCAGGCAGTCCTGGACGCTCGTGCTATTGAGCCACGTCGCGCGCTTCCTGTTGCTTCCTCCGATGGCCGCACTATCGGCGACCGGCGAGTTGCACGCGTCGAACAAGTGCAGATCCAACGCGGATCCCGAGGACAGACTGTTAATCTCAGCGATGACCTGTGCGTTCGCGGGTACCGTGACGGCAAACCAGTCGTCATTGAAACATCGGAGATTGCTGTAAAGCCCTTCCGCGAGCGCAATCGCAGTCATGCAGCTGTCGTTCGGTTCCTGGGGATCCTCAACGGGCGTGAACTGCACATCGAGCGCATAGTCGACGCTGTTGGGATCCGAGCTGTTCCTGACCCGTATGAACAGTGACTGGGGCGTTTCGGCGCTGGTGTACGATACGCGAATCCCGCCAGAAATGGCGGCGCCCAAACCAACGAGGTTCCCGGTACAGCTTCCGTTGAACTCGCGATACAGCACGACGTCTGACTGCGGGTCCTGAAGTCGCCCTTGTGGATCCAAAACGTCGATCGTCGCCCGCGTATTCGCCGGCATCGGAATCTCCCACCAATCGCGTCGTTCGGTTGCGATGACATTCCCCGGCAGGTAGAGGTTCGGGAAGTAGCCCTGCCCAAGGATCGGCGCGCCTTCACAATTCGTGTGCGGCCCATAGACGTCCTCGCCGCTGAGTTTGAATCGGCCGGGGCCGGGCGCAGCACCGGGGTAGTTTCCAATGCGGATCTTGTATAGATTTCCGCTGACGCACTCGAACGTGAGCTCGGATTTCGTGCCACAGGCGTCATCATTGCAGGCGAGAATCGGTTCGTTGCAGCCGGCCCCATCATACACCGCGATCTTGGTGTCAACCGTCGTCGTGCTGTCGCAGATGGACAGTGTAATCACACCGGTCAGATTGGCCGTCCAGTCGAACCAGACATCGTTCGCGATGTCGTCGGAACCGAACGCGTTACAGAGCGGATGCGGCTGACCGTCCGTGCTCGCTCCCGTCGTATCAAAGTAGAAGCTTCGAAGGCCGGAAATCGGCGTGGCACCTGCGCAATCATCGCCGCCGATGAACGCGCTGTTTTGAAATACGGTCATTGTGTACTGGTTGAATTGCCCGGGCTCCGGCATGAATACGCGAGCGTAGATCACTGACGGCAACGAGGCCGAGTCGCGAAGGTAGCTCAGCAGTTCATTGTCATCATGAGAGTTTGCTACGGCCAGCAGATTCCCGCCGCAACCATCATAAAACTCGATGTCGATGTCGCCGACGTCGTGAAGAAACTCCAACCGAAACGTCGTGTTGGTGTTGACAGTTGGCACCGAGATTCGATACCAGTCATCGGAACCGCTCTGGGTCAATACCGGCGAAAATGCTCCCGGCGTGACGATAGTCGCAGCGGAGCAGAGGCTGTTGACCGGGTCCTCTATGTTGATTTCCAGGTCATAGATCACGGCCGCGCTGGCCGTCGGCGTAAAGACGTGGATATTAGCGACCTCGGCGTCGCCCCCGGCCGCATACATCGACAACAGGCCGCTCCCCACATTCGTCGAGCCATTGAGTTCCGCCTGGCTGCAATTGCCCGAGACCATCATGTTGGTATTCCAGAGTTCCAGATCGGCGTCGCCGGGGGATTCGTGTGGAGTCATGCGGACAACCAGGATGGAATTCGCAGGCACTGTTACGCTGAACCAATCACCGTCTCCCGATTCGACGCTGAGATTCTCGATATTCCCGATGGAGACCGGCGCCGCCGTATTGCAGGTGTCGTTTTCCTCGTACGGGTCGGCGTTTGCGGAAATCGACAAGGTGTAAGCGTTCGAGCCGCCGGGCGTGAACATATACGCGCGAATGGAGATCTCGCGTGTCGCGCCGGTGTTGAGCCACGTCAACGACTCGTTATCTGTCGTACTCGTTCCTGCGGCGAGCGCGGCCGCCGAACAGCCGTCATACAGCTTGACATCGATGTCGCCGTCGGCGTTGATGAAGCTAAGATCGACCTTCAGCTCCACGCCCGCAGGAACGAGAATGCTGTACCAGTCATCATCGCCGTAAATGGCGCGAAGGCCAGTGTTCGTCTGCGACGTGACATAGCCAAACTGCAGCCTTGTGTCACAAGTATCGTTATCCTCCAGCCAGTCGTCGGCCGGCGACTCGGCGTAAATGACGTTGACGGCGCCCTGGTCATCCCCGCCGCCGAGTCCTTCCCATGGGACGCCGACGGCGAGATCATCCGAACCCTCGCCATTAAAATCTCCCACCGCAAGCGCGGCGCCGAAATGGTCATAGGCTTCCCGAACACCCTCGATGTCCAGGCTCGAATAGATCGTCGGATCTTGTGACCAGTACTGATTGTTTACTTCGGTCAGCCCTGTTTCGCTTCCGTAGACGACGTTGACTGCGCCATGCTCGATGATGAAATTCTCTTCAACAACCGTGTCTCCCGGGACTCCAATCGCCAGATCGGCGAACCCGTCGTCGTTGAAATCGCCGGACGCCAGTGACGCGCCGAAGTGATCCGTTACCCCCGCCGTTCCCGAGTGCGCTACCGAATTGCTTGCGCCCTGTTGTATCAACAAGTTGTTGGCAGCGCTCAATCCAGACGACTCGCCGTAGATGACATTGACGGCGCCTTCTCCATCGTTTTCGTTCGGCACGCCGATGGCAAGATCGGCGAAACCGTCGTTGTTAAAGTCGCCACTGGTGAGCGTTTCACCGAAGTGATCGCCGCTTTCAGACTCACCGGCGATATCGCCCGTGTTCGCGCCGGACGCCCAGCCCTGCGCCCAGTATTGTCGCCACGTAAATGGAGATGACGGACTGTAGATAACCTCAACGCCACCCGCGCCGTTGAGCTGCGTTGAAATGTACGGTGCGAAAAAGCCGCCGATATCGCGGCCGGCCTTCGGCAGTCCCACGGCAATGTCGTCCAGACCATCGCCATTGAAGTCTGCAGCGGCCAACGCGCTTCCGAAACGCGTCTCTTCAGGGTACATGCCGCTCAAATCGGAATACGATTGGGGCCCGTATTGCCTGTCGAACGATAGAATCGGCGCCTGCAAGCCATCGTTCCCCAGGTAGATCTCCACACTTCCATGATCGCTCTCACTGGATAGCGTCTGACCGGGAACACCAATCGCCGCGTCGTCAAACCCGTCGTTGTTAAAGTCGCCAACGGCGATTGCGTAGCCGAACTCGCGAACACGCGTGTTGATGTTGTCGTAATTCGGCAGAATCTTGATGTGACCCGTTACCGTGAGCCCCTGCGACGACCCGAGAATCAGGTACACGCTTCCCTGGTCCGATCTCAAGACGGAACCGCTGGTGATGTACGTATACCGGTCCGCGCCGGGCGCTCCGATCAGCAGATCGTCGTAACCGTCGTTATTGAAATCCCCCGACGCCAGTGCGAATCCGAAGAGGTCGCCGTGATCTGACGTGCCTGTCAAGGCGCCGACGTTCGGACCGGAACCGCCCTGCGCCTGCCAGAACTGATTGCCTGCGGCGTCGAGTCCATCGGGCGTTCCGTAGATCACGTGGACGCCACCGGCGCCGCACGTCACGAATACGCCGCAACCGCCGATTTCGTCGTCCGTGACTTCGCGCGGGACACCGATTGCCAGATCGGCCAGGCCGTCGCCGTTGAAATCGCCGGTCGCAAGTGCCTGCCCAAAGTGATCGTCGTCTTCCGCCGTTCCATGAATCTCGGTGCTATTCTGATGCCAGAGTTGATTACGTACGTCTGAAAGACCGTCCGCGAAGGCGGACGATCCGGATATGGCGATCAAGACCGGGATCAGCGCGGCCACGGCTGCCAACACCAGCATTGGCGCGGCCTTGGCATCATGACGCGCCGACGACGCCGTCTGCGTTCGTTCGGCCTGTTGTCGTTGTCTCCCGCAACCTGTCATAAGCAGAATCTCCTCGAATAAACTCGGACGCCATCGGCGGACTTCACCGCCAACGGGCTTGTTGGCACATTTCTTCTAGTCAAATCACGCAAGGCACCTGAGAAATGACCGGCAGAATCACGTAGAATTTCATGTTGAATCCGTAACTCGCTATCTACTCGTTGGTTAAGGGCGTACGTGAGGTGTCGCCCTTACGAGTTGGCAATGGTTGGATTGGCTTGTTTCAGCGTGCTGCAATCGCAGCTGGCCCACGTGGAGAGCGCATTTCGACGTCGTCCACCCTGACGAGGCCGTTTGACGAATTCCTGTAGAATGGCGAGTTCTCCGCATGATCGCGGTAACGCAGGGTGCGTCGTTGAACTCGGATATTCGCAATACGACGGCAATTCTCAACCGACTAAAGGACGGCGATGCCGCCGCCGCCGGTCAGCTCTTGCCCATCGTTTACCAGGAGTTAAGGGCGCTGGCCGGCCACCTGTTTCAGAATGAACCGATGCACCACACTCTGCAGCCTACGGCTATCGTCCACGAGGCCTACCTGCGCCTGATTTCGGTTCCCGAAGGTTCGTGGACCGGCCGCGCGCACTTTCTCGCAGTCGCCGCCAAGGCTATGCGACAGATTCTGATCGACCATGCCCGCCGGCGAAACGCGGTCAAGCGCGGCGGACAGGATTGGAACCGAATCACACTGGATCGGGCACTCGACGCCGTGGAGTCGGATACCATCGACGCGACGGACCTTGATGAAGCGCTGAGCCGACTTGCCGAGCGAAGTGAACGGCAGGCCAGAATCGTCGAACTGCGCGTATTCGGCGGTTTGACGGTCGACGAAGTCGTGGAGGTCACGGGTTTCGGCCGAACCACGATCAACGCCGAATGGACGATTGCGAAGGCGTGGTTGAAGCGAGAACTGCTGGGGAACCGCACGCAATGAGTTCTTCACTTCACGATCGCGCGGGCCAGATCTTCCTTGAAGCGATCAACAAATCCGAAAAGTTGCGCTCGCAATTCGTGGAGGCTGCGTGCGGCGGAGATGTCGTGCTGCGGGATGAGGTCGAATCCTTGCTTCGGGCCCATGAGGATTCGCTGCCGATTCTCGACGAGCCGCCCGACGCGGCCGGCGGCGCACCGGATGTTCACGACGACGATCGATTCGTCGGCACGCAGTTCGGCTCGTTCCGGATTCTCACCAAAGTGGCGTCCGGCGGGATGGGCGTCGTCTACAGAGCCGAACAGGAGCATCCCCGCCGCATCGTCGCCATCAAGCTGATGCGCCGTGGGTTGTCCGGTCGATCAGCCGTTCGCCGATTCCAATTCGAAGTGCAGGCACTTGGATTGCTCCAACATGCGGGGATTGCGCAGGTATTCGAAGCCGGTGTTGAAATCCGAGAAGGTGTGAGTATTCCCTATTTCGCGATGGAACTCGTCGAAGGCGGGCGTTCGATCACTTCGTTCGCCAACGAGCGACAACTGACGACGAAAGAACGGCTTGCACTTGTCGCGCAGGTGTGTGACGCCGTTCATAGCGGTCACCAGAAAGGCATCATTCACCGCGACCTCAAACCCGACAACATTCTCGTCGATGAGCGAGGTCAACCCAAGGTGATCGATTTCGGCACGGCGCGTGCGACAGACGCCGACATGCATTCCACCATTCAACATTCCGAGGTCGGTCGACTCGTGGGAACGCTGCCCTATATGAGCCCGGAACAGCTCTCGGGAGATTCCCGACAAGTCGATACGCGCACCGACGTATATGCCCTTGGTGTCGTGTTGTACGAGTTGCTCTCCGGTCAGTTACCAATCGCGGCGCCGTGGGAATCCATGCTGGATGCCGTCGTCGCAATTCGCGAATCTCCGCCGCGAAAGCTCGGTTCGATCAACACGGCGTTGCGCGGAGACATCGAGACGATTGCCGCCAAGGCGATCGACAAGGACAAGTCTCGTCGCTATCAGTCTGCTGCTGAATTCGCGGCTGATATCCGCCGCTATCTAAGCGACGAGCCGATCAGCGCGCGTCCGCCGACGGCAGTGTACCAGTTGCGTATGTTCGCGCGGCGGAACCGCGGGCTTGTACGGGGCGCGGCAATCGGCGCGGCGGCATTGCTTGTCGCTGCAGTCATCTCGACCCAACAGGCATTTATCGCGATGAATGCACGCGATCTTGCGCAGGCGGAAGAGACGCGAGCCCGTCACCAGGCATATCTTGCGGGTATTGCCGCAGCGGCGGCCGCACTCGAAAATCACGACGTACCTTTGGCGCGACGGAGCCTGGAGCGGACGCCTGAATCACTGCGCGGCTGGGAGTGGCGATACCTGAACAGTCGGCTCGACCTGAGCAAACTGGTTATTCTCGATGACGATCGTCTGCACAGGAACTTCATACGGTTCCTGGATAACGACACAATCGGCGCGTGGGACGCCGGGGCAGACGCATGGATTCGATGGGAGGCTCATTCCGGCGCCCCGCTTGCAGACTTACACGCGAACGCCCTGGTATTGCCAAATCGATCCCGCAGTGCACAACTGACGATCCGCGACGACACAATTTCCGTGGATCAGATTGATCGGGGCTTCCAGCCAGTCCTCCGCATCGGCGACCTTGGAATGGCCGAGGCCCCGACGATTCATCTCAGCGACAACGGGAATTGGCTTTCGGTCAATTCTCTCTCCAAAGCAATGCTCCTCAACCTCGAAACGAACGAGAGGTTCGAGATCGCCATCTCGGTATGGCCGGTGGGGATAGCCCCATCGGCCGTCAGCGACAACGGACAGTTGGCGTTGGGAACCGGCTTCAAGGGTAAACCCGCAATCTGGAACTCAGCAAACGGATCCCTGCGCCCGCTCGATAACGCACCGGCGGCCGGCCTCGACATCGCGTTTGACCCTGCCAGTCAGCACGTAGCGGCCGTACTCAGCGACGCGACTGTCAGGCTTTGGGATGCCGACTCGGCCGAGTTGATCGCGACCGGGCACGGGCACACAAACGGCGCTACTGTCATCCGATTCAGCCCGGATGGAAAGTTGATTGCGACAGCTGGCCGGGACCGTACGCTGCGACTCTGGACGCCGGACACGCTTGAGCCCCTGGCGGTCTTACACGGGCATGCAGATGCCATTGCAGACTTGGAATTCGACGAGACGGGAACGCAGATTGTCACAGTCGGCGCCGAATCGGACCGCACGATTCGCGTGTGGGATGTCGCGTCGCACGGCAATCCTACAGTGCTGCGCGGTCACAACGGTTATGTCTATCCCGTCGCCGTGAGTCCCGACGGCAATACGATCGCGTCGGGAGCGTGGGACAACGAAATCCGGCTGTGGGATGCGAATCGCTTCATGGCTGGGAAACGGCTCATAGGACATACGAGCTACCTGACACATCTGGAGTTCAGTCCGGACGGACGATTGCTCCTCTCGCTCGGCGCCGACAAGACGCTGCGCGTCTGGGATGTCGTGCGCGGCGTCGAAATCCAAAGCCATGCGTACGACGGTTCCGGCGTCGGCCCCACTTGGCATCCAGATGGCGTTCACGTCTACCTTCCTGGAATCGGCACAGAAAAAACCGAGTGGTGGAATACTGAGAGCGGGGAGGTTGTTGAACGTCCATGCGCCGCGCTTGCAGAGGTCGCGCATGTCCCCGTGAGCCCGAACGGTCGGTTCGCAGTCGTACGCAAAGAAGGACGATACGAGGTGGTTCGTCTGGGTAAGTCCCAGCCGGTGACATTATTTTCCGTCGGTCGAATTTTCGAATTCAGCCCTGTCACGACAACAAGCCGATTCGCGGCGATCGAACCCGAAAACCCGTGCATCGTCGACGTGTGGGATTTAGGTACGAATTCGCACATTGGGACATTACGCGGCCATTCAGGCCGGAGTGTCTGGGATATCGCATTTTCACCCGACGGTTCCCGTATCGTTACGGCCGGTGACGATCAGGTGATCCGGATCTGGGATGCAACGACGATGGACGAAATCGTCCAACTTCGCGGTCACACATCGTATGTCTGGTCGCTCGTGTTCCGCCCCGATGGAACGCAGCTTATCTCCGGTTCCGGAGATGGCACACTCCGCGTGTGGGACACATTGCGTCTCTCGGAGCGGCTCGCGGCATCTGAATGAAAGCCAAGTTGATCGCCGCGTTGCAGTTGACCGTGGCATTCGCGGGTCTTTTTCCCATCCGATTCGTACCGATTCGCCGAATCAGTCGCGGACATAAGGGGCTTTCGATACCCCGGAGTATTCAATCGCGCGCCAGTGGTCTCGCTTCCTGTCGTAGCCTCGCCGAGGTTCGGCCCTGTCCCAGTTGTCGTAGAGCCGCGCTAGCAATGAAACACACCGTTCGCCGGCTTCGCTTTGAACAGGGATAGTTGCGCCGAGAGAACTCTGCACGGAGAGCAGTTCAGCTTCGGCCTCCGCAAAACGGCCGCACTCGATCAGGCACCGACCGAGTCGAATACGTGCGTTAATCCTCACCGGCTCCATTTCCCCCGCGTTCTGTGCCAGACTTGCGATGCGCTCGCGTAAGAGTGGCTCGGCTTCGATCCATCTGGATTCGCCTTCAAGCAGGCCAGCTAAGTCATCAAGCGGGGCAATCGTCAGTGAGTGCGTTGCGCCCCGTACTCGGCGGGATTTCCCATAGGCTTCGCGGAGCAGCGGTTCCGCCTCAGCGACGTTGCCCATGGCCAGGAGAAGTTGACCTAGATTCAAGATGCTGTTGATAGTTCTTGGGTGTGACTCTCCCAACAGTCGCCGGCGCTTTTCAAGCGTGTCACGGAAGAGCGCCTCCGCCTCTTCGAGGCGGTCCTGTCGCCACAAGAGGCCGCCGAGGAAGTGCTCCGTGACCAACGTATTCGGATGATCTGCACCATTCACCCTGCGACCGCGCTCGAGCGCCTCTCGGTAGAGCGCGTCGGCCTCCGCAAGCTTGAACTCCTCCGCGAGCACAGCCCCCAGGTTATTCATCGAGACGATCGTTGTGGGGTTGTCCGGTCCCAACACCTGTCGCCGACGCTCCAATACGTCACGCCAGCAGGTCTCAGCCTTCGCCAACTGTCCTTTCATTCGCAGGATACCGCCAATGGTTGATTGGGTCTTAAGCGTCGTGGGATGATCGGGCCCCAGGGCGGTCCTGCATTTGATCAGCGTTTCATTCAGCAACGCCTCCGCCCGGGGCAAGTCTCCCTGTAGGCGCATCACGTAACCCAAGGCCTGCATCGAGGTCAGCGTGTCTGGATGAGATTGGCCCAGGATGCGCATGCGTGCTTCGAGCGCCTTTTCGACCAATGGTCGCGCCGCGGCATGGCGCCCAATGTTGACATAAAGTTCCGCAAGCGCGTGGTTCAGTGAGGCTTCTACAACAGGCTGATCGGAGAACTGACTGGCGATCGAATCGATGGACGGCCGAAGAATTGTCTTGTCTATCAGATCAGCAGCCAGGTCCGTCGGGTTAAGTTGCTGAAGCTGCACCTCGAACTCCCCGAGCTTCGCTTCCTCCTCGTCAGGTGTAAGCCCGGTCTTTGCGATGCCGCTCTTGAATTGGGATTGCATTCCCGAAAGCAGTTCGTCACCCGCGAGTGCTGTATCGATCTGCTCCAGCATATGCGCCTGAAATTCGGCGACACGCCTGGCGTCGCGCTCCGCTGCCCGCGCGGCCCGGGCCTCGCGACGGGCGACGCTCGCCTGCCAGAGCGTGCCGATTGCACCGACGATCAATGCCAGCGCGACGATTCCCGCGCCCAGCACCAGACCGCGGTTGCGTCGCGTGAACTTGCGAAACCGGTACAGAGTACTCGGCGGCGCTGCCTCTACAGGCTCGCCGGATAGGTGGCGCCTCACATCGTCGGCAAGTGCGCCGGCAGAGTCGTAGCGCCGCGATGGGCTCTTCTCGAGCGCTTTCGTGACGATCCAGTCGAGATCGCCTTGCAGGACGGACGGAGTGCGAAGGGCCGCAGTTTCGGGTGCGTCTCCAGCCGACTGCGTACGCGCAGCAACTTCGCGCAAGCGCGTACTCGGGCGGACGGGATCCACTTCGCGAATAATGCGAATGACGTTGGTCAGCGACGCCGTAGCGAGATTCTCTCCGCTGAACGGCGTGCAGCCGGTCAACAGTTCGTAAAGCAATACGCCAAGGGAGTAGACATCGGTGCGTGTATCGATGCCCCGGCTTCCGTCGGCCTGCTCGGGACTCATGTATTCCGGCGTTCCGATCATACGCGAATCCACCGTGTGAAGCGTTACATCAGTCAGCCTGTCGCCCATGGCTTTCGCAATGCCGAAATCGATGACTTTCGCCAATGGACGATCATCCTGCGTTGTCACCAGGACATTCGATGGTTTGATATCCCGATGAATGAGTGCTTTCTGGTGGGCGTGTTGAATCGCCTGGCAGACTTGGATAAACAGATCGAGGCGGGCGGGAATCGTGAGTCCTCGGGAATCACAATAATCCGTGATGCGTTCGCCGGCGCACAACTCCATGACGAAATATGGTCGACCTGTTTCGGTCGCGCCGGCGTCGAGTACTTTGGCGATATTGGGATGGTCCAGCATTGCCAGCGCTTGGCGCTCCTGCCGAAAACGCGCGACAACTTCGCGGGTATCCATGCCCAGCTTGATCACTTTCAGCGCTACTTTGCGCCGGACCGGTCGCTCCTGCTCCGCCTCGTAGACGATTCCCATGCCGCCGGCGCCCAATTCGCGAACAACGCGATACCTTCCGATACTCTCGGGCAGAGGTGCATCCCCGGCAGCAAACGCGAGTTCGCGCGCGACTTTCATACCGATTCCCGCCTGTTCATCGGCGAACAGGGGAACTTCAGCGTCGTGGTGTTTCAGGAGCGATTCAATCTCGTGTCGCAGCGAGCTGTTGCCGATGCATGCTGCGTCAATGATCGCGGCGCGCTGATTCGCGGGCAGGTCCATGACCGACTCAAAGAGCTCGCGCAAGCGGTGATGGTCGATCCGCGTCATGATTCGTTCGAAGCGCTCAGCTCGCGCCGAAGCCACGCGCGGGCCATTTGCCAATCCACGTTAACGGTTCTGGGGGATACGCCGAGCACATCGGCCGTCTCCTCGATGGTCAGCCCAACGATGAACCGCATTTCGACGATCCGCGCCTGGCGCTCGTCCCGCGACTCCAGCACTTTCAACGCATCCTCGAACTCAACGAGGTTCAGATCGCCCCTCCCGGAATCGAGCGATTCGGAGAACGTGATGCGCTCCCCCCCGCCTCCGCGTTTGCTCGCATCGCGTCGCCGGGCGTGATCGACCAACACCTGTCGGATCGCTTTTGCGGCGACGTGAAAGAAATGCTTGCGATCGTTCCAACTGCCATCCTGGCGAACCAGGCGGACGTACGCCTCGTGGACCAATGCCGTCGGTTGCAGCGTGTGCCGAGGGTTCCGGGAGATATGCGCGGCCAGCGCCTTGAGCTCCTGGTAAACAATCGGAAAGAGCCGTTCGAGGGCCGAGCGATCGCCGTCGCGAATCTCGCCAAGCAGCTTCGTCACGTTGTCCACTTTGGAGTCGCTGACTGGATTTCTCCCACAACACATCAGGCGGATTTCTGCAACAAGGAGCAACCGACACAGGGATTTCCCGGCATTCAGAACCAGGATTGCGAGATCCCGCCATCCGCTCTGGAATCTGAAGGCCACGCGGATGAAGCTGCAACGACGAATCAGGGCACAATCGCGAGTCGCATGTCGAGACGGAGAAACCGTAAATGAAGCGGTTCGCGAATTCGCTCCTCGCGACGATCGACGCGTCTATTCTACCTCTTCGCACGCTTGTCTCCCAGTTATTCTGATTCGGCCACGAAGTGGCTGAAGAAGTCCGCGAATAGGCGGGCAAATCGTTTGCGAACCCACCTGTGACTACGGTCAGCGCGCCAAGCCAATTAAAAGGGTTCATCTCGGAAATTCGGAGTGACTCGTTGTTCCGGTACAAGCGCGACAGGTGTATCCACCCTGGATCCCGTAGGGATCACATGAGAATAGCCCCCCGTTTCCAACCTTGCTGTTACCCACATCTTTCGTCCTCGGTAGTCAGGCTGGCGCCGAGGATCATTAGTTGAAATCGTTGCCAGCCGCGCCAAGCACGTAGCCAGCCGAGTGGGCCATCGCCTTTTCGGCCGGGGTGACCGCCGAGTTGCCCGATGCCTCGCCAGAATTCTCCAACTGTCAATTGCTGCGGCGACTTTCTCAGGTACCGAGCCATCACACAAACATCGAATTCGTCGAATAGCGTGGTTGCCTCCTCGTCGGGCTTGTCGCGCGCCACGAACTTGAGTTGCATGAGCCAGACGGCCAGCACGCTGAGCAGACCGATCAGGGGTTCGAGCCGATCCACGTGCTCCAGCCGCCGCATCTCGACTTGGCAGCCTGACTTCTCGCATTTGTGGAATTCCTCGATGGCCCATCGATACGAGTAGCCTTTCGCGACAAACACGGCCTCCTCCGAAGTCTCACACGACAGGCTGGTACAGAGCAGCCACTCCAGCGGCTCCGCATCGGTCGGTAGCTGATCTTCCCAGACCCGAACAACCCAACATGGGATCGGCGCACAGTTGCGATAGGCGGGTTCGTAACGCGACGGCATCAGGGTCACACGACCGGCAGAGACGCGAAGATGCACATCCTCAAGGCGCCGTTCCTTTGCGTCGCACCTGCAGGTTGCGATTCGCCACGCTTGGCAGGCTGCGCATAGGAAAAAAGCGATCCTTGCCCTTCGGGCGTTTCGACGCGTCGATCCTGGCTGATCCGAATCAGCCAGTCGGCGCCCAGGCGAAGGGATTCATCATAGACGCCGAAGATGTCCTCGCCGCGATCCCCGACATGCACCCACTTGGAGCCTTCGGGCGGCGATCCGATGGTCTTGATCGCTTCAATCCACCAATACGACTCCCGCTCTTCAATCGGCACGCGACGCGACGCGCGCGGTTGTCGCCATGACCCTTCGGACGAGAGCGACGGCGATGATGACGTTGATACATCAGCCCCAGCGGAAGGCGCGAGTTCACGTTCACAGCGAGCACGTTCTGTTGATGCAGGCCTCGCATCCGCTTATCTCGCCCGATCGGCCCCAGGCCTTCGCAGTGAACATGCGATGTGAAGTCCAAGGTTGTCGTATCCTGGAGCAGAAAAACGATAGGCAATTGCGCCGCCTTCTCCTGCGTCTGTTCAAAGTGCGGCCGACAAATCGCTTCGTGGGTGACATCTTCCTCGGCAAACAATCGATAGGCAGCTTTCATGGCCGCCATCGTACCGGTCTGCTGAGGAATCGTGCCACCGCTGTCCGCCGCCATCTGTGCTGCCAGCCTCACCAAGCGCCGCGTTCGACGACGATCACCCAACATCGCCGAACTAAACTGACCCTCCGCCCATCCAATGCGATCCGCCAGCGCCAATCCGTCAACCATGGCACCTACCCTCACCTAATGTCACCAGGGCACGACCTCCATGTCATACCACTCCTCATTCACTCGACAGGATGCCACGACTCGCATGAAGATGTGGGTAATAGCAAGTTTCCAACGGGGGGGTTGGCGGCCGTTTCTCAGGCCCCGTCCCAGCGGGACGGGATGAGCCTGATGCGCGGAGTCGCGCCGTACCTACGGCACGGCGATGGTAGTAACCAACTATCAATGCCAGCCTTGAAAGGCTGGGCTGTTCTCAGCGCGTCCCTATCGGGACGCGGTAATTGCGCTACGGCGGATGCCTATGGAGCTTCACGATATTCCGTGATGGACCAATCAAAAGAGACCGTCAGATGACGGCCTTGGTACTTGCCCCCATGCAATCGGACAGGGCGCGACTCGTGTCGCTTCAACTGCTGACTGCCGTCGTTCACTAAGGCATTGACCACGGTTCCGGCGACACTCCAGTTTCGGCGACGATTGGCGAAAAAAGGGGCGATGCCAAGCCCGCCTGTCGAGAACGGAAGCAACATACGAATCGGACGTGCGATCGTGATTACGATCGCGCACGTCCGACAAATCGTTCGATGTCCGGTTGTTCGGCGAGGCGTCAATGTCTGATTCGGCGTCGCCCAAGCATTGGCAGCGCGCCGATGCTCAGAAACAAAACACTCGCCGGCTCAGGAACGCTGACGATGTCTGTGATAAATCCAATGTCATCGAACCACAGTCGGTTGTCACCTCCAACGGCGCCGTCGTAACGCAGCGTAAACCCCGTGAAATAGTCGTTCGCTGGGGCGCGAAGACCGAAGAACGTGTCGCCTTGTGCGGCAGGCTCAAACATATGGCGCACGGCGGAGACGCTGCCGCCCGAGGCTAGCAACCCCGTCGCGGTCACGTTGCCGTAATCACGGTTGTTGAGACTCAGCGTGGTCACGCCGAGTGCGATGACGTGTTCGTCCGGATCGGCGTTAAGAATGTTCGTGAAGCCGAACGCCGTGTAGTTGAATCCGCCGTCGGGCGTGGACGCGAAAGCGGCTGTTCCGGATATGGCCGTCGGGGAACCATTAGGAACGCCCGTTCCAATGTTCGTGCCATCAATCAAGTTCAAATCGAGTGACTTCGTTTGATTGACGCCGAATTCGTGCGTCATCGCGACGGTACCGTCAATCACGCCTCCTCGGTCGTTTGCAAACGCGCTGGCGATGTCGACGGCAAACTGACTGGCGGTAAACGCGGAACCGATCGCGTCGAAGTCGA
This sequence comes from Phycisphaerales bacterium, assembly GCA_020639075.1. Taxonomy (GTDB): domain Bacteria; phylum Planctomycetota; class Phycisphaerae; order UBA1845; family UTPLA1; genus ECT2AJA-110-A. The sequence goes on along the minus strand of JACKHI010000001.1, from coordinate 241,063 downwards.
CCGTGTTCACCTGAATCGTGTTTTCATCATAGATTCCAGTCGTCGGCGACGCCGTCGCTAGGGCGGCGCCGGCCGACAGGAACAGAAGCGCTACGATCGCGACTTGTCTGTTAAGTAACCTCATTGCATATCTCCTTTTACTGTTGAACCCTTATTCGAATTGCTCTGTCATTTGGCGAGACCGGCAGGACCACGAGTCAAGTAGAGCGTTCTCAAGATGCCCGTCAATAATTCACGACAGGCCCGAATGATGGCGGAATGTCACCGTTAAGAGGCGTTGGCACAGATACGCCTACTGTGTCAGCAGCGCGTCAACGAGACACTGAATGTCCGTCGCGTCGTACAGGCAGTCGCCGTTGCAGTCGAACAGCGGCCGGCCGTCCGGCGCGATCGGCAGTCCCGCCGCGCTGTTCGGGCAGACGTCGAACGCGTCCAGCACGCCGTCGCCGTCGGAATCCTCTGACATGATGAAGGAATAGACCGCCCCGGCGTTCATGGCCGCGTTGTTCGCCTGGTCGCCGTTCACGCCCGTGGCGCTGCTGGATTCACTTCGCGCCCCAACCATGACCGTGCCGTTCCAGACGGCCACCGAAATGCCGAATCGGTCGTCCACGTCCGTGTTCGAGGCCTTGAGGTAGGACTGCTGGCTCCAGTTGCCCATGCCATCGCGTGCGAAGGAGTAGGCGGCGCCGGATGCGATAGCGGCCTCGTCGGACTGATCACCATCCACACCTGTGGCGCTGCTATCCTCTTCTTGCGCACCGACCACCACCATGTTGTCGGAGATCGCCACCGAAGTGCCGAAAGAGTCGGCCGCTCCGGTGTTCGAGGCCTTAAGGTAGGCCTGCTGGGTCCAGTCGCCCATGCCGTCGCGCACAAAGACGTACGCAGCGCCGGAGAGCATTGCGCTGTTGTTGGTCTGATCACCATTGACGCCCGTGGCGCTACTGGCCTCGCCATTTGCCCCGACCACGACCGAGTCGCCCGAGATGGCGACCGAAGCGCCGAAAACGTCGCCCGCTCCGGTGTTCGACGCTTTCAGGTACGCCTGTTGGTTCCAGTTGCCCATGCCGTCGCGGACGAAGACGTAGGCGGCGCCGGAAAAACCGGCGCTGTTGTTGGCCTGATCGCCATTGACGCCTGTGGCGTTGCTGTCCTCGCCGATCGCGCTGACCAGGACCGTATCGCCCGAGATGGCGACCGAGCGGCCGAACTGGTCTTGTTCGTTGGTGTTCGATGCTTTCAGGTAGGCCTGCTGGCTCCAATTGCCCATGCCGTCGCGGACGAAGACGTAGGCCGCGCCGGCGCCAAGAAAGAAACTGTTGTCGACCTGGTTGCCGTCCACGCCCGTGGCGTTGCTCTGCTCGATCGGCGCCCCGACGACCACGGTGTCGCCCGAGACGCTGACCGATTTGCCGAACTCATCGAATTCCCCGGGGTTGGAGGCCGTCAGAACGGCCTGCTGGTTCCAGACGCCCATTCCGTCGCGGACGAAGACGAATGCCGCGCCGGTGGTAGTGGGGTCGACGCCGTACGCTCCGACCACGACCGTGTCGCCCGAGACGGCCACCGACAAGCCGAATTGGTCGGAGGCCGCGGGGCTCGGGGCCGTCAGATATCCCCGCTGGAGCCAACTGTTCATGCCGTCGCGCTCGAAGACGTACGCCGCTCCGCGTTGGCCGTCCTTCCATGGCGCCCCGATCACGGCCGTGTCGCCCGAGACGGCCACCGAACTGCCGAAAGCGTTGTTCATCGCGGCATTCGAGGCCTTGAGATAGGCCTCCTGCGCGATGGGGTCGACCGTCAGCGGATAAACGGCGTTTGAATCTTCGATGACGATGTGAAAGGCGCGGAGACTCTGATTCGGGCCTTGAGACACAGAATCCATGAACCGCGCCGGAATTGTTGCGCCGGTCGCGTCGAAGACGACGAGGTTGTTGTAGTGGACGACCGATGCGCCGTCGTCGCTCACGAACGCAATGTCACGGCCATTCACACTGATCTCAGGTCGCAGATCGCCACGGACGAGCAGCTCGATTCGAAGCGGATCGACTGACGCCTCCGACGTGCCGGCGTGCGGGCGATTCCGGATTGTGTAGCCGTGCTCCAGACCGCGGGCGTCGTTGACATACCACTCCGTCACGACCTCATCCCATTCGTATTCGACCCGACTTCCCTGCGCATTCGTGCAGCGCGGGGAAGATACGAATTGCCGCGCTTCGCCGCACCCATAACTGACGAGTTCCATGCCCCATGCCCAACCGCCGTCGTCTGGAGTTGTTTCGAAACCACGGCCGTCGAACGTCGTCGTCCACGCCTGCCTGAGATTGTGCGCAACGAATCCGCCGTCACACGAATGAACCGTGTTGCGATGCGTTTCGATCGTCGCGCGGGTTTTCGACCAGTCCGGGATAGACAGCGCTTCCAGCATTGACCGAGCCGGCTTCGAACTCTCTAACACTTCACCGTCCTGCGAATCACCGAGATTCATGATGTTCGCGAATCTCGATTGCTTCGGGGCCTCAACCGCGCCGGTCAGGGAACCGGAATTCCCCTGAAGATCGAACGATCTGCTGAGGCTCAGGACCTCGTCGCCAACAAGATTCGAACTCACATGGCTTACGATGAGTGCTGCGATCACAAGGCTCAGGACATAGTACTTGATCATGATTGTTCCTCTCTTCAAAATCCGGATCTGAGCGTGGTGCCTGAAAGATGCCCGCGATTACCATGAGCAAGAGGACACGCCGATGCCAAGCCCTTGCGGGTGCCGAATGCCTGTGGCCGGTATCGCACTGGCATTCTCAGGTCATGCCCTTTCGTGCGTGGGCCAAGGCATTCATGACGACGGTTCTATGGGACCGAATTCAGATACCATGCTGGCCGACAACCGCATCGCTGTTTCATGTAGCATGAGTCCAAGTTAAGATGGACGCCGCATATCCGGGCGATCGACTCCGTTCGACGGACTCGCCCGTTCACCAGGTCAGTGCGTCGGAAGCGCCGGCGCGGGACCACGGTTTGTCTTTTTTCTTGCGAACGATGAGCGATAAAGCGGCAAACGAAGTGACGAGGCTGTTGAAGGCGATCAATGCGGGCGACGCTGGATCGTCCGAGGAGCTGTTGCCTTTGGTATACGAAGAGCTTCGCAAGCTCGCTGCGTCGCACATGGTCCGGGAAAAACAGGGGCACACGCTCCAACCGACCGCGCTGGTCCACGAGGCGTACCTTCGCCTTCTCGGCGGGCAAGGCACGACCTGGAATGATCGGGGGCATTTCTTTGGGGCCGCGGCACTGGCGATGCGCCGAATCCTGGTCGAGCAGGCCCGCAAGCGTGGCCGAATCAAGCACGGGGGCGAACTTCAGCGCGTTTCGCTGGACGACGTCGCGGACGGGAATACCAGGGATGACGTGGATTTCGTGGTCCTCGACGAGGCCCTGCGGCGCATGGAGAAGGAAGACGAGCGCATGGCGCGTGTTGTGATGCTCCGTTTCTTCGCGGGTCTAAGCGTGAGCGACACGGCCGACGTGATGGGCGTTTCTCCAATGACGGTCAAGCGTGACTGGGCATGCGCCAAGGCGTGGCTTTACGACGAGTTGAATCCTGAGTAGCGCTCTGCTTGGGCGTCTCCTTTGTCGGTGAAACTCCATGGGCGAACAAGATCTCCATCGCATCAGGAACTTGTTTACAAGTGCGCTCGAACTGCCCTCCGCAGAGCGAGAAGCCTGGCTGCAGTCCGAATGCGGAGATGACGCGCGGCTGTTGAAGAAGCTCGTCCGGATGATCAAGGCGCACGATGAAGATCACAGATTCCTCGAAAACGGGCCCATATCCCTCGACGCTCGCGGCATTGAGGACATGCCTCGGACGATCGGAAATTACCAGATCATCCAGCAGATCGGCGAAGGCGGCATGGGCGTCGTGTATCTGGCCGAGCAGACTCAGCCAATCCGGCGCCGCGTCGCCCTCAAGCTGATCAAGCTGGGCATGGACACAAAGGCCGTTGTCGCACGCTTCGAAGCGGAGCGCCAGGCATTGGCGTTGCTCGAGCATCCCAGCGTGGCCCGCGTGTTCGAGGCGGGCGCGACGGAAACCGGTCGACCGTATTTCGTCATGGAGTATGTCCCCGGCGAGCCGATCACAAAGTTCTGCGACGCGCACAATTTGACGTTGAGGGAACGCCTCGATCTCTTTGTGCAAGTCTGCCACGCGATCCAGCATGCCCACCAAAAGGGCATCATTCACCGCGATATCAAGCCGTCAAACGTACTCGTGATGCGCAAAGACGGAGATGCCGTTCCGAAGGTCATCGACTTCGGCGTCGCCAAGGCAACCGATCATCGGTTGACGGAGCAGACGCTGTTCACCGAGCACGGCGTTTTGATCGGCACACCGTCCTACATGAGTCCCGAGCAGGCGGAATTGTCGGCGATCGGCGTCGACGCGAGGACGGACGTCTATTCTCTCGGCGTGCTTCTCTACGAGATGATCGTCGGCGTACTGCCGTTCGAAACGGCGGACCTGGGTCGTGCGGGCTATGCGGAAATCCAGCGCATTATTCGCGAAGTCGAACCGACGAAACCAAGCACGCGGTTCTGGTCGCTCGGCGACGTTACACGCGGAATCTGTGAGACGCGGCGATGCGACCGGAAGACCATGCATCGGCAGTTGTCGGGCGATCTCGATTGGATTGCGTTGAAAGCAATCGATAAGGACCCCGCACGACGATACGCGTCGGCGTCGGAATTGGCGGCCGACATCCTGCGACATGTCCGCGACGAGCCGGTTATCGCGTCACCGCCGAGCACGACCTACAGAATGCGGAAGTTCGTACGGCGGCATCGAGGCGGTGTCGCCGCAAGCGTCATCGTGCTGCTGACGTTGATCCTGGGCATCATCGGCACCTCGATCGGCTGGAGACGCGCATCGAGAGCCGAGGCGAATGCGGCGGCAAAGGCCGACGAGGCGAAACGACAGGCTGAGATCGCGACGGCGGTCAACGATTTTCTCGTTGTGGATCTGCTCTCCGCGGTTTCGCCCTCGGCCGAACGCGGCAAGGGTCGAAATGTTCTGATGCGCGACGTGCTTGACGCGGCGGCGGAGAGGATCGATGCGGGAAGCGCTCCGGGTGGACGATTCGCCGCCATGCCGGCGGTCGAAGCGAGTATCCGGCAAATGCTCGGTGTCACGTACATGAATCTCGGTGAGTTGAAATCGGCCGAGCCGCATTTGCAGCGCGCATACGACCTGAACTCGAAATACCTCGGGCCAAGAGCGATCGACACGATCCGTTCGATCAACGCGCTCGGCCAGATTAATCAGGCGGCAGGTCGCCACAGCCAGGCGCAGGAGCTTTATCGTCAGGCGGTCGATACGGCGATGACGGAACTGGGACCCGACCACGCCATGACCATGGTCGCAATGAACAACCTCGCGACACTGTTCCACCTTCAGGGACGTTACGAGGAGTCGTCAAAGTTGTTCAGAGAGCTTGTGACGTCCCGTCGTCGTGTACTAGGCGACGGAAATAGCGACACGATCGCAACAGTCAGCAATCTGGCGATTTCACTCGCGAGAAGCAACAAGCTCGACGAGGCCGAAGCGCTGCTGCGGGAGTGGCTCCCGATTGCGCAGCGATCGTTGCCGGAAGGCGATCCGAATATCAGTTTCATCATGAAGAACCTCGGAGAAACGCTCGCCCAGAAGGGCTCGATCTCCGAGGCTCGAAACTATATGACTCAGGCGCTCGAAATCCGACGCAGAGTTTTTGGGGATGAACATCCATCCACGCTGACATCAAGGCATGATCTCGCGATTCTCCTTTCGATGGAAGGAAGGAACGCGGAAGCGGCTGACCTGTTCAAGCAAGTGACCGAAGCGCGAGTCCGTGTCCTGGGAGAAGCCCACGCCGAAACGCTCAGCGCGAAGTCCAATTTAGCGAATTCCTACATCGCCTTAGGGCGGGCAGACGAAGCGGAACGTCTGCTGAAAGAATGCGCAACCGTTGCCGAACGCCAATATGGCCCAGATCACGGAATAACGATGCGCGTTACGTACCTGTTGGGCTGGTTATACCTTCAACAAGGTCGGCTCGCGGACGCGGACGCGACCAACACCCGGCTCCTGGAGGCGCAACGACGAGTCCTTGGCCTCGAACATCCCCAGACGTTGGCGACACTCGAGAGTGTCGCGTGGACGCAGTTTCAACAGCAAAAGTACGGAGAATCCGAAGACAATCACCGCGAGTTGTTGAGCATTCTCGAACGAACGACCGGGCCGGCGAATCCGGCGACACGCCGAATCGCGTTCAATCTTGCAGCCGTCCTTCTGGCAAAAAAAGAGACCGACGAAGCTCGCTCGATCGTCGCGCGTAACCTGGAGATCGAAAAGGACATTGCGACCGCCGACGATGCAACGGGCAGTCAGATGATCGCCTGCGCAAGGCTGCTCCTGAATGCGGAACCGGAGGATCTGCGCGATCCGTCGGCGGCATTGGACCTGGCGAATCGCGCCTGCGAGATTGCGGACAATCCCGACGCCGAATCCCTGGCGGTACTTGCCCTGGCACAATATCGCAGCAATGACGTGCAGGCGGCGATTGAAACACAGGAGCGAGCGATACGTGCGCTTCCGGCGGACGCATCAAATGCGATTCGACGCGAGTTTGAAAAGCAACTTCTGCAATGGAAAGCCCCGTCAAGAACAGATGCTCCTACGCATTCGGCGACTGACGAAATCTCGAGACCTGTTGCGAATCCGACATAGGACCCCTGCGATCGCGACGCCAATCGACACATCGATGCCGATATGTGATCTCTCAACGCCCCTTCGCAAGACGTTGAGTGTCTCTACGCTGTTGGCCCCTAGAAGTCGGGACGTCTATCCTCGGGTCCCGCGCGTCATCTGAAGGGAATTGCCGACCTCTCACGCTCCCGTGCGATATCACCCCCAGATGGGGATCTTTCACGAAGTCTGCGCACTGTAGGGCGAAGGACCTGAGAGTGTTGATTGTACCTGGCAAGTCGTGGCCATCGCGCGCAGCATCGCCTAACATACCGCGCATCAGCAAACCACCTGCTTCTGGAGTCATCTGAGATGAACTGCCATTTCGCCTCGCCGCGTATGTTGTCCCAGCCTCTGGCCTGCCTGATGTTGACGATAGTCGCTGCCGGAGCTGCGCCGCAGGATGGGCCCACGACTCGGAAATCCCATATCGATACGGCACAGCCAATGGTGCATCATGCGCTGTCGGTCGTTCTTGAGCCGACCCGGCATGTCGTGACCGTTGACGACAGCATCGCCCTTCCGCCGGATCTTTGCCACGCCGGCGCAGTATTCACGCTCAATTCCGCACTGACAGTCGGGAGCAGTACTCCCTCGGTGACGAAAGTTGCGTCAGATAACGAGTCGGAAGCGCGTTACACACTCGACGCGGCCCCAAGTGACGGCCTCCTGAAGATCTCGTATTCCGGCACGATCGATCACGGCCTTTCCGACGAGAAGGAGCAATACACCCGCGGCTTCCGGGAATCACGCGGCATCCTGAGCACGGAAGGTGTTTACCTCCACGGCGGCAGTGCCTGGGTTCCGAGCTTTGACGATCGACTGATCCAATTCGAACTCCAGGTGAAGGCGCCCAACGAGTGGCACGTTATCAGCCAGGGCAGCGGCGCTTCACTCGACGAGGGCGGTCATGCGCATTGGAAAACAGACTTGCCCGTAGAGCAGGTTTACCTCGTCGGTGGTCCCCTGCATGTCCGGCGCGACATGGCCGGCACAGTTGAAGTGTTGGTCTATCTTCACGAGCCGGACGAAGCGTTGTCCGGCAAATACCTGGAGACGACTGCCCAGTATCTCGAGATGTACCGCGACCTCATCGGTCCCTATCCCTACGGCAAGTTTGCACTTGTCGAGAACTTCTGGGAAACGGGCTACGGCATGCCGTCCTTCACGCTCCTTGGTCCGCAGGTCATTCGGTTCCCCTTTATTCTGCATTCATCCTACCCGCACGAAATCCTGCACAACTGGTGGGGCAACTCCGTATTCGTCGACTTTGACAGCGGCAATTGGTGCGAAGGCCTCACCGCCTACATGGCCGATCATCTCATTCAGGAGCAGCGCGGCAAAGGCGACGAATATCGGCGCAACACGCTGCAGAAATACCGCAACTACGTACGGGCCGAGCAGGACTTTCCGCTCTCCGAATTCCGTGGTCGACACAGCGCCGCGACAGAGGCCGTTGGGTACGGCAAAGCCCTTATGTTCTTCCACATGCTGCGGCGACATGTGGGCGACGAGCACTTCCGCGCGGCCTTGGCGGATTTCTACCGACAACAACGTGGCCGCCGGGCGTCTTACGCCGACCTGCGCGCCGCGTTCGAAGCGGTCACACATGAAGACCTCTCCCCCTTTTTCCGCCAGTGGGTCGAACGAACAGGTGCCCCATTTCTTGCACTCCGAAAGGTCGAAGCGAAGGCGACAGGCGACCGCTACACGCTCACGGGTGTAATTGAGCAAACGCAGGACAACGGGGCATTCGAGCTGGAAGTACCGCTTCGCGTGCAAACCACCGAAGGAACAGTGACGCGCCTGATTAAGACGTCCGCGAAATCGCTCGAGTTCAGCGTCGAACTCGGCGCCCGCCCCCTGTCCGTCGCGGCGGACCCAATGTTCGACCTCTTTCGCGTGCTCGATCCGCACGAGACGCCCCCTTCCATCGGACAGCTCTTCGGTGAGCAGCAGATTCTCGCAATCCTTCCGGAAGCCTCCGCGACTGAGAAAAACGTTGCCGCCTACCGCGCGTTGCTGGAAGGCTGGCAAAGCGACGAGCACAAGATCGCAATCGTCTCGGAAGGCGATGTGAAATCGCTGCCCAACGACCGAGCCGTTTGGGTGCTCGGCAGGCGAAATCGCTTCAGATCAGATGTACTCGACAATGCCACAGGCGCCTCACTCAACGACTCCGCAGGCACGTTGACGCTCGCAGGCGAGAACGTCTCCCTCGCGGCGCACAGCGAAATAATCGTGGGTCGCCATCCCGGGAATCCCGAGAAGGCAATCGGTTGGCTTGTGGTCGATCCCGCCGCCGCATTTCCCGGCATGGGCCGCAAGCTGCCTCACTACGGTAAGTACTCGTATCTCGCCTTCGAAGGTGATGAGCCAACCAACGTTGTAAAAGGACAGTGGGACGCGGCCGGCTCGCCGCTTGTCGTCGTCCTTGACCGTCAGGCGCTCGTCCAGGCGCCGCCGTCGCCGACGGAATCGCGGCCCGCACTCGCGGAGCTGCCGCCGGTGTTCTCACAAAAGCGGCTCATGGAGCACGTGAGTTGGCTTGCATCGCCCGAGCGAGCGGGGCGCGGCCTCGGATCTGCGGAATTGCGCGACTCGGCCGACTACATCGCCAAACAAATGGCATCGGCAGGCCTCAAGCCCGCCGGTGACGACGGCACGTGGTTCCAGAACTTCACTGTGCCCGCAGGTCCTGATGGAAAGCCCGTAGAAGCGACGAACGTGGTGGGACTTCTTCCCGGCACGCGCGACGACTGGAGCGATCAATCGGTGATCCTGGGTGCGCACTACGATCATCTCGGCCGCGGTTGGCCCGATGTCCACGCGGGTGATGAAGGCAAGATCCACTGCGGCGCCGACGACAACGCCAGCGGTGTGGCGATCATGCTTGAGTTGGCCCGCAACCTTGCAGCCGAACGCGGCGGCCTGCGCAACCTCGTCGTTGTTGCATTTTCTGCCGAAGAGTGCGGCCGATTGGGTTCGCAACATTACGTGAAGCACGCCGCCCTCCCCGCCTCAGGTATCCAAGCCGTCATCAACCTCGATACAGTCGGCCGCCTGTTCGACGGCAAGATCGCGATCCACGGAACAGCCACAGCCGACGAGTGGCCGCATATCTTCCGCGGCTGCGGATTCGTGACCGGCATTCCGAATACGTTCATCCCGTCAGCGACCGAAGGATCCGATCAGGAGAGCTTCATCGCCGCCGGTATCCCGGCCGTGCAGATCTTCACGGGCGCCCACGCCGACTACCACCGCCCGGGCGACACTGTCGACAAGATCGACGGCCCGGGTCTCGTCAAAGTCGCCACATTTGTGAAGGAGGCAGTGACGTACTTACTGGCTCGCGAAGCGCCAATGACCAATCGCATAGAAAGTGCGCAGAAACAGTCGGCCCCCACCGCTCATCCGAACGCGTCTCCTCGCCGGGTCAGCTTCGGAACTGTGCCGGATTTTGCTTTTCAGGGGACTGGCGTGCGCGTTGAGTCGACCGTGCCGGATTCGCCCGCGGCACGCGCCGGCGTTCTTCCTGGAGACGTATTGATACGTCTGGACGGCCGGGACATCGCCAATCTCCGCGCGTTTTCCGACTTTCTCAAGACGCTGGCCCCCGACCAGGCCGTCGACGCGACATTGCTGCGTGACGGTGTCGAAGTCAAGATCCGAGTGGTTGTGAAGGAACGCTAGCCCGCCTGTCAAGTCGCTTCACCCGATTTGGCGACCTCGATAGCCGTACTGGCAATACACACGCGGCGTCGCCCCTACGCAGTCGACGACTCAATAGCGACATGCGGGTGGCAGGGTGCGTATGGTAGACTCGGTAAGGATCCAACCCACTCGACAAAGGTCCATAGAGACTCGCACCGATGGCATTCCCAGGGGAGTCGCCCCTTGAGCGAGCCATCGATAGTCGACGCATTTCCGCAGCCCGTGATCTAAGACGTCACCCAGCACTGCACGAACCCACGGACGCACTGAATACTGCAGGTTGTGTGGCCCGCAACCTGAGGCGTGCGTCATAAACTGTCACTCATGCAATTTCGCACTTCTTCTTGTCCCCATTGTCGTGATTTGTCGCTCGTAGGTGTGGCCGGCTAATGCCGACCGTGAGAATGGCAGCAGACAAACAGATGCGTCTTCCCCACCGCTTTGCCCGTCTCGACAGAGGCTGGCGCGGCCTGGTCGTTCACGATGCCCTTCAATGCGGGGCTCTTAAGGATAGGCTCAACACGATGCACGTGCGGCATTGAATTCAATACGGTGGGCAGGCGCATTTTTGCTTGGCGCATTGGGCAGTTGGTCTGTACAGTAAGCGCGTCGGGTCATTCAAGCGTAACTACTGGACGGTCTGCTCATTCGCCGTTACCGCCGAAGCAATGGCGGTGACTCAAGGGGGCTGGTGAGGAGAGACGCTCGGATTGGGTCTTTTCTCGGAGTCGAGCTACCGCTACGACGCGGGAGGAAGAGATGAGCACAGATCGCTGGATAATTCCCCTGACTCTGCTTGGAGCACTCTGGATTACATGTGTCGAGCCCGTTGCGGCACAGGAATTCTGGTACGAACTGCACAATCACCCCGACAATGAACTCAACCCACCGTCATATGGTCTTCGCATCGACGAGCTGTTCAATGTCACTGGTGGAACGGATATCTATACCTTCGACTTTGACGCTCCGCAGTCATCAGTGCGTCTTTATTACAACGCCGACGCCCAGATCATCCGCATTTATGGCAGTGCGATGGGTGGACGCGACATCGGTGCGGTCCACGCGGCGGATCAGTTTCTTGGTCTGTATCAGATCTACTTCGAATACAACGTCGGTGTCGGCCTCGTCCCCAGTGACGACGACATATGGGTGTCGTACGGCGCCAGCTACTTGAATCACGGGCTGATCACTGGACCACCTTCCGTTGGCAATGGACAGATCGCCCTGCTCGATGCAACGAACGGCATAGAGCCTTACACATTTCGATTCGGCAATGAGGATGACGATCAGGGCCACTCCGGATTTGATGGCCTTTCCGGATGGGGATGGTTGCAAGTCGAGGCAGCCATCGACACAGGTCTTCAGCGCGCCTGGAGCTTCACAGCCGAACCGACGTTTCCGGACTGCAACAACAATTCCGTTCCGGATGACTTGGACGTTTTTGACGGTACGAGCGCCGATTGCAATTTCAATAACATCCCCGATGAATGCGAGGACCCCGATTGCGATAGACCGGATTTGGTTGTCACATCGATCGATGCGCCCGCATCCGGGACGGTCGGCGAACCCGTGCAGATTCGATTCATCGTCGAGAACACAGGGATTGCGGATGCCGTCGGCCCGTGGACCGATCGGATCAGCTTCTCTAATGACGACATGATTGGCAACGACGTTGTCGCCGCCAGTATTCCATATTACGGCACACTTGCGCCCACCGGCGTTGTTGAACGCGTCGTCAACGTCGCCTTGCCGACAACACCTGGGTCATATCGCGTTGTCGTCAGAACGGATGCCGGCCAAGTCATCTCGGAAGACGACGGCGAGTCGAACAATGACTTCCTCAGAATGGATCCGATCAGCGTGATGCCGACGCCGAGACCCGACTTGGTCGTCGTGCCTCCGCTCCTGGTCCCGGCGAATGCGTTTGCCGGCGAATTGTTCGAACTTAGCTTTATCCTGAAGAATCAGGGCAATGCGACAGCTGACGGACCGTGGATCAGCCGCGTGTACTTCTCGATCGACGACCAGATCGGCGGCGACATCCCGGCGAAGTCGTTTCTTTCCCCGGCGGCGCTCGGTCCGAATCAGGATGTCACGATTTCAGGTGCCGTCATGCTCCCGGGGACGCCAGGGACGTATTTCGTTGTCGTCACCGCGGATCCGGACAATGCCGTCAACGAGGGTGCGGCCGAGTCGAATAACTCAACGATCAGCGCCATGCCGATCGTCGTGGCCGCATTGCCGTTGCCGGACCTAGAGGTAGACATGGTCGGCGGCCCGAACAACTCCGTTACGTCGGGCGGCACGACGACGGTCTCGTGGCGCGTCCGAAACATCGGCCAGGAGGCGACAAATTCGGCGCAGTGGACGGATATGGTGTTCATTTCTGCGAGCGATCTGACCTCAAGCGGCATGGCGCTGTGCAATGAAGAACATCTGAATCTCGCGGCCTACGTCACGAACCCGACGTATCTCGGCGTTGACGTCAATGACGATGAGTACATGCAGGAAGCCGTGATTTCCATTCCCGAGAACGTGCAAGGCCCCTATTACGTCTATGTCATCGCCGATCGCGATGGCTGCGGCGACTCGGTTGGTCATGTACCGGAACTCAACGAATCGGACAATCTCGCTCGCAGCGGTCAGTTTACGATCAACCTCCAGGCGCAGGCGGACTTGGTCGCAATCGTCAACGACTTTCAACCGAGTACCAACTCATCGCAGAGTTTCACTGTGACCTGGACGGACCAGAACGTTGGCGCCGGTTCTACGGCGACTGGCGTCTGGCGAGACGCTGTCTATCTTTCCGAGAACAACAATAACACGTCGGTCGCCGGCGACCGGCTGCTCGGCTACCGTTCGCGCGTCGGGCCTCCCCTTGCGGGCGGCGCCACTCCCCCGGCATCGAGCGTCTCCAGCCTCACCGTCAACCTCCCGACGATCATCTCGGGCACGTTCTATGTCAAAGTCAAAGTGGACGTTGACGATACCGTGCCCGAAATCAACACGCCGCCCAACAACATCGCCGTCAGTCAGACAACGACGAGCATTGCACAAAGCGCGTCCGCCGACATCGTGGTGGAGGACGATATTCGAACAATCACGCGAGGCATCCCCGGGCATCCGCTGTTCGTCGAGTATCACGTGGCCAGCCCGGGAAATCCTCAGTCGTCACACGCCGTATCGTGGATTGACAGAGTGTATCTCTCGGACGACGTTAGCTTGGACTCAAACGACTTGCTGCTTCAGACACTTTACTCGTCGACCACGCAATCGGGTCCGAACGATTTCCAGGTTGTACCCTACGTCCGCACGGTCAACGCCGTCCTTCCGAACACCCTCGGCGACGACGAGTATTTCATCATCGTTCAGCTCGATGTGAACAACAGTCTTTATGAAGGCCCTGTTGACGGCGAGGAAGAAATCAACAACATCAGCGTCTCGGCTCCTGTCAACGTCCAGGCGAGCCCGACGAATCTCACGATCACGCCGTTGGATCCGATCCCCGACAGCGCTGTTGTCGGTCAACCCGTCAGCGTTTCCTGGCAAGTCGCGAACGATGGAGACGCCGTTACCCCAGTTGCCAACTGGCGCGATGCGATCTACCTGTCCACGGATTCGACTGTCGGAGGCGACGTGCTTCTGCGTACGATTCAGCGGACAGGCGAACTGGAAGACGGCTTTAGCTACACCAGCCAGACATCGTTCACGATTCCCGCGTCAGTCCTGCCCGGCGACTATCACTTGTTGTACGTCACGGACTATCAGAATGTTGTCTATGAGTCTGGCCAGGGCGAGACCGACAATGTCGCAGATGTCCCACTCATCGTTTCTGCTGCGGAAATCGTCGAGTTGCCGGACCTTGAACCCACCGAATTGACGCCGCCCCCTTCACTTGTGCCGGGACAGCCGTTTTCCGTCACGTTTCGTATTGAAAACACCGGCAGCGTGCCAACAACGGCCACGGAATGGATCGATCGATTCTACCTGAGCAACGACGATACGCTTGGCGGGGGCGACGTCTTCCTGGGAAGCGCGCAGCACACAGGCGCACTGAGCGATGGTCTGGGGTATTCCGGAACCTCGCCGCAGTTGACGCTCCCCGGATCCGCCTCCGGTGGAATTCGCTACATCATCGTACATACGGACGCGACGAATCAGGTGTTTGAGTCCGACGAGAACAACAACACGCTCGCCGCTCAGTTTACTGTCATCGCGCCGCCTGTGGAGGCGGCAAATCTGAAGGTCAGGGACGTGTTCGCGGCGGGCCCCATTACAGCCGGCGACGATCTCGACGTCACGTGGACCATCAGGAATGACGGCGAATCGCCCACGAATACGTCGAATTGGACTGACGCCGTCTATCTTTCCGCGAACTCGACGCTTGACCCCGGCGACACGCTACTGGGTGAATATCGACACGCTGAGGTTCTCGCACAGAACGCGATGCGCTCCGTCGGTCAAACCGTGCAGATTCCCTGCAATCGAAACGGGACTTTCTTCATCATTGTCCTTGCTGATCGCCACAATGAAGTGGATGAGGCCGGACGCGATGATGACAATTCCGGCGCCGCAATAGGCTCTACCCAGATCAACGCGCTCGCGCTGCCGAATCTCCGCGTACAGAGCGTCGACGCCCCGTTGGCCGCGACCGCCGGTCAACCCATCGAAATCTCGTGGACGATTGTCAATTCCGGCACGGGACCGACATGCAATGCGGCTTGGCAGGACAGCGTATTTCTCTCGCGCGATCTCGTTGTCGATCCGGCGAACGATCATTTTCTGGGAAGCGTTATTCATGCGCAGCCGCTCGAATCCGGCGGATTGCGTGAATCCGTGCGAACTTTCGACGTACCGGCGGAGTTGTCCGGCGTCTATCACGTCCTCGTCCTGACCGACAGCGCGAATCAGATCGCTGAGACGCTGGAAGTGGACAACGTGAAGGCTGCGCCTGACGCCACGAATGTCAGCCTTCCGGAGCCGGGTGACCTGATCGTCGGCAGTTTCGAAGTATCCGGCCCGTTCATGCTGGGCGATGATGTCGCATTCACATGGCAAATCAGAAACGTCGGCGATAATCCCGTCTCCGGTAGTTGGTACGACGCGATCTACCTATCGACCGACGATCAATGGAGTGTCGACGACGCGGCGCTTGGCAGATTTCAAACGAGCGCGTCAAACCTGACCAGCGGGCAGCCGGTGCAGGGCCACGGGATGGCAACGATTCCGCCGGTCGCGCCTGGCAGTTATTACTTGATCGTCCGGACCGACGTCTTGAACCAGATCGTCGAAACGGACGACTTCAACAACACGGGGCCGTCGTCCGATGCGTTTGTTATCGATGTCGAGCCCCTCTCAATCAACAACGCCCGCACGCTGCCCCTCCCGGAAGGAAGATCGCGCTACTTTGCGCTCACGCCTCCGGCCGACCGGACAATTATGATTGACGTGAGTCACGACAGTCCGACCGCCGGAACCGAGATCTATGTGAAGCACAGCGCAGTGCCGAATCCGGGGAGTTTCGACTTCGCCTCACCCGCGGACGGACAGGCGAACCAACAGGTTTTCATCCCCACGTCGTTGTCCGGGACCTACTACATTCTCGTTCGCGCGCAAGCCGACGCGACACAAGTCGGCGGACACGACATGACGATTCAGGCCGTGGAGATTCCGTTTGATATTAACGCAGTATTGCCCGCATCTGTTGGAAATGGCGAAAGCGTGACGCTCCGAATCAAGGGCTCGCGGTTTGCGGCGGACGATTCCGTCACACTGATCGGGGCGAACGATGTCGTGCTGCATCCGATTGAAACAAGACTCGTCGACGGCCGGAATCTTCGAGCCAGGTTTGATCTATCATCCGCCGAGCTCGGGCAATACATCGTTCGCGTGACGGATGGCGAAGGACAAAACGCGATGACGAGCCCCGAGATATCCCTGGAGCCTGCGGATCCCATCACGGCGATTGTCAGAGCCTCTGGAGAGCTGTCTCCTCGCGCCGGCGGCGCCTTTGTCGCGAACGGCGAAGTAACGAACACGGGCAACGTCGATGCGCAGTACGTAACTGTCCTTGCGACGTTTGATGGCGACGTGAATCTCGGGTGGAGCCGACCGGAGGACTCTCTACCGCGCGTCTCGGACTTCATGGTTTACGACTGGAATTTCGATTCGCCGACCGCCTCGTATTCCGATGGACGCACCCATGACGCGTTTTATCTGCGTAACGTCGCGCCGGGCGAGACTGTCTCGTTCGCAGCCGTTGCGACGAGGTTCACCGAGGGCCCCTTTGCATTCCAGTTCAACCTCCATGCAGAGACCTACGACGACTTCGCTGCGCATCTGTTCGGCAATCTTGAGTCGGCTCGCCAAAACCTCCTCATATCGGGAAGCGAACAGCTCACCGCGGACCTTCAGGATGTCGTGGACGACCCGATCGCGTGGAGCAACTACTTTGACGATGCGTTCGAGTCCATCGGGTTCCTCGACAATGGCTCACATGCGTTAGCGACATTCGGCTGCAGCGGCTTCGCGCCCTGCGCCGTGAATGCCACGGCCCAGGCGTTCGCCCTCGAGATTGTGGATTGCTCGCGGCTCGGCTCTTTTGCCGGCTATTGCGCAGCCCTGAAGGCGCTGCACTATTCCCACAGCATGCTGGAATGCTATCGCGAGCATTGCAACCCACAGTGCGAGTCATGCGCAGGCGGCGATTTGCAGTGGCGAACATGCTCCGCACTCGATGTTCTCGGCAGCTACTTCACGAGCGCGGCGCAAGGCTGCGGCGATGCGCTCGGCGCCATCGATCCCAACGAAAAAGTCGGCCCCTCCGGCGGAGGCGGGGGCAGCGGCGGAAGTGGCGGCGGTGGATTGCAGATCATGGTTCCGCCGGACCAAATCCCCTATCGAATTCACTTTGAGAATCTATCAACGGCGACGGCGAATGCCGGGACGATCGTTCTGACGGATGAACTCGACGAGCAGTTCCGCGCCAGCTCCGTTCGTTTCGGTGACATTCGAATCGGCGACGTGACGATCACCGGTGCGAAAGGTCGGCAATTCTATCAGGACCAGCTGGATTACACGTCCACGAGACAAATCAAATTGAACGTCACGGCCCGCGTGGATGACGCCCGACGGGAAGTCTCGTGGACCTTTGAGAGTATCGATCCTGTGACCGGGCTTCCACCGAACGATCCGGCACTCGGTATCCTTCCGCCCAATGATGCAAGCGGCGCCGGCACGGGCTACGTGGAGTTGTTCGTCAGCGCGTCCGCGTTCACGTCCACGGGGTCCATCGTGACGAACGGCGCGAAAATCCGATTCGACGCGCAGGCGCCCCTCGTCACGAACACCACGCAGCATACGCTCGATGTCGATATTCCGACGAGCGCCGTTCAATCCCTGCCTGAGTTCAGCAGCGAGATCGAAATCCCGTTGATCTGGACGGGCGGCGATCCGGCCGGCGGATCGGGACTGGACGGAATCACTGTGTACGTAGCCAAGTCCGGATCGAACGCGACGGCGTTCGATCCGACGCTCGCATCCCCAATCGGCGAACTTACGGACACGATGGAGCAATCCGGAATGTTCGTCGGTGAACCGGGGCGGAAATACTGGTTCTTTAGCATCGCCAAGGATGTTGCGGGCAATGTCCAAAAGAAGCCGAATTCCGCGGACGCGTCCACGATCATTCCGCTGGAGACGCCGCTCGCCGCGATCCCGACACTCCGCACTGCAGCGACGATCCAGTTGAATCTGAACCTCAATGTCCTGCACAACCCGGCTGAGACGGAGTATGCAGTCGTCAGAATCGGGACTGGTGAGTTTCTCGGCCTCAACGGCCGACTCGACACGGTGGAGACATGGCGCAAAGCAAATGACTGGCCGCCGATCGTGACGATCCGCGCCCTCGAGTCGTCAACGAGTCATGAATTCGCGATCCGCGCGCGCAACAGCCTCGACGCGACGCCCGACGGCGATCCGGTCCTGGTCACGACGCAGATCCGCGGCGATGTAAACGGCGATGGCATCAGGAATCAGACCGACATCGATCTCGTCGCGGCCGCGTTGGATACTGAATATGGACAGCCCGGTTTTGATCCGGCGGCGGATTTGGACGGCGACGATCGCGTGACGATCGCGGATCTCATCCTTGCCAGCCTTCCGGCCCCCTGCGAAGGTCAAGGCACTGGAGATTTCGACAACAACGGCGTCGTGGACCTGATGGATCTCGCCCCGTTTGTGGACAGTCTCCTCAGGTTCAATCCGGCGACGCATTGCACGGCCGACATCAACGCGGACGGAACCGCCGACGGACGGGACATTCAGGATTTCCTGGAGCAACTACTTTGACCAGACCGCGGCAATCTGCCGCTTGATGGATTGGTACGCTCGCGCACCTGGAGATGCGTAACCAAGACGCGACAACGCGTCAACGAGCGCGCGACAGGACGGAAAGAAGCGAATTCGGAGGTTGGTAGATTGGACATGAAGTTCTTACAGATGGCAATCGGCGGAGTCCTGGGGGTGTTCATTACCGCGTCCCCCGCACGTGCGGCCGCGTTCAGCGTGACGGATCTGTTCGACAATCCGTCGATCCAGGCGATGCCCGGCGAGGAAGTCACGCTGCGCATGTCTGCCCTCACGCAGGCAAGCGACAATCTCATCGGCGTCGGCATTATCTCATTCGGCATCGACATGATGCTCTCCGGTCCGCCCGGCTTCTCAGCGGCGAACGTCACAGAAGTTCGAATCAACGAGGCCCAATACGGCAACATGAGCGCCCTGAGCACGGGAAGCCCGAACGGCGCGCTCTACGAACGCGTTCGAGGCCTTTCGTCGAATATCACGCCCCCCTACCCCGGCGCAAGCGTCGGAACTCGCGTGACATTCTTCGAGTTCGACGTGCAGATACCACTTTCGGCGACGACGGGCACGATGCTCACGATCGAGCCAATGGAGGGCGTCGACGACATCTTTACCGTTAATCAGAACAACATGCCGATCCGCGTAATGCCGCAACAGTTTGCGTCCGCGACGATCACGGTGGTGCCGGAGCCGGGAGGGCTCGCACTTCTATTGTTACCGTTCATCGCGATGATCCGTCGGCGGCGTATCCCGGGTATTTAACAACTCTTCCGATACTGCCCGAGACCAGGGCAGTCGTGTCGATCCACCTACGATTGGTCGACACTGTCCGTATGACAACGAACAAAGATGTATCGCAAGTTTCAGAAGGAGCCAGATCATGACAATCAGTCATACCAGAGATTCTTCAACGCGAATTTCCGCAAATCGCCCGTGGCTGCGAATCGCCATGGTAGTCGCCAGCGCGACCACGACTCTCCTCGGCGTCACGCCGAAAATCATGGCATACCAAACAGGTTCGAATGGAAGCGATGGAATGTTGCTAGTCCTCGAAAACGAGTCACTCATCATCGACCTTGGAAAGGCGACAAACTCGCCCTGGTTTCAACACGATAGCGTCGATACCGACAATGACGGGAGAAAGGACGGCATCTACGACGCGACCGAGTGGGCCGTCGTCTTCCAATACACGTCGATTGAGATTCAAGCCGGCGCGACGGTGACCTTCATCAACCACCCGAAGGGAGCGCCGGTTGTTTGGCTCTCGCAAACCGACGCGATCATAGCCGGTACTGTGAGTGTCGATGGGATGGATGGAACGGCAGATACGAATCGTGCTCCTGGTGGCCCGGGGGGCTTTTCGGGAGGAGTCCGACGAAGCAGCTCGCCAGCGGCATCCGCAGGGGAGGGCCCTGGCGGTGGGCAGCCCGGATGTGATCCCGGTGGAGGAGGCTTCGGAACCGCCGGGTTCGATAATGGGACTGACTTCGGCAAGCCCTATGGCTCACCAAGGCTACTTCCCCTTATTGGGGGATCGGGCGGTGGTGGACTTACATGCAGTGGAGGAGTCGGTGGCGGTGGAGGCGGCGGTGCAATCCTAATCGCGGCCAACGACACAATCACGATTGCTGCAACCGGGCTCATTACTGCTAATGGCGGGGATGGCTGGGATACTGGCGTCGGCTCTGGCGGCGGAATTCGCTTGGTTGCAGACGTCGTCGATGGAAACGGGGCCCTCAGTGCAATCTGCGGCAACGCGGCCTTCAATGCGGGGGACGGTCGAATTCGCGTTGAGACACTTAGCGGATCGCCACCAACGCTACTCGCAAGCAATCCGCCCCCTAGTCCTGGCACCCCTGGCCCTGTGTTTCTTGAGGCGCCACCGAAGATCCGGATTAAGCGTATTCAGAGTGTATTTCCGCCACTGGATCCCTTCGGTAGCTTCGTCCGGTCGGAAGACGCGTTGATTGCAAGCGTCACGTCGGCCGCCATAGTCGAGCTTGAGGCAGAAAACGTGGATTCACCGCTCAGTGTGCCTGCGACCCTAATAATTGTGCCCGCCTTCGGCACGCCTATGAAGGCCACATCGTCGGCGTGGACGATTCCTGACCCCGTCATGAATCCCAACATCCGCACCGCGACGGTTCCGATGGTCATGATCCCGGAAGGTCGATCAGTCCTCGTTGCGAAGTTGTCAATGGAGATGCCCTGACACGCCTATGTTGTGCGGCAGACCCGCCATCACAGGCGAGCCGACGAGACGGGCGTGCAACACAGGCGCGTGGCGCTAGTGATGCCACATGACGGTAAAGACCTGATTGAATGACAATGGCCAATTACGTTGGCGGTGCAGGAAATGCGGATCAGTATCCCTCGACAATTCGCAGTCCAATACAATCTCATGCGAGTTATTGCGATCACGCTTGCGTCGCTCTGCGCAACCCAGATCGTATCCGCGGAGGACGAAATCGTCTCTCGCCCATACGGCGTTCTGAACAGCGCTCAACGCCTGCCGTCACGCACAATCGCCGTCGGAAACGACTATTTGTTCACGGTCTCACGGCCCGTGTCTGTCGCGAATTCGAATGACGACATTGTTGCACGCCCCCTAGCCGTCGCAAATACACCAAACACTCTCACGTCTCGACTCACCGCCGTTGCCAACACATCGAACACAATAACCTCCCGCGCCGTCTCCCCTAACAACTGCCCCTTCGGAGAACTCAACTGCGCCGACTGCAACAACAACGGCATCTTCGACCTCTGCGAGACTGATTGCGCCCACGCTGGCGGCCTATGCAACATCGAAGGCTGCGGGCTGGAGTACGACTGTAACTTCAACGGCATCCCCGATGAGTGCGAACGCGAGACAGGGTTCGACGTTATTTGCGCAAATGTCGACTGCAACAACAACGGCGTCGCTGACTTCCTCGAACTCATCGTCGACGTTCAGTTCACGCTGTCCGATTCCCTCCCCGCCGGTCCGCAACCCTACGGGATTGCGTCGGGCGATCTCGACGGCGACGGTGATCCGGATTTCGCCGTTGCCAACGTCTCTGGTAATTCCTGCTCCGTTTTCCTGAACAACGGCGCCGGCGTGTTCTCCACGATCAACACCTTCGCCGTCGCCCAAAGCCCGCGCTCCGTCAGCATCGGCGACTTCGACAACGATGGTCTCAATGACATCGCCGTGGCATGCTACAACACGGACAATGTCGCGATTCTCTACAATACCGGCGGCGGTACGTTCTCGGAGCCCTCGTTCCACGCGGCGGGCGACGGCGCGCAGTGCGTCGTCGCGGGGGATCTGAACCTCAACGGTCGGCTCGACCTCGTCGTGGCGGACACGAATTCAAACACCGTGGCCGTATTGTGGAATCTGGGAATGGGCGGATTCTCGGTGCCCGACTTCCAGACGGTCGGCAGCATGCCGCGCGCCGTCACGCTGCTTGACATCGACAACGACGGTCGGCTCGACATCGCTGCCGCGAATTCGAATCACGACAACGTCACGATTCTCCGCAACACTGTCGAGGGCTTCGTGCAGTTCGACGTCGAAAGCGTAGGCAGATTCCCCTTCGCCATGACGGCCGCCGACTGGGATAATGACGGCGCGCCGGATCTCGCCGTGTTGAATTCAGTCGCCGGCACGATGACGTTGCTGCACAACGACGGCACCGGTGACTTCAGCCCGATGGGACTGCCGTTGCCCCTGGATCAGGCCCCTCGTGCGGTCGCGCCGATCGACTTCAACGGCGATGACGCGCCGGACATCATGGTCGCCAACTACGCGTCGGGCACGATCTCCCTGTACCAAAACAACGGCACGGGCGGGTTCGCGGCTCGCACAACGCTACTGCTGCCCGCGAACTCCGGTTGCCATGGCCTCGCCATTGGCGATTTCGATGCCGACGGCCGACCCGATGCCGCGGTAGCAAATCGCTCGGACAACTCGGCGCGCGTACTTTTCAATGAGTCGATCTCTCCCAGCCCTGACTGCAATCTCAATCGTGTTCCTGACGAGTGCGACGTCGCGAGCGGATTCAGTCCGGACGAGAATTCGAACGGCGTGCCCGACGAATGTGAGATGGTCAATGACTGCGCGACCTGCCCTGCCGACGTTTCGGGCGACGCGGTGCTCGACGCGCAGGACATACAGAGATTCGTCGATTGTCTGCTGAACGGGTCCATCTCAGGCAGCTGCGCCTGTGCAGAGATGAATGGCGATGACAATCTCACAAGTGCGGATATCGCGACATTCGTCGCGCGCTTGCTCGTGGGAGGTTTGTGCCCGTAAGTGCGTTGCGAGCGTTCTGATCTCAGCGGCGGCACAATGACCGCAACCATCCATACGAACGACCCGCCCCGTCTCCCTGCGCTGATTCTCAGCGCCGGGCGGCGATATCCGAGGAGACTTAAGTGAATCCCGAATCCAGCAACGAAGCGCGTCGCATCTTCCTGGCGGCCAGAGCACTTCCGCCCGCCCAGCGCAGCGCATTTCTGGACGCCGAGTGCGGCGACGACGCCGACCTGCGTAACAGCGTCGAAGCCCTGCTGGCGGGATATGAAAAGGCCGACGCGGAGAGGTTCCTGTCCGATCCGACGGCCGATACGCCATTCGCGCCGATCTCCTCGAGAATTCTGAATCCCGAGCCACCGACCACGAGCGTCGATGCGACTCGATCGCCGGATGCTGCGCCCGTGCGTGAAGGACCGGGCGCCGTCATCGGTCAATACACACTATTGCGGCGCATCGGCGAAGGCGGATTCGGCTCCGTCTTCGAAGCGCAGCAACAGTCGCCGGTCTCTCGCCGCGTCGCCCTGAAAATCATCAAACTCGGCATGGATACGCGTCAGGTCATTGCAAGGTTTGAGGCCGAGCGTCAGGCCTTGGCGATGATGGAGCATCCGAACATCGCCAAAGTCTTCGACGGCGGCGCGACCGAGACAGGCCGTCCCTACTTTGTCATGGAACTCGTGCAGGGCGAGCCGATCACGAGGTATTGTGATCGGAACAATCTTTCCATTCGCAGTCGTCTGGAACTCTTCGAGCAGATCTGCATTGCCGTTCAGCACGCACACATGAAGGGAATCATCCATCGCGACATCAAGCCGAGCAATGTGCTCGTGGCGATGCAGGACGGCAAGCCGGTTGTGAAAGTCATTGACTTCGGCATTGCCAAGGCGACGAACGCCGAGCTAACGGAGCGATCGTTTTTCACCGAGCAGATGCAGATGATCGGCACGCCGCAATACATGAGCCCCGAGCAGGCGGCCGGCGATCCGGACATCGATACGCGCAGCGACATCTACTCGCTCGGCGTCCTCCTATACGAGCTGCTTACCGGTACGACGCCGTTCGATTCGCATCAGCTTCGATCGGCAGCCTTCGCCGAAATCCGTCGGATCATCTGCGAAGTCGAGCCGCCGAAGCCATCGACGCGACTTGTCCAGACGGCGGACACGCTGGCCAGCGTCGCTGCGTGCCGCGACATCGAGCCGAAGCGCCTTGGGACGATCATCCAGGGCGAACTCGATTGGATCGTGATGAAGGCGATGGAGAAAGATCGCAAACGCCGCTACGAATCCGCAACAGGCTTCGGCGCGGACGTTCGCCGCTACCTGACCGGCGAGCCGGTAGACGCGGCTCCGCCCAGCGCGGTGTATCGGATGCGGAAGTTTGTGAGGCGACATCGGCAAGGCGTCGGCGTTGCGATTGCGCTCGGTCTCACCGTGCTAACTGCCGGCAGCTTCGGTTTCCAGGCCCTACAGGCAGAAGCTCGCGCGGATTCGGCGACAAGATCAGCGAGTGCCGTCAAGTCGCTTCTCAAATCCTCATTCATGCTCTCCGACTCGTTTGAGTCGGGTTCCATCGACATCACGGTCGTGGATGCGATGAAGCTCGCGCTGGATGAGATCGAGGCCGGGAAACTAGACACACAACTCGAATTGAAAGCTGAAACACTACAGGTCGTCGCAACGATTTACAACCGGAACCTCCCGGGAAGCGATGCGCTCCATACGGCGGAGCTCGCATTGGCCGCTCGCAAAGCGATAACACGGGGAGATAGCCGAGATCTCGCGTTTTGCATGTACCTCGTTGGAACAAACTACCAGAATGGCGGCCGGCTGGACGACGCCGAAGCACTCTTCAGATCCGCATTGCAAATGGCGCAGCGACTCTTCCCCGATGGGCATCCCGATGTCGCCGAGTACCTCTGCGATCTCGCACTGGTCAAACAGGAGAAAGGGGAATTCGCTGAAGCAGAGAAGGGCTTCGAGGAAGCCATCCCCATCTACGAGAAGGCCTACCCAGACGGTCATGCCGACCTGGCGACGGCCTACAAAGTCTTCGCAGACTACTGGGCCGATCAAAGCCGCGTGCAGAATGCTGAGCCGCTTTACGTCAAGGCGCTTGACATGAGGAGGCGGATTAACGGCCCGGAACATCCATCCACAGTCGCCTGCATGATTAACTACGCGTACCTCCGGATCGATGACAACCGCGCACAACAGGCGGAGGACGATGTGCAATCGTCGTTCGACTTGTGTCGAAGACACCCGGAATGGCAAGACCATCTTCGGGGCGCTGCGTTTCGACTCTATGAGTACTTCTCGATATCTGTCGGTAGAACGGACAATCTCGTAAAGGTCGTAACGGCTGATGTGGACTTCCAACGCTCAGAACTTGCGGCCAGAAAACTATCATTTGCGAGTTCGAACGCGTCAGATGCGTTCAAGCTTTTGAGCTTTCGCTTCCCCTCCGCCTCAGCCGCCGCCGTTCCACTCCTGCGGGAGTCCCTGGAAATACGAACTCGCGAATTCCCCGATGGTCACCAAAGCGCCTGGTTCAAATACAACACAATGAGGCTCCTCGGCGAAGCCGTGCTTGGCAGTGTCGGCATTTTCCCGCCGGTGCCATCGTCTCAACCGGCGTCGCAACCTGCAATCGCACTGCCGCCCCAGTCCGACGGCGATGACATACGTCAGGCTTTCAACGAGGCGGAAAAGCTGTTGATGGACGCATGGGAAGGAATCAAGAACGATCCCAACGCCCCCGCGTCGACAGACGCCGACGGCGATCGGAAGCGCGACGCCCTCGCCGGCGTTGCGTTCCTCTACCAGGCGTGGAACGCCTTCGAACCCAGCGAAAAACACGAGCAACTTGCGGAATCGTGGGCCGATACGCTCAAGGCCTACGACGCGGGCGTCAGGAACGCGGCAAAGGAGTAACGACAGCCCCCAGGCAGCATCCCGCTGTCCCCCACGCAAATTCTTCGATTACAATCACCGCCTAACGGGTCAATCGCCGCAATCAAAGGAGCGCCATCGTGCAAACGCCGCCACCGACCGGGCCGGAGGGATTGTTCGAACAGGTCTACGATCAGCTGCGCCGTATCGCGCAAAAGCGCCTCGCGACGGAACGCAAGGATCACACGCTTCAGGCCACTGCCCTGGTCAACGAAGTCTGGATGCGGCTCAACGGAAAGAACCCGACGCCGATCTACGGGCGCGCCCAGTTCTTCGCCGCGGCGGCCGAAGCCATGCGCCGCATCCTCATCGACCACGCCCGTATGCGCGGCGCCACCAAACGAGGCGGCGGCGGTCGCGTCCTCAGTATTCATGACGTGTTGGATCTCGCCAGCGACGAGAAGATCTCCGAGGCCATCGTGCTCGACGATCTGATTTCACGCCTGGAAGTTGAGGACCCGCGCGTCGCGAAGGTCGTGCGCTTTCGCTTTTACGCCGGCCTCAGTATCGAAGACACCGCCGAAGCCCTGGGCGTCTCGCCCGGTACTGTGAAGAACGACTGGACCTATGCCCGCGCCTGGCTCGTGTCTCGCTTGCAGGAAAAGCCGGACGACGCCGGCTCCGCATGATGGCGCGGCGAACAACACGCCGCTCAAATCCGGCCGCATTGTCGACCCAATTTAGATTCCTGTTGGTGGATTGAGAAACACGGCCGTTGCATCGACCATCGAGCCGTGCAGCCCTCACTAACAAGACAAAGTGCAGCTCGATAAGTTCGCACAAATGCACACTCCGGGTATGGGGCGCACAATTCGTATTGTGCGCCCCGCTGCCCGGAGCATCTCACGACGCGAAAACGATCGCCGCAAGATCCACGACGTCGTCATTAACCGCATCCGCCGACGAACGCCGCGCGTTACAGGTCGTCGAACGGCTTCGCGGATTCGCGGATGTTACTTTCCTGCGGATGCAATACGCATTGCCTGATGACGATCAACTTCAAAACGATCCAGATTCATCACTTTGTTCCACGCGGCGACGAAGTCTTTGACGAACTTGTCCTGCGCGTCATCAGCGGCGTAAACCTCCGCAATTGCGCGAAGCTGCGAATTCGAGCCGAAGATCAGATCGACGCGCGTGCCTGTCCATTTGACGGCGTCAGTCTTTCGATCGTGACCTTCAAACACGTCATCGTTGTCGGATGATTTCTTCCATTCCGTGCCCATGTCCAGCAGGTTGACGAAGAAGTCATTCGTCAACGTCCCGGGGCGCTTCGTGAATACACCGTGCTGGGAATTGCCGAAGTTTGCATTCATGGCTCGCATGCCGCCGATCATGACCGTCATTTCGGGCGCGCTGAGCGTCAGGAGCTGGGCTCGATCCACAAGCATTTCCTCGGCGCGGCGATTGAGTCCCATGCAGAGGTAGTTACGGAAGCCATCCGCCTTAGGCTCCAGCGGCGCAAAGGACGCGGCATCGGTCATTTCCTGCGTTGCATCCGTGCGACCCGGTAGGAACGGAACCGTAATGTCATGACCAGCCTGCTTGGCCGCCTTTTCAACCGCGGCACAACCACCGAGAACAATGACATCGGCGAGCGAAACCCGCTTGTTGCCGGATTGCGAGCTGTTGAATTCCTTTTGCACAGACTCGAGTTTGTGCAGAATGTTCGCAAGCTCGGCGGGCTGATTGACTTCCCAGTCCTTCTGCGGCGCAAGACGGATGCGGGCGCCGTTCGCACCGCCACGCATGTCGGATCCTCGGAACGAGGCCGCAGACGCCCAAGCCGTGGAGACAAGTTGAGGTACCGACAATCCCGTTTCGAGGAGTTTCGCCTTCAGCCCGGCGATGTCGTTCTCGTCAATCAAATCATGATCAACAGCAGGTACAGGGTCCTGCCACAGTTGAGGTTCCGGTACCAGGGGTCCAAGACAGCGGGAGTGCGGTCCCATGTCGCGATGCGTCAGCTTGTACCACGCCTTGGCGAATGCTTGGTCGAATTCATCCGGATGCTCGTGGAATCGCTTCGAGATCTTCGCGTAGATCGGGTCCATTTTCAGGGCAAGGTCCGTCGTGAACATCATCGGGGCGTGCGTCTTCAGCGGATCGTGTGCATCCGGCACCGTGCCTTGGGCCGATTTGTCCTTCGGCGTCCACTGTTGCGCGCCGGCAGGACTCTTTGTCAGCTCCCAATCATACTTGAAGAGGTTCTCGAAATACTCATGAGACCATGTCGTCGGGAATCTCGTCCACGCGCCCTCCAGACCGCTGGTGATCGTGTCGCCCGCATTGCCTGTGCCGTAAGAGTTCTTCCAACCGAGCCCCTGCTCTTCGATCGGTGCGCCTTCCGGTTCGCGGCCAACGTGGTCCGCACTTGCCGCACCGTGAGCTTTTCCGAGCGTGTGCCCGCCCGCGATAAGAGCGACTGTTTCTTCGTCGTTCATCGCCATGCGGCCGAACGTCTCGCGAATGTCCTTGGCCGCCGCGACCGGGTCCGGTTTGCCCTCGGGACCTTCCGGATTGACGTAAATCAAGCCCATCTGAACGGCAGCGAGCGGGTTATCAAGTTCGCGATCCCCCGAGTACCGCTTGTCGCCGAGCCACTGGGTTTCCGGCCCCCAGTAAACATCGAGTTGCGGCTCCCAAACGTCCTCGCGACCGCCCGCAAAACCGAACGTCTTGAAGCCCATAGACTCGAGGGCGCAGTTGCCGCTGAGCACCATCAAGTCTGCCCATGAGATTCTCCGACCGTACTTCTGCTTGATCGGCCAAAGCAAACGACGGGCCTTGTCGAGGTTCGCATTGTCGGGCCAGCTGTTCAGCGGTGCGAATCTTTGTGTGCCGTCGGATGCGCCGCCGCGGCCGTCAGCAACGCGATAGGTGCCTGCGCTATGCCAGGCCATTCGAATGAACAGCGGGCCGTAGTTCCCGTAGTCCGCCGGCCACCAGTCCTGCGACGTCTTCATCAGGTCCTTGATGTCCTTTTTCACCGCGTCCAGATCGAGCTTCTTGAATTCCTCGGCGTAGTTGAAGTCCGGCCCCATGGGATTACTCATGGGGGAATTCTGATGGAGAATCAGCAGGTTCAGCTGATTCGGCCACCAGTCTGCAGACGACATGCCGCCGGTCGTCGTGGGCATCATGCCGGCAGTCGCGCCTGTCACAGGGCACTTGGCATTCTGCATTTTCTCTTTCCCGGCGGAATCCGCTGAGTGCGGGTCCTGAGCGTGGGCCGTGCCGATGCACAGCGCTGCGCAGGCCATCAACAAACTGGCGAGGCGAGCGGAAGTTATCATAGTCGCTCCTTGGCTTGAAATTGAGATTGGATGTTCTCGTTCCGAACGGCGTTGCTCGGATTATTCGTGTGAATTCAGACCGGCCACGATGCCGGACCATCGATGCCGGATTGTAGCGCCAAACTCGGCTTCGCCCAATAGGCGTTCGTGAGTTGCGAGAATCGGTCAATTCGACGCCCGAATCTCTGATCTACCTGTTCGTGAAGGTCAGGACCCAGCGATTTCGGCAGGCGCGATGAGTGATTTCACTGCCGAGAGGCATCGAGCGCTGCGGGAGCTTCCGCGCAATAAGGAAGTCCGACGAACGCTTGTCGTCGGTCCTCAACGTCGACGCCAAACGTCAGATGTTCAGACGCCAGGCATTCCAGAGACAATGAAGGCCACACGGTGAACCAGCAAGCTGACCGTCGGAGCCCCGCTGGATCCCCCGTGATAACCTCCAATAACACTAATAGTTACGCCAACACGAAACCTGAATTCCCATCCCTTCAAGCAAGGATGTACCATCATGGCTCTGTGTCCTCGCGTCGGACTCAAAGTGCCTCTCGACGATCGCCGTGAGGACTGTGTTGAACGCAGCCACAGCTAGGTTGCTGATTACGGGTTTGATCCAAAGGGGACCGGCCTGGTGCACATTGTCGTGTTGCGGATCGACCGACCGGGATATCAGGAGCTGCGACAATCAAGGCATCTTGTTGATCGTCGCACAACGCAGCCCTGTCCACTGGGATGGAGAGAGGCCCCGACGCAGGATACGTACCGTCGATGCCGACAATTCGCGACACTCCACCCAGTGGCTGCCGTCATCGATACGATGGCGATCACAGAATACGTGCTGCCATCGAATGGCGATCGCCTTGCCTCATCGCGCCCTGTCCCGAGGGATCATCGCAATGGCTTCTGTCTCCACGAGCAGTTCCGGCCGACAGATCCGCGCCTCAATGCACGTGCTGGCGGGAAGAGGATCGAGATGCTGATCCTCATAGAATGCGTTTCGTACTTCGTTGAATGTATCGTAGTCCCGGAAGTCAGCAAGATAGCAGGTTGTTCGCACAACGTCGTGCCAATCGGCTCCCTCGCTTTCGAGAAGCCCGCGGATGTTGTTGAACATACGCCACGCTTGCGCCCTGAAGTCTCCGATATGCACCGAATGACCGTTCTCATCCACGCTCGCCGTACCCGAAATAAACAGCAACACGCAGTTGTCCAACTCCACGCGCATGCCCCGAACGAACGAGACTTTCTTCGGATAGTCATAAGCCTCGTTGAGCACGGCCTTGTTCTCGATCGGAGTCTTCTGAATTCGGTGTGTATCTATCAAACGCATGATTTCAAACTCCCGAACTTGTTGAATTGTGGAGCCGTCTCCCTGTCCCGAACACGCCTGTCGCAACCTGACTGCGGATGATGGGCCCGCGTTGGCGTCCCGTATTGACTCGTGCCCGACTTTGTCCGCGAGCCTGGGGGCAAGTCCACGAGCGCCCTTTGCTGGAGGCCCCTGCGCAACAGCGCAGCACAAAGCAGCCATCGCCGCACGCGCTCGATAGCCATCAAACGAACTTCAGCGGCATTTCGCGGGAACATGACGATTGCAAAAACGCCGGATGGCCGCCACGTCCCTGCAGGCCGAGCCTTAGTTAAGCTACTAAAGCATATTATCCGGAACGGGCGGCCTGTGTCAACGTTTTGCAAAGTTCTTGACATGGCTTAGGCCGATACTTACTATCGTTAAGTGTCTTAAGTATCGCCGTGGCGAGAGGCCTCGCCGTGTGTTCCGGCAAGGCGCTCCCAAGGCGATATTAATCTTAGATGCGTAGCGAGCGTTGTGGGGTGCGACGGCGTCGTTCGCGGAGTCTGCCGGTTATCTGGACATCAATAACTTAGGGGAGTGCCGCTATGTCTACGTTCAGGTTGTTACGAGCAACACCGTTCGTCGTTCTGTTCCTCGCCCTTTCAAGCCCGGCCGGTGCGGACGAGTCATGGTCGGTACGATTCGGAACGACGACGTTGACGCTGGATTCGGCGGCACTTGACCGCGCCGGCATCAGCATCGAGCAGCTGAGCGAAAAGTCGATGGCGACGCAAAGCGATTCGATCGTGCTGGACGTGGGCTCGCTGTCGGACCTTGGATTTGATTTGAAGCTCGGCAACGTTGAGACGATTGTCGATGGGAGTGTCGTTCACACGGGAAGTGTGACGCTCAAGACCGCCCGATCGGCGCACGCGTTCGATCGGCCGACGATTCGTTCCCGCGTTGGAGCCGAAGGCGGTATCGAACTAGTCCTGCAGGGGCACGATGCGGGCCCCGGTCTCTACCTTGACAGGGTCAAGACGGCTTTCGACCCGGACACGGGAATGCTCAAATTGCATTGCCCCTCCGTTCGAATCTCCGAAGCGATGGCCGACGCGCTGGGAAACCCCGGGTTGAACAACCTGGTCATCGGTCGACTGACGGCGGAATGGCAGTCTGAGTGGGTTGACGGTGATTCGCCCTATGCCGCGCCGCGCGGAGGCGGCGGTGAACCCAGAGCCGGGACGGGACCGGATATGAAGTTCTGCCAACTCTACGGACTGTATCAAGCCGGGCGGCTTGGATCCATCACAGGCCTCTCGGTTGCAACCACGTCATGGAACGTGGGTGACGAGGACCTGATGTGGTTTGCGGAACCCGATACAGAGCACCCGTTCATCGTGATGAACATGTATCGGCTGAAGTCCGACCGTTTCGAGCAGATTGGGCAGTCCTGGGTCAAGCATGGCTTCTATGCGCTCGGGAGTACCCAGTGCGGAACTCCGTGCACATTTGAGCCCGGCCACGGCCCCGGCGATTGGCTCGGAACAGGTTGCACAGACACGTACAGTGCAGGTCTGAATGCATCGCAGAACGGTCTGTCGCCCCGCAGTGAGGTGAATCCATGGACCGGCGAGTGGACCTACGCAGGTTCGCATCTCTCGTTGCCCAACCACAGTCACAACGGAATCGAACATCGGATTCAGGTTCACGACGCCGACCTGGATTCAACGTCGAATCCCGGCGCCACCTATTATTCCGAGGGCTATTACGCGATCACGGACGACACCAACGTGATGAATAGCGCAGCGTGGAAGCCGGTAACCGTCTCCGGAGTACCGGGCGGTACGTGGACGTTCGGGATGACCGGGGCGTCGACGGCGCCGGTCACCGGATTCGCGATCGACGCATGGAGCGGCGCGACTCAGACGGTATTCGCGGAAGAAGTTCCGCCGATCGAATTTGTCTCGCCAGACGGCCGCTGCATTCTCGCCGCGAAGGCGACGGACCTCGGCGATGGAACGTGGCACTACGAATACGCCCTGCTGAACATCGACATGGACCGAAAGGTAAAGAGCGTTCGAATCCCCACGGCCCCGGGTACCGCGATTACAAACGTCGGGTTCCACGCGGTGGATTCCCATGACGAACCTTACTCCAACACCAGCTGGGATGCAGTCGTCAGTGCGTCTGAAATCGTCTGGAGCACGACTGACAACCCGCTCCGTTGGGGCACGCTCTACAACTTCAGATTCGACGCCTCGACCCCGCCCAATACGGAAGTCACGATCACGTTGGGGCTTTATGAACCCGGAACACCGACGACGCTCAGCGGCGTGTCGATCGGGCCGGCATCCTTCGCCCTTGCGTTGGAATTCGTCGGCGATCCGGCTCCCAACCTCCTGCCTACGTGCCAGACAACCGATGTCGTGCTGCGAATTCAGGACGGATCGGAGGTACTCAACGCAACGACGCCGCGCCTCTGGTACAGCTATGACGGCGGCGCTTTCTCATCGTCGCTTCTTGTGCCGATGGGCGGCGACCTTTATCTGGCGACGTTGCCGGCGCCGAGTTGCGGTGACGCGGTTCGCTACTACTTCACGGCGGAAACTACGACGGGAACCTCCGTGAGCCTCCCCATCCAGGCGGTTGAAACAAACACGTATTTCCTTGCGAACGTCGGATTCGAGGAAACAAATACCTATCTGGAGACGAATTTTGAAACCGGCCTGCCGGCCGGTTGGTCATTAGCCGGACTCTGGAACATCAGCACCACCTGCAGCAGCGTGCCGACTGGCGCGTGCGGCGACAGCGACGGAAGCAACGTCGCGTATTTCGGCCAAACGTCCACCTGTAACTACGACACGGGATTGCGCGAAAACGCCTCGATTTCAACGCCCGCGATCGCTTTGCCTGCAAGCGAACAGATCCTGTTGACCTATTGCTCCGCCTTCCAGCGTCACCTCCTTGCAGTGGGCGACTGGCCGGAGGTTCGCGTGCTGCGGGACGGCCAACCGACAGTTGTTGTCGACGAGCCCGCACTCGGGGCAATGGTCGGCAGCCCTGCGATATGGGAGGAGCGTGTCGTGGATCTGACGGCTTTCGCCGGTCAGACGGTCACAATCGCGTTCAACTTCGACAACCTCGTCCCGACGAATGACGACTACCTCGGATGGATGATCGACAACGTGTCCCTGCGCGCACTGGAAATCGACTGCATTCCGGGATGCGGAGACGCGATCCGTGGCGGCTTGCTCTGGGATGAGTGGTGGGAAGTCAATGGCGCCCCCGCACCGACAGAGACGCATCCGCTGTATCCGACAATCGGTCAGAAATCCGGCAGCACCACGCATCGATGCAAGGAATGTCACGGCTGGGACTACAAGGGCGCCGACGGCGCCTACGGCTCCGGGTCGCACTATACCGGAATCGGCGGTGTCCTTGGCTCGTCGCTGACCAACGCAGAAATGTATCAGCTCATCAAGTTCGACACGCCCCCATCCGGGCACGGTTTCTCCAATTATGGACTGACCGACGCTGACATTCTGGACCTGGTGGCGTTCTTGAAGAACCAGGTCATTGATACGGATCCGTACATCGATGCGACCGGAGTCTTCATCGGCGACCTGGGGCAAGGAATGATCAACTACGAAATGCAGGGGTTTGTCGCCTGCTCCGCCTGTCACGGGCCTGACGGTGCGGCCATCAACTTCGGGACACCGACATCGCCGGAGTGGGTCGGCACCATTGCCGAAAAGAATCCTTGGGAATTGTTCCACAAGATCCGTTTCGGCCAACCGGGCTACCCGATGCCGAGCTGGCTGGAGTGGGGCGGGACGAATGCCGACGCGGCGGCCATCGGTCGTTATTGTCAATACAGTTTCCCGGTGGACTGCCTCAATGAGAGTTTCTGCGACGATGGAGACCCGTGCAACGGCCTCGAGCTTTGCGTGGCCGGCCATTGCACGCCGACAACCCTGAACGGCGATCTGAACGAGGACGGCGTTGCCAATGGCCTTGATATCAGTCTGTTCGTCGGCGGCGTGCTCGGTGAATCGCCGGATCCGGTGCTGTGTGCTCACGGCGACTTCAGCGGCAACGGCGTGATGGATCTCGATGACCTGTCGTGCATGGTGGCGACGCTGCTTGGTCCTTGATTGATAGCGAACCGACGCCAGGGGAGCCCGCATGCATGAGTGGGGAGATTCCGCAAGCATCGCCCAGGAGACGCAAACTCACGCGGCTCCACAGCGACGCCGTGTCCGCGACCACGTGGATCGATCGCTCCTTCTCTTCCTCCGATCACGCGCAAGCCTGCTGATCGGCGCGGGCATCGCCCTGCTCTGGCTATTGCTGCGATCCGGCGCCAAACCCAGTCGGCTGAGCTATCCGTGCCAACAGGCCGCAGCCGGCGCCGCAACCAGCGGACTTCTCGCCCCACTGCTTGCGCTGAGGACCGTGATCCGCGGTTGCACGGGCGGCGTGCGCGTCCCATCACCAGGGCGCCTCATGATCGCGGGTCTTGCGGTGGTCCTGCTCGGCTTGGCGGGAGGCCATCCATCGCCCGAAACAAATGACATCGGCACGCCGTCCCCGCCGGCGCAGCCGCGCGACGATTACGAGGCGGATGTCTTCGTGATCGACAACGCCCAGGGACCCAACGGACAGAACTTTCAGGGACTTGACGACATGATCCGATGGATGGGCGCGAACGGCGTACCATTCTATCGCTCTCATGAGGCAACGAGTTTCGTGTGCGGTCACGCCGGCATTATCGCCCTGGACGACGTCGTCGTCATCAAAATCAACTACCAGTGGGGGCAGCGCGGCGGGACAAACGTCGATCTGCTCCGCGGGCTCATCCGTCGAATACTGGATCATCCGGACCGCTTTGTCGGAGAAGTCGTCGTTTGCGAGAATGCGCAATTCGCAGCCGTCAGCAACTTCGATCGCCCCGAAAACAACGCGGAGGACCACGCGTTGTCGCCGCGCGACATTGTCGATGAATTCGCGGCACAAGGCCATCGAGTGTCGCTCTTCGATTGGACCGCCGTTCGCGGTTCGGCAGTAAGTGAGTTCTCGGCGGGCGACATCGCCGACGGCTATATCGTTTACGCGCCGGAATCCGGACTCGGTGGGCGTGTCTCCTATCCAAAGTTCACGACGACCTATGGCACGCACATCAGCTTGCGCGACGGCATCTGGGACGAAGCGACACAGTCGTATGACCGCGATCGCCTCAAGTTCATCAATGTACCTGTCCTGAAGTCGCATCATGCCGTTTACGGCGCGACTGCCTGTGTGAAGAACTACATGGGTGTCGTGACCGCTATCCAGAACACCAATTCCCATAACGCGACGGCGAATGGACTACTCGGGGCGCTTCTCGCGGAAATCCGCTTGGCGGATCTGAACATCCTCGACTGCATCTGGATCAACGCAAACCCATTCAGCGGTCCGTCGACCAGTTATGCGGACGCAACCCGAGTGGACAAGATCATCGCCGGTATCGACCCCGTCGCCATCGATATCTGGGCGACGAAAAATGTTCTTGTTCCGGCATTCCTTGCAAATGGTTATTCGCTCCCATTGCCCAGCCCGAGCGCCGATCCGGACGATCGACTCAGCGCATTCCGCATCTATCTCGATAACTCGATGAGTCGGATCCTTGCCTCCGGTCAGGACGCGACCAACGATTTAGAACGGATCCACGCTTCTCGATGGGACGGCGACGCCGCTCCGGCGGGCGATGTCAATGGCGATGGACTCGTCGACGGCAACGATATCGGTGCATTTACCGCGACGCTGCTCGATAGCGCCGCGGATCCCCGATCGGTCCTTCGGTCGGATGTGGACAAAGACGGCGATCTTGACGGCGACGACTCGGCACGTCTGATCGCTGCAC
Organism: Phycisphaerales bacterium; assembly: GCA_020639075.1. Lineage (GTDB taxonomy): Bacteria > Planctomycetota > Phycisphaerae > UBA1845 > UTPLA1 > ECT2AJA-110-A. The sequence continues at coordinate 204,458 of JACKHI010000001.1, read as the reverse complement.
TCTTGGGGACATGATCATGCGACGGCGGACCTCACGGCGCAAGGCAAAAGACCCTGGTGCATGTCGAGGGATTGATTGCGCGAAGAAACCGGCCGGTCCGAAGCGCCCCCGCCGAAACTACGCGCGATGGCGGGCAATCTGCCTTTCACTGGTGTACGTGGTATTCGCGATCCACATCATCCACTGGAAATTGACCGGCAAGACCCTCGCCCCGCTCGAACTCAACGAAGTGATGTACACGCTTGAACTCGGCATCATCACGGCCGGGTTTATCTTCATGTGCTCGCTGGTTCTGCTTGCCGCGATCTTTGGGCGGTTCTTCTGTTCGTGGGCATGTCACATCATGGTGCTTCAGGATGCATCCGCCTGGATCCTGCGTAAGTTCGGTATTGAGCGAAAACCGATTCGGTCTCGACTACTCCTGCTCGTGCCCTTGTTCACGGCGTTTTACATGTTCGTCTGGCCGCAGATACTCCGCATCTGGCGAGAGCGGAGCTTTCCCGAATTCCATTTGCGAACCGATGCCGACGGATGGGCGTCGTTCGCGACCAACAACTTTTGGCGCAATCTGCCGTCCGCGCCGATCATCATTCTGACGTTTCTCGTGTGCGGCTTCGCCATCGTTTACCTGCTCGGCTCGCGTACGTTCTGCACGTACGTTTGCCCATACGGGGCGATTTTCGGCGTTGCCGATCGAATCGCTCCAGGACGAATACGACGCGTCGACGAATGTCATCAATGTGGAAAGTGCACAGCCGCATGCACCAGTGGAATCCGCGTGCATGAAGAGGTGAAGCTCCACGGGATGATTGTCAATCCGGCATGCCTCAAAGACATGGACTGCGTCTCCGCGTGTCCCAACGGTTCGCTTCAATACGGCTTCGGCAAGCCGGCGCTCCTGGCGTCGATCCGGAGCGGCGGTCGCTTCGGAAAACTCCGTTATGACTTTTCACTCGCGGAGGACATCCTCCAGGGCGTTGTGTTCCTCATCGTGCTCTTTGCGTTCCGGGGCTTGTATAGCCGGATTCCTTTCCTGTTGTCACTCGCGCTCGGCGCCATCATCGGTGTCTCCTCCGTATTCGTGGTCCGCCTCATCACACAGAGCGACGTCGCTCTCGCGTCGCTCCGATTGAAGCGGAATGACCGAATAACACGAACGGGCCTTTGCTACAGTGTGGTAGTCGCATGCATTGCTGCATTCGTTATTCACAGCGGCTTTGTTCGGTACCATGAATTCACCGGCCTGTCCGGCGCCTTCGCACTGACGGGCGTGCAGTCGCCCGCCGAGCGCGACCGGCTGGCTGCCGCAGCGTTGCCGCACCTTGAAGCCGCGGAACAATGGGGTCTGATCCGTAATGAACGCGTGGAACGGAGCATGCTCGATGTGCTTCATCAACTGAAGAGATTCTCCGACGTCGAAGCCCGGGCTCGGCAACTGATCGATCGGAATCCGTACGACTTGTCAGCCCGATTGGTACTTGGATCATCATTGGCCGCGCATGGGCAGGTGCGTCCGGCGGTGGACGAGTTCCGAACCGTCATCTCAAACGCACGCGCCGGTACCGACGACCCGGATCTCTTGGCGTCCGCCCATCGCGCCCTGGCGACAGTGCTCGTTAACAACGGCAAATTTGCGGAAGGAGCAGCTGAGTTCCGCGAGCTCATCCGCCTGGACGCCGGCTGTGCGACCGCCCACGCCGGCCTGGGAAGTGCGTTAGCCGAACTCGGTAACTTCGAGGGCGCCGTTTCCAGCCTCCGTGAGGCTGTACGTATCGACTCCAACATGGGGGGCGCCCAATACAACCTAGGAACGCTACTCGCTCGGCTCAATCGCTTTGATGAGGCGATTCCGTGCTACGAGCATGCGATTGCGACAATGCCGGATGACGCCGACCTTCTCAATAACCTCGGGTATGCACTGATGCGGACCGGGATGTTGAAGGAATCCTCGCAGCGGCTCCGACAGGCACTGGCGCTGGATCCGAATCATGCCAATGCCCACTTCAACCTCGGCAACGTGTTGTCCGCAACAAATCAGCGCAGCGAAGCTGTCGAGCAATACAGGAAGGCAGCGGCGCTCGACCCAGTCTATTCTCGATTGTTTTCGCAATGAGATCCCGATTACTGTCAGCACGTGGGCTCACATCGCAGGGGGACAAGTCATGTCGGCCTGCGCCGCTTGCAGGTACGCACACCAGAACACAGGCCGATGAAGTCTATTATCGCATGCGCGCGGCGATATGGGCCTTGCTTTGCGTTTCAGCTGCTGCGTCTTGGGGTTCGCCCTGCAAGGCCGATGGCCGACCGGCGGATAGCCGGGCGGCCCCGCCATCTCGCGTCATCCTGACGCAGGTACCTCTGAGCGTAAGTGGAGTCGCCACGACGGCAGACGATATCGACAGTGCCTCTCGCCTGCCCCTCGGTAGTCGAGTCGTCTTGCTGGATACCTCCGTTCCCGACCCTGATTGCCGATGCCTGACGGCCGACTTCGCCGTGGCGGGCCGCCCCGCGCTGTCGTACGACGGTCGGCGTGTTCTATTCGTCGGCGCGCGATCACACGACGACCCTCTGAACGTATGGGAACGCATCATCGACGAGGAAAACGTAAGGCAGGTCACGCGACAACCACTTGACTGCCTGCAAGCCATCTATGTTGCCCCCCGCTATTCAATAAATGATCAGGCGCCCGAGGAATTGATCTGCTTTGCCGGTGTTTCGGCGGAGGGTGTTCGCGCACTCTTCACTTGCCGCCTGGACGGATCACACGTCCGGCGAATCACCTTCGGTCCATCCGATGCGTCGGATCCAATTCAACTCAGCGACAGTCGACTGCTATACGCCGGCCGGCGATCCCCTGGACACAACGCCGCTCATTCAGAGCTCGCCGTCAACGGACCGGCGACGGCGCTATTCACGATTCACATCGACGGCACGGACCTCAGAGCGTTCACGGGCGCAGGGGATGCGGCAACACGCTGCCATGCACCGTGCGAAACGGCAAACGACGGCGTCGTCTTCGTCGAGTCCGACATCATGCATCCTTCGTTTGGAAGCGTTCTCGCGATCGTGCCGCGTACACATAGTATGCAACCTCCGCGCATCATGGCGGTGAACGCCGGCAGCTACAAATCGCCTTCTCCGCTGTCAGACGATACGTTGCTCGTATCGTATCGCTCGAGCCCCCAGCAGTCGTTCGGCGTGTTCGTTGTCGATCCGAGCGGCGTCGCGCCAAACGAAAAGCTCTTTGACGCGCCCGACTGGCATGACCTGGATCCCGTCGCGATTCGCCCTCAGCGCGGACCACGTGGTCGATCGAGCGTCGTAAAGGACCCGTTGGACTTCGGCTATCTCTATTGCCTCGATACCTATCTGTCCGACGACGCCGAAATGCGCCATGTGGAGCGGGGCGCGGCAAAGTACATCCGCATTATCCAGGCGCTCAACGGGAACCGGGAAGATTCCGCGAGTGCATCGAGGCAAGTCCGGTCCCAATCAGCCGGAGATCAAATCGACGAGCGGGTGCTCGGAGAGTTTCCAATCGAGCCCGACGGCTCCTTTCATCTCCAGGTGCCGGCCGAGACTCCACTGCGGCTGGAAATGCTGGACGCATCACGCAGCAAGCTGCATGCGATGGACAGCTGGTTCTGGGTCATGCCCGGGGAAGCTCGCGGCTGCATCGGTTGCCATGAAGATCGTGAGTTGACCCCACCCAATCGACATGTGCTCGCCCTCCGGCGACCGCCAAACATCGTGACGAGGGGCAACTAAGACAGGTGTTGAACCGGAGAGTCTGAACGTGACGCCGAAAGGCGAATTGCGAAAGTGATTGATGAACGGTTTCCGGCAAGCGTCAGCGACTCTTCTCATGCGGATGCTTGTGGTATGTTGCGTGGCAATCACCGTACGAGCCGATGAGTTCCCGACTTATGTCGGCCGGGTGACCTGTGTTCATTGCCACGGCTCCAAGCTGGATATCCCGACCTGCTCACAGGAGACAGTTGCCGTTCACGACCAATCCTATTCGGCCCTGACAACGCCCGAAGCCGCGTCGATCGCGTACCTATGCGGCGTCGTTGAGCCGCCGAATGAGAGCTTGACCTGCCTCGGCTGCCATGCGGCCTCGGCGGATGTGGGCCCTCGTTGGACCTCGGAGTCATTCGACATCGCTTGCGGCGTGCAGTGCGAAGCGTGCCACGGCGCCGGCAGCCTCCACGTTGCGGGACGTGTTGCTCGCAACCAGAATTCGACGCCGGCCGTCGATCTGAATATCCGCCGATCCGATATCTCCGATTGCGCCGCTTGTCACGTCCGCTTGCCGTCTCACGTCGAGGTGCTCGAACACGGATACCGGCGAAACCCCGCCGACCAACGCTACAAGACCCCTGTGAACCTTGCAGTCTCTCCCGACGGGCGAACGCTCTTCGTGGTTTGCCAGCAGGTGAACAGCGTAGCGATCGTTGATGCTGAGTCCGGCACGGTTGTGGACGAGATTACGGTTGGGCTGCGCCCCTGGGGTATTGCCCTTCACCCGGACGGCGACACGCTGTTCGTCTCGAACCGCATGTCGGATACGTTGACTGTCATTGACACGACCACCAGAAGGAATATTGCGGACATTGCGACAGGGCATGACCCGCACGGCGTTGTTCTCGACACATCCGCTCGGCGCGTCTACGTCGCGAACACAGGTGAAGACACGGTTTCAGTTATTGACCTTTCTCAGCTCACAGAAGTCAGTCGCCTCGTGACCGGTCGCGGTCCGTGGGACGTTGTTCAGGCAGAGTCCGGCGATTCGATTCTTGTAACAAACGTGCGCCCGAATCCGACGGGGTTCCGATCCCCGCCGCTGTCGGAAATCACAGTCGTTTCGACGTCTGCAAACGCGGTTGATAGTCGATTGGCGATCAATGATGCCAATATGTTGCACGGGATCGACGTCATCAGTCAGAGCGGCGTTACCGTCTTCGCGCTCATGCGAGCCAAGAACCTCGTACCCATCACACGATTGGCCCAGGGTTGGACGATGACCCACGGGCTCGGTGTGATCTGGCCCGATGGCAGGACGGATCAGGTCCTGTTGGACGAGCCCGATGCGGCCTTCGCAGACCCCATGGACGTCGCGTCAAGTCCTGATGGACGGCATCTTCTGGTAACCAGTGGCGGCACCGATCAAGTGGCGCTCGTCGATGTCGCTCGTTTGCTCGAGACAATACAGGGGGCGACAGACGCGGACCGGTCAACCGTTTTGCCGAATCATCTCGGCATGAGCCGGAAGTTCATTGTCAAACACATACCCGTCGGCCGGAATCCGCGCGGTGTTGAGTTTTCGCCGGATGGACGATGGGCCTATGTCGTCAATTCTCTCGACGACTCCGTCAGCGTCATCGAGACCGAGCGGTTCTCAGTTGTGCGGACAATCTCTTTGGGCGGACCTGACGAGGAGACGGAGGTGCGCCGCGGCGAGAGGATCTTTCACTCCGCGCGTCAAACGTATGGGCAACAGTTCTCATGCCACAGCTGCCATCCTGACGGTCACGTTGATGGCCTCACGTTCGACATCGAGGCGGACGGCATCGGCATGAGTCCGGTGGACAATCGGAGTCTGCGAGGAATTATGGATACGGCGCCGTTCAAATGGGAGGGAACCAACCCCTCCCTGAATCGACAGTGCGGCGCTCGCTTCGCCGTCTTCTTTACTCGATTGGATCCATACACGCCGTCCGAGTTGGACGCCTTGGTGCGATACATAACCACAATCGAGCGCCCCTTGAACCGCTATCGAAATGCGAATGGACTGACCGACGCCCAGCGGCGAGGCATGGCTGTGTTCGAACGCGTCGTGACGAATGAGGGTGAACCGATTCCCGCAAGCCAGCGCTGCACGACGTGCCACAACACAACGATGAAGACCAGCAGGACGACATCCTCAGTGGGTACGACGATGTGGTTCGACAAGCGCGTTGACTTCGACCTCCCGGCGTTTGACGACCTGGAAGCGTTCGGGGACTTGGGAATCGTGTACTTCTTCGAGGTCCGAAGGCAGATGAAAGCGTTTGACGTCCCGCAGCTCAACAATGTATGCGACAGCCCGCCCTTTCTGCACAATGGTAGTGCCGCGACTTTGGAAGAAATCTGGACACGATTCAATCTTTACCAGTCGCACGGTTTGACGCAGGACTTGACTCGACGCCAATTCAACGACCTCATCACGTACCTGAAATCGCTCTGACATGAACCGGCCGCTTCAATCAATCCGATGTCGCGCCTCATCGCACACTGGGACGAAAGGCCATCAATGGCTGTTTTCGATTTCCCTGTGCCTCGTTCTACCTCACGCGATTCGAGCCGATGAGTCGACGCCCACGCCTCCGGCTTCAATGTTCGGTCTGTGGCAGACGTATACGACAAATGACGGCCTGCTGGCGGATCGGATCATGGCGATTCGAAAGTACGGCGACACGCTCTGGGTCGGGACGAACAAAGGCCTTGCGAAGTGGGACGGCAATGCCTGGAAAAGCTGGACCCGTCGGGATGGGCTGCCTTGGGAAGCTATCAGCGCGATTGATCGGGACGACAAATCCCACGACCTCTGGCTCGGCACGTGGGGCGGTGGATTGATTCGCCTGAGCGGCGGACGCTTCGATCAGTTCACCCAGTTCAATAGTGGCCTTGCCGGCGATCAGATCTACGCAGTCCTTGTCCTCGACAGCCGAGTGTGGGTAGCGTCCAACGGCGGGGTTAATTCGTTCGATCCGCTCACCAATGACTGGGAACTCTATGCCGAACGGCGTGAAGCAACTCCGCAAACGGCATTGGTAGGACTGACCCTGCGAGGCCCCGAACTCTTGGCAGCATCCTGGTGCGAGGGACTTCGCCGACTTGCCGTGCCTCCTGGATCGCATACCTCCCCCACAAACGAGTCCGAGAGTTCGTCCGACGACTCAGCCGCGCCACTACTCTGCGATGGCACAACATCAACAGTCGCAAACGCCGCTGGATCATTGATATTGGCGTCGCAATCGGACCTGTGGAAGTCGGGTCCCGCGGGCACGTGGAATTCGCAACGTCACCCGGCCGGCGATCGAAACGCATTCGTTCATTGCGTCGCAGCTGTCGGCGAAGAAACCTGGCTGGGAACGGAAGCCGGCCTCTACGTCTTGACGCAATGGAAGAATGGGACCTGGATATCGATCCGCCGTCTCGATGGCGACAGCGGCATTCGCGCAGATGCGCTTTGCGAAGAGCGAACAGCGGATTCGCGCCGTCTGGGCGGTTACATCACCGACGATCACGTGCAGTGCATCGCCATCGATGAACAGGAAGCATGGATCGGTACGTCCTCGGGATTGGTCCGAGCGACGGCACGCCGACCTTGGCGAGAATTCCAACGCCTCGAGACCAACGAAAAAGCGTCTTCGACGCCGAACTCGAATCGCACCGAGCGAGAGCCGACGGACTCCCCACCAGCAAATCCGTCCACGAAGCGACCAGCAATTGCCATCTTGGCCCCGGCCAACAGAGTGATCGCCCTTCCCGACGCTCCCGCGGGTTCGAACACCTCGCGCTCATGGCCGAGAACGTTTGCCATCAATGCAGCCGTATCGCGAGTCAACGCCGATGGCGGTTATCGCGGTCATTCGTCGTTCGATTTCGCGGCGGCCAGGGGAGGATTCGAGCGATACGGTTGGGGAATGCCGGACGATGATGTCGTCTTCTACGCCGATCAGGAGAACGTGCTGGGAATGGTCGGCACATTGCCGCCGGGCTCCAGAATTTCCACTTTGGCTGCGCTGCGCAGTGAACTTCCATTAATAAACGCCGATGCGTCGGCGGCGTCGATCGACGAAGAGATCAACCCCTGGATGTTTCGATGTCGCTCGAACGATCCTGCTCAACATCGAGCAGTCCTGGATTACGTCTTTGACGTCTTGGGGCAGCACCGATTGGCCGTATTGTCAACGCCCGGCGCAACGACGCGTCTTCACCTCGGCTGGTGGACCGATCACGCACGATCGCGAGGGCACGCTCCGATCGTGGAACTCGACGTGGATCCCGATGGTGATGGCTTGGACGCAGTGTTTGACGAAGTTCGCCGCTCCGGCGCCACCGTCATACTAACCTGGACGGACGCGCAGACTTCGGCGTCGCTGCTGCGACGATTGCGGGCTTCGGCGATGCACCAGATTTTCGTTGGATGCGATCGGATGGTCGGCGACGCATCCATCGCGATGGCCGCCGGCGACTCGGGCATCGTGCTCGCTCCCGAACCCTGTTCACATCGATCACTTTATGACCTCTCGGAAATCCCGGCGGATCCCGATCCCCGGAGATCGCATCGTGGCAAGTCACTACCTTCGATGGAGGATGAGCTCTCGTTTGATGCAACGCAGCATTTGCTCGAAGCGATCAACTTTGCCGGCGCGGATCGCAAGGCCGTTCGGGATCGGCTCACGGAGATGCGCTCACCCGCTCTTGGCGTCCTCGACCACGCTCGCTGGAAGCGATTGAGTCTCACCGACAATAAGACGCGGCATGCTGCTAACCGATAGATCCGCCATCGTGCCGAAGCCGGCGTCTGTGTTCGAGACGATCTTGACGTATGCCTTCATTTCTTCTTGCGACGCTTGGAACGGCTCCCCAGAAACAGGCAATTGGCGCCCCCACCCTTCAGCACACAACTCCCGTCTGCATGTGACCCGCATTGAAGACAGTACCTCTCGAAGACCTTGTCGGCTTGGGCGAGCGCACTGGTCAGGCTTTCCAATGCTGCGGCGTACTTTTCGGCGCTGCCGGCGTCGTCATCGCGAAGAGCGCTTCGGATCAGGTGCCGCTGCTCGGCCTGAATCTTACGTGACGCATTTCTCCCTTTCACACTGAGCCGCAACTCGACGCCACGCCGATCCGTCTGAGAGCGCCGACGTGTAATTAGTCGATTCTTGACCAGACTGTCCAGGAATTGAGAGACCGCCGGCTTGCTGACGCCGAGGAAGAACGCAATCTGAGTCGCAGTCTGAGGTCCTTGTTGGTCGAGTAGACGAAGGATCTGTGCACGAGGACGAGACAAGGGCTCCCCCGCAATTTCCAGCGGGCGGGTTTCCAGCACGTGTTCGACGGTACGCGAGAATACCAGCGTCGCCTTGAGCAAAGCGTCAATGCTGCGCGTGCTCGGCGGTTTTGGTGAAATCGTCTCAATCCTGATCGTCACGGTTCACTCCGATCCCCCAGGCCACGGGTCCGAAAGGTTAAGGTCATTGACGAATGTCTGCAACTCAGCCTCATGAGGAAGCGACAAGCGTCATGGGAGCGGTTTAACAACGCTTGACTCCCAGACAAGGATCACACCAGGTCCACGCGTTCGCACATTTGTCGAATGGTTCGATTCCCACTTCGAGAAGTCTTACCGTAGCGACCGACCGATGGTCGTCGTTACAGAGGATCCGATTGGCGTACTACATGCGGTCACGGAAAGAAACTGAGCGAGTTGCCATTCCGTGCAGCCACAAATGCGACCTGCGTTCACAGCTTCGGACGTGGCTAGAAGTTCACAGGAGTCGCAGGCACACTTCCACAACGTCCCGCATCGCCCGTACATCGTGGACCCGAACCATGTCGACGCCGGCAAGTGCCGCATACGCGACCGTCGCAGCGGTGCCCATGATGCGATGCTCGGCATCGGGAGGCTCTCCATCGGCCGACGCAGTCGCCAGGATTTCGCCGATGAACCGCTTTCGCGAAGTCCCCAGCAAGACGGGCCAATCCGTGGAATAACCGGCGCAAGACTGTACGAGTGATATGTTATGCTCCAGCGTCTTGCCGAAGCCGATTCCAGGATCCACGATCATCCGGCCATTGGTTTTCACGCCTGCGGCGCTCAGACGCTCTGCTCGCTCTGCAAAGAACCGCCCGACTGCTTGTACGACGTCATTGTAGGCAGGATTCAATTGCATCGTCGCCGGCGTCCCCGTCATGTGCACGACAATGTACGGCACGCCGCGATCCGCAAGCAGACGCATCATTTCGACATGATCGATGTAGTCGGCGCCGCTGTCGGTCTGCACCGAGCCCGTCCATAGCCGCATACCGGACACGTCGTTCACAATGTCTGCGCCGGCGTTGAGCGCCTCGGCCGCGACTTCGGCGGATTGCGTGTCGATCGATATCGGAACCGTAACGCCGGCGGTGCGAGCGCCGCTGATCACTGGCACGACGCGATCGATCTGCTCGCCTGCCGATACCGGAAGGCTTCCCGGCCGGGTCGACTCGCCGCCGATGTCGATGACATCCGCGCCTTCCCGGACCATGTCGACCGCCCGACGGATCGCCGCGTCTTCAGCCAAGTGCCGACCACCGTCACTGAAGCTGTCGGGCGTGACGTTGAGAATTCCCATGACGAGGCAGCGATTCCCAAACACAAGCTTGCCATGGCCCGTAGAATAGATGCGTTGAGATCGCGTCCCGCACTTTGACAACGGATTCGACATGGCCCCATGATAGGTTTCAGACGCAGAATGGGCCAACCGGCCTCAAGAGTCGATCAGCCGCGAGACCGGTTATTCGTAGGCACCTGATCGTTAAGGCCAGACCGATGGCATCGCGCCTGAAATCGCGGGCACGTGACGGAAGCCGACGCAGACTCTTATCAGATTAGACGGCATCGCAATCATGTCTTCAACGAAACGACAGTCCGCCGCACTTGCCGAGCCGCCCGGCCGCCTGCGCCGTCGGCTTCCGCTCCTGACCGCAATGCTCATCGCCGCAGCAGCAGCCCTCGCCTTCGGCTGGCAGACGCTGAACGCGGGCTTCATCATGGGGGACGACCAGCGATTCGTCACGGATCACTACCTCGTCAATCATCCGTCGCTCGATAACGCATGGACGCTGCTGACGATTCCGCACGGGGACCTCTACCAGCCGCTCCCGATGCTCACGTTCCAGATCAACTATGCGCTGGCTTCGAAAACACCTGCAGGCGTATCTCCCTTGGGGTTCCATCTGACGAATGTACTACTCCATTCGATCAACGCCATGCTGGTTGTCCTCCTGGCCTCGGCGCTGACCCGACGGGTGCTGGCCGGCGGATTGACCGGCCTGCTGTTCGCGACGCATCCGATGGCGATGGAAACCATCGCATGGACGTCAGGCCGGATGATTCTCCTCGCCACGCTCCTGTCGCTGGTCGTTCTGATTCTCGCAGTGCGCCGGCCTCGCACGCCGGGGCGAAAGTGGTCCATCGCCATTGGAGCCGCCTGGCTCTTGTCGCTCGCATCAAAGGTCATGCCGACCGTTCCGATCGTCGCGTGGCTGCTGGATCGGACGGCGCATCGCGAGCGCGATCGTCGCGGTCTATGGATCTACGTCGCCCTCTTTGCAATTGGTGCCGTCGCTGTCGTGGCGATGTCCCGGCTGACACAGGCCGAGGGATTCGGGGACAAGCAAAGTACCGCGTACGCCGACGCGCCCAAGCAGCTTCTCCTCGCAACTGGCGCCTACCTGGAACAATACGTCGTGCCCACAAAGCTATCGCCGTGGACTCCACCCGTTGGCGAAATCACCTGGACTGATCCCCGCCTGCTTCGCGCCGCAGCGGAAGTCGCCGCCCTCCTCGCCGTGATTGCCCTTCTCAGGAAGCGAATGCCGATCGCGTCCGTCGGTCTCGGGACCTTCGTGTTGTTGCTGGTCCCCTTCCTTTTCGCGTCCCTCGCCCGCCGACTCTTTGTGGCGGATCGCTACATGTACCTTCCGATGATCGGCCTTCACCTCGCCGTTGTCGTACTGGTCATGTCGGTCACATGTGTGATCTTCAGAAAGCCAAAGCCGACGACCGCTGGAAAGTCCAACGAGGGCCGTGCCGCGGCGATTCCTGTTGTTGCGCTTTCAGTCTGGTGGCTATACATCGGCTTTAACCTCGCGCCCGTCTGGAACGACACGCTTTCATACGCCCGACGCGTTGTCGAGTGCTACCCCGACGATCCGGATGCGCACAATGAACTTGCCCGCGCGTATCTTTTCGCCGATCGTGCCGAGGACGCATTGAAAGCCGCCCGGCAAGCCGCCGATCGATGGCCGGACAACCCACGACTCGCAGCCCAGATTGGCGAAGCGGAAATGCGCCTGGGCGACAACGTCGCAGCCCTGGCCTCCTTCGACATGGCCCTGAATCAAAGCCCGAAACACACACGAACCCGCTATCTTCGGGCGCTGGCGCTGACGTCGCTTGGCCGCACCGTCGATGCCCGCATTGCGTTGACCGCGCTGATCGATGACCAGCCGGAATTCCTGCCGGCCTATGGCGCGCTCGCGCAGATCGAACGACTCGACGGCGATTCGGATCAGCTCCGGGAGACGTTGCGCAAAGCACTCGAGATTAATCCGTATCATCGCGGCAACCGACTCGAACTCGCGATGCTCGATTATTCGCAGAGTCGTCTCAAGGAGGCCGAACAATCCCTGCGACTGCTTGTCGAGCGCGATCCGGACGACACGCAAGCCCTGCTTAACCTCGGCGCCGTACTCGCACAATTGGGGCGCAACATCGAGGCCGTCAAATGCTACGATCGCTTGATCGCCCGGAAACCGAGCGATACGGCAGCCCGGTTCAATCGCGGCGATCTGCTGGTCGTGTTGGGGCAGCTCGGCGATGCGGAGCAGGACTTTCGCGCCGTTCTCAAATCGGATCCAACGAATATGGATGCAGCAACCCGCCTGCACCAGATGCTCGTTGCTTCTAGTCGCTGGTCGGCGCTCCAATCGCTCTGGTCGGAAGTGCCGGCAGTGAACGAGAATGCGGAAGAACTGACTTGCTACGCTGCCTGGGCGAAGACGCTGATCGCATTTGAACGACACGAGCCCCTTTCGGCAGAGGCCGCGGGAGTCGTGAATCGCGACACGTGCATGGGCTGGATAGCGGTCTACGCCCGGTTGCGCGAACACGACGAAGCCGGGCTTGCCCTCGCACTCGACGCGATGCCGGATGCGACCGCAGCGATCGACCAGTTTGAACGACAGAAGCGAGTTATCATGTCGGCGTTCGAAGGACTATCCGTCGAGAATCGCAATAGCCGCGCCGGGCTCTATGTCGCGGCCCGCCTGTTTCGCTATTTCAGCGAAAATACGAACGCGGTGCGATTCCTTGAGGTCTTGAAGACCGGCGACGACATATGGTCACAGAAAGCCGTGGAACTGTTGAGTCGTATCCAAAGCGAACAAGAGCAGTCGCTTCCCGATTCGTGATGCCATCGCTGTCACCGCGATTTCCGGTATCATGCAATGCGTAGGGCCGATGGATGCCCCAGAACAGACGCCCGACGTGAACACCGAGGTCCATTGTCAATGACGACCGACTCCAGCAGAACATGCATCCTGGTAACCGGCGGCGCCGGGTTCATCGGTTCGCACCTGATCGAACGCCTGCTCGCACGTGGAGATCGTGTCATAGCACTCGACGACCTCAGCACCGGGAGTCTGCGAAACCTCTCACCCGTTATCGATCACGAGAACTTTCGCTTCGTTCAGGACGATGTCCGCAACGACACGACGCTGAATGTCCTGATCGAACAGGCCGACGCCGTTTTCCATCTCGCCGCTGCCGTCGGCGTGCAACTCATCGTCGATCGCCCCGTCCATACGATCGAAACCAACATCCACGGCACGGAAGTCGTCCTGAACCTCGCGAACAAGTATCGAACGCCGGTACTGCTCGCCTCGACGAGCGAAGTCTACGGCAAGAGCGAACGCGTCCCGTTCAAGGAGGACGACGATACGGTTCTCGGTGCAACGCGATTCTCGCGTTGGTCGTACGCATGTTCCAAGGCGATCGACGAATTCCTGGGCCTCGCCTATCACGATCAGTACGGACTTCCCGTCGTCATCACGCGACTGTTCAATACCGTTGGCCCTCGTCAAACGGGTCAATACGGAATGGTCATTCCGCGTTTCGTCAGCGCCGCCCTGCGCGGCGAGCCGTTGACGATCTTCGGCACCGGAAAGCAATCACGATGTTTCGGGTTCGTTGGCGATGTGGTCGACGCATTGATGTCGCTGATGGACTCACCCGCCGCCTTCGGCAATGTGTATAACGTCGGCTCCACGCAGGAAGTGACGATCGAGGCACTCGCTCGTCGCATCATCGAACTCACGGCGAGCCGGAGCGAAACCAAGTACGTCACCTACGAGCAGGCATACGGCCGACCGTTCGACGACATGATGCGACGCGTGCCGGACCTGACGCGGATCAGCGACACGATCGATTGGGCCCCGACAACGTCGCTCGACGACATTCTCCGATCCGTCATCGACGACGCACGGATTCGGCTGACGAGCTGAATCGCCGATTTCCCGCGACCGGCCGCTTACGATTTCGCCGACGCTGCCACGCGTTCGAGTGCTTCGACGAATTGGCCGGCGCGACGATCCCGCGAATGTTCCCGTTCCGCGAACGCCCGCGCACGCAGCCGCATGGCGCCGCGCTCGTCCGCATGATCCCGGAACCAGACGCACGCGTCCGCAAACGCCTTCGCGTCGTCGGGGGGCGTGACTTTGCCGAACCCCTCCGACTCGATCATTCCCGCCAGCCAGCCGGGATAGTTGTTCAGCACCGGCAGTCCCGAAGCGATGTAATCGAAGAACTTGTTTGGCGATGTTCCCCGATAGAATGCGGGGATGTTCTTCAGCAGCATGAGACCGACTTCGAACGTCGGCAACAACCGCGCAAGCTGCTGCTTCGGCACAGGATCGGCCCATAGGAACATGCCGGCAACGCCTTCCGATTCGCAGCGCTCGATGAGCCGCGGTTTCAGCTTGCCGTAGCCGATGCACACGAATTGAATCCCGGATTCGCCGCGCCGCCGCAATTCCACCGCGGCATCGATCAGTGAATCCAGCCCATTCGCCTCGCCATGGGCGCCGCTGAAAACAAATCGGCAACAGCCGACATCGCCCAGCCAGTCATCGCGCGGCAGAGTTCGCTCCGGCTTGAAAAGTTCGAGGTCCGCCGCATTCGGGATGATCGTGATCCTGTCTTCGGGAAACCCCGCCTCCGCGATGCCCTCTTTCATGCCGGGCGACAACGCGATGCAATGCTGGGCTGCACGGTAGATTCTCCGCTCCATATGACGGAGGTACCATTTCAACGCCGGATTCTTGATGATTCCCATCGCGATCGGTAATTCCGGCCAGAGATCGCGCACTTCGAAAACAAATGGCACGCCCAGGGTCCTCGCCGCTTTCCTGGCCGGATCACCGACCGTCAGCGGCGTGCTCGTCGCAAAGATCAGATCGGGGCGAAGCGACTCGACGACGCGCTGCGCTCGCTTGGCGAACTGCCGAAACACAGCAACGCGCTGCCAGAAGCTCATACGATTGGCGTACGGCGCATTGATGTAATGGACTTCGATTCCGTCGACATCGACCTTCATCGAATCGCCCCGAATCCCGATGCGCTCGCCGACGTCCTCCATTGTCCCCGAGATCATCGAGACCTTGTGCCCTGCCGCGATTAGACGCAAAGCCATCTCATAGGATCGTGTCCCGCCCTTGTCCTGCGGCGTCTGAAAGTGCTGATGTATGTAGGCAATATGCATAACTTCGTTTATTCCTGCCTTGCGAATCCGGCGCTATCCATTCGGCTCTTTGTTCGCAAAACGAATCTCGGTCTTGACCTTTAATGGCATCGTGCCGATCAGATCGACGCGAAGGACGGGAATTGGCGCCTTCTCGCCGTAATAGACGGATTCCCACCCGTCCGCGGAGACCTCGTCCGACGCCCCCCTCAGAACGCTCGCGCTTGCGATCGTCCCATCTTCCGCGATGATCGATAGCGCTAGATCCGACTTTGCAAGGCCCATCGTGAGCGTACACGTAGTCGCGTCAAACGCATAGGCGAGATCGATCAGGTGCCAGCGAAGCGTCGCCGTGACATCGCCTTCACCCAACAGCGAATCGATAACCGTCCACGAATCGGATCCTCGTCGTTCGATCCGCCGACGATGTATAACGCCGAATCGACCCAGGTATCCGTCGTGCTCACCCTCCCACCAGTCGCCAGACTCCTCAGCCATCTCGCCGCGCCCGATGAAACGAGATCGCGTCCAGTCATACCACATGAACCGAGGCCCCTTGCGCATCTGGCTTTCACCGCCCACGACAATCGTGTTGTGCGCCGCCGTCGATTTGAAATGATCTTGCCAGGGAGCCTTGCTGTAATAACTATATGAGCCCGAGTCCCGCAGCACGTTCTCGCCGTCGCGCCAAAGGTCGAAGTGCAGCATGTCCGCCTGTGCCGGTCGCTCGACATAACTATGACATCGCACCATGCCCCACGTACTCGTTCCGCGAAGCGTGTAGTATCCGCCCACGTCGAAACTCGCGCTTCGCCGCTCCTCACGTTTGCGCTGAACGGATTCGCCCGTATCGCCGAAGACCCAGAAGAGAATCTCGTCCTGCGCCCCCTGCGGTAGGACGCAATAGCCCTTGAATTGTCGAGACGCCGCCTGAGCGATCGGTCGATAGTCGCGATAATCGCACGACGTCAAAGGCAGGATCTGCGCGCCGTCGTTATTGCCGTAATTCGGCACGCCGCCGCTCTCGAAATCCATCGTCTGCAGGAGAAACTCCGTTGCACGAGCGGCCCGTCCAAGAAACTCGGGACTCATCTTTAAGCCGTGCAGATCAGCAAGCCGCGACGTCCATAAACAGTCGCTTAGCATCAGCCGATGATAGTTCATCGATTGCTGAATGTAGGCGCCATCGTCGAAGATCTGATAGGCCGCTTCGCCTTGGAAAATCGACAGCCCCTTGTTGCGCCAGATCGCCGCGCGATCGAACTGGGGGAACAGCATTCCGATCGTCGCGAGTCCCAGCGCCTCGCTCAGTGAGTGATTGTTGCGAATCGACCTCGAAAACGATATGAACCGTTCGATCCGCCTCGTCTGTCGGTAGATTGACGCGAGCACGCGCGCGAAACGCGCGGCGTCAATGACGCCCGCATCCACGGCAGCATGCAGTAGGAAGCACCAGGCCATCAGGCGAAACGCAGTCTCCTGACCGCAATTCCACTGGACGCCCAGCCCCGCCGGGTTTCCGTCAATCCACTCGTCGATTAGGTCGAGCCCGAGCAGGACCCACGAGACGTCGGCAGTCAGCCCGTATGCACGCACCAGATCGTAGGCGAATGCGAAGCGATTTGCCTCCCACGCCAGCTTCATATCACCGAGCTCGGGATTGAACTGAGAGTAATGCCGCCAGTGGCGATCTGCCGGCCATTGAATGCCCGATTGCGGATTAAGATGCCAGTTGATCGGACGACCCAGATTGTAATCGTTCCGGCTGAAATACCGCACGCTGCCGGTCTTCAGTCGCTCGACCCTTTGAAGCAACTCTGCCTTCGCAGCCGGCGTGACGACCCCGGATAGAACGTCGCCGGCTCGTTGCACGTCCGACAGATCGAACAGGAACGGCTTTCGATTGTCGTTGAACGCAGCCAGCAGGTCCGATGGCGCAAGGCGCTTCGACAAATGTACCGCGAGATGTTCAACGTCGAACGGCGCTGCCCGATCCAGCCACTCGATGTATCCGCTCTTGATCTTGACCGCATTGACGATGCGCTTGAACGCGACGCTGGGGCCGAGAGTGCGTATCGTCTTCAGTACAGTCCACGGATTCACGGGTGAAGACTCCGTTCCTTATGCCAAGCACTCAGCCGGCCATCGCGCAACCAATCATCGAGAATCCCGACCAATAGCGGATGCATGTCGAAATACTGGCGACCGTCATCTCGGTCTTGAGGTATC
Source organism: Phycisphaerales bacterium (assembly GCA_020639075.1). Taxonomy (GTDB): domain Bacteria; phylum Planctomycetota; class Phycisphaerae; order UBA1845; family UTPLA1; genus ECT2AJA-110-A. The sequence continues at coordinate 186,672 of JACKHI010000001.1, read as the reverse complement.
GCTTCGATCGTTCCTGCCCCTAACATCTCTACCGCACGCAAATGACATTCGACTGCCTGAACCGTCGCCTTGCCGCGAAGGTCCGCAATCGAATCGCCCGGCTCGATGGCCAATGGCCAGAAGAACAACAACGGCCCCGTATCCACGCCGCTGTCAATGAAGTGTACATGCGTTCCGGGTTGCATGCCGCACATCAGGGCCCACTCGGCGGCATTCATCCCCCGAATACCGGGAAGCGGTCCGCCATGGGCGTTCAACACGCCAATTCGCGGGATTTCGATCACGGGCTTTCGCAGAATCCCGCCGCCCGCATAGACAATGACGTCCGGCTGAAAGGTACGCACTACTCCAAGCGCCTTCTCGTCATTCAGTGAGCCAACGCTGACCATCCGAGTGCCGGTCCGTCTGCAGATCGCCGAGACCGACCGTTCGGGTATGCCGTGTCTTTCAAGAAACGCATCCATGTACCTGACTTCCGGATGCAGATTGCCTCCGCCGTTTCCTGACAACATTCGGCGTCGAACCAGCGAAAAGAGCTTGCGCCCGTAAAACCGATAATAGCTCCGCAGTCGTCGCACGCTGAATGTACTGACGTTGAGACAATATCCGACATCGTGCCCGGCGCGCGCGAGCAAGGCCAAGAGGGCGATCGCATGGCGCGACTTGCTGTACCCGCTCGTCACGACAATCTTCATGGCGCCACCGGCGGATGCTGCCGGATCTTCGACAGCCGATCGTTCCGCATCATGATCGCGTCCAAATAGAATTTGGCGGCCCAGTTAGGATAGCGAAACGTCAGGTATCGCCCGAACAAAGGCGCCGATCCGGGGATTGCCCCGGCGATGCTACGCAACAACATCGGTTTGAGTTTCTGTCGCGCTGTAACGACATCAATCGCTTTGCATGCGGCATTGCACAACCGAACATCACCAATCAGGTCGAACAGCCGCATCCAGCAGATCGCGACTTGGCAATTGCCCGTCAGGCAGACGTACCAGTTCGCGCCGCGCCATTGATCGTCATACGCCCCGGCGAGCTTCTTCCGCAACTCCATGATCCTGAACAGCTTCATCGCCGACACTTCGGCAATTGCGAGGAATTCGCTCAGGTCATCACCGAGCATCCCCGCCTCAAGAAAACCGCGAATCGTGTACGCGATGGTGTGCGTGAAGGCGGGCCTGTCGTCCGCAAATCCCCATCCGGCGACAGTGCCGTTGTCTCGCACCCTCGCGGCAATGTGCCGTAACCCGCGTATCGCCCGCTCTCGCACAATGGAATTCGACGTGTGGATCGTCGTCATCAGCATCGGCCAGCAAACGCGCGTGTAATACGAGGGGGAAAAGCCCCGCCGATACGCGAAACGGCTCCATGCGCCGCTTTCCTCCTGTTCCTTCGCCAACCACGTCGCGGCGCGATCGGCAGACGTCAGGAACATCAAATCCCCCGTCTCTTCATAAGCGGAAACAAGACCGATGATCATCTGCGCCGTATTGAACACGGACGGCGGTCGCGTGATACCTTCGTTATAGTGCGAACCCGGCAAGGCGCCTTCAGCCGTCTGCAATGTCGTGATCCAGCGGGCCATCGCCGTCGCGCGCTCGGCGAATCGCGGCCGATCAAACTGCCTCGCATATCGATAGAACGTCGGGATGATGTACCCTGTCGTCTCCGGATACGCCGGCATCCATCCCCTGTAAAGGCTGAAACAGACGGACGAACCGTCCACGCCCGTCACATCAATACTCCGCCAAAGCCATTCCGCGGCGCCATGCAGGTTGGTTTCGTTCTCTCGATCCGTGTCCGATCGAGTGCTCGCATACGCCCCCCAGAAAAGGGCGGTCTTCGCGTCGCGCATCGGCATGGTCTTCAGAGTCCTTTCCATCGATGCCGAGTGCTCCATCCGATGATCGAATCCCATTGCCGCAGTAAAACGCTGCACGCCGGTGACGTGGCATCGCGCGTGATTACGAAGGAATCTCTATCGTCGTGCCGGATCGCGCTGCCTCGACTGCCGCGAAGCTCGCTCGTGTCGTATTGATGATGCTGCCGAGTGGGATCAGTGGCGTCCCGCCATTCGCCACACGTCGGACAAACTCAGAGACTTCCGAATCGTGTCCTTTGTCCATTCGCGATGTCTTCATCTTTTTGAATCCGCCGAACCCGTAGCCCCGCAGAACACGGAAGTTGTCCAACGCCAGGATTCGACCATCGCTGAATACCTCCAGCCGCTCCTTCGGAAAACTCTTATGGCCGTTCGCCAGATAGTGAAGCGTCCCCATCGAACCGTCGGCGAATGTCAGCGTGATCGTTGTCTTGTCGTCCGATCGGCCGACGCCTTTCCACTGATCCACGTTCGACGCCGAGACGCGAACGACCGGCGAGTTCGCAAGATACGCGAGCAGATCAATCCAATGACAGCCCTCACCGATGATTCGCCCCCCGCCGACCTGCGGATCCTGCGTCCAGTGATCCGGTGGGATGAATCCTGCATTGACCGTCATGATCATCGTCAACGGCTCGCTGCGTGCCGCCAACAGCGACGCCATCTTCGTTGCGTGCGGCGAAAAGCGACGATTGAATCCGACCAGCAATTGCCGATCGCTGTTTCCGCCTGCCGCCGTCATTACCCGATCCAGTTCATCAGGATTGAGTGCCAGCGGCTTCTCAACGAAAACATGTTTCCCCGCATCGAGCGCTTCACAAACGAAACGGGCGTGGGAACTGTGTCGCGTCGTGATCACAACGGTGTCAATCGACTCGTCACTCAGTATTTCCCTGTAGTCCGTCGTCGTCTGCTGGAATCCGAATTTCGCGCCAACGTGCCGCGCACTGACGCCGCCGGCGCTGGCGATCGTTCTCAACACCGCGTTCGTCTTCGCGAATGCCGGCAGCAGCATCAGCTTCGCGTAGTTCCCCGCGCCGATCGCACCGATGACGGCACGCCCTGCCGACTTCGATGGTTTCGCATCCGGCGACCCGATCGCTAGCGTTCGACGCAAGTCCGGTGCATCCGGATACTTGAGCACAAGACCCAGCGCATTCTTACTTTCAGAGAGCTTGTCGTACACGCCGGGCGCATCATCAAACGGTATCGATCGCTCAATCATCGGCGCGATCCTTAGCCGCCCCGCCGACATCAATTCAAGAATGGCCTCGAAGTTGCGCTGCTCCGTCCAACGCACGAATCCGTACGGATAATCCTGCCCCTTCTCTTCGTACGAGGCGTCGTAACGCCCCGGCCCGTACGAACACGACACCTGAAAGGACAGTTCCTTCTCGTAGAAATCCGATCGCTTCAGGTCCAATCCGACAACGCCGACCAGGACGATGCGGCCGCGCTTCCGACACATCTGCGCCGCCTGATGGACGATGTCGCTCGTCTTCGCGGAAGCCGTGATCAGTACGGCGTCCGCGCCGCGGCCTTCACTGAACGCCATGGCCGTCGCGACGGGATCTCCCCCCGCGCCGACATTCACCGTCTCGGCGCCCCATTCTCGCGCCAGCTCGAGCTTTCGCTCATCCAGGTCAATGCCCAGCACGCGGCACCCGTTGGCCAACAGCAACTGCGTTGCGACGAGTCCGATCAGTCCGAGCCCCGTCACGACGACTCGTTCTCCGAGCGTTGGCTCAATCAGTCGAATCCCCTGAAGTGCGATTGCACTGAGGACCGTAAACGCTGCCTCTTCGCTCGAAACGCCGTCGGGAACCTTGGCGCAGAGATTGGCCGGGCAACACACGATCTCCGCATGTGCGCCATTGCTGATGACGTGATCGCCGACGCTGTATCCCTCGACGCCGACGCCGACTTCCAACACGACGCCCGCATTGCAATACCCCAACGGCAATGGTTCATCGAGCCGTGCGAAGACAGTCTCCAGCGTCGGCATAAGCCCGTCTGTCTTGATCTTGTCCAGAACCTGCCGCACCTTCTCGGGCTGCGCCCGCGCCTTAGCAAGCAGACCGCCCTTCCCGAATTCGACGAGCATCCGTTCCGTGCCGGCGGAGATCAGACTCGCGCGCGACTGGATCAGCAGATGCCCTGCTCGCACCATCGGGCACGGAACGTCCGCAAGCGTCGTTTCGCCCGATCTCAGATTCTGTAGAACTTGTCGCATCTCAACCTATCTCAATCCGGAGTCGACTTCGTTTACCGCAGGCAGTGCGATCCCAGGTTATTTCGTTTCCAAGCTGACCGACGTCGCAATCTTCCGCACAACTGACTACCGCCTGCGCCGACTGCGATCATGTAAATAGTCCAATCTCTACGCCATGATTTATGCAACCGTCGCTGCCGCCCCGCGTGGGAGTGCGCGAGTCGACGCTGCCTTGTCAACAAGCTGTTGTTCCAGATCAAGCATCAACTGTGTCGTAACTCGGATCGACTCGGGATCGTCGCCCGGCTCGCCCGCGAGAATTCGCCGGCAGATCTCCGAGTACATCATCCCATACAGTCGCGATCGGTTGAATCGTCGTCGGCGGATAATGCGAAGACCGTCCTCCGAGAAATAGCGGCTGTTGTGGTCTACGCGAACCGTCACGCCGTTTGCTCGAAGCTGCACGTGATCCTGCACGCCGATCCGCGTGCTTCCGTGATCCGTCAGGACCATGCTCATGACGGCCCCGTTTTCCAACTCGACGCTGCAGTGCAAGTCGTTATTTCCGCCTCGCCATGCATGGTATCGCATCGGCTTCGAATACCGATTCATGAAAAGGAAATGATCGAACCAGTGACACCCGTTGCTGATCAGGCGACTGCCGGACGACGGCCAGTTGTACCAATGCAGGCGACCGAGCGGGATTTCGAAAACGATGCAGTCGTAATGAATCGGCTCGCCCTCGGGAACATTGAGATCCTCGCGAGCCATTCGCCACAGCGGGCTGTATCGCATATGGAACCCCGCGTACGCGCGCCCTGTCCCCGCGCCGATCGCCGCCATCAGCGAATCAAGTTGCGCCTGCGTCGTCGCCATCGGTTTCTCGATGACCGCCGCGCCGCCGGCCTCTAACACCTCCACGGCCAACGGTGCATGCGTGTGGTGATATCCCGCAGCGAATACGATGTCATACCGCTCGCTCGCCCGCAACGTCGGACATGTATCGTATTCGGCGGCGATCGCAGGTTGCCGACCGATTTGCGTGGGGTCGATCTCGTGAATCGAGGCGATGTCGATCCCCTTGGGAACGAAAGGAACGATACAGGTCTTCGCGTAATGCCCCAGGCCGAATATTGCAGCGCGAAGCGAACCCGTCGACGAATGCGCCGGACTCCCCACGCTTCGCTGTTCGCAGATTGCGGAATCTGCGACGGTGCTTATTGTCTGAAGCGAATCCGGCGCCGCGGTTGCGAGTAGCGCTTTCGCCCGATCGAGCGCGTCCCTCAATTGCACCGGCGCGCGACGACCGCTGAATTCGTTGTAGCCCTCAAGCCCCTCAAAGGCGGAATCACGATCGGGATCGCGCAATTCGACGGTCGATACACCCTTGGCGTTCCGGACCCGTTCCGCCAGATCACTGCCAGCATTCGCCGTCCACTCCGGACGCAGAACGATCCGCTCGACGCTGCGGGGATGACACGGCGCTATGAAAACGACTGCGTTCCCAACCCCATCGCCCTCGACGACGATCCCTGCGCCGATGGCCAGAACGCGCGCGTTGCGAACGCGCTCCGCCATACGCGATCGGATCTTCCGCACGACGCTGATCACGCCCACTTCGCGTACGTAGTTGAGCACGCGGCGAAGACTTCGTGGTTGCTCGACGTACACATCGCGCAGCGTTCGAATCGGGCACCAGAATCGGACCTGGATGCGCAACTCGCCATCGTCGCGATGATAGTCGAGATAGCCGTCCTCCCACTGTTCAGCCAATACGTACACTGTTCCGTTCGACTCCGTCCACTGTGTGCTCGACGACCACTAGCGCCTCAGTTAACTCGCCCTGAATGAACCACGTTCGAGCCGCGCCAGGCACGCACCATCTGCAGCTCGCCGATGTCATGCCGAAACGCCGTTGAAGGAACGCGATGCACGCTCGAGATGCCAGCCTAGAATACAAAGCGAAAACGCCTGCGACCATCGATCGCTTTCGGGCGCATCGATGAAGTCCTTCCATAGGCGTCTGACGGCACCTCCATCGAGTATCGCACATTCACTCGCACTCGCGATGGCCGCATCACACGCGTCCCGCATTTGTCCTTTCATCCAATGACCTATCGGCAGGGTAAACCCTCGCTTCGGAAGCGCCAGAAGCCGGCTGCGAAGCGCCCCCGGGAAACACTCCCGAAGGAGCGTCTTATCGGCCCGGCCGCTCGGCATGCGCTTCGTGCCGGGAATGCCGTGCGCCAACTCGACGACTCGGCGATCCAACATCGGCACGCGAATCTCAAGGCCGTGTGCCATACCGTTTACATCGGAATCTCGCAGGAGCGTATTCCGCATGTAATGGGTGCATTCGTACCGCGAAATGGACGCAATCGGATCCGATGCCTGCAGGTCCGAATCGCCGAGCGAAGCCTCGCAGATTTGGGCCTGCTCCCGGTCCACCGCCCCCACGTCAACGCCGAGATTCGACAACTCGACGGATGACGCAATACGTCGTCGCAGTAGATAGTGCGCCGCCAATGCCCCCGAACACGCGGCGATATCCGCCGCCTTCCGGCGAACGCGCAGGGACTTACCGGCCGTAGCCGTCGATGCCATCGCCGATCGTACACGAGACGGTATCCAGCCGAGTCGTCGAATGAGCTGATAGCCTCGTGGCACATCGGAAAACGTCCGGTAGCCGCAGAAGAGTTCGTCGCCGCCCAGGCCGGAAAGCGCCACGACGACGCCCTCCTGCCGAACGCTGCGCGAAATGAGATACGTGTTCAGACCGTCGATGGAGGGCTGATCCATCGACGTGATCCAATCGGCGACCGCGTCTCGCGCGTCGTCGCTGCAGAGCACGATCTCCTTGTGTGTCGAACCAATTTCACTCGCTGTTGCACGAGCCGCTTCGAGTTCGCTCATTTCCTGCTGATCGCTGAACCCCACAGTGAATGTTCGAAGCTTGCTCGTATGTCGACTCGCCAACCATGCGACGATCGTGCTGTCGATGCCGGACGAAAGAAACACGCCGACGGGAACGTCGCTGACAAGGTGCGAGGCAACGGCGCCATCGAGCGTGGAGACGATTCCCTCCCGCAACTTCTCCGAATCCACGCCGTCCGATGGGTTCGGATAAGACCAGTAACGGCGAGGTTTCATGCCTGCGGCAAGGCTCTCGCTCGAAAGGTCGACAGTCGCAACAGTGCCGGGCTCGAGCATCCGAACGGACTTGAAAATCGTCCTCGGTTCGGAGACGGCGCCGAACGCCAGGAACGTACCGATCGCAGCGGAGTCGGACTCGTTCGAGACGACGCCGGACGAAAGAACGCATCGCACTTCACTGGCAAATACAAGCAAGTCGCTCGTCGCCGCGAAGTACAGCGGCTTGATGCCCAGGGGATCGCGGGCGAGGTAAAGCTGCCCGCCCCTCTTATCGAGAAACGCAAAGGCAAACATGCCTTCAAGGCGCTCGATATACGATGGACCGTGGAGCGTCAGGCCCATCAGCAGCACTTCCGAATCGCTGTGACCGCGAAACGTCACGCCTTGGCTGATGAGCTCGTCGCGCAGAGCAGCGAAATTGTAGATTTCGCCGTTGAAGATCAGCGCATCGCCCGTCTGCGGATGGAGCATTGGCTGATGCCCGAGTGGCGAGACATCGATGATGGAAAGCCGCCGATGCCCCAGGCCGACGGCGCGGCTCCCACCGCCGCACTCGTGGATCCCTTCGTCATCAGGGCCGCGATGCGCCTCGGCCGCCGTCATACGCCGAATGGCGGCTGCAACTGTGTCTCGACTCGAGTGAATGATTCCCGCGATTCCACACATGGCTGTCCGCTGCCCCCGCGATACCGGCGTCGCACGACACGCCGCCGCTGCAGTCAATTTCCGCCCGAACTCCACACGGGCCAGTCCGCCGCGCCTGAAGAATCAGCAGCGTCGATACTCCGCGTCCATGGCCAGCGCGACCGCTCTCGGCCGAAACCGATTCGCGAGCTCGCCGGCGTTCGCCGCCATCGTTTTCCGCATCTCCGCATCGAGCATCAAAGTGCGAAGCGCCGCGGCGATCGAATCGGACTGCGTCGAGCATTCCAACCCCGCCTTGGCGGCCTCGATGTCCGTCGCCAGCGCCACGCCGTCCGATGCAACACATGGCACGCCGAACAACAGGGCCTCCGCCGTCGAGACGCCGAAATTCTCGTGAAGCGAAGGTTGGACGAACAAGTCCGCCCGTCGCAACGCCGCCACTTTGACGCCCCCGACCAACATCCCCGGAATGACGACTCGCCGTTCCAAACCCAGATCAACTGTCATTCGTCGCAATCGCCGGGCGAGTTCAGCATCTTCGGGATTTCCGGCAATGACCAGCGACCAACTCGGCGCATCGCCGGCGACCTTGCTGAACGCCTCAATCAATGCAGTGAGATTCTTGATGAACGTGATTCGTCCCATGTACAACAGGCAATGTTCGAACTCATTGACCGCCGGACAGGCCGCGGCAAGTCCCTCCATATCCGGCGCCTTGTCCAGCAATGTGTCGTCGATTGGATTGGGAACGACGATCGTTCTCGTTGAGACGTTCAGCGTCTTGATTTCGCGTTCTTCTTTCAGGCTCGCGCAGTGAATCGCACTCGCGGCCTCGGCCACGCGCTTCTCGAACAGCCGCCAGTACATCGACTTCACGTACCCCTTGTGCGCGCGGGACACGATTCCCCAGTTCCCGTACGGGCGGATGATCAGCTTCGCCCCCGATTTTCTTGCGACGTGTGGGGCGATACGCGTGTGATATCGCCATGAACCATGAACGTGGAGAATGTCGCAGCCTTCGGCGGCGGCCGTCATCGCGCGCCTGACGGATGGCGAAACGAACTTCAGGCTTGAATTCGTTACCGGCGCGAGCACTCGCAGCCGATCCTCACGGCCCTCAGGCAGCGCCTGCGGCCCGTTCGATCGGCAGCAGGGCATGACCGTGATATCGCTTCCGATCGCAGCCTGTGCTCTCGCCAGAACGCCGAGCGCCTGCGGAGGGCCGCCCATCAGCAGATCCAATTCGGTAATGACGTGCAACACCCGCATAAGTGATTCAATACGGCCCCGCGGGCATTGGGGTTCCCGGAGCGGGTTATCGACTAGGCGCGGTTATCGCCCCATGACTCTATTCCGTCACGCCGCGCTATCTTGGACGAAACGACGCGGGCCCGCAAGCGGACGGCGGGAGGCGAACCCCATTTGCGAACAATCGAAATGACAAGAGGCGACGGCAGGCAATCGCGGAATTCACCGCCAAAGGCAAGTTCGCATCCACGCACTGTTGGACCTGTCAGAAGAATCACGTCACGTCGCCTGCAAAGCCCGGCAGACCGCCGATCAGGTCGCCAGTTGCACGACGTTCCTGAACGTCGGCGTGAATCCCGGAAAAACCGCGGCGAGATTTGAATTCCCTGCACGCTTCTGGAGGATCTCCGCCAGGATGTCACGAGAGTCGATCGTGATGTCCAGGTTGCCGTCAACGAGGTTCGCCTCGTCCAGGCCGGGCCAGTCCGTGATGACTTGACCGCCGTTCACACCGCCGCCGATGACAAACATGACGCCGCCGTAACCGTGGTCAGTCCCGGCATTGCTCGGCTGATTGTTCTGGGCGACTCGACGGCCGAATTCGGAATGGATAATGATCGTCGTGCGGGCCATCAGAGAGCCCATGTCCGTATAGAACGCCGCGAGCGCCGCACCCAACTGCGAGAGTTTTGTATACAGATCGCCGGAAAGCGAACCCTGGGATTCATGAGTATCCCAGCCGTTGGCCGTCATCGCCGCAACCTCGACGCCGACGTCCGCCTTGGCGATGTTCGCGATCGTCTTCAGTGCGATGGATACCTCGGTGTTCGGGTACATTGCGCCATTCGCCGGCGAGTACCCTAGCGACCTGACGAATTCCATGACGTCGGCCGTGGCCAATCCGGAAGTCGCGCCCGTCTTGACGGCCGGCAGGATCCCCGAATAGGCATTGGCCAGAATGCTCGAACGGAGCGACGCCGTGTATGCGTCACCGCCGAGCCCATAGTCGTCAACACTGGGTATCGCTACGGTCTTCGGTCCGCCGTGAAGGCATCGCGGAACATCGTTCGCCGCTGAAATCGCGCGAACCTCAACGGAGCCCAATTCACTCGTGTTCGCCAGGTGCCTCCCGAGCCATCCGCCCGTCATGAGGCTGGCCCCGCTTTCGAAGATGTCCCTCGCATAGAAATGCGAGTGATTCACGTCAGGATGGCCGGTCGCGTGCACGATCGCCATGTCTCCGGCATCGTAGATTGCCTTTAGCGGAGACAACGCGGGATGGAGACCGAAGAACCCGTCGAGGTCGATTGCCTTCACGCTGGCCACGTCGTCCGGCCGCGGAATGGCTTCCGTGGGACGAGCCGCATAGTACGCCGCTTCATCGTATGGCGGGCAGGCTGCGAGGCCGTCGAGACCGCCGAACAGAAAAATGCGCACGATCAGATCGCGCGTCGAGGAATCATCCGCGGCGAAAGACAGACGGGGCATCCACGCAGGAGCGGACAGTACCCCCGCAATCCCGGCGCGGCCGAGGGACTTCAGAAAATCCCGGCGCATGACGTCCTTGAACTCGCTGCAAGCGTTGACCGTCAGTTTTTCAATGTCCATATTCGCAGAGTCTCCGCCTCGGGCTCAATGAAGCTGGAAGGACGGCATGTTCACCATCGTGGCAAAGAGTTCTCGTTGATGCGGAAAGTTGGTCGCAAAGCTCGTAAGCAGGCCCTTCTCCGAACTCGTCAACGCCCCGCCGAAATAACGCGTATTCCATGCGGCAATCTTCTCTGCCACCTTGGAGTTCGGCTTTGACGTCTCCATCGTCGTATCGGGTATCGTGTAGGCTGACATCAGACCGTTGGCGATTTCCTGCGAGACGCGCCATCGAGCCATCATTCCACCCGCCCAGTGCGTTGACACGTCCGGATATCCATCAGGATCATGCCACTCATAGGGCGCATGCCCAAGCAAATAGAGTGGTTCCATCAAATCGGTTGCGGCGTCCGTCTCTGCGCCTGATTGCCGCATCAGCGATGCGATCAAATGGAAAGGTCGCTTGAGCTTCGGCGTCGCATGCGCGAGCGAGGCCCTGGAAAACAACACGCGCAGTACCGACTTGATATCGCCGTCCGAATCGATGAATGCCTGTTTGACTGAATTAACGACGGCGCTGGGCACATCCTCTGAGATGAATCTCCGCACGAGTTTCGTCGCGATGAACTCAGCCGTATTTGGATGAGCCGCCAGGTAATCGACGACTGTGTAAATGTCGTTAATACCGCCGTTGGCAGCCAAACTGACGTCCATCACCTGTTTCGCACCCTGATCGTGGTATCCGGAATGCCACGCGAAATTGGTCAGAACGGCATTCCAGCCCGTCAGCACGCGCGACAGATCGACCACATCTCGTTGTGCGTATCCGCCGTCGACGCCGACGGTATGCAACTCAAGCAACTCGCGGGCGAAATTCTCGTTCGTCACTCCGATTCGGCTGTTTCCGTTATTGAGATACGTGAGCAAGGCGGGGCCGCGGACGACGGCATGAAGCAAGTCACCAAACGTCCCCAGGGCGTTCGGACGAATGTTGTCGCGATCGTTCTCGATCAACTGCTGGTTCGAAACGTCGCGCTGTGCGTGAACATAAAAGTGATCAGTCCAGAACTCGCACATCCGTTCGTACAGTTGTCGCCGACTGTGAATCGCCCGCACAAGCATGTTCGTCTGGAGTTGTCGCGTGATTTCGTCCGTGCTCGTGGAAATCAGGTTGGCCGGCGGCTCGTCGAGCAGGTCCAGGCTCGCCAGCCGGGCATCCATTCCCGAATCGTCGATGTCATCCCATGCAAGCTGGTACTCGACGTACCCTTCGTGCCCCAACTGATCGTACAGCGCTCGCTCGAACTCGATCGGTCCGAACGTGGTTCGCGCAAGCAACAGATTCTTGTAATCAACTTCCGCAGGAGGAGAAGGCGGCGACGGCGGCGTTTCGGGTTCAACCCCCGGCGTGACCGTCGTCGTCGTCGTTGTGTCGGGACCGTCAGGGCCCGTTCCCTTGTCGCCCGGCTCCGTTGGACCGGTGACCAAATCGACCGGATCCACGCCCGTCGCGCAGCCTGCAGCGACACAGGCCGTTGCGCCGACAGCCCCCATGAATCGACGACGGGTCAGCTTTTCGAAAATAGTCGCCACTGCCATGCTGTGAATCTGCCTCGGTCCGAACCGCCCGGATGCTGTCGGCGCCGGTCTGACTCGAACGAATGAGTTGTGCCGTGGGTGGACGCACCTCTGTAAGAAGGAAACGCCGTCAGTGTCAAACGTACAATTCGCTCGGTTCGCCGTCCAAGGAAGGTGGACCACGCTGGTGATCCGAACACTCACGGATGCACTCGCCACGAGTACCGTCAGATAACGTCGTCGATTGCAGGGCGGGGGCAATCGCTCGCAAGACGCATCCGAGAATTGAAGCGTTCTTTTAACGTCAGATTCGCGGGATGACAACCTTACGTGGGGTGATTACATTCGTCGAGGCGGAATGTCCGATACCGAATGTCGTCGGGAGCGCCGGCCTTGCGATGCGCGCTCGACAGATGTTGATGCAGGCGATCGGGATTTGTCACGGGTGGGGTCCGAGTGAATCGCGTTTCACGGCACGGAAACAACGACGTCGACATTCGAACGACTTGCTCCATCAATACGTAGTTTCAGCAGACCCGGGCGGACGCAAGACGCGCCTCCCCAGAGATCGACGAGTTGACCCAATCACAGGACGCCACTCCGCCGCACACAGCCGTCAGCCGACGGAGAGCAACCCAATGGAACATCCTGTTCGGCTACGGGATGCTCGTCCTGACCGTCGTCCGAAACTTCCTCCTCGTACCGATTTTCTTCAAATACATCGGCGCTCTTGAATACAAGGCATGGCTTGCGTCCGGGGCTGTTGCCGTTCAGCTTCTCGCCGTGGATTTCGGCCTCATGGGCGCGCTGTCGCAAATGGTCGCCTCGGCCTATGGACGGCGCGACCACACACATGTCCAGAAGCTCGTTGGCACTGGGCTTGTGATCACGCTCGCCATTTCTTTCCTTCTTACGTTGATCGGATGCCTCGCGGCGGTCTTCGTTCCCGGGGTAATCGGTGTCTCGGGCGAGATCGCGAGTCATATCACTTGGGCGTTTCTGATCGTGTCAATCGCGAACGGCATTCAACTCATCGGCATCGCGATTCGGGCCATCCTGAACAGCCTGCAAAGACCCTTCGGCCCGGGCATCCACAACATCGTCGGCGAAATACTCGCGCTGATTGTCACAGTCGTCCTGCTCCTGAATGGATTCGAACTCCAGAGCATCGCAATCGGCATGCTGCTTCGCGCGGTCTATCTGGCGATTGCAAACGGTCTTCTACTGCTCTACGTCTGTCGCGGGGTTCTTGGACTGAGCTTCAGATGGGATCGGGCGCTCTGGCCACAACTCTGGCGTCTCAGCGCCTACCAGTTTCTCGCGCAACTTGCGGGCCGTATCAACATCAGCTTCCCGACATTTCTGATCGCTGCGTTCGTCGGCCCCGAGGCGGCCGGCTCGTTCGCGCTCACGTCGCGGGCTCATGACATGATCCGGACGATTACATTCGTTCTCGGCGGTTCGTTGAACCCTGCAATGGCCCATCTGTACGGTGAAGGCAATCAGAAACTATATGGCGAGATGCTGTTCCGCCGCGCGCGCGTCCAATTCTTGTTCGGCGCCATCGGAATCATCGGCGTCGTCGCCCTGAACGAACCATTCATGCGACTGTGGGTCGGCGACGAGAACTTCTCCGGCCAGCTCGTCAATTGCCTCATCGGCATCAGTGTTTTCGTCGGGCTCTATGCGTCGATTAGCTACGATGCCCTGTACTGCATGGGGGCGCTGCGGCGAACGGGTGTCGTCGTTATCCTCGAATCCTTCCTCCGCCTTGCAGTCATGATCCCGCTACTTGCGACCGTCGGCGTATGGGGCGTTCCCTTTGCGACCGCGGTTGTTCAATTTTGGGCGTCCGTCGTCCCGTTTTGCCTGACGCTCCAGCGCTGGTTCGCGTATACCGCCAGCCAGCTTCGCGGACTCGCCTCGAAGATAGCCGTTAGCACCTTGGTCCCGCTACTCGCCCTGATTCCTGTCATGATGATCGAACACTGGATTTCGTCCTGGTCTCGATTCCTGGCCGTCGCCGCGGGCTTCAGCGTCATTTGCGGGGCGTTTGGGTTCATTCGCGAGCGGAACTTGATTCGCGAGATTCGGCGGCCTCGGACCGCAACCGCAAGCGTCGCGTCGGATGCCTGACATTCCATCTCGACGCCCCCCCTGCCGACGAGGCCAATTTCACCGACATAATCCAACTCGACAATGTACGAATGCCGCCGCCGCTTGGTCGATCCGCCTCGAATCGATTGATATGATGACGGACCTCCGACCACACGGACAATCGGCGAAACGTTTATTCGGAGGCGACCTCGAAGCGTCGATAAAGGAAGCAAATGGAGTCTCGACACCTTGAGCAGCAGATCGAATCGACGCCGGCCGCTCCGCCACACGGAGCAGCATCCGCAAGTATCGCCCAATGGCGGATCTTCTACGTCGGTCAGCGATCCGGGAACAGCGAGTCGAGACTACAGGGCATGCGCAAGATCTGCGCCGATGCCGTTGCCCTGTCCAGGGACCCGTTCTTGACGGCCCCCAGATGGCTCAGAAGCCTCGAATGGCGGCTGCTCGATGGCCCCGCGACGCGTCGTCTGAATCGCATGATCGTAAAGGAAGCCGTGAACTTCAAACCCGACGTCCTCTGGACGGAAATGGGCAGATTGATTTTCGAACGCACACTCGTCGAGATCCGGGACCGAACCGGTGCGACGCTCGTCAACTCGTTCTCAGACGATTTCAAAAACCCGATCATCCAATCGCGTCATTACGACAAGTGCATTCGCCGCTACGACCACATTTTCACGCCCCGGGAGCAGAATTTCGACGAGATGAAGCACCGCGGTGCCCGTTCCGTCAGCAAGTTCTGGAAGGGCTTCGATCCCGGACTTCACAAGCCCGTCCAACTGACGGCCGACGAACAAGCGAAATTTGGTGCAGACGTGGTGTTCGTCGGGCATGCGGAACCGAACCGTATCGAAACGCTTTCCGCCATCGCGGAATTGCCGATCAACTTCAAGGTATGGGGCTACAATTGGGAGAAATACACGCTTCCGGATCGCCTGCGTCGATGCGTGAATTTCGAACGCATCGAGGGCCCCGAATATGTGAAGGCGCTTTGTGGGGCCAAAATCGCGATTCACATGGTTTCGAAGATCAACCGGGATACACAGTCATCCAAGTCTTTTGAGATTCCCGCCTGCGGCGTGTTCATGCTGGCCGACCGAACAGCGGATCATGAAGCCTGTTACGTTGAGAATGAGGAAGCGGCGTTCTTCTCGACGATCGACGAGCTTGTCGAGAAAACGACGGCGTTCCTGAAGGACGACGCCAAACGAAAACGTATCGCCGCGGCAGGACGCGATCGGTGCATTCGAAGCGGCTACAGCAATCACGACCGAATCCGGCAGATGCTCGAACTCACTTTTTTGCTCCGAAGCGGCCGATAGACTATTCTGAAGCAGTCGCATGAACACGACGTACCACTATCCCCAGCCACAAGGCCCTGTCGGACAAGGCGTGACGTGGTACACGCGGCCAACCACGATCGGCGTGTTCTTGGTGGCGATTTGCGCACTGATCTTCGTTCCCTCCGCCGAGTATCGATCGGCCGTGATATTTGGGGCATTCAATTTCGCCCTAATCTGCTTCTTCTGCGTTCGATTCGTCCGGCATCGCAAGTTGTCGAGTCTGATTCCCGTCCTGTTTTTTGCCTGGGTGGCACTGGGTTGGCCCCTCGGAACCGTCATCTTCGGTTTGGCATCCCCGGATATGTGCTACGACATTCCCGCCGGGCGACGGTACGTTCTGGACGGAAACCTGCGGATCCAAGTCGTCACGCTCGTCTTCGTGGTGACTTATGCCGCCACGTTCTTCATCCTCAGACCGCGTGGAGCGCCAGATCTGCCTATTCGGCCGCCAGAATACCAGGTGCGACGGCTGCTTTACGTCCTTCTGCCGATCTGCCTCGGCCTGACGGTCTCCCTTGCCGTCGTCACGGTCACAATGCAGCAAAATGCCGTCTCCTATGTCGCGTTCGGCCTTCAGAAGTACATCATCGGCCTCTACCTTGTCATCGGTGGCTGCATCCTCTATCTACGATTCCCGACGCTGCTGTTCATCGCCGCGACATTGGCAGGGGCCACGCTGATTTTTTTCGTCGGCAACGCCCGCGGCATGGCGGCCCGTCCGGTGGTCCTGATCATTGCAGGCGTGCTTTTTCTAAGTACTGTCAAGGATCGTACGAAGCTGCTGATGCTCCTCTCCGTCTGCATCGGCATGCCGCTGCTGCTTGTGATTGGTAACACGACCCGAACCCTGTCTAAGACCGTCGGATTCACGGACTTTGCCTACCGCCTTTCGCTTTTGACTGAGTGGGACAAGGTTCTGGAAAACTCCCCGATCTTCACGTCGACCTTCGGACGACTCTTCTCGACGGGCGGCCACGCGATTATTACCAACTCGCCGGAGCGCGTTCCTTTCATGGCGTTTGAGGCGTCGAAATACGGCCTCGAAATCGTGGCATCCCTGTTCGTCCCCGGCACCATCTGGTTTTATGCGCCATATTCCGTGACAACCAACCTGAACAACTACGGATTTCACTTGATCCCGGGCGGACACTCCGTCGAACTGTCGTTGATCGGGTCTTTTTGGATGATTGGCGGATATGTCGCCGTCTTTCTCGGTGCGATCGCAACAGGCATGTTCCACGCCGCCCTTGCGCATTGGATCAACGCCGCCGCCCGCCGCTCAATCCTGAAGGGTGCCATCTACTTGGCAGGAATCTCCCTGTCCGTATTGTGGTGCCAGAACCTCGCCTTTCCAGATCATCTGAAGGTCACCATCTGGGCCGGTGCGTTCATGGTGCTGCTTTACCATTTGGTACTAAAACCGTTTTCGGGCTTGGAAACGCCCCAATGGCCCGTCAATTCCGCTCAGCGGTACGTACAGCCCATTCGCGGTCCCCAAAAACCATATGCGGTTCGATGACGATCGCCACCGATTTTCGATCGGATTCACTGTTCGACCTGTCATAGAGGGGCACTCGTGAAATATCTCATTGCCGTTGACGACTGCTTCATCGATCGGCCAGGAGGCATGGGACGCGTCGCATGGGACATGGCCCTGATCATGCGGGATGCCGGGCACGACGTCGCCATGTTCTCTGCCAGACTGGATCGAGGCCCCGCCGAAACACAGTGGGACGAGACCGACGGAATTCGAATCCTCCGTTACAATCGGCCGGTTATTTCTCGATTCGATCCGTTTCGAATGCGGAAAGGTGTCGCTGCGGCGCGTCGCGCAGCCGAAGCACTGAAGAATGAGTCATGGGACCTCGTCCATAGCCACTCCCCCTATTCCGGAATTGCCGCATTCGATGCCCTCGCCGGATGCCAACCGTTGGTCGCGACGGTGCATTCGCCCGTAACGATGGAACAGCAGATTAACTGGTCAACCGCAGGAGTGGTCGGCAAACTCAAGGGTCTTCTCGCGACCGGACCGCTACGGCGCCTCGAATACCGCCTGCTCGCTCAGTGCAACGGAATCCACGTTCTCTCCCAGTACACCCGCCGCCAGCTCATTCGACTCCACAACCTCGCGCACGATGCCGTGATCATTCCCCACTGGCGCCGTCCCGAACTCCGCCGCACCAAGACTCGCCGTGAAGCGCGAATCAAGTTGGGATGGCCGTTGGATACGCCCATCCTCTTTACAGTGCGCGGTCACGTTCCTCGCACCGGAATCGAAATCGCGATTCGCGCCATCGGACCGCTCGCCAAGGCTGGGCGTTGCATGTTCATGATCGGCGGCGACGGCGTGTTGCGCCCCTATCACGAGAAGCTCGTCGCCGATCTCGGCATCGGCGAGCGCTTGCGGTTTTGTGGACGCATGTCTGACGAAAATCTGATCCTCGCCTACGAGGCCGCGGATTGCTTCATTCTCCCGACGCTGTCGCTCGAGTGTTTCGGAATCATCATCATCGAAGCCCTGGCATTCGGTTGTCCAGTCATCAGCACCGACGCTGCCGCGATCCCCGAAACAATGGAATCGATTCTGCCCGACTGCATCGTGCCCGCTGGCAACATCGACGCGCTCCGACACAAGGTCGACGAGTTTCTTGGTCATCACCTGGCGATTCCGAGCCCCGACGAATTGACGGCTTACGTGAGGAACCGATACGATGAAGATGTGATTCGGCCCGTCGTCCTGCGGTTTTTGGAATCTGCCGCAGGTCGCTGATTGCCTCAGGCAAGGACGTTGCGAATTTGTAAGGGCTCCGGTCCGACGTGGCATGAATTGTTCGTATAGGATCTTGGCTCGCCTTCGACGTTGATCGACGGCAGGTTCGTTGCTCCGACACGCTCCTGAGGACTGCCACGATGACATCCACGCCTCCCTTGGTCAGTGTCGTGCTGATCACTTATAAACGCGTCGACACGCTTCGGGCGACCGTCGAGTCTTTCCGCCGCGGATGTTCGTACCCGAATCTCGAGTTCATTCTGTCGGACGACGGAAGCCCGCCTCGAACACAAGAGGAAATGCGCAAAATCCCGTTTGACAAATACGTCATGGCGCAGAAGAACGAGGGGCTCGGACGAAACCAGAACAAGGGGCTCGACGCCGCTTCGGGCGAATTCCTCCTTCATCTTCAGGATGACTGGGAGTGCGTCCCGCCACGAGACTTCGTTCAGGCTGCCCTTGAGTTGTTCGAGGAGCGAGCAGACGTCCAGATGATTCGACTGAGAAGGTCCGCGGATGGCGTCCCGTTTGAACGATATACGACGAAGTCGAATCGAGTCGCCAATATTTATGAAAATGGGCATTTCGCCGCGTCGGGGATTTCACCCTATACCGACACACCGCACATCAAACGCAGATCATTTCACGAAGCGCTCGGCCCCTACCTTGAAGGCGTCAGGATGTGGGATTGCGAGCTTGACTTTTGCCGTCGAGTCGACGCGCGACCGGATGTGAAGATCGCGTTCATCGAGGGATATGCGTGCTTTCATCACACGGGCGAAGATGTCAGTTTCAACGCGAGTGCGAAAAAGGCCCGGATCTACAAGAAGCTCAGAGCCAACCCCTTCACCCGTCCGCTTGTCAGCCTGTACGACGTCGTCCGATCTCGCAGACGCAACGACGCCGGCGCCTGACCTGCACTCTTCAACGACTATTTCCTTGATATTGCAATTGCGACGCGCGGATCGAATCGTGGAAGCGAGTCACACAACTCTCGCTTGAGGAAGATCGCGTTGCCCCAACTGATCGTTCCGTTTTTTTCGTACGCCAGGTCGTAGAGGCCATACAGCCAGTATTCAAAGCCGTGCAACAGCGAGAATATCTCGTGAGCGAAAGCCTGGCCCTTGTATATAGGCCAGAAATTGACTTCCGTGACGATACTCGACACCCTGTGATCGCGCAGCATTTCTGCTGCACCGTTAAGCGCCAGCAACTCTGCACCTTGAATATCGAGCTTCAGAATATCAATCGCTTCAATCCCGGCGGAATCGCAGAAATGTTCGAGGGTCGTCGTTTGTACCACGACGTTTTCAGTCGTCGGCCGGAATGCTCGATCCTCGACTGCAGGCAAGAGCGAATTGACGTCGGACTGCCCTTCGTGAAGGTGAAACGTAGCAGTCCCGATCGAATCGGAAACCGCAAACGGATGCACCTGCCACCGCCGGCCGTCGGCGCGGTGCGACAGAGCTTCGTAGAGCGCTGGTGTCGGTTCAAACGAGTGAACCGTCGCCGAGCTGAACGCCTTTAACAGTCGCGTCGCCGTCTGACCCTCATTCGCACCGATGTCGAACAGGATCCTCGCCGAATCACCCGGAAAAATGCGTCGAAGATCGTCGATATCGTCCCGATGACGCAGCGCAATGCGCCGCAGGTCGAGACCGACGGCCGAAAAAACACTCTTGAGCCATGAATATGACAATCTGACGATCCTTCCAGGCCCTGCTTGGACCAATGCAGACTCGGCGCTTCAGTCGTGCTTCACCGAGTCGATCTTCACATCATTGACATTCGTATCTGGCACCTTGATGCTGGATTTGCTGGGAACTTCGAACCGGTCCCAGGACATTGCCTTGCCGACCTCGACAAGATGGTCCCACCCCGTCGCGTACCAGAGGCGCACATTCCAGTTTCGGCTTCGATCCGCTTCGATCGCCGCGCCAGAGAACTCCGGCAGTCGTTTCGAACTTCGGAGGATTCGCGTCTGCTCGACGCAGAACCCCGTCGCCATCCCCGTGAACTTCGTAAATTGCCGGGCAATGTACACGCTGCAGTCCCGCCACACGACCGGGCCGATGATCCGTGGAAGCGCCGACACGCCGAGCAGCCCGTACTCGCAACTGTCCGCCTCCCATCGCATCTTTTCCAACACGACCTGCTCAAGCTGCCCCGTCGTCCCCTCCGCATACAGCAGGACGCAGGCCGTCGCATTCTGAACGTATCCGCCGCCGCCTGTGAAGAACACGTCGCCCAGCGCACTCGCCTGGGCCCCCACAACCATCACCGCAGCGCCGCCGTCCGCTGGCTTCCCGTCTTTGTCCAGACTCGTCAAATGAAAGCTGCAATTCTCGAACGACAGTTCGAGCATCGTGTTGGTGCTGATACCTGCATCCAGCAGATTCTGGAAATTGTGATTCGCGACAAGAACGCAGTAGCCGCCGATCGGCACCCGATCTTCCGTCCATCGGGCCGGCGGTTCGTGATTCGAAAAAACGCAGTCCCGAAAGACATTGACTTCCGATGCGATATTCGCCATCGCAGCGACGCCGAAGCGACCCTCAAAGTGAACGCGCTCGATCACGTGGAACCCCGCGCTTTCGCCCTTGGATCGCCCGAGCAACAGACCCGTCCCCGGCGTCGCACGATTTGTCGGGTTTGTGGGCGGTCCGCCGACGATTCTCAGATCCGCAATCTGAAATCGTGTGCAACCCGTCAGATCGATCATCGGTTTGCCTCGATCGGATTCGCTGAAGTCCGCCTCGAGCACGGTTCCATAACCCTGCCCGACAAGTCGGCCGCCCCACGTCGCACGAAACGTGATGGGTCGCTTCAGCACAAACCGCCCTTGCGGCAGACGAATGACAGGGCTGGATTCGATGGGGGGCCGCCGACCGTCGATCTGCCGATCGATTTCGCGCTGGATGGAGTCAGCTGCGTCGAGTTCGCCCGAGGATCGTACCGACGGCCCGCTGGCGGTCTGTCCGACGCAAACGCAGATCGAAAGTACAACGGCAAACGTCATCATGAACCGGTCTCCGATCGCGAACGAATCACTCGTCACGCCAGGCTCGACCAAGCCAGGGATCGGCCGACGCCTGACGTTTCCGGTCGAGTCGTGAGCGACTGTCCTCAAGAGCAAGGCACCCAGCGACTCACGTTCGCCCGAAACTGCGAAATCGCCGTATTCACTCGACGACGACTCATTTCGAATCGACGCGGGCTGACGTGAACGTGACAACTTAATGTCTCTCGCCCAGTCAGGGGGCCCGGATCTCGACGTCGCCGAAACGTCCGATTACCCGATGAGATCGCGCAGTTCGCAGCAAGCCGCTCACAACTGCGACTCGCGTTATTAGTTGTCGGGAGTTTGCTCCGCCGGTAACATTCAGCGTTCCGCCGAGGTGCCGCATTGGACGCTGGGCGGCGACGTCCCAACGCGACGTCATCGGCCTTTTCTCCTGCTCGCATTATATGACCAAGGACGTCGAAATGAAGCGCGCCCTCATCACCGGCATCACAGGTCAAGATGGCTCCTATCTCGCCGAGTTTCTCTTGGGCAAGGGCTATTATGTCCACGGGATCATTCGGCGCGCCAGCAGCTTCAACACGAATCGCATCGATCACCTTTATCAGGATCCACATCAGGTCGACGGTCGCCTGTTCCTGGACTATGGCGACCTTACGGAAGGTTCTGGGCTGCGTCGCATCCTCGATCAGGTTCTGCCCGACGAAGTCTATAACCTTGCCGCCCAATCACATGTGAAAGTCTCATTTGCGCAGCCGGAATATACGGCCGATGTTGTCGCATCCGGCGTCCTCCGGCTGCTCGAATCCGTTCGATATCATGTGCAGACGACAGGACGCAGCGTGAAACTCTACCAGGCGGGTTCCTCGGAAATGTTCGGCGCCGCCCCGCCGCCGCAGGACGAGTCGACGACGTTCGCGCCGCGAAGCCCCTACGCCGTCTCGAAGGTCGCCGCCCACTGGTACTGCGTGAATTATCGCGAGGCGTACGACTTGTTCATCTCGAACGGAATCCTCTTCAACCACGAATCCCCGCGCCGCGGCGAGACGTTTGTCACGCGAAAAATAACGCGCGCTGTCGGTCGCATCATGATGGGGCTGCAGGACAAACTCTACCTTGGCAACCTGGACGCACGTCGCGACTGGGGGCACGCGAAGGACTATGTCGAAGCGATGTGGCTGATGCTGCAGCAGGATCACCCCGGAGACTACGTCATCGCGACGGGAGAGTCTTATTCCGTTCGTGAATTCCTCGAAGCCGCGTTCGGCTACGCGAAGCTCGACTACAGAAAATACGTGGAGTTCGATCCCAGATACGTGCGCCCCACGGATGTCGATCACCTGGAAGGTAACGCCCGGAAGGCCCAGAGCGACCTTGGATGGAAGCCCCGCGTCGAGTTCCTTGAATTGGTGCGCGAAATGGTTGACTCGGACCTCGAACTCGCGAAGCAGGAAAAGACGCTACGCAGCGCGGGCCATGCCATCGCACCGCCGGGAGCAAGTCGAGAATGAAGACGAATTGGGCTACCCGATTTCGTTCAACTTCCATGAACCGGGCGACAGCTTCAATCTCTCGCGCTCTCGTGTCTCCATTCCGCCGTTCTTCGCAAGTGCTGTGAGTCCAAGCGCTCCGGCTCACCCCAAGTCTCGATCGAAGACACAGGCGAACCGCGCCGCGAGTTCCTCCATGTCGTCGGTCTTGCCGATGCCGCAGTGCATCCGACGCAACATGACGACGCGTCCGCGAGCATCGTCGCCGGTGTCGCCGTGAACTTCTCCTCTTCCGATTTTGTAGGGTTATTCCGCGGTGTATATGAACACGATGTGCCTGCATGACGAGGCGATGCCTGCGATTCCTCGTGGATCCGATGTCTCCGACTTCAATGCACCCAAGCGAGGATTCGTCCCAGAAATGCAGCAAGATGCCCAATCGTGATGAAAGCGCCGCCGGCTGGAGGACGTTGAAGGAGCCAGAATCGACGAGCCGATGTCCTCGCGCGTGACGCAGCGCATCGCCAGCCCTAAAATGGATCTCGCTTGCCGGGAAGGCCCGGACTTCCGATTGAAATAAGGAGGAGACGCAGGTTCATGATGAAGTCCGATTCGCCCCGCCTGAGGAGGGTCTCACGTCTCTGCAGGATGTTCCCGCCGGCGATCTCCGCCAGGATTATGCTGCGATATTACTCGTCGTCAGACAGCATTCCGGAACCCGTCGCGTTTTCAGCCGGAAGCAGCCTCGCGCCGCTTACCTTTGAGTACTCAGGCCGCGACATCCTTGCGATTCACTTCGCATGCAGAGGTTTTAATGACTGGCGCAATGTCGTCGTCGCCAATATTCTCTGCAGCCCCGGCGACACGATCGTCGAGATCGGTGCACATCTCGGGACAGAGACCATTCACTTCGGGGCCGTCGTAGGCAGCCGAGGCCGCGTCGTGGCCTTTGAACCCGTGCCCGAGCATGTCACTCATCTCAGATCCACGCTCAGGAACAACCACCTGGATCATGTTGAGGTCGTCGAAGCCGCGATCTCCAACGAGAACGGTCGAATCACGTTCTACATGGCGCCCAATGAAACCAATCAGGGCCAGGGCTCGATGTGGGCGATGCACGATGCGGAGTCGGAGAAGCTCGAAGTCGAAACCGTGACGCTCGACAGCTTTTGCGAAACGCGCAACATCGAATCAATCAAGCTGATTGTGACCGACGCCGAAGGCGGTGAACCGGACATCCTCGAGGGTGCATCGAAGGTCCTTGCCGAAGCGCGGCCCTACTTGTTGATGGAGAACAACCCGGATCGCCTGCGCGACCGTGGATTGACATCGCAATCATTGTGCAAGCAGGTTCAAGACGCCGGATACAATTGTCACGAAGTCGGACGTTTCGGTCTCACGCCGCCGAATTTCACCGACCTGTCGAACTGGGTCGGAATACCCAACGACGATCCGAAACGCGCGCATGACGATGCACGGCGACTTCATCGCGCCATCCGGCGGGCCGGGATGATGCCGCTCTGGCGGATGATCAATCCCGCTGTCATCGGTCCGCGTCGCTGATCCAATCGCTCGCTGCGGTTGACCGGACTGTATGGGAGTGGCATCATGACTTTCTGATTTCGCAGACGAAAATTGCGGCCGAGGTCCGGCTCGAGCGTTCGGCCGTGTTGAAGTCCGCCGCGTCGTCAGGAGATGATTGAACAGGCGCCTTGAGCGCGCTATCGGGAATACCCGGCATGAGTCTAGCGCATACAATTAAGTACATCACGAACCACCCGCTTTGCCGCGATCGGAAGTTCGCCGCGCTCCGCAGATTCGCCTCGTGGCAGATCAAGAGCAGACTGAGCCCGGGCCCGCACGCTGTTCCGTTCGTGAACGCGACGCGGCTGTTCGTCATACGCGGATCTCACGGCGCCACTGGGAACATCTACTGCGGTCTCGACGAATTCGAGGACATGGCGTTCGTCCTGCACTTGCTCCGCCCGAAGGATCTGTTTGTCGATGTGGGCTCGAATGTCGGATCGTACACCATCCTCGCCAGCGGCGCCGTGGGCGCGGATTCAATCGCGATCGAGCCGGTTGATTCCACGTTCGAGAGTCTTGTCAGGAACGTTAGCGGCAATCGGCTCGAAAATCTGGTGACGACGCTGAACGTCGGTGTCGCCGAAAGCAGCGGCACTCGGCACTTCACGTCGGATCAGGACACGATGAACCATATCGCTGAATCGGGCGCATCCGGCGACACGATCGAAGTCAAAGTCCAATCGCTGGATGAGATCGTCGGCGATCGAAACCCATGCTGCATCAAGATCGACGTGGAGGGATACGAACGTCACGTACTGAAGGGCGGAACGCACACGTTTGCGAAGCCAAGCCTCTTGGCCGTTATCGTCGAAGTCAACAGCAGCGCTTCGAGATACGAAAACGAAGAGCGATTCGATACGCACAAGCAGATGAGCGATTGGAACTTCGTCCCCTGCCGCTACGAACCGCTGACCCGCACGATATCGAAAGCGCCGCAGCCGAACACAGGCGGAAACACGATCTATGTTCGCGACCTCGAACAAGTGGCGCATCGGCTCAGTAATGCGCCTGCATATCGCGTGCTGAATCACAGTATCTGAGTTTCGAACGGACTTAGCGGCCGGCCCGTTCCTACGATTTGGCGCGCTTGCCGAATCGCTTTCGCAACGCGCTAAGCGCGAGCTTTCGTTCGTCGTCCGTCCTGAATCCCAGGTAGAACGCGTTCTTCTTGCCGATCGAGGCCGCCGAAGCGCCGCGGATGTTGATGCCCGCCGCAGCCACGCAGCGCGTGATTTCAGCGCCAAGCCCCGGCCGATCGCTACCGACGATGCGAAGCGCAAACATCCCGTCCGCGCGAACAAGGCCCACGTCGGCCGCCGCCTGCTTCTGCTTCTTGCCTTTCAAAGGCGCAACATAGACGCGGGACGTGCGATCGGATACGCGACGCGCAACGAGGAATTCCAGCTCCGCGCCCGCAGACGCCAGCGCCTCCAGCACGCGCGCCAATCGTTCCGGTCGGTTCAGAAGATCGCCGGCCCAGACGTCGATGCTCTCTATCTTTGCAGCCACGAACAACCTCCCGTTTATGCCGAAAGACGGATTCCGCTATGTTCGCCCGTGTGTTGTTGAGGCACGAAGAAAAGGGTGAGGGGCAGAAAACTCCGTTTGACTGCCCCCCGCGTGTTTCTGTTCGTCCTCCAAGAAGGACTCGAGACCGGCGTCCCCTCACCCTGCGATCCGATCCGTGGAACACCTGCTACACACTACGCGCATTTTTGGTTTTCGCAATGTCGCCAACACGCGACTTTGAGAGTATTCGCGCGTGGCGATCGGCGTGTGCCCACTACTCACAGGCGCCGAGACGCGACGTCATGGCGACGGCACTTGCTCGTCCAGCATCTCCCTGATACGGCGCTCGAACTCGGCACGCAACAGAAGATGAGCTTCGCCGGTTGCGGGTCCGCTGAATCCCGTGTGCACGGCGATCACCTCGCCTTTGCGATTGATGAACAGCGTCGTCGGATACGCGTAAATTCGATCGAGCAGCGGAAATGCGTCACGCGTCTCTTCCTTGGGACGCTTGCCGCCCAGCAAGATCGGGTATTTCACATCGTATCGATCGACGAACCGACGCACCTGTCGCGCGTCGCGCTCGAATTGGCCCGTTGCCTCAAATGCGACGCCGATGACAACCAGCCCCTGCGGGGAGTACCGATGATGAAGATCATTCAACAACCCTGCGGCGTCGTGACAGTTCGGGCACCACGTGCCGAACACCTCGATGATCCGCGGCTTCCCCCGAAATGTGTCGTCATCAAGTGAGTACAACTTCCCGTCCACACCGCGGAATTTCACAGTCGATAATTCAACGCCGCGCACTGGCGTCGCCAGACCGAAACCGTCCGGCAGACTCGCATCGGGATCCCGTTCCGCCGTCCATGTCTCATGCCACACGTCACGCGACCAGAAGTCCCCATTCAATCGCCCCGATTCATCCAGCCTCGCGTCGAACAACATCGCATGCGCGCCATCGAACGCCGACAAACGAAGCCGCCCGGCCTCGTAATCGCCGGCGAGAAATCGATAGTCCCCCGTCGCCGTCAGAAATGTCCCGACAATCTCTCCGTCGCCCGTACGATGGAACTCGCCGATCGCCGGATCATCACTCTTCTCGAACCGAACAAGCCAACGCCCTTCGACCGGCTCCGAAATCTCTAATTCTCCCTCCACGCGCGGCCCCGGTCTGAACCGATACGGCACATCCTCGACGGCCTCGAATGGCAGTTCCGTCCACGTGTTCAAGTCCACGCGCTTCTTCCATCGCCCGATGTAATGCCGACGAATTGCATCCCGCATCCCGGCCGACTCAGACACGCGGGCTTCGATCGTCGCGTCATAGTGACGTATGTCGATCTTAAGTCGATCCTCACTGAACCGGACGTCAGCCAGTTCGATCACCTCAGGACCGTTCACGATCCTCGCAGCTGCCTTGCCATTCGGGGCTCGGATAATTTCCAGACCGAAAGGCAATTCGCCGCCAGGGGACGCCAGCGTCGCGCGAAAATGAAGTACCTCCCGAGAGTCGTCGCTCGCCGGTCGGGACGTCGCGGTAACGTCAGGGGCATCCTGAGCGTAACCGACGCCACAGACCGCCAGGAGGAAAATCGGCCACAAATACTGTACGAGGGAGGGCATCTTCATCGAGATCATGTTAGAACATCCACACGCAATCCGCGAGCCGCTTGAGGCCTTTGCCGCCACGTGAACTGTTACCGAACTCACACCCGGATTGCTGGTGTCAGGCGAAGCGACTTGATAGGAATACGCACCGGATTGGCTTCGATGAGGCCGAAAATCGCGGAAGCCCCGAATCGGCCCCATGATCATCACGCAAGCCCAGCAGCACGGCGCACGCCTTCTACGATCCCATCGACCGCAGCCTGTGAACTGAAGCGACGGACGAGTTCTCGAGCGGCCAGCCCCTGCCGAGCGGCAAGCGACGGGTCATCAACGTAGCGTTTGATTGCGGCGGCGAGCGCCGCGGAATCCTCGTTCGGGACAATGTACCCCGTTTTGTCGGGAATCACGAGATCCTCTCGACATCCCACACGATCCGTGACGATGCTGGGCATGTCGAAGATCATCGCCTCGTTGACCACCAGCCCCCACGTCTCGTGGCGCGACGGGAAGACATGAACATCGGAAATCGTGTAATACTGCGCAAGGTCGAGCTGATTGACGAATCCGAGCATCACAACGCGCTCTCCGAGCACCGCCTTCAGTCGTCTCGACGCCTCCTCCATCAATGGTCCATCACCCACCATCAGGAGCCATACGTTGTCCAACGACGGAATCGCCCCCAGCGCATCGGCCAACAGACACGGGTTTTTTCGCGGTATAAGACTGCCGCTGAATAGCAGCACGAGCGCGTCTTCAGGAATCCCAAGTTCGGCGCGTCTGGAGGCTCGCCGCGGCAACCACGCTTCACGTTCTCGCTCGAACCGCTGATCGTCGACGCAATGCGGGCAATCGACGATCTGCCGATCCGACATTCCCAACCGCGCGAAGTGACGGCGCATGTACGTCCCGACCGAGAGCCCGATCGCAACGCGTCGATACAAAGTCCGCAACGCCAGATCACGCGCGGCTTCAAAAACACCGGACTTGCGAACGTTGGCGCCTTCGCGGCTGTCGCCTCGCATCATGACGGGAATGCGGCAACGCCACGCGCCTCGCAGCACTTGCAAGTGGAACCACTTGTTGTACCCATGCGTCAGAATCGCATCGAACTTCTCGCTGCGCATGATCTCCGGGATGTCGGGACAGTTCATCCCCCAGAACCCTGTCGTCGGGCCCGGGTTCTTCGCCACATTCTTCATGAAGATCGACTCGTATCCGTCAAGAAGCGGCACGTCCCACTTGATCTCACAATTGAAGTCCGGGACGACTTCGCCTTTCAACGAAGAGTCGCTGGCGTAATAAACGCGAACGCGGATATCGTCGCGCTCCGACAGCATGCGGTAGAGCTGCACCTGATACTGAATCGGGTGAGTCGTGAAAATCCCCAAGTAAGGAGTCATGAAGCGATCCTGACAGCCAGGCGGCGTTTGGGCCGATCCCCAGGCATTATCACAGTTCGACCAATCCGCCGAAGTGAACACAGAGCGCGGTAGGCCCCGGAAATCGGCACTCGTCCCGACAACATGCGCCAATCCCATTTCAGTCTTGCATCGGCTCTGTTATGGGGTTTTCAGATCGCAATTTTACGCGTGGTTTCGAACCCTGTAAATCTCACCCACATCCGTCGCGCACCGTCGGAAGTGTCCTGCCCGCGGGTCATCAGCAACGCTGGCCTCGATGCACCATCCGCGGGATATCGTCGTTGAGACGATCATGGTAGAACATTCAATCGCGGACCGCGAACCGTCGGAAGCCATCGTCGACATGAGTGAAATCACCGAACTCACACCGGAACTGCTGATCTCTGCTTACGCCCAGGGGATCTTCCCCATGGGCATGCACGGCCGGATTGCCTGGTATTCGCCGGATCCTCGCGGAATTCTGCCGCTCGACGCGTTCTACGTCAGCAAGTCGCTCGCCCAGACGGCACGAAGCGGACGGTTCGAAATCCGAATCGATACTCGCTTCCGCGATGTCATGGAAGCCTGTGCCGATCGGCCTGACGGCACCTGGATCACGCCCGCCATCGTCGATGCCTATGAACACCTCCACGAACTCGGTCTCGCGCACAGCGTCGAGGCATGGAAGGACGACCAACTTGCCGGCGGTCTCTACGGCGTCGCCCTCGGCGGCGCATTCTTCGGCGAGAGCATGTTTCACCGGCAACGCGACGCCAGCAAAGTCGCGCTCGTTGCCCTCGTCGAACGCATGCGCGAACACGGGTTCTCACTGCTCGACATTCAGTTCATCACTCCGCACCTGGAGCGCTTTGGCGCCGTGGAAATCCGTCGCGACGACTACCTCGATCGACTCGCCGTCGCAATCCGACAGGAATGCCAATTCGGCGATGAATGAACACTCCCTGAATCGCGGAAATCCCCCTCCAGGAAACCTATAATCCCGGTCCCGCAGAGAGGCGGGGAGTGTATAAAATCGATTCTGGAGGCTCAAAAACATGTCTTGGAAGAGAGACATTCTCAAACCGGATCAACGTAACAAAGTCGTCGCCGCGATGCAGCCGGTTTTGTGCGACATGATCGACTTGTCGATGCAATTGAAGCAGGCTCACTGGTGCGTCAAGGGCATGGGATTCCTGCCGCTTCACGAACAACTCGACGACATCATCGATTCGACGCGCAGCGCCAGCGACGAAATCGCGGAACGAATCGTCATGCTGGGCGCCGCACCGCAAGGGCATTGCCAGACTGTCGCAAAGGAAACCCGACTCGAGAAATACGCCGATAAGTTCGTCGATGTCGAAAAGACGTTTACCCTCGTGGCGGACCGGCTGGATAAGACGATCGTCGGCCTGCGATCGGCCATCGACGCCGTCGGAGACCCGGATCCCATCACAGAGGACCTCCTTATTGGAATCTGTGCGGGCCTGGAGAAGCACCTGTGGATGGTGCAGGCGCACGAAGGCGAGGCACGATAGCTCGGCCCGCGTGAGTGGCTGAATGTAATGCAAGACGACGATTGGCGACGGAACCAGTCATGACGGACGATCGTTCAAGCCGCCGATTCGTCGTCCTCTTTCACGCCCATCCGACGGAAGGCGACCACTACGACCTCCTGATCGAGACCGATGCGGCCCTCGCTTCGTGGCGCGTTCTGGACCGTCCGGAGTCCGCGACGACGAACCGCTCCATCGCCTGCATCCAGATTCCCGACCATCGCCGAGAATACCTGGACTACGAAGGTCCCGTCTCCGGCGATCGCGGCGACGTGAAACAACATGACGCCGGCCACTGCGCAACATCGCCACTGGATGCGCCGCGAATCGCCATCCGATTTGCCGGAAAAGTGCTGAAAGGAGACTTCGTGCTGGAGCGCGACGAAGAGCAGACGAATCAATGGCGACTGCGCCTCGCCTGACGCGCCAGTGGCGTGACATCCAACGTCAATACGCCGTCGCCGACTTGGACGTTCGTCACTTCGTAATCCACACCGCCGTTCTGCCACCAGCCGTGCGAGCCGACTCGAATCCCCTCAAGCAGGCTGCCTGCGATCGTCGGACTTCCAGGCCACGCGTCATTCCGATCGAGGTCGACGCTCCGATCGAGATCGAACGCCCGCAGAACATTCGGCAGCGGCATCGAACCGCAATGCAATCCGTCGAATCGCAGCAGGATTTCGCCGTTCTCGAAGGTCGGCGAAAAGTCCGCCGACACGATCGCCTCTCGGTTTGCGACATTGTACTTCGCGGCAAGCCGAACTCGGCCGTCGCCGATCGACACGAACGGATCGCGCGCGATCGGTGCGACGACCTCATCAATGCGCGGATACAAATCGTAACGCATCGCAAGCCATTCATTCACGTACTTTTCGTAAATGTGGTATTTGAAGGGCTCTCCGTGAAGGAGCTCATGCGTGAATGCCTGTTCAGCTTCGACGAGCCGATCCCGAATCGATTGACGCTCGAGACGCTCCTGCGGAACACTCGCCGGTGCGTACCAACCCGGTGTTCGCAAAAGGCCCCACGCAACCAGTGCAATACCCAGCGACCCAGCCCCGAAAATGGCGAGCACGACTCGGAGCCATCTGCGTTTAGGTCTTTTTCGGGCGGCGGCGTCCATCTTCCCTCGATTCCGTTTCGAACAATCGATCGAACAGCACACTCGGCGTGCAACTGGCTGTCAAGTTCATGATATGACGAAGAGCGACGTGTCCGGGTTCGCCAATCGCATTGACCATTTGGATGCTGGACTCATAGAATCGAAAACCCCGTCGCCCGTGTGGCGGGGACCAGGACTTTCCGAACATCGGGCGCTATCGAATGACGCATCGAATCTGGGGCATCTCGATCACAATCGCCTGGTTCGTGATGCTCGGCCTGCTGATCCGACGCGACGTCATGCCCTTCTGGCTCGCACAGGAGCCCCCTGCCGATTCCGTCCCCGATGGCAACTTTCAGACAGCCATCCTGAAGGAGGGCGGGCGCCGGATCGGCACCTCTTGGGTAACGACTGTCAATCTCGCCGAGACCAAAACAGTCCACGGCATGACGATTCTCGACGTCTCGGGAATTGTCCCGCTCATGAAGACGATTCGCCTCGAATCCACGTTGTCCTACAACGAGGACGACGCACTCGATGAGTTCGCTTTTGTGTTGGATACTGAAGGCGCGTCCGCTCGTGTAACCGGCGAGCGATACAGCACGGAATTCGCCTGTATCGCCGAACTCGGCGCCATCAAACGACAGATCTCGCTCGATGCGGGCCTGACGGCCTACCTCTCGGACACGCTGCGGCCGTTCACGCTGTTGAAGGGGCTGCATGTCGGCCAAGCATGGCGCATGCGCGTCATCGATCCGTTTGCATTGCTGCAAAGCCAGGAAGCCCGCTTCGACGTCCGCCTCGTTCGCGTAACGCGGAAAGAAAAGATCAAACATCGCGGCACGCAGATCGAGTGCTTCCGCGTAGAAACCGAGCAAACCGTTGCCTGGGCCGACGACGACGGACGCGTTCTACGGCAGGAAGTTTCGATGCCCTTCCTCGGCAAGTGGATCATGCTCGACGAGCCCTACGACGGTCGCGCACGACAGGACGCGAAACGCAGCGCCGTCGAATCGCGTGCGAACAACAACAACAACAACAACGATCTGCGGGAATCCGCAGCCCGCCTCATCGAAGCCGCGCACAACGCCGCCCCCGATGTCGAAACCTTCTTCGGTCAACCAACGCTCACTCCTGGGAAGAAGGCTCACTGATGGCCGTCGTGATTGAAAACGTGACGAAATGCTACGGCCGCCTGCGTGCCGTCGACGGAATCTCACTCAACGTCAAACGCGGCGAGCTATTCGCGTTTCTCGGCCCGAACGGCGCAGGCAAGACCACCACCATCAAGATGATGACGGGGCTGCTGACGCCCGACTCGGGCACAATCACTGTCTGCGGCCACCCCATGGCGACCGACAGTCAGCTGGCCAAAGCCAGGATCGCGTTCGTCCCCGATCAGCCGTTCCTGTACGGCAAGCTGACAGCCCGGGAATTCATGCACTTCGTCGGTGAAATGTATGGCATCGACCGCAACATTCTGCCCGCGAGAATCGAACACTACATGGCGCAGCTCGCCGTCACGGGGTACGCCGATCAGCTTGCGGAAGGTTACTCCCACGGTATGAAACAGCGCGTCGTCCTCGCTGCAGCACTGCTTCACGAGCCGGAGGTCCTCGTCGTCGACGAACCCATGGTCGGGCTCGACCCGCGCACGGCCCGCACCGTAAAGGACATCTTTCGCGAATGGGCGAATGCCGGCAGAACTGTGTTCATGTCCACGCACACGCTCGAAGTCGCCGAGGCGATCGCCGATCGCATCGCGATCATCAACCACGGCCGCATCGTCGCATGCGGCACGCTCGATGAACTGAAGGCTAAGGCCGCGCGCGAACACCGACTGGAGGACATCTTTCTGGAGCTCACCGACCCGAAGGATCCGCCCGAATTGGAAGAAGCCGTCATCCCGATGTGATCAAACGGTTGCAGCCGCGCAGTCTGGGTGCAGAGTGCCATGGCGACCCCAAGGTCGGCATGCCCGAAAGACACAAACGCTCCGGCCAGAACCGGGAGTGCAACCGAGCATAGACGCATGAGTGCCATGGAAACTCCAGCATTAATGCCCGCTTCCTCGGCCAACGAGCCGACCTTCTGGCTGCTCATGCGCCTCAAGCTGACGATTCTCCGCAACCGTGTTCGCCAACTGACCGACCAGACGCCCCTGCAGCTCCTGATGGTCCTCGGATTCCTCGCGACGATCTGGCTGGGGCTTTACCTCATCTTCGACCAGGTATTCCGCTTCATTCGCCGCTTTGAAAAAGAAGCGATCATCGCCTTGCCGTACGTATTCCACTTGTTCTTCTTCTCGATGACGATCCTCCTCGGCTTTTCGACAGCGGTGCTCGTCTACGGCAGCCTCTTTGCTCGAGAAGAGCCCGCCTTCCTCCTGACCACGCCGAACAAGCCCCGCAACATTGTCGCCGTCATGTACGTCGAGGCCCTCTTCTTCTCAAGCTGGTCCCTCGTCCTTCTCGGCATCCCCCTGATGGTCGCCATCGGCAGCGTCCAAGGGTTGCCGTGGCACTTCTACGCGACGTTTATTGGGGCGTTCCTCGGGTTTGTCCCGATCCCCGGCGCAATCGGACTGGTCATCGCCCTCCTCATCGCGCTATTCCTGCCTCGCATGGCGAAGCGTTCGTTGATGTACGCGTCCGCCGTCGTCCTGATGCTCATCGTCGCATTCTGGGGAAGGCTCTGGGTGATCTCGTCGTCCGAATCGATCACACGCAGATGGGTGCACGATCTGCTCGGCGAATTGAGCTACCTGAAGTCCGTCATGCTGCCCTCCACATGGGTCTCCAAAGCCATCCAATTCTCCATTCAGGACAACCCTGCCGAGGCCGCCTTCTATCTTGGAATGACCGTCCTGACCGGCCTGTGCATGAGCCATTGGGCGATTTCGTTCGTCGCTTGGAAACTCAAACCGGCATTCGGTCGCGCCCATTCCGCGCCCACGCATTCGCGAAAGTACACCGGCTGGGCATCCAGACTCCTGACGTTCGTCGCCTTCTTCTACCTGTCGAAACGCATGCGGGCCGTCATCCTGAAGGATGTCCGCCACTTCCTGCGCGATCCCGTGCAATGGTCGCAGCTCGCCATCCTCTTTGGTCTGCTCTCGCTCTATCTGTTCTATCTGCCGCGCAGCAAACCGGACGGATTCTCCATGCAATGGCAGGCACTGATCTGCTTCATGAACTTCGTGGCCATCACATTGATTCTCTCCACATTCACCAGCCGATTCGTCTTCCCGATGGTCTCGCTGGAAGGAAAGCAGATCTGGCTCGCAGGCCTCTGGCCGCTCACTCGCAGCCAAGTCATGTGGGCGAAGTTTCTGTACGCACTGACCGTGACAGCCGCCGCCGCCGTACCTGTTACCTACCTGTCGATTCGAGCCGTCGAACTGCCGCTCATCATGGGCATCGCGCAGATGTCGGCCACCATCGGGTGCTGCATCGGTCTCTGCGGCCTCGCCATCGGCCTCGGCGCCCGCTGGCCCAATTTCAAGGAACCGACGGCCAGCCGAATTTCCAGCGGATTGGGCGGGACAATCAACCTCATCGCCAGCGTCGCACTCGTCGCCGTCAACGGAACACTGTTCGCTGTCACTTGCCTGTATTCGATGAACGAGCGTCAACTCCTCAAATTGGAATGGCATTCCGCCGCCGCACTCTCGGCCGCGATTGTCGCGAGCGTCGGTTCCGCCGCCTTCTGCATGGCGATCGGCATCCGCAGATTCCGGCGACAGGAGTTCTGACCCGGCAAAGTGACCTCCCGTGACTTGCAGTCCCCCGAATTTCACAGCTGAACACCGCTCCGAACCGCCTCATTAGCTCACCCGTACGAAATCCTGTACCGTAATCGGATTCAAAGCCGACACACGGAAGAGTGTCGCCTGCCAAGAAGGTGCATGGATGCGTTCCGACCTCATCGCGCAGATCAATATCGACGCACTGCTTCACAACCTCGATGCCCTCCGCAGAAAGTGCGCTCCCGGCGTGCGCGTCTGTGCCCCGCTCAAGGCCGACGCCTACGGTCACGGCATGAGCATCGTCGCCCCGACGCTCCAGTCGGCGGGGGTCGACTTCGCCGCCGTCGCGACCGTCCGCGAAGCTGTCGAACTTCGCACGATCGGCTGGGCAGGCGAAATCCTCGTTCTCGGGAACGTCCTGGCGAATGCCGATCACGATGTTCTTAATGAACGCGTCCGCGCAATGGTCGACCACGAGTTGACAGCGACAATCGTTGACGCCACGGGCCTTCGCAAACTAGAGACCTATTCACCGGCGAAACCGATCCCTGTCCACCTCAAAGTCGATACGGGCATGGGCCGAATGGGTGTCCTCGCAACGGAATGCGGCGAGCTGGCGATGGCGATCGCCGCGTCGCCTTCGGCCCGATTCACGGGAGTCTACTCCCACTTTGCGACGGCGGACTTCGAACTGCAGGACATGGCCTCGCGACAACTCGAACAATTCCACTCGGCAATCGAAAAGGTCCGCCCATATGGCGAGGAAGGGTTCCAGGTCCACCTCGCCAACAGCGCAGCGACGATCACGATGCCCGACGCCCACTTCGATATGGTCCGCCCGGGATTGGCGCTATACGGCTATGCCCCGGCCGCCCATATGCGAAAACAGATCAACCTTCGGCCGATCCTGCGCCTCGTCTCCCACGTCGCGATGATCAAATCACTCCCCGCCGATCATTGCGTCGGCTACAGCCGCACATTCGTCACCAGGCGGGCCTCCCGAATCGGTATCGTCCCGATCGGCTATCACGACGGTTTCCTCCGGAAGCTCTCCAACAACGCGGTTGTCGGTACGCCTGCGGGCCCGGCGCCCGTCATCGGTCGCGTCAGCATGGATCAATTGGCGATCGACATCACGGACTTCTCCCGTATCGACACCGGGGCGCAAATTGTGCTGATCGACCCCGACCCTGCGGCCGAAAACAGCGTCGATGCAATTGCGACCCGCCTGGACACGATCTCCTACGAAGTCACGTGCACGCTGGGAGCGCGAATTGATCGGACTCAGATTCGCGACAATTCCGACTGGTGAAACATCTCGTTTCGTCCTATTCTAAACCGCGACATTCCGATAGCCGATGTGTACCACAGTTCGTAGGGCAACGATGATATGCCCTCGGCGAATTGGGCGATCCAGTCGCTTTGGCGCGGTTGAATCGTATCGTAGATTTCGGGAATCCAGGCAATCCCGCCCCGGCCGCCTTGAGGTCGATGGGCCAAGCCTTCGGACCAGACGAATCTCAAGGAGTCACTCGATGAAGTCGCGACGCAAACCACTGATTCTCCTCGCTCGAAAATGGGCCCCACTCGTCGCTGGCGGACTTGCCCTCCAGATCAACCTCTCAGGTTGTGATCCCGAGGTCCGGGACACCGTCCTGACCGGAATTCAGACGTCGCTGACAGGTCTGATCTCCAGCGTCATCAACGCATTCTTCCTGTCGCTGCAGGATGCGGGGACGACCTCACAGCCCGTCGTCAACGCCATTATGGAGCAGGTCCACCACGTCCAGCATTTTCTGGCGTAACTGGCCGGCCCGCGTTAGCATACGACCTTCGTTCGGTTAGGTGTGTTCAAGCGACCTCGCTTTGTGGAAGGAACCGCCGAAGATGAAGAAGGTCTACCCGATTCGTGCGCGCCTGTGGTTCGCGCTTTTCCTGGCATCTATTACTGCGCTCTCTACCGGCTGCATCTCGAATGACTCCATTCGACAGGTGTTCGGTGAGAACGTCGTTCTCACTTCCGCCGTCATAATTCAGACAGTCACGGCGACGGTATTCAATTCGATATTCGGCCTCTTCGGCCTGGCTTGATGCGGAGGAGGATTCGAGATGGACACCGACAGACCTGTGACTCCGACGGAAACACCCCCTTCGCGAGCGTCTGGCCGACAGGGCGGCTGGCGACTCGCGACGCGCCTCGCTCGCCGTCGCTGGATCGCGGCCCTGGCCGCCCTGCCGCTGCTTCAGGCGACGGGCTGCTTCCCGGACCCGATCGGCGCCCTGAATTTCGAGCTGCAGTCGTTCTTCAATGCGGTGTTCATAGATACTGTCGCCGTGATTGTGCAAAACCTGCTGCGGCTCTAGCGGCAGTATGGCCCTCGTCGCTGCCCCTTTTTCACGTGGGCTGACGCGCTTACCATGCAGTCATCGGGAACCCGCCGGCGAATATCGCGGCGGTACGTTGATTCATTGTCACACCATCTAACGCGACGACTGATCATGTCCACACTCCTCGAGCGATTCTGCCGTTACGTCCAGGTCGAAACAACCTCCAACGAAGACACGACCAACTATCCCAGCACGCCCGGCCAGTTCGATCTCTCTCGAATGCTCGCGGACGAACTTAAGTCCCTGGGCCTCGCGGACGTCTCGATGGACGAATTCGGCATCGTCATGGGGACCATTCCGGGGAACGTAGACGGTGCGCCGACGATGTGCTGGTGCTCGCACGTCGACACGTCACCCGAGTTCAGCGGCAAGAACGTCAAGCCGATCGTCCATGAGAATTACGACGGCGGCGACATCGCACTCCCCGGCGATGCGACGCGCATGATCAAGGCCGCCGACAATCCCGAACTCGTGCGGTTGAAGGGTTCGACCATCATCACGAGCGACGGTACGACGCTCCTAGGCGCCGACGACAAGGCCGGCGTCGCCGCAATCGTCACGGCCGCCGACGCACTGATGAAAGACACGTCGATTCGGCATGGACCGATCCGCGTCCTGTTCACGTGCGACGAGGAAATCGGCCGCGGCACTGAGAAGCTCGATCTGAAAAAGATCAACGCCCACGTCGCCTACACGGTAGACGGAAGCGACGAAGCCATCGTCGAGTGCGAGACGTTTTCCGCCGATCAGGCCATCGTAAAGATCACGGGGAAGAACATTCATCCCGGATATGCCAAGGGCAAAATGGTGAACGCCCTCCGCGCCGCGGCGAAGTTCATCTCCGAAATGCCGCAGGATCATCGATCACCGGAAACCACGAGCGATCGCGAGGGCTTCCTCCATCCCTACATCATCGAAGGCGGCGTCCCCGAAGTGAAGATCAAGATCCTCCTTCGCAGCTTCGTCACGGCCGAACTCGCCGAACTTGCGGCGCTTCTGAACGACTGCGCAAAAAAAACCGAAGCCGACTTTCCCGGCTGCAAAGTCGAAGTCGACGTGCGTACCCAATACCGCAACATGGCCGAATATCTCAAAGGCGAGCCGCGTGCCCAGGCCCTTGCCGAAAAGGCCATCGCCAACGTCGGGATGAAACCGATCGTCGGCTCCATCCGCGGCGGCACGGACGGTTCCGCCCTCAGCCAGAAAGGCCTGCCGACGCCGAATCTCTCCGTCGGTATGCACAACTATCACTCCCCGCTTGAGTTTGCCTGCCTGGAACAAATGGAAAAGGCCGTCAAGGTTCTTATCGAACTGGCCAGACTCTGGGGCGCTGAACGCGCCTAGCGCCCGCCGGTTCCGTCATCCAATTACGGCGGTAACTCACCCCAACCCACACCGCCCCCCAAACTTCCGAGCCCAGCCAGTCATGGCTCGGATCCCGCGTCGGTGAACAATCCCTGGAAAATCACCACAATCTCGCGAAGCGCCCACTCACGATCCCCGCTTGAGAATCAGCGAGACACGCCCGAACGCGAAAGGCGGCTCGCGGGAGACTAACGGAAGACTCAGACGCGAGGAGAAGACCGATGACCAAGCTGCGAATCACACTG
Organism: Phycisphaerales bacterium; assembly: GCA_020639075.1. Classification (GTDB taxonomy): domain Bacteria; phylum Planctomycetota; class Phycisphaerae; order UBA1845; family UTPLA1; genus ECT2AJA-110-A. The sequence goes on along the minus strand of JACKHI010000001.1, from coordinate 147,116 downwards.
ACGATCGTTCTGATGGCGATGGGACTCAGCCTGGCGGCGACCAGCGGATGCGACGACTACTACGCGTGGCCCGGCGACTTCCTCACGCCGAATGTCGAGCCCATGGACTTTTCGCCCTACGGCTATGACTACGACATGTACGACCTCTTCACCGAGGATCTCTGATTCCAAACGGTGACATTCAATGGCCCGGGCGCTCTCGAAGCGACCCGGGCCGCTGGACGAACAACACCAAGAATCGAGACAATTTCGTCGCCGACCCAAGAATTACAAAGCCGCGGTCTGAGTGACGTGGCACGGACCTTGCAAATTCCAGATGCAGCGGCTCCAACGAGCAACCGGCGCCTGGAAAAACGCACAGCCGGCCGCCGGCTGTCTCCCACGATGTGAGGATTACGACGGCATGCAGCGGACAATTCCGCAGGCCCGTTGGCTTCGCATCGCTGGCCCCGTCTCAGAAAGGAGCGTGATCATGTTCCGGAATCGTGCATTTCGACTTTCATTGACAGCGGTCATCTCCGCCATATTCCCGATGCTGGCCTGCAATCTGACGCTACCGCCACTGGACGACCTGCTGGACGATCTTGATCCGATTCTCACACCGGACTCATCCCCACAGGATTCAAACCCGGCCGGTTCTCCTGCGCAGACAACCGGCCGACAGGCGCTTTTCGACGAGCTGTGGCAGACGTTCGACGAGAACTACTCTTATTTCGACTACAAGGGCATCGACTGGGAAGATGTCCGTGATCGTTACCGGCCGGACTTCGCGGCTGATCTTTCGGACAACGAGTTTACGGATCAGATCGTCGAAATGCTCGCCGAATTGCACGATCTTCACGTCGAAGTCATGTATCCCGACGGCACGTGGGTCGGCACGGATCCCGGACAGGTCGAACTCAACTACACGAGTACGCCGCGCAATCGCTACACACTGAACGACAGCGGATATCAAACGCTCGGCAACAACGTCATATGGCACGCCTGGTACGCCGATTCGATCGCCTATGTCCGCATCGACACGTTCTCCACAACCGCATTCCAGAACATTACGCAGGCGGATGTTGATGATCTCTTCGCTCAATACAGCACGGCAGACGCGATGATCGTCGACATTCGACCCAACAACGGCGGCAACGAGAATATCGCAATGGAATTCGCTTCGCACTTCACGGCCGCGGAAGTCGTGTACGGATACACCGAAACGCGCGACGGTCCGGATCACTGGGACTTCGCCCCGCTCGAAACCAAGACGCTGCAGCCCGCCACACAAAACCGCTTCGACGGCCCTGTCGCCTGCCTCATCGGCCAGCGCTGCCTGAGTTCCGCCGAATGGTTTACGCTGATGATGCGAGCCTGTCCGAATGTCACGCTCATCGGCGACACAACGCGCGGCGGCTCCGGATTCCCACGCGAATTCGAACTCGACAACGGCGTTCATTACATGGTTCCGCGATGGGTAGCTTATACTGATGCGATGATCGAATTCGAGGATGTCGGCATTGAACCGGATATCTGGATTCCGGCGGATGAGAGCTTCGACGAGTCGTATGACTACGTCGTGGAAACGGCAATCTCCTGGCTTGGCCCATGACCCATCAAGACGACGAATCGACGGCAGCACTGCTCGCGAAGGCGCGAAGCGGGAACCGCGAGGCGCTCGCCACGCTCTTCGATTCACACGCCCAGCGCCTGCTGACATCGGTCCGCGCCGAACTCGGCGAGCGCGCCCGCCAAAGGCTCGAATCGCAAGACGTCATGCAGGAAGTGTATCTCGATGCGCTCCGCAGCATCGATAGTTTCGTCGACCGCGGCAGCGATAGCTTTCTCGCATGGCTCCGCCGTATCGCCGTCAATCGCATTTGCGACGTCGATCGACGCCACTTCAGGACGCGGAAGCGCCAAGGCGAGGCGCGCATGGGCGATCTCGGAACGGACGACTCAATGATCGGACTGCTGGACGTCGTTTCCGCGTCCATGACGACGCCAAGTCAGGCCATCGATCGAACGGATCGCGTTCGACACCTCCGCGAGGCCCTCAATCGCCTCGACGACGATCATCGCGACGTGATTCGCTATCGATACCTGCAACAGTTGTCCGTCGCCGAAACCGCAGCGAAGATGGACCGCTCGGATCGCGCCATCCGCTCACTCTGCGTACGCGCCCTGATCCGGCTTCGGGAGCTGCTCGCGGATGTCCTCTGATCCTATGGGCCAATCGTCCAATCCCCTGACGCCGCCGGGAGAGTCCCGCAAGCTGGAGGACGTCCTCGACGATTACCTCCAGGATCTCGCCGAAGGCAATCAACCCGATCAGAACGCCTTTCTCAGCGCCCACCCTGAGCATGCCGACGCCCTACGAGGCATTTTCCGAACGCTTGATTTTGTCGAGGCGACAAGCCGTTCGCTTCAAGCCCCGTCGATCGAACGGGGACGCTCGCTGGGCGATTTCCGCATCATTCGGGAGATAGGTCGCGGCGGCATGGGCGTCGTGTACGAGGCCTGTCAGATCTCGCTGAACCGCAAGATCGCCCTCAAGATCCTCCCGGCCGGCGCGATACTGACCGGCGCCGCCGCCGAACGTTTCCAGCGCGAAGCCGCCACCGCCGGACGCCTGCATCACACCAACATCGTTCCCGTTCATGCGTCCGGAATCGAAGACGGCATTCACTACTACGCCATGCAGTACATTTCGGGCAAGTCGCTTTCCGACCACCTGAAGAAACTCCGCGAAACAGGCGCGCCGCTCGGGCGAGACTACTATCACCGCGTCGCCCAATGGGGCCGACAGGCCGCTGATGCCCTCCAATACGCACACGAGCACGGCGCCATACATCGTGACATCAAGCCCTCAAACCTGCTACTGGACGAACGCGACGCCGTCTGGCTGACCGACTTTGGGCTCGCCCGCGACGATTGCAACGCATCAATGACGATGTCCGGCGATGTAATTGGCACGGCGAGATACATGTCCCCGGAGCAGGCACGCGGAGGCCGATCGCAAATCGACAAACGGACGGATGTCTACTCTCTCGGAGCAACGCTCTACGAATTGCTGACGCTCCAACCGCCCTACGACAGTGATTCACGGGAGTCCGTCCTGAGCCAGATCGCGTTCGCCGACCCGCCGCCGCCCCGCAGACTGAATCGCCGCATTCCCCGGGACCTCGAGACCATCGTCCTCAAGTGCATGCAACGCAACACGTCCGATCGATATGCGAGCGCCGCTGACGTCGCGGAAGATTGCCGGAGATTCCTCGCCGGTGAATCAATCCGCGCCCGTCGCACATCGATCGCCGTCAAGGCGGCCAGACTCGTTCGTCGACATCCGATGCATGCCGCGGGCGTGATGCTCTCCATGCTCCTGCTCGCGGCGATCGGCATTCTGGTAATCAGACATCGTCACGATCGCGCCGATTCGTTGCTCGACGAAGCACTCGACGCAGTCCTGTTTGAGGACAACGCCGGGCGAGCCGAGCAACTCCTGGCCGATGCCGCCGCACTCGGAAATGACAGTTCGGCATTGCACCTGTATCGCGGACTCATTCCGCTGCTCAGCGCCCAACCCCAACGGGCCGTCCCCGACCTGCAGGAATCCTACCGCCGCGATTCGAGCAGCGTTGAAGCCTGCTACGCCCTCTCCGCTGCGTACTACGCGCTCGGCGACAGCGTCAACGGCGATCGCTACTTTCTGAAGAATGAGAATCGATCGATACAGACAGCGCTCGGCTGGCTGCTCAGGGGTCACGCACTAAGCCGAATTCAGGCGCCGGGGGCGATCGAAGCGTTCAATCATGCCGTCGCCCTGCGAGCCGACTTCACGCCGGCCATCGAGGCCCGCGCCTACTACCGCGGCTATCGCCTGCTGACGAACGGAAACAACGAAGACCTGCAGCCAATGCTCAACGATTTTGACGCATGGGTCGTCTTCCGGCCGGAGTCGCCCAGATCATACGCCGCCCGCGCCAGCGGTTGGATGTTTGCGTCCGGCTACGCCATGAATCGGCCCGACCTTCGTGGAAATCTCGATGTTTGGCTGGAAAACTGCCGGGCGGACATTCAACACGCCGCCGACCTCTCGCAAACGCCCGATGTGTCAATTCTGACTCGACAAAGCGTGTACCTTCGCCTCGTCGGGAATTTCGAAGAAGCGGCCAATGTGCTCGAACGCGCTCTCGAAATCGATCGGAAATCCGCCGGCGGCCGCCACGAGGGAATCGTCTACCATCGATCCATCGCCCTGCTTGCCTTGGGCCGCATCCAAATCGCACTTGCTGAAGTCGAACCCGCATGCGAGTCCCTCCCTGATTTCGTACCGTTGTCGATCCAGCGTTCCATCCTGCTCGCCGAGTCAGGCCGGCTCGATGCAGCCTTCGATACCTGCCGACAGGCGATCCAGCGACAGAATCACCAGGTCACGGGCCTCTGCCTCTCCGCATCCGTCCTTTGCCTTCTGGGTCGTCACGAAGAAGCGGCCGCGGCGACTTCCGGCATCGACGTTGCATTGGTATCGCCGCCCAGTCCGCTCATGTCGAACGAAAGCGTCACGCCGGCGACTGTCTCCTTCCTCCAAATGAAAATCGACGCTGACGAGTTCCTTCGCCAGGCGTCATCCACGCCGGCCCAAAGATGCAATGCCCACCTGCTCGTGGCTTTGTCCGAGTTCGGACGCGGAAATCGGCAATCCGGGCGAGAACACTTGAGTGCCTGCGTCAATACGGGAGTGTTCATTTTTGTCGAACACAGGCTGGCACAGGCATTGCTCGCACGCGCAAACAGCGATCCTGCATGGCCTCGCTGGATCGATTAGGCGACCTGCTTCGAACCGGGCGCATCCCGTATGCAGCTTGCCGACTTTCGCATTTCGCCGATTTCGTTACGCTTGTCTTATCGCAACCGCCAGTTCCCGACGTCCGATGGCGGCGCCCGCGAGAAGCCAACTGTCCGCCAACGGAGTTGTCCAGTGCCTGATCCACGCATCACTCGTCTCGCCGACGTACTGATCAACTACTCGTGCGCCGTCAAACCCGAAGAGAAGATTCTGATCGAGGCCATCGATGTACCGCACTTCTTTACCAGCGAATGCGTACGTCTCGCCCGCGAAGCCGGCGGCCTCCCCATCGTCAAGCTCGAATCCAACGAGATCAAGCGCGCCCAGATGATGCACGGCAGCCGCGCAAGCTGGGAGTTCGTCGAAGCCTGCGAGAACCACGTCATGAAGCAGGTCGACTGCTACATCGGCGCCCGCGGCAGCTTCAATGTCAGCGAACTGTCCGATGTTCCGGGCGACAAACAGGCGCTCTACGAAAACACCGTCTGGAAAAACGTCCACATCGTCTCACGCGTCAAGCACACGAGATGGGTTGTCCTCCGCTGGCCGCACCCGTCGATGGCCCAGATGGCCGAGATGTCGACACCCGCATTCGAAGACTACTACTTCAACGTCTGCACGCTGGACTACGCCCGAATGGCCAAGGCCATGATTCCCCTGAAGGTTCGAATGGAACAGACCGATCGCGTGCGCCTCCTCGGTCCGCGCGACACCGACCTGACTTTCTCGATCAAGGGCATTCCCGCCGTTCCATGCGACGGGAAACTCAATATCCCCGATGGCGAAGTATTCACGGCGCCCGTGCGCGAGAGCATCAACGGCGTCATTCAATACAACGCCCCATCGCTCTATCGCGGCACGACACACACTGACGTCCGTTTCGAATTCAAGAACGGCAAGATTGTCAATGCAACGAGCAGCAGCACGCAGAAGCTGAATGAAGTTCTCGACGCGGATGCCGGCGCGCGATATTGCGGCGAATTCGCGATCGGTTTCAACCCCTACTGCACGCGGCCGATGAAGGACATTCTCTTCGACGAGAAGATTGCCGGCAGCATCCATCTCACGCCCGGCGCCTGCTACGACGACGCGCCCAACGGCAACAAGTCGGACATCCACTGGGATCTCGTGCTGATTCAGCGCCCGGAATACGGCGGAGGCGAGATGTACTTCGACGATACGCTGGTTCGCAAAGACGGTGAATTCGTCGTTGACGACCTGAAAGGACTCAATCCGGCCAGTCTGACGGCCTGATGCTGCGCCTCGCACCGATTGAAATCACTCGAACAGGCGCCTATTCGAACGCAGCGGAATCGCGAGTAATTCGCCGGCTTGCCGAGCCCTCAAAGAGGATCGACCGCACGCGCCGAACATACCCGGCGATTCCACCGCGCTAGCCGTATGCCGAAACATCGGGCGAGCAACAACGATGCTCCGATCAACGGGTCCCCCCTTGGATGTTGCTGCGACACTGTTTCATTGCAGATTGGCACGATTGGTTCATTTCGGGATTCTGGCACATCGCGGCATTCCCGCGCTGCGCAAAAACCCTCGAAACACGCATAAACCCCGCATTTACTTGACCTTCCGACGACCCACACTAAGCTGTTGTCATGCACACGAATATCCATACCGACTGGGATCCGACGGAAACGCGTGAGTGGATCGAATCGCTGACCGATGTCGTCAAACGCGACGGATCGCCCCGCGCCCGATTCTTGCTCCGCCGACTCCGCGAACACGCGCAGGAATCGGGAGTCCCCTTCCCGTTCAACGCCAATACACCCTACGTCAACACGATTCCCAGAGAGTACCAGGCGCCCTATCCCGGCGACCGTGCCGTCGAACGTCGCCTCAAGAGCATCATCCGATGGAACGCCATGTGCCTCGTCGTGCGCGCCAATCGACGGTCCAGCGGCATTGGCGGCCACATCTCCACGTTCGCCAGCAACGCGACGCTCTTGCAGGTCGGTCTGAACCACTTCTTCCGCGCCAATACGCCGGAGCGGAGCGGCGATCAGATCTACTTCCAGGGACACGCATCTCCCGGCCTTTACGCCCGCGCATTCCTTGAGGGAAGACTCACAATCCAGCAAATGCACAACTTCCGCCGCGAACTTGCCGACGGCGGCGGTCTCTCAAGCTACCCGCACCCCTGGCTTATGCCGGACTTCTGGGAATTCCCGACAGTGTCCATGGGGCTCGCGTCAATCTCCGCGATCTACCAGGCACGATTCAATCGATACCTCCAGAATCGCGGTCTCGCCGAAACGGATACCTCGCGCGTGTGGGCCTTCCTGGGCGACGGCGAAACGGATGAGCCGGAAAGCCTCGGCGCGATCACGCTCGCCTCGCGCGAGAAACTCGATAACCTCACATTCGTCATCAACTGCAACCTGCAGCGCCTGGACGGCCCCGTTCGCGGCAACGGCAATATCATCCAGGAGCTGGAAGCCGCCTTTTCCGGCGCCGGCTGGAACGTTATCAAGGTCCTCTGGGGCGACGACTGGGATCCGCTCTTCGCCGCCGACAAGGAAGGGCTGCTCACGCAGCGCATGCACGGCGTCGTCGACGGTCAGTGGCAGAAGTACTCAATCGCCCCCGGCAAGTACATTCGAGAGCACTTCTTCGGCACGGACGAACGCCTCCTCAAGCTCGTCGAGAACCACTCGGATCATCAGCTCGAAAAACTCCGCCTCGGCGGTCACGATCCCGAAAAGGTCTACGCCGCGTATAAGGCAGCCGTCGAACACGAAGGCCAGCCGACAGTCATCCTTGCCCGGACGATCAAGGGCTATGGTCTGGGCGAAGCCGGCGAAGGCCGCAACGTTACCCACCAACAGAAGAAACTGAACGACCAGGAACTCAAGGACTTCCGCGACCGCTTCGACATCCCCATCTCTGATAAGGAGCTGCGGGATGCGCCCTTCTATCGGCCGCCCGAGGACAGCCCCGAGGCCCAGTACTTGCGCGACTGCATGCAGCGCCACGGTGGTCCCGTCCCTCGGCGCTATGTGTACGCAAAGCCGATGGAACCTGTCGGGGAAAAGGTCTTCGCGGAGTTCTTCACCGGCAGCGGCGATCGCGAAGCGTCCACGACAATGGCCTTCGTACGAATGCTCTCACGGCTTCTCGCCGACAAGAAGCTCGGCCCCTACGTCGTCCCCATCGTTCCGGATGAGGCCCGCACCTTCGGCATGGAAGGCCTCTTCCAGAAATACGGCATCTACGCCCACGCCGGACAGAAGTACGAGCCCGTCGACTCCCACACGCTCCTGCGCTACCACGAGTCGAAAGATGGCCAGATCCTGGAAGAAGGCATCACCGAAGCCGGCTCCCTGGCCTCCTTCACAGCCGCCGGCACGGCCTACGCCACGCACGGCGTCAACATGATTCCCTTCTATACGTTCTACTCGATGTTCGGCTTCCAGCGCGTCGGCGACAGCATCTGGGCCGCCGGGGATCAGCGCACGCGCGGCTTCCTCATGGGCGCAACCGCGGGCAGAACGACACTCGCCGGCGAAGGTCTGCAGCACCAGGACGGCAACAGCCATCTCATGGCGATGCTCGTGCCGAACTTGCTCGCCTACGACCCGGCATTCGCCTTCGAACTCGCCGTAATCATCCAGACGGGCATCGACCGGATGTTCAGCAGGCAGGAGGACATCTTCTATTACATCACGATAGAAAACGAACCGTACGCAATGCCTGCGATGCCCGATCATCTGTCACGCGAGGAGATTGAGGAAGGGATCATCAAAGGCATGTATCTCTATCGTCCGGGCAAGAAGGACCCGAGCTTCCCGAAGGTTCATCTCTTCGGCAGTGGTTCGATCCTGAACGAAGCGCTCCGCGCGCAGGAAGCGTTGGCCGCCGGCTTTGGCGTTTCGGCCGACGTCTGGAGCGTCACAAGCTACCAGCAGCTCCAGCGCGACGCGATGCACTGCGAACGCTGGAATCGCCTCCACCCGACGAAGACGCCGAAGAAGTCGCACTTCCAGAAGCAAATGGAGAAGGAGCCCTATCCGATCATCGCCGCCAGCGACTACGTCAAGATGACGGCAGGCCAACTCGCGCGCTTCGCGCCCGATCAGTTCATCGCCTTGGGTACCGACGGATTCGGCAGATCTGAAGCCCGCGAAGAACTCCGCCGCTTCTTCGAAGTCGACGCCGAGTCGATCATCGTCGCCGCACTGCACGCCCTCGTGGCCCGCGGCGAAGCGGAGCCGTCACTGGTCCAGGATGCCATCGAGACCTTCGGCATCGACTCCGAATCCGGAGACCCCTGGCGCCGCTGACACAATTTGAGCAAAGTAATTCGTAGGTCGAGTCATCGACCCGACGCCGGGTGCCACTGCTCTCAAGCAGTGCAGTGCCGGGTGCCATGCTCGCCCTTCAAGGCAAGCATGTGAGCGTGCAGCGGGTGCCATGCCGAAGCCCAACGTCGGCATGCAAAATCGTAGGTCGGGTCATCGACCGAATGGCATGAAGCTAAGCCGCGTGAGTTTTTCGGAGTTTTGCGCGGATTTTGGATCGTGATTGGGTGAGCCGCAGGTACGTCTTGGGTCTGCGTTTGACGGCTCGAGGCTCGATTCGGTCAGGTCGATTCGGGAGCTTGTCGGCGGCGACGAGTTCCAGGAGTCTTTGTAGCAAGGCGACACGATCGCTGTGTGCGTGGAGGATTTCGAGGAACGGCGCCATCGCTGTGATTCGCTGCCGCGCTCCGTCGAAACTCAGTCGTCGCGGATCGCCATCGCGACTCCTCGCCGCGCCACATCAACGAACGAATCAGGTTGTAGGCCACGGCGTACATGTACACTTCCTTGCGAACGATATCTGGCGACTTTCCCGGAGCACTTCCATGTTCAGCGTTGTCTTCAGGCTCCGCAGGTTCAACTCAGCCATCCAACGATCACGATACAACGCGGCAATCGATTCGCCTGAGTAGGCCGCCTCGTCAAGCAAGGTCGTCAATACCTGGATGTGCTGCGTGCGGAATCCGTACGCAGCCACAGTCGTTTCGACCCGTCGAACGTGCATCGATTCCGGCAACACCGCCCATTGTTCCGGCGAAAGATGTCGTATGCGGTTCTTCGGCCGACGCCACACGATCAACGTGTCGTTGCGGTCCAGACGCGCGCAACGGCCGCAGATTCGGAAGCGGTGCTTCATTCAGCCGCAGCAGCACGTCGATGCCGTGACGTCGCCATTCCGCCACGTCTGCATAGCTTTGATAGCGCGATCGGCAACGATGACATCGCCGGAATCAAACCGCTGGAGCATGCGTCGCAAGAGGGTAAGTTCCTGCACGCGAGCCGCATCGACCGTCAGATCCAACAGGGCGCTGCTCGCATGACAGAAAATCGCCGTCAGGCGAAGTTGTGGAAAACCGCAGCCGGGCTTTGACCATGGGGTTGCGGAAATGCCGCCTGCAACGCCGGCGTATCCGGCATGCTGATCGTCGCCGTCGATGATGCGAACGCGACGTCCGCACCAGCGCAGCGTGTCGCCCACGCGACCGCACACATCGTCGGAGATGCGCCGATGGAGTGCCTCGAACCACTTCAGCGGGAGTCTGCCACGCGCCTGTGCATAGCGCTGGGATCACCGGATATCGAACATTGTGGTTCGCCGTGTCGCTGAATATCGCGAGCGAGAGATCCGCTGATCGTCATGGCGACGGCCTCGCGGCAAGCGCAATTGCTGACGAGGATCTGTCGCAGGAAGGTCCACACAATGACAGTCGGCGTCCAAAAGCAACGCCGGCCGCGATACCCGACCGCACGACTGATCGCATCGATGGTCGCCTGTGGAATAAGAGAAAAGTGACATTCGGAATCGACAAGCCCCTTGAGCCTGCGGGCGGCAACCCTCAAACTACGCATAATCGACCTCCTGTCGTAACGGTGCCTTTACTTGACAACACCATTGCAACGGGAGGTCATCTATTGCGCAACCGCTTGTAAGTGCGCGTCGTAAAAGAAGTTATGTCTACATGCCATTCGGTCATCGACCCGACAACGGGTGCCACTGCTCTCAAGCAGTGCCGGGTGCCATGCTTGCCCTTCAAGGCAAGCATGTGAGCGCGCAGCGGGTGCCATGCCGACGCCCAACGTCGGCATGCAAAATCGTAGGTCGCGCCATCGACCCGACAACAAGGCGCCTGCCGGATGCCATGCCGGGTGCCATGCCCACGAGTAGGTCGGGTCATCGACCCGACAACGGGTGCCACTGCTCTCAAGCAGTGCCGGGTGCCATGCTTGCCCTTCAAGGCAAGCATGTGAGCGCGCAGCGGGTGCCATGCCGACGCCCAACGTCGGCATGCAGAAGCGTAGGTCGCGTCATCGACCCGACAACAAGGCGCCTGCCGGGTGCCATGCTTGCCCTCCAAGGCAAGCGTATGAACGCCGCGTGCCACGCTAACGAATCTCCCCATCCATCAAATTCCTCACATCAATCCACCGTCACCCGCCATGCCGCCTCCAATCGTACGCTCCAACCGCAAAGCGCTGCCACGTCTTCGCTGACCTCCGCCGCGTCTCGTAAACTCGCCACACGATCCCGCGCATACGCCGCATGACTCTCTTCACCACGCCAGAATGTCGTCACGATAAATCGCAACGGCGATTGTTCACACCGCGAAAAAAACCCGCCCAACTGTCCCGGCGCCTCTGCCATGGCCGGCTCCCAGACATCGCGCTGCATACTGGTAAAATGCTCACATCGAGCCGCATGGACCTCGCAATTAGCGACGCGCAACACTCGCGCGTTCGCAATCGCCTCTCGCAACGTGGCCGCCTCGCCGCGCATCTGCATGACGCTCGTCGCGTGCACAATACGACTCGAGCGATACGTCAGGTCCTGACGCGTCTCTTCCACGATCGTATCGTGTAGCGTCGCCATGAAACGATCACACGACGCCTTGTCCTCCCAAAACCCCAGAATGCACGCCTCAGGGCGATCCGGCGCCCATCCACCGACCTGAGCGACGAATCCAGCCGCCTCGCAAATCCGCCCCCACCTCATTTGCGCGACCTTGAACGCCTCCCGGTCCGCGTCATCCACTTCGCAGACAATCCACTTCACGTACATCGACACATCGTACCATCGCGCGCTGCTGCACACGACGGAACTACGGCCATTCGTCAGGGACAATGCCCCGCCCGAATCCACCGGTGCTGCCTGCCCCGCAATCAGGTTCTTCGTGCCGTGCGCTCCGCCGATGGCTGTAAAGCCTCTCGAGCTGACACACTGGTATTGCTTCAGTCGGGATCGCCATCCGCCGTGAGACGGATGTTCACTGTCACCGGAAGATGATCCGACGCCTTTGTCCGGAATGCGAGGCCGCCGCCCGCAGCGGCGACGAGTTCCGAATGCACTGTTGCGGTTTCTTGCGTAATCTCATCGCCACTCAGTGCGCCGACGCCCTTCGACACGATGACATAGTCAATCTGACTCTTGTTCTGTTTCGGAGGATTACCTGACAGTCTCGTCGCTGGATACGACGCGTCGTCCGCGAGGACGTTCCATCCGCTCAACTCCATCCGATCCCAGAATTTCTCCGTCTTGCTGTCAAATCGACTGGCGTTGAAGTCTCCTGCAATCAGGATGTCCCGTTCCTGCGATTCAATGCAGTGATTCTCCTCTCGCGTTCGCAACAGCCACTCCTCGATCCCGGACATCGCGACATCGTGGTTTTTTGTCAGATTCTGTTTCGACGCCAAATGAACGCCGACCACGACAAGATCGTTCATCTCGACGCCGTCTTTGAACAGCTGGAAGCTGCCAAGCAACGGCTGCCTCGCATAGAGCGAACTGCCCTGTACCTTCTCATCCGCCAACGCGCCCTCACAGCTCCATTCGAGATGCGCCACGCGCGTGTCGTAGAGGATCGCCAATCGCTGAGACACGCCCGACTGCCCGATGACATATGCATAGGAATCCGCACCAAGAAACGCGATGATCTTCTCGAGTTCCTCGGACCGATGTTCGTCGTCGTTTGTTTCCGGTGTCGGATCATACCCATTGATTTCACTGAGTATCAAAATGCGCAGGCCAAGATCGCGGATAATCCCGGCGATATACGCATAATCACCCTCGTTGCGGGCTCGCAACTTGTCGTCGCCCTTGAATTCCGGAAACCCCCGTTTCGTCCCATCCTTCAACCACTCCAGATTCCACGCACCGACGACGATTGACTCGTCCGTCGTCGCATCGGCGGCGGCATCCGTGCAGCCCACCGTCTCACCCGCATACCGTCTGGAAATCCACCCCTCGGCCGCCCCTGATTTGACGTAGAGCCACTTCCCTTCGTGCTCCACTTTTTCAATTCGCACAATCGAGTTGTCTGCGATGCGTTCGCCCGTGAAGCTGTTTGTTGCATGGGCGTGAAGGGGCACACCATCAGGATGCGTCGCCTTCAATCGAATGCACTCACCGACCTCATGCCCATAAGCTGGAATGCAAATGGCAATAATTGCAAGAGTCATCGATAGGACAGTTAGTTTGCGGAGTCGCGCAGATGGTGCGCAATGTGGCCAATACATGTGGTCCCTCCAGTTAAAGTGTGTCTTCTATCCGACCTGTCTCCGATCGTATTGCGGGCGCCAATGCGGATCAACAAGAACTCGCGTCAGTTAACGTCGATGTGCAATGGCCCCAACCGTCCACCAACCGGCGATTACCGATTGGGGACAGTCAGGGCCATGACGGGTTTATTGTATTGACGACTCGTCGAAGTCAGTCTTTTGACAGAATCACTACCGTATATGGCCCGACGCCCACATTCCCGTTGTAGCTCATTCCATCCTTCGCGCCGGAATTCGCCGTCACATTGTTCGACGCCCAATTGCCGAAACCGGAGTCATACCCGCTCCAATCGCTGTTGAATCGCACCTTCCAAGTCCCGCCGCTCGGAAAGCCGACGTTGTAACTGCTGTAGCCCGTTGAAGAGAAGTTCGCGACGATGATCACATCGTCCCCCGCGCCGCCCGAAGCCCAGCGATGGTATGCAATCACCTTGTTCGTGTTGTTGACATGGTGCACGTTGACGTACGGACCGGCCAAGCCCGCCGTCTTGCCACCGAGATTGCGACGCAGATAGATCAAGTCGCCGTAAAGGTCCACGAGTCCGCTATACGTCGTCGCCTTTGCCCAGTCGACGGGATCCGTGTCTGAGAAGTAACCGTCCTCCAGGAACTCCTGCCCCTGGAAAATCATCGGAATGCCCGGACTCGTAAACGTGATCGCCGCGCCCAGCGTGCTTCGCTTCTTCGACGCCCAGCTCGATGCGTTCCCCGGCCAGATCTCCTCCGGCACGCGCGACTTGCCGTTCGCCACTTCGTCATGGCTCTCCGTATAGACGACGCGCTGCACGTGATCGCTGTTGTAATTGTGCGTGATTGCATCGCGCACGCTGTACATATTCCGGGAACTGTCGCTCGAAGCGATCACCGCATCGCGAATCGGATGCACGAAGCCCGCATCCCACTGCGAATCAAACCCCGCGCCGCCCGCGCCCGTCGTCTTCGTCAGCCATTCGTTATTCTGAAGATCTTCCGCAATCGAGATCTTCCCGGAAGCCACTGAATTGATCTCGTTGTTCACGTACTGCATCAGCGACCAGCCGTCCGAAATGTCCCCGCCGCCGCCGTTGTTCTGCGTGCGGATGTTCACCGTTGAATCCCATCGCAGGCCGTCCGCGTTGTAATCCGTCAGCCAACTGATGGCGTTGTCGCGAATGTACGTGCGCACCTCCCCTCGACCATAATCGGGTCGCGTGTCCCCCCATGGCGTCGACGCCCGCCAATCCTGGAAAAAGTAGATGCCGCCCATGTTGTTCGTCGACCAGCCGTCAGACTGCCACAAGTCGAGATCGCTGGGCCCCCAGTGGTTATAGACCACGTCGATCAAGACGGCGATGCCGCGATCGTGACACTCCTCGACAAAGTCCCGCATGTCCGTCGGTGTCCCGTAAATGCTCTCGGGTGCGAAGGGATGGGCGGGGTTGTAACCCCACGAGAAATCACCCGCGAATTCGCAGATCGGCATGACTTCAACCACGTTGACACCCATCGATTGCAGGTGATTCAGCTTGGAAACCGCCGAATCCCACGTCCCCGGATTACCGCCCGCTGTGTCGTTGAACGTTCCGACATGCATCTCGTAAATGACCATCTCATTCCAGTTCGGTGTAGTAAACGACCCGAACGAGTATGTGTTGTCCGTGATGATGCCATTGCCGACGGAATTCGTCACTTCCCGCGCCCATGGATCAATCCGCCACAAACTACCGTTTATGACATACTGGTACTCGTCGTCCACGGCCGCCGAAGCAAGATCGACCGACCACGTTCCACTCCCCCCGCCGTCCGACGCCAGCGGATTTGCCGTCGTGCTCCAACTGTTGAAGTCCCCCGCGACAGCAACCGACGACGCATTCGGCGCCCACACGCGGAATGCAACGCCGCCCGTAAACGGATTCGCACCCATCCCGGAGTGGCTCGACGGGGCCAACGACGCAGTAAACGAGTAGTTCGACCCGCCGTTGTTGTCGTAGATGTGCCCGCCCCAATCGTCGTAACCATGGAAGTAATACGAGACTGTACTGCCCGTCGAATACGACGTGCCGGGCGAATAGACCCACTTCGAATCACTTCCCACATTCCCGTCGTAACTCATTGCGTACGTCTGCCAGCTTCCGGCATCAACACGTATGCCGACTTCTGCATGCAATCCCACGTAGCTCTGATTCATCAGGATTGTGAATGTCCCTGGATTCACGCTGTTCGTGTGTCTCTGATACGAACCATACACACCGATCCAGGTTGGAAACGCCATCGCGGCCTGCACCGGAATCGCTAATAAAAAACCGAATATCGCGATTCGGAACCAGTATTGACGAGGGCACGGACGGGTCATGTTGGGCCTCCTTGCTGCGCGAATCGATGCGACGACGTCAGTCGTGCGGCAGAGAATTGAACGCCGCGATTCGCATTTTTCGTGGATCGGAATCAGTCCATCGACGCCGACATCGAAGTGAGATCTCGACGCGCAACGTCGATTTCCGCCGCGTTAAAACGATAAACTACCGGGCAGAGGTGGGGCCGGCCAGAGAAAAATGTAGATTGCCAGATGTGTGGCCGTTCGCTCTCAAGATGCACGTGGCATGGCGTCGTTTTCAGCACGCGGCGCTTTTCCGAATCATCCTGGACACCGCGAGGCAACTCGCATGCGTTCAAATGTCAGGATGGTGGCAGTTCCGCAAACACGTTCGTTCCTCCGCCGTCGGGCGATCGCGTCATAAATGACCTCCCGCCTCACCGGCTTGCGGCGCCGCCTCGCGCTCGACATGCGCCGCAATGATCCGCAGTGTGTCATAATCTACCTCGCCATCTAGTGCATCGAACGCGGGCCGCAGTCGCCGTGTGCCCATTTGCTCCAACACCGGTCGCGCTCGCCGGATCGTCTCCGAATCCACCCAACTCGAGATGTCCTCGGGCTGCTTCACCTCGATGTACTCCGCGAGGTACTTGGATATCGTCGAGGCCACGCGGCCTACCTCCTCCGACACTTCCGCGATGCCGGCGCCGTTCGCGAACATCTCGAACGCACGCCGCTTCTGCGCCGATGCGCCCGTCGACTTTCGCGCCGCTCGCGCGACAGCTTCATGAGTCCCCACATTCGTCGCCAGGTTCGCATTCCGACAATGCGTCGCGATAACCTTGACGAGCACGTCGCCGAACTCCGCCGCCTTCGTCGCGCCGATACCGTGCACGCTCTGCAAATGCGACACATCGATCGGTCGCTTCCGCGCCAAGTCGCGTAACGTCGCATCGCCGAAGATCACGTACGCCGGTACGTCCCGTTCCGACGCCAGCGAATTCCTCAAACCGCGCAAGTGCTCGAACAACCCGCGATCGACGCCCTCCCATGAATCCGCATCTACCTTCGACGTCGCGACATGCCGATCGCCCAACTCCCGCAACATCACGCGGCGCTCCCCGCGCATCACCATCCACGATTGCGGGTTCAATCCGATCACCTGAAACGACTTCCCGTTCGCCTCGACTGCTTTCCGTTCGAGCAGCCCCTGATCCAGCACATCGTAGATCCGGCGCTTGATCGCCTCCTTGTCCATATCCGACAGCAATCCGTGCGTGCTCAGCGTGTGATGATTGAACTGCCGTACCCGCGCCGTGTCCGCGCCTTTCAGCACATCGACCAGATGACCGACGCCGAATCGCTCCTCCGTCCGCGCCACGCACGACAGAATCTTCTGCGCCAGAACCGTCGCATCCTCGATCCCCTCGACTTCGCCGAGGCACACGTCGCACGCCCCGCACGATTCCTTCGCAAACGCCTGACCGAAATAACTCACCAGCGATCCGTGCCGGCACGACATGCCCGCCGCATACGCCCGCATATGCCCCAGCAATTCGAGCATCGATTGCCGCACCGCCTCGCCGACGCCCGCCTCCTCGGCGCTCTTCGAAATCAGATCGTCCCACTTCATCACGTCCGCCGCCGAATACAGCAGCACGCACTCCGCTTCGAGCCCGTCGCGCCCCGCGCGCCCCGCCTCCTGCTGATAGTGCTCCACGGATTTCGGCAGCCCCGCATGAATCACGCAGCGCACATCGCTCCGATCGATCCCCATGCCGAAGGCAACCGTCGCGACGATGATGTCGATCTTCTCCCGCGCGAACGCGTCCTGCGTCTTGCGCCGAACCTCCGCATTTAACCCCGCGTGATAATACGCCGCGTTGAACCCGCGCATCTTCAACTCGCTGCACACACTCTCCGTGTCCTTCCGCGAGATGCAATAGACGATCGCCGCCTGCTTCTTGTGCCGGTTCAGCACCTGGACGATTTGCGCATACCGATCGTGTCGCGGTATCACGCGATAAATCAAGTTCGGTCGATCGCAATCACCGACCAGCACGCTCGCATCCGTCAACGCCAGTTGCTTGACGATGTCCTCGCGCACGCGCTTCGTCGCCGTCGCCGTGAACGCATGAATAGACGCATCCGGAAAGTGCCGCTTCAATTCGGCCAGCCGCCGATACTCCGGTCGGAAATCGTGCCCCCAATGGCTGACGCAATGCGCTTCGTCGATCGCGAACGACCGAATGTTCAGATCGCGTAACATCCGGATGAATCCGCCAGAAAGCAGCTTCTCCGGCGACACGAACAACAGTCGCAATTTTCCTGCCCGCAGATCGTCGGCGATCTTCCGCCGCTCGCCGTCCGACAATCCCGAGTAGATCGCCGCGGCCGGATAGCCGTTCGATCGCAGACCGTCGACCTGATCCTTCATCAGCGCGATGAGCGGCGACACGACGACATCCGTCCGCTCCGCCAGCAGCGGCGGTATCTGGAAGCACAGCGACTTCCCGCCGCCCGTCGGCATCACGACGAGCGAATCCCGCCGCGCCAGCCCGGCCGCGATCGCCTCTTCCTGCAACGGCCGCAGCTCGTCAAAGCCCCAATACTGCTGTAACGCGCCGATCACCGCGGCGCGATTCGATTCGGTCAACATGATTCCGGAATGTTACCGAATCAACTGCCCTATGCGAACCGCACGCCTGATGTGGAGTGCCATCTGCCGGGTGCCATGCTTGCCCTCCAAGGCAAGCATGCGGGGTGCCATGCCGACCCCCAAGGTCGGCATGCTTCGCTCGGTGTAGGGACCGAGGATCCAAGGGATCGAGGGACCAAGTGATCGAGGGGCCGTGTGGCATCGATCCTCCGAAGCGCAACACGCCGGGTGCCCCATCCTTTGCGAATGCAAAGGGTGGGGAATCGCCCAGCGCCGCACGCGCCGGGTGCCACTGCTCTGTGAGCAGTGCAGCAACGAGAAAACGCCGGGTGCCATGCCGACCCCCAAGATCACCATAGCGCGAAAAACGACTAGAATACCGACGGGATCGGGCGTACACGTGCGACGTCGCGACGCTGATTCCACCGCGAATCTGTTCGACTTCAGCGCCGCGCCGCACTCGCCGCCCGTCACAAGGAGTATCCACATGAAGAAGAAGTCCTCGGCGCGACACGACGACCACGCATGGTTCTGCCTGGCAGACTCGGAATCCTGCCGACTGCTCTGCGGAAGCGTCAACAAACAACACACCTGCCACATCGACGAGATTGAAGTCTTCACGAACACCTTGCCGCAACAGGAACATATCCGACCGATGACCGGCGCCGGCACGACGCACGTCGTCGAAGAGCGCGAGCGCCGCTTCGCCGGTGAGATCATCGCGTGGCTCCAGAAGAAAGTACGCGAGCGCTCGATCCCCGACCTCGCCATCCTCGCCCCACCGCGCCTGCTCGGCGTGCTTCGCATGGTGCCGCTCGAATCGTTGAAGGGCCACATCGACGAACTGAAAGGCGACTTGATGCCCCTGAACACCGGCCAACTGGCAACGCACCCAACGATCCGCCAACTGCTCGGTGCGACATAGCACACGCAAATTCGAGTGGTTTCCGTCTGACGACGACGATCGACCACAGACGGCGGCACGGGCTTTTCCGCCGGCGATGCGCCCCGCTTCGGCGTGTTTGCGCGCGACAAAGGGGGGCGCAAAATGGCGCAAATTGTGTAAAATCGCGGCGCGGCGCCGAGGCTTCGCGGCGCTACGAATCGCGGGGGCGCGACGCCGCCTGACGCACAGTCGCGCGGGCGAGAAAAAACTCCGGGAATATGTTGGATCGTGAAAAGGCGCGCCGGAACTTCGGCATTCGTGGCTATTTTGCCGGCAACGGGCGGGCGGATTGTCGCATTTCGCGTTTGCACGGGTTAAGTCCCTGCCCTGCATTGTGTTGGGGTCGTTTGCACGAAAAACGCCTTCGTGCAAACTCCCGCAAACTGTCGCAAACGCTCGCAAATCCGTGCAAACGGTGCGAGCGGTCATGACCCGGCCGCGTTCGCAGTTCGGACGCAGAGAGGCATGGGATGGGCTTGGTCGGCGCTTCGCGTTTTCAGCCTGCAGTCATAGGTATTCAGTCGTTCGTTTTCCGTTGTTGGTGGGATGGTGTGGCGGCAGGCAGCGGTGTTGCGGTCGACTTCGGTGTTTCCGCGGCGGTCCATTGCCTTTTTGGACCCTCCAATGGCTGGTTGTTGTTGTGGCGGTTCTGTTTTTTCCTATTTGACAGCGGGCGATTTGCGATAGGATTCGGCAGTTGCGGGGCGGGAAGTGGATTTGCGATTGGCGTGCGGGGAGTCGGTGCGCAATCGCCGGGGAGCACTTCGGCGGTCGGGCGCCGCGCCGCCGCGGATGGTTCGCGCGACGGGTGGCGTCGGTCAGGGTTCGGGCTGCATTCGCAAGTGTCAAGGGGGCGGCTGCCCCCTTAACGATCCCCCGCTGATGGCGACGCTTCTTGATTAGTAGGTCAGACGAGGCCGTGAGCGAAATCGCCGAGGCTAGCATTGGATTGGCGGCCTGTGACTACTACCAGGGTCTTCCTTGCGGACCATCTCCTCGTTGTTCTTCTTACATCCGCAGCGGGTCGGCGCGCCAGCTGCGCGCAATCGAATTCGGTCTTGTGCATGTCGTAGCGCGGAGAGTCATCCTGGCAGAATACCCACACCGCGAGCTTCAGGTGACGCCCGAGGGAGGCTTTATGCAGACAATCGCAACGAAAATCCTGCGGCGACGAGTTCAGTGTCACGCCGCGAAGGGTGCGAGGGCTCGTTTCGGTATCTGGCGGGATCTCAACGTACTCTGGACGTCAAACTCAAATCCTGTGGACGTCGTTGTACAATCTAACGTCTTAGTCCAACCGATGTCACTAACTCAACTTGGGACGGACTATTTCCCAGGCGGGCAGTTGAATGTCGAGGTAAACCACTCAAGTCAGTCAACGGGCGTGACGCTTGATGCGATGAATGGAATCGCTGATGAAAGTGTCGAGCACGCCCGAGAGTACTTGAGAACCGGCTCGGGCGACGGGAAAGTACCCCTTCAGATGCTTAGTTCATTATGTCTAAACGCGGTCCACGCGTTGCTCGCCCATGGAATGGCATCTCACGGGCTTCGCATGTTCCTCAACCACTATCGGCTTATGTCGGCAAAGGACAAGATCCTAGGCGAGGCCGGCAGTCACGACAGGCTCGACGCAATGAGCCGACTCCTATTTGCCGACATTCTGGTTGATCTGCGGGAATTCGCGCTTGCGGGGCAGCAGTACATTCAAGCCGCAGAGGAGTTTGTTCAAAACAACGCATTGCTCGATGGAGCAGATGCATTTGAGCGGGCTGGGCTTGCCTGGAAAGCGATCGAACGCCCGGACTCTCGACAGACACTCACGCTCGGAGTCCATGAAGCCGTTCGCGAATACGATCTTGCCGAGTGCTTCCGTAGAGCCAAGACAACTTATGGACTCGCAGGTGACTACGACTCCGTGTCACGCGCGTTCATACTAGAACGCGACAGTCAAATGCGCTGGAGCACATCAAAATGGCGGCGGATCGAACTCAGGTGTATGCGATCTCTTTGGTTGTATGGCGAGTCGCCGCTTCACGCCGTCCGGGCGATATTTCTTACGTGGCTTCTCTTCGCCGTTCTCTTCCTTTTTTCCGGATTTCGATCAGGAGCTAACGACGTCAACTACGACCTTGTTTGGGAACTAAGCTGGTCGTCCGCAAACGACAATGCCGCCGCACTCTATTTTTCGGCGGTGACTTTGACAACATTGGGGTATGGCGACTATTCACCTTCGTCACCAGTGTCAATGTTTCTGGCGGGCTGCGAGGCATTCCTCGGCATTTTTCTTTCGGCGATGTTGTTGGTGTCGATTCAGCGGCGGTATGTTGGTAGATGAGAGCCACGGCAAAACGCGCCCCTTCGCGTTCGCACTATTGAGGCGGGCGCAAAGCAGTTTTCTCTGCCTGCTCGACCTTTCGAAGGTCCTAATGGCATTGTCTCGGGAAGTTGGCCGCCGAATGCGGCAAAGTCTCCACTTTTTTGCGGAAAAAAGTGGAAGTTTTGCGGTAGGATTTGGCTTTGACGGTGCGGGAGGTGAATTCGTGATGGATATGCGGCAGGTCGCCGGTGGGCGCTTCGACGGTCAGGCGCCGCGCTGCCGCGGATGGTTCGCGCGACGTGTGGCGTCGGTCGGGGTTCGGACGGCATTCGCGAGTGTCAAGGGAGCGGCTGCCCCTTAACAATCCCCCGCTGATGGCGAGAGCGGGCGGCGTTTCATCTTACCGGTTCGCCTTGAAGGGAGGGCAAATGGGGCAACAAGGCCTCCAACGATTCTTGGAGAGGTTGGATTCGCTGCGCCTCCGCACATCGCGGTTTCGCCGTGTCGCATTGCATGCCCACTCGCCTGACAGCCACGATTGGGGCAGGAGGGGCGACAGTTCCCTAAATGATCGCTCGCTATTTGAGGGCACAGACGGGGTGTCCAAGTTCATTGAGCACCTCCGCCCCAATTTCGAGCTCGTAGCTATCACGGACCACATGAAGTGCGGATTCGCCGCCAACCTTTCCGCCGCCAGCCGGGCCTCAATGCTGCCATTAGTATTGCCCGGTATGGAAGTGAGCATCCGAGGTGAGGCTGCCATTTCAACATTGCGGATTCACCTTCTGACCATTCTTCCTGAGGGAAAGAGCGTTGAAGCGTTTTCTCGTCTTTTCGCGAATCTCGATATTCCGGACGATGCGAGTCGCACGGGCCACGAGGAAATTGTAGGCGTGCCAATAAAAGAATGGGTGAAACGTGTACACGCGGAGGGAGGCATATGTATCGCGGCTCACGTTAACTCGAACCAAGGGATCAGACAGCATTTCCGACAGGCAGGACGGAACATCATCAAGTTAGTAGCAACTGATGCCGAGTCGCAATCGCTTCAGGAGAAAGACTTAACAGAGGAGTTGAAAGAGTACATGCTCGATGCGGAATTTGACGCGATCGAGGTTTCGCGAGCTTCGGACCAAAGGCATTATAGATGGGAGTCGAGCGTTCGCGGACATAACGTGACCATCCCAGTTACACTGCAATTCGATTCTCATTGCATCGAAGAATACAACCGCCCAGAGCGAACAACCTGGATAAAGATGACGGATGTGGGCTTTGATGGCCTTCGAAACGCTTTACTTTTCCCGGAGACTAGAGTTCGCTTCCCGAGTGATCTTCCGACGCCTCCAATCCCGCAGTTATTAGGGATTCAGATCGCCGGCGGTGAAGGTTCGTTATTCGAAAACGAGACGATAGCCTTCGCCGAGAACTTAAATTGCCTGATTGGGCCGAGAGGTGCAGGTAAATCGACAATTGTTGAGGCCATACGATACCTATTTGGGTACAACCGTACCCTTTCGGAACTTGATACGGCCAACAAGCTCTCCGAGCGTATTCGGGAGATGCAGAGGGCGAACCTGACTGGGTGCCTGATTCGTGTCGCGTACAGGGTGAGTTCCGGAGATACCCGAATACTAGAGGCCACGTTCGACCCGCAAGAAGATTACACGACGAAGATCTATTCGGAGAATGGTGAGCCCCTAGAAATTGCTGATTTGGAAGCCACTGGGGAATTCCCCCTACGTCTATTTGGCTGGAGCGAGATTGAGACACTCGGTCGAGACAAGGGCCGACAGCGAGATCTTTTGGACCGCTTGGTACCGGATTTAGGCGACGCGAAGTCCCGTCGCGCCGACGTTCGCGCTAGGCTTGAGGAGAACCGCCAGGCGTTGAAGGGAATCATCGGAATCCTCTCCTCGTTGCTAGAGAAGGACGGAGGGGTAATTCGACGCTACGTCGAATACAGGGCAGCCTTCAACAAACTAAACACCAATGACATCAAAGGGCACTTCACTGAGCTTGATTCTGCAAACCTAAGGTTGTCACTATTCAATCTGGTGCTTAAGAATATTGAGCGTTTTCGCACAAAGATCGATGGGCTGGACATTGCGGGGCTGCGCGAGGGCATCCACGAGCTTCTGGGGGGCGCGCCGGAGCCAACAAAGGAGTGGTGGGTTGCGCATGGGGAATCGTTAACCGCGCTAACGGAGAACGAGGCAGACCTAAGCGAGAGTTTGCGCCTCATCCGCAATACACTGGCGAAGGTCGAATCGACGGTCCGTGGACAAATAGAAAAAACCAAGAAGGAAATTGAAGAAGTTGAATTGCGCATACGGTCTAGTTTTGCAGATGATGCAGACATGCGGAAGATTGCAGATTTGAGAGCCAATGCGGAAAAGCGGCTAAAACAAGCAATTGCGGTGCGAACTGACTACACACGGGCTTGGAAGCAGCTAACGGATTGCCTGGGCGACCGCAAAGGACTAACGGAGAGTCTGCTACGCATTCAGAATGAGATCGCCGGAATCCGCGTTGCCAATAACGAGAAGATCGAACGAACACTTAATCAGCATTTCGGTGACGGGATCAAGGTGAAGCTGCATTTCCGGGCGGGAGGCGACAAGTCGGCTTTCGTCGATGCACTGATAAAGAGCAAAATTGCCCACGCATTTTCTGGCAGGTATAAGGCCAGGAGAATCCCGGAAATCCTCGCGGAAAACTTCGATCCAGTCTCAGTTGTGCAGAACTTAGTTCGGGGAAATTCTGCGAGCTTTGCCGGCGCCCAACTGGCGGAAGATGCTGGCGCGCGAATTACGGCCGAAGAGGCAAAGAAGGGGACTGAAACATGGCAGTATGCCATGGTCGACGAGGCAGCCGAAGTGCAGGTACTTAATGATTTAGGGGAAACGCTCAAAAAGCTCGTTTACATGCAGCAAGTCGAATGGGACGACGAGGAGAGCATCTTGCTAGACGGCCGCCCGGTTGGCGAGCTTTCACCCGGGCAGAGGTCTAGCGCTATGTTGCCATTAATTGCCTTGGCAGAGACGACGCCGCTTGTAATCGATCAGCCCGAGGACAATTTGGATAACAAGTTAATAGGTCATGTTCTGGCGGGCATACTCGCTTCACTCAAGGAAAGACGTCAGATAATTGTCTGTACGCACAATCCGAACATCGTAGTCTCAGGTGATGCCGAGCAGGTCATTGTTCTGGATGCGATTAGCGACCGGCGAGCAAAGGTCGAA
Source organism: Phycisphaerales bacterium (assembly GCA_020639075.1). Lineage (GTDB taxonomy): Bacteria > Planctomycetota > Phycisphaerae > UBA1845 > UTPLA1 > ECT2AJA-110-A. The sequence continues at coordinate 122,237 of JACKHI010000001.1, read as the reverse complement.
GCTCACGGTTCTATCGATAACACGGACATCATTCAGTCCGTTATCGATATAATGGAGGGTGGCCGCGACGCGTTTCTTGTTCGTCATCGAAGATACGGAATCAGGGTACCGAATGCCGCGAGCTGAGCGGAAGTCGGGTCGTTGGCTTGCCTAAGGCTACCTGGGCAGCGGTGACGCTTTGACATCACGCGCTTGCGCTAGAGGCGTCGGTATGGGTCTGGTTCTCGCCAGGTTGGTGGGGCTTTGCCACCTCACCCTCAGCGGGGGATCGTCAAGGGGGCAGCCGCCCCCTTGACACCTGCGCACGCACAGCCGCCCAACCGCAGGGCCGCGGCACCGACAAGCGTCCGGCATTTTTCCCAGCCGCGCCGACGGCGCGTGACGCACGGTGGATTCGAATTTTGCTCAGGCCCCGGCGACTCGCGTGCTCGCGCGACGGATTTCTTCCGGTGCAGCCCGGGAGGATGGCCGTGTTCCGTCTTTGTGCAGCGAGGGGGCGTCGTTTGAAGCGCAGCTTGGTGCGAGCTGCGGTTTATGGCGCACTTTCAGTGCTTGAGTCGTGTGTTGATCCGGAACCCAGGGCTGCGTTTGCCCGCTTCGCGGGCTGCACTTGCCCTGGGCTAACATAGGCCACGCTTTCAGCGTGCGGGCGACTGAGGTCGATGTGGGCTGCTCGGTTCGAGCATGCCGACCTTGGGGGGCTGCATGGCATTCGGCATGGGATTGACTGGCGGGCATGCTTGCCTTGGAGGGCAAGCATGGCACCCGGCATCGGACGATTCCCCACCCTTTGCATTCGCAAAGGAAGGGGCACCCGGCGCCGACGCTTCGGAGGATCGATGCCACACGGCCCCCCGATCTCATGTTCCCTCGATCCCTTGAATCCTTGGATCCTTGATCCCTACACCGAGCGAGGCATGCCGACCTTGGGGGTCAGCATGGCACCCGGCCGACGACTGACAACTGAAAACGCTTACGTCGCCGACCCCGATCGCGCAGCCGCGCCGACGTCTCCAAACTTCCGCGCCATCGCCGCCTTCACCAATCCGAGGAACATCGGATCAGGCCGCAGCGGTCGGCTCGTCAGTTCGCTATGCGCCTGCGTCGCGATGAAATACGGATGCGTCGCCGGCGGGAGTTCGAGGATCTGCATGATCGGGTAATCCGGCGCTTTGCCGCTGAAGAGCATGCCGGCCGCCTGAATCTGGTCGATGTACTTCGGATCGACCTCGTAGCGATGGCGAAATCGCAGACGGATCTCCGGCGCACGGTTGAACAGCCGGCTGGCGAGGGAATCTGCCGTCAAGATGACATCCTGACCGCCGAGGCGCATGTTGCCGCCGAGTCCTTCGATCTGCTTCTGCTCCGGCAGGATGTCGATGACCGCGTTTTCGCAATCGTCGTCGAACTCGGTCGAGCCCGCGCCAGGCAGCTTGCAGACATTGCGTGCGAATTCGATCACGGCCAGCTGGAAGCCGAGACACAACCCGAGGAACGGCAACCCGGCCGTGCGTGCGTGGCCGACGCAGGCGATCTTCCCTTCCACGCCGCGCGAGCCGAAGCCGCCGGGGACGATGAGACCGTCCACGTGCTTCAGGGCCTCGGCCGCCTTGTCGTCGGCGACGTCGCTCGCTTCCAGCCAGTCGATGTTGACGCGCACGCCGGCATGCGTGCCCGCATGTTCCAGCGCCTTGATGATCGAGGCGTAGCTGTCGCGGACGCTCGTGTACTTACCGGCGACGCCGATCGTGATTTCCTTCTCCAGGTTGCGCAGGCTGTTGAGGTAGCCATCCCACTGCGCAATCGCCGTCGACTCCGCCTCTTCGTGCAGACGCGATTGCAGATCGAGAATGCCGACGACCTGTTGATCGAGGCCGGCACGCCGGATCATCTCCGGAATCATGTAGACGCTTTCGCAGTCGTGCATGCTGAAGACGCGATCGAACGGCACGCTCGAATACAGTGCGATCTTCTCGCGCACTTTCTTCGAGACTTCATTGATCGCGCGGCATGCGATGATGTGCGGTTGGATGCCCGCCTGCGTCAGCTGTTTGATGCCGAGCTGCGCCGCCTTGGATTTCTGCTCGCCCAGGGCCGGCGGCTGAATGATGTATGTCAGCGCGACCCAACAGGCGGCATTGGCCCCCTCCTCGAACGCAAGTTGCCGCAACGCTTCGATGTAGTAGGCGTTCTCGACGTCGCCGACGGTGCCGCCGATCTCGATGAAGACGACATCCGCATCCGTCTGAACGGCGAGGCGTCGCAGTTTGCTCTTCACTTCGCCCGTGACGTGCGGGATCATCTGCACGTCGCGACCGAGGTAACCACCCCGCCGCTCCTTTTCGAGAACGGCGCTGAAGATCTGACCGCTGGTGGAGAAGTTGTCGCGCGTCATGTTCTGGTCGAGCATGCGCTCGTAGGTGCCCAGGTCCATGTCGCATTCCATGCCGTCGTCCAGCACGAAGACTTCGCCATGACGGAAGGGATTGAGCGTGCCCGAGTCGAGATTGAGATAGCCCTCGAGCTTGATCGGGGCGACCGTGAGTCCCTTGTCCTTCAGCACTTTGGCCAGGCTGCTCGCAAAAATGCCCTTGCCCAGGCCCGACATGACGGTCCCAAAGACGCCGACGTATTTCGTCTTGCCGGGCTTATAGCCGGCGGGCATGGGCGTATAGAACTCCGTTTCATCCGACGTGTTGGAAATGGACGCGAGGACGCGTTCGGCGGTCATGAAAAACTCCGATTCGCAACGGCGATAAGTTGGGTGTCGAGGGGAACCAGCGGCAAGATGGGGCCGACCAATGGGGGCACCCGTCGATTATACCGCATGTGTCAAGGCCCGGAGCGCAACGCAGCTCATCGACGTGCGACGCGGCCTTTCGAGCCGGACCGCGGGCCGCCTAGTGCATCGGCGTCGGCGCGACCTTCGGTGGAGTCGACTCGGCCGGCGCGGCTGCCTCCGGATTCGCGGCCGGCGTCGTCGCGGCCGGCGCCTGCCCCTTCGCCTCCTTCAGCCATTGAAGGAACGCTTCGGGTGTGGGCACCGGGTTGACGCTGTAGTTCGGCGTCAGTCGCGATCCGTCGGGCGCTGCGAAGACGCAGATCTGCGGCTTGCGCACCTTGAAACGCTCCGTCTGCTCGTCGAAGAAGCCGTATTCGAGTTCGATGTTGATCGTCTGACGGAGTTCCTTGTCGACGCGCGGATCGTGGAGCACGTTTCGCAGCATGTTCCTATGTTGCGTCGAATCCCACGCCTTGAAGTAGTACAGAATCGGGATGTTGTCCTTTTTGGCCTTCGCCTCACCGAACTCCGGCGCGACATACCAGACCGCACGCGCGCAGCCGGTCACGATCGGCATGACGAACAGGCAGACAACGACGCCGATCTGGACGAATTGTCGTCGACAATTCGCCGACACTGGGTTGAATTGGTGCAACGTGAAATCCCTTGTGTCATTCGCCTGACGGCGTTGAAGACCTGTCGCCTGATCCCGCACCATTGCCCGATCGCCGTCGGCCTCCGCGACGTCCGCGACCGCCCCGCCTGCCGCGAGCCGGTCCGTTGTTTTTCGAAGGCTCGACGCGCGGAAGCAGCGGATTTCGACCTTCCGGTTCCGCCGGCTGAGACTCCGGAAGTTCCCGTCCGCGCCGATCGGTGCAGGAAATCTCGACTGTGTCCTGCGTGAACTTGTCCATCGCGTGGATTCGAATCGAGACGTTCCGCGCCCGCTCCAGGTCGGTCAGCGGATGTCGCTTGCGATTGAGCAGGTCGTTGGCGACGCCGGGAGCAAGGCGAACATCGACGCGGGCCACGTTTTCGCGATGCGCCGCAATCATGACGCGGCGCATGACGTCCAGCGCCACGGACTCCGGCGCTTTGACGCGGCCGCTGCCGTTGCAGCGCGTGCAGTTGCGATACATGTTGCGCGTGAGTGAAGGGCCTTGCCGTTGGCGCGTCATTTCAAGGAGACCGAATCGCGAGATGCGCAGGACCTTCGCGCGTTCCTTGTGCTTCTTCAAAGCGTCGTTCAGTCGGCGTTCCACGACGCGGCGGTGCTTCTCCTGCAGCATGTCGATGAGGTCGACCACGACCAGACCGCCGAGATCGCGGAGCCGAAGTTGTCTCGCGATTTCATCGACGGCTTCGAGGTTGACGCGGAAGGCCGTCTCTTCGGCGTCATCGTGCACGCGGAATCGGCCTGAGTTGACGTCAACCGCCACCATGGCCTCAGTCTGTTCGATGACGAGCGACCCGCCGCAGGGCAGCGGCACGTGTTTCGAATACAGCCGATCGATTTCGGATTCGATCCCGAATCGATGGAACAGCGGCTCGGAGCCTTCATATATTTCGACGATGTCGCTGCCGCCTCGCGGGCTGGCAATTGAAAGGAACTCGCGCACGCGACTCGCGACTGTCGGCGAATCGATCACGATTCGCTTGAGATTCGTGTCGAAGACGTCGCGAATCGTGCGGATGACGAGATCCGATTCCTTATACAACGACGCGGGCGCCGGCACCTTGTTGATTCTGACGGCGACCTTCTTCCAGAGTCGGGCGAGGTAGTTCAGATCGCGCTGCAGGTCGCGCTTCGGTCGATCGACGCCGGCGGTTCTGACAATGAAGCCCATGTCGTTCGGCAGGGAGAGCTGGGCAAGGATGTCACGCATCTTGCGGCGCTTCTCGTCGTCTTCGATCTTGCGGGAGACGCCAAGCTGCTCCATGCCGGGCATCATGACCAGGAATCGGCCCGGCAGCGAAATGTAACTCGAGAGCGTCGGCCCCTTGGTGCCGATGCCCTCCTTGATCACCTGAACGATGACTTCCTGGCCGCGTTTGAGGCACTGCTGGATCGGCGGCCGCTGCTTTCGCGGCGTCTTCTTGCCGACCTGCTCCTTGTCGTCCGCCGAGTGATCCGGGAAATACTGCGGATGCAAATCGCTGATATGAAGAAAGCCATGCGCCGGAAGACCAAAGTCGATGAATGCCGCCTGGATCGACGGCTCGATATTCGTGACGCGACCTTTGTAGATGTTCCCGACGTTAGACGCTGAGGACGCCCGTTCGATGTGAAGTTCGTCGAGACGATTGTCTTTCAGGACGGCGATGCGGCACTCTTCCGCATCCGACACGTTGATCAGCATTTCCAGTTCGTCGCCGATCGGCGCGGGAATCGACTCTTCTTCACTGTCGATCCGTTTCGCCCTCGATGTCCCGGCTCCCGATCGCGCTGCTTCATTTCGGCGGCGCTGTTCGATCGGCGCCGGAACTGGCTGCTTTCGCTCGACAACGTCAAAGTCGACCGTTTCGGCGTCATCGACTCGCAACGTCGCCGGTTCGGCGGTTTCGGGTTCGCGAACATCCCGTCGACCATTGGCCGCGAACCGATTCGGATCGGGCTTCGGTCCTTCACTCGAAACCGAGTCCCCGGATTTTCGCTTGGCAATTTCCTCGATAACTTCTTGTTCTTCCAAAAGACGCTGCTTGCGGCTCTTCCGACCGCGTCGGCGCTTCTTGCGATCTCCCGCCGACACCGCCGGACCTCGGTCGTCATCGGGAAGATCATCGTCGTCGTCGGCATCGAGAAACTGCAAGTCGTCGGTGCTCGTTTCGACATCAATCTCGTCGCGAGCGGCTTCATCGGCACGACTCTCGTCGTTTTCAGTATCAATGTCATCGTCGATGTCGCCGACAGTTATGGCGGCCATCTCCGAACCGGCATCGTCATCCTCGTCATCGATAATCGACGCTTCGTCTGCCTGTGGTCGCGTCAGGTGGTCGCTATTCGACTCATTCTGCGATTCCTTGGCGGCGGCACCAGGGCGGCGCCGACGATGTCGGGAGCGTCGCTTGCGATCACCGGACTCCTGCGTCCCGTGCCGATCCTTAGTTGTTTCCGTCTCGGCCTGCGATTGCCCGATCAACTCGTCGAGAATCCCCGCGCCGAAGTCGGAATCGCCGTTGGCCATTGCGGGGACGCGCGGCGGCGCGACCCGATCCGCGGCGCCGATGACGGACGACGCGATGGACTTCGAGCCGGGCGCAGACGTTGTTGCTTGCGGTTTGGGCCGCTGCTGCTCGGCAACAGGCGCCGGATCTCGCTTCTCCGGCGCGGCCACAACCGCCTTCGTTTCAACGACGCTGTCGGACTTGGCGTCCGCTTTCGCGTCGACGGCAGTCGTGCGTTTCGCCTTCTTGCGCGCGGCGGATTTGGTTCGCGTCTTCCGCGTGGTTGTCGCGGGACTCTCGTCACTCGAAGTTGCGGCCTTCACGGCCGTCTTCTTTGCGGCGACTTTCTTAGTGGCCGACTTTTTTCGAACGACTTTCTTCTTGCGCGATGTGGAGCCGGTCCCGGCGGCGTTCGCCGCTGAACCGGAATCTGTGGAACTATCAGCCAATGTTCTGCCTCGTTTGGAATCTCGAAGCGGAGGAATGCACCGATTAGCCCGCGTAGTCGACATTCACTCGAACGACAAGATGCAGATGTGTTCGCTGAGGAAGTCGAAGTGCATCGAGCACCTCGCCCACGCGAGCAGTTCCATCCTGTGAAATCGACTGCCGCCATGTGACGGCGCCGTCGTTCAGCGTAATGTCGATGATGAACGCGCGAAGGTCGATCGACTTTCTTCCACGCATCGCCGACGCGCGCTCGACCTGCCAGGTCTCGCCCGCCTCAAACGATTCGATTGCAGCACGTGCGTCGTTCGCTTCCGCTTCCGTGATCGGCAATTCATAGGTCGCAGCAACTGGTGTGCGACGGTCTCGATCGTGAAGCTCGGATACGCTGAGAAGTTGCGCGCCCCGCGGGAGCTGCCCGGCCAACTGACGTTCGGCCATTTCCGTCGTCGTCGGATTCTCGAGTTCGACGATGAGCAGCTCATCCTTCGACGCCACGCCAACCGGCCGCGGAAGGACCACACTGATTCGCGGGTGCGGGTTGAACCCCTCGCTATGACGCAGGGGCAACTCCGCACGGGCAAAGGCCCGCTTGAACATTCGCAACGTATCCTGGTGCGAGATAAAACGCAGGTCGCCGTCAATCGCGTAGCGTAACGCCAGCCGATTGCGCAATCCGCCCGAATTCCCTTCAATATTGACCTTCCCCCGGCACCACCAATGCGCTGACGCAGCGCTCGGGTCCGGGGCAGTGTTCTATCACCCGTCATGGACGAGTGGCGGGATCTTCCGACCGATAAAATCGATTCGGACGATTCCGCGACGCGTCGATGCCGGGCCGTAGGGTTAGATCTCGTCCCAGACTTTCCGAGTCTCGTCTCGAAGGTAGTTTAACACCTCTCGCTCGGTTTCAAAGGACATAACCCGTTTTCTCACTCGAATGGCGTCGGCCAATGACACGCTTCGGATGATCTTTTTCGTCCTGGGGATGTTACCCGCCGCCATCGATAGCGTACGCAACCCCATTCCTACCAACAAGATAGCGAATAACGGATCGCCCGCCATTTCACCGCACAAACTGATCGACGTGCCGGTCCGATCGGCATCCTTTACGACGCGACGGATCAGCCGAATGATGGACGGATCGGCCGGCGAATAAAGCTGGGCGACACGTTCATTGGTTCGATCGACGGCCAGCGTGTATTGGATCAAATCGTTGGTGCCGATGCTCATGAAATCGGTTTCACGACCCAGCTCGCGAGCGCAGATGGCAGCCGCCGGCGTTTCGACCATGACGCCGACGGGGATGTCCGATTTGAATTCGAATCCCTCCTCCTCCAGCTCCTCCATGACGAGACTGAGCACGAACTTGGCCTGCCGCAATTCCATGATGCGCGAGATCAACGGAAACATGACGCGGACGTCCCCGTGAACGCTGGCCCGCAGGATCGCGCGCAGTTGCGATCGGAACATCGACAGGTTCTGCAGACTGTACCGAATCGAGCGAAGGCCCAGGAACGGGTTCTTCTCGACTTCCCAGCCGCCGCCACGATGACACTTGTCGCCGCCGAGATCCATCGTGCGGATGACGAGCGGCCGACCTGCGACAGCGTCGACGGCATCGCAATAGGCGCGGTACTGCTCCTCTTCGCCCGGCAGCGGATCGGCCTCCAGGAAGAGGAACTCCGTCCTGAACAACCCGATGCCTTCCGCGCCACGATTTATACAATCGTCGATTTCCAACGGAAATTCGATATTGCCGAGCAGCGCGATCCGCACGCCGTCGCGCGTTTCGGCTGCCAGCTCCGTCAATTCGGCAAGCGTGTCGCGAACTTCCTCAAGGTGCTTTGCTTCCGCGGCGTATGTCGATCGTTGGCTTTCGTCGGGATTGACAACAACGACGCCGTGGAGTCCGTCGATGACGAGCGTATCGCCGCTCGAAACGTTCGACGTGATATTCTCCAGGCCCACGACAGCCGGGATTCCGAGGCCGGCTGCGATGATCGCCGTGTGCGATGTCGTGCCGCCCGCGTCTGTTGCAAACCCGAGCAGTCGCTTCGTCTTTTCGAGTGCGACGAGCTCCGACGGCGTCAGATCATGCGCGACAATGATGATGGGGTCTTTGAGCGAAGCGAGTTCGAGGCGGGTCTCGCCGCCGACATGATGCAGCAGGCGACGTTCGATGTCCTGGATGTCGCGCGCACGTTCCTGCAGGAATGGACTACCCATCTCCTGAAACCGACGGCGGTACTTGCGCATGAACACACTGATCGCGTAGGCCGCACTATAGTGCTTCGAGCGAATCAGGGATGCGATTTCCTTGCGGGGTTTGACATCGCCGAGCCAGCGCTCGTGGAAGCCGAAAATGTCGGCCAATTCAGTGCCGGCACGGGCCGCGAACTGCTCGCGTTCGGCGGCCACTTCCTTGCGGGCGGATTCAAACGCTCGATCCGAGACCGACACTTCGTGATCGATCTGATCCCGGGGCACGATCCGCCGCGGGACGCGAGCTTCCTCGGTCTCAAGAACGAGAGCGTCGCCGATGACGACGCCGGACGATACGCCGATACCGCGCCTCAGGGGCATCGCAGCCTCCCTGTTGCCGGGCATTCGGATGAAAAGTGATCCGCCAACCTCGACGTGCCGGAATTGATCAGTCCTCGCCGAACTTTCCGTCGATCAGCCGGGCAAGTTCTTCCAGGGCCTCGGTCGCACCGTCGCCGATTGCTTCGAGTGCGAGAACCGTCCCCTGAACTGCTTCCAGGAGCATCATCTCCATGGGACTCTTGCCGTCGACCGTCAATTCGTTCTTGTGAACGCGAATCTCGCAATCGTATTTCATCGCGATATCCACAAAGCGCATGACGGGACGTGCGTGCAGCCCCTGCCGATTCGAGATCGTCACCTCGACGCGGACGCTGTTTGAATTGTCGTGCATTCGTCTCGTCCATGGGATTGGCGCCGACCAGCCGTTTCGTTTCCGACCTCGGATCCAACCGAGTCCGATCTTTCGAAAGAACGCCCGCTGCTTCGCAGATTCAACCGGCGGGCGCCTCGTCCGCCTCTCGAATCAGTTCGACGACGGATTCGACCGTCTCGGCCTGGCGCAGAAAACGGCGAAACTGATCGCGCTGTAAATGACTGAATATCCGCTCCATCGCCTGAAGGTGCGCCTCAGGCTGATCCGGCGGTGACAACAACATGACGACTGTGTAAACGGGAGAACGATCGAGGGCCGCAAAATCCACACCGGCGGCACTGCGCCCGATCGCCGCCATGATCCTCGGGATCTTTACATGTTTGACATGCGGCACGGCGACGCCCTTCCCGAAGCCGGTGCTCCCCTGATTCTCTCGTTGAATCGCCGCCTTCGCGATCACTTCAACATCCTCGGCGGCCAGTTCCCCGGCATCCGCCAACGCGTTCACGAGATCGCGAATAACGCCGTTGCGATCGGTCGATGTGATGTTGGGCAGAATCGCCCCTGGTACGACAAAGTCGGCGAGCTTCATGCGATCTAACCCTCATCGCCGGGACTGGCCAGCGGCTCCTGATCCGTTCCACCGGAGTGCTTTCGATTGCGATAGCGCTCCTTGTGTCGGGTTAACTGGCGCTCAATATCCTTGAGCGCCGCATCCAGCGCCGCATAAGGATCGTCGTGCGATTCCTTGGCAACGAACGTCGTGTGATGATCGGCCGTCACAATGACTTCGCAACGATGCGTTCCCGCTTCACGGTCATAAACAACTTCGGCACTCTGCGCGCGATCGTAATAGCGTTCAAGCTTGGCCGCCTTCTCATTTGTGTAGGATTTCAGTTTCTCGCTGAGATCCATGTGTCGGCCGCTTGTTGTAATACGCATCATGTGGGTGTCCTTATTTGCTTCGCCCCAGCTCCCTACCCAAGGATCGGCCGCATCCCACCGCGAGCCACTTAAATTAAAGTCCTTTAAGCAGTTATACGCTACATGACAAGGACGAAACTTGAGTTTACGGGGGGGCGATAGGCGGGTCAAGATTGAGCGGACCGACGAAAATGCAGGGGACGTCGAAAGTTATCGCCGGGTTTGACGCGACACGCCGTCCTCGGCTCTCGATTCCCTTGATTCCGACTCCGTCCTGGCCAACACGGCAACGTAGACCGCGGCAGCGCCCGCAGCACGCAACGTTCGAGCGGCCTCAGCAAGTGTAGCGCCCGTCGTCATCACGTCGTCGATCAAACAGACGGACTTATTTCTCAGGTCGCGGCCCCTGGCAATTGTAAACGCCCCGGCGATCGCATCCGAACGAGCCTGCCTGGACAGATGGTATCGATGGAACTCCGGCACCCATCGCCGCAGGCGAAGCAGCGGCGTCGGTGCGCGCCCGCGCTCGCGAAGCGCCGCCCGCGCAAGCAGCATCGATGGCTGAAAACCGCGTCGAACGCGTCGCAACCAGAACGATGGTACCGGCACCCAAAGGTCTACGGCATCCGCAAACGACGAGGACGAAAGACGATCCGCGAGCAGACGCCCGAGAATATCGTCAAGTACGAAATGTCGCTTGAAGCCAAGGATCAGAGACCGAAGCGCACCGTCGTAGTGACCGACGCATGCCAGGCCGTCGAAGCGAACGTGACCACGCGCTTTCGTTCGGCACGCGCCGCATTGCTTATCAATGAGCAAATGGGGACCGCGAGACTCGCCGCAGGTACTGCACCGTTCGCCGGAGACGCGTTCCGCAATCTCCCGCCAACAACCGGCGCAGAGCTGATCCGCCTGCATCTCGATCAACTCGCCGCAGACGTGGCAGACGGGCGGATGCAATATGTTGCCGATGCTGCGCAGGCTCCCAGTTGTCGTTGCGCGTAAAGAGAACATGAACGGGGGTCCACGGATCGATCATCGACTCATGGCGTCAGCGCGGACGAATCGGCGACGAACGCCCCGCTTAAGTCGACTTGCCGCCCTCGGGCGCCGGCGGACCTGCGTCGGCAGCCGGCGCGTCGTCAGCGTCTTCATCCTCGTCGGGCACGATCTTGGCAACCGCGACGACTTTGTCTTCTTCCCCGGGTTTCATAATCGTGACGCCCTGCGTGGCGCGACCGATGCTCCGGAGCGTCGATACGCCGGTTCGCAGCATGATGCCCTGGGCCGTGATCACCATGAGTTCGTCCGCATCCGTGACGGCCCGCAGCACGACGACTCGGCCGTTGCGCTCCGTTGTCTTGATGTTGATGACACCGCCACCGCCGCGTTTCTGCAGGCGATATTCCTCAATGTCCGTCCGTTTGCCGAACCCATTCTCGCAGACGGTCAACAAGCCCATGCCCGGTCGAATCGCGGCCATGCCCACAACGACGTCATCGCCCTTGAGCGTGATGCCCTTGACGCCCGCGGCAACGCGACCCATCGCGCGAACATCCGTCTGCTTGAAGCGGATGGCCATGCCGTCGCGCGTTCCCAGAACGATTTCGTCTTCGTCGCTCGTCAGGGCGACGCCGATCAGCGTGTCGTCGGGATCGAGCGTAATCGCAATGATTCCGCTGGGGCGTGGTCTTGAGAAGGCGGCGAGCGCCGTCTTCTTGACGGTTCCCTTGCCCGTTGCGAAGAGCACGAACTGCTCTTCGAACTCCGACACAGGCAGGATCGCAGTGTAATGTTCGTTTTCCTGCATGTTCAGCAGGTTGGCGATCGATCGACCGCGGGCGGTGCGCGCCATCTCGGGTACGTCAAAGACGCGCATCCAATAGACGCGCCCGCGATTCGTGAAGAACAGCAGATAGCTGTGCGCGCTGGCGTAGAAGAGGTTCTCGATGAAGTCCCCTTCCTTCGTATCGCTTCCGCGGATGCCGCGACCACCGCGTCCCTGTTTGCGATAGACGTCGGGGCTGGTGCGCTTGATGTAGCCTTCGTGCGAGATCGTGACGATCATCGGCGCGTCTTCGATCAGCTCTTCCATGCTGAAGTCGCCGACATCGCCTGTGATCTCGGTCCGCCTCGCATCGGCGTACTTGTCCTTCATATCGCGGATGTCCTCCGCGATAATGTCCATGACTCGGGCCGGTTCTTTCAGGATCAGCACGTAGCCGTCGATCTCGTCGACGAGCCCGCTGTACTCGTTCGCGAGCTTCTCGACTTCGAGGCCTGTCAGCCGCTGCAATTGCATGGCGAGAATGGCGTTGGCCTGAACGCCGGTCAGGAATTGATCCGTTCCGCTCGCTCGCTTGACAAAGCTCTCGGGAAGCAGGTTCGCGAGCGTCTTTGCCTCGATCAGCCGGAGCGGGCGTTCCATCAAACGCTGTCGCGCCGCTTTCGGGTCGGGCGATGTCTTGATCAACTCAATGATGGCGTCAATGTCGCCAAGCGCGAGGATCAGACCTTCGAGAATGTGGGCCCGCTGCCGCGCCTTCTGCAACAGAAACCGCGTGCGCCGCGTGATGACATCCTTGCGATGATCGAGATAGCAGTCCATCAACTCGATCAGGCCCATTGTCTTCGGCTGCTTGCCGACGAGGGCAATGTTGATGATGGAGAACGTCGTCTGAAGCGGTGTGTGGCGATAGAGCTTGTTCATCACCACGTCTTCATTCGCATTCGTCTTCAATTCGATCACGAGACGGACGGGGTTCTTGCGGTCGGACTCGTCGCGGATATCGCTGATTTCGGAAATGCGGCCATCCTTGACGCATTCGGCGACCTTTTCCGTGATCGTGTTCTTGAGAATGCCGTATGGAATTTCGTCAACGACGATGCGAGTTCGACCGCCTCGCATTTCCTCGGTATGCGTCTTCGCCCGGAGTCGTAGCGAACCGCGGCCCCGTGTATAGGCATCCAGAATGCCCTGTCTGCCGCAGATCTGCGCTCCCGTGGGAAAATCCGGCCCCGGGACGATCTCCAGCATTTCCATCAGAGTGACGTCTGGCTTTTCAATCAGCTTCAGCAGACCGTCGCAGATCTCGCCGAGGTTGTGCGGCGGCAGGCTCGTCGCCATGCCGACGGCGATGCCGGTGGTGCCGTTCACAAGCAGATTCGGAAACTTGGCCGGTAGAACCGTCGGTTCGGTCGTCGTGTCGTCATAATTCGGCACGAAATCGACGGTGTCCTTATCGATGTCCTCCATCATCTCGGTCGTGATGGCGGTCATCCGGGCTTCGGTATATCGCATGGCGGCGGGCGGGTCGCCGTCGATCGAGCCGAAGTTGCCCTGACCATCGATCAGCGGGCATCGCATGTTAAACGGCTGGGCCATGCGGACCATCGTCGGGTAAACAACGGCATCGCCATGCGGGTGATAGTTGCCGGTCGTATCGCCGGAGATCTTCGCGCACTTTCGATGGGCGCCGCGCGGGCCGAGCTTGAGATCGTGCATCGCCGTGAGGATTCGGCGCTGGGAGGGCTTGAGACCGTCACGGACATCGGGCAGGGCGCGCGAAACGATGACGCTCATCGCGTATCGCAGATACGAATCCTGCATCTCCTCCACAATTGGGAGATTGGTGAACGATTCAGCTGGTGTCGGGGTCTCGGGGGTGTCGCTCATGTAGCTGGCGCCTCAGTCAATCGGGGCGGCGGCCGCCCTGCCATCGCGCGGAACAACGGAGCGGCCGGGGGCCGACCGTCGATCGCCCGTCGGAATTCCATTTCCGACGCGGCCATTCTACCTGAAATATCGGCCGTCGGCGAGAGGGGTACTCGACATGAGCCCGCGAAGCCCCAGCCGGCCGATGCCGCGCTGTGGCCACCGTCTATCCGGGTTGCACAGTGCGTTGCGCTTGCTCCGGTCACCGGCGACTTGGCCGCGACCCGATCAGCCGCCGATTCCGAAAATTCCCGGCAACGCCTCGAGGATCGGTACGATCACGGCGTTGAATGCCCCCAGCATGACGGCGACGAACACGTCAAAGAAGCTGGAAATCAATGCGGCAATAAACTGGTCACCCGGTGACATGGTCTAAATCTCCTCGTTCGCCTGTCGAACAGGCCGACACTCCACTCTATCCGTCAGCGCAAAAGCAGCAAGCCGTGAAGAGGCCGAATCTGAAAGACCTGAGGAATCCGCACTGAACAAGGTCCGATTGAGGGGAATTCAGTCGCGGTATTTCGCGTGACAGTGTGTGCAGGAATCCTTGAGGCGACCCCATTGGCGGTCCAGGCGTTCCAGAGACGGCGTCGGCGAGGTGATTTCGGTTTCCAGCTGCGATGCGTCATGTGAGGCGGCGAGCATCCACTCCATGAACTCGGCGGGCTTCGATCGGCAATCATCGTCGTCCTGAAGGTTCCGAAACAAATCGGCCAGTCGCCCCGCCTCCGCGGCGGGGACCAGGTCGGGATGCGCCGCCGGTGCTTTCCAGTCGGCGGATTGAATCCGTTTGAGGTGTTCCGACGCTTCGTCGATCTCGACCATCGAATGGACGAGCCCCGTTGTCCGCCATCGCTCGGGGAACGCGTTCGCGGCGGCAAGAATCTCCTGATCGTTCGCTACGCTGGCAACGGCGACGCATCGATAGAGGCCGACGTAATGCGGCGAGGTGCCCGACACATGCATGCGCTGCGTTGCTTCCGCATTCGACATGTAACCAAGCGTCACGGCGGCTGCGCCAGTCGCCCCAGCGGCGCGATGCTTGCCATGATGACAGTGGATGTAGATCGGACCTGGTAATTCCTTGACGGCCCTCGCGATTTCAAGCGTGCGCGGCTTGTCCATGCCGTTGTATCCGATCGGCAAGTGGACGTAACGCATGCCGAGCGCCTTGGCCGCATCGACATCCGGCTGAGCGCCATCGACTGAGAGAATTGTCTTGACGCCCATCGACCGAAGCGTCTCGAAGCCTTCGTCCCCCTCCGGTGCGCCGCCGCTGAATAGTCCGGTGGCATACGCGACGACGTTGGGCAACCCGGGGAGATCGACCGGCAATGCGTCGGCAAGTGTGGGCAGCGTAACGCTTGCCGTCGCCTCGTCGGGTGTCCGTTCGACAACACGGGGCGCTTCATTGCAGGCGATGGTTGCAGCAATCGCAGCCAAGACGGTCAACATCGCACAGTTTCGGTGCGTGATCATTTCATCGCCCCACGATCATCGCCGCGGCATTCGATAATGAAATCGCTGGTCTGAACGCTGCTGCCAAGCGCATTTCCATCTCCAGCCTCTCTTAGAAAACCCGGCATGATTCTCATAATCGATTATGTCTCCGTCAACACATCTGTTACACTCGCAACCTTGATATCGTCGCGTTCATTGCGATAATCGTCGGCCGACACGCAAATGCATCGATCCACAGCGAGCCGAAGAACTCAACCCATGCAAAGCGGCGACAGCCCCGGCTCGCGATCCACTTTCGTTTGTCGCCTCGCCCTCTCGACAATAGCGTGGCCCCTTGTCGCTGGAATCGCTTTGATCGACTGTCATACTGTGTTCGCCAGTCCGCCCGCATCGTCGAATCGGCCGGCGCCGGTAGAAGCGACTGAGGTGGCTGCTCCGCTCTCCCTCTCCAACGCGATGCCCGCTGACTCGGCACGAAGAAAATACGCTCAATCCCGATCCATTGCTGTGGCGCCGCATGGAGATCTGCCCAACTATGTCCGCAACCTCCGCCCCAACCCCGGCGACGACGCGCCTGCGTGGTTCGACTTCGGCATCGAGCAACGCACGCGTTTTGAAATCCGCGACGACTTTTATGCCAGGAACCTCGCCTCAGATGATCGCTTCCTGATGCGGACGCGTAGCTATCTCGGTATTCGCAATCTCATTGATCCCCTTCGCTTCGGCGTGGAGTTTCAGGACTCGCGGCGCTTCGGCAGCTCGCTGGACATCGAGGACACAGGCGACATCAATGAGAACGAGCTGCTGCAACTCTTCGCGGAGCTCTACTTCGTCGACGGCGTCGCGCCGGGACATCCGCTGAGCATCCGGGCCGGACGCATGAGCTACGATGCCGTCGATCGCCGACTCTTCGCTCGCAATCGGTTTCGCAACACGACGAATGCGTTCGACGGAATTCGCCTGCGATTCGGCGATGAGATAACACCGTGGCAGTTGGATGTCTTCGCGTTTCAGCCTGTCGAACGATTCATTCGCAGTTTAGATCACGGCGACGACGAACGATGGTTCTACGGCGTCACGGGCGCGTGGCGAGGATGGTCGCCGTGGATCACGCTCGAGCCGTACTATTTCGCGCTCGACGAGGATCGCAAGGGTTACGCCGCGATCGATCGCACGCTACACACGCTCGGCCTCCACGGTTTCGGTCTCATCGGCGACAGCGGGTTCGATTACGACGTCAACTTCGCCTACCAGTTCGGCCACATGACGGGCGGCAAGCATCGCGCGTTTGCGACGCATGCAGAAGTCGGCTACACGTTTGCGCATGACTGGTCGCCGCGGGCCGCCGTGATGATCGACTACGCAACGGGGGACGAGAACCCGAACGACGGCGTCAACGAGCGGTTCGATCGCTTGTTCGGAGCCGCCCATAACTTTTACGGCCACAGCGACAACTTCAGCCTCTCGAACCTGATCCAGGCGGCGCTGCACCTGTCGGCGAAACCCACGAAGAAGCTAAAGCTCAACGCGTTCTATCGAAACTACTGGCTCGCATCGGATCGGGATTCGTTCGTCTCGGCGCGGATTCGCGATCCGTTCGGCAATAGCGGCGACTGGATCGGCCAAGAAATCGACCTGCGAACGCAATTTGAGGTCAGCGATGTTGTCGGCCTGGACGTCGGCTTCGCCCATTTCATGCCTGGCTCATTCACATCACACGCTGGCGGCAACGCCGTCGACGACAGCGACTTCTTTTACGTGCAGGTCACAATCACGCCGAAGTTCGAGGAAGAAATTCGAAAAAGTCAAAATTGAAAAAGTCAAAACAGGATGCGCGGTCTACAGCCGCCTGGGATGGGATCCGGTGTATTGTCGCGCCGCTATTGATCGATGTCGGGACACATGATACGGCGGAGGCAATGAAGCCACGATGCTCGCGGCAACGTGTGCGGGACGCCGAATTGCGGCACCAGCCTCCCCAATTTTGACTTTTTCAAATTTGACGTTTTGAGATTTTCCCCCGCATGGCCAGTCCCGGCGACGACGCTTACAATCCCGCAACGACAAGACACCGCTCACGCGCGGATTTTGATGCACTGAAAGGACATTGCCCCCATGGCCGATGCGAGCACGATCGACAGACTACAGAAAGCCGTCGAAGCTGATCCGAACGACGAACTCTCCAGCTTCAGCCTGGGCTCGGCCCTGCTGGACGCCGATCGCGCGGGCGAGGCCGGTCCACTGTTTCAGCGCGTTCTCGCAATGAACCCGCAGCACTCGAAGGCCCACGAACTGCTTGCACGCGTGCAGATCAAGACGGGCCACAAGGATCTCGCCGTCGAGACGCTGAAGAACGGCTATACCGTCGCGCGGCGCAAGGGCGACATGATGCCGGCGAACGCCATGGCGGACCTGCTGAAGGAACTCGGCGAGGAACTGCCGCAGATCGCCGAGAAGAAGTCCGCATCAGCCGTCGGCGTGCAGGGCGATGGTTCATTCGTCTGCCGACGCTGCGGCGGCGCGGGACCGCAACTGGCGAAGGCGCCGTTCAAGGGCGAAATGGGCGAGACGATCGCGGCGACTGTCTGCGGATCGTGCTGGACGCAATGGGTCGGTCAGGGCACGAAGGTCATCAACGAGCTGCGCCTGCCGCTCTACGATCCGAAGGCACAGGAAGTGTATGACAGGCACATGAAGGAATTCCTGTTGATCGACTAGTACTCGAATTGGCGCCTTCAGGGCCAATGAACGCCAGCCTGTCCAATCGCCTCTCGGTCTCGACACGCGCGCTATCTGCGCCGACGAATCATGGCCACGCCGCCAATCCCGGCCAGGGCCAACGTGGCCGGCTCGGGCACGGCGCCGAAGGAAATGTCGTACACGGCGATCGCCTTTTGGCCGGGATGCAGGAACCAGCCGGAAATGCTATCGATCGAAATAGAATTTTCGGTGATCGAGACAGGCCACGATGCCGGCCCGCCGCCCGTAAACTGATTGACGCCTTCAAAGCCGACATAGTTGACATCGGATATTCCCAGCCCCGCTCCGACATCCAGGTTCTTCAGAAGAAGATTGAAGCTGGTGTAGATACTCGAAAACACAACTGCGTTTGCAGCGTCAAACCCCAGGCGAAGCTGGTTGTCGGAAAGGTCCACGAAAACACTGACGTCTCCAGACGCACCGAAACTCCATGCGACACCTCGGAATTCCTCACCGGGGTCCATCACGATGGCCGTGTCCGTCGAGAAGACACTTGGCTGAGTGATATGCCGAAAACGCCCCTGGACTTCGTCGCCGATGAGACCTGCAAAGAGGGTCGTGGCGGAAAGCTGGACAAGTGCGACGACGGCGTACTTCAAGCGAGAGTTCATTGTGAGCACCTCAATCCGGTAGCCAAATCGCGAGGCGCCAATAAACAGCTTGGATGCGCGCAGCCCCACCATTCGCCGCATTGGCGACGCAATGACCGTGGGCCGTCGGTATCCTGAGCGGACATTCGCGTCCGCCACCCCGCGTGCGAATTAGTGCGTCCCCGCCAAATGAAACGGACCATTAGTTTTTGAGAATTTTCGACAACGTTCGATAAGTCAGGTCGATCCCGCCGATCGGCCCCGACAAGTAGGGAGCCCCCGCGGGCGACGCGTGAATCGCATCGTCCGCGGGGGCTTTGTCATCTGTACGGATCCGTACTGCCAAACTTCGATTAATGGCGCCGACATTATTCGCCGGCGAATCGATCCTGAATCACGACCTGCTCAAACGACAATTGCCCCGGCTTCGGCCATGCTGGTTTCGTTCCCTTGCCGATCGCAATCAAGGGTCCAATCACGTGGTCCTTCGGTAGTCGGACAAGTTCGCCGACTTTGTCAAGATCGAAGCCGATCATAGGACACGAGTCGTATCCCATCGCCTTGGCGGCGAGCATGATCGTCTGCATCGCCATACCGATCGAACGCATCGCCTCATCCCGCTGCAGCCAATCCCGTCCCTCGTGGAACGGTCCCATCCAATCAACGAGCAGCTTGGCGACATCTGCAGGGGCGTCGCGCCAATAGCGCGCGGGGTCCTTCTTCCACGCCATGACGTCCGCCGTCATCACGATGAGGATCGACGCGTCCGTGATCTGCGCCTGGTCGTTACCGGCTGCCCGAATCTGGGCGCGCAGCGCTTTGTCCTTAACGACGACGAATCGCCAGTGCTGGATGTTGAAACTCGTGGGCGCCTGCATCGCCGCCTCCAGGATTTTCCGCAGGTCCGCATCGGGCATCTCGAAGTTCGGATCGTATTGCTTAATCGATCGACGTTTGTAGATGGCGTCAAACGTATCCATGGGCGTTCGCTCCGTCGCCGCCGCCCCACGCCGCTGACCGCCAGCGATCGCAGAATCGAGGCTCTGAACATTCGTAGGAGCAGTGTAGGCGGACGGTTTGGCGATTTCCGGCACGAATGCAGGCGGTCCGTCGCGAGATCGTTCGACGGGCGACGCGCGGCGACTATCATCTCGAATCATCGCTTGATGTCAGACTGGTCGGGCTCCGCTTGCCGTCCCTCACCTGATGCGATCCGGGCCCCATTGACGGCGAATTTCATCGACAATCCAACAGCTCGCACTGAGCGCCGCCAACACATTCACCATCCCAAGCGACGCAGCCGCCTGGCCGGCAAACCCCCGCCACAAGCACGCGATCGCAAGAAGCGAAATCGTCAAACCGCTCCACGGATGACCCGACGGCCACGCGCGCTCACCGTGCCTTCGGCTTCGTTTCAAATTAACACCATAGATCACGGCGACGACGGTCAACAGAGACAGACCGGTCAGAATATCAGCCATGGGATCAACCCTCCGGCGGTGGTACTCGTTCGTCCATCCTAGCGAATCGATTCACAACGACAACGATTTGTTGCATTGCACGATAGCTCGAGGACTCAAGAGATCCGTGATTCGTGGGCAATCGACGGCGATCACTACTCAATTAGGTTGGCCCTTTCGCCGGCGTTCGCGAACGAAGGACACAATCGTGCCGATGCCCGTGACGGCGAGCGGGACCATGACCCAGGGGGGCAACAGCGCCGTGTCGCCCGTTGCGCCCTTCCAGATCAACACCAGCCCCACGATCGAGAGCATGAGACCGCTCCACGGGTAACCGATCGGTCGCTTCGCTTCCCCCGCTTCGCGTTTCGCGAGGATGTAAGCGCCGTGGTTCCATGCGACGGCGATCAATACTGTCGATCCTATCAAAATGTCGATCATGAGATGGGCCCTCGGGCGAACGGGCGATCAGCCTTCCGCTTCTTTGCATGCCCCGTCGGCAGCGACACAGGAACGCCGAGCCCTGAACTGCCGCCATTGCGCGACTGCAAGGTTTAGCGCCGCGACGATCACGAGGACTTTCACGATGACAGACAGCCACGCGTCGAAAGGGACGGGCCCACCGACAACTGCCCGCGCGATCATCAGGGGCCCCTGGATGCAATAGACGACCAGCATCAAGCGAAGCCCCGGCGGCCCCGGCCAGGCCCGACCGTTTCGCCGTGCGATCTCGGACGAGCGCAACATCATGACGCCACCCACCAGCAGGAGTATCCCGACAAGAAGATCAAACATGCGAACGGCCCTCCGGCAACTGAGGCTGCCAGACTATTCTAGCCGGTCGACGTGCCATCACAACGAATTTTGGTCCATTACTCATCCCTGGGATTAGCCGAGGTACCGAACCGCGACCGTCAGGGAGCCGGGCGCGCGATGTGGGTTTGCGCGAAGACTCATAGCCGCTCGCAATCGTGCGATGGGGCATGAATCGTTACCCGCTACACGTTCGATTCGTGGATGGCGTCAGCGACGCCGGCCCAACTCCCTTACGGTCGTGGTTCGGACCGGGGCGCTGTCGGCCCAATCGCGGAGTCATTGCTGCAATTGGCGCTGACTCTCGGGCTCGTTTCTCTGACTCGATCTGGCTAAGCTGGCGATATGTTCTGGAGGAAACATCGCCTTCGCATGTTCCCGGAGTTGGGTCGGTTTCGAGATCCACCGACCGCCGAGACGGCGTTTCGTGAAGCCCAACGTGCCCAATCCGGCATACGGGACGTTATCGTCGCGGTGATTGCGCTACTTGTCCTCACGATCGTATTCGTCGAGTGGGTCGAGCCCCGCCTCGGTCAGTGGCGGGAGGCATCTCAATGGGCAAGGACGTTCCTGTCACCGGTTTACATCATTGGGAGTTCGTATGTCATTCTGCGGATCCGACGTCGATCGATTCAGCGGCACTTGCGACGTCGACTGATTGCCTCAGGCGTCCCGATCTGCCTGCATTGCGGCTACGATCTCCGCGGTCTGCAAGACGCCCGATGCCCCGAATGCGGACGGTCCTTCGACGCACGGCTGTTGCTGCCGACAGAGTTCTCCTCCGACTCGGTCGATGGATAACGCGACATCAGCTCCATTGCGCGATTGAAAATTGCCGTGGAGGAAATGAAGCGCCCTGTTTATGGCTGTTGCCGAGAATGCAGAAACACCGTAAGCTGAAGCCGATTCGGGCCAACGGAAAGTAGGACATGCTGCTGAGTATCACGACAACGACGTCGCCGGCGACGGACCTTGGCTATCTGCTGCACAAGCATCCGGCCAAGTGCCAGACGTTTGAGCAGTCGTTCGGTGCTGCGCACGTGTTTTATCCCGAGGCATCCGACGAACGATGTCGATCGCGTCTCGGTGTTCCACAAACGCGTCGCACCAACTGGACCCGTCGTCGTCGCCCAAAGCGCTCTTGTCAACATAGTAGACGACAGGCTCTTCGGGTTGCCCCATTGACAGACTCGTGCATCCGAGAATCGCGATGGCTGCGATCAGATTTGATAGGTTTCGCTTCATTTCAGACTTCCTGTTTTGATCAGATTCTGTCTACCGTGGGTTTGATGTTTCCGATCCTACTCAGCTAAAATATGGGGGATTTGGGCCGACACGCCGCCATCGGCGGCCCTCGACAGGGAGAACTCAAGTGACGATACGCACTTTCGCACTGGCGACGATCTTCGCGGCTGCGATCGGTTCGAACGCCTTCGCCGCTACGATCGACGTCTTCGAAATGGGAATGACGACCGAAGTGCAGGTTGACGGTCAGGACGACTATGATTCCACGCTGACAGTCGTTAACCCATTTGTCGCCACCCATCACGCCCAGCTGGGGCTGACGGAGGCCACCACCGTATTCGATCTTGCCTGGGGGCCAGCCGGCGGCAGGTTCGACTTCCTCTTTGATAATGTCATCGATAGCACTCCCGACATCGCATTCTCTTCGAACTTCGGCGGCGTGGGATTCATCTCGGATGTCGATGTCTGGCTGGACTACGAGTACATCTACGCGTTCGACAACCTCAATGGCGGCATCATCCTGACAAGCATCAACAGCATCGCCCATATCACCGACGACGGAACACACTTCCTTCTGCGTTCCGTCAGGCGAGGTGGCGCGGGATCGCTCGACCCGCCATCTGGGATCTTTACCACCACGCGCCACATCCTTCTGGAAGCCGGCGAACACTACACCGTCTCGTACAGCATTGATATTCAGGACGGCTTTGTTGGCGGTGTGATTGGCACTGGCAACGGCTCGCTGCATTTCACGCTGACGCCGGTTCCCGAACCGGCAACCGCCCCGCTTCTGGCTTTCGCAGGTGTGGCGGCATTTCGCCGCCACCGCACAGTCGTGGACACGGATGCACTCCTGCAGGACGCTCCACGCCTGTTCATCTGTCAGGTCAACCCGAATGGAGCGGACGGCTTCGACGCCCCAGATGATGGCAAGACACGTTAAGGATTCAACCCGATTCTCCCGCCGGACAGTCGCGCAATTTGTGTCCGAGTTAAGGAGCCTAGGAATCGCCGATGCCAGCAAACAGATCGCATCCACAATTGTAGAGATGAGAGCAGGTGAATTCGATTCACTCCTGGGTAAACAGTACGACTGGACAACGACGCGAATCATCCCGGTGGTCTTTATTGCCGAAGCAGTGTCGCTTGTCGCGGAAATCAGGGACGAGCTGAAGGTCATGTTTCATCCAATTACAGGACTTCCGATTCAGGACCAAATAGTACGACCACGAATCTTGGACATTCGAGAACTTGAGATGTTAGCGTGCTGTCGCACTCATTTCGATACGAGTTCGATCTTGCTGGAATGGGCGAGCAATGTAGGAACCTTCGACAAGCCGCTGTTGCGTCATCTAAATGTTGCCGGAATCCGGCCACGTGGGGAGTTCCTTATGCAACGAGTCGTCGCACCAATGAGAACTCTCGCGAATAGGTGCGGAATCGACCCGTCAAAACTTGATTTCGGATAGGATTGGCAAACCGTGACGACACTCACCATTCCCGAACTCGCCATCGTCGTCCTCATCGGCCCGTCCGGCGCCGGTAAGTCGTCCTTCGCGCGCAAGCATTTCCTGCCGACGGAAGTCCTCAACAGCGACACTTGCCGAGGTCTCGTTTCCGACGAAGAGAACGATCAGTCCGAAGTGGCTGATCTATCTGCCGCCGACGATGTCGCCGTGCGAAACCTCCACGCTGCCGGACTTCCTCGAACATCCGGCAGAGGCGTTCGCCTATTACCGCAACAACGGCGTGGGCCGAGTCATTTGCGAAGAGAAGCACATGGGCTCGCGCGCCGTCGTGGTTGCGTGCAAAGACTCCGACGCGGCGCGACGGCGCTTCGGCGTCGCAGACGACGGCAATGGCATCATCCTGACGCGCACGGGTCGCCGGTTCTTCGACGATTCCGTCCTTGAGGGGTTGCTGCTGGCGACTGTCCGCGATGCGCTCGACAAGTCGGACTTCTGGGCCGAGTTCGCAACCGACTGGGTCTGCCTCGACTGCGAACTCATGCCCTGGTCGGCGAAGGCCCAATCGCTCATCAAGCAGCAATACGCGGCCGTCGGCGCGGCGTCGCAGGCGGCGCTGGCGGAATCGATCGGCGCGTTGCAGGCGGCGCAATCGAACGGTATCGACGTGCAGGCGCTTGCCGACCGCTATTGCACCAAGGCCGAACAGTCCGAGGCATTCGTCGAGGCGTATCGTCAGTATTGCTGGCCGGTTAATGACGTTGGGGATCTGAAGCTGGCGCCGTTTCATATTCTGGCGACGGAAGGCAAAGTGCACACGGATCGCAATCACATCTGGCACATGGAGACGATCGCACGCATCTGCGACGCAGTTGACTCTGCCTACGGCATCCTCGTGAAAACGCCGTGGCTCGAAGTCGATTTGTCTGATGCGGCCAGCGAGAAGGCGGCCGTTGACTGGTGGCTCAAGCGCACGCAACGCGGCGGCGAAGGCATGGTCGTCAAACCGTTGGACTTCATCGTCCGCGGTAAGCGCGGTCTCGTACAGCCCGCCGTGAAGTGCCGCGGCCGCGAGTACCTGCGAATCATCTACGGGCCGGAGCATACGTCGCCGGATCAACTGAATCGCCTTCGCTCGCGCGGGCTGGGTCGCAAGCGCGGGCTGGCGATGGGTGAGTTCGCACTTGGCATTGAAGCGCTGGAGCGATTCGTTCGACGGGAGCCATTGCGGCGCGTCCACGAGTGCGTTTTCGGTGTGCTGGCGATGGAGAGCGAGCCGGTCGATCCGCGACTGTAATCATCAAGCCTACGCTGCGAGCGCCCCAACTATTAAGACGATTGGCAGGCGTACTGTCTGTCGGCGATTGTTGAGACTAAGTCGCGCGGATCGTTGGGGCGACCTCGGAATTCTCGATCGCCTCGTCGTCCAACAGAGCCAGGGCCGTCGCCCACTCCCGATCGACGGCGACGTAGAGCCTGTGAATGCAGACGATTGTCCAAATCACAAAGATGATCAGGCCGACGGCGCCCGGCAATACGACGAACACCAACAGCACTTGGATTCCCCGCATTCCTCCGAACGCGCTCACGAAAGCGCCGACCATGCCGATGACCAGCAGCGTGACGTATATCAGGAGGCCGATCCGAATTGTGTTCAACTGCCTCGATATGCGCTCGCCCGGAATCCTCCTGGCCAAGAGCGCGAACGTCCGGAGTCGCGCCAGCCAATTACCCAGATTTGCAATCTGGCTGATCAATGCGACCGTTATCGCCAAGGACTCGAAGTTCGATCGAAGCGCGCCCGAGAGGAATCTGAACACCAGGAGTAGGATCATGCAGAGAAGCACGATCGCCGTTGCGATGCGCACTTCCTTGCGGGCGGCATCCAGCCTGCGATCCTCGGCAAGCGTCGCCTCTCGTTCCGTCAGCCACCAGGCGCCCCGACAGTCGACTGCTGCGACAACGACGACCATTGCTTGCCAGAGACCGACGGAAATCGTGGAAAAGCAACCAACGGACGGATAGAGGAAACAATTGGCGATGGCGGCAATCAGAATCATCTGAAGGCCCCACGAGACTCGTCGAATCCAGTCGGGGGCGGCGAGATGCAGAATGTGATCCCGTGTCGAGTGTTGAACCGGCGCCCCGCATTCGGGGCAATGACCCTCTTCGGCGAGCGTGCGCAGGTTGTAGCCGCAGCGACGACACGGAAGATCGGCGATGACGATGTGATCGACGGCATCGACGATCCGTCCGGATTCCGCATTTGGACTAATGTTGTTTGGTTTTATCTGCATACGGGTCGTTTCGATCCGGCGTCTTGTGCAACACTCCAGTGCTTTGAGAGTACCAAACGAATGCGTCCACTCAGCGCATGTCTATCTCGCGGTCTGCCGGCGATTGCACGGGAACGGCAATCGCCGGGGGGCGCAATGCCCGGGCCCAGTTCGCGTCCGCCAGTCGGCTTTCCTCCGTCACGGACTTCTGCATGGCGTAGATGTAGACGACGGTCCAGATCATGAAGACCAGGAATGCGATCACGGCGGGCAGGATGATCGCAATTGCCATACCGACATTCGCGGCGGCTGAGCTGCCGGCCGTCAGAGCGCTGGCGAAGATGCCGGCGACGATACCAATGACGGCGCAGATGACGATTGCTTTTCGGAGCATGTATGCCCGCCGAACAAGATGGTCATCCGGAATGCGTTTTGCGATGATGGCAAAATAGGAATACCGCACAAAAAACGCCACAAGTGATGCGAGCCCCGAGATGCCTCCAAAGAACAACGTAAGAACAGCCGTTCCCTCGCCGAATGCGCTAGTGAAGGTCACGTCTGCGAGCTGAATCGCGCCGCCGCACGCCGCAATAATCGACGACACTCGGACGACTTTTCGCGCCGTTATATTCTTCTCTTCGCCAATGCCGCTCGGATCCGGCTCCGTCAACAGCCAGACACCATAGAGCTCGACGCAGGTCGCGACCCAGGACAGGATCACTGGCAGAGTCGGCGTTAGCGTGCCGATGCAGCCGGCCGCCAGACCGACGAGGAAGTTGACGATGATCATGGCGAAGATGATCTGCAGGCCCTTCGCCACTTTCGCGACCCACTGCGGATCGGCGAATTGCAGAAAGTTGCCGCGGGTCGATAGACCGACGGGCGATCCGCATTCCGGACATCGCCCCGCCTCCGCCAACGTCCGAAGGTTGTAGCCGCATCGCCGGCATTCGAGATCGGTCCGAACAAGCCCCGTCACGGGATCGACGACACATGGAGTTGTCTGCGGTGGAATCGGACCGTTCATCGCGGTATATCTCCTCCGGCGACATCGAGTCTTGACCTCGAATACGCCAATTTGATCCGATCGCAGTTGGCGTCGTCAATTCGCTGCCCGAGTTTTTTGTGGCGAAAACGTCTGCCCGTCGTACGAAACGCGGTCACCTCGGGGCGCGGTCCCGTTCGAGCCGTCAGTCACGCGTTGTGATCGAAGACAGAACCAATTAGAATGCGCCATCGTTACAGGGCCACTACGGGTGCAACATGCACCGCGGAGAGCAGACATGAACCGCACGTGCGCGATCTTGTTGGCGATTTGCGCGTTGGCTTGTTCGGTCGGGGCCGATTCAGACGACAATGCAACGTCCACGCCAGGGCCGACCGATCCCAGCGTTTTGGAGCTGATGTCCATTCGCACCGAGCCCGACGCCTCCCACACGATCAAGGTCACGGACCGCGATGGAAAGCCGTGGTACCGGGAGGCTGCCCCGGCCGTAGACATGCGCCATATCCAGTTCAACGAAAGCTGGGTCCTCGGTCCCGATCGCGAATTCGGGTACATGATCAGCATTCATGTCAGGCCCGAGTATCGGGACCGCATGCGCATGTGGACGCGCGCCCACATGGAAGATGAGGTCGGCGTCTTCATCGGGGGCAAACTCCATCACCATGAAACGCTCCATGCAGTCATCAGTGGCATGTTCGTTGTCAGCGGGTTCGAGACGCTCGACGAAGCGCAGGCGACCTGTGCGCGAATTCGCAGCGGCGGCGATCCGTCACTGGTCGAAGGCGAATTAAGTCGGATCAGGGAGCAGCACGCCCAACAGGAAGAAGAGGAGCGCAATCGCGCCAAGCGACCGCTCGAAGACATCGCCCCGCCCATGTCGTTTGAATTCGTCAGCGTCCGATTGCGGCCGGATGACACGCACAAACGCGTGGCCGGCACGTTTCGGGGGGTCAAATGGTATCGTGAAATCGCGCCCGGGCTCGACGAACCGCAGTGCCGTTTTGTTCGCAACTTCGGGGCGGCACCCGCCGGGGACACGATCCAGACAATCGTTCGCCCGGAAAACGTCGCATCGTTTGCTGAATGGTGGCGGCAACATGCAGACACGACTATTGGCTACATTGTGGATGGCGAGTTGCAGACTGTCAGCGTTCTTCCCGGACGTCCGGCCGACGGTCCCGGTCCGTTGGCGTGGCTGTTTCGAGTCGGTCGGCAAGACAGCGATACAAAGGTGACGTCAGCTCCTTCGGTCAATCCTGACGACGAACTTCAGATCGAGATCAGTCAGAAGGCCATCCCGGTCGCCGCCATGGATTATCCGTATGGCGACTTCTCGCTGACAGCGGTTCGAGAAAAGTCGAACGCCGAATTTTCCTGTCCGCTCACCGATGGAGAAGGAACGACCTGGTTCGGCTCCACGACCGACTTCGTGCTGCTCTCCGGAAAAGACCCGCTCGACGCAGTGGTCACCGGCGGACTCGACGGAGACTATCACCTCTGCCTCCCCGTCACTCCCAAGGCACAAGTGCAACTTCGGGATTTCTGCCGCCGTCACGCCGGCGAGCGTGCGGGGATCGTATTGACTGACTTCCCGCTGATCGTCCGCACGTTGCAAGGTCCTCCTCCCGAACGGATCGAGATCGCAACCTACACGAATCATCGGGCCGCCCTGCGGGCGCGGGATCTCCTGCGTCGAGGACGCTCGCCGGTGTGGCCGGCGCTGACGGACGAACAAGCCAAGGCGCGCATCGCAAAGTGGTACGCCGACAGCGGCAAGGTGGTGCCGCCTGACCTGGCGGATGCCGAGGTCGAAGAGCCGACGTTCTCAGAAATCCACGACCGCGAGCGCATCGAGGGCCAACTGGTCAAGCTCGGCCTTCAGGCGTTCCTGATTCATGGCGACGAAGTGATCAAGCTGGGGGAATCTTTCGGCGGCATGGGTTTTCAGGACAGCTGCGTCAGTGACCTCGACGAGGACGGTCATCCCGAACTTCTCTTTACGTATTCATATGGCTCCGGTATCCATCGATCGCAGGTCGGCGCCTGGTGTGATGCGTGGCCGAAGCCGCGAGTCATTCAGTCGGATTGCGCCTTTCGCGGACAGCCCGACTTCACGCTTCGCCGATTCAGCGATCAACACGTTCTGGTCATGGTGGGAACCACGCGCGTGGGTCGTCTTGTGCTTGTCAAAACCGATCATGAACCACAGCTACGAATCGAACTCTCCCCGAATCTCCCGGAGTCGATTCGCAGCCAACTATGGGACCTGAATAGTCCGACACTCGATCGACCGTCGCAGGATCCGCAACCTTGACCCGCGCTTTCACGGCCTCGGGGTTACGTCCGTAATGCGTTTTGATTGCAAGAGTTACGACACATCACCGCGTGGGATAACACCAGGAACCCCAAAAAACTCCTGTTTCCATTTGACAAACTAGACGACTGGTCTAATACTTAACGTATGACGCCGCCGACGACCAACACCAAGGATCGCATCATCGAGGCCGGCTCCAGCGCCATGAGCGCCAAGAGCTTCAACGGCTGCGGTCTCAAAGAGATCCTCGACTGCGCCGAGGTCCCCAAAGGGTCCTTCTATCACTACTTCAAGTCGAAGGAAGATTTGGGCGTCGCGGTCATCGAGGAATCCGCGGAACGGCATGCCGAGTTTCTTCGCGAGCATTTGAATGATCGGAAGAATAGTCCGCTGAAGCGCGTCTTAACGATGTTCGAGCAGATGCGGAATTACTACGTAGAACAGGGCCCGATGCGCGAATGCGTGATCGCCAAACTCGCCCTCGAAGTCGCGCAGCTGAGCGAGCCGATGCGGCTTGCAATCAAATACGCCTATGACAACTGGGCCGCCCTGATCGCTCGCGTACTAACCGAGGCAAAGGCCGCCGGCGAGATCAGCGACGCACAGGATCCCGAAGAGTTGGCGGATTTCCTGGTCAACGCATGGGAAGGTTGCACTTTGCGTATGCAGATCGACCAGAACACCGAAGCGCTCGATCAGTTCATGAACCGTGTGGCTCGCACTCTCCCGAGGCTCTGACCCCTTTTTTTTGAGTGAATACTAGACGACCGGTCTAATTTCCAAAGGAACGATGAAGATGCTCCCAAATCGCACAATAACGATCCGATTAACACTCCCGGTTGTCATGCTTCTGACATCGGCAACGTACGTCCTGGGGCAGCCGGGCCCCGCCGCAGTGCTGACTGACACTGTCAAAAAGGAGATGGTGCAGGAGCATCGGCGCGTGACGGGCAGCCTGCAGGCCGTCACGCGCTCGTCGATCGCATCGCAGGAGGCCGGCCAGCTCATCGAGATTCTGACTGACGAGGGAATGACAGTCGCCGAGGGCGACGTCATCGCGCGGCTGGACGACCGTCGGCTTCGCGCACAGGTCGCCGAGGCGGAGGCTCGTGTCGACCGAGCCGAGAGTGACCTCGTTGAACGGCAGTCGGAGTTGGAGTTCGCAGAATTTGAAATGAAGCGGCTGTCCAAGCTCCGACAGACGAATGTGGCGAGCAGTCGCGAATCGATGGAGGCGAAATCGCGATTCGACAGCGCAGTCGCTCGCGTCGAGGGGGCGCGTCGTGCAATCAACGAGGAGCAGCGACAGGTCGACCTACTGAAGATCCGCCTGGCGGATATGGTCGTCCGCGCTCCATTCCAGGCCCGCGTCGTGAAGCGTCATGTCGATCCCGGCGAGTGGATCGAACCGGGCGAATCGATCGTCACGATCGTGTCGACCGGCGCCATCGAGGCCCGGCTCGAAGTGCCGGAGCGGTTTGCGAATTCCGTCGGACGCAATTCGAACCGTATCTATGCAGACGTCACGAGTCTGGGGCAGACCGTCCCGTCGAGTGATATTCGCGTGATCCCCGACGTCGATCCGCAAGCGCGCAGTTTCAGTGTGATCCTGACGCTGGACGACCCGGACAGTCAGATGGCGCCTGGTATGTCCGTCGTTGCGTGGATTCCGACGAGCGATGAGGCCGAACACCTGACGGTCCCCAAGAGCGCCGTGGTTCGCAGCGGGCGCGATGCGTACGTGTATCGATCGGAACTCGACGCCAAGGGCGTGGCGACGGCGACCAGGACGGAGGTAACCGTGCTCTTCGACTGGCAGGATCGCGTTGTGATCACTGCCAATGCGTTGGCGGCCGGTGACAACGTGATCGTCGAAGGCAACGAGCGTATCGCTCCCGGCACACCGCTCGCCCTTGCACCCTTGAAATAATGTCCGGGCTTCATTGCGCCGACTGGATGCTACTGTCATGAACAGCCTGATCGAAATTGCCGTCAAGCAGCCCATCACGATCACCGTCGGCGTCATTCTCGCCGTGATGTCGGGTATCCTCGCCGGTTCGCACGTCCCGATTCAGATGACCCCGACGGTCGACTCCGTCGTCATCTCCGTCACGACGCATTGGGAAAACGCGTCGCCCGAGGAAATCGAATCCGACGTGATCGAGCAGCAGGAAGAGCGACTCAGCGAACTGACGGGGCTCGTGTCCATGACGAGCGTCAGCCAGGCGGGACAGGGCAGCATCCGTCTCGAATTCCTGACGGGGACGAATATCGGCAGCGCCGTCGCGGAAGTCGATCAGAAGCTCAGCGAAGTGCCGGGCTATCCCACGGGCGTCGACAAGCCGGTGATCGAGGATGTCGATCCGGAGTCGGTCGACTACATCGCGTGGATCGGCCTCAGCTCGACGGATACGAAATTCGACGCAACAACGCTCTACGACTTCATGAATCGGCGATTGAAGCCGAGATTCGAGAGGATTCCGGGCGTTTCGCAGGTGGGCATCGCGGGCGCTCGCGAGGCGGAGGTGCAGATCCGCGTTGACCCGACGGCGCTGGCGCAGCGCGGCATCACGTATGCGGAGCTGGTTCAGGCTATTCAGGTTACGAACGAAAACTACTCGGGCGGCCTGTTGCCGGAAGGAAAGAACGACATTCGCGTGCGCGCCGTCGGGAGGTTTCACGATCCGGCGCATGTCGCGGAGATGGTGATCCGCCGCGATGCGGCCGGCCCCGTTTACCTGGGCGACGTTGCGGAAATCGTGCCGACGTTCAAGGAGCTGACGCAATGGGTCCGGGCCCGCGGTGTGCTGATGCCATTCATGAACTACCAGCTCTCGCACGGTGCGAACCTGCTCGAGACGATGAACGCCATCAA
The DNA here is from genome assembly GCA_020639075.1 of Phycisphaerales bacterium. Lineage (GTDB taxonomy): Bacteria > Planctomycetota > Phycisphaerae > UBA1845 > UTPLA1 > ECT2AJA-110-A. The sequence goes on along the minus strand of JACKHI010000001.1, from coordinate 90,018 downwards.
GGCGGAAGTCGCGTCGCTGAATGCGCCGGGCGGACTGCTCGAACAGGAGGCCAAGCGACTTGGCCTCGACGGCACGCTGGAAATGGTCCAGACCTACGACGCGTCGTCGTACGTGAACGACGCGATCGAACTCGTCAAGAGCAACATCTACGTCGGCGGCGCACTGGCGATCATCACATTGCTGCTATTCCTGCGTTCGATTCGAACGATTGGCATCATCGCCATCGCGATTCCGATCTCCGTCATTACTTCGCTCGCCGTGATGGTCGGTATGGGACGCTCGCTGAATATCATCTCGCTCGCGGGCATCGCCTTCGCGACGGGCATGGTGGTCGATAATGCCATCGTCGTGATCGAGAACATCTTCCGGCATCTGGAAATGGGAAAGCGCGTTCGAGCGGCGACGATCGACGCCACGCGCGAAGTCGCCGGCGCCGTCGTGGCGTCGACGGCGACGACGATCGTCGTGTTCTTCCCGATCCTGTTGATCGAAGAGACGGCGGGACAGCTCTTCCGAGACATCGCGCTCGCCATCATGGCCGCCGTCGGACTGAGCATGATCGTATCGATTACAGTCATTCCATCCGCAGCCGCCCTGCTTCTGCAGCAGCCGAAGCGCTTGGACGAATCCGCCGGCTCGAACCAACCCGTGGGGCGATTCGCGAGGCTCCGACTTTTCCTGCGAAAAGCCTCCGATCTTCCCGCGATCATCGGCGCCCTGATTCAGCGGCTCAACAGCGGATGGAGCATTCGGCTTGCGACGATTGCCATCTTCGCACTAGTGACGACGTTGGGTATTGCCGCCCTGATGCCGCCGATGGACTACCTGCCGCGCGGAAATCGCAACATCGTATTCGGCGCGCTGATTCCCCCGCCGGGGTACAACATCGATCAGCTCTCGAAGATCGGGGATCGACTGGAAACGACGATTCGGCCTTCATGGGAGTTGACGGACCAGAAGTTCCAGGCGGAGTCCGCCAGCCCGGACAAGATCCCGGCGGGCGAGGATCGACGCCACCCCATCACATTGCCAAATGGAGAACAGATTCTGCCGCCCGAGTTGGAACAGTACTTCCTCGTGGGCCGCGATGGATCTGTCTTCCACGCCGGCATCGCCAAAGACGCCAAGAAAATCGTCGACGTCGTCAGCCTGTTCGATCAGGCAGTCAGCGGGCACGCCGCACCGGACGTCATCGGCCTTACGTTCCAGTTCCCACTGTTCCGCAACGGAGGTCAATCGGGTTCCGCGATCAAAATTGACGTCATCAGCAGCGATCTGGATCAGGTAAACACATCGGCCAGTGCGCTGATGTTTGCATTGTTCAAGGAATTTGGCGCACGAACGGTCCGGCCGGAGCCGGCGAATTTCATGCTGCCGACGCCTGAATTGCGAATCACGCCGAACGACGAAAGGCTGCGAGATCTCGGCATGGCACGGCGCGACGTCGGATACGCTGTGGCCGCCAATGGAGACGGGTTGATTCTCCCGCGGCAGTTTCAGCTGGGCAGCGAGCTGAAGGATTTGAAGATCATCTCCCCTGCAGCACTACGACCGAATCCGATCGAGGCGATGCTGAATGCACCATTGGCGACACCCAACGGCAGCACTGTCGACCTGGAGTCGCTCGCCGATGTTCGGCACGTTCGAGAGCCCGCCCGCGTGAAACACGTGTCGCGACAGCGAGCCGTCACGCTTCAGTTCACGCCGCCGGCCGAGCTGCCGCTGGAAACGGCTGTCAATCGGGTGAGCGAAATTGTCGCTCAACTGCGCAAAGACGGGGCCATCTCCCCCTCCGTCGTGGTCAATCAAGCCGGCACGGCGGGCAATCTCGCTGCCATTCGCAAGGCCCTGCTTGGTGACGGTTCGATTACCGGCGCCCTGACGAGTTCGCTCTTTCTGGCGCTGTTCGTCGTGTATCTGTTGATGGTCGTACTCTTCCAGAGCTGGACGTATCCGCTGGTCATTCTCGTTTCGGTGCCGCTGGCCACGCTGGGAGGCTTCATCGGACTCTCGCTGGTCCATCACTGGTCGCTCGCCGATCGGTACATGCCAGTGCAGAACATGGACGTTCTGACAATCCTCGGATTCGTCATCCTGGCAGGCGTCGTCGTGAACAATGCGATCCTGATTGTTCACCAAACACTGAACCTCTTGAACGATCCGAGTGTACCCCCCGCCGAACGACCTTCGCCCGGCGATGCGATCGTGCAGGCCGTTCAAAGCCGGGTGCGACCGATCCTGATGAGCACGTTGACGAGCGTCGGCGGCATGTTGCCGCTGGTGCTGATGCCAGGTTCCGGAAGCGAGCTCTATCGCGGCCTCGGCGCCGTTGTCGTTGGCGGACTGGCCGTGTCGACCGTCTTCACGCTCTTCCTCGTGCCGGTCGTCCTCAGCGTCACGTTTGAATTGACAGAGATAATGCGGACATACCTGCAACCCGCCGGTGGACTCGTGGCGGAGCGCGCGTCGTGATCCATCGATCGGGAATAAATCCGCAGGTTCGTCAATAAGCGATGTTAAAATTCGGTCAAATAGGAGTCAGGCGAATGAACGGCAATCGACTCAGGTCCGCGATTGTGACCGGCGCTTCCGGCGGCATCGGGCGAAACGCCGCCTTGCGGCTCGCACGTGACGGCTTTGCAGTGAGCGTTCATTACGCCGGGAACGAAGCGCGCGCAGCGGAAATTGCGAATGAGATCGAGGCGAACGGCGGTCGGGCGATCGCCGTCAGGGCGGATATCTCCGTCGCGTCGGATGTCGAGGCGCTTTTCGACGCGACGACTCGCGCATTCGGCGGGGTCGACGTCGTCGTGAATGCCGCAGCCATCATGACCAACGCGCCGATTGCACAATTTGCTCTCGACACATTTGACGAGATCGTGGCAACAAACCTCCGCGGGACGTTCCTCGTGTTGCATCATTCAGCCAATCGTATTGCAAAGGGCGGTCGCATCATTGCCTTTTCCAGCAGCGTCGTCGCGGTCTCGTTGCCGGGCTACGGACCTTATATTGCGTCGAAACTTGCCGTCGAGGGACTCGTCCGCGTGCTGGCGAACGAGTTGCGCGGTCGGAATGTCACTGTCAACGCCATCGCCCCCGGGCCCGTCGCGACAGAGCTTTTCCTCAGAGGAAAAAGTGATGAGTTGGTGGAGAAGCTGAGTAAGGCGCCGCCGCTGGAGCGACTGGGCCAACCAGAAGACATCGAAGGCGTCGTGTCGTTTCTCGCTGGTCCGGACGGCGCATGGGTCAATGGACAGGTGTTGCGCGCGAACGGCGGCTTTGCGTGACCTCAAATCGTGCGGACGGGGCAGCTGGAATTCACTATTGCGGCAATCCGTCCGCCGTCGTCCAATTCGGCTGCCAGATCGTCGCATCAGGCGTAATCGACAGGCGCGTATCGTAGTACCGATACTCGGCATGACCGTCGGCAAATCCAAGCGACCACTTCGAGAATTCCTTGTGCCAGCCGTGCCGCTGCGGCATGGCGAGATTGTCGTTCACGGTCGGACCGGCCCTGTATGTCGCGCTATAGAACCCCTGTTCGGGCACGAGGACGAAGCGCGAAGACCCACCGCCGATGATGTGCCGCGTCAACCGCCGTGCGTACGCCTCTCGATTCCAGGTGCTCTGAAAAATCTCGGTCGGGCTGAAGTCCGTCCCCGATAGCCAGCCGTAGCCCTGGGCCCATCGGGTATTGAGCGTATAACTGTTGCCGTTCGCCTCGAAGGAGCTGACTCTGTCCTCCTCGGTAAAGACCGCCGCCTGCCCGATGATCGCGGTCTTGTGAGTGCGATCGCTGGGGCAACGGAACACGCTGTTTTGCCCGGATTCGCTGATGACGCCCGTGATGTACTTGTTCACGTAGCGTTCCTCTGCCCGATAGACGGAGGAATCGGCAATCTTCGGCGGGCTGCCTGCCCACTCGGCAGGCTTCGGCGCCTTGATGCCCGCAAAGATCCACGGCGTTATGAGATTCACGGAAGGGTAAAGCGGCGGCACGACGTACCAAGGCAGGTAAGGCGTCGTCGAGTTTTCGACATCCTGCAGATACGCCGCGCAGCCGGCGGCAATCTGCCGCTGGTTCGAAAGGCAATAGGCGACTCGTCCGCGTTCGCGCGCCCTCGTGAGCGACGGCAGGAGGATCGAGATCATCAGCGCGATGATCGCAATGACGACAAGCAACTCAATCAAGGTGAATGCAGACTTCGCACGATCTGGGCTGCATTGGGGGTTCATTGGTTCGTCCTCAATCGAGACGGATTTACCCATCACTCAAACTCGTGCAGGCGCCGGAATATTCCAGGACGCACGGCGCGAACCACACTACCTCTTATAACGAAGGCGGCGATTCATCCTTCGGTCTTTCGCGCGGCTTGTCCGGAAAGCACACTTCGCATCGCCCAAGACTGCCCGGCACGTCGCTGGAAAAGTAGTACGAACCGCACGTATCGCATTGGGCGACGCGATAGGCCTCCTTGACGGAGCAAGCGGGGCAGTAGAGCGGCGACGGACCACCGGCTCGCGCCTCTTCTCGCGCCGCCTCCGCGGCCGTCAGCGTGAATACCTGTTTGCAGGCGTGGCACATCCAATGCGTCGACGTTTCGGGCGTGTCGGGGATCGGATCCGCCCCGCCGCTGTTCATCCAGAAAATGGCGACAGCGGCCAGCAGGGCCACGACACCTACGGCGATCTTGACTCGATTCACGGTGGATTCCCCTGTGTCCCGATGCGGGGACGGGTGCGGTCGCCGACGGCAATTGGATTGTAGTTTCTGGTCGAAGCCCGATCCAAAATCCTGCCGTCGGCGCGGATTTTGGCGTACCGAAAACGCCCTGCAGTGCATGTCGCGATTCGAGGGATCGCCGGGCAAAAAAATCCCCCGCATCCATCCGAAACGAGCACGCCCAGCACTCCTTTCGGAACGATGGCGCCTCGACGACGAACGACGCGCCGCGGCCTCGATGCCGCCAAGTCTCCAGTCGTCCGGAACGGCTCGACAGCCGGGCGTTTGGGCAAGGTCCGCTTCGTCGCTGGGAACGAAAAAAACCCGCAAATCCCGCGGCGAACCACGCACCAAACCATTGATTCTCGGCGATTATTACTTTAACGTTATCATGACGGAACGCAAGCTCCAACTGCGTTCGAACGCTCGGCCCGCTTCACGCTGATCATGCGCATTGAATGGGGGTCGATGGGGACAAAAATCTACAGTGACTGCATCAAAGACTGCTGTTGTCGTCTCGTCCCAGTTCAGGATCAATGCTGCATTCGATCCAGGAATCACACCAAGCCAGACCGACCATTTGACTGTGGTGATTTGTGAAGTTGTTGATCGGCGAATCCTCGCCGTGACGCCTTGAGAATCGCTGTAATCCGACTGTCGAATCGACGCGGATGATAGAGCCAAAGTCATATTCAAACCGAGGAGGAAAAGACCCAGATGCTAAATCGAAGAAACAAGATTGCGAACCCGAGGTGCTGGTGTCTGGCGCTCGCCTGTGCGATCGCCAGTCTGCTTAGCGCCACCAGCGTATTCGCGCAAGTACGGATCAGCCAGGTCTACACGCAAGGTGGTGTCAGCGGAAGCGGTGCGTTCGATTTCAACACCGCCCCCTACTACGCCGACTTCATCGAGCTCTACAACGCGGGCGGCGCCCCGGTCGACTTGTCGACCTGGTCGGTGCAATGGACGTCGCGAAACGGCACCACTTGGACGCAGTCGGTCAACATGACCGGCAGCATTCCAGCGAACGGTTACTACCTGATTCAGTTGACGGATCCGCTCAGCAATGGCGGTCCGTACCCTGTGACGCCTGATGATGCTCGAACCGGCACAACGGCATCGAACCTCATCAGCTCGGGCGGCAAAGTCGCGCTTGTCAACCATCAGACGCTGCTCACCGGCGGTTGCCCGGATTTCGTTTCGAACGGAATCGTCGACTTCGTGGGCATCACGGGAAGCAGCGTTGCCGACTGCGGCGAAACCGCTCCGGCAGTGCTTACGAATGATCCCTCGCTTTCGCTCTATCGAAAATGCGGTGGAACCATCGACACCGATAACAATCTCAACGACTTCGAAGTCGCCAAGCCCTATCCACGAAACTCGACCAACACGTACTCCGGCGTCGACGTTTCCGTGGCCCTGACGACAGCGCCCATCGGCCCCTGCTTCCCGACCGGGGCGGGTTTCGAGAGCGTCGTCCGCGGCACGAGCAACTTGCTCATCACGGTCAGCCGGGCGACTTGTGTCGGAGCTCCGAGCACCGGCGGTACAGTCACTGCCGATCTTTCCCAACTTGGCGGCTCGGCAAGCCAGATGCTCTTTGACGACGGCACGAATGGCGATGCAGTCGCCAGCGATGGTATCTACTCGTACGATTATGCGGTTCCGGCCAATGCGCCGCTCGGCATCGGCCGGGAAATCCTGGTCACGCTGGTCGACGATCAGACCCGCACATCCACAGGCGTCGCCCGGATCCTGGTGGAGAACTTCACGCCGCCCAACGATTTCTGTGCTGATGCGACATTGATCGACAGCGTGCCGTTCATCGACACGGACATCAACGTCCGGCTGACAAACGACACCGACGACGGCCAGCCCAGCTGCTACAGCGGCACGAATCTGATTCGTCGTGGCGTCTGGTACGTTTACGACGCGACGGACACGGGCTACGCGATCATTTCCGAGTCCGGACCCGAAACGACATCCATCTCTGTTTACACCGGCGCTGACTGTAACTCGCTGACCAGCATGACGTCGGCGGAAGGCGGCTGCTATACGAACAGCTCGACGAACAACCGGTTCGTGCCGATGACCGCCGGCATCCGCTATTGGATTCTCATCGGCGAGGCGTCGACAAGCAGCAGTTGTCCGACCGACTCCAGCAAGGAAGTGCTGACGTTCGAATTCGATTTCGCGACGGCTCCGGCCAACGACGAATGCAGCAACGCGACGGTGCTGACCGTCGGCGACCTGCCGTACAGCGCGACGATTCAGAACATTGCAGCACAGGATGACTTCGTGTCGAGCTGTGCGCCGAGCGGCCTTGCGCGGCGCGGCGTGTGGTTCAACTTTACACCGCCGACGACCGGCATCATCACGATGAGCGAAACCGGCAGTCAGAACGCCATGCACGCGGTCTTCAGCGGCTTGAACTGCTTCTCTTTGACCGAGGAGTTCTGCTCGACAAGCGACACGAACCAGGGAACGCTGGTCGTGGGCGGCTCGTCCTACTGGATCCTGCTGGCGAGTGATTTGACGAGCACGCCGACAACGGCGACGCCGTTCGAATACTCGTTCTCATTTGAGCCGCTGATGGCGCCCGCAAACGACACGATTTGCACGGCCCAGGATATCGGCGCAGGCGGCAACTTCGTCGTGGACAATCGCGCGGCAAGCGACGACATTGAGTTTACGCTGTGTCTCGGCAGCGGATCGTCCTCCACCAAGCTCGCGGTCTTTTACCAATACACGGCGACGGCGGACGGTATTCTGAAAATCGAGGAGGCCTCCTCGCAGAATATTGCGATCACGGTCTATCAGGGACCCACATGCGGATCCGCGGGTTTCCTGACCTGCACAAACAATGAGTCGATGATTCTGGAGGTCACGACGGGCGAGACCTATTGGTTCATGATCGGCCATCCGAGCGCCACGATCACCTTCCCGACGCAGGATCTGGACACGACGTTTACCTTCGGCCTCCCGCCGGTCAATGATACGGCCTGCGGCGCCTTGCCGATTACGCTGGACACGCCGATCCTCACGGACAACTCGTTTGCGCTGCCTGACGTGGATGTCAGCTGCAACACGTCGAGCGCAACAAACGTCTGGCACGGCGTCTGGTACACATACATGCCGTTGACGGATTGCACCGCCGGCCTGAATGAAGGGTCCAGCCAGAGCGCCGTTATGACGGTCTTTACAGGCCCCAACTGCAACGACCTGACGGAGTACTACTGCACGGATCCTGATACGGACCAGTACGTCGACCTGTACGCCGGCGTTCAATACTGGATCCTTGTCGGTATGAATTCGTCCAGTGCACCGACCGTCCCCAGCGTGGATCAGGAATTCACGATGTCGTGCAACGTTCCGGCACCGGGCGATGCCTGCCCGAGTGCGACGACGATTCCGTCGGTGCCGTTCAGCACGCTGATCACCGACATCGGGTCGCTCAACGCCAACATGCCGGGCGGTCAGTGCGACGACAACTTCTCGGTCCCCGGGTCGATGCTGTACGACAGCTGGCACAAGTATGTGGCGACAAGCGAGTGCTTCTCCCGCATCACGGCGACGCCGTCGTCCTCCTTCGACATACAGATGCAGATCTGGGAAGGCCCGGACTGCCAGAATCTCTCGCTCGTGGGTTGCACGAACAACCTCTCGAGCAGCACGTCGTCCGAGGTCAGAAACGTCCATATGCAGACAGGACAGACGTACTGGATCCAGATCGGTCGAACCGGCACATCGACGTTCGGCACGACGGATGTGACGCTGAATATCGACTGCGGCCCCGGACCGGCGAACGACATGCCGTGCGACGCGACGGTATTGACCACGTTCCCGTTCTTGGACGTCGTGGATATCACGTACGCGTCGAACGACGTCTGGATGAGCCAGATCATCCCACCGTTTACGACGAATTTCTGCGGATCGACGGATCCGGACGAATCCTATTACGGCATCTGGTACACATACACGGCCACGTCCAACTGCTCGATGATCATCGAGGACGTTGACGTGCTGGACGTCGCGATCGGCGCCTTTGTCGGAACGTGCGACAATCTGACGCAGATCGGCTGCACGGGCGGCGCTTCGTTCGAGACCATATCGATCCCGTTGACGCAGGGCGAGCAGTACTGGTTCCTGATCAGCGCGTTCGGCTTCTCGCAGCCGGTCGCCCCGTCTGGGGCGGTCAGCGCGGTCTTCGATTGCAGGATGCCGCCGGTCAACGACACGGAGTGCAACGCAATCGATCTGAACATGACCGGTCTGCCGTTCTTCGACGCGCCGGATGTGGCGGCTGCGACGGATGATCCTCCGTTCCTGGATTCCAACTGTACGTCCAACTCCGTGCCGGTTGCCGCCAACGGCGTCTGGTACACATACACGCCGCCCGTGGACTGCACGCTGACGATCGACGAAGGCTCGGGACAGAATGCTTCGATCGGTCTCTACGAAGGCGTGAGCTGTTTCGGCATCAGCGAGATTGAATGTACGTCGAGCGAGACGTTCAGCTTCGGCCTGACTGCGGGCAACACGTATTGGATTCTGATGGCAAATAACGGCCCCAATCCGGGCATGCCGACCTCAGAGCCGATGTCGATCGCATTCGACTGCTCGCAACCGACGGTGAACGACGAGATCTGTGATGCAATTGAAATTCTGAGCACACCGTTCTCGAACTCTCAGAGCATCGCGCTTGCGACGAATGACGTACCCGTCAGCTGCAACTCGTCCGGCGGAACGGAAATGACGCAAAAGGGCGTCTGGTATACGTACACGCCGACGTCGGACTGCATGGCCCTTATCAGCGAGACCTCTTCGCTGAACGTGGCGATCGCCGTCTTCACGGGCTCCAGCTGCGACTTCGCTTTTGAGAGTTATTGCAGCGCGACGGACCATGTCGGCGTTCCGATGTTCATGGGCGAGACTTACTGGATCATGTTCGGCATCGAATCCACGACGCCGATCGTTCCGTCAGCGGCCCTGTCGGTGAACTTCGACTGTGTGCCGATGACGCCGCCCGTTAACGATCTTGTGTGCGACGCGACGATCATCAACTCGCTGCCGTACGAAGAGGACGTCGTCATCTCGTCGGCGACGAATGATGTTGACGTATCCTGCAATCAGGAAAGCGCCGTGTCCGTCGACCTCGGTGTCTGGTATCAGTACACGCCGGCATCGAACTGCACGCTGATCTTCGGCGAACCGTCGGCGAACAACGCGGTCTGGGGTATCTTCACCGGCCCGGACTGCAATTCCCTCAACCAGGTGGGTTGCACGATCTCCGACACGGGAACCTCGATCCCGCTGACGGGCGGCACGACGTACTGGATCCTCGTCGGCCTCGACTGGAACTCCAACGGCACGCCTCCGGGAATACCCGGTGTACCGTTAAATGTGTTCATCGACTGTGCGGTCGCGCCGGCGAACGACACATGCGAGACGGCCGAGGTTGTGCCGGGCCTGCCCTTCCTGTCGTCGTACAATCCGTTGTTGGCGACGGATGGCCTGCCGATCGCCAGCTGCGATTCGACGTCCGCGACGAACATGGACAAGGACGTCTGGTTTACCTGGACGGCGCCGGGAACCTGCGAGATCACGGTTGATCTTCAGGATACGTCGCCCTCCTTCCAGTACAGCCAGATTGTCTCAGTACATGCCGGCCCGGATTGCAACAACCTCGTTGAAGTGGCGTGCCGCTACAACTCCGGCAGCACCGTGCTGATACCCTTCAGCTTTGTCGCGCAGGCCGGCGAGACGTACTGGTTCCAGAACGGCGTCCGAACCTTCGGATCGACCGTCGGACCGACGGAGTTCTCGCTATCCGGCGAATGTGTTGCCAGCTGCCTCACGTGTCCGGCGGACATGGACGGCGACCAGGTCATTGACGGCGCCGACATCCAGCGATTCACCGACTGCGTGATCGCTGCGAACAACGGCGCTCCGACGGCGACCTGCGAGTGTGCGGATATCGTGGTCGACACGGTTGTCGACGGCGCCGACGTTGCAGCGTTCGTGGACCTGATCCTGCAGGCGAACCCGACCTGCAACTGAGCGCGATCACGCGGTCGTTCATCGGACCGCGTGATTGACTGAGACCAATTCGTGCCCGGGCGCTGCTCGAATCGAGCGACGCCCGGGCACTTTCTTTTTGCGACGGATCGCACGCCGACGCCGTGGTGCCGGGAATGCCCATTCCGACCGCGTCAGCGAACCCACCGACTCCGGCTCGCGTCGGAAAGAACTGAGGAGCGGCCGACAAATGACGTCGCAACGTGAAATGAGGCTTGACGAAGTCCCTTGCGGGAGTTGGCATGCGCTAACGCCGGCCGGTTGTCCGCCGGTGGCACAAGTCTGACTCGGGTCCTGGCGCCGCCGGAACCAACGAGTCGCAGGAGTCATCACGATGGGCTTGGACGTCTATGTCGGTTCGTTGACGCGATATTACCTTCAGGATTGGGAAACGCCCGCCGAACGCTGGGCGCGGGAATCCGGAACGCCCATCAAAGTGATCCGCCCTCAAGATCCGGAAGACGCAATCACGGATCCCGACGAGATACGAGAGGCCGTGTCGATCTGGCGCAGTGTTGTTTCCGACGCCCTGGAAGAACATCTTGAGGGACCGTTGGACTGGGACGAGTCGGACGACGCACCCTATTTCGCTGACAGGCCGACATGGGACGGATATTCATCACTGCTGCTTTGGGCCGCCTATTCCGAACATCCGGATCTCGAGCGTCCGACCCAATGCGTGGAAGATTGGGCGGACGACGAGGCGTACCTGAAGAGCTCCGATGAGGATTCAGACACGCTGTACCCGGCGCTGCTCCGCGACACATCCATGTGGTTGCCGTCGGATTTCGATTTCACATTCGCAGGCGAGGATCTCGCCGGCGACGAGGGCTGCTTCGGCTCCAGTGTGCAGCTCCTGCAACAACTCTTCGATCTCAATGCGAATACATGGGCGGCGGATGAGGCGACGATCGCCCAGTGGCGGCAGGACGGATGCAGCGACGACGCGTCCCTCGAAGACAGCGCCCGATTCGCCTATGCCATCTTCTATGAACTCGCTCGCAAGGCGACGCAACACAAGCTCGTGATGAAGCTCGATTTCTAAGCCAAGCCGTACGGAGCGACGATTCTCGCGAGAGGCCTTCGCCTATGACGCCCGAAGAATTCCGGCAGGCTCTGCTCCCCGATTTGCTCGAGGCCTGGCAGCGCGAGTGCTTTTGTGCAAGCCCGGGTTTTCGTAAGCTCGTGTCCTTCAACTTCGAGGACTACGGCATCGGGCCTGTGGGGCTGGCGGACTCGCAGATCCTGGGGCTCGAGATCATCCAGAACCGTTTCTTGAAGATAGACAATGCAGCAGCGACGTCGCCAGCCCAATCGCGATTGTTCGAGTGTCCCAAGTGCCGCGCGCGATGTACGGAAACGTACGAGGATTACAACATCTGGATGTATCGCACCTATTTCACATTCGTCAACGACGGTCCGATCGCACAGACGGGGTTGTATCTTGTCGGTTATTACGGCTTCAGTCGATCCGACTTTGAGAAGATTGCCGACTATCAGCCCGCGGCGTCGGCCGAGGTGTTTTTGCAGCAGATGTCATTGAACCGCTAACTGAACACGAAATGACTCGCGATCTGGGCCGCGTCGATCTCCCTTTCGTCGCATCCCTTTGCGCGTCCGCGTTTGCCGTTTGATCCGCCGGCGCATCGACACAAAACAATGGCGGGCGGACGACGCTCGGAGATTACCTGTCCGCCAGGGGATAACGAAACAGCGCTACGCTCGGAATCGGCGGGTATTTCAATCGGAATCGGAACCCGAGAAACGCCTTCGGATCCCACGCGAGTCGTTCACACGCGGAGTCGATGATGGCGCCGTAGCGCGGGAATTCCGGTACGACGGCCGATCGCGATCCATGCCCGAGCGCCTGAACGGACTCCGCAAACGGCAGTTCGCTCCGCTCGCGACCGCAGACGGGATACGGAGGTGCGATCGGCAATTGATCGTACAGGTGAATTGTCGGATCGTGGGCGTTCGTAATGTCCTTGTGTACGAACAGGTCGTGGATGAGCAGTTCCGCCGGCGTATAGAGACGTGCGAGGTGTTCGCCGATCGTGTCGCCGGGGACTTTTGTGCGGCGAACGAAAGCGCGGCCGAAGATGCCGATGATGCAGGTCATTGCCGCCGTGTTGCCGATGGGCCCTTCGACGAGTTCGTATCGCAGAATACCGTCCGCCCCCTGGTTCAGCCGAAGTTCGGGCGTGGGATCGGAACAGAACGATCCCATCAGCGGCGCATTGTCATCGCCCGAATACGCGGGATCGACGCTCTCGATCTTTCCCGTCGGGATCGCCTTTCCTTCATCGTCTACCTTTCGCGTCGAGGCGACGGCCCACACCGCATCGCGGCGAAGTCGACGAAAGTCGATCAGACCGCTGATCCAGACAAGGTCGACGAAGTCGGGGTCTTCACTCGGTGCAATCATGTTCACACAGACTTGAAGACGCGCCTGCACACCCCAGATCGCGCTGTTGGCCCGAAACGCCGCTTTCCGCTGATTCTCAAGTTGCTGGTATGCGTCAGGGCCGCCCGACATCGCGCCGAGCATGGCTTCAAGCGTGTCTCGATCTCCCGCATGGACTTCCTGCATGGCATCAAACGCCGCCAGCGCGTCTCGCACTTCTTTTAGAATGGCGACAGGCGCACCGGACCTCTTGAACGTGTCCAACACAATATTGAGTCCCGCGCGACCGGGTAGATTGCCGACCGCCGCCGCAGCATCCGGTTCGCAGATGACCTTCGAGATCTTCCAGGTCATCGTTCTGTTCAGACCGAAGTCGCGTGCGACGTCCTGAGGCCGCGTCGCATCGGCGCCAACGGCTTGAAATAGCTCTGCGAATGCGGCGCGAAGCCGACCGAGCACCGCGACGACATGCGATTCGAAATCGGGGACGCCGAGATTCGTAATTTCCGAAGACTGACCAGCCATTGGCGGTTTCTCCAATCGCCATAAATCATTCAATAATCGCATATTAGAGGGTATCCGGCTCGGACGCAACATGTCTGCAGAATTTTCTACGAATGTTTCCAGAAACACTTGCAAATACAATTGCCGGTAGGTACATTATGAGTCATGGACTGAATCCAATGCGTCGCGCGGACTATCCATCGTGATTTGGATGGACGCAGGATCCGGGTTCCGATCCATCAATCAAGCTGCATTCGCCTTGATGGCGAGTCAGCATCTGCAAAACGCATTGATGAGACTGACTGAAACCGGAGCGTCGCGCCTTGCATCGCTCGAAACCAACTCTGAGGAGGGAGAAAGATGATCGGCATCAGATTTCGTAAGTCGCAGGGATTTGTTGTGGGGGCAATGGCGGCAGCCATGTTCGCGACGTCCGTGGCATCGGCTCAGCCGAGCCTGCCGTTGAGCCTGGTAGTGAAGAACTCCGATGCAGTGCCGGGCTTCGCCGGTGAATCGTGGTTGGCGACGTCCAGTGCGTTCCAGAATCCGGGAATCGACCTGAATAACAACGTCGGATTCGCGGGCGAACTCGCGGATAGCGGTACCGTCACATCCGCCAATGACGTTGGGTACTGGTACGGCGCGTTTGGCACGATCGCAAACCAGATCCAGGAAGGCGGCGCGCTTCTCCCCGGAACGACCGGTACGACCTATGTAACGCGACAGACAAATAATCTCGCCATGAGTCCGAACGGTCACATGTGGATCGGCGGCTCGATCAGCGGCGGAACCGTCACAACAACCAGTGATCAGGCCATCTGGACTGGCCAGGCAGGCTCGTTCCAGAAGTTTTACCAGGAAGGCGATCCGGTTCCCGGAATCGTCGGCAACGTGCAGAATCCCGCCAGCTCCTCAAGCAGCAGCAATCGCGTCAACAATGCCGGACAGACGGTTCTGACAGGCACCGTCGTCGGCACGGGCGCACCGGCGTCCCCGCAGAATAGCGGTTTGTGGGTCGGCTCGCCCGGCAGTCTCGGCCTCGTTTACCAGCGCGGCGTACCGAACGCGGTCTTCCCGGGCGGCGAAATCATCAACACGACAGGCGTGGCGGGCATGAACGGCTCCGGTCTGTTGCAGACGTTTACGAATCTTGATCCGGCAATCGCACCAACTACGGCTGCGGACGCCGGTACGATTCTGAACGGCGACGGAACGGGTGCCTTGTCCCTCGTGGCGCGCTCGAACATGCCGACAGGCATTGCCGGTATTGACTACGGCGCCGCGACGTCTCATCCGATCTTCGGGCTTACGGTCCCGTTTACCTCGGCGCGACAGCCGTTGAACAACAACGGTCGTAATATCTTCGGGGCGTTCAGTCTGCAGGGCGCTGCAATCACGACAGGCGTCAACGATCAGGCGCTGATGACGCATCTTAGCGGCACGACGGCGATCGTTGCCCAGACTGGCGATCCCGCTCCGGGCATCGGCGGCGACGCGACGCTTTCATCGCTGTCGTCAGGCTTTGCCAGCGCATTCCTGAACAACAACGACCAGGTTGCGTGGCTCGGCACGATGGCCGGGACAGACGTCACGACGGCCAACGACGTCGCGCTCTGGCAGACACAGATCGGCGGCAGCGATGCACTCGTCGTCCGCGAAGGCGATGCCGTTCCGGGCCTGGCCGACACCTTCTTCGGTGCCCCGACGAACATTCTCATGAACAACCTCGGCCAGATCGTCTTCTCGTCGTCGCTGACCGGTGCAGCCGTCACGTCGGCCGACAACTCGAGTGTCTGGATCTGGGACGCCACGGAAGGCCTGTTCCTGGCGGCCCGCGAAGGTAGCAGCTACTTCGGATTCACCGCCGGCATCCCGTCGTACGACGCGTCCGCGAACGGCGAAGGTGGCGCCAACGCGTTCAACGACCTCGGTTGCCTCGCGATGAAGGTGCCGGGCACGAGTGGCGAAGTCGCACTCGTAACAACTTGCGTTCCTGAGCCGACGGCCGGCATGTTGCTCGTCGTCGCCGGCAGCATCGGCCTGATCCGACGCCGACGCGCCTGAATCGCATCGTCCGAACGTCCCGACGTTTGA
Source organism: Phycisphaerales bacterium (assembly GCA_020639075.1). Classification (GTDB taxonomy): domain Bacteria; phylum Planctomycetota; class Phycisphaerae; order UBA1845; family UTPLA1; genus ECT2AJA-110-A. Next base: position 74,214 of record JACKHI010000001.1, on the reverse strand, counting down.
GACTTCTCAAGGGGGCGAAGGAGCGGCGTCCGACAAGGACGCCGCTCTTCCCTCTGGGAAGGAATGAAAGTCGAAAGCTGATTCGAACAACAAATTCGAAAACTGCATTCACGACTATACGGTCAGACATCAACGAACCTCGCGATCGGCAACCCGAAGCCAGATGCTTCATGACGCCGAACGACGCCCGACTTGGCGAACAAGATGAGTATCAACGATGACCGCGCGTCGAACGACGCCAACTGATCATCGCGATCCCGGATTTGAAGGAGTAAATCGTGACACGAAATCTCTGCTCTGCCATCGTCGCGCTTGTCGCCCTCTGCGGCGCGACCGTCGTCTCGGCACAACCGACGTACATCAATCTCGGTCGCATCAGCGGCGGCGATATCTCGGCGGACGGAAACGCCGTCGTCGGCTCCCTGCTCGATTCGTCGATCGACGAAGGTCTCGTGACCGTTTGGCATCGCGGCGACAGCGTCGAATTTCTGCCCGGTGGATTTGCCGAAGGCACGATTTTCGCGAGCAGCGATCTTTCCGCACTTGCAATGCAGAAAGGCAATCTCGACGACTGGGGCGATCTCAACTGCTTCCTCGGCAACGAAGTCGCGCCTCAGAATCCCCCCTGCTCGATTCGAAACATCTCGCATCGTTGGACGCTCGGGACGGGCTGGGTCAACTGTGGATCGTTCCCGCGCAGCCAAGTGACGGTGGATTATTCCTGCAACGGCGCTCCGCTGGCGCCCGTCAACGTCTGGATCGGCGGCACGCGCTGCGACTTTACGATCAACAGCCCGAACGACATCTCCGGCGACGGTCGATACGTCGTCGGCGGCGGTTACCTGGCGAACAGCAATCCGCGAACGAACGGCTGCGCCCCCAGCGGTATCTGCGGATTCTTCTCGGCATTTCAATATGACAGCGATACCGACACGTTCTCCATGCTTCCGGCACAACCCGGCTCGACATCGACCCGCGCCGATCATACCAACGGCGACGGAAGCCTCGTCATCGGGTATGACAATGGCATGACGCCCGACCCCGACGGCGCCGGTCCGCTTACTGCCTACACCGGTCGACGATTGACAGTCTGGCGCAACGGAGTCTCGACGATCCTCGATCCGTTCGGAAACCAGGACGGCGCGCCGAGCACGGCCGACGGTACGCAAGTCGTCGGACAGATCAGCGCACAGCTCGCCGAGCTTGAACTTGGCCCCAATCCCGATCCCGGCGGCAATCCCGCTTACATCACGTGGGCCAAGTGGACCTTCAACGGCGTATCGTGGGACGTGACGGAACTCGGCCGCCCCGATGACATCACAGTCAACGGCGTCTATAAGCCGCTTCGAAATCTCTACGCACTCGCCGTCAGCGCCGACGGCAATACCGTCGTCGGCCAGGGCACGTTCAACGAGGGCCCCTTCTTCTCCACGGCGGTCAATCGTGCGATCATCTGGCGACCGACGATCAACGGCGGCAAGCCGATGCTCGTTTCGGACTACGTCGCCTCCCAACTCCCGATGGGCGACACGAGTTTCGACAACATCACGCTGTACACCGCTCGCCAGATCAGCGCCGACGGCGGAACGCTGCTGCTGGATATCTTCGACGATTCCTCGCCTTGTCTCGGAACGTTTGCCGACGCCATCATCGACCTTGACGGCGCGCCCTGTGAAGCGCCGCAGCTCAATTTGCCGCTCGTGTCTAAGGTCCAGACAACCGCGAGCAGTTTTGGCGCCGTGACCAACTGCTTCGTGTCCGGCACGGGACCACTGCAATACCAATGGCAGCGGAAGGACCTCGCAACGGCGACGTGGGTTGACATCGCGGACGACAACTGCGTGTCGACGCCGTTCCTGTACAAGGGATCCGAATCGTCTCAACTTCGGATCGGTCTCTTCGACTGCGACCAGGGCACGGGCGACTATCGCTGCGTCGTGACGAACCCCTGTGGAAGCGTGACGAGCAACGAAATCCACATCACGATCTCGCCGGATGCGTTGCAGTTCTTCTGCTTCCTGCCGGGCGACATGAACAACGACATCTCGGTCGACATCAACGACATTCCGAATTTCGTGGCGTCGATCCTGTGCAAACCGTTCCCGGATGCCGCCAATCCGGCGGACCGCGCCGACGTCAACCTCGACGGCGTGAAAGACGGCCGCGATGTGCAGGAATTCGTGCAGTTGCTGGTGCCGTAATTGACTAGTGCGACGACAGCGTGCACACGCGATGCAAGGCTGCGCCGACTGACAAGAGGCTGTTCGACTTCGGGTAACGAAGACCCGATTCGCACGACCTGACTCGAAATCTTGGACCCACATGCGATCGATGTGCACCGTTCGGCGACGAATGGCGCCATCGATCGTTTCATGTCTGGGTAGAGTCGTAGGGTGGGCCGTGCCCACCACAGGCCGGGAACCATGCCGACGCCCAACGTCGGCATGTCGGCGAACCTCCAAATTTTCTTCTGACACAGGCGACCGATTGCCTCAGGAGGCACGTTTCCTCCAATTTCCCACACGCAAACCCGCGCAAACGCGTCGCCCCGTATTTGCACCGCCAACACCATTCGGCTGCACGGGTTAGACCGTTTTGCGCGCAAATGCGCCCCCCGCAAATTGGCGCAAATTGTGCAAATTTTCCGGGCGAGGAGCCAACGGTCGGAATGTCGCCGCGCATGCAACATGACGCAGGGGATGCTTGATCGGCGAATCGTGAGTTGTCAGTCGTAGGTCGGGTCATCGACCCGACACGGCGTTGCTGGTGCGAGATTCCTATCTCGCACCAGCGTCATAAAATTCGATGACGTCTGATCGTTCTGCATATTCCAGATCAAGTCTCTCAATTCAGGGTACCTTGGGCCGGCTAATTGGCTTTTGAGCGCATACTCGATAGCTAGGTAACATGCGGCGGCAGCGAAGTCAGGTGGTTACGAAATAGACCAGTAAACTGCCTACGAAGGACACGACAAGCCCCACGACAACGGTCCATTGAACGTACGACAACGTCTTTTGCCGCTTTACTCCTTGACCAATCAAGAAGACGGCCTCCGGAAAGAGATGATTGCGAATCCGATTTACGACAGCCCCCAAGGCCATCAAGGTTAATGGTAATGCAAGGAGAAAAGTCGCCCACGACTTCAGAGTTAACCTAAATCCCGCGACAATCGACTCGTCTAGATACGATACGCGCCACCCCACAAGAAGGATCGCGAAGACGGCAATCGAATATGTTGCCGTGGCAACTCTAGTAAAATCGACTTGAACCAAGCCATTATACCACACATGCATTCCTTCCAGAGTCGTCAAGACCTCTGATCTTAACTTCGTGACTACGTCGTCCCTCGCAGTAATATTAATCGTGATTGCGTGTGAAGGTCTTCCTGATAGCTCTATTGTTGCGCTTCTTGAACGATCCTCAGATCGGGCACTGAACTGAATGCGGAAAATCTCCTGAGTCTTTGGATTCTGGTACGCCATTAGTTCGTTCAGAGAATTGAAGCTGCGATTCACATTGTCTAGACAGGATGCTGTGATATCTATCGAGCCGATTCTCTTGGTAAGCAATTCAGCGATTTTCCTCAATTCCGGCTCGTCAGCCATGAATGCCGACTTGAAGGTCTCGTAATATGTCGAATTCATTAGTCATACGCTCTGAATTAGCGGGAAAATCCAAAGTCGATCAGTGGCCCAATCGCTTACAATGGAACTTGGCCGGACTAAGCATAATGACAACGGCTGTGTACTTGCACTCTCGAATCGATTCGTGAATTGTATTCCTTGATGGATTGTTCGAATAATTGAATCACGGCACATCGGGATCGGCATGCGCTAGAATCACTTCTGCGAGGGAAACCACACGTAAACGATCATTCGAATTGAGTCGAGTCCAGAGCCAGAAAAGCCACTCAACGCTGTCGCGCGAATCTAGTGGTGGCACATCCACCAAGCCACCTCCCGAAGCCCTTGTCTTCTTGTCCGCTCTTTTGTCCGCCGCGACAGCGTCCAAAGCGTTGCTTCTAGAAGTGTTCCCGCCCTTGAAACCCGCTTCCTGATATCGGAGAGGGGGGGATTCGAACCCCCGGTACGGGTTTGACCCCGTACGACGGTTTAGCAAACCGTTGCTTTCAGCCACTCAGCCACCTCTCCAGGCGCCGCCGACAGCGGTGTTGGCCGTCGGCACGGGGCAAGCCCCTAAGAATATCCACACGGCGTCCGGGGTCAAGCGAGGCGGCGGGCGGCATCGCCTTGCCCGTGCGTGGCTATCCAACGACGACGACGCGATCGCCCTTTCGGATCGTCCCATCCGTCAGGATCCGGCCGCCCACGCCGCCGCGGCAATCGGGCACGAGCCGTTCGCGAAGCCCTTGATGCTGTTTGTCCATCAGACCGCAGGGTTTGACTTCCAGCTTCACGTCGACCTCGATGTCGCCGATCCGGATGCGTTTTCCGATCAGATCGCCCAACGGCCCGGCGTCCACCAGAATGTTGGCTCGCCGCGTGTGCCAGGGAAGCTCCGTCTCGAGCTCCCGGCAGACGCTCTTCCATTGTTGGCTGGAGATCAGCGTTACGCCTCGATCGGGGATGCTCGGCAAATCCCCCGCGAGCCCCTGGCCGGTCCGTGCATCGACGCTGACCAGTTCGCGCATCGGCGCGTCCTTTTCGGGCCGGACGGCAATGGCGAGAACGCTACCAATCGTTGTTTTGTTTTCCGTCGTCATGTGGGGGGAAATATAGCAAAGCCCGCGACCGATCGCCATAAGGCGTTCGGCGTGAGCGAACCTGCGGGCTCCGGAATGGGATCGACTAGGCGCCGATGCCGAAGAACCCCGGAATCGCCTGGAAGAACGGGAGCGCCACGGCGTTGAAGATCGTCAGGAAGATGGCGATGAGGGTATCAAACAGAGTCGTGACGACGGAACTGAATATCTGACTGCCTGTGGACACGTGTGTTGCTCCAAATGAGGGCCCCGTTTCGGGAGCCCCGGCCAACGAACTGGCGCACAAGTCGCCGGAACCGCGCAACGCCCCCTCACGGGCACGACGCGCGGTCTCCAAGTTACTATCGGGCAAGTCGGGCGAGGACGCCAGCCATTGCATTTGAGGTTATTGCCACCAGAGTCGGCCGCGACCGGAAACGCGGTTATTCAATACGGTAGAGTTCCTCGGCAGGGTTCGTCACTGTCAGACGCCTACAATCCGCGGATGCACCGGATTCGGCGGCAGTGCCGAATGACGACGTTCGCCGGAACCGGCGCTCCGACGAGGCGTTGAACGAAAACGAGGAGACGGACGATGATCAGCATCCGACGCGGCAATGAACGAGGGCATTTCGACCACGGCTGGTTGAATACCTATCACACGTTCTCGTTCGGCAGCTACAACGACCCGAAGCACATGGGCTTCCGCACGCTGCGCGTCATCAATGAGGATCGCGTGCAGGCGGGTCAAGGCTTCGGCACGCACGGACATCGGGACATGGAGATCATCTCCTATGTCCTCGAGGGCGCGCTGGAGCACAAGGACAGCATGGGAAACGGCTCCGTTCTTCGACCCGGCGACTTCCAGCGGATGACGGCCGGCACAGGTGTGCAGCACAGCGAGTTCAACCACTCGAGCTCGGAGCCGGTGCATTTCTACCAGATCTGGCTGCTCCCCGATCGCAAGGGCCTTGCGCCCGGCTACGAGGAAATGCGTCGCCCCGAGCAACCGGTGGCGGCGGGCTTGCGGCTCGTCGCATCGCCCGATGGGCGCGAGGGATCGCTGACAGTGCACCAGGATGCGATGATCTATCTGGGCCGCATCGCCGAAGGCGAATCGGTCGAACATGTCATCGCGAATGGACGCCACGCATGGATCCAGGTGCTGCGAGGCTCGATCCGGATGAATGACGACGCGCTTCATGCAGGTGACGGTGCGGCGATCAGCGACGAACTGAGCGTGACGATGCGCGGCGAGTCCGATGCTGAGCTGATGGTGTTTGATCTGGCGTAGCCGGTTGACCTCAGACGTCCCCTCCGCGGCGCCGGCGCAGCACTGAAGCTGTCCGGCGTGCAGGCGAACGAGCCCTTCGTACTCTCGTCGTGCGATTACTGGGCTTCCGGGCCCGCAGAACGCTGCGCTTGAAGACGATTTCCGTTACAATCGGCACGTCATCAAGGTCAGGAGTTCCGGGCAAACTATGGACATCCGCATCCCAGGCTATGACATCGTACGCGAAGCCCGCCGCGGCGGTCAGGGTGTCATATTCCAGGCACTGCAAAAGTCCACGAATCGCAAAGTCGCCGTGAAGGTCCTTCTCGACGGTGCCCTGGCGGATGAAAAAACACTGGAGCGATTCCGCCGGGAAGTGGACATCGTCGCAGGATTGCGGCATCCCCACATCGTCGCGGCGTTCGACTGCGGCGAGACGAGCGAAGGCCATCCCTACTTCGTGATGGACTTCGTCTACGGCCAACGGCTGAACGACTACGTGGTCGCTCATAAGTTGAGCGTTCGGCAGATCGTTGAGCTCTTCGTCGGTATTTGCGACGGTGTCAACTACGCGCATCAACGCGGCATCATTCATCGCGACCTGAAGCCTGCCAACATTATCATTGACGCCGAAGGCCGACCGCGCGTCCTGGACTTCGGCCTCGCACGACGTGTCGACGCAACAGCGCAGTCGATCACCACAATGGCAGGCGGCGTTGTCGGGACGCTTGCATACATGTCGCCCGAGCAGGTGCGCGGTCCGTCGAGTGAGATCGATGTGCGGACCGACGTGTATTCTCTCGGCGTGATGCTCTACGAATCCGTCGCTGGTCGCTTGCCCTACGCGGTCGATGGCGATTTGGCCGTCGCGTTCCGGAATATCACGGACGCGGATCCGGCGACGCTGGACAGGTCATCCACAAGTCTGCCCGACGCCGGCACGCACGTCGCAAACGACTTGAAGGTTATCATCCTCAAGGCGCTGGCGAAATTGCCTGATCGGCGCTATCAGAATGCCGGTGAACTGGGGGCGGATCTTCGGAACTTTCTCGCCGGCAAGCCCATCGAGGCGCGGCGCGACAGCCGAATGTATGTCCTGAAGACGGTTATCCGTCGCCATCGTGGACCAGTCGCGGCGCTGATCGCCTTCGTTGTGTTGCTGATTTCATGGGGCGCGACGCTCAGCGTGCTCTATGCGAGAGAGCAGCGATTGACGCGGCAGATCCAGGTTGAATCGGCGGAGACGCTGGCTCAGCGGGATCGCGCAGTCTCCGCGGAGCACGCGTCGTCGGAACGCTTCGCGATGGTCCGTGAGATGGCGTCCGACCTTCTGTTCGAGGCCCACGATCGCGTGGCGACGCTCGCCGGCGCGACACCGGCACGCGCGCTGGTCGTCCAAACAGCATTGAAATACCTCGACGATCTGGAGCGCGACGCGGGAGACGATCCGGCGCTCCGGCTGGAGTTGGCGAAGGGCCTGCTACGATTGGGTAACGTTCAGGGCGGACTGGGACTTTCAAATCTGGGTGATACGGATGCAGCGATACAGAGCTACAGCCGAGCCGTTGACCTCTGCACTTCGGCGCTGGCGACTACGCCTCAAGACGACGAGTGGCTCACGATACTCGCAGAGCTGCATTCAAAGATCGGCGGACTCCTCCTTTCGCAGAACCAATCGCAAGAGGCGCTGACGCATTACGAATCCGCATTGACAATAGTCCGCGAGTTACTTCATCGCAATCCTGAGGATCGCGGACTCCGGGCGTCCTATGCACATGCCTGTCAGCAGATCGGCAATGTCCACGCCATCAATTGGGAGATGGAAGTTGCTCGACAACAATACGACGAGGCATCGCGCGTATTCTCGGAGCTCGTCAAAGAGGTTCCGCAGAACGAAACGTTTCGGCGCGAGCTCGCCATGATCCAACTGCGAATCGCGCGAGTGATTCTCGTGTCGGACGAGAAGCAGGACGACGCATTGCCCTTCGTTGAACGCGCCATTACAGCGCTCCGGGCCCTCGCGGCAGAATCACCCGCGACGGCCGGTTACGCGCGCGACCTCGGGATCGCGCTCGACCATCGCGCCGACGTCCTCATGCGCCGCGGCGACACGGATGAAGCGATCGAATCACTTCGCGAGAGTGGATCAATCAGCCAGAAACTTGCCGACCTGGATCCGGAAAATGCCCAGGCACGTCACGATCTGGTCATCGGTCGAAATGATCTTGGCCGAGCCCTGATGTCGACGAACCGAATCGATGAGGCGAGGGACGTCTATCAACAGGCGCTCTCCCTGGCTGTGTCGCTTAGCGAGAAGGACCCATCCAGTGCCATCTTCCGTCGCGACGTCGGCCATTGTCATGACAACATCGCGTCCGTCCATGCGGCCAGGAACGATGCCGCGCAGGCTGTCGAATCACTAACCAAGGCAATTGACGTCTACGAATCGCTTCTGAAGGTCGATCCAGAGAATCTCAGCGTGCTTCGTGATAATGCCATCGCGCAATACAACCGCGGAGAACGCCGACTCGAAATTGCCGCAGATCGGGCGCGATCAGTCGCGGCGCGCAACAGCGCCATCGCAGACGCACGAATGGATTTTGAACAGTATCGCCACGCGCTCATGCATCTCCGCGACCGGGATCGTTTGGCGGAATTCGAAATCAAGTTCATCGCCCGCGCGGATGAGAAGATCGCGCGCTGTGAAGAACTCTCGAGGGAGATTGCCGCGGACGCCGACTGATCCGCGACGCATCATGTCGGTTTCACTAATCCCCCCTGCCCGAACGGACTCGCCGGACCGATCTGCTACAAGATTGACGACCGCCACGACTTCGGCTTGGCATCGCAATGGAAAAATCTCTTGCAAATTGGTCCCATATTGCGCATTAATTGCTTGTTGGAGGGAGTCTTCGAGGGTCCACGAGACTACCGCCAGGGTTTGTACGAGTGACGGCGTATGTCACGCTCGCTTCCCTGGGATCGCATGACGGATGCGCGCGAGTCGACGTGCATTCTGAGAGTCTGACATGCCTACCGCCATTGATAGTGACACGCTCACGGCGACACCGAAAATGAAACCTCAGCCGAGGATTCAACCGCAGGTCAGGCCCAAGCTTCAGCCGCCCTACGCGGTGATCCTCCACAACGACGATATCAATGGTTTCGACTACGTGATTCGCTCGTTACGACGGACTTTCGGATTCGGTCTGGCGAAGGCGTTCAAGCTCACGCTCCAGGCGCATTTCACCGGACGTAGTTGCGTTTGGAGCGGCATGAAGGAACATGCCGAATTCAAGGCGGATCAATTGCGCTCCTGCGGTCCGGATCCTGCGATGGTGCACAAGGGCGCTATGCCGTTGAGCGTGTCGATCGAGGCACAGCCAGTATAGCCCCCAGTTTTTTTTCAGGTTGCGCGGACGATTTCGACGGTGCGACGATTCCCGCGATTGCTCCACGGACCTCGGCGAATGATGGCATTGGCAAACGCGCGCCACGGGTTGGGCTGGAACGGCCAACGGAATACGGCGTGCGCGAGATCGTACAGCGCCGCACTGCGATCGCCATTTTCGAGATAGTGCATGCCCGAACGTTCGTGCATTCTCGCGACGGCGCGGAGCTTCAACATCCCCGACGGATCCAGCCTTGCATACAGCGCGTCGTAATCGTCGATTAGCCAGATCATCTCCCGACGATGGCGCTCGGGATTCGAAAAGTGGGCGGGTCCGGGGCGCTGCCGAATCATCGGCTCATCGAGGAGCAGCACACGATGGCGTTCGAGCAGGTCGATGGCAATTCGACGATCCTCACAGCATTTGCCATCCGCAAAGCCCCCGACGGCCTCGAAGGCTGCACGGCGGATCAGCATCGACGAACAGAGGCCCGTGAAGATGTTGCGGATCAGCAGGTGCTTCCGCATGACGATCGGGTCACGTGAGCCGCGCCACGCATGCGTGATCCAATCGCTGCCGCCCTCAGACCAGACGTCCGACGCCGTGATGCAGAAATCGGCGTCCGGGGAGCCGGCCATCGCGCGACACTGAGACTCGAGCTTTCTGGGCGACCATTCGTCGTCGGCATCGAGAAAAGCGAGCATCTCCCCTGTCGCGACGCTCGCGCCACGATTTCTGGCGGTCGATGCCCCCGCATTCTCCTGTCGGATGTAACGAACACCTTCAAATCGCCGACAGACGGATTCGGTATCATCCGCGCTGCCGTCGTCGACAACGATGATTTCCTTGGGCGGCAGTGACTGGTCGAACACGGATTTCAGCGCCGCAACCAGCACATTCGCCGAATTGAAGCTAGGGATCACGACGGAGACGTCCGTCGCCGTCGCATTCGATCGGTCGGTCAAATTGCCTGTCGGCGGGCTCACGCTTCCGGTTCCTCCCTTGACTTTCACACCATTACGCCGATATGGGACGCATCGGTTATCCTACCTGACTTGCTGCAAGCGCGATTCGTCTTTCGCTGAATTCGCGATTTGTTGCCGGCATGGCCGCCCCATTGCAAAGATTGGACGGCAGGCAGATTTTGCGCGTCATGACTATCGAGGATGGTTGAGAATTGGTTCGCTCAAACGCACTTTCGAGAGCTCGCCGCCTTTCAGGTCGCAAGGCGTTTGCCCGCGTGTTTGGTGGAAGGCACTCGGCGGGCAACCGATTCCTCGTCGTTTACGCCATGCCGAACGAATTGGCGTTTCCGCGATTGGGGCTGACCGTCGGCCGCAGATTGGGCAACGCTGTGACGCGTAATCGGCTCAAACGCCTGCTGCGAGAGGCATTCCGGCTTGACTCAATTCGTCTGCCGGCGGGATACGATCTCGTGTGCGTTCCGCGCGCCGGCGTCGAACTGACGCTCGAAGCCGCCCGCCGGAGCATCGTGTCCGTGTCGGCCCGTGCCGCGGCACGGGCCGCCGCAAGCGGCAATTCTTAGGCCCCCGGGCGGTCCGGTTCCGATATCCGCGCGGCGATTCTTCGAACGCCTGAAAACAGCTTAATCCCCTCACAGCGCCGCCCGATTTGGAATGTGAACGATGGCGGACGTTGGATTCCGCCGGTTCAACCCACAACCCGCTTTCGGACGCCCAAGCGTTTGGAAGCGGTCTTCCCACCAGGCCGAGGCTTCCGTTGCGAAGTCTCGGCTTTTTTTTCGCACGCAAGTCACGGGTTTAGTGGCGCCAGCCGTCGAGTCGAGAACACTGCCCGTTCAGCTCCGCAGCAACTTCGGTGTTAGCCCATCATCGAGCTCGTAAGAGGCATACGAAGTGTCCGGAGGAAACTCGAGATGTCTCCCTCGGGATTACATTAGTGTCACGCCTTTATCGAGACGTTCGTCTCAATTCGATATGAATGCCCGAATCGGCGACGACTCTAAACCCGATGAAAGACAGTCGCCGGCCTATGCCGGCTGCGGGGCGAAAACACGTTGAATCATGGGAACGTGACTGGCGATGAGTGCCGAAAGCAACATCGAAGCGATCGACCGCGTGTGCAGCGACGACGAACGCCCCATCCGGATTCTCGTTGTTGACGACGATTCGTCCATGCGGAATGCGTTGCGGCGCGTATTGCGACGAGAAGATGTCGTCCACGTACTCGCGCCGGACGGCGAGAATGCGCTGCGCGAAGTGACTCAGCGACCATCGGATCACTTCTCCGTCGCCATCATCGATCTCAACATGCCCGGCATTGACGGCCAGACCGTTCTCATGCAACTGAAACGGCATAGCCCCAACACGCAGGCGATCATCCTGACGGGCCGTGGGACCATTCAGGAGGCCGTGCGTTCGACTCGAAACGGCGCCGACGATTTCATTGAAAAGCCGTTCGACGTCGGCGAGCTTCGTCGCCGCGTCTGGTCGGCGTGTCGCATCTGGGCTCGTCGCAAGGCGACGTCGACGACGAACGCCGGCAAACCGAACTCGCCGGACGGACCGATCGTCGGCGGCTCCATCTTGATGCAATCCATTATGCGCACTGCCGAGCGTATCGCCTCCAACGATGCGACGATTCTGATTCGAGGCGAGACCGGCACAGGTAAGAGCTTCCTTGCACGCGCGATTCATCGAATGAGCCCCCGGCGCGACCAGCCGTTCGTCGTGGTCGATCTCGCATCCCTGGGACCGCAGCTGATTGAAAGCGAACTGTTCGGACATGCACGCGGCGCGTACACGGGCGCGAGTGACGTTCGCGACGGACTGATCCGAACGGCCGGCGGCGGCACTGTATTTCTTGACGAAATCGGCGAGCTAAGCCTGAGCCTCCAGGTGAAGTTGCTGCACGTGTTGCAGGAGCGGAAGGTACGGCCGGTCGGGAGCGATGTCTCGTTCGCAACCAACTCGAGATTCATCGCGGCCACGAACAAAGACCTGGAGTCGGCCGTCAGGCAAGGGAGCTTTCGAGAGGATCTGTATTACCGACTCAACGTCATGGAAATCACGATTCCTCCGCTTCGAGAGCGGCGCGATGACGTCCCCGCATTGCTCGATTACTTCATTAGAAGACATCGGGAATCGACAGGGGTTTCGACGGCGTTCGACGACAACGCAATGAGAGTGCTTGAATCGCACGACTGGCCCGGCAACGTGCGGGAGATCGACAACGTCGTCCTGCGGGCCATGCTTCTTTCGCAGGGCCCTCGAATCGTCGAGGCCGACTTGCCGCCGCAGGTGCGACTTTCGTCAGCGTCTAACCAATCCGAGAAGAGCAATTCCCTCATCGCTGAATCGGCCAGCAACGCCGGTTCAGGTAAAACGCCGCGTGCGGGAACATTGGCGGCGTACGAACGCGAGGCCATCCTCGCGGCGTTGCGGGCATCGGGCGGGAATCGCAGACTCGCCGCCGAGATTCTCGAAATCGGTCCCGCCACGCTCTATCGAAAGCTCAAGAAATACGGCATTTCGGACTGAGATCGAAGAGCCCCTCCCCGCCGGCTGTCGACTCTTACACGGCGGCGATCCAATTGGAGACGCATCGTCTCATTTTGATACGCATGTGTTCCAAACTGATGCGCGTCAATCGCGACAGTTCACGAGCCGCCGATATTCGCGCCGTTCGACTCGCTGGAACGCCACATCCATTCGAACGGACGCACAGGCACGGCGATTGCCCTATGTGGTCCGGACACGCCGGGCCCGCCGTCCGCTGAAGCGGTCGTCGGAGCCCCGGCTCGCGAACACGAGGGTTCGATTCGCATGACGAGAATCGCAATCATTGACGACGACCCGAACGTCCTCAGTGCGGTGCGCCGCTGCCTGCGTCGGTCCGGGTACGAGTCCTCTACACATGACAACCCTCGACACGCGCTTCGATCTTTCAGCACGACGTGGCCTGACCTCGTGTTGCTTGACGTTTCCATGCCGATGATGTCGGGTCACGAAGTTCTTCGTCGACTGCGTCGCCTCGAATCAAAGAGACGCCGTTGTGGGACCATCAATTCGGCGCTCCCGACGCCCGTGATCTTCCTGACGGGGTTGGCTGCGACGCATCAAGTCGTCGCAGGACTCGATGCCGGCGTGTCAGACTATGTGACCAAACCCTTCGACGACGACGAATTGCGCGCGAGGATCCGACACCAACTCCGGTTAGCCCGCAATACCGAGGAACGAATTGCCGCCGCCGAATCGACCGGAAGCTCGGCGATTCACGACATCGCGTCGGCAATTCAATCGTGCGACGGACCGCTCCTGGAACTGGACTTCAATCTCACGCTGGCGAACGTGGTTCGACGGGATTCGCTCCAAAAGCAGATCCTCGGGCGCGCGCACGCCAACGTCGCTGAGATCATCAATCGGCTGTCGCATGCGAACCGGAATCTGGGAGACGTTCGATGAGTACTTCACAACAACGCTCCAATCGCTACCAGGTGCTCTGCATCGACGACGAGCCGGGCGTTCATCAGGCGCTGAAGCGCGAATTGGGTCGGCTCGGCTGCCGCGTCCACTGTGCGGAAAACGGCGCCGACGGGCTCGATATCCTGAATCGGGAGTCGATCCAATTGCTGATCTGCGACGCCACGATGCCTGGCATGCACGGTGTCGACGTATTGATGACGGCGGCATCCCTCTCGCCCAACACCACGCGCGTCCTGTTGACCGCCCATTGCGCGAACCCGGAAGTCGTCGTGCCCGCGATCAACGGTGCGAGGATCTTTCGCCTCATTCCCAAACCCTGGCCGCAGGGCGCGATTCGACAGTTGTTGATGGACGTCATCGGAATGCACCCGCGCAAGTGGTCCAAACAGAAGGACAGGATCCAGGAACGACTTGTGACAGACGCGCCGGACTAGGCCCTCGGAGGAGAGGACGACGCAAATGAACGAAGCAATACCACTTTCTGAAGTGCTTGAGCTTGAACGCTGCGCTCGCCGCGATGCGGAGCGCAGGCTCGACGCCGCGAATGCCGATCTCGCGAGCGCTCTGGCGGAGCTGCAGTCGGCTCAGAGCAAGCTCGTGCATTCCGACAAGCTGGCGTGCATCGGCCAGCTTGCCGCCGGCGTTGCCCACGAAGTAAACAACCCGGTTGGGTACGTATCAAGCAATCTGAATACACTCGGCGAATACGTGGCGGACCTGTTGAGATACATCAACGCCTGTCGCACACTCGTGATTGACTGCGCCAATGAAGGCAGGACGATCGTCGAGTCGGCTCGCAATGTCGAAACGCTGGCGGACGCGATCGACCTGGACAATGTCGTCGGGGACATCGAGGCATTGCTCGCCGAATCAAACGAAGGCCTTTCGCGCGTCCGCAAGATCGTCGGCGATCTCCGGGACTTCGCGCACGTCGACGGCCCTGATCTCGCGCTTCATGACATCAATCAACTGATTGACAAGGCAATCAGCGTCGCGTGGAACGAACTGAAATACAAAGCGGACATCGTGAAGGAGTACGCCGATCTTCCGCCGGTCGCCTGCTTCGCGGGGCGCATCGGCCAGGTCCTTTTGAATCTCCTCGTCAACGCCGCTCAGGCGATCGTGGATCGCGGCGAGATTCGAATCCGAACCGGCCAGGATGGCCACGACGTCTGGGTCGACGTGTCCGACACGGGCTGCGGCATGGCGCCGTCGACAATCGAGAGGATCTTCGAGCCATTCTTCACCACCAAGGACGTCGGTCAGGGGACCGGTCTCGGGTTGCATATGGCCTATCAGATCATGCGTTCGCACGACGGCGAAATCCGCGTGCACAGCGAAGTGGGCATGGGTACGACGTTTCGACTGCAATGGCCGATCTCGGGGCCGACGGAGGGAAACAAAGTTGATGACGACGCCAACGCTCGATAGACCACGGCTGGACTCATCGGCGCAGCAGGCGGCCGATACAACGGAAATCGACGTCGCTGCATCTGTCGCCGCCGAGCCGCCGCAGAACGAGAGTCGCCCACCATTACTCGTGGTCGACGACTACGCCTTTTTTCGAACGCGTTGGAAGCTCTGCCTGGAGAAGCACGGTTTCAACGTTCATACGGCGGAGAACGGCGCCGAGGCGATCCGCCGGGCGGCGAGCGTCGGGCCGCTGGCCATCCTGCTCGACGTCCACATGCCCGATATGAACGGGTACGAAGTATGCCTGGCGATCAAAGCCCAACCTCAGCTGGCGGACATTCCCGTGATCTTCGTGACGTCGGAAGGCGAGACTTCGAAAAAGGTGCAAGGATTCGAAACCGGCGGCGTCGACTACATATCCAAGACGGCCCATGAGTCGGAACTCATCGCCCGCGTTCGAACGCATGTGCGCGTCGCGTCGCTACAGCGTGAATTGAAGGAGCATCGCAACGAGCTCGAACAGCAGCTGATCGAAATCAGGGAATACGCCGCGCGCGAACAGGAAATGACGACGCGCATCCAGGAACAGCAGTCGCAACTGCTCGCGGCGGACAAGATGGCCGCGATCGGCAAGTTGGCGGCCGGCATGGCGCACGAAATTAACAATCCCATCGGATTCGTTTCCAGCAATCTCAATTCGCTGGTCCGTTACATCGCCGACATGAAGTTGGTCCTCAGCGCGTACGACGGCGTCGTGCGTGCCTGTCTCCAGGACGAACGGCTCGCCCATCAGATTGAACCCGCCCGCCGGATGTATCAGGAGAAGGACATCGATTTCATCGTCGACGACGTGGATGAACTACTTCGCGACTCCATCGAAGGAACTGAACGCGTTCGGAAGATCGTCGCCGATATGCGGGCGTTCTCGCACGTGGACGGTCCGGGCGAAGTCGAGGCGATCGTCAACGATATTCTGGATCGATCTCTGACTGTCGCATGGAATGAACTGAAACACAAAGCGGAGGTCGTCAAGGAATACGGCGACATGCCGCCCGTCCGGTGTGATGGCGCCAAGATCGGCCAGGTATTTCTCAACCTGCTGATCAATGCAGGCCAGGCGATCCCGGAGCACGGCACGATCACGCTTCGAACCGGATACGACGGCCGCGTTGTATGGGTCGAAATCCAGGACACGGGAACCGGCATCTCGGAAGAGAATCTGCCGAAGATCTTTGACCCATTCTTCACGACAAAGGACGTCGGCGAGGGAACCGGCCTGGGGCTGCATTTGTCGCTGGGCATCGTGCACGCACATGGCGGTCAACTCACGGCCAGTTCGATTGACGGCAACGGCGCCATCATGCGCGTCGAGTTGCCGACGCGTGATTCGGCCGCTTCCGAGGGAGATGCGACATGACCGCAGTTACTACACACGATCCCGAGGCTCGCAACGCCATCGGCGATTCAGGCCGCGTCGCAGAACAGGCGATGTCGCAGCCTGCGACTCACGTTTCGGATGCGCGAGTGCTGCTTGTCGACGACGAGCCGAGCATTCTGAAGTCCCTTGCGCGATTGCTGCGCCGTGAACCGTATGACGTGATCCTCGCCGATTCCGGTCAAGCGGCGCTTCGGATACTGGATGCCGAGCCTGTTCATCTTGTCATCTCGGACTATCGAATGCCGAAAATGACGGGCACGGAGCTCCTCGAGCAGGTTCGAGACCGCTTCCCGGACACGATTCGCATGATCCTCAGCGGATACGCCGAAATCAACGCGATCATCCGTGCCATCAACGGGGGTGCGATCTACCGCTTTCTGACCAAACCCTGGAACGACGAAGAACTCAAGCTCAGCATCCTGCGCGCCCTGGAACAGCAACAGCTGCTCGCGGAAAACAAGCGTCTCTACGAGCGCATTCGCCTGCAAAACGAACAGCTGGTCACGGCGAACGAACGATTGTCACAGATGTCCGCCGACGCCAGCCTCGGGTTGGCGTGCGCCCAAAGCCTGATGGAATCCGTTGACGTCGCCGTGATCGCGGTCGACTCGAACAACCTCATCGTCAGCGCCAATCGACGGGCGAGAGAGTTCGTCGTTCGCGGCACATGTGATCCGGTGGGTATTCCACTGAATGCGGCGCTGCCGCCCGATCTCGTCTCAGGTTTGCCCGACGCGCGCGAGGCCACGGCCCGCGCAAACGCGGGTCGCCTCCGGCAGGGAGACAAGACACTGGAATGGCGAGTGAATCAGATCGGCGCGATCGACTGCAGAACCAGCGTGATCATGATCTGGGAGTGTGTCTGATGACGATGCTTCGAAACAAGATCGGCCTGGTCGACAAGATCGAGGCGCTACCGCCGTTCCCGGCCGTCGCGACACGGATCGTGACTGCCTGCGAGAACGCGAATCTCTGCGCTGAGGGCATCGCGTCGATCATCTCGGAGGATCCGGCGCTTGCGGCCAGAATTCTGCGCGTGGCGAATTCGCCGTTCTACGGCGCAGCCGGGAAGATCACGCAAATCAGCCGCGCTGTCGTCCGACTCGGTACGATTGCGGTTCGCAATCTCGTCATCGGCATGTGCACCAACGATGCGTTCGGCGCCTCAAGAGAGTCAGTCTCGAGTCACGGCGTCCTGTGGCGACACTCCGTCGCCTCCGCCGTCGCGGCCGAGACGATCGCGGTGCGCGTCGGGTTCAAACCGGCCGAAGAGGCGTTTCTCGCAGGCTTGCTGCACGATATCGGCCAGCTCGCCATTGCGAAGATCGTCCCCGCGGATTTCGAGCGGATTCTCGCAGCGGCGTCGGGCAGCGCGGACTTGCTCGCAGTCGAGCGTAGCGTCATCAACACGGACCATACGAAACTCGGCGTCCGAATCCTGTCCAGATGGGGGCTGCCAGCGGCGCTCTGCGACATCACGGGCGATCATCACGATGCGACCGACGCCGTCATCGGCGGCGACCGGCGGTTGTTGGCGATCACGATGTTGGCGGATATCTACGCCGAGCTGATGGGATTCGGACTTGATATTCAGTCGAATCGGGCAAACAGCCTCGCGCAAACCAGCCAGTACCTCGGACTCTCGCCGTCGGACGAACGGACGATCCTCGGCACGCTGGCGCAACGGACCGACGAAGCCTTTGCAATGTTTGAAGCCGGCGGCCGCGCGACGCCGGACTGCACCGCGACGAACAAACGCGCCGTGTGGATCGCGACGGATGCCGCCGACAACCGCATCGGACTCCTGCTGCTCGAGCAACTCGGATATGAAACGCAGATCGTCGCACCCGATGCCCTCTCGGCCGAAACGGCGAATGGGGCAATCCTCTTTATCGCACTGAATGAAGGCGATGAGAGCCTCGCGACTGCCGAGCGAATCGCGCGCGATGTTCGAGGCCCCGTCGTTCGACTGGACGACACCGACTCCGGACGTCGCCGGCACGATGGCGCGGCTCGCGTCTTCACGATCCCTCGCGTGTTCTCACTCTTCGACGTCGCTTGGATTGAGGAGCGATTGAATCATGAGCACCGTCCTGATCGTCGATGACGAACAAGCCGTCCTGCGCGCGTTGAGACGACTGCTGCATCGTGACGACTATCGCGTCATCACGGCGGACAGCGGCGTCGCGGCCATGGAACTCCTGAAGCAGGAGGAGATCGCCGTCATCGTCTGCGATCAACGCATGCCCCAGGTAACAGGCGCTGAAGTCCTGAGCGAAGCGTATCGGCTTCAGCCGGACTCCGTACGGATCACGCTGACGGGCTACTCGGATTTCGACAGCGTTCAGCGATCCGTCAACGACGGACGCGTCCATCAATTGCTGCTCAAACCGTGGGACGATGAACAGCTTCGTTTGACGATTTCCGAGGCCGTCCAGTCCTTCGAACAGCGCCAGGAACATAAGCGCCTTGAGCGACTCGTGGCCGAGCAAAAGCGCCAGCTCGAGACGATGAATGCCGACCTTGAAAAGCGGATTGCGGAGCGGACACTCGATCTAAGCCGACGATGCGCGGAACTCAATCAGATGCGGCAGGAACTCGAACGATCGCTGTGCGACACTGTGTCGGTCCTTGCGGAAACACTCGAAACCCACAGCCCGAACGTCGGGTTTCACTCAAAACGTGTCGCGGAAATGGCGTCGCGTATAGCGCTGCGGCTCGGACTGACCGAGCGCGAAATGAAGGAAGTTGAGTTTGCAGCGCGACTTCACGAACTCGGCAGGATCGCCGTTCCACCGGTCAGCGACGCCGCGGCGCCCCAGGCGAAGAGCCAGGCGGAATTCTCGCAGATAGGGCATCGAATCGTCGCACGCGTGACGGGATTCGAGAAAATCGCCGACGCGATTCTCCATCATTCGGATCCATTCACGATCGAGGCGACTGCCGCAGCGTTGCCGCTCGCTTCACGGATCATTGCAGTCGCCGACGCCTACGACATCTCCTGCCACATGGACAAGCCGGCGATCGTGCGCCATCGAGCGGCCGTCGAGGCGTTGCGCCAGGCACGCGGCGTCCGTCTCGATCCGCGCGTTGTGGACACGGCGCTCGAAATGTTCGACGAAGACGCGAGAAACTCACCCGTGCAAGCCGAGGTGCAGGTCTCGGCGCTCCACTTGCACGAAGGGCTGATCCTGGCGCGGCCGATCGAGAATAGCGAAGGCGTCTTGCTGCTCAAGGAAGGCACCGAACTCACTGGGCGAATGCTCGAACGCATTCGCAAACTCGGCCTGTCGGGCGAGCTCCTCGACGGCGTCTGGGTCTACGGTGCATCCGACGCGGCGCCGGCGGCGGATTCGACGCCTGCGGCAGTCAAACCGATCGCGACACGACAGTCGATGCCCGAGCCCTCCCCACAAGTCGAAATGGGGCTCGAGCTTCCCGGATCGATTGAAGTGTTCGACATTCCGACAGCCGCCAACGGCAAGAAGCAGCACAGCCGTCAGGTCCTGGTCGTCGACGACTCGCTGATGATCTGCAACGCGATTCGGCGGGAACTCAGAATCGTCGGAATCGACGTATCTGTCGCTTGCTCCGGCGAAAACGCGCTTCGGCTGATCGATGCGCATCGTTTCGATGCGGTCATCGTTGATTTGATGATGCCGGAAATGTCGGGCAGGGAGCTGGTGCGACGGCTTCAGAAGTCTGTGCCTCAATTGAAATGTGTGATCCTCACGGGAAACGCGACAAAGTCCGCAGTGATCGGTATGGCCAACGAGCCAAACGTTGCGTCGTTTCTGACGAAACCGTGGACAACAGAACGCCTGATTGCCGCAATCGACAAGGCGATCGAAGGAGGTCGAGGATAGATGAACCAACGACCGGACAATGACAATCGCGTACTGCTCATCGACGACGAGCCGCGCGTACTGTCCACGCTGTGTCGAACGCTCCGAAGCTCGGACGTCGAGGTCCTGACGGCGCCCAGCGGGGACAAGGCGATGCGGATCATTGAATCGACGACGCTCGCCGCGGTTCTGAGCGATCAGTGCATGCCGGGAATCAACGGGACGACGCTGCTGTCAAACGTCCGGAGGATTCAACCCGAGGCGATACGAATCATGCTGACCGGCAGCGCCGATCTGAACGTCGCTCTCGCTGCCGTGAATGAGGGCGGAGCAAACCACATTCTCCTGAAGCCATGGAGCGACAACGCCGTTCGGTCCGTCGTCCTGGAGTCTGTTGACGAATTCAGCCGAAAGGCGGCCAAACGACGCAGCGAAGCCGCAGCCCTTTCGCATCGCGAGAGGTTGCGACAAGTCAATGCAGACTTGAGCCGGCGCATCGAATTAACGGCTGCGGAATTGACGACGGCGCATGATGACATGTTGACTGCGCTCGTGATGGCGCTGGACAGCCGGGAGAGGCAATCGGCGGGCCACTCCCAACGCGTCGCCCTGTACTGCCTGTATCTTGCAAACAGGATCGGAATCGACCAGGGATTCCTGGAGAACATCTACCGAGGCGCTCTTCTGCACGATATCGGCAAGATCGGTGTTCCGGACGCCGTGCTTTTGAAACCGGGGCCGTTGAGTCCTGCAGAAAGAAAACAGGTGGAGAAACATGTCGAGTTCGGTTACCGCGTTCTGAGCCGAGTCGACTGCCTGAGAAATTCGATGTGTATTCCCCTGTTCCATCACGAACGCGTCGACGGTCGCGGCTACGCACGCGGGCTCAAGGGGAACGAGATTCCGATCGAGGCCCGCGCTTTCGCGATCATCGACTGCTACGACGCGCTCCGATCCGCGCGGCCGTATAAACCGCCGATGAGTCACGCAGCCGCTTGCGGAATCATCGCGTCCGACGCCGGTACGCGATTCGATGCGTCGTTGGTTGAGCTGTTTATGCAGGAAGCTGCGTCGACCTGGGACTCCCTGGCGGATGCATCGGAGCGCGTCTGCTCCACCGCCGAAGCGATCGACGTCTGTCGCCGCACGGCGGAAGTCGCCATCTCGACGCCGGCGTGACAACGGAATGCGGTGTTCGACGGAAACGGCCGAGCGAACGCTTGCCGACGCAATGGGATCAGGACGACACTCTCCGAAATGCTCAAAATGCCGCCAGTTCTCCCACGATCTCCTCGACAAGGTCCTTGATCGTCGCGATCCCGATGCAATCCCCCGCGTTGTTCACGACAATTGCCATGCGGCCGTACTCGCGCTGAAGCGTCCCGAGGGCTTCAAACACGCTCGAATCGCCGTTGATGCGGCTCGTCTCGCGCGCAAGCGTCCCCATTTCGACATCAGGCTTCGCACTCAGAATGTCGATGATGTGCACGATACCCACGACGTTTTTCCGACTGGATTCGTAGACCGGCATTCTCGAGAAGCGCGTCTTCGCCAGACGCGATTCGAGATCAGATCGCGTCTGATCGTGTTCGGCCATGACAACCGCCTTCAGCGGAACCATGACTTCGCGCAATCGAATCGTATTGAGCCTGTGAATGCGCTCGACCATGGAGCTCTGCGCGAGACTCAGCGTCCCTTCCGCGGCGCTCTCCCGGATCATGTGATAGACTTCGGCCCGCGCCGGCATTGCCACGACGGAGCCCTCTCCCTTTCGCAGCACTCCCATGACGGCACGGATGATCGTCCGCTGAATCAGCAGGAGACCCGTCAGGCGACAAAGCGTGTGAGTGACCTGCACGAAACGAGAAATCCGCCGCATCAGCGCGTCGGCGTTCAGATGGAAGATGTTCTTCGGAACGATCTCACCGAAAATAAATACTGTCGGCGTCAGGATCAGCGTCGTGTACAACTCGGCCATGCGTTCGCGATCCACCTGACCGGCGATACTGAGCGTGTGGGCGAACACCATCGTCATGCAGAACGGCGCCAGATAGTTTGCGACATTCGTTCCGACAAGCGACGTGAACAGAAGACCGGTTCGATCGGCCATCAATCTTTGAAGGCGAATCGCGGCGCGATGTCCCTCATGCGCGTTGATACGAAGGCGCGTCGTATTCAGCGAGTACACGCCCGTCTCGGCGCCGCTGTAGATGCCGGACAGCACGATGGCGGCGAGGCAACCGACGAGCCAGAGCGACAGTTCGAAGACGGTCATCGTCGCCAGCATCATGATGCCGCCCCCCCCGTCGATGGATCCGGTTCGCCGCCCGGCGGCGTCTGGTCGGATTGGGCAAGCAGCACGTTGAGATCCGGCGTCTCCATGATCGGCTCGTCGAGGGAGATGCGGACTCGCATGATGCGACGGTTTCGCATGTGGACGACGGTCAATCGGGCGTGGACGATTCGCACGACGTCGCCGGTCATCGGAAGCCGGTCGAGCTCCTGCGCGATGAGGCCGCCGAGCGTATGGATGCGCGTTTCGACTTCGGGAAGTTCGAAGGCCCGGCAGAAGTCGTGAACGTCCAGCGTCGCGTCGGCGATATACGTCGTCTCATCGATGCGCCGCAGCGTCGGCAAGTCGGATCGCTCGTCCGGCGAACGCAGATCACCGACAATCGCCTCGACAAGATCCTCCATCGCGACGAGACCGGCCAGGCCGCCGTATTCATCGACGACGAGCGCGACCTGCGTATTCGTCTGCCGAAAATGCCGCAACACGGCCTCGCATGTCGCCTGCTCCGGAATGTACCGAACCGGACGGACCATCGATTCGATCGGCCGATCCGATTGAAGGAAGAGCTGCTTGGCCGAGACGATTCCGATGATGTTGTCCACATCCTCGCGAAATACCGGGATTCGAAGCAGGCGGTGCTTTCGAATCAGTTTCTTCAGCACGTCCACGGGCTGATTGAGGTCGAACGCCACGACGTCGACGCGCGGCGTCATTACGGAACTCACGCGAAGGGACGAGAGATCCATCAACTGATGGAGGATGTGGCTTTCACGATCGTCAATGAGCCCCTGTCGCTGGCTGATGTCCAATAGCTTCTGAAGGTCGTCCGTCTGCACTGTCTTGGTGCGAGTCGGACTGAGGATCTTTGTCAGCGGCTCCACAAATGCCCGAGAAAGCGCCCAGCGCACCGGCGACGTCACAATCTCCATGACGCGCAACGGCCCCGCCAATAGAAGTGCAAGCCATTCACAGAAGGAAAATGCGACCAGCTTCGGGACAATCTCCGCGCCGAACAGAACGCCGAAGAACCCGAGGACGCCGACGGCCGTCGCTCCGGCGGCCGACACGTCGGAAAACCGCCCCACCATGATGCCGAGCACCGAATAGAGCAGGATGTTGACGGCGATATTGCACAGCAGAACCGTGGACAACAGCTCTGTCGGATTCTCCCGAAGGGATATGACAATCGCAGCACTGCGCGTCTTGGCGTGGCGAAGACGATTGAGTTGTTGCCGCGACAGGCTGAATAACGCAGTCTCGCACGCGGAGATCACGCCGCTGAGGGCCGTAAGGGCCGCGATTACAATGAGCCTCGGAATATTCTGAATCAGTACGTCGAGCATTAGAGGTATTTCGCCTTCGTGAGGCGGCGATGGTATAAACTCCTCGTCACAAAGTCGATGCGCCGGGTTGGCGGGATCGGCCCGCGACAGGAGATCTCGCCCCCATGGAAGTGGTATTCTCGCTCCCCATCTTCAGTTTCCTCATCGGCGTCGGCCTCACGGCGGGCTTTTGCGGAGGGTTGCTGGGCATTGGCGGATCCATCGTCATCATTCCGGCGCTCATCCTCTGGTTCGGCGGCGACGGTCAGCACCTTTTTCAGGCGACCGCAATGATGGTGAACTTTTTCGTCGTCGCACCTGCGGTCGTCCGGCACATCGCCGCAAAGGCCTACGACAAATCCATGCTGAGGGGCATGATTCCCAGCGCTGTCGTCGGCATCATCATCGGTGTATGGCTCAGCGAGTTCAGCATTTTTCGAGGCCCCGGACAGGGCCGGCTTCAGATCATTTTCGCCACGTTTCTCGTCTATATCTTCTTCCAGAACCTGACGTGGCTGATTCGCGGCAAGCCGGAGCGCCATCCGAATATGGGTGACGACGCAAGACGCGGACTCTCCGGCGCTCTCGTCGTCGGGACGCCCGCAGGCATCCTCAGCGGTCTGCTGGGCATTGGCGGCGGCCTGTTCATGGTGCCGGCGCAACAGTCATTCCTCAAACTGCCGCTGAAGATGTCGATTGCGAACTCGGCAACGACCATCCTGTTCTCCAGCGTCGTCGGCGCCTTTTACAAGGCGCAGGGTTTGTCGCAGCATGGGACGAGCTGGTCTGATGCGCTGCTGATGGCCGCAATGCTCGCACCGACGGCGATGATCGGCGCCTGGATCGGCGCTGCCAAGTCGCACGTGTGGCCCGTCAAGACCGTCCGCATCGCATTCGCGCTGCTTCTGGCATTCAGCATTTATCGGCTTTACACGATCGGTTGGCAACAACTGCAATCCGGCGAACAAGCAGCGCTACTTGGGATGGCACGCGATGCAGAGCTCGGCGCGGTTCATTCGCAGGAAGACGCCTGCGTCGTCCTGGGCGCTTGCACGCGCGGCGGCCGCACTGCCGGCGGCAAACACGCCTGGCTCGTGCGGATTGTGGCAGGTATAGCACATGACGCGACCTTGATCGAGCGGCAACTGCCTCGCCTTCCGGCCGCCGTCGCTCTGTAGCGCTTGAAGCATCTCGGGCGGCATCAGCCGCTCCACGTGCCCGCCGGGGAAATAATCCCAGTGCTTCGTGTGGCATGACAGGCACACACGCTCGGGGTCCGTCCGCAGCGCGGGCTTTTGATTCGGCGTGGCGCCCGCTGCAGCCAGCGGCGCCGACGTATGACAAAATAGACAACTGTCAGACTTGAGCCGACCCGACGTGTCCAGCTGATTGTGCGGACTGATTCGCCAGCCGTCGTCCGCCTGATGGCATTGCATGCAGAGGGCGATCGGCTTTTCCTCGTCGAAGAAACGAAGCATGGCGCCGTTCGTCAACGGTCGCTGCGCCGTCGCGCTGCAATGACGCTGGATATCGTGACAGGTGATGCACGCGATGCGGTTGTCGACCGTCGGCCAATCGGCCGGCGTCGCGACGAGTTCCGTCTTGGCCATTCGCCCGATCGGATGCGGCTCCGCATGCGCTTTCTCGCCGTCGTGACAGCTGAGGCAGACGTCATTGACCGATTCCGCCGGGATGGGTTTCGGACGCTGCGTTGCATCAAGCGAATGGCACGCGTTGCACCGGCTCGCCGCCCAATGCGGACTCGTTACCTTCGCAACACGCTGCGACGAATTCCGGTCGGCCGATGCAGGCCGCCTCGCATCCGCGATCTCCCGTTCGATGCCCTGTCCCCATGCATAAACGCGAATGCCCGGTCGATCGAGCTGCTCCGCAACATAAACGGAATAGGCCGGCGCAAAACTCCCACGCATCGAACCGTCAGCGACCTGCGGCCGATCGGAGACGGCAATACCGTTGGGCATCGCAAGCGCACCGGCGCCGCTGCCAGGCTCGCCGAACGCCAGGAGAATTTGACCCGTCTCATCGAATGCATGGACTCGCTGTGACGCCGCATCAACGACGAAAATAACGCCGTCAGGGCCGACCGCAACGTCTTTCGGCCGACCGAAACATCCGGCACGATTGCCCGGCTTGCCGATGTTCCTCAACCACTCGCCGCGCTCGTTCAGAACCTGGACGCGTCCGTTCAGCGAATCGACGACGCAGACATCGCCCTTGGGCGTCAGCGCCATCCCGAGCGGCATGCCGAATTGACCGTTCGCCGATCCGCGGGCGCCGATCGTTCGCTTGAATGTGCCGCTCGAACCGTCGAACACGTCAATCTGATGTGCCGCGACGTTCGTCACCCATACGTCGGCGCCAACGCATAGACAATCCGCCGGACGAAACGCTCCATCGCTCCGCGAATACTTCACCAGTTGACTGCCCGTCGCGTCGAATCGGCGGACGGATCTCGTGGCCAGATCCACGACGAGTCGATCGCCGTTGGCCGCGACGTCAACCGCAACGGGATGCATCGGTTGATCGCCGAGGCGCAGCTCCCTGAGTGACGATGAGGTCGGATCCGCATCGAACACGGCGCCGACGCCGCTGTCGCATATCAGCAGATGGCCCTGATTCATCGCCAGCGAACGTGGCTTGGAAAGTCCCAAGGGATCTTCGGGCTCCACGCCGAACAGGAACACCGCAAGCTCGGTTTCCGTTTTCGTCGGCAGCGGATTGCCGCGAAAGTTCCCCAATGCGACGACAATTGGCGTGCCGCCTTGCGGGTAACTCGACTGCCCGCGCTGCCAACCCGGCCCCGCGCTACCGCTGCGAGCACAATTCACCCATGAACTGAAAGCCGCACACAAGCACACCGCGATCATGATCGCGGCACGCCGAATCGATCGTCCAGTTCTCATGTTTCGCGATTGGGTATTCGACACTCGAATCTACAACCTATGACAGGAGAGACAGAGGCGGCTGCCAGAGTTCGACTTTACAAGCATGCCATCGTGCCGCCCCGTGTTGTGGGGATCGTGGCACGAAATGCACTGAATTCGCCCATCGGGCAGCTTGATCGCACCGTCGGCGACAACCGACGCCTCGGAATGGTACGTAGGAGAATTCGTCGGATACCGGATGCCGATCGGATGACCCGTCGCCCCGCCGTTTCCGAAGGGTGAGCGCAGCGTCTGTCGAGCCCATTGGGTGCCATGCGCGGCCGTGAAGACATCCGGTGCAATGACGCCGTCATGACAACTCATACAGAGCATCGACGTCGCATCAAGTTCGGTCCCGGCGGCGTCGTAGGGTCGATATCTGCCGCGCGCTTCGGGTCGCTTGTCGAGCAACGGCGCACGGGCCGGCGCGATATGCGGCACGTGACATGGCGTACATAGATCTCGGGAGTGATCGATCGACTGTGAAAAGTCATGCTTACTGCCGATGAGCCCTGACGCCATCGCGCTGTTCGGATCGATCTCGGCATCCACGGGGCGACGCGCACGATCTGCGCTCGACAGAGAACCGCCCTCATCCAGCGACGACTCGCCGGTGCAGGAGACGATCGGAACCAATGCAATGAGGAGCACACCCACGGCTGCGGCAGCGACGCCGAAAACGCTCGGGCGGTCGCGGGATCCGTTATCGAGATCGCGAATCGTACTCAATAGGTGCGAGTTTGGCGGCTGGTCACTATTGCGATAGGAATCTCTTCCATGAGGGCCCACAGTCCGCGAGCTTGCGTTATTATGCCGCCGACAGCTCTGATTCGCCGTGGACGGCGCATGTGATTGGAGCGTCGCTTTGCCAAGACGCATGGTGAATCAAGCCCTCGCAACAGTCATGATCGCCGTTCTGATCGTCGCGACCGCGATATCGCGGACACGCGGCGACGATGATAACGCTGCGCCGGCAAGTCAACCAGCCGATTTGGACACGACGGCATCGCAATTTCCGCAATACGGCGACGAAGAACCCCGCCGCGGCGGTCCACTGAGCCTCGATGAACTCTCGTTGAACCTCCAGATCGAAGGCGAATTCGAACGTCGACGTGTCAAGACGGAGAACCGCGGCCTCGGGCAGCCGGGGTTTTCACAACGGAACGAATCGCGTCGACTCTATGAGACGCTCGGCCTCGAAGCGCGCGGCAGCGCATTCGGCGACAGAGTGCTTACTTACGATATCGCCTTGCGCGGCGGACTCACGCAAGAGCGATACGAGGAATCGCGGCCCTTCTCCCACTTGAAGGATAGCCCCAACGGTTCCATCCTCGAATATGACATGCGATTCCAGCTCTTCCCGGCCGGAAAACTATCGCTGACGGCGTACGCGTCTCAACTTCAGGATCGCATCCAGAGGCCCTTTCTGCCAAGTCTCGACCGGCGGCGCGAACGATACGGCGCGAACCTGCTCTATAACGATCCGAAACTGCCGATGGAGCTGACGTTTGAGCACCTCTACGACGATGTCACGAGCGGTTCACGTACGCTCGTCGATCAGGAGGAACGAGGCGAGGATCGACTCCGCTACGAAGCCACGTGGCAGCAGACGGAGTACAACTCGCTGCGATTCGAATACCAGTACGAGCGACGACAGGAACAGTATTCCGGCACGCCGACGCGGTTCGACACGACGCGACACTACGTTTCCCTGAATCACGCGCTGCAATTCGGCGAGAAGAAAAAACACCGGCTCGATTCATTGTTGCGAATCGAAGACGAATCCGGCGATCTGGCGCGAGATGCGTTTGAGTTGAGTTCGCGGCTTCGCCTGCAACACAACGACCAGTTGTTCACGACCTACGGCCTGCAGCTGTTGCAGGAGGACTTCTTCGCACTGGAGTCGAAGATCGTCCGCGGCGACTGGGGCCTGACGCATCAATATCGCGACTTCCTGACGACGACGCTGAACGTCTACGCGATGAATCAGGAGTCCAATGCCAATGCGGACTTCCTGGAGGCGGGCGGACTGATTGACGTCGCATTCCAGAAGCCTAACAAATGGGGACAGTTCTCCGGCAATGTCTCGCTCCAGCACACCGAGTCCACCAGCAGCGACGGTCGGCGCGACGGCGTGGTCGTCGGCGAGTCCGTCACGTTTCGCGATCCGCTGCCGGCGTATCTCGCAAGGCGAAACGTTAACGCGGCGACGATCGTTGTAACCGACGCGACGCGACTCCGCATCTACCTGCCGCTGCGGGACTTCATCGTGCAGCAGATCGGCGACGAGACAATCCTGTGGCGCAATGCGACGGGCGCGATCACCGATCGTCAGACGGTCGTCGTTTCGTACACCTATCGCTCGCTGGAAGGAATCGACGTCCAACGCAATCGCGCCGACATCCGCCTCCGTCAGCGGTTCAACAACGACCTGGAGGCCTACTACGCGATGTCACTCCAGATGGAGGATCTCGATCGCGAGCGATTCCTGACGTATCGCGAACGCGACATCCAACGGCATCGGCTGGGATTGCAGTATCGTAAGCCGCGTGGTTCGGCGGGCGTCGAACTGGAATTCAACGACGATTCAATCGATCCCTACAACGCCGTACACGCCAACGGCGACATCGTTCTGGTTCAATCAGCGAAGCACTTGCTTAACGGCCAGGCGACGGCGTCGTTCTTCCGATTCGACGGCGAACGCCTGCTGGGAAGGCGTGATACGATGCTCCTCGACTTCGGTCTCGACTACCGCTACATCCTGGGGCGTCAATTGGAGGCGAATGCAAAGGCGCTGTACCGCTATGAGGACGACACGCTGTTCGGAACGACGAATGGCGTGGATCTGACGGCCGGCGTAACGTACAAAGTCGGGCTGTTCTCGCTGATCGTAGACCTCGAATACGACGCGCTGGATCTGCCCTCTTCCAGCGATGATACAGTCGCCGTGTGGTTCAAGGTCCGGCGTGACATTCCCGTCATCGGAGGCGCTTCGCGACGATGATTCGCCTCGCCGCCAACTTGACTAGTATCGCCGCTTTGGCGTTGCTCGGCGCATGCAGCCAGGCGCACGGCCCCGTGTTCAGCATGCAGGGCACGTCGATTGTCTGGCCGAGTGCGCCGGATTCGCCTCGTATTCGGTACATCGGCGAGATTCGGGGCGAAAAAAGCCTCGGCATCGCCAAGTCCGGATGGACGAAGTTTTCCGAAGCGCTGTCCGGCCCCGCGCCCACGCTGGAGTTCTCGACGCCGATGAGCGTTGCCGTTCGCGGCGGAACGATCTACGTCGCCGACCCGCAGAATGCCGGCGTATTCAAAGTGACGCTTGAACCCCGCAGCATCACGCCGATCGCGACGGCCGCAGGCAAGCCGTTGGAGTGGCCGCTCGATGTCGACCTGTCGCCGAGCGCGCTCGCCATCGTCGATAGCAAACGTGCAGCGGTCTTCCTCTATGACCTAGATGGCCGATACCAACGCGCGATGGGCGAGGGACAACTCAAGCGCCCGTCCGCCGTCGCGTGGGACAATGGGAACAATCGCTGGTGGGTGCTGGACTCCGGCGCACATTCCTGCGTCTTATTCGACGCATCCGGTAATCGCGTCGGATCGATCGGAGGCAAAGGCACGGCCCCGGGGCAATTCAATTTCCCGGCGGGAATCGCCTATCGCGCAGGGATCGGAGCGATCGTCGCGGATTCGATGAATTTCCGCGTACAACTGATGAATGCGGATGGATCAGCCAACGCGACTTTCGGCCAGAAAGGCGATGCGGCAGGCGACTTCGCGATGCCGCGGGATGTTGCGACTGATTCCGACGGCAACATTTATGTGGTGGACAATCAGTTCGAGAATATTCAGATCTTTGATCGACAGCAACGGCTGCTGATGGCGCTGGGACGCGGCGGATCGGGCCCCGGCCAGTTTTCATTGCCTTCAGGAATCACGATCGACGATCGCGATCGCATTTGGGTGGCCGACACGTACAATCGTCGCGTGCAGGTATTCCAATATCTCAAGGAGGCGCCGCGGTAATGGAAATAACCCCACGCACGACACCCACGCGACGTCGATGGCCGATCGCGATCGCGCTGCTGGCGGCAGTCGCATCCCCGTCTTTGCTCGCGGCGGACGAATCCGTCGTGAACTCGGTCCACAACCTCTCCGCAACAGGGCCGGGCAAGATCCGGGCGCTGGACGAGAGCCGCGTCTGCATCTTCTGCCATACGCCACACAATGCGAGTCCGCAGGCGCCGTTGTGGAACCGCACGAATCCGCAAACGCACTATCGCGTCTACGACAGCAGCACGACGGACGCGCGAATCGATCAGCCGGGCGGCGCAAGCAAGATGTGCCTGAGCTGTCACGACGGCAGCATCGCGATGGGCCTCGTTCTCAGCCGCGATGCCTCCGATCCCATCAAGCTGAATCAGCAGTTCCTCCCCAGCGGTCGAACCAATCTGACGAACGACCTGTCCGACGATCATCCCGTCGGCTTCCGGTTCGATCGACAGCTGTTCAATCGCGACCACCAATTGCGATCACCCGACGTCGTCAGTCGCGACATCAAGCTGGGCGATCGCGGCGAACTCGAGTGCATCGCGTGCCATAACCCGCACAACAACGAGCACGGCGATTTCCTTCGAATCCCTCAGCGCCGCGGCGTCCTGTGCAACACTTGCCATCGCATGGATGGCTGGCAGCTCAGTTCGCATGCCAACAGCCCGAAGTCCGTACCGCTTGTCGCATCGAACGGCGTGCAGCTCCCATTTCAGTCGATGGCCGACAACGCCTGCAGCTCATGTCACGCGTCGCATAATGCGCAGGAGCGCGAACGACTGCTTCGCAACCCGTCATTCGAACTGTGCATCGCCTGCCACGACGGCGTGACGGCTCGCGACATGTCGGGCGTGCTCAACAGCCGCAGCGGTCACTACTTCCGAAGACATCGCGATGTGCACGATCCGGCGGAAAACGCGCTGTCGATGCGACCGCACGTGGACTGCGTCGACTGTCATAATCCGCACGCAGTCGCGGACAACCCCGCGGGCGCACTGACGCGCGTCATCACGACGGATCCGATCCTGCCGCCGGCCATGTCCAGCATGTCAGGCGTCACGCTCACCGGCTCGCCGACGGAAACGGCGACGCGCTACTACGAAGTCTGCTTCCGCTGCCACGCCGACAATACCGTGCCGATCACGGGGCGCATCATCCGACAGCGCGACAGCGTCGGGAACATTCGCCGGCAGATCCTTCCGACGGCGGCATCCGCCCATCCGATGACGTTCGCCGCCCGGCGCGGCGCCGAAGTGCCGAGCCTGCTGCCGGCAGCCCGATCCAAGTCGATCATCGGCTGCCAGGACTGCCACAACAACCCAGACGCCCGCCAACTCGGCGGCACAGGACCGAACGGACCGCACGGCTCGCGCTTCGATTTCCTGCTGGCCGCTCGCTACGAGACAGCGGACTTCTCCGTCGAATCGCCGCAAACGTACGCCCTGTGCTACCAGTGCCACGACCGCACGTCGATCCTGAACGATGAGAGCTTCGACTTTCACAATCGACACATCGTCACAGCGCGCACGCCGTGCAGCGTCTGCCATACGCCACACGGCGTCAGCGGTAGCCCGAGCCAGCACAGTAGCCTGATCAACTTCGACATCTCCATCGTCGGCGGTCAGCGTCTCTTCCAGGACATGGGGCGATTCCAGGGCTCCTGCACGCTGACTTGCCACGGCGTCAATCACGTGAACTTCACCTACGGACCTTGATGCGCGATCCATAACGCTCGCGTTCGGGTCACTTCTTGATTGGATTTGCACAATGCAAATGCAGCGGATTGCGTGGACTGTTCTCGGATTCGCATTGCTTGCGAACGCCGGCTGCCAACGGCCTGTTCTCGGGTACTACGAAACGCAAGGCGAACGCGACATCGAGTTCGCCCGACGAGACGACAAACCGATCCTGATGAACGTCGTCCGACCTGTCGGACTCGAAGGCCGCCGCCCGCTCGTGCTCTGGCTGCATGGCGGCGGCTGGGCTGCCGGTTCGCGATCGGGACTTCAGGCGATGGCCGAAACGTGCGCTGCATTCGGCTACGTCAGCGCCACGGCCGACTATCGATTGACGATTGACGCGTACCGCTTCCCGACGCAGCTCGAAGATGTCGCGGCCGCTCTGACTTTCCTGGAAGACAACGCGGAACGATTCGGGATCGATCCGGGTCGCGTCATCGTCGGCGGAGATTCCGCGGGTGGTCATCTGGCGCTGCTGCTGGGGATGTGTCGCAAACCTGAGTTGCTCGGCGTCGAATCGGCGAAGGCGAAGTCGTTCAACATTCGCGGTATCGTCAATATCTACGGCCCGACGGACATGACCGCCCTGGCAGCCATCAAGCCGGCCAATCCAATCACGCGCCCGCTGCTCGATGCGCTGATGGGCCAGCAAGTCGCCGAAGCGCCGCAACGATGGAAGGATGCATCGCCGGTCGAGTACGTCAGCAAATCGTGCCCGCCGATCCTGACAATTCACGGCGATCTCGATTCGATCGTACCGTACAGCCAGGCGACAGAACTCGATGAACGCTGCAAGGCCGTCGGCCAGCCGCATCGGCTCATTCGCGTTCGCGGTGCGAATCACGGATGGATCATGTTTTCGAAGGGCAACACAGTGAAGGCCGTCATGCCGGCGATCATGCACTTCATTGCGGAGCAGACCGCCGACTGCACAACGAGCCCGACTGAATCAAAGGACGGTTAACGCAACGCGGCCCGCCGTCATGTTTCGAATCGTCTCCGAAAGCGCATCGACGCGTTCCTCCGGAATGAGAAACTTCAAGTGAACTTCGGCATCGAAGCGCTCGCCTTCGACGATCGCCTCGTTGGCGTCCAGCGATTTTCGAACCATCTCCAATACGGCGTACGGAACATTCAGCTCGCAGGTCACGCGGCGCACCTTCTCTTCGGTCTCCAGTTCCTTGAACGCCGCCTGTGCCGCAGCCGTGTACGCCGCAACGAGCCCGCCCGTGCCGAGTTTCGTGCCGCCGAAGTACCGCGTCGTGACGAGCGCGACGTCGCCGATGCCCGAACCACGAACCACTGCCATCGTCGGCGGTCCCGACGTGCCGGATGGCTCGCCGTCATCGCTCATCCCGTCGGAAACGCTGTTGCCGTGACCGATTCGAAACGCATAGACGTGATGCGTGGCGTCGGGCATTTCCTCGCGAATCTCTCGTAGAAACGCCTGGGCTTCCGCGACGCTGCTCGCAGGGGCGATCGTCGTGATGAAGCGGGAGTTCCCGGCGCGGGTTTCGACGCGACAACGGGATTTCGGAATGCGATACCGTGACATATCCGCAATCATACCGCAAACGTAGCCGTGTCTATGCGATGCGGAGACGAAACGCGGTCGTCACTTCATCGCACGCATCGTCCCCATCGAAGCGACTTCGCGAACGAACATCGACTGATTGGCAACGCATGTCGTCGCGTTCCAGGCATCCGACACGGCGAGATTGAACTTGTACAGCCCTGCTATCGTCGGCGTACCGGTCACTTCGCCGGTGAACGAATCGAGCGCCAGACCGTCGGGGAGCGTGCCGCCGGCGATGAACCAACGATACGCCGGCACGCCGCCCCGTCCCTTGAATTCGAATTCGTACGGCGCCCCGACGTCAGCGATCGGCGGGAATCGCTTTTCGATATCCAGCTGTTCAAGCGCCGACGTCTTGCGCAGCTTGTACCCGACGGCCTCCATCAGCATCAGATCGAGCTTCGAGATCGTCCATCGACGAGCCGGCGCCCATCCGTCGTACTTGTTACCGAACGCGCCGACGCCGCTCTCGGTATCGATGATACCATCGAAATGACAGTCGCCGTCATACGGGACAGTCTTGTCCAGATACTCCGAAAGTCGCGGACTCGTCAGTCCCTTCTTCTTTGCCGATCGAAAACCGGGATGGTCGACATCGAACGCCAGCGCGTGACCCACTTCATGCAGCGCGACGCTGTAGAGATCTCGCCGCTCGTACTTCTGATTTGCACTGCACCACCAGTCGGCGGATTCGTTGTTGATGATCCAACCGAGTGTATTGAACCCGCCAAACCTCTGAATCATGATGGCGCCGGATCGTCGCAGCGGCAGTGCGACGCCGTTGACGTGTTGAACTCGCAAAGGCGACGCGCCGCCGCGGGATATGTGATCAGGCGTCTGCACGCCGAGCGCGTACAACAGGAACCCGCGATAGCCTGTTGGATTGCTGACATAGCGGCCACGCGGCCGTGGTCCGTCCCACGCCAACGGGTAATTCCAGATGTACGTGCCCTCCTGCCCAGGGCCGACGACATCGAGATTCATGTCGTCGATGAAGTAGGCCCAGTCGGCGGCGGCCTGTTCCACGACGGCGCGCGCCTTCGGGTCCTTGAACAGACCGCTTTCGTCGCAAGAGAAGTCCGTGCGAATCTGAAACGGCCCCGGTTCATTACGATCCTGATCGATCACACGCACATCGACGCAGATTTTCGCCGACCGCCGCTCGGCATCAATGAACGTGATCGTCATCGTGTGCAATTCGTCTTCGCCGTCGCGATCGGGGTAGATGGACACGTAGAACTTCAACGGTTCCCAAGTCTCGAACAGCATCACCTTTCTCGGACCGCTCGCCAGCGTCGCCGACGGCATGTTGAAGTAGATGCGTGTGTCATCCGCCGTGAGCGTGACAGTCATCGGAAATTCGAAATCCGCCGGCGGCGTAATGCGCAGGGGAATCAGCGGATTGGCGATCTGACCGTCCCAGTCAACGAGTGTGACGCCACGAGACGTGACGTCCCGATCATGAGCGTCGAAGAGGCAGCCGTCGGCGTCGGCGCGCGTGCCGGCAAGTGCTACAATCATGATCGAGAGGGCAGTGTTTATCCGGCCCATGAGCAGATTCATGCACGACGTCGGTCCGATGAAAAAAAAGTCCGAGTTGGGCGCCAGATTCGTGGCGACCTTCCGCACGACTCCCAAATCGAATCACTGAGACAACAGCCGATTGACAAATTCCTGCACGTCCAGGCCGTCAACCATGGTGTCCAGATTGAGATCGGCGGGATAGCGATGCGCAAGCGTAAGCACGAGATCACCGCCTGCGATCCCATCATCATTTCCGTCGATCGGTATCCCCCCCGCCGCTGACAGGGCACTGTCGTGAACAATGACCGTATATGCACCACTCTCAAGAGGCACAGCGAACGTAATGAGCATGAATATTGACCCACTCCCCGACAAACTAACGGGAATTGGTTGTCCGTTCGAATCCACGACAGTCAGGTTAGAAGCAGAGAAAGAAAGCGCCTCGCTCCAAATCAACCGCATCGAAGAAATCGCAGAAGTGGAAATCACTGGTTCGTTGTTGACGGAACAGGGTTCTAGCGCTATCAGGGACGGTCCAGGCACATCGGCGACTGAACGGATCCGGTAAACGCCGTTGAAATCAGCAACATAGAGTACCTCACCATCGTTCGAGATTGATAGAGATGCGGCGCCGCCCGAGTCGTCGTATTCTGCCGGGACGTTCAGCCCAGAAACGACGGTCGACAGACTGCCCGACGTGGACACGGACGCCACGCGATTCCCGCGTGCGTCCAAAATGTACAGCATTTCACCAAACAATCCTCCGGGGCTCAGCGACAGATCACGGACGTAGAGCGTGTTGGTAGACATCTGCGATGTAATCAGAGACCAATTCTGAAACGCGTCGAGTGCATACACGCCCCCCAATAAACTGCCATTCGCGTCCGCGTCTACCAAGATCAAGCCGCCGCCGTACCTGCCGGTTCTATCGAATTCGACGCCTCGGACATCCATGTCGACTCGGCCGGGATAGACCACGTTGGAATTCAATAATACGGGAGACCCCGATACCGGCAATCTCCAGAAATTTGTCCCGTCATTGAAGTCAATATCATAGAGGTAACAACCTCCGGCGAACCCAGCCCCGCCCGACGTAAAGTCAAAGGTCAACCCGACGCCATTTGTCGCTGCGTTGCCAACAGTCGCTACGGTTGACACAGGCTCGC
The DNA here is from genome assembly GCA_020639075.1 of Phycisphaerales bacterium. Taxonomy (GTDB): domain Bacteria; phylum Planctomycetota; class Phycisphaerae; order UBA1845; family UTPLA1; genus ECT2AJA-110-A. Next base: position 37,064 of record JACKHI010000001.1, on the reverse strand, counting down.
CAGGCGCGTCGAGGCGAACAAGTTCTGTCACGTACCCACCCTGGGATTGCACAACCGATACGAACAATCCACCACCGAACGCACCGCTTGTATCAAATCGAATGTCTTCGACATAGGGCGACAGAAAATCGACGCTCTTGGAGCCAACAACACTTATTTGCCCGTCACCGATTCGGCGTATCGTGAGAATGCCATTCGAGACGCTTGCGGCAACTACACCACTGCCAAACGTTGGATTCCGAATCGCCTCGATTCGAGGGATGACGTCGTCCAATCGTCCCGTCAGCTGATCCACAGCAAATCCTGGCGGGGCGACGATCTGCCCGTTTGCAGTTGAAACTGCTGCATAAATACACGCGAGAACGCCCAATGAAAGGCAACGACAGCTTCGACAGGTACGGGGTGTAGCCAATGGTCTAGCTCCAAATGGAGTTTGTTTGGACCGGCGAATCTGGAATCAATGCGGCGAACTCAAACAAGACGCATGGACTCCGCAAGCGGCTGTATTGCGATGGCCCAATCGTATTGCGCCAACGTCACGATTTCAATGAGAATCGCAAATCGCAGCGATCTCACACCTACAGGTATGTCGAATTCTCGCAGTAGTTGTCGATCTTGTGATCCAAATCCGGTCCGTCATGGAATTGTTGACCTGCTTCACTGCAGGCCGGGCGCGTCGTTCATGCCGATTCACAGCGCGTAAGTGGCGACCGCTTCCCTGTCGGCGATGTACTTCGATTCGCGGCCTTGCACGCAAGCGTCGGAAATGCAATTGGTCAGCGCATTGATGTGTCGGCACACACTTCTGTGGACGATTTCCCGCACAAGAAAGGGGGCGGCTCTGTGCACTGCCGATTCTTCTTGAGTACCCGCAAGTATCGAACACGAGCAAGCCAACCCCCGCGCCAAGAGCGAGGAATCGTTAAGGGCGCGGCGAGCTCCCTTGACATTCGCGAAAGCAGTCCCGATTGAAGCAAACGCGTGCACTCGAGAAAGCCGTCGTCGGCAGATCAATGCCCACAGACGGGCGTCCTGCATAGCACGCCTGTCAGGGCGCGCCGCTCAGTGATCCGGCTTTCGGGGAATGGACTTTCCCGGTGGCGGGCGCGACAAAGGACTCTCCAGCCAGCTGGCGAATCGCACCACCGCTGCATCGCATAGCGCGTCGCCGACTCGAGCGCGGCGCGGTCGATCAACCCGGCGACGCCCGATCTTCTTTGACGGTCGCGAGCTGGCATATCGAGCCATTCGGTATTCGCCCGTGAGCGGTGGGCACGGCCCACCCTACCATGGGCCGATATCCCCCTATTATTGCCTCCAAACACCGAAATACCGTGCCCCGATCCAAAAAAACGGCATTTTCGTTGTCCCTCAGCCGCTCGGCCTTCGCGTCTTTCGTCGGTGGGTGAAATCCGCCCCGCGCCGGCATGTGGGCCGGCGCTGGTTTTGACAGGCCGTTTGACGTGACCGCGGGGCGGTTCGGGCAAGGCGATTTCGGAGCCATATAGAGGAGTGCAGGCGATGAATTACAGACGAACGATCACGATGATGTTGATGGCGATGGCGGCACTGCCTTTCGCCACGGGTTCCAACTGCGAGCAGACGACGAACGGTGTCGGCAACATGGTCCCCAATATGATCGGCGACAACGCCAACGACAATCAGAACGACAACACCGACGGTACGCTGGACGTTCCGAACAACGATGTCGCCGACCCCAACGACGACACACCGCCGAGCAACACATGGTCGAAGCTGTCGCAGCCCTGCGGCGGCACCAAGACGAATGCCATGTGGTTCGACGATCGTGAAAACGGCTTCATCGGCTGCGGCGAGAATGCCAGCGGCACGGGCCTCTTCGTCACGAAGGACGGCGGTCTGACCTGGGAGGAGACGCTGCTCTTCAAGAACATCCGCATCAACGATGTCACTCGCGCGAAGGACGGCAATCTCTATGCGACGGGCACCGACACGTCGGGCGGCCCCGAGGCCTTCATGATCGACGAGAGCGGCGCGAACCTCACGCCCGTCGGCATCTACTCGGCCGGCAACAACGCCTTCACGTCCGTCGGCCAGGGCGAGAACATCGCCGTTACCGATGATGGTCAGATCTTCATCGACAGCCTGACGGGCACGCAGACCGCCTATCGCGACACCGGCGATACGAACTTCACGGAGTTGAACTTCTTCATCACCGGCGGCACGTCGGAGCAGGTCTCGCGCGTGATCGCGTTCAACAATCGCTTCTGGGCCGTCGGCAGCCTGATCAACCAGCCCGGCACCGTCTATTACCCGACGCCCTCGGCGACGGACAGGTACGAGATGACCAAGCTCGAGCTTCAGCCCTCCAACCAGGACGGCGAACTGCACGACATTTACCTGTGGAGCGAGACGAGCGGTCTGGTCTGCGGTTTCGATCAGTCGCAGCGATTCCCGCTGATCTACTCGCTCGACGGCGATCCAAGCGACATCAACAACTGGACGAAGATCAACCTCTTCGATTCGGGCATCAACTATCAGGGTGGCGCATGGAAAATGTCGGTCGTCGGCGACGTCGTCGTCATCGTCGGCCAGACGTTCCCGAACAATCACGGCTTCGTCGTCTTCAGCGCCGATCGCGGCAAAACGTGGACGGACATCTCACCGATGCAGGACGGCGACTTCGCAGCCAACCTGATGACCAACGTCTGGCTCTTCCCCGACGGCACGATCCTCGCCGCGGCCGAGAGCGGCGAAATGTGGCGGTTCAACCCGTAAGGCGCGATGCGTTAGCAAGAGGATTTTGGCGCGATTAGCGGGCGCGGCGAGCAACAACTTGCCGCGCCCGTTTTCTTACGCAGTGCAACTGCCGTAATCAGAGCCGCCGCGTTCCCGCGGCGAAGTACTCCCAACTGCATCACAACACGATGAGCAATCTCAGCCAATTCCAAATCATGCGACCTCGCCACACTTGGGGCAGGCCGCGACAATCCGTTAGAATACGCATTGGTGATTCGCGGGGCCGACTGAGGCACTCATCCAATGTTCCGAACACGCACCTTGGCATTGGCACTCGTCATCCTCACCGCGTCGAATAGCGCGTGGGGTGCCTTCGTCGTCGATTACTGGGATCTCAAAACCAGTGTTTCCGAGCGAATCGCTGACAATACGATCAACGACTTCGAGTCAATTACAGCGATCACAAATCCACTCTTCGAAACGATCCAAGCCCAAGTCAACAACAACAGCTACTCGCGGGCGACATTCGACTACTCGTGGTCTCCCTCGCTCAGCATCGGCGACTTCAATACAACCATCACCCACGCGATTCGAGCCCCCGAGTCGCGGGCCGTTTCGACCGGGGCAATCCGATTTGCTCCGAATGAAGACGTTCGAGTAACGATCAGCGGCACGGCCATCTACTCTCACACACCCGGCGATCTCGGCGGCATCAACTTCGCGGCACTGCTCAGCATCGTCGATACAGGGGAAATTCAGCGTCTGGAATTCACGAGAGGCGGCAACCTGTTCTTCCAGCCTGCGTCCGGTACGCTCAGCTACTTCGCCGAAGTGATTCTGCCGGCCGGCATCGACTACAAGTACGAATTCAGCGTCGACACCTGGAATACAGCGGACCTATTGCCGACTGGAACGATGGATGTCTCTGCGACGATCGCATTCACGATCGAGCCCGTTCCCGAACCCGATACGGCACTGCTCATGGGATTCGCCGCCATCGTGGCGATTCGTCGTCGCCGATCCAATTCCGCACTCAGCACTCAGGACAGTCACGTCCGGTTCGATTGAACTGCCTGAGATCGGGGCTCAACACCAAGCCATCGCGAATCCCCATTTTGACTTTTTTGAATTTCGACTTTTTGACTTTTGATCACCCCCTCGCCCCCCTTTCAGCTTTCAGCGTTTCGCCTTTTAGCGTTTCCGCTTTCCGTTATGCGTCCTGAGGGTCGTATGGTATGATGCCGCCACGGCTTATGACGCTCTCGAGACGCGAAATCCGCCCTTTGCACCAGCCCGTTAGCCGGGGCCGGGAGGCGACTGCGCCGAAATCGTCTTCTTTTCTATTCAGAGGTGGTCTTGGATGGTCATGGAACTCAATGTGCTGGGTAACCCCGAAGACGAAAAGCACGGGGGTCGCTTCAGCGTGCAAAGGACGGGCTGCAGCCCTTCGAGCAAATGCGGAAACGGGATGGAGAAAATCTATCCAACGTGCGCCGTTCGATACGGCTACATGGGCTATATCGGTGAATTTCGTTACAGCCCCGGCCAGGTCTTCGCTTGCGGCGGCAAAGTCGTCGTGCAGACGAATCGCGGGATGGAACTCGGCGAACAAGTCAGCCTGACGTGCACGGGCTGCGACAAATCGATCAGCCGGGAGGACGTCGTCGGCTACGCCAAGCGCAGCGGTCCTGAATTCTACCAGTTCAAAGCCGGCAAGATCCTCCGCGCGGCGACGCCGCAGGACATCGCCGAGGCCGAGCATCTGAATCAGGATGCGGCGCGAAAACTGCTGCACGCGCGAGACGTCGCGCGAACCCTCGAGCTGAACATGAAGTTCGTCACGTGCGAGCACCTGCTCGGCGGCGAGCGCGTGATATTTCACTTCATGTCCGACGATCGCATCGACTTCCGGGAACTCGTCCGCGAACTCGCGAAGGAGTACCACACGCGGATCGAAATGCACCAGGTCGGCGCGCGGGATGAAGCGCGCCTCGTCGCCGACTACGAAATCTGCGGCCGCGAGTGCTGCTGCAAGAACTTCCTGAAGAAACTGCGGCAGGTCAACATGAAGATGGCCAAGCTCCAGAAGGCAACGCTCGATCCGAGCAAAGTCTCGGGACGCTGCGGCCGACTGCGCTGCTGCCTGCGATATGAACACGAAGGCTACGAGGAACTGAACAAGAAGCTCCCGCGGAACGGGGCCCGCATTCGAACGGCCCGCGGCGTCGGGACTGTCAAGGATCGGCAGATCCTGACGCAGCTTCTGATGGTCATCTACGACGATAACAACGAAATGGAGACGATCGGCGTCGAGGAGGTCCTGGAGAAGGGTCTGCCCAAGCGATCGATGGAGGAGATCCAGGCCGAGCAGGATCGGCGCAATCGCCCGGCGGAGCGTAGCCGTCCGCCCCGGCGCGGCGATCGATCGTCGCAACCGGAACAGGAAGAGAAGTCCGACGGCCCGTCCCGTCGCAGACGGCCGCGTCGCGAGGAGGACGACCGACCGGCGGAAGACGGTCGCAACGACGCCTCCGGCGATTCGACGGAATCGCAGTCGCCGGATACCGACGCTCCGAGCGGGTCGGCCCCGGGCAGCGAGGACGGCGGCGAAGGATCCCAGCGGCCTCGCGGTCGTCGCCGCGGCAAGCGAGGCCGCGGCCGGCGAGGTCGTGGAAATCGTGGCGGAAACGATGGCGCCGGCGGCGATGCCGGACAAAACGACTCGGGGCTGTAGAATAAGTAGAATAGAGGCGATGCCGAGATTCCGGCATCGATTTGGACACATGCCAATTATGCAAGACGAGACGGCCAAGATGAACGAGATCTGCCGGAAACTCGAGCGCTACGCCCCGCCGGCGTTCGAGTTTCTGCGGCAGGGGCTCGACTTCACGGTTCAGCGGATGCACGGGCCGATGAACCCGCCGCTGCAACGACTGCTTCAGTATTTCCAGGATCGTGGCATCGATCCGCTGGATCTGCCCGAACTGATCGAGTCGGAGAGCCTGCCCGATCCTGTCGAGCAACTCATCGAACAGATGGGCGGCGCGCTGGATGTAATGGATCGCATGAATCGGCACGTCAGCGGTGCGGACCTCTGCGTCGGCCTCCGGGATTATGCGCTCTCGCGCTGGGGGCTGCTGGCGCCGGCGGTCCTGGCGACGTGGGGCATTCGCGAAACGAAGGACTTCGGCCGCATGGTCTTCGCACTCGTGGAAAATGGCGTTTTGCAAAAGCAACCCGAGGATCGAATCGAGGACTTCAACGCCGTCTATTCGTTTGACAGGGCATTCGACGACGCCTACAAGATCACGCTTGCCGAAAAGCGCCCGCAGGACGACGAAGAAGCCTGCGACGACTGACGCAACGCGCAAGACGACACACGCACACGGAAACGCCATGACGACACGAGCCGCCCGCAACGACGATCACGCCTGGGAAAAAGAGCACGCGCCGAAGATTGGTCGATCGCGCGTGCTACTCGCCGTCGCGGTCTGGCTCGCATGGATCGGATTCCTCCTTTGGGTCGGCTTCGATCGCTGGTTCGGCACCCTTCAGTAGTTCGATCGATTGGAACGCGAATGAACTCCGCAGGCACGGATGCCGCCCGCCCCATCATTGATTTGGATCGGCAGTTGCGCGCCAATCTTGACGCACTTCGCTTGTCGCTTCCGCGCACAGCCAACCTGATCCAGAACGCCGCCCCCCCGGAGTCACTCCGGCCGACTGTCGGACGCGACGGCGCGCCCACATTCACATGGACCGACGGCGCGGGTTGTCGTCGCTGGCTTGGCGAGACAACGATGCCGAGCGTCAGTGAACCGGCACTGGTCGAGCAGTTCGACATCGGCGACGGCAACGCGATCCTCGCGGGCGTCGGTCAGGGGATGGCGATCCGAGCAATTGAGAAAACCCTTCGGCGACATCAGGCGACATTTGTCGTCGAGCCCGAGGCATGGCGAGCCGCATGCGTCTTCAGATTGCACGATCTCTCCGCGATGATTCGGCGACGCCGGCTGCTTGTGTTCGTCGGACCGGATGCCTGGGACCATCTCGTCGAACACCTCGTCGAGTTTCCAGGCTACCTGACGCCGGAGCGCTCCCTGGCGTGGCCTTGGTTCTCGCGAGCCGATGTGCGAACGCTCGCCGAACGCATCACAAGGATGCAGGCTCGCGTCTCGGAGCGGCGGCTCGAAGCGACGGCGACAACCCCCGATTGTCTGGCCACGCAGTCGCGACGCATCCTCATCGCGTCGAATTCGCCGGACGATCGGTCGCATCGTTGGGCAACGCAACTGGCTGAGGCGGCGCGATCCGCCGATGCGGCCGTGCTCTGCTGCGTGCCGGATGACCCGTCGATGATGCACCCGGCAACGATCGATCGACGCGTCGCGCGGCTGAATCCGACGCTGTCGATCCTGGTCGACTGCGTTCCGACGCGACTGGCCTATCGCGTGGGCGACGGCCAAATCTGCATCGTCATCACACATACGAACCCGTTGACGGACGAACTGATTCGACAGGTGCCGCCGGACGCCGGACTCCGCGTACGCACGCCGCAGCAGCGGGATGCGGCCGTCGCCGGAGGATTGAACGCAAGTCGCGTCGCGCTGATGCAGCCCGGCGTGCCGGATGACCACAGCGTCCCGGCAGCGGACGTCACTTCACTGACGGGCTTGATCGCCATCTGCGATTGGCACGGAACTGAGCCCGAGAACGTCGGCCTGCACTTGGGTTCGCATCAGCGACTGTGGCGATTCGCGAAAGACTGGATTGCACAGCGCGTCGACGCTTATCATGATGAACTCGCCGCCGAAGCGCTGGCGCAGGCCGAATCCTCGCTGGATATCGTCGTCCAAAGCGACGAGGTACGGGCTGGCCTGGTCAGTCGAATTGCGGAAACGTTGGGCCCCCAGGTCGTCGTGGAATCGTTGCTCTTGCAGCTGATTGACGCCGGCATCGATGTCGAACTTCGCGGCTCGGGCTGGGAAAAACACCCGACGCTGTCGGCCCACGCAGGAATCGACCAGCCCGACGATGAGCTTCAGGGAGCGGGTTCGGCGACGGGCTCGACAAAGGCGCTATTGTGGATGGGAACATCCCGGCATGCGGATGATCGCGTACTGGCGTGGTTGGCGGCGGGCCGACCGGTGTTTATGCGGCGTGTTACCGGGTTGATGGGCGAAACAGAAGGCGATGTCGGCTGGGACGCCGTGATGGACTGCGAAAAACACGCCGCAACATTTACGACAAGGCAAGAGTTGTTGTCGACGATCCTCGAATTCCGGAAAGCCCCCGCACCGTTCATCGAGCGGGCTGCAAACGGGGCAGCGTACCTGAAAGCGAATCACGCATGGGGCCGGCGCCTGACGGATTTGCTTGCGACGAACGACGCAGAGTCCGGCATCTCGGAGCATGACGATGAATGAGACGCGAAACCGTGCGAATCTCTGGGCATGGGTCGGTCTGGCACTATCGGCGGTCGGTGGCATTTCGTATTTCTTCTTGATCGGCGTCCCGTGGGTCCGATCGACCGCCCTGCCGAACACGATCCTCGCCGTCGCCGGCCTCGTCTTCAGCGTGATCGCCATCGCGCGCAAGCGCACGTGGGTGACAGTCGGCGCCGGAACGTTGAGCCTGTTGTTGAGCATCGGATTTCTGGGCTCAGTCCACGTGCTCATGCGATTGCCGACCGATCAGCATATCGTCGCCGTCGGCCGCGATGCGCCGGACTTCGCGATTTCAAACCAATTCGGGCGAACGGTTCAGCTGTCGTCGTTCAAGGGCAAAGGCCCCGTCCTGCTCGTTTTCTATCGCGGATTCTGGTGACCGTTCTGCATCGCGGAGCTCCGAGGTCTCGGAGACATACAAGCGGCACTGGCATCTGAAGGCGGCACGATCCTCGCGATCGCATCCGATGATCTCGAGCATACGAAGGACGTGTACAAGAAGAACGAATTACCGTTCGATGTGCTGTGCGACGTGCGACTGGAAGCCATCAACGCCTACGGTCTGAAGCACCACGAACCGTTTCACAATCTCGATGTTTCGCTGCCGGCGAACATTCTCATCGATCGCGAAGGACGCATCGCCTGGATGCACGTCGCGACGATGGTGCAGGATCGCATGGACCCGGCGGAAGTGCTCAAGCAGGTCAATAAGCTGGTAATACCATAGTCAGGCCTGGTATGCACGCGATTGTGATGCGACGTCAGAGGCCTATCGAAACGCTCTCCGGCTCCGGCGTGGCGACAACGATTGTTGCCTGAGTCAGGTAGCGCTTCGCGGCTTCGCGGACAGTCTCGATCGACGTACGCTCAACTTCATCAAGGAACGATCGCCAGTCTTCCGCACCGAGGCCGAGCACCTCATCGACCGACGAGCGGACAGCGATTTCCGCAGCGGATTGCAGGTTATCAAGTTCGCCGGTTCGAATCATCGCCTTGGCCCGATGGACTTCATCAGGTTCGAAGTTCCCCGCACGGATCGCGTCGATCTGCGCGCGCATCGCGCGATAGACGTCATTCACACTGCCTGGTTCGCAGCCGCTAGAATAGGCGAGATAGCCCGGCAGCAGTCCTGAGAAACCGATGCCCGCCACTTCATACGCCAGATCGTTCGCGCCGCCCCGCAAGGCCTGGTAGAGACGGCCGCTGGCCAACGCATAGCCGGCGAGAATCGTATCGAAGATCGCGACAGCGGCGCGATCGCCGCGATCGGCATACGACAATCCCGGAAACCCGATGAAGACGCCCGCCACTTCCCGATCCCCGGACGATTCCTTGACGAACAGGCGATCGCGAACCCGTACCGCGCCGACGTCACTTGTTGGAGGATTGCACCGCCAACGCTCGCCGTCGATATTCCAATTACCCAGGTCCGCACAAACGCGCGGGAGAATCTCATCAGTTGCGATACCCCCCGCGATCGAGAGCACAGCATTGCCGGGCCGAGCAAACGCCGCATAGATTTCACGAATTGAACGCGCGTCGATGGCGGCAACCGACGTCTGCGTCCCGGCTCGGTTCATTCGATACGGGCTCGTCTCAAACATCTTCTCGCGGGCGAACCGCACGAGTTCCGTGTGCCAGCTTTCATCCTGCCGCGCGATGGCATCCAGAATGGCGGGCCGTACTTTGTTCCACTCGACATCCGTCAGGGCCGGTTGCAGGAGCACATCACGATACAGCGGCCAGAGCGCATCAAAATCCTCGGCAAGCGCAACGAAACTCAGCCCGAACTGGTTAAGTCCGCTCGTCGCATGAAGCGAAGCGCCGCGCTCGGCGAAAGCCGCAGCCAATTCGTCGGCCGATTGCGTTTGCGAGCCGCGCGTCCAGATGCTGCCGAGCGCGTTGAACCGTCCGTTTGCCGACTCGTTCTCGGCGACGACGCCGCCGACAAACGTCGTGCTGACGGCAACGAAAGCGCTGTCGGGTATCGATCTCGCCAGGAGTGTCAGCCCGCCGCTCGTCTTCGCGCGCTTCAACTCGTTCGCCCTGGCGCGCCGTTGGCTCGCGCCCCCGATTGCCTCGACCTCGCGCGGCACGATGCGCCCCGACACGAACGGCTTTTGCAGGAGGTATCGACGGGCCGCAGCCATGACTTCGTCGATCGTGACGGACCGGATGCGCTCCAGGTAGGCCTCGCAGTAAGCAATGTCGCCGGTCGCGAGGTAATCCTCCCCCATCTGCGTTGCAAAGCCCTCGGCCGTCTCGCGATGGTAGAGAATCGTCGTGAGATTCTGCCGCTTGGCACGATCCAGTTCGCGCGCCGTCACCGGACGCGACTCCAGCGCGGATAATTCGTCGAGAATTGCCGCTTCGACCCGATCGATGTTCTCCGGGTCGCATTGCGTTGATATCTGGAGACTGCCGGGGGCATACCATGCGCTGTCGTGCGTACCGCCGATTTCAAAGACGAGCTCGTCGTCCCAGCGAACGCGTTTGATCAGCCGAGCGTCATCGCCATCGAGCAGGATCGACGCCAGGAGATCGAGCGGTGCATCGGCGGGATGACGTTCACGAACCGTCGGAAAGGCCATCGTCATTGATGCGGATTCGACGTCCATCGGCTTCGTCACGCGGCGCGGCGCGACGAGCGGCAAAGGATCGGCCAATGATCCATCGATTCGCAGCCCTCGGACAAGCCCCGCGAAGATTGTGGCGACGTCGTCGGCTATGGTTTCGACGTCAATGTCGCCGGCGATGACGATTACGACATTCTCGCCCGAGTGTACGCGGGCGTGATAGGCCAGCAGATCCTCGTAAGTCAGCGACAGGAGTCGATCGCGATAACCGATGACCGGCGCCGCATGGGGATGGCCCTCGAACAGCAACTCCTGAACGAGTTCCTCGAGCTGGGTCTCCGGATCATCGCGATCGCGTTCGAGTTCGCGCTGAACGACGCCGAGCTCGCGCTGGAACACGGCACGGGACATTTTCGGCGCGACGACATACTGCGCCAGCATGTCGATCGCGTCGCGCGTCCGATCGGCCGACACGTTTGCGTGGTAGCAGATATGGTCCGTCGTCGTGTAGGCATTGACGAGGCCGCCAAGATCGTCGGCGAGCCTGAGGAGATCCTCCTCGGAATAGGGGCCCGCACCGTCACACGTGATCAAGTGCTCGAAGAGATGGCTGATGCCGGTTCCGCTGTGCTTCCCTTCAAGAACGCTTCCTCCGCGGACATAAATGCGGACTGCCGCCGTCGGTGCAGCGCCGTGTCGGGCGAGAATCGCAGTCAAGCCGTTGGAATAGCGCACGACGCGCGTGTCGGCCTCATTCACGATTCGATAGGATTCTGTCAGCATTCAGCATCGGGTCGCGGGCGTTGCGATGCCGCGCGTTGGTCAGTAGATGTCAGTCGTTCAATGTTGACGAAATCGCCGGGGCCGGCATGGGATCAGGACGCCGATTCGTCGCCGAAGTGGCGCACGCGCAAGAGCGTATTGATCCTTGCGAGAAGGTCGACGCGATTGACGGGCTTCGTGAGGAAGTCATTCGCGCCGACGTCCATGCCGAGCTCGATATCGGCCATCTCGTGCAGCGCCGTCACGAGGATAACAGGAATGTCCTTCGTCGCGTCATCCCGACGAATCGCCTTGCAGACCTCGTAGCCGCTCATGTTCGGCATCATGATGTCGAGGAGGATCAGATCCGGTTTCTCTTCGCGGACCATGCGCAGGCATTCCTGGCCGTTCGTGGCGCGAAGCGTCGTGATGTCGGCCGCATCCTCCAGATAGGCCTCGAGCAGCTCGAGGTTCTGATGGTTGTCGTCCACGATCAGGACCTTGCTTTGGGGAATCGCGTCATCCTTCGCTGCCACGTGCGTCTCCTTCCTCGATAATCGTTCGTATGTCGTCGCGAAGTTCAGTCGTCTCAGCGGCACCGCCGTCATCCGCCAGCAGCCGACGCAAATCGTCCGGCCGGTCAAGATCGGAACGCGCTCGAAGGTCGCCGACGCTCAGTTGCACGTTCTTCGCCTGCCGAACCGTCTGAGCGTAGACCTCCGCGGAGCCCCAGTCGATTCCCTCGAACAGTGCAGCCGCAAATCGCCGCATCGCGATGAGATAGTACCCGCCGTCGAGCGCCGGGCCAATCATGACATCGTGTCGCTCAAGCCCATCAAACGCCGATGCCAGGTCCTGCGGCGTCATCGTCGGGCAATCGCAGCCCACGACGGCGACGCGCCGATAGCCGCACGCGAATGCGTCTCCCGCAATCCGCGCGAGCCGTTCGCCGAGATTACCCGAACCTTGCGCCCTGACGGAGATGCATCCAGCTGCATACGCTGAAAAATCGGCGTTGTCCGGCGAGGCGGCCAGCCATCGATCCGCCGACGCCATTTGTCGAACGACTCGCATTGTATGGCGCAGGCATGCCGCATGGATGGCCGCCGATTGGCGTTCCGTGAGTTTCCCGACCAATCGCGTCTTGACCCGGCCGGGCCTGGGGTATTTTGCGAACACGATGATAAGCGTCTCGGAATTGCGTGCGGCGACTGACGCGTCCATTGCCTATGCGTCCAACGCGTTCAGCGCTGCGCCGATGAACCCGGCGTCATTACCGAGCTTCGCGAGCCGAATGTCGGGCAAGGTACCGAGCCTGCTCGACATCATCTCCGCGCACTGCCGATTGACGTTTGCCAGAAGGAAGTCCCCCGCCGCACTCATGCCGCCGCCGAGAACGATGCACTTGGGATCCAACGTGTGCTGTAGATTAATCGCGGCCATCGCGAGGTACTTACACGATTCATCCCACGCCTGGCGTCCGACGGCATCCCCTGCCTTGGCGGCCTCGACGACGTCGGCCGAATTGAGCGGATGCCCGCTGTTGACGCGCTCGCTGAGTATCGACTTTGCGCCAGTCAGAATCGCCTCGACGACGCGGCGCGCCGTCGCACTGGCGGAGGCATAGACTTCGAGACATCCCTGCTGACCGCACGTACATCGCCGACCGCCGGGTTGCACGATGGTGTGACCGATCTCCCCCGCCGTCGCGCCCGCACCGTGCCAAAGCGACCCGCAGATGATGAGCCCCGAGCCGACGCCTGTGCCCAGCGTCAATAGCGCCATGGAATCGGAACCTCGACCCGCGCCGATCCGCGCCTCGGCCAACGCGGCGTTGTTCGCGTCGTTTTCCATCGACACGCCGAGACCGGTCCGATCGTCGAGCAGCTTTGCGATCTGAACGTTCTCCCAACCCGGCAGATTGGCGCAGTTGATGACGCGGCCGTCGCGATAGTCGACGAGCCCCGGAACCCCGACACCGAGGCCCACGATCTCTCGTGACTTCACTGCATCCTCGTCTTGCAGCGATGACACCATCAGTGCGATTTGTGCGATGATCGACTCGATGCCGGCGTGGTTGTCAGTTGGCGTTTCGCGCTGGGCGAGAACGTGGCCTGTGGATGTGACTGCTCCGCCCTTGATGGCCGTTCCGCCGATGTCTATCCCGATCGCGGCTCTTTCGCTTGTTGCGTGCACTTCGTGTCTCAACCTCGAGCGACGCTACTTTCCCGGCGCCGCGGCAGCGTGTGTGGGTAGTCCGTAAAATCGGATCGTATTCGCTCGGACCCGTGTGGCAAATGCCTCGATATCCTCGCCGCGCACCTCGGCGATGCATCGGCCCGTATGAACGACGTAGGCCGGCTCATTGGGGCGTTTGCTTCGAACCGGCTCGGGGGCCAGATACGGCGAATCGGTCTCGACCATCAGGCGATCCCCGGGAATCCGACGGGCAACCTCACGCAATTCGTCCGACTTTTTGAAGGTCACGACGCCAGTGAGGGATATCCAGTAACCGGCGTCAATGATCTCCAGTGCCTCATTCAGCGTTCCAGTGAAGCAATGAAAGACAACAGGCGACGTCGGCGCCGCCGCCTCCAGAATCTCGAGCGTATCAACGTGAGCCTCACGGCAGTGGATCACGATCGGCTTTGCGACGTCCGCAGCGATTGCGAGCTGAGCCTCGAACACGCGCTTTTGAGCGTCGCGATCCGCAAAATCGTAGTGGTAGTCGAGGCCCATCTCGCCGACGGCATACACGTCGCCTCGCGAGACGATTCCCGTCAGCGCCTCGACCCACCCCTTTTCGACCTTGCCGGCCTCGTGCGGATGGACCCCCGCGACGGCGTGAATATTCGAGTACTGATCCGAAAGTTCGAGGACCCGCACGGCATTCTTTAGATCCGTGCCGATGCACACGCAATCCGTGACGCCGACTGCGGCGGCACGATCCAGGACCTCATCAAGCCGTTCCGCGAGCCCGTCATACGTGAGGTGGCAGTGTGAGTCGATCCAGGTCATTTCGAGGAATAGCGTAGATGATCCAGGCGTGCAAAGCGAGCCGCATAAGGACGCCGACTCAACCGGTAAAATCGACCGGAATGAAGGCTTCCTCGATGTGGCGAACCACAGGCTTGCTTCCATCACGGATCACGATGGCCAGGACATCGAATCGGTACGCTCGATCGGGCCTTCCTTTGGCGGCGAGCCAGTACGCTGCGACGCGTTCAAGCTTGCGGCACTTCTGTCGATCGACGTTTACCTCGGGATCCGCATCCGCGTCGCTGGTTCGCGTCTTGACCTCGACGAAGACGATCGCATCGCCGTCATCGGCGACCAGATCGAGCTCGCCGGCGGCACACTTGTAGTTGACGTCGAGAATTCGCCAACCCAGACGCTTCAGGAATTTTCGGGCTGCCCGTTCGCCCCGACTTCCCGGATCCCGTCGAAAAAGCCCCATGGCGAAACTCCGCGATCGCCAAGAAAAAACGGCGCCGACGGGAGGTCCGCCGGCGCCGCTGTGAAACTCTGTCTGTCTGACGTTCGGCCCCGGCGCATCACGGCCGAGAACCACGGCAATGCTCGATCAGACCGCGGCCGGCTCGGGCTCTGCCTTGTGCGCTTCGGACGCAGTCGCCGTCCCGCTGATCTGGGCGTCGCCCTTCTTCTTGAAGACGCGCCGCTCGCGGAGCTTCCGCGACTTGCCGACGCGATCGCGAAGGTAGTACAGCTTGGCCCGACGAGTCTTGCCATGACGTTGCACTTCGATGCTCGCGATCCGCGGCGAGTGTACAGGGAAGATGCGCTCGACGCCTTCGTTGTTCACGATGCGACGGACAGTGAAGCTCTCCGTCATGCCGCCGCCGCGCCGCCCGATGACGACGCCGATGAACGGCTGGATGCGTTCCTTGTTGCCTTCGACAATCTTCACGCCGACCGACACTGTGTCGCCGACTTCGAAATCGGGCACGTGCGGCTTCATGTTCGATGCATCAATCGCGTCGATATATTTGTTCTTCATCGTCCTTCTCCGCGGCACGCCACACTCATGGTTGGTCGCCGCCGCTATCCGGTTCGCATCCGGTCATCAGGTCCGGGCGTCGGTCCTTCGTTCGCTCCAGCGCTTGCTGTTTTCGCCACTCACGTATGCGGCCGTGATCGCCGCTCATCAGCACATCGGGCACCGCCATGTCGCGAAATACGCGAGGGCGGGTGTATTGCGGGTACTCCAGGCACTGCTCCGACTCGCCCGCAACGATCGAAAACGAGTCTTCCGCCGCCGATCCGTCGTCTCCAAGCACGCCCGGCAGCAGCCGAACGACCGAATCGACGATCACCATCGCGGCCGCCTCACCTCCGGAAAGCACATAGTCGCCGATCGAAACTTCCAGCGGCTCAAGTCCGATCCGAATGCGTTCGTCGAAGCCCTCGTAATGCCCTGCGATAATCAGGAGCCGCTCGCGACTCGCCAACTCGCCGGCGAGGCTCTGATCCAATCGCCGCCCCTGCGGCGTCAGCAGGATCCGCGTCGCGGACCTCGGGTCCTCTGCCTCAAGCGCGGCCACTGCGTCGAACACCGGGCCGCACATCAGCACCATCCCGGGGCCGCCGCCGAAGGGCCGGTCATCCACCGTGTGATGCTTGTCAGTCGAGTAGTCTCGCAGATTCGTACAGGCGATTTCGACTCTGCCTGCCGCCTGCGCCCGGCCGATGATGCTCGCCTGAAAAAAAGGCTCACACACTTCCGGGAACAATGTCACGACATCGATTCGCATAAGCCGTGACGTCCGGCGCTCGCCGAACTAGCTCGCAGCAGTCGTCTTGGCCGCCTGCGGACGGGATATTCCATTTCGCTTGAGGATCGATGCGACGGAGTCGGACACAGTCGCGCCGAGGCCGAGCCAATGCTCGATCCGCTCGCGGTTAAGGGTCTCTCGCTTGGACGCGTCCTTCTCGAACGGATCGACATGACCCAATTCTTCCAGGAACCGCCCTGTCGGGGCAAATCGATCATCCGCCACGCGAACACGGAAATATGCTCGATGCCGCCGTCCCAATCGTACTAGTCGCAACGAAACTGCCATAAGAATCCCGGATGCCAAATCACTGTCGGTTCTACCATTACAACGCGCGGCACAATCGCCTCCGCCCAGGATGCGGATTGCGGCGCAGAATCCCAGAGTATACCCGATCCAGCCGGACCGGCAAGCCCATTTCCACAGGGGCCGTCGCCGACCGAAGTGGCCATTCGGCTGCCTATGATACAGCCGTCCCCTTATCGGGGCCCGGCCGGCCGCCCGGCCGAGGCCACGTCCGCAATCGGCGGCCCGGCATACGGAATTTGCCCAACTGATGCTATAGTGAAGCCGGTAAGCCGCTGGAACGGCCATACAAGGGAGATTTGACCTTTGACCGCAACGCAAAGCCATATGGACGTCGAACAAGCCGTACGGGCCCGGTATTCGGAGGGCGCCAGGGAGCCGGAAGCCGGCCTCTGCTGCCCGTCGTCCACCTACGATGAGAAGTACCTCGCCGCCATCCCAGCCGAAGTCATCGAAAAGGACTACGGATGCGGCGACCCAACCGCCTGGGCCGAACCCGGCATGACGGTCCTCGACCTCGGCAGCGGCGCCGGCAAGGCCTGCTACATCATCTCCCAGCGCGTCGGCCCCGACGGTCGCGTCATCGGCATCGACATGAACGACGACATGCTGGCACTCGCCAGGAAACACCAGAAGGCGGTCGCGAAAAACGTCGGCTGGGCAAACGTCAGCTTCCGAAAAGCCAAGATCCAGGATCTGCGGCTCGATCTCGATAAGACGGGCGAATGGCTTCAACGGCATCAGATCAAGTCGCCCGAGGACCTGTCGAAGTTCGAGGCCTATTGTGCCGGCATCGCGGCATCCGAGCCTGTCGTGGCCGATAACTCCGTCGACCTCATTGTCTCCAACTGCGTGCTCAATCTCGTGCGCCCGGAAGACAAAGCGCAACTGTTCCGAGAGATGTACCGCGTGCTGCGCAAGGGCGGGCAGGCCGTTATCAGCGACGTTGTCTGCGACGAAGACGTGCCCGTCCATCTTCAACAGGACGAGAAACTGTGGAGCGGCTGCCTCAGTGGCGCCTATCGCGAGGATCTCTTCCTCAAAGCCTTCGAGGAAGCAGGCTTCCACGGCGTCGAAGTGCTGCGCTACGACAGTAACGCCTGGCAAACTGTCGAGGGAATCGAATTCCGCTCGATGACCGTCCGCGCTTTCAAGGGCAAGGAAGGCCCCTGCTTCGAACATCATCAGGCCGTGATGTACAAAGGCCCCTTCTCGTCGGTCATGGACGACGACAACCATCGCTACCCGCGCGGTGTTCGGATCGCCGTCTGCCGAAAGACGTTCGAACTGCTCCAATCGGGACCGTATGCGGAACAATTCGTATTCATCGAACCGCGAAATGCCGTGGATGAGGCGGATGCGCGGCCGTTCGACTGCAAGCGCACAGCGATCCGTTCAGCCCGCGAAACAAAGGGAATGGACTACAACGCGACAGTCGAAGCAAGCGCGGACTGCTGCGGACCGGATCGTTGCTGCTGATCAAGAAGTGATCAAAGGCGAACGTGCGGACCCCGGTGTTCGGCGAACGCGAGCAAAGCCAGAGTTGGACTGACGACCGGAGCGTATAACACTCCGGCGGCAACACGGTCCATGGGTGGCTCGTCGATGAGACAGATGCAAAGCTGCGTAGCCGCGAGCGTCCTGAATTCCTCCACGTGTTGATTCGCGCACAACAACACCTAATTCAGATAATGGCGCACCCGCTTGACACGTGGCCACCTGCGTATCGTTGAAAACGCTCTGGGAACCGCACACTGCAATAACGCATCGCTTCCAATGCGCATCATCGCACCAACGAATTCCGCGCAAGGAAATCGGAACTTAATACGTATTCTTCTCTCAGGCAGTTCACCTGTGCGCCCGATTTGGCACAGGCAATGACCAGTCTGACGAGGGCCGACGGCCGCTGCCACAAAATCGTTGGAAGTGAGTCTGATCGGTATGTCCACGCTGAAATGCGCTATCGTCACGAAATCGCAACTGACGTGTCGTCGTATTGCAGTGATCACAAGAGTGCCAGCCCGCCTTGCACTTGACAATTCTTGGCGCTGCCCCTCGGAAGCCAGCAGACTGCCATACGTGCGTCACATTGATCCCGACTTCAGCCCCCCAACCCGCCGCCTGCCCTGCTCGGCTGCTGACGGATTCGCCGTTTCATCGGGCGAGAGCTCATGCCCGCACCATGCCGCTAGCTGCTCTGCCGCGATGGCGACGAATTCGTGAACGACTTCGGCGACCTGCCAGCCGATGTGCGGCGTGAGAAGCGCATTCGGCGCAATTCGCAGCGGACTCTCGGGCGACAACGGCTCGTTGACGAACACGTCGAGCCCTGCGCCGGCCAGCTTCCCCGATTGAAGCGCCGCCGCCAAAGCGGATTCATCGATGATCGCACCGCGCGACGTGTTGATGAGGATCGCGTCCGGCTTCATCAGTGCCAGTCGCTCGGCATTGATCAGCTCCCTGGATTCGTCCGAGAGCTTCAGATGGATCGACACGACGTCGGAACAGCGCAACACCTCTTCGAGGGGTACGCGCCGAATGTAGTCCGCGTCGTCGCGATAGTCGCCGCCCCGATCCCACGCCAGAATCCGCATCCCGAACGCGGCGCCGAGTCGGGCCACGCCTAGGCCCTGCCGACCGCAGCCCAGCATCCCCAGCGTACTGCCGCCGAGCGCCCGCCCCATGGATGGCCGCCACGCTCCCGTTGCCATGGCCTGCGCGTGCTCCGCAATCTGACGACGCAGCGCGATGATGAGCCCGAACGTCAACTCGGGAACCACGACGCGCGGCATCTTCGCGCGTCGCCCCAGCGCGACTGTGACGCCCGCGCGCGTCGCCGAGTCCAGATCGACGTGATAAGCGTGACCGCCCGTCTGGAGAACGAGCTCCAACTGATGCGCCGAGTCGAAGAAGGCCGCATCCAGCCGCGTCCGCTCGCGCAGGGCAAGCACGAAGGCGTAATCCCCCATCGCGCCACGGTCCATCGCCGAAAGCGGCTCGCGCAGCACTTTCACGTCCGCCAACGCACGAAGCCGCTTCATCGCAGGCGCCGCCGAAATCTGCCCCTCGTAATCGTCCAACGCCAGCAACTTGGGTTTGATCATGTTTGCCTCAACGATCGCTCGCGCGCGATCGGTCCACCGATGCACCTCGCAAAGCCTGCCCCGGCGATCTTACGCCTGACGCGCACGTCGCACGAGTGCCCACATACGGCCGCAACGGCGGAAGTTCAAACGCGCGGTCGGCGCTGCCGGTTGCTGCCAGGTGCCACTGGGTGCTTTTCACTGAGCGCGTGCCGGGTGCCATGCCGACCCTTAAGGTCGGCATGCCGATGCTGCGTACTCGGTGCTTACGATCGAGCGCGTGCCACTGGGTGCTTGCCACCCAGTGCAGGGGCCGCGGCGTGAACGCCATTACCACACGGTCCCCGTTCGACCGCGTCAGTGCATGAGAATCCCGGACGCCGAACGAACCAACACCCCCGCGAAGGGCCCGCCCGAGTTGCGAGTTCCCTGTGACACGCAACCGGCCCAGCTGCCCGTGACACAGCACGGTTGACTCACGCGCCCGCCTCTCGCCGGATGACAAAGATGCTCAGCGTCTTCGAGAACTGCCGGCCGTTTTTCCGCGCCATTGGCGTTGCTGGTCGCCGCTGAGCGTGCGAAGGCGTCAAGGGGGCGGCTGCCCCCTTAACGATCCCCCGCTGTTGATGTGGCGAGGGGTGGACCGCCGGCCCCGGTCTCAACTTGACGCGCCAGGAATTCTCTGCGGCATCAGCGCAGGAACGGAAGGAATGTTCGAACGAGAACGCGGCGGCGGGATTCTCGTGCCACGCGGGCGATGGCCTGCATCGTCGTCTGCACGAGGAAACCTTCCGCGTTCTTTCGTACGGGTGTCGTATGATCATGCGCAAGTTTGTTAAGGGCGCGAATGACTTCCAGGCCCTTGAAATTCCGCAGCCCATGGGCAACATGGTAACGAGTAAAGTCATCATCACTCGTTGCGGCGTCCAGCAATGCGGGCAATGCCCGGCGATCGGTCATCTCAAGCAACACTCTCGCGATTTTGCCGCGAGTAACGCTGTCGGTCTCCGAATTCAAGCGCTCGATAAGAATTGGAATGGCGGCGGACAACTTCAGCTCGCGGGCAGCGCCGATCGCCAGGCGACGGATCTGCACATCGCTATCGGACAACAACGCAAATGGGAATTCGACGTTGTCAACGCGACGCGCATCCTTGCCCCAGTAGAACAGGCCCGTCTCCACTCTGGGCCGGCTTGTTGATGCGATGAGTTGCTGCAGATCCGTCACAGTCAGCCGACCGGCTTCATCCAACACGCGTGCGGCGTTACTGACAACACTCGGCGACTCGTCGTTCAGCGCCGCGCGGGCAGCCCCCTCCCATTCGGCTGCATGGATTTTGGCCAACGTCGAGAGCGTCGCCTTTCGAACCGTCGGATCGGCATCGACAAGTCGCGTGCACAGGTCGCCGGCGACCTTCTCCCCTGCCCCATGATCCAGCAGACTCGCAGCACGACTGCGCACCAGCGCCGAGTCGTGCGAGAGCAGGCGAGTGACGAACGACAATGTCGAATCGGCCAAGGCGGGAATGCGGCTCAACGATGTCATCGAATCGACGAGATCTGATTCGTTTGTCTGCGAGTCATTGAGCAGTGCCGCGAGCGTTCGTTCGTCGCCCGCCTTGCCGAAGCCGAACCAATGCATGTTATATTCGGCGAGTAACTCATCCAACCAGCGTTCGTACCACGAAATGAAATCCGTATGGTCGATGAAGTAACACGCGGGACCCTCCTCGTTGAAATAGACGATCTGGCCACGATGCGGCCCCGTCACGATCATCGCCGCGGCGTACGTGCATCCCTGATTGCAGAGCGCGATGGTGCCGCGAAAGCAGTCCTCCCATTCGCAGTTCAGTTTTTTTGATAGATTCGTCCCATCGGCGTGTTCGGGCAGGATCGGGCAAACTGAAGCGAGCTGACCGGGAATCTCCTGGCCGGCAATCGCATTCCATTTCTCCAGCGGATACAGACCGTAATAGGGTCCCGCGCCACCGTTGCCGACTTGCGTGAGGAACATGCGGTAGTCGGCCGGCAACTCGACGCCATGCTCTTGTTCGAACGCAAGCACCTCATCCTCGCTCAATGTCAGATTGAGCTGGAAGTGATGCCCGTTGGCGCCGAAGCAGGTCAGACCGCGGGCGCGAACCTGCTGAAGCTTGTGACGTATGCGATCTGCAAAGGGTTCCTGCGTCATCGAGTCGGCCCTGTTTGACGTCATGGAGTCTGTCGTATTGTATTGATCGGTGTCTCAGCAGCAAAGGACGCATGAGCGGCCGGGTGCCACTGTCGACGGTCAAGCTGCCCGTGGCCCCCACGCAAACGCATTGCTCGCCTTTTCGGTTGAAAGTGACGGCGTGATCGCAGCCGCATGCTTGCCTTGGTGGGCAAGCCCGGCGCCCAACGCCCTGTTCTCAGTAAAGCATCGGCGGTCAACGCGGGCGCACCGTATCTCGCAGGTTCGCAGCGCCGCCGCTATCGAATCCACTCAGCGGTGTAGCGTCTCAAGACCGCACCCGTGTGAGCGTTGATTTCGATATCGTCGTCCTTGCCGCCGATGCCGTCGTCTTCGATCTGGCGTTCGAAGTGCCAATACACGCAATCGCAGTCCGCGTCGTAATCGATGGACGGCCTTGCGTCCGTCAGGTCGTATCCCTGGGCGATCGCAACCCGCCGCGCGTCATCGATGCTCAGAAATTTCAGCTTTTCCGGGTGCTGCACGAAGTTCGGAAGGTCGATTTCGTGCAAGACACTTCCGTCGGCATTCAGTTTGATCTGCGCCGTGTACCCGACGATTCCCTTGTCCGGCATCGCGAAGCGATAGTGCAGGTCATACGCGTGGATGGTCCATTTGATATTCTTCGAATCTGGGTCCACGCGCCGAAGCTCGTCGAAGTCCACCATCTGCCCGCCGGTGAACTTGAGCCGATCGTAGAACGCGTCTCCCAATCGCTCACGCAGATGCCGCTCGACCTTCTCACGCACGGCTTTGGGAATGTCCAGATACGCCGGATTCCTGGGCTCGTATGACCCCATATGGCTCCATCCAGGGTTCTTTTCAACGTGCGTCAGCCAGAATCGGTAGAGCTGTTCGGCGTTCATCCCCGACGGATCAGACGCGTCGATCCCCGCGTTCGTGACAGTCGTTCCTTCCGGATCGCGCCCGCCCGCGGAATCCGCGTGCGGATCAAGCGGCTGCGAGTCTTGGGCGGGGACCGAGTCGCCGCCAATGCGCGTCGCCTCGGTCTGACGAGAATCCGAAGTGTCCTTTGCCACCGGCCGGCGCGATGTGTTTGGAGGCGTCGTTTTCGATTCGCCTGGCTCGACAGCAGAACGATAACTGGCATCGCTCGCCGACGGCGCCTGCATTCTCGAATTCGACTTTCCGCCATCCGAGCAGCCAACCAGGAGCACAATGACGACGATCCCAATACATCGCTTCACGAACGCATCCTCCAACAAACCGATGGCCGAATGATAGAGTAAAGAACATTTCCCCCCCCGAATACGCAGGACCCATTGGAAGTTTGACGTTGCTTCGTCGAGCCAGGTTCCGGCGCCACGGAAAAACCTCGGCGCTCAACTTGCCGAGTAGCACGACCGGCGTCGGGGTATCGGCGGGAGGAAATTCCCGAGGGGGAGTGGTATGAGATAGGTATCTCGCACCTCGCGCGTGCCACTGGTCGGCTTGTCCGCCAGTGCATTGGCCGCGGAGCGAACACGCGATCACGAGCGCCTAACCGGCCGCGTCCCCGCCGGGGCCGAGCGCGTCGAATACACGGTGCAGGGTCAGCGCGGCAAACGGACCGGCCCGCTGAGTGAGATTCTGTTGGTCGTGATCGGGCAGGCGGTGTCGGGCGAACAAGAAGATTCGCGGTCCAGTGGCAATGCAGCGAAGGCCCACGCGAGCTCGCCGTGGGATGGGGTTGTGTCACGCCGTGCCATGGACGCAGTGTCGGCGCGCAGGCCCTGAGTAATGCTGTGTGGAATTTCCCCAACCTTTGCATTCGCAAAGGATGGGGCACACGGCAATCGCGAAGAGTGATCGAGACTAAGACGATGCTCCGCCATAGAATTAGAATCGTCAAATCGGGTACGACAAACTCGCCATCCGCCGGAGAATCGTAGCATTATGGGTGACTACACAGAGCTGAATCTCGGCGTGAAACTCCGAGGCAATACGCCGAAGTACATCATCGAAACAATCACGTTGTTGATAGAGGGCGACGCCTTCGTCCTCGAAGACCTGCCAGTGGCGGTGCGACAAGAACCACTATTCGCGGAGCCATCATACTGGCAGTTCATGTTGATCAACTGCAGCTATTATTTTGACGGCCAACCCTGTCATGTCTGGAAATACGACGAGATAGCGAATGGCTGGTTCTTGACGCTACGGGCAAACACCAAGAACTACTCTGAAGAATGGACGCGGTTTCTTCAATTTATCGTGCCGTTCGTTGAATCGAAGGGGTTTGTTGGGACACATTGGTACGAGTACGACGTTGCACCCAAACTCATTTTCATGAGAGCTGGGAAGTTCGAATTTATCTCTCTGCCGACCCAAATGATTCAGGACTTAGATCATCGATACGAACCGGGCGTAATCGACTAGACCTGATGTTGAGCCCTGTAGGATCCGCCTTGCGGTCCCCAGGAAACTCAATAGTGTCGAAGAGTCGCCCGAGTTCGTCGCCGTGAGGACACGGCGGCTTCTATGAGCGTGTGTTTGTCAAGGGGCGGGATTTTTTGACGGATAATGTTCCAGGCTTCTGATTCGTGCTCACCTTCCGTAGCTTTCGATGCGGCCGGGGCACATGAGATTTTGCAGGGGGAGTGGCCCATTCTCTGGAATCGATCTGCCGGCGGTTCTTTCAACCGTTCGACGATCAAGCCGCCACGTTCGGGCTCACTCCAATTCATCCCGTCGTTCTTGACCCGTTTCACGCTCCTGTCCGCCGCGACCTTTTCAACGCCAGTCGCCGGCACTTTTTCGTCTTACACCCTCAGCATGATTCGACCGATCGCGGGGCCTTCACCCAATCGGAGGCCTCGCGACGGTCGGATCATGCGGCCGCACTCACGCGCTGTGGTGCGAATTTCGATTGATCCCGCATCATCGCATACGCGATCACCAACAACTTGCGAGCCGTCGCGACGATGGCCTTCTTGTACCGATCCTTCCTGCCGCGATGGACTCGCTCGAAGAAGGCGCGCATTTCGGGGTTGCGTCGGATCACCACATGCGCCGCCTCGACGACCAGCCAACGCACCACGCTGGCGCCGCGCCGCGATATACATCCTTCGCGGCCGCGACCATCCGAGACATCCAGCGTCGGCACGACCCCGAAGTTACTCGAGAACTGTTTGCCATCGCGGAAGCGTTTGACGCCGTCGGTAAAGGCAACGACGGCTTCTGCAGTGCGCGGTCCCACGCCGGGAATCGTCTGTAGCAGCGCCACGTCCGAATGCAGCCTGGCGATCCGATCGAGTTGGCGATGAATGTCGTTCAGCTTCTCGTCGAGCCCGTCCAGTTCCGCCGTCTGCGATTCGACCATGAACTGACGAAGTTCGTCGAAGGCCAGCGACGAGAGCCAGATTCGTCCGACTCGCGTCCAGCAACTCCTGTGCGGGCAGCGGTACAGGTAGGCGCGGAGGATCGAGCGAATCTGGTTCTTGACCCTGGTGCGACGCTTCACCACGGTGCGGCGATGGTTGATCAGCGCCCGCCACGCGGCGATGTCGGCCCTCGGCAGATGCACCGTCGGCACCTGGTTCAGATAGAGCAACGTCACCAACTTGCGTGCGTCGATCTTGTCGTTCTTGCGACCGTCGCGAAAGAGCCACGGGATCAGGGATGGGTTGGCGACCAGAACGTCGGCGGCCAGGGGTTTGACAATGGCCATGATCGCCTGGGCATGAGGACCGATCTCGAAAACGGCCTTGCAATCCCCGTTCAGCGGCTCGAGCACTCCACGAATCGCCTCGGCGGTCGTCGGGACCTTCACCGTGCGATATCGACGCCGTTCGTCCGCCGTCGGATCAAAAATGCAAATCGTGGTAGACAACAGATGTACGTCCATGCCAACATATAACATTGTGTGTTCCTCCGTTCGTGAGATAACCAAACCCGTCTCTAACAACTTGGGTCAATTATCCCAACCGGGGGAACACGCTCATAGTTTCTCTGAATCGGCGGCACGGCATTCCTTCATGAGCGCCCCGCGAGAAGCCTCACATCCTCATTGCCCACACACGACTGATGACTGACAACCGAATACTGACGCCTCATCACTCAAGACTCCCGAAGCGCCGCGCAAGGCTGATGATTGCCGCCGGCGTACCCGACTCGCCGGTGCGGCGAGGCGATTGAACCTCGCGTTTGCGCGAATTTGCGACAGTTTGCGACAGTTTGCACCCTTTTTTCGGTTCATCACGGTAAAGTGGGATGACACGGTGTTCTGGCACAAGAGCGACAGATATATCCACCCCGGATCCCGTAGGGATCACATGAGAATAGCCCCCCGTCTTCAACGGGGGGTTGTCGGCCGTTTCTTCAGGCCCCGTCCCAGCGGGACGGGATGAGCTGGATGCGTGGAGTCGCGCCGTACCTACGGCACGGCAATGATAATAACCAACTATCTATCCCAGCCTTGAAAGGCTGGGCTATTCTCAAAGCGTCCCCATCAGGACGCGGTACTCGCGCTACCGCAGATGCCAACAGAGTTTCACGATACTCCGTGAAGAACCTTTTTTTCCGAGAGCGGAAAATCGAGCCCCGCACCAAGAACTGAAAATTGAATACTGATGACTGATCATTGCGGACTAGAAATGAAAACAGCCTGCCGCAAAACGGAAGTTCCCAGCCGTGGCGCTCACATCGGGATCGTCTTGCGACAGGCTCAATATAGCGGCGAGATTCTGCTAGTCTCCCGGCAGTTCATCCCTGATGAATCTCACCGCAGGCGCTGTTCCACCGCGCCGTGGGAACAGGCTGGCTCTTCAGGCCGTATCCTGTGCGTCCTCCACGCGCGGTTGCTTCAGGCCGGCGCGGGACTTTTTCTTCTGTTTCACAGCCAGCGCTCCCGGGAGCAACCCCCAGGCAAGCAGCTCGCTGTTGACCGTCTCTCTCACGAAGGCCTCGGTCACCACCTTCAACCCGCAGTTGAAGACGACCTGCTCGACGCGGCCGGACACGATCCGTGCCGTTGTCGGCTCCAGCCGGTGGTCATCCAGCAGATGAGAGACGACGCGCGTCTTGTTCCATCGCTTCTGGACGATCAGGCCGTCCGTCGGCCGCTTGTGGGCGACTTTCACCCAGTTTCGCTGGCGCCGTCGGACGTCGGCGTGGCGCTTGATCGCCATGCTCGCCGCCGAATAGCCCGTCTGAGTCAACACCAACTCGACGAGCCGCGCCACATCGTGCGACGCAACAGGACCTTCGTGGCCCTTCTGCTCGACCGTCTGCAGATAGGTCTGCACGGCCTCGGCCAGGCCACGGCTCGTGGACTGATGCCGATCGAGCGGCTCCCCGCTGCTGTGAAATCCGTTCTGGATACAGTTCAGCAGCTTGGGAAAACTGAAGGGCTCGATACTTCCGTCTCTTTTTACAATCCGTACTTCGCCATCCATGGCAAAACGTCTGCTATTCATCCTTGAACAGCTCCTGTTGACCGACGACATCCGTGTGCTCTCCATCCAGGATATTCCGTGCTTCCTGAATGAAGTCGTCAACGAGCCGAAACTGAAGATACAGGCTGGCGAATCGAAGATACGCGACCTTGTCCAGCTTCCTCAGTCGGCTCGACACTGCATCGCCAAGGAACGAACTCGGGACCTCCTTCTCGAACTCCCGAAAAACCGCTTCCTCGACTTCATCGACGAGCGAGCCCAGCGTCTCGGCACTGTGCGGCAGCTTGAAGCAGGCATGCCGCACACTCGCAAACAGCTTCTCTCGCTCGTACGGCTCGCGCGTCCCATCCTTCTTGACGACGAGCAACTTGTTGGTCGTCTCGACCCGTTCGTAGGTCGTGTATCGACGATTGCATTCGAGGCACTTGCGACGCCGCCGGATGACGGCTCCGCCCTCGGTCGATCGGGAGTCAATCACCTTGTCCTGTTGCTCTTTGCAATACGGACACCGCATGACATCGCCGCACGATCTTCAGGCGCCTCTCCTGTTCGCCACTACATCTTGTATCTGCGAAAACAGTAAGACCCCATAACGTGAGTGTCAAGCGAATTTTTCGCTTCCGCGCTCTCCCTTTTTGGCATTCTGTCTTACACTCCGCCATCCGCGCGGCGCGCAACAAGGACGCTTACATTGTGATTCGTCAGCGACTCACAAGCGCGACGAACGACACTGGATCGACACACAGACGAACATGCAACAAGTAACACGACCCGAACGCGACTTTGGTTCGCTTCAAACCGACAAAACCCCGCACGTGAACGAACGACTCCTCGAACATCATCTCGACGACATCCGCATCGTCGGCTACAGCGTCGCCGGCGAGGAGACAGTCATCGCGGCGCCGGAGCTGAACGTCTGCTTTGATATTGGCAAAGCCCCCGCAGACGTACTGCCGGTCGATCACGTCCTCCTCTCCCACGGGCACATGGACCACGCCGCCGGCATTGCGTATTACCTCAGCCAGCGGAACTTCGTCGGCAACGCGCCCGGTACGATCCTCGCCCCCGAACGTCTCGTCGATCCGATCAAGAGCTTGTTGCACGTCTGGGGGCAGATCGAAGGTCACGTCACGCCGGCGAAAATCGTCGGCATGCAGCCGGGGGATGAATACCAGATCCGCCGCGGTCTCGTCGCCCGCGCGTTCCGTATCAACCACGGCGTCCCGTCGCTCGGGTTCGTGATCGTCGAGGTGCGCCGCAAGCTCAAGCCCGAACTGATCGACAAGTCCGGGCCTGAACTCGTCGCCCTGAAAAAGCAGGGCATCGAGATCGAGTACACGATGGAAGTTCCGCTGATCGCTTACTGCGGCGATACGGCCGAGGGCGATTGGGTCCAGTACGACATGGTGCGGAAGGCGAAGGTGCTCGTTCTGGAGTGCACATTCTTCGAGGCGGACCACGTCAAGCGGGCCCGCGCCGGCTATCACATGCACGTGAAGGACGTCGCACGAATTATCGATCGATTTGACAACTCGCACTTCCTGCTCACGCACGTCACACGCCGCACGGCCATCGGCCACGCGAAACGCACACTCAAGAGACTGGTCAGTGATGAAACCTACGAGCGCGTCACGTTTCTGATGGACCGGCGAAAGGGCAAACGTGCTGAGCCACCGCTGGAGCTGCCGCCGCCGGGCGCGTCGCGGTAGTGTCAGAAAGTGCGTCAACGAAAAGGGGCGGATCATTCGACTTTCACCCGCATTCCGTCGACCAGATCCCGCGACGGCGCGATGACGACGCGATTGCCTTTTGACAGACCTTTCCGAACTTCCGCCTCGCGATCGTTCATGATTCCGAGCGTCAGCGGCGTATTCCGCACCATATCACCATCAACGACATAGGCTCGCCAGACACCCTCTGCATCGCGAAACAGCGCCGATCGCGGGATAATGTTCGCCTTGTCGACCGCCGCGTGGATGATTCGAACGTCCACGCGATATTCCGCCCCCAGCGCCTTCGGCCGATCGTCGAACGAGATCACGATCGACACGCGCTGCTGCTCGACGCCGAGTGAACTGACCTTCTTGAATCCCTCAGGAAATATGCGCGTCACGTGGCCGATGACACCGCCATCGGGCAGATCCTCGCCCGTGACTTCGACGGTATTGCCAACAGACAATTTCGTCGCCCGCTCCGTCAGCACTTCAGCGACGATCTCCATCTCGTCCAGCCGACCCAGCGTCAGCAACGGCGTTCCCGCGGGCAGGAATTGCCTTCGCGTCTGCTGTCGAGAGAGCACGACGCCGTCGATCGGGCTTTTCATGACGGCCCGCTCGAGATTCCTCTTCTGCATCTCCAGCTCCAGTCGCGCCTCGTCCAACTCGCGCTGAATCCGGCTCTGCTCAAACGACTTGCGGTCCTTGTAGTCCATCACGAATTTCGGACCGATGTAACTCACGGCCGCGAGCGTCTTCAGCGCAGCAAGTTCGAGCAGATCGCCCTGGTACTCGGCCGCCGTGCGCCTTGCCTCTGTTTCCGCCTGACGATATTCGCGCAACGTCGCGGCGTCGCGTTCCTGGAGTCCGCGCAGCCGATCGGCCTCTGACTGGGCAAAGTCGGCGATCGCCTTTGAGGCCTTATTCTTCGCCTCTGCCGATCGAACCGTCTCGTCGACCGCCTGTACCGTCGCTTTCATCTCGACGAGCATGTTGTCTTCCAAACGATGGTCGGACTCCTTTTCCAGCTGCGTCTCGAGTACGGCAATCCGATATTCCGCCTGCTTCGCACGATCCTTCAAGTCGTCCAGTTCCAATCGCGCGACGATCTGGTCGCGGGAGACTGCGTCGCCTTCCCGGAGGTCGATTCGTTCCAGCCATCCCGCAATCGGATTCGAGATGAGGTAGGTGTGCGGCAGCCGTGTGATTGCACGTTCCTCGACGTAGGCGCGGATCGGTCCCTCGCGAATCTCGGCGACTTCGACGACAGCGTCGGGTTGTCGCGATTGCCACCAGATCAGTCCGCCGATGACGACGGCGCCTGCGATCATCAAGACATACTTCGTTTTCATCGCGCAAGCTACTCCTTGACTTTCACGCCTTCCAACCAGTCGAGCTTTTGAATCTTCCGCAGGACGGCGAACTGGGCGATCACCACGAATATTGCGGAGATCAGTAGCGACCAGCCGATGGCCTGCCATCGGAAGATGGTCGGCATCCGAAACAACTCCGTGTCATACGCCCGAGCCATCAGGACGACCATCCCGTACCCGATCGGTACGGCCAACAACAGGCCGAGGCCGAACAGGATCGCGTTCTGCCGCAGGTATACGCCGGCGATCTCTCGGGGCTGATACCCGAGCACTCTCATGGTCGATATCTCTCGCGTTCGATCACCGATCTCAACTGTCGCCAGGTTGATGAGGCTGCCGCAGCCGATGACGCCGGCGAAGAGGATCATGATGCCGAGCGAAAATCGCATGGACTTAACAAAGGTCCCTTCGATGCTCTTCTGCGCATCGCGATTGAGGTTCAACCCCTGTGCATTCGGCAGTTCCTTGATCGCCGCAAAGAACGCCGGACGCGCGTGCTCGTCGATGAGCGTCTGAATGCCATTGACGCTTGCGGGTTCGTCGACCACTTCGCTCAGATAGGTGATGCTCGCATAACAGTCCAGACCGATGAAACTGTCGACAATGCCCGCGACGAATGCCGATCTCGGCTCGGGGCGACCGCGGACAGGCGTCAGTTCGAGCGAGTCGCCCGCGGAAACGTGGAGAATCGACGCCAGTTTCTTGGACAACACGAGCCCATCGCCGGGAATCGAAATCGGCTCCAGGTCCGCGTCGCGCGGCACTGTCAGAAGATGCGGCCGATCCAGCCCAACGATAGGCTGCCGGCGGCTGAATTGTCCGTACCGCATATCGCAGACGACGCTGAAAGTCGGCTCGGCGTAGATCACGCCGGGCATGTTTCGGCATTCGAAGAGCGCCCCCGCATCCCGCGCGTCACGCATGCCGATCGTCGCGTTTCCTCTGTTCGTGTATTCGAACTGAAACGCCACCATGAACTGCATTGCGTCGAACATACAGAATGTCATGATGAGGATCGAACAGGAGATGGCGGCCGACGCGACGCCGCTGATCGTGCGTCCCTTGTTGCGAAACACGTCGCGCATCGCGAGATGTGTTCTGAAGTCGAGCCGTCGCCACAGCGATCGCCATCGTTCGAGGAGAATCGCCGTCCCTTTTTCGGGCGGCTTCGCTCGCATGGACTCAGCCGGCTGCAGTCGCAGAACGCGGCGCGCTCCGCGCAACGCCCCCAGCACGGCGAACACGAGGCTGATCGCGATCGCCTGCAACATCAGATCCGGGTGCGTCTCGATGATGTATCGCGGGAAGTGATAGAAATCCTGGTAGACGCGAATGAACGCCTGTCGCATCCCGATCCCGACGAGGCAGCCCGCAAGGCCGCCAATCACGCCCACGATCATGCCGAACACGACGAAGTGACGAAACAGTGTGCCATTCGAGTACCCGATCGCCTTCAACGTACCGATTGTGACGCGTTGCCGCTCTACCAGCCGGCGAAGCAGCACACTCAGCGCCATCGCCGCGACACCCAGGAAAATCACCGGCGTGACGACCGCACTGACGCGCAACCCTTTGATTTCGTCGCTTAGAAACCGATTCGACGCCTGCCTGTCCCGGAGAATCGCCGAGAACACGCCGTAGGGTTCGAGTCGCCGCTCGATGTCGTCGAGAACGGCCTGCTGCCGCGACGGCGATACGTTCGCGAATCGCCCGACGACGTTGTTACAGGCGTCCTGGAAGTCGAGTACATCCCGCGCGTATCTCTCCTTCACGAATAACACGCCGAAGTGGTCCGGATCCGGCAACAGATCGCCCGCTCCGCGAACCATGTAGACGTATTCGGGGCTCAGACACGTCCCCACGACGGTAAAGGCCTCTCTGCGACGATTCAGTATGAGATGAATGCGATCTCCGGGATTCAGGCCGTGCGCCTTAGCGAACGCCTCGGTCACGATGACCTCTTCGTCTCGATCCGGCGAAAAGCCGGATCCCCGAAGGACATAGATTCCGTTCAGCGTCGTGCCGTCCTGGTGTGCCGGAATCGAAATCAGTCGCGCGTTTACGGGCCGCGCCTGTTCAGGCAGATCGAGAATCACGTCGAAGACGACGCGCGTCTGAATGGACTCAATGCCCGGAGTCTTGCCGAGCTTTTCGATTTCAGTCAGCGGCGCCTTCTTGAGATCCACCCAGAAGTCGGCGAACCGGTAGGCGCTGTAATACGCCGACTGACTCGTCTCAAGGGCACGCTGCGATGCCCCCATGCCGACGTAGGATCCGGCGCCGAACGCCATGATAATGACGACGGCGAACAACGCGCCGGCGTTGGACTTGAGTTCACGCAGCAGTTTTCGATTCAGCGGTTTCACGCGATTTCCTGACCGATCACCATGCGATTTCCGATGCCGGGGCGGGCATTGCGTTTCGAGTCACTTCCGCAATGCGCCCGCTGACGAGACGCACGATCCGATTCGCGATCGACGCCAGCGCCGGATTGTGCGTGATCAGCATGATCGTCAGCCCCTTCTCTCGATTCAGTCGCTGCAGCGTCCCCAGCACGTTTCTGGCCATGTCGATGTCCAGCGCCCCCGTTGGTTCATCCGCGAGCAACAGGTCCGGTCGCTTCGCCAACGCCCGCGCGATGGAGACGCGCTGCTGTTCACCGCCGGAAAGCTGCGCCGGGAAGTGTGACGCGCGATCGGCCAGACCGACGACTGCAAGGGCCTCGGCGGGATCCACCGCGTCGTCGACGAGTTCCGTCGCAACCTGAACGTTTTCCAGGGCCGTCAGCGTCGGAACGAGGTTGTAGAACTGGAATACGAACCCGATCGCCTCGCGCCGATAGCGCGTCAGCGCATCGTCGCTCAGCGTCGTCAGTTCCTGGTCTCGAAACCAGAGCCGGCCCGATGTAGGTCGATCGAGACCTCCGATCAGATTCAGGAGCGTGCTCTTGCCCGAACCGGAGGGCCCAAGGACGACTACGAAGTCGCCCGCTCCGACGTCGAGGTCGGCGTCGATCAACGCCGGAACTTCGACGTCGCCCATTTGGAATACGCGGGACGCCTTCTCAACTCGAACAGGTGCTCTTCGTGTCTGAGTCATTCGCCACCCTCGATCGTCGGATGTCCGGCCACATGCGCTGCGACAGCGACCAGCCGCCGGTCGGATCGCGCGCAAGGGCAGTCGTCCGAGTGTCCCAGAATCCCGAGCCGCAATCAAACCGCCGATTGTCAGGTCTTTCAGTCGGCGCGAATTTGCGGGATTCGAAGGCGCAACACCTCGTCAATAACTGCAATAGGCGACTACAATTCAATCGAAGAAGTCGTCGTCGCGAGATCGGCGGCGCTATGCGAAAGAAGCGCTTACGGGGGACATGAAGGATGATACCGGGCCGGACGATTTGCGGTCTTCGCCTGGCACTTGCTCTGTCGAGTGTTTCCGCGATCGCGTCGTGCGTTCCAGCAGCGCCCGCGCCAACGCATGCGTTCTCCGCCCTCGTTGTCTTCGGCGACAGCCTGTCCGACAACGGCAATCTGACGGGCGAACTGAACCTGGTCCCGCCGCCGCCCTACGCTCCCGGCCGCTACTCCAACGGCGATATCTGGATCGATCACGTCGCGCGCCACTTCGATCTGCCCGCCGATCCGGCTTACCTTGGCGGTACGAACTTCGCACACGGCGGCGCAGGCACGTCCCGCGGTGCGACGAACATACGCGGCGCGGCCGTCGGCTTCAATCTGCGCGAACAAGTCAATTGGTATCTCGATCTCTACGAGCCGCAAGGCGATGAGCTCTTCATCATCTGGTCGGGTGGAAACGACCTGTTTGATTTGCTTGGCGGCGATCATGGCGAAACACCGGAGGACGCTGCCGCGAATGTGGCAATCGCAGCGACGGTACTATACGACGCGGGCGCGCGGCGCTTCTTCATTGTCACGGCGCCCGATCTTTCCGTCACGCCGAGATATCGCGGAACATCACGCGAGCAGCTCGCACACGACATGACAATTGAATTCAATTCGGCCCTGATGACGCATGTCGATCAACTCGCATCGCTGCGCGACATTCACGTCACGTGCCTCGACGCGGCCCCGATCGTGCGGGATCTCGTCGAACACCCGCCGGCCGATATCACCAACACGACGGATCCCGCCTGGAGCGGCGATTTGTTCGGCTATCTCGGGGACGGCGAAGTCGCCGCCAATCCCGACGCGTATCTCTTCTGGGATCGGCAGCATCCCACGCGAATGGGCCACGCCTTCATTGCAGACATCGCGATCGCAACCATCGAGCAATCACTCATCGATGACCCAATGACGCCGACTTCGGCGCAATCCGGGCAATCACACTTCGCGGCAACGTTCTCGTTCTGGTATCGATACTTGGGGATCTAGGTTGCTCGTGGCCTGGATACCTCAGGCCGTGTCGGTAAACGCTTAACCGCACTGACGGTCGTGGACATTTGCTGCCCACCGCCGTCAGCGCGATATTGACGTCGTTCAGATTCGACGAAACCAGGAAAAAAAGTCTCGGCGGGCCGACCGTCGCCGACGCTCGCTACTGGGTCCAATCGATCGAACCCGCCGAGTCAGGTTGAACTGTACCGACCGGCAAGTGCGGGTCGGGTTGTTTTCGTGCGTCGCGCGAGACCGTGGGAAGGAGCTGTATCGCGCGACGCAAAGGGATGGAGTAGTCCGGTTACATTCGCATTACAGATCGCGCAATTGGGCATGCGCGTTGGATGTCTGTGTAACAATCAACTGCTGATTCAGTACGCCGATCGATCCGACATTGCCGCCGGCCGCGCGCCAGCTCTCGGGCTCGATGGTCTGTTGGATCAAATCGATCAGGGGTCCGATCGCGTCGTCGACGTTTTGCTCTTCGTCCTCCTCGCCGCTGTCCTCGAAGAGCGATCCGCCTCCGCCACCAGCGCCGCCGCCGCCGCTTCCGCCGCCAATTCCGCCGGAACCGCCGCCGTTTCCGATGAACCGACCCCCGCCGATACCGCCGGTCTGATTCTGATTCTGGCCGGCGTTGCTGATGTCGATATCAGGGCCCTTGAAGTTGGGGATGCTGACAATCAGGTCGCGAATGTCGTAGGAGGCGAAATGCGTCCGGCGACTCAAGTCCTCTTTTGTAGAGATGCGCAGGATGCCCTCGTCGATTTCATAGCCGAGCTCGACTTCGCCTCCGCCGACTTCGCTCAGGACTAGGTCAAGCGTCTTCTCGAACGTGACATCGGTGAGCGTCAACGTGACTTCCGCATCCTTTTCAACGGCGACGGCTTCCATTGCAGCCCAATTCGGAACGATGTTGAGGCCCGTCAGTGTGCGCAAGCGATCGACGACGTCCTCGAACGTCATGCCGTCGAATCGGATTTCAGGCGCTCGGGTTCGCAGACGCGATCGTGCGATTCGCGTTTCTTCCGATTCTCGCACCTCCTCGTTTGAACGGCGGCGCGCCGACTTCTGGACCCAATCCGACGGATACCGAATGACGTCGCCATATGGAATGCCGTCTTCGTCAACGTCAATGTAGAGCGATCGCCCTTCCTGATGGCGAGCGCGGACAGCGGCGCGATCTCGTCGGCTTTGGTTCACGTCTTCAATCAGCTGCCGGAGCCAGATCGCTCGTTCGTGATTCGGATCGGCCGCGATCACCTGGTCGAGCACCTGCATCGCCTCGTCAAATCGCTGTTCGCCGTTCAGGGCGACCGCACGCGTCATCAATTCCTCGACGACGCGGCGCTTGGCATCTGACATCGCCGCCAATCGCACGGCCTCCCGTTGCTTGATTTCCTCGAGCTTGGATCGAACGGCCTGCTCTTCGTACTGCCGGGCCTCGTCTGCAACATAAGTTCGCAAAGCCGCCACGCGCCTGCGGTAGTCATCCACGGCGTCGGCATTCGGTGCGAATGATCGCGCCGATTCAATCACCTGGGCGGACCGATCAACACCGCGCATCGCTTCGTCGAAGTCGCCCGACAATACGGCGCGCCGAACGGCCCGTTCAGCGTTCGCGTATGTCGCCGTGGCTTGTTCCCAGAGAAGCTGCCGGTCTTTTGCCGCCCGATCCAGGAGGCGATCGGATGCATGATGGTCTGCGGCGGGCGCGCCGGCTGAGAATGTCGCCGGGCCTCCGGCGAGGCGATCCGTGAAACCCGCCAGGACGACGGCGGCGCTGCGCCTCGTCGGCCGCGTTCGAGCTTCAAACGGCGCCGGTCGAAAGTTCTCCTGCCACGACCGGATGCCGGCGGCCAGTTGGATCGCGTTTCGTGCCGGCGAGTCGGAAACAGCAGGCGCGTCAGTAATCGAGAATGCCTCGATCAAGGGAGCTTGGGCGCTACGGACGCCGGTGGGCGTGCCGCCCAGGAGCGGCATCGACTGATGATCAACGTTCTGCCACGGCTCGATTGCGGACATCACCAATACAGTCGATGCGACAACAAGCAATGCGCCGTTCAGCATGAGTCCTCGCCGATGGTTTCCGCTTTCACGGCCGAGGATCGAAACGAGTCTTCCTTCGAGTCGCGTCCGCGCCGCCATATTCAGGGCGACGGCCGCCACCATGGGCCGACGGCGCATGCGCGTTGCGATATCGAGCAGGGTTTCAGCATAGGTCGAAGGTCGCGTGCCGATGCGGACAACATCGTCATCGCATGCGAGTTCTCGC